>CAWJVJ010000001.1:0-32483 GCA_963846265.1 uncultured Solirubrobacterales bacterium
CTGCAACCGCCAAAGACGCACAACACTGAGAGTCTGGGTCGCAACGGGGTGCGTGGCTGGCGAGCGCCGGATCGAGCGAGGCAAGGAGCACGGGGTGAAGGCGTGGCCCAGCCACGTCGAATCCCCCGAGGACGCAGGTCGCGACGATCCGCCGCCGCCAGACGCGTGCCATCGTTTTCAGCCAGGCTCTAAGCTACATAACTGTAGCTACGACCCTCAGGAGTCACTAAACATGAATGCAAGCGCCCGCCGAGCGGCAGTTCTCGGCGGCATCCGAATCCCTTTCGCGCGGCAGAACGGGCCTTACGCGAGGGCCTCGAACCAGGACATGATGACCGCCACACTCGAGGCGCTCGTCGGCAAGTTCGCGCTCGAGGACGAGGTCCTCGGCGAGGTCGCCGCGGGCGGCGTGCTCAAGCACAGCCGCGACTTCAACCTCACCCGCGAGTGCGTGCTCGGCACGCGCCTTGATCCGCACACACCGGCGTATGACGTCCAGCAGGCGTGCGGCACCGGGCTCGAAGCCGCGATCCTAGTCGCGAACAAGATCGCGCTCGGCCAGATCGACTCGGGGGTCGCCGGCGGTTTCGACACGACCTCGGACGCGCCGATCGCGATCAACGAGGACCTGCGCGGCGTGCTGCTCGAGCTGAACCGGGCCAAGAGCAACGCGGCCCGGCTGAAGGCGCGACAAGGTCCGCCCGCAGCAGATCGTCCCGCAACTCCCGCGCAACGTCGAGCCGCGCACCGGCCTGTCGATGGGCGAGCACGCCGCGATCATGGCCAGGGAGTGGGGGGTCACGCGCGAAGAGCAGGACGAGCTTACGGTCCGCAGCCACCACAACCTCGCCGCGGCCTACGACACCGGCTTCCTCGACGACCTGGTCGTGCCGTTCCTCGGGCTCGAGCGCGACCAGAACCTGCGGCCCGACACCAGCGTCGAGAAGCTCGCGAAGCTGAAGCCGGTGTTCGGCGGGCCCGATGGGACGATGACCGCCGGCAACTCGACCCCGCTCAGCGACGGCGCCTCGGCGGTGCTGCTCGCCTCCGAGGAGTTGGCCGCCGCGCACAACCTGCCCGTGCAGGCGTATGTGGTCGACGCCCAGACAGCCGCGGTCGACCACGTCCACGAGCGCGAGGGGCTGCTGATGGCCCCCACCTATGCGGTGCCGACCATGCTCGCCCGCAACGGCCTCTCCCTTGGCGACTTCGACTTCTACGAGATCCACGAGGCGTTCGCCTCGCAGGTTTTGTGCACCCTGAAGGCGTGGGAGGACCCGGTCTATTGCCGCGAGCGGCTCGGGCTCGAGGGTCCGCTCGGTCAGATCGACGTGGACAAGCTCAACACCCACGGCGGGTCGCTCGCGGCCGGTCACCCGTTCGGCGCCACCGGCGGCCGGATCGTCGCGGGGCTCGCTAAGACGCTCAAAGAATTGGATCCCGCCCCCCACCCCCACCGCCCTGGCCGGGGACTCATCTCGATCTGCGCGGCCGGCGGCCTCGGCGTCACCGCGATCATGGAGGCAGCAGCATGAGCGACCGCTACTCGCAACTGGTCAACACCCCGATCGGGAAGATCGTCTCCAAGCAGATCGGCCTCCCCAGCCCGGTGAAGCTCGATCGCTACGAGCGCGGGCAGCCGGTCATCAGTGGTCCGGTCCTGCTCGGGGCGGCGCCGGGAGGACGGCTCGCCGGCGCCGTCGCGCAGGTGCTCGCGGCGATCGGCGCCGAGGTCCACACGCCGCTCGAGGAGCATCTGCGGACCGCGGCCGCGGATGCGGGCCTCGAGGCCAAGGTGTGGAGTCCCGACGCGGCGCCCGAGGACCAGACGTTCAAGGCGCTCGTGTTCGACGCCACCGGGATCGACAGCAGCGAGCAGCTGCGCGAGGTGTGGGCGTTCTTCCACCCGACGATCCGCCGGGTGCGCAGATCCGGCCGCGTGATCGTGCTCGGGACGACGCCCGAGGACTGCAAGCGCCCGCACCAGGCGACCGCCCAGCGGGCGCTCGAGGGGTTTGTCCGCTCGGTCGGCAAGGAGGTCCGCAAGGGTGCGACCGCGCAGCTGATCTATGTCGGCACGAAGGCCGAGCCGCAGATCGAGTCGACGCTCCGGTTCGTTCTCTCGCCGAAGTCGGCGTACGTGTCCGGCCAGGTCGTGCGGATCGGCGCCTCGGCGCTGCCGGTCGAAGGGATCGACTGGGAGCTGCCGCTGGCGGGCAGGTTCGCGCTGGTCACGGGAGCGTCGCGCGGGATCGGGAAGGCGATCGCCAAGGTGCTCGCGCGCGATGGCGCGCACGTGATCGGACTGGACGTGCCGGGGCTCCAGTCAGAGCTCGAGGCGACGATCGGGGCGCTTGGCGGGTCAACACTGGTGCTCGACATCACCGACGACGACGCGCCGGCGCAGATCGCCACCCACGTGCTCGAGGCCCACGGCGGCGTCGACGTGGTCGTACATAACGCTGGGGTTACACGGGACAAGACGCTCGGGCGGATGGACGAGGACCGGTGGGACATGGTGATTCAGATCAATCTGACCGCGCAGGAGCGGATCAACGGCGAGCTGCTCGCGCGCGAGGCGATTCGCGAGAACGGGCGGATCGTATGCGTGTCCTCGATGAGCGGGATCGCCGGCAACGCCGGCCAGACCAACTACGCCGCGTCGAAAGCCGGCGTGATCGGGTTGGTCGAGTCGATGGCGGCGCCAGTCGGGAAGAAGCGGCTGACCATCAATGCGGTGGCGCCCGGCTTTATCGAGACCCAGATGACCGCGGCGATGCCGATCGCCACGCGCGAGGCGGGCCGGCGGATGAACAGCCTCGCGCAGGGAGGTCTGCCGGTCGACGTCGCCGAAACCATCGCCTGGTTCGCGAGTCCGGCGACCGGCGGCGTCAACGGGAACGTCGTCCGGGTCTGCGGCCAGAGCCTCGTGGGGGCATGAATGGCGACGCGTGAACTGACCAACTCGCCGTCGATGCTGCCGCTGTTCGCGCGCGCCGGCGCGGCGATGATCCCGGGCGTGTCGAACCTGCCGCTCGTAGGCGGGTTCGTGGGCGGCGGGGGCAGCGAGATCCCCGATCTGACCCTGACGCTGAACGACGTCGGGATCGAGCCCGACCGGCTGGCCGCGTACGACCGGGTGTGCGGGTTCGGGCTGCGCGATGCCGTCCCGGCGACCTACCCGCACATCCTCGCGTTCCCCCTGCAGCTGTCGCTGATGACCGACTCGAGCTTCCCGTTTGCGGCGATCGGGCTCGTGCACATCGCCAACCGGATCACCCAGCACCGGCCGGTCCGGGCGAGCGAAAGGCTCGACCTCACGGTGTGGGCGACGCCGGTCGAGGACCACCCGCGCGGCAAGCAGTTCTCGCTGCGGTCGGAGGTGCGGGTCGGCGAGGAGCTCGTCTGGGAGGAGGTCTCAACGAACCTGAAGCGTGGCGGTGGCGGTGGCGCTGGCGCTGGCGCTGGCGGTGATGGATCGAGCCCCGGCCCCGATCTCCCGTCGGCCGAGGATCTCCCGACGACCGCAACCTGGACGCTGCCGGGCGACCTCGGCCGCCGGTACGGGTCGGTCTCGGGCGATCTGAACCCGATCCACGTACACCCGCTCAGCGCTCGACTGTTCGGATTTCCGTCGGCGATCGCGCACGGGATGTGGACCAAGGCGCGCTGTCTGGCGGCGCTCGCCCCGCGGCTGCCGGACGCGTTCACGGTCGAGGTCGCATTCAAGAAGCCGATCCTTCTGCCCGGGAAGGTCGAATTCTGCGAGGCCGACGCGGCGGGCGGCGTCCAGTTCGGGGTCCGGGACCCGCGTAAGGGCAAGTCGCACCTCGACGGGCGCGCGAGCTTCGCCTAAAGACTCGCGCGGGCGGCCGATAACCGGGGGCAATGGCTCCCTCGGCGTGCCCACAGGCGATCTCGCATCAGAATGTGCGCCTCGGACCGGGTCGGCATCCCCGTCCGGGCAAGGTCGTGTGCGTGATGGAGCTGGCCTCGATGCTCGCCGGCGAGCGGTTCGGCGACCGCCCCGTGTCCGTCTGTCCGGTGATCGGGGCGATCCTGCGTGCTTACAACGACAACGTCGACGAACGCCGCCGGCAGGACCTCTACCGCTTCGCCGCCGACGCCGTCGATACGCGCCGCGACTACCACGTGCAGCGCCGGCGCGCCGACCTCGCGCTCGACTGGGCGCTCGAGCGCTATCGCCAGCGTGGCGGCACGCTGCTCGCGCCGCCTGATCCCGAGGGCCCGCGCGACGAGATCGGCTACTACGTCGTGGGTGCGCTGGTCGGCAAGAGAGGCTGGTCTGACGAACAGCACGCGGCGCTGATCGCGCTCGTCGACGAGATGATCGAGATCAAGCCCACGCCGGTGCTAGACGACGCGCTCGTCGGGAAGTCGAGCCTCGTGGAGGACGCGTCGCTCGTCGGCGACCTGCTCGAAGAGATCGCGCAGCCGCTCGAGCACCGAGGCGGCTACCACGAGTTCGTCCTCGCTGAATCCCTCCAGTGCGGCGCGGAGGCGTGGCTCGAACCGTGCCCGCCGCTCCTCGACGAGTCCGCGCCCGCCGTCGGTGAGCGAGGTGAAGACCACGCGCCGGTCGCGGTCGGAGCGGTGGCGCTCGACGAGTCCGGCTGCGGCCAGCCCTTCCAGCATCTCGGTGACGCTCGCCGGGCTCAGGTCGGCGGCATCCGCGAGATCGCGGAGCGAAAGCTGACTCTGGTCGCGAAGGCAGAACAGCAGGCTGTACTGCGCGTCGGTGAGCTCGCCCGGGCAGTGGGACTCGCGCCCGCGCATCCGTCGCAGGGCGGCCAGCGCTCGCTTGAACGATCGCGCAACCTCCTCGGCGGGGTCGCGCTGGTCGCGCTCGCCTACCACGTCTCCAAGCGCCGATAGCGCTTCACCGGGGGCCGCGGTCACGCTGCCATCGCCTCCGCCATCGACTCAGCCGACGCCCCGGACTGATCGCCCTTGGCCGCGCGCGCGGCACGCTCGGCGCGCAGCAGGATCACGCACGGGATGATCGCGGCCGCCGTCAACCCGGCCGCGACCCAGAACGCCGTGCCGTAGGCGGCGGCGGCTCCGCTGAGGCCGTGAGCGCCGACCAGAGCACGTTGGAGGACGACCGCGAGGATGGCGGTGCCGATCGAGCCGCCCACGCGCTGGATCACGTTCAGCTGCGGGGTCGCACTTGCGAGCTCGGACCGTTCGAGCGCCGCGAAGGCCGCCGCCATCGCGGGCAGGAAGCCGAAGCCGATCCCGATCCCGCGTATGAACATCGCCACCGACAACCCGAAGATCGACGAATCGGCCGAGATCAGGCCGAATGGAATCGTCGCGACCGTGCATAGGATCACGCCGAACAGCGCCAGTCCGCCGCCGCCCCAGCGGTCGGTCAGCTTGCCGGCGATCGGCATCGCGAGTGCCGCGCCGAGACCCTGCGGGGCCGTCAGCAGGCCGGTGTCGACGACGCTCTCGAGGCGGACGTCCTGCCAGTACAGCGGCAGCAGGATCATCCCGCCGAACAGCGCGGCGCCGAGGCAGAACATCGCGAACGAGGCCGAGGAGAACGTCGCTTTGCGGTACAGGCGCATGTCGAGCAGCGGCTTTGGCACCCGCAGCGCGTGGAGCACGAACGCCGCGACCAGCGCGGGTCCGACGATGCACGGGATGATGACCTTGGGCGAAGTGAAGCTGCCGGTCGCGCCGATCTCGGCCAGGCCGTAGGTGAGCAGCGGAAGGCCCGTGGCCATCAGGAGCAGCCCGCGCGTATCGAGCTTCTCGACCTCGTCCCGCTTGATCGACGGCAGGTACCGCAGCGCCGCGAACACCGCGATCGCGCCGATCGGAACGTTCACATAGAAGATCCAGCGCCAACTCGCGTTCTGGATGATCAGACCGCCGATCGTCGGGCCGAGGATCGGCGCCAGCATCGCCGGCACCGCGACGACGCTCATGACCCTTCCCATCCTCTTCGGTCCGGCGGCCTCGGCCATCATCAGCTGGCCGATCGGCAGGATCATGCCGCCTCCCACGCCCTGTAGGACGCGGAACACGATCAGCTCGGTCGTTGACGTGGCGAGCCCGCAGAGCGCGGATCCCGCCGTGAACAGCACGAGCGAGAGCAGGTACACCTGCTTGGCACCGAAGCGCCGGGCCGCCCATCCGGTGACCGGGATCACCGCCGCCAGCGCCAGCATGTACCCGGTCACGACCCACTGGATCTGATCGATCGTCGAGTGCAGCTCGCGACTGAGCGTGGCCAGCGCGACGTTGACGATCGTCGTGTCGAGGATCGACATGATCGACCCGACCATCACGACCCCGCTGATGAGCCAAACGTGTGCGCTGATCGGGTCGCCGGCGTCTTCGTGCCGGCTGATCGTGCTCGCGTTCCCGTTGCCGCCGGAACTCATACGGGCCGAAAAATTAGGGCCCGAACGATCGGCTGTCAAGAGGTCGCTTCGGGTGCACACCTGCTCCCGAAGCGCAGGTTGTTCCGGACCGTCTACCGCACAGCCGCCGTTGCCGGCACGAGCGCTGCGGGAGCGGACGCCGCACCCTCACTCCCAGCTATCGCGCGGCCGTCTATCTTCATTTAGTAATGCCTACCTTTGCCGACCTTGGACTAGAGCCTGAGATCCTCGAGGCCGTCCACGATGTCGGATACGAGTCGCCGAGCCCGATCCAGGAGCAGGCGATTCCGCCGCTGCTCGAGGGCCATGACGTGATCGGTCAGGCCCAGACCGGATCAGGGAAGACCGCGGCGTTCGGGCTCCCGATGCTCCAGTACGTCAATCCGGGCGAGCACGAGGTCCAGGGCCTCGTGCTGACGCCGACCCGCGAGCTGTGCATCCAGGTGACGCAGGCGCTGCGGGCGTACGGCCGGCGCAAGGGGATCGACGTCGTGGCGGTGTTCGGTGGCGCTCCGATCCGCTCGCAGCAGGCGCAGCTGCGGGCCGGCGGTCACGTCGTCGTGGGGACGGTCGGACGGGTCAAGGACCTGATCTCGCGGCACTCGCTGATGCTTCATTCGTGCCGCTTCATCGTGCTCGACGAGGCCGACGAGATGCTCGACCTCGGCTTTCTCGAGGACGTCGAGAAGATCCTCGCGCTGACCCCGTCGAGCCGCCAGACCGCGCTGTTCTCGGCGACGATGCCGCCCGAGATCAGGCGCCTCGCTGACCAGTACCTGTACGACCCGGTGACGGTCAAGGTGCAGGCCTCAACGCTGACGGTGGAGACCGTCGAGCAGTTCGCGCTCGAGGTCCGTGCTCGAGAGAAGCCCGACAAGCTCGTCGAGGTACTCAGTGCCGAGCGACCCGACCAGGCGCTCGTGTTCGTGCGGACCAAGGTGCGGACCGAGCAGCTGTACCGCACGCTGCGCGACCGCGGGATGAACGTGAAGGCGATCCACGGCGACATGACCCAAGGGGCCCGCGACGGCGTGATGATCTCGTTCAAGGATGGCCGCCTGCCGCTGCTGGTCGCGACCGACGTGGCGGCGCGCGGGCTCGACATCTCGGGCATCTCACACGTCATTAACTACGACGTTCCGACCTCGCCGGACGTGTACGTCCACCGAATCGGCCGCACCGGTCGCGTTGGCCGCAGCGGCCGCGCGATCACGTTCGTCGAGCCCCAGCAGCGGCGAGAGCTCCGCGCGCTCGAGACCAACGCCAACGTCACGCTCGCCCCCTGGGTCGAGGATGCGCACGTCGCCCCGACCCCGGTGAAGGCCAAGCCCCGCCGGCACTCCAAGCCGCACGACTCCTCCGACGGCGATGGGCGGGCACGGAAGGTGATCGTGTCGATCGGGCGGGCCGCCGGTCTCGAGCCCTCCGACATCATCCACGCGATCACGGCCGCGACCGGTCTGGACGGCGAGCGCGTGCGCAATGTCCGCGTGCTCGAGCGGTTCACGCTGCTCGAGGTGCCCGAGCAGGACGTCGACCGCGTGGTCGACCGCGTCAGCGGGACCGAGCTGCTCGGCCAGCGGGTGCAGCTCGAGGCCGCCGCCACGTAGACGCGGTCGGTTCGGTCGCGCCGGCGCCGTGGCACCGGCGTCCGTGTCAGGTCTCCGTCAGCTCCCCCGAGTGCAGGCGCGACTTCGGGTCGCGCTCGCGTGTTGCGTTCTATAGGCCGGCTGTTAGGCCGGGAACCTAACACGTGGAGGTACGGATCTTGCGTCTGAAATCGCTCGTCGGGCGGCGCCCCTCGGCGCCGATGGTGGTCTCGTTCGTCGCCCTGTTCGTGTCGCTCGGCGGCGCCGGCTACGCGGCGGTGAGCCTGCCGAGGAACAGCGTCGGGAGTGCCCAGCTCCAGAATGCGAGCGTCGGCAACTTCAAGCTGAAGTCCAACGCGGTCGGGCCGAGGAAGATCATCAACGGCTCGGTCGGCGCCGCGCAGGTGAACTCGAGCCAGGTGCAGCTGCGCGTCTCGAGCTCGTGCTCGACCGGCGCGATCTCGGCGGTCGGGCTGTCAGGGAGCGTCACCTGCACGCCGGCACTCGGCAATGAGTACGGGTCGAACACGGCGGCCACGACGCTCGGCGCGAGCTCGACGCAGGTCGCCACGCAGTCGCTGGCCGCCGGGTCCTCGTACCTCGTGCTGGCCTACCCGCACGCGGTGATCAGCGGGCTCTCGGGACAGCACGTCGAGGTCGATTGCACCCTGTCCGTCCCGGCGGGCTCGGGCACGCCGCCCCCGGCAAACCCGACGACCACGACCAAGAGCCTCGCGGTCGATCTCGGGTCGAGCACGCATTCGACGGCCGGGACGATTCCGCTCGTGCTGCCGGTGGCGTCGTCGACGAGCATCCAGCCGGCGACCGTGACCTGCACCGACACGTCGCCGTCATCGCCCGCGCCGACCGTGGCGGTCGACACGACGATCAGCGCGATCCAGACCGCCAGCAACAACTGACCCTGAGCTGGAGGGAAGGGCCGGTCCCGCCGGGGCGGGCGGGACCGGCCGGGGGCGCGATAGCGTCCGATGAACACCCGCCCGCCCGGGGCCGGGATTCGGACATTTGGGAGGTAATGCGATGCGTCCACCTCGTCCTTCGGCGTCGCTCGTGGTGTCGTTCCTGGCCCTGTTCGTCGCGCTTGGCGGAGTTAGCTGGGCGGCGATCCATCTGCCACCCCACAGCGTGGGGAACGCCCAGCTCCAGAACTACTCGGTGGGCAACGCCAAGATCAAGCCGTTCTCGGTCGGCCCCGGCAAGATCATCCCTGGCTCCATCGGCGCGGCACAGTTGAACTCGAGTCAGGTGCAGCTTCGGGTCGCCGGTCCGTGCACCGACGGCGCGATGCAGTCGATCGCGACGTCGGGAGACGTGACCTGCACGCCCGTGCTTCCGAACGAATACGGCAACAGCGCGCAATCGGTGACGCTCGGCAACGGGACGACGCCGGTGGTCAGCGAGTCGCCGCCGGTGGGTTCGTCTTACCTGGTGGTCGCCAACGCCAACGTCCACCTCGCTCAAAACGGTTCCGGGACCCAGTCGGTGTTCGTCCAACGCACGATGGCGCTGGCCGGCGGCTCCCAGGGATCCGGTGCGCAGGCGTCCGGCGCGTCGACCGCGAATGACTTCACGACGGAGCTCGATCCCGCGGACTCCGGCATGTCGTCCGGGACGATCCCGCTGACGCTGCCCGTCGTCACATCGGGCGGTCTGTCCACGGTCACCGTCAGCTGCTCGGCGCTGGGATCGCCGGCGAGTCCGGCCCCGACCACCACCGTCGCCGCGACGATCAACGCGATCCAGACCGCGAACAACAGCAGCAGCTAGGCTGCGGGCCATGTCAAATGCTCAGATGAACACAAGCCTCGGCACGATCTCGCTCGAGCTCTTCGACGAGGACGCGCCCGAGACCGTTGCCAATTTCCGCAAGCTCGCCGGCGAGAACTTCTATGACGGGATCATCTTCCACCGGGTCATCTCCGGCTTCATGATCCAGGGAGGGTGCCCTCAGGGCACGGGCACGGGCGGCCCCGGTTACACGTTCAAGGACGAATTCAACAGCCACAAGGTCGTGCGTGGCGCGCTGGCGATGGCCAATGCCGGCCCCAACACGAACGGGTCGCAGTTCTTCATCGTCACCACCGACGCCGCGCCGTGGCTAGACGGCAAGCACACCGTGTTCGGCGAGGTCACCGACGGAATGGACACGGTCGACGCAATCGAGGGCGTGCCAACCGGTGCCGGTGACCGTCCGGTCGACCCGCCGGTGATCAACTCGATCGATCTCGACTAGGCGGCGCGCTCCGGGGCCGGCGCGGCGGCCGCGCCGGCGCTAGCCCGCGTAGTTGTTGAACACGCCGGTGCTGAACAGGGGCAGCCCCGGGGCGTCGGCGTAGCCGAGGCGCTGGAGCCCGAACAGATTCTCGATCGTGCCCAACAGCGAAAAGTGGTTGAAGTAGTCGACGGCATCGAAGCTGTTGGCCTTGACGTAGGGCGAGATCACCAATAGCCCAACCTGTCCGCCGCCGCCGGTCGGGGTCGTCTCGCCACTTCCCAGGTCGACCGGCGACGTGGTCGTGGTTCCGGGCGTCGTCGTTCCGGTAGTCGTCGGTGCGGTCGTCGTCGCGCCGGCAGTGGTCGTCGTCCCCGGCGTGGTCGTGTCCGTCGTGCTGGTGCTGGTGCCGGTGGTGGTCGTGTCCGTCGTGGTGGTGTCCGTCGTGGTGGTGTCCGTCGTGGTCGTGTCCGTCGTGGTGGTGTCCGTGGTGGTCGTGTCCGTCGTGGTCGTGTCCGTCGCGGTGGGGTCGGTGGTGGTCGTTCCGGTAGTCGTCGTCCCAGGCACTGCGGGTCCCATCGCCCCAGCCGGAGCCACCGGCGTCCCGGGCGGGAGGCCGCGTAGGTTCGGATAAGACGCCGGGCTCGCACAGCACGCGCTCGGGTCCGCGTACTGTCCGGTCTGTGGCGCCTGGTCGAACGTGATCGCGATCATCCCGCCGGCCTTGTAGGCCGGGGATTTCTTGATCTCCGGCACGACGCTCTTCAGGAACTGATTGGCGCCTGCCAGCCCCGGTGCCGCCTTCGGGTTGCACGGCGCCTCGCTTCCATCCGAGCACGACGCCGGGATGATGTAGGCGAGTGAGGGCGTGGTGCTGGCGCTCTTCAGATCGGTCTTGAGGTGGCCGAGGCCGACCTCGTCGTCGTGGCACGCGGAGCCGCTGGTCAACGAGCGGAAGTAGACGAACGGATTGCGCCAGGACACGTAAGCGCTCTTGGAGGCCGCGGTCTGCGGCACCTTGCTTCCAACCTTCGGGACCCGGCAGGCGGAGTTCGCGTTCGAGGGCACTCCCTGCACGTAAGCCTTCCATGTGTCGCCGGCGGCGGTCAGCTGGCTCGAGAGCGTCTTGGTGCTCGTCGGATACGCGCACCCGGTGCCGAGCACCTGCCCTCGGGCGCCCTTGGTGGCGGGCTGGATAGGCGAGAACGTCGGGCAGTCCGTGGCTGTCTGCACGGTTGGCCCCTGTCCGCTGACGAGCGCGATCTCGTTCGCGAGCGGCGCGCCCGCGACCGCGTAGTAGTTGAGGACGAGCTCTCCCTGGCGCCGAAGCGCACCGCTGAGATATCCGCCCGAAGCGCCGAAGGACTGCGGGAAGCCGCGGTCCGAGAGCACGATCAAGAACACGTGCTTGACCGGCGGAAGCCCGTTAAGGCCCCCCGACGAGGTGTCAGTCCCGCTCGTCGAGGTGGGCGACGTGGTCGGTGATGTGGACACCTGCACGTCTGTCTGCGCCGCAGCCGCGGTGCCGCCACCGGCGGCCGCAGCGCCACCGCCATTGCCGGAGCCGCCTGCCTGCGAGACCACGACAGTGTGCACTGTGGGCGTGGCCGTTGAGTGGCCCATTCCGACCACGATCAGCGGCGCGCTGGCCAGTGTCGCCACGCTCGCGCCTCCGACGAGCGAGCCGGCAATCACCCCGAACCCGAGCATCCCCATTACCGCGATCGCGGCGGCGCGCGGCCCGGGCATCTTGAACTGCGGCCCGCTGGCGGGGGGCTGGTCGAGAACGGACTCGGCCAGGGGAGTCCCGGGCGGCAGCGCAGGGGTTGGGTGGGGAGGGTGGACGGGGCCTGGATCAAGGACCGCCCCGATCAGTCCCGCGATCTGCGCCGGCAACGGGCCTCGCCGCGCCCCGCACTCCACGCAGTAGCGCTGGTCGTGGGCCAGCCGCGACTGGCACTCCGCGCATCGGGCGGTTGCGGACGACGCGGTCGGAGCAGCGGGTTCGTTGACCATCGGCAGCCGATCAGTGTCGCCGCCCGTATGGACGAAGTTGTGAATATCTTGAGTCCAGCGCAGGCTTCCGCTGAGAGGAGGTGGGTGACCGTTTCCACCCACCGCGGTCACGCCTTGTTCACAACTGTGCCGCGACCGCGCCGGATACTTGCGAACGGGGAGCGCTGGGTGCACCCACAGCCAGGAACACACTGAAGACGGAGACGAAGCGCTGGCAATCAATCCGGAGAACGGCGAGCGCGAGGCGCGGTCGGACGACCCGACGCGGGAGCTCACCGCCGTTCCCGCCGGAGCGTCTGGCGACCGGTGCAGCAATTGCGGAGCGCCGCTCGCGCACGATCAGCACTACTGCGTTCAGTGCGGCGAGCGGCGTGGCTCCTCGACGCTTCCGAGGGCTGAGCCGGTCACCGAGGTTCAGTCGTCTCGGACCCGCTCGACCCGGGCTCCGCGCGGGCCGCGAATGTCGTCCGGCGCGACGCTGGTTTCTGGGGTCGGGGTGCTGCTGCTGGCGATCGGGCTCGGCTTCCTGATCGGGCATTCCGGGAAGAGCACGACACCGAAGACCAGCGCCGCCGCGCCCGAGGTGATCACCGTGCAGGGCGGTGGCGGGAGCGCTGCCGCGTCGACCCCGACGGCGACAACCGTGTCGACCTCGAAGGCCGCCTCCGCGCACACCAGCAAGAAGGTCCAGGCCAAGGAGAAAGCCGCCCTCGCGTCCAAGACGGTCCAGAAGAAGGCTGTCCAGGCCGCCGGCAAGGTACTCGGCAACTCGAACAACCTGGCACCGCCCACGGTCACGACCGGCTCGAAGTGCAGCAACAACCAGGCCGGGTGCCAAAACGGATCGTTCACCGGGAACTTCTTCGGACAGTGAGAGGAGTCTGAGCATGCGGCTGCCTGGACGGGGCAAGCGCGGGCAGCGTCAACCAGACGCCGACTCGACCGCGGAGGCAGGCGCTGCGGGCGCGAGCGGCGCGCCCGCTGCCGGACCCACCGAGAGCGAGATGATCGACCTTGAGCGACGGCGTGACGTCCTCAAGGCTCGAGTGGCCGAGCTGCAGTGGGACCTCGGCGGCCTGGTCTACGAGATGGCGATCCGGGATCGGATCCGGGTCGACGTGCTGATCAAGCGCGCCGCGCTGCTCCAGGACGCCGACTCAGAGCTGGGCGAGATCGAGCGGATCCTGCGCCTCGAGCACAGCGCCACGGCCGGCGCGTGTCCCTCGTGCGGAGCGCCGCACAGCACGGGGGCGTCGTTCTGCTGGCAGTGCGGTCAGCCGATCCTCCAGCAAGTCCCCAGCGACTCGATCTTCTAATAAGCCGCCGCCGTCAGGGGCTGTCGCCAATCCCCTAAGGCGCCGCCGTGAGGCGCCGCCGACAAACCCTAAGGCGCCGCCGTGAGGCGCCGCCGACAAACCCTAAGGCGCCGCCGTGAGGCGCCGCCGACAAACCCCATCCCCCACCCGCCGGCGAGCGCCGGTCAGCCGAAGCGGCCGGCCACGTAGTCCCGGGTGCGCGGGTCCGCGGCGCCGCGGAAGATCGTCTCGGTGTCGCCGTACTCGATCAGTGTGCCCGTTCGCTCCGCACCGGTCGAGTCGAGGCTGAAGAACGCGGTGCGGTCGGCGACGCGCGCGGCTTGCTGCATGTTGTGAGTGACGATCACGATCGTGAACCGGTGCTTGAGGTTGTGCATCAGGCCCTCGATCGCCGCCGTCGACACTGGATCGAGCGCCGACGCCGGCTCATCCAGCAGCAGCACGTCCGGCTCGATCGCGATCGCCCGGGCGATGCACAGACGTTGCTGCTGACCGCCGGACAGGCTGAGCGCGCTGTCGCGCAGCCGGTCCTTGACCTCGTCCCACAGCGCGGCCTGGCGCAGCGCCTCCTCCACCCGATTGTCCAGTTGCTGCTTCATGCCGAGGTTCCGCGCTGCCCAGGCGACGTTGTCGTAGATCGACTTCGGGAACGGATTGGGCTTCTGGAACACCATCCCGATCCGGCGCCGCACCTCGACCCGGTTGGCGCGGCTGCCGTACAGGTCGTGGCCGTGGTACAGAACTTGACCATCCAGGCGGAACGCGGGGATCGAGTCGTTCATCCGGTTGAGGCTGCGGATGAAGGTCGACTTCCCGCACCCGGAGGGACCGATCACCGCGGTCACCAGGTGGCGGTAGATCTTCAGCGAGGTGCCGACGAGGGCGCGCTTGCTCCCGTAGTAGACCGTTATGTCGCGAATGTCGAACACCGCCGGGCGGGTCTCGCTCCCGGCGCCGTTGACGTCGGGACGGATGACCGGGAGGACCGGCTCGGTCCGGATCCGGACGCGACCGGGTGCCTCCTCGCCGCGGATGATCTGGGTCGCGGTCCGGCTGTCCTGGTCGGTCATAGGCCCATCTTCGCACGGCTCCGCGCGAGCACCACGCGCGCGAGGATGTTGGCCAGCAGGATGAAGATCATCAGCACGAGCGCGGCGCCCCAGGCCCGGGTCACGGCCTGGGGCAGCGGAAGGTCATAGGACGTGTAGATCAACATCGGGATGCTGGGGACGCCATGGAAAAGGTCGAACGACGTGCTGGTCGGGTTGAACAGCGAGTCGCAGATCAAGAGGGGCGCGGTCTCGCCGGCGGCGCGCGCGATGGCCAGGATCGCCCCGGTGACGATTCCTCCGATTGCGGTCGGCAGGATCACCGTGAGCACGGTGCGCCAGCGGTTCACGCCCAGCGCGTCGGCGGCCTCGCGCAGCGTCCCGGGGACCAGCAACAGCACCTCCTGGCTGGAGCGGGCGATCAACGGGAGCATCACGATCGACAGCGCCACCGCGCCGGCAAAGCCCGACTCCCGGTGCTCGGGGATCACGAGCAGCCCGTAGACGAACAGCCCGACGACGATCGTCGGGAGGCCCTGCATCATGTCCAGCGCGAGCTTGAGGATCCGCGCCGTGCGCGACTGGGCGCCGGCGAACTCGGTCAGGTACAGCCCGGTGAGGATCCCCAGCGGCAACGCGATCACCGCTCCGGCCGCGACGATCTCGAGCGTCCCGAGCAGCGCATTGGCGATTCCTCCGCTGGCCAGCCCCTGTGGGTTGTGGACGACGAACCCGAGGCTGAGCGCCGCGGCGCCGCGGACCGTCACTCCGTATACGACGATCACCAGCACCGCAACCGCGGCCGCCGCCGCGGCGGTCGCCACGATTTGAACGAGGCGGTCGACCGCGGCGCGCCGGCGGAGGTTGCCCGACGGCGTCAGCGGCTCGGTCGGGTCGAACAGCCCGCTCTCGCCCAGCGTGATCGGAGTCGCCGGGCTCATATCCCCTTGGCCAGCATTCTCGCGTTGACGTCGTACCGGCCGGCGATCCCCCGGGCGACGAGGCTCGTAAGCATCGAGATCACCACCAGGACGAGCCCGGCGTAGAACATCGACGCGAGGTGCAGGGCGTTCACCGGAGACTCGAACTGATTGGCGATTCGCTCCGCGACGGTGGCGCCGGGCGCCACCAGCGATGCGCTTATCTTGCTCACGTCGCCGATCACGAACGACACGGCGATCGCCTCGCCGAGCGCGCGCCCAAGCGCCAGTACGACGGCCGCGCCGACCCCGGACGCGGTGCTGGGCAGGACGATGCCCCGGATGACCTCCCAGCGGGTGGCGCCGAGCGCCTCGGCGCCGTCCCTGAGCTCTCTGGGTACGGTCAGGAACAGGTCGCGGGTGAGCGCCGAGATGATCGGAAGGATCATTACGGTCAGGACGATCCCGGCGCTCAGGACGCTGATTCCGATCGTCGACGCGGGACCGAACAGGGGAATGAACCCGAGCGCGCTGTGCAGCCCGGGCTCGAGGCTGTCGACGAACGGGACGAGCACGACAAGGCCCCAGAAGCCGTAGATGATGCTGGGGACCGCCGCCAGCATCTCGACCAGCGGCCCGACCACCGCGCGTACGCGTCCCGGCGCCATCATGCTCAGGTACAGACCGATCGCGATCCCGAGCGGCGTCGCCAGCACCAGCGCGATCGCCGAGCTGACGGCCGTCCCGTAGATGAGCGCGCCGGCGCCCTCGACGTTGAGGTTGGGCGCCCACGTCGTGTGCCAGAGGAACGGGAGACCGAACCGGTCGATCGCCAGTCTCCCGTTGTTCACCAGCTGGTAGATCACGTCGACCAGGGTCACCACGATGAGCAGGCCAGCCAGCGCGCTCAGGCCGAACAGAACGCGGTCGCCGACCTTGCGTGCGCTGCCAGCCCGCCGGCCGGCACGGACGCGCGGGGGCCGCCGCCCCGGTGTGAACCTTGCCCTCGTGGCCACGGCGCGCAAGCGTAAGGAAAACGCGATCCGAGGGTCCCGCGAGCGCCGCGCGTTCACAGTTTTTCCACAACACGATCACTAGTTGGTCACAGCTGCCCAAACCTGCACCGCGATGCTGTGCCCGCTCGCGAGGGGCGGCCGGGCCGCGTCGAGCGCAGACGGGAGTCCCCCTAAGGAAAGGAAGTTCTGCATTGCGCTCCAAGAAATTGGTTGGCCTGACGTGCGCGGGGTTGCTCGCGGGCTGTTTCTACGGCCTGAGCGCCGTTGCCGCATCCGCCGCCACGCCCACGCTGTCCGGCGCCGGCTCGACGCTCGTCGCCCCGATCGAGGCCGAATGGGCCGCGGTGTGGGATACGGCCAACAGCACCCTGGTCAACTACTCCCCCGTGGGTTCGGGAACCGGAGAAAAGGACATCGCGGCCGGCCTGGTCGACTTCGGCGCCTCCGATGCACCCCTGTCGGTGTATTCCGGCGTCTCGTCGAACATCGTCCAGATCCCCTGGGCGCTGACCGCGACCGGCGTCAGCTATCACCTGAACGGCGTGAAGCCGAAAGGCGCGACTCTCAAGCTGACCGGGTCCGTGCTCTCCCAGATTTATCTGGGTCAGATCACGAACTGGGATAACAAGCAGATCAAGGCGTTGAACAAGGGTGTGAAGATCCCCAACAAGCGGATCACGGTGTTCTGGCGAAGCGACGGATCCGGAGACACCTATGCGTTCACCAGATACCTGTCAGATGTCAGTGGCACCTTCAACTCCAAGGTCGGCGCGTCGACCACGGTTTCCTTCCCGGTTGGCGTCGGCGCTAAGGGCAACGAGGGCATGGCCGAGGCCCTGAAAGGCACAAACGGCGGGATCGCCTACATCGCGGTGACGTATCTGATCGCCAACAGGCTGCCGGCCGTGGCGGTCAAGAACAGCGCGGGCAACTACGTTGTTCCGAACCTGAGCGCGATCGCGGCCGCGGCGTCCGGGATCGGCGTGCCTTCGAACAACGAGGTCACGATCGTCGACCCAGGCAAGCGCCGCAAGAAGGCGTACCCGATCTCGACGTTCACCTACGCGTTCGTCCCGACGAATGCCCCGCAGGGAGCACTCATCAAGTCGTTCATCGGCTACGCGATCGCGCAAGGCCAGAGCTTCGGGCCCTCGCTCGACTTCTCGCCATTGCCGAAGGCGGTCGTCAACGCGGACGAGGCGACGCTGAACTCGATCAACTAACCAATTCCAGACGGACCATTTCCACGGGCCCGGGCGCGAATGCGTCCGGGCCTGTGTCATGTTCGATCATGCAGAACGGGTCTCACCGCAGTTCGACACCCAGCAGCCGCTCGAGCTCAGGGATGGTGCGGTCGGCGCCGGTGTGGTGAACCGTGGCCATGCCCAGCTCCGCGGCCGGGGCAAGGTTGACCGACAGGTCGTCGACGAACACGCATTCCTCCGGGGGGAGTCCAACGCGCTCCGCGCCGAGCGAGTAGATCGCGCGGTCCGGCTTGCGCATCCCGACCTCCCCGGAGATCACGACTGCGTCGAACAGTTCTGCGAGGAGATCCCTCGGGTAGCGCGTCGTTCCCCACGAGTTCGAGACGAGCCCCGTGCGGATCCCGGCCCCGCGCGCGCGTCGGACCGCCTCGACCATCTGCGCGTCGGGCCGCGCGCCGGCGAACAGCCGCTCGATCAGGCCCGGCGCATGCACGCCAAGCAGTGCTGCCACACGCGGTTCGAATTGCTCCTGCGCCACCGCGCCGGTCTCGAGGCCGAGCATCAGCTCGCGGCATTCGGCGTTCTCGCGAAAGGCCCGGGCGATCGCGTCGGGCTCGAGTCCCTCGAGCTCGCAGAAAGCGCTGAACGAGACGAATAGATCAGACGTCAAGACGCCGCCCCAGTCGACGAGCAGGCCGCGGCGGCTCGCGTCCTCAGAGGCCATGCTGCGACACCGCCAGCGCACGTTCGGCGATCTCGATCACGCCCTCGCCGAACGACTTCAGGTATGGATCGTCGGTCGAGCCCGCCAGCGACCGCTTGTAGTTGCCCTCCATGAACACGACGGCCTTCCACAGCGCAAGCGTCACGTACCAATCGAGCGCCTGCACCGACCGGCCTGAGCGCTCCTCGTAGCGCGCGGTCACCTCCGCCCGGGTCGGGAAGCCCGGCCGCAACGTGACGTTATGGGCGTTGAACTTGCCCAGGGCATCGCCCGGCTCGGTCCAGTGCATCAGCATGTAGCCGACATCGGCGAGTGGGTCGCCGATCGTCGCCATCTCCCAGTCGAAGATCGCGATCAGACGCGCCGGTGCGCCGGCCGCGAACATCGTGTTCCCGAGCCGGTAGTCGCCGTGGACGATCGTCGCCGGCGGCGACTCGGGGACGCTCGAACGAAGCCACGCGCCGACCTGCTCGACCTGCGGCAGTTCGCGCGTGCGGTTGTGCTCCCACAGCCCGGTGAAGCGCCGCAGCTGGCGGTCGAGGTAGCCGGTCGGCTTGCCGAAGCCCTCGAGCCCGGCGGCGCTCCAATCGGTGTCGTGCAACTCGACGAGGGCGTCGATCAGCTCGTCGGCGATCCGGCCGTGCTGCTCGGGGGTGTCGAGCTGCGCAGGGACCGAATCGGTGATGACCTCGCCGGCGATCCGCTCCATCACGTAGAACGGCACGCCGATAACGCCGGCGTCATCGCACACGGCGAGCACTTTCGGCGCGCGCACGCGCGTGGCCTCCAGCGCGCGCAGCAAACGCGCCTCCCGGAGCACGTCGTGGGCGCTCGGCGGCAGCGGCCCGCGCGGTGGACGCCGGAGCACGACGCCGGTCGACAGCGCGAACGTGACGTTCGAGTGGCCCTCGCCGACCGGGGTCGCGGCGAGGTCCGAGGGCGCGTCGAGGCCATGCTCGCCGAGGAACTCGATCAGCGGTTCGAGCACGAGCAGCGGCTCGCGGGCGTTGCCCGCCGCGTCGGCGTGCGTGCGAACGATGTCGTCGGGGGAGAGCGTGACGGTCATGGCGTGCCAGAGTACCCGGCGGGCATTTGGGTGCCAGCTAATCTCGACTGAGGCGCCGCCGTCAGGTGCCGCCGACAAATCGACCGAGGCGCCGCCGTCAGGCGCCGCCGACAAATCGACCGAGGCGCCGCCGTCAGGCGCCGCCGACAATTCTCCGTCACCACAATGCCCGAGCTACCCGAAGTCGAGATCACCGCACGTCTGATCGGCGCCGCCGTGGCCGGCGCGGAGATCGAGTCCGCGTTCGCGCCGGGGATCAACGCGCTGAAGACGTTCGACCCACCACTTACGGCGCTCGCGGGGCGCCGGTTCGAGTGCGTCGGGCGGCGCGGCAAGCTGTTCGTGATCGAGCTCGACGGTGACCTGGCGATCGAGATCCACCTGATGTCCGCCGGTCGCCTGCAGCTGTTCGACGCGCGCGCGTCGTTGCGCGACCGGACGTCGCGATTCCTGGTCCGCCTCGCCGACGGTCGCGAGTTGCGCCTGCGCGAGTTCGGCACCCGCCAGCGGGCCTGGGTCAAGGTGCTGCGCGCCGACGAGGTCGACGGCGAGGAGACGATCGCGGCGCTCGGCCCCGAGGCGTGGCCGGACCCGCCGGCGTTCGCCGATCTCCTCGACCAGCCCCGGCCGCTGTACGCGCTGCTCCGAGACCAGCATGTGATCGCCGGCATCGGTCGCTCGTGGGTCGACGAGATCCTCCACGCGGCGATGATCTCGCCGTTCAAGCGCGGGTCCGATCTCGACGAGGACGAGGCCGAACAGCTGCGGGATACGACCGTGCGCGTTCTCGGCGGCGCGATCGCTAGCTACGAGGAGATGCTGTCGCTCCCGATCCCCGACAAGCTGCCGATGCCGCTCACCGTCCACCGTCGCAACGGCGAGCCGTGCCCCCGCTGCGGCGATCAGCTCGAGGCCGTGTTCTACGAGGACTACGTGATGTGCTACTGCCCGACGTGCCAGACCGAGGGCAAGCTGCTCAAGGACCGGCGCCTGTCGCGGCTGCTGAAGTAGCGGCGTCCAAGCGGGCGGACGTGACGGCCATCGCGTACCTTTGACCGGGTGGATCTGAGGGCTGCCGTCGTCGATCGAGCAACCGCGGCGCGCAAGGCCGCGGCGCTGCGCCGTCACCAGTGGCGCGCCGACCTGCTCGGCGTCGGCCTCCGGGCCAAGGGCGCCCACAGAAGTCTCAACGTGCGGCTCCTACCGAACGCCGCCATCGATGCGCCGCTGCGACTGGATCTGGACATCGTCGGCGCGGGACTGTCCGCGCGTCGCGAGCACGTGAGGTTCGTCCAGGTCGGAGCGTTCGACGGGCTCTCCAACGATCCGATCCACGATCTCATCCTTCAGTTCGGGTGGACCGGCGTCTTGGTCGAACCCGCGCCGGACGCGTTCGCTCGTCTGCGGGAGACCTACACCGGCGTTGACGGTCTGACGTTCATCAACGCGGCCGTGTCGCGCGAGCCGGGGCCGGTCACGTTCTACATCATCGACGGAAGCGAGCCCGGTGACCCATGGTGGGTTGGGCAGGTCTCATCGTTCGATCGGGACCACGTCATGCACCATGTCCAGGACGACCGCCGCCTCGCCGCGAGGGTCAAGGGGATCCCCGTGGAGGCCATCTCAATCGACTCCGTGTTCGAGCGTGCCGGCGGTCCAGTTGACGTGCTGCAGGTGGATGCCGAAGGGCGAGATGCCGAGATCATCGATTCGCTCGACCTCGGGCGGTTCACGCCGTCCGTGATCCGGTTCGAGCACCGGCATCTCTCCGGCGCCGCCCGCGCCGAGACGACCCGGCGGCTCTCGGAAGCCGGCTACCGGATCGGCGTCAATGAAGACGACACCATCGCGATGCTGCACAACCCCGGGCGCGGCACCACCGCCGTGGCCTGATCGGCCGACGAAGCGCCTCGCCGCCACTCGGTAGATTTCGCGCCATGGCACCGACACCAGGAGACCCCGCACCCGACTTCACCCTCCCCGATCAGCACGGCAACCCGGTGAAGCTTTCGGACCTCAAAGGCAAGACAGTCGTCCTCTACTTCTACCCGAAGGCCGACACACCGGGCTGCACGACCCAGGCGTGCGGCGTGCGCGACCACCGCGCGGACTACGCCAATGCCAGCACCGTCGTCCTCGGCGTCTCGCCCGATGGGGTCAAGCCGATCGCGAAGTTCGACGAGAAGTACAGCCTCGGTTTCCCTCTCCTGTCAGACGAGGATCACTCGGTGGCGGAGGCCTACGGGGTGTGGGTGGAGAAGAACCGCTACGGCCGCACATACATGGGCAACGAGCGCACGACGTTCGTGATCGCGCAAGACGGCACGATCCGCGACGTGTTCCGCAGCGTCAAGCCTGCCGAGCACGACGAGCTCGTGCTGGGCGCGCTGGCCGGCAAGTAGAGCGCTGCGGGTTCGCCGCGGTCTACTGAAGGCCCTCGCGCGCCTCGCGCACGAGCGTCACGGCCTCGGGGAAGATGTGCGCCATCACGGTCCGCAGCTGCTCGGCCTGCTGCTCGGTCGTCCCCTGGATGTTGATGCGGTTCATCGCCGCGACCGTGAGATCGACCGCGAGCTTGATCGCGTTGTCGGCCCACGCGAGCCTCTGAGCGCCCTGCATCTGCTCGGCGAACTCGCCCAGCCGCCGCTGCAACTCGTCGGGATCTCCGAACAGGCCTCCGAATCCACTTCCTTCCATAACCTCAATGGTACCCGGCGCGAGCACTCGAGAGGCCTTGACGGCGCCGGACGGCCTTAGACTGCGGATCTGATGACGCCCGAGGAGCGAGTCGCATACGAGCACCGCGTACGCACGCGCCAGGCCGTGCTGGCCGCGCTCGCCGGCATTTTCGTCATGGTCGCCGTGGTCATCCAGATCGGAGGGCCTCAACCCAAGGTCACCGAGGACACGCTGAAGCTCGTGATCGAGAACCAGCGGTTCACGCGGGACCTGATCGCCTCGATCATCAGCGCCGTTGGGCTGCTCGCGCTGGCGTGGACGCTCTGGCACCTGTGGGGGTGCGCCCGCTTCCGCGACCCGACCATCAAGCCGAGCTTCATCGGGCCGCTCGCGGTGGCCGGCGCCGTGCTGTCGGCGGTCAGCGTGGTCGCGTTCGTGATCGCCTACGGCATCCAGGCCCACGACTTCGTGAACCACGGTCTCCAGACGTATCCGCAGGCCCACACGCTGCTCTCGAAGACCTCGATCGTGGTCCCGCAGATCCTGATCGACCTGAGCGCCCTGCTGATCGCGATCGGGCTCGTGATGGTGTCGCTGAGTGCGATGCGGGTCGGGCTGCTCACTCGTTTCCTCGGCTACGTCGGGATCGTTGCCGGCGTGTTTACGATCATCCCGCTGGTCCCGATTCCGATCGTTGAGGCGTACTGGCTGCTCGCGCTCGCGTACCTGCTGAGCGGCCGCTGGCCGAACGGCGTGCCGCCGGCCTGGACCACGGGTCGCGTCGAGCGCTGGCCGAGCGCGCAGCGCGGGCGCCCAGCCCGGGAGCCGTTGCTCGGCCGGGGGCGGGCCAGGCGCGCTCCGGAGCCCGCGCCCGAGCCCGTGGGGGCGCCGGTGCCGGGGAGCACTCGTTCGACGACCGCCAAGCGCAAGCGCAAGCGCCGGAAATAGCGGCCGGCGTTCCCGCGGGCCGATCAGACATCCGTCCGCAACCGGGCCAGTCCGGTGCCGGCGGCGCGGGCGTCCGGCCGATCATGGGTCTAGCTGTCCCGGCTCCTGTCCACGCCGGGGGCCGGGACAGGTTCGCTTCACCAGCCGTATCTGGAGAGCGAAGACAAACTCAGCTCTGGTCCGCTCCTGGGGCATCCTCGCCTGGGGCGTCGGGAACCGGATCCGGAGCTGTGCGGGCTCGAGTTGGTGATCGCCGGGCGGCCAAACGCCGTCCGGCGGTCACCGTTCATCGTGTCCCAGCGACCGCTCGCGGCCGTACGACCACCGCTCACCGATCCGCTCTTGAGAAGCGCCGCACGCGGAGGCAAGGTTCGCGCCGACTATCAATCCCTCAGAGGAGGACGAGATGGAAGCCGCAAACATTGGCGGGCGTGAAGCAGACGTCGCGCCGGCCGACCCGGCCGCTGGCCGGTTGGCCGGGTGGACGCCGGCTGATCCGGGGCCGCTGGGCCTGGCCGCGTTCGCCGGTACGACGTTCATGCTCAGCCTGATTAATTCCGGGCTGGTCGGAACGCACAAGTTGCCAGGCGGCGGTCTGCTGCCGATGGTGGCCGCGCTAGCGCTCGCCTATGGCGGGATCGCTCAGTTCGTGGCGGGACTGTGGGAATTCCGGACCGGGAACACGTTCGGCGCCGTGGCGTTCTGCTCGTACGGCGCGTTCTGGATCTCGTTCTTCTTCATCGTCCAATCAGTCGGCTCGAACGCGCCGGCCGAGGTGTTCAGCGGGCTCGGGCTGTACCTGTGGATGTGGGGGATCTTCACGGCCTACATGTTCATCGCGTCGCTGCGGACGACCGGGGCGGTCGCGCTGGTATTCCTGCTGTTGGCGATCACGTTCCTCGTCCTCGGGATCGGCAACTCGGCGCTCGCCGGTACCGCCAGCGCCACCAACGGCACGATCAAGCTGGGCGGCTGGCTCGGGATCATCACCGCGATCTGCGCGTGGTACGCGTCATTCGCCGGGGTGATCAACTCGACTTACGGTCGGGTGATAGCGCCGGTCGTTCCATTGAGTCGCTAGCGGACGAGAAAAGCCCACCAGTACGCTGGTCTCGAGTAGAACTAGCGAGAGAGTCATCGAAACATTGCAGAACCGTGGAGCGCCGGCGGCAACGCCGGCGCTCTGGGCTGTCAGGAAGCCGGTTGCCGCCGGGTCGGAAGGAGAGAACTAGGTATATGGCTGACACTGCCAACACCAAGCCCGCCACCACTCAGAACGAGAGCGCTGAAGACGAGGTCTCGGAGGCGCAGATCGCAGTTCACTGGCGGGAGGAGGAGTACTTCGAGCCGCCGGCGGCGTTTGCCGCTCAGGCGAACGCGAACGATTCGGCGATCCTCGAGCGCTTCAGCGCGGAGCGGTTCCCGGATTGCTTCATCGAGTACGCCGACATGCTGACGTGGGACCGGAAATGGGACACGCTGCTCGACACGAGCAATCCGCCGTTCTTCAAGTGGTTCGTAGGCGGGCGGCTGAACGCCTCCGTCAACTGCGTCGACCGGCATCTGGAAACCCGCGGCGACCGAAACGCGCTGATCTGGGTGCCCGAGCCCGAAGACCTGGAGCCCGTCGAGATCACATACGCGGAGCTCCATCGCCGCGTCAACGAGTTCGCTGCGCTCCTACGTGACTTCGCCGGCGTGAAGGTGGCCGATCGGGTCACGTTCCACATGCCGATGGTGCCGGAGCTGCCGGTGGCGATGCTCGCGTGCGCGCGGCTCGGCGTGATCCACTCCGAGGTGTTCGGTGGCTTCAGCGGCGCGGCGTGTGGTCAGCGCATGGCCGACGCGAAGAGCACGGTGCTGGTCACGATGGACAGCTACTACCGCAACGGCGATCTGATCGATCACAAGGTGAAGGCCGATCAGGCGATCGAGGAGGCGCGCAAGGAGGGCATCGAGGTCGAGAAGGTGCTGGTCTGGAGGAGGATCCCTGGCGAGTACCACTCTGAGAGCCCGATGGTCGAGGGGCGTGACTACTTCGTCGACGACCTGCTCGAGAATTACCGCGGGCAGCAGGTCGAGCCCGAGTCGCTGGCTGCCGACGACACGCTGTTCCTGATGTACACGAGCGGAACCACGGGCCGCCCGAAGGGCGCCCAGCATTCGATCGGCGGTTACCTGAGCTACGTGACGGGCACGTCGAAGTACTACCAGGACATCCATCCCGACGACACCTACTGGTGCTTCGCGGACATCGGATGGATCACCGGGCACTCCTACATCGTCTATGGGCCGCTGGCGCTCGGCACGACGAGTGTTATGTACGAAGGGGTGCCTACCTACCCAGACCCGGGCCGCCCGTGGCGGATCGCCGAGAAGCTCGGCGTGGACATCTTCCACACCGCTCCGACGACCATCCGGATGCTGCGCAAGGTCGGGCCGGAGGAGCCCGCGAAGTACAGCTACCACTTTAAGACGATGACGACGGTCGGTGAGCCGATCGAGCCCGACGTGTGGCGCTGGTACTACCACTTCGTCGGCAAAGGCCAGGCGGCGATCACCGACACGTGGTGGATGACCGAGACCGGCGGCTTCCTCGGCAGCACGCTGCCGGGGCTGCAACCGATGAAGCCCGGCAGCTGCGGGCCGGAGGCGCTCGGGATCCAGCTCGTGATCTACGACGAGAACGGCCAGGAGATTCCGCGGGGTTCCGGCAAGGCTGGCTACATCTGCGTGCGCAACCCGTGGCCCGGCAGGATGCTGACCGTGTGGGGGCAGGACCAGCGGTTCATCGACACGTACTACGGGAAGTTCTCAAAGGAGGACAGCAAGGATTGGCGCGACTGGCCGTTCATGTGCGGCGACGGCGCCATGGAGTCCGAGGACGGCTACTTCCGGATCTTGGGGCGGATCGATGACGTGATCAACGTCGCCGGGCACCGGCTCGGGACCAAGGAGCTCGAGTCGGCGGCGATCACCGTCGACGAGGTGGCCGAGGCGGCCGCGGTGCCGGTGGTCGACGAGGTGCGCGGGAAGGTCGTCGAGATGTACATCTCGGTGAAGCCCGGGGTTGCCGCCGACGCGGGGATCGACCGGAAGGTATCTGAGGCGATCGTCAGGGAGATCGGGGCCATCGCCCGGCCCAAGAACGTGTGGATCGTCAAGGACATGCCGAAGACCCGCTCTGGGAAGATTATGCGGCGCGTGATCGCGAGCATCTCGAACTTCACCGACGTCGGCGATGTGATGACGCTCGCCAACCCCGAGATCGTCGAGGAGATCCGCCACCACGTCCAAGCCGAGAAGTCGGCCAAGGGCGACGTCCCGCGCGAGCTGTCCGAGCAGGAGAAGGCGGAAATCGCCGCGTACGGCCACGCGGAGTAACGCAGGCCGGCGCCTGCCACAGCCGATGCCGATACTGCGCCCGGTCCCCGACCGGGCGCGGTCCTCATCGTGATCGGGCCACCGTGTCCGCCCCGGGGTACGCGAGTAGTCTCGCGGTAGTCGTCTACGCCCGCTGGGTAGTAGACCTAAGAGAGCACCCGGAAGGAGAGAGTTCCTGTGGCAGACACGGCAACGACCCACGAGTCAGATCAGACCCTCGAGTCCAAGCTCGAGGAGATGCTCGATATCGAGAAGTTCGAGCCTCCCGAGGAGTTCGTCAAGCAGGCACTGCTGGACGATCCGTCGGTCTACGAGGAGGCTGAGCAGGACTGGAAGGGTTGGTGGATGAAGCAGGCGAAGGAGCTCCACTGGTTTAAGGAGCCCAGCCAGGACGTCGACGATTCCAACCCGCCGTTCTACAAGTGGTTCGCGGACGGCAAGATCAACGCCTCCTATAACTGTGTGGACCGCCACGTCGAGGCGGGCAACGGTGAGCGGGTCGCGTTCCATTGGCGCGGCGAGGAAGGCGAGGAGGAGGACATCACCTATGCCGACCTGCACCGCGACGTGCAGAAGTTCGCCAACGCGCTGAAGGACCTCGGCATCGAGAAGGGCGACATCGTCGGGATCTTCCTGCCGATGATTCCCGAGGTCGTCGTGGCGATGCTGGCGTGTGCTCGGATCGGCGCGCCGCACAACGTCGTGTTCGGCGGCTTCTCGGTCGGCTCGGTCCGCGAACGGATGGAGTTCTCCGAGGCCAAGGCGCTGATCACCGTCGACGGCGCCCGGCGCAAGGGCAAGACCGCGAACATCAAGCAGGCGGTCGACGAGGAGATGGGCGACCTCGAGTCGCTCGAGCACATCGTCGTGGTCAAGCGAACCGACGCCGACTGCGAGATGAAGGACGGCCGCGACGTCTGGTACCACGAGATCGTCGAGAAGGCCGACGACGAGTGTCCGGCCGAGGAGCTCGACGCCGAGCATCCACTGTACGTGCTGTACACGAGCGGATCGACCGCCAAGCCCAAGGGCGTGCTCCACACGACCGGCGGCTACCTGACCGGCGTCGCGTCCACGCACCGCTACGTGTTCGACCTGCATCAGGACGAGGACGTCTACTGGTGCTCGGCCGACGTTGGGTGGGTGACCGGCCACTCGTACATCGTGTACGGGCCGCTGCTCAACGGCGCGACCAGCGTGATGTACGAGGGAGCGCCGGACTACCCGCACAAGGGGATCTGGTGGGAGCTGTGCGAGCGCTACGGCGTGACGAAGTTCTACACCGCGCCCACGGCGATCCGGGCCTGCATGAAGTGGGGCGTGAAGCACGTCGAGAAGTTCGACCTCTCCAAGCTGAAGCTGCTCGGAACGGTCGGCGAGCCGATCAACCCGAAGGCCTGGCTGTGGTACCACGTGGTGATCGGCGGTGAGCGCTGCCCGATTGTCGACACCTGGTGGCAGACCGAGACCGGCGCGATCATGATCACGCCGCTGCCGGGGATCGTGGCGACAAAGCCGGGTTCCGCCACGCGTCCGTTCCCCGGGGTCTCCGCAGACGTCGTCGGCGAGCGAGACGGCGAGCCGGTCGACGACGGGCAGGGGCTACTCGTCATCAAGCGCCCGTGGCCGTCGATGCTGCGGACCCTCTACAAGGAGGACGACCGCTTCGTCGAGACGTTCTTCGAGAAGTTCGGGAAGGAGACCTACCTGGTCGGAGACGCCGCGCGCAAGGACAAGGACGGCTACTTCTGGATCATCGGGCGCATCGACGACGTCGTGAACGTGTCGGGGCACCGGATGTCGACCGCTGAGGTGGAGTCCGCGATCGTCGCCCATCCGAAGGTGGCTGAGGCGGCGGTGATCGGCCAGGCCGACGAGGACTCCGGCCAGTCGATCTGCGCGTTCGTGACGCTCGAGGGCGACGACGCCGAAGGGTCGGATGCGCTGGTCACGGAGATCAACGAGACCGTGGCCAAGCGGATCGGCAAGCTGGCGCGGCCCAAGCGGATCATCTGGGCCGACGATCTGCCCAAGACGCGCTCGGGCAAGATCATGCGCCGGCTGCTCAGGGACATCGCCGAAGGCCGTGCGCTCGGCGACGTCACCACATTGCGCGATCCCGATGTGATGAAGCAGCTCGAGGGCAAGGTCCAAGAAGAACACAAGCAGGAAGAGTCCTAGCGGTCTCTGACGGCGGATACGGACGGTCATCCGTCCGTATCCGCCGGGGTTGCTCGCTGATGGCGGCAGATCGGCCGATCTGCCGCCTCAATGAGCGCGGTTGTCCGAAATCTGAGCCTTGCCGGGCCTTCGAGCCCGGTGACGCTGCGCGACGGGTCGGCGGTTAAGGTGCGACCGGCGGCGCCGCACGATGAGGTCGCGCTGCGGGACTTCCTTGAGGGAGTTTCGCCCGAGTCGCTGCGCCGGCGGTTCTTCGGCACGCCGGACCTCGCGCGGACCGCCGCGTCGCTCGTTGAAGGCTGTGGCGGAGCGGACTTCGGATTGGTTGTGCACGAGGCCTCGACGTCCGCGATCGTCGCGCACGCAGGCTGGTTCCGGATCGACGCGAACCGGGCGGAGGCGGCGTTCCTGGTCACCGATGGCTGGCAGGGCAAGGGCCTGGGGTCGCTGCTGCTCTCACGCCTGGCGCAGGGCGCCGAGCAGCGGGGTGTCGCGACGCTGATGGCCGATGTGCTCCCGGGCAACCGCGCGATGATCACCGTGTTCGAGCGCTGCGGCTATCCGGTCGAGGTCCGTTGGGACACACACGGCGTCGAGGTCCAGATCGACCTGACGTCGGTCGCGCCGCTTGCTCACGCCGCCTGAGGCTCACTCAAGAATCTGGTGGGGTCGCCGATCATTCGGGCGACTCCTCCGAGCCTCGACTTATGGCAATCGAACACCTGAGCAGGGACCTAACCGATTACGCGCCACCGCGCGAAGACGCCGAGGCATGGCCGCTGCTCGAATTGGCCGAGCGCGACGGCGAGCTCGGTGAGCTGAGCCGCGACGTCGCGCACACGCTCGACGAGCTCGCGCAGACCACGTCCGAGTTCTCGTGTGGCTCCGCCCGCAGCTCGCTCGCGGTGTCGGTCATCAGCGACAACGTGCAGCGTCTGCGCGACCAGCTCGAGGTGCTGAGCGTCCGGTCGGGCTCGCTCCGCGAGTCTTCCGCGCAGGCCGCCGAATCGGCCGGCGAATCGGCCGACCTCGCTCGAGCAGCTTTCGCTCGAGAGCGCCCGGGGCCTCGACGTGCTCGGTCCCCTGATCGACGCGATCCGTCAGATCAGCGACCGGGTGGTGCGCGTGCACGAGCTGGTCGAGACCCTCGCGGCGAACGAGCTCTCGAGCATCGAGGAGTTCTCGGCGATCATTCACCGGATCGCCAGCCAGACGAAGCTCCTGGCCCTGAACGCCGCGATCGAGGCGGCCCGAGCCGGGGAGCACGGACGTGGCTTTGCCGTCGTGGCCGACGAGGTCGGCAAGCTGGCCTCAGAGACCTCCTCGCAGACGTCCCAGATCCGGGAGACCGTGACCCGCACCCGGTCGCAGATGGACGAGGTCGTCGCCGCGGCCGCGACCGCGCGCGAGCAGACGGCCAAGAGCAGCCAGGAAGCCGACGCCGGTCGCGAGATCCTTGAGCGGATGTCGGGGCTGATCGGCTCCTCGAACGACACCGCGACGCAGATCGCGACGCTCGCGCGCCAGCAGCTCGTCGATGTCAGGGAGATCGACGTCAACCTTCAGGCGATCACCGCCGGCAGCGCCGAGATCGAGCAGCACGCGGAGTCGGTGGCGCAGGCACAGCTCGATCTCTCGGCGAGCACCGAGCGGGCGTCGGTGACCCTCGCGCGGTTCGACACGGGCGGCCTGATCTCGCGGTTGCGCGGGCGCTGTCAGGACCTGGCTGAGGACCTGCGGGCAATCCTCGAGGCGGCGGTCGACGAACGTCAGGTGAGCCTGAGCAAGGTGCTCGAGCTTCGCTACCAGGAGGCGACCGGCCCGCTGATCGACCGCTTCGCGCGGCTGTTCGACGTGAGCCGGGCAGACCCATCCGGGTTCTCGCCGTCGAAGTACCACACCGCCTACGACGCGCTCGTCGACCGCGCGATGATGGAGCGGATGGACGCGGTCCTCGCGGCCGAGCCGAAGCTGACGTTCGCGCTGCCTTTCGATCTCAACGCCTGGGCGCCCGCGCACAACAGCGTGTTCTCGCAGGACATCACGGGCGACCCCGCCAAGGATCTAGGTGGAAATCGCACCAAGCGCTTCTTCCTCGAGTCCGGTGCCCTGACCCGCGCCTCGAGGATGGAGCTCGGCGTCGACCTCCCCGGCGAGGCGCTGACGCGCGCGCAGATGACGGCTGCCGGCGCCCGGCTCCGGGAGCCCGCGCACGATAACCGGCCGTTCCTGCTGCAGACGTACGCGCGCGACACCGGCGCCGTGCTGACCACGCTGTCGGTCCCCCTGTACGTCCACGGTCAGCGCTACGGCTGCGTCTGCTTGGGCTGGGATCCCGAGCGACTGCGCGCCTGACCCGTAACGAGCACTTCTAGAGGCCGAGGCGCCGGCTGAGGTCGGCCACATGCCGGCGCGCCACCGGGATCGACTGGCCTTCGGCGAACCCGAGCTCGGCCGTGCCGCCGAACAGCGGACGCAACTCGACCGCCCGGGCGAGGTTGGCGACGTACTGGCGGTGGACGCGCACGAAGTCGAACTCCTCCCAGCGGTGCTCGAGGTCGTTGAGGGTGGTGCGGAGTAGGTAGCGCCCGTCCTCGGTCACGATCCGAACGAAATCGCCGTGCGACTGGACGTACAGGATCGAGGCGCGGTTGATCAACCGCGTCGAGCCGGCGCGCGCCCCTGAGACCGCGATCATCTCGCTCTCGGCCGCGGGTTGCGAGCGTGCGCGGCGCCCGTTCTGGTCGGGCTGAGCCTCGGTCGCCTCGACCGCGGCGGCGACGCGCTCGAGCGCCTCCTCGAGCCGGCGCCGGCTGACCGGCTTGCGCAGGTAGTCGACCGCGCGGAGCTCGAACGCGTCGACCGCGGCGGCATCGTGGGCGCTCACGAACACGAGCTGGGGCGGCGCCGCGAACCGCCTGAGCACGCGCCCCAACTCGACGCCGTCGAGGTCGGGCATCCGGACGTCGAGGAAGATCGCGTCGTAGACCTGGCTCGAGGCCTTGAGCAGCGCGTCGTGGCCGCCGAACGCGCATTCGACCTCGTTCACGCCCGAGAAGCTCCGCAGCAGTCGCGCCAGGTCCTCGAGCTGGGTGTGCTCGTCGTCGACGGCGAGGATCGTCAACTGGTCGGCGCTCATGCCGAGCTGACGAGCTCGGGATCCGGAATCTCTCCCCGCAGGTTCGGCACGGTCATCACCGCAGTGGTGCCCTCGCCGAGATCGGATTCGATCCGGAGCGCGTACCGCTCCCCGAACGTCGCGCGCAGCCGGGCATCGACGTTGGACACCCCGATGCCGCCACCGGCTCCCGCCAGCACGGCCCCGAGGCGCTCGGGCTCGATCCCGGCGCCGTCGTCGGACACGCGCAGCTCGACGTCCCCGCCGACGATCTGGGCGGAGATCGTCACCCGCCCGGTGCCCGCGCGCCGCTCGACTCCGTGGCGCACCGCGTTCTCGACCAGCGGCTGCACCGACATCGCCGGCACCACGGTGCCGCGTGTCGTGTCGGGGACGTCGACCGTGAAGTGCAGGCTTCCGCGAAAGCGCGCCTGCTCGAGCCGGAGATAGCGCTCCACGTGCTCGATCTCCTCGCCCAGCGTCACGTAGGAACGGCCGTCGCGGAACAGGTAGCGCGTGAACTCGGCGAAGTCGATCAGCAGGTCGCGCGCCTCCTCGGGGCGGGCATGGATGTCGCCGGCGACGGCGGCCAGCGCGTTGTAGATGAAGTGCGGCGAGATCTG
>CAWJVJ010000002.1:0-62061 GCA_963846265.1 uncultured Solirubrobacterales bacterium
GGTCGCGCGTGCCGCCGGTCAGTTCCACCCATACCGCCTTGTTCTCGAGGTACTCATTGACCGCGTCGATCCCGTTCTCGCGTCCCAGGCCCGAGAGGCCGTAGCCGCCAAACGGCACGCTCGGAGCGACGACGCGGTACGCGTTGATCCAGACCGTGCCGGCGCGCAATCGCGCCGCCACTCGATGGGCACGATGCACGTCCTTGGTCCAGACAGCGCCGGCGAGCCCATACGGGGTCGAGTTGGCGAGCTGGATCGCCTCCTCCTCGTCGGTGAACGTGAGCGCCGCGAGCACCGGGCCGAACACCTCCTCACGCACGACGGTCGAGTCGGGCGTGACCCCTGTGAACAAGGTCGGCTTGACAAAGAAGCCGCCGAGCCCGTCCTCCGGTTCGCCACCGCAGGCGACCGTGGCGCCCTCCTCGCGCGCCGTGCGCAGGTAGCCGAGAATCTTCTCGTACTGCGGGCGGTTCGCCACCGGTCCCATTTCGGTTTCTGGCTGCCTCGGATCGCCGAGCCTGATCGCGCGGGCGCGGGCGCTGACTAGCTCGACGAGCTCGTCGTGGGCATCGGCGTGGACGATCAGGCGCGAGCCGGCCATGCATGTCTGGCCCGTGGCGGCGAACACCCCGGCGACGACGCCGTTGGCCGCAGCGGCCAGATCGGCATCGGGAAAGACGATCTGCGGTGACTTGCCGCCGAGCTCGAGCGTGACCTTGTTGAGGTTCTCGGCCGCGGCGCGAGCGACCGCGCGGCCGGTCGCCGTGGAGCCGGTGAACGCCACCTTGTCGATGCCGGGATGGCCGGCGAGAGCGGCTCCGACTTCGCGCGAATTGGACGTGACGGCATTGACCACGCCGGGCGGGAACCCGGCCTCGCCGACCAGCCGCACAAGCTCGAGCGTGGCGACCGGCGAGTGCTCGGAGGGCTTGAGCACGATCGTGCAGCCCGCGGCCAGAGCCGGCGCGAGCTTCCAGCTGCCGAGCAGCAGCGGCGAGTTCCACGGCGTTATCGCCGCGACTACCCCGAGCGGCTCCCGCCGCGTGTAGACGAGATAGTCGGGGTTGGGCGTGGGGATCTGCCGCCCCTCGAGCTTGTCGGCGATGCCCGCGTAGTACAGGTACCACCCGCCGAGCGCCCGCGCCTGGCCCAGCATCTCGCGCAGCAGCTTGCCCGAGTCATTGACCTCCAGCTCGGCCAGCCGCTCGGCGTTCTCGGTTAGGACATCCGCAAGGCGCCGCATGAGGGCCGCTCGCTGAAACCCGGTCATCGCTCCCCACGGGCCGGCGAGCGCGGCGCGCGCCGCGTTGACAGCAGCGTCGACGTCCTCGGGGCCCGCGTCGGGCACCGTCGCCCACGGCACGCCACGGTACGGGTTCTCGCTCTCGTAGCTCCTCCCCGACGCGGCCTCGACGGCCTGGCCGCCGATCACCATCGGAAAGTGCTCAAGCTCGGTTCCTGCCGCAGTGGCCATGGCTTCTCCTCGATCACGCTAAATGGGCAATGAGACGTCGCGACGGTATACAACTCACGAACCGTGCAGTCCGGAGATGCGATCGGCTTCGTGGGTCTCGGGAACATGGGCCGCCCGATGTCGGCGCGGCTCGGCGCCGCCGGCTTTCGTGTCGCGGCCTTCGACGTCGACGCCCGCGCCCGGGAGCGGGCCGCGGGCAACGCCGGCGTGGATGTCGTCCCCACCCTTGGGGCGGTGGCCGCCGGGACTCGAGCGGTGATCCTGATCCTGCCGAACTCGGAGATCGTCGGCCGAGTCGTACTTGACGAAGGCCTGCTCGGGGCGATGGAGCCTGGCTCGCTGCTGATCGACATGAGCTCTTCTGATCCGACCGAGACGCGCGCACTGGCCGCAAAGGTCACCGCGCACGGCGTGCGGCTCCTCGACGCGCCCGTGTCGGGAGGGGTCGCCGGAGCGCGCGCAGGCACGCTGACGATCATGGTCGGGGGCGCCGAAGACGACCTGGGCGAGTGCCGGACGGTGCTCGAGGCGCTCGGCAAGGACGTGATCCGGGTCGGCGACGTCGGCGCCGGCCATGCGCTCAAAGCGCTCAACAATCTGCTGTCGGCGACTAGCTTGCTGGCCAGCGCCGAGGCGCTCATCGCGGCGCAGGAGTTCGGCCTTGACCCGCAGGTCGTCCTCGATGTCGTCAATCGCTCGACCGGCAAGTCGTGGTCGACCGAGCTCAAGCTGCCGAAGTTCGTGCTCTCCGGCGGCTTCGACTCTGGCTTCGGGCTCCGCCTGATGCTCAAGGACATGCGGATCGCCGCCGGCCTCGCGCGAGCGATGGGCACGCCGTCGCTGCTCGGCGAGGCTGCCGTCGAGTATTGGGCGCAGGCGGCCGAAGCGCTCGCCGACGATGCCGACCACACCGAGATCGCCAAGTGGGTGGCGCAACGCCGGGAGACGGGGACGGACAAGGAGTGACGGTTGCGTACGAGATCATCGCCGTTCGCTACGGCACGCTCGCATCGCGCAAGAGCGCTCTCTACCTCCACTGGGACGCCTACAGCGAGCCCGACGGAGACGAGCGTCTGGACTACTTCTTCTACCTGCTCCGACGCGGTGAGGAAACGGTCGTGCTCGATACGGGGTTTCATCCAGATTCGGGCGAGCGGCGCGGCCGCACCTGCCTGAGACATCCCCGCGACGCACTGGCGGATCTCGGCGTCGACCCAGATCACGTATCCCGAGTGATCGTGTCGCATCTGCACTACGACCACGTCGGCAACCTCGATCTGTTCCCGGGCGCTCGCGTACACGTCCCCGATCGCGAGTTGTCTTTCTGGACCAGCGACGCCGCGCGCCACCCACAGTTCTCTCGCCACGTGGACCCGCCCGCCATCTCGCAGCTCGTCGAGCTCGAGCGGGAGAACCGGGTCGATCGATATGACGGGACGTGTGAGCTCGCGCCCGGAATCCAGGCAATCACGGTGGCGGGTCACTCGCCGGGACAGCAGGTGTTCGTGGTCGAGACCGCGCACGCCCCGGTGGTGCTCGCATCGGATGCCGTTCATCTCTATGACGAGCTCGAGAACGACCGTCCGTTCGCCATCGTCGTGAACCTGATCGAGATGTACGAGGCATACGACCTGATCAGGGGGCTCGAGCAGGAACTGAGCGCAGTCGTCGTCCCCGGGCACGATCCCCGCGTGACAGAGCGCTTCGGCGGGTTGCCCGGAGCGCCTCGAGGGCTGGCTTTCCGTCTCGCGTGAGGAGGTATGACCGCTGTGGAGACACATTCGGGTACTGCGATCGGGATCGTCGGGCTCGGCAACATGGGCGGACGGATTGCACGCCGGCTGCTCGCCGCGGGCCACGCCGTGATCGGCTACGACGTGGAGCCCGGCCAGATCGACGCCGCCGGCGCGCTCAGGGCGGATGACATCGCGTCGCTGGTCGAACAGGTCGACGTCGTATTCATGTCGCTGCCTGACAGCTCGGTTGTGGAGGCCGTCGTCCTCGGCGACGGCGGCGTACTCGCCCATGGCCGTACCGGGCAGGTGGTCGTAGACCTGTCCACCTCGGCGCCGAGATCGAGCGTGCGGCTGCATGCCATGCTCGCCGAGCGCGGGGTCGAGTTCGTCGACGCGGGCATCTCGGGCGGCGCGGCCGCGGCGGATGCGGGAACGCTGACGATCATGGCCGGCGGATCGGCCGAGGCCCTCGACCGCGTCCGGTGGGCGCTCGAGCCGTTCAGCAGCAAGGTCTTCCACGTGGGCGAGAGCGGAGCCGGCCACACGGTCAAGCTCCTCAACAACTTCCTCAACGCCGTCAGCCTCGCCGCGACCGCCGAGGTGATGGTGGCGGCGCGCAAGGCTGAGCTCGATCTCCCGACCGTGCTCGACGTGCTCAACGCCGGCACCGGGGTGAACTTCGCGACGCTCAACCGATTCCCTCACATCGTGCGCGGGGACTATCTCGAAGGCGGCCTCACCGGCGCGCTGATGCTGAAGGACGTCCGGCTGTACGTCGAGCACATCGCCTCGCTCGGCGTCCCATCGCTCAACGCATCTGGTCCGATCGCCGCGTTCGGGCTGGCCAACAGCCTCGGCTACCGCGATCAGATCTCAAACCGCGTCGTCGACGCGATCGGTGACATTGCCGGGGGCGTGCGCGTAAGCGAACCTGAACCGACCAACACGGAGGAAAAGGAATGAAGGTCATTCACGGCCGGGCCGCCGGCACCGGATCCGAGCGGCGCTCGGCCACGTTCACCGGAGAGGTGTGGGGCGACCCGGTCCTTGAGCCGACCGAAGGCGTCACGATCAACAACGTGTTCTTTGCCCCCCAGGCCCGGACTCACTGGCACACCCACGAGGGCGGACAGATCCTCATGGTCACCTATGGCCAGGGAAAGATCCGAGCCGAGAGCGGCGAAGAACATCGCATCCGGACAGGCGACACGGTGTGGATCTCACCGGGTGAGCGTCACTGGCACGGAGCGGGAGAATCGACGTGCATGGCGCACGTGGCGGTTTCGCTCGGCGCCCACGACTGGCTCGAGCCGGTCACCGACGAGGAGTACCTCGGAGCTGGGAGCGGTACCGATGGATCCGTCTGAGACCGCCCGCTCACTCTATGAACGCGGTCTCGAGGTGCGCCGCGAGGTGCTCGGTGCCGAGCACGTCGACCGTGCCCTGCAGGACGCGTCGGAGTTCAGCCTCCCGATGCAGCAGCTCGTCACCGAGTACTGCTGGGGAGCCGTGTGGGCGCGCGACGGGCTCGATCGGCGCACGCGCAGCCTCCTGAACCTGGCCATGCTCACGGCTCTGAACCGCAGCCACGAGCTCGCAGTCCACGTGCGCGGAGCGATCACGAATGGCTGCACGACGGAGGAAATCCGGGAGACCCTGCTCCAGGCGGCCGTATATTGCGGCGCGCCGGCGGGGCTCGAGTCGTTCCGTGTCGCGGAGCGGGTCCTGACGGAGATCGCGGCGGCGGAGTAGGTCGCGCTAGGTCGCGCTCCCGGCCACGGGATGCGGACGGCTGACCTGAGCGCTGGTCGGCGGGCGCAACGCTCAGGCGGTATGTCTGACATATGCTCCTGTCCCGAACGCATCCCGTGGAGGTGGATATGGACTTCTCAGTTTCGCCCGAGCTAGACGAGATCCGAGCTGCCGTCCGGGACCTTTGCGGTCGTTTCCCAGGCTCGTACTGGCAGGGACTCGAGCCGGACCGCTACCCGGAGGAGTTCGTCGCGGCGCTGACCGAGCACGGATGGCTGGCCGCGCTGATCCCGGACGAGTTCGGGGGGGCCGGCCTCGGCCTGACCGCCGCGAGCGTGATCCTCGAGGAAATCAACGCCTCGGGCTGCAACGGCGGGGCATGCCATGCGCAGATGTACACGATGGGGACGATCCTGCGGCACGGCTCGGAGTGGCAGAAGTCCGAGTACCTGCCGAAGATCGCTACGGGCGAGCTCCGCCTGCAGGCGTTCGGCGTGACCGAGCCGACGACCGGGTCGGACACGACGAAGATCCGGACGATGGCCAAGCGGGTCGACGGGGGCTACCGGATCAACGGGCAGAAGATCTGGACTTCGCGAGCGTTGCAGTCGGACCTCATGTTGCTTCTTGCCCGCACCACGCCGCTCGAGGACGTGGAGCGCAAGACCGACGGGCTGTCGAGCTTCATCGTCGACATGCGTGCGGCGGTGAAGGACGGCTCGATGACCATCACGCCGATCAAGACGCTGATGAACCACGCGACGACCGAGGTGTTCTTCGACGACGTGTTCGTGCCGGCAGACGCAATCGTCGGGGAGGAGGGCAAAGGATTTCGTCACATCCTCGACGGCATGAACGCTGAACGGATCCTGATCGCCTCCGAGTGCATTGGCGACGGGCACTGGTTCATCCGCACCGCGTCGGCTTACGCCTCCGAGCGCAATGTGTTCGGTCGACCGATAGGAAGCAATCAGGGCGTGCAGTTCCCGCTCGCGCACGCCCACGCGCGCTTGGAGTCGGCCGATCTGATGCGCTACAAGGCCGCCTGGATGTTCGACGCGGGCATCCCCTGCGGAGCCGAGGCGAACATGGCGAAGCTGCTGGCCTCGGAGGCGTCCTGGGCGGCGGCGAACGCGTGCCTCGACACCCACGGCGGGTTCGGGTTCGCCCAGGAGTACGACGTGGAGCGAAAGTTCAGGGAGACCCGACTGTACTCGGTGGCGCCGGTGTCCAATAACCTGATCCTGGCCTACCTCGGCCAGCGGGTTCTGGGCATGCCGCGGTCCTATTGAGCCGGCGCCGGCTCATCGTTTGGCTCTGCGCCACGAGCACGAACAGTTGCCTAAATGAGAATGCCGTTCTAAACTTCTGGGGGTGAGCGTCGGCGACGCCAGCGAACGGCCGTACAGCTCCGCGATCGCGGTCGAGCGCGCCGCTGACCTTCTGTTCCTGATTGCCGAGCGCGAGCAGGCCTCCCTGAACGAGCTCGCCCGCGCGATCGGTTCTAGCGGTGGCGCGGTGCACCGGATCCTGATCGCGCTCAAGCGGAAAGGGCTGATCCAGCAAACAACGGAGAACGGCCCGTACTCGATGTCGTGGTCGATCCTGGCGCTCACCCAGCGCCTGACCGCCGAGGCCGACCTCAGGACTGTGTCGCGCCCGCACATGGTGGCGCTGCGCGATCTCACCGGTGAGACGGTGACGCTGAACGTGCTCTCAGGGTTCGACAGGGTGTGCATCGACCAGGCAGAGGGTCCGCACGAGGTCAGCTGGCGGCAGGACATCGGAAAGATCTCGCCGCTGTTCGCGGGCGCCACCGGGAAGGTCCTGCTCGCCTACCTGTCGCCTGAGGCGCTGAACTCCTACTTCCGGGCGGTCAAGCCGCAGAAGCTGACCCAGTTCACCACCGTCCGCCGCGACGACATACGGCGGGAGCTCCAAGCGATCCGAAAGCAGGGGTATGCGTTCGGCACTCAGGATCGGATCCTCGGGGTGGCAGGGGTCGCGGCGCCGATCTTCGATGCCAGCGGGCGGGCCGCGGCGACGCTGACGATCGCCGGCCCGGCTGAGCGCTGCACGCCTGATCAACGCGAGCGTTGGGTCGATCCGCTGATCGCGGCGACCGGGCAGATCTCCCAGTTCGTGGCTGACGCCGCGCTCGCCGGACCGGATGCGGGCTCGCAGCTTTTCTCGGCGCCGGCCATGGCCGGTGGGGTCGCGAGGCGATACTGACGAGCTCGCTGTCCGCCAAGCTGCGCGCGATCATCAGCGCGCCCGAGGTCGCCGTGCTGCCCGGTGCTTATGACGGGTTCAGCGCGCGGCTGATCGAGCAAGCGGGCTTCGATGCCGCGTTCATCACCGGCTCGGGCATCTCCGAAAGCAGGCTGGGGCAGCCCGACGTGGGCCTGGCGGGGTTAGCCGAGCAGGTCGCCGCGGCGCGCGAGCTTGCCGCCTGCGTGGGCCTTCCGCTGATCGCCGACGCCGACACCGGCTACGGCAATGCCGTCAACGTCTTTTACACGACGCGGGCGTTCGAGCAGGCCGGGGTGGCGGGGATGATGATCGAAGACCAGACCTGGCCCAAGCGCTGCGGCCATTTGGCCGGCAAGGAGCTGATCTCCGCCGCCGAGATGGCTGGGAAGGTCAGTGCGGCGGTCGACGCCCGGCGCGACGACGAGTTCGTGATCATGGCGCGCACCGATGCCGCGGCGAGCCTCGGGGTCGAGGGTGCGATCGAGCGGGCGAATCTGTACGCGGAGGCCGGCGCTGATCTGCTGTTCGCGGACGCGCTGCTGAGCGCAGAGGACATCGCGCGGTTCGCCGCTGAGGTCGCCGGGCCGGTTGCGGTGAACATGGGGTTTGCGATCCGCCGGCGTGCGACGACGCCGTTGCTGTCGCCGTCGGCGCTGCAGCAGCTGGGCGTGGCGCTGATGATCGCGCCGCGGCTGTTGACCAGCGCGGCTGCGCTTGGGATGCAGCGCGCGCTCGAGGCACTGCTCGAGTCGATGCGGACCGGCGAGGTGGTGGACCGTCCCGACCTCCTGTTCTCATTCGAGCAACTTCACGACCTGATGGGCTTCGACGACATCCAGGAGCTCGAGCGGCGGTTCCTGGCCGAGGAAGGGCTCGCGCTCAAGTACGGTCATGCGGGCTCCGTATGACGAAGGCCGAGCTCGACGTCGACGAGCTACTGCCCGAGCTGCACCTGATCCAGGACGCCGAGCTCCGCGACAAGGTCAGGGAGATCTGGCGGGAGCTGTGGCGCGAGTCGAAGTTCGAAGCGCTCGAAGACGTCCCGATCTCTCCGAAGGTCCCGGCCGCTCACCTCCCGCATAACCGCTGCGTAGTGACCATGGCGCTCGCAATGGCCGACGCGCTGGAGCGCTTCCACGGAATCACGCTCGACCGCGACATGCTCGTCGCCGCCGGGCTGCTCCAGGACGTCAGCAAACTGGTCGAGATGCAGCCCGGCCCGGACGGCGCTGAGCACACCGAGATTGGCCGCAGCTTTCAACACGCCTTCTGGGCGAGCCACAAGGCGTTGGAGCACGGGGTGCCGATCGAGGTGTGCGAGATCGTCCTCAACCACACCCCGGACGCGCCGCGCTTTCCCGGGTCGCTGGAGGGAAAGGTCCTGTGGTACGCGGATCAGCTGGACGTGATTGCCGTGTTCGGGGATCGCTGGGTCAAGCACCTGTTTAACACCCGATGAATCGAAAGGAACACCGATGGCCAGCAGGCTCGTGGAAAAGCTGAGGGATGGCAAGACGGCGCTCGGGCTGTACATCAACAGCCCGGACATGGTGGATCTATGCGGCCATCTCGGGCTCGACTGGTTCATGATCGATCAGATGTTCACCTCGAACGACTGGTCGAAGACCGAGGCGTTGATGCACACCGGCGACGCCGCGGGGATCACCCCCGTCGTCCGTGTTCAGTCCAACCCATGGCTCGGATATGACCACCGGATCGCGGTCGACGTCTCCCGGGCGCTCGGGATCGGGCTGCAGTGCGTGCTGATCTCGAACTCCGGCCGCAAGGAGATCGACGAGTGCGTCGAGGTCTCGCACGATTGGCACCGAAAGGCGATGTCGATCCACCCGTACTCCGATTTCAGCGAGTGGGGCACGGTGCACGACCGCACGGTCGAGGACACCTATGTGATCCCGCAGCCGGAGACCAAGGAAGCGCTCGACGACATCGAGGACATGATCACGTCGTCCGGGGTCAAGGCCGTGTTCATCGCGATGACGGATGCCTCGCGCGTGCTGACCGACAGTCACGAGCCGAACTTCTACGACCCCAGGTTGTGGGAGTACGTCGATCGAGCGGTCGAGCTGGGGCGTGAGCACGGCGTCGCGATCGGAGCCAACACGAGCTACGCCTACGACCTCGTCGAGATACGCAAGCGTGTCGAGCACCTGCAGGAACACGGCGTGCAGATGATCATGGCTCAGGGGGCGAACTTCCTGTTCCAGGTCGCGATGACCCAGTTCATGCGGGAGTTGGAGGCCGTCCTGGCGTGAGCGCCGCCTCGGCGAATGGTGGCGCTAGACGGCCGTCCCGCGATCCAGCGCCACCAACGCGTCGAGCGGCTGCAGATGTGACCAGCGGCTGAGCTCTTCAAGCGACACGCGATCGCCGTCGAGGTCGACGTCGCCGTCGCCGAGCACGACGACCTCGTCGCCGATCTCGACGTGCTCGCGTCCGAACAGCAGCGTCGCGTGCTCGAGTGACACGCCGATGAGCGGAACCCTCCGGCCGCGGTGGAGCACGACCGGGCCCTGCGCCGGATCGGCGAGATTCCCGTGGCTGCGCCCGAAGGGGATCACCGCAGTCCTGTCGCCGGCGCGCATCGGACGGCGGCCTCCCGGGCCTGCCATACCGTCGGCCGTGTACGCCCGGACGTGAGAGACACGCGTCGAGATCCGCCTGAGCACGGGCTCGAATCCCCACTGGGCCGCGCGACCGACACTCGGGACCAGGCCGTAGAGGAGCCGGCCCGGGCACACGGCGTTACCACTGATGGGCAGACCGGCGGAGATCCCCGGGCTCGACAGGGCCTGCACGACCGGGATCGAGAGTCCGGCGGTCTCGAGCTCCGCGACGAGCGATCGAAACGCGCTCAGTCCGTCCCGAGCCCAACGCTCCCCGGACGCATCGTGGAATGGCAGGTGCGTATAGATGCCGTCGATGGCAAGTCTCGGAGCGAGCGTTTCGAGGATGAGCTCTCTGGCTTGCGCGAGCGTTAGGCCCAGGCGCCCGAGCCCGGCGTCTACCTTGACGAACACCGATGATCCGCGCGGCAGGGCGCGAGCGGTCTCGAGGTTCGCGACGGTGACGATCAGGCCACGGTCGGCGAACCTTCGCGCATCTTCCGGGGGGTGGCCGCCGAACAGAAGGATGCGGGCGCCGATCCCCGCCTCGCGCAAGCGAACCGCATCCGCAGCCGAGGCTGTCGCCAAGCCGTAGACGCCGAGCGCGTCCAGCGCACGCGCGACCGTCAGCACGCCATGGCCGTAGGCATTCGCCTTGATCGAGCAGATCAGCAGCGTGCCCTCCGGCACGTGCGCCCGCACACGATCGACGTTCCGCCCGAGCGCCGCGGGCGAGACGTCCCACTTCAGCGGGCGATCAGACTCGACCTGGTGCGGCCGCGAGGGGATCGACACGGCTCGCATCCCCGAAGTCGAACAGGTCGGGGTCGGGATCGCGCGCGGCTCGCATCTGATCACGCAGCGCGGCCGTCCCGGACTCGGACACCGCCAGCGACTCCTCCTCGAGCACGACGCCGTAGGCGTCCCGCGCCTTCTCGACCGAGACGAAGTGCCTGATCACGTCGAGCCGCACGTGCTCGGGATCACGCTCGAGCGGGTCGCCCCAGCCGCCGCCTCCGGCGGTCAGGTAGACCAGCCGATCTCCGGGCTCGACCGCGAGGAAGTCGAACTTCGACGGCAGCTCCTCCTCGGAACCGTCCTTGCGCACGAGCAGCTTGCGCGAGCGCTCGGCGGCGCGGCCGCCGCCGATACCCCACGGCTGGGAGATGGCGCGGTCGTCGTGGATCGACACCTGGCCGGGCTCGAGGAACGAGTAGACCTTGTCGACGCCGTTGCCGCCTCGGTGCTTACCGGCGCCGCCCGAGTCCATCCGGCTGGCCAGGCGATCGATCCGGAGGGGGAAGTAGCTCTCGGCGTACTCGACCGGGATCGAGGTGACCTGCGGCCACCAGGCGTGGACGTCCATTCCGTCGCCCACCGGCCGCCCGGGGATACCGCCGTAGTTGATCTCGTAGAAGAAGAAGAACTCGCCCGCTGAGTCATTGCCCGAGAACAGGAAGTGGGGGCTCGACCCGCACGCCGCCCCGGTCGCCAGCCCAGGGTTCTGGATCGCCAGCGCCCCCTGGAGGACGTCGAAGATGCGCGCGAGCGTGTGGGCCCGGTTGGCGAGCGGCGCCGGGAACTCGGGCTGCACGATCGACCCGCGCGGGAAGCGGACGTCGAGCAGATCGTTGTAACCGGCGTTGAACAGGATGTCGGGATCGAGGGCCATGATCAGCACGATCCCGGTGACCATCTTGAACATGTTGGCGCCCATGAACAGGTTGATCGGGCCGGGAGCCTGCGGCGAGGAACCGGTGAAGTCGATGATCGCCTTGCCGTCCTCGCGCCACAGCGCCAGCTTGATCGTGAACGGGCCGTTGCCGCGGCCGTCATCGTCGATCACGTCCTGGAAGACGAGCGGCTCCTCGGGGATGAACGACTCGATCATCAGTCCGGCCGCGTTACGGGTCCGCTCGAGCAGCTGGCGGCAGATCCGCCTGTAGGTCTCGACCCCGAAGCGCTCGCACAGCTCGATCACGCGCAGCTCGGCGGCGCGGGTAGCAGCCGCGAGCGCGAGCGTGTCGGCCAGCGTGATCTCGGGCGTCCGCGAGTTGCGCGCCAGGATGTCGGCGATCGGCTTGACCAGCTGACCGCGCGAGTAGAGCTTCACCGGCGGGAAGCGGATGCCCTCGGCGAAGATCGAGTGCGAGTCCGCCGGCATGCTTCCCGGGACCGGGCCGCCGATGTCCATCAGGTTGCCGATCTGCGAAGCGAACCCAACGAGCTCGTCGTGGAAGAAGATCGGTCGCAGTACGAGCATGTCCGGCGTGTGCTGAATCGCGCCGCCGCACAGGTAGGGGTCGTTCAGCATCAGCACGTCGCCGGGCTCGAGGTCGTCGAGCCGGTACTGCGTCTCGAAGAACTCCTCGAGTGGCCAGCCGAACTGGCCGGCGAGCATCTGGCCATGCTCGTCGCAGAGCAGCGGGAACGAATCGTGCTCCTCGCGGATCACGGTCGACATCGCGGCCCGGAAGATGACCGCGTCCATCTCGCGGCGGATGTTCTTCAGCGCGTTCTCGATGATGTCGATGACGATCGGCGACTCGGTCCGCTCGCGCGGCGTCAGCTCCTGGCTGCGGCGGATCACGATGTTCAGCCGGTCGTCGATCTCGACCGCCGCGCCCGGGAGCACGAGCGTGGTTGAGTCCTTCTGGAGGACGATCGCGGGCCCGGTGAAGCGATGGCCGGCGGCGAGCAGCGAGCGGTCATACAGCGCAGCCTCGAGCCACTCGCCGTGATGGTAGATCCGCTGGGTGCCGAGCCGGGCCGAGTCCACATCCGACTGAGCGGGAGGCTGGACCGGGATGTCGTGCGGCGCCGTCCGTCCGAACGCCACCGCTCGCAGGTTGACGAACTCGGGGACGACCGGCAGCGTGAAGCCGTACTGACGCTCGTGCTCGGCGGCGAACCGCTCGGTCAGCTGCTCGAAGGCGGTGGGGTCGTCGAGCAGCGCGAGCGTGAGCGCCACAGGGATCTCGAGCGCCTGGTTGCGGTAGCGGACGTCCACCTCGAAGCGGATCTCGCGCGCCCCCTCGTCGACCTCCTCACTGGCCAGCCACGTGTCCGCGGACTCGGCCAGCCGCTCCAGCCGCGCACGCACGTCGTCGTTTGAGACCTGATCGAAGCGGCGAGTGAACGTCTCCGCGAACTCGCTGCGAAACGGCGAGTAGACGTCGCCGAGCGCGGCGAGCACGCCCGGTGTCGGAGGGACGATGACCGGATAGCACCCGAGCAGCTCCGCCAGCGCGTTGGCGTGCTGCGGCCCAGCGCCACCGAAGGCGACGAGCGCGAAGTCGCGCGGGTCGTGGCCCTTCTCGACCGAGACGAGCCGGAGCGCACCGACCATGTTCTCGTTGACCACTTCGATGATGCCCTCGGCGGCTTCCTCCACCGACAGGCCGAGCGCGTCGGCGACCTTCCCGACTGCCTGGCGGGCGAGCTCGACGTCGAGCTCCATTTCACCGCCGAGCAGCTGCGAGGGAATCAGGCCGAGCACGAGATTCGCGTCGGTCACCGTGGGTTCGGTCCCGCCCTTCCCGTACGCGGACGGCCCCGGCACCGCGCCGGCCGACTCGGGCCCGACCCGCAGCGCCTTGGTCACCTCCGGCACGTGAGCGATCGAGCCGCCGCCGGCGCCGACCGAGCGCACGTCGATCGTCGGCGACTTGAGGGGGAAATACCCGAGCTTGGTCTCACGGGTGATGACCGGCTCGCCGCCGATGCATAGCGCGACGTCGGTCGAAGTCCCGCCCATGTCGAACGAGAGGAAGTTCGGATAGCCCGCCGCCGGCGCGACGCGGGCGGCCCCGGCGACGCCGCCCGCCGGTCCGGAGAAAAGGGTGAGCACGGGGCGCTCGGACGCGGAGCCGACCGTCATCAGGCCGCCGTCGGAGCGGATCACAGCCAGCGAGGACCGCGCGCCCATGCCGCGAAGCTCCGTCTGGAGCTGGTCGAGGTAGCCCGAGAGCCGCGGCCGGATGTACGCGTTCATCACGACGACGTTCGTGCGCTCGTACTCTCGAAACTCGGGCATGACGTCGGACGAAATCGACACCGACAGGTGCGGATAAAGCTCGTTGGCGAGGTCGCGCAGGCGCTGCTCGTGAGCCGGACCGGCGTACGCGTTGATGAGCGAGATCGCGAGCGAGTCGATGCCCCGCGCCACGAGCTCATCGAGCGCGGCAACGGCCTGCGCCTCGTCGATCGCGACGAGCACCTCGCCCTCGGATCCGGTGCGCTCGGCGATGCCGCGGGTGTCCTCGACCGCGGCCAGGGGATCCGGCTTGATCATCGTCACCCATCCGGCCAGCGGCCCCGGGGTCTCGCCGCGGGCCAGGTGCAGCACATGCTCGAATCCCTCGGTACACAGCAGCCCCACACGGGCGCCGCGGCCTTCGAGAACGGCGTTGGTCGCGACCGTCGTCCCGTGGGTCACCGAAGCGATCTCGTCGGCCGACATCCCGAAGCCGGCGAGCATCGCGGCGAGCCCGTCGATGACCGCACGGGAAGGATCATCGGGGGTCGAGGGAGCCTTGAACAGGCGGGCCTCGCCGGTGTCCTCGTCGACGATCAGAAAGTCGGTGAACGTCCCGCCGACATCGATCCCGATTCGGTACGGCACCGTCAGGCCCGCCCGACGACCGAGCACGCGAGCGCCGGGGCGCGGTCCCGCCTCGCGTACCAGATGTCGAACACGTCCTTGGCGGTGCAGACATCGTGCCGGCGGCGCTGGATGAGGATCGAGGCGTCGTGCTGCTCCTGATCGAACGCGGCCACGCAATCCTCGACGAGGACGTTGTAGTAGTCGTGGTAGGCGGCGTCGCGGAACGTGGCCTCGACGCAGCCCGGGGTCTGCTCACCGATCACGACGACCGTCTCGATGCCTCGTGAGCGCAGGAGCAGGTCGAGGTCGGTGCCGTGGAACGCGCTTGAACGGTGCTTGGTGACGACGAGCTCGTCCGCCAGCGGCGTGACCTCGTTGCAGATCTCGGCGCCCCACGTGCCCTCGAGGCAAAACTCCTCCTCGCGCACCATCACGCCCTTTGCCCTGATCCACGACGCAGAATCGCTCGCACCGCCGGGCATCGTGACCGTCTGGATGTGGACCACCGGCACATCGAGCGCCCGAGCGTTCTCGATGAACTCGGCGCACCGCGGCAGGATCCGGTACATCCCTGACATGTCCAGGCCGGCCTTGGCGATTCGCCCGGCCGGGTCGACCATATCGTTCTGCATGTCGATCACAAGCACCGCGCAGCGGTCGGGATCGAGCACCTCCTCGAGGGTCTCGCACACGAGCTTGCCGTGGATCTCTCTCATCGCGCCCTCCTTCGAAGCATCGCGAGCCGGTAGTTGACAACGCTTGGAAGATCTGGAAGAAATTTAGAACAGCACTCCAAGAATTGCAAACTCCGGCCCAGGAGCGGCGGTTGATCTCGATAGCGGTCGACATCGGCGGGACGTTCACAGACGTCGTCGCCGCCGATCTGACCAACGGCAGTTACTACACGGCGAAGGTTCCAACCACGCCCGGGCGCCTCGTCGGGGCGGTCAACGATGGCGTGGCCCGCGTGCTCGCGCAGGCCGGCGCTGAGCCCGGCGCGGTCGACCGGTTCATCCATGGGACGACGGTCGGCACCAACGCGGTGCTCGAGCAGCGCGGAGCCGTGACCGCGATCCTCGCCACGGACGGCTTCGAGGACGTGCTCGAGATCGGAAGGCTCCGGCGGACCCGGATGTACGACGTGTTCACCGACGCCGAGACCCCGACGATGCTCGCCCCCAAGCGCTGGCGGCGTGGCATCCCCGAGCGCGTCGCCTCCGACGGAAGCGTGATCGTGCCCCTGGACGAGGACGCGGCCACGCTCATCATCCGCGAGCTGATCGGGCAGGAGGGCGTGGAGGCGTTCGCGGTATCGCTCCTGTTCTCGTTCCGTAACCCGGCGCACGAGCGGCGCCTGCGCGAATTGATTCACGGGATCGCCCCCGGGCTCGGCGTGTCGCTGTCGAGCGAGGTCGACCCGATGTTCCGCGAGTACGAGCGGACCGTTGTCACGGCCTTCGACGCATACGTCCGACCCGTGGTCGAGCGCTATGTCGGAGACCTGGCGGGCGAGCTGTCCTCGATCGGCATCGACTGCGCCGTGCAGATCATGCAGTCGCGCGGCGGCATCACGTCCGCCGAGATGGTCGCCCAGCGGCCGGTCTCCGTCCTCCTCTCGGGACCGGCCGCGGGTGTGATCGGCGGCCGGCACGCCGGCGAGCAATCGGATCTCAGCAGTCTGATCACGATCGATATCGGCGGCACGAGCGCGGACATCAGCCTGGTGGCGGACGGCAAGCCGCTGATCTCGACCGAAGGACGCATCGATCGCTTCCCGTTGCGCGTGCCCATGGTCGACGTCAACACAATTGGAGCCGGGGGCGGATCGATCGCGTGGGTCGATTCCGGCGGCGGATTCCGCGTCGGCCCGCGGTCGGCCGGCGCGGAGCCCGGCCCCGTGTCCTACGGCCGCGGGGGCACCGAGCCGACCGTCACCGACGCGAGTGTCGTACTCGGCTACCTGAACCCCGGTTATTTCGCTGCCGGGACGATGCGGCTCGACGCAGACGCCGCGATGCGTGCGCTCGAGGCATTCGGCGAGCAGCTCGGGCTGAGCGCAGTCGAGGCGGCGGCCGGCGTCCATCGCGTGATCAACTCGAAGATGGCCGACGAGATCCGGCTCGTCTCGCTCAAGCGCGGATATGACCCCCGCCAGTTCGCGCTCGTCCTGCTCGGCGGAGCGGGGCCGGTTCACGGCGGCCGGCTCGCCGCCGAGCTCGGGATTCCGAAGCTGGTCGTGCCGCCGGTTCCCGGCGTCCTCTCGGCGCTGGGGCTGTTGGTGGCGAACGTCGAGCACGATTCCGCGGAGACGCTGGCGCTGGTCGACGACGACGCGACGCCCGAGCGGCTGGAGACTGCGTTTGACCGGCTCCAGAACCGGGTTGCGGAGCTGATGGCCGCCGACCGGGTGCCCGACGGCGCGGCCGATACCCTGCGCTTCGCCGACATGCGCTACGTCGGCCAGGGCTACACGCTCGACGTGCCCGTACCGCTCGAGCTCGACGCCGCAGTGATCGCGGGCGTGGTGCAGGAGTTCCACGAAACGCACGAGCGGGTGTACGGCCACAGCCATCCCGGTGCGGCGACCGAGTTCGTCAACGTCCGAGTGGTACAGGAATGGGCGCTCCCGCATCCGCAGCTGACCGCGTCGGCGATGCCGGCTCCGCCGCGTGGGTCCGACAGCCGCCAGGCGTACTTCGACGAGCTCGGGCGCTACGTCGACACCCCGATCTATCAGCGTGACGCCCTGAGCGCCGGGGACGAGATCGCCGGTCCGGCGATTGTGGAGCAGCCCGACACCACGCTCGTCGTCTATCCCGAGCAGCGCGCCGTGGTCGAGGAGTCGGGGAACTTGATCGTCGCCGTGCCGGCCAGATCGGACAAGGCGCTGTCGGCCGCGGTGGCCTCATGAGCATTCAGACCGATCAGCTCAGCCGGCGCGAGCTGGACCCGGTGACGCTCGAGGTCATCCGCAACAAGCTCGACGACATCGCCGACGAGATGGAGATGACGCTGCTCAAGAGCTCCCACTCGACGATCGTCAAGGAGGCACTCGACGCGTCCGCGGCCATCTTCGACATCGAGGGCAATCAGGTCGCCCAGGCGATCGCCTCGCCGATCCACCTCGGGATGATCATCCCCGCGGTCAAGCGGTTCGTCGAACTGTTCCCGCCGCAGACGATGCTGGAGGACGACGTCTACGTCCTCAACGACCCGTTCGACGGCGGGACCCACATCCCCGACCTCGTCGTCACCGTGCCGATCGTGGTCGACGGCGAGACCGTCGCGCTGGCCGTCGCGATCACCCATCACCAGGAGATGGGGGGGCGTAGTGCGGGGTCCACGCCGATGGACGCGAGTGAGATCTTCCAGGAGGGTCTGCGAATCCCGCCGTTGAAGATCTACGACGCGGGCGTCCCGAACGAGACGTTCTTCGCGATGCTGGCGCGGAATGTCCGGATCCCCGACATCGTGCGGGGCGATCTCGACGGTCAGCTCGCCGCCTGCTCTGCTGGGGTCCGCGGCGTCCGCCACCTCGCCGATCGCTACGGCTCCGAGTCGCTACGCGAGTACATGGCCGAGCTGCTCGATCGCGCCGAGCGGATGACGCGCGACGCGATCAGCGCCATCCCCGACGGCAGCTACCACTTCGTCGACTACCTCGACCACGACGGGTTCGATCTGGACCGGCGCCTGCGGATCGAGGCGACGATCACGATCGACGGCTCGGACTTCATCGTCGACCTGACCGGCTCGGAGGACCAGGTCCGGGGGCCGATCAACTGTGTTCCGGCGTCGACGCTGGCCGCGATCTACTACGTGGTCAAGATCGCGACCGATCCGTCGATCCCGAACAACGCCGGCTGCTACCGGCCAATCAAGACGATTCTGCCGCAGGGGAGCATCGTCAACGCCAACTCACCCGCGGCGGTCAACGCCCGCGCGGTCGTGGTCCGCCGGATCGTCGACGCGATGATCGGGGCGCTGGCTCCGGTGCTCAAGGACAAGATGCCCGCGGCCTCGAACGGCCACCCGCTCGTGATGTCGATCGGCGGAACCGATCCGTCGACCAAGCGCCAGTACGTCACCGCGGAGGTGGGAACCGGGGGAATGGGCGGCCGCCCCGGAAAGGACGGCATCGACACGATCCAGACGGACACGTCCAACGCGCAGAACATCCCGGTCGAGGCGCTCGAGCTCGAGTTCCCGTTGCGTGTGGGCTACTACCGGCTTCGGCAGGACTCCGGCGGAGCGGGCCAGTTCCGCGGCGGGCTCGGCTTCGAGAAGAGCATCGAGGCGCTCCGCGGCGCCGTCAACGTCTCGCACCGGGCCGAGCGGTATCACACCGCGCCCTGGGGGCTGTTCGGCGGCGGACCGGGCGCGATGACGCGCTCGCACATCATCCGGGCAGACGGAACCGAGGAGCACTTCCCGTCCAAGGCCGAGCTGCGGCTCCTCCCAGGCGATCGCCTCGAAGTCTGGACCACCGGTGGCGGCGGGTGGGGCGATCCATTCGAGCGCGACCCGGTGCGGGTGCTCGACGACGTGCTCGACGGCAAGCTCTCGCGTGAGGCCGCCGCCGAGAGCTACGGCGTGGTCGTCTCCGACCGCCAGGTCGACGATGAGGCGACGCGCGCGCGCCGCGAGCAGCTCGCGAGCAGCCGTGGACCCATCGACTGGACGTACGACCGGGGGCCGCTCGGGCGTGAGTGAAACCTCCGTCCTGTGCGCGTCGGGCAGCCTCGGGCTGACGCCGATGCATCACGACTCCTACTGGGCGGCCGTCGAGGACGGGCCCGACGCGATCGTGGCCGATGCCGGGAGTGGCGACATCGGCGCCGATTACCTGGGCTCCGGAGCCGAGTACAACCCGGCGGAGTGGGAGAAGCACGACCTGAGGCTGATGCTGCTCGCGGCGCGCCGGCTCGGGATCCCGATGATCGTCGGCTCGGCCGGCGGCGCGGGCACGAACGGGAGCGTCGACCGGTATTGCGCGATGGTGCGCGAGATCGCGGCCGAGGAGGGACTGTCGGGGTTCTCGCTCGCTCCCATCTACTCCGAGGTCGACCGCGATCAGCTCGCCCGGCGTGCCGCCGACGAGGAGATCGCGCCACTCGGTGCGGCCGGACCGCTGTCGCCCGACGACGTCAACCGGTGCGAGCGTGTGGTGGCGATGATGGGCGTCGAGCCGATCCTCGACGTGCTCGACCGCGGCGCCGACGTGATCATCGCCGGCCGCTCCTGTGACGACGCGATTTTCGGCGCGGTGCCGATCCATCGCGGGCACGACCGGGGGCTGTCGCTCCACTTGGGCAAGACGATCGAGTGTGGCCCGCTCGTGGCCACGCCGATCGTCATGCGCGAGGCGATCGTGGGTCGGATCCGCAACGACGACGACTTCCTCGTGATCCCGTATCACGCCGATCAGCGCTGCACGCCGATGTCGGTCGCGGGCCACACGCTCTACGAGCGGCTGAACCCGTACCGGCTCCCGGTTCCGGGAGGCGTCATCGACCTGCACGGCGTCTCGTTCGAGGCGCACACCGACCGCGTCTGCCGCGTCGCCGGCGCGGTCTGGGAGCCGGCTGACCGCTACTCCGTCAAGCTCGAGGGGAGCGCGTTCGTCGGGTACCGCGGGATCTTCATCTTCGGCCTGCGCGACCCTATCTCGATCGCCAACATCGACCGGATGTGCGATGGGATCGCGGTCGAGGTCGCCAACAACATCGGGCCTCCCGGTGAGGGCCGGTACCACCTCAACTTCCATGTCTACGGCCGCGACGCGATCCTAGGCCGGCGCGAGCCGCGGCCGGAGATCACCTCCCACGAGATATGCGTGGTCATCGACGCCGTGGCGCCCGACCGTCACGAGGCGATCAAGGTGGCGAAGCTGGCCAAGTATTGCTCGCTGCGCGTCCACTATCCCGGCAAGCTCGGCACCGCCGGCGGATGCGCGATGCTCGCCGACGAGGTGCTGATGTCCGACACGCCCGGATACGAGTGGGCGCTCGATCACCTGCTGGAGCTCGAGGATCCGCTGGAGCTGTTCCCGTCCCGGATCGAGCAGGTCTGATGGCGCGACTCGCCGACCTGGCCAAGGAGATCTCGAGCAAGAACGCCGGGGCCTTCGCGATCACGTTCGACATCGTGTTCGACGATGCGAGCACGTACACGCGTGTGAAGAACGCAGGTGTGATCACGCGGGAGGCCGTGGCTGACGCCTACCGGATGCCGCTCGAGGATGTGCTGCACGTGGTCGAGTTCGACCAGGGGAATGCGTTCAAGGTCGCCGTCCGGCGCTCCCATCCAAGCGGCAGCATCGGCGAGACCGACGTCTTCGGCGCTCAGCAGTACGCGCCGTTGCTGGATTTCGAGGTCCCCTAGTCGTCAGGGCTCCGGCCGGTCTTCTTGGCGCTCCACATTCCCCACGAGCTCGGGCTCGAATGCCTGGATCGAGCGGCTGTCCCGGCTGATCGCCTCGCGGTGGGTCGGCAGCGTGTGAACGAAGGCCGCGCCGCCGCTGATCGGCTTGTTGGGCGGCAGTTCCCGACCGGTGGCAAGGGCGAACCGACGCGACAGGTCCGTCAGCGACGCGAGCGCGACGCCGGTCGGCTGCTCGTAGAGGAGCTCGAGCGCGGCCACGACCTCTTCCATCGGAGCGTTTCCGGCCCGGTCGCCGAGGCCGTTGACCGCGACGTCGGTGATCTCTGCTCCGGCGTTGACCCCTGCGAGCGTGTTCGCCACCGCCAGCCCGAAGTCGTCGTGGCAGTGGACGCCCACCGGCAGTCCGGTGACCGCCTGCGCGCGGTCGACCAGCCACGCGATCAGCTCGGGTGTGGCGGCGCCCATCGAATCGGCAACGTACACCCGGCGAGCGCCCGCGCCGGCTGCGGCCTCCCACAGGTCCGACAGGTGCTCAGGGTCCGCGCGCGTCGTGTCGCTGGGCAGGAACGCAACCAGCGCACCGCCGCCGACGGCGCGCTCCACGCTCTCGCGCACGCGCTCGACCGCCTGTTTGCGATCGACGCCGAGGAGCCGCTGCAGCCGGTCGGAGCTCCGGAAGACGATCGTTATGACCTGCGCCCCGCTGCCCAGGCAGGCATCGATCTCAGCGCGCCAGTCCTCGACAAAGGCGAGCGCCACGACCTCGACGGCCGCTCTGGTCAGCGCCTCGCGGACCGCCCGGGTCGCACGGCCGTCCCGCTCGAAGCGGCCGGGGTAACCGACCTGCACCTGGCGGACCCCGCAGTGCTCGAGCGCGAGCGCGAGCTCGGTTTTCAGCTCCTGCGAGAGCGAGATCCCCTCGCTCTGCTCGGCTTCGCGGAGGGTCACATCGTTGACCAGCAGCTCAGCCGGCGCCCGGCGGGGTCGCGCGAGCTCGGGAAGCGAAATCAAGGGGTTCACCGGTTCGTGGGCCATCTATGAAAAACTTATAACACTATTTCGATTTCTAAGCCAAGCCACGAACAGCCGGTTCGCCTTCTGGCAGCAACGGGCGGGCTCGGATTCACGCCGCCCGATCCCAGACGCTCGTTCTATCCGGCGCTCGAACGGGCTCCGCACGCGATCGTGGCCGACGCCGGGAGCGCCGACATCGGCCCGCTGTTCCTCGGCTCGGATGAGCCCTACAACCACCCGGAGTGGGAGCGTCGCGACCTCGAACGGCTGCTCGAAGGCGTCGATCGGCTCGGCGTTCCGCTGATCGTGGGGTCCTGCGGTGGAGCGGGGACCGACCGCGGGGTCGAGGCCTACGCCGACATCGTCGATCAGGTCGGCCGCGCGCGCGGGCACGCTTACCGAACGGCACTGATCTTCGCCGAGCAGTCCCGCGGCTGGCTCCGCGAACAGGTGCGCGCGAATGGCCCAGGCCGTGTCCGACCCACGACCCCGCTGCTCGACGAGCCGATCGACGATGCGGTCGGGGCCTCGGACCGGCTCGTGGCCGCGATGGGCTCGCAGCCGATCCTCGATGCCCTCGCCGGCGGTGCCCAGGTCGTGCTGGCCGGCCGGGCGTGCGACGACGCGCTGTTCGCCGCCGCCGGTATCCGTCACGGTGCCCGGCCCGCGGTGGCGTACCTCGCGGGCAAGGTGCTCGAGAATGCATCGCTGGTGGCCGAGCCGTTCGTGCTCCGGGAGTCGATCCTCGCCGAGCTCGACGGCGACGAGCTCGTGCTCGAGCCCATGCTGCCCGAGCAGCGGTGCACGGTCGTGTCGGTCGCCGCCGAGCTGATGTACGAGCGCCGGACGCCGCTCGAACAGTATGGGCCGGGTGGGGTGCTCGATCTGAGCAACATCGAGATCGAGCAGCTCGACGAGCGCCGGGTCCGGTTGCGCGGCGCGGTCTACCGTGACGCCGCGCCGACGCTCAAGCTCGAGGGCGCCGGCAGGGCCGGCTACCGCGCGATGTGCATCGCCGGCTGCCGTGACCCGCGGATGATCGCTGTGCTCGACTCGATCCTCGAGGACCTGCGGGCCCAGGTGCAGGAGGCCGGGGCGCAGGTGGCGACGAACGTGTTCGGCCGGGACGCGGTGATGGGACCGCTCGAGCCGGTGCGGTCGGCGCCACACGAGGTCGGGATCGTGGTCGAGACGCTAGCGCCGACGCAGGCTGAGGCCAACAGCGCGGCTCTATTGGCCAAGCGCCTGCTGTTCAGCGCGAAGTTCCCCTCCCAGAAGCAGACGGGCGGGAGCATCCTGTCGATGATCGACGAGTTCGTGGAGTGCGGTCGGTCGTATCGATGGACGGTGAATCACGTGATCGACGTTGCGGACGCTGTCGCTCCGTTCCGGATCGAGATGCGCACGCTTGGTGGCGGCCGGTGAGGACGCTCGACGACATCGCCGACATCATCCGCTCGAAGAACGCCGGGATCGGCTATTTCACGGTCGACCTGCTGTTCCGAGATCACGAGGCCTACGAGGCGGCGCGGTCGGTCCTGACCCGGGAGCGAGTCGCGCAGGCGTACGGTGTCGACCCTGAGACGATCACGGAACTGGTGCACTTCGGCGTCGGGTTCGCGATCAAGATCACGTTCCCGCGCTCCGCGGTCGCGGGAGGCGCCGGCCTCGGTGAGACCGACCTGTTCGGCAGTGGGCAGTACGCCCCTCTCCTGAACGTCGAAGTGCCGTCATAAACTCCGCAGGCCTAATGCCTGCCACTCGAGAATTGCCTGAGAGCTCCGCCGTCGCGGTCGAGCGTGCGGCCGATCTCCTGTTCCTGATCGCGGAGCGAGGGGACGCATCGCTCAGCGACCTCGCCCGGGCGATCGGGTCGAGTGGGAGCGCCGTGCACCGTATCCTCACCGCGCTCAAGAACAAGGGCCTGATCCAGCAGACGACCGAGAACGGCCCGTATTCGATGGCTTGGTCGATCTTCGTGCTGACCCAGCGGCTGAGCGCGCGGGGGGATCTGCGCAAGCTCTCGCGCCCGCACATGGTGCGGCTGCGCGACCGGACGGAGGAAACCGTGACACTGAGCGTCCGCACGGGCTTCGAGCGGATCTGCATCGATCAGGTCGAGGGGCTGCACGAGGTTCGCTGGCACCAGCAAATCGGCCAGATCTCGCCGCTGTATACGGGCGCAACCGGTAAGGCGCTGCTGGCGTTCCTCGAGCCCGACGAGCTGGCGGAGTTTTTCCGAACGGTCAAGCTCCGCAAGGTCACCCCGTACACGGTCGTTAAGCGCAAGGACCTCGTCGCCGAGCTCGAGACGATCGCCGCCCAGGGATATGCGATCGGCACGCAGGACCGCGTGATGGGCGTGTCTGCAATGTCCGCGCCGATCTTCGACCAGGCGGGCAGCGCGGCGGCTGCGCTGACGATCGCCGGCCCGCTCGCGCGCTGTTCGCCTGACTCGATGGCGGCCTGGGCCGGGCCGCTCATCGACGCGACGCGGGAGATCTCCGAGCTCGCGGCGTCGGCCGAAGCGCCGGCGGGCGATCAGGCACCGAGCAGTCCGGGCAGCTCCGTCGGCCGCAAAGATTTGGAACGGTAATCCGAGAATTGCATGTTTTTCCTTGACCGGCCATGGCCCCTTCGGTAGCGTTTGGCGCGTGAAGAGAAACCACGGTCGGCTTGTCTGCGAGACGATCGAGGAGGTGCTGAACCCCGTGTGGTGTGCAGTGCTTCCCATCGATATGCAGAACGACTTCATCCATCCCGAAGGTGCGGTGGCCAAGGGTGGTGCCGATGTGTCGGAGATGGCGGGCCTCACACCGAAGGTCGTCGCGTTCATGGATGCCGCGCGCGATCACGGCGTGCGGATCATCCACGTCCGCATCGCGGATCTGCCCGAAGGCCAGAGCGATTCGCCGGCGTGGCTGCGCTCCAAGGGCCTGATCGCCGGCGTAAGCGAGTTCGCCGTCGAGGGGACCTGGGGATCGGATTTCGTCGACGGGTGCGAGCCGCTACCGGGCGAGCTCGTCGTGACCAAGCACCGCTCGAGCGCGTTCACCGGTACGAACCTCGACGTGCTGATGCGCGCCTGTGGTGTGCAGACCGTCGTGATCATCGGCGAGCAGACGCCGGGTTGCGTCGAGGCGACCTACCGCGACGCCGCGTACCACGACTACTACAACGTGCTCGTGGAGGACTGCGTGGCGGCACGGGATCGCCGCCTCCACGACGCGTCGATCATGATCCAGAAGGCCCGGCACGACGTCGTCACAGCCGACGAGGTCCTCGGTATCTGGCAGCGCTACCGGGTCGGCGAGCTCCAAGCGCCGGTCGAGCGTACGCCGGCCGCAGTGTGAGCCCCACCCGGCAGCCCGAGTCCCCCAACCGGCCGCGCCCTTCTCGACAACGATCGTGAAGCTCCGCTCGATCACCGCTCCCACTCGTCGTGGTGCTCGAGCCAGTGCCGCGCGATCTCGTCACGACGAGCGAACCACACGCCACCCTTGTCGAGCGCGTACTCGATGAACTGCCGCAGCGCGTTCGCGCGCGCCGCCTGTCCGACCCACCGGGCGTGCAGTCCGACTGACATCATCTTCGGGTAGCCGCGCTCACCCTCGCGGTGCAGCTCGTCGACGCCGCGCCTCAGGTAGTCGTAAAAGTCCTGGGGCGACCCGAAGCCACCCTCGCTGAGCGCGTAGCGAACGTCGTTGTAGGTCTGACTGTAGGGGACGATCAGGTGTCGCTTGTCGCCCACCTGCGTGAAGTAGGGCAGGTCATCGTTATAGGTCTCGGAGTCGTACAGGAACCCGCCCTCCTCGACCAACAGCTCGCGCGTCCACGGAGAGGAGCTGTAGCGCCAGTACCAACCAACCGGGCGGGAGCCGGTCGTTGTCCGGATCGCGTCGATCGCCATCCGGATCTGCTCGGCCTCCTCGTCACGGGTCATGTGCCACGGCTCGCTCCACCGGTAGCCATGCGAGCACGGCTCGTGGCCGAGCTCGCCGATCGCCGCGGCCACCTCGGTGTTGCGCTCCAGTGCCTGACCGCAGGCGAAGAAGGTGGTGTGGATGCCGTACTCCTCGAACATGTTCATCAGCCGCCAGATCCCGGCCCGGCTCCCGTATTCGTAGACCGCCTCCATCGCGAAGTCGCGGAACTCCTTCGGCAGGCTCCAGTTGAGCTCAGCCAGCCCGTCGGTCTTGGCGTCACCGAGCCGCTCGTAGGCCTCGGATCCCTCCTCGTAGTTGATCACGAGGTTGACCGCCACCTTGGCTTCGCCAGGCCAGACGACTTTCGGCGGTCGCCTGCCATAGCCCACGAGGTCTCGGGGACGGGCGTGGTCAGTATCCATATTCGCGTCTCCTCCGTTTGCTCAGCCGGTCCGGAAGCACTGCTCGACGATCCGCTCGTAGGTGAGGCTGGCGCCGTGCAACTCGCTGGCCACCCTGCCCTCGCGGAAGACGAGCACGCGGTCGCACAGATGCGGAAGGTCCTCGTACTCGGAGGTGGCGAGAATCACGGCCACTCCGCTCGCCGCCGCGTCGCGCAGGCGCTCGAAGATCGCGGCGCGCGCTCCAACGTCAATGCCGTGCGTCGGCTCGTGCAGGAGCAGCAGGCTCGGCTTGGTCTCGAACCACTTGGCGACCAACACCTTCTGCTGGTTGCCCCCGCTGAGGCTGGCGAGCTGGACGTCCGGCTCCGGTGGCCGGACGTCATAGCCGTGGAGCAGTTCCTGGACGTGGGCACGCTCACGGCCGCGGTGCAGGATCCCGGTGGAAAAATAGTTCTCGAGCGTCGCGAGGGTGAGGTTCTCCTTCACGGTGGCGGTCTGGAGCGAGCCGTCCACGAGCCGGTTGCCCGGCAGCAGTGCGCATCCCAGCTTGATCGCCGCTCGGGGTGTCAGTCCCTTGAGCTCGACGTCACTGCCGTTCATGCTGAGCCGGCCCTGCTTGGCCGACGTGGCGCCGAACAGCAGGTACGGCAGCTCTTCCCATCCACTGCCGAGCAGACCGGTCACCCCGACTATCTCACCCTTGTGCAAGGTCAAAGACAGATCCGAGACATGTGGGCTGGAGACATCCTCGAGCCGGGCCAGCACCTCCCTGGTCGGCTCGTGGGGCTCGGGGTACAGACGCTCGAGACTGAAGCCGAGGATGTGCTCGATGAGCTGGTCCTCGTTCAGTGAGCTGGTGGAACCCGAGTGAGCCAGCAGACCGTCGCGGATCACCGTCACCTGATCGGTGAGCTCGAATACCTCTTCGAGTCGGTGCGAGACGAACAGCACGCCAAAGCCGGCTGCCTTCAGCCTATTGACCGCGGCGAAGAAGGTGTCGATCCCGTCCCGCGGCAAAGCGGCTGTCGGCTCGTCCAGCACCAGCAGGCCGTTCTCCGCCACGGAGAGCTGATCGAATGCTCGTACGATCGCCACGCCGGTTCGCTGCACCTGTGTGAGCTCCGACACCGGCTGATCGGGTGACACGTTCACATCGAATCGCTCGAGCAGCTCCTGTACGTGCCGGCGTTCACGGCGCCACGGGATACGCCAGCCCTTCTCGAGCGAGAAATTGCGCACCCGCACGTTCTCGAGCACGCTGACCGTGTCGATCAGGCCAAGATCCTGATGTACGAACGCCAAGTGATAGCCGGCTCGTTCACCGGGATCGAGTGGAAGCGGCACCGACTGGCCGCGGATCCACACGCCTGCTCCGTCCTCCGGGTCCGGCGCGTAGACACCGGCCAGGATCTTGATGAACGTCGACTTACCGGCGCCGTTCTGGCCGACGAGAGCGTGGATAGAACCCGGCAGGACCTCGAGGTTCAGACCCTCGAGTACGCGCCGGCCGCCGAAGGACTTCGAGATGTTCCGCGCACGCAAGATCGGCGTGGAGCTGCCCACCGCGGTGCCGTCGTCACGCGAGGGGGTCCGAGCCTCCGCGGCTCGGACCCCCTCCGGTCGTGAAGCTATCGGCGTTAGCTGACACCCCAGAGCTGCATGTATTGCGACTTGAAGTCAGTCGCCGTGCCGTACCAGCTCGATTCGGCCTGGGTCAGGTCGATCGATGAAATGTTGTCCTTGTCGAAAATCCGCAGGGGGATGTTCTCGTTCGCGGACAGCGGCGCCTTCGCCAGGACACGGAATGACTGGTCGGCGATCGCCCACCCACTCCACTCCAGTGGCGAGCCGACGTCGACCCATAGCGGATCGGTCTTGGATGCGAGCCCGTTGACGATTCCCTTCGTAGCGTTGTAGCTCGCGACCTTGACCCGCGACGCGGCGTTAGCTGCCAAAACCGCCGGATCGGTGAATCCCGTCTCGCCGTCATACAGCGGGAACAGCCAGTTCACGCTGGGGTTCAGTACGGCATTGCGAGCCAGCGTCGGAAGGCGGGTCGACCATTCCGCGATCAGCGCGTTTTCGACCTTGCTGCTGCAGCTGCTCGGACAGAGCTGCTTGAGCGTGTTGGCGATGCCGTTCACGCCGTCGGGCGCGACTGCTTCGTCGGAGGAGGTGAACGTAACCCCGTTGACCTTACAGTTGGTGATGCGCACGGCGTCCGCCGCCATCAGGCTTCCGGCGAGGGTGTAGTCGTAGCTGACCTCTGCCTGCACCCCCGGATCCGGCGGCGCGCCGGCTTGCGTGTTGAACGCCTCAACGACCGGAATGTTCGCGTGGTTGGCGTCCTTGACAGCGACGCTGACCTGCGAGATCGGGAACGACTGGATCATGATGAGGTCGGCGTGAGCGGAGATCGCCTCTTCGATCCCGCGCGTCTCCGTACTGGCGTTGCCGGCGCCATTGAAGAACACGTATTTGACGCCGGCTGCGGTCGCGGCCTCCTTGAATCCGGCGAACACGTCCTGGGTGAACGGGATGTCGGCGTTCAGGCTGATCCAGTAAATGGTCTTGCCCTTGATGCTCTTAGTGCTGAAGGCCGGACCTGGGCTCTTCCAGCTGGAGGGCGCCTTGTACTTGTTCACCGTCGCCGTGGCGGTGCTCAGGCACGAGCTCGCGCTGGTAGTGCTCGATCCCGAGGTCGAGCTCGCCGCGGCGGCGTTGCTCGCGGTGGAAGAGCTGGACGAACTGCCACATGCGGCCAGCGCAGCCACAGTAACGCCCACTCCCAAAAGTGTAATCAATCTCGCTGTGTAGGTTTTGCTACCCATAGTTCTCCTCATCCGCAGTCACCGACTGATTCTGTATTCGGTCGCCCGTCCGAAGAGGCGGCCCCGCCTTGGTCTCATCGCACGTCGCCTCCGGCTGTGCGCCGGCCTCCTAGCCCGGTCATAACTTCTGTTTATCCTGTGCCCGGTTCGCCACCACACGGGTGAGCGCGACGGCGATCACGAGTGATGCCCCGTAGAACACGTCCTCGATCCAGCCGGTGAGGCCCTTGAGCTCGAGTCCGGTGATCCCGGTGGTCAGGAAATAGACCGCCACGAACGTACCGATCGGGTTGAAGCGACCCGGTTGGATCGTTGTGGTCCCGAGGAAGACCGCGGCGAAGGCCGGAAGCAGGTATGCGTCGGAGATGCTCGGAGACGACGATCCCAGCGCGCCGCACAGCAGCACGCCGGCCAGCGCCGACAGGAAGGCAGATGCGATCAGCGAGGCGGCTCTGATACGCGGCACCGGGATGCCGGCCAGTTGCGAAACCGAGCGATTGGCTCCGACGAAGTACAAGTACCGCCCCAATGGCGTGAACGCGAGCACGTACCACAACACGAGCATCAGGATCACCCCGTAATAGAAGAAGAGCGGGAGTCCGAGGATCGTCTTCGTCGAAACGTTGACGAGCGTCTGCGAGACGTTGGGGATGGTCGTGGAGTAGATGGCGTATCCGATGCCGGTCCAGAGCGTTCCGGAGCCGAGCGTCACGACGATCGAGTCGACGCCCACGCCGACCACGAAGAACGCGTTGATGGCACCGATGACCAGCCCGCCGAGCAGGGCCACGACGACGGCGGCCCCGATCGGCCAGTGGTGCAAGACGTTGAGCCAGCCGACTAGTTGGAGGCTGACGGACATGGTGCCGACGATCGAGAGGTCGAACTCGCCGACGATCAGGGGGATCATCAGGGCGAGGCCGAGAAACAGCAGAACCGCCTCGGAGCCGAAGATTGTCTGGAAGGTGGCGGTGGTGAAGAAGTCCGGGCTGTCCCAGAACGCGAACACCACGATCAGCACCCCCCAGGCGACCACCACCCCGAAGCGCTCGGAGAACCCCTGTATCTGGCTGCGCCCGATCCTGTGGCGGCGTGAAACGTCGACGGCGGCCACTCAGGCGTTCCGATCGTGCCGTGCAATCAGACCGGCCGCGGCCTGGAGGCGCGACCTCGCACCCCGGCTAGCGGTGGCCCCCTCGACCGGCGCGAATAACGGTGCGGACACGCCCGACGGCATCGGCGCGGGAATATACCCGACAATTCCAGAGAGGGCAATACCGGCATTTGCGCTAATAATTGTCTAACATTCGTGCGCCAGACTGCGGGCCCTCGGGTTCTGGGGCGCGTCCGATGGCGCGCGCAGGGGCTGACCAGTCGTTTGCCTGGCCGTCGGGGCGCGGGGGGGCTTAGCGGTTGCCGGTGGAGAGCTCGCGGCGGGAGTCGCCACGGACCGGGGCGTCGTCCACCGGTGGGCGGTCGGAACCGGCCTCCACGCTGCTACGCCGGCCCAGCTCCGCCGCGCGGGAGACGTGCTCGCGCAGGTACTCGAGATGCTCGGTCATCGCGATTTCGGCGGCGGTCGGGTCGGACTCGCGCACCGCAGTCGCGATCCGGATGTGCTGGTTGACGCTCTCGCGTCCCAGCGCCGCGGAGGTCTCGATGGAGCTGAGTGGGAGCGTGACCCGATGGAGCGCTGAGACCAGCGCCGCGAGCATCCGGTTTCCCGATGCGTCCGCCACCACCCGGTGGAAGGAAGCGTTGAGCGCAGGAACCTCGGGGTCGCCGGCCTCGGCGTTCTTCTCGTGCTCGATCAAGTCATTGAGCTTGTTGAGATCCTCCGGGCGGCGGTTCTGTGCGGCGAGCCGCGCGGCTGGGATCTCGAGCAGCCGGCGCACGTCGGCCACCTCCTCGTAGCTCAGGGTCCCCAGCTGAACGACGTTCGCCAGCGCCTCGCCGAATCGCTCGGCGAGCGAGTGATGATCGACGCCTTCGACGAAGCTGCCGCCGGTGGCGCCGGGGGTGGTCGTGATCAGCCCGGAGGTCTTCAGCGCATGAAGCGCCTCGCGGATGGTGCTGCGGCTGACGCCGAACGCCTTCGCGAGCTCGGCCTCGCTCGGAAGTCGCTCACCCACCTTGAACTCGCCGCTCAGGATCGCGCTGCGCATCTGGTGCTCGACCTGCTCGCGCGGGCGGCGCACACGTTCAGGCCGGAATGCTGTGTCGTTCATTTGGTCGATCAGCCTGGTGGGCATGCTCGGTGGCGTGCGCATATTAGCTCACGGCCCGACCTATCTAATGTCTGTCATTTAGAACGGACCGCGAGGCGAGCTTCTAGATGCCGTTCGCGAGCATCATCAATTGTCGGGTATTATGCGCGCCGAGAAATGCAGAGCGGAGCTCCAGCCTCGGTGCCAACGATAAGCGCAGCCCGGCCGAACCGCCTCAAGCGGCTGCTGGCCGAGGGGCAGGTCGGCGTCGGCTGCCTGCTCTCCTACGATGCGCCGTGGCTGGTGGAAGTGCTCGGAATGACCGGCTACGACTTCGTCACGATCGACCTCGAGCACGAGCCGATGGACCCGAGCGCGGTTGCGACGCTCGTGCGCACCGCCGACCTCGTCGGCATCACGTCGATCGTGCGAATGCCGGCGAGCGACGCCGTGTTCCCGTTTCTCAGCGCCGGCGTCCAGGGGGTTTGGGTGCCCGACCTTCGCGGCCGCGCTCACCTCGAGGAGGTCGTCGAGTTGACGCGCTTCCCGCCGGTGGGCCGCCGGACGTATTACACCCAGACGCGCGCGGCCCAGTACGGCGTTGGAATAGACGAGCCGACGTGGGTCCGGGAAGCAGACGCGGAGCTGCTCGTCGTGGGGATGGTCGAGCACATCGATCTGGTCGAGCAGCTCGACGAACTGCTGGCCGTCGAAGGGGTCGACGGCTTCCACGTCGGCACGCTCGACCTGGCACAGAGCATGGGTTCACCTCCGGCCGAGCGGATCGACGAGGTGGTCGAGGAAGTCGTGCGCCGCTGCCGGGCAGCCGGTAAGTACACGTCGGTCGGCGTCGTTACTCCGTGGGGGCTCGACAGCGTCGGCAAGCGGATCCAGCAGGGCGTGCAGATCTTCAACGTCCCCTCGGCATGGATGCTGACCCACGCGGTCGGCAGCTTCCTGGATCAGGTCGAGGACCGGATCCCGGACAAGTTGCGGACCGCCACCGCCCGGCTTCCGACGCCGAACCGCTACATCAACCCCCGCGGCTGATCAAACGTCGATCGTCTCGATCCGGAACGGGTCGAGCGGCTCATCGGGCTCGAGCACGTGGTTGAGCGTGAACCGGTAGACCGGCCCGCGGGAAAGCTCGCCGGGCGAGTATGGGAACGCCAGCGCGGTGATCAGCCCGCTGTACTCGGGCACCGCGTAGTGGGCCGCGACATGGGCCGCCGCCTTGCCGATCGAGTCAGCTACGTCCTGGCTGGGAGCGGTGATCTCGAGCACGATCCCGACCTCGTGAGCGGGGGCCGGCGTCGGCTCGAGCGGTCCCATCACGCCATCGATCCCGTAGCGGCGGAACGTGATCTGCACGACGTCCGCCATCTCGGCGCCGTAGATCTGCTCGATCCGCTGGCGCACGGTGGTGTGCACGCCGTCCAGCCAGCTGTCGAGCTGGCGGATGATGACCGGGTCGCGGATGCCGCCGACGATGATCGTCTGGTATCCGACGAGCTCTGCGCCCTCGAGCTTGTTGGTGGTGGTCCTCGACGGCGCGAACCGGCTCCCGCTGACCCGCACGGCGCGATCGCTCTCGGCCTCGAACCGGGCGGACTCCGAGAACAGGGTGCCGCTCGGCTCGACCAGCTCGTAGGGTGAGCCGTTCTCGTACAGGGTGTGCGAGGCGACGCTCACCGGGCTGCACCGGTACTCGGGGTTGGGCGGTTCGACCACGAAGTGGTCGTCGCGGATCCAGGCGAACATCGGGTCGGCGTACTTGCGATGCACGACGCAGGCGGCGCTGCATTCGAGGATCTTGGCCGCGTGCCACGCCGGGCCGGGCGAGAAGCCGCGCTGGGTGGGGATCGAGGCGAAGATCGCGGCGTCGGACGAGCGCCCGCTCAGCACGACATCGGCGCCGGAGTCGAGCGCTGCCTGATACGGCTCGACGCCGGCCATCGCGACGATCTTCGCGCTGCGGTCGAAGGTGCTCTCGTCGATCTCGGGAGCGTTCGCGAGCGGCCGGATCCTGCCCGCTCGCCAGCGCTCCTTCAGATACTCGCGGTCGGGCTCGCAGTGGACCGCGGCGAGGCGGAAATGCAGATCGTGCTTTGCCGCGATCTCGTGCGTGATCTCGACCGCCACCGCGAGCTGGGCGTCGGTGCCCGCGGCGACAGCCGTGCCGACGAGCAACGGGATCCCGGCGCCGCGCGCCGCCAGCAGCATCAGCTCCAGATCCCGCTTGATCGAGTCGCGCGAGAAGTAGAGCCCGCCGGACCCCAGGAAGAAGGGACCGGGGTCGGTCGATCCGCCGTCGCAGGCGATCACGTCGGGCGCCCACGCCATCGCCCGCTGGAGCGACTCGGCGCGGAAGCCCGCGCCGAGGATGCTGGTTGGCGCGACGATCCGGATCTCCTTGGCCTGCGCCATCACGCCACCTCCAGATCGACGATCGGCCCGTAGAGCTGGCCGCCCATCATGTCGCCGTCACGGAGATCCCCCGACGCGACCGGCCGTGGGATCGTGATCTTGATCGAGTGGGCGGCTTCGTAGTTGATGATCTGCACGTCCTCGATCGGCGTCCGATACAACGACGCGAACACCTCGGGGCGCAGGACGCCGCTCGCCAGGACTCGTTCGTAGGTCTCGGCGTCTTCGAACATGACGTCGATCGTGAGTTGGAACGGCCCCGCGTTCTTGCTCCGGATCAACTTCGCGAGCTCATACAGCTTTGCCATTGGTCAGGTGTCCTCGATCGTGAGGGTCAGGTTTCCGAGCGCGTCCTTGGCGGCGGTGGCGCCGGGACCCACGACGAGCGTCGACTCGCGTTCCTGGACAAGCGCCGGACCCTCCACGACCGAACCCGCCGGGATGGCGTAGCGGTCGTAGACCGCGCTCGCGACGAACCCGCCGACCTCAGGGAAGTAGACCTCGCGCTCGCCCCGGCGTGGCTCGCCGATCGCCGGAGCATCGATCGAGACGTGGTCGGTACGCGTATGCACGCGTGCGGTGAGCCGCCAGTGCAGCGCCTCGGAATCGCCTGTCGGTAGGCGTGAGCCGAACCGGCGCTCGTACTCGTCGCCGAAGCGCAGGCGCAGCGGCTCGGCCATGCGATCGTCGAGCTCGCCGTCCGGGAGGGGGACCGTAACCGTGAATCCCTGGCCGGCGTACCGCATATCCACCAAACGTTCGATCGTGACTCCCTGCGCCGCACCCGATCTGGCCAGCAGGTCGTGCGCCTCGGCGATCATCTCGTCGTAGCGCTGAGCGACCTCGGCCCAGTCGACCGACCCGAGCCGAGCCGGGAAAGTGCGCACGAGGTCGACCCCGAACGGAGCGACGAGGAACCCGAGTGCGGAAGCAACTCCTGCCGCCGGCGGGCAGATCACCGTGCGGATGTGCAGGCGCCGCGCGACCTCGTAGGCGTGTACCGGCCCGGCCCCCCCGAACGCGACCATCGCGAACGCCCTCGGGTCCTCTCCGCGTTCGATCACGTGGGTCTGGAGGGCGAGCGCCATCTGGTTGTTGACGATGTCGAACATTCCGCGCGCGGCGCCCTGGGCGTCGAGACCGAGCGGCTCGCCGACGAGGGCGAGCGCCTGCTTGGCCAGCTCGACGTCGAGCTCCATCTCCCCACCAAGGAAATACGCGGGATCGAGGATGCCGAGGATCAGGTCGGCGTCGGTGACCGTTGGGTCCATGCCGCCGCGCCCGTAACAGGCCGGTCCCGGATCTGCTCCTGCACTGTTAGGGCCTACGCGCAGCAGGCCGAGGGAGTCGAGTCGTCCGATCGAGCCGCCGCCTGCGCCGATCTCCACCAGCTCGAGCGCGGGCATCTTCAACGGCAGGCCGCTGCCCCGCTTGAACCGGGCGACCCTCGCCACCTCGAGCTCGGGCACCCGCAGCGGCGTGCCTCCGGTCACCAGGCACGCCTTCGTCGTGGTCCCACCCATGTCGAACGAGATCAGATCGTCGAGCCCGAGCCGGCGGCCGAAGTACGCCGCGGCGATCGCTCCGCCCGCTGGCCCGGACTCGACTAGCTGCACTGCCAGCTCCCCGGCCACAGCGGCCGACGTCATCCCGCCCTGCGAGAGCATCACGAACAGGCGGTTGCCGGCCGCGCGCTCCTCGAAGCCGCGCTCGAGGCGATCGAGGTAGCTGCGCACGAGCGGCCTTACGTACGCGTTCGCGGCGGCGGTGCTCGTGCGCTCGTACTCGCGCCATTCCGGCGCGACCGTCGAGGACAGCGTGACGTCCACATCAGGTAGCTCCCGGGCCAGCACATCGGCGAGCATGCGCTCGTGCACCGGGTTCGCGTACGCGTTGAGCAGCGCGATCGCGACGCTCTCCGCGCCGGCTTCCCTGACCCTCGCTGCGACCGCAGTCGCCTCTTCATCGGTAAGCGGTTCGAGCACCGATCCGTCGGCGCGGAGCCGCTCCCGAACCTCGAACCTCAGCGACCGCGGGACGAGCGGCTCCGGTCGCTCGAGGCCCAGGTCGTAGAGGTCGTAGCGGACCTCGCGGCCGAGCTCGAGCGCGTCACGAAACCCCACGGTGGTGATCAGTGCGGTTCGCGCGCCACGACGCTGAACGATGCTGTTGGCCACGAGCGTCGTCCCATGCACGATCCGCTCGAGCTCGGCGGGCACGAGGCCACTGCGCTCGGCCAGGACCGACGTGCCGCTGAGCACGGACTCGGACGGGTCGGCCGGCGTCGTCAGCTGCTTGTGAACGTGGACCCGCCCGGCATCGTCCACGCCGATGAAGTCGGTGAACGTTCCGCCGACGTCGACGCCGAGCATCGCCATCAGGCTGATGCGCCGCCGGAGGTGACGTACCCGAGCTCGAGATCGCGCGCCGCCAGCACGGGGTCGCGCTCGGACGCCGGGCCATACCCGGCGCCGCCGGCGGTCTGGATGTCGAGGCGCTCTCCGGGTGCAAGGCGCGTGCGGGCCTTCGGGTTAAGCGCCGTTCCGTCCCCCTTGCGAATCACGTTCGGCGCTCCGTTGCCGCCGCCCTGTAGCCCGAGCGGTGGGTGGTCGACCCGGTCGGTCATCATCGAAATCGTGCACGGCTCGTCAGAGAGCAGCTCAATCTCGAGGTGAACCCCGAGCCCGCCGCGATGCTTGCCCGGACCACCGGAGTCGGCTCGCAGCTCACGGCGACGCATGACCAGCGGGGTGCCGGCTTCGACAATCTCCGCGGACGTGCCCGCGGAGTTCGACGGGAATGGGGCCGCCGAGAGCCCGTCGCGCGTCGCTTGGGCGCCCATCCCGCCCGACAGGGTAAGTGCCTCTCCAAAGCGCCTTCCATTGTGGTTGCCGGTGAACACGATCCGAGGCGCCGGCGAGCCGGAGTCGGCAAGGACCCGCTCGGGCACGACCTTGGCCAGCGCTCCGAAGACGACGGCGGCGATGTAGTGGCCGATCATCTGCCGTGATGCCACCGCGGCAGGCGGCTGCGCATTGACGAGGCAGCCGGCCGGCGCCTTCATACTGATCGGCCGGTAGGCCCCGTCGTTGTTTGGGACCTCGGCCGAGAGCACGCACTTGATCGGATAGACGGTCATCGCGTAAGCGTGGTTCCAGGTCTCGTTGATCGCCCGGTCCACCTGCGGCGAGGTCCCCTCCCAGTCGATCGTCATCTCGTCACCGTCGACGGTCAGCGCCGCCCGCATGACGAGCGGCTCGTGCACGCCGTCAATCTCGATCTCGTGCTCGTACAAGCCGTCCGGCAGCTCCGCGATTGCTGAGCGCATCGCGATCTCCGTGCGGGACTGGATCGCGGCGAACAGCGGTGCGGGATCCTCGAGGCCCAGATCGTCGAGCAACTCATGGAGCCGGCGTTCGGTCACCTCCATCGCGGCCAGCTGGGCGTGCAGGTCCCCGAGCACCTGCTCGGGGAGCCGCACGTTGGCGGTGATGATTGCCGCGACGTCGGCGTTGAGCCGGCCCTCCGCCACCAACCGCGTGGGCGGGATCCGGAGGCCCTCCTCGTAGACCTCGCGTGAATCGGCCGACCAGATCGCGCCGCCGATGTCAGCCCAGTGCGCGATCGTGCCGGCGTACGCGACAGGATGTCCTCCGCGGAAGATCGGGCGGAACGCGGTGACGTCGGGTAGGTGGCCGCTCCCGAGCCACGGGTCGTTGGTCGCGAATACGTCACCGGGGCGCCAGGACTCGGGTGGGAAGCGCTCTAGGCCGGCGCGCAGCGTGCGCGGGAGCGTCCCGACGAACGAGGGCATGCTGCGCTGGGACTGAGCCACCGAACCGCCGGCGCCGTCGAGCAGCAGCACACCGAAGTCGAACGCTTCGCGGATCAGCGGCGAGAACGAGGCGCGAATGAGGGTCGCCTCTGCCTCGTCGATGACCGCTTCGATCCGTCGCCAGGCGATCTCGAGTCCGACCGGATCCAGAGCCGGATCGAGCGCCGGGGAGCTCGCGGGACTGTCGGTCGCCATCGGTCGAAAAACTGTAACAGCCTTCCAAAAAATGTGAGAGGGAATCCGGCCCGTCCACTCAGTGCCGCGTCCTGGGTCGAGCCGCATTCCCCGTCATCTGCCGCGGGCCGCAGCCCGCGGCGGCGGAGTTAGGATTCTGAATCGCATTCCAACTCAACGAAGGAGCCCAGCGATGCTCGCGTACGTGAACGGCGAGCTGGTGCCCGAAGAGAAAGCCGTGGTCTCGGTCTTCGACGCCGGACTCAACTTCGCCGACGGCGTGTTCGAGGGCATCCGCGTCTACGGGGGGAAGGTGTTCCGGCTCGCCGAGCACCTCGACCGGCTGTACGTGTCGGCCGCGACGTTCGAGCTCGATCCCGGTCTGGCCAAGCAGGATCTCGAGTCCGAGATCCTGCGCTGGCTCGGGGCGAACGGCGTGAGGAACGACTTTCATTTCCGGCCGATCGTCACGCGAGGGAGGCGGTTCCCGCCCCGGATGGACCCGCGGTTCTCGAGCGGCGACCCGACGGTGATCATCGTCGGCGCGCCGGTGTCAAACCCGGGGACGGGGGCGCGCGTCGTGACTTCACCGATCCGCCGGCCGGCGCCCTCGGTGCTGCCGGCGCACGTCAAGACGCTCAGCTACGGCCCGGCTCTGCTCGCGCGTCTTGACGCTACCCGACGCGGCGCCGATGAGGCGATCATGCTCGACGAGCTGGGTCTGGTGGCGGAGGCCTCGGTGGCGAACGTGTTCGCGGTCAGCGACGGCGCGCTGCTGACGCCGGTGCCGCGAGCATGCCTGGATGGCATCACGCGCCGCGCGATCATCGCGCTCGGTCGCGCCGCCGGCCTCCAGGTGCTCGAGGTCGGCCTGACGCCGGAGGCGCTGGCGGGCGCCGAGGAGATCTTCCTGACCGGCACCAGCGCCGAGGTCACGCCCGTGCTCGAGCTCGACGGCGTCGCGCTGCCGGGCGCCCCCGGACCGCTGACGCGCCGGCTCGCCGCCGACTACGCCGAACTCACGCGGTCCGAAGGCACGACGATCCAGTGATCCTGGAGCCCATGCGGCGCTAAGGGTGGATCAGCCAGAAGCTGCGACGGCTCCGCTGCGCGAACGCGCCCATCGCATCGTCGTACATCTGCCACAGCTCGCGGCGGAGGGGGTTGTCCGCGCTTGCCAGCGCGTTCAGCTCCTCCTCGCCGCCGACGTCGTACTCGTAAACGACGAGATAGCGCGGCTCCTGTCCGTCGGTGGCGCGGTAGCGGCGCGCGGAGGTGATCTGGGGAAACCGCGCGCGCACGTCCGGCAGATGTTCCTCCTCGTACCACCGGTTGAACTCGTCCTCGCGATCGGGATCGACGCTGGCCAGGTTCAGCATGAGGCCGCGGGGCGGATCAGCCATGGCGCTGTGCGGCTCGAGTCCGGCGGTGCAACATTTAGAACGGTATTATAATTCTGCCCCTCATCGGACCGGGAGAAATCTCTGGGCTCCATCGCATACCGCTTGTTCTCGCCGATCGGGATGATCGGCTACGGCATCATCGAGGACTCCTTTGCGCGCGGGGTGGCGGCGAAGCCACACGTGATCGGCGTCGACGGCGGGTCCGTAGACGCCGGGCCGTATTACCTCGGAAGCGGTCAGTCGTTCACCAGCCGCGAGCTCGTCACCAGAGACCTGCGGCTGTGCCTGAGCGCCGGGCGCGACCTGCGCGCGCCGGTGATCGTGGGCTCCTCGGGGGGCGCCGGCGGCGAGCCGCACATCCAGTTTGCGCTTGGCTGCCTCCGCGACGCCGCGCGCGCGGAGGGGTTGCGGGCCCTGCGGGTCGCTCTGATTCACGCCGAGCAACCGCGGCGCACCGTCACAGCATGGCGTGAGCAAGGCCGTCTCATGCCTGTATCGGGCGCGCCGATTCCGTCCGCTGATGACATCGGTGGATGCGAGCGCATAGTCGCGCAAATGGGCGTGGCGACTATCGAGCGAGCGCTCGAGGTGGAGCCGGATGTCGTTCTCGCCGGTCGCGCGTCGGACGTCGCGGTGTTCGCCGCGCCGGCCGTGCGCGCCGGCGCCGACCTTGCGCTCGCGGTCCACCTGGGCAAGATCGTCGAGTGCGGCGCGCACTGCGCCGAGCCGGCGAGCGGGCGCGACGGGATGCTCGCGGAGCTGCACGACGACTACTTCGTGCTGCGCCCACCGAACCCGAACCGGCGGTGCACACCCGAGGGGGTTGCCGCTCACATGCTCTACGAGAATGCCCACCCGTTCCGGCTGGCCGAGCCCGACGGCGTCTGCGATCTGTCCGGCGTAACGATCGAGCCGTGCGAGGATCGCGGGGTCAGGGTGACGGGCGCCCGCTTCGAGCCGGCCGAGCGGCTCACGGTGAAGCTCGAGGGCGCGGCCTGTGTCGGCTACCGCAGCATCGTCATTGGTGGCATGCGAGATCCGCGCCTCGTGGCCGAGATCGACCACGTAATCGCCGAGACCGAGCAGGCCGTCGCGTCTTCGCTCGGGGCTGAGGAGTACCGGTTGTCGTTCCGCATCTACGGGCGCGACGGTGTGCTCGGCCAGAGCGAGCCCGCGGCGGCGGCGCCGCGCGAGCTTGGCGTCCTGTGCGAGGCGATCGCGCCAACGCAGGGGCTTGCGCACGCCGTAGCGCAGGCGGCCGAGGCGGCCCTGATCACCGCCCCGTACCCAGGAGGCATCAGCGCCACCGGCAACCTGGCGGTGCCGTTCTCACCCCTGGTCACCGATGTCGGGCCGGCGTACGAGTGGGCGGTTTACTGCCTGGCGGAGGCGGGCCAGGAAGCCGAGCTGTTTCCGCTCGAGGTGGTGGAGGTGTGAGCGCGGACGGCGTGCCGATCACGTCGCTGGCGACGCTCGTGCGCTCCAAGAACGCGGGGCCGTTCGTGATCAGCCTCGACTTCGTGTTCCCCGACGGAGAGACGTTTGCGCGGGTCAGGGACTCGGGCGCGGTGAGCCGGGAGTCGATCGCCGCCCTGTACGGGCTCCCGCAAGAACGGGTGTCGGACGTCGTCGAGTATCCGGCCGCGAACGCGCTCAAGGTCAACATCGCGAGGGATAGGGCGGCGGGAGGCTTCGGCGAGCGCGATCTGTACGGCTCGCAGCAGGGGGCGCTCCTCGATCGCCTGATGGTGCCGGCGGGCGAGCGCTAGCGCCCTGGTGAGCGCTGACTCCGCGCACAAGCCGCTCATCGCTCCTGCGGCGCCGCCGGCGCCAAGACAGGGCGGAGGTCTGCTCGTCGGCGCGTCGGTGGCACAGGCGGCGGTGTCCTACCTGGTGCTCGGGTTGCCCTCGATCGGGCCCCAGCTTCGCGTGCACTTCGGTCTTAGCCTGCCCGAGCTCGGCGCATTGCTGGCCACGATGCAGGTCGGCTCGGGCATCGCGCTGATCGCCGCCGGTAGAGCTGTCGACCGGTGGGGGTCGCGGGCCAGCACGCGCGGCGGTACCGCGATCGCGGTGTTCGGGCTCGCGCTGGGGGCGGCCACGAACTCGATCGCGGTCCTGTTCATCGGCTTGCTCGTCGGCGGGATCGGGAGCGCGATCGTGCCGGTCGCCGGCGCCGGAGCGATCTTCCGCATCTACCCGCCCGAGCGGCGTGCGTGGGCGCTGGGGTTTCGGCAGATGGCGGTGCCGGCGGGTGGTCTGGTCGCCGCCGCGACCGTGCCCGCGCTCGACGCCGTCGGGGGGACGCGGCTCGTGTTGCTGGTCGGGGCCCTGCTCGTCGCGGTCGCCGGCACGGCCTTCGCCGCCGTCTCCGACGCCGAGCGGATCAGGCACGACAGATCCGTGCGGATCATTCGCGGGATCTGGCGCGGCCCCGGGCTAGGGCGCCTGCTCGTGGTTACGCTCGCCTACCTGTTCATGCTCCAGGCGGTGCTCGTGTCAACCGTACCCTCGATGCGCGCGGCCGGGTTTCCCGCGTTCCAGGCCGGAGTGGCCTACTTCCTGGTCAACTGCGCAGCTGTCGTGTCCCGCCTGGTGTGGGGCCGCGTCGCCGATCGGGACAACGGGACGCGGAGGAAGCGCTCACTGATCGAGACCGGGATCATGGCCAGCATCGGGGCAGTGCTGTTCGGCCTCGCACTCCACTCACACCTGATCCTCGTGCTGCCGGCGGCCGCGTTCTTCGGCTTCGCCGCACTGGGCTGGAACGCGGTCGTCTACGCGCTGGCTGGAGAGTGGGCGAGTCCGATGCTCGCCGGCCGCGCGTTCTCGGTGGCGGCGACCGTCGTGTTCCTCGGCGCCGCGTTCGTCAACCCGGTGATCGGCGGCTTGGCGCAATGGGCCGGGTGGAACGCACTGTGGGCGATCACGGCGTTGATCGGAGTGATCGGCGCGGTGGCGGCGGCATCGTTGCCGCGCCGCGGGGCAATTGGCTAGCGGCAAACCGCTCCGGCAGGAACGCCTCGGCGGGAATCTCGGGCGAGGTGCGGCCGCGCGCGATGTAGTCGGTCACCATCCTCGCGGTGACCGGGGCGAGATGGATGCCCTTCGTCCCGTGACCGGTCGCGAGCCAGGCGCCGTCAACCCCCGGCACCGGGCCGATCAGCGGCATCCGGTCGGCGGAAAGCGGACGGACGCCGGCGAGGTGCATGACGAGCTCGGCCTCCCGCAGGGCCGGCATGACGCGCACGGCACGCTCGATCATCATGTCGAGCCCGGCCTGGGTCGGCCCCTCGTCGAAGCTCGGCGGGGTTGGATCGAGGGGGTCAAAGACGTGCTTGGCGTCGACGTCCATGCCGCTCATCGTCACCCCGCCAATGCTCCCTACCAGGAGCACCCCGTCCTTTCGCGGAAGGATCGGGCCGTGGCGCCCGGTGAGGATGAATGCCCGTACCGGATCGTCCTTGAGCCGTACGAGCAGCACCTCACCATGCAGCGGCCGCACCGGCACCGGGAATCCGAGCCACTCCGCCGCCTGGCCCACCCAGGCCCCGGCGGCGAGCACCACGTGCTCGCAATCGATCCGGCCTCGTCGATGCTCGAGCCCCGTGACCCGATCGCCGCTGCGCGCCAGGCCCACCGCCTCCCCGGTGCGCATCCGACCCCCGTGGCGCTCGAAGGCGGCGACCGCGGCCAACGCGAGCCTGTATGCGTCGACCTGCCCATGCCTGTGCAGAACGCCGCCGATCGCGTCCTCGGTCAACAGCGGCTCGACCTCCCGGCATTCATCGACGTCGACCCACTGCGCGTGCACCAGCGCCTTCGCGTCCTCCCGGGCCAGGAACTCGCGGAAGATCCGCTCCTCCTCCTCGACCACGGCGAAGTTGATCGCGGGCAGCTCGTGGTACATCGGATCGACGCCGCCGTCCTCCTGCACCTGTGCGGAGAAGTCCTTGTACATCGCGGCGGACAGGGCTCCGAGGGCCAGATGTGGCCCGGGCCGGAAGTCCTTGCCGATCAGCGAGATGATGCCGTGGCCGTGTCCGGTCGCGCCGCGACCGACCGACTCCTTCTCGAGGAGAACGACGTCGAACCCTTCGACCGCGAGCAGGTAGGCCACTGTCGCTCCGACGATTCCGGCGCCGACGACCACGACATCAGCGCTCTCGCTAGCTCGCCGTTCGTGCATTTCTTGGAATGAGTTTCTCAAAAATTGACGTCGGCGGAATAATGGTCTCACGATGAGCTCAGAGTCTCGGAGCACCGCGACGGCCGACCGCGCCGAGGGACTCTCGCCGGTGGCGGACATCGTGGCCGCCGCCATCGCGGACGCGGGCACAGAGGTTGTGTTCACCTACCCGGGCGGAGGCAGCAACCTGGCGCTGCTCGAGGCGCTCCAGGCTCGGGGCGTGGCGACCGTGCTCGCGCGCTCCGAGGGCGGCGGGGCGTTCATGGCGGCGACGGTGGCCGACCTGACCGACGTCCCCGGAGTGCTGATCGTCGGCCTCGGCCCAGGCGCGGCGAGCTCTGTCAACGGGGTCGCCCACGCCCTCCTCGACCGTTCGCCCCTCGTCCTCGTCGTCGATCGGTACTCGGCGGCCGACGCCGGGACGACGACACATCAGTTGCTCGACCACGCCGCCATCCTCGGCTCAGTGGTCAAGGCGTGTGTCGATGCGACGCCGGAGGAGATGGGGGAGGCGGTCACGCACGCGATCGCGACGGCGCTCGAGCCGCCGCGCGGTCCGGTGCTGATCGAGATGCGGCGGGATCGCGCACGCACCCCGGTGGCCGTCACCGACCACGGCGACGGCGCTGCTTCCAAGCGGGGGGATGCGCACGCGGACCCCAACGTCGTCGCCGACGCCGCTCGCGCGCTGTCAGCCGCGACGCGTCCGGTGATGCTGGTGGGAGAGGAGGCCCGCCGCGGAGTCGATCAACGCTCGCTCGTGCGCCTGGCCGAGTTGCTCGAGGCGCCGGTGCTCGCGACCTACAAGGGGAAAGGAGTCTTCCCGGAATCGCATCGCCTGGCCGCGGGCATCGTCACCGGCGCCGCGATCGAGCGCCCGCTGCTCGAGGAGGCGGATCTGCTGCTCGGCATCGGGCTCGACCCGGTCGAGCTCCTGGCTCGGCCATGGCCGTTCAACGCCCCAGTCCTTGCGGTGCGGCGGACTGGAGCGCGAGACGACTACCTGTCGCCGCGCTGGACACTCGCCGGCCGTCTCGAATCGAGCTTGCAGCAGCTGCTTGCAGCCCTCGCGCCGCCCAACCCCACGTGGGCGCTGCGGGAGGTTGCGCGCTGGCGTCAGTCGATGCATGACCAGCTGCGGATACCGTCTGACCGGCTCTCCGCGGTGCGCACCGTCGAGGTCGCCCAGGAGGTACTCGGCGACCCGATCGTGACGGTCGACGCTGGTGCGCACATGTTCGCCGCCACGTGGTTTTGGCGCAGCGAGCGGCCGAGCCGGTTCCACATCTCGAACGGGCTGGCCACGATGGGGTTCGCGGTCCCGGCGGCGATCGGCGCGGCGATCGCGCGTCCGGACGAGGCGGTGGTCGCATTCACCGGCGACGGCGGCTTCACGATCAACGCCGCCGAGCTGGAGACCGCCGGGCGGCTGGGCGCGAAGGTGATCGTGCTCGTGCTCAACGACGCCAGCCTCAGTCTGATCAGGGTCAAGCAGGCCGAGATCGGTTGGCGGCGCTCCAACGTCGACTTCGTCCGGAGCGACTTCGCCACCGTGGCCGAGGGCCTGGGTGTCCGAGGCGCTCGCGCGTCCAGCGAGGACGAGTTGCGTGAGGCGCTGGTGGACGCGGTCGCCGCGACCCGGACCACGGTGATCGACGTCGCGATCGACGGGGAGGAGTACGGGGAGCTGCACCGCCGGATCCGGGGCGCGAGCTGATGGCAACCGAGGACGAGCTCGCAAAAGTCCGCTCCAGGCTGTTCGGCTTGATCAGCGAGGACCGGATCACCGCGGTCGAGATCGTGCGCCCGTCCCCCGACACGCTGGCCGGGCTCGACCAGGTCACCGACCTCACCTCCTCGGTCTCGGACGTGCTCGACGAGCTCGGCGTCGGGGGTGGCGTCCCGGGGAGCACGCTGCGTCCGCTGAGCCCCGGGCAGCGGGTAATCGGTCCGGCGATCACGATCCGTTACGTCCCCGAGGGCGGCAGCGTGGGGTCGCTGTCGGTGCGAGGAGAGCGCGCGCGCCTCGCCGACCGGGACCTCTACAACATCGGCCGGCCCGGGGACGTGGCGGTGTTCGATTGCGGCGCTTTCACCGAAGCATCGGTGATGGGAGGTCTGTCGGCGGCCTGGGCGTCTCGCGTGGAGATCGCCGGGTGTGTGATCGACGGCGCCGCGCGCGATGTGGCGGCCATTCGGGCCTCCGGCGTTCCCGTGTGGTCGCGCGGGGTGACGCCGGTGAGCGGCAAGCACCGCCTCGAGGCGATCGAGATCAACGGCGCGGTCCGGCTCGCCGGCATAACGGTTCGGCCGGGTGACGTGATCGTCGCTGACGACACCGGCGTGTGCGTGATCCCGGCTGAGCACGCGGACGCGGTGACTCGCGCGGCGCTCGAGGCCGAGGCCGCCGAGCGCACGCTGACCGATGCGATCGCCGCAGGCGCCTCCGCGGAGGAGGTCGCAGCGATCCTGCGCCCGGAGAAGTGGTGAGCGACGTCCGCACGCTGCCAGCCTCCGAGATCGCCCGGGCTGTCAATCGTCGCGAGCTGGATCCGGTGGAGGTCGTGGAGGTCCACGCCGCCGCGATGCCCGAGCTCGACGAGTTCAACGCGCTGATCACGAGCTGCGCCGAGGAGGCGCTCGAACGAGCCAGGGGCGGCGTCACAGGCCCGCTCGCCGGTGTGCCCGTGCTCGTCAAGGACATGTTCGACACGGCTGGTGTTCGGACGACGTACGGGTCGAAGATCTATGCAGACCGGGTGCCGGTGCGAACGGCAGCGGCTGTCGAGCTCCTCGAGCGCGCGGGCGCGATCGTCGTCGGCAAGGCGAACCTGCACGAGTTCGCGTGGGGAACGACCAGCCAGAATCCGCACTGGGGCTATGTCGGCAACCCGGCGCGCCCCGGCCGCGTAGCCGGTGGCTCGTCGGGTGGCAACGCGGCGGCGCTGGCCGCCGGAGTCGGGACCCTCGGCCTCGGAACGGATACGGCGGGGTCGATCAGGATCCCATCCGCCGCGTGCGGGACCGTCGGTTTCAAACCGCCCCACGGGGTCGTGCCGACTGGGGGCTGCATGCCGTTGTCCCCGAGCTTCGACGTCGCCGGCCCGATGGCGCGGTCGGTGGCGGACTGTGCCCTGGCCTACTCCGTGCTCGGCGGCCACGCCTGCCCCGAGCCGCGGCTGAATGGACTGATCGTGGGCGTGCTGTCCGACCCGCCGGCGATGTCGCCATTCGATCCCGGCGGGGCGCCCGCCGGCGCCGTCGTGCCCGACATCTCGGGCGTGCTCCCGATGCTCGAGCGGCTCGGGGCCCGGCTCGAGTCGGCCGCGCTCGCGCCGCCGCGCGCCGATCTACTGCCGATCATGCTCGCGGAGGCGGCCGCCAGCCATGTCGACACGTTTCCGTCGCGGCGCGAGGAATACGGGCCGGACACCCAGATGAAGTGGGAGTCGGCGAATGCCGTCTCGCCGGAGGCTGTGGCGGCGGCTCGGGTCGAGCTGGCGCGCTGGCGTGGTGAGGCGGCGACAGCCGGCGGACCGGATCTGTACGTGTCGCCGACGCTCGCCGGCCAGGTCCCGATGCTCGATGTCTGGGAGCCCGACGTCCGTGTCGCCATGGTCGGTCACGCCCGTCTGTTCAGCTTTCTCGGCTGGCCGGCGGTTGCCATCGGCGGGCTGCAGATCGCCGGCCGGCGCGCCGACGACGTGCTGGCAGCGGCGCTCGCCTGGGAAGAGGCCTATGGCCCGTCGGACCCGATCCTGTAACCGCGCGGTGCTATGCGGCGATCTGCGCGGTCGCCTTCTGAAGCGGGGCCAACGCGGCAGCGAGATCGGTCTGGCGCTCGAGCTCGAGCACGGTTGTCTCGAGCTCCCCGGCCGTCCCGGAATCGAGCGCCAGCGATGCATTCGCGCGGAACTTCTCGATCACCTGATCCGCGGTCATCGGGTTCTCCGGAGCGCCCAGCTGGTGCGGCTGGTCCGCCTCGAGCACCGCGCCGTCGACGGTTGTGATCCGGACACCGCCGGGGAATGCGGCGGGCCAGCTCTCGTAGTCGCGCACCGAATAGCTCACCTTCCCGGCGAGGTCGAGCACCGCCGGATCGCTCAGCGACGGGTACGTGTAGGTCCCGATGTCGACCTTGCCCGAGACGATCATCGCCGCGGTCGAGAACGGCAGGCTGAACTTGCCCTCGTACTCGGTCCGGGGTTGGGCCTTGTCGGCGGCGGGCTCGAGCACGAGCGCCACCGCGGCCTCCGGCACCGTGACCTCGATGTGCGAGATACGGTCGGCGTCGATCTCCGGGAGCAGGCTCGCGGTGGCGCCGAGAGACCCGTGGATGAAGTGGCAAGCCGGGTAGGGCTTGAACGCGATCCGCGGCGTCTCCCAGCGGGTTCCGAGGTCGGCGAGCTCCTGCTCGAGCGTGACGGTGCCGGGCTCGGCGCCGATGAACGCGTGGTAGAAGCCGAAGCGACCCTCGAGCACGGTCGTCGGCCCCTGGGCTCCGCGCGAGGCCAGATCGGCAGCGATCAGCGCGCCGTGCGCGGCCCACGCGGGATGGATCGGCTTGGTCGGGGTGCCCTCCTCGAGGTAGACGAACAGGCCGCCGGCGAACGAGCCGGCGATTCCGAGCGCGCTCGCCGCCGTCGCGGCGCTCGCGTTCCTGAGCCGGCAGGCCGCGGCCGCCGCACCGAAGACACCGCACACCGCGGTGGCGTGGAATCCGCGAGCGTGAAACTGCCCCGTGACGGTCATCCCGATGCGGGTCACGATCTCGTTGCCGGCGACGATCGCGGTAAGCAGGTCGCGGCCGTCGGCTCCGATCGCCTCGGCGGCCGCCAGCGAGGCTGGACCGACCACCGCGCCTACGTGCGCCAACGAATCCGAATGAGTGTCGTCGAAGTCGAGGCCATGCGAGAGCATCCCGTTCGCGAACGCCGCGGCCGGTGCGGGAAGGCGGGTGCTCAGACCGACGACGGTCGACTCAGGCTGACCGCCGGCCGCCCCGAATGCGTCACGGCCCTCGCCGGCGGCGCCGGTTCCGTGCGCCGCCAGCGCGCAGCCGAGCGTGTCGAGCAGGTGCAGCTTGGCTGCCTCGATCGTCTCGGCCGGGATGTCGTCGTATTGCAGGTTGGTAGCGAACTCGGACAGGCGCTCAGCAGCGGTGGGCACGGATGGTCTCCTTCCTCAAACGGTCCACTCGGCGCTGGTGCCGGGGAAGCCGGCGGCGGCCTCCGGCGCATCGCGCTTGTAGACCATGAACGTGCGTTTGAACTCGATGACGACTTCGCGCCGCTGGTTGATCCCTCGGCAGCGGATCGAGACGATCCCGGCGTTCGGATGCGATCCGGACTCACGCACGTCGAGGACCTCCGTCTCGGCCCACAGGGTGTCCCCGACGAACACCGGGTTCGGCAGCGTGATGTCCGTCCAGGCCAGGTTGGCGACCGCGTTCTCGCTCGTGTCGGGCACCGTCAACCCGGTGACGAGTGCGAGCGTGAACACGCTGTTGACGAGCGGGCGCCCGAAGCGGGTCCGTTCGGCGTGAGGCGTGTTGAAGTGCATCTGGTTCGTGTTCATCGTCAGGCACGTGAACCAGACGTTGTCGGTGTCGGTGATCGTCCGTCCGAGCCGGCTGTCGAATACGTCACCGACGTCGAAGTCCTCGTAGAAGCGGCCTCGCCACTCCTTCGGCGCCTGCGGTGCAACGGTCATCCGGGTGGGCTCCTTTGCTGTCGCTGACGATCCGGCGCGCGGCGAACGGGGCCGGATCTCGGGGCGGAGTTGCGTCTCTTTATATGTCAGACATAGCCTCCGGTCAAGTCGAGGACCTGTATCCCGAGAAACGCGAAACGTGGTATATGTCAGACATACCTGCAGCGCCAAAACGCGGAACGAAGATCTACGAGGACGTCGCGCGTGAGCTGCGCGGTCTGATCGTCAGTGGGCAGCTCGCGCCTGGGGAGCGCCTCCAGCCCGAGGTGGCCCTGGCGGAGCAGTTCGGTGTCAGCCGGGCCACGATTCGCGAGGCTCTGCGACTGTGCGCCGGTCAGGACCTGATCTGGACCGCCGAAGGATCGACCGGCGGCAGCTTCGTCGCGCGGCCGGACAGCGGACGGGTCTCCGAGTCGCTGCGCTCCGGCTTGGACCTGCTGATGATCGCGCAGGAGATCTCGCTGGACGAGCTGTTCGAGATGCGTGTTCTGCTCGAGGTTCCCGCCGCCCGGCTCGCGGCGCTGCGACGGACCGACGTGGAGCTGCAGCGACTCGCGGAGTCCAGCCCGGTCGAGCTGCTCGAGCTCTCTCCCGACGATCAGTTCTCCTACAACGAGGAGTTCCACTCGATCTTGATCGAGGCTTCGAACAACGTGCTGCTCTCGATCGCGGCGCGTCCGATCTTCATCGTCCTGCAGCGCAACCTCGTCCGGTCCGACCTCGATCCGCGCTTTCACCGGGCGATCAACGAGCACCACCATCAGATTGCGGCGGCGGTCGAGCAAGGCGACGCGTCAGCTGCCGAGAGCCGGATGCTCGAGCACCTCGAGTTCCTCCGTCCCTACTACGAGCGCGCGTGGCGAAACGCGCTGAACGCCTGAGGCCACGATGCTCGCGCTCGCCGATGTACGCATCCTTTCGGTCGAGCAGTTCGGCGCCGGACCATGGGCCACGCTGCAGCTGTCGGACCTCGGCGCGGACGTGATCAAGATCGAGGACCCGGCCGCCGGCGGCGATGTGGGGCGCTACGTGCCTCCGTTCCAGGAGGGTGAGGACTCGCTGTTCTTCGAGACGTTCAACCGCAACAAGCGGAGCATCTCGCTCGATCTGCGGTCCCCGAGCGGGCGGGAGGTGTTCAACGACCTCGTCGCCGTGGTCGACGTGGTGTTCTCGAATCTGCGAGGCGACCAGCCGGCCCGGCTCGGCCTCACCTACGAGGCGCTCAAGCGGTTCAACCCGCGCATCGTCTGCTGCTCGCTGTCGGGCTTCGGCATGAGCGGCCCGCGGGCCGCCGAGGGCGGCTACGACTACGTGATGCAGGGGCTCGCGGGATGGATGAGCCTGACCGGCGACCCGGCCGGCCCGCCGACGAAAAGCGGACTGTCCCTGGTCGATCTCTCCGGCGGTTACGTGGCGGCGATCGCGATCATGGCCGGCCTGTGGCGCGCGCGCCGCGACGGCGTTGGCTGCGACTGCGACATCTCGCTGTTCGAGACGGCGCTCGCCGAGCTCTGTTACGTGGGTACCTGGACCGCGTCGCGCGATTACGAGCCGCCCCGACGCGCGAGCTCGGCGCATCCGTCGATCGTGCCGTTTCAGAACTTCGCGACCGCCGATGGGTGGCTGGTGGTGGCGTGCCCCAAGGAGAAGTTCTGGCAGGCGCTGTGCCGGGTGCTCGACCGCCCCCAGCTGGCCGGCGACCCGCGCTTCTCCGACTTCGCCGGTCGCGACCGCCACCGTGACGAGGTCCTACCGCTGCTCGAAGAGGCGTTCCGCGAAGGCACGACCGACGAGTGGCTGCAGGCGCTTCGGGACGCCGGGATTCCGTGCGGGCGCGTCAACCTCGTCGCCGACGCGCTCGAGGATCCGCAGGCCGTCGCCCGGAACGCCGTCGTCGGTTTCGAGCATCCGCGCCTTGGGCGGGTCCGGGAGCTCGCGACGCCTCTGAGAGTCGGCGAAGAGCAGCGTCCGGTCGGCCCGGGGCCGCAAAGGGGCGAGCACACCGACGCGGTCTTGACCGAGCTGTGCGGCTACAGCCCCGAGCAGATCGAGCGCCTGCGTCTCGACGCCGCGTTCGGAGCAACGCCTTCCCTGCACCCAAGCTAATCGAGGAGGATCGATTGACGAGTTCCGGTGGCACCCGCACGCCTGTCAGCACCCCCGACGCGCCGGCCGCGATCGGGCCTTACAGTCAGGCGGTCAAGTACGGAGACGTCCTGTACTGCTCCGGCCAGATACCGCTGAACGCCGCGGGCGAGAAGTCGGCCTTTGGATCGCTGGCAGAGCAGACCACCCAGTGCCTCCACAACCTCCGCGCGGTGTGCGCCGCGGCCGGCACCGATCTCAGCAATGCCGTGCGGATGACGATCTACACGACCCAGTTGGAGGGCTTCGCGGAGATCAACGAGGCCTACGGCGCGTTCTTCGCCGATGCCCCGCCGGCGCGCGTGACGATTGGCGTGGCCTCGCTGCCGTTGGGGGCGAGCGTCGAGATCGACGCCGTCGTGGGGATGGGCGCCTAGCCCCGCGATCGCGCGAGCACGCGCAGCGCGGCGACGCGGATCGCCTCGTCGAGCATCTCGCCATCAAGTGCGACCGCCCCCCGGCGGTGGTCCTGCTCCGCGCGCTCGAGTGCGGTGACGACGCTACGAGCCCACTCGAGTTCCTCCACGCTCGGCGTGAACAGCTCGTTCAGCGGCTGCACCTGTGCCGGATGGATCGCCCACTTGCCGTCGAAGCCAAGATCCCGCGCTCGCGTCGCATGGGCGCGGAACGGCTCGTCCACTTCGACCCTCAGATACGGACCGTCGATGGCCTGCAGCCCGTTCACGCGGGCCGCGGTGAGCACCGCCTGCTGTGCCGGAAGCCAGGTTTCGAGATCTTCCGTCCCCGATCTCGGCCGGCCCAGCGACGCCGCCAGATCCGCGTAGCCCAGGATCAGCGAGTCCAGCCGAGCGGAGCAACCCGCGATCTCCGAAACCCGCTCCAGTCCGGCCGCCGTTTCGATCAGAGCCTGCAGTCGCATGGCGACCGGCCTATCCGACGCCGCTTCCGCCCCGTCGAGTAGCCGGTCGAGGAAGGCAAGATCGCCCGCGCTTTCGACCTTCGGCACAACGAGGGACACTGGTACCTCCGCGAGTGCCGCCAGCGTGATGATGTCCACATGGCACCACCGCGAGCGCGGCGCGTTCACCCGGACGCTCACGGGATCCCCGCTCCAACTCCCGAGCGCCGCGACCACCGCCGCACGCGCCTCGTCCTTGGCGCTGGGCGCCACCGCGTCCTCGAGGTCGATCACGACCTCATCCGCGCCGAGACCGGCGGCGGCCTTGGTCAGCATGCGCTCCGAAGATCCGGGAACGGAGAGACACGACCGACGCGCACTGGTCACTGCAGACACAACTGAAATCATGACGACGGCAACGAATCCGGGCGACGCGGTCAGCGGAGCGCCGCGCCGGCTGACCCTGTGCTTGTGCCGAGGACGATCAGTGTCTTTGTGCCGATGACCTTGGCACTGCCGCGGCGGCTTCGGCGTATCCGGTCGATCACGTCTTTGAGGTGGTCGACGTCGTTGACGCGCAAGCGGACGAGAGCGTCGGGGTCGCCCGCGACAGTGAAGGATTCGACGAGCTCGGGGACGTCGTCGAGTGCGTGGTCGATGTCGCCCACCTGGGTTCCCGGGGCGAACCGGAGCTCGGCGAACGCCTCGAGGTGACTGCCGAGCTTCGTGTGGTCGAGGATCGCGGTGTATCCGCGGATGTAGCCCACCCGCTCGAGTCGGTCGATCCGGCGCTTGGCGGCGGCGGGGGAGAGGTTTATGAGCCGGCCGATCTCGCTGGCGGATCGCCGGCCGTCCTGCACGAGGAGGTCGAGGATGCGGTGGTCCAAAGCGTCGAGGTTCTCGTCGGGGATGAAAAGATCGTAACGTTGACCGCCGCCTCCGCGCAAAAATTGATCGCCTAGCAGGCGATGTGCGACAGCCGTTGTGGACAAGCTCATTGCCGGGCCACGACAATCCGTCGGATGGCCACTGCGACTGAGCAGCGCGAAACACTGGCGGTGCTGGAGGCGATTCAGGATCGGGTGCTGTGGTTGGCGATGTCGATCGTCCATCACGCCAACAAGGTGCGGGAGAGCCGGTCGGGGGTGAAGGTCGGCGGCCACCAGGCCTCGTCCGCGTCGGTGGTGTCGATCATGACCGCGCTCTGGTTTGAGTATCTGCGCGGGCCGGATCGGGTTTCGGTGAAGCCGCACGCCTCGCCGGTGTTGCACGCGATCGAGTATCTCCTCGGCCAGCTCGATGCCAAGTATCTGACCACGCTGCGTGAGTTCGGCGGCCTGCAGTCGTATCCGAGCCGGCTGAAGGATCCGGTGTCGGCGGATTTCTCGACCGGCTCGGTTGGAATTGGGGCGACGGCGACTATCTGGAGCGCGATCGCTCACCGGTATGTTGCCGGCCACTTCGAGGTCCCCCAGGGCGGCCGGCAAGTTGCCCTGCTCGGTGATGCCGAGCTGGATGAGGGAGCGATCTGGGAGACGCTCGTCGATCCGGTCGTTCCGCGCCTCGGTGAGGTGCTGTGGATCGTCGACCTCAACCGGCAATCCCTGGACCGGATCGTGCCGGACATCGCCGCCGGTCGCATCGCAGCGATGTTCGAAGCCGCAGGCTGGGAGACGATCACCGTCAAGTACGGTCGCTGGCTGCGCGAGCTGTTCGAGCGCCCGGGAGGTCACGCGCTGCGTCGGCGCATCGACGAGATGCCCAACGAGGAGTACCAGCGGTTGCTGCGGTCGTCCGCCGGTGAGCTGCGTGAGCGGCTGCCGGGCAGTGGCCGTGCCGCGCGCGAGCTGGGCAGGTTGATCACGGAGCTGAGCGACGACGACCTGTTGCGTGCGATCCGCGATCTCGGCGGCCATGACCTCGGCGACCTGCTCGAGGCGTTTGCGCGGGCCGACGCGGTGACCGATCGTCCTTCGGTGATCTTCGCGTACACGATCAAGGCCTGGCGGCTCGCGACGCAGGGGCACCCCGCGAACCATTCCGCGTTGCTCTCGGCGGCGCAGATGGAGCGGCTCGCCACCGAAACGGGCGCGGACCCGGCGGATCCATGGGCGCGTTTTCCCGACGGTTCGGCAGAGGCCAGGCGATGCCGCGAGGCGGCGGTGAGACTGGAGCGCGATGAGGTGGTTACGATCGCCGCGCCGGTGCCGCCTGCCGATCTCGGTCGAGCCCACAGCGGCAAGGCGTCGACGCAGCAGGCGTTCGGCAGGTTCTTCGTCGATCTCTCGCACAAGGCTCCCGACGTGGCAACGCGGGTTGTGACCGTGAGCCCGGACGTGGCCTCTTCGACGAACCTCGGCGGGTGGATCAATCACGTTGGCATCTGGCACCTGGGCGATCGGATCGATTGGTTCGCCGACGACACCGACACGTTGGTGAGCTGGCGGGAATCGCAACATGGCCAGCACATCGAGCTCGGCATCGCCGAGGGCAACCTGGTGGGCTTGCTGGGAGAGCTGGGGGCGACGTGGTCGCGCGACGGCCAGGCGCTCCTGCCGATCGGCACCCTGTATGACCCATTCGTCGGTCGCGCGCTGGAGCCGTGGTCGTTCGGCCTCTACGCCGGTGGCCAGTCGATTCTTGTCGGCACGCCGTCGGGTGTGACGCTCGCGCCAGAGGGCGGCGCGCACCAATCGATCATCACGCCGTCGATCGGTCTCGAGCAGCCGCGCTGCATCGCTTGGGAGCCGGCGTTCGGCCAAGACCTCGAATGGACCCTGTTGCATGCGCTGTCCCGGCTCGGCCGATCGGACGGGAGCTCCTCGTACTTTCGCTTGACGACCCGGCCGATAGATCAGGCGCTGGCCGGCGTACCTGACGAGCCCGCCGAACGCGACGACCGCCGGCGTCAGGCGCTGGCCGGCGGCTACCGTTTGCGGACGGCCGCCTCACCGCCGCAGCTGACGCTAGTCGGCGTTGGCGCGGTGATGCCGGAGGTCGTCGCGGCCGCCGACGAGCTCGCGAGCGCTGCGCTCGAGTGCGACGTGGTGTGTCTGACATCGCCCGATCTCGTTTTCCGGGCGCTGCAAGCCCGACATGGGCTGATCGAAGGCGATGACACGATCCTGGAGGAGGTATTCCCAGCCGACCGAATCGCGCCGATCGTCGCTGTGCTCGACGGCCATCCTCACACGCTGAGCTTCCTGTCGGCGGTTCGCGGTGCTCCGATCGCGTGCCTGGGCGTCAGTGACTTCGGCCAGTCCGGTGACGTGGAAGATCTCTACCGTCACTTTGGGATCGACAAGGACACGATCGCCGGCGCGGCCATCGACCTAATGGAGGCAGGCTCCTCATGACCGAACTGACGATGCCGGCGCTGACCGACTCGATGGAGCAGGGCACAATCCTGACCTGGCTCAAGGCTGATGGCGAGCAGGTACAGGCTGGAGAGGACCTGCTCGAGATCGAGACCGACAAGGCCACCGTGACACATCCGGCAGAAGCGAGCGGCGTGCTGCAGATCATCGCGCCCGAAGGCACGACGCTCCCGGTCGGTGCGGCCATCGCGCACATCGGAGCGGAGGCGGCTGGTCCGCCGCCTCAGGCGAGTCCGGACGGTGGTGGCCGAGGCGTTTCCGAGCTGCCCGCTCCAACGCCGCCCAGCGTCAACGGCGGAGATCGCTCCGCCAGCGTCGCGGATACGGGAAGTGTCGTCGGGAGTTCGACGGGCGCCATGCTCCGGGCGACGCCGCTGGCGCGGCGGGTGGCGAAGGCGCATGGCGTTTCACTCGATGACGTGACCGGTTCAGGGCCGCTCGGGCGTGTCACCCGCGGAGACGTTCTGGCCAGGGCCGGCATCGTGGACGAACCTACGCCCCCGCCGGCTCCCCGCGCGGAGAAGCGTGGGGTGAACGCGGCGGCGGCTGAGGTGCCGCTGTCGTCCAGCAAGGGCATGGTCAAAGTGGCCGAGCCGACCCGCCTGCAGTCACTGATCGCCCGGCGTATGGCCGAGGCGAAGGCGACCATCCCGCACTTTCAGATCCAGACCGAGGTCATGATGGATGCCGTGATCGCGCTCCGGCAGCAGATCACCGAGACCGGTGTGCGCGCACCGTCACTGAACGACATGATCATCAAGGCGGCCGCTCTGGCGCTCCGGGAGCATCCGCACGCGAACGGCTCCTACCGGGATGGCGGCTTCGAGTTCTACTCGCGCGTCAACATCGGCATCGCGGTCGCTGCCGAGGACGCGCTGGTCGTGCCAACCATATTCGACGCCGACCAGAAGTCACTGGGAGCGATCGCCGCCGAATCACGGCGGCTGGCCGAGCGCGTCAGGAGTGCCACGGTCACGCCGGCGGAACTCTCAGGAGGCACGTTCACCGTTTCGAACCTGGGCATGTACGGGATGACTGCGATCGCTCCCGTCATCAACCCACCGCAATCCGCCATCCTTGGGGTCGGCGCGCTTCGCGAAGTGCTGGCTCGCGTCGACGGCGAGATCGTCGACCGTAACTTGATGACCGTGACGCTCAGTTGCGACCACCGCATTCTCTACGGCGCCGACGCCGCCCGATTCCTCTCGACCATCCGTGAGCTGCTCGAGGCGCCGCTGAGGCTTGTCCTGTGAGCGCCGGGCGGCACGGATCGAGCACGACCCTCACAACGCGATCTCCCTGTCGAGAACCCCGGGACCGGAATCGGTAGCTCCGGCATGCATAGGAGGCCGGACACACCGCGCTTCAACGGTGGGCTGCGTTGCCCACCACGCCCGCGGTCGACGCTTCGCGGGGGCGGTTCCCGGGATCGAAATCCAAGACCGAGGCAACCGACCCCGCGCTGTCGATCCCGTACTGAGAGAACACCTCGCGGATAGGGGAGCGTCCCCGCGCCGCGCTCTGCGCGACCTGCGCTTCACGGCGGCTTCGTGATACAGCGCGGCAAGAGCGGGCACGCGACGCGCCGGCGGCTGCGGTTATGCTCGGGGGCAAGCCGCAATTGGGCTGTCGGGGCGAGGGTCCTCGGGTGCACGCTGGCGGAGGCGCGTGCGACCTGCAACGGACAGGGCGAGCCGTGAGCCTCCACATCGGCCCGGCCACTGAACCTGACGCGGTCGTCTTGCGGGACGACTCACTTCGATCCAGTCACTTCTTGTAGTGATCTTGTAATGAGACCGGAGAAATGCTCGGCAGGGACTAAAGCCGAGGAGCTAAGCTCCAAGAGCCAAAAAGCCCCGCTGAGCGGGGCTTTTTCGAGAGCGGCTGAAGGGACTCGAACCCTCGACCTTCTGCATGGCAAGCAGACGCTCTAGCCAACTGAGCTACAGCCGCGGTGTGGAACGAACGAGCGATTATAAGCCGGGAATCGGGCCGAGGGGCGCGCGCGGCTAGGCGCGCTTGGTGTGGAAGCTGATGTCGTCCGGGTTGATCAGGTCAGGGACCGTCCAGCCGTCGAGGTCGTACTCGTTCATGCACTGCTCGGCGAAGCCCTTGTATGCGTCGGTCAGGCCGGTGCCCATGGCCGCGAACAGCACCTCCATCCGGATGTTCTCGTCGTTGCCGCTGTAGTTGCGCTCGTAGAGCTCGTGGCGGCCGCCGAACTCGCTGCCGAGGCGTCCCACAGCAGCTTCATGAGCTTGACGCGTCGACGGCGTCGATGCCGTTGGAGCCGCGGACGTACTGGTCGAGGTAGCGGGCGGATATCGGGGTTCTTGAAGTCCCGGGCGTTCGAGTTGATGTAGATCAGCCGCTGGCCACCGTGTGCTCGATGATCTCCTTGACGCGGCGGATAGCCGATCGTCGAGAACACGCGGTAGGCCATCGCGTACTCCATGTTCGGGAGCAGGCGCCGCCCCTTCCAATCTGCGGCTCGCGCGCCATCGCGCTCGCGAGCGCCCACAGCATGTTGCGCCACGCGAGCACCTCGCCGACCTGGGCCTGCACGCCGCGAAAGTCCTTCGTTCCGGTCGCCTCGACCGCCTTGAGCAACAGGCCGGCGATGAAGTCGAGCTTGACCGCGAGGCGGATGCAGCCGTGGAAGCAGAACCGCGGGATGAAGCCGGTCTGGGGGAAGAAGTTGTTCGCCTTCTCGACGTCGCCGTAGACGAACACGTTCTCCCACGGGACCAGCACCTTGTCGAAGATGAAGATCGCGTCGTTCTCGTCGAGCCGGCTCGAGAGCGGATAGTCGAACGGGCTGCCGGTCACCGCGGCCGTCAGCTCGTAGGACGGGCGGCAGATCAGCTTCACCCCCGGCGTGTCCATCGAGACCGCGCAGACCAGGGCGTACTCCTTCTTCTGGACCGGCACCGGGCCGTAGTGGGCGATGAAGTTGAAGTGGGTGAGCGCGGAGCCGGTGGCGACCACCTTGGCCCCGCTCACCACGATCCCGTCGTCGCGCTCCTCCTCGACGTGCATGAAGACGTCGCTCGACCTCGTCGGAGCGAGCGGTTGCGGTCGACGGGCGGGTGGATGATCGCGTGGTTCCAGTAGAGCACCTTCCTGGGCCTCGCCGTACCAGCGCCGGGCGTTGTCCTGATAGGGCTCGTAGAAGTCGGCGTTGGCGCCGAGCGTCGCCAGGAACGCGGCCTTGTAGTCGGGGCTGCGCCCCAGCCAGCCGTAGCTCAGCCGCGCCCACTCGGCGATCGCGTCGCGGTCCCCGACGCAGTCCTCGGCGCTCCTCGGGAACCGGAAGAACTTGTGGGTTACGCCGCGTCGCCGGTGTCGGTCGGCGTGGTCAGGACATCGCGCCGCTCGGGATCGTGCAGCGCGTCGTAGAGGCGCGCGACCGAGCGCGCGGTGTTGCGAAACGCCGGGTGAGTCGTGACGTCGTCGACGCGCTCGCCGTAGATGTAGACCTCGCGGCCGTCGCGGAGGCTCTCCAGATACTCATCCCGGTCAGCGGCTCGGTCGTCTTGGCGCTGCTGACGTGCATCGGCTCCACTGCTCCTCGCTTGGACGTTTTTGTCAGACCGATCCTTCCATCCCGATCGGTCCCGATCAGTCCGCCCCCCTCGCGCCCGGCGCGCCGAGTAAGAGACCTCAGCGGGGCTCGCGCTCGCCGATCCATCCGCGAGCGCCAACCCGAACGGGCTCCCCTCCGAGTCCTTGCAGATCGCCCACTGAGCGCCCGGATGCACGACGGTCCCGCCGAGCGCCTTGACCCGGTCGATCGCGCCCGCAAGGTCGTCGACCTCGAAGTACGGGAGCGAGAACGAGTCTCCGGGCCCGCGGCCGCGGGGGTGAACGCCAACAGCAGGAGCGGCCGCGGGCGTCTGCCAGCCCTCGCCCTGGCCTTCGACGCGAGCCTCGAGCGTGACGCCGAGCAACTCCGACCAGAATCGGCAGGCCCGTTCGGGGTCATCCGCGGGGAACTCGAGCAGCGAGAGCACGGGGCGCATGAAAGGAAACAATATCCGCGGGACGGCGTCGGCACGGGCGTCGTCACGATCTACGGCGTCGTAGTCCCGGCAGCTCCGTCATCCCGATCGAGTGATGGCGCCGGCCGGGCCGCTCTGTACACCTATCACCTGTGGCCATGGCGACCCAGGATCGAAGCACCGGGGGGCTCGCGCGCTTCGTGCCGGCGGTCGGCTGGTTGCCGCGGTACGAGCGGCGATGGCTGCGCGGCGATGTGACCGCCGGCGTCGCGGTCACCGCGCTGGTCGTGCCGAAGAATCTCGGGTACGCCGGCATCGCGGGCGTACCGCTGCAGAACGGCCTGTACGCCGCGGCCGCGGGCGCGATCATCTACGCGCTGTTCTGCACGTCGCGGCAGATCTCGACCGGACCGAGCTCGTCGCTCGCGGCCGTCGCCGGCGGCGCGGTGCTCGCGACCGGCCTCGGCGGACAGCAGGCGGCGCAGCTGGTCGCCGCGATCACGCTCGCGACCGGGCTGCTGTTCCTTCTGCTCGCGGTGTTCCGCATGGGGTGGATCGCACAGTTCCTGTCGAAAGCGGTGGTCACGGGATTCCTGGCCGGCGCCGCCGTCGACGTTGTCATCGGAGAGCTGCCGAAGCTCACCGGCACCTCGTCGAAGGGTGACAGCGCCTGGCGCGAGCTCGCGACCTGGCTCGGATCGCTCGGTGACGTGCACTGGACGACGGTGCTCGTCGGCGGTGATCTCACTCGCGCGTGATCCTCGGCTCTGCGATTCCTGGCGCCGGCGGTTCCCGGCGCGCTCGTGCTGGTGGTCGGCGGGCTGCTCGCGTCGGCCGTGTTCGACCTCGGTGCGCACGGGGTCGCGCTCGTCGGCCACGTGCCGCGCGGGCTCCCCGCCCCCGCGCTGCCCGATCTCACGCTCGTCAAGCAGCACTACGCGACGATCGGCATCGCGGCGGTCGCGCTGCTGCTGATCGGGTTCTCGCAGACCGCCGGCGACGCCAGGGCGTTCGCCGCCCGGCATCGATACCGCATCGACGTCAACCAGGAGTCCGTGGCCCAGGGGATGGCGAACATCGGCGCCGGCGTGTTCCAGGGGATGCCGGTGTCGACCAGCCTCTCGGCCAGCTCGCTGAACGAGTCGGCCGGCGCGCGGACGCCGGTCGCCTCGCTCATCACCGGCGCGCTCGTGCTCGCGACGCTGATCGTGCTCGCGCCGCTGTTCTCGCACCTCCCGAAGGCGGTCCTCGGAGCCGTGATCATCGACGCGGTCGTGTTCGGGATGATCGATCTCGCCGAGCTTCGCCGTCTCCACCGCGTCACGCGATTTGACTTCTGGGTCGCGGTGGCGGCGATCATCGGCGTGCTGTCGGCCGGAGTCCTCGCCGGCGTGGTCATCGGCGTCGCCCTCTCGCTCGGCTGGCTGATCTACGTCGCGACCAGGCCGCCGATGCCGCTGCTCGGCCGCGAAGCCGGCACACAGGTGTTCCGCGACCTCGACGAGAACCCCGGCGACGAGACGTTCCCCGGGATCGCGGTCCTGCGCCTCGACGGCGGCCTGTTCTTCGCCACCGCCGAAGCGCTCGAGGATCGCGTCCGAGGACTGATCGAGGACGGGGCGAGCCGCGCGCGCTCGTCCTCGATCTCGAGGGTGTCGATTTCGTCGACTCCCAGGGCGCGGCGAAGCTGACCGACATCCACGCGCTCGCCCACGCCGAGGCGATCACGCTTCGCCTCGCCCGGGTGAAGCCGAACGTCCTCAAGGTGATCCAAGCCGACGGGGTCGTCGAGCTCGATCGGCGCCGACCACATCCACGGCAACGTCAATCGCGCGATCGAAGCCAGCTGGCCGACGAGAGCGACCCGACGGAGGATCCGTCCCGAATCGTTCGCCGGCTCGTCCTGATGCTGGTCCGATGACCTGGGAGCTTGCGACTGTCGCCGGTGCGGTGCTCCTCGTGGCCGGGGTGTCGCAGCGCCTCGTCGACACGCCGTTCACGCCGGCAATGGCGTTCACCCTGCTCGGGCTCCTCGTCGGACCGCTGGTGATCGGCGAGATCACCGTCGCCCCGTCCGGCGCGAAGTGCGCACGCTGGCCGAAGCGACGCTCGCCGTGGTGCTGTTCGCGGATGCGTCTCGGATCAAGCTGCGCGTGCTCCGGCGCGAGTACGCGGTCCCGCTCCGGCTGCTCGGCATCGGGCTGCCGCTCACGATCGGATCGGCGCGCTGCTGGCGGCGGCGATCTTCCCGCACCTGAGTGTTGCCGAGGTCGTCGTCCTGGCCGTGCTGCTCGCCCCCACGGATGCCGCGCTCGGACAGGCGGTGGTCACCGAGCCGCGACTGCCCTCGCGGATCCGGCAGGGGCTGAACGTGGAGAGCGGGCTCAACGACGGGATCTGCGTGCCGCTCCTCCTGATCGCGCTCGGGCCGCCGACGTGGAGGACAAGATGGCATCGAGCCACCACGCGATCACGATCGTCGCCGAGGAGATCGGCTACGGGATTCTCGGCGGGAGTGGCCGCAGGCCTGGCGACCGCCGCGGTGATCGTGATCGGCCACCGCCGGAACCTGATCAGCGGACCGTGGCGTCAGGTGATCCCGATCGCCGGCGCGCGCTCGCCTACGGGATCGCGGCGGGCTCGGGGGTCGGGCTTCATCGCCGCGTTCGTTGCCGGGGCCGTCTTTGGCGGTCTCGTCCCCGCGGAGTCCGAGGAGGCCTCACGCCTG
>CAWJVJ010000003.1:0-208797 GCA_963846265.1 uncultured Solirubrobacterales bacterium
TGCGCGGCGATCGCTAGTACGACGACGCGTCCGCCGATCGCAAGCCTGCGCCGGATGCGCGGCGTGATCCACCGTCCGGCATGACCGGCGGTGACCGTCAGCACGACGTGCCAGCCCGCGGACGCCGCACCGACGCCGGCGGCAAACGCGACGGCGGAGGCCGGCCCATCGAGCGTCAACCCGGCGGCGACCGCCGCGAACGACGCGATCGTGAGCGGGTTCGCCGCCGTGATCGCCAGGAAGCGCGCGTAGTGTGCCCGCGGCGCGCCGCCAGGGGCCGCGGCCACGGGTGACGGGCCGCGCTCGCGGGCCAACGCAACCAGGCCGTGCAACGCCATCGCGGCGAGCACTAGCGCGCCCACGATCCGAATCTCCCCCTCGTAGCCTGCGAGCGCCGGACCGGCGACGCCGCCGGCCATAGCGGCGATCGCCGCGAAGCCGAAATCGACCGTCGCGACGCCCATCCCTGCGGCGAGGCCGGCGCGTGGCCCGGCCGCCACCGCGGCCTCGACCAACAGCAGGCTGACGGCCCCCACCTGCATCGCGACGGCGAGCCCGGCGATCAATCCTGCGATCAGAGCGGCGGTCGGGGCCATGCCGCAATATTTGACCGCCTGCGCTGCGGAATTCAATGTGCTCACATCAAGAACTGCGACAATCGCCGCAATGGACGCAATCGACAGTGAGATCCTCAGGCGGCTACGTGAGGACGCCAGGCTGTCATGGCGCGACCTGGGCGCCGCCGTCGGCCTGAGTGCTAACGCCGCCGCCGACCGCGTCCGGCGTCTGCGCCGGGCGGGCGTCATCACGGGCTTCGCGGCAGTTATTGACCCAGCCGCGGGTGGTCGCATACTGCAGGCGCTGGTGGGCGTCCACCTCGCCCACGGAATCGACTCTGACGACTTCGCCGCCGGAGTCGCCCGCCTCGAGCAGGTGATCGAGGTGCTGCACCTGACCGGCGCGCCGGATTACCAGCTCCGAGTGGCGTGCATCGACACCGCCGAGCTCGACACGCTGCTGCGCACGCTGCGCGTGCGCCACGGTGTCGCCGACACCGACACGACGATCATTCTTCGCTCCGGCCCGGCATGGACGTAGAGTCGACGGGTAATAATTTCCCTGCCGCGTGCCCGGCGGAGACGCAAACCCGATCGTGCAGGACGGCTAGCGGCCGCGCGCGAGAGTAGACGATAGGACAAGCAGGAACGGGTGTCCCACGCAGGACCAGTGCTGCTGGCCGCGCGGGCGTGGCTTGCGCGGCTCGGACCGCTGATAAGGACATATTGCCCTCGCCGCCAGCGCCGAGAAGACGGCGTCTCATCCTTTCGGCTGACCCCGAATCCATCCCCGCAGCCGATGTGCGCGGCGCGAGTCACACTTACGGTGACAGGCATGGAAATAACTCATGCCAATCAAGCTGATCGCCGGACGGCGGTCGAGATCGAGGGATTGACGAAGCGGTTCGGCGACCGGATCGCGGTTGACGATGTCAGCCTCACGGTGCCGCGCGGAGTCGCGTATGGGTTTCTTGGTCATAACGGCGCCGGCAAGACGACCCTGATCAGGATGCTTCTTGGGCTCACGCGAGCGAGCGCGGGGCGGGCCAGCGTGCTCGGGCTCCCCGTGCCCGCGCAGCGGGCGCGGGCGCTCGCGCGCGTCGGTGCGATCGTCGAGGAGCCGTCGTTCTACCCGCACCTCACCGGTTACGAGAACCTCAAGATCGCCGCCGCGGTCCGGGGGCCGGAGACGCGCGAGCGGATCGACGGCGTGCTGGAGCGCGTCGGGCTCGACAGGCGCTCCAGAGATCGCGTCGGGACGTACTCGCTCGGGATGCGCCAGCGGCTGGGCGTCGCGCGCTGCCTGCTGTCAGACCCCGAGCTGCTGATCCTCGATGAGCCGATGAACGGACTTGATCCAGGCGGGATGCTCGACGTCCGCCGGATGATCCGCGCGCTGGTCGAGGACGAGGGCCGGACGGTGTTCGTCTCCTCCATCTTCTCGACGAGGTCGAGAAGACGTGCGACGTGGCGGCGATCATCGACGGCGGACGGGTAATCGCGCAGGGGTCGATCGAGGAGCTGGTCGCGGACGAGGCCGGTGAGCTCGTAATCGAATGCGACGATGCCGACCGCGCGCTCGCGCTGCTCGCCCGCGACCCGGCCGTCCGCGAGCTCCGTGCCGAGCATGGCGCGGTGCGGATGAAGCTGCTCGCCCGCGACCAGGCGGGCGAGATCAACTCACGCCTCGTCGCCGCCGGCCTCGTGGTATCTCGGCTCGAGCCGGCGCGCCGGAGCCTCGAGGACCGGTTCCTGGAGATGACAACACGATTGGAGGTGGCCGCATGAAACTCGACCTGACGGTTGCCAGACAGATGGTCGGCGCGGACCTACTCCGCCTGCGCAAGAAGCGGGGCATGATCGCGCTCGCGCTGGCGGTGGTCTTGGTGCCGCTCGTGATCATGACCGGGTACGACGTCGTCAAGCATGCGTCCGACCCCGCCCACTATCCACCCGCAGGCGGGATGAACAACTACGGGCGGCTGCTCGACCTGCTCGGCGTGTTCATGGGCCCGGTCGCGGCGATCCTGATCGGCGCAGAAGCGGGCGCCGGCGACCTTGCGGCGGGCGTCTTCCGCGACAACGTGCTCACCGGCCGCTCGCGGACGGCGCTGTTCCTGGTTCGAATTCCGGCCGCGGTCGCGGTCACACTGAGCGTCACGGTGATCGCGTTCGCGATCGGTCTCGCGGCCACATTCGGTTTCGCCGGCGGGCTGGCGACGCCGAGCCTGTCGGTGATCCTGGAGTCGGTGGCGTGGCTCGCGCTCGCGAACTCCGTCCTGTGCGTGATCGCGGTGGGTCTGGCATCGCTGACCGGCTCACGGCCGGGGACGATCACCGCATTGATCGGGTGGGAGCTCGTGTTGAGCCCGTTGGTCGTCCAGGCGACATCGCTCGGCACGCTCAGGCGCGGCCTCCTCGACAGCGTGCTGATCTTCCTCAAGCCCGGCCCCGTGACCGGCCCGCCGGGGATACCGATGCCGGTCGCGGTGGCCGTCGTGGTGACGATCGGATGGCTGCTGGTCCTACCGGCGCTCGGGGCGTGGCGGATGCACACCCGGGACGCCTGAGATCCGGGGTTACTCTCAGCGCATGCGGCAGGTGTCGACAACGGTGGCGGCGGCGCGCGACGCGATCCGCCGCCATCCTTGGTGGAGCGATTCGGTGCTGGCGCTGATCCTGACCGTGATCGCGGTGGGCTCGACGGTGGTCTCCCGCACCCGTTACGGCTTCGCCCTCCCGGTGCTCGCGGCCATCGTCACCCTGTTCACGACGGTCCCGATTGCGCTCCGCCGCTACCGGCCGCTCGGGGTGCTGGCGGTGACCGTCATTGCAGAGACCGCGCTGCTGATCTTCCGACCCGGGGCCGGGGCACCGCTTGGCGTGATCGTGGCGCTCTACACGGTCGCTGCGTACTGCGACCGTCGGGTGTCGATCCGCGCCGCCGCGTTGGCTGCGCTGCCGATCACGGTCGCGGTGATCGTCAACAACGGGCCTCACACCGGGCAGGTGATCCCCGAGCTCGCGGTGTTCGCGATCGCGTGGGTGCTCGGCGACAACATCCGCACCCGCCGCGCGTATCTGGCCGAGCTCGAGGCGCGCGCGGCCCGGCTCGAACGCGAGCGCGAGGACAAGGCGGACCGCGCGGTCATCGAGGAGCGGGCTCGGATCGCGCGCGAGCTGCACGACGTGATCGCCCACAACGTCAGCGTGATGGTCGTCCAGGCCGCCGCCGGCGAGGACGTGTTCGACGAGGACCCGGGCAAGGCACGCGAATCGCTGGCCGCCGTGGCGTCGACCGGACGCGCCGCGCTGACGGAGCTGCGCCGGCTGCTCGGCGTGATCCGGGCCGAGGACGAGCGCGGCGACCCGGCCTACGCGCCCCAGCCGGGGATCGCGCGCATCGACGAGCTCGTCGGACAGGTGCGTGAGACCGGGCTGCCCGTCGAGCTGTCGGTGCTGGGCGAGGCGCGCCCGCTGCCCGAAGGCGTGGGGTTGTGTGCCTATCGGATCGTCCAGGAGGCGCTGACGAACACGCTCAAGCACGCGGACGCCTCGGCCGCGCAGGTGCATCTGCGCTACGTCGCCGACGCGCTCGAGCTCCAGGTCCTCGACGACGGCCACGGTGCCACCTCGCTCAACGGTGAGACCGACGGCCAGGGACTGATCGGGATGCGCGAGCGGGTCACGCTGTTCGGCGGCGAGCTGACGGCAGGGCCACGGTCCGGCCGCGGCTACGAGGTTCGCGCCCGGCTGCCGCTCGAGGAAACTCAGCCGTGAGCATCCGGGTCCTGATCTGCGACGACCAGGCGCTCGTGCGCGCCGGGTTCCGGGCGATCCTCGGATCCAGACCCGAGATCGAGGTCGTCGGCGAAGCCGAGAACGGCGCCGAGGCGGTCGCGCTCGCCGAGCGTCGCCGGCCGGATGTGATCCTGATGGACATCCGCATGCCGGTGCTCGACGGCGTGGAGGCGACGCGCCGGCTCGTCGAGGAAGGCTCGCCCGCGCGCATCCTCGTGCTGACCACGTTCGACCTCGACGAGTATGTGCACGCCGCGATCCGCGCTGGCGCCAGCGGATTCCTGCTAAAGGACGTCACGCCGGCGAAGCTTGTCGAAGCGATCCGAATCGTCGCCGCTGGCGACGCGCTGCTCGCCCCGTCGGTGACGCGCCGCCTGCTGAAGCGGTTCGCCGCCACGCTGCCCGCCGGCGACCAATCGAGCGAGGTTCTCGGGCAGCTCACCGCGCGCGAGACCGAGGTACTGCGGCTGCTAGCCGCGGGACTCTCGAACGCAGAGATCGCATCCGAGCTCGTCGTCAGCGAGGCGACAGTCAAGACGCACATCTCGAGCCTGCTTCGCAAGCTCGGGCTTCGCGACCGCGTTCAGGCTGTGATTCTCGCTTACGAGACCGGTCTGGTCGGGCTCGGCAAGGCGTAGGGCCAGAGCCGTCATCACGTCGGTGCGAATGCCGCGTCAAAGACGATCGCTCTTCAGCGACACGGACACGGGTGATCTGCGGTCTTGGACTACGGATCTCCGGTTCCTCGGCAGATGACCCTGACGATCCACATCGTTGCAAACCGCTCGCGCTGCTTGCGCTGGGCCCTGCATCAGCTCGTTGCGACACCCTCGTCCAGTGTGACGGACTTCGGGTGTGACTGCTGGTGTTACGGTCAGAACCGCTTTTTGGGCGTGTGACTTGGGCGGCCGGCGGTCTATTGAATGTCGTGCGGTGCGCGCGCTCCGGACGACGTGACTTGTTGTTGGGCTCTGGCGTGGGCGGCGGCGATGCGGATGAGGACGGTGGACCAGGTGCGAAACGGTCGCCAGTTCTCAGCGAGTTGGGTTAGGTGTTCGAGCGAGAGTTGTTCGGCGTCATAGAGCTCGGCGGCGTAGTTGAGCGTTCGGGGTTCAGCGATTCTGAGTGGCGCGTCCGCGAAGCCGGTTGCGCGTAGGACGATGAGGCTCGCATAGAACGGTCCGATGCCCTCGAGGGTTTGTGCGTAGATGAATGCGTCTTCTGGTCCGCGGGACTTCAGCGCTTCGGCTTGTAACTCGGCGCCGGCGTCGGCGATCTGGTGTAGGCGTCGTGCCTTGGTCTGATCCAGCCCCGGGAAGTTGCTGAGGTCACTGAGTGCGTCGGGTTGTGGGAAGGCATGAACGGTTTGACCGGCGAGGGTGAAACTGTGCCCGAGACGTTCGCTGATCGCGGTGCGTGTCCGGGCGGCGGCCGCCGACGGCTTCCGGGCGGAGATGATCGACCAGGCAGCCGCTTCATATGGGGAGTGAAAGAGCACCGGTCGATGTCCAGGAAACCGCGTTTGCAGCTCAGCGATGATGCGGTCGCGCTCGCCGACGCCCAGGAACTCGTTGCCGTCATAGTCGATTGAGATGATCCGCGCGATCTGTTTGAGTGCGAGCTCGGGATCTGCCGTTTTGGTGGTTTGCAGCTCGACGGTGATCTCCTGATCGGCGGCGGATTGGCGAAGGACCGCACCGGCGTATCCGCTACCCCCATCAACCGGGAACGCAAGCCGCATAGCCCCGTCGAAGCGAAGCGGCTGGCCTTCAGTCGGCCCAAAGCCAAATGTCGCGGCCGCCTCCAGCGAAAACGGTCCAACCGGAACCAGCCGCGCGGGGTGTGAGCTGGTGGTTGGACGCGGTGAAGGGGTCATCGTTCGGCAATTCGAGCAGGGTTCGCTTTCTGGAACGTAGTGTCGCCCGCGATCTGTGTCAAGATCTTGACGTGCGGCGAGTTGATCTCGACACCTCAATTGGCTACGCGTTGAAACGGACCGCCACGGCGCTGCGGACGGCGATGGAGGCCTCGCTGCGGTCCCTTGGACTGAGCGTGCCGCAATATTCATGCCTGGAGATCCTCGACGCCCGGCCCGGCATCTCAAACGCGGACCTAGCCCGGGGTGTGTTCGTGACCCGCCAGGCGATGCATCAGCTCCTCGGCGGCCTACGAGAAGCCGAACTCGTCAGCGCCGCCGGCCAGGGGCGCGTCCAGCGTTACCGCCTGACCCCCGAAGGACAACGAATCATCGCGGCCGCATCAGCGGCCGTCGCAGCGGTGGAGGAACAGATGCTGTCTGGCTTGCAGCCGGCGGAGCGACAGCGGCTGCATAACGATTTGGAGAGGTGCACCGCAGCTCTCGGTGAGGACTGACTACGAGCCGAGGACCAGCATTGCGCACCGGCAGCAAGGAGCAGTTCATCGCGTCAAGGTCTTGACATTTGTCAAGGTCTTGACGTAAGCTTGATCGCGTCAACCACCTTCAAGGGAGCTTCTGATGCCCGCTACTGGGCCCGACTTCATCTCACTTCAAGTCCGTGACCTCGAAAGCTCCGCCGCTTTCTACGAGCAGTACCTCGGTCTGGTCCGCAACCCCGCAGGCCCGCCGCACGCTGTTGTCTTTGACACCAAGCCGGTCGCATTCGCCGTCCGCGATCCCCTGCCCGGAGTCGATCTGAACGCCATCAAGCAGCCCGGGGAAGGCATCGCGGTGTGGTTGCACGCACCCGACGCCCAACAGATCCATGACGCGCTCGCTGACGATGGGGTCATGATCGTGACCGAGCCCTTTGACGGGCCATTCGGGCGGACCTTCACATTCGCCGACCCGGACGGATACCAGATAACCCTGCACACCAAGAGCTAAAAGCTCGCCTGCCCACCTTAAGAACCGGCGACCAACAGCGCCTCCCAGACTTAGCCCGGATTTTCACGGACGCGGGGCGCTGCCTCCAGCCAGAACGCCGATGTGCCAGGTACCGCCTTGGGTCACGTCGGCCAGCATCTCCAGCCCGAAGCCGGACTTGCTTGGACCCCTTGACTTCAAGCGCTTGAGGTATGTCATGGTGCTCTCATGACAGCTCTCACGATCCAGGATGTATCCCGGCGCAGTGGGCTGAGTGAGCCGACGCTGCGCTACTACGAAGAGGTCGGGCTGATCGGCCCGATCGAGCGCGATCCGAGTAGCCGGCACCGCCGGTACCGCGAGCAGGACCTCGACACATTGCAGGCGCTCGCCTGCCTGCGCGCGATGGGTGTCGGGATCCAGGACATGCGCACCTACCAGGCCAACCGCGCGGTTGGACACTCAACGGCTGGGGCGCAGCGCGATCTGCTGCTGCGGCACGCCGAGCGGGTCGATGCTGAGATCAAGACACTGCGCATCCACCTCGACTACCTGCGAGCGAAGGCCGCGTTGTGGGACGCCCGCGACCGCGGTGACGCCGACGCAGAGGCCGACGCGGACCTGCGGGTCCATGAGATGTATCCCCGACTGGAAGAGGTGGTGTTGCGATGAGCAGGGTATTGGTGACGGGTGGATCGGGCTATGTGGGTACGCAACTGATCGCTGCGCTGCTGCGTGATGGGCGTGAGGTGCGCGCGACGGTGCGCTCCCTGGATGGTGAGGCAGGTGTGCGTGCCGCCGTGCGCCGTGGTGGTGTGGACGATGCTGGCCTTCAGTTGGTGGCAGCAGATCTGACCTCTGATGACGGCTGGCCGGCCGCGCTCGATCGCGTGGAGGAAGTCCACCACGTCGCCTCGCCGATCCCGTCCGCCCAGCCCAAGGATCCCGACGAGCTGATCGTGCCCGCCCGCGAGGGCACAGTGCGTGTGCTGAAGGCAGCGCGGGACGCCGGCGCGCGCAGGGTGGTGCTGACCTCCTCGTTCGCGGCGGTGGGTTATTCACCTAAGCCAGTCCGCGACTACACCGAGGCGGACTGGACCGACCCGGATACGCCAGGGCTGCCGCCCTACCCCCGCTCCAAGGCGATCGCCGAGCGTGCCGCCTGGGACTTCATCGGGACCGAAGGAGGCGACACGCAACTGGTGGTGGTGAACCCGACATTCATCGCTGGCCCGTCGCTAGTGGCAGCACTGCGCTCGACGCTGACCGGCTTCAAGGCGATCATCGAGGGCACGATGCCGGCGCTGCCACGCCAGCGCTTCGGCATCGTCGACGTACGCGACGTCGCGGACGCGCACATCACGGCGATGGCCACTCCTGCCGCCGCCGGGAAGCGCTACCTGTTGTTGGCGGACGGCCCGACGATCACCTGGCTGGGGCTGGCGCAGATCCTCCGAGACCACCTCGGGCCCGCAGGCGAGCACGTCACAACCAACGAGGCACCCGGCGAAGACCCGTCGCCGCTGACGATCCACAACGACCGCGCCAAACAGGAACTCGGCTGGCAGCCACGCCCGGCCGAGACCACGATCGTCGAGACCGCCGAGAGCCTGCGCGACCTCGGCCTGCTCGAGAAACGATGATGACCAGCGGTGGCAGGGGAACCCTCTGATCACTGGGCCGACACGTGCGGCCGACGTAGGCCCTCACGCCGGATCTGGCAGCCCGCGCCAAAGCCGACCATCCCGAGTCTCCATCCTGCGCCAAGACCGGGACGGGGACTATGAGCGCGGCGTCATGTCGCGCCATGAGGGCCTGCTCAAGCTCATCTCGGTTACGCCGGATATCGGACACCGCAGAGGTTCAGTCGCAGCGAGTAAACCGAACTCGTCGCGGTGATGAACAGGTCGTTGCGCTTGGGCCCGCCGAAGGTCAGGTTGGAGACGATCTCGGGAATGTGGAGCTTGCCCAGGAGCGTGCCGTCTGGATCGAAGCAATGGAGTCCGTCGTGGGCCGCCGCCCAGATCCGTCCCGCGTCGTCGAGTCGGATCCCGTCGAATGAACCCGCATCGCATGTCGCGAAGACCTCTCCGCCGGTGAGGCGGACTTCGTCCTCGACGTCGAATCGCCGAATGTGCTTGTGGTGGGTGTCGACGATGTAGAGCTGCCGCTCGTCGGCCGAGAACGCGAGACCGTTCGGACGGGCGAAATCGTCGGCCACGACCGTCGTCTCGCCGGTCGGGGGATCGACGCGGTAGACGTTGCACGCGCCGATCTCGCTGACGGCCTTGTGTCCCTCATAATCACTGTCGATCCCGTAGGCAGGGTCGGTGAACCAGATCGAGCGATCAGAGTGCTCGACGAGGTCGTTGGGGCTGTTGAGCCGCTTAGCGTCATAGCGGTCGGTCAGCACCGTGACGCTGCCGTCGTGCTCGGTTCGTGTGACGCGGCGATTGCCGTGCTCACAGCTCACGAGACGACCCTGCCGGTCGACCGTGTTGCCGTTGGAATAGCCCGCCGGAGAGCGGAACACTCCGACCGCGCCCGTGAGTTCGTCAAATCGCAGCATCCTGTCGTTCGGGATGTCGCTGAACAGCAGATACCGGCCCGCAGGGAAGTACGCCGGCCCCTCGGTCCAACGACCGCCCGTGTACAAACGCTCCAGCCACTTATCGCCCTTCAGGCCGCGGAACCGCTCGTCGATGACCTCCAGCTCCGTCCTGATCCGATCCACCACGAACTCACCCTATCGTGACCACCGCTCCGCGCACTCACGGCACAGGGCGGCGTGGTTGAGTGAGCGAACCGCGAGCGCCGTGCACGAGGAGGACGCGCGTCGACGCGGGTCGCAAACCGGCCGGGAGCGGACAATTGGCCACGGTTTGGGGTTGACCCGATCGGAACCGCCGAGAGTCGATCCACCTGAAGGTCCGAGCCTGACGAGGTGTTTGCCGACGGCCTCATAAGCTCGGTGAGGTGACTAAGGCGCGCGGGTATGACGAGTTGACGCTGCTTGACGAGCATCGCCTAAAGGGCCGGAAGTTCGACGGGGTTGCGTTCGAGCGCGCACGGAAGCGGTTGGAGCGCCGCCAGGCGGCGGTTCCGTCCTCGATCGCGTATCCCGATGAGCTGCCGATCACCGCTCGCCGCGACGAGCTGCTCGCGGCGATCCGCGACAACCAGGTGGTGATCGTCGCCGGCGAAACGGGGTCCGGGAAGTCGACGCAGCTGCCTAAGATGTGCCTCGAGCTGGGGCGGGGCGTACGTGGGGCGATCGCGCATACTCAGCCGCGGCGGCTGGCGGCGCGGACGATCGCCGAGCGAATCGCGGACGAGCTCGATGTCCCGCTGGGTGCGGCGGTCGGGTACGCGGTGCGGTTCAACGATCGCTCGAGCGCGCACACGTTGCTCCGAGTGATGACCGACGGGCTGCTCCTGGCAGAGATCGCCCACGACCGGCTGCTGCGACGTTACGACACGGTGATCCTCGACGAGGCGCACGAGCGGAGCCTGAACATCGACTTCCTGCTCGGTTATCTGAAGTCGATCCTTCCGAAACGGCCGGACCTGAAGGTCATCATCACCAGCGCGACGATCGACGTCGAGCGCGTCTCGGAGCACTTTGGCGGCGCGCCGGTCATCGAGGTGAGCGGACGGACGTATCCGGTCGAGGTCCGTTATCGACCGCTTGGCGAGGACGCCGACGAGATCGACGCGATCGGAGACGCGGTGCAGGAGCTACAGAGCGCTGGTCGTGGTGACGTGCTGGTGTTCCTCTCGGGTGAGCGCGAGATTCGCGACGCCGCCGACGCGCTGCGCGGGCGCCTGGGCGCCGAGGCCGAGATCCTGCCGTTGTTCGCCCGCCTGAGTAGCGGCGAGCAGCAGCGCGTGTTTCGGCCGGGAAACGGCAACCGCGTCGTGCTTGCGACCAACGTCGCCGAAACGTCGCTGACCGTCCCGGGCGTCCGCTCGGTCGTCGATGTCGGGACCGCGCGCGTCTCCCGCTACAGCGCGCGGTTGAAGGTCCAGCGGCTGCCGATCGAGCCGGTGTCGCAAGCGAGCGCGGATCAGCGGAAAGGCCGCTGCGGCCGGACCGCGGACGGCATCTGCATCCGGCTGTACTCTGAGGAGGAGTTCGCCGAGCGCCCGCGCTTCACCGACCCTGAGATCCGCCGCACGAACCTCGGCTCGGTGATCCTTCAGATGGCCGCGCTGGGGCTCGGGGACATCGAGGCGTTCCCGTTTCTCGAGCCACCCGACCGCCGCCAGATCGGCGACGGCGTCAACCTGCTGATCGAGCTCGGCGCGCTGACCGCCGACCGGCGCCTGACCCCTCTGGGGCGCCGGCTGGCCCGGCTGCCGGTCGACCCGCGGATGGGGCGGATGGTGCTCGAGGCCGATCGCCTGGGCTGCGCCGAGGAGGTGGTCGTGATCGCTGCCGCGCTGTCGATCCAGGACCCGCGCGAGCGGCCGTTCGAGGACCGAGCCCAGGCCGACGCCTCCCACGCCCGGTTCGCGGACGAGGACTCCGACTTCCTCGCCTACCTGAACCTCTGGCGCTACGTCGAGCGGCAAGCGGACGCCCTTTCGCGGAGCCAGTTCCGCAAGACGCTCAAAGGCGAGTACATCCACTACCTGCGCGTCCGCGAATGGCAGGACCTAGTCGAGCGGCTGCGCGCGGCCGCCCGCGACGTCGACGTCCACTTCGCACCCGGTCGGACCGGCGAGCGGCGCGACATCGGCGTCTCGCTCCTGAGCGGCCTTCTCTCCCACATCGGCCTGCGCGACAAGGCCCGTGGTGACTACACCGGCGCCCGCGGTGCACGCTTCGCGATCTTCCCGGGTAGCGGCCTGTCAAAGAAGTCGCCCGACTGGATCGTGGCCGCCGAGCTGCTCGAGACGTCACGGCTGTGGGGGGTGACGGTGACTCGCATTGACCGCCGCTGGATCGAGCCGCTGGCGGGCAGCCTCGTTCGCCGTGAGATCTCCGAACCACGTTGGGACGAGCACCGGGCCGGCGTCGTCGCGACCGAGCGGGTGACGCTCTACGGTCTGCCGATCGTCGCCGGCCGTCGCGTCGACTACGGTCGCGTCGACCCCGTGTTGTCGCGCGAGCTGTTCATCCGCCGCGCGCTCGTCGATGGCGAGTGGGACGCGGGCCACGAGTTCCTCGCCGAAAACCGGCGCCGCGTAGCCGAGGTGGAGGCGCTCGAGGAGCGCTCGCGTCAGCGCGGACTGCTTGCCTCCGATGAGGTGCTTCACGACTTCTTCGCGGCACGCATCCCTGAGGACGTCGTTTCCGGCCGCCACTTCGACCACTGGTGGCGCGACGCTCGCCGCGAGGATCCCGACCGCCTCACGTATCCGCGTGCGCTACTGCAGACGGGCGCCGCGGACGACGGCGGCCGACCGTCGACCTGGAAGCAGGGCGACCTCGAGCTACGGCTCACGTACCGTTTCGAGCCGGGCGCGCCCGACGACGGTGTGACCGTCCACGTCCCGCTCGTCGCGCTTGGCTCGCTGCGCGATGTCGGCTTCGATTGGCTCGTGCCGGCGCTCCGCGAGGAGCTTGTAACGACGTTGATCCGCGGGTTGCCAAAGGAGCAACGCCGGCTGCTCGTCCCGGCGCCAGAGGTGGCGAAGCTGGTCGTCGAGGCCCTGCGGCCTCGCGAAGGCCGGATTGTCGACCAGGTCGCCGAGCAGCTGGGGCGCCTGCGTGGCGTGCGCCTGACGGGCGATGAGATCGACACGACCAAGCTGCCGCCGCACCTGCGCCTGACCTTCAGCATCGAGGACGACCGCGGCGCGGTCCTCGCCCGCGGCGACGACCTCACCGAGGTGCGTGACCGGCTGCGACCACAACTGCGCGCCGAGCTGACCGCGGCGACAGCCGGCCTCGAGCGGACGGGCCTGACCGAGTGGCCGGGGGAAGACACGCTGCCGGAGGTCGTAACGCTGCCCGGCACCGGTGGCGCCGTACGCGGCTACCCCGCGCTCGTCGACGAGGGCGAGACCGCGGGCGTGCGCGTGATGGAGACGCCCGCGGCGGCCGCCATCTCGATGCGGACCGGGACGCTGCGGCTCCTCGCGCTGACGGTCTCGACACGCGCCCGATCCGCGGCCGACCGGCTCGACAACCGCGCCAAGCTGACCCTCGCCACCTCACGCAACCTCGACGCGCTGCTCGGGGACGTGACCCGCGCGGCTCTCGCCGCCCTGCTCGACGAGGCCGGCGGCCCAGTGCGCGACGACGCCGGCTGGACCCGGCTGCGGTCCCGCGTCGTGAACGAGATCGATCCCGCGGTTCGCCGGGCCCTGGTCGCCACCGTCGATGTCCTCGCCGCGGCTGAGGAGGCGCGGCAAGCGCTCGCGGGGCCGCCTAGCGACGCGCTGCGCCCAGCCCGGCTCGACGTCGCCGCGCAAATCGGCCGGCTCACCCACGACGGCTTCGTCTCCGCATCAGGACTCGATCGCTTGCCGGACCTCGCGCGCTACCTGCACGCGGCGACGTACCGCCTACAGCGGATCGCCGACAACCTCTCGGTCGACCGCGACCGCATGGCGACGATCAACCAACTCGAGGCCGAGGTCCGAGCAGCGCCCCCCGGCCAGGCACGCGAGAAGGCACGCTGGCTAATCGAAGAGCTGCGCGTTTCGTACTTCGCCCAACCGCTCGGCGTCCGCGGCCCAGTGTCCGCGAAGCGCGTCAGAACAACCCTTAAGCAATCGACATAACCCGCCGAGCTGCCCTTAGAAGGCTGTTCGTCTGTCACGGATGGGGCTGTACGGGTACCCGTCCCGTTGGTAGCGTGGCGGTACGGGGTCAGGTGACAGTGGCGAGCGTTCGAATACTGGGTCCCATCGAGGTATGGGACGGTGAGCGGCGCGTTGATTTGGGCGGCCCGCGGCAGGTTGCACTGCTCGCATTGTTCGTCGTTCGCGCGAACCGTGCTGTCTCGGCCGACGGTCTAATCGACGCTCTTTGGCGTGACGGCGGTATGGCGGCGGCGCGCAAGCGTTTGCAGATGGCGGTGCGGCGGTTGCGCCAGGCGCTGGAGCCGGCGAATGGCGGCGGGCTGCCGGTGCTCGAGACGGTGGCTGGTGGTTATCTGCTGCGGCTCGACCGCGGGGAACTCGATAGCGAGTTGTTTGCGGCGGGCGTCGCCGCGGGCCGGGCGGCGCTGGGGGCCGGGGAGTTTGCGCGGGCGCGGGAGGCCGTCCAGGGCGCGCTGTCGTTGTGGCGGGGCCCGCCGTTGGCTGAGGCTGGGTTCGAAAATTTCGCGCAGGACGAGATCCGGCGGTTGGACGAGTTGCGGCTGGCAGCGTTTGAGCTGAGCTTTGATGCCGCCTTAGCGCTCGGCGAGCATGCTGGGGTGCTGGGTGAACTGGAGGCGTTGACGATCGGCCATCCCTCGCGCGAGCGGCTGGCCGCACAGTTGATGCTGGCGTTGTATCGCGGTGGTCGTCAGGCCGACGCGTTGGACGCGTTTGAGCGCATACGGGTTCATCTGGCTGAGGAGCTCGGTCTAACACCGGGACCGGCGCTGACTGAGCTGCAGGCCGACATCTTGCGCCAGGCTCCCTCCCTCTCGTTCCCGCCGGACGTAGTGAGGCCGTCGACGCGGGTCGCCGCGATCGCTCCTAACACGCTGCCGGCGCAGCCGGGTGCGCTGATCGGCCGAGCGGATGAACTGGATGCGGTATGCGAGCTGTTGGGTCGCGCGGAGATTCGGCTGGTGACGTTGACCGGGCCGGGAGGCGTGGGCAAGACGCGGCTAGCGCTCGCAGCCGCCCACGCCACCCGCGACGGCTTCCCGGATGATGTCGCGTGGATCGAGCTGGCCAGCGTTGCTCGCGCGGATGAGGTGGCGGCGGCGATGACTCGGGCGTTGGGGATTGCACCCGGCGCGGGTGAGGATCACGAGACGGCGCTGCGGCGTGCCCTGGGCGCCCGCAGGATGCTCGTCGCGGTCGACAACCTCGAGCATCTGCTGGAAGCTGCGGTCATGCTCGGCGAGTTGCTTGCCGCGGCGCCTGGGCTGACTTTGCTGGCGACCAGCCGTGAGCCGTTGGAGCTGGAGGCCGAGCATGTTGTCCGAGTGCCGCCACTCGCGGTCCCCGACGGCGACGCGACCGTGGGCCGGCTGGAGCATGTCGCGGCGTCGGCATTGTTTCTCGCCGCGGCCCGCCGTCGTGACCGCGGGTTCGCGATCATCGGTGAGGATTCGGGCGCGCTGGCGCGCATCTGCGCGCGGCTTGATGGGCTGCCGTTGGCGCTGGAGCTGGCCGCGGCCCGTACGCGGCTGCTCAGCCTGTCAGAGCTCGAGGCCGAGCTCGACGAGGCGGTCAACGCGCCATCCATCGGGCGGCGGGGGGCGCCAGCCCGTCAGCGGACGCTCGCGGCGACGATCCAATGGAGCTATCGCCTGCTTGACCCGTCGATGCGTGATGCGTTCGTGCGCTTTGCCGTGTTTGCCGGGGGTACGACACTCGCTGGGGCACGAGCGGTGACCGGCGCAGACGCAGGCACGCTAGAAGGGCTGGTGAGCCGCAGCCTGCTCGAGCGCCGCCGTCAGCCGGACGGGACGACTCGCCTGGAGATGCTCGAGACGATCCGTCAGCGGGCGCGCGAACTTCTTGAAGCCGACCAGGTATCGCCGGAGGTGCATCATCGCCACCTCGCGTATCACCTGGAGATGATCGAGACCGTCGCGCCGCAGATGGAGACCGCCGAAGACGCGGCACTCGCTGTCATCGACGCCGATCTGGACAACCTGTACGCGGCGCTGCGATGGGCGCTGCACGCCGAACCGGCGACCGCGATGCGCCTCGCCGGCCGCCTCGGCTACTACTGGGTGATCCGCGACGACCCCGTCGGGCTGCAATGGCTCGAGGCAGCCCTCGCGGCGGGCGCCCAGACAGCCGCCGACACCGACCGCGCGCGAGTCCTACACAGATTATCGATTCACCTCCAGTATCACCAACGGTACGGTGAGGCCCGGACTGCGTGCGAGCAGGCGCTCGCGATATACCATCGCCTCGGCGATCACGCCGGGATCGCCGATTCGCACATCGACCTGGCGTTCATCTCGCGGTCAACAGACCGGGGACCGACGGCGCGGCAGCACGCCGAGGACGCCCTGCAGGCAGCGGAGCTGGCCGGAGACGCACTCCTGATCGGCAAGTCACTCGGTGTTCTGGCACCGCAGCTGCCCCAGAACGAGCGATCTGAGGTCGCCAAGCGCGCCGCCGGGCTGCTGGCAGAGGCCGGCGACGACCGATGGGCCACGATGGTCTACATCACCGTTGCCTACGTAGCGCTAACCGAGCATCGCATCGCCGAAGCGCTGGAGCTGCTCGGCCCCGCTCTGATCGCGACCGAACGTCTCTCACCTGGAGTACGCATCGGGGTGCTCGGCAACCTCGGGCTCGCGCACCTCTTTAACGGCGATCAGCGGCCTGCACAGGAGGCATACCAGGCGCCGCTGCGGCTGAGTGCGGGCGCGTGGCGCGAGTTAGAGGTCGGCGAAGCGCTGACTGGAATCGCGGCGACGCTCGTCGCTAACGACAGCGAAACAGCGGCGCGGCTGATCGGCGCCGCCGCGGCCAGGGGGTTCCCGGGAGCCTCCGACGGAGGTATCTACGACCGGATCGATCGTGACTTCATCGCGCCAGTCCGGAATCAATCCGACCCGTCCGCATGGGAGCGAGCCGTCGATCACGGTCGCACGCTCTCCTACGAACAAGCGATCAGCTACGCGCTGTCACAACTCGCAGCGATCGACTGACTGCTCCATGACCGGCCGTGCCGGAATGAAGGAGCAGTGGTCTTGGGCCGGAAAGGCGAGCATCGACGTCCGCAGACGCTCAGATCCGCTGACGCCGCGACACGTCGCGGGTGGGTAGAGGTCGCCCCTGAGCAGCGGTGGTCGGACGGTCCTGGACGACGTTCGCAACCGGGTTCGACGTCGCGGCCTTTGACGCGAGGGGGCGACTCGCTCCGCGTTGGCTGCTGTCCGCGCGGAGCGGGTCGCTGGCTGGTGGCCGTGCAGGTACTCGCCGGGCGAGGAAACCGGGGCAGGTCCGACTTGGCGGCCTAAGACGCCGCGAGGTGCCCAGGTCGGCCTTGGACCCGGGCAACCGCTAGCTTTCGCAAGGGCCCCCACCGATGAGTTCTCGTTGATTCGGTGGTCTTGGTTCACATGACACCAACCACATGCCACATGACCATCTCTCTCGACGGCTTCGTCGCCGGCCCCGATCAGAGCCGCGACAACCCGCTCGGCATCGGCGGCCTGGAGCTCCACCACTGGCACCTGGACGAGCCCATCCATGAAGCCGACGCCCGCGCGCGCGACGAGCTCATGAAGCCCCGCGGAGCGTACGTGATGGGCCGCAACATGTTTGGCCCGGTTCGGGGCCAGTGGGACGTGAACTGGCGCGGGTGGTGGGGCGACGAGCCGCCCTATCACGCTCCTGTGTTCGTTCTCACCCACTACCCGCACGACCCGATCGCGATGGAGGGCGGCACGACGTTCCACTTCATCACCGAAGGCTTCGATGTCGCGTTTGAGCGCGCGGAGGCGGCAGCCGGCGACCTCGGCGTCGACATCGCCGGTGGCGCCTCCACCGTGCGCCAGGCTTTCGCGGCGGGCGTGATCGACGAGCTTATGCTCGACGTCGCTCCCGTTCTGCTCGGCGCCGGCGAGCGCCTGTTCGACGGAGTACAAGACCCCGGCCTACAGCCGGTCGAGGTGATCCACTCCCCGCGTGCGACGCACGTTCGCTACCGCATCGGCCGCTGACTCGCTTGCCTTACGGCAGAAGCAGATCTGACAGTTCACTGCTGTCTGAGTGTGGCGCGGATTCTGACCGTCTGGGCGACCGCCCGGCGCCGGGTCGTTCGAGCCGGTTAGCGCCGCGGCGTAGGATCGTTCTCTGAAATGACGGCAGACGACCAACGCGTCGGCTGGGTCGGCCAGTGGGCGCGTAAGCACTACAAACAGATGATCGTCGTGCGCGCCCTTCTCGTGCCGTGGATCCTCTTCGTCACCGTGTTTCTGTGTGTGAAGGGCTACTGGTGGGGACTCGTCTTCCTTCCGTTTCTTGCACTCGACCTCTGGCTTCTGCGTAGCCTCGTGGGGTACGCGCGCACGCAACGCCGGTGACTTAGCCACGGCAGTCGTCGCGCAGTCGGTCGCCAGGTCGGTCCTGCGTCGTTTGCCGCAGGCAGGTCTCTTCCCGTTCCGCCTGCGGCCGCCAGAGATCGGCCGGTGCCCGCTCGATGAACAAATGGATGTCCGGATTCGCCGGCGGTCCGAATCCGTGCCGGGCATAGAGGTCGTGGGCATCGGCGGTCGCGAGTGCCCAGCGGCGGAGTCCCTGTAGCTCAGGATGGGCGACCACGCAGGAGACAAGGAACTTGCCGAGCCCGCGACCGCGGTGGGCTGTCTCGACGTAGACGTCGCCGAGGTAGGCGTAGGTAGCGCGATCGGTCACCACCCGCGCAAACCCGGCCTGCTGACCGGAGGGTGCATACAGCCCAAACGGCAGTGAGTTGGCGATCGAGCGCTGAACTACATCACGCGGGATGCCTGTCGACCAGTAGGCGGTCGAGAGAAAACGGTGGATGCGATCGACGTCAAGGCGAACCGGATCCGTGGACACCACATACCCGGCCGGCGCAGCCCATTCGCGGTGATCCTGCATCTGCGGATTCTTCCAGAGTTGGGGCCATCGGATCGGCGACATAGGAGTCGTCCGGCGCCGGAGGTGGCGAATCGCCAGATCCGAGCGTCTCATGAACGTGGCTGGTACCGAAGAGACGGCAACCTCGTGAACAGGCCATTAAGCGTGCATCGCGACGCTGAGTCATCGGCTCACTGGGCGTTCAAGTCCACGATGGGACTAAATGAGCGCGGGGCTAAAGCGGCTTGTGGTGGGGGTGGTCGGAGCACTGGCTGTGATCGTCGGTGTTGTGATCGCCGGTGTTGCGATCGTCGGGCACGTTAGCTTCGACTCGAGTGGCGGGTTGAAGCCGTATGGCCTTCGGGAGACGCTTCCTGAGATGGTGGCGTCCTTCGGAGCGAACGCTCGCGTCGTCGAGGTCATCGTCAGCTCCTCCGGCGTCTACTACCAGGTGATCGGTGCGGATCGTCAGCTGCACATCCGTGATTACTCAATTGTCGAGTCAGAGATCGACGCCGGGACCTACGGATACAACCGCAAGACCCGCAACTTCGTCCGTGCTCCGACGGCAGCGGAGGCGCGCAGCGCGGTCCTGACTCTGGGTCAAGTCGATCCCGGCGTCGTGGATACCCTCTACAGCAAGGTCGGATTTCCGAGGCAGGGATCGAGCGCAACGCTGACCGGGCGCTCATGGTTCCTCGAGTCCGGCGCCCAGCCCGAGCATCGGTTCGTCGCGGCGTACAGCGGCGGCGGGGTGCAACGAACCCAGGTGGCCGCGCCACCGGATCCCAAGACCGCGACGATCGCGCCCTCGAAGCCGGGCACGACTCCGACGTCGTCCAACGCGTCGAAGGCGACCACGACGACGGTCTACAGCTTCACGACCACGATCTCGTCTGGCTCGACGAACCCTGGCACGCTCAACAAAACGACCCGGCGTCTCGTGACCTGTATCGCACACGCTCAGGGCGACCTAAACAAGATCGCTACCTGTCAGCGCAAGTTCGTCCCCTAGCGGGTGCGCGGGTCGCGGTCATGCGTCCTGCGCGCACGGATGCGCCGCGAAGACGTGGGCGACGGCTCCGCCGCTGAAGACGGTGGTGCTCACCGGCTCGATATTGAGCGGCGCGAGGAAGAGTCGCTCACCCGCACCCAGAACGACCGGATGGACAACAAGGCGGTACTCGTCGATCAAGCCGGTCTCGACGGGGATGGATAACACGCGCTGCTCGAGCCGATAATGATGCGGCGCGGTCCTCCGCGGCTCTGCGGCGCTGACGTCAGGCTTCCGCTGTCCCTTGGTCCGACTTCGCGGCGGCCGGAGTCCCGGCTGCCGGTGCGTCCGGATGCTCGCCCGCACTGCGTTCGCCGGACGCTTGGTTGCCGATCTTCTCGACCGCGTTGGTTGCCTTCTGCCCGTACTTGAAGATCTTGTCGGTGTACTTGCCGTGCGTCTTCTGGTCAACGGCCGCGCTGGCTGTCTCCATCGCGCCTTGGATCTCGTCCTTGTGCTCGGCCACCGTCTGCTCGGCCTGTTCGCGGAGGTTCGTGAGCTTGTCGCGTAGTCCCATCTCTCGCTCCTGTCGGTCGACGCAAACCCATCTGTCGAAGAGTACGCGCTTCGCACCAGGCTTCCGAATCTTCGGGCGCGAGCAGGGCCCATCAGGTGCGACGATTGAACCCTAGGGTGGGTGTGCAGACGAGCGTGTTGCACTGATGATTTCGGCGTAGATCAAATTCCCGGGGGCAAGGACGCAGGACACCGGTACCGGGTGATGTCGCTCTGACGTCGCCGAGACCGAAGGAGCCGAAATGAGACGCCGTCTGCAAACAAGACTGATCGACGCGTTGCGCACGGGGCTGGGCCGTCAGGGGTTGCATCTCGCGGCGCGCTTCTGGCCGTTCTTGTGGGGAGCGCGCTGGCTGGCTTGGTCGTGACTGGCAGCTCGGCAGCGAGCACGGGCTCGGGCGGAACCCTGCCGAACGTGGTCGGGACTGGGTCACCGCCCTCGCCCGGGACCCAGCTTCGGATCCCGCCGCCGCCGCACGAGCTGGGCTGCTATCGCTATACGGATAAGGGCTGGCAGCGGGTAACCTGCGACACCCAGGCGTACATCAAGCAGCACATTCCACACCCTGAGGTGCTCGCCGGCCTTTCGGGTGGAGTGAAGGTGGTTCGCCACCAGAAGCAGACGTCGGGGCCGATCGACGTCAGCGTGATCACCGCACAGCTAGTCGACCAGCAGTTCACTGGTGAGTACGACACCACCTGGGGTCCAGATGCGGCCAGCCTCCAGGACAACGAGTTCTTCATCGGCAACAACAAGCAGCAGGACGGCGTGCAGTTCACCGATCAGACGATCTCGGGCAACAACAATGTCTGCGTGTGGCAGGTCGTGATTCCGACGCAGAACTACACGTCCAACTGCAACACCGTCCTCGGCGGTGACTCGATCAACGCGATCGAGGGGGCGGCTTACGGAAGCATACTGACCGTGGCGGCAGCTTCGTTTGGAGACGGCAGCGCGATCGCCGTGAACGTGCCTGACACCTATGGTCTCGGTGTCGGCGACCGCTGGAACAACAGCAGTGGTGGCGTGCTCGGCTACGGCGGCGGTTCCCACGCGGTCTACGAGAACACCGAGATGGAGATGGCGGAGGAGGTCTCCAGCTGCCTAAATGATGACGGCTTCATCGGCTTCTCCGTCTTCTGCACCAAGCCCAAGCTGACGCCCGGAGCGTATGTAAGCTACTCACCCGGACCTAGCACCAACGGCTACCGGACCGTTGAAACGAACAACCTGACGCCCGTAATCGGCAGCCCACCTAAGCACCTGCCCTCGCCGCCGACCTATTTCTATGGCGGCTACACGGCGCAGATCAACTACACAGTCACATCAACCGGGAAGTGCTGGACAGGGGTGCTGCCGTACTGCTATTAGCTCGCTCGCGACGGACATAGCGTCGGACAGGAACGGCCGCGCGATGAGCGCGGCCGTTCGTCCGTGGCCCCTCACGGGGGGTGAATCGGCTCTTCGGGTCGACGCCCGTGGCACCGGGTCCTAGCTTGTGGATTGCCCGAGCTGAGCCGGTGCTAGCCGTCTGCACCGGCGGGGGCGAGGCCGATCATCGCTTCGGCCTGGCCGAAGGTCGCATTCTCTGACGCGATGATGAAATCGGTGCTCTGGGCGATCTTGGAGCCGCCGCCGTATGCGATCCCGTTCACCGCAGCGAAGACTACTGATCCGGACGTGCTCGAGTTTCTGACAAAGCGGGAGCACGGCTGTCAGCTCGTCACCGCCGAACGAGTGGCTCTTCCCCAACGACGAGCCTGACCAGGACGGCGCGACGGCGACGTAGCGCGGCGAGTCGGGACGGTTGAGAGCCGCCGTCCCAAGGTCAAGCGGAGCCGGCGTCAAATACTCCACGACGCTGCTTCGTCAGGCCGGGCTTGACCAGTCGACGAGCATGAGGGCGACCCGGCACCGTCTCGGGCGGCGGTCCTCGAAGGGATCGTGTGCTGATCGCAGCCGATGAGACTCGCGTTGGCGCCCATGGCTCGGTGATAACCCGGGTCGCGCGGATCGCCGCATGGCTGGCGGGCATTGCACTGGTGCTGTTCGTGCTCGACCTGCTGGGGGTGCCGGTCGCCGATTGGATCAGGGAACTGTTCAAGGAGATCCGCGCCGTCCCGATACAGGCGGTCGTCGGCGGCGTTGCGCTGGACACGCTCCAGACCGGGTTCGCGGCGGTCACCTGTGTCTGGTTCGCTATCGCTCGAGTTGGGCTTCGTCTCCGACCATCCTGCGCTGACCGCTGTCCTGGTGCTCGGAGCGGTGTTGCTGCTCGTGCTGGTCGGTCGCTCCTTCTGGCACCGTGCGACGAAGCTCCGCAAAAAGCTCAGAACCGGCGGAGCGATTCTCGGCCAGCCCCGCCGGTTCGCGACGGGAGTCGCGCTCCCAGCGGTCCAGCTTCGCTTCGCGGCTAGGGATCGTCGCCGTGTTCCTCGCGGCGTTCTCGATTCCGGTGTGCTTCCACACCGTGCTGGCCGTCACCGGGGCGAACTCGATCTCCAGCAGCCTGTCCTTCACCCCGGGCGGCGTCGAGGTTACCCAGGCTCTCAACGTCGTCGTGCTCGAGAGCACGACGAGCACAGCCAACGCCACCGCGTATTCAGTCTCCCAACAGCTAATCGTCTCAGCATGGAATGTCCTGTTCGCGATCGTGCTCGTGGCCTGGGTCTTCGGTTGGTCCGGCGGCCGCAAATTGGTGAGGCAGTCCTACGCCGACGCAGCGGTGAAGGAGCGCGAGCTCAAGCAGCAGCGGCAGGTCGCCGCGCCGCCCGCCGAGGCGACCGTCCGATCAAGCCCTGAGCGATCGCGATGATCCCGCGACTCTCCGGGACTCCGTCGCCGGCCAGAGGACCTACCGAACGAGCCGCATGTCAGCGACCACCCCGGCAATCTCACTCACGCGACCAGGAATGACGCCCAACTAGCCCGATCGAGGTTAACCTGTCTTTGTGTCCTCATTAGATGCTCAGGCTCTGCCGCGTGTCCGGTTCGCTGTCGCAGGAGCGGAGGCGTTTCGTGCGAGGAGCGTGTGGTGATCGACGGGTCCGTTGTGGCGGACCTGGCGCCGACGGGCGTGCTCCGCGCGGCGATCAATCTCGGTAATCCGGTTCTCGCTCACGGTAGTCCAGAGCGTCCGGGCGGGGTGACGGTCGACCTGGCGAATGAGCTTGCCGCGCGTCTTGGGGTCGCGCCTTCCTTGGTGTGCTTCGACGCGGCGCGCAAGTCGTTTGAAGCGCTGACCACAGGTATTGCGGACATCGGATTTCTTGGCATCGAACCGGCCCGTCAGGCCGAGGTCTGGTTCACCGCTCCGTATGTCGTGATCGAAGGTGTCTATGCGGTCCGCGATCAGTCACCGATCACGATTGCCGGGGAGGTCGATCGGCGTGGGGTGCGCGTGGGGGTGAAGCATGGCTCGGCGTATGACCTGTTCTTGAGCCGAACGCTTCGGGATGCCGAGGTCGTACGGGGGATGGACGGGATCGACGTCTTCCTTGAGCAGGATCTTGAGGTCGCGGCCGGGATCCGCCAGCCTTTGGCCCGCCGTGTCGCCCGCCATGGCGGACTCCGGCTGGTCGAGCCTCGGTTCATGGAAATCAGTCAAGCGGTCGCAACGCTCAAGCATCGGAGCAACGCGGCCACCACCTTCTTGCGTCGGGCGATCGAAGAGTTGAAGGCGAACGGGTTTGTCGCAGAAGCCCTCAAGCGATCCGGTCAGGACGCCACGGTCGCCCCACCTTCCTGAATCCGCGCTCGCAGGACGGCTCTAGCGAGTTTTTGACTGACCTACGGCGGCGCTTTGCCCGCCAATCGAGGACCACATATTGCGCGGTACTGGCGAGAGCATCCGATTCAAGTTTTTCGCGCTCTAGACGTGGCCAGCCACCGGCTGTAGAGTCGGTTGAGGGCAGACTGAGGGGCGACGGAAGACCAGCAGCCGGCCCAGCGGCCCGCCAACCTGAAGGCTCAGGCTTCGATGTTCACGCGCTTCGTAAAGAGATTAGGTTTCGGCTCTGCCGGCATCATCATGGCGTTGCTGCTCTTGAATGCGAGCGCGCAGGCGAAGATTCCCCAGCCGGTCTACTCCTGGACGAACATACCCGAGCCAGTCAGCGGAGCCGTCATGCTCAACCAGGAGGTTGTTCGTCCGTCGAAGTTCCTACTGTTCGAGGACGGCCAGTGGTTCCTTCAGGACATGCACTGGACTGGTTGGGGCTCAAGCGTTGCTCACGGTACCGGTATCAGCAACTCGAGTAACGATATCCCCAACGCCGCCACAGGGAAGCGAATAAAGACATGGGCTCGCGTCACTCTGTCGGACCCGGGATGGTTCCAAGGCCACGAGGTGTACCGCTGTTTCGACCTAGCGGTTCCTCCGCCAGCGAGCCTTGGGCCCCGTCCTTCGTGTCTCGCACACTTCGGGTCCTCATGGATACTTACGGAAGGAGCACCCCCACCGCCACCAGCGGCACCGCCAACGTCGCCTAAGGAATTGGAGTTCAACGCAGGCGCTCCTCTAGGCGGCACTCGTCTGGGCGGTGTCGAATGTGAGATGGACGACGATCCCAGCGTCAACCTTGTCGAGGTCAACTGTCAAAGCACCGGTTTCTCGAGCGTGACGAGCACGACACCAAACCACATCCAGACAGCGACGCTGACCGCTAATGGACGAGTCCAACTCTGCGCCGAGCAGAACGGATCCGACGGCTGTGACATAGGCAATGAAGGTGAAAACACACCTACTTACAACGTTGGCAAGCAGGTCACAGATGGGCCATTCCGCTGTCAAGTGCGAGCCACGGGAGTCAAATGCACGGTGATCAAAACCGGCAAGGGCTTCGTGATCAACAGGACTAAAGCGATCCGCATCGGCTAGGAGGCCCGACGTCCACGCCCGCGGTGTCGGTCTTGGGCGTCGCGGCGCGGTAATGTAGTTCGACCCGCATGACCACCCAGGAGGAGTTGCCGATGCCCACTCCCGCCACGATCTCGCAGGGCGCGACTGGACCCACCGTCAGGTGGCTGCAGTACCTTCTCGTTCGCCGGACTCTGAGCGATAACCAAATCGATGGCATCTTCGGTCCCGTGACCAAGGCGGCCGTGGAGCAGTTCCAGAAAGACGACCACCTGACCGTGGATGGGATCGTCGGGCCGGTCACTTGGGGGGCGCTGGGGGGCGACGGCGCCGAGCCGCCGACGCTCGCCGAAGGGTCCGAAGGCCCCGTGGTCGAAAAGCTTCAGACCGCGCTGAACGAGGGGCGCGGTGACTTCGCGCCGATCTCTAACCCGGTGCTCGCCACAGATGGCATCTACGGCCCAGAGACCGTGGCTGCGGTAAAGGGGGCGCAGGAGTCGGGCGGCATTGGAGCAGACGGTGTCGTCGGGTTGCAGACGTGGGCCCTCCCCGTTCACGCCGCGGGCCAGGTGCTCGCCGATCTCTGCGGTGTCCCAGGGCCCGGCGGCGGATGAGGCACTTCGCACTCTGAGCGATCTCCCAAAGCGGGGCCATCGACACGCGGTCTTGGTTCGAGCGGCCGCGGCGAGCGCACGACAGCCGAACGCGATTCGGTGCCGCGTGACCTCGGTCTCGACCTCGGCCGGCCCGGCGAGCTGGCTGAGCGATGACGGTACGTCTGTGCTCACCGCCCATGGAGTCGGCTCGCCCCTGATCGACCGGACGAGCGTGTCCTCGCTCATATGAGCTGACTACAGCCCGCTCACTCCGACCGGAACCAGAAGTGTCGGGGGATCGGCCGGCGGTCAGCGCTTGGCGGCCAGTGCCGTCGACCACAGGGCGCCGCGGTTGAGGCGGTCTGGGTGGAGTGCCAGGACCTGATCGTAGAGTTCCGTCGCCGTGGCCCTTCAGCCACCGTGACTCCACATGCAGCGATGCTCCCAGCCAGTGCGGGAAGCGACATCGCACGAACGTGGGATATCGAATCGGGAGGCGACGTTCCGCTCGACATGCTCATCCGTACCGTTTGCGACGCCGGCGACAGCACTGTCCCAGAGAACGACCGGCCGCGACCCCGCGCATGAGCGCTGTCTTCGAGCAGGAGATCACCCCACAGGAACGATCCACGGTCGCGAGTGCCTCTGTGCGCCAATGCATGCGGCTCGGCGTCTTACAGATCCCCCGAACGTGGGTTACCGGATGGGCGGGGCAGAACGAGGCTCCCATTGCCGCCGTCCACAAAGGTATGTGCTCGGCACGATCGAACACGCCATACCGCCGGCAATTCAGTTGTTCATGGCCAAGCGAATGCACGCACACATCACCAGAGTGCACGCCGGTCACCTCTCGATGATCGCCGGTCCCGGCGCGATGGCGCAGGTCATCGCCGAGGCCGCTCGGGCCAGAGGCTGAGGACAGTCGGCGCAAAAACAAACATCAGCTCCAAAAAGGTGGTTGCAATCATGTCCGATCCAACGATCATCCTCGTCCACGGAGCCTTCGCCGACGCGTCGAGCTGGAGCCGGCTCTATGCCGAACTGGCCGATGACGGGCTCAACATCAAGGCGCCGCCAAACCCGCTGCGAGGCGTAACCGCGGGCGATGCTGACTACACCAAGTCGGTGATCGCTCAGGTCGATGGCCCAGTGGTGCTCGTCGGCCACTCCTACGGCGGGGCCGTCATCACCGCCGCGGGTATGGCCGACAACGTCGTCGGGCTCGTCTATGTGGCCGCCTTTGCTCCCGACGAGGGCGAAGACCTCGTATCGCTTCAGTCCGACTTCCCGCCGCCTGTCGCCGGCCCGTACGTCAAACCTGCCGGTCTGCCCGACGGAGGGACCGAGTTCGCGATCGACCCCACCGGCTTTCACGAGGCCTTTTGTGCCGACCTGCCCGCCGCCGAGGCAGCGTTCATGGCGGTTGCTCAGCGCCCGCTCTCAGGAGTCGCCTTCGGCGAGAAAGCTCCCGCCGCGGCGTGGCGAACCCGGCCGTCATGGGCCGTCCTACCCACCGCCGACGGCGCGATCCATCCCGACGTCCATCATTTCTCTTACAGCCGCATGGGCGCCGCAGTCACCGAGGTCGAAGGAGCGTCACACGTCGTGATGCTCTCGCGTCCCGAGATCGTCGCCAACGTGGTGCGAGAGGCGGTCCGCAGTTCCGCGCTGTCGACGGCTGGGCGACCCTGACTCGAGCGGCGGGCGAAGCGCGAGCGCGCGGGTGGTGGCGTGAGGCGGACGATTCTCGCCGGCTCGTCACCGCTCGGGCGCCCGGCGATGGATTTGGCCGTCTGCGTGGATCTAACACGAGAACCCACCAAAGGAGCTCGTGATGACCAGCAGTACGACAATCGCCAACAGCTCAGTGCTCGTCACCGGGGCCAACCGTGGCCTCGGGCGGGCATTCGTCGAGGAAGCACTTCGAAGGGGCGCGAAGCGGGTGTATGCCGGGACTCGGCGGCCGTTTACCCACCCTGACCGCCGTGTCAGCTCGCTGGCGCTCGACATCACCGACCTGGCGCAGGTCCAGGCCGCGGTTGAAGAGGTCGACTCGCTCGACCTCCTGATCAACAACGCCGGCGTGTCGCTGCCCGACGACCTCCACGGCCGTGACCCACTCGAGCACCACCTCGCGGTCAACCTGTACGGCACCTGGGAAGTGACCCAGGCATTCCTGCCGGCGCTGAAGCGCGCACACGGGACGATCGTCAACGTCGTCTCGCTGGCGGCGTTTGCCGCCGTGCCGGTGCTGCCCGCCTACTCGATCTCCAAGGCCGCGTTGTTCGCGCTCACGCAGTCGCAGCGCGCGCTGCTGGCCGCGGACGGAGTCACGGTTCACGCCGTCATGGCGGGCCCTATCGACACCGACATGGTCCGTGGTCTCGAGATCCCGAAGACCGCCCCGGAGGTCGTCGCGCGCGGCGTGCTTGACGGCGTCGAGCGCGGCGAAGAGGAGATCTTTCCCGACCCGATGTCCGCGACGCTGGCCGCCGGCTGGTTTGCCGGGGATGCCAAGGCGCTCGAACGCCAGAACGCCGCGCTGATCCAGCCGGTCGCTGCCTAAGAGGAGCAAGACATGAGCGTTCACACAATAGGAACCCGCGCCCAATGGGACGCCGCTCGCGCTGACCTGCTCGAGCGCGAGAAGGAGCACACTCGCCTGGGCGACGAGCTCGCCCGTCATCGGCAGGAGCTGCCCTGGGTAGCGGTCGAGAAGCAGTACACGCTGCGGACCGCGGACGGACCGAAAACACTGGCGGAGCTGTTCGCCGGCCGCTCCCAGTTGCTGATCTACCACTTCATGTTCGGGCCGAGGTACAAGGAAGCGTGCCCGACCAACTCATCGATCGCCGACGCGATCAACGGCCTAGTACCGCATGTGCAGGCACGCGACGTCACGCTGATGCTCGTCTCGGGCGCGCCGATCGAGAAGCTGCTCAGCTACCGCGAGCGTATGGGCTGGGATCTCAACTGGGCGTCCAGTTACGGCAGCGATTTCGACCTCGAGCTCGGCTTCTCCAGCAGCGAGGAGGAGACCCGCGCGTGGGTCGAGTCGCCGCAGTCGGCTGCCCTGCCGCCGATCGCGCATCGCAACGCGCGCGCTAGCGGCACCGACCTCGTCGGCTACCTGACCGAGGGCTTTGGCTTCAACGCCTTCATGCTCGACGACGGAACGGTCTACCAGACGTACTCGACCACCGGCCGCGGGGTCGAGTTCCTGATGACCTACTACGGTGTCCTCGACCGCGCGGCAAACGGACGCGACGAGGAAGACGGGTTTCAGCTGTGGATCCAACGTCGCGACGAGTACGACAGCGAGCAATGAGCCGCCAGAGGATCGAAACTCAGGTCGTGCACCTGGAGCTGCACACCAGCAACCGTGAGGCCTCGAGTCGCTTCTACTCCGACCTGCTGCAGTGGCAGACGGAGCGGATCGACACCAAGTGGGGTAGCTATCACGCTCTCAACCTCGGTTCAGGACTCGACGGCGGGATCGTCGAATGCGGGACGTGCCGGGCCGGCTGGCTGCCGTACGTCGCGGTCGATCGGATCGAGGCGACAACGGAGCTGGCCCGCCGGCTCGGCGCGCGGGTGCTTCTCGCCCCGCGCGAGGGCCCGGCCGGCTGGCGCGCCGTCGTGTCCACGCCCGCTAGCGGGGAGATCGCGCTCTGGCAGCCCAAGCCACGGCTTCGTAAGTCGGCGTGATGAACGAGCAGGAGCTGCTCACCGCTGCGAGCAACGGAGACGAGCGGGCGTACGCTGAGCTCGTCGAAGCGCACCGCGGGCCGCTATACGCGCACAGCTACCGAATGCTCGGCTCGGTCCAAGACGCCGAGGACGCCGTGCAGGAAGCGCTGCTGAAGGCATGGAAAGCACTCGGCCGGTTCGAGACTCGGAGCTCGCTGAGGACGTGGCTGTACACGATCGCGACGAATGTCTGCCTGCGGATGATCGAACGACGACCCTCCCCCCGCGTGCTACCGCTGGACTACGGCCCGCCGTCCGACCCCCACCGGCCGCTCGGGCCGCCGCTGCTCGAGTCGTGCATGGTCGAGCCTTATCCTGACCGCGAGCTCGGACTCGCGGAGGGACTAGGAGGGCCTGAGGCACGCTATGAGCAGCGCGAGGCGATCGAGCTGGCATTCATCGCGGCGCTCCAACACCTCCCGGGCCGTCAGCGGGCGGTGCTGATCCTCCGCGACGTGCTCGGCTTCTCCGGCGGCGAGGTCGCGAACGCGCTCGACACAACCGCGTCCTCGGTCTACAGCCTGCTGCAGCGCGCGCACGCGACCATCGACGAGCGCCTGCCGGACCGTAGCCAACAGGCGACGCTCCGCGCGCTCGACGACAAGCAGCTGCGCGCCATCGTCAACCGTTACACCGAGGCTTGGACCCACAACGACGTGGACGCGATCGTCGGAATGCTGACCGAGAGCGCAACGCTTGCGATGCCGCCAATCGTCAGCTGGTATAGCGGGCTCGAGGCGATCGAGATCATGTTCCGCACAGTCGCGTTCGCCCACGGGCGCAGCTGGAAGATGCTGCAGACCTCGGCCAACGGTCAGCTGGCCGTGGGCACCTACGATCGTGATAGCTCGGCCGTCTACACCCCGCACGGGGTGACGGTCCTGACGCTCCGCGGTAACAAGATCGATGAAATCGTCGCCTATTACGGCCCGTGGATGCTCGAGCGGTTCGGCCTCCCGCCGCGGCCGTGATGACGCACCGGAACGACAACACCGGCAGCTCCCGCGCGGGAGACCCTAGACGCGACCAATCCGCGAGAGGAGCCCTCCAGTCGAGTCCGCTGCAATGATCGCGTCCGCGGCTCGGATCTCGTCGGCGACGGTCTGTCTGCCCGCTGCGGCATGCTCGATCTAAGCGGAAGCGTGCGACCAGCGGTCCGCGTCGCTAAATCCCAGCGCATAGGCGATCGCGTCGAGCGCTGGCTCCTCCGCGGGCCCGGAAACCGCAATCGAGAGGCGTCGCCGCCTCTGCTCCCACGTTAGGTCGAAGAAGGGGCAGCAGTGCCTCTCGACCGCGACGAGCTCTTCGACCACGAGGTCTGAGGCAGCGTCGCCCACTCGGATGACGAGTCGTTGCCTGCTCCGCTGGAGGAGCTCTGCGCCCGCGCCGACAGCGCGATACCGGGCAAGCTGTGCACGCATTTCCTCGTCGTCCAGCGAGCATGCTCCCGCGGCCATCGGCAACGACTCCATCCGAACAGCCTACGCCCGTGGGTGCCCCGGTCCGATCGTGCAGGGGTTCGTCACAATTCCGCGCGGTGGCGCTGGCTGACCGGCGCTGGTAGCGCATCGGTCGACGCCCGAGCAGGCCGCCGCCAGCCGCGGCTGCGGTCGCTGGGCCTGGCGCAGCCCCGCGATTGTCTGCGCCTCGGTCGCGGTCGCGAATGCGTCGTCGGCCAGCTCGCGGTCGAGCTGATCTGCGTCGATCACCAGCACCACCGAGCGCTCGCGCGCTACTGCGTCGGCCGTGGCGGTGCGTCCCGCCAGCAGCGCTGCGTGGCCGAACGCGCGGCCGGCCCCGAGCAGCGCCGCACGGATCGTGTCGGTGTCCCGGCGGATCGCCTCCTCGACCGCTCCGTTGAGCGTCACCAGCAGACCGGGCGACCACTCGCCCTCCGCGACCAGCACTGTTCCCGGCGCGACGCGCTCGACCGATCCGCGTTCGAGCAGCGCCTGGAGCTCGGGGGGCCCGTACTGACGGAAGAACGACAGCCGCAGCAGGTAGACGGGATCCGGAGACGGCGCCGGCTCGCCGCGCGCCGCCCGGGTGGTGAGCCGCTTCCCATCCAGCATTTCTGCGAGCACCTGGTGTCGCGCCGCCAGCCGGCTGCACGCGATTTCGAGCAGCCTCCGGCGCACTGCCCGCGCACCGGGATCGTGCCGGGCGACAAGGGCATGGAAGTCGCGACGGGCCAGACGCAGCAGCCGGGTCGGCTCGATCGCCCGGGCGCCCGCGGTGCGCGTTCCACTGTCGAGCAGGGCCATCTCTCCGACTACGCTCCGCGGCCCGACCTCCGCGAGCTCCGAGTCGCGCCCGCCTGGCAGCCGGACGCTGATCGTCAGCCTCCCCGCGAGCACGATGTACAGGCCGTCGGCAGCGTGTCCCTGTCGCCACAGTTCCTGCCCGGCCTCGAGCTCGACCGGAGACAGCTCCTCCGCCAGCCCGCGCAGCTCCAGACCCACCAGCAGCGGCAGCTCCTCCAGCAGCGGGTCAGACGTCGAGGTCACGCAGCTCCCAGTCCAGCTCGTCTCCCCTGCGCGTGGCCAGCAGCAGCGCATATTCCGGCACCTCGAGCCAGGTGGATGAGTCGGCCGTCAATGGCTCGGAAGCGACCAGCAGCGAACGGGTGGGTCCCTCGCCGTTCATCATCCACTCGCCGCCGTTCGGCCCGAACGCCTCCCCGAACGTGAACCACAGGCTGACGAATGGCAGGTCGACCTCGAGCAGCGAGTCGGCGGCCGGGTACCAGCCAAAGTCGTAGCTGAAGCGGGTGGCCACGATTGTCTCCCCGGGCGCGATGAACAGGTTGGTCGGCGAGGAGGTCTCGATGCCGTGGCTGGCACGGACCTCGCGCACGATCTCTAGCGTCCTCACGGTCGCGTCGAACAGGTCCTCGCGGCCGGGCACGGCGGCCGGGTCGTTGAGCTGCGACAGGAACAGAGCATGCAGCCAGGCGGAGTCGCTCGTGCCGTCGATCCGACTTAGCAGCTCCGGATGGATGTGCGGGACAAGCGCGAACCGCATCCGCCGGAACTCCCGCAGGTGACCGTTGTGCGCGAACGCGATGCCGGTGTCGCGCAGCCGGAACGGGTGCAGATTGGTCTCGCTCAGCCGCTCGGGGCTGTCGAGCTGAACTCCGCGCACGTGAGCGATCGCGCACGTCGGCGCGAGCTTGTGGGCCAGGCTCCGGAGGTTCGCATCGAACACCGGGAGCGTCATCGACCGGTAGAGGAACGGCTCGGTCGGGTGCGCCGAGCGTGGGTCCCAGGCTGCGAGGCCGAACCCCGCCAGATTCAACATCGAGGTCATCCGCGGCTCGTGCGTCTGGCGCACGAGCGAGTTGTCGGTCGCGAACAGTACGTTCGCGAGCTCGATCGGCTGGCCGAGGTAGGCGAGGACGCGGCACATGAGTGGCGATCATGCCGGTGGCCCGTCCGCCGGTCAAGCGAGCAGCGCTCGGGCTTCCCGGGTGACCCTCGGGCCGATAGCATGTCGATGTGGCAGTGGGCGCGCAGGAGGAGGACCAGGCCGCCGAAACGGAAGCCTCGTTTCGCCGCGCGCACCCCGGCTACGCCGAAACGGCAGTGCTCGACGACCTTCGCTCAGAGGACTTCGCGCGGCTGGATCGAGACGGTCACGTGTATCTCGACTACACCGGGGGCGGCATGTTCGGCAGCTCCCAGGTGGCAGCCCATGTCGACGTGCTCGAATCCGGCGTGTTCGGCAACCCTCACTCGATCAATCCGACATCGGCGGCCAGCAGCGCACTTGTCGATCGCGCGCGCGACTACGTGCTGGAGTTCTTCCGAGCCTCGCCGGAGGAGTACGTGGCCATCTTTACCCCAAACGCGACCGGAGCGCTGCGACTCGTGGGGGAGGCATATCCATTTTGCTCGGGTGATCGGTTCCTGCTCACCTTCGATAATCACAACTCGGTCAACGGCATCCGCGAGTTCGCGCGCGCGCGCGGTGCTGAGGCGACCTACGTCCCGAGCGTCGCGCCCGATCTGCGGGTCGACGAAAGATTGCTTCCCCGTTATTTGACGGATACGGTCGGCGATCACCACAACCTGTTTGCCTACCCAGCGCAGTCGAACTTCTCCGGCGTGCAGCACCCACTCGAATGGATCGGGCTCGCACAGGCGCACGGTTGGGATGTGCTGCTTGACGCGGCTGCATACGTGCCGACGAACCAACTGGACTTGAGTGTCGTGCATCCGGATTTTGTGGCGATTTCCTTCTACAAGATGTTCGGTTGGCCAACCGGAGTGGGCTGTCTGTTGGCGCGTCGTCAGACGCTCGAGAAGCTGGAGCGGCCGTGGTTCTCAGGCGGCACGATCGTCGCGGCGTTCGTGCAGCGCGAATACTTTCACTCAGCCGCTGGTGCCGCGCACTTCGAGGACGGCACGGTCGACTATCTCAACCTGCCGGCAGTCGAGATTGGGCTGCGATATCTCGACCGCGTCGGCATCAACACAATCCATGGGCGTGTCGCCGCGCTCGGCGAATGGCTGCTCGACCAGCTCGGTGGCATGCGCCACGAGAATGGTGCGCCGGCCACCACCATCTATGGTCCGCGATCGTGGCAGCAGCGAGGCGCAACAATCGCCTTCAACTTCCTCCATCCCGACGGCAGTATCGTCGACGAGCGATATGTCGACCGCGTTGCCGCCCAGCACAACGTTTCCCTGCGCACAGGTTGCTTCTGTAACCCCGGGGCCGGCGAGTTGGCGTTCACCATCTCCCGCGAGACGCTCCTCGGGGGTGAGTTCGCCGCAGCAATGACCCTCGATGACTACGTCGATGCGATCGGCCTGCCTTCCGGAGGCGCAATCCGCGCCTCGCTCGGACTCGTCTCGAACTTCTCGGACGTGCAGCGCTTCATGACCTTCGCCTCGCGATTCATTGATCTCGCCGGGGTTCCGACTGACCTCCCCGGCCGAGTCGGCTGCTGAAGCTTCGGCGCTCTAACCGCCGCCCGAACTGACAGCCGCGTTTGCTGGAGAGGGCCTTAGATCGCCCAGGTCCTACTGCGGCCCGACTACGCCTCCTCGACGACGGCGACCGCGTGAGCCGGTAACACTGGGCGGAGGTCGTGCAATGAACCCCCCGATGACATCTTCACCCACCCTCCCCGCGCCGGCTGTGTCCAGCGACGCCTCGCTGCTCGCCGCCGCGCGCCACGATCCCGACGCGTTCCGGGAGCTGTACGAACGCTACGCCCAGGCGGTGCATGAGTACTTCGTGCGCCGCACCGGCAGCCGGGCGACGGCGCTCGATCTCACGGCCGAGACCTTCGCCCAGGCGTGGCTTGTCCGCGCCCGGTTCCGTGACGAGGCCAACGGCTCGGCTGCGCCCTGGGTCTATGGCATTGCGCGCAACGTGCTGCTGATGTCGATCCGCCGCGGCGCGCTCGAGCGACGTGCCACCGAGCGCCTCGGCCTGCAGGAGCGGCTTGACCGTCCGCAGTCCGTGGAGGATTCGGTGCCCGAGAGCACGTGGGCCGACGGAGCCGACGAGCTGCTCGACACCCTGCCGGCGCACGAGCGCGAAGCCGTGCGCCTGCGCGTGCTGCAGGACCTGGAGTACCCAGACATCGCTCGCGCACTCGGCACCACTCCCGCCGCTGCGCGGGTTCGCGTCCACCGCGGGCTGAAAGCCCTCAAACGGCAACTCACCCCATTCAAGGAGAACGACTCATGACCCGTCTCGATTTCGATCCCGACCTGGAGCGCCTGGGGGAAGCGCTGCGCGCCAGCACCACCATCGACCTGGCGCGTGAGGAGCGAGCCGCGCGCCCGGCTTCCGCCGGGCGGCCACGGCGTAAACACCTGCGTCCGCGCATTCTCGCGGGCAGCACGCTCGCGCTCGCGGGCATCGCCGCGGCGGTCGTGCTCGCCCTCGGCGGGACCGCGGCAACCACACCGGCGTTCGCCATCACGAGGGCCAGCGACGGCTCGGTGTTGGTGCATCTCAACATCAACTCGTCGCTTCCGCAGGTGAACGCCAAGCTCGCCGCAATGGGAACCCACGAGCAGATCGGCATCCAGATGGCTTCGGGGGCGGCAGCCGTCCCTGGCGCGGTCACCTGTACACCGCGCCCGGGTGTGTCGGGGCCGACGGTAAAGGTTCTCGACGGCCCGAACGGCACGGAGGTCATCAGCCCGGGCCAGACCGGCGATAACACAGGCGTAGGCACCTGGCACCTTGCCGCATGCGGCGTGTACCCGGCTACCACCAGCTTGTCAACGCTACGCGGGTACACGGGCAATAGCGGTAACAGTTGATCCGATGACCGTCACCGACGCCCGCCCCGCGCGGGCATCGGCGACGACGAGATTGGCGGTCCGGCCCCCGAATCACGTCAGGGGCCGGACCGCTTCGTGGTGGCCGTGGCTGCTCGTCGCCGCCACGGTCTGCTGGAACCTCGTGAGTCTTCGCGCGCTCACGATCCGGGTCCCCTACCTCGACGACAGCTCGATGCACGAGCAGATGGTGCGGTTCGCGACGTCACAGCTGCGCGCCGGACACCTGCCGCTTACGAGCTGGTTCCCCTTCCTCGGTGAGGGGTCGCCGCAGTTCGTGCACTATCAGAGCCTCCCCGCGATCCTGACCGGTGCGGTTGGTCTCCTGACTGGGCCAGACGTCGCGTTTCGCTGGTCGTCCTACCTGCTCCTGTCGCTTTGGCCGATCAGCGTTTACCTGTCGGCCCGCGCGTTCGGGGCGGGCAGGCCCGCGGCGTCCGCGTCGGCCGTGATGGCCCCGTTTCTGGTGAGCGCCACCGGGGTCGGCTATGAGCAGCACGCCTACGTGTGGACGGGGTTCGGCGTCTGGACGCAGCTGTGGGCGTCGTGGACGTTGCCGCTCGCGTGGGGCTACAGCTGGCGGGCGATCCGCGACGGGCGCGGCTACTTCCGAGCTGTGCTCCTGACCGCGCTCACCGTCGCGCTGCACTTCCAGACCGGCTATCTGGCGCTCTCGGTGCTGCTCGTCTGGCCGCTCGTCGCCGGCAGGCCGCTCATCACCCGGTTGGGGCGAGCCGCGGTCCTTCTCGGCGGTGCGCTGCTCGCGTCGGCGTGGGTGATCGTCCCGCTTGTGGCGCAGCGGGGCTGGGCGGCAGTCAACGAGCCGCTGCAGAACACCGGACTCGTCAACGGGTACGGCGCGCGTCAGGTGCTGGATTGGCTGATCTCCGGGCAGCTGCTCGACCACGGCCGGCTCCCCGTCGTGACCGTGTTCGCCGCGCTCGGGTTCGGATTGGCGTGGCTTGCGTGGTCCTCGGACGCCGACGCCCGCGCCCTGCTGGTCGCGCTCGCGGTCTGCCTGCTGTTCGCATTCGGCCGCACGACGTTCGGGTCGCTCGTCGATCTGATCCCGGGCAGCGCCGACCTCTTCTTCCGCCGCTTCATGATGGGCGTGCAACTCGCCGCGCTGCTGTTCGCCGGTCGCGGGGCGGCGTGGCTGGCGGCCGGCTGCGTGCGGCTGCTCAGAGCCCGAGTCCCGCGTTGGCCATCCGGTGTGTTCCCCGCGGCCGTGGTCGTTGCAGCGATCGCCGTGCTCGCACCTGCCTGGCTTCAGATCGGCGCCTACGACCGTCACGACGGTGCCGCGATCGCGGCCCAGCGCCACGCGGACGATACCGAGGGCACCAACGTCGATCGCCTCGTCGCGGTGATCGAGCGCGATGGCGGCGGGCGGACGTACGCTGGGATGCCGTCGAACTGGGGCCAGGACTTCACCGTCGGCGCGGTGCCCGTGTTCAAATACCTGGAGAGCCGCGACGTCGACGAGGTCGGCTACACGCTGCGGACGGCGTCGCTGATGACCGATCCCGAGTACTACTTCGATGAGGGCAACCCGGGCGATTACCGGCTGTTCGGGATCCACTACCTCATCATCCCCACCGGGTCCAGACCTCCCGTCCCCGCCCGGCTCGAGCTCCGGGCCGGCCCCTATTCGCTGTGGACGCTGCCAGGCGCCGGCGGCGTCCTGCACGCGGGCACGATCATCGGCACACTGTCGGCCGACCGCAGCGACATCGGTATGCGGAGCATCCCGCTGCTGAATTCGCGTCTCGCGCAGGCCGGCGACTACCTTCGCGTCGCGTACGGTCAGCCCGGTGGCGGCGAACCCCGGCTACCGCAACCGTCGCCCGCGACGCCGGCCGGGACGGTGCTCGCGGAGTCCGACAAGCTGCAGCAGGGACTGGTGGCGGCCAGCGTGCGGATGCGCCGGGCCGGAGTCGTCGTGCTCAGCGCATCGTTCGACCCTGGCTGGACGGCGACGGTCGACGGACGCCGGCAGCGCACCGAGATGGTGGCGCCCGCGCTCGTCGCCACGACCGTCCCAGCGGGCGCACACCGAATCATCTTCCGCTATCGCGGATGGCAGAATTACCCACTCCTCTTGGCGGTCGGCGCAGCCGCGCTGGTCGCGCTTGTCTATACGGACATCAGACGGGCGCGATCCCCCGGTATCGCCCGTGGACTTTGATCCCAGCGAGCGCGGCGTTCGAAGCGAAGGCAGGCAGATGGCGTGTGGGCTTCGTCTCGCTGCCGTTGGTCTCTACGCGGCCCGCTCACCGAGCATGGTCGAGCGGCTGACGTCTTCCCAGTTGTCCAGGTCGGCGCGCAGCTGGTCGTGTTTGCCGCGGATCGCGTCTACCGCGTCGCCGCCGAGTGCGAGTCGCAGAGGCGGCTGGGGTGCGCTGATTGCCTCGAGGATCGCGGCTGCTGCTTTGTCAGGGTCGCCGGGCTGCGAACCGTCCATCTGGTCCACGACCATGCGGGTGGCTCCCGCTGTCGCGGCGTAGTCGTCGATGATCGTGCTGGTGCGATGCATCCGTTCCGCGCCGAACCCGGTGCGGAACGCTCCTGGCTCGACGATCAGTACACGGATGCCGAGCGGGCCGATCTCGCTGGCGAGTGCCTCTGAGATCGCTTCAAGCGCGAACTTGGCTGAGCAGTAGGCGCCGAAGCCGGCGGGGGCTAGTTGACCGCCCATCGAGCTGATCTGCACGATCGCGCCGCTGGCCCGTTCGCGCATCCCCGGCAGGACGGCTTGGATCAGCCTGACAGGGCCGAGGAACATCGTCTCGTGCAGCGTGGTGAGCTCGTCGATGTCCAACTCTTCGATAGCGCCGACCGTGCCGTATCCGGCGTTGTTGACGAGCGTGTCGATGCGGCCGAAGCGGTCCAGAGCGCCGGCTACAGCGGCGGCGATCTCGTTCGGGCGTGTCACGTCGAGGCGAACCGCCGCCACCCGATCGGGCGCTTCGTCCACGAGTGCCTTGAGCGTCTCCGGATCTCGCGCGGTGGCAACGACCTGGTCGCCCACCCTCAGAGCCGCATGGGCGAGTGCCAGCCCGAAGCCTGATGAGGCGCCCGTGATCAGCCAGGCGCGAGGTGATGTGTTCTCGTACATGGCTTGAACGTAGGGTGAGCCGATCGTGATCGACAACATCAAGCTCCTGTCTGGCCACAGGAAGAGCCTGTAGCTAGACTCGCCTTGTGTCGTTCGACCTCCGGCAGCTGCGCTACTTCGTGACTGTCGCTGAGGAGGGCAGTCTTACGCGAGCGGCTGCGAGAATTCCGGTCGCTCAGCAGTCGCTGTCAGAGCAGATCCGTGCGCTGGAGCGCCAGGTCGGAGCACAGCTTTTCGTCCGTGGATCGCGTGGTGTCCAGCTCACCGATGTCGGTGCCGCCCTGCTCGGCGAGGCGCGACCACTGCTCACCCGCACAGACCGAGCGTTCGACCGTGTGCGCCGGCTCGCGGTCGGCGAGCGCCAGAGCCTCCATATCGGATTCCTACCGTCGGTTGCCAACTATGTCGTGCCTCCGGTGGTGCGAGCATTCGCCGAAGCTCACCCAGAGATCGCCCTGACCACGGAGGATCTTCCGATCGCTCGACTCGTCGAAGGACTCCGTGATGGTCGCTTGGATGCCAGCCTGACTCGCCCGCCACTCGTCGATGACCTCACCATCGAGCGCATTCTGCGAGAACCCGTGGGTGTCGTGCTTCCCGCGGGACATCGGCTAGCCGGCGCCGAGCAGTTGGACCTGGCCGACCTAGCCGACGAGCCCTGGGTTCTCACTCCACGCGCCTCGTGGGAACCGTGGCATCGCAAGTACGACCACGACTTCGCCGCCGCCGGATTCTCCCCGAACGTCGTTCAGCGTGGCAGCAGCGTCCAGAGCCTGCTTGCGCTCGTCGCCGCCGGCGTCGGCGTGACCCGTCTGCCGCTCTCCGCTCGAACCCTTCGCGACACTGGCGTGGTGTTCGTGCCGTTGAGGGACGAGTACGCCGATGTCGTGGTCGCGTGGGTTGATGACCGCCCGCGCCCCGCCGTCGATGCGCTGCGACGAGTGATCCACGCCACCGCGCACAAGTCAGACCTGCTGGCCGCGGGATAACTCACTCGAGTGTCACCGATCGATGGCGCCGGCACGGCACCCAGTCAGCGCGGTGAGCAGCTGTCGCTAGGCGCGGGGGCGATCCGAGATCGCAGCGGCCCGCGCGTACGCCGGGCGTGCCTCGCCGCGCTGCACGTAGGACTCGAGTTCCGGCCACGGTCGGAGCAGCTCCCGCGCGTTGGCTCCCTGGAGCACACTCCCGCACATCACGTCGGCGACGCTGAAGCGATCCTGGACGAGCCAGTCGTGGTCGGCGAGCACCGATTGCATGGCGATGGCCGCTGCAGTGAAGCGGTCGTGCGCCGGAGAGTCGGTGACCCCTTCGCCGAGTTCGCGAATCCAGCGAAACAGCGGTGCTTCGAGCTCGGTGACCGCGAACAGAACCCATTGGTAGACGAGTCCTCGCTCGGTCGAGCCGACGGGACCTATCAAGCCAGCGTCCGGGTTCAGATCGGCCAGCTGGAGGCAAATCGCCGCGGACTCGAACATCGTCGTGCCGTCCCCGAGTTGGAGCGCTGGGACGCGTCCAAGCGGGTGTCGCGCCAGGTGCTCGTCAGATTGGCGCTCTGCACGCCCGATCTCAGTCAAGTCATACGGTCCGCCGATCTCCTCCAGCAGCCACAGCACGCGGCTCGACCGGGTGCGCGGCATGTAGTAGAGCCGCGGCGGCGTCACTCACAGAAGCCTACCGATGCCGCCAGGCTGCGAGGCCCTCGAGTCAAGCGATCACGACCCGACCGGGGAGAGCTCAGCGCGACTCAGCTGCGCGTACACGATGAAGCCAAACGGATCCAACAACTGGCGGCTCTCCATCAGCCGGACTAGAACCGCTTGCCGGAGCTCGGCAGCCGAAGCTGCACTCGCCGCCACCGCCTCCCACTGAACCAGGCGCCTACTTCCCGGCTGGCCCCGGCCTCACGGCCTGGCCGGCCGGGTGGGGGCGCTGGCGGTTGGGCCTGGCCGGGAGTTGTCGGCTTGTCGGCGGCTGGGTGTAGGGATATGCTGCCGTCCGCCGCGAGCGCGCTCAGACGCTCGAGGCGACATCAGGGTGTGGCGAGGGAGTCAGAGAGGACGTGACGATGAGGCCGTTAGGTTCTGTTCAACGGTTTGGGTCGGGGTTTTTGGCGGGGCTCGTTTCGGCGGTGGCGCTCGCGTTCGTCGTGCCGGCCGGGGCGGCGGCATCGGCGCCCAGCGCAAAGGTGCGGGCTCATATCTCCGCGCAGAGCATGGCCCAGATCCGGGGCAGCTACCTTGCCACCAGCGCGACCAAGACCGGGAAGCTGTCGACCGGTCAGATGAGCGTCGAGGTGGTGCTGAAGCCGGGAAACGACGCGGGCCTCAGCTCCCTGCTCAACGGCCTCTACACACCGGGGAGCGCTGACTACGGCCATTGGCTCGCTGCGGGTCAGTTCGACTCCCAGTTCGCCCCGTCGCAGGCCACGGTGCAGGCGACAACCGCGTACCTTCAGGGCGACGGGCTGACGGTCCAGCGGACATTGACGCCCTTCCTGCTTCGGGCGATCGGCAGCAGCGCCCAGATCGATACGGCCTTCGCGACCACCGTCGACAACTACCGCAACGCCCAGGGCGTGAGCTTCTATTCGAACGCCACGCCGGCCTCGGTGCCCGCCAGCCTTGCGTCGAGCGTGCTCGGCGTGGTGGGGCTGACCAACACGGTCCGGCTGCAGTCGCAAACGAGCATTGAGGCCGCCCCGGCGGGCTCTGCCGGACATGGAGGGGGGGAGCCGAGCTGTGAGATTCCGTATCCGACGACCCTCGCTCAGCTCGAAGCGATCCCGGCCAATGGCCCGTTCAACGGCTATGGCGGCGGGCCGGGCTGCAGCGGCCTGACCCCATCGCAGACCAACAGCATCTACAACGCCCCCAACGCGGGACCGCGTGCCAAGGGCGCCGGCGCCACCGTGGCCGTGTTTGAGCTCTCCGCGTATAACCACTCGGACATCACGACCTGGGCGCACACGTTCTACGGCTCTCACTACTCCGCGCGCCTCGTCGACATCAATGTCGACGGCGGACCGCTGGCGCCGAATACCAAGCAGTGCCCGGTGGGGGATACGTGCGTCTACGGCTACGGTGGTGATGACGAGGTCGAGGCCGACATCGAACAGGAGCTGTCGATCGCGCCGGACGCCAACTCGGTCCGCGTCTACAACTCACCAAACGATTTCACCGGCCAGACCGAGCTGGATCAGTACGCAACCATCGCCAACCAGGATGTCGCCGACTCCATCAGCTCCAGCTGGGGCGAGTGCGAGCCGGATGCGGGCCTGGCCTACGCCGAGGCCGAGAACCTCATCTTCGAGCAGATGGCGGCGCAGGGCCAGAGCCTCTTCTCATCGTCGGGCGACACCGGTGCTTTCGAGTGCCTCAGGGATGGCACCTTCAGCGACTACGCTCCGCTCGAGTCCCTCGACCCGGCGAGCCAGCCATGGGTGACCAGCGCCGGCGGCACCTCGTTCGAGTCATTCGACCCGGGGAGCAACCCCAACCCGAGCTATCCGTACGGGACCGAGGCGGTGTGGAACACGCTGGACGTCTGCAGCGGGAATGACTCGTCGACCGCCAGCTCCCCCGGCATCATCAACTGCGACAACTTCGGTGCGGGGGGAGGTGGTCACAGCATCTTCTGGCCGATGCCGAACTACCAGCGAGGCCCCGGGGTCATCAACCCCGACACTGTCTCCGGCCCGAGCAACTGCGCTCTCGCGGCGACGGGCCAACCGTGCCGCGAGGTGCCGGACATCTCGGCCGACGCGGATCCGCTAACCGGTTACGCGGAGTACTGCACCGGGTCGAGTTACGTCTCGCCCAACAACCCGACCGGCGTCCCCTACGGGAGCGCCTGCTTCGGACTCACCAAGACCCCAGGCGCTCCCGGGTGGTTCCACATCGGTGGCACCAGCCTCTCCGCGCCGCTCCTAGCGGCTCTCTTCAGCGATCGGGACGCCTTCCACGGTCACCGGTCCGGGAACGCCAACTATCTCCTCTACGCGCTGTTCGACAACCGCTATACAGACGCCACTGACTTCCACGACATCACTGGTTTCCACCAGGTCAGCAACAACAACGGCTTCTACCCGGTGACCCCGGGTTATGACGAGGCAACCGGGATCGGCACGCCGAACTTCGCCGGTCTGATCACCGGCTTCGGTTTCTAGTCAGAGCAGCTAACCCGGCGACGGGGGAGGGGACGGGCGTGAGTCCGTCCCCCCTCCCGCTGTCCGTCGGCTGCCGGCCGTAGGGAGATATGATCGGCTAGCGCACAGGGCGTCACCGGTCCGCGGAGAGGGCGAAGCCCACCTGACCTTGGCTTTGCTTGTGGTCGGTGTCTCCTTTCCGGCCCGAGATTGCGGACTCCGGGCGCGAACGGAAGGAGGCCTTAGTGCCACCCCGCGGTCTTCCCGGCAACGCCAACCTCGAGCAGCTGAAGAACGGCGCCAAGTCGTTCCAGCGAGCAGTCCGAGCCGGCGATGCCGGCGCTGCCGACGTCGTCAACGAGTTTCACCCCCGCCTGGCCACGGCGCGTCCGGGGTCCGCGGAGCTCGCTGCCTTCACCCGCGCTGATGCCCTGCTGGTCATCGCGCGCCGGTTCGACTTCCCGAGCTGGGCGAAGCTCAAGTCGCACCTCGAGCTGGTGGAGCGATACTCGCGATCCCCGCACGAGCAGCCGATTGGTCAGCCGGTCGCCGATGACGGCGCGCTGGCCGACGAGTTCCTACGGCTCGCCTGTCTGAACTACGGCGATGACGATCCGGCCCGCTGGCAGCAGGCGCGTGAGCTGCTCGATGCCAACCCGTGGCTGGCGGCGGCGAACATCTACACCGTCGCCGCGGTCGGCGATGCCGGTGCGGCGCGAGGGCTGCTCGATGCGGACCCCGAGCGCGCCAGGACGCAGGGCGGCCCGTACGCGTGGGAGCCATTGCTCTACCTGACCTACTCGCGGGTCGATGCTCCAGGTCCAGGTCGCTCGGCACTCGACGTGGCGCGCCTGCTGCTCGATCACGGTGCCGATCCGAACGCGGGTTATCTGTGGGAGGGGCTCGTGCCGCCGTTCACCGCGCTGACCGGCGCGCTCGGGAGTGGGGAGGGCGCGTCTCCCGCGCACCGGGACGCGCTCGCGCTCGCCCGTCTCCTGTTGGAGGCCGGCGCTGACGCGAACGATGGGCAGGCGCTCTACAACCGCGGCTGGGGCCCAGACCCGCAAGAGGACTGGCTCGAGCTGCTCTTCGAGTTCGGGCTGGGCACTGGCGACGGTGGGCCGTGGCGGCAGCTGCTGGGCGAGCGGCAGGACTCACCCCGGAAGATGCTCGAGGACCTGCTGATGGCCGCGGCCGGTCACGGGCTCACTGGCCGGGTAGGCCGGCTGCTCGCCCGCGGCGTGGATCCCGAGGGTCGCGGGTCAAAGCACCCCATCTATCAGGGACGCTCGCCGGTGCAGGAGGCGGCACTCGCGGGTCACATGGACGTCGTGTCCCTGTTGGTCGACGCGGGCGCATTCTGGGAGCATGATGCGGTCGACGAGCTGGTCGCGGCCGCGATGGCCGGCGATCGCGGCACCGTGGAGCGGCTGCTGGCGGCTGATCCCGGCCTGCGCCAGCGCGCGATCGAGCGGTGCCCCGACCAGCTGGTCCGCGCGGCGGAGCAGAACCGCTATGAGGCGGTCGTGCTGCTGATCGAGCTGGGGTTCGACGTCAACGCCCGGTCTCGGACCGCGCCGCTGCACGAGGCCGCGATGCGCGGAAACCTGCCCGTGATCAAGTTGCTGCTCGACCACGGCGCTGACCCGAACATCCACGACACGGGGTATGACGCCACCCCGGCGGGATGGGCCGAGCACCACGGCCAACACGAAGCGCAGCATCTGCTCGAGGCACTCGGGCAATCAGACCCGGACCCCCCGTTGACCGACGAAGCGGACCACCCAGTCCCGACGACGCAGACGGGCGCCGCGATGCGAACCGTGACGGCAGCGTTCACGGCCGTGTCCGAGGGACGGTTCGACGATCTCGGATCGATGCTTGCGGCAGAGATCGACTGGCAGGGACTTGCCGACGAGGACGGCCAGATTCCCCGCTGCCATGGACGCGCCCAAGCGCTCGAACGGATGCGGATCGGCCTGCTCGCCAGCAGCAAGGTGTCGGTCAGCGCATTCGTCGAAGCAGGCGACCGCGTCCTCGCGCACGTGCTCCGTGCGGACGACGACGAACTCATGCCGCCGGAGCGGTTCCTGATCGCCGAGGTCCACAACGGGCAGATCACCAGCCTGCGCGGCTACGCGACCGAACCCGAGGCACATGACGCGCTGCACGCCGGCTCGCCCCCGGAAGCATGATCGTCTCGCGTCCGGTACGAGGACACCGGGTGCGTCAGCCGCGTTTTAGCAGGCGCCCGACGGCGGCCATCATCTCTTCGGTCCGCTCGTCCTGTTGCCCAGGTTCCGCGCCGATCACGCAGGTATGCGCGTGTCCGTCGAGCAGTCCGAGCGCGACTTTGTCGAGCGCCGCCTGGGCGGCGCTGATTTGGGTGAGGATGTCGATGCAATACCGGTCGTCGGAGACCATTCCCTCGATCCCGCGGATCTGACCTTCGATTCGCGCCAGCCGCGCGAGCAGCTGGTCTTTGGTGGCGGTGTAGCCCCGGGTGGGCGTCTGAGTCTTCGGCATATCCCAGACTCTACCATTTACCTCTACCCCCTAGGGGTATCTGTTAGTCTCGTTCTTATGAGCGTGCTCGACGTGATCTGGCACGGCCTGCGGGACTCGTTCCTGATGGCGTGGGAGGTGTGGTGGGCGCTGGTGCTGGGGTTCGCGATCTCCGCGATCGTGCAGGCGTGGGTGCCGCGCGAGCGGATTGAGGGGCTGATGAGCGGCTCCGGCGCGCGTTCGGTCGGCTGGGCGACTGGCCTTGGGGCCGCCTCCTCGTCGTGCTCCTACGCCGCGATCGCAATCGCGAAATCCCTGTTCCAGAAAGGGGCGAGTGGCGCCGCGACGCTCGCGTTCCAGCTCGCTTCGACGAACCTCGTGTGGGAGCTCGGCCTGGTCCTGTGGGTGCTGATCGGCTGGCAGTTCACGATCGCCGAGTACGTCGGCGGGATCGTGATGATCGTGCTGATGACGGTGCTGCTGCGTCTGTTCGTCAGCCGCCAGCTCGAGCAGCAGGCCCGCGAGCACGCAATCGAGGCCGACACCGGCCACCAGCACCACACGGCCGGCGAGCAACTCTCATGGCGTGAGCGGCTCACCTCGGTGCGGGCGTGGTCGGACGTCGCGCACAACTTCCGCGGCGACTGGCAGATGCTCTGGAAGGAGATCACGATCGGTTTCCTACTCGCCGGCTATATCGCCCAGCTCGGCAACGGCTTCTTCAACAGCCTCTTCCTGACGGGCTCCCCAAAGCTCGTGCAGACGTTGTGGGGTGCGCTGATCGGGCCCGTGATAGCCGTGCTCAGCTTCGTCTGCTCGGTCGGAAACGTGCCGCTGGCCGCGGTGCTGTGGAGCGGGGGCATCAGCTTCGCCGGCGTCCTCGCGTTCCTGTTCGCCGACCTGATCATCCTCCCGATCCTCGCGATCTACCGCAAGTACTACGGCACCACATTCACGGTTCGGATCACGGCATTGATGTTCGTCACGATGGTGCTCGCCGCGCTGATCGTCGACGCCATCTTCAGCGCGCTCGGGCTGATCCCCAACGGACCGCGCCCCACCCGCGCCGACATCTTCAGCTCAATCCAGATCGATTACAAGCTCGCGCTCAACGTCCTCGGCGTCGCGATCTTCGCCGTCCTGTTCTGGCTCACCGCCCGTCGCGGAGCGACCGACCCGGTGTGCGGGATGAAGGTCGATCGCGAAAAGGCGCTCACCGGGGAATTCGGAGGCGAGACGTACTACTTCTGCTCGACCGGCTGCCTGCACGCGTTCGAACGCGACCCCGAGAAGTACCGGTCCGGGAACACACCGGCCGATCGTGGGCACACCGTCCATGCCCCTCACTGAGCCGAACCCGAAGGGAACGTCAATGACTGAACGCGGCAAACAGCTTCGAGCGACCGCCGACGACCAGATCGTCGAGCTGATCGACCTCCTCTCGACACCGGACGACGCCATACTCCGACAGCCGTGCCCCGGCCGGGAGAAGCTCGGCGACGGGACGATCGGGGCGTCCGCGCGGCACACGGCCGACAACTACCAGCGGATCGCCGCATTCGTCCAGGCCAGCGACCGGACGTCAGAAGGGCACGCACCGAGCGAGCACCACGAGTACACGGCCGACAACATCGATCCGGGTGCCGTCATCGCGCAGCTCTCAGCCTCGCGCGACGCCCTCGGTCGGATTGCCGCGCTGACCGACCACCAGCTGGACGCGATCCCACCGAAGGACAGCTTCAGGTTCTGCGACGAGCAACGAACCCTCGAGCAGGTCATCGCCGCTGTCCTGAAGCATCAAAGCCACCAACTCGACGCACTCAAGGCCGCCACCGCGCCAGCGCCCGGCGCCGCTTGATCAGCGCCATGGGGTTCTTAGCAAGGCCCTGACCCAACCCTCCAAAGCAGCCTGATCTCACAACTAGCGGCCGGCCGGGGCGGCCGCCGAGGTCCTCGAGGACGCGGCGCCCGCTCTGCGGCGCTCGCCCTGCCCGAACGCCAGCGCCAGCACGACCGCAGCGAAGCAGCCCGTCGCGCCGACGCCGAGCGACGCGCGCGGTCCGAATACCTGGCCGGCCGCGCCGACCAGTGGACCGCCGATCGCGGTCGAACCCATGAAGGCCATGATGTACAGAGCGACGACGCGTCCGCGCATCGAGGGATCAGCCCGGATCTGCAGCGTGCCGTTGGTGCTCGACGAGTACACGACGCTCGCCGCGCCCGCGAACGCCAACCCGACCCCCGCGCCGACCGGCCCGGGCGCCACCGCTGAGGCGGCCAGCGCGAGCCCGAACGCCGCGGCCGAAATCACGAGTGTCCGCACCCGGCCCGGCACCTTGCCCGCGAGCGTCACACCGGACACGACCGCGCCGGCGCCCATCGCCGCGTACAGCAGCCCGAAGCCAGTCGCGCCCAGATGGAACGCCGAATGCGCCATCAGCGGGATCGAGACCTGGAATTCGTAGGCCAGCGTCCCGATGATCGCCATCATCAGCAGCGGGACCAATAGGTCGCGGCGTCGCTTCACGTAGCTGAGGCCGGCGCGGACCGCCCCGGGAGTTCGGGCGGCGCGCGCTTCGGGCCGGTACAGCTTGGTCACGTCCATCGCCAACAGCGCGACCAGCGGGCCGACAAACGACGCGGCGTTGAGCAGAAAGCACACCCCGACCCCGAACAGAGCGATGATCACTCCGCCGGCCGCGGGGCCGATCATGCGAGCGGCCGAGACGACCGTCGAGTTGATCCCGATTGCTCGTGGCAACGACGGGCCTTGGACCAGCTCGGACACGAACGCCTGGCGCGTGGGCGTGTCGAACGCCCGGGTCGTGCCCAGACACAGCGCGAGGACCCACACCATCCACAGCTGCACGACGCCCGTGAGAGCCAGGATCCCGAGCACCAGCGCCAGCACACCTTGCGTCGCCTGGGTCGCCACCAGCAGCTTGCGCTTGTCGACCGCGTCGGCGACCGAACCGGTCCATGCCCCGAGCACCAGAACCGGCACGGTCTGGAGCGCCACCGTCACTCCGAGCGCGCTGCCGCTCGCGCTCAACTGAAGCACGAGCCACGCCTGCGCGACGGTCTGGAGCCAGGTTCCCGGCACCGAGATCATCTGGCCCGAGAAGTAGAGCCGGTAGTTGCGCGTTCGCAGCGGCGTCGGCTGGGCGGGGGATCGGAGCGGCACCACTACAGGGATACCGGATCGGCGCGGATCGGGTGTGGGTTCTCGCAAGACGGCCGCACTGGCCGTCCCATCGGCCGCTCAGCGTGGGTTAGTCATCCGCTGGTCGAGCGGTTCGGTGCTTGCCTGGGCGCGCAGGGCTCTGCCGATTACCAGTCGCTGGATCTCGCTGGTGCCCTCGAAGATGGTGTAGAGCTTGGCGTCGCGGTACCACTTCTCGACGGGGAAGTCCTTGATGTAGCCCCAGCCGCCCATGGTCTGGATGGCCTGCTCGCAGGCGCGCACGGCCGTCTCCGAGGCCTTGAGCTTTGACATCGAGCCCTCGGCGTTCTCGAACGGGCGACGCTGGGCGGCCATCCAGGCGGCCCGCCAGGTCAGCAGCCGGGCCGCGTCGATGTCGGTGGCAAGGTCGGCCAGCGGGAAGGCGATGCCTTGGTTCTCGATGATCGGCTGCCCGAAGGCCTCGCGCCCGACGGCGTAGTCGCGGGCGAACTCCAGCGCGGCGCGAGCGATGCCTATGGCCTGGGCGGCGACCATCGGGCGCGTGCGCTCAAATGCTCCCAGGGCGGCGGAGGTACGCCGTTGAACGGCTGCCGCGGGGCTGCCTTCCTGGGCCGGGGTGACCGGTTCTTGGCCCTGCTCGGCTTCGCGGCCTCGGGCGATGCGCTCCTGCAGGCGCTCGGTGCCCCCAAGGAGATGCTCGCCGGGCACGCGGCAGTCTTCGAGCAGAATCTCTCCGGTGTGCGAGGCGCGGCACCCGAGCTTGTCGAGCTTGCGCAACATCGACAGGCCTGGGGTTCCCTTCGGGACGATGAACACGCCTTGACCGCGGTGCCCCGCGGCGGGATCGACGGTGGCCACCACGACGTGGACGTCGGCGATGCCGCCGTTGCCGATGAACACTTTGTGGCCGTCGATGACCCAGTCGCTGCCGTCCTGGTGCGCGCGGGTCTGGATCGAGCGCACGTCGCTGCCGCCGGTCGGTTCCGTCACGGCGAGGGCGGCGAGCTTGATGTCATCGGGCGTGCCGAAGCACTGGGGCGCCCACTCAACGAGCTGCTCGTTGGTGGCGGCCTGGCGGATAGCCGCCAGGGCCAGCGCCGGTAGGACGACGGTCAGTCCAATGCCGGCGCATCCCCAGAACAGCTCCTCCATCAGGATCGGGAGCGAGAGGCCGGTTGGGTCCATCGAAAGCTGGGCGTACAGCTCCCACTGATACAGGCCTTGGCGCGCCGCCTCCTGCAGCACCGGCCAGGGGAGCTCCTGGGCACGGTCATATTCCGCGGCGACCGGACGGATCACCTCGCGAGCGAAGGTATGGGCCTTGTCGCGTAGCGCAACGTGCTCATCACTGAGGTCAAGGGTGAAGCTCATCGGTCAGACTCCTCTCCGTTGGCCGGCGCCTGCTGATCTTCCAGCGCACGGGTCATCGTGGCCAGCGCGTTCCACGCGCTGGGGAAGCCGGCGTAGACGGCAACCTGTCGCAGCACCTCGCGGATCTCCTCTTCGCTCGCCCCCTGCCGGCGGGCGACGCGCACGTAGACGCCGAGCTGCAGTTGCTCACCGAGGCAGCCGAGCATGGCTACCGTGCACAGCGCCCTCGTCTTCGGGTCGAGCACGTCTCCGGCGTAGACCTCGCCGTAGACGAAGTCCATGATGTACCGGTGCAGCTCGGGGTCGAGCTGCTCGAGGTAGTCGCTTGCCCGCTCGACGTTCTCAGGGCCGAGGAAGCGACCCGCGACTTCGGTTCCTGGTTCGCTCATCACTCTCCCCCCTGCTCGCCGACGTAGCTCGCGGCGTCGAACGTGACGCGGATGCCGGTCGAGGCGAACTTCCCCACCATCTCGCCGTCAGCGAGAACATCGGCCTCGGCCCACACCAAACGACCACCCGCCCGCACCACGCGCGCCTCCGCACGAAGCGTGTCGACCTTCTGGGCGTTCACTGGGCGGATGAACCGCGCGAAGATGTCAACCGTCGTGATCGCGCTCTTCGCGATCTCCTCGTCCTCGAGCACGGACGTCGTGGCCGCGGCCATGGCCGCATCGGCCAGGGCGGTGACGACCCCGCCCTGGATGACACCGAGCGGGTTGCCGAGCTCCGCGCGCGCGGCCATCTCGTAGGTCGCCTCGCCCCGGCCGAAGGCGACCAGGTTCATCCCGAAGGTGCTCGACACCGGCGAGCGCAGCTCCCCGGATCTGGTCTTCTCCAACAGCTCATCAACGACGCCGTGGCTCATGATCGCTCCCGTTCGGATTTAGGTTACGCATCGTAGGTTACTCTCAAGTAACGTTACCCTAGAGTAATGTCCCTGAAACGGATGAGCAAGCGACCCGGCACGGCCATCCCCGGCGAACGCCTCGCGCGCGTCGAACGCGAGCGCCTGATGCTCCGTGCCGCCGGTGAAGCCTTCGCCACCCACGGCTTTCACGGCAGCTCAATGGATGAGATCGCCCGCGCTGCCGGGATCACCAAGCCAATGCTCTACCGGTACTTCGGATCAAAGGAGGGCCTCTACGCCGCCTACCTGGAGATGACCGGCCGCGAACTCGTAGACGACGTGCGTGCCCCCGACAGCCGGGGCGAGTCGCCGGAAGTGCGTCTACGCGCGGGACTCCGGGCCTTCCTCACCTACGTCAAGGAGCACCGCGCAGGCTGGACCGTCCTACACGGGGAGACCACCGCTCCGACCGACGCTCGAATCGCCCGCGAAGTAGCCGAGCTCCGCGAACGAATCATCCGCATGCTCACCACCCTGTTCGGCGACGAAGCGTTCGCCCACGCCTTCACAGGTGCCGCCGAATCCCTCGCCACCTGGTGGGTCAACGAGCCCAATCCGTCCATCGACGAAGCCAGCGCAATTCTCATGAAAATCGCCGAAGCGTCAACGAGCTTCGATCGCGCGTCCTGAACTGAGCGGCTCCGCCCCGCGGCCTCGCTACTGCTGTCGGCGCGCCGGCAGGCCCTCGATCACGCAGTAGGGGAATGTTGCTGGTTTGATGCTGCCGAGCGTGAGGCCGGCGGCGTCAAGCAACTGCGCATACTCGGAGTCGGTGCGTTCGCGTCCGCCGGTGATCACGAGCATGTTGATGTCGCTCAGCAGAGCCGGGACGGGATCGTCGTCTCGTTGTGGGATCCGGCGCTCGACGATCAGCACCCTTCCGTGGTTGGCCATCGCACGGCGGCAGTTGGTCAGGATCGTCGTGGCTTCGGTGTCATTCCAGTCGTGCAGCACATTTGCCAGGACGTAGCGGTCGGCACCCTCGGGAACGCGACAGAAGAAGTCGCCGGCGATCGCCTGGCAGCGATCGGCGACGTCGGTTTCCTCGATTACAGCGCCGGCGCGAGTCGCCACCGCCGGCAGCTCGAACAGAACGCCTTCCAGGTGGGTGTGCCGGCGGAGGATCTCGAGCAGCAACGTCGCCTGGCCTCCGCCGACATCGACGACGGTGCGCGTATCGGAGAAGTCGTGGCCCGTGGCGACAGAAGAGGCAAATGCCGCGGTTCGCTCGGACATGGCCGCGTCAAACACGGCGGACTTCTCGGGGTGGCGGTCCAGCCACTCAAACAGTCGTGTTCCGTGCGCGGTCTCGAATCCGCTGCGGCCGGTGCGGACCGTGTCGAGGATGTGCTCGAACCCGCGTACCGCGTCGATCGCGTCCAGGAACGTCGCCCATGAGCGCAGTCCGGCGGGCGCGTCGGTACGCAGGCGTTCGCCGACGACGGTCAGGCCGAATGTTGCGGAATCGTCCTGGACGAAGACGCCGAGCGCGGCCAAGAGTCTGAGGATCCGGTACAGCGACGGCTCGTGGACCGTCTGCGTACTTTGCGGTTCCAGGTCCTCGGTCCGTTGGAGGTGACCCACGGCGGTCGGACGGTCGCCGTGGGGGGCGCGCGGACGCGCGCAGTGCTCGCGATGTTGTTGCTCGAGGCCAACCGCGTCGTCGCGACCGACCGGCTGGTCGACGCGCTCTGGCCCGAGCACGGGCAGGAAAGAGGCGCGGCCAACCTCCAGGTCCGCCTATCCGAGCTCCGCCGGGCACTTCGCTCCGTGGGAGAGGCCGACCGGCTGGTCACCCGACCGCCAGGCTATGTGCTCCGCGCCGATGCCGACGAGCTCGATGTCCTTCGCTTCGAACGGCTAGTGACCGCTGGACGCGAGGCGATCGCGGGCGGCGATGCCGCAGGCGCGGTTGGGCTCCTCGATCAATCGCTGGGCCTGTGGCGGGGTCCGGTGCTGGCCGACCTGGGCGACGTTCTGTTCGTCAGCGCCGAACGCGCGCGGCTCGAGGAGGAGCGGCTCGCTGCGATCGAATTGCGGATCGAGGCGCAGCTCGCGTGCGGGCGCCACCACGAGACGATCGCCGAGCTCGAAACGCTGACCTCTGCGCATCCGCTGCGCGAGCGGCTCTGGCGCCAGCGCCTGCTGGCCCTGTACCGATGCGGCCGCCAGGCCGACGCCCTGCGCGCATACCGGGAGCTGCGAGCAACCCTCACCGGTCAACTCGGCATCGAGCCGGGTCCCGAACTGCGCGAGCTCCACGAGCGGATCCTTCGTCAGGACCCCGGCCTCGACCACCGTCCGGCTGCCCCAGACGGCGCGTCAGAAGCCAGTCGGCCCCAGACACGCTATGCCCACAGCGGAGACGTTCACATCGCCTACCAGGCGCTCGGGGAAGGTCACCGCGACATCGTGTTCGTGCCAGGTGCGATGAGCCATCTCGACCTTCTGTGGGAGGACGCGGAGACCGCTGACTTCTTCCGCCGCCTGGCCGGGCTTGGCCGACTGATCATGTTCGACAAGCGGGACACCGGTCTCTCAGATCGCGCCCCGGCGGACTCCCCGCTTGAGGAGCGCATGGACGACGTCCGCGCCGTCATGCAGGCGGCGCAGTCAGATCACGCGGTGCTCTTCGGTTACTCGGAAGGGGCCGCGATGAGCATCCTGTTCGCCGCCACCTACCCGGATCGTGTCACGGCCCTGATCCTGGGCGCCGCCACCGCGCGCTACCGCCCCGCCCCCGATTATCCCTGCGGCGAAGGATCCGAGGAGATGTTCGCATCGCTGACCGCGATCGCTGAGGAGCGCTGGGGGCAAGGAGCGAGCATCGACTGGTTCCGTCCCAGCCGCGCCGACTCGAGCGACGCCCGTCGGCTGTTCGCGCGGTTCGAGCGGATGTCGGTAACCCCCAGCGCGTTCCTGCGCATCCTCCGGATGGTCAAGGAGATAGACGTGCGCGCCGTGCTGCCCACCATCCACGTGCCGACGCTCGTCGTCCAGCGTCTCGATGATCGAATGACAACCCGGTGCCACGGGCGCTACCTGGCCTCGCACATCCCCGGCGCACGCTACTTCGAGCAGCCCGGCGACCACTCATTGCGATTCGCCGCAAGCGGGGACACCGACCGCCTCCTACACGAGATCGAGGATTTCCTCTCCACCGCCTCGCAAACGACGAAGCCCGATCGCGTGCTCGCCACAGTCCTCAACATCGACCAAGCCGGCGAACCCGAGAGGTATGTGCTCTCGCACCGCGGACGGCTGATCCGCTCCAGCGAAGCCGGCCTCGTGGCCACGTTCGACGCCCCCGGCCAGGCCATCCGCTGCGCCAACGCAATCCGGACCGCTCCGACGGTTGCACGCAACGAGCCACGCGCCGGCGTGCACACGGGCGAGGTGGAGCTGCGCGGTGGCACGATAGGCGGACTGTCAGTCGACATCACGGCGGCCATCACAGCGCTCGCTAGACCGGGAGAGATTCTGGTCTCGCGCACCGTTACCGACCTGGTCATCGGTTCCGGGATCTCCTTCGCCGACAGAGGCATCCACGTACTCAGCGGAGTCCCAGAACCCTGGTCGCTGTTCGCCGTCACGGCCGTCTAGCCACGGCGGGCGTCTCCTTCGCCCGGAGGCGTCGAGTTCTGAGCCGTCGGCTCACGTGCACAAACGCGGGGGTGCCATAGATCTCGTGCGTGTTTTGCGGCCGATGGCGGCGCTCGGAGAGATGTATGAGATCGACGGCGGTGAGGACGCACAGTGCGATTGCTGGCCACAGGAAGAGCACGAGCAGCGGGTGGCCGAGGTCATGCCCATGGAAGTAGACGACGTCGCGCGCGCCGCGGACGATCGCGTTGTTTGGAAGCCATGGCGCGATCTGACGGAAGCCGCCAGGCAGGAAGCCGACCGGCACTGATCCACCGGAGACCGCGTTGCCGATGAAGATGAACGCGACTGCCGCCAGGGCGGTGCCGGGCAGGCCGACGACCGCTTGCAGCGCCGCGACGAACAGCACGAAGGAGAGCGCGCCGAGGAATCCGATGCCGATCAGCGCGCCGCCGGCGCCGGTGAGGGCCCCGAGCACCGTGTCAACGGCCAACACGCCGGCGCAGGCGACGAGCAGCGCGAATAGGGTCGCCGCTGCGACGCGCCACCACAGCCGCAGCCGCATGCCGAACAGGAAGAGGGCGACGCCACCGATCACGCTCGGAAGGAGCAGTCCGAGTCCGAAAACGAAGCTCGACAACCCGGCACGGTCGCCGCTTGACAGCGGGGCGACGTCGAGCGATCTCGTGGGACGACTCATCGACCGCGCCGCCGCAGTGAGCGCGGCCGTTATCGCCTGCTGCTGCAGGACGCCTTCCGCGCCAGCCGTCACGATCGTGACCGCGCCGCTCGGGGGCACGATAAGGGCGCCGGCGCTCGACTGCGAGCGCACGCTCTGAGTCGCAGCCCGGGCGCTGGGGACGCTCACGAGATCGAAGCCCCCCGGTTCGGCGTGCTGAAGGCCAGCCGCCACCTTGGCGCGCACCGCCGGTTCGGCGGCCACGGCAAACCGAACCTCGTGTGGCTTGGGGTCATGGTCGGCGTAGCCAAACGAAAGGGTGATTCCCATCCCCAGCAGGGCGGCAAAGACCGCGATCGCGAACAGTCGTCGTGGGCTCGGAGCCGGCGGCCGGACCCGGGTGTCGGGCGGGGCGGGGGCGGGGTCCGCGTTGGGATCCGACGGGGGTTGCGATGTCGCGTTCATCAGGCGTATCCATCCATTTCGCGCTTTTGCCGGCGCCTTACTCGGGTTTACTCTACGCGTTGAGTCAACATGTGTCAAACTATGTTGATGACCGACCAGCCTCCCCACGCGCCGGGCCCGGGCGCGCGTCGCCGCGGTGGCCGGCCCCGCGGCAGCAGCTCCTCACGTCAGAAGATCCTCGAGGTCGCCCGCCTCGCCTTCCGCGCCAACGGCTACGCCGGGACCTCCCTCCGGGGAATCGCTCGCGACGCCGGGGTCGACCCGTCACTGATCGTCCAGTTCTTCGGATCGAAGGCGGGATTGTTCGGAGCCGTCGTGGAATGGCCGTTCGACGCGAGCCAGGTCGGCGCCCAGATGCGAGAGATCCCTGCCGAGCGGCTCGGCGAGTACACCGCACGCATGTTCATCAGCCACTGGGATCGCGACGAGCACCGCAACCCCATCGTCTCTCTGATCCACGCCGCGCTCGCGGACGACGCCGCCGCCGCGATGCTGCGCGAGTTCATCACCGTCAACCTAACCCTGCCGATGGTCGAGCGCGTCGGCGCCGACCGACCGCGGTTCCGGGCCGCGTTGCTTGCCTCGCAGCTCCTGGGGTTCGGTCTGTCGCGTTACGCGCTGGCCTTCGACGCCCTCACCTCGGCCCCGAACGAGGATCTCGTCGCTGCGCTTGGCGCAACTCTGCAGCACACCTGCACGACTCCGCTCAGCGGAGGGTGACCTGCTGCCCTCTTCCTCGCCTCAGGCGGCGGCCTTCCAACCGGACCGGCGCAGCCTGTGGAGCAGGAGCGGCGGGAGGAGGCCGACGAGCAGGGTTACGGCGAGCAGCGCCACGAGGTACGGCACGGTGGTGATACGTCCGAGTTGGCTCGGCGGTAGAAGGCCGACCAGGCAGGCGGTCGCGGAGGCCAGCGTCCCGACGACGGAAATCGTCACGAGCGCGGGTGCCCGGTAGCCACGCGGGTGCTCGGGCTGTCGCCGCCGTAGGTTGATCGCCGCAACGAACATCAGGATGTACATGATGAGGTAGACCTCTGTCGCCAGGGCGGCGAACACCCAGTAGGCGCGCGAGACTTCCGGCACCACGGCATAGAGGAGTCCGATCAGGGTGATGATGATTCCCTGGGCGACGAGTATGTGCAGCTGGACGCCGTTGGAGTTGAGCTCCTGGAAGTACCGCGGCAGGTAGCCGCGGTCGCGCGCGATGTCCAGAAGGCCGGTCGAGGGACCAGTTAGCCAGTCGAGCAAGCCACTCAGGGAGGCGACGATCAGCCCGACGGCGATGATCGGTGTAAGCACGCTCAGGCCGAAGTGATCGAGCAGGGTTTTGAAGGCCTGCATGACGCCCGCGGTGAAGCTGATGTGCGCCGCCGGAACCGCGACTGAGATCGCGAGCGTCGGGAAGATGAAAACGAGCAGGACCAGTACTACGGCAAGGAGGGTCGCCTTGGGGAACTCGCGCGGGGCATCGCGCAACTCGTCGACGTGGACGGCGTTGACCTCGACCCCGGCGTAGAGGAAGAAGCTGTTGACGATCAGCACCACGCTCGTCAGTCCGTGCCACGCTGGAAGCACGTGGTGGGGGTCCAACGGCGCCGCCGACACGTTGCCCTGCAGGAGGTAGATCGCGGCCAGCCCGACGAGCAGCAGGCCGGGAATCAGCGTTCCGATGAAGATCCCGTACGACGCCAGCCGGCCGGTGGAGAGCACCCCTCGGGCTGAGACCAGCACCGCCGCCCAGAACAGGACGATGATCACCACGGCTGTGTAGAGGCCGCTGTGAGCCAGGCTGGGCGCGAACACGTACGCCAGCGTGCTCGCGATGTAGGCGAGCACTGCCGGGTAGTAGAAGGTCGTCTGGGCGAACTGACACCAGATGGCGACGAACCCCATCTTGGGCGAGATCCCCTCCGACACCCAGTTGTAGACGCCGCCCTTCCAGCCCGAGGCGAGCTCGGCCGACACGAGCGATGCCGGCAGGAGGAACACGATCGCGGGCAGGACGTAGATCACCACTGACGCGAGACCGAGGACGGCCGTCGCGGGCGTGGCGCCGAGATCGCCCACCGACCCCAGGGTGAGCAACGCCATCGCCACCCAGGTGAGCGTCGCCTTCGCCCCAGCCGGCGAACGAGTGCCGCTCTCGGCTGGGTGCGGATCCGGCTGCTCGGCTGCAGGTGTCATCTATCCCCAAGTAGCAGGACTCGCTGAGCCGAAGCCACCCGACCCTAGGGTTGCGAGCCCGCGAGCGGTGCGCACGGTCTGTGCGCACCGCTCACGCGCGTCGATCAACGGAGTGACTTGAACGCGGCGCGCATTTCTTGGGTGAAGAGTTGGGGTTGTTCCCAGGCGGCGAAGTGGCCGCCTTTGTCGAGTTCGTTGAAGTAGAGGAGATTGTGGGGGTAGGCTCGTTCGGCCCAGGTGCGTGGGGCTTGGTACAGCTCGTCGGGGAAGACGCTGATGGCGTAGGGGATGGTGATGGGTTTGGCGTCGAAGAAGTCGGCTTTGTTTTCCCAGTAGAGGCGGGCGGCGGAGATGCCGGTGTTGGTTAGCCAGTAGAGGGTGATGTTGTCTAGGAGGTCATCTCGGGTGAGGTCGCTGTGATAGGTGCCCTGGAGGACCTTTTCGACGAGTCCGGGCTGGCCGGTGCCGTCGCCGTGGTCGAGCGCGAAGGCGGCGAGGTCGATGGGGGAGTCGGCGAGTCCGTAGAGGGTTTGGGGGCGGGTGGACATGATTAGGGCGTAGGCGACGTGGGTGGCGTAGAAGTTGCTGAGTTGCTGGTAGGCGCGTAGTTCGTCGCCGGCGAGGTGGGGTGGGGGTGGGTCGCCGTGTTCGAATCCGGTGACGAGGTCGGCGGGGGCGGTGCCGGGCATGTTGGAGTGGATGGCGAGGAGTTCGGGGGCGGCTTGGATGCCCATGGTCTGGGTGACGGCGGCGCCCCAGTCGCCGCCCTGGGCGACGAACCGGGTGTATCCGAGGCGTTTCATCAGGACGACCCAGGCGCGGGCGATGCGGACGGGGTCCCAGCCGGTGCTGGTTGGTTTGGCGGAGAACCCGTGGCCAGGGAGGGAGGGGATCACGAGGTGGAACGCGTCGGCGGCGGCTCCCCCGTGCGCGGTGGGGTTGGTGAGCGGCTCGATGATCTTCAACTGCTCGATGATCGAGCCCGGCCATCCGTGCGTGACGATCAGCGGTAGCGCATCCTCGTGCTGGGAGCGGACGTGGATGAAGTGGATGTCCAGCCCATCGATCTCGGTGATGAACTGCGGCAGCGCATTCAGCCGGGTCTCGCACGCCCGCCAGTCATAGTCGGACCCCCAATACCGCGCCAGGTCCTGCATCATCGCCAGCCGGGCGCCCTGGGAGTCATCGCTCACCGTCTCGCGCTCAGGCCACCGAGTCGCGTTCACCCGCCGACGCAACTCAACCACCTCCGCCTCCGGAAACCCAACCCGAAACGGCCGAACAACAACGCCATCACTACCAGCCTGCTCTCCAACATCACTAACGGACATCTGAACCTCCTGGGGTTTTATGATCGCGCGCTCGGCGCGGTGAGGGCAGCCGAGCGCAAATGGGCGACCGCTGGCGTGCGGCGGAGCGCGAACACGGCCCCTGACTAGCGGAGCGATCGGAACGCCGCGCGAACCTCGCTTGCGAACAGCTCCGGCTCCTCCCAGGCGGCAAAATGTCCGCCCTTGTCGACCTCGTTGAAATAGATCAGGCTGGGATAGGTCGTCTCGACCCAGCTTCGCGGGGCCTGGAAGATCTCGCCGGGGAACGTAGTGAAGCCGACCGGGACAGAGACCGCCGGAGGAGCCTGGCCGGCCGCAAGAGCCGTAGCTCGACCGCCCTCCCAGTAGGACCGGGCCGCCGAGACCCCGGTACCGGTCAGCCAGTACAGCGTGATGTTGTCGACGATCCGATCACGGGTGAGATGGCCCGACGGCTGCCCGTCAACGAAGGCGCGGGAGATCTTGTAGTAGCTGTCCGTGTCATGGTCGAGCATCCACGCCGCCAGGGCTACCGGCGAATCCAGCAGGGAGTATCCGATCGTCTGCGGCCGCGTGGCCTGTTCCAGGAAGTAGCCGAAGCCGCTCGTCCTGAACGTGGTGGTCGCGGCGAGCGCCGCGCGCTCCTCGTCAGAGTTTGCCGGCATCGCGCCGGCGTTGCCGAGCCCCGCCACGAGCAGGTTCATGTGGATGCCAAGCAGCCCCGTGGGTGCCTGCCGGCCCATCGCGTCCGTCACGGCGGCGCCCTGGTCGCCGCCCTGGGCGACGTAGCGGGTGTATCCGAGGCGACGCATCAACTCCGCCCAGGCGCCCGCGATGCGGCCGACGTCCCAGCCGACTTCGTTCGCCTCATCCGAGAACCCGTAGCCGGGCAGGGACGGCAGCACGACGTCGAACGCGTCCTCGGCGCGACCGCCGTGCGCGGTTGGATCCGTGAGCGGGCCGACGGCCTCGAGCATTTCGATCACCGAGCCGGGCCAGCCGTGCGTCATGATCAACGGCAGCGCGTCCTCGTGCCGCGACTTCACATGGATGAAGTGGATGTCCACCCCGTCGATCTCTGTCTTGAACTGCGGGAGTGCGTTGAGCTTCGCCTCACACTGTTGCCAGTCGTACTCGGTTGCCCAGTAGCGGGCGAGCGCCTGGATCGTCGCCAGCTGCACGCCCTGCGAGCGATCCGCGACCAGCTCCCTGGATGGCCACCGCACCGCGGCGATGCGGCGGCGGAGGTCGACGATGTCCTCCTCGGGGGTGTCGGCGGTGAACGGGCGGACCGTGTCCGGTGCGGCTGCGGTCGGATTGGACATCTTCACCTCAGGCGGCTCGTGATCGGGCGAGCAAGCGTCTCGCTCAAGCCGCGGGCTGCATCACCCGATTTGGATGAGGCAGGGTGCTAGCGCGCCATCGGTAGCTGCGTTCGTCCGCTCGGTTTGCGGGTACCGTGACGGGCCTGGCAGTAGGCGGCCAGCTCGTCGTAGACAGCGGCGCCGCACACGCGCCGGAGCTCCGCCTCCATGCTCACGTACACCGGCTGATCGGCGCTGAACGCGTCCTCGTGCTCGGTGCACCACCAGTCGATGATTCCTTCCCCGCCCCAATCGACAGTTCGGGATGCGCGGACCGTTGTCGTCTTCGTGTCGTCGTTGATGTCGAAGAACAGCGGGACCTGCCAGCAGATCTGCGGCTTCCAGTCCATCGGATTCTCGCCGCGGCGCAGCGCCGCGATGTGAAGCGCGCAGCCAGCGCCGCCAGGGTGGTCGATTCGGTTGTGGAAGATGCACGCGCCGCGGTACACGCGAGTGTGGACGCTGTCGCGCTTGAACCGCGCCTTGCCCCACGGCTCGCGGCCGCCGCCCCGCAGAGCCACTTGCCGGTTCTGCCAGTCCTCGTCGGTCATCTGCTCGACGCGTCCGCGGATCCTCTCGAGGTCCTCGCTCCCGGGCGCGTCGCCCTCGCCCCGGTAGATCTCCACACCCTCCACGCAGCAGCCGCGGGCGCTGTGCTGCAGCCTGATGTCCGGGCATCCGCGACCCCAGATGCACCGGTAGTTGGACAGCAGGAATGTCAGGTCGAACTCCCAGCTCCACCCGTCGCTATCCCTGAAGGTGACCGTTTCGCGCGTGAGCATCAGGATGTCCCTGGCGCGGGCTGCCAGTCCGGTTGACTGCCGGCGGTCAGCAGCGTTCCCGCGGGCGACGCGACGTTTGGCGCCACATAGACCTCCGGCGCGCGATGCAGGTCCTTGACGTAGGCGATCTGGCCACCGGTCGGGGAGTAAACCGCGTCGAATGCACCCGGTAGCACGGGCGTGGCACCGATCTCCAGGTCGATGCCGGAATTCGTGCACGTGGCGCCAGTGCAGCGTTCCTGAGTGGTGAGCACGTCGCTGCCGAACTGAGGGCTGTTCGGGAACCAGTCGGGATCGGTGAGGCGCGTCGGCATCTCGGTGAAATCCTCGGCGCTCGCGAACTCGTTCTTGTATTGGTACTGGTGAGGAGCCCCGAGCGCGACCAGGCAGTAGTGGTGCGACTGACAAAAGCTCAGGGCGCCCTCGACGAGGATGAATGACCCGGGGGGTCCAGGGTGCCCCGGAGGCCCAGCGCTCAACGCCAACGCCCAGGCGACCGGATCCGGCAGCGCGGTCACCTTCGTTTGCCTAACCGTTGGCGACTCGGATTGATACGGCGTGCTGAAGGTCGCGAACAGGTGGGTGACAGTGTCATACCTCGTCAGGTAGCCGTATTTATGTCCCTGCTCGGTCTCGACGAAGGCCAGATAGCGGCCGTTCGGCGACCAGGACGGCCGCGCGTCGCTGTAGCGGGGCGCCGCGTGCGTGATCTGGGTCTTGCCGTGGCCGGCGCCGGTCATGATCCACAGATTCCCCGCGTCAAGGTAGGCGATCCGGCCGCCGGCGGGAGACCACCGCGGCCCCGAGTCGTGCCCGCCGCTCGTCAGCCTGTGCAGGCCAACGCCGTTTGCCTTGATCGTGTAGATGTTGCCCGCCCGAACGAACGCTATGACCCCATCGGCGCCGGGATACGACGCCTGCGCCGCACCAGTGTGTCCCGTGCCGAGCAGCGCCACCAGCGCCACCAGCGCGGCCGCGCCGGCGGCGCGCCACCGGGCGCTCCTGCACGAGCGAATGCGCCACCTGCCGATCATGCTTCCCCGTTCACCCGTGGACGAGTAGGTAGATATTGGGGATCTGTTCGAACAGACGCGCGTGCAACGAGGGGAGCTTATCTCCCCGATCGGGCCCGGTCACGGAGCCTGTTCTTGTCGCGCGTGCATGGGTAGCCGGAACACGAGGAGGAAGGCGGCTGCCAGTGGCGCCAGACAGGCCCACGCGGTGATCTGTAGTGCGTCGGGCGGGAGGTGGTGGTCGAAGGCGGAGAAGAAGATGCTGCCAAGGACGGCGACTCCGAGCGCGGTCGAGAGTTGTTGTGCCGCTTCCAGCACACCTGAGGCGGATCCGACCTCGTCCATGTTCACGCTGGTCAGGATGAATCGGAAAAGCTGCCCGATGCTGCCGCCGACGCCTGCGCCGATAAAGAAGAGGCTGGGGACGAGGTCCCAGGTTGAGGCGGTCTCCGCGCCTGTGAGGATCAGGGCGAGCCCGGCCGTGCCGGCAGCGATGAGCACGATTCCGATATGGAGCACGTGACGTCCGAGTCGGCTGACGGCCGCTAGGGAGCCAATCATTCCGAGGATCATTCCCACGACCATCGGCGTCAACGTCAGACCGGCGTGGATCGGTGACCAGCCTTCGCCCAGCTGGCCGTAGAGCGAAATGCAGAGCAGCAGCCCGCCGAAGGCGCCAAAGAGGGCCAGTGCGACCGCGATGCCGCTGAGGTAGGTGCCGTTGGTGAGCAGTGTGGGTTCGATCAGTGCGTTGTTGCCGCGGCGTCGTTCGTAGCGGAGGAAGACGAACAGCAGAGCCGCGCCGGCGGCGAGCATGGCGAAGGACCAGGCGGGCCAGCCTTCGGTCCGACCTTGGATGAGGGGGTAGATGATCGCGACCAGCGCGAGGCCGACGAGCCCGACACCACCAAGGTCGAGCTTGATGTCGGGGTGACTGGCACCTCGGGGCAGCGAACGGATCGCGAGAGGAAGCGTCACCGCGCCGATCGGGACGTTGATGAGGAACACCAGGCGCCACCCGATACCCCAGAGGTTGGCGTCGATGAGCGCGCCGGCGAGAATCGGCGCGGCGAGCATCGGCACACCCGTTGCCGGACCGAACAGACTGATTGCCTTATCGAATTCGGCGTCGTCGGTCGAAGACCTGCTTCATCAAGCCAAAGCCCTGGGGGATCATCAGCGCGCCGAAGGCGCCCTGGAGCGCCCGGAAGGCGATGAGCACGCCGATCGTCGGCGCGGCTGCCGAAGCGGCGGAGAACAGCGTGAAGCCTGCCGAGCCGACGAGAAACAGCCGGCGGCGGCCGAAGATGTCGCCGAGCCGCGCGCCGGCGATCAGCAGTACGGCGAAGGCCAGGGTGTAGGCGGCGCTCAGCCACTGGAGAGTGCTGGCGCCGCCGCCCAGATCGCGATGGACGGAGGGACCGGCGACGTTGACGATCGTGGCATCGAGCAGATCCATGACGTTGGCGGCCAGCACCACGGCCGCCACGACCCATCTCAGGCGATAGGGCTGCGGGCTGCTGGTGCCGGCGCCGGCCGGCGGAGAAGGGGTGCGGGTGGCGGTGTCGATGAGGCCCTGCTCGGTGTCCTTGAGCTCGTTCCGAACGCAGATCGAGTCGATCCGGACGAGAATGATCGTCGTACGGTGTTCGTTACGAACAACGTACGTCACGTACGGCGTTCGTGTCAAGTAGAGTTCGGTCCGCAATGCCTGTCACCGATGGTCCACCTCTGATGACCCCCTCGGTCCGTCATCGCTCAACTCGTGACCGCCCCGCGAAGGCACCGCTCAGCGAGGACGCGGTCGTCGACGCAGCGCTGGCGATCCTGAAGTCGGAGGGTCTGGAGGCAGTCACGATGCGCCGAGTCGCAGCCGCCCTGGATACCGGAGCTGCCTCGCTCTACGTCTACGTTTCCGGCCGCGAGGGCCTGCTGCAGGCGATGCTGGATCGCGTCACCGCCACGATCGAGCTCGAGCCCCCGGACCCTTCGCGCTGGCGCGCTCAGCTGCACTCGCTGCTTGCGCGCGTGCATCAAGCACTGGTCGCTCATCCTGGAATCGCCGCGATGACCCTGGCCGATCCACCCACGACCGAAGCGGTTCTGCTTCTGACTGAGAACCTGCTGGGAATCCTGCTCGCCGGCGGGCTTGACCCCCAAGCCGCCGCCTGGGCTTGCGACATCTTCGTCTCGTTGGTGACCGCCGCCGCCCGTGAGGACGATGTGCGGCGCCCTCGCGGCCGCAGCAACGACAACGACCGCCAACGGCATGTCGACGAGCTCTACAAAACCTTCGCCGGCCTGCCGGCCGACCGGTTCCCTCTGCTTTCCGCCCACGCCGCACAGATGGTCGCCGGCGATGGCGACGAGCGGTTTCGCTTCACCATCGACGTTGTTGTCGACGGCGTGCTCGCCAGAGCAGCCCGGCGGTAACCCAGGAGCCTCTGATGGGGCGTTGGGCTGCAAGGGGATACGGGACGAGGGCTTGGTCGATATTCGTCACGCTGCTGGGCTCGTGGGTGGCAGTGGTCGTGGTCGTCTGCGGGGGCGCCGCGGCCTCGGTCTCGGTCGGGCATGACAGCGCGGGGAGGTATTACCGCCTGGTCCAGTATCCGGGCGCTGGTTTCGGTGGCTTCTACACGCAGATCGGGCACGCCCGGCGGACGATCGACATGGAGATGTACGAGCTCGAGGACAACACCGCGGAGCGGGACCTGGTTGCCGCAGCCGCGCGTGGCGTCACGGTCCGTGTGTTGCTCGACAGTGACTTCAGCGGCGCCGAGGCAAACCGCAGCGCCGCTCAGTACCTCGCCGCGCACGGTGTCGAGGTCAGGTGGGCACCCGCGGGCTACATATTCCACATCAAGACGACGACGTTCGACGCCAAGACCTCGGACATCTCGACCGCGAACCTGGTCTCTAGGTACTACCGCACTACCCGAGACGCCGAGATCATCGACAGCGACCCGGCGCAGGTCCGCGCGATCGAGCAGACGTTCTCGAACGACTGGACGGCCGGACCGTCCGGGAGCCCGAAGGCTCAAACGGTCCAAGCGTCAGGGCTGATCTGGTCACCGAACACGGGCGCGGGCACAGGCGAGGCGGCGCTCGTCAACCAGATCAGATCGGCGCGCAAGACCATCGACTTCGAATCCGAAGAGCTGTCTGATCCCGCGATCTACCAGGCGCTGGCGGCCGATGGGCGCAGGGGCGTGAGGTGCAGGATCGTGATGACGCGCTCGTCGGATTGGGATTCCGCGTTCAGTGTGATCATGAAGGCGGGTTGTCTCGTCCACGTCTTTCCCGACATCTCGACGGCACTCTACATCCACGAGAAGCTGATCCTCGATGACCAGGCCACGGCGCGAGAGTCGCTGCTTGTCGGCTCGCAGAATGCGAGCGTCAGGTCGTTGACGAGGAACCGCGAGCTCGGGATCCTGCTGACCCAGTCGCATGGCGGCGGCAGCGTGATCGCCACCGCCAGCGCCACCTTCGACTCAGACTTCCGCCAAGCGTCGCCCTGGTCGTCGCCCAAGCCGCCCGCGGTGTCGGAACCGCGCCTGGCTCAGTCGTAGAACAGCGCCGTCTCGATTTCGGCCGCGACGACCTGGGCTGGGTCGTAGTCCGCGACTTCGCCGGGGATCCAGGTGGCAGCGTGCAGCCGTCCGGAGTAGGGGAAGGTGCCGTGTCGCCGGTGGAGCCCCCAGTGGACCGGTCCCCCGGTGCCCCGCCCCACGTCGATACCACTGAACGGCGCGAGCCCGACAAGCATCCACAGGTTGTCCAGCTGGGCCACCTCTACGTCGTCGACGAGCAGGGCGACGTCAACATGGAATTCGGGCCGCCAGGTCACGTCGAGCGTGACCACGCGGGACCCGGGGGGGAGCGGCCCGCCGTCGGCCTCTCGAAGCGAGCCGTACTCATTCCATGCGAGCTGCAACCGGCCGTCTTCGACATACACGGCGTAGCCGCCGCCCTGATCGCCGTGCGCGATCAGGATGCCCTGATTCGAGGCAACGTGGTCCAGCTCGACGCGCACCCGGAACGACCGCAGCGACGTCAGCCGGCTCGAGCGATAGCGCTCGAGCTTCGGTGTGCCGGGCAGGATCCGGACCGGTCGTGAGAGCTCCGCCTCAGCTGGGCGCCGTCCGGGCACGAGCCCTGCCCCCAGCGGGAAGACGGTGTTGTGCCACGCGGCGGTCTCCCACGCGTCGGCCAGCTCCTTGAGCAGCACGGGCTCGCGACCGGCGACATTGTGCAGCTCGTTGGGGTCGGCGCGGATGTCGTACAGCTCCCACTCCCCGTCGTCGAACGGGGTGCCCGGCTCATGGTTGGTGAGGATCTTCCACCCGTCGCGGTAGAAGCCGCGGTTGCCGCCGAACTCTGCGTACTGCTCGTGGTGCGTGCTCGGCGCGTCGGGGTCGGGCAGGGCCGACGCGAAGCTGAAGCCGTCGATCGACTTGGCCGGGAGGCCGTTCCGGGACCCCGGGTGTGAAAGGCCCGCGAGGTCGAGCAGGGTCGGGAGCACGTCGGTCACGTACTGGTACTGGTGCCGGACCCGGCTCGCCCCGGAAGGCGAGATCCCGGCCGGCCAGCTGATCACGAACGGCACGCGCACCCCGCCCGCGAACGTCTGTCCCTTGTAGAACCTGAACGGCGTGTTCGACGCCATGCCCCACCCGCGCGGGTAGTGCACCATCGTGCGGGGACCGCCGATCAGATCCGGATCGATCGCGACGTCAGCCTCCCAGTCCTTCGGGAGGCCCGGGATGTGCACGAACCGGCTGAAATAGCTCCGCGTCCCCTCCGGGCCGCCCTCACCCGTCCCGCCGTTGTCAGAGGTGAACACGAAGATCGTGTTGTCCAGCTCTCCGAGCGCCTCGACGGTCTCGACGACCCGGCCGACGCTCTCGTCGACGTTGTGCAACATGGCGGCATAGACCTCCATATAGCGGGCGTAGAGCGCTCGGTCCCCGGGGGCCAGCGAGGCCCACGCGGGCACGTCGAACCCCGGCTCGGCGTTCCGCGGCGGGAGCGGCACATCGGGGCCGATGATGCCCAGTTCGATCTGCCGGACGTGGCGGATCCGGCGGATCTCGTCCCACCCCAAGTCGTACTGGCCGCGGAACCGCTCGATGTCCTCGCGTTTGGCGCCGAGCGGCCCGTGCATCGCGGTGTGGGCGAAATAGAGAAAGAACGGCTGACGCGAGTCGTTGGCGCGCAGCCCCTTGATCAGCGCGACGGCTTGGTCGGTGTAGTCGTCGGTCAGGTAGTAGCCCGACGGGAGTGACGACAGGTCGACGGGCGAGTTATCGCGGACCAATCGGTTGGGAAAGAAGAAGCTGTTCAGCCCCTCCATCGACCCGTAGTAGCGATCAAAGCCACGCTGCACCGGCCACGTCGATTTCGGCGCCGCGTCGTGCAGCAGAGCATCGCGCGTCAGGTGCCATTTGCCGACCGCGAAGGTCGCGTAGCCGTGCCCACGCAGGATCTCGGGCAGCGTCGCGACGTCCTCGTCGATCTCCAGTCGCAGGTTCGGAAAGCCCGGGTCCGAGTTCGCGACGCTCGCGAAGCCGGCCCGGTGGGGGTTGAGGCCGGTGAGTAGGGCCGCACGCGCCGGCGAGCAGACCGGGGTCGTGTGGTAGTTGGTCAAGCTCAGACCCGTGGCCGCGAGCCTGTCCAGGTGAGGCGTCGGGATGTCCGACCCGAACGGGCCGATGTCGCTGTACCCCAGGTCGTCGAGGAGGATGACGACGATGTTTGGCGAGCCTTCCGGGGCCCGGCGGTCGCGCGGCCAGGCCCGGATGGACTCGCGTGCGGTGCGACCGATGGTCCCCGGGAAGCTCTCGTAACCCCGGGCCTCGGGCGGGATCACGTTCTGCGGCGCCATGCTCTCCGGGAAGTTGGGGGGCGACCGTCTGGACTACGACGAGGCCGGGGCCGTGCTCGGCCTGATGGAGACCCGCGGGTCGCTCCCCAGGAACCCCGTGAGGTGCTCGATCACCTCACGTGCGTCATCCTCGATCCCGAGGATGAACGTGGACTTGCGCCGCCTGAGCACGGGCAGTCCCAGGGCGTAGAGGCCGGGGCTATCGACGACGCCGCCGTCGTGGCGGAGATGGCCCTTGGCGTCGATGACCGGCACCTCGAGCCATCCGTAGTCGGGCCGAAACCCCGTTGCCCACACGATCGCGTGGATCTCGCCGCTCAGGAGGTCGAGCTGCAACCGCGGCGAGCGGGGCACCTGAGTCGCTGGGAGGCGCTCGGGAGGGTCGACCTCCGTGTCCAATCCGCCGGGCGCAGCCCACTCGTCGAAGACACCGAGCAGCCGTGCGAGCTTCAGGTCCGCGAGCGCGCAGACGTTGCGCAGACCGCCCGAGAACAGCGCACGGCCGTCACGGACCGCCGCCAAGCGGCCGACGAGCTCGACCCCCGTTGCAGACAGCGCGTTCAGATCCAGCGTCGTTCGCTCGGGCGTCCCGACGAGCTGCGGCGACGGCAGCCGCCTCGCCCGGGTGAGATCGTCGAGCTCGTCATAGCGCTGGTCCCACACGCCCGACGAGTCCATCCACCACAGGACATCGCGGCCCCGGTACGTCCGCGGCAAGCGCACGTGCTCTCCAACCGAGAGGATCACCGGCCGGCCCGATCGTCTCAGCTCGGCCGCCAGTTGCACGCCGGTCGCCGACGCTCCGACGACGAGCACGCCGCCATCGGGGAGTTGGCTCGGGTCGCGATAGCTGAACGGCGTCAGCTGTTCGACGGTCGGCGGCACCGCGTGCGCAAAGCTCGGCATCGTCGGCTTGTTGCAGGCTCCGCTGGCGAGAACGATCGCGCGACATCCGATCTCACCGCGGCTCGTGATCACGCGGTAGCCGTCGTCCGTGCGCCGCACCGAGGTGACGTTCGTCTGGGTTCGCACGCGAGCGCGAGCAGGCGCAGCGAAGCGCTCGATCAGCTCGACCACCTCGGCCATCGTCATGTAGCCGTCCGGGTCCGGGCCCTCGTAGCGAACACCCGGCAGACGGCATTGCCAGTTGGGAGTGAGCAGCCGCAGAGAGTCCCAGCGCTCGTGTCGCCAGGAGTTCGCCACCTCGCCACGTTCGAGCACCACGTGTTCGATTGACCGCTCGCCGAGAAAGTGGCTGGCGGCGAGGCCGGCGTGCCCCGCGCCGACGACGACCGTCGTGAACCGCTCGATGGCGAGATCCCTCAGCGCTTGACGGCGAGATCCCTCAGGCGACCGTGACGGTGACCTCCGTCGGGTTCGACAGGGCGTCGAACACCGCCGAGCGCTTCTGGGACTGAGCGACGAGCGCCTCGATCTCCTCCCTGGACGCGTCCGCGTCGATCGTGAACGTCACCTTGATGTCGTTGAAGCCGTTGCGGACATCGCTGTCGACGCCGAGGAACCCGCGGAGGTCGTGGCTGCCCTCGACCGTCGACTCGACCGAGCGCAACTGAATCCCGCGATTCTGCGCGATCGACGCCACGCCCGCGCTCAGGCAGCCGGCGAGCCCCACGAGGAGGTACTCGATCGGGGTGATCCCGTTGTCCTCGGCTGCGAAGATCTCCGGGTGGTCGGAGTCGAACTCGAATTCGGTCCTGTGGTTCTGCTCCTCCCCGAGGCCGAAGAAGTCCTGAACCGTGATCGTGCTGTGCACGCCGCTCGTCCACCTGGACGACGCCCGCCACGTGAACTGCGCGGCTGCCGGCGTCTCCGCCAGGGCTGCGCGCGCATCAAGCAGCGCCTGAACGTTGACTCCGTTGTCGATGGTCGCCACTCATGCCCCTTTCTTACATAGTGTAGTTTCCCTATAAGGCCGATCGACAATATCAGGACCCCGGGGTAAGGAGAAATGACCGTGCACACGGCGCAAGCGAAGACGCTCGCGGCCGGCTCGGTCGGAACCGTCGAAACCCAATACCTCGATCTACCGGAACCGGTGCGGCTCGACTGTGGGCGAGGCCTGCATCCGGTCCGCGTGGCGTACGAGACTTACGGCGCGCTGTCACCGCGGCGGGATAACGCGATCATGGTCTGCCACGCGCTCAGCGGCGACGCCCATGCGGCCGGCTACTCGAACACGGCGGCGAGCCGGAGCACCCGCGACGGATTCGGAGCCGACGATCGCGACGGCGCGGCCGGCAAGGGGCTCGGCTGGTGGGATGGGATGATCGGACCTGGCAAGGCCTTCGACACCGACCGGTACTTCGTGATCTCCACGAACCTGCTCGGCGGTTGCGGCGGGACCACGGGGCCATCATCGATCGACCCGGCCACCGGCAGGCCGTATGGCTCGGACTTCCCGGTGATCACGGTTGCGGACATGGTGAGAACGGAGCGCGCGTTCCTCGACGAGCTCGGGATCGACCGGCTCGCGGCGGTGGCCGGTGGTTCGCTCGGTGGGATGCAGGCGTTCGAGTGGGCGATCCTGTTTCCAGATCAGGTCGAGTCCGTCGTGGCGATCGCCAGCACTCATGCCCTCCACCCACAGGGGCTGGCCTGGAACGCGATCGCCCGGGATGCCATCATGCGCGACCCGGCGTGGCAGGGAGGCCACTACCACGGAACGGAGGACGCACCGAACGCGGGGATGGGCATAGCGCGAATGATCGGCCACATCACCTACCTGTCCGCCCCGGGGCTGAGTGCCAAGTTCGGCCGGCGACTCCAGTCCGCTGACGACTTCCGCTACACGATCACCGAGCCGGAGTTCGAGGTCGAGAGCTATCTGCGCCACCAGGCCGACTCGTTCGTCAAGCGGTTCGACGCGAACACGTATCTCTACACGTCCAGAGCCTTGACCTACTTCGATCTCGCGCGGCAGTACGGCGGAGGATCACTGGCCGGGGCGCTCCAGCGCGTCTCGGCGCGAACGCTGCTGATCGCGTTCAGCTCCGACTGGCTGTATCCGCCGTCCGGATCGCGAGAGATCGAGGCCGCGCTCGGGAGCCTCGGCAAGCCGGCCGAGCTACACGTGATCGACGCGCCATACGGCCACGACTGCTTCCTGCTCGAGGAGGCGCGTCAGACGCCGATCATTCGTCGCTTCCTGGACGGGAGCGCATGACCGGCGAGCGCGACCGACCCGAGGAGGCCCGTGCGTTCGGATTCGAGACACGGCAGCTCCACGCCGGGCAGCGGCCCGACCCCAACACGGGAGCTCGCGCGGTGCCGATCTTTCAGACGACCAGCTATGTGTTCGAGGACCCGGAATCGGCCGCGGCGTACTTCAACCTCCAGGAGTACGGGAACACCTACTCGCGCATCATGAATCCGACGGTCGCCGTGTTCGAAGAGCGGGTGGGCAACCTCGAGGGCGGGTCCGGCGCGGTCGCGTTCGCGAGCGGGCTCGCCGCGCAGGCGGCGGCGCTGTTCACGCTGCTCGAGCCGGGCGACCACGTCGTCTCGTCCTCTGCGCTGTACGGCGGGACCGTGAACCAGTTCAAGCACATGCTCCGTAAGATGAGCGTGGAGTTGACGTGGGTCGATCCGGACGACCCCGACGCGTGGCGCACGGCGGTCCGCCCGAACACCAAGGCGTTCTTCGGCGAGACGATCGGTAACCCGGCCGGCAACGTGCTGGACATCGAGACCGTGGCGTCGATCGCGCACGACCACGGGCTGCCGCTGATCGTCGACAACACGTTCGCCACGCCGTACCTGTGCCGCCCGATCGAATGGGGCGCCGACATCGTGATTCACTCGGCGACCAAGTTCATCGGCGGCCACGGGACGAGCATCGGCGGCGTCGTCGTCGAGTCAGGGACGTTCGACTGGTCGAACGGACGGTTTCCGGTGATCGCGGATCCGTCGCCGGCTTACCACGGCCTGCAGTTCCACGAGACCTTCGGGATGTATGGCTACCTGATGAAGCTCCGGGCCGAGACGCTGCGCGACCTCGGTGGCGCGCTCTCGCCGTTCAACGCGTTCCTGTTCCTGCAGGGGCTGGAAACACTGTCTCTGCGGATGGAACGTCACGTCGAGAACGCGCGAGCGGTCGCGGCGTTCCTCGAGTCGCACGAGCTAGCCTCGAACGTCACCTATCCCGGCCTGCCGGGGAGCGTGTACCGGCCGCTCGTCGAGAAGTACCTACCGCGTGGCCCGGGCGCGGTGTTCTCGTTTGACTGTGCGGGGGGCCGCACCGGTGGACAGGAACTCATCCGCGGCGTGACGCTGTGGTCCCACCTCGCCAACGTCGGTGACGCGAAGAGCCTGATCATCCATCCGGCGAGTACCACGCACCGCCAACTGAGCGACGCCGAGTTGGAAGCGGCGGGCGTCAGGCCCGGAACCGTCCGGCTGTCAGTCGGCACCGAGTCGGTCGACGATCTGATCTGGGACCTCGACCAGGGACTGGCTAGGGTGACATGAGATGACCGAGCTCGAGCGCTACCAGGACCCGCTGACGATCCAGCGCGTGCTCCACGCGGCGAGCACGATCGCGATCGTCGGTCTGTCCAGCAACGAGTTGCGGGCCAGCCACTTCGTCGGCTTCTACCTCAAGCGGCACGGCTATCGGGTGATCCCGGTGAACCCCCGCGAGACCGAGGTCCTCGGAGAGGCGAGCTACCCGAGCCTGCTGGATGTTCCCGAGCCGGTGGACATCGTCAACGTCTTCCGGGCGCCCGATGCGCTCCCGGCGGTCGCACGGGACGCCGTCGCGATCGACGCCGGCGCCCTCTGGTGTCAATTCGGCGTGATCAACGAGGAGGGCGCACGGATTGCCGAGGAAGGCGGTGTGACGGTCATCATGGATCGCTGCCTGAAGGTCGAGCACGCCCGCTACTCGGGTCGCATGCATTGGTTCGGCCTCAACACCGGACGGATTACGTCCGTCCGAACCGGCCTTCAGTAATGCCGCTCTCACTTCCGTCTCTGGTAGACGCGGCGACGCTGGCCGACCATCTGGACGACGCAGATCTGCGCGTGTTCGACGCCACCGTGGAGCTGATCCGCCCGGCCGGGGGCGGGCCGTACACGGTGCGCAGCGGGCGGCCCGGGTACGAGCAGGCCCACATCCCGGGCGCGGGATTCGCGGACATCGCGGTCGAGCTCTCGGACTCGGAGTCGCCGTTCGCGTTCACGCTCCCGGCAGCGGAGCGATTCGCCGCGGCCGCCGGCCGGCTCGGGATCGGCCCTGGAGCGCACGTTGTCGTGTACGCGCAGGACAGCCCGATGTGGGCCACGCGGCTGTGGTGGGAGCTGCGCTTCTTCGGCTTTGACTCGGTCAGCGTGCTCGACGGAGGACTCCCGGCCTGGCGCGCTGCCGGACTCCCGACCGAGTCGGGCGACGTGTCCTACGAGCCGGCGCAGTTCAGCGCGCGCCCGCGTTGGGAGTGGTTGGCCACCCGCGCCGACGTGGAGGCCGTGGTGGCGGCGGGCGACGGGTCGGCATGCCTGGTCAACGCACTGACGCCGCCGGTGTTCCGGGGCGAAGGCCCCAGCTCCTACAGCCGCCCGGGACGGATCCCCGGCAGCGTGAACGCCCCCTGGACCGAGCTGGTCGATCCGGACACGAACCGGTTCCGCCCCCGCGCCGAGCTCGAGCGGGCGCTCGAGACGGCCGGAGCTCTCGGCCCCGCGCCGGTCATCGCGTACTGTGGCGGGGGCATCTCGGCCACGGTGGACCTGTTCGCCCTGGCGCTGCTGGGGCGCGATGGGACGCGTCTGTACGACGGCTCGCTGACCGAGTGGACGCGAGACGAGACGCTGCCGGTCGAGGTGGGTTAGGGCACCAGCGGCACGGTGATGCACGTCCGGCACGGCAGCCGTGTCAGCCGTGTCAGCCGGGTGGCGCCGCGGGTTGCAGCCGGCAGAAGCACGAGGACTGGATCCGGACAACGGCCAGCGCCAGGGCCCGATCGAGCCGCGGCTCGGTCCGCCGCGCCGAGCTTCTTCCAAGCCCACGACTACCGGTTGCGAGAACCCGGCGAGCAAGGCGCGGGCCGCCGCATGACGGAGCTTGCGGTACACGCGCTGATCACGACCCCCTCCGACGGGCAGGCCGACCTCACTCCGGGCGCTCTGCCGGTTCGCGGCATCGCCTGGGGCGGGACCCGTGGCGTCGCAGCCGTACTCGTGCGCGTTGACGGCGGTCCGTGGCGGACGGCTCGTCTCGGTCGGGCGCGCGGCAGTTACGCGCGCGTCCCGTGGGAGACGCAATGCTCGCTCGCCCCGGGCGCACACGAGATCGCGTCTCGCGCGATCGACGGAGCGGGACGCTCCCAACCCGAGCGGCCCCCGACCAACGTTCGCGGCTACGGCAACGATGCGATCCACCGGATCGGTTTGCGCACCGGCTGACCTGCTGCACGAGCGTCAGCGCGACGCGTCGTCTCGGCTGCCGTCCGTGTCCACCTGCACCGCGGCGAGCAAACGCGGGCTCGCCACCGACGGCTCGTCAGGTGGCGCGGGTCGACGCCGGAGCTCCCCATCGTCCAGCTCGTATTCGCCGATAGAGCGGATCGGCGGGGAATAAACGTGGATCGTCACCGCGCCGGCCTCGTGCTCCATCCGATGTATTCCGGTGCCGGGAGACGCAAAACGATCGCCCGCCTTGTACTCATGTATCCGGCGCGGCTGTCCGATCATGAGCGACTCGTTGCGGGCCACACCCTCGATGACATACACCCCGACGCACGAGCCATCGTGGTCGTGAAAACCGGTGTCACGTGCGCGCCACCACAGGTTCAACCACGCTTCTGAGGCCTCGCTGCGCCATAGCAGCAGAGCATCACCCGCGTTGGTCCGATCAAGTGCCGCCAGGTTGAGGGCCATCGCCGCCCGCTCGGCGCGCTCCATGCATTCCAGCGGTGTCAGCGGAGTCGCCCCGGAAGCCAGTCGTTCCAACTCAGCATGATTTGACACCAGCCCTACCTGGGACTCAGCGGTCGCAAATGCCGTCATAGGTGACTAACCTCATCAAGTTCATTCGGTTTTCGGGAGTCTACCGTCACATGAGCCAGCCTCCTCCTATCACCGCTCGGCGCGGCCGGAGCACGCACAGCCGGAGCGCGATGACTCAGCTCTCGGCTGGCTGCGCGTCGACGGTGGCGCCGTCGGCGATGTGCGGGTGGGGGAGATGCGGGCGGCGCGGATGTGGATGGAGGCCATGCGCAGTCGAGGGCTGCAAATCCCGTTTGGTGATCGTGAGGAAGGCGACGAGCGCGACAAACACGATCAGCGCTAGCCCGCTCACCGTGCCGTCGCCGAGGCCAAGGCCGGTGATGTGAGCCGGCTTGCTGAACCAGTCCGCGAACGAGGCCCCTATAGGCCGCGTGACGACGTAGGCGAACCAGAAGCCGAAGATTGGGTTGAGCTTGCCGGTCCACCAGCCGACGGCCGGAATCGCGATCACCGCGCAGAACAGCAGAACAGAGTCGAAGTAGCCGAGGTTCAGCGACGTGGCGGTCATGTCGCCGGCGGCGGTGCCAAGGGCGAACGTCCCGAGGACGGCGGCCCAGTAGTAGGCCTCCCGGCGTCGCGTGGTGATCGTGTGGATCGACAGGGTCCGCTCGCTGCGGTACCAGAGGAGGAAGATCGACGCGACGATGACCGCAAACAGAGCCGTCGTCTCGGGATAGGGCATGCCAGTGCCGTCGTGCAGTCCGTCGGCCACCATCGTGCCGAAGATCGCGACCATCATCACCATGAACCAGTAGTAGGGCGCGCGATATGCGCGCTGACTGGTCTGCAGGCGGTACGCGATCACGATCCCGAAGAAGCCGACGGCGGCCGCGAGCGGGACGCTGTGATCGCCGAGGAAGTCCGACATCGCCTCGCCCATCCCGGTCGTGATCAGCTTGAGCACCCAGAAGATCAGCGCGATCTCAGGCACCTTGGCTGCCAGGGGCTGCAGGCGCTTTCTGCTGGTCGGTAGGGATGCAGGCGGCATCGCGTCCTCCTCAAGGGCAGGGATTCGTCACGGTCGATCTGGCTGTGGCGGCACTCCCTGTGGGCGCGATGCCCCCGCCGTCTGTCACCTTGCCTACGGCTCCTGAAGATCAACTAAGCGCGCGCCTAGGAGTTTCCAAGCCAAAGGTGAGATTTAGCTTATCCGCGGGGTCCGCCTTCAAGGGGCGGTTGCGAGCCTCACGGTTCGGTGTGGACGACAACGTCCGTTATTTGCCGTTGCCCTTCCCGGATGTCGTCCTCGAGTCTGCTGGCGAGCTCGTGGGCGTCGGGCAGCTTGGTGTCCGGTCCTGCGACGACCGAAACGAACACGACCAGCCCGTCGTCGGTGTGCAGCAGGCGCAGCTCGCGTGGAGCGAGGCCCGTGCGGTCGACGACCAGCTGAGTGATGCGCTCTCGCTCCTCCGCGCTCGCGCCGGACGCGTCGCGGGCGACAAGGGGCAGCTCGAGCGGCTCCAGATGCGTGTGAACGTCATCGACCCCGGGCTGTGCTCGGAGTACGGCCTCCACCCGCTCGGCGACCTCGTGAGCGGCGGCGAGCGGGACGTCAGGCTCGAGCTTGAGGTGTAGCGACACGCTGTCGCGATCGCCATGCTTGTAGATAGCGATGTCATGCACATCGCGCACGAGCGGCTCGGCCAGAGCGGCTGCGAGGGCGGTGTCGCGCAAGGGCAGGCCATCACGGCGCGGCTCCAGGTGAACGACAACATCGATGTCGGGCACCGCCCCCCGGACCGCCGCTTCGATGTGGTCAGCGATGCCGTGCCCCTCAACGACGGCCTGGCCCGGCGGCACAGCGACGACAACATCGGCGAAGTACTGGCCGCCGGATTCCCGCACCCGCAACCGACGCAAATCGATGTCCTCGGGAAGGTCGCTGATCGCCGCATGCGCGAGGGTGTGAGCCTCGGCGGGCGTGGTGTCCATGAGCACGCGCGAGTTCTCGACGATCAGCCGTGCGGCCGCCGCGAAGATGATCAACGCGACGATCAGGGCCGCGATCGAGTCACCCTGGTGAAAGCCCGCACTGACCGCGACCAAGCCGAGGAGAACTGCCAGCGAGCCCGCCAGGTCAGCAGCGAAATGAAACGCGTTGGACCGCAGCGCGGCCGACCTGAACTTCGCCGCGCTGCGCACAGAAATCAGCACGCGGCTGACATCGACGGCGAGCGCCACACCGATGACCGCAAACACGTACCAGTGCGCCTCAAACGGCCTACCGCTCCCGGTCAGGCGTCGGATCGCCTCCACGACCACGACGATGCCGCCGCCCGTGAGGATGGCCGCCTCGCCGAGCGCCGCCAGGTTCTCGGCCCGACGGTGCCCATAAGGATGGTTCGCGTCCGCCGGACGTCCGCCCAACCGGATCGCGAACAGCGTCAATACCGCCGCCACAACATCGCCGCTTGACTCGATCCCGGCCGAGATCAGACCAAGACTGCCGGATACGAGGCCAGAGCCCAGCTTCAGAACAACCAGCGCGCCGGCGGCGAACACAGAAGCCAACGCCGTGCGGAGCTGACCCCGGGTTTCGAGGTTGTCGGAAGCCTCGCGGCCCGCGGGGACGTCGGGTTCGTCGTACGACACCGCTGACAGAGTAGGACTCGCGCGACGCTCCAACGCCGTTCAGGATTGGATCTGTTCGTGGGAGTCCCGTCGTCCGGACGCGATCCTGGCCGGTACGCGCCGGCGCTCACCGGTCGGACGGGAAGGATCCGGTTGCGGTTGAGGTCCTGAAAGGACAATGGACCGAGGCGAGATCCTGGCTGGCTACAAACGGGTGCGCGACTTCAGCTGGCCGCGCCGCTTCCCTGTCGCCCAGTTCCCCAACAACGCCCTCATAACGGCATTCTTGGCCGGGCACGTTGCCGCGATGCTGCACGGTGCCGGGCGCGCCGACGCCCGCGCTGTGTCCTACCTGGCGATCACCATCTGGGCCTACGAGGAGCTCTTCCACGGGGTGAACTGGTTTCGCCATCTGCTCGGGCTGGCCTATGTCATCTCGACCGGGGTCCATCTCGCCCGAGCACTCGGTCACTGACCGAGCAGGCCTCCGGGGCGATCAGGTCGCCGTCGGCCCCTTGCTTCAGACGTGTTAGCGCGCACATCAGCAGTTTTGGCGCGAGGCCTGATGGGTATCGACGGGGCTGGACTGGGAGTAACGGAGGTGGGAGGCCACACATGACACGGTCCATTCGGTTGGTTGCAGTGCTGCTGGCGGCGGGGAGCGCGGCGCTCGCGCCGGCGATGGCGGCTGCGGCCTCGCGGGCCCACGTGTCCGCGCGGGCGCAGGCGGCCCCGCGGGCCTACGCGCAGGCGCGACAGGCATCACGTTCGGCGCCCACGCCGAGCACGACTCCCTCGTCGGTGACCGCGATGCCGGGCTCGGCCTCGGCGACGGTCCACTGGCAGGCCCCGGCGACGGTCGACGGCGCGCCGGCGGCCTCCTACACCGTCACCGCGTCAACCGGCCAGACGATGACCGCCGACGAGCCCAACCACTGGGCGATCGTCCCTGGTCTGACCGACGGCACGCCGGTCACGTTCACCGTCACCGCGACGAGCGCGGCCGGGACGTCGGCGCCGTCACCCGCCTCGGCGCCGGTGAATCCAGAGCCGGTGGCCCCACCGCGCGACGTGCTGCGAGGCCGGCCGCATTCGGTCGCCTACGACAAGTACTCCATGATCATCGGCGGGCGACGGGTGCTTGTCTGGGCGGGCGAGTTCGACTACTACCGGCTGCCCTCGCCTTCACTGTGGATCGATCGTCTGGAGGAGATGAAGGCCGCCGGGTTCAACGCGGTCAGCATCTACTTTGACTGGGACTACCACTCGGCCGCGCCCGGGGTCTACAACTTCGGTGGCGTCCGCGACATCAACCTGCTGCTCAACGACGCCCAGCGCGTCGGACTGTATGTGATCGCCCGGCCGGGCCCGTACATCAACGCCGAGACCGACGCCGGCGGCCTGGCCGGCTGGCTGGCCTCCGAGCCGGCCGGCTCGCGCAACCCGGACCCCCAGTACCTGGCCGCTGCCGACCAGTGGCTGTCGGAGGTCGACCCGATCATCGCCGCCCACCAGATCACCCGCGGCGGCGACGTGATCATGTACCAGATCGAGAACGAATACGGCTACACCAACCCTCAGGGCGAGGCCTACTTCGGCAACCTCGAGGACCAGGCCAAGGCCGATGGGATCGACGTGCCGACCTACACCAACGACGTCGGCAGCTTCGCCAACGGGTGGGCACCCGGAACCCCCGACGCGCCCGACCTGATTGGCTCGGACCAGTACCCCGAGGGGTTTGACTGCTCCAACCCCAACGTATTCAACAGCCCGCCGGTGTTGACCGGCGACCACGAGCCCGGCATCCCGCTGATGGTCCCCGAGTACCAGGGCGGCTCGTTCGACTCGTGGGGCGGGGCCGGCTACGCCGGCTGCGCACAGCTGACCGGGCCTGACTTCGAGAACACGTTCTACAAGTACTACATCGCCCAGGGGGCGACGATGCAGAGTATTTACATGACCGTTGGCGGGACCGACTGGGGGTTCAACCCGGCGCCGTTCATGTACACCTCATACGACTACGGCTCGCCCATCTCCGAGCCCGGGACGCTGTCGGATAAGTACCCCGAGCTCAAGCTGGTGGGGGAGATGTCGCAGGCGCTTTCGGACTTGGCGATGACCGATCAGGTGACGCCGCCGGCGATCCCCGGGCTGACGACGTTCGAGGAGCGCAACCCGGTCACCGGAGCGACCTTCCTCTACCTCGGCAACGACGGCAGCGCGCCGGTCACCGCGACACTGCCCGGCGGCCAGCCCGTCACGGTGCCCTCGCATGAGGCCAAGTTCCTGGTCTCGAACGTCAGCTTCGGCAGCCAGGACCTGGTGGCCACGACCTCGGAGTTGGTCACCCAGCTCACGATTGCGCGCGGGCGCGACGTGGCGCTGCTGGACGGCGACTCTGGCGCCACCGGGCAGACCGTGCTGTCCTACGCGCACAAGCCGGCCGTGCGCGTCCTGTCCGATCCGTCGGGGACGGCGATCACGTGGCACTGGGACCCCTCCTCGCGCCAGCTGACGCTGCACTACACCCACGACGGCCTGGACCAGGTGTCGATCCGCTCCGGCCGCTCGCGGCTGGACCTGCTGCTGGCCGATGCCGGCACCGCGGGTCAGTTCTGGGTTGAGCGCACCGCCGGCGGTCCGCTGTTGGTCCGCGGGTCCTCGCTGGTGCGCACCGCCGCAATCCGCGGGCGTCGCGCGGCGCTGACCGGCGACACGTCGGCCGCCGGGCCGGTCACCGTCTGGGCCGCGCCGGGGGTGCGCGGGCTCACGTGGGACGGGCGGACGCTGGCGGCCGGCCGCGCGCCCGGCGGAGCGGTGACTGGGCGGCTGCCGGGGCCGCCGTCGAGCATCGCGCTGCCGTCGCTGCGGCAGGGCTGGCGCTTCGTCTTCGAGTCGCCCGAGCGCCTGCCGGGCTTCGACGACTCCAGCTGGCCGGTGGCGGATCATCAGGTCACCGACAACCCGATCCAGCCGGCGTCCACACCCGTGCTGTACGCCCAGGACTACGGATTCGACCACGGCTTCGTCTGGTACCGCGGGCACTTCACCGCCACCGGGAACGAGAGCGCGATCGCGTTGACTGCCGACACCGGGCCGTTCGGGTCCTTTGCCGTGTGGCTCAACGGCCACTACCTCGGTTCGGCGACGACGCAGACCGCCACCCACCCGTTCGCGAACATGGACGATACGACGGTCAGCCAGACGTTCAGCTTCCCTGCCGGCGCGATCCGGCCCGGCCAGGACAACGTCGTCTCCGTCCTGGCCGAGAACATGGGCCAGGACGAGTCGTTCGCCAACTCGCTGCAACTGGACTCCGACAAGACGCCGCGCGGGTTGGAGAGCGCGACGGTGAACGTGTCCAGCGGGACCGCGCCCGCGGTCACCTGGCGGCTGGACGGCGCCTCGGCGGCCCAGGTTGCGCGCGACCCGGTTCGCGGTCCGACCAACCCGGCGGGGCTGTTCGGCTCGGACGCCGGCTGGGCGCTGCCGTCCTATCCGGACGGATCGTGGAGCCCGGTCGGGCTGCCCGACGCGTGGGCCGCGCGCTCGGTGCCGCCAGGCGTGGGCTGGTACCGCACGCAGTTCGCGCTGCACGTACCGTCCGGAGTGTGGGCGCCACTGGGCCTGAAGCTGACGCCGCCGGGTGGCGGCACGCCCAGGCCCGGAGCGGCCAACTTCCAGGCGCTCATCTACGTCAACGGGTGGCTGATCGGCCGGTACATCAACAACCTCGGCCCGCAGAACACGTTCTACCTACCCCAGGGCCTGCTCCGGACCGACGGCAACAACACCCTGGCCATCGCCGAGTGGAGCCTGGCCCCGGGCGCCGGCGGGTTGGGACAGGTGTCGCTGGTGCCCTACGAGATCGAACGCGGGGGAATTCCGGTGCGCGACGTGGTCAGCCCCGGCTGAGCGCCCGGCGAGTCGGGAGCAGCGCAGCTCCGCCGGCCTGAGAAGTCGCCAGAGGGGAGGCTGGTCGAGAAACCCCACATATAGGTCGGTTTCTCGACCAGGCTTCGCCAAATCGCGCTCGTGGCCGAGCGCGAGCTCGAAAAGACTTCTATTCGCCCGCCGTTATTCGGATATCGCGGGGCTTGGGACCTGCTCCGTTGCAGCGGCCACAGGAAGGCCGTTGCGCAGGATCCCGACCGTCGCGAGTTCGGCAGGACGCGCTGGGCGAACGCGGTCAGTCGTTTCAAGCGCTAAGGAAGGCGATGTCGAACGAAATACCCCGGCGGCTCGTCAAGGTCGTCGACAACACGGCGTCGCTGGTGGCGCCGGAGGAGCTGCCGCGGCCCGAGGCCGACGTCGGGCAGATCTGGATCGCGCGGCCCGACGAGGGCCCGGACGTGCTGGTGCTGCTCACCGAGGTCCGCGACGATCACGTGCAGGCGCTGCTGTGCAGCCACGATGACGGTCTCGCCACGGAGACCGACGCCGTGCTCGAGCCGGGACTCACCGGCTACCGGCGACGGCTGCTCGTCCACAGCGACCTCGCCGGCTCGATTCTGAGGGCGCGGCTGGCGGGATCGCCCGGACGAATCGATCCACGTCTGGTGCGACGCATCGTCCTGCGTGGTCGCGGCTTGGACTTCTACTCGCACGACCTGGGACGGGGGACGCCAATGCTCAACGACTCCGATCCACGCTGGGACGCGAAGGTGAAGGGGCTGAACCAGCTCCGGACGGTGAAGGCGGGCGCGAGCGATCTCGGCCTGAAGCTCTACCCACTCACGTCTTGACCGCGATGCGGCCGGTGTAGTCGATCCGGTTGAGCAGAATCGGCTCGCCGGCGAAGTACTCGTCGACCGCCTTGCGCGCGCCGGCGAAGTGACCGTAGTCGTCGACGATCAGGACGCCGCCACGCTCAACTCGTGGATACAGCTCGGCGAGCTCGTGACGCGTCGACTCATACCAGTCAGTGTCGAGCCGGAGCAGCGCGATTCGCTCGGGCGCCGAGCGCGCGATCGTCTCCTCCACCAGGCCCTCCACGTACGTGACGCGATCGCTGGGATATCCGGTCGACGCCATCGCGGTCTGCACTTCGGTCAGTGTCAGCCCGGCGGTGTGACCCGAGTTGTTGATGTCATCGAGCGCGCCGGCCGTCATCGCCCGTCCCGCGTAGTCAATGTCGTGCTCGCCGGCGGGCGGCATCCTTCCGAAAGTGTCATACAGCCAGAGCATTCGGTCACTGACGCCGAGCCTCAACAATGTCAATCCGACGACCATTGAGCTACCGCCGCGCCACACGCCGCACTCGACGAAATCGCCGGGGAGATCGCGCCTGACCACGTACTCGACCGCATCGGCGAGCGCCACGACGCGCTCGAGTGAGGTCTGCGTGTATTGACGCACGCGCGCGAACAGCGCGCGGTGCTCGGGGGAAAGGTCGGCGTAGGCGAGCGAATCCGACCGGCGGAGCTCGTATCCGAGCGCACCGACCGCGCGCGCCCCGGCAGACCGCAGCCGGTTGAGGCGGGCCTCGGGAACGATGACCGGATCATACGAAGGGCCCGCGCGGCCGGGGAGCGGCGCTCGGACGGCTGCGACCACTACCGGCTAGCCGTACCAACGAAAGTCCGGCCCCCCGGCTGTTCACCGGGGTCCAACCGGTTCAGGCTGCGCTTCATGATCAAGCGCCTCTCGCCCACCGCCATCGGTCGCTGGAGCACGCGACGGCCCGTGCTCGCGATCGCCGCCTGGTCGACGTTCGTGGTCGTGGCCGTGCTCGCCCTGTCGCTGACCGGTTCGAAGCCGCTCGACAACGGCGCGGTTGGGGCATCCCTGCGTGGCTACGCGATCATGGATTCGCATCAGCTCGGGCTCCCCGCGTACGAGTACGCCTACCTACGCAGCGACTCGCTCACGGCAAGCGCCCCCACCTTCCGCGCCGCGATTGGTGAGGTGACCGCACGAATGGCCGCCGCGACAGGCACCAAGTCTCAGATGGCGGCGTCGCGCGACGGACATGCCGCGCTCGTCAGCGCCCTGATCGTCGGCCGCTCCTTCGACGAATCGCGGCTCGAGGCGTCGGTGGCGGCGGTAGGCGCGGCCCATCCCAGCGTAACCGCGGTCGTCGCCGACCCAACGTCCGGTTCCAGCAACGACCTGCACCGGGCCGAGGAGCTGTCGATTCCGGTCACGCTGCTCGTGCTCCTGATCTCTTTCGGCGCGCTGGTGGCGGCGTTCGTGCCGGTGCTGCTGGCAGCCACGGCCGTGATCGCGGCGTTTGGTCTGCTCGGGCCGATCAGCCACGCGTTTCCGCTCGACGACAGCGTGAAGACCGTCGTGCTGCTGATCGGCATGGCGGTCGGGGTCGACTACGCGCTGTTCTACGTCGTCCGCTCGCGCGAGGAGCGCCTCCGCGGCGCGTCGACTCGCGAGGCGCTGGAACGGACCTCGCGCACGTCCGGCCGCTCGGTGCTGATTGCGGGGACGACGGTTGCGATCGCGATGGCCGGCCAGTTCGTGGTCGGCTCGGACATCTTCAACGGCATCGCGGCGGGAACCATCGTGGTCGTGGCGTGTGCGGTCGCGGGGTCGGTCACCGTCCTCCCGGCGCTGCTTCAGCTGCTGGGGCCTCGCATCGACCGCGGCCGGATCCGCTTCCTCCCGCAGCTGGCGACCGCCGGCGAGTCGCGGTTCTGGACCGGAGTGGTCGACCGCGTGCTCCGTCGCCCGGTGCTGTCCGCGTGCGTCTCGGGCGGGCTGCTGATCGCACTGGCGGTGCCTGCGTTCGGGATGCAGGTGGCGAAGCCGAGCTCGGCCGCGTTGTCGTCCGCCGGACAATCCGAGCTCGCGGCCAGGATCACGAGCGAGTTCCCGAACACGTCCTCGCCGGCGATCGTGGTGGCGACCTGGCCGGCCACGGAGCGGGCTGCCGTCCGCCGGGCCGTCGCGCAGCTCGAGGCGCTCGCCACCGGAGAACGCATCGCACACCCGCCGTTCAGCGTCGGGCTGGGTCCGGATGGCAAGTCGCTCGCCCTGGCCCTGCCGCTTACCGGGTTCGGCGACAACGCCGCGAGCCGGAACTCGGTCCACGAGCTGCGCACCGTACTCGTGCCGGAGACGCTCGGGCGCGTGCCCGGCGTGCAGACCGCGGTCACCGGCGACACCGCGGAGGACATCGACTTCACCAACCAGATGCGCCATGGCGTCCCGTACGTGGTCGGCTTCGTCCTCGCGCTCGCGTTCGTGCTGCTGCTGGTCGCGTTCCGCTCGCTCGTGGTGCCGATCAAGGCGATCGTGCTGAACCTGCTGTCGGTGGGCGCGTCCTACGGCGTGCTGGTGCTCGTGTTCCAGCACCACTGGGCGCAGGGCGTGCTCGGCTTCCGCTCGGACGGCGCGATCATCTCGTGGCTGCCGCTGTTCCTGTTCGTGGTGCTTTTCGGACTGTCGATGGACTATCACGTGTTCATCCTCAGCCGGGTGCGCGAGGGCGTCGACTCGGGGATGACCACCGAGGACGCGCTGCGCCGCGGGATCTCCCAAACCGCCGGCGTGGTCAGCGCCGCGGCGCTGGTGATGGTCGGAGTGTTCTCGCTGTTCGGAACCGCCAGCGCGCTCGACCTCAAGGAGGCCGGTGTCGGGCTGGCGGTCGCGGTCCTCCTCGACGCCACCGTGGTCCGCGGCGTGCTGCTGCCCGCGACCATGAAGCTGCTCGGCGAGCGCAACTGGTATCTGCCTGGCCGCCGTGGCCGGTTGACGCGACAATGCCTCCGAGCATGAGGACTAGGCTTTTCCTCCTGGTCTCGGCGGCAATCGCGGCCGGAATCGGCGCCACGTGGCTGGCGGCTCATGCCGGCGCCTATCGGCCGACCGAGCCCGGGCCGGTCCTGACTGCGCTGGTCGGCGCCTCGCTGATCGGGTGCGGACTGGCCTCGTGGCGAGCGAGGCCCGACAACCGGCTCGGCCCGATCATGGTGCTGACCGGCTTCTTCTGGTTCGCGGGGTTGCTGAGCGAGGCGACCAACGCACCGCTCTACACGCTCGGCGTCGCGATCGAGTACGTGTTCCTGTGCGGCTTCATCTACATCATTCTTTCGTTCCCGTCGGGGAAGCTGCGCGGGAGGGCTGACAAGGCGATCGTCGTCATGGCGATCGCGGGCTCGGGCTTGCAGTTGGTTGCGATGCTGTTCGGGAGCGGGTCGGGGCTGCGGTGCGGCGGAGGCTGCGGGGACAACCTGATCCAGATCTTCCACGACAACGGGCTCGCACTCGCGTTGCTCAACCTGCAACGTCTACTCGGCGCGATCCTGACGCTGACAGCGGTGGGCCTGCTGACGTATCGCTGGGCGCGCGCGAGCGCGCCGCAGCGACGCGAGGTCACCTGGGTGCTGCTCGCGGGAAACGCGACTCTGCTCGCACTCACGGTCACCGTCGTCGACGACCTGCTCGGCAACCCGCTCAGCTCGGGCCCCGCCAAGGTCTGGTTCCTCACGCTCGCGCTTGTACCGATCGCGGTCATGGCAACGTTCGTGCGGCGGCGGCTCGCCCGCGGGAGCGTCGCCGGGCTCGTCGTCCAGCTGGGCGCGCCGGCCGAGTCCGCGGACCTTCGCGGGGCGTTGGCGAGGGCGCTCGGGGATCCCTCGCTAGAGCTCGCGTACTGGTTCCCCGCCGAGGCCCGCTACGTAACCGGCGACGGCCGCCCGGTACAGGAGCCCGCCGCCGACAGCGGCCGGCGCTCGACAGTCGTAAAGCGCGACGGCACCCCGATCGCGATGCTGGTCCACGACCCTGCGCTCGAGCACAACTTGGGCCTCGTCCAGTCCGTGTGTGCCGCCGCCGGCCTCGCGCTCGAGAACGAGCGGCTCCAGGCGGAGCTGCGCGCGCGGCTGGTCGAGCTCAACGCCTCGCGCGGCCGGCTGGTGGAGGCCACCGACGCCGAGCGCCGCCGGATCGAGCGCAACCTCCACGACGGGACGCAGCAGCGGCTCGTCTCGATCGCGATGTCGCTCGGCCTGCTCGAGTCCAAGCTGTCCCCCGATCAGCGGGGCGCGGCGCCGATCGTCCAGGAGGCGCGCTCGGCCCTGGCGCTGGCGCTCGAGGAGCTGCGGGAGCTGACCCAGGGAATTCACCCGACGCTGCTGGTCGAGCGCGGACTGCCGGTCGCCCTGGAGGAGCTGTGCCGGCGCGCCGGCCTCCCCGCCCACCTGCAGGTGGACCTCGACGGTCGCCTTCCCGATCAGGTCGAGACGGCCGCCTATTACTTCGCGAGCGAGGCACTCGGCAACGCGGCCAAGCACTCGCACGGAACCGAGGTCAGGGTGGCGGTCGCTTACGAGGGCGGGAAGCTGACCGTCGAGATTTCCGACGATGGGATCGGCGGGGCGGCGGTCGGAGGGGTCGGCGGGCGCGCGGGCTCCGCTTCCGGGCTCCGTGGTCTGGCAGACCGCGTCGAGGCGCTCGGTGGCCAGTTCACGGTGTCGAGCCCCCCAGGACGAGGCACGCGGTTGCGGGCCGAGATTCCATGCGCGTAGCGGTCGGAGATGACGCGGTGATCCTCCGCGAGGGCCTCGCCCGACTGCTCCAGGAGGCGGGCTTCGAAGTCGTCGGGGTGGCGGCGGACGCGGAGGAGTTGCTCGAGCTCGTCGACCGCACCGAGCCGGACGTCGCGATCGTCGACATCCGGATGCCGCCGACCCACACCGACGAGGGACTGCGAGCGGCGAAGGCGATTCGAGAGGCACACCCGGCGATCGGCATCCTCGTCCTGTCCCAGCACGTCCACGCGCGCTACGCGATCGAGCTGTTGTCGGGCGGAACCGACGGCGTCGGCTACCTGCTCAAGGAGCGCGTGGCCGACCTCGACGAGCTGTCGGCGAGCGTGCGCCGCGTCGGGCAAGGCGGCTCGGTGCTCGACCCGGCGGTCGTCAGCCAGCTCGTCGGCCGGCGCCGGCAGGCCGACAACCCGCTCGAGCACCTCACCGACCGCGAGCGAGAGGTGCTGGCGCTGATGGCCGAGGGCCGCTCCAACAAGGCGATCGCCGAGCGACTGTTCGTGTCCGAGCACACCGTCGAGAAGCACATCAAGAACATCTTCGGCACGCTGCGCCTGCCGCTCTCGCCTGACGACCACCGGCGCGTGCTCGCAGTGGTCACGTACCTCGACTCAGAGTAGGGCGGGGCCGCTGACGCCGGCGAGCGGCGGTCGGCTACCGTGCGTGGTGCATGGAAGAGCGGTCCGACCTTCCGGCGATTCGAGCGAGCGACGAGGAGCGCGAGCGCAGCGTCGTCCTGCTTCGCGACGCCGTGGTCAGCGGCCGCCTGACGCTCGAGGAGTTCAGCGACCGCGTCGGTCGCGCCCAGGTGGCGCGTACTGATCGGGATCTGGCGGAGCTGACCGTCGACCTGCCGGCGCACGCGCCGCTGCCGGCGGTGGTAACGCACCCGAAGCATCGCGCGATCTGCTCAAGGCTCGTCCGGCGCGGCTCGTGGGAGATCCCGGAGCGTTCCTCGTGGCGCTCGCTGTTCGGCACGATCGTGCTCGACCTGCGTGAGGCGCGGCTCGCCGGGCCGGTGGTCGAGCTGGACATCCACAACACGTTCGGCACGGTCACGGTGCTCGTCCCGGCCGGGGTGCAGCTCGAGGTGGAGGGCACCGCGCCGTTCGCGAGCCAGGTGATCGAGCCGCCGTCCCGGCCACCACCGGACGAGGCACCGCGGCTACGCATCCGGACATCCGGACCCGGGGGCACGCTGTATGTACGCGCCCCGGACGGAGACCGGTGACCGCTGCCGCTCAGACGCGATAGCGCTCGGTGACCGCGGCGAGCTGGCCGGCGAGCTCATTGAGCATCTCGGCGGCCAGCTGCGACTGGTGCGCGCCCTCGAGGGACTGGGCGGTGCCCTCGTTGACGTTGTTCATGGCCTCCGCGATCTGCTCGATCCCGACGCTCTGCTGCTGAGCCGAGGCGGCGATCTGCTGGGCTGCGGCGAACGACTCCTGGATCGTGTCCGACAGGCTGCGGATCCCGTCGCCGGCGCGTCCAGTGAGCTCGAGGCCCTGTTCGACAACCTTGGTGCCCTCCTGGCTGGCGGCGACCGCCGCCGAGGTGGCGGCCTGGACGTCGCCGAGGATCGACTCGACCTGCGCGGTGGCGGCCTTGGACTGCTCGGCGAGCTTGCGGACCTCCTCGGCGACGACCGCGAAGCCCCTGCCGTGCTCGCCCGCCCGGGCGGCCTCGATGCTGGCGTTGAGCGCGAGCAGGTTCGACTTGTCCGCGAGGCCGTTGACGGTGGCGGTGATCTCGCCGATCTGCTGGGTCCGCTCGGACAGCGTCACGATGTCGCGCGCGATCGCGTCCACGCGCTCGCGGATCTCCTCCATCGCGCTCGTGATCGCGCTGACCGCGGTCGTGGCCTCGTTCGAGACCTGGAGCGAGTCGCTGGCGCGGTCGGCGACCTCGCTGGCCATGTTGGCCGTGTCCTCGGCCGCAAGGCGCAACTCGTTGACCGTCGTCGACGTCTCGGCGATCGCGGTTGACTGGCGGCTCGCGCTCTCGGTGTGGTCGCTCACGGACGCGAGGATCGCCGCGGTCGAGCCGCCCATGTCCTGGACGCCGGCCTGGATGTGGCTCGAAATCTGCGCGAGGCCGCTGACCATGCTGTTGAGGCTCTCTGAGAGACCCTCGAGGTCCGCGCTTCCGTCGGCGCTGACCGACGCCCTCAGATCGCCGTCGGCGACCTTGGCCGCGAACTCGGAGTAGTGGCGCACCGCGGCCTGCAGCGCCTCGCGAGAGTCGCGTTCGACCTGAGCGGAGTCGGCCAGCTGACGGTGACGCTCCTCGGTGAGCTCGCGCAGGCGCATCAACGCGAGGCCGAACCGCGCGCCGGCGGCGACGAGCGTTGCGGTGGCGAGGCCGAGTGCGATCTGGTTGATGTGATTCAGCGAGCCGACGAACAGGATCAGGAGCGCCAGGCCGGCGGCGACGCCGGGGATCACGAACCCGGAGCTCGTCTCCTTGAGCTCGCTCTCGGCCGGTCGCGGTGATCCGACCCACACCGACAGGGAGAACAGGAACAGCGAGGCGGGCCAGGCGATCGAGTTCCAGAAGTAGCCGAAGTGCGTGGCGCCGATCCCGTTGTCGAACAACGCACAGATGTCGCCGATCGCGTTGAAGAGGCTGGCAGCGGCCATCAGATACCAGCGGGTGCGCCGCCCGGCGGGCACGAGCGCCGCGGCGCCGAGGGTGAGGATCAGCAGCAGGATGTCCCCGACCGGGTAGATCAGGTTCCACGCGACCGTGACCGAATCGTCGCCGGCAGCCTTCTGGATCGCCCCGAACGCGAACGCGGCGAACACCGTGGCGCAGGTCAGGGTCGCGACAACGCCGTCCAGGTAGTTGGCGGACGTGAACTTCCGGACCTCCTGGCGCATCAGCATCATCACGCCGACGTACGCCAGCGGGAAGAAGCCGACCCAGAGGTAGTTCGCCAGGACCGGAGTGGGGGGGTTGGCGTTGTGGATGCCCTCGTAGGTCATCGCGAAGTCGCCGAGCGCCCACAGGCACATGCCGGTGCCGAGCGCCAGGCAGAAGCCGCGATCCTTCGGGCTGACCGCCGCCCTCACCAGCACGAGCAGGCTCGCGAGCAGCTCGTACGAAGCCGTACCCCAACCGTCGAGCCAGTTCGTGCTGGCGCCGTTGGCGCGGACGATCAGCGACACCGCGTAACCGATGAGGATCAGGCCGAGGAGGCCGTAGAAGGCCTTAGGGCCACCGCCGGCCTGCTCCGAGCGCTCCGCTGAGGCCCGCCTGGACCGCGACGACGTCGACCGCGGGCTCGGGCTCTCAGAAACAGTTGCGTCCACGTGCCCCATCGGGCATTACCTCCCACCAATCACTCCGTTTTGCTGAGTTATCGGCCGGGGGCAATCCCTCTGTAGGCCGCCGTCCTAAGTCAGACAGACAGGCACGCGAGCCCCGGCTCAGTCCGCGTCGGTTGCGAGGATCACATCGGAGGCCTTGACGATCACTGTGACCTGGCTGCCCTCCTGCAGTCCCAGGTCGGCGACGGCCTCGACGGTGATCGACGCGACCAGCCGCTGGCCGGCGACGTCGAGGACGACGTTCGCGATCGCCTCGCCCTTGTTGATGCCGGTCACGGTGCCGGCCAGCTGGTTCCGCGCGCTTAGCTTCACCTGCTCCTCCTGATATTTGGGTAGCTTCACTGAAAGGACTGACCCAGAACCGTCGCAGAGGAGAACAAGCGTGTCCAGCAACGTCTCAGAGAGGCAAGCCCGCGAGGTCGCCGAGGCCGCGCGCGAGTCGGAGTGGAAGCTGCCCAGCTTCGCCAAGGAACTGTTTCTCGGCAACTTCCGCCTGGATCTGATCCACCCGCAGCCGCGGCTCGATCCAGCTGCGGTCGAGAAGGGCGAGCGGTTCCTGGCCCAGCTGCGCGAGTTTCTGGAGGCTGAGGTCGATCCGCTCGAGATCGAGCGCGAGGCGCGGATTCCTGAGCCGGTGATCGACGGTCTCAAGCGAATTGGCGCGCTCGGGATGAAGGTCCCCGAGGAGTACGGCGGCCTTGGCCTCTCGCAGGTCTACTACAACCGTGCGCTGGCGCTCGCCGGGGTCTGGCACGCGGCGCTGTCGACGCTGCTGAGCGCGCACCAGTCGATCGGCGTCGCCGAGCCGCTGCAGTTGTTCGGGACCGAGGAGCAGAAGCGGCGGTGGCTGCCGCTCGTCGCCAAGGACCACATCAGTGCGTTCCTGCTGACCGAGGCCGATGTCGGCTCAGACCCGGCGCGCCTGGCCACGACCGCCACCCCCGTGGACGGCGGCTACGAGCTGACCGGGCACAAGCTGTGGGCGACCAACGGCGCGATCGCCGACATCGTCGTGGTGATGGCGCAGGTTCCCAAGAGCGACGGCCACCGCGGCGGGATCAGCGCTTTCGTCCTGGCCTACGACAGCGACGGCGTGACCGTCGAGCACCGCAATGCGTTCATGGGCCTGCGCGGGATCGAGAACTCGGTGACGGGTCTAGATCACGTGTTCGTGCCCGAGGAGAACCGGATCGGCCGCGAGGGCGAGGGTCTGAAGATCGCCCTGACCACGCTCAACACCGGGCGCCTGGCGTTGCCGGCGATCTGCGTCGGGATGGCGAAGTGGTCGACGAAGATAGCGCGGGAGTGGTCCTGCGAACGTGTCCAGTGGGGCCGTCCGATCGGCCAGCACGACGCGGTCGCGCAGAAGCTCGCGTTCATCGCGGCGAGCGCGTTCGGCCTCGAGGCGATGCTGGACGTCGCCAGCCGTCTCGCCGACGAGAAGTCCGGAGACATCCGCATCGAGGCCGCGATCGCCAAGCTGTACGGCTCGGAGATGGGATGGAAGGTTCTCGACGAGCTGATCCAGGTTCGCGGTGGGCGTGGCTACGAAACCGCCGCGTCGCTCAAGGCCCGTGGCGAGCGGCCGGTGCCGGCCGAGCAGGCGCTCCGGGACATGCGGATCAACCGGATCTTCGAGGGCTCGACGGAGATCATGCACCTGTTGATCGCGCGCGAGGCGGTCGACCAGCATCTGAAGGTCGCCGGCGACCTGCTCGAGCCGGGAGGCGAGCTCAAGGACCGGATCGCGTCCGCCGGCAAGGCCGGGCTGTTCTACTCCAAGTGGCTGCCGCAGCTCGCGGTCGGCAAGGGGCAGGTGCCGAGCTCCTACGACGAGCTCGGCCCGCTCGCGCCGTACATGCGGTTCGTGGAGCGGTCCTCGCGCAAGCTGGCCCGCTCGACGTTCTACGGCATGACCCGCTGGCAGGCCAAGCTCGAGTACAGGCAGGCGTTCCTCGGCCGGCTCGTCGACATCGGCGCCGAACTGTTCGCGATGGCCGCGGCGGCGGCGTACGCGGACACGATTGGGCGCGAGCAGCCCGAGCGCCGGACCGAAGCCCAGGAGCTGGCCGAGCTGTTCTGCACGCAGGCCAAGCGGCGCGTCGAGACGCTGTTCGACGAGCTTTGGAGCAACGACGACGACGCCAACCGCGCGGCGGCGGCACGCCTGCTCGACGGCCGCTACCGGTGGCTCGAGGAGGGTATCATCGATCCCTCGGGCGACGGCCCGATGATCCCCGACGAGGTCAAGCAGCCCGCTTCAGCGCCCGCTGCATGAGCCAGTCGGTCAGCTCGGCGGCGGGTACGGGCCGGCTCAGGTAGTAGCCCTGGGCGAGCGTGCACCCAAGCTCCGAGAGCTGATCCCAGGCCTGTTCGGTCTCGACGCCCTCGGCCACGACGTGGAGGCCCAGGTTGCGCGCGAGGTCGATCGTCGAGCGGACGATCACCGCGTCGTTGTCGCTGTTGGCCATGTTCATCACGAACGAGCGGTCGATCTTGATCTCGTTGACGGGCAGCTGGCTGAGATAGGCCAGCGATGAATAGCCGGTGCCGAAGTCGTCGATCGAGAGCGCGACTCCCATCGCCGCGAGCTTGTCGAGCACACGCTTGGTCCGCACCGGGTCGGACAGCATCGTTGACTCGGTGATCTCGAGCTCGAGCAGCGACGGGTCGACGCGCCGCTTCTTGAGGAGATGCTTGACCTGGTCGGGGAACTCGGAGTCGAGCAGGTTGCGGACGCTCAGGTTGACGGCGACGCCGAGCGTCATGCCGGCGCGCTGCCACGCGCGGCACTGGCTGAGCGCCTCGTCGAGCACGTACAGCGTGAGCGGCTTGATCAGCCCCGTCTGCTGGGCGAGCGGGATGAACTCGTCGGGGCCGACGAGGCCGCGCGTCGGGTGGTTCCAGCGCAGCAGAGCCTCGACCGACTCCACCGCGCCGTTCGCGAGCTGCGCCTTGGGCTGGTAGTAGAGCACGAGCTCGCGCTGCTCGATCGCGCGCCGCAGCTCTGAGACGAGCGTCAGCCGCGCCGGGTCGGACTCGTTGCGGGACTTCTCGTAGAAGGCGAACCCGCCCTTTTCCTCCTTGGCGCCGTACATCGCGACGTCGGCGTGGCGGAGCAGGGTATCGACGTCCTCGCCGTGGTGAGGGAACATCGCGATGCCGATCGAAGCCTCCGCCGGCAGGCCCAGGCCGTCGATCGTCACCGGCTGCTCGAGCGCGGCCCGAATCTTCTCGATCACCACGACCACGTCACGGTCGCTCCGCGGCTTTGAGATCAGCACGCCGAATTCGTCGCCGCCGAGCCGGGCTACGGTGTCCGAGGAGCGCAGGATGCCCCGCAGCCGCTTGCCGATTTCGACCAACAGGGCGTCCCCGGCGTGGTGGCCGAGCGAGTCGTTGACGTCCTTGAAGCGGTCGAGGTCCATCATCGCCACCGCCACCTGGCCGCCCTCGCGCTCCGCGATGGCGATCGCCTGCTCGATCCGGTCGCGGAACAGGGTGCGATTGGGGAGGCCGGTGAGGCCGTCGTGGAGCGCCTGGTGCTCGTTGATCTGCGCCTGGCGCAGGAGCGCGTCCTGGGCGGCCTTGCGCTCGGTGTCGTCCTGGACCATCACGATCCCGAATGAGGGACGTCCGTCGGGTTCGCGGACGAGCGAGAACGAGGCGCTGACCCACACGACCGAGCTGTCCCTGCGGTTCAGTCGGGTGTCGATCCGAAGCGAGTTGGAGTCGCCGCCGAACAGCTCCGCCACCGCCACCGACACGCGCTCGTGCTCCTCGGGATCTAGATACTCGGCGATGTGGGTGCGAACCTCCTCGGAGTTGCCCAGTCCGAGCAGCTTGAGCATCGCGGGGTTGGCGTCGACGATCTGGCCGTCGTCGCTCAGGACCATCACCCCCGTAAGCGCGCCGTGATAGATCGCTTCGAACCGCGCCAGGGCATCGACCTGGCGGCGCTTGGCCTCGAACTCGGCCGCGCGGCTGACGCCTTCGGACAGGACGCCGGCGAGGAGCTCGAGCGTCTGGCGATCCTCCTCGCCGAGGCGCTCATCCTCGGAGGTGCTCATCACGCTGAGCGCGCCGACGGGCTGCTCGCCAGCGAACAGCGGCACGCAGATGTGAGACCGATCGCCCATCTTGGCTCGGATCGCCGGGTTGAGGCGCGGATCGTCCTCGGCGTGCTCGATCAGCAACGGTCCGCGCGCGGCGATGGCGAACCGGGACACGGACTCGCTCAGCGGGCGGCGATTGTTCAGGAAGCGTGCCCCGATCCCGCTGGCCGCGCGCGTGACCACGTCGGCTCCATCGATCAAATGGATCATCGCGCCCTGGGCCCGCGTGAGCGCCTGTGCGCGCTCGACGATCACCTGCATCACGTGGTCGAGGTCGCCGGACGCGGCGGCGGAGATGTCGCGCTGGGTGGCGATGATGCGCTCGAGCCGGTTGGCCTTCTCCTGGAGCGCCTGGTCGGCGATCTTGGTCAGCGTGATGTCCTCGATCATCGCGATCGCGACCTGCGAGGACTCGGCCGCGCTGGCGTCGCTCCACACCGTGACCCGGACCCAGATCACCTCCCCGTCCTTGCGGACGTACCGCTTCTCGTACTGATAGGAGGGGCGCTTACGTTCGAGCAGCTCCTCGAAGAGGCCCGTAGAGACGTCCACATCCTCGGGGTGGGTGAACGCGGTGAAGCTCATCCCGACGAGCTCCCCGGGGGAGTAGCCGAGCAGCCGCTCGATCGCGGGGTTGGCCTCGACCGCCCGGCCGTCAGGCCCGACGCTGATGATGCCGACCGAGGCACGCTCGAACAGCATCCGAAAGCGCTCGTTCGCGCGCGAGTTGGTCCTCCGCATGGTCGTCTTTATCGGTCGGTTAACCGGTTTACTTAGCCGCGACGCCAGATCGGCGGACGTACGGCGCCGGCCGCCATACACTCGCGCCATGTCAACTTCGAGCGGCACGAGGAAGCCTGCGCGGTTCGAGGCGGTGCACGCCGACGCCAGCGAGCAGATCGCCCGCGAGATCCGGATGTACATCGAACGCGGAGGCCTGCGACCCGGCGACCGGATCGGTACCGAGCACGAGCTCGCGCGGGAATTCGGGGTCAGCCGGCCGACCCTGCGCGAGGGACTGCGCCGGCTCGCCGGATCGCATCTGATCCGCGTCCAGAAGGGCCGCACCGGCGGCGTGTTCGTCGAAAACACGCCGAACGCGGGCATCGGCCGCCACGTGAGCGAATCGATCGCGGCGATGCTCGAGTCCGACAGCGTGACGCTCGATGAGCTGCTCGAGGCGCGGATGTTCCTCGAGGTGCCGCTAGCGGGGCTGGCGGCCGAGCGATCCGACGAGGCGACGATCGTGGCGCTCACCGAGGCGATCGCGGAGGCGGCGGGGAAGGATCCCGCCGGCGATGAGTTCCGCCTCGCCGACGCACGCTTTCATCAGACGATCGCGGTCACCGCCGGCAACGACCTGCTGATCACCTTCACGCGCTGGATCCTCGACGTGCTCCAACCTTCGCTGATCGATCACCTGGGGAGCGCGATCGACGGCGATCTGATCATCAGCCAGCACCACGCGATCGTGCGCGCGATCCGCCGTCACCAGCGGACCGCGGCCGAGCGCGCGATGCGCAAGCACCTCGAATACATGGCCGCGGTACTCGAAACCGTTGACGCCCGCGAGCGCTGAGCTCGAGAAACCTCTCCGTCGTCGGTTACGGCGAAATCTCTTCGTAATAGCGCCCGCGCGTGTTGGGGCTGAACTGGGCGACGATCGCCGCCAGGACGAGGAAGCCGGAGACGACGAGCATCGCCTCGAGGACCGTCATGTTGGGGATCTGCGGCGCGATCACGAGCACGCCGATGCCACCGCCGAGATGGCCGACGCCGTCGACCAGGCCGAAGCCGGTCACGCGAGCCCTCGTGGGGAAGCTCTCGGTCGAGAGCGCGTACGTCATCGGCACCCAGATGTTGAAGCCGAAGAACACGATCGCCGCGCCGACGAACGCGATCGTGAGGCTGGTCGTTCCCGCTTCGGCCACGATCACGCCGCCGATCACCGTGATCACGGCGCCGATCGGGAGCCAGTGCTTGCGCTCGAGCCGGTCGGCGAACGCCACCGCGAACAGCGCGCAGGCCAGGAACCCGAATGCGCCGACCGCCGTGATCAGACCGGCCTCCGGGGGCGGGTACTTGAGCGCGACGAGCATCGACGTAAACCCGGCCGAGAAGCCGAAAACGGTCACGTACGCGAGGAACCACACTCCGAGCAGCTGGATCACCCGGCGCCTGTAGGTCCGGTTGCCGAACAGGGCCCGGAACGCCAGGCTCTTCTCCGGGGTCGTCTCGTCGATCGGGACGTCGTCCTGCACGGCCGGCAGCGGCCCGTGCTTGGCCGCGACGGCCTCCATGTCGCTGACGACCTTGTCGGCCTCGTCCAGCCGTCCCTGCCCGACGAGCCAGCGTGCCGACTCGGGCAGCTCCAGGCGGAGCAGCACGCCGACCGCGGCCAGCACCGCGCCGACCGCGTACATCCACCGCCACCCGTCGGTAAAGCCGGGGCCCGCCTGCGCGAACGAAATGCCGTGTGGCCACGGGGCCGGGGTGGTGGTCAGGAACAGGCCAAGCCAGATCCCGAGCAGCGCGCCCAGCGAGGACATGATGAAGATCACCGAGATCCACCGCCCCCGATTGCGGCGCGGAGCTACCTCGCCCATGTACGTGTTGACGATCGCCAGGTCGGCGCCGACGCCGATACCCGTGATCACGCGGGCCAGCACGAACTGCGTGTAGTCGGGGGCGAGCGCGTTGTACAACGAGCCCAGGCCGGTGAGGAGCATCGTGAACAGCAGCATGTTGCGCCGCCCGATGCGGTCGGAGATCGGGGCGAGCGCGAGCGCGCCGACCACGTACCCGGCCAGGTTGAGCACGACGGGCACACGCAGGGTGGTGACAGCATTGGCGGGCGTGCACCCGTGCTTGAGTGCGACGCAGCTTTGGATGAACGACACGTTGATGTCGAACACGTCATAGAAAGCGAACAGGAAGCCGGTCCCGATGATCCCGATGAATATGAACGGCATCGACCAGACGTTGATCCGGTCCAGCCGCGCCAGAATCGACCTCGGCGTCTGTGCGCCCGCCGGCGACCGGACCGGGTGCAGCTGCCGTCCACCAATGGCGGTAGAACTCATCCGCAAACCCTCGCTTTCCTCGTCTCTCGGGTTTGTCGTACCCACCGTGTTTGTAAGAGAAACCGCATAATGAATTTGCTTGGACTGCCCCGCAACATCAATTCATTTGACAAATCTGCCGAGCCGGGCGGCATGAGATGAAGCTCGACGGACGCGCGGTTGTTGTCACCGGCGCGGCAGGGGGAATCGGCCGCGCGCTGGCGTTGCGCTCCGCCGCCGAGGGCGCGCGCGTCGCCGCGACCGACATCCAGGTGGACGGGCTGGCGCGCGTCGGGGACGAGCTCGGCGCGGGCCATCTGGCGGTGGCGGCCGACGTCACCGACGAGCAGGCGCTCGGGAGTCTGATCTCGCGCGTGGAGTCAGAGCTCGGCCCGGTCGAGGTGTTCTTTGCCAACGCCGGCGTGGCGATCGGCGAGGATCCCGTCGACACCCCTGATGAGGTGTGGGACCTGGCGTTCAGCGTCAACGTGCGCGCCCACATCCTCGCGGCGCGGCGGCTGGTGCCGGGGTGGCTGGAGCGTGGCGAGGGCTATTTCGTGGCGACCGCGTCGGCCGCCGGGCTGCTGACGCAGATCGGCTCGGCACCATACGCGGTCACCAAGCACGCCGCGGTGGCGTTCGCCGAGTGGCTGTCGGTCACCTACGGTGACCGCGGGATCCGCGTCAGCTGCCTGTGCCCGATGGGCGTCAGGACCGCGATGCTCCAGGGCGGAGAGCTGAGCCACCGGGTGGTGAAGGCGGCCGGCGCGGTGCTCGAGCCCGAGGAGGTTGCCGGCGCTGTCGTCGAGGCGATCGACCAGGAGCGGTTCCTGATCCTGCCCCATCCCGAGGTGCTGACGTTCTTCCAGCGCAAGGCGATGGACTACGACCGGTGGCTGGCGGGGATGCGGCGGCTGCAGTCAGGACAGTCGTGAGGCTTCGGCCGCACCCCGCGCTTCGGCCGCACACCCGCCCCGCGGCCCCGTGCGCTTCCATACGTTGTCGTCGTGCGGATCGGATCGGGCGCGAGGGCCGCGGGCCGGGCGCCGCGGCCTCGCTCACAGCTTGGTCGAGGTTCCACCGATACGGTCAGGACGGGGCACAAGGCCCCACGGACGCCGCCGCAGGCGGCCCCTGCATAGCTGCATAGTTCGACAACGGACACGGAAACCGCGGACCGTGCCGTCTCATGCACGTGGGGCATGCGTTCCCTGGCACAGTCCAGCTCGCCGGCGCCGATTGTCGTGTTATGCAGGTCCGCCGGCACCGCTCGCCGGCGACAACGCTGGAAGCGAGGCCGCGACGCCCGGCCCACGGCCCTCGCGCCCAATCCGGTACGCGCGACGGTTCAGACAGAGGCGGCCGGGCCGTGGGGCGGGTGTGCGGCCGAAGCGCACTTGTGATTAAGATCGCGGCGATGAGGGACTGCCGTTGATTGTGCGCTGGGGCCTCGAGGAGCTGCCGGGCATGCTCGACGAGCTGTCGGTGCTCGACGCGCTGCTGATCAGCACCGAGCGCTGGCGCGACCTCGACCTTCCCGTGGCGCGGCGCTTCTACGGCGCGCAGTCGCACGCGGAGGTCGCCGGGGTGCGGGCTGCGACCGAGGCGAGCGCCGGCGCGGACGGGCTCGTGGCGCTCGGCGGCGGGAGCGCGATCGACACCGCCAAGGCCGTGTCGAGCGAGACCGGGCTGCCGATCGTCTCGATCCCCACGACGTATTCCGGCGCGGAGTGGACGCAGGGCTTTGGGATGCGCGACAAGCAGGCCGGCGTCAAGCGTGGCGGCGGGGGCGCACGCACGGTGGCGATCGTCTACGACCCGTCGCTGACGCTCGAACTGCCGCCCGGCGAGACCGCCGGCACGTCGATGAACGCGCTCGCGCACTGCGCCGAGGCGCTGTACGCCCCGGGTTGCGGCGAGGAGACCGACCAGCACGCGCTCGAGGGGGCGAGGCTGATCTCGGACTGGCTGCCGGCGGTGATCGAGCAGGGCGGCGACCTCGAGGCGCGCCGGCGCCTGCTCGAGGGCGCGATGCACGCCGGCGCCGCGCTAACGGCCGGTATGGGCCTCGGACACGCGATGGCACAGGCGCTCGGCGGCCGCTACGGGCTCCCGCACGGAACTATGAACGCGGTCTCCTTGCCGCCGGCGCTGCGCTACAACCGAGAAGTGGCGGCGGCGGAGATCGCGCGCTTCGGCGAGGCGATGGATAACGGCGACGCGATCGAGCGCGCGACCGAGCTCGGCGCGCTGGCGGGGCCGACCCGGCTGCGCGAGTACGGCGTGCCGCGCGAGGATCTCGAAACCCTGTCCGAGGCGATCGCCGAGCGGGCGCCCGCCCAAGCGAACCCGCGTCCGGCGCCGCCGGAGGCGATCCGCGAGCTACTCGAGGAGATCTGGTAGATGACGCGCATCCTCACCACCCACGTCGGCAGCCTGCCCAGGCCGCCCGAAGTCGTCGAGCTCGTGTTCGCCGAGGACCGTGGCGAGGAGGTCGATCGCGAGCAGTACGACCGCCTGCTGCAGGAGGCGGTGAGCGACCGCGTCCAACACCAGGTCGACGCCGGGGTCGACTTCGTCAGCGACGGTGAGATGAGCAAGATCGGCTACGCCACGTACATCCGCCACCGCCTGAGCGGGTTCGAGATCGGGGATGTGCCGCGCGCGACGCCGGCGGATCTCGACGCCTACCCGCGGTATCGCGACCGGCTCGCGCAGGAGGGCGGGAGCGCCCGCTACCTGCGGCCGATCTGCCGTGGCCCGATCACCTACGAACACACGGAGCCCGTCGAGCGCGACCTCGAGCGCCTGCGACAAGCGGTCGAGGGGCAACCGGTAGCCGGCGCTTTCATGAACGCGCCCTCGCCGGGGGTCATCGCGCTGTTCCAGCCCAATGAGTACTACGGGACCGTCGACGAGTATCTGGAGGCGATCGGCGAGGCGATGAAGACCGAGTACGAGGCGATCGTCGCGGCGGGGTTCATGCTCCAGATCGACGCGCCCGACCTGGCGATGGGCCGCCACATCATGTACCGCGACCGCTCCGACGAGGAGTTCGTCGCCGGCGCGGCCCGGCACGTCGAGGCGATCAACCAGGCGCTCCGCGACGTTCCCGCCGACAGGGTCCGCCTGCACCTGTGCTGGGGCAACTACGAGGGCCCGCACCACCTCGACATCGGCGTCGAGAAGATCATCGACGTCGTGCTGGGCGCCAAGCCGCAGACGATCCTGTTCGAGGCGGCGAACCCCCGCCACGAGCACGAATGGGCGGTGTGGCGCGAGGCGGAGATTCCCGAGGACAAGACGCTCGTCCCCGGGGTGCTCGACTCGACGTGCAACTACATCGAGCATCCGGAGCTCGTGGCCCAGCGGATCCTCAAGTTCGCCGAGATAGTCGGCGCCGAGCGCGTGATGGGCGGGAGCGATTGCGGCTTCGGGACGTGGTCGGGGTTCGGCGCGATCGATCCCGACATCTGCTGGGCCAAGCTGGGCTCACTCGCCGAGGGCGCCCGACGGGCAACCGAGCGCGCCGGCGAGAAGACGTGAGCCGGCACGTTCCCGGCGGGCCGGTCACCACCTCTCGGAGGGGCTCGTTCTGGATCACCGGCGAACGCGTCGACGGACCGCTCGGGAGCGTTTTTCGCGGGCCTATGTACGTCGAGTGGGAGGCGCCCGCCGAGCCAGCGCCCGGGCCGCCATGGGTGCTGGTCCACGGTGGCGGTGGCCAGGGAACCGACTACCTGACGACGCCGGACGGGCGCCTGGGCTGGGCGAGGCTGCTCGTCGAGCAGGGCCACACCGTGTACGTGGTCGACCGTCCGGGGTACGGTCGCTCACCCCATCATCCCGATGTGCTCGGTCCGCTGGCTCCGCAGGTCGGCGCCCCGGTGCTGCAGGCGATCTTCTTCCCACCGGCGGAGGGTCCCGACTCCCACCCGTCGGCCCACCTCCACACCCAGTGGCCCGGCGGCCGCGAGCCGGGAGATCCGGTCTTCGACCAGTTCCAGGCACCGCTGAGCTCGATGCCCGCGAACTGGGCCGATATGCAAGCGCTCGAGCAGGCGCGGCTAGCCGAGCTGCTCGACCGGGTCGGCCCGGCGGTCCTCGTCACCCATTCGGCCGGGGGGCCTGGAACGTTCCTCGGTGCCGATGCCCGGCCGGATCAGGTGGCCGCGCTGATCGCGATCGAGACGCTCGGGCCACCGTTCGCCAAGCGCCCCGAGATGGGGCTCGACCTCGCCTGGGGCCTCGCCAGTGCGCCGCTCACGTTCGACCCGCCCGCGGCGGATCCGTCCGAATTGCAGGACGCGCCGGCACGCCGGCTGCCCAATCTGAGTCGCTTCCCGATCGCGGTGGTCACCGGCGAGGCGTCGATGTTCGCGATGTTCGATCACGAGCTGGTGGCGTTCCTGGAGCAGGCCGGCTGCGACGTCGAGCTCGTGCGGCTGGCCGATCACGGCGTGCACGGCAACAGCCACGGGATCATGATCGAGCGCAACAACGCAGAAGCGCTAGACGTGATCACCGACTGGGTCGCAGGGAAGATCGGCCGCTAGCTCGAGCCGCCGGGGATGACCCGCGGCTCGCCGAGCGCCGAGCGCCCGATGTCGCCGTAGAACATGTCGCGCAGCTGCAGATTGCGGTGGGCGGCCGCCACCGCCATGTCGCGGAACACGCGCGCGGTCCGCTCGCCGTCGCGTGCCACCGACGCTCCGACCGTCTGCCACAGGTCGTCGTCGATCACCCGCCAGCACATCAGCATCACCTCGCGGGCGATTCCGCCGAGCAGCATGTCCTCGCCGAACGTGTAGTCGATCCCATCCTCGACGTTGCGCCGGCACGCCTCCATGTGTCGGTCGGCCACCGCATGCAGCGCCGCCTCAGCGGTGGCGATGTGGGTGAGCGCTCGGCCGTACCAGCGCTGGAAGTCGCGATCCTTGATCCGCGGGGTGAACGGCGGCAGCGGCGTCGCCTTGGTTCGCATCAGCCGCTCGTACTCGTCGAGCGCGTTGTAGGCGGCTCCGACCGTGACCGCGGCAAGCGAGATCGTGAACACCGCCACCGCCCGTCCCGAGTACATCGGGTTGCCGTGCAGCCGCGATCCGGGGGTACCGCCCGCGACGTCGACGTCGAGCATGCTGCCCTCGAAGCCCCAGCTCGCGGGAATCCGCGTCTGCTCGAAGCGGATGCTGTGAGACCCCGATCCCTTGAGCCCGAGCATGTCGCCCCAGTCGTCGAGCATCTGCCACTCGGCCCGCGGCGCCACGAACAGCAATTGCGGCGGCGGTTCGGCTGGATTGGCGTGCCCGCCCGCGGTGCCGGCCCCGTCCATCGGGAGCATCGCCTGACCCATGTAGAACGTCGCATACGGCGTGCCCGACGCGAACGCGACCTGGCCGTTGATCTCCCAGCCGTCGTCGGTATGGGCCGCCTTGCCGACCGGGGCCGCCACCGACGAGCAGCGGAAGTCGCCGCCGGCGAAGATCTCGTCCTGCGCCTCCTGGGGCCACCACGAGCCGACCATCAGCGCATGGTTCATCGCCAGTCCCATGCACCACGCCGTCGACACGCAACCCCGGGCGATCTCCTGCACGACCCGGACGTACGTCGGGACGTCGAACTCGTAGCCGCCGTACCGCCGCGGTACGTACAGGTGGTAGAAGCCGGCGGCGAGGAACGCCTCGTGCATCTCCTGCGAGTAGTACGTGCGCTGCTCGGTCGCCTCCTGGTCGGCGACCAGCGCCGGCCGGAGTGCGACCGCGCGGGCGATCATCTCCTCCCTGCTCTGACCCGGGATCGGCGGCGTGAGTCCGGTGCCGACGCTATCCCGGGCGCTCATCCGGCGGATCGTAGGCCAGGATGTCCGGCCCGACTTTGCAATCCGTGCACGATTGCGTTCGCGACCGCGCCGCCGGCGGCCGACTGCCCGAGGGCCAGGAGGTCCGACGGCGCCTCGCCCGGCAGTACCCACGTTTCGCCCTCGGTCCGGACAAGGCCGCGCCTGCTCAGATCCGACAGCGCGGTGGTCACGGTCGGCCGGCGCGCGGCCACGAGGTCGGCGAGCACGGTGTGGGTGAGGCGCAGCCGCAGCACGGTCCCGTCGCTGCGGACCCGCCCCCAGCGCGCGGCGAGGTGCCAGAGGAGCATGTGCAGCCGGACGTCGACACGCGCCTGGTGGACGATCGCCATGTTGACGGCCAGATACTTGGAGCGCTGGATCGCGCGGCCGACCAGGCCCTCCGCCAGCTCGGGATACTGCACCAGGCGCTGCTCGAATCCGCAATCGAGCGCTGCGAGGCGCGTCGGCAGGACAACCGACCAGGCTGTCGTGAGCGGCAGCAGCGGCGAGACGCTTTCGTCGTCTGTGGGGCGGAGCAGATCGCCCTCGCCGATCAACTCGGCCCCGTATCGGCCCTCGATCCCGACCCGGCGAATCATCAGGCCGCTGAGCACAAGCACGCCGATGCCCCCGCGGAAGCCGAGTGATTGATCCCTGGGCAGAGGGCCAGGCTCGATCTTGAGCTCCGGCGCCGTGCAGTCTTCGACGGCCTGCTTCCGGCGCTCGGGAGGGATCGCATCTCCCAGCTCCGGATCCTCTTTCAACACCTGACACAACGACGACGTATGGGGCACGGCGCTCACTCCCACCCGCACGAGGGCGGTCCCACCGGGACACTCTGTCAGAGAAGAGCTGGGGCCTGTGTCGCCGGCGGTCAGGCGGTGACGCGTGAGGTCGTGAGCGCCACGAGCTCGACCAGCGCCGCGGTCACCTCTTCCGGTCGCTCGAGCGGCGTCATGTGGCCCGTGTCCGGCAACACGGTCAGGCGCTGGAGCTGCGGCAGCGCCTCGGCGATCCGCTTGGCGTGTGACGGCGGGGTCAGCCTGTCCTCGGCGCCGACGATCACGATCGTGGGGACGGTCAGCCGGGGCAGGGCGTCACGGAGATCCATCTCGGACATCGCGAGCCCGATCTTGGCGCGAACATCCGGGGGGCAGGTGACGAGCATCCGCTCGAAGAACGCCACCTGGGCGGGCGACGCGTCGCGCCCGAATGCGACGTAGCGGATGGCCGCGTAGCTCAGCGGCGTCGAGAACCGCGGCAGCGGCGCGCGGTTGCCGAGGAAGCCGTGCACCGACACGGTCCGGTTGAGGGCCTTGGCGATGCCGGGGAGTGGGAGGAGCAGGTGCTCGGCGATCAGGTCGCCGACGCCGGTGCTGAGCAGCGCGGCGGCACCGACCCGGCGCTGCACGTCGTGATGCTCGGCCCAGGCGGCGATCGACATCGCTCCGAGCGAGTGGCCGGCGAGGACCGCGCGCTGTCCGTCGGGTACGCACGCGCTCAGCACGGCCTCGACGTCTTCGCCGAAGCGCTCGATCGCGTAGTCGCCGCCGCGAGCGGGCTCGCTGTCGCCGTGGCCCCGCTGGTCGTAGGCGACCACCCTCAACCCGCGCTCCGACAGCGCTTTGATGACGTAGACCCAGTACTGGAGCGCCTCGGTCCAGCCGTGGACGAGCACCACGGTCGCGCGGTCCTCGGGGCCGAACACCTCCACGTGCAGCCCGGTCCCGTCGGCTGAAACGACGCGCCGCGACCGGCCGCTGGACGGAGTCCCGAGCACTTCGCGTTCGGGGTCCTGGGCAATCCGCCGCATGTGAGCGGCCTGCAGCGCTCCGCTTGCCGCCAGCGCGCCGGCGCTGCCGAGGCCAGCCAGCAGCCAGCGATTCCGGTCCTGGATCTGACGTGGGAGGGAGGGGAGCTTCATGCTGCGGCTGGTGTTACCCGCATCGACCTTCGAGCGTAACCGCGGTTTCCGTGACTTCTGCACGCGCGGCTGCCCCCACTGGCGGCGGATCCCTAGCATTCGCGCCGATGCGCATCGGGATGCTCACCGGTGGTGGCGACTGCCCAGGGCTGAATGCCGTGATCCGTGCGGTCGTCCGCAAGGGGATCGACGGCTACGGCGACGAGCTCGTCGGCTTCCGCGACGGCTGGCGAGGTGTGCTCGAGGATTCGCACGGCGAGCTGACGATCGAGTCGACCCGCGGGATCCTCCCGCGCGGCGGGACGATCCTCGGCAGCTCCCGCACGAACCCGTACAAGCGCGACGACGGCGTGGAGCGAGTCCGTGAGACGCTCGAGAAGCTTCGCCTCGACGGCCTGATCGCGATCGGCGGGGAGGACACGCTGGGCGTGGCGAATCGGCTCCATCAGGACGGCGTCAACGTCATCGGCGTCCCGAAGACGATCGACAACGATCTCGGCGGGACCGATGTGACGTTCGGGTTCGATACCGCTCTGCACATCGCCACCGAGGCGATCGATCGGCTGCACACGACCGCGGAGAGCCACAACCGGATCCTGGTGGTGGAGGTGATGGGCCGGACCGCGGGTTGGATCGCGCTGCATTCGGGCGTGGCCGGCGGCGCGGATGTGATCCTGATCCCGGAGATCCCGTTCGACATCGACGAGGTGTGCCGGCTGATCGGCCGGCGCCACGCCCGCGGCCGCTACTTCTCGATCGTCGTCGCGGCCGAGGGCGCGATGCCGAAGGAGGGGACGATGCCGGTCGCGGAGACGGGCTCGCTGGACGAGTTCGGCCATCCCCGGCTGGGCGGGATCGGGTATGCCCTGGAGCGCGAGATCGAGAACCGGACAGGCTTCGAGACGCGCGCAACGGTTCTCGGACACGTGCAGCGGGGCGGTACCCCGACCGCGTTCGACCGGGTGCTGGCGACGAGGCTCGGGCTCGCGGCGATCGACGCGGCGCACGCGGGCGGGTGGGGGATGATGGCCGCGCTGCGCTCGACCAAGGTCGAGATGGTGTGGCTCGCCGACGCGGTCGCCGAGGTGCGGCACGTCCCCGTCGAGGAGTACGAGCACTTCGGCGTCCTGTTCGGCTGAGCCGATAGCTGAGGCGCCGCCGTCAGGGGCCGCCGCAAATAACCGCTGAGGCGCCGCCGTCAGGCGCCGCCGCAAATAATCAATTTCACCGGCCCGTTTCTTTCCGAGAGCTCGATCGGGCTATGCTGCGCGCGTGACCGCGACGGACACCCACACACTGGACGAGTTGTGCGTGGACACGATCCGCACGCTGGCGATGGACGGCGTGCAGAAGGCGAACTCCGGCCACCCGGGGACGCCGATGGCGCTGGCGCCGGTCGCGTATGTCCTGTACGCGCGGGTCATGCGCCACAGCCCCCGCCATCCGAAATGGCCCGACCGTGACCGGTTCGTGCTCTCTTGCGGGCACGCGTCGATGCTGCTGTACTCGAGCTTGTACCTGGCCGGCTACGACGTCAGCCTCGAGAACGACCTCGAGCAGTTCCGCCAGCTCGGCTCGATGGCCGCGGGCCATCCCGAGTACGGCGATCTCCCGGGCATCGAGGTGACCACCGGCCCGCTCGGGCAGGGGATCTCCCACGCGGTCGGCATGGCGCTCGCCGAGCGGATGCTCGCGGCGCGGTTCAACCGCCCGGGCCACGAGATCGTCGATCACCGAACCTTCGTGATCGCCTCCGACGGAGACCTCGAGGAGGGAATCTCCGGTGAGGCGTCCTCGCTTGCCGGGCACCTCGGCCTCGGCCGCCTGATCTCGTTCTACGACCAGAACCACATCTCGATCGAGGGCGACACCAAGCTCGCGTTCACCGAGGACGTCGGCAAGCGGTACGAAGGCTACGGCTGGCACGTCCAGGACCTCGAGGAGGACATCGGGCTCGACAACCTCCAGCGCGCGCTCGAGACCGCGATCGGCGTCGAGGACAAGCCGTCGTTGATCATCGTCCGCACCCACATCGCCCAGGGCAGCCCCAACAAGCACGACACCGCCGGCGCCCACGGCTCGCCGCTGGGTGAGGAGGAGGTCAAGCTCACCAAGGAGCGCATGGGCTGGCCCTCGCTCGAGCCGTTCTTCGTCCCCGAGGACGCGCTGAAGCACTTCCGACGGTGCGTCGATCGCGGCGAGGAGCTCGAAGCCGAGTGGCGCCAGCGGTTCGACGCCTACGCGGAGGCGCACCCCGAGCTCGCCCCGGAGCTCGAGCGGATGATCGCCGGGAAGCTGCCCGACGGATGGGACCGGGACGTGCCGAAGTTCCACGCCTCGGGCTCGATGACCGCCACCCGCAAGTCGTCTGAGACCGTGCTCCAGTGGGCGGCGGCGGAGGTTCCCGAGCTCGTCGGAGGGTCGGCCGACCTGGCGCCGTCAACGCTGACGCTGATCGCCGGCGCGGACAGCGTCGAGGGCGGCTCCTACGGAGGCCGCAACCTTCACTTCGGCATCCGCGAGCACGCGATGGGGGCGATCGTCAACGGCATGACGCTCCACTATCTGCGCGCCTACGGCTCGACGTTCTTCACGTTCAGCGACTACATGCGCGGGTCGATTCGGCTGTCAGCACTGATGCACCTGCCGTCGATTTTCGTGTTCACCCACGACTCGATCGGCCTCGGCGAGGACGGACCCACGCACCAGCCGATCGAGCAGCTCGCTGGGCTGCGGGCGATGCCCGTGCTCCGGGTGATCAGGCCGGCCGGCGCGAACGAGACCGCGCTTGCGTGGCACTACGCGATCAAGTCGACCGACCACCCGACTGCGCTCGTCCTGTCGCGGCAGGGCATCCCGACCTGGGACCCCTCGGTGATACCTCCGGACGCAATCGACCGCGGCGCGTACGTGCTGCGCAACTCCTCCAACGAGCCCGAGCCACCGCAGGTGATCCTGATCGCCAGCGGCACCGAGGTCCACATCTGTGCCCAGGCCGCCGACGCGCTCGAGGCCGAGGGGATCGCGACGAGGCTCGTGAGCATGCCGTGCATGGAGAACTTCGCCGCTCAGGGCGCCGACTACCGCGATCAGGTGCTGCCGCCCCAGGTCCGGGCCCGCGTCTCGCTCGAAGCCGCCGCCACGTTCGGGTGGCAACAGTGGGTCGGCGAGCTCGGTGAGGCGATCGGGATGGAGGGATTCGGCGCGTCGGCGCCCGCGGGCGCTCTCTACAAGCACTTCGGCCTCACCCCCGAGCGCGTCGCCGACGCCGGACGCGCAGCCGTCAAGCGCGCGCGCTCGAGCCGAGCCGACTAGACCGAAGGAACCGACGTGGGCACCGTCACCGAGCTGAATCCCCGGTTGCTGGCGATAGCCGAGGCGGGCGCGGCGAAGGCCGTCCACGCCTTGACCGACTGGATCACGGCCATCCTCGAAGGGAGCTGAGGTATGCAGAGCGCAGCCGTCGCTGCTGAGCTGGACCAGGACAACCCGCTCATCGAGGGGCTCGAGCGGCTGCCCGTCCGCCCGACCGCGCTCGTGATCTTCGGCGCCACCGGTGACCTCGCGCACCGCAAGCTGCTGCCCGCGCTCTACAACCTCGCCCACGAAGGCGCCCTGCCCGAGCGATTCGAGTTGGTCGGCGTCGCCCGCCGCGATCAGGAGCACGACGACTTCCGGGAGATGGCGCGCGAGTCGATCGAGCGCTTCTCCCGCCGTCGCCCGGACGCGAAGGTCCTGACCGGGCTGATCGAGGAAATGCGCTACGTCCCCGGCGCGTTCGACGACGACGAGGTGTACGCCCAGCTCCACAAGGTCCTGCGCGATTTCGACCAGCGCGCCGGCCAGGAGCTGAACCACGTGTTCTACCTGTCGACGGCGCCGCAGTTCTTTCCGGTGATCGCGGGCAAGCTCGGCGCCGCCGGGCTGAATCGCGCGCGCGACGCCGAGACGAGGATCGTGATCGAGAAGCCGTTCGGATATGACCTCGCGTCCGCGCGGGCTCTCAACGCCGAGGTTCTCGACGTGTTCGACGAGTCCCAGGTGTTCCGGATCGACCACTACCTCGGTAAGGAGACGGTGCAGAACCTGATGGCGTTGCGGTTCGCGAACGCGCTGTTCGAGCCCGTGTGGAACCGGAACTTCATCGACTACGTGCAGATCACCGCCGCTGAGGACATCGGGATCGGCGGCCGTGCGGGCTATTACGAGGGGGCCGGCGCGCTGCGCGACCTGGTTCAGAACCACATGATGCAGCTGCTGGCGCTGCTGACAATGGAGCCCCCGACCGCGTTCGATGCAGACCGCGTCCGCGACGAGAAGCTGAAGGTGCTCGAGGCGATCGTGCCGCCTGCGGTTTCCGACGTGCCCGCGATGGCTGTCCGGGCGCAGTACGGCCCCGGGACCGTAGGCGGGAAGCGAGTGGTCGGCTACCACGAGGAGGATGGCGTCGCCGCGAACTCCCGGACCGAGACGTACGCGGCACTGCGGCTGCACGTGTCGAACTGGCGCTGGGCCGGGGTTCCGTTCTACCTGCGGACCGGCAAGCAGCTGGCGCGCAAGATCACCGAGATCGTGGTCACGCTCAAGCCGGTGCCGCACCTCGCGTTCCAGAGCAGGGGCTCGGTCGGCGTCCAGGCCAATCAGATCACCCTTACCCTCCAGCCCGACGAGGGCGTGTCGGTCTCGCTCGGGGCAAAGATCCCGGGCGCACAGATGCGGATCCGGCCGGTCAACATGGAGTTCCGCTACGGCACATCGTTCATGTCGGAGTCGCCGGAGGCGTACGAGCGGCTGATCCTCGACGCGATGCGGGGCGACGCGACCCTGTTCACCCGGGGCGACGAGATCGAGGCGCTGTGGGCGATCATCGACCCGATCCTCACCGCCTGGCACGAGGACACGACGACGCCGGTGCCGCTCTACGCCGCCGGGTCGGCGGGACCAGTCGAGGCCGACGCCCTGCTCGAAGGCGACCGCAGGTGGCGCCGGCTGTGAGCGAAGACGTCTGGTCCGCGCGCGACACGAACCCCGACGCGATCGAGGCGGCGCTCCGCGAGATGCTGCGCGAGCGGCACGCGGCCAATCAGGCGCTCGCCCCGGCCCGTGTTCTGAACCTCGTGGTGGTCGTTGACCGCTCCTGGAAGGGAGAGATCGCCAACCGGCTCGAGCGGGTCGGGCGCTACCACGCGTCTCGCACGATCCTGTGCGCGGTCGAGGACGGGCGCGACACGCTCGATGCGGTAGCGGTCATGAACTACCAGGACTCGCCCGGGGGCGGCATCGGCGTGATGCACGAGACGGTCGAGATCGACATGGGCCCCGAGCATTTGGCCGGGCTCGAGACGATCGTCGATCCGGTGGTGGTGTCCGAGCTCCCGACCGTGCTGTGGTGCCCGCACGGTCACGACGACGCTGTCACCGCGCTGCGCGGGATCACCGACGTGATGCTGCTCGATTCCGACGACATGCCCGATGCGGACGAAGGGCTCGCGCGCGCCCAGGAGGAGCTGCAGTCCGCGTATGTCGTCGACCTCGCGTGGCTGCGCACCACCCCGTGGCGTGAGCGCCTGGCGGCGAGCTTCGACCCGCCCTCGCGGCGGCCGGCGCTGGCGGGGATCGAAGGGTTCACGATCCGCCACCAGTCGAGCTCGACCGCGAGCGCGCTGCTGCTCGCCGGCTGGCTCGCGTCCCGCCTGCACTGGGACACCCGGCCGATGGTGTCGGCGAACGGCGCCGGCCTTTACGGACGTGCCTACACCGGCAGCTCGCGCTACATCGAAATCAGGCTCGAGATTGCCGAGCAAGAGGTGCCGGGCCTCGCCGGAATCACTGTGGCGTGCGAGGGATTCACGCTCTCGCTGGATCGCGCGAGCGGTGGGCTTCGCGCCAACGAGACGATTGCCGGGCATGGCGAGCACAGCTGGCTGGTGCTCGGAGCGTCCCGGGGCGAGGGCGGGATCCTCGGGGAGGGCGTCCGCCAAGCGCTGCTGCGCGACCCGACGTACGGTCCGGCGCTCGCGGTCGCCAGAGGATTCAGCGCGCATGCCGCTTGAGATAGAGGTCGTGGACGATCCGGGCCGGGCGTGCTCGGCGATGCTCGTGGGCGTGGCCGCAGGCGGCGGTCACATCGTGCTCACTGGCGGGTCGACGCCCCGGGCCGCCTACGGGGAGTTCGTGCAGGCGGTGCGCGCGGTGGGGATCGACGTCTCGCACAGCACGATGTGGTTCGGCGACGAGCGGTGCGTGCCGCCCGACGACGAGCGCTCGAACTACGGCATGGCCAAGTCGGCGTTGTTCGACCCGCTCGGGGATCGCGGGTTGCCGGCGATCCATCGGATCAAAGGGGAGTTGGAGCCTAGCGAAGGGGCGGAGGACTACGAGCGTGCGCTGCGCGAGGCCGGGTCGCCCCGGTTCGACCTGGTGCTGCTCGGTATCGGGTCCGACGGCCATTGCGCCTCGCTGTTCCCCGACCAATCGTCGCTGTCGGAGCGGTCGCGTTCGGTCGTGGGTGTCGAGGAGGCGGGGCTCGAGCCGTTCGTCCCGCGCGTGACGATGACCCTGCCCAGGCTGGCGAATGCTCGCCAGCTGGTGTTTCTCATCACCGGCGAGTCGAAGGCGGATGCCGTCGCTGCGGTCTTCGGTCCGCAGGCCAAGCCTGACCCGCACGTGCCGTCCTCACTGCTGGTGCCGCTGGTCAAGGAGGTCAAGGTGCTTCTCGACACGGCGGCGGCCTCGGGTCTGGGGCCCGCGGCGGGGCGGTCATGAGCTCGGTTATCGGCGTCGATCTCGGCGGCACGAAGGTCGCCGTGGCGCCGCTCCACGGCCGCGATTTCGGCGAGTCGCTGCTGGTTCCGACCGACCGCTCGGGAAGCGGGGCGCTGATCGACCAGCTCGTGGCGATGGTCAACAAGGTCAGAGGTGACGATCTCGCCGCGATCGGCATCGGGGTTCCGTCGATCGTCGAGTTCGAGACCGGCCGCGTCGTGTCCTCGGTCAACATCCCGTTGAAGGACGTGTCGCTGCGTTCCGTGTTGGGAGATCGACTCGGGGTGCCCGTCTATGTCGACAACGATGCGACCGTGGCCGCGCTGGCGGAGGCCCATGACTCCGAGCTCCGGCTGGTCGCGCACAACCTCGTGATGATCACGATCGGCACGGGCGTCGGCGGCGGGATCGTGCTCGGCGGCCGGATCTACCGGGGCTCCACGGGCGGCGCGGGGGAGTTCGGACACACTCTTGTCGGCCTCGATCTTTCCGGGTCTTCCGTTCGCGCTCCGAGCGGCTTCCCGCAGCCTGGGTCGCTCGAGTACGTTGCGGCGGGCCATGCCCTTGATCGGCTCGTCGCCGAAGCCGCCGCCTCGGATCCCGACTGCGCACTGGGGCGGCTGAAGGCGGAGGGGAAGCCCGTGTTGGGCCCGGAAGCTGTCCACGCGGCCGAGGACGGGGACGCGACCGCGCAGCGGATCATCGAGATCTGGGCCGAGCGTGTCGGGATCGGGATCGCCAACGCGATCAACACGTTCGACCCCGAGGAGGTCGTGATCGGCGGCGGCGCGGCGCGCGCCGGCGAGCGGCTGCTCGAGCCCGCCAAGCGGGTGGCGCTCGGGTATGTGGTGCCGGGCCTCGGTACCCGCACGAGCATCCGCCTGGCGTGGCACGGCGTGCGCGCGGGCGTGCTCGGCGCGGCCCTGCTCGCGGCGCACGAGCTGGAGTCAGATTCCGGCGCGGCTGGCGATACGCGGGTCAACAGTCAATTTTTGAAAGCCCAGAGGAAGTGAGCTGGTCATGTCCAAGCGAGTGATCGAGTGCAACGTCTGTGGTGAGCCGCTGGCGGCGGCGACCGACGACGAGCTGCTGCGCCAGGTCCTGGGGCATCACGACGCCGAGCACGGTGACGAGGCGTCGCTCGACGAACAACAGGCGCGCGACATGATCGCGCGCGAGGCCTACGACGCCGGCGACGCCTGAGCCGTCGGCGGGACCGGGGGGTACGAGGGATGCAGATAGTCCTGGTTCGCCACGGCGAGACCGAGTGGAGCCTGAGCGGCCAGCACACGAGCCGCACCGACTTGCCATTGACCGAGAAAGGCCGGGAACGGGCTCAAGCGCTCGGGCCCGAGCTTGCCGGCTGGGATTTCTCCCTCGTACTCACGAGCCCGCTGCTCCGGGCCCGCGAGACATGCGAGATAGCGGGCTTTGCCGATCGGGCCGAGATCTGCGAGGACTTGCGCGAATGGGACTACGGCGAGTACGAAGGCCTCACGACGCCCGAGATCAGGGAGAAGAACCCGAGCTGGAATCTGTGGACCGACGGCTGTCCCGGTGGTGAGCAGCCTGCCGAGGTGGGCGCGCGGGCCGATCGTGCGATCGAGCGGCTGCGCTCGGGCGACGGCGACGCGGTGGCGTTCGCGCACGGGCACATCCTGCGGGTCCTGACTGCGCGGTGGGTGCGGATGGAGCCGTCCGCCGGCGCCCGCTTCGCGCTCAAGACGGGGACGATCTGCACGCTCGGGTACGAGCGCGAGACCGAAGTCGTTGAGCTCTGGAATTACCAGCCGTAGCGGCTGGGGCTCTGGGCTGTCGTAACGACTGGCGGTGGCGGCCGCGCCCTGGGCTCCAGAAGCGCCTGCGGTCCGCTGGCCCCGCGTCGCGTGACGTTTGCCACCCCGTGACGTTTGTCACCCCGTGACGTTTGTCACCCCGGAATTCGGCCGGGCACCACTTACGCGGTCGCCTGGCGCGTCCTACGCTGCCAGGCATGACAACCCATACACACACAGAAGGGCCTGCCATCGAGGTGCGCGATCTGCGCAAGTCGTATGGCGAGGTGGAGGCTGTGCGCGGGGTTAGCTTCGAAGTTACGCGGGGTGAGGTGTTCTGTTTGCTGGGACCAAACGGGGCGGGCAAGACATCGATCGTCGAGATCCTCGAGGGCTACCGCAAACGCAGCAACGGAGACGTGAGAGTGCTGGGCATGGACCCGGCGCATTCCGAACGGGAGCTCCACGAGCGCGTCGGAATCGTGCTCCAGGAGTGTGGCGTTCAGAACGATCTCACGGTGAGGGAACTGATCGAGATGTACGGCCGCTATCACCGTCGCCGCCGTCCGGTCGACGAGGTGATCGACCTGGTGGAGCTGGGGGAGAAGCGCGACACGCGCGCCCGGAATCTGTCGGGCGGCCAGCGCCGTCGGCTCGACCTGGCGCTCGCGCTGGTCGGGGAGCCCGATCTGATCTTCCTCGACGAGCCGACGACCGGGTTTGACCCCGGGGCGCGCCGGCAGGCGTGGTCGACGATCCGTTCGCTGTGCGATCTCGGAAAGACGGTGTTCCTCACGACTCACTACATGGACGAGGCACAGCATCTGGCCAACCGCGTGGCGGTAATGAACGCCGGTCAGATCATCGCCATGGGTCAGCCCGAGGAGTTGGGCGGACGCGACCTGCGGCCGGCCGAGATCCGCTTCTCGCTGTCCACCGATTGGTCGCTCGGTGACCTGCCCGACGTCCCGTGCGAGCAGCGCGCGCTCGACGGCGATCGGGTGCTTGTGGTGACCAAGGAGCCGGTGATGGCCGCGCAGCGGATCACCACGTGGGCGCTCGACCACGACGTCGACCTGGGTCACTTCTCGGTCAGCCAGCCGACGCTCGAGGACATCTATCTCGAGCTCACCGGAGCCGGCAGCGGTGAGACTCAAGCAGCCAAGGAGGTGGTTCGATGAGCGCCGTGGCCACCCCATCAATCAAGCGCGACTTCGGCCTGGTTGCGTGGCAGATCAGGTACGAGCAGCGCGCGTATTGGCGCAACCGCGGCCGCGGGATCTTCACGTTCGCGTTCCCGCTGATGTTCCTGGTGATCTTCGGCTCACTCGACAAAGGCGCCCACATCTCGAGCCGTGGCGGGATTCCCTACGACGACTTCTTCGTCCCCGGGATCCTCGCCTACGGCGTGATCGCGACGACGTTCGTCAACATGGCGATCAGCACCGCGATCCTTCGAGACCAGGGAGTGCTCAAGCGCATGCAGGGCACGCCGCTGCCGCGCTGGGGATACGTCGCGGCTCGAATCGGCTCGACGCTCGTGATCGTGCTGCTGATGACCGTGATCACACTCGCGCTGGGCGTCGTCGACTACAACGTGCATGTCCGTGCCTCCACGCTCCCGGGTCTGCTGCTGACGCTCGCGCTCGGAACCGCCGCGTTCACCACGCTCGGGATCGGGATCACGCGCTTCATCCCGAACGCGGAGGCCGCGCCGGTCGTCGTGAACCTCGTGATCCTGCCGTTGACGTTCATCTCGAGCATCTGGTTCCCTACGGACGGGATGCCGAAGGCGCTGATCGAAATCGCCAAGTTCTTCCCGATCCGGGCACTTGCCGATGGGCTAGAGCACGCCTTCGACCCTCGGACCGTGGGCGCCGGGATCAACAGCCAGGACCTGCGGACGCTGGCGATCTGGACCGCCGTCGGGATCTATCTGATGCTGCGGTTCCTCCGCCAGCCCCAGGGCGAGGTGCGATGACGCAAGACGGGAAAGACTGCGGTTCGGCCGCCGGCGAGGCGGCCAACCGCTCCCGTCGACCCCGTCGCGGCTTACGGTACCTGCCGTTCGGCGCGTACCCGCTGAACAGCGGAAACCCACGCGCGGTACGGGCGGTTGCCGCGCTCGTCTGGCTGGCGTTCATCGTCTTTCCACTGGCCAACGCGATCGGCAAGAAGGGCACCCCGCTCGAGCGGGTGCTCACGATCGCGGCCGCCGCGGTGTTCGTCGCCTGTTACGTGATTCTCGTGCTGCACTGGCGCGGTAACTCCCGCACCGCGATGCCGCTTCTGCTGTTCGCAGTGATGCTGGCGGTTTCGGCAGTGCTGACGATCTGGCAGGCGTCGGGCTGGGGCTTCCTGTTCACCTACTGCGCTGCATGCGCGGCGCTCGTGACCGCGGCCGGCTTCCCGGCGGTGGTGGTGTGCGCGCTGCTCGCAGGTGTCTGCTCGGCGATTGGTGGCGCGGATGGCGGCACCGCGATCAGTTACGTCGCAAGCTCAGCCGGGATCGGGACGCTCATGCTCGTGATGCGCGACCTTCGCGTCCGGAACATGGAGCTCAACGAGGCCCGGGCAGCGCTCGCCAAGACGGCCGTCGCCGAGGAGCGCGAGCGGTTCGCCCGCGATCTCCATGACCTCCTCGGCCATTCCCTATCCGTCATCGCGCTCAAGGCCGAGCTCGCCGGCCGGCTCCTCGCCGACGGTCCGCCCGCCGCCGCCAACGAAGTCGCCGAGCTCGAGCAGGTCGCCCGCACCGCCCTCGGCGAGGTCCGCGACGCGGTCAGTGGCTACCGGCAGCCGACGCTCGACGGCGAGCTCGCCGGCGCCCGCATGGCCCTCACCGCCGCCGGCATCCAGACCGACGTCGAGGAGTCCCGCGTGTCCCTCGATCCCGCCGTCGAGGCCGTCCTCGCCTGGGCCGTCCGAGAGGGGGCGACCAACGTGATCCGCCACAGCGGCGCCGAGCACTGCACGTTCAAGATCAGCGCCAGCCTGACGGATGCCGGCGTTGAGGTGCTCGACGACGGTCGCGGAGCGACGGTCAATGGCAACGGCGCCGGCGGTGGCGCCGGCTCCGGCAACGGCGCCGGCAGCAGCGGCTCCGGCGGTGGCGCCGTCGCTCCTGACGGCGCGGTCGCTCGCGATGGGGTGCGCGGCGGCTCCGGCGTGGCGGGCGGTGCCGGCGTGGCGGGCGGTGCCGGCGTGGCGGGCGGTGCCGGCGTGGCGGGCGGTGCCGGCGTGGCGGGCGGTGCCGGCGTGGCGGGCGGTGCCGGCGTGGCGGGCGGTGCCGGCGTGGCGGGCGGTGCCGGCGTGGCGGGCGGTGCCGGCGTGGCGGGCGGTGCCGGCGTGGCGGGCGGTGCCGGCGTGGCGGGCGGTGCCGGCGTGGCGGGCGGTGCCGGCGTGGCGGGCGGTGCCGGCGTGGCGGGCGGTGCCGGCGTGGCGGGCGGTGCCGGCGTGGCGGGCGGTGCCGGCGTGGCGGGCGGTGCCGGCGTGGCGGGCGGTGCCGGCGTGGCGGGCGGTGCCGGCGTTCCGAGCCGCCCGGTCGCGCATCACGGCGCCGGCAACGGCGGCGGTGCGGGGGCGCGGGGGGGACACGGAATCGCGGGGCTGGCCGAGCGCGCGGCCCTGCTGAACGGATGGATCGAGGCAGGTTCGCTCGCCGGCGGCGGCTACCGGCTCGCCGTCACCGTCCCGGTCTCGCATGCGTGACGCGAGTGCTGCCGGCGTGATCCGCGTACTCCTCGCCGAGGACCAGACGATGGTCCGCGGGGCGCTCGCCAGCCTGCTCGACCTCGAACCCGACATCGAGGTCGTGGCTCACGCGTCGCGCGGCGACGAGGTGCTCGCCGCCGCCCTGGCGTCCACGCCCGACGTGGCCTTATTGGATATTGAGATGCCTGGGTCGACCGGACTCGACGCCGCGGACGAGCTCCGCGGAGCTCTTCCCGACTGCCGCGTCCTGATCCTGACCACGTTCGGCCGGCCTGGCTATCTGCGCCGCGCGATGGAGGGTGGGGCGGCCGGATTCCTGCTCAAGGACGCGCCCGCCACCGAGCTCGCGGCGGCGATCCGTCGCGCCGTCGCCGGCGAGCGCGTCGTCGACCCTGGCCTCGCGGCGGCGGCGCTCAGCCAGGGGGAGAGTCCGCTAACCCCGCGCGAGCACGAGGTCCTCCTCGCCTCACGCCAGCACGCGACGGTCGCCGACCTCGCCGGCGCCCTCTATCTCTCGCCCGGAACCGTCCGCAACCACCTCTCCTCGGCGATGCAGAAGCTCGATGCCCGCAACCGGGCGGAGGCCTTGCGCGTCGCGGAGGAGAAGGGCTGGCTGTAGCCAGCGTCGTTGCCGGCCGTCCCGGTGAGCAAAGCCGCGCGACGGTGAAGGGAGTCATCGCTCCGGCCCGATGAACGGGTCGAGAATCGCGACGTCGGCCTAGTCGCAGCCTGCGCAGACACCCGTAGTCCGGAGACAACTCGGCATCGTGCCTGCAGCGGGCGTGCGCGTCGAGCGAGTGCGCAACTGCGGTGCTCCCCGAATGCACCAAGAACTCCGATGCGGCTGAGAGGACTCGAACCTCCACGCCCGTAAGGGCACGGCGACCTGAACGCCGCGTGTATACCAATTTCACCACAGCCGCGGGCATCCCCAAACTAGCAGGCCGAGGCCGGCGGCGGGGTTCGGTACCGATCGAACACATGTTCGTAGAGTACGCCGACCCTCGGACGGAAAGCCCTGGAAACGCCGATATTCGAGGCCGCTGGCCAGCGGCGGTCGCCGAGCAGGCATGAGCTCGGTCATCGCACCTTCACGTCACGCTTCGCCAGCACCCGGTGCCAGCGGCGGTGGCGGACCAGCATCTGGGACGCCGTCTACCAGAAAAAGCACGCCGGCCACTGACCAGGTGCGGGGTGGCTGACAGAACCGGCCCAACGCAAACCGCGTCTCCACGCGCGGGCCGGACGACACCACGCGACTCACGCCGCCAAAGCCGTCGACTCGTGACCCGTGCGCGCGCCTCGCGCGGTAGCCTTGCCGCTACCCTGAAGCAGGCTGTTCACGACCCCGCCCGTTCCGGCCATCCGGACGTGTCGCGAGAGGCGCGCCAGCCGCGCTCAGGTCCGTTCCTCGCCGCTATCGTCTAGGGGACTAGGACGCCGCCCTCTCACGGCGGAAACCCGGGTTCGAATCCCGGTAGCGGTATCAGCAGAACGCCTGCAAATGCCACAAAAACTGCTGATAGTCCGGTCCAATCGCGGACCAATTCCGCGAGAGAGGGCGGACGCGAGGTCGTAATTCGGTCCGAACCGCGCGCTGCCAGGCCCGTCTGGCCTCGGTGGGACGATCGACCAATGATCGGAGCGGGCCGAGTCTGGGAGCACGTCCGGCGCTGGCTGCGAGCTTGAGGCGGTCGGAGCGTGAACCACGCCCGCCGTCAGCAGTATCGCCGGCTCTCTCACGCCGGCAAAGCGGGCCTCGGAAGCGTCATCGCCGCGGTGCTCGGGCTTGTGGCGGCGAGCGCGGGAGCGGCGGCGCTCGCCGGGCTACTGCTTCTCGCGGCCGTAGGGCTGGTCTCTACGCTCGGCACTGGGTTTCCCTCGCTGGTCGCAGTCGAGTCGGCGCCCGCTCGGAGGACGAGGTGCAGCGGGCGCTCGCGCCCCTGGAGGCGGAGAGGTGGCGGCTTCGGCACTCGCTGCCGTGGCAAGGCCAAGGAGACATCGACTCGGTGGCGATCGCCCCCACCGGCATTGCCGTCGCGATCGAGACGAAGACGAGAACCTACGACGGCCGCCATCTGGCTCGGGTGTGCGAGCAGGAGGCGTGGCTGTCGCGGCGCCGGCGAAGGTGGGCACGCAACGGCGCCCTGGGCATCATGTGCGTTGTTCGCGTACGGGGCGTAGAGCGGGTCGAGCACGACGTCCTCGTGGTGTCAATTGACCGGTTGACGCACGTCCTTCGCGTCGCGGCGGGGATGGATCCGAACGCGAATTCACGAACCTGAGCCGGACGTCGACCCTCCAGCCTGCTGGGGTCACAGGAGGGGACGGGCGACCCGTAACGGTTGCCCCGTGGCGTCGGCAAAGCGAGGCTGCCAGCGGGGAGGTCGCATCCGTGGAATCGCAATCGCCCGGTCAGAGACCTTCGTGGCGCCTCCTGCTTCGGCGAATGCGATCGTGGGCTCTGGCATCCGCGTCGCCGGATCGGCGCGATTCATGTGTCGCCGATGAGCACTCGCCTGCTAACGGCCGCGCGGGAAGGCGAATGCGATCGTCTGCGACCGGCCCGCTCTTCGCACGGAGTGATGAAGCGGCACGGACCGCGAGATCTTCGTCCTGTCGGGAAAGCGTGGGCCGCGCCACGGATGCTGAGGTTCCTCGGTCTGCGACAGTTGCCCGTTGCCAGCTGCCACCGCCAGCCGCGAGCAAGATGATGGTCCTTGAGCTGTGGGGCCAAGCGGATCGAGCTGATCTCCATCGAGCTAAGCGGGAGGTGCGAGATTCGTAGTTGTGGTCGCTGGGGTTGTCTGAGTCTGAACTATCCCGCCACAGGGTCCGGCTTCGTCGCCGTCATCAGGCGCTGGGTGAAGAACGGATGCTCGGCTAGATCGACCAAGCCGGCTGCGTGAAGAATCTCCACCAACTCGCTGCCGCGCTACCGCCGGCCAGGCAAGCCGCGTGAACGGCGCGGGCACGCGCAAACTCAGATGCTTGAACCGGGATCGCGACGGGCAAAATCATCGCTCCGCCTGGTTTCAGCGCACGAAAGACGTTGTGAATGCCGTCCAGGAACGCCGGTTGAGGAATGAACGGTTGCGGGACCCACGCCAAGTCGTACTGGTCCCGATCACGAAGGTCCGCGACGGACTGCAGTCGTAACTCGATGCTCTCCGAGACTCCACTTCGCGCAACTTCGGCCTTCGCAACGTTGAGCACGTCCGGCAACACGTCCAGCCCAACAGCCCGCGTCCCCGGGAAACGCTCAACCAGCCTGATCGAAATCGCCCCAACGCCAACGCCGACGTCCAGGAAAGACGCGCGTCCGGCCGCAAACGTGGCCGCGACCGCTGGCAGTTGCGGCAGCAGCAGGTCAGCGATGACGTCCGCCCCACGACCGCTCGCCCGTCCGAATGAGAGAATCGTCTCGGGATCTTCGCTGGCCCACACCATGTTCTGGTCAGTAGCGTGTTGAAGCGCCCGGCGTAGCAGATACTGCGCCCAGTTTCGCGAGGGCCTGCGGGTTGCTGTACATCGGGTCGTCAACGGCCAACTGGAACGTGTCGTCCCTGACCCTCGTGATGGCGCCGGCCGCAACCAGCAACTGCGCGTCGACGACGTCGATGTCTTCGGACAGCGGCTGGCCATCGAGGATGCGCTGCCAAGCGCCCGTCGACCCCATCCGCGAGAACGCGGCCAGAACCATCGGGTGCTCGAGCGCTGACACAAGTACCCCGGCGTTGCCAACGGCCGAAACCTGATTCTTGTCGGATCCCCCGGCCATCACGTGCTCCCAGCGACACAGCCACCCACCGGACCAAGTCGCGTCTAAGCGTACTGCCCACGCTCTGTAACCGCTGCCGTTGCACGCAGCCCAAAGCACAAGCCCTGCAGCCAGGGCTCCCGACCTGCTCCTCCGCCACAAGCAGCGCCTGCTCCGTCGCCGTTGCGCTCGTCCCCTTGGGCGCCGACTGGCAGACCAAAGTGATCGTGAGACCGGCGTAGGCGGAGACGCGCTCGTTGCCGAAACCGGGGCTGGCGTGACGGGGCCAAGACTCGCGTTTTGCGTAGGCAACCTCGTCGTGCATGGGCGCGATGCATCGGGGCAGCACAGGGAAGACCTGCTACGTCGCGCGCGCTGTCGCTTCACGCCTACACCGGTCACGGCGCTCGCGCGGCCGCCTTGCTCAGCGACCGGTAGCGCGGCTGCGCCCAAGGTCGGTCGACAGCCCCCGGCTGGCGGGCTTACTTCCGCATTACGAGGATCCGGCAGTCCGGGCGGGCGCTGTCCCTCGTCGCCCTTCCCGGGAGCGGCCGAACTTTGCAGATTGGCTGCGGATCGACGCTCTGAGCTAGCGCCACCGCGTTAGCTGGGACTGCCGACCCGGCAAAGGGTTCGATGACCTCGCTGCCGCACCGCCGGGAGAACAGAACGGGGCGGGCGACAACGCCGTCGCAGCTCCGCACCCCGTCCCAACCAGCGCTCGGGGTTAGCTCGATTCGAGCAAGCACTCGATTGGCATTTGCGCTCGGCGCTCCGGGCCGACCGTGTCGTGGCGGCGGTACCGATGCTCCACGGGGATGGCGGCGAGTTCCGGCAGGGGCCCCGGCGGGTTGCGATCGTGACTGGGATGTGGCGTTTCAGGCCGCCGTGATGAGCCGGGTCGTCCGGGGCGCCGTCTTGCGAAAACCGCCCCTCCGCCGCGGCACCTTCGAGTGCCATTTGCGTGATCGGGGCTAAGCAGGTGAAGCTTCCAGTCCTCGTCCGGGTAACGCGGGATAAGAACATTGCGTCGGCCTGCTGTGGGCTTGCCATTTCTTCGTCCGATCGGTAGGCTTCGTACCTACCGTCGAAGGGGGTCCTCATGCCAAACCCGGATCCTGGCGAGCGCACTGCCTGGCCGGTCGCGGCGCTGAGCTGTGGGGTGGGTAGTCGGAGGCGGGCTGGAGCGGTCGGAGCGTGCCTGTTGGGTTTTGCCGCGCGGGATCGATCGGGCGCGTGCTCGTGCGCGACGGCGTGTGCGTTGAGTGCTGCGAGGCGGGGCGCACGTCGTTGCGGTTGGCTTTCGTGGTGGGACCGTGGGCTGCATGATGTCTAACGTCTGGCCTGGCATCGCTGACACCGATGTGTTCGAGTTTCTGTGGCCTGGCCGGAGCCGTCCTTGCGGTCGTAAACATGCTGCGGCTTGCGGTCTTGGAGTGCGCGCGACCGGCGAGCGCGCGAGGCGCACTGTCGCCCGATCGTGGTTGGTGGGGTCGGTGGTCGCTGTCTCCGCGTTGATGGCTGGGGAGCGACGTCGCGGTTTCGTTCAGCCACAAGAACGCGGGCGCGGGCGTTCTCCGTGGGTCACTGGTTCGGCACGGTACGGCGCGCGCGGCAGCATGGCTGCAGACCGGAAACCGCGTATCGAACAGAAACTCGGGTGATTGATATGCCGTGGGCTCCTTCGACGATCGACTCCCAAATACTCGCAATTCACGCCGCGACTCTCAACTTCAACCAGATCATCTACTTTGGCGGTGATCAGCACGATCCTCAGTTGTCCGCCGAGCACCAGTTCGACGCGACTCGCCTCTTCGACTGCTCAACTGGGACAGTTACGAAGGTTCCATCCCCCAGCTTTGACGTGTTCTGTAGCGGACACGCACTCACTACCGACGGTACGCTCGTGGTGGCCGGTGGTACGGCTTCCTTCCCCGCGCCGGGCCTAGCGCTTCATCACATGCATTTCCCTGGACTGCGCGATAGTGCGATCTGCCGCTACGAGGGCCCGGGCACTTTCCGGTGGGTCAAGACAGCTGATTTCAATCCAGGCCCAGCTGCCCCAATCTGCCGTCCGGGACAAGATCCCGACGCTGATCAATGCGCCGCGCCGGAGAACGCTGGTAAGACCGGCGGCCGCTGGTATCCCACACTCCTAACCCTGGCCACTGGCGAGGTGATTGCGATAGGAGGCCACCCTGGCGCCGGCGACAAGAATCACGACAACTACATTCCCGAGGTGTTTACCCCAACACCGACGCCCGGAGGCCAGTGGCACCGGCTAGGCAGCTTCGACGACCCGGCCCAGGACCACCTGTTCTTGATACACGGAGTTCCCTACTACCCGCGCGCTCACCTGCTACCGACTGGCGACGTCGTGCTCACAAGTCCTGCAGCGCTTCAGACGAACACGCTTACCGTCAACCGGCAGCCTTTCTCCGCTGCCTTCAATCCGGTTTGCGAGTTCACGCCAGGACGGGACGGCGTCGACGGAGAGTACATGGGCTGGTCGGAGCAATCAGTCCTGCTTCCGCTCCTGGTTGAAAAGGAATTCGCGCCGCGTATTCTGCTTTGCGGCGGGCGAGATCCTTGGCTACTAGATCTTTCAGCGTGGCAGCCCGGACACACCCAGGCAGGGCAGATCGACTGGCAGAGGACCAATGCGCGCGAGTTGACGGATTCGCCACGACGCGCGAACGGCTTAGCGGTGCTCCTCCCCACAGGCGAAGTCCTCGCGGTTGGTGGTGTGCAGGCGTTCCAGTCGGGACCCGATCTTGTAACGCTCGACTCAAAAGCGGTCAAGGCTCCGGAGATCTTCAACCCGGACACGAACAAGTGGTCTGCGTTGACCAGCGCTAACGAGATTGAGCCGGTGGTGCGCAACTACCACTCAGTTGCGTTGCTGATGCCTGACGGCCGAGTCTGGGTCGCCGGATCGGACAAGGACGCCGCTACCGGCGTCGCAGCCGCCCAGCACAAGATCGAGCTGTACGAGCCGTGGTACTACCGAATGAGCCCGCGCCCGACCATCACTCAGGCTCCCGACCGTATCTTGCCCGCGGAGACATTTACGATTAGTACGACCCAGGCGGACCAGATCAAGCGTGTTGCGATCCTTCGGTGCACCACCTGCACACATGCCTTCAACCCCGACCAACGGTATGTGTCGATGACGTTCCGCCACGCTGGCGGTGACCAACTGCGGGTTACCGCCCCCCCGAACAACAGCATTATGCCTCCTGGCCTGTACTTCATCTACACAATCAACGATCAAGGTCTTCCATCGGTCGGCGTCGTTACACATGCTAGTCCTGACCCGGAGACTCAGAGCGAACACGATTGGAACAGCCTCTTGCACGGCTGACAGCCCGGCTCGCCAGCGTCGACGAGCTCATCATGGGGAAGATATGCATCGGTTAGCTCACTTCTTGTGCGTCTCAATCCGACTCGCGACCGAGTGTCGCGCCCGAAATCCGGCAAGTACCGAGACGCGGCGACGAATCCGCACATGAGAGCGGAAGACTGGTCATCGGAAGGAGCCCGACCTTGAACAGACCGTCCGCGCCGTAGGTGGGCTAGGGGAGGCTTCGACGCGATCGGAGCGCTACAGCGGTGCCACAGGCCGGCAGCCGACGGAAACGTGTGTACACCACTCGGAATCGCGATTTGGTCGGGTGTGTCCGGAGGGTCGTCAACCGCGCTCCTCCTCGACCACCAAAGGAGTCATGCACTAGAGCTGACTTTCCACTCGAGGACGACCGGTACCGGACAAACCCGGTCACGCCGGCCCCGCCCTCGGGCCACGGGAACCGCGCGAGTCGCTGATTGCAAGGCCCGCCTGGAGGCGTGCAGAATCGCGGCTCTGGGTAGGCAAGCTCGGACGCCGTCGGCCCCTGAGGCGAGGAGGGACTAGTCCGTTCGATCGGCGAGTAACTCGCTTTGCGTGCTCTAAGCTCTCGTCATGCCGGTCATGGTCAGACGCCGGAGGGTTCCGGTGCTTGTGATCTCATTGCTGGTCTGCGGGGGCGCAGCTGGACCGACGCTTGGGCTGGCCCGCGCCGCCGGCGTCGACGCTCGGGTGATGGGCAGGTTCACGATGCGGGCGCGCGTGACGACCGCGGTGAACGTTCTTGGTGAGCACGTCGGGCAACGGCTGACGCGTAGATGGGTGATCGTGGCGCGCGGGTGCAACGGCAGCGTCTGTGAAACGCTTGAGCTGCGCCGACAGCGCGGAGACAATCGCCACAGCAAGATCACGCTGCACCGCACCGCTCCGGGCCGTTACGGGGGAAGCGGCGTCTTCTATGCCCCCCTGTCGTGTTATGGCAAGGTCTACCGGCACGGCAGTCGCGTCCCGTACCGGATCACGCTGACGGTTGCAGCCACGACCGAGGTGGGAGGCGTGACGTTCGCCCGGCGGATCAGCGCGAGATATGACAATCCAGCTCGAGCCAACCGGACCCGGTGCCCCCTTGGGCCAAGCCATGACGCGGCACGCTACACGGGCCGCCTGACCACGCCGCTGCCGGCCGCGCCGGTGGCTTCGTTCTCGGTCAGCATGGACGGCGCAACCGATCTGGCGTCGTTCACCGATCTGTCATATCCAGTGACGCACGGTGCGGGCTTGGTTTCGCAACTGTGGAACTTCGGCGACAGCGCCTCCGGCGCCGCGGACGTCTCAACGCTGGCAAACCCGGAACACCAATACTCGGCTCCGGGCAACTACGTCGTGACGCTCATCGAGACTGACGCCAACGGGCTGGCGTCGACCACGACTGAGACGGTCACGGCCTCCGGTCCGCCGTCGGCGGCGTTCCAGTACAGCAGGGCGGCGACGAGGTGACGGTCGACAACGCATCGAATCGACGATGCGAGCTGGGGTGCCGCCGACACCTCGACGACGCACCATCTCGTTCACGTCTTCAGGGGTCGTAGAACCTCCTTCATCACTCTGGTGGTGCTCGACGCGAATCGCCGCTAACGCCGCATGGAGCAAGACGATCACCGACTCCGGCTACGAACCACCCCGGAGTTCCAGCGTCGCCAGCACTTTGCTGAGCTCTCCGGTCGGGCGCTCCAAGCGACGGCGCACGGGCTGTATCACCATATACAGGCAGTAGGGTCGGCTGTCGTGGGTGAAGAAGCGCTGGCGACCGAGCTGCCCGCGCCGCGTCACCTGCAAGTGCATCGGATCGAACTCGTCCGCCTCAGGTGGCGCGGGGAGACCGCCCGCCGCGAACAGTCCAACGCCGGCACGGAGCTGATCGTCCACTCGATACTCGATCAGCGCCGCGAACACGTCGTCGTCGCGCATCCGGCCCGTCGCGGCGGCGCCGAAGTCACCGTCGCGGTCGAGCAGCTCAAAGGTTGCGATGTGCAACACCGGTCCGCCGCCGCCACGGCGGAAAATCCGCGCCTCCCAACCGGCCGGCACATCGATCGAGATACCGTGCCCGGCGACCCTCACGCGAGCACTCCGATGACCGCGATCAGCGCGATCAACTCGCCCGCCACGACGACTCGCCGAGCTCCTGGGTCGAGCCGCACGAGCCGCTGATGCAACGCGAACAGCGCTCCGGGATCGTGGACGTCGCGGGCGGGGAGCAGCGACAGCGCCCTTATCGCGCCGAAGGTAGCGCCGATCAAAGCACCCACGAGCGGGTTGGCGCACAGCAGCGCGCTCGCGACCGTCGCATAAACCGCGGCTGAGGACACGATCGTCGCAAGCCCGACACCCAGCTGTGCTCCGAAGCTGATCCCGTAAACCCAGCCGCGGAAGCGGACGAGCCAATCCTCGTTGACCTGCCGCCGCGTCGTCGGGAGCCGCCTGCGCAACGGCGTGGCGTCAAACAACACGCCGATGAGTAAGATCGCTGCCAGCGCCACCGTGCGCCACTCCACGCCACCCGGGAGCAGTGACCCGAGCGCGCCCAGCGTCGCGCCTCCGAGCGCGCCGGCGCCGACGGCACCTACGGCGAATGCCGTCGCCGTCACATTCCATGAGGATCCTCTGCCTCGCTCACCGAGCGGAGTGATGCTCGCCAGCATCGACTGACCTCAGGGGGACCACGCCGTACGGACCGCGGCCAAGATTGCCACGACGCAGCCGACCAGCGCAAACCCGACGACGGTCATCGCCAGCTCCCTTGATCGCCGGTTCCACCAGGCTCCGACGTCCGATCCCCCGAGAAACGAGATGGGTAGAGGCTGGGATGCCCGGCTTTGATCCCCGCGGACGCGAGCGCCTGCTCGGCGCGTGCAGCACGGTCTGAGGACGAACGCGCCCGCTGCAGCGAGCTGTCCGCCTCGGCGTCCGCTAGCAACGTGCCGATCTGCTCCCAGCTGGTGGCACTTCCGCGTCCCAGCACGCGTCGCGTGTCACCTTCAATGAGTACGAAATGCGGAGTCGCCGGGACCTCAAAGTCCTGCCAAGCCGCGGTCGACATCACGACTTCGGCGCGCGCCGGAGCCAGCGATCGCAACCGCGCCAGACTTTCGTGCTTAGGCCCCTTCGTGACGACCACAACACGTGCTCCGGCCGGTCCGCGCGCGCTGTCGCGAAGTCCGTCCCAGAGCGGAGCGCAGGCAGCGCAGCCGCTACCGAGAAACGCCAAGAGGGTGCGCGGCAAGCCCACCCCGAACGCAAGCTTGACCGTATCTCCGGCGAGCGTCTCGCCGACGATGTCGCGCGCCGAGACCTCGGCGGCCGATGCAGGCCCGGCGGTCGATCCCGGCGCGGAAGCCCGCCCGCCCCGGGGAACGCCCTCCTCGATCGCTGTAAGTCTGCGGAGAATCTCAGCATGGCTGCGTAGCAGCGCGACGACGAACAGGATCGCAACCCCGAGCAGTACACCCTCCACAATCATCACAACAGCAGCCGCACTCACCGTACCTACACTCCTCCCGCACCGGCCAGCTCGACGGCCTCTGGCACCAGGCACGGCGTGTCTTGCCCGCAGACCGAATCGTCGACGGCAACCGAATACCCACAGTTGAGCCCCGGGATCGAGCCCGGGTTCTCGCACACGACCATCCGGCAGACGACGGCGGTGATCCCGCTAACCTGGGGGTTGCACTGCCCGTACCGGAAGATATTGCACGCGACGCGCTGGTAGTCACAGCTGCCGTTCGCGCAATGGCAGCCACCCGGAAAATCGGAGCCGGGTAATGCGTTGCAGTCGACGTAGTACCGGACTCCTTGCGGAGCACACAGCAGACCGCCCGTGTAGTCAGTGCACATCCACCAGCCGCCGGGGTATGTGCCAGACGGGCAGCTGTTCAAGCCGCGGTTGATCTGGCAGCAGAACGCAGTAAATCCGTCCGTGCACTCCCCACCGGAACAGTCTCCCGGCGAGATCTGCGCAAGTGCCGTACCGGGATACAGCAGGTAGCGGAGTGGCGCAACGCTGAGGGCGGATCCGGCGACCGCGATTCGCACGAGCAGCGTTCGGCGCGAGAATCGCCGCTCGAGGAACAGCGCTGACGAGACGACCAGCCGATCCCCGGCCACAGCTGGCCGCATCGACGCGCTGGTGAACGCTAGGCGCCAGCAGAGGGCGCCTAGCGACGCCGCAAGCGCCACCGACAGAGCTGCCGCCGGCCGGCTAGACGCGAGGGCCGCGAGGCTGGGGGTCCCCGCCACTCCGACCGCGGCAGACAGGCCGGCGGCTCCGCTCGTGAGCAGCACCGCGCGGCGAGGCGACGCCGCACCGCCGGCCTGCTCACCAAAGCAACCACAGTCGACGCTACCGGACCGCCACGCAAGCACGTGCGTCATGGCAAAAGCCGCGAACACCGCCGCCAGGACGAAGCCCGAGATCCGAGCCGGGGCGAGCAGCGCGAGCAAGGCAACCGCAAGCTCCGCAACCGCCAGCCCATGCACTGCCACCACCGCTCGAGCTGCACCTAGCCGCGCGAGTTCTCCCGACGCGCTCCCGGGTTGCCGCAACTTGGCCGCGCCCGCAAGCCCGAGCACAACCGCCAACGTCGTGACGACGCCTGCCCCCAATACGCTGCTCATCCTCTATGTAAACCCCGACGTCACGACCATCCAGTTGTGACTCTCGACACCCGTTCTTGCTGCCCAGCATCCAAGAATAGACCCTCTTCGACTTTTCGACCTCTTCGACCTCTTCAACGGCGAGAGCGCCGGCCGTGCCAATAGGCGGGCACAGCACGTGCTGAAGTCCCGAGCGCGACCGCCCACCTCGGGTGATGAATCGGTCGCGGGGGCTGCTTGGAGGGCCGCAGATCTCCCCGTGTGCGGTCGATCTTGGCGTCCGGCTATCGCCCGGGACCCAGGTGACGCTGCTTAGGTATTCCGCCGAATCTGCAAACCGTCCCGCCAGCCCTGCCTTCGGCGAGTGGCAGGCACGCAACCTTCGAGAGAAGGTCCCTTCCTCTGCAAAGCGCGGAAAGGAGAAGCCACGGCTCGTCTCGTCCATCGGTACCTGCTTCGTCGCCCAGACAGTCGCTGCGTCGTGACTGCCGCTTCGACTTGAACGACGAGCTCGGGTGAAGCACGCTCAGCGTCGGAGCGCACAGGGGAACCGCCCTGGGGATGGCTCAGACCAGCCCATTGATGCGGTCAGTCGGCGTCAGCAACGATCGAGCCGACTCGTTCCCCGATCGTTCGATCGCGCGCGTAGACGATCGCGCCCCAGATCAGCGCCGCAACCACGACGCCGGCCGCGATCGCGGGGTAGTGGTCAAACGGTGCGGGCTGTCCCGGCTTGACCAGCTCATAGAGCGGGTACCCGATCGCCGCCGCGCCCAGTAGCGGCAGCACCAGGTGCTTGACGACCGAGAAGCTCTGGCGCTCGAAGCGGCGGTAGTAGACCGGCAGCGCCAGGTTGGCGACCAGGTAGGTGAGCGCGATCAGAATCGTGCCCAGCGTCGCGATCTCGCCGAAGAACGTCACCGGGGGCGTGTTCCAGCCGAACACGTAGCACAGCCCCAGGGCCAGCACGAGATACACCAAGAAGGCCACCCACGGTGTGCGGCGGGTGCGTGTCAGTCGCGCGAAGACCGACGGCAGCAGCCCCTCACGACCGGAGTTAAACATGATTCTCGCCTGCGAGTTAGTCGCCGCGATCAGGCAGGAGCAGATCGAGGTAAAGCCCGCCAGGTACGCGACGAACAACAGTCCGCTGCCGACCGAACCGGCCGCCGTGAGGAACGGAACCGACGCGGCAGTCAGCGCCGTGGCGTTGTCGTTGAAGCCGACCACCGTCGCGTAAGAGAGAAACACGTAGAGCGCACCGACGACGGCGATGCTCGAGAACACGGCTCGCGTGACGCCCCTGCGCGGGTCGCGGTGCTCCTCGGCAAGCGCCGCCGAGTTCTCCCAGCCCACGAACAGATAGATCGCGAGCGGGAAGCCCAGCGACAGGCCCGAGAAGCCGCGATGCAGGTTAGACGGATCAAACGGCGATCCGTTGATATAGCCGGAGTGCTGGATCAACAGCGCGATCGCGACCACCATCAGCAGCGCGACCTGGAACACGAACAGGCCGGCCGCGACCCTGGTCGACGGCTTGGCCCCGCTCACGATCAGCGCAAACGCGCCGATTGACAGCACCGCGCTGCTCGCCTGCCACGGGACCGTGATGCTCAGGTAGTGCTGCAGGATCGTCTCGAGCAGGCCGCCGGAGATCACCACCACCGCGGCGACCGCGATGATGTATCCAATGCCCAGCACCACCGCCGTCACGACCGCGCTGTAGCCACCGAACGCGCTGCCGATGAAAGTCACGAACGAGCCTGTCGACGGCCGCGAGCGCGAGAACTGGCTGATCGTGTTGCCCAGCAGCGCGATCGCGATCATCCCAGCGATCACCGTCAACGGCGCGGCGATCCCGGCGGTGGCCACGATCAGCGCGAACGAGAAGTAGAAACTCATCGCCGGCGCCATGTCGGCCAACGTGAGGGCCGCGATATCCCAGTCGTTGAGAACCCCTCGCGCCAACCGGCCGTCGTCTGACCGGGGCGGGCCCACCGCCTCCTTGGCACCAGCACCGGTGATCGCCATCAACTATCCCTCCTCCGAACAGACCGCCCTAACGCTCGGAGCATATCCCTCCGTCAGGGAGCTGGCCGGATCCGGACTTGGTGGCCGGATCTGGAGTTGGCTGTACTCACCAGCGAGACTTCGCGTCCGTCGCCTCTGGGCGCTCTCGATTTGACTGCCGCTCCTCCGCAGACCGGCAGCGGCAAGAGACGACGACGGGACAAGGGATACACCCCGGCGCTGATCTCGCCAAGATCGGGCCCGACAGACTCTGCATACGCAAAATGCGGCGTCTTGAGCACCTCGTCTCGCGCCCTGCTTACGGCGACTCACGCGGTTCCGTTGGCCCATGGGACGCGCGGCCGGGTTTGTCCGATTGGGGAATTGCTCGTCGCCCGGAACGGCGTCGACATCGTGACCCCTCCGCACCAGATGCGACCGCGACGTCATCGAGTTGGACGTGGTCGCAATGACGGCAATGGGGCAGTACCTGCGGCTGCGGGCCCCTGGTTCTCGTTCGCACCGAGAGCCTGGAGGACGCGCTCGGGACGCCTCCGTCGGTCCGACAGCGCGAGCGGTGTGAGACTAGGGATTCCTCGGCTTGATGTGGCCTCCTGCGATTCGGCGAGTCTGACGAGCGGCTTTGGCGCGGAGCTGGCAAGGTGGCGGCATGTTCGACGGCTTCCGGATCGATCGCGTTGATGTCGGTGAGGTTGTGCTTCGCGTCCGGCACGGTGGGGCCGGGCCGGCGGTCCTGCTGGTCCATGGCCATCCAAGGACGCACACAACGTGGCACCGGGTCGCTCCCGCGATCGCAGCCGCTGGCTACAGCGTCGTTTGCCCGGATTTGCGTGGCTATGGCGAGTCTTCCACGCCCGCTAACCGGCCGGACCACTCGCAGGCGAGCAAGCGGGCGATGGCCGAGGACTTGATCGAGCTGATGGCGCGCCTGGGCCATCAGCGCTTTCACGCTGTCGGGCACGACCGGGGCGGGTACGTCGTCCAGCGGCTGGCGCTGGACCACCCAAACGCGGTGGACCGGGTCGTGATCCTGGGTGACGTCCCCATCGGTGAGGCCCTGGCCCGCTGCGATGCGCGGTTCGCTCAGCAGTGGTGGCACTGGTTCTTCATGGGCCAGCCAGCACCACTCGCCGAGCGACTGATCGCGGTCGATGTCGCCGCCTGGTACGACCTCGATATGACGCTGATGGGCGAGGAGAACTACGCGGATGCCGCGCGCGCAGTGACCGACCCGGCGGTGCAGCACGCGATGTGCGAGGACTACCGGGCCGGACTTGGCGTCGACCGAGCAGCAGATGATGCCGACCGCGAGGCCGGACGGCAGATCACTAGTCCGCTCCTCGTGTTGTGGGGGACTCGCGACGATCTCGCCGAGCTCTACGACGAGGACGTGCTTGGAGTTTGGAGGCCGTGGGCTACCGACCTTTCCGGCTACGGTCTCGACAGCGCCCACCATATGGCTGAAGAAGCTCCAGAGGAGCTGGCTCACGCGTTGCTGTGCTTTCTCGATCGCCCCGCTCGATCGTCAGCAGCACCCCGAGACGGTCCGTCTCAATAGCAGATTGGCTACCGGGATAGATTGGCGTCGACCGTCGGACCCTCGTAGATCCCGGGGTTCCGGTTCGGGCTGGCGTCGGTTGCGCTCTCAGAGGGCGGCGCGGGCGATCGCGGTGACGAGGACGGCGGCGACGATGCAGGCTGGGCCCGGTAGGCCGGCGGTGCGGGTGGCGGCGGCGGTGAGGACGCCGAGGGCCAGTGGTCCGTCGGCGGAGGACCAGTTGGGGCCAAGGATGTCGGAGATGACGAGGCCTGCGAGGAGCGCGGGGGCGAGGAGCGCGATGACCCCTTTGGCGCGCGAGGGAAGGGGTCGGTTGCCGAGTATCGCGGGGCCTGTGGCCTTGATCGCGAAGCTTGCGAGGGCAGTTAGCGCGACGCAGATCCAGATCGTGATCACGAGCGCGGGGTCTCGGTGCGTCGGAGACCGACGAGCGCGGCAGCGGCGCCGCCTAGGAGTGCGGGGCCTGCGGGTATTACCAGGAGCAGGAGGCACGTGATGACAGCGCCGCCGGCCGCGGCGATTCGCGCCGAGCGGGCGTGCCGCAGCTCGTCGAAGAGCAACAGGGCGAAGAACGCGGGGAAGACGACATCGAGGCCGGTGGCGTCGAGCAGTCGTATGGACGGAGCGAGGACCACGCCGAGGATGGTGCCGGTGACCCACGCCGGCCACTGCGCGAGCGCGGAGCCGAACAGCACGCCACGGTTGAAGCGGCCCTCGCCTTGGTGCGCCAGGACCCACGAGCCATCCACGACCGTCTGGGCCTCGAACGCACGCTGGGTCCGCCCGCCCCGCAACGCCGGCGCGGCCGACAGCGCCATCGGGAAGAACCGCAGGTTAATCAGCGCTCCCGAGGCGACAGCGGTCCAAGCGGCGCCGCCACCGGAAAGCACGACGAGCAGCGCGAACTGCGCCGAGCCGGAGAAGATCGCGAGCGACGCGACCACCGGTGCCCCGAGACCCCAGCCATGCGCGCGAGCGAGCGCACCGAAGGTTACGCCGAGGACGAACGTGCTTCCCGCCAATCCCATGCTGCGGCGGAGTCCCGTACGCACGTCATCTGTCATGTCCATTCAAACCACTCTAACAAGCTAAATGCATATAGTCTGTTACGTTAGATAGAATGCTTGCAATGCCCTCAACGATCCCGTCACGGCCCGAGTCGATCGAGCTCATCGGCGGCCACCCCGCGCTTGACCTCGTCAACACCGTGTCATGGCGTCACGACCCCGACCGGTGGCGCGAGAACCTCGCCGTGCCTCTCGACCTGCTGACGTGGACCCACCACGCCGCCATCGTTGACGAGCACCACCTCACCGCGCTTCGCATCGCGATGACCAAAGACCCCAAGACGGCCGACGACGTCCTGCGCCGAGTGCACGAGCTCCGTGAGCAGCTGTACGACCACCTCGCCGATTGCATCGGCCATCGCGGCGGAGAACACCAGATCGTGGAGGGCTCCCCGCTGCACCGCGCGTTCGCCGACGCAATCACCGCCAGCAGCCTCACCGGCACTCCGGCGCGGTGGAGCCTCGCGGCGCCCGGCCCACTCGATCTCACTCGGATCCTCGCGCTGCACGCGCTCGACCTCGTACAGACGATGTCCGCAGACCGTTTGCGTCGCTGCGACGACAATGGCTGCGGCTGGCTATTCCTCGACACCACCCGCAACCACAGCCGCCGATGGTGCAGCTCCGGCGACTGCGGCAACCGCGACCGAGCGCGGCGCCACTACGCACGCAACCGAACGACTACCCGCGGAAACGCTTCCCCCGCGGCCGGTATGGAAACGAGCTCACGGCGTGACGACCGCGGCTGAGGACCGTCGGGCGAGCTAATCGCTACGCGACCGAACCTCTCAGGTGCGTCGATCCCATTCGCGCCAATGTGGCGTTTCGCCAGCCGCAGGCGTCCAGTGAGGGGCTCTGCCGCACGCTCGCAATGCACGAAACTCAGCAGCCTGCCGACTCCCAGTCCGCTCGCTGCCGCTCCGACGTGTGTGCGGCCGCGCGCGCGGCTCAACTCCAGCGCCTGGTTCTGGTGCGGGGCGGTCACCCCGCCAGCGTGACCAGTGTAGGCGTCAAGAGGCAGTGCGCGCTGCACGGCAGAGTCCGGCTCGCGAGGTTGCGGCCGTCGGCGCGCCAGCTGCCACTGCCTATGCAGATCGGCATCCCGTGCCCGCGCTGCGACAGCCATGCTTTCGGCGAGCGATGACGCGCCGACGAGGGTCTCGTCTGACTAGGCCCACAGGGTGGCCGCCCCTCGGGGGGAACGATTGGATTGTTCGCCGCTGGCCCGTTCGCCGGGGCTCTGACCTGGCATGGGCACGGCAGCCCATCACGTCGGCCGACTTGGTTCTGGCAAGATGCCGCACCGACGTTCGGTGTCGATGCTGTATGACTGGAGTGACGAATGGCGATTACCGCTTTCCTCGAGCTGCGAGTCAAGCCCGAGGCGCTCGATCAAGGGCTTCACGCGGAACTGCACGCGATTCTGACTGACACGCGAGCATTCGAGGGTTGCCTTGGGGTGGACGTACTGATCGACACCGCCGATCCGACGCACATCGTTGCGGTCGAGAGGTGGGCGTCGGAGTCAAGTCGCGTTGTGTGGTGTAGCTGGTGATCGTCGTTGGGACGTTCGTTTCTCAGGCGGGGTTGAGGGTGGCGACCTCCTCCTTGGCGTTGTTGTTCGAGCGAGCTTGTTCTGGTCCGCCGGGCGGAGAGAGAACTTGGCGGATGGAGTGGTCTGAGAGGTAGCGGCGTTGGACCAGCCACTCGTCGTTTTGTTCGATCAGGAGCATGCCGGCGAGTCGGATGAGCGCCCGGTCGTTGGGGTAGATCCCGACGACGTCCGAGCGGCGGCCGATCTCTTTGTTGACCCGCTCGAGCGGGTTCGTTGACCTGAGCTTGGTCCAGTGCTCGCGCGGGAACGAGTAGAACGCGAGCAGCTCGTCCTCGGCGTGCTCGAGGAGCCCGGCGACCTTTGGCGCCGGTGAGCGGAGGCGGTCGACGACCTCGGCGAGCCGCTCGCGGGCTTCCTGGCCGGTGTCGGCGTTGAAGATCTGGCGGATCGCGGTCGCGATCATCGGCTGCTGGGAGCGGCCGCAGTGACCGAGCATGTCCCGGAGGAAGTGCACCGTGCAGCGCTGCCACCGACATCCCAGCACTCGGGCGATCGCGCTGCGCAGTCCCTGGTGGGCGTCCGAGACGCACAGCCGCACGCCCGAGAGGCCGCGGCCTTTCAGGGAGAACAGGAACTCGGTCCAGAACGCCTCGGTCTCGGCCTCGCCGACGTCGATCCCGAGCACCTCGCGGATGCCGGTCTCGTGCACGGCGTAGGCGATCACGAGCGCCTTCTGGCGGACCCCGCCGCGCTCCCGCACCCGCTCGACCTTGGCGTCTAACCACAGGTACGGGTACTCGCCGTCCAACGGCCGCGCTCGGAACAGCTCGACCTGTTCATCCAACCCTCGGCACATCCTGGATACCTGATCCTTGGACAGCCCACGCAACCCCATCTGCTCCACCAACCGGTCGACCTTCCGCGTGCTCACCCCGTTCACGTACGCCTCCTGGACCACCGCCACCAGCGCCTGCTCGGCCCGCCGGCGCGGCTCCAAGAAGCTCGGGAGATAGCTCCCGGTCCGCAGCCTGGGGATCTGCAGCTCGATCTCCCCAACCCGCGTATCCCACCGCCGCTCGCGATACCCGTTGCGCTGCGCCTGGCGGCGATCCGGCGCGCGCTCCCCGAGCTCCGCTCCGGCCAGCCGGGCGACCTCGAGCTCCATCATCTCCCGGACCATCAACGCCACCGACTCACGCAACACATCGGCATGCTCCGAGGCGAGCACGCCCTCAACCGCTTCACGGGCAGTCAAACTCCGACCTTCGGTCATCGTGGTGTTCTCCTTCATCGGACTGCGGGAACAGACCGACGATCATGAGCGCCACGGTGGCCGGAAAAACCCGGCAACCGCAGCGAGCTACACCACAACTACCGACTCAACCGGCGTCGGAAGAGCGCGATGCGGCCTACCGGGCATGGCGGGCCGGGGATGGGCAGACCAACCTGGCCTCGTTCCTCGCCGCGCCCCCGGTACTGACGAAGTTCGTCTCGGCCGACGAGATCTGAGCGGGTTTCGGCGTTGAGATTGTTGAGTTCCGCTTGGTGATGCGGGACCTTCGCGAGCGGTGATCGCGGCGGAGTCTGCGGGACGGCTACTGGCGCGCGACTGGTCGTGCCCAGGTAACGAGCCTCGCAGCAGGCCTCCGCGTCAGCCCCGCTCTCGGCGACGCCCGGGCCGGCGAACGGGACATAGATGCGAGCCCGGCGCGGCGCTCTGAGGGTGGCGGGCGGACGAGCTCGAGCCGGCGCCGGTCGTGTCTGCGCGTTCGCGGTTGCCTTTACGTGTCTCCGTTCCGGGTCTTAGGGCTGCGGAGCGGTGCGCAGACCGACGGCGGCCGGGATGACCGGCGGTCGTCGGGCGTGGACGGCGTCGATGATCTCCGCGTTGTCGATCCCTTGGAGATAAATCGAGGTGACCCCGAGATGGGCATGCCCGAGTTGGTGCTGGATGATCGGCAGCGGGATCCGTTCGTGGGCCATCTCGATCGCGTGCGCGTGGCGGAGCTGATGTGGCGCGAACCGCCGCCTGACTCCCGCTGCGGCGGCAGTCCGGGCCAGTTGCCGGCGCGCGGACGCCGGTTCCCAATTGCGCCCGGTGGTTGGGCCGTGTATCACGCAGAACAACGGGCCGACCGGAAATCGGATGCGGAGCTGCTGCCAGAGTTCGAGCCTGCTCCCACGCCCAAGTATCCATCCCCACCTCGCGACGCTTGCCGCCTTTGCCGTGGCGGCCAAGCACAGCCCCGCGGCGGCCGTCCAAGTCGGTCTCGGCAAGCGCGAGCGCTTCGCCGATCCGCAACCCGGCTCGCCACAGCACAACGATCAGCGCGCGGAGACGCATGCCATCGAGGCCCGCGCCCGGAGTACGCATCACTGCGATGATCTCCTCGACGGTGGGCGGGTCCGCTGGGTAGCGTCGGCCCTTGTTGCGCGGTGGGTGGCCAGCGTGATAGCCGGGTAGCGTGACGGGCTGGCGCCTATGGCCGGCCGCGTCGAGGAGGATCGGGTGCATCGAGCACCTCCGGGGTGAGAGCAGGTTGCGCGGCGCCACGACGGCAGACAGCCACGCCGGGATCTCACTCTATGCCGCGGTGCCGGACCGGCGCCCGCGGGGATCGCCGAGAGCATGGCACGGGCTCACGAGTGCGAGTCAACCAATTGCGTATGCAGAGTCGCTCCGGACGCTCCGGCGCCGCGGTCTTGCCTGACCCTCCGCGGAACCCTGATCTCAGGGGATCGGAACGGTCGATTTCGTCATCGCGGGTCGAAGCCCGGCGTCAGGATGTGGCGCGGATCGGGAGGTAGCTGAAGCCCGACTTGAGACCAGTCACGCGGCGCGGCTCGCCAGTGAGCTCGAACCGGGTGGTCCTCGCGAGCAGTTCGTCGAGCGTTAGGCGGAGTTCGAGGCGTGCGAGCGGCGCGCCAATGCAGATGTGAGGCCCGACCCCGAAGGTCAGGTGCCTATTCGGCTTGCGCGAGATCTCACAGCGCACTGCTTCGGCGAACGCGTCTTCGTCGTAGTTGCCAGACGCGAAGTTGAGGCCGACGAATGCGCCTGCCGGAATCGTCGTGCCATCGATCGTGACCTCGCGCGCCGTTGTCCGGCCGAGCATATGCAGCGGCGGTCCGATCCGCAGCAGCTCCTCAACGGCCGTGGGGATCGCCGCCGGATCGGCGCGCAGCGCGTCCTGGTCGTCGGGCTGGGTCGCGAGGTGGTGGATCGCGACCGTCAGCGCCCGCGTGGTGGTCGAGTGGCCGGCAGCGATCAGTTGCCAGCCGATGTGCGCGATCGTTTCGTCGTCGAGCGGCTTCCCGTCGCGCTCGACCGACAACAGGCGAGCGAACAGATCGATCTCCGGATCGTGAGCTGTCTGGCGCCGCGTCGCGATCAGCTCGAAGCCTTTCTTCTTGAACGCGGCGGCGATCTCCTCCTGCCGCTCCGGAGATCCGCCGCCGGCGGACTCGGCCAGCTTGCTCAACTCCGTGAACTCGACCCACTCCTCGTCAGGCACGTTGAGAAACGCACATAGCGTACGCGGCGGCAACGGATACGCCAGTGTGTCGTAGAGGTCGGCCTGCCCATCCGCGAGCAGCGGTGATAGGTGTTCGACAATCATCGCTCGAATCCGTGGCTCGAGCGTCTTCAGTCGCGCGGGTGTGAACTACCGTGCGAGCAGCCTCCGGAAGAACAGGTGATCCTCGCCGTTCAGCGAGAGCGGGATGAACGGCGGTGAGCCACGGCGCTCGACGAACGGCTGGTCGCTGAGAAACGCTTCGGCATCACGCCCGGCCGCCGCCACGTGGTCGTACCGGAACAACGTGGTGAAGCCGCCGTAAGCATCGCTGTGTGCGACCGGACAGGACTCACGCAGCTCTGCATAAGCTGCGAGCAGCTCAGGCTCGGTGTCGTTCGAATCGGGATGCCAGTCGTTCGTATCAGCTCCACAGGAAGCCGCGCCGTGCAGTTCGCCCAGCTGTCGCCCCGACGGACGCTCCGGGGTGGTTCCCACCGCGCCGACTCGCGTTCGAGCGTGAGCGTCATCGCCTGCCATGTGCGGGTTCTGGGGCATGGGAAGTCCTCTCCAGGATGACTCAAAAGTCGGGCTCGGGCTTATGACAGGCTACCTGATATCCCGGATATGGTCCAGCCTCCTCAGGACAAGCCGGCTCCCGGGAACATCAGAGGGCGGAGCCGTCGGACCGTGCTATGACACTCGGCGATCGCCACGTCGGACTCCCTAGGTGCCGACGCACGCCGCAGCGCCGGCACGGCCGAACGCACTATGCAGAGGCAGCTCCACCGTTTCTGCCGTCGGGACGCAGCCCCGCAACCGGCGAATAGGAGAGTCCAACTCCGTGTCGGATTTGCGACTCACGCGGGTGAAGCCCGCCCCTCCGGGACGCGCGCGTCGGGTCGTTATGCCCCCGGCTGACGAACCAGCGCGAGAGGGGCGGTGTCGGCCAGCTCTACCAGACGCAGTTGCGCCTCGCCGGGTGCGGGCGGTAGCACCGCGTCAAAAGCCCGTGTGGTCGCGCGGCGGTAGAGCGCAAGGGGGACTGGCCCGATCGCGTAGGTCCACCGCGCGACGGTGTCATCGTCTAGCTGCCCCCCAGCCAGGACCACGAGGTTGGGCCCGTGCACCGAGACGGCGTCGCCGATCCCGCTGACCGCCCGCGCGGACAGTCGTAGCACCTGGGCACCGGCCCGCAGGCAAAAGAGTTCAAGCGCACGGATGTACGAAGCGTCGAGATCGAGCTCGTCCCGCGAGGCGTCGCCCAGCACGATTGATATGCGGCTGACTGACGGTGGAGCCAGACGCTTGGCTCGCCGCAACCAGTCAGCCGCCCAACGGGCGGAAAACGCCCACGCTGCCGACTCGGCCCCGTTCCGGGATACGATCGCCTCCAAGGTCGGCAGCAGGACCTCCTCGACCGAGCGCTCGATCGAGCGGAGCGCGAGCGTCGTTTCGACGGCGCGATCGGCCCGCTCGCTGTCGTAGGCGAGCAGGGCCCTAGCCAGCGAATTGGTGTCTGACGCCACCGCGGCGCGAGCGCGCGAAACGGCCGAGGAGATCGAAAGGCCTCCCTCGAGCGCTGCCCGCAGCGCGGCCACCTCGCCGTGGGTGTAGGACCGATACCCTCCCGGGGCGCGCTGCGGCTGGGGAAAGCCGAATTTCCGCTCCCACGTCCTCAACGTACTCGGACTGACGTTCAGCAGGTTCGCGGCTTCGGTCGTCTTGAGATAGCGCATGGCAGAAACTTCTGGTTGTCCCCAGGGCTGTCGTAGAAACCACCGGTCTCTGTCCACCCGAGTAGAACATTCATCGACTGAAGCGCCCGCGGACTAAAGCCCCAATCGTCAAAGATCGGTCGTTTTATGCACCCCTCGCATCGCATCGCCCTCCTCCTCACCAATGTGGGACCGATTGCTGGGAGCTCGCCTAGGCATCGCCGCGGTCCGGCACCCCTCTGGCGCAGCCCTGGGTTCGGCGAACGGGATGATCGCGCGGCCGCTCGCATCTGGGCGAAGGCGAGAGCCGCCAGGGTCCAACCGGCACCAACGTGCCGACGAGCGCATTCGCAGAAAGCACGCGTGCGCGACGCCCGGCGGCTGCCGCGTACCCCGGGCCAGACGGCGTACGCCTGCTTGCCGTTGGAGGCGAGCGTCCGGCGCGGGTGGCGTGAATCGTCGAAGCGATCGTCAGCGTCGGTCGGCGCGGGCGCTCCCTTCCGTGGCGAAGCGCAAGCCGGCCTCGACCGTCTCAGGCGAGCAGACCGATCGTCAGCCATCGGCCGGTGCTAGCCGGCCGACACGCTCGTAGCTAACGATCCAAGCGAACGCGCATCTGGCGATTTGCAGGGCTGCCGACGGGAGCCGGGTCGCGGTAGGGTCGGCGGGAGGCGCCTGGGCCGCACGGCCTGGCCGACTGGCCTGGTTTCCTCCCGCCGCCGACATCGAACCGTGCATGCGATTTTCCCGCACACGGCTCCCCGACGTTCTTCACCGGTGGGCATTCAGCGTCCCGCTCGCCACGGCCGGTTGGGTCGAGGCGCGACGACGGTTCCGTTGAGGTTGATCAACCCGAGGCGGTCCGGCGACTGGTAGACGACCACCTTCATGCCGTATCCCCAGCCGCGCTTGTGGCGCTTGCCGACGAACCGCGCGAGGCGGTCCACCGCGTAGTGGTTGATCTTGTCGAAGGTGCGATCGGAGTTTCCGTATCGGAAATAGCCCGACCAGCCGCGCAAGAACCGGTTGAGGTCCTGCACAATCTCCTCGACGGGTACCAGCAGCCTGCGCCGGTCAGTGATCTCCCGGATCCGGTCGCGGGCGCGCTGGGTGGCCTGCCGTGAGGGCCAGCGGGCGAGGAACCGAAGATGCCGAGAGCGCGGTGTGTTGCCGCACACCCAGCGATGGTGAAAGCCGAGGAAATCGAGGCCCTCACCACCTTCCTCCAGGTGCGCGATCCGCGTCTTGGCCGGTTTGAGCTCAAGGCCAAGCTCAGCCAGGATCGCCGTGAGCGCCGCAAGCGCCCTCTCGGCCTCCGGCCGTGTTCGGCACATGACCAGCAGATCGTCCGCGTAGCGGACCAGCACGCCTGTGCCGCGGTCTGCCCACTGCCGGTCGAGCCGGTGCAGGTAAACGTTGGCCAGACAGGGTGAGAGCACCCCACCTTGCGGTGTCCCGGTGTCGCTTCGCGCGACCGCACCCTCGACCATCACTCCTGCGCGCAGCATCGCCCGCAAGAGCTTCAGCAGGTGGCGGTCGGAGATCCGCTCCTCGATCGCCGACATCAACCCCGAGTGCGGGATCGCCTCAAAACAATTGGCGATGTCCGACTCGGCGACCCACCGCCTGCCCTCCCACGACTCATCAATGAGAACTTGAAGGGCGTCGTGCGTCGAGCGTCTGGGACGGAACCCGAACGAGCACTCGAGCATGTCGGCCTCGAAGATCGGCTCTATGACGATCTTCGCCGCCGCCTGCACAACACGGTCGCGGACAGCAGGAATCGACAGCGGCCTTCGCTCTGTCGACCTGCCGGGCTTCGGGATGAACACCCGGCGGGCCGGCAGCGGACGCCACCGCCCTTCCTTCAGATCCGCGGCCAGCTCGTCGAGGAGCTCGGTCACGCCGTACTCCTCGACATCGGCGATGGTCTGGCGGTCGATGCCGGCCGCGCCACGATTGGCGCGCACCAGCTCCCACGCACGCTCCAGAACGTCCCTGCGGTGGACCTTGTCATAGAGCGCGTGGAACCGTCGCCCGGGATCAGCCTTGGCCGCCCGGTAAAGCGTTCGTTGCAGGTCTCGGACCTTGTCCTGCTCGGTGGTCCTAGCCACGATGTGGCACTCACCAGCCCTTCTCTGTACGTAACGCGTGAACGAAGCAGCGGCCCTTCCCATCACCGCCGGTTCTGTTGTCCGGTCGGCTCGATCGGTACGTATGGCCGCCTCCGACGCCCACCCGGCTCGCGATCCACTTCCCGGCTCAACACCGGTTACAGGACCCGTCGCTCCGACAGCACCAGACCGCAGGCTGCCGGGCCGGGGAGGGCCTCCCCAGTTCCCGCCGCCACCATCTGAACGTTCCGCGCCCTCTACGCCGGAGAGTTCCTCGGGGCTGCAATTCCAGGCTCTTCACCCCTTCCGTGGCCTTCGCCGTGAAAGACGCGGCTCGGCTCTCCCTTCCCCCCACCCCGAAGGGGCGGGCAGCAATAACGACGCGGCAGGCTTCGCGTGATGCTACGGACCGCTCAGTCGCTCCCCCTGAAGGGCTCTTGACGCTGGGCTTCGACCCGACCCGTTTCCAGACCGAGCCGCCAGCCTGCTACCGGGCCTCCTGGCAGCTACCCGGACGGGACTCACACCCGCAGGCGACGACGAGCTTATGTTCGATCAGCTACTCGATAAGCAACCTCCAAACGCTGGGCGCACTCTCAGAACTGCTGTAAATAGCGTCGGTGCTGTCAGAACGACGGCGTAGGTTCCCTCAAGTCCTGCAAGACGATGAAGGAGGCCTACGCCGTGAAACGCACCGTACCGCCCTAGGCGGAGATACAAGCGAGCATCGACAAGCTGACGGCCAAGGGGATGGTCGATGACCCGCAGAAGATGCTGTCCGAGCTCGCCCGCCTCGGCGCCCGGTTGATCATCCAGCGGGCGGTCGAGGACGAGTTCGATCAGTGGCTTGGCCGGGATCGTTATGAACGCCGGCCAGAGCGCCAGCGCGGGTTGCGCAACGGGTTTCGCCCCCGGCGTGTCCAGACGGCCGAGGGTGAGCTGCGGATCGAGATCCCGCAAGCCCGCGAAGCAGCGATGCCGTTCATCTCGAAGCTGTTCCCGAAGTGGCACTGCAAGCGACTGTTGCGAACGGACCCGCTCAAGGCGCTGATCATCGGCGGGTTCGTGCGTGGCTTGTCGATGCGTGACATCGAGTCGCTGTGCGAAGAGGCCGGGCTCGGGAAGACCTCGCGCTCGACGGTATCGAGGATCTGCGCCGAGTTGCACGAGCGGTTCGAGGCGTTCTGTCGCCGCGACCTGTTCGAGGTCAACCTGGTCGTGCTGTTCCTCGACGCGATCTACCTGCCGGTCCGCCCCAGCGGCCCGAAGGAAGGCGTGATCTGCACCTGGGGGATTACCGAGAACGGCGACAGGGCGCTGGTTTCCGTGAGGTTGGGGATGCGCGAGACCAAGGAGGACTGGCTCGGGCTCGGCCGTGACCTCATCCGCCGCGGACTCCCGGCGCCACGCCTGGTGGTCGCCGACGGCGCGGCCGGGTTGCCCTCGGCGATCGAGGAGATCTGGCCGCGCGCCGATCGCCAGCACTGCGCCGTTCACCGCTTGCGGAACCTCCTGGCGAAGCTCCCGAAGTCAGAGCAGGACCGTGTCCGGTTCAACTACTGGTCAGCGCTCACCGACGCGACCTCGGTCAAGGACGGCAAGCTCCGCGTTCAGGTCCTGATCTCAGAACTCGAGCACGGCGGCTACGAGTCGGCCGCGCGCTGCCTCGCTGATGACCTCGACGCCCTGGTCGTGCACTTGCGCTACCCCTTGAGGCACCGCGAACGGTGGCGATCAACGGATGAAAGTGTCAAGGCCGCGGCTGAATTTCAGGCCGTGTTCGAGTCGTTATCCCGTGCTTGTGGCAGAGGTTGGTGGGCTGCGAGGGGGTCGCTCGCCGGGCAGGGACGCCGGCGAAATGGGTCTGGATGGGGTTCGGGCGTGCGAGGCCCTCGCCCCGTCGGGACGCCTTGGCAGAGGCTGTTGTCGGAGTTAGGCTTCGCTCAGGGCGTGGTCGACCCCCGAGCGAAGCGCAGGTTCTGGGACTGATCCCTGCCGCGCAGCTTGCCCCACTGAGGGCCTTTTCAGTCGCGTCCCATTGGCGGCGGCCACGCCCGGCCTGGTCTTGGACGGTGCTTTAGCTTGCCAATCGGTGACGAGCTGGCGGTATGCCCGCTCGCTTTGCTCGGCGAGCTCACGTTCGCGGCGGCGGACGTCTTTGAGGGAGTACGCGGCGGCCTTGCCTTTCTGGCCGCGACGGGAGGGCATCCCGGCACGCAGCTCAAGCGCACGCAGCTTCTTATCGGTCAGGGACGGGCGGGCGAACGCGTAGTCCTCGCCACGCTCGATCATCGTCCAGCACAGCACCGCGAGCTTGCGGGCCGTGGCGACGACGGCGATCTGCATACCGCGCCGGGAGCGGATCCGTTCAAAGAAGGCGCGCAGCGGACCCGGGGTCTTGACGGCCACCCATGCGGCCTCGACCAGCATCCCGCCGGCCTTCGTACGCTAACGCTCGGGCCAAGACGTCCATGACGCGGAGCTATCTGGACAGTGACCTGAAGATCCTCTGGGGGCAGGCCGGGGGCCGCTGTGCATTCCCAAACTGCAGGCGCGAACTGATCCAAGACAAGACGAGGATGGACCCGAAGCGCGTGATCGGCAAGATCGCGCACATCGTCGCTGATAGCGATGAGGGTCCTCGGGGTGATCCTGAGATGAGCGAGGACGCGCGCCGCCGCGAGCCCAATCTGATCCTCCTCTGCGGAACGCATCACGACATCGTTGACGTGCAGCCGAACACCTACACGATCGATGATCTGCGCTCGTGGAAGACCGATCAGCTCGCGTGGGTCCGATTCCGACTCGCGACGGCCGTTGCAGCTCTGAACTTCGTTGAGCTGCAGCGCCTGACGGACCTGCTGGTCGCCCAGCCGGCTCCACCCGTCGCAGAGGTGGCGCCGCCGACGCCGGCGCACGCCAAGCTCCAGAAGAACAACCTGACGGTCGCGGTCTCCACCCGCCTGCAAATGGGATCGCTGCGGTTCTTGGACGTCGAGGACTTCGTGGCTCGTACCGCTCAAGCCGATGCCGGTTACGGAGATCGGCTCAGGCAGGGGTTTCAGCAGCGCTACGACGGTCTCGTCGCGGACGGGGTCCTGGGCGATGCGCTGTTCGAGGCGCTTGTCGATTGGGCGTCGGGCAGCTCGACCGACTTCGACAGGATCGCCGCCGCGTTGGCGGTCGTGACCTACCTGTTCACGATCTGCGACCTGTTCGAGCCATGATCCTGCCGACCAAGCATCTCCCGCTTGAGCGCACGCTGCTCGCCGGCGGCGCCCAGCTGCTGTCGCTGCTCGTGCGACCCTCGACCGTGTCCGAGCTGTGGGACCACGCCCGCGGCGAGACCGCCTTCCCGTCCTTTGATCACCTCGTGCTCGCGCTCGATGCTATTCGCTTTGGGGATGATCGGTCTCGATGACGGCAGGCTCCACCGGACGCGGCCGACGTGATCGCCGCCGTCCGCGCGAACAAGTCGACTTTCCGCACCGTGAGGTTCAAGCCTGGTCTGAACCTCATCTTCGCCGAGCGGACCAAGGAGTCCACGATGAAGGACTCGCGCAACGGCCTCGGGAAGAGCACGGTCATCGAGATCATCCACTTCTGTCTCGGAGGCCGAGCCACGAGCGGCAAAGGCATCATGCGCGACGAACTGGCGGACTGGGTGTTCTCGGTCGACGTCGAGCTTGGTGGCCAGCCGTGGACGCTGACGCGAAGCGTGTCGGAACCTCGAACCATCCAGATGCGCGAGCAGGCAACCGAGGCGATCGGACCCGACTACACCACGGTCGCCCCGGACGAGGTGAGTCGGCGCCTTGGACGACTGGCCTTTGGTCTGACAGAGCGTGAGGAGTCGGGCAAATTCATGCCATCGTTCCGGAGTCTCTTTTCATACCTCGTTCGGCGCGGGCCCGCGGCCTACTTGTCGCCCTTCTCGCATCACGCCAAGCAGCAGGAGTGGGACAAGCAGGTCAACATCGCGTACCACCTTGATATCAACTGGGAGGACGCCCGAGAAGCCCAGCTTGTTCGCGAGGATGCCAAGCTCGTCAACGCGCTCAAGAAGGCTGCCACGTCGACGACATTTGCGGCTACGCTCGGGTCCGAAGGCGAACTTGAAGTCGAGCGCGTCAGGCTCGCAACATCGATCGAGGTTGAGCGTCGACGCCTTGAACAGTTCCGTGTTCACGATGACTATCGGGCGATTGAGCTTCGTGCCAACGAGCTGACTGAAGCGATTCATCGCCTCTCAAACGAGAACCAGCAGGACCGGCGGTTTCTGGCGCTCTACCAGGAGCAGATGGTCAACGAGAGCATTGGCCAACCTCAGGCTGGCAACGTGAGCGCGGTGTATGAGGAGGCGGGCGTGTCGTTCCCAGACGCCGTGCGTCACCGGCTCGACCAGGTCGAAGCGTTCCATACTGCGGTGGTTCAGAATCGACGGTCGTTTCTCGCGGACGAGATCGATCGCCTCGAGCGGGTAATAGGGGCGCGCGAACTGCAGATGGACGCGCTCGATCGTGAGCGGGCCGGGCATATGAAGGTTCTCAAGACTCATGGAGCGCTTGAGGAGTACCAAGCGCTCCAGGAGCGTGTCAATGAGCCCGTGAAGCGACTCGGCGATATCGAGACTCGCATCAAGCGAGTACGCGAGCTGACTGACGCCGCAAATGTCCTCGCAATACGCAAGCGTCAGGTTGAACAAGGCTCCAGATTGCGGTTCGAGGAGCTGACCGCTCAGCGCGACCGTGCGATCGCCCAGTTCAACGCCAACACCGAGGCGCTGTACGAGGTTCCCGGGAACCTCATCATCGACGTTGGGCCATCCGGTCTGCGCTTCAACGTCGAGATCGAGCGTGCTGACAGCGAAGGCGTCGGCAACATGAAGATCTTCTGCTTCGACCTGATGCTTTCCCAGGTCTGGGCGAGCCGGCCTCTGGGTCTCGGGTTCCTCATTCACGACAGCACACTGTTCGACCCCGTAGATGAGCGGCAGGTCGCGTCAGCACTCGTCCTTGCCCGAGCTGAGGCCGAACGACTCGGTTTCCAGTACATGTGCGCCATGAACTCTGATGCGTATCCCCGCGCCGAGCTTCCTGAGGACTTCGGACTAGAAGAGCACATCGCGGTCTCGCTGACGGATACCACTGAGGATGGGATGCTGCTAGGTCAACGCTTCTAGAGCGACCAACTGCGTGAAGGTGCGCTCAACAGCCGAGACGCCATCGACCCGGACAATCCGACGCAGACGAGCGCCGCGGCGATTGAGATGCCAGCGACACTCGTGAGGCGAGCCGGCGGAGCGACGCAGTGCGCCGTCGATCTCACCCAGGCAGCCGAAGTCAGCCTCGGCTCGCAACGCAAACCGGCCCGAGATTTTCGAAACGGGCTCAAGGAGCACTCTTGGCTGCCCTGCTCATCGCCCGCCGCGGGAGTCGCGGCAGCGCCGGCTACGGACCTGCTCGGCGCGGACTGCAGGGGAGCCGGCGCCTTTCGATGGGACCTGAGGCGAGCCCTGCCGGGACGCGTTGTGCTCCTGGCGAGAAGCACGTCGCTCATGAAACGCGCGCCGACACCTGCCTTCGTGCTCGCGGGGGTATTCAGGTTGACCGCGCCCGCGCGACTGCGTTTGTCCGATACCGGCAGTGAGACCGCCGGCAGCGGCGCTGCTGCTCTGCTGCTTGCAGGATTCGATCGCCTTGCTAGCGCCGGGCGCATTGAGGTTTCCGCGGCGTGCTCGCGGTCGCTTTGCGCGCTTCCCGCGCGATGCTGGTCTGCTTCACGTTGGTAGCTGAGCGGTCAGCGTTGGTGAAGCCAGGTCTGAGCGAGCAGCAGGTCAGGCACTGATGGCTACTTGCGCCCGACGCCCCGCGGTTAAGGCGCTTCGGTGATCCGGTAGCCGATGCCGGGGGTGTTGTGGATGATCTCGGGCTGACCGAGCCTGCGTCTGAGCCGGGCGATCGTGACCTTGACGGTGTTGGTGAATGGATCGACGTTCTCGTCCCAGGCCTGCTCGAGCAGCCGCTCGGCGCTGAGTGCGCCCGGGCTGGCTTGGAGCAGGGCTTCGAGCACGGCACGCTCCTTGTTGGAGAGTTCGATCGTCCGTCCGTCGCGGGTGACGGTTCCGGTGAGCGGGTCGAGCTCGATGCCGGCTGCTTGAAGGGTGCGGCTACGAGCGGTGGGTCTGCGGCGGGCGAGCGCGCGAACGCGCAGGACGAGTTCGGGGAAGTGGAACGGCTTGGGGAGGTAGTCGTCGGCGCCGAGCGCGAGCCCTTTGACGCGGTCGTGCGGGGCCGCCGGCGGCGGTGAGCATCAGGATCATCGGCGGATGTTCGGCTCCGGGTGATGAGTCTGGCAGAGCTCATCGCCGTGAATGCCGGGGAGGTCACGGTCCAGCAGGACGACCTCGTAGGGGTTGACGTTCGACCTTTGCGATCGCTTCGTGGCCGTCGTAGGCGACGTCGACGGCGATCCCCTGGTCGCGCAGTCCTTCGGCGATCCGGTTGGCGTGCCGGGGTATGTCCTCGACGACGAGGACCCTCATCGAGTGGCCTGCGCGAGCTGCGGGAGGGAGACGGCCGGCAGGGTGATGTGGACCCGGAGTCCGCCCTCCGCGGGGGCGTGCAGATCGAGCTGGCCGCCGTGCGCTGTGGCGACGGCGGCGACGATCGAGAGCCCGAGTCCGTGCCCGTCCTGTGATCCGGTCCGGTCCTGGCTGAGGCGTTTGAATGGTTGGGCGAGCTGCGCTACCGCGGCCGGGTCGAGCACGGGGCCGCTGCTGGCGATGACCACTCGCGCCTGCCGACCGTCAGATGAGGCGAGCGCGATCTCGACCAAGCCGCCCGGCTTGGTGTGGCGCACAGCGTTCTCAATCACGTTCTCGATCATCCGCCGGAGCAACGTGGGGCTGCCGGCGACCTCGACACCGTCGAGATCTGTCTCGACGGTCAGCTCCTTGGCGGCGATCTGGTCGGCGGCGTCGCTGAGCGCGGAGCGGATGAGCGGCTCGAGCGCGACGTGGTTGCGCTCCTCGAGCTGGCCGTTTTGGGCGCGGGCCAGGGTGAGGAAGCCCTCCAGCAGCTGGTCGGCGTGGTCGAGATCCACGCGCAGCTCGGCGTCCAACTCGCGGGTCTGGGCCGGCACGCCGCCGGGCTTGGCGACCGCCACGTCGAGGGTGGTGCGCATCATCGCAAGCGGCGTGCGCAGCTCATGTGACGCGTTTGCGACGAACCGTCGCTGCGCGTCAAAGGCAGCCTCCAGGCGTGCCAGCAGCCGGTCGATCGTGTCGGCAAGCAGGCGCAGCTCGTCGCGCGGGCCGGACATCCCGAGGCGTTCGTGGAGATTCGTGTCTGAGATCCGGTCGGCGGTGGCGGTGATCGTCCGCAGCGGCGCCAGCACCCGCCCGGCCAGCAGCCATCCGAGCACGACTGAGACGATCGTCATGATCGCCAGCGCGATCCCCGAGTAGAGCTGCAGGCGGTGCAGCCCGTTGGAGCGCACGGTCGACATCGCCGTCTGGAGCTGCACCATGGTCGGATTGAGCGGCTCCTTGGGCGGGGAGATCGCGAAGTTGGCGAACAGCCAGTACGTGATCGCCAAGAGCGCTGCGCCGCAGATCAGGAATAGGAGGCTGTAGAGCAGCGTCAACCGCCACCGGACCGTAGGGCGGGGAAGGAGCGCACGCAGCGTGGGCTGGATCGGAGTACGGCCGGTCTTCACGGTGCTGATGATGCCGTCGGGCGGGTTACAGCGAGATAACACGGTAACCGGCCTGTAACCCGCCACGGCGCACGCTCGCAGCTGCCTTCCTCGGACTCAACCCGGCCCTCCCCGCTCCAGACTGAAAGGAACTGAGCTTCCATGCGCTCCCGCACGCCGGTCCCCACATCCGTCGTCGTAGTTGCCGCGGTCTTGCTGCTCACGGCCGGGTGTGGCGGCAGCTCCTCCACGACCGTCGCCTCGACGACTACGCCGACGGCGAACGGAGCGCTCGCCTACGCCCGCTGCATGCGCTCCCGCGGGGTGACCAACTTCCCCGACCCCGGCGCCAGCGGAGGGAACGATAAGGAAGCCGTTGTTAGCGCGCTGCGAGCGGTCAGCAACTCCCAGGCCCAGGCGGCCCAGACAGCCTGCATGCACGTGAACGGCGGCAGCCCAGGCACAGGCCAGAGCGCGGTGCAGACTCAAACCCACACCGCCGCGATGCTGGCGTTCGCCCGCTGTATACGCACCCACGGGTTCCCGAGCTTCCCCGACCCAACCACCAGCGGCCAGATAACCCACGAGATGCTCGCCAACGCCGGGATAAACCTGCATCAGCCCGCTGTGGTGCAGGCAGCCGACGCGTGCGTCAACGTCACCCACGGCTTCATCACGAAGACCGACGTGGCCAGATTCATCGCCGGACAATGACCGACGGTCTCAGACCGAGCAACACCACCAGACATCGGCACCTGGGGCGGAGCAGCCAGCAGTGCCGGGTCCTTCTCCCATGCGAGACCGCATCGGGCTGCGTCGTGATGAAAGCAGGACGCTGACCATTACCTCACCAGGCACCCCGAGATTCGCCAATCTCGAGACTCGCGGCGCTGATCCGGGCCTGCCGGCGAGCTGCCGCGATCGCGCCATCCGATCGTCGCCGAAGACGTCCTGTGTCAACCTCCAATGCGAGTAGCGGATGGCGGCTTGCTGTCAAGCGCTGCGCGCTCGGCCCGTGCGGGCCGCCCGTTGGGTGACAGCTGCGCCGGCCATCCGCTGGGTGGCAGCGAGGTCGGGCACAGGGCCCGACGAGGTCGGGATCGTGACGGTGACGTGGCGTTGCAGCGCGCGGTGACGCGCGGGATCGTATGGGGTGTGGTTGCGCCAGCACTGCCAGAGGACTCGGCACCAGGCGCGTCCGAGGGTGCGGATCGCGCGTGGGTGGTCGTGTCCGCGTTGGCGGGCCTGGGCGTAGAGATCCTGGGCCCAGGGGTGCCAGTGGCGGCTGCTGTCCGCCAGGCGGCAGAACGCGACGCGGAGGCGCTTGTTGCAGGCCCGGCGGAACCCGGCCGTCCTCCATTTGCCGGACTCGACGGCGACCGCGGCCTGGCCTGCATCGGCGGCGAGCGCGTCCCTGTCTGGGTAGCGCTCGCGGCAGTCACCGATCTCGGCAAGCAGCTCGGCGGCGGTGATCACGCTCGATGGGGATTTGAACAGCGAGAGGAAGATCGGCCCATCCGGGTGTGCACGGACCCGGGTTCTGATCTCGCCCTCGAGCTGCTTGATCTGCGCGTTCAGCGTCCGGATCATCGCGACGAAGCCGAGCACGAGGTGCCGGCGCGCGGAGAGCTCCAGCTCGCCGACTCTGCCGCGCGGAGCGCTGCGGAGCTTGGCCATCAGCGCGGTCGGACGCTGCCCGCCGGAATAGTGCTCGCGCTCGAGAAACGCCTGCATCCGCGCGACCCCGAGACCGCGGGCATCCGTCGGGCTGGGGTAGCGCTCCAGAAACGCGAGCAGAATCTCGGCGTCCATGTGACTGAACAGCGCAAGCGGCCCAGGCCAGAACCGCTCGAGCTCGGCCCGCAGCTGGTTCACGATCCCCGTGCGCGTAGCAACAAGATCCTCCCGCGCCCGAGTCAACGCCCGGACCGCCTTGGTCGCGTCCGAGTCGGGCTCAAGCACCCGGAAGCGGTGATGATCAGTACGCGCAAGCTCGCACAGCACGAACGCGTCAAACCGATCGGACTTTCCGCCCGCGACCCGAAACCGATCACGAGCAGCCGCGACCTTGTTCGGATGCAGAGCCAACACCCGCAGCCCGGCATCGAGCAGCCGCTCGACCAGCAGCCCGTCCGGTCGCTCGATCGCGACCAGCACCACCTCCATCCGCACCAGCATCCTGCACAACGCGCTCACGCCCCTCTCGTCGTGCGCGTAGGTTGCGCTCAACAGCTCCGCGCCCGCCTGGTCGGCCACAAGCACCTCGTGCCTCTCCGACGCCCAGTCGATCCCGGCATACCGGCCCGCCATCTCCACCTCCACGGTCAGGTCACCTTCACACCGCCCCGACCGAGAGGTACCGTTGCGGATGCTCATAGACAAGGCCCTCGCAAGTTGGGGCTACGTCCTGTTGCCGCTCGCGGCACCTCACCACCGTCGGGACGGGCTGGTCTTCGGCAGGCCCTCCGCTAAAGGGCAAGCAATCGTGGCCCTCTCCCGGCGGCGGTCGAGGCAACCACAGGATGTCCTATGAGCGCTCGTGCCGCATGCGACGGCTGGACGGGCGAAGAAATCGTCCGGGAATCCACGCTCAAACGTGCAGGTCGCCGAACTTACCCTTGAAGCCGGGGCGAGCCCGCCACGATCGACGCGGGCGTCGGCGTCGGACCCCGTCCTGGCGACGTGCAGGTGCGATCCTCTGGACGCAACCGGTGCGGGTGTTGGCGCTGGCAGGACCAATGTCGGAACCGCGGCATTCTGTGGCTGGGATTGCCCCTGGTCGGCTGGGCAGTCGGGCGTTGGCGGATGGCGCTCGCTGTGTCCACGGGGACGGCTTCGCCGTGGGAGGACTGGTCTGCCCAGTTTCCGTGGTCGACGGCGCGCCTGTGATGCGAGTAATGGTGTGTCCTGGGTACGCGTGCGAGGGCGACGTTAGTCAGCAATCCTGTGAGCACAACCGCGCCCGCGACCACCCAGCGGTTGATGCGGCGCATCCGCACCGGCGCGGCGTCGTGCGCTTACGAAGGGCCCCGGGGCGGTCAGGGAACCTCAGTGGCGGTGATGGAGGAGCGCGGTGTGAGCGGTCCAGGTGGCGAAGTCGGGGATGAGGATGATGGCGAGCACGAGACCGCCGACGATCGCGCCTGCGATCGAGATCCAGCGGCCCGCGGCACCGGTCTGCTGACCCGGCAGGGCGGGGTTCGCGCGGCGAACGGCGCGCAGCGATGCCGGCATGTGTGGCAGGTGGATCAATACGTGCAGCGAGGTGAAGACCACCCAGACGATGAAGCTCACCTTGTGGATCAGCAGGAGCTGACCCCGGTCGGCGGGGCCCACGAACAGCAGCACGATCCCGCTCGCGAACACGAGCACCGTCGTCAAGACGATGATCGGGGCGATCAGCCGGAGCAGGGTCTGAGGCGGTCCCTTGCGACGGTAGGCCGGGTCGTGGCTGTAGTAGCGCGTGAACCGGTAGCCGGTACTCGCCAACTTCAGCGTGACGGGTCCGATCAGCAGCAGTCCGACGAACAGATGCAGCCACAGCAGCTGGCCGATCCGCACGATCGTCACCCCGACCACGGCCAACAGCACGAACAGGATTGTGCCGGTAATCGAGGTCAGCTGCTCATTACCGGCGGTTCCGCCGCCTGTGAAATTCGTCCCGATACGCCCGTCGCGGGCGCGCCGCGTTACGGCTGTCCGTGGCGAGGTCTCCGCGGCGCCGGCGAGATCTGGGCGTGGCTCCACACGATGAGTGTTGCCACGCCCCCTAAAGACTCCGTCACCGCTCGGTGAGAAAGCTCTTGGACGATCACCCCGGCTGTCGCCATTTATCATCGCCCCGATGAATTAGCCGTTCGCTGCGCACCCGGTGAGGCGCGTGTGCCCAGGCCGATCCTTGTCGTCGAGGGCGAGCTCGGCTGACGGCGCCTTGACACTTAGCAATACTAGGTATAGCATCGCTAGGTATGGAAGCCGAACAGCTAAAGGGACATGTTGACGGGCTCGTCCTCGCCGTCATCGCGGGCGAGCCCAAGCACGGCTATGCCGTGATCGAGGCGCTCAAGGTTCGCAGCCAGGGTCGATTGGACCTGCCCGAGGGCACGGTCTACCCGGCGCTGCACCGACTCGAGCGCGACGGCCTGCTCGCCAGCGACTGGTCGGACAGCGGCCGGCGCCGCCGCGTGTATCGGCTCACCAGGAAGGGTGAGAGGGAGCTCGGCCTCCGGCGGCGGAGGTGGCGCGAGTTCGCCTCGACGGTGGAGGCGGTGCTGGCATGACGGACACCACCAAGTATCTGAACGAGCTCGACGCCCAACTCGCTCGCGCCGGTATCCGAGGCACCCGCCGCAAACGGATCGGCACCGAGTTCGCCGACCACCTCAGCTGTGACCCGAACGCAGAACTGGGTGACCCGGCCGCCCTCGCGACCCAGTTCGCTGACGAGCTCGGCACGAGCTACGCCCGGACAGCGGCCTTCCACGCGTTTGTTGCTCTGTCGCTCGTCGGCATCCTCGTTGTCGTTCGCGCCGTGGCGTTGTTGCCGATCGCCTCGGGCGGCTTCGGCACGGCCGACACGGTGTCGCTGTTGATCTCGGCCGTGGCTGGCCAGGTGGCGCTCGTCGCCGGTGGGCTCGGGCTGCTCAGAGCATTTCAGTTGCGCGGGCGCGGCACGATCCCCCGCGAGGAGGCCTCGGTGCTCGCGCGGCGGGCGGGTGCCGGGCTGGCCGCCGGCGTGGTCACGATCCTCGCTTTCCCGCTCAGCCAGGCCTACCGCGCCCACCCCGTCGCGGTCACGATCGGCAGCCGCCCGACAAGCCTGTGGTGGCCGCTCGCCTCGGCGGCCGGCGTGGTTATGCTGGCCGCGGCCGCCCCCGCCGTCGTGCGGGCGGCGCGGCTTCGCCCGCAAACATCCGGTCCGGCGGGGGACGTGCTGGCCGACCTCGGCCCGTTGCAGCCGCTCGCAGCACGGATCACCGGTCGTTCCGTGAACCGGCTCGCATTCTTCATCGCCGCCGTCCTCGCGACCGTGACGGCGCTCGCCGGAGCCGTCGCTCACGACCCGTACGACGGCATCCTCCGCGGCTTGCTGGAAAGCGGCGTCTTCCTCGGCGGCTACGCAGTCCTCGGCCGCTATCTCGCAATCCGCCGTTGAGAGCTACACGAGACCACGACGGGCCAAATACCCCGACTACGGAAACCCGACCACGCTCGAGTTCTCCGCCGGCGCGGCGTTTCCCCGCCGCCGTAGAGAACCGCTCGAGGGTCTACAGCCGGCGGGACGCGGTCCCCAGGCCGCCCACTGGGCTCCGCGACCCGACCTGCTGGCTCGCAACGCGGTCGCGTACCCGCTTTGGCTGGCGGTTTCAGGCTGCCGCCGCACCACCCGAGAGAGTCAGCGATTCGCTGACCAACGAGGTGAGGTGCGGAGATGCCGAGGGGTCACTATCTGACCGAGGCTGTGAAGGACGCGATCTGGGTGCTGCGCGCGGAGGGGGTGAGCGAGGTCGAGATCGGCCGGCGGCTGGGGGTGCCGAAGCGGACGGTGAGTAAGTATCTGCAGAGGGTGGGAGGGGTGCGGCCGAGGGCACGCCGTCGGGCGGAGCGGTGCCTGACGCTCGCTGAGCGTCAGGAGATCTCGCGCGGGGTTGCCCGAGGTGCATCGGCCCGCGCGATCGGTCGTGTCCTGGGTCGCTCGCACACCACGATCTCCCGCGAGATCAGCCGTTGCGGCGGTCGTGGACGCTATCGCGCGCACGTGGCCGAGCGGGCGGCGTGGGAGCGGGCGCGACCCCCGCGAGCGACGAAGCTGGAGGTCTGCCCCGAGTTGCGTGAGCTTGTGATCGAGCGGCTCGGTCAGGACCACTCGCCGCAGCAGATCTCGGGGCTGGTTGCGACTCTCATACCCCGACAATGAGCCGATGCAGATCTCGCACGAGACGATCTACCGCGCGTTGTACGTCCAGGCGCGTGGTTCGCTGCGGCTCGAGCTCACCCGGCATCTGCGAACCCGGCGCCAGAAGCGCTATGCCCGGGCACACTCCAACCGCGGCCAAGGCCTGGGCCGGATCGCCGAGATGGTGATGATCTCCGAGCGCCCACCAGAGGTCTCCGACCGAGCTGTCCCGGGGCACTGGGAGGGCGACCTGCTGATGGGAACCCGCGACTCGGCGATCGCGACCCTGGTCGAGCGCCAAACCCGCTACTGCCAGCTCGTCGCGCTTCCAAAGGGAACCAACGCCGAACCGGTCTGCGAGGCGCTCAAGGCGAGCATCACGACGCTGCCCGCCCAGCTGCGCCGCTCGCTGACTTGGGACCAGGGCAAGGAGATGGCAGAGCACCGGCGGTTCAGCGTCGAGACCGGCGTCGACGTGTACTTCTGCGATCCCCGAAGCCCGTGGCAGCGCGGGTCGAACGAGAACACCAACGGCCTGCTGCGCCAGTACTTCCCGAAAGGCAAGAGTCTCGCCGGGGTGACCCAGGCAGAACTCGACGAGGTCGCCCGCAAGCTCAACGCCCGGCCCCGCCAGACACTCGGCTTCCGGACCCCCGCCGAGAAACTCACCGAGCTGATCGACGGGCTCCACACGCGCGCCCCCGAGCGCTGATCTCGCTTCGGCCTACGGCCTTCGCTCGACAGCGCCCGGGGTGGGATGAGACGATGCGCAACGTCAGGGGTGGTGCACCGACCAGTTGAGGCCAAGCTGCGCTGCGCGCACCTCCACTCGGTCGGCCACTGACCGATAGCGCGCGCGGAAAGGAAAGGCGGGGCTCGACCTGTGTGACCCGCGCCTGCCCGGACTGATCGGCGAACGCGTCGGTTCAGACGCGGCGCTGTGAGCTGCCGGCCGGCCTGGTCGAGCTTGACGCACCCGTCAGGGGACGGTCGGCACGAACCACTCCCTGACCTCGTCAGTGAGCCGGATCCGCCAGGGCGCGTCCTCTCCAGTCCGCCCAGCCGGGAGCTCGACCGTCATTTACGGGTCATCTGCCCGGCAATATCGTTCGCGAGCCGTGGGGGCTCGAAAGAGCTAATGCGGATATTGATTGTTGAGGATGAGGCTCGGATTCGGGCCTTCCTTGCGCGGGCGTTCGAGGCCGAGGGCTTCGGTGTGGACGTCGTCGCGGATGGTGAGCAGGGCCTCACGCGGGCACTCGCCGGCAACTACGACCTCGTGATCCTCGACCTGCTGCTGCCCGGTTGCAGCGGCCTGGACGCGCTGCGCGAGTTGCATCGCGAGCGGTCCGATCTACCGGTGCTGATCCTGTCGGCGCGCAGCGACCTCCGGGTCAAGCTCCGCAGCTTCGAGCTCGGGGCCGTGGACTACGTCGCCAAGCCGTTCTCGCTCGACGAGCTGCTGGCACGGGCCCGCGTTCAGCTGCGCCGGGCTCGCGTCGCTGACAACGGCACAGTGATCCGCGTCGGGAGCCTCGAGCTCGACCTCGCGCGCCGGCAGGCGCGGGTCGGCGAGGTCGTGGCGGACCTGGCCGATCGCGAGTTCCGGCTGCTGCACTTCCTGCTGTCGCACGTCGGCGAGGTAGTCAGCCGCGAGCGGCTGCTCTCGGAGGTGTGGGGATACGACTTCGATCCGAGATCGAACGTCGTCGACGTCTGCATCAGGCGGTTGCGCCGGCGCCTCGGCCCGGACGCCCCGATCGAGACCGTGCGCAATGGGGGTTACCGTGCGGCCGCTTGAGCTTCGCCGGTCACTTCGACGCTACCGACTGGAGCTGCTGTGGGTGGCGTTCGCCATCGCCAGCTACTCCGCGGTCGTGGCCTTACCCGACGGGCCGACGATCGTGTGCGGGGCCCCGCTGCTGGCCCTGATTGTCGTGCTGACGCTGCGGCACGGCCGTCGCCGTCACCACGAGCTGGATATCGCTCAGGCACGCGCCGAGGAGCTGGAGCGGATCGACGCGATCATCGACCGGCTGTTGCTGCTCGCGACCGCCGATCAGCCCGACTTCCTGCATCTCGGCGGGGTCGACGTCGAGCCGTTTCTCGAGGACGTGTTCATGCGTTGGTCGGAGGTGGCGCCGCGGGCCTGGCGGCTCGGCCCGCTCGATGCCGGGACGGTCGCGGTCGATCCCGACCGCCTGCGCGCGGCGCTCGACGCGCTGGTCGAGAACGCGATCAAGTACACGCGCAAGAGCGACGCGATCGAGCTCCGCGCGGTCAGCGACGGGCCTGGACAGCTGCTGATCGAGGGGGGCGCGATCCTGACATCGGCGGCTAGCGCTGGGACGAACGTGACCCATGATGCCCGGAAGCATCCACGTCTGCTCGGCCCGAACTGGGCCGCGGCCACCGCCTCGGGCCGGGGTCCGTCCGGTCGTCAACGCGAGCGCTCTGCTGCTTTCTGGGCTCCGATTTCGGTTAGCGACGGCGGTGCCGGTCCGCCCATATTCGACAACTTGCGCGTATGACGCTGGCGACCTATGGACGATTCTGGCGAGAGAGACGACCAGGGGGTCGGATATCTACCTTCGAGTTTCGCGCGGGGATTTCGCCGCACCGCATACTGCCGCCGTGGGGCCAGCCGTCCAGAAGGCGGCCGCGTGCCTTTAGAACCCGGGTCGCCCAGCTCCCGCGGTAACCCGGTCGTGGTCAAACGGTGTGGATGCAAGCCCGGGGCCGCGAGGCGCAATTCGAGACACATCTCGCTGGGTCCATGCCAGCCGTTTGTCGTTTGCTGTTTTAGCCAATCGCGGTGCCGAACAGGTGCCCGATGCCGTAGGTGAAGGCGAGCCCGAGCGCGCCTCCGATGACGACCCGCGTGACGGCGCGGCGGACGTTGCTGCCTCCGAGGTGGGCGCTGAGGGCGCCGGTCAGGGCCAGAGCGAGCAGGACAACGACAAACGTCACCAGGACCCGGAGGTCGGCCGGCGGCAACAGGATGGCCAGCATCGGCAGCAGAGCGCCGGATACAAACGAAAGCGCCGAAGCGCCAGCGGCTTGGACCGGACTCGGGATGTCAGCGGGGTCGATGTGCAGTTCGGCGTCCAAATGAGCGGCTAAGGCCCCACGGGCGGTCAGTTCGTCGGCGACAGTGCGGGCGGTGGCCGCCGAAAGGCCCTTGGCCTCGTACAGCGCAGTCAGCTCCGCCAGCTCATCCTCCGGCGAGTCGGCGAGTTCACGTTTCTCCTGTGTAATCTGCGCCCGCTCGCTGTCGCGCTGGCTAGAGACTGACACGTACTCACCTAGCGCCATCGACACCGCCCCGCCGACTAGGCCGGCGAGTCCAGCGGTGAAGATGGGGCCGCGAGCGGTCGTGGCTCCCGCCACCCCGATGACGATGCCTGCCACAGACACAATCCCGTCGTTGGCCCCCAGCACCCCAGCCCGCAGCCAGTTCAAGCGGCCCGCACTCCCCCCAGAATGCGGCTCTCGGGGATGAGTCGGCCGTCCGCGCTCGGCCCCCTCGACCTGGGCAGCAGACGGCATGGCATGGTCAACACTGATCTCTCCGGAGCGAGACCTGCGGTTAGGCATGGCTCAGGCCCGGTCGGAACTTCTGCACCATCACGGGCGTGAAGCAACATCGGTCCGCCCGGTCTTGACGCGAATCACAACTCCTCGGTCGGGGCGGGAGTCCCCGCGTCGCCGGTCCTGCTCGGCGAGCGCGCTCACCCTTGTCAGTCATCGTCGCTCCCTTCGCTTCTCCTGGACCGCCGCAACGGACGGCACGACCCGGAAACCGTCACTCGCGGCGGGATGAGCCATCATCGCCCGTTCAGACTGATTCGCTTCTCGGCAGAGCGTATTCGGCGATCCCCCCGTGTCATAACGATCGTCGGGCAAGACAGGAAACGTCAAGATCGCTCGCGTCCGCGCCAGCCAGAACGCCTTCTCGGCCACGTAACTGCCGAGCCGGGACGCCCTAGGACCGGCAGCGCGCCGTCAGCGGCCCCGCGCCAGTAGTCGCCGCCAGCCCGCAAGCGAACTCTCACCCAGCGATCTCGGGGTGCGGGAGCAGCACAGCCATGACGGCGGCCTGGGCCAAGCCAGGCCACCATGGCGACCCCACCAGGAAGCAGCCACGGGCTATCCCAGCGCGCATCGAGCGCGATTCGTCGTGCGTTCGCCACCTGCCGTTGGCGGGCCGCCCGATTCGGTCCCTGCCCTTCAAGTCCCACATTTCACGACCTGGCGGTGATGGGCCGAGTCCCGCAGCGATCAAAAGGGCGTCTACAGACACCTGAGTCAGGCGGCGGCGGGGGGGCACTCGAGCGCGAGCGCGAGGTCGTGGTCGGTCTCCTGCCACGCCTGGCGGAGGTTGCGTTTGACCGTGTTCCGGGCGCGCTCGGGGAGTGGTCGAGCACGTTGCGCTCCTTGTGCTGCACGCAGCGCTGCACCCACTTCGTGCCCGAAGACCTGCCGGATCTGCCCGACACGGCCAGCGGGATCGATGCCATCGATTTCAAACGCCGCCCCGCGCGGAGTGCAGAAGAGCGTTGCACCCTCGATCCCAGCGCCGAGCGAACGGCACGGACTGGGAAGACTCGTCAAAGAGGTAGTTGACGGGTCGAATCATCGAGTGGTCCGATCCGTGGACGCTGACAACGACCCTGCGGACGCTCGTTGCGGCGAGCAGTCGCAGACATTATGGGCGCCCGAGCTCAAGTATCTTCGGTCCCGGGACGAATCGACTGTTCTGATTCCGCCGCGCCGGCGAGGGTGCCGTTTGGGCTGGGGATGGGTCGTTTCGCTCGTGCTATGCACCGCCTGCTCGTTGGGTGCGGTAATGATCGCGCCAGATCAGCTTGTAGATGGGGATTCTGCGCGGAAGATCGCGGACGCCGGGGGTGAATGGAATCAGGATGAACGCGAGGCTCAGCGCGCCCATTACGGCCATCACGAGGATGTCGGCGTTGGCCGAGGTCGAGAACGGTTTGATCTGGTACCAGAAGGTGTACAGCCACAGCCAGACCTGCCCGGGGTAGCTGCCGGTCTCGTTCATCATTCCCCACTGGGTGCCGAGCAGATGCTGTTGCTGGGCGCGGGTCGCGAGCACCCCACCGTCGGCCATGAACAGCAGCGGTTTGGTGTAGTCGGTCTGGTAGAACTGTTTGCTGGTTAACAGCGCTCCGTCGAGCCCGCCACTCTGGGCGAACGTGAGCAGAGAGCTCATCATCGCCGGGAGCGGCCCGTAGTTACCGGGTTTGACTTTGATCGAGCCGTCCGGGTTGGCGGTTGCGTCGCCAAGCGCTTTCTCGTACGCGCTCGTCCAGTTCGTCTGAGTGTGCGCGGGGGCGGCCTGATAGGCGGAGACTGCGCTCTGCAGCGCGGGCTCGCCGGTAATCGAGCGCAGTGGTGCGAGTACGAAGTCCTGAGCGGAGTTGATCGGGTGGCTCACCCCTAGCCACTTCGCCAGGTAGATGAAAGCGATATGCTGGCCGTCAGAGGCGTCGTTGTAAGGCGGGCCGTAGTCGCCGGTTACGCTCGAGCCATCCAACTCGGTGGTTGCGGTGGTCACGAAGTCGACTGGGTCGCCGCGCGACCATGACTGGATGGTGCTCGGCTTAAGGTCGGGGGAGGAGAACAGGAGCGTCAGTACGACGGCGAGCGCGAGAACCACGCCGAGCGCGATCGACGCCTCCCTGAGGATGTCGTATCGCCTGTACATGCCCTTCCACTCGCGGGCGGCTTCGTCCTCGCGTCGGCGGGTCTCGCGGCTCATGACGCACGCCCCCTCGCGGGGACGGAATCGGGCTCTGGTGCCGGCTCGGGCTCACGGGCTGTCGGCTGCCCGCGGTCGGACAGCTGGAAAGGCGGCACGATTCCGTGCTTGCGCACGAGCAGGACGTGGGCGATCACGATCGCGACGACCGCAAGCGGCAGCAGGTACACGTGGTAGCTGTACATCTGGCCGAAGTTCGTGACGTTGAAGAACGAGCCGACCCCGGCGGCGTTCAGCCCGTCCTTTGCCTGCGTCGCGATCCACTGCGCGTCGAAGTTCTGCTGGGAGACGTAGCCGGTCAGCGCGCATGGCACCGCGACTACGAACGCGACCGCGCCGGTCATCCAGACCCGGGCGCGGCCGCCGCGCCACGCAGCCATCCAGTACTTCCCCCACAAATGAATCACCATGAAGAAGAAGAACAACTCCACCGACCACAGATGGATGCTGTTGAAGAAGTGACCGATACCAGTGAAGTGCCACCACCCGGGCCCCTTCAAGGCGAGGATCGAACCGGACGCGATGATCACGATCAGCGACGTGAGCGTCAGCACTCCGAACACGTAGATCCACGACGACATGTACGACGGCTGGCTGTCGGGCAGCAGCTTCTCGGGCGGTAACGCCCCCACGGCACGGTCGCGGACCTTCTCGGTCCACGACTTACCGTCCACAGACGTCGGCTCTCCGTTCGTGGCGCTCATCGCGCGGTTCGTCCATGCCCCGAGAACGGCGCGAGGATCGCAATCACAAATACGACTAACGACAAGACGATCACCACCACATTGGCCACCGACATCGAGAAGAAATGCCAATGCACAGTGTTCGCCGGATGATTCAAATTGACGATCGCGGCGATCATGCCTTAATCCTCGCAAGACGTTCGTGTTTCTCCAGGTCCGGCGCGAGGTACTTGCCGGCAATCTTGCCCGGCGGCGGCCAAGTCGGCGCCCCGGCAATCTGCGAGCTCGATCCATCCCCGCCGGTGATCTCCGCGCTCGGGTAGCTCGGCCTGCCGCCCGCTAGCAGGATCCCGTGGATGACCGGATGGAATGGAGCGGGTTCGGGCGTGAGGCCGGCGAGCGCGGGGATCGCCTGCGCGGCGACTTCGGCGTGCTGCGCGGCGATACCTCCGTGCTTGATCGCGAAATCGGGCGCGTCGCCGATACGCTCACCACCCAGCTCGCGCCCCAACGCCGCCTCGAGTTCGGCCACGCCACCACCAATGATAAGCACGTTGAACGACTCCGCTGAGGAGTTCGCGAAAGTCACAGCGACCCCGAGTCGGGCAGAACCAGCAGCTGGGACATATCAGCCTCCGGGTTAGTGAAAACCTCAGAAGTCAGGTTGTGCTGCCCCGCCCGATGAGGCCGACCTCACAATGGATGCCCTCGTCAGCCGACCATACTTCATTTCCGCGGTGAGACAGTGCATGGTTAACGGATCCTCATAGAAGTGGGGTCGACCCTGCTGCGTTGCCTGAATGGAGCAGCATGCAGTCGACTCTCGAACATTCCCCCGCCGCTCTCGAGCAGCCCGCAACCGTCGCCGTTTCGGCCACGCGCGGCCAGCGTCGTCGCTATGTCTCGTGGGTCGGTGGCGGAACGGCCGGCAACGAGCAGCTTGTGGCCACCGTGGGAGTCGTGCTGATTGCGCTGTTCGGGGTTATGGGCATCACGATCCTGCGGATCCACCAGCTGCTTGACGTCCACATGTTCGTGGGCATCCTGCTGGCCGGTCCGGTCGGCCTCAAGCTGGGCGCCACCGGCTACCGCTTCGCCCGCTACTACTCAGGCGACCCGGCCTACCGCCGCAAAGGCCCGCCCCCGCTGAGCCTGCGCCTGCTGGCGCCAGTGCTTGTGCTCTCGACGCTGTCACTGTTCCTCAGCGGTTTCGCGCTGATGCTCGAGGGAGCGTCCCGCAACCCGCAGGTCATGCTTATCCACAAGGCGAGCTTCCTGATGTGGATCACCGTGGCCGCCCTGCACGTGCTCTCTCACCTACCGTGGCTCGGCAAGTCGCTGCGCGCCGTGCACAGCAGCCAGCTCACCGGCGCGCCTGGCGCAGCCGGGCGGTGGCTCGCCGTGTGCAGCGCAGTCGCGGTCGGGCTGGCGTTGGCCATCGTGCTGAGCGCGCACTTCGTCGTCTGATCTCGCGACAGCATGAACCCACTCGCATCAATCGGTGCGGTCATGTGCGATTGCTCCGCCGGGCGGACGACGGACCGGCGCGTCCAGGGGGCCGGGGGCGCGCCGCCGCGCGTCCCGAGCGCGCCGTCGGCGCCGCGACTCGCGTCTAAAGCTGAGCGCGCACGCGGTCAGCACCGCGATCGCGATTATCGATGCCACCGCTAACCCGGGGGTGATCGTAAGGACGACAATCGCCGCGACGATCGCGATGCCGACATCCGCCAGCAACACGCCGGGTCTCATAGCGGGCGCCTCCGGTAGATCTCGCGGGGCAGATGTCGGAGGATCGCGAAGATCAGCCGGAGCCGGCCGGGCACCCAGATCGTTCCCGGGCGTCCGCGTAGGGCAGCGACCGTCGCCGACGCGACGACCTCCGGCGTCGTCGCGAATTGGACCAGCAACTTCTCACCTCGCGCACATGCGCACGCGAAGTCCATTCGAGCTAAGGGTCCGGCCTCCGCTGAGAGGACTCTCACCACAGTCTTCGCCATGACTTCGTCTCAGCTGAGACTGCCCTGTGGGTGGCCCGCTCTACTGGCTCCATGACACAAAACCCCAAGCCCATCTACGCCGGACCCAACTCCGCCCCGCCACACTAGCCGATCAGCATCCAGGAAGCGCGTGCAAGGCGCTCCGCGCGCGCTGTCCAGGGGTGGCTGGCTGGTTTGGAGGGTGCTGACTCCCGACGGAAGCGCCGAGTGGCATCTGCGCGCGCACGCCGCAATCACAAACGGAGTCAATCGCCCGCGTGATTTACGAGCACCTGGGGCATCGCAATCCCGCAGCCTCCAGCCACAGAGTCAAAGCCGCGGCGACCCCGGAACGGTCATAAGCCGATTCGATCTCCGGGCGCCGTACGCTTGGCCGGGTGCACGCCAGAACCGCACTCGCTGCTTTGGCGATCGCGGCCGCCTCGGCGGGTTGTGGGTCGGGTGGCGGCTCGCGGCATGCGAGCGGCGCCGCGCTGTTTGCAGAGGATTGCGCGACGTGCCACTCGCTCACAGGACGGCAGTCGCCGCGCCGTCAGGGTGGCGATCTGCTCGCGCTGCACATGACGCGTGCTCAGATGCTCGAGTTCGTGCGCGAGATGCCCGTACCTCACAAGCTGAGCTCGGCGCAGCTCCAGGCCGTCGCCGATTACGTCCGAGCCGTCGAGGCGCGCGGTGCGTGAGCTAACGGCTAAGGCGAGTGTCGCGGTGCGAGCTCGCCCACGTCCGCGACTGTGCTCGTCGGCGTTAGCCCGCCGGCCACGACGATCCCTCCACCAATCGACAATGAGGCTGTGTCCGACAGCGGCTCGGGAAGCCGTCCCGCTACCGCGACGGCGCCGGTGCGCGGATCGATTGACGAGACGGTCGCGGTCTGAGAGCCCAGATCATTCCCGCGACCGCCAACCAGGTACACGAACCCGCCGAGCGCCACCGCGGAGGCGTGGGTGATGGGCTGGGGCAGCCGTCCGATCTCGCGGACCTGGCCGCTGGCAGGATCGAAGCGGTAGATCGCGTCGCTCGCGCCGGCGGGAGCCGAGCCGCCGATGACCAGGATCCGGCCGCCGACTGCGCTGGCGGCGGCGTAGCGAAGCCCCACCGGCAGGTGCCCGGCGACCCGCACCGGCGACCCGGGCCGCCAGGCGAGAATCGTGTTCAGCCAGTTCGTGCCGTCGTAGCCGCCGACCACGTACGCCGTCCCGCCGGCCGCGGTCACTGCGACGTCGGACTGCGCCCGCGGGAGCGTGCCGACCATGCTCACGGCGCCACGAGCGGGATCGAAGCTGACGATGTGGTCGAGCTCGGTGGATGAGCCACCGCCGAACACGTACACCTTGCCGCCCAGCTCCGCGGCCTGCGCGTCGTGCTGGGCGAGCGGCAGGCTTCCGGTGTGCAGCACGCCCGCGGCGTCCGCGATCTCGATCCCCGCGCTCGAGACCTCGGACGAGTCGAGTCCACCGAGGAGCGCGAAGCGGCCCGCACCGAGCACCGCGAAAGCCGGATCTTTGAGCGGCGCCGGCAGCTGGTACCACGGGCGGTAGACGAGCATCGCCGGGTGCGCCGGTGGGGCGTGCACGCCGGCGGCGAGGGATGTGCGAGCGTGAGCTGCCGGTGATCGCGAAGTGGTGGTGCTCGTCGTCGTGGCGCTGCCCCCGCATGCGGACACGGCCGGCGCGGCCAGGAGCATGGCCAGTAGTAATGGACGGCGGATGCCGGCGATCCTAGCCAGCCAAATCGTCCCCGACGGCGGGCCGGGCCTCCGTGTGGAAAGTCTCACTGCCAGCTTATGTGGATCAGCGCGGCGGGACGCAAACTCGTCAGCCTGCCCGTCAAGATTCTCAGACCCATTGGGCGGCTTCCGGCTGCCGCCGCCGGCCCGGCCGTGCTGTTCCTCGCGCTCGGGGCGCTGCTCCTCGCCGGTTGCGGGTCCAGCCACCATCATCGCGAGGGCGGCTCGTCGAGCACGCCCACCTCGACGCTCACGCTCGGCCCTGCGCCTGCGCCGAACGCCGGCCAGAGCGGGCGACGCCCGCGAGGCGCCGTGAACGTGTACAGCGCCGACGCCGCCGGGACCTAAGTCCGGTCGTGCGGGGCGACCCGGCGCTCGTGTACGTGCCGAACAGCCTGAGCAACACCGTCGACGTGATCAGCCAGCGGACGTTGAAGATCGTCGCGCAGTTTCCGGTCGGCGCGCTCCCCCAGCACGTCACCCCTTCCTACGACCTGCGGACGCTCTACGTCGACAACGACCTTGGGAACAGCCTCACGCCGATCGACCCCCGTACCGCCAAGCCCGGTCGCCCGATCCCGGTCGAGGATCCGTACAACCTGTACTTCACACCGGACGGCCGGTTCGCGATCGTCGTGGCCGAGCGGCTGCAGCGCCTCGACTTCCGCGATCCGAACACGATGCGCTTGGTGCGCTCGCTGCCGGTACCCGAGTGCCGCGGCGTCGATCACATGGACTTCTCCGCGGACGGGCGGTACGCGTACGCGAGCTGCGAGTTCGCCGGCCGGATGATCGAGATCGACCTCGCTACCCAGCAGGTGATCCGCACGCTCGTGATCAACAACGGCGTCGCGAGCCCGCAGGACGTAAAGCTGTCGCCCGACGGTCGCACGCTGTACACCGCCGATCAGCAGAACGGCGGCGTGTGGGAGATCGACCCGTCCTCGTTCCGCGTGATCGGCTTCCTGAAGACGGGCGCCGGCGCCCACGGCCTATACCCGAGCCGCAACGCCAGGTTCATGTACGTCGCCAACCGCCAGGCCGGCTCGATCTCCGTCGTCAGCTTCCGGACCCGACGCGTGGTCAGGACCTGGCAGCTCCCACTGCCCGCCAGCCCCGACATGGGAGGTGTCTCGGCCGACGGCAACACACTCTGGCTGAGCGGACGCTACAACGCGGTCGTCTACGCGATCGATACCCGCACCGGCCGTCTCCGCGCGTCGATTCCCGTCGGTGACGGGCCGCACGGCCTATGCGTGTGGCCACAACCCGGACGCTACTCGCTCGGGCACACCGGGATCCTCCGCTAGCCGTCGGTCATCAGCCCGGCTTCGAGGCTGGTCCGGCGCCGAGCAGAGCGGGAGATCAGCGGCGGTTAGTCGAAGTCGAAGTCCGCGGTGAAATCGTCGAGCCGGGGGTCGTCCTCGCGCACGTCGGGCGGGGAACCGGGCGGCCGTCGGTCGGCGGGGCCGAGCTGCTGGCCGTCGGGAAGTGGTCTTCGATGGATCTGTTGATCGCGTCGAAGCTGAGTGTCTGAAGGTCGATGAATCCACGACGCCCATACGGACTGATCACCAGCGTTGGTCGCTCGTCACCTGCCTCGCGAGTTGTGCTTGGGCCAAGCGGCCCGCGGGCTCTCGCGGCCATCTGAAGCGGCTGTGGCAGTCATCCGGACATCGCGGCACGTTGTAGATTCTCATCGGGTTAGCCGAGCCGGCGAGGCCGATCGAGACGACGAGACCGATCAAGCGCAGCATCGATGTCAGTTTTGCTGGGTCTGACTCTTTGTTATCGCTGCTGTGGGCGTAGGCGTTCGAGCGCGAGTGCCATTGTGGGGCAGGCGTCGACTGCTCGGCGGGCGTGGGCTTCGAGTTCGGCCGGGATCGGGCGCTCATCGATGATCGGATATCCCCAGTCGTCGAGCGTGATCCGTTCTGGGAGCAGCTCGGCGCACATTCCGTGCGCCTCGCAGGCGATCCAGTTGACCCTGAGGCGGCTGGTCATCGCGGCCTGCTCCTCGTCACGCGGCATCCCTGGCCTGCGACGCGACGGGAGTGGGAAGCAGGGGACGCCGGGCACAGCCGGCGCACGGTCCGCGTAGGGCGTGGTCGGCGAGCTCGGCGCCGAACACGTCGATCGCGCTCGTGACGAACCGCGCGGCTCCGTCCGGATGGGCGCATGCCCCCCGACCGCTCGCAAGCGACGCCCACCGGCGTATGCGTGCCAGCGCTCCGTCGCCCCCGGCGCCGACGCGCACCTGCTCGAGAGCGGTCGCGATCGCCTCGAGCCCGAAGACGCACGGCCCGTTCTGTCCCGAGCTCTCTGCCGACAGCCAGCGCGCGACCCGCGCAATCTCGGTGACTGGGCAGGCAGAGCTCGGGAGCGCGAAAACGACTCCGGCACCGAGCGCGGCGCCGACCTGGTCGAGCCCCTCCGGGGTTAGGGGGAGCTGGTAACCGAAATCAGCTCGGATCCAGGTACCGGCGTAGCCGCCGAGCAGGAACGCGCGCAGTTCACGGCTCGCGCCGCCCGCGGCCTCGAGGAGCGACGCGATCGAGGTGCCAAGTCCGATCTCGAACACGCCTGGGTACATGACTGCGCCGCCGAGCGTGACCAGCGTCGACCCCGGGTCATTGTCGGTGCCGAAGGCGCGGAACGACGGCGCGCCGTGGCGGGCGATCAGCGCGATGTGGGCAAGCGTCTCGACGTTGCTGACGAGTGTCGGCCGTCCTTTCACGCCGCGCTCGAAGATCCGCGCGAACGGCGTCGTCGGCTTGGCGGCGCCACCGTTCAGGAAGCTCACAACCGCCCTCTCCTGGCCGCTCACGTAGCCCGAGGGCACCCTGACGACCCGGACCCGCGGCGCGCCTTGGTATAGCTCAGTCCGCTCGCGTAGCGCCTTGTCGGTCGCGCGCACCGCGCGAGCGCGGTACTCGTCGACGGCGATCACTATCTCGTTCGCGTCGACCGCGTGCGCTGCGAGCAGGGCCCCGTCGAGAGGTTGTCCCGGGGCTCGTGGAAGTTTGAGGTGACGGCGGTCCCTCCGGCCCGTCCGCTCCTAGTGGGAGCGTGGCGGGCGATCCGGCAAGATCGAAGGAGGAGCCGCTGTGAAGTGCAACGTACTGGTCGCCGAGGCGATCAACGACGAGGCCGTGCTCCCAGTGCGGGTGCAGGAAGCGTTGGGCGAGCTGGTTGGAGCGGCCGAGGAGGGCCTCTTGGCGCTGTCGGTTGAGGTCGGGCTCGGGGTGCTGCATGAGCTGTTGGAGTTGGAGGTCGACGAGATCGTCGGCCCGAAGGGCAGGTGGAACCGGGAGCGGACTGCGGTCCGTCACGGCCATGAGGGTGGCGAGGTCACGCTCGGCGGCCGGCGTGTTGCGGTCAAGCGCCCCAGGGCGCGCACGGCGGATGGCGAGAGCGAGGTGACGTTGCAGACCTATGAGCATTTCGCCGGTCGTGACCAGCTCGGTCGGCTGGCGCTCGAGCGGATCCTCGCAGGCGTCTCGACCCGGAAGTACCGGCGGGTGCAGGAACCGGTCGGTGATAGCGCCGTGGGGCGGGAGCGCTCGACGTCGAAGTCGTCGATCTCGCGCGCGTTCGTCAAGCGCACCCGGGAGTCGCTGTGGCATCTGATGTCCCGGCAGCTCGCTGATTTGCGCTTGGCGGTGGTGATGCTCGACGGGATCGAGATCAAGGGCCGCACGAACGTCGTCGCGTTGGGGATCACGACCGAGGGCGACAAGCTCGCCCTCGGTCTGTGGTCCGGCAGCACCGAGAACGCCACGATCGCCAGCGCGCTGCTGTCAGATCTGGTCTCTCGCGGGTTGGACGTCGAGCAGGGGCTGTTGTTCGTGATCGATGGCTCCAAGGCGCTGCGCAAGGCAATCCGCCAAGTGTTCGGCAACGACGTCCCGGTCCAGCGCTGCGTCCGCCATAAGGAGCGCAACGTGCTCGAGCCCCTCCCCGAACGCGACCGCCCACCGATCAAGCGTCGTCTGACCGAAGCGTGGCAGGAGACCGACCACCCCAAGGCGCTAGATCAGCTCAAGCGTCTCGCCGTCGAGCTCGAGTACGACCATCCCGGTGCCGCCGCTTCGCTGCGCGAGGGAATGGAGGAGACCCTGACCATCACACGGCTCGGGGTCACGGGCAAGCTCAAACGGACCCTCCAGTCGACGAACCCGTGCGAGTCGATGATCGGCACCGTCCGCGCGATCCAGCGCAACGTCAAGAACTGGAGCTCCGGCGAGATGTGCCTGCGCTGGACCGCCGCCGGCATGCTCGAAGCCGAGACCCGCTTCCGCAAAGTGGAGGGCTACCGCGGCCTCGCGCAACTCGCAATCCACATCGAAACCGACCTCATCAAACACCGCCACCAACTCCAAGCCGAGTTGACACCAGCCGTCGATGTGTGACCATTTCCTCAGGGACCGTCGCTAGACAGATTTCCACGACGCACGGGACAACCTCCCGCTTTCCGCCTTGTGCTTGCCGCCCGAGCGGGTTGCAGCTAGCAATCTCGGCCGCCCGGGACAGACTCGTGGTGAAGCGAGAGCGGATCTCGCCGAAAGGCGTGCTGGGCCGAGCGCGATTGCGAGCTCGATGCGTCGACCCGACGGGCCTTCTTTGAGATGTCAGCTGGAGTCCGTGGAAGGCTGCAGCGACGGCTCGAGGGCGGGAGCGAGCGGCACGAGCAGGCTGACAGTCGTAGGACCGCCTGGAGGTGAGCTGATGGTGAATGTGCCTGCAACGGCGAGTGCGCGGTCGGCGATCGCCTCGAGTCCGCCGCCGGCGGTCTGACAGGCCCCTCCGGGCCCGTCATCGGTCAGATCCACACGGAGGCTGCCCTCAACGACAGCGACGCTGAGTTGAGCCGATTGTGCGCCATGCGCGCTCGCGTTCGCGAGGCCCTCTCGGATCATTTCGTAGGCCGAGATCTCGACCGCCTCGTCGAGGCGACCGACGGGTTGATCGACGTGCAGCGTCACCGGGACATCGTTCGTGTCGAGGAGTGACTCGAGCGCCGGCGCGAGGCCGTGCTCGGCGAGCGTGGCGGGATGGATGCCGTGGGCGATCCCGCGAACCGTCGCGGCCAGCTCTCGCAGCTCTTGTAACGCGTGGTCGATTCCCTGGCTCGGGGTTTGGAGGCGCGCGAGCTGTAGCGCGAGGGCGACGCCGAGAAGGCCCTGCTGGGCGCCGTCGTGAAGGTTGTGCTCGATCTGTTCGCGCTCCCGGTCGCCGAGCTCGATCAGTCTCACGCTGGCCTGGCGACGACTCGCGAGGTCGTACAGCGCTGCCGCACGCAGCCGCTCGTTGTCGAGGGCAAGGGTCGACGCCGCCCCGAGCACGGCGTGTAGGGCGCCGGTCGAGAACGCTCCGCGGCGGTGTGCGACGACGGCGACAACTTGGCCGGCGACGCTGAGGTCGGTGTGCTCGTCCGCCTCGATGTCACGCGGGGCGACCGGCACGCCGAGGGTGTCAACCAGCACCGCCGCGTCTGACGGGTGACGGTAGGCGAGCGTCAGTGTCTGATCGCCGACCGCCAGGCGTAGGCAGCGCTCGAGGCCGAGCTCCTCGGCGGCTCGCAGGTCGCGTAGGAGTCGATCGAGCCGGACCCGGGCTGTGAACGGTCGACTCAGCTCGTACGCAATCGCGGCGCCTGTGATCAGCACGCAGCTCGCCACTGCGGCGTGGAGGACGCGCAAGGCCGGCGCCTGGGGGTCGTCGCTGGCAAACGTCAGAGTCACAACTCGCAGCGCGCTGACGGCGACAGCGCTAACGGTTGCTGCGAGGATCACCCGCGTCCGGTAGCCGTTGCGGATGTCGCGGATCGCGACCAGGCACCAGGCGAGGCATGCCGCGCTTTCGGCGAGCCGCAACACGACCGCGACGCTGTGCAGGTTCGCCACCAGCAGTGGGTTCTGCAGACAGTCTCGCTGGCAGGAGAGGTCGAGATACGGGTCGTAGGTCACGATGCTGGCGACCGCAGCGGCCAGACCGACCCCCAGAAGCACGCGGGTTAGCGCGATCAGCGCCCGGGAGCGTTCGATCCCGGCGACCGCTGGAACGAACGCGATCGTCGAGGGCAGCAGCGGGACGGCTGCGAATCCCAGGGCCTGGAAACCTGGGCTGAGGCCATGGCCGATCCACGCGTCAGCCAATAGCGCAGTAGCCGTCACCCCGCATGGGATCACCGCGTTCGACGGTCTGCCGATCAGCGTGGCCGCGAAGCACGAGCCTGCGATACCGAGCGCGGCGGCGAGATCCAGCACGAGCAGCCATGGCACGGCGATGTATTCCTGCACCGGCGAGGGTATGTACGGCGACACGACCACGATCGTGGTTAAGCCGGTGGCCGCAAAGACGATCGCGGCTACGAATGTGCGACGCCACGTCATAGCGGCAGGCTCACCAGGACCGCTGTCCCACCGCCGGCCGGGCTCGTGACGTGGACGGTTCCCCCGATCGCGCTCGCGCGTGCCGCGAGCCCGGACAATCCTCGGCCGTCGACATCGGCGCCGCCGCCACCGTCGTCGCGCACCGTCGCGGTCAGCGTGCCTGACACCTCGGAGACGGTCACGCTCACGTGAGTGGCTTGGGCGTGTTTGATCGCGTTGGTGACGGCCTCGGCGCAGACGTAGTAGGCGACGAGCTCAACCTCGTCGGGATACCGGGTCGGCGGGGCGTCGATGCTCACCGCGGGCTCTGACGCTCGCGCCAGGCCGACGAGCGCGAGCGCGATGCCGCGTGAGCGCACCGCAGCAGGGTGAAGTCCGCTCGCCAGTTCCCGCAGCTGCACGATCGTCTCCGACAGCTGGTCTGAGGCCGGCGCGGTGGCCTTCTCCTGCGCGAGCCGGTCGCGAAGGAGCTCGGCTCTCGAGATCGCATCGCGCTCGAGCCGGCGTTGCAGCCTCGCCCGTGCCGCGTCGGCCGCGAGCACGATTCGACGTTGCGCGCACCGAAGCTCCGCGGCGGCGGCCGCAAGTTCCGCCGTCCGCTGATCGTGGGCGAGCTGCAATCCGATCGCGTTCCTCACGCCAATGCGCAGCGCTGCTGCATCGAGAGCACCGACCTCGTGCTCGACGATCACCCCGCCGCCCGCCGCTGGCGTGATCAGCGTCCGCTGACGGTCTTGTGGGGGAGGCCCCGTCTGATCTGGTGGGAGCAAGCGGACTCGGGGGTCGCGCAGCGCGGTCGCGAGGGCCCCACCAAGCCCCGTCACGACCGCGAGGTCGACGATCCGGTCGGCGAGCCGGTCCTCGAGTCGCTGATCGGCGACGATTCGTGCGGTGGCGGTCACGGCCGCCAGTCCGGTCGCGAGGTCAGCTGCGAGCAGCAGACGGTTGCCGCTGTCGACCGTGTCTCCGAGCGTGACCGCGACCGCTGGGCCTGCAAGCGCCAGTGCGAGCAGGAGCGCGGGAGTCCAGCTCCGACGTCCGCGCGGGGCGATGGTGACTGAGAGCAGGACCACTGCGCCCAGGAGCACCGCGGCCGTCGTGGACGCGCCCACTGGCGAGATCAGCGCGTCGGCCCACGCGAAGCACGCGACCGCGATCGTGATCGCCGCCTTTGGCCTGCAGATGGCGAGCAGGACCGCGCTGACCAACGCCCCGCGGTATGCCAGCCCAACGACGGAACCGAACGACGCAATCGCCCCGTTCCCGCTGGCGGCGAGAGTGGCCGCGAACCAAAGAGCGCTGGCCAGCACGAGCAACGGGCCGGTGGGTCGTCGCGGTGAGACCGCGACGCAGACCAAGCCCGCCAGGCCGATCGCCTCACCGGCGATCAGGTCACCCAGCGCTACCGCGAGGCTCTGACCGGCGCCGGTGAGCGCCTCGGCCGCGATTCCGAGCGCCAAGCAGCCCACAGTCCCAGCGATGACGCTTGTGCCCATCCGTGCCCTGCCAGTTGACCGGCGCCGACGTGGCGCACGGGGGCCGTGAACCGCGTTCTCGTGGGCGATCAGCAGGTCGGGCATCGCGCCGATCCTCGCACGACGGTACGCGCGGTTCCAGGGGTGCACCCCTGGAACGCGCCGCGCGAAGACCGGGGACTGCCCCCATGACGCTCCGACGCCCGCCGGCGTAGCGTGCTGAGCGTCCACGGTTCAGCCCGGAAGGGGAGGCATCATGAGATCACTTCGGTCGACGCCACATACTCGCCGCGTGGTCGCCGTGCTTATTTCAAGCCTGGCGTCGATCAGCGCGATGGGAGCGCTGATCGCCGTCCCGGCGGCCGGCGCCGCGGCACGCACGCATCAACCAGGCCTCCCGCGGCGTGCGGCGATCGCCTCACGCGCACCAGCCGGACAGTTAGACGCGGCGTTCGCACGATCCTCCACGCTCTCGGCCAGCGGCGCGGTACAGGCCGGCCCAGCAGCAGAGTCGAGCCTCGGCGCGCTCCGCGACCCGTTCGGGCCCGGGTCGGCGCTCGTCGGCTCGGCACCGGTCGGAAACGGCCCGGACTTCACGGCGGTGGACCCGGCGACGCACACGCTGTATGTCACAAACGGCTTTAACGAGAACGGCAACGCCGACGGCGGGAACACCGTGTCGGTGATCGACGAGCGCCACTGCCGGGCCGATGACGTCTCGCGGTGCAAGGGGCCGTGGCCGACGCTCACGGTCGGGAGCGATCCGAACGCTGATCCGAGCGCGGTCGCGATCGACCAGCAGACCGACACGCTCTACGTAGCGGACTCGAACGACAACACCGTGGCGGTGTTCAACGGCGCGACCTGCAACGCCGAGACCAGCGCCGGTTGCGGGCAGACGCCGGCGATGGTACCGGTCCCGGTCGGGTTTCCGGTCGCGATCTTCGACGACCCGGCCAACAACACCGTGTACATCCCCAACGCGGTCGAAGACGACGTCTCGATGCTCGACAGCGCGACCTGCAACGCGACCGATCTCGCAGCCTGTCCGACCACGCCCGTGTCGACCGTCGCGGTCGCTGGCAACCCGGTCGCGGGCGCCGTGGACCGTTCGACTCACACGGTGTATGTGACCGTGTGCGGGGACCCGGACTTCGGGTGCCCGGCCGGCCCCAACGGCGTTTCGGTGTTCGACGCGAGCACCTGCAACGCGACCGTGCAATCGGGATGCGACCAGCTCGGCCTACTGCCCACCGCCATGTTCCCCTCCGACCCCCAGGTCGACCCCGCCAACCAGACCCTGTACACGGCCAACAACGACAACACGATCTCAGCGTTTGACCTCGCCGACTGTAACGCCAGCGATCTGCCGGACTGCGAGAGCGACACGCCCGGCACCGTGACCTTGCCGCCGGGCCTCGCGGTCACGCTGTGGGTCGCTGTCGACCCCGCCAATCACAGCGTGTACGTGACCAACCAGAAGGACGACTCGGTGGCCGTCGTCAACGCGAACGTCTGTAACGGCAGCGATCTCGGCGGGATGCGCGACGCTCGACCCGCCGGAGATCCACACCGGAGCCGACCCGGAGGTCCTCACCCTCGACCCCCACACCCAGACGCTCTACACCGCCAACCAGGTCGACAACGACGTTTCGGTCATCGACGCGGCCCGCTGCGATGCGCAAACGACCAGCGGCTGCCGGGCACGCGTGCCCGAAGTGCCGAACGTGTCCGGAGGGCTCGCGGCCGATCCCGCTGTCCACACCACCTATGTCGCGAGCGGCGCGAACTCGGTTTCGATGATCGACACGAGCACCTGCAACGCCTTCCATGCCTCCGGTTGCAGCGCGACGCCGCCGACCGTGACCGTCGGCACCTATCCGAACGCTGTTGCGGTCGACCCCGCAATACACACGGTGTACGTCGCCGACGCCGGATCGGGCTCAACCGGGACTGTGTCAGTCTTCGACGACCGAACCTGCAACGCGACCGACCAGGCGGGCTGCGCCGCAGTGGAAACCTTGCAGGTCCCGGGACGGAAACCCAGTCTGACGTCGCGGTCGACTCCGCGACCGACACGATCTACGTCGCGACCATCACCAGCAGCGGCCCCGACCTCATCTCCGTGTTCAACGGCGCCACCTGCAACGCCACCAACACGGGCGACTGTAACCAGACGCCCGCGGCCGTAGCCGTCGGCAGTTCAGGGGACGCGCCCAACAACTCCTATCTCGAGCTCGCCGTCAACCCGGTGACCAACACGATCTACGCGTCAAACATCTTCAATACGGCGTTCTTCGAACCTCCGCCGTACCTCGGTAACAGCGTGTATGTGATCAACGGCGCCACCTGCGACGCCGCGGACATGAGCGGTGGGCAGACCCCAGCCGCTGTCACGCTCGCCTCCAACCCCCCGATCGGATCCAACCCCGTGGGAATCGCGATCGACCAAGCCACCGACACGATCTACACCGCCAACCTCGCCGACGGCGAAACCGCCGGCACCGTCTCGGTGATCAACGGCGCAATCTGCAACGGCCACGACCCCAACGGCTGCGGCCAGACCCCCGCCACCGCCCCGGCCGGCTTCGGCGCCATCGCCATCGCGATCGATCAGCTGACAAACCAGGTGTACGCCACCAACATCGAAGACACCAGCGTCACCACGATCAACGGCCACACTGCAACAGCATCAACCAGACCGGCTGCGACGACACCCAAACGCAAGCCAGCGTTGGCGACTACCCAAGCGCAATCAGCGTCGACCCTGCCGTCGACACCGCCTACGTGGCCGACACCGAAGGCGTCTCGGTCATCCCACTCAACCACTAACACCGCGCGGAGCGGGCCCGCAGCGCACGTTTGCGGGCCCGCCAGCACCTTCGCGGAAGAGTGCTTCTCAGAAAGCGGTCGTCCGGGTCTCGGGCGCGCCGAGCAGCACCTCGCTCCTGCTTGCACCCAAACTGGAGCGTCCGGGCGCTACGGTCCGCACGAGTGCTTTCGTTGCCGCGCTGGCGCGGACATGGCGATCGCAAAGGCGACTTATGTGCAGCTGGCATGTGAATGTGAACCCGTCGACCGACACGATCTACGTGACCAACGCCAACGGCAACACCGTGTCGGTGATCAACGGAGCGACCTGCAACGCCAGTCACACGGGCGGCTGCGGACAGACACAGACGGTCGACGTCGGCAACGGCCCGTATCCGATCGCCGTCGATCAGCGCACCGACACCGTCTACGTCGGGAACATCGGCGACAGCACCGTGTCGTTGATCAACGGCGCCACCGGCAATGCACAGACCATCAGCGGTTGCATGCAATCCGCTCCGGCGGTGCCCGTCGAGCAACTGCCCGCCGGGATCGCTGTCGATCAGCAGACCGACGCGGTCTACATCACGAGCATCGTCGACGGAGACCTGAGTAGGATCGACGGTCGGGCGTGCACTCCGACACACATCCTCGACTGCCGACCGGAGCCGATCCCGGCCAGAATGGGCGGCTAGGGCATGGCGATTGCGCTCGACCCGACCGCGGGGCACCGCCTACGTGCTCAACAACGACGACGGCACCGCCTCGATGTTCGCGTTCTGGCGCCGAGGGCCAGTAGACGCCGCGTGTCGCTCGTAATGCCACAGCTACTCAAGCAAGGTCACGGTGATCGCTGCGCTTGCCGGCGCAGCGATCACCGGCTGTGGCGCCAACAGCGGTCCGGGCGGCAAGGTCGGGGCTCCGGTCGAGCCGACGACGCTTACGCTCGGCGACGCCAACCACGGCACCGCGACTCCGTCGGTCATCGACTTTGTCCGGGACGTTGACCGCGATTCGCACGGTGGCCTCCAGGTCAAGCTCGTTGCCGCACCGGAGACGCCCGGCGACTACGAGGTAAGGATCGTCCACGACACCGCGGCCGGTCGCTGGAACCTCGCGTGGGTCGGCACCCGCGTGCTCGACGAGGTGGGCGTCCCGGACGCCGGCGCGTTGCAGGTGCCGTTCCTCCTCGACAGCTACGCGCTCGAGGGCGCGGTTGTGAACGGGCCGATCGGCGCGCAGCTGACACGCGAGATCTCCCACGCCGGGGTCGTCGGGATCGGACTGCTCGCCGACCAACTGCGCTATCTCGCTACGACGGGGCCGGTGACTTCGCCGGCATCGCTCGTCGGCAAGCGGATGGGAGCGTTCGACTCGGCCAGTCAGTTCAGCGGCTGGCGTGCGTTGCACGCCACGCCCGTGCTCGAGGACGAGGTGACGGCCTCGGCGGTCGCGCTGATGCACGACGGACGCCTGTTCGGCATCGCGGCCGACCCGTCGACCTACGCATCGCAGAACGGGATTCCGGGGACGAGGTACACGGTCGGTGTGCCGATCTGGCCAAGAGCGGTTGCGATCATCGCCGCGCCGCGCTGGTTCTCGTCGCTTCCCGACTCAACGCGATCGCTGCTGCGGCTCGCCGCGAGACAGGCGAGCGCGCAGAGCGTGTCGGACGCGCCCGGCATCGACGCGGCCGGAATCAAGACTATGTGCAGGAGCCTGCACGTCGTCGCGCTCGACCCCGCGGAGCGAGCCGCGTTCATCGCCACCGGTCAAGCGGTCGCTGCCGAGCTGGCAAGGACCGAGCCGTACGGGGCCCTGATCAGCGAGATCGAGCGAATGAAGGGCTCGTCCGCGCCCCAGCCGGCACCGCCGATCCCGGCGTCCTGCGGCGCGAGCTCAACGGCGGCCGCGCCTACGGGGCCCGGCGCGGCGCGCGTTGCCCGAGAGCTCGCGTACGCGCTGCGGCCAGGCACCGTCTACCGGGCGATGATCGGCTTCGCGATCACCAAACAGCAGTTAGGACTGCAACAGGCCGACAACAACGCCGGGACCTTCACCTGGCGCCTCAGCAGCGGAAATCGGTTCTCGTTTATCCAGAAGCCACAGTTCCCAGCACTCTCCCCGCCCGGCCCGCCGGCGACGGGCACGTTCAAGATCCATGGGGATCTGCTCGACGTCACCTTCAACCCCCCGTACGCCGGCAGCGAGGTCGACCGCTGCTCGGTGTCAGGGACGACCGTCACCTGCCACTGGCTCAGCGGCGACGACGGCTGGACTACCAAGTTTGGTCTCGGCGGAATGACCACGCCGCTCACCCTGATCCATGGATGAGCAGCGGATAGGCTCCTCTACGCCTATGTCGGGGCGGCCCCAAGGCACCTTGACGATCGTGTGCGGCCGGCTCCCGGCAGCCGACGCCCAGACCGCGAGCGGGTTCGACGAGCGGCCCGCTCGGCTCGGGGACGTCGAGCGCCAGGTCGCCGCGCACGCTGGCTGGACGATCACCTCGGCGCCCGACGAGTTCACGCTGGCGTTCACGGGCACCGTTGCGGGGCTCAGATGCGCCCTCGACATCCAGGATGACTTCGGCTCGAAGCTGGGTTTGGGCATCGGCGTCCATGCCGGCGAGGCGGGCTTCGACCGTGCCGTCATGCGCACTGGCGCCGCCGCCGGGGCCGCGGACATCGCCGCGTGCGCAGCGAGAGGGGAGACGCTCGCTTCGACGCTCGTCCGCGAACTCGCAGGGGACGCGGATCCAGATATCTGCTTCGGCGAGCCCCGCGAGTTCGAACCCGGAGCAGCCGGCAGCGTTCGTGGCGCCCATGCCGTCACCCGGGCCGCGCCCGGGCCGGTCGCTTCGATCCGCATCGTGATCGCCGATGATTCCGCGATCGTGCGAGACGGCCTCGCCGCCGTCCTGTCTGCCGCCGGTCTGACCGTCGCCGCCGTGGCCGGCGATCCCGACGCGCTGCTGAGCGCCGTGAACAGCACCCGTCCAGACATCGCGATCGTGGACATCCGGATGCCGCCCACGCACACCGACGAAGGACTGGTCGCCGCCGAGCGGCTTCGCGCCGAGTACCCACGCATCGGGATCCTCGTCCTCTCGCAGCACGCCGAGCCTGCGCTCGCAGCGCGCCTGCTCGAGGCTGCTCCGGACGGTCGGGTCGGCTATCTGCTGAAGGACCGCGTCAGCGAACTCGCCATCCTGATCGAGGCGCTCAACCGGATCGAAGCCGGCGAGACGGTCCTCGACCCCCAACTGAGCGACCGGATGATCCAACGCCGCGCCCGGCGCAACGACCTGGACGAACTGACGCCGCGTGAACTCGAGGTGCTCCGACTGCTCGCGGAGGGACGGTCGAACCGCGCAATCGCCGACGCCTTGGTCGTGACGCTAAAGACACTCGAAGGACACATCAGCCAAATCTTTCTCAAGCTCGGCCTGCGCGAAGCAGCAGACGAACACCGACGCGTAGCCGCCGTCCTCGCCTACCTGCGTCAGACTGGCTGAACCCGGCTCACACCACGGCGGTACCTATCACCCCAGCGGGAACCAAACGCAACACCACCCAGACAAGGAGCGCGCCGCCGTCGTGTGAGCAGGTGTGTCCCCGGTCTAGGAGTCGGACCGCTCGTCGCCAACAGGAGGGCCAAGCGGAGCCCTAGCAAGCTCGACGCGGGCGGCAAGCATAAGGCGGAAAGCGGACACCCCGGCTCAGCTATCGAGACCGATGGAATGCCGCTGGATCAGCGACCGGGGAGCGGCCAGAATTAGCTGGCGAGCGTCGCTCCCGCTAGCACTTGGAGCCGCGACGGGTCAGACCTCTGGACGATCGCTTCGTCAACGCCAGCGTCATCGCGTCGGCGATTGACTTGGCGACGAAACGCGCGCTCAGATCGCCCGGGATCGGCACCGCGCCTGACGATCGCATTCGCATAGATCCGAGCGCGGCGCGATCGGCGCGGCCGCCGTTCTCGACCGTCTCCACGCAGGCCCAAGCGGCTTGTGCTTCCGTCTCGGCGAGCCCGCTGAGTTCGCCGCTGCTTTCGCGTGGAAGCACGCGCTGGCGACTCACGCGCGGGGGTCCAGAGAACTCGGTCGCGCCCGCCGCTCCTGCTCTCCCAGAAAGCAAGCGTCCGGACTTGTCCGGCCTTCACTCTTTGCTCGCTCGTGCCTTCGCCCAATTCCGAGCGTCGCGGTGGCTGCCGAGGAGCCGGTTGCCTGGGGCTACGCTGCGTATGTAAACGGGCGATTCTGCCGCCGTTTCGTGAGCCCTGCTCTCGGCGAATCGAAGTGTCGTCGCCCGGTAGACCGCTCAGCAACGGGAGCAGCCGCGCCGAGCGCGGCCATCTGCAAGCGTGCCGAGCAAGCCGACCGTCCAGCATGTGGGGCAGCCCCGCCAGGCCAGCGCGGTGACGGGCAGGAGCGCTAGTGAGATCGGACCAACGGCCGCGACCAGGACGATCGCGAGAACCGCGGCAACGAGGCCGGCCGCGCCTCTCAAGAGATGTTCGCGGACCGAACCGCTCGCTAGCGGCGAGCGCCGGGTGGTCACGGGTTCTAGCGTTGCATCGCATCTCGTGGACATCTCACCCTTATACGCAGTGAGGTCATCCGCGGATCACTCGCGCGCCAAGCGGGCCGCAACATTGCGCCGAGGCCGCGGACGCATCACGACGATCCGTGCCCGCCGGTCGCCGCCCCGGGGTTCGGCGAATAGCGGGCCTGGAGCAGCGGTGCGCATTTCCGACCGGCACGACCTGATAGGTGCTGGAAATGCCTCCCATGACCGACGACGCCGACGCACCCCCTGCCACGCCTGATCCCGACGACCACGTCGCCCGCCTGCAGGCGCAGATCGACGCCGCCAAGGCCCGCCCGGCGAGCTACCGCGCGCAGGCCGCCGAGACAGTCGCCCGAGGGGGCCCCGTGCGCGCGACGGACGAGGAGCTGGGGATCATCAAGACCGACGACACGGTCGGCAGGATCGCCGCTGACGCGAGCCAGGAGATCCGGAGCAGGCTGAGCCGCCTGATATCGCGGTTCGGGCGGCGCGGGAAGAAGTAGGGCGGACGGCCCCGGCCTTCGCACCCTTAACACTTGCAGCCGGATGAAAGTCCGCGACTCTCGCACCCGCTGCTCCAGTGGAAAGTGCTGGTTCCGCACCGATCCAGAAGGCTGCTCGGCAACGCCGACAGGGTCGTGGCCCGGCCGGCGCTCCAACTAGCGCAGTCCAGCCATCCGCGCAATCCAGGTCGCGCGTCGTCGACGCTGGGATGCCCGTCCCAGCAAAGCATGTCTGTGCGTGTTCGCAGCGCGCCGAGCCGAGTCTGGCTGCTTCACGCCTCAGTGGTCGCGGCGCCCGCGCGTCCGCTTTGCGCACTTCCGCATTCGGCGGGAGCGGGACCGTCCCTTCGAGAATCCCCGGCTCGTCCGCAGCGGCAGTGAGGTCTCAGCCAGCTCGAGCTTTCGTAGCTCATGGCCGAGCAGCGGCCGGTCTTTGGGAAACGGCGGCGAGCGGGGTTGTGTGATCGGCACGGCACGGTATGCCGTCGATCGTGATCCTGCCGAGGCCATCGAGACGGGACCGTCACGCTCGCGGCTCGGTCGTCGCTCCACCGCGCGGGCAACAGAGAGCAGATCGTTAGCTCATGAATAGGTCGCCGCGACCGTTCACGCCCGTTGCGGCACGACTTCGGCCCGGGTCGCAGCACCATGGTCAGTGGAGTGCGTGCTGGCGGCCCGGGAGCATCGGGAACGAGCGTTGGCTTCGGGTGGGGAGGATGTAGTTGGCGCGCTTGGCGACGAAGATGAATTCGTTGATGCCGTTGTTGACGGTGTCGGTGATGCTGGGGTTTTGGAGTTGGGCGGATGAGGCGTTCATGGCGTTGCGGGTGGTGATGAAGTCTTCGATCGTGCGTTGGAGGGAGACGAAGTGGAGGCCGGCTTGGCCGCCGTCGATGGTGTTGAAGTCGCGTCGCAGGATGAGCGGTTTGTTGTTGCGGCGGGCGCGGGCGGAGGTTTGGGCGTGTCCGATGACTCCGTAGCGGTTGATCGCCTGGTTGAGGAGGTTGGGGTCGCTGCTGGCGTCGGTGGTGAAGTGCGCGACTTGTTCGGGGGTGACTTGGGGGGCGTACATGCGGGCGACTCGTTCGCGTTCGGTGAGGTTTTGGTACCAGGTGTCGAGGCTGAGGCGCATGTAGCTCACTTGCATGGTGGTGCCGCCGGCGAATGGACCGCTCTGGATGGTGACGTCGTCCTCGCTGGCTTGGTTGCGGCGGAGGCTGGATTTGAATCCCATGAACAGCGGGGCGGTTTTCGGGACGGGGTTGCCGGGTGGGATCCCGCCGACGTTCTGACGTTGGGCGGGGAGTCCGGTGCCGGTGAATCCGGTTCTTGTCTCCTGCCAGCGGAGCGCGCTCGAGATGTCGAGCGGGCCGTCCGCTCCGCGTAACGGAGCGGTGTTGAGCAGGGCGGACTCGATCGCCGCCAGGCGTCGCTCGTCGTCGCAGGCGAGATGGATGCACAGGTCGTAGTCGTCGATCGCGGGGACTCGAAGTCCGACAGCCCCATGGCTTGTGGAATCGGTGACGGGACGTGTAGTGACCGCTCGAAGTAGCCCGGCCCCCACGATGCGGTGAACAGCAGCCCGGACGGCCCCCACTCGTACGATCGCTCGAGCGTGCGGAGCGCGGCCTCGAGCACCCGAGCGTGCGCCGGGCCGGGGTTGCTCTCGACGTTGAAGAACACCAACCGATCGAATCGAGGGGAGATTGGGTTTCCGTCGGAGTCGCGCGCGAGTGTTGCCGTCCAGGCATGCTGCGCGGGTGGGAGTCCGGGAGGCTGACGACGGAGCGGAACCGTCGGGATCGGCTTGCCGCGGCTGGTGAGAGCACGGTCGAGGCCGATCCCGGCGGCGGCCCCACCGGCCACCACCGCTGCTGGCGCCGAGCAGGAAGCGCCGCCGGTTCAGCACGACCGCGCCTCCGATCGGGGTGACAGGGCGGTCATGACGGCGGGGCCCAGTGGAAGGTGAGGTTCACCTGGTGGGGATGTAGCCACACGTTCTGATACTCGACGTGCCGTGCGGACACGGGCGGGCTGATGAGCAGGCTCATCTGATAGCTGCCGGCCCCGGGAACGCTCACGTCGTTTCCGTAGTGAGGTCCCATGTATCGGGAGATCATTGGCCACTGGCGGGCGTCGTAGTAGATCTTGCTCTTCTGTCTGATCGTGGCCCAGACGCTGGCGTACGGGATCGCGACTCCGGTCTGGGCGTCGCTGAGCATCACCATCAGGTGAAAGCTCGTCTTCGGCCCCGGCTTGACCGTCTGCTCGCTGGTGCCGTTGTAGATCACGAATGGCAGCGGTGTTGTCGCCTCGGCAGTGATCTTCATTCCCTGCCACAAGGCCGAGCCGAGCAGCTGGGTGGGAACCGCGTGGATCCCGTCGACCGACACGCTGCCGCCGCTGGTGCTCGAGCCCGAGCCTGTGTTCATGCCGGGCATGCTGCCGGACCCGTTCGAGCTCGCCGAGGTGGCCGTCGAGGGGACGGTCAGGTTCTTTTCCGCGCTGGCGCAACCCGCGAGCAGGATCGCGAACGTGGTAATCGCCGCGGCGCGCCGTGCCGCACCGCTGAATCTATGGCGTCCAAACATCGTGGCGCCTCCTTGGAGAATCGTGAGTTTCCGGCGATCGAGACCCCACCCTGGCTGACCGGGACCCGATCGTCTCTTCCATCCTGATTTCGTCGGTCGGTCCCGCGTCAGCTCGCCACCGCTATCTCCCGGGCCGGCGGGCGTCCGCGGGCCGGTTCGGTACCCGGTTGTTCGTACGGCAACAGCCCGTACATCGCGTAGGCGAACAGGACGAACAGCAGGCCCGCGTTGGGGTCGGTCGCGCCGCCCTGGAAGATGCCACCCAGCCCCTGCCCGAGGACCCAGTAGGCGAGGTTCAGGATGACCGCCGCCACCAGGAACTCCTTCGGGTGCCAGTCGAGAGCAACCGCGAGCCCGATCGCGATCGAGATCAACGCGAGCACGATCGCGATCGGCAGCCCGTTGCCCTTGGATCCATGGGCGGCCCACAGCTGCACGGTGCTCAACCAGCTCATGCCCGATGGCGCGGCGTTGATCGCGTCGCTGATCGCGTTGGCGCTGCTGCTCGGAGCCTCGAGCCACAGCCATGCCATCAGCACCCACAGCGCGCCCCACGCGATCCGGGCGCCCCGCACACCGAGCAGGCCGCCGGACCGCCGGTTCGGCCACACAGTCGCGCCGATGATCGCGTACAGGATCACCGCTCCGGGGGCGCCGGTGAGCGGACTCGCCATCGTCATGAACAACATCCCGAACGCCTCGCCGAACCACCACACGATCAGCGCCCACACAAACGACAGCGCCAGCGCGGGCTTGACCGTGGGGCGATACAGCAGCCCGAGACCGATCGCGACCTGCGTCAGCGCGAACAGCGTGTTGTAGACCGGCAGGTTGTGCTGGGCGAGATGCGCGCCCCAGTTGACGCTGCCCGCCAGCCAGCCCGGCTGACCGGGCGTCATGCCCGTCAGCATCTGAATGAACCCCTTCGAATACATGAACGACTGGAACTGCAGCCCGCCGTCCAGCAGCCAGATCAACCCCAGCACAGTCTGAACCGTGCGACGGCTGTCCGACGCGAAGTACGCGCGAACCGCAGACATCATCGACCCGCGCGCGGAACCGGCGTCGGTTCTCACGCGCAGGTCAGCGGCTCCGGAACTCATGAACCACTGACTCCTTATCGGTAGCAGGGACCCTCACCCGGGAACGCACCGATTCGCGCGCGACCCGCGCCCGCTGACCGGCGATCTCGAGGAGGCAGAATCCGCCACGGCGCCCGCAAGCGTGCGAGCCACCGCGTCTCAACTGAGCGTCGGCGGACCCCGACCCGACCAGCCGCGGACCAGCGGCGCGAGGCGCACGAGCAGCGCATCGCGGGGCCGCGCAACGCGCGGCGCTGATCCGATAGCAGCCAGATACGGTCGCGCGTGCCGGCGTGCGACCTCGCGCACGAGCCAGCGCGCCCCGTGCAGCACCGTCGCCAGCACCAGGCCGACGCACACCGCCGCCGGGAGCGACCACCAACCGCCGTAACCGAAGATCCCCACCAACCCGGCCGGATGTCCGGTGGCGAACAGGCCCTCGAGGAACTCCTGGCAGGCGAATATCGCGACCAGCGCGACCGAGCACACGAGCCACATGGCGGCCAGCGACAGCGTGAAACGAGCCCGCGAGGTCTGACCCGCTAAGGCGCGGCCCAACGCCCGCAAGAACCCGCCGACGGCCAGCGCCAACAAGAGCACCAGCCATGGCACGACCGAATGCAGATACGAGTGCCCCGTGCGCTGCAGCTCGACCCCGGCGTTGCCGCCAAACGCCAGCCAATATCGCAACTGGTGCACCGCGAACGCCGCCGGCGGGAGCAGCGCAACACAGGCGAAGCCGGCGATGCGGGCACGCACGCCGGCGCCCGCCCCCGGGCCCGCAGAGAACCGCCGCAGCCCAGTCATCGCGCTATCCGGTGCGCGCGAGAACCGCGGGTCGCTTGTGCAGTGCTCACCCCGACAGCGCATAGCTGCTGATGTCCTGATCCAGCGTGCCCTGCGAATCGTATTGGCCGGTGTGCACGTACACGACCTTGCCCGCGGGGCTGATGAAGATCGTCGTCGGCAGCCCTTGGATCGCGGCCAGCGACGAGAGATCGGGGATGGTCGTCTCATAGCTGGGATAGCTGACGGGATGGGCCGCCAGGAAGGTACGGGCATCCCCGGCCGAGTCGTCAGTGTCAGCGCCGAGGAACGCGACCCGCCGTCCGTAACGGGCGGACGCCGCGGCGAACAGCGCGAACTCCGAGCGGCACGGCCCGCACCACGACGCCCAGGCATTGATCACGATCGGATAGCCGCGCAGCGCCCGGATGCGCTCGGCGAGCGCGGACTCGTTTCCAAGCAGCTGGTCGGCCTGCTCGTGCAGCGAGGCGAGCAGTGGCGGCGAGCCGGCGAGCGCGTGACTGACAGCGGCAGCGCCGGCGGGCGCGGACGACCCGAGCGAGCGCCGCCTTGACGTAGCGGACGAGGACGTTGGTGCTCGGCCAGCCCGCGGTCGAAACTTCGCGGTAGTAGAGAAGCTGACCGGTGGGCGAGGTCAGCACGAACCACGGCAGCCCCAGAACCTCGTATCCGTCGGCGAGCTTGCCACTCTGATCGAGAGCAACCGGATATGACAATGGACGCGGCAGCCGCTCGAGGAACTCGGTCGGCGTCTTCAAGCTCGGCTCGACGCTCTCCTCATCCACGGCCGTCAACTGGGGCAGGCCCGTTCGGGCCGCGATCTGCTGGTAGCGATTAAGCGAATCCAACTCGCCGGCGAGACCACTGGTCTCCTGATCCCAGGTCGCGAAGAACAAGAACAATCTGGCGGACTTGCCCGGACCGAGCTTGACCGTCCCACCTTCGGCACGGGGGACAGTCGCGTGCTCGGTCGGCGGGATGGGCTGAATCTGCGCGTAGGAAAGATCCGTGCGCACCGAAGGACGACCGGGCAACAAGGCCGACGCGCTCTGCGCCAGCAGCTGCCCCAGCTGCGGGACCGCGGTGTACGACATCTGGGTCATGTACAGCCGCGACAGCCGGCCCTCCCGGTCGATCACGAACAGGGCGGGCGTATGCGTGATCTCGCCGCTCTGGACCGCCGCCTCGATCCCGTAGTGCTTCCAGACCTGCTTCAGCTGCGGCAGCGAGCCGGTCAGAAACCGCCACGAGTGCAGCATCCCATGGACCTCCGAGTAGGACCACACGTCCTCGAGCGAGATCGCGGCCGGGTTGGCATCAACACCGAGCAGCTGCACCTGAGAGCCGGCCCTGCCGAGCATCGCCTTGGCATCCAGCATCGCCGTCGTCGTAAGCGGGCACACCGTGGTGCACTCTGAATCGTTGAACGCCAGGATCACGACCTTCCCGCGATAGGAGTGCAACGACACCGACTGCCCGAACTGGTCAGACAGCGTGAAATCGGCAGCCACACTCGACACCGGAGTCCCCGGGTCCAGGTACGGGTTCGCCGCCAGCGCGTCCGCCTGCGACTGAGCCGGCGCATTCGACCGCACCACAATCGCCGCGCCCGCGACGACCAGGAACAGCAGCAGCACGGCGATCGACAGACGAGCGACCGAGGGCATTCTCAACCGCAAACGGACCGAGAGGCCGGGACGAGCCCAGCCCCGCCGGCGGGCGGCCCAGCGGACCGTGAACGCGATGGCGGCGACCGCCACGAGCGCCAGCACGACGATTCCCAGCACGTCATCGGTGCTACTCCGCGGCGCCGCAGGCTGCCCGGCGGGGGCAGCCGCGTCGGCCGGCTCGGCTGACGCCGCGGGCATGATCTCGCTGGAGGGGAGCTTCACGCCGCCCGCTCGAGCCAGCTTGCCCACCGCCGCCTCGGTAGCGTCGAACAACCCGGCCGCACCCGACCCGATCGACACCCCGGCCAATACGCGATACGCCGACACCGGCGAGTGGCCGGGCCAGTTGAACCCAAACCCGTTCGGCATCACCACCAACAGCCGCTGCTTGTAAGCCAACGACAGCTCGTAACCCAGGAACCGGGCGTACGTCCGCGGCTCGCGCCACAACTCGGTTACCGCGCCCAGGTCCTGCGTGCCACCGATGATCGCGACGCGAATCGGGAACCCTCGGCCTGCGGCCGCCTTCAACAACGCCCCCAGCTGGACCTGCTGCTGAACCGACAGACCGACCTCGGACCCCGCGAACAGGTTCTGGTACACCAGCACATCGCTCCCCGGATCCCCATCCGCCAACGCCGCCGACGCCGCCACCCCAACGAGCAAGACCACGAGCAGCGCCGCGAGACATGCCCGCCAGCTCAACGCACGCGCAAATTTCGCGTAGGCGCTCCTGAGTCCTCCATCGGCCAACAGCGCGACGGAGATGACAAGCGCGTGCGACAACTGCCGCAAAGCAAGATCCGGCACGCCCGGAGGCATACCGCGACGGCGCCGCAGCCGTGCCGCGGGCTGGCCGAGTTCGGGCCGCCGCTGCGCGGCGATCAGCCGTGGCCGGGACCGCAGCACGTTGCCCGATGCGATCAGCATCGCGCCGCCGAGCAGTCCCGCCTTGACGAGGATCGCCGCCCTGTAGCCTCGGTTCCCGGCAGCGCAAGTACCGCGGCGAGCTCTGCCGCGACGAGCGACGGCGCGATGCGGATCCCGCGGATCACGCCAGCTCGGGCTCCCGCGAGCCGCCGATCAGCGCGAACCCGCCCGCGGGCAGCCCGAGAACGCCCACCACCAGCGCGAGGATCCTCAGCACTGACACGCCCCCGCCGCGGAGCGAGCTCGCCACCTCGATCGTCGGCGCCGGAGCCGCTGAGGACTCAGGTCCCGCCCAGTTGACGATCGAACCGTCCGAGTAGGTCTGCTCGACTTGGAAGGTGTACGTCGTGGCCGACGCCGGCTGCGCGAGAGACTGAAACAGCGAGTCCTCGCCGGTCGGTGTCTTGCCGCCGGTCCATGTCACCTTGGTGACCACCGCGCTATCCCTCGAGCCGGTCTCTGCTCCGGCATGCGCCACCCCGGCGGTGGCACGAACGAATCGATCCCGAAGCCGGCCGGCACGGTGAGCACGATCGTGCTGGTCCTCAGACCACTCTTCTCGGTCGGCACCACCAGGCTGTAGAGCTGCAGCTTGGTCGCCACCGACACGCCCGGGCTGATTCGGGCGTGCGCCGACGCCAACGCCGGCACGATCAGCGCGGCGCTGCCCACCAGCATCGCGGCGAGCGCCACGCGTCCCGCTAAGGGACCTGAGCTGCAAGGTTGTCCTCCTTGTTTTGAGTGATCAGGACTGCGCCGCGGAGGCGGCGCTGACTAGATCAATCGAGGAGGACCGCGGCCAGACCAGCCGTCCGCCAGCGGCGCGAGCGCCGGCAGCAGCACATCGAACGCAGAGCGCGCAAGGACGGGCGGGGGACCGGCGAGGACCATTCGTCGCGCGTGGCGCTCGGCGACCGCGTGCAGCACCAGCCGGGCGCTGTGGAATACGGCCGCGAGCACGAGGGCGACGGCCAACGCCGCGGGTATCGACCACCAGCCGCCGTCGCCGAAGATGCCGGCCAGCCCTCCTGGATGGCCCGTCGCGAACAACCCTTCGAGGAACTCCTGGGTGGTGTACACCGCGACCAGGCAGGCGGCGCACAACAGCCACAGCGTGGCAAACGAGAGCGTGTAGCGAGGGAGCGAGCTGCCGCCGCCGAGCGCCCGTCCGAGCGCGAGCAGGAACGTGCCGACCGCCAACGCGATCAGCAGCACGATCCACGGGACGACCGAATGCAGGTACGAGTGCCCCTGCGCCGCCAGCTCGGCTCCCGCCCGGTTGCCATAGGCAAGCCAGTACCGCAGCTGGTGGACGGCGAATGCCCCCGCGGGCATCAAAGCCACGGGCGCGAGGCGTCTGATCACGACGCCGCCCTGGGGACGGACCGTCATCCTGCGTGGAAGATACCGCCCCGTCACGTACCGGGCGGGAACGTGTACGACCGGTGCGGTGGTACGCAGGGCCCGACCTCGAGCACAATCTCCGAGTGCGGCGCGAGCGGTACGCGCCCCGGGGGCCCCCGCCACCGCCGGCCGGCTACTCGCGGTGGTCGGCCGAGCTGTTCGCACCTTGCCGATGAATGTGGAGGATGCCTGCGCGTTCGCGTGGCTGCAGCTTCTCCGCCATCACCCGCGTCAAGAGACCGCGTTCGGCTGGTTGTGCACAACCGCGGTTCGTGAGGCGATCAAGCTCGATCGCCGGGCTCGCAGCGGGGTCGAGCTGGACGGACTCGGTGGCGATCACGCGCTCGACCCGCGGTTGGAGCTCGACCACCGACTTGAGGTGGTGGTCGCCCGCCAGGCGATCGAACGGCTAACGCTCCGGGAACGGCGACTTGTTGCCCCGCGCGTCCTCGGCTACAGCCGCCGGCAGATGACCGAGCTGACCAGCGAGTCCGACCGGGCTCTCGACAGGCAACTGGTCCGCGCACGGCGCAAGCTGCGGGAGGCTGTGCCGGCGGCAGGGGAGATGACGGCCTGAGCCGATGAATCCGGCGCCGAGTCCGACCGATGGTCGACCCGCTCCTGCGTCTCGAGAACCCTGAGTCGCGAACAGCTTCGGAGCCCGCGTTCGCAGGCCTGCGGCTGGCTTCATAAGTTGCCAATGGCTACTTTTGTAGCCACGCGGGTCGCCGTCCGGTGTGACCCGGAAACTGCAGCCATGCTCTGCTCCTTGACCGGACGGTCGCATCGGCTCTTCTGGCTCCGCTCGGCGTGGTGGTGCCATGACTGCCGGCAGAAGATTGAGTCGTGCTGCGACGGCGGCGGGTGCCCTAGCGTCGCGGACTAGCGCGGTCCTTCGCCGGTCGCTTCCGGTTGTAACCCCCGATCCAGCAGTCTCAATCGGTGGCTCGGCGGGCTACGGCTGAGCGGCGGAGCGCACCACGAGTTCGCCGACGTTCACGTTCTCGGGCTGAGCGAGGGCGTAGGCGATCGCCTCAGCGACAGCATCGGGGGCAATCGCGATCGCCGCCATCTGTTCACGCAAGTTCGGATCGGTGGTGAACTCGGTGTCGGTCGCCCCGGGGCAGACCATAGTGGCGCGGATCTCCGGGCCGACCTCTTGTCGGAGCACCTCGCAGAGCGCGCGGACGCCAGCCTTGCTGGCCGCGTACACGCCCTGGCCTGGCACCCACTTGGCGGCTGCGGTCGAGGTGACGGTGACGAAGTGGCCGGACCTCTGCGCTGTGAACAGCGGTAGCGCCGCCGCGATCCCGTGCAGCACCCCGCGGAGGTTCACGTCGAGCATCCGGTTCCAGTCGGCGAGCGTGCCGTGGGCGAGTGGTGCGACGGAGGCGACCCCGGCGTTGGCCACCAGCGCGTCGAGGCGACCGAACTGCTCGACGGCGAGCGCGATGAGCCGTCTGAGGTCCTCGGGCCGCGTGACATCGACGTGGCACGCTGTGCCACGTCCGCCATCAGCCTGAATTTCGGCGACGATCCGCGCAAGCGCGTCCTCGCGCCGAGCGCCGAGCACGACCCGGGCGCCCCGGGCGGCTAGCAGCCGCGACGTGGCGGCGCCGATGCCGGCGCTTGCCCCGGTGATCGCGATGACCTTATCTTCGATCTCCACGGTCGCCTCCTCAGGCCGTGCTCACGGATAGATTGAAGCGGACACTTGTCCGGTTCCTGTGGATCACGTTACCCGGACAGCCGCCCGCTTAAGAGTGACCGTCACATCGGCGGTGTTGACGTCGCCCGCAGCCGGGAGCCGGATCGTCGACACCGCCCGGACGTCGCTCACGGGCGCCGATGATGCGGGCCATCTTGCCCGCGCTCGTGCGCCCGAACATCTACCAGGACGAGCACGATCGGCGTCGTCGTCGCGGGCTTCCCGACTCTACCCGCGCGGATCGCAGACCCAGTGATCGGGTCTCAGTCGTTTGAGTTCTCGGCGAGGCGCCAGCCACGATCGGCGTGCCGGCCCTAATCTCACGCGCGGGATGGGCGCCGCAATTCGGGCACTTGGGCGGGCGGCAACCATCGGCGTTCGACGAGCCTTTCAGCCAGTTGCGCGGCCTTGCGGAAAGTATCGTGTCGTCTGCATGACGTAGGAGACGGCGCTGTCAGCGACCAAAGCGTTTAGCCGGGCAACCTCTGCCTTCGCCTCATCCAGCGTCGGCAACACCTCCGTCACCGTGAAGATGTCCTCTACCGGAGGATCGCCGGGACCAAGGAACCGGTCTACGCGGATAACCGCATATGCCTCGACCTTCCGGCTAGCGCGCTCGGTACTCGAGGTCGCCCGCCGCCGGCCCCGCCTTCGGTCAAGCTACCCAAACGCTCGCGCGTCAGTGGGTCATAAACATTGCCCGTGCGATCGAATAGGACATCGGTGTCCGCGGGGATCCCGAATGCCGCCTTAATCTCATGAAGCCGGTAGCCGGCGAGCTGCGGACTGATCCCATGGAATTGCTCCAAGCGCTGGAAAGTGTTACTGCTCGTTTGTCGTTGTCCGGACGCCGTACGGCAGCTCATCCTCAAGCGGCGCCCCACCTGCGATCGGTGGCAGGCCTACCGCTCCGTCTTCTGCGGCTTCGCCAGAGTCGAGGGATGGCGAACCGCTCGCCGTGGCTTCTTCGGAGCTGGGCGCGAACAGCGCGCGCCGGGGCGAGCAGATCGCGCGGCATGTCGGGCGGGCGCTCAGCGGGGTCCGCCCAGCGCTGACCGCCTGAGCGGTCGCGGCGGCGCGCCGTGGTTGTGCCGCAGCGTGCGTCCCCGCGCGGGCGGACATGACCGCCTGGCTACAGTGAGCGCGTGAGCTGGCCGCGAGCAGTCGTCACGTTCGACCCCGACCCGCAGATGCGAGACGTGATCGGGGCGAGGTTGGACGGAGTTGCCGAGCTCACGTATCTGAGCGAGACCGAGGGCCGGCGGGGGGAGGCGCTGGCGTCGGCCGACGCGGTGCTGGCCTGGGTACTTGGCGCCGAGCTCCGTCCCGACGACCTCAGCCGGCTCGGCTCGGGCGGCCTGATTCAATTGATGTCGGCCGGGGTCGATCGAGTCCCGTTCGAGCAGATCCCGGACGGGGTGGCGGTGGCCTCCAACGCCGGCGCCTACGCGGAGCCGATGGCCGAGCATGTGCTCGCGCTCGCCCTGGCGCTGGCCAAGCGGCTGCCGCAGGAGCATGCCGCCCTGGCGCGAGGGGTGTTCGATCAGGAGACGCCGACCCGCTCGATTTGGGGCTCGCTGGTCGGGATTCTCGGATTCGGCGGCATCGGCCAGGCCAGCGCGAGGCTGTTCCAGGCGCTCGGCGCGCGCGTGTACGCGATCAATCGCTCCGGCCGCGCGGATGCACCTGTCGATCAGATCGGGACGATGGACGATCTGGATGCGCTGCTGGGCGATGCCGACATCGTGGTCGTCTCGCTCCCGCTGACGCGCACCACCTGCGCGCTGATCGGCCGCCGCGAGCTGTCGCTGATGAAGCCCGACGCGATCCTCGTCAACGTGGCTCGAGCGGCGATCATCGACGAGGACGCGCTGTATGAACACCTGGAGCGCTATCCGTCGTTCTCGGCGGGAATCGACGCGTGGTGGCAGGAGCCGCGGGGTCAGGGTGCGTTCGCGATGCGGCGGCCGTTCCTGAACCTCCCGAACGTGATCGGTTCACCACACAACTCCGCGATGGTCGCCGGGTCGCTCATCGAAGCGGCGGCACGCGCGGCCGACAACGTGGCGCGCCATCTCCGCGGCGAACCGGTGCGGAACCTGGTGGATCGCTCCGACTACGTCGCCTGATCCATCCCTTACGAGAGGCATGGCTTCGGTCCTAGCCACGTGGCTACTTTTGCAGCCACGGCGACTCGCCGTCCGGTTGCGGAGGAACACTGCAGGCATGCTCTGTCCCCTCACCGGACGCCCGCACCGGCTCTTCTGGATGCGCTCGGCGTGGTGGTGCCACGACTGCCGCCAGAAGATCGAATCGTGCTGCGACGGCGGTGGTTGCGCGAGTGTGTGCGAGAGAAAGTGGTGCCGAAGGGGGACGAGCTAGCCGCCGCCGCCCGGCCGTTGCGCGGCGAACGTGGCTGAAGGCCGAGCCGCCGACCCGCGGGGGCCGGACGACGGGCCAACCGACAGGACGCTCTTGGTCAGGGGTAGCGCGTGCGCTCGGGCGTCGGCCTCGGTGAGGGATGTCAATCCGCGGCGCCAGCGCAACGCGCCGAAGCGAAGTCCCACGACCGCGAGCAAGCTCAACACGATCGCCACCGCGATGATCAGCGGAACAGACGCCAACGCCAACCTCCGCGACCGATCGTTGCTGCTAATGCCATGCCCAGGTCCCTCCGCGCTGTTCTACCACCATCACTAAAGAACGCTGCACGATCGCTGGCGCTTGCTCGGCCGGAGCCGTCCTCAGCCGCCAGCCGGGTGCTCTCGGCTACACGGGGGGCCGCCGCAGCGACCTAGGGCTCGTGGTCCTCGCCGGGCACGACGGGTGCCGGTACGTCGCCGTCCCAGACCCCGACCGGCAGCTGACGCGTACCGGTGTAGCTCGCGTCCATAAGCGCATCGAAGTCCGAGCGCTTGATCCTCACCCGTCGGCCGATCCGGATCGCCGGGAGATAGCCCTGGTCGATCCAGTATCTGACCTCGGGGTTATGCGGAATTGGTGCCGCCAGAGCCCCGCTGCTCGGGGAATCCGGCGCCTGCAGGTTCGGATAATCCGAGCGCTTCTGGCTCGATCCAGCAGTCTCAATCGATGATTCGGGATCGGTCGACGCTGCCGGTGCGTCGTGATTGCAGCTGTGAGGAGCGGCGAAGTATGCGGCAGTCGTCCCCAGGAGCAGCACGCTGCCCGGGACTACTGCTTCGGGACCTCTGCGACAGGAGCGCCGGCGCTCAGCACGTTGCGCCCAGTCACGACAATGTCCATAAATGTGACCGTATCGCCAGGCTCGGATGCAGAACGGGTCGCGGTCCACTGAGGCGAGGCCGCGCGATGCGTCCGTCATCCCATGCAAGTCTGCAGCTACCGTAGAGGTCGGTGTTGACTGCGATCTACCGAGATCTGTTCGCGGCGATCGCTACCTCAGCCGCTGCGCTCACGGGCCTCTTGTTCGTCGCTCGGACCGTTGGGGAGAGCCGTACCACGAAGTCCCTACCAGATGTTGGCCAAGAGGTCCGCGCCGCCGCCGCGCTGCTGTCGTTTACCAATGCGCTCTCCGTCTCGTTGTTCGGCCTAGTGCCTAGAACCAACGTGGGGTATCCGGCAGTGGTTGTCGGTGTCATCGGCATCGTGTTCAGCGCTGCGGGGATGCGCTCCGTTCTTGCTAGCCCTTCGATGCGGCACCGGCGTCGGCGGCACGTCATCCTGACCATCTTTCTTCTGCTGATCTTCGGTGTCGAGCTCGCTGCAGGCATTGATCTTCTCCGCCATCCCCACAGCGCCGACCCACTGGACCTGATCAGCTACCTCTTGGTCGCATCGCTGTTAATCGGGGTGGCGCGGGCATGGGAACTCGTCGGTGGCCGAGACACGGGGATCATCAGCTCCCTTGCAGTGCTCATCGGCCAGCAGCCAAGCACGCAAGGCCCTGCCGCTTCCCCGCCTGAAGCCCCCGATACAACGGAGGGGAGCCCTGAGGAGGTCCCGGAGGTGGACTCGGGTTCCCCGGCCGGCACGCCCGGGAATCCCCCCAAGCGACTTGGGTCACGTTTTTGGTCAGGAACGTGATCGTGTAGCTGGTCACGGCAAGGTCGCCGGCGCAAACGTGACCCGGGCGGCCCGAGAGACGAGCCAGCTGACGACCACGGCCCGGCTCGGCTCGGGCCTCGGAGACTTCCGCAAAGTCGCCGATCCAGCAGTAAGCCGCAGCCTGGTGGTTCGATCGAGATTCAGCGGTCTCGCGCACGCTGGTCGCCTCCGTCAGAGCGCTCTGATTATGCGAACTCCGAACGCCACGCCACCAGAGGCAGCCCACTGGATCGCGAACCCGATTCGGATAACGCGGAAGTCCAGATAATGGATCTAATCTGGAATTCCGGGTTAGATCCAGTTGCGGATCGACTGTTGGTTCATCTTGAGCGTCGCCGCGATCTCGGCGACGGTGAGGAGCTGCTCGGACTCGCTCATCGGGACCAAGCCTAAGCGACCGGACGACCGCCGGGCGCTCGCTGGCCGTCGCCGGGGTGCCTCGAACAGCCGCTCGCTATAGCGAGCCTCGAACCCGCACCGCGTCGCGCCCACGGATTGCGCCGCGCAAGCTCGCGGGCATCCGAATCGACAGTCGCTGACGGGCAGACACCGGCTTCTGCCATCGCTTCGGGTCGAGGTCGGCGCCGCAGAGGGCGCAGCCGGCCGCGTAAGGCGTGACGCGCTCGCCGCAATGGGGGCAGTAGCCAGGATGCATAGGAGCAAGAATGCCGCTCACGGATGTGAGGACGCTAAGCAGAGCGTCAGGAGCGTCTAAGAACTGATCCGTGCTCCGCGGCCCGGTGTGAACCGGGCCGCGGCTAGCTCCCGCGGGCGCTCGCATGGAGGAAGTGCTTGAGCTACCGCGAGTGGTTCCGGCTGGGGCCACCGGTGGTCGCTTGCGGCTCGAGCCAGCTGACCTCGAGTGAACCTTGAAAGGAGAAACGGATGAAGCGGACACCGCTTCGCCGGCGCGCCCGGCTGCGCGCTCGCAAACCGCTGCAGCGAACCTCGTCGCTCCAGCGAACCGCATCGATGGCGGCCACGGACGCCCAGCGCGCCGTGGTCGCCGGAAGGTGCTGCATCGTTTGCGGCGCGGACCGGCGGATTGACCCGGCGCATCTGATCCCGCGCTCGCTCGGCGGGTGTGGCGACGCGCTTTGCGTCACCGCGCTCTGCCGACGCTGCCACCGGGCCTACGAACCGCGGTGAGCTCGATCTGCTGCCGTACCTGGAGCCGGCGTGGGGGGCTCAAGTGGCGCCTGCGGTCGGGCACGTGGGCCTGATCGGGGCGCTGCGGAGGATCAGCGGGAGCGGGCGGGAGTCGACAACGGGGGGACTACCATGACCGCGATGGCTGTCGCCGCGAAGAAACTGGACGTCAAGATCGGCGATCTCGTGGAGATAGGGGGGCGCCGGTATGACGTCGTCTCGGACAAGCACGGCGGCGTCACCCTGGAGCCGGCGATCACGAAGACGGTGGCCGAGATGCACGCCGAGCACGGCGAGCGCCAGCTGACGCGCGAGGAGTTCGCGGAGCTGTTCGGGGACATTCCCTCTGACGACGAGGGGTAGCCCGTGGCTACATCGCGCCGGGCTCGGATCGAGGTGCGGATCAGCCAGGCCGTCTGGGTTGAAGAGGTTGACCGTTTGCACCAGCGATCCCGCGCGCGGCTCGCGGCGGAACGGGAACGGTCAGGGCTCGAGACGTCAGGGCTTGAGCTTAGGTGGCTGCGGGCCTGTTCTGAGGAAGGCAGCGACGGCACGAGGCTCGGCGGCCTGTTGAAGGTGTATGTGCCGATCGCCGATGCGGGGGCAGCCGAGCGTCCGTTCGGCTTTGTGTTCTCGCCGGCTCGCGGCGGCCGGGACGTGTATTTGCGTTTGGTGGCTTTCGGCGAACGGCATCCCCGACCGGGGACACGGAGCGTGTATGAGCGGGCGCACAAGCGCGTGCACGGCCGCTACCCGGATCAGTAGCGGGAAGACTTCAGCAAGAAGCGCGCGGCTTGGTTAGCGTGCGCTTGATCAGCGAAGTGGCAGTCGCCACGGGAAAGGGGTCCGCGATGCATGTGGTAATTCGGAGTTATTCGGGGCAGGGTGCGTCTGAGCTGTTCGACCTCCTCGGACAGCGGGAGGAGGACGTCAGGACCGTTATCGGTGGGGTGCCTGGCTTTGTGAGCTATGCGGCTTTTCGGGTCGGCGCCGGCGGGACGACGGTCACGGTATGCCAAGACAAGGCCGGCACCGACGAGTCCTCGCGACGCGCGGGCGAGTGGGTGAAGGACAACGTGAGCGCGACAGTTGACCCGCCCGCGATCACGGAGGGAAGCACCTTTCTCCAGTTCTGATGACCGGCTCGTCAAGACCGGTGTAGTGGCGCGGCGACGGCGGCCCAGGCGACTAGGCGGACCATGAGCAGTGAGCCGTAGCCGAGAAGTGGGCCCCGTTCGTGTCCCGTGCCGGATGAAACGGCGCGAGGGGTTCGGGCTTGCCGCTGCGACGAGCGCGCTCAGGCGGTAGCCGTCGTCACCGCTGCGTCGAACTGGTAGCTCAGCAGCGTCTCGAAGCCCGGTCGGCAACGACCGCACACTTGCGGGCAGCGCTCGGACAGGTAGATCCCGGCAGCCGGGATCGTAACCGCGTCGTCGGGCATCGCGTCCGGCAGCTACTCGCAGTCCCGGTCGTGGGCGACCCCCTCAAGCACCACGGCGTGGATGTCGAACTTGAAGCCGAGCGGGAGCACTGGGCCACGGTAGCGCGGCCCGGACGAGCCGAACAGCAGGGCGAGACGGTTCATTACGCGTCCGGCGAGGACGGCGCAGTGGCGGGGGCGGAGGGGAGCCGGTAGCCGCGCGTGGCCTTTTCCACGTCGCCGGATTTGGCGAGCTTCGAGAGCGTGGTCGAGACCGTCCCGCGGGCGAGGCCGGCCTTGGCCGCCACCTGGCTGGCGGTCATCGCTTCACCGCCCGCGAGCGCCGTGAGCACGGATGCCTTGGTCGCACCCTGGGGGGTCCGCCGAGGGGAGGCAGGCGCTGGCTGGCTTGCTCGCCGGGCCGGTGACCGCTTGGCCGCGGACGCCGCGCTCTGCTGCGCCGGCTTGCGCGCAGGAGGTTTGGGGGAGCCCGGTCCGAACGGGGCCGGGTGTGACCCGGCCCCGTTCCGTTCCGTTCCGTTCCGTTCCCCAGCGGGTTAGCCCCTATGTCCCTGCTGACCCACCCCAGGAGAGATCGAATCCCAGAACCGGCAGTTGTGATCGGTCGAGATCTGCGCGATGGACATAACCTCGCTGTCACCGGCCGGCTCGAGCTCCATCTCATCGCCCGACTGGTTGAACTCGGGCCAGGCCGCGAATCCCTGCGCGGTCGGGTTGCCGGTGCGGGCAAACGTCGTCATCCGCGCGATCTCCTCGTCCTGCATCACCTGCTGGTCGGCGTCGAGTGGCGTCGCCTGCGGCGTCTCATACGAATTCCAGGGGTTGTCGTGAGCCGCTCCCGCCGGCGTGTCCCTCGTCCCCGTGGCCTGGTAGGGCGGGAGGTCGTTGTCGTTCATCAGGAACCCGTACACCGGCATCCACCGGGCGAGGTCCTCGTCGGTCACCATCGCCGGGCAGACCGTGTCGGAGTCGGCTGCCAGTGTCCGCCACGCGATGAACGGCGTCTCGAACCGCGACAGCGGATACAGGGCCAGGACCTCCGGGGCATAGCGGCCATATTGGGACTGCACCGTCTGCACGTAATCAGTCGGCGTGGTCGGCTCGCCCACGAGGTCCTCGTCGCGCTCGGTCCCGATCATGACTGGGACCCGGTTCACGTTGCCGGTCTGGAGCGCCTGGCGGAGTGAGCTGGTGAGCGTCGAGCCGTTGATCGTCGGGCCGACCGTGCCCTGCCCGCCGTACTGGTATCCGTCCCCGGGCGTGTCCGATGCCTCCAGCACCGTGTCGGTCGGCAGCGCCCGCAGGCATGTGGCGACGTTCGCGGTGCCGGCGCCGCATCCGACCGACGACGCGAACGCCGCGCCGATGTTGTCGGCCTGCCGCTCTGAGGGCAGAGAGGACTTGCAGTCCTGGGGCTCGAGGTCGTACTGACCGCCGGGTCGCACACCCGGGCCGCCGAACAGCGTGTTGTACTCGCCGCTGTCGTCGATCGCGCCCTGGAACAGCCCGCGGGCAGTTGGCGAGGCGATCTGTGCGCACACGCTCGAGGCGCCGCCCGACTCGCCGAAGATCGTCACGTGGTGCGGATTCCCGCCGAACGCGGCGATGTTCTGCTGCACCCAGCGCATCGCGAACTGCTGATCCTGAAGACCGTAGTCGCCGGCATGCTGGCCGAACGCCGAGTTGGCCAGGAAGCCGAAGATCCCCAACCGGTAGTTGATCGAGACGATCACCTCGTGACCGGTCGCGGCCATCAGCGAGTAATCGCCATTGCCCGAGCCCTTGAACAGCCCCCCAGGGTGGATGTGGAACATCACCGGCAGGTTCGTCCCCCCGCCCGCCGGGGCAAATACGTTGAGGTACAGGCAATCCTCGCTCGACCCCGCTACCGCCGGCCCCGACTTGGCCCCGGTTGGCTGCGGGCACTCATTCGCAAACTGCGTCGCCTCCAGCATGGTCGTCCACGCCGGGTGCGCCTGCGGCGGCGCCCACCGCAGCGCTCCGACCGGCGGCGCGGCATACGGAATGCCAAGCCACTCCTCCACACCGTTCGTGGCGGTGGTCCCGCATACCTGACCCGTCGCTGTCTGAGCTGTGGTGCCCGGCGCGCAGCTTGTCACCTGCGCACTGGCGGGTCTCGCGGAAGGTCCAGCCGCGGCCACCGCGATCACGGCGACGATCACACCCGCTGCGACGAGCGTCCATCCGAACACACGCCAGCGTCCTCGAAACAATCGAGCAAATCCCATCTCTCTCCTCACGTATCTACTGACCGAGCCGTATAGGTCACGCGCCGCGACAGTCCCGGCTCGATGGGGGCTATCCGCGCTTCAGGCGCGAACTTCCATCATCAGCTCTGTATAGGCCCCCTCCTTCCCCGCCGCGAACGCCACTCCGGCCAGTTCGGCAGTCTTCCTAGCGGACGCTGCGTCAACCCTACGCCGCCGGGAGAGAGGTGTCAATCCGACCTGGACGCCCTATCGCCGCGCAGGGCTAATAGGGGCCATGACGGTCGATCGCCGGCCAACCCCGGCCGCCTCGGGTCCTAGCTCGTGGCGACGTCGGCAGCAACGGCTCGCCACGAAAGCGCCGGCCACGTGACGGCCAACCGTCCCGACGGACGTGTCCATTCCACCCATATGGGTGAGTGCGCCAGCGGGCAGGCGACATTCCCCGTGATTCGTCAAAGCGGCCGCGGGGCGACGAGGCGATTGGCGGCCGGCCAGCGGTGGGCGCGCGCCAGCGCTCGCGGGCGGGTGTAGTGTGGCCGGCGACCGTGGCCCTGAGAAGGGCAACGGGGCACGATCGCTGGCTTGTACGCGGTGCGCGCCGGTCGCCCTGGCCCATTGGTACGTCGCCTCGCGCGGGGCCGCAGCCCAGCGGCGCCGGGTGGCGAGAGAAGCGGAGTGGGGAGATGCAAGGGGCTCACGGCGAATCCGCGTCCAGGGAAGGGGCCAGCCCTGAGCCTGTCGCCGCCTTGCCCGGAACAGTCCGCAGCGATCGTCCGTTGTGCTCTCCGGCGGATAGCCGTGTCAGTGGCGAGTGCCGCGCGCGCACGAGTCCCGCGGCGGGTGCGAGACGGGCCGGCTCTGGATGGCCTGTAGAACCGCCATGCGCAGCCCGAGCTTTAGCGCCCTTTACACCGCCGCGATGGCGGACTGTGCTGGGCGCTGTCCGATCGAGGCCGGAGTACTCGGCCGGCTCGCCGACCATGAGTGCCGCGGCGGCTTCCAATGGAGCGCCACCGTGGTGGCGCGCCGTCGAAGGCGGGCACCAATGTGCGAGTCGTTCTCGCGCCGAGCCGCTCGCGCGCCTAGTGCGCCGGCACGTTCCACGGAACGGTGTGGGACGCGATCACGCTCAATTGTGGCTCGGCATGCCCGGCGAGCTTGCCGCCGTCGGGCTGGATCGGGAAGCTCACCTTCCGCGTGACGCCCGGCTGGATCGCGTCGTTCGCCGCCGTGTGGCGGAGCGAATAAGGTTTTGGCCCGTCGATGCTGAACGAGGCCTTCATCACGTGTGCGATCACGGGTGCCGGCGACACCGTGTCGCGTAGTCCGCACGTTCCGGTCACGCCCGAGCAGATCGCCGAGTCGGCGATTGACGCGGCGCGCGCCGGCGCCGCGGTTGTCCACATCCACGTGCGCGACCCGGAGACCGGCAGCGGATCGCGCGACACCGCGCTCTACCGTGCCGTCGTCGAGCGGATCCGGGCCACCGAGGACATCGATCCGGTCATCAACCTCACCGCGGGAATGGGCGGCGACCTCGTGCTCGGGTCCGCGGAGGCGCCGCTGCCCCCCAGGACGAGGGCACCGACATGGCCGGGGCGGCCGAACGGCTCGCCCACGTGGAGGAGCTGCGACCCGAGATCTGCACGCTCGACTGCGGGACGATGAACTTCGCGGCCGGCGGCGACTACATCATGGTCAACACGCCCGCGGTGCTGAAGGCGATGGCGTCCCGGGTCAGGGACCTGGGGGTACGGCCCGAGCTCGAGGTGTTCGACACCGGTCAGCTGGTGTTAGTGCACGAGCTCATCGCCGAGGGGCTGATCGACGCTCCTGCGCTGATCCAGCTTTGTATGGGCATTCCGTACGGAGCCCCCGACGATCTCCAGACGTTGCTCGCGCTCGTCAACCGGCTCCCCGACGGCGCCCACTTCTCGGCGTTTGCGATCGGGCGCATGCAACTCCCATTCGTCGCGCTGGCGCCGCTGGTCGGCGCGAACGTGCGCGTCGGGCTCGAGGACAACCTTTATCTGCAGCGGGGTCAGCTCGCCACTAACGCGCAGCTCGTCGAGCGGGCGGTGGCGATCCTTGAGTCGATCAACGTCGGCGTGCTCGGGCCCGACGCGGTCCGCGAGCGCCTCGCCCTGCGTCGGCATGGCTGAGACGAGCGGGCCCGTCGGGCTGCTCGGCGGCGGTGTGATCGGGGGCGGCTGGGCGGCGCGCTACCTGCTCGCCGGCATCGACGTCCGCCTCTATGACCCGGCGCCGAACGCCGCGGGCCGCCTCGAGGACGTGCTGGACGGCGCGCGACGAGCGATCGGGCGGCTCACGCTCGCGCCTCTCCCGCCCGAGGGGGCGCTAACGGTCGTCGACAACGTGCCGGAGGCGGTCGCCGACGCGACGGTCGTGCACGAGTCGGCGCCTGAACGAATGGACCTCAAGCATGAGCTTCTGGCGCGGGCCAGCCGCGCAGCGGCGGTGGACACGCTGATTTGCTCGTCCACCTCGGGGCTGCTGCCCACCGAGCTCCAGACCGGCATGGATCACCCCGAGCGCTTCACGGTCGCGCACCCGTTTAATCCGGTGTACCTGCTCCCGCTCGTCGAGCTGGCCGGCGGTGCGCGCACTTCGGCGGACACGATCGAGCGTGCGTCGGAGTGGTTCACGGGCATCGGCATGCACCCGCTCCCCGTTCGCGTGGAGATCGACGGTTTCCTCGCCGATCGTCTGCTCGAGGCGTTGTGGCGCGAGGCGCTGTGGCTCGTGCACGACGGCGTGGCCACGGTCGGCGAGGTCGACGACGCGCTGCGCTACGGAGCGGGTCTGCGCATGGCGTTCATGGGGCCGTACCTGACCTATCGCATCGCCGGCGGCGAGCGGGGCATGCGTCATTTCATGGCCCAGTTCGGCCCCGCTCTGCAGTGGCCGTGGACGAAGCTCACCGACGTTCCCGAGCTGACCGACGAGTTCCTGGATCAGCTGAGCGCAGAGTCCGACGCGCAGGCGCATGGCCGCTCGATCGCCGAGCTCGAGCAGATGCGCGACGACTGCCTGGTCGCGCTGCTGCAGGCGCTGCGGGCGCACGAGCAGGGCGCCGGCGCGACGCTCGCGCAGTGGGAGCGCGAGCTCATGCGCCTGGCCGCGGTCCGCCATTCCGCACCCCCGTCTGCGCCGGCGGACGGGTCGGGGGGAGCGCCGGCGGGCTCCCCCGCGCCGCTCCAGACGCTCACCCGCGTGGTACCCGCGGACTGGATCGACTACAACGGGCACGTCCACGAGAGCCGGTACCTGCAGCTCGCCGCCGACGCCACCGACGCCCTGCTCGCTCGCCTTGGGCTGGACGCCGACTACCTCGAGTCGACCGGTTCCTACTACACGGTCGAGACCCATCTATGCCATATCGGCCAGCTCCGGGCCGGCGACCACGTGACCGTGACGACCCAGTTGCTCGGCGGCGATGAGAAGCGTCTGCACGTATTCCATGTGGTGGCGGCGCGGGGAGACGCGGGGCCGGCCGCCACCGCCGAGCATCTCCTCCTCCACGTCGACGCCGCGAGCGGCCGCGTCGGTCCGGCGCGCGGGGCCGTGCGCGCGCGGGCGCTCGAGCTGATCGGCGAGCACGCCGAGCTGCCCAGTCCGGCCCGCGCGGGGCGGCGGATCGAAGCGGCGAGACCTACGGCGCGGTGACGCGCGCGAACGACTCGAGCTCCGCCGGCGTGAGCACTCGCTTCTCTCCGGTGTCGGCGTTCCGGGCGACCATCACGGACTCTGCCTCGGCCGACAGCTCGCCGTCGAGCGTGCGCACCTCCTCGCGGGTGACGATGCTCGAGCGCCCGAGCTTGAGCAACTGGCAGGACGCGATCACGTGCTCATCCTCCTCACGCAGCTCGCGCCGGAAGTCAATGCCCACCCGCGCCAGTACGTAGTCCCACGTCGATCTGCCCTCTGGCACCATCGTCGCCAGCCAGCCGTCGCGCGCCTCTTCGAGGTACGTGAGGTACACCGCGTTGTTGACGTGACGGAAGGCGTCCAGGTCCGCCCAGCGGATCTCGATGCGCTTCTCGAACAGGATTGGGTCACCGTTCACGGCATCGCCGCCGGTTCTGGTGTGGGGGCCGCCTCGACGACCGCCCGCTCGCCGAGTCGACCGCTGTGCGCGCGCCGAACCGTGCCACGGAACTCGCGACCGGCCGACCGGACGCCACCGGCGGCAGCCAGGCGGGCGGTGCGCAGCCGGCGTGTCCGCGGCACCGGCCGGCCGAGCGCGCGGAGCGCCGCCAGTCGCACGCCGACGGCCTGCTTCTTGTCCACCTGATGCGGGTTGAAGTCGTCGAGCTTGCGCGGCCCGAGTGGCTCGCACACCGTGATCACGTCGGCCGCCACCGCCGCCTCGAGCAGCTCCGTCCCCGCCGTGGTGCGCGCGATGATCGAGCCCCATCCGGCGTCCTCGCCGACCGGCGTGGCGTCGGGCCACGTGTCGCCGACCACGATGTCCGCGGCCTCCCCGATCGCGTCGGGGCAGATCTTGCAACGCGACTGGAGTCGCCACGTCGCCTCGTCCTCCCACATCTCGCCGTAGCTCAGCTCGTACGCGCGCCCGTCACGAGTCTCTATGCGGGTCGCGCCTGGATTGCCGTGACCGCGGTAGCGGAACAGCGTGAGGTCTCGCTGGTCGACCCCGAAGCGGCGCAGGACGTCCTCCGACTTGCCGAGCTCGGACGCGCCGCCGCAGATCATGGCGAGCGCATAGCGCATGTAGCGGTCGACGCGCTCGTCGAGGCGGGCCAGATTGCGGACGGCGCCGACGTCGCAGGGCTTGCCGATCAACGCAAACGGGCGACCGCGATCGAGCACCGAGAGGAAATCGCGCAGCGGCGCAGCCGGTCCGTAGCGCGAGCCACACGCCTCCAGCACGTCGACCGGGTCGAAGCTGAGGTGGGACGCGCTGCGCATCGGCGCCTCGCGCGCGGCGGCGACGTGGAGGATCAGCTCGACTCGGCCCGAGGCGAGCAGGAACTGGGCGAGGGCGGTGAGCGCGCCGCCCGAGGATCCGCGGTGGCGCACGACCGGGTCCGTGGCGTGACCGCGGACGGCGGTCGCGATCGGACCCCAGATCGAATCGACAGCGGTCCCCGGGGCCAGCGTCCGCGGGTCTGCGCCCTCGACCCGCGTGCCTGGGCAAACCGCGTTGACCGTGTCCAGATGCCCGGCGTCCAGCAGCTGACGCGCCAACGGACGCTCGCGCCCGTCGCTGGTGGTGACGATCTCGACGCGGTCGCGGCCGGCAAGGCTCTCGCACAACCCGCACCCGATGCACAGTCCCCCCTGAACAATCTCGTCTATCCGGAGAGGACGTGTCACCGGCGGCAGCCTACAAGCCGGAGCCGTTACCGCCGAAACCGATGGAGCGGGCCGCCATCGGAGGCCGGACGGCTGCGGCGTTAAGGCCTCGTTGGCCCGTTGTACAAATTTGCGCGGAGCGCTTGACAGCACCCTCCCGGGGGCGCTATTTAAACGCCGTTCCAAATGACCGTTTGGAACGGAGGTTGAGAGGGATATGACGCGCAAACAAACCGTCCAGAAACGGCGGGTAGATGCGCCTGCGCGCGTCCGCCGGCCCGAGATCCTGGCCACGACGGTCGAACTGGTTCGGGAGCAGGGACTGTCGAACGTCCGCGTGGTCGACGTGGCCGAGCGGGCCGGCACGAGCCCGACGAGCGTCATCTATTATTTCGCCAGCAAGGACCAGCTGTTCGGGCACGCAGTCGCTGACGCGGACGCGGCCTTCTACGAAGCGCTCCGGCCGGAGCTCGCCGCGCTCGAGAGCGGGATCGACCGTCTCGCCTGTCTGATCGTCCGCTCGAGCCTCAGTGAGTGGCCGTTGTGGATCGACACGTGGCTGCTGGCGCGTCAGAGCCCGGAGGTGCGGACGGCCGAATGGGGGTTCGAGTCCAGCTGGTGCGATGCGATCGCCGAGACGATCCGCCACGGGCAGGCGCGGGGGGAGTTCGGTCCGGTCGACGCCGATGAAGTGGCGGTTCGCCTCGCCGCCGTGAGCGAGGGGCTCGCCGTTCACATGGTGCTCGGGCAACCCGGACGGACCCGCGAGCACTACGTGTCGATGTCGCTGAAGGGCGCCGCGCTCGAGCTCGGGTGCCGAGAGTCCGACCTGCAGGAGGCCGCGGCGCGGGTGCCGATCGCGGCCCAGCCATCCAAACCCGAAGGAGCGCAATGAGCCTCATCACTCGCCGCAGCCTGCTCGAGACCGCCGCCAAGGGTGGCCTCGCCGTCGGAGCCGGAGGACTGATCGCGGCCTGCGGATCCTCATCGTCGAAGTCGAGCGCCGCGACCACGGGATCCACGGCGTCCGCCGGCACGCCCAAGCCCGGCGGCACCCTCCACGCCGGGCTGACCGGCGGCTCGAGCTCCGACACGTGCGATCCCAACACGATCGTCAACAACACCGACTATTGCCGGGCGGCGAACCTCTACGAGGGCCTCGTGTGGACGACCGCCGATGCCCAGTTGTATTACCGGCTCGCGGAGGAGATGACGCCGAACAAGGACGCCACCGTGTGGACGATCCGCCTGCGCCAGGGCGTCACCTTCCACAACGGCAAGGATCTCACCGCCGACGACCTGATCTTCTCGATCAACCGCGTGCTGAATCCCAAGGCTCCCGGCGAGGCCGCGAACGCGCTGAGCGGGATCATCGCCTCGGGGATGAA
>CAWJVJ010000004.1:0-97126 GCA_963846265.1 uncultured Solirubrobacterales bacterium
TGCCGCCCCGGCCCGGGGCCGCGAGCTTCGTCAAGCCGCCGGTCAGCTTGACATACCGTGGGCCCGGTCGCGGCTTGCCGGCGTGGTCCGGGAGAACTTCCTGCGGTTCGTGCTCAATCCGACGATGGATTACTACGCCGCCCGCCGCGCCACCGGGAGGGAGAAGCTCGAAGGGGTCAAGGGCCCTGTGATCCTGGTCGCCAACCACGCGAGCCACATGGACACGCCCGTGATCCTGTCCGCACTCCCGCGCCGGCTGCGCAAGCGCACGGTGGTAGCCGCGGCGGCCGACTACTTCTACCGCAACCGGATCGTTGCCTCGCTCGTGTCCCTGATCTTCAACACCGTTCCGATCGAGCGCAACGGTGGCGGCGGGGGAATGTCGAAGAGCGGCAGCCACCTCGACAAGCTGATCGACCAGGGGTGGAGCCTGCTGCTCTACCCCGAGGGCACGCGGTCGCGGGGCGGCGTGCCCGGCACGCTCCGCCGCGGCGCCGCGGTGCTGGCGGCAGCCCACCACCTGACGATCGTGCCGATCCGGGTGACCGGGACCGCCCAGGCGATGCCGCCGGGCCGGCTGTGGCCGAAGCGCCTGCGCGACAAGCCGGTGCCCAAGCGCCACCGGATCGAGGTGTCGTTCGGCGAGCCGATTACGGCGTCGGGCGACCCCAACGCTTTGATGGAATCCGTGCGCGGGTTCTTCGAGAACGGTGGCGGGTCAGCGACCCCGTATCGCTCGCCCTACCGCCAGCGCGCGACGGCTAAGTCCGAGCGCTGACAAGCATCCCAGAACGCCCCTTTCGCGGCCCGTTTACCCGAAGCAGCTCTAGGGCTGCAGCCCGCGGGCCGGCCGGCGTTGGAGATCTACGCGCACCGCCGTCGCACGGCGGTTGCCACCGGAAGGAAATGCGATTCCTGACGGGAATGTCGTCCTCAGAGAGGGGAATGTCGTCCTCCGACGATCACGAAAGCGAGTCTGCGTGAGCGAGGCGACATCCCTGAACTGAACGTCTCGGAGGAGGTTGTGTGTCAGCAGTAGCTGAGTCAAGAGCGGTCCGGCCACTTCCGCTTCATTGGCGGCAGGGCTTGATCGGGGAGGTTTGGGCCGAGTTCTTCGGATGCTTCATCCTGATCAGCTTCGGCGACGGGGTGGTGGCGATGCTCTGGGCCCTGGTCGGGTCCGGGCGCAGCTCCGGCGGACCGCTTCAGTCATCGGGGGACTGGTTGCTCATCACCTGGGGATGGGCATTGGCTGTCGTGTTCGCCATCTACACCGTCGGCGGTGTCACCGGCGCGCACATCAATCCGGCGGTCACGCTGGGCGCCGCGATTCGTCGGGCGTTGCCGTGGAACAAGGTTGCGCCCTATTGGATCGCGCAGGTGCTCGGGTGCTTCGTCGGCGCCGCGCTGGTGTTCCTCGTCTACAACAACGCGATCAACCACTACGACCAGGTCAACCACATCATCAAGGGGCAGCCGTCTTCCGTAGCCACCTACAGCACGTTTGCCACGTTCCCGGCGCCGTACTTCCACAGCGTGTTAGGGCCGCTGATCGACCAGATCGTGGGCACGTTCTTCCTCGTCCTGTTCGTGTGGGCCGTGACCGACGAGTGGAACATGCCGGTCGGGGCCAACATGGCCCCGTGGATCGTCGGCATGATCGTGATGGCCGTCGGCATCTCGTTCGGAGCCAACGCCGGATATGCGATCAATCCAGCCCGTGACTTCGGCCCGCGCATCTTCGCGTGGATCGCAGGCTGGGGGAAAGTGGCGATGCCCGGCGACTACACGAACATCAGTGGTTACTTCTGGATCCCGATCGTGGGACCGCTGATCGGAGGCGCGCTCGCATCGGTGTTCTACGACGTGTTCATCCAGGACATCCTGAAGGCACGCAAGCCGCCGGAGCCCGGCGTGTTCGCCGAAGGCGAGACCGTGACCGACCGGCCCTCCGGGACGCTCGAGCCCTAGCCGAAGCAGACATCGGAGCGCGGGCGCCGCCGCCGGCATGGTGCCGCCGCCTTCGCTCCTTAAAGGCCCTCACTCGTCGTCGTCGACCCAATCGACCGCCCGCGCGACGGCCTTCTTCCATTTCCGGTACCCGCGCTCGCGGACTGCGCCGTCCATGCTCGGCAGCCACTCGGCCGCCTTGTGCCAGTTCTTCTTCAAGCCGTCGGTGTCGGACCAGAAGCCAACCGCCAGGCCGGCGGTGTAGGCGGCGCCGAGCGACACCGTCTCGGCGACGATCGGGCGCGTCACGGGCGCGTCGAGCACGTCCGCGAGCGTCTGCATCAGGAGGTTGTTGGCGGTCATCCCGCCGTCGACGCGCAACTCCGTGAGCTTGCTGCCGTAGTCGCTGTTCATCGCCTCGACCACCTCGCGCGTCTGCCACGCCGTCGCCTCGAGCACCGCGCGCGCAAGATGACCCCGGTTGATGTAGCCGGTCAGCCCCGCGATCACGCCGCGCGCGTCACTGCGCCAGTGGGGCGCGAACAGTCCCGAGAAAGCGGGCACGAAGTAGCAACCGCCGTTGTCCTCGACGGTTAACGCGAGCGTCTCGATCTCGGGGGCGCTGCCGATCAGTCCGATGTTGTCGCGGACCCACTGCACGAGCGCACCGGTGATCGCGATCGATCCCTCGAGGGCGTACACGGCCGGCTGATCGCCGAGCTTGTATCCGAGTGTGGTCAGCAGTCCGTTGTTGGAAGTGACCGGGCGCGCGCCCGTGTTCAGCACAAAGAAGCTTCCGGTCCCGAACGTGCACTTCGCATCGCCGGGGGCGAAGCAGGTCTGACCGACGAGCGCCGCGTGCTGGTCGCCGAGCGCCGAGGCGACCGGAACTCCCGCGATCGGCGGGCCGGCCTCGCCGTACGCCTCCGAGGAGGCGCGGATCTCCGGCAGCATCGCCGCGGGTACTCCGATCGCGTCGAGCAGGTCCGGATCCCAGTCGAGCGTCTCGAGGTTCATCAGCAGCGTCCGACTCGCGTTGGTCACGTCGGTCACGTGAACGCCGCACAGGTTCCAGATCAGCCACGAGTCGATCGTCCCGAACAGCACCTCGCCCGCCTCCGCGCGCTCGCGCAGACCCGGAATCTCGTCGAGCAGCCAGCGGATCTTGGGGCCGGCGAAATACGTGCTCACCGGCAGCCCGGTCTTCTCCCGGAACATCTCCTGCCCGTACTCGCCCGCCAGTTCGCGGCAGAGGCGATCGGTGCGCGTGTCCTGCCAGTTGATCGCGTTGTGCACCGGCGTCCCGGTACGACGATCCCACAGCACGGTCGTCTCGCGCTGGTTGGCGATGCCGAGCGCGCACAGGTCGGCGGGCGACAGGTCGGCCTTGTCGAGCGCCACGCGCACCACCAGCAGGACGTTCCGCATGATCTCCTGCGGGTCGTGCTCAACCCATCCGGGCCGCGGAAAGTGCTGGCGATGTTCCTGCTGGGCGACCGACACGATGCGCGTGCGGTCGTCGAACACCAGACATCTCGACGACGCCGTCCCCTGGTCGATCGAGGCCACGTATCGCCCTGTGGTGCTCACGTCAAAAGGAAGTCCTAGCAGGTACGGGCCCTCGGCCGCTAGGGGTGGGCCGCCTGCGGCGGCATCCATGGGGCCCCGCACCCCGTCCGGCCAGGATCCGTGGGCCCTCGACCTAGCGAACTACCAGGGGATGGCGCCGAGCTCGCGGGAGACGGCCCGCGCCGCCTCCATCACGTAGTCAACGAACTCGGCGCGTGGCCGGCGGTCGTCGCACAGCCGCTCGATCGGGCCCGCGATCCCGATCGCGCCGACCGTCACCCGCCGACGATCCTCGATCGGCGCGGCGATCGATCCGAAGCCGTGGAACAGCTCGCCGACCTCGCTGGCCCAGCCGCGCTCGGCGGTCTCCTCGAGCTCCTGGCGGAACCGGTAGATGTCCGTCACCGTGGCCGGCGTGAAGCTCATCAGCGCGTGGTCGGCGAGCGTTGCGGCGATGTAGTCATGGTTCGCGAGCAGGGCCTTGCCCAGCGCGGTCGCGTGCGGCGGCAGCAGGCTGCCGACCTCGAGCGCCTGGCGGGTGTCGTCGGGCCGGAACACGTGGTGCACGATCAGCACCTGCTGCTCGTGCAGCGTGCCGATCCGCACGCTCTCGCCGGTCCGCGTGGCGAGTCCGTCGGCCCAGTTGAGCGCTCGCGTCCGCAGTTCGTTGCCGTCGAGGTAGCTCGAGCCCATGTGCAGCAGGGCGGGGCCGAGCTTGTACTTGCCCGAGTCCGGGTCCTGCTCGACGAAGCCGACCTCCCGGAGCGTCTTCAGGATCCCGAACACGGTCCCTTTCGGAAGACTCAGCTCGCAGGCCAGTTCGCCGACCCCCAGCCGAAGCGAGCGCCCCGAAAGCAGCCGCAGAATCGCGGCTGCGCGCTCGATCGATTGGATGTGGCCGGGCATTGCCCCCGGCTACTACCCGCCTAGGACGGAGTTGATCAGGCCAGCCAGGTCCTGGGCCCGGACGACCGGTGCGGCACCGCAGGCACGCAGTCCTTTGACGTATAAAGGTCCGGCCGTGTCACCCCTATTCCGCCGCAACGAGGAGAAGGCCGCACGGAAGGCGGCAGCCAAGCAGGAGATCGAGCGCCTGCGGGCGCTCAGCGTCGATGATCTGGCCGTAATGCTGTTCCCCGGGTTAGGGCCCGACGGCCCGACGCACGGGACGAGCGTAAGGGTTCAGCAGTTGTGCGAGTACCTGCTGAGGGACAATCCCGGCGCCGGGCAGATGGACACGCTGAATCTCGTTGCGCCGGTGAACCGGGCACTCGACAGACTCGAGGGTGTCGGCCTCGTCTCCCCGATATCGGTGCAGCGGACCCCCGTGTGGAGGATCACGCCGCTCGGCGAGAGCGCGCTCACCGAGGGGAACGTGCGCGAGCGCCTTCGGGGACGCTAGCTACTTGCCCCGGGGGAAGTAGCTGGCTAACTCGGCGGCCGGCGTGGCTGAGCGGAGTTACTCGCCTTCCTGGCCCTCGTCGAACCGCCCCTGAATGTGCTTCTCGGGATCCTCCTCGCCGAGCTCTTCCTGACCCTCGCTGAACCGGCCCTTGTGGTGCTTCTCGGGGTCTTCGCCGCCGAGGTCCTCCTGACCCTTGCTGAACCGACCGACCTTCTCGTCTTCCGGGAACTCCTCCGGATCCGCCTGACCCTCCGCGAAGCCCTCCGCTGGGGGCGGCTGCTCAGGATCCGCCGTGTGGTCGGGACGATCTGCAGACATGTGCAGCCTCCTTCACTCTCGTATTTGCTGTTGACATCGTAAGCGTGCCTCTATCGGCTGTCACTATTACCACGGGATCGCGCCAAGCTCGCGGGAGACGGCCCGCGCGCCTTCTCGAACGTACCCCAACAGATCTCCGCGTGGCTGCCGCGCCGCCAGCAGCCGCTCGGGCGGCCCGAAGATGCCCATCGCGCCGACGGTCATGCCGCGGCGGTCGACAATCGGCGCGGCGTATGAGACCTGACCCGGAACCAGCTCCCCGATGTCCGCCGCCCAGCCCTGTGACCGGACGCGGACCAGCTCTCGCTCGAGCCGGGCCGAGTCTGTGATCGTCGCGTCCGTGTAAGCCTCCAGTCCGTTCGCTCCCAGAGCCGACGCGACGTACGGGTGATGGGCGAGCAACACCTTGCCCAGGGCCGTCGCGTGTGCGGGCAGCAGCGAGCCGACGTCGAGGGTCTGCAACGTGTCGTCGGGCCGGAATACGTGATGCACGACCAGAACCTTCTCGTCATGCAGCGTGCCGATCCGGACCGCCTCGCGGGTACGCGTGGCCAGCGAGTCCGACCAGTTCAGGGCACGGGTTCGCAGCTCGTTGCCGTCGAGATAGCTGGAGCCCATGTGGAGCAGTGCGGCGCCCAGCTGGTATTTCCCGCTGTCGCCGTCCTGCTCGACGAAACCGACGCTCTGAAGCGTTCGCAGCAGCCCGTGGACGGTTCCTTTCGGGAGCCCCATCTCGCCCGCGATGTCCACGACTCCGAGCCGGCGGTTGCGCCCCGAAAGGAGCCGCAGGATCATCGCGGCGCGCTCGATCGACTGAATCTTGCCGGGCATAGCCTTCTGTCAGGCCGACCGCGCAGGTCGGCGAATGGACGATGAATGTGCGTACACCTATCGACATTGTCGAACCAATGCCAGTGATCTCAACTTAGTTTGACATTGTCGAACGCGTGTGGTTAGGCTAGGCCGTTCCGCAGTCCACATGAGGAGAGGAGACCGGAATTGGGAAACCTAGCCCTGGTCGTCGTAGGAGTCCTTCCCAAGTCGCACATAGGCATCATTCCGGGCGAGATCATCGGGACAGCGATCCTGATCCTGCTCGGAGACGGCGTGGTGGCAGCAGTGCTGCTGGCCAAGTCGAAGGCGGAGAACTCTGGATGGATCGTCATCACGTTCGGGTGGGCTATGGCGGTCATGGTCGCCGTCTACTCCGTTGGCTACTTCACCGGCGCGCAACTCAACCCGGCGGTCACGCTCGGTGTATGGATCCACGGCGGAATCGACGGCTCGATGGCAATCAAGTACTGGATCGGGGAGATCATCGGCGCGATGATCGGCGCCTTCCTCGTCTACATCGCCTACTACCTCCACTGGCGGGACACAGAGGATCCAGGGTTGAAGCTGGCGGTGTTCTCGACCGGCCCGGCGATCCGCAACTACGCGTGGAACCTGGTCACCGAGATCATCGGCACGTTCGTGCTGGTGTTCGGAGTTCTCGCGATCACCGGTCCGTGGAACGCGATCACATCGGGCCTGACGCCGCTGCTGATCGGCCTGCTGGTGTTCGCCATCGGTCTGTCGCTCGGTGGCCCGACGGGTTACGCCATCAACCCGGCGCGTGACCTGGGACCACGGATCATGCACGCGATCCTGCCGATCCCGGGCAAGGGTGGGTCCGATTGGTCGTACGCCTGGGTGCCGGTCCTGGGGCCGCTGATCGGTGGCGCGCTCGCCGCGATCTTCTTCGACGCCGTCTTCGGCAGCGCTCCGTTCTAGGCGACAGCGATGAAGAAGCTCATCAACTCACCAGACGCCGTCCTGCAGGATGCGCTCCACGGCATCGAAGCAGCCCACGGCGACCGCGTTAGGGTCATCTACGAGCCCGCGGTCATAGTGCGCATCGACGCGCCGGTCAAGGGTAAGGTCGGGCTCGTCTCCGGGGGCGGCTCTGGTCACGAGCCGATGCACGGGGGCTACGTCGGGCCTGGCATGCTCGACGCCGCCTGCCCGGGGGAGGTGTTCACCTCCCCCACGCCCGACCAGATGCTGGAGGCGACCAAAGCAGTGGACGGAGGTGCCGGCGTCGTCCACATCGTCAAGAACTACACCGGCGACGTGATGAATTTCGACATGGCCGCCGAGATGGGCAAGGGCGACGACATCGATGTCGAGACCGTGCTCACGAACGACGACGTGGCGGTGGAAGACTCGCTCTACACCGCCGGCCGGCGCGGCGTCGGCGTGACCGTGCTGGTCGAGAAGATCTGCGGCGGGGCGGCCGACGACGGCCGCAACCTCCAGGAGGTCGCCGAGCTCGGCCGGCGGGTCAACGCCAACGGGCGCTCGATGGGTATGGCGCTCACCCCGTGCATCACCCCGGCCTCGGGCAACCCGAGCTTCGAGCTCGCCGAGGACGAGGTCGAGATCGGCATCGGCATCCACGGCGAGCCTGGACGTTTCCGCGAGAAGATCGGACCGGCATCGCAGATCGCCGAGCGGTTGATGACCCCGATCCTCGAGGACCTGCCGTTCGCCTCGGGTGACCGGGTGCTCGCGTTCGTCAACGGCATGGGCGGCACGCCGCTGATCGAGCTCTACGTGATGTACAACGAGGTGGCGAAGATCGCCCAGGAGCGCGGGCTGTCGATCGAGCGCAACCTGATCGGCAACTTCATCACGTCGCTCGAGATGCAGGGGTGCTCGATCACCCTGGTCAAGCTCGACGACGAGATGGTCCGCTACTGGGATGCGCCGGTGAACACTCCGGCCTTGCGCTGGGGCGTCTAGCGGGCGTCCGGACAGTGCCGATCACACGCGACGGGACCGTCGACTGGATGAACCGGTTCGCGGGCGAGATGGCCGAGCACCGCGCCGAGCTGGTCGCCCTCGACACGGCGATCGGCGACGGCGATCACGGGACCAACATGAACCGCGGGATGACGAAAGCGCTCGAGAAGCTCGGCGCCTCCGACCCGGCGGACCCCGGCGCGGTGCTCAAGACCGTCGCGATGGCACTCGTATCGAGCGTCGGCGGAGCGGCGGGCCCCCTGTACGGGACCCTGTTCCTGCAAATGGGCAACGCCCTGGCGGATCAGCCCGAAATCGATCTCGCCGCGTACGCGGGGGCCTGGCGCAAGGGCCTCGAGGGCGTCCAGGCGCGGGGCAAGGCGCAGCCGGGGGACAAGACGATGGTCGACGCGCTGATTCCGGCCGTTGAGGCTCTGGAGTCGGCGTCCGATCTCGACGGCGGTCTGCGCGCGGCGGCGCAGGCCGCCGAGGCAGGCATGAAGGCAACGACGCCGCTCCTCGCGCGCAAGGGGCGCGCCAGCTACCTGGGCGAGCGGTCAGAGGGCCACCAAGACCCAGGCGCGACCTCCACCTACTACCTCTTCAAGAGCGCCACCGAGGCGCTGGCGGGCTAAAAGGAGAACACGTATGCCGAAATACTCAGTTGCACTCGATCAGGGGACGACCAGCTCGCGGGCGATGGTCTTCGACCACTCGGGCCACGTCGTCGCGGTGTCGCAGAAGGAGCACGAGCAGATCTATCCGAAGCCGGGCTGGGTCGAGCACGACCCGAAGGAGGTCTGGGCGCGCTGCCAGGAGGTGATCGACGAGGCGGTGGAGAAGGCGGGCGCCAGCCGCGACGACGTCGCTGCGCTCGGCATCACCAACCAGCGTGAGACCGCGGTCGTGTGGGACCGCAACACCGGCGAGCCCGTGATGAACGCGATCGTGTGGCAGGACACGCGCACCGACAAGATCGTCGACGAGCTGTCCGCGGACGGCGGTCAGGATCGGTTCCGCTCGAAGGTCGGCCTGCCGCTGGCGACCTACTTCTCCGGGCCGAAGGTCCGGTGGATCCTCGAAAACGTCGACGGCGCGCGCGCCAAGGCCGAGGCCGGCGACCTGATATTCGGCAACATGGACACGTGGTGCATCTGGAACCTGACTGGCGGCCCCAAGGGCGGTCTTCACATCACCGACGTGACCAACGCCAGCCGGACGATGCTGATGGACCTCGAGACGCTGGCCTGGGACAAGGACATCGCTGACACGATCGGCGTGCCGCTCTCGATGCTGCCCGAGATCAAGGCCTCGAGCGAGGTCTACGGTGAGGTGACCACCGGGAACCTGACTGGCATCAACATCGCGGGCGACCTCGGCGACCAGCAGGCGGCCACGTTCGGCCAGGCGTGCTTCGACGCCGGCGATGCCAAGAACACGTACGGCACGGGCAACTTCATGCTGCTCAACACGAGTACGGAGGCCGTCCAGTCCAAGGCAGGCCTGCTGACCACGGTCTGCTACAAGATCGGCGACGAGGCGGCGGTGTATGCGCTCGAAGGCTCGATTGCGATCACCGGGGCGCTCGTGCAGTGGTTGCGCGACAACCTGCACATGATCCAGGCCGCCCCGCAGGTGGAGGAGCTGGCGAAGTCGGTGGACGACAACGGCGGCCTGTACATCGTGCCGGCGTTCAGCGGCCTGTTCGCGCCGTACTGGAAGTCGAACGCCCGCGGCGTGTTCGCCGGCCTGACCCGCTATGTCAACGCCGGCCATATCGCCCGCGCCACGCTCGAAGCGACGGCGTTCCAGACCCGCGAGGTGATGGACGCGATGGAGTCGGACTCGGGCGTCACGCTGAACGAGCTCAAGGTCGACGGCGGCATGGTTCAAAACGACCTGCTGATGCAGTTCCAGGCGGACATCCTCGGGGTCCCGGTGATCCGTCCCGAGGTCGCCGAGACGACCGCGCTGGGCGCGTCCTACGCGGCCGGCCTGGCCGTCGGGTTCTGGAGCACCACGCAGGAGGTCCGGGACAACTGGGCCGAGGACAAGCGCTGGGAGCCCAACATGGACGCCGAGAAGCGCGCCGAGTACTACAAGTTCTGGAAGAGGGCCGTCACGCGGACGTTCGACTGGTTCGACGCGGGGTAGCACCCTGAAGGGGCGAGAAACGTTGAAGGCGGTCCCACGGGGCCGCCTTCGACGAGATAGGCTCACACCATGGCGACGCTCAGCACCGACGTTCTGGTGATCGGCGGCGGCGCCACGGGCGCCGGCGTGGCCTGGGACGCGGCGCTGCGCGGCTTCGACGTCGTGCTCGTCGACCGCGCTGACCTCGCCGAGGGGACGAGCGGCCGCTTCCACGGCCTGCTCCACTCGGGTGGGCGCTACGCGGTCAAAGATCCGCGCGCCGCCCAGGAGTGCATCGCCGAGAACCGCATCCTCAAGCGGATCTCGGGCGACTCGATCGAGGACATCGGTGGGTTCTTCGTCACCACCCCGTTTGACGACCCCGCCTATGCCGATGTGTTCGCGAAGGGGTGCCGCGACACCGGCGTCGACTGCGAGGAGATCGATCCGGCGCAGGCGCTGCGCGAGGAGCCGCTGCTGAACCGGGACGTGTCGCGAGTGTTCCGTGTCCCCGACGCGAACATCGACGTGTGGAAGACCGTGTGGGCGATGGCTCGCGGCATCCAGGCGCGCGGCGGGCGGGTGCTTCCCTACCACGCGGTCGTCGGCGTCCACCGGAGCGGCGATCAGGTCACGGGAGCCCGGCTGCGTGGCGCGCGCTCGGGTGAGGACATCGACGTCGAGGCTCGCGTCACGGTGAACGCGTCGGGGGCATGGGCCGGCGTGGTCGCGGAGATGGCCGGGATCGAGGGTGTCCGGGTGCTGCCGGGCCGGGGGATCATGATCGCGATGAACCACCGGCTCGTGAACACGTGCGTCAATCGCTGTCAGATGCCGACCGACGGCGACATCATCGTGCCGATCCGGACCGTGTGCGTGATCGGGACGACCGACGTGCACACCGAAGATCCCGACGACCACACTGTGATCCAGGCCGAGGTCGACGCGATGCTCGACGACGGCGAGAAGCTCGTGCCCGGCTTCCGCGAGGCGCGCGCAATGCGGGTGTGGACCGGCGTGCGCCCGCTGTTCGAGGACGCCAAGGCATCCGACACCGACACGCGCGACGTCACGCGCGCGCACGCGCTGCTCGACCACGCCGAGCGGGACGGCGTTCAGGGGTTCGTGACGATCACTGGCGGCAAGCTCACGACCTTCCGCCTGATGGCCGAGGAGACGATGACCGCGGTCTCCAAGCACCTCGGCGATGATCGCCCGTGCACGACCAAGACCGAGCTCCTCCCCGGCTCCGAGGACGGTGAGACCTACCACCTCGGCGAACGGCTGAGCCGCAAGGAGAAGCATCTCGCCGACGAGCAGCTGATCTGCGAGTGCGAGATGGTCCCGCGCTGGAAGCTCGAGCAGACGATGCAGCGCCGCGCGACGACCAACCTCGACGACATCCGTCGGCTGCTGCGCCTGGGGATGGGGCCGTGCCAGGGCGGATTCTGCATCTACCGCGCGACCGGGATCCTGCACGCGCTCGACGGGCTCACCGCCGAACAGGCCGACGAGGCACTCCTGCACTTCCTCCAGGAGCGGTGGAAAGGCGTGTGGCCGGTGCTGTACGGCGACCAGCTCCGCCAGGCCCGGCTCGACGACTGGATCTTCCAAGGCGTGCTCGACGTCGAGCATCTTTCGGCCCCCGCGCCCGTACCGACGCCGCAGGCGGAGGCGATCCCGTCATGAGGGGCGAGCTCCACTACGACGCCGTCGTGATCGGCGCGGGCACGGCGGGCCTTGTCGCCGGCGCGCGGCTGGCGCAGGGCGGCGCGCGTGTGTGCGTGCTGGCCAAGGGCGTCGGCTCGACCCATTTGGCTCCGGGGACCGTGGACGTCCTCGGCTACACGCCCGAGCGCGTGGTTTCGCCTCCGGCCGCGGTCGAGGAGCTGGCTGCCGCTCGTCCCGATCATCCCTACGCGCTGCTCGGCGTCGATGCGATCGCCGAGGCCGTGCGGTGGTTCCGCACGACTGTTGAGTCCGGACCGTTGCCCTCCTACCGGTACGTCGGCGACCTCGAGCGCAACATCCTGCTGCCAACGGCGGTCGGCGCGCTTCGCCCGTCGGCGCTCGTGCCCGAGACGATGGCTGCCGGCGACGGCGCCTCGCACGAGCGCGTGTGCGTGGTGGGGACGCGGTCATTGCGCGACTTCCACGCCGCGCTGTGCGCCGCGAACCTCCGCCGGGCGGGGATCGAGGCACGGTCCCTCGAGATCGAGATCGAGGTCGAGCGGGCCGACCAGAACGCGCTCGGGCTGGCGCGGAAGTTCGACGATCCCGCGTGGCGCGCGGGGTTCGCGGCCCGGCTGGCGCTCGCGCTCCAGGCCCACGAGCGCGTCGGACTGCCGGCGGCGCTCGGGATCCGCGACCCGCACGGCGTCTGGTCCGACCTCGAGCATCGCCTCGGCCGTCCCGTGTTCGAGATCCCGACGCTGCCGCCGTCGGTGCCGGGGATGCGTCTGTTCGAGATCCTGCGCTCGACGCTGCGCGGCGCCGGCGGACGGCTCGTGCTCGGCGCCGAGGTAGTTGCGTTCGACCGCGACGGCTCGCGCGTGGCGTCGGTGGCGACGCGGGCCGCCGGCCACGATGCCCGGTACGCGGCGCCGTGGTTCGTGCTCGCGGCCGGCGGGTTCAACTCCGGGGCAATCGAGCTCGACTCACGGTGGGCCACGCACGAGCGCGTGCTCGGGCTGCCGCTGCGCGGCTTGCCGAAGCCGGAGGCGCCGCGGTTCGTGGGCGATTACCTGGCCGAGCAGCCGATGGCGCGGGTCGGGGTGGCGGTCGATTCGTCGCTGGTCGCCGACGGCACGGAGAATGTTGTCGTGGCCGGCGCCGCGCTCCCGGGGGCGGTGCCGTGGCGCGAGGGGTCGGGCGAGGGGATCGCCCTGGCCAGCGGCTCGCACGCCGCCCAACTCGTGCTTTCGCGCTCCGGGGCGCCGGCGGGAGCGGCGGCATGAGCGGTCCGGGGGGCGTGCTCGAAGAGCTGATGCGAGGGTCGCTCGACCACTGCGTCAAATGCACGATCTGTGAGACGCAGTGCCCGGTCTCGAACGTGTCGCCGCTGTTCCCGGGTCCGAAGTATGCCGGCCCGCAGGCCGAGCGCTATCGCGTCGGCGGCGAGCCGTCGGTGGACTCGTCCGTCGACTATTGCTCGGGGTGCGGGATCTGCTCGCAGTCCTGCCCGCAGGGGGTGAAGATCGCCGAGATCAACTCCCAGGCGCGCAACAAGCTGAAAGTGCAGAAGGGCTTCCCGCTCCGCGACCGGATCATCACGCGCCCGACGTGGCTCGGCCGCGCGGGGACGCCGGTGGCGCCACTCGCCAACTTCACGATCGATTTTCGGCCGGCTCGGATCCTCGGGGAGAAGCTGCTCAAGATTCACCGGGATGCGGCCGCGCCGGACTTCGCCGGCCGGCGCTTCTCACGCTGGTTCAAACAGCATCCAGGTCCGAAGACCGGGCGCAAGATCGTGTACTTCCACGGATGCGGCACCGAGTACTACGAGCCTTGGGAAGGCGAAAAGGTCGTGGCGATCCTCGAGCACAACGGGTTCGAGGTCGTCGTCCCCAAGCAGGACTGCTGCGGCCTGCCCCTCCAGTCGAGTGGGCTGTTCGACGACGCCCGCAAGGTCGTGCTCCGCCTCGCGCGCAACCTCGCGCCGCACGTGCGCCACGACCCCGACACGATCATCGTCGGCAACGCCACGAGCTGCACGCTGATGCTCAAGCGCGAGGCGCGCGAGATCCTGTCGCTCGAGGACGATCCCGATCTGAAGCTCGTGTCCGAGCGCACCTATGACATCTGCGAGCTGCTGCTCGAGCTGCACGACCGGGGCGAGCTCAAGACCGACTTCACCCCGGTCAACGAGCACATCTTCTACCACGCGCCCTGCCAGCAGCAGGGCCACTGGATTGGCAAGCCCGCGCTCGAGCTGTTCGCGCTGATCCCCGGCCTCGAGGTCACCGAGGGCAACGCCCGCTGCTGCGGGATCGCCGGCACTTACGGGCTGAAGGTCGAGAAGTACGACATCGCGATGGCAGTCGGCGCCGACCTGTTCTCGCAGGTGGAGGCGTCGGGCGCCGGCGAGGTCGCCTGCGACAGTGAGACGTGCCGGTGGCAGATCAGCCACGCCACCGGGCAGAAATCGGTGCACCCGATCGACTACCTGCACCGCGCCTACGGGCTCTGAGGGCTGACCGTGGTCGGGATCGTGGTCGTGTCCCACAGCGACGCGCTGGCGCAGGGCGTCGTCACGCTCGCTCGCGAGATGGGTGGCGCGGACCTGGCGCTCGAGGCTGCCGGTGGGACCGAGGAACCGGGCGTCCTCGGTACCGACGCCGCGCGGGTGATGGCGGCGATCGAGCGCGCGATGTCGCCCGATGGGGTGCTGGTGCTGATGGACCTCGGGAGCGCGCTGATGAGCGCCGAGTTCGCCGTCGAGCTGCTCGGGGATCCTCCGGGGCGGGTCGTGCTGAGCGAGGCGCCGCTGGTCGAGGGGACGGTGGCGGCGGCTGCGGCGGCGAGCGGTGGCGCCTCGCTCGAGGAGGTGGCGGCCGAGGCGCGGGGTGCGCTGGCCATGAAGAGCTCGCAGCTCGGGGTGGCGGACGACGTCGCGAGCCCTGCCCCAGAGCCCGGGCCGGCCGCGCCGCCGGCAGATGCCGAGGCCGCGCTGGAGGTGCGGAACGCGATCGGTCTCCACGCACGGCCGGCGGCGCGCTTCGTCGAGACCGTCCGCCGGTTCGATGCCGATGTTCGCGTCTCCAAGTCCGGCGGCGGCGATCCCGTCCGCGCCACCAGCCTCACGAACGTGGTCTCGCTCGGGGCGCGGTTCGGCGACACGCTCTCGGTCACCGCTTCCGGTCCGCAGGCCGACGATGTACTGCTCGCGCTGGCGCAGCTCGCGGACGAGGGGTTTGGCGACGGCGTGGCCGACAGCGCGCCCCTGCCACGGACCGCATCCACGTCCGCGCCGCCAGCGCGCTCCGTCCTCGCCACCGCCGCACCCGCCTCCCCCTCACACGAGCCTGGCTGGCCAGCCAGTCAGACAGGCCCGGGGGAAGTGCCTGCGCCCGCGTCAGGCGATGTTCTCACGGGCGTCCCGGCGTCAGCCGGGCTCGCGGTCGGTCCGGTCCACCATCTGCACGGCGCCACCGTGCCACCCCCGGACCGGGTCGCTGAGGACCCCGCGACCGAGCGGGGGCGCCTCGGGCAGGGGATCGCCGGCGCCCGCACCGCGATCGAGCGCGACCGCGACACGGTCGCCGCGCGCGCCGGCAAGGCCGAGGCCGCGATCTTCGACGCCCACCTCGCGTTGCTCGACGACGAGGCGATGCTCGAGCCCGCTCAGCAGGCGATCGACGCCGGCGCCACCGCGGAGCGCGCCTGGCACGACGCCGCCGCGAGCGTCGCCGAGCGTTACTGCGCGCTCGAGGAGCCGCTGCTTCGCGAGCGCGCCGCGGACGTGCTCGACGTCGGCCGGCGTGTGGTCAGCGCGCTGACCGGGGAGGCCGGGGACTCAGCGCCCGCGCGGTCCGGCATCGTGATCGCCGGCGAGCTCACCCCCGGCGACGCCGCCGCGCTCGATCCGGCGCTCGTGATTGGGATCGCCACCGCGCACGGGACACCAACGGCCCACGCGGCGATCCTCGCTCGCGCGCTCGGGCTGCCGGCGGTCGTTGGTCTCGGCGACGCCGTGGTCGGGATCGAGGAGGGCACGACCGTGCTGCTTGACGGCGAGGCCGGCACGGTCCTGGTCGACCCGCCGGCCGACGTTCAGCGCGACGCCGCCGAGCGACGCGAGCGCGCCGACCAAAGGCGGGCATCGGCCCGCGAGCGCGCGCATGAGCCCGGCGCCACCCGCGACGGCACCCGGATCGAGGTGTTCGCGAACCTGGGCGCCGCCGCCGAGGCCGGCAAGGCCGTCGAGCTCGGCGCCGAGGGCGTCGGCCTGCTCCGCACCGAGTTCCTGTTCCTGCACCGCTCAGAGCTGCCCGGCGAGGACGAGCAGGCGGCGACGCTGCGCGAGATCGCGATCGCGCTCGACGGCCGGCCGCTTGTCGTGCGCACGCTCGACGCCGGCGCCGACAAGCCGCTGCCGGCGCTGCCGATGGCGCCCGAGGCGAACCCGTTCCTCGGCGTCCGCGGGATCCGGCTCGGCCTCGAGCGCCCTGACGTCCTGGCGACGCAGCTGCGCGCGATCGTGCGCGTCGCCGCCGAGTACCCGCTGAAGGTGATGCTTCCGATGGTCGCGACGCTGGATGAGATCCTCGCGGCGCGGGGCGCTCTCGATCAGGCCCGCGCCGACACCGGGATCGACGCTTCGCTCGAGTTCGGGATCATGGTTGAGGTCCCCGCCGCCGCGCTGACGGCCGCCCGGCTGGCCGAGCACGTCGACTTCTTCTCGCTCGGCACGAACGACCTGACCCAGTACACGATGGCTGCCGAGCGTGGTGACGAACGGCTCGCGCCACTGCTCACCGGACCCCAGCCTGCGGTGCTTGCACTCGTGCAGGCGACCGTCCGCGCGGCCGCCGAGCGCGGGCGCTGGGTCGGGGTGTGCGGCGAGCTCGCCGGCGATCCGGCGGTCGCCGTGCTGTTCGCCGGCCTCGGCGTGACCGAGCTGAGCATGGCGCCGGCACTCGTGCCGGAGGTCAAGGCCGCCCTGCGGGGAGTCGACCTCGAGCAGGCCCGAGCGGCCGCATTGGCGGCACTCGAGACAGACAGTGCGGCCGCTGCCCGCGCCCTCGGGGCCGGTCTGCTGTAAGGGCTCGCCACCCTGGGGTAACCTCAACCCGTGGAAGCCGGTACGTTGAGCATGTTGCGCTCATCCAGGATGCTCGCGGCTGGCACGGGGCTGAGAGTTCTGCTTTGCCCCGTGGTGATGGCGCTCGTGCTAACTCGCTCGTTCGGTGCCGCCGCCGCTGTGTTCGTGATCGCCGCGGCGACCGACTGGTTCGACGGACGGCTGGCCCGCCGCTGGGGCGTCACCACGCGGCTCGGGGCCTTCCTCGACACGACCGCCGACAAGCTGCTCGTCACCTCGGCGCTGATCGCGCTCGTGTCCGTACATCGCGCGTCCCCGTGGGTGGCGCTGATCATCGTCGGGCGCGAGTTCACGATCCTCGGCCTGCGCGCGGCCGTCGAGTCCGGCGGGCGCCGGTTCGAGACTTCGATGCTCGGCAAGTGGAAGGCGACGGTCCAGTTCGTCGCGATCACGCTCGCGATCCTGCGCCCGGACGTGATCATCCTCGACGCCTACCTGGATCAGTGGGCGATGGTGATCGCGGCGCTCGTCACCGCGTGGTCGGGTATCGACTACATCGTCCAGTTCTCCGCCGCGCTCCGCTCGCAACCCGAGTGAGTCGCGTATTCGTCACGGGCGGGACGGGCGTGATCGGCACCGCGCTCGTGACCCGCCTGCTCGAACGCGGGGACGAGGTCGTCGCGCTTGCGCGCTCGGACGCCACGTCACGCACGCTCGAGGCCCGCGGTGCCCGGGTGGTCCGAGGCGAGGGCGATGACGAAGACGACCTTACGCGGGGGATGGAGGGCTGCGCGCTCGTGTTCAACGTGGCCGGGATCAACACGCTGTGCGTCGAGGATCCGCGCCCGATGGAGCGGATGAACGTGGGCGGTGCCGTCGCCGCAGTACGGGCCGCGGCCCGCGCCGGTGTCGCCCGTCTCGTCCACACGTCCTCTGCCGCGACGATCGGCGAGCCGCCAGGGGTCGTCGGCACCGAGCGCACGCCGCACCGCGGCTGGTACCTGTCGACGTACGAGCGGACGAAGACCGAGGGCGAGCGCGCCGCGCTCGCCACCTCGCGCGAGCTCGGCCAGGACCTGGTGCTCGTCAACCCGTCCTCGGTGCAGGGACCCGGCCGCGCCGGCGGCACGGGGCGGATCCTGCTCGCGTTCCTCGATGGCCGCCTGCGGGTGTTCGTGCCCACGTACATCAGCCTGGTCGACATCGATGACTGCGTCACGGGTCACCTGCTCGCGGCCGAGCGCGGCGTCGCCGGCGAGCGCTACCTGCTCAGCGGGATGACGCTCGAGATCACCCGGGCGCTCGCGCTCGCGGCCGAGGTCGCCGGCGTGCATCGAAAGTCGCGGCTGCTGCCACGCCGCGTGGCGACCGTCGCGGCGGCGGCTGTCGAGCGCGGCGCCGTGCTGGCGGGGCGCCGGCCGCCGGTGTGCCGCGAGATGGTCCGCACGCTGCTCCACGGCCACCGCTATGACGGCTCGCGCGCCGAGCGCGACCTCGGCCTGCGCTACACGGACCCGCGCGAGACGCTCCGAAAGACGGTGACGTGGGCGCGCGCGGAGGGCCTGATCCGCTGAGTGGTGGTCCGTCGGGGACCGGGCTTATGATCGCCCTTCTTAGTGGCTGAGGTGCTGGAGCTGATCAAGAGTGAGCTCGCCACCGCGGAGGCTGAGCTGCGTGCGCACATGGCGAGCTGGGAGTACGCGTTCGCGATGGGGAGCACCGCCGACGGCGGTAGCGAACATCCAAAGCACCGTCAGACCCGCGAGCGCACCGAGCAACTCCTGATCCGCTGCCGCGATCTCCGCGCCCGCCTCGCCGAGTACGAGCTGTAAGGAGACCCGCCGCCACCGCGGGAGCGGTAGGATCGGTGCTATCCGGCTGAGGAGGAGAGGGCTTGGACCAGGTCACCCCCACACCAGCCGCGGTCGCGGAGGGCGCGTTCCCGGCGTCCCCGGCAGCCCCGGCGTACTCGCCGCCGCGCGGACGCGTGAGCAAGTTCCTGATCCCCGAGGTCATCTTCGGCATCGGGACGCTCGCCGAGGTCGGCGGCGCCGTTCGGCGCGTGGGCGGCCGGTGCCCGATGCTCGTCAGCGATCCCGGCGTCCTCTCGGCCGGCTGGGTCGAGCGCGCGACGCCGCACCTCGACGACGTGCGCGTGCAGTGGCGCCTGTGGCATGAAGTCACGCCGAACCCTAAGGACTACGAGGTCCAGGCGGCGTTCGAGACCTATCTGGAGAGCGGCTGCGACGCGCTGCTGGCGATCGGCGGTGGCAGCTGCATCGACCTCGCCAAGGCAGTCGCGATCCTGAGCGGCAACGGCGGCCACATCCTCGAGTACGAGGGCATCGACCGCGCCACCAGCCCGATCCCGCCGATGGTGATGGTCCCGACGACCGCCGGCACGGGGTCTGACGTGTCGCAGTTCTGCGTGGTCACCGACACCAAGCGGCGGTTCAAGGCGACGATCGGCGGCCGTGCGCTCGTTCCGGACATCTCCGTGACGGATCCCGAGTTGCTCACCACGATGTCCGCGGAGCTGACCGCGCACACCGGGCTCGACGCGCTCAGCCACGCGATCGAATCGTGCGTGTCCGAGGCGTCCGACTTCCTCAGCAAAGGGCTCGCGATCGCCGCGATCCAGGAGATCGTCGAGCACCTCCCGGTCGCGGTCGAGGATCCGTTCGATCTCACCGCGCGCGTGGGAATGGCACGGGCCAGCCTCCAGGCCGGGATGGCGTTCACCAACGCGCTGCTCGGGGCGACCCACGCGATCGCCCACCAGATCGGCGGCGCGCTCGACCTCCCGCACGGGCTGCTCAACGCGATCCTGATGCCGCACGTGATGCGGTTCAACGCCGAAACCCACGCCGATCGCTATGTCGATGTGGCCGCCGCACTTGGCGTCGCGACCGATGGGCTCGACCCGGGGACCACTGCCGAGCGGGCGATCGAGCGCGTCGAGGAGCTCAGCCGGAGTGTGGGGATCGTGGGCGGGTTGCACGACATCGGGGTCAACCCGGTCGACTTCGACCTGTTCGCTCGCAATGCCCTGCGCGACGCCTACATCGCCACCAACCCGAGGCCAGTCGACGAGGACGATGTCCGCCGGATCTGCGTCGCCGCCTACTGAGCAACGTGCCGCCGCCGAGCGGCTGGCGCTCGAGCGCCTGATCGGCGTCCGCTCGTCCAAGCCGAGCTTCTACGCCGCCTGGCGCGACAAGTCTGACCGTCTGGACCACACGATCGAGACACTCGAGCGAATCTCCTCCGCGTTGTGCGCGGCGCCGGCGGGGCCCGTCGCCGTGTGCGACGCCGTCGTCGAAGCGGCTGCCTACCACTTCGACGCGCGGTGGGCGGCGATGGTGTTCTCGGGCGCGGACGCCGGCGGGAGGATGCCTCGCGTCATCGTCCACGCGAGCCACGCCGTGATTCAGCGCTGGGACGTGCCGCCCCGGATGCTCGCGGCGCTTGCCGAGCAGACGGCTTCCGCCCAGCGGCCAGTACTCGTCGCCAAGGAGGAGGGGATCGAGCTCGGCGGCGAGCCGTGCGCCGCGGCGGCAGCGCCGATGCCCGTGCACGGCAACTTGGCCGGGATGCTCGTGGTGGGGCTTCCCGACGGCGTCGAAGTCGCGCCGAGCGATGTCTCGATTCTGGTCACGCTCGCCAACCACGCCGGCGTCGCCCTGGACAACGCTTCGCTGTTCCAGGAGAACGAACGCCGTGCGGCGGAGCTCGAGCGCCGTGGCTCAGAGCTCGAAGGGACCCTGCGACGTCTGGAGCAGGCCGGCCGGCGCCAGCTCCTGAGCGAAGAGCGCAACCGGATCGCGCGCGAGCTCCATGACAGCGTCTCCCAGCAGCTGTTGACGATCGGCATGAATCTCGAGTGGTGTCGGCGCCACCCCATGGCTCCGCCGATCGTCGTCGAGCGGATGCTCGCCGCCCAGGCGCTGGCGCGCTCCGCGATGGCCGAGATCCGCGAGGTGATCTTCGAACTGTCGAGCGACGGGCAGATCGAGCTGCCTGATGCGCTGCGTGACGTGATCGACGACGTCGAGGCCGGCACTCGACTCGAGGTCGGGCTGCGCGTCTACGGCCAGACCCAGCCACTGCCCGCGGCCACCCAGCATGCGCTGGTCCAGATTGCGCGCGAGGCACTGTTCAACGTGGTCCGCCATGCCGATGCGGAGCATGCGTGGGTCACCCTGCGGTGGCGGCCCCAGGTGGTGTCGCTGGCCGTCGGCGATGACGGCTCGGGGAACCACCGGAAGCTTCAGCATCACCTCTTCATCTCGCAGCCGAACGCTGATCACCTCGGGCTGACGGGAATCGCCGAGCGGGTGCGTGGGCTCGGCGGCGCCGCATGGTTCGAGCGCCGGCGCGGTGGCGGCGTGAAGCTGAGGGTCGAGGTGCCGCTCGGAGGGTCGGTTGGCCCCGCCTGAGGCGTCGGCCCCGGCCCGCGTGCTGCTGGTCGACGACCACGCGATCGTCCGCCGCGGGCTCCGCTCGATCCTCGAGCTCGAGCCCGACATTTCCGTGGTCGCCGAGGCCGGCGGCTGGAGCGATGCGCTACAGGCCCTCGATCGCGCCAGGCCTGATGTGATCGTGCTCGATCTCAAGCTGAGCTCCGAGCACGACACCGAAGGGCTCGACCTGTGCAGCGAGATCGTCCGGCGCCGGCCCCAGTCCAACGTCGTGATCCTCTCGACGTTCCTCAACGAGCGCCTGCTCGACCAGTCGCTCCGGCGTGGCGCCAAGGCGTACGTGCTCAAAGAGGTCGACGTCGTCGAACTGGTCCGGATCATCCGTCGCGTCTCCCGTGGGGAGTCCGGCTTCGACGGGCGCAGCGCCGCGATGGTGAGGGCGCTCGTGGCCGGGGAGCATGATCCCAACGAAGCGGGTTTCACCGACCGCGAGCGCGAGGTCACCGAGCTGATCGCGACCGGGCTGACCAACGCCGAGATCGGGCGCCGCATCTTCGTGAGCGAGAGCACCGCCAAGTTCCACGTGCGCAACGTGATGCGAAAGCTCGGCGTCCACAGCCGCGCGGAGGTCGCGTACGCCGCCGGCAAGCGCGGCCTGCTCGATCACACCCCGCGCTAGTCGGCGCCCGCCTGGCGAGTGGTTCAGCCCTGGTTGCCGGGGTAGGTCTAGTGCAGGTTCAGCGGTCGTCAGCGTCCGCGATCGGCCTCTGCAGAAGCACTCGAAAGGAGGACGAGGCATGGCAGATAACCGTGGCGTCGCCTACATGGGGACGGGCAAAGTCGAGGTCCACGACATCGACTTCCCGACGTTCGAGTTAAAGGACGGACCGGGCGTGAACCCGGACAACGTGGGGCGCAAGCTGCCTCACGCGGCGATCCTCAAGTGCGTGTCGACCAACATCTGTGGCTCGGATCAGCACATGGTGCGCGGCCGCACGACCGCGCCCGAGGGCATGATCCTCGGGCACGAGATCACCGGTGAGGTGATCGAGACCGGACCGGGCGTGGAGTTCATCAAGAAGGGCGACCTCTGCTCGGTGCCGTTCAACATCGCCTGCGGCCGCTGCCGCATGTGCAAGACCGGCAACACCGGCGTGTGCCTGAACGTCAACCCCGACCGTCCCGGCTCGGCGTATGGCTACGTCGACATGGGCGGATGGGTGGGCGGCCAGGCCGAGTACGTGCTGGTTCCGTACGCCGACTGGAACCTGTTGCCGTTCCCCGACAAGGACAAGGCGATGGAGAAGATCCTCGACCTAACGATGCTGTCGGACATCTTCCCGACGGGATACCACGGCGCCTACACCGCCGGCGTGACCTCGGGCTCGACCGTGTACGTCGCCGGTGCCGGCCCGGTCGGCCTCGCGGCGGCGCACTCTGCGCAGTTGCTGGGCGCCGCCGTCGTGATCGTTGGCGACCTGATCCCGGAGCGGCTGAAGCAGGCCAAGAGCTTCGGGTGCGAGACGATCGACATCTCCAAGGGCGACCCCAAGGATCAGATCGAGCAGATCCTCGGCGTGCCCGAGGTGGACGCGGCCGTCGACGCCGTCGGCTTTGAGGCCCGCGGTCACGGCTCCGATTCCGATCACGAGGCGCCGGCAACGGTCCTCAACTCGATCATGGACGTCACCCGCGCCGCCGGCAAGCTCGGCATCCCGGGGCTCTACGTGACCGGCGATCCGGGCGCGGCCGACGACGCCGCTAAGGAGGGCTCGCTGTCGATCCGGATCGGCCTCGGCTGGGCCAAGTCGCAGAGCTTCACGACGGGGCAGTGCCCGGTCATGAAGTACCACCACGGCCTGATGCAGATGATCCTCAACGACAAGGCGCAGATCGCCAAGGCGGTCAACGCCACCGTGATCTCACTCGACGAGGCGCCGAAGGGCTATCAGGACTTCGACCAGGGGGCGGCCAAGAAGTTCGTGCTGAACCCCCACGGCCTGATCAAGGCCTGACGCGGTCCACTCGCACGCGCACCGCGGGCCAGTCTCGCGGGTGCGCCGGCGAGGCGGGGGTGGCGCGGTTCGCCAGCAAGGGGGTGGGCGGTGGCGCGGTTCGCCGGCGAGGGCGCGGGCGGTGGCGCGGGGTTCGCCGGCGAGGTGGGTCGCGCGGTGCGCCGGCGAGGCGGGGGTGGCGCGGTTCGCCGGCGAGGTGGGTCGCGCGGTTCGCCGGCGAGGGCCGGTGGCGCCCGTGAGTGTCGTCGCGGCCTGCGACTAGGCGCCGGCAACGCCCCGCACCATGCACGAGGCCCGAAACCTCCGCGCCACCACCGGCGACCGGGACATAAGCACGTGGGGGACGCTTATGTCCCGGTGGCGTGGCGACTGAGGACGCTTTCGGGCGTTCTACAGGGCCCACGAGCCCGGCCGGCGGTGCGCAACTCGCCAAACCTCCCGCCCCGCCGCGACCTCGGTTATATAAGCGCCTGGCAGGCGCTTATATAACCGCGGTGCGCGCGGACCGGGGGGTTTGGCGCGTTTTGCACCGGGCGGCCCGCCACCGGGCAGGTCCGGCGGACACGGGGTCGCACTGGCAGACCCGGAGGCGCGCCGGCGGGAAGCTCTTAGGCGATTCTTACCGACATCCGGCCGAATCGGTCGATTACCCGGTGGGACAGGTCTCCTCGACCAAGGGCGGTTCCCTCATGACAGTCAGTGCAATCAACGGCGGCGGCAGCCAGTGGTACCCCCAGGCGCAGACGCCGCCGTCCCCACCCGCGATGACCGACACGGCCAAGTTGTTCGGCCTCAGCACGAGCCAGTTGAACCAGGATCTGCAGTCGGGCACGACGCTCTCGAGTCTCGCCTCGCAGGACGGCGTGTCGAGCAGCTCGCTGACGAGCGCGATCGAGTCGGACCTGCAGTCAGGCGCGCCGCAGGGCGCGCCGGCGCCGTCAGGCGATCAGCTCCAGCAGTTGGCGACCGACATCGCCAACGGAACCGGGCCGGCCGGTCACCATCACGGCGGGCATCACCATGGCATGAACATGGACAGCACGGCGCAGCTGCTCGGCTTGAGCACGAGCCAGCTCGGCCAGGATCTGCAGTCGGGCACGACGCTGTCGAGTCTCGCCTCGCAGGACGGCGTGTCGAGCAGTTCGCTAGTCAGCGCGATCGAGTCCGACCTGCAGTCGGGCGCACCGCAGGGCGCGTCGGCTCTGTCGACTGACCAGCTCACGCAGATGGCGACCAACATCGCCGACGGCACCCCGCCAGCGCCCTCGGGCCAGTCGATGCTGGCCGCGAGCGCCTACGGAACCGCGGCGGCCGGCTCGGCTGCCGCCGCCGCGAGCGGGGTCAATCAGTACGTCTAGCTAACAGCCGTCGACGCCGCAGCTCTCGCCGCCGGCGACCACCGCCACCGGCTCGCGGCGCTCCCACCCCTGGCGAAGCAGGTCCATCAGCGCCTCGGGCGGATGGGCGCCGGACGCGCCGATCGCGCGATCGACCACGAACGTCGGCACGGCGCTGATCCCGAACTGGCCGGCGAGGCGCTCATCGTCGCGGACGTTCTGGGCGAACCGGTCGCTCGTGAGCATCTGCCGAACCTCGTCCTCGTCGAGCCCGACCTCGGCGGCCAGGCGGACGAGCGCGTCCTGATCGGACATCAGCTGGCCCTCGCTGAAGTAGGCGTGCAACAGGCGCTCCTTCATCGCGTCCTGGAGGCCGTGCTCGGCGGCAAGATGGATGACGCGGTGGCCGTCGAAGGTCGCGCCGCTGCGCTGGATGTCGAAGCGGAAGTCGAGTCCCTCACCAGCGGCCGCGTCGGTGACGCTGTGCTCCATCTCTTTGGCGCGCTCGACGGTGATGCCGTACTTCTCGGCGATGCGCGCGGCCCGGTTGCCCTCGCGCTCAGCCGGCGCCGAGGGGTCGAGCTCGAAGCTCCGCCACGTCACGCGGACGTCGTCGCGATGCTCGAACCCGGCGAGCGCCGCCTCGAACCGGCGCTTGCCGATGTAGCACCACGGGCACGCGATGTCAGACCAGATTTCGACTTCCATGAATAGCTCCTCAAAAAAGTTGATCTCACAAGGAGTGTAGCCCGGCGCTCTTCAGTTCCAGGGGAGCTCGGAGCGCTCGTCCCAGTACGTGTCCGGGTCCTCGCCGATCGCGTCGAGCGGCTCGAGCACGTCGCGGTCGAGCGACAGCACGAGCGCTGCGAGGTTGCTCGCGAGCTCCTCCACGGTGGCGGCCCCGCTCAGCACGACATCCGCCCACGGCTGGGCCAGCACCGCCGCGAGGGCGATCGCGTCGGGCGTCCGCCCGGTGCTGCGCGCGACCGCGGCGAGCTCGGGTACGTCACCTCGCGCGGTCAGCCGTCCGTTCGCGAGCGCCTCCTTGACGATCACCCCGAGGCCTTCGGCGTGGGCCGCCGCCAGCGCCGGACCGGCCGATCGCTCGAGCAGGTTCCACGTCGCCTGCACGGCGTCGAACTCGCCGACCTCGAGCGCTCGCTCGATCGTCTGCGCCTGATGTGGCCCGGTCGCTGTGAACCCGATCGCCATGCCGCTCGCCCGCAGCTTCTGAAGCTCGAACAGCACCTCGGGGTCATCGAGCACGCCGCTTTCGAGCGTCGCCGAGTGGATCTGGTACAGCTGCAGATGATTCCCGAGCAGCTCCCGGCTCTCGTCGATCTGACGCCGCAGCGTCGCCACCGACAGGTCCTTGACCTCGTGCACCTTGGCATCCACGTGCCAGTCGGCGGTGTAGGTGTAGCCCCACTTCGAGCCGACCGTGACGTCGTCCGGCCCGAGTTGACGCTGTTCGAGCCAGCTGCCGAGGAACGCTTCGGCCTTGCCGTAGGAGCGCGCCGCGTCGAAGTAGCGCACGCCCCCGGCGTAGGCAGCGTCGAGCACCGCGTGGGCGGCCCGCTCCATCGACTCGACGTCGGTGTGGCCGTCGAGGTCCGAGGCGTGGCCGAGGTTGATGTAGCCCGGACGGCCGAGCGCGGCCAGTCCGAGCCCGATCGGCGTGACCTCCAGGTCGGTGTTGCCGAGTGTCCGAGCCATCGCGCGCGTGCACGCTATCGCGTTGGCCGGGACCGAGGCCTCAGCCTCCGCAGGGCCGAGGGCTCAGCCGGCGACCACCTCGCCGCCCCGGTGGGGTGTGAGGACGAGCATGCTGCGGCGAGCGTGTTCGGGCTCGGGCCGGACGGGCCGGAGCCGCAGGTCCGCCGCCGCGCGCAGAACCTCGCGGATCTCCATCTCCGCGAACGGAGCGCCGGCGCAGCGGCGGACGCCGCCACCGAACGGAATCCACGACAACGGATTTGGATTGAGGATCCCGCCCGGGTGGGCGGGATCCTCAATCCAGCGCTCGGGCCGGAACTCGCCGGCGCGGGACCACAGATCCTCGCGCCGGCAGGCGAGCCACAGGCAGGCGGCCACCTGGACCCCCGCCGGGAGCGTCCGCCCCGCGATCTGCACCGGCTCGAGCAGCAGGCGGGGCGCGATCGTCAGCGCCGGCCGCGCGCGCAGCACCTCCTTGGCGACCGCGTCGAGGTACGCCGGATCGCCCTCGCGCAGCCGCGCCTGCACGCCCGGGTGGCGAGCGAGCAACTCGAACGCCCACGCCAGCGACGCCGCCGAGCTGTCGTGGCCACCCACGAGCAGCGCGACCAGCTGATCGCGCAGGTGTTGATCGCTCGGTGGATTGCCGTGCTCGTCGCGAGCCTCGAGCAGCAGCGCCAGCATCGAGTCGCCCTCGCTCTCAGGCCTGCCGTTGCCGCGGCGCTCGGACTCCGCCCGCCGGCGCGCCAGCAGCGCGTACAGCTCCGCGTCGAAGCGCTCGACCGCGATCCGGAAACGTCCCCACGGGCTGCGCGGCCCGAGGTCGCGGCGTACCACCGCCATCGCCAGGACCGACGGCAGCGAGCGCACAGTCGCCAGCGACTCCTCGATCACGCCGCGGACGTGCGCGAGCTCCTCGTCGCGCGCCCCGAACACGACGCGCAGGATGATGTCGAGCGTCAGCTCGCGCATGCGGTCGAGCGCGACCACTCGTCCGTTCCAGGTCGCGAGCTCCCGACGCGCCAGCTCGCCGATCATCGGCGCGAACGCGCGCATCCGCTCGCCGTGAAACGGCCCCTGCAGCAGCCGGCGCTCGCGGATGTGCTCCTCGCCGTCGAGCAGCAGGATCGAGTGGGGCCCGGCGAATGGGCGCAGGAACTCCCAGCTCTGCCCGGCCGGCGCGATCGCGGGGTCGAGGCGGAACACCGCGCGGACCGAATCCGGGCTCGAGAACAGCACCATCGGCTCCTCGGTCCAGTACGTGCGGATCGTCGCCGGGTCACCGAAGCGGGCGTGCACGCGACGCAGGAACGCGCCCGGCCGCGTCATCCAAGCCAGCGTCTGCCAGACGGCGGGTGCGCGCGGACCGGGTGGCAGGTCCATGGCCCGATGCTACGAGGTGCGCTGGGACGCCGGGGTTTCGAGCGGAACACTGGTTTCCCCGAGCGGAAAATGGGCGCCACCGTCGACCCGGACGTGGACCGTGTCGCCCGGCCGGGGACCGGGGAGTGGGGCGACCGCGTACAGCCGGCCGCGGTCGAGTTCGAGCTCAAGGCGGACGCCGTCCTCGAGCGGCACCGCGCGGGTTACGCGGGCTTCGAGCGGGCCGGCGGGGTGCAGTGCGACGTGCGCCGGCCGCGTCAGCACGAGCTCGCGACCGTCCTCGAGGCTCCCGTCGTAGCCGAGGAAGCGCGCGACCGCGACGCTCGGCGGCTGCTCGAGCAACTCGCGGGGCGGACCCGAGGCGACCAGGCGACCGTCGATCAGGATCAGCAGGCGGTCGGCCAGCGCCCACGCCTCGGCTCGGTCGTGGACGACGACCAGCGTCGCGCGCGTGCTCGAGCGGAGCGCCGACAGCGCATCCTCGAGCAGGTTCGCGCGGACCTCGGCGTCGAGGCCGGCGAACGGCTCGTCGAGCATCAGCACGTCGGGACGAACCGCGATCGCGCGGGCGAGGTGGACCCGGCGACGCTCGCCACCCGACAGCGTCGCGGCCCGGCGCTGGGCCAGGTGGTCGGCGCCGATCGCGCGGAGCGCCTCGCGGGCGCGTACGGACCGCTCGGACCGCGGCACGCCCCACCACGCGAGCGCGAGCACCACGTTTGCGAGCACGGTCCGGCGGGCCAGATCGGGCGACTGCAGGGCGATCCCGACCCGGCCGTGGAGCTCGATCCGGCCCTCCGCGGGTGCAAGCGCGCCCGCGAGCGCGTCGAGGAGCGTGCTCTTGCCGGCGCCGTTGGGGCCGAGCAGCGCGACGATCTCGCCGGCGCGAAGCTCCGCGCTGACGTCCTTGACGACGTCGCGCTTGCCGCGCCGAACGGTCAGGTGCTCGCAGCGGAGCAGCACAGCCCCGGGCGCCGGGTGATCGGCACCACTCACGCCGCCGACCGGAAGCGCAGCCGGATCCCGTTGCCCCGGTGCTGGAGGATGCCGAGGCCGCACACCAGGGTCAGGATCAGCGCGATCAGGACGATCGCGATCGCGACGGCGTCGGCGTAAAAGGCGCCGTTCACCTCGTACAGGGTCGCGCTCGCGAGCGTCTGGTCGTAGCCGTAGATGTTGCCGCCGAGGATCACGACCGCGGAGACTTCGGACAGCGACGTTCCGAGCGCCGCGATCACCGCTGCCATCACGCCGATCCGCGCCTCCCGGAGCGCGAGCGCCCAGAGCTGCCGCCGGCCAGCGCCGAGCAGCCGGGCTTGCGCCAGCAACCCCGGCGGGAGGCCCTGGACCGCCGCCGCGGTCAGCGCGATGACGAACGGGAGGGCGAGGATCGACTGCGCGATGAAGACGACGCGCCTGGTCCAGATCAGCTGCAGCGATCCGAGCGGCGCCTGCGGCAGGAAAAGCACGAATAGAAACGCGCCGACGAGCACCGGCGGCAGCGCGAGGCTCGCGTTCGCGAGCACCTGCAGCAACTGCCGTCCCCGGAACCGGCCGAGGCCGATCGCCAGCCCGATCGGTACGCCGATCACAGTTGCGGCCACGGTCGCGACCAGCGCCACCTGGAGCGTGAACCCGATGACGCTGAACAAGGTCGGGTTTCCGTGCAGGATCATCGGCAGGGCCTTCTTCAGCTCTGCCCACAGGAGCCCCATCTCAGGTCGCCCGGAAGCGCAGCTGGATTCCGCCGGTGCGCTGTTGGATCACGGTGAGCGTGCCGATCAGGACGACGATCACCGCCAGCAGCAGGAGCGCGATCGCGGTCGCGTACGGATCGTGGCCGGTGTAGTTGAACTGCTCGAGCAGGGCGCTCGCGAGCGTCTCGTCGCTTCCCTGGAAGTTGCCGCCGACGATGATCACCGCTCCGACCTCGGCGATCGTGGCGCCCAGCGCTGCGATCACCGCCGCGATCACGCCGATCTTCGCCTCCCGAAGCGCGAACACCCCGAGCTGGATACGCCCGGCGCCGAGCGCCCGGGCCTGGTCGAGCAGCCCCGGCGGGAGGCCCTGGATCGCCGCCGGCGTGAGCGCGACGATGTACGGGAGCGCGAGCACCGCTTGTGCGATGTACACGGCCCGGAGCGTGAACTCGATGCGGAGCGAGCCGAACGCGCCCTGCGGGAGGAGCAGCAGCAGCACGCCGATACCTACTACGACGGACGGCAGCGCGAGGCTCGCGTTGGCGAGGACCTGGAGGGTGCGCCGGCCGCGGAAGCGACCGAGACCCAGCGCCAGCCCGATCGGCAGGCCCACGACCAGCGCGGCACACGTGGACACCAGGGCGACTCGGAGCGTGACCCAGAGCAGGCCCATGATGTAGGGGTTGCCGTGGGCGATCAGGGGAATCGCACCGCGGAGCTGGTCCCAGAGGTAGCCCATTCAGGGAGTCGACCCCGGTGAAGCGTTTTGAACGTACACGAGCTGTCCGTTGGCGAGGCGATAGACCACCCCGGCCTGGGTGCCATGGCCGATCGTGCGCGCGCCGGGCTTCGGCAGCGGCGCCACCGTCTGTCCGGGCTGGATGTAGATGCTCGGAGCGGCCTTCGCTCGCAGACCGCGGCTGGTGATCGTGGCACCGAGGTGAAGCGACGACAAGGCCGCCAGCAGGAACGCGACCGACAGCACGATCCCGAGATCGAACAGGTTGACTAGCCCGTCGAGTGGGTCGCCGGCGCGGTCCTCGCGACTTCGGGCGTGGGGGGTAACGGAGATGATGTTGCGCCTCCTGTGGATCGTGGATCGGTGATGACCGCCGCGAGATACTGGAGGTCCGACAGATCCTGGCTGTACATGCGGTCGCGTGAAAGCGACAGCCCGAACGCAACGGCGCCGATCAGCAGGCCTACGACCGTCACGCTGAACGCGACGCGCAGGTCGTGGCTGAGTTCGGCGGTGTTGCCGGCGGCGAGGCCGGTGAGCGCGGGCGAGAGTGGGATCAGGGTTCCCATCAGCCCGAGAGCGGGTCCGGCGCGCACGAGCAATCGCGTCCGCGCGAGCCGCCGCTGGGCGTCGAAGTCGAAGTCGGCCAGCGCCTTGTTGATCTGGTGCTCGCTCCCAGGCGTTCCCGCCTGCTCGACGATGAAGTTGAGTGTGGCCCCCATCGCGGTGCTTCGCGCGACTCCGCTCACGGCGGCTGCCGCCGCCGTTCGATCACCCGCCAGCAGGGCGTTGCGGCCCTGCTCTGCCGCGGTTTGGAGCGTCGCGAATCGCCGCCGCCGGCGGCTGGCAACCTCGATGACGTAGCTCCCGAACTCGAAGATCACGAGCGCGAGCGCGGCCAGCGCGAGGATCAGCACCGGCACCTCGAGGACGCTCGAGACATGGAAGATCGCCTGGTCGATGCCGTTGGTGCTGAGCGCGAGAATCACGGGGAAGGCGGTGATGACGACCAGGATCTCAGCTGTGAGCGCGCAGCGTCCGCCGGCCGCGGCGTCCCCGCAGCTCGCGCCCGGCCCCTAGGCCCAGGAGGACGAGGACGGCGAAACCCGCGCCGACCGCGGGCAGCAGCGAGGCCCGTATCGCCTGGCGCGCTGGCGGCGCTGTCTCCACCGCCGCGGGCACGATGTGGACGAGCGGGCTGACATCCGCCGCCAGCGGCGTAACGTCGCTGACCAGCAGCCCCACGACGATCGGTCCTGAAGCAGGCGGGCGCCGAGTCGGGCGCGCCAGGGGCGCGGTCGCATGCCGGCCCGAGCTCCTGGAGGTCGTTGTGCGATGTGACGCCGAGGCCGTTTTACTCGAGCTGCCTGGGGTTGAGTCAGCGGTGGTCGGTGTTGGCGTGGTCGAGTTCGTGGTCGACGTACTCTGGCCCGCGTTCGCGCCGGTCGTCGTCGAGTTGCCGGAGCTCGAGTTTCCAGCACGCCCACCGGCGTGGTTACCTCCGCTTTTCTTCGGCCCGGTCGGGGGGTGGGACTTCTTCGACTTGCCCGCCCCCGTCTGGTGGTGGGTGCCGGTAGCGGCCGGAGGCGACGTGCCGACGGTGATCGGGATCTCTGCGCCGCCGCCGCCGCCGGCGTTGTCAGTGACCTGAACAGCGACGTCGTACTGTCCGGCGGTGCCGAAAGTCACCTGCGGAGCCGCTGCGGTTGAATTCTGTGCGCCGCCGCCGAAGTTCCAGTTGTAAGCGAGAGGACTGCCGTTCTGGCCCGTGACCGTCGCGTCGAACGTGACGGTCCCTCCGACCGGCACTGTCGTCTGCGACGCGGACACGCTGACGGTGAGCAGCGGTCCTTCGAACACCTCGATCGCAATCGGCGTCGGCTGATCGTTCTGCGTCTCCTGCACCTCATCCAGGAAGTCCTCGTCGGTCTGACCCTGTGCGTTCCCGCGCCACGGCCGGTCGTACTGATTCAACGATCCAAGCGCCTCGACGACCGGAGCTTCCTGCGGATTGTTGAAGTCGGTCGAGCCCTGGGGGGCGAGGTCCGCGGGCGTGAGCATCGAACCCTGATCCACCTGCGGAGATCCGTCGCCGTTGATCACGGTGATTCCGTGGACGGCGGAGACCGGAACCGGAGTCGACAGGCAGCCCAGGACCGTCGAGAGGGCCCAGGTTCCGGTTCCCACCCCGCTCGACGGAAGCGGCACGTCGACGAAGCCGTTTCGACCGAGCTCGTCCATCGCGCTCAAGGAGTACGTCGTGCATTGAGAGCCCGATTGGAGCTGTGCCAACGATACGGAGTCATTTTCCGTGGTTCCGCTCGGCGAGTACACGGTCGCGGACACGATCTCGTTCGAGCTTGGATCCGACGTGGCGACGGCGGGTGTGCCTCCCAGCGCCCCGAGCGCGCACGCGAGCACAAACGCGAACCGCCGCCCCAGGATGATCCTGGGGCGGCGGTCAGCCGGACGTACGTGTTTATCCGAGCGGATGCTCCGGAACGTCACGAACCTAGTGTATGGCGACCGTTCTCAACCCCGAGAAGCTCGGTGTCTGTCCCGGCCGGAGGTACTCGAGTTGCAGCACCCAACGAGTGCCGCTCTTGACCTTGGCACGGAACGTGACCTTGTCCTTGCCGGCGCCGAGGCTCGCGGTCCCGAACTTCGTGAACCGGGCCGGCGCCCCGGGGGCCGCGTTGAGCCGGAGCAGCACGACCTGCGCCCCGGACTCTCCGGACGGTCCGGCGGCGCCGGTCAGCGTGAACCCACCCTTTCGGGTCTTGACCGAGGTCAAGCGGATGCTCGACGCCGGCCTGGGCGCGATCGTGACCTTGACCGTCCGCGACGTCGCGGCCACGACTCCCTGCTTTGGATCCTGGAACTTGACCTTGATGTTCCAGCTGCCCGCTGCGAGCGGAACCGAGATCGCGTAGTTGCCCTGGCTCGTCGCCAGGCGATCGGTTGCGACCTTCCTGAACGCGCCCTTCTTACCGACGGCGCGGGCCCACACGGTCACCGTACCCTTGACGTGCCCGTTACCGGGAGCGACCGTGCCGAGCACGAGCGCCTTGCCGCCCTGCGACTGAACTCGGAAGTTCGAGGTCGCACCGTGCACCGTCACCTTCACGGGCGACGTCGCCGCGGGTGACAGGATGTCACCGTAGACCGGGTTGAGCGTCGCGTCCTCGATCATCGAGATCTGACCCGTCGATACTTCGTACGAGCCGGTCGACGTGGGAGTGAACTTGATGCTGTAAGCGCCCGTCGAGCTCGTCTTGCCGCTGGCTACGGTGAGTGGCACCCCGCCGACGATCTGGTCGACGTTGACCGTCTGAGCCGCCAGCGCCGGGTAGCCCGGCTCGGCATTGACCAGCGTCCCCTTCACCGTGAGGGGCTTGCCCGCGTGGTAGTTCTTCGGAAGCCCGGACGACACCGTGAGGTTTGGGGAGGCGTCTGCCACGAACGGCGGGCCGGCTGGGTCGGCCGTCGGCAGATAGCCCTTCAGTTGCGACTGGAACGCCTGCGAGGTGAGGAAGCTGACGAAGTCCTGCGCCGCCGGCAGGTTCACCTTCTCACCAGGCTTCGTCGGATTGATGATGTAGACGTGGAAGTAATTGACAAGCGCATCCACGCCACCAGGTGCTGACGCGCTCTGCGGCCCGCGGGTGACGATCTTCAGGTTCGGGATCGTCCCGGCCGGGTCGGTCCCGGAGGAGAGGTAGTCGTACGTGCCGCGGTCTGTCAGGACGTAGCAGGTGTTCCCTTTGTTTGCGGAGGTGCAAGCGTTCGCCGCGATGACGTTGTTGCCCTGGGTGGCGTTGGCGTTGACGAAGTACCAGCCCGAATGCGGGGCATCCGCGCCGTTGACCGTGCCGCTATCGGGGCACGGGGCGCCGTTACCGGTGACTGCGCTCGCGTCGACGGGCGACATACCCCCGCCGTCCGCCGCGCTCACGGTGCACAGCGTCAGGCTCGCCGGCCTCAGCCCCGAGCTGTTCACGAGGGCCCAGATCGCATGCTCCTCGACGGTCGTCCCGGACGCGGTCGTCGTGCCGCCTCGCGTGTAGAACGAGGCGGTCCCGTTCGCCCCGGCCGCCGCGACATCGGCGAACGCCTGCGCGATGTTGTTGGCGCCATTCGACGCCACGCCGGCGGGATCCCCGGTCGGCCCGGCCAGCACGAAGTCGTTGGTGAAGATCGCGTTTCCGAATTGGTTGTTGTACGAGAAGCCGTTGGCGACGAACTGGCTCTCGAGCGACGCAGCGTGAACAATCAGAACGCTCGGTCCTCCGGTGCCGTTCTCGGCGTTCTGAATCGCAAGCCCGGTGGCCGATCCGTTGTATTTGAAGGTGTACTGCGGGAATTCCTTGGTGAACTCGGGCTGGATCAGGTTCGGCATCAGGCCGGAGTCGCTCACGTCGCTGGTGCCGACGATCGTGAGGCTCGAGGAGGTATCGGCGCTAGCGAGCGACGGGGCCACGAGCAGAGCGATGGCAGTCAAACAACCGACCAGAGGGACGGCGAGGAGCCGGCGTCTGGCGCCGGACTTGCCATCGAACGCACCCGGCCGTGCGAGATGACGAAGGGAAATGGAGGTTTTGCGCATGTCGCCAGCATATAGGCAATGCATATGCACGTCCGGTTACGTAGTGCTGCTGCACGAGGGTCGTCGTTAGGCTCTAGGGCCGTGTCGGGCGCACGGCAAGCTCGGTTCTACGGTTTGCTCGCGCTCGCCGCGATGCTCACCGCGCTGCTCGCCGGATGCGGCGGGAGCAGCTATACGAAGAGTGATTTCATCGCTCGCGCCGACGGGATCTGCACAAGTACGCTGCGCCAGACGCGCGCGCTCGTGCCGCCGGCGTCCACGTCGCGGCCCGGCGGCGCGCAGGCGGCCTACCTGGCCGAGGTCGTGCCGCTCGTGCAGTCCGAGGCCGACCAGCTCCGCGCGCTCAAGCGCCCGAGCGGCAATCCCCACGACCGCGCCACGCTGAGCGCGTACTTCACTGCGCTGGGGGCGGTGGTCGCGGCCTATCGCCAGCTGGTGGCGGCGGCGAGGCGCGGCGACGCCCAGACGGTGGCGGACCTGGAGGCGACGCTGCGGGCAAGTCCGGTCGCCGAGCTCGCCGCCAGCTACGGTCTGCGGTCCTGCGGCGCGGCGGGGTCGACGTCGGCCTGATCCGCGGGACTGGTGCCCGGGCATGCTCCCGCCGATTGCTCGCACAACTGCGGAGCGTGCACCGGTCTGTCGCGCCCTGTAGCGTCTGCGCTCAGATGGCCGGAGAACTCTCCCTCGGCGAGGCCGCCGCGGCGCTCGGCGTCAGCGTCGACACGCTTCGCCGCTGGGACCGCAAGGGGCGGATCAAGACCACCCGTGACGCGCGGAACCGCCGGCTCGTGCCCGCGTCGGAGATCCAGCGCCTGAGCACGCGCCCCACGCGCCACCTGACCGGATCCGAGCGTTCGGCGCGCAACCGCTTCACGGGCATCGTGCGGTCGGTCGAGTGCGACGGCGTGATGGCGCTGGTCGAGCTCGAGGCCGGGCCGTTCCTCGTCACCGCCGCGATCACGCGCGACTCGGTCGAGGAGCTCGGGCTCGTCGCCGGCGTGAACGCGACCGCGGTCGTCAAATCGACATCGGTGATGATCGAGCGCGCCGCTCCGGCCTGATTTTTCGGATCGACCCCGGCGCATCTGCATAGGATGTACCTAGGCAGCGATGTATTGCCGCGTTCGACCAACGAAGATGGGGGTGCTCAGGTGATCCGCAGGTGGTTGCTCTCGATCGTGCTGGCCGCGGCCGTGCTCGCGCTGACCGCGGGCGGGGCGTCGGCGTTTCCGGGTCCACGCTAGCCCGCGCTGACGGTCGGCGGCGCGGTGGCGACGCCGGCGATGTATTCACTTAGCGCGCTGCAGACGCAGCCGCTGACCACCTTCACGGTCACCGAGCACTCTTGGTGGCGGTCGCGCACGCACACCGACGAGGGCATCTCGCTCGAGACCCTGGTCAACGACGCAGGACCGACCGAGCCGGCGGGGACCAAGAACGCGCTGCTGCGCGTCACCGTGACCGTCTCGGGCCCGTGGCAGGCCCCAGTGACGTTGGCCCTCGGCGAGCTCGATTCGAGCTTCGGCGACCACGCCGCGTACCTGGCGCTCGAGCAGGACGGGCGCTGGCTGCGGGCCCCCGAGCTCCTCGTACCGGGCGACGTCAACGGTGCTCGCACGGTGTTCGCCGCCAACCGGATCACGGTCGGCGTCCAGAACCCGACGCCGACCACGCCCCCCGCCCGGCGGGGTCACGATCGACGACGGCCGTTCACCAGGACGCTGACCGCCGGCCAGCTGGCGGCGCTGCCGGCGCGGACGCTGACCGTCAGCTTCGTCGCCGGCACCGCGAGTCAGACTCACACCGAGGTCGGCCCGACGCTGGCCGACGTGCTGCGCGCGACCCGCCTCCCGTTCAACCTCAACACATGGGTGGCCGCGGTCGGATCCGACGCGTACGTCGCCACCGTGACCCCCGCCGAGGCGATCGTGGGAGCCCGCCCGCTGCTCGTGTCACTGAACGAGGACGGTCAACCGCTGGCGCAGCCTCGCCTCGTCGTCGACGGCGACCTCAAGGGCGGTCGCTACGTCTCGGACCTGGTCGATCTCGTGGTGGGTCAAGGGGTCGGGTCGTTCGGTCCGAGAGCATGGTCTCGGTGAACTGAACCGCGGCCGTCGTGGCGTGAAGGCGCCACAGCAGCAGCACGCGTTCGAATCCGTCCGTCTGATCGACCGCGGCCGACAGACGCTCGGCGTGTGCCGAGAACTGCTCACGCTGCGCGGTCAGGAGCGGCGCCGGGTCGGACCCGCGCCGCGTCAGGAACAGGAGCTTCAGCATCAGCAGCGAGCGCGCGTCCCGGACGTGGCTGACCGGCTCGGTCAGCCATCCGGTGATCGCCTGCGCCCCGGCCGGAGTCACCTTGAGGATCGTCCGCTGAGGCCCCGACAGGCTCGGGACCGTTCCCGCCGGCCGGATCAGCCCGAGCTGCTCGAGCGTCTCGAGCGCGCGGTAGACGAGCGGCCGTCGCATCGCCCACACCTGCCCGACCTCGCCGGCGGGCGCCATCGCGCGCGCGAGCACGAATCCGTGCGCCGGCTCCTCGCTCAGTAGCGCCAGCACGGCCCATTCACCGGCCGAGAGTGCCTCACGAGCTCGCGGCATCTTGCCCGGAACGCTAACGCCGGATCCCGATTGTGGCCGGCGTAAATCGAGGTTGCTCGGTAGTCAAGAATGGACTACCGTGGCATTTGACCAGCGCGAAGCGTGAGCCTGGTGCTCGCGCTCAGAGAGGAGAAGCTGATGGCAGTTGCCGTATCGAGCGAACAGCAAGCGGACAGCTTCGTTCGTTCAACGCACAAGCTCCTGATCGATGGCGAATGGGTCGAGGCCGCCTCCGGTAAGACTTTCCCGACGATCAACCCCGCCACCGAGGAGACGCTCGCCGAGGTCGCCCACGGCGAGGCTGAGGACATCGATCGCGCGGTGCGCGCCGCGCGCAGGGCCTTCGATGACGATTCGCCATGGCGGCGGATGAACGCGTCGGACCGCGGCCGGCTGATCTGGCGTATCGCCGACCTGATCGAGGAGCACGGCGACGAGCTTGCGATGCTCGAGTCGCTCGACAACGGGAAGCCGTACGTGATCGCTCGCGCCGCGGACGTGGCGCTGGCGGCGGACCTGTTCCGCTACATGGCAGGGTGGCCGACGAAGATCGAAGGCACGACCGTTCCGATCTCGGCGCTCCCGGCCCCCGGCGAGTATCTGGCGTACACGCTGCGCGAGCCGGTCGGAGTCGTCGGTCAGATCATCCCGTGGAACTTCCCGCTGCTGATGGCGGCGTGGAAGCTCGGCCCGGTACTGGCGTGCGGGTGCACGGTGGTGCTGAAGCCCGCCGAGCAGACACCGCTTTCCGCGCTGCGGCTCGGCGAGCTGCTGCAGGATGCGGGGCTCCCCGCGGGCGTGGTGAACATCGTCACCGGCTTCGGCGATGCCGGCGCCGCACTGTCGGCGCATGACGACGTCGACAAGGTCGCGTTCACCGGCTCGACCGAGGTCGGCAAGCTGATCGTCAAGGCCGCCGCGGGCAACCTGAAGAAGGTCAGCCTCGAACTCGGCGGGAAGTCGCCGAACGTCGTCTACGCCGACGCCGATCTTGAAGCGGCGATTCCCGGCGCGGCGAACGCGATCTTCTTCAACCACGGCCAGTGCTGCAACGCGGGTTCGCGGCTGTACGTGCAGAAGCAGATCTTCGACGACGTCGTCTCGGGCGTCTCGGAAGTCGCCAAGTCGATCAAGGTCAGCCCGGGGACCGACCCCGACGCACAGATGGGCCCGCTGATCTCCGACGAGCAGTTCGAGAAGGTGCTCGGCTACCTGCAGTCCGGGAAGGACGAGGGCGCCCAGGCGGCCGTCGGCGGCGATCGCTTCGGGGATCGAGGCTATTTCGTGCAGCCGACCGTGCTCACGAACACCTCGCCGAACATGAAGGTGGAGCGCGAGGAGATCTTCGGACCGGTCGTGTGTGCGATCCCGTTCGACTCCCCGGACGAGATCATCGCACCGGCCAACGACACCAACTACGGGCTGGCTGCGGGGGTATTCACCCGCGACATCTCGAAGGCTCACCGCACCGCCAAGCGGCTGCGCGCGGGCACAGTTTGGATCAACACCTACCACGTGTTCGACGCCGCGATGCCGTTCGGCGGCTACAAGGAGTCGGGTTGGGGCCGCGAGATGGGTCACGCGGTGCTCAACAACTACCTCGAGACGAAGTCGGTCGTAACGGCGCTCTGAGCCGGACCCGCGAATCGATGGCAACCGTCCGTCCGGCCCGTACGTCTGCAGCGGGCCGGACGACGATTGCCGCGCCGCCGGCGGGCTACGTCCCGATGCGGCACCCCGGCCGGCCGCGCCGCTGGGACCGGGAGTCGATTGTCGACGCGCTCCGGGAGTGGGCCGAGCAGACCGGGTGCCCGCCCCGGCGCCAGGACTGGTCGGGCGAGCACCCGGACGCCGCCGCCCCGGCTCAGCGCAAGTGGATGAACGAGCACCCGCAGTGGCCGAGCAGCTCGTGCGTGGCGGCGCATCTCGGCTCGTGGAGCAAGGCACTGCAGGCTGCCGGCCTGTCGGACCGCTCGTTGACCTTCGAGGACCCCGTCGCCGACCGCGTCGAGGCTGCCTGGCGGCTCGCCGCCGCCGGATACGCGATCCGAGCGATCGCCGACCAGCTCGGCGTGTCGGTGTCGAGTGTCCACAACTACCTGCGTGCGCGGACCTGCCCTGATTGTGGCGGTCCGGTTCCGAGTCCTCGCGCGGCGCGTTGCATCGCCTGCACGGCGCATCTGCCGACGATTCAGCGACCGTGGACGCGCGAGGCTGTCCGCGACGCGGTCTGCGCGTGGACGGAGGAGCGCGGCCGCCCGCCCAGATATCACGAATGGACCCCGTCCCGCGAGCGGCCGGGCCGATGGGAGGCGGAGAGCCCCCGCTGGCCGAGCGCGGCGGTGGTCTGCGATCTGTATCGCGACCGCGCCGAGCCGTGGAACGCCGCGCTTGCCGATGCCGGCGTCGCGGTTCGGTTCCGGCGCTGGAGCGATGACGCGATCCGCTCCGCGCTCGCCGCCTACTGGACGCGCACCGGCCACGCGCTCGCGGCCGAGGACCTCGACGCGCCCGAGTGGCACGGACCGACCGCGAGCACGCTCAAGCGGCGGTACGGCAGCGTCGAGCAGGCCTGGCGGACGCTCGGTCCCGTGCCCGCGTAGCGCGGGCGAGACTCCGCGCTGGCGCTCCCGGGCCGCTAAGTGTCGAGCCAGGCCCGCATCATCGACACCAACTCATCGACGTCGACGGGCTTGGCGATGTAGTCGGACGCACCCGCGGCGATCGCCTTCTCGCGATCGCCCTTCATCGCCTTGGCCGTCAGCGAGATGATCGGCAAGCGTTCGAAGCGCGGCATCGCCCGGATCGCGCGCGCGGTCTCGTAGCCGTCCATCTCGGGCATCATGATGTCGAGGAGGACGAGGTCGGTGTTGGCGTGCTGATGGAGTCGCTCGATGCCTTCGCGGCCGTTCTCGGCGTACACGACCTTCATCCCGTAGCGCTCGAGCATCGAGGTGAGCGCGAACACGTTGCGGATGTCGTCGTCGATCACGAGTGCCTTGCGGCCCTGCAGCGGCGTGTCGCCGGCATGCAGGCGATCCAGCAGGCTCCGCGTCGGCGGCGGCAGCGTCGCTTCGGCGCGATGCAGGAACAGCGTCGCTCGGTCCGCCAGCTGCTCGGGCGAGTCGACGACCATGATCGCCGCCGACTTCGACAGAGCGTCGAGCCGCGCGCGCTGTGCCTTGGGAAGCTCGCGCTGGATGAACGCGATCAGCGGAAGCTCGCGCACGACCTCGTCGGCCCCAAGGTCGTGGAGGAACGCGAGCCTGTCGATCTCACGGCGGTCGACGGCCACGATCCCGAGGTCGTAGGAACCGGCGCCGAGCGCGACCACGGCGTCGGCCGGATCGATCCACGCCAGGTCGATCTCATCCCCGCCGCCGAGCACGCCCGTGACCCGATCGACAAGCTCCACGTCATCTGCGACAACCGCGATCCGCCGGGCCCGGCTCTCGGTCAGTCGCGCCACGCGCGTGAGGGCCAAGTCGAGGTCACCCGGGCCGGCGGGCTCAGCGACGAACGCAGCCGCGCCGGCCCGCAACGCGCTCAGCCGCGCGGCCCGATCGTCGAGCACGACGATCGGTACATGGCGCGTGTCCGGATGCTTCTTGAGCTGCGCGAGCGCCGACTCGTCGCGCTGGGATTCGCCCGCGACCAGGACGACCTCGGGGCGGTGCTCGCGCGCGAGCCCGACGCCGGCATTCGGGCGCCGCGCGAGGATCGCCTTGGCCCCGTGGGCGCGGACGGCCTCGACCATCGCCTTCGCCCGATCGGCGTTCGTATCGATCACGAGCATCACGCGGTCCTCGGGTCCGAGCCGCGCGCTGTCGTCGGCGACCGGTTCCTCCACTGCCGGGGCAGTCGTGACGGCTGCGGTCGCGGTGTCGGGACCGCCGTCCACCGGAAGGTCCGCGCTGGGCTCGACCAACGGAAGAAAGAACGAGAAGCGACTGCCCTGACCGACCCCCGAGTCGACCTGGATCTCGCCGCCCAACAGCCTCGCGATCTCACGCGAGATCGAGAGTCCGAGGCCCGTCCCGCCGTACTTGCGCGATGTCGTCCCGTCGGCCTGCTGGAACGCCTCGAAGATCAGATTCAACTTGTCATCGGGAATCCCGACGCCGGTATCGATGACCGAGAACTCGATCACCCGCCCGCTCTCCCGGAGCGCGTCATTCCGCAGCCCCGAGCGGTCCTGCAGATACCCGATCGCGAGCCTGACCCCACCCTCATGCGTGAACTTGAACGCGTTCGAGAGCAGATTCTTCAGCACCTGCCCGAGACGCTGCTCATCGGAGATAACCGACCCCGGCAACGCCGGATCGATCTCCACCCCAAACGACAGACCCTTCTGCTCAGCGATATGCCGAAACGCCCGCTCGGCATCCTGATACACGTCCGAGAGCGGGACCGGCGCGAGATCAAGCTCCATCCGACCGGCCTCGACCTTCGACAGGTCCAGGATGTCATTGATCAACGACAGCAGATCATTGCCGGCGGAATGGATCGTCCGCGCGAACTCGACCTCCCGATCGGTCAACGAGTTCTCCTCGTTCTCGGCCAGCAGCCGGCTCAAGATCAGCATCGAGTTCAACGGCGTGCGCAGCTCATGCGACATGTTCGCCAGAAACTCAGACTTGTACTTCGACGACAGCGCGAGCTGCGCCGCCTTGTCCTCCAGACCACGACGCGCGAACTCGATCTCCTCATTCTTGATCTCGATGTCCCGGTTCTGCTCAGACAGCAGTCGCGCCTTTCCGTGAAGCTGATCGTTGGTCTGGCGCAATTCCTCGGACTGCTTCTGCAACTCCTGCGTAAGGCCCTGAGATTGCGTCAGCAACTCCGTGGTGTCGCGATACGCGTCGCTCAGCGCGAGCGAATACTCGAGCCGCTGCTGACGCTCGCGCGCGAGCATCCCCAGCAGTCCGACGAGCGGCAGCGCCAGCAGCACCAGGCCGGGCCGCTCGACCGCCGACGCCGCGACCACGAGCCCGACGCACGACAGGCACGCGTCGGTGACATACAGCCACAGCAGCATCGGCAGCTGACCGGACGGGGGCACACGCTCGGCGAACCACGTACGGCCGATGCCGGCGCCCGCGTCGAATGCGACCTGGGCTGCGAACGCGAGCAGCAGCACCGGCCACCGGTCCCACGAGAAGTCCTGCACTCCGAACAGCACGAGCACGAGCGCCGGCCCGAGTGCATAGAAGCTGTCCCCGATTCGTGCCAGCACCCGCGTCGGCGCGACCGGCCGGCCAAGCGCCGCCGGCAACCGGTCGGCAAGCGAGCACGCCGCGACGATCAACGGGACGAACGGCGTCGGCAGGACGAACAGCATCGGCACGAACGCGAGCTGGGTCGGCGCCGTCCATGAGCTGCCGACCGGGTACTGCACGCGTCCGGCGATCAGGTAGGTGACGATCGTGGCCACGAGCGCCGGCAGCGACCACGTGCGCGATGGGTGGGCGAACACCGCGAGCGCGCCGGCGGCCGCGACGAACAGCGCGGCCGTGCCCGCCTCGGTTAGTAGCAGCCGGCGCGCGCGACCGCTGTCGGAGTGCCGCTCGCGTCCCAGCAGCAGCAGGTTCTCGGCGCCGGGGGTCTCATAGGAGTCGATCAGCATGAGCCCGCCCGTTCCCGTCTCCGGGTCATCCCCGTCAGCCGCGGTTCCACGGATCGATGAACACGTCGTCGACCTGCGGGTCCCCGGCCAGCGCTGTCAGCTGCAGCGACACCTGTGCCGTGCCGCCCGACAGTGCGGCGGCCACCGGCGCGTCGGTCACCATCACCTGGGTGGGCTCCCAGTTTCCCGACGCCGCGGCAACCCCGGCGGGGATGGCGAGGCCGTGATCGACCATGGTGACTGCCACCAACCCCGTGCCGGCGATGAAGAACCGGGCGGTCGGGTAGGCGGCATCGACGCAGGTCGTCGGCGATTGCGCCGATGCGCCGGCCGGCAGCGACAACGACGAGGATCCGAGCGTGCCCGTTGCCGCGTATGGCTCGCTCCCGGCGGTGAGTTGCGCGCCGCCGGATAGCGTCCAGGCAGGGCTCTCGAAGTCGCCTCCGGGCGCAAGCTCATACGACGACGGATCGGCCCACGGAGCGAACGGTTGACCAAGCGTCGAGCCGTTGCAGAGATTTAGGTTGACGACGTCGGCGTTCGCGGCCGACAGCGGAAGGGCGAGCGCGGCGGCAGCGCCGAGCGCGGTCACGATCGAGACGCGGCGAAACACGCGTCGGACGGGGCTGGTCAATACGTCGCTCCTAGTGCGGCTGGACGTGGATGTACGCGTCCATGCGGGCCCGCAATTATTGCTTTACGAAATCGCATCGGCGCCGGTTCGCCATGGCGTTGCCGGCGCGCGCCACGAACACCCCGCACCGGGGTGCACTCAGCGGCCCCTGCCGCTCGCGAATGCTCAAACACGAAGTGCCGACCTCACGAGAGTGTTCGGTCCGGACGGTACGCCTCGGTAGCAGCTTGCACCACAGAAGCTCAGGATCTGTGCAGGATTGAACGCTGATATAGGCTGAGCGGAGCCCGTGTCCGACTACATGAGCCTGCCCACCGACCTGCCCGTCCCCGAGGACGACGGCGCCGCCGATCACCTTCCGGGGACGCCGATGCCTCACATCGAGCTGCCGAGCACCGCCGGCCGCAGCGTGGCGCTCGATCGGCTCGGGCCCGGCCGGGCTGTGATCTACATCTATCCGATGACCGGACAGCCCGGCGTCGACCTGCCCGAGGGCTGGAACGAGATCCCGGGCGCGCGCGGGTGCACCCCCGAGACGTGTGGCTTTCGCGATCACCACGCCGAGCTGCAGGCCGCGGGCGCCGCGACCGTGTACGGACTGTCGTCGCAGAGCACGGAGTACCAGGCAGAGCTCGCCGAGCGGCTGGGCCTGCCGTTCGAGATCCTGTCCGACACTGGCCTCGAGCTCGCGCAGGCACTCGACCTCCCGACGTTTACCGCCGGCGGCGAGCGGCTGTACAAGCGGCTGACGATGATCGTCGCCGACGGCCGGATCGAGCACGTCTTCTATCCGATCTTCCCGCCCGACGAGCACGCGGCGCAGGTGCTCGACTGGCTGTCCGCGAACGCCGCCGGTTAGGCGCGGAACCCGTCGCTCGTCGCGGCGGGCGCGCATAACAGGGGCATAACGTCGTTACGACCGTGTTATAGCCGGGGTCGTAGAACCACGTGCATGTCGCGTCGTCACCGGGTTGTCGTCCTGATCGCAGCGCTCGGCTGTGCTGTGGCAGTCGCGGCCTGTGGCGCGGGCGCCAGCAGCTACAGCGCGTCGGGCTCGGCGGGCTCGTCCGGCAACAACTCTGCGTTCGTCAAGTTCGCGGAGTGCATGCGCTCGAACGGCGTTCCGAACTTGCCGGACCCGACCGGGGGCGGCGGCATCGAGATCCCGTCGAACTCGGGGATCGATCCGTCGTCGCCGGCGTTCAAAGCGGCGCAGGCGAAGTGCCGCAAGCTGCTGCCGGGCGGCGGACCGCCTACTGGGCCGCCGTCCGCACAGGCGAAGCTCGCGGCGCTGAAGATCTCCGAGTGCATGCGGAGCCACGGGGTGACGGACTTTCCCGACCCGACGCTGAAGCTCCCGTCGAGCCCGGCGGGTTACGGCGAGGTGATCGATCGCGGGGGAGTCGTGCTCGCCGTCCCGAGCACGATCAACGTCCAGTCCCCGGCGTACCAGCACGCCGCTGCCATATGTGACTTCGGCTGAGCCCCGCGCGGTACCGGTCGCCGCTCGAGGTGTGCGGATTCTTGCCAAACCCGGCGCGGGCCCCTAGTTTTTAGGCCGTGGGCTACACGGAGGGCTTTCTCGACGGCCTGCGGCAGGCCGGGGACCAGAGCACCGACGCTGTAATCGACGAGCTGGCGCGCACGGAGCAGGTCCGCGCGGTCAGCGACGTCCTGCGGACGCTGACGTACAACGACCAGCCGGTGCCGGCCGAGCTGCCGCCGTCAATCGGTCGCTGGCTCGAGCAACACGCCGACCTTCCGGACTGGGTCGACCGCGACCGGCTCGAGCGCGGCTGCACCGTCATCGTCGAGCACGGCCCGCAGGTGTGCGTGGCGCTCGCCACCGCGTCGCTCGTGTACTGCTACGCGGGGTACCCAGGAGTCAAGGTGCTGACGTTCAGCCGCCGCCTCGGCCAGGACGCCGACCGACGGGTCGGCGAGACCGCGCAGTTCGTGCTCGCAGTGACGGCGCCCGGCTCGCTCGACCCGTGTGGGCGCGGGATCCGCAAGATCCAGAAGGTTCGCCTGCTGCATGGCGCGATCCGCCATCTCGTCTCGACCAGCGGCCGCTGGGACGTGGAGGCGGACGGGGTCCCGATCTGCCAGGAGGACCTGCTCGGGACGCTGCTCTCGTTCTCCTGGATCGTCGTCGACGCGCTGCGCAAGCTCGGTGTCCGGATCGAAGACCACGAGGCCGAGGACTACCACTACCGCTGGCGGGTCATCGGGCAGATGCTCGGCATCGACTCGGCGGCGATCCCGGTCGACCTCGCGCAGGCCGGCGAGCTGTCGAGGACGATCGCCCGGCGCAACCACCGCTTCTCGGACGAGGGTGTCCTGATGACCCGGGCGCTGTTCGCGCTTCATGCCAACTCGCTGCCGGCGGGCTTCGAGGGCGCGGCCCCCGCGCTGACCCGCTACCTGCTCGGCGACGAAGTGTGCCGTCTCGTCGGGTTGCCCCGCAGTCGCTGGGACAGGGCGATGCCCTGGCAGGCGGGCGTCGGGCGCGTGCTCGACCGCGCACAGTCCGCGCGTGGCCCCGTCGGCTCGCTGACGAAGATGGTGGGCGCCGGGATCCTCGCCCAGCGTGTGGTCGGGATGGCCGGCCGGCACAGCGCGAGCTTCTCGATTCCCGTGCCCCCCGAGCTCGAGCGTCGCTGGACCGCGAGCGGAGTGTTCCCGCGGATCGATCCGGAGCTCATCGAGATCGCGCGGGCCGAGCAGGCGTGAGCATCGCCGGCGGCACCTCGATCGACCACGCGGCGGTGCGCGACGCGCTCGCCCGCGCGCGTGCGGTCCTGTGGCGCACCCAGCGACCGGATGGCTCGTGGGAGTCGCCGTGCGACATGGGGGCGACCCCGACGGCCCAGGTGCTCGTCGCCCTCCACGGCGCCGGCTGCCTGGCGCCCGCGGACGCGGTCGACGGTGCCCGCTGGCTGCGCGCCCGCCAGGGCGCCGACGGCTCCTACCCGTCGCACCCAACGGCGACCGAGGGCGACCTGGGTGCGACCGCGTCGGCGTGGGCCGCGCTCCACGTCTGCGCGGCGGACGAGAGCGCCGAGGCGATCGCTCGGGCCCGGGCATACGTCGAGGCGCAGGGCGGGACGGCCGCGGTGGTCGACGCGTTCGGGCGCGGCGACCCGGCGATTGTGTACCTGGCGCTGGCCGGCCTGATCGAGCCGTCCGAGCTGCCCTGCCCGCCGATGGTGCCGGGCCTGATCCGACCGCTCGTCCGGTTCATGGAGAGGCGCTTTCACTCGGGGATCCTGATGGTTAGCGGAGCGCTGACGCTGATCGCACATCGCTTACGCGGGGACTGGAGCACAACCGCCCCTTCCGCTGTCCCGTCCGGCCGTGCGGATGGCCCGCCGCCGGGGCCGGTCGCACGCCGGTTCGCCGCCCGGACGTTGACGCTGCTTGCCACGTTCCAGAACCGCGACGGCAGCTGGAACGCCAGCACCGTTCAGACGGCGCTGTTCCTGCCCGCGCTGCGCGCCGCCGGCCTCGGCGCGGACCATCCGATGGTCGCGCGCACCGTGGCGTGGTTCGAGGCCCAGCGGGTGCGCGACGCCGAGGGCCTGCACTTCGAGGCGTTCGGCAGTCCCGTGTGGTGCACGGCGGCAAACGTGCGCGCGTTGCTTGCCGCCGGCGAGTCGGCCGCCGACGCCCGCATGATCCGCGCGCTCGACTGGCTGATCGGAGCCCAGTCGCAGATCGAGCAGCCGGAGGTCGACAACCGCAACCCGGGGGCGCCACGGATCGGCGGCTGGGCCTTCCAGCCGGGAAACGAGACGATGGTCGACAACGACGACACCGGCGCGGTGCTCGCTGCCTACGGCGACGCGCTCGCGGCGGCCGTGCTCGATCGCGATACGGGCCGGCGCGTGAGCGCCTCGCGCGATCTCGGTCGTGACTGGCTGCTCGGCATGCAGAACCCCGACGGCGGCTGGTCGGCGTTCGTCTACGGGCTGCCCGCCAAGCGCCCGGGACCGTTGTTCTCCGGCCCCGTGGAGGTGTCGCTCGAGGACCCGGTTGGGGCGGTGCGCACGCTGCTCGACCCGCCGCGCGAGCTCGGTGACCCCTCGACGGAGGACCTGACCGGTCGCGTGCTCGACGGCCTCGGTCGCCTCGGGCTGACCACCGCGTCCCCGGCGGTGGGGCGCGCGATCGACTTTCTCCGCGCCCAGCAGTTCGACCACGGCGGGTTCTGGGGGCGCTGGACCGTCAACTACCTGGCCTCGACGGCGTGTGTGCTCCAGGGGCTCGCGCGCGTCGGCGCCGACATGTCCGAGCCCTGGGTGCGGCACGCCGTGCGATTCGTGCTCGAGCGCCAGAACGGCGACGGCGGTTGGGGTGAGCTACCCGACTCCTACCGCGACCCGGCGCTTGCCGGCCGCGGTCCCAGCATGGCGCCGCTCACCGCTCTCGTGTTGACCGGATTGATCGACGGAGGGCAGGCGTCCTCGGATGAGGTCGCGCGCGGGATCGCCTACCTACTCGACCAGCAGTGCGCCGACGGCACTTGGCGGCACGGCGATTGGCTCCAGGCGATCGTGCCGCCCGACACCTTCTACATCCTGGCGGAGGCCGCCAGGCACTATCCGGTCGAGGCGCTCGCACGCTGGCTCGAGACCGCATGACCAGCGGTCCGCGGTGGCGTCCGAGCGTTACTCCGGGCGGGGAAACTGCGTGGCCGAGACCGCGTCCCACATGCGATCGGTCAGCACGGCGTGTTGGCCCAGGAACAGCCAGGCGGACGGCGTGACCGGATAACGGGTGCGCGGCCGCTTGGCGGTCACCGCCTTCTCGATCGTCCGGGCCACCGCCTCGGGGCCGCCACCGAGCCGCGACAGCGGACCCTCGTAGGCGTCGACGGTGGCGGCCGCGACCGCATCGTTGAACTTCCCGTACGGACCGTCACCCCCGTCCGCGCCGAGCGTGGCCCGGGCGGTCTGCGCGAACTGGGTCTTGATCAGACCGGGCTCGATCACCACGACGTCGACGCCGAAGCCCTTCACCTCAAACCGCAGCGCGTCGCTGATCGCCTCGACCGCGTGCTTGGTCGCGTGGTAAGCGCCTCCGCCCGGGAACGTCAGCTTGCCGCCCATCGAGCTGAGGTTGACGATGCGGCCATGTCGCTGGCGGCGCATGCCGGGCAGGACCAGCTGGCACATACGGATCAGTCCGAACACGTTGGTCTCGAACTGCCGTCGCACGTCGTCGAGGTCGAGCGTCTCAACGGCGCCCGACTGGCTGTAGCCGGCGTTGTTGACGAGCACTCCGACGGCGCCCTCTGCCTCCTCGACCGTGGCCACGGCCGAGCTCATCGATTGCTCGTCGGTCACGTCGAGCGCGAGCGTGCGGCAGCCACGGTCGGCCAGGTCCGCGATCGCCTCCAGCTTGCGCGCCGTCGCGTAGACCCGGTGGCCGCGGGAGGCCATCAATTCCGCCGTCGCACGGCCGATGCCCGACGAGCATCCGGTGATCAGAACTGCGTTCGACTGCGCGGGCACTTGCAGGCCTTTCCTCGAGGTCGCGGTCAAGCATAGGTGACGAGTGGGGCCGGTCGAACATCTGTCGACGGCCCTTGGCAGCGCTCGAGCGAAGGTCTATGGTGCACGCTGCGCACCGACCGAGATTTGAACGGCGGTGCGCGATGTGTCATCGCAGGTTGGGTTAGGGGCCGGACCTGCGTCAAATAACCGTACCGGCATACGAGGCCTGTCGTGGGGCGACGTAACACGCGCAATACCCACTGCGCCGGGCGCGTGCACCGGTGGGTCTACATAACCCCTCGAGTTACCTTAGGAGTCACAGTGACTAGCCCAGTCCGACGCGTGCTTGGCGGCTTGTCCACCCTCTTCGCTGTCGGCGTCCTCGGCACCGTTGCACTTTCCCCGGCGGCGGCGCAAGCAGATCTCCTGAACCTCGGCGGCTCGTGCGCCCCGTCGGCGCTCAGCCAGCCGTTCGCCCCCTGGGGTGATTCGTCGTCGTATGAGCTCGTCCCCGGCGGAGACTTCGAGAGCTCGTCGTGGACGCTTCAGGGCGGTGCGCAGCGAGTTGCCGGCAGCGAACCCTATGCGGCGACGGGCTCGCTTGGCTCCTGGTCGTTGTCGCTGCCCGCCGGCGCGGCGGCGCAGTCCCCCGCGACCTGTGTCGACGCCAGCTATCCGACGGCGCGCTTCTTCATCGCCGGCAGTGGCGTGGTCGCACTGAGCGTTGTCGATGGCGGGCTTGCGATCCCGGCGGGCGTTGCCGTCGCCCCGGGTGGCTGGCAGCCGACGCCGGTGTTGCTGACCGAGTCGCCGCTGCTCGGGTTGCTTTCCGGCGGGAGCGCCCAGGTGTCGCTGCAGCTGACAGCGGTGCTCGGCGATCCGCAGATCGACGACGTCTTCATCGACCCGTGGAATCGCGGCTGAGCCGGGCGGCGGACGGGCCCTCGCCGGCGCCTTGCTGATCGACTCCTACCAGACGCCGGGCGCGGAGAGCCTCCTGCGTCTGGGGCGGGCGCGGCACTCCGACGTCAGTAAAGCCCGGCGGCTGCTTTGGACGGAGGCGGGCACAGCCGCGCTGTTCATCGTGGCCGCGGGCGCGCTGGCGGTGTTCGCCCACACGTCGCGGGCGCTTTCGCTGTCCGCACTCGCGGTCACGGTCGTCACGTACCTGATCGCCGGGCGCGTGCAGTACCCGGTGGGGAGCTCGTGGACGGCGCCGACCCAGCTCGCGTTCGTGCCGATGCTGTTCGTGCTGCCGACGCCATGGGTGCCGCTGATCGTGGCGGCGTGCTCGGTGGCAGACCGGGTGCCGGCGGCCCTCGACGGACGTCTGGCCTTGACGCGGCTGGTCGCGCGCGTGGGAGACAGCTTCTATGCGCTCGGGCCGGCGCTCGTGCTCGTGCTTTTACACGGTGAGGACTTTTCGTGGGGCCGATGGCCGGTGCTGGCGCTCGCGTTCGCGGCCCAGGTCGCGTCCGACGCGGGCGCCGGCCTCGGCCGTACGTGGTTCGCCGAGCGCGTGCCTCCCGCGGTGCAGCTGCCGATGCTATGGCTGTACGTCACCGACGCGTGCCTGTCGTGCGTCGGACTCCTAGTCGCGGCGGCGGCCGTCGGACGACCGGGGTTGGTGCTGCTGGCACTACCGCTCGTCGGCCTGCTGGGGATGCTCGCCCGCGAGCGCCGGCAGCGTCTCGAGTATTCGTTGGCGCTCAGCACCGCCTACCGCGACACCTCCGCGTTGCTGGCGCAGTCTCAGGGCCTGACCCAGAAGCTGGAGAAGCAGTCCGAGGCGTTGCGTGTGACCAACGAGAAACTCGAGCAGAAGGCACGGTTGCTGATCGAGCAGAATCGCGATATCGAGATCAAGAACGAGGAGATCGAGCTTGCCCGCCGTGGCCTGGAGGAGAAGGCGTCACAGCTCGCACTGTCCTCGAAATACAAGTCGGAGTTCCTGGCGAACATGTCACACGAGCTCCGCACGCCGCTGAACTCGATGCTGATCCTGTCCCGGTTGCTCGCTGACAACGAGACCGGCTCGCTGGCCGAGCGGGAGGTCGAGTTCGCGCGGACGATCCACTCGGCCGGTGATGATCTGCTCTCGCTGATCAACGACATCCTCGACCTGTCGAAGGTCGAGGCGGGGAGGATGGAGCTCGAGCTCGCGCCGGTCGCGCTGGCGGACGTGTGTCAGGATGCCGAGCGGGCGTTCCGGCATGTCGCTGAGCAGCGGGGCCTGAGCTATGAGATCGAGATCGACCCGGCGTTGCCGGCGTCGATCGTCTGCGACGAGCAGCGCCTCCGTCAGGTGGTGAGGAATCTCCTGTCGAACGCTTTCAAGTTCACCAACCGGGGCGGCGTGACGCTGTCGATCGGCCGCGGTCCCGCGAGCGTGATCTCGTTCACAGTCAGTGACACGGGTGTCGGTATCCCCGCGGACAAGCTGAAGCTGATCTTCGAAGCGTTCCAGCAGGCCGACGGGACGACGTCGCGCAAGTACGGCGGGACCGGGCTCGGTCTGTCGATCTCCAGGGAGCTCGCGCGCCTGCTCGGCGGCGAGCTGCAGGTCCAGTCCGAGCTCGGCGAAGGCAGCCGGTTCTCGCTCCACCTGCCGCTGCGCGGGAACCTCGCCGAACCGACGGTCGAGCACGTCGACGGCGCGGCGCAACCGGCGCGCATCGGCGAGGCGACGCTGCAGGGAAGGAAGGTGCTCGTGATCGACGACGACGTCCGCACCGGATTCGCCCTGACCGCGATGCTCGAGCGGTGCGGGGTGACGGTCGTGTACGCCGAGAACGGCCTGGAGGGGATCGAGCGCCTGAACGAGCACCCGAACACGGACCTCGTCCTGCTGGACATCATGATGCCCGGCATGGACGGTTACGAGACGGCCCAGGCGATCCGCGCGATCCCGCGGTTCGAACAGCTCCCGATCATCTCGCTCACGGCCAAGGCGATGAAGCGCGACCGCGACAAGGCGATCGCGGCCGGCGCGTCCGACTACATCGCCAAGCCCGTCGACGTCGACCAACTCGTGTCGATGATGCGCGGCTGGCTCGACGGACGAGCCTAGAGCCGTCTCAGACTCGTAGGGCGACGGCTAATAGGATGCCGCGGATGGCGCGGCGAGTGCTGATCACGGGGGCTGCCGGCGCGATCGGCGCATGCCTGCGTGAGGGTCTGCGACCGCTCGTCGACGAACTCGTGCTCACGGATGTCCATGCGATCGACCCGGCTCCGGGCGAGCGGTTCGTTCCTGCCGACCTCGCCGATCGCGACGCAGTCGCGGCAGCCGTCGAGGGAGTCGATGCGGTGGTCCACCTCGGCGCGGTGCCGACCGAGTCGCCGTTCGACGAACTCGTGGGCCCGAACCTGGTCGGCACCTTCAACGTGTTCGACGCGGCGCGGCTGGGGGGCGTCGGCCGCGTGGTGTTCGCGAGCTCCAACCACGCCACCGGCTTCTACCCCGTCGAGCAGCGGCTCCGCGGCGACGAGCCGACGCGGCCGGACTCGCTCTACGGCGTCACGAAGGTGTACGGCGAGGCGCTCGGACGGCTGTACGCGGACAAGTTCGGCGTCGAGGTGATCTGCGTGCGCATCGGCGGATTCCGCGAGCGGCCGAGCCAGCTGCGCGATCTGTCGACGTGGCTGAGTCACAATGACGCCGTTCGGTTGTTCGCCGCCTGCCTGTCGGCGCCGGCGGCCGGCTTCCGCATCGTCTACGGCGCCTCGGCCAACACGCGTCTGTTCTGGGACCTGACGTCGGCACGCGAGCTCGGGTACGAACCGCAGGACGACTCCGAACGGTACGCCGGCGACGTCGGCGGCGAGCGCTACCAGTTCCAGGGCGGCCCCTTCACCGCGCGCGACGCCGGCGGCTGGGCCTGACGCATGGGGTGGAGCGTCTGGCGTGATGGGCTTGGGAAGCTGTTGTGCGAACCTCTCAGGTCGATGAGCGGGTCAGACGCCATATGAGCACGCTTTCTGACCGCGCGCGCTTTGAGCGGGATCATCGTTGGGCGCCGAAACGCATGTCCGGCTATCTCGACGGGGATCTCGGTGCGCGCGCACGAGCGCGGATGGAGCGACACCTCGGCGAGTGCCAGGACTGCCGTCGCCTGCTGGCGGGCCTGCGCGTGGTCGTCGACGGTTTGCATCGCCTCCCAGCGCCGAGCGGCGGAGCGGATGCCGTTCAGATCGCCGCGGGCGTCCGGCTGCGGCTGAACGAGCCTCCGCGTCTTTGAACCGTCTACCAATGTCGGAGGGTCAAACGTGACATGAACAAGAACATCAACACCCAAAACGAGACTGTCGAGCCTCGCCTCGAGAAGACCGACAGCGAGTGGCGCGAGCAGCTCACCCCTTCTCAGTACGAGGTGCTGCGCCAGAAGGGCACCGAGCGCCCATTCACCGGGACCTACGTGCACGAGAAGCGCGACGGGACGTACCGCTGCGCCGGCTGCGGCGCGGAGCTGTTCACCTCACAGACGAAGTTCGAGTCGGGTACCGGTTGGCCGAGCTTCACCGAGCCCGCCGACCGGGCGCACGTCGAGTTGGTCGACGACCACAGCTACGGCATGCACCGGATCGAGGTCAACTGCGCGGCGTGCGGCGGCCATCTCGGTCACGTGTTCCCCGACGGCCCGGGCCGGACGGGCGAGCGCTACTGCATCAACTCCTGCTCGCTCGAGTTCGACGAGAGCTAGAGCAGGGCAGGGCTCGGCGGCGGCACGTTCGCGTGCCGCGCGCCGGGCGGGCGGTATAACCCGGCCGTGACCGGGTCGACGTCCGAGAACGAGCTGATTCGGAGAGCCCGCGGCGGCGACGAGGACGCGTTCGCCGAGCTGGTCATGCTCCACGCGAACAACGTCAGCCGGGCGTTGCGCCGGTTTGGACTCGATGCCGGCGAGGCCGACGAGGTGGGGCAGGAGGTGTTCGTGCGCGCGTGGCGCGGCCTCGCACGATTCGAGGGGCGGGCGCAGTTCTCAACCTGGCTCTACCGGATCGCCTTCAACGAAGCCCAGCGCCGGCTTTCGCGCCGTTCGCCTTCCCGTGCGCAAGCCGACCCGGATCGCGACGATCCGATCGCCGGCGTGCCGGAGTCGCCGCACCTCGGCCCCGAGGCGCAGACGCTCGACCGCGAGTTCGAGCACACGCTCGAGCGGGCGCTGGAACAGTTGCCGATGGAGTGGCGCGCCGCGGTTGTCCTGCGGGACATCGAGGGCCTCTCCACCCACGAAGCGGCCGAGATCGTCGGCGTCGGCGAGGCGGCGTTCAAGAGCCGTCTGCATCGCGGCCGCATGCAGCTGCGCACCCTCCTCGAGCCATACCTGCGCATCGAGGAGGGCTGAGCTCTGCGCTTCGCCCCGTCGGGCTACCGCAGCGTCGTGGCGCAGGCCGCGCCACCGTGCTTCTCGAAGTACCGCTGGTGGTAATCCTCGGCGTCGTAGAACGTCGGCGCCGGGACGATCTGGGTCACGATCTGTCGGCTCAGGCCCGTCTGACGGCCATCGCGCGAGGCGATCGCTACTCGCTCCTGGTCGGCGTCGTGGACGAAGATCGCCGAGCGGTACTGACTGCCAAGGTCCCAGCCCTGCCGGTTCGGCGTGGTCGGATCATGGATCGACCAGAACACGCTCAGCAGCTCCTCGTAGCTGACCAGCGCCGGGTCGAACCACACCTCGACCGCCTCGGCGTGGCCGGTCGAGTCCGAGCAGACCTGCTCGTAGGTCGGGTCGGCCGTGGCCCCGCCGGTGTATCCGACCTTCGTGCTGATAACGCCCTCGGTCTCGCGGAACGAGGCGTCGACGCCCCAGAAACAACCGGCGGCGAACGTCGCCCGCGCCAGGCCCTCGACGTCGGGGCGACTGGCCGGTGCCGTGGTGCCCGGGCTCTCGGGGTTGTGGTGCGTGAGATTCATAAGTCCAGTCCTTTCTTCTGTCATCACGCCCATTCAGACCCTCGGTTTGGCGGAAACGGTTCTGCACGAGGTATTGCCAGGGCGGTCCGCCGGTGGTAAACAGCGAGGAAATAGCCGCTCGTGCGGGAGTCGAGTGCGCGCGGTAGGTTCGACCGGCGAGAGGAGCAACAGATGTCATTCAGCGAAGATCCGACCCAGGGCAGAGAGCACGGCAGCGCCGCCGGCGAAGACCCGGCCGGACCAGGAGCGCCCGACTCCTCGGCTGACTCGACCCAGGGCCGCGAGCACGGCGAGAAGCCGTACGACGACCCGACCCAGGGTGACGAGGTCGGCGAAGGCGCGCACGAAGATCCGACTCAGGGCGGCGAGCAGGGGTCGAGCCCGGGCGAAGACCCGACCGCGCCCGCGATCTGACAGCGACCGCTTCTAGCTCGACGAGTGGCTCGGTCGCTGCTCGTTCTCGGAGGCTCCGCGTTCGTCGGCCGTGCGCTCGTTTCCGAGGGCCTTGACGGCGGGTGGGAGGTCACGACGTTCAATCGTGGCGTCTCGGGCGGAGCGGATCCCGGCGCTCGAGCGGCGATCGGCGACCGATTGGACCCCGACACTCTCGATCAGCTGACCGATCGCGACTGGGATCTCGTGGTCGACACCTGGTCGGGCGCGCCGCGGGCGGTCCGCGACAGCGCGCGGGTACTGCGCGATCGCGCCGGACGCTACGCGTATATCTCGACCGAGTCGGTCTACGCGGCGCCACCCCCACCGGGCGCGACCGAGGCAACGCCGACGGTGACGGCGAGCCCGGACGCCGAGGACGGCGGCTACCCCGAGCGCAAGCGCGGGGCGGAGATCGCGCTCGAACAGGTCTTTCCCGACCGGTCGCTGCTCGCGCGAGCTGGACTCATCCTCGGTCCGCACGAGAACGTGGGCCGCCTGACGTGGTGGCTGTCGCGCATGGCGCGAGGCGGGGAGATCCTGTGCCCGGGGCCTGCGGACATGCCGATCCAGTACGTCGACGCGCGCGATCTGGCCCGCTTCGTGATCGCCGCTGCCTCGTCGGGACACGCCGGCGCGTTCAACGTCGTGTGTCGCCGCGGACACGCCACGATGCGAACCCTGCTCGAGGCCTGCCGCGCGGCCGCGGGCGCGCCCGATGCGATCATGACGTGGGTCGATCCCGACACGATCACCGCGGCCGGGATCGAACCATGGCAGGAGCTCCCGGTCTGGATCCCGCCCGGACACGAGTTCGCCGGAATGCACGACGCGAACGTCGAGCGTGCCCATCGTGCGGGCCTTGTCTGCCGGCCGGTGAGTGACACCGTGCGCGACACGTGGCAGTGGTTCTCCACACTGGACATCAATGTGCCGGTGCGACCGGATCTTCCCGCCCTGGGGATCGAAGCCGACCGGGAACGCGCCGTGTTGAGCGACTGGCACGAGGCGCATCACTAGCTCGCCGCGTCAGTCATAGAATCAACCGCAGATGACGCGTGTTGCGATCATCGGCGGTGGGATCGGCGGCCTGATCGCGGCGCGCGCTCTCTGCCGGCGTGGCATCGAGGTAGCCATCTACGAGGCGGCGCCCGAGTTGCGCGAGATCGGCGCCGGGGTCGCTCTCGGCCCGAACGCGATGAAGGTGCTGCGATCGCTCGGCCTCGAGGACGATGTTCGCGGGATTGCCGGGCGCTGGGATTGGGCGGTCACGCGCAACTGGAAGACCGGCCGGTCGATCTCGAAGACGAGCCGGGACCAGCAGGCCGCGTTGTTCGGCAGTGCCGGCGCGACGGCCCATCGCGCGGACCTCCTGGACGTGCTGGCACGTTCGTTGCCGAGCGACATCGTGTCGCTCGGGGCGCGGTGCACCGCGGTCGAGCCGGACGGCGAGGTCGCGGTTGCGAGGTTCCAGGATGGCAGCGAGATCGAGGCCGACCTGATCATCGGCGCTGACGGGATCCACTCGGTCGTGCGAGGGTCGTTATTCGGCCCGGATGCTCCACGGTTCACCGGCAAGATCTGCTACCGCAGCGTTGTTCCGGTCGACGCGGTGCCCGGCGAACCGCCTCCGAGCGAGAACGTGCAGTGGCTGGGGCCTCACGGCACGATCGTCCTGTACCCGGTGCGGCGAGACCAGCTGATCAACGTTGTCTGCCACTACGACGACGAGGGGTACCGGCACGAGTCCTGGGTGTCCGAGTGCGAGCGCAGCGAGGTGCTCGACCGATATAGCGGCTGGCACGAATCGCTGCTGCGGATCTTCTCGGCGGGAGAGGTCTGGTACAAGTGGGCCCTCTACGACCGGGATCCGATCCCGCAGTGGACGCGCGGTCGTATCACCGTGCTCGGCGATGCCGCGCATCCGATGCTGCCGTACTTGGGACAGGGGGCGTGTCAGGCGATCGAGGACGGCTGTGTGCTTGCGGCGGCGCTCGCAGAGGAACCCGGTGATCCGGTTGGGGCCCTCGCCCTATATGAGCGCTCACGGCGTCCGCGCGCGAGCCAGGTCGTGCTGGCCTCGCGTGCGCGGGGGGTGAGTAACCACCTCGCGTCCCCATTGGCTGCTTTCCGACGCGATGTCTCGATCGCCGTGCGGCGGCGCTTTGGCGGTGACCCGGATGGTCGTGGCGCGGGGTGGATCCCGGCGTACGACGCAAGCTCCCCGGACGTGCTCGTCGCCTAGCCGGCAACGCCGGCGATCCGCTCGGGCAGCTCGAACCCCGCGAACGCGTCGGCACGCCTGAACGTCGTGATTCCGGCTATCAGCGTGCCGCGGAGCGTGAGCACGCTGATCCCGTGCCGCGCGAACTCATTCCGCTCCACGTCCCAGCTGTAGTGGCCGAACGCCACCTGGCCGTTGGCCCAGGTCGGCACGAGCCGGTGGCGGGGCGTGTCCGGAGCGAGTGGAACCGCGGCGAAGAACGCGCCGATGGCTTCGCGCCCGGAGAACCACGTCGGCTCGGGAGGCATGGCGAACACGGCGTCCTGCGCCAGCATCGAGACGATCGCATCGACGTCGGCGAGCTCCCACGCTGCGACGAAGCCCTCGACGACGTGTCTCAGATCGTCGTCGCCAATCGAGCGCAGCGTCTTCTGCTGACTGCGCTCGGGCAGCCTCGCCTCCACGGCCTTGTGGGCGCGCTGCAGGGCGCTGTCGATCGAGACGGACGTCGTGTCGAGCGCATCGGCTGTCTCGCGAGCCGAGAAGCCAAGCACGTCGCGGAGGATGAGCGCGGCGCGCTGGCGGGCGGGCAAGTGCTGCAGGGCGGCGATGAATGCGAGCTCGACGGACTCGCGCTGCTCGTAGTGGGCGGCAGGTGTCGCCGGCTCCTCGAGCAGCACGTCGGCGAAAGGCTCGATCCAGAGCGACTCGACGAGCGGGCCTGTTCGCTCACCGTGTGGGTCCGAGGCCGGGCCGTAGTCGATCGGAAGCACGCGCTTGGGTCGGCGTTCGATCGCCCGCAGGCACGCATTCGTCGCGATCGTGTAGAGCCACGAGCGCAGCGAGCTGCGCCCCTCGAACCGCGGCAGCCCTCGCCATGCTGCCAGGAGGGTGTCTTGGAGCGCGTCCTCGGCGTCGGCCGTCGAGCCGAGCATTCGGTAGCAGTGCGCGTGCAGCTGTCGTCGGTATGGGTCGATCAGGCGGGAGAAGGCCTGCTCGTCGCCTTCGCCGGCAGCTGTGAGTAGTTGCCGCTCGTTCATCGCCGCTCGAGTCTGGCTCATGGCTCGGCTCTCACGGGAGCTTCTGCAGGCCGCCGCCCGTCAGCAGGTAGGCGGGGTCGAGGCTCGCGGCGTCGCCGCGGACGATCTCGACCACCGCCGCGCCGGCGGTCTCCGGAGTGAGCGGCTCGCCCATCTGCTTCATGTACTCCTCCTCGGATCGGCCGCTGCGAGCAGCGTATGCCTTCACGGCCGGGCGGCCGAGGTCGGTCAGTGGCGTGATCCGCGGCAGGACCGCGGTGAACGTGATGTCGAGCGCGGCGCGCCTGGCCTCGTCCTGCGCGTAGGCAGTGATGAACCGCTGGGTGGCCTTCGCGCCGGCGTAGCCGCCGCTGAGCGGCGACCCGGCGAGCGCGGCACCGCTGCTGATCACGACGATCCTGCTGCCGGGTGCGAGCGGCTTGAGCAGCACCTCGCGCACCCAGTGGAACGTGATCCGCACGTCGGTGTGCCAGTTGGTCGAGAACGTCTCCCAGGTCTGATGATGCAGCGGGCGAACGAGCGGCGTCGCGCCGGCGACCAGGACGACGGCCCGTGGCTCGTACCGGTCGAGCAGGCTGCCGGCGATAACCGGGTCACCGGCGTCGGCGCTCACCGGCTCTATTGCGGTCCCGTTGCCGGGCGCCTGTGGGAATGCGGTCGCGGTGCGGGACACGGCGATGACCGGTGCGCCCGCCTCCGCGAACGCCAGCGCGATCCCGCGACCGAGTCCACGGCTTGCCCCGACGACGATCGTCGTCCGATCGGATAGGTCGGCTGTAGCGCTCATGAGCACGTCTCCTGTCTCGTGGGTGGTGCTCATGTAGAGACGCGCGGCCGGTGGAATCCATCGCTCTCGACCGCTAGGCGGAGGTTGCTACCAACGGCGCGGTGTCGGCTCCCGCAAGGAGCTCAGCTCGGCGCTGTCCGACGTCGGCGCAGCTCGAGCGCGGGGAATGTGAGTGCGATATCAGCGACCGCGGGTGACGCGTTCGAGGGCCCGGGCTGTGAAGGGCATGGTCGGAGTGCCCCAGACCTGTCGCTGCTCGAAGGGCCAGGCGTAGATCGGACTGCCGTCGCGAACCAGCTCCAGCAGGCGCGGTTCCACGAGCTCCTCCGCTGACCACTCGTACAGGCGCTGCAGCCGCGGCAGGATCACGGCGTAGTCGAGCATCCGGCCAATGCGCTGCTCTTCGGCGACGTAGCGCTCCACGGCATACGCGAGCGGATAGCGGGTTGGCAGCACGCGGCGGAGTGAGAGGAACGCTCCGGCCATCCCCAACCGGGGGTCGCCCAGGAGGCGCCCGAGCGGGGCCAAACGGCCCAGCGCCAGGCTCGGCGCTCCGACGAGGGCGTGCGCGTACAGGACGCGCACCAGCGCGACGTTCATGAAGAACCGCTCCGGCGCACTTTCTGCCTCCGCGAGATTCCAGTACTCCAGGTACCCGCCCACGATGCTCGCGTTGTGCGCTCGATACCAGTTGCGTCCTGTCGGTCTCGCGCTGAACCCCACCCAGAGCCGCACGGCCTCCGACGACGGCTCGCCGGCCCACCCACCCAGCAGCCCGACCGCTTCGCATCCGTCCCGTAACAGTCGCTCGTTCATCGCCCGCCACCAAACGCTGCCGGGCGGCGACGCCTCGAGTGGGTTCAGAACGCCGCGCTGCTCCTGCCAGCGCATGAACGACAACGCTGCTCGTCGGAACCGCACGTGTTGTGGCGCGCGGCCCGTCGGCCCACGAAACAGCCGCGCCATCAACGCAATACGCGCCCGCGGATCATCGCGCACGGCCGCGACCTGCGTCTCAGCAAAGGCGAACGCCCCTAAGTGCTTGCTCATCGCGACTAGTCATAGCCGGTCGCCGAAGACAATCGCAACTCCACGCGCGATGACCACGACCCCCGAAACTGCTCACCACCATTTGCGCTCGAGCGCTGCTCGGGTCCCCCCCGATCGATCGAGCGCGTCGAGCCGCTCCATGTCATGGCCGGAGAGCTCGAACTCGAAGACCTGTGCGTTCTCGGCGATGCGATCGCGATGGGTTGATTTGGTGATGACCGGGATGCCGCGTTGGACGCACCAGCGCAGAAGGACCTGGGCGGGGCTTCGCCCGAGGCGGGCTGCGATACCCGCGACCACCGGGTCGTCTAGCAGTGCTCCGGTGCCCAGCGGGCTGTAGGCCTCGAGTCCGACGCCGCGTTCGTCGCAGGCGTCGAGGAGCGCCTTGCGGTAGGCCGATGGGTTGAACTGCACCTGGTCGACCACTGGGGCGAGCGTCGCGTGGGTGAGGACCTGATCGAGCTCGTCGGGGTCGAAGTTGGAGACGCCGATCGCGCGGGTGTAGCTGCGCGCGCGGGCGGCTTCCATTCCGGGCCACGCCCAGGTGGCCCCGCCTGCGGGCCAGTGGACGAGGTACAGGTCGACGTAGTCGATGCCGAGCTGGTCGATGCTGTAGGCAGCCTCCCTGAGGGGGTCACGCCGGCCGGGGTAGAACTTGGTTGTGATGAAGACGTCGTCGCGCGCGATGCCGCTCTCGCGCAGCGCTCGGCCGACGCTCGACTCGTTTCCGTATGCCTGCGCGGTGTCGATGTGGCGGTATCCAAGTTCTAGTGCCGCCCTGACGGCTTGCACGCACGATGGTCCGTCCGGCACCTGCCACACCCCGAGCCCGAGCAGCGGCATCACCGTCTCGTCGGCCAGGATCCGGCCGCGTCGGTCTGGCGTCAGCAGCGTCGATCGGCCCGGACGCCCCATGCCCTAGTCGCCGGTCGAGAGCGCTGCGCGGGCCTCCGCGGCGATGTCGGCCTGCGTGTTGGCGTGTCCCGCAATGCCCCAGCCACCCTCCGGCGACTCAGTGAGCAGCACCCACGTCCGTTGCGCGAGGGTGGGGTCACCGGCGGCCCGGGCGACGATCTCGGTGAGCTCCTTTACGACCCCGAGCTGCTTGTCGCGGTTGAGGACTCCTGCCGGCGTGAGGACCTGGACGCGGACATATTCACTGCGCCCGGACGCGGTCGAGATCGCCCCGGCCGGCAGGTCGTGGATGAAGGCCGCGGTGTTGTCGGCGAACAGCGGGATCTCAGGGACTGCCTCCCAGCGCATCACCGCGCGGGCGAGGTCCTGCGCCAGCCCGTTCTTGTCGCTGAAGGTTCCCGTAGTGGAGTAGACATCGATCATCGGCATGCGTCGAATCGTTCACCCTCGATCCTCGTCCGGCATCGCATGGTCGTGCGATGTGTTGCGCCGCGTAGCAGTTGGGCCACGGGGCGAAGAGATCGCATGATCGTGGGATGGCGCGCGACGTAGACTCGGAGATCTGGACCAGGCGACCTCCTCCGCTCCCATTGTTCGCGGTCGGGATGTTGAACTCGCGTCGATCGGTGTGCAGCTCGACCGCGTGCGCTCGGGCGTCGGTGCGGTGGTGCTCGTCGAGGGAGAGCCGGGCATGGGCAAGACGCGCCTGCTGGGAGAGGCGGGCCGTGTCGCGCGGCGGCTCGGGTTCCGGGTCGGCGTTGGCGCGTCCGAGCCCGGCGCGGGGGTCGTCGAGCTCGCTCCGCTGATGACCGCGCTCTTCGATGGCCCCGGCCCGCTACTCGAGCGATTTGGGTTGCGCGAGCTGCACTCGCTCCCGGAGCAGCGGTACTGGCTGCTGCAGGACCTGCAGGCGATGCTCGAGCGTGCCGCACTCGGCGGGCCGCTGCTGATCTCGCTCGACGACCTGCAGTGGGGCGACAGCGGGACCGCGGCGGCGCTGCGCGCGCTGCCCGTCCGCCTCGCTGACCTCCCCGTCGCCTGGATCGTCGCCTTCCGTCCCGGCCAGGGCTCGGCGCAGCTCCTTGGTGCGATCGAGCATCTAGACCACAGCGCCGCCGAGCGGATTGTCCTCGGCCCGCTCGACGACACCGCCGTAGCCCAGGTGGCCGAGGACGTCATGGACGCCGAGCCCGACGACGCGCTCCTGCGCCTCGTCAAGGACGCGCGTGGCAGCCCGTTCGTGCTCATGGAGCTGCTGTCCGGCCTGCGGGACGAGGACCTGGTCCGCATCGTCGCCGGTCGGGCCGAACTGGTCGAAGCGCGCCTGCCCCGCCGCGTCAGCGTCTCGATGCGCGAGCGCCTGCGCGGGGTCTCCGCGCCGGCTCGCGAGGCCGCCACCGTCGCCGCGTCGCTCGGCCGCCGGTTCTCCTTCGCGGACTTGGCCAAGATGCTCGACCGGCCCCCAGCGCCACTGCTCGGGCCGGTGGAGGAGCTCATCGAAGCCGGGATGCTTGTCGAGAGCGGCGACCGCCTCGCCTTCCGGCACGACGTCACCCGCGAGGCCGTCCGTGAGAGCGTCCCGGTGTCGGCTCGGCGGGCGCTCGACCGCCAGGCCGCCGACGTGCTCCTGGCAGCCGGCGCCGCACCCGTCGAGGTCGCCGCGCAGATCGCGGCGAGCGCAGAGCCCGGCGACGAGCAAGCGATCTCGATCCTCTTGCGTGCCGGCGAAGCGCTCGCAACCACGGACCCCGGGGCCGGCGCCGATTTGAGTCGGCGTGCGCTCGAGCTGGCGCCGCGAGACCATCATCTGCGCGGGCCGCTCCTCGCCCAGAGCGCCTTCCTGCTCCATTCCGCGGGCCGCGACGATGAGGCGCGCGCGTTCGGCGACACCCATCTGCGCGACGCGCTGCCAGCAGAGCAGGAGGCCGAGGTGCTCCTCGGCATCGCGGGCATCTTCCGCGTCCCGCCGGACGTGCGGGTCGCGGCGGGCCGGCAGGCGCTCGGGCTCCCCGAGCTGCCCGCGCATCTGCGCGCCCACCACCTCGCCGCGCTTTTCCACAACCTGCTCGTCGGCGGACGCACCGAGGAGGCAAAGGCGATCCACGCCGAGACGGCCGAGGCCGTGCGTGCGAGCGGAGATGCCAACTCCGCGTTCGCGTTCGCTCTCGCCGAGAGCGTTATCGCCTATGTCGACGGGCGCTACGACGAGGCGCTCGAGATGACTGAGCAGGCGGCGCGTGCTGGCATCCGCACCACCGACTGGGCACGCGACCGCCTCGCCCGGGAGTGGCGTTGCGAGACGCGCACGGTGCTTGACAGAGTGGATGACTCGCTGCGCCTGGCCGCTGACAGCTTCGCGGCGGCCCAGCGTGACCGAAACGGCTGGGCGATCCGCATCTTCGAGATCTGGCGCGGCCGGCAGCTGCACCAGCTGGGCCGGCTGGCCGACGCCGGCGCGATCCTCGAAGGGCAGTTCAGCCCGGAGACCGGCGACCGCTTCTTCGGCGCCCTTGACGCCGCCGGCATCGTCGCCCTCGGGCGAGTCGCGTTGCATCAGGGCAACGGGCGCCTGCAGCAGCGAACGGCTCGACTGGCAAGGGCTCTTCTCGAGAACAGCACGCCCAACTTCCGCCGCCAGGCGGCATGGCTCCTCGCCCTGCAGGCGATGGCCATCGGCGATCCTGCGGCCGCGCACGCATCGCTGTGCGCCCTCGGCGAGGACGAGCGCACCGCGATCCTGCCACTCTTCCCGGTCGATGTGACCGACGAGATTCCGCTCGTCCGCATCGCGCTCGCCGCCGGCGACGACGAACTGGCGCAGGGCGCGGCGGCCCAGGCGGACCGGCGGGCACAGCGAAACCCGCGGGTCGCGACGATCGTCGCGACCGCGGCCCACGTCCGCGGACTGCTTACCTCGAACATCGACGACCTCGAGCGCGCGGTCGACCTCTTCGCGACCAGCCCGCGACTGCTCGCGCGGGCCTACGCACTCGAAGACCTCGGCGTCGCCCGCGCCGGCGCGGGTGCCGGCGCCGGTACGGTCGACGGCGCCATCCGTGCGCTCGACGCCGCGCTCGTCCTGTATGCGGAGGCCGGCGCCGCCTGGGATGCGCGCCGAGTGCGAGGCCGCCTCCGCGACCACGGCGTCCGCCGACGCCTGGTCCCGCGCGAGCGCGCGGAGAAGGGCTGGGCGTCGATGACGGACTCCGAGCTCGCCGTCGCGCGTCGCGTGGCCCAAGGTCTCACCAACCGCGAGGTTGCCGAGCAGCTGTTCGTCTCCCCGCACACCGTCTCGAGCCACCTGCGAAGCATCTTCGCGAAGCTCGACATCAACTCGCGCCTCGCTCTCGCCCGGATCGCGGCCGAGCACGACACGACGGGTACGCCCTAAGAGATCACGCACCTGCTCGACGGGCGGGACGCCGGAGATATGACGCGATCAGGTGATGTCGCGCGAGTCTTTGCGATGCAGATTGCTCGTGCGGCTCAGCGTCCCGAACAGAGAGGGGTCCGTGAAGTGAACGACTCGGCACACAGCCCTATGACCCATATGCACACGCGGCAGCGCATGGCCGATGGTCTTGTCATCAGGTACGCCGAGGTCGACGGGGCCGGACATGAGACAGTCCTTCTTCTAAATCCGTGGCCCGAGAGCCTGTTTGCGTGGGACTCGATCTGGACGCGTCTCGCCCAGACCGGGCGACTCCTCGCCATCGATCTGCCGGGCTTCGGCCAGTCCGAACGAAGGGCTGAGCTGCTGTCCCTCCGGGCTATGGGGATGTTCCTGCTGCGCCTCGTCGACGAATGGGGACTTGATCGCCCGCATCTGGTCGGGCCAGACGTCGGAACTGGTGCCGTGCTGTTCGCGGTATCCGAGGACCTTGAGCGGTTCCCGAGCGCCGTCGTCGGCAGCGGCGGGACTTCGTTCCCGCTTGAAGTCACCGGCGCGCTCAAAGAAATCATCGAGGCCCCGGATTTGACTGGGTTTCAAGGCCTCGATGGGCGAGATATCGTCGCCGGAGCACTCGAAGGCATCGAGCGACACAGACTCTCCGATGCCGTACGAGAGGATTACCTCACCTCCTACGCGGGCGATCGATTTGCCGAGTCAGCGGCCTACGTCCGCAGCTATCCGTCTGACCTGCCCATCCTCGCGGAACGGCTGGGCGACATTAGGACCCCGGTCCAAATCATCGCCGGTCGCCACGACGCGCTCGTGCCGCCGAGCAACGCCGAGTTCCTGCACGCGCGGCTGGCCGACAGCAAGCTCGACATTCTCGAGACCGGTCATTTCACGTGGGAGGACGGCGCTGATGACTACCTACGGCTGACGAGCTCCTGGATCGAAGCCCACCGGGCCGCCAGGTCTAGCGGATGAGCCCGCGGCGCGACACCGACGGTCGGCGTTGCGTGCCGAGCGCTCCCGGAACACACATGATCGTGCTGCCCGGCGGGGGCTACGCAACCCATGCCGCCCACGAGGGCGATCCGATCGTAAGCTGGCTGAACGGACTCGGTGTCCGAGCCAGCGTGTTCCACTACCCGCTGTTGGTGCGCCACCCCCAGCCGCTGGACGCTCTCCAGGCTGAGATACACCGGCTGAGGGACCGCGGTGCCGAGCGGATCGGGTTGATCGGCTTCTCCGCCGGGGGACACCTTGCGGGCCTGGCGGCGCTCGCCCTCGGCACGGATCCGGGCGAGACGGTCGATTTCGCCGTGCTCGGCTACGCGATCACGTCGATGGAGACAGAGACCTATCGACCCGCACGCCTGATTCTGCTCGGCCCCGATGCGACGCCCGAGCTTCGTCGCGCGACCTCCCTGGACGCGCTGGTGACGGACTCGTCGCCGCCGTTCTTTCTGTGGCACACGGCCGAGGACGCCTACGTCCCGCCCGAGCACACCTACCGCCTGGCGGCGGCGCTCGCCGCCCACGGGGTTCCGCACACCGTCCATGTCTTCGCCCACGGCCCTCACAGCCTCGGCCTGGCGCAGGGCAGCGACGACGCCGCGACCTGGACGGCGCTTGCGGCTTCCTGGATCGCCGAACAAGCGACCCTCACCTCACGGCTCGAGCCGACACGACTTGCCATCGATAGCTAGAGACGGCCTGATGAATGCAAAAGGAGAACAGGTGTCCGAGACCACACTGGCCGCGAAGTACGTTGACGCTGAGAACCAGATGCTCGCTGCCTCGGGCGGCGTTAGCTACGCCTACCGCGCCACAGGCGTTTCTAATTCGGCGCCGCTCGTGCTGTTGCAGCACTTTCGCGGCAACCTCGACAACTGGGATCCCGCGCTCATCGATGCGCTCGCCCTCGGCCGTCAGGTGATCACCTTCGACAACCGGGGGGTCGCCGCCTCAACTGGGACGACACCGAGCACGATCGCGCAGATGGCGCTCGACGCGGTGGACTTCATCGGCGCCCTGGGAGTGGGGGAGGTCGATCTGCTCGGCTTTTCGATCGGCAGCTTCGTCGCCCAGGAGATCGCTCTGGTTCGCCCTTCGACAGTGCGCAAGGTAGTGCTCGCGTCTTCGGCTCCGCAGGGCGCGAGCGGAATGCACGGCTGGGCGCCGGACGTCATCGGCGCTGTCGGCAAGCCCGAGACTTCGGGTGAGGAGTACCTGAGCGTCTTCTTCACCGGCTCCGAGGCGAGCCGCGCGGCGGGGCAAGAGGTCCTCGGCCGGCTGTTCGGGACGCGCACGGTGGACCGTGACACGGCGACCGACTGGCAGACCCGGCTAGCGCAGTACGACGCGGTCTGCACCTGGGGACAGCCAAACCATTCCCTGCTCGAGCGGGTCTCGGCGATCGACAAGCCCGTATTCGTGGCCAACGGTGACAGCGACCCGATGATCCTGCCGTGCTACTCCTATCTGCTGGCCGGCCTCATTCCCGGCGCGCGTCTGAAGATCTACGCGGATGCGGCGCACGGCTTCCTCTTCCAACACCACGCCGAGTTCGCCGCCGACGTCGACGCCTTCCTGACCGACCCGTGACGGGGAGATACCGACAGCATGGGGCTGCCTATGCTGCCCGGACGATCCAATCCACGACTTCGGAGCGGCGACGATGGGTGAGCGACTGCAGGGTAAGACGGCACTTGTCACCGGCGCCACCAGCAACATCGGGCGAGCGATCGCCATCGGCTTCGCCGCCGAAGGGGCGAGCGTCGCGGTGAGCGGGCGGAGCGCATCGCGCGGAGGCGAAGTCGTGGAGGAGATCAAGACCACAGGCGGCCGCGCGCAGTTCGTCGCCGCCGACCTCGACGGTTCGGCGCGGGCGTCACGGGAGCTGTCTGCGGCCGCGCTGGATGCTCTCGGCGGCCGGATCGACGTGCTGGTCAACAGCGCGGGGATCTTTCCGGGCTCAACCACGCTGACCGTCGACGAAGCGATGTTCGACGAGGTCTACGCGGTCAACGTCAAGGCGCCGTTCTTCCTGACGGCTGCGATCGCGCCTGACATGACCGCCCGCGGATCGGGATCGATCATCAACCTCGGGTCGTGGGTGGCGCGCTTGGGAATCCCAGTCGGCGCGCTGTACGCATCAACAAAGGGCGCGATGGAGACGCTGACCCGAGCGTGGGCCGCAGAATTCGGATCGCCCGGCGTGCGCGTCAACGCGATCTCCCCCGGTGTCGTGCGCACCGCGACCGAGAACGATCCCGCTGCCGCAATGATGCGCGGGACGCCGTACGGGGCCTTCGGCACCCCTGACGCGATCGCGCATGCAGCCGTCTACCTCGCCTCCGACGAATCGCAGTTCGTCAACGGCACGGTCATCGACGTCGACGGCGGCCGCGTCGGAGTCGCGGTCATAGCGACGTGACATCACGATTGGCGAGGCGTTGCCCCGCCGCTCACCGGGCATCGAATTGCGCAGCGCTAGGGGAGAAGCGGCACGCCGGCCGCGAGCACCAGCACTGAGCTGCGGGCGCTGTTCAGCTCGTTGCGGACGTCACCGCCGATCACGACGCGGCCGGCCGGTGCGCCCGGCTGCGAGCCGACGACGATCAGGTCCACCGGCTCGGCGCGTGACTCGCTAAGCGTTGCCCCGAGTTTCGCGGCCAGCGCGCCCGCGGTCTCGCGCGCGACATCGTTCGTCGGGCCGGCGAGAGGCACGGCGATCGATTTGATTGGGCTGTTGAGCTGCGTCCGCCGGCCGGCGGCGGCGATCGCCACCGCCACCGAGCCACCGTCGAGGAGGTACTGAGCCGACGTGCCGGGCTCGACGTGACCGGGTGTGGTCCGGTAATCCGAGCCAAACACGACCACCGACGCTCCCTCACTCGCCGCGAGCTGCGCCAAGCCGGCTCCTGTCGAGGGACCGATGACTACGTGGCGGGCGATTCCGGCATCGCCCAACGTGGTGGCGCCTCGCTCGAGGCGCTGGTCGGCGTCATGCTGGGCCACCTCTTCCCGGCGCGGATCGAACTCACGGGAATGGCGCACATAGGCCAGCGCCAACGTGAACCCGGCCTGCCCCAGCATCTGGCCAAGCGCGAGCGCGTCGTCATCGTTCGGAGTTCCGTCGTAAGAGATGATCACGTTGGCGCCCACGGTTCAAAGAATCCTTCGCGGCGCAGTATCGCGCACGCGGCGGCCGCATGGATCCCGGTCACGCCGACGGTCGCGTGAAGCAGCGCTGCTAGGTCGTCAGGACGGTGCGAAGCTCGGCCGGGACGTCGGCTATCGACTGCGGTGGTTCTGTGGCCTGAGGCACCGGGACCTGGGTGCCGGGTCGCGGTCGCCGGCTCGAAGGTCGGCACGGGCGGCCGTTGGCGAGGATCACTCCGTCACTGCAATGGGCTTCGACCGCCCCGTCGCCGAACTGCTCCTCGTACAGCCGCGCGTAGAGGCCGCCCTCAGCGAGCAGCTCGTCGTGGGTGCCGCGCTCCACGATCATGCCGCTCTCGACGACGAAGATGACATCGGCATTCCGGATCGTCGAGAGCCGGTGGGCGATGGCGATCGTGGTGCGCCGCTGCATGAGGGACTCGAGCGCCTGTTGAACGATGCGCTCGCTTTCGGTGTCCAGCGCCGATGTGGCCTCGTCGAGGACCAGGATTGGCGGGTCCTCGAGGATCACGCGCGCGATCGCCAGGCGCTGGCGCTCTCCGCCGGAGAACCGGTAGCCGCGCTCGCCTACGACAGTGTCGTAGCCATGCTCCAGGGCGGTGATGCGCGCGTGAATGAACGCGGCCTTCGCGGCGGCCACTATCTCCTCGTCGGTCGCGGTCGGCCGCCCATAACTGATGTTCTCGCGCACCGTGCCTCCGAACAGATAGCTCTCTTGCGTCACCACCCCGACCGCGCGTGCGATCGTCGCGGCCGTGAGGTCGCGCACGTCGTGACCGTCGATCGTGATCGCCCCCTGCTCGACATCGTAGAGCCGCGGTATCAAATACGAGATCGTCGTCTTGCCCGCCCCGGACGGTCCGACCAGCGCCGCGAGCTGCCCGGGCGAGACGAGCATCGAGACGTCGCGCAGCGCCTCGTCGGGCGCGGGCGGTCCGCCGGCTTCGCCGCCGCCATAACGAAACGACACGTGCTCGAACGCGACTTCGCCTCGAATCTCGCCGGCATCCACGTCGAGCGCATCGCGTCGATCGATAATCCGGGGCGGGAGGTCGATGAGCTCGAAGATCCGCCCGAACAGCGCCAGCGACGACTGAACGTCGACCGACACCTGCAGCAACTGGTTGATCGGGATCAGCAACCGGCTCTGCAGAGTCGTGAATGCCACCAGCGTCCCCGCCGAGAGGTCGCCGTGCGTGCCCTGGAGCCCTGCGACCAGATACACCAGCGCCGGAGCGATGCCGAAGAACGCCTGCGTGACCGCAAAGAACGATCGCCCGACTATCGCCTGTCGGATCTGCAGGTTGGCCTGGTTCGCGTTCTCGCTGCGGTAACGGTCAACCTCGTGCTCCTGTCGCCCGAACACCTTGGCTAACAGGATCCCGGACACTGACAGCGTCTCCTGCGTGATCGAGCCCATCGCCGCCAACGAGGCCTGGGCATCGCGACGAGCGGTTCGCCGTGCGCGTCCGACCCGCCGGCTGAACACCACGAACACCGGCGTCGCGGCCAGCGAGATGGCCGTCAGCAGCGGCGACAGCACCAGCATCGCCACCACCGAGGACACCAGCGTGACGACGTTGCTGAGCACCGACGACGCCGTAGAGGTGATCGTCGTCTGCACCCCGCCGACATCGTTGGCGAGCCTCGACTGAACCTCCCCGCTGCGAGTCGCGGTGTAGAACGCCAGCGAAAGCCGCTCGAGATGCTCGAACAGCCGGTTGCGAAGCTCCTGCAGCACCCGGTTGCCGACGACCTCGGTCAAATACGCCTGGCCGACGTTCAGGACCCCGTTGACGATCGGGATCGCGATCAACGCCGCCACCAACGGATACAGCGCGCCGAGATCGGGGCCTCCTCGAACGAACAGGGCGTCGTCGAACACCCGACGGACCAGCAGCGCGCCGATCACGCTCAACACCGACGACATCAAAATCATCGCGGCGATCAGCGTCAGCGTGCCGCGATGCGGGCGAAACAAACGCACGATCCGCCGGCCCAGCTTCGGCGGGTCGGCCTGGGGAACCGATGCGATCATCGCGCGAGGCTAACCGGCACAGGCGACGGTTGCCGAGAAGCCGGCAGGGCCCGGTGGCGGGCGGTGGTTGTGTCCGGATGGCTGGTCACCATGTCCGATCCGTGTCCCAGCCCGATCTGCACACCACGCCGGCCTTGCGGCTCTGGCAGGCGCGCGCGCTTGCGGCGATGGATCGGTGGGAGGGGGGTTCGTTCTTGCTCTCGGCGGCGCCGGGAGCGGGCAAGACGCGTCCGGCGTTGGAGCTGGCTCGTGGGCAGCTGGCCTCGGGGGCGGCCGGACCGGTGGTGGTCGCGTGCCCGACCGGGCCGCTGACTCGGCAGTGGGCGCGGGCGGCGAGCCGGCTGGGGGTGGAGTTGGCGGTGGACGCGTCCTCGCCTCGCCCGCCGCGGGGGTTTGACGGCGTCGCGGTCACCTACGCGCGGATCGCCAAGGCCCCGGGCCGATGGGAGCGCGCTGCGACCGCGCGGACGCTGGTGATCGCCGACGAAGCGCACCATCTGGGCGAGGAGCTGGCGTGGGGGGAGGCGTTCGCGAGGGCGTTTGGCGTGTGCGAGCGGTGGCTGTTGCTGTCTGGGACCCCATTTCGCTCCGACGCCACGCCGATCCCCGGTGTTCGCTACGACTCCGACGGGCTCGCGCAACCGGATATCTCCTACGCCTACGCGGATGCCGTCCTGGATGGGATCTGCCGCCCGGTGTGCTTTGTCGCTTACGACGGGACGCTGTCGTGGCGAAGCGGCGATGACGTGATCGAGTCGAGCTTTGAGACTGTCCTGAGCGCACGCGAGGCCGGCCGCCGCTACCGCACGGCGATCTCGACCGACCTTCCCGACGGCCTGCCGCGGATTCTGCGCGAGGCCGACGCCAAGCTCCGGACTCTCCGGGCCGACGGGCACCGGGACGCCGGCGGCCTCGTGATCGCGGCGGATTCGACCCACGCGCGCAGGATCGCCGCGCTGCTGCACGAGGCGACCGGGCAGCGGGCCTTGGTTGTGCTCCACACCGAGCCGAGGGCCGGCGAGAAGCTCGCCGCGTTCACCAACGCTCGCGACCCGTGGATCGTCGCGGTGAACATGGTCTCCGAAGGCGTCGATATCCCCCGCCTACGGGTCGGTGTGTACGCGTCGGCGGCCAAGACACCGCTCGTTTTCCGCCAGATCGTCGGCCGCTTCGTGCGCACCATCCCCCACCGACCGGCGGAGCCGAGCTGGCTCTACATCCCCGCCGACCCGATCCTGCGCGACCACGCCGCCACCATTCAGCAGGAGCTCCGCCACGCGCTGCGAGGAGCCGACGAGGAAGACGCGGGCGAGTTTGACCGCGCCGACCTGCTCCAGTCAGAGCGCGGTGAGACCCCCGCGTTCGAGCCACTGAGCGCCTACGTCACCCCCCAGCTGACTCTATTCGGAACGCCCGCCCCGTCGGCCGGCCAGCAACGCGCGACCGCCGCACCCAGCCTCGCCCCACACCCAGATCCAGAGCCTCGCCCACACTCGGCACCTGCGTTCGAACAGCGCGCGCGGCTGCGAAACGAACGGCACCGGCTCGTCGCCGAGCTCACCCGCCGTGACGGAAGCACGCACCGCGAGATCAACGGCTGGATCAACCGCAAGGTCGGAATCACTTCCGTCGAGGACGCGACCCTCGACGACCTCGAACGCTCCGTCGAACTCCTCCTGACGAAACTCACAGGCCGCCGCTGATCGGCCGCCGGCGGCCTCCGAGTCGAGCCTGACGGTCTTCGACCCGATGGCGTCGAAGATCGGCTGTGCCCGGTCGAGCGCGTCGCCGGGTCCGGACGCGAGCACGACGAGCCGACCACTTCGCAAGGCTCACCAACGAGACCGAGTCAGCCGTCCTTGGCGCCTTTGCAGGCCGCACCCTCGCCCACAGCCTCGACGAGCTACGCGTCATCGACCGGGCCGGCGGTGCTCCCGCTACGCGAACCCCTGACCGGCAACCGGCCTGAGAGGTGATCCCCGCCGTGGACCGTCTCGGATCACCGCGGTCCTTCAAGATCGACAACTCTTTGATGGGCTGGTCCGGGAGTCTCGCGCTCGAACTCGGCGCGCTCCGCGACGCCCGTTCGGCAATGGCTGGCCACGAGGTACCTCGCGCGGGTCTCACGATGTTGTCACGGCGGTGCCAGGTAGGCGGTAGATCGCCATGGGGTTGTTGTTGCGTTCGCTGGCAACGGGACGGACCGCGATGAGAGAGAAGCCGTTGCGTGCGAGCACCGCGCGGGAGGCTGCGTTGCGCGCGTCTGGGTCGACGATCACCCCGCAGCCTGGCCTGTGGCGATGAACCTCGGCTACTAGGGCGGCGATCAGCTGGGTTCCCAGTCCGCGTCCGATAGCGGTGGGCTCGCCGATCGCGTAGTCGATTCCGCAGTCCACGGCGTGAGCGCCGAGGGCTTCGGCCTCAGCTGGATAGGCGTCGTACGGGTACCACTGACACCAGCCGATACCCACTGCACTGTGAACCTCTCGGTTGGGGCGCTCGAGGATCGTCAGCATCCGCGTTGCACGATCGCCGGTCCCGCAGACGCGAGCGCTCAGCTCTTCAAGCTCGGCCTCTACCGTGGTGTCCGCCAGCCACCAGCGGGCGACGTGGGGCTTACGCAGCCAGGTAGCCACCAAGCGGAGATCATCGGCGGTCATTGGACGCAACTCGATCACGCGAGCCGAGCCTAATCCTCAGTGCAGCGGCACGAGTTGACGGTCTCTTTCTCGCCGTCGGAGTACTCGGGACGCGGAAATCGATCTAGCGAGCGAGTCCTGTCGCTCGTCTCCGGTGCGGCGACTGCTTTGCCGCGAATGCGAGCACTCGAGTAACTCGCCGACCCAGCCGACGGGATGGAGGTCAGCCGTCAGGAGAGCGCGCGCTCGAGCGCCGCACGGTCTGTCGGCGCTCCGTGCGCCGGGAGCACGAACTCGACTGGCAGCTCGAGCAGCGGCCGGAGTCGATTGACGACCTGCTCGCGGGTAAGGCGCCCGCGCAACCACTCGTTCAGTGTGAGCCCCGTTCCGAAGTCGGCGAGCGAGTCGCCTGCGATGACCGCGCGGACACTCTCGATCCACAGGATGAGGTCGTTGTGCTCGCGCCCCGCGTACGCCTTGATCCCGAATGGGAGCCGATCGCCGTCCGCGTACCAGTGGGCGCTACCGCCGCCGCTACGAAGCCACCGCAAATCTGGGCTGCCATCACCGGCCTGCTCGGCGGTGATTGCGTACTTGTCAATCAGGTCCTGCGCGGTGTCGGGCGGCGGCGCGAACACGGCGGCGTCAAGCCGCTCGACAAGCGCCTGCGCGTCGCGCTCGTGCCACGGCGCGGTGAGGACGATCACCGCCTCACGTTCCCGCGCGAGCGCGAGGAGCGCGACGGGCACGGCGAGCGGGTCAAAGAGCAGCAAGCGCTCGCCGTCGTCGATCGCGTAGGACGACACCTCCTGCGGCCACCGCCGACCAGGCGTCCAGTGCGGGTGCGGCGACTGCCAGTGCCAAAGTCCGGGCTGTAGCTCGAGCACAGCGCCATGCTAATTCGCACCGACGATGCCCACCAAGCCCGCTCGCCGGGCCACATTCCCGCATCCCGGCCCATAGCCGGCGATGTGCAAAGCGGCCACGGTGTCGACCTCTACCATGCTGTCGCGCGTTGCTGCTCTCGTCGGATGGCGGCACCGTTCCGTCCCGCCACGGCGGCGGGGCTCGTTCGGTGTTCGTAGGATGCATAGTCGTGGCAAGCGCTACTACCACCCGTTCGGCGAGCTGGCCTATCCGGATGACGCCCGGCGATCGATCACCGCGAGCGTAATGGGCGACCACCTCATCGTCCTTCATTCTGCGGTGCGGGCCTGCCCGGGCTACAGCCGCCACGACGCTCCCTCGATTCTGTTGGACGGCTCATCGATGGCGCGCGACACGGAGCACGGTCGCGCGATGACCGCGCAGCTCACGCGCCGCCACGGAACGCTCGAGGAGGCGATCGATGCGGCGGTCTTTGCGCTCGGCGCCGCGGGGTTATCCAAGAGCATCCGCCGTCAGGCGCGCGCGGCGTGCGAGGACTACTTCTACGGCCGGCTCGACCTGACGCCGAGCCACGAGTTGGGCGGACGGGGAGAGATCGTCGAATCGCTCGAGCTGATGCCCGAGCCGATGTACCGGGCACTGGACGACGTCGTCGGTCTTGTCGTGGACGGCGAGTACGAGGAGCTCCGCGTTGCGTCTGGCGATCGGCTCAGCGTCGAGGACCTGCGGCGTCGCGTCGAGGACGACTGCCCCGAGTCCTTGGTGCTGCCGCCGCGCGAGGTCTACGGGGTCGAAGCGGTCGCCAAGTCCGATGATCCGGATCTGCCGGGCTGGGCTTATTTCCTCGACCTGTGGACGGAGACCGGCCCGGCACGCCTGCACATCGAGGGCGAGCTCGAGGAGTCGGGCGACCAGTTCACGGCGACGCTCACCGACATCCTGCCCTGATCCAGGGGGTTGGCGAGGCGCCGCGCAACAAAAAGGGGCGGGTGCGGGCCTGTTAACGCGGAAAGCCCACCCGTAGGTGGACTCTCGGCCATCAGAAGATCAGGCGGCTTTCGCGGCAAGGGGACGTTCAGATGAAGGTCTCGCCCTCGGGTTGCCCTCGCTATCTGACTCAGTCAGCGTAGCGCACCCGCCGCGAGCATGGTCCTGGCGCGACGCCCGACGTGGCCGCTTCACCGCTGGCACACCAGCGAAGGAGGGTCCGTTCGGGTCCGGGCCTACGGTCCGGTGATCCGGGACAGCCCGACCTCGTATCGTGATCGCCCTATGGCGGAGGCTGGTCGAGGGCGGGAGATGGGAGATGAACGTTGCTGATCGTGGCTGTTAACTGGGCCGCGGTAACGGCGATCGCCACGTCCATCCTGGCCATCGGACTGCTCGGAGGTTTCGCCGCAGCGGTGTTTGCAGCACAGCAGGCGCGGGAGACGCGCAGAAGCCGGGAGGCGCAGATGGCGGCCGAGTTCTTCCGGCGTTGGAACGAGGACGCGCTCGTCGAGACGCGGCGGATGGTCGCGCGGTTTAAGTCCGCCGACGAGCTCCGGGACGCCTTCGCCGCGTACGTTGCCGCGGATGCCCCCGAAGCGTGGGTGCTCTACCGCGAGCTCGACTACTTTGAGCAGCTGGCCGCGCTCGAGCGCTGGGGTGCCTTCGACCTGGAGCTGATCAAGCTGTTGCTGGGGCGCACCCTTGTCGAGCGGTGGGAGATGTGGAGGCCGGCGATCCACCAGGCCCACGGCTCAGGGGCTTACCCGCTGTTCGAGGGTCTCGTCGAGAAGTTGCGCCGCGATTTGGACGGTCCGGTCGGTGGCTCGGGCGCCTAGGTGGCTGACGTCAGATGCTTGGCTTTTCACTGATGTTGGGTGAGGACGGCGCCGACTGGGTGGGCTAGCGTCGCGACCTCGAGCAAGCCGGGCTTGACCTCAGCCGCCAAAGTCCGCGCCGCAACGGAGGTTCGCGATGCCTGGTGACCGTATTCATGCGCCGGATCATGTCGTGCTGGCGCGGACCTCGAGCGCGGCCGAGAACCTAGGAGCGGCCGAGGGCCGCCTGGCTCGCCAGGTACTGGTGGACCAGGCGCACCGACATCGAGCCCTCCCCCACCGCCGAGGCGACGCGCTTGATCGAGCCGGTACGGCCGTCGCCGACGGCGAAGACGCCGGGCAGGCTCGTCTCCAGCGGCATCGACGGGCGGCCGCCGTTGATCGGGTCGACGTCGAGGTGGGTGACGTCGAGTTCGCCGCCGGTGAGCAGGAAGCCGTCGTCGTCCTTGGCCACCTGGCCGTCGAGCCACTCGGTGCAGGGGTCGGCGCCGATGAAGATGAAGAGGCCGCCGACGTCGAGGTCACGGCGCTCGCCGGCGCGCTTGTCCTCCACCGTCAGCCCGGCGAGGACGGCGTCGCCGTGGATCTCGCGCACCTCGGTGTGGAGCAGCACCTCGATGTTCTCGATCGCTTCGATCTTGTCGACCAGGTACTGCGACATCGAGGCGCCGAGGTCGGCGCCGCGCAGCAGCAGGAAGACCTTTTCGGCGGTGCCGGAGAGGAAGATCGACGCCTGGCCGGCCGAGTTGCCGCCGCCGACCACCGCCACCGGCCCGCTCCCGCACATCCGCGCCTCGACCAGCGTCGCCGCGTAGAAGACCCCCGCGCCGTTCAGCTCGGCGCAGCCGTCGACCGGCAGCTGGCGGTAGCTGGCGCCGGTGGCGAGGACGACGGTTCGCGCCGCCAGTTCGTCGCCGCTGTCGAGGGCGACGACGTAGCGGCCGTCTTCGTGGCGGAGGCTGAGGGCGCGCTCGGGAACCGCGGTGCGCAGGCCGAAGCGGCGCGCCTGCGCGATCGCCCGCTCGGCCAGCTCGGAGCCGGAGATGCCGGCTGGGAAGCCGAGGTAGTTCTCGATCCGCGACGAGGTGCTCGCCTGCCCGCCGAGCGCGGTCGAGTCGATCATCATCGTCGAGAGCCCCTCCGTCGCCGCGTAGACGGCGGCGCCGAGGCCGCCCGGGCCACCGCCGACGATCAGCGTGTCCCAGGCTCTTTTCGCCGTCTTGTTGGGGGCGCGCAGATTGAGCGCGGTCGCCGCCTCGAGGATCGTCGGCGCGCGCAGGATCTTGTCGCCGCCGATCAGCAGCGGCAGGTCGTCCTCGGCGAGCGGCCGACCGTCGGGCGTCGGCGCCGTCAGGTCGGAGCCGTCGAGGTCGATGAAGCGGTGCGACACCCGGTTGCGGGTGAGGAACTCGCGCAGCTCGCGCGTCCCCGGGTCGCCGCCGTGGCCGATCAGCCGGGCGCCGCTTTCGGCTTCGATGACGATCGCCCGCCGGCTGACCAGGGCGTTCATGATCATGTCGCCAAGCCGGGTGTCGTGGGAGACGACGGCGCGTAGCGCCTTGCGGCTGACGAAGATCGCCTCGCCCGCGGCCGCGACGCGCGCGGTCAGCAGCGTCGGTTCGAGAGTGATCAGGTTCAGCTCGCCGGCGAACTGGCGCGGGCCGTAGCTGACGATGACACGCTCACCGGGCGTGCCGTAGGCGTCGATGATCTCGACGCAGCCACTGGCGACGACGATCAGGTCGAAGTCGAGGTCGCCCGGGGAGAAGAGGATCTGCCCGGCGCTCACCTGCTCGCGCCGCCCGGCGGCTTCAATCGTCGCCATCTGCGCCTCGGTCAGGCGCGGGAAGGTGACGTCGCTCTCGCCGGCGACGGTGGGGCGGGCCGGCGCGGCGCCGGTCGGGTCGGTCTCGCTCATCGAGGCAGCAACGTTAGAGGCTCGGCTCGCTCTTTCCCAGGGTCTGCCCAGCCGACGCCGACCTGTCCATATTCGGACAGATCGGCGCGGACTCGTTCGAGCTGTTTCTCGTCGATCCCTTGGACGCCTTCGACCTCGTCGGCGTCGTCGATGAACCGGGGGAGCGGCTGATCGCGGCGGGGGATGTCACCGGCGAACATCCGCACGCGCGCCGGGGCGTCCTCGCCATCCCACTCGCTCAGTCGTTCCAGGCAGACACGGAGCGTGCCGAGCTGGTCGGCCAGGCCGATGGTCGAGAGCCGCCCGCGGCCACGGACCGATGGCCTCTGCGCGAGGTGACGCTTGTAGCGCTCGATGTGAGCCCGCTGAAGATTCCTGACCGCAGCGACCTCGGGTGCCTCCGCGGTCAGCCAGACGGCGAACTCGCGCAGGACCGCCTCGACGCGGACCATCGTCGCGGGCCGCAACGAGAGGCGTGTCTGCTCGATGTACCCCTCGAGCGTCGTTCGTAGCCGCGGCTGAATCGTCGCCCACTGCTGCGCGCGATCGGCGGACTTGTCGGGGTGACGCTTGCGCGGCGGAACGTTGAGCAATGCCACCGCCAGACCACCGCCCGCCGACTCGCCGACGGTCGCGATGGACCCGGGGTCCACGCCGCTGTCCGGCAGACCACGGTCGGCAGCTCTTGCGTCCTGCACCGCCGCTGGGTAAGGGTCCTCGGGAGCTAGACGGTAGTCGACGGAGATGACCTTCGCGTCGACTCGGCGGCTAAGGTCGCTGCTCAATCCCGCGGATGTCCTGGGCGAACCGATCACGTACCAGCCTCCGTGAAACCACAGCATGACCGCGTCGTGGCTCGACTCGCCGGTCTCGATGTTCAGGACGGGCACGCCGCCAAGCTCTCCGGGGATGGCCGTGACGTCGTCGGCGAGCGGTTGTGCGCTCAGCATCTTTTCGAAGTTCGTACGCTGCTCGATCGGGTCGCCTCCGATGTCGAGCGGGGCGTTGCGAAATATGTCCTTGAGTGCGTCTTTTTGCTGCTGGCTCATGGTCGTCTCTTTCGCGTCGGATGCGGCCATGCTGTTCCCACTCCAACCGTGCGTAAACCCCATTCTTGGCATATGGCGTGTCAAGTCAAAAACTTGTCGCCCCGAGTCAAGTTCGCGCAGGGTGCCAGGTCTAGCTTTCATTCGGACACGTAAAGCGCCGCTTTGCTTGTCACCAGTAACAGAAGCCATGCCATCACAGACCAAACGCGTCGATGGTCACTAGTTGGGGGTCAGGCTTCGACGCGGTGCCTGCTCGGTCACGTTGAGGAGAGCTGTGGGTTGTGGAGAAGCGACCACGGACAGGCGTCCTCGGTCTCGGGGCGACATGGACAATCAAACCGGCTCTCAACGAGCCACGCCAACTGGGCATACGGAAACTGAGCACGATGGCGCGTCCGGAGTCGATCCCCCAGATCGTCGCCGGGTAGTTGACCAGTCGGCTCTACGACGGCTGGAAAGCAGCTAGACCGCTTGGCACGCCCCGCCGGTTTGGCGCGGCTAGCGGTTGTGGTTGACGACCTCGATGTTATTCCCGTCGGGATCGAGCACGAACGCGGCGTAGTACCCGTCGTGGTAGTCGGGCCGCTCGCCGGGCTCGCCGTTGCTCTGATAGCCGGCCGCAATCGCGTCGGCGTGAAACCTCCGCACCGCGTCGTCGTCGCCGGAGAAGGCGATGTGGATGTGCTCGGTCGGCTCGCCGGCGAACACCCCGAACACACCACCGGGTCCGCTGACCGAGAACCCCGTGCGCTCCGCGGTTTGGCCGCGGATCGTCAGCCCTGCGGCCGCACCCGCCGTCGCGTAGAACGAGGTTGACGCCTCCAGATCGCTGGCCCGGATGGCGACGTGGTCGATGTTGCCGCGGGGTCGATCGCCGTCGCGGTAAACCGCTTCGAAGCCGTTGCCGGCAGCGTCCTTGACAAAACCCGCGTAGTAGTCGTCGGCGTAGTGCGGACGCGGGCCCGCAGGTCCGTCATCGACCAGGCCGGCGTCAACACCCGCCTGCCAGAAGCGGTCGACGTCGGCCTGCGCCTTCGCGATGAAAGCAACGTGGACGCGCTGGGTAGGCGGACGGTCGTCGTTGTCCTGCATGAGGACGAAGTTCCCCCACCTGGCGAAGCTCGGCGTGTCGGCAGTCTGCTCGATCCCGAGTTCTCGCAGCCCGGCACCGAGAGCGCCAACGGCAAACGGTAGGTCAGAGACTCGAAGGCTCACATGGTCAAACATGGCCGGCTCCTTGGTGATGGGTTCACGTGGTCGGGATCGTCGTGCGCTTGAGCCCAGACTGCATCATGCCTATCTAGGCGGGCACCGTTGCGCCCAGGTGCGTCGATAGGAAGGCGGTGACGCGGTCGAGCGCTTGATCACCCTCCTCCACCATGGCGCCGAACGACTGAAATAGGTGGGGCACCCCGGGTGTCACGTCGAGAATGACCGCCACATCGTCGCTTGCGGCACGGGCGGCCAGCCGAGCGGAATCGTCGAGCAGGATCTCGTTGGAACCGGCCTGGATCAATGTCGGGGGCAGTCCTCTGAGATCGGCAAACAAGGGAATGATGGCGGGTTGGCAGGGTCGGCCGTCGCACCGTCTGTGCTGGACCGGACGCTGAGCTCAGGCGACATCGACGCGACCCAACGGGTGGACGCTGCGCGGAACTTGTGCGCGGCATCACCGGCGCGGCTCAGAAGCGTTGCGGGGACGCGAAGCGGTGATAGGGCAGGCCGGCTCTCGCCGCGGCCGGACTGCTGCGGGCTGCCCAGAACGCGAAGCTGAGCGCCGCGAGCCGCTGAACGGCCCGGGGCGCAGGCGCCTCGCCACCACAGCTCAGTCAAACTTGACTAAGTCCTTGAAGATCAGTTGGCCCCAGGTATCTCCGCGCGCCTGGACGAGCAGTCCACCGTCCGATAGCCCGCCAAGCTGGATCGGCGAGAACCCGAGATTTTCCGCAAGCGCTCCGATCTCCGCTGCTGCGTCGTCGTCGTCGTCGCTCGCCAGGAACACGACTCTCCGGCCGCCATTCACGGCCGGGTCTTGGTCAAGGACGCCAGCGACCAAATGGTTGAAGCCCTTGACCAGTTTTGCACCAGTGAAGGCCTGCTCGACGACCTTGGAGGAAGGCTGTCCTCCCAGTTCCTCAGGGGACACGCCGTAGGCGTTGGTCACATCGATGATGGTCTTTCCCTTCCAGCTCGGCAGCGCCTTCGCGACATCCCCGTGTGATTCGTAACGGACAGCCAGAAAGACGATGTCCGCCTTGACGGCTTCAGCCAGTGTTGTGGGAATGATCTCGGGTCCGATCGCGGCCGCATCAGATGCAAAGCTTTCCGGGTCGCGTGTGGTTGCAACGGATACTTCGATGCCGCTTCGGGCAAACGCCTTGGCAAGAGCTTGGCCGATGTTGCCGAAGCCGATAATTGCGTAGCTCATATGTTCTCCTTTGGTTCAGTACGCCCGACGGGCTCCGAATTTCGAATGGAGTGACCGGCCGGGCGTAGCGGGTCAAATTTGCGCTAGGCCGCCGTCGACGTGGACCTCGCTGGCGGTCATGAAGCTGCTATCCGGCGACGCGAGAAAGGCGGCCGCCGCTGCGATCTCCGCCGGTTCGGCCATGCGCTGGAGCGGATTCATAGAGGCGAAGGCCTTTTGGCCTTCCTCGCCGAGCGCTTCCTTCGCGAGTTCGGTCGCTGTCGGTCCGGGCGTCAGCACGTTGACCCGGATGCCGGTGCCCTTCAGGTCGTGCGCCCAGGTCTTCGCGAGGTTGCGCACTGCCGCTTTGCTCGCGCTGTAGGCGGTGAATGCCGGGGCGCCCGTGGTGCCGGCGCTCGATCCCGTCAGGATGATCGAACCGCCCTCGCCCATCAGCGGGAGCGCCTTCTGGACGGTGAAGATCGAGCCCTTCACGTTGGTGTCGAAGATTTCGTCAATGTGCTCGGCGGTGATCTCGCCGAGCGGAAGCTGGGTTCCCGCACCGGCATTGGCGAAGACGATGTCGAGGGTTCCGCGCTCGGCCTTCACCGCCGCGTAGAGTCGGTCGAGGTCGTCCAGATCGGAGACGGAGCCCTGCACCGCGCGGGCGTTGGCCCCGAGGTCGGCCGCAGCGGCGTCGAGCGCTTCCTGCCGGCGGCCGAAGATGAAGACGAACGCGCCCTCCTCGATGAAGCGCTTTGCCGCGGCGCGGCCGATGCCAGTAGCGCCGCCGGTGATCACGGCGGTCTTTCCGCTCAGTCTGGTCATGCCATCGTGCTTTCCCATACCTACTCCATTCGGTTGGTAGCCGATGCTATGTACACCGATCTGAGTGGTTAACGTATCAGTTGATCGAGCGGGATGCAAGCTATGCACACCGATCAGTACCAACTGAGCTACGCTAGGCCTATGACGGAGTTGGAGAAGGGGCCGCAAGGCCTCCGCCGCGGCAGGGGCGCCCGAGAACGCATCCTCAGCGCCTCACACCAACTGTTCCGCGATCAAGGCATCAACTCCACCGGCATCGACCGGCTCTGCGCGGTGGCCGGAGTGTCCAAGCGCACGCTTTACCAGCACTTCCCCGGCAAGGACGAGCTGATCGCCGAACACCTACGCCGATTCGATCCCGACATCCTGCCCGAGGTGTTCGACCGCACCGACCTCACACCCCGCGAACGACTCCTCGCCGCCTTCGACATCCACCCGCCGCTGTGCCCGTTCATCGCGGCGGCCGTCGAAATCCACGACCCGGGCCACCCCGCACGCGTATACGCCCGCGACTACAAGCAGGCCCTTGCCGCGCGGCTCACCGAAACCGCCCGCGAGGCCGGCGCCACCAACCCCGAACAGCTCGGCGAGCAACTGGCGCAGCTCCTAGATGGTGCCTCGGCCCGCAGCCGAGTCCTCAACACCTCGACCTTCTCCACCGCCGCCGCCATCGCAGCAGTGCTCATCGACAACGCCATCCCCACGGCAGCGGTACCGCCCGGCGCAGGCTGATCGGCATGGGGTTCGAGGGGTCCGTGGCCACCCGAGCCCGCCCTGACCACGTGAACGTGGTCGCGGCTTGCGGGATCTGCCGACCTGACCTGCACGGCTACGCCGACCCGGGCCTAACTGGCGGATCGCCTCGGCCAGGCGCGGAGTGTCGCGCACCGCGCGGGTGCCGGCGTCAATCGACGCCTTCGTGAATGCGTCCGACGGCATCAGGTCGGCCAGCTCCATCACCACGGTCCAGACCAGTCGCGCGTTGCCGACGAGCTCGATCATCACCTGCTGCGCGAGCACTGTCCAGCGTCGGCGCCTGCGACGCTCCAGCGCCTCGCTGACGAGCGCGACCGACAGCATCACAACGATCGCGCTGGAGGCGAGCCCGGCGAGCAGGGCGTGGCGGCCCCAGAAATGCGTCGCGAGCGTGGTGGACACGACGCCGGCGACCAGGGCGATCACGGCTAGGGCGGCGATCGCGCGGGTCTCCCGCCGGTAAGACCCGACCGATTCCAAACGGCGCGGGCTGGGAACGTGACTGGCCATGCGTGGTGGGTTGCTCGACGTCATGAATTGGTCGTGGGCGGGGTTTCTGAGCGAACTCGGGCTCTCCTGCTCGGAACCGAGTTGCCGGGACGGCTCGCACTCTGGCGCTAGCCATTTAGAACCCATGAGCGGCCGGCGTGCATGGCGGCCTCCGTTGCCTGTCTGCTCGCGGTGCATCGACGTCGCTCGGCTGTCACGTTGCCGAAAGACCGGCCGTCTCCCGGACGATCACCGTGCTGCCCAAGTTGGTGCGGGGCAGTCGCGCGTTCGTCGCCGGGAAGACCTGCTCTTCCACCCGCGGCGAGTCTCCGCGAGGGTCACTCGGAAGACCCGCTTCGACTTTGGGACGCTGCTTGCTGGTTGAGGCGATCGATCCAGCGGGCGCCGGGGGTTTAGGAGAACGCCGCGGCGAAGTCGTTGCCGGTACCCGATGCGGCCCTCGCCGGTTGCGTTGCTGAAGCTGTTCGTCTTCTTGATCAGTGGCGCCATCATCAGGAAGTTCTGCATGTAGGCGTTGTTGCGCAGGAACGTGTAGCCGAGGCCGGAGGCGATCAGCGCGCTCTCGATCTGGGTCTGGTTGCGGCGACGGGCGATCGGCGAGTCGGCCGAGGCTTTGCTGGTGATCTTCACTACATGCTCGACGCCGGCGCGGACAGCGCTGTCGATGACGGTCAGCTCCTGCTGTACGACGGGCGGGGTGACGAGTACCACGCGCGAGACGCCTTGCATCGCTTGATCGACGCTGGCGGGCACGTCGAGATCGCCGACGTAGACGTCTCCTCCTGCCTGCATCAGCAGGGTTGCTTTCTCGCGGTTGCGGACGAGGATTCGGACTGGTTCTCCTCGCTGAGCGAGTTGGCGTGCGGCTTCTGAGCCGACTTTGCCGGCGGTGGTGATGAGGATCATGCCGATGCTCCCGTGGGGTGGACGGTTTGGGTTCGAACTGGGAGTTCCGGCTGCCTCGCGGAGCGGTACGCGTGCCGGCCGGCACCCGTTATGGGCTAGGCGAGGCCGAGCTGTTTGGCTTGCAGCGCGGAGTCCCAGAAGGCGGAGATCCAGATCAGCCGGTCGCGGTCCCATTTGGTCGTCTGGCCGAACTCGAGGTCGAACGCCCTGCCTGTCGGGGCGATCACGTTGCCGTCGGGAAGGGTCATCTCGCCGGTGAAGGTCCCGGTGACGTTGGTGACCACGGTGATCCAGTCGCCGCTTCCGAACTGGATCGGGTACGGCGTGTTCACGTGCATGTCAGGGAAGCTCCGAAGGAACTGCTGCATCGCCGCGGAGTGCGCTTGCGATCCGTAGATCGGCTCCCCGACCCCGGTGACGAAGGCGATCATGTCTCGGTGGTGGACCGCGTCGACGGCTTCCCAATCACGGGCGTTGAACGCGTCGTCGCCCTTGCTCATGAGCTGGAGCAGGTGAGCTGTCCGGCGGGTGTTGTCGGCTGTGGTGGCCATCGCTGGCTCCTCTCGTAGTACGTCCATCCAACAGTTATTGAGTTTACTCTAAATTTGTAGTCCAATCAAGTAATGGTATGCTGGTACCGATGGCCGAGGTCGGATTGCGGGAGCTCAAGAAGGCGCGCACGCGCCGCGCGATCGCTGACGCGGCCGCCCGGCTGTTCGCCGAACGGGGCTATGAGCAGGTAGCGGTCAGCGATGTGGCGCGCGCGGCGGAAGTCTCTGAGCAGACGATCTACAACTACTTCCAGACGAAGGAGCAGCTCGTCACTGACCTCGATCGCGACTTCCAGGAGGAGCTCGATCGGTTGATCCGAACACGGGCGGCCGGAACCTCCCCAGCCGCCGCCATCCGAGAACTCGTGCTGGATGCCGTCGAGGGGATCCGCCGCGTCCCAGCCGAGCAGTGGCGCGGCGAACTCGGCTACCTGGCCGCGATCAGCCCCACCGTCCACCGCCTCTCGCTCGAGATGTCAGACCGCCAGGCCAACACCATTGCAGCCGCGATCAGCCAGAGCAGCACGCTCACGCCCGAGATCGCCAAGCTGCAAGGCATCGCACTCGCCGGCGTGTTCCAGATCATCATCACCGAGGCAGGACAGCGCACACTCAACGGCCAAACCCAAGACCAGATCGCCGACGAGCTCCACCCGGCCATCGAGGCAGTCCTTCACGACCTCGACCGCTGGCTAGCCCCCAATGCCAACTAAGCCGCTCCGGCACCAGTGGACCGGACGCAAGGCGACGGCCCCGCGTCGGCGGCCGCCGGCCGCGCTCGTGGCGACGAGCCGGGACGACCTCATCGCGACGCGAGACCTGCATTCGTCGTCGCAGATCACACCCGTCGGCGGTCTGCTCCACACGACAGCCGGCGGAGGCCTGCCTAAGGTCTCATGGACGCGGACCGGCGAGGTGCGCGCGCATGAACCCGCCGGCGCTGGTCAGGGCGGCGTCGCCTTCGTCGAGCATCGCGGCGAATCCTTGGAACACGTGTGGGACGCCCGGTGTGATTTCGAGTGTGACGGTGACGTCGGCGGCGGCGGCGCGGGCGGCGAGTCTGGTCGCGTCGTCGAGGAGGATCTCGTGTGAGCCGGCCTGGATCAGCAGCGGAGGGAGCCCGGTCAGGTCGGCGAAGATCGGGCTGACGAGGTCCGCCGTTCGGTCGCCGTCGGCCACGTAGTCGACGGCTCGCCGGCGGAGACCTTCGGGGGTGAGCGCGGGATCAACCGCGGCCTTCGCGCTGATGCTGTCCCCGGATAGGGTCAGGTCCACCCAGGGCGACATCAGCACCGCCCCGGTCGGTTGCGGTAGCCCAGCGTGTTTGAGCGCGATCAGAGTCGCGGCCGCTAGGCCCGCACCCGCGGACTCGCCGGCGATCCCGATCGCGGACGCCGCGACACCGCTGTCGAGCAGTCCGCGGTAGGCCGTGACGGCGTCATCGATCGCAGCGGGATGCGGATGCTCGGGCGCCAGCCTGTAGTCGATCGTCACCAGCCGGGCTCCGGCGCGACGCGCGAGGTCCGACGCGAGACCGACGGACGAGGCCGCTGTCCCGATCGCGTACGCCCCGCCGTGCAGATAGAAGATGACTTTTGCGTGGTCGGTCCCCGCGGCCTCGACGTTGACGACACCGATCCGGCCGAGGCTCCCGGACGATGTCGTGACATCGGCGGGCACCGGCATCGCCGCCATCATCTCCTCGAAGATGACTCGCTGCTCGGTTACGTCGCCGCCGAGATCGAGCGGAGCGTCTCGCAGCAGTTGGTCAAGGGCCTCGCGCTGGTGATGACTCACGGCCGTGTCTTTCGCTTTTCGCGGATCAGGGCTTCGGCTCGCCGAGCAGCAACTCGGTCTTGTACTTCGGGGCGAGGGCGATCGCCCTGGCGATGAACGCGGCGGTGGCGGCATCGTCGAGCGCCGGCGGAGCCTCGGTTCGGTGCGCGACCGGAACGCCAACCTCCTTGAAGAACTCCTCCTGACCTGCCGGCGAGCACAGACACAGCAGCCGCGCAGGCCAGTCGGAGGCGTTTCGAAAGACGTGCGGGGCGTTGGCGGGCACATTGATGGTTTCGCCGGCCGTTGCAACGGCGCTGACGCCGCGGAACGTGAGCTCGATCTCGCCGTCAAGGATGGTGAACATCTCCTCGAAGTCGTGACGGTGGGGCGGCGGCCCGCCGCCCGGCGGGACGTGCATGTCGATCAACGTGTAGCGCCCAGCGGTGTCAGCGCCGGAGACAAGGATGGTGTAGGTGTCGCCAACCACGCCAAGGTGAGGCAGCGAGTGATCGGTGTCGGGGCTCACGTGCGTGAGGACCCGCCTGAGGTCGTCGGCGGGGATCGGTCCTGGCGGCTTTGACTTGGTAGGCGGGGTGTCGTTCATCGGCGCTCCTCTATCGTGGGCTAAGCGGTCGAAATCGTCCGCTTATGATCTGGGAGCCTACAGAAGCAAACCCCCGTGTCGCTACCTGGCACGATCACCTCCGGGAATGTCCGAAGCACCGACAAAGGCACAGCCCGTCTCGCAGCGACTGCGAAGTGACGCCGCAGCCAACCGCGAACGGATCCTCACCGCCGCCACGATCGCGGTCAGGCGCGACGGCGAGAAAGTCCCGATGGCAACGATCGCCGCCGAGGCTGGCGTCGGAATCGGAACCCTCTACCGCCATTACCCGACGCGCCCGGCCCTCCTAACTGCTCTGACATTGCGCTCCTTCCAGCTCGTCCTGCAACACGCGCGCGCCGCCGCCCTAAGCGACAAGCCGGCCCCCGAGGCACTCGAGCAATTCTTCGAACAAACGATCGCGGCTCGCAACGAGTTCATCCTGCCGCTTCACGGCGGCCCCGTCATCCGTGACGAGAAGATCATCGCGCTTCGAACCGAGATCAGGAGCCTGCTCGAGCAGGTACTCGCACGCGGACGCCGCGACCGAACCATCCGAGCAGACGCCACCCCGATCGACATCATCATCGCCGGAGCGATGCTCGCCCAACCACTCCCGCACGCAGCTGACTGGGACCAACTCGCGCGTCAGCAAGCCAGAATCTATGTAGCAGGCCTCGCTGCCACCGACCTGCCAATCCGACGTAAGGATCGGCCGCGTGAATGATCACAGCCGACTGCGAGTCGTTGAAGAGCGCAGTCGGTTGCCGACCGATGCGCTGCGCGCGCTCAGCCACCGGCTGGACGGCTATCGAAAGTCCGTCGACCTCGGAGGAGGCTGGGAGCGAGGCGTCCCGGGCGACTGGCTCGACACCCTGCTGGGAGATTGGCGCGTGTTTGACACCGACGCTCTTCAACGCCGGCTCGACGCTCTGCGCCAACAGCGCGTCGACGTCGGAGGTCACGTCGTGCACCTGGTGCACGCTGAAGGTCGCGGCCCGACCCCCATGCCGTTGCTACTCACCCACGGGTGGCCCGGGTCGTTCCTGGAGTACCTACCAGTCCTTGCCCGGCTTGCTGACCCGGGTGCGCACGGCGCAGACCCCGCGGACGCGTTCACGGTCGTCGTTCCGTCGCTGCCCGGGTACGGGTTCAGCGGACCGCCCCCGCCCACGGGAATGACGGGACGACAAGTGGCGCGGCTCTGGTACGAGCTGATGACCGTCGGCCTCGGATATCAACGTTTCGTCGCACACGGCAGCGACCTCGGGGCCGGCGTGACCGCCTGGCTCGCCCGCGACCAACCAGACGCCGTCGCCGCGATCCACCTGGCGACTCCCGGCCTGGCGGCTGCACCTGGGCCGCGGACCCCGCATGAGGAGGACTTCGCGCGCGCCGTCCAGGACTGGACCGCGGAGGAGGGCGGCTACATGCACGAGCACGCCACCAAGCCGGGCACGCTCGCGGCGGGCCTGTCAGACAGTCCCGCCGGACTGGCAGCGTGGATTGGCGAGAAGATCGTCGCGTGGAGCAGCACTCGCCAAGATGGCAGCTCGGCGTTTGATCGCGAGCTGCTGCTCGCCACCCTCACGCTTTACTGGACCACCGAAACGATCGCCACGTCCCTGCTGCCTTACTGGGCGCATCGCCACCTCGCCGGCGCGGCGCTCCCGGCTGGAGATGTGTCGCCGGTTCCGACAGCAATCAGCATCTTCGGCGGCGAACGAGTCCCGTTTCCCAAGCCACCTCGTGAGCTCGCGGAGCGCTACTACAACGTCACCTCTTGGGCTGAACACCACCTCGGCGGGCACTTTCCCGCGGTCGCCGAGCCGGAGCTCCTGGCCCAAAGCCTGCGCAACGCGTTTCGCCCGATGCGCTAGCCGCGCATCACGCGCCGCCACGCGCCTTGCCGCCGTAGAGATCGGAGCGAAGGAATCCGTCGAGACCGGCCGCCTCGGCGGCTTCGCTGCCTGTCGTGTCTTCACAGCCCTCCTTTCCTGACGGCACAGGCATGGTTCGGGCCCGTTGTCGCCTGCCGGATCGCGGCAGCCTCGCCGAGAGTGTCGCCGGGGCGGCAAAGGGAAGCGCCGAGCGGACTCACTTTGCGCTCGCGCCTGCGGGCGGGTGAACGATGGGCACGGCGATGGCGACACCGAAGTTGGCGATCGTCATCCGCAGGAACGCGAGCCCGGCGTGCAGCGGGGTGTGCAGCGCGATCCTGGCGATCTACGCGCCGCGCCTCGCGGGTCGCCAGTGGCATGTGCCAGCGGGAACCGTGGGACGCTTGCCACTCAGCCCAGCAGGCTGCGGGCGCAGTCCTCGATCGAGTCCTCGATCGGGCGTGGCGTCCAACCAAGCGTGGTGCGGGCCTTCTCGCTCGAGTAGGCCGAATAGCGCCCGAGGTCGCCGACGACCGAGCGCACGCCCGGGTCGAACAGCGCCATTGCGCGAACGAGGAAGTTCGGCGCGACGCGCGTGGGCACCTGGCGCGCGTCATCGCCCAGCCGCTTGCGCAACGTCGCGGCGACCTCTTGCAGCCACAGGAAGCGGTCGGCGGCGATGAAGCGCTGACCGCCGGCGGCGGGCTCGATCATCGCGCGCAGATGCAGGTCAGCGACGTCGCGTACGTCGATGAACGGGAAGCCCAGGCGCGGGACCGCGGGCATGCCGCGCAGCAGCCGCTCGATCGTCTGCAGCGAGTACGAGCGGTCCTCGCCGAGAACGGGCCCGATGATCGCGCCCGGATTGACCGCCGCCAGCCGGCCCTCGGCCCCTGCGCCGCGCGCGAGCTCCCACGCGGCGGTCTCGGCGATCGTCTTCGAACGCGTGTACGGGGTGAGGCTCGTATCGGCACCGTCGGTCCAGTCGGCCTCGGTGTAAGGCGCCTCTGGCGTGGACGCTCGCGAGGAGTGGATCGCGGCGAGCGCCGAGGTCAGGACAACGCGCTCGACACCACCGTCGAACGCGGCCCGCAGCACGCGCAGCGCCCCGTCGCGAGCCGGCACGATCAGCTCGTCAGGGTCCTTGGGCTGCGTGGCAGGAAACGGCGACGCGACGTGCAGCACATACCGGCACCCGTCGACCGCCGCCGCCCATCCGTCATCGGCGGTCAGCTCGGCGGCGAGCACCGAGAGCCGCTCGCCAGCCTCGACACCGGCCGCCGCCACCGCAGAGCGGACCTTGGGCTCTCGGCGCAGGTCGCGCACCGTCGTCCTGACCGCGTGCCCACGGCGCAGCAGCTCTGCGACGCACCAGCCTCCGAGGAACCCCGTCCCGCCCGTGACCAGCACCGTCCGGTCATGATCGGTCATCTGCGGAGCCTACTTCGCGGCCGGGCTGCACTCAGGGCAAGGGCGCCAGTGAGCCGTGTGGCTTCGGTCTCGGATTGGCGCGCGACAGCTTCAGTTTGCTCGTCGCTCGGGACGACGAGCCACTTGACGACGTCCGGCGCCCACGCGGCGGCTAGGTGAGCACAGCAACGATCAAGAAGAAGGCGGCAAAGCCAGGCAGACCTCGCGATTTGCAGGGCCGCGCTCGCCCCGTCCGGTCGGTCGTGCTTCTGCAATTCCCCGCTACGTCGCCGTCCGCTCGCGGACGACCGCAACCGTGGCAGAGCTCCCATGAGCTCGCCTCACTTCTTAGCTACTCGGCGTCGACTTGTCCGGTGAACTCGAGGATCTCGGCAGCGAGCTGTTCTGGGGCCTCTTGCGCGACGAGATGCCCTACGTTTTGGATGTGCGCGGCGGTGATCTCGCCGGCGGCTACTTGGCGGAACGTGTTTTGGGTGAAGGGGTGGCTGGCGCCGTCGACGGCGAGCACTGGGACTGCGATCGGGTGCGCCTGCGCCAGGGCCTTGGTCGCTCCGTTGTCTGAGAACAGTGCCTGGTAGAGGCCTTCTGTTCCACGCCAGGCGTTGGGACGGGCGTACGTGCGCACGAACTCATTCATATCGTCATCGGTGACGGTGTCGTGCGTGGCCGTCATCAGTGGATACGCCCAGCCCGCCAGCAGTTCGCGCTCGTGGCCCGGGAGGAGCATCGCGGGGATTCCGGGGGCGCCCAGGAATCCGACGTGCCACGAACCGAAGCCGTTTACGTCGGCCAGGGCCTCGAGGCCGAACCCAGCCAGTGTCGTCTCGACCGCGATGAAGCTGACGACGTCAGCGGGGTGGGTGGCCGCGAACCGAAATGCGGTGCCGCCGCTGACGTCCTGGCAGAGCAGGTGCACAGGACCGGCTTCGGTGTGCTCGACCAGACCGTGTAGGTCTTCGGCAGCGACCGCTTCGCCATATTCGCCGTCGGTGCTGCTCGAGTCACCGAAGCCGCGGAGGTCGAGCGCGAAGACACGGTGTGCCTGGGCGAGCAGCGGGATCAGCTTCCGAAAGGCCCACCATGTCTCTGGCCATCCGTGGACGAGCAGGATCGGCGAGCCTGAGTCGCCGGCCGAGACGTAGTGCAGCTTGGTCCCATTCAGGTCGGCGAGATGGTGCTTGACGCCGGGAATCGTCGCGCCTGGGGGTGTGATGGTGGTCATCGCAAGAACTCCTTTATCGACAACTAGGTTGTCTACCAACATAGCCAACCTAGTTGTCGATGTCAACTAGCGCGCGTATGCTCGGTGCATGTCGTATAGGACCGGGGCCGACCTGGCCCTACTGCTGTTGGCCGGCTTCCGAACACTCGCGGACCAAGCCACCGCCGAACTCGCCCACCGCGGGTACGAGGACGTCCGACCTGTCCATGACTTCGCCCTACGAGCGATCATCTCAGGCGCCGACAGCGCGTCAGAGCTCGGCCGCAGGATGTCCGTCACAAAGCAAGCGGCCGCAAAAACCCTCACCGTGCTGGAGGAACGTCGCTATGTAACGCGCGAGCCCGACCCGACGGATCGCCGCCGGACGAGAATTCGCGTCACCGATCGCGGCCTCGCGATGCTGCAGGCAGGCGAGACCATCTTCGACGAGCTACGCGAGCAATGGGAACAGCAAGTGGGAACCGCATCGCTCTCCTCGCTCGAGGAGACGCTCCGGGAGCTGCTCGGCGACAAGACAATCCGGCTCGACTCACCCGGCTGGATCATGCGTGACGCCGAGAACTAACCCGATTCCACGTGCTCAGAGCCGGGGCCTGAGCGCTCCGAAATCACGCACGCACCAAACGCGCATATCAAGGTGAACCCCCGGTTCGGGCCAGCACCACGTGTCAAACCGCTTTGCCACACGAGCGATCGTCCGCGGCCGGACCCGGTTTGATGTCCAGTCGCGCCTGTCGGCGCTAAGGCCCCCAGTCTCGCTATGCGCGGTGGCTGTCGCGCAAAGGTCGTTCCGTCCGGGCCGTTCAATGGAATTCGGGGATGGCTCAGAACTTCATTGATTGCGACCGCGAGCAGGCGTTTTTGATGCCGCCGTCGTTGCGGGATTGGTTGCCGGCCGATCATTTGGCGTGGTTCGTGATCGAGACCGTCGAGCGGCTTGATCTGGCTGTGTTCTACGCGTCCTATCGCGCGGACGGGCACGGTCGTGCAGCGTATGAACCGTCGATGATGGTGAGTTTGTTGATGTTCGCGTATTCGACGAACGAGCGGTCATCGCGCGGGATCGAGCGTCATTGCCGCCAGGACATCGCGTATCGCGTGATCACGGGTAATTGCGTGCCCGATCAGGCGACCGTCGCAAGCGATGATTCCAGGATACCCTTTGACAATAGGCTGTCAATTGCAAAGATGGAAAGATTGCGCAAACGGAAGCGGTTAGGGGCGGGAATGAGGGTTGTAACGGTTGTGCGGAGAAATCGTGGCGTGCGTCTGGACAGGAGAGGATTTCGCAAGGTTGCGCGCTCATTCCACTACAAAGCGCCTTGCAAAGACTTCGACTTCAGATGGTGCAGGTAACTTAAGCACCTTGGAACCGTCACCCTTATAAAACTCGAGTCTCTTTCATTTTGCCTTCAGCGATATGCAACAGCACATAACCCATTCCCCCGTCTTGATCTCGGAACTCGCCTTCCGTCAGGACGCCTCTTTCAACGTCGGCCACTCGGATCGGCGTCTGGATTTCGAATTCCAGACTGCCGTTTTCGTCGACGACTCTGACGCGACTGTGATGCAGTTGCTCGAGCAGTTCCTCTTTGCCCGGGAAATCGGGTCGGAGGAGGTGCTCTACGAGATTGGTTTCAGCGCCGGTCATTGGTCTAAATCGCACGGAGGACATGGCTATCGATTCCTTAAAACGCCGGGTACGGGGAAGTAAGTGCCTATATTTATGCTGCCGTCAGCTAATACTTCAGCGCGGTATTCAATCCACTGTCCGCCAACTTGTATCCATCCCCAATGATTACCGGTGTCCGGCTGAGAGCGTATAGCTGCCTCAATAGCACCCTCAACGGTTGCCTGGGAAAGCCCAGTCCCAGCAAGATGTCGGGCTCCATGGCCGAAGGTAATTCTCGGTGTCATCGCTGGAGCACCAAACGAACCAGCTTCCTTTAATATCATACCGCTCGAAAGGAACTCTTCGCCATCAAGGTAACCCAACTTCAAAGGCAAAAAAAACAACCCAGGGGCGCTTCGCCGCAACCCTGGGTTTTTTGTCGTCTAGAAATTACGTCTTGCACTCATACCAATTCCGGCAGCGCCGCTTTGTCGGTCAAGAAATGCGGCCGGCCCGTGGGGTCGTTAATGGTCGTATTCGGCGCGATACCGAGGTTATGGTAAATCGTGGCAAGGATTTCGCCGTGGGTGACGGGCCGGCTGGCTGCGGTTTCCCCGAGGCGGTTGGTGGAGCCGATGACCTGGCCCGGTGCGCATGCCGCCGCCGGCCAGGAGGCAGCAGCTGACCTGCGGCCAGTGATCGCGGCCGGCGCCGATTAATACGCGGCGTCCGGCCGAACTCGCCCCACACCACTACGGTGATATCGTCGAGCATGCCGCGCACGTCCAGGTCTTCGATCAAGGCGCTGAGGCATTGGTCGAGCTTGCCGCCGTGATCGCGCATGAAAGTCGAAGTTCTGGCCATGGCTGTCCCAGCGACCATAGGTCAAGGTGACGCACCGTACGCCGGCTTCCACCAGCCGGCGGGCCACCAACAGCTGATCGTTGACCGTCGGAACGCCGTTGTCCTGGAACTGATAGGGCTTGCCATCGCCGTAGCGTTCGCGAACTGGCGGCAGGTTCACGGGTGATATCCAGAGCCTGCACGAGCCTGTTGGACGTAAGCACGTCCAAGGCCCGCGCTGGGCGGAATCGAGGCCCGACGTGAGTTGAAATCCACGTCCCGCCGCATATCGTCAATACTTTCCAGCATTCGCCGGCGGTCGTTGAGGCGATCTATGCAGATCCCGTCAGGGTCATATTTTCCAGGCCCGGGACCGTCCGGCTTGAACGCGGCGTGTAGCGGGGCCGAGAAAGCCAGGCTGGCCTGGATCCGCTAGGGGGCATGCTGATGTCGGGCGCCAGGCCACGAACGGCGGCACCGGGCATCGACAGTGCCTTGGAGCCGGCATGATAGGCACCCATGCTGGGCCGGCCGCCAATGGTCGCGGCGAGAGTCCGCTGGATAACCGGTGTAGCACTGAACGGGGCTATGATCTTCCCGGCAGCCGACAACGAGCGGATGACCACGCACTTGTGCATCCCTGCGCGATTCGCGGAAAATTTCGCTGATTTGAATGCCGGGGACGCTGGTGCTGATCGGATTGAATTCGCCGCGGAATTCCCGGGAGCTTCGGTCTTGATGTCCCACATGTCCATGTGAGCGGTCCGCCGCCCAGATAGATGTTGATGACGGCTTTATGCGGCGCGACGTTCCCGCCCGGTCCTCGGCCCGCAGAATGTCCACCATATTGAAAGCAGTGGCACCGAAAGCGAAGGTGCCGGCCTTGAGAAAACTGCGACGGGAGATGCCGTCGCAGTAGCGGCTGTGGGGCCCGGAATGTTGAGCATGGCGGACCCTTTCACGAGGTAGGAACTGGCTGGCATGAGCATGTCCCTGGCCAAGATCACCTGCGACTCGTCATTTTGGGGGGGACGACAGCGGTGCCGATAAACCGATTGTTACGATTACCAAAGTATGCGGCACCTTCTTTCATGTCAGGGATAATATTAATAAAGATCAAGCTTCGCTTTGCCCAGCAACTTTTGCCGAGGGTGATCGCCATGTCATTTCAAGAAGTACACGCGTTCCGAGATCCGATTAGCCTTAAGCCTATCCGCGAACTCAACCTGCAGATTGGCGGCACGCCTCTGGAGGCCTCCCTTCGTGGTATCGACACGGAGCTCGACCAGCGCGGTTCTCGCCTGAAACCGAAGTACTATCTTTCCGACGAGTGGGGTGTCCCTTTCGGCAGCACGGCCATCGCGATTCCGTTTTATCTGGCCCGTGCCGATTTGCTTCGCATGCACACCGAGATGGTCGGCTACGTCGAAGGGTCCAGGCCAGCGGAACTGCTGCGTTATTTGCGGCACGAAATGGGACATGTTGTCAACTATGCCTATCAGCTTTACGAGAGGGAGGATTGGGCCGCACATTTTGGTTCCATGATGCAGCCGTACGTGGAGGAATATCGTCCCAAACCGTTCGGCGGCAGTTTGTCCGCCATCTGCCGGGTTGGTACGCCCAGAAGCATCCGGATGAAGATTGGGCCGAGACCTTTGCGGTATGGCTGACGCCGGGATCGGATCGGCGCCGCGACTATAGCGACTGGCCCGAGCAGCTCGCCAAGCTGAACTATTGTGATGGCGTTATGAAAGAGGTCGCCGAGCGAGAACCGCCACGCATCGAAGCCGAATTGGATGCACCCGTGGAAGCGATGAGCTATTCCCTGAGCGATTACTACCAGAACTCGGCTGTCGCCGTCGATTTTCCGCTGAGTTTGGACGCGACCTTGCGGGATATTTTTGAGAACCTGGCCGAGACGGAACATGCCATCGAGGCGGCCCGCGTGCCGGCAGCGAGCTATTCCGCAAGCTGGAACCGGAATTGTTAATGGCTGTCTATCGTTGGACCGGGCATTTTCCCGAGCGAACTCAATAACTTCTCAACCACTTGGCCGAACTCGCTGCGGAGCTCCCCCCAGGTTTATCCGCAATCTTTGGAGCTGCAGGCAAGCGTTGCCGTGACAACTTTCGTCACTGCGCTGGCCATGAACTACGTCCTGCGCGGCAGCGACGTCTTTGAGGGGAGTCGGGCTCTCCTTCTCGGTCCCAGCTTCTACCTGGGACCAGATGATCATGAGCCGCTCGTCTGAGACCGGGTCCGTCGCTGTTTCTTGGGCGAATTCTTGGAATAAC
>CAWJVJ010000005.1:0-868260 GCA_963846265.1 uncultured Solirubrobacterales bacterium
GGGCGCGACGCTTGTGCTCGGCCACGGCCTGCACCCCGACGCGGAGGAGGTCGCCGAGCGGATCGCCGCCGAGCGCGGGGCGACGATCGTGCACGCCGGCGCCGATCCGGGCGTGCCGCTGATCGCGCTCGGATCGTTCCAGCGGCGCAACTTCGCGCTCGCGCGCGCCGCCGCGCAGGCGTACCTCGGCGAGCTCGACCCCGATGCGGTCGCCGCCGCCGCGGCCGAGATCCTCGTGCCGGGCCGGCTACAGGCGATCGACGAGGATCCAATCACGCTGCTCGACGGCGCCCACAACCCTGACGGGATGGCCGCGCTCGCGGAGGCTCTGGCCGAGCCGTGGGCCGCCGGCCACGACCGCGTCGTCGCGGTCGTCTCGGTGCTCGACGACAAGGACGCCGCGGCGATGCTGGCGACGCTGCTGCCGATGTGCGACGCGCTCGTCCTGACCGCAAGCCAGAACCCGCGGGCGCTGCCGCCGCCGACCCTGCAATCGCTCGCCGGCCAGCTCGGCGGGCCGCCGTCGGAGGTGATCCGCGACCCGCGCGCCGCGCTCGAGCGCGCCCGTGAGCTCGCCGGCCCCGGCGGGCTGGTCGTGGCCACGGGCTCGATCTACCTGGTCGCCGACCTGCTCCGCCCGGCCGGTGCGGGCCGCGCCTCGATGCTGTGAGCCAGCCGGTTGACGCCGTGGACGACAGGAGGAGAGGCAGCCGAGGTTTCTGGCGATGGTCGCGCTCGTGGCGTTCGTCGTGGCGCTCGTGATCCTCGTGTTCTTCGGAATCGGCTACCTGTTCGGCAGGACATATCTCTGACCCGCCGAAGTTGTGTGCCACTGCGCGCGCCTTCGTGTGAGGATCCACATACTCGACGTGCGCCCACCGCGACGCTCCACCGCCACCGACCACTAAACTCGCACGCTTAATGCCCTTTCTGACGGTCTTTGGCATCAAGAACGGCACGATCAGCGCTGTCGTCGAGCTCATCATCCTGTTCCTGGTGGTGGTCTGGCTCGCGCTCGTGTACTGGACGTACGCGGACGCCCGGCGCCGGATCGCCGACTCGCTGCTGGTCGGGTGCGCGACCGCCGCGTCGCTGTTCCCGTTCGTCGGGACGATCGTCTACATGATCGTCCGGCCGCCCGAGTACCTCGATGACGTGCGCGAGCGCGAGCTCGAGATCCAGGCCGCCGAGGCGCGGCTGGCGGAGCTCGGCTACCAGGTGTGCCCGTACTGCGACTACGAGGTCGAGAAGGACTTCCTGCGCTGCCCGAACTGCATGCGCAAGCTGAAGGACCCGTGCACGGCGTGCGGCAAGCCGCTTGACCCGATGTGGAAGATCTGCCCGTTCTGCGAGGCCGAGGTCGCCGGCGCGGCTCCGCAGCCTCGCCGCACCCGCCGGCGCCGCGAGTCCGGCGCCGAGCAGCCGGTCGCCGGCGCAAGCCGTACGCGCCGAGCGCGGCGCCGCGCCGGCTCCGACGCCCGCGCCCGCCGAGCGCGGCGGCCCGTCGGGCAGTCTGACGCCCTAAAGTCTCCGGCCGCCACTCGATCCAGACCGGCGCACGCTGCGCCCACAAGGAGACCCATGGAGCGAACGCTGATCCTGATCAAGCCCGACGCCTTTGCCCGCAACCTCTCGGGCGAGATCATCGCGCGGTTCGAGCGCAAGGGGCTGCGGCTCGCCGCGATGAATCTGTTGACGATGAGCCGCGACCTGGCCGCGCAGCACTACGCCGAGCACGAGGGCAAGGGCTTCTACGAGGAGCTTGTGACGTTCATCACATCCGGGCCGCTGGTCGCGATGGTGCTCGAGGGCGAGCAGGCGGTCGTGGCGGCGCGCCAGGTGATCGGCGCCACCGACCCGCTGAAGGCGACCACGGGCTCGATTCGCGGCGACTTCGCGATCGAGGTCGGCCAGAACATGGTCCACGGGTCGGACTCGCCCGAGTCCGCGGCCCGCGAGGTGGGCCTGTTCTTCCCGGACCTCGGCTGAGCCCGGGCTGTTCCTGACGGTTCGCGTGAGCCGCGTGGTGCTCGCCTCCCGCTCGCCCCAGCGGCGGGCGATCCTCGACCAGATCGGCGTCGAGTACGACGGTCGAGGTGCCCGACGTCGAGGAGCTCGCAGGACGGCCCGCCGCACGAGGTCGCGCTCGAGAACGCGTTCCGCAAGGCCTCCGCGGTGGCCGCGCGGATGCCCGGCGCGCTCGTCCTCGGCGTCGACACGCTGGTCAGCCTGGGCGCCCGGCTGTACGGCAAGCCCGCCGACGAGGCGCAGGCGCGGGCGATGCTGAGCGCGCTGGCGGGGCGCCGCCACACGGTCGTCAGCGGGATGTGCCTGATCGAGGACGGGCCGCACGCGAACGGCCGCGGCGAGCACCGTCGGTCGAGTTCCGGGCGCTCGACGAGGCGCTGATCGACTGGTACCTGGCCAGCGGCGAATGGCGCGAGCGGGCCGGCGCGTACGCGATCCAGGGGCGCGGCGCGGCGCTCGTGGCGGGGATCGAAGGCGACTTCCTGAACGTGGTCGGACTGCCCGTGACGACGCTGCTGGAGCTGGCGCCGGGGCTGCTCAGCGGGTGAGGCAACTCCGCACAACCCGCGCTGAGCGGGCCGAAACGCATCACGGCGCCCATCCTCCGGCGGGGCGAGCCCGTACAATCGGGATCGGACGGCGCTGGCAGCGTGGCGTGGCCTCCGGCACTCAGTACCCCGTCCGCTGCTTACCTCCTACCTCGCTTAGCTATGGGCTTTTTCACGTACCTAACCGGTTTCGGTGGTCGCGACATGGCGGTCGATCTCGGCACCGCGAACACGCTCGTGTACGTCCGCGGGCGCGGAATCGTGCTGTCCGAGCCGAGCGTGGTCGCGGTCGACTCCCGCACCGGTGAGGTCCACGCGGTCGGGATCGAGGCCAAGCGCATGCTGGGACGGACCCCGGGGACGATCCAGGCCATCCGCCCGCTCAAGGACGGCGTGATCGCCGACTTCGAGGTCACCGAGGAGATGCTCCGGCACTTCATCCAGAAGGTCCACCAGAACCGCTGGGCGCACCCGCGGGTCGTCGTCTGCGTGCCGTCCGGGGTCACCGGGGTCGAGAAGCGGGCCGTGGAGGAGGCCTGCCTGAGCGCCGGCGCCCGCCAGGCGTACCTGATCGAGGAGCCGATGGCGGCGGCGATCGGCGCCGGGCTGCCGGTCGGCGAGCCGACCGGCTCGATGGTCGTGGACATCGGCGGCGGCACCAGCGAGGTGGCGGTGATCTCGCTCGGCGGGATCGTCGTCTCGCAGTCGATCCGGGTCGGCGGCGACGAACTCGACGAGTCGATCATGAATTACGTCAAGCGCGAGTACAAGCTGCTGATCGGCCAGCAGACGGCCGAGGAGGTCAAGCTCGAGATCGGGTCCGCGTATCCGCTCGGGGAAGAGGTGCAGGCGGAGATCCGCGGCCGCGACATGGTCTCGGGTCTGCCCAAGACCGTGGTCCTGACCAGCGAGGAGATCCGGGGGGCGCTCGAGGAGCCGGTGACCCAGATCATCGACGCGGTCAAGGAGACGCTCGACCGCACCCCGCCCGAGCTCGCCTCCGACATCATGGATCGTGGCATCATGCTCGCCGGAGGTGGTTCGCTGCTACAGGGGCTCGATGAGCGCCTGCGTCACGAGACGCAGATGCCCGCGCATCTGGCCGAGTCGCCGCTGACGTGCGTCGCGGTCGGCTCGGGGAGGTCGTTGGAGGAGTTCGAAGCGATCCACCGTTCGAGCAAGAATTCACGCAACCGGCGCCGTCGGTACTAGTTTGGGAGCAGTGCTGACGTGGCGCCAGGCAAAAACTTGGAGACACGACATCCGTGCATGACAAGCAAGTTCGGCGGAGACGGGCGGTTCTCGCACTGCTCGTCGCTGTCTCCCTGATCCTGCTCACGGCTTACTTCGGCGAGACAGCCGAACAGCCCGCTGCACAACGTCCAGCGCGGCGTAGTCGAGGTGCTCTCGCCGGTCGAGCAGGGCGCGAGCAAGGTGCTGGCGCCGGTCCGCTCGGTCGCCGGCTGGTTCTCGAGCACGTTCCACGCCAAGACCCAGGTCAAGCAGCTGCAGCAGCAGGTCGCGCAGGCTGACCAACGAGTACGCGCAGGCCAAGGGGGCGCTGCTGCTGAACTCGGCAGCTGAGCGCCGAGCTCCACCTCGACACCAGCCTCGACCTGAGCTCGTACCACCCGGTGACCGCGCAGGTGATCCTGCGCGATCCGACGCTTTGGTACCAGACGATCAGCGTCGACAAGGGCACCGACGACGGCGTCAGCCTGCACGATCCCGTGATCGGCGACGGCGCGCTCGTCGGCGAGGTCACCGAGGTCTCGGCGACGGCCTCGTTCGTGACGCTGATCACCGACCACACGCTGTCGGTGACCGCGCGGGTGCTCGACACCAACGGCGACACCGGCGAGCTCGTGCCGGCGGTCGGCAACCCGGACGAGCTCGTGCTCCAGTACCTCCAGCCGCCGAACCCGGGCCAGGTCCAGAACGGCCCGCAGCAGGGCCAGCTGGTGGTCACCGCCGGATTCAAGTCGGGCTCGCTCGAGTCCTACTTCCCGGCAAACATCCCGATCGGCAACGTCCTGCCCGTCGACGAGAACCAGCTGCTCAACAACGGGGAGATCCAGGTCTCGCCTCAGGCCAACCTGCGCAGCGTCGACGTCGTCCAGATCCTCACCCGTCCTGCGCCCGGCACCGAGCGCGCCCAGGTGCCGTGACGTGAGCAACGCGTCAAGCTCCCTCTCCGCCTGGTCCTGCTGGGGTTCTTCGGCGTCGTGATCCAGGAGTCGGCCGTCTCCCAGGTGTCGATCTTCGGCGTGAGCGCGGACCTGACCCCGCTGATCGTGATGTCGGTCGGGTTGCTGTGCGGCTCGATGACCGGGGCGATATTCGGGTTCGCGACCGGCCTGCTGATCGACCTCGTACTCGTCCAGACGCTCGGCGTGACCTCGCTCCTGTACATCGTGATCGGCTACTGGGCCGGCCGGCTGCACGAGCTGCGCGACCCGTCGCACGAGCTCGTGCCGCTCGCTGCCGGCGCTCTGGCCGCGACGTTCGCCGGGCTCGGGATGGCCGTGATCCAGTTCCTGCTCGGCGTCGACGCGCCCGTCAGCCTGCTGCTGCTCCAGCAGATCTTCATCGTCGTGCTGGTCGACACGCTGCTCGCGCTGCCGGTGTACGCGCTCGTGCGGCGGATCATGCGGCCGGTGCTGCCCGAGGATCCCCGGCGCCGGCGGCGGCGCGCGTACACGACCGGCGGCCTCAGCCCGCTCCAGCAGGGCGCGGCCCGCCGCGGCGGGGTCACCCGTCCTCAGACGCGATGACCCAGCTGCCCGACGACAAGCGCCTGCAGTTCATCCCGCAGGAGGATCGTCCGCCGCTGACGCCGCAGCTCGCGCTGCGGGTGGCGATCATCGGGACGGTCGCGCTGGCGATCTTCGCGATCCTGTTCTTCCGCCTGTGGTTCCTGCAGGTGCTCTCGACGCAACCAGTACGCGCACGCCGCCAGCGTGAACTTCGTCCGCAACGTCGAGGTGCCGGCGCCGCGGGGCGAGATCCTCGACTCGAGCGGCCAGATCCTGGCCTCGAGCCGCCGCGCCTACGCGGTCGAGATCTCGCCGCCGAACCTGCCGGTGCCGATCACCGATAAGAACCTCGCCCACCCGCCGCAGGCGGACGCCCTGCTGTACGACCGCCTGGCCGGCGTGCTCGCGCTGCCGACCAAGCGTCAGCCGTGCCCGGTGGACGGCCACGGGCTGCTGCACATGTCCGAGATCGCCTGCCGCGTCGTGCAGGGATACGTGCAGCTTTCCTACGGCGAGGCCACCGTCGCCAGCGACATCACCAGCCCGCAGCTCTGGTACATCTCCGAGCGCCAGCCCTCGTTCCCGGGCGTGACCGTGCAGCAGATCTACCAGCGGACGTACCCGTTCGGCGACCGTCGCCTCCCAGGTGCTCGGGATCGTCAGCCGGATCACCGGCCCCGAGACGCTCGACCCCTACTACAAGGGCGTCAACGAGAACGACTCGGTCGGGCAGTCCGGCCTGGAGGCCTCCTACGACCGCTACCTGCGCGGGGTCGACGGCGCCGAGAAGGTGAAGGTCGACGCGTTCGGCAACTTCGTCGGCGTGCAGTCGCAGACCGCTCCGCACGGCCGGCGACAACCTCAAGCTGTCGCTCAACGCGAAGCTCGAGGAGGTTGGCCAGCAGGCGCTCCAGCAGTCGATCGACACGAACTATCCGGCCAACGGCGGCGCGTTCGTGGCCATGAACCCGGACAACGGCCAGATCTACGCGATGGGCTCGCTGCCCACCTACAACGCGAACGTGTTCACCAAGCCGGTGCCCTACTCGACCTACAACTCGCTGTTCGGCCCCAACTCCGGCGATCCGCAGGTCAACCGCGCCTACCAGAGCGCCGGCCCGACCGGCTCCACGTTCAAGCCGATCACCGCCACCGCGGCGCTCGAGAGCGGTGCGTGGAGCGTCGGAAGCATCTTCGACGACACCGGCCAGTACTGCTTCAGCGGTCAGTGCCGGCACAACGCCGGCAACGCCGTTGACGGCTCGCTCGACCTCGTGAACGCGATCAAGGTGTCCTCCGACGACTTCTTCTACAACCTGGGCGTGCTGACCAACTCGCCCGCTCCGAACGGCGGCCCGCTCCAGAAGTGGGCGCGCGAGTACGGGATCGGGCAGAAGACCGGGATCGACCTGCCCGACGAGACCTCGGGAACCCTGCCGGACGCCGCCTGGCGCTCGAACCGCAACGAGCTCGAGGCCGAGTGCGACAGCGCCACCGGCCCGTTCAAGTACACCAACGGCGTCACGACCGGGCCGAAGAAGCTGAAGGGCTGGCATCGGAGCCAGAAGCATCCGCCGGGCGGCTGCGGGATCGCCGACGGGACCGACCGGCCGTGGTCGGCGGGCGACAACGAGAACCTGGCGGTCGGCCAGGGTGACGTGCAGGTCACGCCGCTCCAGCTCGCGGTGGCGTACTCGGCGCTGGCCAACGACGGGACGATCGTCACCCCGCACATGGGGCTCGACGTGCAGAGCGCCGACGGGTTCGTGCTGCGCTCGTTCGATCCCTCGCCCAAGCGGCACATCGACATCGACCCGCTCTACCGCGACACGATCCTCGCCGGCCTGCGCGCCGGAGCCTCGCAGCCGGGCGGAACCTCGGACGACGTGTTCGGCAACTTCCCCGAGCAGGTGTACGGCAAGACCGGCACGGCGCAGTACAACGGCCAGCAGGACTACGCCTGGTACGCGTGCTTCGTCCCGGCGAGCGCGACGAGCAAGCCGATCACGGTCGTCGTGACCGTCGAGCAGGGCGGGTTCGGCGCGGTCGGCGCGGCACCGGTGGCGCGCCAGATCCTTTCGCAGTGGTTCTTCGGCAACAAGGGCGCGTACGTGCCGGGAACTCGCAGACGCTGTGAGCTGCGTCGGCGCCCAGGCGATCCGGCCGGCCGACGAGGTGGCGGCCGTCCCCCGCCCGCGGGTGTGGCTGCGGATGGATCCGCTGCTGCTGCTGGCGGCGCTGGGGCTGGCCGCGTGCTCGGTGATCATGCTGAAGGGCGAGGGCCCGTCGCTCGACCCGGCGAACCACATGTACTTCGCCGAGCGCCAGGCCATCTACTTCGGGATCGGGCTGGTGGTCGCGCTGCGTGCTCGCGCACTTCGACTACTCGCGGCTGCGCGAGTACAAGTACGGCCTGTACGGCGTGATGATCGCGCTCAACGTCGTCGTGCTCGCGATGCCGCACGTCCAGGGCGCGGCGCGGTGGATCCCACTGCCGTTCTTCCAGCTGCAGCCGTCCGAGTTCGGCAAGGTGCTGCTGATCGTGGCCGTGTCCGCGTTCGCGGTCGACCGCTCGCGGCGGCTGCACGAACGGCGAACCACGGCCAGGATCATGCTGCTCGCGCTGATCCCGGCGATGATCGTGATCCCGCAGCCGGACCTCGGCACGGCGCTCGTATACGTCGCGGCGGGGTTCGCGATCCTGTTCTTCGCCGGCACCTCGTGGAAGCAGCTCACCGGCCTGGCGGTGCTGTTCGTGGTGGCGATCGTGCTCGTGCTCGTGGTCGCGCCGGCGACCGGCCACCACCTGCTCAAGCCCTACCAGATGCAGCGCCTGACCGGCTTCCTGCATCCCTCCCATGATCCCGGCAACCAGACGTACAACATCACGGAGTCGTTGACCGCGATCGGCTCCGGCGGGAAGACCGGACTGGGCACCGCGGGCGCGTCGCAGGTGAACCTGCACTTCCTGCCCGCTCCGAGCACCGATTTCATCTTCGCCGTGGTCGGCGAGACGTACGGTTTCGTCGGTGCTGCCGTCGTCCTGTCCCTGTACGCGCTGCTGATCTGGCGCGCGCTGAGGATCCTGACGATGTCCAAGAACCTGTACGGGACGCTGATCGCGGGCGGCATCCTGGCCATGCTGATGTTTCAGGTGTTCGTCAACGCGGGCATGACGATCGGCATCATGCCGATCACCGGAGTGCCCCTGCCGCTGCTGAGCTATGGCGGTTCCTCGGTTCTGGTGACCTTTATCGCGATCGGCCTTCTACAGTCAATATGTGTGCAGGCACGCATGACTGCCGCGACGAAAACCCGAGGATTGGTTTCGTCTTGACCGCTGCCCCGACAGTGGGGTCCCACCCACCCACCCCCACCACCGAGGGCGCGGCACGTGTTCGGCCGGAGGATCGAGCTCTCAAAGCTCGCGCTCCCTCCGCGAACGTACTCAAACTTTCATAAAGGACTGAATGAGCATTGAAGAAGCAAGTGTTGGTAAGCGTCGACCGGGGCGAGACCCGCGTCGCGCTCCTGGAGGCGTCCGGATCGGTCAGCGCCCGTAAGAGCACGTCGAAGTCCGGCACAACGCGCCGGCGTCGTAAGACGTCCAAGCCCGCCGCCGGATATCACGTAGCCGAGCTGTACCTCGAGCGCCGCGGAGCGCGCTCGATCGTCGGGAACATCTACAAGGGACGCGTCGACAACGTGCTCGGCGGCCTCGAGGCGGCGTTCGTCGACATCGGTCTGGAGAAGAACGGATTCCTGCACGTCGACGAGATCGTGCTCCCGGGCGTCGAGGCGCCGCGGCGCGGCCGTGGCTCCGGGCGGGACAGCCGCCAGATCACCGAGATGCTGAAGCCGGGCCAGGAGATCGTCGTCCAGGTCGTCAAGGACCCGCTGAAGACCAAGGGAGCCCGGCTGTCGATGGATCTCACGATCGCCGGCCGCTACATGGTCTACGCGCCCTACGGCGAAGGGCGTCGGCGTCTCGCGCCGGCTCGACGACGGCGAGCGCGAGCGGCTGCGCAAGGAGGCCGCCAAGCTCGATCTGAAGGGCGCCGGCGCGATCGTCCGCACCGCTGCCCAGGGCGCCATGCGGGCGGATCTGGAACGCGAGCTGCTGTACCTGTTCAAGCTGAACGAGGTGCTCCAGAAGCGCGTCGCCGAGACAACAGCGCCGGCACTGGTATTCCAGGAGGCCGACCTGTCGGTGCGCGTCGTGCGCGACATCTTCTCCTCGGCGTTCGAGCGGGCGATCGTCGACGACCCCAAGCAGCACCACCGGCTCGTGTCGTTCTTCTCCCGCACCGCGCCCGAGCTGGTCGACCAGGTCGAGCTGTGGGAGGAGGACCAGCCGCTCTTCGAGGCGTTCGGGGTCGAGAAGGTGCTCGACTCGACGCTGTCGCGCCGGGTCGATCTGCCCAGCGGCGGCTACCTGATGATCGACTACGCCGAGGCGCTGACCGTGATCGACGTCAACTCCGGCTCGTTCGTGGGCCGGGGCAAGGCGGCGCGGCTCGAGGACACGATCACGAAGACCAACCTCGAGGCTGCCGACGAGGTGGTGCGCCAGCTGCGGCTGCGCGACATCGGCGGGATCATCGTCATCGACTTCATCGACATGGCGCGGGCCCGGAACCGCGACGCGGTCCTGAAGGTCCTGCGGGGCGCCCTCGACGAGGACCGCACGAAGACGTTCGTGGTCGAGATCTCGCCGCTCGGGCTGGTCGAGATGACCCGCCAGAACGTGACCGACGGCGTGCGCGAGATCATGACCCGGCCATGCCCGACCTGCGGCGGCGACGGCGTGATCAAGTCCGAGGAGACGCTCGCGATCGAGTTCGAGCGACGGATGCGCGACCTGGCCAAGGAGACCAAGGACGAGGCGCTGCTGATCCAGATGAACCCGCGCGTGAGCGCCGAGTTCACCCGCGACGAAGCGCGCGTGCTGCGCACGATCGAGGAGGAGACCGGCAAGTGGTTCCACTTCGAGGGCTCCGAGGGCCTGCCGCTCGATCACTTCGCGGTCGTGCTCGAGGACGATCTGAAGCGCGTGGTCGAGCGAGCGGTGCCGTTCCGCGAGGGCGAGGAGGTGCACGTCGAGATCGTCGAGCCGCACATGTACAGCCCCGGGGACGCGGTGGCGAAGGTCGACGGTTACATAATCTCGATCACCGGCGGCGGCGACTACGTCGGCGAGAAGCACATGGTGCGGATCGAGGAGGCGGGACGCACGTCCGCGGTCGCCTCGCTCGTGGACGCGCCGGCGCTCGGCGGAGTCGTCGTCCAATGGCGACGGCGACGGGAATGGCTCGGAGGATGAACTAGAATCGAAGCCTCGGCGTCGTGGCCGCAGAGGCGGACGACGCCGTTCCGGCGCTAAGGCCGAGTCGGCCTCGACCACTTCTTCATCCGAATGAGCACGTACGCGATAGTCAAGACCGGCGGTAAGCAGTACCGCGTCGAGCAGGGCATGACGCTGCTCGTCGAGCGCCTGCCCGCCGGCGACGGCGAGTCGGTGGCCCTGCAGCCGCTGCTGTTCGTGGACGGCGCGGACGTGGTCGACGGGGAGGGGCTGTCGCGCGTCTCGGTCGAGGCCCGCATCGTCGGCCACGAGCGCGGCCCCAAGCTCCGCATCGTCAAGTTCAAGCCCAAGCGCGGCTACAAGCGGCGCACCGGCCACCGCCAGGAGCTGACCCGAATCGAGGTCACCAAGCTCGGCGCGTCGTCGGCGTCGTCGGGTCGGGCCTCCCGGACCGCCGCACGCCGGCGCCGGCAACAACAGAACCTGCAGCCGCCGAGGAGGCGAACGATGGCTCATAAGAAGGGACTTGGCTCCTCGCGCAACGGGCGCGACTCCCACGCCAAGCGTCTCGGCGTCAAGGTGTTCGCCGGCGAGGCCGTGACCGGCGGCGAGATCATCGTCCGCCAGCGCGGCACGAAGTTCAAGCCGGGCGACGGCGTCGGGATCGGCAAGGACGACACGCTGTTCGCGCGGGCGGCAGGGACCGTGGAGTTCACCCGCGGCCGGCGCGGCCGCGTGATCTCGATTGTCGCCGGCGAGCCCGAGTCCGAGTCGTAGGCGCGCACCACGACCGCCGGGCATGGACGTCCGGCGGAACGGCCCCATGGATGCCGGGGCAGCCGGCCCCTAATCAGCGTAACTAGCTGCGAGGTGCAGAGGGGACAGCGGCGCGCCTTGAGCGGGATCGCGCTCGTGCACTCCGGGCACTCCTTGGTGTCCGGATCCTCCTTGGCCCGGCGGGCCATCAGCGCGGTGATCGGCGCCACCACGAAGAAGAACACCGCCGCCGCGATCGTCACGAACGTGAGCACGTTGTTGATGAAGTCGCCGTAGGCGAACTGGCTGCCGTTGATCGTGAAGGTCAGCGCGGCGAAGTTCGGCTTGCCGAAGATCGCGGCGACGATCGGCGTGATGATGTCGGAGACGAGCGCCTTGACCACGGCCGTGAACGCGGTGCCGATCACGACCGCCACCGCGAGGTCGACGACGTTGCCGCGCAGCAGGAACTTCTTGAAATCTAGTAGCAGTTTTGGCACTGGTCGGCGTCTTGATTCGTCACATGGGTCCGCGGATCCTTTGGCCCACGATGGAACTTTGGCGATGCACCTGACGTATGCGAGAGTGGAACGCCAAAGTTCGGGTCGCGACCCTGGCGGATCGGCAATCGGGACGGGTGGGCTGGTACCAGCTCGTGGCGCTCGGGGTCGACGACAGTACCGTGACGCCGCTGGGCTGACGGCGGTTAACTACACCGCGTACATCCCCGCGTCTACGCCGTGGGGCATCGCGCGCCGAGCTCCGAGGCTGATCTGACCGCGGCGGTGCTCTACGCCGGCCCCGGCGCGATGCTCAGCCACGCCACCGCGCTCTGGTGGCACGGCCTGATCGACAGGCAGCCGTGGCCGATCGAAGTGAGCACGCCGCGACGATGCCGGTCGCTGCCTGGGGTGGGGGTGCACGGCCGGCGCGATTGCCGGCGCGTGTGGCACAAGCGCCTGCCGGTGACGACGATCGAGCAGGCACTGCTCGACTTCGCCTCGGTGGCGCCGATAGATCGGGTCCGTTACGCGCTCGCCAATGCCGACTACCAGAAGGTGCTCGACCTCGGCGCCCTCCGGGCGATCGCCGGACAGGGCCGGGCGGCCAGTGTGAAGCTCCGAACGGCGCTGGAGCGGCACGAGCCGAAGCTCGCGCGAACCCGGAGCCCGCTCGAGCGGGTGTTCATTCCGTTGTGCGAGCGGTACCAGGTCCCGCTGCCCGATGACGTCAACGTGCGGATCGAGGCGTCCTCGTTGCGCAGCTCCAGATGCCGCTCGACGCGCCGCTGATCAGGAACACCGGATCGGACATGCCAGGATGATCCGATGCAGGATCGTGCGCGCATCCACGTCGAGGCCGGTCGCGGTGGCGACGGTTGCCTCAGCTTCCGCCGCGAGGCGCACGTGCCCAAGGGCGGCCCGAACGGGGGCGACGGCGGTCGTGGCGGCGACGTCGTGCTCGTGTGCGACGACTCGTTGCGCGACCTGGAGAGCTTCCGGCGCAAGTCGCACTTCAAGGCGGGCCGGGGCGGCCACGGGGAGGGATCGCTCCGTCACGGCAAGGATGGAGCGAAGCTCGAGATCCGCGTTCCCCCGGGGACGGAGGCGCTGATCGAGGCCGACCGCACCCTGCACGACCTCGTCACGCCCGGGCAGCGGGCGCTGGTGGCGCGGGGCGGTCCGGGGGGCCGCGGCAACAAGCGTTTCGCCGGGCCGACCCATCAGACGCCGCGGTTCGCCGAGCGCGGGCTAGCGGGCGAGGACACGTGGATCACGCTGCAGCTGAAGCTGCTCGCGGACGTCGGGCTCGTCGGCCTGCCCAACGCCGGCAAGTCATCGCTGCTGACCCGGCTGACGCGCGCCCACCCGAAGGTGGCCGACTACCCGTTCACGACGCTCGAGCCGGCGCTCGGGACGCTCGAGACCGACGACCGCCAGCTGGTGATCGCCGACATTCCGGGCCTGATCGAGGGCGCCAGCGCCGGCGCGGGACTCGGCCACGACTTCCTCGCCCACATCGAGCGGACGCGGCTGCTCGTACACGTGCTCGACCTCGCCCCGCTCGACGGATCATGCCCCGAGGCCAACCACGCCAAGGTCGAGCGCGAGCTCGAGCTGCACAACCCGCGGCTGTCGGTGCTGCCGCGCGTGCTCGCCCTGTCCAAGGCGGACCTTGTCGACGAGGCGGCCCGGGACGCCGCCCGCGCGGCCTGGACGGCGCGGCTCGGTCCGGACACGCCCGTGGTCGTGACCTCGTCGGCCACCGGCCTCGGGCTCAACGAGCTCGTGGGGGAGCTGACCCGGCACGTCCCCGAGGCCCTCTCGGAGGACGGGATCGACGACGTGAGCGCTCCTTCCGACGGCGAGCTCGCCGAGCACCGCGTGTTCCGGCCGGCCGCCGACCGCGCGTACGAGGTCGCGAAGGTGACGGACGGCGCCTATCGCGTCACCGGCAAGGGGATCGAGCGGCTGGTCGCTCGCTATGACCTCGACAACGACGACGCGCTCGCGTACCTCGAGCGCAGGCTGCGCGGGATCGGCGTGATCCGCGCGCTCGAGGCCGAGGGGTTCGAGGCTGGCGACGAGGTCGAGATCGCCGGAATCGCGTTCGATCTGGATCCGGAGTAGCAGCGCGCACAAGGTTCGCGCCGGTCTACCACCGATGCATGACCTACGAGCCTCCGAGGCGACGCAACAGGTAGCATCGCCGCGCCGCCGGATCGTCAGTCGAGAGAGGAGACTCCCGAATGCGTCGTATCGTTGCTCTCGCCGTGCTCGCGTGCGCGCTTTTGATCGCGCCCGCGGCCGGTGCCAAGGTCCTGCTCGTCGGCACCTACCACGGTGTCCGGGGTAAGTACGGCTCGATTCAGGGAGCGGTTGACGCGGCCCGCCCGGGCGACTGGATCCTGGTCGCGCCCGGCGACTACAAGACGACCTCGAGTCGGCACCCCCGCGGCCGCGCAGACGAGGCCGCCGGCGTGCTGGTCACCAAGCCCGACATCTGGATTGTCGGCATGAATCGCAACTCGGTGATCGTCGACGGCACCAAGAGCGGACCGGCATGCAGCAAGCGTGCCGCCGACCAGAACCTTGGCCCGAAAGTCAAGGGCAAGGCCCAGGGGTTGAACGGGATCATGGTCTGGAAGGCCAACAAGGTCGACGTCGAGAACCTGACCGTCTGCAACTTCTTGGGGGGCGCCGGCGACGCCGGCAACGAGATCTGGTGGAACGGCGCCAACGGCGGCGGCAAGATCGGCGGGCACGGCATGTGGGGGTCGTACCTGACGGCGACGAGCACGTTCTACAACGGCGAGCGCACCGCGGCGGCATACGGAATCTTCTCGAGCAACTGGACCGGTGGGGAGTGGATCCACACTTATGCCAGCAACTTCAACGACTCGGGGTACTACATCGGCGCCTGCCAGGACGTGTGCGACCAGACGATCAACGATGCGTGGGCGCAGTACAACGCGCTCGGCTACTCGGGCACTAACTCCGGCGGCTCGTTGCTGGTCGAGCAGTCGCAGTTCGACCACAACGAAGAGGGCTTCGACACCAACTCTCAGAACAACGACGACTGGCCCTCGCCGCAGAACGGGAGCTGCCCTTCCGGCGTCAGCCCGCCCGTCGCGGGCGCTCCGACATGCTGGGTGTTCTACAAGAACTACGTGCATGACAACAACAATCCCGACGTCCCGTCCTCAGGCGCGGCGGCCGCCGGCCCGGTGGGGACCGGCATGACAATCTCGGGCGGGCGCAACGACACGATCATGGACAACCGCTTCGTCGATAACGGCGCGTGGGGAGCGGCGTTCGTCCCATATCCCGACCTCGAGACGCCGCCGAAGGACGCGATCCCGTGCCTCGGTGGCACACCGAACTTCTCGATCACGCTGTTCGGCCTGCCGGTGACGATCCGGTGTTACTACGAGGACTCGGACGATGCCATGATCGGCAACACGTTCGCCCACGACGGGTTCTACGGCAACCCGACCAACGGCGACATCGCGGAGCTCACGCTCATCGGCGGCCCGTCGGACTGCTTCGCGTCGAATGTCGATACAAGCGGCACACTGACGAGCTCACCGGCCGGCCTCCAGCAGAGCAAGCCGACATGCGGCGGGCAGGTTGCCGGCAACAACAACCAGACGTTCCTCGCCGAGTCCGCGTGCGACACCGAGATCCTCGGACCAGGGTTCGGTTGCCAGCCCAGCGACAAATATCCGCGGCGGAAGAAGGTCGTGATGCACTCGCTGCCCAGGCACCTGCAGTCGATGCCGAACGTGTGCGCCCACGTGCCCGCCAATGCGTGGTGTCCAGCGCACAAGGGCAAGCTCTACGGATGACGTAGCGGCCGGGAACGCAGCACGGCCCGCGTGGCAGCGCCGGGCTCGTCGCGAAAACACGGGCGGGCGGCACGTGCCGGGGCCGGCGGCCTCCTAACCTCTCCGAGATCATGGGCTCGGTAGTCGTCAAGCTCGGCTCGAGCATCGTCGCGGACGACCGCGGCGAGGTTCGAACCGACGTGCTCAGCCGGATCTGCGACGAGCTCGCCGAGCTCCATCGCGCCGGCCGCGAGCCGGTGGTCGTCACCAGCGGTGCGATCGCGCGCGGCATGGGCGTGATGGCGCTGCCGCTGCGCCCGCGCGCGATGGACGAGCTCCAGGCGGCGAGCGCGGTCGGGCAGGGCAAGCTGTACCAGGTCTACGACGGGCTCCTGCGCGAGCGGGGGATGCAGACCGCGCAGGTGCTGCTGACGTTCTTCGACATGAGCGCGCGCACGCACTACCTGAACGCCCGCCAGACGCTCCGCAAGCTGCTCGAGTGGCGGGTGATCCCGGTGATAAACGAAAACGACACCACCACGACCGACGAGATCTCGTTTGGCGACAACGACTTCCTCGCCGCGCAGGTCGCGATCCTGCTCGCCGCCGACCGGCTGCTGCTGCTCACCGACGCCGAGGGCCTGTTCACCGCCGATCCCCGCACCGACCCGGACGCGCGCCTGGTGTCCGAGGTGACGGAGTTCGAGGAGCTCGACCGGCTCGCAATCGGCCACGCGACCTCGCCGCTCGGCTCCGGCGGGATGCGATCGAAGGTCGTCGCGGCGGAGATGGCGACCGCGGCCGGTATCCCCACGGTGATCGCCAGCGGGCTGCGGCCGGGTGCGCTGCTGGCGGCGGCCGCCGGCGAACCGGTAGGCACCGCGTTCCCCGCCCGCTCGGGCCGCTACTCGAGCTTCAAGTTGTGGCTGAGGTACGCCAAGCCGACGCGCGGTCGGGTGCAGATCGACGCCGGCGCGGCGCGTGCGCTGCGCGAGGGCGGCACGAGCCTGCTGCCAGTCGGGGTCGTCGAGGTCGCAGGCGACTTCGATGCCGGCGACGCGGTCGAGGTCGCGTTCGATGGCGAACTGGTCGGCAAGGGGATCTGCAACTACTCGGCGGTCGAGCTGCGCCGGGTGCGCGGTCTGAAGTCGGCGGACGTCCGCGAGCGGCTGCCGCGCGCCACCGAGGAGGCGGTCCACCGCGACTACTTCGTGCTCGCCTAGCGCGGTCCACCGCGACACCGATGCGCTCGCGTAACCTTTAGCCAGATGGCCACCACCGCCACATCCGTCGCCGAAACCTGCGCCGCGGCCAAGCAAGCCGCGCGCATGCTCGCGAGCCTGCCCTCCGGCGTCAAGGACGCCGCGCTCGTGGCGATCGCGGACGATCTGATCGAGCGGACCCCCGAGATCATCGAGGCCAACGCCCGCGACCTCGAGGCCGGCCGCGAGGCGGGGCTGACCGACGCGCTGATGGACCGGCTCGCGCTCGACGCCGGCCGGATCGCCGCGATCGCCCGCCAGGTCAGGGACATCGTGGCGCTGCCCGATCCTGTCGGAGAGGTGATCGAGGGCTTCCGGCTCGCGAACGGACTCGACGTGCGGAAGGTGCGGGTCCCGCTCGGCGTGATCGCGGTCGTGTACGAGGCGCGTCCCAACGTCACGATCGACGCAGCCGCGCTGTGCCTGAAGTCGGGCAACGCGATCGTTCTGCGCGGCTCCTCGATGGCCGCGCACTCCAACGCGGTCCTGGCTGCCGTGGCGATCGAAGCCGGTCTCTCCGCGGGAATGCCGGAGGGGGCGATCGCGCTCGTCGCCGGCGGCCGCGAGGATCTGGAGCAGCTCGCCACGCAGGAGGGAGTCGTCGACCTGATCATCCCGCGCGGCGGCGAGGGCCTGAAGGCGGCTCTGAAGGCCGTGGCGACAGTGCCGGTCATGTATGCGGCATCGGGGAACTGCCATGTGTATGTGGACGCGACCGCGTCTCTCGATGACGCGCTGGCGATCACGCTCAACGCCAAGGTTCAGCGCCCCAGCGTGTGCAACGCGGCCGAGACGCTGCTCGTGCACGAGGCGGTCGCGTCCGATTTCCTGCCGACCGCGCTCGGTGCCCTGTCCGCCGCGGGGGTCGAATTGCGCGTCGACGAGCGGGCGCATGGTTCGGCGGCGGGCGTGCCGGTGGCGGCCGCTACCGAGGAGGACTGGGCGACCGAGTATCACGCGCTGACGCTCGCCGTCCGGGTGGTCGACTCGGCCGAAGAGGCGATCGAGCACATCAACCGCTACGGCTCCGGTCACTCCGAGGCGATCGTCACGCGGGACACCGAGGCCGCGCGCGCGTTCCAGCTCGGCGTGGACGCCGCGTGCGTGTACGTGAACGCGTCGACCCGGTTCACCGACGGCGGCGAGTTCGGGATGGGCGCTGAGATCGGAAACTCGACTCAGAAGCTCCACGCGCGCGGCCCGATCGGGCTGCGCGAGCTGTGCTCGTTCAAGTACCTCGTCGAGGGTTCCGGCCACGTTCGCGCGTGAACGGGTCGGGGCTGTGCCCCGCGGCGGAAATCTGAGCGGTCCGGAGTGCTGACCCGAGGTGCGGATCGGCATTCTGGGCGGAACGTTCAATCCGCCACATCTTGGTCACCTCATCTGCGCCCAGGAGGCGTACCTTCAGCTCGAACTCGACCGAGTGACGCTGATCCCTGCACGGATACCACCGCACAAACCCGTCGAAGACGAGCCCGGCGCCCAGCACCGGCTCGAGCTGTGCCGGGTTGCCGTCGGCGACGATGACCGGTTCGACGTGTCCGATGTCGAGATCGCCCGAGAAGGCCCGTCGTACACGGTCGATACCCTGGAGCTGCTGCGTTCTCGAGAGCCGGAAAGCGAGCTGTTCCTGATCGTCGGCGGTGACATCGCCGCCGGCCTGCCGAAGTGGCGCGACCCGGAGCGGGTGCTGTCGCTCGCCACGCTCGCCGTGGCGGGGCGGCGCGGCACCTCCCGGGCCGAGGTCGACGAAGCGCTGAGCGGCCTTCCCGGGGGCGAGCGAGCCCAGTTCTTCCAGATGCCGACGATCGGCGTGTCCTCGACCGTTCTGCGCCGGCGGGTTCGCGCCCGGCAGTCGATCAGGTACTACGTCCCCGATCCGGTCGTGAGCTATATCGACGACCACCGCCTGTATGGGAGGTAGCCTGAACCCGATGACCCCTGAAGAGCTTGCCGGCGAGATCGTGGAGCTAGCCGCCGACCGCAAGGCGCTCGAGATCGTTCAACTCGACCTGCGGGCGATGATCGGCTACACCGACTACTTCGTGATCTGCACCGGGCGGAGCGAGCGCCAGACGAAGGCGATCCACGACGGGATCCACGAGGGGCTGAAGGCGGCGCATCACCGGCTGCCCCGGCGGGTCGAAGGGCTCCCCGGAGCGCGGTGGATCCTGATGGATTACCTCGACGTCGTCGTGCACGTGTTCACCCCGGAGACCCGCGAGTACTATCGCCTGGAGCAGCTGTGGGGGGAGGCGCCGGCGCGCGCGGTCGGGGCCGGGGTCGGCTCGACATAACCGGCGGCGGACGGCGTTCGTACTGAACGTCTTATGAGCCGTGTGGGGCCGACCCGGAGGCCGGCCCCACACGTCTGAGGTTCAGTGGCGCGTGCGGTGGAACTGGCCGAAGCCGGCCAGTTCGCTGACGAGCCGCGCGCCGTCGGCAGTGCCGAGGCCGCTGGACAGGTCATATCCGGGCACGGCGTTGAAGCCCGTGACCGAGAAGGGCTGACCGGCAACCGGAGGCAGCGCCTGAACGCCGGCCACCGAGTTGTTGCCCAGGGTGATGTCCGTGATCCCGGACCGAGGACCATCCCCGAGCGCATACAGCGTCGGGTTGAGCCAGCCTAGGTCGCGATGGGCCGCCTGATCGGCGATGGCCACGATGCCGGAGAACACCGGCGTGGCCTCGCTGGTGCCGCCGACGACGTACCAGCCGGGGACGAGACCGTAGGCGTTGTTGGTGTAGCCGAGGTATATGACCACGCCACCGTCGACCGCGGCGGTCATGGACACGTCGGGGTTGCCGCGGGCATTCCCGACGATCCGCCGGACGCCATTCTGGAAGAGCGGCCGGCTGAACACCGTCGAGACGCCACCGCCACCGGCGATCGGCGCCGGCGTCGGTCCGGCTATGAGCGGGTTGAAGCTGTCGTTCCAGACGTTGTCGGGCGCGGTGCGATTGCCGTTCGCGTCGAGATGCAGCTGGGTTCCGCCGACCGACGTGACGAGCGGATCGCTCGACGGCCAGCTGTCAACCCGGAACGGGTAATAGTTGACCGCGCCGTCGGAGGTGTCGAGCGCCGAATCGTCCGTCGCGCCGCCGTCGCCCGAGGCGCTCACCACCGTGACGCGATGTACGAGCGCGTTGAAGTACGCGCTGCGCAGCGACAGGATCGAGGACTTGCTCGGGAACGTCTGCTCAGTCGCGCCGAAGCTCTGGCTGATGACGTCGCCGAGGTGGTGGTCGATCACATAGTTCTCGGCCTCGATCATCTGCGGGAACCCCTGGACGCCAAGCGTCTCGTCGACCGGGGTCTCGACCAGCAGGATGTTCGCCCCGGGGGCCATCGTGTGGGCGTACTCGACGTCGAGAGAGGTCTCGAAGCCCCATCCGCCCATATCGAAGTTGTTCGTGTCGTATGGCGGCACGGCCCCGGCCGGCTGAATGATCCGGAACGATGGCGGCGCCGGCAGGTTGTTCGCCTGGTCAAACGTCGCGAGGTCGCTCTGAATCGTCGGCGAGCCGAACGAATCGACCAGCACGATCGTCTTGCCCTGCCCCTTGAGACCCGCCTTGTAGAGCGGGTTCATGTCGTACGCCTGCTGGATCTGGGACGGCTGGTAGCAGGCGATCCCGAAGTTCGTCTCGCAGTACGCCGTGTTCGGCTCCTGCGCGAAGTGGTTCGGAAGCATCCAGTGATCGGGCGACGCGACGGCGGCGCTGGCTCCGCAGAACATCATCGCCGCGCTTACCCCTACGGCGCCCAATAGGCCCGCAAAACGTCTAGAGCGCAAACGCACCCCTCTCCTCGAATTTTTGGGCTACCCCTATGCCACGCGAGCCCAGGATCAATAAGGCCCGGGCATTCAATCACTTCGAACTAGAAGGCGGCCAGCAACTCCGGCGCGACCTCTTTTTTCCTGCTCATGACGCCCGGCAGCTCGATCTGGCCGTCGTGCCCGGGCACGCCGAAGGCGCGGGCGACGCCGGCAAGGTCGCCGGCGACGAGCAGGTCTGTGCCCTTGCTCAGCACGTCGGTGACCATCAACGCGTAGAGCTGGAGATCGCGGCTCTCGCGCGCCTTGCGCATCGCGGCGATCAGCTCCTCGCTGCGATCGAGCAGCGACTTGCCGACGACCTCGATCTGGGCGATGCAGATGTTGTGCCCGCTGCTCGAGTGATACTGCTTGGCGTCACGGGAGATGATCTCCTCGGCGCTGACCTCGGACACGTCGGCGGTGGCCTCGAACATCTGGCGCCCGAAGTCGGGGGCGTCGATCGCGAGGACGCGCTCGAGGTACTCGACGACCAGGCGGTCCCGCTCGGTGGTGGTCGCGGAGTTCAGGATGATCGTGTCCGACAGCACCGCGCCGAGCAACATCGTTGCGGTCGACGGGATCGGTTCCATCCCGTTCTGGCGGAAACGCTCGACCACCAGCGTGGCTGTCGATCCGACGGGGTCGAACGTGGCGGTGACCGGGATCCTGGTCTCGATCGAGCCGACATGGTGATGGTCGAGGATCTCGACGATCTCGGCCTGCTCGACCCCGGGCACGCTCTGCGCTTGTTCGGCGTGGTCGACGAGCAGCACGCGCCGGCGCGGGGGCGACACCAAGGCGGACCGCGTCACGAGGCCCACGGGCCGGCGCTGGGGATCGATCACGACCGCGGCGCCGTAATGGCTCTCCTTGATCTGCTCGGAGATCTCGTCGACCAGGAACTCGGTGGTGGCGGTCAGTGGTTCGCGCTCCATCAACGCGCCGCACGGCGCCGCGAGCGTGATCATGCGGCCGGACACGTAGCTGTCGAGCGGCGAGACGATCACCGCGGTCCCATGCTCCTCGGCCAGCGCGAGGATGTCGTCGTCAGGGACCGAGTTGTTGGAGAGCACGATCAGCTTCGCGCCCCGCTCGATCGCCATGCGTTGGGCGTCGGTGCGATTGCCGACCACGACCACGTCGCCGTCCGAGACGCCGCTGCGGGTCAGGTCCATCGCCTGCACCCACACGCGCCCCGACAGCGGCTTGTCCTCGCCGGCGAGTAGCTTGCCGTTGAGCACGTCGACGATTGCACTGACCTGCGTCGGCGCGTCCCGTAGCGTCGAAGTATCGCGCGTCTCGCGGATATAGCGGCGCGCCAGCGAACGCTCGGTCACGACGCCGGACAGCGCGCCGTCGCCGTCGACCACGGGCACGAGCTCGAGGCCCGCCCGAGCCATCGCGAGCCCGGCCTCGCGAATCGGCGCATCCTCGCTGGCGACCGGGAACTCCTCCTGCATCACGTCGTAGGCGCGGACCATCACGTGGGGGAGGAACTGCGGCTGGGGCGCGTCGCTCCGCTCGAGCAGCCATTTCGTCTGCGCGTTGCACTCGCCCAGACGGACCGCGGTGTAGGAGTTGCGCGTGTCCAGCCGCCCCTTGAGTTCCGCATAGCCGATCGCCGCCGCGATCGAGTCCGCGTCGGGATTGCGGTGGCCGGTGACGTAGATCGGTGCCATGGCGGTGCGATTATCGCTGCTGGTAGGAACGAAACTCAACGCGGTGCGCGCGTGTGGCCCGGCGGTGGCGCTGGGGGGTGGCTGGGCGGTGGCGCTGGGGGGTGGCGCCGGGCGGTGGCTGGGCGGTGGTGCTCGGGGGTGGCGCTGGGCGGGACGCGCGGGCGCCCTTGCCCGCCGGCGGCCAACCGCGATACCTTCCATGAGCGAAGTCGAGGGCAGCGGCTCGCGACTGCCGGTCCATGTCCCCGAAGGGAGAGAGCAAGATGCCGTCCGCCCCCCAGATCCTTCCCACCCAGATCCCGCAGGGGACAGCCCCGGGAGTGACCTACCGGCTCGAGGGCGAGCTGGTCCCGGTCCTCCATATGGCGCTCGATGGGCAGGTGCCCGTCTATTTCGAGCACCACGTGCTGCTGTGGAAGTACCCGCAGCTCCAGATCGGCCTGCATCCGCTCGGCAAGGGGCTGAAGCGCCGCGTGTTCGGCGGCATGCCCCTGCTGATGCTGGAGGTCCAGTCGGCCGGCGAGATCGCCTTCAGCCGCGACGCGCCCGGCCACATCGTCCCGCTCCACCTCCAGCCGGGTCAGGGGATCATCGTGCGCGAGCACCAGTTCCTGGCCGCCACCGGCGGCGTCCAGTACGACTACAGCCGAGTCCAGGGCTTCGCCAACATGCTCTACGGCGGCGGCTTCTGGGTCGATCAGTTCTTCGCGGGCGACCACGAGGGCGTCGTCTGGGTCCACGGATACGGCAACGTGTTCGAGAAGGCGCTCGAGCCGGGGGAGACGATCGACATAGAGCCCGGAGGCTGGCTGTTCCGCGACCATTCGGTGCAGATGTCGCAGGAGATCTACGGGTTCAAGACCGGCTTCCTGGGCGGTGGCGCCGGCAACCTCGTGTTCAACCGCTTCACCGGACCCGGCCGGGTCGGCCTGCAGAGCGCCTACTACCACCCGCCGGTGCAGGAGACCGGCGGAGGTAGCGACCAGCAGCAGCGCCAGGGGGGAGGCCTGCTCGGCAACGTCATCGGCGGTCTCCTCGACAATTAGGCGTCACAGTGAGCTTCGCACCGGCGCACCTCGCGGCGCACCCACTCCCTCCGGGGATCGTGGGCGCGCTCGGCCTCACCGGCTATCAGCTCCTCGTCGATGTCGCCGGCGTCGGCGCGGGGCGGCTCGGCTCGCATGCGTTCCTACTCGTCGCACCCGAGCCCGATCCGTCCCTGCCGGACGCCGGCACCCAGATCTCCCTGCACCAGCCGCGCCTGAAGGACGAGCGCGAGGCGTCGGCGTTCACGCAGCTCGCCGCACAGCTCGGCTACCTGCGGCTGTCGGGCTACCGGCTGGCGCTCGAGCGCGCCGGTTTGCGCAGCAAGGTGAGCTTGGTCAACCCGGCCACCGGTGCGATCGTCGCCACGATCCCCGACAAGCAGCCGGGGCGCCTGTTCGGTGGCGGGGCGAACGCGGCGAGCCTGCTCGCGACCGTGCGCGGCCTCCCACCCGCCGGCCCGCCTCCGGACCTCCAGAGCCCCGAGCTCCTGCGTCAGGTATTGCTGGCGCTCGCGCTGCGCGACGAGTCGATCGGTGGCGCGGAGGCGGCCGAGCTGGCCGATCGCGCACTCGAGCTGACGCGCCAGAGCGGCGGGATGGACCCGCCGGCGGCGCTCGAGGCCGCGAAGCAGGACCGCGGCTAACCGGCCGGCTGGTCATACGCCGACGCCGGATCTCCGTGTGTGGCGTCAGAACCGTCCGCCGGGCTCCCGGTACGGCTAGGCGCGGCGCCGGGAACCGACGGATGAGGAGCGGGGGAGTGGAGCTGAGGGGACTCGAACCCCTGACCTTCGCGCTGCCAGCGCGACGCTCTAGCCAACTGAGCTACAGCCCCGGCGAATGTGAAGTCGTCCGCAAGGTTAATGCATGCCCGCTGCCCGTTGCGCGATGGCGTCAGACGCAAATGGATTTGTGCCCTGCCCGCGAAGCGCGCGGCCGACAAGAGGAAGCATCGGTCTAGCTCGCCGCAGTAGACCGCGAACAGATCGACCTCGTCCACGGTGTATCGGCGACGGCGGTGGCCGGTGAGAGTTCTCCGGGACGTACACAGAGACACGATCACGACGTCGCGCGTCGGCCCTAATCGCCCCCACTTGACCTGGACTCTCCAGAGTTTGGAACCGAGATCCAGCACGAGGTCGGTGCGACCGTGCTCCGCGACTGGTAGCCACACCGGTACGCGGAGTTTCATCGCCGCGAGCACGATCGCCTGCTCCGCGATCGCCCCTTTGTCGTTCGAGTTCATCACGAACGTATGTTCGCATACGTCCCGGACGGAAAAGCCCTCGAATGCAGGAAGAACGCGGGACTGGGCGCTAGGCCGGCGGGATGAACTCGGGCACCTCGAGCCCGTCGTCGCCGGCCGCCGGAAAATCTCGCCCGCCGTCATGAGAGCCAGCGCCGGCGATCCCGCCGGCGTCCCCGCCGCCGACCCTGCCCCCGCCACCCCCACCGCCACCCCGACCACGCCGCCCCGCGGACGACCCCGACCCCGACCCCGCCCCGATCCCGGTGGCGCGCTCGACGCGCGCGATCTGGGCCGTGAGCTGGGAGTGGGTGCGCTGCACGTCGCCGAGCAGGCGCTCGGCATTGGCGCGGAGCGAGTTGCTCATCTCGCGGAGGTTCGAGACGAGCTCGAGTCCCTCGGAGCGCACGCCGTCGGCGGTGGCGCGGGCGTCCTCCAGCAGACCGCGTGCCCGGTCCTCGGCCTCGGCCCGCGCGGCCGCGGCCGATTCGCGGGCCTCGCCCACGATCTGGGCGGCGCTCTCCTCGGCCCGCGCGACGATGCCGAGCGCCTCGTTGGTCGCGGCCGTCCTCGCCTCTTCAGCTTCCTTGGTCGCGGCCGTCCTCGCCGCCTCGGCTTCCGCCTCCCCCGCGGAGCGCAACCGCGCCGCCTCGGCCTGGGCGAGCCGGATCGCGTCGCTGGCCTCCTCCTCGGCCGCTTGGACGCGATTGTCGGCTGCGCGCTGGGCTTCGGCGATCCGGTCGCTGGCACGCTCCTCGGTCTCGAGGCGCATTCGCTCCGCCGTCTCCTCGGCGGCCGCGATGATCGCCGCGACGCGCTCGGCGGCGAGCGCCGAGCTGGCGTGAGCGCGCCCGCTCGAGCCGGATCCAGCGTTCTCAGCCACGCCCGGATGGTAGAGCGGCCCGGGGAATCGCCTGCATAGGGGTACCCGCGTGGAGTCGCCTGCATAGAGCGATCCGCGGGGACGTCCGGAACCGGCAGTCGCAAGTAACCTCCTGATGACCGTGCCTGAACGACGCTACGACCCCAAGCTGATCGAGCCCAAGTGGCAGGACGTGTGGGAGCGCGAGCGCACGTGGGAGGTCCCGAACGAGCCGGCGGACGGTCACGGTGGCGACGGCCGGGAAAAGTCCTACGTGCTCGAGATGCTGCCCTATCCGAGTGGCGAGCCGCACATCGGGCACCTGAAGAACTACGCGCTCGGCGACGCGATCGCCCACTTCCACCGCCGGATCGGCCGGCGTGTGCTGCACCCGATGGGCTATGACGCGTTCGGCCTGCCGGCGGAGAACAACGCGATCAAGACCGGGGTGCACCCGCGCCTCGCTACCGACCGGTCGATCGCGGCCTACCGGTACTGGTTTCACCGCTGGGGGATCTCGATCGACTGGAGCCGGGAGATCGGCACGCACGAGCCGTCGTACTACCGCTGGACGCAGTGGATCTTCCTCCAGCTGTTCGAGCGCGACCTGGCGTACCGCAAGAACGCGGCGGTCAAGTGGTGTCCGCACGACCAGACGGTGCTGGCCAACGAGCAGGTAATCGATGGACGGTGCGAGCGCTGCGGCCACCTGGTGGAGATTCGCCAGCTCGAGCAGTGGTTCTTCCGGATCACCGACTACGCCGACCGCCTGCTCGACGACCTCGACCTGATCGACTGGCCCGAGCACGTGAAGGCGATGCAGCGCAACTGGATTGGCCGCAGCGAGGGCGCGGAGGTCGTGTTCCGCTGCGAGGATTTGGATCCCGCCCACCCCATCGACTACCCGGTGTTCACGACCCGGCCCGACACGCTGTTCGGCGCGACGTTCTTCGTGATGGCCCCCGAGCACCCCGACGTGTTCAAGCTAGCGGCGGGGACCGAGTACGAAAAACAGGTGCACGACTACGTCAATCACGCCATCGCCGAATCTGTGGAATTACGCGGCGACATCGACAAGCCCAAGACAGGAGTCTCACTCGGGCGCACGGTCACGAACCCGGTCACCGGCGAGCAGATTCCGATGTTCGTCTCCGACTACGTGCTGATGGAGTACGGCACCGGCGCGATCATGGCCGTCCCGGCGCACGACCAGCGCGATTACGACTTCGCCAAGGCGTTCGATCTGCCGATCCGCCAGGTGGTTGCGCCGGTCGACGGCGACGTCGACGCCGAAGCCGGCATGGAGGAGGGCCAGGCGTTCGTCTCCCACACCGCGAACGAGCAGCTGATCAACTCGGCCCAGTTCTCGGGCATGAATGCGGTCGAGGGCCAGCGGGCGATCGTCGAGTGGCTCGACCGCGAGGGCAAGGGCCATTTTTCCGTCAGCTACAAGCTGCGCGACTGGCTCATCTCGCGCCAGCGCTACTGGGGCTGCCCGATCCCGATCGTGTACTGCGAGAAGTGCGGGATGGTCCCGGTCCCCGAGGACCAACTCCCCGTCGAGCTGCCCGAGGTCGAGGACTACCAGCCGCGCGGACGCTCGCCGCTCGCCGCGGCCGAGGACTGGGTCAACGTGAGATGCCCGTCCTGTCACGGACGGGCTCGCCGCGAGACCGACACGATGGACACCTTCGTCGACTCGAGCTGGTACTACCTACGCTACTGCGACGCTCGCAACGACGAGGCCGCGTGGGACCGTCAGGTGCTGCGCAGCTGGATGCCCGTCGACCAGTACATCGGCGGCGTCGAGCACGCGATCCTGCACCTCATGTACTCGCGCTTCTTCGTCAAGGCGCTCGCGGACATGCATCTGCTCGACGTGCAGGAGCCGTTCCAGGCCCTGTTCACCCAGGGAATGATCCTCGGCCCCGACGGCAACAAGATGTCGAGCTCGAAGGGCAACGTGATCGCCCCCAGCGAGATCATCGAGACCTACGGGGCGGATGCGGCGCGCTGCTACGTGCTGATCATCGGTCCCGCCGACCAGGACGCAGCGTGGTCGGAGTCCGGCCTCGACGGCGTTTATCGAAGGCTGCTGTCGCGGCTATGGCGGCTCGCCGACGAGCTCGGCGATCCGGACACCGGCGCCGATCAGCCGTCGAGCCCTGAGGGCGACGCGCTGAAGATCGTCCGCAAGGCCCACTGGGCGATCGACAAGGTCACCCGGGATATCGCCGGCCGCTGGGCGTTCAACACTGCGCTGTCGGCGGTGATCGAGTTGCTCAACGAGATCTACCGTTATCCCGACGCCGATCCGCAGGCCCGGCTGTTCGCGACCGCAACCGCGGCCTCGCTGGTGTTCCCGTTCGCCCCGCACCTGGGGTCCGAGGCCTACGAGCTGCTCACCGGCCGGCGCGTTTGGGAGGAGCCGTGGCCCGACGCCGACCCCGACATGCTCCAGGCGGCGACGTTCGAGCTCGTCTGCCAGGTCAACGGCAAGGTCCGCGACCGGGTGGGCGCGCCCACGGGGGCGCCAAGGGACGAGCTCGAGCGGCTGTGCCTCGAGTCCCACGGCGTCAAGGCCTACCTCGACGGCCACGAGGTCGCCAAGGTGATCGTCGTGCCGGACAAGCTGGTCAACGTCGTCGTTCGCTAGCGCGCCCCGCCCGGTCCCCACATCGCCGGTGCGGCGCGCGCGGATTCGACGGGCCGGACCGCCACATAGACTGGATCGCAACGTGCCCACGTTCAAGCCCGCCTACCTGATCCACGGCGACGATCACGGCCGGATCGCCGAGCGCCGGCGGCGCCTGCGCGCGCTCGCCGAGGGGGAGAGCGGCGTGCAGGGGATCGAGCTGTTCGAGGGCGACGCCTCGACGCCCGACGCCGTCGTCAACGCTCTGTCCGCCCTCACCTTCGCCCTCGGGCGCCGGTTCATCATCGCCGACGGCACCGAGCGGTGGACCGACAAGCAACTCGACGCGCTCGTGGCCACGCTCAAATCGATTCCGCAAGACACGACCGTCGCGTTCTTCGCGCGCGAGGACAGCCGCTACAAGGCCCCCAAGCGCCTGCTCGAGGCGGTCCGCAAGGCCGGCGGCGACATCAGCGCCGAGGAGAGCGTGAAGCCCTGGGAGCTGCCCAAGTGGGTGATCGCCCACGCCCGCGAGCTCGGCCTCCAGCTGGAGCCCGACACCGCCCGCGCGTTGATCGCCCACGTCGGTGACCGCCAGCAGCGGCTGCTTCGCGAGCTCGAGAAGCTGGCGCTGTACGCCGGCGCGGGCGCGCGCATCGACACCGCGACGGTTGACGAACTGACTGCGCCGTCGGCCGAGCACAAGGCCTGGTCGCTTGCCGACGCGATCCTGAGTGGCGACGCGGCCGCTGCCACGCGCCTCTACATCACGCTGCGCGGCCAGGGTGAGCGATTGCCGGGGCTCCTGTACTGGATGAGCGCGCGCGTTCGGACCGCGCACGAGGTGGCGGTCGCGCTCGACGCCGGCGAGTCCGCCGCTCAGGTCAAACGCCGGCTGCGGATGCCTTCGCGGGCCGCCGATCGGTTGATCGCCGACGCCCGCCGGAGCGGCGTCGGCAACCTCGAGCGCACGATCGAGGAGCTCGCCGAGCTCGAGCTGGCCTCGCGCGGCGGCGGGAGCGGTGGCGCCGGCGAGGACACCGCGGCGGTGCTCGCGATCCAGCGCGTGGCCGTCTAGATCACGTGCGTCAGCACGCCGACGACGATCGCGGCGAGGATCACGACGAGCGCCGGCAGGAAATGCAGGATCCGGTTGGACTCGCGCTTGTACGCCGACGGGGCGTTGGCGGCGTTGCGCATGACCATCGCGGCGCCGCGAGTGGCGATCGCCTCGTCGCGTTCGGTCCGCAGCCGCTCATTCGTCGCGTTCAGCGCGTCGCGCTCGACGGCGGTCTGCTCGCTCGTGGCCACGGCGCCGTCGCGCACGCGGACCGCGTCGTCGCGATCCGCGAGCAGGGCGTCGCGGTCGGCGGCCACCTGATCGCGCGCCTTGAGCGCCTCGTCGCGCTCGGATAGGGCCGCGTCGCGTGCGGCCGCGATCGCGTCGAGCCGCGCCGAGACGTGGTCGCGGTCGTCGAGCGCCGCGCGGCGCTCGGCGAGAGCCTCGTCGCGTGCCGCCAGGGCAGCGTCGCGCATCCGCAGGGCATCTTCGCGCCCGCTCGAGGCCGCATCTCGTTCCGCAGTTGCCTCGTCGCGCAGCTTCAGGGCCTCGCCGCGAGCGCGCATCAGCCGGTCGTGCTCCTCGGCGGCGTTCTCGCGGGCCTCGCGGGCGGCGTCGCGTGCGCCCGAGACCTCTTCGAGCTTGGCCCCGCGGCGCTCGAGCTCGGCCGCCAGCTCCGCGATCTCGGCGTCGCGACGCTCGAGCTCGCGCTGCAGGCGGTGCGCCTCGCGTCGTGCGTTGACGAGCTCGGGCGACGGCGCCCGGGGGCGTCTGGGAGGAGTGGGCGGTTCCCCCGGCTCGCCGCGACGGGCGGCGGCCCCGGATGGGCGGGGGGCGCCGGCTCCGGGCGTGCGGGCGGGGGTGGCGGGTCCAGATGGGCGGGCGGGGGCGCCGGCTCCGGATGGGCGGGCGGATGTGCCGGCTCCGGAAGGGCGGGCGGACGTGCCCGGTCCGGACGATGCGGGGGTTCCGGAGGCCGACGCGGACCGGCGCCGGCGTGCCCGCGGGCGCTTGCCACCGGGCACCGGAAGCGTGATCGTGATGTCCGGCGCCACGTTCAGCTCGGCCTCGACCCAATCGGCGGCGTCCTCCTGGCTGGGGAAGGTGGCCTCCCAAGGCTGGCCGTCCTCGGCCGCCCACGGCTTGTGCTCGAGGTCGGCCAGCAGCCGGCGCTGCTCGTCGCCGTCGACCAGCGTCAGGCTCGGGCGCATGAACCGGCGTCCGCGCACGCCAAACCAGCGGCCGTTCACCTCGAAGCGATCTCCGTCTGCCATCTCGAACCGATCGACTTCGAAGGCGACGCCGTTCGTTCCGGTTGTTGCCGGCTCGACGACCTCTGCCATGCGGATCCACAAGTTACCCGGATCGGGCGAAAGAGCGCGGGCTCGCAACCCGCGTTGCAGCGCCGGACCGACCTAACCGCGCAGTACGCAAGCCGCGCGCGAGGTCTTACGCGCGCCGCACGCGGGACGCGCGCGACTTCTTCCGCGCGCCGGCGTTGCGATGCAGAGCGCCGCGCTTGACGGCCTTGTCGATCGCCTGCACGAGCTCGCGATGCTCGGTGTCCGCCTGGCTGCCGTCGCCGGCGGCCACGGCCGTCTCGAGCCGGCGGAAGTACGTCTTGATCTTCGACGTGTAGCGGCGGTTCTCGAGGCGCTCGCGCTCGGAGCGAAGGATCCGCTTCTTCTGTGACTTGATGTTCGCCATAAGCAGGTGATCTGGGGAAGGTCGGCGGCGCCTGACCGCGGCGCCTTAGCTGGGGAAAACCGGAGGCGCCTGACGGCGGCGCCTAAGCACGGCCCTCGCCGCAGCGCGCCCTACTATAGCCAGCCCTGGCACAGATCGACACCGACAAGACCACCACAAATGACGGGGTTCCGCCCACCCCGCCCACGCCGCCCGTAGAACCACCCTCGCCTCCTGACGGATCGGACGCGCCGCCCCAGGGACCTGGTGGAACTAACCCGCCGCGCCGCCGCATCGCCGTCAACACGGCGATCTTCGCGTTCGCCACCGCGCTGTCGCGAATCGCCGGGCTAGGGCGCGAGGTCGTCCAGGCCGCGTACTTCGCGACCTCGGCAGCCGCGTCGGCGTTCACGCTCGCCTCCCAGGTCCCGAACCTGTTCAGCAACCTGTTCTCGCAGGCGGCGCTGTCGGCGGCGTTCGTGCCGGTATTCACCGATCTGCTGAGCAAGGGCCGCAAGCGCGAGGCGTTCCGCGTCGCCTCGACGCTGTTCTGGGTGATCCTGATCGCGCTCGGCGCGCTCACGGTGGTGTGGACGCTCGTGGCGGGACTGGTCGTGCCGGCGTTCACCGGCAGTCACATCCCCAACGCCCTGACTGCGGGCCTGTCGCGCGTGCTGTTCCCGGTGGTGCTGCTGCTCAGCCTGACCGGTCTTCTCGTGGGGATCCTTCAGTCCTACGACGAGTTCACGATCCCGGCGATCGCGCCCGCGGTGTGGAACCTCGTGATCCTGGCCGGACTGATCGCGCTCCATTCCCGCTTTCACGGCGACAACAAGGTCTACGCGTACGCGATCGCGTGGCTGGTCGCGACCGTCGTGCAGTTCCTGATGGTGTTCGTCGCGCTGCGCAAGATCGAGTTCAAGGTGTCGTTCGTGTGCGACTGGCGAGATCCGCGCGTGAAGCAGGTGCTGATCCTGTTCATTCCGGTCACGATCAGCATCGGGATCGTCAACCTCGACATCTTCCTGAACGCGGGCTTCGGGTCACTGGTCTCGAGTGCGGCACCGGCCGCGATCAACGACGCGTTCCGCATCTACATGCTGCCCCAGGGCATCTTCAGCGTCGCGGTCGCGACCGTGCTGTTCCCGACGCTCAGCCGCATGGCGGCGGGCCGCGACGCGAACGGGATGCGACGGACGATCGGCAACGGCATGCGCCAGATCAACCTGCTGCTGATTCCGTCGGCGGCGCTGATGGTCGTGCTGGCGACCCCGATCACGCGGCTGATCTACCAGCACCGCGCGTTCGGACCGCACTCGACCAGCCTGGTCTCCACGGCGCTGTTCTGGTTCTCGTTCAGCCTGCCGTTCGCCGGCGTCAACCTGCTTCTGACCCGCACGTTCTTCGCGCTCAAGCGGCCGTGGATCCCGACCAAGCTGGCCGCGATGAACATCGTCGTCGACGCGATCGTCAGCATCGCGCTGTACAAGCCGCTCGGGATCGCCGGCCTGGTGATCGGGACGGCGGCCGCGAACCTCGTGATGACGATCCTCCAGTTGTGGCGGCTGCGGATCGGGTTCAACGGCTACCTCGAGGGCGGGCAGACGCTGATGATCACGGTGCGGATCGTGGTGGGGACCGTGATCATGGCCGCGCTCGCCCGGGGCATCTGGGTCGTGCTCGAACACCTGCTCGGCGAATCGTTGCCGGCGCAGATCTTCTCGGTCGGGATCGCGTCGGCCGTCGCGGGCGCCGTCTACGCGAAGCTCATGCTGACGATGCGTGTGCCCGAGGCGAGGCAGATCCAGGGTCTGATCATGGCCCGCCTCCGTTCCGGGTAGCCTCAACGTTGTATGGGACTGTACGAGCGCCACTTCTCGAATCCGCAACGCGAGCGCGCGTTCCTCAGCGCGGTCGGGTTCACGACCGCGTTCGCCACCGCCCGCGGGATCACCCATGCGATCAAGGCCGGCGTCGGACCGTTCCACAACATCTCAGAGGGCGGGACCCACATCCACCACTCCACGTTCGGGATCCTCGGTCTGCTGGGGATCGGCTACATGTGGACCTACCAGGTCGGCGTTGGGGTGGGCCAGTGCCGACGGTGGCCGTCGCGGGTCAGCGCAGCCACGTACGGGATCGCTGCCGCGCTGACGCTCGACGAGTTCGCGCTGTGGCTCGACCTCCACGACGACTACTGGGACAAGCAGGGTCGCAAGTCGATCGACGCGGTCGCGATCTTCGGCGGCCTGCTCGGGATCGGCTTCGCCGGCCGCAGCGCGTTGAAGGAGCTAGGGCTGCTGCCCAAGGCGCTCGAGCGCTTCGTCGACTAGGAGGGGCCGCCTGCGGCGGCGTCCGTGGGGCCGTTCCGCCGGGCGTCCATGCCCGGCAGCGCTGTTGCGACCACGGACAGGACGGGCTCCCCGGCCCCATGGATGCCGAGCGCAGCGAGGCCCCCAAGGGCGGGCGTGGGCCTAATACCCTCTGAAGACATGGCGGACCAGGCTCACATCCGGAACTTCTCGATCATCGCGCACATCGACCACGGCAAGTCGACGCTGGCCGACCGCATCCTCGAGCTCACCCACACCGTCGACCCGCGCGCGATGCGCGCCCAGATGCTCGACTCGATGGAGCTCGAGCGCGAGCGCGGGATCACGATCAAGGCCCAGGCGGTCCGCGTCTTCTACCAGTCAGAGCACGACGGCCAGGCCTACCAGTTGCATCTGATCGACACCCCTGGGCACGTCGACTTCACCTACGAGGTGTCGCGGTCGCTGGCCGCATGCGAGGGCGCGCTGCTCGTGGTCGACGCCAGCCAGGGCGTCGAGGCGCAGACCGTGGCCAATACCTACCTGGCGATCGACTCGGGGCTCGAGCTGATCCCGTGCCTGAACAAGGTCGACCTCCCGGGCGCCGAGCCCGAGCGGGTCGCCGAGGAGGTCGCCGAGCTGCTCGGCGAGCCGGCCGAGTCGGTGCGGCGGATCAGCGCCAAGACCGGCGAGGGCATCATCGAGGTGCTCGACGAGCTGATCGCCCGCGTGCCGCCACCGAGCGGGGACCCCGACGCGCCGGCGCGGGCGCTGATCTTCGACTCCGAGTTCGACCAGTACCGCGGCGTGATCGCCTACATCCGGGTGGTCGACGGGACGTTCACCAAGGGCGAGGCGATCCGGGCGATGCAGGCGGGCACCGAGGCCGAGATCGACGACATCGGTTTCTTCACGCCGCAGATGACGTCGGCCGAGGCGCTCCACGCCGGCGAGGTCGGCTTCCTCATCACCGGGATCAAGGACGTGACCAAGCTGCGCGTCGGCGACACACTCACGACCAAGCGTGGCGCGGCCACCGAGCCGCTCCCCGGCTACCGCGAGGTCAAGCCGATGGTGTTCTGCGGCCTGTTCCCGATCGAATCCGACGACTACGCCGACCTGCGCGACGCGCTCGAGAAGCTCAGTCTCAACGATGCCGCGCTGAGCTGGGAGCCGGAGACGAGCGACGCGCTCGGGTTCGGGTTCCGGTGTGGGTTCCTCGGGCTCCTGCACATGGACATCGTGCGCGAACGGCTCGAGCGCGAGTACGACCTCGAGCTGCTGGCGACGATGCCGAGCGTCGAGTACGAGGTCACGCTCACCGACGGCGAGACGATCCCGGTCCACAGCCCCAACGACTTCCCGGATCCGACGCGTGTCGCGGTCGTCCGCGAGCCCTACATCCGTGCCTCGATTCTGACGCCGAAGGAGTACATCGGACAGATCATGGAGCTGTGCCAGGAGCGTCGCGGCGAGCACGCCGGCATGCACTACCTGTCAGCCGAGCGCGTGCAGCTGACCTATGACCTGCCGCTGGCGGAGATCGTGCTCGATTTCTTCGACCAGCTCAAGTCGCGCACGCGCGGCTACGCCTCGCTCGACTACGAGCTGATCGGGTTCCGCGAGTCCGATCTGGTCAAGCTCGACATCCTGCTGGCCGGCGACCCCGTCGACGCGCTGTCGATGCTCGTCCACAGGAGCAAGGCCTACGAGGCCGGGCGGACGCTGGCCGAGCGGCTGCGCAAGACGATTCCGCGCCAGCAGTACGACGTCCCGATCCAGGCGGCGATCGGCTCCCGGATCGTCGCCCGCGAGACGATCAAGGCGTACCGCAAGGACGTGATCGCGAAGTGCTACGGGGGCGACATCACGCGCAAGCGCAAGCTACTCGAGCAGCAGAAGCGCGGCAAGCAGCGGATGAAGCAGGTCGGCCGGATCGAGGTGCCCCAGGAGGCGTTTCTGTCCGTGCTCGAGCTCGGCGAGAAAAGCTAGTCAGGCCGCCCGCCGCCCGCCGCGGGCCGCTATGGGCGCTTGCGCGTCTGCTTGTCCGTGTCGTCGCTCGAGCCGGGGTCGTGCTTGAGCCATGAGGCGAGGTCGTCGAGCAGGTCGGCGGCGCGATGGGTGACCGGCTCCTCGCGCACATCCTCGAACCGGCGCGAGAACTCCGCCTGCGCATCGGCGAGGATCTTGCCGATTGTGTCGTCGGTGTGGACGTAGCCGAGCTCCTCGTCGGACGGACGCTCGCGGGTGGCCTTGGCCTGGCGGGCAGCGCGCTGCGCCCGCTCGCGGGCGGCGTTCGCGACCTGGCGGATGTCCCGCTCGAGGTCGGCGAGCCGGGCTTCGACCGCCGGATCGACGTTCACCCGCGACGTCGCTTGGGTGGTGCGCGGCGACTTCTGCCGGCGCCTCGAGATCTCCGCGTAGGCGTCCTGGACCTCTTCGAACCGCCGCGCTGCCTCGACCGAGCCGTCGTTGTGGTCGGGATGGTGGAGCTGGGCGAGCCGCCGGTAGGCCGAGCGAAGCTGCTCGTCAGAGACGTCGCGGCCGACGCCCAGAACCTGGTACGGATCCCGAGCCAGGGCTCAGATCCAGGGCCGTGGCCTCGGGCCGCCCGGGCGCCCCGCGGGCCAGCGACCGTACGCGTGCAGCGAACGCCGGTACCGAGTAGCGGGGTGAATGTGGCCGCGGCCCAACACCCACCAGCCGACCGCCAGCACTACCGCCCACGCCGTGAACAACGTCGTGATCACGACCATCGCTGCAATCAGCATCGAGACGAGCACCGGCAGCAGGAACACGACCGCGACGACCATCACCGCCGGGTGCGGCAGCGCAGGCGTGCGTGACCGTTCGCGCCGGCGGACCGGCGTCCCGGGAAGGTCCGCGACGACCGCGTCGAGCTCGCCGTAGGTGCGCGCCGAGAACACGAGCTCGAGGCGCTCCTCGAGCTCCTCGGACACGATCCGTCCCTCGCCTGCGGCGTGCCGCAGCTGCTCGGCGGCCTGCTCGCGGTCCGCGTCCGATGCTCTCAGGGTCGCTCGCCTCGCCATCTCGCTGTTACTCCTCGTTGCCGCCTAGGTGTCCCCGTGTGTCACCGGAGGCTACCGTGGCCGGCAGCCACTCACAAGCGTACCGAGGCGACGAGCTGGGCCAATCGGGCCGGGTCCCGGCGGCGGGCGGGACGGGGGCGCGGCGCGAGAGGGGGGCGCGGGACGGGCGGGCGCCAATCATGTATGCCTTGACAGCTATATATCTAGATGGTTATATACGGGTCATGCCGTCCCCCTGGTCCGCGCTCGCTGATCCGCACCGCCGCGCGATGCTCGAGCTGCTGCGCGAATCGCCGCGGCCCGTCGGGGAGCTGGTGGCACGCACCGGCCTGACTCAGCCCGGGACGTCCAAGCATCTGCGAGTGCTCCGGAACGCCGGCCTCGTGACCTCGCGGACCGAGGGGCAGCAGCGGGTCTATGCGCTCGACGTCCGCCCGTTGGTCGAGCTCGACGCGTGGCTCGAGCCCTACCGGCAGGCGTGGGAGTCGAGCCTGGACGCGCTCGAGCGGCACCTCGACCGAACCGCAACCCCGAACGAGGAGGACTGACCATGTACGGGAGCTACATCACGATCGCGCATCAGCCGACGCTGAGCTTCGAACGGCGGCTGTCGCACCCGGTTGATCGCGTGTGGCAGGCGATCACCGCGCCGGACGAGCTTCAGCACTGGTTCCCGTCCGCGGTGGAAGCGGACCTCCGCCTCGGCGGAAAGATGAAGTTCACGTTCGATCAGGACCTGCTGCCCGATGGGTCGAACTCGATGGCGGGCGAGGTGACCGAGTTCGATCCCCCGCGCGTGTTCGCGTTTACTTGGGGCCCGCCCCCCCACGCGGATCACCTGCGGTTCGAGCTCGACTCGGTCGACGGCGAGACGGGGTGCACGTTGCGCCTGACGGTCGCGCTCGCCACGCGCGACACGGCCGCCCGCGACGCGGCCGGGTGGCACGTGTGCCTCGACCGCCTCGAGCGGCTCGTGTCCGGCGACGACGGCCCGGCCGTCACCGGCGCGAGCGGCGATTGGCGCGAGCTTTACGAGGAGTACCAGCGCCGCGGTGCGCCGGCCGGCGCTCAGATCCCCGGCGAATGACCTGTCAGACCAGCACGCGCCGGCGGAAGTTCCGCAGTCCGAGCCACAGGAAGAACGCGCTGAAGCCGATCAGCACCGGATAGATGATGAACAGGTGCAGGTGCGAGAACGGCGTCAGCCCCGCGCGCATCCCCTCGGTCACGTAGATCAGCGGATTGATCAGCACGACGATCTGGAGCCAGTGGATTCCCGCGACCTGGACCGGGGCGAGCTTCGTCCACTGGTAGTAGGTGCCGCCGAGGAACGTCAGCGGGAGCACGACGAAGCCCCACATCAGCCCGATGTTGCGCGGCTCGAAGCTGGTGCCGAGGACGAGGCCGAGCGACGTCATCGCCAGGCATGCGAGCGGGATCAGCGTGATCACCACCCACCAGTGGACCTGGAGGTGCGCGTTAACGCCGGTGGCGTGGACGACCGCCGCGATCGGGAACACGATCAGCGCGGCCAGCATTCCCTGGACGCAGCCTGAGAACACCTTGGCCATCGCCACCAGCCAGATCGGGCAGGGCGCCTGGACCCGGTCCTCGATCTCCCGGGTGTAGCCGAACTCGGTCGACATCGGCAGCGCGACCGCCTGGATCCCCTGGAACATGATCGAGATCCCGACCACGCCGGCGACGAGCACGGTCGCGAACGCCGACTCCGCAACGGGCCCGCGTCCGCCGCCGATCCCCTGGCCGATCGTCGGGAACACGTATAGGAACACGAACACGAGCAGGAACGGCTGGATCAGCGTGCGCAGGATGAACTCGCCGAGGTGCTTGCGGAGCACGGTCAGGTCGCGCACGACCAGCGCCCACAATGCCGTGCGGCTCGCCGCGAACGTCGACCGGGTCGGCGCCGTGGCGATCGTCGGCGATGGCGGCTCCTCGACGCGGGGGCTGGTGGCGGTCATTCGCGCAGCTCCTTTCCGGTCAGGTTGATGAACACCGTCTCGAGCGAGGGCTCGGCCACCGACAGGTCGACGAGCTCGAATCCGCCCCGCTCGGCCGCGGACACGACGCGCGGGATGATTCGCTCGGAGCCCTCGATGTGGAGCTCGACGCCGCTGTCGATCACGCGCGTGCGCGTGACCCCTCCGACGTCCCGCTCGAGCGCTGCGGCCAGCGCGTCGCCGTCGCCCGACGCCTTGACGGTGACAATCGTGTCGGCACCGACAGACCGCTTGAGCCCGGCTGGGGTGTCGAGCGCGAGGATCTTGCCGTGATCCATGATCGCCACCCGGTTGCACAGGCGGTCGGCCTCCTCCATGTAGTGCGTCAGCAGCATGATCGTCTGCCCGTCAGCGTTCAGCTCGCCGAGGATCTCCCACAGCGCGAGGCGGCTCTGGGGGTCAAGGCCCGCGGTCGGCTCGTCGAGGAACAGCACCGCCGGCCGGTGGAAGATCGCGCGCGCGACCATCAGCCGCTGCGCCATCCCGCCCGACAGCGCATACACCGACGCCTTCGCCCAGCGGCTCAGGTGAAACTGCTCCAGCAGGCGGTCCGAGATCCGCCGCGACTCGGGCGCCGAGATCCCGAACAGCCGGCCGTGGAAGTACAGGTTCTCCCATACGGTCAGCTGCCGGTCGAGCGTGTTCTGCTGGGAGACGATCCCGATCAACTGCTTGGCCAGCGCGGGGTGGGCGATCACGTCGACGGTGCCCACGTGGGCGCTGCCGGCGGTCGGGACGACGCGCGTGGTGAGCATCCCGGCGGTCGTCGTCTTGCCGGCGCCGTTCGGCCCGAGCAGCCCGAAGATCTCGCTCGCCTCGATGCTCAGGTCGAGGCCGTCGACGGCCTTGAAATCGGTGCCCGGATAGACCTTCGTCAGGCCGTTCGTGCGGATGATCGCGGCGCCGGCATCGCCGTTCTCAGTGCTGATTGCCATGGAACAATCACCAAGTATGGACCTCGGCCTGCGCGATCGTGCCTGCATCGTCACCGGCGCGTCGGGCGGCATCGGCCGGGCGGTCGCGGTGTCGCTCGCGCGCGAGGGGGCGTCGGTGCTGCTGCTCGGCCGGCGCTCGGAGGCGCTGGCATCGGTCGCGAGGGAGTGCGAGCGTGCCGGCGGTCGGGGTGAGTCGCTGGCGCTGGATGTGACCGCTGTCGACGCCGGTGACCGCGCGGTGCAGACGTGCCTCGAGCGCTTCGGCCGGATCGACGCGCTCGTCAACTGCGCCGGCACGAGCGCGGTGCGCTCGCTTGAGCAGCTCACCGAGGACGAGTGGCAGGGCCAGTGGGAGCTTCACGTGATGGCGCCGATGCGGCTGATGCGCGCGGCGGCGCCCGAAATGGCTTCGCGCGGCTGGGGCCGGATCGTCAACGTGTGCTCGTCATCGGGCAAGCGGCCGTCGTCGACCAACATGGCGTATTCGGTGACGAAGGCGGCGGAGCTGTCGCTGTCGCGGGCGTTCGCGGACATGTGGGCCGCGCGAGGCGTGCTCGTGAACTCGGTGTCGCCGGGGCCGATCGGCGGGAACCTGTGGCTGTCGGAGGGTGGCCTGGCCGACCAGAATGCTCGCGCGCAGGGCAAAACGCGCGCGGAGGTGCTCGAGTCGACCGCCGCACGCCAGCCGATCGGGCGGCTCGGCACTGAGCAGGAGATCGCCGACGTGATCGTGTTCCTGTGCTCGGAGCCGGCCTCGAACGTCGCCGGTGCGGCGTGGTCGGTCGACGGCGGCGCCGTTCCCGTGATCATCTGAGAACCGCCGTCCGTGAGGGCGCAGCGCATAGACTCCGCCGCCGTGCCCGTGAACACCGATGCGATCGGCAAGACGTACCCCGCGACGACGTATGCGGTCGGCCGCGAGAAGATCCGCGAGTACGCGCACGCGGTGGGGGAGACCAACCCGCTGTACCTGAATGTCGACACCGCCCGGGCCGCCGGGTATGCCGACGTCGTCGCGCCGCCGATGTTTGCGGTCGTCTACGCCGGGCGGTCGATCACGCCTGCGCTGTTCGACCCCGAGGTTGGAATCGACTTCCCGAAGATGCTGCACGGCGGCCAGGAATTCCGCTGGGGCCCGGTCGTCGTGGCCGGGGACGAGATCGCCACGACGACCACGGTCAACGACATCACGACGCGAGGCGGGATCATGTTCTTCGTGTTCGAGACCGATTCGCGCAACCAAAGGGGCGAGACGGTCTGCACTGGCCTCTGGACGAACCTCGTGAGGGAGGACTAGTGGACCCACTGACGAAGCTCGAGACGGGCGATCCGGTCCACCTCGAGGTCATCCCAGACCGGTTCGTGACCGTCCGCTACGCCGGCGCGTCGGGCGACTTCAACCCGATCCACATCGACGAGGAATTCGCGAAGTCGGTCGGCCTGCCCGGCCGGATCCTGCACGGCCTCTGGACGATGGCGCAGGTGGCCCGCGCGCACACGGACGCCGCCGGCGGCCCCGAGGGCCTCAAGCGGCTGTCGGTGCAGTTCCGGGGCATGGGACGGATGGAGGAGCCGATCGTCGTCAGTGGCGCCGTCCGTACCGTCGAGGACGGGGTCGCGGTCGTCGACTCGCAGGCCGAGCAGTCCGGTCATCGGATCATCCGCAACGCAGTCGCGGAAATCTCAGTCGACTGACCGAAGATCCCGGGCGCGGGAACGGTCGGGGACGGCGAGCGCCCGACCTACAATCAGGGTCGATGCTCACTTCGCGCCAGGAGCTCGTGCTGCGCAAGGTCGTCGAGGAATACCTCGACGCCGGGGTCCCCGTGGGCTCGAAGGTGCTGGCGGTGGATGTCCAGTGGGGCCCGTCGACGATCCGCAACGAGCTCGCGAGCCTCGAGGAGCTGGGCCTGCTTGCACACCCGCACACGTCCGCGGGCCGCGTGCCGACCGAGGCCGGCTACCGGTACTTCGTCGACCGGCTGCTGCCGGCGCAGGACGGGCGGCCGCGGCTGTCGCTGTCGCTCGTGCGCCGCGAGCTCGACGAGGCGATGCGGGTCACGACCGAGACGCTGTCGCAGGTCACGAACCTGCTCGCGATCGTGACGGCGCCCCCGATCGAGACCTCGACGATCCGCCACGTCGAGGTTCTGCTGCTGCAGCCGCAGGTGCTGATGGTCGTGGTGATCACCTCGACCGGCGGCGTCACCAAGCGGCTGTTCACGTTCGCTCGCCCTGTGGATGCGGGACTGGCCGACTGGGCGGCGAGCTATCTGAACGAGCGAATGGTCGGTCTCGGGCTCGGAGCTCGCATCCTTCAGAACCGCCTGCACGAGCCGTCGCTGTCACGGTCTGAGTCCGAGTTCCTCGACGCGGTGTCGCCGGTGTTCACCGAGCTCGAGGACGGCATGCACGACGCGGTGTACGTCGAGGGCACATCGCGTCTGCTACGCGTCGATCGGCTCGGCGAGGTGTCGGAGCTGAACGCGCTGATGGACATGCTCGAGCGTCGGGTGGCCCTGCTCGGGGTGTTGCAGTCGGCGCTGAACGAACGCGACGTGTTCGTCCGGATCGGCGCCGAGAGCGGCGTGCCCGGTCTGCGCTCGGTGGCGCTGGTGGCCGCCGGCTACGGCCTGCCGCAGCGCCGGCTCGGGACTGTGTCGGTGATCGGACCGCTGCGGATGGATTACGCCCAGGCGATCGGTTCGGTCAGGGAGGCGGCCTCGCAACTGTCGAGCTTCATCGCCGAGGTCTACGACGAGCGATGAGCAGCACCCGTGACTACTACGAGGTCCTCGGCGTAACCCGCGACGCCGACGAGACGACGATCAAGAAGGCGTTCCGGCGCCTCGCCCGTGAGCTCCACCCCGACGTAAACCGGCACGACCCCGACGCCGAGGAGAAGTTCAAGGAGGCCGCCGAGGCCTACGAGGTCCTGTCGGACTCCGAGCGCCGCGCAACCTACGACCGCTACGGCCGCGAGGGGCTGCGCAGTGGCGGCTACGCGCCGAACTTCGAGGGGTTCGCGTCGGTGTCGGACATCTTCGAGGCGTTCTTCGGCGGCGGCGGCGGATTCGGCGATCTGTTCGGGATGAGCGGCGGCCGCGCCGCCGGCGCGATCCAGGGCGGCGACGTCGCGGTCTCGGCGGAGATCGATCTCGCCGAAGCGGCCCGCGGCGCCAAGGTCGAGGTCAGCTATGAGGCCGTGGCGTTGTGCGAGCACTGCCACGGCAACGGCGCTGAGCCGGGCACGCCGATCGAGACGTGCCCGCGCTGCCAGGGCACCGGCCAGCTCCGCGCGGTGTCGCGCACGCCGTTCGGGCAGATGATGCGGACGACCGCGTGCGACGTCTGCCACGGTGAAGGGAAGGTCGCCCGCGACCCGTGCAAGGTCTGCAAGGGGCGGGGCCGGAAGGTCGAGCGCCCCAAGGTGAAGGTCGACGTCCCCGCCGGAATTGCCGACGGCCAGCGTATCCGGATCGCCGGTCGTGGCCACGCCGGCGACCGCGGCGGACCGCCCGGCGACCTGTACGTGATGATTCGCGTTCGCGAGGATGCGCGGTTCGTACGCGACGGCGACGACCTCGTGACCGCAGTCGACGTCGCCGCTCCGCTGGCGGCGCTCGGCACGACCGTGCAGGTCGAGACCGTGGACGGCGAGCCGGTTGAGGTCGAGATCCCGGCCGGTACCCAACCGCACGAGACGCTGATCGTTCGCGGCGAGGGGATGCCGGCGTTGCGCGGGCGCCACACCGGCAATCTGCGCGTGGTCATCAACGTCGTCGTCCCGCGCCACCTGAACAAGGAGCAGCGCGAGCTGGCCCAGCAGCTGGCCGACTCGATGACCGACCACAACCTTCGCAGCGACGAGGGCGTGTTCGGGAAGTTGCGGCGGGCGTTCGGCGGGCACTGAGTTCGTGATCCGGCTCGCGGTCCGGGTCGAGCGCGAGCGGGCCGAGATCGTGCTCGCCGAGCTGCTCGAGCTGGCGCCGGGCGGGGTGGAGGAGGTCTCAGTCGGCTCCGACGTAGTGGAGTACGCGGTGTACGGGGCGCCCGGCGAGTTGCCGTCGCTGCCGGACCTGACAGCGGCCGCCGGCGAGGCGCTGGTGGAGGTCCGGACGTCCGAGGTCGCGGACGATTGGGACCAGCGATGGCGCGAGTTCCACAAGCCGCTCGTGCTCGACCGCCGGCTGGCGGTCCGGCCGCCGTGGGAGCCGCCGGTCGGGGCGGATGTGGAGTTGGTGATCGATCCGGGGCAGGCGTTCGGGACCGGCGCCCACGCGACCACGCGGCTGTGCCTCGAGCTGATGCTCGAGCTCGCGTCGGGCGGGTCCGGGGCTCCGCCTCGAGGCCCGTTTCTCGACCTCGGCGCCGGCTCGGGCGTGCTCGCGATCGCAGCCGCGCGCCTGGGGTGGGATCCGGTGGCGGCGCTCGACTACGACCCGGCGAGCGTCGAGGCGGCGGTCGACAACGCCCGCGTTAACGGCGTGGCGATCGAGGTGCGCCGGCACGACCTGCGGAGCGATCCGGTGGCGTCCGCGCCGACGGTGGCGGCAAACCTGCTGCGGCCGCTGCTGCTGGCGTGGGCGGAGCGGCTGGCGGCGGGTCCGGGGCGGTCGGGGCCGTCGCTCCCGGACATCGTGATCGCTAGCGGGTTGCTGGTCGACGAAGCGGACGAGCTCAGCGAGGCGTTTGCGGCACTCGGGCTGCACGAGGCCGGTCGCCGCGAGTCCGGCGAATGGGCGGCGCTGCTGCTCGAGTGCCGGCGCTGAGCTCGGGCCGGTCCGGATAACGGCGGACACCGGGCAGGGGGCAGAGGCTGGCTTGCCGGCGCGTGCCACTCGGAGGCGCCGGCCGGACCATGCATGACGCGACAATCGGGCCAACTCTGGGACGCCATGACGTACCGTGCATGTGGGGCATGCCTGACGCGGCACAGTCCCGGCTCACCGCGTCCATTGTCGTGGTATGCATGCTCGGTTCGGTCCGGGCTCGCTCCAGATGCCCGCCGTTTAGACCGTCTACGTTGCGAGCGCCCACGACCGGAGCGATCGCCCGCGCCACCGTGGAAACGCCCGCCGGCGCCACCGTCCCGCGCCACCGTCGACACGCCCGCCGGCGCCACCGTCCCGCGCCACCGTCGACACGCCCGCCGGCGCTGACCCCCGCGCCACCGTGGACACGCCCGCCCGCCAGATCTTGTCCACCGGGCCCATGTCGCAAGCGGTCTTCTGCCGCATCCTTGATCGCGACGTTGCGATCAGGGAAACGAACGAATCTTTCGAAAAGGAGGTGAAGCCAGTTGCCCAACCCACTCGCGATCGGTGTGACGCTCGGTGGCCTGTTCCTCGACGTGGTGGTGCCGCGACCCAAGCCTCGGGCTGGATTTGCGCATGAGTCCTTCCTCCTCGCTCCGCGCGCCGGTTCGAGGACACCGCGACACGAAGCTGCGCATGAGGAGCACGAAAATCCGCCGGCCGCGGGTGTGCGACTCAACTGACGCATAGACGCCCATGGTGGCCGCGCTAACGTGCGGCCACCGTGGCGTCGTTTGCCGTCAAGTTTCTGGGCTGCAAGGTCTCGCAAGCTGATGCGATGATCGCCCGGCGGGCGCTGCTCGCCGCCGGGCACGTCGAGGCTTCGGAGGACGAGGCGGAGCTGCACGTAATCAACACTTGCTGCATCACGAGCGAGGCAGAGGCGAAGTCGCGACAGTCGGTCAGGCGATCGCTTCGCTCAGCCGGTGAGGTACTCGTATCGGGATGCGCGGCGAATCTGGACGCGGCGCAGTTCCGAGCGATCGACGAGCGGGTGAGGACGTTTGTGGGTTCCGCCGAAGACGTGGCGGAGCAGATGGCTGCCGGCCTGGGGGGCTGCGCCGATCTGGACCACGACGTCCTCGCCCGCCAGTTGCGGGGCCGCCAGGGGGCCGAGCATGCCGCTCGCACCCGCGGATTCATCAAGATCCAGGACGGCTGCGATTGCCACTGCGCCTACTGCATCATCCCCACGGTCCGGGGCGTGGCGCGATCGCGGCCGGCGTCGGCGGTGCTCGACGAGGCCCGCCGGCGGGTCGAGGAGGGCCAGCCGGAGATGGTGATGACCGGCATCAGCGTCGGTGACTATCGCGACCCGGAACGCGGGCTCGAGCTCGGCCAGCTGATGGTCGAGGTGGCGCGGGTGCCGGGTGTAGAGCGGGTCAGGCTGTCGAGCGTCGAGGTCATCCACGTCAAGGACTCGCTGCTCGAGGCGCTCGCGACCGAGCCGAAGGTGTGCCCGCACCTCCACGTCCCGATGCAGTCGGGTGACGACGACGTGCTGCGGGCGATGGGCCGCCACTACGACGCCGGCGAGTACCTCGAGATCGTCGCGGCGCTGCGCGCGGCCGTGCCGCACGTCAACCTGACCACCGACGTGATCGTCGGCTTCCCGACCGAGACCGACGGCGCATTCGAGCGGACACTCGATGCCGTCGACGCCGCGGGCATCACCAGGGTCCACACGTTCTCCTACTCCCCGCGGCCGGGCACCGCTGCCGCGGCGCTCGGCGACCGCGTGCCGCCCGAGGAGAAGAAGCGCCGCTCGCGCGAGCTCCGCGGGCGCTCGGAGGTCCGCTCGCGCCACCATCGCACGACCAAGCTCGGCGGCGCCGAGCGGGTGCTGGTCGACAAGGTGGCCGAGACCCAGTGCTCCGGCTACACCACGGACTACACCCGCTGCTACCTGCCGGGCGGCGTCGCCGCGCGAGGTGAGATCATCGACGTCGCATGCTTGGAGCTGCAGGCGGACGGCATACGGTGCGAGCCGCGTCATATCGCGGGGCTATCCTGAAGGTGTGAGCTTCATCGATCAGGTTCGCGGCGACATGACCAGCGCAATGAAGGCCGGCGAGAAGGAACGCGTCGGAGCGTTGCGGATGGTGCTGTCCGAGTTGCAGAAGGACGCCAAGGACGGCGGGACCGACGAGCTGGCGGTGCTGCGGCGCGAGCGTAAGCGGCGCCTCGAGGCGGCCGAGCAGTTTCGCGACGCCGGCCGGACCGAACTCGCCGAGGGCGAGGAGGCGGAGGCCAGGATCATCGAGGGCTATCTGCCGACCGAGCTCGACGACGCCGAGCTCGACGCGATCGTCAAGGCGGCGATCGCCGAGACCGGAGCCAGCGATCCCAAGGACATGGGGCAGGTGATGAAGGCCGTGATGGCCAGGGCCGAGGGGCGTGCCGACGGCAAGCGAGCGTCGGCTCGCGTTCGCGAGGTACTGAGTGCCTAGTGGGTGGAGCATTGAGGTGAGACCCACCAATGACCAGGGCGGGGTGGGTGCGTAGGCAGGTAGAGCTCGAGAACGCGATCGCCGCTGAGCTGGCCGGCAGCAAGGATGCTGTCCTGCGGGCGCTCGAGGGACATCTGGACTGCGATGTGTTCCTGCGCGGCAACGTGTTGACGCTCGACGGCGATGACGCGGCGGTCGACGCTGCCGCAGCGGTCGTGCACGAGCTGTCGGACCTGATCGTCCAGGGCCACGAGATAGCGCCCGGGACGATCGAGGCGGTCACGCGCGCCCTCGACGCCCAGGAGTCGCCCGGCGCGATCCTCGACGACGTGGTCTGGCGCCACCGCGCCACGAAGGTGTCCCCGAAGACCGTCAACCAGAAGCGCTACGTCGACTCGATCCGCAACCACACGATCACGTTCGGGATCGGGCCTGCCGGCACCGGCAAGACGTTTCTCGCGGTGGCGCTGGCGGCAGCCGCACTCAGCCGGCGCGAGGTCAACCGGATCATCCTCACCCGGCCCGCGGTCGAGGCCGGCGAGCGCCTCGGCTTCCTCCCCGGGGACCTGATGGCCAAGGTCGACCCGTACCTGCGACCGCTGTTCGACGCGCTCCACGACATGCTCGAGCCCGACCGCGTGTCCCAGCATCTGGAGCGCGGGGTGATCGAGGTGGCGCCGCTCGCTTTCATGCGCGGCCGGACCCTCAATGACAGTTTCATCATCCTCGACGAGGCGCAGAACACCAGTCCCGAGCAGATGAAGATGTTCCTGACGCGCCTCGGCTTCAACTCGAAGATGGTCGTCACGGGCGACATCACTCAGATCGATCTGCCGCGTGACCAGCACTCAGGGCTGATCGTCGTCGCCGACATCCTCAAGGACGTCGAGGGGATCGAGTTCGTCCGCTTCGGCGAGGAGGACGTCGTCCGCCACAAGCTCGTGCGCCAGATCGTCGCGGCCTACAGCGAGCACTCCCAGCGCGCCGCGCCCGAGCTGCGCCCGCGCGCGGCGACCCCACGGGGCTAGGCGGAACAACAGTTTTGCTCGAGATCGAGGTCATCGGGATCGAGGGGATCGCGGTCGACGTCCCGGCCGCCGATGAGCTGCGGTTCCCGACCGCGGGCGAACTGAGGGGGCTGTGCGCGCTCGCGATCTCCTCGGCGGGCATCGAGGACGGCCACGTCGCGATCGAGTTCGTCGACGCCGAGCGAATCCGCGAGCTCAACCGCGAGCATCGCCAGCTCGACGAGCCGACCGACGTTCTGTCGTTCGCGATCGACGGCGACGGCGCCAGCGCCGGGCCGCGCGAGCTCGGCGACATCGTGATCTGCCCGGAGCACACGATCGACCTGCGCGAGGCGGTCGTGCACGGCGCGCTACACCTCACTGGTATGGATCACGAGACCGACGACGGCGAGATGCTCGCGCTCCAAGCCGAGCTGCTGCGCTGGGCGCGGTGAGCACGCCGACGCGTTCCGGCTTCATCGCGCTGGCCGGCCGTCCCAACGTGGGTAAGTCGACGCTCGCCAACGCGGTGGTGGGCGCGAAGGTGGCGATCGTGTCCGACAAGCCGCAGACCACGCGCCGGGCGATTCGCGGCGTCGCCAACGGTCCCGGCTGGCAGCTCGTGCTGGTCGACCTGCCGGGCGTCCAGCGCCCTCGGGACGCGCTCACCGACCGCATGCAGCGGCGCGTCGAGCACGAGCTCAAGGACGCCGACGGCTGCCTGTTCGTGATCAACGCCGAGGAGGGCGTCGGCCCGGGGGATCGGTTCATCGCGGGGCTGTTGCGGACGGCTCAGGTGCCGGTCGTGATCGCGATCAACAAGGTCGATCGCACCAATCGCTCGGGTACCGCGTCCGCGCTCCAGGCCGCCGCCGATCTCGACCTCGCCGAGGAGGTGTTCCCCGTCTCGGCGGCCACGGGCTCGGGCCTGCCGCCGCTCGTCGACTGCCTGGTGTCGCTGCTCCCGGCGGGCCCGTTCTACTTCGAGCCCGAGCAGCGCTCGGACCAGTCGGAGTCGGCGATCCTCTCTGAGCTCGTGCGCGAGCAGGTGCTGGCACGCACCCGCGAGGAGGTGCCTCACTCCGTCGAGGTCGCGATCGAGTCGATCGACCCTGTGATCACCCCGAACGGCGAGCTGATCCGAATCGAAGCCACGATCCTGGCCGAGACCGAGTCGCAGAAGCGGATCCTGATCGGCGCCGGCGGGCAGATGGTGAAGTCGATCGGGATCGCCTCGCGACGCGCGATCGAACGGGAGCTTGGCGGCCGCGTGCACCTCGAGCTGAAGGTCCGCGTGCGCCGGCACTGGCGGGGCGACGAGCGGCTGCTCGACCGGCTCGGGATCGAATAAATCGTCTGTTGCCAGATCTTCTGTCAAGCGGACTATCCTTGTGAGCATGGCTACGAAAGCCGAATACCCAGCAGAGTCGCTGGCGCCACTCGCCTCTGACCTGTGTTGGCTGCTCTCGCGAGCCAGTCACGGGCTGACGACCGAGTTCACGGCGGCCCTCGAAGACCTCGGTATCTCGCCGCGAGACCATTCGGTGCTGTTCACGGCGATGACGGGCGAGTTCACCCAGACCGAGATCGCCCGAATGGTCGGGCTCGACAAGACCACGATGGTCGTGACCGTCGACGAGCTCGAGAAGGCCGGCCTCGCCGAGCGGCGCGCGTCGAGCACCGACCGGCGCGCGCGCGTGATCGAGGTAACCGACGCGGGTGTGCGGCTCGTCTGCGAGGCCGACGAGGTCCTCGACCGGGTCCGGGACGACGTTCTGAGCGTGCTCGAGCCGGACGATCGCCAGGTCTTCCTACGGGCGCTCGGCACCCTCGCGTGCGGTCCTCTCGCCGAGCCGTCGGCGTGCACGCATCCGCCGCGCCGGCGCGCCTGAAACACGGCCGTCTCAGCTAAGGCCCCCGCAGACGGGGCGTAAGGCATAGCGCCCGCAGATCCGGCGCGAACTGCCGATGTGCGGGCCTGGGTCGCAGCTCATACTCGAACGGTCCGATGCAGATCGTCTACTACAAGATCATCTGCTACGGTTCTATCTCGAACGGTCCGAACTTGAGGAGCAAGGAGCTATGAAACCGATGAACCAGACGTCACACCCGCCGCTGGCTAGCACCGCCGCCGACCGCAACCGCTGGATCGCGCTGGTCGTGCTGTGCGCGGGGTTCCTGATGATCATCCTCGACCAGACCATCGTGAACGTCGCGCTGCCGACGATCCAGACGGACCTGCACTTCTCGCAGTCGGCGCTGGCGTGGGTGGTCAACGCGTATCTGATCGCGTTCGGCGGGCTGCTGCTGCTCGTCGGCAGGCTGGGCGATCTGATCGGGCGACGCCGCATCTTCCTCGCCGGGTTGACGGTGTTCACGTCGGCGTCGCTGGTGTGCGGCCTGGCCGACAGCCAGGCGCTGCTGATCGGCGCGCGATTCATCCAGGGCGTCGGCGGAGCGATGACCTCGGCCGTGATCCTCGGGATGATCGTGACGATGTTCCCGAGGCCGTCCGAGCAGGCCAAGGCGATCGGCGTCTACAGCTTCGTGGCCGCAGCCGGCGGTGCGATCGGCCTGCTCGCCGGCGGCGTTCTGACGCAGGCGATCAACTGGCACTGGATCTTCTTCGTCAACGTGCCGATCGGTATCGCGACCGGCGTGTTCGCCACTCGGCTGCTGTCGGACGATCGCGGAATCGGCCTCGACCGGGGCGCGGACGCACCGGGTGCGGTGCTGCTCGTCAGTTCGCTGATGCTCGCCGTGTACACGATCGTCGAGGCGAGCAACTACGGTTGGGGAAGCGCGCATACGCTGGGCTTCGGCGGCCTCGCGGTCGCGCTGCTGGCGGGCTTCGTCGTCCGTCAGGCCACCGCTGCCAGCCCGCTGATCCCGCTGCGCGTGTTCCGCTCACGGACGGTCACGGTCGCGAACCTGATGCAGATGCTGATGGTCGCGGGCATCTTCGGGATGTTCTTCCTGGGTGCGCTGTACCTCCAGCGCGTGCTGCACTACGACGCGATCGAGGTCGGCCTGGCATTCCTGCCCGTGGCGCTCGGAATCGCGGCGCTGTCGCTGCGAGTGGCGGCGCAACTGATGACGCGGTTCGGCGCCAAGCCGACGCTGATCGGCGGCTTGGCCCTCGTGGCCGCGGGGCTGCTCGTGTTCCGGAGCGCGCCCGTGAACGCCGCGTACGTCACGGACCTGCTGCCGGCAATGTTGCTGCTCGGCGTCGGGGCGGGGCTTGTGTTCCCGGCGCTGATGACGCTCGCGATGTCGGGCGCCACGCCCGAGGACTCGGGTCTGGCCTCCGGGCTCGTGAACACGACCCAGCAGGTCGGTGGCGCGCTTGGATTGGCCGTGCTGGCGACGCTGTCGACCACCCGGACCGGGTCATTGCTCGCGCACGGCACGTCGAACGCCGCCGCGCTGACCGACGGCTATCACCTGGCGTTCACGATCGCCGCCGGCCTCGTGCTCACGGCGATCGCGATCGGCGTGGTCTTCCTGCGGCCGACCCGGGCACTCGAGGCGATGTCCGACCCCGCCACGGTGGCGGAGGCCGAGCTCGAGCCCGACTACCTCGAGCAGGCCGCCTAGACGATGGGTGCCCGCCCACCCTGCCCGCCCTCGTGGCGGGCAGTGTGGGCGGGCCGGTGCGAGCACCTACAATGCGCCACCCCGGTGGACGACTCAGAGATCGCATTCGATGAGCGCGGCCTCGTGCCGTGCATCGTCCAAGACTGGCGGACCGGCGAGGTCCTGACGCTCGCGTACATGAACACGGAGGCGTTGCGCCGCACCCGCGAGAGCGGCGAGATGCACTTCTACAGCCGCTCGCGCCAGGAGCAGTGGCACAAGGGCGAGACCTCGGGCAACACCCAGGCGCTGCGGGCACTCCGTTACGACTGCGATGCGGACGCGTTGCTCGCGCTCGTCGAGCCGACCGGGCCCGCGTGCCACACCGGCGAGCGGTCGTGCTTTCACCGAGGCGAGCTGAGTCCGGGCGCGCCGTACGAGACGCTCCCGATCCTCGAGCGCACGATTGCCGAACGGGCGTCGGCCCGGCCCGAGGGTTCGTACACCGCGACGCTGCTCGACGATCCCGAACTGGCCGGCGCGAAGGTGCAGGAGGAGGCCGAGGAGGTGGTCAGGGCGGCTCGCGAGGAGTCCGACGAGCGCCTGGCCGAGGAAGCCGCCGACGTCATCTACCACGTCGCGGTCCTGCTCCGTGGGCGCGGGCTCACGCTCGCGGATGCCGAGCGGGTGCTGGATGGCCGTCGCAAGCCCTGAGGCGATCCCGGCCGGCGTCACGCCGTCGCTCGCGCAGGCGCGAGCGCTGGCGAGCGATTACAACCTGATCCCGCTGCGCGAGACGTTCATCGACGACTGCCAGACGCCCGTGTCGGCGTTCCTGAAGCTCCGGGATTCGAATCCCACCCAGGGTGGGCGGGGACCTTCGTTCCTGCTCGAGTCAGCCGACCAGGGGCGGGTCGGGCGCTACTCGTTCATCGGCTTTCGCCCACGCAAGGTGCTGCGCTGGTCGCTCGGCGACGAGGGCGACCCGTACGAGCTCGCGCGAGCCGAGCTTGGCCGGCTGCGGGTCGCGCCGGTCCCCGACCTCCCGCCGTTCGCCGGCGGCGCCGTCGGGCTGTTCGCCTACGACCTCGTCCGTACAGTCGAGCCGCTCGGCCCGCCCAACCCCGATCCGGTGGGGTTGCCCGACCTGGCGCTGATGCTGACCGACGCACTGGTCGCGTTCGACCACCTCAAGCACACGGTCACGGTGATCGCCAACGTGTACGTGGACGACGATCTCGACGCCTCCTACGCACGCGCGGCCGAGACGATCGCGGAGGTGCGGTGGCGGCTCGCCGGCCCGGTTCCGCGACCGCCGCGCCCGCCGGCGGGCACCCGCGTGGCACCGGAGCTCAAGCCGAACATGACGCGCGAGCAGTTCGAGGCGAACGTCGCCCGGATCATTGCCTACATCCGCGCCGGCGACGCCTACCAGGTGGTCCCGTCCCAGCGCTGGTCCGGTCGCGTTCCGGTCGAGGCGTTCTCGATCTATCGCGGGCTGCGTACGGTCAATCCGAGCCCGTACATGTACTTCCTCGACTTCGGCGACTTCGAGATCGCCGGCGCCAGCCCCGAGCCGCTGATCACGGTCGCCGGCCGGCTCGTGTCGACGCGCCCGATCGCCGGCACCCGTCCGCGCGGCGCCACCGCCGACGAGGACCGCCGGATCGCCGAGGAGCTGCTCGCCGATCCCAAGGAGCGCGCCGAGCACGTGATGCTCGTAGACCTCGGCCGCAACGACCTCGGGCGGGTGTGCGATTACAGATCGGTCGAGGTCGAGAGCTTCATGGCGGTCGAGAACTACAGCCACGTGATGCACATCGTGTCGAGCGTCGTCGGCCGGCTCCGCGACGGGGTGGGCGCGCTCGAGGCCCTTCGCTCGGTCCTGCCCGCGGGGACGCTGTCGGGGGCGCCGAAGGTGCGGGCCATGCAGATCATCGACGAGCTCGAGCCGGTCAAGCGCGGCGGCTACGGCGGGGCGATCGGCTACGCCAGCTACACCGGCGATCTCGACACGTGCATCTACATCCGGACGGTTGTGGTCAAGGACGGGGTCGCGCACGTGCAGGCCGGTGGCGGGACCGTCGCCGACGCCAAGCCCGAGTTCGAATACCGCGAGTCCGAGGCCAAGGCCCGAGGCGTGCTACAGGCGATCGCGCTCGCGGCCGCTCAGCCCGACTGGCCATAGGAGGAGCGGGCCGATGGAGTTCGAGCAGATAACCACCGAGTTGGCCGGCGGGGTGCTGACGATCACCCTGAACCGCCCCGATCGCGTGAACGCATGGACCATGATGATGGCGAGCGAGCTGCACGCCGCGCTCGACCGCGTGGACGCCGACGACGAGGTCCGTGCGGTGATCTTCACCGGGGCTGGCCGGGCGTACTGCGCCGGGGCCGACCTCGAGCGCGGGGGCGAGACCTTCACCACTAAGGCGCCGCCGTCAGGCGCCGCCGACAATCCCAATCGCCTGCACGAAGACGCCGATTCGGTGCCGCGCGACGCGGGCGGCCGGCTCACGCTCCGCATCTTCGACTGCACCAAGCCGGTGATCGCCGCGATCAACGGTCCGGCGGTCGGGGTCGGGGTCGGGGCGACGATGACGCTGCCGATGGACGTGCGGCTCGCATCCGAGAACGCCCGGATCGGGTTCGTGTTCGTTCGCCGCGGGATCGTTCCCGAGGCATGCTCGAGCTGGTTCCTGCCCCGCGTGGACTTCAGCTGAGCGGGGCGGCTGTCATCACGACCCCGACCACGTCACCGGCGAGTTCATGTAGTCGTCGGTACCGGTCCAGGCCACCTTGGTGATCCCGCCCGATACCAGATAGGTGAGGCAGGTGTGGAAGCTTGCGCCGGCGGCCACCGGCGCGGTCGACGAGTTCTGATTACACGGCGGGAAATCGCCGATGATCGAGACCGGGTCCTGCTGGTTGCCGCTGTGGTCGATCCCCTGAATTGCGTCAGAGGTTCCGTCCACGTCGATCGACAGCGGCCCGAGATTGGTCACAGTCACCGTGGCGTATTGCGGAAGCGCACCCTTGGGGGCGCCTGAGACGTCGAGGGCCTTGAGGTCGGCGGCCGAGCCCGTGCGGATAGACGCGACCGTTACCTTCACCGTCCGGGACTTGCCGTTGCCGGACGAGGTCAGGGGCGTGTAGGTGACGGTCGCCGTCTGGCCGACGGACAGCCCGGTCCCGGGCTTGGCGACGCCCGCCGTCGCCGAGCTGCTCGTGGTGGTGGCGGTCGAGCTCGAGCTTGCGGCGGCGGAAGCCGCGCCGCCCGACGTGGTCGCCGCGTTGCGGTTGCTCGACGACCCGCCGCTCGACCCGCACGCCCCGACCACCGCGCCCACGATCACAGCCATGAGTACGGTTCGGCCGACCTGAACGGTCCTCATCTGATGCCCCCTTGTTCGGTACTGCCCCTTTGCGACCGGGCATCCTATGCGGCGCCGCATGACAGCTGAAGGCGCCGCGCCCTACTGTTTGCCTCCCGTTAATGAGTCCGGCGGCGGCGCATGCGAGTTCTCGTCCTCGACAACTACGACAGCTTCACCTACAACCTGGTCCAGTACCTGGGCGAGCTCGGCACCGACGTCGAGGTCGTCCGCAACGACCACGCCTCGGTGGACGAGTTGCTACTCCGCGGCTATGACCGTGTGATCGTGTCGCCGGGGCCGTGCACCCCGAACGAGGCCGGGATCTCGCTCGAGGCGGTCCGGCGCTTCCCGGCGGCGCGCATCCCGACGCTCGGGGTGTGCCTCGGCCACCAGGCGCTCGTGCAGGCGTGGGGCGGGAAGGTGATCCAGCACGAGCCCGTCCATGGCAAGACGACCACGATCGAGCACGACGGCCGGACGATCTTCCGCGGCCTGCGCGCGCCGCTCGAGGTAGGCCGCTACCACTCGCTGGTCGTGGACCCGGACCTTCCGGACTGCCTTGAGAGCAGCGCGAGCGGGGGCGATGTCGTGATGGCGGTGCGGCACCGGGAGCTGCCGGCCGAGGGCGTGCAGTTCCACCCCGAGTCGGTCTTGACCGAGCAGGGCCGCGAGCTGCTGGCGAACTTCCTGACCCGGGTTCGATGAGCGACGGCCCGGATCTTCTGACGAGGGCGATCGACGCCCTCGCGAGCGGCCAGAACCTGAGCTTCGACGACACCGCCGCGGTGCTGTCGGAGATCATGGCCGGCAATGCGTCGGAGGTTCAGATCGCCGGGTTTCTGGTGGCGCTCCGGACCAAGGGGGAGACCGTCGAGGAGCTCGCCGGTCTGGCCCGGACGATGCGGGCGATGGCCACCCAGGTGTCGGTCTCGAGCGAGGACCTGCTCGACACCGCGGGAACCGGGGGAGGCCGGCGGACATTCAACGTCTCGACGACCGCCGCGCTGATCGCCGCCGGGGCCGGCTGCACCGTGGCCAAGCACGGAAACCGCTCGGCGACCGGGCTGTCGGGATCGGCCGACGTGCTCGAGGCGCTCGGCGCGCGGATCGATCTCAGCCCCGACGCGGTGGCGCGCTGCATCGACGAGGTCGGGTTCGGGTTCATGTTCGCGCCGGCTCACCACCAGGCGACCCGGTACGTAATCCCAGTCAGGCGCCAGCTCGCGGTCAGGACGATCTTCAACTTCCTCGGGCCGCTCACGAATCCGGCTGGCGCGACGCGACAGCTGATCGGCGTCTCGGACGCGGCGTACCTCGAGACGATGGCCGGGGCGCTGGCGCTGCTCGGGACCAAGCACGCCCTGCTCGTCGCGAGCGAGGACGGCCTCGACGAGCTGAGCATCTCGGCGCCGACGCTGGTCGTCGAGGTGATAGACGCGGACCTGCGCCGCTACTCGCTGTCGCCCGAGGAGGTCGGTCTGGCGCGCGCGGCCGCCGACGAGATTCCCGGCGGGACCCCGGACCAGAACGCGCAGACGGCGCGGTCGATCTTCGACGGCAAGCCGGGCGCGCCCCGCGACCTCGCCGTCCTCAACGCTGGCGCGGCGATCTACGCCGGCGGTCGCGCCAGCACGCTCGAGGAGGGAGTGCGGGCGGGCGAGCGGTCGATCGACAGCGGCGCGGCGCTCGCGGCGCTCGAACGGTTCGTGCGGCGAACGCGCGAGCTCGCGCCATGAACACACGTCAGACGAACGCGCGAGGTCGCACGCCCAACCGCCTCGACCCGATCCTCGTGGCCACGCGCGAAGAGGTGGCGCGGCGTCGTGCGGCGGTGCCGGCGGCGGAGGTGCAGGAGGCGTCGGCCCGGCGGGCCTCGAGCGATCCGGTGCGGGACTTCACCGAGGCACTGGGCCGCCCCGGCCTGTCGGTGATCGCCGAGCACAAGCGCCGCTCGCCGTCGGCCGGGCGGATCCGCGAGGACCTCGAGCTCGAGGACGTGGTCGGGGCGTACGAGCGCGGCGGCGCCGCCGCGCTCTCGATCCTCACCAACGGCCCGAGCTTCGGTGGCTCGCTCGACGATCTGCGCGCCGCGCGTGTCGCGGCCAGCCTCCCGCTGCTGCGCAAGGACTTCATCGTCGACTCCTACCAGGTGCACGAGTCGTTCGCCGCCGGCGCCGACGCGATCCTGCTGATCGTCGCCGCTCTCCCAGTGGACGATCTCGCCGCGCTCCACGCCGAGGCGCTCGCGCTCGGTCTGAGCGCGCTGGTCGAGGTCCACGACGGTCGCGAGCTCGACGTCGCGCTCGAGCTCAACGCATCGGTGATCGGGATCAACAATCGCGACCTGAAGACGCTCCAGGTCGATACGGCTCGCACCTTCGAGCTGGTCCCGCGGGTCGCCGGCCGGGCGCTCGTCGTCGCCGAATCGGGGTTCAGCCGCGCTGAGGAGCTCGACGAGCTCGCGCGGGCCGGGGTCGACGGCGTGCTGATCGGCGAGGCGCTGATGCGATCGGCCGACGTCGAGACGGCCTGCCGCGCGCTGGCGGTGAGGTGAGCCGCCCTACGATGTGGTCGTGACCGCTGGGCCAACCAAGATCAAGTTTTGCGGGATCACCACGCTCGATGACGCCGAGCGGGCGATCTCGCTGGACGCGTGGGCGATCGGGCTGATCTTCTGGCCGCAGTCGCCAAGGCGCTGCGAGCCGGGAGCCGCCGTCGAGATCGCGGCGGCGGCCAAGCGGCGCGTCGAGGTCGCCGGCGTGTTCGTCAACGCCACGCTCGACCACGTCGCCGACACGGCCGACGCCGTCGGCCTGACCATGCTCCAGTTCCACGGCGACGAGGGCCCCGCGTACTGCTCGGAGGCGGCGCGACGGACCGGATGCAAGGTGATCAAGGCGGCTCGCGTGCGTAGCGGCGCCGACGTCCAGGCGCTCGGCCCGTTTCACACCGACTACCACCTGCTCGACAGCTACGTCGGCGGCCTGCCCGGTGGCACTGGCGCGACGTTCTCGTGGGAGATCGCGCGCGACCACCGCAGCCGGGTGCCGAGGATCCTGTCAGGAGGCTTGAATCCCGACAATGTCGCCGAGGCGATCGCGACGGTGCGGCCACACGCCGTCGACGTGGCCAGCGGCGTCGAGCTGCGTCCCGGACGCAAGGATCCCGACAAGCTCGCGGCGTTCGCCGCGGCGGTCCGCGCCACTGATCCCGTCGCGGACGCGATGACCAGCACGGGCAGCGCGCGATGAGCGCGATCGAGCACCGGTTCGGGCCCTACGGTGGGCAATACGTGCCCGAGACGCTGATGCCGGCGCTGGCCGACCTCGAGGACGCCTGGGTGTCCGCGCGCGACGATCCGGGCTTCCGGGCAGAGCTCGATGCGCTGCTGCGCGACTTCGTGGGCCGGCCCTCGCCGCTGTACCTGGCCGCGCGCCTGAGCGAGGCCGCGGGGCACCCGATCTGGCTCAAGCGCGAGGACCTCAACCACACCGGCGCCCACAAGATCAACAACGCGATCGGCCAGGCGCTGCTGGCCCGGCGGATGGGCAAGCGGCGGATCATCGCCGAGACCGGCGCCGGCCAGCATGGCGTCGCCACCGCCACCGCGTGCGCGCTGCTCGACCTCGAGTGCGTCGTCTACATGGGAACCGAGGACATGCGCCGGCAGAAGCCGAACGTGGAGCGGATGGGCCTGCTCGGGGCGGTCGTCGAGCCCGTCGAGGCGGGGGCGCGGACGCTCAAGGAGGCGGTCTCGGCGGCGATCCGCGACTGGGTCACGAACGTCGACACAACGCACTACATCATCGGCTCGTGCGTCGGGCCGGCGCCGTACCCGGCGCTGGTGCGAGACCTCCAGCGCGTGATCGGCGACGAGGCCCGAGTCCAGGTGCTCGACCGCGCCGGGCGCCTGCCCCAGCGCGTGATCGCCTGCGTCGGCGGCGGCTCGAACTCGATCGGCGTGTTCATCCCGTTCGTGGATGACGCCGAGGTCGAGCTGGTTGGGGTGGAGGCCGCCGGCGAGGGGCTCGAGACCGGGCGCCACGGCGCGCCGCTGACCGTCGGCGGGGTTCCGGGCGTCCTCCACGGCGCGTTCTCGGCGGTCATGCAGGACGAGGACGGTCAGATCCTCGAGGCGCACTCGATCTCGGCCGGGCTCGACTACCCGGGCACCGGGCCTGAGCACGCGTGGCTGCGGGACAGCGGACGTGCCAGCTACTTCGCGGTCACCGACCGCCAGGCGCTCGAGGCGTTCGCGCTGACCGCGCGGCTGGAGGGGATCATCCCGGCGCTCGAGAGCTCCCACGCGATCGCCTGGGCGGTCAACCACGGGCCGAGCGAGCTCGATCTGATCTGCCTGTCGGGCAGGGGCGACAAGGACCTCGCCGAGGCGCTCGACCACCTCGGCCGGTTTTGACCGCGTGATCGGTTTGCGAGTCCGCGCGCGACCGGGATCGTGACCTCGATGACCGGGATCGAGCGGATCGCGGAGGCATTCGAATCGGCGCGCGCCAACGGACGACGGGCGGCGCTGATGCCGTACCTGATGGGCGGGTTCCCGGACCTCGATACCTCGCGACGGATCGGCCTCGCGTACGCGGACGCGGGCGCGGATCTGGTCGAGCTCGGCGTCCCGTTCTCGGACCCACTCGCCGACGGGCCGGTCATCCACGCCGCCGGGACCGAGGCGCTCCGCGCCGGCGTGAAGCTCCACGACGTGCTCGAGGTCGGGCGAGCGATCGCCGAGCGCGTTCCGGTCGTGGTCATGTGCTACACGAACCTGATCCTCGCGCGTGGGCTCGAGCGCTTCGCCGACGCGCTGCTCGAGGTCGGCGCCAGCGGGCTGATCGTGCCCGACCTGCCGTTCGAGGAAGCGCGGGCGACGCTGAGCGCGTGCGACGAGCGCGGCCTCGCGCTCGTTCCGCTGGTCGCGCCGACCACGCCCGAGGAGCGCCTCGCGCGGATCGGTGCGCAGGCACGGGGCTTTCTCTACACGGTGTCGGTGACCGGAACCACAGGCGAGCGCACGACCGTTGGGTCGGGCCTCGCCGGCGTCGTGCAGCGCGCCCGCGCCAGCACGACCGTCCCGGTGGCGGTCGGATTCGGTATCTCCACCGCGGAGCAGGCGTCTGCGGCCGCGGACGCCGGCGCCGACGGCGTGATCGTGGGCAGCCGCCTGGTGCGGGCGGCCGGCGAGGCCGGGGCCGGCGGGGGGGTGGGTGAGGATCCCATTTCTGCAGTAGGCGCGATCGTGCGAGAGCTCTCGAGGGGCCTGGCGACTCGCCTCTGAGTTAGCATCCCTTCCGAGATGGGCGTGATTCTTACTGCCACCGCGGGCTTGTGTCTGTGGATCGTCCTGTGGTCGCTGAATATCAGCGGCCTCGACAGCATCCTGATCGGCATCGTGATGGTGCTGATCGCGCTCGGCGTTCGACAACTGCTGCCGTTCCTGCCTGGTCGGCGGGATTAGCTCGTCCTGGTATGCGACGCCGGGTGCTCGCACTTGGACGGGCGGCCTTCTGGTGGGCGCTGTTCGCCTTCGGGGTCGCGGGGTGCACGTCGTCGGGGGCGGCCAACTCGACCGTGGCGATCTCCGGCACCCAACTGACGATCTACGTCAGCGCCGCGCCGACCGACCAGCCGCAGGTCGCTCAGGACGTCCTCGACGCTGAGAAGCTGGCGTTCAGCCAGGGTGGGTCGCGGGTGGGCAAGTTCACGCTTCAGTTGATTCCGGTGAGCGACAGCACGATCTCGGCGCAGGCGCGAACCGTGATCCAGAACAAGACCACGGTCGCGTACCTCGGTGAGGTCGTCCCGCAGTCGTCCTACCAGTCGCTCGGGATCACCAACGCGCTCGACATCCTCCAGGTCAGCCCTACCGACACGGCGCTCGAGCTGACCCAGACCACCCCGGCGGTGGCGAACGCTCCGGACGACTACTACCAGTCGCTCAGCACCTACAAGCAGACGTTCGCCCGGGTCGTGCCGACCACCGCCCAGGAGGCCAAGGCGCAGGTGCAGGAGATGAAGACACTCGGAGTCACCAAGCTCTACGTTGGATCCGACGGCGGGGCCTACGGTGCGGCGATCGCCTACGCGCTCAAGCAGGACGCCGGTACCGGCGGGCTCACGGTCGTCAGCAGCCCGGCAGCCGCGGACGGCGTGTTCTACGGCTCGGACTCGCCGGCCGCCGCCGCACGCTTCTTCAACGGCGTGGCCGCCTCGAACGCGTCGGCGAAGCTGTTCGGTCCCTCTGCGCTGGACGCGCCGGCGTTCGTCTCGGCGCTGTCACCGGCGGTTCGGAACTTGTACGTCTCGGTGCCCGGGTTCCTCCCCGCGGACCTGACCCCGGCCGGGCGCTCGTTCGTGTCCACGTTCACCTCCACCTATGGCCACGCGCCGGCGGTGCAGGCGATCTTCGGCTACGAGGCGATGGCGGCGGTGCTGTCCGTGCTCAAGGAGGCCGGCACCGCGGCCGACAACCGCACGACGGTCGTGAAGGACTTCTTCTCGATCAAGAACCGCCAATCCGTACTCGGGACCTACTCGATCAATTCGACCGGCGACACGAGCATCGCGCCGTTCGTGTTCACCCGCCTGAAGGGCGGCCAGCTGGTGCCAGTCACGTTCGTGTCAGTGCAGGGGTGAGGCTCACAACCGCGTGGACAGGGGCGGTGGGGCGGGCGTCAGCCGCGGTCGCGATGCTGGCCGCGATCATTGGCGTGAGCGGGTGCGGCTCGAGCGAGGGCAAGACGCTCGCGGCGACCCGAATCCGCGGCAAGACGCTGACGATCTACGTCAGCGCCCCGCTGCGGGGGCGTTCGAGCGTCAGCGGCCAGGCGGTGGTCCGGGGAGCGCAGCTGGCGCTGGGACAGGTGGCCGGCCGGATCGGCCAGTACCAGATCGCATTCAAGGTGCTCGACGACGCCACCGCGAAGCGGGGTGGCTGGGACCCCGGGCAGACCACGATCAACGCGAGGATCGCGGTGCTCGACCCGACGACGATCGGGTACGTGGGCGAGGTGAACTCGGGCGCGAGCGCGGTCTCGATCCCGCCGCTCAACCGTGCCGGGATCCCGCAGGTGAGCCCGACCAGCAGCGCCGTGGGATTGACCACGAACGACCTCGGCTCCTTCCCGGGCGAGCCACAGAAGTACTACCCGACGGGGGTGCGGACGTTCGCCCGGGTGGTGCCGAACGACAGCGTTCAGGCGGTCGCCCAGGTTCGTCTACAGCAGAGCGTGGGCTGCACGTCCACGTACGTGCTGAACGACGGCGAGGTCGACGGGGCCGACGCGGCCCGCAGCTTCGAGGTGGCTGCCCAGGCCGCGCACCTTCCGATCGCGGGCGTTCAGGTCTTCCCGCGCGACGCCACCAGCTACAAGTCGCTCGCCGCCGGGGTGGCGCACGTCGCCCCATCGTGCGTGCTGATCAGCGCGGACACGGAGTCCGGCGCGGTGCCGCTCACGACGGCGCTCGCGGCGGCGATGCCGGCAGTCAAGATCTTCGGCACCTCTGGCCTGGTCGAGACCACGTTCTGGAATCCGGCGGACGGTGGCATCCCGCTGTCCGTCGATCCTCAGGTCGTGCTGACCGCGCCGACGCTCGCGCTGAGCTCCTATCCAGCGTCGGCGCGCGCGTTCAACGCCGCGTACGAGCGCCGGTTCGGGCCTCCCGAACCCACCGCGATCTTCGGCTACGAGGCGATGAGCCTGCTGCTGAGCGCGGTCGAGCGCGCCACCGACGACGGCACCCGCGTGGCGGTGCGCTCGCAGGTGCGGACCGCGCTCTTCGAAACCCGCAATCGCCGGAGCGTGCTCGGCACATACAGCATCGATCGCAACGGCGACACGACCCTGCGTCGCTACGGGGTGTACGGAATCTCCGCGGGGCAGCTCACGTTCCTGGAGGCGATCGACGCCTGATTGGCGTTGCGTTAGGTCGGGATGGGATCGCTTGGCGGGGTCCGAGGCCGCGATTACATTCCGGCGCACCGGGCATCGGGACGCTCGGACCCGAACCAGAGGAAGTTGAATGAGGCTGGCTCTCAGCAAGGCGCTTGCCGGATGCCTTGCCGTCCTCTCCGTGGCAGCGCTGAGCGCGTGTGGCGGGAGCACCAACAGCGGTGGCGCGACCGCCGGCGGACCCGCCGGCCCTGCGTCGAACGTCGTCGACATCTACTCGAGCCTCCCGCTGCGCGGGCCCGAGGCCGCCGACACGATCCCGCTCGCCAACGGGATCAGGCTCGCGCTGGCGCAGGCGGACGGGAAGGCGGGCCCGTTCATGGTCCATTACACGGCGCTCGACGACTCGGGGAATGCCGGCTGGGACGCCAACGACACCGCGGCGAACGCGCGCAAGGCGGCCGCCGACTCCCACGCCGTCTATTACATCGGGGAGTTCGACGACGACGCCAGCGAGGTCTCGATGCCGATCCTGAACCAGGCCGGAATCGCCCAGGTCAGCCCCACCAACACGTACGTCGGGCTGACGACCAATCAGCTTGGAGGCGCCACCGGCGGGCCGCCGTACGCGCCGACCGGAATCCGCACCTACCTGCGGATCGTGCCGACCGACTCGGTCCAGGGCGCCGCCGACCTGCTGGCGATGCGCCAGGCGGGATGCACCAAGGTGGCGATCGCCAATGACGACGAGCCCTACGGCATCGGCCTCTCCAGGCTGATGCTGCTCCAGAAGAGCTTCTATGGGCTCGACGTCGTCAGCTCCGGCGGGATCAATCCGCAAACCGCAAACCTGCACACCTATGCAGAGATGCTGAAGGCCCTCCACGTCGACTGCCTCATGTTCGCCGGCGTGGCTTCGAAGGGCGCCGTGCAGGTCGCCAAGGACGTCCACCTCGCGCTGCCGACGGCCAAGATCTTCGGGCCACAGGGCCTGTGCACGAGCGCCTGGACGAACCCCAAGGACGGGGGCGTGCCGGCGGCCGTCGACCCGCTGATCGAGTGCACCCAGGTGACGCTCGGCCTGACCGCCTACCCCGGGGGAAAGGCGTTTCTCGCCGCCTACAAGGCCAAGTACCCGGGCTCGAAGCCGAACGCCTACGCGATCCTCGGCTACGAGGCGATGAGGCTCGGGCTGAGCACGATCGCTGGCCTCGGCGCCAACGGCGACAGCAAGTCTGCGGTCCTCAGCGCCCTGTTCGCCACCGCCGGCCGCCATTCCGTGCTCGGCACCTACAGCTTCGACAAGCAAGGCGACACGACGCTCAGGTCGATCGGGCTGTACAAGGTTGGCGCGAACGGCAACCCGACGTTCGTCAAGACGATCATGCCGACTCACGTGCTGTAGGAGGGTGCGCCCGCGGTCCGGTGGCGCGCCGATGGGGCGCGTCGCCGGCCGCGGTTGGGTCTGTGGCGGGCTGGGGTCGGGGTTGGGGTGGGGTGGGGTCGGGTCGCGTTTTTGCGGCGCGTTGGCGGCCGCGGCCGGCGCGGGCCGGGGTTGCGTGGCGCGTTGGTGGCGCCGGGGCGCTGCCGCTCGTGCCTGGATGCCACGCCATGCCATGTCGCCGGCCGGTCGGGCGGCAGAGGCGCCGGCGAATCTCGCCCACGCGGTGCATAACTCGCCAAATCCCCTTGCCCTGCTTGGCCCCGGTTAGATAAGCGTCTGACAGGCGCTGATCTAACCCCGGTCGGGGATGAAGTGCGGCTTTGGCGAGTTGTGCACCCCGGAATGCGGTGCGGACCCGCCCCGCCGATGTACAACGCCCGAAACCCCCCCGGGTCGCGGAGCTTTCGGGACGTAAGCATCCCCCAGATGCTTACGTCCCGCGCGCGCCGCGGGACAACGACGTTTCGGGCCTTATGCATGCCGGCGCCGCCCGCGCCGGCGCCCGCACGCGCAGCCGGGGTCGCCCGACCACCGTGGCCGCGCCACCGACCTCGCCGCCCGCCCGACCACCCCGGGGCGCCCGACAACCGTGGCCGCGCAGGGGACCGCGCCACCCCTCCGACCACCCGGGGTCGCCCGACAACCGTGGCCGCGCCGGCGACCTCGCCCCGCCCGACGACCCACCCGCCCGACCACCCCGGTCGCGACACAACCGTCCCGCCGCCAACGAAACTACCGCCCCGCCACCGACCCGAACTCCTCCGTCGACCCGAACCCGAGTTCGGCGCCGGCCTCGGCCGTCCCGCTTGCCCGCGCCTCGGCCGCGACCGCGGCCGCCACCGCCGGCGCCACCTCGCGGTTGAACACCGACGGGATTACGTAGTCCTCGCGCAGCTCCTCGTCGGAAACGATGTCGGCGATCGCGCGGGCGGCGGCGGTCTTCATCGACTCGGTGATCCGGGTCGCGCGGACGTCGAGCGCACCGCGGAAGATGCCGGGGAAGCACAGCACGTTGTTGATCTGATTCGGGTAGTCCGAGCGGCCGGTGGCGAGGATCCGGACGTACTGCAACGCCTCCTCGGGCGCCACCTCGGGATCCGGGTTGGCCAGCGCGAACACGATCGGGTCGGGGTTCATCCGCGCTAGCGCCGACGCCGGCATCACCCGTGCGCCCGACAGCCCGATCAGCAGATCCGCTCCTTCGATCACGTCCACGACACTCCCCGACCGCCGTTCCGGATTCGTTACCGAGGCCAGCGCCCGCTTCACCGGCGGCATGCTCCCGTCCAAGTAGTCCGCGCGCTCGACCGACACCGCGCCCCGCGAATCGACCCCGATGATGTGGCGGGCGCCCGCCTCGAGCAGGATCTTCGTCACGGCCACGCCGGCGGCACCGAGGCCCACGATCACGATCCGCAAATCCGCAAGACGCCGCCCAGTCAGCCGCAACGCATTGAGCAACGCCGCCAGCACGACCACCGCCGTCCCGTGCTGGTCGTCGTGGAACACCGGGATGTCGAGCTCGGAGATCAGGCGCTGCTCGATCTCGAAGCACCGCGGCGCCGAGATGTCCTCGAGATTCACCCCGCCAAATCCGGGTGCCAGAGCACGCACCACCGCCACGATCTCGTCGACGTCTCGGGTATCGAGACAGATCGGGAAGGCATCCACGCCGGCGAACTCCTTGAACAGCATCGCCTTGCCCTCCATCACCGGCATCGCCGCCCGCGGCCCGATGTCGCCGAGGCCGAGCACCGCGGTGCCGTCGGATACGACCGCGACCGTGTTCCGCTTGATCGTGTACTGGAACGCCTTGTCAGGGTCATCGGCGATCGCTCGGCAGACGCGCGCCACTCCGGGCGTGTACGCCATCGACAGGTCGTCGCGCGTCTTCAGCGGGCTCTTGTTGTGAAGCTCGATCTTGCCCCCGACGTGCAGCATGAACGTCCGGTCGGTGGTGTCGAGCACCCGCGCGCCCTCGACGGCGTCGACCGCTGCGGTCAGCCTCGGCCAGTCGGACGCATCGCCCGTCTCGACGGTGATGTCACGGATCGTGTGGTTCCGCTCGACCTGGACCAGGTCGACCGCGCCGATCGTCCCGCCGGCCTCGCCGATCGCGCTCGCTACCCGTCCCAGCATCCCCGGCCGGTGCTCGATCTCGACCCTCAAAGTCAGGCTGTACTGGGCGCTCGGTGTTGTGGCCACTCCGCGAGATAGCCTGACATAAGTGGCCTCAACAGTCAGTCCAGACGAGCTGTTCCTGATCGACGGCAACAGCCTCGCCTACCGGGCGTTCTTCGCGCTGCCCGAGTCGATCGCGACTTCGACCGGGATGCCGACGAACGCGATCTTCGGGTTCGCCTCGATGCTCGTGAAGATCCTCACCGACTACGGCCCGAAGGCGACGGTCGTGGTCTGGGACGCGGGCGACACCGGCCGCAAGACCGTCTACGCCGACTACAAGGCACAGCGGCGCTCGCGCCCCGACCTGCTCAAGGAGCAGTGGCCGCACCTTGAGCCGCTCGTCGACGCGTTCGGCTACCGCAACCTCAGGGTCGACGGCTACGAGGCCGACGACGTGATCGCGTCGATCGTCGAGAAGGCCCGAACCGCGGACCCGAAGATCCCGGTGATGGTCGTCACCGGCGACCGCGACGCCTACCAGCTGGTCGACGACGGCATCGTGAAGATCATGACGACCTCGCGCGGGATCACCGACACGCGCGTGTACGACCGCCAGGGCGTGATCGACCGCTACGGCATCCCGCCCGAGCTGGTTCCCGACTTCATCGGCCTGAAGGGCGACACCAGCGACAACATCCCCGGCGTCCCAGGAATCGGCGACAAGACCGCCGCCGAGCTGCTGCAGCGCTTCGGAACGCTGGAGAGCGTGCTCGACCACATCGACGACATCAGCGGCGCCAAGCGCAAGCAGAACCTGACCGAGCACGCCGACGACGCGCGGCTGTCCAAGCAACTCGCGACCGCCAAGCGCGACATCGACGTCGAGCTCGACCTCCAGGCGTTCGCCGCGGCCGCGCCCGACCGGTCGCAGCTCAGGGAGACCTTCCGCAGGTTCGAGCTGCGCGAGCCGCTCCGACGGCTCGAGGAGGCGCTCGGCTCCGCCGACGCGGCCGCCCCGGCGCCCGAGGCCGAGCAGGCGCTCACCGCGCGCGTGCGCAACGTCAAGATCGCGGACCTGAAGCGCCTCCCCGACAGGGAGGTCGCGGTCGCGGTGAGGGCGCCGCAGATCCCGGAGGACGCGCTGTTCGCTCCGGACCCCGACCACCGCTTCGGCGTGTACGTCGACGGCTCGGCCGACGTCCTCGCCGGCGAAATGGTCCGCCCCGAGGCACTCGTCGAGGCGCTCGGCAGCCGGCCGATCATCGCGCACGACGCGAAGTCACTCGGCCAGGTGCCGGCGACGCTCGCCCACGACACCGAGGTCGCCGCGTATCTGCTCGAGCCCGCCCGCCGCGCCTACCCGTTCCGCGAGCTCACCGAGGAGCGCGGCCTGGGCACACAGGTCGACGACGAGGCCGCGGCCGACGCGCTGCTGCTGCACTCTCTCGCGGCCTGGCAGCGCGGAGAGATCCGCGGGCGCGGGCTCACCGACCTGTTCCAGAACGTGGAGCTCCCGCTGGTGCGAGTCCTGCGCGAGATGGAGCTCGCCGGCTCCAAGCTCGACGCCGAGCGGCTCCAGGAGATCTCCGACCGGGTCAAGACCGAGGCTGACGCGCTCGAGCGCGAGATCTTCGAGCTGTGCGGCGAGGAGTTCACGCTCGGCTCGCCCAAGCAGCTCGAGGAGGTCCTGTTCGGCAAGCTCGGCCTGTCACGCAAGCGGCGCGGCAAGACCGGCTACTCGACCGACGCGCGCGTGCTCCAGGCGATCCGGCACGAGCACGAGGTGATCCCCAAGATCGAGCGGTGGCGCGAGCTCACGAAGCTGGCCCAGACGTATCTCGACGCGCTGCCGCTGCTGATCGCGCAGGACGGTCGGATTCACACCACGTTCAACCAGACGGCCGCGACCACGGGCCGGCTGTCCTCGAACAACCCGAACCTCCAGAACATCCCGATCCGGACCGCGCTCGGGCGCGAGATCCGGGCGTGCTTCGTGGCCGAGCCCGGGGACCTGCTGGTGTCGGCCGACTACTCCCAGGTCGAGCTCAGGCTGCTCGCCCACATCGCCGGCGAGGACGTGCTAAAGGAAATCTTCCGAAAAGGCGAAGATGTCCATACGGCGACGGCCTGCCGCGTGTTCGGGGTGACGCCCGAGCAGATCGATCCGGGGATGCGGTCCAAGGCGAAGATGATCAACTACGGCATTGTCTACGGGCTGTCCGCGTGGGGGATGGCCGACCGACTCGACATCCCCCAGGAAGAGGCCGACGAGTTCATCCAGCGCTACCTGGCCGGCTTCCCTGCGGTGGCGCGCTGGATCGAGGACACGATCACGCAGGGCACCGAGCACGGCTACGTCTCGACGCTGTTCGGCCGGCGCCGGCAGGTGCCCGAGCTCCGCGCGCGGCGCTGGGAGCTGCGCAAGCAGGGCGAGCGGTTCGCGGTCAACATGGTGATCCAGGGCACCGCGGCGGACATCATGAAGGTCGCGATGGTTCGCTGTGACCATGCGGTCAAGGAGGCGGGGCTGCGCTCGCGCATGATCTTGCAGATACACGACGAGCTGCTGTTCGAAGGACCCGCTGAGGAGGCCGAGGAGGTCAAGCGGATCGCGACCCTGCAGATGGGCGGCGCGTTCGAGATGGACCCGCCACTCGCGGTCGACGCCGGGATCGGTCCCGACTGGCTGACCGCGAAGTGAGCGCGCGCGCGTTCGCAGCGGCGATTGCCGTCGCCGCCCTCATCGCGCTCGCGGTCGCGGGACCGGCCGCCGCGCAGGCGAAGTTCATCGGCGGTCTGGTTCCCGATGTTCCGAGCGGGACCGATGCCCACATCGCGATGGCCGCGCACGCCGGCGCCCTCCCGTACCAGGGAGGTCGGGTGCTCCACTCCAACCGCACTCACCCGATCTTCTGGGACCCGGGCGGCTCCGGGCTGGCGTTCGATCCCGGTTACGAGTCGCTGATCGAGACGTTCCTTGTCGACGTCGCTGCCGACAGCCACGCGACCACGAACACATTCAGCCTGACCGGGCAGTACGACGACTTCCAGGGACCCGCGGCCTACGCCTCGACCTACGGCGGCGCCGTCCTCGACGCCGACCCGCTGCCGCCCAACGGCTGTACCGAGCCAGCGACCGGGCCGGGCTGGACCGTGTGCCTGACCGACGCCCAGCTCGAGACCGAGATCGAGCACGTCGTCGCGGCGGACCACCTGCCGACGACGAACGGAGACGTCTACTTCATGATCACCCCCAACGGCTTTGGCAGCTGCACCGACGGCTCCTCCTCAAGCTGCGCGCTCGGGGGCAGCGCGAACGGCTATTGCGGCTATCACTCCGAGACGCCGGACGGGATCCTGTACGCGGTCATCCCCTACAACGCGGTCGGCGGCCACTGCCAGTCGAACAACCCGCGCCCGAACTCGAGCACGGCTGATCCGACGCTCTCCACGATCAGCCACGAGCAGAACGAGACCGTGACCGACCCCGACGGCAACGCCTGGATCGACGCCAACGGCGACGAGGCGGCGGACCTCTGCCTGACGACCTTCGGCCCGGCGCTCGGGGGATCGGGCGGGACCGCCTGGAACGAATCGATCCATGGCGGTCACTACTACCTCCAGGAGCTGTGGAGCAACGCCAGCAGCGCCTGCGAGCAGCGCGCCAAGCCTGATTCGGCGTCATTCGGCCTCGCGCGAGCGGCCGGGCGCGCCCGCTGGGTCTCGCTCACAGGGCACGGATCGGATCCCCTGGGACAGATCATCTCGTTCCAATGGTTCTTCGGGGACGGCAGGGCCGGGTTCGGCCGTCGCGTGTCCCACACCTTCAGGAGCCCGGGCAACTACCGGGTGATGCTGCGAGCGACCGACAGCTGGGGGAACTGGGCGTACGCCTCCCGGACTGTCCGGGTCAAGGGGCGCTAGCCCGGACCCAGCGACGCCGCTCCGCGGTCGGCCGGGCGTCAGGCCGGGACGCGTACCTGGAGCGGGGTCCGGCGCGGGCCGGCGGCCACGAACCGGGGATGCGCGATCTCCAGGTAGTGGCCGAACGCGAAGTCGAGGAACCGCTTGGCCTCCATCGAGCGGAGCGCACCGGCGAGTAGGCGCGGCGCCACCCGCGGGATCAGCCGCTGGCAGCGGAGCATCCACTCGAACGGGCGCGCGTGTGAGGCGCTGAACCGGGAGTAGCTCGAGAGCGCATCCGAAACCGACCGCTGGCCGCCCACGACGTCCGAAAGCTCGCGACCGAGTGCGAGTCCGAAATAAAGAGCGGTCCGGATCCCCTCCGCGGTCAGCGGCAGGCAGTGCCCTGCCGAATCCCCCACAAAAAACACCCCGTCCTCGGTGGCGTTGCGCAGGGCGTGCGGGATCCAGTTGCCCTGGTAACGGATCGGCTCGGCGGACAGATCGGTGGCCAGCTGCACCGTCGGCTCGCGCACGTGGAAGCGCGGGTCGAACGAGCCGACGCCGATCCGCAGCTCGTTGCCCGCCGGAAAGCTCCAGCCGTAGCCCGCCGGCACGTACGAGCGGTCGATCCAGATCTCCATGTCGCCGCCGCTGCCACCCGGGTGGACTTCGAGTCCGCGTGACAGGAGCGCGTCGGGCGGCTGGACGTTCTCGCCGACGCCCAGCGCGCGCCGCCAGCCGAGCCCGTCCACGATCAGGCCGGCGCGGATGTCGCCGCGATCGGTGTGGACGACGTGTCCGGTGCGACCGTCGACCTTCGCGGTCTCGAACGTGAACGTGCCCTGGTCGGCGAGCAGCTCGGACAGCGTGCGGTAGTCGAACGTCGAGAAGGTCCACGGCAGCGCGTACCGAGCCGTGGTGTGCGGGGTGTGGATGACGAGCTCCCCGAACGTCTGGCGCAACGAGCCTTGCAGGTCGAGCGCGTCGAGCCAGCCCGTCGGAATCCCGCACGCGGAGGTCTGCCGTTCGCCGATCTCGTACCGATCGATCACCAGCACATCGGCGCCGCTGTCCGACAGCTCGCGCGCGACCGCGAGCCCCGCAAAGCTCGCGCCGCAGATCAACACGTCGCAGTCGCGCTCTAGAGGGGTCCGGTCGACGCCCCGCTTGGTCGCTCTCCGTGGCACTGCGAGCGGATGATAGGGGCGGGGCTCAGAGCGCTCCCGCGGCGATCTACGGCTATCCTCCGAGGCACGCATGTCTACCATTACCACGCTGAACCCCGCCGCTGATCAATCGAATGCCAAGGTTGTCGAAGGCTCCGACGGCCTCCTGCTCGAGATCGACGGCCGGATCGTTCCCAACTACGACGCCACCGTCCATCCCTTCCAGGAGGGCGATGTCGTCACCGGCCACGTCGTCCGTATCGACAACGACGAGGTGCTCGTCGACATCGGCTACAAGTCCGAGGGGGTCATCCCCTCGACCGAGCTCTCGATTCGCAAATCGGTCGATCCGAGCGACGAGGTGTCCCTCGGCGAAGAGGTCGACGCCCTCGTTCTGACCAAGGAGGACCAGGACGGCCGGCTGATCCTCTCCAAGAAGCGCGCCCGCTTCGAGAAGGCCTGGCGCCGCATCGAGGCCGCCGCGGAGTCCGGCGAGCCGGTCGAGGGCGCCGTCATCGAAGTCGTCAAGGGCGGATTGATCATCGACCTGGGCGTCCGCGGCTTCCTGCCCGCCTCGCTCGTCGACATCCGCCGCGTCCCGAACCTCGACGAGTACATGGGCGAGACGATCGAGTGCAAGGTGATCGAGCTAAACCGCTCGCGCAACAACGTCGTGCTGTCCCGCCGCGCGGTGCTCGAGGAGCAGCGCAAGGAGGATCGGGAGCGCATCCTCGACCGGCTGCAGCCGGGCCAGGTCGTGGAGGGCACGATCTCGAACATTGTCGATTTCGGCGCATTTGTCGACCTCGATGGGATCGATGGCCTGATCCACATCTCCGAACTTTCCTGGTCGCACGTCAACCACCCCTCCGAGATCCTCGCGATCGGCGACAAGGTCACGGTCAAGGTGCTCGACATCGACCGCCAGCGCCAGCGGATCTCGCTCGGGCTCAAGCAGACGCAGGAAGACCCGTGGCAGCGCGTGGTCGACACCTACAACGTCGGCGACGAACTCGAGGGCACGGTGACCAAGGTCGTCACGTTCGGTGCGTTCGTCGAGATTCTCGACGGGGTCGAGGGACTCGTGCACATCTCCGAGCTCGCTCAGCACCACGTCGAGAACCCCCGCGAGATCATCCAGCCGGGCGATCCCGTGCGAGTCAAGATCCTCGAAATCGACTCCGAGCGCCGGCGGCTGTCGCTGTCGATCAAGCGAGTCGAGGGTCAGGTGCTGCCGGTCAGGCCGATCACAGCGCCGACCGAGGGCGACGCCGGCGATCTCGACAACATGCCCGAGCTGGGCCTGTCGGAGGACGTGTTCGCGGGTGCCGATGCCGATCTCGAGGACAGTGCTGATCTTGAGGACAGTGCTGATCTTGAGGACAGTGCCGATCTCGAGGAGAGCGCGGAGCTTGAGGACAGTGCTGATCTTGAGGACAGTGCGGATCTCGAGGACAGTGCGGATCTCGAAGACAGTGCGGATCTCGAGGACGGAGCCGATCTCGACGACAGTGCGGACGAGGACGGCGGCGCGGGCGAGGACGGCGGTGGTGCGCCGGCGGCCGAGTCGGAGGTAGGGAGCGTCGACGAGCCCGACGCCGGACCGGACGCCTGAGCGTCCGCTAACGCGCCGCCGGCAGGCGCCGGCGACAAACGTGATCCCCTTCATCGGGCTGACCGGCGGGATCGGCGCCGGCAAGTCGACCGCGCTCGAGGCGCTCGAGCGGGCGGGGGCGGCCGTGCTGTCGACAGATCGCGTCGTGCACGAGCTGTACGGATCGGACGAGGTGCTGGCGGCCGTAACGGAGCGGTTCGGGCCGGAGGTCGCGCCGAACGGCGTGATCGACCGCGGGGCCTTGGCCAAGCGCGCGTTCGCCACGCCCGAGGACCGGGAGTGGCTCGAAGGCCTGCTGTGGCCGCGCGTGGGAGAGCGGATGGTCGCCTGGCGCTCAGCGCTCTCGACGTCCGCCGATCCGCCCCGGGCGGCCGTGGTCGAGGTGCCGCTGCTGTTCGAGTCGGGGATGGACGGCGCATTCGATGCGACGATCGCGGTCATCGCCGGCGAGGAGTTGCGGGCCGCGCGAGCGGGCTCCAGAGGCCACGAGGCGCTCGCCGAACGCTCCGCACGTCAGCTCTCGCAAGAGGAAAAAGCGCATCGTGCGACGTACACGATCGTTAACGACGGTACGTTCGAGGAGTTGGAGTCGAAGTTGTCGGCGTTGCTTGAGATGCTGCACCCATGAGTCCGTCCACGGTTGGTGTCGCCCGTCGCAGCGATAACCGCCGCAGTACCGCGGCCGCTCGCCGGCGGGCGGCGGCTCGGCGACGTAACCGCATCCTCCTCGGCGTCGTCGCGACGATCGTGTTGGTCGCGGTCCTGGTATCGATGCCGCTGGTGAAGAAGACCGTCAACGAGTTCAGCCTGCCGCTCACGAACGCCGGCGTGATCCGCCAGCAGGCGGCCGAGAAGCACCTCGATCCGGCCTTGATCGCCGCCGTCATCTATACCGAGACGAAGTTCGATCCACGAAGCTCCGCCGCCGGCGCGTTGGGCCTGATGCAGGTCATGCCGCAGACTGCCGAGTTCCTGGCCCACCGATCCGGCGCCAGCACGTTCACGATTGCGGACCTGGGGACGCCTGCGGTCAACATCGCCTATGGCAGCTACTACCTGCGCTACCTGCTGAACGAGTATCACGGCAACGTCACGCTGGCGCTCGCGGCGTACAACGGCGGCGAGTCGAATGTCGACCGCTGGATCGCCGCCGAGCGTTCCCAGGGGCGGGCGCTGACCGCGGCGGAGATTCCGTTCCCGGAGACCCGGGCGTACGTCGGGCGGGTGCTTTCGGCCGAGCGGGAGTACCGGCAGAAGTACGCGTCGCAGCTGTACGGATAGCGATATCGGCGCCGAGGTCCGCGGCGAGAATGCGGACCGTTCCTGACCACGGCCGCCGCTACGCTAGGAGCTCGTCCCAATGCCCAAATTCGAGCTAGAAGCCGGCTACAGTCCGACCGCCGATCAGCCGGCGGCGATCGAGTCGTTGGCGGCCGGGATCAACGCCGGCGAGCGCAGCCTGGCCCTGCTCGGAGCGACCGGAACGGGCAAGACGATGACGATGGCCGCAACGATCGAGGCGGTGCAGAAGCCGGCGCTCGTAATCGCCCACAACAAGACCCTGGCGGCGCAGCTGTGCAACGAGTTCCGCACGTACTTCCCGCGCAATTCGGTCGAGTACTTCGTCTCCTACTACGACTACTACCAGCCCGAAGCCTACGTCCCGAGCAAGGACCTGTACATCGAGAAGGACTCGGCGATCAACCAGGAGATCGATCGCCTGCGTCACTCGGCCACCGCCGCGCTGTTCGCGCGGCGCGACGTGCTGATCGTCGCCAGCGTCTCGTGCATCTACGGCCTGGGCTCGCCGGAGGTCTACGACGAGAACCTTCAGACGTTGCGCAAGGGGGAGATGATCGACCGCGACGCGCTGCTCCGCAAGCTCGTCTCGATCCAGTACACCCGCAACGACACGGCGCTCGCGCGGGGGAACTTCCGGGTCCGCGGCGAGACGCTCGAGATCTTCCCCGCGTACGCCGAGACGGCGTTCCGGATCGTGATGTTCGGCGACGAGGTCGAGCACCTGCAGCACTTCGACCCGCTGACCGGCGAGGTGATCGAGGACGACCTCGAGCACGTCGGCATCTGGCCTGCGTCGCACTACAACGTCAGAGAGGGCATGATCGAGGACGCGGTGGCCGAGATCGGCAGTGAGCTGAACGAGCGGTGCGCCGAGCTCGAGGCCGAGGGCAAGCTGCTCGAATCCCATCGACTGCGCCAGCGCACGCAGTACGACATGGAGATGCTGCGCGAGCTCGGGTTCTGTTCGGGAATCGAGAACTACTCGCGGATCCTCGATGGCCGCAAGCCGGGCGAGCGGCCGTACTGTCTGCTCGACTACTTCCCCGAGGACTTCGTGTGCTTCATCGACGAGTCCCACCAGACCGTTCCGCAGATTGGCGGCATGTCCGAGGGCGACCGCTCGCGCAAGCAGACGCTCGTCGACTACGGCTTCCGGCTGCCGAGCGCGATCGACAATCGACCGCAGACGTTCCAGGAGTTCCTGTCGGTCACGCCGCAGATGGTTTTCGTGTCGGCCACGCCAGGCGAGTACGAGCGCAAGACCTCAGCCCGGATCGTCGAGCAGATCGTGCGGCCGACCGGGATCGTCGACCCCGAGGTCGAGGTCCGCGAGACCCGCAATCAGATCGACGACCTGATGAACGAGATCCGCGAGCGCGTCGACCGCGACGAGCGCACGCTCGTGACGACGCTGACCAAGAAGATGTCCGAGGACCTCACCGACTACCTGCTCGAGATGGGATTCCGGGTGCGCTACCTGCACTCGGAGATCGACACGCTCGAGCGGATCCAGATCATCCGCCAGCTGCGACTGGGCGAGTTCGACGTGCTCGTCGGCGTCAACCTGCTCCGCGAGGGTTTGGACCTGCCGGAGGTCTCGCTCGTCGGGATCCTCGACGCGGACAAGGAGGGCTTCCTACGCGGGGAGACCTCCCTGATCCAGACGATCGGTCGTGCGGCCCGCAACGTCGAGGGCAAGGTGCTGATGTACGCCGACAAGGAGACCGCCGCGATGCGGGCTGCGATCGGCGAGACTGACCGCCGCCGCGCGATCCAGGTCAAGTACAACGAGGACCATGGGATCACCCCGGAGACGATCGTCAAGGGAATCTCGGACATCGCCGAGTTCCTGATGTCCGAGTCGAAGGTCCCGCGGTCGCGCCGGCGCCGCCAGCGGGCCGCGGAGGCGATGCCGCCGGCCGAGCTCGAGAAGACGATCATCGAGCTGGAAGAGGAGATGCTCGCAGCCGCCGAAGAGCTCCGCTTCGAGTACGCCGCGAAGCTACGCGACGAGATCCGCGATCTCAGGCGGCAGCTCGATCAGGCGATAGCGGAGGGATACGCGCCGGCCGGCTGATCCGTCCCGCAGGTGCGGGGGAGGGCGCCACCCGATGGCGGCGGGCGCCGCCGAATCGTTCGGTAGGCTGCGGTCGCTTCTCCCATCCTGAGACGGAGGTAGTTCCGTGGCGCTGGACCGACAGAGCATCGAGAAGAAGGACTTCCCCATCGGGCGGCGGGGCTACGACCCGGAGGCCGTTGACTCTCACCTGCACACGCTCGCCGACGAGATCGACGAGCTCAAGCGATCGGCCCGCCGCCGCAGCGAGTCGCTGGCCGCGGCGGCCAGCGAGCAGGTGCGGTCGATCGTCGAGGCCGCCGAGACCAGCGCGGCGGACATCCAGCGCCAGGCCGAGGACGAGGCCCGCGAGATCCGCGCCGAGGCCGGCACCGAGGCGGACGCCACGCGCGAGCACGCGACCTCCGAGGCGCGCGAGTACGTCGGCCGGGTATCCGAGTCGACGTCGGGGATGCTTGAGCGAATCGACGCGATGGAGAGCGAGCTGAGCGCGCTGATCGAATCCCTCCGGACCGGCTCGAACCGGCTGAACGCCGATCTCCAGCTGCTCGAGGGCAACCTGACCGCAGTCAAGAACGCGGTCGTACCGCGGCCGGCGTTCGAGCCCGAGCAACCGGCCCCGCAGGCCCAGCGCGTGGTCCGGCCCGAGGAGCCGCCGGCGACTACCCCACCGACGTTCGAAGGGGCGGTTCAGGTCACCGGCGCGGCCGCCGGCGAGGTCCTGGCGGACCCCGGCCCCGAGCCAGAGCCGGCGCCGGCGGCCGTGAGGGCGAACGGGGCCGACGACGACGGCGCGAGGTTGATCGCGCTCAACATGGCGCTGAACGGCACCCCGCGCGAGGAGACCGACCGCTACCTGGCCGAGAACTTCAAGCTCACCGACCGGCGGGGGCTGCTCGACGAGGTGTACTCGTCCGTACAAGGCTAATCGGCCCGGATTTCCGCAAAGAGCGGGCGGCCGGGTGGGGGAACGTCTGTTCGGTCGATTAGACTCGGTTATGTGGACAAACTTGTCGTCTCGGGAGCCCGGGAGCACAACCTCAAAGACGTAACGGTCGAGATCCCGCGGGACGCCCTGACGGTGATCACGGGCCTATCGGGCTCGGGAAAGTCGTCGCTGGCGTTCGACACGATCTACGCCGAGGGACAGCGCCGGTACGTCGAGTCGCTGTCGGCGTACGCCCGTCAGTTCCTCGGGCAGATGGACAAGCCCGACGTTGACTCGATCGAGGGGTTGTCGCCGGCGATCTCGATCGACCAGAAGACGACCTCGCGCAACCCGCGGTCGACCGTCGGCACCGTCACCGAGATCTACGACTACCTGCGCCTGCTGTGGGCGCGGATCGGCCATCCCCACTGCCACATCTGCGGCCGGCCGATCAGCGGACAGTCGGCCGAGCAGATCATCGATCAGGTCATGGAGCTCCCCGAGGGGACGCGGTTCATGGTGCTGGCGCCGATCGTCAGGGGCCGCAAGGGCGAGTACGGCAAGCAGCTCGAGGAGCTGCGGGGCGAAGGCTTCACCCGGGCCAAGATCGACGGTGAGCTGCGCCGGCTCGACGAGGAGATCGCGCTCGACAAGAAGTACAAGCACGACATCGCGATCGTGGTCGACCGGCTCGTGATGAAGGGAGAGCTGCGCAAGCGGCTCGCCGACTCGATCGAGACCGCCGTGTCCCTCGCCGACGGCCTGGTCGAGATCGAGATGGTCGATCAGACTGATCCCTCCTCGCCCGGGGCGGGCGGGAACCAGATCCAGACCTACTCGGAGAGGTTCGCCTGCCCGGTTCACGGTCCGAGCCTGGTCGAGCTCGAGCCGCGAATCTTCAGCTTCAACTCGCCGCACGGGGCGTGCCTGCGATGCACCGGCTTGGGCTCGCAGATGGAGATCGACCCCGAGCTGGTCGTGCCCGACCCGACGCTGTCGATCGGCGAGGGGGCGATCGCGCCGTGGGCGGCGAGCGCGTCCGACTACTACGAGCAGCTGATCCAGGCGATCGCCGAACGCTACGACGTCGACCTCGAGACGCCGTGGGAGGACCTCCCGGAGCAGGCGCGCGACTTCTTCCTGTACGGGACCAACGGCGACCGTGTGCAGGTCACGTACCGCAACCGGTTCGGGCGCCGGCGCTCATACGGCGCCACCTTCGACGGGATCGTGCGCAACCTCGAGCGGCGCTACCGGGAGACCGAGTCCGAGCTGGCGCGCGAGAAGATCGAGGAGTACATGACCTTGCGGCCGTGCCCGGATTGCAAGGGCGCCCGCCTGCGGCCCGAGTCGCGTGCGGTCCTGATCGCCGGCGCCGCGATCCACGAGTTCACCGCGCTGTCGGCCCGGCGCGCGCTCGAATGGGTCGATGAGCTCGAGTTGTCAGAGCACGACCAGCGGATCTCGCGGTTGGTGCTGCGCGAGATCCAGGAGCGCCTGCGGTTCCTGGACAACGTCGGCGTCGGATATCTGTCGATGAACCGCGCCGCGTCGAGCCTGTCGGGTGGCGAGGCCCAGCGGATCCGGCTGGCGACGCAGATCGGCTCATCGCTCGTGGGCGTGCTCTACATCCTCGACGAGCCGTCGATCGGCCTGCATCAGCGCGACAACAACAGGCTGATCGCCACCCTTGAGCGCCTGCGCGACGTCGGGAACACGGTGCTCGTGGTCGAGCATGACGAGGGCACGATGCGCGCCGCCGACCATCTCGTCGACATGGGCCCCGGCGCCGGCGAGCACGGCGGCCACGTTGTGGCGCAGGGCACCGCCGAGGAGGTCGCCAAGGTTCCCGAGTCGCTGACCGGCCAGTTCCTCGCCGGGACGCGCACGATCGAAACCCCGCGCCGGCGCCGCAAGCCGTCCGGCCGGGTGGAGATCGAGGGTGCGTCCGAGCACAATCTTCAGGACATCGACGTGAGCATCCCGCTCGGCGTGCTGTGCTGCGTGACCGGCGTGTCGGGGTCCGGCAAGTCGACGCTGGTCAACGATGTCCTTTACAAGGCCGTGGCGAATCGGCTCCACCGCACCCGGCAGCGTGCCGGCGCGCACAAGCGGATCACGGGGCTCGAGCAGCTCGACAAGATCATCTCGGTCGACCAGTCGCCGATCGGGCGCACGCCGCGCTCGAACCCCGCCACCTACATCGGGTTGTTCGACCAGATCCGCGAGCTGTTCTCGAAGACGCAGGAGGCTCGGGCGCGGGGCTACAAGCCGGGTCGGTTCTCGTTCAACGTCAAGGGTGGCCGCTGCGAGGTGTGCCGGGGCGACGGCCAGATCAAGATCGAGATGCACTTCCTCCCAGACGTCTACGTGCCGTGCGAGCAGTGCCACGGCAAGCGCTACAACCGCGAGACGCTCGACGTGCGCTTCAAGGGCAAGACGATCGCCGACGTGCTCGAGATGCCGATCGCGGAGGCGCTCGAGTTCTTCGCCCACATCCCGAAGATCCGCCGGCGCGTCGAGGCGCTCAACGACGTCGGCCTCGGGTACATGCGGCTCGGCCAGCCCGCGACCACGCTGTCGGGTGGTGAGGCCCAGCGGGTGAAGCTCGCCGCCGAGCTGTCCAAGGTCGCCACCGGGCAGACGCTCTACATCCTCGACGAGCCCACGACCGGCCTGCATTTCGCGGACATCCAGCGGCTGCTCGAGGTGCTCGAGCGCCTGGTCGCCGCCGGCAACACCGTGGTCGTGATCGAGCACAACCTCGACGTGATCAAGGTCTCCGACTACATCATCGACCTCGGACCGGAAGGGGGAGAGGAGGGCGGCCGTGTGATCGCCATCGGCACGCCGGAGAAGGTGGCCGCCACCGCGGAGTCGTACACGGGCGCGTTCCTGGCCGACGTGCTGCCCGTGCGCGCCTCCAGGTCGGCGAACGGCGCGGCCAAGAAGCCCTCGCCGGCGGGCAACGGCGCGGCAAAGAAGCCGACTCCCGCGGGCAACGGCACGGCGAGGAAGACGACTCCCGCGGGCAATGGCGCGGCGAAAAAGGCGACTGCCGCGGCCAACGGTACGGCGAGGAAGACGACGCCAGCCCGCAACGGCGTGGCGCAGAAGGCGACGCCCGCGGCCAACGGCACGGCCAAGAAGAAGCCGCCCGCGCGCCGGCGCGCCACGGCGACCACGGGCTGATCGGCGCCGGCTTGAGCGACCCCGCGCCACCGGGCGCAGGCGCCGGCGATCTGGGTGGTGCCGCGCCACCGGGCGCGGGAGCCGGCGATCGGGCTGGTCTCGCGCGTGCTGGCGCGGGAGCAGGCGATCCGGGTAGTCTGGCGCCACCGGGCGCGGGAGCCGGCGGGCCAGGTGGGCCCGCGCCACCGGGCGCCGACGCCGCGGCGCTGAAGCTGTGGCTCCAGAAGTGGCGGTGGTACGAGCGCAACTCGCTGCCGTGGAACCGCGCCCGGATCCACTGGGAGTTCATGCGGCGCGAGGCGTTCGTGCGCTGGCCGGTGCACGGCAACGTGCTCGAGGCGCTGCTCGAGGGGCGGCTCGAGATCGGCGCGCACACGCTGTTCGAACCGGGCGTGTGGATCACCGCGCCCGAGGCCGCGCGCGTCCGGATCGGGTCGGGGACGTTTCTAAATCTGGGCGTGATGGTGGCGTCACTCGAGTTGGTCGAGATCGGCGATCACTGCATGTTCGCCAACGGCTGCTACATCTCCGACGCCTCGCACCGGTTCGACGACCCGGCCCGGCCCGTGACGTGGCAGGGCTTCACGACCAGGGGCCCGACGCGGATCGGGGACAACGTGTGGTGCGGCGCCAACGTCGTCGTTACCAGCGGCGTGACGATCGGTGAGCGGTGCGTGATCGGCGCGAACTCGGTCGTGACCACCGACATTCCCGCGTTCTCGGTGGCGGCCGGGGTACCGGCGCGGGTGTTGCGAACGATCACGTACGAGTAGGCGCCGGCGGGGTCGGTGGCGCGTCTGCTGCGGGGCGGCCGGCGCGGGCGGGGCGCCGGCGGGGCGACCGGCGCGGACGGGGCGACCGGCGTGGCTCTTCCCGCCGGATCCGGCTTCCGCAGGACGGTCGCGGGGCGGACGGTTGAACGGCGGGCACCTAGAGGAGGGGTTCGGGTGCTCGGTGGCGGACGCAGGCCGAATCCACCCGGAAATGACCTGCAAAACACGACAATCGGCGCGCTTGACGCCAGCCGCGTCAGAGTATGCATGTGGGGCATGCATCGTCCGACAGGGTCGGCGGAGCTGGGGCCCGTTGTCGTGTTTTGCAGGTCCGGAAGGCCTGCGATAACGCTGAGAGCGAGGCTGGACGCCCGGCCCGCGGCCCTCGCGCCCGACCCAGTACGCCGGCGAGCGCAACCGGGTGCGCGCGGGGCCGGCGGGACGGGTGTGCAGCCGAAGCGCCTGCGCGGCGCCGGCGGGACGGGTGTGGAGCCGAACCGTCTCGGCTACAAGCCGAGGCCAGGCGGGTCCGCCTGGGAGGGCTGGAATGCCCGGCCTGCGGCCCTCGCGCCCGATCCAGCCCGCCCACGGCCCGCGCCCTAAAGCGCGCGGGCCGCAGGATGGGCGAACAGCCCTCTAGTTAGTAGGAATCCCGTTGGCCGGAGGCGCCGGTGGGGTCCCGGTGTACGTGGTGATCGGGCTTCCCGCCGTCGGATCGGTCTTCAGTACCGGCCCGAATGGGTTGATGGCGGTGCCCGCGACCTTTGCCATCTGCACGCCGGAGTAGCCGCCGTGCTCGGTCTTCGTATAGCGGAACGGCGTGAGGCCCGGCCCGGTCCAGGAGCCGCCGTCGTTGTTGACCGCGTTGATCAGGTCCTGGCGGGTGAGGTCCTTGCCGGCCGCCACGAGCGCCTGCACCAGCGTGTAGGCGTTCGCCATCCCGTACTCGACGTTGCCGTCCCACGGGGCGCTCGGGTCGTACTGCGTCTTGATCTTCTTGAACAGCTGGATCCACGGGTTCGTGGTGTCGCTGAAGGACGGCAGGTAGCCGTCGGTGATCGCACCGTCGATCAAGGCGTCACCCGAGGCCTTGCCCTTGGAGATCGAACTGAGCAGATCGCCCACCGTGTGCGGGTCGATCCCCACGTTGGAGACCACCAGCTGCGGCTTGTACCCGAGCGTGAACGACGTCAGCTGGGCGATCGCGGTGTAGATCGGCACGGTGAAGTCGACCATCACCTTCGCGCCCGAGGACTTGATCGAGGTGACCTGTGGCGCGAGCGTCGTGGTGCCCGACTGGTAGGGCTGCTTGGACACGATGTCGGCAGCGGGAACCTCGTCCTCGATGCCGGCCAGGCCGCCCTGGCCGAAGTCGTCGTCCTGATAGAGCACCGCGACCTTCTGGCCGGCGAAGTGCTGCTTGAGGTACTGGCCGAGGATCTTCCCCTCGATCGTGTAGTTCGGCTGCCAACCGAAGGTGTACGGCTGGGTGGTCCCGTTGTCCCAGCACGGGCAGCCCGAGGCGACGAACATGTCCGGCACCTTGGAGGCGTTGAGGAAGCCCACGACCTTCGTGTGGGTCGGTGTGCCGAGCCCTTCGAAGATCCCGAACACGCCGTTCTGGAGGACGAGCTGGTGCACGACGTTGACCGTGTTGGTCGGGTTGTAGGCGTCGTCCTTGATGATCAGGTGGATCTTGCGCCCGAACACGCCGCCATTCGCGTTGACGTAATCAAAGAACGCCTGCGACGCCGGCGCGATCTCGCTATACCCCGGCGCCGCCGGGCCCGTCAACGGCTGATGGGTGCCGAACGTGATGCTCGTAGCGGTAACGCCGGTCGCGGTCGCGCCCCCGTTGCCACTACTGCTGCTGCTGCTACTGGTACTGCTCCCCGCGCTACTGCTGCTGCTGCTGCTCTTCGACGACGAACCGCAGCCGGCCGCGACCAGCGCGACCACGGCGATGACTCCCACGCACGCCACCGATTTGGTGCGGCGAAAGCTCATGCTTCTCCTCCTCCACATTGTGGAACCACCTGATACCGGCACGCACTGCTACGCGCCGAATGTAATTTAATACACTTTCGCTGAGGTGTTTCAAATATTAAAGTCCGGTGATGGGCGCTGCAACACCGACGAACACAAACCAACCTGAGAGCGGACCGACGGTAGATCGGCCGGTCAAGGGGGGCAAACGCGGGCGACCAGCCACCGCGTCGCGTGACGACGTGCTGGCGCTCGTGACTGAGCTCTACCTCGACGGCCAACGCGTCGACATCACGGTCGTGGCGGCCCGGCTCGGCCTCGGCCGCGCCACGATCTACCGCTGGTTCGGGTCCCGCCAGGGGCTGCTCGGCGAGGTCATCGCCCAACAGCTCGAGCTGCTCGTCGCGCGCAAGCGGGCCGAGGTCAGGCGGCGCGGCGCGGCCGGGGTGCTCGAGGTTCTCGACCGCGTCAACCGTACGCTTACGCGCTCGCTGGCAGTACGCCGGCTGCTCGAGCAGGAACGCGACAGCGCCATGCGGATGTTGACCTCGAGCGCCGGCGTGGTCGAGCCGCGCGCGGTGGCGTGCGTGCAGGCGATCATCGAGGAGGAGATGGCCTCCGGGCGCTACCAGCCGCCGGTCGACCCGGCGACGCTCGCGTATGCGCTCGTCCGCCTGCGCCACGCGTTCCTTTACCACGACACCGTGGTCGGGATTCGCGGCGACTACGAGCGGCTTCGCCTGGTGCAGGCCGCTCTGCTCGGGATTCCGCCCAGGACGAAGACGGCGCCCGCACGCCGGCGCGCCGGCGCGGAGGCGCGCACCACGCGCCCCTCTCGCACTGCCGCGGGCTGACGCTAGGGCTGAGACGCCTCGACTCCGTGATCTTCGCTCGGCTCGGCCTTGCCGGCGCCGGACTTGGCCTCGCCGGCGCCGGACTTGGCCTCGCCGGCGCCGGACCCCGCCCCGCCAGCGCCGGATTCGGCCTCGCCGGCGCCGGACCCGGTCCCGCCGGCGCCGGACCCGGCCCCGCCGGCGCCGGACTCGGCCTCGCCGGCGCCGGACCCGGCCCCGCCCGCGCCGGGCTCCCCGTGCGCCGTACCGCGCCGCGAGGAAATCGCCGGCGCCACCGCGTGGCCGATCGCCCGCAGACCGCCCTGGATCCCGGTCGGCCACGCGAGCATCGCGCCGATGAGCACCAGGCCGTAGATCGCGATCGGCAGGTTGTGGGAGACGTTCGTCGACAGCGAGAACGAGCTCGCGAGGTCGGTGGTCCAGTTCGGAAGCAGCACGATCAGCGCCGCTCCCCAGACGGCGCCGAACAACGACCCGAGCCCGCCGATCACGACGCCGGCGAGCAGCGTCAGCGACAGCTGGAGCGGGAATGCGCCGGGCGAGGTGAGCTGCAGCACGACCGCCAGCAGCGCACCGCCAAGGCCGGCGCAGGCCGCGCTGATCGTGAACGCGAGCGTTTGCCGGCGCCCGACGCGCAGGCCCGCCAATGCGGATGCGATCTCATCGTCGCGAACCGCGCGCCAGGACCGGCCGATGCTGCTGTGCGTCAGGTTGTAGAGCACGAACAGCACGACGAGCGCGCCGGCGCAGGCGATCCATGCTTCCCACCGCTCGAGCGGGAAGTTGGCGCCGAGCCAGGACGGAGGGGTCGGCGGATTGACCGACAGGCCGTTCTCGCCGCCGAGGAACGCGGGGAACTTGTCCGCGAGCGCCGGCAGGCCGACCGCGAACGCGAGCGTGGCCCCGGCGAGGTACGGCCCGCGCAGCCTGCTCGCCGCCGCACCGACCGGGATGCCGACGAGCACGGTCGCGACCACTGACCCGAGCAGCGCGGGGAACACCGACCAAGACACCGGGCTCGAGTTCAGTTTGCAGAACGTGTAGGCGCCGACGGCCATGAACGCGCCCTGGCCGAGCGAGATCTGCCCGCTCGAGCCGGCGAGCACGGTCAGGCCCGCGAGCACGCAAAAGTAGTAGCCGCCGTAGGCGAGCTGGAGGTTGCGGTACGAGCTCAGCGAGTCGCTGACGATGATCAGCACGACGCCGACGATCACCACGATCGCGAGCGAGCGAAGCAGCGTGCTCTCCCGAACCACGCCAAGCGCCCTCGAGCTCACACCCGCCGCTCCTTGGTCGCCGCGAACAGCCCGGTCGGGCGGACCATCAGCACGATCACGAGGATCACGAGCGCCGCCAGCGGCACCAGCGACGAGCCCTCGTAGCCGGACACGTACGACAGCGCCAGGCCGAGCACGATCCCGCCGACGACGGCCCCGGGCGGGCTGTCGAGCCCGCCGAGCACGGCCGCGACGAAGCCGATGATCAGGATCGGGTCGAAGCTGTTCGGACCGATGAACACCGACGGCGCGACGAGTACGCCGGCGAGCGACCCGACCATCGCGGCCAGTGCCCACCCGAGCGTCAGCATCTGCCCGACGCGAACTCCGAGCAGCCGCGCCACCTCGGGGGCGAACGCCGCGCCGCGCATGCGCAACCCCAGCGACGTGGCGCGGAACAGGAACGCGAGCGCGGCCGCGACCGCGATCACCACCAGCACGGTGAACGTGTCGTTCGGGGTGAACAGCAGGTTCGTGCCGCCGACGCGGTAGCCGCGCAGGGAGAACGCCGCCGGGAACGACCGGGGCGTGTTGCCCCAGATCATCCCGGCGATCGCGACGATCAGGGTGTAGAGGCCGAGCGTCAGGATCACAGCGTTCAGCTGCGGCGCGTTCTCGACCGGGCGGACCACGACGCGCTCGACGATCGCGCCGAGGACGAAGCCGGCGGCGAGCGCGACGGCGAACCCGAGCACGTAGGACCCGCCCGACGAGATCACGCCGGAGGCGATGAACGTCGTGAACATCAGCATCGCGCCCTGGGCGAAGTTCACGACCCGGGTCGAGCGCCAGATCAGCACGAGCGCGAGCGCGACCGCCGCGTAGATCGCGCCGGTCGAAATCCCGTTGAGCGTTAGGTCGATGAACTTGGTCACTGAATCGTCTGCTCGCTAGAAGCCCAGGTACGCGTGCAGGAGCTGGTCGTCGGCGATGAGCGTGTCCGGATCCTGCTCGGCCACGATCCGCCCGAGGTTCAGCACGATCCCGCGGTTGGCGATTGACAGTGCGCTGCGGGCGTTCTGCTCGACCAGCAGCACCGCCAGCCCGAGCGTGTCGGCGAGCCTGCGCACCAGGGCCATGATCTGCGCCACCAGCACCGGCGCGAGCCCCAGCGAGGGCTCGTCGAGCAGCAGCGCCTGCGGGCGCCCGACGAGCGCCCGCCCGATCGAGAGCATCTGGCGCTCCCCGCCCGACAGCCTCGACGACGGCTGCTTCTGGCGCTCCTCGAGTCGTGGGAACAGGTCGTAGATCTCCTTGAGTGGCGCCGCCTCACGCCTGCGCCACAGCCCGCCGAGCCGCAAGTTCTCCTCCACCGTGAGCTCGGCGATCACCCCGCGGCCCTCGGGGACATGCGCCAGCCCCCGTCGCACGATCAGTTCGACGGGCAGGCGGGTGATGTCCTCGCCGTGGAGCCTCACAGTTCCCGAGCTCGGGCGGACGAGGCCGGTGATGGTCCGGAGCAAGGACGTCTTGCCGGCGCCGTTGGCGCCGAGCACCGCGGTCACTGAGCCCTCGGGGACCTCGAACGAGACGTGGTCGACGGCCCGGATCGGCCCGTAGTCGGTGGTCAGCCCCTCAATCGTGAGCACGCTCGCCTCCTTCCGGGGGTGGGGCCGCTCCCTGGGATGGGGACCCGGACCGGGACGCCGCCGGCGCCGGCGCATCCTCGGCCTCGCGGCCGAGATAGGCCTCGAGCACGTGCGGGTCGCGCTGCACTGCCGCGGGCTCGCCGTCGGCGATCACCCGGCCGAAGTCGAGCACCACGACGCGATCGCATACGGGCACGACGAAATCCATGTGGTGGTCGACTAGCAGCACCGCCACCGTCTCCGTGAGCGACTGGATCAGCTCTCCGAGGTCCGACAGCTCGCGAGCGTCGAGCCCTCCGGCGGGCTCGTCGAGGAGCAGGAGCTCCGGCTCGGACACGAGCGCCCGCGCGAGCGCCACCCGCTTCTGCACGGCATAGGGCAGGGTCCCGGGCCGTCGGTCGGTGACGCCGTGGCAGCCGACCTTCGTCAGCGCCGCCAGCGCCCGGTCGCGCTGCCGGCGCTCGTCGCGATCTGACCACGGCAGTCCGAGCATCTGGGTCAAAACATGCGTCCTGCGAAACCGCTGCGCGCCGACCATCACGTTCTCGAGCACGCTCAGGCCCGGAAACAACCCGACGCCCTGGAGCGTGCGCGCGATCCCGCGCGAGGCCAGGCGATCCGGGGGCACGCCGGCCATCGGCTCACCGCGCCAGCTGAGCGTGCCTGCATTCGGCCGCACGAACCCGCAGATGACGTTGAAGAGCGTGGTCTTGCCGGCCCCGTTGGGTCCGATCACCCCGAGCACCTCGCCCGGGGACACGTCGATCGATACGCCGTCGAGTGCCGTGATGCCGCCGAACGAGACTACGACGTCGCGGACCGCCAGGCCGGGGCCGGTGGGCGGGGCATCCCTCTCCACGCGGCGCAAGCTACAACAGCGGACGGCGTGTGCCAATGGTGAGACACATCCGGTTATGAGTTCTTAATAACGATCCCCTCGAGGATCCACGCCACATGCTCGGTGGAATCGATCGCGGCCTCGAGCCGCTCGAACAGGTCCTTCCAGCGAATTACGACCATCGGGTCGATCGGCACGTCGAACAGGGAGGCGACGGCCTCACGCGTGATCCGGTCGCCCTCGTTCTCCAGGCGGTTGACCTCGACCGTGTGCTGCGAGAGATCCCTGAAGCCCCGCAGCAGCGGGATCGCGTCGCAGACCTGCCGGCACGCGAGGCTGAGGACGTGCGCAAGGCTGATCGCCTGGTCCATCGGCGCCTCGATCTTGTACAGGCCGAGGTAGTCGGCCACCTCCTCGGTGTAGTCGACGATGTCGTCCAGCGCTGAGGCCAGGGCGAGGATGTCCTCGCGATCGATCGGGGTGACGAACTCGTGGTTGAGGCGATCGATGATGTCGTGCGTGATCCGGTCGCCTTCGTGCTCGCACTCGAGGATCTCGCCTGCCAGGTCGCGGGTGTCCGGGAAGTTGACGAGCATCCGCTCGAGCAGGTCCGCCGCCTGCATCACGTTCTGACCGGCCTCCTCAAACAGCTCGAAGTAAGCCCGGTCGCGCGGCGAGAACAGGTCCCCGAGGCGCGGCATCCCGAGGGATGGTATTCGCGCGCGGCCGAGCGGGGGGCCAGACCGCGCGCCCAGGCCGCGCGGTCTCAGCCCGCCCTACGGCGTGTCGTCCAGCCCGGCCTCGAACGTCCGCAGCTCGTCGTCGTCGATCGAGTAGACGTGCTCGGGGCCGGGGAACGTGCCGCCGCGCACCTCGGCCGCATACGCGGCCACGCCGGCGACCATCTGCTCGCGCAGCTCGCCGTAGCGCTTGGCGAACCTCGGGGCGTGCCCGTCGTAGATGCCGAGCAGGTCGTGGAACACGAGCACCTGGCCGTCGGTCGCCGGGCCGGCGCCGATGCCGATCACCGGGATCTCGAGGCGCCGCATCATCGACGCCGCCACCGCCGCCGGAACGGCCTCGAACACCAGCGAGAAGCAGCCGGCGCGCTCGAGCGCGAGCGCATCGCGGGCGACCCCGAGTGCTCGGTCGGCCGTGCGCCCCTGGGCGCGATAGCCGCCGAGCGCCGTCGCGGTCTGTGGCGTCAGCCCGACGTGGCCCATCACCGGGATCCCGGCTTCGACGATCGCACGCGCGCGCTGGACGCTGGTGCCGCCGCGCTCGAGCTTGACCGCGTCGCAGCCCGCCTCCTTGATGAACCGCTGGGCGGTGGCGATCGCGAGCTCGTCCGAGGCCTCGTAGGACCCGAACGGCAGGTCGCCGACGAGCAGCGGCGTCTGCAGACCGCGTCGTACCGCTGACGCGAGCATCAGCATCTCGTCGATCGACACGGGCACGGTCGACGGGTAGCCGAGCACGGTCATCGCGCCCGAGTCGCCGACCAGCACGACGTCGACCCCGGCCGCCTCGGCGACCTGGGCGGACGGATAGTCGTAGGCGGTCACCATCACGATCGGCTCCCGGAGCCGCTTCTTCTCGGCCAGCCGGGGAAGCGTCATCGGGAGTGGGGAGTCGAGGTTCTGCGGGATCGGGATGCGGGGAGTTGCGGACATTTCCTAGCTCCTTACGCGGTGGTTGACGCCGTGCTGAGCAGGGTCGCCACCTCGCGGTCGATGTTGAGGATCTCGTTGCGCGCGGCCACGTGGACGACGCGCGGCGAGTAGTTGTCCAGCTCGTCGGGGTCGTAGGCGGCGTAGGAGATCACGATGATCGTGTCGCCGCGGTGCACCAGTCGTGCCGCGGCGCCGTTGACCTTCATGTCGCCCGAGCCGCGCTCGCCGGCGATCGTGTACGTCTCGAAACGCGCCCCATTGTCGACGTCGACGACCGCCACCTGTTCGAACTCGCGGATGTCCGCGCCGTCGAGCAGGTCCGGGTCGATCGTGATCGACCCCACGTAATGCAGGTCGCAGTCGGTCACGGTCGCGCGATGGATCTTCGACTTCAGCATCGTGCGTTGCATGTCAGGGCCTCCCGTTCCCATTCGGTGCCTCGATCAGTTGGTTGTCGATCAGCCGCGTGCCGCCCACCGGAGCGGCGAGGACCGCGAGCACGTCGCCGTCGATCCGCTCGAGCGGCGCCAGCGTGTCGGTTGACACGAGCTCGAGGTATTCAGGTTCGATCCCGGCATGAGCCAGTTCTGCGAGCGCGCGTTCGCGGGCGGCGCCGGGGTCACGCTCGCCGGCGCTGACCGCGTCCCGGGCCGCGCCGAGCGCGCGATGAAGGGCGGCCGCGCGATCGCGATCGGCCGGCGACAGGTGCACGTTGCGGCTCGACATCGCCAGGCCGTCGGCCTCGCGGACCGTCGGGCAGACCTCGATCGCGACCGGGATGTCGAGGTCGCGCACGAACCGCCGGATCACGACGGTCTGCTGCGCGTCCTTCTGGCCGAAGTAGGCGACGTCAGGCCCGACGATGTTGAACAGCTTGGTGATGACGGTGGCGACGGCGTCGAAGTGGGCGCGGCCGCGATGCGCGCCCTCGAGCGTCCCCGTCAGCCCGGCCACCGACACGGTCGTGGCGAACCCCGGCGGGTAGACCTCGTCGACGGCCGGCGGGAACAGGTAGTCGACCCCGATCTCGGCGGCAAGCGTGGCGTCGCGGTCCGGGTCTCGCGGGTACGCGTCGAGGTCGCCGGCGTCGTTGAACTGAGACGGGTTCACGAACAGCGAAACCACGACCACGTCGCAGTCGGCTCGCGCACGGCGCATCAGCGACAGGTGTCCGTCGTGGAATGCGCCCATCGTGGGCACCAGGCCGATCCGCCGGCCCGCCCGGCGCGGCTCGAGCAGCTCCGCTCGCAGCTCGGCGATCGTCGGGATCGTCTTCACGCCGGCTGCGCCTCCCGATCGCGAACGGCCGCGAGTGCTCGCGTGGCGCTGACGAGTTCGTCGAACAACGGCACGAGATCCGGAGCCACGTCCTCTACGGCGGCGCGCTGGCGCGCGATCGTCGCCTCGTCGCCGCGGGCCACCGGTCCGGTGAGGGCCCGCTCGGGGCCGAGCCCCGCCCAGTTCTCGACGGTCGCGCGCACGAGCGGAACGAGTTGCTCGCGCTCGACGCCGGCGGCGCCGGCGACGCGCTCGGCCGCCGCCTCGAGCGTCACCAGGAAGTTGGACGCGATCGACGCGGCGGCGTGGTACGCGGCTCGGTCGGACTCGGCGACCTCGACGGGGCGCATTCCCAGCGCACGAGCGAGCTCGGCGGCCAGGCCCAGCGCGCGCGGCGTGGTTCCGGCGATCGCCGCGCCGGCGCCGGCGAAGTCGGCTCCCTCGGCCGTCACGGTCATCAGCGGATGCAACGAGAACGCCTCGTGCGGCGTGAGCGCGCCGAGGCCGGTGGCGCCTGAGCAGTGCCCGACGAGCGGACCGGGGAGGACGTGCGCGGCCGCGCCGGCGATCTCCGCGTCGGGGACGCACAGCAGGACGGCATCGGCGCCCGACCCGTCTGCCCCGCGGCCCAGCGGGCCGCACAGCTCGTAGCCCGCGCGCCTCAGGGCGCCGGCGAGCGCTGTGCCGACCCGGCCCCGGCCGACAATGGCCAAGCGCACGCGTGCGGACGTGTTAGAAGAGTGATTCCGTTCCAGTTCCCGCATCTGAGATACCGGTCGGCGGCGAAAGTGATGAATGGGCGACGAGGTCCGTCCGCGACGTGAGCGTGACGGCCCGGCCATTCGAATATACCCCGCGCCGACGCACAGTTACCCAAATTGCGCGGTTGCGGCTCTCGCCGTGTCCGCGGACGCGATTAACATCGCCGTCAGTGAGGAGTGCTTCCGAGCGACGCGAGCTGTTGCGGGCCGTCTACGAGGAGGCACGGGGCTGCGTGCGCTGCGCCTTGCATCAGACGCGCACGACGGTCGTGTTCGGCGCCGGCAACGCCGACGCCGATCTGATGTTCATCGGCGAGGCGCCGGGCGCCAACGAAGACCGGATGGGGCTGCCGTTCGTCGGTCAGGCCGGAAAGCTGCTCGACAAGCTGCTCGGCGAGATCTCATTGGACCGGAAAGATGTGTTTATCTGCAATGTCTTGAAATGCCGGCCTCCCCAGAACCGCGACCCGCACCCGAACGAGATCGAGTCGTGCCAGGACTACCTGCGCAGCCAGGTGGAGCTGATCGAGCCGACGGTGATCTGCACGCTCGGGAACTTCTCGACCAAGCTGCTGCGCGCCGAAAGCACGGGGATTTCGCGGCTGCATGGCCACGAGGAGGTGCGGCTGATCGGCCCCCGCTCGGTGAGGCTGTATCCGCTGTATCACCCGGCGGCGGCGCTGTACACGCCCGCGACGCTCGAGGCGCTGCGGGCCGACTTCCACCGGATTCCCGACCTGCTCGCGCTCGGACCGCCCGAGCAGCCGCGGTCATACGAGCCGGTCCCCGAGATCGACGACACCCCGGATGAGCCGGAGGCCGCGGTGGTTGGTGCCGGGCAGCCCGAGCCGGTGGCCCAGCTCGGGTTGTTCTAGGGCCGCTTCGCGGCGTCCAGCCGGATGACGTGCGGCCGGCCCGGTTTTGGCGAGGCTGGATGCCGAGGGGGCCGCAGCCGCACGGCCATGCAAACCCGTCCGGACGGGGCTGGATGGCCCCATGGACGCCGAGCGGAGCGAGGCCCGTTATTCGCTGACGCGCTCGATCAGGAACGAGATGCGGACCAGCGCCCGCCACTCGTCGAGGTTTTCGCCCCGCAGGCCGACCGACACGACGTCGAGCGCCTTGATGTTGCGGATCGTCGCCTGCGCCTCGCTGAGCGCGGCCCTGATCGCATCGTCGGAGCTGGTCGTCGAGCTGCCCACCAGCTCGATGATCTTCGTCACCGCCATCGCTACGACAGGCCCGAGGCGCCGACGAGCTCGGGCTCTTCGAGGCTCGGCGGAGGCTGGTCGGCCCGGTCGGGCCGGGCCTTGTCGGGTCGGAGCGCCATCCCGAACGCGATCAGCGCGCCGGCGATCTGGACCACGAGCACGACCCTCGCGAACCCGACCGGCTCCTTCGACGCCTGCAGCAGCAGGATCGGCTCGGCGACCGCGACGGCGGCGAGTGGGAGCAGGAACCACGTCCGCTTGAGCGCGAGCATGTACTGCACCGCGAGGTAGGTGGCCGCGAGCACGGTGAACGCGACGCCGAGGATGAGCAGCGCATCGACCGCCCCCAGTCGCTTGGCTCCGAACGCGGCCTTGATCAGCAGGTGCGGGACGAGGCCGTAGATCAGTAGGCAGGGGACGGCGGCGACGGCGACGATCAAGAGCGCCTTGGCCAGCACGGGACGGCCGTCCTCTCCGGCCGAATGCTTGCGCGAGACCTCGGGCACCAGGTAGAAGCCCGCTCCCATCGCCACCCAGATAAGGACCTTGGCGGCGACGGCGGTGGCGCTGTAGGAGCTCGCCATATCGGACGTGAAGCGGTGCTTGGCGGCGATGATGTCGATGTTCTGGAGCACCGCGATGATCCCGAGTGCCGCGATTGCGGGCCAGGCGCGCCACACGTGGGACCAGAGCGGGACGGCCGGGCGACGTCCGGGCTGCGCCCGGCCGAGCCGGCGACGCAGGGGGATGGCGCAGTAGAACATCATCACGACGAACGACAGCGGGGTTCCTATGTAGGCGCCGGTGACCCCGAGCCCGACCGCGGCGAGCACGCCGCCGATCACGAGCCGGGCGGCCTGCTCGCCGACCAGGCTGATGCCGACCGACCGGTAGTCGCCGAGCCCCTGGAGAAAGCCGCGCATGATGCACAGCAGCAGATACAGGCAGCCGGCTGGGATCCCGAGCGCCGCGGCCCATTGCTGATTGACCCCGACCGCCTCGGCGATCGGATGGCGGAACAGGATGGATAGGACGGTCATCCCCGCCGTGAACACCAGCAGCCACTTGGTCCAGTTTCGGATCGTCGCGGCGAGCCCCGCACCGACCCCGAGATGGCCGAGCACAGCTTCGCGCGCGGTCGCGAGCTGCATCGCATACCCGACGACGGCGAGGATCAGGAAGTAGCTGACGAGCGCGGCCAGCGACCCGTAGTCGTTGAGCAGGCGCGAGAACACGATGACCGAGCCGAGCGCGATCACGTTGTTGGCGACCATCGCGCCGGCCAGGCCGGCCGCCTTCGCGGTGTCGGAGCCTCCCAGCCGCGAAAGCTGGGGCTCGTAACGTTCTCTTAGTCGTTTCAGCATCGCTCGGAGCGGTTCAGCATCGCTCGGCTGATTCGATGGCCGGGGCGCTCATTCCTCGCGTTGACGGTACCGAACCGCTCGGAGTAATGGGACTACATTGGCAATGTGCCGATGCCACGGCGCCACGAGACCAGTGACCCCGCGCAGACCGAGGCGCTCGCCGCCGACCTGGCCGGCGGGCTTGCGGCCGGCGACGTCGTGCTGGTCGAGGGCGAGCTCGGCGCCGGCAAGACGACGTTCGTCCGCGGCGCCTGTCGTGCGCTCGGGGTGGGTGGTGTGGTCACAAGCCCGACGTTCACGATCGGCCAGCGCTACCAGGCGAGCGTGCCCGTCTCGCACCTCGATCTGTATCGAGTGGAGGATCTGCGGAGCGAGGATCCGGACCTGCTGGCGGACTACATCGGTCCCGACCGGATCGCGTTCGTGGAGTGGCCCGAGCACGCGGAGGCGACGATCGCGGGGCTGTCGCGGCTGGCGGCACGGGTGGTGATCGAGCACGCCGGCGGAGACCGCCGCGTGGTGACGATCGAGGCGCCATGAGGATCCTCGCGTTCGACACCGCCACGCGCGCGACCACCGTGTCGCTGTCGGGCTTCGGCAACGTCGTTTACACGGCGCGGGACGATCCACCGGCGGGCGAACGTCCCGGCCACGCCACCCGGCTGCTGCCGCTCACGGCGATGGTGCTCGAACGCGCCGGGATCGGCTGGGACGGCGTCGATCGAATCGCCGTCGGCGTCGGCCCGGGAACGTTCACCGGGCTGCGGATCGGGATCGCGACCGCGCGGGCGCTGGCCCGGGCCCGAGGCATCCCGCTGGTCGGGGTCTCGACCCTTCAGTCGCTCGCGCTGGCGGGGCCGCTGGGCCGCTCGGCGATGGCTGTCCCGGACGCGGACGCGACGCGGTCGAGCGTGTTCGACGTCGTGCTCGCGGTGCTCGACGCCCGGCGCGGCGAGGTGTTCGCCGCCAGCTGGCGGATGGATGAGGTCGAGGAGTTCGAGAGCGCGCTGATACTGCCGCGCGCGTTCGCGCCCGAGACGCTCGCCGACCTCGTGACGCCGCTCGGCCCGACCACGCTGGCGATCGGAGACGGAGCGATAGCATTCAGAGAGGCTCTCGAGCGCTCGGGGGCCGTCATTCCAGACGACGACTCGCAGCTGCACAGGGTCACGGCCACAAATCACTGCAGGCTCGCAGCCGGGCTGCAACCGAGTGTCCCTGACGAGGTCCGGCCGGCCTACCTGCGCGCCCCCGACGCCGAGATGGCCCGCAGGAGTTAAGGCACCCCCGCAAGAGCCAATGAGCACACCGTCAGTCACGATTCGGTCACTGGGCTACTCGGACCTCCCGCAGGTCATCTCGATTGAGCGGCGCGCGTTCCCGACCCCGTGGTCGCTGGCGATGTTCGTGCTCGAGCTGTCCAAGCCGTCGGGCGTGTGCCTGGCCGCGATCGAGGAGGGCCGGGTCGTCGGCTACCTGATCTGCTCGCGCTACGCGGACGTCTGGCACCTGATGAACATCGCGATCGACCCGCCGGCGAGGCGGCGGGGAATCGCGACCGCACTGCTGGAGGAGATGATCACGCGGGCGGGCGACGAGGCGTCCTACACACTCGAGGTCCGCCCGTCGAACAGCCACGCGATCGCCCTGTACGAGCGCTTCGGCTTCCGGTCGGCCGGCACGCGCCGGCGCTATTACCAGGACACGGGAGAGGATGCCCTGATCATGTGGCGCACGGCGGAGACCGCGTCGACCCCGAGCGCCTCGGGGTGATCCTCGCGCTCGAGACGAGCTGTGACGACACCTGCGCGGCGGTCGTCACCGATGCGGGGGAGATCCGCTCGAACGTGATCTCCTCGCAGGGCGTCCACGATCGCTACGGCGGCGTCGTGCCCGAGATCGCCTCGCGCCACCACCTCGAGCTGATCGGCGACGTGGTCGACGAGGCGCTCGCGCTCGCCGGCACGTCGCTGCCCGGGATCGGGATGGTCGCGGTCACGCGCGGGCCGGGGCTGGTGGCGGCGCTGCTCGTCGGCGTGGCCACGGCGAAGGGCCTAGCGGCCGCGCACGGGTTGCCGCTCGCGCCCGTCGACCACCTGCACGGCCACGTCGCCGCGGCGTTCCTGGGTCCGGCCCCGTTCGAGCCGCCGTTCCTGACCCTGATCGCGAGCGGCGGCCACACGCTGCTCGCCCGCGTGACCGATCACGGGCCGGACTACGAGGTGATCGGCCAGACGCTCGACGACGCCGCCGGCGAGGCGTTCGACAAGGGAGCGCGCCTGCTGGGCCTCGGCTATCCCGGTGGCGCGGCACTCGAGCGGCTGGCCCGGGACGGCGACCCCGACGCGTTCAAGTTCCCGACCGCGGAGAGGATGGCGGGACTCGACTTCTCGTTCGCCGGTCTGAAGACCGCGCTGCTCTACAGGGTGCGAGATCTCGGCGAGGAGGAGGCCAAGCTCCGACGGGCCGACCTCGCGGCGTCCTATCAACACGCGATCGTCGAGTCGCTGGCGATCCGGGTCGGGCGGGCGCTCCACCAGACCGGGCTCGAGCGGCTGTCGGTCGGCGGGGGCGTGGCCGCCAACGGCCGGGTCCGCGAACGGATGCGCTCGCTCGGGGTCGAGCTTCACGTCCCGCCGCGAGAGCTGTGCACCGACAACGCGGCGATGATCGCCAGCGCCGCCCGCTTCTCCGGCGCGCTTCCCTACCCGGACTACCTCGACCTCGATGTGTACGCGACCGGCGAGCTCGCACTGATCGCGCGATGACCACCGTCGTGCTCTACAGCCGCGAGGGGTGCTGCCTGTGCGACGACGCTCGCGCGATCCTCGAGCGAGTTCGCCACCAGCAGCCATTTTTGCTTGAGGAGCGCGACATCGATTCCGACGACGCCCTGCTGCGGGCCTATCTCGAACGGATCCCGGTCGTTACGATCGAGGGTGTGGAGGCGTTCGAGCTGTTCGTGAACGAGTCCGAGCTCGTGCGCCATCTCGATATGGTGCAAGCCGGATGAGCTACACGGTCGGGACCGGTGCGGAAACAGTTGAGCCCGACGTCGACAAACCAGGCGAGAAGCTCGCCCTAGGGGTCGCCGCGCGGTTGTCGCGCTATCTGCAGGTCCTGATCCAGGCCCGGAAGATGGGCAAGGAGACGATCTCCTCCCAGGAGCTCGCCGACTACACGCATGTGAACTCGACGCAGATCCGGCGCGACCTGTCGGGCTTCGGCAAGTTCGGCAAGCGCGGGGTCGGCTACAACGTCGAGTCGCTGGTCACGCAGATCCGCAAGATCCTGCGCACCTCGGGCCAGCACAACATCGCTCTCTTCGGTGCCGGCCACCTGGGTACGGCGATTGCCACCTCGGATATCTTCGCCGACCACGGGTTCCGGGTGGTCGCGATCTTTGATGTCGACCAGGGCAAGGTGGGAACGCGGATCGGGACCCTCGCGGTGCGCCACAACTCCGATCTGCGTGATCTGATCGACGACGAGGACATCGTCGTGGCCGTGCTGGCGGTGCCGTCATCGGCCGCCCAGAAGCTCGCCGACGACCTGGTCGACGCCGGCGTGAAGATCATCTTCAACTACTCCGACGCGCTGCTGCAGGTACCTCCGGAGGTCACGGTCCATACGTCGAGCCCGGCCGTCGACCTGCTCTACGCGCTCTACTTCTACCTCACCTGATACTCACTCAGATCGTGAGCCTCGACCTGGAATCGGCCTGCGCCGCCTTCGAGGACTCGACGGATTTCACCGTCGGGCTCGAGGAAGAGTTTGGAGTGCTCGATCCGGCCTCGCTCAACCTCGTGCCGCAGTTCGAGGAGCTCCGCGACGGCGCCCAGGCCGACCCCGTGCTGGCGGACTCTGTTGCCGGCGAGCTGATCTCCTCCGAAATCGAGATCCGCTCGGGCCGCGGCGCCGACCTCGCCGCCGCCGTGTCGCTGCAACGCGACCGGCGCCGGCGGCTGTTCGCATTGGCGGCCGACCACGGCCTCGCCCTCGGCGCCACCGGCACCCATCCGTGGGCGGACTACCGCGAGCAGCAGATCATCGACACCGAGCACTATCACCGCGTCGAGAACGGTCTCAAGTACGTGGCCTGGCGCAACAACACGTTCTCGCTGCACGTCCACGTCGGCGTCAGGGGCGCCGACCGGGCGGTCCTCGTGTGCGACCGGCTGCGCCCGGTGCTGCCGCTGCTGCTGGCGATCTCCGCCAATTCGCCGTTCCTCGACGGCCGCGACTCGGGCCTGCACAGCGCGCGCACGCAGATCTTCACCAAGAGCTTTCCGCGCTGCGGCGTGCCCGACGCGTTCGGCAGCTGGCAGGCGTTCGCCGAGTACATCGACTTCCTGGTCCGCACCCGCTCGATCGTCGAGTACACCCAGGTGTGGTGGTCGATCCGCCCGCACTTCTCCTTCGGCACGGTCGAGGTGAGGATCTGCGACGCCCAGATGACCGCGACCGAGTCCGAGGCACTCGCTGCGCTGATCGTGGCCTGCGTGGCGCAGGCCGCCCGTGACCACGACGAGCGGGTCCCGTCTGCTGAGGAGCCCCGGCGCCTGATCGAGGAGAACGTGTGGCGGGCGATTCGCTACGGGCTCGACGGTGAGCTGCTCGACCTCGAGCGCGCCGAGCCGTACCCGGCCTCGGAGGCCGTGGAGCGGCTCCTCGGCTGGTCGGCGCCCGTCCGGAGCGAACTCGGGATCGACGTGGCGCTCCCCTCGCTGAACGGCGCGCAGCGCCAGCGGCGGATGACCGACGCCGGCATGAGCCTGTTCGAGGCGTACGCTGCCGTCGTGGCGGAGACGCGCGATACGTATGCTGCGACTACGGCGGAAGTGACCCGCTAAGGCGCCGCCGTCAGGCGCCGCCGATCAAGTCCCATGAGCAGCGAACCCAGAGAACCGACCGAAGAGGAGCTGCGGGCGGCCTACGAGGCCGAGCTCAAGCAGCTCCGAGTCGAGCACGTCCTGCTCGACAACGTCGCGGCGCTCGCGAACCTTGGCATGCGCCGCACCGGGCTGTCCCCGGGCACCGAGTCCGAACGCGATCCGGCGCAGGTCCGCCTCGCGATCGAATCCCTCCGGGCGCTCTTGCCCGTGCTCGAACAGGTGGCTCCGGGGCAGATCGCCGCGATCCGCGACGCCGTATCCCAGCTCCAGATGGCGTACGTGAGGATCGGCGGACAGGCGCCGGCGCCCGGTGCAGGCGAGGCGGAGACGGGTGCCGCCGGCGCCGGCGGGACTCCGGCGCCAGGTGGGACTCCTGGGCCGAGCGGGACTCCGGGGTCCGGCGGGACCGAACCACCCGCTCAGGAGGCGCCGCCGAAGCCGGGCGAGCCGGGGCCGGCCCAGCGCAGCGGCCGCCTCTGGATACCCGGCCAATAGCCTGAGAAGGCGGTCAACGGACAGACAATTGGTTGGCGCCTGGGGACGTTCCGCCTTTCCGCCCGCTAAAATCGCCTCCTTCCGGGCCTCCGCTCGATCATTACGGGTGGCGGCCCTTTTCCAGTTGTATTGGCTGCGTTTGCTCGCGCCCTCTCTCTAACTCAGACCTTCCCCGGAGGATCTTCTTGTCCAGCTTTCTGACGCATCACGGTGTGCTGATCGCGCTCATCTGCTCCGGCGCCGCAGTGGCGTACGGCGTTCTCACCTCGCGCGCGCTGCTCGCGCTGTCGCCCGGCAACGAAACGATGCGCACGATCTCGGCGGCGGTGCAGGAGGGGGCACGCGCGTACCTGAATCGCCAGTACACGACGATCGCCGGGGTCGGGGTGATCCTGTTCATCGTCTTGATCCCGATCCAGAACATCCGGGTCGCGATCGGGTTCCTGATCGGCGGCGCATTGTCGGCCTCGGCCGGCTACATCGGCATGAACGTGTCGGTGCGCGCCAACGCCCGCGTGGCCGAGTCCGCCCGCGGCGGCGTGTCGCGCGCGCTCGAGGTCGCGTTCCGCGGTGGCGCGGTGACCGGGCTGCTCGTCGTCGGACTCGCGCTGTTCGGCGTGGCCGGGTACTACGGGGTCCTCACCTGGATCGCCGGCGAGAGCGAGAAGGAGGCCGTCGACGCGCTGATCGGTCTCGGCTTCGGCGGCTCGCTGATCTCGGTGTTCGCGCGCCTCGGCGGCGGCATCTTCACCAAGGCCGCAGACGTCGGCGCCGACCTCGTCGGCAAGATCGAGGCCGGGATTCCCGAGGACGATCCGCGCAACCCCGCCGTGATCGCCGACAACGTCGGCGACAACGTCGGCGACTGTGCGGGTATGGCGGCCGACCTGTTCGAGACGTACGCCGTGACCGCGGTCGCGGTCATGCTACTCGGCGTCCTCCTGTTCAGCCAGCAGTCGGCGGTGGCGCTGTACCCGCTCGTGCTCGGCGCGGTCTCGATCATCGCCTCGATCATCGGGACGTTCGCCGTGCGGTCACGTGCGGGCAACGTCGAGCGTGCGCTCTACCAGGGCCTGATCGTGTCGGGCGCGCTCGCGGCGCTCGCGTTCATCCCGATCACCTACTGGATGATGAAGGGGCTCACATTCAAGAGCACGGGGCTCGCCGCGCCGCACTGGTGGAAGTACTACCTGTGCGCGTTGATCGGGATCGGCGTGACCGCGTGTCTGTTCGTGATCACCGACTACTTCACCTCGACACGCTTCGCTCCGGTGAAGAGCACCGCGCGGGCCTCGCAGACCGGCCACGCGACGAACATCATCCAGGGCCTCGCCCAGGGGTACCAATCGACGGCGCCGCCCGCGATCGTGCTCGCGCTCGGAATCTTCGGAGCGTGGAAGCTCGGCGGTGGAGGAACCACCGGGATCTACGGCATCGGCGTCGCCGTGATGGCGCAGCTGTCGTTGACGGGCCTGATCGTCGCGCTCGACGCGTTCGGGCCGATCACCGACAACGCCGGCGGGATCGCCGAGATGGCCAACCTCCCACAGGAGGTCCGGGACGTCACCGATCCGCTCGACGCCGTCGGCAACACGACCAAGGCGGTCACCAAGGGATACGCGATCGGTTCGGCCGCGCTCGCCGCGCTCGTGCTGTTCAACGCGTTCGAGACCGAGGTGATCCAGGCCGGTAAGCATCCGAACTTCTCGATTGGCAATCCGGCGGTGCTGATCGGGCTGCTGCTCGGAGGGATGATGGTCTACCTGTTCGCCTCGCTGGCAATGGAGGCGGTCGGCCGCGCCGGCGGCGCGGTCGTCGAGGAGGTACGCCGCCAGTTCCGCGAGCACCCCGGGATCATGGACGGCACCGAGCAGCCTGAGTACGGAGCGGCGGTGGCGCTCGTGACGCGCGCTGCCCAGCGCGAGATGATCCTGCCCGCGCTGATCCCGATCCTGATCCCGTTCATCGTCGGGCTGATCAGCATCGAGGCGCTCGGCGGACTGCTGATCGGCGTGATCGTCGTCGGGCTGTTCGTGGCGATCTCGATGACCTCGGGCGGTGGCGCCTGGGACAACGCCAAGAAGCTGATCGAGGACGGCGCGTTCGGTGGGAAGGGCTCGGAGGCGCACGCCGCCGCCGTCACCGGCGACACGGTCGGCGATCCCTACAAGGACACCGCCGGGCCGGCGATCAACCCGATGATCAAGGTGGCGAACATCGTGGCCCTGCTCATCATCCCAATCATTACCTGAGGCTGCGGACGTGGCGCTGTGGACCGGGGCAGCTGCTCGCCGCAGCTGCGTAGGTGCATGTCCCACTCTGGTGACTCGCGCTCGATACAGTGGCCGGTGATATGGGTCGCAGCGCACGTCACCAGAGAGGGACGGCACCGGAGCTATGTTCATCCTGATTGTGGGTTCCGGCCGGGTCGGGTCCGCGGTGGCCAAGCGGGCGCTCGACGCCGGGCACGAGGTGTCGGTGCTCGACAGCGATCCGCTGTCGCACGAACGGCTCGACAAGGATCAGCTCACGACGTGGGAGGACGCGGGCGGCAGGTTCACGGTCAGCACCGCGCTCGAGATCGATGGGCTGATCGAGGCTGGCATCGAGCAGGCGGACGTGTTCGTGGCCGCGACGAGCGGCGACAACACGAACCTCGTGATCGCCCAGATCGCGCAGCGGCGGTTCAAGGTCCGCCGGGTGGTGGCCAGGGTCGCCGACCCCGGCCGCGCCGCGTGGTACGCGGAGCAGGGTCTGCTGACGATATGCCCCACCCAGATCGCGATCGATCAGGCATCGCGGGTAGTGCTGGCATGAACGGGAGCGGCATGACCGGGAGCGTTGCCCCATGTACGTGATCATCTGTGGCGCCGGCAAGGTCGGCTGGAACCTCGCCCGTGAGCTGATCGCCAAGGACCGCGAGGTGACGCTCGTCGAGTCAGACCACGCGCGCTACCGCGTCGTCGAGGAGGAGCTCGAGCACGCGGTGCAGTACGGCGACGCCACCGAGCTGTGGGTGCTCGAGCGCGCCGGCATCCAGCGCGCCGACCTCGTGATCGCGGTCACCGGCGACGACGAGGACAACATCCTCATCTGCCAGATGGCCAAGGAGAAGTACGGCGTCCAGCGGATCGTCGCGCGCGTCAACAACCCGCGGAACCTCCAGCATTTCAGGCTGCTCGACGTGCAGCCGGCGGTGTCGGCTACCGACCTGATCCTCCGACTGATCGAGCATGAGGTCCCCGAATACGGCCTCGTGCAGCTGCTGGCGCTTGAGGAGGAGCATCTGGAGATCATCGAGCTCGAGGTCAGCCAGGGCTCGGAGGCGGCCGGCCAGCGAGTGCAGGACGTCCCGCTGCCCGACGGGTCGCTGATCATCTCGGTCCTGCGCGGCGGGGCCGGTTTCGTGCCGAAGGCCGACTCGGTGATCCAACCGGGCGATCAGGTGCTCCTGATCCTCGATCCGGGCCTCGAGGCCCAGATCACGCCGCAGTTCGCTCCTAACGGCGCGAGCGCCACGTCCTGATGGCGGACCGCCACGTCGACTACGCGCTGATCGGCGGCGGCCTGGCCGCGGGCAACTGCGCCCGGTGGCTGCGCGAGGCCGGCGCCGACGGATCGATCCTGCTGATCGGCCGGGAGGCGGACCTGCCTTACAACCGGCCGCCGTGCTCGAAGGGTTATCTCCAGGAGAAGGAGTCGCGCGCCGAGACGCTGTTCCGCCCACCGGACTGGTACGAGGAGCAGCAGATCGAGGCGCTGACGCGCGTGTCGGCCAAGAGCCTGAACATCGGCGAGCGGACGGTCGCGCTGTCCAACGGTCAGGAGGTCAGCTTCGACAAGGCGCTGATCGCCACCGGGGCGGGCGTCCGCCGGATCTCCGTCCCGGGCGCCGAGCTCGAGGGCATCCACTACCTGCGAACGCTCGGCAACGCCGACGCGATCCGCGAGGACGCCGCCGGCAAGCGCGTCGTGCTGATCGGCGGCTCCTACATCGCCACCGAGGTCGCCGCCTCGCTGACCGAGCTCGGGAGCACGTGCACGCTGGTGATGCTCGAGCCGATCGCGCTCAGCCGCGGCTTCGGCGAGCAGGCGGGACGGTTCTTCCAGCAGCGGCTCGAGGAGCACGGCGTCGAGGTCCACGGGGACGACGAGCTCGACAGCTTTGACGGCGCGGGCGGCCGCGTCACCCACGTGGTCACCAAACGGGGGCGCCGGCTCGAGGCGGACGTCGTCGTCGTCGGCGTGGGGGCGGTTCCGGACGTCAGGCTGTCCCGAACCGCCGGACTCGAGATCGGCGAACACGGCGGTGTCGTGGTCGACTCCCGTCTGCAGACGGCGGTGCCGGGCATCTTCGCCGCCGGCGACATCGCCGAGTACGACAGCGTGGTGCACGGCCGGTCGCAGCGGATCGAGCACTGGGACGTCGCGTTCAATCAGGGCAAGACCGCCGCGCTCAACATGCTCGGCCAGGATCAGCCCCACGACGTCGTGCCGTACTTCTTCTCCGACCTCTCTGACTGGGCCTCGCTCGAGTACGTCGGCCCCGCCGGCGAGTGGGACCAGGAGGTCGTCCGCGGCTCGATCGACCAGGGCGAATTCACGATCTTCTACCTCCGCGACGGGCGCGTCGTGGCGGCGCTGACCGTCGGGCGCTCGGACGATCTCGAGCATGCCGGGCGGCTGCTGAGCACCGGCGCCGCCGTGCAGCATCGCGTGCCCGAGCTCGAGGACCTCTCGAGCGACCTGGCCGCGATCTGAGCCTGACCCGAGGCGCCATCAGGGGCAATCTGAGTAGGCCGCTGCCGGCTCGGGCAGCTGGGCGACGCGATCGCCCGGCGGATGTCCGAAACCCACGGTTAGCGGCGGGTATCGACGCCTGAGGACCTATACTCGGCCCCTGAGTCTCAACAGCCACGCACAGCACTGGGGAATGGTGTAATGGCAGCACGCGACGCTCTGGACGTCGAAGTTGGGGTTCGAGTCCCTGTTCCCCAGTTGCAATCCCACGCTGGCTGAGCTCGCGACCCACCCGTAGGCGAGCGCCCGGATTCGCTGTGGTAGGTTGCCGGGTACGGGACCGGGACCCCGTCCATGCTTCGCCTTGAGGGAGGCGCTTATGCAACGTGCCCGCCGTCGTCGATCCGTTTACCGGTCGAGGTGGGAGGCCTCCGGTCGCAGGTGCTTGGTGATCGTTGCCGCCGTGGCGGTCGCGGCGGCGACGACGCTCGTGGCGCTGTCGGGCTCGGCGGTGGCTCGCTCGCACGGTACGTCCGCTCGGGCCCACGCGACCGCCGCGCACGCGCACGCGCACGCGACCGCGGCCAGGACGCACGCCACCGCCGCGAAGGCGGACGCCCGGCCCGCTCAATCCTCTCAGTGTCCGTGGCTCGACTCGAGCCAGCCGATCGCCCAGCGCGTGTCCGAAGTCATGAGCGTCCTGACCCTGGACCAGGAGGACATCCTCGTCGAAGGTCACGGCACCGCCAACGAGCCGCCGACCCCGGGAGGCAATCCGTACGTGTTCTGGATGCCCGGGATCCCGCTTACATGCGGCTCGGTCCCACCGCTGGGGGAGGAGGACGGCCCGGCCGGAGTCGCCGACGGCCTCAGCGGCGTCACCCAGCTTCCCGCCGGCGTCGGCGTGGCGGCCACGTTCGATCCGTCGCTGGCGCGGCAGTACGGCCAGGTAATCGGCTCCGAGGAGTACGGCAAGGGTGCGGCCGTGAACCTCGGGCCGACGATCAACATCGACCGCGACCCGCGCTGGGGCCGGTCGTTCGAGACCTTCACCGAGGATCCGTTCCTGAACGCGTCGCTGGCCACGAGCGAGATCGACGGCGTCCAGAGCACCGGCGAGATGTCGCAGGTCAAGCACTTCGCGGCGTACAACCAGGAGACCAACCGCAACACGGCCGCTGATGACGTGATCATCGACCAGCGCACGCTGAATGAGATCTACTTCCCGGCATTCCAAGCGGCGGTGCAGCAATCCAAGGCGGCGTCGGTGATGTGCTCGTACTCGACGATCAACGGCGACTACGCCTGCCAGAGCCCGCTGCTGATGAACGACACGCTCGACCAGGAGTGGGGTTATCCCGGCTTCGTCACCTCCGACTACGGTGCCCTCCACAGCACGACGGGCGGGGCGCTCGCTGGCCTCGACCAGGAGCAGCCATTCAACACGTACTTCGGCGCCCCGCTCGAGACCGACATCGAGAACGGGACGATCCCGCGCGCCGTGATCAACACGATGGTGCAGCGGATCCTGACCGAGATGTTCCGCTTCAACCTGTTCAACAACCCGCCGACCGGGACCCCGACGACGCCCGTCACAACCGCGGCCCATCAGGCGGTCGGTACCGACGTGGCGGACACGTCGGCGACGCTGCTCAAGAACTCGTCGCACACGCTGCCGCTGTCGGCCAACCACGCCGGCACGGTCGCGGTGATCGGCCCGGCGGCGTCGACGCAGCCGATCTACGGCGGAGGCGGAAGCGCCTACGTGAACGCCTCCCAGACGGTCACCCCGCTCCAGGGCCTTCAGGCCGCGGCCGGCTCCGGAACGAACATCGTCTACCAGCAGGGACTGCCGACCGACATGGAGCTCACGGCGATCCCGCCCTCGGACCTGACCCCGGCGTACGCGCCGACCGGATTCGGGGGGAGCTATACGGGGACGCTGACGGCGCCTGAGACGGGCACCTACGTGCTTTCGATCACGAACCAGTGCGGCTGTTATTCGCCCGAGTATCTGTCGCTCGACGGCAAGCAGTTGATCGACGATCCAAGCACGCCCCCGGTCAATATCTACTCGGTGGCGGTTCCCCTGACCGCGGGTCAAACCTACACACTGTCGATCTCCGGGGGCGGCGAGTCGAAGGCACTCACGTGGGCCACGCCCACCGAGCTGGCTTCGAGTATCGCCAGCGCGGTTGCCGTCGCGAAGTCGGCCTCGAGCGCGGTCGTGGTCGTCTCCGACGACACCGAGTCCGAGGCCACCGATCGCCTCAGCCTCGACCTGCCCTCGGCGCAGGACGAGCTGATCTCCGCGGTCGCCGCGGCCAATCGGCACACCACGGTCGTGATCGACGCCGGCGCGCCGATCGTGATGCCGTGGTTGAACCAGGTCAGCGCGGTGCTCGACGACTGGTATCCGGGCCAGTCGAACGGGACCTCGCTGGCGCGCGTGCTGTTCGGTCAGGTCAACCCGAGCGGTCACCTGCCGGTGACGTTCCCGACGAGCCTGTCGGAGGTCCCGGCCTCGACCCAAGCGCAGTTCCCTGGCACACCCGGGCCAAACGGGACGGGGACCGTGCAGTACTCGGAGGGCATCGACGTGGGTTACCGCTGGTATGACGCCAAGAACCTGACGCCGCTGTTCCCGTTCGGGTTCGGTCTGTCGTATACGCGGTTTGCTTACAGCGGTTTGCGCGTCGGTCCGCAGGAGGTCGACGGCGTCCACGACGTCCGCGTGTCCGCGACGGTCACCAACGTCGGGAGCCGCGCGGGCGCGGACGTGGCTCAGCTGTACCTTGGCGACCCAGCTTCGACCGGCGAGCCGCCGCGTCAGCTGGTCGGCTTCCAGCGCGTCAAGCTGAATCCGGGCCAGTCGGCTCGCGTCCAGTTCACGATCACCCCCCGGGACACGTGGTGGTACGACGACGGCGCCGGAGGCTGGAGCCAGACCGCCGGCCTGTATCACGTCTACCTCGGCGACTCCTCGGCGCTCGCCAACCTGCCGTTGCGCGATGCGTTCCAGATGACCGAGACGCCGGGTGCACGGCAGGTGATCGTCAACGCCCCGAGCACGATGACACCCGGCCAGCCGTCGAGCGTCACCGTGACGTTGACCGCCGCGGGTGACGAGACCCTCCACAACGTGCGCCTCGCCCTGCAGTTGCCGCAGGGGTGGAGCGTGAGTCGCGGTGGGCAGAAGGTGTTCCGCCAGGTGAAGTCGCGGCGCGCGGTCGCCGCGACGTTCAAGGTGACGCCACCGAGCTGGGCTCCGTCCACCAACTCGGTGGTGCACGCCACCGCGGACCTCGGTCCGGATGCTCAGCGGGAGGCGGGGGCGACGGTAACCGTTGGCTGAGGGTGGCTGCTGGCGCCGGGCGGCTTGCCGCCCGGCGCCGGCTCAGCTTGCGTCGGCCACCCGGATCGTCAGGTCAGGCGGGGTCGACGAACTCGGCCGGCTGCTTCGTCATGCCCGCGGTCACCGCGGCAAGCTGGTTGGGAGTTCCGAGCAGCCCGAGTTGGATGTCGGCCTCGAGCCGCAGCGTTTCCTCCGTCGAGCCGGTCCACGACTCGTTGAACAGACGCTTCATGCCGCGGACGGCGTCCGGCGAACGCGTGGCGATCTCGGCCGCGAGCTCCTGAGCGGCGGCGAGCGGGTCGTCGGACAGATGGGTAACGAGCCCGAGCTCGTGGGCGTCGCGGCCGCTGATCACGCGTCCGGTATAGGCGAGCTCCTTGGCGACGTCGATCCCGACCAGCCGCGGCAGCGTGCGCGTGATCGCCATGTCCGGGATCAGGCCCCACTTGACCTCGAGCACCGACATGCGCGCGTCCGGGGTGGCGAACCTGATGTCGGCCGCGAGCGAGATCTGGAGCCCCCCGCCCAGGCAGTGGCCGTGGATCGCCGCGATCACCGGCACGGGCACCTCGAGCCAACCGTGCGCGGCGCGCTGGAACCAGTTCGGGACCGGTCCGTGGAGCGGATCCATCAGCGCGTCCGATCCGGGCTGGTTGGCCATCACGCCGGCGACGTCGAGCCCCGAGCAGAAGCTCGGCCCCTCGCCGTGGAGCACGATCGCCCGCACTCCGGGCTCGACCGCGACACGCGCCGCGGCGGCGGTGATCGCGTCGAACATCGCGACGTCGAGCGCGTTGTGCTTCTCGGGCCGGGTCAGGGTGACGGTCGCGACATGGTCGGAGACGTCGATCGCGACCCGCTCGGTGCCGGCGGCGGATCCGTTGGCGGCCGAGGTGGTGGCGGTGGTGGCGGGGTCGGTACGTTGGTCGGTCATTGCCCCGGAACACTATCTTCCGGCGTCACCAAGTCGCCCACCCGAACGGCTCCTGGCTCGATCACCCGTCCGTAGACGCCGAATGCCAGCGGCTCGGTGGTGTCGAGATCGAGGCGATAGGTGGCCAGCATCTTTAGGGTGGGCAGGTCGACCGCACCGGTGTCCGGATCGCGGGTGGTGATGACGCAGCGGCCGACGTGGCCCCCGAACTCGACCTTCGCCGCCCCGAGCCGGACCTCGCGGCCGACCCACCGGTCCTCCGCATGGGCCTCGACGCCGTCGATCTCGATCAGCATCCGGAACCTGCGTACGTCGATCCGGCTCCCGTTGCCGTCCCGCGCCTGCGCGAGCCGCTCCAGGGACGCTCGCGAGATCAGCGACACGGCGCCGCCAGTGCCGCGGTCGACCCCGGTATCGGCGGCCTCGACCAGCCGCAAATCCCGCCCCAGGCACTCGCTGAGTGCGGTCGACCACGGACCGTCGACCAACTGCCCGGTCGCGGCCCGGGAGAAGAACTTCGTAGTGACCTGATCCCCGACCCGGACCTCGTCGTCGACGACCTGTCCGTCCGGGAGCTCGAGCCGCAGATGGCGCTCCGCGTCCGAGTAATCGGCGATCACCTGCTGGAGCCCGCCCACGCGCTTGCTGTTGACCAACTCGTTGCGATCGTCGATCAGGTAGAAGCGGCGGTTCTCCCGCACCCCATCGGGCCCGAGCTCGATGCAATCGACCTGGCGCAGTCGGGTCGCCTTCACCGCCGTGACGGCCAGCCCGGTGACTGCGGGCATCGTCAGGCGGCCGCCTGCTCGGCCCAGTCGCGGTACAGCTGCCAGTAGCGTCCCTGGGCCTCGAGCAGCTCGTCGTGGGTGCCGTCCTCGATCACTTGTCCGTGCTCGAGCACGAGGATCCGCCCGGCGTGGCGGATGGTGGACAGCCGGTGGGCGATCACGACCGCGGTCCGTCCCGCGACCAAGCGTCGCATCCCCTGCTCGATCAGGGTCTCGGTGTGCACGTCGACGTTGGAGGTTGCCTCATCGAGGACAAGTATGCGGGGATCGGCGGCCAGGGCTCGCGCGAACGCGACCAGCTGGCGCTGTCCGGCGGAAAGCTGCACGCCCCGCTCGCCGATCTGCGCGTCGTAGCCGCCCTCGAGCTCGGAGATGAATTCGTGTGCGCCGACCGCGCGGGCCGCGGCCTCGATATCAGCGTCGGTCGCGTCAGGTTGGCCGAACGCGATGTTCTCGCGGATCGTGCCGCTGAACAGGAACGCCTCCTGAGGGACGATTCCCATCTGTGAGCGGAGCGAGTGGGCGGTGACCGTGCGGAGATCGTGGCCGTCGACCTGCACCGCGCCGGTGGTGGGGTCGTAGAACCGCTCCACCAACTTCGCGAACGTCGACTTGCCGGCGCCGGTCTCGCCGACCAGGGCGACCGTCTGGCCCGAGGGGATCACCAGGTCGACGTCGCGGAGAGCCCACTCGCCGCCGTCGCCGGTGCCGTACCCGAACGACACGTCGTCGAAGCGGATCTCTCCGCGGATCGACGGCAGGGGTGTCGCGTCGATGGCGTCGGAGAGATCCGGCTGCTCGTCGAGCAGGTCGAAGATCTTGTCGAGCGCGGCCATCCCGGACTGATAGGTCGTGTACAGCTGTGACAGCTGCTGGATCGGGTCGAAGAAGTTGTTGAGCGCGGCGATGAACGCGAACACCACGCCGGTCGAGGTGTGTCCGTTGATCGCCTCGATTCCGCCGATCACGAGGATCTCGACCGTCACGACCGCCGACAGGAACTCGACGGCCGGGAAGTACGCGGCGTTGAGGTTGACCGTCGTCATGTTGGCGGCGCGGTTCTCCTCGTTCAGCTCGGCGAAGCGCTTGATGTGCGCGTCCTCCTGGCCGAACGCGCGGACGACGCGGATGCCCGACAGGGTCTCCTGGAGGTAGCCCGTGATCGAGGCGATCTTCTCGCGGGTCAGGCGATAGGCGTCTGCCGAGGCGATCCGGAACGCGAATGCCCCCGCCGCCAGAACCGGCAGCGCCAGGAACGTGAGCAGTGCCAGGTGCGGGTCGAGCACAAACAGGATCACGACCACGCCGATCAGCGTCAGGCCGGATTGGATCAGCGTCGCCAGCCCGTCCTCGACGAGCTGGTCGAGCGCCTCGATGTCGTTGGTCATCCTCGAGATGATCACGCCGGTCCGATTGCGGGAATAGAAGCCGATCGACAGCTGCTGCAGGTGGATGAACAGGCGGATACGGAGGTCCTGAAGCGCGCGCTGGCCGACCCACCCGACGAGGTAGGTCTGCGCGTAGGAGGCGACCGCATACACGATCGCCGACACCAGGAACAGGACGACGATCAAATCGAGCGCGCCGACGTCGTGGCGGTTGATCCCCTGGTCGATGGCCAGCTTGGCCAGCGGCGCAGGCGCCAGAGCTGCGGCGGTGGCCGCCACCAGCGCTATGAACATCGCGAGTACGCGCCACCGATAGGGCGCAAGCAGCTGGATCAGCCCACGAACCTTGCGGCCCCGGCCGCGCGACTGCTTGATGCGTCGGCGAATGTCGTTCAGGCGACTCACATTCCCACCGCCCCGAGCGTGTCGCGCGTGAGGAACACCTGATCGGGCATGCCCTTCTCGACGATCTCGCGGTACAGGTCGGACTCGTCGAGCAGGTCGTGATGGCTCCCGTGCGCGACCACCCGGCCGTGCTCGAGCACCACGATCTCGTCCGCAAGCGCGATCGTCGAGAGACGGTGGGCGATCACGAATGTGGTCCGCCCGGCCATCACCTCGCCGAGCGCCTGCTTGATCTCCTGCTCAGTCGAGGCGTCGACCGACGACGTCGCGTCGTCAAGGACGAGGATGCGAGGATCGGCCAGAACCGCTCGGGCGATCGCGATCCGCTGGCGCTGGCCGCCCGAAAGAGTCAGTCCGCGCTCACCGACGGGTGTCTCGTAGCCGTTCGGGAGGGCCTCGATGAACTCCGCCGCCTGTGCGACCTGCGCCGCGCGCTCGACCTCCTCGCGGGTCGCCTCCGGTCGCGCGTAGGCGATGTTGTCGTGGATCGTGGCCGAGAACAGGAAGGGATCGTCGGTGACGAGCGCGATCGCGTGACGGAGGCTGCTCACGTCGACAGAACGGACGTCGGCACCGTCGATCTGAACCGATCCGGAACTGACCTCGTACAACCGGGGCAGGAGCGACACGAGCGCGGTCTTGCCGGAGCCCATCGCGCCGACGAGCGCGACCGTCCGCCCCGGCTCGATCTCCAGATTCACGTCGCGCAGCGCGGGCTGGGCAGCCCCGTCGAAGGTCAGGCTGACGTGGCGAAGCGACACGCGACCAGGCCCGTCAGGCAGTGGCGGCGCGTTCTCGGGGCTGGTGATCTGCGGCGCGCGGTCAAGCACCTCGAAGATGCGGGCCCCAGAGGCGGTCGCTCGCTGCGCGGCGCTCAGCATGTACCCGAGCGTGCGCATCGGCGAGATCAGCATCAGCAGGTACGCGTAGAAGGCGGTGAACGCGCCGATCGTGAGCGAGCCGTTGATCACGTCTCGTCCGCCGACGAGCAGGATCAGCGCCAGGCCGAGGTTCGGCAGGAAGCTGATCAGCGGCGTGTACCGAGCCTGGATCCGGGTGGCGAACATCTGCTGGTCGAACACCCGCGCCACCGAATGCTCGAACCGGTGAAGCTGCCGGTCCTCCTGGGCGAACGCCTTGATCACGCGGACGCCGGAGACGTTCTCCTCAGCGTCCGCGGTCAGCTCGGCGATCCGCTGCTGGGCCTCCTGTAGGGCCGGCCGCGAGCGGCGGCCGTATAGCCAGGCGATCACGACGACGAACGGCACCGGGGACAGCGACAGCGCCGCCAGCGTCGGCTGGAGCGCGAACATCGCCACCGCGGCGAGCGCGATCGTCACGATCGACTGCGCGATGAAGATCAGCCCGTAGCCGAGGAAGAACCGGACCGCCTGAAGGTCGACGGTGGCGCGCGACATCAATTGACCCGTCTGCTGACGGTCGAAGAACGCGAGCTCGAGCGACTGGAGCGCCGCGTACAGCCCCTCGCGCAGGTCTACCTCGACCGCCAACGAGACCCGGCCGGCGATCAGGCGCCGCGGCACGCTCAGCCCGAGCCGTAACAGCCCGGCGACGAGGATCGCGATCGCCCAGACGATCAGCTCGTGGTGGTGCTCGTAGCGGATCGAGTTGATCGCGCGACCCGTCAGGTACGGGATCAACACGGTCGCCCCCATCGCGCCGAAGGCGAGCAAAAACGACCAGACGACCGCTCTCCGGTACGGGCGGAGGAATCCGACGAGTCGCCTGAAGATAAGCATACTTCATTTAGTATAGTGAGTCGCGGGGAGGCATGCTGCACCCAAGGCGCGACGCTGTTTCGGGCCCGTTTTGCAGGCGGTTTGTGATTGGACGCGAGCGCCTTGGACGCCGCACCGCCTACCCGCTTCCTAGCCGAACGACCCCCCACGGGTCGTCGGCGTATTCAGCTCACGCGGTGGTCGTCGCGGCGGAGCGCGTTGGTGAAGCGCTTGGGCACCGCGGCGTCCTCGCCCTCCTCCCACAGCGTGATCACGACGAGCTCGGACGGCCCGTCGGGACGGCACACGTAGACGACGTCACGGCGCTCGAGGTCGCGGACGAGGACTGCGCCGCCGGACCCCGGCTCGACCCGGCCGGCGGCGTGGGCGCGGGCGACGCGGGCGGCGATCTCGGTCTTCTCGTCGAGCGTCCCGCGGACCCGCTGGCGGAAGCGCTCGGCGGCGTGATCTGTGACGGCGATGAGCATCCTGGCGAGAGACGACGATAGATGGCGCGTCGGTTCGAACTTGAAGCTCAGCTTGGGTTCGAGTTAGATCACGGCCCATGCAACTCGTGCGGGAGCGAGAACGCATAGCTGATGCTGCGCGCCGTCTTGCCGGCGACGGCCAGGTCAGCGGTACCGCCGGCAACCTGTCCGAGCGCGCCGGCGAGCTCGTCGCCGTGACGCCGACGGGCGCCGCGCTCGACAGCTTGGGGCCCGAGCAGGTGGTGGTGGTCGATCTCGACGGCGAGCACGTCGACGGCGACCTGCTGCCGACGTCCGAGCTCGGCCTCCACCTTGGGGTCTACCGGCGGTACGGCGCGGGTGCGGTCGTGCACACCCACCCTCCGTACGCGACCGCGCTGTCGTGCGTGCTCGACGAGCTGCCGGTCGTGCACTACCAGATGCTCGCGCTCGGAGGACCGGTGCGCGTCGCGCGGTACGCCACGTTCGGGACGGACGAGCTCGCCGAGTCGACGCTCGATGCGCTCGAGGAGCGCGCCGCGGCGTTGATGGCGAGCCACGGGGCGATCGCGCACGGCCCCGACCTCGACGTGGCGATGGCGCAGTCCGCGCTACTCGAGTGGGCCTGCGCGCTGTACTGGCGGGCGGCCGCGATCGGGACGCCCCGCGCGCTCGACGCCGACGAGCGGATGGCGGTCGTCAACGCCGTGATCGAGCGCGGCTACGGAACCACGAAGAAGCGGGCGCCATGAACGAGGCGATGAACGTGATCACGCTCGGCGTGCACGTCGTCGACGTGCTCGTCCGGCCCGTCGAGGAGATTCCGGAAGGACAGGGCGGCCAGCTCGTCGAGCAGATCCGAATCACGCCCGCCGGACCGGCCGGGGGAACCGCGGTCACGCTGGCCAAGCTCGGCGCGAGCGTTCGGAGTGCCGGCGCGATCGGCGACGACGAGCTCGGCGACGTGATGCTCGAGCTGCTCGGCCGCTTCAGCGTCGACGCCTCGTTGCTCGTCCGCCGCGAGGGCGTGCAGACCTCCGCGAGCGTGCTCCCGATCCGTCCCGACGGATCGCGCCCCGCCTTCCACGTGATCGGCGCGAACGCCACGTACTCGGCCGCCGACGCGCCGCGGGAGGAGATCTCGCGGTGCGCGTACCTGCACCTGGGCGCCCCCGAGTTCATGGGGGGCGAGGAGGCCGCGAAGATCCTGTCGTTCGCCCGTGAGCGCGGAGTCGTGACTTCGGCGGACATCCTCGCGCCTGGCGAGCAGGCCGCGGCGATCCTCGACTGGATCGCGCCGGCGTTCGCGCATCTCGACTACCTGCTGCCGAACGAGGAGCAGGTGCTGGCGCTGAGCGGCGAGACGGATCTGATCGCCGGCTGTCGCACGCTGCTGCACCGTGGTGTCGGGTGCGTGGCAGCGACCTGCGGCGCCGACGGCGCGGTCGTGGTGGACGAGCACGGAGCCGAGCGCGTGCCGGCGTTCGCCGTCGACGTGGTCGACACCACCGGCTGCGGCGACGCCTTCTCGGCGGGGTTCCGGCGGGGCCTCGCGCTGGGGCGCACCCGCGGTGAGGCGGCCGCGCTGGGGTGCGCGGTGGCGGCCCTCGTCGCCCAGGGACTCGGCTCCGACCACGGCGACTTCGATTTGGCGGCAGCCGACGCATTCATCAACCACTCGAACAAGGCGGTCTCGGGATGAACGACGAACAGCAGAAGATCACACGGCGACGGTTCGTCGCGGGCTCGCTGGTCACCGGCGCGACGGCCGCGTGGCCGGCGGCCGCCGAGGCGGCCAAGCGAAAGCGGCAGCGCAAGCGCAAACACGCACCCAAGCAGAAAGCCCACAAGGCCGATGTGGTCGTGGTCGGCGCCGGCTTCGCCGGCTTGACCGCCGCCCGCCAGATCGCGAGCGCCGGCCACTCGGTGATCGTGCTCGAGGCGCGCGACCGAGTCGGCGGGCGGGCCTGGAACCACGACCTCGGCGGCGGTCAGGTGTCCGAGCGCGGCGCGACGTTCGTCGGACCGACCCAGGATCAGATCATGGCGCTGGCCAACGCCGTCGGCGTGGGGACGTTCCCGACCTATGACACCGGCGACGATCTGTACGTCAACAACGTCGACAACCCGCTGGGGCTGATCGCCCCGACGCGCTACAGCGACAGCGGTCCGCTCGGCACCGCGCCGCCGGACCCGACGATCGCCGCCGAGCTCGTCGAGGTCGTCCAGCAGCTCGATCAGATGTCGACCGAGGTCCCCGTCGACGCCCCGTGGACCGCCTCGAACGCGTCCAGCTGGGACGGCCAGACACTCCAGAGCTGGGTCGATGCCAACAGCGTCACGCCGCGCTTCCAGGCGCTCGTGCCCGCCGCCACCAGGCCGATCTTCGGCGCCGAGCCGCGTGAGCTGTCGCTCCTGTTCGTGCTGTTCTACATCGCCGCGTCGGGCAACGAGCAGAACGCGGGCACGTTCGAGCGCAACTTCGACACGCGCAACGGAGCGCAGCAGTCGCGCTTCATCGGCGGCACGCAGGAGATCGCGATCAGGGTTGCGGCGGCGCTCGGCGACCGCGTCCACCTGAACTCCCCGGTCCAGCGGATCGTGCAGGACAAGGCCGGCGCGGTCGTCCATACCGGCCGGCGGACGATCACGGCCAAGCGCGTGATCGTCGCGATCCCGCCGGTGCTCGCCGGCCGCATCCAGTACGGCCCGGCGCTGCCGTTCGCTCGCGACCAGCTGATCCAGCGCTATCCGCAGGGGACGCTGACCAAGGTCGCGGCCGTCTACGACACTCCGTTCTGGCGCGACAACGGCCTGACCGGCGCGGTGCTCGACACCGGCGGGCCCGTGAGCGCGTCGTTCGACGACTCGCCGCCGTCCGGCTCCCCGGGCGTCCTGTTCGGGTTCGTCGGCGGCGACAACGCGCGCAGCTACAACGCGATGTCGGCGTCAGATCGTCAGTCGGCGGTCATCAACCAGTACGTGAGCTGGTTCGGCTCGCAGGCGGCCACCCCGACCGCGTACTTCGACACGAACTGGTCCGCCGAGGTGTGGACGCGTGGCTGCCCGGTCGGGATCCCGTCGCTCGGCACGCTGCTCGCCTACGGCCCCCAGATCCGCGCACCATTCCGCCGGATTCACTGGGCCGGCACCGAGACGTCGACCTACTGGAACGGCTACATGGACGGTGCGGTCCGGTCCGGCCAGCGCGCCGCTCAGGAAGTGCTGTCCGCGCTGTAGAGGCGCAATTAGCTGGAGGTGCGAGGTCGGAGCCCGTGAGCCGAGCGTGTGCGCATCCACTGGGCTCCAGACGCTGGAAGCGAAGCGGAGCGGTGGCCGCCCCGGACGTCGACCTGAGGCTGGGGAGGGTGATACCCCAGCCCACGGCCCTCGCGCCCGACCAGCCCCCTCCAACGACCCGCCCGAGGGTGCGCGCCGGGCCGTGGGCTGGGGTCCCACCCACCGCAACCAAGTAGGGTCCAAACCCGCAAATGGCCACCGTCCGCGAAGCCACGCTCGACATCTTCCGAGCGCACGGGATGACGACCATCTTCGGCAACCCCGGCTCGACCGAGCTGCCGATGTTGGCGGAGCTGCCTGATGACTTCAGGTACGTGCTCGGCTTGCAGGAGCTCGTGGTGGTCGGGATGGCGGACGGCTATGCGCAGGCGAGCGGGCGGCCGACGCACGTGAACCTGCACACGGCGCCGGGGGTCGGCAACGCCGTCGGCGGGATCGGCAACGCGAAGGCGAACAAGGCGCCGCTGGTGATCACCGCCGGCCAGCAGGTGCGGGCGCAGGTGACCCACGAGGCGCTGCTCACCAACCGCGACGCCACGATCGGACCGCAGCCGTACGTGAAGTGGAGCCACGAGCCTCCGCGCGCCCAGGACGTCCCGGGGGCGATCGCGCGCGCGATCCACCACGCGTCGCTGCCGCCGCGCGGCCCGGCGTTCGTGTCGATCCCGATGGACGACTGGGACGCCGAGGCCGACGAGGACCGGGCGCTGAACGCCCAGCGCCGCGTGGTCAGCGGCCGCGCCGTCCCGGACCCGGCCGAGCTGGCGCAACTCGCCGCGGTGCTCGAATCGGCGCGCGACCCGGTGATGGTCGCCGGCCCCGACATCGATGCCAGTGGTGGGTGGTATGCGGCCGTGGCCTTGGCGGAGAAGCAACGGCTGCCGGTATGGGCCTCGCCCGGCACGGCGAGCAGCCGGCTCGGCTTCCCCGAGAACCATCCGAACTTCGTCGGCGTCCTGCCGCCGGCGATCGGCCCGCTCGCGCAGACGCTGAACGGACACGACCTGATCCTCGTCGTCGGCACCTCCGTGTTCCCGTATTACCCGTACATCCCGGGTCCGCTGCTGCCCGAAGGCGCGTCGCTGATTGCGATCACGAGCGACCCCGACGAGGCGGCGCGGGCGCCGATGGGCGATGCGATCGTCGGCGACGTCGCGCTCGCACTGCAACAGCTCGTCGAGCTGGTCGGCGAATCGGGCCGCCCCGGTCCGGACCCGCGTGCCGCGCCCTCGGAACCGACGCAGGCCGACCCGATGAGCGGATCGGCGGCGATGGCCGCGCTCGCGGACGCCTGGCCCGAGGGCGGGATCGCGGTCGCCGAGGCGCCGTCGAGCGCGTCGGCGCTCCGAAACCGGTTGCGGCTGTCGCGGCCCGGGAGCTACTACCAGAGCGCCAGCGGCGGGCTCGGCTTCGGCATCTGCGCCGCCGTCGGGGTGCAGCTCGCCGAGCCCGAGCGGCCGGTCGTGTGCGTGATCGGCGAGGGCTCGGCGCAGTACGGGATCACGGTGCTGTGGACCGCCGTCGCCTACAAGGTGCCGGTCACGTTCCTCGTGCTGCGAAACAAGGAATACGCAATCCTCAAGTGGTTCGCGGAGTTCGAGCAGGTCAGCGGAGTGCGGGGCCTCGAGCTGCCCGGGCTCGAGACGGCCGCGGTGGCGCGCGCGTATGGGATGCCGGCGGAGACCGTGACGGGCCGCGAGCAGCTCACCGACGCGCTCCGCGGCGCGATCGCCGCCGACGACGGTCCGCGCCTGATCGAGGCTCGGGTCGCGTCCGGCATGTGGTTCGAGTAGCCAGCCTCAGCGCCGCTTCCCGCCGCCCTTGGTATTCGGCCCCTCGGCCGACTCCTTGTCCTGCTCGGTCTGCTCGCGTTCCTCGACACGGTCGATCTGATCGCAGAACAGTTTCCAGGCGCCCGCCGGGTCGTCGTCCTTGCCCTTGTAGCGGTCCCGGCTCTGGAGGAACGCCCATCCCTCCGAGCGCAAGGCGTTCGCGGCGAGCCCGCGACGAGTCGAGCGCCTCGACGGCTTGAGCCACTGGCTCAAGCTCTGCAGGCCGCCGACGACGAGGCCGGCGACGATTACCCACACCTTGGGCCATTCGAGCGCGGCGGCCAAGGACGCACCGAGGCCGGCGAGGATCGACGTGACATTGAGGAAGTTGTCGAGGACTGAGTAGCCGCGAAAGGTCCGCTCGTACGCCTTCAACGGTCCGACAAACCGGTGCTCAAGGAACGCTCGCTGTATCTCGAGGTGGTCGATGGCGGGTGCATGGGGACTGTTGTATTGATCAGCGGCGATCACCGCGAGCCGGCGCTCGATCAGTCGTGCGATGTCCCGCGCCTCGCCGCTCAGATCCCCGCGCAGTCCGACGGCGTCGAGCAGCGCCTGCGTCTCGTCGCTGCCCTGTTGCATCAGCTGGGTAACGATGCTCATGCTCCGATCGGGGTCGTCCTCACCCAGCGTGGTCGGAGTCGCGGCCGCTTCAGCGGGCTCCCCCGGCGCCGATGGGTGCACCGCCGCCGGTTGCCTCGAAGGCTTCGTCAGCCTTTGTCGCTGCGCCGTGACCGGCGGCTCCGCCGTCGCCATGGCCGGGTCAGGGGGTGCTTCGGTCTCGTGCGCCATCTATCGCCCTCCTCCGTCGGTGCCCTCGCATGACACGCCCCGGAGGCGCGGAGCATGTCAACCGCGTGTGAACGTCGGATGAACGGTAAACGGTCCGGCAAGCCGGGGGGAAATCTGCAATCAGAGGTTCACGGCGACGTACTTCGTCTCGAGGTACTCCGCGATGCCCTCGTAACCGCCCTCGCGACCGAAGCCCGATTGCTTGATGCCGCCGAACGGAGCGCCGGCGTTGGACACCATCCCCTGGTTGAGGCCGACCATGCCTGTCTCGAGTCGCTCGACGACGCGGAGCGCGCGCTTGAGATCGTTGGTGAAGACGTACGCGACCAGGCCGTACTCGGTGTTGTTGGCGGCTGCGATCGCCTCGTCCTCGTCGGCGAAGCCCTTGATCGGCGCCACCGGACCGAAGATCTCCTCCTGGAGCAGATTGGCGTCGTCGGGGATGTCGGTGAGCACGGTCGGGTCGTAGAAGTAGCCGGCGCCGTCGCGGGCGTGGCCGCCGACGACGGCCTTCGCCCCGCGGCCGATCGCGTCCTCGACGAGTTCGGCGACCTTGGTGCGCTGGTCGTTGTCGATCAGCGGCCCGACCTGGACGCCTTCCTCGGTGCCGCGGCCGACCTTCATCGCGCCCATCTTCTCGGCGAGCTTCTCGGCGAACTGGTCCGCGACCTTCTCAGAGACGTGGAAGCGATTGGCCGCGGTGCACGCCTCGCCGATGTTGCGCATCTTCGCGATCAGCGCGCCCTGGACAGCCGCGTCGACGTCGGCGTCGTCGAAGACGATGAACGGCGCGTTCCCGCCGAGCTCCATCGACAGCCGCAGCAGGTTCTGGGATGCCTGCTCCATCAGCTTGCGTCCGACCTCGGTCGAGCCGGTGAACGAGAGCTTGCGCAGCCGTGAGTCGGCGATCAGCGGCGCCATCGTCTCGCTTGAGGACGACGCCGTGACGAGGTTCACGACCCCGTCCGGGAGACCGACCTCCTCGAGGATCTTGACCAGCATCAGCATCGACAGCGGCGTCTGCTGCGCCGGCTTGACGACCATCGTGCACCCGGCCGCGATCGCTGGGCCGATCTTGCGGGTGCCCATCGCCAGCGGGAAGTTCCACGGCGTGATCAGCAGGCACGGCCCGACCGGCTGCTTCATCGTCAGCACGCGGCCCTGTCCGTTGGAGTTCGTCGCGTAGCGTCCGTCGATCCGGACTGCCTCCTCCGAGAACCACCGGAAGAACTCGGCGGCGTAGGCGATCTCGGCCTTGGACTCGGCGAGCGGCTTGCCCATCTCGAGCGTCATCAGCAGCGCCAGGTCGTCGGCGCGGGCGGTGATCGCCTCAAACGCGCGGCGGAGGACCTCGCCTCGCTCGCGCGGGGCGTGCGCGGCCCAATCGGGGCCGGCCTGCACCGCGGCGGTCAGCGCCGCCTTGGCGTCGTCGGTCGAGGCGTCGGCGACGTCGCACAGGGACTCGCCGGTCGAGGGGTCCTCGACCGATAGCGTGCCCTTCGCTCCGTCGCGCCATTCCCCGCCGATGTACAGCTGCTTGGGTACCTCATCGAGGATCTTCTGTTCCGCTGGGGCTGTGATCGTGGTCATGGACCCAACCTACCACCGGCAATGCGCCGTGAACCCGACGCGGTCCGGACGTGCAAACGGGCGGGCTCCTTGTGGGAGCCCGCCCGCTGGCGGTGGGAGGAGAGAGTTCCTATGCGGCCTGGGGGACCGCGGCCTGCTCAAGGGCGACGGCCAGGACCTCGTCGACGGTCATCGCGAAGTGGAACTTCATCGCCTCGCGGACCTCTTCGGGGACGTCATCGAGGTCGCCCCGGTTTCGCTCGGGGAGCACCACGTCGGTGAGTCCCGCCGCGTGCGCCGCCAGCACCTTCTGCTTGACGCCGCCGATCGGCAGCACCCGACCCTGGAGCGTGACCTCGCCGGTCATACCGACGGTGTGGCGCACGGGCCTGTCGCTCAAGAGCGAGGTCAGCGCGGTCACCATCGTCACACCGGCACTCGGGCCGTCCTTCGGGATCGCGCCGGCCGGCACGTGCACGTGGAACGAGCGCTCCTCGAACACCGAGGGGTCGATCTCGAGCTCATGCGCATGCCCGCGGACGTAGGAGAGGGCGATCTGCGCCGACTCCTTCATCACGTCGCCGAGCTGGCCGGTGAGCGTCAGTCCGGGCTTGCCTTGCATTCCGGTGGCCTCGATGAACAGCACGTCGCCGCCGGTGCCGGTCACGGCCAAGCCGGTCGCGACGCCGGGGACCGCGGTACGGATCGCCGACTCCTGGAAGTGCCGCTGGCGCCCGAGCACGTCCCGGACCGCGTCGAGGTCGAGGACCACGGGGGCCTCCGACTCGCCCGAGGCGATCTTCGTCGCGGTCTTGCGCAGCACCCTTCCGAGCTCGCGCTCGAGCTGACGGACGCCCGCCTCACGCGTGTACTCGTTGGCGATGGTGTTCAGCAGCTCGTCCGAGACCTCGACCTCCTCCGGCCGCAGGCCGTTGCGCTCGAGCTGGCGTGGCCACAGGTAGCCCCGAGCGATCGCGACCTTCTCCGAGGTCGTGTAGCCGTCGAACCGGATGACCTCCATCCGGTCGAGGAGCGGGCCGGGGATCGTGTCCGCGACGTTCGCGGTCGCGATGAACAGCACGCCGCTCAGGTCGAGCTCGACGTCCAGGTAGTGGTCCCGGAAGCTGTGGTTCTGAGCCGGGTCAAGCACCTCGAGCAGGGCCGCGCTCGGGTCGCCACGCCAGTCGGCGCCGACCTTGTCGACCTCGTCGAGCATGATCACCGGGTTCATCGTGTCGGCGTCACGCAGGGCGCGGACTAGCCGGCCCGGCAGGGCGCCGATGTAGGTCCGCCGGTGACCACGGATCTCGGCCTCGTCGCGAACGCCGCCGAGCGACATCCGGACGAACTCGCGTCCGGTGGCGCGGGCGATCGACTCGCCGATCGAGGTCTTGCCGGTGCCGGGCGGTCCGATCAGGGTCAGGATTGCGCCGGAGCGCTTGTCCTCGGTGATGCCGCGCTCCTGGCGCAGCTTCTTGACCGCGATGTACTCGACGATCCTGTCCTTGACGTCCTCTAGGCCGGCGTGATCGGCGTCGAGCACCTCCCGCGCGTGCAGCGGATCAAGGCGCTCATCCGAGCGCTTGTTCCACGGCACCGCGATCAGCCAGTCGAGGTAGGTGCGGATCACGCTCGACTCCGCCGACTGCTCACCGAGCCGCTCGAGCCGGCCGAGCTCCTTGTCGGCCTGCTCGCGGACGGGCTCGGGCATCCCGGCCTCCTCGATCTTGGTCCGGTACTCCTCGACGACCGACGCGTCATCCTCGCCGAGCTCCTTGCGGATCGACTCCATCTGCTTACGCAGGAAGTAGTCGCGCTGCTGCTTCTCGGCGCCGGACTCGACGTCGTCACGGATGCGCTTGCGGACCTGAAGCTCGGCCAGCCGCTCGCGCTGGAAGCCCAGGGCGAGCTCGAGCCTCTCGGTCACATCAAGCGTCTGAAGGAGCTTGACCTTGTTCTCGTAGCTGAGGTCCGGCGAATAGCCGCCGGTGTCGGCGAGTGCGCCGGGCTCGGTGATGCTCCGCAGGAACGAAGCGATCCGCCCGTCATCGCCGCGCACCTCGAGGATCTCCTCGACGGTCGCGCGGTACTCGCGCTCTAGGGTGCGGGTTTTGCCGTCGACCGGCGTCGGGTCGGGCCGCTCCTCGACCTCGACGTACAACCGCCCGTCGGGGTTGGTGTGAGCGGCGCCGGCGACGCCACGGTGCAGCCCCTGGAGGGCGACCGCGCGGCCGCCACCGGGCAGCCGGACGCGGTCGGCGACCTGCGCGACCGTGCCGACGTTGGCAAATTCCTGTTCGTGTCTGGGGACGAGGAGCACCTGCTCCTCCTCGCCGGCGTCGATCGCGAGCGTGAGCGACATGCCCGGGAAGGCCACGACGTCGTCGAGTGGGATCAAAAGAAGACGACTAGACATCAGTAAAGGCCATTCGCTTTCGATAGTTGCTTACTCAAGATAAGTCAAGGATACCATGCCGCGTGGGCAGATCTTGCAACGATCTTAGTCGGGGCGGCTGAGATCTTTTCCGAGGCTAGCGGGCCCGCGAGGCGACGATCGCGGGGCCGGCGAGCCGACGATCGCGGGGCCGTCGGGGCGACGACTGCGGGGCCGTCGACGCGACGAACCAGGGCCGTATCTGGAAACATGCGGCGCGATGCCGACCCAACAGGACCCACGTGGGGACGCGGCCCGCGACATCCTGGCCGCGGAGGCGTTCGCGCTGCCGTCCGCGGACCCCACGCTCCGCCACCAGCCGATCGCGCTGCCCGACGATCCGACCGGCATCGCCGAGCCCCACGACGTGCTCGCGGCCGAGGAGTTCGCGATGCCGGCGCCCCGGGTGTCGTCGGAGTCCGGCCAGGGTGCGCTGGCGCGCGCCGGCGAGGCCGCCACGCCAAAGCGGCTGGGAATCGCCGCCGCGGTCGCATTGCTCGCCCTGTTCGTGCTGCGGGGCCGACGCCGGCGACAGGCCTAGCCAGCGGATGCCTGGGAAGAAACGGTGACTATTTCACCGTTTCGTCCCGAGCGAGCCTAGAGCGCCGGCGGGCAGGCGGGCGTGGGTCGGCGGGCGAACGGCGGGCACCTGGGGGGTGGTGGCGCCGGGTCGCCTCCGGTCGACCTGCATAACGCATCACTGGACGTGTTTTGATTGGGCCGTGTCGCGTGAGGCGTGCCCCACATGCGTGACTCGACGAGGTCCGTGCCAGAGGCGTCCGTTGGCGTGATTTGCAGGTCCGCGCCGCCATCGCGGCGCCGGCGGCGCGCCTAGCCGCGCATGTGGCACATAACTCGCTCTATGCGCGAGTTATCCGCCGAGGGGCCCGGGGTTACGAGGCGCGGGCGGGGCGCTTGCGCGGCGGCATCAGGTCCGTGATCGTGCCCTCGGCCATCTCGGACGCGAACCCGATCGTCTCGCTCAGGGTCGGGTGCGGGTGGATCGTCAGCGCGATGTCCTCGGCGTCCGAACCCATCTCGATCGCGTGGACGGTCTCGGCGATCAACTCGCCGGCGTTGACGCCGACGATCCCCGCTCCGAGCAGCCGGTGGGAGCCCGGCTCGAACAGCAGCTTGGTCATGCCCTCGTCGCGCCCCAGCGACAGCGCGCGACCCGAGGCGGCCCACGGGAACACAGCCTTCTCGTATTCGACCCCCTCTTCCTTGGCCGAGGTCTCGGTCAGCCCCATCCACGCCACCTCGGGATCGGTGTAGGCGACCGACGGGATCGCGCGAGGATCAAACTCGGCGCCCGGAACGCCGGCGATCACCTCGGCGGCGACGTTGCCCTCGTGCGAGGCCTTGTGGGCGAGCATCGGGCCGCCGACGACGTCGCCGATCGCGTAGATCCCCGGCACGTTCGTGCGCAGTTGGCGGTCGACCGGGATGAAACCGGCATCGTCCACGGTGACCCCGGCCTCGGAAGCGCCGACGGCGCGCCCGTTCGGCCGGCGGCCGATCGCCACCAGAATCCCGTCGAACCTGTGGGTCTTCCCCGACGACAGCTTGACCTCCAGGTGCTTCTCGGCCGCTTCGACCGCCTCGACCATGGTGCCGAGATGGATCGCCTCGTACTTGCCGGAGATCCGCTTCTGAAGCGGCTTGACGATGTCGGGGTCGCAGCCCGGGATCAGCTGGTCGAGCAATTCGACCATTGTCACCTTGGAGCCGAGCGCGTCGTACACGGTCGCCATCTCGAGGCCGATGATCCCGCAGCCGATCACGAGCAGCCGCTTGGGTATCGAGGGCAGCTCGAGCGCGCCCGTCGAGGAGAAGATCCGCTCGTCGTCGGGGAGCGCCGGCAACGAAGCCGCCTCCGAGCCCGCCGCGATGATGCAGTTGTCGAACGACACCGTCCGGTCGCCGACGGTGACGGTGTTGGGTCCGGTAAGCGAAGCGACCCCGGTGATCACCTCAACCTTCCGCTGTTTCGCGAGACCGGCGAGGCCGCCGGTCAGCTTGCCGACGACCGACTCCTTCCACGAGCGGAGCGCGTCGATGTCGACCTTGGCTCTGCCGAACTTGATCCCGTGCTCTGCCATCTCGTCGGCTTCGGCCACCACGCGGGCGGCGTGGAGCAGCGCCTTGGAGGGAATGCAGCCGACGTTCAGGCAGACGCCCCCGAGCCTGTCGTAGCGCTCGATCAGCACGGTCTTCAGCCCGAGGTCGGCCGCTCGGAACGCCGCCGTGTACCCGCCCGGACCGGATCCGATCACGACCACCTGGGCATCGTGGTCGCCGCCGGCGCCATTCGCGGACGAGGGTGGGGGAGGGGCGGGCTCGCGCTCCACCGACGCGGTGGTGGGGGTTGCCGGTGCGTCGGGGGTGGTCGCTGTCGCCTCGGGCGCGCCATCCGTGGGGCCGGCGCCGTTCGAGTCCAGCGTCAGCAGCACGCTGCCCTCCGACACGCGGTCGCCGATCTGCACGCTCAGCTGCTTGACGGTCCCGGCCTCGGGCGCCGGAACGTCCATCGTCGCCTTGTCGGACTCGAGTGTGACCAGCGGATCCTCGAGCGCGACCTCGTCGCCGGCCGAGACATGGATCTCGATCACCGGCACGTCCGTGAAGTCCCCGATGTCCGGGACGCGGATCTCGGTCACAACGGCCCCCGCTTCAGATCGCCGGTCACAGCAGCGCCCGCTTCAGATCGCTCACGACCTTGACCAGGTACACCATGAACCGCGCGGCCGCCGCGCCGTCGATGACCCGGTGGTCGTACGACAGCGACAGCGGGACCATCAGCCGTGGGACGAACTCCTTGCCGTTCCACACCGGCTTCATCGCCGACCGGGTGGCCCCGAGGATCGCGACCTCGGGCGCGTTGATGATCGGGGTGAAGCTGGTGCCGCCGATCCCGCCGAGCGAAGAGATCGTGAACGAGGCGCCCTGCATGTCGCCGGGCATGAGCTTGCCGTCGCGCGCCTTGCCCGACAACTCGGTCAGCTCGCGAGCGATGTCCAGGAGCCCCTTCTGGTCGGCGTTCTTGATTACGGGCACGACGAGGCCGCCGGGCGTGTCGGCGGCGAAGCCGATGTTGTAGTAGCGCTTGAGGATCAGATCCTCACCGTCCAAAGACGCATTGAAGTTCGGGAACGCCTTCAACGCCGCGACCGACGCGACAACCAGGAACGACACCATCGTGACCTTGACCCCGTCCCGCGCGAGCTCGTCGTTGAGCTGCTTGCGCCACGCCTCGAGGTCGGTGATGTCGGCCTCGTCGTTGTGGGTGACGTGCGGGATCATCACCCAGTTGCGCGCCAGCACCGGCCCCGAGATCCGCTGGATCCGGGAGCGCTCCACGCGCTCGATCTCGCCGAACTTCGAGAAGTCGATCGACGGCCACGGCGGCAGGTCGAGCCCCAGGCCCGGACCGCCAGCCGGGGCCGAAACGCGGGCACCCGCGCCGGGCGTGCCGGCATCCGCCCCGCCACCCTCGGCGAACGCGTGCACGTCGTCCTTGGTGATCCGGCCCTTGCGACCGCTGCCGCTGACCTGGTGCAGGTCGACGCCGAGCTCGCGGGCGACTCGGCGGACCGCCGGGCTGGCGTAAACCGGACCCCCGCCGTCGCCGTTCGACGCAGCGGGCGGTGCGGGAGCAGCCGGCGCCGGAGTGCCCGAGGCCGCATCCGCGGAGGCCGGCGGGGGAGCCGGCGCGCGCTCGGGCTCGGACGGCTGCGACGGCGCGGCCTGCTCCTCGGCCTGGGTCGCGCTGTCGACGGCATCGGCCGCCTTGGTTCCGCTCGAGACGCCTCCGTCGCTGTCGCCCGATGGCGACAACGTCAGCAACTCGATCCCCTGAGAAACCTTATCTCCAATCTTGACCAGCAGCTCGCGAACGGTTCCCGCCACCGGCGCCGGCACGTCCATCGTCGCCTTGTCGGACTCGAGCGTCAGCAGCGGATCGTCGACCGCGACGGTGTCGCCCGCCGACACCAGGATCTCGATGACCGGGATGTCGGTGAAGTCGCCGATGTCCGGGACTTCGACCGAGACCGCATCCGAGGTCGCGCTCATACGGTCGTCGGCATCGGGGTTTCGGCGTCGATCTCGTAGCGTTCGATCGCCTCCTGCACGCGCGCCGGCTCGATTTTGCCCTCGTCAGCCAGAGCCTTCAGTGCGCACACCGCGACGTAATGCCGGTCGACCTCGAAGAAGCGACGCAGCGCCCGGCGGGAGTCGCTGCGGCCGAACCCGTCGGTCCCGAGCACCCGATACGAACCCGGTACCCATTGGCGGATCTGGTCGCCGAACGCCCTTAGGTAGTCGGTCGAGGCGACCACAGGCCCCTCACGCGACGAAAGCTGCTCGGTCACGTACGCCCGCCGAGGCTCGTCGAGCGGATGGAGCATGTTCCACCGTTCGACCTCGATCCCATCGCGGCGCAGTTCGGTGAACGACGTCACGCTCCACACGTCGGCGGCAACCCCGAAGTCCGACTCGAGCAGATCCGCGCCGGCCAGGACCTCGTTGAGGATCGTCCCCGACCCGAGCAGCTGCACCCGGGGGGCCTTCTTCCGCTTCGGCACCGACCCCTCCCGCAACAGGTACATGCCGCGCAGGATCCCCTCGTTCGCGCCCTCGGGCATCGCCGGGTGGTGGTAGTTCTCGTTCATCAAAGTGATGTAGTAGAAGACGTCCTCCTGTTCGGCGACCATTCGCCGCAGGCCGTCCTGAATGATCACCGCGACCTCGTAGCCGAACGTGGGGTCGTACGCCCGGCAGTTGGGCACCACCGAGAACAGCACGTGGCTGTGGCCGTCCTCGTGCTGCAGCCCCTCGCCGTTCAAGGTCGTCCGCCCGGCCGTGCCCCCGAGCATGAAGCCCCGCGTGCGCGAGTCCGCTGCCGCCCACACGAGGTCCCCGACCCGCTGGTAGCCGAACATCGAGTAGTAGATGTAGAACGGCACCATCTGCACCGCGTGGGCGCTGTAGGACGTCCCGGCGGCGATGAACGACGAGATCGAACCGGCCTCGGTGATCCCCTCCTCGAGGATCTGGCCGTGCTTGTCCTCCTTGTAGAACATCAGCTGCTCGGAATCCTGCGGCTGGTAGAGCTGCCCGAGCGGCGAGTAGATGCCGACCTGGCGGAACATCCCCTCCATCCCGAACGTGCGTGACTCGTCGGGAACGATCGGGACGATCCGGTGGCCGATCTGCTTGTCGCGCAGGAGCGCGGCGAGCACCCGTACGAATGCCATCGTCGTCGAGATCTCCCGGTCGCCCGTGCCCTCGAGCTGCCCCTTGAACACGTCCAACCCCGGCACCTCGAGTGGCTCGGCCGCCGTTCGCCGCACCGGCAGGCTGCCACCGAGCGCCGCGCGGTGCTCAAGCAGGAACTGCATCTCCGGCGAGTCCTCGGGCGGCTTGTAGTACTCGGCCGCGCGCACCTGCTCGTCGGACAGCGGCAGCTCGAACCGGTCGCGGAAGGCCAACAGCGCAGCCTCGGTCATCTTCTTGGCCTGGTGGGTGACCATCTGGCCCTCGCCCGAGACGCCCATCCCGTAGCCCTTGATCGTCTTGGCGAGGATCACGGTCGGCTGGCCGGTGTGCTCGACCGCCTCGTGGTAAGCGGCGTAGACCTTCTGCTGGTCGAGGCCGCCGCGGTTGAGCAGCCAGATCTCCTCGTCGGACATGTTCGAGACCCGCTCGAGCAGCACGGGATCGCGCCCGAAGAAGTGCTCGCGGACGTAGGCCCCGTCGCGCGACTTGAACGTCTGGTACTCGCCGTCGACGCACGCTTCCATGACCCTGACCAGGCGCCCGTCGGTGTCCTGCGCCAGCAACGGATCCCAGCGCGTGCCCCACACGACCTTGATCACGTTCCAGCCGGCGCCGCGGAAGTCGGCCTCGAGCTCCTGGATGATCTTGCCGTTGCCGCGAACCGGGCCGTCGAGCCGCTGCAGGTTGCAGTTCACGACCCAGATCAGATTGTCGAGGCGCTCGCGCCCGGCGAGCGCGGTCGCGCCCATCGTCTCGGGCTCGTCCATCTCGCCGTCGCCGAGGAACGCCCACACCTTGCGCCCGGCGGTGTCGACCATCCCCCGCGCCTCGAGGTACTTCATGAACCGCGCCTGATAGATCGAGGTGATCGCGCCGATCCCGAGCGACACCGTCGGGAACTGCCAGAACTCGGGCATCAGCCACGGATGCGGATACGACGACAGGCCGTCGCCATCGACCTCCTGGCGGAAGTTGTCCAGCTGCTCCTCCGTGAGGCGCCCCTCCAGATACGCGCGCGCGTAGTTGCCCGGCGACGAGTGGCCCTGGAAGTACACGAGGTCCCCGCCGTGATCACCGGAAGGCGCGTGCCAGAAGTGGTTGTAGCCGACCTCGTACAGCGTCGCCAGCGACTGGAAGCTCGCGATGTGGCCGCCGAGCTCCGAGGACAGCTTGTTGGCGCGCACGACCATCGCCATCGCGTTCCAGCGGATGATCGACCGCAGCCGCCGCTCGAGCGCCGGATCGCCCGGGAGCCTCGCCTCGCGCTCGGGCGGGATCGTGTTCACGTACGGTGTGGTGATGCTGGCGATCGGCCCGCTGCCGGCGAGCTGCGCGCGCTGGACCGCGCGGGCCAGGATCTGGCGGGCCCGGTCGGGTCCGTCGTGCTCGACGACGGCATCGACGGCCTCGAGCCACTCGGTGGTCTCGACCGCATCGATGTCAGCTCCTGCGCCGTTTGAGCTTGGGGTTTCGAGTCGCTCCGTCATTACGGAATGCCCTGGTTGTGGAGACTGATCGGGAGTGGTCACTATAGCCCCGTCGGCTTGGCTCACGTTCCCACGCTCGGGCCGTTTCGCGTACGGTGATGGCGTGGCTTTGCGAGAACTCGAAGGCGTGGTGGGGGCGCCCTGGGCGCGCCCGCTCGGAGGTGTGCTCGACCAGCTCGTGGTCGAATCCGACGTGCTCGCCGATAACGCGCTCGGCGACCCGGCGCGCCGGCCGCTGTACGTCTACCGGCCTCCCGGAGTAGAGCTCGACCACCCCCGGGGACTGCCCACCGTGTACCTGATCCAGGGGTTCACCGGCCAGATCGACATGTGGTTGTCGCATTCGGCGCTCGAGCCCAACATGATCGAGCGCGTCGACTCGATGTTCGCGACGAGGGCGTGCCCGGACGCGATCGTGGTGTTCGTCGACGCCTGGACCTCGCGCGGCGGCTCACAGTTCATCAACTCCGCCTCGACCGGCCGCTACCTCGACTACCTGTGCGACGAGGTCGTGCCGTTCGTCGACGGGCGTTATCCGACGCTGGCGTCGCGCGATCACCGGGGGATCGCCGGCAAGTCGTCCGGCGGCTACGGCGCGATGGTGGTGCCGATGCTCCGGCCGGACGTGTTCGGAGCGCTCGCCTCGCACGCCGGCGACGCCCTGTTCGAGTGCTGCTACCTGCCCGCGTTCCGCAACGTGGCCCGCGTTCTGCGCGACAACTTCGAGGGCTCTTACGAGGTCTTCTTCGAGCAGCTCGCGGCCGCCGATCATTTCGACTTCTCCAGGTACGGCGAGCCGTTCGAGATGTACGGATACGCATCGGCGTACTCGCCGGACCTGACGGCGCCGGGCCGGGCCCTGCTGCCGTTCGAGATCTCGACCGGCCGGCTGATCGACGACGTGTGGACGCTGTGGCTCGAGCACGATCCGGTGCGGATGGCTCCCCACCACGCCGACGCGCTGCGAAGCATGCGCCGCATCTACCTCGACGCCGGCAGCAACGACGAGTACTACCTCGACCTCGGCGCGCAGGCGTTTGCGCACGAGCTGTCGAAGGTCGGCGCCGCCCACACGCTCGAGCTGTTCGACGGCAAGCACGGCGGAATCACGTACCGCTACCCCGGGGCGATCCGGGAGCTCGTGACCGCGCTTCAGGCATGACCGCGACCGCGGACGAGCAGCTCGCGTTCGCCGGGCCGGCAGTGCTCGCGGAACTGGTTAGCCGGCGTGAGCTCAGCCCGCGGGAGCTCGTCGAGTTGTTCCTGGCGCGGATCGACGCGATCAATCCGAAGCTCAACGCCTTCCGTGTGACGATGGCGGACGAGGCGCTTGCGGCGGCCGACGCGATGTCATCCCCCCAAGGTCTGCTCGCGGGCGTGCCGATCGCGATCAAGGACGACATGCCGGTCGCCGGCCAGTCGGTGACGCGCGGGTCGCGCTCGTACCGCCCCCCGGAGGCCGCGGACGGCGAAGTGGTCCGGCGCCTGCGCGCGGCCGGCGCGATTCCGATCGGGATCACGAACGTCCCCGAGCTGATGATCTTCCCGTGGACCGCGAGCGCCGCCAACGGGGTCACGCGCAATCCGTGGGATCCGACCCGGACTCCGGGCGGCTCGTCGGGCGGCTCGGCGGCGGCCGTGGCGGCGGGCATGGTCCCGTGCGCGACCGGCTCGGACGGCGGCGGGTCGATCCGGATCCCCGCCGCGTGCTGCGGGCTCGTCGGGATGAAGCCGAGCCGAGGTCGCGTCTCGACCCAGCCGGCGCGGGAGGGGTGGCTCGGCCTCAGCGTGTTTGGCGCGCTCGCGCGGACCGTCGGCGACAGCGCGCTGCTCCTCGACGCGATCCAGGGGTCGATGCCCGGCGACGCCGATTCCGCTCCGCCGTTCACCGGGAGCTATCTGCAAGCTGCCGCCACGCCGCCGGGCCGGCTTCGGATCGGCGTTTCGCGCAAGCTGCCGCCCGGCTCGATCGCGCGGCTGTCGAGCGATCAGCGCGGGGCGTGGGAGCGGACCGGCGCGGTGCTCTCAGAGCTCGGGCACGAGGTGATCGAGCGCGACCCGGCCTATGGCCTCGCCGGGCTCGAGTTCACGCAGATGTGGATCCGGGGCATCTACGAGGAGTCGCGGACGGTTCCCGACCGCTCCCGTCTCGAGCGCTCGACGCGACAGCTGGTCGCGACCGGCCGGCGCGTGGTCCCGAACCGCCGACGCGAGCGGTTGCTGGCCGCGCGAGCGGGCCGGACCGCGCGCGTGCTCGAGCTGTGGAACGAGATCGACGTGCTGTTGATGCCGGTGCTCGCGACGACGGCGATTGCGGCCGAGGGCGCCTACGGCAAGTCCGCGCCGGTTGCGTTCGACCGGTCGTCGCGGTTCATGTCGTTCAACCCGCTGTTCAACTTGACCGGCCAGCCGGCGATCGCACTGCCGGCGGGGTTCGGCGCCGACGGACTCCCGCTCAGCGTCCAGCTGGTCGGCCGGCCGGGGGCGGAGGATCTGCTCTACTCGCTTGCGGGCCAACTCGAGACGGCTCGCCCGTGGGCGCACCACCGCCCACCGGGCTGCTGAACAGCTCCCTCGAGAGCTGGAGGAATTCGGCCGCGGCCGGCGACAGGCGACGCCCCTCGCGGATCGCGAGCGTGATGTCGCGCCGCAGCGAAGGCTCGATCAGCGCCGCGACTGCGACGTTGCCCGCGGAGCGGTCGGCGTCGGACTGGGGGAGGATCGCCACACCCATCCCGCGCGCCACGAGCCGCCTGATCCGCTCGCTGTCGTTCGATTCGAGCTTGATCTGCGGCTCGAAGCCCGCGCGGTGGGCGGCGAACGACAGCAGCTCGCGCAGGCGCGCGCCCTCCCGGTAGCTGACGAACTGCTGGTGTGCGAGCTCCGCCATCCGCAACCGGCGGCGCCCAGCCAGCGTGTGACGGGGCGGCAGCACCACCACGAGGTCCTCGGAGACGAGCTGGCCGAGGACCAGCCCCTGGGTCTCGATTCGCTCGGTCACCGACAGGAAGGCGAGATCGAGCACGTCGTCGCGCAGCATCTCGGCGAGCTCCTCGCTCGACTGCTCGCGGACGGTCAACTCGACGGCCGGATGACGCTCATGGAACACCGCGAGCGCGAGTGACACGTCCACCGGCCCCATCGTGTGCATCGTGCCGACGGAGACGTGGCCGGCCCGGACGCCGGCGAGCGCCTGCATCTCCGCGTTGGCGGCGTCGACCTCCGACAGGATCCGGCGCGCGCGCGCGACGAGCGTCTTACCCGCCTCGGTGATCGTGACGTGTCGCGTGGTCCGCTCCACCAAGGCGAGGCCGACCTCCCGCTCGAGCCGGCGGATCTGCTGCGAGAGCGCGGGCTGCGCGATGTGCTCGCGCGCCGCTGCCCGCGTGAAGTGGCGCTCGTCCGCGAGCGCGACGAGGTACCGAAGCTGGCGAAGTTCCATAAGCTAAGCCTATAGATCCCCGAAGTAGTCCGTCTTTGACATATGAAACCGGTCGCGCGAGTATCTGCGTTCTCCTCCTCCCTCAGAGCGCGCCCCGGAGATCCGGCCTCCAAGTCACCTTCGCCGGATCCGGGGCGCGTCTGTTTCTGATGATGGGTGTAACGCGCTAGGCGAGCACGGCGTGCCGCCATCGCCCATCGCGCTAAGCGAGCAGCGGAGCGAGCGTCGCGATCAAGGCCACCGCGTCGAGGTCGTCGTGCACGAGCGTCTGGCACATCACCCGGTGCAGGCCCGCATCCCGGTAGGCCGCGAACTGCTCGGCGGCCTGCTCGACCGTGGCCACGACCCAGCCCTGCGGAGGCTCGCGGACGAGTGCGTCGCCCTCGGCGCCGATCCGCTCGGCGACCCGGCGCGCGCGATCCTCGAGGTCGGCGGCGTCGGCGCCGAGCACAGTCCCGATCATCGCCGAGAACGGGATCGGATCGCGGCCGGCGCGCTCGCACGCCTCCGCGACCTGACCGCGACGACTGGCGACGTCCTCCAGCGACGGGAACGGCGTGTTGTACTCGTCGGCGAACCGGGCGGCGAGCGCGGCGCTCCGCGGACCGGCGTTCCCGCCCATGAGCAGGTGGGGGTGGGGCTGCTGGACGGGCTTGGGCTGCGCGTCGAGGTCTGAGAGGACGTAATGCTCGCCGTCGAGCGAGAAGCTGTCGTTACCCCAGGTACCGATCAGCACCTGGAGTTGCTCCTCGAGCACGTCCATCCGGGTTTTCGTCGACGCGAACGGAAAGCCATACGCGGCGTGCTCGCGCTCGTGCCAGCCGGCGCCGATCCCCAGGTCGATCCGTCCTCCGGAGACGTGGTCGGCGGTAACCACGAGCTTCGCCAGCACCGATGGGTGGCGGAAGCTCGCCGGCGAGACGAGCGTGCCGAGCCGCAGGTTCGTGGTCAGGGCGGCGAGCGCGTTGATCGTGCCCCAGGCGTCGAGCGATCCGCGCTCGGGGTGCTGCCCGTCGAGGTTGAGATAGTGGTCAGAGCGAAACAGCGCGTGGATGCCGTGCTCCTCGCAGGCCGCGGCCAGAGCTTGCCACTGTGGCCACGTGACGCCCTCCTGACCTTCGATCATCAAGCAGAGATCCATGCCGAAACCCTCTCGCGGTTGAAGGGTTGGCGATCGTATTGCAAGCGCGCGTCCACTTGCCGACACCCACGCACGCGAAACTCCAGTTTGTGAGCGCTTGGCGTCATAGCCGCTTCTTCGGATTCGACATCGCCGTCGTGTCGATCGTGGCCGTGCTGATCATCGGGTTCTCGCTGGCGAGCGCCGGCGGCGGCGAGGCCGATAGCCCTAGCCGGCAGGCGAGGGCGGTCACGGTCGACCCTGGGGCTCGCGACCCCGTGGTGCCCCGGGGATTCCTCGGTCTGTCGATCGAGTACCCAGCGCTCGAGGCCTACGCCGGCTCCGATCCGAGCTCGCTCGACCCGGTGTTCGAGCAACTCGTACGCAACCTGGCTCCGGGGCAAGCGCCAATCCTGAGGATCGGCGGCAACAGCGCGGACAGGACCTGGTGGCCAGTGGCCGGCGTGAGTCGGCCCCCCGGCATCACGTTCGACCTCACCCGTCAGTGGCTCGAGGTGACGCGCGCGCTCGCGCGGACGCTCGGCGCTCACCTGATCCTCGGAGTCAACCTCGAGCAGGACAGCCCACAGCTGGCGGCCGCGGAAGGGCGTGCGCTGATCAACGGGGTCGGCCCGCAGGCGGTCAGGGCGCTCGAGCTCGGCAACGAGCCCGACCTGTACCCCGCGTTCCCGTGGTATAGGTCGGGAGGCCACGCCGTGTTCGGCCGCCCGAGGAGCTATGACGAATCCGCGTTCGCTCGCGATTTCGCCGGATTCACCGGGGCCTTGCCGCAGGTGCCGCTCGCCGGCCCGAGCCTCAGCGGGACGATGTGGACGCGCGATCTCGGGCAGTTCCTCGCCGCCGAGCCGCGCCTCGGGCTGGTGACGTTGCATCGCTATCCGCTGCAGGTGTGCTTGACCCCGCGCACGTCGGCTCGCTACCCGACGATCGCCCGGCTGCTGTCGCCGGCGACTTCGACCGACCTCGCTGACTCGTTCGCGCCCTACGTGGCGCTCGCCCGCTCGCATGGCCTCTCGCTTCGAGTCGACGAGCTCAATACCGTCTCGTGCGGCGCCGACCCCACCGTCTCGGAGTCGTTCGCATCGGCGCTGTGGGCGGTCAACACGCTGTTCGGCCTCGCGACCGTCGGCGTCTCCGGCGTCAACATCCACACCTTCCCGGGCGCGGGCTATGAGCTGTTCAAGATCAGCCGCCAGGGCGGGCAATGGCGGGCGGCCGTGTCGCCGGAGTACTACGGCATGTTGATGTTCGCGGAGGCGACGCCGCCCGGATCTCACCTCCTGAGCGTCGACCCCACCGGTGTCCCCGGGGTCAACGTGTGGGCGACGCGCGCGACCGACGGCACCGTTCGAGTGGTCCTTACGAACGACGGCACGAGCACGCATGAGCTCGGAGTCCGGATGCCGGGCAAGTTCAAAAACGCGACGCTGGTCCGGCTGACCGCGCCGAGCCCGAGCGCCACGAGCGGCGTCACGCTCGGCGGTCAGAGCTTCGGGGCGCAGACGAGCACCGGGCGACTGGCGGGGCGGCCGGACGGTGCCGCGGTGGCGACGGCGCAGGGCCGCTACGCGGTGTCGGTGCCGGCGGCGAGCGCCGCGATGCTCGTGCTGTCACCCCGTTGAACGGGCGATCGGTGACAAGATGACCGGCGAGATGCCGGACGTGATGATCTACGGCGACACCGTGCGCCACTCGGCGATGCGCCACGAGATTCCGCTGCTGGTGCCCGACCCGTTCCTGTACGTCGAGGTCGCCGGCGAGCGGCATGTGGTTGTGAGCTCGCTCGAAAGCTCGCGCATAGCAGCGATCGACGGCGGGCTCAGGGTCCACACCTACGAGGAGTTCGGCTACGACGACCTGGTGAACACCGGCATGGTGCGTGAGGACGCGGTGCTTGAGGTGCTGATCCGCGCCGCCGGCTCGGTCGGGCTCGAGCGTACCGCGGTGCCCGGGGACTTCCCGCTCGAGCTCGCCGACCGTCTGCGGGCGGGCGGTCTGAAGCTGGACGTGGAGCGTGAGCTGTTCGAGACCCGCCGCCGCGTCAAGAGCGAGGCCGAGCTCGCCGGGATCCTGCGGGCGCAGGCCGCGGCCGAGGCGGGCATGCGCGCCGCGGCGGACCTGCTGCGGCGCGCCGAGCCCGGTGGACCCGGGTTGATCGCCGATGGCGAACCGGTCACCTGCGAGCGAGTCAAGGAGGCGATCCGGGCCGCGGTCGCGCGCGGCGGCGCCAGCGCCGACGAGCTGATCGTCTCGCACGGCCCGCAGACCGCTTCCGGCCACGAGATGGGGTCGGGCCCGATCCAGCCCGACGAGCCGATCGTGATCGACTTGTGGCCGATCGATCGGGAGTCGGCGTGCTACGCCGACATGACGCGGTCGTTCGTGGTCGGCGAGGCGCCGACCGAGCTGCGCAAGTACCACCAGCTCACGCGCGATTCGCTGGCGCGCTCGCTCGAGGCAGTGCGGCCCGGCGTCCCCGGGCAGGAGCTCTACGGCCTGTCGTGCGAGCCCTACGAGAACGCCGGAATCCCGACGCAGCGGACCAAGGCGTCCGGGCAGGTGCTCGAGGAGGGGTTCTACCACTCGCTCGGGCACGGAGTGGGGCTCGAGGTCCACGAGGCGCCGCTGCTGGGACGGGCGCCCGACGTGCTCGTGGCCGGCGACGTGATCACGCTCGAGCCCGGCTGCTATCGCCCGGGCTTCGGCGGATGCAGGCTCGAGGACCTGGTGCTCGTGACCGAGGACGGTGCCGAGCCACTGACGGATTTCCCGTACGAGCTCGAGCCCTGAGGGTTTCGCGCTCCCGAACCTTGAGGATCTAGCGGTCGCGGCTCCTTAGAGGGTCTCGCGGTCGAGAACCTTGAGGGTCTAGCGGTCGCGGCTCCTTAGAGGGTCTAGCGGTCGCGAACCCTGAGGGTCTAGCGGTCGCGGCTACTTAGAGGGTCTAGCGGTCGAGAACCCTGAGGGTCCCGAGCGCTGCCGTCGTCGGGGCGACGCCGCCCAGAGTTCACGCCGTAACGTTCCTCCACGCGATTCGCGGGGTTTGTCTTCCTGAGCCCGATTCGCCCCGACCGGCGGCCACGCGGCTCGCATGCGAGCCGGTCTACTACTCATAACAACGGTGGTGGTCGGGAGCTTCTCGCACGAACCGGGTGGCCCGGGGCTCGCCGTGCTGAGATGATCCGCGGTTGATCCCGATGCTGGTCGATCTCCACGCCCATTTTCCGATGCATCTGCTGACCGACGACCAGCAGCGGACGCACGAACGTGCGCGCCGGTGGTGGCGCCAGCGGTGGCAGGGGCGGGTCGTGGAGTTGATCTCGCGTGTGGCGAACTATCAGGGTCCGGGCGGCACGCCGAGCGTGACCGAGGAGTGGATGCACGACGGTGGTGTTGGCGTCGCGCTGTCGGTGCTCTACCAGGCGTTCGACGAGATCGACCTGACCCAGAGCTACGGCGCGCCTCCGCGTGACAGCTACTTCAAGGACATCGTCGACCAGCGCCAGACCGTCGAGGATTACGTGAACGCCCACAAGAGCACGGTCGCGATCGCCCACTCGGTCCGCGAGCTCGACTCGCTGCTGGGCGGAGGGGTCCCGATCCTCATCCACGCGATCGAGGGAGGCTTCCAGCTCGGGCTGGACCCGGCCGAAGTGCGTCGCAACGTCGGTGTGCTCGCAGAGCTGGGGGTCGCGTACGTGACGGTCGCGCACCTGTTTTTCCGCGACGTTGCGACGAACGCCCCGGCGCTCCCGTTCCTGCCTGACTGGCTCTACAACCTCGTGTTCCCCCAGGCGAAGGACGAAGGTCTCACCGCGCTCGGCCACGAGGTCGTCAACTCGATGGTCGACGAGGGGATCCTGATCGACATCACGCACATGCGGTCGCAGTCGATCCGGGACGTGATGGCCACCCTCGACGCGCGCGACCCGGCGAAGGAGATCCCGGTGGTGGGAACGCACATGGCCTATCGCTTCGGCGGCCTGGAGTACTCGTTCGACGACGAGACGATCAAGGCCGTGGCCGCACGCGGTGGCGTGCTCGGCTGCATCCTCTGCAAGCACTTCATCACCAGCGGCCTGCCCGGCGTCAGCAACTCGCTCGAGGGCTCGCTCGACGCGTTGTGCAAGCACATCGACAAGATCCACGACCTGACCGGGAGCTACGACCACATCGGGATCGGCTCGGATCTCGACGGCTACATCAAACCCGCGCTGCCTGGACTCGAGGACATGCGACGGATGACCGACCTGCAGGCCCACCTGCACAAGCGCTACGGCGCCACTGATGCCGAGAAGATCTGCAACGGCAACGCGCTCCGCGTGCTGCGGGCCGAGTGGGGCCACAAGCGGCCGCGGTCCTAGCGCGCCCGTCCGCGCCCATTAGCGGTCGAGGATCTTTTCGAGGGGCCGCGTGTTGAGGACGTTCGCGGCGGTCGCCCAGCCGCGGCGCGCCGTGGCCACTGCCATGGTCATGTTCGCGAGCCCCGTGGGCGAGTGCGCGTCGGTCGAGCACACGATTTCGACGCCGGCGTGGAGCGCGTCGCGAACGTGCCCGCCGCTCAGATCGAGCCGGAGGGGAAGGCCGTTGACCTCGAGCGCGACCCGCTGCTCGAGCGCGACCTCGAAGATCCGGTCGAGGTCGAGCGCGTTCTCCGGCCGGCGGTTGATGTAGCGGCCCGTCGGGTGACTTAGGCAGCGCACGTACGGATTGCGCAGCGCCTCCTCGACGCGCCGGGTCATCTCCGGCCGGGGCATCCGCTGCCCGCCGTGGACGCTGGCCTGGACCCAGTCGAGCTCCGCGAGAACGTCGTCGGGGAGGTCGAGCCGGCCGTCACCGAGGATGTCGCACTCGATTCCCCGGAGCACGCGGAACGGCGCCAGCACCTCGTTGGCGGCGGCGATCTCCTCGCCCTGGCGGCGGACGTCGTCCGGGCTGAGGCCGCGTACCGCGCCGACCGCTGGCGTGTGATCGCAGATCGCGAGGTAGTCATAGCCCCGGTCGCGCGCGGCCCGGCCCATCTCCTCGACGCTCGCTCGGCCGTCGGACCAGGTCGTGTGGCAGTGCAGGTCTCCGCGGACGTCCGCGAGCTCGAGCAGCCGCGGCGGCTCGCCGTCGAATGGCCCCTCGCGCAGCTCCGGAGGACAGTAGGGAAGGCCGAGCGCCGCGTACACCGACTGCTCGTCGGGCGCGTCCGGGAGCGGCTCGAGCGCCTCGACATACGCTTGTGAACCCGTCGCGCGGACCAGTGCGGTGCCGAACCGGTCGGGCTCGGCGGCGACGAGCTCGACCGGGACGCCCTCGACCGTGACCCCGACCGCGCGCCGCTCACCCCGCTCGATCAGCGCCACTATCTGTGGAAGCCGGGCGAAGCGCTCGAGCACCGGCTCGGGGTCGGGTGTCGCGCACACGACCGCGAGGCGCTCGCACGAGTCGCGCCACCGCCGGACGTCGCCCGCCGGCTCGCCGCCCAGCGCGGCCGCGACAGCGCCGACGAGGTCGCCGGCGCGATTCAGAAGCAGCCCCTGTCGCGGCCGCGGATCCTGCTCGCGTGCGAGCGCTTCGAGCAGCAGAGCCTCGGTCTTGGCGCCAATCCCCGGCACGTCCCGCAGCCGACCCGCGGCCGCCGCCTCTCGGAACTCGTCCGCGGTGCGCACGCCGAGCGATCGCGCGAGGTCGATCGAACGCCTGGCGCCGAGGCCGAGGTAGCGCCCGAGGCCGACGAGGTCGGGGGACAGCTCGCGCTCGAGCTCGGCCAACTCGGCGATCTGCCCGGTCTCGACGAGCTCGCGCAATCGCGCCTCGATCCCCTGGCCGATTCCTCGCAGCTCGCGGACCCGGTTGTCGCGGACGAGGTCGGCGACCGGGAGCGCCGCGCCCCGGATCGTCTCAGCGGCCCGGCGGTAGGCCCGGATCGTGTACGGGTTGGCCTCGACGAGCTCGAGCATCATCGCGAATGTCTCGAGGCGGTCGGCTATCTCCGCGTTGTCCACGGCCAGTAGTTTCGCGACGATGACCTGGATCCTGAAACGCGCGCGAAAGGCGGGCACCTGAAGGCAGGGTGCGGCGTCGATCGAGAGCCTCCAGCGTCCCCGGCATGCGTGACACGACAATTCGCGTCCGCCGGCCGGACCGTGCCGCGTCATGCGTGCCCCACATGCGTGACACGGCACGATCGGACCCGGCCGCGGCCATTGTCGCGCGGTGCATGTGATGGAGGGCCCCTGGGCCGCGAGTCCCCTCCCTCCAGGTGCCCGCCGTTCGTGGAACGCCGATCTAGCGAACGCATCCGGCGGGTTCGGCGCGTTGATCAACAACCCCGGCCGCCACCCCACGCCGCCGCGACCCCACCCGGCCCCGTCAGCCTGATCAGAGCGCGTGGGCGAAAGCGGCGGGGGTGTGCGATGGCGCGGGGGTGTGCGGTGGCGCGGGGGTGTGCGGTGGCGCGGGGGTGTGCGGTGGCGCGGGGGTGTGCGGTGGCGCGGGGGTGTGCGGTGGCGCGGGGGTGTGCGGTGGCGCGGGGGTGTGCGGTGGCGCGGGGGCGTGCGATGGCGCGGGGGCGCTCGGTGCGGACGGGGCATCGTCCAGGGCGTGGGATCCGAGGACGGCGATCAACACCGCCACCGCCCCGGCACCGCCGGCGAACGCAAACGCCGCGGGCGCGCCGGCGCCCTGCACGAGCGCGCCGGCGACGGCCGCGCCGAGCGCGGCGCCGGTCGAGTCCGCGGTCAGCGCCCACGAGAACGCCTCGGTGCGCGTCCCCGCCGGCGCGAACCTGTCGACCATCGCGTACACGCTGGCGGCGGCCGGGGCGATCGTCGCGCCGGCGAGCAGGATCACGGCGCCGATCGCGAGCACGCTGCCGGTGGACAGGAGCAGCGCGCCGTGCGCCACCGCCAGCGCGGCCAGGAGCAGCGCAAGACCGCCCGCGCGCCGCGCGCCGCCGCCGGCACGGGTGGCGGCGATCCCGCCCAACAGCGACCCGAAGCCCCACAGCCCGAGCAGCGGGCCGGCGGCGGCGGTACTGCCGAGCGCCTTCGCCGCCGCGGTGACGCCGACCTCGGTGGCGCCGAACACCGTGCCGGTGCCGACTTCGATCAGCACGAGCGCCACGATTGCCGGCGAGCGCAGCGAGCCTCCGCGAGGGCGCGGTGGCCCCGGATCGGGACGCCAGGCCCGCGAGGCCGGCTGAGCCGCGAACGCGACCGTGGCCACGAGCATCACGATCCCGGCGAGCGCGAGCGCCGCGCCGGTCGACCACACGGCGCCGATGCCGAGCGCGAGCGGCGGGCCGAGCACGAACGTGACCTCGAGCACCGTCGACTCAAACGCGAACAATGTCGGCAGCCGGCTCGGGTCGGCGACGATCGCCGGCAGCAGCGTGCGGACGCATGCCGACAGCGGCGGCGTGGACATCCCGGCCGCGGCGGCGAGCGCGATCAGCGCCGGCGCGGGGGTGTTCGCCGGCAGCAATCCGGTCACGACGAGCACGACCGCGGTGAGCGTCGCGCCGCAGATCAGAACCGCCGTCTGGCCGCACCGGTCGACGAGCCTGCCGAGCAGCGGGGCCGCGGCCGCGGCGGCGAGCGCGTATGCGCCGCTGACGACGCCGGCGACGGCGAAGGACCCGGTGAGCTGCTGGGCGTGGACGAGCAGCGCGATGCTGAACATCGCGAGCGGCAGGCGGGCGAGAATCGAGCTTCCGAGCAGCGCGCGGGCGCCCGGCGCCGCGAGGATCGAAGTTCTGACGGGCTTGGTCGACATCGTGCGGCCAATCTAGGTCGAAAGCGGCTCACTGATAAGAGCCAATTCGATACCTGGATAGTGAGCCGCTTTGACCGCGGTCGCCGGGCGCGGCCGCCGGCGCGGGTGCGGGCCCCGCGGCGGCTCGACTCAGAGCAGGTCTGCGATCGCGGCGATGCCGCGCTCGATCGCTGCCCCGGTGAGGTTCCCGAACCCGAGCACGAGCTGCGGCGGACCGGTGCTCCCGCTCGGTCGGTACGAGCTCATCCCGTACAGGCCGATCCCGCGAGACCGAGCCGCCGCGACGATCGCCAGTTCGTCCGCGCCTGCCTCCAGATGCGCGACCGCGTGGAATCCTGCGGCGAGCCCATGCAGCTCGATGCGAGGCGCGTGCTCGGCGAGGGCCGCGACGAGCATGTCGCGGCGCGCGCCGTACACGTCGCGCATCCGGCGCAGGTGGCGGTCGTAGCGGCCGGACTCGATCAGCGTCCCCAGCGCCAGCTGCTCGAGCGTGGGCGACCCGCGATCGCTCAGCCGCTTGTCCTCGGTCACCGCCTCGAGCAGCCGTCCCGGGCATACGACCCAGCCGAGCCGGAGCGCCGGCGCGAGCGACTTGCTGACGGTGCCGATCAGCGCGACTCGATCGGGTGCCAGGCCCTGCAGCGCTCCGACCGGCGCGCGGTCGTAGCGGAACTCGGCGTCGTAGTCGTCCTCGATGATCGTGGCGTCGCGGTCGGTGGCCCATGCGACCAGCGCCTGCCGGCGCTCGGGGGCGAGCGCGGTGCCGGTCGGGAACTGGTGGGTGGGGGTGAGGATCACCGCGCGGGCGTCGGTCGCGGCGAGGGCGTCGACGTCGATCCCCCGCTCGTCGATCGCAACCGGGACCGCCTCGATCCCGAGGCGCGAGCAGATCACGTGATAGTCATCGTCTCCGGGGTCTTCGATCGCCACCCGCCGGACGCCGTCGTCGGCGAGCGAGCGCAGCACAAGGTTGATCCCCTGGCCGAACCCGACGCAGATCACGATCTGCTCGGCGTCGGCGGCGGTGCCCCGGACGCGCCGCAGGTACGCCGCGAGCACCCGGCGGATTGCCTCGGTCCCGCGCGGATCGCCGTAGCCGAGTTCCGTTGGGGTCGCGTTCCGGCAGCTGTCGCGCATCGCCCGGGCCCAGTCGGCTCGCGGGAAGCTGGTCAGGTCGGGGACGCCGGGGCAGAAGTCGACCGCGAGCCGTGACGAGGGAGTCGGTCCGGTCGGCTCCGGCACGAGCGCCGGAAGCGGCGACGGCACCGGTGCCGGCGCGCCTGCGGCGACGCGCGTCGCCGACCCGGTGCGCGACGCGAGGAATCCTTCGGCCTGGAGCTGGCTGTAGCACTCGAGGACGAGTCCGCGTGAGATCCCGAGCTCGGCGGCCAAGGCCCGGGAGGACGGGAGCCGCTCGCCGGCCGCCAGCCGGCCGGAACGGATCGCCTCGCGCAGCTCGCGTTCGAGCTGCGCGCCGAGCGGCTCCGACAGGGTTCGATCGAGCGTGAGCAGCAGATCCGGCCCCAAACCGGCCCACTGGATCGGCATCGATTGGATGCTACCGGTAGGCCGGTTCGAGGAGCATGTTTCGGCCTACCCTTGAGGGATGCCACGACGGACGCCTCTTCTCCTCGCCGGATGCCTGATCGTCGCCGCGGGCATGCCGTCGACGGCGAGCGCGGCGCCGGGAGTCCGCGCGGTGCCGGTACCGGCGGCGGGCCGCCCGGTCGACACGTCCCACCGGGGTCGCATCGTGGGGCGGGGCACGCCCGCGTCCTGCACGTCGGCGGCGGTCGTCGCCGCCGTTCGCGCCGGCGGGATCATCCGGTTCTCGTGCGGACCGAGGCCGGTGACGATCCGCATGAACGCCACCGCCAAGGTCGTGAACACCAGCCAGGAGGTGGTCCTCGACGGAGGCGGGCTGGTGACGCTCAGCGGCGAGGGTCGGCGCCGGATCCTGTACATGGACACGTGCGACCCGGCGCAGAAGTGGACGACGTCGCATTGCCAGGATCAATCCTCGCCGAGGCTGATCGTCCAGAACATGACGTTCACGGACGGGAACTCGACCGGTCAGGACTTCGACGGTGGTGGCGGCGGCGCGATCTTCGACCGCGGTGGCCGGCTGCGGATCGTCGACTCGGTGTTCACCGGCAACCGGTGCGAGCGCAATGGGCCCGACATCGGCGGCGCCGCCGTCCGGGCGCTGTCGCAGTACAAGGGCCTACCCGTGTTCGTCGTCGGCAGCCGCTTCTCCGGCAACGCGTGCAGCAACGGCGCGGCGCTCAGCAGCATCGGCGTCTCGTGGACCGTGCTGAACTCTCGCTTCGCGGACAACCGCGCGGTCGGCAACGGCGCCAACCCCGCCGGTCCCGGCACGCCGGGCGGCGGGAGCGGCGGCGCGATCTACAACGACGGCGACACGATGACGCTGTCGATCGGTGGCAGCGTGTTCGTCGACAACCACGCGAACGAGGGCGGCGGCGCGATCTTCTTCGTCAGCGACGACCGCACCGGGACGATGGCGATCAGGGACAGCACGCTTGAGGACAACCCGAACGACCGGTTCCACACGCCCGGCCTTCCCGGGATCTACTTCCTCGGGGGCCGCCCTCCGGCGATCACGGACTCCGTTCTGCGCTGACCGACTGCGGTCTGATGGCGGACGCGGCCGCTCCGCCTGGTTGACCTCGTCCCCGTCCGACTGGTTGAATCGCAGTGGGGCGCCGGGGAACCTAGGAGGATGGGATGAGCCGTGAAGTCGGAAGCCGGCCGGCGGACGCGTCGGGACGCGGTCGGCGACGTATTCGCATGTCGTTGAAGGTACTCGTGCCAACGGTGGCCGCGCTCGGAGCCGGAGCCGCGATCGCCGTCGGACAGATCGGTGGCTCTGACGGGACCATCACCGGGTGTGTCCTGACGAACGCAACAGACGATGTTCCGGTCGGGAGCCTGCGCGTACTCGACCAAACCGTCACGGGAGACCAGAGCTGCACGGACGGTCAGGAGGAGCAGATCACCTGGAACCAGCAGGGTCCGCAAGGGGCAACCGGCCCCACCGGTCCTCAGGGACCGCAGGGCGCAACCGGCGCCACCGGGCCGACAGGACCGGCCGGCAGCGTGCAGGTGTCCTCGGGTCCAAGTGCGGACATCTTTATGTACCTCGCGCCCGCGGACGACCTGGGCAAGCTGACCGGCGAGTCGACCGACCAGCTCACCCCGAGCAAGAACAAGGCGTTCGAGCTCTCGTCGTTTACGCTCGACGCGACGAACCCGACCACGATCGGCAGCGCCTCGGCCGGGGCCGGCGCCGGCAAGGTGAAGTTCGAGCAGTTCCAGTTCGTCAAGCCGGTCGACAAGTACACCGCGCAGCTGTTCCTCGACCTGTCCTCTGGGACGAAGATCCCGTCGATCGAGGTCGTCGTCCGCCGGCCAGGGAACAACGGCGATGAGAACCCGCTGATCCAATACATGCTCAAGCCGGTGTTCATCACGAACGTCCATATCTCCGGAGAGTCGAAGAGCGCCACCGAGACGATTCAGGCCGAGTTCGGTGCGATCCAGTTCGTCCTTTACGGGCAGAACTCGAACGGACAGTCCACGGTCAGCTCTACCGGGGGCTGGAGCCAGGTAACCAATAAGCCTGACCCCGTGGGGTTGAGTCGGTAGTTGTGGTGTAGCTCGCTGCGGTTGCCGGGTTTTTCCGGCCACCGTGGCGCTCATGATCGTCGGTCTGTTCCCGCAGTCCGATGAAGGAGAACACCACGATGACCGAAGGTCGGAGTTTGACTGCCCGTGAAGCGGTTGAGGGCGTGCTCGCCTCGGAGCATGCCGATGTGTTGCGTGAGTCGGTGGCGTTGATGGTCCGGGAGATGATGGAGCTCGAGGTCGCCCGGCTGGCCGGAGCGGAGCTCGGGGAGCGCGCGCCGGATCGCCGCCAGGCGCAGCGCAACGGGTATCGCGAGCGGCGGTGGGATACGCGGGTTGGGGAGATCGAGCTGCAGATCCCCAGGCTGCGGACCGGGAGCTATCTCCCGAGCTTCTTGGAGCCGCGCCGGCGGGCCGAGCAGGCGCTGGTGGCGGTGGTCCAGGAGGCGTACGTGAACGGGGTGAGCACGCGGAAGGTCGACCGGTTGGTGGAGCAGATGGGGTTGCGTGGGCTGTCCAAGGATCAGGTATCCAGGATGTGCCGAGGGTTGGATGAACAGGTCGAGCTGTTCCGAGCGCGGCCGTTGGACGGCGAGTACCCGTACCTGTGGTTAGACGCCAAGGTCGAGCGGGTGCGGGAGCGCGGCGGGGTCCGCCAGAAGGCGCTCGTGATCGCCTACGCCGTGCACGAGACCGGCATCCGCGAGGTGCTCGGGATCGACGTCGGCGAGGCCGAGACCGAGGCGTTCTGGACCGAGTTCCTGTTCTCCCTGAAAGGCCGCGGCCTCTCGGGCGTGCGGCTGTGCGTCTCGGACGCCCACCAGGGACTGCGCAGCGCGATCGCCCGAGTGCTGGGATGTCGGTGGCAGCGCTGCACGGTGCACTTCCTCCGGGACATGCTCGGTCACTGCGGCCGCTCCCAGCAGCCGATGATCGCGACCGCGATCCGCCAGATCTTCAACGCCGACACCGGCCAGGAAGCCCGCGAGCGGCTCGCCGAGGTCGTCGACCGCCTCCGCTCACCGGCGCCAAAGGTCGCCGGGCTCCTCGAGCACGCCGAGGACGAGCTGCTCGCGTTCTACTCGTTCCCGCGCGAGCACTGGACCAAGCTCAGGTCAACGAACCCGCTCGAGCGGGTCAACAAAGAGATCGGCCGCCGCTCGGACGTCGTCGGGATCTACCCCAACGACCGGGCGCTCATCCGACTCGCCGGCATGCTCCTGATCGAACAAAACGACGAGTGGCTGGTCCAACGCCGCTACCTCTCAGACCACTCCATCCGCCAAGTTCTCTCTCCGCCCGGCGGACCAGAACAAGCTCGCTCGAACAACAACGCCAAGGAGGAGGTCGCCACCCTCAACCCCGCCTGAGAAACGAACGTCCCAACGACGATCACCAGCTACACCACACAACGCGACTTGACTCCCCGTGGCGGGCTTCACGCCGGCGGCCTCCCTTCGGAATAGGTAACTCTCGACGCGCGCTCGCGACTGACTCGTCCGCGGGGACGCCCAGGCAGGGCGTCCCCGCGGAACGGGCCCGCGCCGGCCGGCCGCGGCTCCGGGCATGCATAACCTGACAATCGGCCGCAACTTCGCCGACCGTGCCGGACGGTGCATGCCCCACATGCATGCTCTGACACGGTCGGCGTGAATCGCGCCAATTGTCGTGTTTTGCAGGTCATTTCAGGCCGATTCGGTCTTCATAGGCCGCCGAGCACCCCGAAGCCGCCCTCCAGGTGCCCGCCGTTCAAACCGTCCGCCCCACAACTGCCCCATGCGGAGGCACCCCGCCGCCGGGCCGCCAACCTTGACATGCAGCCGAGGGGCTGCATATAATCATGCAGCCATATGGCTGCACAATCGGACCCACGGGAGGTCGATGAGGTATTCAGAGCGCTCGCAGATCCGAGCCGGCGCCGGCTGCTCGACAGCCTGAACGCTCGCTCGGGCCAAACGCTGCGCGAGCTGTGTGCCGACATGGACATGGCCCGGCAGTCGGTCAGCAAGCACCTCGCCGTGCTCGAGGCCGCCAGCCTCGTGACCACGCTGTGGCGCGGGCGCGAGAAGCTCCACTTCCTCAACGCCGCTCCCATCAACGACATCGCCGAACGGTGGATCGATCGCTACGACCAAGAGCGGGTCCACGCGCTCGCGGACCTCAAGCAAGCACTGGAGAATCCCACGATGCAGAAGCCGACATTCGTCTACACGACCTACATTCACACCACGCCGGAGCGGCTGTGGCAGGCCCTGACCGAGCCGACGTTCACCAAGCGCTACTGGAACACGACGTTCGAGACCGACTGGGCGCCCGGGTCGACGATGGTCTGGAACAACCACGGCGCGCGCATCGCCGACGCCGGCCAGGTCGTGCTCGAGGCCGACCCGTTCCGCCGGCTGTCGTACACATGGCACAGCTTCACCCCGGAGTTGGGTCAGGTGATCGGGTTCAGCGATGAGCAGACCACCGCGTTTGCCGCCGAGCCCCGGTCGAAGGTGACGTTCGAGATCGAGCCCGCCGGCGATGCGGTGAGGCTGACCGTGGTCCACGACGACTTCGAGCCGGGAAGCAAGATCGCCGAGTCAGTCAGCGGCGGCTGGCCTCAGGTGATCTCGAAGCTCAAGACCCTGCTCGAAACCGGCGAGCCGCTCCACATCGCGACAGGTGCGGCTCAGCGGCGGATCGTGGTGTCGAGCTCGAGCTGAAGCGCCGAGGGCTCGAGCGGCTCCTCGGTCGCCCGCGGCCGGCCGCGCTTGGCCCAGTGCGCGACCACGTCGTGCGCTCGGCAGCTCCGGTAGGTGATGCGCCGGTCGAGCGGCTGGACCGCCAGGCCGCCCGGCGCGTTGCCGGTCACCAGCGCGTGGAAGCGGCGACCGAGGCGGTCCACCTCGACGATGTCCCCCGTCTGAATGCCTTCGAGCCGCATCGAGCGCAAGCTTACGAACACCCGGGGACGAGGCCGGTTGCGCTTGGCTAGATGACCCCGAGCAGGACGAGCAGGCCGATGATGCCGAGGACGCCGGCGGTGAACAGGTTGCCCCAGCGCTCGAGCCAGTCGCCCTGTATCTGGTATCCGCCGCGGGCGGCAACGAGGGTCAGGCCGACGATGGTGCCGATCGTGACCGCGGCGAAGATCACCACCGATCCGACCGCGGTCGCAACCCCCGCCGTGGTGGCGGCCAGGAACACGGGCAGGATCGTCAGGTCGGGCGACGCCGCCGCGCCGAACGGAACCATGACCGCCGCGAGCCCGTGGAGCCGCTGAGGCCTCTGTTCGCCCTGGTGGTGGTGATCATGGGGCTCCCCGTGCTGGTGGCCATCGTCGTGATCGTGCTGCCCCGCGTGGTGATGATGGTGGCCGTTGTCGCCGTCGTGGTGATGGTGTCCGTGGCCGCTGAGCTCGAGCAGGAGGAAGCCGATGCCGGTGGCGATCAGGATGCAGCCGATGACCGTGTCCTGGGCGTGCTCGATCGTGGAGCGAAACTGAAGCCCGATCGCGATGATCACCGCGCCGAGCGCGATCGAGACGAGCACGTGCGCCACTCCGGCCAGGCTGGAGAGGCGAGCGATCCTGGACAACGGATAGCGCCGGGTGCGCCCGACCACCGCCAGCGGGACCCAGTGGTCGGGGAGGATCGCGTGCCCGAATCCCACGCCCGCCGCGGCGGCGAGCAACGCTGGCCCGGTCGCGCTCACGCAGTCAGAAGCTGCTCGGTCGGGCGAACTGCGAGCCCGAGGCGCAGGTGCTCAGTGTGCGAGACCGCCTCGGTCAACAGCGAGCGGACGTGCTCGTCGTGGAGCGCGTAGATCACCTGGCGGCCATCGCGCTCGCCGACGACGAGCCCAAGGTGGCGCAGCACCCGCAGCTGTTGGGAAATCGCGGGTTGGGCCATGTCCAGGTTCCGAGCGAGGTCGCCGACCGAGCAGGGGCCGGCGCCAAGGCGGCTCAGGATCCGCACCCGGCTCGGCGTCGCGAGCGCGTGCATCGTCTCGGCGACCGATCGAGCCGTCTCGGACGACAGGAACGCGAGGTCTGGTTCAGTGCCGTGACTCATGCCGGCATTATTGCATGCGCACCTATGAATATTTGCCGTCGGGGGGCGGGCGGCGTTCACCTAGTCCGGGGCAATATTCGCCTAGTCCAGGGGCAATACCCGCGTCGATGCGGTGCGGCGGATCTCAGATCCAGGGGCTGACGAGGATCGCGAGGTCCACCACGAACAGCACGATTACGACATCGTTGAGCACGGCGTTCCCGGGAAGCCCAGGCGCGATCTGCACGATCTCCCACAGCGCAAACGCGCTCACCAGGATCGAGCGGGTGAGCAGCTCGCGTACGCCTTCGTGATGCGCCAGCAGGTGCGCAAGGTACGCCGCGGCCGCCAGGAACAAGGTCGCTCCCTCGAGCGCCCGCGCCGGCGATCCACCTCCGGCGAGGCGCGCGGCGATCGCGAGCAACCCCACGACCACGCTGGTCGCGATCAACCCGCCGGCGACCTGGCGGAGATGCCTCTGACGAGCTTTTACGATCCGGTCGATGACAACCACCTTGCCACTTCGACCGCGGTTGAGGTCAAGATGACCCGCCCGATGTTTACCGGCCCGGTTCGATGAACGACGGTCCGGTTGCGCTGTCATGGAGTGGCGGCAAGGACTCGGCGCTCGCGCTGTGGGTACTCGCTCGGGAGCACGGCATCGTCCCTCGGGCGCTGATCACGACGGTCACCGATGCCTATGAGCGGATCTCGATGCACGGGGTTCGCCGGTCGCTGCTGGCCCTCCAGGTCAGCGCAGTCGGGGTTCCGCTCGTCGAGGTCGAGATTCCGGCGGCGTGCACCAACGAGGTGTACGAGCGGCGCATGGAGCAGATGCTCGCCTCAGAGCCGATGCACGGCGTCGAAGCCGTGGCGTTCGGCGACCTGTTCCTCGAGGACGTCCGCCGGTACCGCGAGGAGCGCTTGGCCAGCGCCGGGAAACGAGGGTGCTTTCCGCTCTGGCACCGGGACACCACCAGCCTCGCTCGCGAGTTCATCGCCGCCGGCTTTGAAGCGATCATCGTGTGCGTCGATCCGACACAGCTCGATCGCTCGTTTGCCGGCCGACGCTTCGACGAGCGGCTACTCGACGATCTCCCGGCGGGGGTCGACCCTTGCGGCGAGAACGGGGAGTTCCACACGTTCGTGCACGCTGGGCCGATCCTGTCCGCGCCGCTCACGATTCAGATCGGCGAAACCGTCGAGCGCGACGGGTTTGTGTTCACCGACCTGACCGCCGGCGGCCGCGCCGACGAGTGACATGAGCGGAAAAATGCGACGACTGTTCGCGGAGAATCTTGCGACGAGCGGCAGGAATCGCGCGACGAACGGCCCGTGCGGAGGGTCCTCGCGCTCGACGGGATCAACGGACTGACGCCCCCGAAGCTCATCTCCGCGATCTGGCCGCGCAGGTGATGGATGGCCGCGTCCACGTCCAGCCGCGGACGAACGCCGTGCGGCTGTCCGGTGGAAACGGGGGCGCCGTCGTGGCTCCCCTGGTCATCAAGGACGCGAGCGTCGGCGCGCTGATCGCACTGTACGGCCGGGACTACCGACTTAGACCCGACGACGCGCGTGTCGTGGGGGAGGTCGCCGCGCTCGTCTCGGCACAGGTGGAGCTGTCGGTGGTCGCCGATCAGGAAGAGCGCCTGACGCGCGCGGAGCTTCATGCGCTGCGCGCCCGGATTTCGCCTCACTTCATCTACAACTCACTCGCCGCGATTGCCAGCTATATCCATTCCAGCCCCGAGCAGGCCCGGGAGTTACTCGCCGAGTTTGCCGAGTTCACGCGGTACTCGTTCAAGCCGAGCGCACGTATGTCACGCTTGCAGAGGAGTTACATTACGTGCAGAAGTACCTTCGCCTGGAGCAGGCTCGGTTTCGCGATCGTCTGACGGTGCGCGTCCAGGTGGATCCGGATGTGCTCCAGACGGTGGTGCCCGTCCTCTCGCTGCAGCCACTCGTCGAGAACGCGGTCAAGCATGGAGTGGAGACGCGGTCCGGCCAGCGAACGATCGAGATCGTCGTATCGCTTGCGACCGCGCCTCCTAAAGATATGGGCTCGCAGATGCTGGCGCTTCATGCGCCCGAGGGATTGGGCCTCGAGGCACTCGAGCGCGTGCGGGCATGAACCGACCACGAGCGAGCCTGACAAGCGGGCTAAGATCCGCCGATCGTGCTTGCTGATCTCCCTCCGGCGACGGTCTGGCGCAACTGGGTGGGCAACCAATCGTTCACTCCGGCTTACGCGGCGGCGCCGCGCGACGAGGAGGAGGTGGCGGCGCTGGTGCGGGAGGCGGCCGGGCGAGGAACGGGCGTCCGGGTCGCGGGGGCGTGTCACTCGTTCACGCCGATCGTCGAGACAGACGGGCTCCTGCTCGACGTGTCCGGGCTGAGGGGTGTCGTCGAGGCCGACCCCCGAGGCAAGCGGGTGACCGCGCTGGCCGGCACGCTGATCCGGGACTTCTACGAGCCGCTGTGGGCCGAGGGCCTCGCGCTCAAGAACCAGGGCGACATCGACACTCAGCAGATCGCGGGCGCGGTGGCGACTGCGACCCACGGATCGGGGATCAGGAACACATGCCTCTCGGGTGTCGTTCGAGGTGTCCGCCTGGTCACGGCGACTGGGGACATTCGCGACATCGGCGAGAGCGAGCCGGACCTTCTGCGTGCCGCTCAGGTATCGATCGGGATGCTGGGAGTGATGACGCAGCTCGAGCTCGAGGTGACCGATGCCTACCGGCTCACGGAGCAGGTCGACCTGTGGCCCTGGGACCAGGTGCTCGAGCGCTGGGACGAACTCGTTCACGAGCACCGTCACTTCGGCTTCTTCTGGCTGCCCACGGAGGAGTCAGCGGCGCTCTACAACCTGTCCTCGCACGATCAGACGATGGCCGACAAGTGCTACGTGAAGATCTACGACGACGCCGCGCCGGATCAACCCGACAGCGCGCAGGAAGGGCGGCGGACCGATCGCTGCTACCGGATTTACCCGATGGTCTACGACCCCAACTTTCACGAGCTCGAGTATTTCGTCCCGCTCGAGCTCGGGCGCGACGCCCTGTCGGCGATGCGCGATCTGATGCTCCGGAGCCTGCCCGCCTCGGTATACCCGCTCGAGGTGCGCACCGTCGGGCCAGACGACGCGTACCTCTCGCCGAACTACAAGACCGCGACGACGGTGATCTCGGTATCGGGAAAGCCCGGGACCGACTATTGGGACTACCTGCGCTCTGTCGATGCGCTCCTGTCGGAGTTCTCTGCCCGGGTCCACTGGGGCAAGCTGCATTTCCTCACGGCGGAGCGACTGCACGCGCTGTATCCGGAGGCCGATCGGTTCATCAGCCTGCGGCGAGAACTCGATCCGGACGGAACGTTCCTCAACGACCACCTGCACGCGCTGTTCGCCTGACGAGCGCCAGCAGGCCCGGCTCGAACTAGGGTGCCGCCGGCGCGGATTGACGTCCTGGATACGTCGGATCCGCGAAGATCCGTCTCATGTCGGATGAGCACGATCGACGGGAGGCGACTCGAGGCACGGCGTCGCAGCGGCGCCGCGGAGTGGCCACCGCGATCCTCGGCGCGGTCGCGATCGGGGCGCTCGTCTGGGTCGCGGCACCGGGGAAGGTGCTCAACCAGGTCGACGACATGAACGCTGCCTGGGTGATCGCGGCGGTCGCGTTGGAGCTGGGGTCGTGCCTGGGCTACCTGATCGTCTTCCGCTACTTCTTCCCGGAACCGCCGGCGGCGACCAGCCACCGGGTGGCGTGGATTTCGATGGGCGCCGGTGCGGTGCTGCCCGGCGGGAACATCTCCTCGGCCGCCGCCACGGGTGTGCTAATGCGCCGTCATGGCCTCGGAACCAGGCAGCTGCTCGGGCGTTGCGCCGCGCTGCTGTGTCTGCTCACCGCGTTTGGGTTCGCGGTGAATGGGGCGGCCGGTGCGCTGCTGCTCGCGGGTATCCCGGACGGTCCTCTCGACCTGAGCCACGCCGGGATCCCTGTCCTCGTCTCCGTTTTCGTCCTGTCCGGAGCTGCGACCGTCGTGTTCGCGAGTCGCCGCTTCGGCGGCCGGGCTCCGAAGGCGGTCCGCGGCGTCGCGGCCGGGCTCGAGGGCGCCTGGGCGGCGGTCCGGAATCCGGGCTGGAGGCTGTTCGGCGGGGCCGCGTTCTTCTGCCTGGACGTTGCCGCCCTGTGGGCCGCGTGTGCCGCGACCGGTCACCGGCTGGGCTTCCTCGCGGTGCTGATCGCCTACTGCATCGGCTACCTGGCGACGGCCATTCCGATGCCGGCCGGTCTCGGGGTGCTCGACGCGGGCCTCGCGGGCGCGCTGGTGCTGTACGGCCTCCCGGCGACGGCCTCGGTCGGCGGCGTGCTCGTGTATCACGCGATCTCGATCTGGGTGCCTGGATTGGGCGGGCTGATCGCGTGGTTGTCGACCAGGCGACCCGGAGCGCTCGAGCGCGCGGATCTCACCCCGTCGCGGCTCGGTGCGCTGCGGCTCGCGAAGGCAGCCGAGCCGGACGGCTGACCGCCCGACACGGTCACTTGCCACACTGCTGGTGGTGCCCGCTGCGACTCTGGAGCCACTGCCGAAGCCGCGACTGCGCGGGGTCCTGCATCAGTGGGCGTTTGCGGCCTCGCTGGTCGCCGGCGGCGCGTTGGTGCTCGAGGCGGGATCGGTCCGCGCTCGGCTCGCGGTCGCTGTGTATGCACTGAGCGTCGCCGCCTTGTTCGGCACGAGCGCCCTGTATCACCGGGTCAGGTGGCGTTCGCTCGGCGTCCACCGTTGGGTGCGCCGGCTCGACCACACGATGATCTTCGTCCTGATCGCCGGCAGCTACACGCCGTTCGGGCTGCTCGTGCTCCATGGGACCGTCGGCGCTGTGATCCTGATCGCGGCGTGGTCGGGAGCGCTCGCCGGCGCCGTGTTCAAGCTGGTGTGGATCGACGCCCCCGGCTGGCTGGGCGCAGCCACATATGTCTCGCTCGGTTGGATCGCGCTCGTCGCGCTCCCCGAGCTTCTGGATCGTCTGGGCGTCACCGCGGTCGCAGCTCTAGCGCTCGGCGGCGTTCTGTACAGCGCCGGCGCTGTGATCTACGCGCAGAAGCGGCCGGACCCGGCGCCGACGGTGTTCGGCTATCACGAGTTGTTCCATCTGCTCGTGATCGTTGCCGCCGCGTTGCAGTACGCGGTCGTGGCGTTCTGGATCCTGTAGCCGGACCTTCGTCACCGGTCGGGCTGCTACGTTGGTATGTGCGGTCGGCCTCGTCGGCCGCGAGGCAGCTTGCTTGGGTCCCGCTCACAGCGGTTCGGGTCAGCCGTCGCCTCCCGAATCGTCAGCGGCCCATTTGCGCCGCCAAGGAGTTGTGCATGTCAGCAGAATCGTTCGCCGATCTCGGTGCCTCGCGCACTGTCATCGGTTCCCTTTCCAGCGCCGGGATAACCGAGCCGTTCGCGATTCAGCGCGCGGTAATCGGCGATGCCATCGCCGGCCGCGACGTGATCGCGAAGTCGCCCACCGGCTCGGGCAAGACGCTTGCGTTTGGGATCCCGCTCGTTGAGCGGATCCAGGCCGAGGACCCGAGACCAGCCGGACTCGTGCTCGCGCCGACCCGCGAGCTCGCAACGCAAATCGTCGATGACATCCGTGCAATCGCTCATGCGCGGGCGCTGCGCGTCACCGCCGTGTATGGCGGCGTCGGCCTGGTCAAGCAGGCCAGCGATGCCGCCGGCTCGCACATACTGGTCGCCACTCCCGGGCGGCTCGAGGATCTGCTCGCGCGTCGCGCGTTCACGCTCGCCAACGTCAGGATGCTGATCCTCGACGAGGCCGACCGGATGCTCGACATGGGCTTCCGCCCGGCGATCGATCGGATCGTCGCGGCCTGTCCGCGGAAACGTCAGACGCTGTTCTTCTCCGCCACTCTCGATGGCGAAGCCGGGCGACTCGCCGGCCGCTACGCCCGGGACCCCGTGACACACGAGCACGGCCCCAAGGCGCGGCGCGCCAACGCGGAGATCGAGCACAGGTTCGTGCGCGTGGCGCACGAGCACCGGGTCGAGGCGCTCGTCCGCGAGCTCGGTCACGACGGTGACCTCACGCTGGTGTTCGTTCGAACCAAGCACGGGGCCGACCGGCTCGTCAAGCGACTCGCGGCGCACGGCGTCAAGGCCGCGGCGATGCATGGCAACAAGTCACAGCGCCAGCGGGAGCAGGCTCTGTCCCGCTTCGAGTCCGGCATCGTCGACACGCTGGTGGCGACCGACGTCGCGGCCCGCGGCATCGACGTGGACGGGATTTCCCACGTGATCAATTTCGACCCACCGCAGGACAGCGAGACCTACGTGCACCGCATCGGACGCACGGGGCGTGCCGGCCGCAAGGGGATCGGGATCACGCTGCTCACCCCGGACCAGCACGGCGAGGTCACCCAGCTCGCCGGCCAACTCGGGCTCGACCACGGTCTCCACAGCCCCGGCTCTGCAGGCTCAAAAGAGAGCTCCCCGCCCCGCGCGGCGGGCCCTCGCAACGGTCGCGCCCGCGCCAGTCGGCCTCGGCGCCGGCGAGCCCCCGCTCGGGCATGACATCGCTCGGCTCGGACCTCCAGGGTCTCCGGGCCAATTACTCGAATAGCGCGCGCGCGTACCAGTCGGTGCTGGTGCGCACGCCCGGCACAGCAAAGAAGTAGCCACCTCCAACCGGCGAGACGTAGTCGACCATCGGCTCGCCGATGAGCCTGGTCTGGTTCGCGATGAACTGACGCGCGAGGTTCTGTTGGAAGCAGTTGAAGATCAGTCCCATGTCGAGGTCGCCGGCCAGGTCGACGCCGTTGTCGTAGTTGTAGCCACGGCGAAAGATCCGGCTGTCCTCGGTGTCCTTGGTGCGAGGGTTGGCCAGCCGGATGTGGGCGGTCAGCGGGATCATCTTTCCCTTCGGGTCGGCGGCGAAGTCGGGCGGCGCGGTCAGGTTGCTCGTCCCGAGAACGTTTCCGCTGGCGCGGTAGCGACCGATCATCGTCTGCTGCTCGTTCAGCGACACCCGGTCCCAGAACTCGATCAACATCCGGATGATCCGGCAGACGTGATAGCTGCCGCCGCTCGCCCAGTCGGGCTCGCTGATCCCGGGGACCACCCACAACAGCCGGTTGGCGACCGCGGGATCGGTGAGGTTCGGGTTGGCGATCCCATCCATGAAGCCGAAGTGGTTGCGCGGGACGCCGGCGGGACGTGCCGGCGCAACGAAGCCGTCCATCCGCCACAGGATCTGCATGCCACCGCGGGTGTGCTTGGCGATGTCCCGCAGCGCATGGATCGTGGTGTCCTGGCCGCCGGCGCAGATCTGCAGCAACAGATCGCCACCGGTCAGGGCCGGGTCCAGCGCGTCGTTGGGGAACGAGGTCATCTCGGTCAGGTGCTTCGGCTTACGGTCGGCGATCCCAAAGCGGCCGTCGAACAGCGTCGAGCCGAACCCGAGCGTCACGGTCAGCCCGTCGGCGGGCACGTCCGGTCCGAGCGTGCCGCTGTCCGACGGCGGCTCGACCGGCCCGGGGTCTGCCGGGACACCGCCCTGCGTCAGGAACCGTGCGCGCGCGGTCAGGGTCTTCAGCAGGTCGATCAGCTCGCCGCGCCCGGTCGCGGTGACGTTGAACGAGACGAAGCAGGCCGCCGGCGGTGGCGGATTGACGATCCCCGCCTGCCACGGGCCGTAGAACGGGATCGCCGGAAGCCGTGCCGCGGGGTCAGAGGCGACCGCGTACTGAAAGCGACCGTCGGCCTGGAGTGGGTCGCCCGAGCCGGGCTGGCCCTCGGCGGCGTCGACATCGGACACCTTTGCTGCACCGAGCGCGCCCGCGGCGAACGCGGCGGCGCCGGTGCGGGTAAGGAACTGCCGACGATCGAACATCACACCCAGCGTAGAAGGACAACACCTCACATGCGGCTGCCAGACTCGGTGCCGTGACGGCGTCCAAACGTGCAATCTCGATCGCGGCAGGTGCCGCCGCGCTCGGAGTCGTGGCGATTGCGGTCCTAGTTCTGGCCGGGCCACTGGGCGCATCCGGGTCGCGCGCCTGCTCGTCGTACCCGGCTCCCGGCACGCTTGCCCCGGCCGGCGCCAAGGTGCCCGCCACCCTTGCGGCTCGGTACTCGCTGTTCAGTGATGCCCAGCGATCCGTGGACAGGCTCACGCCCCGCCAGATCGCGTCGCTGCGCGCGTCGGGCGTGATCATGTCGGGAACCCGGTTGCTCGGCGACGCGGCGTCCGGCGGCCGCATCTACCTCGTGCCCGCCCAGCACCTGCTCTCAAACAGCCTGGCGCCGGCACGATGCCTATCGCCGGTCGCGCGGCGTATCCAGCAGGAGTCGCTCCCGTTGTTGCAGAGCGAGTATCGCCAGTTCGCGCTGTGCATCGTCGTGCTGTACTCGGACACGGGGACACAGGACTGCTCTGCGGCGACGGGAACCCCCTACGCCCTGATGTCGGTGATCGGCACACCCGGCTTCGGGTTGGTGCCGAACGGCGTCAGCGCGGTCACGGTCACCTACCAGGTCGCACCACCGCGCACGGTTGCGGTTCATCGGAACTTCTTCGTAATCGGCTCCGTGTCTCAGACGGCGCCCCCGTGTGGAGTGCAGTGGCTCGACCCAACCGGAAATGTGAGCAAGATCGCCGTCGGCTGCTCATTTCTGAGGGTCGAAACACAGCACTTCAACCAGTACCGAGGCTACGTCGCGAGCAAGCTGTCGACGCTGCGCGGGCAGGTCGCGGCGCTGGCCGCGGCGATCGGGTCGGGCAACCTCGCGACGGCGCGATCGGCCTGGGTGACCGCACACCTGACGTGGCTCGAGATCGGTCAGGACGACGGCGCCTACGGTGCGTTCGGCGCACTCGGAGGCGAGATAGACGGCTTGGCCGCCGGCCATCCACTCGGGACAGCCGACCCGGGCTTCACGGGCTTCCACAGGATCGAGTTCGACCTCTGGTCCAAGCACGACCTGGCCGCCGCCGCGACCGACACCGCCACGCTGCGGCGCCTGCTCATGCGGCTGATGAAGGTCCCGCTCTCCACCTATCTCCCGGCGACTGCCACCGGCATCGGCAACTGGCTGCTGCGACCGCATGAGGTGCTCGAGGACGCGCTCCGCGACTCGCTGACGGCCGATGACGACTACGGCAGCGGCACCGACCTCGCGTCGATCACCGCGGACATCACCGCCGTACAGAAGATGCTGACCGAGCTCACACCGGCCGTCGACCCGGTCGCGCCCCATCTCGTGGGCGACGCCAGTGCCGAGCTCCGCGCCGTGACCCGTGTGATCGCGGCGACGCACGTCAACGGTGCTTGGACTTCGATTCAGGACCTGCCGGTCAGGCAGCGCCAGCAGGTCGATGCCGACATCGACGCGGCGCTCGAGACGGTCGCCCCGATCCCGGATCTGCTCACGAGCACCGGCTCGAATTCACCCAACGACTGACGCTGACGGATAGTTGAACTGCTCGGCCCACTCGGTGGGGCGACCGATCGGGGTGAGATCGAACAGGTTCCATAGCGGCTCGATCGTGCCGACGTGGCGAGGGTCCTGACCCGGATCCGCCGGCGCATAGAACAGCTCCGAGCTCCAGAAATGCCGGATCGCGTCGCCGTCCCGATGAAAGACAGTCAGCATCGGCCGCTGTTTTCCGTCGGGCGTTTCGGCAAGGTAGTCCGCGTTGTAGGTGTTGCCGGCGCAGGATAGGAGCCGCAGCCGGCGCCAGTCCCGGTCGCGGGCAAACGCCCGAACGCGGGGGAGGGGCGCCTTCGCAACGACCGCGAGGTTGACGAGCTGGCCTGCATGCTCGGCCGCGCCGTCGAGCTGGTCAAGCAGCGCGGTGCACGATGGGCACGGGCCATCAGCGAGCGGCAGCAGCGACGTCTCGCCGTCGCGGGGTCCCGGCGTCTGATCGCCCGGGTCGCGCGGAAACATGAAGCTGTAGATCACGAGCGAGTCCTTGCCGGGCGCAAACAGGTCGGAGAGCCGCACGTCGGTCGGTGCTCCGTCTGCTCCCTCCTCCTGGAAGACGTAGTCCTGCTGCACGGTTCCTCCCGGCGGGAGCTCACGTCTGGCGGCGGCGACGGCCTCCATCGCGCGTCGGAGCTCGATCTCCTGCTTCAGCAGGCGATCCCGCGCGGCCCGGTACTCGGGTGACTCCCCCGGAAGCGCGATGCCCATGACTTCTCCTCTCGTCGACGATCTCGCCCGCGGCCGCCTCGGCACGGCCGCGGGCGTCAGTGAACCGTTGGACCGGGCGACGCCTCAGAACTCATCGCCCGATCAGTGCGTGTGCTCGTAGAACTGCGTTTCGCCGTTACCGAATGACCAGTTCTCGGCCGCCGTCTCAATCACGGATATCAGGACGTCCTCGGGCCGCACGCCCGGGTTGTCCGCGAGGCGCGCGACGATCCTCTGGTACATCGCAAGCTTGGCATCGACCGTCTTGCCGGGCGCCCAGAACACCTGGATCTGAACGAGGTTGTCGCCGCGGTCAATCCCGAGGAACGGCCCGTAGGCGAACTCGTGCTCGCCGTGCTCGCTGACCGCCATGAAGCGGTCGCCGTCCTTGATCGCGACGGTCTCGCGCATCGCCTCGTAGATCTCGTCCATCAGCGCCTGCTTGTACTCCGGCGTCTTGCCTTCGCGGATCGCAATACGGGTGACGGGCATGTGGTCGGTTGCCTCCTGTCTTCGTGGGCGAAAGGGTGTGTTTAGGGCCGGCCGGCGGACATCGTCGCCATCGCCGGATACCGCTCGATCAACTGGTCGGCGATCGCGTCGAGGTCGTCTCCGATGAAGTCCGGCTGCGGGCCGACGTCGAGTGGCGCATTGCCCTCGCGGAGGATGAGCGCGGCCTGCCACCCGGCTGCAACCGCGCCGAGCGTGTCCCAGGTGTGGCATGCGATCAGGCAGATGTCGCCCGGATCGACCTCGAGCGCGCCGGCCACGGAGTGGTAGGCCTCCGGCGCCGGCTTGTGGCGCCGCACGATCTCGTCGACGCTGAAACGACGCTCGAAGACGTCGATCACGCCCGCCTTCGCCAGCTGCTGCCCGGCGACGTCGAGCGTGTTGTCGGTGAGCGTGAACAGCCGGAAGCCGTGATCGCGCAGCCGGCGCAGCGCCGCGGGGACCTCGGGATGGGGCGGCATCGAACCGAACCGGTCTGTGAGCTCGGAAGCGTCGGCGTCGCTGATCGCGATCCCGCGGGTGGCGGCGAACATCCGCAGCACGGCCGCGCCGATGTCGGTGAAGGGCACGTACACGCCGGCGAGCGTGAGCGCCTCGGAGTAAGTGATCAGTCCGGCAAACCAAAGCCGCAGCGCGGCCGGGTCGTCGAAGATCCGGTCGAAGGTGGGGCGGATCGTCTCCAGGTCGAGCAGGGTCTCGTTGACGTCGAATACGATCAGCGGTCGTTTATCCATTGAGGGCCTTTCGTTCCTCGGGGCAAAATGGACAGCACACATGATTGGGGCGCCGTTGGCCAGATCAGTGACCGATCGCGTGTCACTTCTTACCGTGGGCCGCTCCCAACGCGAAGCGATCAGAGAGAACCGGTTGAAATCACGGGTAAGCTGCACGCCAGGATGGCCGACTCCGGACGCCGGGTGCTCGAAGACGTTGTCTGATGACCGAGCGCCGTGACCTGAACGAGTTGCTCCGCGTCAAGGACGGAGACGCTGGGTGCGGCGCCGGCGAGCCGATCCTCGATGCGTACGTCGAGCTCGAGCTCGCCGGCGAGGACCCCGCCCGCGTGTTCCCGGGCACCGCGATCCACCTGCAGAGCTGTCCGGGCTGCCGCGCCGATCACGACGGGCTGCTCGAGGCCGCCCGGCGGTTCGCTGACATCACGCCCGAGTGCTAGCGGAGGTACGATCGCCGCAAACCGGGTGCTCGCAGGCTGAATTCGCCGCTTGGTCCAGAACACGTAGCCGCCGACGCGTTGCGTGGACACGAAGACCTCGGTCGGGCGGCCGGTCGGAGTCCGCACGTCGAGCTTGCCGTCGATCAGACTGCTCGGCGCCCGCACCGTACATCCCAAGTCCTCCAGTCGGGCCGTGACGAGTGCCTTGCCCAGGGCGATGCGCTCGCTTCGGCTGAGCTCCGACCACCGGTCGCTCGTGCTCGTGCTCGATGTGCTCATCATCTCTCGCTTTCGCCGTGGGGCCTGCGCTGACGGGCCCCGTGTCGCGACATCAGTGCGACCGACGGTGCCGTTCTTACCGCCGGCCGGTTCGTTGCTGGAAGAATCTGTTGCCATGGGACGCGGGCAAGCCGATGTGAGCGAGTTCGAACGGCGTCTGGCGGAACTCCGTGTCTGACCGAGGACCGCGCATGCGAGCGGTGACGCTGTTCACGGGGCAATGGGCCGACCTACCGCTCGAGGAGGTCGCTCGTCAATGCTCCGGTTGGGGCTTCGACGGGTTGGAGCTCGCGAGTGCGGGTGACCACTTCGACGTCCGCCGCGCTCTTGAAGAGCCCGAGTACATCCGCAGCCAACGCTCTCTCCTGGAGCGTCACGGGCTCGGCTGCTGGGCAATCAGCGCACACCTGATCGGGCAGGCCGTATGTGACCCAATCGACGACCGCCACCGAGCCATTCTCCCGCCCGAGGTTTGGGGCGACGGGAACCCCGAAGGGGTTCACGCCCGGGCTGCGGAGCGGATGAAGGACACTGCCCGCGCCGCTGCCGCGTTCGATGTCCGCGTCGTCACCGGCTTCACCGGCTCGCCGATCTGGCATCTGTTGTATCCGTTCCCGCCGCTGCACCCGTCCGCCATCGATCGCGGATACGCAGAGTTCGCCGACAGGTGGGCGCCGATCCTGGACGTGTTCGAGGCCGAGGGGGTGCGCTTCGCGTTGGAGGTCCATCCCACGGAGATCGCCTACGACTTCGTCACCACCCGTCGGGCCTTGGACTCGATCGGAGCTCGGCGCGGTTTTGGGATCAATCTCGACCCGAGCCACTTCATTCCGCAGTTCCTCGACCCGGCCGCGTTCGCGCTCGAGTTCAGCGACGAGATCGCCCACGTGCACATCAAGGACGCCAAGCGGAGGCTGGACGGACGAAGGTCGATCCTGGGCTCGCACGTCGATTTCGACGCCGCTGAACGCGGATGGACGTTCGTCTCGCCGGGGCGCGGGGACGTCGACTTCGATGAGCTCGTCCGCACGCTCAATCGGATCGGCTACGAGGGGCCGCTGTCGATCGAATGGGAGGATGCGGGCATGGCGCGCGAGGCAGGCGCACGCGAGGCCCTCGAGTTCGTGCGGAGGATCGATTTTCCGCCGGCCGAGGCCAGCTTCGACGAGGCGTTCCGGCGATGACGGTCGACGGTCGAAGCATCGGCGTCGGGATGCTCGGATACGCGTTCATGGGCAAGGCTCACGCGAACGCCTACCGGGCCCTCTCGCACATGACGTGGCCGCCGCCTCTGAACCCCGAGTTGATTGTCATCGCCGGCCGGAACGCCGAAGCGGTCAGTGCCGCGGCGACCCAGTACGGCTTCGGCACTGCGACGACAGACTGGAGGCGGATCATCTCGGACGAACGCGTGCGGCTGTTCGATAACGCCGGACCCAACTGGGTGCACGGCGAGCCGACGATCGCCGCCGCCCTCGCCGGCAAGCACGTCATCTGCGAGAAGCCGCTGGGACGCGACGCTGAGGAGAGCTACGAAATCTGGCAACGCGTCGCTGCCACCGGGGTGAAGCACATGTGCGCCTTCAACTACCGGTTCGTCCCCGCGATCAGGCTCGCGCGGGAAATCCTCATGAGCGGAGATCTCGGGGAGATCCGTCACTTCCGCGCCCGATACCTCCAGGCCTGGGGCGCCGATGGCGAGGCTGAAGGCTGGCGTTTCAAGCGAGACCAGGCCGGCTCGGGCGCGCTCGGGGATCTCGGCGCCCACATCATCGACCTGGCCCGCCATCTCGTCAGCGAGATCGTGTCGGTGAACGGGATAACCCGGACCTTCGTCCTCGATCGGGGTGGAGATGCGGTCGATGTCGACGATGCGTTCGAGGCGACTGTCGAGTTCGAGAACGGTGCAATCGGCACGCTCGAAGCCTCGCGTTTCTGCCCCGGCCGGCTGAACCACCTCGCACTCGAGATCAACGGCTCAAACGGCTCGATCGCGTTCGACCTCGAGCGCCTGAACGAACTGCAGATCTGCGAGCCACGGAAATCCAGAGGCGGCTTCGCGACCCGGCTCGTCACCGATTCCACCGATCCGTTCATGAGCCAATGGTGGCCTCCCGGACATGTCATTGGCTGGGAGCACACCTTCATCCACGAGCTGTACCACCTGCTGACCGCGATCCACGATGACACAGACATCAGTCCCTACGGAGCTGATTTCGGAGACGGATACCGGGCTGCCGAAGTGTGCGACGCGATCACGCGATCCTCGGTGACCGGAGCCAGACAGCTCCTGAAGTACCGGGGTGACTGGGATGCGCCTGACGCGTGACTGGTCCGTACCCCGCTGGGCCCGAATCGCGCTCGCCGCGATTGCGTGCGCCGCGATCCTCGTGCAGGCCGGGGATGCGCTCGGGTTCGGCGTGGTGCACGCACCGGCGCCTCGAGCGCCAGCAAAGGCGAGCGCGCTCTCAGCGCAACAGCTTGCCGGAGAGCGGGTGATCTTCAGCTACGACGGCCTCACACCGCCGGCGGCCTTGCTCGCGAAGATCAGGGCCGGCCAGGCGGCAGGTGTCATCTTCTTCAAAGGGAACATCTCTAGCGACGCACAGATCAAGGGGGTCATCAGCGAGCTTCAGCACGCGGCCGCGCAGAGCCCGGTCAAGGAGCCGCTGCTGCTGATGACCGACCAAGAAGGCGGCCAGGTGCGCCGCCTCCCGGGCGCTCCCGCGCCCTCCGAAAAGCAGATAGGCGAGTCGGCGAACCCCGCAGCTGCTGCGGCGCGGGCCGGCCGGGGCGCCGGTATCAACCTCAAAGCCGTGGGGATGAATGTCAACCTCGCCCCTGTCCTGGACGTGTACCGGACACGCGGGAACTTCATCGATCAGTTCGGGCGCTCCTACAGCAACAACGCGAACACGGTCGCTCAGCTCGGCGCGGACTTCATCAAGGAACAGCAGCAGGCCGGCGTCGCCGCCACCGCCAAGCACTTCCCGGGACTCGGCGCGGCGACCACAAACCAGGACACCGACACCGCGCCGGTCACGCTAAATGTGCGACTGGCGGCGCTGCGATCGACTGACGAGCTCCCCTACAAGTCCGCGATCGCCGTTGGAGTACGGCTGGTGATGGTCTCGTGGGCGACATACCCAGCGCTCGATCCACACCACCCCGCCGGCCTCTCCTCCGCCGTCGTCCAGGGAGAGCTTCGCAACCGGCTCAAGTTCACCGGCGTCACGATCACCGACGCGCTCGAAGCCGGCGCACTGCAAGCGTTCGGAGCGAGCTCCAACCGCGCGGTGCTTGCCGCCGGCGCGGGCATGGACCTGCTGCTATGCGCCAGCCAGAGCGTCAGCCAGGGAACCGCCGCAGTCAACGCACTTGCGAGCGCCCTGAACACCGGCAAACTCAACAAGTCCGCCTTCGCGGCCTCGGTCCAGCGAGTCATCGCCCTCCGAAAGAGCGCTCAGGGCGCTTGACGAGCCGTCGCAGGTTCCCGCCCATGATCGCGGCGCGCTCGGAATCCGACCACGGGAGATCCTCGATCGCGGCGATCGTCTGTACGAACGAGACGAAGTCGAGCGCGGTCGAGAAGTCCGAGCCCCAGTAGAGCCGCTCGGTCCCGAACGCCTCGGCGATCCGCTCGACAACGGGTCGCGCGGCGGCATGTGGATACGCGTGGGCGGGGTTCGAGAGTGCGTACAGAGCGGACAGCTTGACCCCGACGTGCCCGGCGTCAGACAACGACAGGAGGGGCTCGAGCGCGGCATCGACCTGTTCACGCGACGGCGGCGCGTCATAGGCGCCGGGCTCGCCGAGATGACTTATCAGGACCTGGCATCCGTCGAGTGCCCGCAGCGCCTCGACCGCCGGCGCGAGCGTTGCCGGCACCGCGTTCACGCTGACGATCATCTGCTCGCTCGACAATCCACGCACGATCTCGGGTGGCCACCCCGCGAACCGGCGCGCGTCCTCCTCCGTGGATAGATACACCGAGATGCCGGCGAACGGTTCAGACGGCACCAGCGGGGCGTCCGTCCGCGTGTACGCCACCGGCGCGATCCAGTCGTTGTTGGCCGCCACGAGCGCCACGTACTCGTTGTTGCCTCGGTGCTCCGGCGCGCCCTCGTAACCGATCACCAGCGCCACATCGATGTGATGCTCATCTCGAAACGACTGGTAGATCTCGAGGTCGGCGCCACCAGCGCACGCACGTCCGTACCTACCAGCGATGCCGTTGGCGAAGAGGTGTACGTGCGCGTCAGCCAGATCCATCGTCCGTCAGGCATGATGGCGGACACACGCTTCCTCAGAAATACTACCGGTTTAGTAGAGTATGCCGGGTCGGAACGGTCCGGCCCAGGGCCTTGACGCGCTCCGGAACCGAGCGCCAACCATCGCGCTGGCCCATCAACCGAAGGAGTGCACATGAGCTTGCAGATTGGAGACACCGCCCCGGACTTCGAGGCCCAGACCACGGAAGGCACGCTTCGCTTTCATGACTGGCTCGGCGACGATTGGGGCGTGCTGTTCTCACACCCCAAGGACTTCACTCCCGTGTGCACTACAGAGCTCGGCTACATGGCGAGCATCAAGCCGGAATTCGACCGCCGGGGTGTGAAGGTCATCGGGCTGTCGGTCGATCCCACCGACGACCACGAGCGGTGGGCGCGAGACATCGAGGAGACGCAGGGCCACGCACCCAACTACCCGATCATCGGCGACGCCGACTTCGCGGTCTCAAAGCTCTACGGAATGTTGCCCGCCGACACGTCGGGAGAGGCGGGCGCCCGCACGCCGGCCGACAATCAGACCGTCCGGAACGTGTTCGTGATCGGTCCCGACAAGAAGGTCAAGCTGATCCTCGTTTACCCGATGACAACCGGTCGCAACTTCGACGAGGTGCTGCGGGTGATCGACTCGCTGCAGCTGACCGCGAAGCACAAGGTCTCGACGCCGGCGAACTGGCGTCCGGGCGGCGACGTGATCATCGCGGGCTCGGTGTCCGACGAGCAGGCGAAGGAGATCTTCGGGGAGTGGGAGTCGCCGCGGCCGTACATTCGGATCGTCCCGCAACCCAAATAGCGCAGGACAGGAAGGGCCTCCGAAAGGGGAAAGACACGGGGCGAAGCCGCTCATGATCAAGGCCAGCCGCGCCTACATCGTCTGTTCCACTCAGCGCAGTGGAAGCACGTACCTTTGCCACCTCCTGGCCAGCACCGGGGTGGCTGGGAACCCGCAGGAATACTTCGAGGCGCGGGCCGAGACCGGATCACCGCCGCATCCGGGTTACTTCCTGGCCGGGTTGCCCCGCACCGGCGCCGGCATCCGCGACGACCAGCGTCCGACCGACGCCCCGGACTACTCCGACCTGAGTTCGGTAGACGGCTGGGAGGCCCATCTTGAACGCACCTTCCAGCTGGGAACGACCGACAACGGCGTGTTTGCCGCCAAGCTGATGTGGAATCAGCTGCCTGACCTGGAACAGCACGCCGCCGCCCTGCCGGACTTCGCCGGTCTCGCCAGGTCCGAGCTGCTCGACGGGTTGTTCGGGCACCCGAGCTACGTGTGGATGCGGCGTCTGGACAAAGTGCGCCAGGCGATCAGCATGTGGCGGGCGCTCCAGACCCGCACCTGGCGCCGCGAGAACCCGAACGCCGACGGCGAACCGCCAAAGCTGTCGTACAGCTTCCGCGGGATCGAGCATCTCCGTCGTCGCCTGAGCGCCGATGACGAAGCGTGGCGACGCTACTTCGTGCGCTGCGCGATCGAGCCGCTGGAGCTGTACTACGAGACGGATGTCAAGCCCGACCCGGCGGGCGCGGTTACGCGGGTACTGTCGCATATCGGGGTTGACGCGCCGCCGGAGTGGAAGCCTCAGGCGAGGATGGTCCGGCAGTCGGATCAGCTGAACGAGGCATGGCATTCCGCTTATGAGCGCGACGCCACCGCTCGTCTCAGCGTTTGAGCCGACCGAACATCTTCGCCGGCGCCGCGGTCTGTTCGGAGCTCAATACCAAGAAAGCCTATAGACTTACTGATGTATAGACGGCGGGTAACGCGCGACACGGCTGCTACGAGACGGTCGGGCGTTTCGTGCATGAGGAGGCCTAGGTCGTGACCGTATCCGCAATAGTGCTACAGACTCAGGACAACTGTCCGCCCGGCCTGCTCGGCGATTGGGCGGCGTCGCGCGGGCTCGCCCTTGACATTCTGCGCGTGGACCGCTGGAGCGAGCTGCCCGATCCGAGCGGCTATGACTGCGCGATCGCGCTGGGATCGTACGCATCGCTCGCCGGCCCCTGGACGAACTGGATAACGCAGGAGGTCGAGTGGATCCGGCACGCCGACGCCGCCGGCGTGCCGGTGCTCGGCATCTGTTTCGGAGCGCAGGCGCTTGCGGTCGCGCTCGGCGGTGCGGTCAGGAAGCTTCCGTCGCCCGAGCTAGCGTGGATTGAGCTCGACACGGCGGACCCGGACTTCGTCGGAGCTGGACCGTGGCTCTCGCTGCACGAGGACGCGATTATCCCGCCGCCGCTCTCCTACGAGCTGGCCCGCAGCGTGTCTGGTCCCCAGGCGTTCATGACCGGCTCCCATCTGGGGATCCAGTTCCACCCCGAGGTCACCAGCGGGCTGCTATCCCGATGGATTGCCGATAGGCGCGACCTCCTCGCACGCGTCGGAGGCGAACTGCTCGCCACCGAGCGCGAGTGGGGCCACTCGGCCGGGGATGCCGCGCTCCGGTTGTTCGACGCGTTCGCCGTGCACGCGCGCATCGCACTGAGAGCCACCCCCGGGAAGACAAGGATCGCATCGAGATGAGCGCCTCCCAGGGCTTCGACGACGGCAACCGGTCTGGGTTCACCTCAGTCCGGCTCCCGCGAGGAAAGCCTCGCGCGGTCGGAACCCTCGCAGTCGCTGGGTAGGCTTGGGACTCCCACGAGAGAGGAGACGCCAGTGTCCGAGAGCCTCCCTGAAGGTCTAGTCGCTCTGCTGCGCCAGGCGAGTCCGTGCTTCATCTCGACGGTTATGCCCGACGGCTCACCGCAGTTGACCCAGACCTGGGTCGACACGGACGGTACGCACATTCTGATCAACACCGTGGATGGATTTCAGAAGGTCAAGAACATCAGACGAGACCCTCGCGTGGCCGTGGCCGTGTCAGACCTGAGCAACCCCTCCCGGTATTACTCCGTTCGTGGCGAGGTCTCGAGCGTCACCAGCGATGGCGCCGCAGAGCACATCGAACATCTCGCCCAGCGCTACCTCGGAACCGCGTATCCGTGGTACGGCGGGCGTGACCAGACGCGTCTGATCCTGACGATCGAGCCGCGCAGAATCCACTCCATGGGCTGAGGCGCGACCGCTTCGCGCCGTCCTCACTTCGAGCCGGGCAACACGGCAGCGGCGATGACCGCGGTGGCGGCGGCGCGCGCCGGGGCGGCGATGTCGGGGTCGCGGTCCATGTTGGCGGCGAGCCCGCCGCCGTCGTAGATCAACTGGAGCTGGCTGGCGAGCAGGGCAGGGTCTGGCGCACCCGCGGCAGTCGCGAGCTCGGTGAACAGGGAGCGGATGTCACGGCGGTAGGACTCGGCTGCCTCATCGATGCGCCCGCCGGCCGGCGCCTCAGCGGCCGCCGCAGTGAACGCGCAGCCGTGGAAGCCGGGCGTGCGGAACAGCTCGGCCTGGGCATCGAACACGGCGAGGATCCGCTCGACCGGATCCTCGACGGGGTTCACCGCTGCCCGCAGCCGCCCCAACGTCTGGGCGTGCCGGGCGCCGAGGTAGGCGCAGACGAGCTGCTCCTTGCTGCCGAACGTGCTGTACAGCGAGGCCTTGGCCACGCCGGCGCGCTCGATCACGCGGTCGATGCCGACGGATTGGACCCCGTCTGCGTAGAACAGCTCGCTCGCCGCCTCTAGCAGCCGCTCCCGCGGAGAGCGCTTGACCGGCTTGGGGTGTGTCGATCGGGTGGTTCGCGTGGGCATCCGCGCTCAGTTCTGTGCGCCGTCCGCAGCCTCCACCGAGAGCTCGACGCGGTCGGAATAGAACGCGACATGGCCTTTGATCTCGGCGACCGCTGGGTAGGGATCATCGTAGAACCAGACTGCGTCGCTACCACGCTCCGCGTCGGGAGTGATCGAGTAGTAGGACGCGTCGCCCTTGTACGGGCAGTAGGTGGTCAGGTCGCTGGCCGCAAGCTGTGATCGGTCGACATCGGCGAGCGGGATGTAGCGGACCGGGGGGTAGTTGGCCTCGCTCAGGATGAGCGTCGAGCGGCTGTCGGCGATCGTCGCGTCACCGCTGCGAACGACGACATGGTCGCCGCTTGAGGTGATCGTGATCGGATGGTCGAGACCGGGGATCTTGATGTCGCGTGACATGCGGGCTCCTTCGCTTAGTGGCACGACTGGATGGGAGTTCCTGGCGCAGCGTCTAAATCGCGGTACGTCCGCCATCGGCGGCCAGGGTGGCGCCCGTGATGTAGCTCGCCTTGTCCGAGGCGAGGAACGCGACGAACTCGGCGATCTCAGCGGGGTCGGCCGCCCGCTTCACGGCGGTCGTGGCGCCGAGCGTGTCGAACAGGTCCCGCGCCTCGGGGCGCGTATAGACCGGGCCCGGCGCGACGGTGTTCACGCGGACGCCGGATGCGCTGTACTCGGCAGCCCACGAGCGCGTCAGCGCGGCAACCGCCGCCTTGGTCGCGCCGTAGGCGGCTCCGCCGGCGAGCCCGACCGTCCCGGCCATGCTGCCGATATTGATGATCGAGCCCAGGCCGCGTGTGACCATGCCGGGCGCGAACGCTGCGACCAGGTAGTAGGGCGCGCGCACGTTGGCGGCGAACATCGCGTCGAAGTCGTCGATCCCGATCTCCGGCGTGGCGCCCCAGATGGAAAAGCCGGCGTTGTTGACGAGGATGTCGACGTCGCCGACCTCATCGGCCAGCTCGCCGAGCCGCCCCGGATCGCCCAGGTCGGCCTGAACGAACGCGGCCTGGCCGCCCGCGTCGCGAATAGTGGTGACGATCCCGGCGCCGCGCTCAGCGTCACGGCCCAGTACAAGCACCTCGGCGCCGTCGCGGCCGAGCGCCCTTGCGATTGCCGCTCCCAGGCCTGCGGTCGCGCCGGTTACGAGCGCCCGACGGCCGAGTAGGGGCTGGTCGGATGAGGTGATCTCGGTGCTTGTGGCGGTCATCGCTTCCCTTTCGTACAGAACGATCTGTCTATTGAATCGGACACCACCATAACAGACAGACCGGTCTGTTTGCAAGCGCCCGACATAGTTGACGGGCGGCTCGGCCGCGGAGAGAATCGGCTTTCCACCCGAACGTAGGAGGCCGCGCATGTCCTGGAAGCTGGAAGGGTCCTACTTCGAGACGTGCTCATGCGATGTTGTGTGTCCGTGCACGGCGTCGTTGGCGTTCGGCGCGACGCGTGACCGGTGCAGGGTGACGCTCGTCTTCAATGTCAAGGACGGGGAGATCGAGGGCACCGATGTGAGCGGCCTGACGGTCGCGGCGGTCGCGGACACTCCGAAGGTGATGACCGAGGGCAACTGGCGCCTGGGCGTGTTCATCGACGCGGCGGCATCCGATGAGCAGGCACAGAAGCTCGGCGGTGTGTTCTCCGGGGCACTTGGTGGCCCGATGGAGGCGTTGGGGCCGCTGATCGGAGAGAGCCTCGGTGTGGAGCGTGCGCCAATCGAGGTCCGCGAGGATGGCTTACGTCACTCCGTTCGCATCGGAGACGCGGTTGACTTCGAGATCGAGGATGTGGTGCCGTTCGGGGTCCAGACCGGAGAGCCCGCCCGCCTGACGGGCATCTTTCATCCGGCTGGCTCGGAGCTTACGATCGCCCACGCGACGCGATCAAAGATCGACGCGTTCGGCATCCAGTACGAGGGAAACTCCGCTTTCTCGACTTCCCGCTTCGCATGGGCGGCCTGAGCACCGCTCCCTCGATCACCCAAGGCCACGCGGAGCGCGGCGAGCTTGCCGCGGCGTTTGCCGCCGTACGCGCGCGGGTTGGCCTGGTCGTGTTGCTGATTGGATTGGCCGCCGTGGCGTGGTGGTCAACGGCTGATCGGATGGCTGGAATGGACGCCGGTCCGGGCACCGATCTCGGCGCGCTTGGCTGGTTCTTGGGTGTCTGGGTCGTGATGATGGCGGCGATGATGTTCCCGTCGTTGGCGCCGACCACGGCGCTGTACGCGCGGATGACGCGCCGGCGGGGCTGGAGCCGCCCGTTGCTGTTCACCGCCGGCTATCTGCTCGTCTGGGGTGCAGCGGGATTCGTCGCGTACGGTGCATTTCGCCTTGGCGAGAGCGTAATCGGCGGCGATCTGGCCTGGCACACCGGCGGCCGGTGGTTCGCGGGCGGCGTCCTGGCGATCGCCGCGATCTACGAGCTGACGCCACTGAAGGACGTGTGCCTCGGAAAATGCCGCAGCCCGCTGGGGTTTCTGCTGGGGACCTGGCGCGACGGGAATCGCGGCGCCCTCGAGATGGGATCGAAGCATGCCGCGTGGTGCCTCGGCTGCTGCTGGGCGCTGATGGCCGGGCTATTTGCGCTCGGAGTCATGAGCGTCATATGGATGGCGCTCATCGCCGCTCTGATCGCGTTCGAGAAGACGATCCCGTGGCGCCGTGCGGCCACCTGGGGCACGGCCGGCCTCCTGATCGTGCTCGCGGTCGCCGTTATCGCCACACCCCACGACGTGCCTGGGCTCGTGATCCCGGCCGGCGCTCAGCACGCCATGCACGCCATGATGTCGAAACCCTAGTCGCGCACGCCGAAGGAGCCGCGGCTCATTCCTCCATCGTCGCCCGAGGTTATGCCCGGGAAGTCTTCTCGACGTCCCTGAAAGCCTCAGCATCGAGCAGCGCGTTGCACGCCTCGATGCAGGCTCGACATACCGTCTCGCAGAGCGCGCAGTGACGATGATGAGGCGCGTGCTGGTGGCATTCGTCGGCGCTGCTGGTGCACGAGCGCACGCATGCCTGCAGCAGTCGGTTAACGACGAAATTATCCCAATGGGCAGCTCGCGAAAGGACCCGCGCCGTGACGGCGCACACATCCGCGCAGGTCAGGCAAAGCGCGATGCACGTCGTCATTTCCGCGACGTTGTCCTCGGCGAGATCGGCGTCATTGCACGACGTGCATGACTGGACACATTTCAAGCACGCATCGATTGCGGTCGCGACCAGCTCGGCACCAACTGGGATCGCAATCGGCGACGCATCCAACATGTCTTTGGTATCCGTCACGCTTCCTCCTTCTCAACGTAATGCAGCGCTTCGACCAACGCCATGGTCCGTAGCTGCCGCCGGTGAAGGCAGGATACCTCCGTCGACCTCGTGTGCGCCTGCTCGCTCCTCAGCAGACTCTGAACTTGACGGTCAGCGTCTTGTGGACGGTCTTCTTAGTCCTGTGGCCGTGTTTGGTGACGGTCTCGATGTAGGAGAGCGTCACCTTCAGCGTGTGCTGTCCGGACTTCAGTCCCGACAGCTTGAGCTTCGGCGAGGCCGGCAGCTTTTTCACGGTCACGTTGGCCTTGTGAGTCGTGACCTTTACCTTGACCTCCTTGCCGTGCCGGCGAACGGTCTTCGTGATCGTGTGCTTGACGCCCTTGTCGATGTAGAGGACGGCGTCCAAGAACTTGAGCTTGGCCCTCTTCGAGTTCCTGATCGCGGTCGAGTTCAGCATCACGGCCAGCCTGCTCTTGTTCGCGGTACAGATCGAGGTCGCCGGTGTCGTCAGGGTGATGTGCTGGTTCCCGAGCGTCCCAGTCGTCTTCTGGGTCGACGGTGGTGACGGCGAGGTCTTGAACGACTCGACCGTGCCGCCTGACTCGCCGGCGGAGTTCGACGCGACCACCCGGTAGTAGATCGTCGTGTTCGACGGGAGCCCGGCGAGCATCCCGGTCACCGGCTCCTTGGTCGTGCCCGCCTGGAGCGACCCATCCGCGGTCGAGGAGCCGAGGGACGGACTCGTGCCGTACTGGATCGAAACCGCTGTGGTGTCCGCGAGCGGCGTGACCGATCCGCTGATTGTCGCGCCGGTGGTCGAAACGGCGATCGTCGGACCAGTCGTCGTGATCGGCGGGATGACGATCCGGCCGATGGCGTTCGGCGACCCAGTGTCGGTGAACCACAACGCGCCGTTAGCACCCGCGAGAACCGAGTCGCCGTCCGCGAGGCCCGTCGGGTTGACGCCGCTGGTGATCTCGGTGATGTGGCCCGCGGGCGTGATCTCGGCAACCGCCGATGGCGTCATCGGGTCCATCGAGGCCTGTGGGACCCACAGGTTGCCGTCGGCGCCGGTAGTGATGTCGAGGGGGAGATCATCGTTGAGACCGGCGGTGAACTCGATGATCTGGCCCGCCGGGGTGACCCGCCCGATCGCCCGCTGATTGCCGTACTGGTCGGTGAACCAGACGTTCCCGTCCGGCCCCGGTGCGATCGCGTCCGGATCGGCACCGCTCTGCAGACCGCTCGTAAACTCGTGGATCGAGCCGCTCGTCGTGATCCGGCCGATCGCGCCGCTGTTGTCGGAGAACCACAGGTTTCCGTCTGGGCCAACGGTGATGTTCGTCGGGATCGCGCCCATCGCCAGCGGATACTCGGTGATCATTCCGCCCGGTGCGATCTTGCCGATCGACGTCGTCCCCATGTCCGAGAACCAGATATCCCCGTCGGGACCGAGCACCATGTTGTCGGCGATCTCGCCGTTCATCGGCATCGGATAGCCGGTGAACGTTCCGCCGGGCGTCATCTTGACGATCGCGCTCGGCGCACCGGCGCTGTAGAACCAGATGTTGCCGTCCGAGCCGGCGACGATCTGCAGGGGAACGTCACCGGCCGGTGCCGTGAACTCGTGGATCGCGCCGCTCGGCGTGATGTAACCGACCGCCTTGGCGCCGTTGTCCGTGAACCACAGATCGCCGTTGGGGCCGTTGGTGAGATCGTAGGGCGTAGCGCCGGGGTCGAGTCCGGCGGTGTCGGTCGTGACGTGACCAGAGGGGCTGATCTCGGCGATCCCGGCTCCATTGATAAACCAGACGTTGCCGCCGGAACCGTTGACCATCGCCCCCGGGTCAGTCACGCCGCCGGTGAACTCCGTGATCAATGCCGCTTGCGCGAGTCCCGGCGCCACCATCGCCACCATGGTCGCCAACACCGACAACAGCACGATCTTCAAGCCCTTACCAGTCATCTGGAGCCCCCGCGTCAGTCCTCGATCGCTACGAGATTGGATGACCGTCGCACGAACGCGGCGCGCCAACCTTCCCGCTTTCGAGCCAGTCTACGGTAGGTAGATTACCGAGCGCTGAACGGGTTCCCCACAGGCGCTGGCGATTCTCATCCGAATTGGATGATGGACCCGGAGGCCCTGCCGACGAGGATCCGGGGTGTGCGGATCGACGGGCGTAGGGATCGTTGATGGGTCAGGCGATCGGTCAGGTCCTCTCCTTCGGGGTCGGGGTCGCGCTCAGCCCGGTGCCGATCATCGCTGTGGTGCTGATGCTCGCCACCCCCAAGGGGAGGGTCAACGGGCCTGCGTTCCTGGCGGGGTGGGTCGTCGGCCTGGCGGTCGTGGGGACGGTTGTGCTGCTGGTCTCGAGCGGGGCGTCGGCCAGCACCCAGGGCGGTCCGGCGACGTGGGTGAGCATCCTCAAACTGGTCCTCGGCGTGCTTCTGCTGCTGCTGGCTATCAAGCAATGGCGCGGACGTCCGCGCGGGAACACCGAGCCCAAGCTGCCCGCGTGGATGAAGACCGTCGACACGTTCGCTCCGGTGAAGGCGGCCGGGACGGCGGTGCTGCTGTCGGCGATCAACCCCAAGAACCTGATCCTCACCGTTGGGGCCGCCGCCGCGATCGCCCAGACCGGCGCCAGCCCCGCAAGCCAGGCCGTCGCGCTGGCCGTGTTCGTGCTGCTCGGCACCTTGGGCGTCGGCGCGCCCGTTGCGATCTACTACCTGATGGGCAAGAACGCGACCAAGATCCTCGGCGAGCTGCACGACTGGATGGTTCGCGAGAACGCCACCATCATGGCGGTCATCTGCCTGATCATCGGCGCCAAACTGATCGGCGACGCGATCACCGCCCTCGCCAGCTAGCGGCCTGCAAGCAGGCGATGAGCCGGGAGTCCAGTCTTCCTCGTCAGCTGATCTGAACAGGCGTTCCGGGCAGGCGGTTTGGCCCGATGGTCCGTACGAGCCAGTCGATCGCGTCGTTGGACAGACGGACGCATCCGTGACTGAGAGCGGTGCCGAGGGGATCCTCGAGGCTCGCTCCTCCGCGGCCATGAATCCCGACCGTTCCGTCACCGCCGTCGAACTGTTGCAGCACATCGCTGTGGGCGGTGAGTTCGAGTACCCAGCTGCCAAGAAAAGCGTCGGGATGCCACGGTATCGCCCACCAGACCGCGAACAGGCCGTCGGGCGTGGGCGTGCTCGGCTTTCCGACCACGACCGACACGGTGCGTACGGCCTTCCCCGCTCGGAATAGGGTCAGCGTGTGCCGGGTGGTGGAGACCACGATGCGCCATGGGGTCGGCGCGATGACAACCTTGTCGGCGTTGATCCATCCGGTCGACCCGTTGGGTCGCCATGGAAGCCGCACCTTTAGCCAGCATCGGCTATGGGCGGCTCGAGCGGAGGCGAGGACCAGCAGCCACGAGGCCTGCGTGGGCGTGACCCAGCGGGTGACGTGAATGCTTTTGTCGGGCAGGGAGGAGAAGACGGGTGTCGGTCCTCCGATGGCTACGCGCCAGGCGGCGGTGTGCGTGGGTCCGCTGAGGACCGTGTCGCCCAGCACGGGCGAGCACGTGCTGTGCGTGGCGGCCACGGCTCGGACTGGAAGCACGAACGCGGACAAGAGCAGAAGACCCACGCTGAGCGCGATTCGCCGCGGCGCCTGCATCCCGGGAAACGTTACCTGAGGGGGTGTGCGCCACTCGAAGAGGGGTGTGCGCGCCCTCCCGCGGGCTGGCGGTGCGGGGTATGCTTGCCCCGGAGAGAGATCGGTCGCTCAAGCCGAGAGCGGGTGGCCGAGATCGGAGGTGGGTGACCTTGTCGCGGCGTGTCCATGACGGCGGTTGGTCGATCAAAAGCCTCAGCCAGTGGCTTGCAGGTTTCGGGCTGCTGACACGTCGTCGAGCGTGGCGCGTTCCGGTTCTCCTCGTGCTGGCGTCGGCCGCGCTCATGCTCGACGCTGCTTCCGCGGGCGCGGTGTTCGTCAGCGGGCCGGCGCCGCGGGCGACGACACGGAGCAACACCGAAGTGGTGATGAGCGGCACAGGTCACGGCCAGAGGGTGACTGGTTTCATCGCCAACGGGTCGAACACGTTCGACCCGGTCGCCGACGGCTATCCCGCGAGCAACCCGCCCACGGGCCCCGGCGGGGGCTGGACCGCCAAGGACGAGTCGTTCGCGGGGATCATCCGAGCCCGGCCTTCCGGCGGTGGAGCCGAGCTCAGCCTCTACTGCATCGACATCCTCACCGTCACCAGGGAAGGGATCGGCTACTTATTGGGTACCTGGGACGCCGCCAACGTCCCCAACGTCGGCTACGTCGCCCGGCTCCTCAACGAGTACTACCCCCATACCAACCAGCCCACGGCGCTAACGAATCTCGACCAGAAGGCCGCCGCCGTCCAAGCGGCCATCTGGTTCTTCAGCGATCGCTACGTGCTGAGCACGTCCGATCCGCTGCACAACACCGTGGTCGCGATCGTCAACCACGTCCGCTCCCTCGGGCCGCTTGTCCAACCACCGGCGCCGAGTCTCACCCTCAAGCCCGACAGCGTCAGCGGCCCCGCGGGCAGGGTGCTCGGACCGTTCACAGTGTCCACTGACCACCCGCCAGCCACCGTCACCGTCACGGGCGGAAGCATGTTCTCGAACGCCGCGGGCACGGATCCGATCGCCGATGGCGCCACCGTCCCGTCGGGACAGAAGATCTGGATCCGGTCGTCCGGTCCCACCGTGGCCGTGCTCGAGGCAACTTCGCGAGCGACCGTCCCCGGCGGAAACGTCTATCTGTATGACGGCAACACGCATGGCGTCAACGACGCCCAGAAACTGATCCTCGCCGAGACCGCGGAGTTGACCACGACCGTCAAGGCCACCGCCGAGTTTCTGGCGCCCGGTTCCCTGAAGGTCGAAAAGACGATCGCCGGTCCTGCCGCCGGATCCCAGGGACACGTCGTCATTCATGTGGACTGCGATGACGGCGTCGACAGGCCCGACTTCACCATCGCTGCCGGTGCGCCCGCGGGTACCCACGAGCGCACCTACAAGGACATCCCGGCCGGAACGGTGTGCACGGTCATCGAGACCTCGAACGGCAGCGTCGTCGGCGTCGAGGTCGTGGTGACCGGCGACGGGCAGCAGGTGACGATCCACCCGGGTAAGACCGAGACGGTGGACATAACCGACACCTACGGCTTCATCGGTTCGCTGCTCGTGCGCAAGACGATCGCGGGTCCCGCGGCGGGCCAGCAGGGACCGATCACGATCCACTCGGTATGCAACGGCACCGCCCTAACCCCTGACCTCGAGATCCCGGCAGGTGCTCCCGCTGGGGACCAGACCAAGCAGTACGACGACATCCCCGCCCCGGCTAACTGCACGGTTACCGAGACGGCGGACGGCGCCACCAGCACGGTCTCGGTTGTCGTCGACGGCAGCGGGCAGACGGTGACCGTCCCGCCCGGTCAGGTCATCGAAGCCGACATCAGCGACACGTACGGGCTCGCCCCAGGGCAGTTGGAGGTAACGAAGACCATTGCTGGTCCGCTCGCCGGGCAGCAAGGTCAGGTCGTCATCCACACGGTGTGCAACAGCACGGCCCTCACCCCCGACTTCGTAATCCCCGCAGGGGCCACCGGCGACCAGTCCCAGATCTACTCCGGCATCCCCACGCCGGCCAGCTGCGTCGTCACCGAGACGGCGGACGGCGCCACCAGCACGGTGTCGGCATCCGTCACCGGCAGCCCGCAGACCGCAACTATCGCGCCGGGCGGCGCCGGAGCCGCGCACATCACCGACACCTACGGCTCGGCACCAGGCTCCCTGCTGGTCACCAAGACCATCGCCGGTCCGTTGGCCGGCCACCAGGGACCGGTCACGATCCAGGTGGTCTGCAACGGCGTCGCACTGTCGCCCGAGTTCGTGATCGCCGGGGGAACCCCGGCGGGCAGCGTCTCGCAGAGCTTTGACGGCATCCCGGCCGGCTCGGTGTGCACCGTCAACGAGACTGCGGACGGCGCCACCGGCACGGTCACGGCGACCGTCTCGGGCAACCGCCAGACCGTCACCGTCCCGGCCGGCGAGGTGGCATCGGCGAACGTGATGGACGACTACGAGCGGACACCCGGCCTCGCGCCCGAGGTACCCGAGACCCCCACCGGCTATCTGAGGGTGACCAAGACCATCGCCGGCCCGGCGGCCGGCCAGCAGGGTCCAATCGCCATCCTGGTCGCGTGCGGCAGTTCGATTCACGACTACGCGTTCCGCATCCCCGCCCGTACCCGCGCCGGTTCTGTGTCGCGCGCCTTCCCGGACCTTTCGGCCGGATCCCGGTGCACCGTCACGGAGACCAAGCACGGCAAGACCGCTACCGTTACCGTGGTGGCGACCGGGAGCCACAAGCACGTGACCATACCGGCCAATAGCGGGGTCACAGTTCAGCTCACCGATACGTTCTTCGGCGTGCGGGCCGTCGCGGTCACCGGATAACGGGAGCGCATCACCCGAGCGTGGCCATCGGGTCGCGAGCCTGCGGTCAGGGCATCCCGAGGCGCGTTTGGAAGACGCGGCGATCGACGTGATGGGTCCACAGGACCTCGGCGACGTCGTCTGGCTCGTTATCGGCCCCGGGCGCGATCCGGCCCGCGATCGCGGTGTGGGCGACGTGAATCCCGTCGCTGGCCAACGCGTCGTGAAGCATCCGCGCGTAAGCCACCTCGCCCGCGAAGGAGATCCCGACACCGGCACGAGCCGGGTTTGGGTTCACGGCGGCCCCGCCTGTAGTGAACAGGATCGTCCCGCGCCCGGCCTCGCGCATCGGACCGATGACCGCCTGGGTCGCGGCGACGGCGCCGAGCACGCTGAACTCGAGCGGACCCCGGATGTCTTCGACCGTCGTCTCCAGGACCGGCTTCATGAACTCAGGCGCGGGTAGCGGCGAATACTCGAGCACCTCCACCGGGCCGAGTTCGTCGGCCAGGCCATGGATGGCATCCGCCAGCGCGCCGCTGTCGCGGATGTCGGCCGCGGCGCCGGCCGCGGTGACCCCGTCGAGTTGCAGCTGGGCTCTGAGTTCGATCAGTCTGGACTCAGTGCGCGAGATCAGGCCTACCGCGAAGCCCTCGCGCCCGAACCGCTTGGCCACGGCCAGACCAAGGTTAGGCCCGGCGCCGACGATCACGAGCGACATGAAGAGCGCATCACATCACACCCGCGCCCTCGGCGGGGCGCAATGGTCAAAGCGATCGTTCCCACGGAAACTACAAGCGCGAGACGAGTTCGGCCACGATTTCCGCAGCGGGCTGTGATTGTTTGGCGAGCGCAACGCTCTGACCGGCCCACAGCGATAGCGCATCGATCTCGCCGGTCGTTCCCATCATCGGGGGCGCGGGGGAATATCGAAGGATCGGGTCGCCCGAAGCGAAATGGGCTATGACTTCCCCGTCTCCTGGTCGACTCCCCAGTGGCGGCCGGCCCGCGGCCTCCCACATTTCCGCGGTTGAGTTGTGGATGGCGCGGTGGGGAGAGCCCGGCCATCCCACCGAATAAAGGTCGGGGTACCACTCGGCATCGGTCTCGGTCGCGTCTATCAGGCGCCGCCGATACTCGTCGTGGATGGGCATCTCGTCGGCTAAGAGGAATCGAGTGCCGAGCCAGGCGGCCTGCGCGCCGAGGGCAAGCACGGCCGCGACTCCTCGGGCGTCGCCGATCCCACCCGCCGCAATGACTGGCACCGGCGCCACGGCGTCGACGACCGCCGGCACCAGCGGGAGGGTTGCCACGCTACCCCATACATGCCCGCCGGCCTCCCAGCCCTGCGCAACGATGACGTCGACTCCACATCCGACTGCGCGTCGCGCTTCCTCCGCACTCCCGACCGTGTGCATGACGAGCCCTCCGGCGTCGTGCACAGGGTCGACATAGTCGTCGGGATCGCCCAAGAGGAACGACACGATCCGCAGACCAGCGGAAAGGGCCTGGTCGACTCGATGGTGCTGATCCGAAGTGAGAACAAAATTGCCGGCAAACGGCCGGTCGGTGAGCGCTGCGGTGTCGCGGACCCAATCTCCGGCGTCATCGGCCCACCACAGCGACACGCTGCCGAGGGCGCCGGCGTTTGAGACCGCGGCGGGCAGGCGGGGATCTGCCGACAGCGGCGCCGAGACAATCGGGTGGTCAATCCCCAGCAAATCGCACACCGGCGTGTGGGTACTCATTGGGTTGGCCCCTTTTCTGGCGCCCGCGGCGCCGCTTGACTAGGCTGAGCGTGGACCCGAAAGGCTCCGACGGCGCCCGGGTTAGCACCGGTCCACACCCGTGTCGCGAACCGGGGGTCTGGACCCGTGGACCACAGGGCGCGAGTGGACGGGGCGGCGAGCATCGTTCTCGTCACTCCTCAACGATAGACAGGAGCAGATCATGCGCAGCGATATCGCCCCCGGCGGCACCTTCCCCGACTACGAGTTGCCCGATCACGAGAACGTTTCTCGAAAGCTCAGCGAGATCCAGGGCGAGGACCCGCTGATCCTCACGCTCGCGCGCGGGAACTACTGCCCCAAGGAGCACCAGCAGCACCTCGAGCTAGCCGCCAACTACGCCAAGATCGCAGTCGCCTACACGAAGGTCGCGACCATCTCGACCGACACCCATCACTCGAGCCAGGAGTTCCGCGCGTCGACCGGTGCCCAATGGCCCTTCCTCTCCGACCCGGAGCGGACCGTCCAGAAGGACCTCGACATCCAGGAATACACCGACCCCGAGCACGACCCGATGATCCCCCACACCCTCGTGCTCAAGCCCGGGCTGGTCATCCACAGCGTCTACAACGGCTACTGGTTCTGGGGACGTCCCTCCTTCGTTGATCTCTGGCACGACCTGCGCACCGTGACCCGCGAGATCCGTCCGGACTGGGACCTAAGCAAGCCCGGACTGCACGAAGCCTGGGACGCGGGCGACTACTCGCCATTTCACGGATGGAACAGACGCTCCCCTCAGTCGATGCCGTCGTCTTACCACGCTTAATACCGCGGTTACCACCACTACCGGCCGCGGGTGACCGGGAGCAGTAGCGATTCACTGCTTTTCTGAAGGTCACTAGACCGTATTCAAGGCATCAGCGTGTGGGAGTTTGATCGCGGACCTGGTGCTAAAGGTCGCTGGCCCATGATCCTGCCGCGCGCGGCGCTAGTGTGACACGCAGGCGCTCGATACCGGGATCCGAGTATCCCCTCGATGGGCTTCGTCAGTATCGCAATTATCATCGTCGGAATCTGGATTTGCGTATGCGTCTTTGCGCTGGCGATATTGAAAGCCGCTGCGCGCGCCGATTCAGACGAAGAGCGGTTGTGGGCGCCCCCATCCGACGCTGCGGCCGATGAGCAGTCCCGCGCAGGATTGGGCGCAACGCTCGCTCACACGCAGCAATCGACCGATCCCGCGGAGCTTGCGCGTGACGCCGATCGGCTAGGCCTTGACATGCCGAAGCACTCGCGTCCAAGGCTGAAGCGTGCGATCGGTGCTTGGCATCACCATTCGTGACCGACAGTCCGGCGCGCACCTGTAGCCACCGCGCAGACGCTCTACCCTTGGGGTATGGCCATCATCGTCTGCCCGAGTTGTGGAGCGCGCAACCGCGTCGGCCCGATCGCTTCGGGTTTCCCCCGCTGCCCCAGGTGCAAGTCAGAGCTTCCCTGGGTGGTCGATGCTGACGCGGAGACGTTCGCCGCCGAGACGAGCGCCTCGGTGCCCGTGGTCGTTGACTTCTGGGCGGCGTGGTGCGGACCGTGCCGGATGATCTCGCCCGTGCTCGAGGACCTCGCTGGCCGGCACTCCGGTCGGCTGAAGGTCGTCAAGGTCGACGTCGACGCCAACCCCGGACTCGCGGCGCGGTTCGGCGCCCAGTCGATCCCGCTTCTGGTTGTGATCCGCGAGGGGCGCGAGGTCGACCGGATTGTCGGTGCGCTTCCGCGTGCGGCGCTCGAGCAGCGGCTCGCGCCTGTGCTCGTCAGCTGAGGCGAGGAGCGGGTCCCCGCGACGTGCGCTTCGAGCCCTGCGTCCGTTTGGGTGCAGGGTATGGTCAGCTCCGTGACGGTCGTCGTGCTCACAGGGGCCACTCGCGGCATCGGGCGCGCTGCTGCGATCGAACTCGCCCGGCGAGGGACCGAAGTCGCGCTCGTGGGACGCGACCCCGAGCGCGTCAGGTCGGTCGCCGAGGAAGCAACGACGGCCGGTGGCGGCGGGCCGGTCCATGGACACGTCGCCGACTTGGCGCTGATGTCCAACGTCCGGGTACTGGCCGACGAGATCCGCGGGCGCTACGAACGCATCGATGTCCTTGCGAACAATGCTGGGGCGCTGTTCGCCTCGCGCAAGGAGACCTCCGAGGGGTTCGAGCGGACCTTCGCACTGAACCACCTGGCGCCGTTCCTGCTGACCAACCTGCTGCGAGATCGCCTTGCCGGCGGTCGTGTCGTGACGACCGCGTCCGGCGCTCACCGGTCCGGGCGCCTGGATCTCGACGATTTGCAATCGGAGAAGTCCTACTCCCCGCGCGTCTACGGGACCACCAAGCTGTGCAACATCCTGTTCACACGCGAGCTGGCCAGGCGCGCGCCGGAGCTGCACACCAACTGTTTTCACCCCGGCGTCGTGCGCACCGGCTTCGCCAAGAACGAAACCGGGATCTGGAAGGCGGTCGCAACCCTCGGCGCGCCCTTCTTCCGCTCCCCGGAGCGCGGCGCTCGCTCGCTGATCTGGCTCGCGCTGGCCGACGACGCCGCTGCTCTCACCGGTGAGTACATCGAGGACGAGAAGGTGGTCGCCCCCAGCGCCCAAGCGCAAGACGACGCCCTCGCACACAGCCTGTGGGAACGCAGCGCACAGCTCGTCAACCTGCCTGCCAGCGCGTGATGCCGTGAGGCTAGATGAAGTCGTTGCCTGTGAGGACGTAGACGAACGGAACCAATGGAACGATCGCGGCGATCGCCCACGTGAGCTTTGCGATCAAGCCGATGTCGCCGCGGAGCACGAGATTGATCCAGATCAGCACGACCGCGATCGGGTGCAGGATGCATAACAGAAGTTCGAAGACCTTCTTCACGGCGACTCCAATCCTGAGTCGGGTGCACCGCCGCTTGCGTGGCACCGGAGAATCTCGCCGGTGCACGACCTAAGTGGCCAGTGGCGAGATCGGACTTCAAGGCTACTCGCTATTCAGGCCGCGCTCCCTTACTTAGCGTAGGGCGCGCCTGACGGCTCGCCACGGAGGCGTTTCACTGAAGTCGATCAGGAGCGTCGACTCGAGTGCTGCTGGCGCTGGCCCAACGGCTCCATCCGGGAATCGGAGCCGATGCAACCGAACTGAGCGGTAATGCTCGGCTGTGCGCGCGAGCGCCTCCAGATGCGTCGGGTCTGACCGCACGCGCACGGGATCGTCCTCTCTCGCGAAAAGGACGAGATTCCCCCACTGGCCGGCCACGAAGCGGACGTTGTAATAGGCGAGCAGGCCAGGAAGGAGCGGAGCTCTGGCAAGCAGTTCCTGTTCGAGGTCGAGGATTGGGCTGTGATCGACGTCCTCGCGTGCCTGCCCGAAGAACCCGACTCCGAATGCGGGCCGCGAGTGCACGAGCGCGCGCAACTCAGGCACGACCAGCCAATGCGAGTCGCCGGTATCCGTCCAGGCTCCGCTGGCCAGCCCCGAACGCACGCGGGCAACGAGCGAGGCCTGGAGCCTCGCAAGCGCGGCAAGATCATCGACCGAGCGAGCAGGCTCTGTGAACTCGCGCCCCCAGACCGCCTCGTCCGGCGAAAGGCAGACACCTGAAGGGGTCAGCGGTCGTTCCAGCCGGCCCCGGTCGCTTCGTACTCCTCGACGCGCGCCCGCATTAGCGTCTTCAGCAGTTTGGTCGGTAGGTCGCGATCGTAGGGGAGCTTAATGAAGCCCTCGCCGGCGTCAAAGCCAGCCGCCTTGACCATCGCCTTCTGAGTGGCGAAGAACGGCGGTGGAAACCGGACCGAGCAGTGGTTCTTGAAGTTCTGAAGCATCCACAGGCTCGTCTTCTCTCCGCGGACGTACACCGGCAGGTTCCACTTCAGCTCCTCCCGCGCCTCCGGATCGGCATCGCGACTCAGCTTCCGGAGCGCCTCGACGTGCGGCCGCTGGACGTCACTGAGGTGCGCGAAGAAGTCCTCAACGCTAGACCGCTTGGGCATCGGCATGGCATCAGCGTACGGCTACGCCTTGAGGATCGCAACGGTCTCGGCAAACGCCGCGTCCGTCGCCTCCGGGTCATAGCGCGGTCCAATGTCGCGCCCGAAAGCGTGCTCAGCGTCGTAGAGGCGCCAGCGGAACTTGACGCCTGCCTCCTCCAGCCCGCGCTTGATGACTGCACGGCCGTCCTCTGGCGTGTGCGGATCGTTGGTGCCGAAAACCAGCAGCATCTGTCCGCGGATCTCCGACGCGCGCCCGAGCGACCCCGCGTCGGCGTCCCTGCCCAGCTTCCCATCGTGTAGACCGGTCGGATACCAAAGCGCCGTGGCGCGCACGCGCGGGTCGAACGCGGCGCGGAAGCCCAAGTGGCCGCCGGTGCAGTGCCCTGTCGCCCGGAGGCCGCCGTCGGCCACACGGTCGTCGGCCTCGAGCCAGTCGAGCGCGGCGCGGATATCGTCGTCGAACTCGACGACGGGCGTCGCGTCCGCGTCCGCCTGGCCGCGGCGCTTCCCCTCGTCGTCGAACTCGAGCACAGTGCCCGCGGGCTCGATACGGTGATAGATCTCCGGTGCGGCCACGACGAAGCCATAACCGGCCAGTCGCGTGCACCATCGCAGTGTGGAGTCGGTGAGCTGGAAGATGTCCGAATAGAAGACGATGCCCGGGTAGCGCCCGGACGCCCGCGGACTGGCCACGAACGTACGCATTGGTCGATCCTCGACCGAGACGTCGAGGTATTCCTGCGAGATCACCATCGGGTCAGTGAATCACCGCACCGCGTACCGGGCGCTTCCCGCGGGGTCTGAACCGATCGCCTTCACCCGACTTCATCTCGCGCTGGTGGCCGCGAGCGTCTCGGCCTCACGGAGCCGCATGTCGATGAGCTCGAGGCCGGAGCTCCAGAAGCTGGGATCGTTGAGGTCGATCTCGACCATCGCCGCTGCAGCAGCCAATTCCCGATCGCTCACGGTGGCTTCAGGTGAGCTGATCGAAGTCGCCCCGCACCCACCTGGAGTAGCGATCGGCAGAGCGGCTGACGGCCGTGGCCGCGCCCGCGTCGATGGTCCTGCCAAAGTTGTCATACAGCCGGTCGAACGGGAGTCGCGTGACGGCTCGCGCCAACCGCTCGACAACGGCGGGCGAGAGCGGGATCCGGTTCGGATAACTGCGCAGGAACGTCACCGTCGCTCGATCGGGATTGGCGTGGATCGTGTCTGAGACGAGCAGCACGCCCTTGGCGCCGGCGCCTGCTGTCCAGTGGACCACGGAGCTTCCGGGGAAGTGGCCGCCGACCTGATGCAGCGTGAGACCGGGCGCGACCTCGTACTGCCCGCTCCAGGTCTTGATCGCCGGGTCGGGCCGCTGCACCCAGTCGACGTCGGCCTCCGAGACGAGCACCGCCGCTCCGCCGAGCGCCCTACTCCACTCGACCTGCACGCCGAACATGTGCGGGTGGCTGGCGGCGATTGCCGTCACGTCGCCCAGTTCACGCACGCGATCTACCGCGTCGTCGTCGAGATACCCGACCGGGTCCCACAGGAGGTTGCCGGCGGGCGTGCGCACGAGATGCGTCTGCTGCCCGATCCCGACCTTCGGCTCGACGGTGATCCCGAAAAGGTCAGGCTCGAGCTCGGTAATTTGTGCGTGGCGTCCTGCTCGGGCCAGCTCCTCGAGAGTCGCCCACTTCTGTCCGTTCGCGGGCATCCACTGGCGCTCGTCGGAACAGATCGCGCAGATCGCAACCGGCCGCGCGTGCTCCACGCCGCACGTCTCGCAGACCCACATGGTTCAGTCTGGTCGTCGGTCGCACCACAGCATCGTCACCGGTTGTACCGCGCGCGGGTCCTCGCGTCCAGGCTTGGGTGCCTACCCGTCCGCGTCCGCGGCGGACTAAGCGCTACCGTAGTCGCGAGAGGAGAGGTAACCCATGCGGATAGCAACGGTCATCGGCGCCCGCGCCCTCGCGGTCATCGCCGTCACGCTCACGACAGGCGTCCTCGTGGCCACAGAGTCGGCTGCGTCCACACCAGACGCCACCGCCCCCGGAGGCCCGGGCGCTCAGTCCTATCTTGACCTCGCCCGTAAGGATTGCTTCGGAACCGCGCGCAACACGACGTCGAAGGTCTGGTTCACGGTTGCCGACGGCGTCCTCTCAGACACGTTCAGCCCGACGATCGAAAACAGCAACGTCAACACACTGCAGTACATCGTCACCGACGGGCGGTCGTTCACCGACATGCAGCAGCGCGATATGACCTACACGGTCAGCTCGCCCGACCGCAGCGGGATGGTCTGCCGGGTGACGAGCCGCGATCCGAAACACGGCTTTGCCCTCGTGACGGACTACCTGACGGACCCGGCCCGCGACAGCGCGGTCATGCACACGACGCTCGAGCCCCTGCATGGGACGGGGACCGCGGCCCTGCACCGCCTCAAGGTCTACGTCCGCTACGACGCGCAGATCGACAACACCGGCGGGGGCGGAGCGACCAACGCGCTACCCAACAACGCGGTCATCGTCCCGGTCGCGCGCGTGCTGGTGTCCTCCGACACCACCGCCCCCACCGGCCCATGGGCCGCGCAGGTCGTGGGCGCGCTGACGGCCGACCGCAGGTTCAAGCGAGCGTCGAGCGGCTTCGTCGGCACACCGAGCGACGGCCTAACGCAACTCGACACCTACCACTCGCTGCGCAATGTCTACAACTCAGCCACGGATGGGAACGTCGTGCAGACGGCGCAGATCAACGACCCCGCGCGCCCGTTCACGCTCACGCTTGGATTCGGTCCGACGGCCAAGGAAGCTATCGACACAGCGGAACGGAGCGCGACGACGCCGTACAACACGACGCTCAAGGCCTACGTAGATGGTTGGCGCGCCTACGACGCAACGCTGCACAGCCCCCCGCAAGCACAGGCCCGCTCCTACTGGCTCGCGGCGAACGTGATCAAGGCCGACGAGGACAAGACCAACCTGGGCGCGTTCGTGGCGGCGCCAGCCGACCCGTGGGGACAGTCGATGCTCGCGGTTACGACGCACGCCGGCTACACGTACCGCTCCGTGTTCGCTCGCGACAGTTACGAGACGTTCACCGGGCTGCTCGCCGACGGCGACCTCGTCAGCGCCCGACAGATGGTCGAATTCCTGTTCGACCGCGCGCAGCAGCCAGACGGGAGCTTCCCGCGCGACTCCGAACTCGACGGATCCGTCGCTCCGGACACGTACGGCCTTTACGAGATCGACGAGGACGCCTATCCCCTGCTGATGGCGTGGGACGCGGGCTTCGCAGGCGATAAGTCCTTCTACGCGAAGCACCTCCGGCCCGACGCCGACTTCATCGTCGCCCACGGGCCCGCCTATGGCGAGGACCGATGGGAGGAGCACATCGCCTACTCGCCGTCGACGATCGCGGCCGAGATCGCCGGGCTGACCGCCGCCGCCCATCTGGCCCAAGCCGCTGGCGACCCCACGCGGGCGCTCCTCTACCAGGCGACCGCCGACGACTACCAGCGCAACGTGAAGTCCTGGACCGTCACCGATACAGGTCCGTATGGCAACCATCGCTACTTCATCCGTCTCTCGCCGACCGGTGACCCCAACGCCGCAGAGACCTACGACCTCAACAACGGCAGCCTCGACAACGTCGATCAGCGAAGCGTGGTGGACGCCGGCTTCCTCGAGCTGACCCGGCTCGGCGAGCTGCCGGCGAGCGACCCCGACGTCACTGCTTCGCTCAAGATCGTCGATGCGATCCTGGAGCGCCAGACGCCGTCAGGCCCCGGTTGGCACCGCTACGGCGTCCAGGCCAACGGCTCGACCGACGGTTACGGTGATTGCTACGAGCCAGACCCGACCAGCTGCTCGCCCAGCGGCGCACCCTCGTACAACGGCGTCGGGTCCGGTCACCTATGGCCGATCTTCGACGGCGAGCGCGCCGAGCAGGAGCTGCAGGCCAACGACCGCGCCGGCGCAGAGCGGCTGGGGGCCACGATGGACCACATGTCGTGGGGCATCGGGCTGATGCCCGAACAGGTCTGGGAGGACCCGGACATCCCTGCCGCGCCGTACGGCTCCAATCCAGCCACCGCCTCGATCGGATTCATCGACGGTAAGGCCGCGGGCTCCGTGACGCCTCTGATCTGGGCCGAGGGCCAGTCCGTGCGGCTGATCCGCGATCTGCAGACCGGCACGCTCACAGACCAACCTGCGATCACCAAGGATCGCTACGTCACCAGTGGTCCACCAACAAACGTTGCCGCCACGATCAGCTCTCCAACCACCGGTGCGACCGTGAGCGGGTCCACAACCGTCACCGGCACGACCGCGCCCGGGGCCCAGGTTGTGATCTCTACGGACCAAACGGGATCCGCCACCGACAGCACCACCCTCGTACAGAGCTCGGCGCCCAACGGCCATTTCTCAGCCACCGTGCCGACACCGCCCGGCAGCGACGTGATAACTGTCGCCGTCAGGGCAGGCTCGCGGTCCTCGGGATACGTGCAGGAGACCGTGACCTCCGGTTAGTGCCGCAGGCGCGCCAGCGGACGCTTGACTGTCCGGCACGCGCCGCTACAGCGACCAAAAAATCTCCATATACGAGGAAACGCTCAAATGAATAGAAGACGACTGGGGAGCCAAGGCCTCGAGGTGTCGGCCGAGGGTCTGGGATGCATGGGCATGACCTGGGCCTACGGTGCCGGCGACGAGCAGGCTGGGCTGGCCACGATCGAGCGAGCGCTCGAGCTGGGGATCACGTTCCTCGACACCGCCGAGGCCTACGGCCCCTACAGCAACGAGGAACTGGTCGGACGGGCGATCGCCGGCCGGCTCGACCAGTTCGAGATCGCGACCAAGTTCGGGTTCGTGATCAATCCCGACCGGCCGAGCGACCGGGCCACCGATGGCAGCCCGGAGAACGCCCGAAGGGCCTGCGAGGGCTCACTCAAGCGGCTCGGCATCGACCACATCGACCTCTTCTACCAGCACCGTGTCGACCCGAACGTCCCGATCGAAGAAACGGTCGGCGCCATGGCCGAGCTGGTCCACGCCGGCAAGGTGCGCTACCTGGGGCTGTCGGAGGCCTCGGCGGACACCATCCGCCGCGCCCACGCGGTACATCCGATCACCGCAGTGCAAAGCGAATACTCGTTGTGGACACGCGATCCCGAGGATCAGGTGCTGGCAACGCTACGCGAGCTCGGGATCGGCCTCGTTGCCTATTCGCCGCTCGGACGCGGCTTTCTCACCGGGAAGATCCGCTCGCTCGACGACCTGCCGGAGGACGACTGGCGCCGCTCCAACCCCCGCTTCCAAGAAGCGGCGCTGCGTGAGAACCTCCGGCTCGCCGACCAGGTGACCGAGCTCGCAGGAAAGCGCCAGGTGACCCCGGCGCAGCTTGCCCTCGCCTGGGTGTTGGCCAAAGGCGATGACATCGTCCCGATTCCGGGGACGAAGAGTCCGCGCCGTCTCGAGGAGAATGCCGCCGCGGTCGACGTGACGCTCTCGGTCGAGGAGGTGCAGGAGCTCGACAACGCGATCTCCCGTGACGCGATCGTTGGGAGTCGCTACCCGGAGCAGATGATGGCACTGATCAACAACTGACCGCCGTCCGTGCTCACAGCGCCGGCGACGCCCATTTCCTGCACGGCTACTCGGTGCCCTGAGCCAATTCAGCGACCGGCTGCCATTCGTGCCAGGTCGCCAGGCGGCCCTCGTAATCCGCCTCGGCAATACTCAGCGGCCTCGTGCCGAAGAACACCCGCAGAGGCGGGGGGTTGGCGTCGACGACACGCATGATTGCCTCGGCTGAGGCAGTCGGGTCGCCCGGCACGTTGCTGGCCCGCCATTGCTGCTGACGCTCGCGAAGCCCGTCGTAGGCGGGATTGGGGTCTGAGCGTTTGGACGACGGTCCGCTCCAGTCCGTCGAGAAGCCGCCGGGCTCGACCAGCGTGACGTTGATCCCGAACTCTTGGACCTCCTGGGCGAGCGCCTGACTGATCCCTTCAAGCGCCCACTTCGATGCGTGATAGATCCCTACGCCGGGGAATGCCGAGATCCCGCCGATGGACGACACCTGGACGATGTGACCCGCGCCCTGAGCGCGCAGAAACGGCAGGGCGGCCTGCGTTACCCATAGCGCGCCGAAGAGGTTGGTTTCAATCTGGGCGCGAGCTTCCTGCTCGGAGATCTCCTCCACCATTCCAAAGTGGCCATAGCCCGCGTTGTTGACGACGACATCGAGGCGGCCGAAATGCTTGTGGGCCTGACTGACGGCGCCGAACGCCGCCTCGCGATCGGTCACGTCCAGGGCCAGGGCGAGCAGCGCGTCGCCGTGTTCGGCCTTGAGGTCGTCGAGCGTGCTTGTGTCCCGCGCGGTGGCGGCGACGCGGTCGCCACGCTCCAGCGCCGCCTTGGTCCACTCGTGGCCGAAGCCGCGTGACGTTCCGGTGATGAACCAGGTCTTGCTAGTCATGCGCCGATCCTACTAACCGATCTGCGGCAGCGGCGGGGGCGGTTGAACGTGAGCATGATTTCGTGGGTTCGCGTATCGAGGGCAGGTCCTGACCTAAATCGCGCGTAGGGTGCGTCGCACGTCAGCCAGACCGAAGGGAGCACAATGCTTGAGCGAGACGGATATCTGCCCGGCGTCCCGTGCTGGATCGATACCAGCCAGCCCGACCCCGAGGCGGCTGTCGCCTTCTACGGTGGGCTGTTCGGCTGGGATTGCCAGGACGCGATGCCCGCGGGGTCAGCCGGGAAGTACTTCATCGCGCGCCTGCGCGATGGCGACGTAGCTGCTGTCGGATCGCAGCCCGAGGGCGCGCCGCCCACCGCGGTCTGGAACACGTATATCTGGGTGGACAGCGCTGACGAGACCGCCGCGAAGGTCGTGGCTGCCGGCGGTGACGTGCTGATGGACCCGTTCGACGTGATGGCCGCGGGCCGCATGGCCGTGTTCGCGGATCCCGAAGGGGCCGCGTTCTGCGTCTGGCAGGCAGGGGAGCACAAGGGCGCGCGGATCGTCAACGAGCCCGGCTCGCTGAACTTCAACGGACTGAACACCCGCGACGCGGACGGAGCGAAGGCCTTCTACGGTTCGGTGTTCGGATGGGAGGCGCTCGGCATCGGAGCGGCCGCCGAGATGTGGCGGCTGCCGGGCTACGGAAAGTTCCTCGAGCAAAGCGATCCGGGGCTACGCGAGCGGATGGCGGCCAGCGGTGCCCCGGCGGGGTTCGAGGACGTGGTCGCGACTCTCAACCCGATCGCCGAGGACCGCCCCGATGGGCCAGCGCACTGGAGCGTGACGTTTGCGGTCGACGACGCCGATGAGATCGCCGAAAAAGCCGCCCAGCTCGGCGGCAAAGTGCTCGTCCCTCCGTTCGACGCGCCCTGGGTCAGGATGACCGTCATCACCGACCCCCAGGGCGCTACGTTCACCGCCAGCAAGTTCGTCCCCGAGAACAGGGAACCCGCTGTCAAGGCCGCAGTAGCGCTGCCGTGAGCGTTGCCCGCGCCCACGCTGCCCATTGACGCTCGCTCCACTTGCCCTCGAGTACGAGCGTGCGGTAGGTCTCGGGATGTCCGATCGCGAAGATCGATGCGGCGGCCTGCTCGACCGAGAGGCCGTCACGAAGCGCGCCGCGTCGCTTGAGCAGGGCGGCGGCGATCCCGTAGTTGCTCAGCCGCTGGGCCACGCGGGTGTGCTCGAGCGTGGCGGCTCCTGGGTCGACTGAGGCTGCCTCGCGGATCACCCTGAAGATGGGGGCGGTGCGCGGTAACGCCCCTCGCCAGAACTCCACGAGCTGTTGGACGACCTTGTGAGGGTCGGGTTCTTGTTCGGCCTGCTCGCGCATGAACTCGGGTACCGGCACCGGCGAGCGCTCGCCGGCGGCGGCGTAGTCGAGCACGCGCGAGAGTAGCTCGCGCTTGGAGCCGACGGAGTTGTAGATCGTCTGGACCGCGACGCCCGCCTCGCTGGCGATCTGGACGATCGAGGTGGCGTTGTAGCCGCTCCGGAGAAACAGATCCGTGGCCGCCTGGACGATCACACGCTGAGTGTCCTCGGCGGCGAGCTGCTGCCTGGTCTTGACAGACGACATGGTTGTAGAGTACCGTACCAGCGACTGGAATCACGTTCCAGTACATGACCGGAGGATTCGGGTGACCCCTGAGCAGCTCATGGCGATCACGCTCGAAGGGTTCGAGCGGATGTTCAACAACGGCGAGCTCGACCACGTCGATCGGGCGATCGCGCCCGACGCGCTCGATCACCAAGAGCCGGACGGCACCGACTTGAATTCTCACCTCAAGGAAGTGATCAGCGTTCTCCGCGCCGCGTTCCCGGATTTGCGTTTCGAGGTGCACGACATCCTCGGCGACGACGAGATAGTCGCGTGCCGCTCGACGATGACCGGCACGCACAAGGGCCCTCTGAACATCGGGCCAATGGCAGCTCTGCCGATCACCGGCGCGCGGGTCGAGGTGCCGCACATGCACTTCTTCCGCTACGACCAAGAAGGCCGCGTGACCGACCTGTGGCACAACTGGAACACGCTGCTGCTCGCCCGTCAACTCGGCGCGCCGGCGCCAGACCTCCGCGTCGGCACCGCTCGCGGCAATGACGGGTGAGAGCTGAGGTCAGTGCAACGAGGACGTGGCGGTCAGCACGAGCGAGTAGCTGAGTGCGTCCTCGGCAGCCGCCGCGACGAGTTGCGGGCCGCGTCCATGCACCTTCGCGCGTAGCCGCGAACCGGTGAACGCGGCGCCCAGGGCGGCGGCCACGGCGATCGCGGCGCCGGGTCCACCGCCGAGCGCGTGTCCGCCCGTGGCCGAGAACACGAGGCGCGGGGACATCCCGCGAGGTGACCAGCGGCTGGGCGTGCCTGGAAGCTTGTCGACGACGAGTTCGGCGGCGGCGGCACCGAAGGCGACGAAACGCGCGCGGCCGGCGAATGGCCCGCGGCCGTGGATCGCGAACGCCGCCGCTGGCGCGAGCGCGCGCAGCCCGCCCCCGAGGCCCAACGCCAGCGAGGCGCCAAGATCGTGTGCATCGCTCACGACGGCCCGGATCCGATTAACTCCGGCCTCCGGCCGCTAGTCGCATGAGTGGGGAGTCGAAGTCGATGTCCGCTGTGGTGCGCTCGGCGTGGGTTGCGTTGCCCGCGAACTGGTGCTGGTAGCCGGACCACTGGCGATCGGCGATCTGCCGCTCGATCTGGGCGCGGACGAGCAGGGCGAGTTCGGTCGCCGAGCGCCCGATTCGATCGCCTAGCTCGGTGGCGCCCCAGTCTTCGGGGGCGGCGAACACAGCGGTGGGCACGGTGAGCGCACGCATGTAGGCGAACAGCGAGCGCATCTGCTCGTCGACCACGAGTGCGTGCCGGCTGCTGCCTGCGGTGGCCGCGAGCAGCACCGGCTTGGCGATCAGAAGGTCGTCGTCGAGCGCATCGATGAACGACTTGAACAGGCCACTGATGCCCGCCTTGTAGACGGGCGTGGCGGCGATGATCGCGTCGGCGCCCGCGATCTGTTCGATCGCCGCCTGCAGCTGATCAGAGGGGAAGCCCGCCACCGTCGCGCCAGCGATGTCGACGGCGAGTGGGGCGAGCTCGATGACGCCGGCGGAGGCGTCAGTCCCCGTCTCGCGAAGCAGCTCGAGCGTTGTTTGCGCGATGCGGTCGGCCAACATTCGGGTCGACGAGGGCTCGCCGGTGCCGGCGGTGATGACGATCACGCGTCGCGGCGCTGTCACGGCGGCCACGCCATGGTGTTCGGTTGGCGTGGTCATCGCGCCGCCTTGAGCGCCGACCCTTGCCAGCTGCGTTCGCCGGGATCGGCCTGTTCGGAGCCCATCGTCAACAGGCGGCATAAGTCGCCCAGCTGCAGAAGCTGCTCGCGGTCCAGGTGGCGTGTCATCGCCTGAGCCACCAGCCGCCCGTGACTCAGACCGACGGTGCGCTGGACTTCGGCGCCTGCGTTCGTCAGTCGCACGCGGCAGGCACGGGCGTCGTCGGGATCATCATCGCGCCGTACGAGCCCGCGCGCCTCGACCCGTGCGACCAGCCGCGACATGCCCGGTTGCGTGAGCAGGGCGTCCTCGCCGAGCTCGGTGATTCGCAGCCCGTGCGGTGCCGTGGAAAGCGCGTACAGCACTCCATACTCGCGCGGCAGAAGATCGGCCCAGTCGGTCCGGGCAGTGAGTTCGCCGGCGATTGTCGCCTGCGCGCGGAACAGCGCCTCCCACGCCTCGTTGGCGAGCCTCGCGTTGCTGAGCATGGCCGTCATGCGGCAACCGGATACTCGGCGGCGAGGTTCGGATCGCCGTCCTGGTACGGGGAGGACCCCGTGAGGTTGTCGCCTCGGTTGGCGTTCGGCCGAGGCTGGCGTGGCGCACCCCCCGCGTACTTCGCTTTCACCATGCTCTCGTGAGTCGGTGCGTCCGGGACGCCGGGCGCCCGGCGGCTCTCCATCTCGCGACGCAGCACGGGTACCACCTCGGTGCCGAGCAGTTCGACCTGCTCCAGCACCACGTCGAGGGGCAACCCCATCGAGTCGACGTTCCACAGCTGACGCTGGTAGTCGCCGAAGCCCTGCTGAAAGGTCAGGGTCTTGTCGATCACCTCTTGGGGGCTGCCGACGCTCATCGGCGTGCCGTGGACGAAGTCCTCCAGGCGGTAGCTGTTGCCGTAGATGGGCGAGCCCTCGAAGTACGGGCGAAACCGGCGCACAGCGTCCTGCGAGCGTGCGGCGATGAACGCGTGCCCGCCGAGGCCAACGATCGCCTGCTCGGGCGTGCCATGCCCGTAGTGCGCAAACCGCTCCCGGTACAGGTTCACAAGCGGCCGGAAGTGGAAGTTCGGAGCCAGGATGTTGTTGGCGAAATAGCCGTTGCCGTAGTAGGCGGCCTGCTCAGCGATCTCCGGCGTGCGGATCGCCCCGTGCCAGATGAAAGGAGGCACGTCGTCCAACGGGCGGGGAATCGCGGTGAAGCCCTGCAGCGGCGTCCGGAATGCCCCGTCCCAATCGACCACATCTTCGCTCCAAAGCCGGTGGAGCAGGTTGTAGTTCTCGAGCGCAAGCTCGAGTCCCTTGCGGATGTCCTTGCCGAACCACGGATACACCGGAACCGTGTTCCCGCGGCCGAGCATCAGGTCCACACGGCCATCCGCGAGGTGCTGCAGCATCGCGTAGTCCTCGGCGATCTTGACCGGATCGTTGGTCGTAACCAGCGTCACCGCCGTGCTCAGGATGATCTGGTTCGTCAACGCGGCGATGTGCGCGAGCAAGGTCGTCGGCGAGGAGGAGAAGAACGGCGGGTTGTGATGCTCTCCGATCGCGAACACGTCGAGGCCCACCTCGTCTGCGCGCTGAGCGATCTTGACGATTGCCTTGATCCGCTCCGCCTCGCTCGGCGTATGGCCCGTCACCGGATTCCGCGTCACGTCGCTTACCGAGAAGATTCCAAACTGCATCACGACCACCTTTCGTTGTGCGCTCAACTATAGCGGATACATGAGCGCGCATGTATTCGGGGGGTCGCTGGCGAGCCGTTGTGCCTATGGCATGATGGGCGTCAGCGACTAATGCCTGCCCCTACCGCTGCAGACGTTCGCGTACTGGACGCGTCCGACCACTCGCGCTTTGAGATCCGAGTCGGCGGCGACCTGGCGGGGTTCGCCGAGTACCGTCGCCAACCGCCGCTGATCGCCTTCACGCACACGATGATCGATCCTCGATTCGAGGGACAAGGGCTCGCTCACCTTCTGGTCAGCACAGCGCTATCGCAGGCGCGCTCCGCAGGGCTGTCGGTGCTGCCGTTTTGCCCATTCGTACGTAGCTTCATCGCGAGTCATAGCGACGAGTACCTCGACTTGGTCCCCGGTGACCTTCGGGGCACCTTCGACCTTCCGGCAGATGCATCGGCAGATGCCTGACCGCACGCCCGAGAACAGCCCGACGCGCAAGCGATACCACGGCACGGCTGTCGAGGTGAGCTTCGACGGAGTACGTTGCCGCCACGCGGCCGAATGTCTGCGCGGACTGCCAGCCGTGTTCGACCTCAGCCGCCGACCCTGGATCCTGCCTGACGCCGCCGATCCAGACGATGTGGTCAGCGTCGTCGCCCGCTGCCCGACCGGTGCCTTGCGGACCCACCCGATCACCTCGACCGGCGAGAGCCCGGTCAGCCCGACGGAGGTGACCGCGCTAACAGGAGGTCCGGTTCTCCTCCGCGGCGACCTGCACATAACCGGGCCGGGCACGGACGAACGCGAGACCCGCGCCGCCCTGTGCTCATGCGGCAACACAGCGAATGCTCCCTACTGCGACGGCAGCGGGACGTGCGCCGATTGGCCGCACCCCCGACGACAAGGTCCCGGCGCGCACCCAAGTCCGTCGACGAGCTGAGTTCGCGGCTGTCCAGAGGTGCAGGCGCGCCGGTCAGACGGCTCGTATGCTTTCCGGGAATTGTCTGACCCGCCTGAGCTCAACTATCGCCCGATCATCATCGGGATGGACGACTCGCGTGACGCGATCGCCGGCCTGGAGCGGGGGTCGACGTTGGCGGAGGCGTTTAAGGTCCCGCTGATCGTCGTCTATGTTCGTCATCCGTCGGCGTTGATCGAGATGAGCAGCGCGGGAGCGGCTGAGGCGCCGAGGCTGTTGGACGAGCTTGAACGCGAGGCTCGCCAGAAGACCGAGGAGGTGCTGGCTGACGCGCACGTGAGCTGGAGCTTTGAGGTCCGCGAAGGCATGCCGGCGGACGAGCTCATCGCCGCGGCGCGCGACCACGAGGCGGGAGCGATCGTTGTCGGCAGCCGGGGGCATAACGCCGTTGCCAGTGCGCTGCTGGGGTCCGTTTCCAGCGCGTTGGTGCATCGCGCGCCGCAGTCGGTGCTCGTCGTGCGGCCTGCGCTACAGGGGGCGGACGGGGCGGCAGGCTGAGCCGGGGCGGATCGCGCCGCAGACTAGCCTGAACACAAGCCATCGGCAAAGCCCATGCGATTCGCGATCTCCATCCCGCAATACGCTGGCGACAGCCGCTTCGACGATGACGCGTTCCGCGCGTTTCTGCACCGGGTCGAGGAGCTCGGGCTGTTCGAGAGTGCCTGGGTGCAGGAGCAGGTGATCGGCGCGGCCGACAGCCTCGCGCCGCTCCAGACGCTGGCCTACGCCGCGGCATGCACCGAGCAGCTGCGGCTGGGTTGTGCGGTGTTCGTGCTCCCGCTGCACAACCCCCTGCACCTGGCCAAGGCGATCAGTTCGTTGGACTGCCTCAGCCATGGTCGAGTTGAAGTGGGTGTCGCGACAGGCGGCCGGGGGCGCCCGTTCGGCGAGTTTGGCGTCGATGCCGACAGGCCGGTTGCTCGGTTCAACGAGGCCCTGGCGTTGATGAAGGCGTGCTGGACGGAGCGGGAGATCAACTTTGATGGGCGGTTGTGGAAGCTCCAGGGTGCCTCGATGGAGCCCAAGCCGGTGCAGAAGCCGTACCCGCCAGTCTGGTTCGGTGGCAGCGTGCCGGCGGGAATGCGGCGCGCGGTCCGGCACGGAGACGGGTTCATGGGCGCCGGCTCCCAGACGGTCGCTCAGTTCGCCGAACAGGTCAAGGTGGTCATAGAGGAGCTGAGCGCGCAGGGGCGCGAGCCCGACACGTTCCGGATCGGTAAGCGCGTCTACGTCCACGTCGAGGACGATGCGGCGCGCGGGCGCCAGCGACTCGAGGACGCGCTCGCGCGACACTACGGTCGGGGCGGCTGGTCAGAACACATCCTCGCGGGGCCGGCCGAGGCGTGCAGCGCCGGCATTCGTGCCGTGGCGGACGCCGGGGCGGAGCTGGTTCTGCTCAACCCGCTCCTCGACGACGCGCAACAGCTCGAGCGGCTCGCCGCCGAGGTGATCCCGACGCTCAGATGAGCTCGGCGTCGCGGTGTTGGCTGCTGGTTTGTCACGCTCCGCGCAGCGGCGCTTGCACCTCGGCCCGCGGCATTGATTCGCCGTCGGCTTGGCGGCCCAGCTCTTGCTGGCAGGCTTTGGAGCTGAGCTGAGTCGCGACGATCGCGGCGGCGACGAGAGCGAGGCCGGTGGCGATGAGGAACGAGAGCTTGTAGCCGGCGGTGAGCGAATGGTGTGCGTTCGCGGTGCGTGTGGCGGCGATCGTCGCGAGTGCGGCGAGGCCGATCGCGGCGCCGGTCTGCTGGGCGGTTGTGAATAGCGCGCCCGCCAGACCCTGATCGCGTTTCGGCACACCGCTGGTGATCGCAACCGAGGCGGTTGGGAACGCGAGGCCCATCCCGAACGCAGTCAGCAACAGGCCCGGGAGCACCACGGCGGCGTAGCTGGCTCCGACAGAGATCTGGGCGAGCCACAGTTGGCCGGCCGCGATGGAGCTCAACCCGGCGAGCAGCATCGTTTTGACGCCGAAGCGCGCGAGCAGACGACGGGCGCCGACGGTCGAGGTGAGCACGACGGTGAGCGTCGAGGGCACCAGCGCCAAGCCTGTCGCGACGGCGTGAACCCCTCGACTCGCTGGAGGTAGAGCGACACGAAGTAGACGTAGCCGGCGACGATCGCGCCCATCACCAGCATCGCTGCTACCGCGGCGCGCCGCGTGGGCGCGGAGAAGATCGACAGCGGCACCATCGGCGCGGTGACGGTCCGCTCGGTCACCACGAACCCCGTCGCGAGAGTGACGGCGCCAGCCAGCGCCACGATCGTCACGACCGAGCCGAAGCCGCGTTGCTGGCCGCTGCTGAGCCCAAAGATCAGCGCCGCGAGGGCGCCGGTCGCCAGAACCGCTCCGCGAACATCGACCCGCTGGGCGCCGCTAGCTGACGCGCCCGCCGGCAGCAACCGTGGCCCGAGGATGAGCATGACCGCGATCAAGGGCGGGTTGACGAGGAAGATCGCGCGCCACCCCAGGTACTGAGTCAGCAGCCCCCCGGCGATGATCCCCGTCGTGGCCCCCGCGGCGGTGGCCGCCTGCCAGGTTCCGAGCGCCCTGGTGCGTGCCGGCCCTTCGGCGTTCATCGTCGTCAACAGCGACAGCGCCGCCGGCGAGACCATTGCCCCGGCCGCACCCTGAACCACGCGCGCGATGATCAGCACCAGCGGCGACCGGGCCAGCCCGGCCGCCACCGAAGCGAGCGCGAACAGCGCCAGCCCGCTCAGCAACAGTCGCCGCCGTCCGAGCAGGTCCGCGGCGCGACCTCCGACCAGCAGCAATGAGCCGAACGTGAGTGCGTAGCCGGTGACGATCCACTGCAGCTGGGCCGCGGGCATCGCGAGCTCCCGCTGAATCGCCGGCAACGCAACGTTGACGATGCTGAAGTCAAGCTGCAAGACAAACTGCGCTGCACACACGAGAGCAAGCGCAGCACCAGCGCTTTGGCGCTCAACCACTCGATCCGCCACCTGCGGCATTGTGTCAATCACGGTTCGGCGCTCGTGGGGAGGATGCGGCAGAATCGGTCCGGTCCGGGGGCGCAAAGCGCTACGGACGGGGCAATAGGCCCGCTTCGAAATGCCGGCGCCGGACGACATGACCTTCGAAACCGATTGGGCTCACCGCGGTGCGCGAATGGAGCACGACTGTGACTGATCGGGAACGCGCGCTCGATCCCCGCGTGCTCTTGGTGCTGGATCTCGCCCGGGGATTGCTCGCCGATCTGGATCTCGATGTTGTGCTCGGGCGTGTGCTCGAGTCCGCGCGCGAGCTGTCCGGAGCGAGGTACGCGGCCCTTGGTGTGACGAACGAGGCTCGAACCGAGCTCGATCGGTTCATCACCGTTGGTGTCGACGAGGACACGCGGCAACGGATTGGCGAGCTTCCTCGTGGACGAGGGGTTCTCGGCGAGCTGATCACGCACCCGGTGGCTCTGCGGCTGGCGGATGTTGACGCCCACCCGCACTCGTATGGCTTTCCACCTGGACACCCACCGATGAGGACGTTTCTGGGCGTCCCGATTCTGGTGGGGAGCGTCCCGTTCGGGAATCTGTACCTGACTGAGAAGGAGGGCGGCGGGCAGTTCACCGAGCAGGACGAGGAGACGATCGGGCTGCTGGCCGGATTCGCCGGTGTCGCCATCGACCACGCGCGGCGCTACTCCGGTCTCGAGGCCCAGCACGCCGAGCTGAGGCGCACGGTCGACGCGCTCGACGCGACGATGCAGATTGCCCGGGCGCTCGGTGGCGAGACCGACCTCGACTCGATCCTGGGACTGGTCGCGAAGCGCGGCAGAGCGCTGGTGTCGGCTCGTGCGCTCGTCATCGAACACGAGCAGGACGGTGAGATGGTCATCGCCGCGGGCGCCGGTGAACTTCCTGAAGGCTTGATTGGCGAGCGCGTAGATCTGAAGGACAGCCTGGCCAGCGCGGCCCTTCGTACATCGAGAACGCTTCGCTTGGAGGAGGACGCGAACCGGGCTCGGTTCGAGCGCCACGGGCTCGGCCGGCTCGGTGTCGAGGCGAGCGCCGGCCTGATCGTCCCGTTGATCTTCCGCGGCCGGGGTCATGGGGTGCTGGTCGCGGTCGACCGACTCGAGGGAGGCCCGGCCTTCAGCGCTGAAGACCAGCGCCTGCTGGAGGCGTTTGCCGTCAGCGCTGCGACAGCGGTCGCGACCGCCGTGACCGTCGAGGCCGAGCGACGCCGGCAGCGGCTAGCGGCTGCCGAACAGGAACGCACGCGCTGGGCCCGCGAACTGCACGACGAGACCTTGCAAAATCTTGCCGCCCTCCGGGTCGGGCTCGCGGCGCAGCTCCGTCGTCCCAGCCCGGATGGGCTGCTCGAGGCGGTTACGGATGCCGTCGCCCAGCTGGAAGTGGAGATCGGAGCCCTCCGCGCACTCGTCACTGACCTGCGCCCGGCGGCGCTCGATGACCTGGGCGTTCAGGCGGCAGTCGAGGACCTAGCCGGGCGTGCCCGCAGCCGGGGACTCGAGGTCGATGTCAGCATCAACCTCGCGTACGAGCAAGGACGCGAGCTAGACCGACCTGCTCCCGAGCTCGAGATAGCGACATACCGCATCGTCCAGGAAGCCCTCAGCAACGCGAGCAAGCACGGCGATGCTCGCCGCGCCCACGTGGAGATCGAGGAAGACCAGAGAAATGTTCGGGTGACCGTGCGGGACGATGGGCACGGTTTCGACCCCGCCGCGCAAACGAGCGGATTCGGACTGGCCGGTATGCAGGAACGAGCCGAGTTACTGCACGGAACGCTCGAGATCGAATCCTCGCCCGGGCACGGCACGACAATCACGGCGGTGTTCCCCGCGCAGCGTCGGAGCGCCGCTCGGACCGCCTGACCTGGACCGCGCTCCGACCGACGGAGGGGCTCCGTGAGCGCTAAGACTCGTCGACGACGCGCTCGTAACAGCCGAGGTGGTAGCACTCGCCCTCACAAGCGACCACGCCAGGCTCGACCGCACGGGAGGTTCGGCGCACGAACTCTCCGCATCTGTGGACGAGAGGCTCGTACACACCAATCACATCGTCGCAGGAGGTGCATCGCGGCAGCGCGCGCGGCAACCCCTCTCTGTCCCTGTGTTGCATTCATGCCACGCGGTTGTCTAGGTGTCGATGAGCTTATGGTCGAGCGCGTAGCGGACGAGCTCGGCTCGGGACCCGAGGCGCAGCTTCTGCTGAATATGGGAACGGTGAGTCTCGACCGTTCGCACAGACAGATACAGCTTTTCGGCAATCTCGGAGTTTGTGTGCCCGAGCGCGATCATCCGCATCACCTCCACCTCGCGGTCCGAAAGACCATCGGGAGCACCGGGCGCCGGTTCGGCCGCGACACGAGCGCCCAGCCGGGGGTTCAGATACGTGTCGCCCGCGGCAGCGCGGCGGATCGCCTCGACCAGCTCGGACTCGGCCGACTCCTTGAGCACGTAGCCCAACGCGCCCGCGCCGAGCGCGTGCCGTGCATATGCGGGCTCGTCCTGCATCGTCAACACGACGATCTGCGTCCCCGGGCATTCAGCGCGCATCTCGGGAATCCCGTCGAGGCTCGATCCGCCCGGCATGTTCAGGTCGAGCACCAGCACGTCCGGATGATGGCCCCGCACGTACCGTCGGGCGCTCTCGAGATCGGAAGCCTCCGCCACGACCTCGAAGCCTTCCTCGATGTCGAGCACCTGGCGCAGGCCGCGACGGACCACCGCGTGGTCGTCGGCAATCACGACGCGAATCGCTCCCGTCGAACCGGTCGCGGAGCTTGAACTCTCGCTGTGGGGTTCCGTTTCGGGCAACCGCATCATCGTAACGCCGCTCGATCAAGCGATTCCAGGTACGGCGTCAGGTATTTGGCGGTGATCTTCGCCGTCGGCGTGGAGGTTGGCGTGTCGCTGACCTCGGAGCTCGAGCCGTGTCCGCCCGTGATGTGAGCGGTCAGGTAGAGGGGCTTCTGGCCACCGACCAGCATTCCGTGAACGACCGGGTGGAACGGCTGCTGCTCGATCGGAGCGCCGGCGAGGCGGGCGATGGCCTGGGCCGCGATGTCGGCTTGCTGGGATGCGATGCCGCCGAGCTTGACGGCGAAATCGGTGGCGTCGCCGGCGGCAAAGACGCGGTCGAGTTGCGGCACCTTGCAGCGCACATCGATCGGGATGAACCCGTTGTGAGCCTTGAGCGGAACGCCGGGTGTCGACGGGCCGAACAGCTCGGGCAGGGCCACCACCCGGTCAACCCGCAACTGTCGCGACCCCGGGTTGATCGAGACCAATCCTGGGGCAGGTGTCTCGCAGTGCGCAGAGGGTATGAACAGAATGCCGTTCTCCTCGAGCAGCCGTTCGACCGCGCGGCTGGCTTCGGAGCCGAACACCGCCAACGGGGCGTCCTCGGGTGTCGCCAGCGTGATAGACAGGTCGATGTTCATGTCGTATGCCCGGCGGGCTGTCATCAATGCGAGTTCATAGATCGGCAGCGGCCAAGGCATCGGCGTCGGGGCGATGAACGCCAGTCTGTGTATATAGCCTCCCTCAACGTCCTCGATCAGCCCGTGGAGCTGTTCGTCGATCAGACTGTCATCGAGCGTGGTTGCGTGTCTGAAGCGCGGTCGCAGGACCGCCCCGAGGGCCAGCAGGAGCGCGTCGTACTCGAGCCTCACGCCGGCTTCCGTGTGCACTACGCGATCGACAGGGTCTAGCCACTTGAACGCATCGTGCACGAACTCAACGCCGATGTCATGCGCTATCTCGTCGAGCGAATACCGATTTGCGGAGCTGTAGGCAAACGGTTCGCGGACGGTCATCGGCCGATAGACGAACTCTTGCGCAGGGGCCAAAAGCGTGGTGGCGACGCGGTCGCCTGCGAGGTCGCGCAGCGCGAGGGCCGCCTCGAGGCCGGCGACGCCGCCGCCGGCGATTACGACTCTGAATGGTGTGTGGTTACTTGGGTTCATACGGCAAGGCTATGGGGTTACTTTCCCCTCGCCAGCCGGGCACCTCCGAATCGTTGGTTCGGAAAACTACGTAGACCGCAGGGCGACGATCCGTCGTCCCGTGACCGTCCACGCGCGAATCCGCATCCAATGAGCCTTGTGCCCCGGCGTCCAGGTGTCGAGCTCCAAATGCTCGAGGCGGCGCAGCTCGCTCGGGTTCGTGATCTCCTCGGCCACGCCGACGATGATCACGCTCCAGCCGGTGCGTGAGCTCTGCTCGATGCCGTCGATCTCGAACGCGGCGTTGCCATTGACCAGCAGTGCGTGGAACTTCGAACCGTCCGCCGTGCGAAACACGACAGACTGCGATCGCTCGTCGAACAGGTAATTAACGGGGCGTATGACGGGTGAGTCCGTCGCGACGGCCAAACGCCCAAAGTTGTTCGACGCGAGTAGGCGAAGGCAATCCTTGCGCGAGAGCACGAGCACTTCGCCCGTGGGCGCCTCTGGGATCACCGGACTCGGCACCGCCGCATGCGGTCGGCTTTCGGGCAAGTTGTGAGAGGCATCGGAAACCATGCTCATCACACTACGACCAGCCGACCGGCGCCGCAGCCGGGCAAATCCGCACCACGCTGCACGCAACTACTGACAGCAACGTGCTCGCGTGCGCACGCCATTCACACGCGAGCTCAGTTTCGCCCCGTGGTGCGGAGCCCCCGCGCGCCGACTGCGGGATTTCCACATCAGCTCGGCGGGCGAGGACGGATGGTCACGACACCCTCAGGATCGATGATCACCTGGTCAACCCCGCAATCTGGGTCCAATCGTCAGAGGAGAAACACTATGTCCCGCAAAGTTTTCGACATTCTCACCAGCAGCGCCGGCGTGGTCGCTGTCATCGTGCTGGTCGTCGCAGGCGGTCTGTTGACCTGGGGTCACAGCTTCGTCAACAACAACGTCCACAGCCAGCTCGCACAGCAGCAGATCTACTTCCCGCCCGCGGCGGCATTCGACCATCCCAAGGCGGGCACCGAGATCACGCCGTCGATGATCCCGTCGGTGTCGAAGTACGCCGGACAGCAGCTCCTGACCGGTCCGCAGGCCAAGACCTACGCCAATAACTTCATCGCGGTGCACCTGTCGGAGATGCCCTATGGCGGCCTCTACTCGAAGGTCAGCGCTGCGTCACTCAAGGCCCCGACCAACCCCAAGCTCGCCGCTCTGGTTCAGACCTCCTTCCGAGGCACGACGCTCCGCGGGCTCCTGCTCGAGGCCTATGCGTTCTCCACGGTCGGCACGATCATGCTGTTCGGCGCGATCGCATCGTTCATCGGCGCGGCCGCCATGGCGCTGCTCGTCGGTCTCGGCCTCTGGCACGCTCGTCGCGCCCCCGAGGAAGTCCAGGTCCGGTCCCGCAAGGCTGTCCCTGTTCTGTCCTAGCGCTTCGCGTCACGACAACCAACAGGTCCTCGACGACGCTCACGCCGGCAATGCCGGCGTGAGCGTCTTCCGGCGTTAACTGCTCTCTCCTTCGACGATGAAGAGCACTCCCGGGCCGGCGACGCTCCTGAGTTCATGCCAAAGCGCAACTCCAAGCTCGTCGGCATCCGCGACGGAGCGCTGCCGACGGCGAGCGTCCCGAGATTGGCGAGGAGCAGGGGCATCGAGACGCGCCGGTCGAGACCCGCATTCGTGCTCGGTCGGGCATGGAAGCCGCGCACGGTTTTGGGACCGCTTTGCGGAGCTAGGGCAGGTCCCGCGCCGGGGTGGCGCGGCTCGCGTTGCTCAGCAGCCCATCGATTAGGTTGTGGATCACCCTCCGAACGTCTGCTTTCTCCTGCTCGGGATCGTCAGCGTTGGCGATGCTCATGGCGCCCTCGTCGAGCGCTCCGATCATGACGGTGGCCAGAGGCCGGGTCGGTTGGGGCTTGAGCTGGCCGGCATCGATGGCGGCGCTCAGAAGCTGTTCGGTCAGCCCAAGTCCGTAACGCAGAGAGATCTCGCGGAAGCCGGCCCAGCCGAGGACGCTCGGTGCATCGAGTAGCACCAGTTGCCGAACCTCTGGCTCGCTGGCGATATCAACCCACGCATCGGCAGAGATCCGCAGCGCGTCGGCCGGCGACTTGGGTTGCTCGGCCCCGACGATGGCCGACAGCCGCTCGATCACATCGGTCTCGACGGCCTCAAGCACGGCGAGGAAAAGCTTCGCCTTGTCGGGGTACTGGTGGTACATCGCGCCGCGGGTGACGCCGGCGGCTTGGGTGATCTCGGGCGTCGATACGGCGGCATAGCCCCGCTCGCCCCACAGCCGCCGGGCGGCGGTCAGGAGCGCCTCCTGGGTCGCGGCCGATCGTTGTGCCTGAGTTCGCGCCATTTGAGTGGGTTGACTTACCGACAGTCTGTCTGTATGTTACGGACAGCCTGCACGTAAGCCAACGCCTTGGAGGACCAAATGCCGACCGTCACGCTCAACGCAGGAACTATCCACTATGAGACAGCGGGGCCGTCCGATGGCCGCCCGGTCGTCTTCGTCCACGGCTACACGATGGGCTCATCGCTGTGGCGGCCGCTGAGCGAGCGACTGGCGACGCGCGGGTTCTCTTGTCTGGCGCCGACATGGCCGCTGGGGGCGCACACCGAGCCGATGCTCGACTGCGCCGAGCTGACGATGGAGGGCATCGCGGCGATGGTGGGGGAGCTGCTCGACGCGCTCGCACTCAAGGACGTCGTGCTCGTCGGCAACGACACGGGCGGCGCGATCGCCCAGCTCGTCGCCACGAGTACGCCCGACCGGCTTGGGGCGCTGGTGCTGACCAGCTGCGATGCCTTCGAGCACTTCCCGCCGCCGATCCTGAAGCCCTTTATCGCCGCGGCGAAGGCCGGGCCGGCCTACGACGCGGCGCTTCAACCGCTCCGGACAAGGTTCGGACGCAACCGTGGATTTGGAGCTCTGGCTCATGCGGATATCGATGACCTCGTCGCAGCGTGGGTCGAGCCCGTGCTCACCAACCGCCGGGTCAGGAGAGACCTGCGGCGTCTGACGGTCTCGCTGAATCGCGAGACGACGCTCCGAGCCGCGGCGCTCCTGCCGAGCTTCACGAAGCCGGCGTTGGTCGCGTGGTCCGCCGACGATGTCTTCTTCCCGCGCGAGGACGGCGAGCGGCTGGCCGCGGCCCTACCCAACGCCCGGCTCGAGGTGATCGAGAACGCGAGGACATTCTCGATGATCGACCAACCCCACCGCCTCGCCGACCTGATCGCCAACTTCGCCCAGGTTGGAGCGAACCAACGTGCCGCGTAACGAGTGGGTACCTCACCGAACTGTGACCAGGAGACCGACATGCCTACCAGTAAGCGGACAACTGACCGAGAACGACGCGGACCTGCGTTTGAGCGGTTCCACGGCTCTCTTGAAACGAAGGGAGCGATGAGGGTAACCGCAAGCCCGCACCGAGTTCGGTGTTCCGTGACTCCCGCGGACCGACCCGCACTTTTCAAGGAACCAAATCATGAAGATCACCGTATTCGGCTCGACCGGCGCTACCGGACGACTAATCCTGGAGGAGGGCGTTCGACGGGGCCACGCGATCACTGCGTTCGCTCGCCAGGCGAGCGCGCTTAACGGAACGCCCGAGCTTGCCACCGTTGTCCAGGGCCGCTACCCCTGCTCTCCTTCCGGCACGAGCATCTCGCTGCGCCGCTAGCGTTCCCCGGAACGCGCGGATAGGGCGCCTCAGCGGCCGCTGGGAGCTCGTTCGGCACAGCGACGTCGCCGGCGTTCGCGCTCGCCCCGCTGAGCAGGTCCCTCGTTGCGTCGGGCGAGGTACGCGTCGCCAAGTGCGAAAGCGGGTGTGCCATCGATAGTCAAAGCGGCTCTTCTGCATCCACCCGTGGCCAGCTGTGCAGCAGCCAATCAGAAGGGGCTTCCCGCGGACCGGCGGCGACTTTAGGCGGTAGACAGCCAAAGTTCCCGCCCGTCCAGGCCCGCAATGGCCGAAGTGCCCGCCGGGCAAAGGCCGGTTCAAGTAGTAGAGCCCGGTTGGAGCACACGCACGGTCAGGACTCCAGATAGCGGAGGACGGCGAGCACCCGTCGGTGGTCAGTGTCTGAGGGTGCCAAGCCGAGCTTGCTGAAGATGTTGGCGACGTTCTTTTCGACCGCCCGCTCGGAGATCACGAGGGTCCTGGCGATGGCGCCGTTGGTTCTGCCTTCGGCCATCAGGGAGAGGACGTCGTGCTCTCTGGGGGTGAGAGTGTCGAGGTCATCCGTGCGCCGGGTGGCGCTTAGGACTTGCGTGACGACCTCGGGGTCGAGGGCGGTGCCACCGGCTGCCACCCGGCTCAGCGCGTCGACGAACTCGCCGACGTCGCCGACGCGGTCCTTGAGCAGGTATCCGATGCCGGCGGCACCGCGGCTGGATGCCGCTCGGAGGAGCTCGGCGGCGTGGCGGGTCTCGATGTACTGCGAGAAGACCAGCACTCCGGTGCCGGGGTGGTCGCGGCGGATGGCGATTGCCGCCCGGACGCCCTCGTCGGTGTAGTCGGGCGGCATTCGCACGTCCACGACGGCAACATCCGGCTCGTGCTCGTCCACGGCCGCTCGTAGCGCCTCGGCATCGCCCACGGCGGCGACCGTCTCGTGTCCCCGGTCGGCCAGGATCTCGACCAGCCCCGCCCGGATGACGGCGGAGTCTTCGGCGATGACGATCCGCATTCGAGGCTCCTCCTATCGCGTCAGACGTGAGATGGCAGCTCGACGGTGACCACCGTGGGGCCACCGGCCGGACTTTCGACCCGCAGCCTGCCATCAACCGTCTTGACCCGTTCTGCGAGGCCGGCCAGGCCTCCGCCGGGCTCGAGCCGGGCGCCGCCTGTGCCGTCGTCGCTGACTCGCATCGTCACGAGGCCAGGCTGGTGCAGCGCCTCCAACTTGGCGCGCTGGGCGCCGCTGTGTTTCGCCGCGTTCGTGAGCAGCTCCGCGGCGCAGAAGTAAGCGATCGTCTCGATCGCAGGGGACGGGCGCTCGGGCAGGTCGACGACCAGTTCGACCGGCAGGTCGCTGCGTGCCGCGAGGCCTTCGAGGGCGGCACCGAGGCCTTCGGCCAGGGCCGGTGGATGGATCCCCCGCGCCAGGTCACGCAGTTCGGTGATCGCCACCATCGCTCCGCGGTGGGCGGCGTCGACCAGCTCCAGGGCCCGGTCGAGGTCGGCGCCCTGCAGCCTGGCAGCCGAGGTGCTGAGATGGTCACTAGCGAGGCCCAGTTTCATGACGACAGCGACCATCTGGGCCTGCGCTCCGTCGTGCAGGTCCTGCTCGATACGGCGCAGCCGGGCGGCCGCGTCATCCACCACAAGAGCCCGGGATCGCTGCAGCTCGCGCACACGCTCGACGTTCTTCGGGGCATCCCGCAGCAGGTTCCAGCGCGGGACCAGGTAAGCGAGCGAGCCGTTCAGCCCGGCCGCCACGAAGAAAAGCGCCCCCCACCAGTGCCCGAACGCCAACAGCAACACCGCCGCGATCACGAAACAGACCGCGGCGACCCATCGGCTGACCGCCACGCCCTTCACATGACGCGCCCCGAACGCCGTGAAGGTCCCCCTGGCCGCCGATGGACCCGCGTCGGTCATACCGAGACCTACGCCGAGAGTCTGGCGTTGTTCGGCGCATCCCGGCGCCGATTCCAGCGCGGGACCAGGTAGGCGAGCGAGCCGTTCAGCCCGGCCGCCACGAAGAAAAGCGCCCCCCACCAGTGACCGAACGCCAACAGCAACACCCCCGCGATCACGAAACAGACCGCGGCAATCCACCGGCTGGTCGCCACGCCCTTCACATGACGCGCCCCGAACACCGTGAAGGCACCCCTGGTGGCCGACGGAGCCATCCCGGTCAATTGCTGATGCTCAGTCTGGTTGTACATAGCACTGCCTCCTTTGATCTTCAGTGCCGACCACCCTGGTCGCCAACGTGTTCGAGCTTCGCACCGAACGCGGCAGAGATCCACCGTGCGACCCCCCAAATCCGAGGTACGGGTAGCACGGTCCCGTGGCCCGACTGAGTCGGCAGAGATGACCACGCCGGGATCGACCCTGACGAGTGAGGACGAGAGCTGGACATCGTCGGAATCTACGGCGGGGACGGCGTTCAGCGACTCTGACCTGGCCGTCGAGACGGACAACAAGCGGCGGTCTCGTCTGACCGCTCCGTTTCCGTGGGAGCAGTCGCAAGCCGCGCACCGGCGTTCGGCTAGACGTCCCCTTGGTCGGCCTGCGCAACTTCGCGCGTCTCGCCCCCGCATCTCGCAAGGCGCGGATGGGGGCGCCGTGTCTGCTTAGCCTGCGGTTGCGCTAGACCGCGCCGTCTCTCACCTGGCCGCCCCTCCGGACGACGGGGGGTAGCGCCGCCGCGGGCTGTCGGATCTTGGCGTTGCGGCAGTAAGCCGGTGGCACGCGCACGCAGACACGAGTTCGCTTCCTCCCGCGGAAGAGAGGATCTCGGGCTATCGGTCGTCTGGCTGCCGGAGGTAGACGACTCGGTCCTCGAGCTGCTCGTCGGCCACGGCTTGGATGGCTGCGATCAGGCGCGGGATGCCGGCCGGGCGTCGCGAGAAGCGGCTCGAGAGCGCGATCAATACGCCCGGGTGACGATGGCCGGCGGTGCTGTGGTCGGCAGTGATTCGCGTGAAGTCTCCGACATTCTCGGTGAGCACCGTCCGGCCGCTGGCGACTGCCGCACCGAATATCTCGGCGTCGGAACTGCCGCCGAGCCGCAAGTCTGCGACCGTCACCGCGTCGATCCCGACGGCCTTGAGCCCGTCGGCCAACGCGGGCGGGTACATCTCGTCGAGTATGAGCTTCACCGAGCTTCGGCCGCGGCAGTGTCGCTGCGGTGAAGCTCGATCCTCGCCTGGATCTCGTCCGGGTAGGCGGCCCGGTACGCGAGGACAGCGTCAATCTGGGGGCGGGACACGACTTCGTCGGAGGCGAGGTCCGCTGCTGGATCCTTGGCCGATCCCAGCTCATCGAGCCACATCGCGACTTCCCATACGTCGGGACCGCCGATCAGACCCGCACGTCGACCAGTTGGGCCGTCGCGGAAGGTGATCATCGGGTGCTCGTCACGGCGTGCGCCCTCCTCGGCGTAGCGACGTAGGCGATCCGACAGGCTCTCCCCAGCTGCGCGAGCGCGGAGCCGGAGCCGTTCGGCGAGACCGTCGTCTAAGCGGACAGACACGTTCACGGACATGTCGACATTGTCGCACATTGTCAACGCGCTCTGGGTGAGGCGGCATGAGCGCGAGCGAGTTGGACACAAATATGGACACACCTGCCGACGCTCAGGCGTCGGTTGACGTGAGTAGGGCACCAATCGAACCCCGAGCACCCGGAAACCCTCTCCGCCTGCCCCGACGGACTGCTGGCGAGGGCGGAAAACCCCTGCAACTAACGATGCCGGAGGAGGGACTCGAACCCCCGACACGCGGATTATGATTCCGCTGCTCTAACCGACTGAGCTACTCCGGCGCGCCCGCGAGTGTAGCCCCCAGGGGGACCGGGGCGATCCACAGGGAGCGCCCATATGATCCAGCGGGCATGAGCGATCTCGCCCTCGCAGTCCAGACGGTGGTGCGGCGATGCCTGGCGGTCAAGCCGGGAGAGGACGTGGTGGTCGTGGTCGATCCGGCGACGCGGACGATCGGCGATGCGCTGCGGGAGGAATCGGCTGCGGCCGGCGCCGACGCGATGCTGATCGTGATGGACGAGCGCGCGACCGACGGCACCGAGCCGCCGCCGGCGGTGGCGGCGGCGCTGGCGGCGTGCGACGTGTTCATCGCGCCGGCGAGCCGGTCGCTCAGCCACACAGCCGCCCGCAAGCGCGCGAGCGACGCCGGCGTGCGCGGCGCCACGATGCCCGGCGTCACCGAGGACATGCTCGCCCGCGCGATGGCGATCGACTTCGACACGATGGCGGCCCGGTCGAACGCGGTCGCGGACCTGCTCGACCGAGGCACGCGGGCGCATGTCTCGTGCCCTCGCGGCACCGATCTAAAGCTGGCGCTCGACGGTCGGCCGGGGAACTCCGATGACGGCGACCTCGCCGCCCGTGGCGCGTTCGGGAACCTGCCGTGCGGCGAGGGGTTCATCGCGCCGGCGTTCGGAGAAGGCACGCTCGTGGCGTCGAGCCTCGCCCCGCTCGGGATCAGCGCGGAGCCGGCGACGCTGATCGTCGCCGAGGGCCGGCTCGTCGCGGCCGATGGCGGCCTCGGCCCGCGGTACATCGAGCTGCTGCTCGCCCACGGCGAGCTCGGTACCAACCTCGCCGAGCTTGGCGTGGGGACGAACGACAAGGCGCAACTGACCGGCAACGTTCTCGAGGACGAGAAGATCCTCGGGACGGTGCACGTGGCGTTCGGGGCGAGCGCCGGGCTTGGCGGCACAGTGTCCGTCCCGATCCATCTCGACGTGGTGATCCTCGACGCGAGCCTCGAGGTGGACGGTCAAGCCGTGCTCGATCGCGGCCGCTACGTGCTCGACTAGTGGCCGTCCCGGCGTGACGCCGTCAGCGATTCCGAACCGGTGACGCTGCTCGCGATCCCGAACGTGTCCGAGGGCCGGGACCAGGCCGCGATCGACGCGATCGCGCGGGCGTTCGACGCGCGCCTACTCGACGTCCACTCCGACTCAGACCACCATCGCAGCGTGTTCACGCTCGCGGGCGAACCCGGGGGCCTCGCGCAAGCGGTTGTGCACGGCGCCGCCGAGGCCATCCGCCGGGTCGACGTCAACCGCCACGACGGGATTCATCCGCGGGTGGGCGCGATCGACGTGGCGCCGATCGTGTACCTCGATCCGGCTGATCGCGGCGCCGCGTGCGCGGAGGCGCTCGTTCTCGGCGACCTGCTCGGCGACGAGCTCGAGCTCCCCGTGTTCCTGTACGGCGAGCTCGCGCAGGGCCGTACACGTGCCCACCTCCGCCGGGGCGGCCCCGCCGGCCTGGCGAAAAGGATCGAATCCGGCGAGCTACGCCCGGACTTCGGCCCGAACGAGCTCCATCCGACCGCCGGCGCGGTGCTGGTGGCGGCTCGCCCGCCGCTCGTCGCCTTCAACGTCGAGCTGGCCGCGCCGGCGACGCTCGAGGACGCCCGGGCGATCGCGGCGCGGATCCGCGAGAGCGGCCCGGAAGGCCTCGAATCGGTCCGGGCGATCGGCCTGTGGCTGGCGGCGCGCGACGTCGCCCAGGTCTCGACCAACGTCGAGGACCACCGTGCGACCTCGCTCGCACGGGTGGTCGAGGCGATCGGCCGCCATGCCACCCCGAGCCGGGCCGAGCTCGTCGGGCTGGCTCCGCGGGCGGCGTTCGACGGGTTCCCCGACGACCTCATGGTGGCCAACCGCCGGGTAATCGAGGATGCGCTGACGGGCTGAATACCCGATACGCGCGAGCGAGATCCGGTGACACGCTGGATACGACCCCGCCTGACGCACTAAGCTGCAATCACCATGGCCCAGACCAAGCGTAAGCGCCGCACGAAGCACCGCGGGACGGCCGCCGGGACCATCCAGACGCGGGGCCGGACCGGTCGCCCGCCGACAGCCGACGAGCGCAAGAAGCAGACCCGGACCGACGCTCGAGAGAAACGGCTCAACTCGCCGCCGACGTGGAAGGCCTCGGTCACCCGGGGCGCGCTCGCCGCGGCGCTGATGTTCCTGTTTCTCGCCTTTCTCGGGCCCAAGCAGCATCGGCTCGAGAGCGCGGTTTTCTTCGCGTTGTTCGCGCTCGCGATCTACATCCCCGCCGGCTACTACATCGAGCTGATGATGTACCGCCGGCGCATGCAGAAGAAGCAACAAGCCGCCGCCCGCAAATGATCGACGCCCGCATGTTCACCGTCGGGCCGGTGCAGGAGAACTGCTTCATCGTGCGCCGCAAGGACGCGGCGAACGCGGTGATCGTCGACCCGGGCGACGAGGCGCCGAAGCTGCTCGGCGCCCTCGAGGACCTCGGCATCGAGACTGTCGAGGCGATCCTGGTCACGCACACCCACTTCGATCACATCGGCGCCGTGGCGCCTGTGGCGGCGGCGACGAAGGCGCCCGTGTACTGCCCGCAGCTGGAGGTCGAGGTCCTCGCGAACGTCATGGACTACGTCCCGTGGCCGGGGTTCGGCCCGTTTGAGAGCTACGAGGCCGACCATACGGTCGGCGGCGGCGAGACGCTCGAGCTCGCCGGCCTCACGTTCGACGTGATCTTCACCCCGGGTCACAGCCCCGGGCACGTCACGTATGCGATCGCCGACGAGGGCGCGCTGTTCTCGGGCGATGTCCTGTTCCAGGGCTCGGTCGGTCGGGTCGACCTTCCGGGCGGTGACTGGCCGACGTTGCTGGCGTCGATCGAGAACCTGACGAGCGCCTACTCGCCCGAGACCACCGTCTATCCCGGCCACATGGGGATCACGACACTCGGACGCGAGCGTGCCACCAACCCGTTCCTGCGCGAGCTCGCGGAGCGGTGAGCCCTCTGTGATTCAGGCCCCTCGCGGCACCTTCGACATCCTTCCGGAGTCAGCGCAGCAGCGCAAGCTGGTCGAGGCCGAAGCCGAGCGGATCCTCGGCGCGGCCGGATACCGGCGGATCGAGACGCCGATATTCGAGGCGACCCAGCTGTTCGCGCGCGGGGTGGGGGAGACCACCGACATCGTGCAGAAGGAGATGTACACGTTCGACGACGGCGGCGGTCGCTCGCTGACGCTACGGCCGGAAGGGACCGCGCCCGTTTGCCGCGCCTACCTCGAGCACGGGATGCGCAAGCTCGCCCAGCCCGTGAAGCTCTGGTACCTCGGGGCGTTTTTCCGCGCCGAAGCCCCGCAGCGGGGCCGCTACCGCCAATTCTGGCAGGTCGGGGCCGAGGCGATCGGCTCTGAAGCCCCCGAGACCGACGCCGAGCTGATCGTGCTGATGGCCGACCTGCTCGACGCCGTCGGCGTCAAGGGGACCCGGCTGCGCCTGTCGAGCCTGGGCACGCCGGACACCCGCGCTGAGTATCGCGAGGAGCTCGTGGCGTTTCTGCGCGCGCACGAGGACGAGTTGTCCGACGAGGTACGCAACCGCATCGACCTGAACCCGATGCGGGCGTTCGACTCGAGCGACGCGGGTACCAGAGCGGTGATGCGCGATGCGCCGAAGCTCCTGGACCGGCTCGACCCCGACGATGCCGAGCACTTCGCGCGGGTTCGAGGCCTGCTCGATGACGCCGGGCTGCGATATGAGCTCGACCCGACGCTGGTGCGAGGGATGGACTACTACACGCGCACGGTGTTCGAGTTCACCAGCGACGAGCTCGGCGCCCAGTCCGGCGTCGGTGGCGGCGGCCGCTACGACGGCCTGATCGAGCTCCTCGACGGGCCTCCGACCCCGGCCTGCGGCTGGGCCGCCGGCGTCGACCGGATGCTGCTGTCCGCGCGCGAGCTCCCGCCCGCGTCCGAGCTCGTCGACCTGTTCGTCGCGCTCGCCCAGCGCGACGGCGCGCGCACGGCGTTCGACCTGGCCCTCGAGGCCCGGCGCGCGGGCCTGGCGGCGCAGCTCGAGCTGGCCGGCCGCTCGCTGAAGGGGCAGCTGAAGCACGCCGACCGGATCGGCGCCCGGTACGTCGCGATCATCGGCGACAACGGCGTCGCGACGCTCAGGGACATGGAGTCCGGCGAGCAGCACGACACCGGCGTCGGCGACGTGATCCCGGAGATCCTCCGCGGGGGACGGCTGCCGTGAAGCGCGCGCCGCGGCCGAACGGGTATCGCGACGCCTGGTGCGGCCAGCTGACAGCCGATCGGGCGGACACCGAGGCACGCGTGGCCGGCTGGGTGCATCGCCGCCGCGACCACGGCGGCCTGATCTTCATCGACGTGCGTGACCGGTCGGGCATCGTGCAGCTCGTGTTCCATCCCGAGAACGCTCCTGCCGCCCATCAGGAGGCACACAAGCTCCGCTCGGAGGACGTGATCAGCGCGCGCGGAGCTGTCACCCGCCGCGACCCCCAGAACGTCAACCCGAACCTCAACACGGGCGAGATAGAGCTCGCGGTCTCCGAGCTCGAGATCCTCGCCGATGCCGACACACCGCCCTTCCCGCTCGACGAAGCCGCGAGCGTGGACGAGATCCTGCGCCTGCGGTACCGCTCGCTCGATCTGCGCACCGCGCAGATGCAGCGGACATTGGCGCTCCGCCACCGCGCGGTCGCGACGATGCGCGAGGTCCTAAACGAGCGCGACTTCCTCGAGATCGAGACGCCCTACCTAACCCGCTCGACGCCCGAGGGCGCGCGCGACTATCTGGTGCCGGCGCGGATTCAGAAGGGCTCGTTCTACGCGCTGCCCCAGTCGCCGCAGCTGTTTAAGCAACTGCTGATGATCGGCGGGTTCGAGCGCTACTACCAGATCGCGCGCTGCTTCCGCGACGAGGACACGCGCGCCGACCGCCAGCCGGAGTTCACGCAGCTCGACGTCGAGATGGCGTTCGTCGACGAGGACGACGTGATCGAGATGATGGAGGCGGTGATGGGAGCCGTGTTCGAGCGGGAGGGGTTCGACGTCGCGTCTCCACCGTGGCCGCGGATGACGTTCGCCGAGGCGGTCTCGCGGTACGGCATCGACCGGCCCGACACACGCTTCGGCCTGGAGCTGCACGATCTCGGCGAGGCGCTGGCCGGAACCGAGTTCCAGGTGTTCGCCGGCGCGCTCGGCTCCGCCGGCGTTGTCCGCGGGATCAATGCCGGGCCGCGCGAGCTGCCCCGATCCGACCTCGAGGCGCTGACCGAGCTGGCCAAGCAGCACGGCGCGAAGGGGCTCGTGTGGGCGTTCGTCCTGGACGAGGGGTGGCGCTCGCCGGTCGCCAAGTTCCTCACAGAGCAGGAGATCGCTGCGATCACGCAGCGCCTCGACGGCTCGCCCGGCGATCTGCTGCTGATCGTCGCCGACCAGCTGACGACGGCCGGCCAGACGCTCAGCGCGCTGCGGATGGAGATCGCGCGGCGATTCGACCTGATCCCCGCGGGCCGCCACGACATCCTGTGGGTGGTCGAGTTCCCGGCATTCTTCTGGGATCCGGAGGCCGAACGGTGGGATGCCGCGCACCACCCGTTCACCTCGCCCTCCGGCAACCTCGACGACCCGGCGAACCTCACCTCGCAGGCGTACGACCTCGTCCTCGACGGGGCCGAGATCGGCGGCGGCTCGATTCGTATCAACCGCATCGAGGTTCAGCAGAAGGTGTTCGAGCTGCTCGGCATCGGGCCCGAGGAGGCGCAGGCGCGGTTCGGGTTCCTGCTCGACGCACTCCGTTACGGCGCCCCGCCGCACGGCGGAATCGCGATGGGCATCGACCGGATCATCACCGCGCTTGCCGGCGTGGACTCGATCCGCGACGTGATCGCGTTCCCGAAGGCCGCCAGCGGCACCGATCCGCTCACCGGCGCGCCCGCCCCGGTCGACCCGACGCAGCTGCGCGAGCTCGGCCTCAGGCTCTTATAACGCGACTCCGTTTGTCCGTTCCCGTCCAGGGGGGCTCAAAAGCGGACCTCAAGCTGCCGAACAAGAGCTTGAGATGGCAAGTCTGCCGAGACCAATGATCGGATTGCTCGTCGCGACCCTGGCCGCATTCGGCCTGTGGTACGTCGAGCTGAAGCCAGGCCCGTCGACGAGCAGCGGATCACAGGGCGTCGGTACCTACCAGTCGGCGATCAACAAGGCGCATCAGGCCGTCGCGACTTCGAACGCCGCCAACGCGCGGCTCGGCGCGCCGACCAAGACCGGCGCCGCGCCGGCCTCGCCGACGCCGGCGAAGACCACCGCCCCGGCGAAGACCGCCTTGCCGGCCAAGACCGCGACCGCGTCGCCGAAGGCCGCCGCGTCGCCGAAGATCGCCACCCCGGCGAAGCCGGCAAAGTCCACGGCCGAGGCGAAGGTCGCCCCCGCGAAGACCGTGTCCGCGGCTCAGCAGGTGAGCCTGATCACGAGCGCGATCGTCGCGCACAAGGTCGTGGCCGTGCTGTTCTACAACCCCGCCGCCGCCGACGACGTGGCGATGGAACACGAGCTTTCGTCCGTGCCGACGCACGGCGGCAGCGTCGTCAAGCTCGCGGTGCCGGTGAGCGAGCTCACGAACTTCGCGGTCATCACCCAGCAGATCCCCGTCGTCACCGCTCCCACCCTGGTCCTGATCAACGGCAGCCGGCAGGCGACCACGATCACCGGGTTCGCCGACACGCTCGAGATCAGCCAGCGAGTCGACGACGCGCTACCGGCGAAGTAGGGGGTTCTATCCTCGCGGGCGATGGATGCCATCGCCTTCGAGCATCACCTGACCTCGCCGCAGGGCCACCACCGGCGGCCCGATGACGCCTTCACGGCGACCGTCGACGGCGGCGCGTGCTGCGACCAGGTCGCGTTGTCGCTGAGCGTCGAGGGCGACCGGGTCACCGACGCCGGATTCGACGCGCACGGCTGCGGCGCCGCGACGGCCGCCGGGAGCGCCGCGGTGACGCTCGTGCGCGGAAGCTCGGTGCTCGAGGCAGCGCGGATCGGGGCGGCGCAGATCGCCGCTGAGCTGGGCGGTCTCAGCCCGGGCAAGCTGCACGCCGCCGAGGTCGCAGCCGACGCGCTCGCCCGCGCCCTCGGGGCCGCGGTGCGAGGTCGCGCGCGCCTGTCCCCGCCGGCCGTGTCTGCGCCACGGCGCACGCTCGTCGCGATGAGCGGCGGCGTCGACAGCTCGGTGGTGGCGCTGCTGTGCGCGCGAGAGAGCGAGGCGATAGCCGTCACGCTCGAGCTCTGGTCCGACACCGAGAACGACGCCGAGCGCAGCTGCTGCTCGGCCTCGGCGGTCGCGCAGGCGCGGTCGCTCGCGCACTCGATGGGCCTCCCGCACTTCACCATCGATCTGCGCGACGAGTTCCGCGCCGGCGTGGTCGAGCCGTTCATCGCCTCGTTCGCGGTCGGCGAGACTCCGAACCCATGCGTCGGCTGCAACGGCCACGTCCGTCTGGACGCGATGCTGGACCTCGCCGACCGACTTGGCTGTGCGGAGCTGGCCACCGGTCACTACGCCCGGGTGGCCGAGTCCGAGGACGCCGCCGGCCCGCTGCTACGGGTCGCCGCCGATCCCGCCAAGGATCAGACCTACATGCTCGCCGCGCTCTCGCCAGCGTCGCTCGCCCGCATGCGGTTCCCGCTCGGGGAGCTGACCAAGCCCGAGGTCAGGCGGATCGCCGCGACGGCCGGGCTGCCGGTCGCGAGCAAGGCCGACTCCCAGGACCTGTGCTTCCTCGCCGGAACCACGCGGGCCCGGTTCCTGGCCCGGCACGGCGGGCTGAGCGACGCCGGCGGGTCAATCGTCGACGGCGACGGCAACGTTGTTGGCCGCCACGACGGCCAGCATCGATTCACAGTCGGGCAGCGGCGCGGAATCGGAATCGCGGCCGGCGAGCCCCTGTACGTGATCGACAAGGACGCGGACCGCAACGAGGTGATCGTCGGCCCGCGATCGTCGCTCGCCACCACCCGAGTTCACATTCGCGGCGCGCGGCTTCACCGGGCTGGCGCCCGCGTTAACCGGGTGAAGCTGCGCTACCGGTCGCGACCGCTCGAGTGCCGCCTCGCCGGCGCCGCCGGCGACGGCGCTGGCGACGCCGCGGGCGAGCCCGGGCCGGGCCGGCACGCCATGCTCGAGCTCACGCTTGCCGAGCCGGTCGACGGCGCAGCTCCCGGTCAGCTTGCCTGCCTGCTCGACGGCGATCTAGTGGTCGGGTGGGGAACGATCGTGCGCGCGGACGAATCCCGGCGCTACCGCGAGTTGAAGTTCGCGTCGCGCACCAGCATCAGCGCGTAGGCGGGCCAGAACACGCCGGTCTTCGGTGCGCCCGGACGGCACGGACCGCCCGACTCGCCCGGGTTGGTCGTCCACGCGAACATGTCCACGTCGGGGAAGCCGGTGTCGGCCGTCGGGACCGGTCCGAGCCCGCGTCCGGGCGGGTTGCACAGGACCTCGTTGCCCTGGTGGACGATGTCCGGCGGCCGCAGCGGCCCGCGGCCATTGGTGCCGGTGTTGACGACGAAGTGCTTGCCCCCCGTAAGGGCCGAGATCTGCTCGCCGAACCGAATCTCGTTCGAGGTCCAGTCGAAATGGGTGGCGTTGAGGAAGAAGCCCTGGATCTTGGCGACGCCCGAGCGCCGCAGGTACTTCGCCGCCTGCTTGGGGGAGAGCGCGTCGGCCGCGCCGGCGTCGAGGTAGATCACGAGGTGCGGGCAGTTGGCGGTCAGGGTGTTGATCGCGTACTGGAGCTCCTGCTCGCGCACGGCCTGGCCGTGCCGGGATAGGCACGGCATCGTGATGATCGAGTCCATCTCGAGGAACAGCACCGCGCGGTAGGAGCCGATGCCCTTTGCGAAGCCGTCGATGAAGCCCTTATAGCTCGCGATGTCCGCACGCGAATCGGATGCATGACCGCACAGTCCGTGGACGATCCGGTAGGTGGCCAGCAGCGGAACCGCGTCCGGCTCCTCCACCGAGGCGCGGGTCAGGTAACGAGACACCGCGGTGGCGATGTTGGGAACGCCGTTGTGACCGAAGCTGAACGATCCGAAGCGTGCCGCGCCCGGTTGACTCGAGATCGTCTTCAGCGCCGGGTAACGCTTCGCTGCGTTGGCCACCTCGCTCTCGGGATCGACGAAGAAGGTGGCGCCTGTGAGCGGGTTGCCGGTCGTCGGCATGGTCGATAGGTCCAGGGGGTTCTGCGGGTCGCGCGGGGCGACCGGGTCGTTGCCCAAGATCGTGAGCACGGCCTTGCGGGGGGAGGCCATGCCGATCGGCGACGGTCCGAACAGCGAGACCTGGATCGTCTTCGACACGTCCTGCACACCGTGATCGACGACCTGCACGGTGAACGACTCGCTGGCGACGCCGGCGGGGAAGTCGAGCTCGCCCTTGACCGAGTGGAAATCGTCGGGATCGACTGCGGTGCACTCCTGCTTCCCGCCGCACTTGACGCCGTCGCCGAGCGTGATGTAGCGAATCTGCGCGGCCTGACTCGTATTGCCGCGCTCGATCGTGATCACGGCCTGGCCGACGTTCTCGTCAACCGACAAGGCTGAGGACACCAGATGGAATCCGCCCGCGTCGTACGCCGCCGCTCGCCCGGCCGAGATTGGCCAGGCGAGCGCAATCGACGAGGCGCAGGCCGCGCCGAGCGCGAGCATCACCACCAGTGCATATCGGCGCACCGCAGACATCGCGATGCGGGCTACCCGACGGTCGGAATCCCTGTGGCGCGGTGAGGAACTGTGTACCTTCGGCGCGCCGAAACTACGCGTTACGGCGCGCCGCTAGCGCACGTCGAAGTCGGCGTTCTGCACGAGCGTCGCCGCGTACGCCGGCCAGTACACGCCGGTTGGCGGCGCGCCCCCGACGCAGCTCCCGCCGGACTCTCCGGGGTTGCTCGTCCAGGCGAACATGTCGACCTTGGGGTAGCCGGTGCTGGCGGTCGGCAGCGGTCCGAGGCCGCGGCCGGGCGGGTTGCACAGGACCTCGTTGCCCGCGTGCACGATGTTCCTCGGCCGGAGCGGGCCTTGACCGTTCTCGCCGGTGTTCACGACGAAGTGCTTGCCACCGGTCAGGCGCGAGATCTGGTTGCCGTAGCGGATCTCGTTCGAGGTCCAGTCGAAATGGGTGGCATTGAGGAAGAAGCCCTGGATCTTGGCGACTCCGGACGCTCGGAGGTACTTCGCAGCGTCTCGAGCGGAGAGCGCGTCGGCGGCACCGGCGTCCAGGTAGATCACGAGGTGCGGACAGTTCGCGGTGAGGATATTGATGGCGTCCTGGAGCTCGTGTTCGCGCACCGACTTGCCGTGGTGGGAGAGGCACGGCATCGTGATGATCGAGTCCATCTCGAGGAACAGCACCGCACGGTAGGAGCCGATGCCCTGCGCGAAACCCTCGATGAAGTCCTGGTACGAGGCGGCGTTCGCCGGCGAATCGGAGGCGTGACCGCACAACCCGTGCAGGATCCGGTAGGTGGCGAGCAGCGGCACCGTACCCGGTGACTCGACCTGCGCGCGGGCGAGGTAGCGCGAGACCGCGGTCTGGATGTTCGGAACCCCGTTCGAGCCGAAGCTGAACGAGCCGAAGCGGGCGGTCCCGGGCTCGCGGGCGATCACGTCAAGCGCCGGGTTCTGGAGCGCGGCGTGCGCGGCCTCGCTCTCGGGGTCCACGAAGAAGCTCGCACCGGACAGCGGGTTGCCCGCGCCCGGGGCGACCGGGAGGGCCAGCGGGTTCTGGGGGTCGCGCGCGGTGACGGGGTCGTTCGCCTGGATAGTGAGCACGGCCTTGCTGGGAGAGCCCAGTCCAATCGGCGAGGGGCCGAACAGCGAGACCTGGATTGTCTTCGGGACGGTCTCCACGCCGTGGTCGACGATCGGCATGGTGAACGTCTCGCTGGCGACGCCGACGGGGAAGTCGAGCTCGCCCTTGACCGAGGTGAAGTCGTCGGGGTCGACCGCGGTGCACTCCGCGGGGCCGCACGGGACGCCGTCGCCGAGTGTGATGTAGCGGATCTGCGCTTCCTCGCTAGTGTCGGTGCGCTCGATCGTGATCACGGCCTGACCGGCGTTCTCGTTGACGGTCAGCGCCGAGGACGCCAGGCGAAAGCCGGCGGGGTCAGACGACGCGTCGGCGTGGGCGGCGGCGGGAGCGAGCAGCGCGCCGAGCAGGCCTAGGGAAATGATCATGCGGCGACGCAAACGAAGCACCGCCATTCAGCTTCGGCGGACTGCCCGCGAAGCTTGATGTCAGCGGTCCGACCTCGACGCCCGTCCGCCTACACTCAATGACTCGATGACCCTCAAGCCGATGACGTCCGACGAGATCAGGCGCACTTACCTCGAGTTCTTCGAGGCGCGCGACCACAGGCGGCTGCCGTCAGCGTCGCTGATCCCGACCGGACACGATCCCTCGGCGCTGTTCACGGTCGCAGGCATGCATCCGCTCAAGCCGTACTTCCAAGGTCTCGAGCCGCCGCCGCATCCCCGCGTCACCACCTGCCAGAAGACCTTCCGCACGGTCGACATCGACATCATCGGCACGACCTCTCGACATCTCACGTTCTTCGAGATGCTCGGCAACTTCTCTTTCGGCGATTACTTCAAGCGCGAGGCGACGCGGTTCGCATGGGAGCTTTCGACCGATGGGTTCGGGTTCCCGGCCGACCAGATATGGATCACGGTGTTCTCCGGCGACGACGAGCTCGGTATCGGGCCCGACGACGAAGCGATCGAGGCGTGGCTCGACATCGGCGTCCCGCGTGAGCGGATCGTCGAGTGCCCGCGCTCGGAGAACTGGTGGGAGCTGCCGCCGCCCGGCCCCTGCGGCCCGTGCTCGGAGCTCTACCTCGATCGGGGCCTCGAATTCGGCAAGGCCGACGATCTTCCGGGCGGAGACAACGAGCGCTTCCTCGAGTACTGGAACCTCGTGTTCATGCAGTTCGACCAGAACCCGGTGAACACGCTGACGCCGCTCCCCGCGAAGAACATAGATACCGGCCTCGGGCTCAATCGCCTGGCGTCGATCGTCCAGGGCAAGCCGTCGGTGTTCGAGACCGATCAGTTCCAGCCGCTGATCGAGCTGGGGGAGGAGCTGAGCGGCAGGCGCTACGGGCACGACTATCCGACCGACCGCGCGCTGCGCATACTCGCCGACCACTCGCGCGCGATGAGCTTCCTGATCGCCGACGGCGTCGTCCCGTCGAACGAGGATCGCGGCTACGTGCTGCGCCGGATCATGCGCCGCGCGATCCAGCAGGGCCGCGCGCTCGAGCTCGATCCCGGCTTTCTGTGTGTGTACGCCGACCGCGTCACCGAGATCATGGGATCCGAGTACGGCGAGCTCCACCAGCAGCGCGACTCGATCCAGAAGTGGCTCGAGTCCGAGGAGGAGGGGTTCGGCCGGACGCTCGAGCAGGGCCTCAAGCGGCTCGACGAGCTGATCGAGCGTGCCCGCCTGACGGGCGCCGAGGGGATCGCCGCCGCTGATGCGTTCCTGCTTCACGACACCTACGGCTTCCCGATCGACCTCACGCTCGAGCTCGTCGCCGAGCATGACCTTGGGGTCGACGAGGAGGGCTTCGAGGGCCTGATGGACGAGCAGCGCGACCGGGCGCGAGCCGGCGGCCGCACAGTCGTCGGCGCCGAGCTCCGCGAGCGCGCGCAGGCGCTCGCCGGCGACGCCGGCTTCGCCACCGATTTCGTGGGCTACGAGACGACCGACTCGGAGACGACGATCGGCGCGGCCGAGCGCGACAACGGACGCGTGCTGGTCAAGCTCGTCGAGTCCCCGTTCTACGCCACCGGCGGCGGCCAGGTCGCCGACTCGGGCTACGTCGAGTGCCTGCACGGCGACTGTCGCGCCCGGGTCGAGGACGTGCTGCGGCTCGGCGACGACCAGGTGCTCGCGGTCGTCCCGGAGCAGGGGACGATCGAGGTCGGCGAGCGCGTCCGGGCGCACGTCGATCGCGCGGCTCGGCACGCGACCGAGTGCAACCACACCGCGACCCACCTGCTCCATGCCGCGCTGCGCCGGCGGCTCGGCAGCCACGTCCGGCAGGCCGGCTCCTATGTCGGCCCCGACAAGCTGCGCTTCGACTTCACGCACGGGAAGGCGCTGACGGGAGAGGAGCTCCACGACATCGAGGACCAGGTGAACGAGTGGATCCTTCAGAGCCAGCCGGTCCGCGCGCTCACGACCACGCTCGACGAGGCCAAGCGGCTCGGCGCGATGGCGCTGTTCGGCGAAAAGTACGGCGACGTCGTGCGGATGGTCGAGGTCGGCGACGGGTCGTTCTCACGCGAGCTGTGCGGCGGCACGCACGTCCACAACTCAGCCGAGATCGGCGTGTTCAAGGTGCTGAGCGAGGGCTCGAGCGCCGCCAACATGCGACGGATCGAGGCGGTCACCGGGCCCGCCGGGGTCGAGCTGTTGCGCCATCACGACCGCACGTTGGCCGAGTCCGCGAAAATTCTGCGCGTTCCGCCCGAACGGGCCGTCGAGGCGGTCACCGAGCTGCGCTCGCGCGTCCGCGAGCTCGAGCGCGCGTCGCGCCGCGACACGACTGAGGATGCCGTCGACCTCGAGCAGCTCGCGTCGGCCGCGGTCGATCGCGACGGCGCCCGGGTGCTGGTCACGAGGGTGCAGGCGCCCGACGGCAAGGCGCTGCTCGAGATCGCGGACCGGCTCAAGAACAAGCTCGGCGATGCGGCGATCGTGCTTGGCAGCACCGGCGAGAACCGCGTCGACCTGGTGGCGAGCGTCTCCCCGTCGCTCGTGGAGCGTGGCGTTCGCGCCGGCGAGATCGTCAAGCTCGCGGCGGCCGAGGTCGGCGGCGGTGGCGGCGGGCGGGACACGCTCGCTCGCGCCGGCGGGCGCGATCCCGACGGGCTCCCGAAGGCGTTCGAGGCGGCCCTCGGCGCGATCGAGACCGCGCTCGGCGTTTGAGCCAGTGGTCCGGCCCGATTCGAAGCATGGTCCGCTACCAGTGCGCCCGGCGACAACTGCCTTGACACGCCCCACGGGGAACAGGCTCCGGCCCAACGGGTAAGGTCATGCGCGTGCTTGCGCTCGATTACGGCCGGGCGCGGTGCGGTTGCGCGGTCAGCGACCCCACCGGTGTGCTTGCATCCCCGGTCGAAGCGGTACGGGCCCCGACGACACGCCGGGGACTCGCGCGCCTGCGCACGCTCGTCGCCGAGCTCGAGATTCAGCGCGTGGTCGTGGGTTTGCCGCTGTCGCTGTCGGGTCGGGACTCGGCCCAGACGACCGAAACCCGCGCGTTCGCGGCGCGCCTGGAGCAGGAGCTGCCGGTCCCGGTAGAGCTCTACGACGAGCGCTTCACGACTCGGCTGGCGGAGCGCACCGGGGGGCGGGCGGACGAGGACTCGCGGGCCGCGGCACACCTGCTGGAAAGCTGGCTGGCCAGCCAGCCAGGTAGCGAGATAGGCGGCGACGGTCACGGTGCCTGACGGATTCGAGCGGACTGCCGACGACCGTGAGGAGGCCCGGCGCCGGCGCGAGCGGGGCCGCGGTCCCAACGGCACGCCTGCGCGCAGGCCGGCGCCGGGCCGACGACGACCGACACGCCCGTCGCGTCCGCGGAAGTGGGGCGGCCGATTCGTCGCGGTGCTCGCGCTCGCGCTCGCCGGCGGCGCGATCTGGTTCCTGGTGGCGCTCTACCAGCCGTTCCACGGCTCGCCGCACGGCGCGGTGACGGTCACGCTTCCCCCGCACTCGACCGCCGGCGATGTCGGCGACGAGCTCCAGCACGCCGGCGTGATCTCCTCGAGCTTCTTCTTCGACCTGCGCGCGACGCTCGCCGGCGAGCGCGGTGACCTGCGCGCCGGCACGTACGACCTCCAGCAGGGCATGACCTACAGCAAGGTGCTGAAGGTGCTGACGACGCCGCCCACCGCTGCGCGCGTGACCAACATCACGATCATCGAGGGCAGGACCCGCGCCCAGCTCAATGCGCTGCTGAAGGCCCAGGGAGTGAAGGGCAGCTACTTCGTGGCGACGCGTCACTCACCGCTCATCAACTTCGCTGCCTACGGCGCGCCCCGGCACACGCCCGACCTGGAGGGGTTCCTGTTCCCCGACACCTACCAGCTGGTTGAGCCGATCAGCATCCCCGCGCTCGTGACCGATCAGCTGAAGACGTTCCGGACGCAGTGGGACGAGGTCAACCTCGATTACGCCCGCAGCAGGCATCTGACCCCATACGACGTGCTGATCATCGCCTCGATGGTGCAGGCCGAGGCGGCGACCGCCCACGACCGCCCGCTGATCGCGTCGGTGATCTACAACCGGCTCCGGCTCGGCATGCCGCTCCAGATCGACGCCACCACGCGGTACGCGACCGGGAACTACACGCAACCGCTGACCGCAGCGCAGCTGAACTCGCCCTCCCCTTACAACACGCGGATCCACAAGGGTCTGACGCCGACTCCGATCGACAACCCCGGGCTGGCCTCGATGCAGGCCGCGGCTCATCCGGCGCAAACGAACTACCTGTACTTCGTGGTCAAGCCATGCGGCAACGGCGAGCAGGTGTTCACCTCGAACTACAACCAGTTCCTGGCCGACGCGCAGAAGTACCAGGCGGCGCGAAGCGCGCACGGCGGGAAGTCGCCCGAGCGCTGTTCGTAGGCGGTGGTGGACCGTCCCGGGACCCGCCTCGGCGTCGTCGGCTGGCCGGTCGCGCACAGCCTGTCGCCGGCGATGCAGAACGCGGCGCTCGAGTCCGTCGGGCTCGCCGGTTGGCGCTACCAGCGGCTGCCGATTCCGCCGGAACTGTTCGACGAAACCGTCACGGCGCTCCTGGGGGCGGGATTTCGCGGCGTCAACGTCACGATTCCGCACAAGCGGGCGGCGCTGGCGCTCGCCACCGATCCGACGCCCCGGGCGCGTGCGATCGGCGCCGCCAACACACTGATCTTCGAACCGGGCGGCGCGGTCCGCGCGGACAACACCGATGCGCCCGGGTTGGTCGCCGCGCTGCCGTTCCCCGCGGCCGGTAGGACCGCGCTGGTGCTCGGAGCGGGCGGGAGCGCTCGGGGGGTCGTGTGGGCCCTGATCGACGCGGGCGCGCGGGAGGTTCGAGTCTGGAATCGCACGCCCGAGCGCGCGCGCGAGATGTGCCGGGACCTCGGCGCGACGCCGGTCGACCGAGCCGATCCGGCCGACCTGCTCGTCAACTGCACGTCGGTCGGCCTCGATCCGGCGCACGACGGGTTCAAGCCGTTGCCCATCGATGCCGATGACGTGACGAGTTACGAATGCGTGGTTGATCTCGTGTACAGCGATACTCAGACCTCGCTCGTGCAAGCGGCACGAGCATGCCGCGTCCGGGTAGTCGACGGGCGCGAATTGCTCGTACGCCAAGGCGCCCTCAGCTTCGAGATGTTCACTGGTCGCGCGGCGCCAATCGAGGTCATGCGGCGCGCGGCCGGAGCACGATGAGCGAGTACGAAGCCCCATTGCGCCTCGTGCAGTCCGAGGCAAGCTCCGACGGACCTCCGGCTCCGGCCCAGACGACCATCGGGGTCACGCCGCCGCGCCGGCGCGGCGGCTCGAACCGCTTCCTGACCGACGTCGTCGTCGAGCTCGGGTTCGCCGATCGGGAGACCGTCAGCCGCGCCGTCGAGGACGCGCGCTCGGCCGGCGTCCCGGCCGAGCGGGTCCTGCTCGACCAGCAGGCGATCACCTCGGAGGAACTTTCGCGCGCGATCGCCGAGCGCTACGGCCTCGATCACCTCGATCTGGGCGTGTTCAGGGTCGACATGAGCGCCGCCAACCTGCTGAGCGCGGCCGCCGCCAAGCGCTACGCCGCCGTGCCCGTGTCGTATCTCGATGAGCACACGCTGCTGCTGGCGATGTCGGACCCCGCGAACGTGCTCGCGGTCGACGACATCGCGCTGCTGACCCACCTCGACGTGCGGCCGGCGGTCGCTTCGGCAGAGGACATCACCGCGCTGATCATGCGCATGAATCGCTTCGAGGACGCAGTCGCCGAGGCGGTCGAGGAGAGCGAGGCGGGTCCCGCCTACGAGGAGGTCGTCGACCTCCGCGAGACGGCCGACGACGCGCCGGTCATCAAGCTCGTGCACTCGATCATCGCGCAGGCAACCGAGCGCGGCGCCTCAGACATCCACTACGAGCCCCAGCCTGACACGACCGGGCGGACAGCTCGGGAGATGCGCGTGAGGATGCGGGTCGACGGCGTGCTCACCGAGGCCACGACGGTCCCCAAGAAGATGGTGCCCGGCGTCGTCTCGCGCATCAAGATCATGGCCGACCTCGACATCGCCGAGCGCCGCATCCCGCAGGACGGGCGCGTCGGCATGACGATCGACGGCCGCCACGTCGACGTGCGCGTGGTCACGATCCCGAGCGTCCACGGCGAGGGCGTCGTGATGCGAATCCTCGACAAGGAGAGCATCCGCCTCGAGCTCGACAAGCTCGGCTTCCAGGAGCAGGAGCTCACCCGTTTCCGCCGCGCCTTCACCCAGTCCTACGGCTGCGTGCTGACCACCGGCCCCACAGGCTCGGGTAAGTCGACCTCGCTGTACGGAGCGCTGGCCGAGCTCAACACGCCGGAGAAGAACATCATCACGATCGAGGATCCGGTCGAGTACCAGATCGCCGGCATCACTCAGGTTCAGGTCAACAACAAGGCCGGTCTGACGTTCGCCGCCGGGCTGCGCTCGATGATGCGCGCCGACCCGGACATCCTGATGGTGGGCGAGATTCGCGACCCCGAGACCGCGCAGATCGCGATCGAGGGCGCGCTCACCGGCCACATGGTGCTCTCGACGCTGCACACCAACGACGCCCCGTCGGCGATCACCCGGTTGGTCGAGATGGGGATCGAGCCCTTCCTGGTCGCATCCGCGATCGACTGCGTCGTCGCGCAGCGACTGGCGCGGACCCTGTGCGCGCACTGCAAGCAGCGGACGATGATCCCGGCCGAGGTGCTGCGCGATCACGGCTTCCCGGCCGAGTTCCCGATCGAGGCCTTCGAGCCGGGCGGCTGCGTGCGTTGTGGCGGGATGGGCTACCGGGGCCGGATCGGCTTGTACGAGGTGATGGTCATGACCGAGGAGATCCGCTCGCTCGCGCTCGAACGCGGTTCCTCGGATCAGCTCGGGGCCGCCGCCATCCGCGGCGGAATGCGCCGGCTGCGCGAGGACGGCCTCGACAAGGTCAAGCACGGGCTGACGTCGGTGGCCGAGATCGCCCGGGTCACCGGGACGGGCAGCGGCGGCTAAGTCATCCTGGTGACCCGCGGTGACGGGCACCGGCCGCGCCTGAGGCGTCCAACCACGTCCAACTCCACGCGCAGGCGTAAACGGGATCGCCCCACCTGCCGATAAATCAACCAAGTAAGCGACGTAGCAGAAGGACGGATACGAATGCAGCTCGATTTCGCCGACGTGTTGCTCGAGGTCATCGACCGCCGGGCTTCGGACCTGCACCTCGCGGCAGGTGCGCCGCCGACCGTGCGCATTCGCGGGCGCCTCGTGCCGATGGACGCCTTTCCGGTCCTGACGCCGAACGACACGCGCGAGATCGTCTATTCGATCCTGTCTGAGGGCCAGCGCCAGAAGTTCGAGAACAACTGGCAGCTCGACTTCGCCTACCAGATCCCGGGACGCGGCCGGTTCCGCGTCAACGCCTACTTCCAGCGCTCGGCGGTCGGCGCCGCGTTCCGTCTGATTCCGTTCGACGTGGTTCCGCTCGACACGCTTGGCCTGCCGCCGGTCGTCGCCGAGTTCGCGAACAAGCCGCGCGGCCTCGTGCTCGTGACCGGCCCCACCGGCTCGGGCAAGTCGACCACTCTGGCTTCCCTGATCGACGTGATCAACGAGAGCCGCGAGGAACACATCATGACGGTCGAGGATCCGATCGAGTTCCTCCACCATCACAAGAAGTGCATCGTCAACCAGCGCGAGCTCGGATCTGACGCGCTCAGCTTCGGGGATGCGCTGAAGGCCGCACTCCGTCAGGACCCCGACGTGATCCTCGTCGGCGAAATGCGCGACCTCGAGACGATCGGCACCGCGCTGACCGCGGCCGAAACCGGCCACCTCGTGTTCGCGACACTCCATACCCAGGACACTCCGCAGACGATCGACCGCATCATCGACGTGTTCCCGTCCGAGCAGCAGGGTCAGGTGCGGGCGCAGCTGTCGGTGGCGCTCCAGGGCATCATGACCCAGACGCTGCTGCCGACCGCGGACGGCGCCGGCCGCGTCGTCGCGGCCGAGGTGCTGGTCCCGACGCCGGCGGTTCGCAACCTGATCCGCGAGGCCAAGACCCATCAGATCTACTCCGTGCTACAGACCGGGGCCTCCCACGGGATGCAGACGATGGACTCCGCGCTCGCTCAGCTCGTCCGCGCCGGCAAGGTCAACCGGCAGCTTGCCGAGTCCCGCGCCCACGCCCCCGAGGAGCTGCGGCGGCTGCTGGCCGGCATCGGCGCCGGCGGCGGTTACCAGGCGGCCGCATAAGCCATGGCCACGTATGTCTTCAAGGCGATGGACCTCGCCGGGGTCCAGGCCAAGGGCGAAGTCGACGCCGACTCCAAGCAGGCGGTCGCCGACCAGCTCAAGGAGCGCGGCCTCGTCGTCGTCGACATCGCCCACAAGTACCGCTCGAAGGAGCTCAACATCGAGCTGTTCGCGCGGGTCAACGCCAAGGATCTGGCGGTGGCTTCGCGGCAGCTGGCGACGATGGTCACCTCCGGCATGTCGATCATGCGTGCGCTGCACGTGCTCGAGACGCAGACCGGGTCGAAGATGCTGCGCGAGACGATCGCCGGGGTCCGCCACGATGTAGAGGCGGGTCTGCTTCTGTCCGACGCGATGGCGCGGCATCCCAAGGTGTTCGGGCCGCTGTACGTCGCGATGGTGCGCGCGGGTGAGACCGGTGGTGTGCTCGAGGAGTGCCTGCTGCGCGTCGCCGACCAGCTCGAGAAGGATGCTGCGCTGCGCCGCCAGGTGCGCTCCGCGATGATCTACCCGGCCTTGGTCATCACGTTCGCGATCGGCGTGCTGATGGCTCTGGTGGCGTTCCTGATCCCGGTGTTCGTCGGCGTGTTCAAGCAGTTCCCCGGCAAGCTGCCAGCGCTGACACAGTTCATGGTGAACTTCTCTCACCTGGTCACTCACCAGTGGTACATACTGATCGTCGTGGTCGCCGCCGGCATCGGCGCGTTCGTGTCAGTCAAGCGCTCACAGCGCGGACGCGACAAGTGGGATGCGTTCAAGCTGCGTATCCCGATGAAGATCGGCGAGGTTGTGCAGAAGGTCTCGATCGCCCGGTGGTCGCGCACGCTGTCGGCACTCACCTCTGCCGGCGTCCCGATCATGCAGGCGATCGAGATCACTGGTAAGACCGCCGGCAACGCCGTGATCGAGAAGTCGATGGCCGACGTGATCACGTCGGTCAAGGGAGGCGGGACAATCTCGGCGCCGCTGCGCCAGTGCTCCGCGTTCCCGGCGATGGTGTCGCAGATGGTCGGCGTCGGCGAGGAGACCGGTGCGCTCGACAACATGCTCGAGAAGATCGCAGACTTCTACGACTCAGAGGTCGACGCCGCCGTCAAGGCGCTCACCTCGATCATGGAGCCGGTCATGATCATCTTCGTCGGCGGGATCGTCGGCGTCATCGTGATCTCAATGTACCTGCCGCTCTTCAGCGTCTACAACTCGATTAAATAGGCCGCGCGTCCCGCCCAGGAGGCCCGCGCGCCTCCGGTTCGGAGTCGCAGGCCTAGCGCTGTCGGGCGCGAGGGCCTCTGGTCGGGACGCCCGGCCTCCTCGCGCAGACCCTGCTTCACTCCGGAGCCGTGGCGCCCGGACGGGTATCGTGGGGCCTGTGAGCGCTACCTCTGACGACGCCAGGGCCACTTGCACGCCATGCCACGGCACGGGGCGGTTGATCTCTGGGCTTGGGGGGGAGCCGCATGGGGTCGTTTGTCCGTGGTGCGGGGGGAGCGGGGTGTTCCAACTGGGGCGCGATGCGCAGAAGGCCGGTCCCGAGGACCCCGGTGCCGCCGGTACCCCGGCCGGCTGATCCTAAACCGCGGCGTCGCACAAACGTCCAAAGACGTCAGGCTCCGGGTTTACGGTGTCGATATCTGGGGTGCCAGAGTCACTCAGGTGCCAAGGGCAAACCACCCGCGAGGGTGGGACGCAAAGCCACGGTCCTCCCGAATGGATCGAGAGGAAGCCGGGCTGCCACCAATACGGAGATTTGACTTAGTCATGGATGACTCCCGATTGGGGCCTTGGATCTGGCGAGACAGACCCAATCAAAATCCCAGGAGGGCTCCATGCTTCATAAGTTGCGCCGTCGCGCCGAGAGTGAGAAGGGTTTCACCCTGATCGAGCTCCTCGTCGTGATTCTGATCATCGGCATCCTCGCCGCGATCGCCATTCCGACGTTCCTCAACCAGAAGAGCAAGGCCAATGACGCATCGGCCGAGTCTCTGGCGCGGAACGCCGCCACGGCCGCCGAGACGTACGCTACCGACAACAACGGCAGCTACTCCGGCATCGGCACCTCGGTGCTGAACTCGATCACGCCCGCGCTGAACACCAACACGGGCAATGGCCAGGCTTACCTGCAGTCGGCCAGTGGTACCACGAGCGGTTACACGGTCGTTGGCGAGTCGCCGACCGATACCGCGCTGTTCACGCTGACCAACAACAACGGCACGGAGACGTTCAGCTGTTCTCCGGCCGGCACGGGCGCCTGCTCGAGCAGCAGCACCTGGTAGTCAGAATCCAACCAACCGGTAGTGACCGAGGCGGCCTGCGGGCCGCCTCGGCGCATTTAAGCCCAGCGGGGGGTCGGCCGATTACAGGCACATGCGGCGGTTGATCCTCGCGCTCCTCTCGGTGACGTTCCTGGCGTGCATCGTCGCGCCGGCGGCGGCCAGCGCCGCGGCGCCGGCACCCCCGCCCGACGTGGCGGCGCCAATCTTCGTCGACACGAACTGGGGAGCGACTCCGCGCGGGTTCACGATCGACCCCACGCAGGCGATTGGGATCGCGAAGACTGCGCCCAAGATGCAGGCGATCCACCGTGCCCATCACCCGCTCGACATCAACGTGTACGAGTGGGTCCACAGTCATTACGAGATCTACTTCTTCTCACACGGCAAGCTGATCGCCGACCAGGTCGTCGGCGCTCACGGCCAGCTCGGCCCGACGTACACCGGACCGTTGATGCTGGGCTACTACGCCCGGGGCCACTACGGGCAAATCTTCGACAACCCTTGGGTGCTCGCATCGTTTACGGCGATGTTCCTGCTGCCGCTGCTCCTGCTGCGCACGCGCTCGTGGTTCGACCGCCTCGACATCGCGATGCTGCTCGGATTCGGGGTGTCGTACGCGCTGTTCGACACCACCCATCTCGAGCCGAGCGTGTGGGCGTTCTACCCGGTGCTCGTCTACCTGATGGTGAGGATGCTGATTCGGGGGTTCCGGGCGCGGCCGCTCGGCGGCCGCATCGACTGCCGTCTGCCGACCGTGGTCCTCGCGATCGGCCTGCTGGCCCTGGTGGTCGCGCGGATCGTGATCACGCTCCACCCGGCGGGGGTCCTCGACGTCGCCACCGCGTCGGTGCTCGGGGCGTACAAGATCCTCCACGGGCAGAGCATCTACTACTTCTCGCTCGGCCACGGCGACACCTACGGCCCGATCAACTACCTCGTGTACGTTCCGTTCGAGGCGATCTGGCCCGGATCGTGGAACTACCTGCCGGCGGCCCGGGCGGCGACGATCACCTTCGACCTGCTCACGATCGCCGGCCTGATCGTGGTCGGGATGCGGCTGCGCTCCGGCCGCGACGGACGCCGCCTCGGGCTGCTGCTGGCATGGCTGTTCGCCGCCTGCCCCTGGAGCCTGCTCGACGTGGAGAAGAGCACCAACGACGAGTTGGTCGCGCTGCTGGTGGTCTTGACCATGCTGGTGTTGTCCAAGCCGATCAAGCGCGGCGTGCTCGTGGGACTCGGAGCCGCGGCGAAGTTCTTCCCGGCGGTCCTGCTCCCGCTCGTCGCGGTCGGACGCGGCGACGCCGATCAGCAGACGATTCGCAAGGTGCTGGCCGGGTTCGTGATCGCGGCTGGGGCCTCGATCGCACTGTTCCTGCCGTCGGGTGGCCTCAAGGAGATGTGGAACCACACGATCGGCTACCAGCTCACCCGAACCGACATCTTCTCGATCTGGGCACTCCACCCTGCGCTCTCGCCGATCAAGGACGCGGTCACGGCCTTCGCCGTGATCCTCGCGGTGCTGGTCGCCTTCCGCCCGCGCGGCGCCCGGACGCCGGCCCAGGTGGCGGCGCTGGGGGCGGCCGTGATCATCGCGGTCCAGTTGCCGGCGCTCCACTGGTTCTACCTGTACATCGTGTGGTTCCTGCCTCTCGTCCTGATCGCCGTGCTCGGCGCGGACGCGCCGGCGGCCGACCCGTCAGTGCCCGATCGAGCCGACGAGGTCCAGCCGGGTGAGCCGGCCTCCGTGCTCGCCGGGGCGGCGTGACGAGCGCGCGATGCCACTCGCGTTTGCAGCCGCGGTCGCGGGCGCGTTCGGCGCCACGATCGGCTCGTTCCTGAACGTCGTCGCTTACCGGCTGCCGCGCCGCGAATCGCTCGTGCACCCCGGCTCGCGCTGCCCCGGTTGCGAGACCGCGATCAAAACCTACGACAACGTGCCCGTACTCGGCTGGCTGTGGCTGCGCGGGCGGTGCCGCAGCTGCCGGATCCCGATCTCGCCGCGCTATCCGATCGTCGAGGCGCTGACGGCGGCTCTGGCCGCTGCCGTCGTGCTGACCAAGCACTCGCCGGCCGACGTCGTCCTCGGGCTGGTGCTGGTCGCCGTGCTTGTCCCAGTCGCGCTGATCGACTTCGACCACCGGATCATCCCCAACAAGATCACCCTTCCGGCCGCGATCGCCGCGGTCGCGATCGGCGTCGCGCTCGACCTCAAAGGGGTGCCCGAGCAGCTGATCGCCGGCGCCGCCGCGGGCGGGTTCCTGCTGGCGTTCCTGCTCGCCTATCCCCGCGGGATGGGGATGGGCGACGTCAAGCTGGCGGCGGTTCTCGGCTTGTTCCTCGGCCGCTCGGTCGCGGTGGCGATCCTCGTCGGCGTCCTCACCGCGACGCTTGTCGGCGCGGTCGTGATGGCGCGCCTCGGGGTCGAGAAGGGTCGCAAGACCGCGCTGCCGTTCGGACCGTTCCTCGCGTTCGGTGGCGTCGTCGGCCTGCTCGCCGGCCCGGCGATCATGCACTGGTACCTGCACGCCGGGCTGTGATGCTCGCGCTCGGCCGTCACGTTGACCGGCGCCGGCGCGTGCTACCGCTCCTGGCCGGCGTGCTCGTCGCCTTGCTGGCAGGAGCCGCGCTGACGGTTACCCATCACGACGCGCGCATGGCGGTGGCACCGCGCGTGGCAATCCGCGCTGCGCTGCGCAATCCGGCAGTGACGCGTGCTCGGGCCGGCTCGCACTGGAACCAGATCACGGCGACGGCGATCGACCAGAACCTCGTACACGTCAGCTTCCTCGCCCACGGCCAGCTCGTGGCCGAAGCCGCGGTCAACCGCCACGGGGACGTGCTGTCCACCCTGAACGACCGAAGCATGCCCGTGCCCTACGGCGACTGGATCGCCTATGAACCCGCGCTGCTCGTCGGCTGGTGCGCCCTGCTCGTGCTGATGGCCGGCGTTAGTCCATGGCGGCGGTTGCGCAACCTCGACGTGGCGGCGGCGGTGTCGCTGGTGATCGCGGTCGTGCTGTTCCAGCATCGGTATCTCAGCGCCAGCGTGCTCGCCGCGGCGCCCGGGATGGTCTACCTGCTGCTGCGGTGCGCGTTCAGCGCTCTCAGGCCGCGTGGGCGGCCTGTCGCGTCGACCCCACTGCTGGCCGCGCTCACGCCGGGGGTGGACCCGGCCCGGCGCGTGCGGTGGCTGCGCTGGCTGCTCGTCGTCGTCGCGCTCGTGTACGTGATGGTGGGCGTGAGCTCGCCCGACGCCGTCGACGTGATCTACGCCGTGATGGAGGGCGCGACCACGCTGATCCACGGCGTCCTGCCGTACGGACACCTGCCGCCGGGCGTCATCCACGGCGACACATATCCGATCCTGAGCTACGCCCTGTACACGCCCTTGGCGCTCGTCGCGCCCGTGCGCTCGGTGTGGAACTCGGTCGACGGCGGGCTCGCGGTTGCGGTCCTGGCCGCGCTCGTCGCCGCCTGGGCGGTGTTCAGGACCGCGGCGGGGCCACGCCGCAGGTCCGGCGCGGGCCGCCCGGTCGAGGTCGAGGAGGCCGGGCTCCGCGCGGCGCTAGCCTGGCTCGCGTTCCCGTCCTTGCTGATCACCGTGTCGACCGGAACGACGGACGTTGTGCTCGCCGCGATGCTCGCGATCGCCGTGCTGCTGTGGCGCCGTCCGGCCTGGTGCGCGGGGATGGTGGCAGCCGCCGGCTGGTTCAAGCTCGCGCCGTTCGCGCTCGTGCCGGTGTCGCTGGCGCCGCTCCGAGGGCGGTCGCTCGCCCGTGCCGTCGCCGCGATCGTGCTCGTGTCGCTGCCGATGGTCGCGCTGCTGCTGGCGCTCGGTGGGCTGCACGGCCCCGAGGACATGCTCCACTCGGTCTCCTACCAGTTCACGCGCGGCTCCGAGCAGTCCGTATGGAGCGCGCTCGGGATTGACGGCCTCCAGCCGCTGGCGCAGGCATGCGTCCTCGGCCTGATTGCCGCTGCGGTGGTGAAGCTCCGGCTCGAGCCGGAGGTCGCGCACGACCGCGCCCGGATGGCGGCGCTGGTCGCGGCGATCCTGATCGGCCTGCAGCTGAGCGCCGACTACTGGGCGTTCCTGTACCTCGCCTGGATCATGCCGCTGGTCGGGGTGTCGCTCCTCGCCGAGCCGGGAGGGGTGGCCGAGACCGTTGAGTCTCGCGTGCCGCTCGGCCGCGCGGCGGAGGCCGCTCCAGCCGCCGTCGCCGGATGAGCGCGACGAGCGTCACGGGCCCGCCCAGGCACAAGCTAAAGGGCTTCGATGGGCTGCGGGCGCTGGCGGCGCTGACCGTCGTCACGTACCACGTGGCGCTGTCGGGCGCGTTCGCTCACGCCGGGTCGCTGGCGCCGCTGCTGTGGGAGCTGAAGGGGGGAGTGGCGATCTTCTTCGTGATCTCGGGCGCGCTGCTGTACCTGCCGTACGCGCGCGCGATTCGCGACGGGGCGACGCTGCCCGACTGGCGGATCTACGCTCGGCGGCGCGGAGTGAGGATCCTCCCGGCCTATTGGGTGGCACTGACCGTTGTGGCGATCGGGCCGTTCGCCGCCGGCGTGTTCGGCCGGGACACCTGGAGCTACTACGGCCTATCGCAGATCTACGATCCGCGGACCGTCCTCGGAGGGCTTGGCGTTGCCTGGAGCCTGTGTGTCGAGGTGAGCTTCTATGCGCTGCTGCCAGTCTTCGCGTGGCTCGTCGCGCGCAGGGCGGGCCGAGCCGGCGTGCGCGTCCAGCTCACCTGGATCGGGCTGCTTGCGCTCGCCTCGCTCGTGCTGCGCGGCGAGCTCGCCGGCTCGCTGTCTGCGCCGTTCTATGACCGCGGACAGACGCTGATGGTGACCGTGCCGGGCCTGCTCGACTGGTTCGCGATCGGCATGGCACTCGCCGTCCTCCGGGCCGAGCTCGAAGTCGGACGCGCGTCCCGATTCCCGCTGGCGGCTCTCGGCCGCAGACCATGGGCGTGCGTGCTGCTCGCCTTCGCCGCGTTCCTCGCCGGCGTTCCGGCGCAGCACGGAGACATCTTCCTGCCGTGGTACGGCGTCGCGACCCACGTCGCCATCGGCGTCGGCTCGGGCCTGCTGGTGCTCGCGGTGATCGTCCCCCGCGCACCGGGGCAGCGGCGTCGATCGCCGGTCGCCCTGTTCGAAAGCCGGGTGGCCGTGTGGGTGGGAACGATCTCGTACGGCATCTACCTGTGGCATCTGCCGGCGCGCGAGCTGATCGAGCGCGCCATTCTGCCGCGACCGACTGACGCATCGACCGCGGCGCTCGCGCTCGTCTGGCTTGCCGTCGTGGCGGCGGCGCTGATCCTTGGCGCCGCCAGCTTCTACCTCGTCGAGCAGCCCGCGCGCAGGCTGCTCCGCCGCCGCGAGAACGACGAGACCGTCCAACCTCGGGTGGATGGCCTCAACTCGGCGGGGGTATCGGCCGATCACTTGGCCTGAGCACGATGGGTTACTCCAAAGGAAAATCAATCGTCGGCCTCGACATCGAGCCCGGCTACGTGGCCGCCGTCGAGGCGCGCCCCGGCCAGGTGAAGGTGGAGCGCGCCGCCACCGCGCCGCTCCCCGCCGGCATCGTCCGTGACGGTGAGGTGGTCGACGTCGACACGCTCGCCTCCTCGCTCCGTGACCTTTTCGCCGAGCACAAGCTCGGCAAGCGCGTGCGCCTCGGTGTCGCCAACCAGCGCATCGTGATGCGCACCCTGGACCTTCCGCCGCTCAAGGGCGCCAAGGAGATCAACTCCGCGATCCGCTTCCAGGCTCCCGACCACATCCCGATGCCGCTCGAGCAGGCCGTGCTCGAGCATCACTCGCTCGGCGTCGTCGAGACCCCGGATGGTCCGCGGACGCGCGTCGTCGTCGTCGCCGCCCGGCGCGACATGATCGAGCGCCTGCTCGACGCCACGCGCAAGGCCGGGCTCCGGCCGACGGGCGTCGACCTGTCGGCGTTCGCGATGATCCGCGCGCTGTACCGCCCCGAGCTGACGGGCGCCACGCTCTACACCAGCGTCGGTGGCCTCACCAACCTCGCCGTGGCGATGGGACCGACCTGCGCGTTCACACGCGTCGCCGGCCAGGGCATCGAGTCGATCGCCGGCGAGCTCGCCGAGCGCCGCGCACTCACGCTCGAGCACGCCCACGGCTGGCTCCGGCACGTCGGCCTGCTGACGCCGGTCGACGAGGTGGAGGGCGATGCCGACATTGTCGCCGAGGCGCGCGAAGTGCTGAGCGACGGCGTCCGCAGGATCGCCGACGAGGTCCGCAACTCGCTCGACTTCCTTGCCATGCAGGACGCCTCGGCCGTGGTCGAGCGCGTCGTGCTCACCGGCCCCGCCGTGGCCATCCCCGGCTTTCCCGAGCAGCTCGGCGAGGAGGTCGGACTTCCGCTTGAGGTCGGCGTGGTCCAGGAAGGCCAGCCCGGCGGGTTCGGCGGCGTCGACGCCGGCCGTCTCGCGGTCGCCGCGGGCCTGACCGTCGAGGAGATCCCCTCATGAGAGCCGTCAACCTGATTCCGACGGAATCGCGCGGGCGCTCCCGTGGTCCGTCGACGGGGATGCAGGTGCCGGTGTTTGTGCTGCTCGGGTTCCTCGCGGCCGCGGTCGTGCTCGTGACCCTGTACGTGCTCACCGGCAACTCGATCTCCTCGCGGACCGCCAAGCTTTCCAGCCTGAAGACCCAGGTCGCCCAGGAGCAGGCCGCGGCCAACCGTCTCGGCGAGTTCTCGAAGTTCTCCTCGCTCGCGCAGACGCGCATCGGGACCGTCAAGTCGATCGCCTCCGCGCGCTTCGATTGGCACTCCGCGCTCGTGAACCTCGCGCAGGTGGTCCCGGCCGACACGACGCTTCAGTCGGTCGTCGGCACGGTCGTGCCGGGCGCCAGCGCCGGTGGCGGCGGCGCGGGCAGCGCGCTGCGCGCCGACGTCGCCGCGCCCGCGTTCGAGCTGAGCGGCTGCACCGCCAACCAGGACGACGTCGCGCGCCTGATGTCGCGGCTGCGCCTGATCAACGGTGTGACGCGCGTGTCGTTCAGCGACTCGCAGATCACCGGCGCGGCGACCCCGACGAGCTCCGGTTCCTCGCAGGGCTGCCCCGCGAACGCCCCCACCTTCGACCTCACCGTTTTCTTCACGCCCATCGCCAATGCCGGCGCGCAAGGGGTTACTTCGATCAGCGGAACGACCACTTCGACCACCGGAGGCACCCAGTGACCGCCCGCGACCGCACCGTGATCATGGTCGTCCTCGCGCTCGGCGCCATCGTGGCCGGCTGGCTGCTCGTAGTGTCGCCCAAGCGCTCGCAGGCGTCGACCCTCGGCACCCAGATCTCGAGCGAGCAGTCGCAGCTGACGACCGCCGAGGGCCAGGTGGCGTCCGGCATGAGCGCGCGCCGCGCGTTCGCCGGGCAGTACGCCCAGTTGGCCAAACTCGGTGAGGCTGTCCCGCCGGACGACGACGTCCCCTCGCTGATCTACCAGGTCCAGAGCGCGGCCTCCGCGGCGCACGTGAGCTTCCGCGGCCTGCAGCTGACCGGTGGCGGCAGCAGCTCGGCGCCGAGCACAAGCTCGAGTGGCAGCACGACGACCCCGGCGCCGCAGCTTCCCCCGGGAGCGAGCGTCGGTGCGGCCGGTCTCCCGACCGAGCAGTTCAGCGTGACGCTGGCCGGTAACTACTTCAACCTGTCGAGCTTCTTCAACCGGCTCGAGGAGTTCGTGACCGGCGACAACAGCACGCTGACGATCCGCGGTCGGCTGATGTCGATCAACGCGATCAACCTCGTGCCCGGACCGACCGGCTTCCCGCAGATCACCGCGACCGTCTCGGCGACGACGTACATCGTCCCGCCGACCGAGGGCACGTTCGGTGGCGCGACGCCCGCCGGCCCCGCGCCGACCACCCAGTCTCAGGCCTCGACCTCCGGATCCTCTAGTTCAACTTCGACCCCGCCCGCTGCGGCGATCACCCCGGTGCTGCGATGAGCGTCCCCCGCAACATGCTGAAAGAGCTGCTGGAGCGCAAGCTCTGGCCGATCGCGCTGGTACTGATCATCGCCCTGGTGGCGGTGCCGGTACTGCTGACCAAGAAGGCGCCGACGGACATCGTCAACCCGCCCACCGGTCCGCTGCCGTACTCCTCGGGGACCACGCTTCCCGCGATCTCGGTACAGACGACGCCGGCCACCTCCAAGCTCACCGGCAAGGGCCGCAATCCGTTCACCCCGCAGGAGATCGCCAAGACGACGACCACCACCGCGGTGGTGCCCACGACCACCACGACCGCGTCCACGGACACGTCGACCGGTGGCGCCGGCAGCTCGAGCAGCGGGAGCGGTGAGAGCAGCGCGCCGGCTTCGTCGGCTCCAGCCCCCGTGACCTCGACGACCCCGAGCACGCACGCTACGCCGCCGGCGCCGTCCACGCCTGCGCCCACCGGCCTGACCGCGACCCAGTCCTATCACGTGTCGCTCGCGATCACGACCTCGGGTGGCGGCATCAACACAATCGATCCGCTCGAGCGGCTCAGCATCCTGCCGAGCAAGCAGCAGCCGATGCTCGTCGAGCTCGGCGTGCTGCAGGGCGCTCACAGCGTCCTGTTCGCGGTCGAGCCGGGCACCGTCGTCAGCGGCGCCGGCACCTGCACCCCAGGTCCGATCGACTGCGAGATCGTGACGCTCGCCCCCGGCCAGACCGAGGGCGTCTCCAAGCAGGCCGGCTCCGGCTCGACCCCGGTTGCCCTGTTCTCGGTGAACTCGATCACGGTCGATCAGCATCCGTCGGTGGCCGCCGCCAACACGGCTCGTCAGAACGCGTCCAAGGTCGGCCGCGAACTGCTCAGCCGCTCGCCGCTGAGCGCCCTGTCCCTGTTCCAGTACGACCCGAGCGTCGGCGCCGTCGTCGACCTGCGCAATCTCACGGTTGGAGGTAGCTGATATGCGCCGTTTCTCGCTCACCGCTCGCCGGATGCTCCTGGCGCTGTCCTGCACCTTCGTCGCCTCGCTGGTCGTGGCGGCCGGCGCGCAGGCGGTCGTCGCCAACGACGCCGGCACCAACTACGGCGTCGCGCTCGTTCCGAACACGAGCCTGCCGGGCAGCCTCCAGGACAACTGGAACGGTGCCTGCAACGATCCGTCGCTGGCGCCAGAGCTGACGTGGCAGAGCACCGGACTTGTATCACCCCTCTGCTACCACGGCGGCTCGGTGCTCCAGGGCAACGAAACGTACGTTCTGACGTGGGATCCCGACCGGCGCTACTGGTCGAGCACGCGGCAGTACGTCGAGCAGTTCCTGAGCGATGTCGCGGCTGCCAGCGGAAGCTTCAGCTCGCCGTTCGCGGTCACGCCTCAGTACACCGAGAGCTCGAACGGCCAGATCGTCGGCCGGGCCGCCAACACCTCCGTGTTCGCCGGCGGGTGCATCGACTACGGGAACAACAGCGGCGATCCGGGCGACAATGGCTACACGTGCCAGTTCGGCGCCAACCATCCGAGCGGCGCGGGCAACGATTATCCCGCCAATGGATGCCCGCAGTCCGGCAACAACGTGTGGACGGGACAACCGAACGGTCCGATCAGCACCACGGCCAACGATGTGTGCCTCACCGATGCCCAGATCAAGAGCGAGCTTCAGGGCATGCTGCCGCAGATGGGGCTGCCTGGCGGAGAGGTCTCGGTATCCGGGAAGCAATTGTCGCCGCTCGTCGACGTGTTGCTCCCGCCGGGCGTCGAGGTGTGCCTCGACGCCGCTGGCCACCTGTGCTCGGCCAACAGCGATTCGGGCAGCACCGAAGCGCAGTTCTGCAGCTATCACTCTCAGGTCGACCTGAACGGAACCGAGGTCACGTACGTGGTCCAGCCGTGGACGGCGCAGTGGGGACAGGGTGCCGGGTGCGATGACCCCGCCGCCCCCGACATCACCTTGCCCGTCGACCAGCTGACGCTCGCCCAGCAGGTTGGGCAGAAGCTCGTGAGCCCGCTCAGCCAGGCGAACATCGCCGCGATCGTCGATCCCGACATCGTGGACGGGTGGTACGGGGTCGGCGGGACGGAGATCAACGACAACGGCTGCTTCCCGCTCGGCGGCACTCTCGACAACGTGAGCATCAACGGGACCACCTACGCGCTCCAGCGCGAGTTCAACAACGCCGGCGCGATCGAGACCGATCCGAACGCACTCCCTTGTTCGGGCACCGTCCTGCTGAACCCGGCGTTCGTCGTGCCAGGGCCTGTTGACGTCGGCGACAGCGTGATGTTCGACGGGTCGGTGACCGCCTCGACGCTGATGGTCCACAACGGCGCATACCAGTGGAACTTCGGCGACGGCACCACGGGCACGGGGCCGAGTGTCTATCACCAGTACAGCAATCCCGGTGACTATCAGGTCAAGCTGACTGTGACCGACCGCGGCGGTAACACCGCCAGCCTCGCGCAGACCATCCAGATCCTCGGCTCGAACGGACAGGCGGCGCCTGCGCCCGCGTCCTCGGGTTCAGGCTCGGGTTCGGGTTCGGGATCGCCGGCGGGTCTCCAGGTGCGACTGCAGCTGCTGCCGCAGAGCCTCAAGACGGTGCTCCGCAGCGGCATCTCGGTTCGGGTGACGTCGAATGCCCCGGCCAACGGGATCGCCACCGTGTCAATCACCCGCGGTTCGGCCAAGAAGGCGCACATCCAGGTCGGACGTAGTCAGTCGGTCAGGATCGGCCTCGGCACGGTGTCCTCGGTCAAGAACGGCACCGTGACCCTGCACCTGTACCTCTCGAAGGGCATGGCCAAGAAGCTGAGTCGACTGCATGAGGTCGCCATGACGGTTCGCCTGGCACTCGTCGCCCCCGGCAACCGGAGCATCGCGCTCGTCGCCGCCGGCCGGTACTAGGCCTCCCGCAACAACTCTCTCTCAAACGGCCGCCCCAGTCGGGGCGGCCGTTCGCGTTTCGGGGTGGCGGCTTGGGTGGCGGATAGGTGCACACTCGACCACCAGCATTTGCCGAGATCGACGAAAGTCGCCATATACGCGACTCTCCGCGCACTCGGCGCCGCGGGGTGGTCGAGTGAAACGTTATCCGCCCTGGTTTCCGGTGCATCGAACGGGACGGCCCTCGCCCGCACAGCGAAACCCGCGGGCCCCATCCCAGGTGCCCGCCGTTGACCCGCCTCGAGTGGGGTAAGGACCCGGAGCGCGCGGCGTCGCGAGGACGGAGCACGCCGGCGGGAGGGGCAGGCCGCGCCGGTGAAGGGTGAGGGCACGGCGGCGAAGGGCAGGCCGCGCCGGCGGGAAGGGCAGGACGCCGCCGGCGACACGCCGGCGAGCAGCGCTAACCGCTCAGACGGTTGGCTGAACGGCTGCCCGGGCGGCGCGGAGCTGGCGCTCGAAGGCCGTGGGAGGCGAGAGCCGCTTGGGGGCGCCGAAGTGGAACCCCTGGGCGTAGTCGGCGCCGATCGCCTTGAGGACGCCGAGCGTGTCGGCGTCCTGGACGCCTTCGGCGATCGTGCGCTTGTCGAGGCAGCGGGCGATGCCGACGATCGACTTGACGACCTGGTGGTCGAGCTTGCTGCTCGCCAGCTCGCGGACGAAGCCCATGTCGATCTTGAGATATCGCGCCGGGATGTGCTTGAGGAAGGTGAAGGAGGAGAAACCGGTGCCGAAGTCGTCGAGCGCGAGGCTGCAGCCGAGCCCGTAGAGGGTGCCGGCGAACTGCCGGGTGGCCTCGAGCTTGGTCATCGCGGCGGCCTCGGTGACGTCGAAGATCACCTTGCCGGGGTCGACGCCGTCGGCGATGGCGGCCCGGATCTCGGCCACGATCGACTGATCGCCGATCGAGTAGCCGGACAGGTTGATCGCGACGCCCTCGCCGTCGATCGCCAGCCGCAGGCCGGCGTTGGTGACCCAGCGGTCGATCTCGCCGATCACGCCGAAGCGCTCGGCCATCGGCAGGAACGCGGCGGGCGGGATGATGTCCCCGTCCTCGGAGAGCATCCGCACGAGCAGCTCGTGGTGGGTGATCCGGCCGGTGCGCAGGTCGGCGATTGGCTGGCCGTACAAGACGAAGCGGTCCTCGGAGAGCGCGGTGCGGATCCGCTGGACCCACGTCAGCGCGCCGGTGGCCTCGCCGGTGAAGATTCTTGCCTGGTCGCCACCGAGCTCCTTGGCCTCGTACAGCGCGATCTGCGCCCGGGCGAGGATGTCGTCAGCCGCGACCTCCTCGTCGCCGGTCAGCAGGGCGATGCCCATGCTGACCATGATCGGGGGCCCGATCTGGCGCTCGCACAGGACGGCCCGGATGTCGCGAGCGACGATCAGCGCCTCGTCCTCGTTGACCTCGGGGAGGATCACGGCGAACTCGTCGCCGCCGAGCCGCGCGACCACATCGGTGTTTCGCGCCCTGGCTCGCAGGCTCTCGGAGACCGCCTTCAGCATCACGTCGCCGGCGGCGCGGCCATAGCTGTCGTTGACCAGCTTGAAGTTGTCGATGTCGAGCGTGAGCAGCGCGCCGCCGCGGGCATACCGCGCCGAGAACGACAGCTGGCGATCCAGCTCGCTGACGAGCCGCGACCGGTTGAAGACGCCGGTCAGGAGGTCGTGTTCGGCTAGATGATCGAGGGGATCCGACATCGGGAAAGCGTCACCGGACGCGCAGCATGCTCATCGACACCACCCTCAACGCATCGGCTCCCGGGCCGAGAACCTCTATCCGTAGAAATTACGGATTGGTCCGTAGCGGGCGTTGACGATCGCGCATGCGGGAAACGCCACCGAGAAGCCACCGAGCCGCCACCGGGCGCCCGGGACCGGGCAGATCGCGGTCCGTCCGTAACCTACATCGGCCATGTCGCTGCGCTTGACCACCGCCGGGGAGTCCCACGGGCCGGGCCTGACCTGCATCCTCGAGGGGTTGCCGGCGGGCTTGGCGCTTGACCGCGACGAGCTGAATCGCGATCTCGCCCGCCGCCAGCTCGGCCACGGCCGGGGCGGCCGGATGAAGATCGAACGCGACCAGGTCGAAGTCACCGGCGGCGTCCGGCACGGACGGACGCTCGGCGGCCCGATCGCACTCCAGGTCGCCAACCGTGACTACGCGAACTGGGAGGAGCGGATGAACCCGTGGCCGGTGGACGCCGCCGTCGCCGAGGTCCACCTGCCGCGCCCCGGCCACGCCGACCTCGTCGGCACCCAGAAGTACGGCGTCACCGACGTCAGGAACATCCTCGAGCGGGCCAGCGCGCGCGAGACCGCGGCCCGGGTCGCCGGCGGGGCGGTGACGAAGGCGCTGCTCCGCGAGCTCGGGGTCGAGGTGTTCTCACACGTGATCCAGATCACGAGCGTGCGGGCGCCGCGCCGCGACGACCTCACGCCAGAGGACTTCGACAAGGTCGACGAGTCGCCGGTCAGGTGCCTCGACCCCGAGGCGACGAAACAGATGGTCGCCGAGATCGACCGGCTTCGCAAAGCAAACGAGTCGCTCGGAGGCGTATTCGAGGTCATCGCGTTCGGGGTCACTCCTGGGCTCGGCTCGCACGTCTCCTGGGAGGAGCGGCTCGACGGCCGCCTCGGGCAGGCGGTGCTGTCGATCCAGGCGATCAAGGCGGTGTCGATCGGCGACGGCGCCGAGGTGGCGGGCCTTCCCGGCTCGCAGGCGCACGATGAGATCTTCTACAGCGACGAGAAGGGCTACTACCGGGAGACCAACCGCGCCGGCGGGCTCGAGGGTGGGATGACGACCGGCGCGCCGCTGGTGGTGCGGGCCTCGATGAAGCCGCTACCGACGCTGACCAAGCCGCTGCGGTCGGTCGACATCGCCACCCACGAGCCCGCCGAGGCGCTCCGGGAGCGGACCGACTCATGCACGGTGCCCGCCGCCGGCGTGGTGGGGGAGGCGATGGTCGCGTTCGTGCTCGCCGACGCCTACCGGCGCAAGTTCGGGGGGGATCACATCGACGACGTCCGCGCGTCCGTAGGCGCCTACGAAGAGCGGATCGCGTGGCGGCGCCCGTAGTCGAGGCGAACCGGGCCGGCCGGCGGGGCGTCGTCTGCATCGGGTTCATGGGCGCCGGGAAGACGACCGCCGCCCGGAGTGCCGCGCACGAGCTCGGCGCGATCCCCGTCGATGTCGACACCGTGATCGAGGAGCGGCTCGGCAGGCCAATCGAGCGCGTGTTCGCCGAGGACGGCGAGGCGGCATTCCGCGCCGTCGAGGAGGAGGTGACGCTGGAGCTCCTCAACGCTCCGCAGCCGGGTGTGCTCGCGCTCGGCGGCGGCGCGATCGGCCACGAGCGGGTCCGGGCGGCGCTGTCGGAGCACCTGGTGATCTGGCTCGACGTCGGGATCGAGCTCGCCTGGGCGCGCTGTCAGGGCAGCGACCGTCCGCTGGCGCGCGAGCGCGCTCAGTTCGAGCACCTCTACAACCTGCGCGAGCCGATCTACGCCCAGCTCGCCGACCTGACCGTCCCCGCCGAGCGCTCGCACCGGATGGGCCCGATCCTCGCCGCCTACGACGGCGTCCCCGACGGTACGAAATTACTGTGGGCGGCGACCGCCGGCAACCCGGCCGCCGACTATCCGGTGTACGTCGGGAACGGGCTGCTGGCCGAGCATCGGTTCTGGCCGCCGGCGGTGGACGGCCGGCGCTTCCTTGTCACCGACGGTGCCGTCGGCAGGCTGTACGGCGACCACCTCGGACCGCTGAGCGGGCGGGTGGCGATCATGCCCGGCGAGCAGTCGAAGACCGTGGCGCACGCCGAGATCGTGTGGACCGAGCTGGCGCGGGCCGGGATGACGCGCCAGGACGTGGTCGTCGCGCTCGGGGGCGGTGTGGTCGGGGACCTGGCCGGGTTCTGTGCCGCCACGTACCAGCGCGGCGTTCGCTACGTGCAGGTGCCGACCACGCTCGTTGCCCAGGTCGACTCCGCCTATGGGGGCAAGACCGCGGTCGACCTCGCCGAGGCCAAGAACTACGTCGGCGCGTTCCACCAGCCCTCCGCCGCGATCGCGGACATCGAGACGCTCAGCACTCTTCCTGACGCGGAGCTCGCCGCCGGCTACGCGGAGGTGGTCAAGACCGCGCTGATCGCCGGCGGGGCGCTGTGGGAGCGAGTCCGCCAGAACGCGGATCCGACGGACCCCGCCCTGATCGCGGCGTGCGCGCTGGCCAAGCTCCGGATCGTCGCGCGCGACGAGCGCGACGCCGGCATCAGACAGGTTCTCAACCTGGGCCACACCGTCGGGCATGCGATCGAGACCGTGACCGGGTACGCGTCCTACCGTCACGGCGAGGCGGTCGCGCTCGGCCTGCTCGCCGCGCTCCGTCTCTCCGAACAACCAGAGCTCCGCGACGAGGTCGCGCATCTCCTGCAGAGGCGCGGGCTTCCGACCCGCCTCGAGCATGCGGATCCCGACGCCGTCGTGATGGCGACGGCGCGGGACAAGAAGCGGCTCGGCGAAGGCTCGGTGCCGTTCGTGCTGCTCGACGCCCCGGGTGCGCCACGTACCGGATGCGCCGTCCCGCCCAGAGATCTGATCGCCGCGGTGCGCGAGCTTGCAGGCTGAGCGCGGGATGCGCAACCGGGTCGAAGTCATGCACGGCGTCAACCTCGACCAGCTCGGTCGCCGCGACCCGGCCCACTACGGGCGCGTCACGCTCGCAGACCTCGAACGGCAAATAGCAGAGGCCGCCGGCGAGCTCGGACTCGAGGTCCGGTTCTTCCAGACCAACCACGAGGGCGAGTTCGTCGAGCACCTCCACCGGCTCGAGGGCCTCGCCGACGCGATCGTGCTCAACCCCGGCGCCTGGACCCACTACTCGTATGCGATCCGCGACGCACTCGAGCTGGCCGGCATCCCCGCGGTCGAGGTCCACCTGTCAGACGTCGACTCGCGCGAAGAGTGGCGGCGCCGGTCGGTGATCACCGACCTGTGCATCGCGCGCGTCGCCGGCAAGGGACCCGCCGGCTACCGCGACGCGCTCGAGCGCGTCCGCGACGAGCTGGCGTCGTGAGCTCGCGCGCGGACCGCCTCGCCCAACTGCTGGCCAGCGCCCGAGCCGGCATCGACCTGCTGCTCGTCGTCAACCTGGTCAACGTCCGATACCTCACGGGCTACACCGGCAGCAACGGGATCGCGCTGATCGGGCCGGACACGCGGACCTTCGCGACCGATTTCCGGTATCTCGAGCAGGCGGCGGCGGAGGTCGACCCGGCGTTCGACCGCCGCCGCGGCGCGCAACGCCTGCTCGAGGGGGTCGGGGACGCGCTCCCGGAGGGCGAGCTGCGCCTGGGCTTCGAGGCTGTGCACATGTCGGTCAGCGACCACGCGCAGCTCCGCGAGCTGCTGCCGGACCGGGTCGAGCTCGTCGCCACGACCGGGCTCGTCGAGCAGCTGCGGGCGGTCAAGCAGCCCGAGGAGGTGGCGGCGATCAGGGCAGCCACGGCGCTGGCGGACGAAGCGTTCGTGAAGCTCGTCGCCGGCGGGCTCGCCGGGCGCAACGAGCGCGAGCTGGCGACCGCGCTCGAGTTCGAGATGCGCCGGCGTGGCGCGCAGGGGCCGAGCTTCGAGCCGATCGTCGCCGGCGGTGCGAACGGCGCGCTGCCCCACGCCCGGCCCAAAGACGAACCCGTGCGCCTCGGCGAGCTCGTGGTGATCGACTGGGGGGCCAGGCTCGACGGCTATTGCTCGGACTGCACGAGGACGCTGGCCACCGGAGCGGTGAGCGCCGATGCCGTGGAGGTCTACGAGCTCGTGCTCGACGCGCAGCTCGCCGCGGTCGACGACGTGCGGCCCGGAGCCGTCGGCCGCGAGGTCGACGGCGTCGCGCGGGCTGCGATCGAGGCCGCCGGGTACGGCGAGCAGTTCGGCCACGGCCTCGGGCACGGCGTCGGGCTCGAGGTCCACGAGGCGCCGCGCCTGGCGCAGCCGTCGGAGACGGTGCTGACGGCGGGCAATTTGGTGACGGTCGAGCCGGGCATCTACATTCCCGGACGGTTCGGGGTGCGGATCGAGGACCTGGTGGTGGTCACCGCCGGCGGGCGGGAGATCCTCACCTCGGTCTCCAAGGCGCTGACGGTCGTCGACTAGCGTTTGGGGACGCCATCGGGTTCCGGTCCGGCGTCTACACTCGTCCCGTGCGAAGGTCCGAGCAGCGCCGCGCTGCGATCTGGGCGCTGTATCAGAGCGATCTGCTCGGTCGGCCCCTCGAGCAGACGTGGCCCCGAGACACCCACGCGTTCACGCGCGCGGTTGCGCAGCTCGTGGACGACCATCAACCCGAGCTCGACGAGCTGATCCGCGCGCACGCGACCGGCTGGTCGCTCGAGCGGATTGCTCCGCTTGAGCGCTCGATCCTGCGGGTCGGCCTGGCCGAGTTGCTGTACGGCCGGGAGCTGCCCGGAGAGCACGCGATCCCGCCGGAGGGGGCGATCGACGAGGCGGTGGAGACGGCCAAGCAGTTCTGCGGGGCTGAGGCGCCCGCGTTCGTCAACGGGATCCTGGGCGCCGTCCTGCGCGAAATGGCCGTGCCGCCAGGTAAGACCTGAGTATGAACCGCTCGCGCGCGCCCGCGCGAGCGACCACAATAGTTACACCATGAGACTGCTGGTGGTGGATGACGACCGGGCGCTGCGCGACGTGCTGCGTCGCGCTCTGTCGCTGGCCGGCTACGAGGTGAAGCTGACCGACACCGGGGCAGGAGCGCTGTCGGAGGTGAACAGCACCCTGCCCGACGCGGTCGTGCTCGACATCGGCCTGCCCGACATCGACGGACTCGAGGTGTGCCGTCTGCTGCGGCGCGAGGGCAACCGCGTCCCGGTGCTGATGCTGACCGCGCGCGACGCCGTCAGCGACCGGATCGACGGGCTCGACGCGGGCGCCGACGACTATCTGGTCAAGCCGTTCGACATCGACGAGCTCAAGGCGCGCTTGCGCGCGCTGCTCCGCCGGGCAGGCGGCGAGACCACCGTCGACGGCGCGCTGTCGTTCGTCGACCTGCGGCTCGATTCGGCGCGCCACGGCGTGATGGTGGGGGAGACGTTCATCGAGCTGACCAGGACCGAGTACCAGCTGCTCGAGCTGCTGATGCTGAACCCGCGGCGGGTGCTGCCGCACACGTTGATCTACGACCGCGTGTGGGGTTATGACTTCGGGCCGACCTCGAACGCGCTGCGGGTGTATGTCGGCTACCTGCGCCGCAAGCTCGAAGAGGCCGGGGCGCAGGCGCAGATCCACACGGTCAGGGGCGTCGGCTATTCGCTGCGGGAGCCCCAGGAATGAGCCTGCGGGCGCGCATGGCGCTGTTCGCCGGCGCGGCGGTGGCAATCGCGGTGGTCGCGGTGGTGGTCGCGGGGTACCAGGGGACCCGGCACGAGCTCCAGGGTCAGGTCGACCAGTCGCTGCAGAGCCTGGCCAAGCGGCCGCTCGAGAACATCGGACTCGGTCCGGGCGGAGGCCCGCCGCCGCAGGGTGTGCTCCAGCTCGGACCGCACGTCCCGAGTGGCCAGCCCGACCACGACCCGGACGAGGGGCTCGGTTTCGACCACCTGCCCCCGCAGGCGTTCGGTGGAGCGTCGGGTACGTTCACGCTGTTCAAGCGGGGCGGCGGCACCTACGTTCCGAAGGGCCAGAGTTACGAGATCCCGGAGACGTCGGCGATCCGAGCGCTCGCGGCCAGCGGCCGCGGCCAGTTCTACACCGACATGCGCGTCCGTGGCACCCACATCCGGGTGCTGGTGACCGGGATCGGCCCGAAGGGCGCGCTGGCCGTCGCGCTGCCGCTGACCACGATCGACAACGCGCTCTCGAACCAGCTGGTGCTGCTGCTCGTGATCGGCGGCGCCGGGATCCTGCTCGCGGTTCTGTTCGGGCTGCTGGTGGCGCGGACGGCGCTCGCGCCAATCACGCGGTTCACGAGCCAGACCGAGTCGATCGCGCTGAACCCCGAGCGGATCGAGCACGAGCGGCTCGACGTGGCCGGCTCAGATGAGCTCGCGCGCCTCGCCCGCACGTTCAACCAGACGCTGGACGCGCTCGAGGCTTCGGTGCAGTCGCAGCGCAACCTGGTCGCCGACGCCTCGCACGAGCTGCGCACGCCGATCGCCACGATCCGCGCGAACCTCCAACTGATGCGTGAGGAGGAGCTGCTGGCGCCCGACGATCGAGCTGCGTTGCGCGAGGACGTAATCGAGGAGCTCGACGAGCTGACCGCCCTGGTCGCCGATGTGGTCGAGCTGGCCCGCGGGAGCAAGCCGAGCGCGGAGCGCGGCGACGTCCGGCTCGACTCGATCGTTCACGACGCGCTCGAGCGGGCGCGCCGGCGGGCCCCGGAATTGACGTTCGGCGAGCGGATCGAGCCGACGCTCGTGCGTGGCGACGGCGACCGGATCTCGAGGGCGGTCACGAACCTGCTCGACAATGCGGCCAAGTGGAGCCCCGCGGGCGGCGCCGTCGAGGTCACGCTGCACGATGCCGTGGTCACCGTCCGCGACCACGGCCCCGGGTTCAAGGACGAGGACCTGCCGTTCGTGTTCGACCGCTTCCACCGAGCCAAGGACGCGCGCTCGAAGCCGGGCTCAGGGTTGGGGCTGGCGATCGTCCGCCAGGCGGCCGAAGCGCACGACGGCTTCGTCGAGGCGGCCAACGCGCCCGACGGCGGCGCAATCCTCCGGGTCGGGTTCGGGGCGTCGCTCGAGCTCGACGAGATTCCGGAGGACTCGACTGTGAGCGCCAGGTAGCGGGTCGCTACGCGCTCGCGCGCCAGTCGCGGTAGCTGGCGAGCGTCAGCCCGAGGCCTTCGATCCGCGCCCGCAGATCGGGCTCGGTCAGGGTCGCGAGCTCGACCTCGCGCTCCTTGGAGTAGCTCGAGACGAGGTCGCCGGTGACCCTCGCGGGGTGGCAGCCGAGCTCGGTGAACTCGTCGGCGGCCTCGTTCGAGAGCAGCGCGAGCAGGGATGGGGTGCGCACCCGTTCGAGCTCTACCAACCCGCGGCGCGGCTGGGCGTAGAACGCCCCGACGAAAGCGACGCGCCCGTCGCCGCGGAGCGGCACTCCGAGCGGCGCCACGAGCGGCGCGAACGTCGCGAGGCGGGAGAGATGGACATGATGGTGGGAGTCGACGTGCGTCGGATCGGATCCGATCAGCTCGCGGAACCGGTCGAGCTGGGCCGCGAACGTGCGCGCGGCGTGGCCCGGCTCGTCGATCTCGGGACCGTCCTCGACGTAATGCAGGCCGACCGACAGCGCCGGGTGCTCGCGCGCCAGCCGGGCCGCGCAGGGGGCCGCGGGACGGTCGACCATCAGGCTCGTGCTGGTGAGGATGCCACTCACGTGCGCCTCGACGATCCCCGCGTTGACTCCCTCCGCCAGACCGAAATCGTCCGCGTTGACGATCAGCCGGCGCGCGCTCATCACCGGGCTCATGGTCAGGATTCTGTCGGTTGGACGGTGGGTAGCTGTTGTGCATGGCCGATTGCTGTCCCCCAGGGCACGGATGCAACGCTCCCGGCGGGGGCGAGCCGTGTGCGCTGGCCCTGTGCCGCGTCGCCGCCGAGCAGGAGCGAGACGCCGCGCTGGCGCTTGACCGCTGGGAGTCGCTTGAGGCGTCAGCTGAGGGTGACGGCGAGCGACGATTTCGGCGGCGTGCGTTCGAGCGCGCCCGCGATCAGGCCCTGATCGCGCTGGCGATGAAGCCCGGCCTGTGGCTGGCCCTGCGGCGTGCGCCGCTCAAGGCGGTCAACTCGGCGCGGGCTCGTACCCGCCGGCGCGACCGGATCGCGCACCGCTAGCCCGCTCGCGGAGGTCGAGCTCGTAGGTCTGGCCGATGAGGTCGACCCCGAAGCTGCGGTGCGGCTCCTCGTCGATCAGGTCGAAGCCCCGCTCGAGGTAGAGGTGGCGGGCCGCAGCGAGCGGGTGGTTGGTCCACAGACGCACGCGCTTGTAGCCGGCGCCGCGCGCGAACGCGACGCACGTCTCGATCAGCCGGCGGCCGAGGTCATGGCCGCGGCCGTCAGGATGCACGAGCAGGATCCGTAGCTTGGCCGACCCGGCGCTGTCCGGGTCGGCGACGCAGAAGATGCACCCGACCCGTCGTCCGTCGAGCTCCGCCATCCAGGCTGCCTCACGGCTCGGGTCATGATCGGCGGCGTAGTCGGCCACGATCCGCGCCACCAGCGTCTCCATGCTCGTGTCCCAGCCGAACTCGTCCCAGTAGACCTCGCCGTGGGCCATCACGACCCAGCCGAGGTCACCCGGTTTGTCGAGCGGACGGATCACCACTGAAACAGCCGTTTCAGTAGCCTACACTACAACGCGCGATGTCCTCAAGCGCGCCCACGCAGTCGCCGCGACGCCAGGAGCTTCTCGAGCTGGCCTACGAGTACGTGCTCGAGCACGGCGTCGCCGACCTGTCGCTGCGGCCCCTGGCGGCGGCGATCAACTCGAGTCCCCGCGTGCTGCTGTTCCTGTTCGGGAGCAAGGCCGAGCTCGTCCAGGCGCTGCTCGCCCGCGCACGGGCCGACGAGCTGGTGCTGCTCGACCGGGTGCGCGCGGCCGGCGCCGGCAGTGACCTGGTCGCGGTCGTCCTGGAGCTGTGGGGATGGCTCGCGGCGGAAGAGCACCGGGGTCTGTTGACGCTGTGGGTCGAGGGCTATGCCCGCTCGCTGATCGACCCCGACGGTCCGTGGGCGGGCTTTGCCGCGGCCACGGTCGCCGACTGGGTCGAGGTGCTCGGCGAGGTGGCCGCCGGCGCCGGCGCCGACGCAGACGCCGGCGAGGCCGAGGCGACGCTCGTGCTCGCGGTCCTGCGAGGCGCGTTCCTCGACCTGCTCGCGACCGGCGACCTCACACGCACCACCGACGCGATCACCCGGCAGCTCGAGCTGATGCGCGGTCGGCGATGAAGCCGCCGGCGGGCGCGGCGGTCCGTCGGGGCACCGCCGCCGACGCCGCGGCGATCGGCCGGCTGCTGCACGACTTCAACACCGAGTACGAGGACCCGACCCCGGGTCCCGACAGGCTCGCGGCGCGGATCGCGCAGCTGATCGACGGCGGCGACACCGCGGTGCTCCTCGCGGGCGACGGCCCGGACGGGCTCGTGGTGCTTCGGTTCCGCCCGGCGATCTGGAGCGAGTCGCTCGAGTGCTACCTCGCGGAGGTGTACGTGGCCCCGGCCGCACGCGGCCGGGGGCTGGGCCGAGCGCTGATGATCGCCGCGATCGACCTCGCTCGCGCGGAGGGCGCCGACTACATGGACCTCGGAACGGCCGAGACCGACGTCGCTGCCCGCACGCTGTACGAGAGCCTCGGCTTCTCCAATCGCGAGGGCAAGCCCGACGGGCCGCTGAACTACTTCTACGAGCGGGACCTGTAGGTCCGACGACGCGAAGCGCGCGGGTTACTCGCGCCCCTTCGGGTCGTTGTAGAGGTTGTAGACCTGGAACTCCTTGGGGCCGTTCGCGCTCAGCGTGATCTGCATCAGCTGCCAGCCGGGGGCGCCGCTCGGGTCGAGGTAGGCGGGGTTGGAAAGCATCCAGCCGCCGTCCGCGCCCTGGCTGCCGGTCGTTTTGAACGCACCGGTCTGGAGCGGCGCGTCCGCCGTGCTCGTCCCGACGTATGAGACCGAGAAGCCGACGCTCCCTCCGTTCGAGCCCGACGCGTTGCGGACCATCATCCGCGCCGTCGTATAGGCCGAGGTCAGGCAGATCGTCGGGCTGACCGCTTGCGAGCCACGCGGGAGATCGAGGACCTCACCGGTGCTGCCGTCCGCGAGCGTCGTGTTAACGATCTGCGCGCCACCGGTCAGGGTCCAGCCGGTGCCGTAAAAGTCGTCCGCCGCCTCGCCCGGCGCCAGCGCGTACCAGTTGCTGTCGCCCCACGCGAGGAACGGCTGGGACAGCGCCGGCTCGGTGCAGCTCGATGTGTCGACCGATGTCGTCACTGTGGTGTCCGTTGTTCCCGGCGTCTTGGCCGCGGCCGCTGCCGGAGCGCCACCGAGAGTCGCCGTGGCGACCACCAGCCCGATGCAGCGGAACAGATGTTGCTTCATCTACGTCCCTTCCCTGGTTCTGCGGTTGCCCATCGGCCGATTCCGGACATTGATCGTCCCGTGCCCGACGATCTCGGAGCCGGCGCCCCCGCCTTCGACACTTGTTCGGGATCCGGACGATCGTCCGCGTCGGCGGTGATCCGCTAAGCGTCGTCCACCTGCTGACCGATACCGCGCGGGAATGTCCATCTCGCCGACGCTGGAGGAGCAGAAGCTGCTGGTTGACACGTTCAAGCGGCGGCGGTCGCGCATGACGAGCCGTGAGCGTCTCGCGAACATCGGCACCGGGGCGGTCTTCGCGGTCGCGGTCGCGGGGGTGTGGGCGATTCATCCGCCGTGGTCGTTCGAAATCGTCCCGGCGATCGTGTGCGTGCTCGTGCTCGCGCTGGCCACGCGCGTGCAGTTCGAGACGCCGTTCGGGTTCACGGTCCCGAACCAGATGGCGTTCGTGCCGCTGATGTTCGTGGTCCCGCTCGCGCTCGTGCCGATCGCGGTCGTGTGCGCGTACGCGATCGCTCGGATCGACCGGATGGTCAGCGGCGAGGTGCTCCCGAGTCGGCTGCTGTTGACCATTCCCAACGCCTGGTTCGCGATCGGGCCGGTGGCGGTGTTCGCGATCGCGGACGTCGAGCCGCGAAATGCCGGCGCGGTCCTCCTGATCGCCGCGCTCCTGGCTGAGTTCACGGTCGATTTCCTGGTCTCGGCTGTGCGCGACTCGATCGCACGGACCGCGAGCCTGCGCGCGGAGCTCCGCGAGACGTGGGTATACGTGATCGACGCGGCGCTGTCGGGCGTCGGACTGGTCGTCGCGCAGGATCTGCACCACTCCCCGGCGGAGATCCTGTTCCTGCTGCCGCTGCTCGGGCTGTTCGCGATGTTCGCGCGCGAGCGCCGGGAACGGCTCCACGGGCTGCTCGAGCTCAACGCCGCCTACCGCGGGACCGCGCTCGTCCTCAGCGACGTGGTTGAGTCCGACGACTGCTACACCGGCCAGCACTGCCGGAGCGTGGTCGAGCTGGCGCTCGCGGTCGCCGAGCGGCTCGGGCTGAGCGACGAGCGGCTGCGCAACCTCGAGTTCGCAGCACTGCTGCACGACGTCGGCAAGATCGCGATCCCGAAGGAGATCGTGAACAAGCCCGGCAGGCTCGACCCGGAGGAATGGACGGTCATCCGGACGCACACGCTCGAGGGCGAGAAGATGCTCTCGCAGGTTGGCGGGTTCATGCGAGACGTCGGGCTGCTCGTCCGCTCCCACCACGAGCGCTGGGACGGCCACGGCTATCCGGACGGCCTCGCCGGCGAGGACATCCCGCTCGAGGCCCGCATCATCGCCTGCTGCGACAGCTGGAATGCGATGCGGACCGACCGCGTCTACCGCAAGGCTCTCCCGCTCGAGGTTGCGCTCGACGAGCTGACCTCGGGCGCCGGCACCCAGTTCGATCCCGAGCTGGTGCAGGCCTTGCTTCCGATCATCGAGCGGACCGAGAGCAGGCCAGCGATCGCCGCCGCGCAACTCCCCTCACAGCGGCACCTGCAGCGGACGCCACTGCCGCGCCCGGCCACGTCCTGATCTCGCCCGCCGGCCGCGCCTCGCCCGTGATCTCCGCGGGGCAATGGCCCAAGCGTCGCTTGCGCCCACTTGAACATCTGTATCGAACTACACCCGGAGCGCTTCGGTCGGACTGAGCCGCGCCGCCTTCATCGCCGGGTACACGCCGGCGAGCACGCCGATCACGAGGCCGGCGGCGGGCGCCGCGATGAGCGCGTACAGCGGCACGACGAACGGCTCCTTCTGCGCCACCGCGTACACCTCGGTCGCGCCGGCGCCGAGGGCCAGACCGGCGAGCCCGCCCAGCGCCGCGAGCACGGCCGACTCGGCGAGGAACTGGGTGCTGATGTGCCGGCGGGTGGCGCCCAGCGCGCGGCGCAGGCCGATCTCGCCACGGCGCTCGAGCACCGAGATCACCATGATGTTCGCGATCCCGATCGCGCCGACGAGCAGCGCCACCGCGCCGAGCCCGAGCAGCAATGTCGTGAACTGTCCCTTGGCCGCGGCCCGCGCCTCGAGCGCGTCCGACGGGCGGCTCACGTCGACGCCGCTGGCATCCTGCGGGTCGGCCGTGGGCGCGAGCAGGTTCGAGATCTGCGTGACGTCGTTGACGTTCGCGCGCACGTAAATCTCGGACGGGTTCGGCTGCGTCTGGAACATCCGCTCGGCCACCGGTAGCGAGATGAACACGGTCGTGTCGATCGACGAGTCCAGCAGCGCGGGCTTCAGGATCCCGATCACGGTGAACCACGTGTTGCCGAGATACACCTCGAGGTGGCCGCCAACCTGGGTGATCTCGAGGATGCTGGCGGCCTGAGCGCCGAGCACAACCTCCGGGTAACGATCGGCGACGGCGCCGAGGAAGTGTCCGGACGCCATCGACGTGCCGACCACCTGCGGCAGATCGTCGCCGGCCGCGTCCACGCCGATGCCGCCGGTCTCCTGCGAAGGCACGAACGGGGTACGCAGCACGGTGGCGCTCCCGACCTGGTAGACGGCGGCGTCGCTGTCGACGTTCTGCATGTGATCGATCATCGGAACGGACGTGTCCGGAAGCACCTCGTTGTTGCCCTCGAAGTTCTGACCGGGCGTGACCGTCAGGAGGTTCGTACCGAGCTTGTCGATCGTCGCGAGCAGGTTCGCCTGGCTCGAGGCCGAGACGCCGACGACGGCGACCATCGCGCCGATGCCGATCGCGATCCCGAGCGCCGACAGCGCCGCTCGCAATCGACGCGTCCGGAGGCCCTGCAAGGCCACTCCCAACAGCTCGCGCGGTGGCAGCCGCACCGCATCGAAGCGATCACGTCCCGGCAGCGAGGCGGCGGCCGTGCTCATCAGCCGTCGTCCTGCACGATCTCGCCGTCGTGCATCTGGATGCGCCGGGGGAAGGTCGCGGCGATGTTCGGGTCGTGGGTGATCAGCACCAGCGTCGCGCCGTCGGACGCGAGCTCGTGCAGGAGGGTCAAGACTTCCGCGCCCGACTTCGAGTCGAGGTTCCCGGTCGGCTCGTCGGCGAGCACGATCGCCGGGCGCTTGGCGAGGGCGCGTGCGATCGCGACCCGCTGGCGCTCGCCGCCCGACAGCTGAGGGGGCCGGTGGGTGAGGCGATGACCGAGGCCGACGCGCTCGAGCGCGGCCCGCGCCGCCACCCGCCGTTCGCGGCCCCGGACGCCCGTGTACAGCAGGCCGGTCGCGACGTTGTCGACCGCGGTCAGCGTGTCCTGGAGGTGGAAGGTCTGGAATACGAAGCCGATCTGGTGGGCGCGCAGACCGGCGAGCTCGCGGTCGGACGCGGTGGCGACATCGCGCCCGGCGATCCGGACCTCGCCGCTTGTCGGGCGCTCGAGCGTGCCCAGGATCGTCAGCATCGTGGTCTTGCCCGATCCCGACGGTCCCACCACCGCTACCCGATCCCCACTCGCGATGTCGACGGTGACGCTCCGCAGCGCGGCGACGCCACCGGGATACTCCTTCTCTACTCGGTCGAGCGCCAGCACACTTATCCCTGGGAGTCGGTGACCTCGAGCCCCGGGTAGATCCCGGGGCCGGAGATCTGTACGGCACCGGCGGCGAATAGCCCGGTGGTGACCGGGATCAGTTTGTGGGGCAGGGCGGCAGTCTGGACCGCGTAGTTGCCGCCACCGGTCGCGAGCAGCGCGGTCACCGGCACCGACAGCACGTTGCTGGCCCGTTGCTGCACGAAGTTCACGCTCACCGCGGCCTGATCGAGGCCGGCGCCGTTGACGTGGCCGCTGAGCGTGATCGTCACTGGGATCGTGGAGGACGAGCTGTTGCCGTTGCCGCTCCCGTTGCCGCTGCCAGCGGCGTTGCCGTTTCCGCTGCCGCTCGAGCTCTGGGCGACTGAGCTCACGGCGGTCACCTTCCCGGTGACGTAGGTGCCGGACGGCATCTCAACCATGACGTGCTCGCCGACGACCGCCTCGCTCTGGACGCTCGCGGACAGGTCGACGGTCACGACGAGCTGGGTCGACGTGGTCTGGAGGATCGCGGTGGCGGTGGCGCCGCCCGAGCCGGAGTTTGATCCGGTGTCCGACCCTGAGCCGGCGCCCGAGCCTGATCCAGTGCCCGAGCCCGATCCGCTACCGGAACCGGAGCCCGAGCTGGTTCCGCTGCCGGACCCTGATCCGTTGCCCGAGCCCGAACCGGCCCCGCTGGGTTGTCCGCCGCCGGCTGCGCCGGGGGAGTTGCCATGCTGCTCGGCCTTCAGCTGGGCGGTCTCGGCCTTGAGCAGCGCGATCAGCGCCGCCAGCTGCTCCTGCTTCGTTGACTTCTTCGGCTTGCAGCTCTTCGAGCTCTTCGGCTTCTTGGTCGTGGTCTGGGTGACGGTTCCCGAGTTGGTGGCCGCCGGGCACTTCGGGGATTTCGCGGATTTCGCTGCTTCGCGCGGCGAGGACTTCCCGGGGATCTCGTAGCTGGCGAACTCGGGCGCGGGCGGGTCGACGGCCGCGCTAGCGTCCGCGCCGCTCGATCCACCGGTCGAGCCGAGCGTCCCGTCGACCGTTGTGACTAACTGATCGCCGGGCAGGAACACGATCTGCCCGAGCGACAGGATGCCGGTCTCGGTCTCGCCGAGTGATTCCTGCAGCAGGTCGACGCCTTCGGTGGTTGCGGCCTGCCAGACGTCATCGACCGTGATGTTGGCCGCGTTGAAGCCGAGCTTGACGAGGTTGCGGTTGAGCTGCTCGATGTCGGCGCCGTCGCTGTCGGATGGGCCGAGGTCGCGATACGCGGGCGTCTTCCCGTCCATGAGGAGCACCGGATCGCCGTCGACCTTGTACAGCGTCTGTCCCGGCTTGATCACCTGTCCGACCTGGGGGAGCCACGTGATCGTGCCGCTGAGGCGGTTGTAGACGGTCTGCGGGCTGTTGTAACTGAGCGTGCCGGACTCGGTGTCGGTCTCGATCAGGTTCCGCCGCTGCACCGTGGTGGCGCCCGAGGTCGTGTTCGAGTTGGTCGCGGCACTCGGCGAGGATGAGCCTGCGTTGAGAACGACGACGACCACGACCGCGCCGGCGATGGCGAGAGCGAGGCCGGCCAGCAGGCGTCGGCGCCACCGTCCGCCCGAGATCCGCTTCAAACTCGGTAGTCCGAGCATCTACCCAGACACCCGGAAGAACCCGTGGCCCCCGCCGCCGCATTTCGACACGGCCTGCTTGAACGCCGGCGAGGAGGGGTCGATGTCGGCCGGCGGCGAGCCGGCGTTGCCGGGGACGCCGTTGCCGGTGGGGAATGTGGGGTCGGGGAAGCTCGGCACGCCGTGCGTGCGCATGCACTGGGCGAACTCGAGCGCCTGGTGTTTCTGCTCGGCGGTGGGAGGTGGCGGCGGTGCGCCGCCGCCCGGCAGCAGCTTGGCGCAGGCCTTGGCGGCGGCCTCGAACGCCGGCCCGCTGAACGTGATGCCTTCGGCGATCACGGTTCCACTGCCCGGACTGGTGGCGAGCGACAGGCCGGCGCCGCCGGGACCGTTCGTCGGGTCCGGGAAGTTCTTGATCCCGTGCGAGTGCATGCACTGCGACAGCAGCAGCGGCGAGTTCGTGCTCGGGTTGGTCGCCGCAGCCGGGTTGTAACCCGAGCTGCCGCCGCACGCGGCGAGCGCGAACGCGCAGCCAAGCGCGAGCACCCCGATGACCATCACCTGCGTACTGTGCATGCCCTGGCTCCCTGTGCTCTGGATCGTCAGCCGCAGCCTTTGTACGGCGTGGGCAGTAACAGGGTCGTAACGCTGTTATGCCGCTGTTATCCCGAGTCGGGCATCCTGGGCCGGCAGACGCCGGCGCGGGCCGCGGTCCGCCCGGCTCTGCCCAAGGATCAAATGGACAGGCCGAGGAGCGAGCGATGAGGGTGCTGGTGGTCGAGGATCATCCACGGCTCGCCGAGACCGTGGCGACCGTCCTGCGCCGCGAGGGCATGGCCGTCGACGTCGCGTTCGACGGGCGCGAGGCGCTGGGACGCGTCGCTCTCGCCGACTACGACGTGGTCGTCCTCGACCGGGACCTTCCCGGAGTGCACGGCGACGAGGTCTGCCGGGCGATGGTCGCCGACGGCCGCCCGGGCCGGGTGCTGATGCTGACCGCGGCCGGGTCGCTCGAGGATCGTGTCGCGGGCCTCGGCATCGGGGCCGACGACTACTTGCCAAAGCCGTTCCACCTGGCCGAGCTGGTGGCGCGGGTGCGCGCGCTGTCGCGCCGCTCCCGCCCGGCGCTCGCCCCGACGCTCATGCACGGCGACCTAGAACTCGACACCGCTCGCCACCGGGTCACGCGAGCGGGCAAACCGGTGGCTCTGAGTCCGAAGGAGTTCGCGGTGCTCGAGCTGCTGCTGGGAGCCGAGGGCGCGGTCGTCTCGAGCGAGCAGATGCTCGAGCGGGCCTGGGACGACGCGGTCGACCCGTTCACGAACACCGTCCGCATGACCATGAGCCGGTTGCGGGCCAAGCTGGGCGACCCACCGGTCATCGAGACCGTCACCCCTGTCGGCTACCGGATCGGGGGATCGCCGTGACCGTGCGCCGCCCCGGTGCCGGGACGGTGGCTCGGCTGCGCCACCCGCAGACGACCGTTCGGTGGCGGCTGACACTGCTCTACGGCGGGCTGTTCCTCGTGTGCGGCGCGGCACTGCTCGCGATCACCTACACGCTCGTCGATCACGCGACGATCACCAACGAGCCGTTCCGCTCGATCGGCATCGAAAGTCCCGCCGGGTCCCGGCAACCGCCGTCCGGGAGTTTTCGCCCGGTCCAGCCCAACACGACTCGCGGCACGGCTCGCGGTGCGGCAGCCATGCTGCCGCCGCCGCTACAGCGGCTGCTGAAGTCACCATCGGGCCAGCGGGTGATCTTCAGCGTGCAATCGGGGCAGCGGATCTCGGATCTGCACCAGCTCGTGATCGAGTCGACCATCGCGCTGGCGATCATGGCGATCATCTCCGGCGCGCTCGGCTGGGTCGTGGCCGGACGCGTGCTGGCGCCGCTGCGCACGATGACCGCCGCCACCCAGCAGATGTCCGAGATCAACCTCCACGAACGACTCGCGATGCAGGGGCCGCCAGATGAGCTCAGACAGCTCGCGGACACGATCGACGGCCTGCTCGAGCGTCTCGAAGGCGCGTTCGACGCCCAGCGACGGTTCGTCGCGAACGCCTCGCACGAGCTCCGCACACCGCTGACCACCGTCAGAGCGCTGCTCGAGATGGTCCTCAGCGACCCCAGGGCGACCGTCGGGACGTTCCGCACGACCAGCCGGCAGGTGCTCGAGGAGAGCGCCCAGCAGGAGCAGCTGATTGACGCGCTCCTGGCTCTGGCCCAGGGACAGCGCGGGATCGACACGCGCGAGCCGATCGACCTGGCGGAGGTGGCCGGCGAGGTGCTCGCGGCGCACGAGGGGGAGGCAGCCGCTCGAGGCGTGCACGTCGAGGTGTTGCTCGAGCCCGCCCCGATCGCCGGCGACCGGCGCCTGATCGAGCGGCTCGTGTCGAACCTCGTTGACAACGCGCTCCGCCATAACAATCCGGGCGGAAACGCGCGGGTGGCGGTGCGGGCCGCCGCCGGTGACGTCGATCTGGCGGTCGCCAACACCGGGCCGGTGGTTCCCGCCGACGAGGTCGAGCGGCTGCTACAGCCGTTCCAGCGGCTAGCGGGGGACCGGGTTGGACATGGCGAGGGCCTCGGCCTCGGGCTGTCGATCGTCGCGGCGATCGCGAACGCGCACGACGCGGCGCTCGAGGTCCGGCCGGGCGCGGACGGGGGGCTGGAGATCCGCCTGCGGTTCGCGCGCGCGGATGACCGGCGAGCGGAGCAGACTCCGCATCCGCTGGCGGCGCCAATAAGCTCCACGGACCCCTCGTGGTTCTCAAGCAGTACTACCTCGGCTGCCTCGCGCACGCCTCCTATCTGATCGCCGACGAAGCGAGCGGCACCGCCGCGGTGGTCGACCCCCAGCGCGACGTCGAGCAGTACCTCGAGGACGCAGGCCGGCTCGGCTGCCGGATCCGGCACGTGTTCCTCACGCACTTCCACGCCGACTTCGTGGCGGGCCACGTCGAGCTCCGCGAGCGCGAGGGCGCGTCGATCCACCTCGGCGCGAGGGCCAGCGCCGAGTACCCGTTCTCGGGCATGGCCGACGGCGACATGGTGGCGCTCGGCAACGTACGCCTGACCGTGCTCGAGACGCCGGGCCACTCGCCCGAGTCGATCTCGATCCTCGTGTCCGACCCGGATCAGGATGTCGACCCGTTCGCGGTGCTGACCGGCGACACGCTGTTCATCGGCGACGTCGGCCGCCCGGACCTGCGCGGCGCGCTCGGGTGGAGCGCCGACGACCTCGCGGGCATGCTGTACGACTCGCTGCACGGGAAGCTCGCCCGCCTGCCCGGCGAGACGCTCGTGTATCCCGCGCATGGCGCGGGCTCGCTGTGCGGCAAGAGCATCAGCACCGACACCGTCTCCACGATCGGGATCCAGCGCGACGACAACTACGCGCTGGCGCCGATGAGCCGCGAGCGGTTCATCGAGACGGTGATCGCTGATCTCCCGGACGCGCCCGCGTACTTCACCTACGACGCCGTGCTCAACGCGCGCGAACGGCCGACGCTCGCGCAGGCTCTCGAGCGCGAGTTGCATCCACTGACGCTCGAGCAGACGCTCGACCTGCAGGCGGACGGAGCGCAGCTGCTCGACACGCGGGACGGCGCCGAGTTCGATGCCGCGCACCTCAGGGGCAGCGTCAACGTCGGCCTCGACGGCAGCTTCGCGACCTGGTGCGGGACGATCCTCGATCCCGGGCGGCCGATCGTGTTGATCAACGAGCCCGGACACGAGGTCGAGGCTGCGACCCGCCTCGGCCGGATCGCGTTCGACAGCGTCGCCGGCTATCTCGCCGGCGGGATGGGGTCGTTGGCGCACGAGCCCGAGTTGATCGACCACATCGAGCGGATCGAGCGGATCACAGCGGGCTCGCTCGCCGAGCAGCTGGCCGCGCCGGAGTCGCCGCTCCTGATCGACGTGCGGGCCCCGGGCGAATGGGACGCAGAGCGGATCGACGGTGCGGTCAACGTGCCGCTGTCGCGGATGCTCGAGCGGATCCAGGAGCTTCCGCGCGATCGACGGATCGTCGTCCACTGCGCGACCGGATACCGGTCCGCGATTGCCGCGGGCCTGCTCCAGCGAGCGGGCTTTTCGCGCGTCGCCGACCTCGTCGGCGGGTTCGCGTCGTGGACGTCAGCGCCGCCCGGATTGTGACTCACGACCCGCTCGGCTACGCTGACACCGTGCCGACCGAGCCGCGCCCGATCTCGTTGTTCGACGTCGCCAAGCGCGCGGTCGAGATCAGCGATCCGGATGACACGGATTCCCGGCTCGGCGACCTGCTGGAGCAGTTCGAGGACGCGGACGAGCCGGTGAGCGCGATTCAGAACCTCGAGGAGCGGGTCGCGATCGCGGTCGAGGGCGTCGACGTCGAGATCGACGATCCGGCCGTGTCGATGGCCGCGGCGACGATCCTGTACCTGGCTCACCGCCGCGACGAGCTCCACGACCACCCGAGCAAGATCCTGCGCCTCGCGGCGCGGGCGGAGTGGAAGGGTGATCCGCCCGAGACGGTCGTGGACTGGCTGGCTGACCGCGGCGTGGAGATCTGAGCGGTGGTGACCTGATGGCGCACGAGCCGAGCCTCATCATCCAGGTCCCGCGCGACAGCGCGGTGCAGCGTCAGCTCCGCGAGCAGCCGCCGGCGAGCGTCGCCGGTGGTGAGGTCGTGGTCGAGTCCGGCTCGACCGACGACGAGGGCAATCTGGAAGCGATCTCCGCGGGGGAGGTCGTGCTGTCGGTGCCGTCGCCCGAGGCGCTTCGACGCGAGGCCGACGAGGTCCGGCGGGTGATCGCCGAGGCGGGCACCGGAGTCGAGCCGCTCGTGATCGTGATCGAGGTGGCCGAGGAGTTGCGCGACGAGGAGCTGGCGCCGGCGCTCGCGGCCTCGGCCCACACCTCGCGGCCGGTGATCGTGCGCGTCATCCGTGACGGTGTGACGGCGTGACGCGGCGCTCCTAGGGGCGGTAGCGGGTCAGGCGGGGTCTTCGGAGCTGTACGGCTCGCCCTCGCCCCGGACGTCGCGGTAGCGGCGATCGAACAGCTCGAGAACGGCGGTCACGTCAGAGGGCCCGCGCAGGGAGTGGCTGACCCCGTAGGAACCGGGGGTGGTGTCGGCCGGCTCGGCGTCGCCATGCTCGATGAGCTCGTCGTGCTCCACTTCCAGGACCGGGAGCTCGGCCGCGCCACGATCGCGGTAGAGAACGCCCAGCTCCGCCTGCTCGTAGCGGACGAGCGCCGCGCCGTCCGCGCGACGCTCGATGCGAACGCCGGGCCACGTGTTCAGCTCGTTGGCTATCTCATCGACGAACGCGGTCGGATCGGGCACGGTCGCGATCCTACAGGTCTCGTGGCGCCGCGAGAAGGTGCCGGGGTCTCAGCGCTCGCGAACGTGCCCCGCGGCCATCCGCCCGAACTCGAACGTCGCCGTTCCGGTCGTTACCACCGGGTCCTGCGCGGCGAACTCGCGCAGGGCGGGCTCGTCGTCCGTCTCGACAACCGCCAGGCCGTAGGAGTCCTCGTCGGTGAGGATCGGTCCGAGCACGACCATGTCGCCGCGCTCGAGGTACGGGCCCCAGTAGGCAGCGTGGCTCTGCATGATCTCCCGCTCGGAGTCGGTCAGCGTCTGAGCGAAGTTCGGGCGCGGAGCGATGAGGCGCAGCACGAAGGTGGGCATGCGGTGGACTCTAACCTCTCCCGTGACGGCAATGCGCGCGGCCCCGGAGCACTGGCGCGATCTCCCTAGGACACGTTTATCGCTGTGTCATCGATGCAGAAGTCGGTCGTCCCGTGGCCCTTGTCGGTTTCGGTACCGGTGAACTTCAACGTCACCTTCTGTCCGGCATAGCCGGCGATGCTGTAGCTCACCTGCTGGTAGCCGCTGGCCGCGTTCAGATTCGAGTACGTGGCCAGCGTCGCCAGCACGGTGCCGCTCGAGTTGAGTAGCTGGACCTTCAGGGTGTCCACCGCGGACGAGCTGGATTCCGAGGTGTCGATGTGCTTCCAGAGCGACAGGGTGTAGTTATGGCACCCCGTCGGCAACGTGACCGTCTGGGCCAGCGTATCCGTGTGCGGCGTCCCGTACCCGTCCAACCAGGCGAACCACGAGCCCGAGTGCGAACGCTCGTAGGGCTCGGCCTCGCTGTTGTTGAGGATCACATCGGCAGTCGCCGACCATGTTGCGTTACCGGATTCGAACCCCGGGTTGCCAAGTAGCTGGCTGGCCGTGCACGTGCTGGCCGAATTCACGGTCCACGTGAACGACGTGCTGCCGGAGGCGCCGGTCGTGTCCTTGGCGGTTACGGTGGTGCTGCTCGACCCGGCGGTCGTCGGGGTGCCGCTGATCAGTCCGCTCGAGCTGTTGATTGAGAGGCCCGCGGGCAGACCGGTGGCCGAGTACGTGAGGGTCTGGCCGGAGGCGGAGTCGCTCGCCTTGACCTGGAGGCTGACCGCGGTGCCGACCGTACTTGTCTGGTTGCCCGGGTTGGTCACCGTCACCGTGTTCCCGGTCGTCCCGCCGCCGCCGCACAGCGCGGCGGGCAGAGTGGCGCCGTCGGGGCTGCCCAGCCCGGAGGCCATGTCATAGGCGGCGCCCGCAGGGTAGAGCCCGCCGGTGTAGCCCTCGGGGGTGTAGTCGTTGTTGCCAGAGGAGATGTCGGTGAAGTCGCTCGAGTAGGCGCTCGCCGCGGCGCTGTAGAGCACCGGGTTGGCGAACCCGATCGACTTTCCGGCACAGCTGCTCGAGGCGTCGACCAGCGCGGTGAACGCCGCCCACAGCGGCGCGGCAGCGCTCGTCCCGCCGATGCCGGTCCAGCTCCCCTCGTAGTAGATGAGGTAGCCGGTGTAGGGGTCGGCGTCGGCGGAGACGTCGGGCACCTCGCGGCAGTAGCTGCCCGACGGCGCGCCGCACTGCGATCCCGACGAGTGGCTGTTGATCACGTTCAACGACGAAGGCGCGCCCGACTGGTAGCTCGGCATCGTGTGCGAGATCGAGATGCCGCCGCCGCCCGCGCCCGTGCTGGTACCGGAGTCGTTCCACACCGACTCGGTTGGCGGGTAGCTGGTGGTCGACATGGTCAGGCCGCCCACGCCGGTCACGTACGGCTGGCTGGCCGGATCATCGACCGCCAGCGTGCTGGTCCCGCAGTCGGTCGAGCCGTCATCTCCGGCGGCCGCATAGATCGTCTGGCCCTGTGTAGCCGCCTGCTGGAAGAGCGTTCCCTCCTCGCTGATGACGCTCGAGCTGGACTCCGACTCGCACTCGCCCCACGAGGTGGAGATGGCCTGGTCGGTGTCGTTGTCGACGATCGCGGTGTAGTTGTCGATCAGGCCCGCATTGCTGTTGGGCGCCTGGTAGACGTCGACGGTCGCCTTCGGCGCGAGCCCGATGACGTCCTCGATGTCGAGCGCGGCCTCGCCCTCGCCACTGCCCGAACCCGCCCCGCCGTCTTCCTTGATGTAGTTGACGGTCGCGCTCGTCCCGTAGCAGGACTGGTAGGCAGCGATGTCGGAGGTGCTGTTCGGCTCGAGCTCGAACAGCGCCACCTTGATTCCGGCTCCCTCGTCACCGGCGCCATAGAGGCTGCTGAAGTTGTACGCACCGGCGATCTCGTTGGCCGTGTAGGCGTCGTTTTCGGGGGCGGCGGTGGACGCCGCCGAGCACGGCTGCGGTCCGCCGGTGGCCGCGGCCACGTGCGGGACCGCCCGCGGCGAGTGCGCCCCGGACACATGCGGCAACTCGATCGACAGCGCGTGCGGGTGGGTGAGGGTGTCGAGCCCGATCACGCCCTGGATGAGGCCTGCGACGGACGCGTCGAACTGGGGCGCACGCGTGTTGGCGAAGGCACTGCGGCCCGAGCGGAGCTTGACCTGCTCGAACGAGGTTCCGAGGGCGCTCGCGAGCCGGCCGGCGCTCGCCGCCAGCGGGATGATCAGACCGTTGGCGGTGACCGACCCGGGGGCCAGGCCACGCGACCTCAGCGATGCCTCGACGGCAGCGATCTGCTGATTGGTCGGCGCAAACCGAGTTCGGAACTGGGTAACGGTCAGGAAGTGGCGGTAGAGACTGGAGCCGGGCTCCGACACCGCAGCGGCATAACGGGCGAGCGCGGCCGGGTCACGCGGACTGAGCGCCACGAGGATCGGGATCCTCGTCGAACCGGGAAGCGCACCGGCCGACCGCGCGCCCGCGGGGTAACGAGGAGGAGCGCCCACACGCTTTGGCGACGCCGAAGCGGCCATCGCCGAGGGGAGCCCGAATACCGCACCACTCACAAGCGCAACCGTCACCACAACACGCGCGAGCGACGCGGCCCGCCTTGGCATTCCAGCTGGCATCAGAAAGCCTCCCTCGTCATGACCTACCCTGCCTTCCCCTCCAGATGCGCGCGGACCCTATCTGTCAAGGCGCCCACATGTCAAATTCACACATGCTCGAACCCGTTGGGCACACGCTGTCAGGCAGTCGATCTCAGAGGGTCCTCACCATTTCCTGCTCATACCTTCCAATTCGCGACGCATGCGCCGTCATGCTCCGAACAATCCGTCGGAGTGACCTCACACGTGGGTCCAGTGATCGGCGACGATGTTGCTGGTGTATGCGTCCGCGACGAGGGAGTACAGGAACTGCGGCGGTGTGCCGACCGGGGAGTTGACCAGCAGCACGAATTCCATGTCGTGCGGCAGGTAGAAGAGGACGCCCTGCTCGGTCTGCTCGGCCGAGTCGTGCCAGAACCCGTTCTTGGCGTAGTAGGTCCCCAGGGGCGTCGAGACCGTCCAGTCGATCCCAAAGCCGGCATCGAGCATGATCTGCGCCTGGAACGGGCTCATGATCGTGCCGTGGCGACGGAACGTGTCCATCACGTCGAGCAACTCGTCCACCGCCATGTGCCAACCGGCTCCGCCGGCCATCGTGGTCAGATCTCCGGAGTTCCAGCCCGTGCCGGAGACCGGGAAGTCGTAGGCGAGCGCATCCAGCGGCTGGTGGTTCAGCGTCGGCCCTGAGACGCCGGACGGCGAGAACACTTGGGTGGCGGCGTAGGACTCGTAGGCCGCCAGGGTGATGACATCCCAGAGGATGTCGTTGAACGCGTTCAGGCCGAACAGTGGCGGGAGGGACAGGCCGACGGGGATGTTGCCGTTGATTGTCGCGAGCAGAATCCGACACAGCCCGAAGTTCATGTTCTGATACCAATACTGGCCCAGGTGGCTGGTTCCGGCCGCGATCTGCGCCTTCATGAACTGGAAGTCAGATGCCGACGAGTCAACCCCATAGTTGAGGCCCGAGGTGTGGGTCATCAGATTGGCGAAGGTGATCCGATCGACGTCTGGCCCCTTGGACCAGTAGGCCGGCAGGTAGTCGGTGATCTTCGCGTCGTAGGGGATTCGCTGGTTGTCCAGCAGCCTGGTCATGGCGATCGCCGTGATCTGCTTGCTGAGGCTGGCTACATGCATCCGGATGTCAGTGGTCCATCCCTCCGCGGTGTCCTGTGGTTCCTTGGCCCAGTTCCAGTCAACCGTCCGGATCCTTCGCCCGCGCTCGTTCAGCCGCAGCGCGTAACCGGCCACCTCGTTCCTCAACGCCGACTCGAGCGCGGCGATGAATCCCTCCACGTCCATCCTGTAGTGCACGTGCAGTTCCGGCACCGCCTCGGTCAGCTCCACGCTCGGTCCGGGCGGGGCCGGGAGGTCGAGACGGCCGCGGTCGGAGCTGACACCGTCGAGGTGCGACGGTCGCATCTGGTGCGCGAGCAGTCGGGCTTCGGAGATATCAACGCCATGGATGCGCTTCAGCGCCGCGGCCAGTTGTTCGCTGTCGCTCCGCTCTGACCGCTCGGTCATGGTCGTTTCCTTTCGTCGTGGTGCGCGACCGGCGCCGTTGGGCGCATTGCCGACCGTGGCCGAGAAGCATCACGCGCCAGGACGCGTCTGAACACCATCCCTAGGGTCACGCGCCCACACCTCGGACTCGCTTCGTGAGCTCGCGATCCTCATCTCGCGGATTGCCCCTGCGGTGAATTCCTCATCAGAGGTGTCGCTGCGTGCGATCGGGGAGCTCAGCGAGCCGACCAAAGCCGGCGCCGACCGCCGGAACCGCCGTCGGGAGCGAAGCCGACGGTGGTGGGCTGCTGGCCGCTCGGGATCGAGAAGGCCACGCATCCCGTCCGCATCTCGCCAGCCCCGATCGCGTTCATGAAGTCCTGCAGGGGCGTCTTGCACGCTCCCGCGGCCACGAACAGGGGCGCGGCCTGACCGGCGGCGGAATCGAGCGAGAAGTCGCCGGTGGCCGAGCTGTCATAACCGCCCGGCCCAGCGTTTTGCACCGCCACCAGGATCGCCACTGGCTTCATGCCGGGGACAACCTGGGTGCCGGAGCGTCGCAGCGGATCGATCACCGAGCGAATGGTCACCATCAGGGTCGTGCCAGGGGCCGGCACGCGCTGGGTCGCGCCCACGTGCGGCAGTGGGGGAGTCCCCGGCGTAGGACTCGCCGGCGCGGACGGCTTCGTGGCGGTCGAGCTCGTGTGCGGCGCCGGCGGTGCCGGGATCGAGATGGTCCGAGTAGTGGTCGACGTATGAGTTGCCCCGCACGCCGATACGTTCAGGCCGGCGAGCACGAGGAGGAGGCCTACAACGAGCTTTCCTGCGCACAGGCGGCGCCTTGGACCGAGATCATCCACGCCACCCATTGGCCCTGGGCGGGTCAGAAGTCCTGGTCGCCGATGTCGACGTCGCCGTTGGCTACCAGCCAGCGAAGCGACTCTCTGAGCGCGTCCAGCGAGCTGTAGCGCGGTCGGTGCCCAAGGACCTGGCCGGCGCGATCGATACTCGCGGCGATGCTGCGAGCAACATGGTCGCGGGTCACGCCGGCGTGCTCAGCACCGACGCGCCTCTCGAACTCCGCCCAGTCGACGAGCTCGATCACCGGTTCGCGACCAAACCATCCCGCCACACCGGCCGCCAATCCCCGCAGCGTCATCGCCTGCTCAGACACCACGTGGAAGCTCGACCCGATCGCGGCGGGACGGGCGAGTGCCCGTTCGAAGGCCTGTGCGACGTCGTCGGCGTGCACATGGTGCAGGACGCCCAGCCCGAGACCGGGCAGCGCCAGCGGCTCGCCGACGGCCAAGCGCCGCCAGACATCCGGATCGAGATTGCCGGCTGGTGTGATCGACGGCCACGGACCTGTGATGTGCCCGGGGTGCAGTACCACGCTCGGAACTCCCCCGGCGAGCGACTCGCGGTGCAGCAGCGCCTCGATCGCGGCCTTGCCGAGCCCGTACTTGCCGTAGGCGGTACGCGGCTCGTCCTCGGTGACGGGCACCCGCTGGACCGGTCCGTGGACCCAGATCGTGCCGCAATGGAGCAATAGCGGCCTGGTCGGGCGCAACGCGTCTACGAGCTGCTGCGCAGACTCGGGGGTGAAGCAGAGCATGTCGACCACGGCGTCGGCTCCCAGCGCAGCCATCCGCTCGCCAAACACCCCGGCGGCATCCTCGGCCTCTCGGTCGGCCGCGAGGCGCTCGACTCGGCGCCACTCGACCGCCCGCACGTACGGTTCGCGTTCACCCCGGCTGAGCGCCACGACCTCGTGGCCGGCCCTCACCAGCCGCGGAACTAGATAGCTCCCGACATGCCCGGTGGCTCCGATGACAGCGACGCGGCTCACCTCGCGCGACCCTAGCGGAATGCTCGCCGGCGCCGAGTGTCGGCGAGGGCCGTTCTTGAGGGCAGCAGCGACGGGTTATTGCTCGCTCTTGTGGGCGAGCCGGTACCGTCGGGGGGCATGAATCGGGATTCCCGAGTCGTTTACTCGACAACCGATGGCGACCTGCGCAAGGCTCGCGACCCCGGGCTCAAGGAGCGCCAAAGCGATGGCAATCGCGTCAAGGTCCGGCGCGAGGTCGCGGGTCGCCGCGGCAAGGCCGTGACCACTGTCTCGGGTGTGCCGGTCGATGACGCGCGGCTGAAGGAACTCGCAGGCAAGCTTAAGAAGCGCTGCGGCGTCGGCGGCTCGGTCAAGGGTGGCGTGATCGAGATTCAGGGCGACCACCGCGACGTGGTGCTCGAGATCCTGAAGTCCGAGGGGTACACGGCCGTCCTCGCCGGAGGCTGATGCGCGTCGATAGGTGGCTGTGGACGGCACGGGTGTTCAAGACGCGCGCGCTGGCGGCTGGCGCAGTGAAGGGCGGGCGCGTGCATGTCGATGGCGTGGCCATCAAACCGAGCCGGGAGGTCGGGCCTGGTGACGAGCTCGAGATCACCATCGGAACCGTGCGCCGGACGGTGATCGTGCGTGGTGCGGCCGAGCGCCGCGTTTCGGCCGCGGAGGCGGCGAGCCTCTACGAAGAGACTGAGAAGAGCATCGCGGACCGCAGGCACGAGGCCGAGTTGCGCCGCCTCGCGGGGCCGGTCACCCGCGGCGGCCGGCCGACCAAACGCGACCGACGCCGGTACGAGGCCGGTCGCCAATAGCGAGCCAATCAGCCGCCGACGGCCCCGGCCGTCTGTCCTGAGATGATGCTTCGTCGTGGGCCTTCGATCGTCATGGGAGCTGGGTTGCCGAGTGCCGAAGAGGCGTGTTAGCGACACGGCCAGGCCATGACTGCCGTGCGGATCGTCGTCGGGTTGCTCGCCGTGATCGGCGTCGGCGCCGTGTTGGGCTCGGTGCTGCGTACCGTGGTGCTTCCGCGTGCGGTTCCGGCGCGTTTGGCTCGCGTCGCGTTTCTGTCGGTCCGTGGGGTGCTGCGGTTGCGATTGCGCTTGACCGGCCGGTCGGACTACGGCACGCGGGACCGTGTATTTGCTTTGCAGGCGCCATTCGGCCTGTTCGCCCAGCTGCTCGTGTGGGCGTCGTTGATCTGGGTGTTGTTCGCAGTCCTCTTCTGGTCGTTATCGGCGTCAACGATCGACGGCGGTGCCGTCAGCCGGGCGGTGGAGCAGTCGGGGTCGTCGATGCTCACGCTCGGCTTCGATGCGCCTCGCGGGGTGGCGCGGCAGCTGACTTCGTTTGCGGCCGCCGGCGTCGGCCTGACTCTGCTCGCGCTGGTGATTGCCTACATCCCGACCGTCTACGCCGCGTTCGCGAGACGCGAAGCACTGATCACGAAACTCGTCGTCCGGACCGGTTCCCCACCGACTGGTCTGACGCTGCTCTCAAGCAGCTGGAAACTTGGCCGCTTTGACCAGCTAGACGAGGTATGGGACGGCTGGGAGGACTGGTTCATCGACGTCGGTGAATCACACACGACGTTTCCGCAGCTGGCGTTCTTTCGCTCGCCTCACCCTAAAAACCATTGGGTTCTGGGCACCGAAGCCGTGCTCGACGGAGCCGCACTGTTCACGACGGTCTGCGATGTGCCGCGGCAAGCCCGCAGCGAGCTTTGCCTTCACGCCGGCGTTCACGCCCTGGCCTCCATCGCCGAATTTCTGGGGATCCCGCATCGTCCACCGGAACCCGAGGCGGACATCGCGCTCTCTGAACAGCAGTTCGACCAGGCCTACGACGAGCTTCGCGACCTCGGTGTCCCGGTGCGCGACGATCGCCCCCGGTCGTGGTCTGAGTTTCGATCCGTGCGGGCGCGCTATGAGCCCCTGCTGGCCGTCATCGGCCGGCTGACGGATGCGCCGCGGAGTGAGTGGAGCTCCTGGTCCGAAACCGCCCCACGTCACAGGCCACCGCTACTGCGACCCCACCGCGATGAACCCGGTCCGAACAAATCACGGTGAAGGATCTATGACGAAGCGACCTTGGAGCGGATCCCGAGTGCGCTCAGGCGGCAACGATGCGCAGATCATCCGTGCCCACGCGCACAACGTCACCGGGATGGAGCTGTCGGCCGCGCCTCAGCTCAGCCTCACCGTTGACGGCCACCTGACCGCTGGCGATCAGGGCCTTGGCATCCGCTCCGCCCGAGGCAGCACCGGCAAGCTTGAGCAGCTGGCCAAGGCGGATCATGTCGCCGGCGATCTCGATCAGTCGCTCCACACAGAAAGCGTTGCAGGTCGCGACCCTGGCGCGCGCCGAGGCCAGGCAGAACGGAAATCACCGCGATGCGGTGATGACATCTCACCCGGACGATGGTCAAGGTTCGTGTGGTGATTCGACCCCAAGGACAGTGGCCCGGGCTGATAGCCGGGCGAAAGCTCTACCCGGAGGTGGCATATGCCCGAGCCTGTTGACCCCCATCATCTCCTGCTGATCGGGGCCGGACCAGGAGTCGGCGCCGGCGTGGTTCGGCGCTTCGGCCGCGAGGGCTTCCGCAGCACGCTCATCTCTCGCGGCGCAACGCTCGACCAGCTCGCCCCTGAACTGCGTAGCGGCGGCCTTGAGATCGAGGCGATCCACGCGGATATCGAGGATCTGGACGGCTACCGCGAGACGCTCGAACGGATCTTCAGCGCCCCGGGGGCCCCAGGTGTCGTCGTGTACAACGCCGCGCTGCCTGATCCAGGCCAGATCCTCGACACCACCGTCGAGCGGCTCCGGACCGCCCACGACGTCGACGTCATCGGCGCCGTCGTCACGGCACAGGTAGCCACGCCCGTCCTCCGGGCAGCCGGCGGCGGCACCCTGCTGGTCACCAGCGGCGGCTTCGCCGACAATCCAGTGCCCGCACTGGCGAGCCTCTCCATGGGGAAGGCCGCCCTGCGCTCAGCGCAGACGCTGATTGCGGCCGGCGTCCGGGAAGACGGCATCCACGCCGCGACCGTCACGATTGCAGGCGCCGTCAAGCCCGGGACGAACTTCGATCCGGACAACATCGCGGAGCTTTTCTGGACCGCCCACACCGACTCCAAGGACGCCTGGCAGACTGAGTATCGGTTCACAGGCGAATAGCGGGAAGCCAGCGCCAACGCATGTTCACCGCGAGACCCGCCGTCGGCGGCCCGACACGCCGCCGGCACCTAAATCAGCTTCCGACTCGGAAGTCGACGAGCAGGTGGCCGCTCGGAGCGGTGATGGTTCGCGTCAACGTCAGACGCTGAGCTGCTGCCTTTTCGAACAGCTTACGACCGCGCGCGTTTATGACCGGGGCAATCACGAGCCGCAGTTCGTCGATGAGGCCTTGCTCGAGCAGCGACTGAGTCAAAGCGATGCTGCCGTGGACGCCGATGTCCGCGCCTGACTGTTGCTTCAGCTCGGTGACGAACTCACAGAGTCCCCCATCGATAACGGTCGTGTTTGTCCATGTCCGCTCGCACGGGGAGGAGGTCACGACGAACTTTGCGACGCCATTGATGAAGCTGGCGAAGGGTTCGATGTCACTGGAAGGCCAAAAAGCAGCCCAATCGTCGTAGGTGCGCCGACCAAGAAGCACGGCGTCCTGCTCGGCTATCACGCGGCGGAGATTCTCGCGCATCACATCATCGAAGTCCGTGATGAACTCATCCGGCGACTCTGCGACGCCATCGAGCGACAGCAGCTCGTAGGCAACGATCTTGCGCATTGCGCGTCTCCTAATTCGAAGTTGTCGCCGGTATAGACCCCGCTCCTTCGAAAACTCATCGCGGGGAACTTCTCTTCCCAAAGAGGACGGCCGGTCACGCCGCTTGGACGGTCGCCGTGGCCCGAGCGCCGGCCGGTTCCCTCGCTAGCCCGACGGTGCGGCCGTGGCGGTGGTCTCGTGGCTTTCCAGCCAGTGGCGGCGGTCAGAACCGCCGACGAACGTCGTTGGGATTTCGGCGCCGCGGGTGACGCGGTGGCAGGGCGCGACGATGGGGATGGGGTTGGCGCCCATGATCCAGCCGAGGTCTCGAGCCGAGCCGGCGTTGGCGAGGTTGATGTAGGATCGGTGGCCGGCGTAGGGGATTGATTCGGTTGATTTCAGTGCGGGCGCGCCGGATGACTCCAGAAACGCCCAGTCGATGAGCCACTCAACTCGGTCGGTGTTGCCGGCGAAGTAGTCGCGGAGTTTGGCGGCGGCATCGGCGAGGTGGCGGCGAGCGGCCTGGCTGCCGCGGCGGCTGGTGGCGCGAGCTCGGAGCGTGTCGAAATCGCCGTGACCTTCAAACGCGACGCGGGTCAGGCCCTGGGGGGTGGCGGCCAGCAGCAGCGCTCCGAGCGGGCTGTCGAGGGTCGCGGTGGCGACGCCGGGCGCGGCGAGCGTGTCGGCGGCGGGTCCGGACTTGGCGATGGCACGAGCTCCGGCTTTCAGACCGGCGTCGTAGTCGTTGCATTCGGCGCAGATCCCTTCGGCGCGCGTGTCGACCCGCTCGACCGAAAAACCGGCGTCGGTGATCTCCGCGGGGTTCTGCAACCCGCTGACGAGATCAAATGTGCGCAGGCACAGGCGGCAGCGAAAGTGCGCATGATGGGTGGTGTTCGTCTCATATCGCACCGGCTCGGGCGCGCCGAACGCGGACAGGAGTCCCAGCTCGCTGAACTCCGCCAGCGTGGCGTAGACCGTGCCGCGGCTGAGATCGGGCAGCGACTCCGCCGCTCGGGCGTAGACCTCGTCGGCGGATAGATGCTCGGCGGGATCGCCGTGGAATGCTGCGAGGATGGCGCGGCGCTGGGGCGTGCTGCGGAGCCCGCGGGCGCGCAGCAGCTCGCCGGCTTTGTCTGAGTGCGGACTCATCGGCGCATTGTCGCGCGTGAAGCCGATGGTTGCCGCGGAGAACGATGGGTACTAGAACGGACATTGTCTTATCTAGAAACGTTTCGTATCTTGTTCTACCGAGGAGTGACCCCGTGATTTTGCGCATCGATCGCCTACAGACCGAGCTACCGCCTCCGTCTGATCCGGATCCCATCGGCGCTTCCGCCGTTCAGGAGCTGTTGGGCGGCAAGTACGGCGAGATGTCGACGTTCATGAACTACACGTATCAATCGTTCAACTTCCGCAATCGCCAGGGCGCCCGCCCGTTTTATGACCTGGTGGCGAGCATCGCCGCCGAGGAGTTCGGACACATCGAACTCGTCTCGACCGCGATCAACACGATGTTGACGGGCGCGACCGAGGGCAAGCCCGGTGAGCTGGGCGACCTGACCGCCGTCAAGGGCGTCCGCAACACCCAGCATTTCATCGCCGGTGGTGCCGGGACGCTCGTGCAGGACTCAAACGCCAAGCCCTGGAGCGGGGACTATGTGTTCGCGTCCGGCGACCTGATCGAGGATCTGACGCACAACTTCTTCTTGGAGACCGGAGCGCGGAACAACAAGCTCAAGGTCTATGAGATGGTCGATCATCCCGCCGCCCGAGCGCTGACTGGATACCTGTTGGTCCGCGGCGGCGTGCACCAGGTCGCCTACGCCCGTGCGCTGGAGAAGTTGACCGGCGCTGATCTGATGAAGCTGTTCCCCTCGCCGCGGATCCCGACCGACAAGATCCCGGAGTGCCAGCCGCACATCAAGCGCGGCGAGCACCTCAAGCTCTACCGCTTCTCACCCGAGGACTTCCAGGAGATCAAGGCGGTGTTCAACGGCCCTCATCCCGAGACCGGTGAGGAGCTGACGATCGCCGACGAGGTCCATCCCGAGGGCGCTCCCGCATTCGATCTGCCCTCTCAGCCCGCGGTGTTCGCCCCCGGGCCCGATCCCGAGATGCTCGCCGAGGTATCGGCCAAGCTACGCAAGGCCGCCGGCCTGCCCAAGAAGCCCACCGGCATCGTCGCCAACAACGGCAACGGCGCGAACGGCAAAGGCGTCGTCGACAAGGTCAAGGACGCCGTCAGCTAGACGCCTGGCCCCCGCTGGTAGCGCCCCCCGGGGCGGGGGGCGCTACCAGCGGATCACCCGCACGCCCTCACACCCGAACTAGGAGATGCAATGGCAGAACTAACCCACCTCGACGAGAAGCTGGCGGAAGTCCTGGGGCTCGCGCAAGCCGCCCAGGCCGCCACCGAGAAGGTCGCGACCCTCGCCCGCCAGGAGAAGGACACAGAGTTGCTGGAGTTGTTGGAGCGGATGGGAGACGAAGCGGCGAAGGTCGAACAACGCTGCGACGCCGCCGCCGGCACCCGTGAGGGCATGAAGACGGCCATCGCCGCGAAGGCCCGGGAGACCAAGGCCGAGGTCAACGGATTCATGACAACCTACCTCGAAGACGCCGAGGCTCTCGACGGCCTGGAATTCCTCAGCATGGCCGAGGCCGGCGAGATGGCCCACTGGGAAATACTCGCCACGCTCAACGAGACGGCCAACGACAAGGACATCGCCGCCGTCGTGAAGTTCGCACTGCCGCTTCAGCAGTCCCACGTCGACACCGTCCGCAAGCAGTCGCTGCGCCTCGCCGCGGAGGAGGATCCCTCGGAGCCTGCTTAGCGCCCGCGCGCCGTCGGGCCGCCGCGCTACCCGCGGATCGTGTGCTTGAACCTTAAATGCGCACAGTTAATGTCACCTATCACGAACGCGGGTTCGTCTATGTTGAGGGCAACAGCTATCGATTGGATCAGATGAATAGTTCAGAAAAGAAGGTCGTGCAGTATCTCAGCGAGGCGCGCGGCAGTGAGGACGCGCTGGTTCGTGTGCTGCAGTCACAAATCGCCATGACTCCGCGCGGGTCATACCGCTCCGCGCTCGAGAAGCACCTCGACGAAACTCATGAGCACGCCAAGAAGGTTGCCGAACGGCTGAGCGCCCTCGACCACGGTTCCAATCCGATTGTCGCCGTGGTCGGTTTCTGGGAGGACCTGATGGGGCAGGCGCTCGCGTTTAGCAAGACCCCGCTGGATCTTCTGCGCGGCTCCGGCGGCGAGGAGAAGGTACTTAAGAATGCGAAGGACGCGTGCGCTACCGAGGCGCTGGAGATCGCCACCTACACGGCGATCGAACGGCTCGCGCGCGACGTGGGTGATGATGAGACGGCCGATCTGGCCCAGCGCATCCTCGCGGACGAGGAGAGGATGCTCCAACGGATTATGCGCGAGATCCCGAAGCTGACCGATGCAGTCGTCGGCGCCGACGTCAAGGGCCAGCCGTCGTATGACATCACCACCACTGGAGCGGGCGAGGCAGTCAAGGAGGCAGCCGAGGCGACCAACAGCGCCGTGCGCAAGACCACGGCCGCTACGAAGCGCACCGCTCGGCAGGCCCGAAAGGTCCCGGGCGTGGCCCAAGCCGAAGGTCAGGTCAAGGGCGCCGTGTCCGGAGCAGATGATCTGGCGATCGCGCGCTACGACAGCCTGACGGCCGACGAGATCACCGCCAAGCTGTCTGCGCTCTCGCAGATCGACCTGGCCAAGGTCGACTCCTACGAGCGCAAGAACCAGAAGCGCACCACGATCCTCAGCCGAATCACGACCTTGCGCGGCAACGAGCCGTGGCCGGGGTATGACGAGCTGACCGCCTCCGAGGTGCAAGCCGTGCTTTCCGAAGGCGACGACGAGCGCGTCAAGGAGGTCCTCTCCTACGAGCGCGCCCATAAGGACCGCGCCGGCGTCCGCACAGCCGCTGAACGCGAACTGACACACGCGTAAACACCCCACCGATTCCTCCACGGCCCAAACGCGAAGTGGGCTGTGGAGGGGTCGTGAAACGCGGCGACGGTCGGGACACGTACCGACGGATCAAGAGGAAGACGATGACCACAACGAGCGAAAGCCAAGTCCTGGCGGTAGCACGTACCGGAAGCACACGTACCCGACGCCCCAACCCAGGTAGCGCGGTGGCGCTGACGCGCCATCGCGGCGGCAGCGGGCAACCGCTCGTCCTGGTGCACGGGCTCGGGCTCAGCTGGCGCTCCTGGCAGCCAGTGCTCAACGCGCTTGAGGTTCGCCACGACGTGGTTGCGATCGACCTCCCCGGCTTCGGCGAAAGCCCACGGCTGCCCGATCGCGCTGCCCCGACCCCCGTCCGGCTGGCCGATGCGGTCGAGGCCGAGCTGGACCGCCTCGGCTTGGACGCGCCCGCGGTGGTCGGCAACTCGCTTGGTGGTTGGGTCGCGCTCGAGCTGGCGCGACGTGGCCGGGCGGCGCGCGCGGTAGTCATCTCGCCATCGGGACTCGAGTCGCCTCCGGAACGCGCCGTAGTTATCGCCCTCAACGAGCTGATGCGTCTCCGCGCGCGCTTCGGCGCGCCGCTGGGGCGTTGGCTGACCGCGCCGGCGCTGGCTCGCGTCATGCTCTTCGGCGGCCTGCGGAGCCGGCCCTGGCGCTTGTCGCCGAACGCGGCCGCCGGCGACCTGCACGACTTCGGATACTCGCCGGGCTTTCAGTCCACGCTGAGCTCGACCGTCGCTACTCGCGCCCCGATGTGGCTCGGCGAGATCAAGGTGCCGGTCCGCGTCGCCTACGGGGTGCTCGACCTGATGCTTGGCGTTTTCACCGCACCGCGTTTCGCGGCTGCGATCCCGCAGGCCGAGCTCGTCCCGCTGCCAGCAGTCGGACACGTCCCGATGCTCGACGACCCCGAGCTCGTGGCTCGAACGATCCTCGACTTCACCGCTGATGGAGGATCGAATGACTGAGCACGCTGCGTCGCTGTCGATTGAGGTGCTGCCGGGGGAGGCGTTGCCGCCGGGCGCGTCATGGGACGGGCGGGGAACGAATTTTTCACTGTTCTCCGAGCACGCCGACGGCGTCGAGCTGTAGAGCTCGACCTGCCACGGTGCGGCCGCGCCGGATGCGCACTGCCGGCGGTGGGCGGTCTTGCTGTGAAATCGACCCGCGCGCGTTCGGCGATGAGTCGCGCGGCGAGGATCTCCCCGTCGACGTTGCCGTATCGCTGTAGTGCCTGTGCATAGAACTCGGTAACGCGTTCGCCGAGCGCCAGAGGAACTTCGAGCTCGTCTCCCAGGGATAACACCATCCGAAGTTGGTCATGGCATCGCCCGAGTGTGTAGGAGGTCAGGTCATCGCCGCTCAGCGGAGCATCGGCATCTCGCTCCATGAACCGATTGGCGGCAGCGCTCTGCTGCACCGCGGAGCGGACAACACAAGGCTCAAGCCCAGCCCGAACTGCGAGGGAGAGAGCCTCGGCGTTGGCAACAGCCTGGCCGAACCACAGCAAGCTCGCATACGGCAATCCCCATCCGCCCGGTCCCGACGATCCCAACCCGAGCCTGAGGTGCGGTCATGACCGATCTTGACGCACCCGGACCCCTCCGAGCAGCAGGTTGCGCTATTCCTCGCGCTCGAGGGAGTCGCCGATCAACCAGATCAGCGGTGGCCACAAACCGACGAAGAGGGCCCGGCGCTCGGCGTTACCGCGCTCGTCCTCGTCGACCGTCTTGGCGCGGATCCATAACGCGATGCAGAGCCCGACGGAACCGAGTGAGAGGAACTGCATGTGCCCGGCCCGCAATCCGAGGTCGTGGAGGTGTTTTGTCAACATGGCACGAGTTTGCCTACGGTGGCTGTCTCGGAGTCTCGCTGCTTCGTTCGGCCGACCCTACCATGGCTCGAATGAGTCCGAACACGACACGCGGCGTCCCCAACGGGTAGGTCGTAACCATGCCCAAGCGCCCGACAGCGACCCGCCGCTGGTTGACCGCCGCGTCCTGGCCCCTCGGGATCGCGCTCACGTCATGGGACTACATGTGGCGGACCACGCCGATGCACCGGCGAGAGGCCTCGGTGGCGCTTGAAGCTCCCCTGCCGGCGCTGCTGAGCTATCCGGCAGACATAAGCTCTGCAGAGGTGCAGGGTCACGAGGACGGGCGCGGACCGCTCTTTCACCGCCTGTACAGGACGCGGATCCGCGAGTGCCGCCTGGATGGACCCGAGCTGATGGAGAAGCTTCAGGCTGACCTCAACGTGGCCTCGCCGACGAAGTTCGCTCGCTTTCAGCTTGTCCTCGGCGAGCCGGGCCGGCTCGCCGTAGGAGACGAGTACGTCGTCCGCATGCCAGGCCCATGGGACGGACCGGTCCGGGTGATCAACGTAAGCCGAACCTCGTTCCGCCTCGCCACGCTCTCCGGGCACCTGGAGGCCGGGCAGATCGAGTTCCGAGCAACGTCGGCCAATACGGAGGTGGTATTCGAGATCGAGTCGTGGGCACGCAGCGGGAGTCCGCTGGTGAATCTCCTCTACTACCGCTTGCGGATGGCGAAGGAGGTCCAGGCGCACATGTGGATCTCGTTCCTCGAGCGGGTGGTGCACCTTGCCGGCGGCCGCATGACGGGAGGCATCGACCTCGCGACTGAGCGAGTCGAGATGCCGACGGCACCAGCTTGAACGCTCCGCCCCCATCGGACTCGCCCAGGATCCAGCGCAGGCTCGCCGAGCTCACGCGAAAGCCACTGAACTTCGACCTCGCCGAACTCGCGAATGCCTCCCCTCGCACCGGATGGACGACCACCGACCTCTGCCAGCCCCTTCCCGGCGAGCCGCCTGGGATGCCGCTCGCGATGGGCAGTTGGCAAATCGCGCGGAGGCTGATGAGCGGCTACGAATTCGCCGACCCCTCGATCGTACGCGCCTACTACGACGCCAATATTCCACTCGAGCAGCGGAACATGCTGCTGCGGCTTCAGGCGTTAGGTTTCGCGCACTTATTTGTAGGTGTACGGGTAGGCGAAGTCTACGAGCGGACGCGGGAGCTTGACGGCAAGCATGCGCGAGTCTGGGGCTGGAACTATCGAACACTCGAGGGACATGTCGAGATCGGCCAGATGGACTGGGAGGTGTGGAAGTGGCTCGACGACGGACAGGTGGAATTCCGCGTTCACGCCGTCTCGCGCCCGGCTCGAATTCCGAACCCAATCGTTCGCCTCGGTTTCCACCTGCTGCGCAAACGCGAACGCGACGCCTTCCTGGAAAGCACTAAACGCCGGATGCGTACCTTCACCGAGCTAGCGCTAACCGACGAGAATCCGGACCGCACAATCCGGGACGCAGCCGCCGCTGAGACGGCACGACGGATGCACCGTGCAGATGCCGCGCACGACGCGGTGGCGCAGAGAGCCCGACGAAAGTGACCTGAGGCGATGCCACGCGGACCGGGGGCTGATGGGTGGCAGGCAGGCAGTTGCGGTCGGTCGCTGAGCTGTGAGCCGGCTCGAGAAAACGGACTATTTGGATGCTTTCTCGAGCCGCCCGACGCGGAGGTGCCCGGCCTGTGTCCTAGCCGTCGCGGACGGCGGCGAGTGCAACGTCGGCGCGACCGGACGGCGCCGATGCTTATTTGTCGTCCCGCCCGGGTTCGTTGATCATGGACTCTGTGCGGCTGACGTCACGGGCAGATTCGAGCGGTGGATCTGGGAGACCGTCGGCTCCCGCGCTTGGGAGCTCCGCACGGTGCGGGAAGATCTTGGTGCAGATCGCCTCGGCGAGCGTCGTGGCGGCAAGGTGATGTGCATCGAAGACTTTCCCGAGGTGCAGTAGAGACTCGGTCTCGGACGCGACCCCGCCGTCCCCAAGCCGCAGCGCGAGAGGCAGGCCCGGCCTCATGTCGCTCGCCGTGAGTCCAACGGCAACGTTGACCAAGTCGTCCGACGTTACGGCCGCCACCATGGAGCAGTGGCGCGCGCCGGCGAGCTCGAGCGTTCCCCGGTCGTCCCCACGGCCAATGAGGACCGGGATACCTTGCTTGTGCGCCAACCGTACGCACGGAGCATCGATGCTTCGCTCAACAGCGACCATGGCGACGCCACGTTCACGCAGCGCCTGCGAGAGGCGAAAGCCAACCTGCCCGAAGCCGACGAGCACGACGTGGCCACGGGCCGGGGCGGCGCGGCGGCCGATGATCGTCGTGAGCCGCGGGCGGTTGAGTCTGCGCACCAACGCCGCGGTAAACACCGCGACGAGTACGAGCGCTGCGAGGATGTCCAGCGCGGAGACAATCTTGAACCACGCCGGAGCGGATCCGCTCCTCGGAGCGTCGATCACCGTTGCGATTGCCCGCGTGCTGAAGTAGATCCCGTTGAGCACGCTCTCGTGCAGTGCGATGATCGAGATGACGGTCTGCACGACCAGTGCGCCCAGAAGTCCCGCGCCTGCCGCGACGAGAAGTCGGAGCGAACCGTCCACCACCCGGACACCGTGACGCCAACGAGGTGCTCGGGCGGTGATCGCGCAGCAATGGTCGGCGATCTCTCGGGCCACCAACTCTGCCGATGAGATGATCTGCACAGACGGCACTTCCTGGCGCAGTCGGTGAATGAGCGTCCTGTCAAAGAGCGTCACCCAGAGTGGGATGTCGGGCCTCACATGCGCGCACAGGAGCGTGAGGCGCAACGCCATGACGTCGTCGCGCGTCACGACCGCAACCGCCGCCCACTGGCCACCGAGCACCTCCGTGACCTCGGTATCAGCTCCAGGCGTGACAGCTTCCCCCGTCGCGCCGGCCTGATCGAGCGTGCGCAGAAGTGCCCCGCCCAGTCCGCCGGGTTCGCTCAGAACAAGAACTCGCGGCCTCACATCCAACGTCTTCTCCCGCCTAGACGCGATCCTGAAGCCGTCGCGCGGAGCGTAGTCGCACACGCCAAGCGTAAACGAGGCCACCCTCGTCGACCATCGGCCCGAAGGGTTCACCGAACCGGGCACCGCGGTCGCTCCCTACGCGCTCGACCGAGACAACGCCAGGCGGCTGTGGGAGCTGTCACTGGCGGCGGTGTCGTAATGAGTCGGTTGACAACAGGTCGATAGTCGATATATGCTGGTCGGCATGACCTCGGTTGTCCATGCGCGGAACAAAAGTCATCTCAGACGGCGAGGAGTGGGCGTCGGGGTTGGCTGGTCGGCCGCGCTGCTCGCAGCTTTCGTTGCCCTAGGGTTCGGAGTGGCGGGGTGCGGGAGCGGGTCCCCCAAGGCCTCGTCGAACCTCGCGAGCCTGGCGATTTCCGGCTGCTCGCCGTCGGGTTGCTCGAGTCCCGGCGCGTCCGCGGCGGCGGACGCGATCGCGGTCAAGTTCTCCGACTGCATGCGCTCGCACGGGGTCACCGAATTCCCCGATCCGACCATCGGGTCAAACGGCCTGCCCAGCTGGGGGCCTACGCCCAATGTCAACGGCGGGGCGCCGGCGTACAACGCGGCTCAACAGGTCTGCAAGAAGGACCTGCCAGACATTGGGCCGCGCACTTCCGCCGAAAGGGCGACGGCCAACGCCGCGGCGCTCAAGTACGCCATGTGTATGCGGTCAAACGACGTGTCCAACTTCCCTGATCCCAACGGCCAAGGACTGATCCAGATCAACGCGACCGGCGCCCTCGAGCCGAGCTCGCCGGCGTTCCAGAAGGCGCAGATGGCCTGTAAGAGTCTGGACAACGGCTTTGGTGTGAGCGTCGCCTCAGCCTCAGCCTCGTCGGCGCCGGGCGGCGCGGGAAGCGGTTCGTGAGGACCGAGTGATGCGCTCCAATGGCTCCAGGAACCGCCGGGCTGCGGGCTTGACAATAGGTTGGCTCTCGACCTATCGTGTGGGTGTGGAGCTTCGGCCACCGAGTTATTTCGCGCTCGCGGCGCTGATCGACGGTCCGTTGCACGGCTATGCGATCGCGCAGCGCGCCCGCGAACTCTCGGACGGGCAGGTGCGCCTGTCGACCGGGACGCTGTACGCGCTGCTGGAACGAGCGCTCTCCGAGTCGCTGGTGATCGCCGGTGAGCCGTACGTGCAGGGTGGACGCCAGCGCCGCGATTACACCTTAACGCCGGCCGGCAGGACGCTGCTGGCTGAGGAGGCATCGCGATTGGAGCACGCCGCCAGAGCGGTCTCGGGCCGCCTGCGTGCGACCTCAAAGGCCGTGCCCACGTGATCCGCGAGCGGATCGGCCAGGCCGCGTTACGCGCCTACCCGCCCGCGGTGCGCCAGACGCGGGGACTGGAGATGCTGGGGATGCTGCTCGACGCCGGCGACCAATCCAACCGGGCGTTCGTGCGCGAGAGCGGGTCGCTCGTGCTGGGCGGTCTGCGTGAGCGCCGGGCGATCACCGCGCGAGCGGGAACCCGCCGGTTGATCGCCGACGGATGCTGCCAGGCAGTCCTCATCTTCTTGATGCTGTGGCTGATCAGCGCCCTGAACACGCAGGCCATCACCGGTCCAAGCCAGCAATTGCCTGTCCAGGAAGTGGTGCTGGCGGCGATCTTGGCGTGCGCGCTTGTCGGGTATGAGCGAATCGCCGCGGTCGGCGCACTCGCGGCGCTCATCGCTTTCGGCCCACTCGGACCGCACATCCAACTGATGGGGCTGGCGAAGCTGCTCGTCCCGATCGTGTGCTTATTGGTCATGGTGTGCGCTCCCCATCGACGGCCGCGTGATCCCCGCCAACTGCTATGGCTCCTGCCAGTCTGTGTGCTGGCGGCGCTCCACGCCGACGCCGATGTCACCCTGGTGGACGTTGTCGCGGTCGTGTCCGTCGGCGGACTGGTGCGACTGTTCCACGACCCACGGTTAGCGATCGCGTGCAGCCTCGTCTGGATCACCGTGCTGTCAGCCGACGCGGGCCGGCAGGCCTCCGCAGACCTCGGCTTGCGCGAGGTAGCCGCCGTGGCCGCCGTGGCCGCCGGACTCATGCTCACCATCGCCGCGCGGCGACTGTGGATCATGCGCCACCGCGCCACGTAGTAGCCAACCGGGTCGTGAATTCCTCGCCGGTGACGCCGCTCCCGTCTCGCACAGCGTCGGCGGCCCCGGTGCGTACCGCGCCCCGCACTCGGCAGCCGCCGAGTGGAGCGCCCGCGGAGCCTCCAACGTTCGATGATGGGGAACGGTTTGCCGCGCATGTCGCGCACGAGCTCCGCACGCCGGTCACTCTTCAGCGCGCGCTGGTCGAGTTAGCGCTCGCCGATCCGCGCGCGGACGCGGCGACTTTGCGCGCGATGGGACAGGAGGTGCTGGCGAGCTGTGATGAGTTGCAGCGCTTGATCGAGGCGCTCCTCGATCTCACCCGCGGCCGGCGCGGGCTGATGCGTCACGAGCCGCTCGATGTCGCGGCGATTGCGAACCAAGCGCTTCGAGCTCACGACCTGTGTGAGGTCGAGACCTTCGTGGCGCTCGAGCCGGCCGAGACGACCGGCGACCCGGATCTCCTCGGGCGACTCGCCGCCAACCTACTCTCCAACGCGATTCGCCACAACGTCACCGGCGGCCGAATCGAAATCGCAACCCGTGCCGAGGGAGGACGTGCGGTTCTCTCGGTCGCCAACACTGGCCGGCTCATCCCGGCCGACGAGCTCCCACGCCTCTTCGAGCCCTTCCAACGACTCAGTTCGCAACCCAGAGGCTGCGCTGACGGTATCGGTCTGGGTCTGGCGATCGTCCAGGCCATCGCCGACGCCCACGACGCGATCGTCGCCGCACACCCCCGAGCCGGCGGCGGCCTCAAAATCGACATCAGCTTTCCCGCGACCATCGACACGGACTGCGTCCGAAGCGGCGAACAGCCGCGACCTACGACCGGCCCGTGATTCCAGGGGAACGACGCAAAACGAACCCCACGAGCGGCGATGCGTCAGGGAATTTGAACCGCCGCGGATGCGGCCGATGGAGGTCCGGTGCCGGCGCCGTTGATAGCCGTCACCGTGAATGTGTAGTGCTTGCCGGCGGTGAGGCCGGTGACGACGAACGGGCTTCCAGTCGCGGACACCGTACGATTCGTGCCGCCGTCCGAGGAGGTTGCGGTAACCGTGTAGCCGGTGATCGCGGTGCCGCCGTCGGATGCGGGCGCCGTGAAGCTCACGCTTGCCTCATCGGGGAAATTGGGGTTGACGGTTGCGACGATCTCGGTTGGAGCGGTGGGGACCGTCACCGGCGTGACGGCGCTCGACGGCGCGGACGGAAGGCTCGCGCCAAGCGCGTTTGTCGCGGTTACAGTGAAGGTGTAGGCGGTGCCGTTGACGAGGCCGGCCACGGTTATCGGGGAACTCGTGCCGGTGGCCGTCGCGCCGCCCGGCTCGGCGGTCACGGTGTAGGTCGTAATCGGTGAGCCGTCCGCGAATGGCGCGAGGAAGCCGACGGTGGCGTCCCCGTTGCCGGCGAGCGCGACGGCTCCTGTCGGCGGGTTCGGTGGCCCGGCGGGGACGATCTGGTTCGAGGGCTTGGACTTGGGGCCGGTACCGATCCCGTTGGTCGCGGTGACCGTGAACGTGTACTTGGTTCCGTCCGTCAACCCATGCATCGTCGCCGGACTCGAAGCGACGATGACGTTCCGACCGGACGATGCGGTGACCGTGTAGGAGCTGATCGGTGAGCCGGGCGACGCCGGCGGCGTGAACGCGATCACCGCTACCGCGTCCCCGGCGACGGCGCTCACCGCTGTGGGGGCGCTTGGAGGCGGCTCGGGCGTGACCGGATTCGATGGCTTCGATTCGGGGCCCGTACCGAGGAGGTTGGTGGCGGTCACGGTGAACGTGTACTTGGTCCCGTTCTTGAGCCCCTTGACGGTGATTGGGCTTCGGCGGCCGGTCGCGTGTTCGTGCCCCGGGGAGGCGGTCACCTCGTAACCGGTCAGCGGCGGCCAGTGGTCCGGTGGGGCGAACGCGACCTTCGCGGAGTGGTCGCCGGCGGCCGCGTTGACGCCCGTCGGGGCGCCCGGAATGCCGCGCACGCAGATTGCCCCTGACGAGCAGTTCGGCGTGTACGTGACTGTCACCTTGCCGTTGCCACGCTGCGCGCCGGAACGGAACTTCGCGCCGGACGGTCCGAAGCTGCTGCCTCCAGCGCCGCCGCCGCCGCCCCATGCGCCGCAAGCGCCGGACGGCGGCGGGCCTTGGCCGTAATAGGAGCTGTACTCGGTGACCGCGTTGCCGCCCAGCCCGCCACCGCCGCCGTAGTAGCCGCCGCCCCCGCCCCCGCCGCCCCCCGGTAGGCCCGCGACGTTCGCGTTACTGCCGTTCCCGCAGTAGATCGCACCGATGCCTCCGCCGCGGCCGCCGTCGCCGCGGCCGCCGCTGTCGCCGTTGTCATAGCCCGACCGGCACGACGCGCCGGCCCCGCCGCTCCGCTGGCTGCCGCCGCCAGCGGAGACGTTCTCGGTGCCGATCGGTGCGCCGATGATGTTGCCGTAGACGTTCTCGAAAAAGACCGTGTTGCACGCGTCCAGGCCACCTGCCGCACCGGTCTGGCCACCACCGGCACCGCCCGCGCCGCAGACGCCGACCTCGCAGTAATAGCCTCCGCCGCCACCACCGCCGCCGGCGACCAGTAGTCGGTCGCCGAGCTTGAACGGAGCCTTACGGATGTCCGAGGCACCGCCGCCCCCGCCGCCGTCCTGCGCAGGGCCCTTGCCGCCGGCGCCGCCGCCGTCGTATCCACCGGAACTTCCGAAGACGGCCCCTGCGGGCATTCCGCCGACCTCTATCTCGAGCAGCTCACCCGGCTTGACTGCGAGCGCGTCGCTGACCTCGCCGCCGCGTCCGCCGGCCTCCTCGCCGCGGCCGCCCTGGGCACCGTAAAGGTGGAAAGTCGCGCTGTAGACGCGTCGGGGCACGATCCAGAACACCGGCACGCCGATGTCGCCGAAGATCCCGTCATACGGGAAGCTGATCGTCGTCGTTGTTGCCCTCGCCGCCGGCGTCGCGAGTGGCCCGACCGTAGCGAGCATCGAGCAAGCAAATGCGAGCAGCGAAGCACCCAGCGCGGCAAAAGCCGATCGCACCGAGCGGCCCACGAAACCAGCGTGCCGGCCCATTCGACAGCGAACCTAACAGGCCCCCCGTGGACAAATCAACGTCCACGGGTGTTGAGTTGATCGTCGTCGGCGTCAGGTCATGCGCCGGTAACGCCATACGGACAGCGGGATGAACACCGCCAGGAGGCCGGCGATCCAGGCGATCGCGCCGCCGAGGGAGGATGGTGTTCCGGGGACGAGGGCCAGGGAGCGCGCCGTGTTCGCGGTCAGGGTGACCGGGCTCACCTTCGCGATTGCCTGTAGCCAGCTCGGCAGGGTCGAGACGGGCACGAACACGGAGCTCGCGAACACGAGCGGAAACAGGATCACGAAGCCGGCCGATTGGGCCGCTTCGGCGCTACGCACTGTCAGCGCGACGAAGGCAAAGATCCAGCTCAGCGCGAGACCGAAGGCGCTGACAATTGTGATGCACGCGAGGGCCTGTGCGACGCCGGCCTGGAACCGGAAGCCGATGATGTAGCCGACGATGATCATCAGCACGATGATCAGGACGTTGCGGACCAGGTCGGCCGCGGTACGGCCGATGAGCACCGCGGACCGGGCCATCGGCATCGAGCGGAAGCGGTCGATCACGCCGAGCTTCAGATCGTCGGACAGGCCTATCGCCGTCATGCTCGCCCGGAACGTGACCGACTGAACGAGGATGCCCGGCAGCAGGTAGTCGATGTAGCTCACGCCGGGGGGCAGCGAGTGGCTGATCGCGCCGCCGAACACGTATGTGAACAGCAGCACGAACATGATCGGCTGGATCGTCGAGAACACCAGCAGGTCCGGTTGGCGGATGAAGTGGCGCAGGTTGCGCCCGCTGACCACCCACGCGTCGGTGAAGTCCGCGCGAAGCTCCCGCGGCGAGACGCGGCGCAACCGTGACGGTCGCCTCGCGGCCGGGCGGGGGGCCGCAGGGGCGCGGGCAGCACGAACGCTCGAAGCGGTCCGATTCGGCTGCCCGTCACCGGTCGCGACTTCGGCACCCGCGCCGTTCTCGCTCGGCGCGCCGGTCAGCTGCAGAAACACGTCGTCGAGCGTCGGCCGGCGCAGGCCGAGATCGCTCACCGCGATTTCGGCCTTGCGTAGCGCCGAGGCCGCATCCTCGATCATCTCGAGTCCATCCCGCGGCGCCGGAAGCGTCAACTGCGCGAGCCGCTCCCCGGGCTCCGGCTCGCCGCAACCTATCCCGGCCAGCGCCGCCCGAGCCCTGTCGCGTTCGGCCGCGCTCACCAACTCGACCTCCAGGATCTGCCCACCCACCCGGTCCTTGAGCTCGCTCCCCGTGCCCTGCGCGATCACCCGACCGTGGTCGATCACGGCGATCTGGTCAGCGAGCTGATCTGCTTCCTCGAGGTACTGGGTGGTGAGCAGAAGCGTCGTCCCCTCCCGGACAAGCTCGCGCACGACCGACCAGATCTCATTGCGGCTGCGCGGATCCAGCCCGGTCGTCGGCTCGTCCAAGAACAACACACGCGGGCGGGTCAGCAGGCTCGATGCGAGGTCGAGCCGCCGCCGCATCCCACCTGAGTATGTGCGCGCCGGGCGGTCGGCGGCGTCAGCCAGCTCGAAGCGCTCGAGCAGTGCGTTCGCCCGTCGGCGAGCATCCGCGGCCGAGAGGTCGAAGAGGCGCCCGAACATCTGGAGGTTCTCCCGGCCGGTCAGCATCTCGTCGACCGCCGCGAACTGGCCGGTCAGCCCCAACAGCTCCCGCACCCCCGCGGCGTCGTGGACGACGTCGCGGCCAAACACCTCGGCTCGTCCGGCGTCCGGAGCGAGCAGCGTGGCCAGCACCCGGACGAGGGTCGTCTTCCCCGCGCCGTTGGGTCCCAACAGCCCAAAGACCGTTCCCTCCCCGACATCCAGGTCGACCCCGGCAAGGGCTGTCGTCGTCCCAAAACGCTTTACCACGCCGTCGACATAGACAGCCGAATCAGGCATCAATCATCACGGGGATGCTGTCAGAGCGTGCTCTCCACTCCCGCAAGGCGGGGAATCAGGCGAGCTGCCGACCCACCCAGAACGCCGCGGCGCTCGCCGTCGTCCAGCTCCGCGGTGTTCTCGAGCTGACGCAGCCCGGCGATCGAGATGGCGTCGCGGGGGTACGGATAGTCGGTCCCGAACATCACGTTTCCGAGCCCGGTGACCGATCGGAGCATGTGGAGTACCGGGTCGCTGAACGCGGAGGCGGTATCCCAGTATAGGCGAGGGATGGTGTCGGCGAACGCTCCCCGCTCCTCCGCGCCCGGTATGACGTCCATTTCATCGACGATCGCAAAACGCGACGCGACGAACGGGATCGTGCCACCGGCGTGGACAAACACGTATTTGACGTCCGGCGTTCGGGCGAACGTATTGCTGTAGTGGAGCTTGGCGATCGCGCGTGACGTGTCGACGGGATAGTCGAGGAGCGCGTCCGGCAGGCCGAGGGTGTGCGCGATCTGATCGGGCGATGCGGTGGGATGGACGAACACGACCGCGCCGCGGCGCTGCAACTCCGCAAAGATCGGATCGAAGCGGTTACCGCCCAGATAGCCGCCGCCGGCGTTCGTCATCAACGAGACCCCGTCCAGTTCGAGCACGTCGAACGCGTATGCGATCTGTTCGAGCGATCCGTCGACGTCCGGGAGCGGAACCGCAGCGAATCCCCCGAATCGGTCCGGGCGGCGGCGCTTGATGTCAGCGAGGTATTCGTTGACCCGGCGCGCGAGGATCCGCGCCGCTGCGTCGTCACCGAAGTGGACGCCCGGCGTGCTGATCGATGGCACGGCGACGTCGATCCTCGCCTCGTCGAGGTACGCGATTGCCCCGTCGAGACTCCAGCGCGGCGGATTGATGCCTCCAGCGGCGTTCCCGTCCTCGTTCGAGGCCTCCCAGTAGAAGTCGGGAATGACGTGGTGGTGAAGGTCGACGGTGAAGCTCATTCCCGCGCCAGCCGGTCGGTGAGCACGATCTCGACGATCGCGGGGACCGTCTCGAGTCGAGCCCAGTCGCGCTGGAGCTCGCAGGCGAGTGATACCCAGCTGATCGGTTGCGCGCCGGCTTGGACGAGGCGCTCGAGCCCGCCGCGATGCGCCTCGGGTGACGTGCCGCCGATCGCGTCGATGACGGGGTAGACCTCGTAGCCTTCCCGCAGGGCGTCGAGGGCCGTGAACGCCATGCAGACCTCGGTCCAGAGCGCGCAGAAGATCAGCTTCCGGCGTCCGGTCGCGTGGACGGCTTGGACGAATTCGGTGTCCTCCCAGGAGTTGACGGTCGTGCGGTCGAGCGGAGGGTTGTCCTCGAGCAGTTCGGCGAGCTCGGGAACGGTCGGCTGCTGCTGGCCTGACGCGACGTTGACGGTCGACTGGACGATCGGCACTCCGAACGCTTTGATCGTCCTTAGGGTCGAGACGATGTTCTTGCGCAGCAGAGCCTCATCGATCGAGCGAACGGTCGCGAACTGCGAGGGCTGGTAGTCGATCAGCACGAACGCTGCGTTCTGCGGGGTGATGAGGTGGTCAGAGAGCGGGTCGCGAATCGCTTGGCTAGTCATCGGGTATCGGCTTCCTTGTCTTCGAGGGGCTATACAGAGGCTGGCTGTTGCAGTGCGGCGCCGAGGTTTCCGAGCAATCCGTTCACCGCGGTACGACGGAATGTCGGTCAAGGCTCAGGCAGTCGGAGCCACCTGAACTCGAGCCCGAGGCTCGCTTGTGTAGACGGCCTTCGCGATCCGCTCGGCGATCATGATCGTCGTGGGGCTGATCGCCACCGATGGAACGACTGGCATGATCGATGCGTCGATGACGCGCAGTCCGTCGATCCCCCTGACCGCGCCATGCGAGTCCACGACGGCCCACGGGTCCTGGGGACCCCCCATCGGCGCCGTCGCGACGGGGTGGCCGTAGGAAGCCAAGTTAGAGGCGATCACGTCTGCAAGCCGGTCGTCCACGACTGCGTCGCCCGGCATGAGTTCGAGCTCGAGGAACTGAGCGAGGGCCGGATTGCGACCGATCTTGCGGGCGAGCTTCACCCCTTCGATCATCCGGCGCGCGTCCCTGTCCTGCGCCAGGAAGTTGCAGTCGATCTCGGGCTGCTCGCGCGGGTCGCGACTGCGTAGGGTGAGGGTGCCGCGGGAGTCGGGCTTGACGACGGCGACGCTCAGCGCGATCGCCCCGCCGGTCGGGCTGTATTCGGGAGGCAACAGATGCGTTACCGCGATGTGCGTGTCGAGCTCATCGCCACGGGCTTCGCTGGACTGCCTCCACAGCAACGCGCCGACCGCTGGTCGCATGTCCAGGGCCTCAAGTTTGAGCGCGTATCCGTTGTAGTAGAAGGGCTGGTCCTGGAGGCGCTGCCCGACGGGCAGATCGGCCACGACGTCGATGCCGAGCTCGGACAGATCAGCCGCCGGACCGATACCGGACCGCAGCAGGATCGCCGGGCTCCCGTACGTGCCGGACGAGAGGATCACCTCACCAGCAGAAATCTCAGCGCCGCTTGCCGTGACGACGCCGACCGCACCTCGCTGGTCGAAGCGGACCCGATCGACGAGCACATCCCCGGAGATCTTGAGGTTGGGGCGATTACGAACCTCATCGGTGAGATAGACCAAGGCCGTGTTCTGCCGCACGCCGTCGATGACGTTGACCGGGTATCCGCCGACCCCGCTCGGATTCGGCCCGTTGAAATCCTCAACCCGGGAGAACCCCTCCGCGACGGTCGCGTCGATGAACCCGCGCAACGAGGTCGTCAGATCGTCGTACTTTTGCTGGCGTATCGGGAACGGTCCCCTGCGCCCGCGGTCTGCGTCGTCGGATGTCGGGCGTGTTCTCGAGCTCCCGATACGTTTCATAGACGTCGTCGATCGTCCAATCGTCAAGGCCGTGACGTTGCCAATCGCGGATGTCGCTCGGTCGTGCGCGCATCGCCACCGTGGCGTTGTGAGCCGTGCAACCGCCGAGCACCTTTGCACGCGCTGCCAGAATCTCCGGTGAGGCAGCTCCACCGCGGGCCGTGTAGCCCCATTCGTGCTCGGGGTTGGCCGGCACGTGCGCGGCGTCCCGAAGGTCGTCCGGAAAGCCATCGACGCCGTAGGCCCTGCCTGCCTCAAGCAGCAGGACCGAGCGGGTTGGATCCTCGCTCAGGCGGCTAGCGAGGACGGCGCCGGCTGCGCCTCCTCCGACGATGACTACGTCGGCGCGACCGTTGCCGATATCGGACATGGACTTCGCTCTCCTCGGATCGATGACACGCAACCGCATCGTGGCGAGCGGACGGGTGAGATGTCATCGCCAGATCCTGGTGATCCAGCGGCGGTCCGCCGGAGCGTGGGTGAGGACGACGCTGGGGCCACGGACTAAGGAATCAAGGATGCGAACACCTGGCAGCCGGTCCAGGATCCAGCATCTGTGGAGACCAGCGACGGACCCACCACTCGGTGAGCAGACGGGACAGGCGTCCGGAGACCGGCGGCGCACGTCCCGATTGTGCGCCCATCCCTCAGACCGCGTTCGGTCTCGCGGTCAACGAGCCGGGTTACGACGTCGGGCGAGTCGAGGGAAACCTCTACTGGGTCACGGACGGGATCTACCAGTCCGCGTTCCTGACGACATCCGACGGCGTCGTCCTGTTCGACGCGCCTCCTACCATCGGCCACAACATCCAGCGAGCTGTGGATGAGATCGCGGGCGCCACCGGCGTTAGCAACAAGGTGACGCATCTCATCTATTCCCATCACCACGCCGATCACGCCGGCGCATCCTCGCTGTTCGGCCGGAACATCACCCGCATCGGGCACGAGGAGACGCGAAAGCTGCTGCTCCGCGACGACGACCCCGCGAGGCCCGCACCAGAGAAGATTTTCCGGGACCGCCTGACCCTCGAGATCGGAGGTGAGCGAATCGAGCTGGCCTGGCACGGCGCCAATCACTCGCCGGACAACATCTTTATCCATCTGCCCGACCACGACGCGCTCATGCTCGTGGACATCGTCAGCCCTGGCGGGGCGCCGATCTGCCAGAGCCACCTCACGGAGGACGTCCCCGGCTACATCGAGGCCCCGAGTACCGCGCTCACCTACCCGTGGAAGCACTTCATCGGCGGTCACACGCGCCGGCTCGGGACCCGCGACGACATCGCAACGCACCGCCAGTACATGGCCGACATCGCCGACAGCTCACGCAACGCGCTGGACACCGTCGATCCCGCTCCATATTTCGCCGAGTACCCCGAGAACCCCTGGGTCGCGGTGAGGAGCTATCTGGACGCGGTGACGGCCGCCGCCGCGGCACCGGTCGTCGAGAAGTACGCCGGCGTTCTGGCAGCCGCCGATGTCTGCACGGCCAGCACCACGTTCAACGTCATGCAGTCGATTCGGCTCGATCTGGGTTATGGGTTGCAGGTTCATCCGTGAGTCCGTCGATGGAAACCACCTGGCTATGGCCGGGCGTGCCCGAGAACGCAGCATGACGAGGGCCGTCGCGAGGATCTCGGCGAACTCCGCGCTGTCGGGCCCACACCTCGCGAGCCTCGCGCGTGGCGGTGAAGAGCGCGCGGCGCACGTGGGTTATGCCTCGGGCGCAAACGAGCGTCCGGCGAAACTGATCGACGCACTCAACCATGGGCACGACATGGCGAGCTTGGCGACGACGCGGCGCGCAGCGGACCCGGAGGAGCTGATCTCGAGTGACGTTGCGGTCGCCCGAGGTCTGCTCGACCGGGACGAACTTCTCAAGATGCTGGATCACGCTGTGACCAAGCGGGTGACGATCATCTCGGCGCCGCCGGGAAGTGGGAAGACCTCGCTGTTGCGTGCGTGGGCTCACCGCTCGACCAGCCTTCCTCGCGTCGCGTTCGTGTCCGTGGACCGCGACCAACAGGATGCGCAGCGGTTCTGGTCCGCCGTCCTGGATGCGATCCGCCGCTCGGCGCCGTCGACGGATCCTCAAACGCCGCCTGCGGCGACTGCCGAGTTTGACGCCGACCACGTGGTCGATGTGGTGCTTTCGGAATTCGCCGAGCAAGTCGAGCCGGTCGTGCTGATCATCGACGATCTCCACCAGTTGAGTTCGGCCGACGCCATCGCGCAGCTCGAGCGTTTGCTCGCGGTTCTGCCGAGCTCTGCGCGCGTGGTGTTGTCGTCTCGGCGGGATCCGTCGATCAGGCTGCACCAGCTCAGGCTTGCCGACGAGGTCGCCGAGATACGAGCCGGGGATCTGCGGTTCAGTGAGCGCGAGACGCGCGAACTGTTTGATAGGTCAGGGATCGGTTTATCGGACGCCGGGGTGGCCGCGCTGTACCAACGCGCGGAAGGTTGGGCGGCTGGCCTGCGCCTCGCGGTGATCTCGCTCAGCCGTCATGCGGATCCCGAGCGTTTCGTGGCTGAGTTCTCGGGCACGGACCGGGCGATTGGGGAATACCTGATGGCCGAGATGCTCGAACACCAACCGGGCGAGGTTCAGAACATGCTGTTGCGAACATCGCTGGTCGACCGGGTGAACGGTGAGCTCGCCGACCTGCTGGTGGGGCGCTCGGGCTCGGAGCAGACGCTCCTGGAACTGGAGGACGCCAACGCGTTCGTCGTGTCGCTCGACGCGGAGCGCACCTGGTTTCGCTACCACCAGCTTCTGGCGGATTTCCTGCGTCTCGAGCTCCGCCGAACCTTGGCGGCTGAGGTTCCTGAGCTGCACCGCAAGGCCGCGCGGTGGCTCGCTGACCACGGGGAGGTCGTCGAGGCTGTGCGACACACGCTCGCGGCCGGCGACTGGCCTGATGCCGCCCGGCTAGTCGCAGACCACTCGTTCAGGTGGGTGCTCGACGGGCAAGCGGGAACGATCAGCGCGGTACTTCGGTCGTTCCCTAAGCGAGCGTCAGCCGATCATCCCGACCTGGCGCTAGCTCACGCGGCAAATGAGCTGAACCAGGGTCGGTTGGACGAGGCGGCTGCTCAGCTGGCGCTGGCCGAGTCCGACGTCCAAAGCGCTCCGCCGGCTCGCCGCCGGCGCCTTGCGGTGGCCATCGCGTCCTTGCGGTTGGCGCTCGCACGGCGTAGCGGTCAGTTCAATGACGTAATCGACCAGGTGAACCTGCTGGATGCTTCGATCGCAGACGCATCGAACGAAAAGATCGCAATAGATAGCGAGTTGCGTGGAGTCGCCCTGCTGAATCTCGGGATCGTTGAGACGTGGTCTGGGAAACTCGCCGACGCCGAGCGGCACCTCTTGGAGGGGGCAGCGCTTGCTCGAACGATCGGCCGACCCTTCCTGGAGGTCGCGTGTCGCGCACATTTAGGTTTCCCCTCGAGGACGGTCTCGTTCGCGGCCGCGCGCGAGCGCGGCCGTCAGGCCGTGGTCCTGGCCGAGCGTCATGGCCTGGACGGTCATCCGATGCTGGCGCCCGCCCTCGGGGCGCTTGCCGGGGTGGCGATCTGGATGGGCGAGTTCGACGAGGCGGAGCGCTGGCTACGCCGCGCTCGGGAGGTCGCCGAGGCACGGATTGACCCGGCCGCTGCCGTGCTTCTGCACGCGTTGACGGGGATGTTGCACGCGGGTCGCGGGCAGCAGCGAGCGGCGCTACAAGCATTCGCGGCGGCGGCGCGGGCCGAGTCGCTACTGACGGGCGTGCACGCGGCTCTTGCGCCGCGGATTGCTGGATGGCTGGCGGGCACGCAGGCTCGCCTTGGGATGCTAGATGAGGCGCGCGCATCGCTCAGTGGATTCTCGGCCGAACCCGAGCGGATGGGTGCCATTTACAACGCTCGTGCTGTGATCTGCTTGGCTGAGGGCGACCCCGCTACAGCGCTGGATGTACTTCAAGATGTTCGGGACGCGACGCGCCCGAGCGTCCCTGGGTCCACGCTCGTTGAAGCGCATCTGCTCGCTGGAATCGCGCACCTACACCTGGGGGAGCGAAACGCCGCCGCGGTCGCAGCCGAGGCAGCGCTCGCGGCCGCCGAGCCGGACCGGCTGATGTTTCCGTTTGCAATCACCGGAGCCGCGGAGCTACTCGACGCGGTACCCCGTCACGAAACGGCTCATCGTGCTCTTCTCGCCGACGTCGTCGACCTGCTGCGGTGCGGGCCGGCTCCGAAGCAGGATCGAGAGCGCCTTTCGCCGCCGGAGGAGCTCAGCCCGAGCGAGCTCCGAGTGCTGCGGTATCTGCCGACAAACCTGACGCGCCCCGACATCGCGCGCGAGCTCTACGTCTCCGTCAACACCGTAAATACGCACATCCGCAGCGTCTATTCCAAGCTCGGTGCGCGTGATCGCGCTTCCGCCGTCCGGCGCGCACGGGAGCTGCGGCTCCTCTCAACCGGGCGTTCTTGACGATCGCTCAGGGTGCGCGCGCGTCGCCGTGCGCGCAATCACCTGATTCCGGCGGTGTCGGCTCACTAGGACGTCCGGCAGGATGTTCGTGTGGATACATCGCTGGGTTTGTACACGATCCGAATAAAGGGCCGACTCGGTGCTACGGGTCTGTCGGCCTTTCCCTCGATGGTGTCTGAGCTGAGGTGCGGCGAGACTGTGCTCACCGGTTTGCTCGAGGATCGGTCCGCCGTCTTCGGCGTCGTTGCGCAGATCGAGGGGCTAGGCCTCGAACTCCTCGAATTCCGACGGATCGAGCCGAGACGCGGGTCGCCCGAGAACACGGATCCAAACCGACATGGACAGGACGACATTTCTCCGTAAGAACCCGATCAACCGGATGGGTTTTGGCGCGATGCAGCTCGTCGGTCCCAGGCGTGGCGGCCGGGGAATCACCATCATCCGGTGAGGACGTTTCACCTGGCTCGGGGCGAACCTGCGCCGTATGCAACAGGGCTCGCAGGTTCCGGTCGGGGGAGGACTCACATGAAGCTTGTCGTCAACAGCGCCGAGGTCGAGGTCGACGTTGGAACTTGCGCAGCCAACTGACGGACGACCGCGGGTCGTGATCATCGGGGCTGGCTTCGCGGGGTTTTATTGTGCCCGCTGGCTCGATCGTCATCTCGCCGCCTCGGCGGAAGTGGTGCTCGTAAACCCGGGCGATCACATGGTCTATTCGGCTCTGCTCCCGGATGTACTGGGAGGTGTGGTCGATCCAGGATGCATCGCCACTCCACTCGCCGCGTCGCTGCCGTCCACCACGGTGATGGTGGGGACGGTCACGGCGGTTGACGCCGCTGCGCAGACCAGCACAGTGCGCAGGACCGACGGCGAGGAACTGCGGCTCTCGTGGGATCGCTTGGTGCTCAACCCCGGCTCGGTCACCGAAACGTTTGGCATCGCCGGCGTGCGCGAGTACACGCACGGCTTCAAAACGATCGCTGAGGCGATCTACCTGCGGGAGCGCATTCTGCGCCAGCTGCAGCTCGCCGCCTCGGCCGGCGACGTTGAAGCTCGCGAAGCCCTCGGGTCGTTCGTGGTTGTCGGTGGTGGATTCACCGGCCTCGAACTGGCTGCGCAAGGACACAAGCTCGCCCGCGCGGCATTGCGCCAGCACCGTGAGCTTGAGTCCGACTCCGTGCGCTGGACGGTGATCGAGGCTGGACCAAGCGTCCTTGCGCAGTTCCCGGCCAAGCTCGCTAGCCGCGCAGTTGAGCGGATGCGGCGGAGCGGCATCGACGTGCGCCTCGGTACCCCAGTCGCCGAAATCGCACCCGACCATGTCAGGCTGGTGAATGGGGAGAGGCTCGCTAGTCGGACCGTTGTCTGGACAGCGGGCGTCGCACCCGCCCCCCTCATCTCCGAGGTCGGGCTTGCCGTTGAGCGCGGACGGCTTATCGTCGACGATGCGCTGCAAGCGCCCGACCACCCGCACGTATTCGCGGTCGGTGACGCGGCCGCCGTGCCCGACCTCACTCGTCCTGGCCAGCTCGCTGCCCAGACAGCCCAGCATGCGCAGCGGCAAGGCGTCACCGCGGCTCGCAACATCGCCGCCTCACTAGAAAACCGGGAGACCGGCGCATACAGGCACAAGGACCTCGGATTCGCGGTCGACCTTACGGGCCGCAATGCCATCGCGACGCCGCTAGGGGTCAGGCTCAGCGGGGTTTTGGCCAAGCTCGCAGCCCGGGCCTACCATCTCCTGGCGCTCCCGTCAGGGCGGCTGCGCGTGCTCTCGAACTGGGTCAACGCGCGGATCAGCGGGCCCCTAATCATCGAACTCGGGCTAGTCGACGAACGCTACGCAACGATCCGAGCCGAAGCCAGCAGCGGCCACGAGCTCGATCGGAGGGTGGCTGGGAGTCAAGACGTGTGACGTTCACTCGCAGCCGGGAAATCACCACCATCCGGTGATGACAGGTCACCTGGGTCGGAGCAACCATGTGGACTGTGTAAGAGACACAGAACTCGGCCGAGGGTGCCGGACTCGCGACAGAAAGGAGACAACGATGAACAGGGATCTAGGGGTCTGGACCTACGAAGACTGCGCGCTGGTGCTGATCGACTATCAGAAGGAGATGTTCGAGGTCATTCGCTCCGAAACGGCTGCTGACTTGGTCGAGCTGCATGTCAGGCTGTTGGCGAAGACGGCCAAGGGGCTCGGCATGCCGATCGTACTGTCGACCGTTGGGGTTGGGTTCGGCTTCAACGGGCCGACGCTTCCCTCGGTTCTGTCCGAGTTGGAGGGCGTGGAACCGATCGACCGCTCGTCAATGAACGCTTTCGAGGATCAGGCTTTCCGTGAGGCGGTAAAGGCGACCCGGCGTAAGCGCCTGATCATCGGCGGGCTCCATACCGAGATCTGTCTCAGCTTCGCGACGGTTCAGGCTCTGAAGGATGGTTACGACGTGATGTTCGTCACCGACGCCGTCGGTGGTCGATCGCAGGTCGCGCACCGTACCGGCATCGAGCGGCTTTCGCACGCCGGCGCCGTGCCGACTACGGCACTCGCGGTCAACACCGAGCTCTTCCGTGACTGGGCGACACCGCTGGCCGCGCCTGCTCTCGAGGTCATCCGCTGGTGCTTCCTGGAGGTCTCAAAGCTGACGGACAAGGTCGGCGTCGCGGACGCCGAGAAGCAGGCCGCGGAAGCTGCCCTCCAGGGAGCGAAGTGATGTCGGGGCGGCTGTCGGGAAAGGTCTGTGTCGTCACGGGCACTGGCGGAAGCATGGGCCACGCAACTGCGCTGACGTTCGCTCGAGAAGGGGCCTCGGTCGTTGGATGCGACGTGGCTGTCGAGCCGGCGGAAGAGACGGTAGACCTTGTGCGGGGGGCGGGGGGTGAGATGGTTTCGCTACAGCCGTGTCATCTCGACGATCCCGCCGACTGCGCGAAGCTCGTGGACTTGGCGATACAGAGGTTCGGGCGGATCGATGTCTTGTTCAATCTCGCGGGCAAGTCGCACTTCGGCCGGGTCGAGAGCGTCACCGATGAGGACTGGGCTGCTGCCCGCCGCGACGAGGTCGACCTGATCTTCTACCTGACGCGGGCGGCGTGGCCTCATCTGAAGGAGAGCAGCGGCGTGGTCGTGAACATGGCCTCGCTGAATGGGCAGCTCAGCTTCAAGAGCCTTGCCTCGCTCTCCCACACGACGAACAAGGCGGGAATCATCGGTATGACCCGTCAGCTTGCCCTCGAGGGAAGCGAGCACGGGATTCGCGTGAACTCGATCTCGCCGGGCCTGATCGAAAGCGGGGCGACGCGAGGGGAGCTCGAGGACGGGGAGTTTGGTCGCGAGATGCGCGACAGGACGCTCCTGGGACGCCTCGGCAGGCCGGAGGACGTGGCGAACGTAGCGGTGTTTCTGGCCTCCGAGGACAGCGCGTACGTGACTGGCATCGACCTCGTGGTCGACGGTGGGATGAAGGTCTGGTGACACTGGCGTGAACGCGCAGCTTTCAGGGTCGATCCCGAGCGATAACGTCCACCCGTTGCGGGGGTCTGCGATGTGGCGACATCGGTCTGGGTTCTGGGCCGTGGCATTCGCCCTCCTGATCGTCATGGCATCTGCCACGCTGTCGAGTCCGCTGTACGGGCTCTACCGCATACGAGATCATCTCTCGGCGTTCACGGTGACCGTGATCTACGCGATCTTCGCGGTCGGGACGATCGCCGCGTTGCTGTCGGTCGGATTCGTCGCCGCGCGCGCCGGACGCCGGGGCGTGATGCTCGGCGCGGTGGCGACGATGATGGTGGCGTCGGGTTTGCTCGCGGCGTGGAAGGCGCTGCCGGGGTTGCTCATCGGGCGGTTGATCACCGGTGTGGGGGTCGGCCTGGCTGCTGGGACGGCGATCGTGTACCTGATCGAGTTGCGGGCCCGCGCCAACCCGGGCGGCTCGCCGGTCCGCGCCCAAACCATTGGCACGGCGGTGACCGTCGGCGCGCTTGGACTCGGGCCGCTGATCGCCGGCTGTCTAGCGGAGTGGGTGGGGTCGCCGCTGACCTTGCCATACCTGCTGTTCGTGGGGCTTGGAGCGATCGCTCTGGTCGGCCTTGCCGCGGCGCCCGAGACCGGCACCCCGGCTCGTGCGGCTGAGGGTCAGGTGAGCGGTACCTCACGCTCGGTCAAGGTGTTAGTGCCAGGGGCGATAGCGACGCTCGCGGCGTTCGCGGCGAACGGCCTGTTTGCCGGCCTTTCCGGGCTCTTCCTCGCAACCACCCTTCACCATCCCTCACATGCGCTCTCGGGCGCAACGCTGTTCCTGGTTTTCTCCTCGGGCGTGGTAGCTCAGCCCGCGACAATCGGATTGTCGGCGTCGCGCGTACTCCCGCTCGGCACGATCTCCATGCTCATCGGTCTCGCGCTGCTTGTGATCGCCGTGCGTCTATCGACACCGAGCCTCGCGCTATTCCTGCTGAGTGGCGCGTTGATCGGCGGGGGGGCGGGTGCTGTCTTCAAGGGGACGACCGGTCTCGTGCTCGGAGCGACGCCGCCGCAGAACCGCCTGGCGGCGACGTCGGACTTGCTCATCGCCCTCTACGTCGGGCTTTCGATTCCCGTAATCGGTGCCGGAGTGGCACTCGACCAGGGCGCAAGCGCATCGGACACCGTACTCGGCTTCGCCATCCTCGTCGCCTTGGGTGTTGCCGGTGCGGGGGCGCTGCTCGGACGGGGGTTGAAAAGCGCCGAGCGGCCTGCGCTGAGCTAGAGGTTGCTCAAGGAATGACCCCGAAGTCCGAGACAGACGCGGCGGCGGAGGTTCTGCGAGCTGAACGCGCGCAGCGCGGGCGGAAGCGCCCGGGGGGCTCCGCGGTCGCCGATCCGACGGCGCGGGAGTTCCTGCGCCGCGCCGACCCGATCCTCCGGGAGCTGATCGATGCGCGTCCGGACTTCCATCCGCGCGCGTGGCTTGACGAGCTGCCACGACTCGACGCGTTCGGGACGCTCATCTTCCAGGTGGTCGGCCAACAACTGTCAGTCAGAGCGACACGGACGATCGTCTCGCGTCTACAGCAGCGGTTCGGCGGGCACATGCCCTCGCCACAGGAGCTGCTCGCGGTCGACCCGCAGGAGCTTCGCGCAAGCGGCATGTCCACACGCAAGGGTGCCACACTGCGGGCGCTCGCAGAACGCTTCGTCGATGGACGGCTGAGCGACAAGTCGCTCGCACGGATGACCGATGAGGAGATCGAGGCGGCTCTGACCGAGGTTCCGGGTATCGGGCCTTGGACCGCGCACGGCTTTCTGATCGTCGCTCTCGACCGGCCTGACGTGATGCTCTCAGGCGATCTCGCGCTGCGCCGGGTCGTACAACACGCCTACGGATTCGACCACCCGCCGACCGAGGACGAGATGGTTCAGGTAGCCGAGCGGTGGCGGCCTTACCGCAGCCTCGCGGTCAGCTACCTGTTCGCGTCCGAGTTCGAGAAAGGAACGTGATGCAACCACCGGACAGAAAGGGTGTCGGAATCATCGGTGCGGGCCGGATCGGTCAGGCGATCGCGCGGATAGCGCGCCGCGCCGGCCGGCCGGTCATGATCGCCAACAGCCGAGGACCGCAGTCGCTGACGTCGCTGGTCGAGGCACTCGGCGAAGGAGTGTCGGCCGGCACAGTCAAGGACGCCGCAGCCGCGGACATCGTTGTACTCGCGGTGATGTGGTCGGACGTCCCGCAGGCCGTCGCGGAGCTGGAATGGGGGGGACGGATCTTGATCGACCCGACCAACGACTTCGACCCCAGCGACCTGAACGGACGCACGTCCAGCGAGGTCGTCGCCGATCTCGTCGCTCCTGCCCGTGTGGTGAAGACCGCCAACACGCTCGGGGCGGAATTGCTCGCCTCCGACCCACAGCAAGCGGGGGGCCAGCGTGTGATGTTCCTATCCGGAGGCGACGCCGACGCCAAATCTGAGGTCGGCGGTCTATTCAAGGATGCTGGATTCTTCGTCATTGACCTCGGTGGGCTACGCGAGGGTGGACAAATGCAACAGTTCGGGGCTCCGCTCGCGGGCCCCAACCTGATCCGCTTCGCTTGAGTGGGCTCCGACAGCCCGCCTCGGTCGGGGCCCGGCTCGTCGCACTCGCCGAGAGCGGCTACGGGTTCACCGACCCTCGTTCTGGCGCGCCGGGCCTGGCCATCTTCTCCAGGCGGACCGCGGCCCGCTCGATGGCATCCTTCTCGAAGAGGTAGGGCATCGCGTTGCCGAAGGCGGCGTCCGGCAGCAAGGGCGAGCCGATCGCGGCCTCGGTGATCCATCGCAGAGCGAGTTCGTGGAGGATGATCAGCGTCACCCGCTCCGCGCGTGACGACAGACGCCGCAGTGCCGCTGCGTAACGGATCCGCGCTTCGTCGACGCTCTCGCCGTTCGGGAACCGATCGGCCGAGGCATGCTGGTCCTTCCACGCCCAGTAATCCTCCAGGGGACCACCGTCGAAGTCTCCGGCTTGGAGTTCGTCGAGCCCCGGCTCGATCACGATCGGAACGGCGCGTGCGGCAAGCGCGAGCGCCGCGGTCTCTTGGGTTCGCTGGAAACGCGTGGCGACCGCCAATTCGATGCCCAGGCCCGCGACCTGCGCTCCGAGCGCGCGGGCTTGCTCGCGTCCGCGATGCGTGAGCGCCACTGACCGGCGGGGATCGCTGCTCACGATCCCAGCGGTGTTGGCGGTCGATTCGGCATGACGGGCGAAGACGAACAGGCGTGGCGATACCTGGTCCGCGGGGGCTCGTTCGATCACTCTGTAGTTGTCGCGTCCGTTCAAGGTTCGCCCGACTGACGCTCGAGCCGCCGTCCCTGGCGGGTAAGGAGCAGCGAGGCGAGAAGCAACAATGCGGTGACTGTTCCGCTGAGCACGAGGCTGAACCGGGGTCCGGAGATGATCGCCTTGACAATGGCCACTACCACGACGACGCTCAGGAGTCGGTTGGTCGCGCGCAGGCGTCGCATCGCCTTCTCCAATGCTGCTCTTTCGAACTCGCGAGACGCTGGCGCAGTTGGGCGGTTCTCCGGCCCGGAGGGCAAGCCAGCAGGGTGTCGCTGGGAGTTAGCGGGTTGCGATTGGCGAGCGGGCATCGCGTCGACCCGTGGTCACTCGGGTCAGGACAGTCTCCGTAATGCGATCGCGTCATCCGGGGTGCTGGCTGGCCGCTGGTCCACGCATCTAGGATCTCCGACGATCGGGTGAGCGCTCCTCACCGAATCCTGGTGATTCGGACGCCAGCCGCCGACGTCGGTTACCTGCGGGACGCCCTTGTGATCTACTGATCGGCGATGTATTCGCGTCGGCTGGGGATACGCCCGATGGAGCTGGCCGACTTCGAGGTCCGAATCGCGTACTTTCACCAGGCGACGGACGAGCACCTTGAGAGGCTCGGGGTCGACCGCTCGCGCCTTCCGCAGCCCGATGCCTGGCGCTCCGCATTCGAGCAGAATCTCGCTCGCCCGGTCGAGGACCGATCCGAGTACGGCCTCGTCTGGGAGGTCGACGGGATGCTCGTGGGCTTCAGCACGGCGGACCAAATCAAGTTCGGAGCCGAGGCGCACATGCACCTCCACATCATTGATCCTGAGCGCCGAGCGTCTGGGCTGGGGACCCAGTTTGTGCGCATCACCGCTGTGCGCCTGTGCGAGACACTTCGCCTCAATCACCTCTACTGCGAGCCGAATGCGTTCAACGTTGCGCCAAATCGCGCGTTGCAAAAGGCCGGTTTCAAGTATGTGTGCTCGCGGGAGTGCCGACCTAATCCGATCAACTCGTATCAGGCAACCACGATCTGGATCTACTCGCCAAGAACGCCCACCTGTCATATGTGACTCCGGCCCCACATAACAACGGACCTGCCGAGCCCCGCGCTTCCACAGGCGTACAGGTAACGAGCGACTGGGCTATGCGAACCGCGCCAGTCGAGCGAGGAGCCGGCGTCGAACGGCGGGCCATCCGTTGTCGAGGACCGAGAAATACACCATGTCCCGGGCTCTCCCGGTGTCGGCGAGGAACTGTCTGCGGAGCGTGCCTTCCTCAGTCGCCCCCAGAGCGAGAATCGCCCGGCGTGATTGTTCGTTGAGAGTTTCCGTCTTGAGCACGACCTTCTGGATTCCCACGTCATCGAACGCGTGCGTGAGGAGCAGCAGCTTGGCTTCGACGTTCGCGCCTGTTCTCTGATGGGCGGGGGTGATCCACGTCGCGCCGATTTCCAAGCGCTTGTGAGCGAGCGCGATATCCATGAATCGAGTGGTGCCGATCACAGTGCCGGTCCGTTGCGACACCAGCACAAAGCAAAGACTCACCCCCTGATCCTGGTCGCAGCGCGAGCCCGGGAACCGGTGACACGAAACGAAATCTCGGAGCCACGACCGGAGTCCGCGCAACCCGCCGGACACCCCAGATGGTCCGACAGCCTCCCGAGACGCATTGGCCGATCCCCGGGCGGAGACGACGTGGATGTGTCCCGGCCGCTGTACCGCTCGCCCTTGCCGGGCGGGTTGCGATCTTGCGCTGCAGCTATTCGGGGAGCATCGTCGCGAGGCCATCGAGCACCCGCTCGAGTCCTAGGTCGAAGCCGTGCTTGAGACGGTCGGGATCGTGCGGCGCGCGCGCGTCGAGGACGACGCGAGTTAGGAGCGGATAGCGGCCGCTCGCCATCAGACTCTCGATGTAGGGAATCTGGGTCTGCATCCATTGCTCCTGATCGAGACCGGAGCGACGGACCGCCTCCTGCTCGGAGAGTTCCTCGAGTGAACGACCCCGGACGAAGGCGTCGAGCGTTTCGACCATCACGAGCATGTCGTCGATCTCAAGGCCAAGACCGTCGATCGCGCTGAGCACCTTCTCGTAGCACTGAGCCGTGTTTGGTCCGAAATTGCGCAGGCCGGCGCTTGGGACGGCTATCCAGGGGTGGCGCAGGGTCATCGCCCGTAGGCCGTGAGCGACCGAGCGGAGGTCTTCGCGCCATTCCCCGCGGATCTCGAATTGCAGGTCGTTACCCATGACAAAGTCGACCATCAGTTCGATCAGCTCGTCTTTGCGGGCGACGTAGCGGTAGAGCGACGCCGCTCCAACCCCGAGCTCGACCGCTATGGCCCGCATCGAGACCGCCTCGATTCCCTGCGCGTCGGCGAGCCTCACGGCGGCTGTGCTGATCGCGTCGCGCGAGAGCGAGGGTGCCGGGCCGCGAGTGGCCCGCTCGGGGCGCTCCCAGATGACCCCACGACTCGGACTCATTGCGAACAGTGTACTCAGTCTGCTACGGTCCCGTCAACGATTACTGCGAACGGCGTACTCAGTAAGGAGCGAGAATGGAAACGAGTGCAGACGTAGGAACGATGGTCCAGACCAAAGGTCTGGCGAAGACCCTCGGCGCCGTCGTGCAGCCAGCTTCCCGCAACCCGCTGCGCTGGTTCGTCTTCGCCGTCGTAATCGCCGCCAACATCATGGATCTCATGGACGCGACGATCGTCAACATCGCCGGACCGTCCATCCGGGCCGCGCTCGGCGGCAGCGCCTCCACCCTGCAGTGGCTGCCCGCCGGCTACACGCTCGCGTTCGCCGTGTTCCTCATCACCGGCGCCCGGCTCGGGGACATGTTCGGCCGCCGCCGGCTGTTCCTCGTCGGTTCGGCCGGCTTCACCGTGATGTCCGCTGCCTGCTCGGTCGCCCCCTCAATGGGGGCGCTGATCATCTTCCGTGTGCTGCAGGGCTCGTTCGGGGCGCTGATGATCCCTCAGGGGTTCGGGATGCTCAAAGAGGTCTTCGCCGAGGACGAGATGAGCAAGGTGTTCGGCGCGTTCGGGCCGATGATGGGTCTCTCGATCCTTGCTGCGCCGATCCTCGCGGGCGCGCTGGTTGAGGCTAATTTGTGGGGGGTCGGGTGGCGGCTGGTGTTCTTGATTAACGTGCCGGTCGGCATCGCCGCCTTCGCCGGGGCGCTCCGGGTGCTTCCGCGAACCGTCGCGCATCCGGGGATGCGCTTGGACACCGGTGGGATGATCTTGATCGGCGTCGCGCTGACCGCAATCATCTACCCGCTGATCCAGGGCCGCACGGCCGGATGGCCCGCCTGGACCTTCGTGTCCCTCGCCACCGGAGCGGTGCTGCTCGGAGTGTTCGTGTTATGGGGGCGCCGGGGCCATGGCGATCCGCTGATCGAGCCCGGACTGCTGACCAACCACAGCTACACGAGCGGCATCCTCGTCGCGCTCGCCTTCTTCGGCGCGTTCGGCGGCCTGCTGCTATGCGTCTCGCTGTTCGCCCAGCTCGGCGAGGGCTTCTCACCGATCCACGCCGGGCTTACGCTGATGGCCATGGTCATCGGCATGATCGCCGGAATGGGCGCCGGGTTCGCGCTCGTCGGGCGACTCGGCCGCCATCTGCTCCACATCGGCGTCGCGATCGTCGCAGCGGGGACCGTCGTCCTGGCCGTGACCGTGACGGGCGCGCGCGACGCATCGACGCTGGACCTCGCCCCCGGACTGTTCCTGATCGGCGTCGGCGCCGGCTCAAGCATCGGCCAGCTCTTTGATTTCATCCTCGCGGGCGTCTCGATGGACGAGGTCGGATCGGCCTCCGGTGTGCTCGAGGCCGTCCAGCAGCTCTCCAGCGCACTCGGCGTGGCGGTGCTGGGGACGATCTTCTTCTCAGCCTTCGACCACCATCTCCCAACGCACGCACTCGCGATCACCGCCTGGGCGTGCCTGGCACCGATCGCCGTCACCTTCCTGCTCCTGTTCAAGCTGCCCATGCACGCCCGCGAGCCACAGACGTGACACGAGCCGCTAGAAGCCGCCCCAGCCGCGACTTCTACCTCGTGCCCGTTTCTCCGCGCGATGGCTCTGCAGACCGGGACGGTCTAGAGCGGAGTCGCCGGGTTTTGGCCGGAGATCCGGCGACGGGAAAGCCCGACGCGGTGTCTCATTGACGGTGTCAGCTGCATCGCCGCGCAGCTGAGCCCAAGTAGGGAGAGGAGCGGCGCGCCCACGGTCATCCCCGGGCTCCCGAGTGCTGGCGCAGCGGCGCACACGAGAAACACGTTCCACAGCAGCAGTAGCGTCCACGAGATAACCGAGCGGCGCGCCAGGGCCACGAGCAAGATCGCTACGAAGGCCAGTCCCGCGGGCTTTGGGTGGATCGGATCGTGCTGAAGGAGCACGACCGGCAGCGGCCCGAAGAGCGTCAGCAGCGCGAACGGCAGGTACGCGCGCGGAAGCCGACGGTGACTATTCACAACGCCAGACTATCGCGGGGAGGTAGGCGCGACTGTCGGCGGTGGCGTAGCCAGCGTCACATGCCCGCAGGATGGAACGGTTGGTACTGGCCGCTGTTCAGGTACTCGTTAACTTCGCTCGGGTCCATTTGATGGACCCCGCCGCTGCCCGACGATTCGAAATATTGGCCGAGGACCTCGATCCAGACGTGGCCGGCATTGCCCGGGTTCGGGTTGTTCCAGATCGTCACGTAGGAGCCCTTGCCCGCCTCGATGCCCGGCGCTGTCGGGATGCCCGGAGTCGCATAGCTCTGCGACCAGTCGCCGATGCCGTTCGGTCCCATCAGGTACGAGACGAATCCCGAGCAGTCGGTTCCCTGCTGCTGGATCTGGGTCGCGCTGTCGGACACCGCATCGTGATTCCCCTGGTTGTAGGCGCCTCCCAGCGCCGCCTTCGCGGCCGCCAGCATCCTGGCCGCCCCTGACAATCCGGTGTTTCCGGCCACGTCTGCGACGTCGAAGGACGTGGGCAGAGCAGCGGCCATCGACGGCGTCAGCGCGCCCGAGGACATCGCATCGCTTCCGTCAAGCGTTGAGCCGGAGGATTGTGCGTCTTGCGCCGAGGCCAGCTGCGAGGCGAAGCCGGAGGATGTCGAGGTCGACGACGCAGCAGCAAGCGACCCAGGGTCTAGCAGGGCCTGCTGGTACTGGAGGATCTGGTCGACGCGTCCGACGACGGCCTCGAGGCTCATCTCTTTGAGAGTCGGCCTGGCGGACCGGAACTTGACCTCGGGATCAGCGTGGCGGCAGCGTGAGCGGCCGGCGGACCACGCCCTGCCAGACCTGCGAAGCTGGAGCCATGAACGGCTCAACTATCGACGTGCCGACCCCCGACGGGGTCGCCGACTGCTACCTCACCAAGCCGGCTGGCGATGGGGCGCATCCTGGCGTCCTGTTCATGATCGATGCGATCGGGCTGCGGCCGCGGATCGAGGAGATGGCGGATCGGATTGCCGCCCAGGGCTATGTGGTGCTCGCTCCGAACGTGTTTTACCGGGGCGGCCCGGCTCCGCTGTGGGAGACGCCGGACCTCCACGATCCTGACTCTCGCGGCAGGTTCTTTCAGTCGCTTGGTCCGCTGATGGGCGCGCTCACGCCCGCCGCAGTCGCGGCGGACGGTGGCGCTTACCTGGACAAGCTCGGGGAGCTCACCGACGGCCCTGTCGGGATCACCGGCTACTGCTTCGGCGGCCGGCTCGGCTGGATGGTCGCCGCCGCGCACGCTGATCGTGTCGCCGCGCTCGGCGGCTTCCACGCCGGTCGCATGGTCACCGATGACGATGACAGCCCTCACCTGCTCGCGCCCCGTGTCCGCGGGGAGGTCTACTGGGGCCACGCCGATCAGGACCAGAGCATGACTCCGGAGAACATTGCGACGCTCGATGAGGCGATGGACGACGCTGGCGTGCCCCACACGACCGAGCTCTACGAGGGTGCGCAGCACGGCTACACGATGTCGGACATGGGCGCCTACAACGAAGCAGCCGCTGAGCGGCACTTCAAGGCGCTATTCGCGCTTCTTCAACGCGCGGTCCCGCGGTGAGAACATCGTGGACGCAACGCGCGTCCGCGTCGGGTGATCGCGATCGCCTAGGAGCAGCGTCGGAAGCTGTCGGCTCGCACGTCCCCTACCTGAGGCTCTCGCAACTTTGCGACGGGCGCAGCTACGTCGCGCGGCCGTCGAGCAGGATCGTCCAGGGCTCGATCGACTTGATGGTGAGCATTCCGTTCTGAGCCCAATTGTCTTGGGCGAGTCGCTCGCGGGCAGACTGCTCGGACGGTGCAGATACCGCGTGAAGGATCTCTCGCCCGCCGGCGAGCGGTCCGCCCAGGACGATGAAGCCGTCGCCCACAAGCGAGTCCATGAAGCGCGCGTGTTCATCCCAGCCGTCCTGTTCGCGCAGGTCGCGCGACCAATCCCACGGACCAACGCGCTCAAGCCGCACTGCGAAGAACATCGGCTGAAACTTTACGACTCCTCTGACGGCGAGTGCTTCGCCACCAGGCCGTCGGAAAATACGAAAAGACCGGGATTCCGTTCTCGGCGCGCGGTGCGAACGTGTCACCGCGGGATGACCGCGAGGCCCCGCTCTCAGGCCGGGTTGGCGATCCAGTGGCTGTGGAGCTTGAGCATGTTGTGGGTTGCTGCCACCAATCGCAACTCAGAGTGCACGGCGGCTCTGCCTCTTCGCATGAATTGATCGACGCGCCGGTTGTATTTGATCTGCCCGAACACCGGCTCGATCGTGACCTTGCGCAGCGCGTAGAGCGTGCGGCCGCGGTCGGTCTTGAGCTTTTCTCGCATCTGCTCGTAGACGCCGTCCTCCCAGCCGGGACGTTTTCCCTCGCGGGCCGCGCCGTCGGGCGGGACGAGCACCTCGATCCCACGCTCCGCGATCGCCTCGATCTGGCGCGTATGCCAGTAGCCGGCGTCACCGACGACCGCTTCGGGCTGCTCGCAGATGCCGTGACGGGACAGGTGAGCGAGCGCCTGATCGAGCATCGGCTCCAGGTGCCCGAAGTCGGCAGCGTCGACGCTGATCTCGGCGGCGAGGATGATCTGTTGCTCAGTCACCGCGGTCTGCACGTTGTAGGCCTGGCGGTGCGGCAGCCCCTTTGAGCGCATCACCCGCGAGTCCGGATCGGACAGATTGACCTGCCCCTCCGGCACCTCGGGCGGCGTAAACGGCTTGCTGTTGCCCTTCAACGCGCGCCCGAGCGTGTCACGCGAGCTTTGGCGCCACCGCTCGTATGCGTCGTTCGCGGCCAGATCGACCCTATGGTTCTCCTCCAGCCGACCGAGCGCCTGAAACAGACGGTCCTCCCTGTCGCGCGGGATCGGCTCTGCCTCACGCTCCCGCCGCGACTCCAACTCGCGGCGCGCGACCCGAGGCCACTCACGCCGCCCGCCGCGCCGGCCACCCCGACCGAGCACCAACTCAGAATCCACCTCCACATCCCGCTCGGGCTGCGGCGGCCCGACCTTGCGGCCCTTTCGCTCCTCGATCCGCCGCTTGGCATCCGCGAGCGCCTGCTTGCGGGCATCCGCGGTCCGCAGCTGCTCGGGCAGCTCATCGCCACGCGCATCGCCGTAGAGCTCGTCCTCGCGCCGGTCGGTCTCCTCCGCCTCACGCAGGATCTCCCTGACCACGCCGGCGTAGGAGCGGTTCTGATCCATCGACGCGTTCGCCTTGATCTTCGTCCCGTCGACCATGATCACCCCGACCGACACCAGCCCCGCCTCCTGGCACAGCCCCAGCACCTGATCAAACAGCTCGGCGATCTCGGCCTCGTGCCGGCGGCGGAACTCAGCGATCGTCGAGTGATCCGGCACCCGCAGGCTCGTGATCACCTTGTACGCAACATCCTCAAGGCACGCCCGCTCGATCCGACGCGAAGAACGATTCCCGCGCGCATACGCGTACAAAAGCAAAGCCACGAGCATCGCCGGGTCATACGGAGCCCGACCCGCGCCACCCAACCGATACCCCTCCCGGAAACGATCCAGATCCATCTGATCAACCGCACCCAGCACCGTCCACACCAAATGATCCTCAGGCAGCCACTCCAACAGCGACGGCGGCATCAACCACACCTGACCGCGCTCACACGAAACGAAATCTCGAGCCATACCCGGAAGTGTCTTAAACCCGGCAGACGACACCGATATTCCGACAGCCTCCCACGATCTCGAAAGCCGCGGGACGGCTCATCAGCTGGGTCCGGCGTTCGCGCCGAGGCTGTTGAGCCAGTTGCGCATGCTCACCCCGGCGGGGGTGATCTCTCCTTCCTCATAACCGCTGGTCGCCACGGCGAGTGTGACACCGTCGGGTGTCGACCAGCCGTACTCGATGCCAGTGCCGCTCGCTGCGTAGCGAGCGATCACCTGCCCCTTTTGCAAGATGCTGCCGGCCGGGGCAATGTCGGTGATCTCCTCGGCCACGTACTGCTCCATGCCGGCATCGGGTCCGGCCAGCAGCTCCCAGTACACCAGCGGCTGGCCGGCATACCAATTCGGCTCGATCGCGAGAATCTTGACCTGCGAAGGCGCCAGAATCGGCGCTCCCACCGGCATGGTGGCGTCCACACCCTGATCTGTGCGCTCCCAGAGATTGACGAACTGCAGCGGGTCGATGTAGGAGCCGGACGTCGCCTTGATCGGGACACGCTCGGACCGGAAAGCGGCAACCGCCGCGAGTGTGGCTTGGCGCTGAAGCACGGACTCCTCATGTGCAAGTGTCTTCTGAAGCGCAGACAGTTGGCGCTGCTTGCTCGCGCGGTCGTGCGCCGACGCCAGTTCGCGGTCGACGATCGAGAGCCGGAGCTGGACCATCTGGTTCCGCTCGGCGAGCACGGCGGCCGCCGACCGGTCTCGCCGCACCTCGATCGCGGCCAGTCGCCGAGCTTCGGCGGCGACCGCGATCCGCGCCTCACCTACCAGCCGGGTGACTCGAGCATTGGCGCGCGCGATCGCCTTAAGCCCGTTCACTTTATCCAGCAGATTCTGAAACCCGCCGGACGTGAGGACCACGTCCATCAGGCTCGGCGGCGGTGTCTCGTAATTGGCCACGAGCTGCTGGGCCAGCAGCCGACGGTCGCGCGCGTACTGCACTTTGAGCTCAGCCACACGGTCGCGAGCGCGCGTCAGCTCCTGGCGAACCTGGGCGAGTAGGCCCTCGTCGAGGTCCAGCCTGCGCTGCACGATCGCAAGCCGCGCCTGCAGGGCTGAGAGCGATCCCTCGTAGCTCTGGATGGCGGTGGTGTCGGCGTGGATCGCCGATCGCAGCTGGCTGGCCTGGTGCTGATGTTGGTCGTAGCGGCTCGCCAGGTCGCCTCGGCTCACCGACGCGCCGACTGCCACGACCGCCACCGCCGCGACGAGCGCGGCCGCGATCCTCCGGCGTCCACGCGCAGACGCCACCCGCTCGAGCGTGCAGGAACCAATCACCGGGTCGCGAGGCTAACCTGCCCGGCACGTCGTTTGCGACCGCTGCAACCGCCGTTGCGAGACGCTCAGGCCAACTTTTCGCCTGGATGAATCGCACGATGAGCGACGGCGTGCGTTTGGACCATCAACTCCTCACCGCGCGGGAGGTCGCCGAGCTGCTGCGACTAATCGCATCCGCGCCGGCTGGAGCTAGTGGCTCGCGTCAAGGGTCGACACCGGCTCGTCCGCGGCCTTCCCGTTGGCCGACGGCGCCTCCGCGCTCAGGGGAAAGCGAACGCCGGTGAGCTGCTCGGAGACCTCCCACAGCCGGCGGGCGACGTCCATGTCCTCGGCGGCGGCGGTCCGCTTGGCCAGGTTGGCTCCGCCGCGCCACTCCATGAAGCCGGCCGGTCCGGCGAAGCTGTTGCCGGGGACGTCGGCGACCGCGGCGTATAGCGTCGGCAGCGCCCCGCCGTCTTCGTCCTGAGCGAGGAGGCGATTCGCGACCGCGTTGAACGCATCCATCGCGCGGTTCCCGGAATGGAACTGGAGGTTCGTGGCGGCGTAGCCGGGGTGCGCGGCGGTCGCCCTGATGCTTGATCCGACCCCGATCAGCTTCCGCTGCAGTTCGGCGGTGAACAGCAGGTTGGCAAGCTTGGACTGCCCGTAGGCACGCCACGCCTTGTAGGGTCGCCGCTCCCACTGCAGATCGTCGAAGTCGATCGCGCCGAAGCGGTGCGCCGAGGAGGACACCGTCACGACTCGGCCGGTGACGTGCCCGAGCAGGAGGTTGGTGAGGGCGAAGTGGCCGAGATGGTTGGTTCCGAACTGCAGCTCGAAGCCGTCGGCGCTCAGGGACTTGGGCGGGATCATGATTCCGGCGTTGTTGATCAGCAGATCGATCTCGCCGTCCCAGCCCGCGGCGAATTCGCTGATCGAGTCGAGGCTGGCGAGATCGAGCCGGCGTACCTCGGTCGTCCCGGCCATCTGCGCCGCGGCGGCGTGACCCTTGTCGGTGTTGCGCACTGCAAGCACGACGTGCGCGCCGTTGGCGACGAGCGCTTTGGCGGCGGCGCGTCCGATGCCGCTGTTGGCGCCGGTAACGATCACGGTGCGGCCGGTCATGGCGGGAATGTCCTGCGTGGAGAAAGTAGTCATGAGCAACAATGTAGGCGCTGACCACAATGTTGTCAAGAGCAACTTCGATTCGCTAGCCTGCCCGGTATGACGATCGACCGCGCGCAACAGCCGACCGAGCGGCCCTACCACCACGGCAACCTCCGCAGCGCGCTGCTGGCAGCAGCCGAACGCACCGTCCGCGAGCGCGGCGTCGAGAATCTGTCCCTGCGGGAACTAGCGAGGGAGATCGGTGTCAGCCATGGAGCCCCGCGCCGCCACTTCCCCGATCGCCAGGCGTTGCTCGACGCGCTGGCCGAAACTGGATTCGAGCGCCTGGGCGCCGAACTGCGAGCCGCCGCCGATCGCGCGGGGGACGAATTCCAGCCCCGGCTGGAAGCGACCGCTACGGCCTACATCAGGTTCGCCACCGCCAATCCGGCCCTGCTCGACCTGATGTTCGCCTCAAAGCACCGCGCGACGGAGCCGAGCCTGCACGAGGCGATGGAGCGCGCCTTCTCGGTAATGATGGACCTGATCCTCCAGGGTCAGGCGATCGGCCGGCTCCAGCCCGGCGACCCCGAACGCGTCGGCCTCGTCCTGTTCTCGACCATTCAGGGCATCGCCGCACTGCTGACCGCCGGGATGATCACACCCGATCAACTGAACGGGCTGACCACCGACGCGATCGCGCACTTCCTGCGCGGGTCCCGCACTGCCGGCTAACTAACCGGCCTCACTACCCAGACGGTCTCGGAAACGACGCGGTCAGCCGCATCCTTCGGCGCTCAGCGGCATCCCGAAAGGATTGGACGGCGTAGCGAGTCGCGCGGATTCGAACGATGCTCCCATTGCCGCGGGCACGTAAGCATGGATCAGTAGCGATCGCGTTGACGCCGCCGTTCCCGGCGCAGCTAACGAACACCTCGTGTGCGATTCGCGCTCCGCCCGTCAGCGCTTGATCCATGCTTAGCAGTTGAGTCTGCGAGGTCAGCCCCCTCCTCGGCACAGCCTTCACAGAGTCTTTACGGTCGCGGGATCAACCTGCACGCCGCCTTGATATCGAGGGGAAAGACTGGACCAGGAACCAATGGCTTGAAGGGAGTCGAATGACAGCGATGACCGAGCCGGCCTGCAGACCTCTGAGTACGCTCGCGCGGGCCGCGGGCCCCCAGCGTCCGGATCGGCTAGCGGAGCTGTTGGAATGCGTGGGTGATCTGCTGGTCGAGACGCGCCGGCAACGGCTGACGATCGGAGAGCACTGCGAGAGCGACGACCTCGGGTCGAGACCCGCGTAGGCGGACGTTGCAGTGACCCGCTCCGCTCGAAGTTACGAAGGTTGAGCGAGCGGCGGCGGGGATGACCGTCACCGGTCGGATCCAGATCGTCGTGCTGGTTGCGGTGCTCACTGCGCTGACCCCGCTGCTGGGTGGTTATAAGGCGAGGGTCTACCAGGGGGAGCGCGTGGCGCTCACATCGATCCTCGCTCCGCTCGAGCGAGTCGCGTACCGGGTCTTCGTCGTCGACGATTCCTCGGAGGAGGGGTGGAAGGCGTATGCGCGCTCGGTGATCTTGTTCAGCGCGGCGAGCTGGCTGGTGCTGTATCTCGTGTTGCGCACGTAGGCGATCCAGCCGTTCAACCCTCAGGGGTTTCACCCATTCGGGGCCCTGGGACTTGTCCTTCAACACCGCCTCTTCGTTCGTGTCCAATACGAGTTGGCAGTACTACGCGGGCGAGACGACGCTGTCGGATTTCTCGCAGATGGCCGGGATCACGGTCGCGAGCTTCACCTCGTGCGCGACCGGAATGGCGGTCGCGGCCGCCGTGATCCGAGGGCTGGGCCGCCGCGGCACCGACCGGCTTGGGAACTTCTGGGTAGACCTGACCCGCTCTCCTGTCCGGTGACGGCGGTGGGTTCTTCAACACGAACTCCGCGCACCCCTTCGAAAACCCCACCGGGATCTCGAACTTCGTCGAGATCCTGCTGATGCTGCTGATCCCGGCGGCGTTCACCGCGACGTTCGGCCGGATGATCGGCCGGCCCCGCCAGGGCTGGGCACTGTATGCCGCGATGCTCGCGATCTTCGTCGCTGGCACCGCGCTGATTTACACCGCTGAAACGCACGGCACCCCCGCCCAGCACGCTGCCGGCGTAAACACGGCCGTCCACGCCGGTTCGACCGGCGGCAACATGGAGGGCAAGGAGCAGCGCTTCGGCATCGCCGGCTCGGCGTTGTTTGTCGCTGCGGGAACCGCGAGCGGCGACGGCGGGGTCGACAGCGCCGTGGAGTCTTACACCGGCCTCGGCGCTGGGGTGGCGATGGCCAACATGATGACCGGGGAGGTGATCTTCGGCGGCCCCGGCTCGGGTCTTTACGGAATGCTCCTTCTCGTCGTGCTCGCTGTGTTCATCCCGGGGCTGATGGTCGGACGCACGCCCGAGTACCTCGGCAAGCAGATACAGGCGCACGAGATCAAGCTCGCTTCCATCGGCGTGCTGTTCGTGCCGCTGCTCGTGCTCGCGTGTACCGCTATCGCGATCGCGACCTCAGTGGGACGCGCCTCGATGTCGACGCGAGGACCGCAAGGATTCGCCGAGGCAGCTTACGCCTACCTGTCGCAGGACCAGAACAACGGGTCGGCGTTCGCCGGCTACAGCGGATTCGTCCAACCCGTCGCTGGCAACGTCGGCTCGCACGGGATCGCGTTCGCCGATCTCGCCGGCGGCTGGGTGATGACGCTCGGGCGGTTCGTTCCGATTGTCGCCGTACTGGCCCTCGCAGGCGCGCTCGGACCGCGCCGGTTCGCTCCCCCCGGCCTGGGAACGTTGCGCACCGACACCCCGACCTTCGTCATCTTCCTGATCGGGTTCATCGCCATTTTCTCTGTCCTCACCTTCCTGACCGTGCTTGTGATCGCGCCCTTTGCGGAGGCGCTCAGCTCACACCTGCTGGGGTGACACCCAACCCATCCAGCCGTCGGGCACCATGGCACCGAAGCCTGAACCACGCTCGGTGTCAACGGTGCAGGCGCGTTTTTCGACCACCTGCCGATTCGATGCAGCCAGCGGAGGCCTTCGACGCCGGTACCGTTGGTGAGGGTATGTGTGCTGCCATGCGCCATGCCGCGTTCATCGACGCCGAGACGCCTGGGGCCGGAGGCAATCAAGAACGCAGTGGACGAAGGCCGCGCGGTAGTGCTCGCGTACACCGACGGCAGCACGAGGGTGTTGCGAGCCGAGCCGGTCTCTAGGTAGTCCGCGCCGCCACTGTTCGCTCAGAAGGCGGCGGACATGACGGACTGGACCCTGTGTCGCGTCGCATGCGGGAAAGCCTCGGTCAAGGGAGACGCGTCCTAGTGACTTCGCCTGGTTCGGGCCGCTGGACGAATCCGAGCGTCAGCGCTCACGGCGATCGTGATGACGGCGCGTCGGCGGATCGTCGCCAAGGCGATCGCGGGCCGTGTGTCGACGCGACGAGCAGAGCGATCGTGCGGAACACACGCGGGACGCTCGCGACGGGGCTGAGCGCACGCCAGCTCGCGTCGCTCGAGCAGCTCGACCGTTGTGCATAAATCGGGCGCGCGGGACGCTCTGTTGGGTAAGGGCGGCGTCGCGGGGCGGCTGCGTGGTCGGTTGCACCCTGCCGGCTGGGCCGAGTAGATTCGGCTTGTGGGCGATCCGTTGCTCGACAATCCGCGGGCCTTCGTCGCGAAGGTCGCCAGCGTACTTGGTGGGACAGCGGTCAATGATTCGTCGTTCAGCGGGTTTCTGAGCTCGGACTTCGATCCGTTCCTGAACCAACTATTCACTGGCGTAAGCGTCACACTCGGTGAGGTCGTGGAAGCTGTCGCGGGTCGACCCGCGTTCGTGTGGCTTGCTGAGGAGCCCACCGACGACGTCGGTGAGCTTGCGGCGGCGGGGCTAGCGCTCGTTGCGATGCATGGGATGACTGCGACCACTGAACCATCGGGCGTCCCTGGACGGACGGACGGTGAAATCGTTGAGGTTGGGTCGCTCATCGACGTCGACGGCTGGTATGGGGTCTACTCCGGGGTGTTTGGAGCCGATGCCCGGGGGCGCGAGGATTGGTACCGGGTTTACGAGGCGCTCGGCCCTCTGGGGGATCGATCACTTTCGCTGCTGCTGGCGAAGGTGGATGGCTTACCCGCGGCTACCGGCGCAGTGTTTTACGAGGAAGGCACGGTCGGTCTGTACTGCTTCACAACTCGCGAGACGATGCGGGGCCGCGGTCTAGCATCAGCGTTGGTCCAGGCGTCCCACGCCGCGGCACGAGCACGGGGCGTTGAACGGGCACTCCTCCAGGCCACCGACGCGGGCCGTCAGGTCTACGCAGGAGCCGGATACCGCGAAGTGCGAGCGCTCCCGGTCATTCGCTCATCGCCGGTGGCCAGGAAGTCGTAGCTGACTGCGGCACGACCCTCAGCTCGAACCCGATCCTACGATCCGCCCCTGGGCGGACCCCGGCCCGAAGAGCACTATGTCGCCAACTCGATCGTGAGTTGCGCGAGTTCGAGCCGAGAAAGCCAACCGTCAGTGGCGGCGCCAGCTATTGAGCGTGGATCTATTGACGTCGCGCAACGTAGGGCCGTTTCTCGTAGTCCGAGAACCCGCACGCTGCCCGGTAGAACCCGAGCGTCGATGCACGGCGCGGCCTGTCAGGAGTGTCGCCTCGGAGCAACCAACCTCCCAGGCTGCCCGGTTCAGTTGCCGCGTGCGCGGCTCAGCTGGGCCTAGCGCGCGGTCACTCGAGACAGACCGAAGGGATGGAGCTGCCCTGTGGCGCGCACCTCCATCCCTTGGTTGCGCCAGGGTGAGATGTCCGGGGCTCAGCGTGTGCCGCGACCGATCAGGCGCCGCTTGGCGAAGAGGCTGTGACCCTTGGCCGCGGCGTGATTGATCGCGAGCGCCACTGGTGCCAGCGTCAGACCGATCGCGGTGGTCAATAGCGGCCACCCTGGGGAGGTGACCGTGTAAATGCCGAGATTTAGCGTTGCGTACTGCTGGTGCGGGTCGCTGAGCGCCCACCACCACAGCGGCATGACGATCAGCGAGAACACCTCGCCCGTGACCGTCAGCGCCACGGTGGCGACCACGAACCCGAACACCGAGTTGAGCATCAGCCAGCCAACGTCCGCCCACACGCGGCGATCGGTCAGCGACAGCTTGACCCGCTCGATGATGCTGTCAGAGGTCGACAGCCGGTAGTCGCCGCGCACCGCTTGTCCCGTGTACCAACCGACGAGCCGGCGATCGCCGGCCGCAATGAGCCGGAAGCATTCGGCGAAGGGCACCCACACCAGGACACCCAGCACGATCACCGCGACGCTGAGGGTCACCGACAGTCCGACCGTCCAGGCGACGAACCCGACGATGCTGCTCGCGAGCACGGCGCTCAGGTAGACGAGGTCGCGGCCGGCCGCCCTGGCTGCCCGCATCACGCGCCCTTCGCGGCGCGTGAATGGCGGCGGCAGACGGTAGGCGTCGGCATCGTGGCTTGCGATCGAAATGTTGGTCATCAGTTTCCCCCTGAGTGCGTGGTTGACGCTCTCCATGATCGAGAGCGCGGACACCGCTGCCAATGCGGCGCTCACCCGAACCGGGGTGGGGAAACCCCCACCCGGCTGCCACGGGGAGCAGCAGCCGACGAGTGCTCTGTGCGCGAGCTTGCAATGGCAGCGATCGCGAGTCCTGCCTTTGGACGACATGCGCGGCGCGGGATGCACCGTGACGACCGACTGGAGTTGAGATGGCCAAGCTGATTTATGCGGCGATCAGCTCCCTCGGCCCCCGAGCCGTTAGAAGACCTACCGTCCCGCGACTCGACCGTGCAGGCTCCTGGTACGTCGCCCAAGCAGCCGCGAGGTCGCCGCTCGCGCTCTCGATCGCTCACCGACCGACAGCAGAAGTCCGAGCGGCGCGCTGTCGTCCGGCAGGCTATCCGCCTGGGAAGAGGATCGGGCGCTCGCGATCTCGGGCGGTTCGGTCTCGTGTATGGGCGATCTGGATTCGCAGATGCGGCTCCCCGGCTGGCCGGCCTGGGGTTCAGCTCGCCGACGGATGCTTATCGATGAACTGATGGTCACTGACGAGACGCCCGTCGGCCCCGACGATGGCGACGTGGGTCCCGATCGAGTCGGGTTCGCCGCCGCTGGCGGGAGCCATCTCCCACCTGTAGCGAACTGCGTCGTGATTGGTATCCACTTTCGCGAGTGCGAAGACGAAACCGTTGGCGGTGAAGGCGTCATGTGCCGCCGTGACAGCTCGAGCGATGCCGTCATATCCTTCGAACTCGGCCGTCGCGTTGCGGTAGATGCCCTCGGAGGACCAGGTCTTCTCGATGGTCAGGCCCCGCTTGACCGGATCGTTTTCGTTCCAGCTCTCCACGTAGCCGCGGATCATCTCGTCGATCGATGCCATCTCTGCTCCTTCTGGTTGGTCGATTTCTCGAGACGCAGGTTCGCCAGTGCGGTCGATCGTGTCCATTACCTGCCAGGTAGTGAACGTGGTCGGGGGCGCGGTCACCGCTAGCGATAACTGCGTCGGACTCCCGTTGCCCGCGTGGTCGAGATGGCCGACGGCAGTCAGTCTGTTGGCTCGTGCAGCGGTCGCGTAAGCCGGGAGCGAGCACGATGACCGAGCCCCCGACCTAGGCGGCCGGCGCGACGCGAGGGGGGCCGCGCCGAGGGTTTGTCCGGGCTCGAGGTTCACTTGGCGAGAAGCCGCCGCCAGAGGGCGGCGAGCGCGGCGATTGCGTCCTGACGGTTCTCCGGCGTGTCGTTGCCGCTGCCGAATTTGTCGAGCAGGTATGCCCGGTGGGTTGCCATCAGTAGGAGCGCGAACTCGCGTGGGTTGGGCGGCGGGTCCGGAGCGTCGGCGACGAGCGTCTCCAATAGCCGGCGTGGACCGACGAGGGCGCGGTCGAGCGCGGCAGCGACGTCTGGGTCCGCTGCGGCGGCGTCGATTGCGCGGAGCCACCTGCCGTTGTCCGCGTACAGGCCGACTAGGCCGGTGATCATGGTGTCTATTAGGTCTTCGGGAGAGCCGCGGAGGACTTGGTCGACGAGCGGGTCCTCCGCATCGGGGAGCAACTCGGGGGCTAGCTGCGGCAGCCCCTCGAAGTGTCGGTAGAAGACGGTACGTGTGAGCCCCGCTCGGGCCATCACGTCGCCAACCGTCAGTGCGGCGAACGGACGGTCCAGCAGTAGTTCACGCGCGGCGGCCAGGATTCGGTGCCGGGCTTCGTCGGCCGGGACGCGCGAAGCTCGTTGCGACATTCTGTCGCAGATTATGCAACTATCTTGCGACAAGATGTCGCAACCCGAGATGAGCTCTCAGATCGCGCTGCCAGACGGCCGCACTCTCTCCTTCGTGCAGGCCGGCGCCGACGCCGGACCGGTGGTCACCGTTCTCGACGGCCCCTGCTCTCGTGGTCTCGGATGGGCTCTCGCGCCGACGGCGCGTGAGCTCGGCATCCGTCTGCTGATCCCGGACCGTCCCGGGATCCACGGCAGCGCCGCTAAGCCTGGGCGCACGATGGCTGACTGGCCAGCTGACCAGCTTGCGCTACTCGACGCACTTGGCATCGAGCGTACCGGGGTCGTGACCCAATCAGGAGGTACGGGGTACGGCGTCGCAGTTGCGGCCTCGGCGCCGCGGCGGTTGACGGGGCTCGCGCTGCTGGGCGGACTCGCCCCGATGACCAGCCGGGAGGCTCGAATGGACGCGGGCAAGCAGCTCAGGACTGCTGTCTTTCTCGCACGCAAGGCGCCGTTCGTGCTGAAAGCTGGTCTGAGACAGACCTTCAAGAAGCTGCCGGACTCGGCGATCGCGCAGGTGCCCGCCGCCGATCGCCCGTTTCTCGACGATCCGTTGATCCGCGACATCCACCTCCGCACGATGCGCGAGTTCCTGGGCAGCCCGGAAGCGGCGATCGAGGAGATCCGCCTTCTAGCCAGACCGTGGGGCATCACCCCACCGCCAGCCGGCGCGACACCGACCGCACTGTGGACGGGCGAACTGGACGAAGCGCACCCGCCCGCTCACGCCCGCCGCGTGGCCGAACTGCTGGGCGGCGATCCACCGGTAAGCGTCGTCCCGGGCGTCGGTACCTTCGGGCTCGGCCGAGTCTTCCCGGACGTGTTGCGGTTCGCTGTCGGTCGCTAAGCGACCCGACCCGAATCTCGCCATAACTCGGTCTTACGACTTGCTTGGAGCTGCCGGTCGAGAAGCAGAGCAGCCACGAAGCGCTCGCTGCCGCTGTAGGCGTGCTCCGGCAGCGCCGACGGTTGCCCTCGAACCCTGACGGGATCGCTGCGGGCCCTGCTCTAAATCCGCGACGGGCATGTCGGGCGTGATGCGGACCGCCCTGCAACGCGCGGAATCCGCGACTCGCAACCGGCCATACCGTCGGGGGAAGGCTGGCGGGGCCGACTTGTGCGAGCTTTCCGCGCGGGGCAGGGCGCGTGTCGGGGGCGGCGACGTGCTTGTCAGGGAGGGAAAGCGGCACACGGCGATTGCCGCGTTCAAGCGTCGGCTCAGCTGGCGCCTGTCGCTCGAGGCCCGTTACGGCACCGCGATGTTTTGTGACGCCTGGCAGCTGCACGATGGAGGGACGAGTCGTGTCTAGGCTGCAGCGCGCTCGGCTGTCGGTCGGCGTCGCAGCTCGGGGCGCTTGATGGCTGGCGGTAGGTAGGCGGATTGGTCGGGCGTCCCGACGTCGGTCCCGGGCGGGACGATCGCGTCGATCCGGTCGAGGATGTCGTCAGGCAGGCTGACGTTTAAGCTGGCGAGCAGGTCGTCGAGTTGTTCCATGGTCCGCGGCCCGAGAATGGCGCTGGTCACCGCCGGATGGGCGATCGCGAAGGCCGTGGCTAGGTGGGTCATCGGTAGGCCGGCTTCCTCGGCGATCGGGATGATCTGCTCGACGGCGTCGAGCCGCGCCTCGTCGCTGAAGCTGGTGAAGATCGCGGCGCGGCGCAGGTCGGTCTCCTGCCCTTTCCGAATGCGTCCGGTGAGCATGCCCTTGGCCAGTGGGCTCCACACCAGCGTGCCAAGGCCGTAGCGCTCACAGACCGGCAGCACCTCGGACTCGATCCCGCGGTTGAGGATCGAATACGTCGGCTGCTCGGTGCGGAAGCGCTCGTAGCCGCGCCGCTCAGCGACCCACTGGGCCTCGACGATGTCAGACGCCGGCATCGCCGAGTGGCCGATTGCGCGCACCTTGCCGCTGCGGATCAGGTCGGTCAGCGCCGACAAGGTCTCCTCGATGTCGGTCTCGGGATCGGGACGATGAATCTGGTAGAGGTCGATGTAGTCGGTTTGCAGGCGGCGCAGCGAGTTCTCGACTTCGGCGATGATCCAGCGTCGCGAGTTGCCCTTCTGATTCGGGTCCTCTCCCATCGGCCCATTGACCTTGGTGGCGAGCACGACATCGTCGCGGCGGCCCTTCAGGGCCTTGCCGACGATCTCCTCGGACTCACCGGCTGAGTAGCGGTCGGCGGTGTCGACGAAGTTGATTCCGGCATCCAGGGCCTTGTGGATCATGTTGGCGGCGTCGTCGTGGTCGGGATTGCCCATCGGGCCGAACATCATCGCTCCGAGGGCGTAGGGGCTGACCTGGATACCGGTCTTGCCAAGGCTGCGGTATTGCATGGGTTGTGCCTTCCGTTGGGGTGGTCGAGCAGATTCGTCGGATAAGCTGAGGTAAATGGAACGCTCTTCCGGAACTATACGGAAAGACATTCCGGTTAGCGGATCAGATGCAGCCCTTGACGGGCAGCGGCGCCCGCGAGCCGATGCGCGACGTAACGCCAAAGCCTTGCTAGGCGCCGCCAAGGCGGTGTTCGCCAGCACCGGCGTCGACGCTCCGGCCAAGCAGATCGCCGACGCGGCCGGCGTCGGGGTCGGCACCCTCTATCGCCACTTCCCCCACCGTGCCGACCTCGTTGTCGCGGTGTTCCAGCGCGAGATCGATGCCTGCGCGCAAGCGGCCCCGGCGCTCGCCGCCGAGAACCCCCCGGGCGTCGCGCTCGAGAAGTGGCTCTATCGCCTGACCGAGTTTGTCGACACCAAACAAGGACTCGCGGCGGCACTGCATTCGGGCGATCCGGCGTTCGACAATCTGCCCGCGATCTTCATGGCGCGCTTCGTTCCTGCGCTTGAGGATCTGCTCACAGCGGCGACTGCCTCCGGCGATGTACGCGCCTCCATCAGCGCAGAGGAGCTTATCCTCGCTGTCGCTCAACTCTGTCACACGCCGGCTGGTGTACAGAGCATCAACCAGAGCCGACGGATGGTCGCGATCCTCGTCAACGGACTGCGCTTCGAGGCCGCAACGTCGTCCGGCTGACACAAGGTCGGCCTGCGACCGTCACCCCCGCAGAGGCCGCGCCGTGCTGCGCCGCGGCGCTCACCACAACCGTGCCTGCCGCTGAAGCCGTCACCAGACGCAGGCGCTCAGACGAAAGGGATCTCGAGCAAAGACGTCGCTGATCTCGCGCTAGCGACTAGGGGATCCGGCGTCGGACGTAGGTGCGGGGGGCTGGGTCGATCGGTGGGTGATCGGCATCACCCAGCGTCGCTGGCGAGGGTCGGCGTCCATCGGTCCGACGGTCGAGCCAGCGGTGCCAGTCGTCCCACCAGCTTCCCTGGTGGACTGACGCCTTCTCCAGCCACGACTGGGGGTTGGCTGGCCAAGCGCGATTGGTGCGGTAGCGGCCGCGCTTGGCTTCGGGCGGCGCGACGATGACGGCGGCATGGCCCGCGTCAGCGACCACGAACCGGCTCTTTGAGCCCAGGAGCGTGGCGCTGCGGTAGCAGCCGGGCCAGGGGGCGATGTGATCGGTTAGTCCCGCGAGCAGGTAGGCGTCGACCCGGACTTGGGTAAGGTCGATAGGTCGCTCGAGCGCTCGGACCTGGTTCGGGTGGGCGAACCCGTTGCCGAGGGTGATCTCAATCATGTCGCGTTGCAGCGCCGCGGTGAGGTTGGTGGCGTCGTCTGCCCAGAACAGCAGGTCAAACGCGGGCGGGTCGTTTCCGAGCAGGTAGTTATTCATGGCTGGTAGCCAAATGCCCTCATTGGGTCGTATCCACGCGAACATCGACGCCGTCGAGCGCCCGTCCACGTAGCCGGCACGGGCCGCCTTGGCGATTCGCCCGGTCCGCCGCCCCTCGGTCGAGCAGCGCGTCGAGGAGACCGCCCTGCTCGGCATCGAGCACGGCCCGGCGCCGCTACAACTCTGCACGCGATGCGGCGGGTCTGCCCCCGCTGCCCTTCCGCCATCTGCGCCACACGTTCGCGACGCTCGCGATCCGCCGTCTCGATCCGGCGACTGTGCAGTCGCTTCTGGGCCACTCGAAGATCACGACGCCCGAGCGCTACCTACACGCACGGCCGCTCACCGAGCTCGCCGAGCGGATGGACTCGATCTTCGAAGTGAGCGTGAGCCCGCTCGAGGACCACGACCGCTCCCGGTCCTGATTCGATATGGCGGTGCCCGGTCCGCCGCCGATCGACGTTGCCGCGATCCGCTCCTATTGTGAGCAGCGAGTCCCGCCTCATGCGATCGACCAGGTCCGCGTCGAGGCGATCGTCGACGGCAACACCGTCACGATCGTGGAGCGGCGACCGCCGTGGCGCCCCGACTTCGGACCTGAGTGGACCACCGGACCGGTCGCTCGGCTGCGCTACGTCCACAAGTACCGGCACTGGACGCTGTTGTGGCGCGATCGCAACGAGCGCTGGCACCGCTACGACCGCGTCGAGCCGACAGCGGATGTGACCGTGCTGCTCGGCGAGATCGAGCAAGACCCGACGTGCATCTTCTGGGGCTGAGTCTCGGTCCCGTCTGGCGTCACTTCGGCCAGAGCACGCGAACGCCGTCGGCATAGACGCCGTAGATGTAGGGCCCGAGGTGCTCGCTGGCAATGCTCTGGATCCTCGGTAGGTGGTCGACGAACCGCTGGGCCATCTCCGTGGCTCGGAGGTTCGCGTTGGTCAGGCAGAACGCACGAACACCGGACGTGGTCAGGGCTTCGAGTTCGGCTGGTCGATAGCGGACCTTGTTGTCCTTCATCAGCACCACCCAGCCGTTGGCGCCGGCGTCCCGGAGCCACTCAGCGTCAGCCAAGCCCTGGCCGATTCTTTCACCGTAGACATCGGCCATCACGTGGACGGTGGCGCCAGCGGCGCGCAGTGCGTCCGACACGACGTGCCTGCCGAGGCTGCGATCGACGAAGAACTCAGGCGGGGAGTCGGAGGGCAACGCGGATCACGTCCTCGACTTCGGCGCTGGGAACGTCGAAGTCGGCCGCGATATCGGCGAAGCCGTCGCCGGCCTTGAAGCGATCCACTAGATCCTCGACCCTGGCGCCGCCGTGCACGACGAGCGGCTGTCCGAATGCCTCGGTGGGATCGACCGTGACCTCGGCCTGGGTGTATGCCGGCAGGCGCATGCGCTCAGCCCAGCCGTCGTCACCGTACGTGATGCGCTTCAGGTAGCCACGGATCACGTCGGCGAGATGCTCCTGGCCCGTGCGTACGACGGTCAGCAGCGCCTCGTCGTCACTGTTGGACGCGTAATCAAAGATCAGTTCGGCGCCGTCGGTGTACACCCGCCGGGAGGCGAGCGCGTGGTCCAACCCGATCTCATCGTTCAGCTTCGTCACGGCCGGGCGGATTCGCTGCATCGGTACGCCGGCCTGGCGGAGCGCGCCAAGTACGAATGCCTCCGCGAACCCGACAAAGGGGACGGTCGCCTGCCGTCCTGCCGACGGGAGGACCGTGACCAGCGGCGCTCCGTCCTTCGGGCGAGCCCACGCGTGAAGCGTCGAGAGGGGCGTCTGCAGATACGTCGCACACTCGTGCAGGGTGAACAGCGGGACCGTTATGCGAGGGTCACCGGCGGACAGGGGCACAATTGTTGCGAGCGTGGTCACGGAGATGATCGTAGCTCCGACGGGTGTCGTCTCCGGCGCCTATTCCGGCGGTTTCGGCAGGCGCCTGGTGGCCTCTTCAAGCTCAGGAGCTCGCTCGTCCTCCACGAGATCGTCGATGCGCTCCTCGAACGGACGCGATACCGCGGCTCTGCGTCGCCTTCGCACTCGCTTGGCGGATTGGCTGGAGACGATTGCCTTCGGGGTGAACCAATCGCGCCGTTAGTGGGTCCGTGGACGGTCGAAGCGATCGTCTCGGCGCTCGAACCCGACGATCGCTATCCCGACCGTCGCACGCCGTGAGGCCCAGACGCCGCGGCATCGAGATGTCGCCGACCCGATCGTCAGCTCCGGCTACCGCTGGATGATCAAAGGAGTCGTGAGCGTAAGCAGTCGTGCGGCGCGCGGCGAGGCGTCAGCATGGTGCTAGGCATAGATCGGAGCGAGTCGGGCGACACAGCGAAGGCCGGTGTGACTCATCCCGGTGTCGACCATCATTGGCGGTGGGCGGTGGGCGGTGGGCGGTGGGCGGTGGGCGGTGGGCGGTGGGCGCCGGGCGGTGGGCGGTGGGCGCCGGGCGGCGGGCCGGTAGCGCATGCAGTAGCTGTCGGCTGACAGATGAGATCCGCCTTCGATCACCTTTCGGGTGAAGTGGCTGCGCAGGGTCGAGGCTCTGCTCGAGCGCTCCTCTCCTGGGGTTGACCGGGATGCAACAGGGCTTGTCGGCGTACTCGGGGTGCCGATCGAGTTACCAGTCGGACGTCGACTCCCAGACGTTGCCTGCCATGCCCAAGAGTCCGTAGCGGTTCGGCGGGTAGGAGTCGACGAGTGTAGTCGCGCCATATCCCGGCTCGGCTCGCCACGGAGAGTCGCGGTGCCAGTCCTAGCGCAGCCGGCGCGGCCAGTGTCGGCCTTGCACCTCAGCTCACGCCAAAGCGAGGCACGGAGCAGATCGGCATCGCGGAGATGTGGACCATGAGCCACTTGGCGTGCGATTGGAGCACGTCGCCTCTCGGGCCCCGCCGGTGGATTGGCGACGTCGACTCCGCTGCCCTCAATCCCGACCCACAGTCTTACGGTCCGCGTAATCAGCGGTCAGCACCTAGCCAGGCGCTGACCGCGGCGTTAAGCTGCGTCCAGCTTCCATCCGCTAAGACGAGGAGACGACGTGAGTAGTAATCGCCACGGGACGCACCCGGCCCGTCCCTTCGGAGTGACGGGCGGTGGGTTTGCCGAGGGGCAGAACAACCCCGAGGAGTTCACGCCCGAGAAGACGGTAGGCGCCTTCGGGTCCGGGCAGGACGACCCCGAGGAATTTCCCGAGGACGTCAAGCTCGGCAGCTTCGCCAGGGGCCAGCAGGCCGAGTCGCACATACACGAGGGCACCTTTGGCAAGGTGGAGGGCGAGGCCGAGGAATAGTCGACGGTCAGATTCCAAGCGCTGGAGCGCGTCAGCCAGGGACGGCCGCGAGTTTCGCAATTTGTGGCCCCGCGGGCGATGGCGACGGTAATTTCGGCGTGTGGTGAACGGCGCGTCATTGCAAAGTTGCTCGCGCCTGCTGCGCGCGCTCGTCCGTGGCTGCGCTCGACGTTCGATGCGGGCCGTCGGTAGAGGTCAACGCCGCCCAGGTCGAACTCGCCGATCTCGGGCAGTTGGCGGGCGCCGAGGTCCCGGCTTCTGAAGTCGCTTTTGGGCCGTCAGGCGTCCAGATCGTCGGGGGGCTTGCCGGGGCACGCGCCAATCGCCCCCGAAACCTCGTGCTTGCGCCTGGCCTGTTGATCGACAGGTATGCATTGGCTACTGGTTCTGGGGCCGACCCTCGGCCTACCAGCTGTGGGAGGACCTCCAGGACCTCTTCGGCCGAATAAAGCCGGACTGCGACCCGATGCTCACCGAGGCGCGCGCGGCGTGGGAGGCGACTGCGGCCGTGGCGTAGCCGATGTGGACCAGTCGAGCGTGCTCGTCGTCGCACGAGCCGTAAACGTGCTCGGGGCTTCAGGGGCCTCTTGCGAGCAGCAACGCCTCGCCGGTAGGCTCGCGACAAATGGCTGCTTCATATCCAACGGACTCTGTTATCGGGCTCGTCGGCGAGGGCTTCGGCTCGCTTCTCGTGCGCCGCGCAGCCCGCTATCTCGGCTTGGAGTCTCGCGAGAGCACGATCTTCGGAACCAACGACGACCTCGTTGCCGCGTATCGGAAATACGCGCACACCCTCGGCCGGACGGTCCTGCGATCGGAGTTCGAGTCGCATTTCCTGGCCCCCGACTGGCCGACGTTCGCGCAGCTGCACGCCTACGGGCACAAGTCGCCGAAGCCGCTCCGGCGCAAGCACTCTGAGCCCGTCGGGCGTCTTCCAGGTTCCGACCGGCCCGCCGCCGTCCTAGGCCCGACGCTGGGCGCTGCGCGCATCGGGTAGTGTCGACCCCGGTCGTAAGCGAGGCGGGAGTCGCTTCGGGCGAGGATCAGCCGCCACCCCCGCCGCCGTCGCGCGTGGCGGTTTATTACGTGGTCCTCATCCTCGCGACGGCCGCGGTCGTTATCGGGGTGATCGTGGCCGGGAGCGGCAAGCACACCCAGCCGACGATCGCGGGAAGCTATAACGTCTCCTCGGGCGCCGCGTGCCTGGGCGCCAAGGCTTTCGTGGTCCAGTCGGGCCAGTTCGTCTCGCTGTCGAACACCCAGGGCACGCTGAGCGGCGAGCTCACGTTCAAGCACGGCCGGCTGACCGGCACCGCCGACTGCATCGGCCGCGCGCAGGCCCCGATCGACGCCCACGTCGTCAATGGGCTTTTACTCGGGACGATCGGCGGCCGGCCGCTTACGGCTCAGCTCAAGGGCGATCCACCGACGCCGGGGGTGCCGCTGCCGCGGGCCCCCGGCTCGATCTCCGGCATTTACACGCTGAGCCCGACCTCGAACTGTCTGGGCACGAACGTGACCCTGACCGAGTCCGGCTCGCGGGCCGAGGTCGTGACCAAGAGCATCCGGCGGGGAACGATCGTCTACCGCGAGGGGAGTTTCGCCGGGACCGTGGCCTGCAATCTCGGCGGGTCGAGGCGGATGTTCGGCACCGCTGCCGGGCGCTCGCTCGACGTCATGCTCACTCCCGTCGCGGCCGGGGCCTCGCCCACGCTGAGCGAGCACGTGACCGGCACTAAGCAGCGGACCTCCGACCAGACGGTGGTCGCGTTCTTCATCGCCACGCTGGTCGTGATGCTGTTCGCCCGCCTGTGCGGGAGCCTGATGCCGAAAATCAGGCAGCCCCGCGTGATGGGCGAGGTGCTCGGCGGCATCATCCTCGGGCCGACCGTGTTCGGCGCGATCCTGCCCACGCTCCAGGGCGACGTCTTTCCCACGGACATCGTGCCTTACATCGGCGTCGCGGCGAACCTCGGACTGGTCTTCTACATGTTCCTGATCGGGCTCGAGGTTGACCTCAGCCAGCTTCGCGGCCGCGTCGGTATGACGCTCGCGATCTCGAACACGAGCCTGCTGTTCCCGCTGATGCTCGGCCTGATCGCGGCGCTGCCGCTCTATGGCCTGCTCGCGCCTCCGACACGCTTCCTGGCCTTCGCCCTGTTCATCGCCGTGTCGATGTCGATCACGGCCTTTCCGGTCCTGGCCCGGATCATCTCCGAGCGCCGGATGGTCAAGCGGCCGCTCGGCACGCTCGCCCTGTCGGCGGCGGCCCTGAACGACGTCTCGGCCTGGTTCCTGATCGCGCTGGCCACGGCGCTCGCGGGCGCGGGCACGGGCCTCGACGTGCTCAAGACGATCGGCGAGGCCGGTCTGTTCGGCGTGATCATGTTCACGGTTGTTCGACGGATTCTGGCCCGCGCGGCGGTGGCCTACGACGAGCAAGGGCGGCTCCCGGGCACCTGGTTCACGGTCATCCTCTCCGGGGTGCTGCTGTCCGCCGTCATCACCGACAAGATCGGAGTGGCGGTGATCCTGGGAGCGTTCCTCATGGGGCTTGTCATGCCTCGCCACGCCGGGCTCAGCAACGAGGTCACCAAGCGACTAGAGGACTTCGTGCTGACGCTCCTGCTCCCGCTGTTCTTCGCTTACACGGGGTTGCGGACCAACATCGGTGCGCTCGGCCAGACGGAACTCATCCTGATCACGCTCGGACTGATCGCGCTCGCAATCATCGGCAAGTTCGGGGGCACCTTCATCGCGGCGCGCACGATGAACTTTCCCGTGCGACAGTCCTCCGCGCTCGGAGCCCTGATGAACACGCGCGGCCTGACCGAGCTGATCGTGCTCAACATCGCCCTCGACGAGGGGGTTATCTCGCCTGCGCTGTTCACCGCGCTGGTGGTGATGGCGCTCGTCACCACGCTGATGACGGGCCCGTTCCTGCGACTGATCGATCCAAAGAACCGGTTCGGCGAGCCTCCGGAAGAAGAGCTCGCCACGGCCACCCGCCTGACCATCGGGGACACCGCCGCTCCGTCGCACTCGATCCTGGTCGCGCCGCAGACCGAGGCGTCGCTAGAGCCGCTGCTCGCGATCGCCGCCCCGCTCGCCCGCTGGGAGCCGCCCCGTGAACTGATCCTCCTGCGGCTGGTCCCGCCGCCGCGCGGCTCAGCCGTTCGTGGAGGGCTCCAGACCGAGCAGTTCGAGGTCCGCGAAGCGTCAGATCACATCCAGCGGGCTCGACTCGGGCTGCTGGACGAGGGGATCGCCACGCGCGCCGTGGCCCTCCCCTCCAGCCACCCGGGCAGCGACCTGGTGAGGCTTTCGCGTGGCGACGAGGTCGACCTGGTGCTGCTGGACGGCCGACGCCCGCTGCTTGGAGACGGCATCCCCCGGGGCGACGTCGGCGAGGTCCTCCACGAGGCGCCGTGCGACGTGGCCGTGCTGGTGGCCCGCGAGGGACAGCCGGTCGCGCCCGCACCCGGGACGCGCGTGATGGTCCCGTTCGGCGGGGCCGAGCACGACTGGGCCGCGCTCGAGCTCGCATCGTGGCTGTGCGCGGCGACCGGCGCCTCGCTCGAGCTGCTCGGGGCCGGCGGCCAGACCGCCGAGGGCAAGCACGCCGGGCACATGCTGGCCGACGCGGCGTTGCTCGTTCAGCAATTCGCGGGCGTGGCCACGACCACAGCGATGGCTGAGGCCGGGCGGGCCGGGATCGTCGCGGCGGCCTCCCGAGCCGACCTGCTCCTGATCGGGCTGTCCGACCGCTGGCGCAAGGAGGGCCTGGGGGAGACCCGGCGCGCGATCGCGAAAGCCGCCCCCGCCCCGATCGTCTTCGTCAGACGCGGCGAGCGACCCGGCGCGCTCGCGCCGGCCTCGGACGCCACTCGATTCGCGTGGTCAACGGCGAGCCTCGGCAGCAGCGGCGCGCGCGGCTTCAGCCGGGCGTTCAACACCTCCGGCCTGCACGCGCCATCGCCGGGGACCGTGGTCGATCCCCCCGAGCCGCCGACCCCCGACTGACCGACTGCCCCCGGCAACTGCTGCGGGAGGCGCCGCTGGTCGTCTGAATCGCCAGCGCCTGGTTAGGTGTCCTGCCTCACGGAGGCCTACCCATGAGCGGCGCCAACGGCTTGTTCTAGATCTGCCGCGCGGTAAGCGGAGGGCAGCCACGGGAATCCCTTGGGCGGAGTATGCTCGATGCCAGCTTCGCCCTGACCCTCGGCGGGCTTGTTTTTCCGGCTTCAGCCATTCGGCCGGCGTGTGCGACATCTCGAAGGTGCTCGCTCTTACCGACGGCTCTACCTGCTGGAGATCGGCAACTGGAGATGCGACCAGACCAGACGACATCAGCCGCGGTCCTTGATCGGGTCAGACGCGAGATCCCGCCCGGTCTGGCGCCACCGGTCGTCGATCGGGGTGCGCGTCGCGCTCGCGATGGCGGGCGGTGAGGTGGTTGTGGTGGTTGAGCCGGCGGTGCCGCGCAGAGATCGCGACGATCGTGGAGCGGACGCCCGATGCGGACCGCCGGCCGGTGCTGAATGCTCTGGGGTTTTGGTTGAGGCGACCGGCGAGGTCCCCGGGCAGGACTGGTCGCTGGGTTGGGATCTTGGTCGGTGAGTGCTAACGGGAAGCTCAACGGATCCGGCAGCGCGGCAGTTGAGTCCGCGGGTGCTGCGGTGCCGGTTCTGTCCCGTTCCTCGTTGATCGGGGCGGTGTCGGCGTGGTTGGGTGGTAACCGGCTTGGGCTGGCGGTGCTCGCGCTGATCGTCGGCGCGGGCGCGGGCTTGGGTGCGGCGGTGTTCAGGGAGCTGATTTACGCGGTGACGTGGCTCGCGACCGGCTATACACGGTTCGGTCAGCAGGGTCATGCGCCGAGCCTGCATTTGCCGGCGCTCGGGATCTTGTTCGTGCTCGTGATCCCGGTCGTGGGCGGGTTGCTGTACGGGCCGCTGATCCAGCGGTTCGCGAAGGAGGCCCGTGGCCACGGGGTGCCTGAGGTGATGCTCGCGGTTGCCGAGAACGGCGGGCGGATCCGTCCCCAGGTGTCGATCGTCAAAGCGCTCGCGTCGGCTATCTGCATCGGCACTGGTGGATCGGTGGGACGGGAAGGGCCGATCGTCCAGATCGGAGCGGCTTTCGCTTCGACGCTCGGGCAGCGCGTGCGGATGTCGGAGAATCGGTTGCGGATCATCGTCGCGTGCGGCGCCGCGGGTGGGATCGCCGCTACGTTCAACGCCCCGGTCACGGGGCTGTTCTTCGGGTTTGAGATCGTGCTGCGCGAGTTCTCGCTCGACGCTCTGTTCGCGACCAGCCTCGCGGCGGTCACCGGCGATGTCATCAGCCGGGCGTTCTTCGGCTCCGCTCCGTTCTTCACCCAGGTGCCGCACAACCTCGTGGTCCCGATCGACAGCGCGTACCTGCTCGTGGCCGTGCTCGCGCTCGCTGCCGGGCTGATCGGCGTCGCCTTCAAGACTTTCCTGTACTGGCTCGAGGACTTCGTCGACGAACTGTGGAAGGGCCGCCCGGAATGGGCGCGCCCCGCGGTCGGCGGCGTCGCGCTCGGCCTGGTGCTGCTCGCGCTCCCGCAGATGTACGGCGTGGGCTACCCGGTGATGGGCAAGGCGCTCGCCGGCCAGTACGCGCTGTGGTTCATCGTCATCCTGATGCTCGGGAAAGTCCTCGCCTCCAGCCTGACGCTCTCGATCGGCGGCTCAGGCGGGGTGTTCGCCCCCTCGCTGTTCATCGGCGCGATGCTCGGGATGGCGTTCGGGACGGTGGCCCACAACCTGTTCGGGCCCGCGATCGGCCCCCCGGCGATGTACGCAGTGGTGGCGATGGGCGGAGTGTTCGCGGCGGCCGCGCAAGCGCCGCTGACAGCGATCGCCAGCGTCGCCGAGATGACCGGCAACTTCGGTCTCACGCTCCCGATCATGCTCGCCTGCGGGATCGCGGCCGCGGTCTCAAAGCAGCTGAGCTACGGCAACATCTACACCACCAAGCTCCTGCGCCGCGGGATCGACATCGAGCGGCCAACGACCACCAGCGTGCTGCAGAAGCTGACCGTCGCGGATGTCATGCAACCCATCCCACAGCCCGAAGGTCACCCGCCGCTTCTACGATCGCACGAGCCCCGGGCCGAACGCGACGCGATTCGCGACGAGCTATGGGCGCGCCTTGCCGGCCCGGTAACCGACACCCGCCAACCCCAAGAACTGTTCGGCGACGAGACACTCGAACAGGCGCTACGCCAGCTCACCGTCTACGACCACGACGGGCTGCCCGTCGTCTCCCAAGACCGGCAGCACCTCACAGGCTGGATCACCCGCGCGGACGTCCTCCAAACGCTCGCCAACAGCGCGAGCTCATCCGCCGCCGAGATCGAGCACGGCGCCATCGCCGCTGACTTCGCCGTCCAGGACCCCAAAGCACTCGCCCACACGCCCAGCACACCGCTCAGCGGCTACGAGATCATCGAGATCACGATCACCCCCGAGTCGCCCGCGCTCGGCCGGCGGGCCGGCAACATCGCCTGGCCACCCGGAAGCCTCATCGTCGCCATCGGCGAAGGCCACCAGATCACTCCCGTTCGCAACGACACCGAACTCCACGCCGGCGAGCGGATCATCCTCCTCGCACCAGCCGCCACCCACCTCGATCCAAACTGACACCGGCCAGCAAACGACCGCCGGCGAGGCCCGAGCTGGTTGGCTGTGACCAGCCATCGAACCGGCCCGAGAATCTCCCCTACAACGGACGACCTCCAGCAGCGATTCGCCCACGCCGGCGCGCTCCTGCTCGCCCAGCAAAAGCAATCGCAGTCACGCCGAATGGTTGATGACCCGTCCCACCCAAACTCAGCCAACGCCCGAGATGCTCGCCGCGCGCGCAGAGCAGACGTACTCGTGATCGGTCACTCGCTGCCCAGCGCGACTGACCGGGCGCTGCCGCATGACGCCTCAAGAGGTTGCCTCGACGTCGTGGCCGAATAGCTATAGAGGGGGCACGGCTGCCGGGATCAGCCGCGCAACGTGACCGTCCTCGCCTGCGATCGCGAGCTCGCACCTGCTTCCTCTGGGCCGGGGCGACAGGACCCTAACCGCTCTTCTCACACGCACCGGTTCGGGAAGCCGGGGCGCCGGGCCGCGGCACGGCCGGCACTCGCGGATCTGTTATGAGCGGACTCCGGGGGCACGGGGCGCCTAGACCACCGCCTACACCGGCGGCAAGGTCAAGGTCGTGGGGTACGCAGATCCCGGCATCACGCGCTCGGCTAGAGCGAGCCGCGCGTCGCGACATCGACGACCGCGAGGAGCAGTCCGCCGGCAAACGCGACCGCGAGCGCGACCGCGACGGCCGTTGTGAACGGCGCCTCTGATCTCGCCCGTCTGATTCGAGCGCCTTGCCCCCACAGCATCAGGCTGACGGCGGCGAAGTACGTGGCGACGAGCAGATCTCCCGGGGGCCAAGGAGGACTCATGACCGCAGCCAATACCCCCGCGCCCACAGCAAACGCCAGTGTGACGCCCGCGGTCAGCTCCCAATCACGAGCCCGGTCCCTCCGAGCCCCATCGTCGCCGAGCACGTGCGGCCAGCGCATCACCTGGAACGATACAAGCGCGGCGACGGAATCCGGCGTGATCTCCAGCGCGGTAGCGAGGCCTATCTGGAGCAGAGCAAGCGCCGCAGCGCTGGGTCGACGATCGTCCTCAGATCGCGACCGTCACCACGACCGCGATCGCGGCGATCAGCACCGTCGCCGCCGTCAACACGCCGAAAGCGGCCGTCTGTCGACGTTGGGGCATCCAAGGCTGGCGACGCTCACGGTAGATCGCCTGCCCGTTACGCCAAGTCAGCGCGGAAAGGATTGCCATCGCAACCGCACTGGCGACGCCGACGACGGGCAGATGTCCGACAAACGCGGCGCGTGCGATCAGCACGCCGCTCGCGGCCATGGTCAGGGCCGATCGCGTCCACGCCAGCGCGGTACGCTCGCGCGCCAGGCCCGGATCGTCCGTATCGGGCGGCGGTGTGACGGTTCCACCGGTCGACTGAGACTGAGGGCGATTCAATGAACCAGTCGGTCGACCACCGCCAGGATCCCGCCGCACACGGCGATCACCGCGATCCCCCCCGTCAGCACACGCGGCATCCACGAGTAGCGCAGCGGCTGGCGCAGACGCATCGCCCGCTCGCTGTCCTCCCAATGCAAGTAGCTCGCGAGCGCGAGCGCGGCGCCGAGCACGATCAGCGGCACCGCGATGATCAGCCGCAGTCCGTGCAAATTGAACTTCAGGAACTGCGCCGCCGCCAGGCCGGCAGCGATCAGCGCGAGCGCGGTGCGGTTCCAGGCCAGGAACGTGCGTTCGTTGGCGAACGTAAACCGCGGATCGGGGTCGCTCCCGGTTTGCTCGAGCCGCCGTTCACGCCGCGCGCTAAACGCCAACCATCGCCGCAGCAAACGTCCCTCGCTCGCCGTCGCCTCGTCGCCCCCAGCCGCTCCCGGTCCAATCGCGCCGCCGGCGTTCGAGCCCGTCTCCGCGTTCGTTTCAGCTCGGGTCTCGCCCATCGCCTGATTCTCCTACCTCTACGGCACGGACGGAGTCGCCAAGTCGCGAGCGCGCGCGGCGCGACCGCAAAGGCGACGGGGGAGACGTCGGCATCGTCCTTCGGGCCAGTTGCGCAGGGACAGCGGGAGGCTCTGGGCGTCTCGGCTCAGCGCGAATCGTTCGAGGAGAGGGGAGACGTGTCGGTGCTCAACGAGCTTGGCGCCAGTGTTGTTGCGCGTGACCGATAGCGCGATTGCCCCCGGAGCGGTTGTGCGTGGTCGGTCTCGTCCGCTCGCTGTGGCGCTCATCGTGCGGTCCCGGGCGTCGGGCGCGCCGGGAGTGACCGGCGCGCCCGGTTGCGCGGCTGCTTCGCAACCGCTAGCGGAGGGCTAGTTCACGGCGATGCCGGCGGCCGCTGCGCCGACGGGCAGCGCGGTCGGCGAGCCGGATAGTTCCGTCAGGTTCCCGTCATTGACGATGAAGGCTCCGACCGCGCCGGCCGCGCTCTCATCGACGTACAGCCAGCGACCGGTGGGGCTCAGGCGAGCGTCGACTGCTCCCACGCCGCCGTCGCCGCTGACCGGGGTGCTACCGAGCAGCGTTAATGTCCCACCGCGGGCGATCGCGTAGCGGGAGATCGTGCCGGACGCGGTATTCACGGCAAATAGGAACCGTCCGTCGGGACTGATCTCAACCCAGCATGGGGCGGTTTGGAGGTCCTCGAAGGGCGAGGTTCCGATTGGCGTTAGCGTCCCGCCCGCGCCATCGCGGAACGCGGACACGGTCCCGGTCCCAGCCCCGACGTTGTGGGCGTTGGAGACGAACAGTTGGTCGGGCTCGGTGGGGCGGAACTCGCTACCGAATGGTCCGAGCCCCTGCGCCGGGAACGGGGAGCCCGGGGCGGCAGTTATGCGTCCATGAGAGTCGACGGTGAAGCTGTCGATCTCAGACGTTCCGACGCGCGTCCCAACGAGTCTCGTGCCGTCTGCGTTGAACAGGACGTCGCCAGGTTGCGATCCCGCAGGTAGCGTGACCGTCGCTCCGCGGATCGGACGCAGCCGCCCGTCGGGGCTGAGGCGGAATCCGTTGTAGTTGGTGGCACCCGCACCGGCGTTCGCGACATACACGAGGTCGTCGTGAACCGTGATGCTCACCGGGAGCGCGCCACCCGAGGACACGACTCCGTCGCGGACGAGGCTCAGCGCGCCGTTCGGCTCGATGCTAAGGACCGAGATCTGATCGCTACCCGCATCGACGGCGATCACGAACCGGCCGTCGGGAGCGATCTGAATGGCGCCCTCGGACGCGAGCCCGGAGCCGGTTCCGGCGCCGCCCGCGGCGAACGGCGATCCGGGTTCGGCCGTGAGCGATCCGTCCGCGCGACGGTCAAAGCCGGCGACCGTGTTCTCTCCAGCCGTGTTGTCATCGAGGTAAACGTGACCGACCACGGGCGATTCGTGGCCAGGCGAGGCGGAGGCGGACGCCGGGGCTACTACGGCGGCGGCCAGGAGCCCGGGCAGCACTAGACACAGCCACTTCCGTGTCAGAAGTCGCATTGCTTCTCCTTCTTGATTCTGGGGGGCGAATAGTCCCCAGGGTCCGTTCAAGGAGAATCCATGAGGCACAGCCGACTCTTCTCCTCGTGAACGGCGAGTCCTGACCAGTAGAGCACGCCGACACCGGAGATTCGATTAACAGTCCACTCTCACCTGGTACTCGTAAGACTCCTGCAAGGTCCCGTTAAGAAAGTACGGAAATGCCAGTCGTACACTCGTGGCAAGCACATGAGCCCCAGGCCGGGCCGACCGCCGTTGAGACTTGGCGATGCTCAATGTGGATCGAGAAGGCTCGCCCGCGGGCGCCTCTCCAGCCGCGCAACCCACGGATTTCTGCGCCACGCGAACAATGCGACAGGGCGAGAAGCCTCGAGGGCTCCACAACCGCGATCGCCCCAACCGTTACCGAATCGACGATAAACACTGATTCACACAGACGACAGATGCTCAGGGCCGGGACACAGTTCGGTATCGGCCGGCTACGAGATCACCGAGCTTTGCATCTAGGAGGAGATAGCCGATGGCGAATCTGACCGAACGACACGAGCAGCTGGTAGCACAGTCGAAGTGGGATTTCTCCGACTTGAGCGCGCTCTTCATCAATTGCACGCTGAAGCGGTCCCCAGAAGTGTCGAACACGCGCGGGCTCGCGGATCTCGCGGTCGCGATCATGGAGCGCAACGGTGTCTCGGTCGAGGTCATTCGGGCGGTCGATCACCATATCGCGACCGGCGTGTACCCGGACATGACCGAGCATGGCTGGGAGAGAGACGACTGGCCGAAGATCTTCGAGAAGGTCCTGGCCGCCGACATCCTCGTGGTGCTCTCGCCGATCTGGCTCGGGGAGAAGTCCTCGGTCTGCACGCAAGTGATCGAACGGCTTTACGGCAACAGTCACCTCCTCAACGACGCCGGCCAGTGGGCGTACTACGGTCGCGTGGCGGGATGCATGATCACCGGCAACGAGGACGGCGCCAAGCACTGCGCGATGAACATCCTGTACTCGCTGCAGCACCTCGGGTATGTGATCCCCCCTCAGGCCGACTCGGGCTGGCTGGGTGAGGCGGGGCCCGGTCCGAGCTATCTCGATCCAGGATCAGGCGGCCCCGAGAACGACTTCACCAACCGCAACACGACGTTCCTGGCCTGGAACCTGATGCATCTGGCGCGGATGCTCAAGGACGCCGGAGGGATCCCCGCGCACGGGAACCAGAAGAGCCTCTGGGATGCCGGATGTCGCTTCGACTTCGCCAACCCCGATTACCGCTGAACTTGATGCCGAGCACCGATCCGCCGAGCGACGGTGAACCGAGTTCGTCCAAGCTCGCCTGGGCGCGCGCAGGAGGAATAGCGTCCAGAGCACGGCCCAAATTTGGCGTCACCGAGGAGGGTCGACTGATGCGCGGCGCTCGCGCGAAGCCGCAACGCTCACGACGGCAGAGAACGTTGCCTAGCACCTACGCCGGGGACCGCATTTGGTTTGTGCCCGCATGTCTCGTTGGCTACACCAGAGTCTTCAAATGCGCGGTCGTGGGGGTCAGGGCACGCTGCGGGCGGCGAGGATTGCATTCAGCGCGCCGTTGAGCGCCGCGCGGAGCTGATCGGGGTCGCGTCGGACTTGGGTGAGTAGCAGGCCGCCTTGTACGGCTGCGAGCGTGTTTTGGGCGAGCGCTCCAGGGTCGGCGCCAGGGTGTAGTTCTCCTCGGGCTGCCATTCGCTCCAGGCCCTCGCGGATCCCGGTCTCCCACCGCTCGAGGCCGTTGGCGAGCTCGAGGCGGGCGCCTTCGTCGTGTTCGGCGAGTTGGCCGGCGAGCGAGCCGATCGGGCAGCCGCCCTTGGCTTTGCGGGTCTGTTGGAGGATCACGAGGGTGTCGATCCACGCGTGCAGGCCGTCGATCGTGTCGAGCCGCGCGAACAGCTCGGCTTGGCCGTCGACGACCTCGTCGCTGACGGCCTTGGCGACCGCGCGCATGAGAGCGTCGCGGTCAGCGAAGTAGTGGTAGAGCTGGCTCTTGGAAGCGTGTGCGCGGGCGCGGACGTCATCGAGCGAGGTGCCGGCGACCCCGCGCTCGGCTACGAGCTCAGCGGCCGCGCGGATGATCCGCTCGCGCGTCTGGCGCCCCTTCGCGGTCGCAGGTTGCCCCACCGTCATGGGCCGAGTCTATCCGGCTGGACTACCTGGTCCATTATCTAGTACTCTCGCTGAGTGGACCGTTCAGTCCAACGCCCAGTGACGAAAGGAAGTCCCAGCGATGACGACGATTGCCGAGCAGGTCAACGACGTGAAGGCCGCCGCGGCGACCCGACTGCCCGCAGAAGTCGTCGCAGTGTTCGCCTCTGATCAGGGCGCGCTCGCCGACCGCGGAATCCCGGCCGGAGCGGTAGCCGTCGGCGACGAACTCGCGCCGTTCGCGCTGCCCGACGCGACCGGCCAGACCCGGACGCTGGACGACCTCACCGCCAACGGACCCGCGGTGATCGTCTTCTACCGCGGCGGCTGGTGCCCGTACTGCAACCTGACCCTGCGCACCTATCAGCGAGACCTCCTACCCCAGCTCAGAGCACACTCAGCTCGCCTGGTCGCGATCTCGCCAGAGACCCCGGACGCGTCACTCAGCACACAGGAGAAGGCCGAACTGACCTACACCGTGCTGAGCGACACCGGCGCCCGGCTCGCCTCCGCGGTCGGGATCACGTTCGATCCCTCCGACGAGGGACTCGCAGCACAACGGACGCTCGGCGTCGACATTCGCACGACTCGCGCGGACGGCGGCACGATGCTGCCGATGCCGACCGTACTGATTGTCGACCAAGACCACACCGTACGGTTCGTCGACATCCACCCGGACTACACGGGCCGTACCGAGGTAAACGACATCCTCGCCGCCCTCCACAGGCTCCCAAGTAGCTGACACCCACAAGCGACCGCGGCCTGCACCACGCTCGGGCCGCAACCCGGTGCCGCACCACCACCCACTGCACACCGCTGGCCGACTCCGCCGATCGCGATCGAGACGCGCAATCTACGGTCGGGCCTCGAGCCGTTGCTTGAGTCGCCTCATGTTCTCTGGCATCTCGCGGGCGGCTTGGCGACGGACGATGAGCGGAACCAGCAGCCTTCCGATCCCGTGGCCGGTGAAGTCCAGCTCGATCGTCAGCCGCGACCGTGATCTATCGGCGAGCGGCTCGACCGTGACCGCGACGATGGCCCTGATCGGACCGTCGATGCCTCGGTCGGCCCATCGCTGCGGCGGATCGTATTCGGTGATCTCGGTGGTCACCTCGCGCTCACGGCCCCCGATCCTGCGGATGGTCGTGCACCTGGAGCCGACGCGGGTCGTGGGCGCGTCCAGGTGGCCGCTCACGGCGCCCTGCTGCCACTCGGGCATCGTGCCCGGATCTGTCACGTAGGCGAAGACCTCGTCCGTCGGTCGCGCGATCTCGGTGCTGGTGGTGATCGGCGCCATCAGCCCTCCCTGCCGCTCGGGCCGGCGAAGCGCTGCAGGTAGAGCGTGATCTCGGGGATCCCAGTGGCGGTCGGGGAGACTCCCAGCTTCTGAGCCGCCTCGAGCGCGCCCGCAACAGTCAGGGCCGGGTTCTTGACCCTTGCCTCCATAGTCGACGTCCTTTCGAGTTGTGGTGTGCGGTGCGCCGCACCGGCCCATAGGACATTGCGTCTCCCCCCTTCACCTTCCGCCGGTGTGTTCACCCATACGACAAGCCAACAGGCGAGAATGTGACACGGGACGAGGCGGGAGTGTGGCCAGTCGGGGTTCCTGTGGGTCCATCCGTGCATCGAGCAGTGGCGCGCTTCCGCTAGGTTGGGGGTAGCTCGCTTCAGCTCAAGTGTGCTTGTCGCAATCGGCGGGACGTTGAGATCCGGCTGCTTGTCTAGCACCTCCAGGAGCGCATCGAAGTCGCCGTCGCGCGCAGCGGCGAAGACTGCATCGACGACCCGCCGCTGCTCGAGCGGCTGATGGGGGACCCGCGCATGACCAAGCATCTCGGCGGCCCCGAGAGTCCGGACAAGCTGCGCGAGCGTCAGGGCCGCTACGAGCGCCTCGAGGGCGGCGATCGCATGTTCAAGATGGTCGACGTGGCGACCGGCGCCGGCGTCGGCCCGGTCCGCTTCTGGAGGAAGGAGTGGCGCAACGAGCAGGTCTACGAGGTCGGCTGGATGCTCGTGCCGGAGTTTCAGGGCCGCGGGATCGCCGTGGCGGCGACCATCGCCGCTCAGGCGTCGCCCGACAGGCTCGGCCTTCGCGACCACGGTCGTTTTGCCACTGAACCCGTGACCCGGACTACCAGCCCTGAAGGGCCCTTGTTTTCGACCAGCGTGAGCGGCCTAGTTTCGACCGGCTTGACAGGCGCGCGGCTAGTCATCGTCGAGGTCGATCGGTAGGCGTGGGTGAGCGGGTAGCGGCTGCCGCCGCCAGCGGCGGCGGGGCAGGCTTGCGTACGTTGTCTTGCGGAGCTCCGAAGCGGCTGAGGTAGGTGCGCAGCACCTGCTGGTGGGTGATCCAGCCGATGAGCTGGTTGTCGTCGTCGATTACGGGGAGTCCGTCGTCGTCGGTGGAGGCGAGGGCTTGGACGGCGTCCTCGAGCGTGTCGGAGGCCTGGAGGCGGGGGACCTCGCGGGCGAGCGTCGTGCTGTCGATTCGGTGGCCGATTGCTCGCTCGAGGTCGCTGGCGGCGATGACTCCTGTGAGCGACCCGACGGCGTCGGTGACTGGGAGCGAGTCGGTTCGCTCGGTCGAGAGCCTTTCGACGATCTCGCGCAAGGGCTGGTCGGGCGTCAGCGCCTGGGGGGTTTGCCCCATCGCTTCAGCGATGGTGATCTGGGCCATTCGGCTTGGCGGGGGTGCGTCGATGTCGATTCCGCGGCGGCGGAGTTTGAGGGTGTAGATCGTGTCCTTGGTGATGTGGTTGCTGAGTGCGGTGGCGACCACGATCGCGCACATCAGCGGCAGGATGATGCGGTAGTCGCCGGTGAGCTCGAAGATGATGATCAGTGCGGTGATCGGTGCGCGAGCGGTGGCGGCGAACACGGCGCCCATCCCGACCAGGCCGTAGGCGCCGGCAGCGGCAGCGAGGCCCGGCATGAGGTGGTGCGCGACCGCGCCGTAGGCCGAGCCGAGCATCGCGCCCATGAACAGCGACGGCGCGAACACGCCACCCGAACCGCCGATCCACATCGTCAGGCTGGTCGCGAGGATCTTCGCGGCGAGCAGTCCGAGCAGCACGAGGATCACGTAGCGGCCGCCGACGGCGTGCTGCAGAACGGGGTAGCCGACGCCATACATTTCCGGGACCGCGAGCAGCAGCAGCCCGAGCAGGATTCCGCCAGCCGCGGGACGCAGCCAGCTCGGTCCGCGCCAGAGCCGATCGGCGAGATCCTCGCCGGCGTAGAGCACCCGGATGAACGTCACCCCGACGCCGACGGCGAGGACGCCGAGGCCGGCGTAGAGCACGAGCTCGAGCGGCGAGGTGAACGTGAACCCCGGCAGCGTCAAGAACGGGTGCGACCCGAACACGGCGCGTCCGATCGCGTCAGCGGTGACCGAGCTGAGCACGACGAACCCGAACGACTCGGTGTCGAAGTTGCGCAGGATCAACTCGAGCGCGAAGAACACCCCGGCGATCGGCGCGTTGAACGTCGCCGAGATCCCGGCGGCGGCACCGCACGCGACCAGCAGCCGCAGCCGGGACTCGGTCACCCGCACGAACTGACCGAGCACCGACCCGAGCGCGGAACCGATCTGCACGATCGGGCCCTCACGGCCGACCGAGCCCCCGGACCCGATGCACAGCGCCGAGGCGAGCGATTTGACGATCGGGACCTGCGGGCGCATTCGCCCGCCGAGCCGGTTGACCGCGAGCATCACCTCGGGCACCCCGTGGCCGCGCGCCTCCGGCGCGAACCGAGCGACCAGCGGACCGTAGATCAACCCGCCGATCACCGGGGCGAGCACCACGAACCAGATCCCGAGTCCCGGCAGCAGCGGGTTGCTCGCGTGACCCGCTGCGCTGTAGTCGCGATGGCCGGTGAACGCGTAGGTGAATCCCAGGATCATGTAGCGAAACGCGACCGCGCCCAACCCAGCACCCACGCCGACCAAGAGCGCGAGCACGAGCATCCCGCCCGAGCCTTGAGCGACCGCGTGCGACAGCCGCTCCCGGAGCGATCCGACCCACCCGCGGAGCCGAACGATCAGCGCCGAACGAGCGGCCCGGAACGACTCGGACTCATCCTCGCTAGGCCTGTCTTCGGCGACGGCGGGCCGAACGTGACCGTCGCCGGTCGTGGCGCTCAGGTCGTGATCAGTCCGCGACGTGGGGTCGTTCGTGCTCATCCGGCGGCGATTCCCTCGAGCATCACGTCGATCGCGCGGCGGATATTGGGCCAGCGAAAGCCGCCGGGGTCAAGCGCGCCGTGAAGCATCAGCCCGTCGGTCAGCGCGAGCAAAATCGACGCGAGCGCGTTGGCGGGGATCGCCACCAGCTCACCAGAAGCGATCGCTTCCTCGATCCACCCGCGCACCAGCTGCCGACGCCGCGCAGTCACGGACGCGAGCCGCTCGCGTACGACATCCTCGGTCAGCAGGTCCGCCCACAGGTCCGCGCGGACCTGCACGCGGGCGGCGTCATCGCCGCGCGCGAGCATCGCCTGAGCGAACCGCCGGACCCGCTCCACACCAGATGAGCTGGCGCTCGTGATCGCCGCCAGCTCCGCATCGAGCGCCGCTGAGTCGTCTTCCAGCAGCGCGAGCAGGAGATCTTGCTTGTGCTCGAAATAGCCGTAGAACGCGCCCTTGCTGACCCCCGCCTCGGCGCACACGTCATCGACGGTGAGATCGCGGAACCCGCGCACGGCCGCGCACCGCCACGCCGCGTCAACCAAGAGCTGGCGGCGCTCGATACGAGTCTCGGGCCGGAGCTTGGGCATGTTCAGAAGATCATCGACACAGGCATATAGAAACCGACGGGTCGGTTTGAATAGAACATACCCGCGTTGACGGGCTTGACACACGCCCCGCTGGAACCAGGCCTCGAGCGGGCGCGAGCGGAGCGGCATCACCGGTTCACGGCACCGTCGGTGTGCTGCGAGTCGGCCGAGACGGGATACTCCGAGTCTGGTGAGCCGGGAAGTCTGGTCGGCGTGCCCTCACGGGACGCTGCCATGTACCCAGACCCGCCCGCCAAACCCGCAGTCCCTCCACCGATCATGCGCCCCCGCGGCGTACGAACCGGACTCAAGCGTCGTGTCTGACGCGCTGCTCGCTGTCGTGTTCGTCTTGGCAGCGGCGGTCAGCCTCACGACGAGCTGGCTGCTGGTGTCTCGGCTTGAGCGGATCGGCGCGCGATTCGGCCTGTCCGAGGCGCTCCTGGGGATGCTGGCCGCGTTGGCGGCCGACGCCCCCGAGATCACGGCGAGCGTGACGGCGCTGGCCGGGCATCACTCCCGGATCGGCGCGGGGGTCGTGATCGGATCCAACGTTTTCAACCTCGCCGCCCTGCTCGGTCTTAGCGCTCTTGTCGCGGGCGAGATCACACTGCACCCACGGGTGATCATCCTCGAGGGGACAGTCGCGATGTTGATCGCGACTGTGTGTCTTGGCATCGTGCTCGGCGGCCCTGGACCTGGCGTGGGTCTGCTCGCCGCCGTTGCCGTCCTGGTCCCGTATCTGCTGGTCTCCGGCGTCAGCCCGCAGCGGTTGGGGACGTTCGGGTTGCCGCCGGCGTGGGTGCGCTGGCTTTCAGAGGCCGTCGCTGAGGAGGAGCAGGAGCTCGAGCCAGCGATTCATCCGCCCCGAGCACGGGGTCTCGATATGGTCCTCGCGGTCCTCGCGACAACCGTCGTGGTCGGCGCGAGCATCGCGATGGAGCTGACCGCATCAACGCTCGGCGCCCGTCACCACACCCCGGAGATCGTGATCGGGGCTCTGATTCTCGCCGGCGTGACCAGCCTCCCCAACGCGGTTTCCGCGCTGTATCTCGCCGTTCGCGGAAGGGGTGCAGCGACGCTCAGTATCGCTTTGAACAGCAACGCGCTGAACGTCACCGTGGGTCTGTTGCTCCCGGGGCTTCTCGTTGGGCTGGGCGCGCCGTCGGGACAGGGGACACTCGTTGCCGCCTGGTACCTGGGTCTGACTGCCGTGACGTTGGCCTGCGCGTACGCCGGTCGCGGGCTTCAGCGAACTCACGGCGCATTGATCATCTGCGGGTACCTCGCGTTCGTTGCCGCCGTTCTCATAACGAGCTAACCGTGCCGGCGGCGTCACGGCTCCACGCGCCGCCCGGAAGGCGAGACCAATTGTTGGCGCGCGTCTCAGAATCCCGAGCGTCTCCTCCAGGATGTCGGCGGAGCCCCGACCTGATCTGACCGCGTCCGTCGCGACGGCTCGGTTGCGTGGTCGCGCGATGACCAAGCTGCGCCGGTGAGAAGCAAGGGCAGGCTCTGATAGTGCAAAACTGGGGCCGAACCGAGCCCCAGGTATGCGAACCAGGTAGCGAGCGGCAGATGCGCGGCGCGCACCATCTGCTCGTGCAGCGAGCTGTCGTTGGGGTACGCGACCGCGACCGTCTCAGCCCGCAGATTGACGAGGTCCCACGCGACCGCCGCAGCGACGATCGACCACGACCACCACGCAACGGTCCGGCCCCGCGTCTAACCGGGGACCGGACCGCTGACCGCGCCACCGCCGACGCCCGCGCGGGGCGAGCGCCGGCGGTCGCCACCAGATCAACCGGCGCCCGTGTTACCCCTGTTGGCCGAGCCGGTGTAACCCGGGTTGCCGGCGATGCACATGATCAGGGCCCAGGTGCCCGGGGGGACGCTCTCGGAGATCGAGTAGCCCGGGCCCGAACTCGACCCGGCCATCTGGACCCACTCGCCCTTCCACCCCGGCGGGATCGACGCACAGTTGGGGATCGACGAGAAGTCCTCACCGGCGGCCATCGCCCGCTTGCCGATCCGTTCGATCCCCATCGCGGCGAGCTTGCGGTTCACGTCAGCGATCGACGTCGTGCGGTTGATCTTCACCGTCACCGACCCGTGATCGTGGCGGGTCACGGCAAACGCTGGCGGCGTGGCGGTCGTCGCACCGACCGCGAGCACGGCCGCGGTGGCAATCGCCGCCAGCCCCGTGGTGCTGAGCGCTACGAGTCGGAAGGCGCGACGGCGGGATCGGCGCGGCGCTGGGGAGAGATCGTGGGCGGCGGCGGTGAGCTGCCGCCCGATGCGTTCGAGGTGCGGGGGGAGGCTGGTGTTGGTCATCGGGAGACTCCTAGGCGGGTGGAGAGTGTTCTCAGCGCGCGCGACACGCGGATTCGAGCGTTGTGCTCGGTGGTGCCCATCAGGGCGGCTGCCTCGTCGTAGTCCATCTCGTCGACCACGCGCAGCTGCAGGGCTTGGCGTTGGTTGTCGGGCAGGGTGTTCAGGGCCTGGGTCAGCTCGGGCGTCTGAATCGCAGCGTCGATCTGGGACTCGATCTCAGCTAGCTCATCGGGGTCGTGGTCGAGCTGGATACCGAGCTTCTGGCAGGTCGCGAGTTCGACCCGTCCGCGGCGGTGGTATCGGCGTACCAAGTTGCGGGCGATCCCGTACAGCCAGCCGCGCGCTGACTCATCGGTCGCTCCACGAAACCGGTCGAGGCTGACCAGTGCCTGCGCGAAGGTCTCGGCGGTGAGATCGGCCGCGGTGGCCATATCGGGCGTCTGAGCGCGGATCAAGCGCTCGACCCCGACCGCGTGGCGACGGTAGAAGTCGCCGAACGCGTCGGGATCGGTCCGCGCTGCGCGGAGCAGCTCGATGTCGCTGTCGACCAGCTCGAATTCGTTCATTACAGAGGGAGTGCCAGCTGGCGCAAAACTGTCACACCCATCTGCGCCAAGAGCCGGTGGTTCTCCCCGTGGCCACGCCGTCCTCTCGCGTGCGGCTGCGGCCAACGAGGCGTGAGGCGGTTCGGCCGCGGAGGACGTTGGCGCGATCACGACCGCACGAAGCTCGCCGATCCAGGCTCAGGCCGAGCGAGGCGTGCGTAGTAGACCCGCCGTTTCTGCTGGAACCTCGGACACCTAAATCGCCAGCCGCGCCGGGAGGAAAGCAGATCTCCGGAGACGACCGGGACCCGCACCTGCTCGTCGCATCAGTGAGAACCTGAGCTTCCGGCGGTCGGTGTCGTCCGGCTCGTCAGTTTGGCTCTCGGACGGCGGCGGGCTGACTCTCTCTGTCGCCTGCCGCCCCTTGGGATCTGAAATCTCGAGACGCTCCGCGTCGTCGGGTCTCAGGCCGCGGCCGCCGCTCAGCTCGGACTTGTGCTTGGGCATGAACTCGGGTGTGACGCTGGTGCGGAAGATCCGACCGCAAGAGGCGCCTGCCGATCGCCTGACTCGTGCCGGCCAGCAGGCGTCCCGGCGCTGCCGCTCTCGTGACCGAGCAGGCGCCGGGTCCAGACCTCGAATCTCTTCCCAGTTGGACGACCAGCAACAGCTACAAACCGGGTGCCGGACGCGCCCGCCGCTTCCCGTTCGAGCCGACGGACCAGAAGCCGGCCACAAGCTCGAGATTTCATCGTGCGCGCCTCGCAGGTCGTCGATGCGCTCCTGCTCGGCAGGCAAAGCAGCCACCCAGCAGGAGCGAGGTGCCCAGCGGAGGACGACTGGTGTCGGACACTTTGGGTCACGCCCGTGACGGTGCCCGACACGTCCGGAGTCGCCCCCGTCGTCGCGACCGCTCGACGCTGCGGCCTCGGAAGCAGAAGTCTCAATCTGCACCGCCGATGGGAAACAGTGCGCTGGTGTAGTTGATGGAGATCGGGTCCATTTAGCGGCAACCCTCGTCCGGACGCACTTGGATGACGCGGCCCTGGATCGAAGCCACGCGGTAGGGATTGGCCAAGTCGCTGACCGACTACGCGACGCAGGGCTCGCGCCGTATGTCCTTGGCCTTCCAGACCGCATCCGAGGTGCAGATCAGGATCTGATCGCCCTCGAGGCCAACCCATAACACCTAGTTACGCGGCGAGCCATCTGCGCGCAGCGTCGCAAGGTGAACGTAAATTAGGCGCTTCGAGGAGCTGGCGAACACCGGTCGGGTCGGGATCGGCATATCGGGCTCCTTGTGTCGTGGCTGGGAGATCTGCTCGGACCTAGCTGGGTTCGCCGACAGAGAACCGACGTACCCCGCGTGTGCGAGATCCGTCGGTCTCGGTCGGGCCAGCGGAGGCACTCATCGATCGAGGGTGGCGGACCTGTGAGTGCCAACGCTGAACCAGCATGTCCTAGCGCGGCGGGAACTGCGAGCCGGGCGCGTTGGGCTGCAGAGCCGCTGTCGGCGCCTGCGCCGTGTACCCGATGACCGCGCAGTTGATGTCGACGCCAACCGAGCCGTACGGTTCGGGTTGCCCGGTGGCGGGGTCCACGCCCGTTAGCAGGTCGGGATGCTCGGCCGCCAGGTTGAGAACGGTGTTCTCGTCGATCTGGCGGGTGTTGAGGCCCTCGCTGACTGCCTTTGGTGTCCAAAGGCCGAGCTGTGCGTCCCACAGCGGACTGTATGCATCGGCATGACGCGGGTCTGCCAACGTCGGGAAGTCCCCGAACACGTTGAGCAGGTCTCCGCCGTGGCGCAGCGCGTTGATCATCGCGGTGTTCCCGAGCGAAGCGTCATCACTGACGAAACCGTCGTCCGCGAGATGCACGAACCCTTGCGCCTGCGGGTTATCCGCACCGGTCTGGCCGTTGATGAATCCGAACAGACGCTCCCTGGCGGAGCCGAGGAAGTCATCGCCGCCGTTGAATGACACGTTGTTGAGCGCGGGGACGTAGGTCGAGCGTTCCAGCACCGCCGTCAGCGGTTGGCCGGCGTCGGTGCTGAGGTAGACGATCGGCTGGCCGGAGTCGAACCCCTTCACGAACAACATGTCGACCCAAGACTCGGCGAACTGGCCGGGAGCCGACGGCCCCGCGATGTGGATCCCAACCACCCGATCTCCGGTGTTGGTGTGGTGCACGACGTCGAACGACGACGACGGGCCGTTGCCGGTGGCAACAATCGGCGCGTTGTAGACCACGTCCGAGCCGGCGATCCGGATGAACGGGCTATAGCCGTCCGCCGCCACCGCGCCCGGCTGGAACTTGGCCAGCGGAAAGCCAGTCGGGCCGGGCACCGCGATCCGCGTCGGGCTGAAGTCCGGCGCGCCCTGGAAGTGGATCACGGCCGGGCCGAACGGATTGGACTGAGGGGATGGGTTGTCCTCGGTGACCGTCTGCACGCAGCCCGGGCAGCTGACCGCCATGTTCAAAAGCTTGGGCGCGTAGTTGACGCCCAAATCGTCCGCCAGTCCCTGGTCGGAGGCGTCCTCGAGGATGTACCACACCCTCTGTGTCTGGCTAGGGTTGCCGGGCACTGGCGCGGTCCCCGGGTAGATCGGCAAGCGAACGGTCTCGTTGCTGAGGTTGACGTCGATCGCGCTCGGCAATGTCAGCTTGTCGGTGGGCAGGAAGCCCCTGAGCTGGCCGAGGCCGGTGGCGGAGCCTTGGCCGCCGGACGTGTGTGCGTGGTGCTTGGTGCGGTGCTTGGTTGCCGCTGATGCCGATCCGGCTATCTGGATCGCGAACAGCGTGGCGGCGAGCGCGGCGATCAGCGTGATCGCCAGGCGTTTGCGCGCGCCGATCGATTCGAGTATTTGGTGCATTACGCGGTCTCCTTGTCCTCTCTCGAGTCGCGTGGATTGACTGAACGTGCCGCAACCGGTTACTGGCGACACTGAAGCTAGGAGTCGGGCCTTAGCGGGATCTGCGCGTTCGCTGAGTGGCCGACTGCCCGAGCCAGGCTGATTGGGAGCCCGCGGCAAATTTGGGTACCCGATTGGGCCATTCACGCCATGGCGCTGTGATCGGGGTGGTGGGAGGCTTACCGGCATGACGACCGGTAGCCGCAGGCGCTCGTGTCGCGCGGCGAGCAGGCTGCGATGAGCGCTCTGTGCGCAGGCGGGTCGCCCGCGATTTCGCTGTTTGGATCGATCGTCGTCCGGCATAGCGACCGCATCCTCGGGCCGGGTGACTTTGGCGGTAGCAGGCCGAAGCAGGTCCTCGAGATTTTGCTCGCCGCCCGGGGAGCGTTGGTGCCTGTCGATCGGATGGCTGACATGCTGTGGGGCGAGGAGCTGCCCGACAACGTCGCGGGCTCCCTTCAGACGTTCGTGTCCGTGTTGCGGCGTCATCTGTGCACGGACGCGGGCTGTGCGCGTGAACTGGTCGTCACCGAACGCGGGGCCTACCGGTTCGCCGTCGAACACGCTGAGATTGACCTCGACCGTTTCGATCGGCTGCTGGATCGCGCCGGCCGCGTGCCGACCGAGGCGGCCCGGCGTTGCCTGGCCGAGGCGCTGTCGCTCGGGGCACAGGAGGTCCTGGAGGACGAGCCGTACGCGAATTGGGCGCAGGAGCTGCGTGGCACTTATCTCGGGCGGGTGACCGGGGCAAATCTCGAGGCGGCCGAGGCGGCGTTGGCCACTCACGACTACCGCGCCGGCCTCAGCTATTCCGAGTCGGCCACGAGGCTGGATCGGTTCAGCGAGCGCGCGCACCGGACCGGGATGCTCGCCCTGTACGCGATGGGCCGAACGCATGAGGCGCTCGAGGGTTACCGCAGATTGCGCTCAGTGCTGGTCGGTGAGCTCGGGCTCGAGCCGAGCGTGGAGACTCGTTCCCTGGAGGCCGCGATCCTGCGTCAAGACGACATAGCGGCACTGATTCCCCGTCCCTGCAGGGAGATCGAGCTTCGCGCCCCGGGAGCGCCGTGGCTGTTGTTTCTGGGTCGTAAGCCGGAGCTGACCGCGCTCGAGACGCTCGTTGGCTCGGCGCTCGGGGGCGAGTTCTCTCTCGCGCTCCTCGAAGGCGAGGCGGGCGTTGGCAAGTCGCGGTTGCTCGAGGAGTTCGCATCGACGCTACACGGGGTTCGAATCGGCCGCGCGAGGTGCTCGGTCCTGGAGCAGCGTCTGGAGTACGTGCCGCTGGCGGCGGCCCTCCGCGACGCACTCAGCCAGGTTGAGGTCCAGACGGCACAGCTGCCCGCGTTGCGTGGGGTACTGCCGGAGCTCGGCCTGGGCCAGCCGGCAGCGGAGTTCGGCGAGGTGGATGCGCTCGAAGCCATTGTGTCCCTGATCGATCGATACGCGCCGCTGATCCTGATTTTTGATGATCTGCACTTGGCGGACCGCAGAACGATCGCCGCGCTCGAATACTTGAACCGTCGGTGCAGCAACTCGCCCGTGCTGGTGCTCGGTGCGATCCGCGGCGAGGACACGCCATCGGATCACCCCCTGCGTGGGCTGCGCGCGACGGAGATGCGGCTCGAGCCGCTGACTGACGAGGAGCTCTCGCCGGTCGGGATCCCGGGGGTTTACGAGCGCACAGGCGGTCATCCCGCCCTCGTCGCCGATTTGATCGCCAGGGGATCCCGTCCAGACCTCCGGCGTTCTCTCGGCGAGATGCTGATCGCGCGCTGCCGCGCGGAGGGCTCCGACGGGTATCGCCTGCTGGTGTTGGCGGCAACACTCTCGCAGCCGTTCGATCCTGAGGTGCTCGCCGCCCTGCTCGAGGCCGATCCCGTCGAGCTGACCGAGCGACTCGAGCGGCTTTGCGACCGCCGGATCCTTCGCATCGACGGTTTCCGCTTCCGTTTTCGCTACTCGATCGTGCGCGATGTGCTCGCGTCCAACGTATCGCCCGCGCGGCGGCGGTTGCTGCTCGAGCGGGCGCAGCCGCTGCGCGAGCGTCAGGAGCTCCTGCGTGGTGCAGGTCGCGATGTTCCTGCCGGGAGCGGTATTGCTCGAGCGGGGCGCAGGTAGCCCGATGCTCGGACCTCGGGACAGGCACCCTTCGCCAGAGCTGTTGTTCGAGCAATCGAGCGACCCGGTGTTCATCCTCGATCCTCGCGAGGACCGCATTCTCGACGCCAACGCGGCCGGCTGCCGGGTGCTCGGCTATACGCGGGAGGAGCTGTTGGCCACGCCGGTTTCCGACATCCACCCCCACGAGCTTCCGCAAATGCGATCGTTTGTTCAGGCCGCGCTGCTCGACGGCGAGAGCTGGACGATCGAGATGGTCTGTCGTACGAAGTCCGGGACCTTCCTCCCGACGGAGATGGCGCTGCTGGCCTTCGACAGTGGAAGCCACGTGTACTTGGTCGGTCTCCTGCGCGACCGGAGCGAGCATCGCGGTTTGAAGTAGGCTCGCCTTGGGCGAGCTAGATGAGGACAGACGAGCCAGAGCGACCAGGGGAGCTGCTAGTCGCTCGAACGCGCGAGCTCGCCGATCTCGACCAGGCGCTCGACCGCCTCGCCGCCGGTCAGCCGGGCGTGGTGCAGGTGATCGGCGAGCCGGGGATCGGCAAGTCGCGCCTGTTGGCCGAGTTGGCACGGCGCGCCGAGCGGCGAGGGCACCTCGTCCTCGTCGGGCGGGCGGCCGAGTTCGAGCAGGATCTTCCCTTCGGGCTGATCATCGACGCGCTCAACGATTACCTGGGGACGCTCGAGCCGGGGTGTTTGCGTGCGCTTGAGGATCACACTGTGCAAGAGCTGGCCGCCGTTTTCCCGTCACTGTCGGAACTGTCCGTCGACGTGTCGGGGAGCCGGGTCGCAGCCGATCGATACCGGTTCCATTACGCCGTCCGCGCCGTGTTGGAGCGGTTTGCTGCCCGCCACCCGGTGCTGCTTGCGCTGGATGACGTTCACTGGGCCGATCCAGCGTCGTTTGACGTGATCGGGCATCTGCTGCGCCGGTTTCGAGGTCCGCTGCTGGTGGCCCTGGCGTTTCGCCAAACCCCGTCTCGGCTGGCGAGCGCGTTAGAGGAGGCCACCCGCACCGGCTTCGCCACGCGACTCGATCTCGATCCGCTGAGTCTGGGTGAAGCGCAGGCGCTGATCGATCCTGAGCTCGACCGCACGACGCGAGCGGCGCTCTACCGCGAGAGCGGAGGAAACCCGTTCTACCTCCAAGCGCTCGTGCGGGGCGGGCCGCGGGCGCTCACTCGCATGGCTGAGCCCGAGCCGCCGGCGGGGTCCTGGGAGCTGCCGCCGGCCGTGGTGGCTGCGATCAACGACGAGCTCGGCCGGATCGAAGGTGACAGCAAGCTGGTCCTCGACGCCGCGGCGATCGTCGGGGAGTCCTTCGAAGCCGAGCTGGCGGCAGCGATCGCGGACCGAAGCGTTCCGGCCACGCTGGCTGCGCTGGACGTCCTGCTGGAGGCCGACATCATCCGCCCGACGGCAACGCCGGCCCGCTTCCGCTTTCGGCATCCGATCGTGCGCAGGGCGGTCTACGACGGGATGCGTCGCGGGTGGCGGCTGGGCGCTCACGCTCGGGCGGCAACGGCGCTGATGGCGGCGGGCGCTACCGCGAGCATGTGTGCACACCACGTCGAGCGGTCGGCCATGGCGGGTGACGAGGACGCGATCGCGTTTCTCGTTATGGCGGCCCGGGAATCGGCTCCGAGGGCGCCACTGACGGCCGGACGGCGGCTGCTTTCGGCGCTTCGTCTTCTGGCCCCGGGCGCCGATCCCACGCGGCGCGTTGACCTACTCGTGGAGGCTGCCACGGCACTGACCTCGGGCGGCGCATACGACGAATCGCTCGACGCGCTCGAGGAAGCGCTAACCCTCGTTCCGCCCGATCAGATCGTGAGCCGGGGCGATCTGATCGCCAAGCTCGCCTACGCCAAACGCCGAAGCGGCCGGCCATTCGATTCCCGACCAATGCTGGAGAACGTGCTCGAGTCGCTTGACGCGGTGGACGGCCCGCTCGTCTTGAGCCTGCGGCTGGAGCTCGCGCTCGACAGGTTCTGGCACGACGAGCTCGCGCCGATGAGCGAGCTGGCCGAGCGGCTGGTGCTGGGCGCCCGTGAACTCGCGGATCCCGGGATGATCAGCATTGCGGCGGCACTCAGCAGCCTTGCCTGTGCGGAGCGCAGCTCCACGAGCGCGCTCTCGGCGCTCGCCGAAGCTCAGCAGGCGTTTGACGCGCTTTCGGACGAGCAGCTGGCGGAGCGGATCTACGCTTCCTTCTACATCGGGTTGGCCGAGCTGCGCCTGGAGCGGGCGAACGATGCCTTCGCTCACGCCAATCGCGGACTCGATGTCGCGCGCATGACGGGTCAGGGGGTGACCGTCACCAGTTGGCTGGCGATTGCCAGTCTTGCGCTCGTGATGAAGGGTGAGGTGACGGAGGCCGCGCGACTCGCTCACGCCTCGATCGACACCGCCCGGTTGCTGGCGGACGACTGGCGCACGGTCTGGGCGCTCGAGGCCGACGCACTCGCGGCCTTCTGGGCGGGTGACACGGACCGGGCGCTCGACAGCTCGCGGGAAATGGTCGCTCGCTCGCAGCGGGTCCACAAGTTCCTGTCCGGGCCCGCTCAGCTGCAGCTCGCCGGTGCTGAGTACGCCGCTGGCGACCCGGAATCCGCAGGTGCCCGGCTCTCAGCGCTCGACGCACAACCCACACGGCGGCTGCTCGACCGGCATGGAGGCCACGGTTGGGAGCTGCTCACTCGAGCGCAGCTCGCCCTCGGGGCGACCGGGCAGGCGAAGGACACGGCGGCGCGAGCATTGCGACGCGCCGATGCCGCGGGGCTGTGCCAGCAAATGGCGACCGCCCGCTGTGCCCGCGCGGCGGTCCTGGTGGCGAACGGCGAGGCTGAGGCGGCAGACGGCACGATTGCGGAGGCGGTTGCGCTTGCCGACTCAGCTGGCAACCCATTGTTGAGCGCGCGTTGCGGGGCACTGGCGGGCGTCGCCCTCGCCGCACGCGGCCGGCGTGTACGTGCGGTCGCGGAGCTCGAGCGCTCAGAGCAGGCGCTGTGGGCGTGTGGCGCCGTCCGCGAGGCCGATGCTGCTGCGCGCGAGCTGCGTCGCCTAGGCCAACGGGTGTCGCGCCGCACGCGGCCGCTCGGCGAGCACTCACGGCTGGCCGAGCTGAGTCCCCGCGAGCACGAGGTGGCAGCCCTTGTTGCCTCGGGCAAAACCAATCGTGAGGTCGCCGCGGTGCTGTTCCTCAGCGAGAGGACCGTCGGGAATCACCTGGCGCGGATCTTCGGCAAGCTCGGCGTGCATTCCCGTGCCGCGCTCGCCACCCTCGTTGCGCGTGAGGCCGGTGGGCAAGGCGCCGCCGCGCCACACGGCGGCGGCCGCGGCTGATCGACAGCCAACCGCCACCCGCTGCGTCTCCCCCCAGCCGTCTCGCTCAGCGCCGGCCCAGTGACTAGACAGCGGTGCGCCCAGTTGCGCGCTCCGGCCGATGTGGTATTCGTCCACGGCGACTTCCATCTCTAAAACCAGCTCTGGGATGCGCAGGCCGCTCCGCCCGCTCCTCGTAGCCGAGTTCGCGACGAGCGGCGTTACCACCGACGGACGAAGCCCTATCAGCCGGTGCTGGTGCTCGCGTCGTCATTCCGAGAAGTTCTCGAACCGTTTCACAGGCAGCGCGGTCGAAGCTCTCGACATCGCGAATCGCGACCTGGGAGAGCCCCACAGCGCTCCTGTGGTGACCTCATCGAGGCGTCACCCCACGGGGACTCTGTGTCTTCTGGACGTCGGGATCCGCGAACCGCACAATCCATAAGGAGAAGTGATGCGCATTATCACACGCCTTCTCGGGCGTAATGTGCTGTGTCCCCTCGTCGTGGGCGTGGCCGCTTTGGGAGTCTTCGCGCTCCCGGGATCGGCGCTTGCGTCGACCAAGAGCACGAACGTGATCGGTCACGTCTATCTGGACGGCAACACCGCCGGAACCAACACCGTCGCGGCCTATGACCGTGCCCCCGACGGCTCACTCACCCCCGCGCCAGGCTCCCCGTTCGCGGCTGGCGGCGCGGGACTCGGCACGGGGCTCGGCTCCCAGGGCGCCATTCAGCTGGCTGACAATGGGCGCTACGTCCTCGCGGTCGACGCCGGCAGCAACCAGATCTCTGTTCTGCAGACCAACCGGGACGGATCGCTGACTCCGGTGCCGGGCAGCCCGGTCTCCTCGGACGGCGTCAAGCCGGTCAGCATCGCGGTGCACGACCACTTGATCTATGTCGCCAACGACGGTGACGCCACCCACAGCGCCAATTACACCGGGTTCTTACTGACCCCGTTCGGCCAGCTCGTTCCGCTGCCCAACTCGACTGTGAACGCGCCCGGAGCCGCTAACGATCTGGGTGACGTACTGTTCAACAGCACCGGCACGAAGCTGGTGGGCACCGAGGTCGCCAGCTCCCTGATCGACAGCTTCCGCGTCGACCCCGTTGGATATCTGCACGCAGCTCCGGGCTCGCCCTATCCGGGTCAGGGCCTCGGTGCCTTCGGCAGCGAGTTCCGGCCCACGAACCCCGACCAGCTGTTCGTGAGCAACCCGCACAACGTCGGCAACGACGTCGGCACGGTCTCGGCGTACGATGTCGCCGACAACGGCCGGCTGTTCTCGATCGGTGCCTCGCCGTTCGCTGACCTGCAGAACGCCCCGTGCTGGGTGGCGATCACTCCCGACGGGCAGTTCCTGTTCGCCATCAACACCGGGTCGGGAACGGTCTCCCGGTTCTCGATCGACCGCAGCGGGGATCTGACGCTGCTCGGCAGCACGCTGGTCAACGACCAGGGCGGCGTGGGCGGAACGGATCCGACCATCAGCCCCGATGGCCAGAACCTGTACATCAACGAGACGGCGGCCCACGGGCTCGCCGAGATGACCATCAAGGGCGGCAACCTCACGGAGCTGCCGGGTTCTCCGGTCGCGCTGCCGGCGAGCATCACCGCAGCCGCCGGAGCGGCATCCAACTGACAGCCGAGTAGTTCGACATCACAAAGCGGCACGAAGCCGGGGCGATCCCGCCCCGGCTTTGTGCTGTCGGCGGTCGCGCGGCTGTGCCGCAATGCGGCTGCGCGCGCTGTGACCGCCGCGGACGGCGTCGATGCCCCGCCACGGCGCCAGAGCGAGCGTCGAGTAGGTGAGGTCGCGCCAGTCAATCGTCCACCCTGCGCTCATGGCACGGGACATGCCGACACGGGTAACGGCGACGTTGGTGGGAGGAGCGCCACGCGGAGAGGTCTCGGAATACCAGCGAAGCCGACAAATGCGCCGGGAAGACGACGGTGGAGTTCTTGTTGACTGGGAGCTCGACCCGGGTCTGGAGGTTGCGCAGCTCAAGCGCCAGCGGGTGGGCCATCATCGCGTCCGAGGCTTGCGCGAGCTCACGAGCCGCCAGCGCTTCGCCGTGCACGGCGATGGTCTTGGTCCGGTTCTCTCGCTCCGTCTCGACGCCGGTCGCGCTCGGCCGCAACCGGTCCCTCGTACTTCGATCATCGGTTCGATGGATTCAGCCGACTGCTGCCGGCGCGGTGTGCACCTTCAGCTTTCCGCACCGCCGATCGCGGCGACGAGACCGGCGAAGTCCTCTCCGCACGGTCCGCACGCCTCGAGATGCGCGGCGATGCCTGGGAACCGGCGTTCGGGGTGCTCGCCAGCCACGAACAGCTCGCTGTACACGTGCAGCACCTCCAGCGCAGCCTCGCATCCGACATCGCGAGGATCGGTCGCCAGGAAGCGCTCGAGCTGAGCCCAGCCGTCGCTCATCGCGATGTCCCCCTCTCGGAGCTCATGTAACTCGGAGCTCATGTAACCGTTAGCGACGAGTGTCTGGCGCAGCTTACGCCGGGCATCGAAGAGGGCCTTGTAGATCGCGTTGCGGTTGGAATCGAGTTCGACGGCCAGGGCATCGACAGGTACGCCGTTGAGGATGATGGCTACAAACAGCCGCCGCTGTCGGGGAGTGAGCGTCTCGTCGATGGCCCGGCGCAAAGCGTCGATCAGCTCCTGCCACTCAGCCCGCTGCTGGGGGTCCAAGCCGAACGATCCCGGTAGTCGATCCCAGTCCTCCTCGTCGATCGATACGTGTGGTGCGTTCCAGAAGTGCCGGCTCAGCTTGTTGGAGACCTCGAGGATCACGAACCGGTAGGCCCAGGTGGTGAAGCGGCTCTCGTTGCGGAACTGGTCGAGCTTCGCGGTGATTGCCACCATCGCATCGGCGCAGGCGTGGTAAGCCAGATCTTCAAGCTCGGGTCCGCCGATCAGGCTGCGCGAGTTGCGGCGCCGCAGCTCTGCTCGAGCGACGCGCAGGAGCAGAGCGTGGAGTCGTTGGAGGGCGGCGTCCCCCACGGCTCCGCTCGTTCGCAGGCTGCGCACCCACTCGGCCGACTCGGCGTCTGACGCACCGCTAGGACCCCGATGACCAGAGACCAAATGGTCAGGGATCACCACGCCACCGATTCTAGTCCGGGCAACTCGGGCGGAAGAATCGCCAGCTCAGTCCTCAGGCTGCTCGCGCAACCGCCGCCGGACCGCCGCGGCGATGTCTGGCGTCTCGACTGCGTGCGGCGGGGGAAGACGGTGCAGTCGGTCGAGCATCCGCTGCAGCGTCACAAGCGCGCGGTAGCAATCCGGGCACTTGTCGACGTGGCGCTGGAGGCGGCTTCGGCCGCGGGCAGACAGATCGCCGTCCACGAAGTCGGACAGGTGGGCGGGTGTCCACTGGTGATCGCGGCGGAACCGCGCGCTGGTAATGAGATTGATCATCGTCTCTAAGGTTTGGTTCTCACCTTAGACCTCAGATCGGCCCGCGACGGTTCCGGATGAACCCACTCGGGGTCGAGCCGGGTCCAAACCGACATCGCGACTCCGATGCTCGTCGGTGAACCGCCAGCAAACCCCTGAAATGGTCTCATTGGCAGCGGGCGCAATCGCGGTGGCCGACCATCCTCCCGACCCGAACAGGAGCACCATGTCCAATCAGCTAACGACGATTTCCGGCTACCCCATGCCGATCACGCCGGTCGACCACGTGGAGCCCGTTCCTCGGCGAATCCGGGCCGAGCTCGGCGGCCACGTGGTCCTCGACACGACCAGAGGGCTGTATCTGTGGGAGTGGCCGTTCTACCCGCAGTACCACATCCCGTTCGAGGACATTGACCCGTCAGCGGTGCTGGACGAGCAGAGAACCCACCGGGTCAGCCGGGGTAAGGTGGCCACGCTGGGCCTCCGTGTTGGCCCGCTCGTCCGCTCGTCCGCCGGGCGTCGCTACCTCGAGTCGGTCGTGCCTGACCTGGTCGGCACCGTGCGCTTTGACTGGGAGGCGCTCGACGCCTGGTATGAGGAGGACGAGCTGGTGTTCGTGCATCCCCGTAACCCGTACGTGCGCGTCGACGCGCTGCGCTCCTCCCGCCACATCCGAGTCGAGCGCGACGGCATCCTGCTCGCCGAGTCGGCATCGCCGATCCTAGTCTTCGAGACGGGCCTGCCGACCCGCTACTACTTCGACCGGACCGCGGTCAACTTCGACCAGCTCGTGCCCAGCCCCACGGTCACCGCCTGCCCGTACAAGGGCAGGACGAGCGGATACTGGTCGTTGCGGACCGGCGAGGACACGATTGCTGACCTGGCTTGGACCTACGACTTCCCGACGCGGCAGCTGCTGCCGATCGCAGGCCTCGTGGCCTTCTACGACGAACAGGTCGACACGTTCATCGACGGCGTCGAGCAGCCCCGGCCCGAAACCCACTTCTTCAAGCCCTAGGTTAACGGGCTAGGCGGAAGCGAGAACAGACCCGAACTCCCACTCGGGGGCTAGCTGGTTTCCGCGGCCTGAGCGGTTGCCCCTGCCACCGGACCGGGGGCAAGTGGTTGGGGCTCGGCGTCAACGAGCCCCCGCGCTCGGTCCCGGCGGGGAAGCACGAACGCGGCCACGAGCAGGCCCACGGCGAAGAAGCCCGCGGCCCAGTAGAAGGCGATGGTGTCGCCGTGAACGGTGGCTGCGGTCCGCAGTCCCGGGGCTGCGGGATGACTGCTCAAATACCCGGTCACAGCGCCGGCGAAGACGGTGCTGAGGACAGCGGTACCGACCGAGCCGCCCACTTGTTGGGACATGTTGACGATCGCCGAAGCGATCCCGGCATGTGCCGGCTTGACTCCGAGCGTCCCGGTAGACAGGGCCGAGGAGAAGACGCTGCCGAGCCCGAGGCCGGCCAGGATCAGGCTCGGGAGGACGTCGGCGGAATAGCTCGCCTGGGGGGAGAGTCGCGTCAGCAGCAACATCGCCGCCAGCCCTAGGACGGATCCGCCGAAGACCACCGGCCTGGCCCCGAGGCGGGGTAGCACGCGCGTCTGGTTGATCGTGGCGGCGAGGATCACCGACGCGGTGAATGGCAGGAAGCTGACGCCGGTCAGCAGCGGCGTGAAGCGGAGGTCGTTCTGGAGGAAGAAGGTCAGGAACAGGAACAGCGAGAACACGCTGGCTCCGGCGAGCGCCATTGCAGCGTAGGCGCCGCCGCGGGCGCGATCGCGAATGATGTCGAGTGGCAGCAGCGGCTCGGCGGTGCGGATCTCGATGCCGACGAAGGCGAGCAGCAGGACGGCGCTAGACGCGATCGAGATGGTCGTCAGCGGCGCCGACCAGGAGTGAGTCTCGGCGTTCGCGAAGCCAAACACGAGCGCGAACAGGCCTCCGGTCACGGTGAGCACTCCCGCGACATCGATCTTCGGGCGGTGGGGGTTGCGCATGTCCGGGACCAGGCGGAGGGCCGCGATCGATGCGGGGACGGCAACCAGGAGGTTCACGTACAAGGACCAGCGCCACGAGAGGGCCTGCGTCAAGACGCCTCCAAGTAGCAGGCCGAGCGACGCGCCGCTGCCGGCAATCGCGGTGAAGATGCCAAAGGCCTTCTGACGGTCTTGGGAGTACTGGAAGGTCAGCGTCAGGAGCGAGAGCGCCGACGGGGCAAGCAACGCGCCGAACGCCCCCTGGAGCGCACGCGCGCCGATGAGCGCGGCGAAGGACTGGGCCAAGCCGCCGATCGCGGAGGCGACGGCGAACCCGGCCAGCCCGGCCACGAACGTCCACTTGCGACCGAACAGGTCGCCCAGCTTGCCCCCGAGTAGCAGCAGGCTGCCGAACGACAGGGCGTAGGCGGTCACCGCCCACTGCCGGTTCTCGGCCGAGAAGTGCAGCGCCTTCTGAGCCGAGGGAAGCGCGATGTTGACGATCGTCACGTCGAGCGTGACCATCAGCTGGGCCACGCCCAGCAGGATCAGGACCAACCAGCGCTTGGCATGCAGCTGGTCGGCCGCTGTCGGTGCTCGCTCCGGTTCAACTGACATTCGTGATGCTCCTTCATCGCCGGCCGCCAGACTGCAGGCGGCCCCGGCCGTCGTGAACGAGTTGACCCGCCGGAGTCGCGATTCGGTTCAGAGCGCCCACGGTTCGAGGCAAGCGGCGCCTGACATCCCATCCCAGAGCGAGGGACTAGTGGTCGCTCCAGCCCCAAGGTAAGACGGGCGGGCGACCCGGCGCTGATAGCCATCGTGTCTCTCGCCGCCGGATCCCCCGCGACGCTGAGGCGCGTCCTCAACTTCGACTAAGGAGCTTGCCCATGATCCAGACGATTGCCGAGCAGCTGCCGCGCTTACGCGAGAGCATCGACGAAAGCGTCCCGGCCGAGGTGTCAGAGATCTTCCTTCGGGAGCAGCGGACGCTGGCGTCGGTGACACCAGAGGGCGTCATCGAGCCGGGAGCTCGGCTGCCCGACGCGGCGCTGCTCGACCCACACGGTCACACCACCTCGCTGAGCGAGGCGCTGGCCGGCCGACAAGGGGTGCTGGTTTTCTATCGGGGGGCCTGGTGTCCGTACTGCAACCTCGCGCTGCGCACCTATCAGGCCGCGCTCGTGGACGAGCTAGAGGCCCGGGACGTGCAGCTGGTTGCCATCAGCCCACAGCGGCCCGATGGCTCGCTCACCATGCAGGAGAAGCACGGTTTGCGCTTCCCGGTGCTATCGGACCCGGGCAGCACCTTAGGCCGGGCGGCGGCGATCATGACCCAGCCGGGCGAGGAGGCGCTCGCCGCACAGGTGAAGCTGGGGCTCGACCTCGAGGAGGTCAACGCCGACGGCACGCCGGCGATCCCGATGCCAACGACGCTGATCCTCGATCGCGATCGCATCGTCCAGTGGGTCGATGTCCATCCGGACTACAGCAAGCGCTCTGAACCGGAGCAGATCCTGGCCGCGCTCGACGCCCTGGCGCGTGCCTGATGACGGGCAATCTGGACGGACGCGTGGCGCTTGTCACGGGAGCGGGCCGGGGCATCGGCGCCGAGATCGCCGTGGGGCTGGCGCGCCGTGGAGCCCGGGTGGCAATGGTGGCGCGAACCGCGAGCCAGCTAGATCAGGTAGCTGCGACTGTGACCGCCGCCGGTGGGACTGCGCTCGCTCTGACCGCCGACCTGGGTGACGAGGCGCAGACCGCTGCGGCGCTTCGCCGCGCGCGCTCGGAGCTCGGCGAGATCGAGCTGCTCATCAACAATGCCGCCGTGGTCGGGCCGCTCGCTCCCACGAGCGCGCTCACCCGTCGGGAGATCGCCGACGCCCTGGCGCTGAACGTCCTAGCGCCGATCTACCTCTCCGGACGAGTCCTGCCGGCGATGCTGGACGAGGGCTGGGGACGGATCGTCAATGTCTCGAGCGGGGTCGCGAGCCGGCCCGAGATGATGATCCGCGGCACCGTCTACGCTGCCTCCAAAGCGGCCCTCGAGGCCCACACGCTCAACCTGTCGGCCGAGCTGGCCGGTACCGGCGTCACCGTCAACGTGTACCGCCCCGGCGCCGTCGATACCGAGATGCAGGCCTGGATCCGCGGGCAGGATCCGGACCGGATCGGCTCAGAGCTCCACCAGCGCTTCATGCAGAGCCACGCCGCGGGCACCTTGCTCACACCCCAACAGTCCGCGGCCGCGCTGCTGGCACACCTCGACTCCGACGCCACCGGGCAGATCTGGGAGGCGAGCGGCGCCCCCACCGCTCCGCAGACCTGACCCGCGGCGGCGCTCAGCACGCTCTCGCCTCGCGCCGGGACCCTGGGGTCGCCGGTGGGCGGCCCCCGAGCCGCCAACCGCCGTGCCCGATCGATCAGCTGGTCGCCGCGGCGTGCTCGCGGACGTAGCGGACCATCCCGACGATGTCCTCGGGCACGAGTCGCCCGATCGCACCGCTGGAATAGACGCTCACGATTACCCGGCCGTCGGGCGCGAGCACGAATCCCGTCGACTGCAGATAGAGCGGATCCTCGTTGACGAACGCGCCGGTCTCCTGCGCCACCGCGCGTGCGTCGGCGCTATGGCCGACCGGGAAGGTGAGACCGTGCTTCTCGATCAGCTCGCGCGTCGTCGCCTCGTCGTCGACCGACAACGCGACGACCTTTATGTCGAGCTCTGAGAGCTTGTCCTGAGCTCGCTGGAAAGCCCGGAGCTGCGCGTTGCAGTAAGGGCACCAAGCACCCCGAAAGAACAGCACGACGCCGAAAGCACCCCCCAGCGCGTCGGGGAGCTCGAGCGGAGCCCCAGCGGGCGGCGTGATCGTGATCGAAGGAAACTGGTCGTTTGGCTGCAGCATCGTGGACTCCTATGGATGAAATGCATGGTTGAAGTGGCCAGCGGCCCTTTCCTCGGGTCAGCGTCGCAACCGGCGGCTTTCTTACTGGGGCTCGCGGCTGCGGAGGCGAGGCGCCCAGTTCGGTGCCCTCGGCGGCCAGAGGACGGATCACAGGCGCTCTCCCGCCTCGACGGCCGCGGTGACCGTGTTCCCCGGCGGGAGCCAGCGGACACAGCCAGGAGCTGTCGTAGCGGCAGGAGGGGTGGTAGAGGAAGTTCAGGTCGATGATCAGCCGGCCACCCTGCGTGCCGAGGTCGGCCCCTTTCACGGTGTCCAGGAGGTAGCGACCGCCCCCGTAGCTTCCCTTGCCGGCCGTCCCGTCGCGCAGTGGCAAAAACAATCCTCCGCCGTACTGGCCGAGCCACCAGACGTCCACCGTCGTCTCACTCGGCGCCGGAAGCTCGACCCAGCCAAGCCGTCGTAGGTGCGTGGTCTCCTCCGGACCCGTGTTGACAGACAGCCTCGTCGCGGAGATCGTCGGGATGACCTCGAGCTCGTAGCGCCAGAGAGGGTCATAGGGCCAGTATGGAAGGCCGCTCTCCCGCAGCGGATCGTCCTCCGCCAGCGGACTGCTCGGATGATCGCGAAAGAGCTCGTCGCGCCGAGCCCGCCAGATTGCGTGGGCGGCCTCCGGCGAGGATGCCTCACGCACCTCCCTGTAGATGGCGGACGTGTGCCGGCGCCAATCGATGAGCGTCAACTCGTCCATCTCAACTGCTGCCGCCTCGGGGGGACCGGTCATTGCCGACGTGAGTTGCCGGGCTCGTGCGTGACACCGTTTCGCTGGCTGGGGTCCACTGGGCCCGCCAGCGCGAGCCAGCTCTCCAGAACGCCCAGCGCGTACCGTTTCCTCATACGCGTCCCGGTCAGAGGGCGGCGACGATGTCGACCGGCCGGATCTCCGGCTCCCGGGCCAGCAGGTCGGCGCTGACCTGCCCGAGCGCCGCGGGGATCCGGCCGCTCAGATGCTCCTGGCGTCCCTCCACGGTCTCGAACGTGTCGAACACGCCGAACGTCGTCTCGTCGACCTGGAACGCATACCAGGTCACCGTCCCTGATTCCTCGGCTGCGATTGCCCGCCCTTGCTGCAGAAACGCCGCCAGCGCCTGGCTCTGGCCTTCCCTGGCCTCGAGCGTGACCAGCAATCCGAACCTAACGGCCATGATGATCCCTTTCGTGCGAGTTATCGACAGTGACACTGGCGCGCCCCGTTTCGACGCCCTTCCAGAAGGCAATGTGGTCACGGATCTCGGCGGCCGCCTCGGAGGGGTCCGCGTAGTACCAGGCCGCCGCCTCGTTGCGATCCCGGTCGACGACGATGTCGTAGTAGCTGGCCTCGCCCTTCCAGGGACAGGTGGTGTGCTTGCCGCTCTCGGTGAGGTACTCGGTGGAGACGTCCTCGGGCGGGAAGTAGTGGTTGCCTTCGATGATGATCGTGCGGTCGCTGTCGGCCAAGACGGTCCCGTGCCACGTCGCCCGTACGCGGACGCCCGAATGCTCGTGGTCGTGTCGTGGGGCACTGCGGCGGAAGCTGGGGATGTTCATGCGGCTCCATGATGGTTGCTGTTTCGCACTTGGACCCCGGGGACGAGATAACGGTTCGGCATGCCGTGCGGCCGATAGTCAGACCGACTCGAGATTCAGGTAGGGCTCGAGGAGTGCCCGCAGTTGCATCCGCCCCCGGTGGAGCCGGCTCTTGAACGCGGCGGCGCGTACGCCGACCAGTGCGGCCGCCTCCTCCGTCGAGAGGCCGTCGATGTCCCGCAGGACGACCGCCGTGCGCCAGTCCTCCGGCAGCTGGGCGAGCGCATTCCACATCATGGCCACGAACTCCTGGTCCAGGGACGTGGCCTCCGGCCCGCGGGCAACCGGATCGGGGAGTTCGAGGACCGGATCCGGTCCGGTGAGATTGAGCGCCACCGGCGGGGGCGGCCGCCGGGAGAGCCGGCGCTGGGCCTCGTTGAACGCGATCCTGTAGAGCCACGTGGACAGCTGTGCCCGGCCCTCGAAGCCCTTCAGCCCGCGCCAGGCCCGGACGAAAACCTCCTGAGCGACCTCCTCGGCCTCCTCGGCCGCGAGACCGAAGTTGCGCAGCGCGCCATAGACACGGTTGGAATGAGCCTCCACTATCGCCTCAAACGCCCGGGTATCGCCGACACGGGCGCGCTCGATCAGGTCGGGCTCGGACAGTGACCAGCTGGTCATCCGGTCGGCTTCGCCCAGGTCTGACTGCTTGAGGGTGCTGTTGACATCTCTACCTATCAGCGTGCCCCTACGGCGCGACCTTACTTTCCGGACGTGAATAAGCGACCGCTCTCGCCGCGTGCCACCCGCGTTCGCCGCCCATCCACAACAGTCGTCAGGCGAACATCCGAGACGCCCGACCGTCAGGCGGCAGCATCAGTCGCCGCCAAGCCGAGCACCTCCTCGAGCACATGGTTGGGCTGAAGGCCGACGGCCCGGGCCACGGGCCGACCGTCGCGGTACAGCACCAGGAAGGGGATGCCCTGTACGCCGGCGTGGTGGGCGCGGTGAGGCTCATCGTCCACGTTGACCTTGCCGACCTTCAGAGACCCGGCTTGCTCTGCTGAGATCTGTTCGATCACCGGCGTGAGCTGCCGCCAGGGACCGCACCAGGACGCCCAGTAGTCGACCAAGACGGGGACGGTTGAGTCGAGGACCTCTGTCTCGAAGTTGGCCTCGGTGATGACGATCTCGTTGCGCATTTGAACCAGTCCTAAGTTGGAAGTGCCATCCCCTATGGACCCGGCTCGCCCGTCCGACGATTCCTCGAAACGGGTCGGTCTGCCGCGAACCCGCGCGGGAAGGGTCCTGACCGTCGGCGTGAAGTCCGGCCGTCGCCGGCTCGTGGCGGCCAGGAGGACGTGATGATCGAGCTCGCGGTCGAGCTCGCCGCCACCTGAGCTCCGGCCGTATCCTGTGCACGTCCCCGCGTCCGAGGGGAGCGCAACCACCGGGCCGGGCATGGGGCGCACCTGCACGAGCGGTATGGCATCGACGTTTCGACCGTCGACGAGCTGGCCGCCGCCGTGTGGCCCGGCGCGACGGGGCGTCGTGGGTCGACCGCGTGTTTCCCGCGGCGCGACCACTTGCCGATGTCGAGTCCGAGGCCAACCTGCTGAAGGCGCTCAAGCGCGGCGGCTTCCCCGCCGAGCGCTGCGCCGACCCAGAGCCGGTGTCGTTCGTGGGGCTTAAACCGCTGGGACGACACCCCGTAAACCCGACAGCCTCGGACAGCCCCGGTCACGCCGGCCCCGTCCCTCCGGGGCACCGAATCGCGCCTGTCGCGATACCAGGGCTGGCTGGCAGTCGTGCAGAATCGCAGCGACGCGTTGGCGCTGGTCCCCGGTGGCGGCCCGCTCCACCCATCTCGCGCCGGCCTACTGGTCCGGCGAGGCGCACGAGAGCAACCTGGACTGAGCGTCGAGCTTGCGCGTGCCGTTGATCTCGTAAGTCCCGACGTCTCCCGTCGGCCGGGGAAGCGGAAGTCGGCGCCAGCTCACAGTGGCGGGCCTGCACGCGCGTACCGGTTGGCGAGGATAGCGTCGACGCTCACCCGGATTCGTTCAGGCTCTACTGGTTTGCTTTGCTGGCCCGAGATCGTTATCGTCATAACGATCGACACGAGGAGGGATCATGACCGACTTACGCACGGCCGCCGTGCCCGTTCAGGTTGGAGATCGCGAGCGCTATAACGCCCTCATGGACGTGGTGGCAAATCGGATCACCACGAGGGCTTTCGAGCCTGACTACGTGGTTCCGCGTGAGCACTTTGAGCTCATCGTGGACGCCGCCCGGCATGGACCGTCGGGGGCCAATGCACAACCGTGGCACTACATCGTCGTCACCGACCCTGGAGTCAAGCGTCAGATCTCTGAATACTTCGTCGCCGAGCAGGGACGTCGCGCGCGGTTGGGGATGAAGTTCCCGACACCCAACTATCACGGCATGGCCACCGCCCCTGGACTGGTTGTGGTGGCGACCGACTTTAGGTTCATCCGCGCCTTCCCAGTGTTGCGTGAGGACGATCCGGACTCGGAGGTCAACCGCCCCTACTACGAGAATGCCGAGCGGATCCTGCTCCAGAGCGTTGCGGCGGCAACGATGTCTGCGCACCTAGCGGCGGCGTCGCTGGGCTACAACGTGTGGTGGGTCACGGCGATCGGTCAGCAGGACGCTCAGGACGCGATCAAGCCGCTGCTCGATGTTCCCGACGAGATCTCGGTGATCGACATCATGTGCTTCGGGCCTCCGGCTAAGCCGGTGTATAAGCGCTGGAAGAAAGACCTGTCGGAGATCATGAGCTGGGATCGCTACGACCGCTCTCACCATATGAACGACGAGGAGCTCGAGGAGTGGATCAAGACTAAGCGACACCGCGTGATGTACCGGTCTGAGGAGAACGTCGATTGACCACCGGGAGGGTAGGCCGGGCCGGCGGGACGTCCGAGACCGATGAGCACGTCGGATTCGCGCTCCGTCTCGCATATCAGCGGGCCAGCGCCAATCTGAGCGATGCCATCGGCGCTTCCGGTATCACGCCGCTGCAGTTCCAGACGCTTCGGCGCCTGCACGAGCGGGGACAGATGACTCAAAACGAACTCGGCCGCAGCGTCGGGATGCCGCCGGCCAACATTCACCGCACCGTGCGTGGCTTGCTCGCCAGAGCGCTGGTCGCGGTCAGCTCAAGTTCAGACGACAGGCGCTTGACGCTGGTCGAGCTCACCCACCAGGGCCAGCGAACTTTTCACGAAGTGCTTCCAGCCGCGGACGTTGCTAACGCGCTGACGCTCTCCGTGCTCAGTCCTCACGAGCAGCGCGCGGTCATCGACAGCCTCTGGAAACTGGCTTCCGGGCCCCCGCCGATCTCGGCTATGTGATCTGGCGAGACCTCTAGACGCCTTCCTGCCCCTGGTTTCGGCAGGGTCCGGACGGCTGTCCGCCGGTGCGAAGCTCTCGAGGGCGAATCCGCCAGAACTCTGGAGTCGCATAGGCAACGTCTCTCTGCGTGGCGCCCGGTGCCGGTCCCCAGCGACCGTTCGGCTGACGCTCATGTCCGCTTATCGCCCGAGGGAGTCACACCTCGCTGTGGCCTCTAGTTATCTGGGAAAGTTGGGGTGTGGAGCGGTCTGAGGCTGAGGCGATCTACGACGCGGCCGGGAGGCCTGCGTGCAGTTCATTCTTGAGTTGGCTGCGTGGTTGGGCAGCATGAGAATCGGCTGAGGCGGCTGGAGGAGTAACCGCTGGTTCGGCCGATCATCGAGACTGCGCGATGTCCTGGAGACGGCCCGGGGTGCCGGGTTGGGGTGCTCCTCGGCCCGGCGCTCGGCGTTCGCTGTGCTCACCGGGACCGGCTCGGAGGCCGACCCCGGGCGTTCAGCCATGGTTGTGAGACCCACTCGCTCGCCTACGCGAACTCGAGCTCGGTACTGATGTCTATTGCGCCCTCGAGGCTGCGCGCGACCGGGCAGAACCGAGCGTGGAACGAGTGCACCCGCTCAGCTTCCTCTCGTCGTTCCTCGGGGATCGCGAGCCGGTAGCGCACGCGGATGCGTTTGATGATTAGCACGCGGTCCTCTGTCTCGATCTCGCCAATGGCCTCCACCTCGTAGCGTTTGGGATCGACCTCGATTTGACGCGCCTCCAGCGCGCCGGCGAAGGTGCCAGCCAGTCAGCCGCCGGCGGCGGCCACTACATAGTCGAGTGTCGTGGCGTGGGGTGGGTACTGCTCGGGCCGGACGCCGTAGTGTTCGGCCACCTCGGAGTGCACGCCGAACACGACTGGCGACTCCTCGGCGGGCAGAAAGGCAAGCCGCTGCGGGCCACCAAGCCGCTCAATCCGCACGCGAGAGACGTAAGAGACGTTGCCCATGAGGCCGAACTCTAGCCCCGGCGGCCATCGTGACCATCTCGGCGTAGCAACGAACGAGCCGGCACCGCTCGCGCAGCGCCCGTCCGGCGCTATTCGGCCGGCCGCTCGAGGGTCAGCAGCGGCAGCCTCCGCGGCACGGCACGCGCGACATGGCGCTCCTGCTTGCATCGGGCTGAACACCCCGGGCTATCCACGACACCTGGCGCTGAGCCAAAGGCCCTTGCCACCCACCGCACCTCCCCACCATGCTCAGAGTCGCCTCAACTCCCTCGACACTCAGGTCTTCAGGACGGAACGACATCAAGCTCCACCACACAACGTCGATCCCGCCGTCGCGGTGGATGTTCGGCATCGGTACGCCCTCGACTCGCAGCGGCCGACTGCCCGCTGAGAGGCCCGGCGACGGATTACCGCTGTGGGTCCGAAGCAGTCATGCCGCCGAGATCCAAGCTGCCGTCGCTGCGACTGCTTCCGGACGACTGGGGCCACGACGTCGTAAGCCTGATGCCCCTACGTGAACGAAACCGAGTCTCAACCCACGCGTGGCCGGGAACCTCTTATTCGCCACGAGCAAGCCTATTGCCGGACTAGATCCAGTTGTGCACGGTCTATTGGTTGAGTTTGACGCGGTCCGCGATCTCGGCGACGGGCAGCAACTGATCTGGCATGGGTTGAATCTCATCGAGTCTCGTCGATGCTTAGCCGGTCTGCGCGCCAGAAGCCCCTAGCCTCCGCTTGTGAGCGAAGGGCCAGATCCGTATCGTCGTCCGGGTCCGGCGCCGACGAGAGCGGAGACGCCTGCTTTCCGCCTCGTGCTTGCAGTTGTGCAGCCATCCTTCGCAGTCTGAGGAGCGGTCGTGGCTTGGGTATCGTCCTGGCGGTATCCGGACCTTTTTGCGCCCGACGGAGTAGCGGTAGATCGGGGACGTGAACGAACGTCCCTCAATGGGGCGCAAACCGCCGTGGATTGGCAGGCGCGAAGGCTGGCGAGGCCGATTTCGGGATGGTGCACGTAGCGCACGATCGCGTGAACCACGGCCTGGGAGTCCCTGCCGACATCCCCGATGAAATTCTGAACGCCGGCAGGGATGTTGGTCGGCCACGTGCTGGCCAGTGTGTCAGCGTAACCGGCTCGGCCAGCGTGCCGACCTTGAGGGTTGTCTTCGACTAACGGAGTGCGCCGGCTCCTAGTGCGAAGAACGAGACGGTGCCGTCGTCGTTGTTCGGCACGTAGGCGGTGCCTGCGTTCGGGTCGAGCGCGATCGCGCCGCCCCACCCACCCATGCGCTCGGGAACCGGTGTTGGACGGCAACTGATCTGCAGCGTGGCTGTGCAGGTGCGCCCGTTGATCGTGGCCACGTCGGCGTCGACGATGCTCGTGACGTAGATCTTGTCGGTGTGCTGGTCGACGGCGATCCCGGCGGGCAGTTGCTCGACGGGCACGGCCGGCGCGTGCTGGGAGCAGGTGACGGTGGCGTTGCAGGTGGCGCCGTTGATCAGCGACAGGGTGCTGTCGCCGATGTTCCCGACATAGACCGTGTCGGTGCGCTCATCGACGTCGATCGGATACGGGGTGCTGCCGACGGCGACTGTCTGTGGGGTCTGTCCGCAGCCGCCCATGTGATCGGCGTTACAGGTCGCTCCGTCGATCACCGACACGGTGTTGTCGCCGGCGTTGGTCACGTAGATCGTGTCGCTTCGCGGGTTGACAGCGACCCCGTCGGGTTCGTTGCCGACGGCGATCGTGGGCGGAGCCTGGCTGCAGCCACCGGTGTTGGAGCCGTCGCAGGTGGCGCCGTCGATCACCGATACGGTGTTCTCGGCGGTGTTGACGACGTAGATCGTGTTGGTGAGCTCGTCGATCGCGAGCGCGTACGGGACGCTGCCGACGTGGACGAGCGCCGGGGTCTGCCCGCATCCCGAGCTGTTTGTGGCGTTGCAGGTCGCGCCGTTGACGACGGAGACGGTGTTGTCGGGGGCGTTGACGACGTAGATCGTGTCGGTCGCCTGGTCGACCCGCAGGTCCTGGGCGTAGTTGCCGACCTTGAACGTCGGCCACGCCCGGTTGCAGTCGGCCCGATCGAACGCGTCGCAGACCGCGGCGTTGATCACGGAGACCGTGTCGTCGTTGCCGTTGGTGACGTAGACCGTGTTCGTGGCGGGATCCGCGGCCACGCCCTGTGGGGCGTTGCCGACTGTCGTCGTGGGCGCGAACACTGTGCAGCCCCAGGTGACCGCGCGATTGCACGTCGCGCCGTTGAGGATGGAGACGTTGTTCTCGTCCTGGCTGGTCGCGTAGATGGTGTCGGTGGTTGGGTCGACCGCGACGGCGCCGGCGCCGTAGTCCGCGCTGGCGTCCACGCGGGCGGTGGTCTGGCCTCCGATCGCGAGGGCTGGTGGCGTCTGCCGGCAGCCGGCGTGGTCGGTAGCGTTGCATGTGGCCGCGTCGATCACCGACATATCGTCGTCCCCCTCGTTGACGGCGTAGACGCTGCGCGTCACGGGGTTCTCCGCGATCCAGGCCGGTCCGCTGCCGTCCGGGGTCGTCGACGGCGCCAGCCCGCAGCGGCCGAAGTCGGTCACGTTGCAGGTTGCGCCGTTGATCATCGCCAGCGACCCGAGGCTGGCGTCGCCGACGGGCCCGACCTCGACGTAGACGGTGTCGCTGGCCTGGTCGATGACCAGAGCCGACGGGTTCGGGCCAACGACGACGGTCGGGAACGTGTGCGTGCAGCCGGACTTCACGGTCCCGTTGCAAGTCCTTGTATCGATCAGCGAGACGGTCCCGTCGTTGTAGTTCGCGACGTATGCCGTATGGGTCAAATCGCTGACGGCCACCTGGGTCGCGCCCCCGCCAGCGGTGACGGTCGCCGTGCCGGCGCAGCCGCCCTGGTTGGTGGCGTTGCAAGTCGCGCCGTTGATCATCGAGACGGTGCCATCGTTCATGCTCGGCACGTAGATCGTGTTTGTGGCCTGGTCGACCGCGAGCAGGCCCGGGGCGTTGCCGACAGGTGCGGTCGCAAACGGGTCGCTGCACCCTGCTGGGTGGAGTGCGTTGCAGGTGGTCGTGTTGATCATCGCGACCTTGTCGTCCAGGCTGACGTAGAGAGTGTGAGTCGCTTGGTCGACTGCCAGGTCGAGCGAGGAGGCGCCGACGTTGAACGTGGTGACGGGGTCATGGCTGCAGCCGGACGTGTTGCCGGCGTTGCACGAGGCGTCGTTGATGACCGACACGGTCGTGTCGCCCCCGTTCGCGACATAGACCGTGTGCGTGCTGGGGTCGACCGCCAGGCCGAGCGGGTTGTCGCCCACCGGGACGGTCGGCGCCGCCCCGGGCACGCCCGTAAAGATCACGCTGCGCGAGAGCGTCGAGGGTCGCGAGAACGCTGCGTCTAACTGTCTGGCTGGTGCTCGTGACGCGATCGCGGCACGCGAGAAGGGACCAGGTTGCCGCCCGCTTCCCGCGGCGTTGGCCGCCGGCAGGGCGATAAGTGCGCCCATCACGGCCAGTGCCGCAAGCGCCACGCGTGCCTTCGACTGGGCGATCCTCGGTCCCATGACTACCCTTCCGGGTGGATGGCTCGTTGACGGGTTAATTTCTCGTCGCGTCCAGTTAGAGCAACGCCTCATGTGGTCCTCCTGTGGTGTCGATTCCTCTGTTGGCGTCAGAGGCTCTCGCGTGCCGCTCGCAGTTCGCTCGCGGGGCCCGCGACCTCTGCCGCGAAAACTCGGTGCGCCGCGGAGACCCTTCCCGAGGCGCACCTTCAGCCGCCGTGTGAAAACGGCCCGAGCAGCCCTGCGCGGCGGCGCCGAAGGCGGTACCGCCGTGCGCCTGGGAACTAACAGTCGTCGCGACCAGGTTGGTCATCTAGGACCCGGACGGCGCCCCCGCGGGAACATCGACCGCGACCGGAACCCACGCGAATTGCTTGGCGCGAGCAGCAGCGTCTGTTTCAGCTCGACCCAGCTCGGCGGGACCGGGCGCTCGGCTCCGTGCGAGATCCGGCTGACGGTGACGCTGGACGCGGAGCGGGCGGGCGACCGACCACGCGCGTTGCCGGAGCACAGCGAGGTCATGCTGCGCCGGGGGCCTGGTTGGGTGTGGCTGGTCCGAGCCACACGGAGTCGATGAGGCGTTCGGATGGGATTCTGAGGCGGTTGCTGGCGTGCTTTACCGCGGTGCGGGATCGGCCGTCGAGGAGGCAGAGCACTATGTCGTCGGCGGAGAACAGCAAGGAGCCGAGGTACGCGACGCTGTTGTCGCCGGGCCGCGATTCGGCTTGGGTGGCGCGGGCGGCGAGTTGTTCGAGGTCGGCGCGCGTGACGCCGGGCCAGTAGCACTTGGCTGCGTAGAGCATCGCCGGGAAGCGTGGAACTCCGGTATTTCAATCTGGTTTCAAACTTGCCTCACCCGCCGGCCCGAGGGACAATGGCGGGGTGACGGGGGCCGGCGACTTTCAGTTTCGGGTGCTTGGTCCGCTCGAGGTGCGCCTCGATGGCACTGTCTTGGGGATCGGCGGGGTGCGGCAGCGGGCGTTGCTGGCGATGTTGTTGTTGAACGCGAACCGTGTGGTCTCGCGAGATCGTCTGATCGATGAGCTCTTGCCTGGCGCGCCGGCCGATCGGGCCGATCAGAACCTGCGCGTACATATCTCGCGGTTGCGCGGATCGCTCAGCGCGGACGGCGAACCGCCGCGACTGGTCGCGCGCGCTCCTGGCTATCTGCTCACCGTGAATTCTGGCGAGTTGGATCTTGAGGTGTTCGAGGAGCGGCTTGCTCAGGGGCGCCGGGCGAGCGGCGAGCGCGACTTCGAGCTTGCGGCCCGTTTGTTCCGGGGAGCGGAGGGGCTGTGGCGGGGTCGGCCGTTGGCCGATCTGGAGTTCGAATCGTTCGCCCGGATCGAGGTGGAGCGCCTGCAGGAACTTCGGCTGGCGACGTTGGAGGAGCGGATCGAGGCTGAGCTCGCGCTCGGTCAGCACGCGAACCTTTGTGCTGAGCTCGAGTCGTTGGTTGCTGAGCATTCGCTACGGGAACGGCTGCAGGGTCAGCTGATGCTTGCGCTCTATCGTTCCGGTCGCCAGTCCGACGCGCTCGCTGTTTACCGCGACGCGAGCGAGTTGCTGCGGGATCAGCTCGGACTGGAGCCAACCCGGGCGCTGCAGGACATCGAACTCGCGATCCTGCGCCAAGACCCCTCCCTTGACGCGATGCCGCAAGGGCCGACATCGCCGGCGGTGAACCTCCCGCTCGCGGCAACGCCGTTCCTGGGCCGTAAACAAGAACTCGCCGACGTCACCGTTCTGCTGCGCACAGTCGACACCAGGCTGTTGACATTTACCGGCGCCGGCGGTAGCGGCAAGACACGGCTGGCGCTGCGGATCGCTGAAGCGTGCACTCGCGATTACCGCGACGGCGTGTCGTTCGTCGCCTTCGCGGACATCAGCGATCCGGACCTGATCGCGCCGACGATCTGCCAAGCGCTCGGGCTGGCCGACGAGCCTGGACTAACGGCCACCCAACGGCTTCAACAATGGCTGCCAGAACGCGAATTGCTGTTGCTGCTCGACAACCTCGAGCAGCTCGCCGCAGGCACCGCGGTGCTCGGTGAACTGCTCGCAAGCTGTCCGCGGCTACGGCTGCTGGTGACCAGCCGCGTGCCGCTTCGCCTCGCCGGCGAGCAACAGTATGAGGTGCCCGTGCTCGAGCGCGCGGACGCGATCGAGCTGTTCACCGCCCGCGCGCGAGCGATCGCGCCTCACCTCACCATCGATCCCGCCGTCGCCGGGCAGCTCTGCGAACGATTGGACCGCCTCCCGCTTGCGATCGAACTCGCGGCAGCCCGAACCAAGACACTCCCCCCATCCGACATCCTCACCCGCCTGCAGCAACGAATGCCGGTGCTCGCCACCGGGCCGCGCGACGCGCCCCAACGGCAGCACACCCTCCAAGCAACGATCGACTGGAGCTACCACCTCCTCACCGAAGACGAACAGCAGCTGTTCGCCCGGCTCGCCGTGTTCGCCGGCGGGTTCACCCTCCCCGCCGCCGAGAGCATCTGCGACGCGGACCTCGACAGCCTGCAAGGGCTCACGGACCGCAGCCTGATCAGAGTCGAGGACGGCCGCTACACGATGCTCGAGACACTCCGCGAATACGCCCTCGCCAAACTCGACCAGACAGACGACGACGACGAGCTACGCCGGCGACACGCCGAATGGCTCATCGAACTGCTGCAACCGAAATCAGGCTGGTACGCACCACGAGCCGCGATTCTGCAGGGCCGACCGGTTCGGGAGCTCGACAACCTCCGCAGTGCGCTCGAATGGGCCACTGCGAGTGGCGAGGCCGAGATTACGGCCTGGCTCGTGGACGCGGCGGCGTGGTGGGTCTGGTTCAGCCATGGACAGCTCAGCGAAGCCGATCGGTGGATCGTCAGGGCGCGCGAGCATGAGACAGACTTCCCGCCTCGCCTTCAGGCGAAGTTGCTGGACGTCGCTCGCGAGTTGGCCCTGCTTCGTGGCGAGTTCGACGCGGGGGCGGCGCTCTGCGAACGGGGACTCGAGATCTACCGCAAGATCGGAGACCCACAGGGCGTCTGCTTTGCGCTCAACGGCCGCCACCGGTTGGCATCCGCGCGGGGTGACCTGTCCGGAGCGCGTGCCGCGCTCGAGGAGGGGATCCTCGTTGCCCGAGCGAACGACGTGCCTGGCTTCATACCGGTCGCGTTGAACAACCTCGCAGACATAGCGATCGAGGAGGGCGGCCTGAACGAAGCCCAAGCGCTCTGCGAGGAAGGACTCAACCTGGCGGAATCGTTGGCGAAGACGGATGGCAGGGCTGACGAGCTCGGCCTCACCCGTGAGGACGTCGCCCTCCGTGTTATCCCGCTGATCAACCTTGCGCACATCGCCAACCTGCAACGCCGCGACACCGACGCGGCGCTGTTCGGGCGCGAAGCCGTCACAGCTGCCCTCGGTCAAGACGACCAACGCACAGCTGCGGCCGCGATGATGGAGATCGCATGGCCGCTCGCGACCCAAGGCGAGCTCGAACGCTCCGCCCGGCTGCTCGGCGCCGCAACCGGATTCCTGGAGGCAGCCGGCATCACCCTGCAGCGCACCGAAGTGGTCTGCGAACAACAAGCCCGCAAGCTCCTTGGCGACCAACTTGACACGTCCACTCTGCAAGCGCTGCTCACCGAAGGCCGACGCATGCCACTCGAGGAGGCCGTGCGTGACGCGCTCACCGAATCACCCGCCAGCGCTTACCCAACCGCAGCACCCCCGCACTGACATAGCTTTCCGCATGACCCTGGACCCCTTCGCGTGGCGACGCAGAGGTGGCGCTCCCGCCGCGGCGCGGCGTCGTGGCTGCTGTCGACGAATAGGAGCGGTCCCCGCCTCACCCGCTCGTAGCTGCATCGCCGCTGAAGCGGCCACGCGCGGCGGCGATGTTGCGCTGCTGCAACAGGCGTGAACCACCCACCCCGTGGCGGGCCCGCTCACGACTCCTTTGATCATCCAGAGGTAGTCGGAGTTGACGATCGGATCGGCGACATCTCGATGCCGCAACGCCTGTAGTTCCCTGCGGCCGGCGTCCGGGATAGCGATCGTCGGGCTCGACCGCCGGCACGATTGCTTCGGCCGTAGGGGCGCCCGGTAGCGCCGCGAGCGGTTTGCCACGGAAGGGCAGCTGCTCGCCCCATTTCTCCTCGAACGCCTCGAGCGCCTGGAGCGCGGTATCCGGGTTGTTCGCGGTGTAGATCGGCTTGAGGTCCTTGACCACGGCGTCGTATTGCCGGCGCGGGACGTACTTGAGCGAGTGCCGGATCAGGTGCACGATGCACGTCTGGACCGTCGTGGCGGGGAAGATCGCCTCGATCGCCTCGGGGAATCCTTTGAGCCCGTCCACGCAGCAGATGAGGATGTCCTGGACGCCGCGCTGCTTGAGATCGGTGAGGACCTGCATCCAGAACTTCGCGCCCTCGTTCGCTCCGAACCACATCCCGAGCACCTCGCGCTCGCCGTCCATCCCGATCGCGAGCGCCAGGTAGCAGGCACGGCGCTGAACCGACCCGCCGTCGCGGATCTTCAGCACCAGCGCGTCGAGGAACACGACCGGATACACGTCCTCAAGCGGCCTGGTCTGCCACGCGCGAGCGTCCTCCATGACCGCATCGGTGACCTTGCTGATCAAGTCGCGACCGACCTTGACCCCGTAGATCTCCTCCAGATGCGCCTCGATATCCCGGGTCGAGAGCCCACGTGAGTAGAGCGCGAGGATCTTCTCGTCGAACCCCTCAAACCGCCGCTGGCGCTTCTTGACGATCTGCGGTTGGAAGCTCCCGTCACGATCGCGAGGGGTGTTGATCGGAACCGCTCCATGCTCGGTCAACAGCGTCTTGGGTGTACCTCCGTTGCGCGTGTTGCCCGTCCCGCCAGGCGGCTCCTGGTGCGGCTCGTAGCCCAGATAGTCGGTCAGCTCGACCTCCATCGCCCGCTCCACCAGCCGCTTAGTCAGCTGGCCGAACAGCCCACCCGACCCGAAGATCTCCTCCTCGGTGCGGGCACCCGCCAGCAGATCGTCAACCAGCTCGTCCGGCAGCTTCTCGCGCATCTCGTCCGGCAACCGCTCAAGGATCCCAGGCGGGGGCGCCGGCGGCTCGCCGAGCGGCTCGCCGCCGGCGCCCACCAGATCAGAAACCCTCGCTCGCTGGATTGAGTTCTTCTCTTTCGATGAAGGCATGAACGTCTCTTTCGATCATGCCTACACAGTTCCTAGGACACTCCCCACCGAAGCGGCAGCGTCGTATGGATCGGCGGCGTCGCTCGTTTACTAAGCGGAGAAGGCGCCGGCCGCGATTGAGAGTGCGGTCTCCAAAACTCGTTCAACAGGCGATTTGCGAGAAGCTTGCTGCCGGTCGGGGAGGGCAAAGCGTGGCGTTGTTGATGGGCGGATGGGTGGCGCCGCTGAGGGTCAGCGCTAGGGTCGGTGGTCAGGTGCATGTGTCACAGTTACGGCTTTGTGACCACGTTAGTTGTCGGCGTTAGCGCGCTGCGCACGCTCAGTCGGTGGTGACTGCAAGTCGGGGTTGGAACGTCCGCTTAGCGGCGCTTGGGGTGGCGGCTGTGGATTGCTGATGGGGGGCGGCGCGCTGCGGGTTATGTGAGGTCGTGGTCGTTCGCGAGCCGGGCGGTGACTGTTTCGAGTGTTTCCTGAAGGTGGCGGGCGGTGGCCTGGCCGGCCTGTTCGGGGTCGTGGGCTTTGAGCGCGGCGAGGATGGTTTCGTGGTCGCGCTGGGACTGTTCGGCGGTCGGCAGGAGCTCGGTGAAGAGGCGCAGGTAGGCCGAGGAGGAGTCGCGGAGGTCAGCGATCATCTTCTGGAGCCTGGGCCGGCGCGCTGCGGCGTAGATCGTTAGGTGGAATTCGCGGTTGAGCTGGGTGTAGCGCACGTCGTCGGTCATCGCGTTGCGCATCGTGTCGACGATCGTTTCGAGGTGGTGCAGCTCGTCTGCCGTGATGCGGACGGCCGCTTTGCGCGCGGCGATGACCTCGAGGGGGATGCGGATCTCGTAGATCTCGTCGAGGTCTTCGGCGGTGGGGTGAAAGACGAGCACGCCGCGGTGCGGGCTGCTGACGAGCAGTCCCTCGCGTTCGAGCTGGGCGAACGCTTCGCGGACCGGCGTGATGCTGACGCCGTAGCGTTCGGCCACATCTCGCTGGCGTAGACGGGATCCGGGGGCGATCAGCCCGGAGCGGATGTCCTGGCGGAGCTGGTCGGCGACCTGGTCGGTCAGGGTCCGTTTGATCAGCTGTGTCTCCACCATCAGTGCATGATACCTCAGATACCCGACGGCTTGACACATGTTTGGTGCACCAAGTATGGTGTGTCCACATGAGGGAGCGCGGTGATGTGGACGTGGTGATCGTGGGCGCCGGGCCTGTGGGGCTGGCGCTGGCCGGGCTGCTGGGGCAGGCCGGGCATGAGGTTGTCGTCATCGAGCGCTACGCCAGCCTGTACGGGCTGCCGCGGGCGATCCGGTTTGACGGCGAGGCCATGCGGCTGTTCCAGCGGCTGGGGATCGTCGAGGAGATCGAGCCCGAGATCGTGGCGTCTGACAGTTACGTGTGGTACGGCGCCGATGGTGGGGTGATCGTGCAGATCGATTCAAGCGAGCCCGCGCCGTCGGGCTGGGCGTCGTCGTACAGTTTCTGGCAGCCGACCTTGGAGGCGGCGCTGGAGCGGGCGGCCACGGACCGTGGTTCGGTGTCGCTGCGGCGCGGCTGGGCCGCTGAAGGACTTGCGCAGCATCCCGACCAGGTCCGGATCTCGCTGCGCCGCGGCGAAGAGCCGGCTGCCGGGCAGTGGGTCGCGAGCGATGAGACGGCGTCTGTGTCGGCGCGATATGTCGTCGGGGCTGATGGCGCCAACTCGGTGATCCGTGGCGCTGTCGGGATCGAGCGACAGGACTTCGGCTTTAGGGAGCGGTGGGTCGTCGTCGATGTGCGCCCGCGCGATATGTCGCGGTGGATCGCTGCGCCGGTGGCCGCGCAGCATTGCGATCCGCGGCGGCCGACGGTCCAAGTGCGCAATGGGGCGACGCACATGCGGTGGGAGTTCATGCTGCTGCCCGGCGAGAACTCGAACATGTTCGTTGATCCCGGGCGCGTGTGGCCGCTGCTGGCGCCCTACATCACGCCTGACGCGGGAACGCTGGTGCGCAGCGCCGTCTATGAGTTCACCGGCACGCTCGCGCACACGCTGCGCTCAGAGCGGGTGGTGTTGGCGGGCGACGCGGCGCACACGATGCCGCCGTTCATGGCCGAGGGCATGTGCACGGGCCTGCGCGATGCCACGAATCTTGCCTGGCGGCTCGATCTGCTCCTGCGCGGCGTCGCGGGCGAGGGGTTGCTGGATGCGTATACCAGCGAGCGCCTACCTCACGCACAAGCGTTGATCGAACTGTCGATCGCGATGGGGCGGGTGTCGTGCGAGCTTGATCCCGATCGCGCGGCCGGCCGCGACGCCGCTTTTCGATCTGGCGAGGTCCCGCCGCCACCGCCGCTCCCTGGCCTCGTTGAGGGAACCCTTCAGGCGCCGCCGCGGCCGGGGTCGGTTGCTGGACAGTTGACCGTCCAGGGCACCGTCCGCGCGCCGGACGGCCGGTCGGGCCGGTTTGACGACATCGTCGGTGGCGGATTCGCGCTTGTGTCCGCTCGCGGCGACCCGACCACGGGGCTGGATGACGCGCAGCTTCGATTCCTGCGTGATTTGGGCGCCCACTCGGTCAGCCTCGACTCGTCGGTGCCAGACGGCTTGACGGACGTCGACGGTCCGCTGACGCGGTGGATGGTTGACCGAGGCGTTGCCGCGTTCATCGCGCGTCCTGATGGCTACGCCTTTGGCGCAGTGACCAATGCGACGGAACTGCCGGTCCTCGTCGACGAGCTGCGCGCCGCCGTCACCGGGCCAGTCGGCGCCGGCATCGACTGAGACACAAGGAGAGACACAGCGCATGCCCGAAGCACTTCAACCCACTCTGCACCATGTCAACCTGCGCACGACCCGCCAGGCGGAGCTGATTGACTGGTACGGCACCGTCGTGGGGCTGACGGTGGTCTACGAGTTCCCGATGGGCGCGTGGCTAACCAACGACGCCGCCAACCATCGGCTAGCGTTGCTGAGTTTCCCGGAGATCACGGACGATCCGGAGAAGCGGGCGCACAGCGGGATCGACCACCTAGCGTTCGAGTACGGCTCGTTCGACGAGCTGATGGACACCTACGTCCGGCTTCGTGATCTCGGGATCACGCCGCGGATGTGCCTGGATCACGGGATGACGCTGTCGCTGTACTACCACGACCCTGACGGTAACGCGGTCGAGTTGCAGGCCGATAACTTCGACAGCTGGGAGGAGTCCAAGGAGTACGTGCTCAGCTCGCCGGAGTTCCACCAGAACCCGCTGGGGCACTTCTTCGATCCGGAGCGCGTCCAGGCCGACCGCGCCGCGGGCATGACGCTGGCCGAGATCCGCGAGGGCACGATGTCCAACCGGTATCGGCCGGACCCGATGCCCAACCTGCCGTTCGAGTTGCCCCCGGGGGTCTGAGCGATGAGCATTGCGCCGGTTCGCTGGCGCGGCTCGGGTCGCCGCCCCAGGAGTTCGGTATGGCATGCCGGTTACGTTCGGGCCGGCGATCGGGCGGCGCCAGCACCTCGCGGGGCGGATGTGGATGCGCGAGGAGACCGGCACGATGAACTCGGACAGGATGAAGGTCAGCTACCTGACCGACGCCGGCGCGCTGGCGAGACTGCTCGCCGACGAGCCCCCGTGCCCGAGGGGCCGATCGTCGGCATTCACTCCGGCGCCGCGAACCTCGATCCGAGCGTCTTTACCGACGCGGCCAGCTACCAGCCCGGACGCGCCAGCGCACAGCAGCTCTTGACCTCCGGGCGCGGAGAGCACGCCTGCCTGGCCGTCAAGGCCGCGCATACGATGCTCGTCGCCGCGATCCAGGAGCTCGTGGCCAGTCTCGACGCGCCGAGGCGGCTCGAGGGACCGGCACCCCGCGCACGACACCTCTTCCACGGTCCGTCAGGTGTCTCGATCGCCCGGAGAAGCTGAACGCTATGCCGACCAAGCCAGCCCCGCCCCCCGTTTCACCGACCGAGCGCGCCCTCGCGACGCACCCCGACCCGCACTTCGCGCAGCACTGGGACCCGAGGTCGCCCGAGCAGCACGCCGACCCCTATCCCGGGTGGGACGCGCTCGCGGGCACCCGGCCGACGTTCACCACCGCCATCAATCCAGTCGTCCCGGGCGCCACCGCGACACAGCAACCGTCGCTGCTCGTACTCCGCCACGCCGACGTCCTTGAAGTCCTCCGCCAGCCACGCACGTTCGAGACCCCCGAATCAGTCAACCCGCGGTTGCCGCCCGTCCCTGATCGGCTTCGCGCGCGACTACCCGACGGGTGGCCGTGGGAAGGCTCGATGCTGTTTGGTAGCGAACAATGGAACCGCCCCGTGGCGCGCAAGGCCACCGCGCAAACCCTCACCGGCGCCGCGATCGCCAACCGCCTGCCGCGCGTCCGGCATACCGCCGATCGGCTCCTCGACACGCTTGCACCCCACGGCCGCGGTGACCTCATCGCCGACTTCTGCCACCCCTACGTCATCCGCATGCTCGCGCTCGACGTGATCGGCCTGGAGCAAGACGGGCTCCCGCTCGCGCAAGCGTTCTGCGAGGAGTCCCAGACCCTGTTTCTGGCGGCGCTCGGGCTCATCGAGCTGACCGACGCTCAGCTCACCAGGATCGCCGAGCACCAAGCCGAATGTCGCGAATACGTGCTGTCGATCATCGCGGCGCGCAAAGCGCACCCGACCGGCGACCTCATCTCCGAGCTGCTCAGCTACAAGGACGCCGCGATCCCCGAACGCGACATTCTCAAAGTCACCTACCACGTGCTGCTCGCGCTCGATCAGCCCGTGCTCATGATCGGCAACATCATCCACTATCTGCTTGCTGACCCCAGCCGCTGGCAGGAAGTCCTCGACGATCGCGCTCGCATCCCCGCGATCGTTGACGAATGCATGCGGCTGCTCAACACCCTGCCGATCCTTCAGACACGGATCGCCACCCACGACACCCACATCGGTGGCGTCGACGTGCCCAAACACACGATCATCGCCCTGCACGCCGGAGCCGCCAACCGAGACCCCGCGCGGTTCCAGGACGCCTCCGCGTACTGTCCCGGTCGAGCCGACGCCGCTGAGACGCTTACGTTCGGCAAGTGGTCGCACTTCTGCATCGGCTCAAAGCTCGCCCGCCAAGAAACTGTTATCGCCATCGACGCGATCGCCGTGCATCTCCCCGGGCTGCGGCTCACCGAGCTCGCGCCGCCGCGCACCACCGGCCTGTTCAGCGGCTTCCGGGGGCTACCGATCGCGTGGGACACAACGCCCCGCTGACACGCCCGCGCGCTCACGACCCCATCCGACCTAACCGCCCGCCCGCCACCCACAGCCTGGTTCCCAATCGCCCAAGCGCAGACGGTGACGCCACCGACAGTCAGGAGCTGACACCCAAATGGCCACTCCCACCTTCGCTCTGGGCACATTCGCCCACAACGGCGCGGCCGCCTTCCCCGGCCTCGTCGTCAACGAGCATGTCAGCGACCTGCGCCCACATTTCGGGCCGCACACTTCGACTCTGCAGCTGCTCGAGGCGTGGGACGCGAACCTCCCACGCCTCCAGCAACTCGCCGCAGACGCCACCGACACAGCCCAACCAATCTTCGAGCTTCATCCCTGTGCGCCGATCGTTCCCCGCCAGATCCTCTGCGCCGGCGCCAACTACCACCGCCACATCGTGCAGATGGCATTCGCCCACCTACGCCGTCAGAACGACGGGCGCTCCGACGACGAACTGCGCCACGCCGCCGAGGACGAAGCCAGCGAGCTTGCCAATCGCGAGCCTTTCCTATTCGCCGGGATCCCCAGCGCGCTGTGCGGCGCCCACGACGACATCATCCTCTGGGGGCCCGGAACGCAACACGACTGGGAACTCGAACTGGCAGTCATCATCGGCCGCGGCGGACGCAACATCACTCCCGAGGACGCGATGGACCACATCGCCGGCTACACCGTCGCCAACGACATCACCGTCCGCGACCAAGTCGCCCGCGGCGGCAACTTCCCCTACTCAGACCTCATCGCAGCCAAAAACCGGCCCACCTACTTCCCCACCGGCCCCTACATCGTCCCCCGCTCCGCAGTGCCCGACCCCAGCCAATTGCGCCTCACCCTCCGGGTCAACGGGCAAGTCATGCAAGACGAAACCACCGCCGACCTCATCCACACCGTCGACAAGCTCATCGCATACGCCTCGCGGACCGTCGAGCTGTACCCCGGGGACCTGCTGCTCACCGGATCCCCCGCCGGGAACGCCGCCCACCACGCCAACCGGTGGCTGCAACCCGGCGACCTCATCGAAGCCGAAATCACCAACGTCGGAACACAACACAACCACTGCGTCGTACCCGATCCCACGTCAAGTGACGGCGCGCCACGCTGAAACCTCGTGCTTTCCCCACGGGACCGAGTCGGGATACCGCGCTCTCGACCGCCCCGGGGTGTCTGCTCCCGGCTGGCTCAGGAAGGACGCCGCCGATGCGATACCGCGGCCGCTTTTCATGTCAAGGAGCAGCGATCTCGCGACCAGAGTAAGCGGCGGAACGACTGCTCCCCGGACAAACCCGGTCACGCCGGGCGGGTCCCTCCGGGCAAAGGGGATCGCTCTAATCGCCGATAGCGGGCCGGCTTCCCCGGGGCGCAGACGCGCGTTTTGCATAGGCAATCTCGTCGGGCGTTGCCTCGGTGCACCAGAGCAGGAGAGGGAAGACCTGCTGCTACGGCGCGCTGCCGCTTCACGCCTTTGCCGGCCGCGGCGGCTGGCTGGCCGCTTTGGAGCGATGAAAGATCGGCGGCTGAGCCACCGAAAGTCGCAACTCCGCGGTCACGCGCTGATCCACGCGAGAATTTTGGCGTTCACCGCTGCCGGCTGTTCGACGTGCGGGAAGTGGCCAGCGCTCTCGATGACCTCCATTCGCGACCCAGGCGCAAGGTGGTCCCCGGCATCGGCCACGAGCGCGAGATCGATGCAACCATCGCGATCCCCATGCAGGTACAGCGTCGGTTGGGGCGGAGCACTTGCCAGCGCTGCCTCCTCAGCCGCGTACGCCCCATCGACGCGGAAGTCATACACCCCAGGCTCGTCAGCTCGGTAGTACCCGATGGCCGCCGCGAGGTTCGCCTCGTCGCAAAGGCATCGCTTCGCGTCACGGAGATTGTCGCGTGCGTCGTAACCGGGGGACCAGTCTTGCCATAGCCGGTCAAGGAACGCCATGTTCCCGGTCGCCACTGCAGATTGAGCCGACGCAGTCTTCAGAAAGAACAAGTAGAAGAAGCGCTTGAGCTGATCGTAGTCGCCGAACAATTTCGCGTCGAGCGCGAGCGGTGGAACGGCGAGGGTCACCACCCGCCGCCAGCGATCCGTAGCGAACGCGGCGGCGCCGTACGCCGCCTCGGCGCCCCAGTCGTGGCCGACCAAAACGGCCTGATTGTCGCCGCCCAGCGCGTCGTGCAAGCCAACTGCATCGGCGATGAGCGCCCCGACCCGGAAGCAGCCATCCGCCGGAACCTCCGTCGGCGCGTACCCGCGCATGAACGGCGCCACCGCGTGATAACCAGCATCGGCCAACGCCGGCAACAGAAACCGCCAGGTGTGAGCTGAGTCAGGAAACCCATGAAGACACAGAGCGAGCGGCCCACTCCCCGCCTCCAAGACACCGAACTGCAACCCATTTGCCGCCACGGTACGGGCGCACAACCGACCGGTCATGCACAGAAGTATCGCCCGCCCCAGATCAGATCGGATTTGACAGCCGCGGACCAATGACCGAGAACGACCTCAGCAGACCGTCCGGCGACGCTCCCGCTCCTTGGATTTGCCGTTCGAGCGGCCACGGCGGAATCCCCCGGAATTACCTGATCCGGGCTCGCCAGCGGGCCCCCGAGGCCGACGGCGACGCGAACCGCGCTTCGCCACCAACCCGATCACGCGCGCTAACTGACGAGGTGATTTGGCGCTGGCGGCGCTCGCGCGGTTGTGGTGGTGTGACTTCGGCGCGGTGTGGCTTGGTAAGTGTTGGTTGAACCCGGTTTTCCGGGCCGTGGGCGTCTCAGGCGCTTGGAGCGACCAGGACAGTGTCGCTGGTGACACCGAGCGTGGCGAAGCGGGCAAGGTTGACCGCGGCGGTGAGGAGATTGAAGTCCGCGTTCACCTTCGCACGGCCGCGAAACCGGGGCCCGAAGGCTATTTTCGATTCAGCTTCGCTCAACGCTCGCCCACCGGCAGCGGCTCCTCGGGCCCTTGCCATGACCACGCCGTTGGAAGTATCTGTGCCGAGCCCAGGCTGGGTGGCTCGCCGCCCGGGTCGTCGCGCTCGAGCCATTCCAAAAGGGTGAGGCGTTCGGTTCTCTGCGAGGCGGCGCGGGGTCGCGGATGGGCGCATGACGGCGCCAACCGCCATGGACTCAAAGCGTCTAGAGCCCACCATCGACTCGGGATCCCCGGAGCGGTAGTTGGTTGGTGCGACCGTGCGAGTATCGTTGCGTGAGACAGGCTGATGGAGTCGAGGTTTCCTCACGATGGGCGCGAGGCTCCGCCCGAGTCTCGGGGGGCTCGTCGGCGCCGGCCCGGTCCGCTTGCGCGCCTGAATCGAATTCCGGTGTGGCCCTATGAGCGCAAGCTGTTGTGGATCGTCGGCGCGGGCTATTTCTTTGCGTTCTTCGACATCGTCACGATCTCATTTGCCCTGCCGGTCATCGCCAAGCAGTTCCATGTCTCGAAGAGCACGGTGGCTCTCTCGGTCACCAGCAGCCTGATCGGCTACATCATCGGGGCGTTTGCTGACAGCACCATCGGCGACAAGTGGGGCCGCCAGCTGAGCCTGGGGATCTCGGTGGGGGTGTTCTCCGTCGGCACGGCCCTCACCGCATTGAGCTCCGGGGTGGTCATGCTGATCGTCTTCCGGTTCATCGCGGGCATGGGGATCGGCGCTGAGATCGCCGCGGTCACGACTTACATTGCGGAGATCTCTCCGGCGCCGTTGCGCGGTCGCTACACGAGTTGGGCGACCACTGCCGCCTACGCCGGCTTTGCGACGGTGCCGTTCGTCGCGCGGGCACTGGTGCCGAGCTTCGCGGCGGGCTGGCGGGTGCTGTTCCTGATCGGGGCGCTGGGCGGCGTTACGATCCTGTTCCTGCGCCGCGGAATGCCGGCCTCTCCGCCCTGGCTGGTCACCCAGGGCCGCACGCAGGAGGCCGGCGAGGCGGTCGCCGTGGCCGAGCAGACAGCTCGCGAGGCCATGGACGAGGAGCTTCCCCGAGCCGAGCCGGTTGCCGAGGAAGCGCCGGCCGAGCGCTTCCCGGTCAGGGCGCTGCTGCGTCCGCCGATGTCCGGGCGCGTGGCCCTGTTCGTGGCCATCTGGTTCGTCTACTACATCGGCAACTACGGCTGGCTCACGCTCGCCCCGACGCTGTTCGTGGACAAGGGCTACAGCCTCGCGGACAGCACGACCTACCTCATCGTCTCGGGCATCGGGTTCCTGGTCGGCGCGTACGCCACCACGCATTTCAGCGACCGCGTCGAGCGCAAGTTCTCCGCCGCCGCGTTCGCCGTGGCCTGGGGAATCTCGCTCCTGATCATCGGCTTCTTCGTATCGCCCGCAATCATCATCATCTTCGGCTTCATCGCCTCGACGACGATCGGACTGCTCGTCCCGATGCTCTACACCTACACGGCAGAGCAGTTCTCGACCAACGCCCGGGCGACCGGCGTGGCCCTCACTGATGGGCTCGGGCACGTCGGCGGAGCGCTCGCGCCGGTCATCATCCTCGGCGGCGCGAGCGCGGCGTGGGGCTTCTCGGGGGCATTTGTCGTGATGGCAATCTCGGGCTTCGTCACTGCGGGACTGATCCTGCTGGGCATCCGAGCAACTGGCCGCTCACTCCAGACGACCGCCGCACAGTAGTCCCCGACGAGATGGACGGGGAGCTCGTGTTGGCCGGCTACGTCTCGGTTGCAGATGAGCGAGCGCTTGTCCCGACGGGTCTATGACGAACCGCCCCGCCAGGAACCGAGGCACGGAGTGCTGACGCTTACCGGGCATGCCTTCGGTCTCGCGTCATGACACCCCTGGCCGTCAACTCGCGAACGCCTGGCACGGACCGCTGGCCCTCAGGCGCTCCCGTGCGCGTCTCATTGCAACCGCCCCGACATAGCGATCCGTCAGCCGACCGCCGATCGCGACCGGGACCCTCCGCAAAGGGACGTACTGACCCGACGGCCACTGCTTCTGCGGAGTCGGCAGGGGACTGGCGGCGCGAGCGGCAGCCCGCCTGACTCCGGGCGGATTCTGCCTATGCACTAGACTCGGATGACTCCACTCCGGTGGCGGCCCTGCATTCGGCGACAGGCGCGTCGCAGGCGAGGCCGCGCGTGACGATTGCATTCGCCACCAGCCGCCGGACCAGGCGAGCGCGTTGGCGACGGACCGCGCGTCCGCCGGCAGCCACGATGGCGATCGGATCGCCAGGCACTCGCTCGTTCGGGTTCGGCCCGTTGAGACGATCGCGACGCGTCGAAAGGAGCGGCCAATTCCCTGTCCGCCGAGACAGCCGCGAAGCTGGTGGAGAGGCGACGCGAGACGCTACGGGCACGTGGCTGCTCCTCGCCGAACCAGGCCGGGAGTTGTGGTCCGACGCCTCAGTGACTACGTCACTGAGGCGTCGGACAGCAGCGCCTGCCGGGTTCGATAAGCAGCGGATCGCCCGTCCCGTTCTTCAGGGCGCGAGTTGGTAGTGCAGGAGCAGCGTCATCTGGGTGTTGGCGACGCTGGCGATCGGCCCGAACGGGTTGCTGGGGCCGGCGGCGAAGGGGTTGGTGTTCGCCGGCGCTGAGTGTCGAGTTGGGAAGACGAGGACTCCAGCGACGCCCGAGTCGCCGCCTGTCAGCAGCCCGAGCCAGTAGGTGCCAGGGCTCAGGTGGAGCGCCTGGGGGAAGAACAGCGGGTAGAGCGTCGACGCGCTCGTGCGGCGGATCGTCACCGGCTTCGTCGCCGCGACGAGCGCGCCGGGGGCGCCGTTCTGGTCGGCATAGACGATGCCCCGCACCTGCTCTGAGCCGGGAGCGCCCGTTGGCGTCAATGCCAGTCCCAGCCACTGCGCGATCGCGGGCGAGAGCAACGAGTAGTCGTTCACGAGCTTGACGTTCGCGTGAAGGGCGGCCGTGTCCGGCCCCTGTTTCAACTGGCCGAGGAAGCTCTGGCACGGCCCTTGCCCCAACCGGATGTGCGGCGCCTGATAATCGAACGGAGAGCCGAGCGCCACCCCGTCGAGACGGTACGCGATCCGATAGAGGCCGGGACCCTGACTGGCGGGGCAGGCGACGTTGAGGTCACGCAGGCCGAGGTCGGTGGGATGCGACAGCGGGTAGGTGGTGCACTGTGGCGTGGCGGCGCCCGGGGGTTGGACGCAGAGCTGGGCCGACTGGGCGGGATTGGTCGTGGCCAGGAATGTCGAGAAGGCCGGCTGGTTCGGCGCCGGCGCGTTCGAGGTCAGGACGACGACGCAGTACGCCTTTCTCACCGGGCCCGCGGCGCGCGTGGCGCACCGGTAGGTGACCGATTCGCCCGCCGTCAGCGGCACGTGCACCGACTCCGGGAGCGTGTTCGCCGTCGTATCGACGCTGTCCTTCTGGGCGGAGATGGTCGTTCCCGCGCAAGTGTCGGCCGTAGTCCAGATCGTGCCGCGGACGGTGGCCGCCGCGTAGCGCCCGCGAGTCGTGAACCGCCCGTGGGCACTGGCGTGCAGCAACCGCAACACTCGCGGCGATAGGTTGGCGGCCCGCGCCGAGCTCCCCCGCCCGGACACACAGACGGCCGGGCGCGTCCCGCCGGTCAGGATCAGATTCGTCTGGCCGCTGCGGGGCTGCTGCACGATGAACACGCCGCCACCGAACACGCCCTTCTGGAGTCCGGCCGCGGCGGGACCCTCAGAGGTCAGATCGACCGTGCCGTGGGTCGTGTCGATGCGCGATCCGACCGGTACCACCATCTGATGCACGAGCGCCACAGAGCGAGACGCCCCCGGCAAACGCACGAACACCTGCCCGCTAACCGGTGCCAGCTCGATCGTCCGGCCGAGACTCGGCCTGACCGTGCTGGCCGACGCCGACCACACGCCGAGCGCGCCCACGGCAGCAGCCAGCACTCCGATCAGCGACGCCATCGCCCAGATCGCACGCCTCACCAACAGCTGTCCAGTTGATTCGTCTTTCACGGCCGCTCGCGGCGACGAGCCTAACCCGCGCCCGCGACGTGATGCAAACGCGCACGCCCGCCACCAGCAAGCACGTCACCCCAGTCCGTCAGTCTCCCCGCTCGTCCACGGGGGCGAGCGCCTGGCACCGCGGACGATCGCATTCGCCATCCCGGCCCCGCTCGACGCGGGCGACCGCCTCGGCGACATCTGAATCACGCCGATCGTTCGGCAAGACGTGGGCCGCACGATTGCATTCCCGGCAGCCCTTCCGAGCCGCCGAGCGCGCTTGCGCAATGCCACGATTGCGGTCGCCAAACTCCGCATCCTTTCCGCGTCTGCCGCGAGCGGCACCTCGCCTCCGGGCCGGCAGACGCTCCAGGGCGCCATTTGTTGTACAGAGTTGTTGTACAACCCCGCGCATTGGGGAATCGACATGCCCCGGGCAACAAAAAACCCCGCGATTTGCGGGGCTTCTGTGAGAGCGGCTGAAGGGACTCGAACCCTCGACCTTCTGCATGGCAAAGCTCAAAAGGGAGGTCAGGTTCAGTAAACACGGGGGATTCCCTTATGGGACGGGGCGTTTTTCTATGGCTGTTCAGGATGGGTTTGGTACCCGAGTGGTACCCCACCAAACTGGTTGACTTTCCTGGCGTCTGGATCGGCGCGTATGCTCGGCCCTCCGGCCCTCTGTCTGCGGTCCCTCAGTCGTTGTCTCCTCCCCCCACTATCCACCTGCTCCCGCCCGTCGAGCGAGCCGATGGCCCGGCGTACTTCGTGAAGTGGCGCGAGCCCGGTGGCGCCCAGGTGAAGAAGCGAGTCGGGCCGGCGTGGGTGGAGCGCGGGGAGATGCCTCCGGGCCACCGTCGCGCGACCCGGCACCCCGGATGGATCAAACGACGGGGCCGACCCCCGGCGGGCTTCTTCACCGAAGACAGCGCCCTGGCCAGCGTCGGCGAACTCGTGGAGCGAGCCCGCGAGGAGCGCGCACGCGCGGACGATCCGGACGTGGCGCTGACCGTCACGTTCGACGAGGTCGCGGCGGCTTGGCTCGAGCATCGTCGCACCGTCGGCGGCTGCAAGCGCTCGACGGTCACCGGCTACGCAGCGATGCTCCGCCAGCCGGGGGAGGCGCGACGCAAGCGCGGCCGGGCGGGGAAGGCGCGCATCATGTCGGCCTTCGGAGGACGCACGGCGGCATCAATCACGACACGTGAGGTGTCTCGCTGGCTGACGCAGCTCGATCGCGAACCGGAGCTCTCATCACGGGCGGTCAATGCTCACCGGGCGGTCATGCACGGCGTGTTCGCCTTCGGTTGCCGGGCGGACACGTTCGCGCTCCCGCTGAACCCGGTGGCCGGGACGGAGAAGCGGCGCGAGCCCGACCCGGCTGAGATCGTGACCTACACCCCTTCCGAGGTCCTGGCCATCGCCGAGGCCGCGCGGCGAGGCGCGCACCGCGAGCTCGTGAGGATGAGCGTGGGGGAGGGCGAACAGGAGATCCGCCGCCGCGAGGACGACCAGGACGCGTGCCTGATCATCGTCGCAGCCTTCAGCGGCCTGCGAATGGGCGAGCTGCTCGCGCTGCGCTGGCGGCACGTGATCTGGGAGGCGCAGCGCCTTCACGTCCAGCGCGCCTACACGCTGGGGGAGGAGGACAGCCCGAAAGGGCGAAGGGGCCGGACAGTCCCTCTCGCCGAGCAGCCGGCCCAGGCACTCGCGAGGTTGTCGCAGCGGCCGATGTTCACGCGCAACTCCGATCTCGTGTTCTGCTCGCGGACGGGAGAGCACCTTGACGGCTCGGCGCTGCGTCGCCGCTTCAAGGCTGCACGTGATGCAGCGATCGCCGAGAACCCCGACATGCCGGCGCTTCGCTTCCACGACCTGCGCCACACATTCGGCACACTCGCGGCACAGGGCTTCGACCTGGTCAACGTCCAGGCGATGATGGGCCACGCCGACTCGCGTACCACAGCTCGCTATCTGCACGCGCGGCCGGCCGCGGAGGACGCGGCAAAGCTGTCGCGGATCTTCTCGGCCGACGCGCCCGACCGCGCAGCCGCCGGCATACCGGCGCCGGCGTGACGCCCGACTACAGCCGGCTGCTCGACGCCGCGCTCGGCGCGTCCATCCGCGTGGAGTTCGGCACCGATCGCCGAGCGGTCACGAACTACTCGGTGGTGCTCGTCGTCGACGAGGGCGCGGGCCCGGAGACTGTCCGCGTCTACGACGGAACGCACGGCGTCAACGAGATGCACCGGTACACGCGCGGCGGCGGCAAACAGCCGGCGGAGATCTTCGACGCCGGTACCCTCGGTGAGGGAATGCGTGCGGCGATGCGCCAGATCGACACCTCCTACGAAGCGATGATCGCGTCATGGCGGCAGAGCTGACGACCGACGACAAGCGGACCCCTGCGGCTCGGGCGATGGACGAAGCCATCGAGCTCGCGATCGAGGGGCGGTCGCCCTACCCGGACACCGCCGCGTTCATCGACGCCGAGGCGCCCGGGGCTGTCGACGCGATCAAGAACGCCGTGGATGAAGGTCGCGCGGTCGTGCTGGCGTACGCCGACGGCAGCACCAGAGTGTTGCGGGCAGAGCCGGCATCTCGGTAGTCGGCGACGTCGCTGCTCGCGCAGAAGGCGGCGCACTTCACGGGCCAGACGCTGTCCCGAGCCGGATGCGGGGAAGCCTTCCTCAAGGGAGAGGCGCCGCCTGGTTCCGGCGCTGGACGGATCCGATCGTACGCGCTTAGACCGATCGCCATCTATCGCGCGAGGGGATCGCCGCCGAATCGATGGCCGAATCCTCAAGCCCGTGTCGCCATAACGATCGTGGAGCGTGGAGCGACGCGGCTAGAAAGATCGCGGCGGCGCGCGGCTAACTTCCGGTACCGGGAATGCGGACGCAGATGCCATGCCCGCCGATCTCAAATGCGGCTGGGACAAGCGACAGGCTCCCCCCGCTGCCGAGGACTACGTGAAATCGCGTTGCGCGAGGCAGTCCGGCCGGGCTTGGGAGACAACGAACAACAAGTTCGCTCGTTGGCACTTCGACTGTGGTCAGCTCCAGCCGCCCCGAGAATGCGAGCAGCGTCTCATCAGGTGGCACCAGCTCGGGGAGCTGTCCAGATCGGTTCAGCGCCTCTCGGACTTGCCAGCGCGGCGTCCCTGGTCCGAACGCCCGAAGCATCTGCCAGTTGCGCCCTGGCAGCAACCGAGCTTCTGCGAGCGTTCCGCCCCGACCGTCTGCGTAGAACTCGCGGACGGCTCCGACGAGCCTTGCGGATCCGGAATCGGCGGCACTGGTTGGATCGTCGACGAGCCATGCCGTCCCAAACGACAGAACGACCACAAAGCCGGCCAAGGCGGCGACAAGGGTGCATCGCAGCACATCGGTGCTGCTCATCTCGCCTCGCTAGGGCTGGGGAGCGAGCCGGTCGAGCGACTTACGAGTCAGTCGGTCGACTTCCTGCAACGCATCAGACTCTGAGATGCCAGGGAACTCCCTGTTGGCCCCCTCGGCCGAGTCAATCCGTAGCGCCGGCTTAGCCTCTTGGAGACGTTGCCGGATGGACTCCTCTGAGGCTCCAGAATTATGTCTGCGACTGACGAAAACCATCTCTAAATGGGAAGCTTAGGGCAATAATCGGACGATCAGGGACGGAGCATTAGAAACGCCCGGCTCATCGGATGTAGCTGGCCCGAGGTCGAGTCAAACTCGCGACCGTCCCCAGAAGCATCAAGAGGCTGACGCCAACCAAGCCCGTCCATACAAAGTCTAGCCAGGACGTCTGCAGCTTCACCACAAGCAGCGCCGCGCCGGACACCGCACATGTGGCAGATATCACAACCATCGTTCGAACGCCGCGTAGGATCGTCGTGACCAACGCGTGCTCGTCTGGACGGAGCAGGTAAGCGGCCATCACGGCAGGAACGATCAGCAGAAGCGCCGACCCGGCCTCGACGGATTGTGAAAGAGCAGCAAGCTGGAGCCGCGTTCCTAACAGCAGTCCGAACGCAAGCGCGCAGGTCATCACGGACGGCAGGAGAAAGCCGCTGCGCCGGGCTCGAAGTATCGCGAGAACCCGCCCCTCTTTTTCACCGTCGCCCTCCCGGACTTGCACGTGAAGGGTTCCTCGTGCAGGTGGCGCGGTCTGCGGCTCCCAGTCCCACTGCAGCCCGTCCTCGCCGTCATCAACGTAGAGCGCAAGGAGCTCTGAATTCTGTGGCGCCGTTAGCTCGGCGTGATACGAGAAGCATCGACCAGTGGCCGGAGCGTCGAACTCGATGACGACGGGCGACCAGCCCAGTCGTACGCCCAGCCACGGCACTGCACCGAGATCAGTCGCGGGACCGTATGTCTCCTGGTAGCTCATCTTGAGGACGCGGCGCGCCCAGAATGGCTTCGAGGCGGGCGTGAGAAGGATGAACTCGCTCGCGAGTCGACTGAGCAGCTGCTGCATCACCGGATGACTAACCAACTCATCCCACTCGGCCCTTACATTGGAGGCCGCGGGGTCGCCGTTCGGCATCCGGCCCGCTGCCATTCGGTCGTGCTCAGCTCGAGCCGCAGCTGTCGGCATGCCACTGATGTTCGTCAGGAGCCGTCGAGTCTCGGGATGGACCGGCCTGTCGATCACCGATTCAGCGAGCATGGTGAGCGCGGAAGCGGCGACCGCGGCGTTATCTCGCGTATCTAGGAGAGGGAGCGTGTCTCCCCTTTCGTTACGAAGATCGAACGCGACGAGCTTCTTCTTGGCCAGGGTCGTTAGCGGGATGAGGCGGAGGGTGGGAAACACCGGACGGCCCTCGATCTCTCGCGGCAACTGGAAGTCGAAGCTGGTTCGACGCACCACGGTGCGATCGTCGAGAAGCTGAAAGTTCTCGACGCGTCGCACCATCCAGTCCTTCTGGTGTGTGAGCAGCCAGTGGACAAGAACTGCTTGCTCGAGATCCGTAGGCTGCAAATCGGGCGGGATATCTGGTGGCGGCTCTTGTACGACGGGCGAGCCGCCAAGCCACGCTTGCAGCCACTGTTTCATCGCGTCCATCGAGAAAACCGTAAGCAAATGACCGGACGTTGGGCACGGACCAGCGCAGGTTGCCGCGAAGCTAGGCGTACGTCTTCTTCCTCGCGTGGATACGAACCAACTGACCATCGAACGCAGTGAGGGTGCCAGATCGCCAGCCCGAGCGGCCCAGGTTCGCACGCTTCGTGGGGCGCCGCTGTCGACTGCCCCCGATCCCCGGCGAACGATCCTGACGATCGCTCCTTCGACGCCGACCCTGATCGGTCGGTCGGGATGGCAAGCCAGTCATCGCCCGCCCGGCGGCATGTCACCTCTCTCGGAAACGAACGCGGGCCTGGCTCATGCCGTCTTCGACAACCAGGCCAAGACCGGTCCGGGCGCCGTGCGTCTCAGCCCTAGCAGGCGTGCGTCACGCCGCCGTTTGACCACACGAAGTTCTCGCAGCCTGCCGCGTCGTAGTAGGACGACACGAGGTGCGCACCGGGCGGGGAGGTCAGCCGGAAGCCCGAGGACCAGACGTACACACACCCGCCCCGCCCGTCGTTCGAGCTTGCCACGTAGGACCCCGGGGCGCAATCCAACGGCGGTGTCTGTGCGGCCTGGGTCGTCTGCGACGTCGGCCCGAGGCAGACCTTGGTCGTGCCCGGGGCCTTCGTGTAGCCGGCGGGGCACCCGCCCGAGGCCAGCACCATGCACGGTTCGGTGTCGATGTACGGCGCACAGGTGTTCGCCAGGCTGCTCGGCGGCGACATGGACGGAATGCACTTTTGGCCAGCGACCACCCACTGCTGACCGGGCGGGCAGGATTCGAACCTTCCGCCACCGTCTGCCGACCCGGCCGCGGTCGTGCTGCTCGTCGCCGTGGTCGAACTGTTCTTCGTCGCTGCCGTTGAGGGCGTGGTCGCGCTCGTCGACGGCCGCGGGGAGACCGCGGGCTTGGTGAACGTGACGGTCCGCGTTTCAGTACCGCACCCCATGAGGGTCGCCGCCAGCACCAGAGCGACCAGCATCCACCGCATGTCCCGGCCCCGCAGCCTAGCCCCTGCCGATGCGGCCGTGTGACGAGTTGCGAGCTCTGCACAGCTTCCCTTGGTCAGACCGCGTCACGAGGCAGCGGGCTGCCTCCAATCCAGGGTCGGATCCTCCTAGGGCGGGCTTATGGTGGAGGCTTCACCGGCGTTGGGCCGTGCGCACCGGCGGCATGCCAGAAATAGACCCGCCGCGAGCCACGATCTGGATCGTCAGCGCCGTCCCTGCCGCGGGATAGGGTTCGCCGCGATCCGAGCTCAGCGCCGGCGCCGGCAACCGGCCGACGCCTGTGGCTCGCATAGGCGGCGCCGTCTTTCCGCACGAGTCCTTGTGGGCCCGGCCGTCGACGAGCTCTGAGCTCACGGGGTCGGATACGCGATGGGGCTTGAGCTACGGGCTCGGTTTTCGTAGGTTGTGGTCGTGGCGCGTCGATCGTCTTATGCCCAGCGAGCTGCTCAGCGCCAGCGCGAGCTGCAGAAGCAAGCGGCGGTGCGTGAGCGTGCTCAGATGGCGGCGTTCAAAGAGGCGGAGAGGGCCCGCAAGGCGTACGAGCAGGCCCGTAACGCCGAGGAGAAAGAGCGAAAGCGACTGTACGGCGAGGCACGTATCGCAGAAGTAAAGCAGCGCAATGAGTGGCTCACTGCGGTTGAGAATTCTCTCGAGACGCTCCTTGCGACAGCTCTTGAGATGGATGCGTTTGTTGACTTGGAAGGGTTAAAGGAGAATCCGGCGATACCGCCGTTCCAACCGGGCGCGTTGGCGGTCGGTGAATCGGCTCCGAGGATCGAGAGCTTTCTCCCCGCACCCCCGTCCGGGATGGGAAAGCTTGTTCCGGGTGCTGGGAAGAAGCATGCGCGCGCCGTGGAGGAGGCCAAGGCACGCTGTGAGGCCGACCTTGCCGCCCACAAGGTGCGGGAGCGTGAACGGATCGTCATGCTCGACGCTGCCCAGCAGGAGTACGAAGCCATGGTCGCGGGGATAAGGGCGAAAGCGGATGCTCATAGCGGTGAGATCGATGACTTGCGCATCCGGTTTGACGCCGCGGAGCCTGAAGCAATCGTGGATTACTTCTCGCTGGTTCTGGAGCAGAGCTCATATCCGGGCGGGTTCTCGAAGAAGCACAGGCTGGCGTTCGTGCCGGAGTCTCGCCAACTCGTCGTTGAGTTCGAGCTGCCGCCGATCTCGATCGTGCCGGCGATCAAGTCCTATAGATATGTGAAGGCGCGCGACGGGATCGATGACAGTCCGCGACCGGCTGCCCAAGTCAAGCGGCTTTACTCGCTTGCAGTAGCGCAGACGGCATTGAGATCGGTCCACGAGCTGTTCCAAGCCGATCGCGACACGAAGATCGAGACGATCGTGTTCAACGGATACGTTGACACGATCGACCCAGCCACGGGCAAGCCGATTAAACCCCACCTCGTGACCGTCCGCGTCTCGCGCGATGCATTCCTCGAACTCGATCTCATGAACGTGGAACCGCTGGCGTGTTTGAAAGGGCTCAACGCGTCCGTTTCCAAGAGCCCGTCAGAGCTCGTTCCGGTTCGTCCGATTCTCGAGTTCGACATGGTCGACCCGCGGTTCGTTCAGGAAAGCGACGTCCTCGGTGCTCTCGATGAGCGGCCGAACCTGATGGAGCTCTCCCCACGGGACTTCGAGTCATTGATCACGAATCTGTTCGAGAAGATGGGCCTAGAAACTCGGCAGACGCAGCCTTCCCGGGATGGCGGGGTCGACTGCGTCGCCTACGACGCACGCCCCATCCTGGGCGGCAAAGTCGTGATCCAGGCCAAGCGCTACAAGCATACGGTCGGGGTGAGCGCAGTCCGCGATCTCTTCGGAACGCTTCAGAACGAAGGCGCGTCCAAGGGCATACTCGTTACCACCAGCGGATACGGCAAGTCGTCGTTCGAGTTTGCCGCAGGAAAGCCGCTTGAATTGCTTAGTGGGACGCACCTGCTTTACCTGCTCGCTGAACACGCCGGCATCGAAGCACGGATCGAGCCTCCCGAAGACTGGATAGATCCCACGGGAGACATCCCCACCGACGAGCAACAAGTCACCGTCTCCTGACCCCACTGCCAAGGCGGTGAACACGAGAGCCGACGAGCTACTCAGTCCGAGGCGGCTGCACTCGAATGTGTCACGCGAGGCGCCTCGCATTGGTGCTCTAGCACCTAGCCCCCGCTGTTGGGATGCGATCGGGAAGCGCTGCGACGCCGAATAGCCGGCGAGTACCTGGCTCGGGCGTCCTTTCGCGGCGCTGCCCGAGCGGCCCACGGAAGCAAGGCCAGGTCTTCCGCGCCGGCTCCCAGCCCCGCTCTCGGCGACGAGGGCGTCGGGGAGCGGGCCGTCCGGACGATCGCATCCGGAAGTGGCCAGCGCCGGAGCGGACGAGTGCCATGGCCACGTAACGTTGTCACGGCGTACAAGCCGAGTTCATTGCGGTCGTCAACGACGACACTCTCCATGTCGAGGTTCGCGAAGTCGACGGCACGATTGCATCCATGTCTCGTGGTCTCGAGGATCTGGCCATCGCTTCGGCGGGCGATCTGCCCGTCCGGAAGATGACGATCGACCTGAGCGCGGTATGACCGGAGTGCGTCCAGCAGTAGGTGCCGGTGCCGCTCGGCGGGCCTCGTTTGCCCGGCATGACCGTGGTGTCCGTCTCTGCCGTCGGCACGGCTCGGGTGCTTCGTTTGGCGTCCGTCGGAGCGAGTCGCTACGGCACGAAGTGCGGTATTAAGTGCGGTCGGAAGAAGCGTAGCTCGCACTTGACCTCGGTCCGCCCCCGGCCCCGTAAACACTGGGATTTTGGTGACTGTCGTGGTGGACAACCAAGCCGGACTACTCACTCACTACGTGAGCAAATAGTCCGCCTCGGTTGTCATGAGTTGGCTCACCTCAACTGGAAGCATCCGGACCGGGGGCGGACCGGGGCAGCGGGCGGACGAGGGGTGTTGGGGTGACCATCATTGGGTGGGATCGAGGGGGGTCTCCGCAGTTCGGCGACGGTGGTTTGTGGCCTCGTGTGGGTTCCGGTTCCACAAGGACTGGGCTGACGTTCGCTCGCGAGGTGGGCTGAGCTCATCGAGTGTGTGTCTGGTGGTGGGAGAGACCTCGAACGTCGAGTTGATCGACGATGGCTGCGGTAGACAACGACGTCCGGCGATACCCGGCCCGTCAGGCGTTAGCCGGCTCGGGCAGAACGCGATCGTGGCGCGCCGGCCTCGATCTCGGCGGCGAGCTCCCAGGCTGCGGCGGACAGGTGACCGAACGCCTGAGCGATCGCGACCACGCTTACGCCCGTGCGCGCGAGAGACAGTGCAGCGACGGCGTCGTCGAGGCGCTGCCACGCCTCGTCGGGGGCGAGTGACGAACGCCACAGAGCCGGGCGGAGCTCTTGCGGCGGCAGCCACGGCGGCCCGGGCTTCCAGCCGAACCCCTGCTCGGCGGCATACGCGTACGCGGCCTGTTCTTGGGCGGCCGCGTCGGCGAGCGCGCGCAGCCGGCGCGGGAAGTCGGCGTCGGGTGGCGGCTGCGCGTGCTCGCGGACCGCAGAAAGCCAGCGGGCCTCCGAGAGCTCGAGCTGCTCCCGAGCCCGATCAACGCTCACTGGGCGCCACCAGATGTTTGCTGAACGACGGATCCTCGGAAGGTGCCTCGGCGCTGGCGGAGGGGGGATCGGGGGAGAGCATCCGAGCCAGGTCGGCGCGGCGGATGCGCCACTTCCTCGGGCCCGCCTTCGCCGCTGGCAGCTCGCCGCTGGCGATCCACCGGCGCACGGTCACCGTGGTGACCTGACGCTCGTCGGCCACCTGCGCAGGAGTCAGGTACTCGTCTTCAGCCATAGAACAATCAAATAAGCATCGATAAGAGTATTTGTGCCCACACAGCAGCCTGTTATGATACTTGAATGTGCGGATCGGCTCGATTTGCAATCGCGAGATGAGCGACGAGCCGGTCCGCTTGGAGCGCCAGCTGCTCACCGCGCGTGAGGTTGCCGAGCTGCTTCGGCTGCCGGTCTCGACGGTTTACGAGCTGGCGAGGACGGAGCGGCTCCCACACCTGCGGATCGGGGGAGCGATGCGCTTCAGCCGCGAGGACCTCGAGACGTACCTGGCCGACGTGTGCCGTTCGGTCCCCGGGCGCCGTCGCGCCGAGCTGGCCTGACACCCGGCCCCGGCCACCTCAAGAAAGCCGTTTTCACCAAAAGCGGTACCCGCGAGTGGTACCCGGACCGTCTTTAGGCGCAGAGAGGACCCTTAAGGCGAAGAAAAAACCCTGGAATTACCAGGGCTTTCACGAGAAGCGGCTGAAGGGACTCGAACCCTCGACCTTCTGCATGGCAAGCAGACGCTCTAGCCAACTGAGCTACAGCCGCGTGTGCGCAACGAACGAGCGATTATAAGGCCGGGGACCGGCCCGGGGGCGCGTGGCGCGGCTAGCCGCGCTTGGCGTGGAAGCTGACGTCGTCGGGGTCGATGAGGTCCGGGACGGTCCAGCCGTCGAGGTCGTACTCGTTCATGCACTGCTCGGCGAAGCCCTTATAGGCGTCGGTCTGGCCGGTGCCCATCGCCGCGAACAGCACCTCCATCCGGACGTTCTCGTCGGAGCCGCTGTAGTTGCGCTCGTACAGCTCGTGGCGGCCGCCGAACTCGGAGCCGAGCGCGTCCCACAGCAGCTTCATCAGCTTGACGCGCTCGACGGCGTCGATGCCGTTCGAGCCGCGGACGTACTGTTCGAGGTAGCGGGCGATGTCGGGGTTCTTGAAGTCCCGGGCGTTCGAGTTGATGTAGATCAGTCCGCTCGCCACCGTGTGCTCGATGATCTCCTTGACGCGGCCATAGCCGATCGTTGAGAACAGGCGGTAGGCCATTGCGTAGTCCATGTTCGGCAGCAGCGCCGACCCTTTCCAGGTGTCCGGCTCGCGAGCCATCGCGCTCGCCAATCCCCACAGCATGTTGCGCCAGGCGAGCACCTCGCCGACTTTGGCCTGCACACCGCGGAAGTCCTTCGTGCCGGTTGCCTCAACCGCCTTCAGCAGCAGGCCGCCGATGAAGTCGAGCTTGACCGCGAGGCGGATACAGCCGTGGAAGCAAAAGCGGGGGATGAAGCCCGTCTGGGGGAAGAACTTGTTGGCCTTCTCGATGTCGCCGTAGACGAACACGTTCTCCCACGGCACCAGCACCTTGTCGAAGATGAAGATCGCGTCGTTCTCATCGAGGCGGCTCGAGAGTGGATAGTCGAACGGGCTGCCCATCACGGCGGCGGTCATCTCGTACGACGGGCGGCAGATCAGCTTCACCCCGGGCGTGTCCATCGACACGGCGCACACCAGCGCAAACTCCTTCTTCTGCACCGGGATCGGTCCGTGGTGGGCGATGAAGTTGAAGTGGGTCAGCGCGGAGCCGGTCGCGACGACCTTCGCGCCACTGACCACGATCCCGTTGTCGCGCTCCTCCTCGACGTGCATGAACACGTCGCCAACGTCCTCGAGCGGGCGGTTGCGATCGACGGGCGGGTGGATGATCGCGTGGTTCCAGTAGAGCACCCGTTCCTGGGCTTCGCGGTACCAGCGCTTGGCGTTCTCCTGATAGGGGTCGTAGAAGTCGGCGTTGGCGCCGAGCGTCGCGAGGAATGCCGCCTTGTAATCCGGGCTGCGCCCGAGCCAGCCGTAGCTGAGCCGGGCCCACTCGGCGATCGCCTCGAGGTCCCCGACGCAATCCTCGACCGTCCGCGGGAAGCGGAAGAACTTGTGGGTGACGCCGTTGCTGCCGGTGTCGGTCGGGGTCGTGAGGATCTCGCGCCGACCGTCCTCGTGCAGGGCGTCGTACAGCCGCGCGATCGAGCGGCTGGTGTTGCGGAACGCCGGGTGGGTCGTGACGTCGTCGACTCGATCTCCGTAGACGTAGACCTCGCGGCCGTCGCGGATGCTCTCCAGGTACTCGTCTCCAGTGAACGGCTCGGTTGTCCTGGCGCTACTTTCGAGCATCGGATCCACTGCTCCTCGCTTGGCGTTTTTGTCAGACCGATCCTTCCACCCCGATCGGCCCCGATCAAGCGGGCTCGGCGCGCTTCGCGTCTGAGATCTCAGCCGGTCGTTGCGCTGGGCGGTGCGTTCGCGAGCGCCAACCCGAACGGGCTTCCCTCCGAGTCCTTGCAGATCGCCCACCGAGCGCCCGGATGGACCACGGTCCCGCCGAGGGCCCTGACCCGATCGATCGCGCCGGCGAGGTCGTCGACCTCGAAATACGGCAGCGAGAAGGAGTCCCCGGGGCCGCGGCCTCGGGCGTGAACGCCGACCGCGAGGGCATCGGCAGGCGTCTGCCAGCCCTCGCCTTCGCCCTCGACGCGAGCTTCGAGCGTGAGGCCGAGCAGCTCCGACCAGAATCGGCGGGCCCGCTCGGGGTCATCCGCGGGGAACTCGAGCAGCGAGAGCACGGGGCGCATCGGGAGACCATATCCCCAGGCCGCGCTGCGCGCTGCGGCGCCCTAGTCCGCCTAGCGTTCCGCGGCGCGGGCGACGCGCGGGATCCGGCTCGCCGGCCGCTCGGTCGTTCGGGTGAGCCGCCGTCGCGAATAGCGGCTACCCCGAAGGCGGGATGGGTGCTCGCCATGTAGCCGTGATGCCCAACCAGCGAGAGGCTGTAGCTCGTCCTCGAAGCCACAGAAAGGAACGCAGTCCATGTCCACCATCGCCTCCGATCCGCAGCCGATCGTCAACGGTCGTGGCGGGACCATCCTGGGTCCGCGTAATGTGCCGATTGAGCGGGAGAATCCGGATGTGCTGATCGCGCCGGAGACCGACGCCGGCACGGTCCCGAATTTGAAGTGGCCGTTCGTGTTGTCGCACAACCGGGTGCTGAGTGGCGGTTGGGCGCGTGAGACGACGACTCGGGAGTTGCCGATCAGCACGGAGATCTCGGGGGTGAACATGGGCCTGACCCCGGGCGGGATTCGTGAGCTGCATTGGCATAAGGAGGCCGAGTGGGCGTATGTGATCGCTGGCAGTTGCCGGATCAGCATCCTCGATGAGGAAGGCCGCTTGTTCATCGACGATGTCGGGGTTGGGGATCTGTGGTATTTCCCGGCCGGGTTGCCGCACTCGATTCAGGCGCTCGCGGGCGGCGTCGAGTTCGTGTTGGTGTTCGACAGCGGCGATTTCTCGGAGAACGAGACGTTCCTGATCACCGACTGGTTCAACCACACCCCGCGGGACGTGCTGGCGAAGAACTTCGGGGTGCCCGAGTCGGCGTTCGACGTGCTGCCGACCGACATCGGCCAAACCCGGTACATGTTCGCCGGCCAGGTGCCGCCGGCGTTGGTCGACGACGCGCCGCCCTACCCCGGCAGCCAGCCGCCGCAGTCGTTCACGTGGCACATGCACGCCCAGGAGCCGATCAAGACCCCGGGCGGGCAGATACGGATCACCGACTCGCGGAACTTCACCGTTTCTGAGCGGATCGCGGCGGCGCTGGTCGAGATCGAGCCCGGCGGGATGCGCGAGCTGCACTGGCACCCCAACGCCGACGAATGGCAGTACTACCTCAAAGGCCAAGGCCGAATGACCGTCTTCGCGTCCGGCGGGAAGTCCCGCACGTTCGACTACCAAGCCGGCGACGTCGGAGCCGTCCCATTCGCGATGGGGCACTACGTCGAGAACACCGGTGACGAGACGCTCACGTTCCTTGAGATGTTCCGCTCAGACCACTTCGCCGACGTCTCACTGGCGCAGTGGATGGGCGTCCTGCCTCCAGAGCTCGTCAAGGCGCACCTCAACCTCGACGACGACACCATCGCCAGCCTACCCCGCACCAAGCCCGGCATCGTCGCCTAGCCACCACCCCTAACCATCCCCTTCGCCGGGTGCCAGCGCCATCCGCGCTGGCACCCGGCACACGGAGACAGAGCATGTCTAGCTTGCCTGCAGCACAAGCAGTCCGTCAGACAGTGACGGCCGCAGGCTGGCGTCCTCACCGCGTCCGAGACGTACTGCTGGCAGTCCTTGCGTTCGCGGCCGGATCGATTGACGTTCTGAGTTGGCTGGCGCTCGGGAAGGTGTTCTCCGCGTTCATGACCGGCAATGTGGTGTTCCTCGCTGCAGGATTGTTCTCGCACCGGTCGGAGTTGTCTTTGCACGCGGCGGTCGCCCTCTGCGCGTACGGGGTAGGCGCCTGGGCGACGGCATGGCTGATGCCTCGCCAGGACCCCGGCGTGCTGTGGCCAGCTCGAGTGACTGCCGGGCTGGTCGCTTGTGCGCTGGTGCAACTGGTGTTCTGGGCCATCTGGCTAGCAGTTGGGGGCGCGCGGGCGGACTCCGATTCCACGCTGATGGTCCTGCTCGGGATCCTGGCGTTCGCGATGGGTATCCAGACGGCGGCCGCGGTGACTCTCGGAGTCCATGCTGTCTTCACCACGGCCGTGACGGCCACCTGGACGGTGCTGGTGGGCGATGCCGCGCACTGGTCGGCGACAGGAACCGAGCGGCGTCGGCTTACGATGGTGCTGGGCGGAACGCTTCTCGGAGCCCTCGTCGGAGCGCTGCTGCTCGCCCACCTGCGGCTGTGGATGCCGCTGCTGCCGGTACTACTAACCGGTGCGTGGCCGTGGCCGCACATCGAAGCGTCGAGCAATACGTGGACCCAACGCGGACCACCGTGTCGGCGGCAGCACACCCGCTGGACCGAGGGTTCGGGCGTTCGGCCGGCGACTCGCCTGCGCCGCCTGATGGACGCTGAGCCGCAACCGGCGCCCGTCACCTCAAAGTCGACGACCACCCGGCTAACCGCGCGACCGGACTGGCCTACGTGGCGGCTCATGTGATCGGTCATCGCAGCTGTGCGACCGCCGCTGCCAATTCCGTTCGGTTAGCGATTCCCAGCTTTGTATACACACGCGAGAGGTGGCTCTTGACGGTCGAGCGCGACATGTACAGCCGCTCGGCGATCTGCGGATTGCTCGCACCCGCAGCCGCGAGCTCAGCGACCTCGGCTTCGGCTCCGGTGAGGCCGGCCCACCCATGCTCAGCGTCTCGCCGTCGAGCGCCGCGACCGCGGAGCGCGAGCGCCGCCGCTTCCTGGAGCCCCTCGTCGCCACGCGCGAGCGCCGCCTCCAACCGCCGGGCGCGCTCGAGCTGTCCGGTCGCGATGGACGCGTCTCGCACCGCCTCCAGCGAACGGCGGGCTCCGTTGTTGTCTTCGACCTCCCGCTGGACCATCAGCGCGTCGGTCAGGTGTGCGATCGCGGCCTCGGGCTCTGAACGTGCGAGCGCCACGAGTCCGAGCATCATCTTGGCGCGGGCCGCGTCGCGGCGGTTGCGGATCGTCTCGGCGGCCGTCAGCGCTGAGCGGGCTCGCGCGGCGGCGGCGGCGCGATCTCCGCGCGCCAGTTCCACGTCGGCAAGTCCCAGGTACCACCAGGCCTGAAACGGTGCAGGACCGTGAGGTCCCGAGAGGTGCAGCGCGGCTTCGAAGCGGTCGGCCGCGTCGTCCAGGTCGCCCAGCGCGAGCGAGATTCGCCCCAGCAGCCCGGTCGCCATGTAGCGGGCATAGCCGCTGCCGATTTCCTCCGCGAGCGCTATTCCGCGCCGGGCGAGCACTTCGCCCTCGCGCGGTCGGCCGGCGAGCCGTTCGAACTCCCCGAGCATCGCGAGGTCGAGGGCGATCCAGATGCGGTCGTCGAGCCGCTTGGAGAGGACGAGGCTTTCCTGCAATAAGGCGATCGCCCGGTCGACGTCATGCTCGATCGCGGCGACGCGCGCAAGGCCGCCCAGGGCGCGGTGGATTGAGCGCTGATCTTCGGCCTCGCGAGCGATCGCGAGGCTCTCCTCGAGCAGCGGCCTGGCCTCGGTCGCCTCGCTGCGATATAGCGCTGCCGTGCCGAGCTTTCCGAGCGCATCGGCCAGACACCATGTATCGCCCGCCTGTCGGGCGAGGGCAACGGCCTGATCGAGCGGTTCCTGCGCCGCCGCCGGGTCGCTCATCAGGTCGAGCTCGCCCACCAGGATCAGCGAGCGCGCCGCCAATCCAGGGTCTCCCGCTGTGCTCGCCATCGCCGCGGCCTCTCGGACGACCGGCCGTGCCGCGGCGAGCTCGCCGTTTGCCACGAGCATCAAGCCGAGCGCCCACCGTGCCCGGGCGCCGAGGACTGGCGCGACCGCGCCCGGCTCGGCGAGCAGCGCGGCGAGTTCGTGGTGTCCCTCGACGAAGCGCCCACGGACGTGCCAGTAGAGCGCCATCGCGCACGCAATTCGCAGACCCAAGGCCGGCTCGGCTGTCCGGGCCCAGATGAGCGCGGCACGCACGTTGCTGGCCTCTCGATCGAGAGCCGACAGCGCCGCCGATTGCTCGGCTCCCATCAGCTGCCGCTCGGTACGCTCGACGAGCACGACGCACCACGCGGCGTGCGCGGCGCGAGTCGGCTCCGCGTCCCCGCCGGCCTCCAGGCGCTCGAGGGCGAAGGCGTTGATCGTGCGCAGCATCCTGAACCGGGTGCCCGCCGCCGAGTGGTCGACGGCCACGAGAGACCGCTCGACGAGGGCACCGAGCAGGTCGAGCACATCGGCCTCGAGCGCCAGGACACCGACGAGCTCCGCCGAGCGGCGCACATGCTGAAGTCGAACGGCGAGACGCTGGGCGCCACGGAGTTCGCGAAGCTCTGCCTGCACCGTCGAACAGCACGCCAAGGACGGCCGGCTCGACGTCGCCCCGCGGCTCGTGGATCAGATCGAGCACGAGTACCGGACCCTCCAGCAAGTCCTCGCCTCCCTTCGGTCAGAACCGGTTTCGTGAGCGGCTCCGCTCCAACTGCCGGCACGATCCTGATCGCGGACGACAACCGGGTCAACCAGCTTCTGCTCGGCCGCGTGCTCGAGCGAGACGGACACACCGTCGTCTTCGCCGAACACGGCAGAGAAGCGCTCGAGTTGTTGCGACGCCGGCGCTTCGACCTGATGCTGCTCGACGTCCTGATGCCCGAGCTCGACGGCTACGGAGTTCTAGAGGAACTCCAGCGCGACCCGCATCTACGCGATATCCCGGTGGTCGTGACATCGTCGCTCGACGAGCTCGACAGCGTCGTGAGGTGCCTCGAGATGGGCGCGGAGGACTACCTGACGAAGCCGGTCAACCACGTGTTGCTCAACGCGCGAATCAACGCGAGCCTCGAGAAGAAGCGCCTGCGGGACCAGCAGCGCGAGCTGATCAGCAAGTTCGCCACCAAGGAGGTAGCTGAGGATCTGCTCATGTCAGGGTTCTCGCTCGGCGGTAAGTACGTCGAGGCCTCGGCGATGTTCTGCGACATCCGCTCGTTCACGACGATCGCCGAGGCCCAAGAGGCCGCGGAGACCATCGCGCTGCTGAACGACTACTACGCGCTGATGATGGACGCGATCAACGGCGAGGGCGGGATCGTGAGCCTCATGGCAGGCGACGGGCTGATGGCGATCTTCGGCGCGCCCTTGCCGCGCGAGGACCATCGCCGGGCCGCCGTGCTCGCGGCGCGGCAGATGATCGACCTAATCCGCCTGTTCAACGAGGAGCAGGCGGCGCGCGGGAAGGTGCAGATCCAGATCGGTGTCGGGATCGCGTCGGGACGGGTCGTCGCCGGCTACACCGGGACCGAGCAACGGGCAACGTACACGTGCGTCGGCGACACCGTCAGTGTCGCGGCACGACTCGAGTCGCATACCAAGGTCGCCAAGCGCCCGATCCTCATCGACGAGAACACCCGCAACGGCCTCGGCGACGGTATCGCGGTCGACCCGCAAGGTGAGATGCTGATGAAGGGTAAGACCGAACCGATCAACGTGTACGCCGTCGTCGTCGACTCGCTCGTCGCCGAGAGCGCGTGAGAGACCTGGAGGCAACGACCCGAATCGAACCCGGTGTAGACCGAAAGTCGTGCCTACCGGTCTCCACGGAAAACTCCGGTAGCCCACTCGTAGACCTCCTGTGTCAACGCACGCCGCTAAGAGTGCTCGTCTAATCGAGTTCCGACACGCCTCCGGGTGCGGTCAGGCGTTGGAGTGCGGTGTGGCGGTTGGGGTCGTAGGTGTCGTGGTCGTGCCAGAGGCGCCAGATGATCTGGCGCCGATCCAGCAGTCTCAGGCGATGGTTCGGGACCGGCCGACGCTGATGGTTTCGTAGGAGCGGGAGCGGACGACGGCAGCGTGGCTAACGCGTTCGACTGATGTGCGGCTATTGCTCGACTTGGCGCCTGTGATCCCAATCGATCGCGTCAAGGAGGCGGCGTAGTTTTTCACCGCGCCGACGATTTAGCCCGGCGACCCAGGCGACTCGTCCGCGGAGGTGAGCCTGCAGATCGGCGGGCCTTCCAAGGTTGTCGGCATCGGGGCCGTCGATCGCGAGGCGGTGGAGCAAGGCTTTGAGGCGGTCGTAGTCGTCCCGGGGTACATTGGGCGTCTGGTTCACGACAACTCCGGTCACGAGCTGCCGTTGCGCCGCGCTACGAAGCCTCGACTTGTCGTGGTGCAGGCGAAAGCCCTCTTCGTTGATGATGTCGGCAGCGAGTTTGATCAGCGTTCGGTTCGCACGGTCCGTCACGCGGGGCCCTGAGAAGGTGAGGTCGTCGGCGTAGCGTGAGTAGCGCATGGAGAAAGCGGCGCTCAGACCATTGAGCCGGCTGTCAACGCCAAATGCCGCGAGGTTGGCGAGCGCGGGTGACGTCGGCGCGCCCTGGGGCAAGTGAGGCGTCGCGAGCTGTCGCCCCAGCCAGAAGTGCGGCTGGATCAGCCACGGTTGTGTTGGCCGTTCTGCCGCGTTCCAGATCATCGTCGGGATGGTGTTGGTGCACAGACCCGTGAGAGCGTGCGCGACGCTGTGCTCATACCCAATGGCGCGAAACAGCCCATAGGCCCGCCCGGCGGAGACCGACGCAAAGAAATCACGCAGGTCAAGACGCAGGACCACGCTTTGCCCGGTGTGCAAGGCCGCGTGGGTGAGCACCGAACGCCCGCGGGTAAAGCCGTGCGCAGCGTCGTGCGGTGGGACGTGATCGAGGATCTCGTGCAGCACCCAGCGTTGAATCTCCTTCAACCTCGCCTTCGGCGCCTCGATCAAGCGCGGCAGGCCGCTGCGCCGCGGCTGCCACCGATACCGGTAGTTGCGCAACTGCTCCCGGTCGACGGTCCGCTCCAAACCACGCACATCAGCAAGCCAGGCCAGCTGCCCGTCGCTCAACTCCAGCCGCTCCGCCAGCGACGCCACTGACGGGATCCCAACGACCGGCCAGTCGTGCGCCAGCACCCGCCGCCGTGGCCGCAGGTGTCTCAGGATCTGCGGCGGACGGTCACCTGTCGGACCGGCCGTGCGATCACGCAAGAAAGCCTCGATGAACCGCACAAGTTCGGCCCGGCGATCCACGGGGGCCACCCGATCGAACGCCACCGTTGAGAACGCCAGCGCATCCATCCAGTCGGGCCAGCGGTCAAGGCTTCCTGATCCGCGCTCGGCGAGAGCCTCTGCCCTCCAGGGTCCATCAAGGAACGCGTCGGCCAGTTCCGCGGCCAGGGCGAGTCGGTGGTCGGTGTTGTACACGATGGCAATGATCGCGGCGCCGAGCCCCGACCGCTCTCGTCGTGCGTGCCCGGACGTGCCTCCCGCGGGATGCACTCTAGGGCTCGCGATGCACTGAACCACCTACCTTCACATCCCCGGGGATGCCCCGGAGAAGGCGACGCACCCGCAGGCGCGCCAGCCCAACTCGGTGCTCAGCGCCGCCGCACGACGCTACCGCACTCAAAAGCTAAGGCGCACCACAAGGATTCGCCGGAGCCGGCTTGTGCTCCGTCGCCGCACCAGCAGACGGGCACAGACTGCCGGTTCGATCGAGCAGGAGCAGTCCGGTGTGCCGCGGTCCAGCTCAAACTGCCGCCTTCTTGAAGCGTAGGACGACCTTGTGGTCGTAGAAGTACTCCAGACCCGACGGGAAACTCGGGGCGTGACTCGACGCCGGCACAAAACCAATCTTCAGGCGTGCCACAGCAGACTCGAATCCCGCGCCGGCGAACACGCCGATGACGTCATCGAGCGGGTACAGAGGAGGCAAATTGAGTCGTTGCGCGTTGCGGGCGTGCCAGTCGGCCATGTTCGGCGTGGCGGCGTGAACCCCCATGACGGCGAAGTACACCCCGCCAGGTACGAGCGATTGATGGATCGCCGCAGCGTGCGAAGGGAGGTCGTGAATCAAGTAGAGGACCTCGTGGCTAAACGCTACGTCGAACCCTTGCCACGTGGGCGGGACGGTTTCAGCCGCCTCAAACTCCAGCGGCCGATCTCCGCTCAGCCTGATGGCATCAGCGATGGCACCAGGGGCCGGGTCATAGCCAAAGCCAGCGGCGATCCCACACTCGCCGGAGAGCAACCGCAGGAACCCTCCGCGATTGCACCCAACGTCGAGAACCCTGCTGCCTGACAGGTCGACCTCGATCGTGTCGAGCATCGCGCGCCAGATGAAGTCGTGCTCTTCTTGCATGGCTTCATCCTCGGCGGCGGACTCCCAATACAAGCCGCTTTCGGTCGTCACATCTCGCCTCCTGTGGTACGCCTCGCAACGATCCGGAGAGTGTCGCAATGATCGAGACTCAAGAGCGTCGCCAGCCCGCCGGGTCGATTTCACCGTGTCCAACGGGCCGCCGCGCGTTCAGCTTGTCGCCACGCGTCGAGGATGGTGTTGACTGCGTCGCGTACGAGTTCGCGGGCTTCGCTGCGGTCGACCCCTCTCATCAGTAGGTCGTCGTAGGGCGTGTCCTGGTGGCGGACCGAGGCGGTGACCGCCAGCTCGAGCGCCTGCTGCTTGAGGGCGCGGCCGGCGGCGGACCGTCCGACGCGTCCGCGCCCGCGGGTCGCGGCGTGCTGGGCACGAGCTCGCTTGGCGTGCTGGACACGATCCGAAAAACTACAACTCGCCTGATCGTTCGTCGGACCCACGCTGGCTCCACCAGTACATGTCTTCTAGAACCGGCGCGTCCGACGCTCGCCGCGGCTCTCGGCTGCTTCACCGGATGCTGGCTCGGGGCGGCGTGCGAGGCCGGGTGGCCGGCGATCGGTCCGGCGTAGCCGACATCATCTGCACCGTGGCCCTCGGCGCTGACCGACATGCTCACCCGCCTCTCTGGCCTGAGGTCAAGCAACCGTTCTTAGGCACGCCCGAGCGGTTGCTTCTCGACCAGATCGCCGCCGGTGAGCTCGACCACCACCTCGTCGCGATCGCCGATGCCGTCCATGCGCGTCGCGCTCTGCTGCACACCGTGCAAGCAGCGACCGCAATCGCCGAACTGTGCATCGGCGATCCCGTCCGGATCAACCGCAACGTGCGCCCCGGCTACCTCCAGGGCGAGCACGGCGTAATCATCGACCTCGACGATCACGGCGTCACGGTCCGCCTCCTGCGTCCGATCGGACGATTCCGCAGCGGCGAGCTTCGCTGTCCACCACTCGCGCTCGACAAGCTCGACCGTCCCACCCCGCAGCCACCAGCCTGAACTCCCTTTCGATCGCACCGCTCAAGCGTTCGAGAGTGTCGGTGCTCGATCAATCCGGCAGTGTTGGCCCGGCGCACCCCTTGGTCGAAGCCGATCAGTCTGGTCCGCGGAGCGCCAGGCGAAACCAATCCGTTCGACGGGAGGAATAGCCAGATGGTTGACTATCAGCACAAGCGCCCGGTCCCGGTAGAGAAGGTGATCGAGGCGCTCCGGAACGGGGACGTCGCGGCGACGGGCGTCGCGTATCGCGCCAAACGGCACGCGTACGTGCCGCTTCCCCCTCCCGCTCGTCCCGAGGACGAGCGGAGTCCGCAAGCGTTTTACCTGGCGGTAGACGAAGGAACCCCGTTCTGTGGCCTCGAGCGGACGGAGTTCCTCGGTAAGAAGTCGTACGTGGGATTCTTCCGCGTCGGCCCCGACGGGCCGGCGCTCTGCGTTTACTTTGACTCGACGGGCGCTGGGCTGCTCATCCAGCCGAGCGAGTCAGCGCCGTACTACCACGTGGTGCTGGGCGCGGACGCCCAGGCCATGTTCGACGCGCTGCCGAAGATCGACGCGCCAAGCAAGTAGTTGTACTCCCGCGCTGCTCCCCGCGCAGACTGTCGCAAACGGCTACGACCGGCGCTGCTCCGCGTCGATCATCGCGGAAGCGGGTTAGCCCCGGCGGGTGGCCTCGCTTCAACCGCCGAGTGATTCGCCAGTGATGGCGTAACGAATGTACCCGACCAGCAGCCACAGCAACGGCCAAGTCAGCAGGGCGAACACGAACGCATAGGCACCCATCACTGTCAACGGCGCGTGAGCGGACGCCCGACGAGCAAGCATGAGGATCCCGACCACCGTCGCCGCGAGACCGATCACGAGTCCCCACAGGCCGAGGCCGCTGAACGCCGCAATCCATCCGATCACACCGCCGAGCAGCGCCGCGACGACGCCGCGAACGGCTGCGGAACGCTGACCCAGGTCCGGCGCCATCGGCCAATTTTCGCGATTCGATCCGCTGCCCCTTTGGTCTACGAGCAGGCGTTTCGGAGCTCGATCATTGCGGCAGCCCACGGTCCGGCTGGCGTCCAGCTGATAGATCTGAGGCGACCTGATCGATCAGCTCGCCGGACTTCCGCCAGCCGCGCACGCGCCATTCGAGTCGACGTCCGGGCGTGAGCGGATCGATCGACGTTGCCTCGACCACCCAGGGCTGACGGAGGAGGGTCCGTGCGATCACTCCCGCAGCTAGGAGCGCGCCAAGGATGATCAGCTCGACACCGAAGAACAGCACCGGGATAAGGATGAGTACGAAGGCGAGGGCCGCCGTTGCTATCAGCAGCCCCTCTCCGAGATCGACGTTGCCGATGTCGCCAAGGTTTAACAGCGATTCGGAGGCGATCTCGCGGCCCCTTGGTCGGTTTAGTCGGGGACGGGACGTCAACCATCTCCGGCCTACGTGCCACTCAGCACCATCGGGAGCGATCACGCGCCGGGGTCCCAGCTGCGTGGACATGCCATCGTGAGATACCCCAATCCCGGTCGCGCGTTGCGTGGCTAATGAGCCTCGATCGGACGTGCTCAGCGTCCAAACGCCCACGCGACCATCAGCGGGAACTCTTCTCTCCAGAATGCGTCGCCGTGTGACCCGACCCGCTCGGTCATGACAACGTCCGCACCTTTGTCGCGCAGTGCGTCCGCCCACCGGGTGGCGTTCTCGAGGAAGAACGGCTCTTGCGTGCCGGCGACGAGGTACGCGCGCGGAAGCGAGGTCGGCATCACGGCAGGCGGTCGGTAGCCACCGCCCGGCGACGCGCAAAAGACCGCACCGTAGATGTTGGGATGGCGAAGTCCCATGGCGAGCGCGAGCTCTCCGCTCGCCGAGACACCGAACACTGCGGTTCGGTCGGCAGGCAGCGCGACGTCGAACCGCGACTGTGTCCATCGGCGCACGTCCTCGACAAAGAACTTCTCGTGCGCGGCGAAGCGTCCAGGGTCGAAGGCGAAGGCGGCCGTGCTCTCGCCCGGTGAGTACTCCTGGAGCCTCGGCGTCTCATCGTCCAGGCGGTGTGCGCCGATGATCATCGTGGGCGGTAGATCGGCCGCCTCGAGGACGCCTCCCCACGACGTGATCAACTGGCCGTCACCGGCGAAGACGATGGCCTCCGGCGGCGCCGACGGGACATACGCCGTGACCTGCCGTCCACCGTCGTATTCAAACCTCTCGGTGACGAGCTGGCCTGCTGTGGGCGACATCAGCACGGGCTCCTTGCTAGTAGCGGCGTCGGTCACGTTAGTACGGGGTTGAAGGTGGCGGGTTCTTCGTTGCCGGTCCAGTCGCCGTCGGCGAGTCGGCGGAGACCGCATTCGAGGTCGACGGTGAACCACCAGAACCGCGACAACCCGGAAGTCTGACTCGTGAGCCGAGGGAGCTTGGTGCGCGCTAGTCACCCTGAAGCTCAGGGCCCTCGCTGGCTGCGCATCCGTTCCAGTGACTCAGCAGAGGCCATCTCGTCGCGTAGCCGTGACCCCATGCTGAGGGATCAAACCGGTAGTAGGTGTTGAGCACTGATCGCTCGTGGAATGTGCCGTCCGCGGTTGATCACCGGCTCGAGCACTGGCGCTCGGGGAAGTCAGCCCTGAGGCAGAAGCGGCTCCTCGCTTAGCCTAGCCTCTGAATGATGAGAAGGATCCTCGTGACCGGGATGTCCGGGACCGGCAAGTCCACCGCGCTTGAGAGGCTGCGCCTCCTGGGCTTTCGGGCGGTCGATACCGACAAGGACGACTGGACAGAATGGTCAGAGACCGAAGGAGGATTCGTGTGGCGAGAGGAGCGGATCGCGGAACTGCTGGCGGGTGAGGAAGGGCCTTCCCTATATGTCTCTGGGACGGTCTCCAACCAGGGCCGCTTCTACGAGCGCTTCGATGCTGTTGTCCTGCTGAGTGCTCCGGCGGACGTTCTCGTCGGTCGCATCGAAACGCGTTCGACCAACCCGTATGGGAAGTCCGCCGCGCAGCGGGAGCTTGTGCTCCGCGACCTGGCAGAGGTCGAGCCGCGTATTCGTCGGACGTGCACTCACGAAATCGATGCAACTCAGCCGCTCGAAGACGTCGTCACCCAGCTCGCAGAACTCGGTCGCGACCCTTCCGATCCGATCGATTAGCGCCACTCAGCGGACGCTCGCGTGCTGCCTCGGCGGGCAACCAGCCATCCAGGGTCTTGGATCTCGATCCAAGCGGCAGCGGTACCTTGCCACCGGGCCGGCGCGGGTCAGTATCTGCGGGATAGGATCGGTTGTCGTGTCTCGCTGGCCTGTATGGAGGCTCACAACGGCGGCAGGCGTCGTCGCACTTGTCGTTGCTGCGGGCGTGCTCGGATACATCATCGGTCATGGCAACCGCGGCTCTGTTTTCACAACTGGGCCTGGGATCGTGTACGCGGCGCCAACTGAGGGCACTGCTTACCTCGGAGCCAATGAGCCTCTCAACCGTCAGCCCACGGGCTTTGCCTATTCGTTTCCCCCTGGCTTGACATGGATCGATGCGAACGGCTCGATGCACCAGCGCTCGCGGCCCTCGTGTGTGCCCTACTACCACGCGGTACACGTCAAGAGCATGGAGGCTGTCATGTACCCAATCGCGGGCGGCGGGTCGATGGGCACGGTGGTCTGGGTCCAGTGCTGAACTAAGCGGATCGCCGCTGTTCCGCGGGCATCGTTCTCGACTCTGATCACCGCGCGCGCGACCATAGGTCGACGAGCAGCGCGCTCAACCGCTCGGGATCGTGACGTTGTGGCGATTCGAGATGGCTCAGCGACGGGAACGTGGCCGCCGACGCGGTCGGAACCACCTCACGGAGTCTCGCGCTGACCTCGGCGAAGCGTGGATGGCTGCGGCCGCAGGTAATGACCAGCAAAGGCTGGGTCAGCGCGGCCCAGTCCGAGCTCGCATAGCCCATTCTCGCCAACGCATCTTCCAGCAAATTCGCTTGCACGAACGACTCCAACGAGGGCGGGGGTAGCGGGGGCACCGCGTCGTCCGGATGCATCACCGCGCGGCGAAACGCGATCCGCCGTCGAGCCGGTGGAAGCTCGAAGATGGCCCGCATCCGCGCGCGCCACTCGGCCTCACAGGTGCTCCAGTCATCGTCGCCGATTGTTGCCGGTTCAATCAGGGCAACCGTGGCCACCGACGACGGCATGACGTGTGCGCAGATCAGCGCGACCGTCGCACCGGCGGAGAAGCCGACGATGTGAAAGCGCGACCACCCACGACCTTTCGCGACACATCTGACTCCCTCAACTTCGTCGTCGAGGGTGTACGACACGGGGCGAGCGTCTGCCCAGACCTCCAAGGCCTTGGCCACGATATCCGCGCGGCCCTCGAGTGCGCCGGCTACCAGCTCGGCGGAGCGCTCGGCAGGCGTGCTCGGACTCAACCAGAGAACTCGAGCGATCGGGGTGATCGCCCCCGACATGGCACTAGCTAGGTCCGGCTCCACGGGACAAATCACACCATACCCGTGCTTCCGCTTTGGGCTTACGAGCGGCGCTGTCGGCAGGACGCCAAAGCGGCAATCGCTGGTCCTACCAGGTCCCGTATGCCAGGCTGTGGCCGAAATGGCGGCGGCTCGTCACAGCGATAGGGATGGGGCGGAGATACGGCTCGCGACGTACGGCACTCTGGCACCGGGGCGTCAGAACCACGGTCAGCTCAGCGACCTGCCCGGACGGTGGCTCGTTGGCCATGTGCGCGGCTCGCTGATCGAGGCGGGTTGGGGTGCGAAGCTCGGGTACCCGGGGATGATCCTTGACCCCGACGGGGAACCAATCGAGGTTTTCGTCTTCGAGTCCCGAGCGCTGGTCGACCACTGGCAACGGCTGGACGCGTTCGAGGGCCCCGGCTATCGTCGCCTCGCGGTTGACGTCTCGACTGACGAAGGTGTTCTGCCCGCGTCCATATACGTCCTATTGGACTCGACGACGCTTCGTAACCCCGAATAAGCGGCACGGACGGACCGCCACCGACTTCCGCTCTAGACGAAACATCGGCACAACGGTGATCGCTGCCGGATCGGGCTGATAGGAGCAGCCAGCGGCGACCCTTGGCCTCAGCGCGGCAGTGAGATAAACTCGCGAGCGCTCACGGGGCGAATGAGGGAGATGAGGGCGTTGAACACAAGTGGGGTGTGGGCGTTGCTGGTGAGTGGGGCGGTCGTGTGTGCCGCCTGCGGAAGTTCGCAGAGCAGCACGAGCAGCAGCACGCAGAGCGGCACGGCGAAGCTGCCCCTGAGCGCCTACGTGGTCCGAGCGCATGAGGAGACGGGAATGCAGCGGACCGGCCCGACGACCGCCGACCTGACCGCCGCGCAGTGGACCGCCAACGGCGCGCCGGACGCCGCCGCGGAGAACACGCGCCTGGCCAAAGAGGGCTTCCGCGAGGTGATAAGCGTCCAGACCAGTCAGGGCGTCTCCTGGGCGATGCAGCTGGGTTCGGCGTCCGCGGCCGCGCGAGAGGAGGCCACGGAACTGAAGGAGTTCGCCTCCGGCCCCCAGGCGCCGGCAAACACGACGCGCTTCACCATCCCCGGCGTCCCCGGCGCCGAGGGCTGGGTCTTTCCGAACGCCGACGCCAACGTCCTGTTCACAGAGGGCCGCTGCCTGATGCTCGTCGGCGATGACCTAACCACGAGCGACAACAAGCTCCCAGTGGTCGCCGCCGCGCACGCCATCTGGACGCGCACGCACGGTAAACCCGGCCCCTGCGCGACCTGAGCAGCTCATCACATCCGCTGCCTCGGACCACCTGCTGGTCACTGCTTTGGCCCGGTGTCGTGGGGCGCATCGCGGACCAGCGGGAGACCCCGTTCGTCGTCGTCAGAACGACGAAGGCCGCCACATGGCGGCCTCATGACGTTTCTGCCGGTTCTCGCGTGCCTATTTCCGGCACGAATTCAAGAACCTGGCCCTAGAGGCGACGACCGGAATCGAACCGGTGTAGACGGCTTTGCAGGCCGCTGCGTAGCCACTCCGCCACGTCGCCGCGAGTGCCTAGGGTACCGACGGCGGTGGGGTGCGGGCGGCGTCGATGAGCCCGTGGGTGTGGCGCCGGGCGGTCCGGCGATCCGGATCACTTGGTCGGGACGACGCGGTAGATCGCGCCGGCCTGATCATCGCTGACGTAGAGCGCCCCGTCCGGTCCGGGCACGGCGTCGACGGTCCGGCCCCAACGCGACCCGTTTGGTTCCTGAAAGCCGCCGATCAGCGTGATCGCGCTGCCGAGCGTGCGCGAGCGTGACTCCCAGGGGAGCCAGAGCACGGCGGGCGCGCGTGGTGGATCGCGGTCCCACGACCCGTGCACGGCGACGACGGCCCCTGCGTTCCATGGAGCCGGCAGCGAGCTGCCTCGCAGGAAGTGAAACCCGAGTGGCGCGCTGTGGGCCGGCAGTCCGCGGTCGATCGGGGTCAGCTTGGTGCAGTTGAGCCGCCGTCCGCCGGGATTGGTCTGGGCGTCGGCGTCGAGCCGCATGTGCCCGTAGTTCTCGGCGGTGCCGGCCAGACCGGGCTTGACGTCTGGATCAGGATCGCAGTAGGGCCATCCCAGGTTGCGGCCGGCCGTCAGCCTCGCGAGCTCGTCGGGCGGATGATTGTTGACATAGGACTGCAGCACCTGGCCGTAGGCGTCGGCGTGTCCGCCATAGGCCGCATGGAATGGGTAGGCGATGTCGTCGCGCTCGTTGACCGCGGTCCACAGCGTGCCGTCCGGCGCGAACGACAAGCCGTCGCCGTTGCGTACCCCGGTGGCGAAAACGCTGACCCGCCCGCCACTCGGGTCGTACGCGATTACCGTCGCTCGCGGGTAAGCGCCGTCGGGGGTCGGAGGGCTCGCGTTGGTTGCGCTGCCGACGTCGACGTAGACCGTGTGGTCGGGTCCGACGACCACGTTCTTCAGCGGGTGCGCGCCGTCGCCGGCCAGATTCCCGATCACGACGCTGCGTGCGCCCACGCTGCCGTTGCTCCAGACGTAGCGGTCGAGCTCATGTGACTCGGCGACATACAGCACCTGCTGGCCGCCCAAGGTGTCGAATGCCATGCCCTGGGGGTTCGTCAGACCCGAGACGAGCGTGCGCCGCAGCGGAGGCTTACTTCGGCTGGCCTGCGGGACGAGCTCGGTGATGCTTCCGTCGGACGGCTGGCTGACGAGCAGGTCGCCCTGCGGCGTCCACGTCTCGAGGCGCGCGCCGGGTACGAGTGCCCACACCTCGGCGCTCCATCCGCGTGGCAGCGTCACGGTGTGGCTGGCACCGAACGAGCGGTTGGCGGCCGGAACGCGCAGGGCCACGCGCGCAAAGCCCGTACGAGCAGTCGATCCGTGCACAGCGACGGTGGCGGTTGATGTGGCACCGACGGTGCCGCTCGACGCCGCGCTCGACGTCGAGTCGCCGCCCGCGCCCTGCCCGCCGCAGCCGGCGAGAAATCCCGCCGCCGCCGTCATTGCTGCAACGATGGCGACGGCTGCGCCGGAGCGCAAGAGATCCCGCGCCGAGCGTCGTCTCACGCTCACCAGTTCACCACAGACGTGCCCCTCGCGGTCAGGCCGCGGTCAGGATCACGCTGTTGCCGAACGGATGGCGGACGAGCGTCCGCCCGTCAGCGAGCTCGGTCTCGACTCCGGCGCTTCGCACGCGCGCGAGCGTTTGCTCGAGCGCCTCCGCGCTCGGCAGTGTGACCTCGAAGCTCCGAAGCCCAACCGAGCCCGGCTCCGCCGGGCCCGCGCCGGCGCTGTGCCAGGTATTGAGCCCGATGTGGTGGTGGTAGCCGCCGGCGGACACAAATAGAGCCCCCGGAAAGCCGCGCACCATCACGTCGAACCCGAGCACGCCGTGGTAGAAGGCCTCGGCTTGGGCGAGGTCGGCCACCTGGAGGTGGATGTGGCCGATGCTCGTCCCCGACGGAGCCGACAGCTGAAGCTCGGCGGCCGAGCGAAGCTCGCCGAGCACGTTGTCGAGGTCAAGCGGCAACGTCGCCATCCGCAGTTGTCCGTCGGCGCGCGGCCAGTCGGCGCGCGGACGGTCGCGATAGATCTCGATCCCGTTGCCGTCCGGATCCGACAGATACAGCGCCTCGCTGACCAGGTGGTCCGAGGCGCCGTCGAGCGGCCACCGCTCCTGCGCCAGGCGGGCCAGCGCGAACGCCAGGTCGAGCCGGCTCGGCACGAGGATCGCCAGGTGATAGAGGCCCGGGGCACGCCGGTTCAGCCGCGAGGCCGAGCTGTCCCCGCGTAGCTCAATCAGCGGATGCGCGCCGGCCACGCCGAGCGCGAGCTTTCCATCCGCGAGCTCGGTTGGGCGCAGCCCGATCGCATGCTCGTAGAACGCCCGCGAGCGGTCCAGGTCGGAGACGGTCAGCCCGACCGTGCCCACGGTCGTCTCGGCCGCGATCGACGCCGGGCGCGTGCTCTCAAGATGAGCGGACGTGGCCGCCAACGCTAGGCCGCCGGCGTGGCGGATGGCTCGAAGTGGGCGACGAGGCCGTTGAGGACCTCGGCCAGACGCTCGCGCGTCTCGGGATCGGTCAGCTTGCCGTCCGGGTCGAAGCGGTCCGCCGCGTTCGGGACGGCGAGCTCGAAGTCGAGCACGCGCGCCCCGGCGAGGCCTAGCGATTTGCGCAGGTGGTCCTGCGCCCACACCGCGCCGTAATCGGTGACGCTCGCGCCGATCACCGCAACCGGCTTTCCCCACAGCGACGATCCGGGACCGAACGGACGCGAGGCCCAGTCGACGGCGTTCTTGAGATGCCCCGGCATGCTGCCGTTGTACTCCGGAGTAGAGATCAGCACCACGTCGGCGCCGGCGATCTCCTCGCGCAGGCGCTGCACCTCGCGGTCGGGCTCATCGGTGTCGTGGTCCTCGTTGTAGTGGGGAATGCGGTCGAGGCCCTCGAACTGCTGGACCTCGACCCCGTCCGGCGCGAGCTCGGCGGCCGCGCGCAGCAACGCGGTGTTGTGCGACGCCGCGCGCAGGCTTCCCGAGATCGTCAGGATCCGCATGCGGCCCTATGCCGCCTTGACTGCGGACACGCTCAGGAGCAGCTTGACCTCGTTGGAGACGAGCAGGTTGCCGTTGGGGAGCGTCTGATTCCACTTGAGGTCGAAATCACGGCGGTCGATCACGGCCGATAGCTCGAGACCGATGCGCTCGTTGCCCCACGGGTCAGTGCCGCCCTCGGCGACGATCCCGGTCAGCTCGAGCGGCTTGGTGATGTCCTTGATCGTGATCTCGCCGTCTAGGCGGATCTGACCGCCGTCGAGCGCCTCTCCGGCCGTGGAATGGAAGGTGATCGTCGGATGATTCTCCGAGTCGAAGAACTCGGCCGAGGCCAGGTGGCCGTCGCGCTGCGGGTCGTTCGTGTCGACGCTGGCGACGTCGACGCTGCCCTTGAGGACGGGGGCGTCACCGGTGGCGTCGACGATGCCCTCGTACTTTTTGAAGGCGCCGCGGACGGTGGCGATTCCCATGTGGCGGACCTCGAACCCGACGCTCGAGTGCGCTGGATCTACGTTGTAGGTGCCGGTGGGAATGCTCTCTAGGGAAATGCCGGTGGCAGACAAGGGGGGCTCCGTTTCGCTAGTTGGTTGAGTCTGCAACCATCCTAGCAGTTTTAGTTGCGGCGTCAAGCATTCGCAAGGGGGAGGTACGGTCGCGCACGAGCCGCCAGCGGCGCCTATTCCACGGTGCAGGAGCCGCCGCGCTGGGCGCCGGGCAGCCTCGCGAGCAACGCGGCGAGCTGTCCAGTCTCGATCGCGTCGAAGTGCTCGAGGAACAGCCGCTGGATGCTGCCGACATGCGTGCAGCCAGCGTCACGGAGCTTGGCGTAGCCCTCGTCGGTCAATTGCGCGTAGGAGACGCGCGCATCCTTTGGGCACGACACGCGCTCGATGAATCCGCCGGCCACGAGACCGTCGACGAGCCGGGTGATCCCGGACCGAGTCAGCATCGTGCTCTCGGCGAGAGCCGACATCGGCAGCCTGCGGCCGTCCGACTGCGCCAGGTACAGCAGCACCTCATAGTCGCGCGTGGTGATGCCGTGCTCGGAGATCAGCTCGGCGTCGAGCATCCGGACGATCGTGGCGTGGCTCTGCAGGTAGCTTCGCCACGCTTCCAGCGCCGTGCCCTCGAGGCTGGACGCGCCGTCTTCGCCGGCCGGCGCGCATGCCCCGGGGGCCACGCCGGGCAGCGGCGTCGCGATGTCCTCCGACTCGGGGTAGTCCACGACCGGCGCGATGCCGTCCGGGGCGGTGGTGCTGGTATCCATAGCGTTGATTGTAGTTGACCGGTCAACGGACGCCGGATGGTCGCCGGCGTTGCCCGCCGGCGGGCGACGGGGCAGCTACCCTAGCGGCCGATGAACGAGATCGGCTCCGGTCTGTGGCACTGGACGGCGCGGCGCGAGTCGATCGGTTCCGAGGTCAGCTCGTACTACCTCGAGTCCGAGCGGGTGCTGATTGACCCGATGATCCCGCCCGAGGGGCTCGACTGGCTCGATCAGCACGGAGCGCCGGAGCACGCGATCCTGACCAACCGCCACCACGATCGGGACGCCTGGCGGCTGCGTGAGGCGTTCGGGTGCACGGTCTACTGCATTCGCAACGGGCTGTATGAGCTCGAGAGACGCGGACCCGTCGAGGCGTTCGACTTCGGCGACGAGCTTCCCGGCGAGATCTCGGTCCACGAGGTCGACGCAATCTGCCCCGACGAGACCGCGCTGTACATCCCGCGCCACCGCGCGCTGGCGTGCGCCGACGGGGTCGTACGCTGGGGGCGCGGCGATGAGTTGCAGTTCGTGCCCGATTCGCTGATGGACGAGCCCGAGCAGACCAAGCGGCAGCTGTGCGAGGCCTATCGCCGGCTCGTCGGGCTCGATTTCGACCTGCTGCTGCTGGCTCACGGGGACCCTGTCGTCGGCGGCGCGCGCGACACGCTCCGCACGTTCATCGACGGCGCCGCGTAGGGCGGCACGTCGGGCCGGCGCAACCCCCCGGGCACTCCGCGGACCGAAGCGGACCTCGATCGCGCGTAGCGTGCGGGATGGACGCGCATCGGCGCGCACGCACAACCGAAAGGAGATCCAGCGTGGACTGGAAGCTCGAGCTCGTCGCGGTCCCCGTTTCTGACGTCGACCGCGCGAAGTCGTTCTATGTGGACCAGGCGGGATTCAACGCCGACCACGACCATACGGTCAGCGAGCAGATCCGCTTCGTCCAGCTGACCCCGCCCGGATCGGCCTGCTCGATCGCGCTCGGCCTGGGCATCACCGACGCCTCTCCCGGTTCGGTGAAGGGGCTTCAGATGGTCGTCTCCGACATCCAGGAGGCGCGTTCGGAGCTGGCCGGGCGTGGGGTGGAGGTCAGCGAGGTTCAGGACTTTCCGTGGGGATCATTCGTGTTCTTCAGCGATCCGGACGGCAACGCCTGGGCTGTTCAGCAGCTTCCACCGCGCTGAGCCCGGCCAGCCGCGCGGCTGCGTCAGTCGACGATCAGCACCAGCTTGCCGCGGACGTGGCCGGCCTCACTCAGCCGGTGGGCGTCGGCGATCTGGTCGAGCGGGAACGTCTGCGCCACCGGGAGCGTGAACCCGCCGGACTCGATCAGGTCGCCGATCTCCTTCAGCGCGTGGATGGCGCGTGCGGTCCCCATCCCGCCGCTGAAGCGCACGCCGGTCGCCTCGGCGCCGGCGTAGTCGGCGATCGTGACCACGTGATCGGCGCCGCCGGCGAGCTCCACGAGCGCGGGGAGGGCGCCGCTGCCGGCAACATCGAGCGCGGCGTCGACCCCGCCGGGCGCGAGCTCGCGGACCCGCTCCACCAGACCGTCGCCGTAGGTGGTCGGCTCGGCGCCGAGCAAGCGCAGGTACTCGTGGTTCCCGGGGCTGGCAGTGCCGATCACGCGCGCCCCGCGCGCGACGGCGATCTGCACCGCGGCGCTGCCGACACCGCCGGCCGCGCCGTTGATCACCACGGTGGTGCCGGCGCCGACGCCGAGAAGATCGAGCGTCCGCACCGCGGTCTCGACCGCGACGGGGAGCCCGGCGGCGCCGGCAAAGTCGAGCGAAGGCGGGATCGGCGCGTAGTCGGCGACGAGCGCCAGCTCGGCGGCGCCGCCACCGCCGGCCGCGAATCCGAACACCCTCTCCCCGATCGCCACGTCGGTCACGCCGTCGCCGAGCTCGTCGACGACGCCGGCAACTTCGCGGCCGGTGCTCTGCGGCAGGTCTCCGTCCCTCATTCCGCCGCGCATCTTCCAGTCGATCGGGTTGACGCCGGCGGCGCGGACCGCCACACGGATCTGACCGGGCGCCGGATGAGGATCGGGCAGCTCGACGAGTTCGAGCACTTCGGGTCCGCCGAACCGGCGGTACTGGATTGCCTTCATGGTCTGCTCCGATTTCGACTTCGGGACGGCGGTCGCGTCGCGACCGTGTGCCCTTCTTTTTATCCCACCGCCGTCTCCTTCCGGTGACGGTGCGTGTAGGGCGACGGGCGGTCGGGTAGGGGGCAGGTCACCCGCGGCGGGGCGGACCTGGCCCTGGACGCGGTTCGATGCCCATGCTCTCCGCTCTCCTTCTTGCCGGGTTGTTCGCCGCGCCGATCGCGACGGTGGCCCTGTTCGTGCCCGCGACCGGGAGAGCTCGGCGCGCCGAGGAACGCTCGAAATGGATCGCTCGCCTGGCGGCCACCGTGGCCTGGTCGGCGATCGTGATCGCCGTCGTGGTCGCGATCCTCGCCCAGATCGGCGTGACCGCCGGCAACATCGCCGCCGCCGCGGCCGGCCTCGTGCTCGCCAGCGTCGCGTGGCTCCCGGTGACCCGCCGGTGGAACGCGCGCGCCCACGTGTGCTGGGCGACAACCACGTACGTGTTCGTCGTCTACCTCGTGTTCATGTTCTGGTGGACGTTCGCGAGCCACCTCGGCATCACCGGCGACATCGGCGGGACGCTGCTGTGGCTGCTCGAGCTGTTGGCGGCGGTCCTCGGTTGCGCGTATCTGTGGGAGTTGTGCGACACGCTGGGTCGGGCGAGCTGGGTGCGGCGAGTCGGCACCCAGGAGCTCGCCGAGATGCCCGACGGTCCCTATCCGTTCGTCTGCCTTCAGGTCCCGTGTTACAACGAGCCGCCGGATATGGTCATCGCGACGCTCGAGTCGCTGCGCGCGATCGACTATCCGAACTACGAGATCCAGGTACTCGACGACAACACCGACGACGAGACGCTGTGGCGACCGGTCGAGGCGTGGTGTCACGAGCACGGAGTGAAATTCGTTCACCTCAGCGACTGGCCTGGTTACAAGTCGGGCGCGCTCAACTATGCGCTCGAGCACATGGTCGAGGACTCGTGCGAGTTGATCGGCGTGATCGACTCCGACTACCAGATCGAGCCGCAGTTCCTGCGCCAGTGCGCCCCTCTGTTCGCCGACGAGAAGGTCGGCTTCATCCAGGCGCCGCAGGACTACCGCGACTGGCAGGACGCTCCGTTCTACCGGCGGCTGTACTACTCCTACCACTACTTCTTCGCGGTCTCCCAGCCCTCGCGCAACGAGCGTGACGGCGCGATCTTCGCCGGTACGATGGGGCTGATCCGGCGTCGAGCGCTCGAGCAGGCCGGCGGCTGGGACGAGTGGTGCATCACCGAGGACGCAGAACTGTCGCTGCGGATCCTGCGAAACGGGTGGTCGGGCCTGCACGTGGACAGTTCGTTCGGCAAGGGCATCATGCCGCTCACGTTCGAGGCCCTGAAGGGACAGCGGTTCCGCTGGTGCTTCGGCGGGATCCAGATCCTGCGCCGCCACTGGCGCTCAATGCTTCCGGGCGCCGAGACCAAGGAGAACCAACTCAGCCTCGGCCAGCGCTGGGCGTATCTGTGCGGCGCGATCCAGTGGTACGGGGACCTGCTCGCGCTGCTGTTCTTCTTCTGCCTGCTGGTCGGCGCCGGCAACATCGTGCTGAGCGGCGGGCTGGTGTTCCGCAAGCTCACCGGCTTCCTGCTCGCCGCGATCCCCTTGCTGGTGGTGCTCGGCCTGCTACGCGCGGTGGCGCTGCTCCGCCGCGGGACGGGGGCGTCGTGGCGCGATGCCCTTGGCGCTTTCCTGATCTGGCAGTCAACCACGCTCACCGTCACGAGCGCCTCGGTGCAGGGGCTATTCGCGAAGGAGGCCGCATTCCTCCGCACGCCCAAGACCCACGGCGACCCGAGTTGGACCGACGCGCTCAAGGCGAACTGGGTCGAGTGCCTGTTCGGGGTGCTCAGCCTCGCTGCGATCGCCGGCGCGCTGTCACGGACCTCTCCCGGCGGCGTGCTGCTCGCAGGCCTGCTGGTGTGGCCGACGGTCAGCTTCCTCGCGGCGCCCTACAACAGCCTGAGCGCGCAGCATGCGGCGCTGCCACCAGACCTCAGAGAACGGCGGCGGACCGAGTACCTCCGCTACGGCAGGCGCCGGCTCACGTACGCCGTCGGCGGGCTCGGGCTCGCCGGCGGAACCGCGGCACTGGCGCTCGGGCTGTTCGTGCCCGGTACGGCCAACATCGTCGCTCCGCAGCTCATCGGTCCGGCGAAAGGCCAGCCGGTGCACTACGGACAGGCAACGACGCCGAGCCCGACGAAGGCCTCGAGCGCGGCGGGCAAGTCACCCGATCAGAGCAAGCCGAAGAGCTCAAGCGGGTCGAGCAAGACGACCACGAGCGCGACCTCCACGACACGGACGACCACCACATCGACGACGTCGACGACCACGGCTACGAGCTCCACGACCCCGACGACCTCGAGCACCGCGACGACGACCACCTCGACGACCCCGACGACGTCGAACACTGCGCCGGCGACCACGTCCACGGCGGCGTCCACCACCTCGACGACGCCGTAGTGACGTGCGTGTCGGGCGGGTCGTGTTGGTCGTGCTCGCGCTGTCGGCTGGCGTGACGGGCTGCGGGAATACCGGCCGCGGGTCCGCGCCGTCGGTGGCGAGCGGGTCCGCGCCGGCGAGCGAGTCCGCGCCCGCGAGCGCGGCCGCGACGACGCCGGCGAGCGCAACCGCCCACGCGTCGGCCGCGACGATCGCGGCCGCGGCGCGTTTCCTGACCCGGTACGTGACGAGCGACGGCCGCGTGATCCGCTACGACCAGGGCGGCGACATCGTGAGCGAGGGTCAGGCGTACGGGATGCTGCTCGCGGAGGTCGCGGAGCGGCCGGCGCTCGCGCGCACGATCTGGTCGTGGACACGCGCGCATCTCGGCCGCTCGGACGGCCTGTTCGCGTGGCACGCGAACGGCGGCGGGCAGATCGAGGACTCGCAGTCGGCCACCGACGCCGACGTCCTCATCGCCTACTCGCTGCTCCGCTACCGCGGCACCGATCAGGCGGCGCTCCACGCACAGGGCTGGCGCGTCGCCGACGCGGTGCTCGCGAACGAGTCGGTGACATTGGCCGACGGCGCGCCGCTGCTGGTCGCGGGCCCGTGGGCGAAGTCGACGTCGCCGCCGACGGTCGACCCCTCTTATCTGATGCCGGGCGTGTTCGATGCGCTGGCGCGCTTGACCGGCGACGGGCGTTGGAAGCTCGCCGCCGCCGCGGCGATCGCGACGGTTTCGAGCGTCACGGACGGCGGCCGGCGCCTCCCGCCCGACTGGGCCCGGCTGTCGGGCGGCCGGCTCGTCCCGATCCCCGCGCCGGGCGGGTCGGCCGGCGTGCAGTACGGCCTCGACGCTGCGCGGCTTCCGCTCTGGTTCGCGACCGCGTGCGACGCGGGCGCGCGCGGGCTCGCCGCGAGCTGGTGGCGCAACCTGCTCGGCTCGGGAGACCGCTCCGGGCCGCTCGCGCTCGGCCTGAGCGGCAACACGATCAACGGAGAGAGCGCGCCGCTCACGCTCCTCGCCGGCGCGGCCGCAGCCACGGCCGCGGGCGACGACGGCGCCGCCCGCGACCTGCGCTCGCAGGCCGCGTCGCTCGCAGCGCGCAGCCCCACCTATTACGGGGACGCGTGGGCCGCGCTCGGCCCTGCGCTGCTCGAGCGCTCGATCGATCCGTGTGAGTCAGACTGAGCGGACGCCGGGGCCAGGCGTGCGGTCTGGTCAGCTCGAGATCCCCGCGGCGCGCTCGCGCTCGCGCTCAACCAGCACCCGCCGGAGGATCTTGCCCGACGGCGACTTCGGGATCTCGTCGACGAGCTCGACCGCGCGCACCTTCTTGTACGGGGCGACGCGCTCGGCCACGAACCGGGTCACCTCGTCGGCCGTGATCGGGCCGCTTGCGACCACGAACGCCTTGGGGATCTCGCCAGCCTCCTCGTCCCGGACCGGGATCACAGCCGCGTCGGTGATCGCAGGATGGGTGAGGAGCAGCGCCTCGAGCTCGGCCGGGGCGATCTGGTAGCCCTTGTACTTGATCAGCTCCTTGATCCGGTCGACGATCCAGAGCGAGCCGTCCTCGTCGAGCCGGGCGACGTCGCCGGTGTGGAACCAGCCGTCGGCGTCGATCGAGTGCGCGGTCGCCTCGGGGTTGTTGAGGTAGCCCTTCATCACCTGTGGGCCGCGGATGCAGAGCTCGCCCTGCTCACCGGTGGGAACGTCCCGCTCGGTCGCGATGTCGAGGATCCGGCACTCGGTGTTCGGGATGGCGGGGCCGATCGAGCCCGGCATCGTGCCGGCGAGCTTGTCGCTGACCCAGTGGGTGACGGGACTGGTCTCGGTGAGCCCGTACCCCTGCTGCATGTGACAGCCGAGCCGCTTACCGCAGGCCACCTCGAGTTCGGCCGACAGCGGCGCGGCGCCGGAGTTCACGTACTCGAGGCTCGACAGGTCGTACTCGTCGACGAGCGGATGCTTGGCCAACGCGAGCACGATCGGTGGCACCACCCACGCTCGCGTGATCCGGTAGTCCTGGAGCGTCTGCAGGAACTGAGCCAGATCGAAGCGAGGCATCGTCACGACGGTCGCGCCGCGGTACAGCGGGATGTTCATGATCACCGAGAGCCCGTAGATGTGAAAGAACGGCAACACCGCGATCGCGCGCTCCCGCGCGTATTCGTCGTCGGTCTTGGATTTGGACTCCGGGTAGGTGCTCTGGCAGACGTTCGCGACGAGGTTCCGGTGCGTGAGCATCACGCCCTTGGGCAGCCCGGTGGTGCCGCTCGAGTACGGCAGCGCAATCAGATCGTTAGCGGGATCGATCTGAACTTGTGGCGGCTCGGCCCCCGCCCGGACCAGCGATCCGAACGGCGCTGCGCCGGCGGCCTCCCCGTACACGAAGATCTCTTCGACGCCGGAGCGCTCGGCGGCCGGGGTCACCTTCTCGACCAGCTCGGGAACGGTCACGAGCAGCTTTGCGCCGGAGTCCACGAGCTGGGAGGCGAGCTCGTCCACTGTCATCAGCGGATTCGCGGTCGTGTTCACGCCGCCGGCCGTCGCCACCCCGTGAAACGTGACCGCGTACTCGGGCAGGTTCGGAGCGACGTGGGCGAACACGTCGCCCTTGCCGAAGCCGCGTTCGGCGAGGCCCGCGGCCAGCCCGCGAACAGACTCGGTCAGCTCCGCGTACGTGATCGTTCGGCCGCTCGGCCCGTCGATGAACGCCGCCTTGTCCCCCTGCTTGCCGGCCCGCGCGAGGACGAAGTCGGTGAACGGCATGTCCGGGATCTCGACATCCGGAAACGGGCTGCGGATCATTCCCTGACTCCTCCTCGCTCGAAGTTTGCGCGAGTCTACGCCCGCTCCCAGGGACACACCGCTGCTCGTCCGCCGCACGACCGCGCCCGGTCTGCGACAGGCATCCGGCGTCCGATGGAATTGCAACGCAAAGTGGTCGATTTGCAGTGCGGACTTACGGGTAATAACCCTGCGCGATGTGTTAGCGCTCACACCCGGGCGCCCGCACCGTGCGAGTCAGTAGGAGCGAGGAGAGAGCATCGATAATCGTCTTCGGAGCGCCGTCCGGCTGGGCTGTTCCAGAACCCTGCGGCGGTGTGCGCTCGTTACGACCCGTCGGCGCTCCCTTGCGAGGTACCTGACGGGGCGACCTCTTGCGATGAATTGGTAACTGGCGCGGGGTGACCGACGACCTCGACTGACGCCGGGTGTGCCCGGCGTCAGTCGGGGATTCCGTTAGGCTCGAACGGCGCGCGCGGCCTCGAGCACGCGACGAGCAGCGGAACCGCCTTGGACAAACCGCCCACCAGCGACGACCGCAGGTTTCAGACGATGACGCTGCCCGCGCGGCCGGAAGCGGTCGCGCCGGACGGTTCTGAGGTTCGGCTGCTGCTGGCCGTCGCCGGCGGCGGGCTCGCGCACTTCGAGCTCGGACCGGGTGAGACGTCGATCGCGGTCGAGCATCGGACGGTGGAGGAGATCTGGTACTTCCTGCGGGGGATGGGGGAGATGTGGCGGCGGTCCACCGACCAGGAGGAGATCGTCCGGTTGTCGGCGGGCGTCTGCATCACGATTCCGCACGCGACCAGGTTCCAGTTCCGATCGCTGGGCGATGCGCCGCTGTCCGCGGTGGGTGTGACGATCCCGCGCTGGCCCGGCGACGCGGAGGCGATTGTGGTCGACGGGCCGTGGCGGCCAACTGTGACGCGGTGAGTTTTGTGACCTGGGCGCGGGCCCGACACGAACCGCGTCAGGTCGAGCCGGTCGCCGGCACCGGGACCCAATCGTCGGCGTCGTAACGGAACAGGGCCGGGAAGGCGACGACGACGGCAGCGACGCCGATCACGCACAGCACGCCGCCCGAGACGACCGAGAAGCGCGCGCTCGTGGCGCCGGCCACTGCCCCGGACTCGATGTCGCCGAGCCGCGGGCCACCGGATACGACGACCGAATAGACCGCGGACATGCGGCCGCGCATCCGCTCGAGCGTGACGGTCTGGTTGATCGTCGTGCGGCACACAGCGCTGACCGAGTCGGCGGCACCGGCCAGCGCGAACAGGGCCGCGGCGAGCCACAGCGAGCGTGCCAAGCCGGCGAACGCGATCGTCGTGCCCCAGACGGCCACGGCCCAGATCACCACCCGACCGAGCCGGCGCGCATGCGGCAGCCACCCGGTGGTGACCGCGGCCACGGTCGCGCCGGCGGCCACCGCCGAGTACAGCGCCCCCGTGCCCGCCGCCCCGGTGTGATACACGCCGACCGACAGCACCGCGAACAGCGCCCGCGGCATTCCGAACGTCATCGCCACCAGATCGATCGCGAACGACCCGAGCAGGGCCTGGTTGCCGCGGACATAGTGCAACCCCTCGACGATCGAGTCGCGTAGCCGTTCGTGCGGCACCACCTCGTGGGGCGGCTGCGGCGCAATTGGCAGCACCGTGATGACCATCGCGGCACAGCTGATCGCGTCGAGGGAGTACGCCCACGTCAAACCGAGCGCGCTGATCACAAGTCCGCCCAGGGCGGGACCGACAACCATGGTGAGCGTGCCCAGCCCGTATTCGAGCGCGAGCGCTCCACGCAGCTGACGGCGGTCGACCAGGTTCGGCAGGATCGCCGAGATGACCACGCTCTCGAGTGAGACGAACGCGGCCAGCAGCGCGGCCAGCGCGTACAGCACGCCGATCCCGGGATGGCCGAGCCAGGCCGCCGCGGCCAGGCCGGCTGCGGTCAGCACGAGGCCAATCTGGTCGAGCAGGAGCAGCTTGCGCCGGTCGACGCGGTCGGCGACGGCGCCGCCGAGCAGCGCGGCGGCGACGAGCGGCACCAGCTCGACCGCCCCGAGGAGCCCGACCAGCAGCGCGGACCGCGTTTGGACGTACACCTGATACGGCAGCGCGACCAGCGTCGCCTGCGCACCCAGGCCCGACAAGAAGCTTCCGATCACGACGAGCCGGAAGTCGCGGCTGTCGCGCAGCGGTGCGAAGTCGGGTTTCAGCCGCGGGAGGCGCAAGCCGGCGCTCAGCTACCTGCGCTAGTCGCTGGGCTGTCGGCTGGCGTTGCGGTCCACGAGCCAAGAATATGCCGCCCTCAGTCGGGCGACGGTGGCGCTGCGACACGGCGCTGCGCGTCATAGAGCCGCCAGATCTTGCCGTAGAGATCGTGCGCCTCGATGAACGGGGCGAGCTCCTGCCGATCGACCCAACCGTATGCGTCGAGCATCCGCGCGACGAACGTCGAGTCCGCTCCCCAGTCGCGGAGGCTGATCACGTACGAGGTGACATCCCAGTGCACCGGGCCGCGGAATGTGTCCTCGAAGTCATTCCAGAGAAGACGTTCCGATGCCATCAGCAGGTTGGCCAGCGACACGTCGCCGTGCAGCGCCTGGATCGGCAGCGGCGTTCGGAACACCGGCCCGCTGAGCGCGAGCAACTGCTCGTGGAGCGACTCGATCGTCTGACGGCTAAGGGTTGTGGTGGGCCGCAGCTGTCGATGCAGCCGCTCGATGTCCCTCTGCACATCGAGCAGGTCTCCGAGTTCGCCGGTGAACGCCGACAACTCCTCGTGAAGATCGCGCAGCGCGCGGCCGAGCTTCCTGGGGTCGTCGTCCAGCTGGGTGCGGTGCCGATGGTCCACCCACTCGAGGAACGTCATCCACAGCCCGCTCTGCCGGTAGGGGCCCGGGGCGATCAACGAACTCGGGCCGACGGCCAGGCCCGATGGGGCCAGGAAGCTCAGCACGGACACCTCGCGATCCAGCCACCGCTCGGGGTCGTCATGCAGCACGACCGTCCCGGTCATCACCCGCGCCACCACTGGCGCCGGCCGCATGTGAACGAGCACGTTGCTTTCCGAGTGGATGACGGTCGCGTGCTCGCAGGGCAAGCCGTGCTTGCGTGCCGTCGCGCACGCCGCCGTCAGCGCACGTTGTTCGATCGAGTCGGTCGACATCGACTACGAATGTCGCAGGATGGCGACCGTGCCCGCCTAGCGACCCGTTCCCCAGACGCTCAGCTTGGTCGCCGGTCGTTCTCGCGTGCGGCGCGGTCGAAGATCTCCGCTGCAGCCTCGTGAAAGCCGGACGGGAGTCCTGCGTCAGCGAAGGTCGACGCGATCTCGTGCATCTCACCGACCCAGCGCCATCCCTTGGCGGCGGCCGAGGCCGCGGCGCCTGGCAGGCGAGCATCGAGATCCGGTTGGGAGCGACACCACTCGGCGCGCAGGGCATCCTCGACGCCGTTCGCGCTGGCGCTGGCGAGCGCGGACAGGAGCAGAGCCGTCGAGCCCTTCGTCCACGCCGCATAGGCCATCTTCAACGCCGATGCCGCGACCGGTGCGCCGCCGAGAACCACCGGCTCCAGGCGCGTTCCTTCGAACAGTCTGGACGCCTCGGCCGCGTGCTGCCCGGACAGGTACAGCCGCGTGGTGCCCTCCTGCATTGGCGGGGGCCCCACGAGGCCGCCGTCCGCCCAACGATCGCCGATCAGCTCGCCGACACGGCGGGCGGTCATCGGAGACACTGCGTTCGCGTCGATCACGAGCGCCCGCGTGCCCTGCAACGAGCCCGCGACCTCGAGCGCAGCGTGGGGAGGACACACCGACAGGATCACCTCGGCGTCCAGCAGGTTCTCGGCGCTCGTCAACCCCGCGCCGGCAGCCCGTCGCGCGGTCGCCTCACTCCTTCCCTGCGGGAGCCACAGCACCTCGTGGCCGCGCTCCACCAACAGGCCCCCGATCGCTGCGCCCATCTCTCCAGGATGCAGCAAGCCCACACGCACCGCGCCATCATCGCAAAGGGTCACGCCGCGCGCGGCTCCTCTGCGACCCGAGGGGTTCTGTCGGCTGAGTTCCGCTGCTCGTTGACGCCGGACTCAGTTGCCGCGCGGCGGCAGCGGCCGGCGCCCCTCGCGCTCGAGATGCCGGCGTTGCTGGCGAGTGAATTTGATCTGCATTGACTGGCGAGCGGCGGCATGGAAGTTGGCGCTGCCGTCGTAAGCGCGGAGGTCCCGCAGTAGTTGATAGAGCCACAGGAAGAGATCGGCGTTTGTCATGCCCCACGACTCGTAGCGCTGAGCCAGCCCCTCATCCCGCGCGGCCTGGACGCCGGAGAGAAAGATGGAGTCGTACCAGTCGCCTGCGACTTCCTCCGGCGTGGGCACCTCGCCGCGCTCGCGGGCAAGGTCATATCCGTGGGCCTTGATGATGTCTAACAGTTGTGAGTAGCCGTCGAGGAGGCTGAACTCGATGACGGCGTCAGGGCGAGCGCGGCCGAGTCCGGTCTCCTCAAGCAGGATGCGCTGCTGGTCAGTGTGGACCAGTCGGGCGACGTCGACGTCGGGCGGCACTTCGTAGTTGGTCTGCAGCCGGATGACCTCGGCGTCAATGAAGTCCGCGTGGCTTTCGCGCGCCATGGCAACGCGGTGGTGGTCAGCCGGACTAAACGGAGCTGACACACGCCATTGCGGCCTGGGCCGATCGGCGGAGGCATTCCGTGAAAGCCGTTACTACCGCTCACCCCAGACGGAAAAGCAGGTGTGAGTGACTCACAACTGGCCCGCGCGCCGATCCGACGTAACGGGCGAATCGGGCTGGAAGCACTGCATCTGAGTTGTCCGCAGCGAATAGCTAGAGTCGGGTAGGTCGAACCATGGCCGTCGCGTCATCACTTTCCCGTCGGGACGAGTTGCGGGCATTTCTGCGCTCGCGGCGGGGCCGGCTGTCGCCGGCGGACGTCGGACTCCCGGACGATGGCGGTCGCCGCCGGACGCCCGGCCTGAGGCGGGAAGAGCTCGCCGCGCTGGCGGGGGTGGGCGTGTCCTGGTACACGTGGCTCGAGCAAGGGCGCGATATCAACCCCTCGCCGGAGGTGCTCGACGCGCTCGCTCGTGCGCTCCGGCTTGACCCCGCCGAGCGCAGGACGCTGTTCGCGCTCGCGCGAACCGAGCTCCCGCTCGCCGACGACGTGGCCGGCACCGATCCTGATCAGCTCGACGGCGATGTCGGTCAGCTGATCGCCCTGGTCGACGCGCTGCATCCGAACCCGGCCTACCTGCTTGGGCCAATGACCAGGATCCTCGCGTGGAACCGGGCGGCCTCGGTCGTGCTCGGCTCGCCTGACCACTTGGCTCCGGACAGGCGGTATCTGCTGTGGTGGCTGATGGTCGACCCGGGCGAGGGCGGCATGACGGAGCAGCGCGAGGGAACCGCTCGCAACACGCTGGGGCGGTTTCGGGCCGAGTACGCGCGCCATGCGGGCGAGCCGGAGTACGAGGACTTCCTGGCGCAGATCCGCGAGCACAGCGCGCGGTTCCGCGAGTGGTGGGACGAGCACGAGGTGATCGAGGCTCAGCGCGGCACCAAGGTCATGCAACACCCGCAGCTCGGCACGCTGCGGCTGCATCACGCGCAGACGGTGCCGACGGGTCAGCCGGAGCTGCGGATGGCCGTCTACGCGCCCGCCGACGAGGCCACTCGCGCGGCGCTCATGACGATCTGAGGCAGACGCCGACGCGAACGGCTTGACCGCCCGGGGCTATTCGTGGGCGGCGGCCAGCGGATCGCCCAGCTGCCTGGCGTGCTCGAGCTCGGCCAGGTCTTGCTCGTCGAGTTCGACGTCCGCCGCGGCCATGTTCTCCTCGAGGTGCGCCACGGAGCTGGTACCGGGAATCACCAGCATCCGCTCGTAGCGGGACAACAGCCACGCGAGCGCGACCTGCGTGACGGTGATCCCTCGGCGCTCCACGACCCCAGCGATGGCCGGATCCTGCGCCAGCTGCTTGGGGCCGCCACTGAACGCCGAACCCAGCGGGAAGTAGGGCACGAACGCGATCTCTCGCTCCATGCACAACTCGAGCACGCCCTCGCCGGAGCGGTTGACGACGCTGTAGGAGTTCTGCACCTCAGCGATGTCGACCAGGTCGACCGCGCGACGGACGGCATCGTCACCGGCCTCACTGATGCCGATCAGGTCGAGCTTGCCTTCGCTACGCAGATCCTCGAGCGTGCCCAGCTGCTCGGCGAGGAGGTCGCCGGACGCGTCGGCGTGCATCAGACGGAGGTTGACGAGGTCCATCCGCTCCACCTGCAGGGACCGGAGGTTGTCCTCGACGCCGGCGCGCAACTCGGCGGGACTCTGTGCTGGGAGCCAGCCGCCCTGGTCGTCGCGGCGGCCGCCGACCTTGGTGACGAGCTTCAGATTGTCCGGATAGGGATGCAGCGTCTCGCGGATCAGGTCGTTCACGACGTCCGGGCCGTAGTACTGAGCGGTATCGATGTAGTCGACGCCGAGTTCGATCGCACGGCGCAGCACGGCGCGGGCGGCGTCAGGATCGCGCGGCGGGCCAAACACGCCGGGGCCGGCAAGCTGCATCGCGCCGAAGCCGATGCGGTTGACGGGCTTGTCTCCGATGAAGGATGTCTTGTTCATGCGCATAGCTTGCGCTTCGCGGCGCGGCATGACAAGAGGTCTGGAGATCCTGGGTGCAAGACCACCAGCTTTGGTGAAGTCGGTCCAGTGTCAGGTAAGACACCCGGAACCAACGTCATGGGCGATGCTGGGCTCGAACCAGCGACCTCCGCCTTGTCGAGACGGCGCTCTCCCAGCTGAGCTAATCGCCCGGGAGGCCATAAATGTACCTGGGGCTCGACCCAGAGGTCGTCAAGCGCTGCCGGATCTGGTCGCCAACAACTAGCATCCGGACGCATGGAGCTCGAGCTTCCCGACGGCAACACACTGACCCTTCCCGATGGCGCCACCGGGGCCGACGCCGCGGACGCGATCGGCGCCGGCCTGGCCAGGGCAGCGCTCGCGGTCAAGGTCGACGGCGAGCTCCGCGACCTCGCTCGCCCGCTGCCCGACAACAACTCGAGCGGGCCGGCGAAGCTCGAGATCCTGACCGACCGCAGCGGCGATGAGGCGCTGAGTCTGATTCGCCACGACGCCGCGCACGTGCTGGCGGCGGCGGTGATGGAGCTGTACCCCGGCGTGAAGATTTCGATCGGGCCGCCGATCGAGAACGGCTTCTACTACGACTTCGATTTCCCCGAAGGGGTGTCGCTGTCCGAGGCCGACTTCGAGCCGATCGAGGCCAAGATGCGCGAGCACATCGCGGCCGACGAGCCGTTCGTTCGCGAGGACGTGCCCGCCAGCGAGGCGCTCGACCGCTTCCTCCGGGAGGCTCAGGATTACAAGGTCGAGCTGATCGAGGATCTGATCGAAAAAGACGGAGTCCCGACGGTCTCGCTGTACACGAACGGACCGTTCACCGACCTTTGCCGCGGACCCCACGCTCCCTCAACCAAGCGGATCAAGGCGTTCAAGCTCCAGTCAGTCGCCGGCGCGTACTGGCGCGGGGACTCGAACAAGCCGATGTTGACGCGGATCTACGGGACCGCGTTCTTCACCGACAAGGACCTCCAGGCCCACCTCGAGCGCCTCGAGCAGGCACGCGCGCGTGACCATCGGCGGCTGGGCCCACAGCTCGGCCTGTTCAACTTCTCCGACGTCGCTCCCGGGATGGCGTTCTGGTTCCCGGCCGGGACGCAGGTGTTCAACTCGCTCGTCGCGCTTAGCCGCGAGATGGGCGGACCCCGTGGCTACACCGAGGTCAAGACCCCGCAGCTGTACGACAGCCAGCTGTGGAAGACCTCCGGGCACTGGGACAAGTACCGGGAGCACATGTTTCTGACCGAGTCGGCCGACACGCCGATGGGGCTCAAGCCGATGAACTGCCCGGGCCACTGCCAGCTGTACTCGATGCAGCCGCACTCCTACCGGGACCTGCCGATTCGCTATTCCGAGCCGGGGCTGCTCCACCGCAACGAGCTGAGTGGCGCACTCCACGGGCTGCTGCGCACGCGGAACTTCGCGCAGGACGACGGACACATCTTCTGCGCCGAGGAGCAGGTCCAGGACGAGATCGAGGCGTGCCTGGACTTCGCGTTCGACACCTACGCGATCTTCGGGTTCGAGGTCCGCCTCGAGCTGTCGACGCGCCCCGACGAGCGCCTCGGCTCGGACGAGATGTGGGACCTCGCGGAGCAGAACTTGATCCAGGTGCTCGACCGCAAGGGCCTCGAGTACGACCTCAACCCCGGCGACGGCTCCTTCTACGGTCCAAAGATCGACCTGCACACGACCGATTCGCTCGGGCGGTCGTGGCAGATCGGAACCGTTCAGCTCGACTACAACATGCCGGCGCGGTTCGGGCTGACCTACACCGGGGCCGACAACGCCGACCATCATCCGGCGCTGATCCACCGCGCGCTGATGGGCTCCTACGAGCGGTTCATCGCGATCCTGCTCGAGCACTACGGCGGGGAGCTGCCGGTCTGGCTCACCCCGGTGCAGGCGATCGTCCTTCCGATCGCCGACCGGCATCTCGACTACGCCCGGAAGGTCCGCGACGAGCTCCATAGCGGCGAGGTCCGGTCCGAGGTCGACGAGCGCACCGAGTCGGTGGGACGCAAGATTCGCGACGCCGAGCTGCGCAAGATTCCTTACATGCTGGTTGTCGGGGACCGCGAGCAGGAGGCCCAGCAGGTCGCCGTTCGTGAGCACCGCCGGGGCGACGAGGGGTCTGCGCCCGTCAGCGAGTTCATCCGGCGGGTCCACGACCACGGTTAAAAGTCGCTCTCATCCCCGGAACCACCGCTATACTCGCTCGTGTTGACCCAAGCGCCTCGTTACATAGGGCCCGTCACCGCTTGACGTTCCCCGCACCTCGCAGCTAGTGCCGGTCCCTCGAAAGTTCGATCGGCGCCCGCCAGAGCGGGACCAAACTCGGATCAACGATCGCATCCGTGTGCCGGAAGTGCGCCTGATCGGCGCCGATGGCAACCAAGTTGGGATCGTCAAGACGGCCGAGGCCCTCTCCTACGCCCAGGAACACGATCTGGACCTGGTCGAGGTCGCGCCCGAGGCCCGTCCGCCGGTCTGCCGCGTGCTCGACTACTCCAAGTACAAATACGAGCAGGCCCAGAAGCAGAAGGCCGCGCGCCGACATCAGCAGCAGATCACGGTCCGCGAGATCAAGTTCCGCCCGAAGATCGCGCAGAACGACTACGACACGAAGAAGGGCCACGTGTCGCGCTTCCTCAAGAACAAGGACAAGGTCAAGATCACGATCATGTTCCGCGGGCGGGAGGTCACGCATCCCGAGCGCGGCACCGCGCTGCTCGACCGCCTCGCCGGCGAGCTGTCGGAGATCGGGGTCGTGGAGCAGTCGCCGGTCCAGGACGGGCGCAACATGACGATGCTGCTGGCGCCGTCCAAGGCGGTGCTCGCGGGCGAGAAGGACAAGGCGGCCGACGACAAGCAGGACAAGGCGGCCGACGAGAAGCACGACACGCCGCCCGACGGCGACGAGCCGCAGGCCGCATCACAGCCGTCAGAGTCCTCTAACGGCGAGCAGCCCACGGCCGGCGCTGAGGAGTCGGCCGCGAATGGCGAGCACCCTGCGCCGCACGGAGCGCAGTCCGACTCCGCCGCAGAGCAGTCCGAGTCCGCCGCAGAACAGCCCGAGCCGCTCGAAGCCGGTAGCTCGAGCGCCGCCTGACGGTCACCCTCCCCGGCGCGCGCCACCAATCGGCTGCTCTGCTTTACTAGTCGCGACTTCCGATGCCGAAGATGAAGACCCATTCGGGCGCCAAGAAGCGCTTCAAGGTGACCGCCACCGGCAAGGTGCGCGGCCGCCGGGCGTTCTCGACCCACATCCTCGAGAAGAAGTCGCCCAAGCGCAAGCGCCGCCAAGCGAAGCCGTCGTGGATAAGCGAGCATGATGAGCCGCGGGTGAAGACGCTCCTCGGCGTCAAGCGGAGGCAGGGCGGATGACCCGCGTCAAGCGCTCCGTTCACGCGCGCAAGAAGCGCCGCGCGACGCTCGCGATGACCAAGGGCTTCCGGGGCGACGCCAGCCGCCACTACCGGACCGCCAAGGAGGCGCTGCTCAAGGCGGATCAGTACCGCTACCGCGACCGCCGCAACCGCAAGCGCGACTTCCGGCGGCTGTGGATCACACGGATCAACGCGGCCGCGCGGCAGCACGACTTGTCCTATTCGCAGTTCATGCACGGTCTCCAGCTCGCCGGAGTGGAGGTCGACCGCAAGATCCTCGCGGACATCGCCGTCCGCGACGCTGACACCTTCCGACGCTTTGCCGACCGCGCCCGCGAGGCGCTGGCGGCCGGCTGACGACACGCCGACCAACCAGCACCGCCACTCGGGCGCCGCTCCACAGGAGGGCGCCTTTTTTCGTTCATGACCCAGATCACCAGCCCCCACAACCAGAAGCTCAAAGAGATCCGCAAGCTCCGCCAGCGGCGGCGCTGGCGCGAGCGCGCCGGGCAGTTCGTGGCGGAGGGTGAGGATTTATTGTCGGCGGCCGATGCCGCGGGGTGGTCCGCCATCGAGCGGTATGTGGCGGCGGGCAGTGGTCTTGACGGCGTCGAGGTCGAGCCGGGGTTGCTTGCGGCGGCGTCCGGGCTGAGCTCGGGCACGCGGGCGCTCGCGGTGTACGAGGAGCGGTGGGCGCCGGCGCCGGCCGGACCGCTGTGCGTGTACCTGCACGGCGTCCACGACCCCGGCAACGTCGGGGCGGTGCTGCGCTCGGCGCAGGCGTTCGGCGCGTCGTCGGTGGCGCTCGGGCCGGGGACGGCCGACCCGTACTCCCCGAAGGCCGTGCGGGCATCGATGGGCGGCGTTTTCGCGGTCCCCCTCGCGCGGGCCACGGGGCGCGACCTTCCGGGCACCAAGATCGCTCTTGTTCCGCGAACTGGGCAGGCCCTCGCGGAACTTTGGCGATCCACTCTCGCATACGACAGGTCAGGCGCCAAAGAGTTCACGCTGTTCGTCGGCTCCGAGCGTGATGGCCTACCGGACGAGGTCGTTGCCGGCGCGGATGTCGTCGCCCACATCCCCATCGCCACCGAGTCCCTGAACGCAGCGATGGCGGCGACGATCGCGCTCTACGAGCTGAGCCGTAGGATGGCGCCCGAATGACCGACCGAATCGCGTCTATCCGGGATGAGGCCGAGCAGGCGATCGCGGCCGCCGGCGACACCGCCGCGCTCGAGAACGTCCGCATCCAATACCTGGGCCGCAAGGCCGAGCTGCCGAACCTGCTGCGCAACGTCGCCGAGCTCCCCGACGCCGAGCGCGCCGCCACCGGCAAGGCCGCGAACGAGGCGCGCAAGGCCCTCGAAGCGGCCATCGAGGGACGCGAACAGCAGCTCGCCGCCCAGGAGCTCGACCAGCGGCTCGAGCGCGACCGCGTCGACATCACGCTCCCCGGCGTGCCGGCGCCGGCGACCGGAAGCCTCCACCTGATCACCCAGACCAGGCGGGAGCTCGAGGACATCTTCATCGGCCTCGGGTTCAACGTGGCCGAGGGACCCGAGGTCGAGACCGTCTACTACAACTTCGACGCGCTCAACCACGCACCCACGCATCCGTCGCGGCTGATGACCGACACGTTCTACGTGGAACCGACGCCGGACATCTTCGACCCGAACGCGCGACTGCTCCGCGTGCACACCTCACCGGTGCAGATCCGTGAGATGCAGCGCCAGCCGCCGCCGCTCTACAGCGTCGTGCCAGGGCGCACATACCGCCCGGACAACGACGCCACCCACACCCCGCAGTTCCACCAGCTCGAGGGGCTCGCGGTCGACACCGACATCACGCTCGGCGACCTCCAGGGGACGCTGCTGAGGTTCGCCCGCGCGTACTTCGGCGAGGACCGCGAGGTTCGCCTGCGCCCGCACTTCTTCCCGTTCACCGAGCCGAGCGTCGAGGTCGACGTCTCGTGCTTCAACTGCACGCAGGGCGTGACCGCCGATGGCCAACGCTGCCCGCTGTGCAAGGGGACGGCGTGGATCGAGATCCTCGGCTCCGGGATGGTCGACCCGAACGTGTTCGAGTCGGTCCGCGAGTACGGCTACGACCCTGAACGCGTCCAGGGGTTCGCGTTCGGGATGGGGATCGAGCGGATCGCGATGCTCAGGCACGGGGTCCCGGACCTGCGGCTACTGTACGACAACGACGTGCGCTTCCTGGAGCAGTTCGCCTGATGCGCGTTCCGGTGGAGTGGCTGCATGAGTACGTCGATCCCGGTCTCGACACCCACGCGCTCGCCGAGCGCCTGGCGCTGACCGGCACCGAGGTCGAGCGCGTCGAGCGTCACGGCGTGACCGCGCTCGAGAACTTCGTGATCGGCCGCGTGCTCGAGGCCGAGCAGCACCCCAACGCCGACCGGCTGCGAGTGTGCGTCGTGGATATCGGCGACGGCGACCCGTCTCAGATCGTGTGCGGCGCGCCGAACGTCGCCGCGGGGCAGACGGTGGCGGTCGCGAAGCCCGGCGCGGTGATGCCGGACGGGACCAAGCTTGGCAAGGCCAAGCTGCGCGGGATCGAGTCCAACGGCATGATCCTGGCTGAGGACGAGGTTGCGATCGGCACCGACCACGACGGGATCATGGTGCTCGAGCGCGACGGGCTCGAGCCCGGCACGCCGCTCCGGGACGTGCTTCCGATCGCCACCGACGTGCTCGTGCTCGAGATCACGCCGAACCGGCCGGACTGCCTCGGCATCTACGGCGTGGCCCGCGAGGTCCACGCCGCGACCGGAGCGCCGCTCGCCCCGGCGCCGTGGCGAGACGACCCGGGTGAAGTTGGCGAGGTCGCCGGCGCCAAAGTCGTGGTCGACTGCCCGGAATTATGTCCGCGGTTCACCGCGCGCGTGTTCGAGGACGTCAAGATCGGCCCGAGCCCGCTGTGGCTGAAGGCGCGCCTGATGGCCGCCGGACAGCGCCCGATCTCGAACGTCGTCGACATCACCAACTACGTGATGCTGCTCGCCGGACAGCCGCTGCACGCGTTCGACCTCGACCGCGTGCAGGGCGCGACGCTCACCGTCCGCCGGGCCCGCGACGGCGAGCAGATCGAGACGCTCGACGGCCAGACCCGGACGCTCGACGCCGACATGGTCCTGATCGAGGACGCCGCCGGCCCGACCTCGATCGCCGGCGTGATGGGCGGCGCGCGCTCGGAGGTCGGCGAGGACACGACGCGCGTGCTGATGGAGGTCGCCAACTGGATCGGCGCGAACATCCACCACACCTCGCTCAAGCTCGGACTGCGGAGCGAAGCCTCGAGCCGGTTCGAGAAGCAACTCCAGCGCGAGCAGGCGATGGAGGCCCAGGCGGTCGCGACCCGGCTGATGATCGACCTGTGCGGCGCGCGGCTCGTGCCCGGCACGATCGACATCGGCGGCGAGGGACCGCCGCCGAAGACGATTCGCCTGCGCGACGCCAGGATCACGAGCCTGCTCGGCGCCGAGATCCCCCGCGCCAGGTGCTCCCAGATCCTCAACGCACTCGAATTCACGACCGCGGACGCTAAGGACGGCCTCGACGTGACAGTGCCGGCATTCCGGCGCAGCGATGTCACACGCGAGGCCGACCTGATCGAGGAGGTCGCGCGGATCGATGGCCTCGACAAGCTGCCGTCGACGCTGCCCTCGCGCCACGGCGTCTCCGGCCGGCTGACGCCTCGCCAGCGGCTTCGCCGGCGCGCCGCCGACGTGCTCGCGGCCCAGGGTCTGCACGAGATCGTCGGTTGGAGCTTCACCGACCCCGAGCTTGGGGACCGACTCCGCCTCGGGCCTGACCACCCGGCGCGGCGGACGGTGACGCTGGCCAACCCGCTCTCGACCGACCTGTCCGTGCTGCGCACGACGCTGCTTGGCTCGCTACTCGACGTGGTCCGCCACAACCGCGCCCGCGGCGCCGCCACCGTGCGCCTGTTCGAAGCGGGCGGGGTGTATCTGCCGACCGGGCCTGAACAACTTCCGCGCGAGCCGTACCACGTCGGCGTGGTGCTGACCGGCGCGGTGCGTCGCTCGAGCTGGCGCGAAGGTCACCCGCCGGCGGTCGACTACTTCGCAGCCAAGGGAGTGCTCGAGGGCTTGCTGGACGCGCTCGGGGCGGACTGGGGGCTCGAGCCCGCGCAGGAGCCGTTCCTGCACCCGGGCCGCGCGGCGCGCATCATCGTGGCCGGCGCGGAGGCCGGCTGGATCGGCGAGGTTCACCCGCTGGTCGCCGCGCAGTGGGATCTGCGCGACACGGTCGCCGGGTTCGAGCTCGATCTCGACGCCGTGCCCGAGCCCCCGATCGCGCCCTACCGCGCGCTCAGCGACTTCCCCGATGTGCGCGAGGACATCGCGGTGGTCGTGTCCGAGGGCGTCACCGCGGCCGAGCTGACCGCACTCGTGCGCCGTGCCGGCGGCCCGCTCCTGGCGAAGGCCGAGGTGTTCGACGTCTACCGCGATCCTGAGCGGCTCGGCGAGGGCAACGTCTCGCTGGCGGTGGCGCTCACCTACCGCGCGCCCGACCGGACGCTGACCGACGAGGAGGTCGCCAAGCGCCGCGACGCGATCTCCAAGGCCCTCGCCGACGAACTGGGTGGGAGGATCCGTGCCTCATAGCGTGTCGGTGTTCGGCAGCGCCGGGTTCACGGGCGCGTTGACCGCGCGGCTGCTCTACCGCCATCCCTCGTTCGAGCTCCGCACCCTCACCGCGCGAAGCGACGTGGGGCGCAGGCTCGATGACCTGTACCCGCATCACCGTGTGCCGCTCGAGCTCGAGGAGCTCGATCTTGACCGCCACGCCGACGTCGACGCCGCGGTCGTCGCCTACCCTCACGGCGCCTCCGCGCCGCTCGTCGCCGAGCTGCGCGCGCGGGGCGTCCGCGTGGTCGACCTCAGTGCCGACTTCCGCCTGCACGATCCCGCCGTGTACGGACAGTGGTACCGCGAGCACGAGGCTCCGGCGCTGCTGGACGAGGCCGTATACGGGTTGCCCGAGCTTTATCGCGAGGAGATCCGTGGCGCGTCGCTGGTCGCGAACCCGGGCTGCTACCCGACGGCGTCGCTGCTCGCGCTCGCGCCGCTGGCGCGTGCGGGGGTGATCGAGGGCGTCGTCATCGACGCCAAGTCCGGCGTGTCGGGGGCCGGCAGGGCCGCGACCGACAAGACCCACTTCGTCACCGTCGACGAGAACCTGAACGCGTACGGCGTCCCGCGTCACCGCCACATCCCCGAGATCGAGCAGGAGCTCGCGGTATTGGATCCCGCCCACCCCGACGTCCGGATAACGTTCATCCCGCATCTCGTGCCGCTCGACCAGGGCGAGCTCGTGAGCTGCTACGTGACTCCGTCCGAGGCGATCGACGACGTCGGAAGTCTCGAAGCGTTGTACGCCGAGGCGTACGCGGACGAGCCGTTCGTCGAGCTGGGGGCCACGCCGCCCGGGGTGCGCGACGTCCGCGAGACGAACATCTGCCGCATCTCCGTGCACCGCGACGAGCGCACGGGTCGCGTGATCGTGTTCGGCGCGATCGACAACCTGTGGAAGGGCGCCGCCTCGCAGGCGGTCCAGAACCTGAACCTGATGCTCGGGCTACCCGAGGACGAGGGGATTGGGGTCACCGCGTCGGCGGAACGCAGGGCCGTGCGATGACCGCCACGCACTCGTTCTTCGGATCGCGCTGGGTCGAGGCCCCGGGTAACGTCTCAGAGCCCGGCGGCGGCTTGCCGAAGGGTTTCAGGGCAGCGGGCGTGGCCTGTGGGATCAAGGCGAGCGGTGACGCGGACCTCGGCCTGCTCGTCTCGAGCGCGCCGGCGACGACCAGCGCGGCGCGGTTCACTGGCTCGGGCACGCAGTCGGCGCCGGTGCTGCTCTGCCGCGAGCGAGTCGACCTGACCGGAATCCGCGCGGTCGTGGTCAACTCCGGCAACGCGAACGCCGCCACCGGGCGCCCGGGATTCGAAAACGCGGCCAAGACGCAGGGCGCCGCGGCGCTCGCCAGCCGCTGCCCCGAGAGCGCGGTGGCGGTCGCCTCGACCGGCGTGATCGGCGTGCCGCTCCCGATCGGCTCGGTGATGACCGGCATCGTGCGAGCGACGCACGCGCTCCGTCCCGACGGCGAGATCGACTTCGCGCACGCGATCCGCACGACCGACATCCTCGACAAACACGCGTGCCTCGACGTCGCGGTGGGTGGCGGTACCGTCCGCCTGACCGCGCAGGCCAAGGGCGCCGGGATGATCTCGCCGAGCTTCGCGACGCTGCTGTGCTTCGTCCAGACCGACGCGGCGCTGTCGCCCGAGACGTGCGACCTGCTCCTCGGGGTGACCGTCAGGCGGTCGTTCGAACGGGTCAGCGTGGACGGCCAGCTGTCGACGAGCGACACCGTGATCCTCCAGGCAAGCGGCGAGTCCGGCGTTGCGATCGAGCCTGAGACCGAGGACGAGGTTCAGTTCGGCGAGGCGCTCGACGCAGTGCTCAGGCAGCTCGCGCTGAACATCGTGCGCGACGGAGAGGGCGCGCGCCGCGTCGGCCGCGTCGTCGTTCACGGCGGCGAAGGCGAGGCGGTGGACAGGGTCGCGCACGCCGTCGCGGACTCGCCGCTGGTCAAGACCGCGCTGTACGGCGGCGATCCCAACTGGGGGCGGATCATCCAGGCCGTCGGGATGGCGATGCCGGGGACGGCGCCGCTCGCCGTCGGGATCGCGATCGAGGGCATCCAGGTGTGCACGCGCGGCCAGTACGTGCCGCACGACGAGGACGCTCTGAAGGCGGCCGTTCAGCGGGACGAGGTCGAGTACGAGATCGATCTTCCCGGGGAGGGCGCCGAGGTCGAGCGGTACTTCTCCGATTTGGGTCACGAGTACGTGACGCTGAATGCCGAGTACACGACCTAGCCACAGTCCGTCGACGCTCGACGAGCAGAACCGGCGCGACGTCGGCACGCTGCTCGAGGCGCTGCCGTACATCCGCGAGTTCCACGGCAAGACCGTCGTGATCAAGTACGGCGGCGCGGCGATGATCGACGACGCGCTCAAGGAGGACTTCGCTCGCGACGTGGTGCTGCTCAAGTACGTCGGGATGAACCCGGTGATCGTGCACGGCGGCGGTCCGGAGATCACGAGCTACATGCAGCGCCTGGACATTCCCGTGAAGTTCGTCGACGGCCTGCGCGTGTCCGACCGCGAGACCGTCGAGATCGCGAAGATGGTGCTGGTGGGCAAGGTCAACAAGGACATCGTGCTGTTGATCAACCGCCACGGTCAGCCGGCGATCGGACTGTGCGGAGACGACGGGCTGCTGTTCCGCGCCAAGCGCAGGACGGCGCCGAGCGGTCAGGACATCGGGTTCGTGGGCGCGATCGAGCGCGTCGACGTCAACGTGCTGATCCACGTCGCGCAGGACTACATCCCGGTGATCGCGAGCGTCGGCGCCGACCGCGACGGCAACTCCTACAACATCAACGCCGACGAGGCCGCCGGCGCCGTGGCCCGCGCGTTGAGCGCGTACAAGCTGATGTTCCTGACCGACGTGCCCGGCTGGCTGCAAGACCCCAAGGACCCTGGGAGCGTCGTATCGGAGGCGGGCGTGGATGCCGTGCAGGACGCGCTCGCCACCGTCGGCGGCGGGATGCGGCCGAAGCTGCAGGCGTGCATCGAGGCGATCCAGGGCGGCGTCTCGTTCGCCCACATCGTCGACGGCCGCGTTCCCCACTCGCTGCTGCTCGAGCTGTTCACCAACGCCGGCCAGGGCACGAAGATCAGGCCGGCGGTATGAGCCTCGCCGAGCTCCAGAGCCTCGAGCGCGACTACGCGATCCCGACGTACGTCCGCAACCCGGTGCAGTTCGTCCGCGGCTCGGGAGTCCGCCTGTGGGACGCCGATGACAACGAGTACCTGGACTTCCTCGCCGGGATCTCGGTGCTGAACGTCGGGCACTGCCATCCGCGGGTGGTCGAGGCCGTGCGCGAGCAGGCCGGGCGCCTCTCGCACGTGAGCAACCTGTACTACACCGAGCCGGCGCTGAAGCTGTCGGCGGCGCTGTCGCAGAGCTCGCTCGGCGGCAAGGTGTTCCTGTGCAACTCGGGCGCCGAGGCGAACGAGGCCGCAATCAAGCTCGCGCGGCGCGCGCGGCCGGGCGGGAACGTGGTTGTGCTCCAGGGCGCGTTCCACGGTCGCACCTACGGCGCGCTCTCTGCCACGCCGCAGGAGACCAAGCAGGCGCCGTTCGCGCCGCTGGTGCCGGGGTTCGTGGTCGTGCCCCACGATCCCGCGGCGCTGGCGGCGGCGGTCGATGCGGACACCGCGGCGGTGCTGCTCGAGCCGATCCAGGGGGAGACCGGGATCCACGTCCTGTCCGACGACCTGCTGCTGGCGGCGCGCGAGGCGTGCGACCGGACCGGCGCGGCGCTCGTGTTCGACGAGATCCAGACCGGGATGGGACGGACCGGGACTTTGTGGGCCTACGAGCAGACCGACGTGGTTCCCGACGCGTTGACCAGCGCCAAGGCGCTCGGTGGCGGCCTGCCGATCGGCGCGCTCGTCACCGGCCCGCGGCTGGCGGACGTGCTGCGGCCGGGCGATCACGGCTCGACGTTCGCCGGCGGTCCCCTGGTGGCATCCTCGGCGCTCGTCGCGCTCGAGATCTGCTCCGATCCCGAGCTGCTCGCGAGGGTGCACATCGCCGGCGACCGGCTCGCCGCGGGGCTCGCGACGCTGCCGTACGTCACGGCCGTGCGCGGGCGGGGGCTTATGCTGGCGATCGACGTGAGCGATGCCGTCGACGCCCCTTCGCTCGCCGGGCGCGCGCTGCTCGAGCAGCGGCTGGTTGTCAACGCGACCGGTCCGGCGACGATCCGCCTCGAGCCGCCGCTGATCGTCTCCGATGACGAGCTCGACGAGGCCGTGGTCAGGCTCGGGGCACTCGCGCCGTGAGCGCCGGGTCGGAGCTGCTGCTCCCTGACGAGATGACACTGCGCGGCGCCGGCGAGGCGCTCGCGGCCCGTCTGGAGGTGAAGGACGGCGTCGATTACGAGCGCGACCGCACCTACTACGACACGTTCGACGGGTTGCTGCGCGAGGCCGGGCTGACGCTCACGCACGTCGACGGCTCGCTGTCGGTGGCGTCGCAGGAGTCCGGGATCGTCGTCGCGTCGCTCCCGATGCGGGCGCCGGCCAAGCCGCTGTTTGCGCGCGACCTCCCGCCCGGACCGCTGCGCGACACGCTGCTGCCGCTCACAGACGTGCGCGTGCTGCTGCCGCTGGTTCAGCTGCACAGCCGCGAGCGGGTCCTGTCGGTGCTCGACGGCGAGCGCAAGACGGTCGTCCGGCTCGCGCTCGAGGAGACCGGGCTGCTGGGCTCGGACGGCCCGGACGCGGCGCTGCGGCCGCGCCTGCGGGTCACCGGCATCCGCGGCTACGACAAGGATCTGCGCCGCGTGCAGGAGGCGCTCGTCGACGAGCTCGGCTTCAAGCCCGCCGACCAGCCGCTCGTCGACGAGGCCATCAGGGCCGCTGGCGGCGTGCCCGGCGGCCTCCCGACCAAGGTGGGCGTACCGCTCCAGCCGGGTCAGCGCGCTGACAGCGCTGCTGCCGTCGTGCTGCGCGGGATGCTCGAGGTGATCGAGGCCAACCTCGACGGCGCGATCGCCGACCTCGACAGCGAGTTCCTGCACGATCTGCGGGTTTCGGTGCGGCGCTCGCGCGCGGTGCAGCGCGAGCTCAAGCGGGTGTTCCCGCCGGACGAGCTCGCCCACTACCGCGCGGAGTTCCGCTGGTTGCAACAGGCGACGGGCGACGTCCGCGACCTCGACGTGCACGTGCTCGAGTTCGACGACATGCGGGCGCTCGTGGGTGGGCGGGGATCCCAATTCATGCGCGAGGACCTCGATCCGCTCCTGCGCGTGCTGCGCGCGCGGCGGGTCAAGGCGCGCCGCGCGCTCGTCAGAGCGCTGCGGTCCAAGCGGGCCGCCACGGTGCTGTCGGGCTGGGGCGCCTTCCTCGACGGCCTCGAGGCGACCTCAGAGGACGAGCGTCCCGACGCCGCGAGGCCGATCGGCGAGGTGTCCGGCGAGCGGATCCGCAAGGTCTACCGCCGGATGCTGAAGATGGGCGGGGCGATCGAGCCCTCGAGCCCGGCCGAGTCCTACCACGAGCTCCGCAAGAAGGGCAAGGAGCTGCGCTACCTGCTCGAGCTGTTCGGCGTCGCGCTCTATCCCGAGGAGGTGGTCAAGCCGATGATCAAATCACTCAAGGCCCTGCAGGACGTGCTCGGCCGCCACCAGGACCGCGAGGTGCAGATCGCGGTACTGCGGTCGCTCGGGCCTGAGGTGGCCGAGACGAAGGGCGGGGAGGCCGCGCTGATGGCGATCGGGGCGCTGGTGGCGCGGCTCGGCGAGGACGAGCGCGCCGCGCGTGGCGAATTCGCCGGCCGGTTCGCCGAGTTTGCCTCGAACGACCAGCAGCGCCTCGTCAAGGAGACATTCGCATGAGCACTTCCGACTTCGGGCATCTGCCCACCACCACCTACGAGGCCGATCCGTCCCAGGTCCACCGCGTGCTGCTGCTGTACAGCGGTGGGCTCGACACGAGTGTGATGCTCAAATGGATCCAGGAGCAGTACCAGGCCGAGGTGGTGGCGCTGACCGTGAACCTGGGGCAGCCCGGCGAGGACTACGAGGTGATTCGGGGCAAGGCTTTGAACCTCGGAGCGCTCGACTGCCACGTGGTCGACGCACGCGAGGAGTTTGCGCGCGAGTACGTCGTGCCGGCGATCAAGGCCAACGGGACCTACGGGCTCGGCTACCCCCTGTTCACCGCGCTTGGACGGCCGCTGATCGCCAAGCTCGCGGTGCAGTACGCGCGCGAGAGCGGTTGCGACACGATCGCCCATGGCTGCACCGGCAAGGGCAACGACCAGGTCCGGATCGACGCGACCGTAGCCACGCTCGGCCCCGAGCTGAAGGTGATCGCGCCGGTGCGAGGCTGGCGGATGGGCCGCGAGGAGGAAGTCGCGTACGCGCGCGAGCACGGTATCCCCGTCAAGGGCGGCACCGAGATCGCGCCCTACTCGATCGACGACAACCTGTGGGGGCGCTCGAGCGAGGGCCGCTGGATCGAGCACCTGGACCATGCGCCCGAGGACGACGTTTTCCAGCTCGTCACCCGCCCCGAGGAGGCACCCGACGAGCCCGAGGTCGTGAGCGTTGAGTTCGAGCGGGGGGTGCCGGTGGCGCTCAATGGCGAGCGCCTGGGCCTAGTCGATCTGCTCGAGCGGGCGGGCGAGATCGGCGCCCGCCACGGGGTCGGGATCGTCGACCACATCGAGGACCGGATCGTCGGCCTCAAGGTCCGCGACATCTACGAGGTGCCGGCGGCGACGATCCTGCTGCTCGCCCACCAGGAGCTCGAGAAGCTCGTCGGCACGATCCACCAGAACCAGCTCAAGCCGATGCTCGACCAGCGGTGGGCCTACCTCGTCTACGCCGGACTGTGGTGGGATCCGCTCCGCGGTGACCTCGATGCGTACATGGACGCGGCCAACTCGCAGGTCACCGGCACGATCGGGATCAAGCTGTACAAGGGCTCGGCCCGGGCGGTCACGCGCTCTTCGCCGCACGCGGTCTACGACGAGCAGCTGGCGTCGTTTGCGCAGTCCGGAGGGTTGTTCGCCCAGGCCGCCTCGCCCGGGTTCATCGAGCTGTGGTCGCTGCAGTCGCGGATGGCGTGGCGCCTGCGTCACGGACAGGAGGATTGAGCCGCAGACCCGTGGGTAGCAACACCTCAATGGGTTACAAGGTTCTTGGATATGCGGTCTGGCAGGGCGCGAAGTGGTACATCCGGCGTCGCACCCCGGGCGGCCCTCCGAAGTTGGCGCTCGTCGGGATCGCCGGCGCGGTTGCGGTGGCCGGCGGCGTCCTCGTCGCACAGCGCCGAGCTGCGACCGACTGATCGAGCAGCGCCCCCGCGAGGGCTGATCGAATAGCGGACGGGTAGGTTTCGTCCGGCCGCGACCGTACCGTCCTGGCCGATGAGCGATTTGCCCTCCGCGCTTGGGATCGAAGCGGTGGAGTTGGTGGCCGAAGGCGGGCGCACCGTCACCGTTCGCGTGACCGGCCGCTGGCGGCGCCGGCGCCCCGAGCTGCGCGGTCAGGCGATGCTCGTGGTCGAGACCGGGACCGTCCGCCAGCGGTTCGTGGCGATGCCCGAGCCGCCGTCGCTGAGCGGCGCCGCGCCGGGGACGTGGCGGATGAGCTTCACCGTGCCCGCCGAGCTCGCGCCGCAGCTGCCGGGCAAGACGTTCCTGCAGCTCGGGGCCGTGATGGTGCCGCTACCCGTCGGCGAGGTCCCTGCGCCGGCCGGCGATGTGGCGGCGCCGGTAGGGGAGGCGCTCGAGCACGAGGTCGCTGAAGGCGTCGAGGAGGGCGGAGAGGGGGAGACGCCCGGCCTTGGGCTGCTCGAGGCCCGCCGGCTCCGCAGCTCCGAGCTCGCGGCCGAGAGCGCCCGCCGGCGCGCGGCCGAGGCCGAGGCGGCGGTGACGGAGCTACGTGCCCGTGTCGAGCAGATCGAGGGCGAGCTGGACGCGGCGCGTGCCGAGTCCGACCGGCTGCAGGACGTGATCTCAGAGCGCGAGCGCCGGCTGCGAACCTCCGAGCAGCACGCCCACGCCGAGCGGGCGCTCCGCGGCGAGGTCGAGCAGGCGCTGGCCGCGAAGACGCGGGCCACAGGTCACGACCTGCGGGTTCTGCACGACCACGTGGCCAACCTCGAGCGGGAGCTCAGGCGGATGAGACGGACGGTCGACGAGGCCCAGCACCTGGCCGCCGCCGCCGCTGCCGCCCGCGCCGACGCCGAGCGCCGGCTGGCCGAGCGACCGCCGCCCGAGGCGGAAGCGGACCCGGCGCCCGCGCCCGCATTGGCCGAGCCGACGCCCGAGCTCGCAGCGCCATCCCTTCCGGCACCCGAGCCCGCAGCGCCATCCCCGCCACCCCCGACCGTCGACATCGTCCGCGCGCGCCTGATCGCGGCCGAGCTCGAGCGCGCCAGAGCCGCGCCAGCGCGCTCGCCGGCGCCTGCACCCGCGGCGGGGCCGCCGATCGCCCCTGTCCGCGACGCCGATCGGGTCGCGCTCGGTCTCGAGCTGGCGATGGTCGAGCGTCATCCGCGTCGGGCGGACGCCGAGCTGCGCGCGATGGCGCTCGAGCGCGAGCTTGCCGACGCCCGCCGTGAAGTCGCCGACGCCCGGCGTGAGGTCGGCGGCGAGCGGGCCGAGCTCGCCGGCGCCCGCCGCGAGCTCGAACGTCAGCGGCTCCTGTGCGAGCGCGCCTACGACGCGATCGCCAGGGTTCGCGGCGAGCTCGCCCAGATCGGTGCGGGTCCCCCCGCGGAGCCGGCCGCCCGGGTGGCCACGCCGTCCGAGCCCGTCCAGGCCGACAAGCTGAGCGCGGCGCTCGCCCGCCTTCGAGACGGGACGCCGCCGGCGCCGGCCGAGGAGGCGCCGGCAATCCGGGCCACGCCCCAGAGCGGGTCGCCGGCGCGCCCGGAGCGACCGGCGAAGCCGTGGCTGCGCAAGGTGTTCCGGACGCTTGCCGCCCGCGACCCGTCCTCCGCCGGACGGCTCCTGCTCGCGCTGCTCCCGGCGCAGCGAGCCGCAGACCCGCATCCGGTCGCCTACGACCTCGTTCTCGGCGACCTGGCGACGGCGCGAGTAACCGTGTCCAGCGCCACCGCGCAGGTCGATCTCGGCGACGCGCCGCGGCCGCTGTCCGAGGTCGACTTCCAGGTCGTGGGCGACCTCGCGAGCATCGCCCGGCTGCTGGCGGCGGGGCCGGTGCGGCGTCGGCTCGGGCGGCTGGCGCTGCGTCACCCGGTGGCGCGGATTCGCGGTGACCGCAGCCGGTTCCCCGCGCTCGAGCACCTGATCGACGCGCCGCTGACCGTTGCCCAGCTGCGCGCCGCCGGCGTGCGGCTCGATCCGGTGCTGGCGCTGACCCTCGCCGCGCTCATGGTCGAGCCCGAGTGGACGGTCGGCGAGCGGTTCACGATCGCCCACCGTGAGCCGCCGGCGCCCGCGCCCGACGCCTACCTGCACGTCCGGGACGGCAAGCCGCTGCTGCCATCCGCCGAGCCTCCGTACGGACCGCTCGCGAGCGTCCTGGTGTGCGCCGGAGACGAGGTCCTCGATGCGCTAGCCGGGGAGACGCCGGCCCAACTTGACGGCGACGAGCGCCCGCTCGCGCTGGTCCGGCAGTGGCTCGATCGCGCACAATCCGGCTAAAAATCGGGGCCGAGCGGCATCTGTCTGAGCGGCCGCATATGCTCGGACAACAGACTCCTTCTGTCCCGAACGCCGAGTCGCGAGCCCTCGATTGACCCCATCTTCCTGCGCCCATCTGCACGTCCACAGCGAGTACTCGCTGCTCGACGGGGCGTGCAAGATCGAGGCCCTGGTGCAGCGCGCTGCGTCGTTCGATCAGCCGGCAGTCGGGCTCACCGATCACGGCGTGATGAACGGTGCGGTCGAGCTGTTCACGGCCGCTCGCAAGCACGGCATCAAGCCGATCCTGGGTTGCGAGGCCTACGTCGTCGATGACCACGAGCGCCGCGCACCCGGGCGGCTCGACCGGTTCCATCTGACGCTGCTCGCGGCCAGTGCGGCCGGCTATCGCAACCTGGTCAAGCTGTGCTCGGCCGGTTTCCTCGATGGCTACCAGCGCGGCAAGCCGTCGGTCGATCTCGGGCAGATCGCGGCCCACGCCGAGGGCGTGATCGCGCTCACCGGGTGCCTGCAGTCGCGCTTCTGCCAGCACCTGCTCGACGGCCGGGTCCCGCAGGCGCGGGCGCACGCCGATGAGCTTATCCAGGCGTTCGGCGCAGACAACGTGTACTTCGAGGTGCAGAAGAACGGCCTCGCCGCTCAGGATCAGGCCAACGAGGGCATCGTCAAGATCGCTCGCGAGCTCGGGCGGCCACTGGTCGGTACGGCCGACGTCCACTACCTGAAGCGCGAGGACTACTCGAACCACGCGGCGCTGCTGTGTGTGCAGACGAAGTCGACGCTCGACCAGCCGAAGATCAGCTTCGACACGAACGAGTTCTATCTGCGCTCCAACGACGAGATGGCGCAGTCGTTCGCGGAGTGGCCCGAGGCGATCGCGACCACGCTCGAGATCGCCGAGCGCTGCGACGTGGAGCTCGAGCTCGGGCGCCAGCTGATCCCGCGCTATCCGACCCCGAACGGCGAGGGCGAGGGCGAGTACCTGAGGGCGCGAGTACTGGAGGGGCTGCGGGAGCGCTACGGCGACCCCGCCCCGGCCGAGGCGCTCGAGCGGGCCGACTACGAGCTCGGCGTGATCGAGCGGATGGGCTTCAGCGGCTACTTCCTGATCGTGTGGGACTTCGTCAAGTACGCCAAGGACTCGGGGATCGCGGTCGGCCCGGGCCGCGGCTCGGCCGCCGGCTCGCTGGTCGCGTACTCGCTGCAGATCACCGACGTCGATCCGCTCCGCTACGGGCTCCTGTTCGAGCGCTTCCTCAACCCCGAGCGCGTGTCGATGCCGGACATCGACATCGACTTCTCGGTGCGCGGCCGCGACCGGGTGATCCGGTACGTGACCGAGAAGTACGGCAAGGAGTCGGTGGCGCAGATCGTCACGTTCGGCAAGATGTTCCCCCGTGCTGCCACCCGCGACGCGGCGCGCGTGCTCGGGCACGACTACGGTGCCGGCGACCGTCTGGCGAAGCTGATCCCCGACCCGATCATGGGACGCCCGCCGAGCTTCGAGGACTGCTTGGCGCCCGGCCAGCCGCTCCGCGCCGAGGTCGACCGCGACCCGATCGCCAGGCAGATCGTCGACGTTGCCCAGGGTCTCGAGGGGATCGTCCGCAATTCCTCGATCCACGCCGCCGCGGTCGTGATCGCCGATCGCCCGCTGACCGACATCGTCCCGCTCCAGATCGCCGACGCCGGCAGCGACGAGAACGGCGAGCGCGTGTTCCGCACCGTCACCCAGTTCTCGATGAAGCCGGTCGAGCAGCTTGGGCTGCTGAAAATGGACTTCCTCGGCCTGCGCAACCTCGACGTGATCGAGGATGCGCTCGACATCATCGAGCGCTCGACCGGCGAGCGCCCGGACATGGCCACGCTCCCGCTCGACCACACGCCCACGTACGAGATGATGGCCCGCGGCGACTCGGTCGGCGTGTTCCAGTTCGAGTCCGAGGGGATGCGGGAGGCGCTCAAGAAGGTCAAGCCGACCGAGTTCGACGACCTCGTCGCGCTCAACGCGCTGTACCGGCCGGGCGCGATGGATCAGATCCCGACGTACGCGCGCGGCAAGCACAACCCCGACTCGATCTCATATCCGGACGACCGGCTGCGGCAGATCCTGGAGACGACCAAGGGTGTGATCCTCTACCAGGAGCAGGCGATGCAGATCGCCAAGGACCTGGCGGGATTCAGCGGCGCGAAGGCCGACGACCTCCGCAAGGCGATCGGCAAGAAGAACCGCGAAGCGATGGCCAAGCTCAAGCCCGAGTTCGTGGCCGGCTGCCGCGCATCGGCCACCAGCGAGCAGGTGACCGAATGGCTGTGGACGACCAACGAACGCTCGGCGGACTACAGCTTCAACCGCTCCCACGCGGCCTGCTATGCGCTTATCGCCTACCGCACCGCGTGGCTCAAGGCCAACTATCCCGCCGAGTACATGGCGGCCCTGATCTCTTCGGTGATGGACACCAAGGACAAGGTCCCGTTCTTCGCCTCCCAGGCGGAGCAGATGGGGATCTCGATCCTCCCGCCCGATGTGAACCTCTCAGACCACGAGTTCGTCGTTGTCGACGCCAACATCCGGTTCGGCCTCGACGCGGTCAAGGGCGTCGGCTACCAGGCGGTTGAGGCGATCAAGCGCGCCCGGGGCGATTACGACAGGAATGAGGGTCCCGCCCACCCTGATCCCACCCGCCCAACCACCCACGCACCCCCGAGCCGCCCGTTCCTCAACCTGTTCGATTTCTGCTCGCGGGTCGACAGCCGGGCGGTCAACAAGAAGGCGATCGAGGCGCTGATCAAGTGCGGCGCGTTCGGGTCGACCGGCGCCACCCGCAAGGGGATGCTGATGATGCTCGAGCAGGCCCAGGGGGCCGGCCAGAAGGCGCAACAGGATGCGCAGATCGGGCAGGGTTCGATCTTCGACGACTTCGACGACCCGGCCGCCGGCGGCTCCGCCGGCAACGGCAGCGGGTTCGTGACCCCCAGCCACGCCCCGATTCCAGCAATCGAGTTCGAGCGCGCAGAGCTGCTCGCGGCCGAAAAGGAGTCGATCGGGTTGTTCATCTCCGCCCACCCGCTCAAGGAGGTCAGCGCCGCGCTCAACGCCCGCGTCGACTGCCCGCTGCGGGACCTCACCGGCAAGCGCGACGGCGACTGGGTGCTGGTCGGCGGCATGATCACCGAGACCAAGAAGATCAGGACCAAGAAGGGCGATCCGATGATGTTCGCGACGCTCGACGACCTCGAGGCCTCGGTCGAGCTCCTCGTGTTCGGAAACGCGCTGTCGGGCGCCGGCGAGGCGCTGGTCGCCGACTCGATCGTGCTCGTCCGCGGGCGGGTCGACCACAAGGACCGCGAGAAGACGTGCATCGTCGTCCAGCAGATCGAGCCCTTTCGTCCGACCGCCGAGGAGGTGAACGAGGCCCGCGAGCGGGAGGCCAATCAGCCCGCAACGCCGAGCGCGCTGCGGATCCGGCTCGACGCCACCGCGCTGGCCGCGTCCGTGCTGCCGGAGCTCAAGGACGTGCTGGCGGGCTTTCCGGGCGAATGCGAGGTGCTGATCGAGCTCAGCACCTCGGTCGGCGACCGGCGACTGAAGCTCGGCCCGGACTTCCGCGTCGCCCACAGCGCCAGCCTGCACGCCGAGCTCGAGGCGCTGCTCGGACACGCGATCCTCCCCGACGGCGACGTCGAGGCGGACAACGTCAGCGTGGAGAGCGAGCGCCGGCGCGCCCGCGCCGCGGCTGTGTCCTGATCGCAAGTCCTGAACCGCCACTTGTTTTGACCAGGCGGCGTCAGGCAAGCTTCCCGGCGTGCTCGGTCTCCCCAATGGCATCACGACCTGCCTGTTCGACCTCGACGGCGTCCTGACTCAGACGGCAAAGGTCCACGCGAAGGCGTGGAAGCAGATGTTCGACGAGTTCCTGCGCGGCTGGTACGAGCGGAGCGGCGAGCCGTTTCGCGAGTTCGCGCTCCCCGACGACTACGAGAAATACGTCGACGGCAAGCCGCGCCGCGACGGTGTGAGCTCGTTCCTCGAGTCTCGCGGGATCGATCTTCCGCTCGGCTCGGCGGAGGACCCGCCCGATGCCGACACGATCTACGGGCTCGGGCTGCGCAAGAACGAGCTCGTGCTGAGGCTGATCCGCGAAGAGGGCGTCGAGCCCTACGAGGGCTCGGTCCGGTTCGTCGAGGCGGCCCGGGACAAGGGGCTTCGACGCGCCGTGGTGTCGTCGAGCGAGAACTGCAAGGACGTGCTCGAGGCGGCCGGCATCGAAGACCTGTTCGAGGTGCGAATCGACGGGATCGTCGCAACGCGCGAGAACCTGGCGGGCAAGCCGGCGCCGGACACGTTCCTCGCGGCGGCCCGCGAGCTCGGTGCAGAGCCCGGCCAGGCGGCCGTGTTCGAGGATGCGGAGGCCGGCGTCGCCGCCGGTCGTGCGGGGCACTTCGGCTGGGTCGTCGGGGTCGACCGCACCGGCCACGCCCGGGCGCTGCACGCGCACGGGGCGGACGTCGTCGTGGAGGACCTCGCCGAGCTGCTGGAGCGGCCGTGATCGGCTCCGATGTGTTCTCGGTCGAGCCGTGGGCCGTCTGCGAGCGTGAGCTCCATCTCGAACTGCTGGCGGAGACGGAGTCGATCTTCGCGCTCTCCAACGGCCACATCGGCCTGCGCGCCAATCTCGACGAGGGCGAGCCCGCCGGATCGCCCGGGACGTTCCTGAACAGTTTCTACGAGGTCCGCCCGCTGCCCTACGCCGAGTCCGCTTACGGCAACCCCGAGGCCGGGCAGACGATGATCAACGTCACCAACGGCAAGGTGTTCCGGCTGCTGGTCGACGACGAGCCGTTCGACGTCCGCTACGGGAAGCTCGTCCGCCACAGGCGGACGCTCGACCTCCGCGACGGGGTCCTGCGGCGGGAAGCCGAGTGGATCTCGCCGGCCGGGCAGGCTGTCCGCGTGCGCTCGACCCGGATGGTGTCGTTCGTCCAGCGATCGATCGCCGCGATCCTGTACGAGGTCGAGCCGGTGAGCGCGCCGGCGAGGATCGGCGTCCAGTCCGAGCTGGTCGCGAACGAGCCGGTCGGCGCCGAGTCGAAGGACCCACGCACGGCGGCGGCGCTGTCGGCCCCGCTGATCGCCGAGGACCACGCGCACAACGCGCTCCGCGTCAGCCTCGTCCACCGTACGCGGCAGAGCGGCCTGCGGGTGGCCGCCGGCATGGATCACATCATCGAGGGCCCCGAGGGCATCGTGACCTCGGCCGAGAGCCAGCCCGACCTCGGCCGGCTAACCGTCAGCACCGAGCTCCAGCCGGGCGAGAAGCTGCGGATCGTCAAGTTCCTCAGCTACGGGTGGTCCAGCCAGCGATCGCTGCCGTCGCTGCGCGATCAGGTCCACCTCGCGCTCGCCGCGGCCCGCCGAACGGGGTGGGAGGGACTGCTGAAAGGGCAGCGCGAGTACCTCTCCGGCATCTGGGATCGCGCGGACATCCAGCTCGACGGCGACGCCGCGCTCCAGCAGGCGGTGCGGTTCGCGCTGTTCCACGTCGTCCAGGCGGCAGCCCGGGCCGAGCAGCGCGCGATTCCGGCCAAGGGGCTGACCGGTAGCGGCTACGACGGTCACACGTTCTGGGACATGGACGCGTACACGCTGCCGGTGCTCACGTACGTCGACCCACGCGCGGCGCGCGATGCGATCCTCTGGCGCCATGCCACCCTCGACCTCGCCGAAGCCAGGGCCCGCGAGCTCGGGCTCAAGGGGGTGACGTTCCCGTGGCGCACGATCCGCGGTCAGGAGTGCTCGGGTTACTGGCCGGCGGGCACGGCCGCTTTCCACATCAACGCCGATGTCGCCGACGCGGTCCGCCGGTACATCGCGGCGACTGCTGACCACGAGTTCGAGGCCGGACCCGGGTTGGACCTGCTGGTCGCGACCGCCCGGCTGTGGCGTTCGCTCGGCCACCACGACGCCCAGGGTGGATTCCGGATCGACCGCGTCACCGGCCCGGACGAGTACACCGCGCTCGTCGACAACAACGTCTTCACGAACCTGATGGCCGCCCGGAACATGGCTGTGGCCGCGGACCTGGCCGTCCGGCATCCCCGCCGCGCCGACGAGCTCGGGGTCGACGAGGAGGAGATCGCCAGCTGGCGCGACGCCGCCGCCGCGATCGTCGTCCCGTACGACCGGGACGCCCGGATCACCCAGCAGTGCAACGGTTTCACCCGCCTGCGCAAGTGGGACTTCGAAGGCACGCCGGCCGATCAGTACCCGCTGCTGCTGCACCACCACAACTACATGCTCTACTCGAGCCAGGTGGTCAAGCAGGCCGACCTGGTGTTCGCGATCTACCTGTGCGGCGATCGCTGGACCACGGAGCAGAAGGCGCGCGATTTCGCCTACTACGAGAGCGTCACCGTGCGCGACTCGTCGCTATCGGCGGCGATCCAGGCGGTCGTGGCGGCGGAGGTCGGCCATCTGGAGCTCGCCTTCGACTACCTCACCGAGACCGCGTTCATCGACCTGCGGGACCTGGCGTTCAACACCCGCGACGGCGTGCACCTGGCCGCGCTCTCGGGCGTGTGGCATGCGATCGTCGGCGGCTTCGGCGGTATGCGCGACCACGGCGACACGCTTGCGTTCGCGCCTCGCCTGCCGTCGCGGCTGACCCGCCTGCGCTTCGGGCTGCTGTACCGGGGCCGCTCGCTCCGCATCGAGGTCCGAGCGGACCACGCGACCTACGAGTTGCTCGACGGGGACCCGCTCGAGATCATCCACCACGGGGAGCCGATCACGGTCGAGCCCGGTGGGCCGCTGAGTTGCCCAGTACCGCCGGCTCCCCACCGCCCGGCCACTCACGTGCCGCACGGACGGGAGCCGGCGTTCGCGCACGGCGAGAGCCACCCGCTCCCGCAAGCCCCGCATGGGGGCTCGCTGCCCGCCTGAACGCGAGACCCGCACGTAGCGCAAGCGAGTTGCAATCGTGTGGATAATCGGTCCGCGATAGCGATGAGGAAGATGAGCCTCGCCGGGCCGATCACCCTCCGCGACGTGGCGCGGGTCGCGGGAGTCCATCCGGGCACGGTGTCGCGCGCGCTCAACCCCGAGACGCGGGCGCTCGTCAACGAGCGGACAGCCGAGCGTGTGCTCGCCGCGGCCAACGAGCTCGGCTACCGGCCGAACCCGATCGCTCGGGGCCTCCGGACCAACCGGTCCCACACGATCGGGGTGCTCGTGCCTGACCTGATGAACCCGCTGTTCGCCGCCGTCGTGTGCGGCATCGAGGACGGCCTGCGCGACGGGGGCTACACGCCGCTGATCGCCAACACCGACAACGACGCCGAGCGCGAGCGGGCCGCGTTCGAGGCGATGAGCGCGCGGCAGGTCGACGGGTTCATCGCCGCCACCGCGCGCCGCGACCACTGGCTGCTGGCCGATGCGGTGACCCTCGGCGTCAAGGTCGTGCTCGTCAACCGGCGAGTCGACAGCGACGCCCTACCGGCCGTCACCGGCGACGATCACGAGGGCATCCGCCTGGCGGTCGAGCACCTGGCCGGGCTCGGGCATCAGCGGATCGCGCACCTCGCGGGCTCCCAGGCGTTCTACACCGGATGGTCGCGCCACCAGGGGTTCGTCGACGCAATGCGCGCGCGCGGGCTCGAGGTCGACACAGGGCTGACGGTGTTCAGCGAGTCGTTCACCGAGCCGGAGGGCGAGCGCTGCTGCGGCGAGCTGCTCGACCGCCGGCGCGACTTCACGGCGATCGTGGCCGGCAACGACCTGCTGGCGCTCGGGTGCTACGACGCGCTCGAGGAGCGAGGGCTGCGCTGCCCCGAAGACTTCTCGGTCGTGGGCTACAACGACATGCCGTTCGTCGACCGCTTCCGGCCGGCACTGACGACGGTGCGCGTCCCCCACTACGAGCTCGGTTCGACCGCCGCGCGCCTGATGCTCGAGCAGCTGCAGGGGGTCGACGCGCCGGCGCCCCAGCTGCTGCTCCCGCCCGAGCTCGTGATCCGCTCCTCGACGGCCGCGCCGCCGACCCCGTCCGGGACGCCGCCGGGATCTGGCGCTTGGGAAGAAACCCCGTCCATGCCGTAGTTTCTTCCCAAGCGCCCGCGGTCGCGTCAGCCCAGCGCCAGCGACGCACCACCAGGAGCTGAATCTATGCAGGATGGAAAGCTGAACGACAAGCGGATCGGCCGGGTCGAGGCCGACCTCGACGCCGACCTTGAGGTCGCGGCCGAGGTGGCCGCCGACCCCGCGGCCGCGGCTCCACAGGCGCGCGGCGCCAAGGGCGTCGTCACGGTCGTGCAGCCCTCGCGCACCCAGGTCCAGATCGCCCAGCGGATGGCGGAGTCGAAGGCCACGATCCCGGACTTCACCCTGCACGCGGAGGTCGACATGGCGCAGGCCGTGGAGCTACGGACGGAGCTGCGCCGGACCGCCCGCGGCGGCGATGGAGAACGGTCGGCGGCGCCTGACGGCGGCGCCTTGGCCGTCCCGTCCTACAACGACATGGTCGTCAAGGCGTGCGCGCTGGCGCTCCGCGACCACCCGCGCGCGAATGCGGCGTACCGCGACGGGGCGTTCGAGCTTTACGAGCGCGTCAACGTCGGCATCGCGGTCGCCGCCGACGACAGCCTGATCTTCCCCACCGTGTTCGACGCCGATCGCAAGTCGCTGCTACAGATCGCCGGCGAGGCGCGCAGGCTCGCCGAGCGCGTCCGCTCGCGCCTCATCACGCCGGCCGAGCTGTCCGGCGCGACGTTCACGGTGTCGAACCTCGGGATGTACGGGGTCGCGAGCTTCGCGGCGATCATCAACCCGCCGCAGGCGGCGATCCTCGCGGTCGGAGTGGTGCGCGAGGTTCCGGTCCTCCGCGACGGGAAGGCGGTTCCCGGCTCGCGCATGACCTTCGCGCTCACGTGCGATCACCGGATCCTGTACGGCGCGCCCGCGGCGGAGTTCCTCGCCCGCGTTCGGCAGCTGCTCGAGCAGCCGCTCGACCTGCTCGTCTGAGCAGGTCAGCCGCCGTCACTCGTCGGCGGGCACCCACGGACCGTGCCAGCCGCCGTAGCTGGCGACCAGCTGCTGCGCCTTCTCGGGCCCCCACGAGCCCTGCGCGTACGGGAGAACGGGCGGCGGAGAATCGAGCAGCGGTTGGACGATCCGCCAGCTCTCCTCGACGCTGTCCTGCCGGGTGAAGTACGTCGCGTCCCCGCACAGGGCGGCGTGCAGCAGCACCTCGTACGGCGTCGGGCCTTCGCCGCCCTCCTCGGAGAACTCCATGTCGAGCTCGATCTCGTTCGCTCCGCGCTTGTCGGCGCGCTGGGCGTCAAGGACCAGCCTGATCCCGGTCGTGGGATCGATCTTGAACACGATCTGGTTCGCCGCGGGGCGGCGGTGGCCGGGATCGATGAAGTGGACGCGCGGCGGATGCTTGAACAGCAGCCGGAGCTCGGTCTGCCTGACCGCGAGGTGCTTGCCGGTGCGCAGGAAGAACGGGACGCCCGCCCAGCGCCAGTTGTCGACCTCGAGGCGAAGCGCGGCGTACGTCTCGGTCGTCGAGTTGGCGGCGACCCCGTCGGTGTCCAGGTAGCCGTCGTATTGGCCGCGCACGTAGTGGGACGGGTCGCCGTCGGCCATCGCCCGGAACACCGCCTGCTTGGCGTCCTTGAGCGTGTCGGGGTCCCCACCGGCCGGCGCCTCCATCGCAGCGGTCGCGAGCAGCTGGAGCAGGTGGTTGACGACCACGTCGCGGAGCGCGCCGACCGGATCGTAGAAGCTGCCGCGATCCTCGACCCCGAAGTTCTCGGCCATCGTGATCTGCACGCACGCGAGATAGTTCCGGTTCCACACCGGCTCGAGCATCGTGTTCGCGAACCGCAGATAGAGGATCTCCTCGAGACCCATCTTCCCGAGGAAGTGGTCGATCCTGTAGATCTGGGACTCATCGAGGTAGTGATGCAGGTCCGCGGCGAGCTGGCGGGCCGACTTCAGGTCGCTCCCGAACGGCTTCTCGACGAGCACGCGCTGCCCGTCGGACACCAGCTTCGCCTTGCCGAGGCCATCCACTACGGTGGCGAACAACGACGGCGGAATCTCAAGGTAAAACACAGGGTTGTGGCGGTCGCCGAGTGCCTTGCCCACCTTCGAATACAGCTCGTCTCCGTCGAAGTCGCCACTGACATAGCTGAGCTTGGCCGCGAACCGGTCGAACACCTCGTCGTCGAGGTCCTCACCGGTCTGCTTGATCGCGTCGCGGGCGCGGCCTCGAAGATCGTCGTCGGTGAGGTCCTGGCGGGCCACCCCGAGCACGGGCACATCGAGCAGCCCACGCCGCTCGAGCCGGTAGAGCGAGCGGAACGTCTGCTTCTTGGCCAGGTCGCCGGTTATCCCGAAGATGACAAGGGCGTCTGCCTCACGGGGGCTCACGCCCTGGAACCTACCGCTTGGCCTTCGAGCGCGCCGCGGAACGCTTGCGGTTCGCCTTGCCTCGGCTGCGGAGCTTCTTCGCCAGCGCGACGTCCTCGGCGGCCGGTGCGCCGTCGTCGCGCCCGGTCTCGAGCACGCACGGCAGCTTCTCGAACCGGGGCTCGGACAGGAACACCGCGCAGCCCTTCTCGCCGAGTTCGCCCTCGCCCATGATCGCGTGCCGGTCGCGGTTGGACCCGAGCTTGACGGCCGAGTCGTTGACGTGAAGCGATCCCAGGCGGTCGAGCCCGACAGCCTGGTCGAACTCGTCGACGACCTCGCCGAGGGAGTTCGGGGTGCGGACGTCGTAGTTCGACGCGAACAGGTGGCATGAGTCGAGGCAGATCCCGAGCCGCTTGCCGCCTCCTGACGCGTCGAGCAGCTCGGCGAGCTCCTCGAACGAGCGCCCGAGTGTGCCGCCCGCGCCGGCCGTGTCCTCGAGGTGAAGCGGACAGCCGTCGGTCTCGTCCAGTGCCTGCTTGATGACCTTGCCGGCGCGCTTGATCGCCGTGGGGACGTCGCCCGTCTTCGCGGAGCCGGCGTGCAGCACCACGCCGACCGCGCCGATCCCGTTGCCGACTCGCAGCGACTGGGTCAGCGACGCGAGCGACTTCTTGCGCATGTCGCGATCGGTCGTGGCGGAGTTGATCAGGTAGACCGCATGGATGAGGACGGCCTTGATCCGGCTCGCTCCCATCGCCTCGCGGAACTCCGCGAAGTCGTCCTCGGTGTAGGCGGTGGGGCGCCACATCCGCGGAGACTGGTTGAAAATCTGGATCGAGTCGCACCCGCGTTCGGCGCCTCGCTCCACTGCGCGGGCCAGCCCGCCAGCGTTCGAGACGTGTGCGCCGATTAGCATGCGAGTCTGTAGGTCATATGCGCGTTCGCTTCGCTCCATCCCCGACCGGGGCACTGCACATCGGCGGTGCCCGGACGGCTCTCTACAACTGGTTGCTCGCCAGGGGCCAGGCGTACGGCCCGGAGGGCGAAGCCGGGACGCTCGTGCTGCGGATCGAAGATACCGATCGCGAGCGATCGACCCCGGAAAACGTGGAGCAGATCCTCGATGCGCTGCGGTGGCTGAACCTCGGCTGGGACGAGGGACCGGTGTTCCAGTCAGAACAAGCTGAGCGCCATCGCGAGGTGCTGGCGCGACTGATCGAGTCGGGGCACGCCTACCACTCGACCGCGACCGCCGACGACGTCCAGACCTACAAGCAGCGCCACGGCTTCGAACGCGGCTTCCGCGGCATCGAGGAGGCGTCCGGGGCCGTCCGCCTGCGCGTGCCCGACGAGGGCGAGACCGTGTTCGACGACGTCATCCGGGGCCAGATCCGGTTCGCCAACGCGAGCATGGACGAGTTCGTGATCGCCCGGGCGGACGGCTCGGTGCTGTACGTGTTCGCGAACCTCGTCGACGATCTCGACGCCGGCATCACCGACGTCGTCCGGGGCGAGGACCACATCTCTAACACGCCCAAGCAGCTGCTCGTGCTCGATGCGCTCGGTACGCCGCCGCCACGGTACGCCCATCTCCCGCTGCTCCACGGCCCCGACGGTCGCAAGCTGTCAAAGCGCCACGGCGCCGCGTCGGTTCAGGAGCTCCGCGCAGCCGGCTACCTGCCCGAGGCGGTCGACAACTACATCGCGCTGCTCGGCGCCGGGTTCGCCGCCGACGAGGAGTTCTTCTCGCTTGACGAGCTCGCCGAGCGGTTCCGGCTCGAGCGCGTGTCGAAAAACCCGGCGGTGTTCGACGAGCGCAAGCTCCGTCACCTCAACGGCCGATGGATCCGTGAGCTCGGGACCGACGAGCTGACCACGCGGCTCGAGCAGTTCACCGGGCGCACCGGCCTACGCGGCGCGGTCGCGATCTCCGAGGAGAAGATCCAAACGCTTGCGGAGTTCTGGCCGCTGGTCGGCTTCCTGTTCGACGGTCCGGCCCCCGACCAGGCGGCGTTCGAGAAGGTCATCGGTCGCGACGGGGGCGTCGCCAGCCTCCGGGCCGCGCGCGAGGCATTGGCCCGCGCGGAGCCGTTCACCGTGGAGAATGTCGAGACGGCCTTGCGTGAAGTGGTCGAGAACCAGGGCGTCAAGCCCGCCAAGGTGTTCCAGCCAGTTCGAGTCGCAATCGCCGGGACGACGGTGTCGCCGGGCATCTTCGAGAGCGTCGCGCTGCTCGGCAAGGACGAGACGCTGGCGCGGATCGATCGGGCTTTGGAGCATGCGGAATGACGACCCGACTAAACGAACGTCGTACTCCTGCCGATAAAGCGGGCTGAGGGCGGGATGACCACGGTCGAACCGCCCATACCACCCGAGCCCCCTAGAAGGACGGACCCGAGCATCGTGGCCACGCTAGCCGCAGTCAAGAACTCAACTGATCCTTACGCCTCGCGCGAGCGCCATCACAACGAAGGCCACGGGCGCAGGCTGACCGCCGCTTTCGAGGCGCTGGAAGCCTTCCCGATGCTCGCGGAGTCGCGCAATCGGGTCCTGCGCCTATTCGAGGCCGGCGAGCCGTCGACGGCCGACGTCGTCGCCGCCGTCGAGGCCGACGTGGCCCTCGCGGTCACCGTGCTGCGCCTCGCCAACCGCGTCGACGGCAAGGTGCGCGGCCGCGTCGAGAGCGCGGTCAAGGGCGTCGAGGTGCTGTCGCCCCGCAACGTTCATTCGATCGCCAGCAAGGCTCGGACGTTCGACTTCTTCGAGCGCACCGCCGTATGGCAGGGCGTGCCCGAGCGGTTCCGTCTGCACGCCGTGGCCACGCAGCGCGCGGCCGACCGGATCGCCCGCGAGCTCGGCTACGAGTCGCGCGACCGGCTGATGGTCACCTCCCTGCTGCACGACATCGGCAAGCTCGTCCTCGTCCACGCCTATCCCGGCTACCCGCGTCAGATCCACGCCGAGGCGCGCACCCCCGAGGAGCGGATTCTGTCAGAGCGCCGCGAGCTCGGCGTCGACCACGCGCTCGTCGGCGGCGTGCTCGCCCGCCGGTGGGGCCTCCCCAAGTCGATCGCCAGCGTGATCGAGCGCCACCATGCCCAGGATGTCGATGGCGAGGCCGCCGTTGTGCGCCTGGCCGACATGCTCGCCCACTACACGCTCGGTGGGTCGGTGTCGCCGTCCGAGCTGCTGAACGTCTCGCGCCTCGTCGGGATCGGCCCGAGCGAGCTGCGCACGGTCATGTACGACCTGCCCCTGCCGACCTCCGGCGGTCGCCGGCGTCAGATCGATCCGTGCCCGATGTCCGCGCGCGAGGTAGAGGTCCTGCGTCGCCTGGCTCGCGGGATGGTCTACAAGCAGATCGCCTCCGAGCTCGGCCTGTCAACCAGCACCGTGCGCACGCACCTCCACAACGTGTACGGCAAGCTCGGCGCGATGGACCGCGCCCAGGCCGTGCTGATCGCCACCGAGCGCGGCTGGATCTAGGAGCTCACTTCGCCTGAACCCCCTCGGGGCGCCCGGTGCGCACTGTACGAGGGTTGGGCGCTGATAGCAGTTCGCGCGAGGGCGCCCAGAGGAGGTCCCAGGCTCGCTTCGCGGCGGTTGGCGGTCAGAGGGATTACCCAGCCAGACGTCACCGATCCTGCAATGATCGGTGAGGCCATGATCTCGATCACCACGAAATCGCCGTACGCGCTCAGCGCGCTCGTCGAGCTGCGCCATCAGGGCGACCGGGGTCCCGTGCCGATCGCTGAGCTCGCCCGCCGGCGCCAGATCCCGGTTCAATTCCTCGAGCAGCTGTTCGCCACGCTGCGCCGATCGGGGGTCCTTCGCTCCCAGCGCGGCGTCAAGGGCGGGTACTCGTTCGCCCGTCCCGCCGGCGAGATCACCGTGCTTGAACTCGTCGAGCTGCTCGACGGCCCGGTCGGGAGCGGCGCCACCGGCGTGTTCGCCGAGGCGGCGGAGGCGGCGCGGTCGGTGCTGGCGCAGTCGACTGTGGCCGACGTGGCCGACGCCGAGTCCCGCGCGGCCGGCGCCGCGATGTACCACATCTGAGCTCGCCCCTGACCGCGACGCTGCAATAGGCGCCGGCCATCTGACTGCGTCTGGCGCTACGCCGTCGTATGGTCTGGCCGACGAATGGCAGAAATCCCGACCAACATTGCCGCGACGGTCGGCGGGACCCCGATGGTGGAGCTGACACGAATGCTCCCCGACTCCCATGCCCAGCTGTTCGCGAAGCTCGAGGTGTTCAACCCGGGCGGGAGCGTCAAGGACAGAATCGGGGTCTCGATGATCGAGGCGGCCGAGCGCGAAGGGGTCATCGAGCCCGGCAGGACGACGATCGTGGAGGCGACGAGCGGCAACACGGGCATCGCGCTCGCGTTCGTATGCGCGGCCAAGGGGTATCAGCTCGTGCTGACGATGCCGCAGGGGATGAGCCGCGAGCGCGAGGGCCTGCTCCGCCTGTACGGCGCGAGCGTGGAGATCACCGAGTCGCTCGGCGGGATGAACGAGGCCGTCGACGCCGCCCGCGCGATGGCGTCGAGCACCGACGTGTTCCTGCCCGACCAGTTCTCGAACCCCGCCAACCCCGAGATCCATCGGCGTACGACCGGGCCCGAGATCTGGGACGCGCTCGACGGCGCCGTCGACGTGTTCGTCGCCGGCGTCGGCACGGGGGGGACGATCACAGGCGCCGGCGAGCTGCTCAAGGCGCGCAATCCGCGCTGTCGTGTGGTCGCGGTCGAGCCCAGCGCATCGCCGGTGCTGTCGGGAGGGCGCCCGGGTCCGCACAAGATCCAGGGCATCGGCGCCGGTTTCGTTCCCGCGGTGCTCAATCGCGATGTGCTCGACGAGGTGATCCCGGTCGACGACGAGGACGCGATCGAGACCGCCCGGGCGCTGGCCCACCGCGAGGGGGTACTCGCGGGTATCTCGGGCGGCGCCGCAATGTGGGCGGCGATCGAGGTGGCGCGCCGCCCGGAGTCGCGAGGTGCGAGGATCGTGACGATCCTGCCGGATTCGGGCGAGCGGTATGTCTCGACCCCGTTCTTCGCTCCGTGAGGCCGGCGCGACGGGGTAGCTAGGCTTTCGGCATGCGAGTGCACCGCATCGTGGCCGAGGTGCGGCGCGACATAGCCGCCGCGCGCAGCCGCGATCCGGCGGCCCGCGATGTCGGACCGATCGAGATCGCTGCCGCGTGGCCAGGCGTGCACGCGCTTCTGGCTCATCGGGTCGCCCACACGCTCCACGATGCCGGCGTCCCATTCCTGCCGCGGATCGTCGCCTACCTGTCGCGGTCGATCACCGGAATCGAGATCCATCCCGCCGCCAAGATCGGCCGTGGGTTCTTCATCGACCACGGTATGGGCGTTGTGATCGGGGAGACTGCCGAACTCGGCGACGACGTCACGCTGTACCAGGGCGTGACCCTCGGCGGCACCGGCTTCGCGACCGGAAAGCGGCATCCGACTGTGCAGGACAACGTCACGATTGGCTCCGGCGCAAAGCTGCTGGGGCCGATCACCGTCGGCCACGGCTCGAAGATCGGCGCCAACAGCGTCGTGATCCACGACGTGCCCCCGAACTCCACCGTCGTCGGCAACCCGGGTCATCCGGTGCGCGTGGAGGGCCGCCGTCCAGAGGGCCCGGACGCGGATTGGGTGCATCTCCCCGACCCGATCGCCGATGCGATCAGGAGCCTCGCCGGCAGGATCTCCGCGCTCGAGCAGGGGGGCGGCGACGGCAACGCCGCGCCGGGCCCAAACGAGAACGGGGGCGAGCGCGGCAAGCGGGTCAACCCTTCGGTCGGCCCGAACCCTGCCGGCGGCTAAAGCGTCGAGAGCGGAACCTGGTGTGACAACCAGGCCCCGCGGCTACAGCGTGGTCCGCCTCGGTCCGGTCGGGCCGGGGGGTGCTGCGGCCTGAGCATCGGGGACGGGGGCGGCTGCGGCCTCCTCATCGGGGATGTTGACGCGCGAGCGCACCAGGTACAGCGGCCGTCCCTTGACCTCGTCGTAGATGCGCCCGACGTACTCGCCGATGATTCCGATCGCAATCAGCTGGATCCCGCCGAGCAGCAGCACAGCGATCGTCAGCGAGCTGAACCCGGGCAGGTAAGAGCCGAGGATGCGGAGCACGATCACGATCGGGATTGCGATGAACGCAAGCGTCGAGATGATGAATCCGAGCAGCGTCGCCAGCTGGAGCGGCCGGTGCGAGAACGACGAGATCGCGTCGAGCGAGAACCGCAGCATCTTCGGGATCGTGTACTTCGTCTTGCCGGCGAAGCGGCGGTCGCGGGTGTACGGGACCGCGGCCTGCCGGTAGCCGACCCACACCGTCATGCCGCGCAGGAACCGGTTCCGCTCGCGCATCGACAGGAGCGCGTCGAGAGCGCGGCGGTCTAGCAGCCGGAAGTCGCCGGAGTTGTGCTGGAGCTCGACCTGCGCCAGCCGGTCGAACAGCGAGTAGAACCACCGCGCGGTCGCGAGCTTGAATCGCGATTCGCCTTCCCGCTGCTCGCGGACGGCGTACACGACGTCGCAGCCGGCCCGCCAGTGGTCGAGCATGCGCGGGATCAGCTCCGGCGGATCCTGAAGGTCGGCGTCGAGCATCACCACGGCGTCGCCGCGGGCATGGTCAAGACCGGCTGTCAGCGCGGTCTGGTGGCCGAAGTTGCGCGACAGCTGAACCACGCGCACGCGGGGGTCGGTGGAGGCGAGCTTGTGCAGCTCGGCATCGGACCCGTCGGTCGAGCCGTCGTCGACGAGCACGATCTCGAACTGGAGGCCGTCGAGCGCCGAGCACACGCGCGCGTAAAACTCCTCGATCGTGGCGTCCTCGTTGTACACCGGCGCGACCACGCTCAGGAGCTTGAGCGACCTGCCCCCCTCGCTGCCGGCTGCCGGGTCGCTTACTCCTGGGTGATCGAGCGAGGTCACGGGGATCGCCTCACAGTCCCGGCACCGAGTTCGCGTGGTGGATGTAGGCGAGCAGCTCGAAGCACCCGATCGCGACCGTGAGCAGGATCGAGGCCCGCCACAGCCGGCGGTCCCGTCCGAGCGCCGCCAGCGGCATCAGCCACGCCACATACCACGGCGCGAGGGACGCGGCGCTGACCAGCAGCGCGACCGCCGCCCAGCCGGCCGCCACGATCCAATCGAGCCGGCCACACCACACGCGCCAGAGGAGCCAGCACAGCACCGCCGCGAACAACGCGCCCAGGACCAGCGCCGTCGGTAGGCCGACCATGCCCAGGCCGAGATGAGTCCCGATGAACCCGGGGATACTCTGCCCGTTGCCCTTACTCTGGACCTTCTCGATCGTCGCCGGGAGATGCAGCGGACCGGTGCCGAACAGCGCGAACGCGAATACGGCCAGTAGCGCGGCGGCGACGCCGGCGCCGAACAGGAGATCGCGGCGGCGGGCACGGGACATCTGACCCCGTGCGTCCGCGAGCGCGAACGGCAGCAGCATGCCGGCGGTCACCTTGACGGCGGCGCCGAGCACGATCGAGCCCGCGCCCAGGCGCCCGCGGCGCTGAAGCAGCAGGACGAGGCCGCCAACCATCGGCACGAGCATCAGCAGGTCGTTGTGGCCTCCGCCGATGCCGTAGACGACGATCAGCGGATTGAGGCCGACGAGCGCCGCCGCCTTGACCGGATCGACGCCGCGCAGGCGCGCCCCGTTCCACACGAGCGCCACGATCGCCAGGCTCGAAAGGGCCGCGATCGCCTTATAGGCGAACACGCTGGCCGGGATCGAGAGCGGAGCGAGGAGGTAGCTGATCGCGGTGAACACCGGACCGTAGACCGTGGGGTCGCCGATCCACTTAGGCCCGATGTAGTGGTAGAGCGGATCGCCCGCGAGCGCGGCGGGGCCTGCCAGGTACGGGTTGAAGCCGTACATCTGCCCGATCCGACCGTAGAACTGGTAGCTGAAGATGTCGGTCGAGGCGAGTGGTGGGGCGAGCAGGATCAGCGCGTACAGCGCCGCGATGCACCCGAGCACCAGCACCGGCGACAGGCGATGCGCGACCCCGACGATCGCCACATAGCTGAGGAGCATCAGCGCGATCGTGATGGTCAGCCCGGCGCTGCCGAGGTTGATGCCGGTCGTGCCGTATGAGCCGGCGAGCCCGATTCCCCCGATTCCCGCCTGCACGGTCTGCGGCAGGAGCCTGTCGGTGCTCGCCGCCGAGATCGACAGCAGCACCCCGGTGGCGAGCATTCCGGCGAGTCCGACCAGGCCGATCCGCGACAGCGGAGCCCTCGTCCGGGTTTCGAGCGTCGGCGCTCGCAGCTCAAATCTGCCGCTCTGCGTGACGCCAAGCGGCGGGCTGTTAACGCTCATCGCATGTAGGTTGCCTGACGAACGCTCGACGGGCGTGTGGTCAATGTTGACATTTCGTTAGGAAACTTGCGCTCGCAATGTTCACGCATTGAGCGTCACGTTACCCGGCGTGGGGGGCCGCGATTGCGCCTCCAGATAAAGGTTTCCTCATCCTCACCGGCCGCGGCGGCGGCGCAGGAAGGGCACGGCCCACATGGCTTCGGCCGCGATCCGTGCCGACATCTTGCTCGAACCGACGCTGCGGTCCCGGAAAACGATAGGGATTTCGGTGACGCGGAACCCAGCCAGTAGTGCCCGGTAGGTGACCTCGATCTGGAAAACGTACCCCTCGGCCCGGATCGTCTCGAGCTGGATCGCCTCCAGCACCCGCCGATGGATGCACTTGAACCCGCCGGTGAGGTCCTGGACCTTGACGCCGAGGATGATCCGGGCGTAAAAGCCGCCGCCGCGGCTGATCACGCGCCGCAGCAGCCCCCAATCCTTGACCCCGCCGCCTTCGACGTACCGGGATCCGAGCACCAGGTCGGCGTCCTCGGCGGCGGCGAGCAGCGGCCCGAGGTAGCGCGGATCGTGGGAGAAGTCCGCGTCCATCTCGATCACGATCTCGGCGTCGCCCTTCAACGCGTGCGAGAACCCCGCCAGGTAGGCGTGACCGAGCCCGGTCTTCGTCGCGCGGTGCAGAACTTCGACCTGTGGGTGCGCGGCGGCCAGCCGGTCGGCGATCGCGCCGGTGCCGTCAGGGGAGTTGTCGTCGACGATCAGGATCCGATGGGCGTCCGGCGCCACGCGCTCGAGCTCCGCGAGCGCGGCACGTACGATCCCTTCGATGTTGTCCGCCTCGTTGTAGGTGGGGATGACGACCCAGACCGGAGCAGGCATCGCCCGGGAGCGTAGTAGGAGGAGCGGAAGGCGGCGGCGCCGTCGGTTTGCTCGACCGTCGGGTGTGGTCGCTTCGCGCCGGGCCCCGTTTGGGTGGACGAGATCGTGCATGCGCCGCACACGCGGCTCCGACGCGCCATCATGGCTGTGGGGCAGATTCATGGAACGCGGTGCCGGACTACGCAACCCGCCGGGCCAATCCGGCGTCCTCAAAAACGCTCGACCCGAGCGCCGGCGCAGCATGGCGCCTCATCACCGCCGGCGCCGCGCCTTCGCGCTCCTGTCCCTTGTCGCGATCGCGCTGCTGGTACTGGTCACCGTTCTGGTCTCGGGGGGTGGGACCGCCCCGCAGCGGATGACCGTGCACCCCCATGGCGGTTTCTTCGCGGTCATCCGTGAGCTCGCCACCGCTGGTGCCGGATCGCTGACCGACCGCGAGGCGCGGGCCGAGAACGCGGCGATCAATCGAACGCTGGCATACACGCCGTACGTTCGCATCGCGGGCGCGCAGCACCGCGAGATCGCCTTGACCTTCGACGACGGTCCCGGGCCGTACACGCCGGAGATCCTCGCGATCCTTCAGCGGAAGCACGTACCGGCCACGTTCTTCGAGGTGGGAATCAGCGAGCGGTACTTCAACGCCTCGACCACCGAGATCGCCGCCGACGGTGACGTGATCGGCGACCACACCGAGGTGCACGCGGCCATGTCGAAGCTGTCGGCCGCCAAGCAGCGGGCGCAGCTGCTCGAGCAGGCCAGCGCGATCGAGCGCTACGGCGCGAGCTTCCCTCGCCTGTTCCGGCCTCCGTACGGGCTGTGGAACGCGACCACGCTCGCGCTGCTGCACCGGTATCGGATGCTGATGGTGCTGTGGACCGTCGATACGAACGATTACCGCCGGCCGGGCGTGCCGGCGATCGTCGACGCCGCCGTCGATGGAGCCCGAGCCGGAGCGATCATCCTGATGCACGACGCCGGCGGCGATCGTTCACAGACTGTCGCCGCGCTTCCGAAGATCATCGCAGCGCTCCGCCGCCGCCACTACCAGCTGGTGACCGTTCCGCGCCTTCTGCTCGACAACCCGGCCCCACGCGTGCAGAACATCGCGGCGGTGATCGGATCCGGGGGGTAGATCAGCGCCGCACGTAGGCGACGCGGTCCCAGCTCGGCTCGGGTGCGAGCTGGATCGGCTCACCGCCGCGGTCGGGCTGGATGTAGGTGAACGCGTGTGAGTCCGAGTCGAACCGGATGTCCAGCTCGCCCTCCTTGACGCGTTGATCGAGCCAGGCGCCGCGAAAGATTAAGCGGCGCAGCCAGTGGACGAGCGAGCGATCCGACGGACCGACGAGGTCCGGCCAGCAATCGTTGACGTGCTCGCCGAGCGCCGAGGCGGGTTCGTTGACCTCGCCGTTGACGACCAGGTTGATCAGATCCTCGCCCTCGTCCTCGTCGACCGAGCCGCCGATGAACCCGAGCTTTCGGGCCGCCTGCTCGCAGCGCTCGCGGAAATCGCGTTCGTTGAACGTGAACCGGAGCTCACCGTATTCGAGCACGAAATCCTCGCCCGAGCTGTAATTCCCGCGCTGGTACATGGGCCGTCGGGATCATATGTTGGATTCCTCCGTGCCTGCAGCGTATGAATGCGACGTTGCAGGATGTGCGTTGGGTGGTTGGAGGGACGGCGCCGAAAACGCTGCAACCCTTGTGCCAGCGGGGATACGACTGATCCGCGAGCCACGTCCGCGCTGTACCCTTCCGACGCAATGACGCCGGTGTCGCGATGACCGACGCTGGCCCGGTGTCCGGCGCGGGCGCTGAGCCGACGCGGGGGACAGAGGGCGAGCGGGAGACAACACGCGCGCGCGCCGCCACGCGCGGCGGGCGGTGGCCGTTCTGGGTGCCGGTCGGAGTGCTGCTGGTCGGCCTGGTCATCACCGGCGTGCTCGTCTGGATCTCGGCCTCGACGTACCAGAGCAACGAGAAGAGGTTGCTCAACCTCCGGGTGCGCGACGCGGGCGCGCTCGTCGCCGAGGCAGTTACGGGCGTCCAGACGCCGCTGGCGTCGGCCGCCGCGCTCGCGGACGCGTCTGGCGGCGATGTGGCCAAGTTCAAGCGGTTCATCGCACCGTCCGTGACGGGAAAGCACCCCCAGTTCGTGTCGGTGTCGCTGTGGCGGCTCGGGGCGAACCAGACCCAACCCTTGGCCGTGGCGGGTACGGCTCCCGTGCTGGGCGCTTCGCCTCAGCGAGCGCAAGCGTTCTTCGCCGGCGATGCGCGCCATTCCCAGCTCGGCGTGATCGGCCTGCTGCAGTCGCCGCAGCCTCGCCTCGGGTACGCGTTCACGTCTCCCGGCCTGACCGGTCACTACGTCGTCTACGGCGAAAGCGCGCTCCCCGCCAACCGCCGGTCGAAGCTTCAGAGCACCTCCTCGTTCGCCGACCTCCACTACGCGCTCTATCTCGGGAACCTGCAGCGACCCGAGGACCTGCTCGTCACGGACCTCAAGAGCCTCCCGATCCAGACGCAGCACGCGTCGATCTCGATCCCGTTCGGGACCAACAGCTTCACGTTCGTGGTGTCGGCACGGCATCCGCTCGTGGGCTCGTTCCCGCAACGCCTACCGTGGCTGATCGCGATCATCGGAGGTCTGCTGAGCATCGGCGCCGCGATCCTGACCCTACGCCTGATCCAGCGCCGGAACCACGCCGTGGAGCTCGCGGATTCGCTGGAAGAGATCGCCGAGGAGAACCGTCGGCTCTATTCCGAGCAGCGGTCGATCGCACAGACCCTTCAGCACGCGCTGCTGCCGGAGGCGCTTCCGAAGATCCTCGGAGTGGAGACCGGAGCGCGCTACGAGGCGGGCGTTGAGGGCGTCGACATCGGCGGCGATTGGTATGACCTGATCGCGCTCGACGACAATCGCCTGCTGCTCGTGGTCGGGGACGTGTCGGGGCGCGGTGTCCGCGCCGCCGCGACGATGGCGGCGCTCCGCTACGCGATCCACGCCTATGCTGCCCAGAACGATCCGCCGGCCACGATCCTGACCAAGCTCTCCAAGCTGGTCAACGTCGGCAGGACAGGTCAGCTCGCCACGATCCTGTGCGCGCTCATCGACGTCGAGGCCCACGAGCTGACGGTCACGAGCGCTGGGCATCTGCCGCCGCTGCTGATCAGCAACGGCACCGGAACCTTCATCAAGAGCGCCGTCGGCGTGCCGATCGGCGTCAACACCGGCGCCACCTACACCTCGACCGCGGTGTCGACCCCGCGCTCCGCGACTCTGCTTGCATTTACCGACGGACTCGTGGAGCGACGAGGTGAGAGCATCGACGCTGGACTGGAGCGTCTGCAAACCGCAGCCGTCGGAAATCACTGCGACCTCGACCAGTTGTTAAGCAAGCTGCTCGAGGATATGCGACACGACGGGGCGGACGACACCGCGATCGCGGGGCTCAGATGGCTGGATTAGACGCGAACAGCACCGCCGACATGAACTTCGACCTCGCCGAGGCCGACGGTCAAGCCTTGACGGTCACGATCAGCGGCGAGCTCGACATCACCAACGTCGACGCGCTCGAGGACGCTGTGAGGTCCGCCCTCGAGCGTCATCCGGGGAGGCTGATAATCGAGTTGAGCGGGTTACGGTTTGCCGACAGCTCGGCGATCGCACTTTGGGTGCGGTGGTCGACGTCAGTACCAGAGATCGAGCTCCGAGACGTCTCGCCAATCCTGCGCCGGGTGATCGGGTCGATGGGGCTGGCCGACACACTTAACGTGAAGCCATGAAGGACGCACGTACCTTCCCCCACGAACCTGAATCGGTCCCGGCCGCGCGGCGGTTCGTCACCGATCTGCTGCGCGGTGTATCCGCTGACACGATGGAAGCGGTCGAGTTGATGGTCTCCGAGCTCGCGACCAACTGCATCCGGCACACCGACAGCGGCTTCGAGCTCACGATCACCCGCACAGGGGGAGACATCCGCGTCGAGGCGACCGACGGAGCGGGCGGCACGCCAGAGATGCGCTCGCCCAAGCCCACCGAACCGAGCGGACGCGGGCTGAAGATCATCGACATGCTGTCGGCGGAGTGGGGCGTCGAGAACAGCGGCGGGCTTGGCAAGACCGTCTGGTTCACGGTGCCGGACACCGCGCCGGCGTCCAGGCGGCAGGCCTCGCGGGCCTAGAGCCGGCTGCGAGGCCGTCCGCGCGGCAGGCTTCGCGCGCTTAGCGCCGGCTGCGGGGCGGTCCGCGCGGCAGGCCTCGCGCGCACGGCGCCGGCTGCGAGGGCCGGCGAGCGAGTCGGTCGCGCTTGGTTCGCTGACTTCTTCGCCGGCGAGGGGTGAACTCTCGCCGTCTTGAGGCTCTTGTAGCCATGGACCATCACGCCGCCACCCTCCTCGTCATCGAAGACCATCGCACCACCCGCACGTTCCTCGCAGACAACCTGTCCGCCGACGGCTTCGACGTGCTGGAAGCCGAGAGCGTGTCGGACGCTCGGCGTCTGCTCGAGAGCTCCTTCCCCGATCTGGCGATCATCGACCTCGGCCTTCCCGACGGAGACGGCCTCGATTTGCTCGAGCACGTCCGCGACGCCGATCGCGTCGCCGGCCGCCTCGATCCGGACCTGCCGCTGCTCGTGCTGTCCGGACGCGTGAGCGAGGTCGACCGCCTTCGCGGATTCAGCCGCGGTTGCGACGACTACATCGTGAAGCCGTTTTCGTATTACGAGCTGAGTGCGCGGGTCCGGGCGCTGTTGCGGCGCACCAGGCGCCGGCCCGGTACCGGCCGGCTGCGGGTCGGCCCTCTGGAGCTCGACCCGATGAGCCGCCAGGTGTGGGTGCGCGGTGAGTCGGTGCCCCTCTCCAAGAAGGAATACGCACTGCTGCGTGCGCTCGCCGGCGATCCGACTCGGGTGTTCACGCGCGAGGAGCTGTTGCGCGGCGTCTGGGGTTATCGCGCAATGGGGCAAACGCGGACCCTAGACTCGCATGCCTTCCGCCTGCGCCAGAAGCTGAACCGGGCCGGCGACCGGTTCGTCGTCAATGTGTGGGGTGTCGGCTATCGCCTCGTCGACGGGAGCATCGACTGATGTTCGCCGTCGAGGTCGGCGGCTGGCTGGCCGCGAGCGCCGCCGGATTGGCGGCCGCCGGCGTGTGGCGGGCGCTCGCCTGGCGCATGGAGACCGTCGCCCGAGCCTGCCACGAGCTCCGCGGACCGTTGACCGCGGTCAGGCTCGGCCTCGACTACGGCGCCGGCAAGGGTGAGCTCACGCCGGCTCGTCTGCGTGCGATCGACCTCGAGCTGGGCCGTGCTGCGCTCGTGCTCGACGACCTCGAGGCCCTTCGGACGCGCCGCGCGTGGTCGCGCCCGCCCGAACCGATCGAGCTCGAGCAGCTCGTCTCCGACTCGGTCGAGGCGTGGCGGCCGACCGCCACGGCGAATGGCGTCGAGTTGCGTGCCGCGTGGTCGGGGCGCGGGGCGACCGTCTGGGGCGATCGGCCGCGGCTCGCGCAGGTCACGGCGAACCTGATCGCGAACGCGATCGAGCACGGGGGAGGGGTGGTCGAGGTTCATGGGCGGGCCGACCGCGGACGAGCGCGCATCGAGGTGACCGACACCGGGCCAGGCCTGCCGGCGCCGATACCGGAGCTCGTGCGTGGGGCGCGGTGGGGCAAGGGACGGCGCGGTCGGGGTCTCGCGATCGCGTCCGCGATCGCCGCCGGGTACGGTGGGCGGCTAGCGGCGGCGCCGGCAGTTCGGGGCGCCCGGCTGGTGTTGGAGCTGCCGGCGGTGGCGGCGCCGACCGGGTCCGGCGGAGCGACCCGCGCGCCTGAGTCGCCGGCGTAGTCGTCGATCGCCGGCGGTGGGGTTTGCCGGCGGGACGGTGGGCGCCGGCGGGGGGTGGTTTGCGGGCGGGTGTGGTTTGCGGGCGGGGGTGGTTTGCGGGCAGGGTCGTGTGGGCGCCGGCGGCCGGTTGAGCGGATGCGGTGCATTTCGCGCCAAACCTCACCCGACGGCGGCGGTCGAGGCAACCCAAGCTCCCCTATCAGCGCCTGAGCGGCGCTTATGTCGCCAAGGTCGGCGGGGGCGGCGAGGTTTGGCGACTTTTGCACCGCCCAGTCGCCGGCCGGGCATGAATAAGGCCCGGAACCGGCTACGCCGCCACCGATTCCGGGACATAAGCACGTGGGGAACGGAGATGTCCCGAGATTCCGGCTGGGCCTCGCGATTTCGGGCCTTGTACATAGGGTGACCGGCGCGAGCGGGAGCGTGCGGGGCCGGGGATTGACGGCGCGGGCGGGAGCGTCCGGGGGCGGGGTTGCCGGCGCTCGCGGGAGCGCGCGCGGCCGGGGATTGACGGCGCGGGCGGGAGCGTCCGGGGGCGGGGTTGCCGGCGCTCGCGGGAGCGCGCGCGCCGGGTTGATTGACGGCGCCGGCGCGGGCGGATCCGTGCGGGCGCAGGTGTGCTTGCGCTGGCGGGAGCGTGCGGCGCGCAGGGTTGCCGGCGTCGGCTCGTCCGCGCCGCGGTGCCCCGGCCTGCGCACGCCACCGCAGACCGCTCGCCACCCACCTCCCGGGTACAGACAAACCGCCCGCTCCGGCCCGTCAGGCCACGAATCCCCCGCGCGAGCGTCGCACATGCTCCGGACGGAACCGAGGCGAAAGTGCAACCGGCCGCCCAGGGGAGCCGGCTGCAATCCGGCTTGCAGTCAGGCGCGGCTGAAGCTCACGGTCATTGCCCATATCTGACGGGGGTTTGGGCGGAAATCGGTGTTCTGGCGGTCTGAGTGGGGGACAGCGTGGGTTCTAGGTTGCATTGTGGGGGGGCGTGGGGTAGAGTGGGGCACGCGCATGGTCATGCATCGCGGAACCCGGGTGGCAGGGCTCCTCCCACCCAGCCACCCGGGTTCAGATTTCGCCCGTCCGCATGAGAACCCTTGATCTTCCGCGGAACCTTCGAACACGCGCTAGACGCGAAGCACCGGCTGACGGTGCCGGCGAAGTTCCGTGCCGCGCTTGCCGGTGGCGTGGTGCTGGCGGCGTCGCCGGAGACGACCGCCGCGGCGCCCCGGTCGATCGCGATCTGGACACCCGAGTCGTACGAGACCTACGCGGCCGCCGCGCTGCACGGCCTGAGTCCGCTCTCGCCGGAGGCGCGTGACATGAAGCGCTTCTTCTTCAACTACTCGCATGACACCGAACTCGACTCAGCCAACCGCGTGATGATCCCGCCGATGCTCATGGAGTACGCGGGCCTCGAGAAGGACGTCGTGGTCACCGGCTCGGGCGAGTGCCTGGAAGTGTTCGACCGGCCCAAGTACACCGGCTACAGCGAGGACGTGCTGATCCGTGTTCCCGACATCGCAGCGAAGCTTGGCCACACTCCTTGACATGACCCAGACGCACATCCCGGTCCTCGCCGGGGAGTTGATCGACCTGCTCGATCCACATCCCGGGGAGACGGCCGTGGACTGCACCTTCGGTGGTGGCGGCCACGCGCGGCTGATCGCGGACCGCCTCGGGCCAGAGGGCACGCTGATCGGGATCGACCGAGATCCGGTCGCCGAGGAGCGCTTCAGCGAGATGGCGGCCGAACTGCCGTGCCGCACCCGGTTCATCCGGGCGGACTTCGTGAGCGCGCTGGGGCAGCTCGAGGAGGAGGGTGTGAAGGCCGACCTCGTGTATCTCGACCTGGGTATGTCCTCGATGCAGGTGGACACGTGGGAGCGTGGCTTCTCGTACGCGTACGACGCCCCGCTCGACATGCGCATGGGTCCCGACCAGGACCTCACCGCGCGCGAGATCGTCAACGAGTGGGAAGAGCGCCGGCTGGCGCGGCTACTGCGCGAGTACGGCGAGGAGCGCTACGCGAACCGGATCGCGCGCGGGATTGTGCGCGCCCGTGCCCGCGACGAGATCGTCTCGACGCAGCAACTCGTGGACGTCATCAAGGCGGCCGTGCCCGTGCCGGCGCAGTTCGCCGGCGGTCATCCGGCTCGCCGGACCTTCCAGGCGTTGCGGATCGCGGTCAACGACGAGCTGTTCCAGCTCGACGCGGCGCTGCCGGAGGCGTGGAACGTGCTCAGAACCGGTGGCCGGCTCGGCGCGATCTCGTTCCATTCGCTCGAGGACCGGCGCGTCAAGCGCTTCCTGGCCGCGCTTGCCCGCGGCTGCGTGTGCCCGCCGGAGCTGCCGGTGTGCGTGTGCGGGCACGATCCCGAGGCGGAGTTGCTGACGCGCCGCGCAATCGGGCCGTCCCAGGGCGAGATCGAGGCCAATCCGAGGTCGAAGTCGGCGCACCTGCGCGCCGCCCGCAAGCTGGAGGGCGACGGGGAGTGAGGCCTGGAGCGCTCACCCAGGCGGCTCGCAACGCGGCGGCCGGCAAGGACGTCGCCGGCGCCCGCACGGCGGATCGCCGGCGCACGGCGCGCACCGCACCGGATGCGCCTGGAGAGCGCCGCGCATCGCGGCCGCCTCGCCGAGTTTCAGGCCCGGCCAAGGGGAAGGAGTACGCGGGGGGCCGGACGCAGGCTGATGCCCGCACGCCCCGGGGGAAGGGCACCGGGCGCATCACCCGGGCGCAGGGCGCCGCGAGCACGCCCCGAGCCCAGGGCGCCGCGCGCACGACCCGGGCCCAGAGCGCCACGCGCACGGCCCGTGCCCAGAGCGCGGCGCGCGTGAACCGGCTGGCGCGTGCGCCGATCGTCGCCCGCGCCGGCGGATCGGCCGTCGGCGTGGTCGCGGCCGCCGTCGCCATCCCGCTGCGTCCGTTCGTCACGCGCGAGCCCGCCCCGAGGACGGCGCCGGCGCGGAGGCCGGCAGCAGTCCCGAAGCCGGCACCGGCGGCGAAGCCGGCGAGGAAAATTGGAGGGCGTGTCGGCGCGTTCGTGCTGTCGCTCCCCGACCACTCGTTCCTCGACCGGGTCGTCCGCGGCCGCGCGTGGATTCCGCTCCTCGGCGTGCTGCTGGCGGGGATCGTGGCGGCCCAGGTCGAGATCCTGAAGCTGGGGGCGAGCATGGGACGCTCGCTCGAGCAGACCACGACGCTCACCAGTCAGAACGAGCAGTTGCGCGCCAGCGTGGCCGCGCTGTCGGACGATCAGCGGATCGAGCACCTGGCGACCAACATGGGCATGGTTCTCCCGCCGCCGGGCGCGGTCGGCTACTTCACCGTCGGCCCGGGTGGCGAGGCTGCAGCGGCGCTCACGAACATCCACGCGCCCGATGCCACGGCGTTCATGGCGCTGACGCCCACGAACGGCGCGCTCGTGACCGGTGCCGGGACGTCGATGCTGCCCACGAGCTCCGGAGTTCTGGAGCAGGCCGGGACGCCTGGGAGCGCCACCCCGACCACTACGCCAAGCGCCACGTCGATCGTCCCCTCGGCCGTGTCGTCGACCGCGACCACGCCTGCCACGAGCGGTGCCACGACCGGTACGGCCACCACTCAAGCTCCGCCGGCAGAGCAGCCGCCGCCGGCGACGACGGAGACGCCGACGACCGACTCCCAGACCGCGACGAGCACCTCGCCGGCGACGACGACCGACTCGCAAACCGACACGCAGAACCCCGCCCAGACCGACACCCAGACGGACTCGCAGACGTCGGGGACCGGGGCCGCCGGCGTCGCGCCCGCGGGCTCACCTCAACAGGGCACCGGGGGATAGCGCGCGGTGGGCGTCATTGACCGCCGCATCGGGATCCTTTTCATCGTCTTCATCGCGTTCCTCGGCATCGCGCTCGCCCGCGCGACTTACCTCGGCTCGGTTCGGGCCGGATCGCTCGAACGGGCGGCGGCGACGCAGCAGGTGAGCAACGTGGTCGTTCCGGCTCCGCGCGGCGCGATCACCGACAGCGAGGGCGCCGAGCTTGCGCTCAGCGAGTCCGCCGACGACATCGTCGCCGATCCGTTCCTGATCAAGAACGCCGTCTCGGACTCCGCGGAGCTGTCGTCGCTGCTCGGCACGCCGCAGCTCACCGTGCTGAAGCTGCTGACCAAGCCGCACACGGGGTTCGTGTACCTCGCGCATCTGGTGCCGGCGTCGGAGGCCACGGCGATCTCGGACCTGCGGATCGCCGGCATCTCGCTGATTCCGGAGACACGCCGCGTGTATCCGCGCGGGGACGAGGCCGCGCAGGTGGTCGGCTCGGTCCACCTCGACGGCGACGGCGCCAGCGGGATCGAGTACAAGTACAACAGCGCGCTGGATGGAAAGAACGGGCTGCGGCGGATCGTCAGCGACGCGATCGGCCAACCGATCTCGATTGACGACGTGCACCCGACCGTGCCCGGCAAGACGGTCGCGCTGACGATCGACTCGGGGCTCCAGCAAGAGGTTGAGCGGGTCCTCGCCGAGGTCGGCGCGGAGTACTCGCCCGAAGGCGCAACCGCGATCGCGGTCAACCCGAGCACAGGCGCGATCCTGGCACTGGCGAACTGGCCGGCGTCGGCGGACGACAGCCCGAGCGGCACCACGCCGACGGACCAGGCGGTCGGACTGAACTACGAGCCCGGCTCGACCTTCAAGGCGATCACCGTCGCCGGCGCGCTCCAGAACGGGGTGGTCTCGCCGAACACGCAGTTCGACATCCCGCCGGTGCTCCAGTTCGCCGACAGGCAGATCCACGACGCCGAGGACCACGGGTACGAGACGCTGACGGTCGCGCAGATCCTCAAATACTCGAGCAACATCGGTGCCGTCCTGATCGGGCAGAAGCTCGGCGCCAAGCAGTTCGACTACTGGGTGCACCAGTTCGGCTTCGGCCAGCCGACCGGCGTCGACCTGCCGGGCGAGCAGAGCGGCATAGTCCGGCGCTGGTGGCAGTACTCGGGCTCGTCGATGGCCAACCTGCCGTTCGGCCAGGGCGAATCGGTAACGCCGATGCAGATGGTGGCGGCCTACTCGGCGATCGCCAACGGCGGCATCCTACGCGCGCCCCACGTTGTGAAATCCGTCGGCGGCAAGGCGACGCCGATGCCGCGGGGACGCCAGATCATCTCCGCGACGACCGCGTCCGAGCTGCGCGACATGTTGCGTGGCGTGCTCGCGGACGGCGGCACGGCCTCGGGCGCCGCCATCCCCGGCTACGACATGGCGGGCAAGACCGGCACCGCGAACATCGCGATCGGCGGCCACTACTCCGACAGCGCCTACGTCGCGTCGTTCATCGGGATGGTCCCCACCGACCACCCGCGCCTGGTGGTGGCGGTGGTAGTGAACCAGCCGCACGGCTCGATCTTCGGCGGCTCGGTGGCGGCACCGGCGTTCCAGCAGATCGTTGGCTGGGCGGTGCCGTACCTCGGGATCCCGCCCCGCTAGCTTCCGAGCTGGTGCCGCAGCAGCGCGAGGCGCTCATCCCACTCGGCGCCCACGTCGGCCATCCACCCGACGGCGTCCGACAGCGGCGCCGGCGTGAACTGGTAGCGGACCTCGCGGCCGGTGCGGGTGCGGTCGAGCAGACCAGCGTCGGTCAGGGCGTTCAGGTGCTTGAGCACGGCCTGGCGCGAAATCGGCAGTTCGGAGGCGAGCTGCGTGGCGGTCGCGGCCGGATGCTCGGCGATCGCTGCGAGCAGCGCGCGCCGGGTCGGATCGGACAGGGCCCCGAACACGGCGCCGGCGCGGTCATCGGATCCCGGCGCGTCGATGGCGCCGGCGCGGTCGTGGGGTACGGGCACTTTCACGCCGCCACGAGCGCGGGGCCGTAGGCGGAGCCGCCGGCGCCGGGCAGCGGCACGCCGACGAGGTCGAGCACCTCGAGGGGACGCGTCTCGACGATGCGCAGGCGGGTGCCGGCGTCGCGCTCGTCGATCGTCAGCTCGACGCGGCTGGCGGGCTCGTCGTCGACCGCCCACCAGAACGTCAGCCGCTCCGGCGCCGAGACGTCCTCGACCCATCCGCTCCGGGCGCGGCCGTCCGAGTCGAACTGGGCGTCCCCGCCCGGCCGTAGGTCTATGCGGACGTGGTCCGCCAGCCAGCCGTCGCTCGTGACGGCCTCCCACACCGCATCGGCAGTGGTCGGTAGCCACAGCTCGCGTTCGACGCGCTCGGTCATCGCGTGCCTCCTCGTCAATTCCTGAACGGTGATGCGCAACCAATAGGTTGCGAGTGTGCTAGCTTGTCTGCAACCAACTGGTTGCACCTTACCAGATCGACAGGAGGCCCCATGCCACTCGTGCCGATGGTCATCGAGCAGACCGCCCGCGGCGAGCGCTCGTTCGACATCTACTCCCGGCTGCTCAACGACCGCGTCGTGTTCCTCGGCGGACAGGTCGACGAGGAATCGGCCAATCTGATCGTCGCCCAGCTCGTCCACCTGGAATCCGACGACCCCGACAAGGACATCCACCTCTACATCAACTCCCCCGGCGGCTCGATCTATGCCGGGATGGCGATCTACGACACGATGCAGTTCATCCGCCCCGATGTGCAGACGATCTGCTACGGGATCGCGATGTCGATGGGCTCGATGCTGCTGGCGGGAGGAGCGCCCGGAAAGCGCCTCACGCTTCCGAACAGCCGCATCTTGATCCACCAGCCCTCGGGCGGGTATCAGGGTCAGACGAGCGACATCGAGATCCATGCCCGGGAGGTGCTGGCGCTGCGCGCGCGGATCGACGAGATCTACGCCAAGCACACCGGTCAGGAGCTCGAGCGGGTGCATGCCGACATGGAGCGCGACCGCTACTTCACGGGCGCCGAGGCGGTCGCCTACGGCCTCGTGGACCGGGTGATCGAGCAGCGAGACCTGGCCCGCGGGTCCCGGGGGTTCGGCAGCAACAACTAACGTACCGGCGCAGGAAGCCTGGGGCGGCGCGCGTCGCCAGCGCCAGGAGTTCGGCGGCCGGCGCCGCCGGCGCGCAGAGCCGTGCGTCGCGCGTCGCCCTAGCGCGGAGCTAGGCGGCGCGCGTCGTCGGCGCGCACTCGATGTTCGAGAGCTCTCGCCGCAGGTTCTCGCGGCCGCGGTGGTGCAGGCCGTGAACCGATGCTTCAGTCCGTCCCATCCGCTTGGCGATCTCGGTCGGTGACAACCCGACCAGATGCCTCAACATGACGACGTCACGCTGGTCGTCGGGCAGCGTCTCGAGCGCCTGCTCGAGACCCCAGCGGCGCTCCGGCGCGGAATCGTCGGTTGGGTGCGACGGGGCGAATACCTCTTCACACGGAATCGAGCGGCGATCCCGCTGGTAGTCGACCGCTACGTTACGCGCCACCCGGATGATCCAAGCGGTGAACGGCACCTTTTGCGGCTGGTAACTCCTGATGACGGACATCAGCTTGAGGAACACATGTTGCGTGGCGTCCTCGGCATCGTGCTCATCACGAACGATGCTGAGCACGTAGCCGTACACATTGTTCTTGTAGCGCAGGTACAGGAAGCGAAACGCCTCCATATCGCCGCTTTGGGCGCGTCGGACGGCTGCGGCGATCGCGGGATCTCGGTCGTTGTGTTCCACGTCGACCGACGCGAAGAAGCCGCGTGACGGCGCGGTCTCCACCTGAACTTGTGGAAACGATTCGTCGCAGGCAGGATTTTTCGCACGAAGAGCAGTCATCACCATGAATTTCCAGTAGACGAGTTGGAACCATTTGCCCCAGCCGGAAGGCGGACACAAACGAAGTGCCGCTCCGACTAGTTCGTACCCTTCCCCGTGAACCACAGTAACGGCCGGCGCAGCTTTTTTGTGTGTTCCGCACCCCAGTCTTTTCTCCGACCCACCCTGGGGTTAGTTGCTGCATTTTGCGGCGATTCGTCGAAAACCACCTATTTTGATGGGGATTATGGCTGGGGTCAGTGCTCGTGTGTCCGGCGCGGACACTCGGCGGCCCCACAGCTTTGGTGAGGGATCGACACCCCCCCGGCCGGGGGGTGGGCGGCAGCTCAGGCGCGGCGCTGGCCCGGCTCGTCGGATGTGATCGCGAGGATTCCTCTCCCGAGCCCCTGCTCCGCGTCGAGGATGAGCTCGACAGCCTCGCTTCGCGACCGCACGCCGAGCTTCAGGAACGCCGAGGACAGGTGGCTCTTCACGGTGCTCTCGGCAAGGTAGAGCTGGTTCGCGATATCGCAGTTCATGTAACCCATCACGACCATGCCGAGGATCTGCTTCTCGCGAGCCGACAGGGTTGGGGCGCCAACCTGCATCCGTTCTTCTTTGGGAATCGCGATCTGACCGGCCAGGACCGCGCCGATGGTAGGGACGAGCGTGTCCTCGAGCTCGCGCTCGAGCACGTAGCCGCGGGCGCCGGCGTGGATGACGCGCCGCACCTCCGCTTTGCCGGTCTCGCGGCAGACGATGACTCGCGTCTCCTCGCGTTCGGCCAATAAACGCACGATGCCGGTGCGACGGGTCGCCGAGCCCGCGACGGCGAGCACGACGACGGCGGTAGATCCGTCGGCTCCGTTCAGGTTCAGATCATCGACGGACGCGACCGCGGAGGTAACCGAGTAGGGACCCTCGGAGAGCGCCGCAAGGAGACGCGTTCGCAGCGTGGCGTCGGGCGCCACCACATACAGCTCAGGCCGTATCGCAGACGACATTCCTACTCATTTCTGGGTTTTCCATCGAACACACTCTGTCCGCGATGGACACGCAGTTTGCGGACGTGGCGACCAACGGTCAGGTGCACGGGCAACTTTCGCCTGGGATGGAACGTGAATGCGCTCAGTGGCGCAAGAAGCGTGGCGGCTAGGCCGTTAGTACGCGCTTGTTATGCGATGTCCCCACGCGAGTTCGACTCCCACGGTGACTACATGAGCGAGGGTGGCGTCGCCCTGCGCGTGCCGGAGCCTGACCAGCGGACGCACGCACAGGTTCTCGACCCGATTGCTGCAGATCCCGCGGTGTCCTTCCGAGGCGTCTGGCGCCATTTCGGTCGAGGCAGTTCGCGCCGGGTTGTCCTGCGCGACGTCGATTTCGGGATCGCATCAGGCACGGCCGTGCGTATCACCGGAGGCAACGGAGCCGGGAAGACGACGATGCTGCGTCTGGCCACCGGCATCCTCGCTCCGAACGCCGGCCAGGTGACGATCGACGGCATCAGCACGGATGAACGGTGGCGTGAGGTGCACCGGCGGATCGGTTTCCTGTCGGCCGGCGATCGCGGCCTGTATGCGCGACTGAGCGTTCGAGGACATCTCGCCTTCTGGGCCGCGCTGGCGTTCGTGCCGCGTCGGGAACGCAAGCAGGTGGTCGAGGATTCGCTCGTTCGGTTCGGGCTGTCGGACCTCGCCAGCCGGCGCGTTGACCGGCTCTCGCTCGGGCAGCGGCAGCGAGTTCGGCTCGCGCTGACGGTGCTCCATCGTCCGAGCGTCCTGCTCCTCGACGAGCCGCGCACCAGCCTCGACGCGGACGGCCTCGAGATTCTGTGCTCGTCGGTTCGCGAGGTCCTCGACCGAGACGGTGCCGTGATCTGGTGCGCACCGCTGGGGGAGGAGCAACCGCTGAGCTTCCACCGCACGCTGGTGCTGGCGGATGGACAACTGAGCCCGGTGTGATGGCCGTCTTCCTGCAATATGGCGGTGCGGCGCTCGCGACCGTGAAGCGAGATGCGGCGATCTACCTCAGCTATCGCTTGCGCTTCGCCTCGCAGCTGGTCGCGGTTCTGTTCACCCTGGCGATCTTCTTCTACGTGGCCAAGCTCGTCCGTCCCGGCGCGGTCGGACACGGCGCGGACTACTACCAGTTCGTGGTCGTCGGGATCGCCACTCTGGCCGTTCTCGAGTCGGCACTGAGCGTTGCCACGCTCGTGCGAATGGAGCTGATCGCCGGCAACTTCGAGCGCCTGCTGATCTCGCCGTTCGGCCCCGTCGCGGGGGCGATGTCGATGGCGGTGTTCCCGGTCGCGTTCGCGACGGTGTTCGCGGGTATGGTGCTCGCAGTCGCCGCCGCGGTGTTCGGGGTCCCGATCCACGCCGCCGGGATTCCGTTGGCGCTCGTGGTCATCGGGATTAGCAGCGTGGCGTTTGCCGCGATCGGGCTGCTGTTCGTCGGCGGCCTGATCGCCTACAAGTCCGCGATGGGGGCGGCCTGGGTGATGGCGGTGCTGGGGTTGCTCGGCGGGATCTACTTCCCGATCAAGCTGTTCCCCGCGTGGATCCAATGGGCGGCCGACGTGCAGCCGCTCACACCGGCGGTCGATCTGCTCCGGCACTTGCTCGTCGGAACGCCGTCGATACAGCCGCCCTGGCTCGAGCTGCTGAAGCTCACCGGATTCGCCATCGTGCTGATGCCGATCGCCGCCGCGGTGCTGTGGCAGGCGGTCAAGATCAGCCGGCGGCGCGGCACGCTCATGGAGTACTAGCGGCCCTGCCCGTGCCTGGGTCAGCGTTCCCGCTGCTGTCGGACCCGCGCTCGTCACGCGCCGGGGAGACGCCGTGGTTGCTCGACGCGTTCGGACTCCACATCCGCTCCGATCTTCCAATCGTGGGTGCGGTTCGGGACGCAGCCACCTCGTTTGGCCGGCTCGCGCTGATCAGCCCGTTCGAAGGCGATCCGCTGCCGGTGTGCGAGGACGCGATCGTGCTCGAGCGTCGCCATCTCGACGGCTCACTCGGGATGCGAGTGGCGCGCCTACACGACGGGGCCTATCTGATCGACGCGCCAGGCCACGCCAGGTTCTGCGTCGCCGGCGATGGCTCGGCCGTCCGGTACGACCGGCTCGCCGAACCGTCATGGCGATGGCATCGCCCACTTTGCGCGCAGGCGCTGCCCCTGGCCGCCACGCTGCAAGGCATCGAGCTGTTTCACGCGAGCGCCGTCGCGATCGATGGCCGTGCGATTGCGTTCGTGGCCGCGTCGGGAACCGGCAAGACGTCGCTCGCGTTCGCGCTGCTGGCGCGCGGTGCGGCGCTTCTCACCGACGACGTGCTGGCGCTAGAGCCCACACCCGCCGGGGTGGTGGCGCACCCGGGCGTTCCGCTGGCCAACGTCGCGGCGGAGCAACTCGCGCTGCTGACGGCGCCGGGGCGGGCTCGCGTCGGGACGCCGCTCGGCAGCAGCGACAAGGTTCACGTCGAGATCTCGAACATGGCGGACGGACCGCTGCCGCTGGGCGCCGTGTTCTTGCTCGCGCGCTCCGAGGGTGTCGAGCGCCTCGCGATCACGCCGGCCGTCCCTCCGGATCCACGCGACCTCCTGGGTGCCACGTTCATGCCACACATCGTCACTCGGGCGCGACTGATCACGCAGCTGAGCACGTGCGCCGAGATCGCCGGCGCCATACCCGTGCTCAGGCTCGAGGTCCCGGCGAAAGTGAGCGCCGCCGACGTTGCCCGTGAGGTTGAATGCGCGCTTTCGAGCGTGCTCGCGTAGCGCCGAGTGACCGCAAGAAAGGTGGTGCGATGACCGTTGGTGAAGGCGCTATGCCCTCTGAGCTCCGTCTACGAAACGAGATCCTCGGATCGAAAGTCGAGATCCCCGACCACGTGGTGTACAGGAGCTTTGTCGCCGAGACCGTGATACTGAACCTGGATACGGGGAGGTATCACGGCGTCAACCCCAGCGGTGGCTTCATGCTGGAGTTGCTCGACAAGCTCGGCAGCGTCGAGGAGGCCGCCGAAGCACTGGCGAGGGAGTACGGCCTGTCGCCAGAGGAGGCGGCGGATGACCTGTGCGGGTTCTGCGCAGACCTCGAACAGCGAGGGCTGATCGCGCGTAGCAGCGCGGCTGCGGACTGAAGCGCGCGCTCGAGGATGGACTCTGTTCGCGTCTCGGAGCTCCCGCCCGACCTGGCTCGCCCGCTGCCGTCCGGCCGGCGGGCTCTGCTCGTAGCCGAGATCCTCGCGACCTACTGCCGGGTGCGTGTGCGGCTGTTGCGCGACCGGTTTCCCGAAGCGCTCGCCGGCACGCGCGGGCATGGAGGCGTCCGCAAGCAAGGCGTCCGCAAGCGGGGCGTCCGCCAGCGAGGCGTCCGCGAGCAAGATGACGGAGGCTCCGCGGTCACCTACCTGCGTGCCACGAGGCTCGCGCGTGCGGTCCAGCGCACGCTCAGACTCCTACCCGTCGACGGGCGATGCCTGATGCAATCGATGGTGCTCACCGCCCTTCTCGCCCGGCGCGGAATCGACACAAAGCTCGTGATCGGTGTCAACCAGGGCGGCGAATTCGAGGCGCACGCGTGGGTCGAGTACTACGGCCGCGCGCTCCTGCCTGACTCACACGGCATTTATCACACCCTGGCCGAGCTCTAGAAGCCGCGACCGACGAAGGTCCCGTTGCTACTTGTCGGCCAGCGCTGTCGTTAGCTGAATACGGCGGGGGCAGGACTGCCCTTGGGGACGTCCGTGATCGTGCCGTGCAGGTTCGCAGCAGTCAGCTGCTGCAACTGTCCGTAGTCACGTACCTCAGGTTTTGTGTATTCGGGCTTCACTCTGTCCATGGTTGCATCCTCCGATTGACGGGGGCCGGTCCCAACGTGCGAGGCTAGGCGCGGGTGCCACCGGGGTCAAGGTGGGGAAAGGGTGGTGCGAGAAAAGTGCTAACCGCGAGCGGGTCAGCATGTCAGCGGGTCAGCGGGTCAGCGGGTCTCGGAGTATTCGAGTTGCGCCACGGCCGAGCGCTCCAGCGTCGTCTCCGCGAACCCGGGGTCCGACAGCGATCGGAGCCAGCACTCGGCCGTGGTGGCGCCCCAGATCGCGCCCAGCCAGTCGTACCAGTTCGGCCCGCCCACCGGCGGAGGGTTTCCGATCAGGTCGCGCACGACGTCGCGGTGGACCCAGGGCGCGATCGCGAGGCGATCGCCACCCAGGAGCTGCCGGATCAGCGGCAGGTCCCGACCGATCAATCCGCGGTGGTACAAGGGCGCGAGATTGCTCTTGCGACGCGACAGCCTGATCTGGTCCGGAAGCACGCCGGCAAGGGCCTCGCGGCCGATCGGACGATCCAGATAGGGGTCGAAGCGGAACTGCGGCGGTATGCGCAGCACGGTGTCGATCAAGTCCACGTCGAACAGCGGCGGGCGCGCCTCGATGCCCACCCATTGAGCGCGCTGGCGGATGAAGTCTCCGAGGCCCGCCGCCTCGCGATCGTCGATCAGGAGCTGCCTCAGGTTCAGCCACCAGCGTGGCTCGCGCCCGTCGCGCAGCCAGCCGAGGCCGTCTCCGCTGCTGCGCAGCAGGGCGGACGCACGGTCGTTGAGGTACGCGGGCGTCGGGTGCCTCGCGACGCGGAGCCTGCGCAGGCTCGAGTACAGCGGGTAGGGAAGCGCCGGCCGGAGTCCGTATCTGGCCAGCACGCGCGCGGTCGGTCGCCATGGCGCCTGAGCTCCAGCTCCCGGGAAGCCGTGGCGGACCAAGGCGACGGCCGAGAACAGCCGCCCGGCCCTGATCAGGTCGGCAACGAGGAACGGAGCCATGCCGAACGTCTCATCGCCGCCCTGGCCATCGAGCATCACCTGAACGCCGTCGTCCGCGGCTCGCCGGATCAGCGGAAGCTCCGTGACCCAGCCCGGTCCTGACAACGGCAGCTTCCAGTCGCGCAGGTAGGCGAGTGCGATCTCGAGCGCGCCGCCGGGCTCGACCTTGTAGCGCACGTTCCTCACCGGGAGCGTGGCGGCAAGCACGTCGAGATAGTCCCGGTCGTCCATCCCGGGCTCGTCGGGGAACACGGTCGAGTAACCGCAGAGGTCCTGGTCCTGTGTCCGGGCGTGCGCCGCGAGCGCTGCCACCGCTGACGAGTCGAACCCGCCACTCAGCGTGACCCCGACGGATCCGACCCCGCGCGTGCGCAACTCGACAGCGCGGCTGAGCGCGTCCTTCAACTCGGCGGCGATCTCGAGCCTCGAGCCTTCGAGCGGCGCCTGATATGTCGGGGCCCAGTACCGATCTTCGGTCTGCCGCTCGGAGGCGAGCGACAGACGGCGGCCGGCGCCGAGCCGCCGTACGCCGTCGAACATGGTGAGGCCGTCGCCCGGGTCTTCGGACGCCATCCACCGAACCAGCGCGATCTCGTTCGGCGCGGGGGTTCGCGTGAGCAGCGCCAGCAAATGGTGAATCTCCGAGGCGAAGACCAGCTCTTGACCGGTGCGGTGCAGGAACATTGCTCCAATTCCCACCTGATCCTGTGCGAGTACGACGCTATCGCCGCCGGCACTCCACGCGACCAGGGCGAACGCGCCGCGGAGCCTCATGAGCATCTGGTCGCCCCATCGCGCACGCGCGCGTGCGAGGAGCCTCTCGGCGGAGACTCCGGGGTCCTCGCCGAGTTGCTCGGCGATCTCCGGCTGGTTGTACAACGAGCCTTCCAGGGCGCAGCCGGCGGTCCCGTCGCCGGCGAGACGGTCGGACACGACCGCGAGTGGACCGACGAAGCGAGCCCGGCTCTCCACGTCCGGACCGAACGCATTTCGCAGACGCCCGATGACGCCGGCTCCGGCACGCCGCTGACGCGGATCGTAGATTCCGGCGAGCATCGGCACCTGATGCTAATCGAGGGCGCGCCGCGAGAATCGGCACCGTCGTCCGTTGATCCCCGCATGTTTCCCGTCCGCGTTCAAGCCCCCGCGTCGCCGCCGACGGAGGCGGATCAGATGACGTTCACCGCGTACCACGCCTCCGCGCCGGGGGCGTCGCTCGTGGAGATCGTGCCTGCGCCGCGGTGGCGCGGCTGGATGAACGCCACCGGTAGCCGCTTTGCCAACCGCTGCCTCCCGCTGCTGATGGCGAACGAGTCGGGCTGGGTCCTGCTCAACCCGCTTGGATTCGACGCCGTCTGGGATGGCGGGTCCGAACGGGCGGCGCTCACCATCGACTTCGACGGCGGCGTACAGCGGTCACCGGGCGTGGAGAGCCTGTTCGGCGAGGGGATTCTCACATGGACGATGCCGTACCTGTTCCGAACCCCTCCCGGCTACAACGTGCTCGCGCGAGGCCCGGCGAACTGGCCGAAGGATGGCGTGTGCGCGCTCGAGGGGCTCGTCGAGACCGATTGGGCCACGGCGCCGTTCACCATGAACTGGAAGGTCACCCGCCCGCACTGCACGGTCAGGTTCGAGAAGGACGAGCCGTTCTGCATGATCGTGCCGTCTCGGCGCGGAGACTTGGAAGCGTTCGCCCCGGAGATCCGCCACGTTCGCGATGATCCGCCGACCGCGCGGGGCTGGAAGCAGTGGCTCGAGAGCAGGGATGAGTTGCACGTACGCAAGTTCCTCGGGCTGCACTCGGGTGACTACGAGCAGGATCTCGACGCGTGGGAGAAGGACTACTTCAGGGGCCGGGGCGCGGACGGGCGCGAGGCGCCCGAACACGACACCAAACGCCGGCTGCGCCCGTTCGGGCCTCGGGACGCCGGCTGAACGATCAACGACCAGAACGGACCTGATGACAACCCAGACGCAAGTGCCTTTGACGGTCATGGACAATCACGATCCGGCGATGATGCGCGAACTCGTCGACGCCGTGGAGGACGTGGCGAGAAGCGGCGCGTTCATCGGGGGCCGGTTCGTCGAGAGCTTCGAAGCCGCGCTGGCCGCCGCGTGTCAGACCGCACATGCCGTCGGAGTATCTTCGGGGACCGAGGCGCTCACCCTGACGCTGCGCGCGCTCGAGCTCGCCCCCGGGGACGAAGTGATCGTTCCCGCGAACTCCTTCGTCGCCACCGCCGAGGCCGTGATCCTCGCCGGCGCCCGCCCGTGCTTTGCCGACGTCGATCCCGATACGCAGCTGGTCACGGCGGCGACGCTCGAGCGTGCCCACAACCCGCGGGTTCGGGGCTTGATCCCCGTTCATTTGTTCGGTCGCACGGCGAACATGGACGAGATCGCCGCGCTCGCGCGGGAATGGGGCGCATGGGTGGTTGAGGACTGCGCCCAGGCCCAAGGCGCGACATACGACGGTCGCCCCGTCGGAACCTGGGGCGATGCGGGCACGTTCTCGTTCTATCCGGCGAAGAACCTCGGCGCTTGGGGCGACGCGGGCGCGGTGGTGACAAATCGCTCAGACATCGCCGAGCGAGTCCGCCTGCTGCGGTCCCACGGGGAGCAGCCCCGTTATCACCATCGCGTGGTCGGCACCACCGGACGCCTTGACGCCCTGCAGGCCGCCGTGCTCGAGCGCAAGCTGCTGCGTCTCGACGGGTGGAACGCCGATCGGAGGCGGGTCGCCGACGCGCTGCGCGGGGGCATGTCCCTTGGCTCGGACGTGACCCCGCCGCCATCGGCGCCGGCGCCGGCCGACCATGTCTACCACCAGTTCGTCGTCACCACCGACGAGCGCGACGCGCTGCGCGAGCACCTCGACGGTCACGGCGTCGCCACCGCGATTCACTATCCGGTGCCGATCCACCGCAGCGATGCGTTTCGCGAGTTCGCGGGAGACGGACAGCGCGACGTCGCCCCGGTCGCCACCATGTTGGCCGAGCAGATCTGCTCGCTCCCGATTTTTCCGGGTATGCGCGACTCGCAGGTCGAGCAGGTCGTCGACGCGGTCGCTGCGTTCGTCGGCCGTTAGCCGAGGACCGCGTCAGCTCAGGATGACGCTCGAGCCTGGGCTCAGCTCGAGCCGCAGTCCCGTGGGCAGCTCGAACGTCTTCGACACGAGCGCTCCCTCGCCGATCACGCTCGACTGGAGCCGGTGGCCCGGATAGCGGATCTCGGCGTCATCGAGAACCATCGTGTAATCGATCTCGGCGCCGACGACGGTCGCCCCCGAGCCGATCGCCGTGTACGGCCCGATGAACGAGTCCGACACCACCGCGTTCGGGCCGATCACGATCGGTCCACGCAGCGAGCTGCGGGAGACCCGTGCAGATGGGCTGACGACGACGCGACCCTGTGCGTCGCTGTCCTCGCTGAGCTGCGCCGGCGTGGTGTCCAGGGGCATCGCATCGAGCACGATCCGGTTCGCCGCCAGCAGCTGCTCCGAGGAGCCGGCATAGCACCAGTGCTCACCGACCTCGCACGCGCGAACCCGGAGACCGGCGGCGTCGACCGATTCGATCATCGTTTGCGTGGCGATCATCGGCTCGCTGGAAAGCTGGTCGAGCACCGGCCAGACCGAGCGCCCGAGGACGAGTGCGGTGCCTTCCGGGTGGTCCCGCGGCAAGCGAATCGAGTCCGTGCGTCCCACTCGCTTCGGAATCGCGCCCGCTCGGCCGGTCCCGGGCCGGACGAGGAGGACGAGGTCGATGTCGTCGGCGCGAAAGCAGTCCCGCAGGTGCCTGACCTGCCCGGTGAACAGGCAGTCGGCGGGTTGCAGCAGCACCGGCTGGCCGGACACCACGTCGCGCAGCTGCGACACGAGCGCCCAGCCGTGCACATTCGGCTCGGTCTCGACGAACGAGATGTCGGCGCTCCATGGTTCGCCTGCGCGCAAGACGGGCGCCAGCTGCTCGCGGACCGCGGACCCCGAGGCGATCACGATCGACTCGATCCCGCCGCTGACGAGACCGTCGATGACGTGCGCGATCAGCGGACGGTTTGCGATCGACGTCAGATAGCGAGACTGCCTGGAGTATTCGCACCGTTGCCGCGTGTCCTCCACCGATGCGTCGACGATTGCGATATTGACCCGGTCGGGCATGCTTAGCAACGCGCGACCTACCGCTTGGCTGCCGTTGCCCCAGAGTTAATGAGGTAGGAAAAAAGGTTGCTCGCGGCGTTTGGAGCCCCGCGAGGCCGCCGTGGGCCGCAAGTCGGACATGGGTTGGTCCGTTGGTGCGGGTGCTTGAACAGACAACTCTCGCCGTCGCGAATAAAGCGGACAAAGAATTCACGCGCGCGCGGCCCATCAATATCGTCGTCGTCGGTTTCGGCTACTGGGGTCCCAACCTCGTACGGAACATCACCGAGCGTCCGGAATTCGAGCTGGGCGGGATCTGCGAGCTCGACTTCAAACGGTCGGCCGAGTTCTCGCGCCGGTACCCGGGCGTGCCGGTGCGGTCGGACCTTGACCGCTTCCTGAACGACCCGGACGTCGACGCCGTCGCGATCGCGACCCCGCCGCGAACGCACTACGACCTGGTGCGGCGCGCGCTCGCCGCGCACAAGCACGTGCTCGTCGAGAAGCCGCTCGCGATGGAGCCGGACGAAGCCGACGATCTGCTCAGGCTGGCGGACGAGGCCGAGCGGACGCTGATGCCCGGTCACACCTTCGTGTACAGCCCTCCGGTGAACAAGGTGCGCGACCTGATCAGATCGGGCGAGCTCGGTGACGTCTACTTCATCACGTCCTCGCGCATGAATCTCGGGCTCTATCAGAGCGACGGCGTCATCAGTGACCTCGCGCCGCACGACGTGTCGATCATGCTCTACTGGCTGAACCGCCCCGTGGTTCGTGTCGTCGCGTCCGGCCTGAGTGTCTTCCAGCCAGGCGTCCCCGAGACCGCGTTCCTCACGCTGACATTCGCCGGCGGCGTGACAGCGAACGTGCAGATCTCGTGGCTCGCTCCGCGCAAGCTGCGCCAGACGGTCATCGTGGGATCACAGCGGATGGTCCAATACGATGACACCTCGTCCGACGAGTCGATCCGGATCTACGATCGTGGACTCGAGTTCTCGCACGAGGAGGCCCCGCCCACGTTCGGCGAATACCAGCTCACCTATCGCACGGGTGACATGGTGGCTCCCCGCATCGATGCCGCCGAGCCGCTCTCGCTCGAGCTTGCCGACTTCGCCCATGCGATCCGAACCGGCGCCGAGCCGCGGTCTCACGCGCGGCTTGGGCGGGAGATCGTGCGCGTGCTCAGTGCAGCGAGCCAATCGATGGAGCGCGACGGTGAGCCAATAAACCTTTACGACGGCGAGCGGCTGTACGAGGAAGGGTACGCCGACGTTCCAGGGCGTGACCTGCTCGTAACCGGTCGCGGCGCACGGTTTGGTCGATGATCTCGAAGGAAGTTCGTCGGCCAGCCGTCCGAGCGTAACCGCGGGGATGACCGTCGCTGCAAGTGACTCGTTGCGTGACGCCGTTGACGTAGTCATTCCGTTCAGCGGGTCCGAGCCCGCCTTCGAGGATGTCGTGGCGCGGCTGCGGGCGCTCGAGCTAGGTCCCGGCGATTCGCTGACGGTGGTCGACAACAGCCGGCGCGCTGCCGCCGACCCCCGGTCGCACGGTGGGCCGATGAGAGTCGTTGCCGCGCGCGAGCGGCAGTCGTCGTACTACGCGCGAAACCGAGGCGCGGCGGGCGGTCATGGCGCCTGGCTGCTGTTCCTCGATGCCGACGTGGATCCCGCGCCGGACCTGATCGATCGTTACCTCGCCGCCCGGCCTGAGTCGGGCACCGGCTTCCTCGTCGGTTCGGTGAAGGACATACGGGCAGCCGATGGCGAAGGTGAGTCGATCGCGAGCCGCTATTCGCGACTGCGGCGCCTGATCGATCAGGCCAACACATTGCAGATGCGCCGGCCGTACGCGAAGACCGCGAACTGCCTCGTCAGGCGCGCGGCGTTCGAGGACGTCGGCGGCTTCGTCGACGAAGTCAGGTCAGGTGGTGACGCGGATCTGTGCCTCCGCCTCCAGGACGCGGGGTGGGGATTCGAGCTTCGTCCGCACGCAGAGGTCGCGCACTGGTCACGCCGGCGGCTCTTAGAGCTGCTCGCGCAGCGCAGTCGTCATGGGTCCGGCGCGGAGTGGCTCGAGGAGCGGTACGCCGGGTTCGCCGGCCCGCGACGGGGCATGCTCGGACTCGCGCGCAACATCGCCGGCGGCGCTGTCCGCGCACTCGTCTCATATTGCCGGCGTGACATCGACTCAGCGATCGTGCAGCTGCTGGATCCGATCAGCAACGCCGCGTTCGAGATCGGGCGCCGGATACCGAACGCGATCTGGCGCGAGCAGCCGGCCCTGGTGCTCGCCTCCCCTCGGCGGTGGATGGGAGCCATGCGCCAGGCTCTGGGTGTTACGGAATGAGCCTCGCCGGTGCGCGGGCCAGCGTTCTGGTACGGACGTTCAACTCCGCGGCCACGCTCACGGCGTGCCTCGAGTCACTGCGGAGCCAGACCGTCACCCCCGAGATCATCGTGGTCGACTCGGGCTCCACGGACGGCACGCTGGCGATCGCGAACCGTATGGCGGATCGAATCGTCCACGTCCCCGACCGCCCGTTCTCGTATGGACGTGCGCTTAATCGCGGCGCCGCCGTCGCCACGGCTCCGGTTCACTTCGCGCTCTCCTCGCATTGCTCGATACCCGGACGCGATTGGATCGAACGGTCGCTCCGTCACTATGAAAATCCCGATGTGGCGGCCACCAACGGGCAGCAGACGCTCCCGGACGGATCGCCGCTTGAGCACGTGTTCTACCTGCGAGGCGACACGGATCTTCCGAACCCGTTCTGGGGCTTCTCGAACCATGCCTCGTCGTGGCGTGCCGACATCTGGCGCGACGAGCCATTCAACGAGTCGCTGGTCGCGTCCGAGGATTTCGAGTGGTCCGACCGAGTGCGAGCGTTGGGATTCGCGATCGTGTTCGATCCGGCGCTCACGATCCCCGGTGACCATCGGACGGCGCAGGGACCGGTGGCGCTCTATCGCCGCAGCTATCGCGAGTTTCTCGGAACGGCCGCGTGCCGTCGCATCGAGCCCTCGACGCTGAGGCGATCGCTCATGGAGTGGTGGTCCGAGCACCCGCCGGACACCAAGCCGCACCGGCAGCGGCTCAGTCCGTATCGGATCGCGGTGATCGCAGCACGCTACATGGCGGGACGTTCACTTCACTCCAGTGCTGTCGACGTCATGTATGTCGTCTCGGGAACCACCCAGGGTCACCAACGCGCGGATCGAGCGCTGATGAGCGCGCTTGGCAAGGTCGGCGTGAACGCTGTGATGGTCACGGGAGACTTCTCGCTCCCCTGGCCGATCAAGCGACAGGTGTGGAGATCGATGCTGACCATCGATCTGTTCCAGGCAATGGTGCTCCGCGGCGCCGCGCGGCGTGGCGTCAAGCGTCACCGGCCGCGCGCGATTCTGTACGCGACGTCGCACGCCGCGATGCTGCAGCCCCGGCGAAGCCATGGGCGCGTCGGGATCCGCTTCGACACACCCGCTCGGGTCAGCCGGAAGGGCCGCCTGTTCGCAGTCGAGCACTGGCTCGAGCGACGCCAGTTCAACCGCGCGCGGGTGCTGGCTCCCTGGGGACTGACCGTCCACCCGTCGATCGCGGGCACACTGCCGCGGGGCGGCACGGTCGTGCCGTTACCCATCCCGGTGGCGCCGATCTCGGACCCGAACGCGTCCGAGCGACTGCCGATCGTCGTCGCCTACGCCGGTAACGCCCACAAGAAGGGGCTCGATCGCGTCGTGTCCGCGTGGGCGCAGGTGCCGCCGGGGGGCCGACGGTTGCTGATCACCGGCGTCGACCGCGCCGAAGCGGTGTGGTACCTGCGCGAGCAGGGCATCGCCGAGCCGCCGGGTATCGAATGGCGCGGGAAGCTGTCGCCGTCCGATCACCGGACGCTCACGAGCCGCGCCGAGATCTATCTGGCGGCGTCCCGGTACGAGGATTACGGTGTCGCGCAGTTGGAGGCGCTCGCCGACGGATCAGTGCTGGTCACGACGCCTTCGCCGGGGCCGTTCGTGGCTCTCCCGATCGCGCGCGAGCTCGATTCGCGCCTGGTGGCCGACAGCGAGTCCGCCGAGGATCTCGCCCGCGCGCTGCGGACCGCACTCGAGATGACCGACGCCGAGCGAGATGCGTACCGCCGGCGGGCGGACGGGCTCCTACGGCCATTCTCGCCGGCGTGCCTCGAGCAGCGGCTGCGGGATGAAGTGCTGCCGGCGCTGCTGTCGGAGTCGCCATGAACTCGAGCGAGCCCGCCGATCGGTAGTTCAGTGCTCTGGCGGGCGGTGGGCCACCACGAGCATTGTTGCCCCGTTCGGCAGCCGCCGGAGCAGCCGCCAGTCCAGCAGCGCGACGGAGGCCGCCGCCCGCGGGAGGCGTCTCCCGAACCGCGAGGGCAGGCGTGCGACAAGCGTGGTGAAGAGGTGAGCCCGAAAGTCGATGCGCTCAACCACCAACCCAGCCCGCGACAGCAGGACGCGCAAGTCTCGGCTCGTAAGGCGACGCAGATGCCCCGGCTCATCGGTGCCGAAACGGCCGAAGCCGTCAGGGCTCGTCTGCAGGTTGCCCGATCTGCGGTTCAGCCACCACTCCAACGACCACGGGTTCGCACACGGTGTCGTTGCGACGAGTGTTCCCCCGGGTGCCAGCAGCCGTCCGAACTCGCGAGTGGCAGCATCGACGTCAGTCACATGCTCGAGAACCTCCACGGAGACGATCAGATCGAAGGCGCCGTCACCATCGGGCACACTCTCGTCGTCCATCAGTAGAAAACTTGCGCCAGGGTGTCGCCTTTGCGCAGTGTCAAGTGCGACGCGCGAGATGTCCGAACCGACCAGCGGCGCCGTCGGGAACCGCTCGCGCACGACGTCGATGTAGCGGCCCTGGCCGCAGCCGTAATCAAGTATCCGGCGCGGCTCGCCCGGCAGACCGGCCAGCGTCTCGCGCACGGTGACGACTCGGCAAGCCTCGTACAGGTCCGAGAAATCCTGCATGTAGCCCTGCTTGTACCGCTCGTCATAGAACTCAAGCGCTCGAGTTTCGTGCATGGCCACGCGTATTACCCTTGCGGCTCTGCGGACGAGTCTCGTTGGGGACGACGAATATGCCTCACGAGGATGAGGACGTCAGCCCAAGCGTCGCGGAAACCGAGCGACAGCGAGATGAGATAGGCGGCTACGGCAGTGGCGCCAACCGCCGGGATCCACACGAGGCGCGGAGTCGACGCTGCGGTCAGGAGATGCGCGACGGGCACCGCAAATACGAACAGAGGGATCATCGACACGGTGGCCGGGGCGATCTCCTCCCACAGCTGCCGCATCGGGATCCCGATCATTCGGTCGAACAGCACGTAGTACGTGGCCAGGTACGAGAGCCCGATGGTCGCGACGATCGCCAGGCACAGAGTGTTGAGGCCATATCGGGCAAACACCACCACGACAGCGACATACGCGCACAGCTGCACGAGGTTGCTAACGAGCGCGGCGGTCGGACGCCCGGCGGCGAGAACAAGCGCAGCTCCTCCGGTCCCGAGCGCGTAGATCATCCCGCCGAAGGCGAGGATCTGGGAGGGAACGATCGCGGGACCCCAGGCTTTTCCGAACACCAGCGGGACGAGTACCGGTGCCAGGACGACGTAGGTCGCCAGTAGCGGGAAGATGACGGTCGCGTGTACGCGCACGATGCGCCTGCGAATCCGGCGCATATCGTCGAGGTCGCGGGTGCGCGAATAGATCGGCAGCGCCAAGCGCAACATGATCTCGCTGATCTTGCCCTGATAGACGCCCCCGATCTGAAATGCACGCCAGTAGAAGCCCGTCGCCCGCGCGCCGAGCTTCCAACTGACGACGACATAGTCGATGTTCGAGTACGCGGAGAAAAGAAGCGAGGAGAGCGTCGTCCGCGAGCCGAACCCCACGATGTCGCGGGCTTCGCGGCGGTGCCACCGCGGGAACATCAGCGGGGTCACGGCGAGGTACATGACAGAGGCGGAGATCGGAATCAGGATCTGACCGAGCACGAGCGCGCGTGCTCCGAGTCCCGCCACCGCGAGGACGATACTTCCGACCACGCCGACCCCCAGCGAGCTCAGTTCGATCAGGCTCGTCGCCCGAAAGTTGAGCCGCCGCTGTTGCAGCGCCTGCGGAATCGCGCACAGCGAGACGGCGAAGAACGCCGGCGAGGCAAGCTGGATCAGAGCGACGTTCTCGTGGCCCAGCGCGCCCGTGAGCAGAGGAGCCAGCAGGAAGACGAGAACGGTCATCGCCAAGCCCGAGGTCACGCTCAGGAGCAGGCTCACCTCCACATGCGCGCGAAGGACGTTCTTGCGCTGAACCAATGGGGTGCCGAAGCCCTCGACGGTGAGGCCGGTGGCGATGGCGATGATCGCCAGCGCGGTGGCCGCATGGCCGAAACCGGCGGGGTTGATGAGCCGGGCGAGGATGATCGTGGACAGGAACGAGGCCGTCTCGATCCCGAACCGCGCCATAACCCCCCACCGGACGCCCGCGAGGGTCGCGGTTCGCACAGACTCCGGGCTCGCGGTCGTCAGCGCCGGGTGTGCCTCCTCCATCAGGTCGGGTCCACCCTCGCTCGGGTGCAGCGAGGGGTCGATCTCCTGACTCGGAGGCGGGACGAGCGCCGGCTCGGTCATCGCGCCCCGAGTGCCGCGGCGCGGCCGAGGTGACAATGTGAGGGGAATGGCACGCTCCCACCAACGCTCTGCAGGGGTCAGAACTATTGATCGGACCGGGCCCGCCGAGGTCCCTCGAAACGGCCTCGGACGGCGTGCGCCCGTGCTCCACGCCGTGCACACGCTCGGACTCCCATCCGAGACCTTCATCCGCGACGCGATCGCGGAGACCGAGGCGCTCGGCTGGACCCCATGGGTCGTCACGGAGGCCATCGTCGGCGACACGGGCTCGGTGCCGCTCGAGCGAATCGTCACAACCCCGCCGACGCTGCCGCTGGTGGACAAGCTGGCCGTTCGCATCCCGGTCGTCCAGACCGGCGATCCGCTGTGGGCGAGGGCCGCGCGCCGGTACCTGGCAGCGTTCGCGCTGGCGCCGCCGGGGATCCTGCACGCCCACTTCGGGTGGGCCGGGGCGCAGTGCTCGCTTGCCGCCCGGAAGCTCGGGCTGCCGCTGATCGTGTCGTTTCACGGGACGGATCTGACCGTCAGCCCGAACGATCCGGTGTGGCGCCGGCCGTACGCGACGATGCTGCGCCAGGCCGCGTCGGTCACGGTCGTCTCGCACTTCCTGGAGGGAAGGCTGCGGGGGCTCGGATACGGAGGTCCCGTCGAGCTGATCCAGTCCGGGGTGCGGTTGGAGAACTTTCCGTTCTCGGGAGGTCCGCGGCCCGGCGACGCGCCGCGCATCCTGTTCGTCGGCCGGCTGATCGCCTGCAAGGGGGTCGACACGCTGCTCGAGGCGCTGGCCCGCTGTCGGGCGCAGGGCGTCGAGGCGACGCTTCGGATCGTGGGAGACGGCCCGCTCAGGACCGAGCTCGAGTCGGCCGCCCGTGCCCTCGGTGTGGAGCGAGTCGCCCACTTCGCGGGAGTGCGCAGTCACGCGGAGGTCCGGGACGAGCTGGAGGAGTCGGACATCGTGGTCGTCCCGAGCCGTGAGATGCCCGACGGGCAGGCCGAAGGATCCTCGGTCGTGTCCAAGGAGGCGCAGGCGATCGGCGTGCCGGTCGTGGCCACGGACGTCGGAGGCATTCCCGAGACGATCGCCCCCGAGTTTCGCCGCGAGCTCGTCCCGCCGGATCGGCCCGAGCTGCTCGCGGCCCGGATCGTGGATGTATGGCAAGAGCGGGAGGAATGGCCAGATCGCATGAGGAGACAGCGGGAATGGGTCGATTCGGAGTTTTCGTGGGCGAGGATCGCGCTTCGGCTGTCGGCGATCTACGAGCGGCTGCTGGCGGAGCACCCTCTGGCGGGACCCACGCTGGCACGCCGGTTACGGACACCGCGGCGCGGAAATCCGCGCTCGCGGGCCCGTTGATGCTGGAACCCCGTGACTCTGGCTGCACCCGAATTCTCCGTCGTGATCCCTGCGTTCAACGCGCAGGCCACGGTCGCGTCGTCGGTCGCGTCCGTGCTCAGCCAAACACGGGCGGATCTGGAGGTGATCGTCGTCGACGACGGCTCGACGGACGGGACGGTCGCGGCCGTCGAGCGGGTGGCCGACCGGCGCGTGAGTCTGATCTCACGGTCCAAGCAGGGAGTGTCGGCGGCGCGCAACGCCGGAATCGACACCGCGCGCGGGCGCTACGTCGCGTTTCTCGATAGCGACGATCTGTGGTTGCCCCGGTATCTGGAGCTTGCTGCCGGGGCGATGGCGTCGACGGCGCGGCCCGGGTTTGTATACACCGACGCGTACGCGTTCGACCCGGTGACGGGCAAGGTGGGCCGGCGCGGGATGGTGGGGAGACAGCCTCCGGTGCCGCCACCGAGCGATCGGGAGGCATTCCTGCTCGAACTGCTCGAGCGCAACTTCGTGCACGTGTCGACGAGCGTCCCGCGCGAGGTGCTCGAAGACGTGGGCGGCTTCGATCCGGACTCGACGATGGCCGAGGACTACGCGTTGTGGCTGAGGATCATCGTGCGGGGCTATGACGTCGCCTGGGTACCGGGCAAGCACGTGCTGTACCGCGTTCACGGCGAGCAGGCGTCGCGGGACGAGGTGAAGATGCGGCGCGGCGATCTCGTCGCGTTGGCGGCGATCGAGCCGGGAGACCTGCCAACGGCCGCGCACCGCGCGCTGCTCGATCGCCGCCAACGCGACCTCGAGCACGAGTTGCGCGTGCTCGAGGGTCGCGCACCCGTTGCCGGGGCGGTCCGTCGGCTGCGTCGCCGGCTCGGCCGGCTGCGGCAGGCCGCGGGACTTGGAAGCGCTTGCCGGGACAATCCGCCCACTGAAGTGGCCGCGGCGTTTCCTGATCTCACCCTGGTTTAACCACGTTTGACGCGGTTTTGTGCACCTCTCGGCGGCGATCACGCCGTTGGCGTTTGCCGTCGTTCGGACCCGGAAAGCCACTCACTACACATGCGTAGGAAGCACGCATGGACATAGATACGAAAAACGACGCGAGCGGGGGCAGTGGAGTTACCGTTGCCGATACCAGAGCCAATGCGTGGAAGCTCACTCTCGCGGATCGTCGCCGTGTTCGCATTGGCGTTCGTGTCGATGCTCGCAGGGGCGGTGGGGCTGTCGCCGGCCTCGATGGCAATGCCTTCCTCAGGCGCTGCCCGGACCGCTGAGACCTCGCGCCTCCTGCGGTCGAGCCTCGAGACGAGCCCGCGCGGCCGTCTGTTCAGCCCCACCAGTGTGTGGAACCGAATCGTGCCGGCGCACACGCGACTGGCTCCCAACTCGCGCGGGATCACGAGCTATCTCGACAGCTTCGTGAAGTCGAGCCAAACCGAGGGGATCGGTCCGTGGATCAACACCACCGACTACAGCACCCCGATCTACACCGTCCCGGCGAATCAGCCAACAGTGCGGGTCCAGTTCACCTACCCGACCCCCGGCCTCGACGAGGCCTTCGACGCCGTCCCGATCCCGCGCGGCGCACAGCCGGCGGCCGGCACCGACGCGCAGATGACGATCTACCAGCCTTCGACTAACACGCTCTGGGAGCTGTGGGAGATGCACCGCATACCGTCCGGACAGTGGCAGGCCGGGTGGGGCGGGCGCATCGTGCAGGTGTCCTCCAGTCCCGGCTACTACCAGAACGTGGCCGGTCCGGACGGAAGAGGCGCGCTCGAGCAGAGCAATTGGGGCGCCACCGCGTCGGGTCTCCCGATCGCCGCCGGACTCATCACCCTGTCGGATCTGGCGTCGGGTCACATCAACCACGCCCTGGCGCTGCTCGTGCCAAAGGCGAAGGCCAAGGTGTTCTTCTGCCCCGCCCAGCGCACCGACGGATACGACACGTCGCCGGACGCGATCCCCGAGGGGGCGCACTTCCGGCTCAACCCGAGCCTGGACCTGTCGAAGCTGGCGATGCCGCCGGTCACGCGGATGATCGCCGAGGCTGCGCAGAAGTACGGACTGATCGTCAATGATCAGACTGGTGTCACCGTTGGCTTCCGCGCCCAGGACCCGACGCCGCTGATGCGGACCGGGTTGCCGAACCCGTACGGGACATACTTCGCGAACCCCGCGAGTGGCCATTATCAGATGCCGACTCAGTTCCTCGCTTCGTTCCCGTGGTCACACCTGCAGTTGCTGGCGCCCCCCAAGAGCTGCTGACGCAGCGACGGCGGTGTCAGGGCGACCCGGTCCCGCGATGGAGCTGCATGCGAAGCACCTCCAGGTGAGACCAGGGGAAGTGCTTGAGCAGGTCGTACGGCGGAATCGCGAAGATGCGCGTATACGGGTTGGTCGCTCCGGTCGGCGCCTGGGCGTAGAAGGCGACGGCTTCCCCGGACTTGTCCCGGACGATCAGGCCGTAGCGCTGGGCCGCCAGCGCGATCGCCTGGAGCACGGGCGGCAGGTGGAGCTTGGCGATGTCGAGGTGCGGATCCAGCCGCAGGTGCGCTCCCTCCGGGATCGAATCCGGGTCGGTATCGGTGCCGTCAGTGCGCTCGGCCGGCCAGGCGTAGACGCCGGCGCGTGCGGCCGGCAGCGCGATCGCCAGCGCGTGGTGAATGCTGCCCGCCTCGAGCTCGGAGATCAGCATCGTTCCGGCCGCGACCGGGAGGCTCGTCGCGGTCGATCCCCAGTAGGAGCGAGCCCCGGGCCAGCTGCCTGAGGTGTAGTAGCCCGGAGAGCTCGAAACGTGGTCGATCGCCCCGCCCCATGCGGCATGCCAGCCGGTCGAGGTGCGGTGCGCCTCCCAGAGCTCCCAGAGGCGATCGGTCGAGGGCTGCCAGACCGTCAGGTGCGCGTCGGACCCTTCCGCCGCGACGGCGCCGCGGGGAATCGGCACCGAGCGGAATGCCGCAGCCAGCGTTTGCCCCCACGAAGCGGTGTTCTCGAGTGTGACCCGCACGGTCGGCTCGTTGCGCGGCACCCGGTAGATCGGCGTGCTGTCGGTGTTCGCCTCGATGTCCGGGGTCGGGCCTTTCGCGAATTCCTCGGTCACCTGGCCGTCGAGCCACTTGATCATCGCCGCCGACGACGGATCGATTACGGAGTCACTGGCCAGCGGGGCGTTCCACACGCTGTTCGGCGCGAATAGGCGCTCGGCGACGGCCCCGCCCGGCTGGGCGGGTGGCGCGGAGGCAGTCGTGCCGCTGGAACGCATCGGCGGGTTCGACTGGCCGCAGGCGGCGAGCAGCACCGCCGCCAGCAGCGCCGCGAGTGCGCTGAGGCGCCGCACGCGCCGCTGTCCGGACGCCATCACGCCGACCCGGGGTTGGCGGCGGCCTCGCGCCGGCGGCGGAGCACGGCTTCAGGCGCGGTCGCCGGATAGCGAGCGACCGAGACCACGCCGGCCCACAGCCATAGTGAGGCGTTGACGAACACGGTCGGCGGCACGGCGGATTCGCCGATCAGGAAGAACACGAGCAGCGCTACCAGCCCGATCCGCCAGGGCTCGAGCTCAGGAGGCGCGCGGGTGATCGCCGTCCCGCCGGCGCCGAGGATCACGGCCAGCAGCCAAAGCGAAGCACCGACTAGCCCGAGCTCGACGGCGTAGGTGAGATACACGTCGTGCACGACGATGTCCTGCCCGGTCAGCGGGATGTTCGGGCTCTCGCGGATGTAGGGGTCGTGCCTTGCCGCAAACTGGTTCCAACCGAAGCCCAGCAGCGGCTTGGCCTCGATCATCGCGACCGCGGTCTGAGTCGCGTTCTCGCGGTCGTACAGCGAGTCGGGATTGCTGAGTCGCTGCGAGACGTTCTTCTCGAGGCCGGGGATCGTGAAGATCGCCACCGCGCAGAGCGCGGCGAGGCCCACGACGACCGGGACCGCGTATCGGCGCGTCCAGCGCGACGCGAGCAACCCGACGATCGTCGCCACGACGGTGCTGATCCAGATCGAGCGCTCGAGCGTCATGATCGTGCCCGCCAGGCACAGGAGGCAGATCGCGCCCGCGAGTACCTTCTGCCATCCCACCTCTCGCCATTTGTAGGCGGCGATCGCGCTCGCCACGGCTCCGACGTACAGGCCGACGCCGTTGGCGACGGCGTCGGCGAACGGACCGCGCGCGCGGCCGAAGTGGAGCCCGACGGCCGGATTCTGGATGTAGCGCGGCCACACGAGCGATGTCGGGCCGGTGGTCTCGAGCAGCGCGGTGAGCCCCAGGTAGGCGCCCATCACCACGAGGGCACGGAGCAGGATCATCCGCTCGCGCTCGGTCGGGAAGATCACAGGCCCGAGCCAGAAGCTGATGAACGGCAGGACGCCGAAGGTTTCGACCAGCAGCAGCCCCGGCCCCTTCTGGGACAGGTTGTGCCACACGACCGCCGACATCGCCGCGTATGCGACGGCGAGCGCCATCACGGCGTGCGAGGCCGCGAACCGAGGCTTGGGGAGCGTTCCCATCACGTAGCTGCGGCAAAGCACCGACAGCGTGCCGACCACGAACAGGAGGCGGTCCGGCGCCGCGGGCCCGGGGATGTGCAGCTGCTGCCAGTTGCTGGCGAACGGCGTGAGGACGATCGCAAGCGTGAAGATGTAGACGGGCTCAGTCGTGCATACGAGGTAGACGAGCGCGACGCCCGCGACCATGCCCAGGATCCCCACGGCGTCGGTGGCGCCGTGCGCGTCGAGTCGGGCGGCGCCCACCACGAGCGCCAAGCCGGCAATCAGGGCCAGCAGCCCCAGCAGAACCTGGACCTGGACGCGGCGTGAGCCGGTTGGTTTTCCCGGGTCTCTAGGCCCGTCGCCCGTTACGGGGGCGGGTCGGACGCGGGCGATGGTCCGCGACATCGGACCGGCGCTAGTCGAACCTGGCGTTGCGCCAGGACTTGCGGTTGGCGACCAGTGTGGCCAGCGCGCCGCCGATCAAGAGGCCGGCGATGACGCCGCCGAACACGTAGATCTCCAGGTTCGACGCATGGTTGGTGGTGGCGCCGGCGGCCGACTCGAACACGCTGAGGGTGGGCGCGCTGCCCTGCGTCGACAGGAGATTCTGGTACTGGGTGGCGAGCGTCGCCTGATGGAGCTGTGCCACCTGGGTGGCGACGATCGCCTGCATCAGGGCGGGGTTCGAAGACGCCGAAACATCGGAGCCGTTGTTCGTGATCTGCTGCTGGATCCGGTGCTGCTTCGCCAGCGCGCGCTGGTAGGTGATGACGGCACGCTGATAGCTCGTGGACGCTTGATTGGTCGGGCCGTTGTTCTGGGTGATCGCGTTCATCGAGGCGGCGAACTTCGTAGCCGCGCCGTTGGCAAGCGCGACAGCCTCGGACGAGGTCCGCCCCGTGGAGAAGATCCTGATCAGAGGGCTCTGCGGGTCGGGCGACGCCGACAGGCGCGAGGCGACATCGGCCGGCGAGGTGTTCAGCTGATGCGCGAGCGGGACGAGCACCTGGTCGAAATCGATCTCACGCGCGTAGATCCCGGCGAGAGACTGCTCTGCCTCGACGATGCCCGGAAGCTCGCCGGCGCTCCCTGGCGCCGGTTGTCCGATCAGCACCTGGGATTCGGCCTTGTAGGTGGTGTGCTTCTTCCCGGCAAGCACGTAGCCGACGGCCGCGAGGACGATCACGGGGATGATCACCAGCAGCGGATAGCGGAGCATCGCGGTGACGGCGTCGACTCGCGTGGGACCACGCCCGTTCCCGAAGTCAGCGGGCGCGTAGGCGGGGCTGGTCTGAGGATTCGAGTTGGTGGTTTCGTGAGCGGTGTGAGATGACATAGCGATCCGGTTGCGTTCAGGGTCTCGCGCGGAGAGAGCGCGTCTGGACGCGCTCCGTCTGGCGAATAGCTGGCGACCAACGCCCGGCCGGCGGCGGAACTTTCGCCAGCTCTGATGTTCTTCGAGCCAGGCAGAAGGAACTACCGCGCGGGCGCGTTGGTAACGGTTCGCGGGGTGACCTGCGGTCACCGGCGCCTCCATGTGAGCCGCGTATTGCGCGAACCCGTTTGCGCCAACACCGTCATGGATCGAGTCCCCACACTGCCACACCTCCGGCCGCGCAAGCGCGGATCGTCCGCGGGCCCCGGGCCCAGCCGCCGGAACGCTGGGCCGAGCCAATCGACCCCTGAGCCCAGCCGGCCGACTCGCGGGCCCAGACGGCAGGCCGTCGTCGCGCAGCGGTACGCGCGCCGGGACTGGGTCCTGCGGCGGCTACTCGCAGCGTCCGACTGCGTGGCGATCGCGCTCGCGCTCGTGCTCGCGTCCGTGCTCGGGGGCCAGTCGGACTTCGTCCGCTTCGTGGCGCTCGGATTGCTGACGCTTCCCGCGTGGCTGGTGCTGATTCGCGCGTATGGCCTGTACGACCGGGATCCGAAGCGGATCAACACCAGCACGATCGACGACATCCCCGGGATCTTCCACACGGTGTTCATCGGGACCGTGCTGCTTTGGGGCTATTTCCGCCTGCTCCCCGTCCAGCGCTTCGATCTCGCCGAGCTTCTGATCTTTGCGGGCTCGGTCGGTCTGCTGCTGCTGTGCGGACGGGCGGCGGTACGCAAGCAGATGAGCCTGCACGGGCGGCGCCGGGCGGTCGTCGTGGGCGAGGGTCCCGCCGCGAGTCTGCTCGTCCGCAAGCTGGCCGCACACCCCGAGTACGGATTGACCGTGGTCGGCTCGCTATGGACCTCGGGTCACCCTGGGCGCCGGGGCAACGGATCCAATGGCACACAGCGCGCGCAGAGCGGCGACGGAGTCGAGAACGGCATCCCGGTGCTCGGAGCCGCGGACGACGTCGAGCGGATCGCCGGCGAACACGGGGTAGACCGCGTGATCGTCACCTCTGAGGGCATCGATGAGAATCAACTCATAGATGTATTGCGGCGGTGCAAGCAGGGGGGCCTGCACGTCAGCGTCCTGCCGCAGATCTTCGACGTCATGGGCCGGTCGGTGGAGATCGATGACGTCGAGGGCGTGACCATGTTGGGCCTGGCCCCGCCGGTCCTGTCGCGGTCCTCGCGTGCGCAGAAGCGGGGGATGGATCTACTCGGCTCGATCGTCTGCCTGGTCCTCACCGCCCCGCTGCTCGTGATCATCGCGGTGGCGATCAAGATCGACTCGCGTGGACCGGTGTTCTTCGTCCAGTCGAGGATCGGGCGCGGCGGGCGACCCCTGCGCATCTACAAGTTCAGGACGATGGCTCGCGATGCCGAGGCGCAGCGCGACCAGCTCACGGCGCTCAGCGAGGATCCCAACTGGCTGAAGCTCGACGAAGATCCCCGCGTCACACGCATAGGCCGAGTGCTGCGCATGAGCAGCCTCGACGAGCTGCCACAGCTGCTAAACGTCGTCAAGGGCGACATGAGCCTCGTCGGGCCACGACCGCTGGTCGAGTCCGAGGACGAGCGGGTCGTCGACTGGGGCAGGGCGCGCCTGGACCTTACGCCGGGAATCACCGGCTTGTGGCAGGTGCTGGGCCGGACCAACATCCCGTTCGAGGAGATGGTGAAGCTCGACTATCTGTATGTGACCAACTGGTCGCTGTGGAGTGACGTGCGGCTGGTGTTGCACACCCTCCCCGCCGTAATCCACCGGCGCGGAGCAAATTAGTGACCATCATCCACCGAAGCGGAGCGCATCAGTGAAAATCTGGATCGACCTGTCGAACTCGCCGCACCCTCTGCTGTTCGAGCCCGTGGTGCGCACGCTGCGTGAGCGCGGGCACACGGTGGAGCTGACCGCCCGCGAAAACGCGCAGACGGTCGAGCTGGCGCAGGCCCGCTGGCCGGAGGTCGAGGTGATCGGTGGCGAGAGCCCGCGTCGCCGCGCCGCGAAGGCCGCGGCGCTCGGCTGGCGCGTCGCCGAGCTGGCCCGCTGGTGCCGTGCCCATCGTCCCGACGTCGCCGTCTCGCACAACTCGTATGCCCAGATCGTGGCTGCCGCCGTGACGCGCGTTCCCGCAGTCACCGCGATGGATTTCGAGCATCAGCCCGCGAACCATCTCGCGTTCCGGCTGGCCCGCTGCGTGCTGCTGCCCGAGGCGATGCACAGTCTCGACCTGGCCCGCCTCGGCGCGAGGCCGGCGAAGGTGCGGTTCTACCCCGGGCTCAAGGAGGAGGTCTACCTCGGCGACTTCGAGCCCGATCCGACCGTCCTGAGCAGGCTCGGGCTCGCCGAGCGACCGTCGTCGGTCCTGGTGGTGGCGCGCACGCCGCCGAGCCGCGCCCTCTATCACGCCCCCGACAACCCGCTGTTCATTGAGGCACTGCGAACGGTGGCCGCGACTCCGGGCGCGCGCGTCGTCGTACTCGCGCGCCACCCCGAGCAGCGCGAGGCGCTCGAGCGCCTGAACCTCGACAACCTGATCGTCCCGTCCACCGCGGTGGACTCGCGCTCGCTCATGCAGGCCGCCGACCTCGTGATCGGCGCCGGCGGGACGATGACGCGCGAGGCGGCCCTGCTCGGGACGCGAACCGTCACCGTGTTCGCCGGGCGGACGCCCGCGGTCGACATCTGGCTCGAGCGCCGTGGGCGTCTGTCGCGCCTGACCTCGGTCGAGCAGCTGCCGCCCCTCATCCGGCCCGGGGACGCGGTCTGGAATCCGGATCACCTGCGGCGGCGCAGCGAGTTGCTAGTCGAGCACTTCGTGGCCGCCGCGACGATGGACAGGATCCCGCGGTCGCTCCCAGCCGAGGACCGGTCTAAGACGATCGAGGGAGCGATCGCTTGAGCGATCGGCGCACACAGGTCCTCGATGCGCTCACGGCGATCGAGGCGTGGGGACACGAGCGGGCGTGGAGCGGGACCGATCAGTACGACGGGCTCAACGCGACGCGTGTGCCCGACTTCGTCGTGGGCAGGCCGTTTGGTCGGCAGCTCGTGATCCAGGCGGTGAAGCGGTCCCCGCTCGACCTGAGGCCGCTGCTCGGGGTCAGGCCCGGGGTCAACGCGGTCAGCCTCGCCTGGGTGGCCAGCGCATATGCGACGGGCGGCTTTCTTCCCGACCCCGAGGCGGCGCGACGGCTGACCCTGGCGCTCGATCGGCTCGACCGACTCAAGCTCGCCTACGAGGAGCCGTGCTGGGGATACCACTTCGACTTCCAGTCGCGCGTGTTCTTCTATCCGCGCAGCACTCCCAACTCGATCGCGACCGTGTTCGCGGGCATGGCCTACCTCGACGCCTACGAGCGGCGCGGCGACCTCGAGCTGCTCGACGTCGCCCACGGTGTTGGGCGGTTCTTCCTGCGCCACGTGCCCCAGACATCCGACTCACCCGGAGCGTTCTTCGGCTATCTCCCCGGCGACCGATCACCGATCCACAACTCCAATCTGCTCACGGCGGCGCTGCTGGCTCGGGTGTCCGCGCTCACGGGTGACGAGCCGATGCGGGCCGCGGCGCGGGAGAGCGTGCGCTGGAGCACCGCTCGTCAACGCGCCGACGGCTCCTGGCCGTATGGGGAGCGCCCGAACCTTCAGTGGGTCGACAACTTCCACACCGGCTATGTGCTGGAAGCGCTCGACACCTGCGTGCGCGCCGGGATCGAGGAGGCGGTGGAGCCGCTGGCGTCGGGCCTCGCCTACTACAGGGCTCGGCTGTTTCTCCCGGATGGGACGCCGAAGTACTTTGCGAACAAGACCCATCCAATCGACATGTGGTCGGTCGCGCAGGCGATCCAGACGTTCTCGATCACCTCGCACCTCGATCGCGGATTCCTGGACCAGGCGCTCGATGTGTTCGCGTTCGCGCTCAGGGACATGCGAGCTGCGGATGGCTTGTTCATCTTCCAGCGGACCCCTCTGTGGCGCAACCGGGCCAAGCACGTGCGGGGCGTCATGGCCCCGATGGTGCTGGCGCTCGCCCACCTACTCGCGGCAATGCCTTCGAGGTCCCTGCCTCAGCGCGTGCCCGCCGAGCCGACCGGCGGGCGCCCGGCCGCGGCGACGGCATCCGCGAACACGGATGCCAGTTGACGGGCGCAACCACGCACCTCGTACTCGGCGGCGATCCGGCCTCGCGCGGCGGTTACGAGGCGGTCGTACAGTTCGTCGTCGCCGGCCACGCGGACGATCGCGTCCGCGAGCGCGTCCGGGCGTCCGGGTGGCACCAGCAGCCCGGTCACATCGTGCTCGACGAGCTCGGGGATGCCCATGATTCGGCTGGCGATCACGGGCACGCCGCTTGCCATCGCCTCCATCAGCACGACCGGGACGCCTTCGCGGAGGCTCGGCAGGCAGAACAGGTCGGCATTTCGGTAATGCGCCGCGATGTCGTCCTGACCCACGCCCCCGGTGAACTCGACGCTGTCCTGTACCCCGAGGTCGCGGGCGGCGTCGCGCAGCGAATCGTGGAGCGGACCACCGCCGACGATCGTCACGGCGACGTCGAGCCCCCGCCGGCGCACGAGGGCGATCGCCTCGAGCAGCACGGCCTGTCCCTTCACCGAGACGAGCCGGCCGACGTTCAGGATCCGCAACGGCCGGCCGCCTCGGCTCTGCACCGGGCGGGCCGAGAACGATGCGGTGTCGACGCCGCAGTGGACGACCGAGATCTTCGGCCACTGCTCGGGTTCGACGATCGCCATCAGCTGGCTGCGGCCATAGTCGCTCACGCACACGACGCGCCCGGCCGACCGGATCTTGTCCGCAAGCAGCGTCTGGTCGGTCTCCTGGATGTCGGCGCCGTGCGCGGAGAAACTCCACGACGAGCCTTCGTCTCCGTTCCAGAGCTCGTCGACGATCATCGCGACGTCCGCGGCCGGATTGGTGAAATGCGCGTGCACGTGTCGCAGGCCCGCGCGCTTGAGCTCGAGCCAGATCGGGACCGCCTCGAGGAAGTAGAACAGCTGCCAGGCGAGCTCGCGTGCGCCGCGCCTGCCCCGCCACAGCGATTTCACCAGAGCACGCACATATGTGTCAGGCCTGTCCCGAAAGGCGGTCAGGTGAGACGTGGCGAACGCGCGTGGACTGACCGGTCGCACTGCGTAGGTTCGTCCGTACTCCTCCCGATCGTGCTCTGCGAGGAGGTGCGCCGGGTCGCTACGGTGAATCGAGTATGTGTCGATGTCGATTCCCAACTCCCGCAGGGCACGAACTTCGCGCAGGATGAACGAATGCGAGATCGCCGGATACTGATTGAGGACGTAACCGATACGTGGTGGCATCCCGATGAACTATAGGAGCCCGAGCCTCGAGCGCAGCCCCGGTCGGCTCCGGCGTCCGGGCGTGCGGCGCTCGGCGACGGCGAGTACGTCGCGCCGGCGGATCGTGTTCGTCACGGACATCCTCACGCCGTACACGGTTGCGGTGATGGATGAGCTCGCGCAGCTCGTCGACCTTACTGTGATCTTCTCCGCCCCGACGAGCGCACGCGGGTGCGAGTGGATATTCGGTGACCTGAACTTTCGCCACGTGGTGATCGAGGGACTCGCAATCAAGCGGAACGATCCCGACGTCAGCGACTATTACCTCGATCCGCGGATACTCAAGCATCTCGCCCGGTTGGCACCGCAGGTCGTCATTTGTGCCGGGTGGTCAGTCCCGACGTGGTATGCCGCGCTGTATTGCGCGGTCTCGGGGAGCTCGCTCGTCATCCACAGCGATGGCACTCCACTCACCGAGCGCAGCATGAGCGCGGTGCAGCGCGGCTCGCGGTCGCTGCTCGTGCGGCGAGCCGACGGGTTTGCCGCCAACAGCCGGCAGGCCGCCCAGCGGTTCATAGATCTCGGCGCGGCGCCCGCCACCGTTCACGCCGCTCCGCACTCGACGAACCTCGAGCCGTTCTGGGAGGTGGGCGGTCGCCGCGTCGAAGGTCACGGCGACCTGATCGAAGCTCCGGGCCGTTTGCATGTGCTGATGGCCGGCCGGCTCGTTCCGCGTAAGGGCTTTGCGCAGGCGCTGCCCGCGATCGCCGCCGCGCAGGCGGTCGAGCCGGGCATACATCTGTCGATTGCCGGCTCGGGGCCCGATGAGGATCGGCTCCGGGGGCTGGCGCGCGAGCTCGATGCGTCGGTGGACTTCCTCGGCTTCGTCGATCAGCCCGAGCTCGCCGCGGCGGCGGCGCAGGCGGACACGTTCGTGTTCCCGAGCACTCAGGATGAGTTCGGATTCGTCCTGCTCGAGGCGATGGCCGCCGGCATGGCGTGCATCGCGTCACCGTTCGCCGGCGCTACCGGCGACCTGATCGTGGACGGTGACAACGGCCTCGTGGTCGATCCGCGCGACCGGGGCGGGCTCACCGAGGCGCTGCTGTCCCTCGCCGCGGGTCCGGCCCTCCGCCGGCGCCTGGGCGAACGCGGCCACCGGTCCTCGTTGCACAGGACTCCGCGCCGGACCGCGGAAGGCTACGTCGCCGCCGCGGAGGCGGCGAGACGGAGGCGGACGGCGGGACGCGGCTAGCGCGCGGAGCGGGGCCGGCGCGCGCGAATAACGGCGGGCATCTGCCCGAATAACGGCGGGCATCTGGGGGAGGACGGGGCCGGTCGTTGTCCCGGTGCGGAGTCCAGGCGGGACCTGCATAACCTGACAAGTCCCGCCCTGAATGCACACCTTTTCAGATCACCAATCTCCCACATGCCTCAGACGTCTTGGTTCGGCTCGTCGGCGCCAAATGTCAGGTTATGCATGGTCCGGCACGCGGCACGCGGTGCACAACTCGCCAAATCCCCTCGTCCCGCTCGGCCGAGGTTATATAAGCGCCTCACGAGGCTGTCGCGTAAAACTGGGGCGTTGTGACGAGAGCACAAGGAGCCGCCGTGACCGGGGGTCGACGAGCGCGATTTGGCGAAGCCTGGTCGAGAAACCGACCATATAAGGGGGGTTTCTCGACCAGGCTCCCCTCCCACGATCTGCCCCTTATGGCGTCGCCACAAGACAGCGCGTCGCGCCGAGGTTTGTGCAACAACCTCCACCGGCGCTTATGTTGCCGCGGCGGGCGATGAAGTCCGGCTTTTGCGAATTGTGCACCCCCGGACTGGCGGCTTTGCGAGTTGTGCACCCCGGACTGCAGCGCGGCCCCACCCACCCACCCACCCCCGGACGCCCGCCCTTCAAGCGGTTGCGCTAACCGCCTACTGATCGCGGCCGGCGATCCAGTAGTCGTACCAGCGGCTGATGTTGTAGAGGTTCCACAGCTGGTAGCTCCAATCGGCGCTACCGGCCTGGTGCTCGGCGAACAGGCGGTCGACCACGCCGTAGTCGAGCAGGTTGCGCTCAGTCAGCGCTGATCCGCGTACCGCCTGCTGCGCCTGGGCGCCGAACGGGCCGCGGAGCCATTCCTTGGCCGGGGTGCCGAAGCCCTGCTTCTTGCGCGTGGTCACCTCCGGCGGGAGCAGGTCGCGGACCGCGTTCTTGAGCACGACCTTGCCGACGCCTCGGCGGTACTTGAGCCGCGGAGGCAGGGCGAGCACGAACTCGACCAGGCGATAGTCGAGGAACGGGTCGCGGCCCTCGACCGAGCACGCCATCGTCACCCTGTCCATGCGCATCAGCAAAAGCTCGGCCAGGCGCTGCTTGAGCTCCAGATACGACATCCGCTGGAACACATCGGCGCGCGGGTGCACCGCGTCGATCTCCTGCCAGTAGCCCTCTGGGATGCGATACGAGTTCGAGAAGCGATCGGGGTCCATCAGCACCTCCTGCTTCAACGGACCCCGGAAGCACAGACCGCCGCCACGGTAGGGAATCGAGTTGTCGGCGGCATCGAGCAGAGCGTCGGTGTGCCGGGTGAAGCGGCCGAGGCGACGCGTCGCACGCCCCGCGCCGTGCGCCAGCACCAGCCGGGCCTCCCGTGGCAGCAGCTGCTGGAACGGACGCACGACATGACGGTGCTGCGCGTATCCCCGGTAACCGTGGAAGATCTCGTCGGCGCCTTCGCCCACCTGGATCACGATCGTTCCGGTCTCCCGCGCGAGCTTGGTGACGAAGTACTGCGACACGCCGGTCCAGTCCGACAGCGGCTCGTCCTGATAGGCCGGAAGCATGGGGAGGAAACCCATCAGGTCGTCTACTCCGATCCGGACCTCGTGATGGTCGGTGCCGAACCGGTCCGCGACCGCCCGCGCATAGTCGAGTTCGTCGTAGGCACTGTATTGCTTGGGTGCGATCGAAAACGTCCGAACCGGCTCCTCGCTCACCTCGGCCATCAGAGCGACGTTTGTGGACGAATCGACCCCTCCGGACAGGAACACGCCGAACGGAACGTCGGACATCATCCGCTTGTGCACGGAGCTGCGCAGCAACTCGAGCACGTGCTCCTCGGCCGCCTCGTCGGACATCGATGCGCTCGCGGCCGCTGCCTCCGGCGAGAACGGCGTCCAGTAGCGGTCGCGCTTGACGGCACCGTCGCGCGAGATGGTCAGCCGCTCTGCCGGGGCGACCTTGTCGATGCCGGTGTACATCGTGCGCGGAGCAGGCACGAACGCGAACGTGAGGTAGTGGAAGAACGACTCCTCGTCGAGCTCCGCCGAGACCGCGGGGTGCCGGAGGATCGCTCTGACCTCGGATCCGAAGATCAGGCCGTCCGGCGTGAGCCGGTAATACAACGGCTTGACGCCGAGCCGGTCGCGCGCGAGGAACAGCTCGCCCTTGCGGGCGTCCCAGATCGCGAACGCGAACATGCCGTCGAGGCGCTCGACGCACCTCGGGCCGATCTCCTCGTAGAGGTGCAGGACTGTCTCGGTGTCGGTCCGCGACCGGTATACGTGTCCGGCCGACTCGAGCTCGTGGCGAAGGCTCTCGTGGTTGTAGACCTCGCCGTTGTAGACGATCCAGACATCGCCGGTCTCGTTCGACATCGGCTGGTGGCCGGCGGCCGAGAGGTCCACGATCGACAGGCGGCGGTGGCCGAGCGCCACCCTCCCGTCAGGCGAGGACCAGGCGCCCTCGTCATCCGGTCCGCGATGGGTGAGGGTGTCACGCATCGCGACCAGCACCTCGGGAGAGGTCTCCAGGCGCTGGTTGAAGCTCAGGGTGCCGCAGATTCCGCACATGACTAAACCGCCGCCGCCAGCTCGCGCGCCAATACGTTCACGAGGCGCTCGGCGGCACACCCGTCCCAGAGATAGGGCACGTCGCCGGCACCCCGGCCGTCACCGGCCAGCAGCTGAGGTATCTCCCCAATCCGCTCGGGCGCCTTGCCGAGCAGCGTGTTGGTGCCGACGGTGACCGTCACGGGTCTCTCGGTGTTGTCGCGAAGGGTGAAACACGGGATGCCTAGGTACGTCGTTTCCTCCTGGATGCCGCCGGAATCGGTGAGGACGGCCGCCGCCGTGGAGGTGAGTGACAGGAAGTCGAGGTAGGCCAGCGGTTCGAGCAGCGACACACGGTTCGATCGGAACCTGAGACCCTGCGTGTCCATCGCTTTACGCGTGCGCGGATGGATCGGGAACACCACGGGCAGCGCGTCGGCGAGCAGGTCGAGGTTGGTGACCGTGTCGACCAGCTCAGGCCCGTCGACCAGCGCGGGACGGTGCAGTGTGACGAGGACGTAGCCGCCGTGGCGCAGGCCCAGCCGGGTGGCGGCATCGGCGGCGTCGATACGCGCGCGCAGGGCGACGAGCGTGTCGATCATCGTGTTGCCGACGTAATGAATCCGGTCGGTCGGAATGCCCTCGCGGGCGAGGTGATCGACGGCCTCGGGAGAGTGGATGAACAGGAGATCGCTCAGCTGGTCGGTCACCACCCGGTTCGTCTCCTCCGGCATGGTCCGGTCGAAGGACCGCAGCCCGGCCTCGACGTGGCCGAGGGGCACCATCAGCTTCGAGGCCACCAGCGCCGCGGCCAGTGTCGAGTTCACATCGCCCGGAACCAGCACGAGATCGGGCGAGCACTCGAGCAGGACGGGCTCGAGCCGCTCCATGATGCGCGCGGTCTGCTGCGCGTGCGAGCCCGACCCGACCTCGAGCTCGTAATCGGGGGCGGGGACCTCGAGCTCCTCGAGGAACACCTGCGACATCGCGTGGTCGTAGTGCTGGCCCGTGTGCACGAGCACCGTCTCGAACTCGTCTGGCCGCCGGCGAAGCTCGGCGGCCACGGGCGCCATCTTCATGAAGTTCGGTCGTGTACCGACGATCAGCATGATGCGTCGCGGGTGGGCGCGCAGGGCGCGCGTGAGAGTGTGTGTCATGTCGTTGCCGTGCTGGTGCGGTCGTGAGCGAGTCGCATCAGCGACAGTCCATAGCGTGGGATAAGGCGACCCGCTCGACCCAGCGCCGGGAGCGGGCGGCGGCGCGTCGGGGACGTCAGGCTCGAGCCAATGTGGCCGGGAGTGTGCAGCTGGCGCCAGATGCAGTCTCGCCGCCCCCCAGGGGGAGTCAGTAGCCAGTCGATGAGCCAGACGTCGGCGATCAGCTGCTGGCGGCTGCCTTGCCCGTCGGGGTTCGCCAGGCGCTCGGCCAGTCGAACGCGGCGCTCAACGCGTCGCTCGGGTCCGATCACGGTCGCGGTCGGGAGGCCGACGACACGCCCGGCCACCCGGATCGACGCGAGCAGCGCCCGCTCGAGCTGCGGATGCTCGTCGATGATCGCCGCGACCCCGTCCGGTTCGAGCTCGGAGCCGAATACGTCCCACCACCTCGCAACATCGCACGCGAGCCGCAGGTCGAGAAACCCGTCTCGGGCGTAGAACAGCAGCAGGCTGGCAAGCTCGTACGCTCGCGGCGGGCGGGTGCCCGCACCGGCGGCGTTGGCTGTCCGGAACAGCAGCTCCCGGGAGAACCGCGATTCGTACCAGTGCACGCGCCAGTGCAGCTCGAGCGGTGGCAGGCCCCTTATGCCGTTGTCGAGCCTGAAGTGCAGAAGCGGCAGCGCGCCCTCGTCGGCCTGATCATGCGGGGGGATGTAACCAAGCCGCTTGACGGTCCCGATCGCACCCGGCAGGTCCTCGCGCGCGACCAGCAGGTCGATGTCGGCCGACGGTCGTCTGCCGAGGTCGCCGTACAGAGCCCTGCCGAGTATCGGCCCCTTGAGGGTGAGGGCGGGAATGCCCGCCTCGCGCAGGACATCAGTCAGATGGATCGAGATGAGCTCGAGCCAGGCGTCGTGCTCCGCGCATGCCGTGATCGCGCTGCCGACGGCCTCGACGAACGAGTCGGGGGCACGGGCGCCGGCGAGCGCGGTCAGGCGCTCCCCGAGCAGCGGCAGCAGCCGTCGCTCTTCGAGGCGCTGCACGAGCGAGGGCCAGTCGACCCGGTCGAGAAGGTCCTCGGCTTCGGGTCGGGCCGCTTCGCGGGCAGCGTTCGTGCCCGCGCTGATGGCGATCAGCCTCGCCTGGATCTTGGGATCGGGTCGCACGTTCCCGCACCAACGGCCCGGACGCGGCGTTTCTAGCGGTGATTACGGCCGGATCGAGCGGGGCCGCTCGCTCTCCATCACCTCGGGGAGCTGGTCGCGCGAGGAGATATCGAGCTTGACGAACACCTTCTTCAGGTGCCACTCGACGGTCTTGCGCGTGATCACGAGCGCCTCGGCGATCTCCCGGTTGGTCGCGCCGGCGGCCGCCAGGTCGACCACGTGTCGCTCGGCGGGCGTGAGCGCCTCGGGTCCAGTCATCCGGTTCCGTCGGGGCCGGCCGCCGGCGGCGCGGAGCGTGGCCAGTCCGCGGCGCGAGACGCTCTTGGCCCCGAGCCGGTCCGCGAGCCCGATCCCTGCTCGCAGCGGCTCCCGCGCAAGCTCGTCGCGACCAGCGCGATGCAGCGCGTCGCCATAGCACAGCAGCACCTTGGCGCGTTCGAGCTCGGCGTCGGAGGTCTCGATCACCTCGAGTGCTGCCTTGAGCAGGCCGATCTCGGCGGGTGGCCCTTCGATCCCCGCCTTCGTCCTCAGCGCGAGCGCGATCGCCCGCGGCATCCCGAACGACTCGGCGACGTCGAGCGCCTCCTGCGCGAGTGCATGGGCACGCTGCGACTGGCCGACCGCCTTGTAGCACTGAGCGGCCGTCGGCTGCCACGCGACCAGCGCGGGATTCGCCACCCCGAGGGCGGTCGCCAGCGACTGCGCCTCGGCCACGACGCGCAGCGCCTGGGCCAGGTCTCCGTGCGCGAGCCAGACGCGTGCGCTGACCTCGAGCAGCATCAGTCCGCGCGGCTCGTCCGTCGGTGCCGCCGCCAGCGCCGCGCGAATGATCTGCTCGGTCTCGTCGTGGTTGCCCTGCTCGTGGAGCGCGCTCGCCAGAATCGCCGACGCCTCGGCGGCGTGGAAGCGATGCGAGCCGTGGTCGCCGCCGAGCAGCGCTCGGGCCAGGTCGGCCGCGTCGAGCAGCCGTCCCTGGTGCAGCAGCGCGACCGCGCGGGCCAGCTCGATGCTCCGCTCGGCGAGCAGCAGGCCGCGCTCGCGCGCGGCGCCGGCGCAGGCGTCGCAGATCCGATGGGCGCGGCTGAAGTCGTCGACGATGGCGAACAGAATCGCCGCGGTGGTGGCGAGATACCCGTTGATCGATCGCCCCGGGGCGGGGATCGCCAGCGCGCGCTCGGCGAGACGGGCGACCTCGACGCTCGGATCCCCCCGGCACAGCAACTGCCAGGCGTGGGCCATCAGCAGCTCGGCGCCGTGCGGACTGGACTCCACGTCCGGCGCCAGCGCGAGCTCCGCGATCCGCGCAGCGGCGGCGTCGTGCGCCTCGGGCACGAGCAGCCTGGTCAGAAGGCTCGACACCTCGGCGCGCTCGCGTATCGGGTCGTCCTCGTCCACCAGGTCACGTCCGGCGTCGAACGAGAACAAGGCCGCGCGGGGCGCCCCGGCGGCGACCTGCGAGACGCCCAGCTTCAAGAGCGCATCCGCACGATCGCGGGACGAATCCAGCGCCGCGACCGCGGCGGCCAGCGTCGGGGTGGACCCCGGTCGTCCCTCGAGCAGGTCAACGAGGCCAAGTCGGGCGACGAGGTGAGGCTGCGCCGAGCGCTGCTCGGGGTCCTCGGCGATCGCGCGGCGGATCAGCGTCCGCGCTTGACCGAGGTTGCCGCCGGCGACCTCGCCATCCGCGAGCTCGACCAGCCGGTCGACGACCTCGGAGCTCCCGGTGGGTGGCGCCAGCAGAAGGTGACGGCTGCTCGATGCGTCGCTCTCCTCGCCGGAGAGAGCCATGTCCGCGACGCGACGGTGCAGGTCGGCCGCGAGCGCCTCGGGCGTCTCGGCGCGCAGGCAGTCTGCGGTGAGCGGCGCCGCGAACGAGAGCACCTCACCCGGTACGAGGATCCCGCTCTCGAGCAGCGCATCGGCGGCGCGCAGGCTCCGCCTGCCGTCCAGACCGGCCAACTGCGCTCCCTGCTCGAGCGTCAGCGGCCGCTCGCTGATCGCGATCGCGGTCGCCAGCGCCCCCGCGTCCGTCCCGACGTCGTCGAGCTGGCGGCGCACGAAACCGCGGATGGCGAGCGGCGGCAGCGGCGCGAGCGCACGGCGGGCGGCGCCGGCGACCGGCTCGATTCGGTTAGCGCCGACCCACGCCGCGAGTTCTGAGAGCAGGAACGGGTTCCCGCCGGTCAGCTCGTTGCATTCGACACAGAACAGCGGGTCCGCGCCGGGGAGAGCGGCGGTGATCAGGTCGCCCGCCGCGTCGTCGTCGAGCGCGTGCAGCCTGACGGTTGTCGCGTATTCGTGCCTGCGGAGCGCCTCCATCACGCCCAGCGTCCGCGCATCCACGATGTGCGCGCTCGCCGAGATAACGATCAGGGCCGGTCGCGAGCGGATGCGCTCGGCGAGCTCCTCGACCATCCGGAGCGACAGCTCGTCGACGAGATGGGCATCGTCGAGAATCAGCGCCACCGGGGCCAGCGACAGGACGCTGGCGATCAGCTCCGCGGCCCCGCGCCGCTCGGACATCGCCGGCGCGCAGCGGACGACCGCCGACCACACCGCGGATCCCGGGGCCGCACGCTCGCCCCCGCGACCGCGCCCTGAAGCGACCTTGAACCCGCGTACGCTCGCCTGCCGCGCCGCCTCGCTCAGCAGCGTCGTCTTGCCCACTCCTCGAGGGCCCTCGACCAGCAGGATCCGTCCGTGCCCGCGGGATGCATGCTCCAGCGAGGTGCCTATCTCGACGGTCTCTGCGGTTGTGGCTATCGAAGCCCGAGGAAGCAAGAGGTCCCTTCCGTGTGCACGTGGCGCCCTGCAGCACCCTTCGAGTTAAACTCGGTGCGCTGCATACCGGAGCGGACGCGCCGGAAAATGTTCGGCATTTGGCGGGCAATTTCACGCGGGTTCACTTCCAGACGGCCTCTGGAAACGCCCTCGCGCACGGTCAACGGACCCGACTCTCCCCAATTCGAGTCGAGTTCGAGATTACCCGGAGCCGGCGACGGGCGCTCGGCGGCGTCGCCTTATGTTGACGGTTGTCCGGCGAGACCGTCGCCCTACGGTGACGGTCTGGTAGTCCGCGTGGTCCCTTTCGTGAGTCCGGCGGCACCGAGAGTGGTCACCGGCGGCGGCTGGCAAGGACGCAGGACCGAAGGTGTGCCCCTGGCACATCGAGGTCCGAGGACACCGCCAGACGTCGCCGGGGGCCGCTCGAATGTCGTCGTACTTGCGAAAGGGGCCACTGAGTAGCCTCTACGCCCGATGCCGCCGGCCCACTGCAGATGCGTCTCGACCAGCTGATCCCCGCGGCACCGCCGGCCGCCGGCGGCGTCGAGATCACGAGCCTGGCCTACGACAACCGCGCTGTCCAGCCCGGGGCGCTGTTCTTCTGCGTCCCCGGGTTCACGCGCGACGGTCACGAGTTCGCCGACGACGCGATCGCCCGCGGCGCCGCGGCCCTCGTGGTCGAGCGCCCGTTGAACCTGGGCGTCCCGGAAGTCAAAGTGCCGAGCGTCCGGGCGGCGATGGCGCCGGCGGCGGCGGCGTTCTATGGCGACCCCACCGCGCAGCTCGAGACGGTCGGCGTCACCGGCACCAATGGCAAGACGACCACGGCCTTTCTCGTTCACGCTCTGCTCGAGGCCGATGACCGCCGGACCGGGCTGCTGGGGACGGTCAAGAGCGTGATCGGTGGCGCCGAGCGCCCCGTCGAGCGGACCACGCCGGAGGCGATCGACCTGCAGCGGACCTTCCGGGAGATGCTCGACGCGGGCGACGTCGCGTGTGCGATGGAGGTCTCCTCACACGCGCTCGAGCTCCGTCGGGCCGACGCGATCCACTTCTCGGCCGCCGTGTTCACGAACCTGACCCAGGACCATCTCGACTTCCACGGCACGATGGAGGAGTACTTCCAGGCCAAGCGGCAGCTGTTCGCGGACGGCCGGCCCGGGCACGCAGTGATCAACATCGACGACCCGTACGGTGCCCGTCTCGCCGGCGAGGTCCCGCGGGCGGTGACGTTCGCCGTCGAGAACGATGCCGTCTATCGGGCGAGCGAGCTCGAGACCGGCCTCGGCGGCTCGCGCTTCACGGTGGCTGGCCCCGATGGCGCCATCGAGCTCCACTCGCCGTTGCCGGGGCGCTTCAACGTGTATAACGTGCTCGGGGCGTTCGCTGCCGTCCGCGCCATCGGGGTGCCCGTCGACGTGGCGGCCGGCGCGATCGAGACCGCCGGGCACGTCCCGGGGCGCTTTCAGCCCGTCGAAGCCGGCCAGGAGTTCGCGGTGCTCGTCGACTACGCGCACACGCCCGATTCCCTCGAGAACGTCCTGCGCGCGGCCCGCGGCCTCGTGGACACGGACGGCGTCGGTTCCGGCACCGGGCGCGTCCACGTCGTGTTCGGCTGCGGCGGCGATCGCGACCGGGGAAAGCGGCCGATGATGGGCGAGATCGCGACGCGACTGGCCGACCGCGTGATCGTCACCTCTGACAACCCCCGCTCCGAGGACCCGGAGGCGATCATCGGCGAGATCCTCGTTGGCACCGGACCAGCCGTCGAGCACGATTCCGATCGCCGCGCCGCCATCAACACGGCGATCGGCGGAGCCCGTCGGGGCGACGTGGTCGTGATCGCCGGCAAGGGCCACGAGCAGGGCCAGGAGTTCGAAGGGGGCCACAAGATCCCGTTTGACGACGTCACGGTCGCGCGCGAGGCGCTCGAAGGCGGCCTCGGCGCGCGCCGGGCGTCCTGACTTCACCCACTAACCGCCCGACCCGGCAAGTACTCTCCGATCAGAGCATGAGGACCTGGACACCCGAGCAGGTCGCACGGGCGGCAGGCGCCCGGCTCGTCGCCCCGGCTCCCACCACGACGGGTCCCGAGCGCGCGGTCATCGACTCGCGCGAAGCCGGGCCTGGCGCGCTGTTCGTCGGGCTCCGAGGCGAAAACGTCGACGGCGGCCGTTTCGCCCCACAGGCGCTGGCCGCAGGCGCGTGGGGGGTGCTGACGATGCCGGGCCATGCCGAGGCTGCCAAGTGCGCAGTGCCGGGGGCGTTGATCGCCGCCGAGGACCCGCTCGCGGCGATGCAGCGGTTAGCGGCGAGCTGGCGCCGCGAGCTCGGCGCGCACGTGATCGGCGTCACCGGGTCCACGGGCAAGACCTCGACGAAGGATCTACTGCTCGCGTTGCTCTCGCCCCACCGCCGCACGATCGCCTCGCGGGCCAACTTCAACACCGAGATCGGACTCCCGCTCGAGATCCTGTCGACGCCGGCCGGCACCGAGGTGCTGGTGCTCGAGATGGCGATGCGGGGAGCCGGCCAGATCGCGGAGCTGGCCGCGATCGCCGCCCCCGACGTCGGTGTGATCGTCAGCATCGGCCCGGTGCACCTCGAGCTGCTCGGCACGATCGAGGCGATCGCCGCCGCGAAGGCGGAGCTGATCGCGTCGCTCGCGCCCGGACGGACCGCGGTCGTGCCCGCGCGCGAGCCGCTGCTGGAGCCGCACCTGCGCGCCGACCTCGAGACGATCACGTTCGGAGAGGGGGGAGACGTCCAGCTGCGCCGCTCCGAGGACGAGCTCGTGGAGATCGACCTCAGGGGCCGCACGATCGTGCTCGAGGTTCCGTTCACGCAGGCCCATCTGCGCCGGAATCTGCTCCCGGCGGTGGCGGCGGCGAGCGCGATCGGCGTGGTCCCGGACGGACGCGTCGGCCTCGAGCTGTCGCCGGGGCGCGGCCAGCGGGTGCCGCTGCCCGACGGGGTGACGCTGATCGATGACTGCTACAACGCCAACCCGATGTCGATGCGCGCCGCGCTCGAGGACCTGGCCCTGACCGCCGCCCGGGCCGACCACGGCCGCCCGGTCGCGGTGCTCGGCGACATGCTCGAGCTCGGGCCGCGCGAGCGCGACTACCACGTCGAGCTCGGCGAGCAGGCCGCCCGAGCTGGGGTCGACCTGCTGGTCACCGTCGGACCGCTGGCGGCCGCCGTCGCCGAGCGCTTCGACGGCGAGCTTCACGCGGTGCCCGACGCGGCCGCCGCGGCGCAGGTCGTACCCGAGCTGCTACGTCCTCGCGACGTCGTGCTGATCAAGGGGTCGCGCGGGGTCGGGCTCGAGGTCGTGTGCCGCGCACTCCGCGGCGGCGCGCCGGCGCCGTCGGTGGACGTCGAGCCGGCGGGCGCGTAATGGGATCGATCTCCGGTCGCGTCCTGATTGCGGGCACCGCGTCGCTGTTGCTGTGCCTGTTCCTCAGCCCCAAGTTCATCGAGTTCCTCCGCCGGCGCGAGTTCGGTCAGAACATCCGCGAGGAGGGCCCCGCGGGTCACAAGATCAAGGCGGGCACGCCGACGATGGGCGGGATCATCATCATGCTCGCGTTCGCGGTCCCGTACCTGATCCTGTCCACCCGCGACGCGCAGTCGCTTGGCGTGTTCGGGGCCGCGGTGGCGTGCGCGCTGCTCGGGTTCGCCGATGACTACACGAAGATCGTCAAGCGCCGCTCGCTCGGGTTGCGGGCGCGGACCAAGCTCGCGGTCACGATCGCGATCTCGCTCGGGCTGTGGTGGGTTGCGACTCAGAAGGCGGGGGTGTCCGAGTCGATCAGCGTCCGGTTCGTCGATGTCAGCGTCGACCTGGGCCCGCTGTACCCGGTGCTGATCTACCTCGTCGTGGCCGGCACGACCAGCGCGGTGAACCTGACCGACGGGCTCGACGGCCTTGCCGCCGGGTGCTCCGCGATTGTCCTGCTGGCGTACATCGGGATCACGTTCATCACCACTGGGGAGGCTGACCTGACGCTGCTCGCGGCGTGCCTGGTCGGCGCGTGCATCGGCTTCCTCTGGTTCAACAGCTTCCCGGCCAGCATCTTCATGGGCGACACCGGGTCGCTGGGGATCGGGGGCGCGATCGCGGGCCTCGCGATCATGACCAACACCGAGGTGCTGCTGATCCTGCTCGGTGGGATCTTCGTGATCGAGGCGCTGTCCGTGCTGATCCAGGTGTTCTCGTTCCAGCTGTTCCGCAAGCGCGTGTTCCTGATGGCGCCGATCCACCACCACTTCGAGCTCCAGGCCTGGTCGGAGACGAAGATCATCCTGCGTTTCTGGATCGTGGCCGCGGCCTGCGCGGCGATCGCGTTCACGGTGTACCGCCTCAGCATTCGTGGGTAAGCCAAGGCCCCCGCTTCCGCCGGGGCCGTATCTCGTCGTCGGGCTGGCCCGATCGGGTGTCGCGGCGGCGCTCGCGCTCCGCGCCCTGGGGGCGGAGGTAATCGGGATCGACGCCGGCGGGCCGGAGCGGCCGGCGCTCGCGCGAGCCGCGGGAAGGCTTCGCGACGCGGGCGTCGAAGTACGGCTGGATGCGTCAGGCGTCGACTTTGCCGCCCGCGCCAGGACGCTCATCAAGAGCCCCGGCGTACCCCAGGACGCGCCCGCGATCCGCGAGGCGCGGGCCCGCGGCGCCGTGGTCCTCGGTGAGCTCGAGCTTGCCTGGCGTCTGGTCCCGAACGAATTCGTGGCTGTGACCGGCACGAACGGCAAGACCACCACGACTGAGTGGATCGGCCACGTCCACCGCGAGGCCGGGCTGCCGGTGGCGGTCGCCGGGAACGTCGGCACCGCGGCGACGTCGCTGGTTGATCGGCTCGCTCCCGATGTCACGGTCGTGTGCGAGGCATCCTCGTTCCAGCTCGAGGACACGATCGCGTTCGCGCCGGAGGTCGCCGTGCTGCTGAATCTGTCTCCGGACCACCTCGACCGTCATCCGAGCTACGAGGACTACGTGGCGGCGAAGCTCCGGATTTTCGCCAACCAGGGCAACTACGACGTCGCCGTGGCGCCGTCCGACCTCGGGGTCGAGGACCTCGGCGGGTGCGCCCGGCGCGTGCTGTTCGGCGCGGGCGGCGGTCCCGAGCTGTCAGACCGCGCCGGCTACCTGTGGTGGGACGATCAGCCGATCGTCCGCGTCGAGGAGATCGCACTCCCGGGCGAGCACAACCGCCAGAACGCCATGGCCACCGCGGCGGCGTGCCTGGCGCGCGGCGTCGACGCCGAGGCGGTCGCGGCCGGCCTGCGGACGTTCGCCGGCGTCCGTCACCGGCTCGAGCTGGTCGCGGTCAAGGACGGCGTCGCCTGGGTCAACGACTCAAAGGCGACCAACGTCGCCAGCACGATCGTCGCGCTGCGGGCATTCCCCGGCGGGATTCACCTCATCGCGGGCGGGCGGGGCAAGCACCAGGACTTCTCTCCGCTGGCGCCGCTCGTGGCCGAGCGCTGCCGGGCGGTGTACCTGATCGGCGAGGCGGCCGGCGATCTGGCGGACGCGCTGTCTGAGACCGGCGTGCCGCTGCGCCAGGCCGGCGATCTGGAACACGCGGTCGCGCTGGCCGACGCGGCCGCCCGCGCCGGCGAGATCGTGTTGCTGTCGCCGGCGTGCGCAAGCTATGACCAGTACTCGGACTTCGAGGCCCGCGGCGACCACTTCCGCGCGCTCGTGGAGCGCGCCTGATGACGCGCGCGGTGGCCGCCGCCCGCGGCGTCCGCGACAAGGCGCGCGAGGGTGCTGGCCGCACCGGGACCGTGACGCGCTCGCGGACAGCGGCCCGCCGGGTGCCGCCGCCGCTCGAGCATCGGATTCTGATGACCGCGACGCTGTGTCTGCTCGCGTTCGGCGCGGTGATGGTCTACAGCGCGTCCTCGCCGCTCGGCGTGCTCTCACGCGGGGGCACCGGTGCCGGGGACTTCGTGCGGTACCTGGTGTTCGGAGCCTTGGGTCTGGCGGCGATGCACGTGCTCGCCCGCCGCGGCCTTCAGATCTTCACTCCGCAGCTCGTGAACGCGCTGCTGGCGGTCTCGTTCGTGCTGCTGCTGCTCGTGCTCGTCCCGGGGTTTGGCGTCGTCGTCAACGGTGCCCGCCGGTGGTTCTCCGCCGGCCCGATCCAGTTCCAGCCGTCCGAGCTGATGAAGCTCGCGCTCGTCCTCTACGCAGCCCGGTATCTCGCCGAGCATCCCAAGCGCATGCGGAGCTTCCGCCAGGCGGTGGCGCCGATCGCGATCCTCGCCGGCCCGGCGTGTCTGCTGATCGTCGTCGAGCCCGATCTGGGGACGACGATCGTGGTGGCGCTGACGCTCGCCGCGCTGCTGGTCGCGGCAGGGATGCCGATGCGCTACGTCGCGCTGCTCGCGGGGGTCGTCGTCGTGTGCGTGATCCTGCTGGCGACGGCTCAGCCGTATGAGCGCGCGCGCCTGACTTCGTTCCTGCACCCCTGGGCGTTGGCGACCAAGTCGGGTGCCGGCTACCAGGCCGTCCAGGGTCAGATCGCGCTCGGTTCAGGCGGCCTGTTCGGGGTGGGGCTCGGTCGCTCGGTGCAGAAGATCTACTTCCTCCCCGAGCCGCAGACCGACTTCATCCTGGCGGTCATCGGCGACGAGCTCGGCGTGATGGGCATCCTCGGCGTGGCCTGCCTGTACGGGATGATCGCCTACGCGGGCCTGCGGACGGCGCGCCGCGCCGCGGACCGGTATGCCAAGCTGCTGGCGACTGGGCTCACCTCGCTGATTCTTTGCCAGGGGATCCTCAACATCTTCGTCGTCCTCGGTCTGGCCCCGCTAACCGGGGTGCCCCTGCCGTTCATCTCCTATGCGCCGACAAACCTGTGTGTGCTGCTCGCCGGCGTCGGCCTGCTGCTGAACATCGCCCGCCCCGGGGCGCGGCTGCATGTCGTCCGGACACCGAGAGTTGAGAGCGCCGCGGATCGTGATCGGCGCCGGCGGGACCGCCGGGCACGTCGTACCGGCGTTGGCGGTGGCCGACGCGCTGCGAGCTGACGGCGCCGAGGTCACGTTCGTCGGGGGCGATCGCGCCGAGCTCGAGCTCGTTCCCGCCGCCGGCTACGAGCTGCGCACGCTGCGCGTGATGCCGCTGCCGCGCGGGCAGCCGCTGAAGGCGGTCAAGGCAGCGCTCGTCGCGGCCGCTGCCGTCCGGGAGTCGCAACGGATCGTCAAAGAGCTGCGTCCCACCGCAATCCTCGCCGGCGGCGGGTACGTGGCGGGACCCGTCGGGCTGGCCGCGGTGCTCGCGCGGGTTCCGCTGGTGCTGACCGAGGCCGACAGCCATCTCGGGCTCACCAACCGCCTGCTGGCGCCGTTCGCGCGGCGAGTGTGCCTGGCGTTTCCGATCGAGGGCCGCGACGGCTCGCGGTACGTCCTCACCGGCCGGCCGGTCCCGATGCCCGCCACCGACTGGCGGGCCGCTCGGGAGCGCTTCGGGATCGGTCTGCGCGAGTCGTGCGTGCTCGTGTTCGGCGGGTCCCAGGGCGCCCGCTCGATCAACCGCGCGGCGATCGACGCGTTTGCCGGAGCGCGCTTCCGGGTCCTGCACGCCGCCGGCGAGCGGGATCTGCGCGAGCTGGAGGAGATGATCTCGCCGGGGTCGCACTACGACCTGCGCGGCTACATCCCACGCTTCGGCGAGGCGCTGCTAGCGAGCGACCTGGTGGTGGCGCGGGCGGGGGGCTCGATCTTCGAGATCGCCGCCCAGGGCAAGCCCGCGGTGCTCGTCCCCTACCCGTACGCGACCGCCGATCATCAGACCGCGAACGCGCTGTTCATGGAAGGCGCCGGCGCCGCCGTCGTGATCCCCGACAGCGAGCTGACCGCCGCCCGGCTCGCGAACGAGGTCGGCCGCCTGCTGGCCGACCGCGGGCGGCTGGCGGCGATGGCCCGGGCGTCGGCCGCGGTGGCCCGGCCGGACGCCGCTCGAGACATCGCGCACGAGTTGCTGGCGGTGGCGCGGACAAGGTGAGGCGCGCCGCCCCAGGCGCGGTCATCAATTTCGGTGCGCGACGCCTACGGTTTCTATAGCCTCGCCCCCGGAAAACCCCCGAATCGAGGTGGACGGATGCTGTTCGGCCAGGAGCATGTCAGGCGCTATCTGAAAACCGATGGCGCCGAGGGGCACGACTGGCAGGGTACGACCGTGTTGATCCTGACGACCACCGGCCGGCGCTCGGGCGATGAGCGGAGCACGCCGCTGATCTACGGGAAGCACGGCGATGACTACTTGGTGGTCGCATCGAAGGGAGGCGCCGAGGAACATCCGGCGTGGTATCTGAACCTTTCAGCCGAGCCTGAGGTGACCGTCCAGGTGCGCGGGGACCGCTTCCAGGCGCATGCGCGCACGGCCGCGGCGGGTGAGAAGCCCGAGCTGTGGAAGCTGATGACCGACCGCTGGCCTGCCTACGACGATTATCAGGTCAAGACGAACCGCGACATTCCGGTCGTCGTGCTCGAGCGCGAGGGGTGAGCCGGTCCGCAGAGGACTGGTCCGCGCGGAGGCTCCACTTCGTCGGCATCGGTGGGGCGGGCATGAGTGGGCTGGCGATCATCGCCAGCGAGCTCGGCGCGAGCGTCACGGGCTCTGACCGGGCCCGATCGAGCTACACCGAACGCCTGCTCGAGCACGGGATCGAGCCCGCGCTCGGGCACCGGGCGGAAAACGTGCCCGCCGGGGCCGAGGTCGTGTTCTCGACCGCCGTGCCGCCGGACAATCCCGAGCGCCGGGCCGCGAAGGGGCGCGAGCTGCACCGCTCCGATCTGCTCGCGCAGATCGCCGCGCTCCGCCGCTGCCTGGCGGTGACCGGCACTCACGGCAAGACGACGACCGCGGCGATGATCGTCCACATCCTGCGGGGTTGCGGGCTCGACCCCGCGTACGTGGTCGGCGGCGAGCTCGGCGACACCGGGGTCAACGCCGGCTGGGGGCGCGGCGAGTGGATCGTCGTCGAGGCCGATGAGTCGGACCGCTCGCTGCTCCGGCTGTGGCCCGAGATCGCGGTGCTGACCAACGCCGAGCTCGACCATCACTCGACCTACGGCTCGCGGCTGGACCTCGAGGAGACGTTGCGCGAGTTCATGGGTCGCGCGGAGCTCGGCGCGGTCGTGTGGGACCGCGCGCAGCTCCGGGCGCTGTCCGGGGAGGGCGCGCTCGCCTACGACGCCACCGACGCCGCCATGTCTCCGCGCGGCTCGAGGTTCCACTGGCGCGGGCTCGAGGTGTCCCTGTCGGTACCGGGTCTCCACAACGCCGTGAACGCCGCCGGGGCGTTGACCGCCTCGGCGCTGGCGGGGGCCGATCCGGCCCGGGCGGCCGTTGCCATGGCTGACTTCAGAGGTGCTCGACGGCGGTTCGAGCTGCTCGGGTCCACCGAAAAAGAAATCCCCATATATGACGACTATGCCCACCACCCGACCGAGGTCGCGGCCACGATCGCGGCCGCCCGGACGCTCGCGCCGGCGCGGCTCGTCGCAGTGTTCCAGCCGCACCTCTACTCGCGGACACGCGCGCTCGCGCGGGAGTTCGGGCGCGCGCTGGCGGGTGCCGACATCGCGGTCGTGCTCGCCGTCTACCCGGCCCGAGAGCGCGCCGAGGACTTTCCGGGCGTCGACGGCCACCTGATCGCGGCCGCGACGGCCGATGCCGCCGGCGGGCGGGTCGTCGCCTGGATGCCGTCGTTCGACGACGCCGGCCGCTTTCTGTCGGCGACGCTGCGCGAGGGCGATCTGTGCCTGGCGATGGGGGCCGGCGACGTCGACGCCCTGGCGCGGTCGCTCGTCGGGTAGCCGCGTACTCGCCGGACCGCAATCTACGCTGCTCTGAGATGGCCGAAATGCCTTCCGGGGTCACGCGCGACTACCCGCTGGCCCGTCTGACGACGATCCGAACCGGCGGGCCGGCCGAGCTGTTCGCACGACCCGGGACGGTGCGGGAGCTCGAGCGGCTGCTCGCGTGGGCCGAAGCGGAGCGGCACGAGGTAGGGGTCGTCGGGTCGGGGTCGAACCTGCTGGTGGCGGACAGCGGCGTCCGCGGACTGGTCCTGAAGCTGGACAAGGAGCTGAGCACGATCGAACTCGACGGAACGCAGATTCGGTGCGGCGGCGGAGCGCGCCTGCCGGCGGTGTCGGCTCGGGCCGCCCAGGCCGGGCTGACCGGCATCGAGTTCGGCGTCAACATTCCGGGAACCGTGGGCGGTGCGGTTCGGATGAACGCCAACGCCTACGGTGGCGAGCTCGCCCGAGTGCTCGAATGGGTGGATGTCGCCGGGCCCGCCGGCACCGAGCGCCGGACCCCGGATCAGCTCGGGTTTGCCTACCGCCGCTCGAGCCTGCGCGCCGGCCAGATCGTCGCCCGGGCCTCGTTCGCGCTCGCCGAGGCCGCCAGCGCGGAGGTCAAGGCCACGCTGGCGGACATGCGGGCGCGCCGGAAGGCCGCTCAGCCGTCCGGCATCAAGACGTTCGGCTCCACCTTCAAGAACCCCGAGGATCCCCGCGCCGAGAACCGCACCGCGGGCCAGCTGCTCGACGCCGCCGGTTGCCGGGGGCTGCGGATCGGCGGCGCCGGGTTCTCCGCCAAGCACGCCAACTTCGTCGAGAACCACGGCGACGCCACCACCGCCGACGTCGTCGCGGTCATGGCCGAGGGGCGCCGGCGGGTCAAGGAGCGGTTCGGCATCGAGCTCGAGCCCGAGGTGCAGTCGCTGGGGCCGGTCGAGTTTCCCGCGGACTGGAGCCGCCGATGATCGTCGCCAAGGGACGCGTGCGGCTGCGCGTGTGGCTGGTAGTGGGCGCGGTGGCGACGCTCGTGTTGGTGGGCGGGGCGTGGGTGTGGCTGCGCGACTCCTCGTTCGTCGCCGTCAAGCGCGTCACCGTGACCGGCGTGTCAGGGCCCGAGGCGGGCCCGATCCGACAGGCGCTGGGCCTAGCAGCGCACAACATGACCACGCTCGACGTTCACCTCGGCCAGCTCCGGACCGCGGTGGCGCCGTACCCGGTGGTCAAGGGCCTGAAGGTCAGCACGCAGTTCCCGCATGGGATGCGGATTCACGTCATCGAGCAGCTCCCGGTCGGCGCGGTGCTCGCCGGCGGACAGACGATCGCCGCGAGCGCCGACGGCACGCTGCTCCACGACGTGCCCACCGGCTCGCTGCCGACGGTTCCGCTGCCCTCGCTCCCGGGAGGGTCGCGCATCACCGATCAGGCCGCGCTCGACGCACTGGCGCTGCTCGCCGCCACGCCGCAGCGGCTCGAAGCGAGGATCAGCCAGGTCACGACGACGTCGCCGCACGGGCTGGTCGTCCAGCTCCGATCCGGCCCGGCCATCTACTTCGGCGCGCCTAGCGAGTTCGGCGCGAAGTGGGTGGCGGCGACCGAAGTGCTCGCCGCTCCAAGCTCGGCGGGCGCAGCGTACATCGACGTGACCGATCCGGCGCGGCCGGCCGCGGGCGTCGGTGCCGAGGCGCTTGCCGCCGCGGGACTTGCCACGACCGGCTCGCAGTCGTCCGCGAGCGGGAGCCCGGGAACATCTGCCGACGAGGCATCTACAGCGAGCCCAGGAGACTAACCCCGCCGGAGCAAGCCTAACCCTCAAGTCGAGCTTTAGCGTCAAATTTTCCCAACTCTTTGCCGCCCGTCGAGGGTTGGGCGTTCTGCAACGAACCTTGCGTCCGGGCCTGATTCGTTGACTTCCCGCAAGTCCAGTGAATAACGTGCGAAACTCCCGCTAAGAGCGACTGGCCACAAAACGCTCAACGCTAACTCAAGGGTCGGACGGTCACCAATGGAAAGCGGCAGTTACCTCGCAGTCATCAAAGTCGTCGGCGTCGGCGGCGGCGGCACCAACGCGGTCAATCGCATGGTGGACGCCGGTCTCCGCGGAGTCGAGTTCATCGCGTGCAACACCGACGCCCAGGCGCTCGCGATGTGCGACGCCGACATCAAGCTGAACATCGGCCACGAGCTGACGAAGGGCCTCGGCGCGGGCGCGAACCCCGAGATCGGCCAGGGCGCCGCGGCGGAATCGCGCGACGAGATCAAGGAGGCGCTGAAGGGTGCCGACATGGTGTTCGTCACCGCGGGCGAGGGAGGCGGCACCGGCACCGGCGCGGCTCCCGTGATCGCGGAGATCGCCAAGAACGAGATCGGAGCGCTGACCGTCGGGTGCGTGACGCGGCCGTTCGCGTTCGAGGGCACCCAGCGTGCCCGCCAGGCTCAGGACGGCATCCAGAAGCTGCGCGAGCACGTCGACACGCTGATCGTGATCCCCAACGAGAAGCTGCTGGCGATCGTCGAGCGCCGCACGACGATCCTCGACGCATTCCGCGAGGCCGACAACGTGCTGCGCCAGGGGGTCCAGGGGATCACAGACCTGATCACGATCCCCGGCCTGATCAACCTCGACTTCGCCGACGTGCGCACGATCATGCACGACGCCGGCACCGCCCTGATGGGCATCGGCAACGCCGGCGGCGAGAACCGTGCGGCCGAGGCCGCCAAGGCGGCGATCTCCTCGCCGCTGCTCGAGGAGTCGGTCGAGGGCGCCACCGGGATCCTCCTGAACATCACGGGCGGCCACGACCTCGGGCTGTTCGAGGTCAATGAGGCCGCAGAGATCGTCCAGAGCGCCGCCGACCAGAACTCGAACATCATCTTCGGCGCCGTGATCGACGACAGCATGGGTGACGAGGTCCGGGTCACGGTGATCGCGACCGGCTTCGACCACCGTTACGCCCGGCCGAACCAGGCCCGCGAGACGACCCGGCGCGCCCGGCGGGACCGGGACGTGACGATGGACGACGACCAGCGCTCGTCGCTCGAGATCCGGGACGACGAGATCGACATCCCGTCGTTCCTCAGGGATCGCTGAACGTCGTTCCTCAGGGATCGCTCAGCCGTCTGTTAACGATCCTTCATCCGGTGCGGCGCAACCCTATGGCGTCCTGGTTGTTGTAGTCCCGTCAGACGTTACGGCCGACAACTGATGCTGGGCAGGTCGTCGCGCTTTGCGCTGCGCGCGCTCGGCACGCTGGCGTCGCTCGGGTCGGTCGTCGCTTTCGCGGCTCCGGCGCTAGCCCAGCCGTCGCCCGCGCCGCCCAGCGTGGTCGACGGCCCGAATGCGGCGATCGTCAGTCTGGACGGGTTGTCGGTCGCTCGGGACGGCACCGGCGGTCTCGTCTACTTGAAGGCGGTCTCGGGGGTCCCGCACGTGTTCGTCTCGGCGCTGATCGGCGGGCAGTTCCAGACGCCGGTCGAGGTCGACCCGGCGCTGCCCGGCGCTTCTTCACAGCCGGTGATCGCAGCCGGGAACGGGGGAGTGCTGCTGATCGGGTTCATCAACGGCGGCCAGCTGTACGTGGTCGACCGCGCGAGCACGACCGCCACGTTCGGAGCGCCACACGCGCTCGCCGGCGGAGCCAGCAACCCGTCGCTCGAGATGACCAACTTCGGCAAGGGCTATCTCGCCTTCACCGCCGCCGACGGCAGCGGACACGACGTCAGGGCCGCGTACTACTACAACGGAGCCTGGGCGCTCGAGTCGGCTCCGCTCAATGCCACTCCCGCCGACGACGCCGGGACCGGAACGGGGGCTCCCCAGGTCGCTGCCGCCGGCGACGGCGTCGCGATCGTAGCCTGGGGCGAGGGCGGCCACATCTATTCGCGCCGCGTGTGGGGGACCGCGCCGAGCGTCATCGACGAGCAGGCGGACGTCGCCTCGGTGTCGGGCTGCGGCGAGGTGTCGGCCGGCGCGCCGGCGGTGGCGGCCGGCGGCGACTCCTCCTGGGTTGACGTGGCCTTCCAGGAAGTCGTGTCGTGTGGGGGCGTCGAGCAGACGCGAGTGCTGATGAACCGGCTCCAGGCGTCTCAGTACGACGGCGTGGTCGGGGCCGACGGGCTGTCGAGCCCGGGTGCGGCCGGTGCCGACGACCCCGACGTCGCGATGACCGAGTACGGCCAGGGGTTCGTGACGTCGGCCGGGCAGCACTCGAACGACGTCGTCGCGATGGAGCTGGGTAACAACGGCGCGCCCGGGAGCGTGGTGCAGATCAACAGCCTCCAGGACAGCTCACCCGCGTACGCGGTTCCCGCGATAGCCGGCCTGTTCTCAACCTTGATCGCCTGGCAACAGACCCCCGGGACGGCGGGGCCGGCGGAGATCCGGGTCCGATACGAGCCGCGGGCCTCGACGCTCGGACCCGAGCTCGTTGTGTCCTCCCCCGCCGGGGGCCCGACCGACGCCGCGCTCGGGCTCGCGGCCGGCGGCGACGGCGGCGGGGACGCGGCGGTCGCCTGGGTGCAGGGCACGGGTGCCTCGACCGAGATCGCGGTCGACCAGCTCTACCAGCCGCCGGGGTCGGCGACCGTGCCGAAGACGCTCGCGTACTCGACGAGCGCCGAGCCGGTGTTCAAGTGGTCCCCCGCCGGCGGCCGGTGGGGCCCGATCACCTACACGGTGACCGTCGACGGGACCAAGATCGGGCAGACCGGCGGCAGCTCCTTCCGGGCGCCGGCCGCGCTCGCCAGTGGCGTGCACAGCTGGGAGGTCACCGCGAGCAATCCGGCGGGGCTGACCGCGGCCTCGAAGGCGGCGCGGGTGTTCGTGGACACGGTCGCCCCGACGCTGAGCGTGAGCGAGTCGGGCCCCCGCCGTGCCGGCGCGAACGAGGTGCTCCGGCTTCGGTACCGCGACGCGCCACCGCGCGGGCTGCGTCCGTCCGCCGCCTCGGGGGTGGCGAAGTTGACGATCAGGTGGGGCGATGGGACGGTGTCTCACCTGACGCCCGGCGACCACCGGGTCTCGCACGCGTACCGGCGGCCGGGTCGCTACGCGATCACGGTCACGGTTTACGACCGCGCCGGAAATAAGACGACAGTGGTGCGGCACGTGAAGATCGGGCCGGCGGTGGGCGGGGGCAAGTGATCCGGCGCGAGCGGACAGTGCGCCGGCGCGAGCGGACAGTGATCCTGCGCGCGGTGATCCTCGGATTCGTGCTTGCGCTCGCGGCGAGCGGGGTCGCGTATGCCCAGGGACCGGCGTACAGCGCTCAGCCGCCGACCAAGGGCGCGCTCTACAGCGACGGTCAGACCGGCCGCTACCTGCTCGGGGGGGCCTGGCTGTATCGCGCCGACACGTCCGACGTCGGCCTCGCCCAGGGGTGGTGGCGGAACGTCGCGTCGACCAGCGGCTGGTCGACGACCACGATCCCGAACGCCTACAACGCCGGGGATTTCTCGCAGGCGAGCATGAACGGCTACGTCGGCTGGTACCGCCGTGACTTCATGCTCCCCGCCGGCGCATTTGCGAGCTACGTCGCGAAGGCCAACCGGCACTGGATCATTCGCTTCGAGTCGGTCAACTACCGCGCGACCGTGTGGCTGAACGGCCACGAGATCGGGAGCCACGCCGGCGCGTACCTGCCCTGGGAGCTCGACCTGACGGGCCTGCGGAGCGGCGTCAACCGCCTGGTCGTGCGGGTCGACAACCGGCGGACCGCCGGCGACCTGCCACCCGGTCCGGGCGGCCAATGGTGGAACTACGGCGGGATCCTGCGCGAGGTCTACCTGAGAGCGGTGCAGACGGCCGACCTCGAGCAGGTGGGCATCCGCACGCTGCATGCATGTCCTCGATGCGACGCCGATATTCAGGAGCAGGTGCTCGTCCGGAACGTCACCGGCGCTCGGCAGAAGGTCGAGCTCACCGGGACCTACGGCGGCCGGCGGCTGAGCTTCGGGTCGGCGACGATCGCGCCGCATGCGACGTGGACAGCGCACGGGTCGGTCGAGATCCCGCATCCGTCGCTGTGGGCTCCGGGTCACCCGAAGCTGTACACCGCGACGCTGACCCTGTCGGACTCCCACGGCCGGCGCCTCGGCGGCTACTTCACCTACAGCGGGATCCGCACGATCAAAGTCGTCGGTGGCCGCCTCGAGCTCAACGGCCGGCTGCTGAACCTGCGAGGAGTCGACCTGCACGAGCAGACGCTCCAGACCGGCGCGGCGATGACGCCGGCGCAGGACGCTCAGCTGATGTCGTGGGTGCAGCAGCTCGGCGCCACCGTGATCCGCGCCCACTACCCGGTCGGCCCCGAGATGGAGGAGATGGCCGATCGCGACGGGATCCTGATCTGGTCGGAGATCCCCGTCTATCAGGTCCAGTCGGCGTACCTCGATCAGCCCGCCTGGCTGGCCCAGGCGCACGCGATGCTCGAGGACAACATCCTCTCCAACGAGAACCACCCGTCGGTGCTCTTGTGGTCGATCGGCAACGAGCTGCCCTCGCCGGCGACGGCCGCCGAGACGCGCTACATCGCCGGCGCGGCCGCGCTCGCCAAGAAGCTCGACCCCACCCGGCCCGTCGGGATGGCGGTCAGCAACTGGCCGGGCCTCGGCTGCCAGAGCGCCTACGGACCGCTCGACGTGATCGGCGACAACGAGTACTTCGGCTGGTTCGACGCCGGCGGCGGCGGTGACGACGACCGCGACGCGCTCGGCCCCTTCCTCGACACGGTCCGGGCGTGCTACCCGACCAAGGCGATCATGATCACCGAGTTCGGGTTCGACGCCAACCGCGACGGGCCGGTCGAGGAGCGGGGGACGTACGCCTTCCAGTCCAACTCGGTGGCGTTCCACCTGGGTGTGTTCGCGACCAAGCCGTGGCTGTCCGGGGCGATGTACTTCGCGCTCCAGGACTACGTGGCGTTCCCGACGTACTCCGGTGGCGACCCCCGCCCCGATCCGCCGTTCAACCAGAAGGGGCTGGTCGACTTCAACGGGAACCAGAAGCCGGCGTTCTCGGTGGTGTCGCAGATCTACCACTCGACGCAGCAGATCGCCCCGTAGTCGAGGGCGCCGGCGCGCGCTGCCTGCGGACGGTTTGAACGGCGGGCATCTGAAGGGGGCTTCGGAGTGCCCGGTGGCGGACGCACGCCGGATTGAGCGGAACTAACCTGCAAAACACGACAATCGGCACGCCGACTCGAGACCGTGCCGCAGGATGCATGTGGGGCATGCGCAGCACGGCACGGTCCCGCCTGAGCCGCTCGATTGTCGCGTCGTGCAGCCCCAGCACGCTCGCCAAAGCTACGTAGGTGGATGTCCGCCTTCGGGTGACTCGCGCTCGATCCAGTGGTGGCGCGATTTCGGTTCGCGGCGCACGTCACCCGAGGCGGACGCCACCGGAGTTGGCTAGCCTCCACTTCCGGTGTCGTCCACCACCGAACTACGGCGAACGCCTCTCTACGACCGCCACGCCGCCGCCGGCGCGAAGCTGGTCCCGTTCGCGGGCTGGGAGATGCCGGTCCAGTACGCCGGCATTCGCGAGGAGCATCTTGCGGTCCGCACGGGCGCCGGCGTGTTCGACGTCTCGCACATGGGCCAGGTCGAGACCACCGGTCCGCAGGCGCTCGAGTTTCTGCAGCACCTCGTCTCCAATGATGTGCGCAGGCTGCCCGAGGGTGGCGCCCAGTACAGCGTGATGTGCAACCCCGACGGCGGTGTGCTCGACGACCTGTTCAGCTACCGCCTGTCCGACAACACGTTCCTGACCGTGACCAACGCGGCCAACCACGAGAAGGACCTCGCCTGGATGCGGGGTCACGCCGGCGAATTCGACGTCGACGTGATCGACCGCCAGGCCGACTTCGCGATGCTCGCCGTGCAGGGCCCCAAGGCGTGCGCGCTCGTGCGCGGACTCACCGACGGCAACCTGCCGGCGCGCTTCCACGTGTGCGAGCGGACGGTGGCGGGGGCGGCGATGCTCGTGTGCGGCACCGGCTACACGGGCGAGGACGGCGTCGAGCTGCTGCTCGGACCCGACGACGCGCCGAGCGTCTGGGAGGCGCTCACGCATGCCGGCGCAACCCCCGTCGGGCTCGGCGCGCGCGACACCCTGCGCCTCGAGGTTTGCTTTCACCTGTACGGCAACGACCTCAGCGAGGATCGGGGGCCGATCGAGGCCGGGCTCGGGTGGGCGTGCCGGGAGGCAACGGGGTTCATCGGCTCCGAGGCGGTCGCGGCCGCGCGCCGCGACGGCACCGACGAGAAGCTCGTCCCGTTCACGATCGACGGGCAGGGCATCGCCCGTCAGGGGAACGCGGTGGTCGGTGGCGGCGAGGTCACGAGCGGCACCTTCTCGCCCTGTATGGAGCGCGGGATCGGGATGGCGTACGTTTCCAGCGCGCGTGCCGCCGAGGGCACGCAGATCGAGATCGACGTGCGCGGCCGGGTCCGTCCCGCCGTGATCGAGCGCAAGCCTCTTTACAGAAAGGAAGCGTGAGTGACGTGGCCGACCCCAGCTATCCGGACGAACTGAAGTACCACCCCGAGCACGACTGGGCAAGGATTGACGGCGACACCGGAACAGCCACCTTCGGGATCACCTGGTACGCGCAGGATGCGCTCGGCGAGGTCGTGTTCTACGACGCGCCGAAGATCGGCGCGGAAATCACCAAGGACCAGCCGTACACCGAGGTCGAGTCGGTGAAGGCGGTGTCGGACGTGTTCGCGCCGCTGTCGGGGGAGGTGACCGCGATCAACGAGACGCTCGCCGACAAGCCGGAGACGATCAACGAGGATCCCTACGGGGAAGGCTGGCTGGTGAAGGTGAAGCTGTCCGACCCGTCGGAGGTGGACTCGCTGATGGACTCCACGGAGTATCAGGCGACCCTCGACTGAACGTGAACCGAACCTGGGAGTGATCCGCACATGACCCGCTACACCTCGGTCACTGACGCCGATCTGAGCGAGATGCTCGGCACGATCGGCGTCGACTCGATCGACGAGCTGTTCGCGGATATCCCCGCCGGGCTGCGGATGAAGCGCCCGCTTTCGCTCGGCCCCGGGCTGTCCGAGCACGAGGTCTACGAGGAGTTCCGGGCGCTGGCGGCCCGAAACACGTCGGCCGAGGACGAGACCAGCTTTGTCGGCGCGGGGATGTACGACCACTACACGCCGGCGCTGATCGACTCGATCATCATGCGCTCGGAGTTCCTCACGCCGTATACGCCCTACCAGCCCGAAATCTCGCAGGGCGGGCTGCAGGCGATGTTCGAGTACCAGACCGCGATCTCCGAGCTGACCGGGTTACCCATATCCAACGCCTCGGTGTACGAGGGGCCGAGCGCGGTGGCCGCCGCCGGATACGTGGCCAAGCACACCAACGGCCGCGGCCGGTTCGTGATCTCCCGCGGGGTGCACCCGCACTCGCGCGAGTGCGTACGCACGCTCGCCCACGCGTGGGGGATGGAGGTCGAGGAGGCGCCGCTGAGCGCCGGCGCCACCGATCTGCCGGAACTCGGCGACGATGTCAGCGCGGTGATCGTCCAGCAGCCGAACTTCCTCGGCGCGGTCGAGGACCTGACCGCACTGGCGGACACGGCGAAACGAGCCGGAGCCCTCACGATCGCAGCCTGCGACCCGCTCCCGCTCGCGTTGCTCAAGCCGCCCGGCGAGTGCGGCGTCGACATCGCTGTCGGCGAGGGCCAGACGCTCGGCAACCGCCTCGACTTTGGCGGCCCGTCGTTCGGGTTCTTCGCCGCGACCGAGGCGCTCAAGCGGCGCATGCCCGGCCGGATCGCAGGGGAGACCAAGGACGTCGACGGCAAGCGCGGGTTCGTGCTCACGCTCCAGACCCGCGAGCAGCACATCCGCCGCGAGAAGGCGACCTCCAACATCTGCACCGCGCAGGCGCTGAACGCGCTCGCGGGCGTGATCTACCTGAGCTGGCTGGGGCGGCGCGGGATCGTCGAGCTGGTCGAGCTGATGCTCCAGAGGACCGCGTACGCACGCGACCGCCTCAAGGCGATCGACGGGGTCTCCGAAATCCACGACCGCCCCGTCGTGCGCGAGTTCGCGATCGAGCTCGAGGCGCCGGTGGAGCGGGTGATCGCGCGCTGCCGCGAGCAGGGCCTCAACCCGGGCTACCCGCTCGGGCGCGAGTACCCCGAGCACGAGAACGGGCTGCTGGTGGCGATCACCGAGCGCCGCACCCGCGCCGACATCGACCGGCTCGCCGATGCCCTTGGGGCCGCGGTCGCCGCGGAACGCCAGGCGGTCGGAGCGAGGGCGCAGGGATGATCCGCGAGGCCGACGACACCCTCACGATCTACGAGCGCGCGCGCGCCGGCCGGCGCGCGTTCAGCCCTCCGGAGACCGACGTCCCCGAGCGTCCACTCGACGAGCTCCTCCCGCGAGCCTTGCGACGCGCCGAGCCGCCGCGCCTGCCCGAGGTCTCCGAGCCCGAGATCGTGCGGCACTACAACCGCCTGTCCAAGCGGAACTTCGATCTCGACACCGGCTTCTACCCGCTCGGCTCGTGCACGATGAAGCACAACCCCAAGCTCCACGAGCGGGTCGCCGGCCTGCCGGGCCACGCCCGCATGCACCCATTCCAGGACCCCCGCTACGCCCAGGGCGCGCTCGAGCTGATGTGGCGTCTGCAGGATGCGCTCGGCGAGATCGCCGGCCTGCCGCACGTGTCGCTCCAGCCGTCGGCCGGGTCACAGGGGGAGCTCGCCGGCGTGCTGCTCACCCGCGCGCTGCACGAGGATCGCGGCGAGCACCGGACCAAGGTGCTGACGCCCGACACCGCGCACGGCACCAACCCGGCGACGGTGACGATGGCCGGCTACGACGTGGTCAAGGTCGTCAGCGACGCGGCCGGGAACGTCGACCTCGACGACCTGCGCGCCAAGGCCGACGAGGACGTCGCCTGCCTGATGCTCACCAATCCCTCCACGCTCGGGCTGTTCGAGACGGGGATCGACGAGATCGAGCGGATCGTCCATGGGGTGGGAGCCACGCTCTACTACGACGGCGCGAACTTGAACGCGATCATGGGCATCTGCCGCCCGGGTGACATGGGCTTCGACATCGTCCACTTCAACCTGCACAAGTCGTTCACCCAGCCCCACGGCGGAGGCGGTCCGGGCGCCGGCCCGGTGGCGGTGTCGGACCGGATCGAGCCGTTCCTGCCGCGACCGCAGGTCGTCCGCCGCGAGTCGACGACGAACGGGAAGGAGCCGTTCTACGACCTCGACTACGACCGGCCGAAGTCGATCGGGCGCCTGCGCGGGTTCCAGGGCAACTACGGCGTGTTCGTCCGCTCCTACGCGTACATCCGCTCGCTCGGGGCGGCCGGGCTGCGAGAGGCGTCGGAGACCGCCGTGCTGAACGCCAACTACCTGCTCGCGCTGCTCCGCCGCGAGGGTGTGGCGGAGTACCTGCCGGCCGCGTATGACCGGCTGTGCATGCACGAGTTCGTGCTCTCGGGCGAACCGATGCGGCGCGAGTTGCACATCAAGACGCTCGACCTGGCCAAGCGCCTGCTCGACCACGGCGTCCACCCGCCGACCGTGTACTTCCCGCTGATCGTCGACGAGGCGCTGATGGTCGAGCCGACCGAGACCGAAACCAAGGAGACACTCGACCGCTTCGCCCAAATCGTGGCCGACATCCTCAAAGAGGCCAGCGAGGATCCGGAGATCGCGCGAGCCGCGCCGTACACGACGCCGGTCAGGCGGCTGGACGAGGCCGCGGCGGCCCGCCATCCGGTTGTCCGCCAGGCGATGCCGGATTAGAACGCCCGCATGCGTTTTGTGATCTTCGGCGCGGGCGCGATCGGCGGGGTCGCCGGCGCGAAGCTGCACCAGGCTGGCTTCGACGTGGCCCTGATCGCCCGCGGCGCTCACTACCGCGCGATCCGCGACCACGGCCTCACGCTCGAGCAGCCGCATGCGAGCACGGTGCTCGAGATTCCGGTCGCCGACTCGCCGGCCGCGCGCGAGTGGAGCGGCGAGGAGGTGGTGATGCTCGCGACCAAGAGTCAGGACACGATCGGCGCGCTCACAGACCTCAGGGACTCAGCGCCCGCGAGCACGCCGGTGGTGTGCCTGCAGAACGGCATCGAGAACGAGCGGATCGCGCTGCGCCTGTTCGCGAACGTGTACGGCGCCGTCGTGATGTCCCCGACCGCGCACCTCGAGCCCGGGATCGTTCAGGCGTACGGCACCCAGGGCACCGGTGTGATCGACCTCGGGTGCTATCCGAGCGGGCTCGACGCACTGTCCGAGGAGATCGCGAACGCGCTCGGTGCCTCGGACTTCAGCTCGATGGCGCGGCCGGACATCATGCGCTTCAAATACGCCAAGCTGCTCAGTAACCTCGCCAACGCCGTCGACGCGATCTGCGAGCCCGGGCCGCCGGCCGGGGAGTTGATCAAGCTCGCGAAAGACGAGGGCGAGGCCGCGCTGAGCGGAGCCGGAGTCGATTTCGTGGCCGACGAGGTCAACGACGTCGTCGGCCGCTGGGAGCGGCTCGACCTGCAGCCGATCGCCGGCCGCGAGCGCGCCGGCTCCTCGACCAGGCAGAGCATCGTCCGCGGCGCGCCGACCGTCGAGACCGACTTCCTGAACGGCGAGATCGCGCTGCTCGGCCGGCTGCACGGAGTAGCGACGCCGGTCAACGACGCCTTGTGCGAGTTGTCAGCGCGCCACGTTCGCGAACGTCGGGCGCCCCAGACGGTGCCCGCCGAGGAGGTGCTGGACCTCGCCCGGTCGGGAAACTACGCGGATGGATCAGTTCGTCGCTGACAGCGCCGCGGAGATCGCCGCTCGAGCTCCGCGCGAGCTCGAGGCGTTGGTGGCGGTCTCCTCGCCCTCGGGCGACGTCGAGGGAGCGGAGGAGGCGATCGCGCTGTGCGCGGCGTTCCTGCCGCCGCAGGCCGAGATCGAGCGGGTGCCGTGCTCGACGCCGGGGAGCGCCGCGGACATGGTGGCGCGGATCGCCGGCCGGGGCTCGGGGCGGATGCTCCTGCTCGGCCACGTCGACACGGTCATCGAGCACTCCTCGCATGCTCCGCTGCGGCGCGACGGCGACCGGCTCTACGGCCCGGGAACGGTCGATATGAAGGGCGGTGTGGTGCTGGCGTTGGGGGTGGCGCGAGCGCTGGCGCCGCGCCCGGACGCGTTCGGCGAGGTGTCCGTGCTGCTCGTCACCGACGAGGAGTGGCGCCGGCACGAGTTCCGTCACATCGAGCGCTTCGGCTCCTACGACGCGTGCCTCTGCTTCGAAGGCGGCCAGCTCACTTCCGATGGTGACGAGGCCGTGGTTGTACGCCGCAAGGCGGCGGGGACGATGCGCGTGGTCGCAAGCGGTCGCGCGTCGCACTCCGGCAGCGCCCCCGACCGAGGACGGAATGCGCTGCTGGCGCTGGCGGCAACCGCGATCGACATCGCCGGCCACCACGACCCGAACGGCGCCGAGCGGCTGAGCGTGGTTCCGACGGTGGTGCGCTCGGGCGACGCGTTCAACGTCGTGCCCGCCGAGGGCGAGCTGCTGTGCGACATGCGCGCGGACCGCAGCGAGGCGTTCGACGCGGTGTGCGCGGCGGTGCCCGCTGATCTCGACGGAGTCGGCCTCGAGACGAAGATGCTGCGGATCTGGCCCGGGATGGATTCGCGCAAGGCGACCCGCGAGCTGCTCGAGCAGGCCGGCGCGAGGCTCGAGCGACCGATCATCGGCTGTCCCCGCGGCGGGGCCAGCGACGCCAGCCACTTCGCGCCGCACATCCCGCTGACCGTCGACGGCCTCGGCCCGCGAGGCGGCGGCGCGCACACGCCCGAGGAGTTCGTGCACGCGCCCTCGCTGCGCGAGCGCGCGGAGGTGGCGCTGGCGGTCGCGGCGGCGGTGCTCGATTCTTAGCCGGACCTTCACCGCAGCTGCGATCCACCTGCGATCCTTAATCGTGTGAGCACGACGGCTTCAACCCCACCGAGGACGTCATCCCGCGCACCACGCCGGCGCGGGGGTCAGAGGCAGCTCGAGGGCGTCGCGCTGCTCGCGGGGGTGGTCCTTCTGATGTGGGTGATCGAGGGGATCAATACGCTCGACTCGAACCACCTCGACAGCGACGGAATCCTGCCCCGGAGCATCGATCACATCTGGGGCATCTTCACCGCGCCGTTCATCCACGCGAGCTGGCAGCACCTGATCGCGAACACGGTCCCGTTCGTGTTCATGGGGCTGATCATCGCGCTCCAGGGAGCCAAGCGATTCGCATTGGTGACGCTGATCGTGATCGTCATCGGCGGGATCGGGACATGGCTGGTATCGCCAGCCCACACGTCGACCGGGATCCCGGAGTACACGATCGGTGCCAGCGGCGTCGTGTTCGGCTACGCCACCTACCTGTTCGCGCGGGGATTCTTCAACCGCAACATCCTCGAGCTGCTGATCGGCCTCGTCGTCGGTGTGATCTGGGGAGGCGCGCTGTACTCGAGCGTCGTGCCCCACACCGGGATCTCCTGGCAGGGGCACGTGTGCGGGGCGATCGGCGGTGTCGTCGCCGCCTACCTGCTGCGGAACGAGCGGCCTCGAGCGCCGGCGCCGGGCACGGCGCAGACGCCGCTCGACCGCCTGCTCGCCGACTGATCCGCCGGGCACCCGCCCTCCAGTCACGGCGGCGCTCCTCTGGGTAGCCTCAGAGGCCATGCGGATCTTCTCGGGCATCCAGCCGACCGGGCGCAAGCACCTCGGCAACTACATCGGCGCGATCACCCAGTACGTCGCCGGCCAGGGCCGCGGCGAGGCGATCTACTGCGTCGTCGACCTGCACGCGATCACCGTCCCGTACGAGCCCGCCGCGCTGCGCGACGCGGTCTACGACACGGCGGCGACATTGCTGGCTGCGGGGCTCGATCCGGACCGGTGCATCTTCTTCCGCCAGGGCGACGTCCCGGAGCACAGCGAGCTGTGCTGGCTGCTCTCCAGCGTGACGTCGGTCGGGGAGCTCAACCGCATGACCCAGTTCAAGGACAAGGCCGGCTCCCAGCGCGACCTCGTGTCCAGTGGCCTGTTCTTCTATCCGGTCCTCCAGGCCGCCGACGTGCTCGCGTATCGGGCGAACGAGGTGCCGGTCGGGGAGGATCAGCGCCAGCACGTCGAGCTGATGCGCGACGTCGCCGAGCGGTTCAACGCCCGCTTCGGCGAGACGCTCGTCGTGCCCGAGCTCCGCGTCCCCGCGGTCGGCGCCCGGATCATGGACCTCCAGGTCCCCGACAAGAAGATGTCGACGACCGGCGGCAGTCCCCAGGGCACTGTGCTGGTACTCGACGAGCCCGACGTGATCGTCAAGAAGGTCCGCTCGGCGGTGACCGACTCGGGGAGCGAGGTCGTGCGCGGCCCCGACAAGGCCGGTATCTCCAACCTGATCGACATCCTCGCCGCGGTCCGCGGCATCGCTCCCGAGGAGGTCGAACAGACGTTCGATGGGTCGGGCTACGGCGCGTTCAAACAGGCCGTCGCCGACGCGGTCGTCGAGTACCTGGCACCGGTGCGCGAGCGCTACCAGGAGCTTCGCGCCGACGAGCCGGCGCTCGAGCGGACCCTCGCCGACGGTGCCGAGAAGGCCCACGCGATCGCCGCCGGCACCCTGCTCGACGTGCGCGAGGCGATGGGCGTGGGACCGGTCCGGGCCCGACACTAAGGCGCCGCCGTCAGGCGCCGCCGACCATCCCAGTAGCCTGACACCGATGCGGATCGCCGACCTCGAGCTCGATCTCGACGTTTTCGCCGGCCCTTTCGACCTGCTGCTCACGCTGATCCTGCGGGAGGAGATCGACCTGCTCGAAGTGGACCTGGCCGAGGTCGTGATCTCCTACATCGACCATCTCGAGAGCCGCGGCGAGCTCGAGCTCGAAGCCGCCACCGAGTTCCTGGTGCTGATCGCGGCGCTGCTCGAGCTGAAGTCGCGGCTGCTGCTGCCCGGCGAGGACATGCAGGAGCTGATCGAGCTCGATCCGGGCGAGGCCGCCGAGGAGCTGCTGGCGCGGCTGCTCGACGCCCACCGCTACCGCGCCGCGTCCGCCCACCTGCGCGAGCTGCTGGCCGCGCAGGAGGGCCACCGCTTTCGGTCGGCGCCGCTGCCGCCGTCGCTCCGGCGCGCGTCGCTGTCGGAGGCCAGCGCGGCGTACGACCCGGCGACGCTGGCGGCGGCGATCGGCGGGCTGCTCGAAATGCCCGAGCGCGTCGACATCGGCCACATGGTCGGATCGCGCGTCACCGTAGCCGAGCGCCTCACGCACCTGCGGGCGTTGCTGCGGCGCGGCAGCTTCTCGTTCGACGACGCGGTCGTGCAGGCCGACCGGGTGACGATCGCCGTGACCCTGTACGCGCTGCTCGAGCTCCACAAGCAGGGCGAGCTCACGTGGACCCAGGACGAGCCGTTCGGCGAGATCACGATCGCCGCGAACGGGACCGGTCACGGACACGGCACGATCCGTCACGAGGAGCGACTGACCGCGTGAATCCGCCGCTCGAGAGCACGATCGAGGCGCTCCTGTTCCTGAGCGCGGACCCGGTCGACGCCGACGCGCTCGCCGATGCCACCGGCGCCGAGCTGCACGAGGTGGTCTCGGCGCTCGAGCGGCTGCGCGAGTACTACGAGTTCGAGCGACGGGGGTTCGTACTGCGCGAGCTCGGGGGCGGCTGGGCGCTATCGACCCATCCCGACACCGAGCCCGCGGCACGGCGGCTGCTGGCGCGCCCGCGGACCCCGACGCTCACGCCGGCGCAGGCCGAGACGCTCGCGATCGTCGCCTACCTCCAGCCCGTCTCGCGCCCCGAGATCGCGCGGATCCGGGGAGTCAACGCGGAGTCGGCCGCGTCCACGCTGCTCGAACGCGGGCTCGTAGAAGAGTCCGGCCGCTCGCAGTTCGGGGCGGTTCTCTACCGGACCAGCGAGCTGTTCCTGCGACTGTTCGGGCTGAGCTCGCTCGACGAGCTCCCGGGCATAGAGGCGTTCGACCCCTCGCCCGAGCTCGAGGCGGAGCTGCGCGAGCGGCTGCTCGCCGCCGGCGAGGCCCGCGCGGGCGGCTGACCGCCGGGGTCTGGGATCCCCCGGCGCCGGTGGTAGGGTGTCGGGCGAGGTGGGAAATGAACGCGATTGGGGCGCGTCGCGCCACTTTGCACGCTGTTTCAGCGTGTTGCTGGTGACGATGCTGGTGTGGGCCGCGTGGCTCGCGGCGGCGGCGAGCCCAGCTCTGGCGCAGGGTGCGGGATCGGGGGGATCGGGCTACTACGTGACGTTCGTCGCGCGCGTCTGCCCCGACTACAGCGACATCTACGCCAACCGGGCGCGCAACGACATCGTCGAGAGTCTGAAGGACCTGGGTCAAGACACGCAATACGGCGACAGCGGCGCGCTGATCAGCCCGGTGTACGAAGACCAGGGCCCGCAACTCAACTGCCAGCCGCTGCCGGGCTGGCAGTTCACGATGGGGACGAGTTACGAGAGCCGCGCTGTAACTGGGGTTTGGGGGTCGCTGTCGAAGGTCACGGGGGCCTTCAGCACCTCGATCCTCACCCAGTCCTCGACGCCGCTGCTCGACAACAGCGGGAACGCCATCCCGGGTCAGACGGTCGCCGGAGCGACGACGATCGAGCTGACGGACGCCGAGCGCAGTCAAGCCAGCGAAGCCGATCAGCTGTGGGTGCAGGGCGGTACGCCGACGGACCCGGTCCTCGCGCAGACCTACCCCGGTCCGGAATACGGGTTCGGCACGCTCCGCTGCGCGACCGACAACCTCAACGGCGACAACGTCGAGTACGTCTTCTTCCCCGCCGGCGTATACCACGTGTTCTGTTACGCCTACTACGTTAAGCCGCCGCCGACGACCGGTCTGATAACGATCCAGAAGCAGGTCACGGGCATTCCGACCGGAGCCAACCCGGCGTTCCCCTTCAACGGAAACCTGTCGTTCAATCCGGATGGATTCCAGCTGTACAACGGCGGCTCGGAGGACTTCTATCGGGCCGGTGGGTCGTCCTGGACGGTCACCGAGGGCGCGGTCGACAGCTACACGCTCGCCTCTCTGACCTGTGTCAACGCCTCCGGTGGACCAGCCAGCACGTGGGACATCAGCGGGTCGACGGTGACGATCGACCTGGCCGCGCTCAGCCATGTGACGTGCACGTTCACGAATCAGTACGTGCCGCCGCCGGCGGGCCTGCAGATCCGCAAGCTCACTCACGGCGGGGTCGGCAGGTTCAACTTCGACGTGACTCCGGTGAACGGCGGTACGAGTGCCAGCGCGACCGCGACGACGACCACTCCGAACGTCCCCGTCGACGCGGACCCGTCGTCGCTGACGCTCGACCCCGGGACCTATAGGATCGTCGAGCATTCACCGGTCTCGGCCGCGGGGCGCTGGCGACTGGAGAAGGTCCTCTGCAGCGACACCAGCCGGTCGACCACGCACCCGTTCGAGGTGACGGTCAAGAGCGGGGAACTGCTGGCATGCGTGTTCACGAACAAGTTCACCCCGGCGGGATCGATCTCGCTGGCGAAGGTCACCGAGGGAGCGACCGGCACTGCATCGTTCCTCGTCGAGCCGCTCCAGGGCACGCCGACTCAGTACCTCCAGACCGCCACCACGATGGCGCAGGGAGTCGCGACGGATGCGACACCAAATACGCCGGCGGACTCGACCGATCACGTCCGGCTCGGCTCGTACCGGATCGTCGAGCAGTCGCCCACCAGCACGCCGGCCGGAGCGTGGGAGCTCACCTCGGTCGACTGTGGTGGCCAGGTGCAGGCGTTCGCCCAAGGATCTACCGTGGTCACGCTGACCCGCGGGGAGCCGGCGGCCCGGTGCGTGTTCACCGACACGTTCACGCCGAACCCGCCGCCCGAGCCGCCGCCCGAGCCACCCGAGCCGCTCCCGCCGGAGCCAAAGCCTCCGCCGGGACCGGCCCCCGACCAGCCGACCTCAACGTGGAGCCACCTCGTGGTCACGAAGTCCGCGTCGCCACCGACCGTCGTGCTGGGCGGGGTGGTCACGTATCACATCACCGTGAAGAATCTTGGTCCCGATGACGCCACTCGAGTGGTCGTCAACGACAAGCCGACCAGCAGCGGCGCGCCGGTGGTCTCGGTGCAGACAAGCGTCGGAAACTGCCAGGCGCGCCTGCCGGTGATCTGTCAGCTCGGCACAGTCAAGCCGGGTGCCAAGGTCAACATCACGCTTCGCCTGCGACCGACCAAGCAGGCGCAGGCGTTCACGAACCGCGTCGCGGTCGGTACCGCGACCTACGACCCGACGCTAACCAACAGCGTCGCGCACGCGACCGTCTCGGTGGTCGCGCCGCCGCCCGCGGTCGGATTCGGCTGACGCGCCCTGCCCGATCGGCGACCGCGCCGCCAGCTGACCGCAGGCGGCGTCGATGTCGCGGCCGCGGGTCAGGCGGACGGTGGCGGCGAGGCAGCGCCGCTCGAGCTCATCGCGGAAGGCGGCGATCGCCTTGGGACTCGAACCCGTGAAGGCCGACCCGGTTGGGTTGTACGGGATCAGGTTGACCTTGAACATGCGCGGGTCGAGGATGTCCGCCAGTTGCGCCGCCTGCGCGAACGAATCGTTGACGCCGGCGAGCATCACGTACTCGACGAACACCTTGCGGCGCTTGCGCGCGTAGTACGCCTCGCACGCCGCGATCACGTCCGGGAGCGGATAGCGCTGGTTGACCGGCATCAGCTCGGTCCGGAGCGCCTCGTCGGCGGCGTGAAGCGACAGCGCCAACCGGATCGGCATCGGGGTCTCCGCGAGCCGCTCGATTCCCGGGATCCAGCCGATCGTGGAGATCGCGGTGTGGCGATGGCCGATCCCGATGTCGGGGAGTCGCTCGCACGCCGCGAGCACGTTGTCGAGGTTCATCATCGGCTCGCCCATGCCCATGAACACGGCGTGGTCGGCGGGGCTCGGGTGGTCGCGGGGGTCGGACAGGCGGCGGAAATGGAGAGCCTGGTCGAGGATCTCCGAGGCGGTCAGGTTGCGCCCGAACTTCATCTGCCCGGTGGCGCAGAACGTGCAGGTCAGCGGGCAGCCCGATTGCGAGGACAGGCACACCGACCGGCGCCCGTCCCGATAGCGCATCAGTACCGCCTCGACCGGCCGGCCGTCGGCGGTCGCGAACAGCGCCTTGATGGTCCCGTCGGAGGCGTGCGCCTCGCGCTCGACGGTCAGGCTTGAGAACGGGACCGTTTGCGCCAGCGTCTCACGCAGGCTGAGCGGCAGGTCGGACATGTCGTCAAAGCCGCTGGCACCGCGGGCCGCCCAGCGCCATACCTGGCCGGCGCGGTAGCGGGGCTCCCCGAGCTCATCGAGCTTGGCCGTCAACAGGTTCAGATCCACGCTGACTATGGTGGCACCGATATGCGGCTGACCAAGTATTTGGCGAACGCCGGCGTCGCCTCGCGGCGGGCGTCCGAGCCCATGATCAGAGCGGGGCGCGTGACGTTGAACGGCGAAACCGTGACCGATCCGGCGCGGGACGTGGGGCCGAACGACGCCGTGGCGGTCGACGGCGCCGCGGTGAACCCCGCCGTGCACGAGCGGGTCGTGTACGCGCTGAACAAGCCGGCGGGCGTCGTGTCGACCGCCCGCGATCCGCAGGGCCGCCCGACCGTCGTCACGATGGTGCCGCAGACGGAGCGTCTGTATCCCGTGGGCCGGCTCGACATTGACACCACCGGGCTGATCCTGCTCACGAACGAGGGCGAACTCGCGCACCGGCTGACGCACCCGAGCTTCGAGGTGGAGAAGACCTACCGCGCGGTCGTGGGCGGGCCTCCGGTGCGCGAGGCCGAGCTCCAGGCGCTGCGCGACGGGGTCGAGCTCGACGACGGCCGGACGGCGCCGGCGCGGGTGCGCCGGATTGCCGCCGACACGATCGAGATCACGATACGCGAGGGCCGCAAGCGCCAGATCAAGCGGATGTGCGAGGAAGTCGGGCACCCGGTCAAGCGGCTCGAGCGCGTCGCGTTCGGCCCCTTGCAGCTGGGCGACCTCCCGCGCGGGCGGTGGCGCCGGCTGAGTCCGGCGGAGGTGCAGGCGCTGATGAGCGCTACTTCTGAATGATCAGCCCGTCGTTCGCCAGCCGCGTCGTCGTCAACGCCCGCGCCACCTCGCCCGGCGTGAGATGCACCGGATGCGATGCCACCATCCGCACGATCGTGAACTGCAGCTCGTGCCGGCGCGACACGGTCCGGAAGCCCGCCACCGGGTACGACGACTGCGCGCGCGACGGCCACAGGTTGCAGGCCGAGCCCCACCAGCAGAAGCCGGCGCTCGGCGGCGAGGTGAACGACACGACGTCGAGCTCGGACACGGTGGCGCCGGCGGGGCCCATGAAGTGCAGGCCGGGGACATACAGCGACAGCGGCAACAGGTCGCGATAGTGCTGGATCAGAATCGCGCGGGTCCCGGGAGCCGCTGGATGGGTCCCGAGCGCCCGCGCTACCACGCGCCAGTCGGGCCGCTCGAGGTTCCGGTCGAACGCCACGCCCACGGCCGTAGCGACACCGAGCGCGCACAACACGCCGGCGGCGACCAACCCGACGCGCCGGGCGCGAGCCGCCGCCAGCCCGCCGGCGACGAACAGCGCTGCCGGCATCCAGATCGCGAGCACGTTCCGCGTGATCAGGTCGTCGACGCGTCCGACGATCAGCAGCAGGTTCAACACCAGGCCGGCGAGCGCGATCCCGCCGGCGATCAACGCGCCCCGGCGCGCCGGCCCGTCGGACCGGGCGAACACCAGCACCGCGGCGAGGACCAGCACGGCAATCGCCAGCGGCTCGAGCACCGAATGCGCCGGCCCCTCGAACCCGGCCGCGAACTGCGGCACGACCTGGCCCAGCCGGCGCCCGAGCGGCGCCTGGGCGATCCAGCTGGCGTTCCCGGTCCCGCTCTGCCCGATCGCGAGCGGAATCAGCGCCAGCCCGCACAGCCCGACGGCGCCGACCGCGATCTGCACCGAACGCCGCGCACGGTACGTCCACAGCAACAGCACGGCCTCGGGGACGACCGCCAGGATCGCGTAGTAGTGCGTGGCCAACGCGAGCGCCGACGCGAGCACCCACGCGCCGAGCAACCGCGGCGTCGGCGTCGCACGAGCGTACGCGAACGCGAGCAGCGACACGCTCGACAGCAACACGAGCATCTCGTAGGAGCGCGCCTCCTGCGAGTACCAGATCAGCAGCGGGCTGCACGCGGTCAGCGCCGCGGCGATGATCCCGGCGCGGCGGGAGATCAGCTTCGCGCCGGAGCCGTACGCGACCGGAACCACGAGCACGCCGCATAGCGCCGACAACGAGCGCAGGCCGGTCTCGCCGTAGCCGAACACCCGCGCCCACACCCACGCGACGCAGTAGTAGAGCGGGGGAGTGGACTCGGTCTGGGGGATCAGCCCGAGCATCTTGCCCGGCGAGAAATGCACGAGCAGCGCGGTGTTGCCCTCGTCGAACCAGAAGCCCTGATGGCCGAGCCGGTAGAAGCGCAGGACGGCCGCCAGCACCGTGATCGCAGCCACCGCGAGCAGTGCCGGCTCCCCCAGCGCGGCGCGCACCCGCGACGCTTGTGTACGCGCAGGCGGGCGGCGAAGGTCTACTGGCGCCGTGCCGACGCTCACGCGCAGGATGTTAGGGTCAGTTGCGGCTGCGGTCCCGTACGGTAAGCGCTTAACACGATTTCAACCCGCCTGCCGGGCAATGTGGCCCGCCCACCGGGCAACATTCGTTAAACCCATGCGTCATGAGTCAGGCCACATAGACGGCCAACCGGTCCTCGCTTCGAGCACAGGTGCTCAGCCCGTGCTCGCCCCGAGCGCCGCCGGCGCAAGCGCGGGAGCGGCCGCCGGCGCCGCGCCGGCGGACAGCGCGGTCGGCCTGTCGGGCATCGCCAGGCTGCCGAGGCTGCGCGAGCTGCGCGTGCCGCGAGCGCTGCAGGAGGCGCGCGCCGGAAGGATCGCGCTCGGCACGATCGTCACCGGCGTGCTCGTGATGGTGCTGTTCTCGACCCACGGCCCGACGATTCTCGTCCCGCGGTCGAGCCAGATCTTCGCGAACTGGGAGGCCGGTCCGCTGTACGGCCTGCTCGGCGGGCTCAAGGTCGGGCCGATCGCGACCAACTACGCGCTCAGCGGGCTGATCCTGATCATGCTGGCCTCCTACGGGGTGGCGCTCGCCGCGCTGCGGACGCTGTCGATGCGGATGATCGTCTTGACGATCGTCGCGGCAAACGTGCTCCTGATGCTCGGGCCGCCGTTCCAGCTCACCGACATGGGCAACTACCTCGGCTACGCGCGGCTCGGTGGCCTGCACGGGATGAACCCGTACACGCACGTGATCGGCCAGGAGATGCACGATCCGATCTACCACTTCGCGACGTGGAACAACCTGCACAGCCCGTACGGCGAGCTGTTCACCGCGCTCAGCTATCCGCTCGCGTTCCTGCCGATTCCGGTCGCGTACTGGATCGTCAAGGTAGTCACGGTTCTGCTCAGCCTCACGTTCATCGGGATCGTGTGCTGGTGCGCGAAGCGACTGGGCCGCGATCCGCGCTACGCCGCGGTGCTCGTGGGGCTCAACCCGATCTACCTCATCTACGCGGTCGGCGGGTTCCACAACGACTTCTTCATGCTCGTGCCGCTGACCGCGTCGATCGCGTTCCTGCTCGCCCGCCGCGACAAGTCGGCGGGCGCGATGCTGGTGGTCGCGGTCGCGGTCAAGTTCAGCGCGGTGCTGCTGCTGCCGTTCCTGCTCGTGGCGGCGTGGCCCGCCCGGCGCCGGCTCCAGGTGATCTACGGGTGCGTGCTCGCGGGGATTCCGCTGCTCGTGATGAGCGTGATCCTGTTCGGGTTCTCGATACCCAACCTGTCCCAGCAGGGCTCGCTGTTGACGCCGTTCAGCTTCCCGAACTTGTTCGGGTACTTGATCGGGGTCGGCGGCGGTACCTCGGGCGTGCTGCGACTCGCGGACGTCGCGCTCGTGGTCGCGGTTGTTCTGCTGCTCCGCCGCAAGGGGGACTGGCTCTCGCGCGCCGGCTGGGCGACGTTGGCGCTGATCGCGAGCCTCGGGTGGGTGATGCCCTGGTACGTGATCTGGCTGCTGCCGCTGGCAGCGCTCGGGTCGAGCCAGCGGTTGCGGCGCGTGGCGCTCGCGCTGACCGTGTTCCTCGTGCTCGTGTTCCTCCCCTCGTCGGGGAAGTTCTGGAACCTGATCAACTTCAACCCGCTGAGCGGGTCCGCGGGCCAGGCATCGTCGTCGCTCCAGGCGAAGCTATCGTCATACTCGCCCGAGGCGATGGCGTCGATGCAGGGGAACCAGTAGCCGTTCAAACGTCGAGCCGCACCGGCGCCGGCGAGAGACGATCCCGCAGCCGCGGGAGGCGTCCACGGTGCTCGCGACGATAAAATAAGGACGCTCACACCGTGGGTTGGCCGAGCCCGCGGGTTCCGCGGCAGCAGTAGCCGGTGCGCCCATACACCGCGTCCGGCGACAGCCGAGAGCCCCAAACATCCTTCGCAGGGTTTATGCCGTGATTATTAGCATCGTGTTAGCGTCGCGCGCCAATGCGCCTTGAGATAGAGCTGGCCGACGGCGGCGGCGGAAGCCGTCCGGCGCCCGATCTCCCCCCGACTCGCATAACGCCGCCACACCGCCGTCGGCTCGACCGGTTCGAGTTGTGGGTGCTGTGCGCGTTTGCGGCCATTTCGATGTGGGTCTTGGCGCTCGACTTGTGGCGAGTCGTCTTCGACGGCGGCGTCTGGACCGGCACTGACGGCGTCTACATCGTCGACCAGCTGCAGTACCTCGCCTGGATCAAGGACGCGTCTCAGCACATCCTGGCGTCGAACCTGTTCGTCCTGCGGGATACGCCGGCGGACTACTTCAATCCGGCTGTGGTCGTCTCCGGCGGGCTGACCGCGCTCGGGATGGCGCCGTGGCTGTCACTGCTGTTGTGGAAGCCCGTCGCGGTGATCACGTTCTTCTTCGCCGTTCGTGGGTTCGCGCGGCGGCTGCTGACCGGCCTCTGGCCGCGGCGGGCGGCGCTCGTGCTCGCGCTGTTCTTCGGCTCGTTCACCGACGTGTACGGGCACTTCAGCGTCCTCGGGGATCTATTCCCGGGCTTCTTGACCTGGGGCTACGTGTTCGGGGTGATGGCGCTCGCCGCGATGGTGTGGGCGCTGGTCGCCCATCACGACTCGCGGTTGAACAACCGGAGGTTGTGGCTGGCGGGCTCGCTCGGCGGGCTGTCGAGCCTGCTCCACCCATGGAACGGTGAGCTGCTGATCGCGATGGTGGTCGGGGCGGAGCTCGTGATGGCGCTCGGCCGCCGCTACGACCGCTCCCACCTCAAGCTGACGATCGCCACGATCGGCGGGACGGCGATCCCGCTCCTGTACTACGCGATCCTCGGCAAGACTGACCTCAGCTGGAAGCTCGCCCAGGTCGCGAGCAAGCATGCGTTCTCGTTCTGGTCGATCACGATCGCGATCGTGCCCCTGCTCGTGCCCGCGGCGGTCGCGTACACGAGGCGCCCGACGACGTTTCTGGCCGCGGCCACGCGAACCTGGCCGCTGGCGGCGTTCGCGATCTTCGTGCTGTCCGGGACGAGCCTCGGCGCCACGCCCCTGCACTCTTTCCAGGGAATCACTATCCCGCTCGCGGTCCTGGCGGTCGAGGGGTTCCAGATCATTGGCTGGAGCAGGGTGCAGCGGCCGGTGCTGGCTGGTGCGGTCCTGGTCGCGCTGTTCACGATCCCGACCACGTACGAGGAGCTGCACATCGCTCAGGGTCTCGCGGCCCCGACGCCGAACAACGCGAACTTCATCAAGAGCGACGAGCGCGACGCGCTCAACTACCTCGAGAACCTCAAGGAGCCGGGAAGCGTCATGACCCGGAGTTATCTTGGCGCCGCTGTGCCCGGTAAAACCGGAAGACGCACGTATGTCGGCGATTGCCTGTGGTCCGAGCCGGGATGCCTCAACTTGACCTACAACGCACAGTGGCTGTTCATCGGGTCGGCGACCCCGGCGGCAGCCCGCAGCTTCGTGCTGAGCAGCGGCGTCCGATTCGTGCTCGCCGACTGCCAGACCACCAACGACATGCGAAAGCTGCTCGGCCCGATCATCCGCTCGGCGCACGGATTTGGATGCGCGGCGGTTTATGAGGTCGAATAGCGGCCGCTCGACCAGGCACGGACGCCGGCAGCTGAGGGAGACAGAGCGCCGTCGCCGGTCGGCCGCGGGTGCCGCCTTCGCCATCGTCATCGCCATCGCTCTCGCTTCGGCGCTGATCGGGTTGTCGCTGGCGGGTTGCGGCGGAACCGGGTCCGCGGCGACCCCGACGATCACGGTTTTCCCGATTCCGGGTGACCGCGTCGCTTCGCCGCAGACGCAGATCGCGTTTCGCGGCTTGCCGATCGCCCAGGTCGGCAAGGTGGTCGTGACGGGCTCCCGGAGTGGTGTCCACACGGGCCGGTTCGAGTCCGACTCCGACCGGGATGGCGGAAGCTTCCTGCCGACGAAGCCGTTCGTGCCCGGCGAAGTGGTCACGGTCAGGACCACCCTGCACATCCTCGGCGCCAACGCCCCGGGAACGTTCCACTTCACCGTCGCCACGCCGTCGGGATCGATTCCGGCGACCCCACTGCCGCCTGCGGGCCGGGAGCCGGGGGACGTGCTCACGTTCAACTCGCGGCCCGACCTGACGCCCGCGTCGGTGGAGATCACCAAGGAGGATCCCGCCCCCGGGCCCGACGGCGACGACATCTTCCTCACCCCGCAGCAGGGACCGATCCAGAACGGCGCGATGATCCTCAACAAGGAGGGCACGCTGCTGTGGTTCCAACCGGCGCCCCAGGGGGAAATGGCGGCGGACCTCCAGGTTCAGAGCTACGAGGGCCAGCAAGTGCTGACCTGGTGGCAGGGCTATTCGGGGGCGGGCGTCGGCGCCGGCGACGACGTGATCGACAATTCCTCATACCGCCAGATCGCGGTCGTTCATGCCGCCAACGGGCTGAGCGCGGACCTGCACGAGTTCCGGTTGACGCCGCAGGGCACCGCGCTGATCACCGCGTATTACCCGGTGTACTGGAACGCGACCGACGACCATCTGTCCTCGCGCCAGGTCGTGCTCGACTCGGTGGTTCAGGAGATCGACGTCAAGACCGGCTTGCTGCTGTTCCAGTGGGACAGCCTCGACCACGTCCCGCTGACCGACACGTACGAGCCGCCTGTGAAGTCGGCGGGCGCGCCGTTCGACTACTTCCACATCAACTCGGTCCAGCTGCAGCAGGACGGCAACCTGCTGATCTCGGCGCGCAACACATGGGCCGCCTACGAGGTCGACCACCAGACCGGTCAGATCGTGTGGACGCTCGGCGGCAAGAACTCGAGCTACAAGCTGGCGTCGGGAGCTCAGTTCGCGTTCCAGCACGACGTGCGTCTGCACACGAACACCGACCCGACCGTGACCCTGTTCGACGACGGCGCCGGACCGCCCAAGATCCACGAGGAGTCGCGCGGGATCACGGTCCGCCTGAACAGCGAGACCAAGTCCGCGACGCTCGTGAGCCAGGATTTGCACCTGCCGGCGCTGGCGGCGAGCTTCGAGGGGAACGTCCAGGAGTTGCCCGGTGGCGACAACTTCCTCGGCTGGGGGCAGCAGCCGTACTTCAGCGAGTTCAACTCGCAGGGTCAGATCGTCTTCGACGGCCGGTTCGTGGGCAACAACTCGAGCTATCGCGCCTACCGCTTCCCGTGGATCGGGACGCCGAGCACGTTGCCTTCGGTGAGCGCAACGACCACCGGCGCCAGCACGGACGTGTACGCGAGCTGGAACGGCGCCACCCAGGTGAACTCATGGCGCGTGCTGGCCGGCACGAGCGCGGACGCCCTGCAGGCGGTGTCGACCACCACCACGCAGGGATTCGAGACCCAGGTCACGATCCCGGCGCAGCCGTACGTCGAGGTTCAGGCGCTCGACAGCGCCGGGCGCACGCTCGCTACCTCGAGCGTCGTCCACGCGACGTAGTGGTCGCCCCCTTGCGCGGGCGGCCACGCGCTGCCTCTGGCAGACTGCCGATCCCATGCGGCTCTTCGCGCTCCGGGGCGCCAACACCGTCAACGCCAACGAGCCCGACGAGATTCTCGGCGCCACCGACGAGCTGATGCGCGAGTTGATGGCGCGCAACGAACTCGGCCCGGACGCGATGGTCAGCTGCATCTTCACGCTGACCGACGACCTCGACGCGGAGTTCCCGGCGGTGGCCGCGCGCGCGCTGGGCCTGAGCCGCGTCCCGCTGCTGTGCGCGCGCGAGGTGCCGGTGCCGGGCTCGCTGCCGCGCGTGATCCGCGTGATGGTCCACTACTACGCGGCCGACGAGCACGAGCCGCGCCACGTGTACCTCGGGGAGGCGCGCGTGCTTCGGGCGGATCTCGAGTCCGCGCAATAGGAGGCCCGATGCCGATCGAATTCGCACAGCGCACCCGCCGAATCCCCGTCTATCCGCTCGCCGCGGGCTACGACCTCGGCGCCGACGTCGCCATGCTCGCCTCGAACGAGTCGTGCTTCGCGCCGCACCCGGCGGTGGTCGAGGCAGCCGGCCGCGTGCTCGGTGGGGTCAATCGATATCCGGATCCGTCGTATGCGCCGCTCCGCCGCGCGCTGGCTGACCGCTACGGGATCCCGCCACAGCGGATCGCGCTCGGCAACGGGTCGTGCGACATCCTGCTCGCCGCCGGCGAGGCGCTGCTCGAGCCGGGCGCCGAGGTCGTGTACGCCTGGCCGGCGTTCAGCGTCTATCCGCACCTCGCGGCCGCGTCCGGCGCGCGCGGGATCCGTGTTCCGCTCGACGACGAGGACCGCCACGACCTTGACGCGATCGCCACAGAGGTCACCGTGGCGACGCGGCTCGTGCTGATCTGCAACCCCAACAATCCGACTTCGACCGCGATCGGGCTCGACGAGATCGACGCATTCATGCGGCGCGTTCCCGCGCACGTGGCGGTGATCCTCGACGAGGCGTACTGCGAGTTCGCGCTGACGCTCGGTGACACCTACGCCTCGGTCGAGCTGCTGCGCAAGTACCCGAACCTGGTGCTGCTGCGGACGTTCTCGAAGGTCTACGGGCTCGCCGCCCTCCGGGTCGGCTACGCGCTGTGCGGCTCGGAGGACTTCCGCGTTGCCGTCGACCAGGTTCGCCAGCCGTTCTACCTGAACGCCGCCGCGCACGCCGCGGCGGTCGAGGCGCTCCGGCACCAGGACGAGGTCGAGCGGCGCGTGACCGAGACGATCGCGGGGCGCCTCGAGCTCGAGGATCGCGCGCGCGCGCTCGGTCTGTGGGTGGCGCGGTCCGACGCGAACTTCATCTGGCTGCACCTGCCCGAGACCGCCGAGGAGGCCGACGTGGTGGCGGGCCTTCGCGAGCGCGGGGTGCTCGTCAGGGCCGGGGGTGCCCTCGGTCGTGATGGCTCTCTGCGCGTGACTGTCGGCACCGACGCCGAGAACGAGCGGTTCGGCGACGCCCTGGCCGACGTGCTCGCTTAGGGGCGCTTGCTGGCTTTTCCGCCCATACGGCGGAAAAGCGAGCATGCTTGGAAATCGGCGCGCCGTCTGGTACAACGGGGCCACGATGAGCGACTGCAGCCGCACTTCCTATTACCGCGGCTGCACCTACGCCTGGCGATTTAGCTAGGCGCCCGGCCCGCTCCCGTTGTTGCCCGCGCCCGGCGCGGGACCTGCACAGGCCGAGCGCCGAAAAACCCCCCGGTCGGGTGAAACCCGTCCCGCTCGCTTTCGTACAGTTCCCAGGCACCAGAGAGGACCGACAGATGATGATCGTGATGAAACCGACGGCCACTGAACAGGAGGTACAGGCCGTCATCGACCGAGTCGAGAGCGTCGGCGCCCGCGCCCACCTCAGCCGGGGCGACGAGCTGACCGTGATCGGCGCGATCGGAGACCGCGAGCACGTCGCACGGCTCGAGCTCGACGCGGCTCCGGGCGTGGACCGGGTGGTTCCGATCTCGAAGCCGTACAAGCTCTCCTCGACGCAGTTCAAGCACGGCGAGCGAACCGTGCTCGACATCGCCGGGCGCAGGATCGGCGGGTCGAGCTTCGCGATGATCGCGGGGCCGTGCACGGTCGAGTCGCGCGAGCAGACGCTCGAGACCGCGCGGATCGTACGGGACGCCGGCGGCACGCTGTTCCGGGGCGGCGCCTACAAGCCGCGCACCTCGCCGTACGCGTTCCAGGGGCTCGGCCAGGAGGGGCTGCGGCTGCTCGCCGAGGCCAAGGCCGAGACAGGGCTGCCGATCGTCACCGAGCTGATGGACCAGCGCGACCTCGACCAGGTGCTCGAGGTGGCCGACGTGATCCAGATCGGCGCGCGCAACATGCAGAACTACTCGCTGCTGGCCGAGGTCGGGCGCTCCGGCTGCCCGGTGCTGCTCAAGCGCGGCTTCTCCGCGACGCTCGAGGAGCTGCTGATGGCCGCGGAGTACGTGCTGAAGGAGGGCAACGAGGCGGTGATGCTGTGCGAGCGCGGGATCCGCACGTTCGAGACCGCCTACCGCTTCACGCTCGACCTGATGGCCGTCCCGGTGCTCAAGGAGCTCAGCCATCTGCCGGTGATCGTCGATCCGAGCCACGCCGCCGGCCGGCGCGACCTCGTGTTGCCGCTGTCGCTGGCGGCTGCCGCGGCCGGGGCCGACGGGATCATCGTCGAGGTCCACCCGCACCCGGACCAGGCGATCTGCGACGGGCCGCAGCAGCTGGTGGCCGATGAGTTTCCCGAGTACGTGGCGCGCGTCCAGGCCGCAGCGGAGGTCGCGGGGAAGGCACTCGCGGCCGTTTGAGGCTCGCGCTCGTCGGCGTCGGGCTGATCGGCGGCTCGATCGGACTCGCCGCGCGCGAGCGGCTCGACGCTTCGGTCGCGGCGTATGACCCGAGCGGGGAGGCGCTCGAGATCGCGCTCGAACGGGGTGCCATCGACCGCGCCTGCGCCACTGTCGCGGACGCGGTGGGGGACGCCGAGGCGGTGTTCGTCGCCGCGCCCGTGGGGGTTCTGCCCGAGGTGATTGCAGCGGCGCTCGCCGCGGTGCCGGAGGATTGCGTGGTCACGGACGTCGGCTCGACCAAGCGGGCGATCGTCGCGGCGGTCGACGGGGGTGGGCGGGCATCGGGTGGGCGGGCATCGGGTTGGCGGGCATCCCAATTCGTCGGCGGCCATCCGCTCGCGGGCGCCGAGACGTCGGGGGTCGGGCACGCGCGCGCGGACCTGTTCGACGGCGCCACCTGGTACCTCACACCGACCTCGAGCACTTCGGGGATCCTGTACGAGCGGCTGCACCGGCTGCTGCACGGGATCGGCGCCCGCCCGACCGCGATCGACCCCGAAACCCACGACACGCTGCTGGCGACCGTGTCGCACCTGCCGCACGTGCTCGCCAACGTGCTCGTCTCCCAGGCCGCCCGGACGCTTGATCCCGGCTCCCACCCACCCACGCGGCTGCCGGCGACCGGCCCGAGCTTCCGCGACGCCACCCGCGTCGCCGGCGCGCCGAGCGCGATCTGGACCGACATCTACGTGTCCAACCGGGACGCGATTGCGGCGCGGATCGACGACACGATCGCGCGCCTGGAAGACGTGCGCGACGCGCTCGTGGCGGCGGACGCGGGGAGGATCGCCGGGTGGAACGACGGCGCCGCGGAGGACCGGCGCCGGCTGCTCGAGGCGCAGCTCGCGGGCGGCCCGCTGTTCGAACTGCGCGCGTCGGTGCCGAACCGACCGGGCGTCGTCGCCGAGTTGGCGCTCGAGCTCGGCCGCGCGGGCGTCAACATCACGGACATGGCGCTGTACCCGGCCCCCGACATGAGCGAGGGCGTCGTCGCCCTGTGGATCGCCGGCGAGCAGGAGGCGCGCCGCACGGAGGAGCTCGTGGGCGAGCTCGGATTCCCGGTGGCGCGCGCATGAACGTGAGGTTCGATCCGTCCGGACCCCTGCGGGGGCGGCTGGTGGTTCCGGCGGACAAGTCGATCTCCCACCGCGCCGCGATCATCGGGGCGATGGCCTCCGAACCCGTAACGGTCCGCAACTATCTCGACGCCGCCGACACCCGTTCGACGCTCGCGGCCGTGCAGAAGCTCGGCGCGATCGTGGAGTCGCGCGCCGGGGAGATCGTGATCCGGGGGTGCGGGCTTCGCAACGCGATGGCGCCTGCGGACCGAATCGACGTGGGCAACGCGGGAACGCTGATGCGGCTGCTCCCGGGGTGGCTCGCGTTCCAGCAGGGCTCGAGCTTTGAGCTCGACGGGGACGACTCGATTCGCCGGCGCCCGGTCGATCGTGTGGCCGAGCCGCTGTCGTTGATGGGGGCGCGGATCGACGCGCGCGAGGGCAGGTTCCCGCCGTTCACCATCCACGGGTCGCCGCTGACCGGGATCTCCTACGAGCTGCCGGTGGCGAGCGCGCAGGTCAAGTCGTGCGTGCTGCTCGCGGGGCTCGTCACCGACTCGACGACCGTCGCCGAGCCGGTCCCGAGCCGCGACCACACCGAGCGGATGCTGATGTCGGCCGGCGCTCCTGTCGTGCGCGAGGGCGACGCCGAGGGTGGGGGGTTCCGCACGACGGTACGCAACACCGACGAGCTCGAGCTCGGGCTCGTCGAGGTTCCGGGAGATCCGTCCTCGGCGGCGTTCCTGATCGCGGCGGGCGTGCTCGTGCGCGACTCCCGGTTGGTGCTCGAGCAGGTTGGCGTCAACTGGACTCGCGCGGGATTCCTGCGGATCCTCGAGCGAATGGGGGCGATCGTGCTCGCCGACCTCGAGCCGCCGGGCACGTTTCAGGCGAACGAGCCCATCGCGGACATCGACGTCCGCAACGCCCCGATCGAGGCGACCACGGTGCAGGCCGAGGAGGTACCGCTCGCGATCGACGAGCTGCCGCTGGTGGCGCTGCTCGGATGCTTCGCCGAAGGCGACACGGTCGTGCGCGGCGCCGGCGAGCTGCGGGTCAAGGAGTCCGACCGGATCGCCACCGTGGTCGACGGGCTGCGCGGCCTCGGCGCACAGATCGAGGCGCTGCCCGACGGGTTCGTCGTGAGCGGGACCGGCCGGCTGCGCGGCGGACGGATCGACGCCCACGGCGATCACCGGCTGGCGCTGCTCGGCGCGGTCGCCGGGCTCGCGTCGGAGGAGGGCGTGGAGGTCGTCGGCATGGAGGCCGCCGAGGTGTCCTACCCGGGGTTCGTCGAAGATGTGGCGGGGCTGGTCGCGTGAAGGTCGTCGCCGGGGTGGTCGCGTGACGGTCGTGGCGATTGATGGGCCGGCGGGGGCGGGTAAGTCGACGGTTGCACACGCGGTCGCCGACAAGCTTGGCTTCACCTATCTGAATACGGGCGCGATGTACCGCGCGGTGGCGCTGGCGGCGATTGAGCGAGGGGTCGAGGCCGCGGCGATTGCGGCGTCGCTCGCGATCGAGCCGGGCGAGCGAATCCTGCTCGACGGCCGCGACGTGACCGACGATATCCGCACGCCGGAGGTGTCCGAGGCAGCCTCGCAGGTGGCGGCGGACCCCCAGGTGCGGCGCGCCGTCGTGGCGGAGCAGCGCCGGCTTCTGTCCGCCGGCGACTGGGTGGCCGAGGGCCGCGACATCGGCACGGTCGTCGCGCCCGGCGCCGAGGTCAAGGTGTTCCTGACCGCCGACCCGGAGGAGCGCGCCCGCCGGCGCGCCGCCGAGCTTGGCGCCGACGTCGCGATGGTGCTCGCCGACCAGACGATCCGCGACGAGCGCGACCGGACGCGCGCGCACTCACCGCTCGCACCCGCGGAGGGCGCGGTCGAGATTGACACGACCGACATGACGCTGGACGAGGTCGTCGGCGAGATAGCCGCTCTGGCGCGCGACGCGGCCGGATGAGGCTGGCGCACGACGCGGCACGATAACTCTGGCGCGCGACGCGGCCGGCCGAGATCCGGGGGCACGCTAGCCTCGGTCCGTCATGAAGGTTGCAATCGTCGGGTACCCGAACGTCGGCAAGTCCTCGCTCGTCAACCGCCTCACCGAGTCGCGGGAGGCGGTCGTGCACGAGCGCCCTGGCGTCACCCGCGACCGCAAGGAGCTCCATACCGACTGGAACGGGCGGTCGCTGACGCTGATCGACACCGGCGGAGTCGACCTCGACGACCACGCGGAGCTCGCCACTTCTGTGCACGAGCAGGTGCGGGCGGCGCTCGCGGACGCCGACGCGGCCGTGCTCGTCGTCGACGCGCGGGCCGGTCTTCGACCCGGGGACCTCGAGATCGGGGATCTGCTCCGGCGCTCGCCGCTGCCGGTGCTCGTCGCCGCAAACAAGATCGACTCGGTCCGCGACATTCCGCTCTCGGCCGAGTTCCATTCGCTCGGCCTCGGCGAGCCGATCGCGGTGTCGGCCGCGCAGGGGCTCGGCACCGGGGATCTGCTCGACCGGATCGTGGAGCTGGTCCCGGCGTCGGACGAATCGGACGACGGGGAGGCGGAGGACGGCGTCGTCCGGCTGGCGGTTATCGGTCGCCCGAACGTGGGCAAGTCGTCGCTGGTCAACCGCTTCGCCCGCGCCGAGCGCGTGATCGTCTCACCGGTTGCCGGGACCACTCGCGACGCGATTGACCTGCCGATCGAGTTCGAAGGTCGCCGGCTGGTCCTGGTCGACACCGCCGGCCTGCGCCGCCAGGCCAAGGTCGGGGAGTCGCTCGAGTACTACACGTCGCTGCGCTCGCGCCGCGCGGCCGAGCGGGCCGACGTGGCGCTCGTGGTGTGCGACGCGACCGACGGCATCACCGCGCAGGACCTGCGCGTGGCCGAGCTCGCGATGCGGAGCCAGTGCGCTACGGCGATCGTGCTCAACAAGTGGGACATCACCGAGGGCTTCGAGCTCGACCACGAGCGTGCCCGAGCTCACCAGAAGCTCCGGCTGCGCCCACGGGTACTCACCGCGAGCGCCAAGACCGGGCGCAACGTCGATCGGCTGCTGGTCGAGGCGATCGCGCTCGCCGACCGCAGCGCCAGCCGGATCCCCACCCCGCAGCTCAACCGCTTCCTGTCCGACATCGTCGCGATACGCCAGCCGCCCGCCGGCGGCCCGCAGCACACCGGACACCGGCTGAAGCTCATCTTCATGAGCCAGACGGGCGAGCGGCCGCCGCGGTTCTCGATCCAGGTCAACTCCCGGGCGCGGGTGACGCGCGACTACGCCTACTTCATAGAGAACCGCCTGCGCGAGCGCTACCGGCTCGAGGGGGTGCCGGTGATCATCGACTTCGTCGAGCGCAACGAGCGGCGCGCTCGGGGTCCGCGCGCGGCCGCCTGACGCTGCCGGCGGCCCGCTGACCCCACCAGAAGCCCGTAAGCGATCGGCCGGGTTTGCGAGGTTTGTGCACCGGGAAGGGTGTCAGCGCCACTCGGTTCCACAACCCGTATTTCGAGTGGCGCAAAGGGCGCCAGGAAATGCTTCAGTGATCGTGCCGATGTCGATCGTTACGCGGCCACGAACCCCGGTACCGGCCGTGCCCGAGCCAGGCTCGGCGCCGACGCGTGAGCCGTCGCCAGCGGCGCCGCGTCCGGGCGGGCGACCGGTTGGGGAGGACCGCCGGCGCCGCGTGCTCCGCCGGCGCATCACGCTCGCCGGAGCGGTGCTGTTTGCGCTGATCGCGATCGTCGCCGCGCTCAACCTGACCGGTTCCGGCGATGTTCCACCAGCCACCGGAGCCGCCCGGGTCGTGCCCGCCGACGTTCTCGCCTATGTGCACCTGTCGACTGACGCGTCCCGGTCGGCGGTCGGGCGGGCGCAGGCGCTGGCGACGCGCTTCCCCGACTATCCGCTCGCGTATGCGACCGCGATCAACCGGCTGAGCGCGATCGTCGGTGGCTCGAGCTCGGTCGATTTCGACACCGGCATCCGTCCATGGCTGGGTAAGGAGGCGGCGCTCGCGCTGCTCGACACGCAAGGCGCCTCGGCTCCGTCGCTGCTCGTGCTCGACGTCTCCAGCCGCACGCGAGCGCAACGGTTCCTGACCCGCGCCGGCGCGGCGCCGGTGGCGGCCTACGACGGGATCCGGATCCTCGGCTACCCCTCGGGCACCGACCTCGCATTTGTCAGCCACTACCTTGTGGTCGGTTCTGAGGCGGCCGTCCGCGCCGCGATCGCCGTCGGCGCGGGCCGCGCGCGGTCGCTCGCCGCTGATCGGGCTTATCAGCGGGCTGCCGCCGGCGAGCCGGCCGGCCGCGTGCTCGACGCCTACCTGCCCGCCGCCGGGGTGCGCCGCCTGCTCGAGCCACGCGGGGGCGTTGTCGGCGCGATCGCGACGATGCTCGATCGCTCCTCGCTTCAGGGCACGGCGCTCTCGCTGTCCGCGGTGAAGGGCGGCGCGCAGGTGGAGATCCACTCCGCACTCAGCTCGACCGGCAAGCCGGCGAGCCGGTCGCACCCGATCGCGTTCGCGCCGACGCTCCAGTCGGTCCTGCCGGCGGGGTCGACGCTGATGCTCGACGTCGACGGGCTCGATCGAGCCGCGCCGCAGCTGCTGCGCGTGGCGGCGACGGCCGGGTTCGCCGGCAACGTCGCGCCGCTCCTGGCGCGCTTGGGAGCAGCGCTCAAGGCGCAGGGCGTCAACGTGCACGCGATCACCTCGATCTTCCACGGCGAGACGGCGCTGGCGCTGTCGCCCGGCCCGACCCCGTCGCTTCTGATCGTCTCCCGGGCCGCGAACGAGGCGGCCACCCGAACCGAGCTGGCGGGCCTCGAGGCTCCACTGACCGCGCTGTTCCCGGCGCCGACTTCGGGGCCGGGACAGATTGCGGGGCTGGTCGACCAGCAGGTCGGCGGCGTCACCGTCCACGAGCTCGGCCTCGGCCCGGGGCTCCAGGTCGACTACGCCGTGTTCAACGGGCTCGTGGTCGTGTCCACCAGCATCACCGCGATCGACGAGGTCGCAAGCCAGAGCCGTGCGCTCGCCGGCGACAACGCGTACAAAACCGTGCTCTCCGATCAGCCAGCGCAGGCGTCCTCGGTACTCTTTACCGACTTCAGCCAGCTGCTGCGCCTCGGCGAGCAGACCGGATTGACGAGCCGCAACCGCATGCGCGAGCTGCTTCCCGACCTTTCCAAGGTCCGCGCGATCGGTTTGAGCTCGGCGAACGGCAAGAGCGACACGACCACGGAGCTACGCCTCGAGATCCCATGAAGACGCTCTCCGACAACGAGTACTTGTTCACGTCCGAGTCTGTGACCGAGGGTCACCCGGACAAGGTTGCCGACCAGATCTCCGACGGCGTCCTCGATGCGGTGCTGCGCGACGATCCCAACGGGCGGGTCGCTTGCGAGACGCTGGTCAACACTGGCTTGGTGATCGTCTCAGGAGAAATAACCACGACGACGTACGTGGACATCCCGGATGTCGCGCGGGAGACGATCAGGCGGATCGGCTACACGAACGCCGAGTACGGATTCGATTGCCATACGTGCGCGGTGATCAATGCGATCGACAAGCAGTCGCCTGACATCGCGCAGGGCGTGGATCGCGCGTGGGAGTCGCGAGTCGATCCGGGCGACGACGACGAGCTCGACCTCGCCGGCGCCGGCGATCAGGGGATGATGTTCGGGTACGCGTCGGACGAGACCGAGGAGCTGATGCCGCTGCCGATCTCGCTCGCGCACAAGCTGGCCAAGCGGCTGGCGGACGTGCGCCGCGCGGAGATCCTGCCGTACCTCCGGCCGGACGGGAAGACGCAGGTGACCGTGCGGTACATGGACGGGCGCCCGGTCGAGGTCGAGAAGGTGCTGATCTCGACCCAGCACCGCGACGGCGCCGAGTCGCTGCTCAAGGACGACCTGTGGGAGCACGTGATCGAGCCGGTCGTGCCCGAGGAGCTGTACGACGCGCGCAAGCTGCACCGGGGGCTGCTGGTGAACCCGACGGGCCGGTTCGTAATCGGCGGGCCGATGGGCGACTGCGGCCTCACCGGGCGGAAGATCATCGTCGACACCTACGGCGGGATGGCCCGTCATGGCGGCGGAGCGTTCTCCGGCAAGGACCCCTCGAAGGTCGACCGGAGCGCCGCGTACGCCGCCCGCTACGTGGCCAAGAACGTCGTCGCCGCCGGTCTTGCTGAGCGTGCCGAGCTTCAGGTCGCGTATGCGATCGGGGTGGCGCATCCGGTGTCGGTGATGGTCGAGACGTTCGGCACCGAGAAGGTCCCCCGGTCGAGGATCCTCGAGCTGATCAACGAGCATTTCGATTTGCGCCCGGGCGCGTTCCGCCAGTACCTGCGCCTGCACCGCCCGATCTACCAGAAGACCGCTGCGTACGGGCACTTCGGCCGCGAGGATCACGACTTCACCTGGGAGCGGACCGACAAGGCGGCCGCGCTCCGCGCCGCGGCCGGGCTCGCCGGCGCCGCGGTCGCGACGTAGAGGTCGCCCGCCGGCGGGAGCGGGCCGGCGCGGTCACGGGGTTCGCCGGCGCATGGGGCGGATCGAGTGGCGCTCGGGGCGGATTGAGTGGCGTTAGGGCGGGCCGAGTGGCGCTCGGGGCGGATCGAGTGGCGCTCGGGGCGGATCGAGCGGCGCCGGCGCGCACGCGGGACCTGCATAAAGCCCGAAACCCCCGCCGGGCCGGCCGTTTTCGGGTTATAAGCGTTCCCCGGCTGCATATGTCCCGGGAACGCCGTCGCTCGCCGAGCTTTCGGGCCTTGTACAGGTGGGCGCAGGCGGCCGGCGGCGGGGGCGGCCGGCGGTGAGGGTGGCCCGGCGGTGGGGGCGGCCCGGCGGTGGGGGCAGGCCGGCGCGGGCGCCGTTGCCGCCCGGTCGAGCAGTCTGGCGGCGCGAGGCGGCTGTGGCCGGCGCCGTCACGGGGCTCGCCGGCGCCGACACGAGGTTCGCCAGCGCTGTCACGACGCTCCCCGGCGGCGCCGGTGGCGGACTCTTGCCGCGGCTGGACCTGAGTCGCCGGCGCGCCGCCCTAAACGCCGCCGCCCCCCTAAACCTGCGGGTGGGTCAGCCGCAGCTCGTGCAGCGCCTTGTCGACCGTGCGGACGATCCGCGCCGGGTCGTCGACGCCGCGGAACTTGAAGTCGTACGCCGCGCCGCCGGCGGTGTCGAAGTCGACCGTGCCGACCCCGAGGATGCGCTCGAGCACCCGCTGGCGCGAGTTGACGTTCTGGACACGCTCGAGCCTGGTCTCGTGCATCTCGCGCGAGAGCAGCCCGGCCCTGATCGTGAGCCGCCGGTTGGTGATCGTGTAGGTCGTGCTGATCCGCCTGATCAGCCCCCAGAGCAGCATGATCAAGAAGATCACGAGCACGGCAGCGCCGACCCAGCCCGACTGCACGCCGCCGTTGGCAATTCTGGTGACGATGCCGGCGATCACGCCGGCGACGATCGCCACCAGCAGCCCCCGCACGTAAAGCGCGAGCATGGAGCGCCACGACGGGTGGCCGTGGAAGAAGACCTCTTCTCCGGGCTCGGGATCCACCGGGGCGAGGGTAGCGGTCGGTCCTCAGCTCCCGACAAAGAAGCCGACGATCGCGACCACGCCGGCGAGGAGCGCGAGCAGCCCGGCGAGCGGTGCCGGCTCGACGTCGATCCGGCCGGGGCGCCGCAATAGCGCCACCCAGGCGACGACGAGCGCGCCACCGATCGCGCAGGCGAACGCCCAGCCGCGCTGGCCGGCGCGTTCGGCCGCGACCGTCCCCAACGCGCGCGACAACGCCTCGAGCAGGATCGCGAGCCCGAGCACGAGCCGACCGGCGCCGAACGCGACCACGATCACGCCGAGGTACACCTCGACGATCAGAAGCGCGGCGAACGCCAGCCCGGCGAGCACCCCGAGGCCCTGCACGAACCCCCGCGGGACCGGAGTGCGCTCGACCTTCACGGGCGTCCACGCCGGTCCGGGGGGGTCGGGGGCGTCGGTGTGCGCGCGAGGCGTCTGCGCGCGAGGGGGTTCGCGACGAGGCGCTGGGGCCGGAGCGGGGCGCCCGCGCTCGCGGGGCACGTGCTCGAGGTCGAAGAACTTGGCCGCCAGCGTCTCCTGCACGGCCTGGCGGTCGTTTCCGAGCACGGCGGGGTCGAGCGTCAGCAGCCCGAGCCCGTGCGCCGGGACGAGCTCCCGGTACAGCGACTCGTGCGGCCCGGGTCGCGAGCGGCACATGACGACGAGCCGAGAGCGCGGATAGTAGGCATCGACCGCGAGCCACTCGTCGGCGCCGGCGCCGGGGGCGCGCAGCCAGGCGAACATGTGGTGGCGGCGTCCCACCTCTCCGAGCAGCTGATCGCAAATCGACAGGATCGTCGGGGCGGGGAGGCCCAGCTCGGCGCGGTCGCTACGGCCAGGAACCGCCTCCCGCGTGCTCTTGGCGGGACTATCGGCCGTCATCCTCGTCGGACTTTACCCTCCGGTCGATCTATGCACGCCCAGTTCGCCAGCCCGATGATCGCCCGGGTCGAGCCGCTCACGCTGACGCGCGCGGTCCGGGGGCCGTTCGACTACCGGCTGCGTCCCGACCAGGCCGATGTCGGCGTCGGCGCGCTGCTGCGGGTCCCGTTCGGCGGGCGGACGACGCTCGGGGTCGTGCTCGAGCTCGCGACCGAGTCCGAGCTCGCGCCCGACCGCCTCGCCGAGCCCAATGCGGTGCTGCCGCCCGGTGTCCCGCCCGACCTGGTCGAGCTGGCGGGCTGGCTCGCCGGCGAGTACTGCTCGACGCCGGCCAGGGCGCTGACGCTCGTGCTGCCGCCCGGCACCGCCGGCGGGGTGCGGCGGAAGCTGGCGCTCGTGGCCGAGCTCACCGACGCGGGCGCCGAGGCACTCGATGGCGATGCGCGCCTGACCGACCGCCAGCGGACCGCGCTCGAGGCGCTCCGCCGCGACGGGCCCGCGGTGGCGGCAGGGCTCGGGACGACCACGCTCCGCCGGCTCGAGGGGCGCGGGCTCGTGACGCTCAGCTCGCGAGCCCAGCCGCGCCGGCCGGCGTCGGTGGCTATCGGACGCCGGCTCGACGGCCCGCCGGCGCTCACGGACGAGCAGACCGTTGCGTTGGACGCAGTTCTCCGAGGCCTCGACGCTCGCGACGGCCGGTTCCTGCTCCACGGCGTCACCGGCTCGGGCAAGACCGAGGTGTACCTGCGAGCGGTCGAGGCGACACTCGCCGCCGGCCGCGGCGCAATCGTGCTCGTGCCCGAGATCGGGCTCACGCCCCAGACCGTCGGGCGGTTCCAGGCGAGGTTCGGCGACGTCGTGGCGCTGCTGCACTCGGGCCTCGGTCAGGGCGAGCGTCACGACGAGTGGCTCCGGCTGCGCTCGGGCGAGGCGCGCGTGTGCGTCGGGCCCCGCTCGGCGGTGTTCGCGCCGCTCGCCGACATCGGCCTGATCGTCGTCGACGAGGAGCACGACGCGTCCTACAAGCACGAGGGAGACCCCCGCTACGACGCACGCACGGTCGCGATCCACCGGGCCGAGCAGCACGGCGCCGTGGTGCTCGCCGGCAGCGCGACCCCGCGCCCCGAGAGCGCTGTCGCGCTGACCCGCCTGCGCTTGCGCGACCGGATCGACGGCCGCGCGCTGCCGCCGGTCGAGCTGCTCGACATGCGCGGCGTCCACCATCCGTTACACCCCCAAACCCGGATGGCGCTCGCCGACGTGCGCAGCGCGCGCAGCAAGGCGATCGTGTTGCTCAACCGTCGCGGCTGGTCGAACTTCCTCACCTGCCGCGGCTGCGGGCACGTGTGGATGTGCCCGAACTGCGACGTCGCGCTCGTGCTCCATCGCGCCGCCGGCCAGCTCGCGTGCCATCACTGCGGTCACCGCCGGCGGGCGCCGAGCCGCTGCGAGGAGTGCGGGTCGGTGGCGGTCGCCCGGCACGGCGCCGGGACCGAGAGCGTCGAGGAGGAGCTGCGCGAGGCGTTCGGATCGGAGCTCCCGGTGTTCCGGCTCGACGCCGACGCCGCCGCCGGCAAGGACCGCCTGGCCCGGACACTCGCCGCATTCGAGGCCGCGCCTGCCGGCGTGCTCGTCGGGACCCAGATGGTCGCGAAGGGCCACGACTTCGCCGAGGTGACGCTCGGCGTCGTCCTCGACGCCGACCAGACGCTCCGGTTCCCAGACTTCCGGGCCGAAGAGCGGACGTTCGCGCTGGTTACGCAGCTCGCCGGCCGGGTCGGGCGCGGCGAGGAGTCCGGCCCGCCCGCGACGGTGCTCGTGCAGACGCTGGCGCCGTCGGCCGAGTCGCTCGCGCTCGCCTCCCACCACGACTCGGAGGGCTTCCTCGAGGCGGAGCTCCGCCGGCGCCGGCTGCTCGGCTATCCCCCGTACGGGTCGCTGATCCGGATCGTGTGCTCGGCTCACGAGGCACCGGAGGCGCTCGCGGTGGCAACCCGACTGCACGACCTGATCGCGCCCGCGGGCGCGATCGTGCTCGGGCCGGCGCCGCTGTTCAGGCTCCGCGGCCGTTCGCGCAGCCAGCTCGTCATCAAGTGCTCGGATCGTGAGGAGGCGGTGCGCGCCGTCGGGGCCGCTGTCGACGAGTGCGCCGTGAACGCCGGGCGGCGCGGGGTCAGCGTCAGCGTCGACGTCGACCCGCAATGAACGCGGCGTAGCGCCCCGGTCGCACGGCATTCTGCTCGACGCACTAAGCTGATTTCGTGTCCGATTCGACGACTGAGACGACTCCCGAGGAGGCCCTGGAAGAGGACGTCGAGGCCGGTGCCGAGGCCGAGCCCAGAGAGGCCGAGCTCGATCCCGAGACGGCGGCCCGCCGGCAGGCCGCGCTCGCTCAGATCCGCCAGTTCGGCGACCCGGTGCTGCGCACGAAGGCGCGCCCGATCGAGCGGTTCGACGACGCTCTCCGTGAGGAGATCGAGCGGATGGGTGACCTCATGGACGACGCGATCGGCGTCGGGCTCGCCGCTACCCAGGTCGGAGTCGTGCACCGCCTGCTCGTGTACCGCGTGCAACAGGACGCTCAGCTCGCGGCCCTGATCAACCCCGAGATCGAGTGGTCGGGGCGCGAAACCGAGTCGATGGAGGAGGGGTGCCTGAGCCTCCCGCGGGTGCTCGTCGAGGTCGACAGGCCGGTCCACGTGCGCGTGCGCGCCCTCAACGAGTTCGGCGAGCCGATCCTGATCGAGGCGTCCGGGCTCGAGGCCCGCGTGATCCAGCACGAGATGGATCATCTCGACGGCGTGCTGATCCTCGATCGGACCAGCCGTGAGCAGCGCAAGGAGGCGATGCGCGTCCTGCGCGAGGCAGAGCAGGCTGCCTGACCGCCGTCACGGTCGGGAGCGCTGAGCCGGCGCGTGCGCATCGTCTACCTCGGCACCTCGGAGTTCGCCGCGGTCGTCCTGCGGCGGCTGGCGGAGTCTCCGCACCGGCCGGTGCTGGTCGTGACCCGGCCCGACCGCCCTCGGGGCCGCGGCCGCAAGCTGGCCCCGCCACCGGTGGCCGAGGCCGCGCGCGAGCTTGGGATCGCGCTCGACCAGCCCGAGTCGGTCAATGACGAAAACTCGTTGGACACGATCGCCGCCGCGCGCCCCGAGGCGGTGTGCGTATGTGCGTTCGGCGCGCTGATCACCGAGCCGCTTCTGTCGCGCTGGGAGATGCTGAACGTGCACCCCTCGCTGCTGCCTCGCTGGCGCGGCGCAGCTCCGATCGAACGGGCGATCATGAGCGGAGACGAGGTCACGGGGGTGTCGATCATGCGCGTCGGGGAGGGGTTCGACGACGGGCCGGTGTGCGCCCAGGAGACCGAGCCGATCGGGCCGCGGGACACCTACGGCACGCTCGCGGAGCGGCTCGAGGAGCTGGGAGCCGACCTGCTTGTGCGGACGCTCGACGAGCGGCCGCCGTGCGCCCCGCAGGACGAGGCGCTCGCCACGTACGCCCACAAGATCAGCTCGCAGGACCGCGAGCTCATGCCGGCGCGGACGGCGGCCGAGCTCGAGCGAGCCGTGCGCGCGCTGACTCCGCACATCGGAACGTACGTGTCGCTGGGCCACGGCACGTCGCTCGGAGTGATCGACGCGCGCGCGGTCGCCGACGTCGGTCCGCCCGAGGGCGAGGTCTCGTTCGATGCCAAGGTCCCGGTGCTCGGATGTTCGTCGGGCGCGCTCGAGCTGCTCACAGTCCAGCCTCCGGGGCGCCGCCCGATGAGCGGCGAGGACTACCTGCGCGGGCGCCGGAGGTAGCGGCTTGCCGGCCACGAAGAGTCATAGTCGGGTCTCGCCGGCGCGGGCTTGCGCGCTGCGCGTGATCCGGCGCGTGTTCGAGCACGGCGCGTACGCCGACCGCGCGTTCACGGCCGAGGCGGCTGAGCTCGAGCCTCGGGACCGCGCGCTCGCGATGGCGCTCGCCTACGGGACCGTCCAGCGGCGGGCGACGCTCGATTACGTGGCCGCGCAGCTGACCGGCCGCCCGCTCGAGCGGCTCGACGCGCCCGTACTGGCGGCGCTCCGGCTCGGGCTGTTCGAGCTCCTGTACCTCGGGGGAGCCGCCGAGCACGCGGCCGTGAACGAGACCGTAGAGCTGGCCAAGCAGGCGAGCCCCCACGCCGCCGGGCTCGTCAACGCCGTCCTGCGGCGCGCCACCCGCGAGGGTTCGGCGATCCTCGAGGCGCTCACTGACGAGACACCCGCGGCCGCCGCCGTGATGCATTCGGTCCCGGGGTGGATTGCCGAGCTGTGGTGGAGCGAGCTTGGCGCCGACGAGGCTCGGGCGCTGCTGCGGACGGTCAACTCGCCGGCGGAGTCGGCGCTGCGCGTCAACGCGCTCGTCGCCGCGGCGCCGGAGGTCGCGGCCGGGCTGCCGGTGGCGAGCCGGCCCGCTCCGGGGCGCCCCGAGGGACTCGTGCTCGACGGCCCGTTCGACGTACAGGGGTCAGAGCAGTGGCGGGCCGGGGCGATCCAGCCGCAGTCGCGTGCGTCGATGCTCGTGTCCCGGATCCTCGATCCCGCGCCGGGCGAGCGTGTGCTCGATCTGTGCGCGGCTCCCGGCGGCAAGACGACGCATCTGGCGGCGCTGATGGAGGACATGGGCGAAGTCGTGGCCGTCGAGCGCCATCCGGGCCGGGCCGAGGCGCTCGAGCGCACGGTGGCGCGGATGCGTGCGTCGTGCGTGCGGGTCGAGGTCGGCGACGCCGCGATCCCGAGGAGCGACGGGCCGTTTGACCGGGTTCTCGTCGATCCTCCGTGCAGCGGGCTGGGCACGCTGCAGTCGCGGCCCGATCTGCGCTGGCGCGCGCGACCGGAGGCGATCGGCGAGCTCGCCGCACTCCAGGCTCGGATCCTCGCCGCCGGCGCGCAGGCGCTGGCGCCGGGCGGGTCGCTCGTGTACTCGGTGTGCACGATCTCGCGCGGCGAGAGCGAGGACGTGGTCGAGGGCTTCGTGCGCGATCACGGCGACTTCAGGGTCGAGCGCCGGCTCCAGCTGCTGCCGCACCGCGACGGGACCGACGGGTTCTTCATCGCCCAGCTTTCCCGGGCGTGAGCCGCCTGGGGGCGGGCGCCGGGCTTGAGCCGCCCGAGCAGCCCGTTAACCTGTGTGTTTAACGTGACCGATCCGATGCCAAAGCTCGGTCCGGAGTGCCCGGGGTGCGGCGAGCCCTGGCTTCGCCCGACCGCGTCACCCGGACGCTACCGATGCGTCTATTGCCTGCAGCGCTACGAGCTGGTCTCCGTGTGCCCCAATTGCGGCGAGCACTCGACGATCGTGCGCATGTCGAGCACGGCCGTGGTGGCCTGCAACCACTGCCACGGCAGCATGCTTCGGGCGGTCTGAGTTGACTGCAACCGCCCGCGAGCCCGCCGAGGCGACCCTGCGTCTGTTGCGCGAGCGCCGGATCGCTCCCTCGATCCTGTCCGCGGACTTCGCTCGCCTCGGCGAGCACGTCGACGAGGTGCTCGCCGCCGGCGCGAGGGTGATCCACGTCGACGTCATGGACGGGCATTTCGTGCCCCCGATCACGTTCGGTGCGGTGATCGTGGACGCGATCGCCGAGCGGGTCCACGCCACCGGCGGGATCATCGACGTGCACCTGATGATCGAGCGCCCCGAGCGCTACGTCGCCGACATCGCCAGCGCCGGGGCCGACAGCATCACGGTCCACTTCGAGGCCACGCCGCATCTCCACTACGCGCTCAACACGATCCACGAGGGCGGGTGCGCGGCCGGCGTCGCGATCAACCCCGGCACGCCGGCCGAAAGCCTCGGCGAGATCGCGCATGAGCTGCTCGACCTGGCCCTGTGCATGAGCGTCAACCCGGGATGGGGAAACCAGAAGTTCATCCCGTGGTCGCTCGACAAGCTTGCGCGGATGCGCGATGCGCTGCCCGATCACGTGGCGCTCGAGGTCGACGGCGGCGTGCACGAGGGTACCGCGGGGGCGTGTGTCGAGGCCGGCGCAAACCTGCTCGTGACCGGGTCTGCGGTGTTCGGGTCGGCCGATCCGCCGGGCGCGTACGCCGCGATCGCCGCCGCGGTCGGCGCGGTCTGATCGCCCCGGCTCGCGGGACCGCCGGCCGCCGCCGGCGCGGTCTGACCGCCGCCCGCCTGGGGGAGCACCAGCTCCGATCCGCCGCTAGCCTGACCACGATGCGCTTTGGGAGCCTTCGGGCAGCTCTGGCAACGCTGGTCGCGATGGCGGTGTGTGCGGGGTGTGGATCCGGCGGCTCGTCGAGCACGAGCAGCAGCTCGAAGGTCAAAGCCAGCACCTACGTGAGCGCGGTGTGCTCGGCGATCTCGCCGCTCGAGAAGGATGTCGTGAGCCGGAGTGCGGCGCTCAAGAAGACGACCGCGACGAGCGCAGCGGAGGCCAAGAAGAACCTCCGAGGCTTCCTGGCGGTCGTCGAGCAGGACTCCGATCACGCCCTCGCCCGGATCCAATCCGCCGGCACCCCGGACATCTCCAACGGCAACGCGGTCGCGGGGAAGATCGTCGGGACGTTCACGCAACTCCGCGACGCGATGCGCGCTGCGGTGGCCAAGTCGGCTTCGCTGCCGACGAACTCCCCGTCGTCGTTCCAGACCGCTGCGCAGTCGCTTCTGACCAGCGTCGGCGCGTCGCTCAGCAAGATCGACTCGAGCGGGCTCAACAATCCGGACGTGGAGAAGGCCGAGGCGGACCAGCCCGCCTGCAAGCAGTTGTCGAGCGGCTGAGCGCCCGAGGACGCCGGCAGGTTGCGGCACTCAGATCCCTTGATCACCTGCATAGGGCGACATTTGACACGCGCGGACAGGACCGTGCCGTGTCTCGCATGTGGGGCACGCATGACGCGGCACGGTCCGGCCGGCGGTCGCCGATTGTCGTGTCACGCATGCCGGGAGCGCCGGCGGACCTCGATCGACGCCCGACCCTGTCTCCGGGTGCCCGCCTTTTCCGGCCGGCGAAGAGGGCGCGGTCAGCGAAATGCGGCGTTCGACTGGCCTGCCGGCGCCGCCCCGCGCCGGTAGATCGCCCACAACAGGCCGCACAGAATCAGCGCGGCGGTGAAGTAGGAAACCTCGACTCGCGTCACCTGGTTGCTGATCGCATCCGACAGCATGAACGCGACGAACAGCGCCGCCGCGGTCAGCCAGGCGACCGCGGCGAGCGGTGCGCGGCCACGGGCGAGCGCGGCCTGATTGAGCGTGCCGGCGGTCAGGTGGAGGCCCATGCCGAGGCCGACCAGGGCCAGGCCGATGCGGCCGTAGTGAAATCCCTTGTCGCCGAGCAGCGCGGTCATCACGAACGGGCCGATCGCGAGCAGCCCGATCGCCACCGCGCCGGCAAACGCCGCGATCACCCTGATCGTGGTGCGGATCGCCTGGTGGAACTCCGCTGCTGACTCGCGCACCTCGAGGCTCGCGAGGTGGGGGAGGATCGACGTCTGGATCGCCTGGAACAGCTGCAGCGGCGCGCGCACGATCAGCAGCACGTTGAACACGAACCCGGTGATCCCGACGGTCAGCCCGGCCTTGCTGCCGGCGTTCGCGGCGACAATCAGCACGCCCGCGTTCATCAGCGTCTGCTCGGCGAGCATGATCCCGACGACCGAGACCGCGAACCCGGTTCCACCCTTGACGCTGAGGTCGGCCGCGGCTTCCTCGATCTCAGCGTGGGCGGGCCCTTCGCTCGCCGCGTCGGCCACCGCCACGCCGGACGGGGCTGCGACGCGGAGGCGCGAGAACGCAAACGGGATCACGCACAGCGACGCGAACGGCGCCACCGCCATCCCGAGCGCGACCGCCGCCTGACCCGATGCGATGCCCACCGCGACCGCGAGCGCGAACAGGAACCGCGAGGTCGATTCGAGGAACACGAGTCCGCCGTACAGGGCGAAGCGCTGGTGACCGGCGAGCCAGCCCCGGGCGAAGTAGCTCGCGGCGTACGCGAGCACGCCGATCACGAGGATCCAGTAGAGAGCGCTCGAGCCGTCGAAGATCCCCTGCTCGATCTCGGGCCGCAACGCCAGCGCGACGATCAGGAACAGGGTCGCGAAGCTGAACTGGATCAGGGCCGGGATCCACAGCGAATGGCCGTGCAGTCCCCGCGCGCGACGATCGGCGATCGTCCGCGAGAGCAGCTGCTCGATCGGGCGATAGATCACCGACAGGATCACGAACATGATCGCCCAGCACAGGGAGATCCGGCTGTAGGAGGCCGGGTCGAGCGCGTGGCTGGCGGTCGCCAGGTACAGGAAGGTGAAGATGCCGGTGGAGGCGATCCCGATCGAGAGCACCCTGGCGCCCGAGGCATAAGAGCGCTGCCCGGCGCCCGGGTCGGCGCCGTTGGCCTGGCCCGAGGGGGGCTCCGGGGGTGGCGGCGGCGAGACCGTCGCGCCGACGGGTGGCCTCGAGCCTTCGGTCATCTGACCCTCACCAGCAGCATCGTCCACGGGAACGGGGAGCGCGCCTCGACGACCTCGCCGTGCCGGGCGGCCATCCGGACGAAGCTTTGCTTAGACCAGTGATTGACGTGCCCGGGCGTGTTGCCGAGGTCCCGGACGTACGCGCCGCGGGCGACGTTCAGCATCCGCCACAGCGGCTCGCGCGGGACCGACACGAGCACGTGCCGCGCGGCCACCCGTGCCATCTCGGCGAGCGTGCGCTCGGGATCGGGCACGTGCTCGAGCACCTCGATCGCGGCCGCGAGGTCGAACGACCGGTCCGGGAACGGGAGATCGTCCGCGGCGATCGCCCGGAACTCGAGGTTCGGGCGCCGCCGGGTGCTCCACTCGACCTCGAGCTTGGGGTCGGGCAGATCGATGCCGAGGACCGGACGCGCCCCGAGTTGCTCGGCCCACCGGTACGTGAGCACGCCCTCTCCGCAGCCCACGTCGAGCACCGATTCCGGTGCGGCCTGATCGAATAGCTCCGCCAGCGTGCCCTCGAAGCCCGCCATCAGGCGGCGCACGGCCGGATTCGTCGAGCCGTACTTGTCGAAGGTGTTTCCCGTGGGGACCGCGATCTGACCGCCGCCGGTGTGGGCGACGTCCGGAGCGCCGGTCATACCTCGAGCTTCTCCCGGTCGGGGGCGCCGACCGGCCCATTGGCCGCTGGAGCGCCGCGCTCGTAGTGCGACGGCTTCACGCCGAGCTGGAGCTCGATCCGCCGGACCCGCTCGAACGTCCGCTGCGACAGCGTGCGCTGGGCGTCGAGCAGGTCGCCGATCACGCCCAGCGCGCCGAGCAGCATCGCCGCGTTGAACAGCACGCCGCCCGCGATCAGCTCCTGGATGTGGCGCGCCCCGGCGTCGGGATGCTGGACGAAGAAGACCAGGAAGTGGAGGAAGATCGCCACCGCGAGGGTGCCGAGGATCAGGGCGCCGGTCCAGAACACCTTGAGCGGCTGGTACTGGGAGTACACGCGGAAGATCGACAGCGCGTTTCGCCGCACGTACGCAGCCGTCGAGGGGAACAGGCGTGACTCGCGGGTCTTCGGGTTCGTCCGGACTGGCACGTGGTCGACCGCGACCAGCAGCTTCCCGGCCTGGATCAGCGTCTCGAGCGTGTAGGTGAACTTCGACACCGCCTGCACCTGGAGGGCGGCTTCGCGGTTGTAGGCACGGAAGCCCGAGGTCGTGTCAGGGATCTCGGTCGAGGATGCGTGGCGCACGACCCACGAGCCGAGCCGCTGGAGCAGCTTCTTCGGCGCCGAGAAGTGCTCGATCGTCTCCACCTGCCGGTCGCCGATGACCATGTCGGCCTCGCCGCGCAGGATTGGCGCCACCAGCTTGGGGATGTCGGAGCCTTCGTACTGATTGTCGGCGTCGGTGTTGACGATCACGTCGGCGCCGAGCTTCAGGCCCGCGTCGAGGCCCGCCTGAAAGGCCGCGGCCAGGCCCTTGTTGTTGGTCAGCCTGACGACGTGCTCGACGCCGTGCTCGCGCGCCACCTCGATCGTGCGATCGCTCGATCCGTCATCGATGATCAGCCACTCGACGACATCGATTCCCGGAACCTCGCGCGGCAGGTGGCTCAGCGTGTTCGGAAGCTGGTCCTCCTCGTTGAAACAGGGAACTTGGATGATGAGCTTCATAGGCAAGAGCCGGACTGCGGTTTAAACGAGCGTTCCGGCAGGATGGAGCGCGATACCCCTCGAGACTGGTCACCACACGGTAGCGATCCGGGCCGCGAACGAACGCTGCCGCAAGCTCGCGTGCGATCCCGGCCGCGCTCGTCCCGATCGGCCACGGCACGCCCTCCCACCACACACGCACGCGCCCTCGGTATAGGGTCCTATCCTCCAGGGCGCCACCATGTCCAGCCCCACCGACATCGATCGCCGCCACCTCGCTCGCGCGATCGAACTGGCCGAGGGTGGCCGCGGGCGCGTCAGTCCGAACCCGCTCGTCGGCGCGGTCATCGGCCGCCACGGCGAGGTGCTGGGCGAGGGCTATCACCAGGCGGTGGGAGAGCCGCACGCCGAGATCGAGGCCATCCGCGCTGCCGAGGGACGCGATCTGGGCGGCGCCACCCTGTACGTGTCGCTCGAGCCGTGCTGCCACCACGGTCGCACGCCGCCGTGCACCGACGCGATCCGGGAGGCCGGGATCGGGCGGCTTGTCGTCGCCTCGGACGACCCCAGCGAGCACGCCTCCGGCCGCGGTCTCGGCATCCTCCGCGACGAGGGCATCGAGGTAGTGGTCGCCGACGGAGAGCTTGCGGTCCGGGCCCGTCTGCTCAACCAGTCGTTCCGCAAACACGCCCGCACGGGGCGGCCGTGGGTGTTGTTCAAGTCTGCGATGACGCTCGACGGAAAGGTCGCCACGCGCGGCGGCGACTCGAAGTGGATCTCGGGCGAGCAGAGCCGCCAGCTCGCCCACCGCTGGCGGTCCCAGTGCGACGCGGTCGCGGTCGGGATCGGCACCGCGCTCGCCGACGATCCCCAGCTGACGGCGCGGGTATCGGATCCCGCCGGGGCGGGCGGGATCGAATCTGTTCGCCAGCCGCGCCGGGTCGTGTTCGACTCGCTGGCACGGCTGCCGCTCGACTCGAAGCTGGTCCGCGGCGCCCGCGAGGTCTCGCTCACCGTGGTCGTCTCGCGCGCCGCCCCGCGGGCCGCCACCGACGCGCTCGCCACCCACGGCGCGGAGGTGATCGTGGCCACCGGCCAGAACGAGCCGGCACGCGTCCGCTCGGCGCTCGACCAGCTGGGCGCCGACGGGGTCGGCTCGATCCTGCTCGAGGGCGGCCCGCATCTCGCGGGCGCGTTCATGGACGCCGGCGAGGTCGACGAGATGCGGCTGTTCCTGGCGCCGATGGTGCTTGGCGGACGCACCGCACGCGACCCGCTCGAAGGCGAGGGCGTCGACGCGATCGCGGACGCGGCGCGGGCGCTGACGCTCGAGTGCGACCGCGTCGGCGAGGATCTGCTCGTGTCCGCGCGCATCAAGGAGTGGTAGCGCCGGCGATGTTCACCGGACTCGTGCAGGGGATCGGCTCGGTCGCGGGCGTCGAGCGCTCACCGGACGGCGCGCGGATCACGATCGCGACGCCGCTCGTGGCCGAGCTCAACGCCGGCGACTCGATTGCGATCAACGGCGTGTGCCTGACCGCGGTCACGCTCGAGGACGGCTCGTTTGCGGCCGACGCGATGAACGAGACGCTCGGGCGCTCCTCACTCCGCGATCTGGCGCCAGGCTCGGAGGTCAACCTCGAGCTTCCCCTTCGCGCCACCGACCGCCTCGGCGGCCACGTCGTTCAGGGTCACGTCGACGGCCTCGGCGAGGTGATCGAGCACGGCGACGACGGCTTCGCCCGCCGGATACGGATCGGTGCCGCACCCGAGGTGCTCCGCTACGTGGTCGAGAAGGGGTCAATCGCGGTCGACGGAGTTTCGCTGACCGTCACAGCCGTGGACGACCGATCCTTTACCGTTTCTCTTATCCCTGAGACGTTGCAGCGCACCAATCTCGGGCAACTCGATGCGGGCAGCAGAGTGAATCTGGAGGTCGACGTGCTGGCGAAATACGTTGAGAAGCTGATGGTGGTAGGTCGATGAACTCGGTGCAGACTCCGTTTGCAACGATCGAGGACGCGATCGAGGACATCCGCCAGGGGAAGATGGTCGTCGTCGTCGACGACGAGAATCGCGAGAACGAGGGCGACCTGACGATGGCCGCCCAGTTCATCACCCCCGAGGCGATCAACTTCATGGCCAAGGAGGGACGGGGGCTGATCTGCCTGTCGCTCACGCCGGAGCGGTGCGACGAGCTCGGCCTCGACCTGATGGCGGCCAAGAACGAATCGGCGTTCGAGACCGCGTTCACGATCTCGATCGAAGCCCGCTCGGGTGTCAGCACGGGCATCTCGGCGGCCGATCGCGCGCGCACGATTCAGGTCGCGATCGACCCCAAGACGAGCCCGCGGGAGCTCGTCCAGCCCGGTCACGTGTTCCCTTTGAAGGCAAAGCCGGGCGGGGTCCTCGAGCGCGTCGGCCAGACCGAGGCGGCCGTCGACCTAGCCCGCCTCGCCGGCCTCAACCCGTCGGGCGTGATCTGCGAGATCATGAACGACGACGGCACGATGGCGCGAGTGCGCGACCTCGAGCCCTATTGCGAGCGCCACGACCTGAAGATGGTCACGGTGGCCGACCTGGTCGCCTACCGCCGGCGGCACGAGAAGCTGGTCGAGCGGGTCGTCTCGACCAGGTTGCCGACCGGCTTCGGTGACTTCGTGGCGGTTGGATACCGCTCGCTGGTCGACAACAAGCACCACGTCGCGCTGGTCAAGGGCGACGTGACCTCCGAGGGGGAGGTACTCGTTCGGGTCCACTCGGAGTGCCTGACCGGCGACGTGTTCCACTCGCTGCGCTGCGACTGTGGTGAGCAGCTCGAGTCGGCGCTGTCGATGATCGAATCCGAGGGCCGCGGGGTGCTGCTGTACCTGAGCCAGGAGGGCCGCGGGATCGGCCTGCTCAACAAGCTGCGCGCGTACAAGCTCCAAGAGGAGGGCTTCGACACCGTCGACGCCAACCTCAAGCTCGGCCTTCCGGCGGACCTGCGCGACTACGGGATCGGTGCGCAGATCCTCGTCGACCTCGGGCTCACCAGCATCCGGATCCTGACCAACAACCCCAAGAAGATCTCCGGCCTCGCCGGCTACGGGCTGTCGGTCACCGATCAGATCCCGATCCAGCACATCCCGAACCCGCACAACGAGGCCTATCTGCGGGCCAAGCGCGACAGGCTCGGACACACGCTCCATCACCAGGGGCTGGCGCTCGACGAGGAGATGCTGCGCGACGAGCACGAGCACGACCTCGACGTCCTGCGCCGGCAGTCGGACGAATGAGCGAGCGCGCGCTCGCCGGCGGCCGCGTGGCGCTGTGCGTGGCGCGCTTCTATTCGGAGCTGGCCGACAAGCTCGAGGCCGGCGCTCGCGGAGCCCTGGAGGAGGCCGGCGTGGCCGGCGTCGACCGATTCGAGGTTCCCGGCGCGTTCGAGCTGCCGCTGATCGCCAAGTACGCGGCCCGGTCGGGCCAATACCAGGTGGTCGTGTGCCTCGGTGCGGTCATCCGAGGCGAGACCGACCACTATGACCACGTCTGTCGTGAGACCGCCCGCGGGATCCAGACGGTCCAGCTCGAGACCGGCGTGCCGTGCGGCTTCGGCGTTCTCACGGTCGACACGATGGCCCAGGCGCTCGACCGCGTGAGCGGCGGGTCAAAGCGCGACACCGGCCGTCAGGCGGCCGAGGCCGCGCTTGCCGCACTGGCGGTGAAGGACGAGCTCGCGGGCGACCGCGAGCCGGCCTCGACTGCGGGTGCTTAGGCTGCGAAAGGGAATGGTGATGACGTCGCCGTCGACGACGACGTCCCGCGTCTCTCTCCGGAGCGTGCCTTGGTCGCGCGCCGGGCGTATCCACCGCCGCTGACGAACTCATCCCACGGCGGCAGGTGCCAGGACCGCGCCTGCTTGGCCTCGCCCATCGTGAAGAACGCGGTCAGCGCGAGCAGCGAGAACGCCCCGGGACCAATCGCCGAGTCAGAACTACCCAAATAGGTGGCGTTTGGGGAGACATCAGCCGGGATACCTAACTATTGGCGATCTTCGTGATTGCTGGACGTCGTGGGTACCCCCGCGGCGCGTTGAGGAGAGGATCGGATGGCGACAGTCAGCTTCGGCGAACGCAGAGTGCGGTAGGAGCATGAAGCGGCTCCCGGTGACAGCCTGCGCGCTACTGCTCGCGACTGCGATCGCGATCGTCGTGGGCCCGATCTGGACAGCATCCGCGGGCGTCCTGCCGACCTCTGGTTCGACCGCCGTCGCGAGTGTCGCCTCGAGCGCGGTTGCGAGCGCCGCCTCGAGCGGAGTCGCGAGTGTCGCCCCGGCCGTTGGGCCCGCAGCCCAGGCCACGTCCGCCGCCGCGCCGGTGGCGGCTCCTGTCGCCAAGGCCGCGGCGCCGGTGGCGTCGACGGTGGCCAAGGCGGCGGCACCGGTGGCGAAGGCCGCGGTGCCGGTTGTGTCGACGGTGGCGAAGGGTGCGGCTCCGGTGGCGAAGCCGGTTACGCAGGCCGCGGCCCCGGTGGTGCAGACGGTCGCTAAGGCGGCGGCTCCGGTGGCGAAGACCGCAGCGCCGGTGGCGAAGGCCGCGGCGCCGGTGGTGCAGACGGTCGCGAAGGCGGCGGCACCGGTGGCGAAGGCGGTGGCGCCGGTGGTGCAGACGGTTGCTAAGGCGGCCGCTCCCGTGGCGACGGCCGCGGCACCGGTGGTCCAGACGGTTGCTAAGGCGGCCACTCCGGTGACGAAGACGGCGGCGCCGGTGGTGCAGGCCGTTGCAAAGGCGACCGCCCCCGTGACGCAGGCCGCCGCGCCGGTTGTGTCGACGGTCGCCAAAGCGGCGGCTCCGGTGGCGAAGGCGGCGGCTCCGGTGGTGCAGACGGTTGCTCAGGCGTCGGCACCGGTGGCGAAGGCCGCGGCTCCGGTGGTTCAGACGGTTGCTAAGGCGGCCGCTCCGGTGGCGCCGGTGGTGCAGGCGGCCGCTCCGGTGGCGACGACGGTGGCGCCGGTGGTGCAGGCGGTGGCGAAGGCGGCGGCTCCGGTGGCGCAGGCGGTGGCGCCGGTGGTGCGGTCGGTCGGTCAGGCGGCGGCTCCGGTGGCGCAGGCGGTGGCGCCGGTGGTGCAGTCGGTCGCGAAGGCGGCCGCTCCGGTGGCGCAGGCGGTGGCTCCCCTGACTCAGTCGGTGTCCTCGCTGGCCCAGACGGTCGCTCCTGTGGTGCACGCGGTTGCCGGGGATCTCCCGGTGGTCCCGTCGATCGGCGGTGGCGCTGGCGCTGCTGCGGCGTCGTCTGTGACCGTGCTGGCGTCGCAGGCTGTCGAGCCTTCGGCTCGTGTGTCTGCTCCGGCCCGGACTGATGTGGGATCCCCGGCGTCCGGCGCGAGCGCGGGGACTCAAGCGCCGGCCGCGACCCCGGCCGCGCAGCGGATCGCGGCGCCCGCTCAGGGTGTCGCGACCCCGGTCCAGCGCGCCGCGACCCCGATCGAGCACGCCGCGATCCCGGTCCAGCATGCCGCGATCGCGGCGCAGACGGTCGCCGTTGCGACGGGTCTGACCGTGGCGCGGAGCGGGCGTCGGGCGGTGCGGGTGGATGTTGGCGCGGGTCGGTCGGGGGCGTTGGAGTGGCTGGGGCGTCGGGCGGCGGGGGTTTTCTTCCCGTTCGTTGGCGGGCACGTCGTTGGCTCGCGAGTTTCACGGGGCTCGGTGGGATCGACGGGCAGGAGTGATCGTGAGCCTGCCGGTCCGACGGCGCTGGTTCTGACTGGCGCGGGGTTTGGTGGTGGTGGCGAGGGTGCCTCTGCTGGCGGTGCGGGTGGGTCTTCGGGCGCGGCGACGCCGTGTTCTGAGACGGTTTTGTATGTGCCGGGCGTGACGCTCGCGTTGCGGGCGTTCGCGTTGTCGCGTGCGCCTGAGCCGCTTCTTCTGTTGCTAGAGCAGCCTGGTTAGGACCGAGGTCGGTCTCCCCAGGTAAGCGCAGCCGGGTGACCCCTGCCCGGGTGCATTGGTTTCTAGCTATAGGAGAACGATCTCATGTCATGCTCAGATTGGGCGTTGGCGGAGACCTGGCGGCGTGGCGTATCGGTCCACGGCGTTGGGGAGCATTGTCGCCTCGACGGCCGGTTGCGTCGCGAGCGACGGCTTCTGCCCAGTGCGGTCTCGGCCACGAAATACACGGTGTTATTGCTGGCGGCGGGCATTCTGGTTCTGGCTGTCGAGCCGGCCCGCGCGTTGGCCGCGCCGGCGCGGCGCGCGGACCCGGCGCATGCGTCCACCCCGGCCGTGCACCCCGCGAATCCGGTGGTGCTGGCGTTTGGAAGCGGCTATGGAGGCGGCGCGAGCGCGGTGGCTGTCCGCGCGCTGCAGGATCGTCTGGATAGCGTCGGGGACTCCCCGGGGCCGATCGATGGGCGTTATGGCCCGAGGACTGAGCGGGCGGTGCAGCGGTTTCAGAGCGCTCACGGACTGCGGGTGGATGGGATCGCGGGGCCGGTCACGCTCGCGGCGTTGCGGGCACCGTCGACGGTGTTTTATCCGGGGGCGGGTGACTCCGGCCACGGGTCCGGAGGTGTCCGCGGACTGCAGTTGCGGCTTCGTCGTGACGGGTATTCGCCGGGACCGATCGATGGTCGCTACGGGCCGCTGACGACGGGCGCGGTGCGTCGTTTTCAGGCGGCTCACGGTCTAGGGGTCGATGGGATCGCCGGCCCGCGGACATTCCGCGAGCTGAAGATCGTGCCCGCCCCGCGGCGGCCGGCCGCTCACCCCACGCCCGGGCCGCGCCCGAAGACGGTGTCGCGGTCGCGTCGCCGGCGGACGACCGTTCCGAAGCGGTCGCGTCCGAGCACACGGCAAGCGACCCGGCCCAAGCGGGCGACCCGGCCAACCGGCGCGACCCGGCCGAAGGGGAGCTCGTGGCCGGTGGTGCTGGTGCTGGCGGTTCTGATCGGCCTCGCGACGCTCGCGGGCGGCGTGTGGCTCGTCGGTCGCCGCCGGCGCGGGTTGGCGACCGTTGAGCCACGGCCTGTGGACGGCGGGACGGTGACCACCACGCCCGTCGAACCCGCAGCGGTCAAACCCGCACCCGTCGAAGCCGCGGCGGTGGAGGCTGCGGCGGTTGAACCCCCGCCCGTCGAACCCCCGCCCGTCGAACCCCCGCCCGTCGAACCCCCGCCGGTTGAAACCGCGGCGGTTGAACCCGCGGCGGTTGAACCCGGGGCGGTCGAAGCCGAGGATTTGCCTCAGCCGCAGCCCGAGTCGGCCGTGCGTGCTGGTCTGGACTCGGGTGTGGAGGCGGAGCGGGCCGTTGAGCTTGGGTTCCGGTTGCTCGAGCAGGGGGACGTGGAGGGAGCGGAGCGCGCGTACCGGTCCGCTGATGAGCTCGGTGATGTGGCAGCCGCGTCCAATCTCGGGGTGCTGCTTGAGCATCGAGGTGATCTCGCGGGCGCGGAGGCGGCGTACCGGCGGGCGGACGCGGGGGGTAGCGCCGACGGCGCGTTCAACCTGGCTGCGTTGCTCGTGGAGCGGGGTGAGATGGAGGAGGCGATCGCCGCCTATCACCGCGCTGACCAGCGGGGCGACGGCGCCGCGGCCGCCGATCTCGGGGTGCTGCTCGAACAAGGCGGTGACATGGCCGGCGCGGAGGCCGCGTACCGGCGAGCCGACGCGCGCCAGGACCCCGGCGGCGCGCTCAATCTCGGCGTCCTGCTCGAGGGTCGCGGTGAACTCGAGCACGCGGCGGCCGCCTACGAGCGGGCAGAGGCGCGGGGCGATCCGACCGCGCCGGCGAGTCTCGGGATGCTGCTCGAGAGAATCGGCGACTACCCCGGCGCGGCGCAGGCGTACAGTCGCGCCGCCGAACGCGGTCATGCCCACGGAGCGCTCAGACTCGGGGTCCTGCTCGAACGCTGGAACGACCCCCAAGGCGCGCTGCGGGCCTACCAGCAGGCGCAAGCGTGTGATCACCCCGAGATCGCGGCGATCGCGCGCGAGCGGGCGCTGGCGCTCAGCCGAGGCGAGGAGCGCAGGTGGTGAACCCCGCTCTGACCAGCTCACAGTTGGCGGCGGCATCGGTGAGGCCCCCCGATGCCGCGCGCCTGCGGGTACTCGTCGCCGACCCCGACGCCCTCGCGCGAAGCATGATCCGGTTCGCGCTCCGTGACAACGACCGAATCGGCGTCATCCACACCGCCCAGAACAACCGCGAAGCGCTCGAACTCGCCCGCCACTACCGCCCAACCATCGCGATCATCGGCCTCCCACCCGGCGGCGGGATCGACCTCGTCCAGAAACTCCTCGAGAACACCCCCGACATCCTCGTCCTCACCGTCTCAGACACCGACCACCCGACCGCGATCGCCGCGCTCCGCGCCGGCGCCGTCGGACACATCGGCAAAGACATCGACCCCCAAAACCTCGCGGACCTCGTCGGACGAGTCGCGGACGGCGAAGTAATCATCTCCCAACCAGTCATGCCATCCCTACTCCAAGCACTACGAGAAGTACCCGCCACCGGATGGCGGCCACTACGCAGCCGACTAACGAACCGACAATGGGAAATCATCGAAATGCTCAGCGAAGGCGCCACCACCCAACAAATCGCCGACCAACTCGTCCTCTCACCCCTAACCGTCTACAGCCACGTCAAAAGCCTCCTACGCAAACTCGACGTCCGCACACGCCACGACGCCGTCATCGCCGGCGAACGCCTACGCCGACAAGAAGCACTCAAGCAATCCACAACCTAACGCCAACCCGTCATACGGAGGCGCCGCCGCTCACGGTCGCGACCGTGAGCGGCGCAGCGAGCCGCCCCGCGCCCTAGTCCCCCTGGTCGTCGCCGCCCTGGCCGGGCGTTCCCTGTCCCGGAGGACCGACGGGGCCGCCGCCACCGGGTCCGCCACCGGCGCCGCCGTGATCGTGATGGTGCCCCGGTGGCACGGCGCCGGCGCCGCCGCTCTGAGCGTTCTGCCCGAGCGCGAGCAGCGCGAGCTGCAGCTCCTGCCTGACCGCGCCGGTCTGGTTGGGGATCTGCAGGCGTTGGTAGAGCACCGTGACCGCGGCCTTCGGATCGCCGGCGAGCAGCAGCGCGCGGCCGTAGTCGTACAGCGCATAGGCGTATGTCAGGCTGCTCGGGTTGGCGGCGTTGACGGCCTGCCGGAGAGCCGGGAGCGCGGCGCTGTAGTTGCCTTCGGCCAGCAGCTCGTGGCCGCGTGCTTCGAGCGTGTCCGCGGTCGGCGGGGGCGTGGTCGCCGCGGCGGGCGTGGCGGTGACGGTTTGGGTTTGCGTCGTCCGCGGCTTCGGGGAGGGCGGCTTCGCCGGCGCCGGCGCGTGGGTGTGGGTCGCCGCCGAGGCCTGTCGCTGAACGCTCGACGAGGATTGCGCTGAGTGTCCACCGCTGCCGATCGTCCCGGCGATCGCCACCGCCGCGGCCGCTCCGGCGATCAGTGCCGCCAGCGCGGGGATTCGAGTGCGACGGCCCACCGACCGGGACGGGCGCGCCGCCGCCGGTGGGTGCGACGCGGTTCGCGGCGCTGGGCGCCGCACGGTCGTCGAATGGGTTGCGGGTCCTCTCGGGGGTCGGGCCGGCGCGGCGGCGGCGACCCGGTAATGGGACCTCGTCGCCGCCTCGGTGAGCGCGTTCTCGAGCGCCTGGGCGAAATCTTGCGCGGTCGGCCACCGTTGCTCCGGCCGCTTGGCCATGCCACGAGCGAGGATCGCGTCGACCGATTCGGGGAGCGTGCGATTGAGCAGACTGGCGGCCGGCGGCTCCTCCTCGATGTGCTGGCGCGCCTGCGCTGCGAAATGCCGGGCGGCGAACGGCCGCTCGCCGACCAACAGCTCGAACGCCGCCACTGCGAGCGAGTACCGATCGCTGGCGGCGGTGGCGGGCTGGCCCAGCGCCCGCTCGGGAGCGAGATACGAGGCCGTGCCGAGGACCTGGCCGGTGCCGGTGATCGTGTCCTCTGTGCCGAGCCTGGCAATCCCGAAGTCGGCCACGTGCAGGGTCCGGTCGCGGTCGAGCAGCAGGTTCGCGGGCTTGATATCGCGGTGGAGCACGCCGCGGCTGTGGGCGAAATCGAGCGCGGAGGCGGCTTCCTGGAGCCACTTGACTGCGTGCACGCGGCGGACCGAATCGACCCGGATCGCGTCGGCGACGGTGCCGCCGGCGAGGAACTCCATCACGATGAACGCCCGCCCGTCCGCCTCGGTCTCGCCAACGTCGTAGATCATCACGACGTTGGGGTGGCCCGACAGCCGGGCGGCAGCGCGCGCCTCGCGGACGAACCGCGCGTTGGCATCGTGGTCGTCGGCGAACCGCTCAGCAAGCAGCTTGATTGCGACGTTTCGGCTGAGCGCGCGATCGCGGGCGCACCACACCGAAGCCATGCCGCCGCTGGCTATGTGGCGGAGCGCCGCGTATCGGTCCGGAAGCCCCAGATCCTTCCGAACGCGCGCGTCCGGGTGGGATTGATTACCCATCGAAACGCCTCATTACCCGTCTGGAAGCATACGAACCTTCGCGGAGAGTGTCTGAAAAAGCCTGTGCGCTTTTGATTAGGACCACGCCCGCCTCCGCCCGCCCGCCCATCTCGGCCCGCCCGCCCCCCGCCGCCCGCCGCCGCCCCAGGCCCGCCCCGGGCTCGCCCCCCCGGAAGCTATACTCGCCCGCCATGGCCAAGGTATGTCACGTGTGCAGTAAGGGACCTGCGTTCGGCAACTCGCGCAGCTATTCGATGGTCGCCACCAGACGGCGGTTCGACCCGAACCTTCAGCGGGTCCGGATTGACGACAACGGCACGCCTCGGCGGGTCTACGTCTGCACCCGCTGCCTCAAGGCCGGCAAGGTCGCTAAAGCCAAGTGACTGACACGGCTCGGGGGCTCGCGCAGGACCCGAGCCCCGACCTGACCGGGTCGGACCTGAGCCTCGACCCGACCGCGCAGGACCCGACCCCTGACCCGACCGGGTCGGACCTGAGCCTGCTCCGGTTCCGTGCCGTGCTCGAGGCGGGGCTGGCGGCGCTCGAGGCGCGCCGCGAGCAGGTCAACGAGCTCAACGTCTTCCCGGTCGCCGACGGTGACACCGGCGACAACATGGTGCTGACGCTGCGCGCGGTCGTCGAGGAGCTCGACCGCCTGGCGATAGCGCCGCCGGACGGGACGATCGCGCGTGTCGGCCGCGATGAGATAGTGGCCTCGGTCGCCCGCGCCGCCCTGCTCGGCGCCCGCGGGAGCTCCGGGGTGATCCTCTCGCAGCTGATCCGCGGCGCCGCCGAGGAGCTCGCCAGCCGGCCGGGCGAGCTCGTCGACCCGGTGCTGATCAGCGCCGCCCTGGCCCGCGCCGCCGACCAGGCTTACGGCTCGGTGCGCGAACCGGTCGAGGGCACGATCCTGACCGTGGTGCGCGAAATGGGCGTTCAGGTCGCGTCCGAGGCCGCTCGGATGCGCGACTCCCGGCTGGCCCCGGACGCCAGCCCCGAGGACCAGAACGCGGTGATCGCCGCCGTGATCGAGCGCGCGCTGCAGGCAGGCGAGAGCTCAGTCGCTCGAGGGCCCGAACTGCTCCCGGCGCTGCGCGACGCCGGCGTCGTCGACGCCGGCGGGTATGGCCTCACGGCGTTCGTCGCCGGGATCGTCGGCGCGCTGCGCGGCGCCGCACGGGCGCCGCTCCAGCACCCCGCGACGGCCCGCGTCACCCATCCGCAGCACTCGTCGACGACGTTCCGATACTGCGCGAGCTTCGCGGTCACCGGGACCGATCTCGAGCAGCGGCGGTTCGCGCCGGCGCTCGAGCAGCTCGGCGACTCGCTGCTGATCGTCGGCGATCAGGCGACGGTCAAAGTGCACATCCACACCGACGATCCCGACCGGGTCACCGCGGTGTTCTCGTCGCACGGAGCCGTCTCGCATCTCGACGTCGCCGATATGCGCGTGCAGGTCTCAGAGCGCGACGGGCGCCTTGCGAACGACGAGCCGGTCGTGTGCGGCGCGGTCGCAGTTGCCAGCGGCGCAGGGATGCAGTCGCTGTTCGAGAGCCTCGGTGTGCGCGCGCTCGACGGCGGCCCGTCACTCTCGCCATCGAGCTACGAGCTGCTCGCGGCGATCCACGCGATCGAGGCCGAGCAGGTCGTCGTGCTACCGAATAGCCCGAACGCCCTTAAAGCGGCCCGGCGCGCCGCCCAACTCTCGGACAAGGCGGTGTCCGTGGTCCCGTCGCTGTCGCCCCAGGCCGGACTTGCGGCTGCGGTGACCCTTGATCCGACGCGTAGTGCGGGCCAGAACGCGGCCTCGATGACCAGGGCGTTCGAGCATGTCCGCACCGGCGCGGTCGCGCCTGCGGTGCTGGACGACGCTCAGGGCCGGTTCCGCGCCGGCGATGCGGTCGGGTTCGTCGAGGAGGAGATCGTCGCCTGGGGCCGGCCCCGGGAGGCGCTCAGGGAGGTGCTGGAACAGCTCGCGCACGACGCCGAGCTGATCACCTGCCTGCGGGGTGCCGAAGCACCGCTGGACGACGGGACGGTCCAGGCACTCGCTCATGGTGATGTCGAGTTCGAGCTTTCTGACGGCGGTCAGCAGGCCCACTGGTGGCTGTTGGCAGCTGAATAGTGACCGCGGCTGCGGTCATGATCTGGCGCTGATGGGCGCCACCGCGTTTGCGACCTCAGATCCGCTCGATCCGTCCGAGCTCGAGGCGGCTCCGGTGCGCTACCCCCGGCCGTCGAGGCTATCTGCTGCGCTGTCGCTCGAGGGGGCGAAGACGCGCAAGGCCGCCGAGTCCCTGGGGCTGGCGACGGTCGAGGACCTGCTGCTGCACCTGCCGCGCGACCGGCGCGAGGCTCGTGCGGTTGCCGAGCTCGTCCCCGGCGACAGCGCCACCGTCGTCGTCCAGGTCCGAAGCATCTCGTCGCGGTCGGTGCGCCGGCGCGGAATGCGCCCGCTGGTCGAGGCGACGGTCGCAGACGCCAGCGGCGCGATGAAGGCGACGTTCTTCAACCAGCCGTGGCTCGAGCAGCGCTACCCGGTCGGAACGCGGCTGGCGCTCCACGGCAAGTTCGAGGGACGTCAGAGGTTCCGAGTCCAGGCTCACGCACGGACCGGCGACGCGGTGTCGGGCGGCGACGCCGGGGCGGGCGGCGTGGTGGCTCATTACCCGGCCACAGAGGGGCTGTCCTCGACCCAGATCCTGGCGCTGGTCACCGAGCACCGGGCGGCTTTCGACGAGGTGGTCGAGCCGCTGCCGGCCTTGGTGCGAGCGCGCGAGCGGCTGCCCGACCGGGCGACGGCGTTGACCGAGGCCCACTTCCCCGGCGGGTCCGATTCGGGCTTCGACGTCGCGCGGCGCCGCCTGGCTTTCGACGAGCTGCTGCTCGTGCAGCTGGTGCTGCTCCGCCGGCGGCAGCGCCGCCGCGCGTCGAGCACCGCGCCCGTGCTCGACTCCGAGCCCAAGCTGACCGCGCGGTGGCTGTCGGAGATGCTCCCGTTCTCGCTGACCGGAGATCAGTCGCTGGCGATCGACGCCGTCGATCGCGACCTGGCGCGGGACGTGCCGATGCAGCGGCTGCTGATGGGCGAGGTCGGGTCGGGAAAGACCGTCATTGCCCTGTACGCGTTGCTGCGGGCGGTCGAGCACGGCTACCAGGGGGCGCTGATGGCGCCGACCGAGACGCTCGCCGAGCAGCACTTCGCGACGATCCAGAAGCTGATGCCGGGGTCGGTGGTGCCGCTCGGGTTGCTGACCGGATCGACGCCCGCGCGCCGCCGCACGGACCTGCTCGGCAAGCTCGCGTCCGGGGAGCTGCCGCTGATCGTCGGGACCCACGCGCTGATCGAGGACGCGGTGCAGTTTGCGCGGCTCGGCGTTGCCGTCGTCGATGAGCAGCACCGGTTCGGCGTCCGCCAAAGGGCCGCGCTTGACGCCAAGGCCGGCGGCGACTCCGACGAAGGGCGTCCGCACGTCCTGCACATGACCGCGACCCCGATCCCGCGGACGCTCGCGCTGGCCGGATACGGCGATCTCGACTTTACGCTGCTGCGCGAGCTCCCAGCCGGACGGCGGCCGATCAAGACCTACGTGTGCTCCACCGACCGTGAACGGGCGCGCGCGTACGAGCGGATCCGCGACGAGCTCCGTGCCGGCCGCCAGGCGTTCGTGGTGTGCCCGCTGGTGGAGGAGTCCGACCTGCTGCAGGCGCGCGCGGCCACGGCGGAGTTCGAGCGGCTCCGCGCCGGCGAGCTCCGCGACTTCGAGGTCGTGCTCGTGCACGGCCAGCTGCGGTCGGCCGCCAAGCAGGCCGCGATGGCCGCGTTCGCCTCGGGCGCGGCGGATGTGCTGGTGGCGACGTCCGTGATCGAGGTTGGGATCGACGTGCCGAACGCGACCGTGATGCTCGTCGAGGACGCCGACCGCTACGGGATCTCGCAGTTGCACCAGCTCCGGGGCCGGATCGGGCGCGGGTCGCACGATTCGATCTGCCTGCTGTTCGGGGCGAAAGACTCGTTGCGGCTGCGGGCCCTGGCCGAGCACACCGACGGGTTCAAGCTCGCGGAGGTCGACCTCGAGCTGCGCGGCGAGGGAGAGCTCGTCGGAACGCGCCAGCACGGGCTGGCGCAGTTCCGTGTGGCCGAGCTGCCCCGCGACGCGGAGCTGCTCGAGCGGGCGCGACGCTACGCCGAGGAGGTCGTGTCCGGCGATCCCGAGCTGGCCGAACCCGAGCACGCGCTGCTCGCAGACGCGCTCGTACTCGCCTACGGCGCCGAGGCGCAGGCGCCGATCCGGGCGTGAGGGTCGTCGCCGGCGCGTTTCGCGGGCACCGGCTCCTCGCGCCGCGCGGTGGTTCGACCCGGCCGACCTCGGATCGGGTCCGCGAGGCGCTGTTCTCGATCCTGGTCTCGGTGGAGGGGGCGCGGGTGCTCGACCTGTTCGCGGGCTCGGGGGCGCTGGCGATCGAGGCGCTCTCTCGCGGGGCGGCTGAGGCGGTGCTCGTGGACTCCTCCGCGGCCGCCGTGACGGCTATCCGGCACAACCTCGAGGGGGTGGGGGTCCGCGCCGACGTGTACCGCATGGCGGCTCGGGCATACCTCGAAAGGGCACGCCGGGACGCTCGTCAATACGATCTGGTGTTCCTCGATCCTCCATATCGGCACGCGAGCACGCTCGGGCAGGAGCTCTCGGCAGCGTTGGGACCGGTTCTGGCGCCCGGTGCCCGGGTAGTGGCCGAGAGCGACCGGCGTGCGCCGCTCGAACTCGACCTGGCGCTGCTTGACGAGCGCCGCTACGGAGACACTTTGGTCCGAATCCATGGCACCTGACAACCGCATCGCGATCTGTCCCGGCACGTTCGACCCGGTCACGAACGGGCATCTCGACGTCATCGCCCGCTCCTCGAAGATGTACGACCGGGTGATCGTGGCGGTCGTGAACCTGCCGTGGCGCAAGGGCAGCACGGTGTTCAGCACCGAGGAGCGAGTGGGGTTCCTGCAGGGCGCGACGGAGTCTTTTCCAAACGTCGGAGTGGAGCCGTTCAGCACCCTGTTGGTCGATTTCGCGCGCGAACGCGGCGCGATGGCGATCGTCAAGGGCCTGCGCGCGATCTCCGACTTCGAGTACGAGCTAGAGATGAATCAGCTGAACCGCCGGCAGGACCCGGAGATCGAATCCGTTTACCTGATGGCGTCCGCCAAGTACAGTTTCCTGAGCTCAAGCGGCATCAAGGAACTTGCCACGTTCGGCGGGGACATCGAGGATCTTGTTCCCGCAGAGGTCGCCAGCGCCTTGAAGGAACGGCTCAGCCGCTAACGAAACAGAGGTTTGGGATGGATGTCCTGGTACTCATCGACAAGCTTGACGATCTGGTGCACAACGCGCGAGCGGTGCCGCTGACCGATCAGGTCCGGGTCGACAAGGAGGAGATCTACGACATCCTCGACCAGATGCGCGCCACGATCCCCGAGGAGATCAAGCAGGCGCGGTGGATCGTCAAGGAGCGCCAGGAGATGCTGGCCGAGGCCAAGCGCGAGGCCGAGCGGATCGTCAAGGAGGCCCGCGAGCGCCAGGAGCGGATGGTCTCCGAGGAGGAGATCACCAAGCAGGCCGAGCGCGGCGCCGAGGACATCATCGAGGACGCCCGCGCCCGCGAGCGCGAGATCCGGCTCGGTGCGGAGGACTACGCCGACGAGATCCTGAACACGCTCGAGGTCAACCTCTCGAAGTTCATCGCGGCCGTGCGCCGGGGGCGCGAGCGGCTGGCGGGCAAGGAAGAGCCCGCCGAAGTCTCATAGCGGCGCTCGCTCGCTGATGCGCTGGTGGTCTTCGACCGCCACCGCTAACGTCGGACCTTGGCGATGAGGCTGCGTATATGCCAGGTCCAGCGCCAAAGTTCGTCCGCATGAGTGATTCGCACCGTCCCGTCATTGGCATCTGCGCCGTGCGCGAGCGCGCCAGCTGGGCGTTCTGGAACCAGGACGCCCACCTCGTCGCCGACTCGTACGTGGCGCCGGTGCAGCGCGCCGGCGGGGTGGCGGTGCTGCTGGCGGTCGACACGCGCCCGCCGGTCGAGCTGCTCGACTGGCTCGACGGGTTGATGCTGATCGGCGGCGCCGATCTCGACCCCGCCTCGTACGACGCCCCCCGCGAACCGGCGACCGAGTCCTTCTATCCCGAGCGCGACGAGTTCGAGCTCGCAATGGTGCGCGCCGCGATCGAGCGCGACGTGCCCGTGCTGGCGATCTGCCGGGGCATGCAGATCCTGAACGTCGCCTTCGGTGGCACGCTCGAGCAGAACCTGGTCGCCGCCGACGGCAGCACCCCTCATCGCAAGGTGCTCGGGACGTTCGAGGGCAACGAGCACACGGTCAAGCTCGCGCCCGGCTCGCTGGCGGCGGACGCGGTCGGCGAGCAGGTCCACATCGCCCGCTGCCACCACCACCAGGCCGTCCGTGACCTCGGCGAGGGCCTCGTCGTCACGGGTCGGGCGGAGTCAGACGATGTGACCGAGGCGATCGAGCTCGCCGACGGGCGGTGGGCGCTCGGCGTGCAATGGCATCCCGAGGCCGACGACCGCAGCCGATTGTTCGGGGCGCTGCTCGACGCGGCGCGTTCGGGCCGTTCGGCGCGCGGCGTGGTCGCCGAACCCCGCGCCTAGCGGATCTCGAACCCGCTGAGCCCCTCGGGGTCCTCCTCGGTGATCTCGATCTGCTCGACCGAGGCCTGGCGAGGACCCGTACGGCAAAACCTGACGACGCTCTCGACATTGTCGGTCCGGCCTTCGAGTACGGCCTCGACCGCGCCGTCCGAGCGGTTGCGAATCCACCCCGACACGCCGTGCGACCGGGCTCGCTCGCGTACCGAGTCGCGGAAGAAAACGCCCTGAACGCGTCCGTGCGCGACCACGCGGCGGCGTATCCGATCGGCGGGCACGACGGGCGATTCTCGCAGGCCGTCTGGAACGGCCGTTTTGCGGGGATTTCTTTCCGTCCGAGGCCTCAGCGATCCTAAGCGGTCCCATGAACTCGTTGTGGTTGCTCATCGGTGTGGTTGCCGGCGCGGGCGCGGTCCTGTTGGCGGTCCGTCCCCGGCTGCGGTCGTTGTCGGTCGAGGCCGCGCGCGCCGGCGAGATCGAGCGTGAGCTCGTGCGTGCCCGATCGGACCTCGAGCACGAGCGTGTGCTGGCCGAGGAACGTCTGGCGACGCTGACCGACGCCCAGGAGCGGCTGTCGGTCTCGTTCAAGGCGTTGAGCGCCGACGCGCTGAAGTCGAGCATCGACCAGCTGACCGAGCTCAACCGCGCCCAGCTGAACGCCGCCCGGGCGGAGGCCAGAGGAGATCTCGACACGCGCCGGCAGGCGGTCGAGCAGCTCGTGGCCCCGCTCAAGGAGCAGCTCGGCCGGGTCGACGCCCAGCTGCTCCATCTCGATCAGGAGCGGCGGGAGTCGCGCGGGCGGCTCGAGGCTCAGCTGAAGACACTTGCTGACACCGGCGAGCGTCTCCGAACCGAGACCGGCGCGCTCGTGACCGCGCTGCGCAAGCCGAACGCCCGCGGACAGTGGGGTCAGATGCAGCTCCGCAACGTGGTCGAGCTCGCCGGGATGGTCAGGTACTGCGACTTCGCCGAGCAGTCTTCGGTCGCCGGCGATGAGACGACGCTGCGTCCCGACCTGATCGTCAACCTGCCCGGCGGCAAGCATGTCGTCGTCGACGCCAAGGCGCCGTTGCAGGGCGTACTCGATGCCTACCAGGCCCGGGATGAGGAGGAGCGCCAGCGGCACCTGCGCGACCATGCGCGGCTGCTGCGCCGGCACGTTAAGGCGCTCGCCGACAAGGCCTACTGGGCGGGTCTCGACTCCGCCCCCGACCTCGTCGTGATGTTCCTGCCCGGCGAGCATCTGTACGGCGCGGCGCTCGAGGTCGATCCCGGGCTGATCGAGGACGCGATGGCGCGGCGGGTACTGATCGCCACCCCGACGACGCTGCTCGCGATGCTTCACGCGGTCGCGTACGGCTGGCAGCAGGAGCGCGTCGCGGAATCCGCCCAGGCGATCTCAGAGCTCGGGCGGGAGCTGCACGGTCGCCTGGTGAAGCTCTCGAGCCTGCTCGCCACGCTCGGCACTCGTCTGAACAGCACCGTTCGCGCCTACAACGACGCCGTCGGCTCCTACGAGGCACGCGTGCTCCCTGCGGCGCGCCGGTTCGAGGACCACGGATCGGTGGCGGCCGGCCGGGAGCTCCCCGAGCTCGAGCCGGTCACGGTCAGCGCCCGGAGCGTCCGCGCCGCCGACCTCGGTGCCGGCCCCGGCGAGGGGCGCCGTCGCGACGACGCGCCCGAGCAGCTGACGATGCGCCGGCTCCGCGCCGCGGACTAGTCGCGCTCCGGTCCGGTATCGCCGGTAGCCGAACCGGATCCGCCGGTTGCCGGTCCGGGATCACCGGTCGGCGGCCCCGACCCGCCGGCCGCCACCCGCGCCTCCCACCACCGCCGCAGATCAGCGCGCTGGTGCGGCAATGGGTCGGCCGACGGCTTGCGCCGGCGGACGTAATCAAGCGCGTCGTCGATGTCGATCCCGGAACGGACCGCGACCACTCCGGCGGCGACCGCGGCGGATCGCTGCCAGCCCGCCCGGCAGTGCAGATAGGTGCGCTCGCCGGCGTCGAGCCAGCGGTTGATCTCCTGCACCGCGGCCTCGATCCGGTCGGCCGGCAGGTCTCCGTAGTCGGTCAGGCCGAGGCGCTCCTCGGCGATGCCGGCGTCGGCGAGCGCGTCCTCGACTGCCTCACGCTGTCCCGGCCGGTATTCCTCGTCCTCGCTCAGGTTGAGCACTCGGCGTATCCCCAGCCGGGCGAGCGCGTCCACGTCGTCCTCGTCGAGCGGGTAAGCGCCGACGATCAGGTCGTCGAACACGTCGGCGAACCCGTACATGCGAAACCAGCGCGACACCGGTTGGATGATCGCGGCTCCGGCGCGGAACCGACACCCCGCCGGCGCCGATCGAGGCCCCGGGAGGTCGGCGGTAAGCTCGATGTGGGATGTCGCCGCTTCGCACCGACACGTTCGACCTCGGTGGGTTGCACCTCACCACGGGCGAGGGGCGCCGGCGGGAGCTGTTCGTGGCAATCGAGCCGTTCACGCTCGCCGGCGAGACGTATCCGGTCGAACCCGAGCTGGTGCCGGTCCGCCTCGACATCTCGCGGACCACGGGGAACGGCTATGCGCTGCGCATTCGATTCGAGGCGACGCTCGTCGGTCCGTGCATGCGCTGCCTCGGGCCGGCGACGCCGACGTTCGCGGTCGACGCGCGCGAGGTCTCGCAGCCGAACGAAGCCCGAGCCCTCCGGGACGAGGCGGCCGCGGGACGTGGCCGCTCAAAGCAGCGGGTCGAGATCGACGACCTGGTCTCGCCGTACGTCGAAGACGGGGTGCTCGATTTGCGTGGCTGGGCGCGCGACGCCCTGGCGCTGGCCGTGCCCGCCAACCTCCTGTGCCGGGAAGGTTGCGCGGGACTGTGCCCGGCGTGCGGGGCCAATCTGAACGAGGCCGGACCCGATCACCATCACGACCGCGAGCCGGACCCACGCTGGGCAGCGCTCTCGGAGCTCCGGTTCGAGTAGCTCTCGTAATGCGGCTCGAGCAGCGCTGACGGCGTTTGGTCGGGGCCGTGACGGCTACACTGCCCGGATGGCCGTCCCCAAGCAGAAGCAGTCCCACGCGCGGACCACGCAGCGGCGCTCGCAGCACAAGATCAGCGCGCCGACCTACAACGCGTGCCCGACGTGCCACAGCCCGCGCCTGCCTCACCGTGTCTGCCCAGTGTGTGGCAGCTACAAGGGCCGCGAGGTCATCGTCCCGGATCGGGACGACCGGATCGCCTGAGAGCGCCCGGCGTGGTCACCGTCGCCGTGGATGCGGGCGGGGCCGATCTCGGTCCCCGGGAGGTCGCAGCGGGCGCTGCCCGCGCGGCGGCTAACGGCATCCACGTCCTGCTGTTCGGGCCCGCCGGCGAGATCGGGCCGGTGCCGGACGGCGTCGAGGTCGTGGACGCGCCGGTCTCCATCGCCAAGAAGGCCGACCCGGCGAACGCGGTGCGCACGACGCCGGAGGCCTCGATCGTGCAGGCGACCCGCGCGGTCGCCGACGGCCGCGCCCAGGCGTTCGTATCCGGGGGGTCGACGGGTCCTGCGCTCGCGGCCGCCCTGTTCAACCTGCGGCGCGACCGCGGCGTATACCGGCCGGCGCTCGCGCTACCGCTGCCGAATCCCGGCCGCGGCCCGATCCTGCTGCTCGACGTCGGTGCCAACGTAACCTGCCGTCCCGAGCATCTCGTGCAGTTCGCGCACATGGGGTCGGCCTTCACCCAGGCCGTGCTCGGGATCGAATCTCCGCGGGTCGCGCTCCTGTCCAACGGCGAGGAACCGGGCAAGGGCACGCCGGATCTCGTCTCCGTGCACGAGCAGCTCGCCGGCGCGCGAGGCGCCGGCCTGAACTTCGTCGGCAACGTCGAGGGGACGCAGATCCCCGAGGGCGTGGCCGACGTGGTCGTGATGGACGGCTTCACCGGCAACATCACGTTGAAGCTGATCGAAGGGGTATCGAGCCGGGCCCTGCGGCTCGTCACCGAGACCGCGAACACCAACATGCGGGGGCGCGTCGGGAGCTGGCTGATCGCGCCGACGATGCAACGGTTGCGAGACGCGATCGATCCCGAAGGCCCGGGGGGCGCGTACATGCTCGGGCTGCGGCAACTCGGCGTCGTCGCCCACGGCCGGTTCACCGCGCGGGGCTTCGCCCAGGCGATCGACGTGGCTGCGCGCGGCGTGCAGCACGACGTGATCGGCCGGACCCGCACGGCGCTCCAGCAGGCGGGCGCGCTGCGACCCGCTCCGGGAGGCGATGGGCCGGACCGCGAGCGAGACGGTGGCCCGTCCGAAGCGACGGCTACGGTTTCGAGCTAAGTGGCTCCCCCGGCAGATACGAGCGCATTCGAGCGCCCCCTATGACCCGCGAGCAGATCTTTCAGGTGATCCGCGGCTATCTCGCCGACGAGCTCGAGGTGGATCCGGGGGTGATCTCCGAGTCGACCCGCTTCAAAGAAGACCTCGACGCCGACTCGCTGGACCTCTACACGCTGGTGCAGGAGCTCGAGGATTCCTACGGCGTGCGGATCTCCGACGAACAGGCGGCGAAGATCCGGACCGTCGGCGAAGCCGTTGAGTTCGTGCTGGGCGCCAGCGGTGGCGAGACGCATGCACCGGCGTCGGCGGGCGCAGGTCCCGATGCTGAGTGAGCGCGAAGCGCCGTCTACTCGCGAGTGACTCGCCGGCGCTCCTCCGGGAGCTACTCGACGGGCTGCCCGAGGAGCTGTCGACCTCGGTGTTCACCCATGCCTCGTGGACGGCGCGACGATCGGACTCCTACGAGCGCCTCGCGTTCCTCGGCGACAGCGTGCTCGCGCTCGCGGTGACCTCGCATCTCTTCCCGCGGCTCGAGGCCGAGCGGTTCGGCCCCGGGAGGCTGACCAAGATCCGGGCCCAGGCGGTCTCGGGTCGCTCCTGCCGGGAGGTCGCCGACCGGCTCGGCGTGCCGGAGCGCCTCACCGCGGCGGCGCCACCGGGAGTGGCCTCGACGGTGCCGGCGCTGGTGGGGACCGAGCGTGTGCTGGCGTCGGTGATCGAGGCGGTTATCGGCGCCTGCTTCCTGACCTACGGTTACGACCGCACCGCCGCGGCCGTGGTGGCGGCGTTCGCGCCCGAGATCGAGGACGCCCTCGAGCATCCCGTCGACTTCAAGTCGGCGCTCCAGGAGCGGCTGGCGCGCAAGGGCGCGCTCGTGACCTACGACGTCGTCGACGAGCAAGGACCGCCCCATGACCGGGTGTTCTCGGTCAGCGCCACGATCGCCGGCGTCGAGGTGAGCCGGGGGACGGGCCGGAGCAAGAAGGACGCCGAGCAGGAGGCCGCACAGGTGGCGCTCGAGGCGCTGGGATGAACATTCGGTCCCACACACCCCACCCCAACTAGACCGCTATGTACCTGAAATCGATCGTCCTCAAGGGCTTCAAGTCGTTCCCGGACCGGACCAAGCTCGAGTTCGGACCCGGCGTCAGCGTGATCGTGGGGCCGAACGGATCGGGCAAATCCAACATCACCGACGCGGTCCTGTGGGCGCTCGGCGAGCAGTCGCCGCTGGCCGTCCGCGGCCAGTCGATGCAGGACGTGATCTTCGGCGGGTCTCCCGGCCGTCAGGGCGCCCGGGGCGCCGAGGTCGAGCTCGTGCTCGACGACAGCGAGGGGATGCTCGGGCTCGGCGCGCCCGAGGTCTCGATCTTGCGGCGGCTCGACCGCGGCGGTGAAGGCGAGTACCGGCTCGCGGGCGCCCGCTGCCGGCTCGTCGACGTGATCGAGGTACTGTCCGACACCGGCCTGGGCAAGGAGATGCACTCGGTCATCTCCCAGGGTCGGGTCGAATCGATCGTGACCTCCAAGCCGCGCGACCGCCGGATGCTGATCGAAGAGGCAGCCGGGCTCGGCAAACACCGCAAGCGCCGGCGCCGCGCGCAGCTGAAGCTCGCCCGCACCCAGGACAACCTCGATCGCGCCCTCGACGTCGAGCGGGAGGCCCGCTCACGCCTGCGGCCGCTGAAGCGCCAGGCGGAGGCAGCGGAGCTGCATGCCCGCCTCGAGCGCCAGACGCTCGAGGCGCGGTGGGAGCTCGGCCGCGACGATCTGCGCCGCCACCAGGCCGAGCTCGCCGGCGCCGAGGCCGCTACCGCGCAGGCGCGCGCCGAGCGCGAGCGGGTCGAACGCGAGCTCACCGAGGTCGCCGGTCGCCGGGAGGCGGCCGAGGAGGCCCTGGCGGGGCGCAGCGCCCATCGCGAGGAGTTGTCGCGACGGTGCTTCCTCGCACAGTCCGCCGGCGATCGCGTGTCCTACCGCGCCGAGGCGGTGCGGGCGGCGCAGCGGAACATCGAGGGACGCCTGAGTAGCGGGCGCGAGCATCTAGCCAGGTTGCGAGCTGCCGCGCAGGCCGACGTGCCCGATCCGCAGATCGACGCGCGGATCGCCGAGCTCGAGCAGGTGCTCGCCCGGCTCGACCGCGACCGCGAAGCCGAGCTCGTGCGCCAGCTCGCCGAGCTCGAGGGGCAGCTGCGGGCCGCGGGCGCGGCCGTCGGCGAGCGGGCGAAGACCGTCGAGCAGGCGCGGGCCGTCCGCGAGCAGGCACGGGAGCGACTCGAGCAGGTGCGAGGCGAGCTGCGCGAGGCCGAGCGCGCGGTCGAGGCCGCCCGCCGTGAGGCCGCGCGGGTGGGCGGCGAGCTAGCCGCCTGCAACCAGTTCCTGCGCAGCCAGACCGCCGCCCCGGGCGGTGCCACGGTCCTCGCCGACCAGCTCGAGGTCGATCCGGGCTACGAGCTAGCGGTCGCGGCCGCGCTCGACGGACGGCTGCGCGCGGCGGTCCTCGGCGACCGTGCAGCCGCCGGCGCCCTGCTCGATCGCGCCGGCGCCGATGGCGGCCGTGCGCTCGTGGCCCCGTCTGATGGTCCACTGGAGGCGCCGGCGACCACGGAGCCCCCGCCGCAGGACGGAGCGGAGCCGCTCGCCGGCCACGTCCACGGCCCGGCGCAAGCGGCCGCGCTCGCGCGAGCGTTGCTCCACGGCGTGTGGGTCGTCGAGAGCCTCGAGCGGCTGCCCGACCGGTTCGACGGAGTCGCGGTCACGCTGTCCGGTCGGGTGTGGTCCTCGCGCTCACGGGAGCTGCGCCAGGCGCCGGCGGTGGGCGAGGAGCGCGTCCTGGCCGAGCGCAACCGCCGCGACACGCTGGTCCGGGCGAGCGAGGCCGCCGTGCAGGCCGAGCAAGCAGCCGGCGCCGCGCTCGAGCGCCACGGCGAGGTGGTGGCTGGTGCCGAGGCGGAGTCCGAGAACGCGATCGCGGCGCACCGCGCGGCCGTCAGTCAGCGCGACGAGGCGAGCGAGGAGGAGCGGCGGATCGCGGCGGCGATCGAGCGCCGGCGGGCGGCCCCCGATGACGGCCCCGACGCCGGGCATCGCATGCAGGTGTCCGCCGAGCTCGGCGCGGCCAGGGCCGCCCGCGAGCGCGAGCAGCGCGAGCGCGACGACCGCCAGGCGCGGATCGAGCGCCTGCACGAAGCAACGCAGCGGGACGAGGCGCTGGTGCCCACCGTACGCGCCTTGATCGATGCGCTCGAGCACGTGGCGAGCGCGATCTCAGAGCGCCGCGAGCAGTTCGAGCTCGCGCTGCGCTCAGACCGGGAGGCCGGCGAGCACGTCGCGGCCGAGCTCAGGGATTGCGCTCAGCGCGAGGCGACGCTCCACGGGCAGCTCCGCCAGGGCAACGAGCGGCTGACCGACTGCCAGGTCCGGCTCCAGCGGGCTCGGGACCGGGTCGACGAGTCCACGCACGATCTTGGCGAGCTCGCGAGCAAGCTGGAGCTCCCCGCCGAGCCCGCCGACACCGAGCTTGCCGGCGATGAGCGACAGGCGCTGACTTCCCGGCTCGAACGGCTCGCTCGCCGCCGCGAGCAGCTCGGGCCGGTCAACCCGCTCGCGCAGACCGAGTACGAGGAGGCCGTCGCGCACGTCGAGGAGCTCGAGCATCAGCGCGAGGATCTCGAGACCGCGCTGCGCGAGCTGAACAAGCTGATCGCCGACACCGACCGCCAGATTCGCGAGAGCTTCGAGCAGATGTTCGAGGCGGCGGCGCGCAACTTCGAGCAGGTCGCCGCTCGGCTGTTCCCCGGCGGCCGCGGACGCCTGCGGCTCGTGACCGAGCGCGAGGGGCCCGCGCGGGTGCTCGGCGGCGCGCCGGCGCCCGGGGAGGAGAAGCCAGACTCGGACGACGGCGACGGCGAGGGTGGCGGAGACGAGGCCGGTGGTGTCGCGGAGCAGGAAGAGGACCAGCTCGGCGTCGAGATCGAGATCACGCCGGCCGGGAAGGACATGAAGCGCCTGTCGCTGCTGTCCGGCGGAGAGAAGTCGATGACCGCGCTGGCGTTCCTGTTCGCGGTGTTCCTGGCGCGGCCGTGTCCGTTCTACATCCTCGACGAGGTCGAGGCCGCGCTCGACGATCTGAATATCGATCGCTTCCTCGAGCTGCTGCGCACCTACTCGGGCCACGCCCAGTTCATCGTCGTCACCCACCAGAAGCGCACGATGGAGGCGGCCGACTCGCTGTACGGCGTGTCGATGGGGGCCGACGGGATCTCAAAGGTGATCTCGCGCCGGTTGCCCCCGCGAGAAGAAGCCGCGTAACCTCGCGGTCCGTGGCTCGCGACTGGAGAGACCTGTTCATCGTCGACGGCGCGCAGGGCGGGGGGGATCCGATCTCCGAGACCGCGCCGGCGGCGCAGGAGCGGCGCGTGGGCATGTTCCGCCGCCTGCGCGAGAACCTCCGCAAGACCCGCCAGGCGCTCGCCACCGAGATCCAGGCGACGCTGTTCGAGGATCTGAGCGAGGAGACGTGGGAGCGGCTCGAGGAGGCGCTGATCTACGCCGATGTCGGCGCCTCCACGACGGCCAAGGTCGTCGAGCAGCTCGAGCACGAGGCGACGGAGGGCGGAATATCGGGTGGCCCGGCGCTGACCGAGCGACTGATCGAGTTGCTCGCCGAGATCGCGCATACCGGTGAGGACCGGATCGACCTCAGGCCGCAGCCCACGGTGATCCTGGTCGCCGGCGTCAACGGCACCGGCAAGACGACCACGGTCGGCAAGCTGGCTTGGCACCTGAGCAAGGAGCTCGGGCAGACGGTCGTCGTCGGCGCGGCGGACACGTTCCGCGCGGCTGGGGTCGAGCAGCTCGAGGTGTGGGCGCAGCGGGCCGGGGTCGGGTTCGTGAAGGGCCCGCCGAACGCGGACCCGGGCGCGGTCGCCTTCGACACGATCGCCGCGGCACGCCGTGACGGGGCCGACGTCGTGATCATCGATACGGCGGGGCGGCTCCACACCCAGGACGACCTGATGGCCGAGCTGGCGAAGGTCAAACGGGTGATCTCCAAGCAGATTCCCGAGGCTCCGCACGAGACGCTGCTGACCGTCGACGCCACCACCGGTCAGAACGGACTTCGCCAGGCGCGCCTGTTCTCCGAGGCCGTCGACGTCAGCGGGCTCGTGCTGACCAAGCTCGACGGAACCGCGAAGGGAGGGATCGCGCTCGCGATCGCCCACGAGCTCGGGATCCCCGTCAAGCTGATCGGGATCGGCGAGCAGCTGGAGGACCTCCGCCCGTTCGATTCGAGCGACTTCGCCAGAGCGCTCGTGACGCAGTAGCCCGGCCGGATGCGGTTACTTGCCCACGCAGTACGCTGAGAGCCCGCAATGTTCGATTCGCTCGCAGAGAAGCTCCAGGCGACGCTTTCCGACGTCCGCGGACGCGGCACGCTCACCGAGGCCGACATCTCCGCGGCGATGCGCGAGATCCGCCTGGCGCTGCTAGAAGCCGACGTCAACTTCAAGGTCGTCAAGAGCTTCACGAACGCTGTTAAGGAGCGTGCGCTCGGGGCCGACGTGATCGGCAAGCTCAACCCCGGACAGCAGGTCGTCAAGATCGTCTCCGACGAGCTGACCGAGCTGATGGGCGGCGCCGCGCGGGAGCTGTCGTTCTCGCCGCGGCCCCCGACGGTCGTGGTGATGGTTGGCCTCCAGGGGTCGGGCAAGACGACCGCGACCGGCAAGCTGGCCCGTTACCTGAAGGAGCAGCACGGCTCCTCGGTGGCGGTGGCGGCATGCGACGTGTACCGCCCCGCCGCCGTCGATCAGCTGATCAAGGTGGGAGCGCAGGCTGGCGCCGCCGTGTACGAGCAGGGCACCGATCGCGATCCGGTCAAGATCGCCGCCTGGGCGCGTGACCGCGCGCAGTCCGAGGGCAAGGACGTGCTGATCATCGACACCGCCGGTCGCCTCCACATCGACCAGGAGCTGATGGCCGAGCTGGCCAACATCAAGAAGGCGGTCAGGCCCCACGACGTGCTGCTCGTGGTCGACGCGATGACTGGTCAGGACGCCGTCAACGTCGCCGAGCAGTTCGCCGAGGTGATCCAGTTCGACGGCGTCGTGATGACCAAGCTCGACGGCGACGCGCGCGGCGGCGCCGCGCTGTCGGTGAAGGCGATCACCGGCAAGCCGATCCTGTTCGCGTCCACCGGCGAGAAACTCGATCAGTTCGAGCGCTTCCACCCCGACCGCATGGCCCAGCGGATCCTCGGGATGGGCGACGTAATGACTCTGATCGAGAAGGCCGAGACCGCGTATGACCAGGACCAGGCGGCCGAGCTCGAGCGCAAGCTGCGAAAGTCGGATTTCGGGCTGGACGATTTTCTCGAGCAGATGCGCCAGATCCGCCGACTCGGTCCGCTCCAGTCGCTGATCGGGATGATCCCGGGGATGGGTAAGGAGCTGCGCGGGGCCAAGATCGACGAGCGCGAGTTCGACCGGATCCAGGCGATCATCCTGTCGATGACCCCGCAGGAGCGCCGGCACCCGGAGCTGATCAAGGGCTCGCGTCGGCTGCGAATCGCGAAGGGATCGGGCACGAACGTCCAGGCGGTCAAGGCGCTGATCAAGCAGTTCGAGCAGATGCGCAAAGTCATGCGCCAGGTCGCCCAGGGGCGCATGCCGGACCTCGGCGCGCTGATGCGCCAGTCGCGTTGAGCGGCCCAGCGGCGAGCCCAGTCGTCGAACATGCGCCGTGACCCGCTAACCTCGTCGCTCTTATGTCTGTACGACTGAGGCTGACGCGCATCGGTGGGCGCAAGAACCCGGTTTGGCGGGTGGTCGTCGCGGATCAACGCGCCAAGCGCGACGGGCGCGTGATCGAGATCGTCGGGCACTACAACGCCCAGACGGATCCTTCGACGATCTCCCTCGACGAGGAGCGGGTCCGTGACTGGCTCGCCCGCGGCGCCCAACCCACGGACACCGTCCGCAAGCTTCTGCGTATCCAGGGCATCCACTAGCGCCGCGGCGATGAAGGAGCTGCTCGAGTACCTGGCGCGCGGTCTCGTCGAGAATCCCGACGCCGTGCGCGTGAACGAGGTGCAGGAGGACGACGGCGTGATCGTGCTCGAGCTGTCGGTCGCTGACGACGACTACGGCAACGTGATCGGCCGGGGCGGCCGGACTGCGGCCGCAATACGCACGGTGGTCAAGACGGCCGCGGTCAGGAGCAATCGCCGCGTGTTCGTCGACATCGTCGACGGGTGAACCCCCCGGCCGTGTGAGCTCTTCGCCTGAGTGGCTACTCGCGGGCCGCGTCGGGCGTCCGCACGGACTCGACGGCAGCTTTCACGTCACGCAGCCGAACGCCGAGCTGCTGGCGTCGGCCGCAACCGTGCTCGTCGAAGACCGCGAGCTCGCCATCACGCGTCGCGCCGGGACCGACCGGCGGATGATCCTGCGCCTCGAGGATCACGAGGATCGCGCGGCGGCCGAGGCGTTGCGCGGCAAGGACATGATGGCCGCGCGCGGCGTGGCGCCCGAGCTCGGTCCGGAGGAGTGGTGGGCCGACGACCTCGCCGGCTGCGCTGTGCATGACGGCGAGCGTGAGGTCGGGACGGTCAGGCGGCTGATCGAGCTCCCCTCTTGCGAGGTGCTTGAGGTCGAGCGGTCGGGCGGCGGCGACCTGCTCGTGCCGCTCGTCACCGACGCCGTGCGCGAGGTCGATCTCGACCGGCGCACGATCGACATCGACCTTCAGTTCCTCGGCGAGGCTTAGAGCGCGGACCCGCGTGCAAATCGAGATCTTCACGCTGTTTCCCGAGGCGTTCGCGTGGTTCGAGCGCCAGCGCCACGTCGCCAACGCGCTGGCCGGCGGGCATCGCCTGCAGTACGTCAACTACCGCGATCACACGCCGCTGAGCGCCGGGCAGGTCGACGACACCCCGTTCGGTGGGGGAGCGGGGATGGTTCTGCGGGTCGACGTCGTCGAGGCGGCGCTGCGGGCGCGCTACGGGCGCGATCCGGTCGAGCTGCGCGCCGAGCGGCGGGTGATCGTGATGGCGCCGGGAGGGAGGCTGCTCGACGACGCGCTTGTCGACGAGCTCGCGGAGCAGCCGGCCCTGACGCTGCTGTCGGGGCGCTACGAGGGCTTCGACCAGCGCGTCGTCGATCACTTCGCCAGCGACGAGCTGTCGATCGGCCGCTACGTGCTAGCCGGCGGCGAGCTGCCGGCGATGGTCGTCTGCGACGCGGTGCTGCGCAAGCTCCCTGGCGCGCTCGGTCATCCCGACTCGGCGCTCGAGGAGTCGTTCAGCGAGGCGCTCGCCGGCGCGCGCGAGTATCCGCATTACACGCGCCCGGCCGAGTACCGCGGCTGGCGCGTTCCCGACGTGCTCCTGTCCGGGCATCACGCCCGGATCAAGGAGTGGCGTCTCGAGCAGAGCTCGGCGAGGGGAACCGGCTCCCCAGGCGGTCCGCTACCATAGGCGGCCCCGCGCAGGCGCACAGTGCGCTGTGAACTAGGCCCCACCATCGAGCACCACCGGGTGTGGCAGGGATCTACACCTTCTTGAGCACCGTGATCGACAGCCTGGAGCGCGCACAGCTCCGCCGTGTACCGAACTTCGACGCCGGTGACCGGCTGCGTGTCCACTTTCAGGTGATCGAGGGCACGAGGCGCCGTACGCAGGTGTTCGAGGGGGTTGTCATAAAGCGTCAGGGTCACGGCGCACGCGAGACGTTCACCGTCCGCAAGCAGTCGTTCGGCGTCGGGGTCGAGCGAACGTTCCCACTGCACTCGCCGAAGATCGAGCGCATCGAGGTCGCGGCACGCGGCGACGTCCGGCGCGCAAAGCTGTACTACCTGCGTGGCCGAGTGGGCAAGCGGGCGCGTGTCCGCGAGCGCCGCAGTGCGGCGCCGGAGGTCGCGGTCGAGCGCGAGCTGCTGCACGCGCCGGTCCCGGAGGAGCCCGCGGTCGAGGAGCTCGTCGCGGAGGATCTCGAGGGGTCACAGGCCGAGGCGGACGTCCTACCCGAGGCGGGCGCGGAGGTACAGGCCGAATCGGGCGCCGGGGAGTCCAGCGTCGCGGAGTCCGAGGAGTCGGTCCCCCCGACGGCGCCGCAGGACGCCAGTCCGGCCGCCACGGAGGCACCCGCCGGCGATCGGCAGGAGTGACGAAGGCGCACAAGTCGCCGGCGAGCACGCTGTTCGAGCTTGCGGTGATCGTTGTGACCGCGCTCGCTCTTGCGCTCGGGATCCAGGCCTTCCTGATAAAGCCTTACCGCATTCCGAGCGGGTCGATGCTCCCGACCGTCCGGATCGATCAGCGCGTGCTCGTGGACCGGATCGGCAATGACTTCTCCTCGCCCCACGTTGGTGACATCGTCGTGTTCCATCCGCCCAAGAACTACGACGCGGGTTGCGCGGACCCGAACCAGGGACAGGACGGCGGCGGCCCGGTCACCCCGCAGGCCTGCTCGGTGCCGTGGAAGCAGCCGTCCTCGCAGACGTTCATCAAGCGCGTCGTAGGGCTCCCGGGCGACCGCATCTCGATCGTCAACGGCCACGTGATCCGCAACGGCAAGCGCGAGTCCGACAGCTACATCGTCCAGTGCGACGGCGACTCGGCTTGCAGCTTCCCGCAGACGATCACGATTCCCCGGGGCTACTACTACATGATGGGCGACAACCGGCCCGATTCCGAGGACAGTCGCTTCTGGGGACCGGTTCCGAGAGCGTGGATCATCGGCAAGGCATTCCTGACCTACTGGCCGCCCGACCGCATCGGGTTCCTGTAGGGACTCTCACGTGTCCAGATTCCGGTCAGTCGCTGGAGCCCAGCGATGAAGGGGCTGATCGAGCTGGTGATCACCGTGGCGATCGCGGTGGCGCTCGCGTTGCTGATCCAGGCGTTCATCGTCAAGCCCTACCGCATCCCGAGCCCGTCGATGGTCCCGACCCTGGCCATCGGTCAGCGGGTCCTCACCAATCGCCTAGCCGGCAACCCGAGCGTCGGCGACATCGAAGTGTTCCACCCGCCGCACGGGGCGGACTTCGACAACCCGGTGTGCGGCAACCCCAATCAGGGAGGACAGGGCGGCGCCGGCGCGCAGGCGTGCGACAAGCCGACGGCGCAGGAGTCCTCGCAGACGTTCATCAAGCGCGTCGTCGGCGGTCCCGGCGACACGATCCAGATCGTCAACGGCCACGTGATCCGCAACGGCGTCAGGGAGAAAGACTCCTACATCGTCCCCTGCGGCAACATTTCTACGTGCACTTTCGGCAAACCGATCAAGATTCCGCCCGGCTATTACTTCATGATGGGCGACAATCGTGGCGAGTCGGACGACAGTCGTTTTTGGGGGCCGGTCCCGAGCAAATGGCTCATCGGGACCGCGTTCTTCACCTACTGGCCCCCTGACCGGATCGGCACCCTCTAGCCGGACTAACGGGTCGGCCCCCGTACCGACCCCGCGCCGCAAGCGGTCGCTCCGGGCGGCCAGCCGGCTGTTCCGGTTCGACCGCTCCCTCGGGGCGCGGTTCGTCGCCGGCGCCGACGAGGCCGGGCGAGGATGCCTCGCCGGCCCGCTCGTGGCCGCCGCGGTTCTGTTCGACCTCGACGCGATCGGACCCGCCGAGGTCCGTGTCCTGGGGGCGCTCAACGACTCGAAGCAGCAGACGCACGAGGCACGCGCGGAGCTGTTTCCGGTGATCCTCCGCGTCGCCGCCAAGGTCGCGATCGTGTCTCGCTGTGCTCCTGGGATCGACGCCCGCGGTCTGCACGTCACGAACCTCGCCGCGCTCCGCGACGCGCTGTCGAAGGTGGCCTGCGACGGGTGCATCTGCCTGAGCGACGGCTTCCCGGTGGCCGCGCTCGGCCACGACCAGCGCGCGGTGATCGGCGGCGACGCCAAGAGCGCCGCGATCGCCGCCGCCTCGGTGATCGCCAAGGAGACGCGCGACCGCTATATGCGTCGCGCGGACGTCGCGCACCCCGGATGGGAGTTCGCGCAGCACGTCGGGTACGCGACCCCGGAGCACCGTGAGGCGATCGGGCGGCTCGGGGTCTCGCCGCTTCACCGGCGGTCGTTTCAGTCGATGGCCTATCAGCAGCTGTCGCTGTAGCGCCGCCCGCGCGTCCGCGCCGTCCGGAGTCCGCGCCGTCCGCGACCCCTAGAACGCACCCTCGAGGTGCTCGAGGCTGAGCAGGCGCCCGGCAGGGTCGACGATCACCCCGATGGCGTCGAACCGGAGCGTGTCGGCGCGCGGTCGGTCGGTCCGCTCGATCAGCCAGCGCCCGGCCATCTTGCGCACCTGGGCGCGCTTGAGTGCCCGGACGGCTTCGAGGGGGCTTACGCCGGCCGGGCTCGCCCTCCGCGTCTTGACCTCGCAAAACGCCAAGGTCCGGCCGTCGAACGCGATGATGTCGAGCTCGCCCCAGCGGGTGCGGTAGTTGCGCTCGACGATGTCGAAGCCGCGCCGGACGAGGTGCTCGGCGGCGAGCTGCTCACCGAGCGCTCCGAGCTGGGGACGGGGATCACTTCTCATGCCGGCGACGCTACGCCGGCGCGCGTGACACGTGGGTCACGGCGTGTTCCAATTCTGCTCAGGCCGGGCGCCGGGGGCTGAGCTGAATTGGAACGCCGCGTGCACCACCTGTGACGCGCGTGCGCGTACGTTGACCGGGTGCTCGCGCGCCTCGCCACGTTCGCGATCGACGGGATCGATTCCCACCAGGTCTGGGTCGAGGTCGACATCCGCAGCGGCCTGCCCGCGTTCACGATCGTCGGGCTCGGCGACGCGGCGGTGCGGGAGTCGCGCGACCGGATCCGGTCGGCGATCGCCAACTCGGGGTTCGAGTTCCCCCAGACGCGGATCACCGCCAACCTGGCGCCGGCGTTCCTGCGCAAGGTCGGTCCCGGCTTCGACGCCGCGCTCGCGCTCGGCGTGCTCGCCGCGAGCGGGCAGGTCCCTGGGGAGGCGCTGGCCGCCTACGCGGTGTTCGGCGAGCTGTCGCTGGGCGGCGAGCTGCGCGACTCGCCCGGGGCGCTGGCCGTCGCCGAGGGAGCGCGGCGGGCCGGGCTCGCGCGCCTTATCGTCCCGCGCGAGCGAGCCTGCGAGGCGGCGCTGGTGGAGGGGATCGAGGTCGCGGGCGTGTCGACCCTGCGGGCCGCCGCGGAGGTGCTGGCCGGCGCCGAACCGCCACCGCTGCCGGCCGAGGCCCCGGCCGCACACTCGCCGCCGGTCGCGCCCGATCTCGCCGACATACGCGGGCACGCCGCGCCGCTGCTGGCGCTCGAGATCGCGGCCGCCGGCGGCCACAACCTGCTGCTCGAGGGCGCGCCGGGAACCGGCAAGACGATGCTCGCCCGCCGGATCCCGTCGATCCTGCCGGCGATGAGCCGGGCCGAGGCGATCGAGGTGACGAGGATCCACAGCATCGTCGGGCTGCACGCCGCCGGCCTCGTGCAGACGCGGCCATTCCGGGCCCCGCATCACACGATCTCGGCGTCCGGGCTGGTCGGTGGAGGAGCGCCGCCGCGGCCGGGCGAGGCGACGCTGGCGAATCACGGGGTGCTGTTCCTGGATGAGCTGGCCGAGTTTCAACGCCCGAGCCTCGACGCGCTCCGCCAGCCGCTCGAGGACGGCTGCGTGACGATCGTTCGCGGACAGCACGCGCTCGTGTTCCCGACGCGGTTCATGCTCGTCGCCGCCACGAACCCCTGTCCGTGCGGGTTCGCGGGCGTCGGCGACCGGTGCCGGTGCGGCGAGGCCGACCTCCGCCGGCACAGCCGGCGGCTGAGCGGGCCACTGCTCGATCGGATGGACCTGCTGATCAACGTCGAGCGGCCGACCGAGCGCGAGCTGCGTGCCGCGCCCGAGACGTCCTCGGCGCTGGCCCGTGAGCGCGTCGCCCACGCCCGCGAGCGGCAGCGGTTCCGACTCGCGGACTCGGCCGCGCGCTGCAACGGGGAGATGGACGCGCGGCTCGTCCGGCGCGACGTCCGCCTCGAGGAGGCCGCCGAGCAGGCCCTGACCCAGGCCTATGCGGCCGGCGCGCTCAGCGCCCGTGGCCGCCACCGGGTCGTCCGGGTCGCGCAGACGATCGCCGACCTCGAGGCCCACGACCGGGTCACGCACGCTGACCTGCTGACCGCGCTCAGCCTGCGGCAACGCGGCGAGGCCGAGACGACGCTGGCGGCATGAACGAGCGGGCCTGCGACAGCTGCACGGCTCGCTCGTGGCTGATCGGCAGGGTGGCCGGGCATCTTGAAAAGGCGCGCTCCCGGATCGAGCAGGTGCTCGCGCTTGGCGACGACGATCTGATCACGGCCGTCGGAGGGCGGGAGCAGGCGGACCTGCGGCGGGAGCTCGAGACGCTGGACCTCGACGAGGTGCGCTCGCGAGCGCGCGCCGCCGGGCTGGACACCGTCTGCGGTTGCGATCCGGCCTTTCCGCCGGGACTCCGGGCGCTGGCCGCGCCGCCGGCGGTGCTCCACGTCGCGGGCGGTCTGGAGCGGGCGGTCGACCTGCTGTTCGGGGAGCCAGTGGCGATCGTCGGCTCGCGGAAGGCGTCGCCGTACGGCCTGGACGTCGCCGGCTCGCTCGGGCGGGGACTCGCCGCGGCGGGACTGACGGTCGTCAGCGGCATGGCATTCGGGATCGACTCGGCAGCGCACACCGGCGCGCTCGAGGCGGGCGGGCCGACGGTCGCGGTGCTCCCGGCCTCGGCCGACCGGCCCTACCCCGGCGCTCGCCGCACGCTGCACCGGCGGATCGTCGCCGGCGGCGCGGCCGTGTCCGAGCTCGGTCCGGGCGTGGCCGTGTGGCGCTGGATGTTCCCGGCGCGCAACCGCATCATCGCCGCGCTGGCCGCGATGACCGTCGTGGTCGAGGCCGGCGAGCGCTCGGGGGCGCTCGTGACGGCGCGGCTCGCGCGCGGAATCGGCCGCCCTGTCGGCGCCGTTCCCGGCCGCGTGACCACGCCGCAGGCGGCCGGGCCGAACGGCCTTCTCGCCGCCGGCGCGGGCGTCGTCCGCGGTCCCCGGGACGTGCTCGATCACCTGTTCGGCGCCGGCGAGCGCACCGTTCGCGACCCGCGCCGGCAGGCACCCGCCGAGCTCGCGCCGCTGCTGGCGGCGATCGCCGAGGGCCACGAGACCGCGGCGGCGCTGGCCCGGGCCGGGTTCGCCCCCGACCAGGGGCTGGCGGCGCTGGCGGCCCTCGAGCTCGGAGGCTTCGTCCGCCGAGGTGCTGGGGGCCGCTTCCGCGTCGCGCCCTGATGCGACTGCGATTTCAACGACAGTCATTGAAAATCTCAATCGCATCCGATCGGGCTACGCTCGTGACCGTGCCCAGCCCGGACCTGCCCCGCCCGGACCGCATCCCACGCGTCCTGAGCATCGCCGGCTCCGATTCGGGCGCCGGCGCCGGCATCCAGGCGGACCTGAAGGCGTTCGCGGCCTGCGGCGTCCACGGCATGACGGCGATCACCGCGATCACCGCGCAGAACACCGTCGGGGTGACCGCGGTCCACCCGATCCCTCCGGACGTGATCCTCGCCCAGGTCCGCGCGGTGGCGAGCGACATCGGCGTCGACGCGGTCAAGATCGGAATGCTGGGCGACCGCCAAACGATCGAGGCGGTGGCGCGCGCCCTCAGCGAGCTTCCAGATGAGACGCCGGTCGTGCTCGATCCGGTGATGGTCTCCGAGTCTGGGGCGGTGCTGCTCGATCCCGAAGCGCGGTCGGCTCTCGCCGAGCTGCTGCTGCCGAGGGCGACGGTGCTGACGCCGAACGTCCCGGAGGCGAGGACGCTGATCGGGGATGCGGACGGCGATCTCGATATCGAAAGCCTTGCCAGACGCGTCCACGCGCTGGGCCCGCGCGCGGTCGTCGTCACCGGCGGCCACCGCGAGGATGTCACCGACCTGTTCTTCGACGGCCACCGTCTGGTGGAGCTCCACGGTGAGCGTCACGAAGACGGAGCCGCGCATGGTTCGGGCTGCACCCATTCCTCGGTGCTCGCCGCCCGGTTGGCGTGGGGCGACGACCCGCTCGACGCGGCACGCGCGGCCCGCGAGCTCGCCTCTCGCGCGGTGGCGCAGGGGCTGCGGGAGATCGGCGCCGGACCTGGCCCCGTCGATATCCTGGGGATTGCCTGCAAACCACACGTTTGGCCAGTTTTGGGCGCGTCAGGGCCTCCGGGCGCCGGTACGCTTTTGGCATAATGGCCCAGTGCGTTTTCTGAGGATGAAGCCAGGCCATGGAGAGGTTCTGATCGCCGAGGGAGACGTCGAGCTCGCTGAGGATGAGCAGCGCCTGATCGAGGAGTTCCGCCGCCAGTTGGACGCCGGGCTGTGGGCGGCGGTGCCGGTCTCGGGCCGGCAGGGACGGCGCGAGTCGATCATGGTCCGTTCGTTCGAGGACATTCCCTGGGACGCCGACCGCGTGATCTTCTTTCCGCGGGCGGCGGGCGGCAGGTAGGTCCACGCCGCCATGGTGCTGGCGCTCGCAGCGACCGCGATTGTCGCTCTTGCGCTGCTGTCCGACCTGATCATCCCTCGGATCGACGAGCTGCGGAGCCGGTACAAGGCCAACCGGCACCGCGCCCCGACGTGGTCATATGACCCAGGACGCGAGCGCCGCGCGGAGGCCCGCGCGCGGGCGCTGCTGCGCTCGTGCGTCAACGAGGAGGAGTGGTCGATGTACCGCGACCTCGGGTTCCTCCGCGTGTGGGGGACGCTGGCCGACGGCCCCGATGACGCCGGCGGCACCGGTGGCGCCCCGTATGCCTACCTGATCTATCCGCACCGGCCGATCCTCGCCTACCTGGCGCAGACCCACCGGCTCCTCAACGAGTACTGCGTCACGTTCCCCGACGAGACCCGGCCCTACGGTAGCTCCCGGCTGCCCGACTCCGACGACGTGCTGGCCAAATGGATGGCGCTGACCGGCGACGAGCGGCGGCTGATCTCGACCGCCAACATGCACCTGCCGGGCCGGCAGCTCGACCCCGCGCAGGTGCGGCGCGACCTGTGGCGGCTTTCGCAGTGGGAGCGCGCGCGGATGCGCGATGCCTCCGGTCCCGGTGGCGCGGTGTCGCCCGATCCGGGCAATCGCCAATCGGCCGCCTAGCGGCGCAGGCGCCCCGCCAGGCCGTCGCCGACCCCGGGTCATTACAGTTCCCGGGCCCCATGGCTGAGTTCGACCTGAAGCACAAGAGCCGCCCGCTCACCGAAGGCCCCGAGCGCGCCGCCGCCCGCGCCCAGCTGAAGGGCATCGGATACGACGACGAAGCGCTGGCCAAGCCCCTCATCGGCGTCGCCAACACGTGGATCGAGACGATGCCGTGCAATTTCCACCTGCGGGCCCTGGCGGCCAAGATCAAGGAGGGGATCCGGGAGGCCGGCGGGACGCCGATGGAGCTCAACACGATCGCGATCTCGGACGGGATCACGATGGGCACGGAGGGGATGAAGGCGTCGCTCGTGAGCCGCGAGCTGATCGCCGACTCGATCGAGCTCGTCGCGGCCGCGCACATGTTCGACGCGGTGATCGCAATCAGTGGCTGCGACAAGACGATTCCGGGGACGGTGATGGCGCTGTGCCGCCTGAACGTCCCGAGCCTGATGCTCTATGGCGGCTCGATCTACCCCGGTCATTACAACGGTCGGCAGATCACCATCCAGGAGGTGTTCGAGGCGATCGGCGCGCACGCCGCCGGCCGGATCACCGACGATGAGCTGACCGCGATCGAGGACGCCGCATCTCCCGGCGCGGGCGCGTGCGGCGGTCAGTTCACGGCGAACACGATGGCGATGGCGTTCGAGGTGCTCGGGATCTCCCCGGGCTACTCCGGGGTCCCCGCCACCGACCCGCACAAGGTCGATGTCGCCAAGGAGGCCGGACGGCTCGTCATGGACGTCCTGCGGCGCGGTCAGAAGCCGAGCGACATCATCACCCGCGACAGCCTCGAGAACGCGATCGCCGCGGTGGCGTGCAGCGGCGGCTCGACCAACGGCGTGCTCCACCTGCTTGCGGTCGCCAAGGAGATCGGCGTCGAGCTGTCGATCGACGACTTCGATCGGATCAGCGAGCTCACCCCGCTGCTGTGCGACCTGAAGCCCAGCGGTCAGTACGTCGCTCCGGACCTGTACGCCGCCGGCGGTGTCCCGCTCGTCATGAAGCGCCTGAAGGAGGCCGGGCTGCTCCACGAGAACGCGCAGACGGTCACCGGCAAGACCGTCGGGCAGCACGCGGACGAGGCTCAGGAGACCGAGGGCCAGCGGGTGGTCAGGCCGCTGAACGACCCGCTGAAGACGAGCGGAGGGCTGGTCATCCTGCACGGCAACCTCGCGCCCGACGGGTGTGTGGTGAAGGTCGCCGGCTACGAGCGGCGCAAGCAAACGGGGCGGGCGCGAGTGTTCGAGTCCGAAGAGGACGCGATGGCGGCCGTCCGCGAGCAGGGCATCAAGCCCGGCGACGTCGTCGTCATCCGCAACGAGGGCCCCGCCGGCGGCCCCGGGATGCGCGAGATGCTCGCGGTCACAGCCGCGCTCGTGGGGGAGGGCCTCGGCGAGGACGTCGCGCTTCTGACCGACGGCCGCTTCTCGGGCGCCACCCGCGGCCTGATGGCCGGGCACGTGGCGCCGGAATCCGTTCGCGGCGGCCCGATCGGGATCGTCCGCGACGGCGACGAGATCACGCTCGACGTCGACGCCCGCCGGCTCGACGTCAACCTCTCAGACGACGAGATCGCGGCCCGCTTGAAGGACTACCAGCCGCCGGATCGTCCCGCTCCGGCCGCCGTGCTGGCGAAGTACGCACGGCTCGTCTCGAGCGCCTCGCTGGGCGCGGTCACGCACTAGACCTTCTCTGGGGCGCCGTCACCCGGTGGACCTTCGTGCGCACATCCCTCCTGCACGCAGGAATGCAATGCGGCTTGCAGAAGTCTGAACAAAACGTTGCCCCAACAAAGACCCGACAGCGTGATCGGTACGATGGAGCCAATGGGGTGGTCTTAGCTGGCACGAGCGCGAGCAACATACCTACGCCCTGCGCGAACCCCGGCGAGACCAGCCAGGCCGTCGCGCACGGCGCCGGCAGTCGCTCGGAGTTCCCGTAGGCGGGGCCCGTATCTGGCCTTGGGCGTGCTGGTGATACTCGTCGGCGCCGCGGCTGCTGCGGCGATCGCGGTGAAGAGCTCGAAGGCGAGCCTTAGCGCCGACTCGGTCGCGCTGGCCAGGGTCACGATGCCGCTCGGCGGCGGCACGATCGAGAGCGTGAACGCCTTCGGCGGGCCGTCGGACTCGGCCATTCCCGTGCATCTGTCGGGCAAGCAGATCTGGCCGAATGGGCGGATCCCGGCACACGAGACAGTGTCGGTACAGGTCGTGGTCAAGCGTCCCGGCTCGGTCGCGTGGATCACCGGCAAGACCCAGCGCCTGAACTTGACGCTGACCACACCGAGCGCTCGTCTGAAGGCGCACTTCCTGACGGTGGCTTCGGGCAAGCCGCTCCAGCTTCAGTTCGCCGAGCCCGTTTCGACGGTCTCTTCGGGACCATCCGCGAGAAGCCTGAACCGCAGGGTGCTGAGCAGCCCGCAGTCGACTGTCACGCTAGCGCGGACCGCGGAGGCCGGGTCGGTGTACGTGGCGGCCGCGCCACGCTCGTGGGAGACGTCATCGGCGGCGCTCGTCAGCTGGTTCCCGGCGGGCTCGTCGACGAGTGCGATCGCGTATCCGTCCGCGGGCGGCACGATCCAGGCGAACACGCCGATCACGCTCACCTTCAACAAGCCGGTGTCGAAGGCGCTCGGCGGGTCCATGCCGCCGGTGTCGCCTCAGACCGCGGGCACCTGGCACAAGATCAACGCCCACTCGATCCAGTTCCAGCCCACCGGGTTCGGCTACGGACTCGGGGCGCACGTCACGATCGGGCTCCCGAACGGGGTCCGGCTGGTCGGCGCCACCCAGAGCGGCGACGCGTGGGGCACCTGGACGGTGCCGCAGGGATCGCCGCTCCGGCTCCAGCAGCTGCTGGCCGTACTCGGGTATCTCCCGCTCCGCTTCCACTACACCGGCGGCGGTCCCGGGCGCAGCACGCCCGCCCAGCTGAACGCGGCGATCAAGCCGCCCGCCGGCAGCTTCAACTGGCGCTACCCGAACACCCCGAGCGCGCTCGTCACCATGTGGGCGCCGGGCACGTTCGGCGAGATGACCAAGGCCGCGATCATGGCGTTCGAGAACAGCAACGGTATGACGGCCGATGGGGTCCCGGGGCCGCAGGTGTGGAACGCGCTGATCACCGCGGCCGTCGAGGGCAAGAGCAACTCGTTCGGCTACACGTTCGTACAGGTCAGCGAGGGCAGCCCTGAGAGCGAGTCGACCTGGCACAACGGCAAGACCGTGGCCTCGGGCCTCGTCAACACCGGAGTACCGGGCGCGGCGACCGCCCAGGGGGTGTTCGCCGTGTTCGAACACGCCCTGTCCGTGACGATGAGCGGCACCAACGTGGACGGCAGCCATTACGTCGACCCGGGCATCCCGTACGTGAGCTACTTCAACGGCGGGGACGCGCTGCACGGTTACATCCGCTCGGGCTACGGCTTCCCCCAGAGCAACGGCTGCGTGGAGATGCCCTACTCCGAAGCCTCCGCGGTCTACCCGTACACCCCGATCGGGACGCTCGTAGACGTCACGTAGTCGGTCGCCGGCCGCGCCGCCGGGCAGGCACCGGAGCGGAGGCGGCGAATACGGTGCGTCGATGCCGTCGCTCGCTCAAATGTCCGCGTGGCCGGCGGCGCTCGAAGCGTTCGACCAGGATCTGGCCCGGCGGGCCGTCGCCGCGAAGACGCGAGTGGCGTACGGCAGCGACTGCCGGCAGTTCGCGGACTGGGCCAGCGCCCACGCTGCCGAGCCCGCTCACGTCGACATCCGGACGTTGCGTCGCTACGCGGCCGGGCTGTCCGAGCAGGGGATCGCGCCGGCGACGATCGCACGCCGGCTGGCCGCGCTGCGGGGGCTGTTCCGGATCCAGATGGAGCTCGGCGCGCGGGCGGACAATCCTGCTGAGCTGCTGAGCTCGCCTAAGAAGGCCCAACGCCTACCGCGGGTCCTGAAGGCCGGCGAGGTGGCGGCACTGCTCGACTCGATTCCGGCAAACACGCCGCTCGAGCTACGCGACCGGGCGCTGTTCGAGCTGGCCTACGCGTGCGGCCTGCGCGCCGAGGAGCTCGTCACGCTCGACTTCGACGCGCTCGACTTCGACGCCGAATCGGTGCGGGTCGAGGGGAAGGGTGGGAAGACCCGGCTGGTCCCGGTCGGAGAGCACGCCGTCGGCGCGCTCGAGCGCTATCTGGCCCGCGGCCGCCCGGCGCTCACGGCCGAGGGCGACGGCCCGCGCGACCGCGCTCTGTTCGTCTCGAAGTCGGGGCGAAGGCTGTCGACCTCGGACGTCAGGCGGCGTCTCAGCGGCTGGGCCAGGCGCGCAGTGGGCCGCTCGCCGGCGCTCGCCCAGGCCCATCCACATGCGCTCCGGCACTCGTTCGCGACCCATCTGCTCGACGGCGGCGCGGATCTGCGGGCGATCCAGGAACTCCTCGGCCATGCGACCATATCCACCACTCAGGTTTACACTCGCGTGGAGTCGGCCCGCCTGCGGTCCACCTATTCTCGCGCTCATCCCCGCGCATAGCGGGCCAACCGTCCTCGGGGGAAATTGGAAACCAACGTCAAAGCGATCGAGTTACAGGATCTGTGGAGGCGGTTCAAGGCGACAGGCGACGAGCGTGCGCGCGAACGGCTGGTGGTCGCCTACTCGCCCCTGGTCAAGTACGTCGCCGGACGGATGAGCTCGGGGCTGCCGGCCCACGTCGAGGAATCCGACCTGATCTCGTACGGGCTCGGAGGCCTGATCTCTGCGATCCAGCGGTTCGACCTCACGCGAGAGATCAAGTTCGAGACGTACGCGATCACCCGGATCCGCGGCGCGATCATCGACGAGCTGCGGACGCTCGACTGGGTGCCGCGTTCGGTCCGCGCCCGCGCCCGGGAGATCGAGCGGGCCAACATGAAGCTCGAGGCACGGTTCCAGCGGGCGCCGACCGACGAGGAGATGGCGACCGAGCTTTCGCTGAGCGTCGAGGCCTTCCAGGAGGCGCTGATTCAGATCTCGAACTCCACGATCGTCGCCCTCGACGAGCTGTGGAGCGTGTCGGACTCGACCGGCGACGCGATCTCGCTGCTCGACACGCTGCCCGACCGCGGCGCGCCCGACCCCGAGCAGCTGATGGACCAGTCAGAGCTGCGCGACCGGATCGCCGACGCGATCGCGGCGCTGCCGGAGCGCGAGAAACTGGTCGTCGCTCTGTATTACTACGAGAACCTGACTCTGCGCGAGATCGGCGAGGTCCTCGGGGTCACGGAGTCGCGCGTCTCGCAGCTGCACACCAAGGCGGTTCTGCGGCTGCGCTCCAAGCTGTCCGGCGAATTGGATTAGCGCGTTGGCCCTCGTCCTCGCTGTGAGCGAGGCTGAGACGCCTGGCCCGCGGCACTCGCGTTCGATAGGGCAGATCCGCGAAAGGGTGGAAACGCGCGGTGCCGGCGGGACTGGCGATCAGCCGAAGCGACGGCCCGGTATCGTCGAGTTTCAGACCCTTTAGAGGAAGGAGACAGGCATGCACAAGGCGGCTGATCGCATCCGCAATGTGGCACTCGTCGGCCACCGCGGTAGTGGCAAGACCTCGCTGCACGAGGCGCTGCTGTTCCAGGCCGAGGCTCTGAACCGCATGGGCTCGGTGGTCGACGGGACCACGGCCTCTGACACCGACCCCGACGAGAAGGCGCGTCAGATGTCGATCACCGCGTCGATGGCCACGTTCGAGTGGCAGGACCGCAAGGTCAACCTGATCGACACCCCCGGCGACTCGAGCTTCATCGCCGACGCGCTCGGCGCCCTGCGCGTGTGCGAGTCTGCAATTTTCGTGATCAACGGGGTGATGGGCGTCGAGGTCCACGCGAGTCGCCTTTGGCAGCGTGCCGCCGAGCTCGACCTGGCGCGCCTGATCTTCGTCAACATGCTCGACCGCGAGCGTGCCGACTTCTTCCGCGCGCTCGAGTCGCTCAAGTCAGCCTTCGGCCCGCACGTGGTCGCGACTGAGATCCCGATCGGCTCCGAGCACGAGGTCCGAGGCGTCATCGATCTCGTCGACATGAAGGCCTATGAGTACGACGCCGGCGGCCGCGACGGCTGCAAGGAGATCCCGATCCCGGCCGAGCTCTCCGACCAGGCGCAGGAGTACCGCGAGAAGCTGATGGACGAGGTCGCCGAGAATTCCGACGCGCTGATGGAGCGCTACCTCGAGGGCGAGGAGATCTCCCACGAGGAGATCGTCACCGCGCTCAAGGAAGGCACCAACCACGGCGCGATCTTCCCCGTGACCTGCGGCGTCGCGACTCGTAACCTCGCGACCAACCGGCTGCTCGACGCGATCGTCGAAGACCTTCCCTCTCCGGTCAAGCATGGCGGCCTCGAGGTCGGCGAGGTGACGCTCGAGCCGGTCGAGGACAAGGAGATGTTCGCCTACGTGTTCAAGACCCGCGCGGACCCGTTCGCCGGTCGCATCAACATGTTCCGGGTCTACCAGGGCGTGGTCAAACAGGACTCGCAGGTGCTGAACACTCGGACGCACACCAAGGAGCGGATCGGGCAGCTGCTGACGTTCGAGGGCAACCAGACGGGGCACGTCAACGATGTCGGCCCCGGCGACATCGGCGCCGTGGCCAAGCTCAAGGAGACCAAGGCGGGCGACTGGCTTGCCTCCCGCGACGAGCCGATCGAGATGCCGAGCATCAAGCTCCCGGCGCCGGTGATGGCGTTCGCGGTCGAACCAAAGAGCAAGGGTGATGAGGAGAAGGTGTTCACCGCGCTCAGACGCCTGCAGGAGGAGGATCCGACGATCGACCTCCATCGCGACGAGCAGACCGGCGAGCAGATCGTCGCCGGACTCTCACAGGTCCACGTCGAGGTCATCGTCGAGCGGCTGAAGTCGCGCTTCGGCGCCGAGGTCAACCTGAACCCGCCGCACGTGCCCTACCAGGAGACGATCAGAAGGCCGGCCAAGGCACACGGGCGCCATAAGAAGCAGACCGGCGGACGCGGGCAGTTCGGCGACTGCCACATCGAGATCGAGCCGATCCATAGTGACGATCCCGCCCATGCCGGGTTCGAATTCGTCAATGCGATCAAGGGCGGTGTGATCCCAACGGGCTTCATCCCGGCAGTCGAGAAGGGAGTCCAGGACGCGATGCAGGCAGGCGTGGTCGCCGGCTTCCCGGTCAAGGACGTGCGCGTGCGCCTGTATGACGGCTCCTACCACACCGTGGACTCATCCGAGATGGCGTTCAGGCTGGCCGGCTCGCTCGCGATGAAGCAGGCGATGGAGCAGGCCGGCCCGGTGCTGCTCGAGCCGATCATGCTGGCCACGGTCGCCGTGCCCGAGGACGCCGTCGGCGATGTGATCGGCGATCTGAACTCCCGGCGCGGGCGCCCACTCGGGATGGAGCCGGTCGGCGCCGGCATGACCGAGGTCAAGGCTGAGGTGCCGATGGCCGAGATGCTCTCCTACGCCCCGGATCTGCGTTCGATAACCGGGGGCCAGGGGGAGTTCACGATGGAGTTCCTGCGCTACGAGGAAGTCCCCGCTCACCTCGCCGGCAAGGTCGTTGAGGAAGCCCGCGCCGAGAAGGAAGCGGTGAAGGCGTAAGCCGGGCATAAGGTTCCGCGGCCGCGCGCTCGTTATATTCGTCCTCCCCGTGGCGATCACCAAAGACATCAGGCCGTCGACCGCGCACACGATCTGCGACGTGTGTGGGCGGACGCTGCTGCGCGGCGAGCGTTCTGAGGTCTACATCGACGGCGGCGCCCGCCGCTCGGTGTGCGAGCTGTGCAAGCCCCGCGCGCTCCACGAAGGCTGGTTGCGCGAGGGAACCGTGCCGACCTACGATGAGAACGCGGCGTCCTCCGCGCGGCGCGGGTCGTTCCTGAGCCGGCTGCGCCGGCGGCGCGAGCCCGCCCCGGAACCGACCGCCTCAACGGATGTGCCGCCCGAGTTCGCGCCCGAGCCTCGCGCCGAGCCGCGCCCGGCTCCCGCCGAGCCCCGCCAAGCCGCGCGCCGGCGCGAGCGGACGCCCACCCGGGAGCCCCGCCACGTGCGCGCGGTGCCGATGGGGGCCGAACAGAAGATCGCCTCGGCGATCGCGGTGTTCAACAACTCCGAGCATCGCCGCACGGTCGCCGGCGTGGCTCGCTCGCTCGGCGCCCCCGACGTGTCGATCCACCCGAACATGGAGCATTCGAGCTTGGTCGACATCGTCGCCTCCTGGGAGCTGTGCTGGTACCGCTACGAGGTAGACCTGTCCGACGAGGTCCCGGTCGTCCGGGTCGCCGCCCAGGGATACGAGCTCGATGAGCTCTCGCCCCAGGAGCGCCAGTCGAACGCCTCCTACGACGAGCACGGGGCGCTCGGCCCCGCCTGAGGGCCAGGGCGTCGCCGTAAGCCGTCGTTGACGCAGGACGGAGCAGAGCCCCCCGGGCGCGTCTGGCCGACCCTGTAGCACTGGACAAAGGTTCGATGTGAAGCTCGCGATGTGTCCTCTAGCATCAGGAGCGTGATCTATTGCGTAGTCCCAGAGGTGCTCGCCGACGAGTTGCTGGACAAGCTCGAGAACTACTACGCCGGCGACCCCAACGTCGAGGTGATTGTCGACCGCCGCAAGACCTCGCGGCGGGGACGGAGCTCGTCTGGAGGGGGCAATCGCGCGGTGCGCGACCGCCGGCGCCCCCGCGTCACCGGCGAGCTCCCCGAGCTGGCCAAGGATTGAACCTCCCCGGCAGGGGACATCGTTGAAGGTCGTCGTCCACGTGGACGGCGGCGCGCGCGGTAACCCCGGCCCGGCCGCGATCGGGGTCGTGATCTCCAACCCTGACGGCGAGGTGCTCGACGAGGTCGCCGAGCAGATCGGCGTCGCCACTAACAACGTCGCCGAGTATCGGGCGCTGCTTCGGGGCGTCGAGCGCGCTCGCGGGCTAGGGGCGAGCGAAATCGAGATCGTCAACGACTCCGAGCTCGTCGCCAAGCAGGTGACCGGCGCTTACAAGGTCAAGCACCCGGCGATGAAGCCGCTCCACGCCGAGGCGACGGCAGCGCTGCGCGGGTTCGAGCGGTGGCGCATCCGCAGCGTGCCGCGGGCTCAGAACGCCCGCGCCGACGAGCTGGTCAACGAGGCGCTTGACGCCGCCGGCGACGCCTGACCCGGTTTTCATGGGTGGCGTGCGGTCGCGATTCTGACCGCCCGCGGTAACCGCATCCGGCTTCTGGCCTGCGCGCGCTCCGCTCTTAGGTTCCAGGAGACCGCTCCGCGCGCGCCGGCATTTGCCACGGGGCAACATCGGGTTGCCCCCTTGTAGCCGCTACGCTAGCGACCGTGAACGATCCCCTGTCCGAGCTGAGCGCGCGGCTCGAAGAGGCCGCCGAGCAGCTTCGCTCCCCCGACGTCGAGGTGGACGAGGTGCTGGCGCTGATTGAGGAATGCGCGCGGCTGGCCAGCGAGGCCAGCTCTCAAGTCGACGAGCGGACCCGGGCGGCCCTCGAGCCGCTGCCGGACCTTCCCGGCCAGCTCCCGCTGCCCGCCTCCTAGTGGACCCGTCCGTAAGTCCTACGGCATTCGAGCGGCCCCTGGCGGCGCTGCGCTTTGTCCTCGGATCCTCACGTAGCGCTGCTACGCGTCGGATCCTGCGTCCTCGCGCAGCATCCACCAGTGACCACTCTCGGTGCCGCACGACTTACGGACAGGCCCACTAGTGCTTCCTGCAACGAGCGGCCGGGACGTGATGTCGCCCTCGGCTCCGGCGCAGGCCTACCCCGACCACCTGCGGGCGCAGGTGGAGAGCGCTCTGGAGTCGCTCCGGTTCGCGACCGAGCCCGCGTCCGCCGGGCTCGACCAGGCGATGCGGTACTCGCTGCTCGCCGGCGGCAAGCGGATCCGGCCGGTACTCGCGCTCGCCACCGCGTCGGCGATCGGCCGCGACCCCGAGTGGGTGCTACCCCTGGCGGTGGCGATCGAGCTGATCCACACGTATTCGCTGATCCACGACGATCTGCCCCCGATGGACGACGACGACCTGCGCCGCGGCCGGCCGACGTGCCACGTCGCGTTCGGCGAGGACGTCGCGATCCTCGCCGGCGACGGGCTCTACGCCGAGGCGTTCGTGCTGCTGCTGTCCCGCCAGGAGGCGCCTGCGGAGCGGCTGCTCGCGGCGGCGGCGGAGCTCGCCCGCGCCACCGGCGCCCAGGGCATGGTCGCGGGTCAGTACATCGACGTCGCCGGGACGGCTCCCGACGGGCCCGCTGGCCTGCGCCGGCTGCATGAGCTCAAGACCGGTCGGCTGATCGCCGCGAGCATCGAATGCGTGCTCCTCCTGGGCGGACTCGATCAACCTGAGAGAATTAACAGCTTCCACAGCTTTGCGAGGGAGCTGGGGATACTTTTCCAAATCGTGGATGACATTCTTGACGTGACCGGCTCTGAGGAAACGCTTGGCAAGCACCAAGGCAGCGACGAGCGGCTGGGTAAGCGCACGTACGTGAGCGAGTTCGGCCTCGACGGCGCACGCAGGCTGGCCGCCGAGTCCCATCGCCGGGCGCTGGCCGCCCTGGCGCAGGCCGCGGGGGCGGGATCCGATACGAGCGAGCTCGGCCAGATCACCGATTTCATCGCGACCCGATCGTTCTAATGAACCGACTACTCGACCGCATAGACAAGCCCCAGGACCTGCACGGCCTCAGCGACGAGGAGCTTCAGCAGGTCGCGCAGGAGGTGCGCGAGCACATCATCGACACCGTCGGCGAGATCGGCGGGCACTTCGGCGCGAACCTCGGCACGTGCGAGATCGCGGTCGCGCTCCACTCGATGCTTGACTCGCCGCGCGACAAGATTCTGTGGGACGTCGGTCACCAGGCCTACCCGCACAAGATCCTGACCGGCCGGCGCGACCGGCTGCAGACGATTCGCAAGTACCGCGGGCTGGCGCCGTTCTGCTCGATCGCGGAGTCCGAGCACGACATCATGGGCGCCGGGCACGCGTCGACGGCGATTGGCTACGCGGTCGGGATCAAGGAGGCGATGCGGCGCGGCAACGGCGAGGACGGGCACGTCGTCGCGGTCGTGGGCGACGGCGCGCTGACCGGCGGGGTGGCGTTCGAGGCCGTCCACCAGGCCGGCGGGGAGGGCACCCCGATCGTGGTGGTGCTCAACGACAACGGGATGTCGATCGCGCCCAACGTCGGGGCGCTGTCGCGGCACTTCAACCGGATCCGGCTCAATCCCAAGCTGTGGCGCGCCCGCGAGGGCTTCGAGGAGGGGCTGACGAAGCTACCGGCCGGGATCGGCGTCGCGTTCGAGCGGCTCGGCCCTCACGTCAAGGAGTCGCTCAAGGCGTTCTGGGCGCCCGGCCTGTGGTGGGAGGAGCTCGACTTCGTCTACATCGGGGTGATCGACGGCCACGACGTCCGCTCGGTCAGGCGCGCGCTCCGCGAGGCGCTGCTCGCCCAGCGCCCGGTCGTGATCCACTGCGCGACGGTCAAGGGCAAGGGCTTCGCGCCGTCCGAGGAGGGCGGACTCGAGGGCATGGAGAAATGGCATGCCGCCAAGCCCAAGTCGATCGCCAACGGCGTCCCCGCGGTCGCTGCGGGCAAGCCATCGGGCGCCAAGCCCGCTCCGCCGCAGTACACGCAGGTGTTCGGCAACGCGCTCGTCGAGGAGTGCCGGCGCGACAAGCGGGTGGTCGGGATCACGGCCGCGATGAACTCGGGAACCGGACTCAACATCCTCCAGCGGGAGCTCCCCGACCGCTACTTCGACGTCGGGATCGCCGAGCAGCAGGCGATCCTGTTCGCCGCCGGCCTCGCGCTCCAGGGGAGCAAGCCGGTCGCGGCGATCTACTCGACGTTCCTCCAGCGCGCGTATGACCAGATCGTCCACGACGTCTGCTTGCAGAAGCTGAACGTGACCTTCGTGATGGACCGTGCCGGCCTCGTCGGCGACGACGGGCCGACGCATCACGGCATGTTCGACATCGCGTACCTGCGGTGCGTGCCGAACATCGTGCTGATGGCCCCGCGCGACGAGGCGATGCTCGTCCACATGCTGCGCACCGCGCTCGTCTACGACGACGGTCCGATCGCGCTCCGCTACCCGCGGGGCGAGGGGGTGGGGGTGCGGCTGCCGGCGCGCCCGGAGCCGGTCGAGATCGGGACCGGCGAGATCCTCCGTGAAGGCGAGCGAGTCGCGCTGCTCGGCTACGGCGCGGGCGTCGGCAAGGCGCTCGAGGCGGCCGACATCCTGGCCGAGCGCGGGCTGTCGGTGACGGTCGCCGACGCGCGCTTCGCCAAACCGATCGACGTCGGGCTGGCGGCGCAGCTGGCCGCCGAGCACGATCTGCTCGTGACCGTCGAGGAGGGTGTTCTCGCCGGGGGGTTCGGATCGGCCGTTTGGGAGAGCCTGTCGGACGTTGGATTAGGAGGCGGGGCGGGCGGGGTCCGGATCCTCCGCGTGGGCCTGCCGGACCGGTACGTGACCCATGGGGCGCCCAAGCTGCTGCACGAGGAGGTCGGGTTCACCGGCGAGCGGATCGCCGAGCGGATCGAGGCCGCCGTCGCCGAGTACAGCGGCATGCCCACGGTCTGAGGCGCGTTAGGTCGTCCACCAACCGTCGATCTGAGCTGTCATGGCTCCCGCCGCGCCGCCGCGCGGCCGACAATGGGTTGATGGCAACGCAGGAGATTAATAGGGGTCCCCGCCCACCCTCCCCGTCCCACCCACCGCACCCGCCCGAGCCTGGATTGGGTCCCCAGCCGCCCTCCGATCTGTTCGTCTCGCGCCAGCCAGTCGTTGATGGCGAGATGCGCGTCACCGGTTACCGCGTGGCCTACGCGAACGCGGACGGCTCCGAGCCCGCCGACACCTCGGCAGCGCGCCTGCTCGGCGACGTGCTCAGCGGCGTCGGGCTGGATGAGCTCGTCGGCCAGTCGCTGGCGCACCTGCCGCTGTCGCGTGAGCTGCTGCTCGCGCTCGGAGTTCCGCCGGTCCGCCCGGACCGAGTGCTGCTGCGGATCGCGTACGACACCGCCCGGGACCCGGACGTGGCCAAAGTCCTCGACGCACTCGCCGGGCGCGGGTATGCGCTGTCGTTGTGCGCGATCCCGGCTCCCGAGTTCGACGTCGTGCTGCTCGACCTGTTCGGCACGGTCGAGATCGAGCTCCCGGCGTGGTCACAGGACGATGCGGCGCTCGCCGTCGAGCGGATCCGCGGCGGGAGGGCGATGCCGCTGGCGTCAGGCCTGCTGGACTACAACGGGTTCGAGCTGGCGAAGGGGCTCGGGTTCGAGGTGTTCGCCGGACCGTTCTACGCGAGCCGGCACAAGGCCGCGGTCCGCAACATCCCGGTTGGCGAGATGGGCACGCTCGTCTCGCTGGCGGCGCTCCAGGGGCAGGCGGCGACGATCGAGGAGCTCGAGGAGGTCATCGACCGGGACGTCGGCCTGAGCGTGAAGCTGCTGCGTTACATCAACTCGGCCTACGTCGGCATGCGCGGGAGCATCACCTCGATTCGCCAGGCGGTGATGATGCTCGGCTCGCGCGGTGTGTCGCGGTGGGCGCTGCTGGTCGCGCTAACCGGCGGCCCGAGCGCGCCCCGCGAGCTGTCAGTGGTCGGGCTCACCCGCGCCCGGATGTGCGAGCTGCTCGGCGCCGACCTGGGCGACGTCGCCGGCGATCAGCTGTTCACGGTCGGTCTGTTGTCGGTGGCCGACGCGCTGCTCGAGGTGCCGCTCGAGACGATCGTCGACGAGCTGCCGCTCGCCGACGAGGTCAGCGCGGCACTGCTGCGGCGCACCGGGCCGGCCGGCACGATCCTCAAAGCCGTGGTCAGTTACGAGCAGGGCGACTTCGACGTCGCCACGCTCCAGTCGCACGTCCCCCGGATCGCGAGCTCCTATCGCGACGCGCTCGGATGGGCGGTCGAGACGATGGCGGCGCTGGCGGCCTGAGCGGCGGGCGGCGGGCCGGGTGGCGGGCTGGGGCCAACGGTGGCCGATCACGTACCGTTCCGCGTTCAGTGACGCGCGTTCGGATTGACACACTGCTATCGGAGCGGGGGATGTTCCCGTCGCGCTCGCAGGCGGCCGCGTCGGTGCTCGCCGGCGACGTACTGCTGCTCCCGGGTCGCCGGCGCGCGCACAAGCCCAGCGAGCTCGTGCCGGACGATGTCGAGATCGAAGTCGTCAAGGCCCCGCCGTTCGTCTCGCGCGGGGGGATCAAGCTGCGCAACGCGCTTGATGCGTTGGCGGTCTCGGTCAGCGGTAGCCAGGCGCTCGACGTCGGCGCCTCGACCGGCGGGTTCACCGATTGCCTGCTCCAGGCCGGCGCCGGCCACGTGACGTGCGTCGACGTCGCCTACGGCGAGCTCGACTGGAAGCTGCGGTCCGATCCCCGGGTCACGGTCATCGAGCGGTGCAACGCGCGGTCGCTGCGCCCCGAGAAGCTTCCGTACGCGCCTGATCTGATTGTCATCGATGTGTCGTTCATCTCGCTCGCGAAGGTCCTGCCTGCGGTGCTGGCGTGCGCGGCGCCTGCGTTCGACTGCCTGGCGCTGATCAAGCCGCAGTTCGAGGTCGGTCGGGGGCTCGTGGGCAAGGGCGGCGTCGTGCGCGACGTCGACGATCGCCGCGGCGCGCTGGTCGAGGTGGCGGAGTCCGCGCGCGGGCTCGGCGTGTCCGTGCTCGGTTACGCGAGCTCGGGGCTGCCCGGTCCGAAGGGGAACCTCGAGACGTTCGTATGGCTGGCCGAGGCGGCCCGGGACCGGGGGCTCGACATCGAGCAGGCGGCTCGCGAGGTCGAGCCTTGAATCCGATCCGCACGGCCACGGTGCTCACCCACCGCCGGCCTTCGGAGACCCGTCCGGCGGTCGCGGCATTGGTCGAGATCGCGCGGGGCGCCGGCGCGGTCCTGTACGTCGATCCCGACGAGACGCGCAAGCACCGGCTCGAGCACGGACCCGGCCTCGAGGTCGACGTCGAAGGCCCGCTCGACGTCGACATCTGCTTCGCGCTCGGGGGCGACGGCACGATCCTGACCGCGCTGCGCAAGTACGCCGGGACCGGCGTGCCCGTGTTCGCGGTCAACTTCGGCGAGATCGGGTTCCTCGCCACCGTCGATCGCGACGAAGCGCGGTTGGGCTTCGAGCTCGCGTTCGGAGGCGATTACGAGGTCCTGTCGCTGCCCGGGATAGCGCTGTCGGGGGCGAGCGGCGAGTGGCTGGCGATCAACGACGTGTCGATGCACCGCCAGCCCGGCAACCGCGTCGCCGACCTCGCCTACGCGGTCGGCGCGGACGAGATCGGGCGCGTGCGCTGCGACGGCCTGGCCGTGGCCACGCCGGCCGGCTCGACCGGCTACAACCTCGCCAACGGCGGCCCTGTGATGGCCTGGGGCGTCGCGGGCTTCGTGGTGTCGTTCATCGCGCCTCACTCGCTGACCGCGCGGGCGCTGGTGGTGGCGCCGGTCGACGTGCTGACCGTGCTCAACCGCTCGCGCGAGGAATCGGTCGACGTCACCGTCGACGGCCGGCCGGTGTGCACGCTGCCGCCCGGCGAGGAGATCGAGGCGAGCTTCGTCGACGGTCAGGGGAACCTCGCGCAGATCGCCGGCGCGAACTTCTATCACCGGCTACGGGAGAAGTTCGGCCGCCTGTCCTCGATGCGCTAGAGACCTCCCTCTACATCCCGGACGCTGGCAGCCCCATCTGGAGGACCTCGGCGGTGTGAAGCGCGCGCCGGCCGGTCCCGGTGGCGATCTGGGTCCGGCAGGAGAACCCGTCCGCGACCAGCAGCGTGTCCGGGGCGGCGGACCTCACCTGGGGCAGCAGGAACTGCTCTCCGATCCGCATCGAGACCTCGTACTGCTCGCCGGCGTGGTAGCCGAACGAGCCGGCCAGACCGCAGCAGCCCGCCTTCGTCATGTCGGCGTCGACGCCGGCGCGCTTGAGCAGGTCCGGCCGCGCCCCGATCACCGCCTTCTGGTGGCAGTGGCCGTGGATCAGCGCCCGGCGCCCGACCGGGGGCGGCTCCCAGTCCGGTGCGTAGCGGTCGAGCAGCTCGTCGAGCACGACGGTCTGGGCGCCCAGCCGCCGGGCGTGCTCGTCGTGGGGCATCAGCTTGCGCAGCTCGTCGCGGAACACCGACGCGCAGCTCGGCTCGAGTACGAGCACGGGGACGCCCGTCTCGATCGGCTCGGACAGCGTCTCGAGGGTATTCCGGAGCGTCCGCTTTGCCAATCCGAGCATCCCGAAGTCGTACAGCGGGCGCCCGCAGCACACCCGCTTGCGCGGGAGCTCGACCGCGAACCCGGCCGCCTCGAGCACGTCGACCGCGGCCTTGCCGGCGTCGGGCTCGAACAGGTCGGTGAACGTGTCGGGCCACAGCACCACCCGTCCGCGACCGCTATTCGCCGGCGCGGAGGCTGGTGTGGGCCGGGACGCGAACCAGTCGCGGAACGTCTGGCGCGCGAACCGCGGCGCCTCGCGCTCCTCCGCGATCCCGAGCATCCGCTTGCCGGCGCCGGACACCCCGGGCGCGTGGCTGAGCGCGTTGGCCAGCCGCGGTGTCCGGGCAGCCACCTGTCCCCACCACGGGAGCAGCCCCAGCACGTATTGATTCAGTGGTCGCCGGCGCCGCGAGTAGTAGTGGGCCAGGAACTCGGCCTTGTAGGTGGGGATGTCGACCTGCACCGGACAATCGCCGGTGCACCCCTTGCACGACAGGCATAGGTCGAGCGATTCCTTGACCGCGTCGTCGCGCCAGCCGTCGGACACCGGATCGCCCTTCAGCATCTCGAACAGCAGCCGGCTGCGGCCCCGGGTCGAGTGGCGTTCCTCGCGCGTGGCGTGGAAGCTCGGGCACATCGTCAGGCTGCCGAGGTTGCGGCACTTGGCCATCCCGAAGCAGCGCTCGATCGCGGTCGCGAACGAGCCGCCGTCGTCGGGGTAGGCGAAGTGGGTCTTAAGCTCGGGCGGGCGGTAATCGGGGCCGAGGCGGAGCCCCTCGTCGAGCTTGACGTCGCCGATCAGGCGGTTCGGGTTCATCTTCGTGTCGGGGTCCCAGATCCGCTTGAAGTCGTAGAACGCCTGCATCAGCTCGGGGCCGAACATCTTGGGGAGCAGCTCGGCGCGGCCGTGGCCCTCCCCGTACTCGCCGGCGAGCGAGCCGCCGTAGGCGACGACGAGGTCGGCGCATTTCTCCATGAACGACCGGAACGTCTTCACGCCGGCGGCGCTCTTGAGATCGAAGTCCATCCGGGTGTGCACGCAGCCCTGGCCGAAGTGGCCGTAGTAGACGCAGCGGTAGGCGTGGTCGTCGAGGATCTGCTGGAAGTCGCGCAGGTACGCCCCGAGCTTGTCGGGATGGACGGCGGCGTCCTCCCAGTTGCCCTCGGCGTCCATGTAGCCGGGGGCGCGGCTGTCGCCGACCGCGCTCTCGCGCACCTTCCAGACGCTGACCTGGTCGAGCTTGTCCTCGATCAACCGGGCGTCGATCTGGGGACCGTCGGCGAGGTCTTCGAGCGCCTGGCGCGCCTCGGCCATGGCGGCGTCGGGGTCGTCCTGGCCGAACTCGATGTACAGCCACGCCCGTCCGTCGGGGAGCAGCTTGCGCTCGGCGGCGAGCCGGCTCTTGGCGATCATGTTCTTGATCAGCTGGTCATCGAACCCCTCGAGGCCGATCGGCTTGCACCGCTCGAGGATCACCGGCACGTGGTCGGCGGCCTGGAACACGTCGGGATAGCCGAGGAGCACGGTGCGGCGGTGCTGGGGGCTCGGGACCAGGCGGACCGTCGCGTGCAGCACGTTCGCGCACGTGCCCTCCGAGCCGACGAGGGCGCGGGCGACGTGGAAGCCGTTCTCGGGCAGCAGCTGGTCCAGGTTGTAGCCGGACACGCGGCGGGGGATGTCGGGGAACTCCTGTCTGACCCGGTCGGCGACGCGGTCTCGCAGGTCTCGGAGGTCGGAGTAGATCTGGCCCTTGCGACCGCCGGCCGCGATGATCTGCTCGAGCTCCTCGTCGGAGGTCGCGCCGACCGTGAGGCGGGTTCCGTCGTAGAGGACGACATCGAGCTCGATCACGTTGTCGCTCGTCTTGCCCGCCATCAGCGAGTGGGTGCCGCACGAGTTGTTGCCGAGCATGCCGCCGAACGTGCAGTACTCGTGCGTCGCCGGGTCCGGACCGTAGGTGAGGTTGAACTCCTCGGCCGCGTTGCGGAGCTGGTCGCAGATGACGCCGGGCTCGACGATCGCGCGCTGGTTTTGCGGGTCGAGGTCGAGGATCTCGTTGTAGTACTTCGAGTAGTCGAACACGACCGCTACGTTGGTCGTCTGACCGCTCGGGGCGGTGCCGGTCCCGCGCGGGAGCACCGGTGCGTGGTACTCCCGGCAGATCGCGACGGCCGCGATCACGTCGTCCGGGCCCTTGGGGATCACGACGCCGATGGGGACCGCCCGGTAGATCGAGAAGTCGTTGGCGTACATCGCGCGCGTGCCCGCGTCGAAGCGGACCTCGCCCGAGACTGCCTGCTGCAGCGCTCGTTTGAGCCCGGAGACGTCGACGTCGGTCGGGCCGGTGGTGATCATGTGATTGTCGGCGGCGTCTGACGACGGCGCCTTAGGTGGCGCTGCTCGAGCCCGGACGCGCTGGTGGCCATCGCTCTCCTCTCCTAGATGGTGCCTGGGTCCCTACCGTATCCGTTCGCGCCGGTCAGCCGGCGAGATCGAGCTCGATCTCCGGGTCGAGCTGCTGCGCGGATAGGAGCGCGGCTCCGAAGGCCGCGATCAGGAGGTCGCGGAGCTGCTCGCGGGGCAGGTCGCGGGCCTCCGTCCAGTCGAGGATCGCGGCGTCCATATAGCCGAGCCAGCCCCTGATCGCCGTCCGGAGCACAGGGCGCGGCGTGTCGTTGTGCGTGAGTCGCGCGAGCGCCATGTCCATCGTCTGTTGTCTGAAGCCCTCGACGAGATCGCGGGCCTCGGGGAGGGCTGTCGCGCTCTGGACGAGCTTCGACCACGCTCGCGCGTTCGCTTCGATCCAGGCCAGGTAGGCGTCGAGGCTGCGCGAGAGCTGCTCGAACGGCGTGCCCTCGCCGGCGGGCTCGATCACCCGCTGCAGCTCGGCGGCCTTCTCGGCGACTGCCGCCTTGAACAGGTCGATCTTCGACGGGAAGTAGTGGTAGAGGAGCGGCTTGGACACGCCCGCGGCGCGTGCGATGTCGCGCATCGAGATCTCCTCGAAGGCGTGCTCGGCGAACAGCGCGGCGCCGGCGTCGAGCAGCTGGCGCCGGCGCTCGTCGACGTTCAAGCGCGTGTAGGCCGGCGTGGATCCGGGAGTCATCGTGTTTGGATGCTACCTGACCGCTGGTCAATAAGCGCGTGCGACGAGCGCGTCGACCCCGTCGGCGCCGGGATCGTCGACCGGCTCGCCGTCCTCGCGCAGAAGGCAGCGCACCGACACGCCCGCCTGCGCCAAGCGGGCTTCTCCTTCCTCGCCACACGCTCGCCACGGGAGGCGGGCAAACCCATCGCCGGCCAACTGGCGCGCCTCGTCGATCGATCCGGCGGGCCACGTCCGCGCGTCGCGCAGCGTGCTCGCCTGCGCGAGCAGCTCGGTCTGATCATCGAGGAGCATCTGCGGAATCTCGGTGAGCGCTCGCAGCGGGAGCGTCTCCTTGTCGGTGCGGGCCCGCCGCGCGACCACGGCCTGATTTGCGGCCACATCCCGCGGCCCGAGCTCGACGCGAACCGGGACACCGCGAAGCTCGTAGTCGATGATGCGTCGCCCGAGCGAGACGTCGACGCGGTCGTCGAGCTCGACGCGCACTCCTGCGTGCCCGAGCTCATCCACCACCTTGGTCGCGGTCTCGATCACGCCCTCGCCGGCGCGCGCAACCAGCACGACGACCTGGATCGGGGCAAGGCGGGGCGGGACACGTAGACCGTGGTCGTCGCCGTGAACCATGATCATCGCGCCGAGCAGACGCGTCGACACCCCCCACGAGGTCTGCCAGACATGGCGGAGCTGCCCGTCGCGGTCGCTGAACTGGATGCCGAAGGCGCGCGCGAAGTTCTGACCCAGCTCGTGTGAGGTGCCCATCTGCAACGCCTTCCCGTCGCGCATGACCCCCTCGCAGGCCCAGGAGATCTCCGCGCCCGCGAACTTCTCCCGCTCGGTCTTGCGGCCGCGGAAGACCGGGATCGCAAGCTCCTCGAGCATCGCATTCGCGTAGACCTCGTCGAGGATTCGCAACGCGTATGCGTGCGCTTGTTCGCGATCGGCATGGGCGGTGTGTCCCTCCTGCCACAGAAACTCCGAGCTGCGAAGGAACAGCCTCGGGCGAAGCTCCCACCGGACCACGTTCGCCCACTGGTTGATCAGCAGCGGCAGGTCACGGTAGCTCGAGATCCACCGCGCGAATGAGGAATTGACGATCGTCTCGCTCGTCGGGCGGACCACGACCGGCTCCTCGAGCTCCTTGCCGCCGCCGTGGGTGACCACCGCCAGCTCGGGGCTGAAGCCCTCGACGTGCTCCGCCTCCCGCCGCATGAAGGCCTCGGGGATCAGCAGCGGGAAGTACGCGTTGCGCGCGCCCGCGGCCTTGATTCGCTCGTCGATCGCCGCCTGGAGCCGCTCCCAGATCGCGTAGCCCCACGGGCGGATCACCATCGTCCCGCGCACCGGGCCGTTCTCGGCGAGCTGCGCCTTGGCGATCACGTCCTGATACCAGCGCGGGAAATCCTGCTCCTGGGACGTGAGCACGGTCACGCGAACTCACCGTCGCGATGAGGAACGTAGGGCTCCTCCAAGCGGCGGCACTCCTCTTCGGTGAGCTCGAGGGCAGTGGCCGCGATCGCGTCGGTGACGTGCTCGAGCCGGGTCGCGCCGACGATCGGAGCGACCACGCCGGGGCGGGCGATCAGCCACGCGAGCGCGATCTGCGCCGGTGACGCCGCCCGCTCATCGGCGATCGCCCGGACGACCTCGGCGATCGCGAGGTCCGCCGGGCGGTACTGGCGGCGGTCCTCGCTGGAGCGCGTGGTCGAGCGGCTCTGGCCGCGCTTGCCTGCGAGCAGTCCTCGTGCGAGCGGGCTGTAGGGCAGGACGCCGACTCCCTGGTCGAGGCACAGCGGGATCATCTCGCGCTCCTCCTCGCGGTTGACGAGGCTGTAGCGGTCCTGCATCGCGATGAATCGTGTCTGACCGGCCCGCTCGGCGGCGTGCTGCGCCTTGGCGAACTGCCAGGCGCGCATCGTGGAGGCGCCGATGTAGCGGGCCTTGCCGCTGCGCACAATCTCGTGCAGCGCCGCCATCGTCTCCTCGATCGGGGTGTCTTCGTCCCAGCGGTGGATCTGGTACAGGTCGACGTAGTCGGTGCCCAGGCGCTCCAGCGAGGCGTCAATCGCGGCCATCAGATGCTTGCGCGACAGGCCGCCACCGTTGGGGCCCTCGCCGGTCGGGTAGTAGACCTTGGTCGCCAGCACGTACTCCTCCCGGCTAGCGAACACGCGTCGCAGCAGGGCTCCGGTGATCCGTTCGCTCTCGCCGTCGGAGTACATGTCGGCCGTGTCGAAGAATGTGATCCCGCCCTCGGCGGCCTCACGGATGATCGGCGCCGCCCGGCCTTCGTCGAGAGCCCAGGACTGCAGCGCCGGATCGCCGAAGCTCATCATCCCGAGACCGATCGGCGACACCCTGAGTCCGGATCGTCCAAGCGAGCGATAGCCAGCACACGCAGTTCGCATCACAAGCCATTTAGTCACGTCCCCGAGCGGCGCACGCCTCCGAGCGACGCACGCCTCCGAGCGACGCACGCCTCCGCGCGACGGACGCCTCCGAGCGACAGACCCGACAGCGCCGATCCGTCGGGGCCCGGTGGTACACCCCGCCAATGCTTCAAGAGCTGCGCGTCGAGAACCTGCTGCTGATCGATCGGGCCGAGCTGGTGCTCGCCCCGGGGCTGAACGTCGTGACCGGCGAGACCGGGGCCGGCAAGACCCTGCTCGCGCAGGCGCTCGATCTTTTACTGGGGGCCCGCCCGCCCCGCGCCGGCAGCGGGGTCGTGCGGGCCGGCGCGGCCGAGGCGTATGTCGAGGGCGTGTTCTCGCTGCCCGCCTCGCTCGCCGGCGCCGAGGTCCTGCCCACCGGAGCCGAGGAGATCGTGCTGGCGCGGCGCGTGTGGCCCGACGGTCGGACGCGGGCGTACGTGTGCGGCAGGTCGGCGACCGTGGCCGACCTGCGCGAGCTCGGGAGCGCGCTGCTCGCGTTCTACGGTCAGCACGAACACCGCAAGCTGATGCTCTCGGCCGTTCAGCTTGACGTGCTCGACGGGTATTGCGGGCTGTCGCAGGGCGAGCTCCGGGCGCAGGTCGCCGACGCGTATGCCCGGGTCCGGGCTGTGGAGGACCGGTTTGCCGGCGTGAACGAGCTCGCTGCCGGCCGCGAGCGCGAGCTCGATCTGTTGGCGTTCGAGCTCGACGAGATCGAGAGTGTGGCGCCCCGTGAGGACGAGGCCGCGGAGCTCGCGGTCGAGCGAGATCGGCTGCGGCACCTGGAGACGTTGCGGGGTGCCGCGTTCGGGGGCGCGGAGGCGATCTCACCCGAGGACGGGGGCGGTGGCGCGGCGGAGCTGCTCGCCTCCGCGGCGGCGCGGCTGGCCGGCGCGGCGGAGATCGACCCGGAGCTCGCCGGCCTGGCCGAGCGGGTGGCGGCGCTCGGCCACGAGTCCGCGGAGCTGAGTACGGCGCTGCGCTCGTACGTGTTCGGCCTGGAGACTTCGCCGGGCCGGCTCGAGGAGGTCGAGGAGCGGCTCGCTCTGTTCGCCCGCCTCGAGCGCAAGCACGGTGGTTCGATCGCCGACGTGCTCGCCCATGCCGAGCGCTGCCGGGCACGGCGCGAGGAGCTCGAACAGGTCGAGATCGCGCTGTCCGAGGTCGAGGCGTCGCTCGCCGAGGCCCGGGCGGAGCTCGATCGGCTCGCCGGCGAGCTGTCCTCGCGCCGGCGGGAGGCGGCGCCGGCGCTCGCGGCCGCGGTGCGCGAGCGGCTGGCCGAGCTCGCGATGCCCGATGCGGAGTTCGAGGTGGAGGTGCGCCCTCGCGAGGATGGGTGCGGGCCGCGCGGGGCGGACGAGGTGTCGCTGGTGATCGCGCCGAACCCGGGGATGCCGGCCGGGCCGCTGCGCGAGATCGCGTCGGGCGGGGAGCTGTCGCGGGTGATGCTGGCGATCCTGAGCGTGGCGCACGGCTCGCCGGGTGGTGGTTCGTCGCGCTCCGGCGGCGGCGGTTCGGCGCGATCCGGCCGGGGCGGTTCGGCGCGGTCCGACGGGGGCGGTCCTGCGGAGTCGGCGACGGGCGGCCCGCTGCTCGTATTCGACGAGATCGACGCCGGCATCGGCGGCCACACCGCCCGAGCGGTCGGCGAGCATCTGCGGGTCCTCGCCGAGGGGCGGCAGATCCTCTGCATCACGCACCTGCCCCAGGTCGCGGCAATGGCGGCGCGCCATTTCACGATCGTCAAGGACTCAAGCGTGGCGCCGGCGCGGACGACCGTGGCGGCGCTCGACGGCAACGGCGTCGTCGGCGAGCTCGTTCGCATGCTCGGCGCCGCCGAGGGCGACCGCGCCGCCAGCCGCCACGCCCGCCAGCTTTTGCGTGCCGCCTGAGACGCCGGCTCGAGAGATCGGAAATACCGACGGTGTCTCGAGCCGGCTCCGAGTGTCCGAGGCGGTCGCTACCTTCAAATCGTCGAGACCCCACTACACTCGGGAAACGAACTGATGCCTTCAGGCGAGACGCGATTCATCTTCATAACCGGTGGGGTGGTGTCCTCGCTCGGCAAGGGAATCGCCGCCGCGTCGATCGGCCGGCTGCTGGTGTCGCGCGGGCTGGACGTTCAGCTCCAGAAGTTCGACCCGTACATCAACGTCGATCCCGGCACGATGTCGCCGTATCAGCACGGCGAGGTGTTCGTGACCGAGGACGGTGCCGAGACCGACCTCGATCTCGGCCACTATGAGCGGTTCACCGACGCGAACACCAGCCGGGCCTCGAACGTAACCGCCGGCGGCATCTACAACACCGTGATCCGGCGCGAGCGCCGCGGCGACTACCTCGGCGCCACCGTCCAGGTCGTGCCGCACATCACCGACGAGATCAAGCAGCGGATCAAGCTGATGGCCGAGGCGACCGACGTCGACTTCGTGATCACCGAGATCGGCGGGACCGTCGGCGACATCGAGTCGCTCCCATTCCTCGAGGCGATCCGCCAGTTCCCGGTCGACGTCGGCCGGCGGCGGTGCATGTTCATCCACCTCACGCTCGTCCCGTACATCGGACATGCCGGTGAGCTGAAGACCAAGCCGACCCAGCACTCGGTAAATGAGCTGCGGCGCATCGGTATCGCGCCCGACATGGTCATCGCCCGCTCGGAGTCGATGCTCGGAGACGACATCCGGCGCAAGATCGCGCTGTTCGCGAGCCTGCCGGTCGAGGCCGTCGTGTCGGCATTCGACGTGCCCGACATCTACCGGGTGCCGCTTGTGTTCCGCGAAGAGGGTGTTGACGACTTCGTGCTCAGAGAGCACTTCGGGATCGAGGCGCCGGAGCCCGATCTGAGCGGCTGGCAGGACATTACGCGGCGGTCGAGCGAGGCCACACAGACCGTGCGGATCGCACTCGTCGGCAAGTACGTCCGCCTCGAGGACGCCTACCTGTCGGTCGTCGAGGCGCTCCGCCATGCCGGCACTCACCACGGCGCGAAGGTCGAGGTCGACTGGATCGACTCCGAGGAGGTCGGCGACCCCGACGTGGCGGCGCGGCTGGACAAGGCGAGCGGGATCTTGATCCCCGGCGGATTCGGCGGCCGCGGGATCGAGGGCATGATCCGCGCCGCCCAGCTCGCCCGCGAGAAGAAGATCCCGTACCTCGGCATCTGCCTGGGCATGCAGCTCGCGGTGTGCGAGTTCGCGCGCCACGTGGCCGGGATGGAGGGCGCGAACTCGACCGAGTTCGACCTCGAGACGCCGTTCCCGGTGATCGACCTGCTGCCCGAACAGAAGGAGATCGCGGACATGGGCGGGACCATGCGCCTGGGCGCAGACCCGGTCAAGCTTCACGCCGGCAGCCGCATCCGCGAGCTGTACGACGAGCCCGTCGTGTACGAGCGCCACCGCCACCGCTATGAGGTCAACAACCACCTGCGCCGGCGGCTCGAGGCGGTCGGGCTGGTGTGCTCGGGCACCTCGCCTGATGAGCGGCTCGTCGAGGCGATCGAGCTGCCTGTTGACCAGCACCCGTTCTTCGTCGCCTCGCAGTACCACCCTGAGTTCAAGTCGCGTCCCGAGCGGCCCGCACCGCTGTTCCGCGAGTTCGTTGGCGCGGCGCTCGAATACGCCGGGCAGACCGTGGCCGTCGAGCAGTCCGGGAACGGCGCCGCGGAGGGCGGCAACGGCGCCGCGCAGAACGGCGAGGGCGCCGCGGCCCACGCCGCCAGAAGGTGAGGCGCACCACCGACGCCGAGCGCGAGCGGCTCCACGAGACGTTCGCGACGGTGTGCCGAATCGAGAGCCCGTCGGGCCGCGAGCGCCCGTGCGCCGACTGGATCACCGGGCAGTTGCGCGGGATGGGTCTCGAGGTCGAGGAGGACGACGCGGGCGCACCCGCCGGCTCTGACGCCGGCAACCTGCTCGCGCGGATTCGAGGCGCCGGGACCAACACCGACAGCATTCTGCTGTGCGCGCATATGGACACGGTGCCGCTGACCGCCCCGGTCGAGCCGGTCCAGATCGACGGTGGCTGGGAGAACGCGGGGGAGGGGGTCCTCGGCGCGGACAACAAGTCGGCGGTCGCGGTCATCCTCGAGCTCGCACGGCGCGTCATCGCGGCGCGCGAGCCTCCGGAGGTCGGGATCGAGTTGCTGTTCACGATCTGCGAGGAGGTGTCGCTGCGCGGCTCCAAGGCGTTTGACGCCAGCCGCCTGGACAGTCGCTTCGGCTACGTGTTCGACCACGCGACGCCGATCGGGGAGATCGTGCTGGCCTCGCCGACGCATCATCGGATCGACGCCGAGCTCCGGGGACGCGCCGCGCATGCGGGTGTTCGCCCCGAAGTGGGCCGCAGCGCGATTGCGGCGGCCGCACGCGCGATCGCGGCGATGGAGCTCGGCCGCGTCGACGCTGAGACCACCGCGAACGTCGGCATGATCGAGGGCGGGACCGCGATTAATGTGGTTCCTGCGCGCTGCCAGATCGTCGCCGAGGTGCGAAGCCTCGATCGCGAGCGCGCGGAAGCCGTCGCGACCGAGATGATCGACCACCTCCAGGAAGGCGCCGATGCCGCCGAGTGCGACCTCGACGTCACGCTCCAGCGCGGGTTCGAGGGCTACCGCATCCGCCCGCGCGCGGTCGAGGTCGCGGTCGCCGAGCAGGCGCTTCGCGCCTGCGGCTACGAGCCCAGGCACATCGTCACCGGCGGCGCGTCGGACGCGAACACGCTGCGGGTCTCCGGCTTCCCTTGCCTGTGCCTGGCCGACGGGACCGAGCACAACCACGAGCCCACCGAGCGGATCAGCAACGACGCGCTCGAGGGGATGCTGGAGGTTGCAATTGCGCTCGTCGGCGAGGCGGACCGCGCGCTGGCCACCGGCGAGGCGGCGACGGCGTGAGGCCGGCGGCCGAGCTCCTGGACGCCGAGGTCAAGTGGGAGGGCGCGATCATCCGCGCCGGCGTCGAGCGCTTCCGACACGCAGACGGGATCGAGGTGACCCGCGACAAGGTGTGGCATCCGGGCGCGGTCGGGATCATCGCGCTCGACGACGAGCACGTGTGGCTGACCCGCCAACCGCGCGAGGTGATCGGAGCGTCAGCTTCGCTCGAGATCCCCGCCGGCAAGCTCGACGTACCCGGCGAGCCGCCGCTCGAGACCGCCAGGCGCGAGCTCGCCGAAGAGATCGGCAAGCGCGCCGAGCACTGGCGGGAGCTGCTCGCGTTCTACACCAGCCCCGGGTTCAGCGACGAGCGTGTCACGCTGTACGTCGCGACCGGGCTCTCAGATAGCCCCGAGGTCGAGGGCGACGAGGACGAGCGGATCGAGATCGTGCCGTGGCCGCTCGCGCAGCTCGACGACGCGATCGAGCAGTGCGAGGACTCTAAGTCGCTGATCGCGTTGCTGTGGCTGGTGGCGCGGCGTGGCGACGCCGCGGCGGGGGCGTCGGAGCGGTCATGAGTGTCCGCGAGGAGGCGGCGCGCGGCTTCCAGCAGGGGGCAGCGGCGTACGAGCGCGGCCGGCCCGGCTATCCGCGCGAGGCGGTGCAGTGGCTGTCCGCCGAGCTTCGGCTCGAGCCCGGGCGGACGCTCCTCGACGTCGGCGCCGGTACCGGCAAGCTGACCCGTGAGCTGGTCCCGAGCGGCGCGACGGTGCTCGCGGTCGAGCCGGTCCCGGGGATGCGGGCCGTGCTCGAGCAGGTCGTGCCCGAGGCCCGGGCGCTCGCCGGCACGGCCGAGGCGCTGCCCGTCGGCGACGAGAGCGTCGATGCGGTCGTCGTCGCCCAGGCTTTTCACTGGTTCGATGGCCCGGCGGCAGTGGCGGAGTTCCATCGCGTGCTCCGGCCGGACGGTCGGTTCGGGCTGATCTGGAACCGCCGGCGGGTGGAGGATCCGCTCCACGAAGCGGTCAGGGAGATCATCGAGCCCTACCACCTCGACTCGCCCAGTCACTCCCGCGGCGAGTGGCGGCAACCGGTCGCCGACGGCGGCCTGTTCGTGGCGGTGGCCGATATCGAGGTGCCGTTCGAGCAGGTGCTGGATGTCGACGCGTTCATCGACCGCCACATCTCGATCAGCTACATCGCCGCCCTGCCTGACGTGGAGCGAGCATCGGTGATCGAGCGTTTGCGGACGGTGGTGGCCGAGGCCGCCGAGCAGCCGATACGTCTCGGCTACGTCACCGAGTCGTACGTGTACCAGCGCGCGTAGGCATCCAGCGGGAGGAGCGCCGCGGGCAGTCCCGAATACCCGGTGCATGGCAACCGCGCACACGGTCGAGGGCACCCGCCGGATCACCGAGCTGACGTTCGACTTCCTGGGCTACCTCGAGCTCGAACGCGGCCTATCGCGCAACACGCTCGAGGCCTACCGCTCGGACCTCCAGCAGTTCGCCGAGTTCCTCGAGCGCCATCAGCTGGACCCGCTCGAGGTGCAGACCGTCGACCTGATGGAGTTCATCTCGGAGCTGGCGACCGGGAGCCCGGAGCGACCTGCCGCGGCGCCGGCGACGTTGCAGCGCAAGATCGCCTGCCTGCGCTCGTTCTACCGCCATCTTCGCCGCGAGCAGATCCTCGACCGCGATCCCGCCTCCGAGCTTCGTGCCCCCCGTGCACGAGCCCGCCTGCCGAAGGTCCTCAGCCGCGACGAGGTCGGGCGGCTGCTCGAGCAGCCGACCGGGACGAGTCCGGCGGCTCTCCGCGACCGCGCACTGCTCGAGACGATGTACGCGTGCGGGCTCCGGGCGTCCGAGGCGATCGGACTCGAGCTGTCCGAGCTCGATCTCGAAGCCGGGATCCTCAGGGCACACGGCAAGGGGTCAAAGGAGCGGATCGTCCCGGTCGGCGGCAAGGCGATCGAGGCGCTGGCGGCGTACCTCGACAAGGGCCGCCCGCAGCTCGTGGGCGTGGCGCCGGAGCCGCGAGTGTTCGTGAACCTTCGAGGCGGCGGGCTGACGCGTCAGGGTCTCTACAAGATCGTCCGTCGCCACGCCCGGACCGCCGGGCTCGAGCACCGGATGAGCCCGCACACGCTTCGCCACACGTTCGCCACGCACCTCTTGACCGGAGGCTGCGACCTGCGTTCGCTGCAGGAGATGCTCGGCCATGCGGACATCGGAACCACCCAGATCTACACCCACCTGTCGACCGAGCGGCTCCGGGACGTGTACTTCGAGGCGCACCCCCGGGCGCAGCTGGGAGCGCCTGATGGCTAGTCGCTGACGCCGATCCCGGGACCGTCGTACAGTCCCGATCGTGGCGATCGCACACCTCGAAGAGGCGCCTGCGGGCGGCTGGTCGGGGCCGGGGCACGAGCCCGGGCGCGACACGCCGGGGCAGTGATGGCGTTCGCGGTTGGTCGGGGCCTGTGAGGCGAGCGTTTGTCGTCGTGCTCGATGCGTGCGGCGTCGGTGCGTTGCCGGATGCGGCCGACTACGGCGACGCCGGCACGAACACGCTCGGGCATCTTGCGCGCGAGGCCGGCGGGCTCGAGCTGCCGGCGCTGGCGCGGCTCGGGCTCGGAGCGATCATCGCGCTCGAGGGCGTGCCGCCGGCCGAGGCTCCGGTCCTGCACGGCCGGCTCGGCGCGATCGGGCCGGGTAAGGACTCGACCGCCGGCCATTGGGGGCTGATGGGAGTGTCGTCGGGCCGCCCGCTGCCGACCTACCCGCACGGGTTCCCGGACGGGATCGTCCGGATCGTGTCCACCGTGAGCGGCCGTCGCGTGATCTGCAACCGGCCCTGTAACGGGATCGAGGCGATCGAGCAGGCCGGCCCCGAGCATCTGGAGGGCGGCGCTCTGATCGTCTACACGAGCCAGGACTCGGTCCTGCAGATCGCCGCGCACGTCGACGTGCTCGAGCCCGAGGCGCTGTATGCGATCTGCGCGGACGTCCGGGCGGCACTGCCCGCCGAGCACGCGGTGGGCCGGGTGATCGCGCGGCCGTTCGCGGGGTCGGCCGGCGCCTGGACGCGCACCAACGGGCGGCGCGACTTCTCGATCGTCCCGCCGAGCCGCAGCTATCTGGAGGAGCTCCAGGACGCCGGCGTCGAGGTCCACACGGTCGGCAAGGTCGGGCAGCTGTTCGCCGGCGTCGGGATCGACGTGCAGCACGCGGGGGCGACGAACGAGCTTGCGCTTGCCGAGACCACCGAGCTGATCCGCTCGCTCGCGTCCGGGTTCGTGTTCACGAACCTCGTGGAGACCGACCAGGTCTACGGTCACCGGCACGACGTCGCCGGGTTCGACCGGGCCCTGCGCGAGATCGATGCCGTCGTGGCCGACTGGACCACGCTGCTCGGACCCGAGGACCTGCTGGTGCTGACCGCGGACCACGGATGCGATCCCACGTCACCGCGGACCGACCACACGCGCGAGTACGCGCCCCTGCTGGCAGCGTTCGCGGGCCATCGCTCGCGCCGGCACGACGGATCGCTGGCCGACGTCGGCGCGAGCGTGCTGGCGTGGCTTGCGGGCCATGATGCCGCTCCCGCTCGCGATGTTGGTCGTGCGGTGCTCCCCGGGGAATCGTTCATCTAGGGGAGGACGCACGCCGACCATGCCCGAGCTGCCCGAAGTCGAGACGATCCGCCGCCAGCTGGCGCCGCATCTGGAAGGCCGGACGATCGTCAACGCCCGGATCTTCGATCCCAGGTGGACGCGTCCCGATCCGCCGGCGGCGGTCGAGGCCGAGCTGGACGGGGCGGTCGTCGAGCGGATCGGCCGCGCCGGCAAGTACCTGATCTGGTCGCTGTCGGGCGAGCGGTTCCTGTTGCAGCACCTGCGCATGACCGGGACGCTGTTGTACGACCCCGCGATCCCGCCACAACACACGCGAGTGATGTTCGAGCTCGACGGCGGTCATCAGCTCGTGTACGTCGATCCGCGCCGGTTCGGCACTGGCCACTTGGTCTACGGCGCCGCGGCGCGCGACGAGTACCTGAACGCCCGGATCGGGATCGAACCGCTAACGCCCGAGTTCACCGGGGCGCACCTCCGCGAGCTCGCGCGGGGGCGCACCGCTCCGGTGAAGGCGTTCGTGCTCGACCAGAAGCACATCGCCGGCGTCGGCAACATCTATGCCGACGAGGCGCTGTTCCGAGCGGGGATCCACCCGCTGCGCCCGGCCGGTCGGTTGAGCGCCGCGGACTGGGAGCGGGTGCGGGAGGGAATCGAGGAGGCGCTGAGCGCGGGCATCGAGGCGAAGGGAGCGTCGATCGATGACTTCCGGCATGTCGACGGAGCCCGGGGATCGTTCCAGGACCGCTTCCTGGTCCACCGGCGCGCCGGCGAGCCATGCCCGCACTGCGGCCACACGATCCGGAAGATCGTCGTCGGCGGGCGGGGAACGTACGTGTGCGAGCGCTGCCAGCCCAAGCCGCGGGCGCGTCGCGGTGGGGTGCGTTAGGCCGCGAGCAGCTCGGCGAGGCGAGTAGCCAGCCGAGCGGTTAGGCGAGGGGTCGCGGGCTAGGCCGCGAGCAGCTCGGCGAGTCGTCCCGCGCGGTCCGCGGCGACCAACTCGTTGAACCCGCCGATCGTCTCGTCCCCGATCAGGATCTGCGGGAAGGTGAACATCCCAGTCCGCTCGACGAGCTCGGCACGGCCGTCCGGGTCGCGTGCCAGATTGATCTCCTCGTACTCAATGCCGCGCTTGGCGAGAAGCGACTTGGCCCTAATGCAGAACGGACAGGCATCGGTGGTGTACATCGTGACGGGCGGCATAGCTTCATTAAGGATAGCGCGGGAGGGGCGATGCCCGGTTCGCTGAGGACCGAGGCAATCGTGCTCCGCTCGATCAGGTACGGCGAGGCGGATCGGGTCCTGCACCTGTACACGCCGGGATACGGTCGGCTGGCGGCGATCGCCAAGGGAGTGCGGCGGGCCCGCAGCCGGTTTGGTGCGCGGCTCGAGCCGTTCTTCTACACCCGCATGATCCTGCACCAGGGGCGCAGCGACCTGCACACGGTCACGAGCGTTGACACCATCGCCGCGCACGGGTCGCTACGCGATCACGCCGCGACGCTCGACGCCGCCGCCCGGGCGTGCGACGCGGTCGGCCGCCTGTTCGAGACTCCCGATCCGCATCCGGAGGTATTCCGCCTGCTCGCGAACGAGCTGGCGCTGCTGGATCTCGACGCCGGCAACGCGCGTCCGGCGAACGGGCTTGCGTTTCGCCTGAAGCTGCTGCTGGCCGCCGGCATCCTGCCCCAGCTCGGGTCATGCGCCGACTGTGGAGAATCTGAGCATTTGCAGGGCTTTTCTGCCGCCTCTGGCGGCGTCGTGTGCAACTCCTGCGAGGCGGCCGCGTTTCCGCTTTCCGAGGAGTCCCACAGCTTCCTGGTCGGTGCGCTCGGCCGCCCGCTCGCGCAGGCGCCCGATGCCTCCGATCTGGCGCTGGCCCAGGCCGAGCGCGCGATCACCGAAACCGCCGAGCACCACGCGCACGTGCGCCTGCGCCCGCTCCTGAATACGACGCGGGCGCGCTCCCCGGCCGGGGGGTCCGTACTCGGGCCTGCGTGAGGCGCCGGCGGAGGGTGCGGGTCGCCGGTCTGTGTGAGGTGCCGGCGGGGCGGGGGTCGCCGGCGGGTGTGGATCGCCGGCGGGCGTGGATCGCCGGCGGGCGTGGATCGCCGGCGGCCCGGTAAACGGCGGGCACCTGGAGTGTGAGGGCGGTGGTCTCTCCGCACATCCGTGGTCGGCCGGCGACCCCGCCCGTCGTCGGCTGGCGACCTGCAAAACCTGACAACGGAGGCGTCAAGCCGGGACTGTGTCGTGTCACGCATGCCCCACATGCAAGGAACGGCACGGTCAACATCAATCGCGTCAATTGTCAGCTTTTGCAGGTCGTTTCCGGCCCATTCGGCCTGCTTCCGCCACCGAGCGCCCGAACCCTCCTCCAGGTGCCCGCCGTTAAGCCCCGATCGCCCGATGACCGGTCGGCCGGGATCCCGCCGGCGCACCGCCACCGACCACCGCCACCGACCACCCCGCCACCGCCACCGACCACCGACCACCGCCACCGCGAAACGCGCGCACCGGCAACGGCTTTGTCACAACCCGCCGCCCCGGCGCCGGGCGCTGTCAGAATCGAGAGGTGATGAGTGGTCAGGTTCTCAGCTCCGAATCCGAGCATCCCGCCGGCCCGGTCGCGGCGGCGTTCGCCGAGCGGATTCGGGCGCGGGAGGCGCGGGATCTCGCCCCGCTGGCGACGCCGTCCTACCCCGCGAGCCGGCAGCGGCCCGAGCCTGACTGCGGGCTGCGCACCCCGTTTCAGCGCGACCGCGACCGGATCGTCCACTGCAAGGCGTTCAGACGGCTCAAGTACAAGACGCAGGTGTTCGTGGCGCCGGCGGGCGACCACTACCGGACGCGGCTCACGCATACGCTCGAGGTCACGCAGATCTCCCGCACGGTGGCGCGGGCGCTGCGCCTGAACGAGGATCTCGTCGAGGCGATCGGCCTCGGGCACGACCTCGGCCACCCGCCGTTCGGGCATGTCGGCGAGGACGCGCTCGACGGCTGCCTGACCGAGCGCTTCGGTCTGCGGTTCATGCACCACGAGCACTCGCTGCGCGTGGTCGACACGCTCGAGCGCGACGGCCACGGCCTCAACCTGACCGAGCCGGTTCGGGACGGGATCGTGAGCCACTCCGGCCGGGCGCAGGAGCCCGCCACGCTCGAGGGCAAGATCGTCCGCCTGATGGACCGGGTGGCGTACATCAACCACGACATCGACGACGCGCTTCGCGCCGGCGTCCTCACACCAGATGATCTCCCGCGTGGGCCGATCGAGGTCCTCGGCGACACCGGCTCGCACCGGATCGACACGCTCGTGCACGACCTGGTCGAGCGTTCCGAGCGCAGCGGCGAGATCGAGCAGGGCGAGACTGTCGGCGGGTCGATGGCCGAGCTTCGCGCGTTCATGTTCGAGCGCGTGTACCTGGGGCCCGAGGCGACGCGCGAGCACGCGAAGATCAGGGTGGTGGTCCGCTCGCTGTTCGATTACTACTGCGCTCACCCCGACGAGATCCCCGACTCGATCCCGCCGGGCGATCTCGCCCGCCGGGTCACCGATTACCTCGCCGGCATGACCGACCGGTTCTGCATCCGCACGTTCGAGGCGCTGAGCGTGCCGGTGGCGTTCGCGCCGTGACCCCGTGACCCGGTTCACCGCCGACTCGCGCGATCGCGTGCGCGACGCGGTCGACATGATCGCGCTGGTCTCGGACCACACCGAGCTGCGCCGCGCCGGCGCCAGCGAGTACGTCGGCCGCTGCCCGTTCCACGACGAGCGAACCCCGTCGTTCGGCGTCAACCCGATCGACAAGGTCTACTACTGCTTCGGCTGCCAGGCCTCGGGCGACGCGTTCACGTTCGTGATGGAGACCGAGGGACACGACTTCCCGGGGGCGCTGCAGACGCTCGCGGATCGCTTTGGCGTCGAGCTCCAAACCGAGGACGAGGACCCACAGGCATCGGAGCGTCGCCAGCGCCGCCAACGCCTCCAGTCCCTGCTCGGCCGCGCCGCCACCTACTACGCGCGATACCTGTGGGAGGCGCGAGAAGCGCTGCCCGCACGCGAATACCTGCAAAGCCGCGGACTCCGCGAAGAGACGCTTCAAACCTTCCGCGTCGGCTACGCGCCCAGCGCCTGGGACCGGATCCTCACCGCCTCGCGCCGGGCGGGATTCAGCGACGAGGAGCTGCTCGCCGTGGGCCTCGCGCAGCGCTCCCAGAACCGCCCGGGCCAGGTCTACGACCGGTTCCGCGAGCGGATCATGTTCCCCTCGACCGATGCCCGGGGCAACGTGATCGGGTTCGGGGCTCGGGCGATGCGCGACAACCAGCGCCCCAAGTACCTCAACACCGCCGAGGGCGAGCTCTACCACAAGCGCCGGGTGCTGTTCGGCCTCGATCGTGCACGGGCCGCTGCCGCCCGCGTCGGGAGCGTGATCCTGGTCGAGGGCTACACGGACGTGCTCGCGCTGCACCAGGCCGAGCTCGGCAACGCGGTGGGAATCATGGGAACCGCGCTAACCGAGGAGCAGGTCTCCGAGCTCGAGCGGGTCGCCAAGGTGCTCGTGCTGTGCCTCGACGCCGACCGCGCCGGCCAGGACGCGATGCTCCGCGCCGCCCAGCTCACCGACCAGCGTAAGCTCGAGCTCCGCGTGGTCGCACTGCCCGACGGAACGGACCCGGCGGAGCTGATCGAGCGCGCCGGCGCCGACGCGTTGCGCGAACGGGTGGCGGCATCGGTGCCGTTCGTCGCGTTCCACGTCGAGCGGATCCTCGAGCGGAGCGATACCCGCAGCGCCGAGGGCCGCGACCGCGCGTTCCGGCAGCTGCTGCCCGCGCTCAAAGGCTTGGCGCGAGGCGCGTTCAGCGATGAGCTCCTGCGTCGCGTCGCCGGCAGGCTCGAGCTGAGCGAGGCGCGGCTCGGCTCGCTGATCGAGGGCGCCGCCCAGCAGAACGGTGACGGCGCGAGCGCTGCCGGCGCCGACGCGTCCGCGCCCATCCCCGCGGTGCTCGACCAGAGCGTACGCGCCGAGCGGACGTTCCTGGCGCTCTGCATCGCGATGCCGGGAGCGGGTGCGCGAACCCTGTTCGAGATCGATACCGAGCAGCTGATCACGAGCGAGTTGCTGCGCCGCGCCGCGCGCCACCTCGCCGGCCGGACGCAGTCCCCGCTCGCCGATCTGCCCGCGGGCGACGACCAGCTGGCGAGGACCGTCGCCGGCCTCGTCGAGGAAGCCGGGCTGGCCGGCCAGGTCAGCGACGATCAGCTCGAGCACGCTCGGCTGGTGCTCGAGCAGGCCAGACTCGACCGCGCGATCCGGCGGGCCAAGACCGAGGGCGGCAGCGGGATCGGCGATCTCGCCCGCGAACGCGAGGCGGTGATGGCGGCGCGCCGGACGGTCTACGCCCGGCTCGAGAAGGCGGTCTGATCTACCGCAGCGTCTGTGGCAGCTCCGTCCGAATTGCGGCCAGCACCACCTGGCGTACCTCCGCCGCCGTTCGGCCGTGCGCGCGAGCGACACGCCCGAGCGTCTTGGTGGCGAGCTGCTTGCGGAGCTCGGCCGGCGTCATCCGCAGGTACTTCGCCGCCACCGCGATCTCGAACGGCCTGAGCCCCTTGACGCCGGGCAGGTTCGCCGGGCGCGCCGGCGCGACACCCCCGGCGGCGCCCGGCGGTATCAGGTCGGTTTGCGGCGTCACGGGCAGGATCACTGGGGGCAGCGGCGCCTGGTTGAAGTTGAAGTCGTTCTGGAGATCGCCGAGTTCGGGCTCGTCCTCGCGCACGTCGGGGCGGGAGTCAGGACGACCGTCGGTCTTAGGGTCGAGCCGCTGACCGTTCAGGAAGTCGTCCTCGATGAACTTCGCGTACGCGTCGAAGCTGAGCGTCTGATGGTCGATATAGCCCGGCTTCGCGTACGGGCTGATGACCAACCCGGGGACGCGCAACCCGTAGCCCAGGCTGTCGACCTTCGGCGGGTCCACGTGATCGTAGAAACCACCCCAGTCATCCCAGGCGAGGAAGATCGCGGTGCTGCTCCATTCGGGGCTTCGCATGATTGCGTTGATCAGCCCCGTCACGTACGTCTGACCGGCCGTGATCAGCCCGGGAGGGTGCTCGGACACGGTTCCGTTCGGCGTGATCCACGACACCGCAGGCAGGTCGTCGTTCTTGACCGCCGTGAAGAAGTCGGGCAGCGCCTTGATGTCCCCGAGCTGGTCGTCCTGCTGCACGTCGGTGAAGTACGGCAGCGGGTTCCAGATGCCCGGTGTCTGGGCGGTCTGCACGACCGGCGCGCACGACATCGCCGCGTTGTCGTCGCAGTCCGGCTGGCTCCCCTTGTCGACGTAGTACGCCCAGCTGACGTCGTCCTTGTGCAGGAGCCAGGTGAGGTCTGTCCACGCGTAGTTCGGATTGGTCGGCAGCGGGTTGCCCAGCCGCCGAGCAAAATCGGGCGGGTTTTGCGGATGGTCGATCGCGTTGCGGCAGCTCTCCGGGTTGCCCTGGAGGGTGCAGTACGCCGACCACTCGGACACCAGATACAGGTGAGCCGGAAGGCTCCAGGAGTCCACCGACTCGAACATGTGGTCCTGGAGCACGAAATCGCGCGCATAGGTCCAGTAGTTCGGGATTTCCGCGCCCGTCTGGTAGCCCATCACGTCGGGAGCGCCGCCGCCGTTGCCGCAAGCGGGGTTGAACGTCTGGTCGCAGCCGGCCATGCCGCTCTCCTGCTCGCGCACGAACCCGTTCATCTTGCCGCCGTTGATGTCGGCTACGGCGTTGTCGGTGGAGTGCGGACCGCCAAGGCTGCGGTCCTCGCGGTCGTGATACGGGCGCACGCATCCGCCGTTGGCCGGATCCGGGAGGCACGGCACGGTGCCTGGGTTGCCCGCGAGCCCGGGGATGCCGTCAGCGCCCGGATAGGTGCCGAAGTAGGTGTCGAATGAGCGGTTTTCCTGCATGATGATCACGACGTGGCGGATCTTGTGGATCCCGGCGCCGATGGTCGGCGTCAGCCCCGACGTGGTGGTGTTCTCCGTGCTCGACGCGGTGCTCGCCCCGCTCGTGGCCGAGTGCGCACCGTGTGTCGAGCCCCCGCCGCAGCCCGCGACGAGCACGGCGACCGCCGCCAGCAGGGCAGCCGCCATCGCCCAGCCCCCGAGCCGCCGGCCCCGGCGCCCACCCGTCAAGACCTAAGCCTCATGCCGCCGCTTGAGCAAATGATCAGACAACCGGACCCGATGCTATGCGGCTCGCGACACCGCCGGCGTCAACGCGGCGTCAAACCGTGGCCATGTTCGTTGCGCGCGGTTGCTCGCATGTTGGCTTCGTCGAGCATCGTGTTGTGTCCCCGTTAGAGGCAGCGGTGGTCTGCGCTGCCCGCGGTTCCCGCTAGAGTTCCCGTCCTCGTCGCGGGACGAGGCCCACGTCGATCCGGGGTAGCTCAATCGGCAGAGCGTTCGGCTGTTAACCGAAATGTTGTGGGTTCGAGTCCCACCCCCGGAGCTAGTGCCCAGTACGAGACCGCTCGCGTGACATGAGATCGGGGCTGACGATCGCTGAGCTCGAGGACTGGGAGCTTCATGGCGCGATCTGGCGCGCGCTCGAGGTCACCGAGGGGCGCGCCGTCGTTGAGCTGTGCAGCTGCTCGGGCGAGCCGATGGACGTGGTCGAGGGAGACGGGCCGGAGCTGATCGAGTTCATCCGCGCCCGCCCGCCCGAGCCACCCGAGCCCGCCGGCTGAAGCCTTCCCCATAGGCGAGCCGCTCGACGAGGTCCGCCGCCGCAGACGCCCCGTCGTGCGCTCCCGCCCACCCGGCCAGCTCGCGAGCCCGGGCGGTGAGCGCGCGATCGGACAGCGCCCGCCGCACGGCGAGCCGCAATGACGCCGGCCCGAGCAGCCGCCACGGCAGCCGCACGCCGACGCCGGCCCAGTCCGCGCGGGCGGCGTTCTCCGCCATGTCGCCAACGTGCGGGACGGCGAGCACCGGGCAGCCGCACGCCAGCGCCCGCGCCATCGTCCCATGGCCGGCGTGACAGATCACGAGCGAGCACGCCGGCATCGTCCTCGCATACGAGACCCACTCGACGAGTCGCGTGTTCGCAGGCACCGTGACCGGCGAGCCCAACGGGCGGCGGTTCCAGGTCGCGAGCACACGCACCCGCTCGCCGCGGAGGCCGGATAGCGCGGCCCGTAGCAGTCGATGCGACGGATCCTGGGCGGTCGACGGCGCCACCAGCACGAGTGGGGCGGCCCCGGGCGGCGCCTGCACTTCGCCGAACGGCGGCTCCCACATCAGCGGCCCGACGACGTGCACGCCGGCCGGCCAGCGGCGGGGGTACTCGAGCTGAGGGAAGGTCCCAACCATGCACAGCCGCTCGCTCAACCCGCCGTGGAGCCGCGAAACCGGCGGCAGCCCCAGCCGGGCGCGAGCGTCGTTCAGCTCCCGGCGGCCGCGCCGCAGCCCGGCCTGTAGTGGCCGGTCTAGCGCCCCCCACACACCCCGGCCGAGCGCCGTGCGCGGCAGCCGCGCGCCGACCGCGTAGGGCGGGAACCCACGGGCGCCGGCCGGATAAAGGTGCGGGATCAGCGTGGCCACGGGCACGCCCTCGAGCTCGCCGGCCATCGCCGGCGCGAGCGTCAGGATGTCGTGGACGACGACGTGCGGCCGGACCTCGGCGACCGCCTGGCGGGTCGGGCCCGTGGCCCGGACGACCGCCTCGTACATCTCGAACGGCTCACCGGCTCCCGGGAACAGCGGGTACTCGGGTGCGGACACGAACCGCATCCCCGCGGCCTCGACGTCCTCGCGCCACCGCGACCAGGTCTCGAACGTCACCTCGTGGCCGCGCGCGGCGAGGCGAGCGCCGAGCGCGAGCATGGGAAAGGCGTGGCCGGGTTCGCCGAACGCGCCCAGGAACAAGCGGAGCCGATCGCCCGGCGCGCTCAACCCGCCAGCTCGGCCACCGCCCGCAGCTGCTCGATCCGCTCGGGCCCGGTGAACGCCATCGGGGTAATCGTCAGCGTCCCAACGCCGGCGTCGCGGAACGCGGCCAGCCGCTCGCGCACGTGGTCCTTCGGCCCGCACAACGTGATCAGGTCGATCAGCTCGTCGGGGAGTGCGGCCGCGGCCTCGTCCTTCTTCCCGTCGAGGTACAGGTCCTGGACCTTGCGCGCAGCGTCCTCGAACCCGTAGCGCTGCACGAGCTGGTTGTAGAAGTTCTGCTTGCGCGACCCCATCCCGCCCACTACAACGCGAGTACCGGGCGCATCAGGTTCCGCGCCGCCTCGCGGTCGTCCGACACGTACGTGTTGACCGTCGGCGCCATCTCGAAAGCGTCGAGCGAGCGCCCCGACCGCCCGGCGCCGGCCTCGAGCAGCTCGCGGACGTCGGACACGTGCTCGGGCGAGAAGAACACGGGGATCCAGCCGTCTGCCACCTCGCCGGCGAGTTCGGTGTTCTTCGGCCCGATCGCGGCCAGGTAGATCGGAATCCGCTCCTGCACCGGAGGGATCATCAGCTTGAGTGCCTTGCCGGGCCCGTCCGGTAGGGGCAGCTCGAGCGTCTCGCCGTGGTACTCGACCCGCTCGCGCGCGAGCGCGAGCGGGTCGCTCGCGCGCGAGCGCGAGCCGCAGCACCGCGACGTACTCGCGGGTCCGCTGCAACTGGCGGGCGAACCGCTGCCCGTGCCAGCCCTCGGCCACCTGCGGCCCGGACGAGCCGATGCCGAGCACCATCCGCCCGCCCGAGATGTTGTCGATCGTCGCCGCGGTCATCGCGGTCATCGCGGCGCTCCTCGCGGGCATCTGGAAGATCGCCGACCCGAGCTTGATCTTGCTCGTGCCGGCGGCGAGCCACGCCAGTACGGTGGCGGCGTCGGACCCGTAGGCCTCAGCCGCCCACACCGAGTCGTAGCCGAGGCGCTCGGCCTCGACGGCGAACGCGAGCTGGTCGGCCGGCTCCTGGCCGGGAAGCCAATAGCCCAGATATGCGCCGAGTTTCATCGAGCGGGGAAGGCTATGCGAACCGAGTCCGCGTCGAGCCACCGCGATACTGCTCGCGTGGACGAAGTCGCGGAGGCCCCCGCCCCGGAGGCGCTCGAGGAACGCCGCTCGAGCCCGGTCGAACTGCTGTGGGACCTCGTGTTCGTGTTCGCGATCACGCAGGTCACCACGCTGCTGTGGCGGGATCTGACCTGGCGCGGATTTGGGCGAGCGATGCTCGTGCTCGCGCTCGTGTGGTGGGCGTGGTCGGCGTTCGTGTGGGCGGCGAACGCGCAGGCCGCCGATTCGCCGACGCTCCGCGCCTGTCTGCTGGTGTCGTCGGTCGCGATCTTCATCACCGGCCTGTCGGTCCCGCACGCGTTCGGCACCGAGGCGACGTTGTTTGCCGCAACCTACGCGGTGGTCCGGCTGCTGCACCTGGCCCTGTACGCCGACGCCTCGAGGCAGGGCAACGCATCCTGGTCGGGGATCACCGGATTCGCTTTCACGGTAATGATCGGGGTTGTATTGCTGGTTGGTGGCTCGTTTGCGGACGGAGCGCTCAGGACCGGCCTGTGGGTGCTCGCGGCGGCGATCGACTATGCCGGCCCGGCGTGGCTGGCCCGCGACCGCCTGCGCGGCCTCCAGCACGTAGCGATCGCGCACTTCGCCGAGCGCTACGGGCTGTTCGTGATCATCTGCCTGGGGGAGTCGATCGTGGCCATCGGCGTCGGAGCGCTCGGCGCCTCGGCCGACCGCGCGCTTACCGGCGAGCTCGTGCTCGCCGTCACGCTCGGGCTGCTGATCACGATCGCGATGTGGTGGACGTACTTCGAGGCGTTTGCTTCGAGAGCTGAGCAGAGGCTGCGCGAGTACGAGGATCCGGTGCTGGCGGCCGTCGACGGCTACAGCTACATCCACCTCGTGATCGTCGCCGGGATCATCACGTTCGCGGTCGGCATCAAGGTTCTCACTCGCGACTCGGTGTCAGTGCCGCTGCCCGAGGCCGCGCGGCTCGCGCTCTGCGGCGGCGTGGCGACGTATCTGCTCGGCCATGCCGGCTTCGCCCTGCGGATGGTCGGCGAGCTCGAGCACGAGAAGATCGCGGTCGCCGCGGCGCTGCTCGTGCTGTACGCGGTCGCCGGCGGCCTGGCCGCGTGGGCGCTCGCGGTCGCGGTCGCGGCGCTGATGGGAGCGCTGTGCGTGGCCGAGAGCGAGTGGGCGCGGCGGGTTTTGACGAAGGGCGGCCGGGAAGCCTCAGCCGCGAGGTAGTTGAGAAGATGCAGGCATGAGCCACAACATCGAGCTTGACGGCGCCATGCGGGCGGGCTTCGACGAGGTCATCACCGCCGACGCGCTCGAGTTCGTCGCCGAGCTCCAGGACCGGTTCGGCTCGCGTCGCGAGGAGCTGCTGGAGGCCCGCGGCCGCCGGCGCGCGCGGCTGGCCGACGGGGAGCTGCTCGACTTCCTGCCCGACACGCAGGAGATCCGCGACGCCGACTGGACCGTGGCACCCGTGCCGCCGGACATGCAGCAGCGCTGGGTCGAGATCACCGGTCCGACTGACCGCAAGATGACGATCAACGCCCTGAACTCGGGCGCCGACGGGTTCATGGCGGACTTCGAGGACGCGAACGCCCCGACCTGGTTCAACATGATCGACGGCCACCGGAATTTGCGTGATGCGATCGACGGGACGATCACGTACCACGACTCCGAGGGCAAGGACTACGAGCTCTCGGACAACCCGGCGACGCTGCTGGTCCGCCCGCGCGGATGGCACCTGCCCGAGCGTCACCTGCTCGTCAGCGGAGAGCCGGTGTCAGGGTCGCTGTTCGACTTCGGGCTGTACGTGTTCCACTGCGCACGGCGGCTTCTCCGCGCCGGTACCGCGCCGTACTTCTACCTGCCGAAGATGGAGTCGCACCGCGAGGCGCGGCTGTGGAACGACGTGTTCGTGTTCGCCCAGGAAGCGCTCGGGATCCCGCAGGGAACGATCAAGGCGACTGTGCTGATCGAGACGCTGCCGGCCGCGTTCGAGATGGACGAGATCCTGTACGAGCTGCGCGAGCACTCCGCGGGCCTGAACGCCGGCCGGTGGGACTACATCTTCTCGTCGATCAAATGCTTCCCGGACCGGCCGGAGATGGTGCTGCCGGACCGCGTCGACGTGACCATGACCGTGCCGTTCATGCGCGCCTACACCGAGCTGCTGGCGGCGACCTGTCACAAGCGCGGGGCGCACGCGATGGGCGGCATGTCCGCGCTGATCCCGAGCCGCAAGGGCGACCAGGACGCCAACGAGAAGGCGCTCGACGGGGTTCGCAAGGACAAGGAGCGCGAGGTCTCCCAAGGCTACGACGGGACCTGGGTCGCGCATCCGGACCTGGTGCCGGTGGCGCGCGAGGTGTTCGAGCAGGGGCTCGACGGCGCGGCCAACCAGCTCGAGCGTCGGCGCGACGACGTCCACGTCAGCGCGCGGGAGCTGCTCGATCTGGCCGCGACCCCGGGGGCGATCACCGAGAAGGGCCTGCGGACCGACGTCAGCGTCGGTTTTCAGTACATCTCGTTCTGGCTGACCGGCCGCGGTGCCGCGGCGATCAACTCGATGATGGAGGACGCCGCGACCGCCGAGATCTCGCGCACGCAGATCTGGCAGTGGGTGCACCACGGCGTGAAGCTCGACGACGGCCGCACGGTGACCGCCGAGCTCGTAACCGAGGTGCTCGACGAGGAGACGGCCAAGATCCGCGAGCAGGTCGGGGACGAAATCTGGCAGGCCGGTCGGCCTGACGAGACGCGCAAGCTCTTCGAGCGGGTGGCGCTGTCGCCGGACCTGATCGAGTTCCTGACGATCCCGGCGTACCGCTACCTGGACTAAGTCCCAATCCCCGCCCGCCCTGGGCTGCCCGCGGCGCGCGGGAGCAGGCGAGAGGCGCACGCGTGGTGGAGCACGATCAGCGCGCCGACGAAGATGATCAGGTCGCCGATGCTGAGCACGTTGCCGATCGGCCACGGTCCGGGGACCGGGATCACGTCGCCGAGGAACGCCAGGTGCGCGTGCGCCACGTGCGCCGAGTTGTCGAATCCGGCCCGGGTGGCGATGCCCGAGATCCGCAGCGCCGTGGAGCTTGCGGGCATCACGCCGCCGTTGCTGGTGATCGCCAGGATGTTGAGCCCGGCACCGAGCGCGACGATCGGAACGCCCGCGAGCCGCCGGTTCGCGAACAGGAAGTAGGCGTCGAGGACGTAGCTGAAGATGTGAAGCGCCGCGTGCACCCAGTGGCTGCCGCCCGGTATCTGCGTGATCCCGACCTGGATCGCCGCTGCGAGCAGGACCACCCAGACCGCACGGATGCGGATATCGGCGAGCCGGGCCAGGTCCCCGCCGGCGAGCGGGACCGTGACGAGCAACGCGAGCGCGGTGACGACGAGCAGCATCAGGCCACGCTCAGCCGGGGGAGGGGGCACGGTGTCGTGACGGGCGCGGGCGCGGGCGCGGGACCGGCGGCGGCCGCGGTGTGGGCGTCCCACCAGCTCACGAGGCTCTCGGCCGGAAGCGGCCTGCTCATGTGGAAGCCCTGCGCGAGCTCGCAACCGAGTGCGCGCAGGCGCTCGAACGTGAACGAGTCCTCGATCCCCTCGGCGACCGTGCGCAGGCCGAGGTTGTGGGCGAGCTCGATCGTCGAGCGGACGACGATCGCGTTGCGCGCATCGGACCCCATCGCGCGCACGAACGACTTGTCGATTTTGAGCTCCCCGATCGGCAGATCGGTCAGGTAGGCCAGCGACGAGTAGCCGGTGCCGAAGTCGTCGATCGCGACCGCTACCCCGAGCTCGGCGAGGTGGCGCATGGTCCTCTTGGCGACCTCGGGATCGACCATCAGCGAGCTCTCGGTCAGCTCCAGCGTGAGCGCCTTGCCGTCGACGCCGTGGAGGGCGAGCAGCTTCTCGACCTCCTCGGGGAAGCGCCGGTCGAGCAGGCTGCGGACCGAGATGTTCAGCGACAGCGACAGCTTGCGGCCGGCGTCGGTCCAGCGCCGCAGGTCGCCGAGGCCGACGTCGAGCACGCGGTGCGTGAGGTCCTTGATCAGGCCGGTGCGCTCGGCGACCTCGATGAACTCGAACGGGCCGAGCAGACCGCGCTGAGGATGCTGCCAGCGCACGAGCCCCTCGGCGGCGACAGGGCGGCCGCGCCCGAGCTCCACCTGCGGCTGGTAGTGGAGCACCAGCTGCTCGCTCGCCAGCGCCCGGCGCAGGTCGGCGGCGATGACCAGCCGCTCGGGGCTGTGGTAGTCGTCCTCGGAGCGGTAGGTGACCAGCGAGTGGTGGGTTGCCTTGGCGCGGTACATCGCGACGTCGGCGCGCTGGAGCAGCGTGTCTACGTCGCCGCCGTGCTCGGGATACCACGCCAGCCCGATGCTGGCGTCGAGCTCGAGGCTGATCCCGTCGACCTCGACCGGCGTGTGCAGGGCGTCCTGGAGTCGCTGCACGGCCGTCTGGGTGGCGTCGCTGTCGGCACCGGGCATGAAAACAGCAAACTCGTCGCCGCCGAGGCGCGCGACGAGATCCTCGCTACGGAACGCGGCCCGCAGCCGCGGGCCGAGCTCTTGCAGCACAAGGTCACCGTGATGGTGACCGAGTGTGTCGTTGACTTCCTTGAATCCGTTGAGGTCGACGAGCAGCAGGCCGCCGGCGCACAGTGATTGGTTTTTCAGTGCTTGCCCGACCGACTCGAGGAACCAGCGCCGGTTCGGGAGCTCGGTCAGGCTGTCGTGCCGGGCGAGGTGCTCGGCGGTCGCCGTACGCACGCTCTGGCGTCCGCTGATGTACACCCCGACGAGGGGGACGAGCAAGAGTGGGTAAAGGATCCGGCTGAACTCGAGCACGGTCACGACGACCGGCGCGAGGCATAGGAGCACCGCTCCCACCGACAGGCCGAAGGTGAGGTCAGACTCGAGCGCCCGGGAGAACGGAATGCCCCGGTATAGGGTCGTCGCGCGGGTGACCAGCAGCAGGTTGACCGAGAAGTAAGCCGCGGCGGCGGCCAGCACTGCCAGCAGATCGTCCGGCTTGAAGCCGGCGCGCAGCGCCCCGTAGGCGCCGAGAAGCTTCAAGACCCCGGCCGCGGCCGTGAGCGAAAGCGTGTACTGCCCGATGTTGAAGCCGATCTGCCACCACGGCTTGCCGGCGATCCGGTCCTGCACGAGCGACGCAACGAGCTGCGCCGCCAGGGCCGGGAGGAGCCCGAGCCCGAGCAACAGCGCGAATGAGAACATCACCGAGACGGTGACCTCGCCGTCGCCGGAGCGGCGCGGCAGTTCGAGAGGGAACAGCTCCCCGACCATCACGCTCGCGGCGAGCGCGATGAACTCAAAAGTGGCGAAGGGCTCGTTGAGGTCGAGGTGAGTGCTCGCGACCAGCGTCGCGAGTAAGGCCACCCCCACGAGCGCGACGGCGACGCAGAAGAGTCGAACTGGCTCGAGGGTGCGAGTTTTCATGAGCGTGGCCCGGGCGCCCGGCTGAACGCCGGTGCGCCCGGCTCCGCCTACGGACGATTAGAACTTGAAGCTGGCCCCCGAGACCACAACGAGCGCGACCAGCGCCATGATCGACAGCAGCAGCTGAGCGTGACGGAACTTAAACCTGGACATCCTTGTCCTCCTTGTTTTTGTACTTCGTAGGTCGAACACGCTGAGCAGGCGGCCGAGCTATCTCATCTGAGACCTCTAGCTTTGCGTCCCCGCCTCACGACGGGTTTGCCTTTTGACAACTCAATCTGGCTCTGTATCGAACGGAATCGCCGGGACCTTTAGTGCTTTAGCCAACTGTTCCCGTCCGAGCGCGTCAAACATCGAATTAGCAGGCAGTTCGCGATGGCCCTGCCAGGACTCGAACCTGGGCGCCACGGATTATGAGTCCGCTGCTCTACCGACTGAGCTACAGGGCCGCGATCGATGCCATGCCGCGATCCGGCGCGACGCTAGCAGTCGGGGGCAGGTCGCAGGCGCTGTTCGGGGTGGCGGTGAGGTACGCTCCGGGGGCGATGTGGATGATTGCTGGCTTCCTCGGTCAGAGCCCGAGCTCGCTTGGCCAAACGATCGCGTTGCTGCTGACGTTCCTCGGGATCGGCGTGATCGTGAACGTGCTGATCATCTACGTGGTCGCCCAGGTGCTCGCGGAGCGCAAGGAGAATCAGGAGCGGATCGAGGGTGGCGGGTAGGGGCTGAGTTCGGCGGGGCGCCTGGCAGTCCTGACGGCCTGTCAGACCGGTGCGCGCGCCGGGCAGAAATAGAGAGCGTGAAGGACGCCGGGCGACGGCGTCGAATCAGACGGCTGCCGATGAAGCCGTCAGTCTCTCCCACCGCGACAGCACCGCCTACCGGCCATCAGGCCCTGTCCGCGTACATCCGCGCCCGCTTCGACGAGTTCTCACGCTCGCAGAAGGATGTGGCCCAGTACATCGTCGACCATCTCGACGAGGCGGCGTTCCAGACCGCGGAGGAGCTCGCGCGCCGGGCCAGCACCTCTTCGAGCACGGTCGTCCGGTTCTCGCAGGCGCTTGGCTTCGAGGGCTTCCCCGAGCTTCAGCAGGCGGCCCGGGACGAGTACCGGCGCCGGCCGCCGGGTATGTCGAACGGCTCCTCGGCTGGGGCGACGCCGCTGTTCTCGCTCGATCACACCGAGTTCGAGGCGGCCCTGGCAGCCGACCACGTGAACGTCGAGGACACCGCCCACAAGCTTTCGCGCGGCGACGTCGAGGCCGCGATCGACGCGATCGTGTCCGCCGGCAAGGTGCTGATCGCGGGCACCGACCAGATGGCGTTCTTTGCCAGCTACCTGCGCCATCTGCTGATGCTGCTCGACCTGCGCGCGGAGATCGTCGCCAGCCCTTCCCAGGAGGCGCTCGGGCGGCTCAGCCGAATCGACGATCAGACGCTCGTTATCGGGCTGTCGGCGGGCCGGCCGCACCCGCTGATCACGCGCACGATGAAGCTCGCCCGACACCGAAAGGCGACGACGCTGGCGATCACCGACGCGACGCTGTCCGAGGTGGCTCGGCTGGCGCGGATCCGCCTGTACTACTCGTCGAACACGCCCGCGTTCGTCCGCTCGCACACGGCTCTGTTGTCGCTGATCCAGGCGCTCGCGTACGGCGTGTACTCGCGCGACGCCCAGCAGTACGACGTGCGGATCAAAGCATTCCGCCTGAAGTAGGGCGTGGCGCGCGCTTGCCGCTGCGCCACCACGAGCTGTGCTTCGGGTGCGGTCGCACCAATCTTTTCGGGCTGCTGCTGGAGGTCGAGGAGGTCGCACCGGGCGCGGTCGCCGGCCGCTGCTTCGTCAAGCAGGACCACCAGGGGGCCGACGGCGGCTGCGCCCACGACGGCGTCATCGCCGCCGCGCTGGTCGAGGCGATGGCGCTGGCCTGTGGCCTGGATGCCCGGGCGGTCTCGTTCGAGGTGTCGCTGGACGCGCCGGCGCCGGTCGGCGTGTACGTGGAGGTGCAGGCGCGAGTCGAGCGCCGCGAGGGAGCGATCAGCGACGCCAGCGCCGTCGCCGCGGCCGACCAGCGCATAGTCGCGAAGGCGCGGGGTAGGTTCCGATCGTGACGTCGTTGCGAGAGGAGCCGACCCGATGCCGGAAAACCTGACCCGACAGATCCTCAAGGAGCACCTCGCCGACGGCGAGCTCAAGGCCGGCAAGCCGATCTTGATCCGCATGGATCAGGCGCTGCTCCAGGACGCAACGGGGACGATGGCGCTGATGCAGTTCGAGGAGCTCGGCGAGCCGCGAATCAAGATCGAGCGCGCGGTCCAGTACGTCGACCACAACGTCGTCCAGCTCGACTTCAAGAACCCAGACGACCACCGCATGCTGCAGGCGCTCGCGCGCAAGTACGGGCTGCATTTCTCGCGCCCCGGGAACGGGATCAGCCACTACATCCACATGGAGCGGTTCGGCAAGCCAGGGCAGACGATGCTCGGCGCCGACTCGCACACCACGCAGGCGGGGTGCATGGGGATGATCGCGATCGGCGCCGGCGGGCTCGACGTGGCCGTCGTCCTTGGCGGGCACCCATACGAGATCGCGTGCCCGGAGGTCGTCGAGGTCCGTCTCGAGGGCAAGCTGGCCCGGCCCTGGGTACAGGCCAAGGACATCATCCTCGAGCTGCTCCGGCGCCTCACCGCCAGTGGGGGCAAGAACAAGGTGCTCGAGTTCACCGGGCCCGGGACGGCCGACCTGTCGATCCCGGAGCGGGCGACGATCGCGAACATGATCGCCGACCTCGGCGGGACCGCGGGCGTGTTCCCGCCCGACGAAACGACGCGGGAGTGGTTGACGCGACAGCAGCGCGAGGACGATTACGTCGACGTCCGCCCTGATGACGGCGCCGACTACGACGACCGGATCGAGATCGACCTCGGCGAGCTCGGCCCGCTCGTGGCCAAGCCCCACAACCCCGACAACGTGGTGCCGGTCGAGGAGGTCGCGGGAACTCCGATCGCCCAGGTCTGCATCGGCTCGTCGGTCAACTCCGGCTACAACGACCTGGCGCTCCCGGGCGCGGTGCTCGCCGACCGCGACGGCCAGATCGTGCACCCGTCGATCAGCGCGACGGCGACACCGGGCTCGCGCCAGATTCTGGCGGCGATCGCCGAATCCGGCGTTTACCGGCAGCTCTCGGACGGAGGCGTGCGGATGCTCGAGCCGGTGTGCGGTCCGTGCGTCGGGATGGGCCAGGCGCCCCCGTCGGACTCGAATTCGCTGCGCACGTTCAACCGGAACTTCCCGGGGCGGTCGGGAACGCCCGAGGACTCGGTGTTCCTGTGCTCGCCGGCGGTCGCGACCGCGTCGCTCCTGACCGGCAAGATCGAGGATCCGCGCGAGTACGGCGACGCGCCCGAGCTGCTGCCGATGCCGGAGCTCCGGCCGTACGTCGAGGACGTCCACATCTTTGCGCCGGCGTCGCCTGAGGACGCCGACGCGATCGAGATCCCGCGCGGCCCGAACATCAAGCGCCCGCCCGAGCACACGCCGCTCGGGGACTCGCTCGAGGCGTGCGTCGCCACCGTGCAGCCCGACGACATCTCGACCGGCGATCTCGCCCCCGACGGCGTCGAGGTGATGGCGTACCGCTCGAACGTGCCCGCGATCGCGGAGTTCACGCTGCGCCACCGCGATCCCGAGTTCCGCAAGCGTCTGAAGGAGTGGGGGAGCGGTTTCATCGTCGCCGGCGACAACTACGGCCAGGGCTCCTCGCGCGAGCACGCGGCGCTCGCGCCCCTGCACCTGGGGGTGAAGGCGGTGATCGCGAAGTCATTCGCGCGGATACACCGCCGCAACCTGATCGCGCAAGGCATCGTGGCGCTGACGTTCTCCGACGAGTCCGACTACGACAAGGCCGAGGTCGGGCAGAAGTGGTCGCTGCCCAAGCTCCGGGAGGAGCTGGAAGACGGCTCGGACACGATCAGCGCTCGGATCGAGGACACGGGCGACGAGCTGACGTTGACCCACGACTTCTCCGAGCACGAGCGCGAGATCCTGCTCGCCGGCGGGCTGCTGTCGTTCCTCCGGGACGGGGATTCACCGAACGGGTCCGCCAGCAACGGAAGCGGTTGAGTTTTTGGGCAAACTAGTTGCCTAAAAAGTCAACCGCATCGTCAGCGGCGAGGTGCGACCAGCAGGGCCTGGGTGGCACGACCGACGCGGCCGCGCTCGTCGTAGAGGACGCTTTCGGCGATCCCGATGCCGCCGGCGGCGATCCGCGTCGCCGACTCGAGGCAGATCCACTCTCCGACCGGCGCGCGCTCGATGTACAGCGTGAGGTCGGGGTTGATGTACAGGTAGTCATCCCAGGACAGCGTGGCGCTGATCCCGTTGCCGAAATCGCCGGCGGCGGCCAGTCGCTGGAGAGGCGAGGGCGTCTCGCCGGCCACGATCGGACTGATAAGCCGAAACCAGGCCGTGCACGGGCCGGCTCCCCAGGAGCCGGAGACGAAGCGAATCTCGATCGCGTCGGGCGGAGCGAACATCGGGCGGTGGGGAGGATTGAGCTCGGCCGGACGGCCGTTCTCCGGCCCTGGTGGCGGTGGGCCGTCGGGGTCGTGGGCGCCACCGGCGTCGGCTATCTGGATCTGGAGCGCCCGAGCACGCACCACCTCGACCGCGCCGGCCACGATCGAGCCCTCGAGCAGCTGCACGCGCCGGCCCGGACGAGTCACCTCGGCATGAACCTCGATGGGGCCGACCGGCACCGGACGCAGGTACTCGTAGGTGACTCGGGCCAGGCCGAGCCCGTCCGCGGCGGGCAGCTGTTCGAAGGCGCGGACGAGCAACGCGGCCGACGGACCGCCGTGCAGGGCACCCGGGTCCCATGGCCCGCGGCCGAGCTCGGTCGCGACAAAACGGCCATCTGAGCCTTCGAACACTGGCGCCGTGGACATCGCGGGGAAAGCTACAGCCCGGCTAAACTCAGGGTCGGATGGACGAAAGCCCCCAGACTTCGCGGGACGAGGCGACCTTCACGGTTAAGGCCGGCCTGGCTGAGATGCTCAAGGGCGGCGTGATCATGGATGTCGTCACGCCCGACCAGGCCAAGATCGCCGAGGACGCCGGCGCGGCCGCGGTCATGGCGCTCGAGCGCGTCCCCGCGGATATTCGCCGGGACGGCGGCGTCGCCCGCATGTCGGATCCCGTGATGATCCAGGGCATCCAGGAGGCGGTCACGATCCCGGTGATGGCCAAGGCGCGGATCGGCCACTTCGTCGAGGCCCAGGTGCTCGAGGCGCTCGAGGTCGACTACATCGACGAATCCGAGGTGCTCACGCCCGCCGACGAGGCCAATCACATCGACAAGTGGGCCTTCAACGTACCGTTCGTATGCGGCGCCACCAACCTCGGCGAAGCGCTCAGGCGGATCGGCGAGGGAGCGGCGATGATCCGCTCAAAGGGCGAGGCGGGCACCGGCGACATCGTCGAGGCCGTGCGTCATCTGCGGAAGATCCGCGGCGAGATCCGGCGTCTGGCCACGCTCGACGACGCCGAGCTCGCGACCGCGGCCAAGGAGCTCCAGTCCCCGCTGAACCTCGTCCGCCAGATCGCCGCCGATGGGGGCCTGCCGGTCGTGCTGTTCTGCGCCGGCGGGATTGCCACGCCGGCCGACGCGGCTTTGGTGATGCAGCTGGGTGCGGAGGGCGTGTTCGTCGGATCCGGGATCTTCAAGTCCGAGGACCCCGAGCGGCGGGCCCGCGCGATCGTCGAGGCGACGACGCACTACCAGGACCCCGCCCGGATCGCCGCCGCCTCGACCGGCCTGGGTCAGGCGATGGCGAGCCTCGAGTCGTCCAAGCTCGAGACCGAGCAGCTGCTGGCCCCGCGCGGCTGGTAGTGCTGACTTCGTCAGCAGTGCGAATTTCGCCTGGCGGCGAAACGTCGCCGGACAACCACTCCCATGTGGTCGGCGTCCTCGCGCTACAGGGCGACTTCGAGGCTCACGCCAAGCTCGTCCGCTCGCTCGGGGCGCAGGCGCGTGAGGTTCGTGTGCCGGCGGATCTCGACGGGCTGGACGCCCTGATCATCCCGGGCGGTGAGTCCACGGTGATGACGCTCGGGATCGAGCGGGAGGGGTTGGCGGAGCCACTCCGAGCGCTGGTGCGCGCCGGCACGCCCGTGCTCGGCACCTGCGCCGGCATGATCATGCTCGACCGCGACCATCTCGGCGTGCTCGACATCACCACTCGCCGCAACGCGTTCGGGCGCCAGGTCAGGTCGTTCGAGGCCGACATCGAGCTCGACGGGGTGGCGGGCGGGCCGATGCACGCCGTGTTCATCCGCGCCCCGTGGGTGGCCGAGCACGGCGCGGACGTTCGCGTCCTGGGCAGCGTCGGGGAGCACCCGGTGGCGATCCGGCAGGGCAACGTGGTCGCGGTCTCGTTCCATCCCGAGCTCGCCGGAGACGGCCGCCTGCACGAAATGTTGCTGGGGATGAACGGCGCGAGCTAGCGCGCGCCGGTGCGCTGGCGGCGCGAACGCTCGGAGTAGTTGCGGAAGTCGCGCTCGAACGCTCGCCAGTCGAACTGGGGCATGCCGTCCGGCTCGGGCGGCGGCTGCTCGTCGGGCGGCTCGTGGCCCCCACGGGGCGGATCCTCCGAGTCGCTGCCGCGGGACAGCCACGCCGCCAGCGCGCACGCCGCGATCCCCGCCACGTAGACGACGCCTGCGAGCAGCGCATGGTGCGTCATCGAGGCGAACACACCGACGCCATAGAGCGTCAGCGCTGCGAGCACCAGCCGGCGAAGCTCGCCCCGGGGCAACGGTCGGGACGGAGCCCGCGCGCACGCGCTCAGCGCGATCGCTCCCACGAGCACCAGCGCCAGACACAGCTTCCACGCAGCTGAGGGTGGCAACGGCATGTCGTCCACGATCATCGACCGCACGCGCGCTCAAATCAACCCCAGTTAGGAGATTTCTTGCCAAGCGGGGGGCGTCCGGAGCCGGGGTAAAGGCGCACTCGACGAGCCGCGCCGCTCGAATGCTGCGAAATGCGCGCTATACGCGCGTTTTTCACGCACTGGGCGGAAGGTGGTCGTCGAGTGACGGTTGTTCGCCCTGAATTCCGGTGTAAAGGAGGGCGGTCGCTACGCGTCAGACCACGAGCCCGTGGCGCATGGTGTTCTCGGTGACCACGTGCGGCTCTACGAACTGCCGCAGGTAGTCAGGGCCGCCGGCCTTGCTGCCGCTGCCGGACAGCCGATTGCCGCCGAACGGCTGGCGACCGACCATCGCGCCGGTGATGCCGCGGTTGACGTACAGGTTCCCGACAGGGGTCCGCTCGCGGACGTACCGGACGGTGGCGGGATCGCGGGCGAACAGGCCGCCGGTGAGCGCGAACGGAAGGCCGTCGACGATGTCGCACGCTTGGGCGACGTCCTTGACCCGGTCGATCGCGAGCAGCGGCCCGAAGATCTCCTCGTTCAGCACCGGCGAGTCGGGAGGCAGGTCGGTGGCGACCGTCGGCGGGCAGAACCATCCCCGCTCGGGAACCTCGGCCACTCGGGCGGCGATCCGGCCCTGAGAGCTCGCGATCGCCGCGTACCGGTCGACGCGCTCCTGGGCGGCAAGCTCGATCACCGGCGGGACGTCGGTGCCGAGCTGGTCCGCCTGACCAACGACGAGCACGCGGACCGCGCCCGCGACCCGCTCGGTCAGCTGCTCGGCGATCGCCTCGTGCACGAGCACCCGCGCGGCCGCCGAGCACTTCTGGCCGGCGTACACGAACGCCGAGGACACGATCGCGGGAACCGCCTCGTCGAGGTCGGCGTCGGAGTCCACGATCACGCAGTTCTTGCCGCCAAGCTCTGACACCACACGCTTCAAATGCCGCTGTCCGGGCGCGACTTCCGCCGCCGCGCGGGCGATCTCGACCCCCACAGGCATCGAGCCGGTGAACGCGATCGTGTGCACGCCCGGGTGGGCCACCAGCGCGGCGCCGGCCTCGCCCTCACCGGGCAGCAGCGAGATCGCCGGCGCCGGCACACCGGCGGCGCGTAGCGCCTGGACCAGGAGCAGCGCGCATCCTGGCGACTGCTCGGCCGGCTTCAGCACGACCGCGTTGCCGGTCGCAAGCGCCGCCGCGGTCATCCCGCACGCGATCGCCAGCGGGAAGTTCCAGGGTGCGATCACGGCGACCACGCCGCGCGGGTCATAGCGCATCTCGTTGCGCTCACCGGGGACCTGGAGCAGCGGCGGTCCCGCGTCGAGCGCGATCGCCCCGCGGGCGTAGTACTCGAGGAAGTCGATCGCCTCGCACACGTCGCCGTCTGCCTCGGGCCACGGCTTCGCGCACTCGCGGACCTCGAGCGCGGCGATTTCGAGCCGGCGCTGGCGCAGCCACGCCGCCGCGCGGATCAGCGCCGCGGCGCGGCCCTCGGCGCCGATCGCCCGCCAGGCGCGGAATCCGTGCTCCGCCTCCTCGACCGCGCTCGCCACTTCGTTCTCGGTGGCGCGGGCCGCAACCGCGACGACGTCGTCCGGCGCGCCGGGATCGGTCGAGAGCAGCTCAGAGCCGGCTCGCTCGTCGTCGCCGATCATCACCGGAACGCGCAGCGGCAGCGTCGGGGTCAGGCGATCGAGGGCCTCCTGGAGCTGGGCGCGCACGGGTGCTCGCCGCAACTCGAGCACCGGCTCGTTGGCGAAGGGTGGAAGCGTTGTCGGCATACGCCCGCGACGTTAACAGGCGCGGGCGGGGCGCAGACGGGCCTAGCCGGCGTTCGGGTCGCCCGGGCCGTTGTCCTGGTCCGGCGGCCATCGCAGCGGCGGCGGTCCTCCCGCCTCGTGCTCAGGCGGCCCGGGGGCGGCGGGCGGCTCCGGCTGCTGCTCGGGCTCGGACGGCCAGCCGGCCTGGGGCTCTGAGGACGGCTCGTCGTGCTCAGGCTCGGCCTCGGGCTCTGCCGCCGCCCCCGAAGCCGGAGACTGGGGCGCCGGCTCAGCCTCGGGCTCTGCCGCCGCCCACGACGCGGGCGGCTCCGGCTCGGGCTCGGGCTGATACCCCTGCTCGCCCGCCCACGTAGCGGGCTGCTGTGGCCCGGGCTCGTGGGGTGGCTCGGGCTCGTGCGCTGGCTCGGGCTCAGGCTCGGGCTCCTGGGTCCAGCCGCCCTGCGCCGGCTGCGGGCGCTCCGCCGCCTCGTGGGGCCACGCGGCCCGGGGTCGGCGCGGCCCGTTCTCGGGGGCGTGCGCCACCTGGCTCAGTGCCTCCGGCCACGTTCTGGCGACGGCCCCCTGTCCGGTGACGTCGAATCCCGCCGGCCAGATCGTTTCCGCGTCGTAGAGCGCGTTCATCAGCACGGCGCCCTTCAAGTTCGCGCCGTCGAGGTTCGCGCCCTCGAGGTTCGCGCCGTCGAGACCAGCGCCCTCGAGGTTCGCGCCGGTCAGGTCGGCGCCGGTCAGGACCGCGCTGTGGAGGCCGGCGTCCTTGAGGTTGGCGCCGGTGAGGCCGGCGCCCTTGAGATTGGCCCCCTTGAGCGCGGCGCCCTCGAGGTTCGCGCCGTACAGCCGCGCTCCCTCTACGTTGGCCCCCCACAGAACGGTGTCGTTGAGGTTCGCGAGCAGCAGGCCGGCCCCGCGCAGGTTCGCTCCCTCGAGGTCCGCCGCCTGGAGGTTGGCCTTGAACAGATCGGCGCCCTCGAGATTCACGCCACTGAGGACGGCTCCCTCGAAGTGGGCCCCGGTCAGCATCGCGCCGGACAGGGCGGTGTGCGGGAGCCCGATCGGGGCATCGCTGTCGTGGGCGATCGTCCGCCGGCCGAGGATCGTCACCGCGGCCTGGACATCGGTCGCGGGGCGCGGCCGGTGGTCGCCGTGGGCACCGGCGGCGGACGCGCGGGCGTGGCGGTCGCCGTTTCCCGGCCGCGCGCCCACCCGGGCGGGCCAGGGCGCGTGCTCGCGGACGAACGCCGCCAGGATCTCGATGATCGGGGCGTGATCCTCAGCCGACTCCTGCGCGAGCCGCTCGAGCGAATAGATGCCGCCGAGGCGCACGTCGAGCGCCGGGTGCCCGAGTTGGTCGATCGCGTGCATGAACCGCTCGGCCAGTTGGCGCTCGGTGTGCTCGCGCCTGCGGTCGCGCGAGGACGTCTTGAACGCGTAGATCGAGACGGCGGCGGCGAGCGCGGCGACCACCACCAGCAGCAGCGCGATCCGGACCCGGTTCAGTTCGTTGAGCCGGGCCGCGCCGGTGAGGCCCTTGGTCGACACGAGCCACGGCGGAGCGAACCTGATCACGAGCGCGGCCACGCCAGCCACGGCCACAAGAGCCAGGACCACCAGCAGGAAGCCGGCGAGCCTCCTCCTCCAGCGTGACGAACGCTTCATCGCTGGGCTGAAACTATGGCTGATGATCCGCGATTCGCCCGCGGCTGCATCAGCTATTGCACTGGCGATTCGGGGCCGGGAGCTTCCGTCGCGGGCCTGTCAGCCGGGGCGCGACGCCCGCACGAGCGCGTCGAGCGCGATCCGCGTCCCGTCCGGCGTCTCCACCGGCCGCTCGACACGCTCGGCGCGCTCGATCGCGAGCCCCGACCCGCGAACGGCATCCACGACGTCCTGCGCCGTGTATAGGACCGCCGGATGCTGGGGGCCGCCGTGGCCATGCTCGATGTTCGCGCTGTCGTGGACGACGAGCAGGAACGTCCCTCCGGGCGCCACGGCGGCCGCCGCGTGGCGAAGGATCGGAGTGCGCTCGGCCGCCGGCACCTGGAGGTAGAACACGATCACGAGGTCGAACGCCGCCAGCTCGGGTCGATACTCGAGCAGGTCGGCGGCGACCCAGTCGGCCCGGACCCCGCGGGCCTCCGCGAGCGACCGGGCCTTCTCGAGACCGACGGTGGAGAAGTCGACACCGGTCACCCGCCAGCCGCGCTCGGCCAGCCACACGGCGTTCCGGCCCTCACCACAGGCAAGGTCCAGCGCTCTCCCCGGTGCGAGCGACGCCGCCCTGGGGCCCGGCGCGAGCGTCGCCGCCTCCGCGACCAGGAAGCGGTTCGGCTCGCTCGTCCACAGGAGCTCCGAACCCCTGTAGCGCTCGTCCCAGGCCTGGCTGTTCACGGCGCCAGACACTAGTATCGCCGCGACATGGATGGAGGGAGCTCTGCACGCGCGCCGTCCGAGTACGAGCAGCTGTTGGAGAGGCTCGAGGCGGCCCGTGAGACCGAGGTGCTCGAGCAGGCACTCGCCGCGGCGCAGGAGCGTCTGGGCATGGACGCGTCGTACATCACCACGATCGACTCGCGGAGCCAGACGATCCACGCGATGGCGGGCGATGCCGACATCGTCAACCGGTACCAGGGAACTGTCTTTCCGGTGGAGCAGACCTACTGCATGCGGATGCTGAGCGGCGAGATCCCGAACGCGGTCCCGGACACGCAGGCCGAGGCGGCGATCAGCGACCTGGATGTGAGCCGTGAGTTCCGCGCGTACGTGGGCGTGCCGGTTCGCCTGTCCGATGGCAGCGTGCACGGGACGTTCTGCTGTGTGAGTACCGGGACCAGGCCGGGCGTGGGTCCCGACGAGGTCCGCTTCATGCAGGTCCTCGCGGACATCGTTGCGGCCCGTGTGGACCAGGTCCACGGGGATATCGCGCGGCTGACCGAGCGCGTCAGGGCCAAATAGGGCTGATTCATCGCCTCAGGCCTCGACCTTCGGACCGGAAAGGGATTTAATGCGAGCAGTGGAAGCCGGGGTGCCTTCCGAATATGCCGACGCCGTGCGCCAGATCAGAGCCGCTCGGGAGAACGACGTCGTCGAGCGGGCGCTGGCCGCCGCGCGCGAGCAGCTCGGGATGGACGCCGCCTACATCGCAACCGTCGACCACCGCGAGCAGACGATCGAGGCCATGAGCGGCAGGACCAACTCGGACGTGCTCGTGGAGGGCGCGGTGCTCCCGGTCGACCAGACCTACTGCGCTCGGATGCTGAAGGGTGAGATCCCGAACATCGTCCCGGAGCGCGGCGATTCTGAGCTCCGCTTCATGCACGTTCTCGCGGCGATCGTCGCCGCTCGCCTGGAGCGCGCGCAGGGCAGCATGGTTCGCCTGGCGCAGCGATTCGCGGCGGCGCAACCGGACGCCTGACGGCCTCTACGGCGCCGCCAGCAGCACGTCGAGCGCGGTCCCCTTCGCCTGCTCGTTGAGGAACGACTCGTTGCTCGTGTTCTCGAGCAGGCGCCGGACGAGATAGGCCATCCCGGCCACGAGGTCGCCCACCGGGCAGTACGTGCGCACCCGGAAGCCGCGCGAGGCGAGCGCGTCCTGGAGCTGGTCGCCGAGCCCCCGCAGCACCTGGAGCTCGAGGTCGCGATCCTCGCCGCCGACCAGCCGGTTGTAGGCGATCGCGTGCGACACCGAACGCAGGTTGTGCGAAGCGACCGCGACGCGGACCGCGGGGCGGGCGTCGAGCAGACGGGCGGTGAGCGTTTCGAAGTTCCGGTCGCACTCGGCCTTGACCTCGAAAACGGGCGTCGGCCACCCGTGCTGGCCGGCCTGGACCAGCTCGTGATCCCAGTAGGCGCCCTTGACCAGCCGCACCGTCAGCGGCGGTGTCCGTCCTGACGCCCGTGCCCATTCAACGATCCGCTCGAGCTGCTCGGGCGAGTCCCGCAGGTAGGCCTGGAGCACCATGCCCGCCGATGGGCCACGGGCGAACTCGTCCTCGGACAGCACCTCGAGCACGAGGTCGAGCACGGCCTCGCGCGAGTCGAGCGACTCCATGTCGATGTGTATGTGGGCTCCGAGCTCGTGCGCGCGGCGAAGCAACGGCCGCAGGCGCGCGGCGGCGTCGCGCCGGCCGAGCTCCGGCGCGTCCGGGCGCAGGAGCGGCGTCAGCGCCGAGATCTTCACCGAGACGTTCGTGCGAGGGATCGCGCCGGCGCTGTCGCGCTCGAGCACGTCGCGCGCGGGCCAGCCGCGCTGGGCGCCGGCGAGCTCGGTCAGCGCGTCCTCGCAGCGCGCGGCGTACCGGTCGGCCTCGGGCTGGGTGACGGTTGCCTCGCCGAGCAGGTCGACCGAGCTCGCAACGCCCCGGTTCCACAGGTCGCGGAGCACGCCCAGCGCCGACGCGGGCGTCTCGCCGACGATGAACCGGTGTGCCATGTGCTTGACCCCGGCCGCGGCGGCGGCCCCGATCGCGGTGCGCCCGGCGCGGTTGTCGGCCATCCGCATCGCCGCGGCGAGCGGCGGCGGCGCGTCCGGGACCTCGCGCAGGAACTCGCGTAGGTGGCGGGCGAGATCGTCGAGCGACCGGCAGGCGGGCGTCACGTCGACGAACCGGAACAGGGCGGCCTTAAGCTCCTGGTCGGCGGATGCGAAGTCCATCGCGCGCTGGTCGAGCGCCCTCAGCGGATGCCGCGCGCTTGACGGAAACGCGGACGCCAGGTCGGTGCCGATCTCGTGGATTGAGCGCTCGAGTGCTGTGCCCCCCGCCGCCGATGTGTCCTGGCTCGCCATCGGTCTAGGAGAGGATGTTGACCGCGCGGGCGACGACCAAACCGACCGTGACCAGCGCGGCGAGCGCCTGCCCACTCATCAGCCATTTTGCGGTTGGAGTCAGCGGCATCGTGTCCGTGGGGCTGAACGCGGTCGCGTTCGTGAACGAGACGTACAGATAGTCGACGAGCCTGGGCATCCAACCCTCAGGCGCCCAGTGCGGATCGGTCATCTGAGGGAACAGGAAATCAGGCAGATCCTGCGCGTTGCAGGAACGAGCCACGGGGCCGCCCCGGTCGACCTCCCAGTACCACAGCCCGAACAGCAGCACGTTCGTGACCCACAGCACGATTCCCGACAGGATCAGCTGGTGTCCGTTCTCCTTGGTGCCGCGCAGCAGGTAATGGCAGAGGAGCAGAAGCGAAGCCATGTTGGCGGCGCTGACCAAGCCGACCATTGCGATCGCCACCTTGCGGCGCACCGGCGAGTTACGCACGTTGGGGTGCGGGGAGACGATGATCAGGCCGAGCAGCAGGGCGCCTTCAAGAGCCGGGAACATCCAGTTCGGGCCGACCGTTACCTCATCCGACAGCGTCAGCTGGAGCGCGATCGCGCAGGCGACGACCAGCTGAGGCTCCCAGAACGGCAGCCATCGCTCGACCGCGGCGAGAAAGCGGCTCTTGGGCGGATGGTGCGTATGTCGGAGCTGCTCGCTACGGTCCATGTTGCGTCCCAGATAGTGGCACGCGCTTCGGGTCCGGGGAATGGGATGCCTGCCCACCTGCCCAACCGCCCGCCACCCGCCCACGCACCGACCCACCCACCCACGAAGGACGTGATGTCGGAATGCTCGAATACCGCCGCATGAAACGGATGCTCCTGTCGCTTGGCGTCGCCGTGCTCGGCGCCACCGCGATCGCTGCGTGCGGGAGCGCAGGCGGGACGCCGGTCGCCTCGACGGGGACGTCGACCACGAGCTCGCAGCCGGCGAGCACCGCCGCGACAAGCACGGATTCGACCACCGCGACGACGACCACCGCGCCGGCAACCACGACAACCACGACCTCGACGACGACATCCACGGCGTCGGCCTCGGGCGAGCCGCCGTGCACGGCTGCGTCGATGTCGCTCGGCTTCCTCGGCCAGCAGGGCGGGATGGGCCACGGCGAGATCGGCTTCGTGCTCCACAACACGGGCAGCGTCCCCTGCCGAACCTACGGCTATCCCGGCATCCTGTTCCTCGACCAGGGCGGGCACCCGCTTCCGACGATCCCCCACCACACCACCAGCGACTTCTTCGGCTCGAGCCCGGCGGTGGCGCTCGTGATCCCGCCCGGCGGCAGCGCCTCGTTCCGGCTCGACGTCGGCCACGGCGTGGCGACGTCGAACGGGTGCGCGACCGCCTACGGCCTGCAGGTGATTCCGCCCAACGACACCGCCACGCTCCGCACGACGATCCCGAACGGCGCGTACGAGTGCCAGGACGCGAACGTGTCGCCGCTGCGGACCGGCGAGTCGGCGTATCCGTAGCCCGACTAGAGCGCCTCGGCGGACGGCAGCCAGAGCGGGCCGTTCTCCAGCGCGCGCGTGATCTCGCCCGCGGGAACCGCCCCGGAGAAGTGGAAGCCCTGGGCGAGCGTGCAACCGAGCCGGCTCAGCTCATTGACCTGCTCGGCGGTCTCGACGCCCTCGGCGACGACGTCGAGCGACAGCGCCCGGGACATCGCGATGATCGTCTCGGTGATCGCGGTGTCGCGCGTCTCGTTGCCGAGTCCGTCGACGAACGAGCGATCGACCTTGAGGACGTCGAGCGGCAGCCGCGTCAGGTAGCTGAGCGACGAGTAGCCGGTGCCGAAGTCGTCGAGCACCAGTCGCACGCCGAGGGCCTTGAGCGCGTGCAGGATGTCCTTGAGACCGTCGGCGTCACGGACCATCACGGTCTCGGTGATCTCGAGGCTCAGGCAAGCGGGATCGAGCCCGGTGCTCGTGAGCGCGGCGCGCACGACGTCGGGGAGCGTCCGACGCGCCACCTGTACCGCCGACAGGTTGACCGACATCCCGATCGGCGCTGAGTCGGGCCTCGCTGAATACCACTGGGCGGCCTGGCGGCAGGCGCTCTCGAGCACCCACCGGCCGATCGGCTCGATCAGCCCGTTCTCCTCGGCGATCGGGATGAACTCCGACGGCGAGATCTCGCCTCGCTCGGGATGGCGCCAGCGGAGCAGCGCCTCGACGCCGACGACCTGAAAGTTCGTGAGCGACACGACCGGCTGGTACTCGAGCCGGAGCTGATCGCGCTCGAGCGCGCGGCGCAGGTCGTTCTCCATCCGCAGCCGTGCGATCGCCCGGCCTCGCATGCCCTCGTCGAACACCTCGTAGCGCGCGCGTCCGCGGTCCTTGGCGCGGTACATGGCGGCGTCGGCGTCGCGGATCAACTCGTCGGCGCGCTCGCCGCCGGTCGCGAGCGCGATCCCGATGCTGGTCGTGACGAAATGCTCGCTTCCCGACAGCACGAACGGACGCGCGAACGTCGCCGCGATCCGCTCGGCGGTGTCGATCGCGTCGCGCTCGGAGGCGATGTCCTCGAGCAGGATGCCGAACTCGTCGCCGCCGAAGCGCGCCACGGTGTCGCTGCCCCGCAGCGCATGCTTGAGGCGGGGCGCGGCGGCCGCCAGCAGCTCGTCGCCGATGTGATGGCCGAGGCTGTCGTTGACGAGCTTGAAGTGGTCGAGGTCGAGGAACAGAATCGCGGCCAGCGACTGCTGCCGCCCCAGCCGCGCGAGCGCGTGCTCGAGGCGGTCGACGAACAGCACCCGGTTGGGAAGCCCGGTCAGCGGGTCGTGCACGGCCCGTTCGCGGATCGCGTCTTCGACCGCCTGGCGCTCGAGCGCGTCGGCGAGCACGTTTGCGAGCGACTGGAGGAAGTCGATGTCGCCGGGGGCGAACCTCCGGGGACGCATCGACTGGATCACCAGGACGCCGAACGCGCCGCGCGAGCCGCCCTCGATCTTCACCGACAGCCCGGCGCCAGTCCGCCGGCCGCGGAAGTTCGGCTGCTCGAAGCGCCGCTCGGCGTCCCAATCCTCGACCACCACGGGAGCTCCGCTCAGCAGCGTGTACCCCGCCTGGGATCCCTCGCCGGCCGGATAGCGCAGCCGGCCGATCTCGGCATCCGGCCACCCGATTCCGGCCCTCAGCACGAGGGAGTGCTCGTCGGGGAGGAATTGCCACACCGCCGCGATTTCGGCGTCCAGCATGCGCGCCGCGCCGCTCACGGCCTCCTGCATCAGATCGGGGGTGCTAGCTCCTTCGAGAGCATGCTCGCCGAGCAGCGCCACCGCCGCCTGCTGAGCGGCGCGCCGCTCAAGCTCGGCCTCGACCGCCTTACGGTCGGTGATGTCGTGCAGCATCCCGTGCCAGCGGATCTCGCCGTCCTCGCCCCGCGCGAGCACCGCATCGTCGCGAATCCAGACCGTCCGTCCGTCGCGATGGAGCATCCGGTACTCGAGCGCCGCGTCGTCAGGCTTGGCGCCGCTAAATCCGTTCTCGCGCGCCAGCACCCAATCGCGGTCCTCAGGGTGCAGCCGCTCGGCCCACAGATCGGGGTTGGCACACCAGTCGGCGGCCGAGTAACCGAGGATCTGCTCGATCCGAGGGCTCACGTAGTGCCAGCGCCCGTCGCCGCCCGTGTCGGCGACGTAGATGATCGCGGGCACGCGTTCGAGCAGCTTCGGGTACTCCGACGCGGCTATGCCGCGTCCCTCTGCCGCGCTCCGGACCCCCCCGGGCAGCATGCCGGTGTCGCTGTCGCCGACCATGTCCCCTGCTAATCGGCCGTTCCAGGCCGCTGCGATAGCCGGCCTGGACGACTTAGTCCGCAGGGTGACCGCGCTCGTGGTCCTCCCGCCTGCGTGGGCGGCGGCTAAAGAGCCTCGAACACCGACACCCCGTCCCGGTCGCGCTCGGCCGCCTGGCCCGCCTCTACGAGCAGATCGAGGTGTCCGAGCACTTCCGAGAGCGTCAGGTAAGCCTGCGTGACCGCCACGTTCCCCCACATCCGGATCGCGATCTCGTGGGCGGTGAGGGGCCGGGCGTCCAGGATCTGCAGGATCCGCGCGGCCCGGCGGCGGTGCATACGAAGCCGCTCGTCGATCAGCTCGGCGTGCTCGAGGATCGGGTCGCCGTGGCCGGACAGGACGAGGCGGGCCGGCAGCTCGCGGGTGCTGCGCATGGACTCCATGTACTGCAGCAGCGCCTGCGGGCGCGGCTGATCGGCGCCGCCCGACAGCGGCCGCGAGACGAGCGGGTTGGACGAGATGTGGGCGAGCAGGTGGTCGCCGGCGATCAGCATTCCTCGATCCTCATCCCACAGAATCGTGTCCGAGGGGCTGTGCCCGGGGCGGTGGTAGACGCGTAGCGTCCGATCCCGGAACTCGAGCTCGTCGCTGTCGCGGAGCTCGCGCGTCACGCGCCCGCTCGACCCGAACGCCCGGAACGCCGCCGCCAGCGACCCGAGCACGGTCGCGAGATCGTCGGGCACTCCGTGCCGGCGCATGATCGCCTGGGCGAACTCGTCGTCGGCGGCGGCGCTGCGGGAGAAGCTCTCCAGGTATGGCCCGAGCAGGTACAGCGCCGCGACATCGGCGCCGGAGCGGCGGGCCAGGATCTCGAGCAGGCCGAGATGGTCCATGTGCTGATGGGTCAGCAGAATCAGCTCGAGGTCCTCGATCCGGTGTCCGTGGGCGGCGAGCGCGCGCTCGAGGTCGTCGAGCGACTTGCCGGAGTTCGGGCCGGTGTCGATCAGCGTGAGCGGCTCGTCCTCGATCAGGTAGCAGTTGATCCTGCCGACCAGGAACGGGGTGGGCAGCGCGATGCGGTGAATTCCGGCCCGCTGCGCCAGCGCCAGCGCATCCTCGGCACTGGTGGCGCGCCGGTCTGGCGTGGTCACGAACGGATCACTGCCAGCACCTCGTCACGGCGACGCTCCATGTCCTCGTGCGAGCGCAGTGACTCCAGGCACAGGCGGAGCAGCGGCTCGGTGTTCGACGGCCTGACGTTGAAATGCCAGTCGTCGTACTCGACCGAGATGCCGTCCAGGCGGTACTGCCTGCCGTCTTCGTAGCGGGAGGCGAGCTCTTCCATCTTGGCGTCCGGATCGGCGACCTGTGAGTTGATCTCGCCGGAGATGAAGTAATGAGATCTGAACGGCTCGAGCAGCTCGGACATCCGCGCGCCGCGCTGTGAGAGCAGCTCCAGGATCAGCAACGCCGGAATCGTGCCCGAGTCCGCGCAGTAGAAATCGCGGAAGTAGTAGTGGCCGGAGACCTCGCCGGCGAACGTCGCGTCCTCTTCGCGCATCCTGGTCTTGAAGAACGCGTGCCCGACGCGATTCATCAGGGCCCGGCCGCCGGCCCGTTCGGTGACGTCGGCCACCACGCGGCTGGCGCGGACGTCGTACAGAATCGTCGTCGGTGGGGTGGGCTGGCCTGACTTCTTGCCGAGCACCGATTCGGCCAGCAAGGCGGTCAGGAAGTCGCCGTCGACGAACGACCCCCGGTCGTCGATGAAGAAGCAGCGGTCCGCGTCGCCGTCCCAGGCGATGCCGAGGTCGGCCTCCTGGCGCACGACCTCGCGCATGATGAACTCGCGATTCTCGGGCAGCAGCGGGTTCGGCTCATGGTCGGGGAAGCGGCCGTCGGGCTCCCAGTAGGCCTCGACCAGGTCGAGTCCGAGCCGGCGGAGCAGCGGACCGACCATCGGCCCAGCCATCCCGTTGCCGCCGTCGACCACCACGCGGATCGGCTTCACCGCGTCCGGGTCGATGAACGCGAGCGCGGCCTCCTGGAACTCCTCGTACAGGGAGACGTGCTCGACCGAGCCGCCGCCGGGAGCGCCGTCGAGCCCGGCTTCGATCTTGGCGCGAAGCTCGCCGATGCCGGCGTCGCCCGACAGCGCGACCGCGCCGCGCCTGACGAGCTTGGCGCCGGTGTAGCGCTTGGGGTTGTGCGAGGCGGTACACATGAGGCCGCCGTCGAGGTCCCGCGAGCCGACGAGGTAATACAGCATCTCGGTGCCGACCTCGCCGGCGTCGAGCACGGTCGCGCCCTCGGCGCACATGCCCTGGCAGTAAGCGCTCGCGAGCTCCGGGGCGGTCAGTCGCATGTCCCGGCCCAGCCCGAGGCGAAGCGCCGTTGTGGGTTTGCCCTCTAGCTCGCCGATCACCCGCGCGAACGCCCGGCCGATCAGCTCGGCCGTGGCAGCGTCGATGTCGCTGCCGTACAGCCCGCGGATGTCGTACGCCTTGAAGATCCCGGGGCTGGCGACGGTGCGCATCGCGCCGGATGCTACCCACGGGAGGCTCGGGGAATAATGACTGCGCTGTGCACGCGGACATGCCACCCGTCGTGATTCTGTGCGGCGGACGCGGAACTCGCCTGCAGGAGCGCGGCTCGTCGTTGCCCAAGCCGCTCGTCGAGATCGGCGGTCGGCCGATCCTGTGGCACGTGATCAACATCCACCTTTCCCAGGGTTTCCGGCGCTGCTTGCTGCTGACCGGGTATCGCGGCGAGGAGATCGAGGCGTTCGTCGCCGGCGAGCGGTGGGCGCGGGGTGCGGAGATCCGGTGTGTGGACACCGGGGTCGACACACCGACGGGCGGGAGACTGCATCGCGCGGCGGCGGTTGTGGAGGAGGAGCGGCTCTGCCTGGCCTATGCCGACGGGGTGGCCGACATCGACCTCGGAGCGCTGCTCTCGTTCCACCGAGCGCACGGCGCCGGCGTGACGATGGCGGTGGTCCAGCCTCGGCTGCCGTTCGGCGTCGCCCACCTCGACGGCGACGGTTCGGTCCTCGGGTTCACCGAGAAGCCCCGCAGCGAGGAGTGGGTGAACGCCGGGTTCTTCTGCTTCGAGCGCTCCGCGCTCGGGGTGCTCGGGCCCGACAGCGTGCTCGAGCGAGAGCCGCTCGAGCGGCTGGCGGCGGCGGGAGAGCTGCGCGCGTTCCGCCACGAGGGGTTCTGGGAGTGCATGGACACCTACAAGGACGCGATCACGCTCAACGACCTGTGGGCCGAGGGCTCGGCGCCATGGAAGCTGTGGGAATGAGTGCTTCGGTTGTAGCCAGCGCGAATCGACTGGTCGGCCCGGTGGGAGGGGGCCCGCTACTAAACTGAAGACCATGTCTGGGCATTCCAAATGGGCTTCGATCAAGCACAAGAAGGCGGTCGTCGACGCGCGGCGCGGGCAGCACTTCACCAAGCTGGCGCGGGCGATCACGGTCGCGGCGCGAGAGGGCGGTGGCGACCCGACCGGGAACTCGGGGCTCGCGCTGGCGATCCAGAAGGCGCGGGACGCCTCCATGCCCAAGGACAACATCGAGCGCGCGATCGCGAAGGGGACCGGCGAGGGCGCTGACGGCGAGCAGATCGAGACCGTCCTGTACGAGGGCTACGGCCCAGGTGGGGTCGCACTGCTGATCGAGGCGCTGACCGACAACCGCAACCGGACCGGCGCGGAGATGCGCCACGTGCTGTCAAAGCATGGCGGGACCCTCGGCGAGCCCGGCTCGGTCGGCTATCTGTTCGACAAGCGCGGGGTGATCGTCGTCGACGCCAACCGCTATGGCGAGGACGACCTGATGCCCGCGATCGACGCCGGCGCCGAGGACATCTCACTCGACGAGGACGTGTACGAGGTGATCACCGAGCCCGCGGATCTAGCGGCGGCTCGTGACGCCCTCACCGACGCCGGCGTGGAGCTCGAGAGCGCCGACGTGACGCAGCGGCCGCGGGCACGCGTGCCGGTCGAGGAAAGCGACGCCGCGAAGCTGCTGAAGCTGATCGACGCCCTCGAGGAAAACGACGACGTCAACGCCGTCCATGCGAACTTCGACGTCGACAGCGATGTGCTCGAGCGCGTCGCCCAGTGACTCGGCTGCGCGCGCATGTCCTGCGGGTGTTGACCGCACGGGTTTGAACGGCGGCACCTGAAGGAGGTGACCGGGCGCCCGGCGGCGGACGCGGGCTGCACAGATCCGGAAACAACCTGCAAAACATGACACTCGGCACGTCTGGCCCGGGCATTGTCACATTCCGCATGTGGCGCATGCGCGGAACGACACGGTCAGCCCGAACCGCCTCGAATGACAGGTTTTGCAGGTCGCGGGCCGACCCCGGGCGACCGGAGAAACCACCGCCCTCACACTCCAGGTGCCCGCCGTTACCCGCTCGCCGACGTGGAGGCTCGCTGGCAGCGCCGGCAGCGCTCGGGTCTCGAGCGCCTATCAGAGCGCGCCCGTGACGGCACGGGCTTGAACCGCGGGCACCTGGAGCAGGGCTCGCCCGAGTTATTAGCCGCTTCTTCGGAAAGACTCGCTAGCCTCACTCGCCGATGTCGAAACGAGCACTTGTGATTCCGGCGCTCGCGCTGGCTGCCGTGGGCCTGGCGGGGTGCGGCAGCAGCTCCAAGGCCCCCGGGGTCCAGCTGGCGCCGTCCGCGGGGCTGACGCAGGCCGCGGTCGCGACCACGCCCAAGCCGGCGGCGGCGATCTCCAAGAAGCCGGTGGTGACCGTGCCGACGGCGCCGGCGCCGACGCATCTGGTGACCAAGGACATCATCGTCGGCACGGGTCAGACCGCCAAGGCGGGCGACACGGTCACGGTCAACTACGTGGGCGTCCTGTACAAGACCGGCAAGGAGTTCGACTCCTCCTGGAGCCGCAACCAGCCGTTCACGACGGCGCTTTCGAACGGCAGCGTGATCCCCGGATGGGTGCAGGGAATTCCCGGCATGAAGGTCGGAGGCCGGCGCGAGCTGATCATCCCGGCGAGCCTCGCCTACGGGAAGGCGGGCAGTCCCCCGACGATTCCGCCTAACTCGCCGCTCGTGTTCGTCGTCGATCTGATCTCGATTTCTTCTTAGGCTGGTCCTCGGCGCTCGGCCGCCGGCCCTGGGCCTCGCCGTCCGTCTCGGCAGCATCGTCGCCGCCGAGCCGCCGCGCGCGGTAGAGCGAGACCGCGTCGGACATGCCCTTGAGCTTGTGCTTGCGCGCAAACGACCAGTCGAACTGGTCAGGGGCGGCGTCGTGGACCTCCTGTGTGCACAGGACGCTCCCGGGACGCGCGACCCCCGTCACCCGGCTGGCGAGATTGACCGCGTGGCCGTAGTAGTCGCCCGCGCGCTGCAACGCCGCCCCGCTGGCGACGCCGGCGCGCAGGCTCGGCAGGTCCGCGGCCTGCACGGCCTCGAGCAGCGACAGCGCAACCGACACCAGCGCCGCCGAGTCGGGGCTGATGAACATCGCGGCGTCGCCGATCGTCTTCACGAGGCGCACCGGCGGCTCCGTCACGTCGGTCGCGAGCTCGGCCAGCCTGCTGGCGAGACCGCCCAGCTCCTGGGGCTCGATCTGGGCGCCGAGGTGCGTGAACCCGACCATGTCGACAAAGCACACGGTGATCTGCTGGGTGCCGCCCGCCTCGCCGGACTCGCGCTCTGCGGCGCTGAGCATCCCGCGCCGGACGCTCTCGGCGAGATGCTGCCGGTACCCCGCGCGCAGCACCGGATCAATCGCGGGGACGAGCTGCTCGGCCAGCATCGCGAACCGCTCGGCCACCTCGTCCTCGCCGTCCCCCGGCTCGAGGAACGCCTCGACGAACGCGGCCGAGGTGGTCGCGGCGAGCCGGGCCATTCCCTCGCCGAGCACCCGCGCGATCTCGGCGATCGAGTCCTCGCCGAGCCCCGACTCGAGGAACAGGCTGATCGACTTGGCGGCGTCGATCTCCTCCTCGCCGTACACGCGGTCTTGCGGGGAAGGCTCGGGCAGGCCAAGCAGACGCCGGATTCGCAGCATCTGAGCCGCCGGAAAGCCGGTCCGGTCCTCGAGCTCCTTGGCGGTGTAGCGGCCGCCGAGCACGCGCTCGACCAGCAGCAGCGGGAGCCGGTCCTCGTTGACCGCCGACTTCAGCTCCTCGAGCGTGTAGCCGACGCCGGCGAGCCGCTCGAGCAGGCGTTCCCGGGCGGCGCGGTCGTCGCCCTCAAGTCCGTCGAGCAGGCCGGCCTGGTCGAAGTCCACATCTGGATCCTTGCGCAAATCGCCCTGTCGATCTACCACCCGGCCGATCGGCTAGCATCGTCGGCCCTCGTGGGTGCGGTTCCGGTCGGTGCTGCATATCGCCGTCGCCGGCGCGCCTGCTTACACTCGCCCGAACCGACCTGAACGCCAACATGCTCTCGATCCTGATGCCGGTCTACAACGAGCGCGAGCGCGTCGAGCGTGCGATCGCCGAGGTTCTCGACACGCCGCTCCCGACGGAGTTCGAGCTGATCGTGGTTGACGACGGCTCCACCGACGGAACGCGCGAGATCCTGCGCGCGCTCGTATCGGATATCCACCCACCCAACCGTGTCCGCCTGTTCGAGCACTCCGAGAATCGGGGTAAGGGCGCCGCCGTGCAGACCGCGCTGACGCACGCCGAGGGCGAGTTTTCCGCGATCTTCGACGCCGACCTCGAATACGACCCGACCGATCTCGGGCTGCTGATGCCGCCGCTGCTCGACGGGCGCGCCAACGCCTCGTTCGGCGTGCGAGCGTTCGACGGCTACACCAGCCACTCGTTCTTGTTCGTGCTCGGCAACAAGGGCGTGACGTTCGCCTGCAACGTGCTGTTCAACGTGTACCTGCACGACATCATGACCTGCCACAAGATGATCCGGACCGACGTCTTCCGCAGTCTGCCTTTGCGCTCGCCCGGGTTCGCAATTGAGCCCGAGATCACCGCGAGACTCGTGCAGCGCGGGGAGCGGATCTTCGAGGTACCGGTTCACTACCGGGCCCGCGCCACGAACGAGGGTAAGAAGCTGACCGCGGTCGACGGCTTCCGAGTGCTCGGCACGTTGCTGCGCTGCCGCGTCACTGGACGGTAAGGTCCCGATCGGGTGGAGGGTCAGGTCCTCACGCAGACGCCCGCGACCTCGCGCTCGGGGTCGACGTCTGCGCGCGGGGGACGCCTTCCCGACTGGCGCGGGCTCGGGTACGCGCCGTTCCTGTGGTCGGCGCTGGCGTGCCTCGTGCTTGCGGCGATCTCCGCCGCGATCCTGCCGACGGTCCCGAGCTATGACCCGTGGGCGTGGATCTCATGGGGCCGCGAGGTAACCGATCCACATCTGAGCTTCGCGATCAGCGGTGGTCCGTCGTGGAAGCCGCTGCCGGTGATGTTCACGACGATCTACGCGCTGTTCGGGAGCGCGGCGCCGACGCTGTGGGTGATCACCGCCCGGGCCGGGGGCTTCCTCGGGATGGTGGCGGCTTACCTGCTCGCCTCGCGACTCGTGTCGCGCGAAGGCCGCGGCCCGCGCTGGGCGGCCGTCGCCGCTGGCCTGATCGCCGCCGTCGGCATCGTCGTCACCCAGGCGTACTGGGACGAGATGTTCCGCGGCACGTCGGAGCCGATGGAGATCGCCACCGCGCTGTGGGCGGTGCTGGCCTTCCTCGACGGCCGGCGCGGGTGGGCGTTCGTGTTCGGGGTGGCCACGGCGCTGCTCCGTCCCGAGGCGTGGCCTCTGATCATCGTCTACGCCCTGTGGCTGTGGTGGAAGGAGCCGCGGCTGCGGGTGGTGGTCGTACTCGGTCTGATCTCGATCCCGTTCTTCTGGTTCGTCCCACCGTGGGTGGGGTCGGGGCAGCCGTTCCTGGCCGCGGTCCACGCCGAGGAGTACAACGGCGGGCTCGGCCCGCATCCGCTGTTCGGCGTGCTCGGCCGCGGCATCAACATCCAGCTGCTGCCGGTGCTGCTGGCCGGGCTGGTGGCGGTGGTGTTCGCGTGGTTCGACAAGCCCCGCGACTGGCTGGTGCTCGCGCTCGCCGGCGCGACCGCGGTGTGGTGGGTGATCGTCGTGGGGATGACGCTCGACGGCTATCCGGGGCTCGAGCGCTTCTATCTGCCCGCCGCCGGCATGACCTGTGTGCTCGCCGGCGTGGGGATCGTCCGGCTGGCGCAGGGGGGCGCGCGCCTGCTCCGCGTGCCCGTGGGCGGCGCCGGGACCGCGGTGGCGATCGGGCTGACCGCGGTGCTCGTCGCAATCACGCTCCCGTTCGTCGGCGGCCGGATCACCGAAGCGAGCGCGGAGGAGAAGATCGCCTCCCAGGCCGTCACGCGACTGAACCAGATGACCGCGGCGGTTGCCGCCGTCGGCGGGCACAGCGGCGTGTTCCCGTGCAAGTCGAGCTTCGCCGCGGTCAACCACAGCGTGCAGACCGCGCTGGCGTGGAAGCTCCACGTCACGCTCGGTCGCGTCGGGACGTCGATGCGACACCAGGGCGTGATGTTCGTCGGACCGCACGACTCGATCGACGGGATCGCGCCACCGATTGACCCCCGGCTCACCCAGAAGCAGCTGATCGCCCAGGTTGGGTCCTGGAAGATGTACCGGATGACCGCCCCGAACTCCGACTACAGCTGCGTCGGGCGCTGATCATCCGGGCTGGGGGGTCCATGCATAAAGAGCCATCAGGCCCCAGGCGGTCAGCCGACTCGATCCGGTGCTCGTTCTGCGGAAAGCCCCGGAGCGAGGTCGCGTCGATCGTGGCGGGGCCGACACCGGCGATCGCAATCTGCAACGAGTGCGTCGAGCGATGTGGCGAGATCATCGCCGAGCAGCCGCCGCCACCTCCCAATGGGGGGCAGGCGGCATAGCGGCCGGTGATCCGTCGGGGAGGCGTCCGGCTCCCGACGCAGAATGGTGATCCATGATCGTCGTCGGAATCGATCCCGGCACCGCGAGCACCGGCTACGGCGTGGTCGAGGGCTCCGGGTCGACGCTGACCATGCTCGGCGCCGGTGTGATCGAGACCCCCGCCGGCGTCCGGCTCGAGCGCCGGCTGGCGGAGATCCACGGCCACGTCGTGAACCTGCTCGAGGGTTATCGTCCGGACGCGGTCGCGATCGAGGAGCTGTACTTCGGCGCGAACGCCCGCACCGCGTTTGCGGTCGGCCAGGCCCGCGGGGTGGTACTGCTGGCCGCCGGCCAGCGCGGGATCCCGTCGCGCTCGTACACGCCGCAGCAGGTCAAGGGGGCGGTGTGCGGTCACGGACGCGCCGGCAAGGACCAGGTCGGACGGATGGTCGCGCGCCTGCTCGGACTGTCCGAGATCCCCTCGCCCGACCACGCCGCCGATGCGCTGGCGGTGGCGATCTGCGAATGCAACCGCGCACCGCTCGACCGCGCGCTCCGTCGCACGGTACCCAGAGCAGGAGCGCGCGCATGATCGCGATGGTGTCGGGCACGGTGGCGGTGCGCCGCGCTGACCACGTCGTCGTCGACTGTGGTGGTGTCGGCTACCGGCTCGCGGTCTCGGCCGAGACGCTGAGGCACGTCCCCGCGCTCGGCAAGCACGTGCTCCTGCACAGCCATCTCGTCGTCCGCGAGGACGCGCTCGCGCTTTATGGGTTCGCCACCGAGGAGGAGCGCGAGCTGTTCCTGATGCTGATCGCGGTCCAGTCGGTCGGCCCGAAGGTCGCGCTTGCGGTCCTGTCGGGCGGGGCGCCGCGAGAGCTGCTGGCGGCGGTCGCGGCCGGCGACACCGCGCGGCTGCAGGCAGCGCCCGGCGTCGGCAAGCGGACCGCGGAACGGATCATCGTCGAGCTGCGCGAGAAGGTCGGCGCCACCTCCTCCGCTTCGAGCTCGCTAACCGCGATCCGCAGTGACGATCCGCGGGGGCTCGCCCGCGACGGATTGCTTGGCCTCGGGTACACCCCGCTCGAAGTCGACGAGCTGCTCGACGGCGCTGAGGGCGACCGCCCCGAGGACCTGATCGCCCACGCCCTTCGGACAGCGCGTCGATGAGCCCGGTTCGGGAGATACATGACCCCTCTCACCCCGACCGGCCGGGCGGGCGGTTGGGAGGCGGGCGGGATCGAATCCAGGATCCGCAGGAGCTGCCCGAGGAGGAGCTCGACCGCTCGCTCCGACCCCGCCGGCTCGAGGACTTCGTCGGCCAGGCAGCGGTCAAGGACCAGCTCGCGGTCTCGATCGAGGCCGCCGCCAGCCGCGGCGAGGCGCTCGATCACGTGCTGTTCGCCGGCCCACCAGGGCTCGGCAAGACCTCGCTCGCCCAGATCGTGGCCGCCGAGCTTGGCGTCCCGTTCGTGCAGACCGCCGGCCCCGCGCTCGAGCGCAAGGGCGACGTCGCGGCGTTCCTGACCGCGCTCGAGCCCCGCGCGGTGTTCTTCGTCGATGAGATCCATCGCCTGCCCCGCGCGCTCGAGGAGACCTTCTATCCGGCGATGGAGGACGGCTGCCTGCCGATCACGATCGGCCAGGGAGCAGGAGCCAGCGTGGTCACGATTCCGCTGCCGCCATTCACGCTGATCGGCGCGACGACCCGGACCGGGCTGATCACCACGCCGCTCCGCGACCGCTTCGGGATCCAGCATCGCCTCGAGCACTACGGCCCCGAGGATCTGGCGACGATCGTCCGCCGGTCCGCGCGCCTGCTCGAGGTCACGATCGAGGACAGCGGCGCCGTCGCGATCGCCGAGCGGAGCCGCGGCACCCCGCGCGTGGCCAACCGGCTGCTGAAGCGGGTCCGCGACTACGCCGAGGTACGCGGGACCGGGGTCGTCACGGGCGATGTGGCGATGGAGGCGCTCGATCTGCTCGGAGTCGACCATGTCGGCCTGGACCGGCTCGATCGAGAGATTCTCCGCGCGATCTGCGAGAAGTTCGGCGGGGGACCCGTTGGGCTGTCGACGCTCGCGGTCGCGGTCGGCGAGGAGCAGGACACGATCGAGGACGTGTACGAGCCGTACCTGCTCCAGCGCGGCCTGATCGAGCGAACGCCGCGGGGACGCGCGGCCACCCGACGGGCGTTCGAGCACATCGGGATACAGCCGCCGGGCCCGATGTCGCTGCTATAGGCCCGCCACTTGCTCGGTCGCGGACCTTTAAATGTTCGTGAAGAGGTGGGGGGTGGCGGCAGGACCTGCGGCTATCCTCAGGGCGCCGATGAGTCACGAGCACTATTTCATCTGCCCCCACTGTGGAAACCGGTCGATGGGGACCGATCGCAACGCGGGCTTCCGGCGCGAGGCCCGGGGATGTGAGAAGTGCGGATTCGCGTACCTCTACGAGCTGCTCGATGACTACTACCCGGCCCCGAACGCGGCTTTCTTCGCCTGCGACGGCGACGCCAGGATCGTCGACTGCGGCCGCGGCTCGTTCGAGCTGACCGGGCTGAAGACCGAGCAAGTGATCGGACGCCCGTTGCACGATGTGCTCGGCCTGCGGTTCGAGGACGGCACCGACCACGTGAGCACCGCGCTCGAGTGGGAGGTCCGGGTCAAGAGCAAGCCGGTGGAGGTTCACGCCGAGCGCGACCTGCCCGCCAAGGCGGTCGCCGACATCTTCCCGGCCTACGATGACGACGAGGGCGGGGTGCTGGTGGTGCTCACGCCAACCAACCACCGGTGAGCGCCGAACGGACTCCGCGGCCACCGTCGACGCGCAAGTACCTCTAGCATCCAACAGGACCGATGACTGATCGCCAGCGAAATGGCTTCGTTCTGCTCCTGGTCATCGGGCTGGTAATCGGCTCGCTGATCGTGATCGCCGGAGTACCGGGCGCGGTGAAGTCCAAGAAGACCGTTCTCGGACTCGACCTCAAGGGCGGGGTCGAGCTCGTCTACCAGGGCCTGCCGAGCGCTCAGACGCCGAAGGTGACCCAGGATGCCCTCCAGCGGGCGGTCGACATCATGCGCAACCGCGTCGACCAGCTGGGCGTCGCCGAGCCGGAGATCCAGACCTCGGGCGGCAATCAGATCACGGTCGGCCTCCCGAACGTCAGCGACACCTCTCGGGCGGAGGCCGAGGTCGGCACGACCGCACAGCTCGCCTTCTACGACTGGGAGGCGAACGCGCTGACGCCGAACGGCAAGACCGTCGCCGAGCAGCTCCAGACCCAGGATCCGACCGCGACCACGATCAGCCAGGGGAGCGGGACGACCGGCGCCCCGGGCGAGCCAGGCGCGGGGAGTATGAACCTGTACGACGCGGTGACGCTGGCGTCCAAGCAGCCCTACAGCGCCAGCACGTCGAACTCGCGCATCACCTCCCAGTACTACATGTTCGGGGCGCCCGGAAGCGCTGGGTGCGAGGCGGCGGCCAAGGCCAACAACACCGTGCCGACCGCTGGTGAGCATTGCCTGCTGAACGGACCCGACGACAGCAAGGAAGCCCTGATTTCCGGTCTCCCGCCCGGCGTCAGCGCGTCCGACGGCGAGATCCTGGTTGTGCCCCGCGGAACCGTCGTCCTCCAGGCGATCCCGGCGGACTTCTCCAAGCCGACGCCGATCGGGGATCCGAGCGCCCAGTTCTACGTGCTCAAGGACAACGTCGCGCTTCGCGGCAGTGACATCACCAACCCCACGCAGAGCACCGATCCGAACTCGGGCGAGCCCGACGTCACGTTCGGGTTCAGCAACAAGGGCAAGAACGAGTTCCAGGACGTAACGTCGACCATCGCCCACCGCGGCGACCTCGTCAGCGGCCTCGGGCAGACGCTCAACCAGCACTTCGCGGTCGCGCTCGACAACCAGCTGATCACGGTCCCGTTCATCAGCTTCAAGCAGTACCCCGACGGAATCAACGGCGACCAGGGCGCGGACATCAGCGGAAGCTTCACGATCGGAACCGCTCAGGACCTCGCCAACGAGCTGCGGCTAGGCGCGCTGCCGATCAACCTCAAGCTGATCTCCGAGTCGCAGGTGTCGGCGACGCTCGGCAAGCAGGCGCTGCACTCGGGCTTGGAGGCGGGCCTGGTCGGGCTGCTGATCGTGGTGGTGTTCCTGGTGGCCTACTACCGGGTCCTTGGAGTGATCGCGACCTTCGGGCTGTTGGTCTACGCGATCTACTTCTACGCGCTGATCAAGCTGATCCCGATCACGCTCACGCTTCCGGGGATCGCGGGCCTGATCCTGACGATCGGCGTCGCCGCCGACGCGAACATCGTGATCTTCGAACGCGTGAAGGAGGAGATCCGCGGCGGCAGATCGATCCGCCAGGGGATCGCGACCGGTTACAAGAAGGGTCTCACCGCGATCATCGACGCGAACGTGGTGACGATCATGACCGCGTTCATCCTGTTCGTGCTCGCCACCGCGGACGTCCAGGGCTTCGCGTTCACGCTCGGAATCGGCACGTTCGTATCGCTGTTCACCGCGGTGATGGCCACACAGGCGATTCTGTCCACGATGGGCAACTCGCGGACGATCTCGAGCCCGTCGATGCTCGGCGCCGGCGGAGAGAAACGCACCTGGAAGTTCGACTTCATGGGGGCTTCGAAGTACTTCTTCACGATGTCGGGCGTGATCCTGCTGGTCGGCGCGCTCGCGATCGGAGGCAAGGGCCTGAACCTCGGCATCGACTTCACCTCGGGGACGCGAATCACGGTCGGCCTCGAGCACGCCGCCACCCAGCAGCAGGTGACGAACTTGCTGACCTCGCAGGGCGTGTCGAGCCCGATCGTCCAGAAGGTGACCGGCGACAAGTCGGTCGGCCCCAACGCGTATCAGATTTCGTTCAAGACGCTCCCCGCGGGCGGGCGGGACAAGCTCGAGACCGCACTCCAGAACAAGTTCGGGATCTCCCAAAACGGCAAGAACTTCAACTACACGTCGGTCGGCCCGACGTTCGGGAAGACGGTCGCCAACAGCGCGGTGATCGCGATCATCGCCTCGCTGCTTGTCATCTCCGGCTACGTGGCGCTGCGGTTCGAGTGGAAGTTCGCGATCCCGGTGATGATCGCCCTCGCGCACGACCTGCTGATCACGGCCGGCGTGTATGCGCTGACCGGCCGCCAGGTGACGACCGCGACGGTCGCCGCGCTGCTGACGATCCTCGGTTACTCGATGTACGACACGATCATCGTCTTCGACCGAGTACGAGAAAACATCCCGCGGATGCCGCGGGCCGCGTTCTCCCAGATCGTCAACCGGTCGATGTCCGAGGTGCTGACCCGGTCGATTGCGACGACATCTTGCACGCTGATGCCGATCATCGCGCTGCTCCTGTTCGGCGGCACGTCCGGCTCGACCGAGCTGACCGACTTCGCGTTCGCGCTCCTCGTCGGGGTCGCGTCCGGGGCGTACTCGTCGATCTTCATCGCCTCTCCCGTGCTCACGCACTGGAAGGAGCGCGAGTCCCAGTACCGGCACCGCCGCGAGCGGATCGAATCCGAGTTCGGGTACGTGCCCGCCTACGCCACGACCGCCGCCGACGTCGAGCCGACCCCGCGCCGTCTCCGGCGCACCAGCCGCGTGACCGAGCCCTCGCCCGAGGGCGTGTCCGCGGCCGAGTTCGAGCAGATGAAGCGCGACCTCGATCTCGATGAGGCCGCCCGCGGCGCCCATCGCACCTCGACGCTGACCAAGCGCCTAGCCCACACGGCGTCGGCCGACGCCCCGCCGCCAGTCACGCGGAAGCCGCGCCAGCAGCCATCCTCGCGCCGGCCCAAGCCGGCGGCCGACAGCCCGCAGGTGCGGGACGGCGCCGATCGCGCGGGGAACGGAGCCCCGCCCCCGCCCTCCCCGCCCCCCGAGCGGCCCGAGGCCGAGGCCCCGCCCGCGGCCGACGTGACGCCGGCGCCGGATGTCGCTGAGAACGAGGGCATGGCCGCTTCGCCCAAGCGGCCGTCCAAGCCTCGCAACCGCCGCCACGGGAGACGTCGCTGATGGGCCTGCTCGCGTGGTGCATGATGGGCCTTGCCATCTGGCACTTCACGATTTGGCTGCCGGACCGGTTCTGGGGCGGGATCGTCGGGGCTCTGATCGGCGCCGTGATCGGTGCGGCGCTGTTCGGCTGGATCGTGAGCGGCTTCATGATTCCCGGGCGCCACGACACCCACCTGATCACCGCCCTCGAGGCGATTCCCGGCGCGCTGATCGGCATCTCGCTGATCTGGTTCGAGGGCGTACGGCGCGAGCGGGTCACGGGCATCGGCCCCGAGATGGTCTGACCGGGCGCTCCCGGTCGCGATCGATCGTTCCAATTCTGCAACGCCGCGTGACGGTCTAGCCACGGTTCGGGCCGGAATCGCCCGTTTCCGTCGGGGCTGGTCCATACGCTGCGGGCATGCCCGAGGCAGCCGCGGTCCTCCGCCCCGAACCCGTCGAGCCTTCTCGCGCGGACGTCGCACTCCGCGCCGTTCCCGGCGCGGCCCCGCCGGCGCCGGCGCTCGACGTCCCGCCGTACGACCTGCCGGCCGCGCTCGCGCTCGAGCGCGAGCTCGGGGTGAGCCACGTGCTGGCGCAGGTGCTCACCCGCCGCGGGCTGTCCGACGTCCACGCCGCACGGGCGTTCCTGCATCCGACAGAAGCGCACGATCCGAGCGCGTTCGCCGGGATCGACGGCGCGGTCGCGGTGATCGAGCGTCACATCCGCGGCGGCGGCCGAATCGTCGTCCACGGCGACTACGACGTCGACGGCGTGTGCGCCACCGCGACGATGGTCCGGGCGCTGCGCGTGCTCGGGGCGAACGTCGGCTGGTACCTGCCGGACCGTCTGACCGACGGGTACGGCCTGTCGCTCGACACCGTTCGCCACCTCGCCGCTCGCGACACCGCGCTGCTGGTCACCGTCGACTGCGCGATCACCGCCGTCGACGAGGTCGCCGCCGCCCGCGACGCCGGCCTCGACGTCGTCGTCAGCGACCACCACGCGCCCCGAGCGGACGGCCGACTGCCCGTCTGCGAGATCGTCCATCCCGCCGTGTGCGGGTATCCGTGCGTCGATCTCTGCGGAACCGCGGTCGCCTACAAGTTGGCGCAGGCGCTGGGTGCCCCCGGCGTCGAGGACGACCTCGAGCTCGTGGCGCTGGCGACGGTCGCCGACCTGATGCCGCTCGTGGGCGAGAACCGCCGGCTCGTCCGCGACGGGCTGGTGGCGCTGTCGCGCACGTCGAGGCCAGGGCTGCGCGCGCTGATGACTGTCGCGAAGGCGGATCCGAGCGCGCTCGACACGGGCTCGCTCGGGTTCCGGCTGGCGCCGCGGATCAACGCCGCGGGCAGGCTCCGCCGCGCCGACGCCGGCCTCGAGCTGCTGCTCACGGCCGACGAGCAGCGCGCCGCGGAGATCGCCGCCGAGCTCGACCGGGTCAACACGGAGCGCCGGATCGTCGAGCAGCGGATCGTGTGGGAGGCCGAGACCCAGGTCGCCGAGATGGGCGAGCGGTTCTCGTACGTGCTCGCCGCTGAGGGATGGCATCCCGGGGTCGTCGGGATCGTCGCCTCGCGGATCGTCGAGCGCCATCACCGCCCGGTGGTCGTGGTCGCGCTCGACGGGGACGTCGGGTCGGGCTCGGCTCGGAGCATCCCAGGCTTCGATCTATTGGGCGCGCTGCACGCGAGCGCCGAGCATCTCGACCGCTATGGCGGCCACCGCGCGGCCGCCGGAATGTCGATTCGCCGCGACCGGCTCGACGGCTTCCGCAGCGCGCTCGAGCGGCACGCCGAGGAGGTCCTGCTCCCCGAGCTGTTGGTCGCGCGCGAGCGGGTCGACGCGATCGCGTCGGGATGCGAGCTCGGCCTGGAGCTGGCCGAGGAGCTCGAGCTGCTCGAGCCGTGCGGGATGGGCAACCCGCGCAGCCGGCTGCTCGTGCCCGGGGCGCGGCTGCGGGACCTGCGGCCGATGGGGGAGGGGCGCCATCTGCGCTTCGTCGTCGGGTCGGGCGGAACCAGCGCACGCGCGGTCGCGTTCGGGTGCGGCGGGCAGCTGGGCGTGAAAGCCGACGAGCCCGCCGACGCGACGTTCCGCCTCGAGCGCAACTTCTGGAACGGCGCGGTCGAGCCGCGACTCGTGCTCGGGCACGCCCGACCGTGTGCGCCGGACGCGATCGAGGTACTGGGGGAGCCTGAGGACTACCTGCGGGCGGCGCTCGAGCCCTCGGAGCTAGACGCGTCGCCGGAACGACCGGTGGCAGGCGCCCGGACCGTGATCGACCGGCGCGGGCACAGCCCGCTGTCGGTCCTGCGCGACGCGGTTGCGGCTGGCGGCGGTGTGCTCGCCGTGTGCGCCGATGCACCGCGCCGGCGAAGCGGACTCAGCGCCAGGACCGGCGGGTTCGCGCTGATCTCCTACCACGCGCTCGCGCACGAGCCGCGGATCGGCGAGCGGTTCGTCCAGCTCGTCGCGCTCGACCCGCCGGCCGGCCCCGAGAGCAAGGCGATGCTCCGCGCAGGCTGCGGGTTCACGCATTTGGCGTGGGGCGAGCCTGAGCTACGCTTTGCACAGCAGATGCACGAGCTGGAGTACGGTCTCCGTGCTTCGCTCGTCGCCCTATATCGCAACCTGAGGCTGCGGGGAAGGGCGACCGGCGAGGAGCTCGAGCACCTGCTTCGCGGAGACGGTCCGCATGGTCGCCCGGCACGCCTGGCGGCAAGGCTGATCAAAGTCCTCGCGGAGCTCGAGCTCGTCAGCCTCGACCGGGACCTGCCGGCGCTGGCGATCGCGGGCGCTGCGCCGACGGCATTGGAGCGGTCGCCGGCGTACAGGGTCTACGCTCAGCGGTACGAGGAAGGTCGACGATTCCTGAGCAGCGCAAATCATCTACCAGGAGGTTGAACCGGGACCGTCAGAAGGACGGGACGGGTTCGAACGGCCGCGACGCGGCGGGGTCGCCGGTGTATCCGGGCGCACGGCCGCCGATAGATCGCCTCGACCACCCAGATGGGCACGAGGATGCGGTCGAGCGCTCTGAGCTGACCCCGGCCGAGCGCCGGTTGCTCGGCGACCTGTTCGCGATCGTCGAGGAGCACGCGCACGAGGCGGCCGCCACGATCGACCGCGACCGGGTCGAGGAGGCGTTCGTGTACGCGTGCGTGCACCACGCCGATCAGCGCCGGCAGTCCGGTGAGGACTTCATCACCCATCCGGTCGGCGTGGCCAAGATCTGCGCGGGGATGCGGCTCGACACCGACACCCTGTGCGCCGCACTCCTGCACGACACCGTCGAGGACACCTCCGCTTCGCTCGAGGAGGTCCAGGAAGCGTTCGGCGAGGAGATCGGCGCCCTCGTCGACGGCGTCACCAAGCTCACCGGCCTGACGTTCCAGTCGCGCGACGAGGCGCAGGCCGAGAACTACCGCAAGATGATGGTCGCGATGGCCACGGACATCCGGGTCATCCTGATCAAGCTCGCCGACCGGCTGCACAACATGCGCACGATCGGCGCCATGGCCAAGCAGAAGCAGATCGAGAAGGCGCGGGAGACGCTCGACATCTACGCGCCAATCGCGCACCGGCTCGGCATCCACGCGATCAAGTGGGAGCTAGAGGACCTCGCATTCCAGACTCTGCACCCGCGCAAGTACAACGAGATCAAGGGGCTGGTCGCCCAGCAGCGCGTCGAGCGCGAGCGGTACGTCAACCAGGCCGCGACGTACGTGAACAAGGAGCTCGACGAGCTCGGCATCCACGCCGAGATCTCCGGACGCGCCAAGCACTTCTACTCGATCTACGCGAAGATGACCAAGAAGGGGCGCGAGTTCAACGAGATCTACGACCTCACCGCGATGCGCGTGATCGTCGGGTCGGTCAAGGACTGCTACGGCGCCGTCGGCGTGATCCACTCGCTGTGGAAGCCGCTGCCGGGGCGCTTCAAGGACTTCGTGGCGATGCCCAAGTTCAACATGTACCAGTCGTTGCACACGACCGTGATCGGGCCCGAGGGCCGGCCGCTCGAGATCCAGATCCGCACCCGGGAGATGCACGACCTCGCCGAGTACGGGATCGCCGCCCACTGGATGTACAAGGAGAATGCCCCCGGCCAGCCCGGCCGCGGCGACGGTCCCGCGGGCCCGCCCGCCTCGGACACCAAGCTCAAGTGGCTGCGCTCGCTGCTCGACTGGCAGCAGGAGGAGGCGGATCCGCGCGAGTTCATGGAGACGCTCAAGGTCGACCTGTTCGAGGACGAGGTGTTCGTGTTCACGCCCAAGGGCGAGGTCAAGTCGCTCGCTTCCGGCGCGACCCCGCTCGACTTCGCCTACGAGATCCACACCGACGTCGGTCACCGCTGCGTCGGGGCGAAGGTCAACGGCAAGATCGTCCCACTCTCCTACCAGCTTCGCTCGGGCGACATCGTCGAGGTGCTGACCTCCAAGCGCGAGCGCGGTCCCTCGCGCGACTGGCTGGCGCTGGTCAAGACGACCCGGGCGCGCAACAAGATCAAGGCCTGGTTCAAGGCGGAGTCGCGTAAGGACTCCGAGCACACCGGCCGCGAGCAGTTGCAGGACGCGCTCCGAAAGCAGGGGCTGCCGGCCCAGAAGATCGTCGGCTCGCCGCTGTTGGCCGACGTGATCCGCGAGATGGGCTTCCGCAAGGCGGATGACTTCTATATCGCGCTCGGCGGGGCCAAGATCTCGGCCAAGGTCGTCGTCAACAAGATCATGCAGCGCCTCAAGCAGGGCGAGGCCGCCGAGTCAGAGCCGACCGCGGCCGACGACCTGCTGAAGACCCGCCGGCGCCGCTCGCGCGCCACCACCACCTCGTCGCGTTTCGGCATCTCGGTCGAGGGCATCGACGAGGTCATGCTGCGGCTGGCCAAGTGCTGCCGGCCGGTCCCGGGCGACCCGATCGTCGGCTACATCTCGCTCGGGCGCGGCATCACGATCCACCGCGAGGACTGCCCGAACGTCGCCGTCCTCAAGAAGGATCCCGAGCGCTTCACACCCGTGTCCTGGGACGGGGATCCCGAGACGTCGTTCCGGGTTGAGATCGAGGTCGACGGCTGGGACCGCCATCGGCTGCTCGAGGACATGTCGAGGACGTTCGCCGAGGCCGGCATCAACATCCTCGAGGCCCGTTGCACCGTCAACCACCCGATGGTCAAGAACCGGTTCGTGGTCGAGGTCGGAGACACGCGGTCGCTGGACCAGGCGATCAACCGGCTGCGCAACATCGACGCGGTGTTCGACGCCTACCGGGTGACGCCGGCCGCGGCCTAAATCGGGGGCGGGCGCGCCGTGGGCGTGATCCATCGCCGCTCGGGGTCGTCGCGGTGGGAGGGAGTCGCGCCGCAGTCCTATGACGATCCCTCGCTGGCGGGGGTACGCAAGCACGAGCTGATCGGCGAGGCCGAGGGCGCGAGCCAGTACCGGATGCGCTACTTCGAGGTTCCGCCCGGCGGCCGGACCGCGCGCGAGCGCCACCCCCACGACCACGGAGTGATGATCGTCGCGGGCCGGGCGCGCGTCACGCTCGGCGACGAGGCCCATGAGGTCGGCGAGGGCGATGTCGTCTACGTCGCCGGCGACGAGCTCCACTGCTTCGAGGCGCTGGGCGAGACGCCGCTCGGGTTCGTGTGCGTAGTCGGTCCCCGCCCAACCCCGCGGTCACCGGTCTAGCTCGGGGGGCGGTCGCCGCGGCGGCGTGATCCGCACGGTGCGCGGCTTGGCCCCCCGGATCTTCGAGATCACTACCGCCTCGCCGGTCCGCAGCGTCTTGATCTCGTTGGGGTGCACGATGTAGCGCTCACCGAGCCGGCGGGTGCCGCGACCGGCGCCGTATCCGCCGAGCAGGCGGCTGCCGATCTGGCGGGTCTCCTCCCACACCTCCTCGGTGCCCGCGATCTGGGCAATCGTCAGCGCCGAGCTCGGCACCTCCTGGCGATGAATGATCTTGACCGCGGTGACGCCGAGCACCAGGTCCTCGAGGCCTCTCGCGGCGCGCTCGAGGTCGGCGAGTTCCTGGGTGGCGACGAACACCGGCATGCCCGACTCGCGTCCGCGCGACAGCAGCGCGGCCACGTGATCGCTGCCGATCGCCGAGAACTCGTCGATTCCGATCACCGCCTGCTCGATAGGGCGGCCGCGGGAGGGTTCGAGCAGCCGATCGCCGGACGCCGCCACGAGGTCCTGGACCGCAAGCGTCCCGATCTGCGCCGCGAGCTTCCCGTACCTGCTCGAGTTGAGGCTGAAGACGACGATGTCGCGGCCGCGGAGTGCCTCCCTGAGGTCGATCGTCTGGTCTCCGGGTCCTTGCGACAGGTAGGGGGCCGTGTCCGACTCGGTCAGGACAGCGAGGCGGGTCTGGAGGCCGCGGATCGCACTTAGCTGGTCGTGGGTCATGCCGGCCAGGTAGTCCTGGACCCGTTCGCGCTGCGGCCGGTCGAGACCTCGGAGCGCGGGCGCCAGCCGGCGCGGATCCATCAGCTCCACGACCTCGTGCAGCGTCGGCGGTCGGCCGGGATCGCCGCGGGCGAGGACCTGCAAGACGGTCTGGACGTACCGCTCGGCGGCACGCATGTAATGGGGCTCGGTGAACCGCTCGGTCGCGATGAGCTTGTCTTTGAGCTCGGTGGCGTTGCCGTGGGCGAGCGGGTTCCAGTACGCCCCGCCGTCGAGCGTCCAGACCTTGATCGTCCGGCCGGCGGCGCCCGCCGCATCGGCGAGCACGCGCGCGAACGCCGGCGACCCCTTCATGTCGATCGCGATCACCGGTCGTCCGCGGTCGATCTGGTCGCTGAGGATCTTGAGCAGCGTCGTGGTCTTGCCGGCGCCGCTCGCGCCCAGGATCAAGCCATGAGCCGACAGCTCGTCGTCGCCGAGCCGGACGAGCCTGCCGCGCTTGTCGACGCCGAGCACGACCTCGCCTTCCCGGCCGCGGGCGGGTCGCAGGCGGGCGATGAAACGGGCGCCTCGAACTGCCGAAACGGCGAGCATCGCGCCGAGCGCCGGCAACGCCACACCCGAGGGCAACAGCATGAGCGCGGCGAACGCCGCGAGCACCAGACAGCGGCGCAGGAGGGGGCTGCGCGGCGGCGGCCTCAGCGGACCGGCTCCTGGGCGCGGGGGCCGCGGCGACTCGTCGCCGTGCGCTCGGCGGTCCGGGCGGTCGCGGTGGCGTTCGTCGACACGGTCGACCGCACACGCTGGATGTCGACGAGGGGCGCGATCCCGAGCCGGCGCGCCGCCACATGCACAGATCGCGCGATCGACGGGCTCTGCACCAGGTAGACGACGCCGGCGAAGCGCGGGTCGGCGCCGTAGCCGGCGAGGATCGTCTCGAGGCGGGTGCGGCTCTTCGGGGTCAGCTCGAGTTCGAGCGCCACCCGTCGGCCGTCCGCCGTGCGGAGCACCAGGTCCGGGTAGTGGAGCCGCACGCGGCCGTGCGGACCGAACCCGCCGAGCCTGACCGCCAGCGGCTCGGCGTCCGGCTCCCGGGAGGCGTCGAGCGAGCGGAGCCGGCGCTCGCCGAAGATCTCCTGAAGGGGGCCGAAGGTTCCGCCGCGGGCGGCCAGCCACAGCCACGCGACGCCGACGTCGTGCGCGTAGGTGCGCAGGTCGACCCGGGGCGGCGGCAATGAGCTGCCGATGGCCGCGAGGCCGTTGCGCGTGATTCGGTACCAGCGCGGCTCGCCGGGGAAGGCCGGATGGCGTTTGACCAGGCCGGCATTCGCCAGCTTGTTGAGCCGTGTCGTCGCCGCCACGGTGGAGGTGTCGAGCAGCACCGCGACGTGCGGTCCGAGCGCGAGCCGGTGCTCGGCCAGGAACGACAGGATGTCCACGTCGCGGTCGGTGAGGCGAAAACCATCCACGAGCCCTTAAGAGCTCTGAACCCCGTCGGGTTCACCCCCCGCCGACGTTTCCGCCTTCCGCCGTCTCGCCCGCCGGCGGGTCGCCTACAGCCCGGGATGCGGCAGGGAGTTCGTGTCGACGACCTGGAAGTCCTTGCCGGTGAGCCGGTCGAGCAGGTGCAGGGCGTCGTTGTTCCAGCCCTTGTTGGGGGCGCCCGAGATGAACCACGGCGAGCCGTTGTCGGCGAGGATCATCCCGTAGCGCTTGAGCGCCTCCGCCACGACCCGCGCCTGATAGGGCAGCGCGGAGATGTTGACGCTCGCCCTCAGCCGGACGCGGAGGCCCATCGGCGGCAGGTTCGCGCCGTGGCACGTAGACGCTTCGTGACGGGCCGGGTACACGTATCGCGGCGCGGTGCACGGCGCGGTGAAGCGCAGCGCGTGGTCGATCTGCCCGGCGGCGACCTCGTCGTAGCGGGCGAGGCCCGGGAGGATCGGCAGGCCGGCGGCATCGGCCGAGGTCCAGCCGGCGGGCCGAAGGTGATTCGAGCGGAGGTTGAAGATCGCGCCCGAGCCGGCGCTCCAGTGCTTCCCACCGTCCTGGGGGTAGGCGGCGAACAGCTCGTAGTCAGTGCACGTGCTGCGGTCGACGACGATCACGTGCCGGTCGCCGGTCGAGCCGTACCCGCCCTCGATCGGGACGCCGCGCGGCAGCGGGTACGGCCCCTTGTCGGACTGGGACGCGTACTGGAACGTGACCGGTACCTTCCGGGTGGATGACGAGACGACCGTATACGGGATCCCGATCGGCTCGCCGTTGTACAGCCCGGACCCGAAATCGGGGTGGACCGGATCGTTCAGCCCGATGCTCGCGATCAGCGCGGCCGAGTTCTTGGCCACCGGGAGGCGGTCGACGCGCTGGTTCCAGGGGTTGTTCGCAGGAAAGACGGGACAGTTAGATGCGGCCGGGAGCGGGTGCGCGGACACGAGCGCGGGCACCACGACCGCTGCGATCAGCGATAGGCACGACAGGGCGACGGCGAAGCGGCGCACGGTTCAGGAGACGACGGCGATCCCGCTCGGCGTCACGTCGAACACGGCCTCGTCCACCTCGCCGAGGTAGTCGCCGTCGACCTGGAGCGGGAGCGGCCGCTCATCCCGCGAGCGCACGCGCAGCCCCTGCACCCCTCGGAACGAGTGCACGTGATGGTGGCCGCTGACCTTCAGGTGACTCGACAGGGCGCGTCCGATGATCGTCGGCACGTCGATCGGGCGGGCGCGGTCGAGTACCACGCCGGCGAGGTCACCGCTGGTCAGCGTCGCACCCTCGGCCATGTCCACCGGCCGGTCGCCGAAATAGGTGTAGGGCGCCGAGTTCTGGACGATGACGGTCACACCAGCGGTTGTTTCGTCCCCGACCTGCGCCTCCAGCCGCGGCGGATGGACGAGGTAGCGCCGCGTGAATGTGCTCACGCCCGTCAGCGTGTAGTACCACTCGCCGTACTTCGCCTTGAGCTTCGGGTGCGCATCCACTCGCTCGACGACGCTCGCGTCGAGCCCGACGCCCGCCGAGAACACGAACCGCCGCCCGTTCACCGAGCCGACGTCGACACGCTTGGGATGCCAGTCGTCGGCCATCAGCAGCAGGTGCTCGGTCGCGTCGACGACGTCGGTCGGGATCCCGAGCATCCGGCAGTAGACGTTCGCGCGGCCTCCGGGGAGGCAGCACAGCGGCGTATCCGAGCCCGCGAGTCCGTTCGCGGCCTCGTTCACGGTGCCGTCGCCGCCGAACGCGACGACCACGTCGTAGCCCTCGCCCGCCGCCTCGCGGGACAGCTCGGTGGCGTGGTCGCGCGAGTCGGTGTCGATCGCCTCCACGTCGTAGCGACCACGCAACGCGTACACGACGAGGTTCTTCAGCCGGTCCGAGACGGTCGTCGCGTACGGGTTGACGATGATCAGCATCCGCCGGCTGGGCGCGCTCGTCCCGAGCGCAATCGCCGCCTCGAGGCGTTCGAGCGGATCAGCTGACGTGGCGGCCATGCCGACGCTTCAACACCAGGCGGGGAGGTTCGTTACGCGTCGGTTCGCCGGTGCGATGACGTTGCCGTTCAAGAGGGCTCGAACTCCGGCGATCGTCTGCATATAATCAGCCAGACATAGCTGTACGCATCAAGAGGGGTGGAGGGACTGGCCCTACGAAACCCCGGCAACCTCCCGCAAGGGAAAGGTGCCAATTCCATCAGGCTCCAACAACAAGCCTGGGAGATGTGGAAAGGGCGGTTTCTCGACCTCCGACCACAGACCCCGGCGGAGGTTTTTTCACATATGCCGCCAGAGTCTCTACGTTGCAAAGAATGTAAGACGACCTATCCGCTCGACGCGCGATACGTGTGCGAGCTGTGCTTCGGTCCGCTCGAGGTCGCGTACGCGCCCCGGCCGGACGCCGACCCCGCAGCGCTCCGGCGCCGGATCCAGGCGGGACCGCACTCGCTGTGGCGCTACAGCGACTTTCTTCCAGTGCAGGCGCCCCCGCGCAACACGCTGCCGGCGGGCTGGACGCCGCTTCTGCGCGCCGACCGGCTCGCTGAGCGGCTCGGCCTGCGTGAGGTGTGGGTCAAGAACGACGCCGCCAACCCGACGCATTCGTTCAAGGACCGCGTCGTGTCGGTAGCGCTCGCCCGCGCCCGCGAGCTCGGCTTCCAGACCGTCGCCTGCGCGTCGACCGGCAACCTCGCGAACGCGGTGGCGGCGCACGCGTCCGCTGCCGGGCTCGAGTCCTACGTGTTCGTCCCGTTCGATCTCGAGGAGCAAAAGGTGCTTGCGACCGGCGTGTACGGCACCAACCTCGTGTCGGTCCGCGGGAACTACGACGACGTCAACCGCCTGTGCACAGAGCTCGCCGGCGAGCACGAATGGGCGTTCGTGAACATCAACATGCGGCCCTACTACTCCGAGGGCTCGAAGACGCTGGCGTTCGAGACCGCGGAGCAGCTCGGGTTCGAGCTCCCCGACCGGGTGGTCTGTCCGATCGCCTCGGGATCGCTGTTCACGAAGATCGCGCGCGGGTTCGAGGAGTGGCTCGAGCTCGGTCTGCTCGAGGGCGAGCTCCCGACGTTCCACGGCGCGCAGGCCACCGGCTGCTCGCCGGTGGCGACGGCGTACGAGGCCGGGCAGGACTTCTGCCGGCCGGTCAAGCCGGACACGATCGCGAAGTCGCTCGCGATTGGCAATCCGGCCGACGGTCCCTACGCGCTCGACCTGGCCCGGCGGACCGGAGGCTCGATCGAGGCCGTGACCGACGACGAGATCCGTGAGGGGATCAAGCTGCTGGCGCGTACGACCGGGATCTTCACCGAGACCGCCGGCGGCGTCACGGTCGCGGTGCTGGCCAAGCTCGCCGCGCGGGGCGCGATCGACCCCGGCGATCGGGTGGTCGCGTACATCACCGGCGAGGGACTCAAGACGCTCGATGTGGCGCGCGGAACGTTCGAGGCCTGGGAGATCGAGCCGACGATCGACTCGTTCGACCGGGCGGCGGAGCGCGTCGCCGCGCTCGCGTGATAAGACTGCGCAAGCATGGCAATCACGGTCAAGATCCCAACCCAGCTGCGGTCCGCGACCGACGGCGAGGCGACGGCGAAAGTCTCGGGCTCGACCGTCGGCGAGGTGCTCGACGCCTTGTATGACCGGTTCGGCGAGTTGCGTCACCGGATCGCGGAAGACGGCGGCCTGCGCCGGTTCGTCAACGTCTACGTCGGCGGCGAGGACATCCGCTTCCTCGACGGGCTCGAGACGCCCGTGGCCGACGGCGACGAGGTGACGATCCTGCCAGCGGTCGCCGGCGGCTGAGCGCCGGCGCTGCTCGCTGTGCTGTGCCGTCGCGCGGAGTGCGCGACGGTCAGCCGGCCGGCGTCGTGGCCGTGGCGGTCGCCGGGGTGGCGACGGCGAGCCCGACCGGGCAGCTGACGCCGGTGCCGCCGAGCCCGCAGTAGCCCCAGGGGTTCTTCTCGAGGTACTGCTGGTGGTAGTCCTCGGCGTAGTAGAACGGCCCGGCCTTGGCGATCTCGGTCGTGATCTCGCCGTAGCCGGCCCCGCCGAGGCGCTTCTGGAACGCGTCGCGGGTCGCCTCGGCGATCGCGCGCTGCTCATCGCTCGTCCAGTAGATCGCCGAGCGGTACTGCGTGCCGACGTCGTTGCCCTGGCGCATCCCCTGGGTGGGATCGTGGTTTTCCCAGAACAGCCTCAGGATCTCCTCGTAGCTCGTCTTGGCCGGGTCGAACACGACGAGCACCACCTCGGCATGACCGGTGCGCGCCGAGCAGACCTCCTTGTAGGTGGGGTTGGGGGTGATTCCGCCCGCGTAGCCGACCGCTGTCGTGTAGACGCCGGGCGCCTGCCAGAAGACGCGTTCGGCGCCCCAGAAGCACCCCATCCCGACGATCGCCTGCTCGAAGCCGTCCGGGAACGGGGGCTTCAGCGATGTCCCCAGGACGGCGTGACGGACGGCGACGGGCATCTCGCTTTCACGTCCGGGGAGCGCTCGGTCCGGCTCGATCATCGTCCTCTTGCTTCGTAGTCCGAACATGATCCGAGCGTACTCCGAGCTCGCCGCCGAACTGATGAACGCCAGCGGAACGCTGCGCTAACGTTGGCGGCCATGGCGGGTGAAGACGAGCGCCGCCGACGACCTAGGCGACGGAGGGCATTGCTGGCGAGCTTGGCGTTGCTGCCGGCGATCCCGATCGCGGTCGGAATCGCGATCGGGCTGCAGCAGCCCGCCTCCGGCGCGGCCGCCACCACCACCGCGGGGTTCACGCCGGTCGGGCAGACCACAGGCTCGGCGCGGGCGCCCAAGCCCGTCGGCCCGGCGCTACCCGCGATCCCCGGCGGGTCGGGCTCGCTCGTGGCGCTCGTGCACCACCAGACTGCGCTACGCACCTCGCCCGACGGCCGCACGATCGCCCAGCTCGGGACAAAGACCCAGTTCGGCTCGCCCCAGGTGCTGTGGGTGGTCGAGCACAAGCCTGGGTGGCTCGGCGTGATCACCCCGCAGGCCGGGAACGGGCGCGTGGCGTGGATCTTGCAGAGCATGACGTCGCTCAGCCGCGTCTCGTGGCAGCTCAAGGTGTCGCTGTCGGCCCGCCGGCTGACCGTGCTCAACGGCGGCAAGGTCGTCGAGCGCTACACGGTGGCGATCGGGACGCCCAATGCGCCGACGCCGACCGGCCGGTTCGCGGTCACCGACCGGCTCGCCACCGATGATCCGGCCGGGCCGTACGGGTGCTGCATCCTCGCGCTCTCGGCCAACGCGCCACATGCGATCCAGGGCTGGACCGGGGGCACGCGGATCGCGATCCACTCGACCCCTGAGACCGGGTCGATCGGCGAAGCGGCGAGCCATGGATGCATCCGGCTGACGCTTCCCGAGGGGCGGTGGCTGCTCGGCCACATCCCGCTCGGGACGCCCACGCTCATCAGCTCCTGAGCGCAGCCCCGGGGCCTCCTCCGTCGGTCTGTTTCGCGGCCGTAACCCACTGGGTAGCGGCCAAGAACACCGAAAACGAAACGAGAGGAGCCAAGCATGGCTGATGAACTCAAGGGCAAGCGTGTCGCGTTCCTGTTCACCGAGGGCGCCGAGCAGACCGAAGTGACCGCGCCCCTCGAGGCGGTGCGCAACGCCGGCGCCGAGACCAAGATCATCTCGCTCGAGAAGGGCGAGGTCGAGATGTGGAAGCACTTCGACAAGGGCGACAAGATCACCGCCGACAAGGCCGTCGCGGACGCTGATCCATCCGATTACGACGGGCTGGTGCTGCCAGGTGGCGTCGCCAACCCCGACCAGCTGCGCGCCGACAAGGACGCGGTGAAGTTCGTCAGGGCGTTCTTCGAGCAGGACAAGCCGGTCGGCGTGATCTGCCACGGACCGTGGATGCTCGTCGAGACCGGCGTCGCCAAGGGCCGCAAGGTCACCTCATGGCCGAGTCTCCAGACCGATCTGCGCAACGCCGGCGCGGAGTGGGTCGACGAGGAAGTCGTCGTCGACAACGGCCTCGTCACGAGCCGTAAGCCGGACGACCTGCCTGCGTTCTGCGCGAAAGTCGTCGAAGAAATCGCCGAGGGCAAGCACAAGCAGAAGGTCGCGGCCTAAGGCAACCGCTTCCCCGCCTGGCCTGCGGCGCCGGCTAGCCAAACAGCGGCAGCCGGCGCCGGCGGGCGAGGGTGTCCATGCCGGCCTGGATCGAGTCGCGGACCTCGCGGTACTTTGCCTTCACGTAGCGGTCGTCGTCGGCCCGTTCGGGATCGTGGTCGAGTTCGATCGGGTCCTGGAATGCGGTCCGGATCTTGGTCGGCAGCGGGATCTCCGGCAGCAGCGCCGGCGACACGCCCCACGGCGCCTGGATCGCGATCGGGAACATCTTCAGTCGCGCCACCCGGTCGAGCGCGAGCAGCTTGGCGAGCCGGCGGCCGGTGGCGAGCACGGGCATCGAATCAGGCCCGCCGACCGTCGCGACCGGCACGATCGGGACGGCGCTGCGGATCGCGAGCTTGATGAAGCCCGTCCGCCCGGCGAGAATCGCCTCGTCGCGCTGGCGCCAGGTCCGCAGCGAGTCCCGCTCGCCGCCCGGCCACAGCGCCACGTCGCGACCCGCCGCGAGTGCGCCGGCGATGCTGTCGGGCGCCGCCGGCAGGACGCCCATCCTGCGGAAGTAGCCACCGAGGACCGGCATCGCCATCAGCGCGTCGTGCGCGGTTCCGTGAAGCGGGCGCTCGTCGCCGAACCGGCGCCACCACTGCACGCCGATGGTCCATGCGTCCCACACGAACGGGGCGCCCGAGTGGATCCCGATCAGCAGCGCCGGCGGGTCCGGGAGGTTGTCCCAGCCGCCGACCTCCATCCGGAACCAGTAATCCATCAGCGGGTTCCACAGGTACTTCTGGCGCTCCACGAAGTCCCAGTCGGGCCCGTCAAGAGACCACTGCGAGGCGCGGTCGGCGACCCAGCCGACGGCGCCCGATTGCTGCTCGCGGCGATCGGCGACCTTGCGCTTGGCCTCCTCGGCGTGGCGCTTGGCCTGGGTCGCTCGCGTTCGGGGCTGCGCTTCGCGCGTCGGCTCGCTCTCGTGCGACCGTCCGTTCCGGCGCGCAGGACCGGGGCGGCTCTGTCGTCTCACCTGAAGCTCATCCACGTCTGATCGTCCTCCCTCCGGGTTTCACTCGAATCTGGTCTACCCACGAGGTCCAATCGCAACCGAGGACAGCGCGACCCTTATTTACTTAAGTATTTACTTGTGCTATGCTTGCACTCGTAAGCAAACCAAGGAGTAAGCAAATGGAGTCGAATATCACTCCCAACACCCAGTACCAGCAGGTCACGGTCGACGTGCCAGAGGATCGTGTGGCCGAGTTCCACGCGTTCTTCGCGCGCTTCCTGGCCGGTCCGAGTGGCCGACCGGGTGGACGCCGCCGGCACGGTCACGGCCGTCACGGCCATCACGGGCATCACGGGCACGGCTGCGGCGGCCGGCGCGAGAGCGTCGAGCAGCAGCGCGAGCCGAGCACCGAGGCGACCGAAATCTAATGGCCGACAAGCAGGTCACGGTGGCCGTCCCCGAGGAGCGGGTGCCGGAGTTCTACGCATGGTTCGCGTCATTCCTGACGTCCGAGCCCGGGACTCCGCCCCCGTTCGGCGGGCGCGGCCGCCATGGCCGGCGAGGTCCTCGCCGGCACGACGCCGCCGCGGCATGGACGGCCGACGACGCCGACACGGCAGCCTGGCTATATCGCAAGCTGGCGCCGCCGGCACGCGAGCTGTTCGACCTGCTCGCCGACAGCCCGGGAACCCGGGTCGCCGGCGAGCAGGTGGCCAGGAAGCTGGCGCTAGACAAGGGCGCCCACGGCGTTGCCGGCATCCTCGCCTGGCCTGGCCGCTACTCGCGCCACCTGGGTCGCGTTCTGCCAATCGCGACCGAGGGCCGCGCCGACGGCGGCACCGACTACTACATGGAACCCGAGGTCGCGGAGCTGTTCACCGCCGCGCGCGATCGCTCGCGGCGCTAGCGCTCGCTAGGAATGCGGTCAGCTCCCGCGCGACCTCCTCGGGGCGGTCCTCGACGAGAAAGTGCGACGCGTCGACACCGTGGCCGCGCAGGTCGCGCGCCCACGCTCGCCACACCGCCAGCACGTCGCCGTAAAGCGGCTCGAGCGCGCCCCGAGTTCCCCATAGCGCCAGCACCGGGCAGTCGATCACGCGTCCCCGGTCGGCCTCGTCGAGCTGGCGGTCGATGGTCGCCCCCGCGCGGTAGTCCTCGCAAATCGCCTGCACCGCGGTCTCCTCTTCGAGCTGGGCGCGGTATGCCGCGATGACCGGCTCGGGATAGCGACCCGGCTCGCCGTTGAGCCCGATCGAACGCAGGTGGTAGGTGAAGTAGGCCTCGGGGTCGCCGGCGATCAGCCGCTCCGGGAGCGGAGCCGGCTGGGCGAGGAACCCCCAGTGCCAGTACACGAGCGCGAGCCGATCGTCGGCCCGGGCCCACACCTCGGCCGTTGGCACGATGTCGAGGACCGCGAGCGCGCTGACGCGATCGGGATGGTCGAGCGCCATCCGGTAGCCGACGCGGCCGCCACGGTCGTGCCCGGCCACCGCGAACCGCTCGTGCCCGAGCGATGCCATCGCCTGAACCTGGTCGAGCGCGAGCGCGCGCTTTGAGTGCGGCGCGTGGTCGGCAGCCGGGACCGGTCGCAGCGACTCGCCGTAGCCCGACAGATCGGTCGCGACGACCGTGAACCGCTCGGCCAGTTGCGGCGCCGCCGCATGCCACATCAGGTGGGTCTCGGGATAGCCGTGCAGGAGCAGGAGCGGCGGGCCGCTTCCGCCCACCCGTGCGTGGATCCGGCCGCGCTCGGTCTCTAGCTCGCGGGTGGCAAATCCTTCGAACATTCAGGCCTCTCCGATCTCATGGTCGTGCAGCGGCGGCGTCCCGGCCAGCCACAGCGCCATCGCCTCCGGCGAGGTCAGCCGAGCCGGGGAGGGGTCGGCGGCGGCCCGGGCGGCGATCGCGCCCAAGTCCGGCTTGGTCGCCGCACCGGCGACGATCGTGTTGCCGGCGCGGTCTCCGAGCGCCCACACGCGCGGGTAGGCCGTGGCCATGGCCGCTCCGATCGCGCGGACGTCGCGGGCCGAGCGGTTGTCGACCACGTTGACGAGCGCCAGCGGCGCCACCCGGGCGACGTCGGCCAGCGCCTCCACCGTGATCAGCCGTCGCGGCACGGTCGCACCCACGAACGCGTCGGTCACGACCGCGTCCCAGGTGGCGCTGGGCTGGCCGGCGATAAACGCGCGCCCGTCCGCCAGGCGCACGTGCAGCCCAGGCGCGCGGCGCAGCCCGAGATGCTCGCGGGCGAGCGCGAGCACGCTGGCGTCGACCTCGCAGACCTCCTGCCGTCCGTCGGGATCCTCGGCTGCCAGCGCCCGTGCGAGCGCGCACGCCCCGCCCCCGACGTGCACCACGCGACGAGCGCGGGCCGCGCGCAGCACGATCCGGATCCAGCGCATGTAGTCGAACTCCAGGTGCGCCGGATCGGCCAGATCGACGTACGAGGCGTCCATGTCCCCTTGGCGCAGGAGCCGTCCGGTCGGGCGCAACGGATCGCGCTCGGCGACGAGATCGCCGGACGTGGCGAGGGTCGTTGGCCGGACGCGGGCGCGGGACACACGACACAGGCTGCCATGCGAAACCGTCAGGCAGGGTAGGCGCGGGTCGATCCGGGGCAGCCTTGGGCTGGATGGCCGATTCCAAGATCACCCCAGGGGTTGTCTACAAGGCGGTTCTGCTCGCGTTCGGGCTGGTGATCGCCGCGATGATCTTCCAGGCGCTCGTCAGCCTGATCCTCGGCGTGCTGATCGTCGTGATCATCGCCACGCCGCTGTCGGCGTTCGCCGATCTGCTCCAGCGCTGGCGCGTGCCGCGCGCACTGGGGGCGACGATCGGCCTGCTGCTCGGGCTGGCGGCCGTCGGCGGTCTGATCGCACTGATCGTGCCCGTGTTCACACGCGAGGTGAATCATTTCGCTGCGACCCTGCCAACGATCGGCGACTCGCTCAGCCGACGCCTCGGGCGTCTTACGGGGTCATCCCCGGGTCACATCACCGCACAGGTGCAGCATTTCGTGACCACCTACACGCACGACCCGTCGAAGCTGCTCGGCCCGGTGGCGTCCTTCGGCGCCAGCGTTGCGGCTGCAGTCGCGGCGGTCATCGTCGTACTGCTCACGTCTCTGTACACCGCGATCCATCCCGAGCCGCTGGTCAATGGGTTCGTTCGCTTGTTTCCGATCCCGCGTCGCCCGCAGGTCAACCACATCCTGCTGCGGCTGCGGACGGCATACATAGCCTGGCTGCGCGGGCTGGCCGTGGGCATGCTCGTGCTTGGCACCCTGACCTACATCGGCCTCGAACTGGTCGGCTTGCCGTTTGCCGCGTTCTTCGCCGTGTTCACCGCGTTCGCGATGATCGTCCCGTACTTCGGGGCGTTGGCCAGCTCCATACCGCCGATCGCTTATGCGCTCACGGTCTCCACCAAGGAGGCGGTGCTGGTGGCGATCATCTACGTCCTCGCCCACCAGGTCGAGAGCAACGTGATCCAGCCGCTTGTGGTGGCGCGGACGGTCAAGCTCCACCCGGCGCTGGTGGCAATCGGCGTGGTTGCGGTCGACCAGCTGTTCGGCTTCATCGGGTTGCTGATCGCGGTGCCGCTGATCGCCACCGTCAGCGTCCTGATCGACGAGCTGTGGGTCAGGCCGCTCGAGCGCGGCAGCGGCCGGACGCCGCTCGAGCAGGCCCGGCGATCGGCGGCCGAGGGGCTCACCGTCAGGGCGCGCCGCTGAGCGGCTGTCGCGGTTCGTCCGAACGGGCAGGTGTGCGAGGCGCCCGGCTCGGGTAGTCCGCGACCATGACGGACACAGATGCCAAAGAACTTGCAGATCGCCTCGACCAAGAGGCCGACGACCTCGCGCACCACAGCGAGGAGCTCAAGCAGCGCACGAAGGATGTCGCCCAGGAGTGGAAGAACAAGCGCTCTGACCCAAACGTGCCGGGCGCGCCGCCCGAAGACGACGATGAAGACTCGGACGACGACGACGAGCACGAAGACGGGTGGGACGACCCGGACGACGACGAGAACGACGAGGACGACGACGAGGACGACGAGTAGGCGGTAGCCCGTCGCCTTCGGAGCTGAGACTGTCCGGCCGGCGGGAGCTACGGCTGGCCGGGAGCTCCGCTCCGGTCCCGCTGGTGATCGATCAGCACCACGCGCAGCAGCTCGGAGTGGTCGATCGCCTCGATCCGGAGCTCGTCGGCGAGCTCGGCCACCGACGCCTCGGGAGCGCCGGCCGGATCGACGATCTGCAGCAGCTCGCTCGTGCCGGGCTTGAGCGGCCCGATCGTCAACTCGAGCCGCTGGTCTCGGGCGGTCAGCGAGAAGCTGACCCGAGAGCTGCTGGAGGCGGCGCGCACGTGCTTGGCGAGCGCCCGCGTGACGATGAAGACGTCGGAGAACCGCTCGAGTGAGAACCGCGACCGCGCAGCGAGCGCGCTCGTCAGCGGCTCGAGCACGCATGGAAGCAGGTCGCGCGCCAGCAGGGTTACGACGACGTCGCCGGTCAGCCCGCGTCGCCACGGCGTCCACGCCTCGAGGTCCTCGCTGTCCTCGAGCCGCATGAGCGTCTCCGTCCGGCGCGGATCGTGTCGCAGATCGAACCCCATCCGGACTTCGGTGCCGCTGCCGGGGGCGGTCAGGAACTCCGCCCGGTCGGAGAGCGCGTTGATCAGCGGCAAGCCGACCCGGAGTCGGTCTTCGTCGGGAACCAGCTGCTGGAACCCGCCGCCCCAATCGCGGACTGTCGCCTCGATCTCCTCGAGCTGGACGTCAACGCGGACGGCGATCGCCCCGCTCTCGCCTCGATAGGCGTGGTCGACGGCGTTGTTGCAGGCCTCGCTGACAACCGTTTTCAGGTCGTTCAGCAGCTCGGGGCGAAGTGCGAACGGCGTCGCGATCGCGCCCAGCACCGCCCGAACCAACCCGGCGGTATCAGGGCGGTTGTTCAGCCGCAGGTTGAGGACGCTCGGTCTTCCGCTCACCACGAACAGATGGCTTCCCCGGAGCGGCGGGGCGAAAACAGCACAACGAAATGCGGAGTGAGCGTGCCGAGCCGCGCCGCTACGTGACTTGCGTCCGTCGCGCGATGCCTCCGCTGGGCGGCCCGAGGCGAGTCGAGGCCGGGATTCCGACCGCGACACAGAGGATGCACGCGAGCAGCAGCGCCTCGTGCACCGTGGATGCGTCGGTGCCACCCGAGAGGACGATGCCGCCCACGCCCGCGCCCAGGCCGGCGCCGACGAGCCTGCCCACCGACAGGACCGCCGAGGTGCGCCCGTGCGAGGCCAGCGGTGTTGCGTTCAGGGCGGCGCGCGAGGTCGGGACGAACAGCATCCCGAGCCCGAAGCCGACCGGGATCAGCGGCAGGATCGTGACCACGCTGGCGAGCGGCATGCCAGGGATCGCGAGCACGGCGAGCCCGCTGCCCGCGAGCACGAAGCCGAGGATCGCCGGAAGCCGTTCCCCGTACTCGTCGACGAGGCGGCCGGCGATAGGAGCCGCCGCGCCCACGAGCAGCGCGACGATCACGAGCGCGCCCGACGCGCCGAGGGCCGAGTAGCCGGCGTCGCGCTGGAGGTACTGCGAGGCCAGGTAGAAGCTGCCGATCATCACCGCGAACGTAAGCCCGGCGACGAGCGTGGCAGCGAGCACGACGCGGTTGAGCGTGTAGCCCTCGATCTTGCCCTCCCCGCCGCCGACGACCGCGGGCACGCACCGGGCGATGCCCGCCGCTGCGATCAGCGCCAGCGGAACGAGCGCCCACCAGTTGGCCCGCCACCCGAGCGTCACCGTGAGCAGCCCGCCGAGCAGCGGTCCGAGCAGGTTCGAGACGCCGGCCGACGCGCCCCAGATCCCGAGTGCGCTTCCGCGGCGCTCGGGCGGAAACCCGCTGACCGCGCCGGCGAGCGCCGCCGGGCTGACCAAGCCGGCGCCCGCGCCCTGCACGACGCGGGTGGCGATCAGCGCGCCGATGCTCGACACGAGCGCCCCGGCGGCCGCGCCGACGGCGAACACCGCCAGGCCGCACAGCGCCAGGCGGCGCGCGCCGAACCGGTCGACGAGCGCTCCGGCAGGCAGCAGCACGAGCGCGTAAGCGCCGAAGTAGGCGCTGAGGATCGCCGCGGTCGACGCGCTCGAGACCTTGAGCCCGTGCGCCACCGACGGCAACGCCACCGTGATCAGGGTCCCGTCCAGCTGCAACAGCGCGGCCGCGCCAGTGCAAGCGGCCAGCCGCACCCACGCCTCGCGCGAAACCTCGCCGCGCGGATCTGGGCCTTCAGGGCGGGAGCGGCGACGATTCACGGCGACGCCCACAATAGCGTCGAGCTGGGAAGCGAACGTCTGGGGGCGCCAGCCCGTTCAGGAGGGGTGCGGGCCCGCTCCGCTTCTAGCTGGCTTAGAGGAGTGCGGTCCCCGTTCGGCGCCCCTCGCGCCCAATTCGAGGGGTACCTCGATCACGCTGGGAAGCGCGCCGGGGCGCCGACACGGGGGTGCGCACCGCTAAGCGGTTTTACGCTCCAGGTTTGCGACCTCTTCGGCCTTGCGGTCGGCGCGCTCCTGGTCCTGGGCCAGCTCATCCTTGGCCTCGCCCTTGCGCTCCTCCTGCCGTCCCTCGCGCTTCAGCGAGGCGTCGTCGGTGAGATCGCCGGCCGCCTGCTTGATCCTGCCTGTGACCTTGTCAGTGATGCCCATGTTCAGGCTCCTCTCGTTCGTGGTCCACGCTTTAGCCCTACCCGTCAGTAGGTCGCGAAAACAGGCGCGGCGGGGTGGGGGAGGCGGTTCGGGGTAGTAAGTCCCCTCGCGTGCCCGACACCGACTCATACCTGCCGATCGGCGACTACGCCCTGATCGGCGACTGCCACACCTCAGCTCTCATATCCCGGGACGGATCGATCGATTGGTGCTGCCTGCCCCGCTTCGACTCGGGCAGCGCGTTCGGCCGGCTGCTCGACCGGGAGCGCGGCGGTCATTGCTCGATCCGCCCGACCGGTGACGGGCCGTGGGAGCACGCGCGGTCGTACGTCGAGGACACGCTTGTGCTCGAGACCAGGCTGTCCGGATCGGCCGGCGAGGCGAAGCTGCTCGATTGCTTCGTCATCCGCAACGACGACACCGACGAGCGCCGGATCCTCCGGGTGATCGAGGGTGTGCGCGGTTCGCTCGAGTTCGAGGTCCGGGTCGCGCCGCGGTTCGACTACGGCCAGGTGCGCCCCTGGATCCGCCGCCACGGACACCGGCTGCACAGCACGATCGGCGGTAACGACGCACTGCTGGTGTGGTGCGAACAGGAGCTCGCCGAGGACCCTGCGCACGAGCTCATCGGGCGCTTCACGATCGGTCCCGGAGACCGGGTCCGGCTCTCGCTGACCTACTGCGCGCCCGAGCACGTCGACGCCGGCCCGCCCGCGGAGCCCGAGCCGCACGCGCTCGACGAGCTCCTCGACGGCACGCTCGAGTGGTGGCGTGAGTGGGCCTCGTCGCTTCACCTCGGCACGCGGGACGAACCCGCGGCGCGTCGCTCGGGAATCGTGCTCAAGGCGCTCACATATGCGCCCACGGGAGCAGTTGTCGCGGCGCCGACGACGTCTCTGCCCGAGGCAGTCGGCGGACCCCGCAACTGGGATTACCGCTACGCCTGGGTGCGCGACTCGAGCTTCAGCTCCCGCGCGCTGGCCGAGCTCGGCGCGGTCGCGGAGGCCGACGCGTTCCGCGCGTTCATCATGCGCTCGGCCGCGGGCCACGCCGAGGATCTCCAGATCGTCTACGGCGTGGCTGGGGAGCGCCGGCTCCGGGGCGACGTCGTCGAGAGGCTCGAGGGATACCGCAAGTCGGCGCCGGTGCGGCTCGGGAACGACGCGTCCGGGCAGCTCCAGCTCGACGCCTACGGCGAGCTCGTAAACCTGACCTGGCGCTGGCACCGCCGCGGCCATTCCCCGAGCGACGACGACTGGCGGTTCCTGGTTTCGCTGATCGATCACGCCGCCGAGCGCTGGCGCGAGCCGGATTGTGGGATCTGGGAATGGGCGGGTGGGCCCGAGCACTTCGTGCACTCCAAGGTGCTGTGCTGGTCCGCGCTCGACCGCGGCCTCCGGCTCGCCGACGAGTGCATGCGGCGCGCTCCGGTCCGGCGCTGGAAGCAGGCGCGCGACGAGCTGCGCGAGACGATCGAACGGCGCGGCTATGACTCGGAGCGCGGTATCTACGTGCAGGCGTTCGGCCGTAGCGAGCTGGACGCCGCGCTGCTGCTGCTGCCGACCGTGGAGTACGTCGCGTGGGACGACGAGCGCATGGTGCGAACGGTCGCGGCCGTGCGCGAGGAGCTCGATGCCGGAGACGGCCTGATCTACCGCTACCGCCGCGACGACGGGCTCGAGGGCGACGAGGGCGCGTTCCTGTGCTGCTCGTTCTGGCTGGCCGAGTGCCTCGTGCGGGCCGGCGATCCGGACGACGCGCGGGAGATCTTCGACCAGGCGGTCGCCCGCAGCAACGATCTCGGGCTGTTCTCCGAGGAGGTCGACCCCCGGACCGGCGAGCTCCTGGGCAACTTCCCGCAGGGCCTCACCCACCTCGCCCACATCGACGCCGCTGCGGCGCTCGCGGGCGCGCCGCACGAGGGGTAGGCACGCCGCAGACACCACCCGGTTACGACCGGTAGGGACACGGACAGCGCCAGTTAGTCGGCGTCGGGGCTGGGTAGGGGCGCTTACGGGGAAGTTTCGCGTGGACAGAAACGGAGAAGAAACGGCATGAGCACCACGGTTGGCGACTATCTGCTGGAACGCCTCAGGACATGGGGCGTCAAGCGCATCTACGGGTACCCGGGCGACGGGATCAACGGCATCATCGGCGCCTTCAGCCACTTGAGCGACGGGGAGGGCCCGGAGTTCACCCAGGTGCGCCACGAGGAGATGGCTGCGTTCATGGCGTGCGCCCATGCCAAGTTCACCGGCGAGGTCGGCGTGTGCCTGGCCACCTCGGGACCCGGGGCGATCCACCTGCTCAACGGTCTCTACGACGCGAAGCTCGACCACCAGCCCGTCGTGGCGATCGTTGGCCAGCAGGCCCGCGCCGGCATCGGCGGCAACTACCAACAGGAAGTTGACCTGAACAGCCTGTTCAAGGACGTCGCGCACGAATACGTCGAGGTGGCGATGGCGCCGACCCAGATTCGACACCTGGTGGACCGCGCCATTCGGATCGCGCTCTCCGAGCGCACTGTGACTGCGATCATCATTCCCAACGACGTGCAGGAGGCGGACGCTGTCCCGCAGCCCCCGCACAAGCACGGCACCGTCCACTCCGGCCCGGGTTATCAGGCGCCACGGATCCTCCCCCACGACGAGGATCTGGAGCGCGCTGCCGAGATCTTGAACGCGGGGCAGCGCGTCGCGATGCTGGTTGGCCAGGGCGCGCTGCACGCGTCCGAGGAGGTGGCGCAGGTCGCCGATCTGCTCGGCGCCGGCGTGGCCAAGGCGTTGCTCGGCAAGGCCGTTCTCCCCGACGACCTGCCCTATGTGACCGGCTCGATCGGCCTGCTCGGCACCAAGGCGAGCTGGACGCTCATGCAGGAGTGCGACACGCTGCTGATGGTCGGCTCGAGCTTCCCGTACTCGGAGTTCCTGCCCGAGGAGGGCAAGGCCCGCGGCGTGCAGATCGACATCGACGGCAAGATGATCGGGATCCGCTACCCGATGGAGGTCAACCTCATCGGCGACAGCGCCGAGACGCTGCGCGCGCTGATGACGCGGCTTGAGCGCAAGCAGGACCGTTCGTGGCGCGAGAAGATCGAGGAAGAAGTGAGCGATTGGTGGAACCTGATGGAGCACCGTGCCCACCTCGAAGCCGATCCGATCAACCCGCAGCTCGTGTTCCACGAGCTGTCGAAGCGGCTGCCGGCCGACGCGATCCTGGCCTCCGACTCCGGCTCCTCGGCGAACTGGTACGCGCGCGACATCAGGATCCGCAAGGGGATGATGGCCTCGCTGTCGGGCACGCTGGCCACGATGGGGCCGGGCGTGCCGTACGCGATCGCCGCCAAGTTCGCCTATCCCCACCGGCCGGTGTTCGCGCTGGTGGGGGACGGGGCGATGCAGATGAACGGCATCAACGAGCTGATCACGATCGCCAAGTACCGCGAGCAGTGGGTCGACCAGCGGCTGATCGTGATGGTCCTCAACAACCGCGACCTCAACCAGGTCACATGGGAGCAGCGCGCGATGGAAGGGGACGCGAAATTCGAGGGCTCGCAGGATCTCCCGGACTTCCCGTATGCGCGCTACGCGGAGCTGCTCGGACTGAAGGGCATCCGTGTGGACACGGCGGAGCAGGTGGGTCCGGCTTGGGACGCCGCCCTGAGCTCGGACCGGCCGGTCGTGCTCGAGGCGGTGACGGATCCCTCGGTCCCGCCGCTACCGCCGCACATCACGATCGAGCAGGCCAAAGCGCTCGGCTCGGCTCTGCTCGCCGGCGATCCTGACGCCAAGGACATCGTCAGGCAGTCGTTCAAGCAGAAGGTCGAAGAATTCCTTCCAGGACGATGAGCGCGACTGCTGTCCGGGCGCAGGCTGCCGTCGAGCAGCTCGAAGTCGGCGCCTACACGATCCCGACCGACGCCCCGGAGGCGGACGGCACGCTCGCGTGGGAGGCGACCACGATCGTCGTCGTGCACGCCCACGGCGCCGGCGAGCACGGTCTCGGCTACACGTACGCCGACGTCTCGACCGCAAAGCTGATCGCCTCGAAGCTCGCCGAGGTCGTCCGCGGCCGGGACGCGATGGCGCCGCAGGCCGCGTGGGCGGCGATGGTCGAGCAGACCCGGAACCTCGGCCGGCCGGGGATCACCTCGATGGCGATCGCCGCGGTCGACCTCGCGCTGTGGGACCTCAAGGCGCGGGTGCTCGGCCTGCCGCTGTGCAAGCTGCTGGGGATGGCGCGCGAGCGTGTTCCCGTCTACGGCTCGGGAGGTTTCACCGCGTATTCGCCGCAGCGGCTGGCCGAGCAGCTCGGCGGATGGGTCGACGCGGGCATCCCGCGGGTGAAGATGAAGGTCGGGTCCTCGCCGAGCGAGGACCCGGGGCGTGTGTTGCTGGCACGCGAGGCGATCGGACCCACGACCGAGCTGTTCGTCGACGCCAACGGGGCGTACTCGCGCAAGCAGGCGCTCGAGCTGGCCGAACGCTTCCAGGCCACCGCGCGCGTGAGCTGGTTCGAAGAGCCGGTGTCCTCCGACGATCTGGAGGGGCTGCGGTTGCTCCGCGACCGCGCGCCGGCCGGTATGCCGATTGCCGCCGGCGAGTACGGCTACGACGCCGTCTACTTCAAGCGAATGCTCGAGGCCGGCGCGGTCGACGTGCTGCAGGCCGACGTCACCCGGTGCGCCGGCATCACCGAGCTGCTGCGGGTGGGGTCGCTGTGCCGAGCCCACGGCGTGCCGCTGTCGCTCCACTGCGGTCCGTCGATCCATCTGCATCCCGCGACCGCGCTCGAGAGCTTCGTCCACCTCGAATACTTCCACGACCACGTGCGGATCGAGCACATGCTGTTCGACGGTGTCGTCGACCCGATCGATGGCGCGATCGAGCCCGATCTCGATCGCCCCGGGATCGGCCTCGAGCTCAAGCGCGAGGAGACCGAACGCTATGCGGCCTAGTCGGTGGTGGAGCAATGTCCGGAGCGGCCGGATGCAGCGCACGCTGGCGGCCGCCACCGCCTTAAGCGCCCTACCGCTCGGTTTGGAGATCTACTTCGAGCACTTCAAGGGGTCATTCGGCGACAAGTGGATGTGGACGCCGGTGGCGCTGTCGCCGGCGCTGACCGTCGCGGGCCTCGCCGGAGTCCGCTCCGAACACGCGGCCAGGACCTGGCTTCCGGCGCTGTCTGCGCTGTATTGCCTCGACGGCGTGATCGGCGTGGTCACCCACGTGCGCGGCGTCGCGCGCAAGCCCGGAGGCTTCGACGAGCCGCTGTTCAACATCGTGATGGGACCGCCGCTGCTCGCGCCGGGCTCGCTCGCGCTGGTCGGCGGCCTCGGGCTGGCGGCGGCCGCGTTCGGGCGCGAACGCTGAATGCCTGAGCCTTCTCGCCAGCGCAACGGGATCACGCCGCAGATGCGCGGCCGCTATCCCGACTACAACGTCCTCGACGAGGCCGATCACTGGGACGAGGTCACGCGGCGCCTGGTGCTCGACCGGGTCGAGAACGTGCCGCCGCTCCGCTTCTTCACCGAGGCCGAGGCGCTGACGCTCGGCGTGTTCTGCGATCTCGTGCTGGGCCAGGACGCCGAGCCGAGGATCCCGGTGCTGAACATGGTCGACGCGAAGCTGTCTGCCGGCGAGCTTGACGGCTTTCGCTACGAGGACATGCCCGACGATCGCGACACCTGGCGGCGGGTCGCGGATGGGCTCGACGCGGCGTCCCGGCAGCACGGAGCCATCGACTTCGTGAACGCGACGTCCGAAGTCCAGGAGCGGGTCATCGACGCGTTTTCGAATGAAGAGCTGCAGGGTGAGGTGTGGGACGAGCTCCCGCCCGCCCGCGCGTGGAAGGTGGTGACGCGCGCGATTCTGAGCGCGTTCTACTCGCATCCGTGGGCGTGGAATGAGATCGGCTTCGGCGGGCCCGCCTATCCGCGCGGCTATGCCCGGATCGGCGCCGGCCAGCGCGAGAGCTGGGAACGATGAGCCGCCGGCACGAGCTGAGGACGCTGCTGCGGGGCGCGCTCCGGCCGCCCGAGAACGACTCGGCGTTCCTGCTCGACGTCCACCGGCGCGCCGTTCCGCAGGAGCGGATGGCCCGCTATGACGACGGGCTGTCCGTGGACCTGGTGATCGTCGGCGCCGGTGCCGGGGGCGGGACGCTCGCGCAGCGACTCGCGCGCCGCGGCTGGAAGATCGTCGTGCTGGAAGCCGGGCCGTTCTGGGATCCGGACGAGGACTGGGTGTCCGACGAGGCGGGCTCGCACCGGCTGTACTGGACCGAGGAGCGGATCATCGGCGGGTCGGACCCGGTTGAGCTCGGAAAGAACAACTGCGGTCACGGCGTCGGCGGCTCGATGGTCCACTACGCGGGCTACTGCCCCCGCTTCCATCCGTCCGACTTCGAGGTCCGCACGCGCGACGGGGTGGGGGAGGACTGGCCGATCTCCTACGAGGACCTCAAGCCACATTACGAGCGGCTGGAGCTCGAGCTGCCGGTGGCGGGCGACTACTGGCCGTGGGGCGATCCCCATCGCTATCCGCACACCGCGCATCCGATCGCCGGCGGCGCCGAGGTGGCGCGCGGCGGCGCCCGCAAGCTCGGGATCGAGATGCGGGTCGGCCCGGTCGGGATCACCAACGGCGCGTTCGGCAACCGCCCCCACTGCATCTATCGCGGCTTCTGCCTGCAGGGGTGCAAGGTCAACGCCAAGGCCTCGCCGCTCGTGACCCACATTCCCGACGCGATCGAGCACGGCGCAGAGGTCCGGGCCAACTGCATGGCCGTCGACGTCGAGGTCGACGACTCGAGCGGGCGCGTGACCGGCGTGCGCTATATGCACGACGGGCGCGAGCGGTTCCAGCGGGCCGACGCCGTCGCGGTCGCCGGCTACTCGATCGAGACACCGCGGCTGCTGTTGAACTCGATCAGCCGCCGCTTCCCCCACGGCCTCGCCAACGCCAATGACCAGGTCGGCCGGTACGTGATGGTGCAGGGCGCGCCCCAGGTGTCCGGGCGCTTCCCCGAGGAGATGCGGATGTACAAGGCGCCGCCCCCGGAGATCTCCTCCGAGCAGTTCTACGAGACTGACCAAACGCGAGACTTCGCGCGTGGCTTCTCGATCCAGACCGTCGGGCCGCTGCCGATCGAGCACGCCCAGCACGTGCTCGGCCACGGCCACTGGGGCCAGGCGCTGCGGGAGTACATGCGCGACTACAACCACTGGTACACGCTCGGGGTCCTGTCCGAGTTGCTGCCGCTCGCGGAGAACCGGGTGACGGTCGTCCCCGAGCTGACCGACCGCAACGGCGTCCCGGTGGCGCGGATGGACTACGCCCAGTGCGACAACGACCGCCGGAACATCGCGTTCGCAAAGCGCAAGCTGCACGAGATCTTCGAAGCCGGCGGAGCTGAAGATGTGCTGGTCGTCGACCGCTACGCCCACTTGGTGGGCGGATGCCGGATGGGATCAGATCCCGAGCGGAGCGTGGTCGACGCTGATCACCGGGCCTGGGGCGTCCCGAACCTGTTCATCGCCGACGGGAGTGTGATGCCGACCCAGGGCTCGGCGAATCCGGCGATCACGATCATGGCCCTCGCTTCGCGCCTCGCCGAGCGCCTGACGCTCAAGCGTGCCGGCGCACCAGCAGCGCGGCAGCAGCGCCGCCGGCGGCAGCCGCGGCCAGCCCCGACACGCGCCGGTGCCGACTGAGCCACGCCTGCTCGCTGCGGTGGTGAGCCTTGTCGTCGAAGATGCCGCGCGCGCCCTCGTCGTGATCGGAGTCGACCGGCTCGAACAGGTTCGCCGCCGCGGTGCCGTCGAACTGCTGCCCGGTCTGCTGGCCGTCCACGGCGGTCCTCGCCAGGTAACGCTCGGCCAGCCACGGCGCGAGCTTGTTCCCGATGATCGTGTAGACCGTGGGCAGGCCGACGTACAGCTCGCGCCGGCGGTGGTGCGCGGCCCAATAAATCGCGCGCGCTGCGACTTCGGGCTCGTAGATCGGCGGCACCGGCATCGGATGGCGCTGCATCTTGCTCAGGCAGTGGTCGAACTGCGGCGTGTTCATCCCGGGCAGCTGAACCATCGTCACGTGCACCTTGCTGCCGCGGTGGCGAAGCTCGCACCGCAGCGACTCCTGCATGCCCTTGATCGCGTGCTTGGCCCCGCAGTAGGGCGCCTGCAGCGGGATCCCGCGGTAGGCCAGCGCCGACCCGACCTGGACGATCGTTCCCCGGTCGCGGGGCAGCATCCTTGCGAGCGCCGCCTTGGTTCCCCACACCGCTCCCAGGTATGTCACCCGCGTCGCTCGCTCGAACTCCGCGGCGTCGATGTCGTCGAGGAACGCGAACACGGTGGTCATCGCGTTGTTGATCCACACGTCGACCGGTCCGAGGCGGTCCTCGATCGCGGCCGCGGCTGCGCTCACCGCGTCGAAGTCGGCGACGTCGGCCTGGTAGGCGAACGGGGTGCCGCCGAGGTCCGACACGTCACGTGCGGCCGCGTCGAGCCCGGCGCGTCCGCGCGCGATCAGCCCCACCGCCGCGCCGTGCCGGGCGAACTCGCGGGCGACGGCGCGGCCGACGCCGCCGGAGGCGCCGGTGACGACGACTACCTCGCGCTCAGCCACCTTGCCACCTCGGTTAGGTCGGTGACGAACTGCGACATCGCCTGGGCGCGTTGCTCGTCCGGCGTCCGCAGGATCGCGGACGGGTGCGTGGTCAGCGTGACCAGCTCGGCCAGGTCGGACTCGAACGGCTTGCCTCGGTCGCGACCGATCCGGATCTGCGGTCCGAGCAGCGACTGGCCCGCGACCAGGCCGAGGCACACGAGCGCACGGGGGCGAACCACCTTGATTTCGGCTTCGAGCCACGGGAGGCACGCCGCTGCCTGCCATCGGTCAGGCTTCTGATGGATGCGCCGCTTCCCGCGCAGCTTGTAGCGGAAATGCTTGACCGCGTTCGTCACGTAAACGTCGCCGCGATCGATACCGGCCCGGTCGAGGCCGCGGTCGAGGACGCCGCCGGCGGGGCCGACGAACGGGTGACCCTCGATGTCCTCGCGATCGCCAGGCGTCTCGCCGACGAGCATCAGCTCGGCGCGTCTGGGGCCCTCGCCCATGACCGGTTGCGTGGCCGCTTCCCACAGGTCGCACGCGCGGCAGTCGCGGATCGCCTTGCGAAGGTTCGCCAGCGAGGGCCGCGGCGGTACCGGCGCGGCGGGATGATCTGTACGAGTGGTCGCTCGGGCTGCGGGCGTCATTCACAACGGCCCCTACCCCTCCGATGAGGCCGGTACGCATCGGCTGCTCGGGCTGGATGTACGACGACTGGCGCGGCGGGCTATATCCCGAGCGGCTCGCCAAACGCCGCTGGCTTGAGGCCTACGCGTCGGCGTTCGACACCGTCGAGGTGAATTCCACGTTCTACCGGCTCGCGCGCCGCGAGGCGGTCGCCGGCTGGGTCGAGCAGACGCCGGCGGGGTTCCTGTTCGCGGTCAAGGCGAGCCGGTACCTGACCCACGTCAAGCGGTTGATCGACATTCGCGACGGGATCGAGCGGTTCTACGAGCCGCTCGAGCCGCTGCGCGAGGCCGGGCGGCTCGGTCCCGTGCTGTGGCAGCTGCCCGAGAACTTCCACCGCGACGATCAGCGCCTGCACGGCTGGCTCGATCTGATCGACACGGTCCCGCCGAACCTGCACACGATCGAGTTCCGCCATCAGAGCTGGTTCGCACCGGAGGTCTTCGATGCTCTGCGTGCGCGGGGGGTCGCGCTCACGATCGGCGATCATCCCCAGCGGCCGTTCCAGACGTTCGACGCGACGGCCGACTGGAGGTTCATCCGGTTCCACTACGGGTCTCGGGGCCGCGCCGGCAACTACTCGGCGACGGAGATCGAGACCTGGGGGCGCCGGATCGCGCAGTGGCGCCGGCGGGAGCAGGTTTTCGCGTACTTCAACAACGACTGGCGCGGGTTCGCGCCGGCCAACGCAAAGGCGCTGCTGGCGCGGCTCGGTAACGACTAGACGAAGGCGTGGTCGACTGGCCGGCCGAAGCGCTCGGCGAGCTCGTCGCGATCGAGGTCCTCGCGGTAGCGCTGATCCTCGCCTTCGCGAGTGAAGACCACGATCCGGTCGGCTTCGAACGTCTTCAGCGCGTCCTCGATGGCGGCGTTGGGATCGGCCTCGCCGGTGTCGCCGGCCGCGGGGATCCCCGCCTCGTCGAGTTGCTGCACGCTGTCCCGCCGCACCTGCTCGGCCTTCGCGATCGCCTCGTCCGCGTCTGACATCCAGAACCTGAGCGCGCTCTTCGCGAACGCCGGCGCGACCACCATCACCTCGGCGTCGGTCGGGTCGGTGTCGGTCCCGAGCGCGTCGCGGAGCTGCTGGCCGGTGATTGGCTCGCTGGTGAGGACGAGAAGCTTCATCGCCTCGCGTATACCCGGGGCGGCGACCAGGAAACCGGCGCTCACAACCGCGTCATGGGCGCAGATCGCCGGATATCTTGCTGCGATGAGCGCCACCGCGATGCGGCCCCGCCGGGTCGGCGAGATTCTCGACGCGGCGATCAAGATCTACATCGGCAACGCGCGCACGCTGATGGGCCTGACGGCGGTGGTGGTGATCCCGATGCGCGTACTCGCGGGGATCGTGCTGCTCTCCACGCTGCCTTCCGGCAGCGATGTGCCCGGTGGGACGTTCACGGTGTCCTCGAGTTCGCAGCCCACGACCGACCACGCCGCGGTGCTCGGAGCGAACGGCGCGCTGATCGTGATCGAGCTGATCGTGGCCACGCTTGTCACCGCCGCATGCACCAAGGCGGTCAGCGACGCCTACCTCGATCAATCGATCGGGGCGGCCAAGTCGTTGCGGTTCGCGGTCCGCCGCCTGCCCGCGCTCCTCCTCCTCGAGATCCTGACGGTGCTCGGGCTGATCGTGGCGTTCGTGCTCTTCATCATCCCCGGCATCTGGCTGTACGCGGCGTGGTCGGTGGCCGTGCCGGCGCTGTTGATCGAGGGCAAGGGCGCATTCCGCTCGCTCGGCCGCTCGCGCCGCCTGGTCAAGGGGCGGTGGTGGGCAACCGCGGCCGTCCTCGTCGTGGCCACCCTCATGGTGACGTTGATCTCCGGGGTGATCGAGGCGCTGCTGATCGCGGTCGCGAGCCTGCCAAGCCAGCCGAGCCTCCTGCTGGCCGTGTTCGTGAGCACACTGTCGGGCGTGATCGCGACCGTCATCACCGAGCCGTTCCGGGCGGCGACGACCACGCTCCTCTACTACGACCTGCGCGTACGGCGGGAGGGATACGACCTCCATGTGCTCGCCGACCAGCTGGGGCTGCCCGCCGCCTCGATGCCGGCCGGCGCGGACGGCGACCAGGGGGCGTGGGCGGGAGCCTCCGCCAACGGCTACCCGTCCGGGGACCACCCGATCGGTCCCGACTCGGTGGGTCGGCCCGGTGGACCGCCGTTTTGGCCCCCGCCGCCGGGCTGGACGCCCGATCGATGAGCCAGGGCGTCCGGCGATGAGCGCACCGGCACTGCCGCTCGCCGATGCTGACGCCGCCCGCCGGGCAGCGGCCGCGATCCTCCGCGAGGGCCGGTTCCACAATCCGTCCGTGCCCCGGCCGCTCCACGGAGTGCTGCACGACATCGGCAGGGTCCTGCAGGCGGTCGGGCGTGCCGTCACCCACGCGGTCGATCGAGTCGGCCGGATCGTCCCGGGCGGCAAGGTGGCAGTGTGGGTCGTGCTCGGGCTCGCGCTCCTGGGCGCAATCACGTTCCTGGCCCGGCGCTGCTCGCGTCGCGCGCTCCTGCGAGAGCCCAGGAGAGGGGGCGGTTCCCGCGCCGGCAGGGTCGCGACTGCAGCCGGCCTCGAGCGTGACGCGGCCGGCGCCGAGCGCGACGGGCGGTTCGAGGACGCGGTCCGGCTGAGATTCCGGGCAGGGCTCGCGCGCCTCGCCGAGGAGGGCGCGATCCGCACGGCTCGCTCGACCCCGAACGCGCAGCTGTCGCGGACGCTCCACTCCCCGGACTTCGACGCGCTCGCCGAGCGGTTCGACGAAATCGCGTACGGCGCTTCGCCGGCGGCGTCAACCGATGCTGAGGAGGCGCGCCGGCGGTGGAGCGCGGTCGTTAGCGGGAGCGGTCGGTCGTGAGTGTCGGCGCGCTTGCGGTGACGCCTCGCCCAGCGTGGAAGCCGTGGCTCGCCGCTGCGGTTGGGGTCGTGGCGGTGTTCTTCGTGCTCGGTCTGATCGCTGACGCGTTCGCGCCGGCGCCTGAGGGCCCGGCGGGCTCTGCTTACGCGACGTCGCCGGCCGGTGCGGCAGGCTGGGCGGAGCTGCTGTCGCGGTCCGGCCACCCGGTCGCCGAGCTCAGGCGCCCGCTCGACGATGCCGCGCTGCCACCGGCGGCGACTCTGGTCATCCTCGGCGCCGACAGCCTCTCGGCGGCGGCGGGCCAGAACCTCGATCGCTTCGTCAGAGCCGGCGGGCGGCTCGTCATCGGTGGCGGCAGCCCGCCGGCGACGCTCCCAGCGCTGCTGCCGCGCTCGCCCTCGTGGACCGACTCCGGCTCGCTTTTCGTCAAGCGCGTTGCGCTCCTGCCGGAGGTCGCCGGCGTCAACACCGTGCAAACCGCCGGCGAGGGGGCGTGGACCTCCGGCCCGGGCACGCCGGCGTTGGCCGGGACCCCTGGCGCGGCGCTGATCGTGCTGACGGTCGGCCGCGGGAAGATCGACCTGCTCGCCGACGCGGCACCGGTCGAGAACCGGTTGCTCGCGTCGGCCGACAACGCACAGCTTGCGCTGAATCTCGCGGGCCCCCGCGGAGCTCCAGTGATCTTCGCCGAGGCGCTCCACGGCTACGGCGAGGCGACCGGGCTGGCGGCGATCCCGACCCGATGGTGGGTCGCCTTTGCGGTTCTCTGCCTGGCGTGGGGGGCGTGGGCGCTCGCGCGTGGCCGGCGGATCGGTCCCGCGGAGGAGGCGTTGGCGGATCCGGTCCCGCCGCGCAGCGCGTACATCGAGGCCGTTGCGCGCGCGCTCGTCCGCGGGCGCGACCGCACGGCCCAGGCCGACCTGATCGCCGACGCGGCCCGGCGACGCGAGTCGTACCTGTCGACGCGTCGCCGCGGACGTACCCGGAGGGAGTCGTGAAGAACCTCTACGAACGTGTGCGCGCGGAGGTTGGCGCGGTCGTCGTCGGGCAGGACGAGGCACTTGCCCAAATCCTCGGCGCGCTCGCCTGCACGGGCCACGTCCTGATCGAGGGACCCCCGGGTGTGGCCAAGACCCTGCTGGCCCGCTCGGTCGCCCGCGCGCTCGGGCTCGAGTTCGCGCGCGTCCAGTTCACGCCCGACATGCTCCCGTCGGACCTGACGGGGACGATGGTCCTCCGCGGCGGGGAGCTCGAGTTCCGCTCCGGACCCGTGTTCACCAACATCCTCCTCGCCGACGAGATCAACCGCACCCCGCCCAAGACCCAGGCTGCGCTGCTCGAGGCGATGCAGGAGGGCCAGGTCTCGGTCGACGGCAACGCGCGCGCGCTGCCCGATCCGTTTTTGGTCGTCGCGACTCAGAATCCGATCGAGTACGAGGGGACCTACCCGCTGCCCGAGGCGCAGCTCGACCGGTTCATGCTGCGTGTCGAGATCGGCTATCCGAGCGCCGCGGAGGAGCGGGCGATGCTGGCGTTGCCCCGCCAGGGCCTGAGCCCAAGCGCGCTCGACCGTGTGCGCGAGGTCGTTGGTCGCGACGAGCTGCGGGCCGTCCGGCGCGACATCGACGAGACCGCGATCTCGGACGACGTTGCGGGATACGTGGTCGACCTGGTGCGCCGCACCCGCGAGCTCCCGAGCGTCTCGCTCGGCGCCTCGCCCCGCGCCGCGGTCCATCTGCTGGTGGCCGCCAAGGCGGCCGCGCGCCTCGCCGGGCGGGCGTTCGTCACACCCGACGACGTCGCGGGAATCGCGCCGGCCGCGCTCGGCCACCGGCTGATCCTCACGCCCGAGGCCGAGCTCGAGCGATTCAGCGCGGGCGACGCGATCCGCGCCGCGATCGACGACGTCCCCGTCCCGCGCTGATGCGGCTGCTTGCGGCGGCGCCCACGATCCGCACCGCCGCCATCATTGCCGCGATCGCGCTCGCCGCGCTCCTGGTCCCGGTGTGGGCGGCGGTCGCGGCCCTGATCGCGCTGGTCGCGGCGGCGGGAGCGGACGCCTGGTCGGTACGCGAGCCGCCGGTGCTCGAGCGTGCCCTCGCGCCGGTGCTGTCGCGAGGCGTCGCGACTCCGATCGAGGTCACGGCGACCGCACGGGACGGGCGCCGGGTGCTGCTGCGCCAGCCAGCCATCCCCGCGCTCGAGCTCGACCGCGAGACCGGCATCGAGCACTTCGTCGGCTCGCTCGTGCCTCGCCGGCGCGGGCGGCATGCGCTCCCCGGCGTGGCGAGCGCGAGCATCGGTCCGCTCGGGCTGGCGCGAGTCAACCACCCATCCGGCGACCCGCTCGCGGTCCGGGTGTACCCCGATCTGGTGACGGCGCGGGCGCTGATCGCCCGTCTGCGACGCGAGCTCGCAGGCCATCCGGGCAAGTTCGCGCGCGGGCCGCTCGGCCTCGGCACAGACTTTGAGTCGATCCGCGACTACACGCCCGACGACGACATCCGGCAGTTGAACTGGCGGGCGACCGCGCGAATGGGGCGGCCGATGAGCAACCAGTACCGCGTGGAACGAGACCGCGACCTCGTCTGCCTGCTCGACACCGGGAGGTTGATGGCGGCGCCGATCGGCTCCCGGACGATGCTCGACGCGTCGCTGGACGCGGTCACGATGCTCGCGCTCGCGGCCGATGAGCTCGGCGATCGGTGCGGCGCAATCGCATTCGACGAGGCGATTCGGCGCGTCATCGCACCGGCGCACCTGTCGGGCCGGAGGGTGATCGAATCGCTGTTCGACCTCGAGTCGGCTCCGGTCGACTCGGACTTCGAGCGCGCGTTCCAGCGTGTCGGTCGGTCCCGGCGGGCGCTCGTGGCGGTGTTCACCGACCTCGTCGACGAGGCGGCGGCGCGGTCGCTGGTGGGGGCGATCCCGATGCTCGCGCGCCGACACGTGGTGCTCGTCGTGAGCGCATCGGACCCGGCACTCGAGCGGGCCGCCCTCGCCGCGCCATCGACCGCTCTCGAGGCGGCAAGTGGGCTGGTGGCGCTCGACGTGCTCGAGGCGCGTGCCACCGCGGCGGCGACGCTCGCCCGGGCCGGGGCCACGGTCATCCAGGCACCCGCCGGCGAGCTCGCCGACCGGTGCCTCCGCGCCTACCTCGAAGCCAAGGTCCGCGCGCGACTGTGACCGCGCGTCACGACCAGCCCCCAATAGAGAGAGAACCAAAAGATGCCCACCGCGAGCGCGGCGCCGAGCGGCAGCCCACGCGGAGTGACGAAGCCCTCGGTCAGGCCGGCGACGACGAGCCAGGGTGCCGTGCCGAGCACCAGCGTCACCGCCGGCCGGGCAGCGGCGCGCAGCGACGCTCCGCGGGGCATGGTGCCCGGGTCGATCACCGCCCACGCCAGCCGCAGCCCCGCGGCGCCCGCCACCGCGATGCACGACAGCTCGAGCATGCCGTGCGGAACGACGTAGCGGACGAACACCGAGAAGTTCCCGGCCTGGATCGTGATCCCGGCGAGCGCGCCGAGCAGGGCGCCGTTGTAGACGAGCAGCCCGATCGTGCCGAATCCGAGCGTCAGGCCGCCCGCGAACGCGAGGAACGCGACCCGGATGTTGTTGGTGAAGATCGAGCTCGCGAGCACCGCCTGCGTGGCGGCGCCGAGCGGAAGGTGGCGGACGTGCGGGTGCGCGGCTCCCTTGAACTGACCCGGGACCAGGCCAAGCGCCGCCGCCGGGTCGTGCAGCGCCCAGATCGCGGCCAGCACGCACGGGACCGCGAGCGCCAGCACGGACACGGCCAGCACCCCGGGCTGCCCGATCACGAGCCGCCAGTACCCGCGGGTGATGAACTCGAGCAGCGCGCCGGCATTGCGGGGCCGGTCCGAATAGATCGCCTGACGGCCGGCGAGCGCGAGCCGCTCGAGCCGGTCGACGACTGGATCCCCCGGGAACCGCCGGCGGGCGAAGGCCAGATCCGCCACCACCGCCCGGTAGTCCCGCCCGACCTCGAGCGTCCGCTCGGGGGGCAGCCGCCCGGCCCGGCCGGAGGTGCCGAGGTCGCGCTCGAGGGCGTCCCACGCATGGGATCGCTCGGCGAGGAAAGCCTCTAGGTTCACCCCGTGGACCTCGACGAGAGCATCACGATCGCCACACCGGAGGGCATCGAGCTACGCCTCCAGCTTGCCGGTCTCGGATCGCGGTTCATCGCCGGCGCCATCGACCTGATCATCGTGCTCGCCCTCCTGGCCGTCCTCGCGCTGATCACCGGTCCGGTCACGGGTTTGTCGAGCGGGGTGTCAGGGGTCGTGTACGTGATCGGCGCGTTCGCGATCCTGCTGTTCTACCCGATCCCGTTCGAGGTCCTCAACCGGGGTCAGACGCCGGGCAAGCGCATGAGCCATCTCCGGGTGCTCCGCGACTCGGGTGCGCCGGTCGACCTTCCCGCGAGCGCGATCCGCAACCTCATGCGCTTGATCGACGGCCTCCTGCTCCTGTACATCCCGTCGATCGTGTCGATTGCCGTGACCAGGCGCAACCAGCGCCCCGGCGACATCGCGGCCGGGACGATCGTCACGCGCGAGCAGCCGGCGCCCAAGCCGGCCCGGCAGGCCGCGGCGACTCTTCCGGATCGTCCGCTTGCGAGCGGTCTGGAGGAGTCGGCGGATCGCTGGGATACGAGCGCGGTGACCGCACAGGAGGTCGCCGCGGTGCGGCGCTTCCTCGAGCGTCGCGAGAGCCTCGAGCGAGGTGCCCGGCGGGAGCTCGCCGTTCGGCTCGCCGATGGGCTTCGCCCGAAGGTTAGCTCCGCTCCAGCGGATCTCGCGCCCGAGCGGTTTCTCGAGGACCTCGAGCGGATCAAGCGCACGCGCTGAGACGGTTGAAAGTTGCGCGCACGCAACGCCTGGGGTTAGCGTTCGCCCCGTTCGCTCTCGAAGCGACGTTCAACAAAGGGGAGGGTCATGTCGATAGGCGCTTACCAGGACACAGGTAGGGCGACCGGTCCGCGTTCGGGTTTCTGGCGCCGGTTCGGCGCCGTGTTCATCGACGGAATCATGCTCGCCCTCATCACCGGCGTGCTCATCGCGATTCTCAAGGGCGGCGGCTACGCGCTCGGCTTCATCGTGGCCATCGCCTACTACACGTACTTCGAGGGCGGCCCGAGGGGCCAAACGCTCGGTAAACGCGTCCTCGGGATCAGGGTGATCGACTTCGACACCGGTGGCAGCATCGGCTACGGGCGCGCCGCGATCCGCTACGTCACCAGCATCCTGTCCGCGATCATCATCTACATCGGCTACCTGTGGATGCTGTGGGACAGGGAGAAGCAGTGCTGGCACGATAAGACCGCAAATTCGGTGGTCGTGCCCGAGTCTTCCTATCCGGTGTCGTAGCCCGGGCGCCCGAGCCCGACGCGCGCGTGAAGTCCAACCGGTCGATCCCCAGTGCGCCGGTCGTGCCGGTGCTGACCTATCCGGACGTGCGCGCGGCGGTCGCGTGGCTCACGGGGGCGTTCGGGTTCATCGAGCGCCTGCAGATCGGGGAGGACCACCGCTCGCAGGTCCTCGCCGGCGAGGGCGCGGTGATCATTGCCGACGTCGGCGGCGAACGGCGGCCGCCGCGCCCGGACGAGGTCACGGCGTCGGTCCTGGTCCGCGTCGAGGACGTCGAGGACCACTCCGAGCGGGCGCGCGCATACGGCGCGCGGATCCTCATGGAGCCAACCGATTTCATGTTCGGCGAGCGGCAGTACACGGCCGAGGACCTGGCGGGACATCACTGGACGTTCTCCGAGACCCGCGCCGACATCCACCCCGATGAATGGGGTGGGATGCTCGTGACGCCCGACTGACACCCGCTTCGGGGCGACCGCTCGCCGGAGGAGCGAGTTCAGCCCCGCTTCGACCCCGGAACCTCTCCCTTAGCTGATCCGGCGACGGCCGGGTGCTCAGGAGCGGGCAGGCCTGGGCGAGGTGTCGATGATTGGCAGGGTCATCACCGCCGCGGCGGTCCTCGTCGCGCTCACGGTCGCTGTGTCCGCATCCGCGTCCGCGTCTGCCGCGTCCGGGTTCGAGGTGTCCGGGTTCGCGGTGTCCGGGTCCGCGGCCTCCGAGTTCGCGGCGTCCGGGTCCGCGGCCTGTCCCGCCGGCATACCCACCCAGACGCTCACGGTCGTCGATCAAGCGCGAGTCAAGTGGTCGGTGCTCGCCCGGGTCACGCGTGCGATCTCCGCCCAGTCGATGCAGTTGCGCCGTGCCTGGGGAACGCCCTGCGTGCAGTTCGGGCCGGGCGGTTGGCGCGTATACCTCAAGATCGGAGCCCAGGCCCACGGCGTCCACCTCTGGTACGGCGTGCCGTCCGCGCTCGTCTGGACGGGCGGGGGCACGGTCGAGTCCTGGTCCCGCGACTTCTCCCACGAGATCCTCGAGATGCTCGTCGATCCCGAAACGAATCGCTCCGTGTTCGACGATGGCGTCGGCCGGATCGTCGAGGTGGCCGATCCGGTCGAGTGGTACGGCTACCGGCTGGACGGCGTCTACGTCAGCGACTTCGTGCTGCCGGCGTGGTTCGCCGGCGCGACCACCGGCGAGCCCACCTGCGTCGGCAACTCGTGTTCATTCCCCGGGCCGCCGCTCGCGTCAGCCGACGCCGCCGGCCCGTACGACGAGATGCATCTGCTCACTGCCCCGTGGCAGGGTTCGAGCTCATCCTGAGCTTTACCTGACTGTTCAGCGCGCCCGGCAAGATTCGAACTTGCGACCTCTCGCTCCGGAGGCGAGCGCTCTATCCCCTGAGCTACGGGCGCCTGCGTTCCGAGGACCATCTCAGAACAGGAGGAGCTTACCTTGCTGATCGCCGTTGTCTCGGATACTCACCTGCCGCGCGGGAGCCGCCGGCTCCCCGAGACGTGCGTCGAGCGGCTGCGGGCGGCCGATCTGATCCTCCATGCCGGCGACCTGATGCGGTTGCCGGTGCTGCGCGAGCTCGAGTCCTACGGGCCGGTGGTCGCCGTCCACGGCAACGTCGACGACGCCGAGGTGCGGGCGGCGCTGCCCGAGGTGGCCTCGGTCGACGCCGGCGCGGTCACGATCGGGCTGATCCACGACGCCGGCCCGGCGAAGGGGAGGCTCGCGCGGCTCCGCAAGCGGTTTCCGGGCGCGGACGCGGTGGTGTTCGGCCACTCGCACATCCCGCTGCACGAGCACGCACCCGACGGATTTCAGATCTTCAACCCGGGGAGCCCGACCGAGCGCCGGCGCGCTCCTGCGCACACGATGGGCATCGCGACCGTGACCGGCGGACGGCTGACGTTCGAGCTCATCGTCGTCGGCTGACAGACTGGGCGCCGATGGACCTCTCGGTCTTCTTCGCCGGCACCGGCGGCTCGATCCCGACCGCGCGGCGCGGGTTGCCGGCGGTGCTGGTACGCCGCGGTGGCGACCGCATCCTGTTCGACTGCGGAGAGGGCACCCAGCGCCAGCTCGTGCAGTCGGTCGGGCTGACCGAGCTGACCGAGGTGTTCCTGACCCACTTCCACGCCGACCACTGGCTCGGCCTGCCGGGGATGCTGAAGACCTTCGACCTGCGCTCACGCGAGCGGCCGCTGGCGATCCACGGGCCTCCCGGCCTGCGCGAGTTGCTCACGCTCGCGCTGCGAGCCGCCGGCCGTGTGCGGTACGAGCTCGACCTGATCGAGCTCACGCCCGGCGACCTGCTCGAGCGCGACGGCTACAAGATCGCGCCGGTCCCGGTCGCCCACCGGATCGCGAACGCGTTCGGGTATGTCATCTACGAGGACGCCCGCCCGGGGGAGTTCGACCCGGAAGCCGCCACCGCGCTGGGGGTCGTCCCCGGCCCCGAGTTCGGGCTACTGCAGCGGGGAGAGACCGTCCGCGGCGTGCGCCCGGAGCAGGTCCTCGGGCCCGCGCGCGCGGGGCGCAAGCTCGTGATCTCGGGCGACACGTCGCCGTGCGAGACGCTCGCCGTCGCCAGCCACGAGGCGGACCTGCTGCTCCACGAGGCGACGTTCGCCGACGACGAGCGCGACCGCGCCGCCGAGACCGGTCACTCGACCGCCGCCCAGGCGGCCACGGTGGCGCGCGACGCCGGCGTGACCATGCTCGCGCTGACGCACTTCTCGACCCGCTACCCCGTCGGCGTGCTCCGCGACGAGGCGCGCGCGATCTTCCCCCGGACCGTGCTTCCACGCGACTTCGACTCGATCGAGATCCCCTTCCCCGAGCGGGGCGAGCCCGAGCTGGTGCGGTGGCATGATCGGCAGGCGGCCGAGGACGAGGAGGCCGCGGCGCTGGCGGACACCGCGGGATGAGCACGAGCACGATCGAACGGGTCGAGACCGCCCACCTTGTGTGCGAGCGCATCCGGCCAGAGCACGCCCCCGAGGAGCGCCGGCTGCTCGGCGATCCCCGGGTCGGCGCCACGCTGTGGTCGAGACCCGCGCCACCGGGTGATGCCGAGATCATCGACGGCCTCGCCGCCAAGGTCGACCACTGGAACCGCCACGGCTTCGGCATCTGGCTGCTCCGCGACCGCGAGACGGGGGAGCCGGTCGGGCGCGGCGGCCTGCAGTACACGTTCACCGCCGGCCTGCACGACGTCGAGGCCGGCTGGGCAATCCTCCCCGACCGCTGGGGTCAGGGCCTCGCCACCGAGCTGGCTCACGCCTCCGTCCAGGTCGCCTTCGAGCAGCTCGAGTTGCGCGAGATCGTCGCGTTCACGCTCCCGGACAACATCGCCTCGCGGCGCGTGATGGAGAAGGCCGGGTTCGAGTACGAGCGCGACATCGTGCACGTCGGGGTGGCGCACGTGCTGTATCGCCGGCGCCCGCCGCTCTAGGGTGCAGCAGTTGCGTGTCCGCGGGGCGGGTTGCCGGCGCGGGTCGCGGTGCGAACGGCGGGCATCTGGGGGAGGGCCGGGGGCGGGTTGCTGGCGCCGGTCGCTCCTGCCGCTCCCCGGAACATGCATGACACGACATTCGACGCCGTTACGCCGAACCGTGTCGGAATCTGCATGTGGGGCATGCAGATTCCGACACGGTCCCGGCTTCGTGCCTCCGTTGTCGGGTTGTGCATGTCGGAGGCGGGCGTGGCGGAGCCGATGGCGCCGACCCGGACGGACCCGCGCGCCGACGACCGCAGAAGTGAGCACGAGAGGCTCACGCCGGCGGTCGCGGGATCGGGGCGACGCCTGCACCCGCGGGGAGCGGTGCGCAAGGCTGGTGTCCACCGCTGCACGGCAGACACCCTCCCCAGATGCCCGCCGTTCGCACCGCGACCGCCCCCGCCACCCCGCCACCGCGCCACCACCCGCCACCCGCCACCGCGACCGCGACCGCCTCCCTCGCCTGCCAACCCGCGCCACCCGCCACCCGCCACCGCCACCCGCCACCGTCCGCCGCACCCCCTGTTACGCTCAGTCGAGTCGGCCCCTTTAACCCGGTCCTGTGAGGCCAGGAAGGAGCGCGTTTTAGATGGCAACGGTCGTGCTCGACCGCGATGACATGCGACGCACGCTGGTGCGGATCGCACATGAGATTGTTGAGAAGAACCCGGATGGCGCGGTGGCGCTGGTCGGGATCCATCGCCGGGGCGCAGTGCTGGCGAAGCGCCTACAGGCGCTGACGAGCGAGTTGCTCGAGCCGGCGGTGCCGCTCGGCGATCTGGATATCTCGTTCTACCGGGACGACCTCTCGCTCCGGCCGAGTGGGCCGGTCGTTCACGCCACGCACCTCGAGTTCCCCGTCGACCACCGCACGATCGTGATCGTCGACGACGTGCTCTACACCGGCCGGACGGTGCGCGCCGCGATCGATGCGATCTTCGATTACGGCCGGCCGGCGCGGGTCCAGCTGGCGGTGATGATCGACCGCGGGCACCGCGAGCTGCCGATCCGGCCCGACTACGTGGGCAAGAACATCCCGACTTCGCTGGAGGAGCGGGTGTACGTGTGCGTCGACGAGGTCGATGGCGAAGACGAAGTGAAGATCGGACCAGCACCTGAACCAACTGACTTGTCACCCGCCCACCCACCCCCTGACTTGAGAACACCCGCCCACCCACCCCTTGACTTGAGAACACCCGCCCACCCACCCCCATCCACCGAGGCGGCGGCATGAATCGAATCGGACGGCATCTGCTCTCGATCGACGATCTCGATCGCCCATCGATCGAGCGGATCCTCGACCGCGCCGAGTCGTTTGACGAGGTCTCCGGCCGTGAGATAAAGAAGGTTCCGGCGCTCCGCGGCCGCACGATCGTGAACCTCTTCTACGAGTCGAGCACCCGCACCAGTTCGAGCTTCGAGCTCGCGGCCAAGCGGCTGAGCGCCGATGTGGTCTCGATCCGCTCGCAGGGATCGGCGGTCGACAAGGGCGAGTCGCTCAAGGACACCGTGCAAACGCTGTCGGCGTATGACCCGGCGGCGATCGTGATCCGCTCGCCTTACGCCGGCGCGGCCGGGCTGGTGGCGCGCTGGACTCCCGCGGCGGTGATCAACGCCGGCGACGGCAAGCGCGAGCACCCGACGCAGGCGCTGCTCGACGTGTTCACCTTGCGCCGGCGGCTCGGCTCGCTCGACGGCGCCAACATCTGGATCGTCGGCGACGTGCTCCACTCGCGGGTGGCGCGCTCGGACATCCTCGCCTTCACGCAGATGGGCGCGACCGTCACCGTGTGCGGGCCACCAACGCTGATCCCGCGGGAGATCGAGGCGCTCGGTTGCGAGTCGGAGACGACGCTCGATCGGATCGGCGAGGCCGACGTCGTCTACGTCCTGCGGATGCAGCAGGAGCGGATGCACGACTCGTTCGTGCCCTCGCTGCGCGAGTACGCCCAGCGCTACCAGATCACCACCGCGCGCCTGCGCCCCGGACAGCTGCTGATGCATCCGGGGCCGGTCAACCGCGGCGTCGAGCTGTCTGGCGAGGCGATCGACTCGCCGCAGGCGCTGATCGGAGCGCAGGTGAGAGCCGGGGTGGCGGTGAGGATGGCGGTGCTGTACGAATTACTCGTCGGAGCCCCGAGCCTGGCGGCGGTGGCGTGATGAGTGACGACTGCAAGCGCCTCTTCCACCGCGGGGGCGAGCCGGCGGAGCTGCTGATCGCCGGCGCGCACGTGCTCGATCCCCGCACCGGGCTCGACGAGCCGCACGACATCCTGATTCGCGACGGGCAGATCGCCGAGCTCGGCGAGCCGGGATCGCTCGCGGGGGTGGGTGGGTCATCAGAAATCGACACGCTCGCCGCGGAGGGCCTGCACGCATTCCCCGGGTTCGTCGACCCGCACGTGCACCTGCGCACACCCGGCCAGGAGTACAAGGAGAATCTCGAGACCGGCACGGCGGCTGCCGCGGCCGGCGGCTTCTGCGCGGTGATCGCGATGCCGAACACCGACCCGGTCGTCGATGACGCGTCGGTCCTCAGATCCTTGGCGGAGACCGCAAGCAGACAGGCGACGGTGCCCGTCGGGTTCCTAGCGGCGATCACCAAACACCTCAAGGGCGACGAGCTGACCGAGATGGCCGCGCTCCGCGATGCCGGCGCACTCGGATTCACCGACGACGGCAAGCCGGTGGTGCACGCGGGGACGCTGCGCAAGGCGCTCCAGTACCAGCGGCTGTGCGGCGGGGTGGTCGCGCTCCACGAGGAGGACCCGGGACTCTCGGGCGACGGCGCGATGCACGAGGGAGCGGTGTCGGCCCGGCTCGGCATCGCCGGGATCCCGTCGCTGGCGGAGTCGACGATGGTGGCGCGGGACGCCGCCCTCGCCGCTTACGAGAACGCCCGAGTCCACTTCCAGCATCTGTCGTGCGTCGAGTCGGTGGAGGCCCTCGGGCAGGCCAAGAGCAAGGGGATTCGAGTCAGCGCGGAGGTCTGTCCGCACCACCTGACGCTCACCGACGACATGGTCCGCACGCTCGACAGCCGGTTCAAGATGAACCCGCCGCTGCGGGCCGAACGCGACCGTCGCGCGCTTGTGGGCGCGCTCCGGAGCGGCCTGATCGACTGCGTCGCCACCGATCACGCACCGCACGCCAGCCACGAGAAGGAGGTTCCGTTCGAGGCGGCGCCGATGGGGACGACCGGCCTCGAGACGGCATTTGCCGCCCTTTACACCGAGCTCGTCCTTCCGGGCGAGCTCGAGCTCGAGGTGATCGTCCGCCGCATGACCGAGGGCGCCGCGCTATACGGATTGCCGGTCCCGCGGATCGAGCCCGGACTTCCCGCCAACCTGTGCCTGGTCGACCTCGACGCCCGGTTCGACGTCGGCGCCGACGGCTACTTCAGCCGCTCGGACAACTGCTGCTTCCACGGGCGGATGCTCCAGGGCAGGGTGCTGCTGACGCTCGCGGCGGGAACGGTGGCGTTCAGGGAACGGATGCGCGCGCACGCCCCGGCGGTTTCGTGACGGCCGCCACCGCCTACGTCCTGCTCGAGGACGGAGCCCGCTTCGACGGGCTCGCGTGCGGCGCGGACGCCCATGCGGTCGGCGAGATCGTGTTCACGACCTCGATGACCGGCTACCAGGAGGCGATGACCGACCCGAGCTACGCCGGCCAGCTGATCACGTTCACGTATCCGCAGATCGGCAACTACGGGGTGTCGGCTGAGGCGATGGAGTCAGATCGAGTGCACGCGCGGGCGGCGATCATGCGCGCGGCGGTCGACCACGCGGACGCGCCGGCGGCGACTCAGGGCTGGCTCAGCTGGCTGGCCAGCCAGGCGATTCCGGCGATCACCGACCTCGACACCCGCGCGCTGGTCCGCCACATCCGCGACCAGGGCGCGATGCGCGGCGGCGTGTTCCCGGCCACCGTCCCCGAGCGACAGGCGCGCGAGCTGATCGCCGCCGAGCCCGACATGGCCGGCCGCGACCTGGTGCGGTACGTGACCCCGAACGAGCCGATCGTCGTCTCCGGCACAGGCGAGAACCGTGACATGGGACCTCGCATCGCCATGATCGACACCGGCGTCAAGCGCTCGATCGTCCGTAACCTCATCGAGCGCGGCGCCACCGTCGAACTCCACCCGTGCACGGCCACCCCAGGCGTCCTGCTCCAGAACGAACCCGACGCGATCTTCCTGGCCAACGGCCCCGGCGACCCGGCGTCGCTCGGCTACATCGTGCAAACCGTGCGTGATCTGATCGGCAAGCGGCCGGTGTACGGCATCTGCCTCGGCCATCAGCTGCTCTGTCAAGCGGTCGGGCTCAAGACCTACAAGCTCCCGTTCGGCCACCACGGCGCCAACCATCCGGTCAAGGACCTGACGACCGGCGCGGTCGAGATCACGAGCCAGAACCATGGCTTCGCGGTCCTCGGTCCGGATGGCGCGAGGACGATCGACCGTGACGAAGCGGTCCGGTGGGAGACGGACTTCGGCGCCGCCGAGCTGACGCATATCAACCTGTACGACCGCACGGTCGAGGGCCTCGCGCTCCGCGACGTCCAGGGCGCGACCGTCCAGTACCACCCCGAAGCCGGACCCGGTCCGAACGATGCGCTGCACCTGTTCGACCGATTCGTGCACGAGATCCGCCAGGCGGCCTGACCCCGATGCCCCGGCGCGACGACCTCCACAAGATCCTCCTGATCGGCTCGGGCCCGATCGTGATCGGCCAGGCCGCCGAGTTCGACTACTCGGGCACGCAAGCCTGCCGGGTGCTGATGCAGGAGGGCTACGAGGTCGTGCTCGTCAACTCCAACCCGGCGACGATCATGACCGACCCGGACGTGGCGAGCACCACGTACATCGAGCCACTGCTCCCAGGCCCGGTGCGGCAGGTGATCGAACGCGAGCGACCGGACGCGCTGCTGCCCACGCTCGGCGGGCAGACCGCGCTGAACCTGGCGAAGGCGCTCAAGGAGGACGGGACGCTCGAGGAGTACGGCGTCGAGCTGATCGGCGCCGACTACGACGCGATCGAGCGAGCCGAGGACCGCGAGCTCTTCCGCGAGACGATGCAGGCGGCCGGGCTGCGCGTTCCTCGCAGCGCGATCGCCCACACCGTCGAGGACGCCCGGGCCGCGATCAGCCAGGTCGGGCTCCCGTTCATCGTACGGCCCGCGTTCACGCTCGGCGGCAAGGGTGGCGGCGTGGTGCGCAGTGAAGAAGACCTCCCGCGCATCGTTGGTGGCGGTCTCAAAGCCTCGCCGATCTCGCAGGTGCTGCTCGAGGAGTCCGTGCTCGGGTGGGGAGAGTTCGAGCTCGAGGTGATGCGCGACCGGGCCGACAACGTCGTGATCGTCTGCTCGATCGAGAACCTCGACCCGATGGGCGTCCACACCGGCGACAGCGTGTGCGTAGCTCCCCAGCAGACCCTCACTGACAAGCAGTACCAAAAGCTGCGCGACCAGGCGATCGCCGTGATCCGCGCGGTCGGCGTCGAGACCGGCGGCTCGAACGTGCAGTTCGCCGTCAACCGGAGCACCGACGAGATCGTGGTGATCGAGATGAACCCGCGCGTGTCGCGCTCGAGCGCGCTCGCCAGCAAGGCCACCGGTTTCCCGATCGCGAAGATCGCGGCGCGGCTCGCGGTCGGCTACACGCTCCAGGAGATCCCGAACGACATCACGCGGGCGACGCCGGCGAGCTTTGAGCCGGCGATCGACTACTGCGTCGTCAAGTGGCCTCGATTCGCGTTCGAGAAGTTCCCCGGCGCCGAGGCGGGACTGACCACCCACATGAAGTCGGTGGGCGAGGCGATGGCGATCGGGCGGACGTTCAAGCAGGCGTTCGCCAAGGCGCTCCGCTCGCGCGAGCTCGACTCGCTCCCCCGTCACCCAGACGACGAACACGCCCTCCTCGACGCTCTCTCGCAGCCAGGCGCCGAGCGGTTCGATCACGTGCTCGAGGCGCTCCGCCGTGGCGTCCCCACCCAAGAGATCCAACGCCGGACCAGCATCGACCCGTGGTTCCTGCGCGAGCTGGCCGAGCTCGTGGCCGGGGAGGGCGGGATCCAATCTGCGTTCGCCGGCCAGCGGACTTACAAGTCGGTCGACACGTGCGCCGCCGAGTTCGCGGCCCGCACGCCCTACTTCTACTCGGCTTGGGAGCGCCCGAGCAGCGGCGAGCCCGACCACGAGGTCGACCGCGGCTCGCGCCCGAGCGTCGTGATCCTCGGCTCCGGCCCCAACCGGATCGGGCAGGGGATCGAGTTCGACTACTGCTGCGTGCACGCGGCCGAGACGGTGCGCGAACAGGGCCGCGATGCGGTGATGATCAACTGCAACCCCGAGACCGTGTCCACCGACTACGACACGTCGGATCGCCTGTACTTCGAGCCGCTCACGCTTGAGGACGTGCTCGCCGTGTGCGAGGTCGAACGGCCCGAGGGGGTCGTCGTGCAGTTCGGGGGTCAGACCCCGTTGAAGCTCGCGGCCAAGCTCAAGGACGCCGGCGTGCCGATCCTCGGCACGAGCGTCGATGCGATCGACCTCGCCGAAGATCGCTCGCGGTTCGGCCCGCTGCTCGACGAACTCGGCTACAAGGCGCCGCCGTACGCCACCGCGACGTCCCCGGAAGATGCGCTCAAGCAAGCCGAAGGCGTCGGCTTCCCGCTGCTGGTCCGGCCGAGCTACGTGCTCGGCGGTCGCGCGATGGAGATCGTCTACAGCGTCGACGGCCTCGCCGACTACCTCCGCCGCGTGGCTCCGGAGGGGGAGCCGGGCGGGCCCCAACCAAAGATCTACCTCGACCGCTTCCTCGAGGACTCGATCGAGGTCGACGTCGATGCCCTGTGCGACGGAGCCGATGTCTGGATCGCCGGGATCATGCAGCACGTCGAGGAGGCCGGCATCCATTCGGGCGACTCGGCGTGCGTGCTGCCGCCACACGCGCTCGGCGAGGAGATGCTCTCCCAGATCCGCGCCCAGACCGAGGGGATCGCGAAAGCGCTCGAGGTGGTCGGCCTCATCAACGTCCAGTTCGCGATCCGCGGCGACACGCTGTACGTGATCGAGGCCAACCCGCGGGCCTCACGTACGGTGCCGTTCGTCTCGAAGGCGATCGGGCTGCCGGTGGCCAAGCTCGCGTGCCGGCTGCTGCTCGGCGAGCGGCTGGCCGACCTCGACCTGCCGCCGGATACGAGCAACGGCCACGTGTGCGTCAAGGAGGTCGTGCTCCCGTTCGACCGGTTCGCGGGCGCAGACTCGCTGCTCGGGCCCGAGATGCGCTCGACCGGGGAGGTGATGGGGATCGCGCGAGACTTCCCGACCGCGTTCGCGAAGGCCCAGGCGGCCGCCGGCGCGACGCTGCCGAACGCGGGGACGGCGTTCATCACGGTCGCCGACGGCGACAAGCCGGCCGCGAGTGGGGTGGCGACGATGCTGCACGATCTCGGGTTCGAGATCATCGCGACGGGCGGCACCGCGCAGGCGATTCGCAAGATGGGGATTCCGGTCGAGGCGATCAACAAGATCGGCGAAGGCTCGCCGCACGTGGTCGACTGGATCGAGCGCGGCGAGGTCGACATCGTGATCAACACGCCCGTCGGCACGGGCGCCCGCACCGACGGCTACGAGATCCGCACCGCCGCGATCGCGCGCGGAATCCCCTGCATCACCACGATGACGGGTGCCATGGCGGCCGCCCGGGGGATCGCCGCCGGCCGGCGCGGCGAGCCCGAGGTGCTCTCCCTCCAGGAGATCCACGCTCCACACCAACCGCTGACGGCGCCCGGATGAACCGCGTGACCGCGCCGTTCGGCCGCCGTGCCGCGGCCATAATCGCGCGCGAGCAGCACGGCGCCTACGTCGTGATCCGCTGCCGCGACGCCCACGGCCCGCGCCCTCAGGCCGGGCAGTTCTACATGCTTCAGGCCGCCGAGCGCTGGGGCGGGGGAGAGGGCGAGCGGCCGTTCCTTCCGCGCGCGTTCAGCGTCCTGCGCGCCCACCCGCGCTCCGACGGTGTCGAGCTTCACTTTCTGATCGAGGACGTCGGTCCGGGCACCAAGCGGCTGGCCGAGCTCGACCCCGGCGAGAAACTCCTCCTGGTGGGCCCGCTCGGCAACGGCTTCGCGCAACCCCGCGAAGGCCGAGCGCCGCTGCTCGTCGGCGGTGGCGTCGGGATCGCGCCGCTCGCGATCTGGCAGGACGAGCTCGCGAACGACGCCTCGACGCTGCTCGGCTTCAGGGACCGGGCGCACGCGTTCGGCGCGGACCTGCTGAGCGGCGCGACGGTCGCCACCGACGACGGCAGCGTCGGCCACCACGGCCTGGTCACCGAACTGCTCGAAGACGAGCTCGACGCACGGGGGGACGAGGTCGAGGTGTACGCCTGCGGCCCGCCGGCGATGCTCGAGGCGGTCCGGGGGATCTGCGCTCAGACCACCGTTCCGGCACAGCTCGCGCTCGAGTCCGGCATGGCCTGCGGGTTCGGCGCCTGCTTCGGCTGCGTTGTACCGACCCGGGACGGTTACGTGCGAGTGTGTATCGACGGGCCCGTGCTTGATGCGCAAGTACTCGAGAGCGCCGTTGTAGCAAGGATTGGAACCCACCCATCCCAACATTGACCGTCGACTTCTGCGGCCTCGAGCTCGCCCACCCGATCATCAACGGCTCCGGGACGTTCGACGCGATCGCCGCCCATCGCGCGTTCGGCGACGAACTGCTCGAGCGGTTCCCGTTCGCGGCGTTCGTGTCCAAGACGGTCACGCTCGAGCCGCGCCAGGGCAACCCGCCCCCGCGCCTGTGGGAGGTCGCCGGCGGCCTGATCAACTCGATCGGCCTGCCCAACAAGGGCCTCCACGGCTACCTCGAGCACGACCTGCCGATCCTCGCCACGCTCCCCGTGCCGCTGATCGTCAACGTGATGGGCTTCAGCCGCGACGAGGTGGCCGAGCTCGTCGTCGCGTTCGCCGAACGCGCCGAGGTGAGCGCGCTCGAGCTGAACGTGTCGTGCCCAAACGTCGAGACCGGACTGACGATGGGAGCGGACCCGGACGAGGTCGCCGCGCTGCTGCGCCGTGTCAGACCCCTGACCGGGAAGCCGCTGATCGTCAAGCTCACCCCCAACGCCACCGACGTAGCCGCGGTCGCGCGAGCGGCGCAGGAGGCCGGCGCGGATGCCGTGTCGCTGATCAACACGCTGCGCGGGATGGCGCTCGACCCCCGCACCGGGTCGCCGTGGCTCGGCGGCGTCACCGGCGGGACGTCCGGACCGGCGGTGCGGGCGATCGCGCTGGCGCAGGTTCACGCGGTCGCGCAGGCGGTCGACATCCCGATCGTCGGGATGGGCGGTGTCCAGAGCGGACGGGACGCACTCGATCTGATGCGCGCCGGCGCAAGTCTCGTGGCCGTCGGCACCGAAAGCTTCCGCGATCCAGCGGCGGGCTTACGGGTCGCCCGACAGCTCTCGGAACTTCTCGCAAATACCGCCGTCTAGGAGACCCTAGGAGGGGCCACCGTCCGCCCGCGACGCCGGCCGCGATCCGCGTACTGTTCGCACTGTGAACATTTTGGGTACGTAGAAAAACCCCCTGCAAACTTAGGGTATTACCGAAACCATCCTCGACAATGCTCTAGCTCAGCTTGAGGTCGAGTCGAATTGGGGCTATTTAGCTTGATCAGCCTGCGCCAAGATGTATAGTCGCCGCCCATGCCGCCGGTCACCGAATCGCTCTCCAAACCCACGGCAGCGCCCGAGCGTTCTCTCGTGCAACGCATGGAGGCACTTCAGCGCGCCAATGACATCCGTACGCGCCGGGCGCAACTCAAGCGTGACCTCAAGGCCGGCCGCCAGCCGATCGACAGGTTACTGCTCGAGCCGCCGGATTATCTCGCCACGGCCAAGGTGTTCGACCTGCTGCTGGCCGTACCCAAGTACGGCCGGGTGAAGGTGAACAAGATCCTGGGTCAGTGCAAGATCTCGCCGAGCAAGACCGTCGGCGGTCTGTCAGAGCGCCAGCGGCGGGAGCTGGTCGCGCTCATGCGGCGGCGCTGAGGCTCACCGCCCGCCACCGGCGGGGAGCGCGGTTGTTCCCGCCACATCATCGAATGGCAGGTTTCGGCCGTGGGAACCACTAGCAAGGTCTTCGTGATCACCGGGCCTTCCGGCGTCGGCAAGGGAACGCTGATCCGCGGCCTGCTCGAGCGGATGCCCGAGCTCGAGCTGTCGGTGTCGGCGACCACGCGCGACCCCCGCCCCGGCGAGAGCGACGCCGTCGACTATCACTTCCTCACCCCCGAGCAGTTCGAGGCGCGCGTCGACGCCGGCGATTTCGTCGAGCACGCCAACTACTCCGGGAACCGCTACGGGACCCTGCGCTCCGAGCTCGAACGCCGGCTGGCCGCGGGCGCCGGCGTCGTGCTCGAGATCGAGGTCCAGGGCGCGCGCCAGGTGCGAAGCGCGATACCCGACGCGGTCGCGGTGTTCATCGCGCCGCCGTCCGAGAGCGCTCTGCGGGTCCGGCTCGTCGGCCGCGGCACCGACAGCCCCGAGCAGGTCGACCAGCGGCTGCGCACCGCCGAGCAGGAGCTCCAGGCGCAGCCCGAGTTCGCGCACGTGGTCGTCAACGACCGGCTCGAGCAGGCGACCGACGAGCTCGTCGGGATCGTCCGAGCGTCGATGGACTCCTAGCCGCGCGCGGCCCCGTACCACGACTGCGAACGTGCGGCCCGGGATGGGTCCCCCCGCTAACCTGTTGCCAACACTCTTCTGGGAAGGACGGACCAGCCTTGATCTCACCCCGCATCGACAAGCTCCTCGAGCATGTCGACTCCGACTACGCCAGCGTGATCGTCGCCGCCAAGCGCGCGCGCCAGATCAACTCGTACTACCACAACCTGGGCGAGGGTACGTTCGATGAGTTCCCGCCGCCGATGGTCGAAACCCGGTCGAAGAACTACCTGACGATCGCGCTCGAAGAGGTCGCCCAGGGCAAGCTCAAGTACCACTATCGGTAGGCACTCGCCGTGGCGCGCTTGCTCCTCGGCGTGACCGGCGGGATCGCGGCCTACAAGGCGCTCGAGGCAGCGCGGCTGGCGGTCAAGCGTGGCCACGCCGTGCGAGTGATCCAGACGCCGGCGAGTGAGCGGTTCGTAGGCCGGGCCTCATTCGAGGGGATCACGGGGGCCCCAGTACTCACCAGTGAGTTCGAGCCCGATCCCGCTCGTGGCTCCTATCCCGGCGAGCCGCTGCCGGAGCGGGCCCCGATCAGCCATCTGGCGCTGGTCGAGCGGGCCGATCTGTACCTGATCGCGCCGGCAACCGCGAACACGCTGGCGAAGCTCGCCCACGGCCACGCCGACAGCCTCGTGAGCACGGCCGCGCTCGCCGCGGCATGCCCGATCGCGGTCGCGCCGGCGATGAACAACCGGATGTACCTGAACCCGGCCACTCAGGCGAACCTCGAGCTGCTGCGCACGCGTGGCATCACGGTGATCGGACCCGGCGAAGGCGCGCTCGCCTCCCACGGCGAGCAGGGAATTGGACGGCTGGCCGAGGCCGCCGAGCTGCTCGAAACGTGCGAGTCGCTGCTCATCCCCCCATCCCTGGCCGGGCTGCGCGTGCTGGTGACCGCCGGCGGGACGCGCGAGCCGATCGACAGCGTCCGCTTCGTCGGCAATCGGTCCTCGGGGCGGATGGGGTTCGCGCTCGCGCGCGAGGCTGCTCGCAGGGGCGCAGAGGTCACCGTGATCGCCGCGAACGTGGCGCTCGAGCCGCCGCTGCACGTTCGCGTGAGCGCCGTGCAGACCGCCGCCGAGCTGGCCGCAGCCTGCCGGCGCGAGCTCGAGGGCTGCGACGTCCTGCTGATGAGCGCGGCCGTCGCCGACTTCCGCCCGGCAGGCCCGGTCGACCGCAAGCTGAAGAAGGAGGACGGAGTCCCCAAGCTCGTGCTAGAGCGCACCGAGGATGTGCTGAGCGCGCTGGCCGAGCTCCGGCGCCCGGATCAGACGCTCGTCGGGTTCGCCGCCGAGCACGGGGACGGCGCCGTCGAGCACGGCCGCGGCAAGCTCGAGCGCAAGCGGCTGGACGCGATCGTCGTCAACGACATCGCCGGATCGGGGATCGGGTTCGAGTCCGACGACAACGAGGTTACGATCCTCACCGCCGATGGGGGCGAGCGGCATGTGCCGCGGGCCAGGAAGGAACGGGTCGCTCAGGCGGTCCTTGACGAAGTGGAGCGACTACGCACAGCCAGGGGTGGGACGGATGGAGCCCGAGCAGACACCCGTAGCCCAGCAAGAGTGTGAGGCGTTCGCCGCGCTCGCGCGGCGGCTCGCGGGCAACGTAGCCACTGCCGTACAGGTACGCGAGGAGACGCTAACGCACCTGATGGTGGCCCTGCTGGCCGAGGGTCATGTGCTGATCGAGGACTATCCCGGCGTCGGCAAGACGGCGCTCGCGCGGGCGCTGGCCCGGTCGATCGACTGCCAGTTTGCGCGCGTGCAGTGCACGTCGGACCTGCTGCCGGCCGACGTGGTCGGAACCAACGTCTACGACCAGCGCGAGTCGCGGTTCGAGTTCCGGCCTGGTCCGGTGTTCGCGAACGTGGTCCTCGTCGACGAGATCAACCGCGCCTCGCCGAAGACCCAGTCCGGCCTGCTCGAGTGCATGCAGGAGCGGCGCGTGACCGTCGACGTGCACACCCACGAGCTGGCGCGGCCGTTCATCGTGCTCGCCACCCAGAACCCGATCGAATACGAGGGCACCTACCCACTGCCCGAGGCGCAGGTCGACCGGTTCATGATCAGGATCTCGCTCGGCTACCCGTCGCGCGGCGCCGAGGCCGGGATGCTCGCCGACCACGAGGCCGGCGATCGTGTGCTGACGCTGACGCCTGTCGCCACGGCGGCCGAGGTACTCGCCGCCCAGGACGCGGCCAAGCGAGTGCGCGCGTCCGAGCCGCTGCGCGACTACATCGTGAAGGTGCTGTGGCGCACGCGCGAGGACCCCCGCGTCGACCTCGGCGCCAGTCCGCGCGCCGGGTTGCTGCTCCTCCGCGCAGCCAAGGCGTACGCGATGATGCAGGGCCGCGACCATGCACTGCCGGACGACGTCCAGGCGCTGGCCCAGCCGGTGTTATCGCATCGGCTCGTGCTCGCGCCTGAGTCGTCGCGCCGGGCGGCCACGGACGTCGTGACCGACGCGATCTCGTCGGTGAGAGCGCTGTGAGGACCGGCGGCGCCTCCGCTCAACCGCCGGACGAGGTGGTGCGTGTGCGGTGAAGCGGGCGGCGGCGGTCGCGGTCGCCGGGCTGGCGCTGATCCTGGTCGCGCTGTTGTTCGATGCCGTGCCGCTGTTCGTCCCGGGCGTGGCGATCACGTTGCTCGGGATCGTCGCACCGGTGTGGGTCGTGCTCGCCGCCCACGGCGCGAGCATAGAGCGCACGCTCGACTCCCAGCGGGTCGTCGAGGAGGAGCCGATCGAGGCGACGATCGAGGTCAAGCGCGGGCACTGGGGCCTTCCGGGAGCGGCGGTGTTCGATCCGCTCGTCGGGGAGTCCGTGTCGATCCGTACGTCGGTGTCGGTCGTCTCGGGAGGCACAAGCGCCAGTGTGCGGATCGTCGCCTCGTTCCCCCGACGCGGGATGCGACGAATCGACCCGCCGATGCTGATCGTCTCAGACGCGCTCGAGCTCGCGCGGATCGTACGCGAGAGCCCGTCGCCGGCGCAGGAGCTGCTCGTGCTGCCGCGCACCGAGCGCGTCAAGTGGGTTCCAGGGGCGGGTGAGAAGTGGCGCCGGGCCACCGGCGCGGCCCCGCTCGAGCCATTCGGCGCAACCGAGGTCGACGGCCTGCGGCCCTACCGCCAGGGCACGCCGGCCTCCCGGATCCACTGGGCGGCGCTCGCGCGCGGGGCCGGGCTGCTGGAGCGGCGGCTGCGCGCCGACACCGAGTCGCGCCCACTGGTAGTCCTCGACGCCCGCTGTGACGGACCGCTCGAGTATCTCGACGCGGCGGTCCGGGCCGCGGCTTCGCTCGTGCTCGAGCTCGGGAAGCGCACCGGTTGCGGTCTGTTGCTGCCGGGCGACTTCCGCCCGTTCGAGGTCGAGCCGGACCTGACCGCGTGGCCGGTTGCCCACACCAAGCTGGCGCTGGTCGAGGGCGGCCCCGGAACGCGGGCTCCCGGGCTCGCCCGCGGCGCCCGGTCCTCCCAGGTCCTGTACGTCTCCGCGACGCCGCAGGCGGTCCTGCCGCCCGGGCTGGCGGGCGCCGGGGCCCGAGCCGCGATCGTCGTGGTCCCTAGGGAGCTGGCGACCCAGCCTCGTTCCCGGGTCAGCTTTGAGGTGGCGGGCTGCGTGGGCTTCCTCGTCACCGGCGGGCGCCGGGCGACCGAGCACGCGGCGTGAGCTCGACTACCCAGGTCGCGGTGCTGGGGCCCGCCCGCAAGGACGCGGGCCCGCGCCGGCGGGGAATAGCAGGCGCCACCGATCGCCCTGCGCTCAGGCTCGTGGCGTTCGCTGCGCTCGGTCTGTACGGCGTGCTGCGCTGGGGGACGCTGATGCAACCGGCGCCGACGTGGCGGCTGCTGGGACTGCTGGGCGTGGCGCTCGCCCTGGCCGGTATCGCGCCGGTGCTGCTCGAGCGCGAGCGCGCGGTGGCGGCGATGCGGGGCGGGACCGAGTCCCCGAGCGTGGTCGGCGGGTGGCTCGCCCTGATCGTGGTGCTGGTGGCGTTCCCGATCAGCGGGGTGCCGCTGTCGTGGACGGTCCACCTGCGCGTGGCGGTCACCGCCAACGGGATCGGCGAGGGGCTGTCGACGCTGCCCGGGATCCTCGTCCCTTACAGCGGGATAAACGAGTGGGCCAGGACTGTGATCATGCTCGGGGCGGCGGTGCTACTGCTCGACGCGGCGATGCTGCTCGCGTTCGCGCCGCTGGCGCTCGGCGACATCCGCCGCGCCGGCGCCGCCCTACCGCTGATCGCGCTGGTGGTCGTCCCGGCCACGCTGGTCCACCCCGGCTTCCCCTACCTCCAGGGCCTGCTGCTGTTCGCCCTCCTGGCGTTCTTCATGTGGGGAGAGCGGGTACCGCCTGGCCGCCGGGGTGGAGTGCTGCTCGCGTGCGCGGCGACCGGCGCGATCGGGCTGGCCGTCGCTCCCTCGCTCACTCAGCACTCGCCTTGGATCAACTACGAGGCGCTCACGCGCGGCTTCACGCCCGCGCACATTGACCGGTTCGACTGGACCCAGCGCTACGGGCCGCTGTTGTGGCCGCGGACCGGCAACACCGTGCTCGAGGTGCAGGCGTCCCCCAAAGCGTGGAGCGGGGAGTACTGGAAGACGGAGAACCTCGACACGTTCGACGGCTCCGGCTGGGCGGAGGGACCGTTCACCACCGCCGGCGGCCTCGAGGGCGTGAGCGCCCGCACGATCAAGCGCTACACCCAGAACCTCAAGGTGACGATCCGCGCGATGAACACCAACCAGGTGATCGCCGCCGGATACGCGGCCGATCCCCCGCAGCATCTCACGAGTCCGCCGGATCCGGGGGACAGCGTGGGCACCTGGACGGCGTCGACCCCGCTCAGCACCGGCGACGCCTACACGGTGCAGGTGTACTCGCCGCATCCGAGCTCCTCGCAGCTCGCCAAGGCGGGCGAGAACTACGAAACCGACGTCGAGCAGTCCGACCTGGCATTGACGATGCCCCAGAACCCGCCGTCGGACGGCGTTCGCGCGCAGTCGGTCGTGTTCCCGAAGTTCGGCAGCCACGCCGCCCCGCGCGACGAGACCAACCCGCAGGGCTTCCCCGGCGCCGCAGCGATCCGTAGCTCGCCGTACGCGCAGGCGTACACGCTCGCCCAGTCGCTCGCCGGCAAGTCCAAGACGCCGTACGCGTTCGTTCAGCGGGTGATGAGCTACCTGTCGCCGGCCAACGGCTTCAGCTACAACGAGTACCCGCCGCTGACCGCCGATCCGCTGGCCACGTTCCTGTTTGTGAACAAGCTCGGCTACTGCCAGCAGTTCGCCGGGGCGATGGCGCTGCTGCTCCGGATGGGCGGGGTCCCGGCGCGGGTCTCGACGGGGTTCACGACCGGCACCTATGACCAGACCACCAACCAGTGGTTCGTGACCGACGTCGACGCGCACGCCTGGGTCGAGGCGTGGTTCCCGCACTACGGCTGGGTCACGTTCGATCCGACGCCGGCGAGCGCGCCGGCGCGCGGCGGCCACACCTCGAGCTCGCCGACCGCCGGGTTCCTCGGCCCAAGCGCGCTCGGGCCCACCAAGCACGTCTCCACGCCGGCCCGCGCGGCGGGCGCTCACCTCGGGGGGCACGGAGGCGGCACGGTCGGCATGGTCCTGCCGGTGAGCTTGGCGGTGGGCGCGGCGCTGCTCGCGGTCGCGTTCCTCGCCTGGCGCCGCAATGCCCCGCTAGGTCCAGAGGGGCTGCTCGCCGAGCTCGAGCGCGCGCTGGCCCGGAGTGGACGGCCGATCTCCGACGGCGTGACGCTCGTGGCGGTCGAGCGACGCTTCCGCACCTCGCCCGAGGCCGCGGCGTACGTGCGTACGCTCCGCGCCGCGCGGTTCGCCGACGGCACGGAGGTGCCGACGCTCGGACAGCGGCGGGCGTTGCGTGCACAGCTCCGGGCCGGGCTCGGCCTCGGCGGCGCTGTCCGTGCCCTGTGGGCGCTGCCGCCGCGTCCGTCGCGAAAGCGCGGCCGCCGCGGTCGCGAAAGCGCGCCGGTCGCGGAATAAAATAGGGGTCAATGGAAGACGTCTATGAGCTGTTCATAAAGGGCAGCGAGCTGCTCGAGGCTGGCCACCACTACCAGGCGACGATCCCGCTCGCTCGCGCGCGCGACCTGGCCCCCGACAAGACCTCGATCCGCGAGGCGCTCGGCCGGGCCCTGTTCGGCGCTCAGCGCTACGAGGAGGCGGCCGACGAGTTCGCGGCCGTGATCGATCGCGCGCCCACGAACGACTATGCGCTGTTCTGCCTCGGTCGCTCGCTGCAGATGCTCGGCCGCCACGCCGAGGCACGGATGCCGCTGGCGCAGGCCGCGGGCATGGCGCCCGGCCGGCACGACTACCGCATCTACCGCGACCGCGCCCGCGCGCGCGCCGGCGACAGCGACCCGGACGAGTAACGCGACCCTGTCCGGACGGGCCACCCGGCCCCACGGACGCCGAGCGCAGCGAGGCCCAGCTTCAAACGAGGCGCGGGCGAGGGGATGCCGGCGGTCGGGTCCCCGGCGCGGCGGCCATACGGAGGCGAGGGCGCGGGGGTGGACACGCGTCGGCGCCCCTCGCGTGAAGCGCGACACCGGCCCGCCCGCGATCACTCGCAGCGGGGCGCCCGAGGCGTGTCACGCCCGCGCCCCGGTGCTAATCTGAGAGCAGAAGTCGAGCGCCGGGTGTTCCCGGCGGCAGTACCCAAAGTGGGCGCTGAGTGCCCGCTTTTTTTATGAGTTTTGCGATGGAGGAGACCCGAAGTGCAGCCCGATGAACGCCACCTCGAAACGGAGATCGAAGGTCGGCTCGCCGCCAGCGAGCCGGACGTCGAGGTGCTGCTCGCCGAGGTCGTTTACCCGGCCACGCTGCGACTGTTCATCGATCATCCAGAGGGCGTGTCGCTCGCTCTGTGCGAGCGCGTCTCGGGGCTCCTGACCGAATACCGCGACCGATACTCGCTCGAGGTGTCCTCCCCGGGGCAAGACCGTCCGCTGACCAAGCCCCAGCATTACACCCGCTTCCTCGGCCGGCATGCGAGCGTGCGCCTGCGGGACGCCAAGGACGGCCACAAGAGCGTGACAGGGGAACTGGTCGGAGCATCGGACAACGATGTGACGATCGCGGCCCCTGAGGGCGTCGTCACGATTCCCTACGAGCAAATCGCCCGCTCCAACCTCGTACCTGGAGACTGAAGCCATGTCGAGAGAGATCGTCGAGGCCGTTCGCGGCCTCGCAGCCGAAAAGAACATCTCCTCCGAGAAGCTGATGGAGGCGCTCGAAGACGCGCTCTTGTCGGCATACAAGAAGACGCCCGAAGCGGCCCGCTACGCGAAGGTCGAAATGGACCGCGACAGCGGCGACTTCAAGGTCTGGGAGCTGAAGATCCCGCCCGAGCTGGAGGAGCAGCTGCTCGTGGAGGCGACGCCCGACCAGCAGCCGACGGTCGACCCCGAGACAGGCGAGATGCGCGAGCCGCCCGAGCCCGAGATCGATCTCGAGAAGCTCAAGGAGTACGAGGACCAGATCGAGACCGAGGACGTGACCCCGCACGACTTCGGGCGGATCGCGGCCCAGACGGCCAAGCAGGTGATTCTCCAGCGGATCCGCGAGGCCGAGCGCGACATGATGTTCGAGGAGTACCGCGATCGCGTAGGCGAGCTGATCACCGGCATCGTGCAGCAGTCCGACTCGCGCTACACGCTCGTGCAGCTGCGCGAGCGGGTCGAAGCGCTGCTCCCGAAGTCCGAGCAGGTCGAGGGTGAGCGCTATGACCACTCCCAGCGGATCAAGGCGGTCATCAAGGACGTCTCGAACTCGACCAAGGGTCCGAGCATCATCGTCTCCCGACGCGACCCCGAGCTGATCAAGCAGCTGTTCGAGCTGGAGGTGCCGGAGATCGCCGACGGTCTGGTGGAGATCACGAACGTCGCTCGCGAGCCGGGTTACCGCTCGAAGATCGCGGTCGTATCGCACGTCGACGGCGTCGATCCGGTCGGCGCATGCGTCGGCCCTCGCGGCTCGCGCGTGCGGATGGTCGTATCCGAGTTGCGCGGCGAGAAGATCGACATCATCCCCTACAACGACGAGCCCGCCCGGTTCGTGGCCAAGGCGCTGTCGCCCGCGCGCGTGCGCGAGGTCCTGGTCGACGACGCCGGCAAGCAGGCGACCGTGATCGTCCCGGACGATCAGCTGTCGCTGGCGATCGGCCGCGAGGGTCAGAACGCGCGCCTCGCCGCGCGACTGACCGGCTGGCGGATCGACATCCGCTCGGAGACCGAGTTCGCGGCCGAGGAGGCCGAGCACGGCTACGAGCAGGAAGAGGCGCAGGGACGCTGCGCGGCAATCCTGTCCAACGGCCGGCGGTGCCCGAACGCGGCGCTGCCCGGATCGCACTACTGCGGGATCGAGGCCCACCAGGCGCTCGAGGGCAAGGCCACCAATCAGGTCCAGGCCGCCGCGAACGGTGGCGACTAGGCGCCTACACTGGATGTAGATGAATAAACGTGTGCATCAGATCGCCAAGGAGCATGGGCTCGCCGCCAAGGACGTCCTCGAGCGGCTGAAGGCGGGCGGCCTGGAGGTCAAGGCGGTCTCGTCGTCGGTCGATGAGGCCCAGGCCCGGCGAATTTTGGGTGACGGCGACGGTACCGGCCAAGGTACCGGCAACGGCGCCGGCCAGAAGGCCGCGCCGGCCGCAGCGAAGCCGGCGCCACGCGAGGGCGCCCGCGCCGGCTCGGGCGACAGGCTCGCGCGCGCCAAGAGCGACGCGCCCGCCCGCGGGCGCAGCGAACGCAATGACGCGCCCCCCGCTCGAGCCGATGGACCAACAGGTCGCGGTCGCGCGACCGACGATGCTCCGGCTCCGGCCCGCGGTCGCGCCAATGACGATGGACCCGCTCGCGGTCGCCCGTCCGACGATGCTCCCGCCCGCGATACTGCCGCCGGTCCGCCTAGTAACGGTGGCGAAGCGCCCGCCCGCAGCGGCGACAACGGACCCTCGGGCGGCGACGCCGGGCACAAGCGCCCGACCCGCGACTCGCTCCAGGGTGAGCGCGCGCCCGGCAACGCCGGCGGCCGGCGGCGCGTGGTGATCGACTCGCAAGCTTCGCGCCGCAACACCGGCGGCCCCCCCGCTTCCAACCAGCCCCCGCGCCGGCAACGGCGAGGCCGCCGTCGCCGCGGCGTGTATGACGACGAGGCCGAGTCGCGTCCGTCCATGTCGCTGACGGCGCGCGCGGAGACCGACGCGATCCGGATCAACTCCGGGTCGACGGTGAAGGACGTCGCCGAGTACCTCGCCGTCCCGGTGCCCGAGGTCATGAAGGCGCTGATGGCGCTCGGCGAGATGAAGACGCTGACGACGACGCTCTCCGACGACGCTATCCAGGTGCTCGCGGCCGAGCTCGGCAAGCAAGTGGAGATCGTCCATTCCGAGGACGAGACGACGTCCGAGCCGGTGTTCAACGATGCCGAGGAGCAGCTGGTCGAGCGGCCTCCGGTGGTGACGATCATGGGCCACGTCGACCACGGCAAGACTTCGCTGCTCGACGCCATCCGGCGGACGCAGGTCGCGGCCGGCGAGGCCGGCGGCATCACCCAGCACATCGGCGCGTATCAGGTCCAGCGGGACGGCAGGGAGATCACGTTCCTTGACACGCCCGGTCACGAGGCGTTCACGGCGATGCGCGCCCGCGGCGCCAAGGTCACCGACATCGCCGTGATCGTGGTCGCCGCCGACGACGGCGTGAAGCCCCAGACGCAGGAGGCGGTCGACCACGCCAAGGAAGCGGCCGTGCCGATGCTGGTCGCCGTCAACAAGATTGACAAGGAGGGCGCGCAGCCCGACCGCGTTCGCGCGGAGATGGCGCAGCTTGGCCTGCAGCCCGTCGAGTGGGGCGGCGAGACCGAGTTCGTCGACGTCTCGGCGAAGACCAGGGAAGGCCTCGAGGATCTGCTCGAGACGATCCTGGTGATGGCCGAGATCGAGGAGCTGCGTTCCAACCCGGATGCCCCGGCGTCGGGAACCGTGATCGAATCCAAGCTCGATCCAGGCCGCGGCCCGGTGGTGACGATTCTGATCGGTCGCGGCACGCTCGAGGTCGGCGACGCGCTCGTCGCCGGCGCGCACTGGGGCCGGGTCCGGGCCATGCACGACTTCCTCGGCCAGCGCGTCGACGCGGCGCTGCCCGGCGAACCCGTCGAGGTGCTCGGGTTCGACGGCGTGCCCGAGGCCGGCGAGCACGTCCGCGTGGTCGAGAACGAGCGGCGGGCCCGGCAGCTCGCCGGCGAGCGGGCCACCCGCCTGAAGGCCGAGGCGCTGGCCCGGCGCTCGGGCAAGAAGGTCTCGCTCGAGGACATCTTCAAGAGTGGCGTCCAGGAGCTGAACCTGGTGCTCAAATCAGACGTGGCCGGGTCGCTCGAGGCGATTCAGGACGAGATCGCGAAGCTGCCGCAGGACGAGGTTTCGGTCAACGTGATCCGCGGCGCCGTCGGCGCCGTGTCGGAGTCCGATGTGATGCTCGCGTCCGCCTCCGGCGCTGTGATCCTGTCCTTCAACGTCATGCCGGTCGGCGATGCCCGCCAGGTGGCCGACCGCGAGGGCGTCGAGATTCGTCACTACTCAGTGATCTACCGCGCGATCGAGGAGCTCCGCGACGCGATGCAGGGCATGCTCGCTCCCGAGGAGGTCGAGGACGCGCTCGGGTCGGTCGAGGTGCGCCAGATCTTCCGGGCCTCGCGCGTGGGCACGATCGCCGGCTGCCACGTCACCGAGGGCAGGATCACGCGCGGGTCGAAGGTCCGCCTGGTCCGCGACGGGACGGTCGTCTACGACGGCGAGATCCAGAGCTTGCGCCGCTTCAACGAGGACGTGCGCGAGGTAGCGGCCGGCTACGACTGCGGAATCGTGCTCAGGGACTTCGCCGACGTCAAGGAAGGCGATGTGCTCGAGACCTACGCCACGCGCCAGGTCGAACGCGAGCTCGTGTAGATCCGGGGTGGCCGCCGATGTCGGACAGCGGCTTCGTCGCGGTTCTCGTGATCGATCTGCACTTCCCCGACGCCGGCAGCCTCAAGAGCAAGCGCAAGGAGCTGTCCTCGATCAAGGCGCAGCTTCACGGCCGGCTCGGAGCCGCGGTCGCCGAGGTCGATCACCAGGACCTGTGGCAGCGGGCGAGGCTGACCGCCGCGCTGACGGGCGGGTCGCTGGCCGTGCTGGCGGCGGCGGCCGACAACGTCGAGCGCTGGCTCGACGCGCGCTGGCCGGAGCAGGTGCGGGTCCAGCGGATCATCGCCTCGGTGGAGGATCTGTACGAGTGAGCGCTAACAGCCGTGTTACTCGACCCCGAGGGAGCGGGTAGGATGGGCGACGCCCGGATGCGTCGCGTCGACGAGGCCGTGAGAGTCGTTCTGAGCGATGCGATCGCCAAGGATCTCAAGGATCCACGTGTTGGGTTCGTGACTGTGACCGCTGTCAAGACCAGCCCCGATCTGCGCCATGCGCGCGTCTACGTCAGCGTCCTCGGGGACGACCAGACGCGGTCGGACACGCTCGAGGGGTTGCGCTCCGCTCGCGGCTTCCTTCAGGGCCGGGTCGCGGCCGAGCTCTCGCTCAAGCACACGCCGGCGATCACGTTCTCATATGACGAGTCGATCGATCGCGGGATGCGGATCTCGCAGCTGCTCGACCAGGGACCGGGTGGGCGGGGGCCAGATGGGTGAGAACGGTGCGGCGCCCGACCGCGATCTCGTACTCGCCGAGCTCCGCTCGGCCGACAAGCTGATCGTCGTCGCCCACGAGAATCCCGACGGCGACGCGCTCGGCTCGCTGATCGCGATGCAGGGGATCCTGACCCTCACGGGCAGCGACTGCCTGATGTTCATCGACGCGAGCGATCTGCCGCTGCCGCACGAGTACCAGTTCTTCGAGCTCTCCGGCCTCGTGAGTTCGCCGCCCGAGGACCTCGACGAGCGCACGATCGTGTTCCTTGACTGCGGCAACCTCGAACGCAACCCGGCGGTGGCGTTCCGCCATCCGGGTGCGCACATCGTCAACATCGATCACCATCACGACAACACGCTGTTCGGCACGGTCAACTACGTGCTGCCCGAAGCGTCGTGCACGGCCGAGATCGTGTGGGACCTGATGCACGGCCTGGGGGTCAAGCCGACGCTCAACATCGCCGAGGCGCTGTACGTCGGGTTGATCACCGACACCGGCCGCTTCATGTACGAGAACACCGGTCCGCGGGCACACGAGATGGCCGCCGACCTGATCGAGGCCGGCGTCGACGTTCACGAGATCTACCGGCGCGTATACGAGGGCGTCCCGTACGGCAAGCTGGCGCTGCTCGCCCGCGGGCTCGCCAAGATCCACCGCTTCGACGATGGACGCCTGACCGTCACCGAACTCGACGCGCACGACTTCGCCGAGTCGGACGCCGAGGAGAGCTACTCCGAAGGTGTGATCGACCACCTGCGTGCGCTCGAGGGAACAGCGGTCGCGGCACTGATCCGCGAGCGGACCGGGAACAACTCCGACGGCGAACGGGCCCGCAAGGTGTCGCTTCGCGCCAGCGACGAGCGCGTCGACGTGTCGGCCATCGCGCGCGTTCAGGGTGGTGGCGGTCACCGTCAGGCGGCAGGCTTCTCGACTTCGTTGGAGTGGGACGAGCTGGTCGCCTTCCTGCGTGAGGAAGTCGCCCAGCAACTGTCCAAGTGACCGGCGACCCGTTCGACGGCGTCGTCCTGTTCGACAAGCCGGCCGGCATCACCTCGCATGATGCGGTCGCGCGGATGCGGCGCGCGCTCGGCCGGCGCAAGATTGGTCACGCCGGCACGCTCGATCCGTTCGCGACTGGGTTGCTGCTGATCCTCGTCGGTCGCGCCACGCGCGTGCAGCGGTTCCTGATGGCGCTGCGCAAGACGTACGAGGCGACGGCCCGGTTCGGGGCGACCTCTTCGACCGGCGATCCGGAGGGGGAGGTGGTGAGCACCGGCGTGGTGCCCGACGGCGACCTGAATCTGCCGACCGGTTCGGTTCGTCAGCGTCCGCCGGCGTTCTCGGCGGTCAAGGTCGGCGGCCGGCGGGCGTACACGCTCGCCCGCGCCGGGGAGGAGGTGGAGCTCGCCGAGCGCGTCGTCGAGGTCTATCGGTTCGACGAGCGCTGGCGTGACGGTGACCGGCGCGGCTTCACGATCGAGTGCTCGTCTGGGACGTACGTGCGGAGCCTGATCGCGGATCTCGGCGATGCCTACTGCGAGCAGCTCCGCCGCACCGCGATCGGTCGGTTCGCGGTCGCAGACGCTGATCCCGAGCGGATCATCGGCCTCGACGCCGCGCTCGGCTTCATGCCCGAGGTCCGGCTCGATCCCGATCGGGCACGGCGAGCCGGGCACGGTGGCGCGGTGGCGGGGGACGTAGCCGGGGCCGAGGGTGGGGTGGTCAGGTTGACCGACGCCGACGGACTGATAGCGCTGGCCGAACCGCGTCCCGGGGGCCTGCTCGCCCCGATCGTCGGTCTCCGGGGCTGAGAGAGTTAGTCTTGTGGACCCGGCCGCTAGCCTTCCGCGCCGATGCGAGTGACGATGCTGTCCGAGGTCCGGGCGCGGCCGCGGCGAGTGGCGGTCGGTGAGTTCGACGGCGTCCACCTCGGACACCGCGAGGTGATCCGCGGCAGCGACACGGTCCTCACGTTCGAGCCCCATCCATTGCGCGTGATCCGTCCGGAGGCTGCGCCGAAGCTGCTCACGAGCCTCGAGGTCAAGGCCGAACTGATCGAGGCGCTCGGGGTCGACGAGCTCGTGGTGATCCCATTCGACGACGGATTCGCCCACCAGACGGCCGCGGAGTTCGTGGACGACGTGCTGGTCGAGCGGTTGCGCGCGACGCGCGTATCGGTGGGGGAGAACTTCCGCTTCGGCCACCTGGCAGCCGGCGATCCCGAGCGGCTCGCCGCCGACGGGCGGTTCGAGACCCGGGTCGTGCCGCTCGTCGAGGTCGACGGCGAGATCGTCTCCTCGAGTCACATCCGCGGGCTCGTGCTGGCCGGCGAGGTCGAGACCGCCACGCGCTTCCTGGGCGCGCCGTTCCAGCTCCGGGGCGAGGTCGTCCAGGGCGACCAGCGCGGCCGGACGCTCGGGTTCCCGACCGCCAATCTCGTCCCCGACGAGGCGCTCGTGTGCCCGGGCCACGGGATCTACGCCGCGCGCACCGCGGAGGCGTGTGCCGCGGTCAGCATCGGCGTGCGGCCCACGTTCGGCACCGGCCGGGGGCTACTGGTCGAGGCGTACCTGCTCGACTTCGCGGGCGATCTGTACGGACGGACGCTCCGCGTCGACTTCCTCGCGCGCCTGCGCGGGGAGCGACGGTTCGAGTCGCCCGAGGCCCTGGTCGAACAGATGCAGCGCGACGTCGCGCTCACGCGCGAGCATTGCGAACGGGCGGCCTGCTAGCCTCACCCAACCGATGGCCATCACCCAGGAACGCAAGCAGGAGCTCACCGCCAAGTACGGCGACAGCCCCGCCGACACCGGCAAGACCGAGGTCCAGATCGCGCTGCTGACCGCGCGGATCAACGACCTCAACGACCACCTGCGCGAGCACCGCAAGGATCACCATTCGCGGCGCGGTCTGCTCATGCTCGTGGGCCGGCGGCGCCGGCTGCTGAACTACCTGCGCCACGAGGATCTCGAGCGGTATCGCACGATTCTGCGCGAGCTCGGCCTGCGACGGTGAGCGACCCCTCCGCCGGCGGGCCCATCCCGGCCGGCTCCTCGGTGCCGGACTTCACGCTCATGCGCGAGGACGGCAGCGAGTTCACGCGCACCGATCTCGAGGGCAGCACGACCGTGCTCGTGTTCTATCCGTTCGCGTTCAGTCCGGTGTGCAGCGATCAGATCGCGCTCTACGAGGACGTGCTCAGCGACTACCTGGCCAAGCGCGGCGCCACCATGTACGGCGTGTCCTGTGACGCGCGCTGGTCGCAGACGGCGTTTCGACAGAAGCTCGGCGTCAACATTGCGCAGCTGTCGGACTTCGAGCCCAAGGGGGCGGCTTGTCGCGCGTTCGGCGTCTATCACCCCGGCGGCTTCCCGCAGCGCGCGCTGGTGATCGTCGGACCCGACGCCGTGGTGGGGTGGAGCTATCAGGCCCCGTCGCCGGCCGAGCTGCCCGGGGCCAACCTGATCTTCGACGGCCTCGACGCGATCGCTGCCGGGTCAAGTCGGGCTTGACCGATCTCAGCTCGGCTCCGCTTCCCGGGCTGCGCGAACAGGACCACCTCAGGGGCCCGGACAGCGCCCCGCTCGTGATCGTGTACGCGGACTTCGAGTGCCCCTACTGCGCGGCAGCGGAGCTGAAGCTCCGAGCAGCCCGTCTGCGGATCGCGTTCCGGCACTTCCCGGTTCGCTCGAGCCATCCCCGCGCCTGGCCGGCGGCGTGCGCGGCCGAGGCGGCGGCGCTCCAGGGCCGCTTCTGGGAGATGCACGACCTGCTGTTCGGCGACCAGGGACGGCTCGAGGATCCGCACCTGTGGTCGCGGGCGCGGGCGCTCGGCCTCGACGTCGAGCGGTTCGACGCGGACCGGCGCAGCGATTCGGTCCAGGCGCGCGTGCGCGGCGACTTCGAGTCAGGCGTGCGGGGAGGTGTCGTGACCACGCCGACGCTGGTCGCGACCGGCACCCTGCATACCGGCGAGGTCGATATCCACTCGTTCGAACAGCTCGACGCCGGCGGGAGCTGAGCGAGTCCCGTCTGCGCCGGCGGCAAACGCCGGGAGTCCGAGCGCGAAGATCGAGCCGTGCCCGGTGTTCGTGACCGTGCAGCGCCCGCCGTGAGCCTTGGCGATCGCGTCCACGATCGCCAGCCCGAGTCCGACCCCGCCGGTCGACCGCGTGCGCGCCTCATCGGCCCGGGCAAAGCGGTCGAAGATCCGCACGAGCGCATCCTCGTGGACCCCGCAGCCCTCGTCCTCGACCTCGATCAGCAGCTGTCCCGGCCCGTCGCTGACCGCGCGGAGCTCGATCGCGTCGTTCTTGCGCGTGTACTTGATCGCGTTCTCGACCAGCGCGTCGAGCGCCGCGCGCAGGCGGTCGGGATCGACCGCGACCGTCCCGGCATCGAGCGGGCCGAGCCGCCAGGCCCGCGGCGCCACCTCCGACCAACGCATGAACACGTCCTCGAGGAACGGCTCGACCTCGACCCCGCCGATATGCAGGAAGTCGGGCTGATCGGCGGTCGCGAGCAGCAACAGCCGGTCGACGATCGCGTCGATCCGCGCCAGCTCGTCGAGCGCGATGTCGAGCTCGGCATCGGAGCCGTTCCCCAGCAGCAGCTCGAGGTGTCCGCGGGCGATCGTCACCGGCGTGCGCAACTCATGCGAGGCGTCGTGCATGAACCGCTCCTGGCGCTCGAGCATCGAGCGGCGCTCCTCGGCTCGTGCCTGAGCGATATCCAGCTCATGGTGACGGCGACGGCCGTGCCGCAGCGTCAGCACGACAATCAGGGCCAGCAGCGGGGCCCCGCACACGATCGTCGGCCCGTCGGGTAAGGCCACGACCGCGGAGTAGCTGGCGATGGCGAACGCCACCCACAGCAGCTCCAGTCGGTAGCGTCGAAGTGACCGGCGAAGCTCAAGCGGCCGCACGGTAACCCCCATTGCGCACGGTCTCGATCGGGGCGTCCGGGCCGAGGCGCCGGCGCAACCGCCTGATGCAGACGTCGACGACGTTCGATCTCGGATCGAAGTCGTATCCCCACACCTCCGAGAGCAGCCGCTCGCGGCTGACTACCTCGCCGACGTGCGACAGCAGGAAGTGCAGCAGCCGGAACTCGCGATCGGCCAGGTCCGCCACGACCTCGCCGACCCGCGCCTGCCGGCGCGCGAGGTCGAGCTCGAGGCTCCCGACGCGGATCACTGTGCCGTTGTCAGCGACGCGAGCCCGGCGCAGCTGAACGCGGGCCCGTGCCAGCAGCTCGTCGAGCGAGAACGGCTTGGCGACGTAGTCCACGGCCCCGAGCTCGAAGCTGCGGAGCTTGACCCGGAGGTCGCTGCGCGCCGACAGGATCAGCACCGGTAGATCGGACCGCTCGCGATGCAACTCGCGCAGCGCGTCCAGGCCGCTGCAACCGGGCAGCAGCAGGTCGAGGATCACGAGGTCGTAGTTGCCGGCGAGTGCCCGCGTGAGGCCCTGCTCGCCGTCCGCGACGACGTCCACGCCGAAGCCCTCGGCCTCGAACGCCCGCGCAAGGAAGGTGCGAATCCGAGCCTCATCCTCCACTATCAATATTCGCATTAGCTCTTTCGAGCCCCCACGGCTCGCGAGACGATACTGCCGGGCAGATGACGTGTAAATGACGGCCCGATGACATCGCCGTCATTTAGGGCTCTGGCGCCGCAGGGGAATATATAACTCGGGCCCGAGGGAGAGAGCGACTGAGATGAGCTCGTACGGCAAACGGGTGTTGGGTGTGACGCTTGCGACCGCAATCGTTTGTGTCGCGATCGGCCTATACATCGGCCTCTACCTGACGAACGTCCCCGGCTCGGTCGCCGCCACCCGCGTCGGCCCGGTTACGAGCTTGACGCTCGGGGTGGTGCCGGCGGCCGCGCTCAACGACCCGCATCCGGACTGGGTTTCCTACTACGTCACCGACGCGAACGACACCAACTGGCGCCACGAGACGACGTTCGTGCTGCCAGCGAACTCGCTCGTGCACGTCACGATCTACCAGTTCGACTCGCAGACCGGACTCCGCAACCCGTTCATCGGACAGGCCACGGGCACGATCGGCGGCACCTTCCTGCTGAACGGCAAGACGACGCAGACAATCGACCCCGACGCGGCGTCGCACGTGTTCGCGATCCCGGACATCGGCCTGTCAGTGCCGCTGCTCGGCATCTCGAACAGCGCCAAGAACCCGTGCAGCAACGCGCCGTGCCCGCTCAGCATGGACCACGAGACGATCTCGTTCACGTTCCGCACGCCGGCCAAGGGCCTGTATCGCTGGCAGTGCTTCGTCCCGTGCGCCGCGGGCTTCATCCAGGGCTTTGGTGGGCCGATGCAGACGGTCGGCTACATGGACGGCTTCATCAAGGTCGTGTGAGCCCCGTTCGATGAGCGAGGTCAACCACTTCCGCCGCGTTCTGCTGATCTGGCTCGTCGCGAGCATCATCGCGACGCCGCTCGTGATCTTCGTGCTCGCGCCGATCGTGCCGCCCGGCAACGGAACGGTCCAGTCGGCGGGCCAGGTCAGCGACAACACCGTGCTGTTCGGCCTCTCGACGCCGATAGCGCTGGGGGTCATCGTGTGGTTCCTGTACGCGGTGATCGTGTTCCGCGAGCGTGAGCCCGGCGTCGTGCTCGACGGCCCGCCGCTCCGCGGCGACGCGCGGATCCAGATGTGGTGGGTCGTGGTCACGACCACGATCGTCCTGTTCCTGGCCGGCTACGGGACGGTCCGACTGCTGTCCGACGGCGCCGGCGGAGGCCAGGGGCCAAACCCGATCGCGGCCCCCGCTCAGGCGAAGGATCCGGCGCTCCAGGTCCAGGTGATCGCCCAGCAGTGGCAGTTCACCTACCGCTGGCCGGGCTACGGTGGCGTCGAGACGCAGCATCTCGACATCCCGGCGAACACCACGGTCGCGTTCAACGTGACCTCGCTAGACGTGATCCATTCGTTCTGGGCCTACCAGCTCGGCGTCAAGGCCGACGCGAACCCCGGCGAGAACAACATCGCCTACGTCACCACGAAGGGGCCGCTGACCTTCAACATCCGCTGCGCCGAGCTGTGCGGGGTCTGGCACGGCTACATGTTCGACACGGGGCACGTGGTCACGAAGGCGCAGTTCGCCACGTGGATCGCCGCGCAGCGGGTGAAGTACGCGCCGGCGACGAAGCTGCTGGGGCCGTACTCGAAGACCTATTTCCCGGATCCCCAGAGGAGAGGCGGATGAGCGCGATCGCAGTCACGGCCGAGAAGCCCCCGGTGTGGCGGCGCCTGATCGGGTTCAACCTGCTCACGGGCGTCGTGCTCGGGATCGTCGGCTACCTGATCGGCTACTGGATCGGCGGCCGGATACACGCTTACAGCATCGCCTACTACTCGACCGAGTCCGGGCAGAACGACATCGCGATCTTCCTCGGCTACGGGTTCGGCGTGGTCGGCTTCCTGATCGGCCTTGGCTTCGGCAACTACCCCGCGCGTCGGCTGCTCGGATATCCGCCGACGCTGGCCGAGCACGAGAGCACCGAGGAGGGCCTCGGGCGCTACTTCCGCCTGTGCACCGATCACAAGGTCGTGGCGTTGCAATACATGGTCGGGATCGGCTTCTTCTTCGCGATTGGCGGGCTCAACGCGATGCTGATTCGCACCGAGCTGCTCAACCCGAACACGCACGTGTTCGGCCCCAACCAGTACCTGACCCTGGTCGGCTTGCACGGCTCGATGATGATGGGGATCATGACCTCGTCGATCCTCGGGCCGTTCGCGAACTGGCTCGTGCCGCTGATGATCGGCTCGCGCCGGATGGCGTTTCCACGGATCGAGGCGTTCACGTTCTGGCTGTTGATGGCGGCCGGCGTGGTTCTATGCACGACGATCTTCTTCGGCGGGTTCCAGACCGGCTGGACCGGCTACGAGCCGCTCGGTTCCCAGGGCACTGCCGGCTATGACGCGTACATCGGATTCTTCGCGCTGGTCGGGGTGTCGATGACCCTGCTCGGATTCAACCTGCTGGCGACGATCATCACGATGCGCGCCCCGGGGATGACCTGGACGCGGCTGCCGATCTTCGTGTGGAGCGTCGTGGCGACGGCGATCCTGATGCTGCTGGCCTCGCCGATGCTGGCGGCGTCGCTGTTCATGGCGGCGTTCGACCGCACCGTGCAGACCGCGTTCTTCATCCCGGGCAACGGCGGCTCGAGCTTCCTGTGGCAGAACCTGTTCTGGGTGTTCGGACACCCCGAGGTGTACATCGTCGCGCTGCCGGGCTTCGGAATCGCGCTCGAGCTGTTGCCCGTGTTCTGCCGAAAGCCGTTGTGGGGCTACCGGATCGCGGTCGCCGGCATGCTCGGGGTCACCCTGCTCAGCTTCTTTGTGTGGCAGCACCACCTGTTCGTCAGCGGCATCAACGCCGACCTGCGGCCGTTCTACATGCTCTCGACCGAGCTGATCTCGATTCCGACCGGGTTCATCTTCCTGTGCGCGATGGGCACTCTGTGGCGCGGACGAATACGGCTGACCGTCCCGATGCTGTTCGTGCTCGGGTGGGCGTTCAACTTCCTGTTCGGCGGCATCTCCGGCGTGTTCCTGTCAGACGCGCCGAGCGACGTGACCACCCACGGGACGTTCTTCGTGATGGCCCACTTCCATTACACGATCATGGGCGGGCTGGTGTTCACGTTCTTCGCTGGGATCTACTACTGGATCCCGAAGATGACCGGGTACAAGCTCTCGGAGCGGCTCGGGAAGATCCACTTCTGGTCGCTGTTCATCGCGTTCAACTCGACATTCGGGCCGCTGTTCGCGCTCGGTCTGATGGGCATGCCGAGACGCGTGGTCACGTACGCGGAGAATCTAAAGCCGCTCAACGACTGGGTGACGGTGTCCGCATACGTGATCGGGCTGTCGATGCTCGTGTTCCTCTACAACGTCGTGTCGTCGTTGATCTTCAAGCGTGTGCCGGAGGTGGCGAACCCGTGGAACTCGAAGTCGTCCGAGTTCCAGCTCCCGACGCCCGTGCCCGTCTACGACTTCGAGCGGATCCCCGTCTTCGACGCCGACCCGTATCCATACGGCGTCGAGCCGACGCCGGTGCCGGTGGTGGCGCCCGCCGGCGGGACCGCCTAGACGATGGAAGCGTCAGCCCCCCTCGCCGCCCACATCGAGCCCGAGCCGCGGGAGTGGCAGCTCCGGGCGCTGTGGGTTGGCGCCCGGATGCTGTGCGGCGCCGCGTCGTTCTTCTTCATGGCGTTCCTGTTCGCGTACTTCTATCTGCGCTCGCTCGACGTCAACAAGAGCTGGAAGATCGGGACGGTCAATCCCCCGACCGGGTTCGGGGTCGTGATCGTGGTGGTGCTGGTCGTGAGCGCGGTCCTGCTGCGGCTGGCGGCCAAGCGGCCGACCCAGGCGACGGCGCTTGGATTGACCGCGCTCGCGCTCGCGCTCCTCTCGATCGTGCTCCAGGTGATCGCGTGGACCACGCTCGGCTTCGGACCCGCGAGCGGCGGCTACGCGAGCGTGTACGTGGGCTGGACAGCCTGGTACGCGGTGTTCACGCTCGCGTGCGTGTATTGGATCGAGACTCAGATCGCGAGCAGGTGGCGGCTCGCTCGCGAGGGCGTCAAGCGTCCGCGCGCCGAGGGCGTGCCCGCCGACGACGTCGAACTGCTCGGCGCAGGGCTCGAGGCGTGCTCGTTCTTCTGGGCGTACTACGTGGCGCTCGGTGTGATCGCGTGGATCGTCCTGTACCTGGTGTGATGTGAGCTGGGGGGGCTGGTCGATCGAACCCCCGGTCGCCTACGTCGCGATCGCCGGGCTCTTGTACTGGCTTGGCGGGCGATCGGGAACGGTGCGCGCTCGGCACGAGCCGTGGCGGACCGCCTCGTTCGTGGCCGGGCTGGTCACGATCGTGCTCGCGCTCGATTCGCCGATCGACGGCTACGCCGACCAGCTGTTCTGGGTGCACATGATCCAGCACATCATCCTGCTGACGGTCGCGCCACCGCTGATCCTGTTCGGACATCCGTGGCCGCGGATGTGGCGAGCGTTCCCGCTCCGAACACGTACTACCGTCGGTCGCTCGATCGCGCGGGGGCGCTGGACGGCGCCGCTGCGAACGCTCTCGCGTCCGCTGCCCGCGTTCATCCTCTTCAACGCGACGATCATCGTCTGGCACATCCCGTTCGCCTACAACGCGACGCTTCGGTACAACGCGATCCATCAGCTCGAGCACGCGATGTTCTTCTTCACCGGGCTGTTGTTCTGGGCCCGCGTGATCGATCCGGGCCCACTGCGCCCGCAGCTGGTCTGGCCGATGCGGGTCGCGTACGTGGTCGGCGCGATGGTGGTCGGGTGGATGCTCGCGATCGCGCTGGTTCTGGCACCGCACCCGCTGATCCCGTTCTACGCCCAGCTCACGCACCGGCCCGGTGGGATCTCGGCGCTGACCGACCAGCAGCTCGCCGGCGGGATGATGTGGGTGCCAGGTTCGATTTCCTACACGATCGCGATGATGCTCGGCTTCTACCGCTGGCTCGAACCGGAGTCCGCAACGTCCAAGAGTCGTACCGCGCTGACGACCTGAGAGGAGAATCACGACATGCCATCGATCCCGATCGCCAGTTTCCTCGCCGGTTCGCTCGAGTCGCTGCTGTTTCCAATCCTGCTGCTGATCGGGCTCGCGATCTGGTACGTGGTATCGGTCAGGCGTCGGTTCGCGGGAGACCCGCGCGATCCCTCGGAGACGGACCGCCCGGTCACCGACGCGCCGAAGAACACGGCGGCGGCGCTCGGAAACGTCCCCGAGCAGAAACCCTGATGGAGGCCGGCGCGGGCATCGGGCCGGGCTCCTCGACGGGGCGTCCCCGCCCGGCACATGTCGCTGCCATCCTGGCCGTCGCAGTGCTGCTCGGTGTCGCTGCGGCAGCCGTCGCGCATTTCGTGCTCGCCAAGGGGTCGTCGTCGCCCGCGGGGGGATTGGCGGCGCCGGCGACCGTGAGGTCGCGGTTCGGGCTCGACGGGCAAGCGACGTGGGCAGCGGGAGCCCGGCCCGCGCCGGCGATCACCGGGCTGCGCGACCAGACAGGTCACGTGTTCTCGCTCACCTCCCTGCGCGGGCGGACGATCGCGATGACGTTCTTCGACTCGCACTGCACGCAGGAGTGCCCGCTCGAGGGGCGCGCGCTCGCCGCCGCCGAGCGCTCGCTGCCCGCGGCCGAGCGCCCGGTGCTCGTGGCCGTCAGCGTGAATCCCGCGCAGGACACTCCAGCCAGCGACGCCGCCGCGGCGAAGGGATGGGGTCTGAGCGAGGTGGCCCAGTGGCATTGGCTGATGGGCACGCCCGCCGAGCTCCGCCGGGTATGGAACGAGTACCACATCTACGTCGGCAAGCCGACGGGCGGTGACATTCCCCACACCGAGGCGCTGTACCTGATCGACGGTCACGGAGATGAGCGCTCGGGGTACCTGTACCCGTTTGCGACCCGGTTCGTGACCCACGACCTGACCGTGTTGGCGACGCCGCGTCGCGGCGGACCGACTAGCTAATGGTCGTCGTGAGCGACAGCGTGCAGGCGGCACCGGCGGTGCCGCCGGGACGACTGCGGGTCGGCGCCGGCATGGCTGCGTGGCGCGACTACACGGCGCTGACCAAGCCTCGAATCATGTCGCTGCTGGTACTGACCGCGGTGTGCGCGATGGTCGCTGCCGCGGGTGGCGCGCCGGCGCTGACGGCTCTGGTGGCGTTGGTGATCGGCGGCGGCCTAGCGTGCGGCGGCGCGAGCGCGCTCAACCACGTGGTCGACCGCGACATCGACCGGCTGATGGGGCCGCGGACGGCCTCACGCCCCGTTGCCGCCGGCCGGATCAGCCCGAGGCGGGCGGTCTCGTTCGCGGTCGTCCTGCTGGCGGCGTCGTTCGGGGTGATGGTGGCGTTCGACAACCTGCTGGCCGCGGCGCTGGCTCTGACCGGCGGCGCGTACTACGTGGTCGTGTACACGCTATGGCTGAAACGGACCACGCCCCAGAACATCGTGATCGGCGGGGCCGCCGGCGCGATCCCGGCGCTGTCGGGCTGGGCTGCCGCGAGCGGCCACCTCGGCATCGGCGCGTTCTACCTATTCACGATCGTGCTGCTGTGGACGCCGCCGCACTTCTGGGCGCTCGCGCTGCTGCTCGAGCGCCAGTACGCCGCGGCACGGATCCCGATGATGCCCGTGGTCCGCGGGGCGCGCGCGACCGCACGCAGGGTGCTCGCGTACTCGATCGTGCTGGTGGCGTTGACGCTCATGCCCGGGCTCCTCGGGACGTTCGGCGTGGCCTATCTGGGGGCCGCGTTCGCGCTCGGGGCGGTGTTCGTCGTGCTCGCCTGGCGGCTGTGGCGGGACGGCACGCCCGCCCGCGCAGGCGTCCTGTTCCACTTCTCGCTGCTCTACCTCGCGCTGCTGTTCGTCGCGGTCGCTCTCGACGCGGCGTTGCGCTGAGATTGGCGGCGCTTGGCGGGCGGCCGCTATCGACGCGGCGTTGCGCTGAGACTGGCGGCGCTTGGCGGGCGGCCGCTATCGACGCGGCGTTGCGCTGAGACTGGCGGCGCTTGGCGGGCGGCCGCTATCGACGCGGCGTTGCGCTGAGACTGGCGGCGCTTACCGGGGCGGTCGCCGCGGGCTTGGGCGCCGGCGCTGTCTGCGAGCCCTGGAGCGCCATGCGCTCCACCTCTTCGAGCGTCGGAGCGCGCCCGCGCAGCGGCCGCGGCGCCGGATCTGCCCTGAGCGCCGCGCGGAGCAGATCGAGGTGGCGCGGGATGATCTGCGAGTCGAGGTGCGCGTAGGCGGAGGCCGCCTCGCACACGCCCTTGAACAGCATCAGCACGTCCATCGCGCCGATGTCCTGGCGAACCGCGCCCGCCTCCTGCGCCCGGGCGAGCAGGTCGCCGAGGACGCCGACGATCTGGGCGTGCGCGCCGCGGATTTCGTCGTTGGCGAGCCAGATGTCCGCGACCGCCTCGAACACCGCCCGATCGACCTGCTGGCGCCCGACGATCTCGGCGAGGAACTCGAACAGCGCCTCACCGGGGTCGGGAGCCTCAACTAGGGCTCGGCCCAAGTCCACGGCCTCACCCATCCGCTCGACCAGGATCGCCGCGATCAGAGCTTCCTTGGAAGGAAAGTTCCGGAACAGCGTGCCGCGGCCCACGCCGGCCCGCTCGGCGATCTCGCCGACGCCGACCTCGAGTCCACGCTCGCGGAACAGCTCTCCGGCGGCATCGAGCACGCGCCGCCGGTTGCGCTCTGCATCAGCTCGGAGTGCCCGCTCGCCTGGCGTCATCGCGACAGATTCTCCTACGCCGCGGCGGGGGAAGGCGCCAGCTCGAGGTCGATGTTCTCCAGGTCGCGGCGTCGCACCGTCGCCGCGAGGATCACGCCGCCGGCGGCCAGCATCACCGCTGCCGCCGTGAACGCGACCTGATAGCCCGACACCCTCGCGGCGGTGGCCGCGACTGTTGACGCGCTCCCGTGGAGGCCGCCCAGGACGCTCGAGGTCTTGCTCGCCGCGAGCGTCGCCAGGATCGCCAGGCCGAGAGAGCCGCCGACCTGCTGGGCCGTGTTGAACAGACCCGAGGCCAGGCCCGCGTCGTTGGCGTCGACGCCACCGGTCGCCATCAGCGTGATCGGCACGAACACCAGCCCCATCCCGATGCTCATCGGCAGCAGGCCGGGAAGCAGATTCCCGGCGTATGTGCCGTGCACCGGCACCCGGGAGAGCACCACCATTCCGATCGTTGCCAGCACGATTCCGAGCAGCGCCACGTTGCGTACGCCCACGCGCTTGACCAGCGGCTGGGCGATCCCGGCGCCGACGATGATGCCCCCGGTAACCGGCAGGAACGCCAGGCCGGCCGTCAGCGGGCTATAGCCGAGGATGTCCTGGACGTACAGCGACGCGAAGAAGAACATCCCGAACAGACCCGAGGCAACGAGCAGGAGCACGATGTCGGCGACCGTCAGCGTCTTGACGCGGAAGATGCTGAGCCGGATCAGCGGAGCCACGCTCCGTCCCTCGATCGCCACGAACGCCGCCAGGAGCACCAACGCGGCAGCGATCAGTCCGATCGTGCGCGCCGAGCCCCAGCCGAATGACTGCGCCTTGACGATCGCGTACACGAGCACGATCAGGCCGCCGGTGACCGTGACGGCGCCGCCGAGGTCGAATGTCCGGTGCTTGAGGTCCGCGCGCGACTCCGGCACATACCGCAGCGCGAGCAGCACGGTGGCGATGCCGACGGGGACGTTCACGATGAAGATCCACTCCCACGACGCCAGCTGCGTGAGCGCGCCGCCCAGGATCAAGCCGACGGCGCCACCGCCGGCCGCGATCGCGCTCCAGACGCCGAGCGCCTTGGTCCGCTCACTGTGATCGGTGAAGGTCGTGGTGATGATCGACAGGGCGGCGGGGGAGACGAGCGCGCCACCGAGGCCCTGGAGCCCGCGGCCGACGATCAGCATCTCCGACGACTGCGCCAGCCCGTTGAGCAGCGAAGCGCCCGCGAACACCGCGGTGCCGACCAGGAACATGCGCTTGCGGCCGAGCAGGTCGCCGGCGCGCCCGCCGAGCAGCAGGAAGCCGCCGAAGATCAGCGTGTAGGCGTTGACCACCCATGGCAGGCTCGAGGACGAGAAGTGGAGGCCTCGCTGAATCGACGGCAGCGCCACGTTGACGACGGTGGCGTCGAGCACGACCATGAACTGCGCGAGGCACGCGATCACCAGCACCAGCCAGCGGTTCGATGGCGCGTGGCGGGGGGTGGGGCCGGCGCCGGCGGTCGCGGCCAGGATGGCGCCGCCGGGTGCGGGCGTGATTACGCTCGCGTCGACGGTTGCGCCGGCGGGTGCGGCTCCGTTCGCGGATTGGACTGGGATTGCGCCGGGCGATGGGCCGGCCGGGGCGGTGTCGGTCATCGGGGGACTCCGTGTCGGCGTGGTAATGTGGACTGCACGGTCCGGTTAAAGTATCACAACCGGACCGGCCGGTCCGGTTAGTGATGTTCTTCGGGGTCCGGGGCCGTGTTTAGCGAGGCTTTGGCGGCGGCGGCCTGGGTTGGGGAGGTTTGGCGACCCGGCGGCCGGCCGTCTCTTACGTAAGCCCTACGCTCGCCTGACGCTGCTCTTTCGCGTAATGGGAAGGATCGTCATATCCCCAGCGCTCCAGCGACGAAAGAGAGACCCAAATGACCACCGCCGTGATCGTCTTCCTAAATGTGTTCTTCATCGCGTTCGTGCTCGTCGCGGTCCTCGGGCTCCTGGCCTGGGGGATCATGTCCGACAGGACGATCACGGCGTCGATCGCCGATCAGCGGGCACGTCTGCGCGCTGCCTTCCAGCGCCGTCCGCATCAGGCCGCGCCGGTGCGCCGCCGGCCGAGCCGCGCCCTCGATCTCGGCGCGTAGCGCTCGGTTAGTTAGTCGTTTCGGTCGGGTCGCCGTGCCGTTGGGCGCGGCGGCCCTTTTCGTTGCCGGCGCCGGGGGGCTGGGGAGGACGCGTTCCGCCCGCAGCGCCGGCCTCGGTCGCGCCACGAACGGCGGGCACCTGGGGGAGGGCGGGCCGTTACTGCCGGGGCCGCGGTCGCTGAGCCCCGTCGGAGCATGCAAAACCTGACATTCGACCCCGGCGAGCGGGACCGTGCCATCTCAGGCATGTGGGGCGTGCGTCGTCTGACACGGTCCCGGCTTGGTGTCCCCGGTGCCAGGGTTTGCAGGTCGCCGCGCCGCCGGATCCGCGCCGGCGCTCCGGTCGGCGGGGACCGGAACCTGCATATCGCGCCAACGGACGCCGCCGAGAGCGACCTCGCCGCATATGGCATGCCCCACATGCATTCTGCGGCACGATCCCGCCGGCCGGCCCTAAATGTCGCGTCATGCATGGCCCGGCCGACGACGGGTGCGCGGAGAGACCGCCGCCCGGCCCGCGACAACGCTGAAAGGGAGGCTGCGGCGCCCGGCCCGCGGCCCTCGCGCCCGACCCAGCACGCCGGTCGAGCCGCACTCGGGTGCGCGCGGGGCGGGCGGGGTGGGTGTGCAGCCGAAGCGCCGGCGCCGCCGCCCCGGCCAACCAACTCCCCGCTACCATCATTGCCGTTCGGAACAAACGATGAGAACGAGAAGGACTCCGCCGACCGAAGGGCGGGGTAGAAGGGAATTGAATATGAGTGACGCCGTCACGCGCCTGTCCGTGGAGATCGAGGGTAGGGAGATCTCTTTTGAGACCGGCAAGCTGGCCAAACAGGCCTCCGGCGCCGTAGTCGTCCGTTCGGGCGACACCGTAGTGCTCTGTACCGCCACCGCAGGCAATCTGCGCGAGGTGGACTTTCTGCCGTTGACGGTCGATGTCGAGGAGCGGATGTACGCCGCCGGCAAGATCCCCGGCAGCTTCTTCAAGCGCGAGGGCCGCGCCGGTGAGAAGGCGACGCTGACCGCGCGCATGATCGACCGACCGATCCGGCCGCTGTTCCCCAAGGGGTGGCGGTATGAGACGCAGCTGGTGGCGTTGCCGATCTCGGTCGACCACGTGAACCCTTATGAGATCCTCGCGATGAACGGCGCCTCCGCCGCGCTGATGATCTCCAACATCCCGTTCCCGACGCCCGTTGGCGCGGTGCGGATCGGCAAGGTTGACGGCAACTTCGTGGTCAACCCGTCCGAGGAGGACCTCCTGGACAACACCGACCTCGATCTGATCGTGGCCGGGACCGATGAGGCGATCCTGATGGTCGAGGCCGGCGCGAGCGAGATCCCCGAGGCGGAGATCCTCGACGCGCTCGACATCGCCCACGGCGAGATCAAGAAGCTGTGCGCGCTCCAGCGCGAGCTCGCCGAGAGGGCGGGCAAGGAGAAGACCGTCGTCCTGATCCCCGAGGTCAGCCACGAGCTGTACGAGCAGATCAAGGCCTCGCACGGCGCCGCGCTCGAGGCGGCCACCCAGGTTGTGGACAAGCTCGAGCGCCAGGACGCGACCAAGGCGGTCGAGGAGCAGGTGCTCGCGCAGTACTCGGGCGATCCCGAGGCCGACAACTACGCCGAGTACCGGTCCAACGCCCAGCGGGCGTTCGACAAGCTCGAGAAGACGCTGATCCGCGAGCGGATCGCGGTCCAGAAGAAGCGCCCCGACGGCCGCACGTCCGACGAGATCCGGCCGATCTCGATCGAGGTCGGCGTGTCGCCCCGCGCCCACGGCTCAGCCCTGTTCACGCGTGGGCAGACGCAGGCATTGTCGGTGGTCGCGCTCGGCACCACGCGCGAGGAGATGCGCCTGGACACGCTCGGGCTCGAGACCTCCAAGCGCTACTTCCACCACTACAACTTCCCCGGCTTCTCGGTCGGCGAAGCGGGCCCGATGCGCGGCCCCAAGCGGCGTGACATCGGCCACGGCGCGCTCGCCGAGCGAGCGCTCGTCCCGATGATCCCCAGCCAGGAGCAGTTCCCGTACACGATCCGCGTGGTCTCCGACATCCTCGAGTCGAACGGCTCGTCATCGATGGCGAGTGTCTGCGGATCCTCCCTGAGCCTCATGGACGCCGGCGTTCCGCTCGAGCGCCCGGTGGCCGGGATCGCGATGGGCCTGATCAAGGAGGGCGACGACTACATCGTCCTTACCGACATCGCGGGAGTCGAGGACCATCTCGGCGACATGGACTTCAAGGTCGCCGGCACCGAGAACGGCATCACCGCGCTCCAGATGGACATCAAGATCACCGGCGTGACGTTCGAGATCATGCGCGACGCGCTGACGCAGGCCAAGGCCGCCCGGACTTTCATCCTGGGCGAGATGGCCAAGGTGATCGACACTCCGCGCTCGGAGCTGTCCAAGTACGCGCCGGGCATCTCCTCGGTCCAGATCGATCCAGAGAAGATCGGCCTGCTGATCGGCAAGGGCGGCGAGACGATCCGTGCCCTCCAGGAGGAGTTCGAGTCCCAGATCGACGTCAACGACGAGGGCATGGTGCTGGTCTACGCCGCCGACCGTGAGCGCGGCGACGCGCTTGTGGACCGGATCCGGTCGATGACCAAGGAGGTCGAGGTCGGCGACGAGTTCACCGGCAAGGTCGTCAAGACGACCGCGTTCGGCGCGTTCGTCGAGCTCGCCAAGGGCACCGACGGGTTGCTCCACATCTCCAACGTGGCGCCCGGCCGGCGGATCGCGTCGGTCGAGGAGGTGCTCAACAAGGGCGACGAGCTCGAGGTCCGGGTGGTCGAGGTCGATCGTGAGCGCGGCCGGATCGGCCTGCGGCTGGCGAACGATCCCGACATCGTCGGTAAGAGCGTCGAGGAGCTGGCCGCGGTCGGCACCGGTGACAGCGGCCCGCCGCGCCGCGACCGGGGAGGGCGTGACGGCCGCGACCGCGACCGCCGTGGTCCTCGCGACCGCGACCGCCCCCGTGACGGCGACCGTCCTCGCGACGGCGCCCGTGACGGCGGTGCCGGCCGCGTGCGCGACCGCGATCCCGACCGCAGCTAGACAGAAGTGCTTCAGCAGCACAGGCTGACCACGCTCGACTCGGGCGTGCGGGTGGTGACCGAGGCGATGCCTACGGTCCGGTCGGTGTCGGTCGGGTTCTGGATCGGCACCGGCTCGCGGACCGAGGACGACGAGCAGGCCGGGCTGTCCCACCTGCTCGAGCACCTGCTGTTCAAGGGCACCGAGAAGTACGGCTCGCTCGAGATCGATCAGATCTTCGACGGGATGGGCGCGGAGCTCAATGCCGGCACCGGCAAGGAGACCACCTCGGTCTACGCCCGGGTGATCGACGAACGTTTGCCCGAGGCGTTCGACGTGATGGCGGACATGGTGTTCCGTCCGACCCTCCGGGACATCGACTCCGAGCGCGCGGTGATCCTCGAGGAGATCGCGATGTACGAGGACGATCCGCAGGAGAAGGTGTTCGACCTGCTCGGCGAGGCCGTATTCGGCGATCACCCGCTCGGCCGCGCGATCATCGGGCGGGCGGCGGTGATCGCCGACACCCCGCCCGAGGACATCACCCGGTTCCACGCCGACCGCTACAGCCCTGCCAACGTCGTGATCTCGGCCGCCGGATCGGTCGACCATGACGCGTTCGTCGAGCTTGCCGCCCGCGGCGTCGCGGAGCGAACGCACGGCACGGCTCCGCCAGCGCCAACCGCTCCACCTCTGATCGCCGCCCGTTCCCGGTTCGAGCGCAAGGACACCGAGCAGTACCACGTGTGCCTTGGCGGCCCCGGCCTCGCGCGCCACGACGAGCGCCGGTTCGCGCTGCGCGTGCTCGACAACGTGTTCGGCGGCACCTCGTCCTCGCGGCTGTTCCAGGAGGTTCGCGAGCGGCGTGGGCTGGCGTACGCGGTCTACTCGTTCACGAGCGCCTACCAGGACAGCGGCCAGGTCGGCCTGTACATCGGCACCCGCCCCGACAATATCGGCGAGGGCCTCGCCGTGGTTGGAGCCGAGCTCGATCGGCTCCGCCAGGAGCCGGCGACCCCCGACGAGCTGGAGCGCGCCAAGGAGAACCTCAAGGGTCGCGTGGTGCTGGCGCTCGAGTCGACGGGCGCGCGCATGAACCGGCTCGGCTCGGAGATTCTCGCCGGCATGCCGCTGCTGTCGCTGGACGAGACCGTCGAGCGGATCGACGCGGTGACGATCGAGGATCTCGCCGGGCTGGTCGACGAGCTGTGGTCCCCCGAGCGGCTCTCGGCTGCCGGCATCGGCCCCGACGAGGGGCGCTTCGAGGAGGCGCTCGGCGCGATCGGGTCGGCGCTCGTGGAGACCTCCTAAGGTGACGTCGACCATCCGCGTCGCCGTCGCCGGAGCGGCCGGGCGGATGGGACAGACGGTCTGCAAGGCCGTCGAGGGGGCGCCGGACATGGAACTGACCGGGCGCGCCGACCCGGCGCTGGACACGCCTCTCGCCGACGTCCTGCCGAACGCCGATGTGCTCGTCGACTTCACCATCCCGAGCAGCGCCGTCGCCAACGCCCGCGAAGCCGTCGAGGCCGGCGTGCACGTCGTGATCGGCACCACCGGTTTCGACCCGGCCGAACTCAGCGACCTCGACGACGCGAAAGCCAACGTGTTCATCGCGCCGAACTTCGCGATCGGCGCGGTGCTGATGATGGAGTTCGCCGTCCAGGCCGCCCGGCACATGGCTAAGGCCGAGATCATCGAGCTCCACCACGACCGCAAGGTCGACGCACCGAGCGGCACCGCAGCCCGCACCGCGTCCCTGATGGCGGCAGCGTCGCAAACCGGCGCCACCCCGCCGATCCATTCCGTTCGTCTCCCCGGGCTCGTCGCCCATCAGGAGGTGATCCTCGGCGACGTCGGCCAGACGCTGACGATTCGCCACGACTCGACCGATCGGGAGTCGTTCATGCCCGGGGTGCTGCTGGCGGTCCGCAAGGTCGGCGACCTGACCGAGTCGCCCACCGTCGGCCTCGAACGGCTGCTCGGACTGACGAGCTAGGCAGACGCGCGACTCTGGCGCGCGAGAACTGCCTGCACGACCGCGCAGTACCAGTCGACGACCTCGTCCCGCGCGACCTCGGGATGCTCGAGCCACCAGTTCGCCAACGATTCGCCGGCGCCGACGAGCGCGTGGGCGATCGCGTCCGACGCCGGCGGCGGATAGCCCGGCCATGAGCCGGAGCCGGCCTCGATCATCCGGCGGATCGCCTCGGCGATCCGCTCGCGCAGGGCGGCGACGATCTCGGCGAACGGACGGGTGGAGCCGACCTCGCCGAACAGCACCTTCCACCCGTCGCCGTGCTCCTCGACGAACGACAGGAACTCGGTGATCCGGGCGCGCAGACGGGCCCCGGGCGTCGCGTCGCGAGGCCTCGCCGCCTCGAGCCGCTCGAGCAGCTCACCTCCGGCCCGCCTGATGTAAGCGAGGTACAACCCCTCCTTGGAGTCGAAGTAGGCGTACAGCATCGGCTTGGACACGCCGGCGGACTCGGCGATCTCGTTCATCGAGGCCGAGTGGTAGCCGGCGCGCGCGAACACCGCGCCGGCGACGTCGAGGATCTGCTGCTCGCGTCGCTCCCGCGGCATCCCCCGCGTCCCGGCTCTCCGGCGCGCCCCGGACACGGAGCTCTCAGCTGTTCCGGATTTTTGTGGCACGGACGGTTAGGAAAGGTAGCGATTGGATATTACTCACCAGTAGATGCCCGAGAAAGGCGCCCCCCCAAACGTCCATCCGGTCCAGCGCCGAGTGCTGAAGGCGCTCGGGTCGCTCAGCTCCCCGCTGCTGCCAGACGACTACCTCGAGCTCGTCAATCCGCTGTGGTCCACGCGCGAGCTGCGCGGCCGAATCGAGGAGGTCAGGCACGAGACCGCGCAGGCGGCGACGATCCTGATCAAGCCGGGCTATCGCTGGGCCGGCCACAAACCCGGGCAATACGTGCGGATCGGGGTCGACATCGACGGCGTCCGGCACTGGCGCGCGTACTCGCTGACCTCGGATCCCTACCGCGAGGACGGCCTGATCAGCATCACGCCCAAGCGGGTCGACGAGGGGAAGGTCTCGCCGTACCTCGTCGGCAAGGCCAAGCCGGGCACGATCGTGTCGCTGTCGAGGATCGAGGGCGAGTTCGTGCTGGCCGACGAGCCGCCGAGCAAGCTGCTGTTCATCAGCGCCGGCAGCGGGATCACGCCGATCATGAGCATGCTCCGCCACCTCGACCACTCGCAGGAGATGCCCGATGTGGTGATGCTCCACTCCGCGCGCGAGACCGACGAGGTGATCTTCGGAGACGACCTCCGCGGGCTCGCCGAGCGCTACGACCACTTCCACCTCCACGAGCAGCTCACGCGCGCGAACGGGCGCATGGGCCCGCACGACCTCGACCGTCTGTGCCCGGACTGGCGCGAGCGCGAGGCCTACGTCTCGGGTCCGAACGACATGCTCGATGCGTTCACCGAACACTGGGACGAGCACGCCGACGGCGAGCGACTGCACCTGGAGCGCTTCCAGCCCAAGCTCGGGCTCAACGGCGAGGGTGAGGGAGGGACGATCAAGTTCTGCATGTCCGACTGCGAAGCCGAATCGGACGGGAGCGTGCCGATCCTCGTCGCCGGCGAGGAGGCGGGCCTCGAGCTGCCCTACGGCTGCCGCGAGGGGATCTGCCACACGTGCGTCGGCGAGCTCCGCAGCGGTCAGGTCCGCGATCTGCGCAACGGCAAGGTCTACGGCCAGGAGGGCGAGGTCATCAGGACCTGCATCAGCGCGCCCGAGGGCCCGGTCGAGATCGACTTGTAATCAACGACAGGGGGAGTACATGGCGACCGCCACCCACAACGGCCACCAGACGAACGGCCGCGTCACCATCGACGACGAGACCAGCCCGCTGCACCGGCTGACCCCGGAGCAGATCGAGGCGATCGGGCGAGAGTTCGACGAGCTTCACGAGCAGGTCAAGGACAGCCTGGGCGATCGCGACGCCCGCTACATCCGCTCGATGATCGGCCTCCAGCGCAAGCTCGCCCTGCTCGGTCGCCTCGAGCTGATCGCGTCCCGGTGGCGGGTTCCGTGGGTCCTCGGCGCGTCGACGCTCGGCCTGGCCAAGATCCTCGAGAACATGGAGATCGGCCACAACGTCCTGCACGGCCAGTGGGACTGGATGAACGACCCCGTGATCAATTCGCGGGCCTGGGACTGGGACACGGCCTCGACCGCCGAGGCGTGGCGGCACTCGCACAACTTCATCCATCACACGTACACGAACATCCTCGGCAAGGACCGCGACCTCGGCTACGAGATCATGCGGATCGACCCGGAGCAGAAGTGGTACCCGTTCTACCTGCTTCAGCCGATCTACAACATCGTGCTGGCGATGCTGTTCGAGTGGGGTGTGGCCGTCCACGATCTGGACTTCGAGGCGATCCGCAAGGGGGAGAAGAGCAAGGAGCAGGTCCGCAAGGAGCTCAAGGGGATCGTCGGCAAGGCCCGCACGCAAATCCAGAAGGACTACATCGCGTGGCCGTTGATCAGCGGGATCGTGATGACGCTCGTCGAGGTCGCGTACTTCAGCGCCAGGGAGGAGGCCGAGCGCCGCAACGAGCGCGGCGCCGCGATCAAGAACGGGCTGCGGAAGGTCCGCCGCTCCCGCGCGACCACGAGCGGCAACGTGGTGAGGCGGCTGGTCGAGCGTCGCTCGTTCCGTGAACCGTTTCTCCGGACGCTGACCGCGGACGTCGCCGCCAACCTGATCCGCAACGTCTGGTCCTACGCGATCATCTTCTGCGGCCACTTCCCGGACCAGACGTACACGTTCACCGAGGACGAGACCGCGGACGAGAGCCGCGGCGCCTGGTACGTCCGCCAGCTGACGGGCGCAGCCAACATCGACGGCGGCCCCGTGTTCCACGTGATCAGCGGCAACCTCGGCTACCAGGTCGAGCACCACCTGTATCCGGACATGCCGAGCAGTCGCTACGGGGAGATCGCGCCGAAGGTTCGCGAGATCTGCCAGCGCTACGGCCTGCCCTACAACTCGGGGCCGTTCCACCAGCAGCTCGGGATGGTCCAGCGCACGATCATCCGGCTGGCTTTCCCGGGGGGCAAGGCCCGACCGAAGCCCGGCGCCTACACAGGCCCGCTGGTCCGCGGTAAGGGAGAGCGAGCTTCGGTGCCCGTCGCCGGCGGGTGACCGCGCGTAGCCACTCGACTCGTCGGCCTCGGTATTGAACGCGAGTCACCCGAGGGCGACAGACACCTCCGCAGCTGTTGCGAGCGGAACCCGCGATGGGCCGCTTCGCGGCGTCCGTGGGACCGTGCAACCCCGTCCGGACGGGGTGGAGTGGCCCCACGGATGCCCTCAGGCGCCGGCCCGCTCGGCATCCGGCCTCGCCAAGGCCGGGCCGCGCCCGAGTCATCCGGCGGGCGGCCCATGCTCCACGTGGCGTAGGCGAGCCCGCTGACTCTGTCCACCTGGCTGCTTGGCGGCGCTGGTCCGCGCGCTATCTTGGATCGTGGTCTATCGCACAAACAGGAGGTCGTCATGGCGTGGAGACGGAGCTTTCTCGTGGTGGCAAATGTGACCGCGACCTCTGACCAGTTGATCGACGCGCTCAAGGCCCGGGCCGAACAGCAGCCCGCGAGTTTCATGTTGGTGATTCCGGCCACGCCGTTCGGCGGTGGACGGGAGGCGGCCGTTGCACAGCTCGAGGGGGCGCTCGCACAACTCCACGAGGCGGGACTCGAGGCCGAGGGCCAGGTTGGCAATGCCGATCCGATCCTGGCCGTGACCGACGCCTGGGATCCGAAGAGGTACGACGAGATCATCCTCTCGACGCTGCCGATGCGCTTCTCGAAGTGGCTACACGCCGGGCTGCCCGAGCGGATCTCGAGGCTCACCGACGCCCCCGTCACCCACGTCGTGTCCGAACCGGCGAAGCCCGAGCCCCAGGTCGCGCCCCCGCCGGCGAACCACGACAACGGCATGGGGCCGCTCCAGGTTCTGAGCTGGGGCGCGCGCAAAGGGCGCTGAGCCGGACCCCGCTCCGCCCGGCTCCCCTGCGATAATCACTCGATGCCCGCCGATCTCGGCTCGATTCTGACTGCCATGGTTACGCCGTTCGACGCCGACGGAAACGTCGACGAGGAGGCGGCGGTCGCGCTTATGCATCACCTCGTCGAGCACGGCTCGGACGGGCTGGTGGTCTGCGGTACGACCGGCGAGGCCTCGACGCTCGACGACGAGGAGCACCTCGGGATGATCCGCCTCGCGGTCGAGGAGATGCGCGGCACCCAGACAACGATCGTCGCCGGGGTCGGGTCCAACGACACGCGCCACGCGGTCCACCTGACCGAGCGCGCCACCGACATCGGCCCGGATGCGCTGCTGCACGTCAACCCGTACTACAACCGGCCCAGCCGGCGCGGGATCGTCCGCCACTTCGAAGAAGTGTGTCGCGCCACCGACCTGCCGATCGTGCTCTACAACATTCCCCAGCGGACCGGGTCGGACATGCCGAACGACCTGCTGGCCGAGCTCGGCCAGCTCGACAACATCTTCGCCGTCAAGCAGGCGAACGCCGACAACCTCGCCAAGATCGACGGCCTGCGGATCTACGCCGGCAACGACGACCTGCTGGCCGACGTGCTCGACCTGGGGGAGCCCGGCGGGATCCTCGTCGCCAGCCACCTGTTCGGCGAGGAGATGCGCCGGATGGTCGACGAGCCCGAGCACCGGCGGGAGATCGACCAGGGCCTCGCGGACGTGTACCGCGACCTACCGGTGGCGCCGCTCGCTTGCGCGGTCAAGGCGTCGCTGAACCTTCTCGGTATCCGGGCCGGGGCGCCCCGGTTGCCGTACGTCGAGCTCGACGACCACGAGCTCGACGTGATCCGAGCGATGCTCGAGCGCCACGGGTTGCTGCAAGCAAGTCGCGCGTGAGTACGCTGCGCGTGCTGCCGCTCGGCGGCCTGGGCGAGATCGGTAAGAACATGACCGTCGTCGAGTACGACGGTCGGATCGTCGTCGTCGACACCGGACTGCGGTTCCCGACGACCGACATGCTCGGGATCGATCTGGTCCTGCCGGACTTCGGCTATCTGCGCGATCGGGTGGACGACATCGAAGCGATCGTGGTCACCCACGGCCACGAGGATCATCTCGGGGCGCTGCCGTGGGTGGTGCGCGAGCTCGGCGTGTGCCCGCCCGTGTACGGCGGGCGGTTGACCGTCGCGATGGCGCGCTCCAAGCTCGACGAGCACAAGCTGCGCGACGCGCCGCTCGAGGATCTGCGGCCCGGGGAGCGGGTGGAGCTCGGCCCGTTCGAGCTCGAGCTCGTACACATGACCCACTCGATTCCCGACTCGTGCGCGGTGGCGCTGAAGTCCGAGCTCGGCACGATCGTGCTCACGGGCGACTACAAGTTCGATCAGACGCCGGTAGACGGGATGCCGGCGGACGTCTCGCGGCTCGCCGAGCTCGGCCGCGACGGCGTGCTGCTGTTGTGCGGCGACTCGACCAACGCCGACCGCCCCGGGTTCTCGCCGTCAGAGCGCGACGTCGGGCCGCATCTGCAGGAGGTGTTCGCGCGGGCGCAGGGGCGGATCGTCGTAACCAGCTTCGCATCGAACATCCACCGCGTGCAGCAGGTGATCGACGCGGCCGCCAATCTCGGGCGCAAGGTCTCGCTGGTCGGGCGCTCGATGCGCAAGAACGTGAACATCGGGCGGTCGCTCGGCCACATCGAGTTTCCCGAGGGGACGCTGATCCCGCCCCAGGAAGTCGAGGACTGGCCCGACGAGAAGATCGTCGTGATCTCGACCGGATCCCAGGGCGAGCCGCTATCCGCGCTGCGACGGATGGCGCACAACGATCACCGGATGATCAAGCTGCGCCGCGGTGACACCGTCGTGTTCTCGGCGACCCCGATCCCGGGCAATGAGCGCGCCGTCAACGAGACCGTCGACCGCCTGTACCACATTGGCTGCGAGGTGATCACCCCGCGCGAGGCGCCGATCCACGCCTCCGGGCACGGCTACGCGGAGGAGCTGAAGCTGATGCTCAACCTGCTCAAGCCGCGCTACGTGATGCCCGTGCACGGCGACTACAAGCGGATCCGCCTGCACGCCGCGCTCGCGGACGCGGTCGGGATCGACCCCGGGGACGTGTTCCAGGGCGAGAACGGGTTGCCGCTCGAGTTCGACGGGGGCAGCGCCCGCTGGGGCGAGCCCGAGCAGTCCGGGATGATCTTCGTAGACGGTGTCGACATCGGCGACCCGGCCGACGTCGCGCTCCGCGATCGCCGGATGCTTTCGGCCGACGGCATCTTCATCGTGGTCGCGACCGTGTCCGAGCAGAGCGGGGAATCGGTGGTGCCGCCCGAGGTGATCTTCCGCGGCGTGCCGTTCGTCGAGCAGGCCGACAACCTCGTCGAGGAGATCCGCGAGGAGGTCGAGCGCTCGCTGACCAACGCGGCCCACGACGGCGTGCGCGAGATCGACATGCTCCAACAGGAGCTGCACGACGACCTGGCGGCGTTCGTGTATGACCGGCTCAGGCGCCGGCCGATGGTTCTGCCGGTTGTGGTCGAAGTCTGAGCCCGCGGGTCAGGCGGAGATGGACGGGTAGGCCGCGGAGGGCGGCGAGGCCGCCGAGCGCGACCACGAAGCATGTGATCGCGCCTACTCCCAGTCCGGCGCGGGCGCCAGCGGCCGCCATCAACCAACCGATGAGCGGACCGCCGATCGGAGTCGATCCCTGGAAGGACACGAACCACAGTGACATCACGCGGCCGCGCATCGAGGGATCCGCGGTCAGCTGCAGCGTCGAGTTGCCCGTCGACATAAACGAGATGCTGCCCCAGCCCACGAACATGAGCGCGACCAGCTCGAGCGCGAGGCTCGGGGCGAGCGTCGCGAACGTCAATGCGAAGCCGAACCCGGTCGCCGCAACGATCAGGGGTCGCAGTCCCGTCTTGCCTCGGGCGGCGACCAGCAGGCCGCCGAGCACAGCCCCGAATCCCATCGCGGCGGTCATGAATCCGAAGCCGGCCGAGCCGGCGTGGAGCCCGCGGCTGGCCATCACCGGCAGCGTCACCTGGAACTCGTAGGTCAGACAGCCGGCGACGGCCATCATCAGTAGCGGAACCGCCAGCGCCGGTGTGTCGCGGACGTAGCGAAGACCCTCGCGGAGCTGGCCGCGAGCCCGGGGCGTCGGCTCGATCGTGGCCAGCGCTGCGTGGTTCATCGTGGCCAGCGATGCGACCACGGCCACGAAGCTCGCCGCGTTGATCAGGAAGCAGACTCCCTCGCCGACGGTGGCGATCAAGATTCCCGCGACCGCGGGTCCGATCACGCGGGCGGTGTTGACCAGTACTGAGTTCAGGCTGACCGCGTTGCGCAGGTGCTCAGGGCCGACCATCTCGAGCATGAACGACTGGCGCGCCGGGTTCTCGAACGCGTTGTTCAGGCCGAGCAGCGCCGCCAGCAACCCGATCTCCCAGACGTGGACCCCGCCTGTGACCGTGAGCACGCCCAGGATCAGCGCTTGGACGCCCATCGCGCTCTGCAGCACGATCATCAGCTTCAGCTTGTCGACGCGGTCGGCGATCACGCCGCCGTAGGGGCCAAGCAGTAGCACCGGGAGCGTCTGGAGGGCGACGATCAGCCCGAGCGTCGTGCTCGAGTGGGTCAGGCTCAACACCAGCCAGGCCTGGGCCGTCATCTGCATCCAGGTGCCGATCAGCGAGATCGCCTGGCCGCTGTAATAGCGGCGGTAGTTCGGGACCGAGAGCGCTGCGAAGGTGACGCGGCCGGCGCGGATAGCCCGCGTCAAGACCGCTCTCCCTTGAGCTGCTCGGCCAGCTGCTCGAGCGCGGGCAGGGCCTTGTCGATCAGCCGGCGCTGGTCGGCCGGCAGCTCGGCGAGCGCGACGTTCAGGGCATCGGTGCGCTCACGGCGGATCCGCTCGGACAGGCGGCGGCCCGCCGGCGTCGCCTTGACCCAGGCGGCGCGACGATCGCCCTCGTCGCTCGTGCGCTGGATCAGCCCGCCCTCGAGCAGGTGGGCGACAGCGCGGGAAAGCTGCGTCGGGTTGATGGCCTCCAGCTCGGCGAGATCCGACAACTTGACCGGCCCTTCGCGTACGACCGTGAGCAGAACGGAGCTGCGGGTCGGCGTCAGGCCGGCGGCCAGCGCTGCCGGGGTGGGGCGAAGACGGCGCGACAGCCTGCCGATCACGGCGCGCAGGGTGCCGGCGGTTTCGATGTCGAGTGTGGCGAAAATCAGGGACATAGTTCTGTTATCGGCAGCGAGCGGAAATACTTGCTTGCTGGCAAGCAATGATAGCAGCAGCGCTTCGCCACCCGGGGCCAGCTTTGAGCTGGGACCCGATCCCGGTCGCTACCGGCTAACGGGGTATCTCAGCGGATGCTGTCTGGCGATCCGGGGATTCGGATGGGTGGCCGTTGCCGGCGGTCGGCGCGCGGGGGATCTTGATCACGAACCTGGACCCCGTGCCGGCCGTGGGCTGCTCCAGCGAGACCGAGCCCTCGTGGGACTCGGCGACTGAGCGCACGATTGCCAGGCCGAGCCCGGAGCCGCCGGTACCGGAGCGAGCTCCTCGGACGAACCGCTCGAACACACGGCCCCCGAGCTCGGGCGGAACGCCGGGCCCGTCGTCGTCGACGGTCAGGACCGCGAACCCGTCCTGCACGCCGGTGGCGGCGCGGATGTGCGTGCCGGGGGGCGTGTGGCGGACGGCGTTCTCGATCAGGTTGAGCGTCAGCCGGTGTAGGTCGTCGCGGACGCCCGGCACAACCGCCGAGCGGGCGTCGATCGACAGCTCGTGGGTTTCGGCCATCGGCCCGAGCTCGGAGGCCGCCTCGAGCAGCACGTCGGCGAGGTCGGTGGGGCCCCGCGGCCCGGCCCGCCGAGCGTCCGCCCGCGCGAGCAGCAGCAGGTCGCCGACGAGCCGGCGCATCCGCCTGGCCGACCGCAGCGCGGCCTGGGCGGTGTCGGCCTGCTCCTCGCCGAGCTCCTCGGACAGCAGCTCGAGGTTCGCGAGCAGGCTCGTGAGCGGGGTGCGCAACTCGTGCGAGGCGTCCGCGACGAACTCCCGTTGGCGCTCGAGCGCGGCGTCCGTATGGCTGCGCGCGGCGTCGAGTGAGGAGAGCATCCCCTCGACGGTTCGGGTCAGCTCCGCGACCTCGTCGTCGGCTTCGGGCTGGGGGAGGCGGAGCGTCGGATCGCGGGTCCGTTCGATCTCGCGAGAGGCCTCAGTGAGCTGCACGATCGGGCGTATCGCCCGGGCGGCGGTGGCGAGGCCACCCAGCAGCGCGAGCACGGTGCCGCCGAGGACCCCGAGCAGCAGGATCACCTGGACGCGCGCGATCGTGTGGTCGACGTCCGAGAGCGGGCGGGCGTACAGCAGCCAAACCGGGCCGCCCACACCGTCAGTTTGGGGAGGGGTTAGGCCCGGGCCGCCCCGAGGAACGTGGCGAGCTCCGTGGCTGTTCTCGACGCTCAATAGGGTGGCTCGGACCTGGTAGCCCAGCTCCTGGTAGATGCCCGCTCTCGCCGGGGCCGGGAACGTCGGCGTCGTCGTCGGGAACTTGACCCCCTTGACCCGGACGTCTTTCTGCGTGCAGAGCAGGGCGCCCTGCTCGTTGAAGATCCTGAGCTGGACGTGCTCGGCGCTGGTGTAATCGTTCAGCGAGACCGGCTGGCTGTTGCAGTTGAGAGATTCGAGGCTGGTGATCCATTTCAGCCGCAGCTCGTGGGCCAGCTGGTCGGAGTTGCTGCGCACCTCGTTGTTGAACTGGCCGCGCAGCTGCCGATCGGTGAGCACGCCGACGAGCGCGGCGAAGCTCGCCAGGATCACGCAGGTCAACATCGCCGAGCCGCCGGCAAGCCGCCAGCGGATCGGGATGGACCTATACGCGGAGAACGTAGCCCGCGCCGCGGATCGTATGTAGGAGCCTGGGCTCACCACCGGCTTCCAGCTTCCTGCGAAGGTTCGAGACGAACACCTCGATGGTATTAGTCATCGAGAACGGGTCGTAGCCCCAGACCTCGTCGAGCAGGCGCTGGCGCGAGATCACGATCCGTTCGTTGCGCATCAGGTACTCGAGCAGCTCGAACTCGCGCTGCGTGAGGTCGATCGGACGGCCCGACCGCGTCACCTCGTGCGTGTCCGGGTTCAGCTTCAGGTCGCTCATCGTCAGCGTCGCCTGCCCTCGCGGCGGCCGGCGCCGGAGCAGCGCACGCAGCCTGGCGAGCAGCTCTTGGCGCTCGAACGGCTTGACCAGGTAGTCGTCCGCGCCGGCGTCGAGGCCCTCGACCCGCGCCTCGACGCCGTCGCGGGCGGTCAGGACGAGGATCGGCACGTCGTCACCGGCCTGGCGGAGCGTCTTGGCCACCTCGACGCCGTCCAGGCCCGGGAGCCCGAGGTCGAGGATCAGCAGGTCGGGCAGGAAACCATGGGCCTCAACCAGCGCGGTGGTTCCGTCGCCGGCAATCCGCACCTCGTAGCCCTCCATTCGCAGCGAGCGCTGGAGAACCTGCGCGATCGCGTCGTCGTCCTCGACGACGAGCACACGCGGGGTCCGTTCGTAATCGACCATTTCTGTATGCAGATGGTACGGCGGCGCTCTATGGTCCTCATCAATCCGCGGCAGGAAGCGGGCCGGGCGCGTCGAAGCCAGTCCCTCCGAAATGGCCGCCCGCAAGCGAAAGAAGCCGCCGCCCAAGCGCGCGACGCGCTCGCTGCTGGCTGCCCGACCGTCGCTCCGTCTCCCGCACGTCGAGCTGGAGCCGCACCACGTCGACATCTTCGGGCTCGGCCTGATCGCGGTCGGCATCCTGCTCGGGGGCGTGGCCTATGCCGGTTGGGACGGCGGCACGCTGGGAAACGGCGCCGTCACCGCGATGCGGTTCGTGCTGGGCGCTCTCGGATACGTCGTTCCGGCCGCACTCGTGGTCGGGGGCGGACTGGTGCTGGCGCGCGAGGCGCGCCCACCGGCCCGGCCTCTGCGGACCGGGGTCATCTGCCTGACCTGCTCGATCACGCTCGCGCTCGCGGCCGGGACGCTCGGGGTCGGCCCGGGTCCGGTGCCGGCGGGGGAGTTCTGGCGGGCCTCCCTGTTCGAGACCCGTGGCGGTGTGGTCGGGCAGGCGGAGCTGTGGGTGACCTCGCACCTGATCTCGACGGTCGGCGCGGACATCCTCGCGGTTTTCCTGTTCGCGGCCGGGCTGATCCTGGTCACGGGTGCGACGCTCGCGGGGATCCTGCGGGCGACCGGCGCTGGGGTGGCGGGAACGACCCGCGCGCTCCGGCGCTCGACCTCCGGAATGGCGACGACCGTCCGCCGGCCCGCCACCGAAGCGGCGAAGGCCCGCGTGGCGCGCTCCGTGCCGCTCGACGAGCCGGTCGACGAGGTGGTCGAGCCGCTGCTTCCACCGGAGCCCGATACGTCCGAGCTCGTGGTCCGGGCGACCCACGTCGAAGCGCCGCCACCGGTTGCCATCGACGACGATGACGTCCCGGAGTACCGGCCGCCGGGTCGCGGCGCCGCGGTTGAGGATGACGATATGGCCCCCGCCGCCTCCTCCGAGGACGGTCGGTCCGGGTCCGCGTCCGGATCCACGTCCGAGCGGCGGCAGGCTGCTGACGCGGATCCCGAGAACCTCACGCCACAAGGTCGCTACCGCGACAGCATCACCGACGACCCGAGCTTCGAATGGCGCCTCCCGAACTCACGCTTCCTCGTCCGCGCGACTGGCGAAGCGGCCAAGCCTGACACCGCCGGCCAGGAGCAGGTGGCGGCGACGCTACTCGAGACGCTCGGCCACTTCGGGATCCAGGCGAAGGTGATCGGCCGGGTCACCGGTCCGCACATCACCCGCTACGAGCTCCGGCTGGCGCCCGGGACCAAGGTCGCCAAGGTGGCGCAGCTCAAGGACGATCTCGCCTACGCGCTGGCCGCGACCGAGATCCGGATCCTCGCGCCGATTCCGGGCAAGCAGGCCGTCGGAGTCGAGGTGCCGAATGCGCGCCGGCGGATCGTGCACCTGGGCGATGTATTCCAGAATCCGCCCGAGGATTGGTCGCCTTTGACCGTGTGGCTGGGCAAGGACATCGCCGGCCGCGCGATCGGGGCCGACCTCGCGAAGATGCCCCACCTGCTTGTCGCGGGTACTACCGGCGCCGGCAAGTCGGCGTGCGTCAACGCGATGCTGTGCAGCATCCTGCTGCGCGCCACGCCGCACGAGGTGCGGGTCGTGCTCGTCGACCCCAAGCAGGTCGAGCTCAACCACTATGAGTCGATCCCGCACCTGCTCACACCGGTGATCACGAGTCCGCGGATGGCGGCCAACGCGCTCCAGAACCTGGTCAAGGAGATGGAGCAGCGCTACGGCATCATGTCGCTCGCGCGCACCCGCTCTCTGCCGGAGCTCAACCGTGCGCGTGAGAAGCGGGGAGAGCCCGCGCTTCCCTACATCCTGTGCGTGATCGACGAGCTCGCAGACCTGATGATGGTCGCGCCGGCCGACGTCGAGGACTCGATCATCCGGTTGGCGCAGAAGGCGCGCGCGGTGGGCATCCATCTGGTCTTGGCAACGCAGTCCCCGCGGGTGGACGTCATCACCGGGATGATCAAAGCGAACGTCCCGTCACGGATCGCGTTCGCGGTGTCCTCGCAGACCGATTCGCGGGTGATCCTCGATCACAACGGCGCCGAGTCGCTGCTCGGCCAGGGCGACATGCTGTTCTCTCCGGTCGGCACGAGCAAGCTCCAACGGATCCAGGGGGCGTATATCGACGAGGAGCAGATCGCCGAGCTCACCGAAGCGTGGCGGCGGCAGGGCGAGCCTGAGTTCCACGACGAGCTGCTCGCGGAGGTCGAATCCTCCGATGACGGCTCGTCTTCGGAGGACACCGAGTTCAACCCGGATGAGGATCCGCTGCTCCAGGAGGCGATCGCGCTCGTCGCGCAGATGGGGACCGCCTCGACCTCGATGCTCCAGCGCCGACTGCGCCTCGGCTACACGCGGGCCGGGCGGCTGATCGACATGCTCGAGCGCCGCGGGATCATCTCCGGCTACGAGGGATCCAAGCCGCGTCAGGTGCTCATCACCGAGGCCGACGTGCCCCGGATCCTCGTCCACCTGGCCGAAGCCGACGGCCCCGCCGTGCCACCTCCGGTGCGCGTCCCCGACGACGCCGGCGAAGAGCAGTAGTCCCTTGCGCGGGCAGCGCGAGCGGCGGAAAAGTCCTGCTGTCGATGCGCCATCCGCCGCTAGCCTTCGCAGGCGGATGGCCGATATCGGCACCACACTCAGAGAGGCGCGAATCCGCGCGCGGATCGACATCAGCGAGGTCGAGGCCAAGACGAAGATCCGCGCCAAGTACCTCCGCGCGATCGAGAACGAGGAGTGGGATCTGCTCCCCGGGCCCGTGTACGTCAAGAGCTTCCTGCGCACGTACGGCGACTTCCTCGGGGTCGACAGTCGCATGCTGGTGGACGAGTACAAGCGCCGCTACGAGCGCCCGCCCGATCAGGATCTGCGGCCGATCACCCCGCTCGGACGCGAACGCGAGCGCAAGCGCCGGCGCCCCCGGCTCGGGCGGTTGGCCGCGGTCGTGCTTGTACTTGCCGCGGTCGCGGCGGCGCTGTTCGTGGTCGGCAGCATCAATCCGTCGTCATCGTCGTCGACGACCTCGACGACGGTCACGACCAGCGCTCGCTCCACGACGTCCACGACGACGCACACCGCCACCGTTCACCACCACCGCCGGCGCCCTCCGGCCCCGCCCAAGCCGACCGCGGTGACGCTCAAGCTCGTGGCAACGAGCACGCTATACGTGTGTGTGGAGGACGGTAACGGCAAGAAGCTGATCGACGGCGTGACCTATTCCGCGGGCCAGGCGATCCCGACCGAGACCGCTCCGAAGCTGATGCTGACGCTCGGTAACGACTCCGTGCAGATGAAGGTCAACGGCAAGTCCGTGACGCCCACTGTCGGCTCGCCGATCGGCTATGTGCTGACGCCCGGGAAGACCGCTCCGTTGCCGGCGGGCCAGCTGCCCACTTGCGCATGACCGATTCGCTGGGAGGTGCGGACACGGGTCCGGTCTCGGGTGACGCGCCGCGCGCCGGCGTTCTGATCACGGGCACCGAGGTGCTGTCCGGGATCATCTCCGACCGCAACGGACCGTGGTTGTCCGAGCGTCTGGTCGAGATCGGCATCGACACGGCGATGATCCAGATCGTCGGCGACCGCCCCGACGACCTGATGGCCGGGCTCCGGTTCATGGCGGCGCAGGGGATGGCCCTGATCGTGACGAGCGGCGGCCTCGGCCCGACCGCCGACGACCTAACCGCGGAGGTCGTTGGTCGCTTCGCCGGCCGTGAGATGGTGCTCGACGACGCGCTCGAGGAGCGGATCGCCGAGATTCTCCGGCCGCTGATGCACCGTTGGCCGGGTCTCGATCCCGACGCGATCCGAGACTCGAATCGCAAGCAGGCGGTCGTCCCGCGCGGAGCCACGATCTTGGATCCCGTCGGCACCGCGCCGGGGTTGGTGGTTCCACCCGCGTCCGGCTCCGGCCCCACGGTCGTGGTGCTTCCGGGGCCGCCGCGCGAGCTGCACGAGATGTGGGACAAGGCGCGCGACACCGACACGTTCCGCGCCGCGATCGCCGGCGCGAGGTCCTATCACCGCAGCATCGTGCGGCTGTACGGGCTGCCCGAGTCCGAGATCGCGAACACGCTACGTGCGGCCGAGGAGGCCGGCGTGCCGCTCGAGCCGCTCGAGATCACGACCTGCCTGCGCCGCGGCGAGATCGAGGTCGCGACCCGCTACGAGCCCGCCGGCGAGGCCGCGTACGCGTCGTTGCTCGAGTTCATCGCCGAGCGCCACGGCGATCAGCTGTTCTCGCGGGACGGGTCCACCGTCGACGCGCAGGTGGCGGCGCTGCTTTCCGGGCGGACGGTGGCCGTGGCCGAGTCGTGTACGGGCGGGTTGATGTCGGCGCGGCTGACCGAACTGCCCGGCTCCTCGGCCTATTTCGCCGGCGGCGCTGTCGTCTACTCGAACGAGGCCAAGGCCTCGATCGCCGGCGTCGACCCGGACCTGATCACGCGCTTCGGAGCGGTTTCGAACGAGGTGGCGGAAGCGCTGGCTTCCGGGGCGGTATCGCGGTTCGACGCGGACGTGGGGGTCGGGATAACCGGAATCGCCGGTCCCGGTGGCGGCACCGAAGAAAAGCCCGTCGGCACGGTGTGCTTCTCGGTGTGCCTGCGGAACGGCGGGCGGATCACGCGGCGCACACTGCTGCCCGGCAGCCGATCCGACATCCGCGACCGCTCTACGACCGTGGCCATGCATCTGGTTCGCCGCCTGCTGGTCGAGGCGGAGGTCTCGCTGCCCGAGGCCGGCGCCCGGGCCGAGCGGGCGTGAGCGGGGCGCCGGGGGTCCAGGGCGAGCGGGCGCGAGCAGCGCGCCAGGGGGTCGAGGCCGAGCGGGCGTGAGCAGCGCGCCGGAGCGAGCCACCCGAGGCGAGCCGACCGCCCGGCTGTTTGTCGCACTTGAGCTGCCGTCGGCGGCGCGGGAGGCGTTGGCGCGGTGGCGATCGGAGGTCGTCGGCGACGTTCCGGGGTTGCGCCTCGTGCGGCCCGAGGATCTGCACGTGACGCTGTGCTTCCTCGGCTCACGCCCGGAGCGTGAGATCGATCAGATCGCGGCGGCGTGCGGTGTGGTGGCGGGCGAGCCCGTGGCGGACTCGGCGTTCGGTGAGGCCCTGTGGCTGCCGGCGCGGCGTCCCCGGGTGCTCGCGGTCGCGCTGTCGGATCCCGAGGGCGCGCTTGCCCGGATTCAGTCGGCGCTGTCGAGCGCCCTGGGCGCCGGCGGCTGGTATGCACCGGAGTCGCGGCCGTTCCTGGCCCACGTCACGGTGGCGCGCGTCGGGCGTGACGCCCGGGTCCGGCGGTTCGACCTGCCCGCGCCGGCAGGGTCCGCGGTACGTTGCTCGCGGGTGACGCTATACCGCTCGCGGCTTGGCGCGGGCGGCGCGCGGTACGAGCCGCTCGCATCGGTTGAGCTGGGGTCCTCGCCGGGGGCCGCCGACCCGGTTTCGGTCGTGCGCCGATTCCACGCCGCGCAGGCTCGGGTGTACGCCGGCGAGGTCGCTCCGGACGTGTTGCGTGAGGTCTTGAGCGACGACGTCGTCTGGCATGTGCCGGGTGCGAGCGCGATCGCCGGAGAGCACCGTGGCATTGCCGCGGTGCTCGAGTAGCTGGACACACGCCGGCGCATGACCGACTCGACGTTCCGCGTGACCGTTCACGGAGTGGCGATGATCGCCGACCGGGTTGTGCAGCTCGCGGGCGGCCGTGCGATTCGCGACGGCCGCGAGCTCGTCTGGGAGACGGTCGGCGTCTTCCACGTAGCCGATGGGTGCGTCGCGGAGTGCTGGCTCGTGCCGTTCGACCAGGCGGCGTTCGACGAGATCTGGTCGTAGTACACGGATTGCGGGTATGCGGGAACCTTCGGTGCGTGAACTCGAGCTCCACACCTGACGGAATGGCCTCCGGCTGATGCCGCGCGTGGTCGTCACCGGCGCGACCGGCATGATCGGCCGTGCCCTCGTCAGCGCTCTGGTGGCGCGAGGCGAGGAGGTGGTCGCGCTGTCGCGCGATCCCCAGCGCGCGCGCCAGGCGCTCGGAGACGGGGTCGAGTCGCACGCCTGGCGCAGTCCGATGGCCGAACCCCCGCCCGAGGCGGCGCTCGCCGGCGCCGACGCCGTCATCCACCTGATCGGCGAGCCGATCGCGCAGCGCTGGACCGACGAGTCCAAGGAGGCCATCCGCGAATCGCGGGTGAGGTCGACGCACGCGCTTGTCGAGGGGCTGCTCGCGCTCGCGCCCGAGCGCCGGCCCCGCACGCTCGTGTCTCAATCCGCCGTCGGCTTCTACGGCCCCCGGGACGACCAGCCGGTCGACGAACAGGCGCCGGCCGGGAACGACTTCCTCGCCGAGGTCGTCGTCGCCTGGGAGCGCGAGGCGCTCGCCGCCTCCTCCTCGCTACGGGTTGTGCTCACGCGCACGGGCGTGGTGCTGGCCCCCGAGGGCGGAGCGCTGGACAAGATGCTCCCGTTCTTCCGCCTCGGGATCGGCGGCCCGGTCGCCGGCGGCCGCCAGTACGTGCCCTGGATACACCTCGACGACGTTGTCGGCGCGATGCTGTTCTGCGCCGGCAGGCCCGAGGCCGCCGGCCCGGTGAACCTCACCGCCCCGAGTCCGGTGACCAACGCACAGCTCTCCCGCGCCCTCGGCCGCGTGCTCAAGCGGCCGGCGTTCCTGCCCGTGCCGGCGCTGGCGCTGAAGGCCCTCTACGGCGAGATGGCGCAGATCGTCGTGACCGGCCAGCGTGCGGTGCCGGCGCGCCTGGAGCAGCTCGGCTACAGCTTCCGCCATCCCGATCTGGAGCCGGCGCTGCGTGACGTTCTGAACCGGCCGGGCTGAGGCGCCGAGCCTCGCCGGCCGGCGCATCCGCCGGCGCCTCGTAGTCGCCGGCCTCGCACCCGCCGGCGCCTCGCATCCGCCGGCCGGCGTACCCGCCAGCGCCTTGCACCCGGCGGGGTTGCGGATCGTGCTCGCCGGCGCCCCGCATCCGCCGGCGCCTCACGCGCGGCGGCGCCTCACGCCCGGCGGCGCTCGCACCCGCCGGCCCGCATCCGCCGGGGTGGCGGATCGTGCTCGCCGGCGCCCCGCATCCGCCGGCGCCCCCTACCCGCCGGCGCCCCGCATCCGCCGGCGCCCCGTACCCGCCGGCGAGTTGCATCCGCCGGCGCTCCGCATCCGCCGGGGTCGCGGATCGTGCTCGCCGGCTCCGACCCCGCTCGCGCCACGAACGGCGGGCACCTGCGGAGGGCGGGGACGGTTCTGGCCGGCCGGGCCGAGCCCGAGATCACCTGCATGACACGACATTTGGCGCCGTCGCACCGAACCGTGTCGGAAGATGCATGTGGGGCATGCACCAGGCGGCACAGTTCCGCCAAAGCTCCGCAATTGTCGTGCTATGCAGGTTTTTTCGCCTCGGCGCCGCATCCACTCACGGGTGCCGACCGGCCTCCCTCAGGTGTGTCTGTCTCCGTCGCCGGCGCCAGTCGCTCGGCCGCCCGCCGGAACATGCATAACCTGACAACGAAGGCGTCGCGCCGGGACCGTGTCAGACCGCGCGTGCCCCACATGCACCCTCTGACATGGTCGGCGTCAATCGCGCCAATTGTCATGCTATGCAGGTTTTTTCCGCTCCGATCCCGCGTCCACCCATTGGTGCCGACCGGCCTACCTCAGCTGCGCCTTTCTCCGTCGCCGGCGTCCCCGATCCAGACCGCCTCGATCCGCCACCGACCCCGGACCAGCACCGACGGCAACCGCTCCCGCCACCGCCTCCAACCCGCCACAGCCCAAGCGCACCCCGACCCCGCCACCGCCCAACCCCGACCCCGCCACCGCCTCCAACCCGGCCCCGCCACCGCCTCCAACCCGCCACCGCCCCGACCCCCACGACATCCCCACAACAGGCCCCCAACCCTCCCCATCCGATCCCCGGCGCACAATTGGCACGAAGTTGTTCGCGTTCTGAGATGAACGTGCCTTGTTCTGTTGCAGGCAGCGGCTCTAGCGTGCCGGTTCCGTCCGCCACCCCGCCTACCGTGGTGACCAAAGTGCATGAGACAAGGAGCCGAACGGAGATGAGCGAGCAAGACAAGGCCAACCTGAAGCCGGGAGCCACGTCCGACCCGAAGGCGGATGCTAAGCGGCAGGCAGCGCTCCAGGGTGCTCTGACGCAGATTGAGCGGCAGTTCGGCAAGGGCACCATCATGCGCATGGGGGACCCGGGTGCGCGCGTCGCCGTCGACGCGATCCCCACCGGCGCGCTGGCGCTCGACCTGGCGCTTGGAATCGGTGGCGTCCCGCGCGGACGCATCATCGAGATCTTCGGCCCGGAGTCCTCGGGTAAGACGACACTCGTCTACCACATCCTCGCCGAGGCCCAGAAGCTTGGCGGCGTGTGCGCGTTCGTCGACGCCGAGCACTCGATGGACCCGCTGTACGCCCAGAAGATCGGCGTCGACATCGACGAGCTGCTGGTCTCTCAGCCCGACCATGGCGAGCAGGCGCTCGAGATCGTCGACATGCTGATTCGCTCAGGGGCGGTCGACGTGATCGCGATCGACTCGGTCGCGGCGCTCACCCCGCGCGCAGAGCTGGAAGGTCAGATGGGCGACCAGTCCGTCGGCCAGCAGGCTCGCATGATGTCGCAGGCGATGCGCAAGATCACCGGCGGCCTCAATCGCACCCAGACGCTGTGCGTGTTCACCAACCAGATCCGGGAGAAGGTGGGCGTGATGTTCGGCTCGCCGGAGACTCAGCCGGGCGGTCGCGCGCTGAAGTTCTATTCGTCCCAGCGGCTGGACATCCGTCGCATCGAGACGATCAAGGACGGCACCGAGGCGGTCGGCAACCGCGTGCGGGTGAAGGTCGTCAAGAACAAGGTCGCCGCGCCGTTCAAGCAGGCCGAGTTTGACATCGAGTTCGGCAAGGGCATCTCGACCTCGGGCTGCCTGCTCGACTACGGCATCGAGCACAACATCATCACGAAGTCCGGCTCGTTCTTCTCCTACGGCGAGGAGCGGCTCGGTCAAGGGCGCGGCAACGCCAAGGCGTTCCTCGAGGAGCACCCGGACATGGCGAAAGAGGTCGAAGCCAAGGTCTATGCGGCCCTCGGGCTCACACGCGACCTGGTCAAGGAGATCGAGCCGCGCGAGGAGCCGGCACTCCAAGCCGTGGGCTCGGAGGTGGCCGCGCAGGGACGGGCCGCCTAGCGCGTGCTCGACGTCGACGCCGACGCCGGTCCCGGACGCGTGCTCGACACGAACACGGACACCGACGCCGGTCGGGACCGGCCACCCGCCGACGATGCCGGTCTGGAGCGGGCGCTCGCGGTTGCCTATCGCTACCTGAACGCCCGCGAGCGCACGCGTGCGGAGATGCGGACGCATCTCCAGCGCAAGGGGATAGATCCGCGCGACGTCGAGCGGTCGATCCACGCGCTCGTCGATCAGGGGCACCTCGACGATCACCGATTCGCTCGCCTGCTCGTTCAGGACAAGCGCGAGCTCGACGAGTGGGGTGCCGACCGGATCAGGCGCACCCTGCTCGGTCGCGGCGTCGATCGTGACGTCGTCGAGGCCGCGCTCGCCGAGCACGAGCCCGATGAGGACGGCGAGATCGACCGCGCTCGCGCGGTGTTGCGCCGGCGCTTTCCCTCGCCGGCGGGGGATCGCCGCGAGCGTGAGCGCGCGCTCGGCGTGCTGCTGCGCAAAGGCTACGAGACGGACCTGGCGCTTGAGGCGATCTCCGCCCACGTGCGCGACGCGGACGACTACGCGCCCGAGTCGCCCTAACCAGCTCCGGGCGCGCCGCTCGCTGCCGCCACCGGGGCGCCGCTCGCTACGTACAGCGGGCGCCGCTCGGCGCCGATATCGCCCGCACGATCGGTGCGGCTGATCGACGCGATGCGTCATTGCGCCCATGGCCCGCCGGTACTACGATCCTGTAAGCGAACGAAGGGCCCTGCGGGCCACCAAAGAACACCAGCAAATTCCGTATATCTTGGATTCCGGACTCAGTGTTGACGGCAAATACCATCGGGCCACCTGGTCCATTCAGACAAGACCTAGAAACCCCCCGGTAGCCGCCTACTGAAGGCAGGCACCACTCGCCGTGCCGGCATCCGTTCGTGCAGCCTTGCGCGGGCCGATCGATCGCTCCAAAAATCAAAGCTTTGACGTAGGTCCGGCAGTGCGCCGGAACCGCACGGAGAGGATCGACCATGGAAATCATCGGGGCCGCAGCGCTGATCGCGGTGGGAATCGTGGGTGCGGCCATCATCTACGGTCGGATGCACGGCGCCCGGACGGTTGCCGTTGCCAATCCGACCGCGAACGTGCCGGTTATCGAAACAGTGCGTCCGAGCCCACGGCGCGACGACGCCGACCTGCTCGAGCGCACTGCGGCGGTCACACGCCGCGAGGAGGCGCTGGTGCGCAAGGAGTCCGAGCTCGACAACGAACGGGCGGTGGTCGCCGCGTCTCACCAGGAGCTCGAGCGCTCGCTCGAGCAGGTGTCGGGCCTGTCTGCGGGCCGCGCCAAGCAGCTGCTGCTCAAGGAGGTCGAGGAGCAGGCCAAGCACGACGCCGCCCGTCGCATCCGTCAGATCGAGGAGGAGACCAAGCGCGAAGCCGAGCGCCGGGTTCGGAACATCCTGTCCGTTTGCATGCAGCGGCTCGCGGCTGGCCATGCTGCCGAGACAACGGTATCCGTCGTCCAACTGTCGGCCGACGATATGAAGGGCCGGATCATCGGCCGCGAGGGTCGCAACATCCGAGCGCTCGAGAACCTCACCGGCGTCGACTTCATCATCGATGACACGCCCGGCGCAGTCGTCCTGTCCGGCTTCGACGGCGTGCGCCGCGAGATCGCCCGGCTGACGCTCGAGAAGCTGCTCCAGGACGGTCGCATCCATCCGGCCCGGATCGAGGAGATGTACTACCAGGCGAAGTCCGAGCTCGAGAGCCACATCGTCGAGATGGGGGAGCAGGCCGTATTCGATGCCGGCGTTCAGAGCGTTCAACCCGAGCTGGTCAAGCTGCTGGGGCGACTCAGGTTCCGGACGAGCTACGGCCAGAACGTGCTTGCCCACTCGATCGAGGTGTCGCGTCTCGCGGCGATGATGGCCGACGAGCTGGGCGCGAGTGCACGGACCGCGCGGCGGGCCGCGCTGCTGCACGACATCGGCAAGGCGGTCACGCACGAGGTAGAGGGTCCCCACGCGCTCGTGGGCGGCGAGATGGCGCGTAAGCACGGCGAGTCGGAGGCGGTCGCGCACGCGATGGAGGCACATCACAACGAGGTCGAGCCCCAGACGATCGAGGCGGTGATCGTCCAGGCGGCGGATGCCCTGTCGGGCGCCCGCCCCGGAGCACGCGGAGAATCGCTCGAGCAGTACGTCAAGCGCCTGCGAGATCTCGAGCAGATCGCCACCCGGCACAAGGGTGTCGACAAGGTCTACGCGATGCAGGCCGGCCGTGAGATCCGCGTGATGGTCGCGCCCGGCGCGATCGATGACGACGCGGCGACCCTCCTGTCCTATGAGATCGCGCGGGAGATCGAGAAGGAGCTCGAGTACCCCGGGCAGATCAAGGTGACCGTGATCAGGGAGTCGCGCGCGGTCGAATACGCGCGCTGACGCTCACGTTCTCGCTCCGCTCGACGGACCCGTTCCGTCGAGCGGACTCCCGTCTCGCGGCTCCATCCACGCCATGCCGTGTCCGTGAACGGCGGATGGAATCGCCCAAGACCGGGTATACGTGATGGCGGCGGGTCGCACTGGCGGGAGGTCGGCGGCTTCGACCCGCAGGTCGCCGAGAAAGGGTTCCTCGATGATTCGACGGTTGTCGTGCCTCGGCGCGCTCCAGCGCCTTGCGGTAGGTCTTGCTGTATCTCTGGCAACGTGCGGGGTGGCGGCCGCGTCCGCGTCCGCTGCGCTGACGTCACACGGTCAGCTGCTTCACCTCGCGCCAGGTCTGCAATCGAACACGAACTCGAGTAGTAACTGGTTCGGGTACAACCAGGGCACGCTCGAGCAGGGAAGCAAGCTGTTCAACTCGATCACAGGTGACTGGACGGTTCCAACGGCCACGCAGCACACCTCCGGACAGGCCGAGGACTCCTCGGACTGGATCGGGATTGGCGGGGGTTGCATCGACGCCGGCTGTACGGTGAGCGACTCGACCCTGATTCAGACGGGCACCGAGCAGGACGTCGATTCAACCGGCGCGGCGTCGTACTCCGCCTGGTGGGAGCTGGTGCCCGCCCCATCGCTCACGATCAGCAACATGACAGTCGAGCCCGGCGATCACATGCACGCATCGATCGCCGAGGTCGTGCCCGACTCTGATGTCTGGACGATCACGATTCAGGATGTGACGCGGGGCGAGTCGTTCACTCAGACGGCGCCTTACCCGTCCACTCATGCCACTGCCGAGTGGATCGAGGAGACGCCGCTGGAGATCGGTACTGACGCCGGCTTCGCGGCGCTGCCGAACCTGACGAGCCCGGCGTTCACGTCGGCCACGGTGAACGGCGCCTCTGCGGGCCTGAAGGCCTCCGAGGAGCTCGACCTCACCGACTCGAACGGCAACGTGATCGGTGCTCCGTCGGCGCCGAACTCCACCGCGGACGGGTTCGACGACTGCGCGTGGGCTTCCACCTGCAGCTAGCGCGTCCCTGACGCACATCTCTGACAACGGTCCATCGCGCATCGACGGGTGATGCGCGGTGGACCCGCGTCGTTTCGCCCGTCAGTGGTGATGATGGTGCACGAGCACCGCGTGCCCCGTCCACACCGCGAACTCAGGGATCAGCGCCACCGCGAGCACGAGGCCGCCTACCATCGCGCCGGTCACCGCGAGCCCGCGCCCCGCCATTCCCGGAGCCGCGCCTACCCGCTCCCGCTCCTGACGGCCGCCGACTCCGAGCGCGTTTGCGAGGGCCGGCAGGTGGCCGAGGATGTGGAGGCTGATGAATACGACCCAGACGATGAACGTGACCTTGTGCAGCAGCAGCATCGGGTTGCGATCTGCCGGCCCGACGATCAACAGGCCGATTCCGGTCGCGAACACCCCGACGGTCGAGAGCACGACGATCGGCGCAATGAGGCGCAGGACAATCTCGGGCGGCCCCTTGCGCCGATAATCGGCGTTGTTCGTGTAATAGCGGACGAACCTGTAGCCGGTGCTGGCCATCTTCAGCAGCACGGGACCGATCAGCAATAGTCCGACGAACAGGTGCATCCAGATGAACTGGCTCAGCTGTGGAATCGTGAACCCGATCACCGCCAGCAGCACGATCAGGATCGCTCCGGTGACCGTGGTCAGATGCTCGTTGCCGTCCGGGCCGCCGCGGGTCAGCGAGCCCAGGTGCAGCCGACGAGCCAGCGTCGCGCGCGACGCGCTGTGTTCGGGCCGCGCGATCGTCACATCGTCGCTCGTTCCCATCGGCGGAATACTGGGCGGCCAATCGAAGTTTTGCGTGAGCCATCAATGAGAAAGCTCTTTGCTAGCGCCGGCGAGCCCAGGCCTCGGCTCTATCATCGGCCGACGCGCGACGCCGGATGCCGCGCCGGTTTGTCATGCCCGGATTGATCCTGCTCATCGAAGACGAACCGGGAATCGTCGACTTCCTGGAAAGGGGCCTTCGCGCTCAGGGATTCGACGTCATCTCGGCGACTGACGGGGTCAGCGGCGCCGTCACGGCGTTGAACGAGGAGGTCGACCTGGTCGTGCTCGACCTGATGCTGCCCGGGCGGAGCGGGCTCGACGTGCTCACGACGCTCCATGACGCCAAGCCGGGATTGCCTGTGATCGTCCTCACCGCGCTCGGCGAGATCGAGCATCGGGTCGCCGGACTCGATGCCGGGGCGGTCGACTACCTAACCAAGCCATTCTCGCTGACCGAGCTCGCGGCACGGATCCGGGCTCAGCTCCGCGCCGCCGCGCATTCACCACGGACCACCGTGACCGCCGGTGACATCGAGGTCAACCTGCTGACCCGGGAGGTCCGTCGCGGCGGTGAGCTCGTTCGGCTGTCGACGACCGAGTTCGAGCTGCTGGCATACCTCATCCACAACCGCGGTCACGTCCTCTCCCGCGAGCAGATCCTGCGCGCGGTCTGGGGGTACGAGTACGACCCCGGCACGAACGTCGTCGACGTCTACATCGGATACCTCCGCCGCAAGCTTCGCGGGAAGGGCACGAACCCGCCGATCGTCACCGTCCGCTCGGTCGGCTATCGGCTGGAGGCGAGCCATTAGTCGACCCGGCCGGGGCCGAGGCTGACGGCATTGCGTACGCGACTGCATTCGGGGCTGCCAGCGGGACTCCGATGGCGATTGACGGCGTGGGTCGCCGGCGTGATGGTCGTGTCGGCGGCTGTGGTGTTCCTGGTCGTCTACCAGGACACCGGTGTGCAGCTGAGGAGCGAGATCGACCAGGACATCAACGGCGACGCGACCCAGCTGCTCCAGTCGGTGGACGCGATGACCGGGCAGAGCCCGGCGCGGATCTCGTCCGTGGCGACGCGGTACATGCTCGCGCAGCCATACGACGCGACCTCGACGCTGCTGTTCGTCCTGCTGCCCGATGGGCAGCACGCGAGCAACCATCCCGAGGTGTTCGGCGGCGGCACTCCTGACGAAGGTGACACCGCGGCGAAGCAGCAAGCCGAGGCCGAAGGGCGCAAGCTGTTGGTCCCGCACCTCGGATACTCGACCGCGAAGGTACCTGACGTCGGGCGAATGCGCATCTTCGAGCAGCGCGCGAATCTGGGCAACGTGCCGGTGATCGCGGGCGCCGCCGAACCGCTCACCGTGGTCGATCGCGCGCAGCACGGAGTGGCCCGGGCGTTCGTGCTCGCCGGAGCGGTCGTGCTGCTGCTCGCGCTGGTTGCGTCGTACCTCGCCGGCGCCCGGGTGTCGGCGCCGCTGCGGAGGATGGCGCAGGTGGCCACGCGTGTCGACGCCGGCGACCTCGGTCCGCGGATGGAGATCTCCGGCGAGCGGGCGGACGAGGTGAGGGTTCTGGCGGACGCGTTCAATCGCATGCTCGACCGGCTCTCGGACGCGTTCGCCAGCCAGCGCGAGTTCGTCGCCGACGCGTCGCACGAGCTGCGCACGCCGTTGACCGTGATTCGCGGTCAGCTCGAGGTACTCGCCGCCCAGGAGAACCCCTCCAGCGCCGAGGTCATCCGCGTCGAGCGTCTGGTGCAGGCGGAGATCACACGCGTCTCCCGGCTGGTCGACGATCTGCTCGTACTCGCTCAGGCCGAGCGGACGGACTTCCTGCGCGTCGAGACGATCGACGTGCGGCCGTTCGTGACCGACCTGTGGGACGGGATGAGCTTGACCGCCGATCGAAGGTTCGAGCTCGGGACGGTTGCCGACGGATCCCTCGAGGCCGACCCCGACCGGCTCGCGCAAGCGCTTCGGAACCTCGCGCGCAACGCGATCGAGCACACCGATGAGCACTCCGGCCTCGTGCACCTCGATGTCACCCGACTCGCGTCCGACCGGATTCGCTTCGCCGTCCTCGACGATGGCCCCGGGATCCCGCCAGACGAGCGTGAGCGAGTGTTCGAGCGGTTTCACCGGACCGACGGCGGCCGCGCGCGATCAGGCGGCGGCGGGGCCGGCCTCGGGCTCGCGATCGTGCGCGCGATCGCGGAAGCCCACAAGGGCACCGTTCACGTGCAGGACTCGCACAACGGCCGCGGCGCGGCCTTCGAGCTCGTGCTGCCCGGGTTCGACTCGAGCTGAGTTACGCTTTGGGGGCCGTGGGCCCAAAGCTCATCGTTCTGTTGGTCGCCTTAGAGGTCAGCTTTGTCACGGTCTGTGTAGTGGCTGGCTTCGCCCCGGGGCGGGGACGGAACTTCTGGGGTCGTGTGTTCGTCCGCTGCCTGTCGGTGCCCGCGTTGGTGCTGCTCGTCGTGCTCGTGGCGCCGGAGCAGGTGGCAGTGCCGCTGGCGTGGGTGACCCTTATCACCGCGATGCTTGTGGTCCCGGCATTGTCGTGCCGGAGGCTGGAACCCCCGGCGGATCCGTCTGATGAGGACGATGGCGGCGGGTCTGGCCCCGACCGGCCATCGGGCTTCCCTGAGTCTCCGCGCGGAGGCGTCCCCCTCCCCGACGCCGACCCGTCACTGGTCCGAGTACGCGACCACAGCATTCCGAAGGTCCGCTACCTGAAGCGGCGGCGCGAGCGAGAGCCCGAGCGCCAGCCGGTACCACGGCCGCCGAATCGGTAGCGACAAGACGGGTCGGTCGGGGCGGCGGCCATCTCCTCGCCTCCTTCAAATCTCGAATTTCGTGCCACGCCAACGCTAGGTGGCCGCAGTTTCACCGCGCCTACGCCGCGGTTTCGTGCGACTACTCGCTCGTGCAGGCGGCTACTCTTGGCAGCGATGCGGCGGTATCACGTCACGACGTTCGGGTGTCAGATGAACGAGCACGACTCCGAACGGATGAAGGGGATGCTGGAATCGCTTGGGTACGCCGAGGCGCCGGCGCGTGACCAGGCCGATCTGATCCTGTTCAACACCTGCTCGATCCGGGAGAAGGCCGATAGCCGGTTCGTCGCGCACCTGGGCGAAGCCAAGCGGCTGAAGTCCGAGCGACCCGAGGTGGTTGTCGGTGTCGGCGGATGCTGGGCGCAGTCGGTCAAGGAGGAGGTGTTCGCGAGGTTCCCGTTCGTCGACGTCGCGTTTGGGCCCGGGCAGGTCCACAAGCTCGCCGAGTTCCTGGTCAGCGACTCGCTCACCGCGCAGGGGTACTTCGAGTTCGAAGGCTTCACGGGGCACCTGCCAGCCAAGCGAGCGCGCGGTCACCACGCGTGGGTGCAGATCAGCGTCGGCTGCAACTGCGTGTGCTCGTATTGCATCGTGCCGTCGACCCGTGGCCGCGAGGTCAGCCGCCCCTGGCAGGAGCTGGTGACCGAGGCGCAGGCCCTCGCCGCCGACGGCGTGCGAGAGGTCACGCTGCTCGGCCAGAACGTCAACTCCTACGGTCGTGACCTGCCGCGTGATGAGCGCACGACGTTCGCGGAGCTGCTCGCGCAGATCGATGCCATCGAGGGGATCGACCGCATCCGGTACACGAGCCCGCATCCGAAGGACATGCGCGAGGACGTGATTCGCGCCCACGCGGAGCTCGCCGCCCTGTGTGAGCACATTCATCTGCCGGTCCAGTCCGGGTCGAGCGTCATGCTCAAGCGCATGCGCCGGACGTACACGCGCGAGCGCTACCTCGACCGCGTGGCGATGATCCGCGAGCACGTGCCGGACTGCGCTCTGACCACGGACATCATCGTCGGGTTCCCGGGCGAGACCGAGGCGGACTTTGAGCAGACCCTCTCGCTGGCCGAGGAGGTCGGTTACGACGGAGCATTCACGTTCATCTACTCGCCGCGGCGCGGCACCGAGGCCGCTGGCCTGCCCGACCAGGTGCCGCACGAGCTCAAGGTGGAGCGCCTCCAGCGCCTCGTGGAGGTCGTGCAGCGTCGGGGGCTCGAGCGCGCCCAGCGGTTCGTCGGACGCACGCTCGAGGTGCTCGTTGAAGGTCCGTCGCGGACCGACCCGTCGCGCCTGCGGGGACGCTCGCGCCACAACAAAGTCGTGAACTTCACCGGCCTCGGGGCTCCCGGAGAGCTGGTCGACGTCGAGATCCTGGAGGGGACCAGCCAGACGCTATTAGGCCAGGAATCGATCCTGAGCCGAGCCGCCAGCTGACCATTCGTCCAGTTTCGCCGTTTCGGTGAAGCGGACATCCGTCCAGACGCTGCGACCGCAGCGGCCGCGGTGTCTTATCGCGCCGAAACGCTGATTGTGGGAGTAATCCACGGATCTGTGGAGCGGTGATGGCCACCCTGGCGGCGGTCACGAATATGCCTGCTCTCGCGCTGCTCGGCGAGGACGGCCGGCTCGAGCAAAGCACTGAGGCGTTTCGCCGCTGGTACAAGGACAACGAGGAGCTGTGCAAGGAGTCCTCCGAGCTCCAACGCGTGATCGACGGGCAGGCCCATGCGGCGGTACTGAAGCTCGACGGAATCGCCGTCGATATCGCGGCCGTGTCGGACCGCAGCGGCACTCGCCACGTGTTGCTGACGCTCCCGACCGACGAGCTGCCGTCGCTGGGCGATGCCGGCGGAGCGCTGCTCGACGGAGCGCTCGACGAGAGCCCGGCGATCGTCTGGCTCAAGGATCTCGAGGGCCGCTACGTCCGCGTCAACTCCCGATTCACGACGCTCCTCGGGACCACCGAGGAGAAACTGCTCGGCCGTACCGACGCGGAGCTCCCACCCGCTGAGACGGTCGACGGACCTCGCCTGGAGGAGCGCGCGGGCGATGTCGAGGAGCCCCTCCAGCTGGAGTACGTGGTCGGCCCCTACCAAGGGCGCGACGCGCTGGTGGTCCTCCGGTTTCCGGTCGGCGACGCGAAGGGCGTGCCGACGTTGGTGTGCGGTGTGGCGGCTCCGTCCTCGGAGGCGAGCGTCGCCCGCAGCGAAGCCGCCCGGCTGCTTCGGGTGGAGCGCTGGAGTCGGCTCGACGCCGAGAGCGTGCGCGCCGAGATGCTCGCCGAATGGGGCGTCCTCCCGGACGCCCGAGGTCGGTCGTCGCCGCCGTCGACCAGTGGCGAGCCTGCGCCGGGGGTTGCAGACCGCGAGCAGCAGGCTGCGGTCGCCGAGGCGCGAGCGGAGCGGGCGACCGCGGTCGCAGAGCGCGACGCCGCGCTGACCGCGAACCACGAGATTGCCGGCGAGCTCAAAGCCGCCCAGGGCCGCCTGACACAGCTCGAGCGGAAGATCGCCGACGGAGATGTGGAGCGCGGCGACGCCGAGGTGGAGCTGGCCGCCCGGGCTGCCGACCTCGACCGCGCGCTCGGCCGCGAGCGGGAACGCGCCGAGGAGCTCGAACGCACGCTCACCCTCGTCAGGGAGCGTCTCGGCGACGATGCCGAGGCGGCGCGGACCGAAGTCAAGCGCGCCCGCGCCGACGCCGATGCCGCCCGCACCGAGCTCGAGCGCGCGCGTGCCGACGCCGAGGCGGCGCGGACCGACGTCGACAAGGCCCGTGCGGAGGCCGAGACCGCGCTGGCGGCGGTCGCGGCCGAGCGCGAGTCCGCGTCGAGCGCCAGGGCGGCGCTCGAGCTCGAGGTCAAGCAGGCCCGCGACCACCTGGCAACGCTGGAGCGCCAGCAGGGCGCTGATGACTCCGGAGCGCACCTGATCCAGGCCGACAAGGCGCGCGCCGCGGCAGAGGCGGCGCTGGCGGACGCGTTGACCGAGCGCGACTCGACGCTTAAGGCCAAGGCCGCCCTGACGGGAGAGCTCGAGCAGGAGCGCAGGCAGATCGCGGCTTTGCACGAGGGCGCGGCGGCGGCAGAGGAGCGGCTACGCGAGCTCACGGGGACTCTCGAGCGTGAGCGAGTCCGCGCCGCTGGGCTCGAGCAGGCGCAGGCGCGGACCCAAGAGCTCGAGGGCGAGCTGCGCCTGGCGATCGGGCGGGCGGACAAGGCCGAGCGCGAGGTCGAGCTCGCGGCCACCGAAGCCGACAAGGCGGAGAACCAGCTCCGGTTCGCGGTTGCGCGGGCCGACAAGGCCGACGGCGAACTCCGGCTGGCGGTGGCGCGCGCGGACAAGGCCGAGACCGAGCTTCGCGTTGTCAGCGCGAGGGTGGTCAAGGCCGAGAGCGACGCGCAGGCCGCCTCGGGCCGCGCGGCCAAGGCCGAGGAGGAGGTCGAGCGGTGGCGCGTCCGCGTCGACAAGGCCGAGGAGGAGATCGAGCGGTGGCGAGCCCGCGTCGACAAGGCCGAGGGCGACGTCGAGCAATGGCGGACCCGCGCTCAGCAGGCCGAGACCGAGCTTGCGCGTGGGAACGCGCGTGTCGAGGGCCTCGACACCGAGCTCGCGCGCGGTCAGACCCGCGTCGAGCAGCTCGAGGCCGAGTTGAAGGTCGCTACCAGGCGGGCCGAGGACGCCGAGCGCGACGCGCTGCTGGGGCAGGCACGGGCACATGAGCTCGCGGGTGAGGCCGAGCGCGGTCAGGGCCGGATACAGGAGCTCGAGAACGCCGTGGAGAGTGGGCAGGTCCGGATGCGGGAGCTCGAGGGCGACGTCCAGAGCGGCCAGGCCCGGGTGCAGGAGCTGCAGAGCGAGGTCGCGAGTGGGCAGGCCCGGGTGCAGCAGCTCGAGGGCGAGGTCGAGAGCGGGCGCGCGAAGGCCGAGGAGGCGGATGCGACGATCGCCGAGCTCGAGGAACAGCTCGGTGAGGCGCCCGAGCCCGGGCCGGATCCCGCGGTCACCGTCGCCGAGGAGGCCAGCGATCCTGAGGACGGCGCCAGCGGCGCGGAAACGCCCTTGCCCACAGCCGAGCTGGCCACGCTCGAGGCGGTCGCCGACCACCCCCGGCCGCCGACCGGTTCCGGCGTCAGCTGGCATCCGACCGCTAAGCGCACGCTCGCGGCGTCGCTCGCGCGCGAGTCGGTATGGCGCAACGTCCTGAAGGAGACCGTCCAGGTGCTCGGGTCCGAGGGTGGCTGGGACACCGTGACGGCATGGCTTCCCGATGAGTCAGACGGCCTGGGGTGCGCGGCCACGTGGGCCGCGCATCGCGGGCTTGACCGATTCGAGTCGCTGACCTGGGAGACGGGCCTCAAGCGCGACGGCTCGCTGCTCGACCAGGCGCTGCAGGCGCCCCACCTGACCTGGCTCACCGACATCGACGCGGTCGACGACGAGCGGCTCCAGACCGCCGCCGCGCACGGCATGAGCTCGGCGCTGCTGCTGCCGGTCCGAAACGGCGCATCGACAATCGGACTGCTCGAGCTGCTGACCCACGACAGCATCGAGCCGGACGCGCAGATCGCGCTGTCGCTCGAGGCGTCCGCGCTCCAACTGGGCCGGTTCGGTCACCTTCTGAGCCTCAGCAAGTAATCAGGCGCCGGGGCCGGCGCCGGCGCAGACCGTCGGCGCCTGCTGCCCGGGCGTCTCGGGTCTGTCCGGGGCGCATGCGAACATGTGTTCGTGCGATGGAGCAATCTGGAAGCCGAGGTGGAGGAGCACGCGCGCCTGCCCGGCTACCGCGAGGAGGCCGTGGTGCGGCATTTCGACGCGCCCGAGGCGGTCGAGACGCGGTTCTACGAGGTTCGCGCCAAGTCGATCCTCAACCGCGTCCCCGAGGCGTCGCAGATGCCGTTCCGGTGGACTATCAATCCCTACCGAGGCTGCACTCACTCCTGCGTTTTCTGCTTCGCCCGTCCGACGCACAAGTACCTCGACTTCAACGCCGGCCGGGACTTCGAGCGCGAGATCGTGGTCAAGGTCAACGCGCCGGAGCTGCTGCGTGCGGAGCTGGCGCGGCCGAAGTGGAAGCGCGAGCATGTGGCGCTCGGGACCAACACCGACCCGTACCAATGGGTGGAGGGGCGCTACAAGCTGATGCCGGGCATCTGGGAGGCGATGCGCGATGCGGCCAATCCCTGCTCGGTGCTGACGAAGTCTCCTCTCTTGTTGCGAGACCTGCCGCTGATGAAGCAGATCGCCGAGCGAACGGAGTTCAGCGCCGCTCTGTCGGTACCGACGCTGGATGAGCGCGCGTGGCGTGCGACCGAGCCGCACACGCCGAATCCGCGCGCGCGGCTCGAGGCGGTGGCGGAGCTGACCCGCGCCGGCATCCGGACGGGCGTGCTGGTAGCGCCGTTGATGCCGGGGATCAACGATTCGCCCGCGCAGGTTGCGAAGATCCTGGAACTGGCGTCCGAAGCGGGCGCGGCGTACGTGACCGGCATCGCCCTCCACCTGCGCGGCGACGTGCGGGGGCTGTTCTTCGAATGGCTTGAAAGCCATCGTCCCGACCTGGTCGACCGCTATAAACGGCTATATCAGCGTGGCGCCTATGCGCATCCGGATGAGCGGCGGCGGCTCAGCGAGCTCGTCAAAGGGCCCCACTCGTCGCCGGGCGGGCGGATGCGAGGACGGTACCGATCGCCGCCGGTCGACCAGGAGGACGCAAACTCCGCGCGAAATCAACCGGTGTGGCCGCTGGAGCAAGGTCGCCTATTCTGAAACAGGAGTGAAACCCACGCCGGCCGGCGGTGATAGGTAGAAGGCACCGCGAGCGCGGTTACGAGACAGATGCCACAACAACGATTCAGAAAACCCTCGAGGCAGGACTTCCGCCTCGACCAGATGTTCGATACTCACAGCGAGGAGTGGGAGCGCGTCGGCCTGGCGGTCGACTTCGACAAGAAGAGCCTGCGGAGCGCTCGACGCCGCATCGCGCTTCTGGTGCCGCTGTTCGTCGCGGTGATCGTCGCTTACAACAACTACCAGAGCTGGTTCGACGTCAAGTCCAGCAGCGGCTTGGTGACGCCGATCAAGATCGCCACGGTGCTGGCGCTGCTCGCGCTGGGTTGGGCCATCGCCCGCGACGTCGGCCGAGCCGCCGGCCCGACGTTGTTCCGCAGGATGGACCCGGGCACCGCCGGAACGGTCGGTTTTCTCGTCCGCCTCGTCACCGTCGGGATCACGCTGCTCGTCGGGCTCGAGATCGCCGGCGTGAGTGCGGCTTCGCTGGTCGCCACGAGTGCGTTCACTGCCGTGATCGTCGGCCTCGCTGCCCAGCAAACGCTCGGCAACCTGTTCGCCGGGATGGTGCTGCTGAGCGCGCGACCGTTCCGGGTCGGCGAGCGAGTGCGGTTCCAGGCTGGTGCTCTCGGGGGACAGATCGAAGGGATCGTCAGCTCCCTCGGGCTGCTCTACACGACGCTCGCACAGGGCGAGGACCGGGTGATGGTGCCTAACACCGGCGTGCTTTCGGCAGTCGTGGTGCCAATCAGGGAGCCCGAATCGGTCGATGTCAAGGTCCGGCTCGGGCGCGGCATCCGCGTGTCCCAGGTCCAGTCGCTCCTCGACGACAGGGTCAAGACGCCGACGCGGCGCTCGGCGACGGTCCTGCTCGAGCAGCTCGACGGGGACGACGTGGTCGTGCGGGTGCAGGCCACGCCGGATCGCGCTGACGACGGCGCGCGACTGGCCGACGAGATCATCGACGCGCTGGCGTCGGTCACAGGTGAGCATCCCGTGGTGGCCGCCGACGGTAAGCCCGCCACCGGTGACGGTAAGCCCGCCACCCGCGAGGAAGTTGGCGCCTCCTCGCGCCGGCAATGACCGCGCTGCGTCCGCGCCGGCGCTGACCCGCGCGCTGCCGTCCGCGCCGGCGAGGATCGCGAACTACGCGCCGGCGGGTGCGCGCACCATGTCCTGGGCGGCGGCGACGATCGCGTCGGCGTCGATGCCGAACTCGTGCACGAGCTCGGCCGGTTTACCGGACCCCGGCATGCCGGTGACGGCGAGCTTCCGGACGCGGACGCCTTCGACCTCGGCCAGCGCGGCGAGTACGGCGTCGCCGAGACCGCCCTCGGGCCAGTGGTCCTCGACGGTGACGATCGCACCGGTGTCGGCGGCGGCCTGGCGGATGGTGTCCTCGTCGACGGGCTTGATCGAGTAGAGGTCGATCACCCGGGCGGCGACGCCCTGGGCGCTCAGCTCGTCGGCCGCCTTGAGTGCCTCGTGGAGAGTGACGCCAGCGCCGATCAGGGTCACCTGGTCCTCGTCGGAGGAGCGCAGGACGCGCGAACCGCCGATCTCGAACCGGTCGTCGGGCCCGTAGATCGTGGGTGTGGCGCCACGGCTCGTCCGCATGTAGGCGATGCCAGGATGGTCGGCCATCAGGCGCACGAGCGCCGCGGCCTGGTTCGGGTCCGACGGGTACAGGACCGCGCTCGAATGGACGGCGCGGAACATCGATAGGTCCTCCAGCGCCATCTGCGATGGTCCGTCCTCGCCGATCGCGACGCCGGCGTGTGAGCCGACGAGGCACAGCCGGGCGCGGCTGATCGCCCCCATTCGTACGAAGTCGTAGGCGCGCGTGAAGAACGCGGCGAACGTCGACGCGAACGGCCGGAAGCCGCGGACCTGGAGGCCGACGGCCGCGGCCACCATCTGCTGCTCGGCGATGAACATCTCGAAGTAGCGGTCGGGATGCGCCTTGGCGAACAGCTCGGAGAACGTCGAGTTCGACACCTCACCGTCGAGCGCGACGATGTCGGCGCGCTCGGCGCCGAGCGCCGCGAGCGCCTCGCCGTACGCCCGGCGGGTGGCGACCTCGTCGTCGGCGTCCCAGCGCGGCCACTCGACGCGGCCCAAGTCGATCTTCCGGGGCGTCGCGTCGCCGTCGGGCTTGGCCACCTCGACCTTCAGCGATCGCTCGCCGCCGAGTTCCTCGATCGCCTTCTTGGGGTCGGACAGGGGCTTGCCGTGCTTGCCCTCGAGATCCTCGACCTCGCTAGCTCCCTTTCCCTTCTTGGTCCGGGCCACGATCACGGTGGGGCGACCCTCGATGTGGATCGCCTCGGCGAACGCGCCGTCGATCTCCTCGACATCGTGACCGTTGATCTCGATCGCGTGCCAGCCGTTCGCGCGAGCGCGCTCGGCATACGAGTCGAGATCCCATCCGTGCATCGTCTGGCGCGTCTGGCCGAGGCGGTTGACGTCGATGATCGCGATGAGATTGTTGAGCTCCGCATACGCGGCGTGCTCGAACGCCTCCCAGATCGATCCCTCCGCCATCTCACTGTCGCCGCATAGCACCCAAACCCGGTAGGGAAGCTGCTCGAGGCGTTTGCCAGCGAGCGCGACGCCGACGCCGATCGGCAGACCCTGGCCGAGCGAACCGGTCGCGACGTCGACCCACGGCAGGACCGGGGTGGGGTGGCCCTCGAAGCGGCTCCCGAGCCGGCGGAACGTCAGCAGTTCCTCGTCGGTGATCGCGCCAGCGGCCTTGAGGTAGCTGTAGTAGAGCGGGGAGGCGTGTCCCTTGGAGAAGATCAGGTGGTCGTTGCGGGGATCGTCGGGGCGCGCGAAGTCGTAGCGCATGTACTTGGCGAGCAACACGGCGATGAGGTCGGCGGCCGACATCGACGACGTCGGATGGCCTGAACCTGCGGCATCGCTCGCCCGGATCGAGTCGACGCGGAGCTGCTGTCCGAGCTCGCGCCAGAAGGCGGCGTCATTCATATGGCGATCGTACCCACCATTGCCAGCGGAGAACATGGCACTAGCGCTTGTCGCGCTGACCGGCCGCGATGTTGGCCGAGATCCGCTCGCTCCCCATCCGCCGGCTGACCGCAGAGGCGAGCGCCGGCGCCACCCCGCCGATGCTCGCGCCGAGGCGCATCGCCACGGGAGCGACCGCGACCTCGGCGCGGTTTCGGTCGATCGCGGAGACCACCGCCCGCGCCACCTGCTCCGGCGACCGCGTGCCCACCCCCGGTGGCAACGAGGCCCCGGAGTCGGCGAACATCCCCGCCTCGCGGACGAAGCCGGGGAGGACCACGGACACGCCGATCCCGTGGGGCCGGAGGTCCTCGCGAAGCCCGAGCCCAAACCCCCGCAGCCCGAACTTCGTCGCCGAGTAGATCGACGACGCGGGCGAGGCGGTCTTGCCCGACAGCGAAGAGATAAACGCGAGGTGTCCGCGCCGGCGCGTAATCATGCCCGGCACGAGCGCGCGTGCCAGTGCGATCGGAGCCCGGAGGTTGACCTCGAGCATGCGGTCGATCTCGGCCTGGGTCAAGTCGACCAGCAGGCCCGAGGCCGGCAGCGCGGCGTTTGAGATCAGTACGTCGACGCGGCCTGCTTGCTCGATCAACAGCTCGACGTCCGCCTGGCGCGCCAGGTCACAGGCGACGACGCGGGCACCGAGGTCTGCCGCGAGCGGCTCGAGCACCCCGGTCCGGCGCGCGGTCAGGATCAGGTCGGCGCTCCGGGGAGCGACCGCACGCGCAATCGCGTGGCCGATCCCGCCGCTGGCACCGGTGAGGAGGACGTTGCCGCCCAGGCGGCTCATGAACCCCGTGGGAACACCGCGAGCGTGGCCGTGAAGCCATGCAGGAAGCTGCGCCCACCGACCGGGCCGATCTCCCCGGCAGCGAAGAATCCGGCGGCCGGCGCTCCGCGCAGCTCACGATCGATCGCCTCGACGTCGTGGTCGGAGATACCGAACATCGCGCTGCCGCGGCCGTTGCACGAGAACACGAGCGCGCCGGCGGGGCGCTCTCCGGCCAGAGCCTCGACCCGCAGCTTGAGCGCCTGGCGAAGGTCCTCGTCGGCCGAGCGCGCGTCACGGGCGTGCAGCCGCACCACCTGCCCCGCCGTCACCTGCGTGCCGACCACGAGCGCTCCGGTCTCGCTGTCGGCTCCGAGCACACCGCGCACCAGGAAGTCGCCGTGTTTGTACTCGGGCTTGCCGCCGTCGATCACGACGCCGATCAGCAGTCCGCCGGCGACCAGCCCGCGCTCGCGGGCCGAGAGCTCAGAGATGATCTGCTCGACGGTCTGGAGCGCAGGCCGACCGGCGAGTTCCTGGATGACGTTCCCCTCGGCCGCCGTGATCGTGACCTCGCGTCCGAGCGGTGCGGCGCCCTGCGAGACGCACGGGAGCATTTCGACGCCCCTCAGGCTGACACCGACGGCTCCGTTCTCGAGGACACGATCTCCGAGAAACAACGCGCCGTCGCCGGCGGGCGTGCGGCCGCTCGCGAGGCCGCCCAGCACCGGCACCGCGGGCGCGTGCTCGGAGAGCATCTCGAGCACGGCATCGGTAGGGAACGAGTACGGGTCCGACAGCATCAGCATCCCATTCGCGCCGTCGAGGTCCGGTAGCCCGACGATCCGGTGCTCGTGATCTTCCTCCTCGACCGTGACGTGGAACGGCGACGCCTCGCCGTCGCCGTCGAATGCGGCGGCCCACACCACCAGCGCCGTGCCAGATTCGTGCTCGTGCCCGGAGCCGAGGACGCCGCCGGCCCCGCAGCCGACGAGCGTGTCGGGAGCGAGAACGTCGTGCACGCCCTCGAGCGTGGCCTCGGGCGCCACCAGGTGCGAGCCGCTGGCGAACACGACCGCGAGATCGGCGGACGCGCCACGGAGCCCCGCCGCCGCCGATTGCGCCGCGGCCGTACCGGCCCGGAGCGGATCGCGCTCGGTCGAGATTCCAGTACCGATCCTGATCGCTCCACGATACTCCGGCCAATGCCGCGTGCAGAGGTGATCGCCCTGTTCGGCCCGACCGGCGTCGGCAAGACCGACGTCGCGATCGAGCTTGCCCGGCGCCTGCGCGAGCTGGGCGAGCAGCCGGTCGCGGTTTCCGCCGACGCGCTCCAGGTCTACCAGGGGTTGGAGACGCTGACGGGTGCCGCGACCGCGAGCGAACGGGCGCAGCTCGAGCATCGCCTGATCTCGTTCCTGCCGGTCGATGCCACCTTCAGCGCCGGCCAGTACGCCGAGCTCGCGCACGCCGAGATCGACGCGCTGCTCGCCTCCGGCGCGCGACCGATCGTCGTCGGCGGGACGGGGCTGTATCTCCGCGCGGCGCTCGCGGAGTTGAGCCTGCGCCCGCCACCTCCCGAGGGGGCGCGCGAGTACTGGGTCGCCGAGCTCGAGCGCCGCGGCGCGCCGGCGCTCCACGGCGTCCTGCACGAACGCGCGCCGTGGGCCGCCGCGGAGATCGATCCCGGCGACCGCCAGCGGATCGTCCGGGCGCTCGAGCTGCTCGACGCCGGCGAGCTCGATCGTCACGCCGAGGACTCCGAGCTGTGGACCAGCGAGGTGCGCCACAGCACACTCCTCGTCGGGCTCGTGCTCGAGCGCCAGCAGCTGTACGAGAAGATCGACGCCCGGGTCGAGGCAATGGTCGCCGCCGGCGCGCAGGCCGAGGTGCGCCGCGCTCACGCCGCGGGCGCATCCCCGACCGCCCGCAAGGCCCTCGGCTTCGATGAGCTGCTCGCCGGTGACGTCGAGTCGATGAAGCGGCGAACTCGCAACTATGCACGCCGTCAGCTGACCTGGATGCGGAAGCTCGCCGACGTCCACACGCTCGACATGACGGGCCGTTCGCCGGCCGACACGGCCGGCGAGGTGCTCGCGCTGTGGCGCGGTTAGCCCGCGTCACACGGCCAACCGCTCGCGCAAAGTGTGTTCTGAGATGCCAGCAGACACCGGGCGAACGGACGGCGAGTTACTGGCCGCGGTGGTAGCGGGGGACGGGGCGGCGTTCGCGACGTTCTATCGGCGCCACCTCCCCACGGTGGTCGGCTTCCTGCTGCGCGAGACCGGCGACCGGGAGACGACGGCCGACCTCACGGCCGAGGTGTTCGCGGCGATATTCCTCGTCGCGCGGCGCTTCCGCCCGCGCGGCGCGGGGCTCGGCGCGACCCTGGGTGCTCGGGATCGCCCGCAACAAGCTGCTCGAGAGCCGCCGGCGCGGCCGGGTCGAAGATCGCGCCCGGCGCCGGCTCGCGTTCGAGCCCGAGTTGCTGGACGACGACGACCTCGCCCGCGTGGACGAGCTCGCGGCGGCTCCGGAGCATCAAGTGCTCGAGCTCGTCGAGCAGCTCCCGAAGGGCCAGCGCGACGCGGTCCGCTCGCGCGTGCTCGAAGACCGCGAGTACGGGGACATCGCGCGGGAGTTGCACTGCTCGGAGCTCGTGGCCCGGCAGCGCGTCAGTCGCGGACTATCGCGGCTGAGAGATCAGATGACGGAGGGAGAGAAATGAGCGACTACTTCGACCGGGTCGAGCGCCAGATCGTCAGGAACGTCGAGGCCGGCCTGCCGCGACCAAGCCACAGGCCCACCGCTCTCGGGTACCTCGCGACCGCGGCCGCCGTCGTGGTCGTGATCGTGGTGGGCGGCGTGTTCCTGCTCGCGCACGGCTCTAGCCTGGCGCCGGTGCCGGCCACCAGCCACGGCGTCGCCATCGCATTCAGGGCATCGGGGATCGAGCAGCGGACGCCGCCCGCCGTCGCGATCGACCGATCGGCAGTGATTTTGCGCGAGCGCCTGGACGCGGTCTTCCCCGGCGTGACTGTCACCACATCGGGCGACAGCGTGATCGTCGAGGTGCCGAACGCCGGCGCCGGTGCCCGCGCCCGCGTCCTGGCACTCGCCGTACCGGGCCGGCTCGCGTTCTACGACTGGGAGGCCGACGCGATCGCGCCGAACGGCAAAACCGTCGCGAGCCAACTCCCGGACCGGAATCCGACCGCACTCGAGATCAGCCAGGGCTCCGGGTCCGGCGCGCCCGGCGATCCGGGCGCGGGGGGGATCCGCACGCGGTCAGGCGGCCGCGCTGGCCTCGCGGTGCACGAGCTGCGTCGTCCTCGAAGCCGTCACTCCGAGCACGTCGCTCAGCGCGAGCTCGGTCGACCGGAGCGCGCAGTTCTACGTGTTGAGAGACCTCCCGACGCTGTCGAATCGGGATATCACCCATCCCCACGAGATTCGCGATTCCAACAGTGGCGCATCCGCCGTCTCGTTCGGCTTCACGACAACCGGAGCCACCGCGTTTCGCGAGCTCACGAAACGGGTTGCCCGGCGCGGCGATCTGGTCAGCAGCGTCGGCCAGACGTTCGACCAGCACTTCGCGATCGCGATCGACGACCACCTGATCAGCGTTCCGTTCATCGGTTTCAAGCAGTACCCCGACGGAATCGATCCGGGAAACGGCGCCGACATCTCCGGCGCGTTCACCGCCCAGTCCGCCCGCGATCTGGCAACGATCCTGCGGTACGGCCCGCTTCCGGTACGCCTCACGGCAACGGGGTGAACGGGTACATGATCACCACCGCGACGAGCACGCTCGCCATCCACAGGAGACACAGCGGCCGGGCCGGCCCGATCCGCCTGATTAGGTCGGCCACCGCCACGTAGATCCCCGGCATCACGATCACCATGTAGTAGAGGTAGCTCGTCCGGCTCTCGATCAGGGTGGCCAGCAGGTAAGGCGCGAACGTCCCCACGAACCAGGCCAGGCCGACGAGCCCGACCTCGTCCCGAGAATGCCAACGCCCCCCGCCGACGCCGAGCGCTGCGACCACCATCGCGGGAATCAGGAGCAGCAGGATCGGCGGGCTGATCATCCCGAGGAAATGGACCGCCGGTCCGATCTGGTTGAGCGCGGCGGTCGGGTGCCCCGGGTTGATCTCGAGGTAGGTGATCGGCTTGAGGTCGACGAGCCAGTCCCACGGGTAGGACGCGATTCCCTGCGGCCCGTGCGGGCTCGTCTGATTCGCGGCGTAGGTGAGCATGCGCGAGACCTCGCCGAACGGAAGATCGGGCACGAGCTTGCCCGTCTGCGGGTCGAACGGATGTGCGATCTGGTCGAGCACGGCGAGCAGCCCGATGAACGCCACCGCCGAAGCCACGACGCACGACCCCAGTCGCCGCAGTGCCGCCACCGCGCCGTCCCGCCGGCCCACCCAGCGCAGCAACTCGAGCACCGCGAGCGCGAACAGTACGTACGGCGCCACCTCCTTCGCGCACGCCCCGACGCCGACCACCACCCCGGCCAGGATCGGCCGGCGTTTCAGATACAGCGTTGCCGCCCAGATCATCGCTGCGGTCGCGTAGATGTCGAGCGTTCCGATCCGGCTGTGGACCAGCAACAGGTTGTCGGCCGCCATCAGCGAAGCCGCCCCGAGCGCCGTCCAGCGCCCCCCGCCCGCCGCCCTGACGAGCGCGAATATCCCGAGCATCGCGACCGTGCCGAGCAGCACGCTCGGCAGGCGCCACGCGACCGGACCGTCCCCGAACAGCTCGATCCCCCCGGCGATGATCAACTTGGCCAGCGGCGGGTGCTCGGAGTTCGGATCGGTGCCGAGTGGCGAGTTCGCGTACGGAGCGCCGGCCGGCGGCTTGATCCCGTCGATCACCCGCGCCGCGTTGACGTAGTAGTCCTCGTCGAATATCAGGATGTGGTCGGTCGACGCGCGGCACGGCGAGCGGCACGGTTCGGCGATCCACGCCAGGCGCGCCACGAGAGACACCAGCAGCAGGGCGCCAAGTAGCCACAGCGGCAGCGACGGCCGGCGCAGGGCCCAGGCTTGCAGCCGCTTGAGCATTGCCGGCGCGACGGTACACGTACACCTACACTGGCGCCCCGTGGAGTTTGAGAAGTGGCACGCGCTCGGCAACGACTACGTGATCGTCGAGGCCGCGGATCTGCCGTTTGAGCTGACCTCGGCGCGAATCCGGGCCATCTGCGCCTCCCACACGGGGGTGTCGGCCGACGGCATCCTGCTCCTTTCGGAGCCCGAGCACTCGGACTATGTTGCCCGCCTGCGGATCTTCAACCCGGACGGGTCGGAGGCCGAGCTGTCCGGGAACGGCGCCCGCGAGGCGGTCATGTACCTGCGCCGGCACCACTGGACCGACGCCGACTCGTTCGCGATCCAGACCGCCGCGGGGGACATCCGGCCACGGATCACCTCGGAGACGGAGTGCACGGTCGACATGGGCCGCGCCCAGACTCAGAGCGCCGGCTATCCGTCGGGCGCGCCGGACGGCCGCGGCGAGCTGGTCGCCGGCGGGCGGACCTGGCACTTTCAGCACGTGCAGATCGGTAACCCGCAGTGCGCGATCCGGGTCACGGGGGTGGCGGAGCTCGATTCGCTCGACCTGCAGGCGATCGGACCGGAGATCGAGCACCACGAGCTGTTCCCGAACCGGACCAACGTGTCGTGGTTCGCCGAGCTCGATCCGGACCCCGCCCACCCCAGGGTCTGCGGGGGCCAAATCCGCGCGCGGATCTTCGAGCGCGGCGTGGGGGAGACGTCGGCCAGCGGCACCGGCGCGACCGGAGCGGCGGTGGCGTACGTCCTCGACGGCGGGATGTCCCCGGTCACGGTCGTACTCGACGGGGGCGAGCTCGAGGTCGAGGTCTCCGAGGAGCTCGGGATCAACCTGACCGGGTGGGCGGTGCCGGTGTTCCGCGGCACGCTCGCCGAAATCTTCATCGAGGAGTTGCATGCGACGGAGTAGCCGCCTGGACCTGATCCCCCCGTACATGTTCGCCGAGCTCGAGCGGAAGGTCCGCGAGAAGCGCGCCGCCGGGGTCGACGTGATCAGCCTCGGGATCGGCGATCCCGACACCCCGACGTATCCGGAAATCGTGGCGGCCATGCAACAGGCGGTCGCGGACCCGGGGACGCACCAGTATCCGAGCAACCGCGGGCGGCCAGAGTTCCGCGAGGCGGTGGCCGCGTTCTACCGCCGGCGATTCGGCGTCGAGCTCGACCCCGAGACCGAGGTGATGCCGGCGGTCGGCGCCAAGGAGTGCATCTTCAACCTGAACCTGGCGTTCCTCGACGCGGGGGATGTGGCGCTCGCCTCTGACCCGGGCTATCCGGTGTATACCGGCGGCCCGCTGCTCACGGGCGGCGAGCCCGTGGTGCTGCCGCTGCTGGCCGAGCGCCAGTTCGGCCCCGATCTGAGCGCGGTGTCCGCCGAGCATCTCGCTCGCGCACGGCTGATGTTCCTCAACTATCCCAACAACCCGACCGGCGCGACCGTCCCGGACGGGCTGTTCGCGGAGGTCGTCGAGTTCGCCGGGCGACACGACATCCTGGCCGTCCACGACAACGCCTACAGCGAGACGACGTTCGACGGATACGTGGCCCCGTCGTTCCTGCAGACCCCGGGGGCCAAGGAGGTCGGCGTCGAGGTGTTCTCGCTATCCAAGGGGTACAACATGACGGGCTGGCGCTGCGCCGCGATCGTCGGCAACGCCGAAGCGATCGCGTCCTACTGGCACCTCAAGTCGAATATCGATTCGGGTCTGTTCGAGGCGATTCAGCTCGCCGGCGCGGCCGCGCTGGCGCCGGAGGTCGACGCCGAGGTCAAGGCGATGAACGCCCTGTACCAGCGCCGGCGCGATCTCGTGTGCGACGCGCTCGCCCAGGCCGGCGTCGAGGTCACGCCGCCGAAGGGGACGATCTATATCTGGGCGCCGATCCCGCCCGGCTTCGAATCCTCCGCGGCGTACTGCGAGCACGTGCTCGAGCAGGCGGCGGTGGTGATCTCGCCCGGGGGCGCCTACGGCGCGAGTGGCGAGGGTTACTTCAGGATCTCGCTCACGACCCCCGACGAGCGGCTGCTCGAGGCGGTCGAGCGGATCCGGCGGCTGTAACTGCGCAGCCTTAACACTGCCGCTACCGACATCGACGTCGCCGCCGGGTAAAAGGTTAGGGTTGAGGGGCCGGAGCTACCATCAAATCTTGTGCAAAACCGCCAAGCCCACAGCCACGGACCGGGCGCAGCGCTGAACGGCCAGCGGCCGCAGGGCCGCGCGCGCCAGCGCGCCTACCTGGTCGCGGTGGTGCCGGACGGCGGCGAGGAGCAGCTCGCCGAGCTTCGGGAGCTGCTCAAGACCGCCGGCGTCGCCGGCGTCGGGGAGGTCGTGCAGCGGCGCGATCAGCCGCATCCCAACACGTACCTCGGTCCGGGCAAGATCGACGAGCTCAAGGCCGCGCTCGCCGGTTCGGACGCGAACCTCGTCGCCTGCGACGACGAGCTCTCTCCGCGCCAGGAGCGCAACCTGGAGGCGGCACTGGGGCTGCCGGTGATCGACCGGACCGCGATCATCCTCGACATCTTCGCCTCGCACGCGCACACCGCGGAGGGCAAGCTCCAGGTGGAGCTCGCGCAGCTCGAGTACAACCTGGCCCGGATGCGCGGTCTGTGGTCGCACCTCGAGCGGCTCGGCGCCGGGCGCATCGACGGCGGCATCGGCACCCGTGGACCGGGTGAGACCCAGATCGAGACGGACCGCCGGCTCGCGCGCGACCGGATCTCGGCGCTGAAGCGCAAGCTCGGCCACGTCCGCTCGAGCCGCTCGGTGATGCGCGCCGAGCGCGAGCGCACGCAACTGCCGTCGGTCGCGCTCGCGGGCTACACCAACGCCGGCAAGTCGACGCTGCTGAACGCGCTGACCGGCTCGACCGTCGGCGTCCGCGACAGCCTGTTCCACACGCTCGACCCGACCACGAGGCTGCTGCGTACGGGCGGTCGCGACTACCTCGTGACGGACACCGTCGGCTTCATCCGCAAGCTCCCCCACCAGCTCGTCGAGGCGTTTGGGGCGACGCTCGAGGAGACGCGGCTGGCGGATCTGATCCTGCACGTCGTCGACGCGTCGGTGCCGGAGGAAGAGCTGGTGGCGATGACGCGCGCAGTCGAGGACGTGCTGGTCGAGATCGGCGCCGACGCCGTCGCGCAGATCCTGGTACTCGCCAAGGCCGACCGGATCGACGACGAGCGCCGTACGGAGCTCGAGCGCCGGCACCCCGATGCGGTTCTGCTCTCGGCGGTCACGGGCGAAGGGCTCGAGGCGCTCGAGCAGCGAATCGAGGAGGAGTTTGCGCGAACTCTGCAGGACGTCGAGCTGCTGATTCCGTACGACGCCGGCGCGCGGCTCGCGGAGCTGCACGCGGTCGCCGGCGACCTCGAGCGCGAGGACACGCCGGATGGGGTACGCGTGATGGCGCGGCTGCCCGCAGCCGTCGCGGCGCGTTACCAGGAGTTCGCGCTCAGCCGACCGCTCGCGTGACCGCTGGTCGAGAGCGCCTGCACGTCCGGCGGCTCGAGGAACATGCGCTGCTGCCGACGCGCGCCTACCCGGGCGACGCGGGCCTCGACCTGTACGCGGTCGAAGAGGCGATGCTCGGGCCGGGGGAGCGCGCCTCGATCGGCACGGGGATCGCCGTCGAGATTCCCGTCGGACAGGCCGGGCTCGTGCTGCCGCGCTCGGGGCTAGCGGCCCGGCACGGGATCGCGCTCGTGAACGCCCCCGGGCTGATCGACGCCGGGTATCGGGGCGAGATTCGAGTGCTGCTGCTCAACACCGACCGTGAGGAGCCGTTCACCCTCGCCCGCGGCGAGCGGATCGCCCAGCTCGTGCTGGTTCGGATCGAGACGCCCGAGGTGGTCGAGGTCGACGAGCTCGCGCTGTCCGAGCGCGGCGCCGGCGGCTTCGGCTCGAGCGGCTAGCTCAGCTCGCGGGCTCAGCCGCTCGAAGAGGGTTGCGGCAGCACGTCCTGGGCCTGGAGGAACTCGGTCGCGACCGTCGCCGGATTCTGCCCGTCGAGCTCAACCGCCGCGTTCAGCTCGCGCATAGCCGGCAGCGTGAGGAGCGCGCTGACCCGGTTGATTGTGGCTTCGAACGCGGGACCCTCGGCGTCGAGCGCGCGGACGGACGCCACCGGCACGACGTTGCCCCAGCCGAACATGTCCTCAGGGTCACGCAGCAACGGGTAGCTCCCGCTCAGCAGCTGCGGGTCGGTCGTCTGGACGACGGCCGCTTGGACGGTCCCCTGGTCGAGCGCCTGGTACTGCGAGCCCAGCTCGAGGGGCTTAAACGCCGCCGGAACCACGCCGTAGGTGCTTTGGAGCGCAGGCAGCCCGTCTGAGCTCTGCTGAAACTGGGGAGGCCCGCCGAGCGTGAGCCCCGGAGCGACCTTGATCAGGTCGGGGATCGACTGCAGGTCGTTCTCAACCGCGTAGTCGAACGCCACCGCGATCGCGTTCGTGTTGCTGAACGGCGTCGCGTTCAGCAGCGCCAGGCCATGCTTGAGCGCGTAGTGCTGCCCGGCCAGGTATGCGTCCCGGCGCGAGTGGAAGGTCTGCTGGATCCCGGCGATAGTCGTGTTCCACGTGTCCAGGTACTCCGGATACATCGCGAGCTGGCCGTCGGCGAGGGCCTGCAAGATGACCTCGGTCGGGCCGATGCTCTGGTTCAGCGAGACAGTGAAGCCGGCGGCCTTGAGCGCCTGGTAGTAGAGCTGCCCGAGCAGGAACTGCTCGGGGGTGTTCTCGTCGCCGATCGTCACCGGCGGTCGGCCCGCCCCGGGAAGCGACACGGTCGTGGTGGCGGTCGTCGTGGTCGTCGTCGTCGCGGTGGTCGTGATCGTGGTCGTGATCGTGGTCGTCCCCGTGGTCGCACTCGTGCTCGGCTCCGCGGCGGTCGCCGCGTGCGAGCCCGCGCCGCAGGCCGCGAGCCCCAGTGCGGCGAGCCCGCACGCGAGCACCGATGTGATCGAGCCGATGAACCTTGCCCCGCTGGACATCGCCTCAGGCTCTCACACTCCGGCCGCGCGGCGCGCGTCGGCGTGGGCGTCGGCCTCGAGCCGGTCGTCGAGCGGCTCGAGCGGTTCGTCGATGCCGAGCGCGGTCGCGATCAGCCAATCGGCGAACCACGCGTTCTTCGGGAGCAGCGGCCCGTGGAGATAGCTGCCGATCACGTTGTCGCGGCGGACGCCCTCGTAGCCGTCGGCCCCGTTGTTGCCGTGCCCTTTGAGCACGCGCCCGAGCGGCGTGGCCCCGGGACCGAGCCGCGTGCGCCCCCCGTGATTCTCGAATCCGGCGAGCACGCGGCGGGTCCCCGGATGGAGCTCGACTTCGATCGCGACGTTGCCGATCAGGCGCGGCTCGTCCGAGCGGACCGTCACCAGATCGACCAACCCGATTCCGGGGAGCGTCCGGTCGCCGAGCTGGTAGGAGTGCCCGAGCAGCTGGTATCCGCCGCACACCGCGAGAATCACCGCTCCCCGGGCCGCGGCGGCGTGGAGCGCGTCGCGTTTGACCTCGGCCAGGTCGAGCGCGCATAGCTCCTGATCGCGATCCTGGCCGCCGCCGATGTAGTACAGATCGGCGCCGTCGGGGTCGAGCCGCTCGCCGAGCCCGCTCGCCTGCACCTCGAACGAGATCCCCCGCCACCGGCAGCGCCACTCGAGCAGGAGCAGGTTGCCGCGGTCGGCGTAGATGTTCATCAGGTCCGGATACAGCGCGCATACCCGTAGCTCAGCCACCGAAGATCACCACCTCGCTGCCCGAATAATCGCTCGTCTCCGGCACCTGGTCACGACCGGCCAGCCTCAGCCCGGCGGCGGAGCCCTCGCGCTCGAGCTGTTCGACCGTGAGCCCGTCCAGACGGATCAGGTCCTGCGCGACTGTTCGTGCCCCCGCCGGCGAGACCATCTCGCGCCGGCGCTCCAGCACGAAGCCGTCGCCATCGGCGCGCACAGCGATCGGCTGGCTCGAGTACACGACCCCGTCGTGCTCGCGCACGTCCGGCAGCGGCGCGGGCAGCCCGTCGAAGACCTCGTACGGCTCGAGCACTTCGGCGATCGCGATCGCCACCACGCCGCCCGGACGCACTTGCCGGCGCGCGCAGGCCAGGAAGCGAGCGCGGCCTTCGGAGCCGCCCAGCAGCTGGATCGTCTGCATCGGGACGATGATCAGCGAGTAGCGCTCCGGCAGGTCGAAGTCACGGGCATCCGCGGCGACCGTGGCGACATCGACGCCGATGGCCCGCCGCGCCAGCGCCTCGAGCAACTCGGGATCGCGGTCCAGCGCCGTGACCCGGTGGCCCGCGCGGGCGAGGTCGAGCGCGACCCGCCCCGTGCCCGCCCCGACGTCGAGCACCGGGTCGCCATGCTCAGCCGCCAGCGCCCGCCACAGCGGCAGGTCCTCGGCGTAGGCGCCGCACTCGAGGTCGTGCCAGATCACGCTCACCGGCGACCCACCGCCTCGGGCTCCCAGAACCTCACCGCATGGCCTCGCGCCGCCAGCTCTTGACGGAGCTCGAGCAGCGCGGTGTACGTTGGCAGCGCGTACAGGTGACCGGACTCGACCGCCGCGAGCGCCGCGTCGAGGGCGGGGGCGAGTCCGCCGATCACGTGCAGGCGGTCTGTCGGCACGCCCGCGTACTTGAGGCGCACGGCGAGCTCGGCGGCGCGAGTGCCGGCGCAGGTGACCCTGCGCACCCGCGTGGCGAGCATCTCGAAGTCGGCGTCCCATACCCACGAGACGTCGCGCCCGTCGGCGGTGCGGTCGTTGAGGATCGCCAGCAGGTCGAGTTCGTCGTGTTCGAGCACGAGCGTACGCAGGATCTCGTTCGCGCCGGCCGGGTTCTTCATCAGGAGGACCTGGAGCTCGATGTCGCCGATCGTGATCCGCTCGGCCCGTCCGAACGCGGCCTTGACCTCGCTCAGGCCCGCGACGACCGCGTCCAGCGGGACCTCGAGGCCGAGGCACAGGGCGGCGGCGCCGAGCGCGTTGTAGACGTTGTACAGCCCGGGAAGCGGCAGCTCGACGGTGGCGCTCCCGGCCGGCGTGGTCAGCTCGAACCTCGATCCGCGCGTGCCGTCGAGCGCGATCCGCTCGGCTGCGATCGCCGGCGCGGGTCGCTGCTGCCCGCACGAGGGGCACCGGTATCGACCGAGGTGGCCGAGATAGATCGCGTCGTACACGTACGCGGCGCCGCACCGGCGGCAGTGTTTGGAGTCCGACGCGTGCTGCATCTCGGGGATCGCCACCGATTGGTCCTCGACGCCGAAGTAGGTCACGTCCGGCGCGTCACGTCCCAGATCGGCGATCAGCGGGTCGTCCGCGTTGAGGACGAGCCGCGTGTTCCCGCCGGCTGCCGAGGCCATTGCCGCCCACCGGTCGGCGATCGTCTCGAGCTCGCCGAAGCGGTCGAGCTGATCGCGGAACAGGTTGCCGAGCAGGATCCCGCGCGGCTCGAGCTCGGGCGTGATCCGGTCGAGCCAGAACTCGTCGACCTCGAACAGCCCGAGCTCCCCGTCGATCCGCCCGCCGGCGCGGGCGGCTGCGAGCAGCGACGATGCGACGCCGCCGGCCATGTTCGCGCCGGCCCGGTTGTGGACGACCGTGACGCCGGCGCGGCCGAGCACGGATGCGACCATCGCGGCCGTCGTGGTCTTGCCGTTGGTCGCCGAGACCACGACCGACCCGCGCGGGAGGCGCGCGGACAACTCGGCGATGGCGCCCGGCTCGAGCGCCATCAGCACCTTGCCCGGCAGGCTCGTCCCGCCGCCCCGCCCGGCACGGCGGGCGAGCTCTCCGACCGCGCGCGCCGCGGCGATCTTGGGGCCGAGAAGCGTCATGCCGGCACGATCATCCGGACGGCGCCAGGGAGCGCGCGAATCGTCACCGGCAGCTCCGCGATCGCCTCGCCGTCGGCGTACAGCGTGAACGACTCCGACGCGCTGATGTGCACCTCGCGGCCGCGGAGCACGTCGACGCCGCGCTGGCGGACGTGCCGGCCACTGAACACCGTCGGCGCGAGCCGCAGGAAGCGATGCTTCGACATGTCCTCGATGATGACCACGTCGAGCAGCCCATCCGTGAGCGAGGCGTTCGGCGCGAGCAGCATGCCGCCGCCGAACTGCTTCGAGTTGGCGGCGGCGACCGAGTACCCGGTGAACTCGCGCGTCGCGCCGCCGTCGAGCGTGACCTCGAACCGGGCCGACTTCCATCGAGGGAGCGCCCGGACCAGCGCGAGCGCGTACACGAGGCTCCCGCGCACGACGCGGGTGTCGTTGGCGATCTCGTTGACCAGCGAGTCGAAGCCGCAACTCGCGATGCCCGTGAACGTGCGCTCGGCGGCCTCGCCGAGATCGAGCGGCCGGACGGTCCCGGAGGCCAGCACCGTGCACGCCGCCACCGGCTTGCGCGGGATCCCGAGCGCGCGGCACAGGTCGTTGCCCCGGCCACCGGGCAGCACGCCGACGACGCCCTCGGTGTGCTTGACCGCGCCGGCGACCGCGCCGATCAGGCCGTCGCCGCCAAACGCCACCGCCACCTCGCCGTTCGCGACCGCGTCCCGCGCGAGCTCGCGTGCGTGCTCGAGGCTCTTGGTGTATTCGAAGCGCTGCTCGAACCCCATCGCGCGCAACGCGGCTTGGACGTCCGGCAGCGCCCTCGCGGGACGGCCCCCGCCGGCCACCGGATTGACGATCAATGCAAGTTTGCGCACGAGGAGATCATGCCGCAGTCCGCTTGGTACGCTTCTCGGCGGAATGGCGCTCCGCCTCGATCTCCGACTTCTCCTCCTCCCCCCTCGGGGGGAATAGCGCGTGGGCGGCCGCACGTAGCCGCGAAACCAGCACGGAGAAGACACCAAGACCGAGACACTTAGGAGTGAAATGAGCCAACCCGAAGACCCCAACCGAGTACTGATCTTCGACACGACGCTGCGTGACGGCGAGCAGTCGCCGGGCATCTCGCTGAACACGCAGGAGAAGCTGGAGATCGCGCAGCAGCTCGCGCGGCTTGGCGTCGACGTGATCGAGGCGGGCTTTCCGATCACCTCGCCGGGTGACTTCGAGGCGGTGCAGGAGATCTCTCGGACGGTCGAGGGACCGGTCATCGCGGGTCTGGCGCGCACCCACGTCGGTGACATCGACGCCGCCTGGAACGCCGTCAAGGACGCCCAGCGGCCGCGCATCCACGCGTTCATCTCGACGTCCGACATCCACATCGAGCACCAGCTGCAGACGACGCGCGACGACGTCAAGGGGCAGGCTCGGGCGGCGGTGTCCCACGCCAAGCAGTACCTCGACGACGTCGAGTTCTCGCCGATGGACGCGACCCGCGCGGACATCGAATTCACCGCCGAGGTGTGCCAGATCGCGATCGACGAGGGCGCGACCACGATCAACATCCCCGACACCGTGGGGTACACGATGCCGCACGAGTACACCGCGTTCCTCGAGCGGCTGTACGAGTTGATTCCGGACCTTCGCAACATCGTGCTGTCGGTGCACTGCCACGACGACCTGGGCCTGGCCGTCGCCAACTCGTTCGCGGGGCTGCTCGCGGGCGCGCGCCAGGTCGAGTGCGCGATCAACGGGATCGGCGAGCGCGCCGGCAACGCGTCGCTCGAGGAGATCGTGATGCTGCTCCACACGCGCTCGGCGGACATCGGGCTCCGCTCCGGGGTCGTGACGCGCGAGATCGCTCGCACCTCGAGGATGGTCTCCCGGCTGACCGGGTACCCGGTTCAGCCCAACAAGGCGATCGTCGGCCGCAACGCGTTCGCGCACGAGTCTGGCATCCACCAGGACGGGGTCCTCAAGGAGCGCACGACCTACGAGATCATGGACGCCACCACGGTCGGCCTGGAGGCCAACTCGATCGTGCTCGGCAAGCACTCCGGCCGCCACGCGCTGCAGCAGGCGCTGTCGGACCTGGGGTTCGAGCTCTCGGGCCAGGGCCTGAACACCGCGTTCCGGCGCTTCAAGGAGATCGCGGACAAGAAGAAGCACGTGACCGCGATGGATCTCGAGGCGCTCGTCACCGACGAGCTCCGTGAGGAGATCGCGGCCTACCAACTCGAGTGGTTCGACGTCGAGGCGTCGACGCGGCGGCCGCCGCACGCGACCGTCGGCATCCGGTCGCCTGACGGTGACGAGCTCACCGGCTCGTTCACCGGTGACGGCCCGGTCGACGCGATCTTCCGCGCGATCAACGCCGCCACCGACAGCGACGCCCGGCTCCGGGAATTCCGCGTCGACGCGGTCACCGGCGGCCAGGACGCGCTCGGCGAGACGTCCGTGGTGCTCGAGGTGGGCGGTGTCACGGGCTCGGGTCAGGGAGTCTCGACCGACATCCTCGAGGCGGCCGCCCGCGCCTACGTGCGTGCGTTGTCGAACGCGCTCCGCCGGCAGGGCGTCATGTCCGAGGCAGAGGAAGCGACCGCTGTGGCGGCGTCGGCCCAACCGGTGCGGACGCCGTGACGAACTCGAGCCCCTGCCGGTAGGCGGCCGCGAGCACCCGGCCGCTCCGGTCGCGGTCCATGAAGTTGGTCCCCATCGTCTCCGCGCATTCGGCGTTCGGCGCAAGCGTCTGCAGAGCCGCGCCGCGGCGCCGCAGTACCAGCGCCTCAAGCGCGACCGCCGTGCGGGAGACGCTGCGGACCACCGCGAGGACGCCGGACGAGGCCTGGATGCTCGCGGTCGGGTTCAGGCAAAGCACGTGCGTGTCGCGGCCGGCGGGTGCCGCGTCGAGGTTGGTGGGGCTCCACACGCCACCGTCGACGTACTCGCGGCCGTCGATCGTGACGGGCGCGAACAGCCACGGCACCGTGCAGGAAGCGGCGACGGCCTCGGCGACGCTCGCGCTCGGGGCGCCAGGGCTGCCGAACACGACCCGGCGACCGTTGCGGCGGTCGACGGCCGCGATCCGCAAGCGGCCGTCGAAGCGGGGCTCGAGACGCTCGACCGTCCCGCGCAGGCCGGCAAGCGTGTCGGTCGGGCGGGGGAGCCGGCGGAGCATCGCCGCCCGCACGATCGCGCCCCCGGGCGCCGCCAGCCCCAGCGCCATCGGCGCGAACGTGGCGCCGACGGCGAGCGCCCAATCGCCGGCGCGGCGGGCGGCGGCGAGCCCGGCGGCGGCCAGGCCGTCCGCGGGCCGGGGCACCGTCGTCAGCTCGAGGTCGGCGCCGATCGACGACGGCCGGCGAGGCGGCTGGCCGGCGATCAGATGGGCGGCGACGATCGACCCGGCCGAGGTCCCCACGTAGTAGTCGCAGTCGCGCAGGTCGAAGCCGGTACCGTCCTCGATGCCGGCCAGGACGCCCATCATCCAGGCCTCACCGAGGACCCCACCGCCGCCGAGAACGAGCACGTCGGGTCGCGAGCGCATGTCGAATCAGGCTAGCGGCGCGCGTCGGCTCCGGGCCGGCTCCCGGCCCGTACGTGATAACGTACGCTCGTATGTCATCCACTGCCACCGCGAGCCCCGACGCCGGCAGCCTCGGTCTGCGCGTCCGGGCGCTGCGTGAGGCGATGGACCTGTCCCTGCGCGACCTCGCCGAGCGCTCCGGGGTGAGCGCGCCGATGCTCTCACAGGTCGAGCGCGGCGAGACGAGCCCAACGCTCCAGGTTGCCAGGCGGATCGCCACCGGCCTCGAGCTGCGGCTCTCGCAGCTGCTCCGGTTGGACGAGGACGGCGCCGTCAGCGTCGTCCGCGCTGGCGAGCGGCGCAAGGGCCCGAGTGCCGTGGATGGCCACAGCTACGAGATCCTCACGCCGCCGCTCCCCGGCCAGCGCGCGGAGCTGTCGCGCCACACGCTCGCTCCGGGAGCGGTCACCGGCGGTCCTGGCGATCCGCCGATGCACGAGCCCGGCAGCCGCGAGACGGCGCTGATCGAGTCCGGCACAGCCGCGCTGCTGATCGACGGCGCGCGCCACGAGCTTCATCAGGGTGACTGCGTGACGTTCGACGCGGATCTGCCCCACCATTTCGAGAACCCAGGACAAACACAGGCCGTTGTGCTCGCGGTGGTGAGCGCCGGCCTGCGACGGAGCTGACGGAGCGAGGAGCTAGAAACCGATGCCAAAGACGCTGTTCGACAAGATCTGGGATGCCCACGAGGTCGGTGGGGCGGGGTCCAATCTCATCTACATCGACCTGCACCTCGTCCACGAGGTCACGAGTCCGCAGGCCTTCGACGGGCTCCGCCTCGCGGGGCGCAAGGTCCGGCGACCCGACCGGACGCTGGCTACGGCCGATCACAACGTGCCCACCGACGGCACGCCGGTGGCGGCGCGGATCCGGGACGAGCTCTCGCGAGTGCAGGTCGAGACGCTCGAGCGCAACTGCGAGGAGTTCGACATCCCGCTGTTCTCGCTGGGCTCCGAGCACCAGGGGATCGTGCACGTGATCGGCCCCGAGCTCGGCGTGACGCAGCCGGGGATGACGATCGTATGCGGCGACTCGCATACCGCCACGCACGGGGCGTTCGGCGCGCTCGCGTTCGGGATCGGGACGAGCGAGGTCGAGCACGTGCTCGCCACGCAATGCCTCGTTCAGTCAAAGCCGCGGTCGATGCGGATCCTCTACAGCGGGTCGCTCGGCTTCGGGGTCACCGCCAAGGACCTGATCCTGGCCACGATCGGCCAGATCGGGGTCGACGGAGCGGTCGGCCACGTCGTCGAGTACGCCGGGTCGGCGATCGAGAGGCTGTCGATGGAGGGCCGCATGACGGTCTGCAACATGACGATCGAGGGAGGCGGGCGCGCGGGGATGATCGCCGCGGACGAGACGACGTACGAATGGGTGATCGGCCGCCGGGCGGCGCCGGAAACGGTCCCGCAGGACTGGCGGGATCTGCGGACCGACGACGGCGCGGAGTTCGACAAGCAGATCGAGGTCGACGCTTCGGCGATCAGCCCGATGGTCACCTGGGGGACGACGCCGGGTATGGTCTCGCCGGTCGGTGGCGCGGTCCCTGAGCCGCGTTCAGAGCAGGACGAGCGCGCGCTCGAGTACATGGCGCTCGAGCCCGGCACGCCGATCCGCGAGATCACGCTCGACCGCGTGTTCATCGGCTCGTGCACGAACTCGCGGATCGGGGACCTGCGCGCGGCCGCCGACGTGGTCAAGGGCCACAAGGTCGCCGACAGCGTCTACGCGATGGTCGTCCCCGGCTCCCAGCAGGTCAAGATCCAGGCCGAGCGGGAGGGACTCGACGAGGTGTTCCGGCGCGCCGGGTTCGACTGGCGCGGTGCGGGATGCTCGATGTGCCTCGGCATGAATCCCGACATCGCCGCGCCGGGTGAGCGGGTCGCATCGACGTCGAACCGCAACTTCGAGGGGCGCCAGGGGCGCGGGGCCAGGTCGCATCTGGTGTCCCCGCAGATGGCGGCAGCCGCCGCCATCGAGGGCCGATTTGTTGACATCCGCGAGTGGGGAGACGGGCAATGAGAGCGATCGAGACGATCACCGGCCGCGTGTCGGTGCTGAACCGCGACGACGTCGATACCGACCAGATCATTCCCAAGCAGTTCCTCAAGCGCGTCGAGCGGACCGGCTTCGGCGAATTCTTGTTCTTCGACTGGGCCAAGCAGCCGGGGTGGGAGCTCCCGAGCAATCCGATCCTGGTCGCAGGGCGCAACTTCGGGTGCGGCTCGAGCCGCGAGCACGCCCCCTGGGCGCTCGAGGACTACGGCTTTCAGACGATCATCGCGCCGAGTTTCGCCGACATCTTCCGGTCGAACTGCACGAAGATCGGACTGCTGCCGGTTGAGTTGAGTGCCGATGAGTGCGCCTCGATCGCAGATGCAGGGGAGGCGCAGGTGGATCTCGCCGCGCAGGAGGTGCGCTGGCCGGGCGGGACGGCGCGCTTCGAGATCGATCCCGAAATCAAGCACCGGCTGCTGGGCGGCCTCGACGACATCGCGCTGACGCTCGAGCAGGATGAGGCGATCACGGCCTACGAACACGACCGCGAGCGTTCAAGCGGGTGGGCGGGCCCGAACACGAGGTCGATCTGATGGCCGCTGAAGCGCAGCGCGACTGGGACGCGGCTACCTACGACCGCGTCTCCGACCCGCAGCTGGCCTGGGCGCGCGAGCAGCTCGAACGGCTTTCGCTCACCGGGGACGAGGTCGTGCTCGACGCCGGCTGCGGCTCGGGCCGCGTCACCGCGCTGCTGGCCGATCTCGTCCCCCGAGGGAGGGTGTACGCCGTCGACGTAGCCCCGTCGATGGTCGCCCACGCCCGCGAAGCGCTCGGCGACCGCGTGACGGTGCTGTGCCAGGACCTGGTCGAGCTCGACCTGCCGGAGCAGGTCGACGCGATCTTCTCGAACGCCACCTTCCACTGGGTCCACGACCACGACGCGCTGTACGCGGCGCTGGACCGCACGCTCAGGCCCGGCGGCCAGCTCGTCGCTCAGTGCGGCGGACGGGGCAACATCGACGCGTTCCGCACGCTCGCCGACGCGATCGCGGGCGAGCAGCCGTTCGCGCCCTACTTCGCCGACTGGCAGCGCCCGTGGAACTACGCGACCGACACCGAGACGACGGCGCGCCTGAAGCGCGCTGGCTTCACCGACGTGACGTGCTGGCTCGAGCCCAAGTCGGTCACGCCCGATGATCCGCGCTCGTTCATCCAGACCGTGTGCCTGGTCCGTCACCTGGACCCGCTCCCCGACGAGCTCCGGAGTCCGTTCGTCGATCGCGTGCTCGACCGCGCCGGCGAGCCGTTCGTGCTCGACTACGTGCGGCTGAACATGACTGCGCGGAAGCCGTAACCCGAACGCGAAGGGAGGCCCGCCTGGGCGGGCCTCCCTCATCTTGCGGGCCGTCAGCGGTCAGGCGGTGCGCGCACGTCCCGTGAGCGCACCGCCACAGACCTGAGCTACGACACGATGGCCACCTTGACGCTGTGAGTCGACTTGGCGCAGGGGACCTTGACCAGCTCCTTCTTCCCCGTGCCGATGATCAGCGTGATCCGCTTGATCACCGCGCCGCGCTTACCCAGCTCATTGAGACAGACATGTGGTGGAACGGAGCTGTACACGTGCCCGTGGTGACGGTCTGCGTGGAGCTGTAATCGCCGTCCGTCACCGAGAAGGTGAACGGCCGGCTCACGGGTCCCGTGGGATCGGCGTTCTTGCAGCTTTCCAACCATCCCGTGCATCGGCGGTTATCGACCGCACGCCGTCGCTCGCTTGTGGTCACGCCCCCAGCCAGGCTGTGTTACCGGTGACACCTCCACTTGCCGATCCGGTGGTGATGTAGTGATCGCGCGGCCACGCCTCCGCCGCCCGTTACTCTTCGGGCAGGCCGGCTTCGCACGATCTCGCGCGGTTACGCGACGCTCCAGTTACCCCCGTTGTAGTGATCCAGATGCGTAAACGCGGTGGCCCCTAACGCATCGGAGCAAACTTTACGAATGCTCACCATGTCGCGGCACAGCTTTGGCTGTGGTCCCAGTCCACCTATACGGGTAGTCCGCGTTAACCGCGGCGGGCGGAACGGTTAGTAAGCGTCCGCGTATTTGCCGGCGAATGCCGTGGGACTTGCTGACGGGTCCGCTAGGCGCCGCGACGTTCGGCGAGCATGCGGGCCGCCGCGACGCGATTGCGTACGCCGAGGCGCAGGTAGATCGACCGCAGGTGGAACTTGACGGTGTTCGCGCTGATGAACAGGCGTGAGCCGATCTCCTCGTAGGAGTATCCCTGCGCCACGAGCCTCAGTACCTCGAGCTGGCGGTCGCTGAGCGATCCAACCGGGTCGTCTCCGTGAGCGTCGAGGACACGTTGCCAGTCCCTCGGTAGAACGGTGTGCCCGAGTGCGACACGGCCCAGGCATGCGGCGAGGTCCGAGGGAGGCGTGTCTGTGAGGATCAGGCCGTTGAGGTGTTGGTCGAGGACGAATTTGACGAGATCGGGAGCGAGCCGATCGGCGACGATCACGATCTCGACGTTCAGCGTGGTGTGGCGCAGCGAGCGCACGAGCTCGAATGCGCCGGTCGGGTCGGCACCGACACCGACCAATAGGACGCCCGGGTCTCGAGCAACGATCGCCGGCAGCGCCTCCGCTCCTTCGAACACGTCGACGACGACGAATCCGTCCATCGTGCGGATCAGCGACGCCAGCGCCTCGCCTATGAGGCGCCGGCCATCGACGACCGCGACGCTGATTGGCGCCGGCCCGGATGCCGTGGGGGACGTACCTCGCCCCTCGGTCATTGTGCGGCCGCTCCGAAGGCGGAGGTCATCGCGCCGGCCGCCACGGGCCGCAATGACGCGGCTTGAAAGTAACCAACGAAGAGAACAGACCGGCCTGCCTTTCGCGTTACGGACTCCACTCCCGTCCCCGTGCTGGGGAACTGCCCACTGAAACTTATCGCCTACCCACCGGATTGGTTAATAAGCGCTCATTACTCATGAATGCGACGGGCTACCCGAGGGTGTAGGGACGGCACCGCGAGATGGGGTGGCGACCCGAGCAGGTCGCCCCTGACTGGCCATACAGCCAGGATGTGAATGGGCTTCCAGAGACTGGCTGTCCAGCCAGTTAGGAACTATGAGAAGCGCCAGCCCATTAGATAACGGACTCCGTCCGAGCTGGCGCTCTCCCTAGCGTTGTAATTCTTCTTACACGACCGGCCGGCCTCACAACTACGCGTCCGACTCAATGGGTCTTAACCGCGTTCCGGGCCCCAGGCATGGCGCGTAATGCACCCCGGGCGTGGTCTCCAAGGCTGGAGCGAGCCCTGGGGACCGGCGGCGGGCTCCTCGAGCAACGTCTCGCAACGCGATGACCGCCGCTGAGACAATGGGAGCCGCAGTCGGTCTCTCATGGTGAGCGACTGGTAGCGTCTCGCCACCATGGCCCCGCGCGTCGTCCTCCTCCCCGGTGACGGGATCGGTCCCGAGATCACCGCCCCGACTCTCGACGTGCTGAAGGCCGCCGGCGTGGAGCTCGAGTACGAGGAGCACGTGTTCGGCGGCGCCTCGATCGACGCCCACGGCACCGCCCTCACCGACGACACGCTCAACGCCTGCAAGAACGCCGACGCCGTGCTCCTGGCCGCGGTTGGAGGGCCTAAGTGGGATACGACCGACCCCGACAAGCCCCGCCCCGAGCAGGGCCTGTTCGGTCTGCGCAAGGGCCTCGGTCTGTTCGCGAACCTCCGGCCGGTCAAGCCGCTCCCCGCCCTGTACGACGCGAGCCCGCTCAAGCGCGAGCTGCTCGATGGCACCGATCTCATCGTCGTCCGCGAGCTCACCGGCGGCATCTACTTCGGCGAGAAGACCCGTTCGGCCGACCGCGCCTCCGACGACTGCGTCTACACGCGTGCGGAGATCGAGCGGATCGCCCGGGTCGGCTTCAGGACCGCGAAATCAAGAGTGACCAGCGTCGATAAGGCCAACGTGCTCGAAACGAGCCGGCTGTGGCGCGAGGTCGTGCGCGAGATCCACCAAAACGAGTTCCCGAACATCGAGCTCGAGCACCTGCTCGTCGACAACGCCGCGATGAAGCTGATCGCGGCGCCCCGCCACTTTGAGGTGATCCTGACCGAGAACATGTTCGGCGACATCCTCAGCGACGAGGCGGCGATGCTCACCGGGTCGATCGGCATGCTCCCGAGCGCCTCGCTCGGCGACCAGAAGCCCGGCGTGTTCGAGCCCGTCCACGGGTCCGCCCCCGATATCGCCGGCACCGGTGCCGCGAACCCGCTCGCGATGTTCCTGTCGGCCGCGATGATGCTCCGCCACGGACTGGACATGGAGCCCCAGGCGGCGGCGGTAGAATCGGCCGTCGAGCGAGCGCTGGCCGAGGGGCTGCGCACGCCCGACCTGGGGGGTACGGCAACTACATCAGAGGCCACCCAGGCAGTCCTCAAACAGCTCTAAGGAGTCAGTCGTGCAAACAGTCGACCTCATCTGGCACAACGGCGAAATGGTTGCCTGGGAGGACGCGAAGGTTCACGTACTGACGCACGGCCTGCACTACGGGACAGGCGTATTCGAGGGTATCCGCGCGTACGAGACCGACAAGGGAACGGCGATCTTCCGCCACCTCGACCACCTCGACCGCCTGTTCAAATCGGCCGAGCTGTACTACATGCCGATCCCGTACACGCTGGCGGAGCTGCGCTCGGCGACCCACGAGCTGATCGCCGCCAACGATCTGCGCGAGTGCTACATCCGCCCGATCGTGTTCCGCGGCTACGGCCAGATGGGCCTGTACCCGCTCGATGCGCCGGTGGAGGTCTCGATCGCGGTGTGGCCCTGGGGCGCGTACCTCGGCGAGGAGGGCAAGACCCACGGGATCCGCGCCAAGGTCTCGAGCTGGCGGCGGATTTCGCACGACTCGCTGATCCCCCATGCCAAGGCCTCCGGCCAGTACCTCAACAGCGTGCTCGCGAAGATCGAGTCCTCGAAGGCGGGCTACCAGGAGGCGATCCTGCTCGACTCGCGCGGGTTCGTGAGCGAAGGATCCGGCGAGAACATCTACATCGTCCGGGACGGCGTGGTCTACACCCCGCCGCAGACGGCCGGGATCCTCGATGGCATCAACCGCAAGTCGGTCATCCAGATCGCCCGGGATCTCGGGCTCGAGGTGGTCGAGCGCGACCTCGCCCGTGCCGAGCTCTATCTCGCCGACGAGGTGTTCATGACCGGCACCGCGGCTGAGCTCGTGCCGGTCCGCGAGATCGACGATCATGCGGTCGGCGCCGGCGAGCCCGTTGGGGGCGTGGGGCAAGGCGGCGGGGGTGGGCGGGTAGGTCATGGTGGCGGGGGTGGGCGGGTGGGACCCATCACCCGTGAGCTCCAGCGCGTGTTCGACGACGCCCTCCACGGCCGCGACGCGCGGTACACCGGGTGGCTCGACGTCGTCGAGGTGCCCAGCCGAACCGCAGCCGGCTGAGGCGCCGCCCCAAGGCGCCGCCGACTAGATGAATCGGATCGCCGCCGACCAGATGAATCAGACCGCCGCCGACAAACTCAATAAGGCGCCGCCGTCAGGCGCCGCCGACAAATCCAAATGACCCCCCACATCGAGCTCTACGACACCACCCTCCGCGACGGTATGCAGGGGGAGGGCATGTCGCTGTCCGCTCAGGAGAAGCTGCGGGTGGCGCACCGTCTGGACGAGCTCGGCATCGACGTGATCGAGGCGGGCTTCCCGAGCTCGAACCCGAAGGAGCTCGAGCTGTTCGGCCTGCTCGCGGGCGAGTCGTTCCGCCACGCGCTCCTCGCCGCGTTCGGGATGACTCGTCGGCGTGACACCCGCGCCGACGCCGACCCGGGGCTGCGCGTGCTGGCCGACTCGGGCGCGCCGGTGTGCACGATCGTCGGCAAGACCTGGGGCCTGCATCTCGAGAAGGTCGTGAAGGTCGACCGCGAGGAGAACCTGCGGATGATCTCCGAGTCGGTCGCGTTCCTCGCCGGCGAGGGCAAGCGCGTGATCTACGACGCCGAGCACTTCTTCGACGGGTTCGCGGACGACCCCGCCTACGCGCTTCGCTGCGTGAGCGCCGCGGCCGAGGCCGGGGCCGACACCGTCACCTGCTGCGACACGAACGGGGGCACGCTCCCGCACCAGATCGCCGCCGCGATCTCCGAGGTCGTCACCGCTCTGGATCCCACGGGTGCCAAGGTCGGGATCCACTGCCACGACGACTCCGGCTGCGCCGTGGCGTGCACGCTCGCTGGCGTCGAGAGCGGGGCGGTTCAGGTCCAGGGGACGATGAACGGCTACGGCGAGCGTTGTGGGAACGCGAATCTGGTCACGATCATCCCCAACCTCCAGTTGAAGCTCGGCTACGACTGCGTGACCGAGGAGCAGCTCGCCTCGCTTGCACAGGCCGCGCACTTCTTCGACGAGATCCTGAACTTCACCCCCGATCCCGACCAGCCGTACGTCGGGCGCAACGCGTTCGCCCACAAGGGCGGCATGCACGTGGCGGGCGTCAACATCGACCCGGCCACGTTCGAGCACATCGATCCGGACGTGGTCGGCAACCGGCGTGAGCTGCTGATCTCCGAGCTGTCGGGGAAGGGCACGGTGCATGCGCGCGCCCGCGACGCCGGGATCCTGCTCGGCGATGGCGAGGCCGGCCGGCTGGTCGAGCGGGTCAAGGAGCTCGAGCACCGCGGCTACCATTTCGAGGCCGCCGACGGGTCGTTCGAGCTGCTTCTGCGCAAGGAGACCGGCGACTACGAGCCGCTGTTCCGGCTCGAGTCCTGGCGCGCGATCGTCGAGAAGCGTGCCGACGGCCGCGTCGAGACCGAAGCCACGGTCAAGATCTGGCTCGACGGCGAGCGCTACGTGCGGACCGCCGAGGGCAATGGCCCCGTGCACGCGCTCGACCGCGCGCTACGGGACGCGCTCGTCGAGATCCATCCTCACCTGCGTGACATCGACCTGGTCAACTTCAAGGTGCGGATCCTCGACGAAACCAAGGGCACCGGCTCGGTCACGCGGGTGTTGCTCGACGCCTCCGACGGCGACCAGGTGTGGGGCTCGATCGGGGTCTCGGAGAACATCATCGAGGCGTCCTGGGAGGCGCTGGTCGACTCGCTCGAGTACGGGATGCGGATATCGGGCCGGTCAAGCCGGCAAGCGCCCGACGAGGCCGCGTCGCCACAGGTTCGTGACTGACTCCTCGTCGAGGGAGAGCGTCGCCGGTCGAGTCGGTGAACCCATCCCGCTCGCGCGGCCGGTCATCGGCGAGCTCGAGATCGAGCGCGTGCTCGCTGCGCTCCGCTCGGGCCGGCTGTCGCTCGGTCCGCTGCTCGCCGAGTTCGAGCAGGAGTTCGCCCGCTACGTCGGCGCCACCCATGCGAGCGCGGTCTCGAGCGGGACCGCGGGGCTCCACCTGGCGCTGCGAGCGGTCGGGGTCAGCGACGGCGACGAGGTCGTGACAAGCCCGTTCTCGTTCGTGGCGAGCGCCAACGTGATCGTGTACGAGCGCGCCCGGCCCGTGTTCGCCGACATTGACCCGGTCACGCTGAACCTCGACCCGGGCGCCGCGGCTGCGGCGATCACGGATCGGACCACCGCGGTCCTGCCCGTGCATGTGTTCGGCTATCCGGCCGACCTCGCCGCATTCGAACGCCTCGGGCTCCCGCTCGTCGAGGACGCGTGCGAGGCACTCGGCGCGATTGACGCCGACGGCATCCCGGTCGGCGCGCGCGGCCATCCGGCGGTATTCGGCTTCTACCCGAACAAGCAGATCACGACCGGGGAAGGGGGGATGGTCACGACCGCCGACGCCGCGATCAAGCAGCGAATCGACTCCGAGCGAAACCAGGGACGCGCCCTCGACATGGACTGGCTCGACCACGACCGTCTCGGCTTCAACTATCGCCTGTCGGACATTGCCTGCGCGCTCGGCCTCGCCCAGCTCGAGCACGTCGACGAGCTGCTCGGCGATCGCGCGCGCGTCGCCGGCGCATACCGGGAGGTGCTCGCCGACGTCGACGGGTTGGAGCTGCCGTGCGAGGATTCGACCTCCGCCCGGGGGGATGGGAGCCAGATCCGCCGCAGTTGGTTCGTGTACGTGGTCCAGCTCCCCCGCGACGCCGATCGCGACTCGGTCGTCCGCGCCCTGCACTCGCGCGGGATTCCGAGCAAACCGTACTTCCCGGCGGTTCACCTGATGACCTACTACCGGGAGCAGTTCGGGCACAGGGAAGGGGAGTTCCCGGTCTGCGAGGACGTCGCGGCCCGCTCGATCGCGCTGCCGTTCTTCCCCGAGATGACCGAGTCGCAGGTCGAGCAGGTGGCCGAGTCGCTACGCGAAGTGCTTGGAAGGGTCGGCGGCGCGCCGTAGCGGCCGATAATTCGCGCTCGATGTCCCGCTTCGCCGAGCCTCAGGACGCCGCGTTCCGCGCGCTCAACGACTCGCTGTCGTTCGACTGGCGCCTCGGGCCTTACGACGTCCAGCAGTCGCGCGCGCACGCCGCGATGCTCGCGGCCCAGGGGATCATCTCGGCGACTGAGCGCGACGAGCTGCACGCCGCGCTGAACCAGGTCGAGCGCGAGCTCGGCGATGGCAGCTTCCCGTTCGCCGACGGCGACGAGGACATCCACATGGCGATCGAGCGCCGTGTCACCGAGCTCGCCGGCAGGGTCGGCGGGAAGCTGCACACCGCGCGCTCCCGCAACGACCAGGTCGCGACCGACGTCGCGATGTTCGTCCGCGCCCACGCGCACGCCGCGGTCGAGCGCACGGCCAGGCTCGCCGGCACGCTCATCGGCCTGGCGGAGTCCCACCTCGACTGGCCTATGCCCGGATACACACACCTCCAGCGTGCCCAACCGGTCTATCTGAGCCATCACCTGCTCGCGTACTACTGGATGTTGATCCGCGATCGCGACCGGTTTGCCAATGTCGTGTCCGCGACCGCGTCGCTGCCGCTCGGCGCGGGGGCGCTCGCCGGCGTGAACTTCGACACCGACCGCGAGCTGGTGGCGCGCGAGCTCGGGTTCGCGTCGGTGGCCGAGAACTCGATCGACGCGGTCTCCAACCGCGACTTCGTGCTCGACTATCTCGCCGCCGCCGCCACCTGCGCGACCCACCTGTCGCGACTCGGCGGCGAGATCGTGTTGTGGTCGAGCGAGGAGTTCGGGTTCTGCGAGGTCGCCGACGCCTGGGCGTCGGGATCCTCGATCATGCCCCAGAAGAAGAACCCGGACGCTGCCGAGCTGCTCCGCGCCAAGGCGCCGCGCGTGGCCGCGCATCTGGTGGCGCTCCACGGCGTGCTGCACGGCCTGCCCCTGACCTACAACAAGGACATGCAGGAGGACAAGGAGCACCTGTTCGACGCCGTCGACACGGTCGAGCTGTGCCTGGACGCCGCCGACGGGATGCTGTCTTCGATCAGCTTCCGTCGCGACCGCCTGGCCGGGGCGGCCGCCGACGAGCTGCTGGCGGCGACCGACGTTGCCGACCTGCTGGTGCGGCGCGGCCTGCCGTTCCGCGAGGCCCACGGGGTCGTGGCCGGCCTGGTCCGAACCGCGATCGACCAGGGCAAGCCGCTGTCCGCGCTCACCGCCGGCGAACTGGCCGAGCACTCGCCGCTGCTCGACGACGAGTTCTACGCAGTCCTGCGCGACGGCGCGTGGCTCGAGACCAAGCGCTCGCAGGGCGGGACGAGCCTGGCACGCGTGCGCGAGCAGCTCGAGCGGGCGCGGGCCGCGCTCGGATGAGGCGCGGGTTCTACGATCGCCCGGTCCTCGACGTGGCGCGCGACCTGATCGGCTGCGTGGTCTCACACGACGGGTGCGCCGGCGTGATCGTCGAGACCGAGGCGTATCACCACTCCGAGCCCGCCTCCCACGCCTACGTCGGCCTGACCAATCGCACTCGCGTCCTGTTCGGGCCGCCCGGTTACGCCTATCTTTACCGCTCGTACGGGATCCACGCGTGTCTGAACGCAGTGTGCGAGCCCGAGGGCGTGGGGGCCGCGGTGTTGATCCGCGCGCTCGAGCCGGTCGAGGGAATCGAGTTGATGCGCGAGCGCCGCGGCCTCGAGCACGTCGAAAACCTGTGCTCGGGGCCGGGCAAGCTCACGCAGGCGTTGGGGATCGGGCTCGAGCTCAACGGTTCGGACCTGATCCGAGGGCCGATCGTGATCGCCCGCCGGCCGCCGGCGTGGCGGGATGTCGAGGTGGCGGCGAGCCGGCGCATCGGCATCACCAAGGCGGTCGAGTTGCTGTGGCGCTTCTCCGCGGTTGGCAGCCGGTACCTATCTAGACCCGCGCTCTCACGGGTCTGAGCGACGGTACGCGTTCCCCGCTCGCTCGCTCGCCATAGCTGCGTAGGTGCGTGTCCCACTCGGGTGACTCGCGCCAGACCGCCGGGCAGGTGATCCGAGATCGAAGGCGCGCGTCACCCGATGCGGACACGTACCGGAGCTAGCCACCGCCGAGGCCGGCGCCGCCCGAGCCACCCGAGCTTCCGCCACCGCCACCACCCGTGCCGCCGCCGGCGCCACCGCCCGCACCGGTGCCGCCCTGCGTGCCGCCGGGAGTACCGCCCGCGGTGCCGCCGGCACCACCACCGCCACCGGTCGTGCCGCCTGCGCCGCCACCGGCACCGGTGCCGCCGGCGTTGCCGTGCGCGCCGCCGCCGGTCCCGGCTGCGCCGCCGCCGTTGCCTGTCGCGCCGCCGGTGTTCCCGCCGGCCGCGCCGGTCGGTGTCGTCGGCGCGGTCGACGTCGGGCTCTCGCTCGTGGCCGCCCCACTCGGCTCGATCGACGGGGCGCTGGTCGTGTCGGTCGTGGTCGAAGTCGTGATCTTCTCGTGCGGGTTCTCGCTGGCGAGGATCTGCAGCGCCTGGACCATGAAGTTGTGCCAGATGATCGCCGGATAGGTGCCGCCCTCGACCGGCGCCCCGTTGTAATCGGTGGTCATCGGCACGAGCTTGTTCGGATACCCGACCCACACGGCCGTCGTCAGCTGAGGAGTCCAGCCGACGAACCAAGCGTCGGCGTAGTTCGTGGTCGTGCCGGTCTTGCCCGCGACGTCGATGCCTGAGATTGCGGCGGAGGTCCCCGTGCCCGACTGCACCACGCCGGTCAGCATCTGGTGGACCACCGCCGCGATCGAAGCCGGGAGCACACGCTCGTATTCCGGCTCATCGACCGCGTTGCGCTGCGGGCAGACCTTTGGGCAGTAGATCTGTGCGATGCCGGTCGGCCCCTTGTCCGGAGCCCCGAGCACGGGGTCGTACACCCTGCGGCCTCCCTCGGCAAGCGTCTCGTAGGCGTGCGCCATGTCCAGCGGCGACACCCCGATCCTCAGCCCGCCGATGATCATCGCGTAGTTGTCCGAGACCGGCGTGCGGATCCCGGCGCGTCGGGCGAAGTTGGCGATCTTCTTGGTCCCCACGTTGATCCCGACCTGCGTGTAGACGGTGTTGTCCGAGATGTCGGTGGCCTCTTGAAGCGTGATCGGGCCGGAGTAGGTGTTGCCGAAGTTGTGGACGATGAAGTGCTCTTTGCCGTCGCTGTTGGGGACGATGAAGTTCTGGGGAGCGGAGTCGATGATCGAGTCCGGCCCGTACTTCCCGGACTCGAGCGCCATCGCGAGCGTGAACGGCTTGAACGCCGAGCCGGGCTGGCGCTCAGCCGCGGTGGCCAGGTTGAACGGGAATTGGCCGTAGTCCTCCTGACCGTTGACGATCGGCCCGCCCACCATCGCCCTGACCTGTCCGGTCTTGTTGTCGATCGCGACCAGCGAGGCGCTCGGGAGGCCCGACCCGGAGGGAAGCTCCTCCGAGATGGCCTGATCGGCCGCCTGCTCCATCCCAAGATCGATCGTGGTGCGGATCTTGAGCCCGCCGTAGTAGGCGCGGTATTCGGCGACGCTGTCCGGGACTCCGGGTTTGCCCAATCCCATTGCCGCGAGGATCTGCGGACGTAGCCAGCTCGTGAAGTACGGCGCCGCGGCGGGCTCCTGGGGCTGCTGGATCAGCGCCGCGGTCGGAAGTGGCTGGTCTTTCCCGTACTGATACTGCGCCTCGGTGATGTAGTGCTGCTCGAGCATGTCCTTGAGGACGACGTTGCGGCGTCCCTTCGCCGCCTGTGGATGGAGCACGGGATCGAACGCGCTCGGGTCCGCGACCATCCCAGCGAGCAGCGCCGCCTCCCACGGCCGGAGCACCGACGCGCACGGCGCCCGGGGCGCATCGCCACAGCCCGCGCCGGCCTGGCTGGCCGAGACCGAGGAGTTGTAGCCGTGGACCTTCCCGAAGTACACGCGCGCCGCCGATTCGACGCCGTACGCCCCGTTCCCGAAGTAGATCGAGTTCAGGTACTGGGTCATGATCTCCTGCCTGGGCCACCTGCGCGTGAGGTGATACGCCAGCGCCGCCTCGCGCAGCTTCTCGAAGATCGTCCGATTGTCCTGCTCGGACAGTGCGTTCTTGACGAACTGCTCCGCTATCGTCGACGCCCCCTCCCGGGAGCTGCCGGTGGCGTCTGCCAAGACGGCGCGCCCGATCCCCCGCAGGTCGACGCCTGGGTCGGTCCAGAAGCGCCGGTCCTCGACGGACACGATCGCGCGACGCATCCAGGGCGAGATCTGCTGGAACTTGTCGATCGCCTCGTGATTGGGCGGGGCGAACTGCCCGATGAGATGCCAGTGGTCGTCGTACAGGTACGAGTTCGCCGCCGCTCGGTACACCTGCCGGTTCTCGATCTGCGGGAGGTCAGACGCGACGGCCATCATCATCCCGAACACGGTCGATACGACCGCGAGCGCGCCGAGCCCGATCAGGATCAGCAACAGCCGCAGCTTGCGCACCCGTGGCTTGGGAGGGCGGGGTCGGCGGCGGAACCAGCGGCGGCCGCCGGGAGTACCGCCCCGGCGCCCGTTCCCATTCCCGCGTCCGTTTCCGTTGCCCCGTCCGTTCCCGGTCCGGGAGGGCCCGGACGGGGGCGGGGCGTACGGCTGATCGCCCTGAGCCGGGGTTTCGACGTCGTCGATCATGCAAATCGCGGGGTGCTCGCAGCCAGTCGATCCGACGGCCGCGGCGCGCAGCGGAACCTGGCGGCAACAGGGGTCCCGCGGCGGCGAGAGTCTAGCATTGGCCCGCATGGATTCCGAGGTCCGGACGGAGCTAGCCCCGCCGCCTGAGGCATCCGCCTTGAGTCCCGCGGAGGCGGCATCCTGGCTGACGCGCAACGCCGTCGACAGCCTGCCCGAGGGGGCACTCGAGCGCAAGCTCGCCGAGGGGCGTCCGCTGCGGGTCAAGCTCGGCATCGATCCGACCGCGGCCGACATCCATCTCGGCCACACGGTCGTGCTCCAGAAGCTCCGCGATTTCCAGGACCTCGGTCACCAGGTGGTGCTGATCATCGGCGACTACACGGCCCGGGTGGGCGATCCGAGCGGGCGCTCCGCCACACGTCCCGCGCTATCGGGTGCCGAGATCGACGCGAATGCCCGTACGTTCACCGAGCAGGCGTTCACGGTCCTCGACCCCGACCGCACCACCGTCCGCTTCAACGGCGAGTGGCTCGACATGTCGATGGAGCAGCTCTTCCGACTGGCGCGCATCCCCACGGTTGGCCAGCTGCTCGAGCGTGACGACTTCGCCAAGCGCATGGCCAGCCACACCCCGATCTCGGTGCTCGAGCTGCTGTACCCGCTGCTCCAGGCGTACGACTCGGTCGCGATCCGCGCCGACATCGAGCTCGGCGGCACCGATCAGAAGTTCAACCTGCTGCTGGGGCGCGACATCCAGCGCGCCTACGACGAACCCGAGCAGGCGATCCTCACCGTCCCGATCCTCCCCGGAACCGACGGCGTGCTCAGGATGTCGAAGTCGCTCGGCAACTACATCGGCGTCAGCGAGCCGCCTGAGGAGATCTACGGCAAGACGCTGAGCATCCCCGACTCGGTGCTCGAGAGCTGGTACCGGCTGCTGCTCGGGTCAGAGCCACCGCCGGATCTCGGCCCCCGCGACGCCAAGCGAGCGCTGGCGCGCGCGCTCGTGGCGAGGTTCCACGGGCCGGACGCCGCCGAGGCGGCGGAGCGGGAGTTCGACCGGGTGCACATCGACCGCCAGGCGCCTGAGGACATGCCGACCGTGACGTGGCCGGCGGATCAGCCGCAGGTGCACCTGCCGGCGCTGCTCGAGCGAGCGTTCGAGATCTCGCGGTCAGATGCCCGCCGCAGCCTGTCCCAGGGCGGGGTGAAGCTCGACGGGGAGGCGGTCGGCACCGCCGTGCTCGACGTGCCGGTCGTCGATGTCGACGGCAAGGTCCTGCAGCTCGGCAAGCGCCGGTTCGCGCGCGTGCGCGCCGCGTAGGCGGTGCTCGTCGTCGCTCTGCCGAGAGTGCTGCTGCTCGTTGTCCAGCTTCCCCAGGGGCGGCCGTGACCGTCCACGGCGGCCTCCTCCGGATGGAGACGCCCGGCAACGGGCACGTCGTCGACATCACGCCGGGCGTCGTCAGCGTGGTCAACACGTCCGGTGTCGATCACGGCGTGGCCAGCGTGTTCGCCACCGGGGCGACGGTCGCCGTCACCACGATGGAGTACGAGCCGGGCGGCGTTCACGATCTCCAGGCGCTGCTTGACCGTCTGATCCCGAGCGCCGGCGATTACGAGCACAACCGGCTCAACCACGACACGAACTCCCACGCCCACCTGCGCGCCGCCGTCATCGGCCCGTCCGAGACGATCCCGATCGTCGACGGGCAGCTCCAGCTCGGCACCTGGCAGCAGGTCGTGCTGATCGACTTCGACGACCGTCCGCGCCGGCGGACCGTGACCGTGCAGGTCCTGTCGTAGGCGTTTTGCCGCGGGATCGACCTTCCGTCCCGCCGGCAAGCCCAGGCTCAAGCCGCCCCGCTCGAGGGCCGAAACAGGGCTAGCCGTTGCTCGGGGCAAGGGACGGCCGAGCATGGCGCAGCCACGGGCGGTAGCATGCCCGGGCCATCCGGTCCGCGGGCCTTCCCCGTGCGGCGGTCCCGGCGCTATACTTACCGGTCCGCTCCGAGATCGGAGACGGCATGGACGTGCCCCGGAGAAGGAACTCCCTTCTCCGAAGAGGTGCGACGGTCTTTGAAAACTCAACAGCATGCGCACCCTTCGACCGAACCCTCGGTCGAGGAGTGTGTCCAGGTTCGACGCCGTCGCATCGGCCGGCCCCTCGTGGGCCATCGATCGACGACGGTGCCAGATTGAAAACCCCGTCTTGCGTCCCGGGATCCGTTGGTGTACATCAGATCCCCTCGTGTGGACGCAGGGGCCTTGTCCCACCAGGGACAGGCCCGGGTCCCGCCCACCATGCTAGGTGAGGCGCGGACCTCGACGACTCTTTGTGAAGCGGGTTGCCTTTGGCGGCCCGTCTCAGTAGTTCTTCACGGAGAGTTTGATCCTGGCTCAGGACGAACGCTGGCGGCGTGCCTAACACATGCAAGTGGAGCGACGAACCAGGCTTCGGCCTGGGGCAAAGCCGCGAACGGGTGAGTAACACGTGGGTAACCTGCCCTGATGATTGGGACAACCCGAGGAAACTCGGGCTAATACCGAATGTGCCCTCCGGCCATAAGGCCGCTGGGGAAAGGAAGCTTCGGCCTCCGCATCGGGATGGGCCCGCGGCCCATTAGCTTGTTGGTGAGGTAACGGCTCACCAAGGCAACGATGGGTAGCTGGTCTGAGAGGACGATCAGCCACACTGGGACTGAGACACGGCCCAGACTCCTACGGGAGGCAGCAGTGGGGAATCTTGCGCAATGCGCGAAAGCGTGACGCAGCAACGCCGCGTGGGGGAAGACGGCCTTCGGGTTGTAAACCCCTTTCAGTTGGGACGAAGCTTCGCCGGTGAATAGCCGGCTGTAGTGACGGTACCTTCAGAAGAAGCCCCGGCTAACTACGTGCCAGCAGCCGCGGTAATACGTAGGGGGCAAGCGTTGTCCGGAATCATTGGGCGTAAAGAGCGTGTAGGCGGCTCGGTAAGTCCGCTGTAAAAGTCCAGGGCTCAACCCTGGAAAGCCGGTGGAAACTGTCGGGCTAGAGTCCGGAAGAGGCGAGTGGAATTCCTGGTGTAGCGGTGAAATGCGCAGATATCAGGAGGAACACCAATGGCGAAGGCAGCTCGCTGGGACGGTACTGACGCTGAGACGCGAAAGCGTGGGGAGCAAACAGGATTAGATACCCTGGTAGTCCACGCTGTAAACGATGGGCACTAGGTGTGGGGGGTGTCGACTCCCTCCGTGCCGACGCTAACGCATTAAGTGCCCCGCCTGGGGAGTACGGCCGCAAGGCTAAAACTCAAAGGAATTGACGGGGGCCCGCACAAGCAGCGGAGCATGTGGTTTAATTCGACGCAACGCGAAGAACCTTACCTGGGCTTGACATGTTCCTGACAGCCGTGGAAACACGGTCTCCCTTCGGGGCAGGATCACAGGTGGTGCATGGCTGTCGTCAGCTCGTGTCGTGAGATGTTGGGTTAAGTCCCGCAACGAGCGCAACCCCCGTCGCATGTTGCCAGCATTTAGTTGGGGACTCATGCGAGACCGCCGGTGACAAACCGGAGGAAGGTGGGGATGACGTCAAGTCATCATGCCCCTTATGTCCAGGGCTACACACGTGCTACATTGGCGCGTACAGAGGGTTGCGATACCGCGAGGTGGAGCGAATCCCTTAAAGCGCGTCTCGGTTCGGATTGCAGGCTGAAACCCGCCTGCATGAAGGCGGAGTTGCTAGTAATCGCGGATCAGCACTGCCGCGGTGAATACGTTCCCGGGCCTTGTACACACCGCCCGTCACACCATGGGAGTGAGCAACACCCGAAGCCGGTGGCCTAACCCTTTTGGGAGGGAGCCGTCGAAGGTGGGGCTCGCGACTGGGGTGAAGTCGTAACAAGGTAGCCGTAGCGGAAGCTGCGGCTGGATCACCTCCTTTCTAGGGAGCCCTTTTTGGGCAGCGATCGCCTTCGAGCGATCTGCTCTAGAAATGTCGACCGGGCCTGGCAGGTTGGACGCTTGGGCTTCGCGCCCTCGCGATCTGGCCCGCATGCTGTTGAGTTTTGAGAGACCGGCTTGCTCGCCGGCGCTCGTGGACCTCGGTCCGCGGGCAGTGGCGAGTGGGCGCGCCTCTTCTCGGACCTTGAAAACTGCACAGTAGCCAATGACACGGGTATCACCGGGCAGAGCCGCAAGGCTCTTCCCAAAAGATCACCGTCAAGATATTAAGGGCACACGGTGGATGCCTTGGCACCAAGAGTCGATGAAGGGCGTGAACGGCTGCGATAAGCCGCGGTGAGGCGCTGAATGGCCAGTGACCCGCGGATGCCCGAATGGGGAAACCCAGCGTCGGTAATGCGACGTTATCCCGCGCTGAACACATAGGCGCGGCGAAGACAAGCGGGGGAAGTGAAACATCTCAGTACCCCGAGGAAAGGAAATCAAACGAGACTCCCTGAGTAGTGGCGAGCGAAAAGGGAAGAGCCCAAACTCGGCGTGTGTAAGCGGTCACGCGTTGCACGTCGGGGGTTGTAGGGCGCCTGGTCCGGATCGTGACCGATCCGGCAGAAGTTACAAAATCGCGCGATAGTCGAAGCGTGTGGAACCACGCACCACAGAGGGCAATCGTCCCGTAGACGAAATTGCGCGGTCTTCTGCAGGCGTTCCTGAGTAGGTCCGCACCCGTGAAACGCGGACTGAAACTGGGGGGACCACCCTCCAAGGCTAAGTACTACTTGGTGACCGATAGCGGACTAGTACCGTGAGGGAAAGGTGAAAAGTACCCCGGAAGGGGAGTGAAATAGTACCTGAAACCGCGTGCCTACAAGCGGTGGGAGCGGCCTTGTGCCGTGACCGCGTGCTTTTTGCATAACGAGCCGGCGAGTTACTCGTCTGCGGCAAGGTTAAGCGATGAGCGGAGCCGTAGCGAAAGCGAGTCCGAATAGGGCGAATTAGTCGCAGGTGGTAGACCCGAAGCTGAGCGAGCTACCCATGGGCAGGTTGAAGCGGGGGTAAGACCTCGTGGAGGACCGAACCGACCTAGGTTGAAAACTGGGCGGATGACCTGTGGGTCGGAGTGAAAGGCTAATCAAGCTCAGTGATATCTGGTTCTCTCCGAAATATATTTAGGTATAGCCTCGGATAAATTCCGTGGCGGCCGTAGAGCACTGTTTGGACTAGGGGCCCTACCAGGTTACCGACTTCAGGCAAACTCCGAAGACCGTCACGGTTACTCCGGGAGTCAGTTGCTGGGGGATAAACTTCAGCGTCAAGAGGGAAACAGCCCAGACCGCCAGCTAAGGTCCCTAAGTACTAGCTAAGTGGGAAACGATGTTCGAATGCAGAGACAACCAGGAGGTTGGCTTAGAGGCAGCCATCCTTGAAAGAATGCGTAACAGCTCACTGGTCAAGTGTTCGAGCGCGGACAATGTAACGGGGCTTAAGCTAGTCACCGAAGCTGCGGGTGTGAGAGGTCTTCGGACCTCTTGCGCGGTAGGAGAGCGTTCCGGCGCCAGTGAAGCGGCGGCGTAAGCCAGCCGTGGAGGCACCGGAAGTGAGAATGCCGGCATGAGTAACGAAAGAGGGGTGAGAATCCCCTCCACCGATTGCCCAAGGGTTCCTGAGTAAAGTTCGTCTGCTCAGGGTCAGTCGGGACCTAAGGCGAGGCCGAAAGGCGTAGTCGATGGCTAACGGGTTGATATTCCCGTACCACGTCGCTTTCGTTTGACCGATGGGGGGACGAGGAAGGCTATGGGATCCCAGGCGATGGTCGTCCTGGGCTAAGCATGTAGGGGTGGCTCTAGGCAAATCCGGAGCCGCATAACCTGAGGTGCGAATGCAGCTGGCTCTAAGCCGGCGAGTCCCGGAAGCCCTGCCTCCAAGAAAAGCCTCTAGGGAGAAAGCGCGTGCCCGTACCAAAACCGACACAGGTGGGCAAGTGGAGAACACTAAGGTGATCGAGATAACCCTCGTTAAGGAACTCGGCAAAATCGCCCCGTAACTTCGGGATAAGGGGCGCCCCAGTAGGGTGAACCTCCTCGCGAGGGGAGCCCGAGAGGGCCGCAGTGAATAGGTTCAAGCGACTGTTTACCAAAAACACAGGTCTCTGCTAAGTCGTAAGACGACGTATAGGGGCTGACGCCTGCCCGGTGCCGGAAGGTTACGTGGAGGTGTTAGGGCCTTCGGGTTCGAAGCACCGAAGCTAAGCCCCGGTAAACGGCGGCCGTAACTATAACGGTCCTAAGGTAAATTCGTTGCCCACCACACTGGTAACAGTGTGGAATGCATTCGGCTATATGCTGGAAAACCCGAGTATCCGTTCGGTACTCGTCCTACACTTCGGTGGTGGACAGTGACAATCCGAGCGGTGCGGAAAACCAGCAGGAAAGGCTGAGGCAGGAAGGCTGGGTTATTGGTTTTGTAGACGGAGAAGGGTGCTTCTCGATCGGCTTCATCCGCCAAACTGGCGGGGCCGGCCGAAGCGGCTACAGAACCGGCTATCAGGTGGCTCACGAGTTCGTGGTCAGGCAGGGCGCGCAGAGCGTGTCGTGCCTTCATGAGCTCGAGGGTTTCTTCGGGGTGGGACAAGTATTCGCGAATAAGCGGTACGACAACCACCGCGAGCATCTGTATCGCTATGTGGTGCGCCGGCGGGCGGATCTGATCTCCACGATCATTCCGTTCTTTCGGAGGCATCCCATGCATTCGTCAAAGCAGCGCAACTTCGAGAAGTTTGCGGAGTGCGTTCAGCAGATCGAGGCGGGCCATCACCTCACTTGTGAGGGGTTGGCGCATATCGTTGAGATCGCGGAGACGATGAATCGCCAAAAGCCCAGAACCGACCTCCTCAGAATCCTCAGAGGCCATACGCCGAACGTCCAGGACACTGGATGATGAGATGGTCCCGTCTGCATGGCGACATGCAGGGAAGGCGCGCGTGCATGCGAGGACGCGCCATCCGCCACCGGCATGCCGGTGGTAAGAGCTCAAGCGAAATTCCTTGTCGGGTAAGTTCCGACCTGCACGAATGGCGTAACGACTTGAACGCTGTCTCAACGAGGGGCTCGGTGAAATTGCAGTCTCGGTGAAGATGCCGAGTACCCGCGGCTAGACGGAAAGACCCCGTGAACCTTTACTACAACCTGGTATTGGGGTTCGATGCATCTCGCTCAGGATAGGTGGGAGCCTTGGAAACACCGGCTGCGGCTGGTGTGGAGGCAACCTTGAGATACCACCCTTGGTGTATTGGATCTCTAACAGTGCGCCGTGAATCCGGGCGCTGGACAGTGACAGGCGGGTAGTTTGACTGGGGCGGTCGCCTCCCAAAATGTAACGGAGGCGCGCAAAGGTTCCCTCAGCACGGTCGGAAATCGTGCGTAGAGTGTAAAGGCAGTAAGGGAGCTTGACTGCGAGACTGACAGGTCGAGCAGGTGCGAAAGCAGGCCTTAGTGATCCGGCGGTAGCAAGTGGAAGCGCCGTCGCTCAACGGACAAAAGGTACT
>CAWJVJ010000006.1:0-417968 GCA_963846265.1 uncultured Solirubrobacterales bacterium
CGAACATCGACCCGAAAACGGTGGTCAGCACATTGCGCAACGAGATCAAACTGTCGCTGTCCTCATCGGCCCTGCTGTGAGCGCCGTCACCGCCCCTCCAAGCGCCCAGGGCGCACCAGTCAGCCGGCGCAAGCATCTGAGCGATCGCGCCCGAGCCGAGCGCCGCCTCGCGTACTGGTTGGTCGCTCCGGCGGCGATCGTCATGGTCGCCGTCACGGCGTACCCGATCATCGACGCGGTCCTGCTGTCGCTCCAGCGCGCCGACCTACGCTTCCCGAACGCGACGAAGTTCATCGGCCTGTCGAACTACGGCCACGTCCTGACGGCGCCCGTCTGGTGGCAGGACGTGTTCCACACGGTGATCCTGACGGTGATCAGCGTCTCGATCCAGCTCGTGCTCGGCATGTGCCTGGCGCTGGTGATGCACCGGATCATCTTCGGCCGGGGCATTGTGCGCGCGATCGCGCTCGTCCCCTACGCGATCGTCGCGGTGGTGGCGGCCGAATCGTGGCAGCTCGCGTTTTCGCTGCAGAGCGGGTGGATCCCGAAGCTGCTCGGGCTGAGCGGCGATCCGCTCAGCCACACGTTCGGGACCTATGTCGCGATCATCGTCACCGAGGTCTGGAAGAACACGCCGTTCATGGCGCTGCTCCTCCTCGCCGGGCTGGCGCTCGTCCCCGACGAGCTCCAGGAGGCGGCCAAGGTCGATGGGGCGACCACCTGGGAGCGCTTCACCAAGATCACGCTGCCGCTGATGAAGCCCGCGATCGTCGTCGCGCTTCTGTTCCGCACGCTCGACGCGTTCCGGATCTTCGACACGATCTACATCTTCAACCAGGGCGCGCAGGGCACCGAGTCGATCTCGATCCTGAACTACAACACGCTGCTCGACCGGCTCAACCTCGGGCTCGGATCCGCAGTGTCGGTGTTGCTGTTCCTGCTCGTCGCGCTGATCGCGCTGGTGTTCATCGTGGGCTTGCGTGCCGGCCGGGCACCCAGTACCGAGGCGGCGTGATGAGCCATCGTACGAAACAGATCGGGGGCTGGTCGACGGCGATCGTCGTCATCTGCGTCGTCTCGCTGATCCCGGTCCTGTGGATCGTGTTCCTGTCGCTGAAGACGCCCGCGACCGCCACGGACGGGAGCTTCATCCCCCACCAGTGGACGCTGTCGAACTACTCGGCCATCTTCAAGCAGGGCATCTTCACCGACGCGCTTCGCAACTCGATCGGCATCGGGCTGATCTCGACGGTCCTGGCCGTGGCGCTTGCCTCCTCGGCGGCGTATGCGATCGCGCGTCTGGACTTCCCCGGCAAGCAGGTGATCCTGCTGGCCGCGCTCGGCGTCGCGATGTTCCCGCAGATCTCGATCGTCGGCCCGCTCTACAACCTGTGGCGGCAAATCGGTCTGTACGACACCTGGCCGGGGCTGATCATCCCTTACATGACGTTCGCGCTGCCGCTGTCGATCTACGTGCTGTCGGCGTTCTTCAGAGAGATACCGTGGGAGCTCGAGGAGGCAGCCCAGGTCGACGGGGCGACGCCGTTCCAGGCGTTCCGGAAGGTAATCGTGCCGCTCGCCACCCCGGGGATCGTGACCACGTTCCTCATCGTGTTCATCATCTGCTGGAACGACTTCGTGTTCGCGATCTCGCTGACCTCGACGTCGGCCGCGCAGACCGTGCCTGCCGCGATCTCCTCGTTCCCCGGCGTGTCACAGTTCAGCGTGCCCTACGGGGACATCGCTGCCGCCGCCGTAATCGTGACGATCCCGGTGATGCTGCTTGTCCTGATCTTCCAGAGGCGGATCGTGGCCGGGCTGACCGCGGGCGCAGTCAAGGGATAGACCGAAAAGGAGCCTCACCGAATGGCCGAGATCCAGTTCCAAGATGTGACCAAGCGGTACCCGGACGGCTTCGAGGCCGTCAAGCACCTGAATCTCGACGTCCCCGACGGCGAGCTGATGATCCTCGTCGGTCCGTCCGGATGCGGGAAGTCGACCGCGCTGCGGATGGTCGCCGGACTCGAGGACATCTCCGATGGCGAGCTCAAGATCGGCGGGCAGATCGTCAACGAGAAGGCGCCCAAGGACCGCGACATCGCCATGGTGTTCCAGAACTACGCGCTGTATCCCCACATGACCGTCCGGGAGAACATGGGGTTCGCACTGAAGCTCGCCAAGACGCCGCAAAGCGAGATCGACAGCAAGGTCAACGACGCCGCGAAGATCCTCGACCTCGAGCAACACCTCGACCGAAAGCCGGCCAACCTGTCAGGCGGCCAGCGCCAGCGCGTCGCCATGGGACGCGCGATCGTCCGAAATCCGAGCGTGTTCCTGATGGACGAGCCGCTATCAAACCTCGACGCCAAGCTGCGCGTGCAGATGCGGACCGAGATCTCGAGAATCCAGCAGCAGCTCGAGACGACCACGATCTACGTCACGCACGATCAGACCGAAGCGATGACGCTTGGAGACCGGATCGCGGTGATGCGCGCCGGCATCCTCCAGCAGGTCGGGCCGCCGTCCGAGCTCTACGGCTATCCGAGCAACCTGTTCGTGGCCGGGTTCATCGGGTCGCCGTCGATGAACTTCCTCGGCGGCGAGATCAGCGGCGACAACATCCACCTCCCGATCGGCGACGTCCACATCCCCGACGAGCTGCGCCACCGGCTCGAGTCCGGCCCGGGCGGGGATCGCAGAGCCGTCGTCGCGGGCCTGCGACCCGAGCATTTTGAGGACGCGGCGCTGGTGCCGGATCGGTCGAAGGGGACGGTGTTCAAGACCAAGATCGACGTGCTCGAGTCGATGGGCTCTGAGTACTACGCGTATTTCGTCGTCGCCTCCGAGCGGGTCTCCTCTTCGGAGCTCGCAGAGCTGGCTGAGGACATCGGTGGCGCCGACCTTCCGCGCTCCCAGGGCGGCGTCCAGGTGACGGCGCGGCTCTCGGCCGAGAGCCAGGTCAAGCAGGGCCAGGAGGCCGAGCTGTGGTTCGACTCCAGGCACCTGCAGCTGTTCGACGGCGAGTCCGGCCGCAGTCTGCTCGCCCGCGCCGGCGGCGGACCGGCAGCTGCGAGCGCGGCGCAGGTTCCTGCGGCTACCCCGCCGCAAAGCTCCAGCTGAGCTGAAAACAAACACGTACATTGCTTAGGGAGCGGCACCGGGGCTAATCTGAGCGTCGCATGCCGCCGCCACGTTCCACAGGGATGCCCGGCATGGACGCGCAGCACGACTTCCAGCGCGCCCGCCGGCGATCGACGATTGCCCGGCTGATCGGGCGGCTGCGCGGGGAGCCCGACGACGTCGGCGTGGTCCTCCCCTACGAGGAGGTGATCGACGCCCTCGGGTTCGTCAGCGAGCATTCGGTCGGCTTGCATGTCGTGGCGCTCGACGCGATCGTCGGCTCGGTCGACCGCACCCGGGACTACGATCGCCGCTTCCGCCCGACGTCGGGACGTTCGCGCGGGCGGTGGGAGCAGATCGCCGCCGCAGCCCGGCGGGGTGAGTCGTTCCCGCCGGTCGACCTCCTGCGCGTCGGCGAGCTGTACTTCGTCCGCGACGGTCACCATCGCGTGTCGGTCGCGCGGGCGCTCGGGCGGAACGACATCGACGCGTACGTCACCGAGGTGGTGACGCGCGTCGACGCCGGCCGGGCGATGAGGCTGTCGGATTTGCCGTTCAAAAGCCACGAGCGAGTGTTCTTCGAGCGTGTGCCGCTGCCCGAGGAGGCGCACTCCGAGATCGAGCTGACCGACCCGTGGGACTTCGCGGTGCTCGCCGAGGCGGTCGAGGCCTGGGGCTTCCGCGCCAGCCAGAGCCGCGGCGACGCGCTTCATCGTAAGGAGACCGCGGTGCTGTGGCTCGAGACCGAGTACCGCCCGGCCGTGGCGCTCCTGCGCGAGCTTGACCTGGTCGGCGACCGCACCGCCACCGAGGCCTACATGCGCATCGCCGCCGAGCGCTACCGCCTGCTCCGTACCCGCGACTGGAGCGAAGAGGTGCTCCGGCAGGTCGTCGACGAGGGCGGCCGACGGTGGCTCCGGCGCGGTTGAGCCTTCGCTAGCCTGGTCGCGGGATGGCCTCGCAACCGATCCCGCCAACCAGACCCCGGCGCCGTTACGCGCCGCGGATGGCTCCCGAGCAGCGGCGCGAGCACCTGATCGACGCCGCGCTCGAAGTGATCCTCGAGAGGGGATACGCAGGCGTCTCGATCGAGGCGATCGCCCGCGAGGCCGGCATCACCCGCCCGGTCGTCTACGACCACTTCCCGAACCTCAACCGGCTTCTGCACGCGGTGATCGAGCGCGAGGAGCGGATCTCGCTCGCGCAGCTTGCGGGGGTGGTCCCCGAGGAGCCCGGCGACCACGAGCCAGGAGAGCTGCTCGCGGCGGGGGTTGCGCGCTTCCTCGACGCGGTGACGAGCCGGCCGGCGACGTGGCGGATCATCCTCCTGCCGCTCGAGGGCACGCCGGAGATCGTGCGCGAGCACGTCGAGGTCAATCGTGCGCGCGTCTTGGGCCGGATCGAGTCGCTGGTGCGTTGGGCGATCGAGCTCGGCGAACGCCATCACGACCTGGACGTCGAGCTGACCGCGCGGGCGATCCGTGACTGGAGCGAGCAGGCCGCGCGGATGGTTCTGACCGATCCCGAGCGCTACCCGCGTGAGCGCTACGAGCAGTTCGTGCGGAGCTTCCTGGCGTTGCTGGCGCCCGCGCCTGGCCCGGCCGGGCCCTTGCCCGACGCCGGCGGTTGAGCCCCGCCGCGGCGGCCGGTGAATACGACGGGGACCCCGTGAGGGGTCCCCGTCGCTGATCCCAACAACGCACCCACGGCCGGGTTGGGTGCGTCCTCCGGAGATCGATTCCGACGCTGAAACTCGCCGGCGGGTCGAAAGTTGCGCTAGCGGCCACGAACCTCGAGCCGGTCGCTCCTGCGATACTTAGACACCCCCTCCGGGGGCGTAGCTCAGTTGGTTAGAGCGCCGGCCTGTCACGCCGGAGGTCGCGGGTTCGAGTCCCGTCGCTCCCGCTCTAGAAGTGCCTGGAAAGCGGGCACTTCTTGTGTTTATGGAGCCGGACCGGGCGAAGCGGGCAACGTTCCCGCGGGAACGTCCGGCTCATCGTGGGCGCGCCTAGTCGCACGCCTCGGCGCAACCACAGCCGCTACCCCGGTTGCACGCCAGCTGGCGTCTCCTTGGCAGTTAAGGGAAGGCGGATTTGATGTTCGAGCGACCCGCCCGAACCGCCCAGCCGACCCCCTGACCGGACGAGGAACTAGATCCAGATCTCCGGGAAGATCCGAGCTTCGCTGCCGGGGGCCTGAGACCAGCAACAGCGGCGCGTCCGACGGCTGCTCGTCAGATTCGATCCCACGAGCCGCGGCCACGAAGACCGCCGCTCCCATCGCGGAGGAGGTGCCGCCCATCAAGGGCACGGGTAGCACCCCCCTCCAGCGATAGCGATCGCCCGCTCAGGCACCACCCGCACAGATCGGCGCCATCCCGTCGTCGCCGAAGCGCTCGCTGGCCGGACGCTGGCGCCGGGATGGAAGCGATCGTCCGCCTTGCCGGCGAGCGGGTCTCCACCGTGAAACGACGTGGATGCAGGTGGTCCGACTTCGTCCATAGGAGCCTCTTGCCCGGACGCAAGCTTGATATCTCGGAGGATGCAGCCGCCAAAATCGTGGCCGGCCCCGTCATGGGCAAAGCCGAGCCCCGCGGCACCGACGAGGCCCCCGAGGGAACCCACGACTTCGACATCGGCCTCCCGGACGGGCGTTGCCTCGCACTCGAGGTGACGGCCGCCGACGATCCGGATATCCGCAGTGTCAACGCAGCAGGATTCGGGAACGAGTGGCCAGCAGCGGGCCTTGCGAACGACTGGTGGGTGGTGATCGCACACGTGGTCGGAGGGCCCCAGGTGCGCCTCGCTCCGGTTATGAAGCAGATCGTGCCAGTGTTATTGGTGTTGGAGCAGAACTCGGTTACTGCCGTCGACACACGTGTCCGGCCGGCGTACCTGAGGCCCCTGCCCGATAGCCGTCAGGACGTCTTGGACGCGGTGACGAAGCTGCACGAGCTGGGCGTATCGGCCGCCCGCCCGTGGGGGGCGCGACGCGGTGCGCAGGCCGAGCTTTTCCTGAGCTTCAGCGCGGGTTTCGGCTCCGACCCGGAGAAGCTCACCGAGCTCGTTGCGATGCTTGCAGACCGAAAGGCTGAGAAACTCGCCGCCGCCAAGGCTGACGAGAGGCACCTGTTCGTCTGGCTCAGGGCGACGTATCCGGGTGCCGAGATCGCAATGGCATTAGGGGCGGTGCCGGCCGCACCCCCTGAACTCCCGGAGGCGATCGATGTCATCTGGCTCGCCGCAACAGGGTCGGCGCCGGCTGGGCAGTTGCGCCGGCTGTTGCGCTTGACTTCGCTTGGAAGCTGGGAGGACGTGGACGTTGCTGGCGTCCGCTTCTGATCTAAGGCCGGTCGGGTGTGGCAGTCGACTGCGGGGCATGAGGCGGAGAACGGGGCGATACCGGGCATTGCGGCAACGAACTTGTGCCGCGGATTCTGGTCGCTGCTGCAATCGCCATCTGAGGCCGGCGCCGGAGGCGGGGGCGCGTCATCCGGTCTGGCAACCGCCCAAACACGAAACCGGTCACGCTGACGCGCCGCGGTCAGACTGGCGGATCACGCCTATTCGGGTCACGCCTGGTGGCGATGGCTTCGCACGGCGAGCGGCCACGCGGACGATGACGAGCGCGTGATCGCAATCGCGGCAAGGCGATCGTCAGCCGCGGTCGTCGCTGACGACTGGATCCGCCGCGGATCCGCTCGCCGCCGGCGACCAGATCTGCGACCGTTCGCACTCCTCGGCAGATGCTTCTCCCGTTGGTCACGGACGACCGGTGGGACAATCGCCCCGCCGACGAAGGGTTGCCCGACGAGCTCCCGTCGCGGTGTCGTAACTGGGCGCGCACACCAGCTCCGAGGGCCGTGTTGGACGCGTCAAATCGCAAGCTGCTCGGCCGCCGTCCGACCTGACGCAAACCGCGGGTGTTTGAATCTGTTGCACCACTTGAACTGGGCGATCCAATCGTGCTGAAGTGGATGAAACCGATCGATCAGCTCGGGCATCATGTTGACTCCGGACCGGCCCTCCGGGCTGATCTTCATGGTTTGGCTCGCCTCGTTGAACTCACGGATGGCGAGTGACTCGCCCTGGAACTCGAGGTTGACGAAGACGTCGTCGAAGAACATCGTGACGATCGGGGTGAACCACCTGTCGTCGCCGTGGAGCATGTCGAGGATCGAGATGGTCGGGGAGTAGAGGTCGACGTCGACTGAGACGAAGGCAATTGGCGCCGGGTCAAACTCGGAGAGGAACGTCTTCGTGGTGTCTCGGATGTCTCCCAACACCAGCTCGGCGTCATGCAGTTGACCCCGCAGCGCCTCGACATCCATCCGATAGTCGCCGCCGATCCATTTCTGGGTGCAGTCCCTGTAGTCCACGAGCTCCGGCAGGCCCTCGCCCGAGTCAAACCCGTAGACGTCGATCGCAACTCCGTGGAGGCGCCCCACCTCGCGGGCATACAGTTCCAGGGCGACGAGCCCGCGTCCTCCAGCGACGCCGAACTCGAGGGCGCTGATCCGGTCGTACCCCCGCGATCGTGCGAGCCTTGCTGCGTCGAATAGGCCAAGCGCGTAATGAGGGTGATTCACCTGCAGGTAGCTCTGCTTGAAGAACGCCTGAAACCGACTGAACAGTGACGAGGGGATCCCACGAGCATCCACCACGGGGAGCGTCTCGATGGCCGCCTCAGCAAAGATGTTTCGTGCGTGCATGTAGAGGCTGTCGTCGTCGCCGGCGGACAGCGACCGGAATTGGCGCTGGCAGATCTCGCCGCACGTCAATGGTCGTAGATTCACCGCCTCTGAATCGATCTCACGCGAGCCGATCACGCCGACCAGGACGTCGTCGCCGTCGCAGACGAGCGCGAGCCGGTGATGCGGGCTTGTCGTGACGATGTAGTACGCCTCGACCGCGGGCGTGTGTTCGCGGACGACGTTCGCTGCTATCTGGCTCGGGATCATCGAGGCATCCTAACCCGCAAGGTGGCCGAGCCGTAGGAGAGCGTGTCTCCAGCAATCGCACCATGTTCCGGCCTAGCCCCGGTTTGCCGACATGAGAGGGATCGGGGTGCGTCTGGCGGTCGACGTCGCGCCTCGACCGTGCCGAGGCTGGTCGAGCAGGCTCGACGAGGCGCCGTGTGTGTTTGCCCGCTTTGCCGATCCCGCGATCGCAAACCGGGTTGGCGTCGCGAGTGCTCTTGATCGTCTCAAGAACGCGTACCTGCTGCCGTGCTCGTGGTCCGACGGACGCGCTGACCCGTGTTTTCTGTCCCGACGAGGCGCCTCCTTTGCCCAATTACGATCGCGGTGCCAGAGGCAATGTGGCGAGCGCTTCGCCGCGATCCCGATCGTCGGCGGGCTCGTCCTCTTGGACGACCGCCTTGGCGACGAAGAGGAGCCTTGTGACGGGCTGGTGCTAGCCGTCGGCGAGCAAGCGGACGGTTTCTACCGCGGGCGGGCGCGGCTTCTGGTTTCCATGCATGCGAGAAGCGAGCGGCCCTATCGGTCGGACCGACCAGGGAAGCTGTCATCGCCGGGCAGCGCGCGACTCGCCCGCAGACTGAAGGTTCCGGTCCGGAGGGCGAGGACGCCTCGGGACGCTGAGGGAGAGCTCGTCGGATTCCGCTCTTCCCTGAGCCGCGGGTCAGTATCGATGCCCGCGCAGTCCCTAAACCGCGTCGTCTGGGTGCTGTCCCTCCGGGAGGACGCGAACCTCCGCGCCAGACGGTGCGAGATCACCCAAGCTCCCCGCGACCATCTCCGCGTCTTCCTTGTTATCCCATCGGACGTTCGCGCCTGGGCCGGCGATCATCGGCTCCATCCATCGCCGGTCGGACTCGTGGCGGATGCAGATTCTCGATCGATAGCCAGCGGGCATATCGCCAACCTAGCGTCGCGAGGCAAACCGGGCAAGGGGAGCTGGTTCCCGAGTCCTTAGGCGCGCGTTACGTTTGGACCCAAGAGGTTCTTGGCGTGGCCGGGGACGACCTAACCGGCCACGCGGACAGCGACAGGCGGGACCCGCGGGCGCGAGTGTCAGTCCTGTGGCCACGGTAGCTCTGGCGGCGCGTTCGCGTTCGTAGGCTCGCCGGGATCGCGAGCTTTCTGAACCCCGCGATCGGAAATACGCGCGCGGCCGATACCGATGCTCAAGGACCGCCGTATAAGGGCCGATTCCGCATTCTGAATGCGAGACGAGGTCGCCGTCGACGAGAGGCATCCTGAAGACACGATCAATTCGGTCGTGCTCGCGCGGCAGCCGATATTGGACCGTCGTGAATCGGTCGTAGGCTACGCGCTGCGCTACCGGCCGCTCACCCCGTCGGGGCAGCTCGCCGGTCCGGAGACCTTGATCGCGAGCGTGATGGTCGGCGCTCTAGCCGAGATCGGACTTGAGAAACTGGTTGGTGACCGCCGGGCATACATCGAGGTCACGCCACAGCTCCTGCACTACGTCGGTCAGCTTCCCCTTCCCCCGGAGCGAGTGGTGCTCGAGCTGGCCGCAACGCCCCACGCGGACGCGGACCTGCTGCGCGCCCTGGACGATGTCATCAAGGCCGGCTTTCAGATCGCGATCGTTGGGGTCATTCCGGCCGGTGCCGGCGAAGCCCTGTGGCGACTCGCCAGCGCCGTGAAACTCGACTCTCGAGCGATCGCGGGTGGCGGCGAGGAGGTGAACGATCTCCTGCTGGGGCTTCGGAGGCGCGGTCTACGCCTAATCGCCGACCGAATCGAGACCCCCGAGCAATACGAGGCGACGCGCGCGCTCCATTTCGACGCCTATCAAGGGCAATACTTTGCCGCGCCGCGGTCGATCCGTGAGGTCGTGGCGCCGACGCATCGGCTCGGCGCGCTCGTGTCGCTCACTCACGGCGCAGCGGGGGCGAGCCTCGAGGACCTCGAGCACCACATCTGCGAGGACCCCGGGCTGAGCTATCGATTCGTGCGGCTCGCGAACTCCGCGTTCTACGGCGGCCGAACCCCGGTGGGTTCCATCCGCCAAGCGCTCATGCGGCTCGGTTCGGCCGCGGTGAGCCAGTGGATCACGCTGTTCGCGCTGTCGAATATGACCGACCGGCCCCAGCACCTGCTGAACACCGCAGTGCACCGCGCCCGCCTGTGCGAGCTGCTCGCGTGTGAGTACCCCGATACCGTCCCGGAGCGGGCGTTCAGCGCGGGGCTCTTCTCGGTTCTCGACGCCCTGCTCGGGCGCCCCATGCGCGAGCTGATCGCAGATCTCTGTCTCGACGATCGGCTTGCCACCGCGATCACCGATCACCGCGGGCCTGAGGGGCGGCTGCTCGCCGCGGTCGTGGCGTATGAGCGCGGGGACTTCGCCGCGTGCGCGCAACGCGACGTCCGGCTGGTCAACGTAGCGAACGCCTACTGGCGCGCGGCCGCGTGGGCCGATTACGCCACCGCGATGGTCGCCTGAGCCGAGACGCAACACCGACAACGGCTGCACTCCCGCCCCGCGCGAGTAGCGGCGGGCGACTCGCCAGCGAGGCGGCAGACCGCTACGCCGGCAGTTACTTCCGCGCTGTTCGCATCGCAGACACTTCGAGTTCGCTCAATCAGACCATCCACTGGACCCGCGCGACCCGCTGCGTGGTCCTGCCAGACGGAAGCCGCAAGCCGAAGGCCGGACCCGATCACCCCGAAGACACCCGCGTTCACTCCCGCTTGCCCAATATCCGAAGGTCCGCGCCCCGACGACACCTTCTCCAGGCCTCGAGCGACATCGTGAGGCAGTTGTCCGCTAAGTGACCGAGCTGGCCACTGCCTGCGTGGCAACAGAATCGCCCGGACGTCGGCGCAGTGCCCGATCGCTGTTCGCCTAAGCACTTGTCAGGTCTTCGTCCCAGTCGGCGGTGAAAGCGATCACGCGCTTGGGCTCGCATCGCTCGGCCAAAAGGGGCGATCGTGCCGGCGAGTGGTTTCACGCGAGAGCACTCGCGAGGTCGATTGGACTTGGACTCGGCTGGTGCCGATGCGACCCTCGCCTGCGGGCGCGGGCGGCAGAACTCTCCTTCACCGCCAATGCGGTCGTTTCGGCGGACGATCCGTGGCGCTTGCATGTGTCCGACAGCGGCAGTGTTGAGCAGCGACGAGAGCATCCACGTCGTCGCTCGTTGGTCACAGCGGGCAAGCGCAGTCAGCCACCTGCCCGTCACGCGGGACCAGATCTCGAGCCCGAGGCCGCGGTCCTGCTCTGCCGGGTCGATCCGGAGGCGGCCAGCGTGTCTAGCGGCCGGTTCGTGGCTGCCCCTGGTCGTCCGTGGCGGAAGAGCGGCCACCCGGCATCACGTTGCTCGGAACGCCAGGGGTTGCGGCAGTCTGGCGGCGATGCCGCTGGCTGCCCTATTAGCCCATAGCGGAAGCGGGAGGTGACCCGCTTCTGGCGACGAGCAGTTCGATCGCCGCCCTGTCTGCGCCGCCCGCCTTTCCCGACGGCACAGGCATCGTTCAGACCGTTTGTCGCTGCCGAATCGTGCGGAGAGCTGTTATGTCCTGCAGCACATAACAGCTCCTATGTTCTGCGTCCGGTTGTTCTAGAGGCGTCTCTGGGACCACGTCTTCCCTGCTTGATGCGATTTAGCGGCGTGAGCTGCAGAACATAATCGTCCTCGACGGTCGAGGCTTCCCGTGTTCTCCAAACCGCTGTCGGAAACGTGACTTGCTGCTGAGCAATCGCTCGCTTCGATGAGGTGCTGGGCGGCTCGGAGGGTCTTACGTGCGTGTGTCGAGGGCGACGATCCGCAGCTCGGATACGTAGCGGTTGCCGTCGGCGTCGCTTAGCCATGTCTGCTCGGGTGTGGGGAGCATCTCGGTGAAGCGGATGCGGTGCTGTGAGGATTCGGCTGCGGCGTGGCGGGCGTGGCGGCAGAGGATGCGAGCGAGGACCGGGCTGTCGGTGTCGAGGTACATCGGTTTGCGTTCGAGCGGCGACTTGACGAACACGTGGCGAGGGATGCCAAGGCCTCGTGCGAACGCGGCGATGTCCTGTCCGCGCGTCGGGACGTCGGTTGCGGGCACGTTCCATGCCTCCCGCGCGAGCACGGTATGTCCGATTGCAAGTCGCGGCGCGTGGTCTTGTTCGGGCTGCGGATCGAACGTTCGGGCGCTGGAGATGTAGATTGGCAGCCAGAACACCTCGAGCAAAGGCAGCCGGAAGCTGCCGGTGGGGTCGACGAGGTCGGTGCCGTCGACCAGCAGCTCGTGCGGGAGCCAGGTCCGCTGTGTGCCCGGGGCGCGGGTGTCGGGCATCGCGGCGATCCGAATCGCATCGTCGGGGAGGAGCGGTGCTCCGCGGGCGTCGACGCCCATTCCTGGGGCGAATGGCGGCACCAGGACCGGGAAGCGGCTTCCGACTGCGTCGTGCTGGAGGCGTAGGAGGGTGGGCGGGTTGGGGTGGCGGTGCGCGAACACGCCTTGCATCAGCGGGTTGTTACCGAGGTGGATGTCACCGACGACTGCGAGCCATTCGCCCGCTGTGACATCGGCCTCGTCGTGTGCCGCTATCTGAAGGTCGATCGAGTGAAACGCTGCGTGCCGCCAGGCGGGCACCCGATCGGAAAAGATGGCCGCGGCGCGCTCGCCGATGGTCGTGGGATCCGGATCGGCGAGGACGTTCGCGAAGCGTCGCTGGAGCTCAGCGACCTCGTCCGCGAGCTCGGGGGGGAGCTGCATGATTGTCCTGAGAGCCTCCCTCAGGACGGGCAGGAACGGACCGCGCCCGCCGGTTGGCAGCGCTCGTTCGATCACGCGCCGGCCGATCTCGTTCACCCGGCCGCAGTACCAGCTCCCGGCCTCGAACAACACCTGAAGCGCCGGGGCGATCTCGCCAAGTAGCGCGGGCCCGATCGTGACGTCGAGGTCGCGCATGCAGTCGAGGTAGCAGAGCGTCCGCGCGCCGTATGCGCGGCCCGCGTTGCGCATCGGCTCGCGGCCGGTCAACTCTACGAACACGGCGTCCAGGTCAGCCAGCGCTGCCAGCAGGCGTTCGGGCCGCGACGACGCGACAGCGTCGCGCGCAGCCTCAAGCCGGTCGAGCGCCGCCAGACCACGGTCCCCGACCCGGCCGTCTGGATGCTGTTCGATCGCGATCCGCAAATCGTGCTCGGCGAACGGTCCCGCGGCAATCTTCAGCTGCGGGTCCAGTGCTTCGGCCAGCGCCTGCACCGGCCACGCCTCCAGATGTACCGCACGCTCACGGACCAGCGATCCCGCGCGCGAGCGAAGCGCCAGCCCGTCATCGGCGATCCGCCCCCACGACAGCGGACCGAAGAACCCGATCGTGTCGTTCTTGGCGCAATAACGCTGCCAGTAGCTGGCGACGATCTCCTCGCGGCCTCGGGCGCGGCTCGGCTTGGTCGGCGCATTGTCTGCGACATTGACCACAGCATTGATCAGCGCCGCCGGGTTCTGCCACGTCACCGCCTCGCGGAACCGAGGCTGCCGCGCGACCGAGCGCAGCCGCTCGGTCTCATCCCCAAGCCCGAACACCTCTAACCCCGAGACCGGGAAACCAGCACTGCGCACAGCAAAGTCGCGCTGGAATGCCCAACCACCCACCAACGGCACGTAGTCGTCGCTCACCTGTCGCTCCCACCCCCCAGCACCAACAGGCACACACCACGACCGCCAAGCCTCCTCGCCATGTCTACATCCAGAATCACGAAACGACCCTACCCGACGCTCCAACCGCATCGTGCGCCGTGGGGAAGTGACCCCCGACCAAGTCCGCCTAGGCAGAACGGACAATTCGGCTCAGCTTCGGGGACATGTCGAGAAACAAGGCGCGGCTCCGACCTCGGGGAGACAGGCCGCGCCGGCGATCGTTCGCCTCGCGTCTAATTGCACATCCAAGGAGGCCCGGCATGGAAACGGTCGTTTCAAACGACGGCACCACGATTGCGTTCGATCGCTACGGAGCGGGCCCCCCGATCGTCCTCGTCGGCGGCGCGTTTCAGTATCGGGCATTCGACCTGAGAACCGCGAAGCTCGCGAAACTGATGTCGAGCGATTTCACGGTCTTTCACTACGACCGGCGAGGCCGTGGAGACAGCTCGGACTCGACCCCCTACGCCGTCGAGCGCGAGATCGAGGATCTCGAGGCGCTACTCGGCGTGACCGGTGCGCCGGCGGGCGTCTTCGGTATGTCCTCGGGCGGCGCGCTCGCGCTTGCCGCGGCGAGACACAGCACCCGGATGCGAAAGCTCGCGGTCTATGAGGCGCCATTCATCGTCGACGGAAGCCACGCCCCGCTTCCCGACGATTTTGTCTCGCGTATGAACGCATCGCTCGCGGCCGACCGGCGAGGAGACGCCGTCACCCAGTTCCTCAGCTGGGTAGGCACACCCCGTGTAGTCATGGCCGTCATGCGATGCACCCCCGCATGGGCAAAATTCAAGGCGGTCGCCAACACGCTTCCTTATGACATCGCGATCATCGAAGAGCACCACCGGGGGTACCCGCTGACCGCGCCCGAATGGGCAGATCTGACCGTGCCCACCCTCGTGATCGCCGGCGGCAAGAGCCCCGCCTGGATACGCAATGCCATGCAAGCGCTCGCATCCGCGCTCCCTGACGCCAGACAGCGCACGTTGGCCGGACAGCACCACATGGTAAATCGCACGGTTCTCGGCCCGGTGCTCATGGACTTCTTCGCACCGTGAGACCGTCGACGCGATGCCGGACCGCCACCCGCGACCGTCGGCGTTCGTAACGCAAGCGATCGAGCGAACACTGCGGCTCGCGGAGTACGACATAGCCCGTATGGCCAACCCCCGCCGAGCGCAAGGAGTGGCCACCGTCGCGACGTACATACGGCGGCTCCGCGAACGCCGACGCCGGCCGGCATGGAAAGCCTGACGTCCGCGACTCAGAAGAAGCCGCGCACGGGAGACTCGCCACGATCGGCGATTGCTAGGTCGTGAGTGATTGCCCGAACTTCGATGCCGCTTGTTCAGCTACTCGGGCGGGCGGTGACTGCGGAGTTAGGTATCCCGTCGGTGGGCAGGGCAGGCGGGATCTCCGGGTAATCGGCCACGACTCTCCGCACGAGCGCCGCCGCCTCTTGAAAGCGAGCGTTCCTCGTACGCCAAGTACGGTGTGCGACAGTGGGATCCCATAGAGTCGAATAACACGCTCAGACACCGCGGCGAGCCTACCCTCCGACACCCGCTGACGCTAGGAACGCACCGCCAGGTGGCTTCCGCGACCCGAGACGGTAAGGGCTGTCTTCGACTGGATTGTCGGACGGCGGCCTCCGCCGAACCATCAGCGAGACCTGCCTTTACTCGGCGACAAGCATCTCGTCACGAACGAGGAGCGTCCCGCTTTGCGCGGATCGGCTGCGTCTCGCGGCGCAGTGGCTGGAGGACGATCTCGCCGCCGAGGAGCGCGGAAACGCGGCCTATGATGCTTTTCAGGAGCACCGGCGGCTGCACGACCCGCGGCGGCTGGGCGGGACCCCGAAGCCGTATTCGCCGCCGGCGATCCCGCAGGGCGAGGTGAACGTCACCGACCCGGACTCGCGGCGGATGATGGGCAACCGCCGCTACATCCAGGGCTACAACGCCCAAGCGGTCGTCAACGAGCAACAGATCGTGCTCGCAGCCGAGATCACCGCCGACGCCAGCGACTTCTCGCACCTCCGACCAATGCTCAACGCCGCCCTCGCCCGAGTCGGCCGGGATCGACCACACGCCGCCGGTGGCGGTCGCGGACGCGCGGTACTGGAACGAGCAGCACATCGACGATGTCATCTCCGAGCACGGGATCAAGGTGTTGATTCCCCCGGACTCCGGCAAAAGCAAAGGCGAGCGACCCGGCTGGACCGGCGAGCGCTACTCATTCATGCGCCGCGCGCTCGCGACCGACCGCGGCCGCGAGACCTACCGAAAGCGCCAGAAATCGATCGAGCCGGTATTCGGTCACACCAAGCACAACCGCGAGTTCACCAGCTTTCACCGAAGAGGCCGACTAGCGGTGCGGACCGAGTGGCGATTAATCATGACGAGTCACAACCTCACCAAGCTTCACCGCCACCAAACAGCCGCCCTGAGGGCCTGAAAGGCCCCCACGGAGGTCACGACGCCCAACCCGAGCCGCCCACGACCAGCGTCCCGCAGAGCGGCACGCCGCACGCCAACCCCCGAGACCTTTGCGCGACAGCGTCCCGGGCCGGCCTGCCGGCCACCTCTCAGGAATGAGAATCCCGCTGTCGAACTTCGGGTGTGCCCGGATCGACGCCGGCGAGGCTTGGTGCGTTAGAGCCCGTGCGACAGCGTGGCGCGGGGACCTGTGGGACCGTTCATTGCTGCTGCGAGCGCGTAGGTCAGACTCATCCTTGGGAGGTTCCCTCCGGGCGACATGTCAACCGTCGTGCGAAGGGAGCAGGAGATGGATGTGATGGTGGAGCGGTGCGCGGGTCTCGATGTGCATCGCGACGATGTCGTGGCGACCGTCCGCGTTCCGGGGACCGGCCGTCGAAGGTGGGATCAGGAGACACGAACGTTCCGCGCCACGCTCGGCGGGCTCGCCCAGCTCGCCGGATGGCTGGCCGAAGTCGGTGTGACGCTTGTCGGGATGGAGGCCACCGGCGTGTATTGGAAGACGGTCTTCCAAGCGCTCGAGGAGCGCTTCGAGTGCTGGCTGCTGAACGCACATCACCTGCGCAACGTCCCCGGCCGCAAGACCGACGTCAAAGACTCGGAGTGGATCTGCCAGCTCGTGCAGCACGGGCTGGTCCGCCCGAGCTTCGTGCCGCCGCCCGAGATCCGACGGCTCAGAGACCTGACCCGCCTGCGCACAGCGCAGACCAACGAGCGCGCCCGGTCGATCCAGCGGCTCGAGAAGGTGCTCCAGGACGCCGGGATCAAGCTCTCAAGCGTCGCGTCGCACACCTACTCGAAGTCCGCTCGGGCGATGCTCGAAGCGCTGCTCTCAGGAGTCACCGATCCCGAGCAGCTCGCCGAGCTCGCCAAGGCCAGGATGCGCCTCAAGATCCCGCAACTCAAAGAGGCGCTCGCCAGCCGCTTCACGATCGAGCACCACGGGATCATGGTCGCGCAGCTGCTCGCGCACATCGACACGCTCGACGCCGCGCTGCAGAACCTCACCGAACGGATCGAGCTCGTCCTCGAACCGCACGCCCAGATCATCGAGCTGCTGGGCACGATCCCCGGCGTCCAGGCCCACGCCGCACACGTGCTGATCGCCGAGTGCGGACTCGATATGACCATATTCCCGACGGTCGGGCACTTCGCGTCCTGGGCAGGAGCGTGCCCCGGTCACCACCAGTCAGCCGGCCGGCGGCGATCGGGACGAAGCCGCCCCGGTCCCGTGTGGCTCACCAGTCAGCTGACCGAATGCGCTCGGGCCGCCGTCCGCACGAAGGACACCTACCTCGCCGCTCACTTCGCGCAACTTCGCGGACGGCGCGGCGAGCCCAAGGCAATCGGCGCGATCCGCCACGACCTGCTCGTCGCCTACTACCACGTCGTCCGTGACCAAGTCCCATTCCGAGAGCTCGGTCCGGACTGGCAACGCAGGCGCTACTCCGTCGAGCACCGAGCCCGCCGCCTCCAACGCCAACTCGAAGCGCTCGGCTACGCGGTCACCCTCGACCAAGTCGAACAACCAGAAACAGACCAAGCCGCCTGAACCACGCCACAACTGCAGCCGGTCTCCCGCCCGAGCAATCGAGGCACAACAGCCCCTGCCCGGTCACACTCGCAAATGGGGGATTCACAGGTCAGCCACCGCGGAATCCAGGACGGCTCTGACTGCCGCTTTGGGCTACAACCGGAACTCATCGCTTCAATGTGGAGCCGTGGTGTTAGCTGACACACACGGGGCCTTCCTAGAAGACGGTGAGGTTCGCCGCTGGCGGGTTGGGATGTTCTTTCAGGGTGGCGTGGTAGGCGCCGACCGCTTCGAAGAACTGGTCGATCACCCAGCCGTTTTCGGCCATTACGTTGCGCTGCTCGCGTGGGTCGGCTTCGATGTTGAACGCCATCGGGTACCCGGCGGTGGGGTTGGAGCGGCCCCGGAAACCGCCGAGGCTGGGGTTGGTGGAGGCGGGGTGGTAGTTGGCGGTGTAGATCCGCCACTGGTTCCACCGGACGGCCGCGAGCGCGCCGCCGATGAACGTCAGCAGGTGATCGCGGTCAGACTGCTCTTGGCCCTCGAACAGGTGCCGGGACTGGTCGATCCCGTCGATCGGACGGTCGGTGGGGAGGTCTGCGTCGAGCAGCGCAGCGAAGGTCGGCAGCAGGTCCATGATCGAGACCATCTGCTCGGACACGCCCGGGTTGATGTGGTCGGGCCAGCGGATCATCCCGACGGTCCGGATCGAGCCCTCCCAGGGGTCGCCGAGCTCGCCGCGCCACGGTCCGGCGGACGCCATGTAGATCTCGTCGGGGATCGTGCTGGCTGTGGTCGGCCCGTTGTCGGACACGAACACCACGATCGTGTCCTGCCCAATCCCTGCGTTGTCGACCGCGTCGAGGATCCGCCCGACGTTGTGGTCGAGCTCCATGATGCAGTCACCGTAGTTCCCGATCCGGGACGCGCCAACGAACTCATCAGAGGGCAGGTTGGGGAAGTGCGGCCGGGTGATCCCCATGAACAAGAAGAACGGCGTCTCTGACTTAGCGTTGGCGTTTGATGTAGTCGATCGCGGCGTCGGTCATCTCGTTATCGATCCGCCGGCGGTACGCCAGGTCGTACGGACGCAGCTCGGTCGATGGTGTCTTCGGCGTGTCGGCCTCGCGGACCTTGATCAGATTGCGCTCGCGCAGCGCCGCCGGCCCGTGCGTGCGGGAGATGTTGTCGCCGTACAACGGCTCGTCCGAAGATCCGTAGAACCCGAACCGCCACTCGTCAAACCCGTGGTACTGCGGCTCGGTCTCCGTCGAGGCTCCCAGATGCCACTTGCCGTAGTAGGCCGTGCGATACCCCGCGCGGCTAAACAGATCCCCCAGCGTGAACTCATCCGAACCGAGCTCGTGCCCACCCGGCACCGTGATCAGCGACAGGCCGGACCGGATCGAGTAGCGGGCCGTAAGCAGCGCCGCTCGAGATGGCGTGCATGCCGCCTCCACCAAGAACTGGTTCAGCCGCAGGCCGCCTTCCGCGAGACGATCGATGTTCGGCGTTGGCATCCCTCGCTGCTCACCGCCCGACCCGAAGCATCCGACATCCCCGTACACGAGATTGTCGGCCAGCATGAACACGACGTTTGGCCTGCGATCGGCCATAGCGCTCCTCTAGTCGTCAACTCGCCATTGCGCTTGTGCGGCGCCGGGCGCCGGGACGACGAAAGCGAGAGCCGAGCACAAAGGCAGACGGAACCCAGCTGCTGACCTAGGAGTTCCCGCCAAGGTCCACATCGCCGCTGAGGCTTGGCGTGCCGACGAGCAGCCATTCGGGCAACGATGACCCGGTGCGTCCACCGCGACAAGGCCGATAATCGCCAAATTGGTCGGTCACACCCCGAAAAAGGGAGTATGCTCGACGCAGGGCCGTTGTCGGCCGCTGCTGCTGGAATCTCTCGCGCAGGCCTCGCTGGGCAAGACCTGCCTCTCGCTGACCTCACGGGCCGTTTCGTCTAAGCGACAGAAACGCCGTTCATACCAGGACTCGTCCCCACTCGGGAGTCCTCGCACGAGGTCAGTCGCGAGCACCACCACGCCGCGCAACGCACGTGACCTCGGAGCTCAAAAGGCCAAGGAAGGCCAACACAAGGAGGCCAGTAGTGAGAAGCATCGTTCATAGAAGGCCGTCAGTGTCGCTTGTCGTGGCACTGGTGGCGCTGTTCGTCGCACTCGGCGGTGGTGCATATGCCGCCACCACCACTCTGATGGGTCACAATCAGCTCGCACCGAACTCGGTGTGGCACAACAACATCGGCAAAGGTTCAGTCCATATGGACAACCTGACTTCGTCACTCAAGGCGGCGCTCGACAAGACCGGCAAGACCGGGGTCACGGGCGCAACGGGACCACAAGGCGCGACCGGGCCTCAGTCACTCGCTGGCACCAATGGAGGCGCCGGTCCCGCTGGCACCGGTAGCCCCACTGGTCCGCAGGGACCTCCTGGCCCCAGCGGCGTCAATGACCCGCTCGTCCACACGTTCAGCGGTACCGCAGGGCCTGACTCTGGCGCCTGCGGCAACAACTGGGCGACGGACACGTACGATTCGGTGTATGTGATCGAGCCGCAGGCCAACGGTTCGTTTACCGTTTCGAAGACCGTCTCAGGCACGTTCGTCACGGTCGCCGGCCAGTCACCCGGCGCGTGCGGTACGGGCGGCACATCCATGAACACGGTCAACGCCGGTGACACCGGCACGTTCAACGGCACGGAGTCCTGGAGCGTGCCGTCACCCGGCACGAGCATGGCGGCTGATTTCAACTCGGCTGCGGTATGCGGTGTGGCCTGCTCGCCGACGACCACGAACTCGTCCTCGAGCGAAGCGCAGAACGCTGCGTTCTCGGCAGCGTTCTTCCCCGGGTCGGACTACGCCACGGACGTAGCGGCAGGCGAGAACTACGACTTCGTCTACAGCTCGCACGGCCAGACGTGGACGGACTCGAACACGCCGCAGAACAATCAGGGCGACATCACCGGCTAAGCGCCTCAACGCTTCAGGGCTCCCCCTCGCTCTGATCGAGAGCCCCCGTCCCCAAGTGCGTGAGGACGGGGGCTCTTTACAACCGACGGCTATGCGTCCTTCAACCGTATGGATAAGGCAGAGGCGGCGAAGCTGACGGAGGACTGGACTCGGCACGCCTACCCGCACGCGGCCCAGTCCTGGGTGGCGTCCGATGAGGGCGGGGCCTCCGTCGGCTGATTCGCCGCACCGCGGTCAGCCGGGTCCGTTGGCCGCGCCGCCTCGCTAGGAAGTCCTGTTACCGGAACGTCGCCAACGCGATCATGAGCTTTGCAGCGCCAGAAACACGCATGCGATCGTCGCGCGCTCCTGCCGAAGCAGGCGCGGGTGGCGAGCTATGCGCTTCCGACCCCGCGCCTCGTCCGATTCACGTGCTAAGAACGGAGACGTGGTTCTGTTGGTCACTTATGACCTTGAGGTGGGTGACGGATATGACGCCGTGATCGATGCGATCGATCGCCTTGGAGTAGCAGTAGAGATCCAGCGATCGGTGTGGATCGTCGCGACCGAACTCACTGTTAAGGCTGCATTCGACCACGTCGCTATCGAACTTGCGCCACCCGACCGTCTCTTCGTTGGACCGCTTGAAATTGGTGGTATGTGGCGCAATGTTCTGTGCGGCAACGAGGCTCTCAAGCGGGCGATGGCAACGGGCCGGGGCTAATCACACTTGATCACGCGTGATGCGCCAGCTTGGGCGAGTGCCTACCGTCTGCGCTGCGCGACGGACTGACATGTCGAGGGGCTTGAACGCACCGCCGGAGCGTCCGACGTCGGGCTCCTCTCGCGGCCCAATCTCGATTGTTCGGTCGCCGCTGTCCGCGCGATCGCTTTCGCCCTCGGGCTGCCTCGGACCGCGCCATCGCTCATAGGACATGCTTCGGCGACGACGGGATGGCGCCGATCTGTGCGGGTGGTGCCTGAGCGGGCGATCGCTATCGCTGGAGGGGGTGCTACCCGTGCCCGTGATGGGCGGCACCTCCTCCGCGATGAGAGCGGCGGTCTTCGTGGCCGCGGCTCGTGGGATCGAATCCGACGAGCAGCCGTCGGACGCGCCGCTGTTGCTGGTCTCAGGCCCCCGGCAGCGAAGCTCGGATCTTCCCGGAGATCTGGATCTAGTCCCTCGTCCGGTCAGGGGGTCGGCTGGGCGGTTCCGGGCGGGTCGCTCGAACATCAAATCCGCCTTCCCTTAACTGCCAAGGAGACGCCAGCTGGCGTGCAACCGGGCCAGAAACCAGAAACCGCGGTTTACGGCCTATTCGAGCAACAGGATCGGCCGTACATACGGGAACCAGACGGCCCGCGCCGGCCTGTCACGCCGGAGCTCGCGGTTCGAGTCCCGTCGCTCCAGCGCTCGCACGATTTCTAGGCGGGGCCACTCCCCAGCCGCCACGTGTGCAGATCGCCGGCCCATTCCTCGGTCCGGGTCGGATCGAGGGGCGAGGCGATCAGGCGGCGGTAGGCGCCGGAGTGGAAGATCAGCGGCTCCCCGGCCCTGTGCTCGAAGTCGAGCACCTCTCCGATGAACAGCGTGTGATCGCCGGCCGGGTGGGCGTCGACGACGGACGCGACGACGTGGGTGATTGCGCCTTCGACGAGCGGAACTCCGCTCGACTCGACCAGCCGGATCTGTCCCTCTTGCTGTCGCCCGGCGAAGTGGCGGCTGACGGCCTCCTGGTCCCGGGAAAGGACACTCACGCCGTAGCGTCCAGCGCGGAGCAGGATGTCGTGCATCCGCGCGCCCGAGGCGATCGAGACCACCACCAACGCCGGCTCCAACGACACCGACATGAAGCCGTTGGCGGTCATCCCGTGAACGAGATCGTCCAGCCGTGTGGAAACGATCGTCACCCCGGTGGCGAAGGTGCCCAGGGCGTCCCGGAAGCGGCGCTGGTCGGTCGGGGTCCCACAGGACCCCGACATTCCCGATCCGTTCATGGTCCCCGCACCCATCGTCCTAGGCGAACGGATGCCCGGGCAGGCCCATCAGGTTGCGGCCGAAGCTCGTCAGTGCGTCGCCCCGGCTGATCACCATGTGCATCGAGGCGGCGTTGGCGTCACGCCACAGCTGCTGCATCGCCGAGGTCTCGAACAGGGACATCGCCCCGGAATCGAGGAACAGCTGGTTGGTCAGCTCGGCGCAGGTGCGTGCGATGAACGCGCGTTGGGCGAACATTCGCGCCCGCACGTCGTCGGGCAGCGCGCCGCGGCCGGCCTCGGCGGCCTCCCACATGTCGCGGCAGTACTGCAGCATCAGCGCGTGTGCGGCGTCCCACTTGGCGATCGCGTCGGCCAGGGTGAGCTGCGAGTACGGCGCCTCCTGGGCGTTGGTGTGCTCGTAGGGGCGCACCCGGATCTTCGTCCAGTGGGTGAACTCCTCGATCGCGCGCTGGGCCACGCCGAGCGAGGTGTAGGCCAGATGGATCGCGGCCATGCCCATGAAGGGCAGCTTGAACAGTGTCCCCTCCTCGACGATCTCGCCCTGGGGGATGCTGTCGTGGGCGAACTTGGCGAGCTCGAAGATCCGGTGCTGGGGCACGAATGCGCGGTCGAGCGTCACCTCGTTGCTCGCCGTCCCGCGCAGGCCGACCGTCCGCCAGGTGTCCTCGATGCTCAGCTCCTCAGCGGGAACGAACGCGACGACCGGCCGTGGCGGGTTGGCGTTCGGCGGGACGAAGGCCAGTCCGGCCCACGAGCACCACTCGACGCCGCTGACGAACTTCCAGCGGCCCGTCAGCCGGTAGCCGCCCTCGACGACCTCGGCCTGGCCCCCGGGGACGAGCGAGTCGACGATCAGGCCGGGGCCGGAGTCGCGAACCTCCTGCTGGAGCTGCTCGTGGGCGAAGGACAGATACCACTGATGCCCCGCGGTGAGGCCGTAGATCCACCCGAGCGCCGCCGAGCCGCGGGCGAGCTCGCGCCCGACCTCGACGAGGGTCAGCGGGTGAACCTCCAGCCCGCCCATCCGGCGGGAGGTCGCGAGCCGCAACAGCCCGGAGTCGAACAGCGCGTGGATGACGGCGTCCGGCAGACGCCGGTCGGCCTCGGTGGCGCCGATGTGCTCCCAGGCGAACTCGCCCAGTTCTCGCGCGCGAGCGATCAGCTCCGCCGAGCTCAGCTCCTCGATCGGAGTGTCAGTGAGTCGGTCAGCAACGGTCATTGAACTCATCTCCCTCTCTGGTCAGGAACCTTCGGCGAAGGTCGGGGGCGGCGTGGCACCCCAGGCACTGAACGCGGTCGGCAGCTCGGACCACACCTTGGTCTCGCCTTTTCCGACGCGCGGCATCTCGGCGGAAAACTCCAGGCGATTGCCCCCGGGCGTCCAGAAGAACAGGTAGACGTTCCCGCCCACGCTGTGGCGTCCCGGGCCTGTCTCGACCTTGACCCCGGCCGCGGCGAGTCGATCGGCCGCCTGCTTGAGATGGTCAAAGGACTCCAGGCGCAGGGCGTAGTGATGGAGCGTCTGCTGCGGCGGGCCCTTGAACATCGCGATGTCATGGTGCTGGCTGCCGACCCGGGTCCAGGCGGCGGCGAGCACGTCGGGCTGTGGACGCATCTCGTCCGAGACCGAGAACCCGAGCGCAGAGGTCAGCAACTCGACGGTGGCGTCGGTGTCGGGCACCTTCAGCGTGATGTGGTCGAAGTCGGTCGGCGCGATCCCGGCGCGGGACGTTGCCTGCCCGGGGTTGAGGTACGCGGGCCCCGGATCGGTCAGGACGAGCTCGATCGTGAGACCCCCGGGGGCCGAGAAGCGCAACGCGTGCGCCACGCCGGAACGCGGGTCGCTGAGTCGCTCGGTGCCGACGCCCCGCTCTGACAACCGCTGGGCGTATCGATCGAAGTCGTCGTCGGACTCCACCTCGAGCGCTACGACCCGAACGCCCGTCCCACCCCCGTGAAGGACCAAGTCGCACCGCCCGTCAACGCCGCACCCGAGGTTGACGTGGTTGTTCTCCCGGCCGAGCTCGACCATCCCGACGACGTCGGTGTGAAATCCGACCGCGCCCTCGAGATCGTCGACCGCCAGCTCCGCGTAGGCCACCTGTGTGATGCACATCTTTGTCTCTCCTCTCGATGCCCTACAAGCCACCGTTGATGAAGCGCAGATGCGCCTGGTGGAACTCGTCGGGCTTTTCCCATTGCGGCCAGTGGCCGGCTCCCTCGATGACCTCCACGCGAGCGTCCGGGATCCACTCCCGAAGCAGCTCCGCCTCCTCGACCGTGCCGGTCGGGTCGTGGTCGGTCCACAGCAACAGCGTCGGGGCGCCGATCCGGCCGCACCACTCGGGCGACCACAGGTACGGCTCCCGGTACTCCCAGTTCTGGACGGCCACGATGTTGGTCATCGCCGTCAGGAAGCCGGGCTGGGTGTAGATCGCGAGGCGCAGCGCGACGAGCTCGTCGGTCACCATCGTCGTGTCATGGAACAGCCACTCGACGCGGGCACGAACCGTCTCGGGCGAAGCCTCGCGGACCGCCTTGAGACTCGAGTCGCGCACCGCCGCCATCACCTCCGGCTTGTTGGTGATGTTGCCGGGGGTGTTGAGGACGAGCCGCCCGACGCGGTCGGGGTGATGTGCGGCGGTCCACGCGGCCACCCAGCCGCCGATCGACTCACCTGACAGGTGGGCCCGCTCGATCCCGAGCGCGTCGAGCACCGCAACCAGGTGATCGCTCAGCACGTCGATCGTGTACGGGCGGTCCGGCTTGTCGCTGTAACCGTGACCGACCATGTCGTAAAGCACGACCCGGTAGTGCGCCGACAGCGCGCGGACGTTGCGTGCATACGCCTCGAGGTGGCCGCCGGTTCCGTGGATCATCACCAGTGCCGGACCGCTCCCGGCCTCGAGCACGCGCGTGCGGATCCCGCCGGCGTCGACGAAGTGCTGGCGCAGATCGACGCCAAGCAGGTCCGACCAAATGCTGACGTGCGTCCCGGTCGCGGCCGAACGTGTCTCGGTGACGGTCATCGGTCCCGATCCTCCCCGGGGAGGATCGGCGACTCGCCGAAGCGGGTGAGGTGGGCCTCGGCCGCGTCCCGCGCACCGTCGGCGTCGCCGCTCAGGATCGCTATCGCGATCGCCTCGTGCTCGTCGTGGGAGCGCCGCAGGTCGTCCTCGGTACGGCGCTGGAGATAGAAGTCGCTGAGGTCCCACGCCTGGCGCGCGAGCTGGGTGAGTCGCTGATTACCGCCGGCGGCGAGCAGCGTGGCGTGGAAGCGCTTGTTGGCTGCCTCGAACGCGTGCTGATCGCGGGCCAGCGCCGAGGTGTTGCTCTGCTCCAGGGCCTCGCTCAGCGCCCGCCGTTGAACGTCGGTCGCGTTGCCGGCCGCGAGCCGCGCCGCCGCGCCGTCCAGGACGCCCGCGGTGAAGAAGTGCTCGCGCACCGCGCGACGCTCGGGGACGATCACCCGGCAGCCGACCTGGGCGATGATCTCGATGAAACCGGCGAGCTCCAGTCGGCTCATCGCGTCCATCACCGGGCGGCGGCTGACGCCGAACTCCTCGGCGATCTCGACCGTGTTGAGGGTCTCCCCGTAGCCCCGCCAGCCGGCGATCAGCCGGGTTTTTAGCGTCTCGAAGACGAGGTCGGCCTTGGTCCCGACCGCCGGCACCCCCGCGAGTTCGAGCGGACCTTCGAGCGCGAACGACACCGTCGCGGGTGACCCCGCCTCGGAAGCCATCAGTGCGCCTCCCCCGGTCGCTGCGCAGGCGGCGCCACCGGCCAGCGGCGAAAGACGCCGTACCAGAGGATCGAGCCGGCGGCAATGAAGTTGAGCGCGCAGACGGTCATCCACAGGTAGACCGGGTTGGTCGCCGGCCAGGCGGTGGAGGCCACGCCCACGGCCTTGAGCACGGTGAACATGACGGCGGCGAGGACCGCGATTGTCGCCAGCAGGGCGCCGTCACGGGCGGGAGCGGAGGTGAGCAGTCGCGCCGGCCAACCCTCGAGAATCAGGGCCGCGACGAGCGAGGCGGCGATCACCGTGCCGCTGGCGGCGGCGATCTCCGGCACGGTCAGGCCGATCGGGCCGGACAGCAGCAGGAACGTTGCCCATCCGAGCGCGATCGTGACGAGGTTGGCGACCACGAGGCGCACGGGGACCGAGCCGATGCGACCGAACGGGCGGCCCTTGAGCGGGATGAACAGGAGAACCGACCAGACGGCGACGCACAGTGTCCAGCCGAGCAGGTTGAAGGCGCTCACCGGACCGCCCGGGTTGCTCAGTCCGAGGGCCAGCTGGACAGGCGGCGGCACGACGGCGTTCCAGTTGGCCAACAACTCGTAGGCGGCGAGGCCGACGATCCAGGACAGGGTGATCGCGGCGATCCCAGCCCCCGGCGTCCCCAGCCGGCGCAGCGGTCGGCGGTCGCAGACGAACGTGAGCTGGATCATCGTCAGGAAGATCAGCGCGGCGAGCGGCAGCGTCCACGGGTAGCTCGGGAACGCGGGACGACCGGGGCCGTGGCCGGCCGGCGTGGTCGAGAGCAGATGCGCCAGGTCGCCGCGGCCGACGATCACCTGGGCGAGCGCCGTCAGCACGACGGCAAGCCCGGCGATCAGCAGCGTGTTGATCAGACCGGAGGCGGCGCGCGAGGAACCGCGGGCGGGCCATCCCTGCCACCACAGCGCACTCGCGATCAGGATCGGCAGCGCGAAGGTGGTGACGGACCCGAGGATCTGGAGTGAGTCGAGCGGCGCGATCGCCACCCCCAGCAGCAGGCACAGCGTGCTGGCGACGCAGATGCCGATCACGCCGACGGCGGGCTGGCTGCGCAGATCCTTGGCGGTCGCGCCCGCGGTCGGGGCACCGGCAAGTGGGCTCGGCTGGGTGATGCTCATGGCGTGGCGACCTCCTCAAGGTCACGCTGCGGGGTGACGAGGCCACGGTCGAGGACCGGGCCGGCTTTCAGGAACGACGCGGGAGGCTGCTGACCCCACCACAGCAGCCCCGTCGTCTCGTACTCCTCGAGCGTCCAATCGATCGGCGGCCGGTCGAGGTCCCGGATGTAGTCGCCGGTGTAGAGCTCGATCCGGTTCCCGTCCGGATCGCGGATGTAGAGAAAGCACGCGTCGGTGATGCCGTGGCGCCCGGGGCCGTACTCGATCACCGGCCAGCCGGCGTCGGACAGCAGATCGGCGGCCGCGATGATCGCCTGGGTGTCGCGCAGCGTGTAGGCGATGTGGTGGAAGCCGAGGCGGTCGTCGCTGCCGATCGCCAGGTCGTGGCTCGTCGGAGCGCGTCGTAGCCACGCCCGCTGTACTTGCCCGTGTGCGTCGATCTGACGTTCGGAGGCAGCGAAGCCGAGCTCGCCCTGCCAGTAGTCGAGCGCGGCCGGAAGCGTGGCGGTACGCACGTTGACGTGATCGAGCCGGACGAGGCCAAGTCCGTGTCGCGCGTGCGTGTGGCGCATCGGCAGGTGAGGGCCGCGCTCGTCCCGCGTAACGACCTCATCGACCTCGTGCTCGAAGTCGACCACATGGCCCCCGGGCGTGCCCACGCGCAACATCCGGCCGCGGCCTGGCTCCTCACCGGCAGCTCGCCACGTCCACGGCAGCGCCAGCCGGTCGTGCAGCGCCGCCAGCGCATCGAGACGGTCCTCGCTTTCGGCCCGGAAGCCGAACGCGAGCAGGCCGTGCTGATCGTCGCGGGTGAGCTTCAGCGACCACACGTCGAACTCGTCAGGGGCGCGTAGCCACAGCGCCTCGCCCGACTCGGCGAAGATGACGAACCCCAGGAGGTCGCAGTAAAACGCGCGAGCTCGCTGAAGGTCGGTGACGGCCACCTCGACGTGACTCAGTCGATTGATCATGAGCTCAACCTACGGTCGGCCCGGGGGTGCGGCAATGACGTTCCGAGCATCTCGGATCACGAGGGTGAGGCGCCCGTGCGGTGCTGCTCGTAGGAGACCTCGCCGGCGCTCTCGCGCTCGGCCAGGCCGAGCGCGGCGAGCATCCGTGAGTTCTCCACCAGCAGCATCCGGACCAGCCGGGTGCCGTTGTTGTAGTGGCGGTGCCACACCCATGGGGGCGTGTAGATCAGGTCACCGGCGCGCCAGCGCTCGGTCCGCGGCCCGATTTCGGAGTAACCGTCGCCCTCGATCACGAAGTGCACCGACTCATGGCGGTGGCGCTGCAGATCGCCGGCGGTCCCGGGGTCGAGCTCCTGGACGTAGAACTCCATCGTCCGGCTCGGGACCTCAGGTAGCGCGCCGATGCGGCTCGGGTTGCCGGTCATCGCCGGGTCGAGCCAGTGGGCCTCCGCGGAGGAATGGACCAGCGGCTCCGGCATGTCGACCTCCGGGTCGACATGCTTCATCCTCGCTGCCTGCTCGAGCCAGTCCTCGAACGCGCTCATCCGGTCGTCAGCCCTCCATCGATCACGTGCACGCCCCCGGTGATGAAGCCGGCCGCGTCCGAGGCGAGGTAGGCGACGAGCGCGGCGACCTCTTCCGGCGCTCCAAAGCGCCGGACCGGGACCTGGCCGAGCTCGCGGGCCTCGAAGGCATCGGTGTCGAGCTCGTGCTTGGCGGCCTGGAAGCTCATGATCTGCCGCCGCCGGTCGGTGTCGATCGGGCCCGGCGCGACGACGTTGAAGGTGATCCCGTCGGGCCCGTACTCGGCGACGAGCGACGCGGACAGGGCGGCGACGCCCGCCCGCATCACGTTTGACAGGTGCAGGCCGGCGAGCGGCCGGACGACCCCGGCGGTCGAGGTGAGATAGATGACCCGGCCGCCGCTGCCCGACTGCATCACCGGCAGGACCGCGGCGGTGAGGGCGAGCGCGCTGCCGAGGATCAGGTGGTAGGCGCTCAGCCAGTCCGCCGCGGTGAGGGTGTCGAACGGGGCCGGCTTCGGGCCGCCGGTGTTGGAGACGAGGATGTCGATGCCGCCCATCGCCTCGGCGGCCGCAGCCGCGGCCTCGGCGGGGGCGGACGGCTCGGTGAAGTCGGCGATCGCGTAGCCGGCGGCGCCGAGCTCGCGGGCGACCTCGATCGTCCGCTCGCTCGTGCCGGTGATGAACACCTCGGCGCCCTGGCTCCGCAGGCGGGCGGCGGTCGCCCGCCCGATGCCGTTCGATGCGGCGGTCACGAGGGCGCGGCGGCCGGCGAGCGGGCGAGCGGAGTCAGACGGCGACACGGTGCCTCCGCGGCAGCTCGGCCGGCGCCGCGGCGAGGCGGTGGGAGATCTTGACAGCGGCGGCGCGGACGATCTCGTCGTAGCGCTCGCCGAGCTGGCGCTCGATCGCCGTGGGCACGCTGAGGCTGATCGCGGCGGTGACCCGGCCGGCCTCGGTGATCGACGCGGCGTGACAGCAGACGCCGAGGACCGAGCCCTCAGGGTCGCGGGCGATCCCTGAACGGCGGCTGCTCGCCAGCTCGAACCGCAGCGTGTCGACTGAGCTGATCGTCCGGTCGGTGACGGGCTCCATCGCGAGCCGATCGAGCGTGTGGCAGATCGTGCCGGGGGATTGGTGAGCGAGGAGCACCTTTCCGACGGCGGTGCAGTGGAGCGGCAGCCGCCGGCCTACACCCGACAGCGCGATCCGCGGGCCGCCCTCGGCGGTGACCTTGTCGAGATAGACGACATCGGTCCCATCGAGCGTCGCCAAGTGGACGGTCGCCTTCAGCTTCCGCGCGAGGCACTCCATCACTCCTCGCGCCTGGCTCCGCACGGCGAGGCTGTCGAGCGCCGCGTCTGAGAGGGTCAGAAGCTTCAACCCGAGTCGATAGCGGTTGCCCTCGACGCGGCGCAGCAGCCCGGTCTGGGCCAGCGTGTCAAGCAGATCATGGGCCGAGGAGCGGGGAACCTGCAGCTCAAGGGCCGTGTCCGTGACCCCCCACTCGGGGGTCTCGCGTGTGAACAGATCGAGCACGCGGCTCGCCTTGCCAACGGTTCCGAGCACGTCAGTCCCTCCTCATCTAACATCTTAGATACTAGCATCTTAGTTGCGAGAAAGCAACAAATGCCACGTCCGCGATCAGCCGGCGGCAGCCGCCAGCTCGTACGCGATCTCGCCGATCAGGTCCTCCTGACCGCCCACCAGCCCGCGCTGGCCGCACACGCGCAGGACCGCCGCACCGGACACGCCGTAGCGCTCTGCTGCCCGACGAGCGTGCTCGAGGAAGCTCGAGTAGACGCCGGCGTAGCCCATCGTCAGCGACATCCGGTCAAGAACGCAGTCGCGACCCATCAGCGGTGCGACGACGTCCTCGGCCGCGTCGACGAATCGCCGCCACGTCGATGCCGGTGGCGATCCCGAGCTTCTCGAGCACGGCGACGAGCGCCTCGGTCGGAGTGTTCCCGGCACCGGCCCCCATCCGCCGGGTGCTGCCGTCGACCTGCCGGGCGCCGGCCTCGATCGCGGCCAGCGTGTTCGCCACACCGCAGGCGAGGTTCTCGTGGCCATGGAAGCCGACCTGGCGTTTCAGCGGTCGACGCGCGGCGAGAATCGCCGTCGACGCGCTCGGCGACCGCCGGCGGGACGAGCGCGCCGGCGGAGTCGACCACATAGACGCACTGGCAGCCGGCGTCGCCCATGATCCGCGCCTGCTCGGCCAGGACCGACGGCGGCTGCGAGTGGGACATCATCAGGAAGCCGACCGTCTCGAGCCCCAGCTCGCGGGCGATCTGGAAGTGCTGGACCGAGATGTCGGCCTCGCTGCAGTGGGTGGCGATACGGATGATCGAGACGCCGAGGTCGGCGACGGCGTGGATGTCCTCCGCGGTCCCGATCCCGGGCAGCAGCAAGCGCCGCGATCCGCGCCTGCCTGGTCGTCGCGACCGCCGTGGCGATCAGCTCCCGCTCCGGGGTGCTCGAGAAGCCGTAGGTGAACGAGCTGCCGCCGAGGCCGTCGCCGTGAGCGACCTCGAGGACGGGCACGCCGGCGCGGTCGAGGGCGGTGACGACCGCGCGAACCTGCTCGGTCGAGAGCTGATGGCGGACGGCATGGGAGCCGTCACGCAGGCAGCTGTCGGTGATCCTGATCTTGAGGGGCTCGGCGGGCATCAGCTGAAGGTTGAGCTCAGGTCGGCGGTCACGCCGGCGCGGGAGCTCGGGTCGGCGGTCAGCCCGGCGCCGGCGCGGGAACTCAGGTCGGCGGTCACGCCGGCGCCGGCGCGGGCTCGGGCGAGCTCCTCGCCCACCCGGACCGCGGCTGCGGTCATGATGTCCAGGTTGCCGGCGTAGGTCGCGAGGAAGTCGCCGCGGCCCTCGACCTCGAGGAAGATTGAGACGCGGTCGTCGGTGAACTGGGGCGGGACCCGCAGCCGGTAGCCCGGAACGTAGGCGGCGACCTCCGCCGCCATCGCCTCGACCGAGGCGCAGATCGCCTCGTGATCGGCGCCGGCGGGCAGCGCAGCAGATGACGGTGTCGCGCATCAGCAGCGGCGGCTCGGCCGGGTTCAGGACGATGATCGCCTTGCCCCGACCCGCGCCGCCGACCTCGGTCACCGCCCGCGCCGTCGTCTCGGTGAACTCGTCGATGTTGGCCCGGGTGCCAGGTCCGGCCGACCGTGACGCGATCGACGCGACGATCTCCGCGTAGGGGACGTCGACCACGCGACTGACCGCGTGCACCATTGGGACTGTCGCCTGCCCGCCGCAGGTGACCATGTTCAGGTTGGGGGCGTCGAGGTGGGCCCCGAGGTTGACCGGCGGCACGACATAGGGACCGACCGCCGCCGGCGTCAGGTCGATCGCGGTGATCCCCGCCTCGGCGTAGGCCGGCGCGTTGGCGGCGTGGACCGCCGCCGAGGTTGCCTCGAACACGAGGTCGGGCCGGGTGTCCCGATCGAGCAGCCATCCGACTCCGTCGGCGCTCGTCTCGAGGCCCGCCTCGCGGGCCCTGGCGAGCCCGGCGCTCGCCGGTTCGATCCCGACCATCCACAGCGGCCGCACCCACTCCGAGCGGAGCAGCTTCACCATCAGGTCGGTGCCGATGTTCCCGGAGCCGACGATCGCGGCCTCGAGGATCTGGCTCATCGGGAGGCACCTGCGAACTGCACGGAGACCTCGCCGACTCCGGCGAGCACCCCACGGAACCGGTCGCCGGGGCCGACGTCGACCATGCGCGTGCACGCGCCGGACAGGACGATCTGGCCGGCGTCGAGATGCGCGCCGAGGGCGCCGAGGGCGTTGGCGAGCCAGGCGACGCTCACGCACGGGTCGCCGAGGACCGCGCTCGTGTTGCCCGACTCCAGAAGCTCATCGCCCCGCCACAGTTCGCCGGCGACATCGGCCGCGTCCAGCTCCGACAGCGGTCGGCCCTCGATGCCGAGCACGAACGCGGCGGAGGATGCCGCGTCCGCCACAGTGTCGGCGAGCCGGATCCGCCAGTCGCGGATGCGGCTGTCGACGAGCTCGAGGGCGGGCAGCACGCGCGCAGTGGCACGGCGGACGTCGTCGGCCGTGACGCCCGCGGTCGGGAGCGCTTCGGCGAGCTCGAAGGCGAGCTCGAGTTCGATCCGTGGAGCAATGAACGCGCCGGCGTCGACGGTCGACCGATCGGCGATCGCCATCACGTCGAGGAGCTCCCCGTAGTCGGGCTGGTCGACCCCGAGCTGGGCTTGCACCGCTGGCGAGGTCAGGCCGATCTTGTGGCCCACGATCGTGGCGCCGGCGGCGACGCGGGCGGCGACGTTGCGCTGAGCGATCGCGTAGGCGTCGGCAACGCTCAGGTCGGGGAGGGCCTCGGTCAGCGGCGCGATCGGGTCCCGCCGCTCGCGCGCGGCGCGAAGGGCGAGGGCGAGGCGGTCGAGTTCCCGCGCCGGCAGCGTTGTCATCTCGAGCATGGCGCGCATCCCATCGCTCCCGCCGCGCTGCCACAATGGTCCGTCCCGCTGAGTGGGATGGAGTTGCGTGAAGAGTTCGACCAACGACGCCGTGCTGGACCGGGCCGTCCGCCTCCTCGACGCCTTTCGCACGGCGCCTGAGCTGACGCTGGACGAGCTCGCCGAGCGCAGCCGCCTTGCCCGCTCGACCGCCCATCGACTCGCCGGTCAGCTCGTGCGCCTGGGGCTACTGGAACGCTCGCAGCGCGGCTGGCGTTTGGGCATGACCCTATTCGAGCTCGGCCAGCTCGTCCCCCGCCAGCAACGGCTCCGCGACGTCGCCCTCGCGTACATGGAGGATCTCTACGAGGCCACCAAGGAGACAGTCCAGCTCGCCGTTCTCGACGAGTCCGAGGTCCTCTACCTGGAGATCATCTCCGGCCATCGCAAGGTCAAGACCCCGTCCCGACGTGGCGGCCGCATGCCCGCGCACTGCACTGCTCTCGGTAAGGCGATGCTCGCCTTCTCCGATGACGTCGGCCGATCCTGGATCGAGCGCAACCATCCCCTGGTCACCCGCACCGCCACGACACTCGCCGATCCACGAGCGCTGGCGAAGGAGCTGCAGGACATCCGCCGCACTGGTCTCGCCTACGACCGCGAGGAGTCGACTCCAGGCCTCGTCTGCGTCGCCGCGCCCCTACTCACCTCAGATGGGACCGCTCGCGCGGCCATGTCCGTCTCGATGCCCGCCGGCGGGCGCATCACCCCCGCCCAGGTGGCGCCCGCCGTTCGCACGGGAGGCCGTGCCCTGTCACGCGAGTTGCTGCGACTACACGCATGAACTGGATTCTCGTGTCCGTCGGGCAAGCGTGAACGAAGCGCGAGTGCACGTCTTGTATTCACGGACGCCCCGCGGGCCGGAGTAGGATCGTCGCCGATGGACCTCGGGTTCCACATCGCCGACTTCACGTGGAACGGAGGCCCGCCCGAGCTGGCTCCCACGCTCGGCCATCTCGCTCGCGAGGCCGAGGCGGGCGGCATTGCCCGCCTGACCGTGATGGACCACTTCTGGCAGATCGGCCCGGTGGGCCCGCCCGAGGAGAGCATGCTCGAGGCCTACACGACTCTCGGATACCTGGCCGGGGTGACCGAGCGAGTGTTGTTGCACACCCTCGTGACCGGGGTGGTCTACCGCGAGCCGGGCTTCCTGGCGAAGGTCATCTCCACGCTCGACGTGCTGTCGGGCGGGCGCGCCGGCCTGGGTATCGGCGCGGCGTGGTTTCAGGAGGAGGCCGAGGGGCTGGGGTTCGCCTTCCCCCCGCTGGGCGAGCGCTTCGAGCGCCTCGAGGAGACGCTCCAGATCTGCCTCCAGATGTGGGGGGAAGACGAGGGCGCTTTCGAGGGGCGGCACTACCGGCTGGGACGTACGCTCAATTCGCCGGCGCCGCTCAGTCGGCCCCACCCGTTCGTGCTCGTCGGCGGCGGCGGGGAGCGCAAGACGCTGCGCCTCGTCGCTCAGTACGCCAACGCCTGCAACATCTTCGCCGGCGGCGACGACGCCCGCCACAAGCTCGATGTCCTGCGCTCGCACTGCGAGACGGTGGGGCGCGACTACGACGAGATCGAGAAGACGACGATGATCAACATCGACGCCTCCACCTCCCAGGGCGAGCTGCTCGACAAGCTCCGCGCCGGCCACGACCTCGGCTTCACCATCACCTACGTCTTCGCCCGCAACCCCCAGCCGCTGGCGGCCATCGAGTTGCTCGCCGGGGTCGCCGGCGAGATCCGCGGCTGGTAGCGCCCGTCTGTCCTCGGCCCGGAGCGCGGTTCACGGCTGCGGATGTGACACGACTGAGATTCCGGCGGCTCGCAGCTTGGCTTCGAGGCCGCTGAGCGTCCAGATCTCCTCCGGGTTAAGCAACCGGACGCCGGCGGCTCGGTGCGCAATGAGTCGGCGAACACGACCGTGCTTCGGGCGGCGGACAGCGAGCCGCCCAGGCATTCGACGGTGCGGGCGCCTAACCGCCGTCCAGTGCGAATCGCCGCGACCCAATGCGCGACCGCTTCGTTACGGGTGGTCCGCTCGCCGTTCTGCTTGCGCGATTCGATCAGCGATCTCGGCATGCTCGCGATCGCGCCAGCGTTGTTGAGCCGGAGCAGCCGTTCATGCATCCCCGGCTCGGCGATACAGACGTACTGACGAACGATCCGGCCCTCGGCGATGCCGCCGAGCCAGCCGGCGTCGCCCTCGCCAAAGCCCAGACAGCGGCGCTCGCCAAACGGGCTCGGGAGTCGCACGACCGCGGTGCGGTGACGCGTCACGGCGGTCAATCCGCGGTGGATGAAATCAGCGCTCGCCGGTCCCCTGGACACCGACAGGGACAGCGTGAAAACGATCTCGAGCTCACTCGCAGCGGGGTGCAGCCGCAGCAGGTCGGCCGCGACGATCGTGGTCACCCCAGGCGCCAGGCCGGCGTTCATCACGACCGTTCCCCGCGCTCCCCCTGCGACCGCGCGAAGCGAGCGCGCCGACGAGGCGGGGAGGTCTGAGACATTGATCAGGGCGCCGCCGTGCTCGAGGACGTACCTCTCGGCGAGTAAGTCGGGATGCGGCACGGTGTTGACGACGAGCTCGTGCTCGTCCACTGCGGCGGCTATCGAATCGGGCCGGCCGACGTCGATCTCGACCTGTCCCGGCGTTGGTCGTCGCGCGCCGGAACGCACCACCCAGCCGGCGGCCTCGAACGCCCGGACCATCAAGGCGCCGAGTACGCCTTGAGCCCCGATTACGAGAGCGCGGTTGGTGCCTGCGACTTCCATGACGAGCTGCCTCCGCTTCGGCGGCGACCGTGGACGGCGATCGTACGTCCGCGCCTGCCGTTTGGGGAGGACCAAGTGACCCCTCGTTCCGTGAACCAATCCCGTCCAACCTCGGCCGCCGCCACCCGCGGCCGCCGGTGGGACCGAGCGCTAGTGACCGGCGGCCGCAGCCAGCTCTTGGACGGCGCGCGGGATCGCCGGCTCCGAAATCAGCCCGTACCCGAGCACCAGGGCGGGGCCAAGTGGAGCAGTGACGGCACAGTCGTCGTGAAGGGTGTGAATCGCCACGCCGCGGCTTGACGCCGCGTCGCTGATCGTTGTCTCACTGATGGCGTCGGGCAACCAGGCGATCACGTGAAGCCCGGCCGCGGCGCCGCCAACGGACGACTCGGGCAGCCACTTAGCGAGCGCCCCGATCAGCGCGTTCCGGCGGGACTGATACACGCGACGGGTACGGCGGAGGTGGCGGTCGATGTCGCCGCGTTCGACCAGCGTCGCGTATGCGGCCTGGGTCAGGACGCTCGGCGCGGCGCGTGCGACTCCTTGCTGGGCCGCCATCTCGCCGACGAGGTGACTCGGAACCAGCGCCCACCCCAGCCGCACTCCGGGCGCGAGCGTCTTGCTGGCCGTCCCGACGTATGCGACACAGTCGGGCGCGAGCCCCTGGAGTGAAGCGATCGGCTCGCGGTCGTAGCGATACTCGGCGTCGTAATCGTCCTCGACGATCAGCGCCCCGCGGCGCCGAGCCCAGGCGATCAACTGGGCTCGACGGACCGGAGCCAGAACCGCGCCCGTGGGATATTGGTGCGCCGGAGAGAGCGCGACCGCGTCGACGTCCACGCGCTCCAGCTGACCGACGTCGAGACCGTATGCGTCGACCGCAATCGGGATCGCCTCGAGCCCGGCGTGCACGACCGTCTCCGGTATCGCCCGCCACGCCGGATCCTCGACGGCGACTCTGGCGGCGCCACGCTGCCGCAGCGTCTGCCAGATGACACTCATCGCGGGCGCCGCCCCGGTGGCGATAAACATCCGCTCCGGCTCGGCGACGACTGCGCGCACGCGCCCGAGATACTCCGTCAGCGCGACCCGCAGCTGACGCAGGCCCCGGCGCGACCCGTACGACAAGGCCGCGTCGGGCAGATCGCGCAACGCCATCGCCATCGCCGACTGCCACTCGCGGCGGGGAAAGTAGGACAGGTCGGGCATCCCGCTGCGCAGGTCGTACCGAATTCGGCGCGCTGCCCCGGACGGCACGCGCGGTGCAGGCGGCTGCTGCGCAAGCCCATCCGCGATCCGCGTCCCGTCCCCGGAGCGTGCCACGAGATAACCCTCGGCGACCAATTGCGAGTACGCCTCAACCACGACGCCCCGCGACACCTGGAGCTCATCGGCGAGTAAGCGGCTCGGCGGCAGCTTCGACCCGGCACGCAGCCGACCCGAACGTATCGCTGCGCGCAACTCACGCTCCAGCTGGGCCCGCAACGGTGCCGCTCGATCCAAGGTGAGATGGATGTCCACTGGCCGAAGATCGTAAGACCCAACGACTCGGCATGGCACGCCGGACGCCCTCCTTTGGTCCTGCCATCGGTCCTCGGATTGGACCTTGCGCCCGGGCCAGCGAGGACCTACGGTGGCGGTTATGAGCACCGAGATACGCCCGGACCTGGTCGATCGACTGATCGAGCTGTACTGCGATTGGCGAACCGCATGCTGGGACGTGCGGGCCGCCTACGACCGGTTCCTCGATGCCCCGGCACCCGATCGAGCGGTGGCGTTCGCGGCGTACACGGCCGCGCTCGATCGAGAGGAGTCCGCCTGCGAGTCCTACGCGGCCCAGATTCGAGCTATCCAATCTCGGTACTCGGACGCTCCCGGGCACGCGCATCGGCGGCACGCGAACCTCCGCTGATCGTCGCGCCCTCCGCGACCCTTCGGCTTGGTCCGACATCGACATCGACCGCGTGCGGACCGGCAGCCGAGCACCGGCGAACCGCGCACCGCGGCGCAAGAATCCGAGCAACATACCTCGTCCACCGCGAAGCGGTCACGAACCCGACGTCTCCAGCTGGACCGCCCCAAACCGGGGCACTCCACCATGCCCACCGGGCGTGCTGCCGCTCCACGCCTTTAGCGGTAGCGCCGGTGTCGGCGCGGTCGTGACCGCTTTATGCTTGCAGCTTCCCCGACCTTCGGTTAGCGCCCCGGGCAGCGGTGGACCGATCAGTTGGCGACGCGCAGCGCGCGCTTGCGGCGATGAGCAGGTGCGTACCCACGAGCGGGTCGAGACCCCATAGGTCCGCTTCCGTCCTCGCGCGGGCATAAAGCCCAGGACGTCGTGGCTGGCTGTGCTAGCAAGGAGAATTGCCGTTCCAGCCGCACCGCTGTCGCTCCTCGCGGCAGGGTAGGCGCGCGGGGACGTCAAGGGCGCGTTGTTGCGTGTGGCGATACCTGCGCAGGATTTGTTCGCGTTGCCGGCATTGGGCGCGGCGCTGGAGCAACGGCAGTTACGCTTTGTCGTCAGGAATCGTTGCGTGTATAGAGGTGCCTTGCCCGGGCGCGGATACGATCTCTAACTGGCCGCCGACGGCCTCGATCCGGTCGCGGATGCTGGTGATGCCGGTCCCGTCCGTGTCGCTTTCGCGCGGGATGCCGATGCCGTCGTCGCTGACTGTGAACTCGATCGCATCGTCGCGGTGCGCGAGCGTCACGTTCGCCTTGGCGCCCCGTCCGGCGTGCTTGGCGGTGTTCTGGATCGCCTCTCGAGCGCAGAAGTAAATCGTGGCTTCGATCGCGTCCGACGAGCGTCCGATGCCCTCGTCGGTCACCTCAATTGGGATCGGGGAGTTGCGCGCGAGTGAGCTCAGCGCAGCTGCCGGTCCGAGTTCGTGCAGGATCTCAGGGTAGATGCCCTGCGCGAGCGCGCGAAGCTCTTCCAGCGCCCCGACAGCGTCGGCTTCGATCCCGTCGAGCTGCTTCGCCAGGTCGGCGCTATCGGCTGGCTCGCGCGCCATGCTGATCCGTATCTGGATCGCCACCAGGCGCTGCTGCGCGCCGTCGTGGAGGTCTCGCTCAAGACGCCGCCGCTCGCGCTCGGCCGCCTCGACGATCCGCGAACGTGAAGCGCGCAGCTCCTGCACCAGGCGCGTGTTCTCGAGCAGCATCAGCGAGGTCGCAGCTAATCCCTCCACGACATCGGAGTCGGTATCGAGCGTTGGGTCGTGGATCAACGCGGCGACTGGCCGGCCGTTCTGCGTGATGCGGCTGACACCGCGGTCACGCGAGTCGAGTGGAAGCTTCAGCGGCGCACCGTAAACGTCGACATATCCGGCGCGCTCGGGAGCCCACAGAGCGAGAATCATGCTCGAGTCCCCGAGGGCGTCGCCGATCACGTTCTGCACCGCCGCGGGAGTCAGCGGCCTGCCGCGCGCGCGCACGGCGATCTGCCCGAGGCTGATCGCCGCGAACAGGTCCTCCCAGACCAGCCCGAGGAGAATCGCCATCGGAACCGCCAGTCCCAGCACACCATCGCCAATCCTCACCGCCGACGCCGTCCCGGGATAAGCGGGGAGCACATACAGGGAGATCACGAACCAGGCGACGGTAGCGGTAAAGACCGCGGCCACCGGGGTAACCGCCCGGCGCAACACCGGCCCCGACGCACGCGCCTTGTCGAATAGCAGCATCGTGAGGCCGATCAGCGCGATCGTGAACACGGTGCTCGCCGCCGTGTTCAGCCCCGTCCCGATCGCAGCATGGCCGCTGACCAGGGCATTGGCAGGACAGCGCGTCCCGCAGTCGTTGAACGCGCCGGCCGCCGGAAACGTTGGCGATAGAGCCAGGTTCAACCCCGTCAACGCCGCCGTGCTGAGCGCATAGACACGGATGAACATGCGCTCCAGCCTCGACTCCAGACGACCCCGCGGATAGGACAGCAACAGATAGGCCGTGTACACGACATACACGGCCCACATCACCGTCCCGAGCGTGTACGCCGCCGACGCTCCCGACGCATTGAACGACGTCGCGGCGTACAGGAATCCATTCCCCGCAACCAGCGGGCCGAGCCTGCTGTCAGGTCGACGCCACCACACATACAGCCCCACCCCCACATACGACGCGACCACGAGACTCCTCCAGACCGCGACGCCCATCGGGTCCACCAAAATCGAGCTTCTCGAAACCGCCCACGCCGTCACCGCCGCAGCGGCAGCCCCGGCAACCCCGACCGCGAGCAGCACAAACACACGCGCCTCGCTGCGTGAACTCCGCTCCAGTCCCGGTACTGATGCAGTCGCCATCAAACCCCGATAGACGTGGGTTGTCGGAGAACGGAAGCTACTCGATTCAGCAAACGCGGCGCTCGCAGCGCCGCTACCCGCGACCCGTTGATCCCCAGCACGGTTTCGTCGCCCTCGAAACAAGCCAGCCCGCACTTTGCGATGACACCTGTCTACACGCCTTTCGGGCAGCAGCGCGCGTGAAAGACTTGTGACGATCGGTCGTCGTTCGACTCAGACGGTCGTCCGCAAGCCACGAGGTCTCAGCGAGGCTCCACTATGGAGGCGAACGGGCGACCCGTTCCCACAACTCCGATCCCTGTCCGCGACGTCGCCGTCTTGGCAGTCGACGACCACGAGGCCTTTCGCGGTGTCGTGCGGGATCTGATCGCCGCAGCTCCTGGATTCCTGCTTATCGGCGAGGCGAGCTGTGGGGAGGAAGCAACTCGAGCGGTCGACCTGCTCTCCCCCCAGCTCGTACTGATGGATGTGAAGATGCCCGGGATCGGAGGGATCGCCGCCGCACGACAAATCGTCGGCTTGCACCCCGAGGTAGCCGTCGTGCTGATCTCCCTTGACGATCTATCGCTTCACCCCGAGGTCGTAGCCCTCGAGAATGCCGTCGCCTTCGCGCGCAAACAGGACCTTCGACCAGCGAAGCTGAGGGAGCTCTGGGAAATGCGCCGCAACAGTCCAACCCGCATCACTCGTATCGGATGAGGTCCCCGGGGGACGTGCTTGGTTCGCTGCCGCTTCGCCGCCCACACGGGAGTCTCGCTTAGACGCCACCCTCTCCGCACAGAGCAGTCGTCGCGCGGTTGTGACCTCTTGAGGCGTGATCCGGCAACGCGGACCGTTGCTCTCGGACCCCGGGATCGGACCGGGCGCGAGCCCTGCTCTGATTCCGCAACGCGCACCCTGAGCGTGATGTCGAGTGCCCTGCACCGCGCGGGAAGCGCGCAAGCGACCGCGAGTACGCCACCCGGAGCTCGATGCGTGCGTTTAAGCTGGGCGGCGGCGGAGCCAGCACAGGAACGAGAGTGGCGACGTGGCGGGTGCGGGGACGGCGTGGCTGGTGGCGGTGTGCACGAGGCGGTTGTGGTCGGCGGCTCGGTGCAGGTCGGCGATGTGCTGTTGGGCGGCGATGAGGGTGAGTTGGGGATGCATGGCTGACCTCGTGTTGGGTTGTGGTGCGGGCACTGTGATCCGCACGGGTTGCAGCCAGCTTGCAGTCCGGTAAAGCCCCGGCCCGGGCATTGCAACCGCGGGTCGGGTGCCGTCGGCGGCGTTTCGGTCGGCCGCGTGCGGCGGGGATCGGTACGGTCGCGAGGGCGTATGCGTTTCGGGATCCTTGGTCCTTTGCAGGCAGTCGGTGACGATGGGCGTGAGCTCGCCCTGGGCGGTCGGATGCCGCGAGCCGTGCTTGCCTTGCTGCTGCTGCGGGCGAACGAGGTCGTGTCGAGCGATCAGCTGGTTGAGGAGCTGTGGGCGAGTGCGCCGCCGGCGAGCGGCGCAAAGGGGCTGCACGTGCACGTATCGCGGCTACGCCGGGCGCTTGCCGCCGGCCACTCAGACCCGGGCGGGGAGCGGCTGGTCACGACTGCGGGTGGCTACGTCTTGAGAGTTCGGCCCGAGGAACTCGATGTGCAGCGATGCGAGCGGCTGATCGGCGAGGGCCGATCGCTGCTGGCGGCGGGACGACCAGATCAGGCACTCGCCGCGCTGAGCGGCGCAGCCGAGCTGTGGCGCGGCGACGTCTTGGCCGACTTTCAATACGAGGCGTTCGCGCAGGGGGAGATCGCGCGGCTGGGCGAGCTTCGCGCCGCCGTGCTGGAGGAGCGGATCGCGGTCGAAATGCTGCTGGGCCGGGAGGCGCCGGTGGTGGGCGAGCTCGAGCGTCTCGTGCGCGACTACCCGTACCGCGAGCGTCTGCGGGGCCAGCTGATGCTGGCTCTGTACCGGACCGGACGGCAGGCGGAAGCGCTGGCCGCATATCGCGCCGCACGGTCGGCGCTGGTCGACGAACTGGGGATTGAGCCTTCGGTCGAGCTTCGGCGACTGCACGAAGCGATCCTTGCTCAGGACCGGGCGCTGCTCCAAACCGACCCAGGCCAGCCGGCCGCGCCCGCCGGCGCCACGACGGACGGGCGAGCGCCGGGCCATGTCCATCTGCCCGTGCAGGCGACACCCCTCATCGGCCGTGAGCGCGAACTTGCCGAGCTGATGACGCTCGCTGATTCGCACCGGCTGATCACCCTGACCGGAACCGGTGGGACGGGAAAGACCCGGCTCGGGATGGCGTTCGCGGCGGGTCTCGCCGACCGCTATCCGGACGGCGTGTGGTGGGTTCCGCTCGCCATGGTCAGCGAGGCGCGGCTGGTACCGGCGGCGATCGCGGCGGCGATCGGCGACATCGCGGATCTGCCGATGTATCTGCGTGGGCGAGCCCTGTTGCTCGTGCTTGACAACTTCGAGCAGGTGATCGAGGCAGCTCGCGCGGTCGCCGAGCTGCTCTCCGGCGCGCCGGGTTGCGGGGTGGTCGTGACGAGCCGGGAGCGGCTCGGGGTGGCCGCCGAGCAGGAGTACCCGGTGGCGCCGCTGTCGCCCCACGCCGCCGTCGAGCTGTTCACCGCGCGGGCGCGGCAGGTGGAGCCGGGCTACGAGCCGGGCGCTGAGATCGACGCGATCTGCGAGCGACTCGATCGACTTCCGCTCGCGCTCGAGCTTGCGGCGACGCGGGTCAAGCTCCTCTCCGAGCAGCAGCTCCTCACCCGGCTGGAGCAGCGGCTCCCGCTCCTGGGCGGTGGCCGGCGCGACCTCCCCAAGCGCCACAGCACGATGCGGGCGACGATCGCCTGGAGCTACGACCTGCTCACCCGCTCCGAGCAGCGGCTGCTCACACGGCTGGCGGTGTTCGTCGGCGGCTTCGAGCTCGAGGCAGCCGAACTGATCTGCGACGCCGATCTCGACGCCATGCGGTCACTGATCGACAAGAGCCTCGTGCGCCACGCCGACGACGGCCGGCTGTTCCTATTGCACACCACGCGCGAATACGCGCTCGAGCAGTCCGACTCAAGCGACGAGCGCGACGAGATTCGCGCCCGCCACGCACGCTGGTACTTCGCGCTCGGTGTCGCTGATGGTGACGGCCCCCGGGAGGGCACCGATGACCTGATTCGGCTGCGCCAGGACGCCGCCAATGTCGGACTCGCGCTCGCCTGGGCGCTCGACCACGATATCGCCGCCGCACTCCCACTCGCCGATGCCCTCTTCGGGCCTTGGCTGGGGGATGGACGCCTCCGTGAATTACAGCGGTGGTACGAGCGGGCGCTGGCCGATCCGGCCGCACTGTCGCCGGGAGACCGCGCCAAGGCCCTCGCCGGGCTCGGCCACGCGCTGGTGTTCCTCGAGCGCCTCGAGCAGGCGCGGGCGGCACTGACAGAGGCGCTCGCGCTCTACCGGGACGCCGGCGACGAACGCGGCGAGACCGTCGTGCTGCTGAGCCTCAGCGCCGCCGAGTCAATCGCCGGCGCGCCCGAGAGCAGCCTCGCATGGGCGGAGCAGGCGCTTCCGATCTACGAGCGCCTCGACGACACGCTGGGGATCGCCCGCACCTTGCACCGCATCGCTGAGGCTCTCCGGGACCTCGGCGATTTCGAGCGGTCCGCCGGGCTGTTCGGCCGTTCCATCGAGATTCGGCGCGCAAACGGACTCGGCAGTGCTGCGTCTACGGTGCACAGCCTCGGCGACCTCTATCTCGACGCGGGCGATATGCCCACCGCCGAGCGCCACTACCGTGAGGCGCTCGCACTCGGCCTGCAAGAGCGAGACGTGCGGTTGAGGGTGTACTGCCTCGCGGGTCTCGCCTGCGTCGCCGCGCGAAACGAGGACCCAACTACGGCCGGCCGCCTGTGGGCTCTCGCCGAGCGGCTCGAGCACGAGATCGGCTTCCGGATGGTCGCCGCCGAGCGAGTCCGCTACGAACGGAACCTGACCCCACCACTCACCAACACCGACGAGTACCGCGCCGGCATCGCGGACGCAGCAAACATCGACCCGCTCACCGCAGCCGCCGAGATCGTCAACCGGTAGTGCGACAGACGCAGTCGCGAAAACAAGTCGATCCCGCCGAGACCGCGTCAGTGGTGGAGTTGGTCGGCTATCAAGTTGGCGATCGGTGACCCGAGTCCCGTCGCCTCGTCGTAGCCGGGTCCCGCGTTGCAGCACGAGACGCTGCTGAACACCGAGTTGGTGCCGGTTGTGATGTCGAGGAACGACGTGGGCGCGTGCTTGGCGATGTAGTAGAGCATCGGCGCGACGAATCCCGGCTTGGGCCACTTCTCCTGCTTAGCGAACTGGTCCCACAGCGCGATCATCCCCGCCACCAGTGGTGTCGCGGCGCTGGTGCCACCGACGTAAGCGATCGTCTGCCCTGACGTTGGCGGGCAGCTCTGTACGCCGGAGGAGCAGACGATCGTGTAGCCGGGCGCTGGGTCGGCGAATGCGGCCACGTCGGGCAGCGGCCGGTTGGCGCTCTGCGAGGCGGTCTGCCACCAGGGTCGCTTCTCCGTCGTGCTGACGCCGCCACCGCCCCCGGCGATGGTCTCGTAGGGCGCCGGGAACTCCGTGTCATTCCACACGCCGGAGGACGCGATCGTGTTGCTCGGCGTCAGCGAGATGTTGGTGCCCCCAACCGCGAGGACCCACGGTGAAACGGCCGGCCACGACGCCGACTGCTGCTCGTCGTAGCTGGTTAGCTGCGACGGGTTGACCCCATGCGCGCACGTCGACGAACCACTGTCGCCGGCCGCCACGACGATCGTGATCCCCAACGCGTCGATCGCCGCCGCCTCGCGGTCGAACAGCGTCCGCGCGGCGCTATACGGCTTGACGGCCGCCTCGCAGGCACCGTAGGAGATCGAGATCACGTTCGGCAGCGGCGTCCCGTTCGTCGTCGCTTGGATCGGCGCTGCCAGCAGCTCGATCGCGCCCTGCGGGTTGTTCTGTCCGAGCTGCTTGACCCACAAGTCGAGCCGGTTGAGCTTCGGTGCCACCATCGCCACGGTCATCGCGTCGAGCGAGCTCTCGAGTATCGGCTTGATGCTCCCCGCGTTGTGAATCTTCAGCGAGGTCCCCTGAAAGCCGAAGCAGTTGCGGTACGTCGTCACGTCGTTGGTCGGCGTCGGCGCCTCGCCGAGAATCGCCAGGTTGATTCCCCCACCCCGAAGGCCGGCGGCCTGCAGCGCGCTGATCCCGTAGGCGGTATCGATTTGATTGGGGAACAGCCCCTCGCTCGAGACCACGGAGCTCGGGAACGTGCTGGTGGCGCAGCCGGGGCTGATCGTCCCGGTGCGGGTCGGCGTCCCGCCGTCGTAGATCGGCGGCTGGACCATCGGAACCGGCGTCGCGGAGGGAACGTCGGGCGCGCCGGAGCTCCCGGAGCTGATCACATGCCCCAGCCCGGCGACCGTATCGACGTTCCCGCTCAACCCGGAGGGAAGCTTTGGGGTGTTCACCGGAAGCGCCGTCTTGGCGCCAGTCGAGTTGTCCAGGTACACATGCCAGCTCGTGCCGAACATCTTTTGCGCGGTGCCGATCGAGATCGTCGCGACGACCCGGAGATGGAACACGTCGACGGTCGCCGTGACGTTGTACTTCTTGAACGCCCCGGTGACGGCGTTGCGTCGCGAGGACGACGCGCCGTACTTACTCTGCAAGCTCGAGATCGACAGATACTTTCCGTAGCTCGACGAGGTCGGGTTGCTCGCCGACTTCACAGCGCTTGCGATCCCCGACTGGTTGGCGATCATCCCGATCTCGAGCGGCAGCTTCGTGCCGGTCGACGCCTGCCCAAGGTCCTTCAAGTTCTTGTGCGAGATGTCGCCGTAATTGACGCTCGCGGCAGCGGCTGTGCCGGACGCGACGCTTAGAACGAGGCAGACCGTGAAGGCCGAGACGAGGTAGCGAGTGAATCCAGAGATGACGAGACCTCACCACGAGGCGGTCGTGACGACATCATCCGAAGTAGATGAAATTTCCCCCGCTGACCGGCGGGCAGGAGCAGGATCGTCCGGCGACCCCGCCGGTCTCGATCAGCCGGCCATCCCGGCTTGGGCCTCCGCCAGGGCGCCTTTGAGCTCTTTGGCACCGCCGCCGTCGACCTGCGCCACCGATTTCCTGACCGCGTTGGCGAGCGTTGCGTTGACGGTGTCGGTCTTGGCGCGGTCGTAGATCGCGACGATGCCGGCCGAGCCGGGTGGGAGAGCGGCGCCCATTTTCTCTTCGAGACCGCTCTCGATCCGGTGTCTGGCGAACTTGCCGATCACACCACCGACCGCGCCGCCGACGACCGTCGCTGCGAGCAGAGGCGGCGCGAACAATCCCACGACCAGGCCGACGCCGCCGCCGATCTCGAGGCCCTTGCGGCCGAGGTGATCGCCGGTTTCCTTGACCGCGACGGTGCCGTCGGCATCGACGGTGACGAGCACCACGCCCTCGACTTTGAGCTGGTCGTCCTCGACGAGCTTTACGAGCGCGTCGAACTCCTGCTGGGCCAGGTCGGGGATCAGGTACGCCGCGATGACGACGTCGAACTCCGTGTCGCTCATGATTGTCGCTTTCTCTCGCTGGCCTATGCCCTGATCCCGCGGACGGTATCTGCCTGCGAGGCATGCTCGTGGAGGGCGTGTTCGTCGTTGGCGTCGAGATGTGGAGCGACGTCGAAGACGACCTTCTTGACCGTCCCGGTGAACGCGAACGGCGCCTTGTCGGCGTAGCTTCGGTCGACGACCAGACCGTTGTCGCGGCCGATGTCCATGCCGGCGTAGCCGCTGAACCCGAACGGCACGGTGTGATCCAGCCGACCGCTGCCGACCGGTTCGCCGTTGACGAACAGCGTGATCTCCCCGGGCGTGGCGGGCTTCGCCTCGTCGGCTGCGAAAGTCAGCTCGACGTTCACGTCTCCCGTCGGTAACTCCCCTTCAGATTCCTGGTGGTACTCGAACACGCCCAGGAATGCGTAGGTGTGCTTGAGCTTGCCGTCCTGAACGAACAGGGAGAAGCCTCCGAGATGACTCGCGTCAGCGACGATCACCCCCTCCGCACCTCCGTCCGGGATGTGAAGGTCGGCGCTGATCGTGTAGGAATGGTTGTAGACCCGCGGAACCGCCCCAGGCGCGATGTTCTGCACATCCCCGTGATAAGTAACGGTCGTGTTCGAACCCAGCGGCGGCAGGATGCCGAAGAACGGCGAGAAACCTGCGAGCAACGGCTTGATGTTGTACTTCTCAGCCTCTTCCCAGAACAGCTTCTGCAGCTCCTTCACCTTTTCGGGATGGCTCGCCGACAGGTCGGTCGCTTGGGAAAAGTCGTCCGGCAGGTAGTACAGCTCGACCGGATCCTCGTCGGGCTTCCAGACGCCGGGGGCGAACTTCTTGAGCAGCTCGGGGTCCAGCCGCCACGGAATGCGCGGCATCCTCATCGCGAGCCACCACCCGTCCTTGTACATCGCGCGGTTGCCGAAGTTCTCGAAGTATTGCTGTGTGTGGCGCTCAGGCGCGTTGGGATCAGCGAGCGAGTCGGCGAAGCTCACGCCGGTCATCGGCTGCTGCTCGACGCCGTCGACATGAGTGGGCTCCGGGATCCCGACCATGTCGAGGATCATCGGGCCGATATCGGTCACGTGCGTGAACTGCGACCGCAAGCCGCCGCTGTCCTTGATCCGCTGCGGGCAGCGGACAACCAGCGGGTTGCGCGTACCCCCGAGATGCGAGGCAACTTGCTTGCCCCACCTGAATGGCGTGTTCCCCGCCCAGGCCCAGGCGGTGGAGTAATGCGGGTACATCATCTCCGTCCCCCACGCCTCCAGCCCGCCCCACTTCAGCGTCAGTTGCATCTGCTCCTGATCGGTCAGCGGCAGCCCGTTGACCATCGTTCCCTCGTTGAACGTGCCGGTTGGTGTGCCTTCCAGGCTGGCGCCGTTATCCCCCCAGATCCAGATCACGATCGTGTCATCGAGCTCGCCCATCTCCTCGATCGCACCCAGCAGCCGACCAACGTGATGGTCAGCGTTCTCCGAATACCCCGCGTACACCTCCATCTGGCGCGCGAACAACCGCTTGCTGGTCTCATCCAGCGAGTCCCACGCTGGCATCAACTCGTCCCGCGGTGTCAGTTGCGCGTCGGCCGGGACCACTCCGAGCTTCTTCTGACGCTCGAACGTCTCCTCCCGGAGCTTGTCCCAACCCTGATCGAACCGCCCCTTGTACTTCTCCGACCACTCCTTCCAGACGTGATGCGGCGCGTGGCTGCAACCGGTCGAGTAATACAGGCACCACGGCTTATCCGAATCATGTCCGCGAACGCCATGCAGCCAATCGATCGCCTGGTCGGTCATCGCTTCAGGGAAGTAGAACGGCTTTCCGTCCTTTCCCTCCTGAACCCCGATGAACTTCTGATTCTCGGCGATCATCGTGTCGAACTGACCGGCCTCGGGAGCCAAGAACCCCCAGTAGTAGTCAAACCCCCAGCCGTTGGGCCAGTGGTCGAACGGACCGGCGGGGCCCTGCTCCTTCTCGGGTGTCAGGTGCCACTTCCCGACCGCCGCTGTCGAATACCCGTTCTCCTTGAGGACCTTCGGGAACGGCGCCGCGTCCTTGGGCAGCATCGCGGAATAGCCCGGGAAGCCACCGGAGAACTCGGGGATCCCGCCCATACCGACGGCGTGATGGTTGCGACCGGTGAGCAGCGCCGCCCTTGTCGGCGAGCACATCGCGGTCACGTGGAAGCGGTTGTACCGCAACCCCTCCGCAGCCATCCGATCGTAATTCGGGGTATCGATCGGACCTCCGAATGTGGCCGGGTTGCCAAAGCCGGCGTCGTCGATCAGCACCACCAACACGTTCGGCGCCCCCTCCGGGGGCTTCACGTGACCGATCTGCTCCCAGCCCGGCTCAGAACCACCGAGGGTCTCGTTCGCGACGCCGCTGAACGGCGGACGCCGAATCGGCAGCTTCGTTCGGTCAATCGCCTGCTCACTCATGTGTGCTCGCCTTCGTCGTGTCCGTCGGTTGCCCGTTCGGCGCCTCACTCGGCAGCGCAGATCTGGTCTGACCCGTGTCGCCGAGACGGTCCGCCAATCCGGACGCGAACGCCTGGGCCTGCTCGACGTAGTCCGGTTTGAGGTTGGTCGGGGGGATCTTCACGCCGAGATACCGCTCTCGGTTCTCGCCCTTGCCGAAGTAGCTGATCAGCGACAGCAGCGACCGGACCTGGCCGCCGGCGAACGAGAAATGAAAGCCGTCGACGTACCTGCCGCCCCGTTCGGTGCCAAGCTTCTGCACCGCTCTGAGGTTGAAGCCCCAATACCTGCGGCACACGACGTATGCGGCGAAGCGCGTGTTGGTCAGGATCCGGCCCGCCGCGTCGGAGCTCAGCCACGAGCGAATCGGCACGCTCGTCCTTATCCACCACGTGGGCGAGCCGATCACGACGAGGTCATAGTCGCCGTCCTTCGCCTCGTCCGGGACCCGAATCTCGCCCGTCGCCCCGCGCACCTGGGGCGGCATCATCCCGATAATGTCGCCGTAGGGATGCCGCAGCGGGAACCGCGTAAACCGATCCGACCAACGCGAATCCGTCAACTCGATCCTGGCCAGACGGACATCACATCCCCGCCCGCGCAGCACCTCCGCCATCGCCTCGGCCACCTTGAGGCTCTGCTGTGTGTACGTGAAGTAGACGAACAGAACCCGGGGCCCCGTCGCGCCGGTCTCACTTGAGGACATTTGGCTCCGCTCGCTTTCAGGCTCTCGGCTTCATCGCATACACCGACCCGACGCTAGGTCAATCCAGACCAGATCGCGTCACCCAGATCGGATGACTAAAGCGCGGCGGTGGATCGGCCCCGATGGATCGATGGCGTAGGGTGTCTGCGGTGGACGCGGTGCGGGATTCGCGGTTGACTGGTGGAGGTGGACAATGAAGTGGCGGCGGCCTCAGGTCGGGGCTTCCGGCGGCGAGGGGTCGAGTCCCGAACCGCCGCCGGTCCCGGAAGAGATTCGTCGTGTGGTCGTCGTGGGTTCGGGGACCATGGGTCAGCAGATCGGGTTCCAGTGCGCCGGACACGGCTTGGATGTCGCGCTCTACGACATCGCGCCGAGCGCGCTCGAGTCAGCGCGGGGGCGGATCGATGCGTACGCGGACGGGCTTGTCGCCGCGGGTGTGATCTCGGCCGAGGTGCGGGATTCGGCATTGGCGAGGATCACGATGACGACCGACGCGTCGGTGGCGGCCGACGACGCCGATCTGCTCAGCGAGGCGGTTCCCGAGGATCCCGAGCTCAAGGGCCGGGTGCTTGCCGAGTTCAACGCGCTGTGCCCGCCGCGGACGATCTTTGCCACGAACACCTCGACCTTGCTCCCCTCGCAGTTTGCGAAGGTGACTGGGCGGCCGGACCGGGTGATCGCGCTGCATTTTCACGTACCGGTATGGGTCACCAACCTCGCCGACGTGATGCCGCACGCTGGGACTCGGCCGGAGGTGACCGGGCGCGTGGTCGAGTTCGCGCGGCAGATTGGTCAGGTCCCGATCGAGATGCACCGAGAGCACCACGGTTATGTCTTCAATGCGCTGTACACCGCGTTGAACCGTGAGGCGATCACCATGGCCGAGCAAGGTGTGGCGTCGATCGAGGACATCGACCGGGCCTGGATGCATGTGAGCAAGTGGCCGCACGGGCTGTTCGGCGCGCTGGACGCGGTCGGGCTGGACACCGCCTGGCAGATCACGGACTATTGGGCGCGCGAGCTTCCCTCCGATGTGCAATTGCGCCGCAACGCGGCATTCCTCAAGGGCTACGTCGACCGCGGAGACCTGGGCGTTAAGAGCGGCAAGGGTTTCTACAGCTATCCGAACCCGGCGTTCGCTCGTCCTGGATTCATCGAGTCCGGATCGCACGGAGCGGACAGCGGTTCAAGCTGACGCGCACCAGCGCGGCGGTGTCAGGCGGAGGTACGTCTACTGATCGTGCCCGGCCTGCGCGGGACGTCGCGGCCCTCGGTCAAGCCGCTTCTTCTGATTCCGCAGGTACTGGATCGTGATGACCGCGCCGATGCCGAGGACGGCAATCCGGGCTCCGGTCGAGTCGGCGACGAACATCCCAGTCGGGACGGTCAGCGCCAGGACGATTTGGCTCGCTCCGTCGATCGCAAACGTCGCGCCGACGATCGCGGTCAGGATCGTGCACACCCGCCGCCGGGCAGGCTCCGCCAGCCTGGCGGCGATTTCCGCGCGGTCCGGGTTCAGCTTGGCAACGTTCTCCGCGACCAGCAGCAGGAGGGGACGGCCGAGTGCAACCGAGGCCAGCGCGGCGACACCGATCGTGCCGGTGACGGCGCCCCGGCGCAGCTTGATCGCCACGGGATCGCCACCGGTGATTGCGTAGGCGGCGAGGGCGATCAGGACCGTCGCCGCCGAGAGAACCGCGATCGGATCGACGCGGCGACGGACGATCCCGACGACGAGCAACCAGGTCGACGGGGCGGCGTCGGTGATCGCCAGCGCGCCGATGGAGGAGCCGGTGAGCGCGCGGATGATCACGTAAGCGATCCACGGGAGCGCGAGGCCGGCCACCAGTCGTGGCGCCGACAGGTGTGGCGGGCGCCGGTTCACGACATCGCATCCGCGGGCCGCACGAAGAAGCCGACTACCTGGCGGTCCGCGTTCAGCACGACGCGGCCGATCCCGTCGGCGCGCTCGAGCGCGACCGGGATGTCGACCCCGGTGTAACCGTCGCGCACCGAGATGACCGGGGTTCCAAAGGCCTGGACCTCGCCGCCGTACTCGCGGACCTTCTCGCGCACGTCGGCCAGGAGCTCGATCGAGCAGGCGTCCAACATCCGCTGGCCAAACGTCGCTCGCGCATCGTCGAAGCGCCCGTCGAGAAAAGCCTGGAGCACTGGGACGGCAGCGTCGACGGCGCCGTCGACGGGCAGTGCGGCCCCGTCCTCGACGGTGGATCGACGCGGCCCGCCGAAGCGCTGGAATGCCGCTTGCCGGCTGACGTGCAGCAGCTGGCCGATCTCGGCCCATGTGTGACCGGTGGCCCGCGCCTGGTCGACCAGAGCGCGCAGCGTGTCCTGGACGATCATCTCGAGGCTGCGGGTCGCGGCAATCGCACGCATGACCTGGCCACGAGCGTCGTCCTCGTCGGCACGGAGCACGTCGGCAGCGAGCTGCACGTTCGTCAGGAGCAGCGCCGCCATTACGTCGCGGTCCCAGTTGCCCGGAGAGCGGGTTTCGTCCATCGCCGTCAAGATAGCCTTTACATCGGCACCTGTCAAGACTACCTTTACACCGCCTGCGGATCTCTTGGCAGCGGTGGACGCGGGAGACGCGGCCGGGCGGTCAGCCCCGCTTGATGGCCTGGAGCGTGTAGCTATGCGCCAGGCGCCACGGGCGGTCGGTCAGCCGCCACTCGCCGAGCTCGATCTGCGTCATCTGCCCGGGCAGGGCTTCCCAGGGAACGCTGTCATGCTCGACGAGCATCGTCAGGTCCATCCCTGACTCGAGCAGCGCGGTCACGATCTCGCCGAGACCGTGATTCCACTCGTGAATGAGGTTATGGGTGAACGTCGCCTCGGTCTGTACGTACGTGCCCGGAGCGTCCACGATCAACGGCTCCTCCTGCTCGAAGTACGACAATTCGGGGACGATCAGGCCGTCGGAGCGCTCGTCGAGCGTCCACAGCATCGGGTGGCCTTCGCGTATGAACAGCCGACCGCCGGGCTCGAGCAGTTCTGAGACGACGTTGGCCCATCGGGCGACCGATGGCAGCCAGCAGAGCGCTCCGATGCCGGTGAACACGAAATCGAACCCCCCCTTGCCGAGCACCGCCACCGCGTCGTACAACTCGGCCTCGACGAACTCCACGTGCGGTCCGGCCCGCTCCGACAGGGATCGGGCCTGCTCGAGCGAGGCCGGGGACAGGTCAAGGCCGGTCATGTCGGCGCCAAGCCGAGCCAGCGACAGCGTGTCCGTGCCGATGTGGCACTGCAGGTGCACGCCTCGGCGACCGCGGATGTCACCCAACCGTGGCAGGTCGAAGCGAACGACGCTGCTGAGGAACTCCGGATCGTCGATGAACCGCTGGACGGCGTAGTCCGCCGAGGCCGCGTGAGCCGCTGCCCGCTCGTCCCAGCTGGCCCGATTCAGGTCCGCGTAGCGCTCCACGAGTCCAACCATACTGGCGCTCAGGCGGCCAAGCGCGGAGCCACGAGCGCGCACGCTCGTGGCTCCATCGCCATCAGGCGCGCGCCGATTCAGGAAGCGGCGAGTCCGGAGACGCCGTTCGGCAGGTCGTTGTTCGTCGCCTGCACGAGTGTCAGACTGCCACCCGGGCCGATCCTGTATGCGTCGATGTGACTCATTCCGCCGACGATGAACGGATCGAGCACATACAGGTAGCGACCGTCGCTGCTCAGCGCTTCCTCTCCCGGGAAGCCGCTCGGCTCCATCGGCTGGCTCGACGGCACGTTGGTCTGTCCGAGCAGCGTGAGCCGCCCATGAGGCGAGACCGAGTACCGGGAGACGCCACCGTTGCCGGTGAGGACGCCGGCCGCCGATCCTGCCGGCCCGGACAGCGTGTTGGTCACGAACGCATAGCGGCCGTCCGGAGTCACGACGACCCAGCAGGCCGCGCGCCCGCCACTCGGGAAGTCACCCTTGAATGTGAGGCCGCCCCCATTCGACAGGTTGTACGAAGACAGCGACCCGAAGAACTGGGACGGATCACCCGGATTCGGTGGCGAGCCGCCGGGGTTGGCCGCGGAGCCCGACGCCGTCGCGACAAAGCCCGCATCCGTGACCAACAGGTGACGCGAGCTGGCGAACGCGAACCCGAACGGATTCGGAGTCGGCGCCACGAGCTTCTGGGCCGGCCCAGCGGTGCCATTCCAGTTGACGGCGAACGTGTCGATCACGCCGTTTGCCGCCGGAAGCCCCCGCTCGGTGACCACTAGTTGGCGGCCGTCAGGCGAGAACCCGATCTGCGCCGCCACCGTCGTCGGGAACGTGGTGGACAGCGGTCGCTCGGAGATCTGTGTCATATGGCCGCTCGGCGTGAACCGGAAGCCGACGATGTTGCTGCTCTCCTCGTTAACGACGTAGAGCAGATTGCCGTTCGTCGTCAGACTGATCGGCAGCAACCCAGCGGAGCCGATCGGCGAAGCGTCGGCGAGCTGCAGCCCAGAACTCGTCACGCGGAAAGCGCTGATGCTGCCGTTGGCGAGGCTGGGTCCGGCGTTGACGACGAATAGCAGCCGCCCGTCCCGAGTCAGGTTCATCGAGCCGGACGAGTCGACGATCGGAAAGCCGAACGGCGGCTCCGATGCGATGCCCACCCCGCCGGTGGGGAAGCTCGCTCGTTGTGTGAGCGTGCCGTTCGCGTTGCGCGTGTACATCACCACCGCATTCCCGGTCGGGTCATTCGTCGCGGTGTAAACAGCGCCGGCGGGCTGGCCTGCCGAGTGGCGTTTGACGTGATGGCGTTTGCCGCTGTGCGCAAGCGCAGCCGCCGGCAACGCTGCCGCCAGTGCGGCCACCAGGATTGGTACGGCCATCCGCGCAGCCCGCAACACGCGGGTGGATTGCCCCGGTCCCGTCATGAAACTACCCCCTAGGAGTTTGTTTCTGCTCGGGCGTCGGGCTTCCGCCGCGCCCTCGCCATAGTTGCGCGCGACCGTAACACAACGCGACGTTCATAAGAGAAATTTGGGTTAACGGTCTCTAAGAGCGTCGCGGCGCGTCCCACCGCGCGCAACCGCGCTATGACGACAGCGGCTGGGTCAGGTCGTAGACGGTCTGGCCACCAATGGTCTCGGCGCGGTAGTGCGCCTTGACCCAACTAGTGATCGCGCTCGTGCTGGAGCCGCCGCCGGGCCCCCGGGCACCCCCGGCGAAGCCGCCAGGCCCGCCGGCATCACGAGTGAAGCCGCCGGGCGCGCCGGCGCCGGGGGCAAAGCCGCCCGGCCGGCGATGCGATCCGGCCGGCGCCGGCCCGGTCCGGCCGGTCGTGCTCCGGCGGGCCGTCGCCGAGCTCGATGGTCCTCCGCCCACGCCACCGCCTGCGGAGGCGATGTAGTAGTCGATGTCACCCGCCTTGACGTACGCCTCGAACTGAGCGAGCGAGAGGTTCCCGCCCTGGCCACTGAACCCGCCAATCGCCATCACCGGAACACCGCCGGTGGCGAGCTCGAGGGAGGCGGCGCTCTGCGACCCCGAGGTCGCGGCCGCCCAGCGATATCCCGACGCGCCTGACTTCAGCGCGGCTACGAGCGCGCTACTGGTCGTCTCGCCCCCGACGCCTCCGCCTGCGCCTGCGCCTCCGCCTCCGCCTCCGCCTCCGCGCGCGAACCCGCCACCCGGGCCGCCCGCGCTCGTCATCGCGGGTCCCGCGGACGGAACGGAGCCCGTGTGAGCCGAGCCGATCGTCTGTGCCGAGTACGCCACCGGCCCGGCGAGACAGGCGACGACCGCGATCACCGCCGTGACCGCGCTAAGGCGTCCAACCACCCGCGCGGGCAGCAGCAAACCGACCGCCGCCACCCCGCCGGCGACTGCGATGACCGGCGCGAGCCACGGCTCCCACGACGGCGTCCGGCCGAGCAGAGCAATCGACCAGCCGGCGGTCGCCGCCACGCCGAGCGCGAGCAGCCCCCGGGCGGCGAGCTGATCCCGGCGGCGCCAGGCGACGGCCACCCCGATCGCGACGAGCGCGGCGATCGCGGGCGCGAGCGCCACCGTGTAGTAGGTGTGGATGACGCCTCCGCTGAGGCTGAATACCAGGCCGCTGACGACGAGCCAGCTGCCCCAGAGCATCAACGCCGCGCGGGCGCGGTCCGTGCGAGGCGCGCGGACCCGCCACGCCAATCCGGCCACGAGCGCGAGCAGCGCCGCCGGCAGCAGCCACGAGGCCTGGCCGCCCATCAGGTCGTTGAACAGACGCAGCACGCCGGGCTCGCCGCTGAAGTTCCCGCCCCCGCCACCTCCGCCGCCGGGGCCGCCACCACTACCGGTGAGACGGCCGAGGCCGTTGTACCCGACGATCAGGTTGAGGATGCTGTTGCTCGACGAGCCGTCGATCATCGGCCGCGACGACGCTGGCCACAGCGCGACGATCGCCACCCACCAGCCCGCGCTCACGATCATCGCGACGCCGCCGGCAAGGAGGTCCGTGATCCGCCGCCGCACGGTCGTCGGCGCGGCCACCAGGTACACGAGCGCGAAGCCCGGCACAACCAGGAACGCCTGCATCATCTTCGTCAGGAAGGCGAACCCGAGCAGGGTCCCGACCGCGATCATCCACCGCTTGGAGCCATCCTCCAGCGCGCGCACGAGAGCGTAGGCCGAGGCGACGAGCAGGCACACGAGCAGCGCGTCCGGATTGTTGAAGCGGAACATCAACGCCGCCACCGGCGTCGCCGCGAGCATCGCACCCGCGAGCAACCCTGCGCCGCTGCCGAACCACCGCTTCACGGACGCCGCCAGCAGGCCGACGGCGAGCACGCCCTCGAGCACCTGCGGCACGAGCATGCTCGCGCTCGAGAACCCGAAGATCCGACCGGACAGCGCCATCACCCACAGCGACGCCGGCGGTTTGTCGACAGTGATGAAGTTCGACGAGTCGATCGAGCCGAAGAAGAACGCCTTCCAGCTCTTCGTCCCCGCCTGCACGGCCGCGGCGTAGAAGCTGTTGGCGTCGCCCGAGGCGGTCAGGTTCCACAGATACGCGATCGCCGTCGCGGCGAGCAGACCGATGAACGCGACGCGCGCCCACGCCGGATCCTCGGCTCGCCTGCGCACGAGCGACCGGATTCGACCGCCGGCCGGATCGCCGGCCGGCCACGTCCGCCGAGGGAAGGTCGTGGTGCTCATTTCAGGTTCCTTGCGTGTCTAGGGACAGGACGGGGTCAGGCCGACCGCTTCCGGGACGCCCGCGAAACACCCAGGACGAGAGCCCGATGTACCGCGTGACCGTCGCGACCAGGGTGGCGATCACCAGGACCGCCACTTCGAGCAGCCTCGAAGCGTGACCGTCGAGCGCATGAAGAGCGCCCAGCGCGCCGTTGGTGAGCGCGAGGGCGAGGAGGAACACGAGGAACCCGGCCGCTTGTTGCCGCGCCAGGCCGTCACGGCCGCGGATCCCGAAAGTGAAGCGCCGGTTCGCGGCGGTGTTGCCGACCGCGGTCAGGGCCAGCGCGACTGCGCTGGCGGCCGCGGAGCCGAGTGCGCCGGCGAGGAGCAGGAACAGCAGCGCGTACGCGAGCGTCGATACGACTCCGATCGCGACAAAGCGAGCCACTGGCGTTGCGATCGCGAGCCGTGCGACGCCACGGAGGACAGCAAGCGCCCTCGAGAGAATGTCGACCCGCGAATTGGGATCGCGCGGTGGCGCTGCGTGAGCGCCCCGCCCCTTCACGGCCGCCGGCGCGGGATCTGCGGTGACTGTCTGCATGTGCGAAGCCTCTGGTCGTAACGTTGGGATGCAGAAGCTTCGGCCGGTGCCGTGAGAACCGCGTGAGGGATGTGTAAGCCCTACGAAAGCGTTTGCCGGCGCTATCGCCGGTCGGGTCCGGCGTTTGGCTCGATCGTCCGTGGCGCAGGCGGATCGCCAGCGTCCCGCCGTTCGCCCAGTTCATCGAGGGCGTGGCGGAGGTTGAGCCGAGTTTGGATGGCATCTGGGTGGTCGGGCCCATAGACCATTTCGAAGATCGCAAGCGCCCGCCGATACTGCTCGCACGCGCCCTCCAGATCCCCGGATTCCGCCATGAGGTTGCCGAGATTGCACACCTCGCGGGCGACATTTGGGTGCTCGGTCCCGTAGAGGTGTTGGAGCAGGCCCAGCGCCCGCTCCTTGTACTCGCGCGCCCCGTCCAGGTCCCCCGACATGCGCAGCACGCTCCCAAGGCCACCCAGCGCAAGGGCTACCTGCGGGTGGCTCGGCCCGCGCGCCGCCACGACAATCCGTAGCGCGCGCGCCGAGGCCTCGTGCGCCTGCTCAGTCTCCCCCAAATCGCTCAGGACCATCCCGAGGTTGAGCAGCGTCGTGCCGACCATGAGGTCGTCGGGTCCGTAGAGCTCCTCGAAGATCTCTAACGCGCGCCCCAGAAGTTCGCGTGCGCCAACCAGATCGCGAAATCCGAGGAGAACGAGCCCGAGGTTCAATAGCGTCCTCGCGACCTCTCGGTCGATCGGCCCACCGACCGCCTCGAAGATCTCGAGCGCCCGCTCCTGGCGCTCGCGCGCTCCCTTGAGATCTCCCAGCTCCCGCAGGGTGATCGCGAGGTTGCCCAGGGTGACCGCGACCTCGGCGTTGTCGGTCCCGTGGACCGCCTCCTCGATCCGCAGCGCGTTCTCCCAAAGCTGGCTGGCGGCGACGAACTCGGCGCGGCCGTGCAGGTAGCGGGCAACATTGGAAAGCAGCACCGCGGTCTCGGCGGCGGTCTCGGCGCCGACGTGCCTCGCGTGATCGGCGACGGCCATCGCATGTGACAGCAGCCGCTCGCATTGGGGCCACGTGCCCGGGTCGGCGCCGTCCCGGGGAAAGCGCTCGGTTAGCAGACCCTCGCTGCACTTCAGCCACGTTCGGCCATCATCACCGATACGGTTTCGGACGACGTGCTGGACCAGGCGGTGGATGCTCAGGTCATCCTCGCCACCGGTGATCAACGAGTACGAGAGCAAGCCTTTGATCGCCTTGTCCAGCGCCAACTCCCCGCCCGGCGCCGCGAACACCCCGTCGGCGATCGAGTCACTCGCGAACAGTTCACGCGGGATCTGCTCCGGCGCGAGGAACGCGCTGCAGAACAAAAGCGCGCTGCACCCGGGATCCTGCTCGACTTCCGCAAACGCCAGGGCCCAGGTGCTCGAGACGGTGTGCTCGTAATCCGCCGGGCGCCCCTCCTCGAATAGCGCCGGCGCATGCGATTCCAGCCGGCGGCGGTATCCGTCCAGCGAGATCTGCACGCTGTCCACGTACGCGGCGGCCTGCTCGAGAGCTAGTGGCAGGTCGCCGAGCGCATCCGCGATCGCCGCGGCGGCCTGGTCGTCGTTGTCCCCCGTGCGCCTCTGCAGGAACGCCACCGACTCGGCGCGCGACCAGACATCGACCGGACACGGCTCAGCGATGCGGCGCCACCCACCGTCGCGCCGCGAGGTGATCAACACGTGCCCAGTGCCGGCGTCGGAGATCACCTCGTCGAGCGCATCGGGACCGGTCGCGTTGTCGAACACCAGCAGCCAGCGGCGGTTCGCACCGAGCCACGACCGAACCGCGACGACGCGAGCGTCCTGCTCGCGCTCGCCCTGCTCAGGCAACCCGAGCGCCTCGGCGAGCGTGGCGTAGTCGGCGAGCATCGTCACCGGGTCCTCGCAACGCACCCACCACACGACGTCGTACTCATCCCGGTGCCGGTGGGCGAACTCGACGGCCAACCGCGTCTTGCCCACCCCTCCAAGGCCGTGCAACGCCTGCACCTGCGTCAACGCGGCCGCTTCCCCCGCGGACAATCGTCTCTGCAGCTCCTCGAGCAGCCCCTCCCGACCCACGAACCGTCCGCGGACCGGCGGTACGTTCCAGATCGCGGCGCCGGCGGAGGGCAACGCCGGCGCCTCGCCGGCCGCGCGAGCCTGCTCTCCGGGGAACTGCGGAGCCACCTCCGGCTTCGCTCGTGCTCCCTCGGCCTCTCCCAACAGCCGCTCTCGCGCGACCTCCTGCGGCAGCCCCACCAGGTCGACGTAGACGATCGAGCCCACCAGTCCGCCCGGGTCGCACTCGCGCACTCGCACCGGTAGCAACTTGCGCTTGGCGCCCGTCGGATCAGCCTGGAACGCGGCCGCCCACTCGGCCGCGGCAAATTCAGACTCGAGGAATGCCGGCGAGAGCACCGCGACCGTGTGCCGGCTGGCGAGTGACGCCCCGTGCATCGCCAGCGCGAAGTTGGACCCCGCCCCGAAGTCCCACGCCTGGACGCGCACGCTATAGCCCGCCTCCTCGAGCGTCCACGCGATCCACTCCGCCCACGGCCGATCCGCGCTCGTGTAGCTGATGAAGAAATCGACCGACTCCGCTCCGTCCACCCGCCAAGCATCGCCCCCCAGCGCCCCGCCCGCAACACCGACGACCCTCGATCAGGGATCGCGCACACCGCTCGCTAGCCTGGATCGCGATGACCGCACGCGCCGAGGACCCCCCGCCAGAGGCAGGCGAGCTGCCGACGAGCCGGCTCGGGCGGACCGCTCGGGTCGGCGGATTGGTCACGGGCCAGGGCGTCCGTTGGGCCGGGATGCGAGCCGCGAATCGCCTCCGCACGCCGGAGCGCGCGCAGGAGGCCCAGCAGGAACGGACCGCGGCGCTCGTGAACGAGCTCGTCGACCAGCTCGGCCGGATGCGCGGGGCGGCGATGAAGGTCGGGCAGATGATCTCGATGGTCGACTTCGACGGGCTTCCCGAGGACCAGCGCCAGGCGCTGCAGGGGAAGCTGGCGTCGCTTCGCGACAGCGTCCCGCCGGTGCCGTTCGCGAAGCTCGAGCGGATGATGCGCGCTGAGCTCGGCGGACCGCTCGCGCGCGTGTTCTCGGAGTTCGAGGAGCAGGCGTTCGCCGCCGCGTCGATCGGTCAGGTCCATCGCGCCGTCACGGTCGCCGGCGACGAGGTGGCGGTGAAGGTCCAGTACCCGGGCGTCGCCGAGGCGGTCGAGACGGATCTGCGCAACGCGCTGCTGCTGCTCCCGTTGGTCAAGCGGCTCGCTCCCGGACTCGACGCGAAGTCGCTGTTCTCAGAGTTGCGCGAGCGGATCGGCGAGGAGCTCGACTACGAGCTCGAGGCCCAGCACCAGCGCCGTGTCGAGCGCTCGATGCGTGGCCATCCGTTCATCTTCGTGCCGCGGGTCGATACCGGGCTGTCCACCCGGCGAATCCTGGTGTCGGAGTACGTCGCGGGCGAGGGGTTCGAGGCCGTGCGCGAGCTCGACGAGACCGAGCGCGACCGCTACGCCGAGATCGTGTTCCGCTTCTACTTCGGGCTGCTCTACCGGGATCGGATCGCGCTCGGGGATCCCCATCCGGGAAACTACCTCCTGCGCCCGGATGGCCGGGTCGCGTTCCTCGATTACGGCCTCCTGCGAGACGTGGGTGACGATCGCGTGACAGCCGAGCAGTCGATCGCCCTGGCCGTCCGCGACAAGGACGCGCCCGCGCTCAAGTCGGCGCTGATCGCGGGCGGCTACCTGCCGGCCGAGCGGGCGGATGCCGTCGACGCCGAACTGGCGCTGCGGATGATGCGCCACGCCACCCGGTGGTACGCGGTCCCGGGTCACCACCGGTTCGGATCCGAGGACCGGCAGCGTCGCGGCCGCAACCGTGACCCGGCCGACGAGCAGCGCGACACCAACGTCCGAGAGCAGATGAACCAGTTCACGCTGCCGGCCGAGACCGTGCTGATCCGGCGGCTACACGGGATCGTCGCGATCGTCCTGTGGCAGCTGCGCGCCGGCGCCGACTGGGGCGCGATCGCCGGCGAGTATCTGCACGGCGCGCCGGCGGCGACCCCGCTCGGCGAGGCAGAGGCGGATTTCCTCGGCCGCGACGCCGGCCCGGTCAGTCAGCGAGTCTGACCCCGGGCGACTACGGCCGGGCCTCGCGGGCGCCGGGCTCGGGGACGCCGGGCCCGGGGACGCCGGGCCCGGGGACGCCGGGCCCGGGGACGCCGGGCCCGGGGACGCCGGGCCCGGGGACGCCGGGCTCGGGGGCGCCGGCCTCGGCGAACGCAGGCATCACCTCGGCCGCGAACAGCTCGGCGGTCCGGCACACGTTGTCGTAGCTGATGTTGCCGAACGCCATGTGGAAGTTCATCGTGTCGAGCCCCGCGACCTCGACGGTCTCGGCGATGAACTCGCGGGCACCCTCGGGCGTTCCGGCGAACGCCCCGCCGGCCTGCTGCCAGAGCTCGAACGTGGGCGGGAAGTTCGTCGGCGGGGAGATGCCGGCGCGCTCCCACAGGAGCATCAGCGAGTGGTGGAAGCCGGCGTGGGCCTCGGTCGCGATCCGCCTCGCCTGCGCGCCGTCCTCGGCGAGCACCAGCGGCCGGTCGACGCCGCGGAGCGGCCGCTGCTCAACCGGGCGCCCGGTTTCCTCCCACGCCTCGCAGAACGCATCGGTGAATGGGCGGACCACCTTGGCGGGCCGCAACGCCATGATGTTGATGCCGTTGCGCGCGGCCCACTGGGCGCGCTGCACCGAACCGACGCCGTACCACAGCGGCGGTCGGGGCTGCTGAAGCGGTGGCACCACCATCGACACATTCGCGATCGAGTGGAAGCGACCCTCGTGCGACAGGACCTCCGACGTGAGGCCCTCGATCAGCATCTCGTACGCCTCGTCGAACATCTCCGGGGTGTCGCTCGGGTCGATCCCATAGGTCGCGATCTCCGGCGCCGAGACGCCGCGACCCATCCCGAGCTCGAGCCTGCCACCGCTGAGCAGGTCGAGCATCCCCACCTCTTCGATCAGCCGCACCGGGTTGTACAGCGGCAGCAGCGTCACCAGCGTCCCGAGCCGGATCCGGCTCGTTCGCTGCGACGCCGCCGCCAGGAACAGATGCGGCGACGGGACCAGGCACAGCGGCGTGCCGTGATGCTCGGTGACCATGTACCGGTCGAACCCGAGGCCGTCATACAGCTCCACCAGTCGGAGCCTCTGCTCGAGCAGCTCGGCCGGCGGGATTCCGGATGCGTCGACGTGGTCGGTGATGCCGAATTGCATGGACCTGCCTCGCTGTCGCAGAGGGAACGCTGTTCAGGTCCAGCCTAATGACAACTCGGCAGCTGGATCGCGGCGATTACCGACGGCCGGAGCCAACCGGCAGCCGGCTGATGCGGGCCGCTCCGCGCGGACCCGAAGTACCGCGACGCACCGCCGCCGACGCACCGCGACGCACCGCCGCGGAAGTCGCGGCCATCTCCCGCTCCCGCGCGTCGCCGCGCTGCGCTGCCATGCACAGCGATACGACCGAGGCCATGACCAAGACCCAGAGCCCCGCGACCGTTAGGAGAATCAGTTCGAGCTGCACGTGCACCTCCCCGCGACGACTTCTTGTCGCGGCACGGGATACCCATACGGCCCGCGCTTCAATCGGGAACATCGCTAGTACGCTCATCGCATGACCGGGCGACGAGTGACCCGTACGGGTGCGAACCTGCTCGTCCTGCAGCACATCGCCTGCGAGCCGCCCGGCGCCTACGAGGACGAGTTGCTCGACCGGGGCGGCGCGCTGCGCCGGGTGATGGTCGACCAAGGCGAGCCGCTACCTGACTGGCGCGCGTTCGACGGGATCATCGCGATGGGCGGCCCGATGGGCGCCTATGAGGACGACCGCCTGCCGTGGCTGCGAGACGAGAAGCGGCTGATCGCCGAGGCCGCCTCCGCGGGGACGCCGTTCTGGGGCGTGTGCCTCGGGGCGCAGCTGCTGGCAGCCAGCCTCGGCGCGCGCGTCGCCCCCGGCCCGAGCCCCGAGGTGGGCGTGCTTCCGGTGTTCCGGACCGCCGCCGGCGCGTCGGATCCCGTGTTCTCGGTGATGCCCGATGAGTTCGTGGCGCTGCAGTGGCACGCCGACACGTTCGCGCTTCCCGGCGGCGGCGTTCGGCTGGCGCGATCGGTCGCGTGCGAGCAGCAGGCGTTCGTCGTGAACCGGGCCTACGGCGTGCAGTTCCACATCGAGGTCGGATCGGGGCTCGCCGCCGAATGGGGCGAGGTGCCCGCTTACGCCGAGAGCCTCGAGGCGCTGATGGGCGAAGGCGCGATGCCGCGGCTGCTCGATCAGGTCGCGGCGGCGGAGGACGAGATGACGGGTCTGGCCCGGAGGCTGTTCGCTGCTTGGCTGGAGCGCGTCGTCGGCGCGCCGGCGCTCGACCCGCACGAGCCAGCGGCCGTGAACGTGAATTAGCCGTCGGCGCCGAGCGCCAACGCCGCCGCGACGAGCTCGGCGTTGTTCTCGGCCGCCCGTCCGTCGGGCAGCACGAGCACGTCCTCGAAGCCGACGCGAACGGCGTGGCCGGCTGCGATCGCCGCGCCCATCACCTCCCACGTCCGCTCACCCTGGCCGTGCCACAGCTGCCGGACCTCGTGTGGGATCCGCTCCGCGATCGCCCGCGCCTCGTCCGCGCCACCCGTGACCTCGACCAGCGCCCGCAGGACCTGGTGCGCGAACGGGCTGCGCGCGAGCTCCTCGGCTTCGTCGGGGGTGGCGAGACCGGCCTCGACCGCGATGCCCGCGTGCCCCGCGGCACGGACGACGCCCGCCCAGCCGAGCTCGGCCAGGTTGACCGAGACGAAGTCGGGCGCGTGGCGCCACGCTCGCATGGCCGCCGCCCGGGCGAAAGGATCGGGATCGATCGTCGCCGACGTCGACAGGCCGACCGGCAACCCCGGTGCCGCCGCACGGATCGCGGCGACCGCCGCGTCGCACGCGGCTGCCGCCATCGTCTCGCGACCGCGGCCGTCGCGCGCATGCACGTGCACCGCGAACGCACCGGCTCGCCTGACCGCGACCGCGTCGGCCGCGAGCTCGGCCGGCGTCTGCGGGACCGCGACGTGGTCGGAGCGCGTGCGCCCGCCGTTCAGGCAGGCCTGCACCGCTACCTCAGCCACAGTCTTGTCAGCCACGGGATCGCGTAGACCGTATCTGACAAGCTCCACCACGTCGTGGCCATCGATCTGAGCGTTCCCACCGTCGAGGCGCTCCACCGCCGCGCCGGAGAGAAATGGGCGGCGCATGACGCCGACGTGCTAAGCGCGACGATCGCCGAGATGGACTTTCCACTAGCGCCGCCCGTGGTCGAGGTACTGCGGGACGCGATCGACCGAAGCGACCTCGGTTACCCCGCGCCGGCGCGGTCCTTGCTGCGGAGCTCGTTCGTCCGCTTCGCCGCCCGGCGTTTGCAGTGGACCGTCGACGAGGAGCAGATCGCACTCGTTCCCGATGTGATGATCGGGCTCGTCGAGCTGTGCCGGGTGATCGCCGCGCCAGGGGAGGCGGTCGCGTTCGCGACTCCCGCCTACCCGCCGTTCTTCGGCATGCTGCCCACGGCCGGCGTGAAGCTGATCGAGATCGCCTTGGACCCCGACGGGTCGCTCGACCTCGATGGCCTCGACGCGGCGCTCGCCGCCGGCGCCCGGGCGCTCGTGCTGGCCAGCCCTCACAACCCCACGGGCCGTGCGCTCGCCCGCGACGAGCTCGAGGCGATCGCCGAGCGCTGCGCCGAGCGCGAGGTGTGGGTGCTGGCCGACGAGATCCATGCCCCGCTGACGCTGCCCGGAGCGACGCATATCCCGTGGCTCGAGGTCTCCGACGCCGCCCGGCGCTGGGGCGTGTCCGTGACCTCGGCGTCCAAGGCGTTCAACCTGGCGGCGCTCAAGACGGCGCTCGTGGTGACTGCCGATCCGGCCGCCCGCGAGCTCGTCGACCGCATGCCCCCGCTGCACGAGCACGCGGGGCTGCTCGGCGTGATCGCGTCCGAGGCGGCGTTCGACGACGGCGACGCGTGGCTCGACGCGGTGATCGCGCAACTCGCCGCCAATCGGGACCAGCTGGGCCGCGACCTCGCCGAGCGCCTGCCGGCGATCGCGTGGAAGCCACCGCAGGCGACCTATCTCGCGTGGCTCGACTGCACCGGCCTCGGGCTCGGTGATGAGCCGGCCGAGGTCTTCCTGACGCAAGGGCGAGTCGCACTCGGCCGCGGCCTCGACTACGGCGCGCCCGGCGCCGGCCACGTCCGCGTCAACTTCGCCACCAGCCCGGAGCACCTGTCGGACGCGGTCGCGCGTATGGCCCGCGCCCTCCCGGGCTCGTGACCTGCGCGAGCGGCGTGACCGGTTACGGATAGCTCAGAACGTCGACCGGCGTGTCCGGGTTGGCAGCGGTCGACGATCCGCCGACTCCGTTGATCACAGAGTTGATGCCGCCACTGCCTCCGGTGGCGTTGAGGAAGATCGTCAGCAGGTCGTGAAACTGCACGCCCGGGGTGTCGGGGGATTGGAACGCCTGTGTCGCGAAGATCGGCACGCCGAGGTCGAAGAACGAATAGCTGCCCATCCCGTAGCCCTGGAAGGTCTTCACCCTCGGGGTCACGAGGAACGCGGCGTAGCCATCGGTGGTCGGGCTCGACATCCAGGCTGACTGGCTCGGGGGGTCGTAGGGCATCTCGTTCTGGAAGAACACGTCCTCGCCGTCCTGCCCGTTCCAGACCACGTCGAACCTCTGGTAGTGCTCGACGAACAGGCCGTATGCGCTCACATGGTCGCCGTTGACGATCACGCCCGTGTCGGCGCGGTTGCTGGTCCAGCCGACGCCGGCGCCGTGATCCGCGCGCCACGCCCACACGTCGTCGAGGATCGCGTCGTCGTCGTTGACGACGAGGCTGTCGGTCGCCTGTCCGGGCTCGGCACCGCCGACCCGGAAGAACACGTCCTGCACGAGCGTCGGGTCGTTCGCGCTGTGCGTCCACGACGCCCGGCCGAGGCGGAAGTTCCGGCCGCCCACCTCGAGCAGCGCACTGGAGTTCCGCGGGCCGGCGTCGAAGATCATCCCCGACAGCTTGATCCCCGGGACGTCGGCGGTCTGCATCGACACGTTCCCGTTCTGAGGGATTAGCGTCGGGAAGCCGAGCCCCAGCACCACCGTATTGGGACGGGTGACGTCGATGGTTCCGTGCAGGTTGTAGATCCCGGGAGTCAGGATCAGGTTCTGTCCGAGCGCCAGCGCCGTGTTGATCACGAACAGCGGCGTGCTCGGCTCGGCGATGAAGAATCGGCGGATTGGAATCGAGCTTCCGGGCGTCGCGCCGCCGGCGTACGACGGCCCGACCGAGCCGTGCTGGACAGCGGGAACGAACACGTTGTAGCCGCCGGTTGAATCGGTGTACAGGAACGGCTCCTCCTCGGACACCGGGGCGGTCGGCAGGGTCGTGTACTGGTTGGTTCCCGGCCCGAACGCCGTCGCCGGCGCGCCATTGTCGCCGAGGAACACCTGGTTCCACACCCCGTTGGTCCAGCTGTCGATGTCACTGTTGCGTGAGAAGAACTGCTGCTGTGAGCCGTTGATCACCGCGCCGTTCTGGAATGTGTCATCGGCGACGAACCCCCCGCTGACGAACCCCGTACTGCAGTAATCGAAGAGAAAGACGTTCCCATTCATGATCACGCGTCGCATTGGCGCAGCCTGGGATACCGCCCAGAACTCCTGTTGGTTGGCGCACGCGGGCGATTCGGGCGGCGCGGGGGCGTAGTTGGGCGGTGAGCTCGGGAGCGTCACGTTGACCGTCACGTTCGAGAGCGACCGCCAGAAGTTGTCGAGTCCCGTGCCATCGCTTCCGTTGAACACGTCTATCGCACCGTTGATGACGACGTCGCCGGGCTCCGCGCCAAGCCCCGCCACCTGGGTGTAGTAGCCGACCTGGAACACCAGAGGATCGGAGGCGGACCCGTACGTTCCGGGCTCGAACAGAATCGCGTAGCGCTGGGTTCCGAACTGGTTTGGGATCTGCTGCGTGGCGATCGCGTTGAGCGTCGACTGGATCGTCGCCTGCGGCATGCTCGGGCTCAGCACGATCACGTTGGGGCCGAGATTCGGTCCCGGACGGTGGTGCGCCACCGATGCCGACGCGCCTTCCGCGGTGAATCCGACAGCGCATGCCGCCAGCGTGATCGCGGCTGCCACCCGGGCCGTCATGTCTCGCATGACCATCTCCTCGCTCCGCTATGAACCCTTCCCGGGAGCGACCCTACAGCTCGGCAGACCTAAGTCAAGCTTGCGGCCCCGTCGACTACGGCGCGAGCCGGTATGGGAAGCCGGTCAACCGCTCGCTGCCGTCATCGGTGATCACCAGCAGGTCCTCGACGCCCACGCCGCCGGCAGACCGCACCACGAGTCCCGGCTCGACCGCGATCACGTCGCCGGCGATCAGCGGCTCGATCCCGGATCTGCCAAGCCCCGGCGACTCGTGGACATCGAGCCCGACTCCGTGGCCGAGGCCGTGGTAGAAGCCCTCGCGGAGGGTCTCGCCCGGTTGCTTCGTCCTTCCCGTCGGGTGGCCCGCGGCTTCGAATACGTCGCAGACGATGTCGAACAGCTCGAACCCCTTGACGCCGGCCCGAGCCGCACCGCACGTCTGCTCGTGGGCGCTGACAACGAGCGCGTGCAGCTCGGCGATCTGATCGCTGACCTGACCCCGGACAAATGTGCGCGTCATGTCCGCCCAGCAGCTCGATTCCTCGTCTTGGGGCCAGAGGTCGATCAGGATCGGCGCGTGAGCGGGCAGCGGTCCCGACCCCGGGTCATGACCGATGCTCGGATTCGGGCCCATCGGCTTGACGATGACGTCTGGGGGAGCCGCCGCGCCGGCGCGGGCGCACACGTCGCGGATGCGCCCGCGCACCGACTCGGCGGTCAGCTGCTCGCCGCCGTGCCTTAGCTCCTCACCCTGGATTGACGCCTCGCGCAGCATGGTCGCGGCCTCCCCCATCGCGTCGACCGCGGCGACGGCCGCTCGCCGGATGCCCGCCATCTCGGCTTCGGTCTTGTGCCGTCGGCGCTCGGCGAACAACTTCGCGTCCGCGGTGAGCTCGACGCCGTCGGCCCGCAGCCGATCGGCCAGCGCCATCGGGAAGCTCGGCGGAACGACCGCCTCGCGGATGCCCATCGCCGCGGCTGCGCGCGCGCAGACCTCCAGCCCGATCTTCCACAGCGGCATCCCCGCGGCGATCAGCTCGTCCCTCCCAAACTCGTTGATCTGCAGACGCTCCACGTCGGGAACCGCGCGCGCGAGCCTCATCTCCTCGAGCGCGTTGGTCAGCACGGCCCGCCGGCCGTCGGACTCGAGGTACAGGAACGCGTCCCCGATCGGCACCGGCACCTCGTGTCGGAGCGTCGGCGAGGTTTCCGTGTCTCCGTAGATCAGAATGTTCACTATCCGAAGGGTCCCATAACGGCCGCGAGGTTCCCATACTTGCCCTGCGCCCCAACTGTGAGCTGTGCGACGTCGATCTGCCCCCGGCCGCGCCGAACGCACGGATCTGCGCGTACGAGTGCACGTTCTGCGCCGACTGCGTCGAGCACACCCTCCACAACGTGTGCCCGAACTGCGGCGGCGGATTCGCGCCGCGGCCGATCCGCCCGCAGCGCGCGTGGCGGGAGGGAACCGGCCTCGTCAACCATTCGCCCGACGCGCGGCGGCGCAGCCTCCGGTACTCGATGGAGCAGGTGCTGGAGCTGGTCGAAAAGCTCCGGGATGTGCCGCCCGCGGAGCGCTGACGCTCTCCGCTAGTTGCTGATCCCGATGCCGGCGATCCGCGGGTGCCCGGACAGCCTCCTGATCACGAGGTCCCCCATGCCGTCGCGCTCCAGCCGGTGGACCGGGAGCGCCACGTTGATCAGATCAAAGTCGCCGCTCTTGTTCGATCCGTTCAGGTTGACCGTCGCCAGCTTGTGGAGCTTGTCGTGGGGATTGCCGACGAACCTGTCGAAATCGAACTCGACCACGCCGCAGGTGCCGCAGCGCTCGGCGACCAGTGCGGCGTGGCTCGGCGTCGCGAAGAACTCGTCACTCATGTCCTGGACGAACTCGTAGCCCTTGTCACCGAGGATGATGTAGTAGCCGCGGAACGCCTTCGAGTCCTTGACCGGCGGGGGCCCGACGTCGCGGGGGGTGAACGAGACCGGAATCGTCGTGCACGTGGTCCTGGTCCTGGAGGTGTTGCCCACCTTGTCGGTGGCGTCCACCTTCACGCACACGGTCGTGCCGGGGTACAGGTGCAGGATCAGCGCGGTTCGCTTCGTATGCGGGTACTGCGTCTGGTAGTCGAGGTCCTCGCCGTGGAAGCCCATACCGGTCGAGTCCTGCGGAAACGCGTCGACCGTGACGTCGTAGGACTTCGCGGTCGAGTCGCTCGACCACTGGGCGCGCAGCTTGGTCGACAGCAGGAACGCCGGAGTCGTCAGGAGCTTCGCCAGGGGAGCCGTGAACGTCACCCCCAGCCCGGGGTTTCGCTGTGCCACCGGCACCGGCGCGACCCTGCCGGCGCTGGCCACCGGGTCGGCGAAGATCGTGACCTTCGGCCGCTTGGGCGGCGTCAGGTCACTCGTCCACCGGTAGACAGCCGGCGTCGGATCGACGTTGCCGGCGCCATCGATGGCCCGGACCTTGAACACCTGTGCCCCGGAGCCCGGAATGTCGACGGCGTCCGGCGAGGTGCAGGCGCTGAAGGCCGCGCTACCGAACGCACACTGGAACGTCGAGCCGGCCTCAGTGGACGTAAACGAGAACACCGCCACGTCCTGCGCGACGAGGTCCCCCGGGTTCGCCAGCGTGGTATCCGGTGGCGTGTTGTCCACAGTCCAAACGATCGGTTGCGCCTGGGTGTCGACGTTGCCCGCGGGATCCACCGCCTGGATCAGCAGCGAGCGGGTGGCGTCGGCGAGGCCCGAGTAGACGACTGGCGACGTGCACCCCTGTGGCGCGGCGCCGTTCAGCGAGCATCGGAACGTCGCGGTCGCGTCCGGGGAGGTGAACGTGAACGTTGCCGTCGTCGAGTTCGTCAGCGTCGGCGGATGTCCGGTGACCTGCGTGGTCGGCGGCGTCAGGTCGACCGTCCATGTGCGGCTTTCGGGCGAAGACGCGCCGGTCCCGATCGCTTCGACCGCGAATGTGTGGCTGCCCTCGGACAGATTCGAGACGGTGACTGGGGACGTGCACGCGCTGAAGGCGGCTGAATCCAGCTTGCAGTTGAACGATGTCAACCCGCCGCTGTCGTGGAAGCGGAAGGTTGCCGAGGTCTGGTTGGTGTCCATCGCCGGCGCGGCGTCGAAAACCACGGCCGCGGCCGCCACCGACGGTCCGATCGCCCCCAGAGCGAGGGCCGCGGCTAGCGCCGCGGTCCCGGTAAGCACCGCCCTAACACCCACATGTGAACTTTCTCACAATCAGCGGGTGAGCGCAATGCGCCGGATGATCAACCCCGCCGGCTGCGGCCGATGAGGTGGCCGTAGCGGCGGAGGAAGGTTGTGTGCAGCCGCCTCGACGAGGTCTTGACGCCGTGTATAGATCTGACCACAGGCTGACGCGCCAGACCTCCGAAGATCGCAAGGATGATCAGCGTGCCCACCAACGGCGTGTCGCGGGAGGCCGGCCCGGCGACGCTGTAGATCGATTCCCTGAGCGCGCCGGCGCCGATCGCGTAGTCGGAAAGGGACGCTCGCCGCCCGGGCTTGAGCTGCTCGGTCCTCCGGCGAACCTGCTCCGCCACCAGCAGCAACGCGATCACCGTAGTGAGATTGACCTGATCCCTCCGTACTCCGAACGCCCGCTCGACCGTCCGGCAGCGCGCCTCGTTGAGGAGCAGCAACCCGCCGCGCAGGTCGACGAGGAGCATCTTCGTGCCGCCGGTCTGAGCGCCGGCGCCGGTCGGGACCACGCTCACGAGCTACAGAATCCCCGCAGCGTGAGCGCCGGACAACCGTGCCCACACGTGGACGCGAGGGGTTGCATACCACCGGGAGCATAGGGTCCTCACGCCAACCGATGAGTTCTCGGCGCCACCGAGGTCGTAGCCGGTGAATCCACTTCCAAGGAGGTCACAGTGAGCACTACTCAGAGCCGGATCGGCTCGATCAGCCTCGTGAGCGTGATGGCGACCGATCAGGATCGCTCGATCAAGTTCTACGAGACGCTCGGCTTCGAGAAGCGCACCGACATCCCGTTCGGCGACAAGTACCGCTGGGTCGAGGTGTATCCGCCGGGCGGCAGCACCGGGATCGCGCTCGCGCCGCCGCGGCCGGGCATCGACCAGACTGGCGTCGAGACCGGGATCATCCTGACCACCGACGACATCGACGCCACCCACGCCCAGCTCCAGTCGAGCGGGGTGGATGTCGACGCCGAGGTCTCGCGGATGGGCGATCCGATCCCGCCGATGCTCTGGTTCCGCGACCCCGACGGCAACACGCTCCTGATCGTCGAAGAGCGCTGAGCGAGCGTGCGAGAGCGGCCGGCTCGGATCACCCTCCCAGATCCGAGCCGGCCCACCCTGCGCCTACCACTTACTGCTCTTGAAACGCGGCGACGGGCCGATCCGGTCGTTCGCGCGCGAGGCGTAGCCGATCGCGATTCCCTCGTCGAAGATCCCCGATGCGGCGTAGTGCGCCGAGCGGCCGGGGCACGTCGGCGCGGCGCTCTCACCGGGCGTCGTGACCCACACGAACCCGTCGAGGTTGGGCGAGTACATCCCGTAGGACTGCCCGTTGCTCGCGCCCGGCTTCGGACCGAGCCCGCGTCCGGGCGGGTTGCAGAGCTGCTCGTTCCCCTGCGTCACCGGGTGCGGGTTGCGCAGTGGGCCGTTGCCGTCGCCACGGGTGTCGACGACGAAGTGCAGGCCGTGGGTCAGCTTGGAGACCTTGTTGCCGTACTGGATCTCCTTGTAGGCCCAGTTGAAGTGCGTGTCGTTCGTGAAGAAGCCGCGGATCTTGGACGCGTCGCTCGCGTTCAGCACGCGGGCCGCCTGGGCCGGCGAGTTCGCATCCGAGGTGCCGCCCTCGACGTACAGCAGCGCGTGCGGAAGCTGGGACAGCTGGTCGATCTCGTCCTTGAGCAGCGCCTCGCGGTTGGTGATCGCCGCCGGGTTCTTCCAGCAGATCGTGTCGATCGCATCCTCCTCGACGAAGATCACCGCGGGGAAGTTCCCGACCGCTTCCTTCAACGCGCTGACCTCGGCGTCGAAGTTCGGGTTGACGGCCGGGTTGCAGCCGCCGCCGTGCTTGACGAAGTACGTGGTGATCTCGGCCGCCGCTCCGGGATCGGTCCGCTGCATCCGGCACAGGTAGTTCTGCACCTGCGTGAAGATCGCGGGTCCTGAACCGCCGGCGGTGTACAGGCTGAACTGATGCGCCTGGGGGTAGTTGCCGATCTTCTCGAGCTGGTCGACGCGATAGGAGACCGCGCGCGACAGATGCATCTTGTTGACGCGGGCCTCGAACTGTGCCCACGGGATCGGCGTCCCGCTCTGCTCCTTGCTGAGATACCCGAGGCCGACCTCGTTGGCGATCGCGTCGGCGGCGTCCCCTCCGTACTGCCATGGGCTCTCGATGAACAGGTTCGCGCCTGCGAGCGGGTCGGTGCCGGTGAACCCTGCGGTGTCGAGCGGGTTTGCGGGGTTCCGCGCGCTGTTGTCGCTCGACGAGCACTGTGCCGCCTGGTGCGAGGACGCTCTTGACGAGCTTGCCGCGCCCGAGGTGCCGGTCCATGCCGCCAGCGCCACCACGGCGACGAGCCCGATCGTGATCAGAAACCTGCTCTTGCCGCGCGGATTCATACCTCGCTCCTACCTGGTCGACGACGATCCAGTGCCCGGCTCCCAGCCGGGATCTGGGCGCCTCCCCCGGCGCCACGGGCGAGGGTAGGCCATCAGCGGCGGGCACACCCCCGACCGCGCGAGGTATGTCACGAGATCGACAGCAATACGTAGCGAATGAACACGCAAAGGGGAGGCGCACTGAGGATGCGCCTCCCCGGGATGTCTCCGAAGCCCCTCGGACTGCTCTACGCCAGCAGGCTCACTCTCGCACGCGCGAGAGCGTTGGCCTCGCTCACGCGAGCGCCGCCTGAGGAGCCCCTGCAGGATCACCCGCGTCTCGTTGACGAGGCAGCGCCTTGATGTCGGCGATCAACTCGTCCCAGGCCACGCCCGAGGGTCCCACGCCGGTATTGCTGAGCATCTCCTTGGTGACGACGACGTGGGCCTCCTGCGCGTAGTCCTGGTGGAACGGCACGGTGAGCAGCAGCTCCGCGCCCCAGGTGACGCACTTGAACGTCTCCGCGTCGTACTCCCGGTAGGGGATGCCGTGGCCGCCCCACGAGCCCGGGGCGCTCTTGCCGGTCTTGCCGTCGCCGACGACGGTCCACTCCGTCTGCCCCTGCGCGGTGGTCGGCAACGCGATCCCGATCTGCAGATCGACGAACTCGTCGATCGCGATCCGGCACTCGTTGAGGTTGCTCGGATTGACCGCCACCGTCGCGAGGATCGTGTGCTGGCCGGCGTCGGTCGTCGTCAGTCCGGGGTGCTCCCAGTAGCGCATGGCCGCGCTCTCGTCCGTCCCCCGGTCGGTCGACGGGTCGCCCGGCACGTAGCCGGTGATCGCCGAGTAGATGCTGATCGCGTCGGCTTCCGTGAACGCCGGCACCGGGGTGCCCGTGTCGAGATGGAAGTCCTCGATCGAGTGGAGCATCATCGCGATCACGCAGTCGCCAATCGTGTCGTTCGCGAGCATGCCCCACGCGAACCCCGGATGCGGGCGCGACACCGCCGCCGGCGGATTGGCGAGCTCGGGGTGGATGTAGTCCGACAGCTTCAGCGTCGGCTTGTGGAGCGTCGAGAGGTTCAGGCCCGTCTTGGGCGACGGCGGCAGCGTCGGCGGCGTGTAGTGATCGCGCAGGCGAAAGTCCGGGTCGGTGATGCGAGTCATTGCTTGGTGCTCCTCGTGTGGACGGTGAACGAGTGCAAACGTACGTCGCCGCAGTCGCGCCCGATACCCACCCTTGGTGACGACCCGCACACCTTCTGCGAGGCGGCCGATTGCCGTCCTGCCGACCGGCCCGCCTGGATCGGTTACGGTCGCCGGCGGACATGCCGAACGCCATCCGCAACCGCCGGACCCGCCGGCCCCGACCCGGGTCGGCCGTCAAGCCGCACCGGTCGTTCGATCCTCGTGAGATCGGGGGGCTCGAGGCGGCCGCGTGGGTCGCCTACTACCGCCACGAGTGGGTGGCGTTCCTGCGCTCGGCGGTTTCGCTCACGCGTCACGCATTCGGACTGTCGTGGCCGTCGACCATCCACGGCGCCTGGCTCGTTCTCCGCGCCAACCAGCTGTGGGCCCCGTACCCCGACAACGACCCCGCCGGGGCGCGCCGGGCGATGGAGCGCTTCTACCGGCTCGTCGCCGAGCGCCACGGGGAAACGTTCGATCCCCGCCGGGCCGCGGAGCTCGAGGTCGAGTGGTGGCGCGCTCACCGGGAGCATCAGCACGACGGCTCCGCTGCCGGCGCCGACGGCGAGGGTCCGTTGATCGCCGCGCTGGCGGCCCTGTACGCGTACGTGTACGGGGTCACCGAGGCGGAGGTGGCGGTCGCCGCCGAGCAGCGGGCGCTGGCGATGCGTTACTCGGATCAATGGGTGCGCGAGGGCAAAGACCCCGCCAGCCCGCTGATCGAGGAGGAGCGCGCCGCGCTCGTCCGCTCCTACGCCGGCCTGCTCGCCGCCGTCCACCGCGTCTGAAACCCCGGTCTCGCGGGCCGGCGGTCGCGCCGACCTGCGAAACCTGACCCGACCTGCGAAACCTGACATTTGACGCGCCCGGGCCGGACCGTGCCGTGTCGCGCATGCCCCACATGCACCCTGTGACACGGTCGCCGCCGGCGCCTCGATTGTCGGATTATGCAGGTTATTTCGCGGGCCGCGAGCGACCCGTTCCGCCATCGGGCGACCTCGTCTCGCTGCAGACCCACGCCCGCGACAACGCTGATGGCGAGGCTGCGGCGCCCGGCTCGCGGCCCTCGCGCCCGACCCAGCACGCCGGTCGAGCGCAACCGGCTGCGCGCGGGGCCGGCGGGACGGATTGTGCAGCCGAAGCGCAAGTTTCGGGGGGATCGGCCGAACACGAGCGGTAGGGCCATAACCACAGGACCCTCATGAGACACCTCCCCGAAAACAGCAAGCCATGACCGGCGACGACACGGGCGCCTCACTCCGGGCTGCCCTGCATCCCCCGCGCCGCCGCGCCGCCGATCGCGTGCACAAGCTCGTGTGGACCGCGTTTGCGGTCCTCACGGTGCTGGTGATCGCCTACGTGGTGCTCGACGCGCTCGGAGTGGACTGGTCCTGGCTCGACGGCTGGGGAGTCGACGGGCTTGAAATCGTCACCGGCTTGCTGTGCGTCCTGAAGGCCGCCGACCTCAAGCACGGTCGCGCCGTGCCCGCACTCCTCGGGATCGGCCTCCTGTGCTGGGCGGTCGGGGACCTCGTGCTCACGATCGAGTCGCTCGGCGGCGCGACGCCGCCCTCGCCATCGCTCGCCGACGGCTTCTACCTGACCTTCTATCTGGTGACGTACGTCGCGCTGATGCTGCTGCTCCGCCGTAGCGTCAGGCGCTTCAGCCTCGCCGGCTGGCTCGACGGCGCGGTGGCGGGCTTCGGCGCCGCGGCGGTTTGCGCCACGTTCGCGTTCACGGACGTGCTCCACCACGCTGGCGGAAGCGCTGCCAGCGTCATGGTCAATCTGGCCTACCCGGTCGGCGACGTGCTGCTGCTGGGGCTCGTCGTCGGCGGCGCCGCGATCGTGCCCGGCAAGCGCAAGCTGCCATGGCTGCTGCTAGCCGCCGGCTACGCGCTCAACACGGTCGGCGACATCTTCAACGTGCTCGGCACGACCTCGCACGTTGGCATGGTGTTCAACGACGTCGCCTGGCCGGTGGCGATCCTCCTCGTCTCGATCGCGGTCTGGATCAGGTCGCCGGCGGTCAGGCCGCTGGTCGCCGAGGAGCCTCCTGGATTCGCCCTCCCCGCGCTAGCCGCGGCTTCGGCGCTCCTGATTCTGTTCGTCGGCTCGCTCCATCACGTCGGCGCCGTGTCAGTCGCGCTGGCCGCCGCCACGCTCGTCGCCGCCGGCATCCGTTCGGGCCTGTCGCTCGTCGGCCTGCGCTCGCTAACTGAGCAGCGCCGGCGCGAGTCGATCACCGACCAGCTGACCGGCCTCGGCAACCGCCGCTCGCTGTACGAGCTGCTCGACTCGGTCGCCGCCGAGCACGGCGAAGGCGACGCCGACGCGCGCAGCATCGCGTTCATGTTCCTAGACCTCAACCGCTTCAAGGAGATCAACGACTCCTTCGGGCACGCCACCGGGGATGAGCTGCTGCGGCAGCTCGGCGCGCGGCTCCAAGGCTCGCTGCGCAGCTCCGACCTGGTCGTCCGCCTCGGCGGCGACGAGTTTGCGGTGGCGCTGCTTGACGCCGACGCCGACTACGCCGCAACGGTGGCCGGACGGCTGACCGCCGAGATCGAAGAGCCGTTCGCGCTCGACGCGGTCCGGGCGCAGATCGGCGCGGCGATCGGGATCGCGGTCCTCCCCGACGACGCCACCAGCTCAGCCGACCTCGTGCGCTGCGCCGACCTTGCGATGTACCGGGCCAAGCTCGCCGGCAAGAACTTTGCGATCTACCAGGAGGATCTCGACGGCGCCGCCAACCGCGTGCAGCTGGTCGAGGAGCTGCGAACGGCGATCGAGGAGCGTCAGCTCGAGCTCCACTACCAGCCGCAGGTCGAGCTCTCGACCGGGGAGATCACAGCGGTCGAGGCGCTCGTGCGATGGATCCATCCGCGCCTCGGGTCCATCCCCCCGCTCGAGTTCATCACGTTGGCCGAGGACGCCGGCCTGATGCGCGGGCTGACCGCGCTTGTCCTAGACGAAGCCATGTTCCAATGCGCCACGTGGCGCTCCGCCGGAAAGAACCTGACTGTCTCGGTGAACATCTCCGCCTCGGACCTGTTGAACGCCGACTTCCCGGATCTCGTAGCGCGGCTCCTCGCGGGCTACGGTCTTGGCCCGGACGCCCTCGTGCTCGAGATGACCGAGACGACCGCGATCGCCGACTTCGAGCGCTCCCAGGACGCGATCCAGAAGCTCCACGATCTCGGGCTCGTGGTCTCAGTCGATGACTTCGGCGCCGGCTTCACCTCGCTCGCCTATCTGGGCAGCCTCGCCGTCGGCGAGCTCAAGCTCGACCGCAGCTTCATCACGCGCCTGAGCGAGGCCCCCGAGGGCCGTGACCTCGCCCTCGTGCGCGCCACCGTCGAGCTCGCCCATGCGCTCGGCTTGCGGGTGGTGGCCGAAGGCGTCGAAGACGAGCATTGCCTGGGCCTGCTCACCGGACTGCGCTGCGACCTCGTCCAGGGCTATGTGATCTCGAAGCCCAAGCCCGCGGCCGAGCTCGAGTGGACGCCCCACGTGGTTCCCGCTGTCGCTGCGCGCAGAGCCGCCTGAGCTAGCGGCCTCCGGCCGCGCCGGTTGCGATCGTCATCATTGCGGGACATGCAGGTCACAGTGTCCGTGAATTCCCGCGAGCACACGCGCGACGTGGAGCCGCGCATGTTGCTCGTGCATTTCCTGCGCGACGAACTCGCCCTGACGGGCACGCACTGGGGCTGCGACACGTCGAACTGCGGCACGTGCGTGGTGTTGATGAACGGTGAGCCGGTCAAGTCGTGCACCGTCCTTGCGGCCACTGCCGCCAGCTACGAGATCCGGACGGTCGAGGGGCTCGCCGCCGGCGGCGTCCTCGATCCCATCCAGGTCGGGTTCATGGAGATGCACGGCCTGCAATGCGGCTTCTGCACCTCCGGCATGATGCTCACCGCCCGCGCACTGCTCGATCGCAATCCGAATCCGAGCGACGCCGAGATCCGCGAGGCGATCTCCGGCCAGATCTGCCGGTGCACGGGATACGCCACGATCGTCCGCTCCGTCCGCTGGGCGGCCGAACATCGGGCCGGCTCGTGAGCGCAACTAACGGGAACCCGATCGGATTCGGGCGAATGCGGCGCAAGGAGGACCCCCGCTTCATTCGCGGCCAGGGCCAGTACGTCGACGATGTCCAGCTGGCCGGGATGCTCCACGGCGCCGTCCTGCGGAGCCCGGTCGCGCATGCCCGGATCGTCTCGATCGACGTGTCCGCCGCGCTTGCGCATCCGAAGGTCCACGCCGTGATCACCGGCTCGGATCTCGAGGCCCGCGGACTGGCCTGGATGCGAACGCTGTCAGGGGACATGCAGGCGGTGCTGGCCACCGACAAGGTGCGCTTCCAGGGTCAGGAGGTCGCATTCGTGGTCGCGGACGACCGCTACTCGGCACGCGACGCGCTCGAGCTGATCGACGTCGACTACGAGCTGCTGCCGACGGTCGTCGATCCGCGCCGCGCGCTCGATCCGGACGCCCCCCTGATCCGCGACGACAAGCCCGGACAGACGGACAATCACATCTTCGACTGGGAGTCGGGCGACCGCGCGGCAACCGACCGGGTGTTCGCGAAAGCCGACGTCGTCGTCGAGCAGGACCTCGTGTTCCCGCGCTCGCATCCAGCGCCGATGGAGACCTGCGGGGCGGTCGCACAGTTCGACCCCGTGTCGGGCAAGCTCACGGTGTGGTGCACGACGCAGGCGCCCCACGCCCATCGCACCGTGTACGCGCTCCTCACCGGGCTGCCGGAGCACAAGATTCGCGTTGTCTCCCCGGACGTCGGCGGCGGGTTCGGCAACAAGGTGCCGGTGTACCCGGGCTATGTGTGCGCGATCGTCGCCGCGCTCGAAACCGGCAGGCCCGTCAAGTGGATGGAGGACCGCTCGGAGAACCTGATGTCGACGGCATTCGCGCGCGACTACGCCATGCGAGGCGCGATCGCCGCCACTCGCGAGGGCGAGATCCTCGCCGTCCGGGTCGACGTGATCGCCGACCACGGCGCGTTCAACGCGACCGCCCAGCCAACCAACTACCCGGCCGGTTTCTTCCATGTGTTCACCGGCTCCTATGACATCGAGGCGGCCCACTGTCACGTCACGGGCGTGTACACGAACAAGGCGCCCGGAGGCGTGGCCTACGCCTGCTCGTTCCGGATCGCCGAGGCGGTGTACCTGGTCGAGCGGATGGTCGACTGCCTTGCCTATGAGCTCGGAATCGACGCCGCTGAACTGCGGCTGGCGAACCTGATCAGGCCCGACCAGTTCCCCTACGAATGCAAGACCGGCTGGGTCTACGACTCCGGAGATTACGAGCGGACGCTGCGCAAGGCGCTCGATGTCGCCGACTACGGCGCGCTACGGCGCGAGCAGGTAGCCGCGCGCACACGCGGCGAGCTGATGGGCATCGGCGTCGGCTTTTTCACCGAGGCGGTGGACGCGGGCCCTCGCAAGCACATGAGCATCCTTGGGTTGGGCATGAACGACGGGGCGGCGCTGCGCGTGCACCCGACGGGCAAGGCGCAGCTCAGCATCAGCGTGCAGACCCAGGGCCAGGGTCACGAGACCACTTTCGCCCAGATCGTCGCCGAGGAGCTGGGCATCCCGCCCGAGGACATCGACGTGGTCCACGGCGACACCGACGTCACGCCCTACGGGCTCGGAACCTACGGGTCGCGCTCGACCCCGGTGAGCGGCGCCGCCACCGCGCTCGTCGCGCGCAAGGTCCGCGACCGGGCGCGGATCGTGGCGGCGGCGATGCTCGAGGCCTCGGCCGATGACCTCGAGTGGGAGAAGGGCCGCTGGTTCGTCAAGGGCGACCCCGAGAAGGGCGCGACGATCCAGGAGATCGCGATGGCGGCGCGCGGATCGGTCGAGCTGCCGGCGGGCGTCGAAGCCGGCCTCGACGCGGAGACGGTCTACGACCCGCCCAACCTGACGTTTCCCTACGGGGCCTATATCTGCGTCGTCAAGATCGATCCGGGCACCGCCAAGGTGCGGATCAGCCGGTTCGTCGCCGTCGACGACTGCGGAACCCGGATCAACCCGATGATCATCGAAGGTCAGGTCCACGGCGGGCTCACGGACGGGGTCGGGATCGCGTTGATGGAGCAGATCGCGTTCGACGAGGACGGCAACTGCCTCGGCGGCTCGCTGATGGACTACCTGATCCCGACTGCGCTCGAGGTGCCCGACTGGGAGACCGACTTCACGGTCACGCCGTCGCCCCACCATCCGATCGGAGCCAAGGGCATCGGCGAGTCCGCGACCGTAGGCTCCCCGCCGACGATCGTCAACGCGGTGTGTGACGCGCTGCGTCCTTTCGGCGTGCGTCACCTCGACATGCCGTGCACGCCTTCGAGGGTGTGGCACGCGATGCGCGGAAGTCCGAGCCCGGCGAAGTGAGCCCTGCGTTCACCACCGGTCTCGTGCTCGCCGCAGGCGGCTCGACGCGTCTCGGCCAACCCAAGCAGCTGCTGCCGTACGGGCCGGCGACGATGCTCGACCACGTGCTCGGGACCGCGCGAGCGTGCCGCTTCGACCAGCTGCTGTGCGTGATCGGGGGGAGCGCGCAGCAGATCACGGCAACCGTCGACCTCGGCGGCATCCAGGTCGTCGAGAACGATCACTTCGGCGAGGGCTGCTCGTCGTCGATCGCCGCCGCCCTGACCGCGGTCGATCCGCTCTGCGAGGTCCTCATCCTGCTGCTGGGCGACCAGCCCGGGGTGAGCGTCGCCACGGTCGCCAAGCTGCTCGCCGGGCGGGGCGACAGCGCCCTGGCCGCGTGCGCGTACGACGACGGACGCGGTCATCCACTGGCGTTCGCGCGCAGCACGTTCGATCAGCTCGCCGCGCTCCACGGCGATAAGGGCGTCTGGAAGCTGCTCGACCGCCATCCCGACCAGGTGGTCGACGTGCCGGTGGGCGGGGTGATTCCCCGTGACGTCGATACGTGGCGGGACTACGAAGCCGTCGTGCGGGACGCGAGGATTGGGCCCGCCGCCCGCCGCCGCTGATCAGCGCGTCGAGGCGGCGTCGATGTCGGCCGCCACCGAATGCCAGAGCGTGACGTGAACCTTCGGCCGCACGCGCGTCGAGACGGCGCCGGCACGGCCCGTCGAAATCGCCTGCGTCGCATCGGAGGTCGTGGCGAAGCGCTGCAGCGCCAGCGCCGCGGGCACCGCGCGCTCGAGACCCAGCGTGCTCGCGTACCACATCTCGACGATTGGGGTACCGCGCACGTCGATCCGCGTCAGCGCGCGCCGGCGAGCCTCGTCGAGCACCGAATGCGCGAGCGTGAGCAGGATGCCCTCCCCCGCCGCGGCCGCCGCGATCGCCGCGGCATGACTCGTGTACGCGGTTACGTCTGACGGGTTCAAGCCGTTGCGAGCGAAGAACAGGCCGGTCGCCGTGGTCGGATCGATGTCGGGTGGGCCCACCAGCCAGCGTTCGGAGGCCAGCTCGGCGGGCGCGACGTCCGGCCGCCCCGCCAGCCGATGATCCGGCGCCGCGACGATGATCACCCGGCAGCGCAGGAACGGCACCGTGGCGATCGTGTTCGCGCGCTCGGGCCCCGGATGCGGGCCAAGCGCGACGTCCGCCTGCCGGCGTTCCAGGCGATCGGCGAACGACGCGCCGGGGACCGATTCGATCGCGATCTCGAGACCGTCGTCGCGGGCGCTGAAGGCCTCGATCAACGGTCCGATGTGCTCGGCCACGAAGTTCGCGGCGACGACCTGCAGACGACGGGGCTGGCCAGCCGAGTCGTGGACCGAGCGGCGCGCCTGTTCGGCCAGGCCGAGAATCTCGGTCGCCAGCGCCGCCAGCCGGCGCCCGCCCGCGGTCAGCGCGATCCCCCTGCCCTCACGAACGAACAGCTCGTCGCCCAGCTCCCGGCGGAGCGCCGCCACCGCTACCGAGACCGCGGGCTCGGTCACCTCGAGCTCGGCGGCCGCCGCCTTGACCGAACCGAGCCGGGCGACAAGCACGAACGACTGCAGCTGGCCGAGCGTCATCGCGCGTCTCCGCGGGGGAAGGATCTGATCACTCCCGACGTCCTATCAGATCGGGTCCTAAGCGATCACTTAGCCCAAGTTGACGGGCCGCGATAACCACGTCAAAGTGGTAGCAAGGAGAACGCCCGAACGGACCACCGACGGACCGGGAGTCAGGTCGCGAGGGACCGCAATGCAAGTTCCAGCCCCATTTGAGTACGAGCGTGCGACGAGCGTCGAGGAGGCGCTCGAGTTGCTCACGCAGCTGGGACCCGACGCGCGCTTGCTGGCAGGCGGGCACTCGCTGCTCCCGATGATGAAGCTGCGCCTGGCCTCGCCCGCGTACCTGATCGACATCGACCCGCTCGCGGACGAGCTGGGATACGTCACCGAGGACGAAGGCGAGGTGCGGATCGGCGCGATGACGCGCCATCGCGACCTGCTCGAGTCGCAGCTGCTGGCGAGGCGGCTTGCCATCTTCACCGACGCCGAGCGTGTGATCGCCGATCCGGTGGTCCGCAACCGCGGAACGATCGGCGGCGCCCTATGCCAGGCCGACCCCTCAGAGGATCTCAGCGCCGTTTGCGCGGCCGTCGGCGCCGCGATGGTCGTCCGCGGGACCGGCGGGCAGCGGGTGCTCAACATGCACGAGTTCCACCGTGGCCCCTACCAGACCGCGGTCGGACCCGCTGAGATGCTCGTCGAGATCCGGGTGCCGCTGCACGGGGCTTCCGGCAGCGCGTACGAGAAGGTCGACCGCCGCGTCGGCGACTGGGCGGTGGCCGCCGCCGGGGCGTCGCTGACCGTGACGGACGGGATTATCTCCACCGCGGGCGTCGCGCTGGCCGCGGTCGGCTCGGAGGTCGCCTCGCACCAAGCCCAGGAGACGCTCGCGGGCCAGCCGCCGTCGGAGGAGCTGTTCGCGCGGGCCGCCGCGGCCGCCGCCGCCGGATGCCGGCCCGTCAGCGACCAGCGGGGCTCGGCGGAATACAAGCGGCACGTCGCCGGCGTGTTGACCGAGCGGGCGCTGCTGCGCGCGGCAAATCGGGCGTTACCGGGACAGACGCCATTTCGAAGAACACAGGAGGTGTGAGTTGGCTTTCTTGATCGGTGCCTCCACCGGTTGGGACATCGGGATCGTGCTCGGGGTCGTCGTCGTCATCGTGGCGGCCGCGATCGTGATCACGATCGTGATGCTGGCGAGGAAGATCGCCGCGCAGGCGCGAGCCGCCGTCGATGGCGTCGAGAAGGTCCGGGTGCAGACCGACGGTCTGGCCGGAGTCGGGCGAATCAACGACTCCGGAGTCAGGATCCTGCACTCGGCACGCGCGCTCCGCAAGGTGGCGGTCGGCAAATGATCGCCGCAATCTCCAACCATGGCGCGTGGGGAATCGCGCTCGTTATCGGCCTCGTCGCGGCGCTAGCGGTCGCCGGACTGCTGATCGTGCTGATCCAGGCCGTCGGAGACATCAAGCGCTCCGCCGGCGCCCTACTCGAAGTCGCCGGCAAGGTCGCCGGCAACACTCAGAACATCCCTCAGCTCGAGGCGACCGCGCCCGTGCTGGGACTGATCGTGGAGGAGGCCGTGATTCAAGACGGCTACATGAACGCGCTCACCGACGGTTACGGCAACGGGTCCGGTGAGCGATGAGCGAGACCACCCTGATCATCCTCAGCGTCGTGCTCGCGATCGTGGTGGTCGCAGTGCTGGCCGCGGCCCTGATCAAGATCCGACTGGACCTGGAGGCGACGTCAGCAAGCCTCGCGACGCTCGCGGGCGCGCTTGAGATGGTGGAGTCGGACCACCTGCAGCCGCTCGAGCCGGCGGTCAAGGCAATCAACGGCCAGTTCGACGTGATCCTCGGTGCGTTCCCGGGGATCGCGCGCAAAGCCAAGATCGTGGCGGACAGGAGGCCCCGATGACGCTCGAATGGATCGGCGACGCGCTGCTGTTGCTGGTCGTACTGCCGGTCGTCGTGTACCTGCTCCGCGGCGTGCTGAACGCCGCCAACAGCATCGTGCCGAGCGTCCAGCAGATCGCGATGGCCGCGACCGCGGGGTCGAAGGACCTCGACGCGACCGCGCTCCTGCTCACGACGCAGGACCAGGTACAGAAGACGATCGAGGTCGCCGCGAACTACGGCGGCTCGCTCGACGTAATCCTCGACGACGCCTGATTAGGGGGCAAGAATGCCAGCAGCTGGTGTAGTCATGATCGTCGCGGTCCTGCTGATCGTGGTCGCGCTCGTCTACTACCTGGTCTCGACGATCCTCGCGCTCCAGAAGATCACCAAGGCGCTCGACGAGGCGATCGCCGGGGTGGTCGGGATCATCGGGAAGAGCGCGCCTGTCGACGAGGTTGTGACCTCGATCAACACGAACCTCGACGCCGGGGTCGACCTGCTCGAGGGCCTGCTCGTCAAGAAGGCGGGCATGGAGGACGCCGTCGGCCTGGTCGAGGGGCTGTATCCCGGCGCCGCCGGCGAGGGCTTCCGGAACTTCCCGGAAAGCAAGACGACGAAGGCCCCGCGGATCAGCGAGGTGTACACGAAGGGGACGCTGACGCTCGCCCGACTCGGCCGAGAGGCGCCGATCGCCGCCGCGAGTCCGAACGGCCCGGCGCTCCGCAACCCGACATACGGCAGCCTCGCCGCCCGGGGGCTCTATCCGGAGGTCAGGCAGACCAGGCCGCCGTCGCTGCCGCGCTCGCCGGTCATCGGCACCGACTCGCCGGTCCAGTACGAGCCGAGCGAGTCGCCCGGAGTACGCAAGCGGATGCCGGTGGCGGCCTGCGCGCCACCCGAACCGAGCGCGGACGAGGGCGGCGCGGTGAAGTCGGGGCTGGCGTTTCTGCGCCGTCTCAAGAGTGACGACCGATAGATAAGGAGATCCGGTGCAAACACCCGCTCCATTTGATTACGAGCGCGCGACCAGCGTCGAAGGCGCGATCGCCACGCTCCAGAGGATCGGTCCCGAAGCGCGGCTGATCGCCGGCGGCCACAGCCTGCTGCCGATGATGAAGCTGCGACTCGCGAACCCTGAGTTCCTGATCGACATCAACGACCTCGAAGAGCTCTCCTACATCGACGAGCGCATCACCGAGATCCGGATCGGAGCGCTGACGCGCCACGCCGAGCTGCTCGAGTCAGAGCTGCTCGCTCGGCGCCTGCCGGTGTTTCGCGACGCCGAGGAGGTGATCGCCGATCCGGTCGTGCGCAACCGTGGCACGATCGGCGGATCGTTGTGCCAGGCCGACGCGGCCGAGGATCTGTCAGCGGTGTGCGCGGCGCTGAAGGCGAACATCGTTCTCCGCGGTCCGGAGGGCGAGCGTGTCATCGGCATGGACGGGTTCTACATCGGCCCGTTTACGACCGCGGTCGGCGCGGAGGAGATCCTGACCGAGGTCCGGATCCCGCTGCGCGGCGGTGCGGGCAGCGCGCACGAGAAGGTCGAGCGGCGCGCCGGTGACTTCGCGATCGCGGCGGTGTCGGCGGCGGTGTGGATCGAGGGCGGCATGATCACCGACGCCGGGCTCGCGCTCGGCGCGCTCGGTCCGACTACGATCATTGCAACCCGTGCCGAAGAGGCGCTCACGGGCAAGCCGCCCTCGGAGGAGCTGTTCGCACAGGCCGGCGAGATCGCGAAGGAGGACTGCATGCCGGTCCCCGACGGACGCGGACCGGTCGATTACAAACGCCACCTCGCCGGCGTCCTCACGGTCCGCGCGCTGCGCCGCGCGACCGGGCGCGCCCTGCATCAGGAGGACCATTGACATGGAAGTGACGATCGCGATCAACGGGCAGGAGGTCTCGCGCGACATCGAGCCGCGCACACTGCTCGTGCACTTCATTCGGGACACGCCTGGCTTGACCGGCACCCACTGGGGCTGCGACACGTCCAACTGTGGCGCGTGCGTGGTGCTGATGGACGGGAAGCCGATCAAGTCGTGCACGACGCTCGCGGCGATGTGCACGGGCCATGAGATCCGCACGGTCGAGTCACTCGAGGTGGACGGGCAGCTCGACCCGATCCAGATGGGATTCCACGAGCTGCACGGCCTGCACTGCGGCTTCTGCACGCCGGGGATGCTGATGACCACTCGGGCACTGCTCGACCACAATCCGAACCCGACCGAGGCAGAGATCCGGACCGCGATCTCGGGGGCCATCTGCCGCTGCACGGGTTACAAGAACATCGTCAGCGCCGTGCGCTGGGCGGCCGAGCACGAGGCCGCGATGAAACAGGAGGCGTGAGGATGGCCACAGTGCAGACCACCACCGAGCGGCCGATCGGCTTCGGTCGACTCAAGCGCAAGGAGGACGCGCGCTTCATTCGCGGCAAGGGGACCTACCTCGACGACATCCGCCTGCCGGGGATGGTCCACGGGGTCATTCTGCGCAGCCCCTACGCCCACGCGAAGATCCTCTCGATCGACACTTCCGAGGCGCTCGCGCATCCCGGCGTGCACGCGGTGATCACCGCCAAGGACCTCGAGACGCTCGGGCTCGCGTGGATGCCGACGATCTCCTACGACACCCAGGCGGTGCTCGCCGGCGACAAGGTCCGCTTCCAGGGCCAGGAAGTGGCGTTCGTGATCGCCACCGACGAGTACACCGCCAGGGACGCCCTGGCGCTGATCGACGTCGAGTACGAGCCGCTCCCCGCGGTGGTCAACGCCCGTAAGGCGCTCGACGAAGACGCGCCGCTGATCCGCGACGACAAGGATGGTCAGGTCGACAACCTCGCCAGCCCGCTGTGGGAGGCCGGCGACGAGGCCGCCACCGACCGCGCGTTCGCCGAGGCCGACACGGTCGTCACCCGCGACATCATCTACCCGCGCTGTCACCCGGCGCCGCTCGAGACGTGCGGGATGATCGCCGACTTCAACCCGAACACCGGCCAGCTCGACATCTACAACGGCAACCAGGCGCCGAACGCCCACCGCACGGTGTATGCGCACGTGGCCGGGCTGGCCGAGCACATGATCCGGATCCGCTGCAACGACATCGGCGGCGGCTTCGGCAACAAGGTTCCGGTGTACCCGGGCTACGTGTGCGCGATCGCCGGCTCGATCGTGGCCGGCGTTCCCGTGAAGTGGATCGAGGATCGCTCGGAGAACCTGATGTCGACCGGGTTCGCGCGCGACTACGTCATGCACGCCGACATGTGCTCGAAGAACGGCAAGATCACCGGCCTGCGCGTCGATGTGATCGCCGACCATGGCGCGTTCGACTCGACCGCCCAGCCGACCAAGTTCCCGGCCGGCTTCTTCCACATCGTGTGTGGCTCCTACGACCTAGAGGCCGCGCACGTCCAGGTCAAGGCGGTCTACACGAACAAGGCTCCCGGCGGCGTCGCGTACCGCTGCTCGTTCCGGATCACCGAGGCCGTGTATCTGGTCGAGCGGATGGTCGACGCGCTCGCGCTCGAGATGGGCGTCGACCCGATCGACCTGCGGATGAACAGCTTCATCGCCCCCGAACAGTTCCCGTACGAGACGACCACCGGCTGGACGTACGACTCCGGCGACTACGCGAAGACGATGCGCGAGGCGATACGAATCGCCGGCTACGAGGACCTTCGCCGGGAGCAGGCCGAGAAGCGCGCGCGCGGCGAGCTGATGGGGATCGGAGTGTCGTTCTTCACCGAGGGCGTCGGCGCCGGCCCGCGCAAGCACATGGACATCCTCGGCCTCGCGATGAACGACGGAGCCGACCTGCGGGTGCACCCGTCCGGCCAGGCGGTGGTCAGCATTTCCGCGCAGACCCAGGGCCAGGGCCACGAGACCACGTTCGCGCAGATCGTCGCCGAGGAGCTCGGGATCCCGCCCGAGAACGTGCAGGTTCGCCACGGCGACACCGACCGCACGCCGTACGGGCTCGGGACGTATGGGTCCAGATCGACGCCGGTGAGCGGCGCCGCGGTCGCGGTCGTATCGCGCAAGGTGCGCGACAAGGCGCGCCTGATCGCCGCGACGATGCTCGAGACCCGGGCCGAGGACCTCGCGTGGGAGAAGGGCCGCTGGTTCGTCAAGGGCGATCCCGAGAAGGGCGCGATGATCGAGGACATCGCGCAGTACGCGTACGGCGGGAACGCGATGCCCGAGGGCCTGGAGGGCGGGCTCGACGCGCAGGTCATCTACGACCCGCCGAACCTGACCTACCCCTGCGGCGCCTACATCGCGGTCGTCGACATCGACCCCGACACGGCCGCGGTGACAGTCCGCCGGTTCATCGCGGTCGACGACTGCGGGGTGCGGATCAACCCGATGATCGTCGAGGGCCAGATTCACGGCGGCCTCGCTGAGGGGATCGGGATCGCGCTGATGGAGGTGATCACGTTCGACGAGGAGGGCAACTGCCTGAACGGTTCGTTCATGGATTACCTGATCCCGACCGCGCTCGAGTGCCCGGACTTCGAGCTGGGCGAGACGGTCACGCCGTGCCCGCACCATCCGCTCGGGGCCAAGGGCGTCGGCGAGTCGCCTAACGTCGGCTCCCCGCCGGCGATCGTCAATGCGGTGATCGACGCCCTGCACGAGAGCCATGGCGTCGACCACATCGACATGCCCTGCAACCCGGCCCGCGTGTGGGCCGCTATGCAGGGACGGCCCGAGCCACCGCAGTGATCGTCGGTCCCCTCACTCGCCGTGCCCAGGAGCTCACCGAACAGGGTGCGGTGTTCGTCACCGCCACCGTGGTCCGCGTCGAGCATCCGACGAGCGCGAAGCCGGGCAACGTCGCGCTCGTCCACGGCGACGGGCGGATCGAGGGGTTCGTCGGGGGCGTGTGCGCGCAGAACAGCGTGCGCCTGTACTCGCTGAAGGCGATCGAGCGCGGCGAGCCGCTGCTGCTGCGGATCCTCCCCGACGGTCCCGGCGGATTGGAAGGCGACGACGTCGGTCGCGAGATCGGACACGACGACGGATCGATCACCGTCCAGAACCCGTGCCTGTCAGGCGGCGCGATCGAGGTCTTCCTCGAGCCGTTCCTGCCGGCGCCTCGGGTGATCGTCGCCGGCGACACCCCGATCGCCGCGGCGCTCCTGCGCCTGGCACCGGAGCTGGGACTCGAGGCCGTCGACTCGCGCGGCTCCGACAACGGCGCCCCCGTGCCGAGCGCCGATGATCTCGCGCTCGTGGTCGCCGCGCACGGGCGTGATGAGCTCGCGATTCTGCGGGCCGCGCTGGCGGCGGGCGTCCGCTACGTCGGGCTGGTGGCCAGCCGCAAGCGCGGCGCCGCCGTGCTCGACGAGCTCCGTGCCGACGGGGTCGCCGAGGATTTGCTGAAGCGCATCGACACCCCGGCCGGGCTCGACATCGGAGCGCGCTCGCCCGCCGAGATCGCGTTGTCGATCCTCGCGTCGATCATCGAGGTCCGCCGGGGCAAACCGGCCACAGCGGCGACAACGCTCGCGACCGCGGTCGATCCGATCTGCGGCATGACCGTGGTGGTCGGCGCAGACGCCCTGTCCCTCGAGCGCGGCGGTGAGACCCACTATTTCTGCGGCGAGGGCTGCCGGCAGGCGTTCGCGCGCCAGCACGCGGCATGACCAGGGTCACCGGCGAGGCCGGCGACGAGATCCGCCAGCTGGTGCCCGACGTCGAGACGCTCGCCCAGCGGCTGGCCGCCGTCGACTACCTCGTCGACGAGGGGCTCGCGACGTCGATGTTCCTCAGCCTGCGGCTGCCCCAACCGTTGCTGCTGGAGGGCGAGGCCGGCGTCGGCAAGACCGAGGCCGGCAAGTCGTTGGCGGCGATCCTCGACACGCCGCTGATCCGCCTCCAGTGCTACGAAGGGATCGACTCGGCCGAGGCGCTCTACGAGTGGAACTATCCGCGTCAGCTGCTCAGCATCCGGCTAGCCGACACGGCCGGCACCGAGCTCTCCGAGCAGGACCTGTTCGGCCGCGAGTACCTGATCCGCCGTCCGCTGCTGCGCGCGCTCGAGCATCCGGGGCCGCGCCCGGCGGTGCTGCTGATCGACGAGATCGACCGCGCCGACGACGACTTCGAGGCGTTCCTGCTCGAGCTGCTGGCCGAGGCGGCAGTGACGATCCCCGAGATCGGGACGATCCGCGCCACCCACCCCCCGATCATCGTCCTGACCTCGAACCGCACCCGCGACCTGCACGACGCGGTCAAGCGCCGCTGCCTGTACCAGTGGATCGACTACCCGACGCCCCAGCGCGAGGTCGAGATAGTCCGCCGGCGCGTGCGCGGCGTGTCGGAGACGCTCGCTGTGCACGTGGCCGACGCGGTGGCGCGCATGCGCGACAGCGACATCCAGAAGCCGCCCGGCGTGGCCGAGGCGATCGACTGGGTGGCGGCGCTGGCGGTGCTCGGCATCGAGGAGCTTGACGTGAACGCGATCGACCGCACGCTCGGCTCGGTACTCAAGTACGCCGAGGACCAGGAGGTCATCCGCGCCGCCGGCCTCGATCAGCTGGTGAGCCGGTGATGACCTCCGCCCAGACGCCATTCCAGGTCCGGGCGCTGGGGCTCGATCTGCCCGCGGTCGCGGGGACGTTCAGCCGTCGCCTGCACGACGCCGGCGTGCCGGTGACCGCCGAGCGCGCCGCCTGGTTCGCAGAAGCGCTGGCGGTGGTCGAACCGGTCTCCCGCCGGCGGCTGTACTGGACCGCGCGTGCGGCGTTCGTGTCTGACCGAGTGCAGGTGCCGGCGTTCGACCGCGTGTTCGCCGTCGTGTTCGGCCGGGCCGGTGCCGGGGAGGACGAGCCCGCACCACCCGTGGGAGAACGGACCGAGGAAACGCCTGCGGACGAGCGCCCGGCTCGCCCCGGCTCTGAGCGAGACGGTCAACCCGCGGCCGCGCCGGCGTCGAGCAGCCCCGACCGGGGCCGGGACGAGCAGCCCTCGCTCGAGGCCCCGGTGCCGGTTCTCGCCGGCGACGAGGAGGTGCTCCGCTCGAAGAGCTTCGACGCGATGTCGCCCGAGGAGCTCGCGCGGCTGTACCGCCTGATGACGCGGCTGCGGGTCGCGACGCCGCTCAGGCGGACTCGGCGGGCGGAGCGCAACCGGCGCGGCGAGCGGATCGACATGCGCCGGACGCTCAGAGGCAGCCTGCGGACGGCCGGCGATCCGATCCGGCTGGCCCGCCGGCGCCGGCGCATCGTCAGCCGGCGGCTCGTGCTCCTGTGCGACATCTCGGGCTCGATGGAGCCGTACGCGCGCGCGTACCTCCAATTCCTGACCTGCGCGGCCGGCCCCGGGGCCGGTGGCGGGTGGGTCGGGGGGCCGCAATCAGAGGCGTTCGTGTTCGCCACGCGCCTGACTCGTCTCACGCGCGCGTTGGCCTCGCGCAACCCCGAGCGCGCGATCCAGCGGGCCGCCGCGGCCGCGCCCGACTGGTCGAGCGGAACCCGGATCGGCGACGCGCTTAAGGCGTTCAACGACCGTCACGGCCGGCGCGGGATGGCCCGCGGCGCCGTCGTGGTGATCCTGTCCGACGGCTGGGAGCGCGGTGATCCGGCGCTCGTCGGGCGCGAGATGGAGCGGCTGCGCCGGCTCGCCCACCGGATCGTGTGGGTCAACCCGCGCGTCAGCGCGCGCGGGTTCGAGGCGCGCGCGGGCGGTCTCGTCGCCGCGCTGCCCTATTGCGACGCGCTCGTGAGCGGCCACAGCCTGGAGGCGCTCGACGAGGTCGCCGACGCGATCGGCGCCGCCAGCACGGTCGATCTCGGCACGCCACCGGTCGCGACCGAGCCCGAGCGCGAGGAGGATCCGTGGCCGAGCGCGACCCCGGTGCCGGGCAGCTCGGTTGCGATGCCATCCGGCTATGGCCCGAGCCGCGGCAAGACGACCCCCGGCTGGTCACTGGGCGCATGACCGTGGGCGACGCCACACCCAAAACCTGCATCTACCCCGGGTGCGACCGTCCCGCGGTCCCGCCGCACCCACTCGGCGGGCCACAGCCGAGCTTCTGCGACCTCGAGGAACACAACGCCCTGACGGTCCACCAGGAGCGCCGGCGCCTCGAGCGCGAATCGCCGGGAGAGAACAACGACAGCAAGGAGGTTCAGTGATGGCTGATGAGGCGTATCGAGCGGTGTTCCTGCGGGTGCATCCCACGGGGAAGATGGTTCTCAGCCTGACCACACAATCTGACGGCGAGGAGGCCCGTTACGCGCAGCTCGTCGCCGGCGAGCTCGGCGTTCCGGCGCTCGACGTCAAGGTCGTGCCGGCCGACGAGGACCGGTTCGGCACCGGCCATGGCTACAACACGAGCCCGTCGGCGCAGACGCCAACGGCGATCCAGAGCGCCACCGGCAAGATCCTGGCCAAGGCCCAGCTGCTCGCGGGCGCCGCGCTCGAGACCGCCCCCGACTCGCTGACCTGGGAGAACGGCGCATTCGTGTCGAGCGCCGATCCGTCGCAGGCCAGGACGATCGCCGACCTCGCGCTCTACGCGCACGGCACCGGCGCGCTCCCGCCCGGGGTCGAGGGCGGACTCGACGCCCAGACGGTCTACAAGGAGGCCTAGGCGAGCTTGGCGTCGATCGCGATTGTGACTTCGTCGGCGACCTTCAGCGCCCCGAACAGCGCGGAGTACGGCTTCATGCCAAACACGGTCTGCTTGACGGTCGTGCTGGCGGTGAGGCGGCCGTCGTCTCCGACCGCGAGGTCGAACGTGACCGGAGCCTGCTTGCCGTTGAGATCCAGCTGGCCCTGCACGCTCAGTCCGGCGCCAGCCGCTCCCGGCCGGACCTCGCTCGAGCGGAACTCGATCGCGCAGCCCCTCAGCACCTCGTCGTTGATCGTCTGCTGGATGTTCTCCTTGTCGTCGCCGGTCAGCGACTTGATGCCGCCGGTGCCGTCGATCACGCGGAGCGAGCGCGAGTCGGCGACGAGCGTCATCGCGGCTTGCTCGGGCGCGTCGCCCAGCGTCAGCTCGGCCTCCCACGACCCGACTTCGAGCTGGAGGTCGTGCCCTGCCTTCGCCGCGGCGCCTTGCCGGGTGGTCCGGATCGACAGGACGCCACTACCGGGACCGAGCGCATATGTGCCTGGTTCTAGTGTCATGGCCGCCAACTCTTTCACATGACGCGAACCCTCGACTCAAGGAGACATCAACGTGGTTGAGCTGGATCACGAGTACTCGAACGGCAAGCCGATAGAGCAGAACTGGGAGACGATCCTCGACCTCGAGCGCCTGGTGCCGTGCGTCGAGGGCGGCAGCGTGACCGAGGCGACGAGCCCTGAGAGCGTCAAGGCGCAGATCAAGGTGAAGATGGGCGCGATGTCGATGACGTTCAAGGGCACGGTCGCGGTCATCGAGCAGGATCCGGACGCGCACCGCGCCGTGCTCCAGGTCAAGTCGCGCGAGGCCGGCGGCCAGGGCCATGCCAACGCCGACGTGACGTTCTCCCTCTCGAACGGCGGCGGAAAGATTCACACCGCCGCGCAGATCAGCGGCAAGGCGGCCTCGATGGGCGAGGGCGTCGTCCAGAGCGTGCTCGACGCGCTGATCAAGAGCTTCACCGAGAAGCTGTCGGCGCTGTAGGCGATCGCGGTGGCGACCCTCGCGATGAGGCACGTCCAGGAGGGCGAGGTGCCCCGCGACGGCGGGACCGCGGTCCAGGAGCGCGCCGACCGTCCGGTGTTCCACGGCAACGGGCCCGACGACTACGTGTGCGTCGAGTGCGGCAACGTGCTGGCGGTCGCGATGCCGCCCGAGTACATGAACCGCAAGCTCCGTATCAAGTGCGCCCGCTGCCGGACGGTCAACGTGGCGATCGAGGTCGAGGGCGTCGACTATCGGTCGGCGTTCAAGCGGCCGGCGGGCTGAGACGGCCTCTCGACACCGGCCGCCTCGCGCTCGTAGTCAAGCTCGGTGCCGACGCCGAGCCGATTGAGCGCGTCGTTGGCGTCCTCGAGGCTGCCGGCGTCGGCGACCGCCTGGGCCAGCCGTCCGGCGACGTTGATCGTGATGTCGACGTCGAGGTAGAAGGTCAGCGCGGCGGCCGGGGTCAGCTCGAGCGTCCGCGTGCCGCCGCGGATCGCCACTCGGCCCGAGGCGCCGCGGAAGGCGCGGACCGCCTGGGCGCTCGCCTCGGTGCTGACGAGCTCGATCGCCGCCTCCATCCGCTCGGCCACCGGCCCGGTCAGGCCGCGAGCGCCGCACAGCCCGCCCCCGGCCGCGACCTCGGCCACGCGCGCGAGTACCTCGTCCGGCGTCAGCTCGGCGTCGCACCCGATCCCGAAGATCCCGAGCAGCACCGGCTGGCCCCGGCGCGAGAGCCGTCCGCCCGCGGCGAGCATCACCGCGTCGCACAGCGGGCTGCGTAGTCCAGGCTCATCTCCGCGCGCAACCACGTCGCCGCCGACGTCGACGAGCACGAGCAGATCGCACTTCAACGCCGCGATCGCCTGCGCGAGCCCGTCTGCGACCGGGACGGGGCCATCGTTGATGTCGATCAGCAGCGTGCGCTGTCCGAGGAACTCGGCCATCCGCGACTCGGCGAAGAACACGTCCCGGTCGCGCAGGCGGGTGTCGGGGCCGGCCAGCAGGATGCCCGGCGCGAGCTCCTCGGCGCCGGTGATCTCGGCGGCGGCGCGCGGCCCCGGCACGGGGTCAAACGGCCGGCGTTCCCAGGTCAGGCCGCCCAGCACCGGATCGCCGCCGTCGTAAAGCCGGATCAGCTCGGCGGTGGCGAGCGCGCCCACGACGTCGCCCCCGCCGCCCATGCCGATCACCAGCGGTCGCCGCGCACGGCGGAGCAATAGCTCGGAGTCGCGCATCCCCTAGTTTTACCGGGCGACCCCGCGCGAGACGTTTACGCCCTGTCACATCGGGAAGCCCAAAGTCAGTAGACGGGAGCTGGGCACTAGCCGAGTCCACCGGAGGAAGGGGTCGGGGAGACTGCAAGCCTAGTTCGCGCCGCGGGACTCGGCGGCGCGCCGCATCGCGTAGCGGAACCAGCGGTCGCCGTACGGGACGTACACGCGGACCGGGACCGCGCGGGCGACGAGCGACGAGAGGTCACCGGAGCGCACGCCGAGCAGCATCTCGACGCCGGCCCCGGCCAGCGCCGGCAACAGCGCCTCGCGGATCACCGGATCGTGTGTGCCGAGCGAGACCGTCGCCCCGGCGCCGTGGAGCGCGTACGCGAGCTCGATGAACGCGAGGTCGGTGGCGTCCCCCCACGCATGCGCCACCGCCGGCGTCTCGACGTAGGCGCCTTTGACCAGGCGGATCGGCACGCCGGCCTCGGCCAGCCGCTGCGCGTCCGCCGGGCTCCGGCGGAGGTTGGCCTGGATCGTCGCCGCCACCGGCCCGCCCGCTCGCGCCACCGCGAGCACCGCGTCGAGGATCCGGTCGGTCCGGGCGATCTGCTCGGCGCCGACCTGGATGCGCGCGCCTACCGGCAGCGCCGCGGCGATCCGCTGCAGCCGCCGCCAGGCGGCGTCGCCGGGCTCGTCGATCGCGATGTGGGACAGGTCGATCGAGAGGTACGTGCCGGTGTCGATCCGGGCGGCCAGCGCGACGAAGGCGTCCGCCACCCGGTCCGCCTCGTTCGGGTCGGCGACGTTCTCGCCGAAGAGGTCGATCGAGCTCTGGACGCCCTGCGCGGCCAGGCGACGCGCGGTGGCGAGCGCGTCGTCGGCGGTGGCGCCGGCGACGTAGTGGGACGCCAGCCGGTACGCGGTCGACTCGCCACCCGGGACCGCCCCCACCGCGCGCTCAAAGCCGTCGCTGGTCGCCAGCTTGAACAGAACTCGACGCGGTATGACCCTCATCATCGGTGAATTCTGAGGCCTGGTCGAGAAAGCGACGTATACGGTGGATCTCTCGACCAGCTTCGCGCCACGGTCCCGCCCCGTCACGCGCCACCGTCCCGCTCCGCCACGCCCCGACGCCCCACCACTTCCTGCAAGCCTAGATCCAGGGAGTAAGTCAATCGATTTAGTGGTATATTCCCGGTGTGAGCTTGACCCAGGCAGAGCTCGAGCGGTTCGTAGCCGACCTCGCCGCCACCCCCGACCGCTGGCGCCACCTGGTCCGCCACGCCAGCGATGTCCGCGTCTACGAGCAGATCGTCGACGAAGAGGACGTCAACGCGTGGGTGATCTGCTGGAGCGAGGACCAGGACACGGGCTTCCACGACCACGACGAATCCTCAGCCGCGATCGCGGTGATCTCCGGCCAGGTCCGGGAGGACCGGCTGCGGCTCGGCGCTGAACCCCGCTCGCGTGTACTCGGCGCCGACCAGATCTTCACCGTGCCGGCGGTCGCGATCCACCGCGTCCTGCACGCCGGCGACGCGCCGGCGGTCACGATCCACGCGTACTCGCCCCCGCTGACCCGTACCGGCGCGTACCGGGTCGGACCCGACGGTGCGCTCGAGCGCGAGTTGCTATCGAACGAGGACGAGCTCCGCGCCACACCCGCGCTCGCCTGACCCGCGACCGGCAACCCTCACACTAGGATTGGGTCCAGTGTCGGGAGTCGGACGCTACGTGAGGTTCACCGCGCGGCCAGGTCGCGGCGACGATGTGGCTCAGCTGTTGCTGCAGGCCGCCGAGTCGCTCCGCGACGTCGCCGGCTGCGAGCTGTACGTGATCAACCGCTCGGTCTCCGAACCGGATGTCGTGTGGGTGACCGAGCTGTGGCTGAGCCAAGAGGCGCTCGACGGCTCGATCGAGCAGCTCAGCACCGACGAGGGCAAGGCCCGGATCGCCGAGGTCACGGCGTTGCTGGCCGGCCCGCCCGAGCTGAACGAGCTCGAGCCGCTCGGCGGCGTCGGCTACCTCGCCGGCGGCTCCGGGTACACGCTCGTCAACCTTGAGGACGTCGAGGACATGGCGCAGCGGTTCGGGTTCGGCGAGCAAGGCGAAGCGCGGTTCGCGAACCGGCCGCTCGGCGCGGTCCGCACCGGTGTCAGCCACCAGCGCCTGCGCCCAGGCGTGCGCCAGGCCTTCGGTCATACTCACCAGCACGCCGAAGAGGTGGTCGTCGTGCTGAGCGGCGCCGGCCGGGTCAAGATCGACGACGAGATCAGAGACGTCGGGCCGCTCGACGCGATCCGTATCGCCCCGACCTCAGCCCGAGCGTTCGAGGCCGGACCCGATGGCCTCGAGTTCGTCGTATTCGGACCCCACCACACCGGCGATGCGGTGATGGACGCAAACTTCTGGCCCGCGGAGGCGAAATGAGCACCACTCAGATCAATGAGAACCTGATCCAGATCAACCGGTGGCGATTCGTCAACGCGTTCCTCGTGCGCGAGGACGATGGCTTCACGCTCGTGGACACCACGGTCGGCGGCGGCGCTGACGAGTTCATCGAAGCCGCCCGCAACGCCGGCGGCCAGATCAAGCGGATCGCGCTGACCCATGGGCACGGCGACCACGTCGGCTCGCTCGACGCGCTCAAGCAGAAGTTCGGCAACACGGTCGAGGTGCTGATGCCCGACCTCGACGCTCGCATCCACGCCGGCGAGAAGGTCACCGACAAAAAGCCGCCGGGCTCCTGGCCCAAGATCACGACCAAGCCCGACGTCCGCCTGTCCGGTGGCGAGCGGATCGGCAGCCTCGAGGTCGTGCTGACGCCCGGGCACACCCCCGGGCACGTGTCGTTTCTCGACACCCGCGACCGCACCGTGATCGTCGGCGACACGCTCACCTCGATCGCCGGCCTGGCCGTCTCGAGCCACTACTACTGGCGCTTCCCGCTCGCGTCTATGGCCACCTGGGACAAGGGCAAGGACGTCGAGTCGGCCAAGAAGATCCGCGCGCTCGACCCGGCGCTGCTCGTGGTCGGGCACGGCGGCCCCGTCCGCGCGCCGGCCGCGGACCTCGACAAGGCGATCGCGCGCGCCGGCGGGTGAGCGCCTACAGCTTCACGAAGGTCCATCACGACGGCCGCGACGACGACGTCGCGGTCGAGGAGCCGCTCGAGATCCGGGTCGACGGCATCCCGCTCGTGGTGACGATGCGGACGCCGGGCAACGACGAGGAGCTCGCGCTCGGGTTCCTCTACGGCGAAGGACTGATCGACGGTCCGCATGCCGCCGGCCCGACCGAGGACTTCGCGGTCAACACGGTCGAGGTCGCCGGGCCGCTGACGCGCGACCCCGGCGAGCGCCGCTTCTACACGACCTCCTCCTGCGGCGTGTGCGGCAAGGGCGCGCTCGAGGAGGTCGCGGTTCACAGCGCGCCGCTGCCGCCCGGGCCGGTGGTGACCCGGTCGTTCCTCGCCGGCCTGCCGGATCGGCTCGAGCAGCCGGCGTTCGAGCGCACCGGCGGTGTCCACGCCACCGGGCTGTTCGATCCCGGCGGCGAGCTCGTGATCACGCGCGAGGACGTCGGGCGCCACAACGCGATGGACAAGGTGGTCGGCCGCATGCTGCTCGACGGCCTCGTCCCGCTCGGCGAGCGGATCATGTGCGTCAGCGGCCGGCTGTCGTTCGAGCTCGTGCAGAAGGCGGCCGTCGCCGGCGCGCCGATCCTCGTCGGCGTCGGCGCCCCCAGCTCGCTCGCGGTGTCGCTCGCTGAGGACCGGGGGATGACGCTGTGCGGGTTCACGCGGCGCGGCAAAACGAACGTATACACGCATCCGGAACGCGTGCTGGACGGCTGATCCTGGGCCGCAGGCGGCCCGACCTCACGGAGCGGCCAGCGTCACCAACCGCTCGAGCTCGTCCTCCGAGGACCACGCTCCGACCGACGCGCGGACGAGGCCGAACGCGGGGATGCTGCGGACGATCACGCCCTCGCCGGCGAGTCGCGCCACCTCGGCGTCTGGGTCCTCCACGGCCCACGAGACGAGCGTCGAGCGGCCCCGCGGCCACACCTCGAGCCCGCGCTCGGCCAGCCGCTCGGCCAGCAAGGCCGCCAGCGAGGCCGCGCGCTCGTGCACCCAGTCCCAGCCCGCGTCCTCGAACACCCCGAGCGACGCCGCCGCCCACGCGCTCCGCATCCCCGCCGGGAAGCCGTGGTCGAGGCGTTTCACGCCCTCGGCCTGCTCGAACTCGAGCGCTTTGGCCGGCTCCGCCACCGAGCCGTACCCGGGCCACGGCACGAGCAGATCGTCGAGCCGGTCGGCGCGAACGAACAGGGCACCGCTGCCCTCGGGGCCGCACAGCCACTTCTGGCCCGACCCGGCGTAGAAGTCACACCCGAGCTCGCGCACGTTGATCGGCACCGCCCCGAGCGCCTGCGCGGCGTCGAGCAGCAGCGGCACGCCGGTGGCGACGAGCGCGGCCACGTCGGCGACCTCGCCCCCCACCCACGACACGTGGGAGCACGCGACCAGCCGGGTCGCGCCCGTGACCTCGCCGGCGATCTCAGCGAACGGGACGACGCGAACCTTCACGCCGTGCCGCCGGCGGGCCCGCCCGAGCGGCGCCAGCAGGCCGGGGTGCTCCTGGTCCGAGGTCACGATCTCGTCCCCGGCGCGCAGGTCGAGGCCGGCGATCACGGTGTTGACGCCGTCGGTCGTAGAGCCGGTGAGCGCGACGTCGGCGGGTTCGCAGCCGAGCGCGTTCGCGTACCCGGCGCGCGCCTGGTCGGCCAGCCCCATCAGTGCCTCGAAGTACGGGCGCCCGCAGCGCCCGCCCTCGGTCTCGGCGTCGATCCGGCGGCGGACGGCCTCGGCGGCGGCGCGGGGAATCGGGCCCTCAGTCCCGGCGTTGAGGTACGAGAGACGCTCGAGCACGGGGAACTGAGCCCTGAACGTCGATGGGTCGGTGGCGGAGGTCGTAGCTTCGGTCATATCCGTATTCTGTCGGTCCGCATGTGCTTCGACTTCGACGCCCGACCGCCGGCACTGCCTGAGGACCTGCTGCTCGCCCCGATCGCGGGTGGGGCGGGGGCCGAACTGCTCGAGCTCACCTCCGCCGACGGCACCCGGTTTTCGGCCGCGCTCGCTGAGAGCGCTTCCGACCGTGGCGCCGGCATCTTGATCTTCCCCGACGTCCGCGGCCTGTATCCGTTCTACTCAGAGCTCGCCGAGCGGTTCGCGCAGGCCGGCTACCACGCGATCGTCATGGACTACTTCGGCCGGACCGCCGGCCTCGGCCCGCGCGACGAGGACTTCGAGTACATGCCGCACGTCCAGCAGCTGACCGTCCCGGGCGTGCAGCAGGATGCGGCCGCCGCGATCGCCGCGCTGCGAGGCCGGACGGGCGCGAGTCAGATCGCCACGGTCGGGTTCTGCCTCGGCGGCTTCGAGTCGTTCCTCGCCGGCGCGGACATGCCCGAGCTCGCCGCCGTGATCGGCTTCTACGGCGTGCTCACGGGCGAACGGTTCGGCGTCGAGGGGCCGCTCGAGCGCGCCGCCGACATCCGCACGCCGCTGCTCGGCCTGTTCGGCGGCGCCGACCAGGGGATTCCGGTCGACCAGGTCGAGGACTTCGACGCGCGCCTCACCGAGGCCGGCCTCGACCACGAGATCCACGTGTATCCGGGCGCCCCGCACTCGTTCTTCGATCGGCGCTTTGCGGAGCACGCGGAGGCCTGCGAGGACGCCTGGCGCAGGATGCTCGGCTTCCTCGAGAGCCACACGGGCTGACCGCCGGCTAGGTCTTCGCCTTCTCCTTCTTCTCGGCTTCGGGCTTCTCTTCTGCGGAGTCGGCGTCGTCGCCCTGCTCTTCGAGCTCGCGCTTGAGGACCTTGCCGGTCGGGTTGCGAGGCAGCTCATCGAGGAACACGACCTCGCGCGGAACCTTGTAGTTCGCGAGGTTGTCTTTGACGTAGTCCTTGATCTCGTCCTCTGAGAGCTTGGCGCCCTTCTGGAGGACGACGAATGCCTTCAGCCGCTGGCCGAACTTCTGGTCGTCGACGCCGATCGCCGCGGCCTCCTGGATCGACTCGTGCGCGCCGAGCAGCTCCTCGATCTCGGCCGGGAACACGTTCTCGCCGCCCGAGACGATCATCTCGTCGTCGCGGCCGTCGATGTACAGGCGTCCCTCGGAGTCGAAGTGGCCGACGTCGCCCGAGGCCATCAGGCCCGCGACCATGTCCTTGTTGCCGCCGCCGGTGTACCCCTCGAACTGCGAGAGGTTGCCGACGAAGATCCGGCCGCTCTCGCCCTCGCCGACCTCCTTGCCGTCGTCGTCCAGCAGCTTGACGATCGAGCCGCGCACGACCTTACCGACGCTGCTCGGCTCCTCGCGGAGGTCCTCGGGGGTGGCAATCGTCGCGTACGCGATCTCGGTTGACCCGTACAGGTTGTAGATCACCGGTCCGAACAGGTCGGTCGCGCGCTTGGCGAGATCAGCACCGAGCGCCGAGCCGCTGACGAAGATGATCCGCAGCGCCGAGGTGTCGCGCTGCTTGACCTGCTCCGCGCCGAGGTCGGCTAGCCGCGAGAGCATCACCGGGACGACGACCATCGCGGTCGCGCGGTGCTCCTCGAGGCTGTCGAGCGTGACCTCGGGGTCAAACCGCCGGCGCACCACGAGCGTCGACCCGAGGCCGACGCCGACGATCGCCTGCATGAACCCGAGCGCGTGGAACATCGGCACGCACATCTCGGTCACCTCCCGCGCCCGGAACGGCACCTTGCTGAGCAAGCCGCCGATCAGCGACAGCGAGCGCGGCTCCGAGCGCGGCGCGCCCTTGGGCGTACCGGTCGTGCCGCTGGTGAGGATCGTGATCCGCGGCGACTCGGCGGGCTTCGGAGGCGCGCTCCGATCCGAGCCGTCGATCAGCGCGTCGAGCGTGTCGTCGCCGGGCTCGTCCGCCCAGGCGCGGAACCGTCCGCGCGGCGGATCGTCGATCCCGGCGAGCACCTCGGAGTACTCGTCGTCGTAGACGAGCAGATCGGTCCCCTCGCGCGTCGCAACCTCGCGGATCTGGGGACCGGCGAACGACGTGTTGAGCAGCACGATCCGGGTGCCGCACTTGGCGGCGGCGAACACCGCCTCGAGGAAGCCGCGATGGTTGCGCGCGAGGATCGCCACACCCTCGCCGGCCTCAAGTCCGTGCTTGCGCCACGCGTTCGCCAGCGCGTTGGTGCGCTCGTCGAGCTCCTTGTAGCTCAGCTCGCCGCGCTCGTCGATCATCACGGCCCGGTCGCCGTGGCGGAGCCCGCCGGCCACGACGGCACCGCCGAGCATCCCGTAGCGCTGGAATCCGATCAGCAGCTGAGCGAGGCGCTGCGGCGGCTCCGGGCCGAGCAGCCCGCTGCGGATGCAAAGCCCGGCAAAGTACGCCTCGTCGCCGGCGCGCTCGGCGAGCTTGGTAGCGCCGCCGAGCAGCCCCTTGGGGTCGAGCGCGGCATTGATGATGGCCTTTGGGTCCAGGTTGACGATGGGACTCTCCTCCTCTTACAGCCGTGTCACCGCTTCATCCAATTGTGCTGACTCGGGAAGGTTCTCGGCGCAGTGGCGTCAGGTGTGGTGGGACTAGACACCTTGCCTACCGCGAGAAGGCCCAGAGTATTCGTACTTGTCGCGATCGGACCGACTTCGCCGCAGTCGCTGTGGCGATGACATGGCGTCGCCGCCGACCCCACGCGGCGGCGGCGCCCCCGTCGCTCGCGGACGGGTCCGCTGCCCAGTCATGAATCGTTTGCCGACTCATGGGTAGTACAGACAGCGATGGCCGGCAAGCTCATCACACTGCCGCTGCGCGTATCGCTGCGATCCGCACAGCTCCTGACCCGTGCCGCGGGCGGAGTTGCGGGATGTGCGCTCTCGATCACCGGACATGCCATCCAGGTCGCATCACCCGGTCGATCGGGTACCGCCACGCGCGACGCCGAGCCGCGACCGGCGCCCCCACCGCCCCGGCGACCGGCGCCCCCACCGCCCCGGCCGGCGGCTGCTGAGCCGCCCGCGCCTCCGGCGCCTCCGGCGGTCCCCCCGGACGCGGTCGTCGTAGAGCCGGTTCACGTCTCCGAGGAGCCAGAGCTTGTAGCCGAGTCCGCCGAGCCCGGAGCCGAGGACGGCGCCGGCGCGGGCATCACGGTGATCGAGCCGTGGGCCGGGTACGGCCGGCTCAACGCCAAGGATGTGATCGACCGGGCCAGGACCGCCACCGTCGCGGAACTCGCAGCCATGAGGCTCTACGAGGCCCGACACCGCGCCCGCCAGACCGTGCTCGCCGCGGTCGATCGTCAGCTTCAGCTGGCGAACGGCGGACGCCCAGCCTGACCCGCCCCGCCGACGAAAACCGCCGACGAAAGGAAGAAGCGACATGCCTGCAGCGAAGACTCTGAACGAGCGCGACGCGAAACTGGTGAGCTGGTTGGGCGAAGCCCATGCCAAGGAAGCCGAGCTCGAGATGGACCTGAGCGCGCACATCGGCCTGACCGAGAAGCCCGCCTACAAGAAGCGCCTCCAGGCGCATCTCAAGGAGACCCGCGACCATAAACGTCGGGTCGCTGCGCGGATCAAGAAGCTCGGCGGCCCGAGCGGCCAGGGGCTGCTCGCCCTCACCGGCGCGGTCGGCGAGGTCGCCGGCAAGACCGTCGCCGCCGTCAAGGGGCAGGTCGGCCTCGCGCGGGCGCTCGTCAGCGAGCAGGCCGAGACGCATCTGCGTAACGCTCAGGACGAGCTCCGCGAGGAGCACACCGAGATCGCGATCTACACGCGCATCGAAGTCCTTGCCACCGAGGTAGGAGATCGCGAGACCGCGCAGCTCGCCCGCAACATCCGCCGCGACGAGGAGCGCATGGCGAAATACCTCACCGCTGAGATCGGGAGGCTCGTGAAGGACGTCGTTCGCGCCGAGATTCCGCGCGATCAGCGGGTGACGTCGTCGCGGGGGCGCTCGACGCGGTCCTCGAGTGCGTCCCGTTCGCGGTCGGCGACGAGCCGGTCGCGCTCGACTCCAAGGACCACCACCGCACGCAAGGCCACCGGAGCGGGCCGGTCGCGGGGCAGCGCGTCGACCCGAAGCTCGCGCACCCGCGCCACCACGCGCAGCTGAGCGTCCGCAGAGAGCGGGCGGCCCGGCCGGACTCGCGTCCGGCCGGGCCGCCCTGGCTCAGCGTGAGAGGTCGGTCACGCGAGCCGTGCTGGTTGCGCTCTTGCGCTTGCCCCCTTGACGGCCTCGGCGGCTCGCCAGCCTCCGAGGCACGCTTTTCCAGGCAGGAGCGTAGGCCAATACCCCGGCGGCGATGTTGTCGAGCGGTGAATGGCCGAGGCCGAAAAATGTCGTTGGAAATCCGGTGCGACGGGGTAGACCCAGAAACGTCGTCGTCGAGGAGAGAACGATGCTGACGAACATTCACCGTGGCACCGCCGACATGCACGAGGACGAACAGCACTCCGGCCTGATCTGGTTCGCGGAGCAGTGCATGGCCAACGGCGCGCCGCTCGAGAGCTACATCATCCACGCCGAGAGAATCGGCGACCGTGAGCTGGCGACGTTCTTCCGTCGCGCGCTCGCCGAGGGCCGGCGGGTGAAGCCGAGCGACCGGCGCCGGACGAACCGCCGCGCGCGCGGCGATCGCCGGCGCAGGTAAGCCGACCGCGGCGATCGCCAGCGCAGGTAAGCCGACCGCGGCGATCGCCGGCGTGGCTAGGTCGACGGCTGGCGGTCGAGCACCGCGAGCCTGAGCCCGGCGCCAACTGGGACGACCGTCTGCGTCAGCGTGGGCTCGCGCTCGATCTGGGCTGTGAACTCGACCAACTCGTGCTCGTGCGAGCGGACGTTGTCGACGGCGAGCAGGCCTCCCGGTGCCAGCGTCCGGATGAGCTCGGCCAGGTAGCCCGGATACGCCGGACGCTCGGCGTCGAGGAACACGAACTCCCACTCGGAGTCCTTCGATGAGGCGAGCGTATGGGCCGCATCCTCGGCCCGCAGCTCGACCCCGTCCTCGAGGCCCGCGCTTCGCAGGTTCGCTCGTGCAAGCTCGGTACGGCGCGCGTCCACATCGACGCTGACGACGCTGCCCCCGGTGTCCTGCGCCGCGTCCGCCAGCCAGATCGTGGAGTAGCCGTTGGAGGTACCGAGCTCGAGGATGCGTCGCGCCCGGGTGGCGCGGATCAGCACGCCGAGGAGCTCCGCGGTCTGCGGCTCGACGTTGCGGAACCGATCCAGCCGATCTGGCTGCGCCTGGTCGTGCTCATGGCTCGTGGCGTACAGCTCATCCGCGAGCCGGCGTCGATGCTCGTTCATCGACGCGGCACACTACGCGACGAGCTCGAGCTCCTCGAGCGCCGGCTCCGGTGGGCGCACGTCCTCGAGCCGATCTACGTTCGCGAGCGCCGGGAACAGACGGCCCCAGCTGACCGCGAGCAGGATCGTCATCATGCCGCCGCCGACAACAGCCGGCACCGTGCCGACGAGGTACGCGGCGAGCCCGGACTCGAACGCACCGAGCTGGTTCGAAGCGCTGATGAACACCATCTCGACCGCGTTGACGCGCCCGCGCAGCCGGTCGGGCGAGGCGAGCGCGACCGTCGTCGAGCGGATGTTCATGCTGTAGAGGTCGACGAACCCGCTCACGCCGAGCGCGAGCAGCGAGATCACGAACACGCGCGAGAGTCCGAACACGATGATGCTCGCGCCGTACAGACCGACCACGATCAGCAGCGTGCGGCCCGCCCGGCCGGCGATCGGACGGTGGGTGAGCCAGGCGGCGCCGAGGAGCGCCCCGACCGCCGGCGCCGCCCGGAGGACTCCGAGCCCGGCGGCCCCGACGTGGAGGATCGACCGCGCGAACACCGGCAGCAACGCCACCGCGCCTCCGAACAGCACCGCGAGCAGGTCGAGCAGGATCGCGCCGAGCAGGATCTCGGTCCGGCGCACGAAGCGAAGTCCCTCGAGCACGCTCTCGACGTTCGCGGGCTGCGGGCCGTCCGACCCCGCGACATCGGCCGCGGGCTGCGGGTGCATGGCCAGCACGAACCCCGAGGACACCACGCAGGATCCGGCCGCGAGCAGGTAGACGAGCGACGGGGAGACCCCGTACAGGAGACCGCCGACCGCGGGACCGATGACCTGTCCGGCCTGCGTCGCGATCGAGCGCAGCGTCATCGCGTTCTGGAGCAAGTCGACGCTGACGAGGGTCGGCGGCATCGCCCGCGCCGCCGGCCAGCCGAGCGCCATCGCGACACCCGCGCCGACGGCGAGCGCCAGATATGGCCACACCTCGGTCGTCCCCGACCCGCTGACGAGCGCGAGGCCGACGCCTACGCCGGCGCTGAGCCACAGCGCGGCGGCGAAGATCAGCCGGCGCGGCAGGCGGTCGGCGAGCTGCCCCGCCGGGAGCGCGAGCACGAACAGCGGCACGAACTCCGCCAGCCCGATCCAGCCGAGATCGAGCGGGCTCCGGTGCAGGGCGTAGACCTCCCAGCCGATCACCACCTCGAGCGCCTGCAGGCTGATCCCCATCCCGAGCAGGGCCAGCCACCACAGGCGAAAATCGCGCTCCTCGAGCGCGGGACCGAGTCGTCTCAAGACATCGCTGTGACCAGGGACATCTGACTCAGGCTACCCACGCCGATCTGGTCGGCCCCATCGGGCCGGTGCGAAATGGAGCTACAGGGCCCCGGTGGAGCCTCGCCGGCGGACGAGCGAGTCGATCGCCGCGGCTGCGAGGAGCACGAGGGCGGTCGCGATGAACTGGCCGGCCGCGCTGACTCCCATCAACGCCAGACCGTTGTAGACGGTTCCGATCACGAGCCCGCCCAGCAGCGCGTGGATCGGCTTGCCCCGGCCGCCGAACAGGCTGGCCCCGCCGATCACGGCCGCCGCCACCGCGTACAGCGTGTACGTGCCCCCGTCGACGCCGGTCGACACCGACCCCAGGGTGGACGCGTAGACCAGTCCGGCGAGCCCTGCGGTCATCGCGCTGAACACGAACGCCAGTCTGCGCACGCGCTGAACGTTGATGCCGGCGCGACGGGCGGCCTCGGGATTTCCGCCGATGGCATACATGTACCGCCCGAGCCGCGTCCGCCCCAGGAAGATGGAGTACACGAGCAGCACGAGCCCGACGAACGGAACCACGTACGGGACCCCTTTCAGCGGGGTCAGCAGGCCGCGGTTCTCGTTGCACACGTAGACGAGGAGGATCCCGCCAACCGCGGCAGAACCGATCTGGAACAGAGTGATGCCGAGCGGCGGCGCACTTAGCCCTTGTGATCGGCGGCGCGCCGCGCGACGTAGCGATACGGCCGCGTATATCGCGATCACCAGCACCAAGCCGATCCAGCCGGCCGCAACGCTGAGGTTGGCGTTCACGAGCTTGAAGACGGGGCTCGAGGTCGAGACCGAGATCACGCCGCCGACCGCCTGCTTGTCGATCGTGGCGAGCTCGATCAGGACCCCCTCGAAGAACAGCAGGCCGGCGAGCGTGACGACGAACGATGGAATGTGAAGCCTCGTGATCAGGCTCCCCTGGAGGTATCCGATTCCGGCGGTCACGCCGACGCCGCAGATGATCCCGAGCCACCACGGGAAATTGACCGGGGGAGCGATCAACTCGGCGATCACCATCCCGCCGACGGCGAGCACGAAGCCGACCGAGAGGTCGATCTCGGACAGGATCAGGGCGAATATCTGGGCGGCCCCGAGCAGGATGTAGATCGACGCCTGGTCGAACAGATTGACCAGATTCCCGTCGGAACCGAACCTGGATCGCTCGGCCTGGAAGAAGATGACGATGATGATGATTCCGGCGACGACGGGCAGCGCGCCGCTCTCCCCGCTCTTGACGCGCCGCCACTGCGCGCGCAGGTAGTCGGGGAGCGAGTCGGCCAGCACCTCGGGCGCGGCCGTTACGAGGTCCGCATCGGTCTCCGGAGTGGCCTCGTCCTCCTCCAGCTCGGTCGAGAGCGGCGGCTCCTCGATCTCGGACGGCACGCCGGGGCTTGAGAACTCGTCAGGCATCAGACGCCCTCCTGTCCGGCCGAGCGTGGGACCGCCGCGTGGTCGACCGTTCGCGACGAGCGCCCGGTGGTCATGTAGTCGACGACCGTGGTGGGGTCGAAATCCGTCACCGGACCCTGCGCGACCATGTTTCCCAGATACAGGATCACGACATGGTCCGCGACCGCGAACACATCGTTGAGGTTGTGGGAGACGACGAGCACGGCGACACCCTGCGAGGCGAGCCGCTTGATCAGGGCCAACACCGTCCTTGTTTGCGATACGCCGAGCGCCGCCGTCGGCTCGTCCATGATCACGAGCTTCGCCTTCGCCATCACCGCCTTGGCAACCGCGACCGACTGCCGCTGGCCGCCTGACAGCGACGCTACGGGCTGGCGGATCGACCTGATCGTCTTGACCGAGAGCTCCTGCAGCGTCTGCTTGGCGCTCGTCTCCATCTTCGCTTCGTCGAGCAACCCGCGCTCGCTCGGCTCGTGGCCGAGGAACATGTTCTGGACGATGTCGAGGTTGTCGGCAAGCGCCAGGTCCTGATAGATCGTCGTGATGCCGGCGGCCTCGGCGTCGCGCGGCCCATGGAAGTGAACGGGCTTTCCGTCCCACACGATCTCGCCCTCGTCGGGCGGCCACAGCCCAGCGATCGTCTTGATCGTGACCGACTTGCCGGCGCCGTTGTCCCCCGCCAGCGCCGTCACCTTGCCCGCTGGCACCTCGAAATTGATCTTGGTCAGTGCCTGTACGGGGCCGAACCGCTTGGTCACCCCACGAAGCTCCAGCAACCCGCCGTTTGAGCTGCTCGGGCTCGAGGCCGGCTTGGTGGCGGGGCTATCCGAAGTGCTCATCGTCCTCCCTATGTGCGACGGGCCCCTCCGGTCACACCGGAAGGGCCCGCACACACTATCGCTTCGACAAGCGTCCCTCGATCAACTCGTGATCCCCGCCGCCTTGCAGTCCGCCGCGTACTTCCCGGAGCAGAGCTGCGCCGCAGGCACGAAGTTGTCCTTGATGACCGTGTCGTTCATGTTCGCCGGCGTGACCCACTCGGGCACCAGCAGCGACGAGGGCACCGACACGTGCGTAGTCGGGTCCACGGTCTTGGCGTTCAGCAGGGAGTCCGGCGCCGTCTTGCCGGCCCGGAGGTACATAGCGAGCGCGACCGCCGCCTGCGCCTCCAGATAGATCGGCTTGTAGACCGTTCCGCACTGGTAGCCGGAGAGGATGTTCTGGAGGCCGGTCAGGGTTGCGTCCTGCCCGGTCGTCGGGAACGTCTTCGGCTTGACACCGTGGGCCTGGAGGAAGGAGATGATCGGCGCGCCGTTCTCATCGTTCGGGATCACCGCCGAGTTGATGCCGTGATGCGCGGTGTAGGCGCCCTCGAACTCGGTCAGAGCGACAGGCGGCATCCATGTCCCCGCGGGGCGGGCGGCCAGCGTGTACTTTCCAGACTGGAAGTAGGACGCGAGGACCCCGTTGTAGCCCTGAGCAAACAGCGTGGCGTTGTTGTCGGTCACGGCGCCTGCCATCACGACGACGTTCGGCTTGGCCACCTTCCACGCATTGACGCACTGCACGAAACCCGAGCCGATCAGCTGACCCACGTGCACGTTGTTGAAGCTGACGTAGTCAGCCGTGCCCGCCGGCGCGCCTAGGATGAGCCGGTCATAGTCGATGACCGCCACGCCGTGCGCCTTGGCATAGCGTTGCACTGTCACGCCGGTGCCCGAATCCTCGGGGTCGATCAGCAGCACCGTCGCGCCGTTGGTGATGGCGCTCTCCGCGTCAGTCACGAACGTCGAATCGCTGCCGAGCGCGTTCTCGACGGTCATGTCCCCACTCGGCAGACCCGCGGCCGCCGCCGCCTTCTTCAAATACGGCGCATCGAACTCGACGTACCGGGTTGAGCTGGTCGTGTCCGGCAGGATCGCCGCGACCTTACCCTTGCCCGCTGCTGTCAGCGACTTCAACGCATTCATCGCGGAGAAATCGTTCGTGAACGATGTCACCGAGATGCCGGGCGTAGCCGTCCCGCCCGATGACGTACTCGTGGCGCTCGTGGAGCTCGCCGCAGCTGCGCTGCTCGTACTGCTGCTGCTGCTTTTCGAGCTGCCACATCCGACAACTACCGCCGCCACCGCGACGGTTAAAACACACACTCGTATGAAACGAGTATTCATACCAACACGCTCCTCTCGCGCGACACAAAACCTCGACACTAGTAAGAGTTCTCGCCGGTTCTCCACCCCGGGCCGGAACTACACTGGCAAAACGCGAGGCCGCCGTCCACTGTGGTTAACAGACCATAAACATCGGGTGGTTGGGTCGGCTAACCGACCGCACCACCCAGCGGCCTGCGAAGCGAACGCGGCGACGCGCGTCGCCTAAAGCGGGGGACTGCGCCCGGTATCGACCGGTGAGATCACCTCGCTTTGCCCAGCGACGGTCGCATCAGCTATGACGATTGCTGCTCGTTCGAAGGATCCGGTGCACGGTAAGGCCTCTGCCGAGCGGATTTGAGCCTGTGGTAGCCAAATACGGCGAAAGGCGAGGCGGGACGACGCTAACACTCCGGGTGATGCCGCGTCAAGGTGCGAAATGAACGCCTGTTTCGGCCCGCAGCGAGCCAAAAGCGGTGGATCTGGGGTACTCTCCGCCCGGTGACCCAAACCTCGGATCCCGAGGTCGCCCCGGCCACGGCGCACACGCTGCTCCGAGGCCATCTCGTCGCGATGATCCGCGACGAAGGCCCGATCAGCCGCTCGCAGCTCTCGCGCGCGATCGGGTTGCCGCGGAGCACCACGACCGCTCTCGTCGCCGAGCTGGTCAGCGAGGGTCTCATCGACGAAGCGCCGGCCCGAAGCGGCGGCGCCGGGTCGGGTAGCGGCCGGCCGGCCACGTTGCTGTCGTTGCACCGGCCGGACGGCCTCGTCGCCGGCTTCGACTTCGGTCACCGCCATATCCGCGTGGCGGTCGCCACCGGCGACGGACGGCTCCTCGCCGAGGAGAGCACCCCGCTCGACGTCGATGGGCACGCCGAGGGCGCACTCGACTCGGCGCAAGCGCTGCTGGCGGTGGTGCTCGATCGTGCCGGCGTGTCGCGCGCAGACATCCGCGCGGCCGCGGCGGGCATACCCGCCCCGCTCAGCAGCCGGACCAACCGGCTCGGGTCGCCGACGATCCTCGCGAGCTGGACCGACCTCGACCCCACCGAGGAGCTGCGGCGCCGGACCGGGCTGACGTTCACACTCGGCAACGACGCCGCGTTCGGCGCGCTCGGAGAGATGACGTACGGAGCCGCCCGGAACCTCGCCGACTTCATCTACGTCAAGGCCTCGAACGGCATCGGCGCCGCGCTCGTCCTCAACGGTCAGCTGTACCGCGGATCCCACGGCATGGCCGGCGAGATCGGGCACACCCAGATCGACCCAACCGGAGCCTGGTGCCGCTGCGGCAACCGCGGCTGCCTCGAGGCGACGGTCTCGATCGACGTCGTCCGCCGGCAACTCGAGCCGATCGGCCTCGATCCGCTCAATCCCGCGGACATGGAGCACCCGGTCGCGACCAAGGTCCTCGCCGAATCCGGGCGTACGGTCGGCGTGGTGATCGCCAACCTGTGCAACATGCTCAACCCCGAGGCGGTCATCCTCGGTGGTGACCTCGCGTCGACCGGCGCTGACTTCACCGGTGGCGTGCGCGACTCGGTCAGGCACCTCGCCCAGCCCGGACCGGCGCACACGGCCGTGATCACCACGAGCCTCCAGGGGCGGGCCGAGCTGCTGGGGGCGGTGGCGTGCGCCGCCGCCACGCCGATCCTTGCCCAGCCCGTCGTCGGCTAGGCCGCACGGCGCGGCGTCAGGTCCATGTCGCCGCTCTCGAACACGACCCCGATCTCATCGAGCACGACCCGGCGCGGGCCTTCTTCAACTGCGCCGGCAACATTTGCGCGCAGTCCGACCTCAGAGGCGATTCGGACCACCTCCTGGCCCGATCCGCCGGCGCAGTAGACGGCGAACCCGCAGCCCATGTTGAACGCCGAGTATGCGGCGGCGGGCGACATCTCGGTCTGCGCCACCAGGAACGCGAGGACCTCGGGCACCTCCGGCAGCTGCGCCACCGTGTAGGTGAGCTCGCGGCGCGGCCGCATCAGCTTCAGCAGCCCGTGGCCGGTGATGTGGCTGAGGTAGTGGACCTCGACGTCGCTCGCGAGCATCGCCCGGACGAGTCCGGTGTACATCGCGGTCCGGTCGAGCAGCGCCTCGCCGAATGCCCTCCCGCTCGGGAGCGGCGTCCGGTAGCCGTCGGCGAGCCGCTCGGCAACGCGCCGCGCCAGCGAGGAGCCGTTGGCGTGAAGGCCGTTGCTGTCGACGATCACGATCTCGTCTCCTGGCGTGAGGTCGGCGCCGAGGATCGGCCCGCGCCCCGGAGGGACCATGCCGACGGCGCTGCCGGCGAGTTCGATGTCGTCGGTCGCGACGAGCCCGGGCAGCGACGGCGACTCGCCCCCGCCCCACGTCGCGCCGGCGTCCACGCACGCTTCGCGCCAGCCTCTGACGAGCCCGCTGTTCCGCTCCTCGTCCGCGTACCAATCCGACGATCCGGTGGCGAAGTACGCGTTCACAACGAGCGGGACCGCGCCGACGCAGCAGAGATCGTTGACGATCGCCGCGACCGTGTCGTAGGCGACGTTGTCGAACGCGCTGACGCCGAGCTGCTCCTGCACCTGGCGGGCGATGATCGACTTCGTCCCGAGCCCTTCGACGACGAACGCGAGCGTCTGCCCGCCGGCCTCGAACACGAACGCCGGCTCGCCGCGCGAGTCGTCCACCGCCCGGCCGCCGGACGCGGCCAGCAGCCCCGAGGTCGCGAGCGCCTCGGTCAGCGCGTTGCGCTTGCCGGCGTCGAGCGCTTCGTAGTCGACGCCGGCGGCACGGTACGCGGAGCTGCCAGGCGTTTGCTCATCGGCCACGCCCGAAGGCTAATCGCCCGGGCCGCCGACAGTCTGCGGGGGTGGCGCCGGCCGGGCGTGGACGGCGTCGATCAGTCGGTCGGCCAGGAGTGGACCGGCTCGTTGCTGTGCATGTGCTCGCGGTAGCGCCGGGTCATCTCCCGGAGCGCCTCCGGGCGGTCCTTCCCCTTGTCGTCATACAGGTGATGGAAGACATCGCTCTGCCAGGACGCACCGTTCCGCAGCTGGACGCAGCGGCGCTCGATGATGTCGAGCAGGCGCGACGCGTCGGCCTCGTCGACTCCCCACCGCGCGAGGCCCTCGCGCGCGAGCGGCAGCAGGCGCCTGACGACCAGTTCGGCCACCGGCACCTCCCCGAGCCCGGGCCAGTAGAGGCGCGCGTCGATCCCCTGGCGGGCGCCGGCGTGGAAGTTCTCCTCCGCGGCCAAGAACGACATCTGCGACCACACCGGCCGCTCCTCGTCGGCGATCACGCGCAATAGCCCGTAGTAGAAAGCGGCGTTGGCCAGGATGTCGACCACCGTCGGCCCCGCAGGCAACACGCGGTTCTCGACGCGGAGGTGAGGCTGGTCGCGGACGACGTCGTAGATGGGCCGGTTCCAGCGGTAGATCGTGCCGTTGTGCAGGCGCAGCTCGCCCAGCCGCGGGACGTCGCCGCGCTCGAGCGTCTCGAGCGGGTCCTCGTCGTCGCAGACGGGCAGCAGCGACGGGAAGTAGCGCACGTTCTCCTCGAACAGATCGAAGATCGAGGTGATCCAACGCTCGCCGAACCACACGCGCGGCCGCACGCCCTGGATCTTGAGCTCCTCCGGTCGCGTGTCGGTCGCCTGTTCGAACAGCGCGATCCGGGTCTCGCGCCACAGCTCCTTGCCGCAGAAGAACGGCGAGTTCGCCGCCACCGCGACCTGCACGCCGGCGATCGCCTGCGCCGCGTTCCAATAGCGAGCGAACGCCTCGGGCTCGACCTGCTGATGCAGCTGCACGCTCGTGCACGCCGCCTCGGGGGCGATCGTGTCGGCGTGCGTCGACAGCCGCTCGACGCCGGCGATCGTTATCTCCAGGTCCTCGCCGCGTGCGGCAAACACCTGCTCGTTCAGCAGCACGTACCGGGGGTTCGCGCTGAACGACTCGGCGCGCAGATGTCTCGCGTCGACCGTCGGGAGGATCCCGATGATCATCATGTGCGCGCCGACCGTCCGCGACTTGTCCTCGGCGTCGTTGAGGCTGGCGCGCGCGGCCGATTCGAGCTCGGTGAACACCGCGCCCTCGAGCAACCGCGGCGGCACGTTGATCTCGATGTTGAACTGCCCCAACTCGGTCTGGAACGCCGGATCCGCGATCGCCTCGAGCGCCGCGGCATTGATCATCGCGGGGTCGCCGGCGTCGTCGGTGAGGTTGAGCTCGACCTCGAGGCCGAACGAGCGCGTCTCGGGATGGAACCGCGCCTCGGACAGCATCCGGGCGAACACGTCGAGGTTCGCCCGCACCTTCATGCGGTAGCGCTGCCGATCTTCACGGCTGAAAGTTCTTGCAGCGACCTCCTGGCCCACGAGGCGATTATCCGTGCAGAGCGCCGGCTCTACAACTCGGCGGAGGCGATCTCGGCGCCCTCGACGAGCGAGCGGAGCTTGAGCCAGGCGACGCCGGGGTCGACGAGCGACCAGCGGATGAACGTGTCAAACCCGCAGTCGGTGCCGGCGAGGAGGCGGTCCTTGCCGACATACTGGCCGACCTGCACGAGCCGGTCGGCGACGAGGCGGGGATGCTCGACGTAGTTCGTCTTCACGTCGATCACCCCCAAGATCACCGACTTCTCATCCGGAAGCTCAACGTCGCGGAACACCCGCCACTCATGCGCGTGCCTTGGGTTGCCACCTTCGACATAGATCGTGCCGGCGTCGACCTTGAGGACCTGGTCGATGATGTCCGCCAACGGAATGTCGTGCGTATGCGGGGTGCCGGTGTTTCCCCAGCACACGTGGAACCGGACCCGCTCCGGCGGGATCCCCGCAAGCGCCCCGTTCAAGGCCTCGACCGCGAGCGGCAGATGATGATGCCAATCCCCCACGCTTGATCCCACCGAGCGGGAATGCGCCGCCATCGCCACATCCGGCGAATCGATCTGCAAGTTGAACCCGGCGTCGATGATCGCGTTGTACTCGTAGGACAGCGCGTCCGCGCAGGCCGCGAGGTATTTCTCGTGGGAGCCGTAGTGCTGATCGGGATAGTTGAACGCGAGCTGCCCCGGACTGATCGCGCCCATGAACGCGGTCGACGGATCGGCGTCGCCAAGCGCAGTCTTGAACCGGGCGATGTCCTGGTGCACCGCTTCCTTATCTGTCAGCTCGACCGGCCCGACGCAGTTCGAGAACACCAGATGCGCCATCGACGGCGTCGCGAACAACTTCATCGCCAGATTCGGGAAGGGCGCGACGTCATCGGACTGAAACTCTGAGCGGCCCGCGAACCCCGAAAAGCGATCGTTCACATACGTACTGAACCCCGACTTGCTCATCTCCCCATCACTGATCACATCCAGACCCGTGTCGCGCTGCCTGGCGACGACCTCGTCCACGGCGGCGTCGATCTTCGCCGCCAACGCCACCTCATCTACGTCCTTCCCATCGATCCGCTCCCAGATCATGTCCGCGAGGTCATCCGGGCGCGGCAAACTGCCCGCATGCGTCGTCAAGATCCGATCAGCCATCACTCCACCTCTCTCGTCTGGGCTACGGCGTGTGCCACTTCTACCGCACCCGGCGCCGGCGACGTGAGCCTACGCGCTCCGAACGGCCGATCCGTGCACGGATCGGCAATTCCGGCGCCGGTCGGGACCGGGTGGCGGGGGGGCGGCGGTGGCGGTGGCGCAGCTGCGGTGGCGGGTGCCGGCAGGCGCACGATGGCGGTGGCGCGCCGGAGGCGAGGTCGAGCCCCTCGGCCTGCCTGGTCCGTCGTCTGGTGGCGGTGGCAGTGGCGCGAGCGACGCCGGCGGGTAGCCAGATCCGCGAGCGACGCCGGCCGGTCCCAGACGGTGCGAGCGACGCCGGCCGGTCCCAGACGGTGCGAGCGACGCCGGCCGGTCCCAGGCGGTGCGAGCGACGCCGGCCGGTCCCAGGCGGTGCACAACTCGCCAAAGCGGCATCTCCGCGGGCACCTAGTGCGGATAAGCACCGGAGCGACGCTTATGTAGCCAAGTTCGGTGGCGCGGGTGGGCTTTGGCGACATTTGCACCGTCAGGGCCGAGCGCGAGTCCACCGCGAACCTGCACAAAGCCCGACATCACCTCAGCCGCTTCTGGTTCCGGGACATAAGCATCTGGGGACCGCTTATGTCCCGAAATCGGGCGCGCAGTCTGTGTTTTCGGGCCTTGTACAGGTTGTGCGACCGCCACGAGAGACGCTATCCGCACCAGGCGGTTCGCGTCGGTGGGTCGTGGCGCGTTAAGCACCCCCGGCACGGTCCACGAACCCGCCACCGCCACCGCCACCGATCCGCGATCCTGTGCCCATGCCCAACGATTCCAACAACGTCTTTGAAACCACTGCCTGGGAGCGCGACATCGGACCGGCCCGGGGCACGCGCGTCGGCGCGGCTGCCGGCGCCCGCGAGCTCGGCTGCACGCTGTACGAGGTCGATCCCGGCGGCCAGGCCGCGCCGTATCACATGCACCACGCCAACGAGGAGTTGCTGCTCGTGATCGACGGCGTGCTCGAGCTCCGCACCCCCAACGGGATCCGGGAGGTCGCCAAGGGAGCGGTCGTCGCCTTCCCGGCCGGCGCCGAGGGAGCGCACCGACTGCGCAACGTCTCCGCCGCGCCGGCGAGGTACCTGCTGTTCTCGACGATGCGTTTCCCGGAAGTAGCCGAGCAGCTCGACACCGGAACGGTGCTGGCGCTGAAGGGACCGGCGGACGGGTGGGCGTTTCCGCAGGGCAGCGCCGGCGACTACCTGGCGCTCACCGCGCAGGCGCTCGAGGCCGACTCCGCCGGCTGACCAAACCGCCCCGCCCCGAATCGCCACAGCCGCCCCGCCCCGCAACACAGCCGCCCCGCTCCGAACCGCCACAGCCGCCCCGCCCCGCAACACAGCCGCCCCGCTCCCGAACCGCCACAGCCGCCCCGCCCCGCAACACAGCCGCCCGGCACCCCGCAACCAGCAGCCCGGCAGTCCGCCCCGCCCCGCAACACAGCCGCCCCGCCCACGCGTCCCGCGCTCCGCCAGCCGATTTGCGGAGCTTTTGCCCGCCTTCGCCACCCCACCACCGACCCTTTGTAAAACTTTAGTGTTGTGTTAGCTTCGTGTTAGACCAACCGGGTATCAATCGCTCGTGCCCATTGGTTTACCCGGTCGCAACCAGCCTCATCGCTGGGCACGATGACCGCCTCAGGCTACGCAGCAGTGATCGCATTGGCGACCCTCGAAGGGGCGCTGGTGGCGCTCCCGCGCGCCGACGCGTTCGAGCCACTGCGCACGCTGCGCTCCCCGAAGTGGGCAGCGCTCCTGCCGGGCTCGATCCTCGCCGGCACGTTCGTCCCGCTGGCGATCCCGTCGATGGCGCTGGGCCTCGTGGTCATGGCCGGCGTGATGACGCCGGTACTCGCCGCCGTGGCGGTCCTCGAGGTCGTGCGCCGACCACGCGTGCGCAGATCCCGGCTGGCATTGCTGGCGGTGGCGTTCGCACTCGCGGTGATCGCGGCGCTGATCAGCGGTTGGGCGGGCCAGATCTCAGCCAGCGCGCTGACCGCACTCGGATGCCTGCCGCTCGGCACGGCGCTCGCGCGATTGATCCCGAGCCGCTGGTTCGTGTTCGGCGTAGTCGGCATGTGCCTGGCCGACGTCGCGCTGCTGGCATCGGGAATCGGCCACTCGGCGGCGGCGCTGATGGCGACGGCAACCGCCGACGTGCATGGACCGGTGTTCAGCCAGGCGACGATCGGCCGAGTCACGACCGACTACCCGGACCTGGTGCTCGCGGCTGTGCTCGGGGGGTTCCTCGCCGGCCGTCACCGGCAGCTGATCGCTGCGGTGCTCGTGACCACGATCGGAGCCGCCTACGGCCTGCTGCTGTTGCCGATCGCGCATCTGTTGCCGGCGACTGTGCCGATCGCGCTCACGCTGATCCTGCTGGAGGGCTCGGACGCGAAGCGAGTCGCTATCCCGGTGGCGGGCGCCGGCGACCCCATGCCCGCTCTTCCCGCGTCGCGAACGTAGAGCCGGCCCCCCTGGGCCCAAGGGGCCGGACGGCGACCCCTGATGGCCACACGGGCCAGACGGCGCGACCCTTGTCGGTCACACGGGCCGGACGGCGTAACCGTTGTCGGTCACACGGGCGCGCGGTCATCACGTAGTCTGCGATCCGTGCGTGGGCGCGAGGTTTTCACCGTCCCCGTCCCGGGCGGCTCGCTCAGCGGCTGGCTCGCCGGCGCCGGCCCGCCGGTGTTGCTGCTGCACGGAGGCCCCGGCCTGAGCTTCGAGTATCTCGACGGGCTTGGTGACGAGCTAGCGCCCGACTTCCGCGTCGCCGCCTACCAGCAGCGCGGCCTCGAGCCGTCGACGGTGAGCGGTCCGTTCACGATCGCGCAGGCGATCGACGACGCGATCGCTGTGCTCGACGGGCTCCAGTGGGAGCGAGCGCTCGTCGTCGGCCATTCGTGGGGCGGTCAGCTCGCCCTCCGTCTCCTGGCTGCCCATCCGGACCGGCTCGTCGGCGCGCTCGCGGTCGATCCACTCGGGATCGTCGGTGACGGCGGCCAGGCCGCGTTCGAGGCCGAGATGAACGCCCGGACCCCGCGTGCGGACCGCGACCGCCAGCGCGAGCTCGACGAGCGCGCGATGGATGGCCAAGGAACGAACGAGGACTTCCTCGAGTCGGTGCGGCTGGTGTGGCCCGCGTACTTCGCCGATCCAGAGAACGTTCCGCCGATGCCGCCGGTCCGGCTGTCGGTTGAGGCCTACTCGGGAATCATCAGCGAGGTCACTACTGGCAACGACCGCGTCGCGGGAGCGCTGGCCGAGACAGACGTGCCCTACGGCGTGATCGCCGGCGGCGCCAGCCCGATGCCGTGGGGCCAGGCAGCCCGCGCCACCGCCGAGCTGTCGTCGCGCGCGTTCCTGAAGGTCGTGCCCGCCGCGGGCCATTTCCTGTGGCTCGACGAGCCCGGCTGCGTCCGCACCGCGCTTAAGCGTTTGGATCCCGCACGCGCTGGAGCTTGACCGGATCGAGGAGTAGGTCCATCTCGGTCACGCGGTTCCCGACGATCGTGAAGGCGACGAGCGACACCACGCGATCGGGGAACGCCACCACCGCGCCCGGCCTGCCGTTGACGATCGCCGGCCGCCCGAGATGCGCGAACGGCCGACCGCGCGTGAGCACAGCGGTCGCGACCTCGTCCGCGCCGCGCACCACGGCGGGGACGAGCGGCCCAGCGGTGCCGGCCTCGGCCCGGAATACGACGTCCGGATCGAGCACCTCGAGCAGCGCTTCGAAGTCGCCGTTGCGTGACGCCGCCAGGAACGCCTCCACGACCTTGCGCTGCTGAGCGCGACTCGCAGAGTCCGGCTCACCCGCGCCTCTGACCCGGCGCCGAGCACGGCTTGCGAGCTGACGCGCCGCGGCCGCGTTGCGGTCGATGATCGGGCCGATCTCCTCGAACGGCAGGCCGAACATGTCGTGGAGCACGAACGCGAGGCGCTCGGCGGGCGACAGGGTGTCGAGCACGACCATCAGCGCCACCCCGACGCTGTCCGCAATCACCGCCTCGTGCTCGGGATCGCCCTCGCCCTCGCCCTCCGCGAACCGAGCGACGACCGGCTCGCCCGCCCACTCGCCTACGAGGTCCTCGCGCCGGGTCTGGCGGGCGCGGAGCATGTCGAGGCAGATACGGCTGACGACAGTGGTCAGCCAGCCGCGCATGTTCTCGACCCCGGCAGAGTCCACCCGGCTGAGCCGGAGCCACGCCTCCTGCACCGCGTCGTCGGCTTCCGCGGCGGACCCAAGCATCCGCTGCGCCACCGCGCGCAGGTGCCCCCGGTTCTGTTCGAACTGCTCGGCTTGCAATCGCTGTGAGTCCATCGGTCACATCCTCTCGTTGACCTGCGTCAACTGGGTGACGAACCGGACGCCACAGAAGTGACAAGTCCGTCCGGACGGATCAGCGACAGGAGGAATTGAACATGCATGCGATCGAGGCGCAAGGTCTCCGCAAGACGTATCCGGGCGGCGTCGAGGCCGTCAAGGGAATCGACTTCGAGGTCGCCGCGGGCGAGGTGTTCGGGCTGCTCGGTCCCAACGGCGCCGGCAAGTCGACGACCGTGGGAATGCTGACCACGACGATCGTCCCGACCGCCGGCACCGCCCGGCTCGTCGGCCACGACGTCGCGTGCTCACCGCTGTTGGCGAGGAGCGTCTCGAGCGTCGTCTTCCAGGAGGCGGTCGTCGACCGCGGCCTAAGCGGACGCGCGAACCTCGAGCTCCACACCAGGCTCTGGGGCGTGCCCCCGCAAAAGGCCAAGCGCCGGATCGAGGAGCTCGTGCAAGCGCTCGGGCTCGGAGAGCTGATCGACCGCCGCGTGGCCAGCTACAGCGGCGGTGAGCGCCGGCGCCTGGAGATCGCGCGCGCACTGTGCTCGGAGCCCCAGGTGTTGTTCCTCGACGAGCCGACCGTCGGACTCGACCCCCGGATCCGCCACGAGCTGCTCGACGTGATCGCGGGCCTCCGGTCCCGCGACGAGCTCACGATTCTCGTCACGACCCACTACCTCGACGAGGCCCAACGCCTGTGCGACCGGGTGGCGATCATCCACGAGGGCGCGCTGGTGGCGCTCGACTCTCCCCAGGCGCTACTCGCCGAGCTCGGCCGGGAGATCCTCGAGTTCCGCGTCGAAGGAAGCGCCGAGCGCGCGCTGGCGAGCCTGCGCGAACGCCGGATCGCCGGAACCGACGCGTTCGCGATCGGGGCGCGGGTCACGGTCCCGCTCCACGCCCACGGGGCCACCGAGGCGCTCGCGGCGATCGAGTCAGCGCACCTACGCGCGACGGAGATCACGACCCGCGTCCCGAACCTCGACGACGTGTACCTGCAACTGACGGGCGGCACGCTCCGCCACGCCGCGTGAGACCGATTACAGAAACCAGAAAGAGTGAGACATGTCAGCCATAGCCGAACCAGTACCAGTCACACTGCGCAAACCACGCCGTGCACGCACCGCGAGCGCGCTCGCGACACTCGCGCGGCGACGGGCGGCGCTCACCGCCAGCAATCCCAGGCAGATCCTGGTGCCCCTGATCGGGCCGGCGCTGCTCGCGCTGGTCGTCGCCCCCGCGCTCAAGATCGCGACCGGCGGCCTGCACTCGGGAATCGACTATGAGTCGTTCGTCGGGGTCGGAGCCGTGGGCCTCGTCGTCCCGCTGACCTGCATCTTCGCCGGGCTCAGCGTGATCGTCGATCGCCACAGCGGCGCCCAGCGCGAGTTGCTCGCCGCCCCGGTGCCGCGTGCCTACCTGGTGATCGGGAATCTCGCGGTCGCGGTCGCGCTCGCGACTCTTCAGGTCATCGTTCTGATCGGGCTCTCTGCGCTGCGCGGCGGGGAGTTCCACATCACCGCGGACGGCCTCGCGTGGTTCGCCGGCGCGGTGTTGCTGTTCACGGTGTTCATGTACGGGGTCGCGGAGACGCTGGCGAGCCGCGTCGCCAACCAGGAGGACTACGTCGGCGCGGTTCCGGCGGTCGCGATCCTGCCGTTCTTCCTAGCGGGCGCGCTGTTCCCGATCGGAGCGATGCCGGGCGCGCTGACCACGATCGCGAAGTTCCTACCTCTCACGCACGCGCTGGCGCTGATGCGCTATGCGCTGGTCGATCCGAGCGGCAAGGGTCTGCACGACATCTGGGGAATGAGCAACGTGACCGTCGAGGCGTGGCTCAGCCTGGCCGTGGTCGCGGTGTTCGCGGCAGCGCTGACGGCGCTCTCGATCCGGATGTTCTCGCGCTCGGCCGTGAGCTGAGACCGCGCGGCGAGCTGAGGCAGCGCGGGCACGCGGCGGGTAGCATCGCCGCGTGCCTCGCGCCACCGCGCCTCACTCGCTGAGCGTGCGCGCCCAGCAGTGGGCAGCGCAGTTGCTCGGCGGGCTTCCGCCCTCGGTCCAGGTCCGCCTGTCGGGCAGGCCGCCGGTGCAGATTGACGGCGAGACCCTTGCGCCCGAGGTCCAGCTGGTGCTGGCGGTGCTCGCGCGCCGGCGCGAGCCGGCGCTCGAGACGCTCTCGGTGGCCGACGCCAGGGAGGCGCGCCGGCGCCTGACCGCGGTGACCGCGGGCAAGCCGGTGCCGGTCGCATCGGTGCGCGATCTCGAGATCGAGGGGGGCGATCAGCCGGTTCCGCTCCGCGCCCGCCACTACGTCCCGCCCGAGCCCGGCGGCCCCCACCCGCTGCTCGTCTTCTACCACGGCGGCGGGTTCCTCTACGGCGACCTCGACACGCACGACGGCGAGTGCCGCGTGCTCTGCCGCCACGCCGGCGCGCACGTGCTGGCGGTCGACTACCGCCTCGCGCCCGAGCACCCGTTTCCGGCCGCGGTCGAGGATGCTCGCGCCGCGTTCCGGTGGGCATGCGCCAATGCCGGCCGACTGGGCGCCGATCCGGGCCGGGTTGGCGTCGGCGGCGATAGCGCCGGCGGGAATCTGTCCGCGGTCGTGTCGCAGCTCGCAGGCCGCGACGGCGGACCGGCGCCGGCGCTCCAGCTGCTGATCTATCCGGCCGTCGACTTCACGACCCGGCGCCGTTCGCGCGAGCTGTTCGGCGAGGGGTTCCTGCTCAGCGACCCCGAGATGGACTGGTTCGAGGACAACTACCTCGGCAGCGCGCGGACGCACGCCAGCGATCCTCGGGCCTCGCCGCTGCTGGCCGGCGATCTGTCCGGGCTCGCGCCGGCGTACGTCGTCACCGCCGGGTTCGACCCGCTCCGCGACGAGGGCGAGGCCTACGCTCGCGCTCTGAAGGAGGCGGGCACGCCGGCCACGCTACGCCGGTTCCCCGGCTTCATCCACGGCTTCGTCAACGGCGCCGGCATCAGCCGAACCGCCCGCGATGCGCTGGTCGAGATCGCGGGCGCGACCCGCGGCATGTTCGCGGCGGCCGCCGCGCAAACCCGCTGACGATGAAGGAGCCCGCTCAGGCCGCGTAACGCTGCGCGGACCGGGCTCGAGCCTTCGCCGCCTCGACCTCGCGGTTCTTCGCCGGCGCGGTCGTGGACAGCTCGTGCAGCAGATGGGCGGACGCGTGGGCGACGGCGTCGATCGCGCGCTCGAATGCCTCCTCGTTGGCGCGCGAGGGCTTCGTGAAGCCGCTGATCTTCCGCACGTACTGAAGCGCGGCGGCGCGGACCTCGTCCTCGCTGGCGGGCGGATCGAAGTTGTGGAGTGTTCGAATGTTTCGGCACATGCGCCAAGCGTAGCCATACGATCACGCGTTCATCGTCCAGCTGGCCGCATCGTCCACAGAGGAGAGGATGCAATGCATAGGGTCAAGCGACTTCGGGTCGCATCAGCAGTGCTCGTGGCCGTCGGTTCGATCGGCGCGTACGCGGCGCTCACGGCCGCCACGGCAACCGCCGGCACGGCACACGCCGCTAAGGGCGGCCCGAGCGTCAAGCGGTTCAACCTCAACGGCTACGTGATCAACGCCGATTACAGCCTCGGCCGGAACACCGGGAACACGTTCCAGCAGACGTACAAGAGCAAGACCGTGCACGGCGTCCCAATCGCGGGGCCGAACGTCGGCGTGAAGTTCCCCGTCGAGGACTACGTCGCGATGCCGATCGGCAATCACGAGATCTACGTCACCTGGATCGACCCGAAGAGCAAGGCGCTCGTCGACGTGTTCGTCATGAACTTCGCGACCCACGTCGTGTTCGACTACGCCCCCGGCAGCCTGCATCCCGAGAGCTCGGGCACGATCACGGTCGTGCACAAGGGCTCGAGCCCGCTTCCGTAGCAACGCGCGTAGCCCCGGGTTCGCCAATGCGTGCAGGCGGACTGGGTTATCCGCGCTGACGTGGCCGCGGGTGCATAGGCGATGCTTGAGCAGGAAGTGCTTGAGCCGTAAACTGTGTACTGAACGACCGGGGCTCGGGTTCGCTCCACCGGGGTGCAGCCGGGGGCCATGAGGAGGTTGTCAATGGCCGTTGTGCCCATCCGTCGGATCCTCGACACCGCTTTTGCCGAGCGCTACGGCGTGGCCGCGATCAACGTCGTCGACGACCTCAGCCTGGAGGCGGTGCTCGCGGCCGCGACCGAACTCGACTCGCCGCTGATCGTGCAGACCTCGCTCAAGACCGTCAAGTCGATGGGCGCCAAGGCGCTGTACAGCATCTGGCGCACGCGCGCGGACGAGGTGCCGGTGCCCGTCTCGCTGCATCTCGACCACTGTCCCGACCGCGAGTGGATCAGCATCTGCCTCGAGGCCGGATGGAACTCCGTTCTGTTCGACGGATCTCACCTCGACGTCGCCGAGAACACCCGCCAGACGATCGAGGTCGTCGCCGAGGCCGAGCGCTACGGCGCGCAGGTCGAGGGCGAGATCGAGAGCGTGCTCGGCGTCGAGGACGGCGTTGGCTCGGACGAGGCCGGCGCCGTGCACCCAGTGGAGGTGTCCGCACGGTTCATCGAGGAGACCGGCGTCTACTCGTTCGCGCCGGCGATCGGCACCGCGCACGGCCTGTACAAGGCCGCACCCGAGCTCAAGCCCGAGCGCGTCAGCGAGCTGATCGAGCTTCACCCGATCCCGATGGTCCTGCACGGCGGCACGGGCCTCACCGAAGCACAGTTCACCGATCTGATCGCGCGCGGCTGCGCCAAGGTCAACATCTCGACCGCGCTGAAGATCGCGTTCGTCGATGCGCACCGGGAGTATCTCGAGGCCAATCCGGGCAAGCACGATCCGCCGGCAATGCTCAGTCAGGTGCGGGCGGCGGTCAAGCAGATGGCGGAGTACCACATCGGCATGTTCGGATCCGCCGGACGGGCACGGGCGCTCTCCGCTTCGGTCGGCTGAGCTGTGCCCGCGCTGATCTTCGATTGCGACGGCGTGCTCGCGGACACCGAGCGTGACGGGCATCGTCCGGCCTTCAATGAAACGTTTGCCGAGGTCGGGCTACCCGTCAACTGGTCCGAGGAGGAGTACGGCGAGAAGCTCAAGATCGGCGGCGGGAAGGAGCGGATGGCCTCGCTGCTGACCGACGAGTTCGTGCGAGAAAACGGCCTGCCCGCCGACGCCGAGGGCCAGAAGGAGCTGCTCGCGGACTGGCACAAGCGGAAGACCGCGCGCTACAAGGCGATGGTCCTCGCCGGGCAGATGCCCGGCCGTCCGGGCATCGCCCGGATCGTCGACGAGGCGGTCGGCGCCGGCTGGACGCTGGCGGTGGCATCGACCTCGGCGGAAGAGTCAGTCAGAGCCGTGCTCGAGCACGCCGTCGGTGAGGGCAACGCGGCTCGGTTCGCGGTGTTCGCCGGCGACATCGTGCCCGCCAAGAAGCCTGACCCGGCGATCTACACGCTCGCGCTCGAGCGGCTCTCGCTCGAGCCCCGCGACGCGGTCGTGATCGAAGATTCGCGCAACGGGCTGCTGGCGGCGGTCGGCGCCGGTCTTCGGTGCGTCGTGACCGTCTCGAGCTACACGGCCGAAGAGGACATGAGCGAGGCGGTGCTCGTCGTCTCGAGCTTCGGCGACCCGGGCGAGCCGGCGGTGGTCTTGGCGAATCGCGGCGGTGCCGAGCCCGGCGAGCTCGTCACGCTCGCCGATCTCGACGCGTGCCGAACCCAACCCTTACGCGACAAGGAGGCTGTATGAGCGGGACCGCGCTGAACCGCGGGGAGATGGTGGTGCGGGTGATCGCGCAGACCGCGGTCGACAACGAGACGTACTTCTGCGAGCTCGACGCGGTGGTCGGCGACGGTGATTTCGGCTACTCGCTGGCGCGCGGCTTCGAGATCGTGCTCGGCGACTGGGACGCGATGGAGTACAGCGACATCGGCGGCCTGCTCAAGAAGACCGCGCTCGTGCTGACCAAGCGCATCGGCGGTACCTCCGGACCGATCTGGGGGACGGCGTTCCTGCGCGCCGGCGCGGCGTTGACGAACATCCCCGAGCCGAGCGGCGAGGAGATCGTCGCTGCGATGAGGGCAGCGATCGAGGGCATCAAGCAGCGGGGCAACACCGATCTCGGCGACAAGACGCTGGTCGATGCGCTCATCCCCGCCGTGGATGAGCTCGAGGCGGCGCTGCCCGAAGGCGCCGGGGTGGCGATCGAACGGGCCGCCGCCACCGCGAGAGAGAAGGCGGAGGCGACGAAGGGCATGCTCGCGAAGCGAGGCCGAGCCTCGTACACCGGTGAGCGCAGCATGGACTCGGTCGACGCGGGCGCGATCGGCATCGCGGTGATGTTCGAAGCGGTGAGCAAGGCCTGGCAGGAGGCAGAGCTGGAGCTGGCCTGACGGTCAGTGCGGCAAGCGGGCAAGGGGGCGCGGGGTGGGACGCTGGCGAGATCCGTTCAGCGGCGGTAAGAGGCAGGACACTCGAGAGGAGACGTGGTGAAGAAGTTTGTCAATGACCCGCAGCAGTTCGTGCCGGAAATGCTGAAGGGGATCGAGCTCGCCAACCCGGGCAAGCTCCGTTACATCCCGGAGTACAACCTGATCATGCGGGCCGACGCGCCGCAGGAGAACAAGGTCTCGATCGTCCAGGGATCCGGGTCGGGCCACGAGCCCGCCCACGTGATGGTCGTCGGCAAGGGCATGCTCGACGCCGCCTGTCCGGGCGACGTGTTCGCGGCACCGCCGTCGGATTACGTGTACGAGACGACCAAGCTGCTGGCCAGCCCCAAGGGCGTTCTCCACATCATCAACAACTACACGGGCGATCGCATGTCGTTCGAGATGGGCCGTGAGCTGGCCGAGGCCGAGGACATCAAGATCGCGACGATTATCGTCGACGACGACGTGGCGGTGAAGGACTCGACTTACACGGTCGGTCGCCGCGGCGTCGCCGGCAACTTCTTCGTGATCAAGGCCGTCGGCGCGGCGGCCGAGCGCGGCGCCGAGCTGGACGATCTCGTCAAGCTCGGAGAGCGCGTGAACTCCGTCACCCGGACGATGGGCATGGCGCTGACCTCGTGCACGCCGCCCGCGAAGGGCTCTCCGCTGTTCGAGCTCGGCGACGATGAGATGGAGATGGGCGTCGGGATCCACGGCGAGCCCGGGCGCCGACGCGAGAAGCTTGCCAACGCGAACGCGATCGTCGACGAGCTGCTCGAGGCGGTCGCGTCCGACCTGCCGTACTCCTCAGGCGACGAGGTCGCGCTGATGATCAACGGACTCGGCGGCACGCCGATCTCCGAGCTGTACATCTGCTATGGCCGGGCCCACCAGGGGCTCGCCGATCGCGGGATCAACGTGACGCGCAGCTACGTCGGCGAGTACTGCACGTCGCTCGACATGGCCGGCGCCTCGCTGACGCTGGTGAAGCTCGACGACGAGCTCAACGAGCTGTTCGACGCGCCCGCCGAAGTCGCGGTGCGCATCTTCTAGTCGGTAGGTCGCGAACTGGTGCCGGCGGTTTCGGCCGCCGGCACCGGCCAGCTCAGCGCGATCACCTCGCCGTGGGCCAGCGTCCGCTCCGGCGGCGGCTTGCCGCCGACCGCGATCAGCGCGGCGCGGATCGTCCCGGCATGGGCAACCACGAGCGCCGGGCGCGGGCCGCCCGCGACGACGGTCAGGGCTCTCCGCGTGCGCTCCACCTGCTGAGCGAGCGACTCTCCTCCCGGGAACGCGAAGCCGTCCTCGGCGGCCTCGAACGCGGCGAAAAGCTCGGGCGTGACCGCCGAGATCTCCTCGAACCGCTGTCCCTCCCAGCTCCCGCGGTCGGACTCGATCAGGTCCTCGAGCACGGTCGGCTCCACGCGGATCGCCTCGGCGACTACTGCCGCGGTCTGCCGGGCTCGAAGCAGCGGCGAGCACCAGATCGCGGCTACCCCGTCAGTCGCGATGCGCGCCGCGAGCCTCGCGGATTGCTCCTGGCCGGCCTGCGACAGCGGTGGATCGCGGCGGCCGAGGATCAGGCCGTGGGCATTGTCAGGGGTCTCGCCGTGCCGGGCGAGGAGCATCGACACGACCACATTCGCCATTGTCGACCACGCGCCGACCGCTTGCTTGCAAACGCCGCTAAATCCGCCAGGCGTGGTTCAAAAACGCCGCGGACGGGCAGAAATGGTGCTGCCTCCTTCCTGCCGTCCGGATCGATGAGTGACCGACAAATCCGCGCCATGCTCCGGGGCGCCACCGCCGCGAAGCTGCTCGATGGCTGGCAGGGGCCGCATCTGAACGAGCGTACGTACTGCATCGCGCCGCGCCACGCGGCGGCGATGGAGCGCCCGCTTGACTACGTGATCGGTTATTGCGAGCTGCTCGCTGCGGCCGGCGTCGAGCCGCTGTACCGCGAGTCCGAGCCGCTGTTCTAACGCCGCGTCGCGATCAGCCGCGCGCCGACCGCCGGCAGAAGCCCGCCCGCGATCAGGTCGACCTCGGCATCGTGGAGGCTCGCGCGCAGCTCCCAGCGGTGCAGGTAGGGGCCGGGGATCGGCGCTCCGAAGTCGAAGGCGGGCTGCAGTGCGGCGCAGATCTTCGCGAGCGGGTGAATGTGCTCGCGGAGGTGTTCGAGGATGCCGCCCGGGTGGTGCTGCTCGTTCGTGAAGCCGAGAGCGCGGCGCTGCGCCCGCCACCACCCGACCGCCCGATCGTCGTAGCGGTCGATGTCGAGTTCGTCGATCACGAGCGGTCCTCCCGGAGCGACCAGGGTCGCGAGGTGGGCGCATGACTCCTCGAGCGGATCGACGTGGTGCAGCGCGACGACCGACACCGCCGCATCGAACGTGCCGCGCACCTCGAGCAGCGAGCATCGCTGCACGACCCCGCCCGGCTCGGCGGCCGGGTCGATTGCCGTCACCACGTAGCCGGCATCGTTCAGCGCGACCGCGAGCTCGCCCCGCCCGGCTCCGACTTCGAGCACGCGGGCCGGTGGCGCCGGCAACGCCGCCCTCACGAACGCGAGCAGTTCCCGGGTCAACACCGCGTTCCCCGTCCCTCCCTCGGGCGCGGCCAGCCCTCGGCCTGCAGTGCCGACCACGAGCGGGCGATCTGGGCGCCGAGCCGGCAGTTGCCACGGACGATCTCGAGGTTGACGGCGACGCTCGTGCGGCCGGTGTGCTCGTGGATGTAATCGAGCAGGAATGGGGTGATGTCCTTGCCGCGCACGGACGCACCCTCGGCCGCGACGAGGGCCTCGGCGAGCAGCCGGTCGTGCAGAGCGGGGTCGAGTTGCGAGGCCTCGGGCAGCGGGTTCGCCACCAGGATCCCGCCCGGGAGGCCAAGCGCATCGGCAGCCTGCATCGCGGTGGCGATCTCCTCGGGGGTGGTGACCGAGGAGTCGACCGTGTAGCCGCTATCGTTGAGCCAGAACGCCGGGAAGCGGTTAGTGCCGAACACGAGCACGGTGACGCTCAGGGTCTCCAGGCGCTCGAGCGTCGCGCCGATGTCGAGGATCGACTTGACCCCGCCGGCGACGACCGTGATCGGGCAGCTGCCGAGGATCCCGAGGTCGGCCGACTCGTCGAAGGTCGTGCCGGCGTTGCGGTGAACGCCGCCGATCCCGCCGGTGGCGAACACGCGGATACCGGCACGGGAGGCGAGCAGCGCGGTGGCGGCGACGGTCGTGCCGCCGGTCGCCCCCTGCGCGACCGCAACCGGTAGGTCCCTGGCGCTCAGCTTCAGCGCGTCCTCGCTGCCCGCCAGACGCTCGAGCTCATCGGCCTCGAGGCCGACGTGGGCGACGCCGTCGAGCATCGCGATCGTCGCCGGCACCGCGCCGCAGTCGGCGACGGTCCGCTCGAACTCGAGCGCGGCTCGGAGGTTGTCGGGACGCGGGAGGCCGTGCGTGATGATCGTCGATTCGAGTGCGACGACCGGATCCCCGCCGTGGAGCGCAAGGGCGACCTTCTCGGAGTGGACGACTCTGCGCGCGGCGGACCTCACTGACGCACCGTACCGTGATGATGTCGGCATGGACCTTCGAAGCGAGACCGGTGCGGAGGGCAGGCCGCCGTCGATCTGCACGATCGGCGATCTGATCCTCGACGTGGTCGTGCTGCCGGACGGGCCGCTCGCACCAGATGGCGACACGCCGGCGACGATCCGCCTCGGCGCGGGCGGGCAGGCGGCGAACGTGGCCGCGTGGGCCCGCGCTCTGGGCGCCACCAGCCGGCTGATCTGCAAGCGGGGAACCGACGCCGCGAGCGAGCTGTCCGCCGCCGAGCTCGCGCGGCATGGCGTCGAGATCTGCGGCCCGGTGGTCGACGGCCCCGGCGGGGTAGTCGTGTCGGTTCGCGACGCCGGTGGCCGCCGCACGATGGTTTCGGATCGTGGCGTGGCGTCGCTGCTTCACCCCTCCGAGCTCGATCCGTCGTGGGTCCGCTCGTCCGACGTCCTGCACGTCTCGGGCTACTGCCTGCTCCGCGACCCGATGGCGCAGGCGGCGATCGAGGCCGCGAAGCTCGCGCGCCGCGTGACCGTGGATCTGGCCTCCGCGCACGACATCGAGATCCTCGGCGCCCGGCGGTTCACCGCGCGCCTGGAGGCGCTGGGCCCCGATCTCGTGTTCGCGACCGAGCCCGAGCGGGCCGCGGTCCCCGACTTCGATGCCGCGTGGGTCATCAAGCTCGGGCCGCGGGGGGCGAGGTTCCCCGAGGGGCTGTACCCGGCTCCCTCGGTCGCCGCGGTCGACACGACCGGCGCCGGCGATGCGCTGGCAGCGGGGTACCTCGTCGGAGGGCCCGAGCGCGCGATCGAAGCCGCGGCGCGGAGCGTCGGCCTGATCGGCGCGATGCCGTATGTTGGGGCCGATCGTGCCCGCCCCGGAGCCCCAGCCGATTCTCAGCCACCCGACTGAATCAGCGATCTTCCTCGTGCTGACGGTGGCGCCGGGGTCGGAAGCCACGGTCCGGGATCTGCTCGCTGACGCCTCGGGGATCAAGCGCTCGGTGGGATTTCGCATACCGGAGGCCGAGCTGTCTTTGGTGGTCGGGATCGGGGCGGCGTTGTGGGACCTGCTGACCGGCGTCACGCGCCCGGCCGGCCTGCATCCGTTCCGCGTGCTCGCCGGGGCGCGTCACACCGCGGTCTCGACGCCGGGTGACCTGCTCTTTCACATCCGCGCCCACCGCTTCGACCTGTGCTTCGAGCTGGCCCAGCGTCTGATGGAGCGACTGCGCGGCCACGCCGAGGTCGTCGACGAGGTACACGGGTTCCGGTCGTTCGACGAGCGGGACGTGCTCGGCTTCGTGGACGGCACCGAGAACCCGGAGGGCGCGGCCGCGGGTGAAGCCGTGCTGATCGGCGACGAGGATCCCGCGTTTGGCGGCGGCAGCTACGTGATCGTCCAGAAGTACGTCCACGACCTCGCGGCGTGGGACGCGCTCGCGACCGAGGAGCAGGAGCTGGCCATCGGCCGCGCCAAGCTCAGCGACATCGAGATGCCCGACGAGGACAAGCCACCGAACTCCCACCTCGCACTGAACGTGATCACCGGCCCCGACGGCGAGGAGCGGCAGATCATGCGCTTCAACATGCCGTTCGGCCGCGTCGGCGCCGCCGAGTTCGGCACGTACTACATCGCCTACGCGCGGACCTCGGAGCTGATCGAGCTGATGCTCACGAACATGTTCATCGGAGACCCGCCGGGCAACACCGACCGCATACTCGACTTCTCGACGGCCGTCACCGGCGGCCTGTTTTTCGTCCCGGCCGCAGAGCTGCTCGAGAGCCTCACGCCCGCCGACGAGCCAGACGCGACCGAGGCGACCGACGCGACCGAGGCGACCGAGGCGACCGATGCGACCGAGGCGACCGATGCTGACTCGTCGACGGACGCGCCGGCGCAGGAGTCGAACGAGGGATCGCTAGGGATTGGCAGCCTTCGCGCGTCCGCTCCGTCAGAACCCTGACCCGGCGCGACGCTCACGGGCGCCGAGGCTATAGTCGCCCCCCGATGCGAACCAGTCACCTCATCCGGCGTACCGGGCTCGCGGTGTTGGTGCTGGCGCCGCTGCTGGCGCTCGTCGCCTCGGCCGGCTCAGCCAGCGCATACACGACCCAGTACTGCTCCCAGGTCCCGATCGTCGGCGGGATCCCGCCATGGGGCTTCCACACGGGTTCGCCGATCACCGGCGCTACCGGCAGCTACGCCCGCGGCCACGGCGACATCAACCTGGACGCCAACACCGTGTCGGGGATCCTCTGCCAGGTGTTCCGCGTCCCCCATCAGCCCGACCGCCTGATCATCATGACGGTCAATCACCACCTGGTTTACCACTCCCACACCGCACAAATGTGGGGTTTCCCCGGGAACATCATGAAGATCATCGTCCGAGTGGCGAGCAGCACCGACCCGAGGTGCAAGGTCGGCACGGTCGGCCACGTGACCCTGTTCGCGAGCTACAACGGCGTGCGCAGCGACAGCGTCCAGTTCTTCTTCCCGGCGGCCTGCAAGGACCACAACCACCTGTACCACGGCCCGCAGGTCAACAACCAGGTCCCCCCGCTTTAGACTCCGCTCCGTTCTTCGCCGGGCACGCGGCCAGTTCGGAGGGGCTGCGATCCACCAGCGCCTTGAACGCGGCGTCGTCGCGAATCGGATCGAAGTCGGAGTCACCGGCGGCGAGCGAGCGGAACCGGTCAGAGCGCTCGATCGCGAGCCGGAGATGCTCGATCGCGTCTTCGGTTCGTCCGGCAAGGCTCTCGCAGCAAGCCACGTTGTAGAGCAGCCCGGTGTACTCGGGGTTCGCTTCGCTCACCTCCCGTCCCCGGTCAGCGGCCTCGGCGTATTTGCCTGCCTGGTAGAGGGGGGCGAGCGGCGCCCACAGCTCGAAGCCCTCAGGCTCGTATGCCCGTCCCGGCGTGCCGCCGAGGGCAATGATCGTCGTGCCCGGCTCCTGCGCGAAGGCAGTGCGCTTGACGGCCGGGGCGGCGAACACAAACGTGCCGGCGGACGCGTCGAACCGCTCGCCGTCGAGCTCGAACGTCGCGCGGCCGCTTTGCACGAGGTAGAGCTCCTCTTGTCCTTGACTCGTCCTCGTCGTGTTCGTTGATGATCCGGTCGCCCGCCTCGCGACCGGTCCAGGCGTTGATGCCAAAGGACGTGATGCCGAAGTGGAGCCGGACCGGCCGCGAGGGGCAGCGCCCGTCGCTGATCTCGTCGATCTCCTCGAGGTTCGCCACTGCGTAACGACTCATGGGGGCCTCCTGTGTCGCCGGTTTTGCGTTGCTGGGGCAACGAAGTCCGAGGCTAACGCTTCGCGCCGGCCCGCCTGGTGGTGAGTTGGTCGCCGACCGGGGAGCGCCGGTACAGGACCTGCCGGCGGTCGCGGGCGCGGGTGACAAGGCCAGTGCCGTGTAGGACCTGGAGGTGCTGTGAGACGGCGCTCGGGGTGACTTTGAGCCGTCGCGCGATCTCGACGGTCGGCAGCGGCTCGTCCAGTATCTGCAGTAGGAGCGCTCGGGTTCGCCCGAGCAGATCGACCAGCGCGGTGGCGTCGGGCGCGGGCGCAGGGGCCCACAGGGTGCCGATGCCGCGACTGGGATAGGCAAGGGACGGCGGTTCGCCGGGATCGAGCGGCGGCACGGGCTTGTGGGCGAATATCGACGGCGTGAGCAACAGGCCCCGGCCCGCTGCCGCAACGGTGTGGTGGCCGACCATCTCGGCAATGGTCAGCGCCCCGTCGCCCCACCGTACGTTGGGGTGGATATCCGCGAACAGCAGATGCGCGCCGCCGGTCGCCAGCTGGCGAGCTCGGTAGGTGGTGTCGGCCTCGAGCACCAGGCGCAATTCCGGCCAGCGTGGAGCCAGCGCGGTCTGCCAGTACCGACCGAGGGCGTCGCAGATCGCGTTCAGGAGCTTGCGCCTCATGCGGGTGTCCGAGCGCTTCACCGATCGCAGCGCCTCCGGTACGGGATCGGGTGCGTGCGTGGCGACGAGATCGCGCGCCACGATCCTTGGCGGGGTGGCACGGACCGCCGCCAGCTCGTCCTCGAACGTCACGATGAATCGCTTGGGACGCGGCGTCAGGAAATCTGGGAGGGCTCTGCTCGGACTTCCGCGGAAGTCCGGCGGGATCCGACTCGGCCCGACCAGCGACTGCAGCAGTTCGCTATCGCCCGCGTCGAGCTGACCGCGGATCGAACGCAGCCATGGGAGGTGCAACGTGTGCTGGCTGGGGTCGGACAGCGCCCGCAGGCTGTGCACCGCCTCTGCCAGGGGCGAGATCCCGAAGCGCGTGTTGGCGAGATCCTCAACGCCGAGCTCGATTCTGATCATTTAGCTATACGCTACATCCATTGGCCGATCTCGCGGTCTCGGTTGAACTCGTCACAGCGATGTCCGATCAGACGAGGAGACCACGATGAATCACATCCCGTTCGAGCTGGCTCTGATGCGCCGGGATGAGCTACTTCGGCTGGCGGCCGAGCGCGGGCTGATATCCCGTGCCGCGGCCTCGGTGGAAGTCACGCCGCGGGCATTGCCCGTCCCGCGCCGCAAGGGGCTCCGCCGCGGCCGGCGAATGCGCCTCGCCGCCCGAGGGTGAGTGTCATGGACGGTTTTGATCCCAAGACGAGCTTTGGTTACGAGACGTCCAAGCGGTACGTCGCGCGCGAGGCGCGTGGCGATGAGGAGGAGACCGTGGCCTTTCTCGAGCAGCTGGCGGGGGACCAGCCCGCGTTGGAGTTCGCCGTCGGCAGCGGCCGCGTCGCGTTGCCGCTCTTACGTTCCGGAGTCAGGGTCGACGGCATCGAGCAATCGCAGCACATGGTCGACCGCATGCGCGAGAGGCCCGATGGCGAGCGCGTGCACGTGGTAATCGGTGACATGGCCCGCGTCGACATGGGCCGGAAGTACGCCCTCGTGTACCTGGTCTACAACACGATCGGCAACCTGATCACGCAAGACGAACAGGTGCGATGCTTCGAGAACGCTGCCCGACACCTCACCGACGAGGGCGTGTTCGTACTCGAATGCCGCGTTCCGAGCGCCCCCACGCAAAGGGAGCGTCAGTTCGTCGAAGCCGAGCACATCGCAGTCGACCAGGTGACGCTGCATGTCGCGCGCTATGACCCGGTCAGCCAGCTCTTGGACGCGAACCACGTGCACATCGGCGAGGACGGCATCGCGTTCGGCCCGATCCGCCTGCGCTTGGCTCACCCACCCGAGTTCGACCTGATGGCCCGGATCGCCGGTCTCCGGCTGCGCCAACGAGCGGGCGGCTGGCACCGTGAGCCGTTCACGGCCACCAGTTGGCGCCATGTGAGCGTCTACGAGCCGGTCCTCTGCGACGGGCCGGGTTAGCCGGCGTCGTCGCGGAACGAACCTATGCCTGCTCGATGCGAAGCCGGTTACCCGCGGGGTCGCGCACGGCGGCGTCCCGGACTCCCCAGGGCTGGCTGATCGGCTCCTGCAACACCTCGACGCCGGGCGCGGTGGCGATCTTGTCGAAGGTCGCGTCCAGGTCTTCGCAGCGGAAATGGGCCGGATACAGCTCACCCTTCGCGAGCATGGCCGCGAGGGCGTCCCCGTCCTCCTGAGAGCGACCGGCGTGCGGCTGCGACAACACGATCCCGACCTCGGGTTGGCTGTCGCTGACGAGGGTGATCCAGCGGAAGCCGCCGTGGGCGACCTCGTTGGTCACCGTCATGCCGAGGGTGTCGCGGTAGAAGCCGAGCGCGGCGTCGGGGTCGTCGACGAGGATGTGAACGACGCTCAATGAAACGGTCATGGCGTCGACTCTAGGCGCGTGCGCCGGCCGATGCTTCTCTGAAACTGATCTCTTGCGCGCGACCCCGGCCCGCGCGCCGGCGTGGTCGGGTCAGGAGCATCGTCTGGCAGCCCGGCATGACACGCAGCTCGTCGTGGTTCCGGGCGCGGTAGATCGACGGCGTCTCGCCGACGACTTCGGTGAACCGCGCGGAGAACGAGCCAAGGCTCTGCCAGCCGACCTCGAAGCAGACCTCCGTCACGCTCAGGTCACCGCGGCGCAGCAGCGCCTTGGCGCGCTCGATGCGCCGGGTCATGAGGTAGGAGTACGGCGTCTCGGAGTACGCATCGCGGAAGCGACGGCTGAAGTGCCCGGGCGACATCAGCGCCGCGCGGGCGAGCGCTGGGACGTCGAGCGGCTGCGCGTACTCGCGGTCCATCCGATCGCGAGCCCGGCGCAGTCGACGCAGCTCGTCGAGATCGACGTTCATACCCTCATTTTGAACGATGGGCGAGCAGGATCCCCGCGAAGAAGCTCGCGAGTGCCGCGTCGCCGTCCAGCGGCAGCACGTGTGAGACGTACTGGTCGGGGCGGACGACGACCATGCACCCGGCGTCGCGGTTCACGCCCCGCAACTCGAAGATGTCATCAGCGTTCGGGTCCGGGCAGAACATCTTCTCGTAGTCGATCAGGCCGAACTTGCCCTTCCTCGGCAGCAGGATCGACGGCATCGCGTCGACGGCCAGGTCGTGATGGTCTTGCTGGAAGATCGCACGGACATCGATCACGGAGTCGGGCTCGGCACCGGCCGGCGTGAAGCGTTTGATCAGGGACGCGTCCGATTCCAGGAACTCGCACAGCTTCCGCGCACGGGAGGCCGTGCTCGTCGGGTCGGCCTGGTCGGCGAAGATGTAGACGCGCCAGGCGCCGTCCGCCCGCGCGACGTGGCCCAGGTGGACCGGTTTCGCATCGGCTAGCCGGAGCACCGGGGCGGAGTGGAAGCGCATCCCGACGGGGAAGCCCGCAGCGAGATCCTGGAACTCCGCTTCGGCGGTGATCATCGACGGGGCGTAGCTGGTCGCGACTCCCGCGGTGAAGCGGCCCTGCGCAGCGAAATACTCCTGGAACTCCTCCGGGTCGACACCTTCTGGATCGGCGTCGCCTGACCCCGTCGAGCCGGCACTGAACTTCTTTGAGAACTCGCGGTCGAAATCGATGAGCTGTTTGGCAACCGCCTGACGTTCCTCGGAGTAGGTGTGCAGGAGCGCCGGCTTGGCCGTCCCCCTGAGCACGGACGCCAGCTTCCACCCGAGGTTCCAGCCGTCGGCCATCGACACGTTCATGCCCTGACCCGCCTTCGCGCTGTGTGTGTGGCAGGCATCGCCGGCGATGAACACCCGCGGGAGGCGGGTGGCGATCTCGTCCGCCGGCACGTCGTCGAACTTGTCGCAGAGACGCTGGCCGATCCGGTACACCGACCACCAGCCGACGTCTTTGATCTCGACCGTGTAGGGGTGCAGGATCCGATTCGCGACCTTGGCGAGCTTCTCCGGTGTGACGCTCCGGTTATCGAGCATTTCCTTGTCGGTGACTTCGTCCAGCTCGATATACACCCGGACCAGGTAGCCGCCCTCACGCGGGATGATGAGGATGTTGCCCTGGCCCGCAGAGGAGATCGCGCATTTGACGCGGATATCCGGAAAATCGGTGACTGCCAGCACGTCCATCACGCCCCAGGATTGGTTCGTGGCGTCGCCGACGAGCTCGCGGCCGATCGCGGTCCGGGTGACGCTGCGCGAGCCGTCGCAGCCGACGACATATTTGGCCCGCATGGTCGAGACGGCGCCGGTGTCCTCCAGCTCCTTCAGGTGCTGAAGGGTGACCGTCACCGGGTACTGCGATGAGCCGCTGGTGTCGACCTCGATGCCACTCGCCTGAAGGCCGTAGAACGGCGACAGCCTGCTCGAAGATCGCTCCATGTGATCCAGCAGGTAGGCGAGCATCCGCGCCTGGTTGACGATCACGTGCGGGAACTCCGACAAGCCGTCCTCCGTGTCGCGGATGCGCCCGGAGCGCTTGATCTTGGTCGGGTCGTCGGGGTCCGGCCGCCAGAAGCAGACCTCGTTCACCCAGTAGGCCTCGTTCACCAGACGCTGAGCCAGACCGAGCGCCTCGAACATCTCGACAGTGCGGCAGGCGACTCCGTCGGCTTGGCCCACCGCGAGCGGACCGTCCTTGCGATCGATCACCGCCGTCCTGATGTCGGGAAAGTTCGCCAGCTGCGCAGCCAGAACCAGGCCGGCCGGACCGCACCCGACGATCAGGACGTCGACCTCCTCGGGGAGCCTTCCGGCCCGCTCCGCGACGGCTGGATGCGGGTCCTCGATGAACGGGTCGCCGGGCCTGTAGCCGCTCAGATAGAACTGCATCCTGCGTGCAGACTAGAGATGGTGGCCTGTCGAGCCTCCCAGCTCGGCTTGTCCATTCGCCAGCGCCACTGCACCCCTGTCTCGGAGGGGGCTAGCGGCGGACGCGGCTCCTCGCCCAGCCACTCAAACCCCAGCCCGCGGGGTATGCCGGCACTGGCCTGGTTCGCCTTGTCGTGGCGGATCTCCACCCTCGTGATGCCCGGCACGGCCAGCGCGGCGTCAGTCAACAGCTTGGCCGCACGCGTTGCCACGCCGCGTCGCACAAACGCCGGGTGGATCCAGTATCCGATTTCAAGCCCCTCCGGACCGAGCCGGCGGTGCAGACCGCAGCCGCCGGCGATCCGCCGCTCGAGGAACACGCCGAGCACTACATCGCCGCCCCCGGCCCAGTCGCGCTCCCAAGCATCGATCATCGCCTCGCGGCGGTCCAGCGGGGCTGGCTCCCCAGCTATCCATGCCATCCAGGGCCGTAGGTGCTCGACGCTCTCGCCGATTGCTCGACTCAGCTCCCCGGCGTCCGAGGCGACCCATCGTCGCAACAGCAGTCCGTCCGGCCCTTCGAGGCGCTCCGGAAGAACAATGCGGCTCGTCGTCACCGGCCCAGGATACGAATGGATCGCGTACCCGCAAGGGACCTGCCGAGTCGCCCTGAGGACCTCGCTCGCCGTCGTCAGAGCTCGAGCGTCAGCTCGGAGTTCGGCCGAGTGCTGCACACGAGCACTCGGTCGGGCGGTGGCGGTTCCAGCGGTTCGATGACGTAGGTGACCTCGCCGGCGAGCAGGCCGCTTTCGCAGGTGTGGCAGGTCCCGTTGCGGCAGCCGAACGCAACCGGCACGTCGCAGGCTTCAGCGAAGTCGAGCAGGCTCGGGTATCGGTCGTCCCACGGCACGGCGAGACTGCTGCGCGAGAACGTCACGATCGGCCCGCTCCCTGGTGGACCGTCGGGGACGTGAGGCGCGCGGTCACCGGTCTTCACGATGCCGGAGCTGCTGATGGCGACGGCGCCGAAGACCTCGGTGGCGATCCGCTCTGGAGCGACGCCCCGGGCCGCGAGTGCGGCGCCGATCGCGTGCATGAAGCCGTCCGGTCCGCACAGGTAGTGGTCGGCGTCCTTCGGGACGCCTGCGTCTTCAAGGACCGTCAGGTCGAGCCGGCCCGAGAGGTCGTAGTCGGTGCCGGTTGCGTCGGCGCTGGCGGGCTTGCTGTAGGCGACCAGACGGTGACTGTCGGGAAGTGCCGCGAGCAGCCCGTCGACCTCCGCTCCGAAGGCATGCTCGTCGTGGTTGCGGGCGCCGTGCAGCCACCACACCGTCCGCGTGCTGTGATCCAGCGCCAGTGCGTGCAGCATCGCGAGTACCGGTGTCGCCCCCACGCCGGCACTGATCAGCACGATCGGACGGGTCCCCTCGCGCAGCACGAAGCTCCCGCGCGGTGCGGCAACGTCCAAGAGGTCGCCGACGTTGACGCATTCGTGCAGGTAGCAGCTGGCCGCGCCGTCTCGTTTGACACTGATCCGATACCCACGCTCGTCCGCGAGGTCCGACAGCGAGTAGCTGCGCGTCAGCTGCTGCTCAGCACCGTCTGGTCGCACCCGCAACGTGAGGTACTGGCCAGGTGCCGCTACCGGCCGCGCCCCCGCGTCCTCGGTTGGCACGAGCAGGAACGACGTGATTGTCGAGCTCTCGCGACGGATCTCGGCGACGCGCAACGGCTTGAAGCCGCTCCACGCGGGTGGGCTCGGCGTTGCCCCTTCGGCCTTGGCGAGGAGCTCCCGGAAGCTTCCCTGCCAGCCTTCGCTGAGCGCTGGCACGCGAAGGGCCCGTTCGAGCAATGCACGCGACTTGTTGGGCAGATACAGCAGCCCGTCGACGTCCGCGACCGTCAGCCGTTCTGGTCCGTCGGCGATCTTTTCGATCTGGTCGCCGGCTTGGACGACGCCCTCCTCGAGGACGCGGAAGTAGAACCCCGGGCGGTGGTGCGCGACGACCAGCGTCGGCATCGCGGGCTCGTTCATGCGGATGCCGAGGCGGTAGCAGGTGACCCGCGGCTGGGTGACCTCGAACAGCGCTTCGCCAATGCGGTAGCGATCCCCAATGCAGACGTCCTTGTCCGCGAGGCCGTCGACCGTGAAGTTCTCGCCGAACTGGCCGTACGTGAAGTCGTCACGCCCAAGCTCGCGCTCCCAGTAGCGGTACGAATCGATCTGATAGACGAACACCGCGCGATGCTCGCCGCCATGCGCGACCCGGTCTGCCTGGTCGTCGCCGTCGATGTTGATCCGGCGGACCATCCGCCGGCCCTCGACCGGGTCCTTCCAGATGGCCGTCCGGACGGTCTTGCCGCCCCATTCGACCTCTCGGGGTCCGCCTACGTTCACCGACAGCAGGCGCCCGTTCATCACACCGGACATGAGTGTCCCCGCCGACGTCGCGTCTTACCGCCTACTTCGGATCCACGTCGCCGAAGTGCCGGGCGGCCTCGAGCAGCCCGTCGTGCTCGGCGCGACAGCCCGAGCACGCGCGGAGGTGGATCGCCGTCCGGGGAAAACGCCCGCCCGGATCTTCGCCGCGCAATTCGATCTCGACGTACTGATCCATGATCGGAGCGCCGGCATCGCAGCCGCCATCGCCATGCTGGGCAGACAGAAGCTCGTCGAGTGCGTGCGGACCGGTCACGCTCGCCCCTCGTCGCCGGTGAGCGCGTATCCGGTCGCCGCGAGGCTCTGACGGAGCTTGCGCCGGGCGTCGAACAGATTCTTGTAGATCGCGTTGCGGTTGGAGCCCAACTCGATGGCCAGCACGTCGATCGGGACGTCGTTCATCGCGATCGCGACGAACACCTGTCGCTGTCGCGGCGTCAGGTCCGCCTCGATCGCCTTCGTCAGAATCGAGAGCTGCTCACGCCGCTCGGCCTGCTCGCTCGGCCTGGGGACCAGGCGGTCGGGCAGCTCCCCCAGTTCGAGCTGTTCGCGGCTGGGCGGGTGGCGCTGCCACGCGTGCCGCGCGAGCTTGCTCGACACCTCGAAGATCGCGAACTTGTACGCCCACGTCGTGAACCGGCTGAGCCCCTTGAAGTCGTCGATCCTCGCCAGAATGTTCACGAGCGCGTCATCGGCGCACTGCTGTGCCACATCCTCGAGCTCCGGCCCGGCCAGGCCTGGCAGCTGCGCGCCGCGACGGCGCAGCTCGTGTAGCGCCGCACGCCGCAGAACGTCGTGGAGCCGTGCGACTGCGTGTTCGTGGCGGGGATGGTCGCGGTGCAGCTGTTCGACCCATCGACGCGAGGCCGAGTCCGCCGGTACTGGTCGTCGGTCGGCCGCGTCGGGCAGCGGGCGTTCGACGCTCACCAGCAGATCGTAGACCCGCTCGTCTCGGCCCGCTGAGCCGTCGCTCGTAAGACCGCCGCGCGCGGCGCCACAAACCGTCCTGACCGTCCCCGATCACAGCTCTGGAGCGAAATATGGGTCTCTCATGGCAGCAAGGGCCACTCGGCCGTAACCCCAGCGGACAGTTCCTCGTGCCCGGCATCCCGCAACGCGTGCTGTACGCCGAGCCCCTGCGGCGCCGCATGCGCGCTGAGCTCGGCGGGCGCATCGTGGTACAGAGCGACGATGCCGTCCTGCTGTTCGAGCCCGGGCGCTACCCGGTCGCGTACTTCCCGCCCGGCGACTTCGCCGAAGGAGCGCTCCGGCCGACGGCCCACCGAAGCACGCACCCCGAACTCGGCGAGACCGCCTGGTTCGAGGTCGTCGGCGGCACCCGCAACGCCGCCCGGGGCGCCTGGCAGCACGTCGCTCTTCCCGACCATGGGACCATCCTCGAGGGCAAAGTAGCGCTCGCCTGGCGGGCAATGGACGGCTTCTACGAGGAGGACGACCGCATCCTGGGCCACGCCGCCGACCCATACCACCGCATCGACATCCGCCACACCTCGCGCCGCCTCGTCGTGCGTGCCGGCGACCGTGTCGTCGCCGAAACCATCAGTCCCATCGTGTTGTACGAGTCCGGCTTCGCGCCGCGCTGGTACGTGCCGCGAGACGATGTCGTCGCCGATGCCCTGAGGCTCACCGATCTGCACACGTTCTGCCCGTACAAGGGCATCGCGTCCTACTACGACATCGACGGCGTACCGAATGCCGCGTGGTCCTACCGCGCACCGCTCGACGACATGGCATCGATCGGTGACCTGGTCTCGTTCGAGCCCGACCGCGTCGAGGTGACCATCGACGGCGAGCACCTCGAGCTCGAGCCGGGACAGAACGTCGTCTCGCACGGCATCGACCGCAACCTCGACATCGGCGAGGCCGGCGCACTCACGGCGGTCGCGCTGAGCTAGCTCTCGCGCGGTCGCTTGGCCAGAAGGGCCTCCAGCTCGGAGATTGCCTGTTTGTTGTCCCTGAACGCGATCGCCTTCATCCCGACGGCGTGCGCGCCTTCCACGTTCGCCGGTACGTCATCGAGGAGAACGGCGCGTTCCGGGGCGACGTCGAGCCGGTCACAGACGATGCGATAGATCCGAGGATCCGGCTTGACACACCCCACCTCGTGGGAGTAGACGATGACATCGCAGAGGTCCCCGAGCCGGTGCACTGCGTGCTCGCGCTCGCGCGCGCCGACAAAGCTGTTGCTCAGGATCGCTGTCTTGTAGCGGGGTCGCAGGCGGCCGAAGTAGTCCGCTAGGTCGTGGTTGAGGGTACCGACGTACTCCTCCCATACGTCATCCATGAGGGCCGCGAGCGACGACTCATCAAGACCCAGGGCGGCGGCAGTCTTACGCTCGATCTCGTCAAGGCTCGCCGTCCCTACGGTGCCGGACGCCCAAATCGCTTCCAGGCGCTGGTCAAACTGAGCCACGGTGATGTTCAGGCGGCTCGCCCACCGCTCGGGCCAGCCCGTCCGCGGATTTCGCTCCAGGACGTCCCCCACGTCGAAGATCACCGCCTCGATCGGCACTCGTCCATTCTCGCCGAACTGACCGAGCATCGACTCGAACCACGGCGATCGAGATCGCGGCCAACAGTGCAGCCATCCGAGCCGGGTCAGTCGACCAGGGTCGCGAGGTCCTGACGCGTTCGAGCGCTTCGAGCCGCCACGATCTCGAGCAGGTTGCGAAGCAGTATCGCTCGTAGGTTGGCGTCGAGCTCGCGCAGGCCGGCCAGTGCCCCGGCCGGCAGCGCATGGCACTCGACTTCGGTGTCAGCGCGCGCGTCGCCGATGCGCGCGCCGGTGGTGAGCAGGGCCAGCTCGCCGATCGTCATCCCGGCGGTCAGTGTGGCCACGCGGCGCACGCCGCCCTCGGGCAGGTCGACGGTCTCGCTGACCACGCCGCTGGTGATCAGCAGCAGCTCGCCAACCGCTTCCCCCGCCCGCATGAGGTAGTCGCCGGCCGCGAAGAAGCGGTGCTCGAGGAGGCCCTCGAGCAGCGTGAGATCCTCAGCGGAGACCCCGCGTAGCACGGGGTGGTCGGCCAAGCTCAACAATGCCGGTGCGACGGTGTCGCCGGTCAGCCTGTCCTCAAAGAATTCCAGCGCGCGGTCCAGCTCGTCGAACGGCTGCACGTTCATCGCTTGCGCGAGCTCGTCGGGCGCGGCCGACAGTGCGCTGATCCGATTGCCGAGGCCGGCGAGGAGCGAGATCGCCGCCTCGTGGACGTTACTCACGCGCCGCATATCGAGCACGACGAGCTCCGCCGGGGCGTCGAGCACGGCACGCGTGATCTGCTCGGCCTCGGCGAACCCGAGATCGCCCTGCAGCTCGAACGCGCGGGCTCGCGCCCCCTCGCGCTCGATCTGCGCCGCCACAGCCGGGTCTCGCTGACGCTTGGAGGTCATCTCGGTCAGCGTGAACGTCCGCCGCACCGGCGACGGACCGCCGCGGGCATGTTTGAACATATGCAGGTCCAGCGAGCGAGACAGCTCCTCGCAAACACGTACCCCGCGGACCGAGTTGCCCCGATCGTCCAACGGCGGTGAGAAGACGCCGATGCCGAGCCGGCCGGGGAGCACGGCGATGACACCTCCGGCCACGCCGCTCTTCGCGGCCAATCCGACGTCGTAGAGCCAGTCGCCAGCCGCGTCGTACATTCCCGCCGTCGCCATCACACTCAGCACATCGCGGACCGTGTCCGGCGACGCCACGCGCCGACCGGTGACCGGGTTGCGTCCCCCGGCGGCCAGCGTCGCAGCGATCACCGCCAGATCGCGGCAGTCGACGAGCACCGAGCACTGGGCGATGTAGCTCTCGACGATCTCGTCCGGCTCGCTGTCGAAGCGCCCAGCGCCCCGCAGCAGGTGGGCGATCGCGCGGTTGCGATAGGCGGTACGGGACTCGGACCGGCGCACGCGGTCGTCAATCGAGAGTTCACGGCCGGCGAACTCACTGTAACCCTGCAACGGCGACGGGTCGGGATCCGCGCCCAGCAACGAGCGCGTGAGGATCGCGCCAGCGTTGACCAGGGGGTTGAGCGGGTCGAGATCGATCGCGTTGAACGCCTCACCGGTCGGCTCGACGCCGACCCGCTCGCGGACCATCTCGCCACGGGACTCCAGCGCCATCGCGAACGTCAGCGGCTTGGAGATCGACTGAATGGTGAACGCCAGGCGCGTGTCACCGACTTCGTAGATCGCCGCGTCGACCGTGGCCAACGCGATTCCGAACGACGAACGATCCGCGAGCGCCAGCTCGGGGATGTAGTCGGCGACCGCGCCCGAGTCGTCCTGCGCCAGGCGGGTGTGAAGATCCTGTAGATAAGCGTGAACGGGACTGGTCATTTGCGATCGATCGTTTTGAGTACGCTAGTCGTCGCGCAGTGCGTTCACACGATCGTCATACGCGCCCGTCGCAAACAGGAGGACGGCATGCGCGCTAAGCGCATCATCCCAAATCTTCGAGTGGCCGAGGTTGAGGCAGCGAAAGGCTTCTATGCCGACTATCTCGGGCTGCGGACCGAGGAGTTCAACATGGGATGGGTGGCCCGCTACACCTCGCCCGACACCGGGGCCAGTGTCCAGCTCGTCACGCGCGACGCGAGCGCACCCGAGGACTCGGTCATTTCCGTTCACACCGACGACGTCGACGGTGCTTACGAAGAAGCTCAGAGACTCGGCTACGAGATCGTCAAGCCGATATCGACAGAGTCGTGGGGGGTGCGTCGTTTCTTCGTCCGAGCACCAGACGGCAACGTGATCAACGTCGTGGACCATCCAGACTGAGCGGGGTGATGTGAGCCAGAGTAACCCCCCATCGCAACTCAGGATCCAGCTCGTCGGAGGACCGACCGCGATCATCGAGTACGGCGGTCTTCGCTGGCTGACGGATCCGGCCCTGTCGCCCCCCGGTGAGTACGGAGGCCTCACAAAGCTGACCGGCCCCGCGTTCGACATCGCTGAGGGCGACCCGATCGATGTCGTGCTGCTCTCCCATCACCATCACAGCGACAACCTCGATCCGGCGGGAAGAGCGTTCCTTCCCCGCGCCAAGCGGGTCCTCTCCACCACCAAGGCCGCCGAAGAGCTCGGCGGCAACGTCGTCGGCATGGAGCCCTGGTCGGAAGTCGAGCTCGAGAGCGCGCGCGGAGGCGGGGTGAGGGTGACCGCAGTCCGGGCCCAGCACGGGCCCGACGGCAGCGACGATATTCAAGGGCCGGTACTCGGGTTCGTGCTGTCGGCCCCGGGCGCCGAGGAGGTCTACGTCTCCGGCGACAACGCCTCTCGGAACGTCGTACGCGCGATCGTGCAGAAGACCGGTCAGATCGGAATCGCGATCCTCAACGCCGGCGCGGTCCAGCTATCGAAATTCGACGGCGCCTACCTCACGCTGTCGGCCGACCACGCGGCGGATGTCGCCCTGACCCTCGGAGCTCGCGTGGTGATCCCCTTGCACTTCGAAGGCTGGGCCCATTTCACCCAGGGCGCCGACGAGCTCGAGGCAGCGTTCTCGGGCAACGGGATCCGCGACCGCCTGCTGATGCTCGAACGCGGTCAACGGACCGACGTCTGAAGCGGGTCATGCGACGCGCATAGCAGGGGTCAGTGCCCAGCGGCCTGACCGCCGTCGATGTGCAGCGTCTCACCGGTGACGAACGTGGCCCGCTCGAGGTAGAGGATCCCGTCGACCACGTCAGCGACGTCGCCGACGCGGCCGAGGGGATGGAGGCCGCCCAGCGCGTCGTAGGACGCGGGGTCGTGCGCGGGGGTCTTGATGACGCCGAGGGAGACCGCGTTGGCTCGGACGCCGCGAGACGCATATTCGATCGCCAACGAACGTGTGGCCGCCACGAGTCCGCCCTTGGTGAGGGCCGCCAGCGCGGCGGGCCGCGTGCTATCAGCGTGATCCACGAGGCTCGTGCTCATGGTGATGATGTGGCCGCTGCCCTGGGCCACCATCGTCGGTATGACCCGTTGGGCCATGTGGAAGAACCCGGCCAGGTTGACGGCGGTAATGCCCGCGTAGTCGTCGAGCGTGTATTCGGTGAAGGGCTTGCCGATATAGATCCCGGCGTTGTTGATCAGGCTGTCGATACGACCGAACCGATCGAGCGCAAGATCCGCCGCACGCTGGGCAGTGTCGGGCTCGGTGACGTCGCCCTCAACGGCCACGTAGTCCGCTTCGTCGCTGGCCGGAATCGAGAGCGCAACGCCCACCACGGCGTATCCGGCTCGGCGGTAACCGGCTACGAGACCGGCGCCGATGCCCTGAGAGGCCCCCGTGATGATCGCCACCTTCGAGCTCATGCGACGAGGTAGGTCTCGTAGATCACGCCCGCTGCCTGGCGGCCGGCGGAGCTCACGAACACGCCCTTGTTCAGCCAGTCGAGGTCCGGCGCAGCGGTCTCGATCTGCGTAGAGGCGCGGAACGTGTACTCGCCAGGGTCGACGTCCTCACCCCGAGCCAGGCGGCCGAGGACCTGGGGTGGGCCATGGCGGACGCTGCGCGATTGGACGTAGAGGAGATCGTCCGCATCGGTCTGCAGCGTGTAGCGGATGTCGCCCAGGGCCGTGCCGTCCGGCAGGATGGTCTGCCAGTCGGCGCTGGCGCCGGCGATGAGCTTGCCGCTGATGTCCGGGCCGGTGAACGTTCCGCCGCTCAGGGGAACGATGCGGCGATGGCCGTGCACGGTGTCTCCGAGCTCGAGCGGTGCTCCTAGGGTGGCCTCGAGGCGATAGACCGCAGTCAGGCGAGGGCCGGGGAGGTGGAAGACGCCACCCGGTCCGCTCTCCGGGTCGTTCGGGTGGGGCTCGAGCGGCGTCACGGTCAGCTGCATCCAATCGTTGAGCGGCAGCGCGCCTAGCAGACCGTCGAGCTGCGCTTCGCTGTCGGCACGGTAGAGACCGACCGCCTTCGTTTGGCCCGGTGCGACCGACGGCTTCCATAGCCGCACCAGATGCCCGTCGCGCGCCAGTTCCGCAGCGGCTACTGCCTCCGCGGCATCGCGCTCCTTGATCTCAGACATCGGGGCCCCTTCCGGGACGGTGACGTCGAACTCAACCAGGAATTCCATGTTCTCCTCCTTCGCGCGACGAGTTGCCGGCCACCGTCGATGTCGTAGGTCGCGCCCGGTGGCCGAGCCTCCGGATCGCTCGAGTCGTCGCGTCGGGCTCGTTTGAGCGAGGATTCGATCACAGATGCCGCTGAGCTACACGGACTACTACGAGGTGTTGGGCGTCCCGCGCAACGCAGACCAGGACACGATCAGGCGCTCCTACCGCAAGCTGGCGCGCAAGTACCACCCGGACCTGAACTCCGACAGCGACGCCGAGGAGCGCTTCAAGGAGCTCGGGGAGGCGTACGAGGTTCTGTCCGATACCGACAAGCGGGAGCGTTACGACCGCCTCGGCGCCCGTTGGCACGAAACGGAGCGCGAGGCCCCTGACGAGAGCTTCGAAGACTTCTTCGCCCACCAGGGGTTCGGCGACGGCACTCATGTGGAGTTCGGCGAGGACCTGTTCGAAGCGCTGTTCGGGGCGCGAGCCGGCCGCGCCCGCGGGCCGCTACGCGGCCGCGACCGCGAGGCGCTCCTCGAGCTATCGCTCGAGGATGCACTCGCGGGCGGGCGGCGGCGGTTGACGCTGGATGGCCGCGAGGTCAACGTCAACTTCCCCGCCGGCGTCCGTGACGGCCAGCTGATCCGCCTGGCGGGACAAGGGGGCGAGGGCCGCGATGGCGGTCCGCCCGGCGATCTGTTCCTGCGGGTCGCCCTGAAGCCGCATCCGCGCTTTCGCCGGCACGGGGATGACAATCTTGATGTCGACCTCCCGATCACTCCTTCCGAAGCGGCGCTCGGCGCGACCGTCACGGTGGAGACCCCGAACGGCACAGCTCGAGTCCGGGTCCCGGCGGGCTCGTCCAGCGGCCGGCGGCTGCGGCTCCGTGGACGCGGGCTTCCCAAGCGCGGTGGCGGCAACGGTGATCTCCACGCAATCGTCAAGATCGTCGTACCGAAGGAGCTCTCGGACCGTGAGCGCGAGCTCTACGAGCAGCTCGCCGAAAGCTCGAGCCCTGACCCGCGGGAGGAGGGACCATGAACGCAGACCACCGCACCGGGCCGACCGATCCCGGACGCGCCGCGGACGAGAAGGTCGAGCTGACCGTCCTTGCCAGGCAGGCGGGGGTCAGGCTCGTACACGTGCGGCGCTACCTGGAGTTCGGGCTGTTCGAGCCACACCCGGCCGCGCCGGCCGAAGGCCCACGCTTCGACCCGACCAGCGCCGGGCGGGTGGCGCGAGCAGACCGGCTACGCCGAGAACTCGGGCTCAACTACGCCGGCGCCGTGCTCGTGTGCGAGCTGCTCGACCGGATCAGCGAACTCGAGGCTCGTCGCTAGTTTCGAGCCGGGGTTGCGGCGAGGACGAATGCTGAGCGCGGGCGGATGAAGGAGAATATGCAGATGAGTGACGAACGCCTACGTTCTGAGATCCGCGACGAACAAGAGCGGATCATCTCGGCCGTTAGATCCGCTGAGGATCACTGGGAGATGGCGAAGGCGCAAGACTCTTTTGCCGATCTGCTCGAACGGATGGCCGACGAGCTGGAGATGGGTTCGGCTCATGATCGTGGACGATTTCTAGCGGCAGCACACGCACTCCGGCAGTCGGCGGCAGTCAACGAGCAGCGGTATATCACTGGGTTTAGCTCCTCAGCCCACGACGCCTAGCCCGTGGGACGACAGCCGGCGCCCGACTAGAATGCGCCGGCGCAAATCAGGAGAGATCCGGGGAAGAGCTCATGTGGAACGGTCAACGAGTGTCTGTGGTGCTGATGACGTATGCCGAGCGCGACTCGATCAGAGCTGCGATCGAGGGCTTCGTCGCCACCGGCCTAGTCGACGAGGTGCTCGTTGTCGACAACAACGCGCAGCCAGGAACCGAAGAGGAGGTTCGCAAGACCTCGGCGCGCTTGGTCAAGGAGCCCCGTCAGGGGTATGGGCACGCGACCCGCCGCGGACTGATCGAGGCGACCGGCGATCTGATCGTGCTCACCGAGCCGGACGGCACGTTCGTGCCGAAGGACATCTCGAAGCTGCTCGTGTACAGCACGGAGTGCGACGTGGTCTTCGGCACCCGGACGACCTGGGAGCTGGTGTGGGAGGGCGCAAACATGGATTGGTTCTTGCGCTGGGGTAACTGGGCGGTCGCGAAGCTGATCGAGGTCCTGTTCAACACAAGTCATCTCAGCGACGTCGGTTGCACCTACAAGCTGCTGCGCAGAGATATCGCGAGGCGCATCGCGAGCGACATGAAAGTCGGCGGCAGCCACGCCGGCGTGGAGATCATGCTGCTCACGATCCGCTCCGGCGCGCGGTTCGTCGAGGTGCCGGTCAACTATCTTCCTCGCGTCGGACGGTCATCGGTCACCGGCAATCGACTGATGGCGATCTCCGTGGGACTGCGGATGATCGGGCTGGTGCTTCGCGCCGCGGGGTCCTCTCCCCGGCCGCCCAAGCGAGCCCCGGCGTTCGTCTCAGAGCGCACATCGAACGGTGAGGTGGCCCGTGAGCAGCTCACACTTTGACTCGATCGCGTCGGTCTATGACGAGTCGCTGCCAGCGCACGTCGTCGAGCACTACTTACAAAAACGGACGGCGTTCGTGCTCGCGCACTGCCCCCCCGGCGACGGACTCGACGTCGGCTGCGGGACCGGGGTGCTCGCCGAGCGCCTCGCCAGCGCCGGATACCAGATGGTCGGAGTCGATCCCTCGAAGGGAATGCTCGAGATCCTCGAGGCAACGACGCCGCTGGTCCGCCCGGTGCACGCGTCCGGAACCTCGCTGCCGTTCGATGACGACAGCTTCCAGCTCGTGATCACGGTCGCCGTGATGCACCACATCGCCGACCCCGACGAGGTACGACAGACGCTCGCCGAGATGGTGAGGGTCGTGAAACCGTCCGGGCGGGTAATCGTCTGGGACCACAATCCCCGCAACCCATACTGGGGGCGGCTGATGGCCCGCGTCCCCCAGGACACCGGTGAGGAGCGACTGATCGGCGAAGCGGAGATCGTCACCGGTCTGCGGGCCGCGGGCGCACAGATCTTGCTCCGCACCCAGCTCGGAGCCGTACCGGATTTCACCCCGCCTCGGGCGATTGGCCTCGCGACGGCGCTCGAGCGCGCGTTCGAGGGCACGCCCGGGCTGCGGAGGTTCGCTGCTCACAACGTGATCCTCGCGACGAAGTGACCCACCGCGATCAGCGGGCCCAATGACGACTCAGGCGGCAACGGAGTATCCCGTCCGGGGGGCCCTCGCCACCGTTCGTGATTGGCTCGCGTCCGGACGCCGCCAGGCCGCAGCCGCCCTCGGCTTGTACGCGGTCATCTCGATCGGATACTTCGGCCTACACGTGCTTCCCCATCTCGGAAGCGCGACCGTCGGACTGCGCAACTGGACCGATCCGACCGTCAACATTTGGAGCCTCGAGTGGTGGCCGTACGCGGTGCTTCACGGGCTGAACCCCTTGGTTACGCACGCGCTATTCGTCCCGGACCGGATCGATCTCGCCGCCACCAGCCCGACGCTGTGCCCCCTGGCGGGGATTCTCGGCGCTCCGCTCACCATCGCGTTCGGCCCGATCGTTTCCTACAACCTGCTGATGCTGGCGAGCCCGGTGCTCGCGGCGTTCTTCGCCTTCCTCCTGTGCCGGTACATCACCCGCAACTTTGCCGCGAGCCTCTTCGGGGGCTACGTGTTCGGCTTCTCCACCTACATCCTCGGGCACATGGAGGGTCATCTCCAACTCGTGCTGATCTTTCCCATTCCGGCCGCGGTTCACCTCACCCTCCGCCTGATCGATGAGCGCATCAGCCAACGGCGTTTCATCGTCCTAATGGCCCTTAGCCTGGCAGCGCTGTTCTTGACGGTGAGTGAACTTACACTCACCCTTGTCGTTCTTGGGGCGGTCGCCCTAGCGGTGGCGTTCGCACTTGCGCCAGCCAAGCGAGAGCGCATCATCCGCGCCATCAAGCCAATTCTCGCCGCCGGAGTCGCCGCGGTGATCGTGACGAGCCCGGTGATCTACTACGAGCTCCACGGGATCGTGAGGTTCGGATCGAACATCGGCGAGATTGACGGAAGCGACGCGCTCGGGTTCCTCGTGCCCACGGACCTGGTCCGACTTGGCTACACGCATTTCGAGGCGCTTGCTCGGGCTTACAACCTGAGCGGGAGTGACGCCGAGGCCGTCAGCTATGTTGGCCTGCCGCTCGCACTGATCGTCGCGCGCTACACGATCACGCGGTGGGGCCTGGCGTCGACGAGGATCCTGTTTTCGATGCTGGCGGTCGTCGTCGTGCTGCTCCTCGGATCGCACCTGCATATCGCCGGCTACAGCACGATCCCGCTTCCGTGGAAGCTGCTCGACCGGTCGGTGCTGCACGATGTGATCCCGCTGCGCCTGGCGGTCTACATGTTCCTGCTGGTCGGCGTGATCGGAGCCATGTGGTTGGCCCAGCCACGTACCGGAGGATGGGCGCTGGCCAAGTGGGCGGTGGCGGCCGCGAGCATCGCGTTCCTCGTGCCCAACGTCAGCGGTGGCCTCTGGCGGGGCCAGGAATTCAACCCGGCGTTCTTCACCACCCATCAATACCGACGCGTCCTCGCACGCGGGGAAACCGTCCTCATTCTGCCGTTCGGCCAGCTCGACAACAGCATGCTCTGGCAGGCCGACACCGGCATGTGGTTCCGTCTGGCTGGCGGATACATCAACCCGGTGTACCCCGCGGACTACGAGGCGGATCCTCTTTTCCCCGCCCTGTTTCGCGACGCCCGGCCGGATCCGCAGAAGCTGCGCTCTTTTCTCACCCGTCGGCATGTCGGCGCAGTGATCGTCGATCCCGAAACGCCACAGCGGTGGCCCAGGGCGCTCGCGGCACTCGGACTCAAGCGCATGTCGCTTGGCGGCGTGTGGTTCTACCGTACCTAAGCTGGTTACCCACCTCTTGCGGTCACGGTTGAGGGGTCGGCGTCGGGTGCGCTCGGCTGGGTATGGGTCAGTCGGCGTTTCAGTCGGGCGCGTGCTCGGTGCAGACGCACACGAACGACGTTGGTTGGGATGCCGATTACGACGCCGACTTGCTGGGGCGTTAGGCCTTCCCAGGCGGTTAGGGTCAGGATCTCTCGGTCGCGCGCCGGTAGGCTCGCCAGCCCAGCGCGAAGCGCACGGACCATGCGGTCCTCGCGTCCGGCCGGTTCGGTTTGCGCGGAGTCCTGTGGCTCGCCGGCCAGCCGCTCGATCAGCGCCTGGCTCGATCGGTGGCGCTGGGCGCCGCGGCGTAGCACGTTGGCGGCGACTCCGAACAGCCACAGCCGCGCGCTGTCTCCTGGCGGGACCTGCTCGAGCTTGCGCCACGCGATCAGGTAGGTCTCTGAGAGCACGTCGGCGGCATCCTCCGGGCTGGCGGCCCTGCGCATCGCGTATGCGAGTAAGTCGTCTCGCGTCTCGTGCACCAGCTCTTCGAACAACAGCCGATCGACCGTCTGGCGGGAGGGGCTCATATGCCGTTGCGATCGAGGTAGCTCAGCAACGCGCGCCCGGCCAGGTGGGGTGGCGCGGAGAAGGGGCACGCGTCGGCGAACGGGCCGCCGTACCTGGTGCTGAGGATCAGACGGTCGACACTCGCGAGGTCTCCGGCGCCGACTGCCTCGATGAACGGAATCATCCAGCCAAACTCGCTCGGGTTGGTGGTACCCATGTCGCCGGGCACGGACGTGCTCGGGTGCGGGTCCCATGCCCTCACTGCCTTCCAATTCAGCGCGCCAGAGATCACGCGCTCATCGCGCGCAGCCGCCGGCCGCCGCCCGGTCATCACATCGTGACGCCAATCGAGCACCCAGGCGTCGAACGCGGTCGACGCGAACGCGCCGTGGAGCTGACCCGCTGGAACCTTCGGCTTACAGCCAGGGCGCGAGGCGGGCAGGGCGCGCCCGCCGGTGCTCGGGGCTCGGCAGCCCTCCTGCTGTAGCTGATACTCCGAGGAGATCACATAGTCCCGCCAGGAGCCGTATCCATTCGGGTACGGAATGTCCGAGGAGATGCGGAGCGCGATCTGGCGGAAGTCGGTCCCGTCGACGTACAGCAACTCGCCGGGGCCACCGCCCACGATCATCCCCTTCGGCACGTATCGGTTGGAATAGGTGGGGACGAACAACTGTGTCGCCGCGACCGCCGCGCCCGCGCTCAAGACCACGAACGCCGCGATCCCGGCGAGTGTTGCCCGCGGCCGCTTCGCGAACCGCCGCCTTCGCGGAGTACGACGTGGCTCGCTGACAATCGAAGCGATCATCGAGTCAAACGCTGTGCCCAGGCCCAAGTCCGCCGGCCCTCGGCCGCGAATCGGATCGCATGCCCGAAGCGTGCGATCGAGGCGGTGATGCTGTCTGACTCCTCGGTCTGACACTGCAGTCCTTCCGCGCGGTGATCTCGGCTTGCCTACATCCCTACATCAGCCCGAGCCTGCGATTCATTACAACTTTCGCCCGGTGGCATCTGCTTCATGCCCTCACGCACCGAGCTCGTCACGACTCCGCGATGGGCGATCGCTTCGCAGTCGCTACGTCTGGAGATCGAGGATCGCACTGGCCAGCCATTCGGCCTCGGCAGTCCACGAGACGACTGGTGTGCCGGGGCGGATGACGAACTTGGAGAGGCCGGCATCGATGTACTGCTCGAGGAGCGATTGCAGAGCCTCGGCGCCGACGGGGATCAGCTCGCGCGGGTCGATATCAGGGCGCCGCTGCTGGGTCGTGCGTAGCAGCTCGGCTGGGGGCTCCCTGCGAGCGTAGGCGATGCTCATCCCGAAATGCTCGCGATCGACCTCCCGGCCGACGTGAGCCGCGGCCAGCTGGATCTGCTCGCGGGCGCGGCCGGCCTCGGTCGGGGTGAGCTGCGCGCCGAGCCAGCCGTCAGCGATCCGGCCGGCTCGATCGAGAGCCTTGGGGCCGCGGCCGCCGAGCCATACCTCGAGCGGGTCCTGAACGGGACGGATCGGGAGCCGAAGGCCGGAGGCCGAGGAGTGGCCAGAGTCCTGATGCACGGCTTCGCCAGCCCATAAGCGGCGCGCGATCCCGAGGGACTGCTCCAGCAGCTCGCCGCGGGTGGCGCCTGCGATGCCAAGCGCCTCGCGCTCGCCGAGCTGGTTGACGCCGGTTACGAACGTGAGCAGCAACCTGCCGTCCGAGACCTGGTCGAGCTGGGCAAGCTGCTTGGCGAGCACGAACGGGTTGCGACCGAGCGGCACGATGTTCGCGCCGAGGCGCAGGCGGGTCGTACGGCCTGCCAGGAGCGCGATGCCGAGGAGCGGGTCGAGCGTCGGCGCGACGGGAAGGTCCGAGAGTCATACGCCGTCGAAGCCGGCCGTCTCGACCGCGCCCGCGAAATCGAGCAAAGTCGATGCCGACAGCCAGCCACGATCGGGACCGACCGCGAAGCGCACCTTCATCGGTCCATATTCTCAGAGCGCGCGACATTCGCGATCCCGTCGAGCTCGCCTCAGGCACAGCAGAACGAGTGGAAGGCTCGGCCGCGCCGACGGCTACGGTCGCGCCGTGCGGCGGCGGTCGAGGCCGTCGAGGATGAGGTCGAGTCCCCAGGCGAACTCGGTGGCGTTGTCGTATCCGGACTCGGGGAGCTTGGTTGCGATCTCGGCGAGATATGGGTAGTCGCTGAGCGCGCCGATCGTCCGTGCTCTTCTCTGCGCGGCTGCTCCGGCGTCGCCGGGCGTCTGGAACCCGAGTGTCTTCTCCTGCAGCGCGAAGCCGTATATGTAGGCGTCCTGGACCGAGTAGGCGTGGATCGCCGTCTCGAACGAGAATCCCGCCTCGCGCAGGCAGCCCATTACCGCGTTGTGGTTGCGTAGGTTGGCCGGCCCGGGGTGCCGCGTTTCCATCAGACCGATCGCCCAGCTATGGCGCCTGAGCACGTCGCGCACCGAGATCGCCCGGCGTCGCATTGCCGAGCGCCAGTCGTCGTCGATCGACGGAGATTCGATCTCGCCGAAGACGATGTCGACCATGCCGTCGAGGAGTTCGTCCTTGTTCGCCACGTGCTTGTAGAGAGCCATCGGCACCACGCCGAGCTCTTGCGCGAGCCGGCGCATGCTGAACCCTTCAAGCCCGTCCTCGTCTGCGAGCGCTACGGCAGCCTCGAGCACGAGCGGTCTGCTCAGGCGGGGCCGGCTGGTGTTCGTCTTTGGGGTCATCGCGCTTGACAAGTGTACGCCGTACACCTATAGTCCGCAGCAGAGTGTACGCCGTACACCTGACAGAGAGGCAGCACCATGGAAAGCTCAGGACAGACGCCGGCACCTTCGTCGGGCGGCGGCGTGCCGCCGGGCGGTGGCCACGGCTACCCGCTCACGTTCTCGGTTGACTATCCCGACCGGAGCCTCAACCGCCTCAGCACCGCGTTTCGCATCTTCACGATCATCCCGATCGCGATCCTCGCCGCGACACTAGAGGGCGGCAGCTTCGGGGCTCATGCCGGAGGCAGCGGCGCCCGCTACGCCGGGGGTGCCATTGGGATCCTCGTCTTCCCCGTGCTGCTGATGCTGCTGTTTCGCAAGAAGTACCCGCGCTGGTGGTACGACTGGAACCTGCAGCTGACCCGCTTCACCAACCGGATCGCCGTTTACTTCGCGCTGATGGACGACCGCTACCCCTCCACCGACGAGGAGCAGGCCGTCCACCTGAACTTCCCCTATCCCGACGCCGAACACGACCTCAGCCGAGGCCTGCCGGTTATCAAGTGGCTGCTCGCGATCCCCCACTACATCGTGTTGTTCTTTCTCACGATCGCCGCATTGCTCGCCGCGATCTTCGCCTGGTTCGCGATCGTCTTCACGGGCCGCTACCCGCGGTCGGTGTTCGACTTCATCGAGGGCGTGTTCCGCTGGCACAACCGCGTCGCGGCCTATGCCTTCCTCCTTATCACCGACCGCTACCCACCATTCAGCCTCCAGTCCTAACCGTCGCTCGCTCGAGGAGCGCGCCGACCGGCGGGTGCTCGGTGTCCGCGCGTAAAGGGGAACTCGGCCAAGATGCTCGTTAGACGCGGCGATACTGTCCGACATGGAACCGCCAGCGGGCAGCCCCGATTGGCTCGAGGTCTTCACCGCCACAGAACGGCCGGATCTGTGGACGCTCGCGCGCGAAGGCCAGGTCTTCGACGAACTCTGGCCGGAGTACAACCAGCACGGGAACGAGACGCCGCTCTACTTCGGCTCGCTGGTGCCCCGGCACGCAGACTTCCAAGCACTATTACTTGACCGGCGCGCTGAACGAATCGTGGCCCGCGGGCGTGCCATCCCATTCCGCTGGGACGGCACGCTGGAGGACCTGCCTCCCGGCATCGATGCCGCCGGGACTCGCGCGGTCACAGAACCGTCTCAACCGACCGCTCTTTGTGCGCTCGCTGCAGAAGTCGTTCGCGAGTATCAGAGCTCCGACCTCAGCAGACTGGTGCTCCTGACCATGGTGGCCCTTGCGCGCGCCCATCGACTCAGCTGCCTAGTGGCTCCAGTGCGACCCAACCGCAAACACCAATATCCCCTGACGCCGATCGGCCGATACGCGACCTGGCGCAGAGCAGACGGTCTGCCCTTTGACCCATGGATTCGTGTTCACATACGTCTCGGTGGCCAGATTCTGCGGCCCGAGCCACACTCGCTCCGCATCTTTGCCCCGGTTGCGGACTGGGAATCCTGGACTGGCATGGCCTTCCCTGAAGACGGCCAGTACATCTTTCCCCAAGGCCTCGCGACGCTGGAGGTGACCGCGGGGCAGGGCGAGTACTGGGAGCCCAACGTGTGGGTTCTTCACCAGCCTGTTGACCATCCGCTCTAGCGACCGAGCGCTTCGTCGAGGAATTGGATCGCGCGTGGGTAGGCGTCGAGTCGGTTGGCGAGCCGCGCGAGGCCGTGTCCTTCGTCGTCGTAGATGCGTAGCTCGTGCTGCACACCTCGTCGCTCGAGGCTGGCCACGAGCTGCTCCGCCTCGCCGAGCGGGACGCGCGGATCGTTGCGACCGTGGATCACGAACAGCGGCGCGCGGATCGCGTCCACGTGGGTCAGCGGCGACGCTTCGCTCAAGAAGTCGCGGTCGTCCTTCAGCGACCCGTACTCCAGCTCCCGATGCGCGCGGCGGTACTCGGAGGTGTTCTCGAGGAACGTGACCAGGTTCGAGACGCCCACGATGTCAACGCCGGCGGCCCAGAGCTCGGGTTGAAACGCCAGTCCCGCGAGCGTCATGTAGCCGCCGTACGAGCCGCCCCACAGCACCGCCCGCCCCGGGTCGAAGCCGAGCGACTCAAGAGCCCCGTGAATCGACTGCAGGTCTCGCACGGAGTCGAGTCGCTTCGTCGTGTCGTCGAGCGACGCGTACCGCTTCCCGTATCCGGTCGAGCCGCGCACATTGGGCACCACCACCGCATAGCCGGCCGCCACCAAAGCCTGGACCTCGGGATCGAACAACCGCATCGCCTGCGCTTCGGGTCCGCCGTGCACGTCGACGACGACCGGTGGTCGCGACTCGCCCGAGCGAGGGCGGAATATGAACAGTGGGATTCGCTCGCCGTCGAAGCTCTCGACCTCACCCAGCTCAGGCGCTACGAGCGCTTCGGGCGCCAGTTCGGCAGGGCTACGTGTGAGCCGACGCGTCGCGCCGCCTCTCAGATCGTGGGTATAGACATCGCCGGCCAGGCGCGGGGTGCTCAGCGTGTAGTGGAGCCGCCGCCCATCGGTGCTCACGATCGGGGCCTCGAGAAACCAGGTGTGGGTGACGCCCGGCTCGGACAGTGGGATATCGCCGCCGCGCTCACCGGTCTGCAGGTCGTAGCGCCACATCGTGCTCGCGCCGTCGCGGTTCTCGATCACGATGATCGCGGTGCCGGCTGTTACCGCCTCGGCGTCGAACCACTCGCCGGTCCCGGGGACGGTCGTGGTCTCGCCCGTATCTAGATCGTGGCGGACAATCGCCGCGAACTCCCTGCCGGCGTTCGAAGAGGCGTAGAAGACGGAATCGCTCATCCACGCAGGCGGCCCGACCAGCGCCGCCTCGCCCGGATGCGGAATCGGGATTCGCGCCTCGCCGGAGGTCACGTCGACGAGCACCAGATCGAAGTCCAGTGGTCGCGAGCCCGGCCGCAGCACCGAGACGAACCGTCCGCCAGGGGAGAAGCCCGAGGCTGGCTGATACCACGCGCCGCCCGCGTGCAGCAGGCGGTGCTCGGCGCGCTCCAGGTCGCACAGCCACAGGTCGAAGTCGACGCCATTGGAGCGGTCCGACACGTACGCGAGCGTGCGACCGTCCGGCGAGATGCCCGCGAACTCGTGTCCGAACCGCGGGTCGTTCGTGAGCGCTCGCAGACGGTCGAACCCCTCCACGGTTGCCGCCGTCGCGTCATCGAGGTCGATCAGATAGAGCTGGTGCCGCTCGTTTCCGCCCTCGTCGATCGCGAGCACCGCCCGGCGGATACCTGGGACGTAATGCGCGCTCGCGACCGGCTCGGGCAGCGAGGTCAACTCGACCAGATCCCCCGACACAAGTTCGTAGAGTTGCATCGTCCCGCGAACGTCACTACGCACCAAGACACGCTCCGGCGCATCCTCGCCAAGGTCGACGTCGGCGAGGAGCGCCCTTCGGGTGCGCAGCAGCGCACGCACAGAATCGGGCACCAACTCGTTCGTCACAACATCACTGTAAGGCCGGGCGCCGACTGCCGGCGCTCGATCATCGCCCTGGTTGCGTGTCGGTGGGTTCAGCCCGCCACAGACTCAGCGACGATTGGATGGCAGTCCGCCTCGCGCCCGGGTCTTAACGGCGGACCCGCCACGGCACACGAGAAGTCGTGCAGGACCCCGGTCGGCAGGTCCCCGCCCGGCGCGGCCTCGGACTCGAGGACTTCAGAGCTGATCGTGAACCAGGCGAGTATTCCACCCGCTGCCGCGAGAGCGGCGCAGGCCAGCATCGCCACGTGGAAGCCGTGGGTCATTGCCGCCGGGTCGTAGAACTTCTTTCCGGTCAGTCCGGCGATCAGGGGCAGGACGGCGACGACGATCAGGCCGGCGAGACGCGAAACAGCCGTGTTGATTCCCGAGGCGATGCCTGAGTGCCGCTCATCCGCGGCAGCCATCACCGTTGCCGTAACCGGCGCCACCACCAAGGTCAGGCCCAAACCAAAGACGGTCACCGCCGGGAGAATGGCGGACAGGTAGCTGTCGCCTGGATCGATCCGCGACAGCAATACCAGTCCCAGAGCTGTGACCAGCGGTCCTACGGTCAACGGGATCCTCGGTCCGATCCGTTGGGCAAGGGCTCCCGCAGAGGTGGAGAGGAGCAGCATCAGGGCCGTGATCGGGAGCGAGGCAATACCGGCCTCTAGCGGCGAGTAGCCGAGCGAGATCTGCAAGAACGCCACGAGCAGGAAGAACACCCCGCTGAACGCTCCGAAGACGACGAACGTCACCGCGTTGGCGGCGCTGAATTGGCGCGAGGAGAACATTGACAGCGGCATCATCGGGTTGGCGGAGCGTCGCTCGGCGAGAAGGAAGGCGATCAGCGCAAGCACGCCACCAATCGCCGTCACCAAGACCAGTAGTGAGCCGCCGCGCGCCGGGGCCTCGATCAGTGCATAGCTGGTGCCGGCCAGGGCGATGGCCGCCAGGATCGCGCCGCGAAAGTCAAGCCGCCCGCCGGCCGCGGGGTCGCGGGTCTCGGGCACGTGGCGGCCTGCCATCACGACAATGAAGATGCCGATCGGAAGGTTGATCAGGAACACCGCCCGCCATGACACCGCCCCCACCAGCAGCCCGCCGACGAGCGGACCCAGAGCGCCCGCCACCCCGCCGAGCCCCGACCACGCGCCGATCGCTCGGGCCCGGTCGGCGGGCCGAAAGCCCGACTCGACCATCGCCAGACTGCCCGGTGTCAGGAGAGCCCCGCCGACCCCCTGCACGAGCCTCGCCACCACCAACAGCTCCGCATTCGGCGCAACCGCACAAAGCAGCGAGGCAATCGTGAACAGGCCTGTGCCGGTCACGAAGATGCGACGTCGCCCATAGCGGTCGCCAAGCGATCCACCGAGCAAAATCAGCGAGGCAAGCGTCAGCGAATAGCCGTTGAGGATCCACTGGAGGGTGCTGGTCGATGCGTGCAGGTCACGGCCGATATCCGGCAACGCGACATTGACGACGGTCGCGTCCAGGAAGGCAATTCCGGAACCCAGCACCGCTACAGCGAGCAGCCAGCGATCGGGGGCAGAGTCGAACCTCACGTTGTCCTAGGCGAATCTCGCGTGAGACCCGGCCGCCGCTCAGCCATCAAGCGACGCCACTGACTTCGCGATCATCTCGGCAGGCGGAGAGAGAGGTTCTTCCGCCGTGGAAGGTCGACCGCACTCGACGCGACAACCTGAGGTTGCCGGCGGAACAGGTGTCACATCGGAATCAACCATCGGATTGCGCCCGGATGTATTCAAGTGGATCAACGTCCTCGGGACAAGATCTCCAATCGGAGAGCACGTATTCGGAGTAGGCCTGCCACATTGCCTCATCCATCGTGTCGTGCTGCGTTTCGCCCACAAGCTCGCCGCGCTCAGTGAACCGCTCGAGGAAGAACCCATCCACCCTTGCGTCAATGAACAAGACCTTCACCTGCGGCAGAGGCCGAGCAGTCCCGACGCCAGACCAATCTCCGGATTCAGACTCGGTCCTCGTGATCGGGGCGAGTGACAATACCTGCGCGCAGGACGTTCTCATCACGTGACCCGACCTGCGAGCCTCATCGGCCCGCCGCTTTCTCACCCAGGCGAGTCAATTTTGCTGCCCGCGGGTTGGGCAGCAGCGGGAATCGTCGCTCGAGCTCGGTCCGGCGGTGCTCGAGGTCGCCGATCAGCACCAACGATTCGCCGAGATGATCCGGGGGCTCGAACACGAAGCCCGGCTCATCGGTGGCGACCTCCAGCAGAACGCCGCTGGGCTCGCGGAAGTACACGGACTTCGTCATCTTGCGATCCAGAACGAGTGTCGGCCGAAGCCCGGCCGCAGCCACGCGCGACCGCCAGGAGTCCTGCTCACCATCGCGGATGGTGAACGCCACGTGGTGCACCATGCCCGCGCCCATGATCCCTTGCTCCGCCGGCGCCGCGTCGTAGACGACCAGGCCGTGCCGCCGCTCGCCCCACGCTAGCCAGATCTCACTGCCCTCGGGCTCCATCCCGAGCACCTCGCCCAACACCGGCGCGCTGCGCTCCGGATCGGCGCTGTAGACGCGCATCGCGTGCATGCCGCGAATCGCGACCTGCTCATCGACATCGGGCGCGTCCGCGACGAGCGGCTCATCCTCACCGTCCTCGATCACCAGCTCCAGCCCCAACCCCTCCGGATCCGAAAACATCAGGCGATCGGCGAGGCGGTCGTTCGGTACGCCAGCACGGGTGAGCCGGCGCTCCCAGAAGTCAAGCGCCTCCTCACCGGCCAGCCGGAAAACCACGCGATGGACCATACCCGCGCCCGGTCGGCCGCGCACCACTCCCGGCATATCGAAGAACGTCACGACGCTGCCCGGACTGCCACGGTCATCGCCGTAGGCGATGTGCCGCATCTCGGGATCGTCAGCATTCACCCCTTGCCACACGAGCCGCAGTCCCAGCAGCTGACCGTAGAACTCGAGATTCGCATCGATCTCGGCGGTGATCGCCGTTACGTGGTGGAGTCCGTCTAGCTTCATTACTCGTTCCTCAGAGTTGCTCAATCGGCGCGAACCGATATACGTACGGACCGATGCTTTCGCTGATCGCGAAGATCACGCCCAGCAGGCCCTCCTGCGCTGAGGCGTTCTGTAGTGGGCCGGTGTGCACTGGGTCATAGCCGGCGTCACGGTTCAGCTGCTCGACCACCGCGCGCGCCTCCTCGTCTCCGCACCACAGGTTGCTCGGCGAGACCCGCGCGGTGCCCAACCGGTCATACAACGACGCGAAGTTGATGTTGAACGACTTCGCCGTCGGCCCACCCGTCCTCGACTTCACAAACTCGGCGTTGGAAGCGAATCCCTCCGGCGGGCCAACACCGTACCGGTTCGTCGCGTCGATAACCGTCTTGCCTTTCACCCCCGTCAGCCTGTCGAACGCCTTAGCGATCTCTCCTCCTGGGACCGCAACCAGCACGACCTCCGCGTCGGACACGTCGCCGCCGTCGCGACCAAGCCGCGTCACCTGATGGCCGGCGCGCTCCCACAGGTCGGCGAGCCCGCCGCCGACGTTGCCTTTGCCAAACACCGTGATCCTCATATCTTGTCTCCTTGATCTGTCGTGGGGGTCGCGGCTAGGAGAGCCATGGGGGCGTATACGCGCCGACCTGGTGCAGGATCGCGGTCAGGTCGTCGGCAGCCCATTCCTCACTGATCTTTCCGTCGGTGAGGCGGTACACATCGACCGCGTCCCAGCGCACTCGCCGACCTGTCGGTGCGATTCCGAGCAGGTCGCCCTCGTGTGTCGCCTCGACGACGAACCGCACGGCGACCGTGTTTCCCTGGGCGACGATGTCCTGCTCCTGCGCGTTCAGGTCCGGCAACGCGCCGATGAAACCCCGCAGCAGCCCGACGAGATTCTCAGCGCCCTCAACCGTGCCGAGGGTCCCGCCGTGCCACTTGACGTCGGGGGTGACGTACTCGGATGCCAGGTCAGGGTCGTGCGCGTTGAACACCCGCCGGGTGTACTCGCGAACGATCTCGACATTCGATTCGACCCCTGTTCCGCTCGCCATCGTGTGCTCCTCTCGACAGAACTTCCGCTTTCAACGGACGGTAATTCCGAGCTTGCTTGCTGTCCAAGACCTGTCTCCCAGGCGACCGATAGCCTTCCGCTATCGATCTCGAACCGCGCCCGCTTCGCTACTTCCTAGCCGTCGCCGAGGAGCTCCACTTCGGCCGTGCCGCCGCGCGGCTCTACATCTCCCAGCCGTCGCTGAGCAACCAGATCCACAAGCTCGAGCAGACCCTCGGCACGGAGCTGTTCGCGCGCACCAGCCGCCAGGTCACGCTCACGGCCGCCGGGCGGGCGCTCCTCGAGGAGGCACCGCTCGCGCTCGCAGCGCTCGAGCGCGCCGCCGAGCGCACCCGCCTGGCCGGCGCGGGCATCACCGGAACCGTGCGCCTCGGCTACCCCCCGCCGGCCAGCTTCGAGACCCTCGGGACGATCCTCGAAGCCGTCGAGAACGACAGCCCCAACATGACCGTCATCGCCAGCGAACTGTTCAGCGCCGAGATCCCCGGCCGCGTACTAGCCGGCGAGCTCGACATCGGGCTCGCCCTGCATCCCGAGCCGATGACCGGCATCCGCACCGAGGCCCTGCGCGTCGAGCCGCTCGCTGCGCTTGTCGGCAAACGCCACCGCCTTGCCCACGCGAACTCCATCCCGCTCGCCGATCTCAAGCACGAGACCCTCCTTTTGTTCCCCCGCGAGCTCGCTCCGGCCTACTACGACCGCATCATGAAGGCGTGCGAGCGGGCGGGCTTCCAGCCTGACGTCAGAGCCTTTCCCAAGCCGCCCGTCCACGCAATGCTGGCACGCCTCCTGGGGGCACGCGAGGTTGGCCTGATCCCCGCCTCGTTTGCCTTCCACAGCGCCCAGGCCGAACCGGGCGTCGTAGCTCGCAAGATCGTAAACCCGCAAATCCTGGTGGAGTGGTCGATCCTCTGGCCCGCGCGCGCCCAATCCGCAGCAATCGCGCGGTTCCTCGACAGCGCGCGGCGGTGCGCCACCGACAACGACTGGCTGCCCCGGCCGGACGCGACGGCCAGCGCCAAAACCGACGCGCTCCTCACTACTGCCCGACGCCTTTAGCGCGGTGCCGGCGTCGGCAATGGGGGCTCTGTGCGATTCATGGATCGCGTAGCGGCCATCCGCGGACAGAGCGGCCGTGCGCGACCGGGGAGCCGGCGCGAGCGTTGCTCGCGCCGGCGATCCCAGTTGGCTTGTTTACGGCTTAGGCGCGATTCGGTCCCAGAATGCACAGTTGTGCTGTGCGGAGACCTCCGCCGCAGTTACGACCTCCGTGTCGCTGGCGGGTTGCAGCGAGATCTCCTCAGGGTTGTTCTGCGCGTTGAATCGCGGCCAGGGCGGGGCGCCGGTGGCCGTCGATGGGTTTCCGCTGCGTGCGAACGCTGTCACGTACGCGATTTCCTGGTCCTGAAGGGTCTGCTGGTTGGCGTCGAGCGCAGGGGTGACTGGATTGAGGAACCAGGCCCCGACGTGCGATGCCCCTGGGGCCACGACTCCCGCGCCGGCCGCCGCATACGGCGGGATGTCGTTGTCGTCGATCTCGTACGCGTAGGTCGGCATCCTGCTTGCCAGGTCTTGGTCGGTGACCAGGGACGGGCACACCGTGTCGGAGTCCGCCGCGACCGTCCGCCAGGCCACACCCGGGTTATCGAAATGGGTCACCGGGTACTTGGCCAGCACCTGGGACGCGACCGACCCGTACTGCGTGTCGACCAATGTCGCGTACGCGGCGGGAGTCGTCACGGGGAACGCGGCCTCGTTTGCGTAAGCGACGAGATCCTCGTCCCGGTCGGTCCCGGCGATCACCCGCACATGGTTCACGTGCCCCGTTTTCAGTGCCTGACGCAGGCTCATCGTCAACGTCGTCCCGTTGATCGTCGGGCCGACGGTGCCCTGACCACCGTTCGGGTAGCCACCTGGGTGGCCTGCCCCGCCACCAGCGATCGATTCGACGGTCGCCGCGGGCAATGCTCGCAGGCATGCCGCGACTGCGGTGCCGTTGCCTGTTCCGCATCCAGCGGTGGCCGCGAAGTTCTTGCCGGCCGCGTTGGCCTGGCCCTTCGTCGGCGGAGACGACTTGCAATCCTGGGGTTCGAGGGACGTGGGGTACCCCAGGAGCGTGTTGTACTCGCCGCTGACGCTGATCGCCTGCTCGAACAACCCTGCCGCCGTCGGCGAGGCGATCAGATCGCACTGGCTTGACCCGCCCGCGGACTCGCCGAAGGTCGTCACCTTGCTCGGATCGCCGCCGAACGCGGCCACGTTGGCCTTGACCCAGCGAAGGGCGAACTGCTGGTCCTGCAGGCCGTAGTCCCCGGAGTTGGCCCCGAGCGCCTTGTCATCAACGAGGAACCCGAAAATATTCAGCCGGTAGTTCATCGAGACGACGACCTCGTCACCGGTACTCGCGAGCAGCGAATTGTCGGCATTCCCGTTGCCACCCGTGAACCCGCCGCCGTGGATGTGAACCAGTACCGGAAGATCACTTGTGGGGGTCGCCGTGGTCGGCGCCCACACGTTCACGAACAGGCAGTTCTCACTACCCGCCGTGCCCGAGGTTGTAGTGCACTCGCTTCCGAATTGCGTTGCCGCGAGGGTGCCCGGCCACGGCGCTGGCGGCTGCGGTGGCTTCCACCGCAGGTTTCCGATCGGTGGTGCCGCGTAGGGAATGCCGAGCCACTCATTGACATCACTAGCGGTGGTGCTCGAAATGCCGCAAACTAGGCCATCGGTCGTCGTCACGGTGGTGCCGGGCGCGCATGTCACTGGCTGTGCGCTGGCAGACTTCGTTACCGGACCAGCCGAGGCTATCGCTATGACGCCGACAGTCAGGGCCGCGACGGCAAACACCGAACCAAACAGCCGGGATCGCCGTCGAAACAATCTCATGAATCGCATACCTCTCGCCTCTCTTTTGAGTGAGTCGCGCTCTGGCTGAGCGCCGCCATCCTCACCTCACCGGGAGACATCAGTGCTCGGCGGTGAGTTCGTGATCCTCATCTTGGATACGCGTGGCTTCCTGGCCACGGAGTGGTGTGGCAGGCGGCGCCCGGGCGCACGGGTGGATGGAAGCGCGGAGATTCCTCACGAGGTTCCCACGAGGTCGCAGGGTCCCCTTCGCTTTGGTCGAACGCAGAATTAGAATCGCGTCCGCAAAACTGGCGGTGTGCATCCAACATACTGGCCGAGCTGTCGCTGTCAACCGCGCAGCCGCAACGGACACACCGATCCGGCAAGCTTGCACAGCTTCGGGCTCGAAATCGACCGGCAGCCGCACGACTGAGAAGGAGATCCTTGTCGCCACCAGAGGAAGCGCAATCGCCGGCTCAGCACACGACAGAGCTGGCCGCCCGGCTAAAGGAGCTCCGAGCCGAGCACGGCCTCTCCCTGTCGCAGCTGGCGCGCGCCACCGGCATCTCCAGCTCGTTCTTGTCGCTCATCGAGCAGGCACAATCCGACATCACGATCGGACGACTCGTCCGCCTAGCCGAGTTCTACGACGTCGAGCTCGTCGACCTGCTCAGCGGGCCCCCCACCGCGCCCGCCGACCACATACGGATCCTCCGCACCGCGCCTGATCACATGCTCCACTCCCCGACCGAGGGGGTCGACGTCTACGACCTCACCTGGGGCGCACACTGGACACTCGTCCCCGCCCTGAGCAGCTTCCGACCCGGAGGCAGCATCGAGATCGACGACGAACACGAACACGAACGCATGATCTACGTCCTCGACGGCACATTCGAGCTCGTCTTTCCCGGCGAAGCACCAACCCGTCTGCGGACCGGAGAGGGCGCCACCTTCCACAGCGTCGGCCGGTATCGCATCACCAACGTCGGGAGAGGACAAGGCCGCGTCCTCGGAGTCCGCGTACATCCCGAGCCGCGCTAGCGGCAGTCCGCGTTTTGGTCCGGCGGGGCGGTGCTGGTGCCATGCGGCGCCTTTGCCGCCGTGCGACTTTGCTGGAAATGGATCACCTTGCCGCTTTGATAGTCGGCGATCCAGAGTTGGCCATGCGACGCGACGATCGAGATTGGCTGGATGAGCGGTACATGGATGGGCTTGCCGATGACACGGTTCGTCCGGGGGTCGATCTGCCATAGCGCCGCGGTCCCCTTGATCGGCTGGAATGTCCTCACCGAGCGCGATTTGGGGTAGGAGATCGCCCACACGCGGCCGCCACCGGAGGAGACGCCGACGACCCGCGGGACGGCGGTCCGGGCGAGCGTATGTCCGGTGGCGGGATCGACACGGACGATCGCTGCGTCATCAGACCCGGCGTTGGTTTGGATCCATAGCGACCCGAACCCGACCGCGGGAATTCCCGCGAACGACTCGGTGGTCACGCGGCGGGTCTGTAGATCGATCCGTGACACCGCCGGATAGATCCTGGACGCGGAGGGGTTTCCGACGACGACGGACGTGTTGTCGACCCACAGGGAGCCGAACCCCGACACGACTGTGTCAGGCCCGGACCCGACCGTGATCGTCGTCGCGGCGGCCCGGTCGGTCGCGGGGTTGACCGAGATGACGTCGCCGCGGGGGCGGTTTGAGTCGCGGCTAACCCAGATCCTGCCGGCGGCGAACGCGACGCCACCACCGAGGGAGCTGACGTGTCCGTTGTTACCGACGCCGACGTCGATGTTCCCGAGGAGTCGGTTGCTTGCCGCGTCGATCCGCAGTAGCTCAGACGTTCCGGTGGGCGCCAGCCAGATGCTGCCGGCACCAAACGCGAGGCCCGCGTTGACGCCGTTGGTGGGGATCGGGGTCCGCGCGATCGTCGCGCCGTTCTGCAGGTTCAGCCTGACAACGCTGGTCGGCGTCGCGATCCAAAGGGCATCGCCGTGGGCGAGCAGCGCCTGCGGGCTGCCACCGACAGTGACCACACCCGCTGCGTAAAGCCCCACCGGTTTGGCCAACGCGATCGCGGCCGGACGATATCGGCCTCCCACGGGCGCCGACTTCGGCGCGTGTGCGTGGTGGTGACCGAGCGCGACGAATCCGACCACGGCCACCGCCACGGCCACGCCCCCCGCGCCGAGGACGCTTCGGCCACGACGCGCCAGTCGCGAGACGCGCGCCGGGTCGCGGTCAATCGCCGCCAGCATTAGACCGCGCGTCACGTCGAACTGCTCGCGTCGCCACGCGCCGAGTGCCAAGTCAATGCGCACCCGCGGGCGCTGCCTGGTTTCCGGCTGCGCTGGTCATCGCTTGACCTTTGAAGCAGAACGTCCAGCCCCTGTCGTAGCCCACGATGTCGTAGTAAATGCAGCGGACGCCATCCGGTTCGACATAGCTCCGCAGGGGTGGACCGAATTGCTTCATGATCTGATCGAGCGACTTGGTGACGATGTTCTCGCCGATCCCGTAGTTGAACAATGCGCCCCGCCGTCGCACTCGCGGCCAAGCCCCGTGCTCGTGCGGATCCATCGGCAGCTGGAACGAGTGCTGCAGCGTCGTTCCGTCGGCGAAACGCAGTGAAAGCCGAAACGCGCCGTGCGCAACCCGCGAGAAGGCAACCAAGAAGATTCGGTGTCCAGACAGGGGCACCGATCGTCGTTGCGCGCCCGGACCGATCAGCTGCGCCGTCATCACACCCGCGCCGGCCTGACCGTAAAGCACGGGAAAAACTTCGCCCGACACGAGCCCCGAGATGAACTGGTCGCCGAGTGTCAGGACGAGCGGCTCAAGGCCTCTCACCTGGCACCCGATATCGCCATCCTCGGGGCTCTCATTCGCTGTATAGGTGCCGAAGCACACGTCCCTCGGCTCACGCTGCACAATGCGCCCGAGCGTCACAAACAGCGGCGCTGCGGTGGGCGCGTCGGGGGCCTCCACGCGAAGCTCGACCGTTCCGGACACACCCATCACCTCCACCCAGCGCGGCTGCACCGGCTCGCCGAGCACGACGAGTTGGGACCGGACTCCTGGGACGCTCGCTCCAGTCCGTGTCGCCTGCGCCGGTTCCGACGGCCTCGTCCGAGTCCGCGTCGCGACTGATCCGCACCCGGTCAGCGCGACCACGAAGCCAAAGAGGGCCACCCGCCAGCTCATAGGCAGCTGCGATTGGCGCACATTGCAAGAGATACGCGCGTGGTCCCCATAAAGGTCCCTGTTGCCGTCCACAGCGCGGCGTTTGGCCGGTGCACGTGGCCGTGCGGCCGCACTGCGACGGTCGGCTCCTAGGCGCTGCGCAGGCGTTCAGCGCACGCTTGCCTAAGCGCTCGAGGCAGTCGTCGTACCGGCCGCGTTGGACGCGGTCACGCTGCACCTGGCGCTGCGGCGGTCCGCCAGATCGTTCCGTAGCCGTCCTCCACGTAGAGCGCGCGTGAGGTCAGCACGAGCGCCGAGACCGGGGTGTTCTCGGGCGCTCCTCGCGGCTTCAGGATCGCGGCGGGAAGCGGGATCGTGAATCTCTGAAGGCTGGGAAGGAACAGCCCGCTCAGATGGCTGGGATGTGCCTGCGACACGATCGCCCTGGCGTTCGAGGCCATGGCGTCGGAGAATGCGGTGATTCCATCGAGGAGCAGTCGTCGCTTGCTCGTCCCGCACCGCTCGAGAAACACACCACCATCGGGGCCGCTGGTCGCGAGCGCGAACTGACCGTACGGGGACAACGAACCCCACCCCACCCCATAGTCGAAGTAGCGGATGAGCCGTACCCCGGGGCAAGTCCTGCGAGCCAAGGCGGGCGAGTTCAGGTCCGCGAACGTCCTCGCGTTGGTCGGATCGTCCCGGAGCTCCCCCGTCCGGATGTTCTGAAACAGGTAGGTATCTCCGCAGTGGACTGAGCAAGCCACGTCCCACCGGATCCAGTCAGCCCCGACAGCGTCCGCACTGGCACATCCGGTCATGGGGGGCGGGGACGATGAGCAATATGGCACCCCGGTACTGGGAGTAACCGTTTGACGCGTCCCGTCGGGAAGCGAATAGAGTTCGACATCGAACGGCCCGAACGGGTTCGACGTCAGCGGGCAACCCATCAAGACCCACGGAGGACCGAGCCCGAGGACGTGGCACCGAGGGTCGAGCACGGTCCTAGTGCCGAGCCGATTGTTGATTACGATCCAACCCGTGCTCAGGAAGTCGCCGCTGACGGTCGTGCCGAGGAGCAGATAATTACTGCTCGCCCGGAGCCCTGTAACCCCTCTCATCGGCCGAAACGAGCCCCCCAAGGCAACCTGACTAGCAGGCGGCAGCCATCCGGGCTTACGCCGGACCACGCCGGCGCGAGCGAAGGCTCCGCCGGCGACGGCCACGGAAACAACGAAAACCAGCATCGATCGCCAAAGTGCCCGCACGCACGCACCAACGTGGCCCACCCCGAAAAGTTCCGGATCGAGCGCCACCGTCGTGAGCGAGACCACTACCTCTTCGTTGGCCTACGCGACACCCCGCAGCGCCGCGGTCAGACTGCCGCAATCCCCGACGTCGCGAGCGCCCCGCTGCCGGCTCGCCGGCTCGTCAGCCCGGTTGCGGATTGCCGGCGTTAATCGCCCATTGGGCGGCGAAAGCCCGTTTGTATGCGGGCCGCGCTTCGCCGCGGGCCACACAGGCAGCCAGTTTCGGAAACTCGTCCAGTAGGCCCGAAGGTCTCAGTCTGAGCAGCACCGACACCATCATGAGGTCGCCCGCGCTGAACGCCCCATCGAGCCAGTCGGCATCGCCCAAGCGGGCAGAAAGTTGGACCAGTCGATCGCGAATGCGCTCTTTGACCAGAGGCATGCGCTCTTCGGCCCAGGGCTTGTCGCCCTCCGCGAACTTGGCGGTTACGAGTTCGAGGATCGGAGGCTCCACGGTGTTGAGCGCGGCGAACATCCAGGTGATGGCCCGCGCCCGCGCATCGGCATCGTCGGGGAACAGGCCCGCATGGTGCTCGGCGATGTGGAAGACGATCGCGCCGGTCTCGAATAGCGCGAGGTCGCCTTCCTCGTAGGTCGGGATCAGGCCGAAAGGATGAAGGCGCAGATGCGCGGGCTCCGTCTTCGCCCGGAGCGAGACGAGGCAAACCTCGTACGGCTGGCCCACCTCTTCAAGCGCCCAGCGAACGCGCATATCGCGCGCGAGGCCCATGCCACCATCGGGCGACCGGTCCCAGGCAGTGATGACGATGGTCATCGTGAGACGCTCCTCACGAGCTCGTCCGGCTGCTCGGCGCCAGCCTCGAGGGAAAGGAACACAGAGGCCACGACTTCGCGCATCGGTCGATCTCCTTGGCGCGCGGTCAGGGTCATGCGCATAGGACTCGGCCCACGCCGAGAACTCATCGCTGGCCCCCGAAAGCCGATGTGTTGCCTACGGGCGCGGACGCCGGCGTGTCCGCCTTTGGCGGCGAGCGGAAGTGTGGCGCCGCAACCGGCAGCGGCGACCGTCGCGCGTGCTGGAATGGGTCGGTGAGTAACGACGCGAGAGACGAGGCGATGCCAGCACGAGTGGAGGCGGTGTGGGCGGCCTCCGGGGCAGTTGCTGTTGTGCTTTTCGCGTGTGGGCTGCTGTTCGGCGACCTGCTCGCGACCACGAACTTTCCGGCGCTGAACGCAACACCCTCCCAGCTGCGCGAGTACTTCCTGCGCAATGTCTCCGAAGTACGGGCGCTGAGCTTCTTCCATCTACTCGCGGCTGCTGCGCTCGCGGCATTCGCGTCATATCTATACGCACGGCTACGATCGGCTGGCATCCGCCTCGCCGCGCTCGCGCTCACCGGCGGGATCATCGCCGCGGCGTTCCTGGCGATGTCCGCGCTCTGCTACCGGGTGCTCGCGGAGCATTCAGTGGCGAGTGATCCCGCTCTGGCTCACGCGCTGGCTGTTCTCTCCTACCTCGCCGGCGGCCCAGCGATCGGGGTGCCGCTCGCTCTGACCGCCGGCGCGTTCGCGGCCGCGATCCAGCACGAGCGGACGCTCCCTGGATGGCTGTATTGGCTGAGCGTCGTCGCAGCCGTCCTCGGGGTCGCGAGCGCCACCACGATGCTCGGGCCGACAAACAACAGCTCGCTCGTCTACGGCGTGTTGCTGCTAGCGGCGGTGCTGCTGTTCGCGTGGCTCGTGGCGAGCAGCTTGGTGCTGGTCAGGCGCGCAGGCCGGCCCCGGTGACCGCACCACACACGTTACGATCAGGAACTAGCCAGACGAAAGGGCGTCTGCTCCGAACTTCCGCTCTGCCTCTCGGATGAGCAGCCACGCGGGTACAGCGGGATCGCTTCAGCTGCCACGGCGGTCGTCGGTCGTCGATGCCAGAGCGGTATGGCGCACAGCGATAGCCTCGATCTCCAGCTGCAGATCAGGCCGTGAGAGTGCCCGTACTTCGACCAAGCTGTCAGCCGGGTAGGGCTCCTGGAAGTATTGGCGACGGAGTGCGACGATCGTGCCGATCTTGGTCATGTCCGTAACGAAGACCGTCACCTTCACGACGTCCGCCAGCCCCGCCCCGGCGGCGGCGAGAACGCGCGCGAGGTTCTTGAACACCTGGTGGCCCTGCGCCTCGAAGTCGTCAGGCCCGACGACGTTTCCGTCATCGTCGATGGACGATTGACCGGAGATGAACAGCAGATCGCCCACTGCGACAGCCGGAGAGTAGGCGTAGGGTGAGAAGCGGTCAGGCTCGATCCTGATGGCCTCGACCCTCGAAGTTTCTCGCTCGTTCATGCGCGTTGCTCCTTATCGTGGATATGTAGGACGCCCTCGGCAGTCAGGATCGCGGTGCCTCGCACCGTGACCCGGTCGCCTTCGACGATCACCTCGATCTGGCTGGGTCTTCCGAGGCTCTGGCCCTGATGCACGATGACTCGCTTCTCACCGGATAGACCGTCCAAGGCCAGCCACCAGGCGAGCGGGCCGGCTGCGCTTCCAGTCGCCGGGTCCTCCCAGAGGCCGACCGTCGGGTTGAAGAACCGGGCGTACGCTGAGGTGGCGTCATCCGCGGGACGCCGGGCGTAGAGGTAGCAGCCTTGAGCGCCCGCGTTGGCGAGCACGTTCAGAAGTGCCGGTGCATCGGGGCGAGCGGCGTCGACGGCCGCCTCGTCGCGAGCCGGCACGAGCAAATGCGGCGCCCCTGTGGAGACCACCTGTGATGGCGACGGTTGGAGCTGCTCTGGACCAATGCCGAGTGGAGCGGAAAGCGTGGCCGTGGTGACCTTCGGGCCGAGTGTCGGGCGCTGCTGGTCCATTGCGACGAGCAGTTTGCCGCCCTCCCGGCTGACCCTTAGTTCGAGCACGGCGTCGCCCAGCTCCTGGCGCAGCGCGCCGGTCGAGGCCCGTGCGGTCGAAGCCAGCCACCACCAAGCGCCGAGTGCGTTGTGCCCGGCCCCAGTGACCTCGGCGCCGCTCGCGGTGAACGACCGTAGCCGGCGTGTAGCCCCCGGTTTGCGGGGAGCGAGGACGAAGGTTGTCTCGGGGAGGTTGAATTCGCCGGCGATCCGCCGAAGGAGTTGATCCGGCAACCCGTCCGCGTCGAGCACGACCGCGAGCGGATTGCCGCCGAAGGAGGCGTCGGCGAACACATCGACGATGGCGAACGGGAGCTCGCTCACGCCCGCACCTTCGTGACGCGGCGCTGCGTAGGGTTCTGACTCCATCGGGCGGGCACGATCCTCCTGGCGGCTTCTGGGCATAGCTGCTCCGACTCTCGTGGCGTCGTGCACACGAGCGGAGAGCGGAAGCTTCCCAGAGAGTGCCGCGTGGGCGATTGAGCGGGAGCACGAGTTGCGTGTGTGTCGGCGTTAGTCGATCGTCGCCGTGACGACGTGGTAGAGGTCCGAGCCTCGGTCGGGGCGTCGCAGCGGCGTGAAGTAGCGTTCGCCAGCTTCGCGTGTCGAGAGGTCGCTTGCGAGGCAGAATCCGCGCTGGCGCAGGTAGTCGTCAAGGTTTGCTGGGTTCAGGCCGAAGATCCAGGACTCGCCGCGTTTAGCGGTGCCGTGCAGCCACCTGGCGGCTTCGGGGAATCGATCGCGCTCGCCGCTCACGACGGCGTCGTCGATGTAGGTGAACACCAGGGTGTTGTCTTGGCGTGCAGCCTGGTGGATTGCTGAGAGCGTCCTCTCGACGGCGTTGCAGGAGAGGTATTGGGTCACGCCCTCCCAGAGGAACATGCTCCGCTTAGGTCTCTGATAGCCGGATGCGATCAGCGCGGCGATGAGGTCGTCGTGCTCGAAGTCGACCGCAACGTATCTCGGCATCGGTGTCGTGAGTGGCTTGGAGCCGCTCAGGACAGTCCGCTTGTCGGCCTGCGTCTTGGGGTGGTCGATCTCGTAAACCGCGACGTCTGAGAGGCAGCCCAGGCGGTGCGCGCGCGTGTCGTAGCCGGCCCCGAGGATTACAAGCTGGTCGATCGACGGTGACGCCTCACAGATGAGGTCGTCGATCAGCCGGGTGCGAGCAATCGCGGAGGCTCGGGGCCCGGGACCACCGACGAGGTCGTAGATCGCCTCGATCGCGCGACGCACGACGACTAAGCGGGCGCCAAGCAGCGCGAGGCGCCAGGCGGGCGAGACGAAGCGCCCGGCGAGCGGGTCTTGGAACAGCCTTGTGTTAGCTGGCCTGGCTGACTCCAGCCCGCGCTGGACAGCCATCAGCTGCGCCGTGCGGCTAGGGCGTCGAGCGACCTGACTCTGAACGGCTGCCGTCATCGCAACCCTTCCGGTCGCCTGTCGCTTCGGGTACCAGCACCACCCGGGGTAGATCGAGGATCTGCCCCTCGCGCCGCGCGCACCAGCTGATCGGTCTGTCCGGAGTGCTGCTCATTCCCACCGGAACGACCTAATGGCGAGCAGGGGGAGCGTCAGGGCGTAGATCGCGAGCACAATGAGATGCGACGCGCTCGGCCAGCTGCCGTGCATGGTCTGCTCGATACTCGGCACGGCGGCCCCGAGGGGTGTGTAATGGCTGATCGTCCGCAGCGTCGAGCCCATCTGCTGCAGCGGGACCCAGAGCCCGGCGAAGAACATCATCGGGAAGAACAGGATCGTCCCGAACGCGGTTGCGAGCCGGGCACTGGGCGCGACGGATGCGATCAGCGCACCAATTGCCAGCAGCGCCGCACCGCTGAGGATCAACGTCACGAGCCATCCGAGCACCTCGCTTGGCAATCGTACGCCGAAGGCCGCCTTGGCGACGATCACTACCAGCGCCATCGCCACCACGATCAGTCCGCTCGCCACGATGAAGTCGGCACCGAGCAGAGCCTGTGGATGCAGCGGCGTCGTGGACAAGCGGCGCAGCACACCTTTCTCGCGATAGCTTGCGAGCGTCGCCGGAATCGCCGAGACGGCGAGGATGCCCATCGAGAAGACCATCATCACCGGCACGTACACCTCGACCAGGCTCAGTCCGCCGAGAGACTTATCGTGGTTGTCACCCGACAGCCCGAATACGAGCGTTAGGACGACCGGGAAGGCGACTCCCCAGAACATGACCGCAGGCTCGCGGAGCATCAGCTTCGCCTCAGTCTTGAGGAGCCGCATGAACGTGACCTTATTCACGATGAGCCTCTCCAATCAGGGAAACAAATGCATCCTCGAGCGAACGCTGCTCGAACCGCAACTGCTCAACGACGATGCCTTCTTGTGAGAGGACGGCGATGACGGCGCCGAGCAGATCGCCGGTACCGACGACCTCGACCAACGGGCCGCGCCAGGTGATCGTGCTGACCTCGGGCAGATCGTCGAGCAGCGCGTCGTCAAACTGCCGGGACGGGTGAAACCGCAGGGTCTGCAGGCCGCCCGCGGAACTGGCCAGCGACGCCGGCGAGCCTACCGCGACCACGCGACCAGAATGGATCATCGCCACACGGTCACAGAGCCGCTCCGCCTCCTCCATGAAATGGGTGACGAGCACGACGGTCACCCCCTGGTGGCGGATCTCTTCAATCAGCGACCAGGTATCCCGCCGGGCCTGGGGATCCAGTCCGGTGGTGAGCTCGTCGAGGATCGCGATCCGCGGCCGGCCGATCAGCGCCAGGGCGATCGAGAGACGCTGCTTCTGGCCGCCCGACAGCCTGCTGTAGCGGGTGGCGAGCTTATTCTCGAGCGCCAGCGGGCGCAGCAGCTGACTCTGGTCAGCCGGGTGCTCGTAGAACGACGCGTACAGGTCAAGCGCCTCGCCGACTCTAATCTTCTCCGGTAGCGCGGTCTCCTGCAGCTGCATGCCTAGGATCCGCCGCAGCTGGTCCCTGTCCTGGCGGGGATTGAGGCCGGCGACGGTGATCGACCCGCGGTCGGGCGCTCGCAAACCGGCGACGCACTCGACCATCCTCGTCTTGCCGGCGCCATTAGGCCCGATGATTCCGAAGATCTCGCCTTCCTCGATGGTAAGTGAGACGTCTCGGACGGCGACCGTATCGCCGTAACACTTGTGAAGTGACTCCACGTCTATGATTGACACCTGGTTTTCTCCTGGCTGCGCGATCTGGGCAGAGAGTCCCATCGTGCGGGCGCCGATCAACATCGGAACGGCTCTAGCTACGGCGCCCGATGATCAACCGATCGGATGATCGGGCGCGGCATCGACGGTGTGAACTCGGCCCGAGCTGGACTTGCCGCTCGGTTGGTCGGCTAGCGCCAAGCGGGGAGCGGTCGGGATAGGTCGTCCTCGGCGACGACGTGGTAGATCGCGTTCAGCGACGGCGTGGTCACCAGGTGCTGGATGCGCTCTTGGCGTCGCTGCTCGATCGGGGCGATCCGCTCGAGCCAGGCGGGGATCTCTGAGGGCGCCCCGCGTTCGATCAGCGCCAGCGTCATCAGTTCCTGTGGGTCCTCTAGGTTCAGCGCGCTGATCACCCGGGTCCGGGGATCGCCGGGCAAGATCTCGTCGGGGAGCCAGGCGGCGCGGAAGGTGTCGTACTCGATTCCGGGCGCAAGCCGGCGAACCATCGGGGCGATAAGCATGCGGCGTGTCCTTTCGTGACGCGTGGTTGTCTTACAGCGTAAGATAACCGATTGTGCCTTACAGTGCAAGAAAGAGATGCCGCGAGATCCCGCCGACCGCCGCAGTCGCCCCCGGGCCGGGCTCACACGCCAACAGATCCTCGACGCCGCCATCGAATTCGTTGACGAGCACGGCCTCGCCGCACTCTCCACCCGCAAGCTCGGCGCGAAGCTCGGCGTGGAAGGGATGACGCTCTACTACTACGTGCCCAACAAAGCCGCGTTGCTCGATGGGATGGTGGAGCGCATGCTCGAGCAGTCCCTTCGCAGCTCGCCCATCGCGCCCGACACGCCCTGGCCAGACGCCGTACGCGCAATGGCCCACGGCCTACGCGCGGCGCTGCTCGAGCATCCGGCGATGCTGCCCTTGATCGCCACGCGCCCGGTCGCCACGCCCGCCGCGATCCAAATCCTCGAGGACGGGCTCGCACTACTGCGCGCTCACGGAATCGCGCTGGACCGGGCGATGGACATCCTCAACGCGGTGATGATGTTCGTGATCGGGCACACCCTGGCCGAAGCGGCCGACACCCCCGGACACGAGGACGCAGTCACCGCCCAACCTCCGGCGGTCGATCCGGAACAGTTCCCCAACTTCGCCGAAGCGATCCGGACCGGAGCGGGGCTCGACTTCGACAGCCGCTTCGCCACCGTGCTGGAAATCCTCCTCACCGGCCTTGCCACAGCCTGACGAACCGAGCAGCCACCACCCACGCCGGCGCCTCGAAGCCGCTTGGCACCGGTGCGGTGATGCCCGCCGCGATCACGACCACATCGGCCACAGCGGCAGCGGGCACGATGGCATCAGGCGCCTAGGTAGTGCTACGCGGATTACTACCTTGTTATTTGAAAGGGATTAAAAGTGACCAATAACGCAGCGACGACTGAGCCAGGCTCAACGTCGCCGGCGAGATCGCCGACGTGGCCAAATGCTCGCAAGCCGACGGTACGGTCTAGTTCTCGAGAGAGAGACGAACGAGAGGAGCGACTAGATGAGGACGCTGGCGGTAGTCGAGTTCCTGACCCTCGACGGGGTCATGCAAGGCTTCGGCGGTCCCGACGAGGATCGCGAGGGCGGCTTCGAGCACGGCGGCTGGGGCGCCCCGTACGCGAGCGAGGAGATTGGGCAACGCGCGGGCGAGGGAATCGGCGCGACCACCGCGTACTTGTTCGGCCGCAAGACCTACGAGCACATGGCAGCTCACTGGCCAAACCAGCCCGACGAGGACCCGATCGCACTGCATCTCAAGGCAACGCCGAAATACGTCGTCACCCGAACCCTGACAAGGCTCGATTGGGCCGGAGCGCAGATCCTGCACGGCGATGTCGTCGGGTCTGTCAAGGACCTCAAGTCCCAGGGCGATGGCTTCATCACGGTGCTCGGGAGCGGCGAGCTGGCACAGGCGCTGATCGAGCATCGCCTGATCGATCAGTACCGCCTGTTCGTGCACCCGCTGGTGCTCGGGACGGGCAAGCGGCTATTCCGCGAGACCTCGCGTCCGCTACCGATGCGGCTGGTCGACTATGCCCCGACCACCACCGGCATCCTGATGCTCACCTACGAGGTTGCCGGCGCGGCCCGCCCCTAACCACCGCTCACAGCCGCGGCAGCGCCTGAACACCGGGTGAGGGTTATCGCCGTGTCGGTCAGTCTCCTTCCTCGGCCCGCCACGCGGGTTGAGAGGGCGCTGAGGTGAGCGCCTGGCGAAGCAGCGTGAGCAGCTGTCGGCGATCGGCGGCGGTGAGACCGCCCAGTACCTCGTCCTCGACTTGGGAGACCAATCGTCTGGCCCGCTGAAGCGTGCGTAGGCCCTTCGGCGTGATCGTGACCTCCCACGCGCGGCGATCGTTCGGGCGGCGTCTGCGATCGGCCAGCCCTCCGTCTTCGAGCTCGTTGATCAGCTTGACCATCGCGCTGGGATCGATGCCCATGTCGGAGCTGAGCTGCTGCTGAATGGTCCCTTCGCGCGCGCCGAGCACGTTGAGTACCGCGAACAGGGCGGGCGTGAGGCCGAGCGGGACGAACGCGTCGGCCGTGCGCGTATGCAAGGCGCGCCAGAGCCGGAAAAAGAGTTGGCCCGCGAACTCGGCCACCTCGATGTCGCTCAAGATAGATCCTGCCATAGCCGTAGTGTCGCACGTTCAATGGACTACAACTATGGTTGCCCTCCACCATCGTGGTGCGGTACCATGATCGTCTTAGCCGTCCGCCGATCTCTAGGAAGGGAGCGGCACTGATCTCGATCCAGTCCGTCATTCTCGAAGTCGACAACCCCGCGGCGCCAACAAGCCCAGACAGCAGGAGAGGGTTCCGATGAGTCAAAAGACCGACAGCCAGAAGCGCACCAAGCGCACCACCGCGACGAGCAAGTCGCCCAATGCGATAACGGCCGAGGAGCGCGCCGCGATGAAGGAACTCGTCCAGGAACGCAAGGCACAAGCCCGCGGCGAGGACGGGGAGAGCGCAGTGCTCGGCAAGATCGCCGAGATGCCGGAACCGGATCGCGCCATGGCCGAGCGGCTCCACGTGATCGTCAAGGCGAGCGCGCCGTCCCTCTCGCCGAAGACCTGGTACGGGATGCCGGCGTATGCCAAGGATGGCAAGGTCGTCTGCTTCTTCCAGAGCGCGGCGAAATTCAAGGCGAGGTATGCGACGTTCGGGTTCAGCGACAAGGCGAACCTCGACGACGGCAACATGTGGCCCACGAGCTTCGCGCTGAAAGAGCTGACCTCTGCCGAGGAGAAGAAGATCGCCGGGCTGGTGAAGAAGGCGGCCAGCTGAGCACGGTTCCAGGGCCGAGCGTCAGCTGCCGGGCCGGCGGCGCGTTAGGGAGACAACGTTCATCAAGCGCGCAGCTCAAGAGTTCGCGACCCGGTGACCGGGGCGCCCGCGCTCGCGAGCGCCCCGGCGTTTCGGCGGCCGTTCAGGCGGTGGCAGTGGCGGCTGTCGGGACGCCCGTCGGCGGCCGCAGCCGATGGCCGTGCGCCAGCTCCTGGGCCGTGACCTGGCCCGAGCCGTCCGTCGTCATCGCGAAGTAGTGGCTGACCTCGGCGTTGGCGGACTCCGGGAGCGGACCGAACGTCAGGTTCGCCGACTCGACCGTCGAGTAGCTCAGGTCGATGAACGACAGCGGCGGCGCGTTGACCGCCGACATCGGCGTCGACGCCTCATACGTGACCGTCCCGATCGCCGACGTCAGGTCCGCCCGCGAGCCACCGAAGTCGCCGCCGATGTTCAGCTGGAACGCCGTGATCGGTGCCAGGTCGGCGGTCGTCGCCGGCTGATGCGTGGTCGACAGCGGGTGCCCAAGGATCGAGATCGTCGTCGAGCCGATCTCGGCGCCGAGCTCGTCGGCCATCGTGAACGTCGCGCCCGTCACGTTCCCGGCAGCGTCGTTGGTGACATGGATCTTCACCGAGTAGCCCGCCGGGATCGTGCTGCTCGGCAGCTGCCCGAGGTTCTGCTCGATGTTGATCAGCTCGGTGCTGGTGTTAATCCAGTTCTCGATCCGCGCCACCACCTCGCTGCTGCCGGGCGTCGCGAACACGAGGATCTGCTGCGCCGCGTCAAGGTCGTGGACCGCCGAGTAGCCGTTCAGCTGGATGCTGAACCCGTTCGCCTCGCTCGTGAAATCGGCGTCGAAGTCGATCGTCACCGACGCGTCGATCAGCGGCTGCCCGCCACGCTCGAGGAAGTAGTTGTGGTTGCTGACGAGGCCTGTGGCCGGCGGCGGCGCGACCAGCGGGCCGCCGCTGTAGAGCGCCGTGTCGATCCCCCCCTTGCCGAACTCGCCCCAGCCCCAGTTCGAGATCGGCGCCGGGTAACCGGGGTCGAGCAACCCGGCGCCGGTGCCACCGCGATGGACGCGCACGTAGTTGCCGCCGTCGAAGAAGTAGCAGACCGAGCCGCTGTACAGCGCCGCGTCGATCCCCTTATCGCCGAAGTGGCCCCAGTTCCAGTTAGAGATCGGCGCCGGGTAGCCCGGATCGACCGTGCCCGGACCGGTCTCACCGCGGGTCACGCGGATGTACTCGCGGCCAGCGAAGAAGTAGCACTTCGAGCCGCTCCACAAGGCGGCATCGATCCCGTCCTTACCGAACTCGCCCCACCCCCAGTTGGAGATCGGCGCCGGATACCCGGGATCGACCGTGCCCGGGCCGGTCTCACCGCGGGTCACGCGGATGTACTCGGCGCCCGTGAAGAAGTAGCACTTCGAGCCGCTGTACAGGGCGGCATCGATCCCGTCCTTACCAAACTCGCCCCACCCCCAGTTGGAGATCGGCGCCGGATATCCGGGATCGACCGTGCCCGGGCCGGTGTCGACTCGGGTCATCCGGATGTACTGATCACCAGAGAAAAAGTAGTCATACATGTAGCGGTCCCCCTGACGCCGCGCAGGCGTCGTCCCAACGGCGGGCTCACGCCCACCGCTTTTGAAGTTGCTTGACATATAAGAGCGTGCGGTCGGCGCGCTGATACACCCGCCGCGCCGGTTCGGTGCCGGTCAGCTATCCCCCGACGGCCGCCGCCAGCCGCAACTTGGCGGCGAAGATGTGCGACGCCTGAGGACACGGGCGACCAACGCAGCTGCTCCCCGGCCCCGCGGCGGAGCAGGAACGAGCACGTCGCCGACCGTTCAGTGTGACCCGGCCCCCGCGCAGCAGCGGGGGGCCGGGGCACGCCGGGGGTTGGAGCTAGCTGTTACTCGCGGTGCCGATCGCGTTGATCTGCCCGTCAACAGTGACGGTGCCGCCCGTTTGCGTGCAGGCGAGCGTCGACGTCGCGCCGGCGCTCGGGACCGTCGAGGCGAGATCGATCGGCAGGACGATCTGATGCCCTGCGGGCACGGTGATCGTCCGGGCCTGGCTCGAGCCGCTCGGCACAGCCAGTGTGCAGGTGAGCGTCGAGTCGGTGGCGCCGGTGTTGTTCGCGTAGGCGTCGCCGAGCAGGAGGTAGCTTCCTGCCGCGAGCGCCCGGCTGGCCACGGTGGCGGGTGTTCCCGTCACTGCCGTTCCCGTCGACGAGCTGCCGAACTGCTGCGGCGCGCTTGCGTTGCACACGACGTGGCCGGACTGAGTGATCTGGCCGATCGCGCCGTTCGTCCCCGTGCACGTGCCGGTCACGCGGGTCTGGACCAGGGACTGATTGATCCGGGCCGAGCCAACCGTACCCGGCGCGATCTTCTGATAGGTCACGGCGTTGTTGCGGATCTGCTTGGTCCCAACGGAGTTCGTCGGGATCGTGAAGGCGGCATAGCTCGCCCCCCCGAACGCGAAGAACAGCGCGACCACTGAGATGAGTAACGGCGCCGAGGAACGGCGCAGGCGGAACGACTTGAGCATGTAAAACCTCCAGCGATGCTTGACGCCGCGAGCGACCCGGCCTGTCCCCTACCCACGGCTACTTCAGGATGCCTCGCTGCTTCCCAGATGCGACCCGATCAAATCCGCAACAGCACGAATTCTTCGCGCGCTCTTACGATCCGGCGGCCGGCTCGTGGGGATATACGGGCGAGATCCTCCCCGTGCTGCTCCGGTAATTCCATGCCGCTCACTACTCGGTCGGCATTTCCTTAAACGGCCACGGATTTGTGATCGCCAGCGAGTCCGACGCGGGCTCAGCCATAGGCGTGTCGCTTTGCACGACTCGGAGCAGCATGCCCGCCTGGGCATAGAACCGCCCCATGTAAGGGACCTTCCGGCGCCGCTTGCCGACCAGCCCTAGATCCAGCAGCCCCCGATAGAGGCTCTCGCCGCAGATGCTCTGGACTTTGCCGATCTCCTTCTTACCGGTCACCCGCGTGAGCAGCGTCCCCGTGCTCATGTTCGTGACCCAGTACGGCCAAACCTGCTCGGCGCTACGGCACTTGACGATCGGCCGGAACGGCCGCCCTGTCGTAGCGGCTATAGCTTCGGCGTCGATCATCGCGAAGTAGCCGTAGGCCACCGTGACCATTACGAGACGGCGGACAGCGGGTTCCTGCTGCCCGAGGTCGGGCAGCAATCGGCCGAGCGGTGGGACTCGACCTGCAAACCGTCCGACCGGAGCGCCGTCACGGGGCGGATGAAGCTCAGAGGTGACCATCCGCGTTACGCATGGCGTCATGCGCGCCGCCTCGGTCACGCGACCGCCGTCGCGTAGGTAGTTGAGCCAAGCCGCGTCGACGCCCTCGGCCACACCGGATGCCAGCACACGATCACGAACACTCACGCACGCAGAAGCGAACTCGTCCATGCGCCGACACTAACGGCACCGGCGCCCGCACCGCGAATGGCGGAAGCATCCAAATGCGCGAGCGAACCCGTTGGCGACGACCGAGGAGTCGCCCGGCCGCACGGACCAGTGGGCACACCGTCGCCGTCGTGGCTGGCTACCGGCAACCGCACGGAGCAGATCGGCGTCGCAGAGATGTGGCCCGCCTGTTCGGCCCAGATTGCCCGGTACAGCCGCATCGCGCCTTCGAGAACGCGGACGCGGACAACTCCTTGGGCGACAGAACCGCAGTCCGCCGGCGCCGGTGCGGACGATCGCAGCGCCAGCGCTCATGCGACGCCGGCGACACCGATCAGGGTGCCCTCGGGATCCGTGAAGTGACCGACGACAAGACCACTCGGTGAGGTCGCTGGACCCATAACCCGAGTGCCTCCGAGCTCCTCCGCTTGCTGCAATGCAGCCTCGACATTCGGGACGCCAACGTAGAAGACGGCGTGGCTCTTATAGTTCGGTCCGCCCCCGACGCCACCGCGGATGCCTGTCCCATCTTCAGCGGTGATGAGATCCAAGCAGCCGTAGCTCCCTGGTTCCGACACCTCTTCGGCCACGGGTGAGGGCGTTTCGAACTTCCACCCGAAGTGGCCGGTGTCGTAGTCGCGGAGGTTCTGCGGGTCGTTTCCGATGATCTCGAAGTGCACCACAGGTTGTGCCATGTGTTGTCCTCTCCGGTACGTTGTCGGCCTTTGATGCAAGGACCGCGCAGCGCCGAGAAGTCATCGGTGCGCGATGTGCGATCCGTCTGAGCAGTCGCGGCTCGGCGGAAGCATCGTCGCTTGCGGACAAACGCGGCCACGCCGGCGCCGCGGGCCAGATAAGGGCGGGACCAGCGGATGGTCGCCGAAGTGATGGCCGCGCGTCGACGCCTCGAGGCGCGGACGCGGTCGTGCCTCGACTTCGACCGCCTGATTGGAAACGTGGCATCTGATCGCGGCTGTTCGTCCGGTCCGGGTGTGTGTGTGCGTCTCCTGCTCGGACGCTGGGGCCTGGCTCGGGTGGTGGGGTGTGTGTCTGGGCAGCGCTTCTGGGGTTTCCGGGGTGTACATGACGTTTTGGTGTCGCTACGGTTGAGTCCTCTTCACGGGGGTGGTGCTTGGCGGAGTCGGTTGAGCTTGCGACGATCCTGCTGACCGACCTGGTCGGCTCAACTCGGCTGGCTGCGTCGGTCGGGCCGGTGCGTGCCGATCAGCTGCGCGAGGAGCATTTTGTGCTGTTGCGTGACGCGATCGCAGGCTGTGGGGGCAGGGAGGTTAAGAACACGGGCGACGGGCTGATGGTCGCGTTCTCATCGGCGTCTGCGGCGGTGAGGTGCGCGGTGGCGATGCAGCAGTTGTTTGAGCGTCGCTACCGGCGGGCTGAGCAGGGCTTGCACGTGCGGATCGGTGTTGGTGCGGGGAGTCGACGGTCAGGGATGGGGATTATTTCGGGATGCCGACGGTCGAGGCGGCGAGGCTGTGCGCGCAGGCGCCGTCTGATGGCATTCTGATCTCGGGACTGGCGAAGACGCTCGCGGGGCGCCGTGAGGATGTTGAGTTCGTCTCGGCTGGTGAGCTTGAGCTGAAGGGCTTCCCCGAGCCGGTGCAGGCGTTCTCGGTTCTGTGGGCACCGATCGCCGAGGAGGCCTCGGGGGTGAGTCGCTGGCAGTTGCCGGCGCTGTTGCGTTCGGTGCCGCCGGTGTCGTATGTGGGACGGGTGGAGGAGCGCGCGGTGCTGGAGGAGGCGATGGTGCTCGCGCGTGACGGGGCGCGGCAGGTGGTGTTGTTGTGCGGTGAGCCGGGGATCGGCAAGACGAGGCTGTCGGGTTTTGGCGCGCATCGTGCGCATGCCGAGGGTTTTGTGGTGTGTTGGGGTTCGTGCTCTGAGGAGCTCGCGGTGCCGTATGAGCCGTGGATCGAGGTCTGCTCGCAGATCGTCGAGCATGCTCCGCGGGAGCTGATCGCCCAGCACGTCAAGCGTCACGGCGGCGAGCTCAGCCGGCTCGCGCGGAACCTGCGCGAGCGGGTCGTCGACGTTCCCGGACCTCAGACATCTGATCCGGAGACCGAGCGTTACCTGTTGTATTCGGCGGTCGCGGGGCTGCTCGGGCAGGTCGCTGAGAGCGTGCCGGTGTGTCTGGTGTTAGATGATCTGCATTGGGCCGACGGTCAGTCGGTGGCGCTGCTCAAGCATCTCGTGCGGACGGTCGAGCGCGGCGGGCTGTATGTGATCGCGACCTATCGTGATTCGGATCTCGGCAAGAACCATCCATTGACCGGGGTGCTCGCGGATCTTCGGCGGGTCGAGGGTGTGCAGCGCCTCTCGTTGCACGGCCTCGGTGTCGATGAGGTGGCGCAGTTGATGGCCGCGGTCGCCGGTCATGAGCTCGACCAGGACGGGGTTGAGCTGGCGGGGCGGATCGCGAGTGAGACGGACGGTAACCCGTTTTTCGTGGGGGAGATCCTGCGCGGGCTCTCAGAGTCCGGGGCTGTGGTGTTCGATGAGGCGAGCGGGCGCTGGCGTGTCGATCGTTCCACGGCGATCGCGTTGCCCGAGAGCGCGCGCGAGGTGATCGAGCGCCGCGTCGAGCGCCTGGGCGGTGAGGCGGTTGAGGTCTTGACCCAGGCCGCGGTGATCGGGCGCGTGTTTGATCTCGAGCTGCTCGCGTCGATACTCGAGATCGACGAAAGCAGGCTGCTGGATCACTTGGAGGCGGCCGTGGGCGCGTCGCTGCTGGCGGAGTCGTCCGAGCGGCTCGGGCGGTTTCGCTTCGCGCATGCGTTGATCAACCAGACGTTGTATGAGGGCCTCGGCGCGACCCGCCGGGCGCGGATGCACGGGCGCGTCGCGCAGGCCCTCGAGGAGCTCTACGGACAGCACCCGGGCGAGCGCCTCTCAGAGCTGGCGCTGCACTGGCGCCTGGCCGCGGTCTCCGTCGACAGGGCCAAAGCCGCCGACTACGCCCTGCGCGCCGGGCGGCGCGCGCTCGAGAGCCTCGCCCCCGCCGAGGCGGTGAAGCTGTTCGCCGACGCCGTCGAGCTCACGGGTGACACAGACAGCCGCGAGCGATGTGAGGCGCTGATCGGGCTCGGCGAGGCACAGCTCCAGACCGGCGACGCCGCCTATCGCGAGACGCTGCTCGAGGCCTCCCGGATCGCATCCGCTCTCGCCGACGCGGAGCTCGCGGCGCGTGCCGCTCTCGCCAACAGCCGCGGCTTCGCAAGCGTGGCCGGCGCGACCGACGAGCAGCGGCTAGCCGCGATCGATCGAGCGATCGAGCTCGACGACCCCCCGCAGCCGGCACGCCGCGCGCGCCTACTCGCACTCCAGGCGCTGGAGCTGCTGTGGCACCCCGACTACCGGCGTCGCTGGGCGCTCGCCGACGAGGCCGTCGCGCTCGCCCGGGACACTGGCGAGCCGAGGACACTCGCACTACATCCGGTTGTGGAGTGTCGTCACCCACAGTGAGCTCGGCGCGCCTCTGACCGGAAACACGATGGCGGTCAACAGCGTGGTGTTCAGTCCCGACGGCAAGGCGCTGGCGTCAGCCGACGACGATGACACCGTCCGCTTGTGGAGCGTCGCGCCTCGGCGCCGGCTCGGCGCGAGTCTGACCGGAAACACCATGGCAGTCAACAGCGTGGTGTTCAACGCGGACGGCAAGACGCTGGTGTCAGCCGGCGAGGATGGCACCATCCGGGTGTGGGCCGTGGTCAGCCACCGACAGCTCGGCAAACCGCTGACGGCGGCCGATGTGACCGAGTTCGACGACGTGGCGTTCGGCCCTGACGGCACGACGCTCGCTTCGGTCAACGACCTCGACACGATCCGCTTCTGGACATTGACAACGCGGCGGCAGCTCGGTCCGCCGATAACCGTCGAAAGCCAGATCATCAATAGCGTCGCGTTCAGCCCGGATGGCAAGACGCTCGCGTCCGCCGGCGAGGACAACACAATCCGGCTTTGGGATGTCGTAAGTCATCGGCAGCTTGGCGCGCCATTGGTCGGTCGCACCGACAACATCGAGAGCGTGGCGTTCAGCCCGGATGGGAGAACACTGGCGTCAGCCGGCTCTGAAGACACAAACGGCGAACTCATGGCCTACCTTCAGCTCTGGAGTGTTGCCGACCGGCGACCGCTCGGCACGCCCTTGACGGGCCATACTCTGACCGTCAACAGCGTCGCCTTTAGTCCGGATGGCAAAACCCTGGCGTCAGCCAGCGACGACGACACGATCCGACTCTGGAATGTCGCCACCCACCGCCAGCTGGGTACGTCTATCGTCGCCAACGCCGGAGGAGTCCGCAGTGTCGCTTTCACTCCCGACGGCAGGACGCTCGTGTCAGCCAATGGCGACGACACGATTCGGCTGTGGGATGTCGCAACCCACCGTCAACTCGGTCCTCCGCTGCGCAGTCACGGCATCACGAGCCTCGCCCTGAGTCCAGACGGAGAGACACTCGCCTCAGCCAGCACCGACAGGACGATCACCTTGTGGAGCAACTACTCAACCCAGTTCTACGCGCGTCAGCTTTGTGCATACATAGACCAGAGTCGATCGCGGCGCCTATGGGCCGAGGATGAGTCGTCGATTGCCTACCGGAAGCCTTGCTAGCGGCCGCGAGCGTCTGCGCGCTTCCCGTTCGTCGCCGACAGCATTCTTGCTCAAGCCGCCACTTCGCCGGAGGGGAAGCCGAAACGAAATGACCGCTTCAGGGCGTTACGGGTCGCGTTCGCCGACGACGGTCGCGGGAGACGCCGGCGCCGGCGCCGTTATCGACTGGGCTGGTTTCCTCCCGCTCCGCAGGGAAACGCCGTACTAGCCGACAACGAGGAACAGAAGCTCCCGGACGCGGTCCGCCAAAGCCTTGCATTCACCGTGAGGGAGCCGTGGCGTCCTGCCGATAAATGCCGACTCAAGTTTGAGTGGATCGTTGCCCGGCTACGTTGCCCGGGCGGGACCAGCTGCGACCGCGGGATGATCCGGAAGCGACCTCGGAGGCTTCCAGGAAGCTTCCACTCCGACGGGATAGCCGCGCGTGAAACGCCGGCTATGCGGTGACGTGCAGCGACGACCCGTAGATGGCCTCGCCGACGTGGCCCTCGTCGTCCTGTGCGACGAGGAAGACTTCATCAGCAGACTCAGGCTCGGCGCGCACAATGTCGGTTAGCGCCGCGGACTAACCGGGTCTCAACCCGTCCATGGTCCTTATTCAAGACTTCGCCGGCAGGAGGGTGTTCGTGGCGGCTCGGTCCCGGCCTCGGGAGGCGATCTGGTCGCTTCTAGATCGAGGACAGCCCGCCAAGCGTTGACGCCATCTGGATCCCGGTTCCGAGTGATCCGGATATGCATCGTAACTCAGGCATCTTGTCTCAGAGCTGAGTGTGCCTGACCAGTGACAGGAGCGTCACGCGGACCTAGGAACTCTTCGGGGTTGGCATCAAAGTCCACGATCGCCGCCTCATAGTCGGCGGGATTGCCGATGTCCCGCCAGTAACCGTCGTATTGCAGGGTATCTACCGTGTGGCCGGAGTTCATCGCGCGCACCATTAGATCGGGAAAGTCGATGCGCTCTCCATCGCCAATCAACTCGACGATCGCCGGCTCCATTGCGTAAACCCCCATGCTCACTGTGAATGCGAGCTGCGGCTTCTCCTCCAGGCGGTCCACCCGTCCGTCGGAATGCAAATGCACCAGCCCATACTCGACGTCCACCGTTCTGCGCTTGACGGCCATCGTCGCGATCGCGCCAGTCTCACGATTGTGCGCGACGAGGTCCCGAACGTCCAACGTAGTCAGCACGTCGCCGTTAAGGGCCAGGAAAGTGGAGTCGGGGCGGCGAATATTGCGGAGCGCCCCTGCGGTTCCCAACGGTGTGTCCTCATAGACGAAGTTGATAGGGATGCCGTACTTGCCGTGGTGGCGGACCCATGTCTCGATCAGCCCGCTTAGCGGACTGACCGAGATAGTGATCCCTTGCACGCCATCACGAAGAAGCTGGCGAACGAGGACGTCTAGGATCGGGCGGTCGCTGAGTGGCATGAGCGGCTTGGGGAGAACCGTGGTGTACGGCGCCAGGCGCGTTCCCCGTCCTCCGGCCATGATGACGGCGTGCACCGGTTCACACTGCATAGGAGCCGCCCCGTACGGGTAAGTCGGTAGTGCCCATCCACTCGACCACCGCGCCAAGACCATCTCGGAGTGACGTGGTGGGCGCCCAGCCGGTCGCCGCGTGCAACTTGGATGCGTCACCAACTAGCTGATGGACCTCGCTGTGCACAGGACGTAAGCGCTGCTCGTCGGTACGCACAGTTAGCTTCCGACCGACCAACTCGCCGACGAGAGACACTATATCGGAAACCGAGACGTCAGCGCCCGTGGCGATGTTGAAGGTGCCGCCGACATATTCGTGTTCGACGAGAGCTAGCAGCCCGGCCACCGTGTCCGTTACGTAGACAAAGTCACGCCGCGGAGTCAGCGCGCCTAGGTTTAGGTCACCGCCACGCAGTGCCTGAGAAACGACCACGGGGATCACCGCACGCAGCGACTGACGCGGCCCGTACGTGTTAAACGGCCGCGCGATCACCACCGGCAGGTCGAATGACAGCCGAAATGAGTCAGCGAGCTTATCGGCGGCTACTTTGCTCGCGGCATATGGGCTTTGGACGTTCAGAGGATGTCGCTCGTCGATCGGTGTGTAATGCGCCGTGCCATACACCTCACTGGAGCTCATCTGCACCATTCTCGCGACGCCCTCGTCTCGGGCAGCACAAAGCATATTCAACGTGCCCTCCACATTGATACTCACCACCTCGCGCGGTGCGACAAAACTGTAAGGCACCGAGATCGAGGCGGCGAGGTTGAACACTACATTCGTCCCCGCCACTAGCCTGCTGGCCAGGTCGGCGTCACGAAGGTCTCCGAAGCGCACATCGATCGCCTCCCGTACCTCGGGCGGAAGGCCGGCCAAGTTGCCCTCGTGGCGCCGGGATGTGTACCGCACCAGGGCACGGACACTCTCCCCGCGGCGGACGAGGGTCTCGCACAGGTGGCTGCCGATAAACCCCCCGGCTCCGGTGACCAGCACAGGCCCTCCGCCGGAGATGCTCACGAGGCGCCCGTCGCGGCGGTTGCGCCGAACGGTCCATGCTCGTACCGACACGCCGCGAGCAGATCGGTCGCGCTGCGCTCCAATGAGATCTGCGGATGCCATCCAGTAAGTTCGTGTAGACGCTGCGGGCTGCCCACGATGTACGGAGGGTCGACGTCCCTGATAAGCGCACGGTCGCATTCAATCGTGGCGGGAACGGAGCTGTGGCGAACGAATATCTCAGCCACCTGTCTCAGGGAGACCGGCACCCCCGAACAGACGTTGACGACGCCGGCAGCGCCGCTTTGGACTAGGGCGAGGTATGCATCCGCGACGTCCCGGACATCCAGGAAGTCGCGTACGGCATTGAGGTTGCCGGCTCGAATGGTGCGGCCGTCAGTCGCCTCGGCCTCGATGATCTGTCTTGCCCAGTGCCCCGCAGGGGCGTCAACGGGCTGCCCGGGGCCAATGTGATTGAAGCTGCGGGTGAAGATCACACGCACGTGGCGCCGGAGCGGCTGCGCGAGAACCGCACGCTCAAGCGTACACTTCAATACCACCATGGGCGGAGATCGGAACAGTGACATCCTCCTCGACGAGCGGCCTGGGAGCGCCCAACCCGTACTGGGCCGCCGACCCCGTGATGAGCACTGGTGCCTCGGGTACGTGGCGTGCGACCGCGCACAGAACGGCTCCTGCCATCGCCACGTCTGCCTTTAGCGCTAGCCAAGGCTCCATGAACCGAGTTGCTGCGGCCAGGTGGATGACTGCCCGGGGGCGGGCTATCGCGATCTCGGCTTCAGCTACCTCGGGGTCGCGGAGGTCGCCCCGCGCCGTGTATGCCACCAAGCCCCCAGCGCGAGCGCGGTCGAGCACGTGACGTCCCACGAACCCGCTGGCACCTGTAACCAGGACATCGCTGCCAGCCATACCGGGAGGGTAGCCTACTCCCGACGAGCGTGACCGGAGCGGAGGTCGATCATGTGATCGTGATGCGGCACGAACTCGTCGTCGCCAGCGCGTGAGTCCCGTCCGGGTAGCTGCCATGAGGCCCGCTAGAAGGCTGGGGCTCTGGGCTGGAAATGGGCCGGGTCGGAGGCCAGCGTCCAGCCGTTGTGGGGAGGGCGAGCGTGCGGTCTGCAGCATCAAGCGAAGCCTGCCGCGTCGTTGGTAGAGGCCCTTCGGGCAGGAGAGAAGGAGCCGAGTCAGCCGTTCGGGGAGAAGGCCACGACGGGGTGAAGAGTCCCGAAGCGCACCCCGATGAACCTCCCGACATGTGGGTGTTGAAGAATTCCAAGGTAGTAGTAGGCGCTCGGGAGGCCCTCCGCGAGCGATGGTGCGGATCTGCCGCGAGCGGTTTACGGCGGTCAACGCCAAGCCGGGCGTAGCTTTCCGCAGCTGGCGGACGAAGGCGAGGGCGTGGATGCGTCGGCGTTCACCAACGGCGAGTTCAGTGGAAACGTGTCAAGCACGTCCAGTTGCCGACTCGCTGACACTCACGCCGGCAACACAGCATGCCCATGACCCCGTGGTGAAAAGCCGGCGTGTGATCGGCTGCCGTTGCCCGCGGAGGGTATGTCGTCCCGCAGGATCTCAACCGGCCTCATGCGAAGCTGGTGGCTCCTATCGCAACGAAGACCGCGACAGTGGGCAAGCAACGCCCACCATAAAGCCTCATCCCTGCAACTAATCCATCAGCCGTCAGCACGCGACGAAAGCGGCCCGGGATCGACCTTAACCCGAGACGATCGGCGTAGCGGTGATGCTCGAACTGCCGCTGATCGTCATCGACGTCCACTTGGGATAATACGCACGTGAGGCTCAGCGTCGTCGTCCCGGTTCATAACGAGGCGGATGTTCTGTCCCGATTCATCGAGCGCTTGGGCGCGGTGCTCGAGTCCGTCGAGGGCGGCTGGGAGGTCGTCTTCGTAGAGGACAGCTCTACCGACCGCACGTGGCAAATGGTTCGCGAGGCCGCCGCACGGGACGCGCGGATACGCGGGCTCCGCCTGTCGCGCAGCTTTGGCCACCAGGGCGCGTTGACGGCGGGTATGTCGGCGGCCGAGGGCGACGTCGTCGTAACAATGGACGGGGACCTGCAGCACCCGCCCGAAACGATTCCGGAGCTTCTGACCAAGGCGGAGCAGGGCTACGACGTCGTGTACGCCGTCCGCAGCCCCGTCGACAGCGAGAAGCGAGTCACGATCCTGCGTGCTCACGCCTTCTACTGGGTGTTGAACCACCTGGCTCGACTGGATCTGCCCGACGGCATCGCTGATTTCCGATGCATGTCGCGAGCGGTCGTTGACGCGCTCGGCTCGATGCCGGAGCGCAGCCGCTTTCTCCGGGGCATGACTCGCTGGGTCGGGTTTCGCCAAACGGTGGTGCCGTATGATCGGGCCTCCCGCGGCGGCGGACGGTCCAAATACACCATGCGGGCGATGCTCCACCTCGCCCTCGACGGGGTCGTCTCGTTCTCGACCCTACCCTTGCGTCTCGCCAGTGTTCTTGGTCTGATCGTATCGCTGATCGGCGCCGTGTACGGCGGGATCACCGTGATCCAGCAATTGATCGGCGATGTCCCCGTACCCGGTTACACGTCGTTGCTCGTCGCCGTCCTGATACTAGGCGGCGTTCAGCTGGCCTGCATCGGTATCATCGGCGAGTACCTCGGACGAGTCTACGAGGAAAGCAAGGCTCGGCCTTTGTTTTTGGTGTGGGAGGATACGCGGCGGCCTGAACTCGAGGAGCCGGCCCGTACGGAGACCAACCTTCACCTCGCCGAGCATCGACCGTAGCGCAGCAAGCGATCCCAACAGTGTGGACCGCTTCGCCACCCGTCCGATAGCCGGAAGCGGACGGCGACGTGGAAGCGCTCTCGACAGCGATCGGAATCTGTTCTGCCCGGGCGACCGGCGAAGGTCTGTGGCATCTGTCCACGCCCCGTTCCTCCCGGACGGCAGCAGCGATGTCCTCCGCGAGGTCGGCGTCGCGACCCTTGCCCGGCTGCGTGGCAGGCGACGGGTGTGGCGATTCGCGGGAAGCATTCGCGGTTCCAACGTCGCCTTCCGCGGGATTAAGCCCGATCCGGCGACGGCCACCCAGGCCGTCACCGGATCGGGCTTGTACGACCCTTGAGCCCACAATGGCTTCCACAACGCTTCCATGCCGGCCATCCGGCAAGCCGGCAGACGATCCCCGACGGCAAGAAGGCACGTAGCTGCAGGCAATTCGCCAATGGGCGGTACTGGGCTCGAACCAGTGACCTCCTGCTTGTAAGGCAGGCGCTCTACCAGCTGAGCTAACCGCCCCGGGGGCGCTCGATGGTACTAATGCGCGCCGGCGCGCCGCCGAGCAGAAGCGCCGGCCGGCGCCACCGCGATCACTTGCGACCCGGTTGCACCACAAGCGCGCTCCCGCCGCCGAGGCGGACCGGCTCGGCGATCGCCTCGGCCCGGCCGTTCCCCAACATCTGCAGCGCGGTCGCATCTCCCGGATAGTTGTCGAGCGGGAGGATCGAGCCGGTGGCGAGGGAGAACTTCTCGCCGTACTGGCTCGTGAGCTGCTGGGCGAGCGCGCTGTTGTAGAAGTCCGGCTCGGCCAGTGACGAGGACGAGTTCGTCTGGCTGACCCGGGGCGCGGCAAGCGCGGCCGGCAGGCTCATGCCGAAGTCGACATGGTTGATGAGGATCTGGACGACGGTCGTGATGATCGTCGAGCCGCCAGCGGCGCCGATCGCGAATAGCGGCTTGCCGTTGCGCAGCGCGATGACCGGGCCCATGCTCGACCGCGGCTCCTTGCCGGCGGCCGGCAGATTGGGATCAGTGGCGCCGGACGAGGGCGGGGCGAAATCGAAGTCGGTCAACTCGTCGTTGAGCAGGAAGCCGTAGCCAGGCACGACCTGGCCGCTGCCGCCGAAGAAGTTGATCGTGTTCGTGTAGGCGACGATGTCGCCCCACTTGTCCTCGGTGACGATGTTGTTGGTGTGATGGGCCTCGGGCGACGCCGACGAGGCCTGCTGGGCGCTGCCGCTGCAGCCCGCGAACGGGGCGAACGGCGAGCCAGGCGCAACCGGCGAGGTGAGCGCGGTGCTGCCGATCAGGCAGCGGCGGGTCGCCGCGAAGGCCGGATTGAGCAGGCCGGCGAGGGGCACGTTGACATAGTCGGGGTCGCCGACGTAGGCGTTGCGGTCGGCGTAGGCGAGCCGAGACGCCTCGAGGTAATGGAACAGGGCCTGGACGCGCGACTCGGAGCCGAGCGGATACCCGTTGAGGATGTTGAGGATCTCGCCCTCGGTCGAGCCGCCGCTCGACGGCGGCGCCATCCCGTAGATCTTCAGGCCCCGGTAGGTCACCTTTGTCGGAGTGAGGATCCGAGTGCGGTAGGACTGCAGATCCTTCATCTTCATGATCCCCGGGTTCGTGACGATCGACTGTCCCGGCGTGAGCACCGGGTGATCGTCGGCCTGGACCACCGCTTGTCCGATCGGCCCGTCGTACAGCGCCGGCGCACCGTCTCGCGCGAGCAGCTCGTAGGTGTGCGCGAGGTCCGGATTGCGCAGCCGCGTCCCCACCGGCAGCGGGTTGCCCGACGGCGTGAGCAGGAGCGATCGGCTCGCCGGGTACGCCTGCAGCGTCGAGAGGCCGGACTGCTCGAGCTGGTTGAAGTCGAAGTTGACCGTGAAGCCACGCTTAGCGAGGCCGATCGCCGGTTGCAGGTCGGCGCTGAGCGAGAGCCGCCCGAACTTGCGCACGGCCGTCGCCCAGGTCGCGACGTTCGACGGCACGCCGGTCGACAGCGGCTGATCGGAGGCCGCCGTGTAGTTCATCGGCTGGCCCGTCGTCGGGTCGATGAACAGGCTCGTCGTGCACGCCGAGGGGCAAGTCTCGCGACCGTCGATGGTCGTCACCGTGTGGGTTCGTGCGTTGTAGATGACCATGAACCCGCCGCCACCGGGCCCCGCGACGAACGGAACGGTCACGCCCAGGGCGCTAGCCGTTGCAACGGCGGCGTCAACGGCGTTGCCGCCTCGCCGGAGCACATCGATGCCGGCCCGACTGGCGCCGACGTCCATCGAGGCCACGGCACCACCGGTCCCGACAGCGAGCGGCTCGTTCGGGTACCGGGCACCCTGCCGAGCCGCGGACGCGCCGGCCGGCACCACGACACAAGCAGCGGCGCACAGCACCGAGACGAAGGTTGCAATTCCTCGATGACGCATAGACGCCGACCTCCCAGTAAGCCTCAGGACAAACTGAGCTTCCCCAAAGGAGACGCGTCGGAAACCGCAAGATCGGATCGACAGGAAGCCCTCAGGTGATCCGATCCCGGGCCGCGCACCAAGGAATTGCCTGCATTCAATAAGTTTTGCGCAGGCTTACAGAGCTGCGCTTGCCCTGGGTCGATTCAGTGAGCCGGCCGGCGATGACCCGGTCACAGCGGTGGCGGTCCGTGCGCGGACAGAGCCGAGGTTGATTTGCAACACGGCTGCCAGGAACCCCTCGGCGGAGACTAAATTTCCATGGGTTAGCGACGTCCGTCGCTCTCGACGTGGCGCGGGGACATGAGAATCGACGAACACATCTCGGAGCGCAGCGCTGGGGCGCAGCACAGCGCGGCGACTGCGACCACGGATCGCAGCCCGATGCTCGAGATCTCGAACGCGATGGTCCGCGCCTACAAGGAGGCGTTCGGCCGAGGTCCCACCAAGGCTCGGGCGCAGTTTGCGGGAGCGGACACGCTCGTGGTGATCCTCGAGGCCAGCCTGACCGTGGCGGAGCGCAACCTGGTGGCGATGGGCGAGCACCAGCGGCTGCGCGAGGCTCGGCTGTTCTTCCACGACGCGCTCGAGGATCAGTTCCGTGCGATCGTCGAGGAGGCGCTCGGCCGCCGCACGCTGGCGTTCGTGAGCGGCATCGACACCAACCGCGACGTCGCGATCGAGGTCTTCACGCTCGAGCCCGCGGGAGACCCAGCCGACCCGCGCGAGCCGTAGTCGCCCCGACCGCGAGGCCCGTCAACGACGAGCTCGCGATCGTTCATACTTGGCTTGTTCCTACGAGGTCGGCAGGTAACCCTCAGGCCGCGTTGGTCCAAGCCTGATGGCCGCCAGAGACCGAGTCCGCCTGCTCGACACCAAGCTCGAGTTCACGCGCCACGTGGCGCCGGAGGACCGCGCGGAAGTCGCCGCGATGACCCTGCCGGCAGTCGACGTGGCTCGGGGACCGGTGAAGATCGACGAGCTGCTCCGAGCTCACAACGGATTCGCCGCGACGATCCTCGACGGGATGCTGGTGCACGCGCTGCAGATCGGCGACCAGTCCGGGATCCACTTGCTCGGGCCCGGAGACGTCCTCCTCCGGGGCAGCGAGATTCCACCGCCGTGGCTCGAGGACGTCGCGTTCCGCGCGCCCGCACCTGCACGCCTGGCGGTGCTCAGCACCGACTTCCTGGCGGTGGCGCGCCGCGCTCCTGCGCTCATTCCAGCCTTGTACGAGTGCCTCGCCGACCAGATGCACCGCCTCACCGGCCAACTCGTCATCTGCCAGCTTCCGCGGGTCGACCAACGCGTGCTCGCGATCATGTGGCTGCTGGCCGAGTCCTGGGGCCAGGTCACCCCCGGCGGCGTCCGTTTGCCGCTGGCGCTGACGCACGAGACGCTCGGTGCGATGGTCGGCGCCCGCCGGCCCACCGTGACGCTGGCGCTCCGAAAGCTGAGCCAGCAGGGCGCGATCGTTCACCAGGATGCGGGATGGCTGCTGCTCGAGCCTCCGCCCGCACCCGTCCCGGGCGGGGCGACCAAGGTGCTCCCGCCGGAGTTCGCGGGCGTCACGATGTCACGTTGGGCGGCTGAGCCGGAGCAGGATCCCAGCATCCGCTACGCGGACCTGAGGGACACGGTCCGTCAGCTGCGCGACCAGCACCGCCTCGACCGAGAGCAGGTCCGCGAGCAGCTGAGGCGGATGCACGCCGCGCGGGTGCGGATGACCGCCGCACGCGAGCGGATCTCGCAGGATGCGCTCAAGAGGCGACGTCCTCCATCATCATGATCACGCCGGAGACGTTCCCGTCACCGCCGTTCCCGAGCGGAAGGAACGTGACGCGGCATTGGAACGCCTTCCCTCGCCGGTTGGTCGCCTCGAGCGTCACTTCCTCGCGCACTGAGCGCCCGATCAGGGTGTCCCGGATCTGCTGACGGAGCGTGTCCACGGGCAGGCCGATGTCTAGTGCCATCAGATGCTCGTCTTCGGCCTCCTCGGACGTGACGCCCCATAGCTCGCGGGCCGTGCCGTTCCAGATCTGCACGCGCTGGTTGCGGTCGAGCACAGCGACCGCCAGACCGACCGTGGTCAGGATCGTCTCGAGGAAGGCGTTGACATCGTTGAGCTCCTTCGAACGGTGCCGCAGTTCCTCGTTCATCGTCTCGAGCTCCTCGTTGGACGACTGAAGCTCCTCGTTCATCGTCTCGAGCTCCTCGTTGGTCGACTGGAGCTCCTCATTGGTCGTCTCGAGCTCCTCGTTGGTCGACTGGAGCTCCTCATTGGTCGTCTCGAGCTCCTCGACCGTTGACTGGAGCTCCTCGTAGGCCTGTTCGAGCTCCCGCTTAGATCCCGTCAGCTGGTCCTGGAGGCGGTGAGCCTCGGTGACATCGATGTAAGCGATGCTCGTCCCCATTGCCACCCCGTCGCTGCCGAGCGGCGTCAGGCGAACGTCGAAGATCCGCTCCGTATCGCCCGTGCGCCAGTGAACCGTCTTGATGTCTGACGGACGCATGTCACGATCGACCGAGTCGAGGTGGCTGCGGAGCTCGAGCGGGCGGTACGACAGCTCGAGGTCCTGAATCGGCCGTCCGAAGTCGTTCAGTCCCAGGCCGAACGTCCTGCGCGCGGCGTCGTTGGCCATGATCATCGCGCGGTCGTGATCGAGCACGATCTGCGCGGCACCAGCGATATCGAAGGCCGCTGCGCGCAGGTTGTCGCCCCCCGTCGATATCTGGCCACGAACGCCTTCCGCGGCCATCACGCGCACGCGATCGCGGAGCGTCGGCCTGGTCACCTTCCGGAACACCCGGCGCTTGAGCTCGACCGATGCGAACAGATCGGTGTGCGCGATCAGCATCTCGGACTTTCCGAGCAGCAGGTAGCCGTCGTCGTCTAGCCCGAAGTGGAAGCGCCGCAGGATCTGCGCCTGCGTCTCGACGGTGAAGTACATGAGGGTGTTGCGGCACACGAGCAGGTCGATGCGCGAGATCGGCGCGTCCTGGACCAGATCGTTGCGGCCGAAGATCACGCACCGCCGAAGGTCCTTGCGGAATACGTAGCGCTGGTCGGTGCGCTCGAAGAAGCGCTCGAGCGCGTCGTGTGGCACATGCTCGATCTGGCGCGGCGCGTAGGCGCCGTGGCGGGCTTGATCGAGGGCCTCCTCGTCGATGTCGGTCGCGTAGATCTTCACCCGCTCGCGGAAGCTGGTATCGCCCATCACGCGCGCGAGCACCATCGCGACGGTGTAGGGCTCCTCGCCCGACGCGCAGCCGGCGCACCAGATCCGCAGCGCCGAGTCCGGCGCGCGCGCCGCCAGCAGTTGCGGGACGATGTCCGTGGCGAGGTACTCCCAGGTCTCAGGATCACGGAAGAAGCCCGTGGTGTTGATCAGAATCGTGTTGAACAGCTCGGCGAACTCCTCGCCGTGGAGTTCGACGTAGTCGACGTAGTCGTCGTAGCGCTCTGCCCGGACCGCCGCCATCCGCTTGGCGACGCGGCGCTGGATCGTTGACCGCTTGTAGCCGGTGAAGTCGAAGCCGCGTGTGTCCTTGACGAAATCGAGGAGTGCGTCGAGCGTTGTGTCCGGCCGCCGGTCGCTCACGCCGCGCCCTCCTGCTCAGCGATGTGATCGGGATCAGCGGGCGAGGCGCCCGCCGGCGGGTCCTCTCCGTTGACCATTGCCGCGATCGTTCCCGCCACCAGATCCGATGGCACGATCGCATCGACGGCCACGTTCGCGATCGCGCTCGCCGGCATGCCCGGATACATCGCCTCCTTCGGATCCTGGACGATCGTGGCGCCGCCGCTGGCCTTGATCATCGCCAGACCGGCCGACCCGTCGTCGCGGGTCCCGGATAGCACGACGCCGACCACGCGGCTGTCGTGCGCCGCCGCGGCTGAGCGGAACAGGACGTCGATCGACGGCCGGTGGCCGTTCTCGCGCGGGTCGACGGTGAGTCGAACCCGCCCGTCCTCAATCGCGAGGTGGTGGTCAGGCGGCGCGACGAGGATGACCCCCTGCCGGAGCCGCTCGCCGTCCTGCGCCGGCCGGCATGGCAGCGGCCCAGCCCTCCCGAGGATGTGCGCGAGCATGCTGTGGCTGCCCGGCCCGAGGTGGAGCACGATGCAGATCGCCGCTCGCAGATCCTCCGGCAAACCTCGCACCACGCGCGTTAGGACCTCGACGCCGCCGGCCGACGCGCCGATCACGACCAGGTCGCGCCGCCCGTCGTCCTCCGCATGGATGCGATCCCCTTCCACACTGGACAGCGTACGCTTAGTCAGGGTCCCGCACCGGCTTTCGGCCGGCGCTTGACGTCCTGTCGCGCGAGCCGGCGCTGGCTGGCGCGTAACCTCCGAGGCGTGGAGCGCGCCTCAGTCGATCACATAGTGGGCGGGATCTACAGGATCTCGGTGTGGTCGCCGGCATCTGGCATCACGTTCAACCAGTTCCTGATCGACGACGAGGCGCCGACGCTCGTGCACACGGGCAGGTACGAGCACTACGAGGCCGTCGCCGCCGCGATCGGCGAGGTCCTCGATCCGGCGCGGCTGGCCAACATCGTCCTGCTGCATTGGGAGGGCGACGAGAACGGCGGCATGGATCGGTTCATGTCCAGAGCCAAGGACTCCGAGCTGATCGGGTCGGTGCTGTCGATCGCACTCAACGCATCTGGGTTCGGGCTGCAGACCCGCACGCGAGGATTCCGGGACGGCGACACGCTCGACCTCGGTGAGCACAAGCTTCGGTTCATGGAGACTCCGCACGTCCACCACTGGGACTCGATGATGGTCGTCGAGGAGACGACCGGCAGCGTGTTCTCCTCAGATCTCTACCTCCAGCCCGGCGAGCAGCCGGCCGTGACGCGCGAGAACCTGGCGAGAGGGATGCTCCTGGCCTACCGGAACTACGGGATCTTCGCCCACGAGGACCCGGTCCGAGCTGTCGCTCGCCGGATCGCGGAGCTGAACCCGGCGTGGATCCACGCGATGCACGGCGCGACGATCGCCGGCGAGGCGCTGCCGTATTACACGAAGGCGTTGCTCGAGCACGAGTTCGGCTATCGAGGCCAGCTGTTCGGACGTCCGATTCCGGGAGAGCCGGCTTCGGTCGAGTAACGGTCTCGCCACCCCCCGGGGTCATCCTGCCCCCCCTGTTCGGCGAAGCCGCCGCATATGCGACCGCGCCGGCCAGCCCGCGAACGCGACGAGTAGATAGGCTCGCCCGTCGGCAGCCAACAAGGGAGGAAACGATGGTGAAGTTCGTGGTCATGTATGGCCAGCCCGAGGACCCGGCGGCGTTCGACGAGCACTACGCCACGACGCATGTCCCGCTCGTGGAGAAGATCCCGAACCTCCGGCGGTTCGAGGCGGGGAAGGTGCTCGGCACGCCCGACGGCGGTGCACCCCCGTTCTATTACCTCGCGGAACTGTGGTTCGAGAACGCCGCCGAGCTGCAGGCTTCTTTTGGGAGCCCCGAGGGACAGGCGGCTGGCGCCGACGTGGAGACGTTCGCCACCGGTGGCGCCACGGTCATGATCGCCGAGGCGTGAACGCGCGCCGGCGCTAAGGCCCCGTCAGTCAGCTCGAGGCGGGCGCCGGTCGATCCGGATCTTGCAGCGCCATCGACAGCCACACCTGGTCCCGGAGCGGAACCCCGTCGATCTCGACGTGCGGATAGCCCGCCTCGGGCGTGAACACATCTCGCACGACGCACTCCAACCGGAACCCCAGACGCTGGTAGAAGTGCAGCGCCCGGGCGTCCGCCGGCGAGGTCGACAGGATCAGCGTCGCGACATCCTCCTCGCGCCACACGGCGATCGCGCGGTTGACGAGCACCCGACCGACGCCCTGCCCCTGGTGATCCTCGCGAACCGCAAGGCTCTTCAGCTCGGCCTCGCCGGCGCGCTCACCGGCGATCAGCTGCAGATGGCCGATGCATGCCGGCCCATCCCTGGCGACGAGCACGCGCCCGAGCTCGCGGTAGCCCGCGACCGCCGCGGGTGACTGATCAGCAAGCGCGAACAGGTCAGCCAGCTCGTCCCGCGATCCCTCGAACCACTCGATCCTCACTCGCCGAGACTCTGGAGTAGCTCCGCGGCCAGCGCGGGCTCGAGGTCGATCCGACTCGTGGCCATGATCCGCCCGACCATCATGTACTGCCCTATCACCAACAGCAGGTGCATGATCTCGCGCGGGGTGAAGCGAGCCGTCATCGCGGCGAACGTCTCCTCGTCCGGGGCGGCGTCCCGCACCACCTGAGTGGTGAACGCCACCACGAGCCGGCCGTCGTCGCCGAGTACCGCCGCGTCGAGCTCACCCCGCTCGATCGCGTCGAGTTGCTCCTGCGTTCCTCCCACGGCGAGCGTGATCGCGGCGTGCTGGACCCACTCGTACTCGGCGCCCGGCGTCATCGTCGCGACCCGGGCGATCGCGAACTCGCGCAGCAGGTTGTCGAGCTCGTCACCGTCGAACAGGCGGCCACCGAACCGCATCCACGCCGGGAACGCGCCCTGGGCGTTCGCGACCATGCGGAAGATTCCGAGATCGGGCGCCTTTCGGAGCACCGCGGCGGTATGGGGTTCCGCGTCGTCTGGGTCGAGATACGGAAGGCGGGCCATCGCGCGACCGACCTTACACAGGATCGCGCGGGCCGCGAGTATAGGCTGACGGCGCCAACGAGATCACAGGAGCAATCAGCGTGAACGTTTCCTCGAGATTCGACGTGTCCGGGTTCGGCGTGATCGTCACCGGCGGTGCCAGCGGCCTGGGGCTCGCCTATGGAGAGGTGCTCGCGGCACACGGCGCGCGGGTCACGCTGATCGACGTCGACGGCGCCGCGGTCGCCGCGCAGGCCTCACGCCTCGCGGGCGAGGGGCTCGACGTGCGAGGCACGGCCGCCGACGTCACCGACCACGCCGGCCTCGATCGCGCGATCGACGAGGCGGCGGAGACGTACGGCCGACTCGACGTCGCGTTTGCCAACGCCGGCATCGATCCCGGCGTCGGGTTCGTCGGCGCCTGGGCCGGCGGCCAGCGGCCGCGCGTCGAGGAGGGCGCGATCGAGCGCTACACCGACGCGCGCTGGAACCGCGTGATCGACATCAACCTCAACGGGATCTTCGCCACCGCGCGCGCCGCCGCCCGCCACATGCGTCCTCGCCGGTCCGGGAGGATCATCGTGACGACATCGCTCGCCGCGACCAAGACCGAGCCTGCGATCGGCTCCGCCTACATGGCGGCGAAGGCCGGCGCCAGGCACCTCATGCACATGCTGGCGCTTGAGCTGGCCGCAGACGGCATCACGGTCAACGCGATCGCGCCGGGGTTCTTCGTCACGAACATCGGCGGCGGCCACGCGCACAGCCCCGATGTCCAAGCGGCACTCGCCAAGGACATTCCCATGCATCGCGTCGGCTTCCCGGATGACATCAAGACGCTGGCCCTGTTCCTCGCCGCGCCGGCATCGGAGTACATCACCGGTCAGGAGATCGTGATCGACGGCGGCTGGGGACTCGGCGTCGCCGACTGAGTCGCGCTCGCACGGCGGGCGCGCCGGATCGCCTGGCGCCGCCGCGTGCCGGCGGCACGGTCCTCGTCGATTGCCCCGAGCTCGAGCGCGCGACCGCGCCCCACCTTGCCCAGGTCGTAGTGATCATTCTCCGGACGCCCGGGCTTTGACTGAAACCACTCCCGGCGCAGGCCGAGCTGCTCGGCGAACTCGTGCAGTTCCTCGAGCGTGTCGGCCTGGAGGTGCCCACCGCCGCTCCATCGCCCCCAGTCGCCGACCGCGAACGCGTTGTCAACGTAGACGGTCACTCTGAGCACCGTAGCGCCTCCGGATCCGTGTTACCTCCGACGTAAAGGCGTGGCGCGGTCATTACCTGCCGGGTAATCGACAGTCCGGGTGCCGGTCGTCACCGTCACCGGCATGACTACACAAACGAACTCATCCACGCTGGCGGTCCCGGCGAGTGTCGGCTCCCTGCCGGCCAAGACTGGTGACCTGGCGGCCCTGCCCGTGCTGCTGGTCGGCACGTTCATGGTCGTCCTCGACTTCTTCATCGTCAACGTCGCGCTGCCCTCGATACAGCGCGATCTCCACGCCGGCACCGGTTCGATCGAATGGGTCGTGGCCGGCTTCGCGCTGACCTCGGCGGTGTTCCTGATCACCGCTGCGCGCCTCGGCGACCGGATCGGCCGGCGGCGCACCTTCTCGATCGGCCTCGGCGTGTTCACGCTGGCCTCGGCCGCGTGCGGTGTGGCCGGCGGTCCGACCGTGCTGGTGGCGGCGCGCCTGGCGCAGGGCATCGGCGCGGCGCTGGTGATGCCGAACGTGCTGTCGATCATCAACGTGACCTACACCGGCCGGGACCTTCCCCGCGCGCTCGGGATCTACGGGCTCGTGATGGGCCTGGCCGCGGCATGCGGACAGCTGATCGGCGGCGGGCTGATCCAGGCGGACGTCGCGGGGCTCGGCTGGCGCCTGTGCTTCCTGATCAACGTGCCCGTCGGCATCGCCGCGCTGGCGCTCGCGCCGCGGTTCGTCCCGGAGTCCAGCTCCGAGCGACGGACCCCGCTCGACCTGATCGGGACGCTGCTGCTCACCGCCGGGCTGACCGCGGTCGTGCTCCCGCTCGTCGAGGGGCGCCAGCACGGCTGGCCGGCGTGGACCTGGATCTCACTCGCCGTCGCTCCGCTGTTGCTGCTCGGCTTCGTCGTGCATCAGCGCGGGCTCGCGCGCCACGGTGGCGAGCCGCTGCTGGCGCCGGCGATGTTCCGCTCCCGCTCGTTCACCGTGGGCCTGGTGACCCAGCTCGCGTTCTGGTGCGGACAGGCGTCGTTCTTCCTCGTCCTCGCGCTGTACCTCCAGCAGGGGCGCGGCCTGAGCGCACTCGATGCCGGGCTCGTGTTCACGATCATGGCGGTCACCTACGTCGCGACGTCCGCGCAGGCCCCTGCGCTGGTTGTGCGCTTCGGTCGGCGGCTGCTCGCGATCGGAGCGCTCGTGCTTGCCAGCGGCCACGGCCTGCTGCTCGCGGCGGTCGCGGACGTCGGCGTCGGCGGCTCGATCGTTCCGCTCCTTCCCGGGCTCGCGCTGATCGGCGCGGGGATGGGCCTGCTGCTGGTACCGCTGACGACGACGATCCTGTCGAGCGTCGACACCCAGCACGCCGGCGGCGCCTCCGGCGCGGTCACGACCGTGCAGAACGTGGGTGGCGCGCTCGGAGTGGCGATCACCGGCGTGATCTTCTTCGGGGCGTTGCACGGTGGTTACGCGCACGCGCTCGAGCTGAGTCTGATCGAGCTGGGGACGCTGTTGCTCGGGGTGGCCGTACTGACCCGCCTGCTGCCAGCGACGGGCTAGGTGTCGGTCGCGCCCGCTTCGGGCTCGGTCGGGCCGACCTCAGGCTCGGGCCGCTTTCGCTGGCGGCGGAACCCGAAGAAGTGCTCGGCGTTCTCCAGCTCCTGCCCGGCACGCTGGACCTCATGTTCGGCCCCCGCGAGGGGCGCGAGCATCTTCACGAGGTCCTGCATCGTGTCGGTGAGCCGGTCGACCGACTCGGTCAGCGGACCGACCGAGGTCGCCAGCGTCTCGATCACCTCGACGTGGTGCTCGATCGAATCGGTCGCACGCTCGAGCGCTTGGACGGCGTCGAGCGTCTCGTGCTCGGTCTCTTCGAGCGGCCGAAGTGCGTCCTCGTTCAGCACTCGAACGAGGGACCGGACTGGCTTCAACGCGAAGTCGAACACCGACCGCGAATGCTACTGACCCAAGCCCATCCGCCGTGGGGGTCGGTTACGCGAACAGCGCCTCCTGCGTGAACCCGGGCGCGCGCTCGATCCCGAGCATCCGCCGCTTGGTCGCAATTCCGCCGGGTGCCGAGAATCCGTGCAGCGCGCCGGTGGCCGCGAGCACGCGATGACAGGGCACGACGATCGGAAACGGATTCTGCGCGAGCGCGACGCCGACCTCGCGCGCCGCGTGCGGCTCGCCGACCGCTCGGGCGATCTCGCCGTAGGTGGCGGTCGACCCGGGCGCGATCTCGCGAGTCGCGGCGTAGACGCGGCGCCGGAACGCGTCGAGGTGGCGCTCGTCGAGCGGGATCCCGCGCAGGTCTCGCCGCTCGCCGGCGAGTAACGCCACCATGCCGGCGATCGCTTCCCGGACCGGGCCGGGCACGTCGGCCGAGGCTGCCTCGAGCCGCTCGCCACCCGGGCCGCGGGTGCCGGGCATGAGCACTTCTGCGATCCCGACATCGGTCCAGCGGACGCCACAGCTTCCGATCGTGGTCTCGAACGCGAGCATCGTCATCGAGCATAGAAACGAACCAGGACGCCGAGTCGTGAGATCGACTCATCGCAGAATGGCGACCTCACCCGCGCATCCGTCCGCACGGTGCTCGATCCTCCCGATATGGCTGGCGAAGTGAAGGCGGTCGGCGTGCTCAGCACGACCTACGACATCCTGCTCGAGGGAGTCGAGCACGCGCTTGAGAATGTTCCCGACGAGCGCATCGTGTCGATCTCGTACTCAACCACGCGCCTCCTCGGCATCTGGCTCCGGCATCACGCCTTGATCGTGATCCGCGAAGCCTGAGTCGCCGCTAGACGAGCATCGCCCGGGCGGCGAACTCGGTCGTGCGGGCCAGCGCGGCCAGGTAGGCATCCCGGATCAGCCCGGAGTTGCGCAGCGCCCAGAGCACCTGCGCGTGATCCCAGGCCACGTCGCGGGCGCCGGCCAGCGACCACATCGCGATCGCCTCGTCGGTCTTCTCAGGCGTGACGTCCTCGATGTCGGCGATCAGCCCGGTATCGAACCAGCCGGCGATGTGCGTCTCGACAGTCGCCAGCAGACCGTCCACCCGCTGGTAGTCACGGTGGATCGTGCTGTCATCGTCGGGCGCCAGCCCGAGCTCCTCGCAGGCGGTGACCACCGCGATCGGCAGGTCGTGGTTGATGTGCGCGGCCATGCCGGCGAGCGCGAACTGGATCGGCTCCCGCGCCTGCGAGCGAGTCTCGACCAGCGGCCGCCAGGCGACCGGGCAGTCGCCGCCTAACGCGATCGTCGCCTCGGCAGCGAAGTACAGACCGGCGAACACCACGTCGAGCCGGTCGACGAAGGCCTTGTTCTCGAACTCGGTCCCAGCGCTCGCCGAGTCGACCGCGAGCGTGACCTGGAGGTACAGCCGGTCGAAGATCGCGACGCCGTCCTTCCGTGGAAGCGCGGCATCGATCGCCTCCAGCCGGGCGATGACCTCGGGGATCGTTGAGATGGACGCTCCAGCGCTCACCGCATGCGATCCTAACCGCCCGCGAGACGGGGCTGTGAGATGTCGTCAGCCGCCGGCGAAGGATCGGTCGGCGGCGGCGGCGCGCTCGTCCTCGAGCAGAGTGCGCTGGTGGCGGGCGCGGGCCTCGAGCGCGGCGAGGTCGAAGCCGTTGAGCGGCGGATAGCGCTCGGCGACCCGCTGCAGTGCGACCCACATGGCCGCCTTGCCTTCGACGCCAAGCGACAGCGTCTCCAAAGCCAGGAACAGCCCGAGGTCCGCGTGGCCGGCGCCGAGCCCGCTCAGCTTGAACCGGCTGAGCTTCTCACCGATCCAGGTCGTGGCCTGCTTGGCGGGGTTGGGCGAGATACCCAGCCGGTCCATCAGACCGCGCAGGGTTTCGCGGTCGGCCTCGATCTCGTCCGCCAGCGTTCGCATCGTCGGACCGAAAGACGAGTCGGCCGTGCGCTGCGCCAGCTGCCGGGCGAGGTCGGCCCCGAACGTCGCGCCGGCAAGATGATCGTTGAGGTACACGCCGAGCGGCTTGTCGGTCACGATCGCGGGCTTTCGTTGGGGGCCGAGCGCATGGACTAACCGTACCCCTCCTTCAACGCGGTCACGCAGGATCGTCGGGAGCCGCACGGCACAGGCTCCGAAGATGTTGTCGTTCGGTGATCAGCACTCCCGGGGCGTTTTCTGATCACGGGGCAGGGGTATCTCGACGTGTGGCAGGCGAGCGCGTGCGCGCGAGCGCGGGCGCGCAAAGACCTCTGAACAGGAGCGGTATGGATCTACCCGACGAGCTGCGGGGGCGGAGTCTCAGCCGCCGGCAGCTCCTCAGCTACTTCGGCATGCTCGGAGCGAGCGCGGTGGTCAGCAGGCCGGCCGCGGCGTGGGCCGCGGGCGGGAGCGGCGCCCGGCTGGTCGGCCGCGCGGCCTCGACCAAGGCGGCCGGCTCGGATCTGGGCGCGATCGACCACATCGTGTTCCTGATGATGGAGAACCGCTCCTACGACCACTACTTCGGCGACTATGCAAGATTGTCGGCGGCGCCTGACGGCGGCGCCTTAGTCCGCGGTCGCGGGTTCAACGATCACCCGGCGCACTCGCTCGGCGTGTTCGCGCAGGACTATCCGGGCGCCACCGAGCTCGTCCCACCCAACGTGCTGCTGCCGTTCCACCTCGATAGCACGCAGGGCATGGAGTGCACCGACGACCTCACCCACGACTGGGGGCCGATGCACCTGTGCTGGAACGACGGCAAGATGGACTCCTGGGTCAAGGTCCACACGTCCTCGACCTACGAGGGCGCGCACGGCGCGATGACGATGGGTTACTACATGCGCGAGGACCTGCCGTTCTACTACGCGCTCGCGGACGCGTTCACCCTGTGCGACGCGTATCACTGCTCGATTCTTGGCCCGACCCACCCCAACCGGCTGATGGCCAACAGCGGCACGATCGACCCCGCCGGCACCCAGGGCGGCCCGGTCACCGACACCAACGCGACACCGGATTTCGTCTGGAACTGCACGTGGCCGACGATGCAGGAGGTGCTCCAGGACGCCGGGGTGTCGTGGAAGGTGTACAGCCCGAGCAACGCCGGCGTCACCGGTAAGTACGCCTCGCTCACCCAGTACCCGACCTGGAGCCCGGCGCTCTACAACCCGATCGCGAACCCCGAGATCATGGGTGCGAGCGACCACGTCCTGCCCTACTTCACGGCGTTCCGCAACCCGCTGTCGCCGCTCTACCAGAAGGCGTTCACGCAGACGTTCCCGAACGATCTCGTGGCCGACGTCAACTCGGGGTCGCTGCCGAGCGTTTCGTGGATCATCCCGCCGCTCGGCTTCGACGAGCATCCGTCCTCGGCCCCGGACAACGGCATGTGGTTCACCTCATTGGTGCTCGACGCCCTCACCGCAAATCCGAACGTGTGGTCCAAGACCGCGTTCTTCCTCATGTACGACGAGAACGACGGATGGTTCGATCACGTGCCGCCGCCGACGGCGCCGGCGGGCACGGCCGGCGAGTACCTCACGGCGTCGCCGCCGACGATCGGCGACCCGGATCCCGGCACGCTCAGCATCGCCGGCCCGCTCGGCCTCGGCGTCAGGGTGCCGATGCTCGTGATCTCGCCGTTCAGCCGGGGCGGTCACATCGCCTCCGAGGTGTTCGACCACACCTCGCAGCTGAAACTGGTCAGCGAGCGGTTCGGCGTCGAAGTACCGAACGTGTCCGCCTGGCGCCGGGCCACGGTCGGCGACCTCACCTCGACGATGTTCCAGAGCCCCGCGAACACCACGGTGCCCAAGCTGCCGGCGACGTCGGTGATGATGCCGCTGACCGGGACCTGCTCGGAGCCCAGCCAGGACACCGAGCAAGGCGGCGCGGCGCCGAGCGTCCCGACCAAGCAGACGATGCCCACGCAGGGCGGCGGCAGCCAGCCGGCCAGCGACTATTACCCGGGCACGAGCGGGCAGGCCAACGGCGTGCCGGACGATCACCGCACCACGATCGGAGTCGCCGGCTCGGCGCTCGCGACGACGAAGTCCGCCTACAACGATCTCACCAAGGCGCGCTAGCCCGGTAGCCGAGATAATTCGCGGTCGTGTCCGATGACACCGGGCTGAGTATCGCGCCGCAGCTGGCGGCGGCCGTGGGACGGCTCGGGACCGAGTCCGCGTTCGCGGTCCTGGCTCGGGCACGAGAGCTCGAGCGACTGGGCCGATCGATCGTGCACCTGGAGATCGGGCAGCCCGACTTCCGCACGCCCGAGCACGTCGCGGCCGCCGGCATCGCCGCAATTGAACGCGGCGAGACCGGCTACACGCCAAGCGCCGGCGTGACCGAGTTTCGTGAGGTGATCGCCGCCGAGCTGTCGCGGACCAGGCAGGTTGAGGTGACGGCCGAGCGTGTGCTCGTCGGCAACGGCGCCAAGCTGTTCCTGTTCCTGACGATCCTCGCGGTGTGCGAGCCGGGCGACGAGATCATCTATCCGGACCCGGGATTCCCGATCTACGAGTCCGCGATACGGTGGGCCGGCGGCGTGCCGGTGCCGCTGCCGCTGCGCCAGGAGCTCGACTTCAGCTTCTCGCTGGACGACCTGAGCGACCGGCTGGGCGCGCGCACCAAACTCGTGATCCTGAACTCGCCGAACAATCCGACCGGCGGGGTGGTCCCGGCTTCGGACCTCCGGACGGCTGCCGAGATGCTCCTCGCCAGCCGCGCCTGGGTGCTCAGCGATGAGGTCTACCGGCGGATCACCTACGGCGGCGAGGTCGCCTCGATCGCGAGCGTGCCCGGGATGCTCGACCGGACCGTCCTGCTCGACGGGCTGTCGAAGACCTATGCGATGACCGGCTGGCGCTGCGGCTACGCCGCCGTGCCCGAGCCGCTCGTCGATCCGCTAACCCGGCTGATCACGAACTCGGTCTCGTGCGTTCCCGCGTTCGTCCAGGCCGCCGGTATCGCGGCGCTGACCGGGCCGCAGGACGGCGTGACCGAGATGGTCGAGGAGTTCCGTCGCCGGCGCGACCTCATCGTCGCCGGACTGAACGGGCTACCGGGCGTCTCGTGCCGAGTCCCGCGCGGAGCGTTCTACGTCTTCCCGGACGTGTCGCAGGTGCCGATCCCCCCGCAAGAGCTCGCCGATCGGCTGCTCGAGGAGGCGGGTGTGGCGCTGCTCGCCGGCGGTGGGTTCGGCATTCACGGCGAGCGGAATCTGCGGATCTCGTACGCCAACTCGCGTCCGCAGCTCGAGCTCGCGCTCGAGCGGATCGCGAACTTCCTCGGCGGGTGACGAGATCGGCCGGGCCGCGCGGGCTCAGGCGAATGCAGCGGCGATACTCAGACGGTATCGTGCGCTTGTCCGAGGTGGGCGCGGGCATTCGCAAGGGCTGGTTGGCCAGGATCGTCAGGAGGGACCATGATTCGTAGGATTGGCGCGTTGGTGGGCGCGGGTGTGCTCGTGCTTGCGGGCGTCGCGTCGGCCGCCCAGGGCGGCACGTATAGCGGAAAGACAAGTCAGCACAACGGCACGATCAGCCTCAAGGTCAAGAACGGGAGTGTCGTCCACGTCACGTTCGTCGATGGCACCGGCAAGGGGTCCGGGTGCAGCTCATTCGCCGCACCGCAACCACAGTTCCCGGTCAGCTTCAAGGCCCACGTCAAGATCGCCAAGAACGGCACGTTCAGCGGCACCGCGTCGCCTCGTGACGAGGAGGTGTTCAAGATCCTCGGTCGCGTCAGCGGCAAGCGGATCACCGGCTCGTTCACGGACGCGATCCCGATCGGACAGCTCACCTCCAAGCCACAGACCTGCTCCTCGGGCAAGGTGAAATACACCGCCACCCGCGGATAGCCGACACGACGCGCGGTCGCTGTCCACGGTGAAGGTGGTCAACGCGCGGAGGTCGTCGGGCGCGAACTTCCGACGGGGACATCAGCCGTGAGCACCTCGCCGGCCGACGGATGGAGGCGGAGTGCGACGGCCGTGGCGATCGCGCCCACGACGCTGATCACGAGGAAGGCGATCACATACGCAAACCTGGCGTCGTGCGCCGCCCTGCCGAGCTTGCCAACGGCGTCGCCGAGACGCAGCGCGATCGTGGCCAGCACCACCGCCAGTCCCGTGAACAGCTGCTGGGCCGTACTGGCCAGGGCGTTGGCGGCTCGCATCTGCTCCGTCGGCACGTCGCTGAGCGCGAGCGTCGTGTAGCCGGTCATCGAGACCGACCGAGCGGCGCCGCTGACCAGCGACAAGATCGCGATCACGACGAGCGGCGTGTCGCGGGTCAGCAACGCGCACCCGATGGTCGTCAGCGTCAGGACCACGGACGCGGCCACCAGCACGCGCCGGAACCCGTAGTTGCTGTACATCGGCGTGGTGAGCGGCTTGATGGCGATGTTGCCGACGAACACGAACAGCACGAGGGCGCCGGACTTGATCGGGCTCCACCCGAACACCGTTTGAAACAGCAGCGGCAGCAGGAACGGGATCGAGCCGATCACCAACCAGATCAGGCTGCTCCCGACCATCGCATTGCCGAACGTCGGGATCCTCAGGGTCTGTAGGTCGACGAGGGGCGCCTCGGTGCGCAACAGGTGCCGCGTCGCCACGACCAGAAGAACGACCGAGGCGAGCCCCAGCGCCGCCACGGGCAGCCACTGCGGGTGCGCGTCGGACACGAGGTGCGCCGCGTAGGTGAGGGCGGCCAGGCCACCGCAGGTGAGCAGCACGCCGCCGACGTCAAGGCGCGGCGGCGCCTCCGCGGGCCTGCCGTCGATCAGCCGCCAGGCGCAGATCAGACCGACGACGCCCAGCGGGATGTTGATCACGAACAGCCATCGCCAGCTCGCGTAGGTGGTGATCACGCCCCCGGCCAGCGGGGCGATCACAGGCGCGAGCAGCGCAGGCCAGACGATGAACGACATCAGCCGCATCACCTGCGACTTGTCGGCCCGCTCGAACACGATCATCCGGCCGACCGGCACCATCATCGCGCCGCCGACGCCCTGGAGCACCCGCATCGCCACCAGCTCGCCGAAGGTCTGGCTCGCCGCACAACCCAGCGAGGCGAGCGTGAACACCGCGATCGCCGAGAGCAGCACCGACCGGTAGCCGTACCGGAGCGTCATCCAGCCGCTCAACGGGATCAGCACCGCCACCGTCACGAGGTACGCGGTGACGATCAGACCCGTCGTGGTCGGCGACACCCCCAACGAGCTGCTGATCCGCGGAATCGCGGTGATGACGATCGTGGCGTCGAGCAGCTCCATGAAGAAGCACGCGGCGACGAGCAGCGCGATATTGCGAACGCGTCTTTCGATCATTTGGTCCGAGCCCCCGCGGTCTGCCGCGGGGGTCGGCGACGTAGGCTACGCGGCGGCGACGGGCGGTCGCCGCCGACTCAGCCTTGCGGGATCAGCAAGCGCTCGCGGAATCAGACGAGCGCTCGCACGCGAGCGAACTCCTCCGCAAGCCCCTTCACGTTGGCCCCTGCGCCGGCCTCCAACTTGACGGCCGCCCCTCCGACCGTGACGATCGCGACCCTGCCCACGAGCAGGCGCTTGACCTCGATCGAGTCGACATCGCTCAGCGGAACGGCGCTGACGAGGTCCTTGACGTCGCCTCCCTTGCCCATCGCGATCGGCTGGCTGACTTTGAACACGACGAGCCGGGCGTCGGTCAATGCCAACGCCATCGGGCGGGTGACCTGGAAGCCGCTCGCCTCGGCGGCGCGTCGTGCTTCCTTGACCTTGCGGCCGCCGATCGCGGCCGGAGCGAGGCCCCCGGCCATTGCAACGTTCGTGCCCCGCGGCTGCGTGATGAAGGCGGCGAGCACGCGCTCGCCCGGCTCCAGATACGGCTCGGCCTGTTCCTTGATCTTGTCCTCATAACTCGTTGACATCGTTCCCTCCTGTGGTCGATCCGACTTTTCTCGGGCCGCAGTGGCGTTCAACGGCCCGATCGAGCCGGTCGATGAGTTCCAGCCACCCGAAGAACTCCGTCGTCGGCGCGCCCGCGATGGTGATATGCCCCTTGACGGTCTCGTCGGTGTGCTCGAGGCCCACCACTACCTGAAGTGGCTCCCTGGGGTTCATGCGCAGAGCGTGTCCGCAAGAGCCTGTCCACGCATCAGGAGGGTCCCTAAAATTTTGGGCGGGGTCACCCCGACGGGTCGTTTGGTGGGCGGCCCGATAGGTCGTTTGGTGGGCGGCCGAGCCGACGTATGATCGCGGTGCGATGCGCGGGGACGAGAAGCTCATGGAGGAGTTGCTCGAGCGCGAGACGGAGCTTGGCGCGCTCAGCGGGCTGCTCGATGCCGCGGTCGCCGGCAGGGGTTCCGTTGCGCTGGTGCAGGGTCCTGCGGGGATCGGCAAGTCAGGGCTGCTAGATGCATGGGTGACGCACGCGCGGACGAGGGCGGTCGACGTGTTGCGAGCCAGCGGCGACGAACTGGTGATCGACTCCTCGTTCGCGACCGTGCGCGAGCTGTTCTGGTCGCGGCTCGGTGAAGCCGACGCTGCCGCGTTCGACGGCGCTGCACGCCTGGCCGCGCCAGTGTTCGAAGGGAAGGTCGACACCGGCGGGAAACCGGAGCCGGTCGGCGCGGTGCTCCACGGGCTGTACTGGTTCGTGGCCGGCTTGGCGGACCGCGGTGGTCTGGCGCTCGTGGTCGACGACGCCCATCTGCTCGATGCGGCGTCGGCTCGGTTCCTGCTCTATTTGGCGCGACGGATCGGTTCGCTGCCCGTGCTGTTGGTGGTCGCGATGCGGCCGGGAGATCCGGTTCGGCTGGCGGAACTCTCAGAGCTCGCCGCGCAGGTTCTGCCGCTCGCGCCGCTTAGCGTGCAGGCAAGTGCGACCGTGGTCCGTCGGGCGCTAGGCCCGCGGGCGGACGAGGCGCTCTGCGAGTCGTGTCACGACGCGACTCATGGAAACCCGTTCTACCTGCGCGAGCTGGCTGCCTCGCTGAGGGCCGAGGGTGAACGCCCCAGTGTCGACTTGGCCCGACGCGTACGGGCACTCGGTATCAGCGCGATCGCCACCAACGTCCTGCTTCGTCTGGCGAGGCTGGGCACCGATTGCGAGCGTCTGGCGCAGGCCGTGGCGATCCTGGGTCCGGGCGCCTCGTTGCGTCACGCGGCGATGTTGGCCTCGCTGGATCGTGAGCGGGCCGGCTCCGCGGCGGATGCAATGCGGGTGGCCGACCTTCTGTCGGACGGACGCACGCTGTCGTTCGTTCATCCGATCGTCAGCGAAACGATCTCTTCCCAGCTGGCTGCGGCACGGCGCGGCGATCTGCATGGCGCCGCGGCGCGGCTGCTCGCGGCGGACGGAGCTCCGACGGACAGGGTGGCCGCGCACCTCCTGTCCGCCGAGCCGTATGGCGAGCCCTGGGTCGTGGAGGCGCTGCGCGCCGCGGCCCGCGATGCCTTGGCACGTGGCGCGCCCGAGGCAGCGAGCTCCTACCTGCGCCGCGCGCTGACCGAGCCCCCCACGCAGGATGATCGCCTGGAGGTCCTGTTGGAGCTGGGGCGCGCGGAGGCGATGCTGCCGATGGCTCACGAGTTCTCGGCGCTGCGCGACGCGCTCGAGCTCGCGAGCGACCCCGGCCAGCGCGCCGAACTAGCGCTGGAGCTGGCGCTGGCGTTGTTCGGAGTCTTTCGCAATGGGGAAGCGCGACTGGTGCTCGCTGAGGCGCTCAGGCGCGAGCAGGATCTCGATCCGGACGTCGTGGAGCGCATGGAGCAGGCCCTGCTCGGCGGCGGCATGGACGACCCCGAAGCGGTGCCTGACATCGTCGCGCGCGCCGAGCGCTACTTCGAACGGGCCCGCCGGGGCGAGGTTCGCGACTCCAGGATGCTCGCGGCGCTCGGCGCGGTTGCGGGTTACACGGGCAGGTCTGCAGCCGAGGCCACCCAGCTTGCGCGGCACGCGCTGCGGGACGAGAGCCTGCTGTCGCGCTGGCTCGATGACGGTTACGTGACCGCGACCTGGGTCCTGTGCACGGTCGATCGACTGTCCGAGGCCGCCGACGCGGCCGATCGCGGCCTGGCCGAAGCCCAGCGGCGGGGATCGGCACCGATGTTCCTCCAGCTGGCGCTCCTACGAGCGGACATCGCGTTGCGGGCCGGCGATCTGGACGCTGCCGAGGAGTTCTCCGAGCGTGCCCTCGAGCTGGGTCAGGAGCTGGGAGCCGAGCTGTACGGAACGATGCTCCTGACTCTGGTGCTCGTCGAGCGCGGACGAATCGACGAGGCCTCAGCCATCGTCGATTCGGTGAGGCTGTCCGACACAGGGATAAATGCGGCGAGCATGCTGGCGATTCGCGGACTCGTGCGGATCGCCGCCGGGGCGCACGAACCGGGTCTGTCGGATCTGCTCGAGGCCGACGCTCAGAATCGCAGCGCCGGCATGAGCCTGAGCGCCGGGACCAATTGGGTTCCCTCGGCCGCGGCGGCGCTGGTTGCGCTCGGCCGCCGCGAGCGGGCGATCGAAGTCGCGGGCCGCGAGTTGGCCGAGGCGACCGCGTTCGGCGCACCGCACATCATCGGGATTGCTCTGTCCGTATGCGGCAGCCTCGAGCTCGGGCCGGCGGCGCTCGCCCAGCTACACGAGGCGGTTTCGATCCTCGAGCGCTCCGAGGCTCGCTTGGACCACGCGCGGGCACTCGTGAACTTGGGCGTCGGTCTGCGCGACCGGGGCGAGCGCGAGCCGGCGCGCCGAGAGCTCTCCCGTGCCCTCGACATCGCCTCGAGGTGCGGCGCGACCACCCTGGCCGAGCGCGCCCGCTCAGAGCTGATCGCCACCGGCGCTCGGCCCCGCCGGGAGCAGCTGACGGGACCGGGCTCGCTCACGCCCGCCGAGCTGCGCGCCGCGCGCATGGCCGCCGACGGACTCAGCAACCGCGAAATCGCCCAAGCGCTGTTCGTCTCCGCCAAGACGATCGAGACCCAGCTCTCGGCGGCCTACGCCAAGCTCTCGATCGCGAGCCGGCACGAGCTCCGCGGCGCCCTAGCGCGGGTCGCCACCGACCGCTGAGCGTGACCGGGCGCGCTACTCGGAGACGATCACAGCCTCGGGCGTGACGAATCAACGTTGTGCGCTGAGGTGCGCCCGCACCAGCAGGACGTCGTGGTCGGAGTGAGTGGCCGGAAGCACCTCGACCGAGGGTGCACTTAGCGCGTCACTGCCGTAAACCTGCTGAAGTCCGGGGGTCTGGCGGGCGGAGCTGTCGGTGCGGGTCCAGAACCCGCCAGGGGCGCACGACGGGCGACGGTTCACGTCGCCACCGAAGATGACAGTCCGGGTGGCCGCGCGACGTGCCAGGAGCGCCGTGAGTTCGGTGCATTGTGGGTCGTTTGCGGCCTCCTCAAGGGGCGTGCGTTCGCTCAGATGCGCTGTGCACACGTCGATATCGACTCGAGTGGTGACGCACAGCCACCGGCGCCGCTCGATGTCGGTTTGTGCCTTGAAAGCATCGCTGTCGCTGCTCTCGATCGCTTGCTTGGTGAGCACCGCGTCACCGAATACCCCGCGGCCTCCCGGTCGGATACATCGGAGGGGTCCTCCGCCGTAGATCACGGTCGAGAAGCGCAGATGGTAATCGGTGCGCCGTGCGATCAGAGCAACGTCATTCCCGCACGCCTCGTTAAAGGTGACAGCGTCCGGGCGGGTTTCACGGATCAGGGCCACCGCATCCTCCACCACCGCCGGGTATGCCACCTTCCGGTAGCAGGTGGCCAGACCAGAAAGGCACAGGTTCATCTGCATCAACGTGTACGTCGAGCCTGGCGACGGCGCCCCAGCGGGCTGACCGCCTGACGTCGATGCTTCCGCCGCCAGGGCACCGCGTGTCCCCGACGAGCTGCCACAGCCCATCAGCGCGAGCACCACCGCGCAGCACGCCGCCCCCGGGACCAACGCCATAAGGCGGGGCGCCTTCTCGTTCAGTGGTCGGCGACGCCCGAGAATGCTGGCTCCGTCTTCTCCACGATAAGAGCGATCTTGCGGACCCGGCCCGCCCGTAGCCAGCCGCTCCAAAGTCGGTGGGCGCTCAGCAGCTCCTCCAGTGCGCGCCGACCGATCTGCGTGGCAATGTCATCGGCCTCGGCGGAAAACGCGTTGGTGAGCGAATCCGCCATGGCACGGTGCGACCGACTGACGTCATCCCGCCAGCGGACAACCAGCCCGGCCCGCTCAAGACAGGTGAGCATCTCCTCGAGCGGGATGAGCCACACCGTATCGGCGTCAGGCATCCTTGCCCGCTCGTCCTCCGTGAGGGGAAGGCCTTCCTCCACGGTGAAGGCGAACCGCCCGCCGGTCGTGAGTGCACGAGATATCTCCCGAAGCAGCGCGTCCTTGTCGGGAAAGGCGAGCATCGTCTCGAACATCAGCACCACGTCGAATGGTCCGGTGGGGATCGGGGGAATCCGCGAGACCTCGAAGCGACACGGAAGGTCCTCACCGCGCTCACGTGCGATCTCGATCGCGCTTGAGCTGAGGTCCACCCCCAGATAAGAGCAACCCAGCTCCCGAGTGATGAATCGTCCCGGTCCGGCGACTCCGCAGCAGAGGTCCAGCACCGAGACGCCTGGTGCAATGCCGGCCAAGCCCGCCATGGCGCGGATCTCCCCGGCGCGCATGAACCCCTCCTGTTCGACAAACTCGCCCGGGGCGTACGCCGACACGCGGGCGTGCTGGAGGGCCTGGACGAACGGCGCACGGTCATCCTGCCTCATGGCTCTACGCCCAGACGGTTGACGATCTTCGGCCGGCGCTCCGGGTAGCGCCGAAGCAGCGCGTCGGTCACGCCGCTCAGGATGTCATCCCGCGTCCGCGTCCGGGAAGTCTTTACCGAACGTGGGCGTCCTGCTGGATATGACCCCTCCGGAAAGGGACGCCCGATGCGAATGGTTCAAACCGCCCCATTTACCGCGCTGATCGCCCAGATGCTGTTGATCGCCGGGCTAGCTGTCGCCGTCGGCGTCAGCGGTTTCGCTCTCAGCCCCGCCGCGTGGGCCGTCGGCGTCACCTGCGGAGTGATCACGAACGCGGGACTGGCGCGCGGGCTCTCCTACTACCGCGCCGACCGACTGGGGCCAGCCGACTGGGTGACCCTCGCGCGGGCGACGCTCGCCGCCGGCGTCGCGGCGCTGGTCGCGGACTCGTTCGGCGAGCCCGTGCCGCTCACGCTGCTCGTATCACTCGCGGCAGTCGCGCTCGCCCTCGACTTCGTCGACGGATGGGTGGCGCGGCGCACATGGACCACGCCGACCCTGGGGGCGCGGTTCGACGGCGAGGTCGACGCGTTCCTGATCCTCATCCTGAGCGTGTATGTCGCGCGTTCGGTGGGCGCGTGGTGGGTGTTGTCGATCGGTGCGGCGCGTTACGTGTTCTTGGTTGCGGGTTGGCGGTTGCCGTGGTTGCGCGCGGAGCTTCCGCCCCGCTTGTGGCGTAAGACGGTCGCGGCGGCGGAGGGGGTGCTGTTGACGATCGCAGCGTCTAACGTCCTGCCGCGGGCGGGGACCGAGGCGGTCCTGGTGATCGCTGTGGCGCTGCTGGCCGAGTCGTTTGGTCGCGATGTGTGGTGGTTGTGGCAGCGGCGGCATCCCACGCTGACGGTCGCGGTGACGGATGCCGATAGCACCGTCGCCCCGGCGGTCGCGGCTCCCGGCGGGCCCGTTGCGGGGACGGGGCCTGGCCGCGGGTCTGGACCCGGCGCCGACCCGGGCGCACGTCGCGCGCGGGTGCGCAAGGGCGTGGGTGTGGTGCTCACGGTTCTTGCCGGTGTGGTTGTGTGGGTCGCTCTCGTCACTCCGTACGAGCCGAAGGATCTGACTTTGAGTGGGTTCTTGACGATCCCGCTCGAGTTGCTGGTTCTGGTCGCGTTGGCGGCCGTTCTGCCGCGTACTCCTCGACGTGTTCTGGCGGTGAGTTTCGGGCTGGTCCTCGCGGTGGTGGTCGTTCTGAAGGTGATCAATTACGAGATGTTCACGCTGTATGACCGGCCGTATGACCCGCTGGGGGATACGAGTCAGCTGGGGAACGGGATCGAGACGTTGCGGTCGTTGGTTGGTGGTACGGAGACGAAGTTGCTCGAGGTCGGCGCGGTGGTCGGCACCGTCGTAGTGGCCGTGCTGCTGACGCTCGCGCTGCTGCGGGTGGCGCGGGTTGCGGGCGATAACCGCCGGTGGGCGCTGCGGGCGGTCACGGGGCTTGGCGCCGTCTGGGCGCTCTTTTGGGTGTTCGGGGCTGAGGTCGTTTCGCACACGCCGATCGCCTCCACCCTTTCGGCGGGTCTGGTCGTCAACGAGGTCGGTGCGCTTCGGGCGGACATTCACGACAAGAGCGTGTTCGCGAAGGAGATCAACCATGATCCGCAGCGCAACATTCCCGCCAGCCGGCTGCTGACCAGCCTGCGCGGCAAGGACGTGCTGCTGGTGTTCGTCGAGGCGTACGGTCAGCAGGCGGTGGAGGGCAGATCGTTCTCGCCGGAGGTCGACGCCGCGCTGGCCGAAGGGAACAAGCGGCTAGCGAGCGCCGGGTTCTCGTCTCGCAGCGGGTTCCTCGACTCGGCGACATACGGCGGGATCAGCTGGCTGGCGCACTCCAGTCTGCAGGCGGGACTGTGGGTCGATAACCAGGACCGCTACAACCAGCTGATCTCAGCCAAGCGGTTCACGCTCGCCGAGGCGTTCAAGGAAGCCGGATGGCGGACCGTCGCCGACGATCCATCCAACGACCGGCCGTGGCCACAGGGGAAAGCGTTCTACCACTACGACCAGATCTACAACCGCTATCAGGTCGGCTATCACGGCCCCACCTACACCTACGCGTCGATGCCGGACCAGTACATGTTCTCCGCGCTCGAGCGTCTCGAGCTCGGGAAGCCTCACCGCCAGCCGTTGTTCGCGGAGGTCGACACGATCTCGAGTCACATGCCGTGGAACCGCATCCCGCAGGAGATCGCCTGGAACCAGGTCGGGAACGGCTCGATCTACAACAACCTTCCGATGATCCACGAGACCGGCGCGTTCTGGAGCAACCCCAAGCGCGTGCAAGCCGCGTACGGCACGTCGATCGTTTACTCCTTGAACACGCTCACGTCATTCGTGCAGCACTACGGCAACAAAAACCTCGTGATGATCGTCCTCGGCGACCACCAGCCACTACCGATCGTCAGCGGAACCAACTCCAACCACGACGTCCCGATCTCAATCATCTCCCACGACCCGAACGTACTCAAGCAAATCGGAAGCTGGGGCTGGAACCCCGGCCTGAAACCCAACCCGAACGCGCCCGTCTGGCCAATGAACTCGTTCCGCAACAAGTTCCTGGCCGCGTTCGACACGCCTCCGGCAACCAAGTAGCCACGTGGTGGCTCCGGATGCACCCACGGTGACCAGTCCCCGCCCCCGGCGGCTGGCCGGCCTGGACGGCATCCGCGGCCTGGCCGCGCTGTACGTGGTGATCAACCACGTGTTCCTGCGCGCGTTCCCCGGCTACCCGGTGGACCATGCCCCGTTCTGGGCTGCCTGGTTCATCTACGGGCGCTTCGCGGTCGTCGTGTTCATCGTGCTCTCAGGCTTCTCCCTGGCCCTGTCGCCGGCCCGCCACGGCTGGCGACTGGACGCGGTGTCGGAGTTCGCGCGGCGCCGAGTGCGCCGCATCCTCCCCCCGTACTGGGCCGCCCTGGCGTTCAGCCTCGCCGTGGCGTGGCTGATCATCCCTCAGCCGGGAAAAGGGGTGCCCGACGCGAAGTCGGTCATCGTCAACGGACTGCTGGTCCAGAACATCGTCCCCGCGCACAGCCCCAACGCGGCGTTCTGGTCGATGGCCGTCGAGGCGCAGCTCTACATCCTGTTTCCCCTGTTGCTGCTGATGGTGCGGCGGCGGGGCGCCGCCGTGATGGTGGCCGCCGTCGCGCTCGTCGTGGCGGCAGTCGGGATCTTCGGTCCGCACATTGCGGGCCTGGACACGTTCGTGATCCAGTCTCCGCCTGACCTTGCGGCGCTGTTCGCGATCGGCATCCTGACCGCGGGGATTGTCGGCGCCGGCCAGGCGCGCAGATCGCCGCCATGGCCCCGACTCGCGCTCGCCGCCGCGGTGCCCGTGCTGGCGGTTATCTGGTGGCAGGGGCCGGTGTGGACGCTTGACCACCTGTACTGGGTCGACCTCGCGCTCGGCCCAGCCATCGCGTGTCTCCTGGCCGCTCTGGCCACCGGCCGTCCGGCTCCGCTCCTGCATGTGCTCGACGGGCGGCCACTGCGCCGCCTCGGCTCGTTCTCATACAGCCTGTACCTGACGCACGCCCCGATCGTCGCCGTCGTCTGCGAGCGGATCGTGGCCGGGCGGGTTCCGGAGGGTGTTCCATTCTTCCTCGTCTCGCTGGCCCTGGTGCTGCCGTTGACGATCGGGTTCGCGTGGGGCTTCTCCGCGGTGTTTGAGACTCCGTTCCGGGGGGCGCGCAGGACGCCACGCGTTGCCTGGCGGCGGCGTCCGGGAGCGGCGGGAGTGCCGGCATGAGCCGGACCGTGTGGACGTGGGGCCGCATTCTGGGCCCGGCCGTGACGCTCGCCCTCCTGGTCTGGCACCTCGGCACCGGCCCGTTTCTCGACGGCATTCGCACGGTTGACGGCCGAGCGCTGGCGGCGGCCGCAGGCGTTGCCTTGCTGAGCACGCTGTGCTGTGCCTGGCGGTGGAAGACCGTGGCCCGCGGCCTTGGCGTGGAGCTGTCACTGCGCGCGGCGGTCGCGGCGTACTACCGGTCGCAATTCCTCAATGTCACGCTGCCAGGCGGGATCGTGGGCGACGTCCATCGTGGCGTCAGCCACGGTCGTGAAGTGCGCGACGTCAGCCGCGCGCTGCGCGCGGTCGCGTGGGAACGCACCGCCGGGCAGGTCGTGCAGGTCGTGCTCACGCTGGTGGTTCTCCTCGTACTGCCGTCACCCGTGCACTCGTCGATGCCACTGGTGGCGGTCGCGGCCACTGTGGCGGTGCTTCTCGCCGTCCTCGTGGCCAGGGCAGCACGCGGCGGCGGACCCTCTGCCTGGGCGCGGCTCCGGAGCGCGGTGGCGGGCGACTCTCGCGCGCTGCTCGCCCGGAGGGCCTGGCTTGGCATCGCGCTCACGTCGGCGCTGGTCGTCGCCGGCCACGCGTTCACCTTCCTCATCGCGGCGCAGACCGCCGGCGCGAGCGCGCCAATGTCCCAGATGCTGCCGATCGCGTTGCTCGCGATGATGGCCATGACGTTGCCCAGCGTCGCCGGCTGGGGCCCGCGCGAGGGCGTAACCGCATGGGCGTTCGGCGCGGCCGGCCTGGGCGCCCAACGAGGGGTCACCACCGCCGTCGTCTACGGCGTCATGGTGCTAGTCGCCTGCCTGCCTGGCGCCGTCGTCCTCGTCGTGGCATGGTTCCGTGGTACCCGGCTTCCGGTGCGGAATGCACCCCCGCTCCGGGAGGGAGCCGCTCATGCCTGACCGCCCCTACATCCTGCTGAGCTGTGGCATGTCGATCGACGGCTACCTCGGCAGCGCGGCGCCGCGGCGGCTCGAGTTGTCCAACCGCGCCGACTTCGACCGCGTCGACGCGGTCCGCGCCTCGTGCGACGCGATCCTGGTCGGGGCGAACACCGTGCGCACGGACAACCCGCGGCTGCTGGTCCGCTCCCAGGCCCGCCGGGACGAGCGGACGGCTCGGGGGCTAACGCCGTCGCCGATCAAGGTCACCGTGACCGAGCGGGTGGAGTTGGACGCGTGCGCGGACTTCTTCACCACCGGCGACAGCGAGAAGCTCGTGTACTGCGCGAGCCCGCGCGTGGTCGACGCCCGCTCGCGACTCGGGAGCGTGGCGACCGTGGTCGACGGCGGTCAGCAGGTCCAGATGAGCACGCTCACCGAGGACCTCGGCGCCCGCGGCGTGCAGCGCCTGATGGTCGAGGGCGGCGGCACGGTGCACACCCAGTTTCTGACCGATGGCCTCGCCGACGAACTCCAGCTCGTTATTGCCCCTTTCTTCGTCGGCGACTCCCGGGCCCCACGGTTCGTGAGCGACGGCCGCTTCCCATGGAACCCCGGCCGGCGGGCAACGCTCGCCGGCGTCCGCCAGATCGGCGACGTGGTGCTGCTGCGCTACGCGCTCTCACCGCGCTTCCAGACCGACTGACCGAACGGATCCGGTGCCGCTTCCAACGCCACTGCCCGTCGCGACGATCCGCACCCAGGTGTCGGTGCCGCTGCGGTTCGCCGACGGATACGCGACGGCCGCGCGAGTGTTCAGCTTCGACGGGTTGGTCGACGGCCAGGAACATCTCGCGTTCGGGCTGGGCAATCGGGCCGTCCCCGTCGCGTCCGCTCGAGGCGCGTTGGTGCCGCTGGTCCGCCCGCACAGCGAGTGCCTCACCGGGGATGTGTTCGGCAGTCAGCGGTGCGATTGCGGCCCGCAGCTGCGCGAAGGGGTCGAGCGGATCGCCGACTCCGGCGGCTTCCTGTTGTATCTGCGGCAGGAGGGACGCGGCATCGGTCTGTACGCCAAGCTCGACGCCTACGCGCTGCAGGACGCTGGGCTCGACACGTATGAGGCGAACCTCGCGCTGGGCCACCGCGAGGACGAGCGCAGCTATCTCGTCGCCGCGCAGATGTTGCACGCGCTGGGGGTGTTGCGGATTGCCCTGCTCAGCAACAACCCGGACAAGGCCCGGCAGCTGCGCCGGTTCGGGGTGACCGTGACCGCGCGGGTGCCGACCGGCGTGCATCTGTCCGCCACGAACGCCCGCTATCTGGCCACGAAGGCGCGGAGGGGGGCGCACACGCTGGACGTCCCGCTGTCCGCGGGCTGAGATGGGTCACGGCAGGATCAGCAGGTCAGCGTGGTCCACCGTGACCGCGAGCCGTCCGGCTCTTGCCTGCGCCAGACGTCGGCGCGTATAGCCGTCGGTCTCGGCGGCCAGGTCGACCTGCTGCTCGCCCGCAGCACCGACCCACCCGATGAGCCACTCGGCCGCCAGCTCGCTGTGCGAGGCGCCGAGTCGCCACGGGCTGGCGCGTTGGAGGACCTCGGCCCCGAGCTGGGCGAACTGCTCGACGGTGCGGGCGACGGCATCCGGGCCGAGCAGGCGGCCTCGCTCGGTCGCGCGGCGCTGGTGGGCATCGAACGCGGCAGCCACACGGCCGTCCAGCGGGTCCGCCGGGATCAGCGAGACGCGACCGACTACGGACAGGGTTAGGAGCACCGGGCATGCTGCGTCGGCGCAGACGGTGACCAGCCCGGCCAACTCGTCCCCGGTCATCAGGTCCAGCAGCGCCGAGGCGGTGATGACGCTCGCGCCGCCGAGATCGCCCGCGTGCAGCCGGGTGATGTCACCGAGCTGCGTCTCGACGGTGACCGCCGCCCCGTCGGCCGCCGGGCCGGGGACCGCGGCGGTGGCAACCTTCAGCAGGTCGGCGTCGCGGTCGTGCATGACCCAGTGCTGCGGCCCGGGCAGCAGTGGCGCTAGCCATCGACTCATTGCGCCCGTCCCGCAGCCAAGGTCGTGGATCACCCAGCGGCCGCTCGCCGGGGGCGCTGGCCCGAGGTGCTCGATGAGGTCGCGTGCACGGGCCGCGGCGTCAGCAGGCTCGCGGAGGGCAAGCCATTCCCTGCTGACCCGGTTGCCCTCGACGGTCATCGCGACGCTCCAGCCAGTACATCGGCGATCACCGACGAGGTCGTTGACCAACCGGAAAGCGACCCGCGCCGCTCGCGAGCCGCCCGGCGCAACCGGGATCGCAGATCGGCGTCGCCGAGCCAGGCCCGGAGCGAGGCGCCGAGCGCGGCGGGGTCGTCGGGCGCGACGAGCAGCCCCGGCCGGATCCCGTCGGCGCCGTGACCGAGGGCCTCCGCCAGGCCGCCGACGTCGGCCGCGAGAACCGGCACTCCACGGGCCAGTGCCTCGGTGACCACCATGCCGTACGTCTCGGCACGCGAGGGCAGCACCAGCAGATCCGCGGCGGCGTAGCTGCGTTCGAGATCGACTCCGGTGCGCGGTCCCGGGAACTGCACGCGGTCGTCCAGCCCGCCTTCCAGCGCGCGGCGACGGACGGCCTCGGCGAACGCGCGGTCGCGGTCGAGGCTGCCAACGCACACGCAGTGCCAGGACAGGTCCGAGATCGTCGCCAGCGCATCGAGCAGCACGTCGTGTCCTTTGTCGAAGGTCACCGCCGCGACACAGAGCAGCGCACCGCCGGCCGCGGACCCGGTCGCGAGGTCGGCAGCGTCGACGGCGGGCTCGGCGACGTGCAACCGGTCGGCGGGCAGCGCGTACAGCTCCAGCAGGCGACGCCGCGTCCACGCGCTGGTTGTGACAACGGCAACGGCGGCCGACAGGACCGCACGTTCCCGCGCCCGAGTGCCGTCGGCCTCGTGATCCGCCGGCCTGTATCCCAGCGGCATGTGCACGAGAACGACGAGGCGCAATCGGCGCGCGTGTGGCACGAGCACATCGGGGGCCGTCGAGGCGACCAGCCCGTCGAGCAGCACGACGGCGCCGTCGGGGATTTGCTCGACGACGCCCGCGAGGGCAGCGAGCGACGACGCGTCGGGTCGCGGCCAGCACCCGGGTACGGCGTGCTCGTGCACTGACCAGCCCAGCGACGGGAGCCCGCTGCGGAGATGGCGGTCATAGGTGTTGCCGCCGCTCGGCCGGGCCGGGTCGTCGATGCCTTCGGGTACGACGACGTGCACCGCTGTCACAGCGGCCGCTCGTAGCTCGCCGAGGCGATGTGCGACTCGTGCAGCGTGACGACCAGGCCGTCGAGGTCCCGAGCGCTCTCGCCCAGGACGCCGGCGTGAACCCTGTCGGCGAGGCGATCCGCGACGACCCGGGCGAGCGCCTCGGTGGACGTGTTCACGCCGGCAAATGCGGGCTCGTCGTCGAGGTTACGGTAGGTGAGCTCAGCCAACAGCTCGTGCAGCAACTCGGCCGCACGACCGATGTCGACCACGATGTTGTCGGCGTCGAGGTCCGCACGCCGGAACGTGGCGTCGACGACGTACGTCGCGCCGTGCAGGCGCTGCGCCGGTCCGAATACATCGCCGCGGAAGCTGTGGGCGATCATCATGTGATCGCGGACGGTGACGCTGAACACGATCTAATCCCCTTCGTAGGTGATGGTGTGGCAGAGCGCCGGCAGAGTTCCCGCGGCCAGCCGGGCCATCACGTCGGGCAGCTCGCCGAAGCGTGACTGCCCGGTGATGAGCGCGTCGAATGCAGGGTCGCGCAACAGTTCGAGTGCGAGTCCCAACCGGTCGGCCGTCGTGCGGTGTCCACGGCGGGCTGGGGACAGCGTGCCGACCTGGCTCGCGCGAATGGTGAGACGACTCGAGTGGAACGCGCCACCAAGCGAAAGCCGGACCTCGCTGTCTCCGTACCAGCTGAGGTCGATGACCGTGCCCTCGGGCGCGAGCAGGTCGAGCGATCGCTGAAGCCCGGCGGACGTCGCGCTCGCGTGTACGACCAGATCCCGACCGCCGGCGGCGTTGGCCGGCAGCGCAAAGTCGACGCCAAGCGCGGCCGCGACATCGGCCCGGCCGGGATCGACGTCGACGAGCGTGACCTGCCCCGCGGGGTACCGGCCCAGCAGCCGCGCGACACAGCAGCCGACCATGCCGGCGCCGACGACGGTGACCCGGTCGCCGATCAGCGGTGCCGCGTCCCACAAAGCGTTGACGGCGGTTTCGACCGTGCCCGCCAGGACGGCACGAGCGGGTGGCACGCCCTCAGGCACGACGGTGACCGCGTCGGCCGGCACCACATACGCAGTCTGGTGCGGGTACAGGCAGAAGACCGTGCGACCGCGCAATTCCGCCGGTCCCTCCTCCACGACGCCGACGTTGAGGTATCCGTACTTGACCGGTCCCGGGAAGTCGCCCTCCTGAAACGGTGCCCGCATGGTGGCGTACTGGGCGGGTGGCACACCACCTCTGAACACCAACGTCTCGGTGCCCCGGCTCACGCCGGACCGCAAGGTGCGGACCAGCACGTCGCCAGGCCCCGGCTCGGGCACCGTGGTTAGCCGGATCTCCCCGCATCCGGGCGCTCGCAGCCAGAACGCGTGCGCGTCGGCCTGTCCGGGCCTCACCTGGCCACCCCTCGGCAGTTCACGAAACCACGCTCGTCACCGCCACAGGACGCGAAGTCTACGCACGACGAACCGGCAACCACATCAGCTAGCGGGACCGTCGGCCCCGGCAATCGCACTCACCTGAACACCCGCGAGAAGCCGTCGCAGCTATAAAAGTCGGCTGACTGCTTCTGGCACTTCTTGGTGTTCGTGTCGCGAAAGCCATACAGGCGGTTGCCAACCGGCTGGACCGCGAACGTCACCCACACCTCGTGCTTGCGGCGACGGTGCTCGAAATAGTGACCGGTCACCATCAGCGACCGCCCCCCGGCAGTCTTTTCATAAATGGGCCTGGTAAACGCGGAGGTGATGTACCAACCCGCGCCGCACTCCGGGCAATCTTTGGCGACGCCCCAAGAAACGAGATTGCCGCCCAACTCGAGTCGGTTCGCGTCCTGGCTGCAGCTGATCCTGGCGCCGAAGTGGACCTCCCAGCCGTGACGGCCGCTGGCGCGTGTGACGCGGTGGATGAAGGAAAACCGGCACAGTTGACCCCCGGCTGCGTGACCCACCGTCCCCGCGCTGGCTGTAGGTCCGGCAACGACGGCCGCCACCGATGTCGCCACCACCACAGCGGTGACGATGAAGCGTCTCAATTCAGCACCCGCCCGACCACAATCGAAACGCCACCTTATCGCTTCGAGCCGGCACGGGCCGCGGTCCTTGTGCAGCCCGACCACGCGTGCGAATCCGGACCCGATCTGCGAACGAGGACTGGGGCTAGGATGGGATCCGGGCGGCGAGTGCCGCCGGCAACGGTGACGATCTCGAACTCGGGATTGGTCGAGTGCACCTATCGACGAACCGGAAGGCATCATGGACATCGGAATCATCGGAGCGGGACACATCGGCGGGTCGCTGACGCGTCGGCTTGCAGGGCTCGGTCACGACGTGCGAGTGTCGAACTCTCGCGCTCCGGAGACCCTGGCCGAGTTGGCCGGTGAGACCGGCGCGACCGCGGTCTGGGCACGCGAGGCCGCCACGGACGCCGACCTCGTGATCGTCAGCATCCCAGAGAAGAACGTCGTCGATCTCGCCCCCGGCATCGTCGCTGGAGCAAAGCCGGGCGCGCCGGTGATCGAGACCAATAACTACTACCCGCGCGAGCGGGACGGCCTTATCGCGGCGATCGAGGCCGGCACGCCGGAGAGCGTCTGGGTCTCCGAGCAGCTCGCTGTTCCCGTCTTCAAGGTATTCAACGGGATCTTCTGGAAGCACCTGCTCGAGGGTGGGCTGCCGCGCGGCAGCGCCGGGCGGATCGCGCTGCCCGTCGCCGGCGACGACGCCGCTGGCAAGCAGATCGTCTTCGACCTCGTCGACGAGCTTGGCTTCGATCCGGTCGACGGCAGGACGCTGGCCGAATCCTGGCGCCAACAGCCGGGCACGCCGGTCTACGGGGCCGACTTAGACGCCGAGGCTGCGATCCGAGCACTCGCAGCGGCGTCGCCCGAACGCCCGGAGGCATTCCGCGCGGCGGGGTGACGCGGGCGGCGCGTTCCTGACCGACCGGCGCGACGCAGATCGCTCGAATGCGTGGTTGCGTTGGTCCGCGCGACTGGTTCGGGCGATGAGTTTTGGTTCCCCGCCAAGTCTGAGATCCTGATTACCCGATTGCGCGGCAGAGAGGAGCTATTCATGGCATCGCATCAGCTTGGGACGCGTGAGCAGTGGGCGGTCGCCTACGCTGAACTGCGCGCCGAGGAGAAGGACCTCACCCGCCGTAATGCGGCGCTTGCGCGGAAGCGCGAGGCGTTGCCCTGGGTGCCCGTCGAGAAGGATTACCGCTTCGAGACCAACGATGGCGAGAAGACGCTTGCGGAGTTGTTCGACGGGCGCTCACAGCTGATCGTGCGCCACTTCATGCACGGCCCCAAGACGCCTGACGGTTGTCCTGGCTGCACGTTCGAGACCGACAATCTGGTTGGTGCCGTCGTCCATCTCGCGCACCGCGACGTGACCTTCATCCTCGCCTCGCGCTCGCCGCTGGAGGTGCTCAACGCGTATAAGGCGCGCATGGGGTGGGAGATCGAATGGGTGTCGTCCGACGAGGCCTTCGACAGCGACTTCTTCGAGATCATGCACGTGCCTACCGCCCGCCGGCCGGGCAACATGCTTGACGTGATGGAGCTGATGGCCGTGAGCGTCTTCGCGCTCGATGGCGGCGTCGTCTACCACACCTACTCGACCTACGACCGCGGCACCGAGGCCTTCAACGCGACCTGGCAACTGCTCGACCGCGCGCCAAGCGGCCGGGGTGAGAGCTTCGACGGCTGGCCGCGCAAGCGCGATGAGTACGCGACCGCCTGATGACTGGGTGTGGATAGGGTGCCGTCCATGGCGCCCCGGGGCGGAGTGATCCTGCGCCCTGCGACCGCCGAAGACAGTTCGTCGATCGCACTGATCTTGCACCGCGGGTGGCAGGACGGGCACGTCGGGCACGTACCTGAGGAGCTGGCAACCGCGCGCACCGAGCGGTCCTTCTGGAGCCGGGCCGCCCAGCGACTGCCCGACACGACTGTCGCCGAGATCGAGGGCGCGGTCGCGGGATTCGTGATGGTCGTCGGCGACGAGGTCGAGCAGGTGTACGTCGGCGAGGACCATCGAGGCTCCGGGGTCGCGAGCGTCCTGCTCGCCGAGGCCGAGCGGCGTGTACGACAGGGCGGGCACGACACCGCGTGGCTGGCCGTCGTGCCCGGCAACGAGCGCGCGCGTCGCTTCTACGCCAAGTGCGGCTGGGTTGACGAAGGCCCGCTCGACTACCCAGGCAGAAGGTCCCGACGGCCCGATCACGGTGCCGTCGCGTCGGTACGTCAAAGCAGTTTGAGGCCCACCCGGCCTGCTGGACACGGCGCGGGTTTTTTGTGAGGCTTTGCCGCGGGGCCGCAGTAAGGAGACGGAGGGCAAGAGGGGCCGTGGCGTATCTCAATCTCGCCCACGGGAGTCGTGCGCCCGTGTACTTAGTGGCCGTAGCGCTCGCGTGCGCCGTCGTCCTCTCGGCGTGCGGTGGCTCGAGCCGCGCTGGGCACGATGGGGCCGGCGCCGGGACGTCGATCGCGGCGGCCGTGATCGCGTTCGGGCGGGAACTACGGGGCGGGGACGGCGGCGGCGGTCGCCGACCTGTATCAGCGGGACGGTTACGCGCCGGTGACCGCCCCGGGTCCGGCGGGCAGCTCGGGCGGCAAGCACAAAGCCCGGCCCCAGCAGTATGCGACGGTCCCGTTGGGGGAGATCATGTTCACGCCGTCGCTGCCCGTGACCGTCGTGTCGGTCGCTCATCTGGGGCAGACGATCGCGAGCGGCAAGCCGCTGGCCACGCTCGGATCCGGGCAGTTGTCTTTTCAGACCACAACCGACATCAACACGGCGAGCCTGCTGAGGGTCGGGGCGACCGGACGAGCGACGTCTGATCTGAGCAACGGGTCGTTTGCGATCAGGCTGAGCGCAAAGCGGCCGGGCAGCGCGCCTGGTGGCGGCCCCGGCTCGAAGTTGACGTTGACGCCGGTGAATGCGTCCGCGGCGGCGCCCTACGTCGGGCAGAACATGGCGTTGCACGTCCGTACCGGTCAAGCGGGCGGGCTGCAATGGGTGGTGCCGGTGTCGGCGGTGATCACCGGCGCGTCCGGCGGGTCGTCGGTCACGGTGCTGCTTGGCTCACGGCAGGTGTCAGTGCCCGTTCAAGCGGGGCTCGCCTACGCGGGTCAGGAGGTCGTACGGCCGACCCGCGGTGGGCTGAAGGCCGGAGATCAGGTCGTGATCGGACTCGGTGGCTCGGGATGAGCGCAGCGCCGGCGCGCGACGAGCAAGAGCTGTTGACGCTGACCCGTGTCGGGCGGACATATGCGGGCTCACTGCCAGTGCACGCGCTGCGCGACACGACCTTCTCCGTGCTGCCCGGCGAGGTGCTCGGGATCATCGGCCGCTCGGGATCGGGCAAGTCGACGCTACTGAACGTCCTGGGGTTGCTCGACCTGCCGACGAGCGGTGACTACCGGGTCGACGGTCAGCGTGTCGGATCGTTGAACGACCGCGAGCAGACCGCGCTGAGGGCCCAGTTCTTCGGGTTCGTGTTCCAGCAGTCGTTCCTGCTGCCGTCGCTGAGCGCTCAGGAGAACGTCGAACTCGGGTTGCGGCCGCGTCGGCTGGCGCCCAGCGAGCGGCGCGAACGCGCGATCGAGGCGCTCGAACAGGTCGGGCTGTCACACCGGCGGCGGTTTCTCCCGGGCAAGATGTCCGGCGGCGAGTGTCAGCGGGTGGCGATCGCGCGGGCGCTGGCGCAACGACCTAGGGTGCTTCTGTGTGACGAGCCGACCGGCAACCTCGACGAGCGCACCAGCGCCGAGGTGCTACAGACGCTGATCGACAACCAGCCGCCGGACGTTGCGGTGGTGATGGTCACCCACGACATGGGGATCGCGCGGACGCTCCCGCGGCTGTTGAGTGTCCGTGACGGAGTCGTGTCCGAAGGCCGAGGAGAATTTCTCGACGCAGAGACGCTCCCGGGCGGCGAGCGACCGTGAGCGGCCTGCTCTCCGCAGTCGCCGAGGCCCTGACGTCGATCGTGCGCCAGCCGGTGCGGACCCTCTTGTGTGCGCTCGGGACGGTCGTGGCGGTCGGCGCGTTCACTACCACCAACGGCCTAACCGAGAGCGCCTCGAACGCGGTCTCGTCGTCCTTCAACGAACTGCGAGCCACGACGGTCGAGTTCCAGGGGCCCTCGACGCTGTCGGAGGCCGACGTGGCGCGGCTGGCACGACTGCGGGGCGTCACCAGTGCCGGGCTGGTATGGGATCTCGATCAGCAGCAGCCGCTGCCTGTGGCCGTCGGCCCGTCGACCAGCGGGCCGTCGCAGACTCAGCTGTCGGTCACGGCGATGGGGCCGTCGGCGCTTGCGGCGGTCGGGGCGGTGCTGTCGTCGGGGCGGTTCTACGACACCGGCGCCGACCTGCACCATCAGATGGTCGCGCTGCTCGGATCCGCGGCAGCATCGCAGCTGGGAATCAACTCGTCTTTGGGCAACCCGGCGATCAACGTCTCAGGGATCGTGTTGACGGTGGTCGGGATCGTCTCGAGCACCCAGCAGGAGTCCCAGGCGCTGCTTGGAGTGATCGTGCCGCCGTACGTCGCCGGCGTGATCACCGGCAACCACGACCCGCGGCGAGTGATCGCTCGGACCGCGCCGGGCGCCGCGCAGCTGATCGGCCGCCAGGGCCCGGTGGAGCTCGATCCCTACCAGCCTGGCCTGGTCACCGCCGAGGTGCCGCCCAACCCGACGACGCTGCGCTCCCAGGTGCAAGCCTCGCTTTCGACTCTGCTTCGCGTGCTCAGCTTCGCCGGCCTGGGGATCGGGTTCTTAGTGATCGCAGCAGTCACGATCATGTCGGTAGCGCAGCGCCGGTCGGAGATCGGGCTGCGTCGCGCGGTCGGCTACCGCCGGATCGAGATCGCCTGGCTGATCGTGCTCGAGGCGGCCGGGGTCGGAATGCTGGGCGGGATCCTCGGCGCCTCGATCGGCGTACTCGCAACCGCCGCGATCGCGTCGGGCAACCACTGGACGCCGGTGATGAACACCACGCTCGTGCTCGCCGCCCCCTTCCTCGGCGTCGCCGTCGGGGTGCTCGCCGGCTGCTACCCCGCGATCCGCGCCGCCAGGATCACGCCGATGGCCGCGCTCCGCTCCTGAGGATTCAGGTAGCCCCCTCCGCACGGCAAGCAGCAGTCGCGGGAGCGACGCCGCGCCGGGGCCGATGACGCTGCGCCGCGGCTACGCCACCCCAGTCCGGACGAGCGGTAGTCTGCGCGTGAAAGTGTGTCCCCCCACGGCCACCAAGAGCCTCGACGGGCTTAGCCGCCATACAGGACCGGCGCTTCCCCGCCCGCAGCCCGCCCATACCGACCGGGATCGGTCGTGACTGAGCTTGATCGTAGTGCTCCGTTCGTGATGGGCCTGGACGGCCGTGTGTTCATGGATCCGACAGGGACCACGAGTGAGCGCGAACTCGCCGGAGGCGCAAGTGAAGTGTTAGCGGCTGGTCGAATGGTGGTGAGCGAAGGTCATGTCCTCGTAGTTACTAACGAAAGCCCCGCCTACCACCCATCATTCGCACAAATGAAAGCCGCCGTGGCACGCCTCGATGCGATGGGACTCGATCTCACCGGCGATGGCGCAGGCGTATTCGTCATCGTGTACGCGAAGCTCAGTAAGCATGGTCGTGGCAAGCAGGGCAAACGATACCGCGCGCAAAAGAGCGCAGCGGGTATCGACCTGGTTCTGATCGACTAAGACGGTCACCAAGCTCGTGGCCGTCCGATGCGCGCGCCGCCGTTGGTGCGGTTCGCTCTGGGCTCCGCGCTAACTGCGCTTGTGTCGCGAGCGCCGCCAGCGTGGCCGATCTCGCTCGCCCTGTGACTGTCTGCGCTCGTCGATCACTCGAAGATTCTCGGTGTACACCACGACGCCGTGCGGATCATCTTGCGCGCGGCTGATTTCCACGGCGGTCGACGTGAGCTCGCGAGCCCGATCGAGGTCCCCGAGGTGGAACAGGTTGAGGCCCAGCAAGCCGCTGATCTTGGCCTGGTAGTGCACGCGATCGCGCTCGATCAACTGGGTAAGGGTCTCCACCGAGAGCGCGTAGTCCCCGCGGTCGCTTAATTTCTGGGCCGCGACGACCTCGTTTCGGACGGCGACAAGCGATTCGTCGCCCACGATCGCATCGAGCACGTCGAGGTTCTCGCGGTAGGTGCGGATACCGTCGAGGTCACCTGTGGCCTTACACGACGCGAGCGCGGCGATGGTGAAGGTGCGCGCGCGATCAAACTCCTCGAGGCCCAGAAACGCGACCGCCATCTTGCCGTGCGCTTTCGCGCGAAGATCGTCTACGAATGCCCCGCTGGCTTGTTCCAGCGACGCAACACACTCCTGCAGTACGGCGACCGCACGCTCCCAGTACCCCGCCTCGAGCAGCTCATCAACCTGCGTCAGCTGCCGGTGCCAGGTGTCGACTGGCGTGCCTTCTCCGTCCAACCGCGCCAGTGGGCGATCTTCCCCGAGTTCGTGGAGCTGAGCGGCTACTCGCGACACGTTGAGGAAGAGACGCTCGAGAGCCTCCTGATCGTCGCGGATCGCCTCGGGCACAACCAACCAGGCTTCGAACGCCGCGACGATCTCGTCGCGGTGCCGCATGCATAGCGCTTCCAGCTCATCGTCGCTGGCCGCGAAGAGCATTTCACGAAGTTCCGTCATAGGAGTGCCTCGAGAGCGTACGGACGCAGCAGCCCGCCTTGGTGTACCGGGAACCCACGCAGCGGGATCGAGACCAGATGGGCAAGGGACGCATCGGGCTTCGGCTTGACGTGCACAAGGTTCTCGACGCTCTTGTCGATCGCCAGCGTCCTGTAACCACGGCCGGCGGCCGTGAGCGCTGCAATGATCGCGTTCGCTGCCTTGCCGTGCTCGAAGCGTGCGCTCGTGGAAACGATCAGCCACGACTTCGCGCGCAACGGCCACGCCCGCAAAGTGCCGCATGGCATCTCTCCGATGGGAGCGATGTCCTCAGCGATCCATGAGAGAGAAGCAACGGGGAAGTCAAGGTCGTCGACGTGGTTCAGCACCCAGCCCGCGAGCAGCACACCTTCGCCCTCACAACTAGCGACAACTGCGACGTGGCAGCCGTCCTCGCCGATCTGTACGAACGGAAGCATGGTGGTCCGGGAGTGAGCAGACAGTCGAAGGGCGTCCGTCCAGTCCACGGTCACGACGCGTTTCACCGGCTGGCCCTCTAGCAGCCTCGCCCCATCGCGGGGAATGATGGCCGCGTCACCATAACGGTGCTCCGGCACGGGTAGCACGCCGGTCCACAGTTCAGCTGAATCAGTATGGACCTGCCGCGGCAGCCTCACGCGTCGCAGACCCTCGAAAACCACTGGCATGTCTCGGCTGTCACCCAACGCCAGATCCAAGCGGCCCATGCACTCATCCGCTGACTGGACTCTGAAGACCTCGGTATCCAGCAAAGCACGCCAGACGATGTGCGCGCGATCCTTCAACAACATCTCAAGGTTGTGCTCGGCGCGACCTTTACGGCCAGGCCGCCGCTCCGATCCGACGAACAGGTCGAGCTGACTGAGGTCCGTCTCAGCGGTCAGCGCCTCTAGCAGGCACCACCCACGACTAATGTAGTCGTCGGGATCATCGAGCATCACGATCGTGCGGCCCAGCGCTTGATATAGCGCCAGGTTCTTCAACGCCTCGGCGAAGATCGCGTCGTCATCCTGATCGCGCGGCGCCTGCGGCAGGCAACTGTAGTCGTACCACACATATATTCGGCTCAGGAGCGCGGAGAGCATCGGCCGTTCGTGGAGGAACGCGCGAAGCCCCTCGAGTCGTGAGTCGCTCGCCGCGAGGTCGACCCCTTGGTCGCCGAGCTCCACCGACTGAATCTCCTCAAGTACGTGCGCTAATGCACCTTGATCGAGATTCGGGCGGATCAGGTTCACGATTAGCGCTTCACCGAGCGGCGAGCCCGCAATGCCAATCGGCAAACCCGCTGCCCCACTCCATCGCCGCGGTGTATTGAGGCCGCGTCGGCTCGCGATGCGCAGCGCGTCACACACCTCGGCCACGAATTGCCAGGCAGCGTAGCGTGCCTGGCGACCGTCGGGGTCGGGTTCGGCGGGCGTCAGCCAGCGGTGTGACAGGAACGCATAGAAGCTGTCTGCCTCGAGACGAGCGCGGAGGGCAGCTCGGCACTCTTGCATCCGCGGGAACTTTCCCTCTTCGACCACCCTAAGGAGTGGAAGCCACCGCATGCCGGGGTCTTCGAGCTCGATCTGATGACCCCGGAGCCGCGGCTCGTCACGGTCCTCCGCGATCCGAGCCAGCGCTTTGGGCGGGGCGGAAACGGGAAAGGTCCACACGTCTTGCTGCGCTTGGCCGGCGGAGTCTGTCCAGCGACGAGTGAAGTGCAGCATTTCACGATCGTTCTCGACGCGATAGTTGCCATCCTTCGGAAGGTCGAGCGGTCGATGGCGGGTGTGCACCACGTCGCCCTGCGCACGCTCCACCCTAGGGTTGGAGCCGTGCGATGGCTCACGCTCGGCCAAGACGTGCATCCTGCGTACCGTTTGCAGCGGTGTGGCGTCGCGCACCGGCACCGCGGCCATCCACCGAAAGCCGATCTCGTCGTAGCTCCGTACTTTCCCGGCGCGCGCATACGCCAACGCCCGGGCACCAATCACGCGCACGTCACCCGTCGAAAGGAGACCCGGTTCGAGCATGAGCTCCTGCGGCGTGACGTCGGCTAGGTCAGGGATGTCAGCGTCAACGCTGTCCTTCACGGCAGGATGGTACGTCGAGTACCGCCCGCTGTCCATCACACCTCGTAAGGCCGCACCTGAGTTTGGTTGGGCAGCTGGTCTTGGGCTCTCTTCCCGACCTGCTTCTCCTTTCCATGCGAACGAGGGGGCCGACGAGCGCCGCGACGGCTGGCAACACGCGTTAGCGTGACTGCGTCGCCGTCTTTCAGACGGGCACGAGGAGAAAGACCGCGATTCGCCGGCTGGACGCGCGGCGCTCGTACTGTGACCAGCCAGGGTAGACCCTTAGACCGTCCTCCCAGATCCGACGGCGGTGGTCATCTTCGACTTCAACAGCGCGGAAGCGACGTGTCTGGCCGTCGACCGTCACCGAACCCTCGGGATCGGCGCGGAGATTGTGGTACCAGCCAGGATGGCGGTCCTGTCCGAAATTGGAGGCGATCACCGCAAGACCGTCGGCCGTGGGCAGTCCAAGCACGGGCACGGTCCGTGGGCGCCCGCTCCGGGCGCCGGTCGTGGTCAGCATCACCACCGGAATTCCCGACAGCAGACTGGCGAATGTATGGCGGCCACGCGTGAGTCGATAGACGGGCCGATCGATCCGATGCAGGGTTCGCGCGAACAGCCACGATCCCGGCCCGCTGGCCGCGAACCGCCGCAACGCCTTCTGGACCCAGTTCGCGCGTTCGAACGCAAATGGCTCACTTAGGGGGTCGGCCATTGAGCCGATCATCCCGTCGCCCAAGCGCCGGGTCAAGGAGAGAACCTCGCGCTGAGGCCGACGAAGGGCAGCACTCGAGCTCCGTGGATTGAGCCCGAGCTGGGGAGGCGTGGCATCCGCGGATTTCGCCCGTTACCGTGTGGCGGCATGTCTTGGGTCCTTGCGGTCGACATCGGAGACGCGTTTACGGCCGTTGCGGTTGCGTCGTTGGACAGTCAACCCGAGTTGCTCAACATCGACGGCGATCGGCAGATGCCATCCGGCGTCATATGGGATGAGAAGCGCCGTCGTTTGGTTACTGGCGACGAGGCCTTGAATCTTCGGGCGCTATATCCATCCCGATACGTGGAGAGCCCGATGCGGCTAATCGATCGGCCGAGTGTGGTAATGGGTGATCGAGTGGTCGAGGGCGTCGATTTCGTACGTGCCGTACTCGAGACAGCGGTTGAAGCCGCGAAGCGCCGACAGGATGGCCGCCCGGATGAGTTCCGCTTGTGCCATGACCCGTTGTGGGGTCCGGCGCGTCTGGAGCCGCTGCGCGAGGCCGCAACCGCTGCGGCCGCGAGACAAGGGTGGTCGGGACTTCGCGTGTTGCTCGTCCCCGCTCCCGTTGCAATCGCTACCCATGTGGCCGCGACTGAGGCGCCGATCTCAGTCGACCACTGGTTGGCCGTCTATGACCTCGGAGCCGAAAGCTTTACTGCTGCGGTCGTCCGTCGCGAAGCGTACGGGTTCGAACTCATCGCAGCCAATGGGCTTGGTGTGGGCGGGCGGACACTCGACGAACGGCTGCTTGCGCACGTGGGAGGACGACTAGCGGCGCGCTTTGACGACTGGTCGCATCTCGTCTACCCGCCGCCCGATGACCTCCGGTGGCAGAGGGCGGCCCACGACTTGCGGTCCGGGCTTCGGCGAGCAAGAGAAAGGCTGTCGAGGTATGAATCCGCGGTGGTTTACCTGCCGGAGCTAAACGAGGACATCGAGATCTCGCGCGGAGAGTTCGAGGCGATTATCCGACCGGAGCTGCGGAGCACTGCGGATCTACTCAAAACCACTATCGACGACGCTCGGCAACGGGCCGGCTTGTCGGATGAACGCGGCGTCGGTGTCGTTCTCGTCGGCGGCTCGAGCCGCATTCCTCTTGTCGCGCGACTTGTTGGCCAAAGCATCGCGGTTCCGGATCCGAAGGGAGCTGTCGTGCTCGGGGCGGCACGCCTGCCGAACGCGTCACGTGACACTGATGTGACGGTGGGGGAGCCACCATCAGCGGGGCAACCGGGCATCTTCATCTGCTATCGACGGGAGGACTCCCGATGGCCCGCGCGCAGCCTGGCCGACGCTCTTCGGTTGAGATTCGGCTCGGACCGAGTGTTCATGGACGTTGACGAGGTCGGCCTCGGCAAATGGCGCGAGCAAATCGACGACGCGTTGGCCGCATGTCGTGTCGTCATCGTGGTAATCGGGCCGAAATGGCTGGATGAAATGACACGACGCGCGGACCGCACAGATGAAGTTCGCTACGAGATCGCGCAAGCGCTACGCATGCGAAAACTCATTGTGCCGGCTACGTTGGACCCCGTAAAACTACCTCCCCGAACCGGCCTACCAGACGACATTGCCGGGCTAGTGGAAGAAGAGGCATATCGGCTACTCGAAGACGAACTCTGGCAGCTATCCGTCGAGCGTCTGATTAACGCTCTTGCCGCCGGGTTCGATGGATGAGTCCCTACGCCTGGCAGGTGTCACCGCTGCGAGATCCTGCGTGGATGAACAGCTCAGAGCTTCTTGATGCCGCTGGTCGCCGCCGGTCGCCGGCGACCATGCCCGGCTTTCACTGCGGCCGCCCGCCACGCAACAAAGGGCGAAGCTACCCGGCCGACCCGCCAACCGTCTAGGAGATCGTTGCCGTCATGCGCCGAGCCGGCGATCGACCACCTGGTTTGCGCACCCGAGCGCTGATCGTGCTGCTCTGGCGCGCGGGCCTGCGGATCAACGAGGCGCTGTCGCTCGCCGAAAGCGACCTCGATCCCGCCCGGGGCATCATCCTCATCTGACGCGGCAAGGGCGTCCGCCGCCGTCAGGTCAGCATGGATGCCTGGGGATGGGAGCACCTCGACCGCTGGCTGGAGGTCCGTGTGACGATGCCCGTCGGCGCACTGCTCTGCGTGCTGGCTGGCCCGACCGGCGACGCGAATCTCGGCATTACAAGCATCTATCTCGAAGGCATCGACAGCAGCGAGATCATCAACGCAGTACACCACGGCCTGGCGCCGGTTCTACCGGCGAGCGCTGGACTGCGATGACGGGCCGCTCGACAGGGGTGCCGACGACGGTGTGCGTAACCACGCCGAATCGCGTTCGGGACGAACCCGCGGCGACGTTATGCCGCCGGCTTTTCCGCATCGCGGAGCAGCTCGGCGATCAGCTCGGTCGGCTTCTCGCCCCGAGCGGCAGAGAGGCGCTGTAGCCGTCGAGCGTCCTCGCCCTCGATGCTCACAACGATCCGGACCTTCGCGCTTGGATCCCCGCGATGCACCTCAACGAAGCGCGCCTCGATTGTCGGCAGGTCCGCGTCGAAATCGCCAGGCTGCGGATCGAGATCTGTCCAGGGCGTCGGGGTCATCAGCCGTCAGGAAGTAGCTGACAGCTCGATCTCGGTGGACTCCCACCCCGGTGATGGCCAGCCAAGCCGTGGGCTCGACCGTCTGCTCGATCACCGCATCGGGTATGACCCTGGTGTAGCGAACCCCGCCGACTGAGCCCTCTCGAGCCAATGCCGAGCGCCCACGCGCCGCGCGTCCGTCCCATCCGTCACGACCGCAGGATCAGCGAGGCCGAGATCGTTAGTGGTGCACATGGAAAGGGGCAGCCAAGTCGGGACCAGCTCGCGCTTCGAATTGGGCGATATGGACCTGCCGCCGGGCATCGCGCTGGCTTACGGCTGTCGGCGCAGGCGGCTGCGGTCCAGTGCGCATGAAGACCCCCACAGCGGGCGGCAAGCGCGCGCAACCGTTGCGCGTTTGCGAGCGCCAGCGCCTCCGCGACTAGTAGCTCGCCATCCCGGTGCCGAGCTGCGCGCCCTATGGAACGCCGGCGGCGCCGCTGAGCTACCGGCGATGGCTCATGGCCGCTGTGCGGGTGGCTTCAGGTTGCTTCACCGATCTCGATCCGCTCGCGGGTAGACGCCCGATTGGCGCTGGTCAAAGCGGGTCGCGAAGCAAAGCCCGCGACTGCCGCCAGGATTTCGGCGAGTTCGTCGTCGGGGCGATTGGGTGGAAGCACGAGGTGGACGGTGTCTGCCCCGGCTGCAAACCATTCGCTTATCGCTTGCTCGGCGCGGTCGTAGGTGCCCATCAACGTGACCTCGTGCGCGAGGTCCTCTGCGGCGGCGGGCAGCCTTGTGGAATCAGAGTCACCCGCGGCGTCGATGAACGCGTTGACACCGCGGGTCATGCCGAGGCGCTGTGAGAGCATCCGGGGATAGAACGGCCCCATACGGGTGATGTACGTCGAGAGCCACCAGGCCGCGAGCGCTCGAGCGCTAGCCTCATCGGGCCCGAGCGCCACCGGAATGCCAGGCGAAACGCGCGTTCGCGTCGGGACCTCAGACCTGGCCTCGCCTTCCCGCAACAGCGCCCGTCCGTCCTCGACCCGAGAGCGCGCCCACAGGAACGGCGCCCATCCGTCAGCAAGCTCCCCGGCGAGGCGAATCGATCCGTCCGAAAGTGCCGCCAATACGATCGGCACGGGTGCGGCTGGCACGACGCCCAGCCTGAGCGGCCGCGCGCCTGGGGCTGGATTCGGAAGCCGCTCTCCGTTCAAGAGCGCGCGCACGGCGGTCAAGGTGTCACGCAGACGCGTCAGTGGCCGGTCCCATGGAATGCCGTGAAAGCCTTCGGTCAGCGGCGGGCTACCGGCCCCGATTCCGAGCGAGAACCGGCCTCCGGAGTAGCGCTGCAGACCGGCGGCGCTCAGCGCGATGGTTGCCGGCGTCCGCCCCCACGCCGAAATCACGCAGGTGCCAAGGCCGATCCGCGAAGTCCTTCCGGCCAGCTCTGCGAGGAGGACGATTGCGTCGTGAGTCCACCCTTCGGCGACATCGACTCGGTCAAGGCCCAGGGCCTCCGCTTGACTGGCAAGCCGCATGATCAGATCGGTCCGAGTCTCAAACGGGGTGAACGCCACTCCAACTCCCGTCGGCGTGTCGGTGCGGCCCGAAGACGGAGTGTGTTCCTCGGTTGCTGTTGGTGTCATTTCGTCGCGTGCCTTCGCGTAGCGGTTCCGGTTGTCAAGTCGCGTCGTGTTCGATCCTACGATTGGGATGGAGAGCGTCGCATCAGGAGGCCGCACCTAGTCTTAGGTGTCGGCGCGAACCAGGGTCGCGCGGGTGATCGGTAGCTGCCGGGCGTGAGCGTCTGCGTGCGCGGTCGGTATGCGTGACCTCGGCACCCGTCGCTCAGGATCCCGTTGGGCAACGCGAGACCGCCGCGCAGATGGTGGAACGTCGCCGCGGAAAGTGCCCGCGAGCTCGAGCCAAGTCCGAGCGGTTGCGAAATGCCGCGGCACGCGAGGGACGGATCCTTGAGGTTCGGTGCGGCACGGCTGCTGAACGCGCGAGGCGTTCGAGCCTGCCGGCGAATCGGGCGCCTGTCGAGCGACGGACGAGCTGTGCCATTCGCGCCGCGATCAGGCGCGAACGCCTCTCGCTAAGCGACCATTCAGACAAACGCGACGAGGCTCCTCAGTTCGCCCAAATCAAACCGCGAGCTCGGTCCCGACTTGACTGTCCCTTTCCATGCCTACCAGTACCCGCCAGTGCCGCGTCTCGAGCGTCAAAGTTAGGGGAGGCCCGCGCGCGGTGCGGATTCCGGACGGCGCCGTAGTAGGAATCGCGGGATTGCAGCAAAAGCCAGCACCAGCGTGATGCCAGATCATGAGTGGAGTCACGAACGTAAGCCCATCAAGTCTGTCCTCGAACAGCCCCAGGACGCCATAGTTGCCGCCGGCCGCGAAGCTCCCCAACGCGTTGGACGCATTTCGCAAGCTAGCGATCGATGCGACGGGTTCAACGCCGCACGCAAGCCACACGATTGTGCCCGTGAATTCCGGATCGGTCCAGGCCGACTAGATGATTAGTCGGTCGTCGTTACTGCGGGCGTGACCCGTGGAAATGCCTCAGTCTCCAAACATCCTGTTCTTGGACGGCGAGGCAAGTCACCCGGAACGGCGCGCCCTCACCGAGCGACTGTCCCGCTGCATCGTGAAACTCGATCGAGCCTACGGCGGTGAAGCAGAGCACCCCGCGCGCCTCCAGCACCACTGCGACGCGGTGCCAGTCCCAACGCACGGTCGGTGCCATTTCCGCCATCCCGCGGAGATAGTCACGCATCGCGTCCCTGCCGAAGGCCTCCTCCGCATCGCCGACGAGCACGACATCCTCGGTGAAGAAGTCGACCATCTCATCGAGGTCGTGCGTGGCGAGGCAGCTCTCCAGTTCAGCTAGAACACTGGCGCTCGCCCTCAGGGTGGCTGACGGCCGATCGCCGGCATCGCAGGCTTCCACGAACCGGTTGGAGACTATGCCGGCGGCGGCGATGGCGGGCTCGATGACATCGACGACTAGTTGCGCGTTGGCGATCGCGTCATTCGCTTCCGTGGCCGTGATGGTGGGTTGTCGTCATCAGCCTCCATCCGATCCGTGATGATTGCAATCACCTATTGACGCCATATCGGCCTATGAGCGCGGTGTGTTGGTGAACGAAACCGGTGACCACCGGACGTAGTCACCCTAGAGGATCCGCTTAGTCCCAACCAGCGTCGAAGAAGGGCACGATGATCTGTTCGAGGCCAAGGATGAACGCCGAGAAGCCATTGGCCTCTGAAAAGATGTAGCGGCCCTTCTTGGCGACGATCCCGAGATTGCTCCTGAGCTCCTCGATCCCTTGTTCACTTCCGCCGACGATGCCCAGGGCATAGCTTGGGAATAGTCCCTCCCTAGGCTCTGAACCCTTCAGGAGATCCACCGCATGCGGCTCGGCGGCACGCCAGCCTACGATCAGCACGTGCGTCACGCTCGGCAGTTCTGCGCGCAGAGCATCTAGGTGATCCTGTGGGCACTCGAATTCGGTCTTCGCAGCCATCGGAACGGCCATCGCCGGTAGCGTGAGCGCACCGTCCGTGTCTACATGCTCTTTCGGTCGCCCACCCCTCAATCCTGCCGCCTGTCGGCAGCCGTGCGCGAGCGTAGTCCGGTGCGGCATCGACCATGGGCTCCCCTTGTGTCCTATGCGCTTCGATGACCCGAGACCACGTCGTGGAGCCGTGGAGCTTGTAAAGCCGAAAGTCGTCCCGCTCGATGTACGCCTGCGGCTTCACGAAGCGCCAGTCGCTAAAGAAACTCTCAAGCGCTTGTTCGAGCATGGTGTCGTAGTTGAACGTGGCCAGCCGAACACGCGAGCGCGTGGCCAGGTGCCATTCGTAGAGCCTGCCCACGAGCGTCAAGTAGTGCGTGAAACCGCCGGTATATGCAAGCCAATCGTTCACGGTGCGCTCGATCACGCGGTGCAGATAGAAGCGGAACGCGACCAACTGTTGCCGGAACTCTGGCGACCCGGCAGCTTCCTCGATGAAACGGGCTAGCTCCACCTCAAGCGATGTCGGGTTGCCCTGACCCATCCTGCTCCGGAGGCGATTGATGATCGGACGACTGGCTGGCAGGCTGACCGCAAACGGTTCGAAGTGGCGCTCGAGCAGATCTTTGGCGAGCGGGGGCGCAAGTGATCTCGGCTCGCGGGGCACCGGACCTGAGCTGTCGTAGGACGCGCCAGCGCCGAAGATCACAAGCAACAGCTGATCGTCAGGCATTAGCTACGACCGTAGCCACCCGGCGGCGGCAGTTGTTTCTTTCCGATCGCCGGTCGGCCGACGCTAGCGCATTGCTTTCATCTCGCCGCGAGACGGTCGAGAAGTGATTGCTCGGGCGACGCGACGATCACTTGGTCAGATGACTGATCGGACAAAGGCGGATTCCGACAAGCCCGCGATCACGAACGCGGAGACAATGACGCGATCGCAAAGGCGCAGCGAGCCGCCGACCTGATCGAGCGCGCCCATCGCGGCCTGGGCCGCGGGTGCAGGACAAGAGGGCCGTGCCCGCTCCACAGGTAGCCCGGTCCCAGTCGCCCGAAGGCCCGACTCTAGTTGGGGCGGGGTCGTGATTTGGGTGGTCGTGATGATGGAGGTTTGTAGGCCATGTGGCGGCGCATGAACTCGTCGAAGCGGGGGACGGTGAAGTCGACGTGGCCGTAGTCCTCGGTGGCGTAGATCAGGCCGCGGTCGAGCAGCTTCTGCCTCACGGTGGACAGCGCGGTGGTGGTGCTGCCCATCGCCTTGGCGACCTGCCCGACCTTATAGGGACCTGAGCCGAGCTCGGCCATCGCGCGTAAGTAACGGCGCTCCTTCACCGTCGCGCGCTGGATGCGCACTTCGTAGATGCCGCGGTCCAACGCCTCCTCGGCGCGGGGAGCGGCGTTCTCGACGTCGGCGCGGGTGATCGGCGAGCTCGGGGCGAGGTTCCATATGTGCTTGCCGAACTCCTGGATGTAGAACGGATAGCCCTCGGTCAGCTCGAGGGCCCGCTCGACGGCCTGCGGCTCGTACCCGCCGCCCTCGCGCTCGGCGGGGATCACCAGCGCCGCCTCCGCGGCTGCGGGTTCGAGCGCGCCGATGTGAGGGGAGCGAAACAGCCGCTCGGCGTAGGAGCGCGCCTCGCCGGCGAGTCGCGGAATCTGCGGCAGTCCGGCAGCTGCGAGCGTGAGCGGTAGCTGCTTTTGCATCGCGCGGTGAAGCGCGCTGATCAGCGCCCGGAACTCCGACTCCTTGACGAACTGGATCTCATCCAGGAACAGCGCGATCCCGACCTTCTTGGCCTTCGCGGCTTGGCCGAGCTGGAGGAAGAGCTCGGTGAAGTCGTCGGCCAGTTGCTGCGGGCCGAGCTTTCGCAGATCGATCGAGAGCTCGAAGCCGTTCGGGTCGGTGAGCTTGAACGCCCCGAGCGTCGAGAGGCCAGCTCGGACCGCGGCGGCGACCTTCGCGCTGAGCTTCAACTCGCGGAGTAGCCGCTGCGTGTCCTTGGCAAGCAGCTCCGGGAGGCTGCTCTCCTGCGTCAGCTCGCGAAACGCAGTCAGGTAGGAGGCCTGCTCGGCAAGGTCCCCGAAGGTGTTCAGCAGCACGGTCTTGCCAACCCCGCGGAGCCCGGTGACGATCTGGCTCTGCTCGCCCCGGCCCGCCAGGAGCCGAGCGAGCAAGATCCTGAAGTTCTCGATCTCCTGATCGCGTCCGGCGAGCTCGCTCGGTCGGGTACCAGCACCAGGGGTGTACGGATTCCTGATCGGATCCATTCCGCTTAGCCTAAGTTATCCGGACTTATCCACAAACCATGGATAAGTAGCGATAAGTCTAGAGAACTCCGCGCTGGTCATGCGTGAGAAGCCCGAGCGCCCGAGCGCCCGAGGCGCGTAGCCGGCGAACACCGGGGAAGGACCCCGAGCGGTGCTGAGCGCGTGAGAACGACTGGGAGCGGCTCGCTGCGACGACGGCTCCGGACGCCGGTCCGAGGGTTGTGTGCACAACCGCTTCCACCGCGCTTCCATCGCAGCTATTGCCGACCGCACCGTGCGGACGCGAGCAACGGAAACGCCCGTCACTAAAGGCGATTCGGAAAGTACCCCCAGCCGGATTCGAACCGGCGATCTCCTGCGTGAAAGGCAGGCGTCCTAACCGCTAGACCATGGGGGCGGGTTGTCCATTGTATGAGCCGCGCCCAGGCCCGCTTGACGGGGCCGGGCCGCCTCGGCCCGCACGACCGCTCGTCGGGCGTGGCGGCCGTGGGACGAGGCCGCGCGCAGGACGGCGCCGGCGACGTCGCCATGACTAGGAGCGCCCAGAGCGGGTAGGTCCTAGGGAAACGAACTCGCAATGAATGCCCCGCCCGGCGTGCGAGATTTTCCGCCGGTCGCAGGCGAAAGGAACCGATGCATCCCTTGCTATTCGTCAACTGGTCCTCGGTCAACAGGATGTTCCGCGGGGTGATGTGGCTGTGCGCGATCGCGCTCGCCACCGTGATCGTGGTTCATCTGATTCCGGACTCGGCGCCGGCGCACCACTCGATGCGCGTCCTGCGCTGATCTCAGTTGACGACGACCACGATGCCGGCGACGCGGTCGTAGAGCGTCTGTTGCGCTCTGACCGGAGCGGCGGCAGATAGTTCGGGGCGAGGCCCAGCAGCGCCAGCAGCACCGCCCGTCCGCATGAACGCGACGGCGTCATCCCGTGCGTCCGGTAGACCTCCAGCGTCGCGCGCCGGCGAGCTTCGTCGTCGTCGGCATGGGTTCGCTGAAGCTCATCGAGCTCCGCATGGATTGCGGGCCGCTGGTCCTCGTAGCGCTGCCTATACGAACGCGTCACCAGCCGGTTCAGCTGTCCTGACGCCGCCCTCAACAAGCTCTGGATAAGAGTGCTGCGAACCGACACAGGGCCACCGGTGCGGGCGTCGACTCGGCGCAGGCCCGTTGCCCGGGGCCCCAGGGCTGCGCGAGTTCCGAAGCCGGATCTCGATCGGCACCGACACGGCCCAAAGCGCGAGCCGCCAACGGGGCGACTCCGCGAAGCGGCGGACCGAGGCGAGAGCGTCCTCGTGGCCGGCGAGGCGATCTCAGGGTCCCGCCGGCCACGCATCCGCACGGTCAAGAGCCTCTCACACCAACGCTAGCCGAGTGAGATGAGTGCGATGCCGACGACGACCGCGATCGCGCCGGCTAGCCGCTCGGCCCCGATCTTCTCGCGGCCGCTGACCGCCAGGAACACGGTGGCCATCACCACGCTCGACTCGCGCACCGCGGACACCGACGCCGCCGGCGCCAGCTTGAGCGCCGCGAGCGTGAGCGCGTAGGCGCCGAAGAAGCCGATGCCCGCGAGGAAGGTCGAGCGGCTGACGGCCGCTCGCATGGCGGCGGGTCCGCGCACTCGCAACACCCCGAGAACGTACGCAGTCGCGGTGATACCGAACACGACCTCGAGATAGGCGAGCGGCGAGGCGTGCGCGAGCCCGTGCTTGTCGACCAGCGTGTAGCTGGCGATGCACAAGCCGATCGACAGCGCGAGCGCGAGGTCCCGCGGACGGCCGGACACGCGCAATCCGCGGACCAGGACGATTCCGACCGCCACGACCACCACTCCGATCGCGGCCGGCAGCGACGCGCTCACGCCGAGCACGACAACGCCACCGATCAGCACGAGCACGGGCGCCGAGCCACGCGCGATCGGATAGATGAAGCTCATCGCCGCGACGGAATAGCCAGTCGCCAGCAGCGCCAGATAGAGGAGTTCGAGCGCGCTCGAGCTGGCCACGTAGGGGAGCACGGCGGAGTCGAGCCGCCAGCCGATCAGCGACAGCGGCGCGAACATGACCGTTCCCACGACCAGCGCGACCGCGCTTGCGCTGTGGGTGTCCGGCTCGTCGGACAGCAGCAGGTTCCAGGTCGCGTGTACCACGGCGGCGGCGAGCGCGAGCAGCAGAGCCGAGATGGGCACAACGCTGATTTATAGGTACGGTCTCGTCTGGATGATCCGAAGGGACGCGAAGTGAGCGCGCTCGCCGGGCTGAGCGCCGAGGAGCGCGAGCTCGCCCCGGCCGCGCCCGCGCCGAAGACGGCGGGGGCGATGAAGGCGATGTTGACCGACGAGCGGTTCTCGGATCCCAACTGGATCTTCGAGCGAAAGCTCGACGGGATCCGCTGCATCGCGATTCGCTCGGGCGAAACGACCAAGCTGCTTTCCCGCAACGACCTCTCGATGAACGACCGCTACCCCGAGCTCGTCGAGGCGTTCTCCAAGGAGCGCTGCGACCGGTTCGTGGTCGACGGTGAGGTGGTCGCGTTCGACGGAGCCGAGACGAGCTTCGCCCGGCTCGCGCAGCGAGGCCAGCACTACGTGCCGGTGTTCATGTACGTGTTCGACATCCTGTGGCTCGAGGGCCACGACGTGCGCAAGCTGCCGCTGCGGATGCGGAAGCGGCTGCTCCGCGACGCGCTCGAGTTCCACGGACCGGTGCGCTGGACGGCGCATCGAAATCGTGATGGCGAGAAGTTCTTCGTCGAGGCGTGCCGGAAGGGCTGGGAGGGGCTGATCGCGAAGCGGGCCGACAGCCCATACGTCGCCACGCGCTCGCGCGACTGGCTGAAGTTCAAATGCGAACACGGGCAGGAGCTGGTCATCGGCGGCTTCACCGAGCCGCGCGGCTCGCGGGTCGAGTTCGGCGCGCTGCTGCTCGGCTACTACTGCGACGGACGGCTCGAGTACGCCGGCAAGGTCGGAACCGGCTTCGACACGGCCACCCTCCACGATCTCGCCGAGCAGATGCGCAAGCTCGAACGGAAGGACTCGCCGTTCTCCGACCCGGCCTCGATCAAGGAACGCAACGTAACCTGGGTCGAGCCCAAGCTCGTCGCGCAGATCGGCTTCACCGAGTGGACCCGCGACCACCGCCTGCGCCACCCCCGTTTCCTCGGCCTGCGCGACGACAAGGACGCCTCCGAGGTGGTGCGGGAAGGATGACCATCGAGCTGAAGGTCGGTCGCCGCGATATCCGGATCACGCACGAGGACAGGGTCGTGTTCCCCGAGGTCGGGTTGACGAAGCTCGACCTCGCCCGTCACTACGAGCGCGTCGCGCCGGCGATGCTGCCCTACGTGCGCGGGCGCCCGCTCGCGCTCCAGGCGTATCCCGACGGGATCGAGGGCGACGGCTACTTCATGAAGGCGGTTCCTCGCTACTTCCCGGCATGGGTCAAGCGCGCGACCGTGCCTAAGAAGGGCGGCATGATCACCCACGTGCTCGCAGAGGACGCCGCGACGCTCGTGTACCTGACCGGCCAGAACGTCGTGACGATGCATGCGTGGCTGTCGCGCGCGGACAAACCGCATCAGCCCGACCGCCTGACGCTCGACTTCGATCCATCGGGCAGCGACTTTGCCGAGGTGCGCGCGGCGGCGCGCGCCGCCGGGGATCGGCTGCGCGACGTCGGGCTCGTCCCGTTCGCGATGACGACCGGCTCACGCGGGGTCCACGTCGTGTGCCCGCTGCGCCGCGGACCCGACTTCTCCGAGGTCCATGGCTTCGCCCGCGCACTCGCCGAGGCGATGGTCGCCGACGACCCCGGCCACCTCACGCTCGAGTGGCACAAGGCCGAACGGGGCGACCGGATCTACCTCGACGTCAACCGGATCGCCTACGCCCAGCATGCGGTCGCGCCGTACTCGGTGCGACCGCGCCCGACGGCGCCGGTGGCGGTGCCGCTCCATTGGGAGGAGCTATCCGACAAGTCGCTTCGCCCCGATCGGTGGACTGTCAAGAACGTCGGCGAGCGGCTCGAGGCCAGCGACCCGTGGGAGGGCATGAGCCGGCGCGCGCGAGCGCTCCCGCGCACGAACTGAGAGCCGAGCCCCGAGGGGAGTTCACACGCCCCGGCAGCGGGGGACGGAGCTCAGGCGCCCCGCCGGCGGTTCCTGCGCCGGCGTTTGCCCGTGATCTGCCACGGACCGGGCGTGAAATCGAGCACGACGTTCACGATCCACACGATCAGCGTCGCGGCCACGAGGGTCCAGAAGCCGTTGATATAGAAGCCGCTCACGATCGCCTTGGTGAGCTCGAGCATCAGCGCCGACACGAAGAACCACGCGAGGCCCAGCGTGAAGACCGCAAGCGGGAACGTGATCAGCCGGAGCAGCGGCTTGAGCACGGTGTTCAGCACCCCGAACACGGCCGCGGCCAGCAGCAGCGCGCCCGCGTCCGACGCGGACACCCCGGTGAGCAGCACCGTGACGACTAGCAGCACGAGCGCGTTCGTCAGCCACGAGATTCCGAGCCGCACCACGAGGGGCGGATCCGAGCGTTGCGGCCTGGCTTCGTATCGAGTTGAGCTCACCGGGGTTCAGCCTACTCCCCGGCGAGATCGGTTCTCAACCGAGCGTCAGCTCACCATGGGCATAGTCGATCGAGATCGAGCCGAAGTGCGAGAGCACATCGGACCCGAGCAACCCGAACGCCTTGCCATTCGCTCCGGCGATTATCGAGCTCGTGGCGACGATCGACGGCAGCGCCTGGCCGCCGATCTTCCAGCGGTTGAGCCTCACCTTGCTCGCGGTCTCCGAGCAGCCCACCCCGGTGACCTTGATCGGCTTGCCCACGGTCTTCAGGTGGAGCGCGCGGGCGAGCGCGACGTCGACCAGCGTCTTCGACGAGCCCGTGTCGATCAGGAACGGAAACACGCGGCCGTGGACGACGACGCGAGCCAGCGCCAGCGTCTCACCGTCCTTCGCCTTGAGGATCACGATCGGGATCGTCGCCTGAGCCGGGTGCGCAGGCCCGACCGACGCAAATCCCCATCCGGTGAAAGCGACCAGAGTGAACGAACCAACCAGGACGGCGACAAGAATGAGACGGCGCACCCTTCCTCCCTTCGTTGAGCGTGACCGCGTCAGCGCTTTGCACGGCGAGCCTAGTGGAACGTCTCGAGGCGGCCCACTGGCTCACGGATTCGGGGTCGCTGTCGCGGACGTGCTCGACCCCGCAGGCGGGTTCGGATTGCCGCTCGTCGCCTGCAGGACCGACGCGCGCGTGATGCCACCGTTCGAAGCGGAAACGCACGAAAGCGCGGCCGTCCGGACCTGCGGCGCCGTGAGGTCGACGCCGGCGGCCTGCACCATCTGCAACGTCAACTGTCCCTGGGTGGTCGGATCCGGGAACCCGGCGACGCCGTGGTCACGCAGGCAGCGGGCGAACGCGACCAGGTCCTGCTTGCGGACCTGCTGCTGCTTGGCCTGGGAGGCGAGATCCGATTTGGAGGGCGCCGGAAGGATCGAGCGGCACGCCGTCTGCGCCCCCTTGAACTGCGGCGAGGTACCGGCCCCGGCGGGGACCTGGATCGCCACCTTGGTGCCACCGTTCGACTGCGAGACCTGCGGGTCGGGGAAGTTCGACACGCCATGGTCGCGCATGCAGGCCGAGTACTTGTAGGCGTCCGAGATGAAGTTGGCAGGCGGTTGGTTCCCCCCCGCCCCGCCCGAAGTCGTCGTGGTGGGTGAGGAACCTCCGCATCCGGCTGAAAGCAACGCGACGCCCGTGAGCGCCGCTGCCGCCGGAATGACTTTCCGAATGGAATACATGGCTTACGCCTCCTGTGACCGACATCGCATGGCGCCGTTGTAGAAGGCCGGTGGTGACAGCACCGTCACGATGGCTGTGACCTCGTTGTCACCCGAATCGGTCATCCTGTGTTCGCGGGCCGGAGGGAGACAAGATGCGGGTTCTGGTTGCTGAAGATCACGGGCGGCTTGCCACCGCCATCGCGGAGGGCCTGCGACGAGAAGGCATGGCCGTCGACATCGCGTTCGACGGCGCCGATGCGCTGCGGCACACGTCGGTCCACCGCTACGACGTCGTCGTGCTCGACCGCGATCTCCCGCGGGTCCAAGGCGACGAGGTGTGCCGGCAGCTTCGCGAGGAGCGGAGCAACACGCGAGTGCTGATGCTGACCGCGGCGAGCACGATCCGCGATCGCGTCGAGGGCCTCGGGATCGGCGCCGACGACTACCTGACCAAACCGTTCGACTTCGAGGAGCTGGTGGCCCGAGTGCGGGCGCTCGCGCGGCGCTCGAGCCCGTCTTTGCCGCCCACGCTCGAGCACGGGGATCTCAAGCTCGACCCGGCCCGGCGCACGGCGGTACGCGGCGACGTTCCGCTTGCCCTGAGCCCGAAGGAATTCGCCGTGCTCGAATATCTCCTCGGTGCCGAAGGGCGAGTCGTGTCCGCCGAGGAACTGCTCGAGGGGGTGTGGGATGAGGCCGCCAACCCGTTCACGAACACCGTCAAGACCACGATCGGCCGGCTTCGCGCGAAGCTGGGCGAGCCGCCGCTGATCGAGACCGTCCGCGAGGGCGGCTACCGGATCTGAGCGCGGGAGCCACCGATTGCTGAGATCAATCGCGCCGTCCGCCTGGCTGCGGCTGCCGACCCGTACCGCGCGGATGCGCCTGACGCTGTTCTACGCGGGGCTGTTCCTGCTGCTGGGAACGGTGCTGCTCGCGATCGTCTACGTGCTCGCGTCGCGCGGGCACACGATCGACGTCGCCGTGCCCGCGCCGGTCGTACACCGCGAGCTGAAACTGCCGAACGGGACCGTCATTACGGTGCCGCCCGGGCCGGCGCAGAACATCGTCGCTCTGCAGCACAACGCCGACCTCGGCCGGCTGCTCACGATCTCGTGGATCGTGCTGTTGGTCACCACCGCAGGCGCTGCCGTGCTCGGATGGTTCGCCGCCGGCCGGGTGCTGCGACCGGTACGCGAGATCACCGCGACCGCCCGCACGATCTCGGCCGGAAACCTGAACGAGCGCCTCGCTCGGACGGGCCCCAACGACGAGTTCAAACAGCTCGGGGACACGCTCGACGAGTTGCTCGGCCGGCTCGAAGCATCGTTCGAAGCGCAGCGGCGGTTCGTCGCCAACGCATCGCACGAGCTCCGGACGCCGCTCACGCTTGAGCGCACGCTGCTCCAGGTGGCGCTCGCCGATCCAGACGCGTCCGAGCGGACGCTGCGGGCGGCCTGCGAGGAGCTGCTCGCATCACAGGTCGACCAGGAGCGATTGCTCGAGGCGCTGCTCACGCTGGCCAGCAGCGAACGTGGCCTCGATCGACGCGAGCCCGTCGACCTGCCCGCGCTGGTCGACTCGGCGCTGCGGCAGCTGACTTCCAAGCTCGACCGACGCGGCCTCTCCACCGACGCCGCGCTGGACCCCGCAACAGCGACGGGCGATCCGGCACTGATCGCCCGGCTGATCGGGAACCTGATCGACAACGCGATCGACCACAACGTCGACGGGGGCCAGGTCGAGATCCGCACGGAAACGCTCGACGGCGAGGCCGTCCTCACCATCGCCAACACCGGACCACTGATCCCCTCGGGAGAGACCGAGCGGCTGTTCGAGCCGTTCCAGCGTCTGGACCGTACCCGGACCGCCGATGACGGCCACCACGGCCTCGGTCTCTCGATCGTGCGGGCGATCGTGGTCGCGCACAACGGCGAGGTCGCCGCGACGCCCCGCCCGGGTGGCGGGCTGGTCGTGACCGTCCGGTTGCCACTGCACGCTTGATTGGAGGACCACCCCGAGCACGCGAATCGAGCGCCCGAGCGGGCGGCGTCAGGCGGCGCTGAAGCTGGTCGTCAGCGCCGGCCCGGCGGCGAGCGTCTGGTAGACGACGCAGTAGCGCTCGGTCAGCTTCTTGAGCGTCGCGAGCTGCTCCTCGTCGGCGTCGGTCTCGAGCTCGAACGACAGCCGGATCTCGCTGAAGCCGACCGGCGCGTCGCGGTCGACGCCGAGCGTCCCGCGAAAGTCGAGGTCGCCCTCGGCGCGTACGCGTCCCGCCGGCACCGAGATCCCAAGCGAGGTCGAGACCGCCCGCAGCGTCACCCCGGCGCACGCCACCAGCGCCTCGAGCAGCATGTCGCCCGAGCACAGCAACGAGCCGTCGCCACCGGTCGCCGGGTGAAGCCCGGCCTCGGCGAGCGCGCGGCCGGTTTGGACCGAGCAGGCGATACCGTCGCCCAGATCGCCGGTCGCCGACAGCGTGACGAGGGCGGCGTCGGGTTCGTCCCGGTATCGCTCCTTCAGTGGCGCCTGCAGCGCCCGCAGTTGATCTCCGTCCATTGACACGATCTTACGACGCGAGCGGAGCTCAGACATTCGATCCGGGGGTCTGCGGAATCGTCGGGCTCGGCGGTGCCGGCGCGGGCGCTGGCTCAGTAGGCGTGCCGTTGTCGCCCGGATCGTCGGGCGCGCGAATCCACTCGAGGATCCGGCCGCCGACGATCACGAAGTTCGTCCGCGCGGTCTCTCCGACGCCGCCATCGCAAGCGCTGCCGCCGGGCCCCGGACGCCCGGTCAGGCGGAACAGCGCGTTGACGTAGCGTCCGCGCTGGTCGGCCGACACGAACCTGGCGCCGCACGGGAGCGTCTCATTGGCGGCGACCGCCTGGGACAGGCTGCCGATCGTGATCACCACGGCCCCGCCGCTGGCGTCCGTTCCGTTGATCATCACGCTCGGGACCGCGAAGTATCCGGCCGCGCCGCGCACGTCTCCGTGGCGCAGCGCGTCAGCCCAGGCCCTGATCACGGCGACCGCCGCGGATCGAGCCGGAATCCCGGTGGGGCCCGGCGCGGGGATCACCGGCTGGCCGGATCGTCCCTGCGGGAGCGCCGGCGCCGCCGGCGCGCGCTGGGCGTGGCGGGTGGTCGTCGTGCGGTGGCGCGTGGTCGTGCTCGAGCCTGCCCCACTCGACCCGCACCCCGCCAGGATTCCCGTCGCTATGACCGCGATGAACGAAGCCCAGTGAACGCGGGCGATCACACACTTATCGTAAGCCCCTCGGGAACCCGGCTACTCAGCCCCGTCTTCCTCATGCTCGGGCTCGCCGGCCGCCCCGCCGGCGTACGACGCCGCGCCGTAGGTGCGCTCGATCGTCTGCGTCAGCCGCTCGATCGCCTCGGCGACGTCGTCGCGATCGGGCTTACTCTCGAGCGCGAGCCGGACGCCGGCGATCTCCCGGGCCAGGTACTCGCTCTCGGCGAGCGAGCGGGCGTTGACCTCGCGGTCGCGCTCGGTCTCGGACCGATCCCGGTCGGCCTGGCGGTTCTGTGCGAGCAGGATCAGCGGCGCCGCGTAGGCGGCCTGGGTCGAGAACGCGAGGTTCAGCAGGATGAACGGGTAGGGATCCCAAGCGTTCGTGATGGCGACGCCGTTGAGGATGATCCACACCACAACGAACATCGTCTGAGCGGCCAGGTAGCGACCCGTCCCGAGGAACCGGGCCATCTTCTCGGCGAGTCGGGCAAACGTGTCGGGGTCGTACGTCGGGCCGCCGGGGGTACCGCGAGGCGTGCTGAGGTCGTCGCGCCGCGCCATCAGCGACTCGCACGGGCGATGCGCCAGTCCGCGGGGAGCATACGGTCGAGCACGTCGTCGATCGTAACCGCACCGACGAGGCGCTTGGCGGCGTCCGTCACCGGAATCGCGACGACGTCGTAGGCGGCGAGCCGCTCGGCGACCTCCCGTTCGCTGGCGTCGGCCGCGATCGGCTCCCATTCGTCGTCCAGGCATCGGCTGAGCGGCTTGGAGGGCGCCTCGCGCAGCAGACGCTGGATGCCGACCACGCCCTGGAAGCGGCCCGTCGGCGTCTCGAGCGGCGGGCGGCAGACGAACACCTGCGCGGCGAGCGGCACCGGCAGGTCGGGATTGCGGATGCGGGCAAGAGCCTCCGCGACGGTGGCGTGCCCGTCGAGGATCACGGGCTCGGGCGTCATCAATCCACCGGCGGTGTCGGGCTTGTAGATCAGCAGCCGGCGAACGGGCTCTGCCTCCTCGGGATCCATCGCCCCGAGCAGCTCCGCCTGGCGCGACTCGGGGAACTCCCCGAGCAGGTCGGCGGCGTCGTCGGCCTCCATCTCGTCGAGCACGCGGGCCAGACGCTCCTGATCGAGCCCCTCGACGATCCGAACCTGCTCATCCTCGTCGAGCTCCTCGAGCAGGTCGGCCAGCCGGTCGTCCTCGAGCTCCGAGGCGAGCACTCGCCGCCGGCTCAGCGGCAGGCGCCGTATCGCCGCCGACATCTCGACCGGATGCAGGCCGCCGAGCGCCGCGGCCTCGCGATCGATCGGGCGCTCGTCGGCGAACAGCTCGCCGGCCTCGCTCCAGTCGATCACGTCGGGAGCCCGCCTGCGGGTGGCGAGGCCGGTCAGCCCCCGAGCGGGAGCGAGGGCGATTGTGGCCACCTCCCAGGCGAACGGCTCCGGCGCCGGCGTGAGACCGACGTCGACCACGCGCTCCCCGCGCACGCGACGTTCGAGCAGCTCTCCGATCACGAGCCGCTCGCCGGCGCGGAGCGAGAACTGACGCAGGTTGATCGAGCCTCGACGCAGGCGCACGCCGTCATTGGATATCTCTGCGATCCGGCCGGCGCCCAGGAACACGCGCCGGCGCCCGACCGCCACGACGAAGCCGTTGACGCGCGGCGGGCGCCCGCCGAGATCGAGGACCACGTCGACCACCCGGCCGATGTCGGCAGCGTCAGCCCCCACGAGCGGGAGCCGAGTCAGACGGCTTACGTAGACGATCCGGTCCGCCATGCCAACAGGGTAGATAGCCCTGGCCGCGAGTGCGACAACAGTTAGTGATCTGGATCGCCGTCGGCTGCGAACTGAATGGGTGAACCCGGAAATTCCGGGCTGATCCCAGGCAGGGGATGATGTTCCGAGCACCCTTCAGCAATCGCGCCGCTGAGTTGCGCGCGTTGACGGACGAGGCCTTGATGCACCGCGTCGAGCAGGCGGACGCGCTCGCGTTTGAGGTGGTCTTCGATCGCCACGGCGGCGCAGCGTTCTCGCTCGCGTATCGAATGTGTGGGCGACGCCCGATGGCTGAGGACATCGTGCAGGAGACGTTCCTGTCGCTGTGGCGCCGCGGGGGCAGGTATGAGCGCGCCAAGGGCAGCGTGCGCTCGTGGGTGCTCGGCGCGGTCCACAACAAGGCGATCGACTACTTCCGCCACCAGACCGCCACCACCAGCCGCGACGTCATCGATGACGAAGCCCTCGACGAGCTCACGGCGCCCGAGCGGACCGACACCGAGGCCGAGCGCCGGATACAGACCACCGAGGTGCGAGGCGCGCTCGAGAGGCTTCCGACCGAGCAGCGGCGCGTGATCGAGCTCGCCTATTTCGGCGGGTTCACCCACAGCCAGATCGCGGACATGCTCGAGCTTCCACCCGGCACGGTAAAGGGCCGGATGCGCCTCGGGCTGGTCAAGCTGCGGCTGTCGCTCGGCGACCGGACAACCGCGGCGTGCGCCGCCGGGGGCACGCGATGACGCGCGAGAGCCGCTTGCCCGACGGTTGCGGGAGCGACAGCGCCGCCTACGTGCTCGGTGCGCTCGAGCCCGACCAGGCCGAGGCCTACCGGCGCCACCTGGGCCGGTGCGTCACCTGCCGCGAGGAGGTCGCAGTGCTCCAGCGGGTGGCCGATGTGCTCCCGATGGCCGCGCCGCAGTACCGGTTGCCGGCGCCTGTTCGGCGCCGCGTGGTGCGCACCGTGCGCGCGGAGGCCCGGCGCCGGAGGCGGGGACGCCGGCGCACGGCCCTGGCCGCGATTCTCCCGCGGCTGCCACGGGGAGGCCGCGCGTTAGCGGGCGCCGCCGCCGTCGCACTCGCGGCGCTCGTGATCGCGGTCGCGATCGTCGTGACGGGCGGTCCGGCCGGCCCGAGGGTGCTCCAGGCCACCGTGATGAACTCGACCGGAACCGCCCAGCTTCGAATCGGCGGCGGCCACGCCCACCTACTCGTCCGGCACCTGCCGGCGCCGGCGGCGGGGCGGACCTACGAGGTGTGGCTGAAGCGGCCGGGCGCGGCTCCGGCCCCGACCGCTGCGTTGTTCAGCGTGACCGCCGGCGGGACGGCCGACATCGGCGTCCCGGGGAGGCTGCGTGGCGTCAGCGAGATCCTCGTGACCGAGGAGCCCGCCGGCGGAAGCCGGGTGCCCACGGGCCCCCCGGTGATCGTCGCGCCGACGAGCTGATCCCGAATCACACGCCTGACAGCTCCCTCACCTGCGTCAGGCGAAACGTGTTGCCCGACGGATCGTGGAAGCCGGAGTCGATCCCGTACGGGCGCTCCTCAGGGGTCTCGGAGAATTCCACGCCACGGCTCCTCAGCTGCTCGTAGTCGGCGTAGACGTCGTCGGTGGTGAAGAACACCGTGCCGGCGAACCCCTTGGCCATCAGCGCCTTGACCTGCTCGGCGGTGTCGGCATCCATCACCGGCGGGCCGGGGACCGCCATCAGCACGATCGAGATGTCCGGCTGGCCGGGGGGGCCGACGGTGAGCCAGCGGAAGTTGCCCATCTCCGCGAGCGTCACATCCGAGCGGACCTCCATCCCCAGCTTGGTGGTATAGAACTCGAGCGCCTCGTCCTGGTCGTGGACCCATAGTTGCGCGGTCGAGAGCTTGATCATCGTGGCCTCCTACGGCGTGGTGTGATTACGCTGGCCACACTAGTTCTGCCGCTCCGGGTTGTCTTCTCGAAACGTGCTGCGCTGTGGCCGCCCGTACGCGCGGACCACGCACGTCGGGACCAGCGCCCAGTCGGACGCCGGCGGGAACTTGGAGCGATACGCGGTCGGCGAGACCCCGAACGTGCGCGTGAAGCTCGTCGTGAACGACCCCAGGCTTTGGAGCCCGACCGAGAAGCAGATGTCGGCGACGGAGCGGTCGGTCGTGCGCAGCAGCGCCGCGGCGCGCTCGAGTCGTCGCGTCAGCAGGTAGGCGTGTGGGGATTCGCCGAACGCCCGGCGGAACTCGCGGCTGAAGTGCGCCCGCGACAGTCCGGCCGCGCAGGCGAGGTCGTCGACGTCGAGCGGCTCGAAGTAGCGGGCGTCGGCGAGATCCTTGGCTCGGAGTAGGTGCCGGTCTGCAGGGACGAAGGCCACGATCACCACACTATCCCGCTCCCGGCGTGGTGCCCGGAGGCGACTGCTAGCGTGGACTGCGGTTCTGCCCGCGAATCATCGACGGTAAGGGATGTTTCATCGCTACAGGCTCGCGCTCGTGCTGCTCGCGCTCGTGCTCGGGGGGTGCGGAGGCAACGCCGTCGGCGGCGACGGCACCGGCGGCAGCGCGTCATCGACGGCGGCGGGGATTCCGCAGGCCCGCCCGCAGGCGATCGAGCCGGCGGCCGGCCAGCAGGCCCAGTCGGTGACGCCGAACGACCCGGTCGGCGATCCCAACGCGCACGCCGAGCCGTTGTCCGAGGTCAGGCACCTGCTGTTGCTCGAGCACGTCGCCGTGCGCGCGAACAACGCGACCTACATCGACCCGCTCCAGTACGTGACGGTGTGGGAGCGCACCGACCAGGGCGTCGACGCGCAACTGCCGGTCGGCGCGCCGATCCTCGCGCCCTGCCAGGTGAAGATCCTCGCGATCGAGCCGGATTGGTACGCGGGTCAGCCGCTCGTGTACTTCGAGCTGCTCGACGGCGCCGACGCCGGCAAGGTCCAGTACGTAGCCGAGGAGATCACCGATATCGCGAAGCCCGGGAGCATCCTCACGCAGGGGCAGGTGATCGCTCGCTACGCGTCGCGCGGGACCGCGATCGAGTACGGCTGGTCGACGATCAACGGCATCACGCTCGCGCGCGCGACGACCGGCTACGAGGAGGGCGAGATCACGCCCGCCGGCACGAACATGCGCAACTGGCTGAACAGCCTCGGCGCCGGCGCCGGGCCCTGGCCGCCCCGCTGATCGATCCGGCGCGACGAGTCAGTTGCGGCGCGCCACCAGCTTGGGCAGCGAAGTCACGAACCGTGGGATGTCCGAGCGCGCATGGTCGAACGCGTCGTCGAGGGCGGACGCGGCGTCGGTCTCGATCGTGGCGCCGTGGCCTACGAGCAGCATCGACGGCCGGTACCCCGCCAGTTGTGACCTTGGAGGCGTGAGCCGCAGGAGCGGATGGACGCCGGCGCGGCGCCCGAGCGCGAACGGCGGCGCGGTGCCGATCGCCTCGGCCACGATCAGCGCGCGCTCGCGCTCCCACCACAGCGCGACCTCGTGCCAACCCCAGCGCGACAGGACCGGCACGACCTCGAACGGAGTGTCGGGAGCCTGGTCGGGAAGGCGAAGCAGCGGCACGCCGAGCCGTGTGGCGATCGCCTTGCAATCGCGGTTGTGGCGGTCGAGCAGCTGCAAGACGCCGCCGGGAGTACCGAGCGACTCGGCCTCGCGCAGCGCCGGGGCATCGTCGAACGGATCGACCAGCCACACCCGGTCCTCGTCGCGCAGCGCGTGCGCGGTGCGGACCATCATGCCGGGCTCGGTCCACGTGAGCCCGATCGCGTGGCGCTGGAGCGTCGCGCTCATGGGGTCACGACTCGGACCTGCACTCTGCGTTCACGTAGCCCGAGCGGAACGGGCTGGCCTCGCCGGTGCGCTCGTCGAACGTGTGCCGCCATACGCAGCCGGTGTCGTTGGCGAGCAGGTGGATAGACACCGAGGTCTCCTCAGACGTCGTCCGCACGCGATGCACGTCGTCGCGCGGCGGCAGCAGCGCGTAGAAGTCGCCCGGGTTGACCGGGCGCCGGCGCAGGAGCGCGAGGCGCCCGTCGCCGGGCCGGTAGAACTCCTCGTCCTGAACCCCGCGGTAGACGCCGACGAGTCCCCACGCGAGGTGATCGTGGACCGGCGTCATCGCGCCGGGCGGCACGACCAGGCTGAACAGCGCGAGCGACCGATCGGCGGCGCGGAACATCAGCCACTGCCCGATCCCACCGCCCATCCCGCTGTCGGGTGCCGCCTCCTGATACGACGCGGGGACCCACTCGCCGTCGGCGAGCAGCTCCGCGAACAGCGGGCTGATCAGCTCGCAGGCATGTGGTGGCGACTGCGCCTGCGCGATCCGCTCGCGCACGTCCGCGATGAACCCGCGCACGCGCGGGGTGTCGAGCCGGTACTCGTCGGCCTCGAGCGGCGGAAGCGGACCGTGTTCGTGGAGGTCGCACATCGCATCCGGAAGCCTAGTGCGCTCGCGGTCCCGTCGGCGTCCGTCCGCGTAGCAGCCTTCGCAGTTGTCGTCCCGACGCTCTAAGCCGATACTTACGGGTGATGGGCGTCTCCCACGAGATCGCGCTGTCCGAGTTGATTGGCGCGTTGTCCAACGCCCTGGATGTGGCCGAGGGAGAGCCGCCGGGCCATGCCAGACGCTCGTGCCTAATCGGCATGCGGCTCGCCGACGTGCTCGGACTCGACGGGGCTGCCCGCTCTGACCTGTTCTATGCGCTGCTGCTCAAGGACGCCGGCTGCTCCGCGAACTCCGCCCACATGTCGGCCCTGTTCGGCGCCGACGACCAGGAGGCCAAGCGGACGTCAAAGCTCGTGGATTGGGCCCGTCCGATGTCCGCGTTCGTGTGGTCGCTCAAGACCGTCGCGCCCGACGGGTCTTTGAGCGAACGGGGCGAGCGCCTGCGCGCGATCCGCAACGAGGGTCGCGTGACCCGGTCGCTGATGCGGGCCCGGTGTCATCGCGGCGCCGAGATCGCACTGAAGCTCGGCTTCTCCGAGGCGACGGCCGATGCGATTCGGGCACTCGACGAGCATTGGAACGGCCACGGCCAGCCGCTCGGCCTGAGCGGGAACGACATCCCGCTGGCCGCCCGGATCATGTGCCTCGCGCAGACGGTCGAGGTGTTTCATGCCGCCCGCGGGGTGCACGTCGCCTACCGCGTGGCCACCAAGCGCAGCGGGCAGTGGTTCGACCCGACGCTGGTCAAGGCGCTCGGGTCGTTCCGCACCGACGCCCGGTTCTGGGAGTCGCTGCAGGCGCCGGACGTGTCCGCAGTCGAGCCGGCCGGCCGCGTGCTGACCGCGGACGAGGACCGGCTCGACCGGATCGCCGAGGCGTTCGCCGATGTGATCGACGCGAAGTCGCCGTGGACCCACGAGCACTGCGAGCACGTGTGCGCGATCGCCACCGGGATGGGGACGTTGCTCGGCTTCGACAACCCGGCGCTGCGCGAGCTCGGGCGGGCGGCGCTGCTCCACGACATCGGCAAGCTGTCGATCTCGAACCGGATCCTCGACAAGCCAGGCCCGCTAACCGAGGCTGAGCAGACCCGGTTCCGCGAGCATGTGCTCCTGACCGAGGAGATCCTCGGACGCGTCCCTGGGTTCGACGGGCTGGCCATGCTCGCCAGTGCGCACCACGAACGGCTCGACGGCCATGGCTACCCGCGCGGCCTCGCCGCGGACGAGCAGACGATGCCGATGCGGGTGCTGGCCGTGGCCGACGTGTACGAGGCGCTGACCTCCGAGCGCCCGTATCGGTCAGCCTATACATCCGAGGTCGCGCTCGAGCTGATAGCGGCCGACGTACCGGCGCGCCTCGACCCGGACGCGTTCGCCGCGCTGAAGTCGCTGGTCACTGACCGGACCCTGCGGACGCTGCCCGGCCGCCTCACCGGCGCGCGGCGCCCGCTGCGCCGGATTCGCTAGCACTACGAGACGTGAGACGGATTCCTGCGTGGGCGCGCGTCGGCGCCGTGATGTTCGGAGTGGCCTGGGGCGCGAACCAGTTCTCATCGCTGCTGCTTGCCTATCGCCTGCATCGGGGCGTGTCCGAGAGCACCGCCGACGCGCTGTTCGGCATCTACGCGCTCGGGCTGATCCCGGCATTGCTGCTGATCGGGCCGATCTCCGATCGGCGCGGGCGCCGGCGGATCGTGCGCGGCGCCGGCATGCTGTCGGTGCTGGCGACGCTCGCGCTGATCGCCGGCGCGCACTCGCTGCTGATGCTCTACCTCGGCCGGTTCCTCGCGGGCGCATGCAGCGGCGCGATGTTCGCGGCCGGGACCGCCTGGATCAAGGAGCTGTCGGTGGCGCCGTACGACCCCGGCGCCGGCGAGCAGACCGGCGCGCGCCGCGCGGCGATCGCGTTGTCGGCCGGGTTCGGGCTCGGCCCGCTCGTGGCCGGCCTGCTGGCCCAATGGGCGCCCGACCCGCTGGTGACGGCGTACGTGCCCCACCTGGGGGTGATGGTGATCGCGCTGGTGGTCGTGGCCGGCGCGCCCGAGACCGTCATCCGGAGCGAGTCGCGGATGACGATCGGCCAGCTGCTGCACGTGCCGTCGGCCGGACACGCCCGCTTTCGCGGCATCGTCGCGCCGATGGCGCCGTGGACGTTCGCGGCGCCGTCGATCTCGTTCGCGGTGCTGCCCGGGCTGGTCACCCACAGCACCGGTTCGTTCGAGGTCGGGTTCGCGGCGCTGATGGCCGGGCTGACACTGGGGCTCGGGATCCTCGTCCAGCCATTGGCCCGCCGACTGGATCGGGTCGGCGATGTCCGCGGAGCGCTTGCCGGTCTGCTCGCGATCGCCGCGGGCGTGCTGCTCGGGGCCCTGGCCGCCCACGAGCAGAGCTGGCCGTTCATCGTCCCCGCCGCGGTGCTGCTCGGCGCCGGCTACGGGCTGTGCCTCGTCGCGGGACTGCTCGAGACGCAGCGGCTGGCCAGGCGCGAGGACCTCGCGTCGCTCACCGCGATCTACTACGCACTGACCTACGTCGGCTTCGCCGCGCCGATCCTGCTCGCCGAACTCGAGCGACTCGCGAGCGCGTCGCTCCTGCTCGTCCTGACCGCGATGCTCGCCGCGCTCACCGCCGGCAAGGTGCTCCGGGTCGCGTCACGACACCCGGCCTCCGCACGGTCCGCCACGGCATAGTCCGGCCCCCGACGCCCCCGCCCGGGGTCGGCGGCCGACCTGCTTAACGTGTCATTCGAGTCGTTTCGCCCTGACCGTGTCGCGTCATGCATGCCCCACATGCCTGAGTCGACGAGGGTCCGCGCGAGACACGCCCATTGACGTGATTTGCAGGTCCGCACCGGCGCCGCGGACCCCAGCCACCTAGCTCGTGGTCGGAGGCTCGCCCGGATCCTCGCCGCGGCCGGCGCCGTGCTCGAAGAACGCCGCCACCCAATCCGGGTCGGTGGGATCCAGCAGCGTTGCCGTCAGTTGCTCGTCGCAGTCGGGAAAGCCCGCGGCGCGGAGCTCCTCGACCGCGGCGGCGAGGTCGTAGCCCGTCTCGCGCGGCTCGGGCACCCCGTCGTCGACGATCATCCAGAACGCGCCGGCGTGTCCCTCGTACGGCATCCCGACGCTGCCGGCGTTGGCGTAGGTGACGATCCCGCGCACGTTCCGGACCATCTGCTGATGGGTGTGCCCGCCCACGACGAGCGGCTCGTCGACATCGGTGAGCGCGTCGGCCAGCACCGCGTCCGGGGTGAGCTGGGTGATGATCTCGTCGTCGCGGCGGGGTGAGCCGTGGCAGAAGCACACGCCGTCGAGCGCGAGGCTGACCGGCCACGCCGCGAGCTCGTCCCGCCAGCGACCGTCCAGTGCCTGCGAGCTCCACGTGGCGGCCCGACCTGCCGAGTCGTCGGACACCGGCGCGCCGTCGTAGATCGCCACCGCCTCGCGCTCGCAGTTGCCGCGGATCCAGCGCGTCGGCTCGCGACGCGCCGCCAGCAGCTCGAGCGTCTCGCGAACGAGCGGACCGCCGACGACGTCGCCGGCGACGACGATCGCGTCGACCTCGTCCTGGTCGATCTCGGCCAGCACCGCCCGCAGCGCGGGCAGGTTTCCGTGGATGTCGGCAAGCACGGCGATGCGCACGCGCCCACCCTAGCGATCCCGGTCAGAAAATCAGTCAGTCGGGGCGGCGCGGCTGGCGCGGGCGGGCCCGGAGTGGCGCGGTACGGCTGACGCTGCGCGCATTCGCCCGGCTCCGTACCATTCCCCGTCGAGGCCCGAGAGTTGGCGACCGAACCTGACAGCACTCCAACCTTCCGCGCGGCACTCGCACCGGATGCGCTGCGAGAGGCGATGGTGGTCCGCCGGCCGGTGTTCGGGAATCCGTGGGATTCGACCGTCGACATGGGTGCCTGCTACCTGGCGGTCGCGGTCGTCGATCCCTTCCTGCTGTGGATCGGCGGGAAGCTGATGGGCGCAATCTTCAACTTCAGCTCCCGCTGGCCGCTCGGCGTGTTCATGGTCGCCGCGCTCGTCGGCGCCGCCGGCTTCATGACGATCGTCGGCCGCCAGCGCACCAGCATCACGGTCGACATCCTCGCGATCGCCGCCTGGGTCGTGCTCGGCGTGATCGTCGCGCCGATCATCGGCCTGGCACTCTCGCCGCTGGCCGCGGTCATCGTCTACGCGATCATGCTCGCGGGCATCTTCGTGTACGTGCTGCGCTTCGGCCACTTCGACGTGTCGTTCCTGCGCACGCTCAGCTGGCCGATCACCTGGAGCCTGCTGGCGCTGTTCTTCGCGTTCTGCGTGCACCAGCTCGTGCTGTATCAGTAGCCGGGGCCGGGATAGCCGCACTCGCGGTCAGCTGCCGGCGAGCCCGTCAGCGGACCGCGTGGCACACGGTGCGCAGGTCCGAGCAGCGCACGACCGTGCCGATGATCCACGCGCTCGGGACCGGTCCCCAGAAGCGGCTGTCGTCTGAGACGGCGCGGTTGTCGCCGAGCATGTAGTAGTCGCCCGCCGGCACTCGCACAGGCGTCGGGAAGCTGCACGTGGTGGTGACGGCGCCGCACGGTTCGATGTACGGCTCGTTCTCGGTGACGCCGTTGACCACGGCGTGGCCGTCGACGATCGCGACCGTGTCGCCTGGGCCGGCGACCACACGCTTGATGAACGTGTCGCTCGACTCCTGCGGGACGGAGACGCCGCAGGGTTGCGCAGAGCCGGCGCCCTCGTCGGCCACGCCGCACAGCGGATCGCGCGGGCGCGCCCCCGCCGGCGGATGGAATAGCACGATGTCGCCCACCTGCGGGGTGCGGGAACTGTCGGCGGCGACCCGCTCGCCGATCCGCAGGGTCGGCTCCATCGATCCCGACGTGATCTTGTAATAGCTGACGTCCTTGTGGAGGACCAGCCACAGCCCGGCCACCGCGAGCAGCGCGACGGCCGCGGCCCGCCGGCCGATCCGCTGCCGGACCGGCCTTCCGAGCGGCAGAGACGACGCTTCCATGCTCGTTTGATCGGCACACGCGGGACGGCGCTTGACCGCGCTTGGCCCCTAGACATCGCCCATCCGCGTGACCCGACATATTGGAACGCGACCGCGTTGCCCCCCGCTCGATGCCTCCGATCCAATCCCCACCCGTTCGCAAGCTGAGCATCGAGAGCGCCCGACGGATCGCGCTCGCGGCCCAGGGCTTCGGCCGGCCGCGGCCGGCGAGGCCGCCGAGCGTCAACCAGATCGCTGCCCTCGTCGAGCGGCTCGGCCTGCTTCAGCTGGACTCGGTCAACGTGTTCACGCGCGCGCATTACATGCCGGTGTTCTCGCGGCTCGGTCCGTATGACCCGGCCCGCCTTGACCGCATCACGGGCCACGGCGCGGGCAAGATCGACCGCCGGCTGATCGAGTACTGGGCACACGAGGCGTCGCTGATCCCGGTCGAGCTGCACCCCCTGTTCCGCTGGCGGATGGCGGACGTCGATCGGGAGGCGTGGGGATCGATCTCGAGAATCGCTCGCAACCAGCCGGAGCTGGTGGCCGAGACGCTCGAGCTCGTCGCCGAGCAGGGGCCGATCCGCGCGCGTGACACCGGCGCGGTCCGGCCGCCGCCGCGACCGGGGCACATGTGGAACTGGCACGAGGGCAAGGTCGCGCTCGAGCACCTGTTCTTCACCGGGCAGATAGCGGCCGCCAGGAGGGTCAACTTCGAGCGGCTGTACGACACGATCGACCGGGTGCTCCCGACCGCGATTCTCGAGCAGCCGACGCCGAGCCCGGACGACGCGCAGCGCGAGCTCGTGCGGATCGCCGCCCGCGCGCTCGGCGTGGCCACCGAGCCCGACATCGGCGACTACTTCCGGCTGCCGCGGGCCGCCTCGAAGGCCCGCGTCGCGGAGCTGGCAGCGGCGGGTGAGCTGATTCCGGTCGAGGTCGAGGGCTGGACGGCTCCGGCGTACCTGTGGCCTGACGCCCGGCAGCCGCGCCGGCTCCACGCCCGCGCGCTGCTGTCGCCGTTCGACTCGCTGGTCTGGTTCCGACAGCGCACCGAGCGGCTGTTCGACTTCCGCTACCGGATCGAGATCTACACCCCAGCGGCCAAGCGCGTGCATGGCTATTACGTGCTGCCGTTCCTGCTCGGCGAGACGCTGGTCGCGCGGGTCGATCTCAAGTCCGACCGCCAGGCGAGCGCGCTCCTGGTCCAAGGCGCGTTCGCCGAGGACGGAGTGGACCGCGCGGCCGCGGCGGTCGAGCTGGCCGCCGAGCTACAGCTGGTCGCGTCCTGGCTCGGACTCGACCGGGTGTCGGTGGCGCGCAACGGCGACCTGTCCGGCGAGCTGGCTGCGATCATCGGCTGATGGGCGCACCCGTGCTCAGAGCCGCCGGGCCCGAGGACATCGACGAGGTCGTGTCGATGTACGAGTGGCTGTTCTCGCCACCCGGCGCTCGCCCGTCGGCGTGGGATCCGGATCACGCCGCCGCCGCGCTCGCCGGCGCGATCGCCGCGGATGGGGCGGTCGTGCTCGTCGCGACGCTCGACGACGAATTCGTCGGGGTATGCACAGCGTACGACGACATCGACTCGGTGCGGTTCGGGCGGCGCGTGTGGGTGGAGGATCTTGCGGTGCACCCGGACCGGCGATCGCTCGGGATCGGGAAGCTGCTGCTCGACGAGGCCAAGGACTGGGCGCGAGCGCGCGGCGCAACGCACCTCGAGCTCGACTCGGCCGATACCCGGACCGACGCGCACCGGTTCTACGAGCGCGAGCGACCGAGCGCGCGCTCCAGCTGCTTCGGCTGGGAGCTGTAGCTCCTCCGGGGCGCCCTCGTCGATCGAGCGTCGAGCGCCGCGGTCAGGGGTCGATCGGGCCTGCCGATTACCCCGGGTGAGAAACGCCCCGCCGGCCCTGAGGCCCGGTGGCCACAAACTGAGGGGCAGGCATAGACATCCGCCCGATGGCGTCTACACGATCACCGGTTACCTTCGATACAGGGACATGTTCGCGCTCCTACAGAACCACGCCACCGGGATGCCCGCGCTCGACGCCGAGGCCGACTTCCGCCGCGCCCGTCGTGCGCACGCGGTCGCCCGCGTAGGCCGCTGGATTCGGCGCCGATCCGAGTGCCGGCACCCCCGTGCGCTCGGCGAGGCGGCGGTGCTGGCCGGAGGGTTGCCGCGTGCGCAGATCGTTCCGCTCGACGCGATCGTCGGCACGCTCGAGCCGACCCCGCACTTCGACGCCAGCTTCCGCCCGGCGTCAGAGGTTCTCCGCGGCCGCTGGCAGCGGATCGCGCTGGCCCACCGGCGCGGCGACGCACTTCCGCCGGTCGATCTCGTCAAGCGACCGGACGGTTACTACGTGCTCGACGGGCGCCATCGCGTGTCGGTGGCGCGGGCGCTCGGTCATCCCGACATCGACGCGCGGGTGACCGGGGCGCGACCGCAGCCCTGATCCCCTCCTCCGGCCCTGCCGCCGGGCGGATCGAGTGAGCCGGCTCGAAAAAGCGGACTATATGGACGCTTTTTCGAGCCGGCTCAGGCCGCGGCACCGAGCCGCGCCGCCAGTCCCCGCGCAGCCTCGGCGAACTCCGGCGGCCCTAGCACCTCGATCGACTCGCCGAGCGTCGCCATCCACACCAGGAAGCTGTGCGACCAGGCGCCCCGGCTGGTGACGATGCAGCTATCCTCGCCGTCGGGCTCGACGACCGCGTAACGCGCCGGGATCCGGCCGCGGGCGCGGCTGGCGGGCGCCCCGAGCCGCATCGTCCCCGGCTCCCGCTCGGGCTCGGCGTCCCGGACCCCACGCAGGCGCTCCTTCACGAACGCGGCCGGGTCGCCGCCGGGAATCGTCCGCCGCCGGCCGCGCTCACCCGGTCGCAGCCGGCCGCGGATCCGGTCGATGCGGAACGTGCGCCAATCGTCGCGATCGAGGTCGAACGCCACCAGGTACCAGCGGTGGCCGCTGTAGACGACTGCGTGGGGCTCGGTGTTGCGCTGTGAGGGCTTGTCATCGCGGGCGATGTACGGGAACCGTAGCCGCGTGCGGTCACGGCAGGCGCCCGCCAGCGTCGCCAGCACGTCGGCGTCGATCTGCGGGCCCTCGACGCCGAACGTCGACGTCGCGTCGCTGAGCGCGCTCACACGCCGTCTTAGCCGGTCGGGCAGCACCTGCTCGAGCTTGGTCAGCGCGCGCACGGATGTCTCCTCGATCCCGGCGATCCCCCCGGTGGCCGCCGTCCGCAGGCCGACGGCCACCGCCACGGCCTCGGCGTCGTCGAGCAGGAGCGGCGGAAGCTCCCCGCCGGCGCCCAGCCGGTAGCCGCCGGCGACGCCGGGGGCGGCCTCGACCGGATAACCGAGCGAGCGCAGCTTGTCGACGTCACGGCGGATCGTGCGCGGCCCGACTTCGAGCCGATCGGCGAGCTCCTGGCCGGTCCATTCCCGGCGGACTTGGAGGAGTGACAGCAGTGCGAGGAGGCGAGCGGATGTCTGGACCATGATGCCGCGGATGGTGACACAGATTGCGGACTCTAGTTGGCCGCAATAGGCCCGCTGGCCGCCTTTTGCGGACTGAAATTGACCGCATTTCTCGGGAGGCTTCGATCCATGTCAACCACAACATTCACTCCCTCGGCGGCCGTCGCCCAGGCGCGGCCTTCCAGCCGGAGACTCTGGCTGGGCTTCCTCGTGGTCCTTGCCGCCTCGGTCATGGACCTGCTCGACTCGACGATCGCTCAGACCGCTGCGCCGGCGATCCGGCGGGACCTCGGCGGCTCGTACGCAGCGCTCGAGTGGATCTCCGCCGCCTACATGCTCGCGATGGCGGTGACGCTGCTGCTCGGCAGCCGGCTCGGCGACCTGTTCGGGCGCCGGCGCGTGCTGCTGTTCGGCATCGGCGGCTTCGTGGCCGCGTCAGTGCTGTGCTCGCTCGCCCCGTCGCCGGCCGCGCTGATCGCCGGGCGCGCGCTCCAGGGCGCCGTGGCCGCGATCATGGTGCCGCAGGGATTCGGCCTGATCCGCGAGCTGTTCGGCGACGAGGGTCAGCAGAAGGCGTTCGGCGTGTTCGGCCCGGTCATGGGCCTGGCCGCGATCGCCGGCCCGCTCGTCGGCGGCGCACTCGTCAACCTCAACCTCGCCGGGACCGGCTGGCGAGCGATCTTCCTCGTCAACGTCCCGATCGGCCTGCTCGCGATCCAAGCCGGCCGGCGCTACCTGCCTCAGTCCGCGCCGTCCGCCCCGGGCGCGCGGCTCGACGTGCCGAGCGTCGCGCTCGCGATGGTGGGTGGCTTCGCGCTCGTGTATCCGCTGATCGAGGGCCGCGAGCAGGGCTGGCCGGCGTGGTCGTTCGCGTTGCTAGGCATCGGCCTCGTCGCTCTCGGCGCGTTCGGCTCGCTCCAGGCTCGCCGCTCTCGACAGGGCCGCGCACCGCTCGTCGAGCCATCGATCCTCCGTCGCCGGGGGTACGTCGCCGGCCTCGCCGTCGTGCTCGGCTTCATCGGCGCGATGGGCGGGATGATGATCGCGCTCAACGTCATGTTCCAGACCGGCCTCGGGCTGACTCCGCTGGCGTGCGCAGTGGCGACCGTGGCGATCCCAGTGATGGCGATCGGCGGCTCGATCACGTCTTCGGCGCTGCTGGCCAAGATCGGGCGGACGACTATGCACATCGGGATCGCGGTCATGGCCGTCGGGCTCGTGATCGTCGATCTCGTCCTGCGCTCGGACAGCGGCGGCGTGACCGCGTGGGACCTCGCCGGCCCACTCGCGATCACCGGGTTCGGGATGGGCATGGTGTTCGTGCCGATGTTCGACGTGATCCTGGCCGGGGTCGCCCCGCACGAGCTCGGCTCGGCCTCGGGCCTGCTCGAGGCGATCCAGCAGCTGGCGATGTCGGTCGGCATTGCCGCGGTCGGGACCGTGCTGTTCGACCGGCTCGGCAGCGGCCATGGCCCAGTCGCGTTCGTCGGCGCGTCCGATCACGCGCTGCTGGTCGCGGTCGGGTTCCTGGCGGCCGCGTGCGCGGCGGTGTTCTGGCTGCCCAAGCACGCGCGCGAGAGCCACTAGCCCGCGGGTTCCACAGGTATCGGTAGGGGTAGGCAGCGATCATGGCCCGCAGACCCCGTCGTGTCAGAGCGCTCGCCGTCGGCGCCGCCACCCTGGTGGTCGTGCTGCCGGCTGCGAGCGTCTCGGCCGTGGCGGCCGCGTCGAGGGTGTACGACGGCGGTTCGCGGAAGGCCAACCGGCACATGGACATCCAGCTCCAGGTTCTCCCGAGCGGCCGGCGCGCGAACTGGCGGATCGACGTGTTCGGCCCGTGCACCGAGAACGAGCGGCTCGGGCGCACGGTCGGCACCGACGCGGGCAACACCCCACCGGACCCGCAGCTGCGCATCACCGGCGGCCGGTTCGTGCTGGGGCACCACGCTCACAGCCCGCTGAGCGACCTCACCTACGCCTACCAGCTCAGCGGGCACGCAGTGGCGGGCGGGTTCGCCGGGACGTTCCACTACACCGAGAGCGAGGGCGCGTACCGGTGCGACTCGCACCTGCTCCACTGGCGCGCCCGCCGCACCAGCGCCACCTTCCCCTGAGCCACTACTCCACGCGCGTGTAGATCAGGTGGAAGTCGGTCGTGTAGTTCGTACCATCCTCCGCCTTGTCCCACCGGCCGGCGATCGTGCTCCCACCATCCTCGAATCTCCCGGTGAAGCGCTGCGGGAATGGCGCCCCCTCCCGCCACAGCTTCCACTCGGTCGCCGAGATGCTCATGCCGAACACCCGGCACACCCCCCGCTCGTCGGAGTACAGCTGGAAGTAGGTCCCGTTCGCGCCGTCGCATCCAATGATCGAGAGGCTGTCCGGCGCTCCGGGCACGTTGATCGTCGCGGTCTGCACAAGATGCGCGCCCGAGGCGTGCCACGCGAACGTCGAGCGGGCCTCGCCGGGCCACGGCTTGCCGTCGGGCGAGACCGCGTTCAGCGTCCACTCCCCGACGAGCGGCTCGAGCGCCTTCAGCGCGTCCTCTGCGGTTGGCTGGTCGATCATCACGCGCGCGTGTAGACCTGGATCTGGACGCCGTCCGAGCCGACGGTCCTGCTCTCGGCCAGCTTGAACTTGAGCCGGTCGATGCCGTCGGGGAACAGGCGCCGGCCGCGCCCGAGGATCGTCGGGAACACCATTAGCCGAAGCTCGTCGACGAGGTCGGCCGCCAGCAGCGCCTGGACGAGCGTGCCGCTCCCGGCGACGAGGATCGTGCCCTCGGTCTCGTCCTTGAGCTTCGAGACGCCCTCGGCGGCGTCGCCCGAGATCACCTTGGTGTTCTGCCACTCCGGATCCGTCAGCGTGTTCGAGACGACGTACTTCGAGCCGTTGTTGATCATGTCCGCGAACGGCCCCTCGCGCGACGGCCACGCCGCCGCGAAGCCCTCGTACGTCCGCCGCCCGAACAACTGGACCTGCGCCTCCGTCAGCTCGTCGCCCTTGAACTTGTCGCCGTCCTCGCCGCGGTTGTACTCGAACGTCCAGCCGCCGTACTCGTAGCCCTCGGCTCCACCCGGATCCTCGAACACGCCGTCGACCGACACAAACTCTGTGACCACCAGCTTGCCCATCGCTCCTCCTCGGTTGCGGTCTTCACGCTACTTGACGTACGACCGCGGAGCCGCGGGTAAATCAGCGGTGCGCCTGCTCGTCAGGCGGCCGACGGTGTCCCTAGGAACGCCTCCAGCAGGTGCAGAGCGTCGGGCATGTCGGCGCGGCCGAAGCCGACCCGCACGTGGGCCGGCTCGTCGTAGACCGATCCCGGGAGCAGCAGCACGCCCTCATCGGCGAGCCGGGCGCACATCTCGTCCACGTCGGCCACGCCGTTGACGCGCGCGAACCCGATCGGGCTCGCGGTCGGACGCACCCATTCGAACGTGTCGCGGTGGCGCTGGAAGAACTCGTCGATCAACGGCAGGTTCCGCTCCACGATCTCGAGGTTGCGATCGATCAGCGCCTGACGGTTCCGCAGCGCGACCGCGACGAGCATCTCGCTCGGGGCGCTCGAGCAGATCGTCGTGTAGTCCTTGAGTCGCATGACCGCCTGGCGAATCGCCGCGTCGCGCGTGGCTACCCAGCCGAGGCGCAGCCCGGGCAGCCCGTAGGTCTTGGAGATGCTGCCGAGCGACACCGCGTGCGCGTCGACGTCGCAGGCCGCCGGCAGCCGGTCGCGCGGATCATGCTCGAGCTCGCGGTAGACCTCGTCCGAGAACAGCACGAGCCCGCGCGAGCCCGCCAGCTCGCCGACTCGCTCGAACGTCGCCCGGTCCATCAGCGTCCCGGTCGGATTGTGCGGCTGGTTGACGTACAGCAGCCGGGTCTTCGGCCGCAGCAATCGCTCGAGCGCGTCGAGGTCGTGCGCCCATCCGTCCTCGTAGCGCCGCCGCCACTCGGTGACCTCGGCGCCGGTGGCGCGCGCGAGCTCGAGCGCTGACTCGTAGCACGGGGTCTCGACGATCGCGTGATCGCCGGCTCCGAGCAGCGCGTGGTGGACGAGCAGGATGCCCTCCTCAGCGCACGAGGTGACGATCACGTCGTCTGGATCGATGCGCTCGTAGAGCGCGGCGATCGCCGCGCGGAGCTCAGGTGCGCCCGGCGACTCGGTATAGCCGCACCAGGTCTCGAGCAACCGGGCGTGCGCGTCGGGCTCCAATCCGAGCAGCTCCTCGATCGTGCGCGACTCGCAGTCGCTGCTCGACAGCATGTGGCGGGTCGTGAACTCGTACCGGGCGTAGTAGCGCTCGATCCGGAACGGCTTCACGTCCATCGCTCGATTATCCCGCGCCACGAAATACCCCGAAATCCAGGCTTTCGGCGGTCGGAGCGGCGGCGCCCCAACACGCGAGTTTTTCGCAAGTTCTGCGTTATCTGTGTACGTCCACGACCTCAAGGAATGAGTACGAATGGTCAACAAACGTCTGATAAGCAGCATGGTCGCTGCTTTCTCGCTGGTCCTTGCTTTCCCGGCGCTGGCCTCGGCGCACATCCTCTCGGTGTCCGCCGGTCCTTCTCAGTGCGTCTCGCCGGTCAACGGCCAGTACACGGCCACGGTGACGATCACCGAGTCGGCATTCGGGGGGACCACAGAGGACATCCCCGCCGGCATCAACGTGCACGAGCTCGCGTCGAGCACGGACACGGGGAACAAGGGTCTTAACCAGAACTACTTCACCCAGGGCGCCGTCGGCACCCAGACCGGGCCTGTGAGCCTCGGGCAGCCGACGGTGTTCACGTCGCCGTCGAGCGGCGGCACGGCCACGCAGCACTTCACGGTCACGACCTCGGTGACCGAGACTTACGTGCTCGCCAACAGCTACATGGGGTCGCCTTCGACGGTCACGATCAGCGCGCCGAAGGCCGGCTGCACGCCGCCGCCGAGCTGTCCGAGCGGGCAGACGCTCGTCAACGGCACGTGCGTCCCGCCCACGAGCTGCCCCGCCGGCGAGACCCTGACCGGTGGCGTGTGTGTGCCTCCGACCAGCTGCCCCAGCGGGCAGGTGCTGTCGGGTGGGAAGTGCGTGCCTCCGACCAGCTGCCCCAGCGGGCAGGTGCTGTCGGGTGGGAAGTGCGTGCCTCCGACGAGCTGCCCCAGCGGGCAAACGCTCGTGAACGGCCAGTGCGTGCCGCCGACAAGTTGTCCCAACGGGCAGGTCCTCTCGGGTGGGAAGTGCGTGCCTCCGAGCACGTGCCCGAGCGGCCAGGTCCTGTCCGGAGGCCAGTGCGTACCGCCGACCACCTGCCCCAGCGGCCAGGTCCTGTCCGGAGGCCAGTGCGTACCGCCGACCACCTGCCCCAGCGGCGAGAGCCTGTCGGGCGGCCAGTGCGTGCCGCCGACCACCTGCCCGGCCGGCCAGACGCTGACCGGCACCACGTGCGCGACCACGACGGTCGTGCCGCCACCCAAGACATTTCCAGCAGTGTGCCGGGCATCGACGATGGGCTACAAGGTCCGCGCCGGCCAGGAGGACACGATCATCGTGTCGGTGACCCGCCACGGGGCGGCGGTCTCAGGGACCAAGGTGCGCATCAACCTCCCGGGCGGCAAGACCGTCTCCCGGAGCACCGGCAAGAACGGCAAGGTGACGTTCATCGTCACGCCGACGCAGAGTGGAACCATCTTCGTACGCAGCCCTAGCTGCAAGGAGATGGTCAAGGTGAAGGTGTTCGCCGCCAAGGCGGCGACGGCAGTGCGGGCGCCGTCCTTCACCGGGTGACATGAGGAATCATCCAGCATCCAACCGCCGCGGCCTTCGGGCCGCGGCGCTCTGCGCCCTCGCGATCATCGCCGCACTCGCGGTCCCGGCCGCCGGCCAGGCCGCGCGCGTCAAGCGCCAGGTGCTCTCGCACCCCGGGTTCAAGTCGACCTGGGCCTACCTCGAGAGCGGCACAAACGCCTACGCCAGCCCGTCCGGGCACGCGCACGTGCTCGGGTACCTGGGGCTGACCACGCAGGACGGGACCAGCGAGCTGCTGTTCGAACAGCAGCGAGTGATGGTCCACGGCGCCTGGTGGGTGCAGGTGCGGCTGCCGCTCCGACCCGCCGGTCAGATCGGCTGGGTCCCTGAGTGGACGCTTGGAGCACCCCAGACCGTGCACACCTACGTGGTGGTCTCGACCGAGAACACGACGCTCACGCTGTACCGCAACGGCAAGGTGATCTTCTCCACGCGCGTAGGCACCGGCGCGCCCAGTACGCCCACGCCTCATGGGCAGTTCTACATCCGGGACCGGCTGACCGGGTTTGGCGCGGGCAGCATCTACGGACCGCTGGCATTCGGCACCTCCGCACTGTCCAACGTCGAGACCGACTGGCCCGGCGGCGGCGTGATCGGGATCCACGGCACGAACGAGCCGTCGCTGATCCCCGGACATCCGTCCCACGGCTGCATCCGCGTGCCCAACTGGGAGATCGTGCAGCTGGCCAGGCTGCTGCCCATCGGCACGCCACTCACGATCGAGTAAGGCAGCACAGGCTCGCCTGGCCGCTACCGGCCAGGCGAGCCAAGAGCCCGTCAGGCGTCGCCACGAACGAGCCCGGCATTGGTGCGCCGGCTGGCGGGAGCGGGCGGATCGCGCCCGGGTCAGAGCCCGCCGGCGGTCAGGCGTCGCTCGAAGTCCTCGAGCCGGCGGTCGATGTCGGTAAGGCGATAGGCGACAGCCCGTTGCCGGGCGTTCTGGAACATCGGCGAGCCTCCGTCCGGCGTTGCCGAGGCCTTCGCCGCGGTGTATCGCCGGGTGATGCCCGACCTGCCGTACCTCCACGGCGACGGCAGATCCGCGCTCGACGCCTACTCGACCGGGTTCACCCGAGCCGCCGACGGGATCCGGAAGGGAGGCACCTTCGGCGAGCCCGAGCAGTGGCGGTTCGAATGGGAGCGGTCCTACCGGCGCGACGAGTGGCTCGACCAGGTAGTCACGCACGGCGACCACAGCCAGTTCCCGGCGGCCAAGCTCGAGCAGGTGCTGGCGGGTATCGGGGCCGCGATCGACGCGGCGGGGGGTGCTTTCACGATGGGCTACACCGCCGTCGTCGTCACCGCGTCTCGGCGGTGGCCCGCTGCTGGCGGCGGTAGTGCGCCGGAGCGAGCCCGAGCTCGCGCTTGAACGCTTTGCTGAACGCGTACTCCGAGCTGTACCCGACCCGGCCGGCGATCGCCTCCATCGACGCGTCGCTCGTCTGCAGGAGCCGGGCGGCGATCGTCATGCGCCACCACGTCAGGTAGCTGAGCGGCGGCTGACCCGTGAGCGAGTTGAAGCGGCGCGCGAACGCCGCCCGCGAGAGCGACGCCTCACGCGCGAGCGACGCGACCGTCCAGGGCTCGCCCGGCCGCTGCTGGATGGCACCGAGCGCGACGCGCAGCGCCGGGTCGCGGAGCGCCTGGGCCCAGCCGAGCGGCTGTGTGGTCGTCTCGAGCCACGTCCGCATCGTGTAGAGCAGGAGCAGATCGAGCAGCGCAGGCACGGCGGCGCTCGCTCCGGGGCGCTCCGAGTCCATCTCGGCCCCGAGTAGTTCGACGACCGTGCGAACCGGGCCGGGCGCCCCGATCCGCGCCGGCAGGTGGATGACGTCCGGCAGGCTCTCGAACAGCGGATGCGGGCGGGCGCCGTTCAGGTAGTAGCTCGCGCCGAGCAGCACGGTCCCCGGCACGCGCTCGTCCATCGCGCTTCCGTCCGCGGGCCAGTGCGCGGCGGGGTCGTGCTCGTCGATCGTCACGTCGTAGAGCGGGGTGTTCGGATCGTCGGCCATGCCGTGCGGCCGCTGCCGGCGGATCAGCGCAACGTCGCCCGCCGCCATGTGGATCGGCTCGCCCGCGTCGGGCGGCAGCAGCCATGCCTCCCCGCGCAGGATCACCTGAACGCCGGCGCCCCCGGCCGCGTTGAAGCGAAGCCCCCACGGCGGCTTGAGCAGTGCCCTCGCCGCCTGGGGCTCGCCCGTGCGCATCGCCGCGATGGCCTCGCCAACCAGATCCATTCGCCACGACACCATACGGCATCGTCAATTGAGACGATTGGATATCTAAAGGCGCTTTATAGCTATTGGAAGTCTCCCCTGGGGCTCGTACGGTGGACGCATCGTCGAACCCAGACTCCAAGGAGGCGAACACGAAATGTCCACCACCCCGTCCCTGATCAAGCGAGACCTCAGGACCCCGGGCGACCCCCGCCATGCCCTGATCCTCGCGGTCCTGGCAATCGCCGGCACCACCTTCGCCCTGCTCCAGGCGATCGTGGTTCCGGCGCTGCCGAACATCCAGCACGCGCTCGGGACGACCTCGAGCGGGGCTGCGTGGATCCTGACGATCAACCTCCTGAGCACCGCGGTGCTCACCCCGATCCTCGGGCGGGCCGGGGACATCGTCGGCAAGGACCGCGTGCTCAGCGCGGTCATGGTCGCGCTGGCGGGTGGGACGCTGATCTGCGCACTCGCGCCCTCGCTGCCGGTGATGCTGCTCGGTCGGGCGATCCAGGGCGCCGGCGGCGCGATCTACCCGCTCGCGTTCGGCATCGTGCGCGACCAGTTCCCACGGGAACGCATCGCCGGCGCGATCGGCCTCGTGTCCTCGTTGGTGGGGATCGGCGCCGGCCTCGGCCTGATTGTTCCCGGCTTCATCCTCCAGGGCCTCTCATACCACTGGCTGTTCTGGCTCCCGCTGGGGGTCCTCGCGGCCACCACCCCGCTGACGATCCTGTGCGTGCCGCGATCCCCGGTGCAGGGCTCAGCAAGCGTCAACTGGGGCTCGGCGGCACTGATGGCGACCGGGCTGGCCGGGCTGCTCGTGGCGGTCAGCGAAGCCACGACCTGGGGCTGGGGCTCCCCGAGGACGCTCGGGCTGTTCGCCGGCGCCGCGGCGGTGGTCGCGGCCTGGGTGCGGTGGGAGCTCCGGTCGAGCGAGCCGCTTGTCGATATGCGGATGATGGCGGTGCGCGCTGTCTGGACCACGAACCTGGCCGCGTTCCTGCTCGGCGTCGGCATGTACGCCTCGATCGCGGTGATCCCCGCGCTGGTGGAGCTCCCGAGGAGCAGCGGCGTCGGGTTCGGCGGCACGGCGATCGCGGCCGGCCTGTTCATGCTCCCAACCGCGGCGGTGCAGCTGATCGTCGGACCGTACGCGGGCCGGATCGAGCGGCGGCTCGGATCGCGGACACAGCTGCAGGCCGGGATGGCGTGCGTGCTGATCGCGTACGTGGCGCTGTTCGACGCGCACGCGACCACCCTCGAGCTGCTCGGGGCGACGGTCGTGCTTGGACTCGGGCTCGGGCTCGGGCTGAGCTCGCTCGCCAACCTGATCGTGGCAGCGGTCCGCCAGGACCAGACGGGAGTCGCGACCGGCGTCAACACCGTGATGCGCACCCTCGGCGGCGCGTTCGGCGCGCAGCTGGCCACGACCTGCATCACAGCTTCGGCCCGCCATGGACTGCCGACCAACTCCGGATTCACGCTCGCGTTCGGCATGTGCGCCGGCGCGCTGATCGTGGGCGTGCTGAGCGCGCTGATCGTCCCGCGATCGAGGGCCGCCACCGCCGGAGCGGCGATCGTGACAGCCGGGCGTGCGGCCTAGCTCGAGCCGTGACCGGCGGACTCCCGTCGGGTATCGTCACCGGGTGCGTGCAGGACGCACCCGGTCCGCGGAAAGGGCCACAGGCCCAGCTGTGTTGACTACGCGACGGCACCGGTGACGGACGTGACTCCCGGCCCGGCGTGCGGACCCGCCGGAGACCGAGAGGAGTTGACATGTCCGAGCCGACCGAGGCGCCGCCGTCAGGCGCCGCCGACCGTCCCAATCCTCTGCCGCCCCGTCCGGACCTTCGCCATCTGCGCGACGAGGCCAAGCGCCGCCGCAAGGCGGGCGAGTTCTCGTCAATCGCACTCGCACAGCTGGCGATCGCGCACGAGTACGGATTCCGCTCGTGGCCGCGGCTTAAGTTCCACGTCGAGGCTCTCACCCTCGACGCCTCCGCACGCGCCCGCACGCTGATCGCGTCGGCAACGTCGGACGACCTGCGGCGCGTGCGGGCGCTGCTCGACGCGGATCCCGCGCTCGCCCGTCACGACCTCGCGTGCGCGTGCGCCACCGGCGAGGCCGACGAGGTGTCGCGCCGGCTGGCGGCCCGGCCGGCCGCGGTGAGCGAGCCGACCGGCCCGAACGGCTGGGAGCCGATCCTCTATGCCTGCTTCTCGCGGCTGCTCCGCGGCGACCCGGAGCGGGCGCCGGGGATCCGCGAGGTCGTGCGCCGCCTGCTCGCGGACGGAGCCGATCCGAACGCGTCGTTCATCAAGGGCGACTGGCTCCAGGTCGCTCTGTACGGCGCCGCCGGGATCGCCGGCGACCCCGAGCTGACGCGGATGCTCCTCGAGGCGGGCGCCAACCCGACCGACGATCGCGAGGGCTACAACGGCAACGAGGTCCTCTATCACGCGTGCGAGTTCCGCGACCCGACGTGCGCGATGCTCGTCATCGACTCCGGCGCCATGCAGCACTTCGTCGACTACGACCTCGGGCGGGCGCTCAACTTCCCGAACCCCGAGATGGTCGAGATGTTCTGCACGCACGGCGCCCGGGCGGACAAGGGCCACCTACACCAGGCGGTCTGGCGGCGGCGCCCGCCGCGGACGGTCGCCGCACTGCTCGACGCCGGCGCTCCGATCGACGCGCCCGACGAGCACGGCCTCACGCCGTTGCAGGTCGCGGTCCGCTGGGGCGAGGACGAGGTGGCCGCGCTCCTGCGCGATCGGGGCGCCGACGTGGCGGCGATCACCGGTGACGACCGTGCACTCGGGGCGCTCGTCTCCGGCAGGAACGAGGCCGTGCCTGGCGGAGTCGCGCTCTCGGTGCTCGACGAGATGGTGATGATGTCGATCCAGGGAGGCCATCTGGAGGCGATGCGGCGGCTGCTCGACGCGGGCGCGCGAATCGACGGCGACCCGGACGGCGAGGAGATCCCGCTCGGTGACGCCTGCTGGCGCCGCCGCGTGCCCATGACGCGCGAGCTCGTGCAGCGCGGGGCGGCGCTCGTCTTCCGCAACGGCGGCAGCGCGATCGGTGCCGCTCTGCACGGCTCGCGCCACTGTCAGGAGCCCGAAGGCGGCCCATCGATGCAGACGATCGACGAGATCCCGAAAGAGCCCTACGCGGAGATCGTGCGGATCCTGCTCGCCGCCGGCGCGACCGTCCCGGACCGGCTCGGCGACAACGGTCCGCGCGGGACGATGCTGATCGCCGAGCTCGGCGTCGACCCGCCCGCCTGAATCATCACCTGGAGGCAGCCCCGGGTGTTTCCCTAGCCCATGGCCGCGCGGCCCACTCGACGCCTCATGGCCGAGGGAGGGGCAGCCGGTACAGCACGTGCGGCTCGCCGTGAAGGTCGAAGCTCTTGTCGAACGTCATGCCGAGCTTGGCCATCACCCCCTGCGAGGCGACGTTGTCCTCGCGCGCGTAGGCGACGATGCTGTCCAGCGCAAGCGAACCGACCTCGGTGATCGCCTGCCGGCCAAGCGCGGTGGCGATGCCTCGGCGCCAGTGCGACCGCGCGACGGTCCATCCGATCTCGACCTCACAGCCGCCGTCGACGATGCAGTACTGCGCGACGCTCCACCCGATGCAGGTGTCACCCTCCCACGCCAGCGACCAGCCGAAGCCGTGGGCGGCGCGGTGGGCGAGCTTCCTGGTCACCATCTCCTCGCACTCGGCCGGCGTGAAGACGCCGTCCGAGCGGAACCACCCGGCGATCTCCGGGTCGCTCAGCAGCGTGCTATGGATGGCCAAGGCGTCGCCGGCGACCAGTGGGCGCATCTCCATTCCCGGCTCAGCCCATCCGCCGGCTACGGCAGGCCCGCGTGCGGGACATCGACGGTCGCCGTCAGCAGAACCGCGTCGCGCGCATCGCGCCGGTTGCCCTCGAGGAAGTCGGGCGCGGCACACACCAGCAGCGTGCGACCGTCGTCGCCACCGAGCCCGCACGCGAAGCAGCCGAGGCCCTCGGGCGTGCGGATCTCCTCGACGATCGCGCCGCCGGGCGCGATCCGGATGCAGCGGCCGCCGGCTTCGTCGGCCGACCAGATGTGACCTTCGGCGTCGAGGGTGCACCCGTCTGGGCCGACGGCGATCTGAGGAAGCATTTCCTGGAGCGGCCCCAGCTCCGGCGTTGGCGCCAGCTGCGCCCAGACGCGGCGGTCGGTCAGGGAGCCGTCGCCCTTGATCGTGAACGCGGTGTAGCGGCAACCGGCGGTCTCGCCGACGATAAGCGTCGTACCGTCGGGAGTGATCACCGAGCCGTTGGGAAACATCAGCTCCTCGGCGGCGATCGTCGCGGCGCCGTCCGGATCGACTCGCATCAGCGGCGCCGGCTGCGGATCGGCGAACGCCATCAGGTCAAAGCCGAAGCAGCCGATCCACGCGCGTCCCTGGGCGTCGACGACCATGTCGTTGAGCGAGCTGTCCGTGAATGCGCCGAGGTCTGCGTGGAGGCTCACGTTGCCGTCGGGATCGCGCCGAAGTACGCGCTGATCCTTCATCGACACCACCAGGAGCGAGCCGTCGGGCAACCACCCCAGGCCGGATGGCTGCTGCTCGACCTGCACCACACGCTCCTCGGCGCCGTCGGTACTGACGGTGTAGACCGCCTCGCGGTAGAAGTCAGAGACCCACCACTGGCCGTCTCGCCACCGCGGACACTCGAAGAACGCGCCGCCCTCGAGCAGCGCGACCAGGGCTCGTTCGCTCACAGCGCCACGATATGCGATCCGTTGCTTGAGTGGGCGTGATGCTTTCCCGCCGAGCCGGCTCAGAGCACGAACGGGATCAACATCTTGGTCTTCGCCTTGTAGCTGGGGTAGGTCGCGGGGAACGTGCTGGTCATCAGTCGCTCCTCGACGGTCGCGCTATAGATGAAGTAGGCCCCGCCGACCGCCAACGCGATCAGCCAGTAGAGGTTGGTCGCCAGCGCCGTGCCGAGGACCCCGAGCAGGAGCCCCGAGTAGATCGGGTGCCGGACGTAGCGATACGGGCCTGACGTGACGAGCTCGGGCTCCTCCTTCTCCGTCATCGGCATACCCCAATTCCGGCCGAGGTAGATCCGCGCCCATACCGCGAGACCCAAACCGGATAGGAACAGGACCGTGCCGACGACGTGCAGGATCGGGCTGTGCACGGCGAGGGTGTGGGGCTTGAACACGCGCCCCAGCACTATCCCCACGATCGCCAGCAGGCCCGGCACGCGGAATCCGCGCCTGCCAACGCCTTGCTTGGCGCCGGTCGCGGCGATCAGCCAGTACACCCAGAACAGGCCCCACAGGATGAAGATGACGGCTCTCAGGGGCATCGTCCACCTCGTCGAAGCTGGATCGCGAAGATGACGTCAGCGTACGGCGCGCCGGCGCACAGCGTAAGTGGCGGCCGGCCTAGATCGGCCATGACTTATGTCACCGATACCGAGCCGCGTGCAGCGACGCCGGCCCGGCGCCCTTCACCATCCGGGGGCCCCTACTCACTATCAGAGGCTGCGAAGAAACTCGACCAGGCCTGTAAAGTAGGTGCGCTGATCGTCGTACATCGCCATGTGACTTCCGTCCGGGCAGTACAGGTAGCTCCCGTGCGGCAGACGCTTGGCCATCTCCTCCATGTGCGCCGGGTCCATCGTGTCGTAGCGAGCTCCGATCACGAGCGCGGGCACCTCGATCGACGAGAGGTCATCGAACCGGGTCCACTGCGCGAGCTTGGCGTCCTCGCTGATCCCGAGTTCGCTGGGCCCCTGCATCGAGACATAGAGGGCCGGGTTGATCGCGGCGAAGGCGCGGTTCACCGGATCCGGCCACTCCTCGAGGGGGAGCCGCAGGATGTGGTCGACGTAATAGTGCTTGTTGAGCAGCTCCATGTAGCGCGGATTCTCGATATCGCCGGACGCCTCGAGCGATTCGATCTCGTGCAGCGCGTTCTGATCCATGGCGGGCTTGAGCACGTCCTGGGCGTACGCGTTGTACGCGGGGACGTCAGACATCATGTTGGAGATGACGAGACCCTTGAGCCTGTCGGGATGCGCGAGGGCGTACTCGATGGCGAGGATCCCGCCCCACGATTGCCCGTACAGCACGAAGCTGTCCCGCTCGAGGGCGAGCGCACGCCGGACCTGCTCTACCTCGTCGACGAAGCGATCGAGTTCCCACAGCGAGCTGTCCTCAGGCTGGTCGCTGTAGGCGGAGCCCAGCTGGTCGTAGTAGTAGTACTCGATGCCGGCCGCGGGGAGGAAGCTGTCGCAGGCTTCGAGGTATTCGTGAGTCGCGCCGGGACCTCCGTGGAGCAGAAGCACTTGCAGCGCCGGGTTGTTGCCGATCCGCTTGGTCCACACCTTGAACTGACCCGCCGGCGTCTCGATCGGCACCATGCGCACTCCGCCGGAGAGCACGTCGTCACGCCCGGAGTAGTCGAGGTACTCGCAGACCGCCTTCATCGGCAATAGCTGGGATCGGTTCGCGCCGCGGTGACCACTGCGATCTACCGCATCCTAGAGCCATCGCCGATGGCGCGCCGGGCGTCGTCTAACCGTCGGTGTCGTAACGTGGGTTTGGTGCTGACCTTCTCGGGGATGGCGCTTGATCGCGCCGCGGCGGAGCGGCTGGATCCGCTGTGGCTTGCCAGGCGCATTGAGGATCCGGCGAGTCGGGCGGTCGTGGCGAGCGCCGACGGCGTGCTGGTGACCAGCGACCCACCCGTGTCGCTGCTGCGGGTGCCGGTGCCGGCGCACGCAAACGGTGCTGCGGACCAGGGCTGGCCGGTGATGCTTGGCCTCGACGACGACGTCGCGCTGTTCGCGGTCGACTTCGACGCACAACCCCCGGAGGCGCGGCGGCGCCTTACCGAGCAAGGTCGGATCGCGACGTTACGAGAGGCCGGACGTTTGCTGGCGCCACCCGAGGCGGGCCTTGCCGCCTACCTCGTCGCACTCCTCAATTGGCATCGCCGCCACCGGTTCTGCCCGGCGTGCGGAGCCGCCCTGGTGGTCAGCGATGCCGGCTTCTCACGTACCTGCCCTGCGTGTGGCGGACAGCATTTTCCGCGCACCGACCCGGCCGTGATCGTGCTTGTCGAGCACGAGGGGCGTGCGCTCCTCGGCCGCCAGACTGGATGGCCGCCGGGACAGTACTCGGTGCTCGCGGGGTTCGTGGGGCCCGGTGAGTCACTCGAGGAGGCGGTCATCCGAGAGGTCAAGGAGGAGTCCGGCATCACCGCCCACGACCCTCGTTTCGTCGCGTCGCAGCCATGGCCGTTCCCGGCGTCGGTGATGCTCGGCTTCGAGGCGCACGCTGACGGCGGCGACCCGGTTCCACACGATGGCGAGCTCGAAGACGTGCGATGGTTCACTCGTGAGGAGGTTGGCGCGGGGCTCTCGGGCCGGAGCGCGGAGCTGGTGCTGCCGCCGGGGATTTCGATCTCGCACTTCCTGGTCGAGCGCTGGTTCCACCGGGGCGATCGGGCTCCCTCCCGGGGCTAGTTCACCAATTGGTTGACACGCCCCAGGCGTAGCGCGGCACCTCATCCGGGTGCTCAGCGGCGCTGGGAGTTGAGCTGCTGCGCGACCTCGACCACGGCGGTGCGCTGGTAGAAGTCAACGGCCACGATCGCGCCGGAGATGGAGCGCTCGCGGGTGCACCGCAAGATGCGGGCGCGCAGAACGACCGCACGCCCGATCTGCGTGTTCAAAGTGAGGCTCGGAGGGAACGGGGGGATCCAGTGATTGATCAAGAGCATCGGGCTGTCGGCATCGCCCCGGTAGCGAGCGCAGCTGAGCTGACCCGGGTGCACTGCGCCGAGCGGGGTGTCCTGGATGAACGAGAAGGCGGGCATGTACCAGGACGGCGAACCCCCTTTCACTTCCGCGAAGACGACCAGGCGGTGATCTGTCTTGATCAGTTCGCCGAGGGTCGGAAGTGGCGCGTGCAGCTTCAGGGTTGCGACGTATCGCGTAAGCCCTGCCGAGCCGAACGCCTGTTTGATCGTCGAGGCCGGCACGTAATCCTCGACGATCACGACCAGCACCTGGTCGGGATGCTCGCGGAGGAACGTCGCGACCCCGTCCAGCTCGCGGCCGAGTGGCTCCGCGCCGAGCTCGCACAGGGTGTGACAGAGATACGGCTCCGGCTTTCCTGTCAGTGTGCCGAGGCCGATACCGCCGGCGACGCGGTCGGCAACCTGCAGAGCGCTCGCCGGCAACTGCTTGGCTACCTTGTTCCGATCTGAGCCCTCGGCGGTGAGGTCGGTTCGGACACGGCCGTTAGCCGGGTCATACACGCCATAGTGGATATCGATAAGAAATGCGCGGATGCCGGCCTGAAGCTGACGAGCGATCGGATAGGTCTGGTTGGCGAAGTACCAGCCGGGCTCATCTGAAGCGGCGAAAGAGTTGTGCGTGCCGGGGAAGATCACCTCGTTCAGCGGCCGGGAGCACAACACCGGCGATCCATTGCACGACAGCTTGTCCGTCGCACGCACGCCGGCGCCGCAGGCGGCGCAGAGCAGAACGATCAAAGCGCCGAACAGTGTCGCTGCGAGCAGCCGCCGGCGCGCCGGCGAATGAGTTGCCGGCGACAGGCGCGTCGCAGCGGGGGTCCGGCTAGACATGGGCGGGCGGGAGCCTACGTCGACTGCTCACCCTGGATGACACCCGTGACCCCGGCGAGAGTCAGCGTCGCGAGCAGCCAGCCCAGCGCTGTGCACAGCCATGTGAACACGGTCAGCAGCGCGCCGGCGGTAGTGCTTGAGTTCGGTGCCCAATACGCCGCCTGGTGCACGTTGATCAGCGGGATCACGGTGTCGATCGAGTACCCCACAGCCTCGAAGCACGGATATTCACTCGTGCACTTGGTCACGGGCGGCGGCGCGTGTCCCGCTGCCGAGGTCGTCACTGGAACGAACAGGTTCGCGTGGCGAGCAGCGAGCGAGAACACCCCGATCGCGACGACGAACACCGCAGCGAGCAGCAGTACCGCCCGCCAGGACTCGTACCCGTAGCGGATCGTCGCGTACAGGACGCGATCCCACAGCGCTCGAACCTTCGTCATCGGCTCGAACCGGTGGATATCGCCCCGCCGAGCGATCGCGACCGCGCGCGCTTCGGCGTCCCGCCCGGACCGGTGATACGCGCCGGCCAGCTCCTCGTACGGGCCTGGCCCAAATCGAGCGCGGCCGTCCCGGGCCGGCCACTGGCTCCGGATCCAATCGAGCCGCTCGCCGACGGTCACCGCCCGGTCGGCCACGAGGTCGCCGTAGGAGAAGCCGTCGAGGTGGAGTCGCCCCCCGGCCGGCCAACCACCATTGGGAAGCGACCAGGCCTCGTCGAGCCCCCCAACCGTGGCTCTTGCGACGTTCACCACGGCGGTCGGCACCTCGGCCGGAGCCCATCGCAGCCTGCCGGTGATGTTTGCGCCGGCAAGCCTCACGGCGCCCTGCTCGAACTTCGTTTGCTCGAGCAGCACATCGCCTCCGACCTTCAGGCGCTCGGCGAGCAGTGCGGATCCGGAGCTAACCAACTGCGCGCGGTCGAGCTTGAGGTTCCCGTCGATCTCCGCGGACTGCAGATTGAGCGCGGACCCTCCTGTCGCCGCCGCATTCCCCATCCTCGCGACGAGATCCTCGCCCAGGACGTTGCCGGCGACCTTGACCCGCTCGCCCTGGAACGCGCACGTCGCGCCCGCGAGCGACGCCTTCCGCAGGTTCAGGTTTGCGTCGATCCTCGACCCGAGCAACCACACGGTGTTGGCCGCCGCGAACTTGTCGTTGAGTCGGATCGGCCCGCCGACGTGCATCCACTCGCCGAACAGCGCGCACCACGTTCCGCCTGGAGCCTTGAGCGCTCCGCGCAGGCTCGCGCCGCTGCACTGGAGCGCGCCACCGATCTGAGCCCCGCGCAGATCGACCCCGCCGGCAGTCGTCGACAGCCCTCCGGCCAGCAGGTTGCCTCCGACCGACAGGCGCTCGCAGTTGAGCGCGAAGCCGGCGCCGTTCAAGACGGCTCTGCGGCAGTTGAAGTTGCCGCCGACGCGCGCACCGAGCAGCATGATCGTGTGCGCGGCGGTGAACCGTTCGTTGATCCGCAGCGAGCTGCCTACGTCGATCCACTCGGCGAGCAGCGAGCAGGGGGTTCCGTCGCCTGCGTTCACCGCGCCACCGAGGCTCGCCCCGGTGCACTGCAGCATCCCGGCGATCTTCGCGCCGCAGAGATTGATGCCGCCGTCGGTGGTGGTCACCTTGTTGAGCACGACGTTCCCCTCGACCCGCAAGTTCTCGGCGCTGAGCGCGACCAGCCTGCCCCCGAATCGTGCCTCCGGCGCGACGAGCTCCCCGTCGATCCGCGCCGCGCGAAGGTCGACCGGGCCGGCGAATTGTGAGAGGGACAGGTCCAACACCGTGCTGACCCGCAGCGCGATGCCGGACAATCCGGGCAAGCTGCATCCGGCGATAGCGATTCCCGGCGCTGTCGCGCAGTTGAGGTTGACGGGCCCTTCGCTCTCGACGACGCACCGACCCATCAACAGCGGGCACCGCAGCGTCTGAAACTCGAGGTCGATCTCGCCGTCGATCCGCACCTGCGAAAGCCGGACGCCCTTGGCGGACACCTGCCACGTCGGCTCGGCCAGCAGGTGGCACAGGACCTCCGCGCGCAGCGATGTCGTAGTGGGATCGGCTGGATCGCCTTCGCCGGTCAGCATCTCCCCGGCGGCAGCCGCGCCAAGGAGTTGCTGCTCGAGCGACGTGAGCGGCTCCCCAACGCGCCACTTCGGGCGACTGGTCGCGGCGACGCCGTCCGCCGCTTCGACCTCCCGATCACCATCGCCTCGAGCCTCCAACCTGACACCTTTCTCGGCCGCGACCCGGCGCCGCCGCGCGCGCCGCGAGCCTACCCTCCCAGGCGGACAACCGCGCTCGTCCGCTCGGTGGGAATTGGGCTAGCAATAGACAGCTTCCCGATCGTTGCTCAGTTGATGCCACGGTGTTATCGTTTACAGCCACAAGGGCGCAGATGGGGCTATCTCGAGGTTTCTGCCGGGACCTTTAGCTTCTTTGCGCAAACACGGAGCAGGTGTCTGTCGCATGCAGCATGACGACGAACTGTCGCCAGGACTGACTCCGCCGGTGGAAACCACAGTCCCGTTTTCGGTTCTGGCGGCGTCAACGGTCGTCCATGTAAGCAAGTTGAGCGCAGAGGCGATCTCGCTGTGCCACCTCAGTGACGTCGAGTATGTGGTAATCGAGCCAGCGCAGGATGGCGTGCGGTTACGTGCCGCCAGTATCGAGGACCAGGTCAAGCACGAACACGAGGCCGGCGTCGGCCATGTGACTTACTCGCTTGGCGAGTTTCTCGACGAGTTCACGAACGCGCCGAGCAATCCGGCACCTACCTTCGAACGCCTGGCGCAGTTCAAACGCGATTACGCACTGCTCACTCCGCCGCAACGGCAACTATTCCGCGCTGCCGTCAAGAAGTTCGTCGCGCCGCTCAGTACCACGCCGCCGGACGATCCCGGGGGACCGTTGGTGCGAGAGCTCAAAGACCACCCCGGCTTCTTCGAACTGCGATTGAGCAGAGACACGTGCGCGATCTACACGTTCGGACGAGCGGTTCGCCAGGGACAGCCGCACGTCATCTGGTGTCGGATCGGCACCGATGACCTGCTCGACAAGCCCCGTGCGATTTGTAACCCACCGAGCCGATAGGCCGCTACCGCGGCGCCGGCGGACGCCGCGTCCGGCTCAGAGATCGTGGCGGTCGTTGATGCCGAGCTTCTGCATGCCCCGATACAGATGCGTCTCGACGGTCCGCACCGAGAGCACGAGACGGTCGGCGATGTCGGCGTTGCTGAGGCCCTGGCGGGCGAGTTCGATCAGCTGCGCCTCGCGTGGGGTGAGATCGATCGCGGTGGCGTCGAGACCGTCGATCCGGGGGAGCTCGGCGCCCTGATCGCGAACGTGCAGTTCCCGGGCGCGGGCCGCTGCTCGGCGAGCCGAATCCTGAAGCCCGGCCGAGAGGTATGCGGTCGCGGCGTCGCTGGCGGCCTCGACGGCGTAGCGGAGGGCGCCGATCCCCGCCATCTCCTCGGCCGCCTCGATCAGTGCGTCGCCGTCGTGGGCCGCCTTCGCCGAGCCGTGGCGTGCGTAGGCGGTGACAAGCCGCGACTCGTTGCGGGCGGCCATCCGCTCGAGCGCGGGCGCGGCCGGCGCTCCTGCTCGCAGCGCGTCGTAGGCCAGCTGGGGCGACAGCCCCACCATGTCCTCCAGTGAGACGGCGTCCTCGAGCAGCTGACGACCGGCTTCGGCGCCGTTGCGCATGCGCAGCGCCCAGCCTTCGGCGCGACGAAGGGGCACGCGTTGTGGCGGCAGAGGCGGGTGGCTCTCGCACCAGGCATGCAGGCGGTCCAGCGCCGTGATCGTGCGTTCGAAGTCGCCGGTGAAGGACGCGACCCCGACTTGCAGCCCGCGAACTCCGAGCATCACGTTGAACGGATCGTGCTGCCCGAAGTGCACCTCGGCCTCGGCAAGCCAGCGAACCGCGTCTCGATACCGTCCCTTGAGAAAGTGCAGTCGCGCGAGCGTGAAGGCCGACAATCCCGCGGCCCCGTGGTCGCGACCGCGGACGGCGTGGCGCACGACCTCGCTCATGTACTGCTCGAGCTCGGCCCACCGGTGGCCGGCCTCGACCGCGATCAGGCTCAGCACGGCGAGAGCGCTCGTATCGGCGTCGTCACGCAGGGGAATCGACGGCCGAGCGGCGAAGGCCGTCGCCGCCGCGGCGTCGCCCTGCCCGGACAGGAACGCCGACATCGTCCGCATCGCCACGATCGAGCGTCGGGCATGATCGGATACACCTGGGTCGGCGGCGCTCTCGGCGGGATCGAGCGGCGTTCCGAACCCTTCGCTGAGTGCGGCGTATGTGAGACGGATCCGCGCTGTGAACCGGCGCCAGCTGGCTTCCTCTGACCATGTCTGGGCGCGATCCAGGAGCGCGCCGGTGTCGGCGGTGCGTCGCAGCCCCCAGTGATATAGCCACAGCCGCTGTCGGAGGTAGTCACGAGCGTTCGGGTCCCCCGGGGCGAGCGGCTCGACCGCCGCCAGCGCTGCCTCCGCCCGCTCGTAGCGGTTGCGCATCGTGTGTGACTGGGCCAGGAGCATCGCCGCGGCCAGGTCGCCGTCGGCACCCGCGAGTTCCACGAGCTCCGCGCCGAGGTCGGGGTCACCGGCTCGGTTCGCCGCGCGCGCCGCGTCGAGCGCGAGGCCAGCCGAGAGCGCAACCCCGGCGTCCAGGCGGAGGCGCGCTGCACGCAGGGCATCGTCTGGGCCGAAGCCGCGCCGGGCCTCGATGACTTCCACCAGCGCCAGCCGTAGGCTCCGGGTCCTGAGCGGCGGGAGCGTCGCACGGACCACCTCGCCGTACAGCGGATGAGCCAGCCGAACCTCGCCGTCGCTCGTCGCGATCAGCCCGTGGGATTCCGCCTCGAGCAACGTGTCCTCGGACGTCATCGCTCCGATCTCACCGAGCGCTAGCGGCTCGCCGAGCGCCAGCAACTCGACCGCCCGCCGGTGGTCTGCCATCAGCCCATCCATCCGCTGCGCGACCAGGTCGACGAGCGACGGACTCGCGCTGGGACGGGCTTCGAGCCGCCAGAATCCCGGCGAGTGAACGAGCGCGCCGGCCTCGACGGCGCCGCGGACCAGCTCGCGCACGTACAAGGCGTTTCCGCGGCCGACGTCGGTCACCCAGTCGAGCGCTCCCTCCTCTACCGGATCGCCGAGCGCGGCCTCGACGAGCGCGCGGACGACCTCGTCGCTGAGCTCGCCGAGCTCTATTCGCGGCGCGGTGTCGTCCTTCCACAGCGAGACGATCGCGTCCGGGCACGGCTCGCCGGCACGGACCGTCGCCAGGATGAATGCCGCGGAGGACGTAGCCAGATGAAGGATGAGGGCCGCCGAAGCCGGGTCGAGCAATTGGGCATCGTCGACGCCGAGTACCACCTGACGGTCGCCGGCACGCACGCGCAGCTCCTCCCCGCAGCGTCTCAGGCGCGCGACGATGTCATCGGAGCGAACCTCGTCGGGAATCAGATCGGCCACGGCCGCGAGCGGTACGGTCGCCGCGCTCCGCGTGCCCTGGACCCATCCGACGAACGCCCCGTCGCGTTCGGCCACCGCCTGCGCCTCGCGGGCCAGGCGCGACTTGCCGACGCCGGCGCCGGCGACGACCACCACCCCGTGGCACCCGGGGTCGGCACGGGCCGCCGCGATCGCCTCGAGCTCCTGGTCGCGGCCCATCAACGGCCACGCCCCGGTCAGCACAACGTTCGTTGGGTCCCCCGGCATCCTCGACCCACCTAACTCTACGCCTGCGCGCAGGCGGTCTCCGCCCCGGCGATGCGAGCGCGGTTACAGGAATCCGTCGAGCCAGTCCGAGACCGCTTCGTCGCCTGGGCTGCCGGATCCGAGCGTCTTCTCGCCGGGCAGGCGCGCCCAGATTTCCACCGCCTGGCCGGCCCACGGCCATCCGCGCGAGGCCCGGGAGACGAGCACGGGCGTGGCGATCCGCTCGAGTTCCTCGCCGAGCCGGAACTGGCCGATACGGCGCGCCAGTTCGTACAGGGGCAGCCCGGAGACGTCGTACTCGCGCCCGAGGCGTCTCAAGTGGCTATCGATCTCGGGGGTGAACAGCACGGCGAGGTGAAGCTCGCGATCGAACGATTCCCGGTCCTCGTCCTGGAATGCCACCCGCGCCGGCTCCGGCAGTGCGGTCAGCCACGGACGGGATGCGTCGACGATTCCCGGCGCAAGCACGGCCGCGGCGAAGCGTCGCTCGAATGCCAGCGCCCTTGCGACCCCGCAGCCGGCGTGGTCGAGACCGATCACCGCAACCCGCGAGGCGTCCACGTCGGCACGCGCGAGCATCGCGTCGAGGACTGGACCGAGCACCGCCTCCCAGTCCGGCCGCAGAACCAGACCCTGCCGGCGCAGCGCCGACTGCCGGCCAGGTCCGTCGAACGTCATCCAGTGATGACCGCGCGCGTGCGCCGCGGCCCCCCCCGCCGCCCACGCCTCGGACGTCGCGACCCGGCCGCCGTGATCGATCACCACCAGCGGGCGGACGCCCTCGCCGGCGGAGAAGAAGTACCCGGGCAGCGCAGTCCCCTCGTACGCGATCGACAGCCGCTCGCCGCCGAGCAGCTCGACCGCGCGGTTCCAGCAGTCGCGCTGGCGCTCCCATAGCCGGGGCTCGTCGACCCAACCGTCGCTCTCATCGATCAGCGCCAGTGCCGCCGCGTAGGACGAGGCCGCGTACAGGTAGGTCGACGCGCTCGCGCGCGACCTGGCCGATGCCCATGCGGCGCCGCCGGCCGCCGTCCATTCCCGCACCCACGCGCCGTCATCGCCGTCGCTTACGCGAACGGCGATGGCGTCAACTACCTCGGGATCGGCTGCACCCCAGCGGGCCGCGGCACGCAGCGCCCGTAGCTCGTGCTCGCAGCGGGCGCTCAGCGGTCGCATGGTGGATCGGACAGTCACGTCGTCCTCTAGACGACCGGCTGCACCGGCGCGGTCTCGGGGTCATCCGGTGCGGAGGACCGCTTGATGCCCCAATACACCAGTCCCAGCGGGATCGCCCAGTTGAAGACGATGTTCCCCGGCTTGGTGTTGATCGCGCCCGCGATCACGTGGAACGGGACCATCGCCGCGAAGATGCACGCCCACATCGTCGTCAGCTTCCGATTGATCGCCTTGAACTTGGGCGACCCCCAATACTGCTCCGGGACCTGATCGCGCGCGTACTCCTCGGTAAACGGCGTGAACAACAACGACGCGAACGAGATCGCCGACAGAATCAGCGCCGCGATCCCCCGCGCATACCGCGCAACCCAATGCGCCGTCGAAGCGTCAGCCACGAACGCCACCACCACAAACCCGACGAACGTGACCACCGCCCCGACCTCGAGCAACTTCGCACGCCCGGCGCGCACACTCCGGGCCGCGATCACAACCGCAGCCACGAGCGCAGCGACCGATCCGATCTTCAGCGTGGCATGCGAAGCGAGCACCGTGAACACGATCCACGGGACCAGCGCGATAACGATCCCCTTACCGCCCCCACTCGGCTCCGCACTCCCGCTCTTGTTCGATGACATGAAGTTCTCCTTCCGGTTGACGTGATGACTGATAGCCATACCGGAACTCTCCCGCTGCCCGCGTTGCTTGTCCTGCGTAGCCCACTACGCAATCTCAAGCGAGCGGGTCGGCGAGCCGATGTCAGACTAGGCGTACGTGGCGGGGTCGACCTACCCGTCCGACGCAGGGGAACCCACGATGAGCCGTCTTTTGGTGTACATACTCGCGGCCGCGGTGCTGGCGACCGCCATCTCCGGCTGCGGTTCACAGGTCGCGACGACCGCGACGACCCGTGCGCCGACGACGACGAGCGCGTCACTGCCGAAGGCCCGCCCACAGGCGGTCGAGCCCGCGGCCGGAATGCAGGCGGGCGCGTCCGCCGATCCCGGGTCGCCGGTCGTGGGCGATCCGACCGCCCACGCCCCTTCGCTTGCCGAGGTCAAGCGAGAGCTGAAACAGCTGAATCTGTGCGGCGGCGTGACCGACCCCGCCGATGCGCAGCCGGTCGCCACGTCGTCCGGGCCAGGCTTTGTCGCCGATCCGGGAACCAGTCAAACCGAGGGCCAGCTTCCGGTGCTAACCGCGCGACTCAACGCGCTCGCCATCTCGCTGCACGTCACCATCTACGGGATTAGCGGCTATCGCACTCCCGCGCACAGCGTCGCTGTTGGCGGCTACGCCGACGACCCCCACACGAAGGGCGAAGCCGAGGACATCGGCGTCAACAGCGTCCTTCGCGCGAGTGCCGCGCAGATCAGCGAAGCGGAACTCGCGCGGGTCGGCCTCTACCGTCCCTTCGACCCCACGGATAATCCGGACAACACCGAGGTCAACCACATCCAGCTGATCCCGGCCGGAGGTCCGCTGTCCGCCACCTCGGCGAGCGCCGACTTCACGCCGGACCCCCTGTGCGAATAAGGACGCCTCTGTAGGCGCCCCGGCGCTGGCGCGTCGTGACTTTCAGCTGGAGACCACGGTCGGCGAGATTCCAAGCGCTTGCCGGATGAAGTCGAGCTGAACGGTCAACAGGTGCTCCGCGACCGCTTCTTGCGGTGTCATGTGAGTTACCCCGGTCAGCGGAAGGACGGCGTGGAGTCGGCCTGCCTCAGTCAGTCGCTGCGAGAGCAGAAGCGTATGGGCTGCGATGACGTTGTCGTCGGCGATCCCGTGGATCAGCAGGAGCGGACGGCTCAGCGTCGCCGCGTCGCCGAGTAGCGACGAGCCGTCATAGGCCGCGCGGTCAGTACCGTCCGGGTCGACGCCGAGGTAACGCTCGGTGTAGTGCGTGTCGTACAGGCGCCATTCCGTGACCGGCGCGCCCGCTACGGCAGCGTGGAAGATCTCGGGGCGACGTAAGACAGCGAGCGCCGCGAGGTACCCGCCGAACGACCAGCCGCGGATTGCCACCCTCGTCAGATCGAGGTAGGGGTGCGATGCAGCCAACTCGTGCAGGGCCGTCACCTGATCGTCGAGCACGGGGCCGGCGAGGTCGCCGCGCACGGCGCGAGCCCAGCGGCGCCCGCGGCCTGGCGTCCCGCGCCCGTCGACAACGATCACCGCGAAGCCTTGGTCAGCAAGCCACTGCGACTCAAGCCATCGTTCGCGGGCCGCGGCCACGCGCTGGAAGTGAGGGCCGCCGTACGGATCCATCAGCACCGGCAGGGACGATTGGCGGTCGTAATTACCCGGCAGGACCACACCGACGTTCAGTTCCCGGTCGGTGACCTTTGTGAACTGCACGGTCGGCGTCACGACTGGCCGTTCCGCTCGCGATCCGAAGACATGACCCCCCAGCGCCCACCGAGTGCCGTCGTGGTTCATCCCTGCCGACCCCAGCACCTGGACGCCACCGCCGGACGCCACCGTGTGTACTCCGGCGCCGGGCGTAAGGCATGACAGAGCACCGGTGGCGGAATCCCACCGCCAGACCTGGACCTGGATCGGAGTCGTACTGGCGGTGAACAAGACCTCCTCGTCAGCGGTGGCCGCCACCGCCCTGACCTCCATCTCGGCCGGCGTCACGGGACTCCCGTCGACCAGCAGGGATGTCGCGTCATCCACGCCCGCAACGGTCACCAACCGCCCGTCCGACAGTCGCCGCGGAACGCCCGGAATCAGATCCACCCACTCATCATCGGATTGAGCGTTCAACAAAGACGTGTCCCCGCTCATCGGGTCGACCGCGAGCACGGCGACGCGCCGCTGATCACGAGACTGGACGACCAGCATCGGCCCGTGCTCGTCCCAATGCGCCGCCGCCAGATAAGGGTACGTCTCGCGCTCCCACGCAACCTCAACCGCCGCGGCGCCATCCAACCTGACCACATGCGCCTGCACCGTTGCGTTCGCCGAGCCCGCGAGCGGATACCGCACAGCGCGCGGCCGGGAGCCGACATCCGCAGCATCGGTGATCCAAAGCTGCGCCACGGATGCCTCGTCGACCCGAGCAGCCAGCAACGCCTCTCCGTCCGGCGCCCACCAGTAACCGCGATTCCGGTTCATCTCCTCGGCCGCGATGAACTCCGCAACTCCCCAGCTGACAGTCTCCTTGTCCTCGCCCGCGAGACGGATCACCGCACCGTCGGCCAGCCGCACAACGTGCAGCGCTCGCGAGTGAACGAAAGCGATATACCGCCCCGACGGATCCGGCCGAGGATCGAGAACCGGGGCCGGCACGTCCACCGCCCGGGCACCGCCCGCGACAAGATCGGCGACGAGCAGCTTGCCGGATAAGACCAGCGCCGCGATACGCGCGTTCCGATCGACGGCGTAGCCGACAATTCCGCCGGCCGTCTCGCGCATCCGCTCGCGACGCGCCCGCTCCTCGACAGAGAGCTCCTCGCCGACGCCGGCCCCCAGCTCCGCTGGATCCAACACAAGCCGCTCGCGTCCGGCCGCCACGTCGAATACCCACAGCGCAGTCCGCGGATCATCGCCTGCCGGCGAGCGCAAGAACACGACCCGGCTTCCGTCCGCCGCGACCTCAAAGCTGCGCGGCGCGCCGAGGGAGAACTTGCGAGTCCGCGCCTTCTGACGTGGGAACGAATCGGCCACCCGGAAGCCTCAGACCGACCCGATCTCGACGGTGCATCGCATCCCGATCCGTGACTGTACCCTTAGCTCGCCTCGGGTCGCCCTGCATCCAGATGGGTTGCTCGAGGCTGCCCACACTAATAGACAGGGGGATCTGTCGTGATGAAGAGTGCATTTGGCGCCGCGGTGGCGCTTGCCGCGACGTTGACGTTCGGCATCAGCGCCGCTGTCGCCGCACCGCAACCGGGGACGCCGCTCGCGAGGGTGGCCGCCCACGACGGTTTGTCGCTCCCGGCATCGCTCGCCCACGCGGTCACGAACAAGCTCGGTGTCGCGCCGCGCGCCGCGGCCGCGCCCGCCAGCCAGGCGTCCGCTCAGCAGGAGCTCCAGGCGAGCGGCGGGATGCCGCTCGACCTTTTCGGCGTGACAGTTGCGCTGTCCGGCGATGGGCGCACGGCACTGGTCGGCGCACCCGGTCGAACGGTTGGAGCGGCCTACGTTTTCGTCGAGCAGGGAGGGAAATGGAGCGAGCGGCAGGAGCTCGACTCCCCTGCTGGTTCCGCCTCGGACACTTACGGATACTCGGTGGCGCTCTCGGCCGATGGCTCGACAGCGATCGTCGGGGCCCCCACCGGCGGCACCAACCAAGCCGGGATCGTCTACTCCTACGCGCGCCAGGGTGGCACCTACGTTCTGAACGGCCAGATGACTGCATCCGACGGGGCCGCCGACGATGAGCTCGGCGCGTCCGTCTCGCTCTCAGGACTCGGCAACGTCGCGCTGATCGGGGCGCCCCTCCACAACGGCTACCAGGGTGCCGCGTACGCGTTTGTTCACGGCGCACGGTCGTGGAGCGAGGAGCGCGAGTTCATAAACCCGGGTGTTCCCGGCTCGGCCTACGGCCTCTCGGTGTCGGAGGCCCCGGATGGGCTCGCCGGGGTGGTCGGCGCGCCCCTGGGTAACAACACGGACGGCGCCGCTTACGTCGTCTCGGAGCTCAACAGCTCCCAGCAGGAGCTAATCGCAAGCGACGCCTCCGAAGGCAGCTTCTTCGGCGTGTCCGTCTCGATGAACGCTCTCGCTACCCGCGTTCTCGTCGGCAGCCCGTTCGCCAACTTGGGCGACGGCGCGGCCTACGTCTTCGACAACGGCAAGGGCGGGTGGACCCAGTCCCAAGAGCTCGTCCAGTCGAACCCAAGCGGCTCGGACGCGTTCGGCTACTCGGTTGCACTCGACTATCTCGGTAACGCCGCACTGATCGGCGCGATCGAACGGAACGGCACGGATGGCAGCGCGTTCACGTTCGCGGGCTATCCGACCCTCACCCAGCAGCGGGAGTTGGACGACCCGGTGCCGGGCAGCGAAGCCGAATACGGATTCTCGGTGGCACTGGACGCGCTCGGCGACCAACTGCTGATCGGCGCCCCGTACCAGAACAACGCCCAGGGAGCGGCCTGGGCGGCCGCCAACCCGACCGGCTGAGGCGCGCGCGGGCGCCGCGCGCGCGTGGGCACGAACGGCCGCCGGCTGACAGCCGGCGGCCGTTCAAAGCTCGCGTCCGGTTGGACGATCTTGTTCCTCAGGGCGTGGGTGCGGATAAAGCGGTGGCGTGAGCCGCGTGGTCCTGTCAGCCAACGAGCCGAGGTAGTCGGCCACGGCTTCTTACTCGGTCAACGATGCCGGCGTCGAGCACGCGAGGCGGTTGATCAGCGCTCGCCGGTACGTGCTGCGCAGCCAGTGGGGCGAGGTCCAGCCCTCGGCCGCCGCCGAGAACGCCTACCTGGACACCCACGACTGGGAGGCGTACGGGCGCTGGTTTCTCGGGCTCACCGACGACGCGAACGAGGACACCAAGGCGCGGTACGCATTCGTGTTCGGGGACTTCCGTCGTATCCATCGCTCGGGACTGATCGCCTGCCACTATCGCGCCGCCGAGTGGCGACACAAGGCGATCGAGCTCGCCGCGCACGAGCTGCTGCAGGAGCTCGACGAAGCCACCGCTTAGCTTCGCTGCGTGGCCGGCGACTATGGGTCAGCAGCTTCAAGAAGGAGGAGGGATTTGGCGATCAAGATCAAATCGCAGGCGCTCGAGGAGCTGATCGATCCCGGGGCGGAGGTCGAGCGGGTGGCGAGCGGCTTCACGTTCACCGAAGGCCCGATTTGGAACAAGCGGGAGAGGTTCCTGCTGTTCAGCGATATGCCCGGGGACGTGCGTCGAAGGTGGAGCGAGGCCGATGGCGTGCAGGAGGTCATGCGACCGAGCAACAAGTGCAACGGCATGGTGTACGACGCGCAAGGGAACCTGCTGATCTGCGAGCACGTCACGTCTTCGCTGGTGCGCGAGCGGACCCACGGGGCCCGGGAGACCCTCGCCACACACTACCGCGGCAAGGAGCTCAACAGCCCAAACGACGTCGTGACGCGCTCGGACGGCACGATCTACTTCACCGACCCGAGCTACGGGCGTGTGCCCGGCTTCGGGCTCGAGCGCGAACAGGATCTCTCCTTCCAGGGCGTCTACCGGATCGTGCCCCGCGGTGGTGAACCCGAGCTTGTGGTCGCTGAGGGCGAATTCGAGCAACCCAACGGTCTGTGCTTCTCACCGGACGAGTCGTTGATGTACATCAACGACTCTCCCCGCGCGCTGATCCGCGTCTACGACGTACAGGCCGACGGCACTCTCGCAAGCGGCCGTCTGTTCTTCGATGGCGTCGGTAGCGGCGTGATCGCGGGGGGCATCCCGGACGGGATGAAGTGCGATGAGCGCGGCAACATCTGGGTCACGGGCCCCGGAGGGGTGTGGGTCATCTCCGACGGTGGCGAGCATCTCGGCATGGTCGAGGTGGCCGAGAATGTCGGCAATCTCGCCTGGGGCGGCGCGGACTGGAGGACCCTCTGGATGCCGAGCTCCACCTCGCTCTTCCGCGTGAAGACCAAGGTGGCTTCTGCACCCCTGCCGTATCACTAGGCCGAGACAGCCGGCCCCAGTGACCCCCTGGCAATCTGGGAGACCACGGAGCAGACTAGGAGGTCACGGGCGCGGCGTGGATGCGAGGCGATCACGCTTGGCGCCGTCGTCAAGCAAGGAGACCTGCATGTCTGCCACAAGCGAAAAGCCAGCGGGTGCCACAGCAGTCCGGCCGTTCCGCGTCGAGATCCCGCAGGCGGAGGTCGACGAGCTGCGTCGACGCATCGCCGCGACCCGCTGGCCGGAGAAGGAGACGGTCGATGACGGTTCCCAGGGAACGCCGCTCGCGAAGCTCCAGGAACTCGTTCGCTACTGGGGCACCGAGTACGACTGCCGGAGGTTCGAGACGAGGCTGAATGCTTTGCCGCAGTTCGTAACGAGCCTCGACGGGCTCGACATCCACTTCATCCACGTTCGCTCGCCCCACCCCGACGCGTTGCCGCTGATCATGACTCACGGCTGGCCCGGCGGATTGTCGAGCTGTTGAACACCATCGGCCCGCTGACGGACCCGACGGCGCATGGCGGGCGCGCCGAAGACGCGTTCCATCTGGTGCTGCCGTCGATGCCCGGGTTCGGCTTCTCGGAGAAGCCGACATCGGCGGGTTGGAACCCCGATCACATCGCGCGAGCCTGGGCGGAGCTGGTCACTCGCTTGGGCTACACGCGCTTCGTCTCCCAAGGCGGTGACTGGGGGTCGGTCGTCGCCGAGGCGATGGGACGACAGGCCCCAGCAGGGCTGCTAGGCATCCATGTCAACCTGCCGGCAACGGTCCCGGCCGACGTGGCCGCGGCGCTCGTCGCCGGTGGGCCGGCGCCGGACGGACTGTCCGAGGAGGAACGCGCGACTTTCGACAAGCTCGCGACGGGCATCAAGACAGGCGGCAGGGGCTACTTCGCGATGCTGACCGCGCGCCCGCAGAACATGGGTTACGGCATGGCGGACTCCCCCGCCGGACTCGCGGCGTGGGTGCTCGTGCACGGAGGGTTCACCCAGTGGACCTACGAGGATGACGCCGAAAGGTCCCCGACGAAAGACGAAGTACTGGACGACATCACGCTCTACTGGCTCACAAACACCGGGACCTCCGCAGGACGCATCTACTGGGAGAACGGCGGAGCGAACCCGAACAGCGCGGCAGCCCAGCGGACCACCGAGATCTCGGTGCCAGTGGCGATCACTGTGTTCCCCGGCGAGAGCTATCAAGCACCGCGCACCTGGGCCGAGCGCGCGTACCCCAACCTCACCTACTTCAGCAAGGTCGATCGAGGCGGCCACTTCGCGGCCTGGCAGGAGCCGCAACTGTTCACAGAAGAGATCCGCGCGGCGTTCCGCTCGCTGCGGTAGTCCGTCACCACACGAACACCGACCGGAGCCTTCCCTCACCCAATCACGAGGTAGCCATGAGCGCCACCGAACCACACGAGCCTGAGCCATTCATCGACTACGAGAACCTGCCCGCCCCGACGGAGGGCATTCTCGTCACCCAGTTCATCACCGTACGAAGCGTTGCTCGGTCCCGCGCGTTCTACTCCGAGGTCCTCGGCGGCCAGGTGGTGCTGGAGGACAACCCGTGCATCGTCAAGCTCGCGAACTCATGGGTGCTGATGAACCCGGGCGGTCCCCCCACCCCCGACAAGCCCGACATCTCGGTCGTGAACTATGAGCCCGGGAACACGGTCTCGAGCTTCATGAACCTGCGCGTCGCCGACATCCAGGCGTGTTATGAGCAGTGGAGCGCGAAGGGGGCCGAGTTCGTGACGCCGCCGATCGATCGCGGTGCTGAGATCCGCTGCTATATCCGGGACCCCGACGGCTACATGATCGAAGTCGGCCAGGCCACCGGAGTGCTCCGCGGGGAGCTCGCCAAGAAGCGACCGGAAGACTTGCCCGGCTAAGGGCGACGGGATCACGAGGTGTGCCGGCGGCGATCGCGGCCATCGGCACGGCGCACAGGGTTCAGGGGCGGTCGTGCGGTCGTTCAGCGAGAACCTGGAACACCGACGTGAAGCCGCTCTCGAAACCGCGACGGGCCGCCCGCACATACAGACGCCAGATCCGCATGCGCTCCGCGCCGATCAGCGCCTCGGCCCGCTCGGAGTGCTCGTCGAGATTGCGCGCCCACTCGCGCAGGGTGCGCACATAGTCGAGTCGGAAGCCCTCGACGTGGGTCGGTTCGAGATCCGCGGCCTCAATCGCGGTGATTACGCGCGAGAGCTGAAGGGGTGCTGCGTCGGGAAATACGAAGCGCTCAGAGAACGGCCCGGCTTCTGGTTCGCCGTGGCGCAAGCGCGCGATGCCATGGTTGAGGAGCCGCCCGCCGGGGCGCAGCACGCCGGCGAGCTGCCTCGCGTAGGCGCCGATGTTGGCGCTCCCGACGTGCTCGACCATGCCGATCGAGGCGACCGCATCGAACTGCTCACCGGCGAGGTCACGGTAATCGGCGACTCGGATCTCAACCCGCTCGGCGAGGCCGGCCGCAGCCGCCCGCTCGCGCGCGAGGGCAGCCTGCGGCTCGGACAGCGTGATACCGGTGACGTGGACGCCGTGCTCACCGGCGGCATGCAGCGCGAAGCTGCCCCACCCGCACCCGACATCGAGCACTCGCTGGCCGGGCGCGAGGCCAAGCTTGGCGCAAACGAGCTCTAGCTTGGTCCGCTGCGCCTCCTCGAGCGTTGGCGCGCCCCGTGAGAAGATCGCGCACGAGTACGTCATGGACTCGCCGAGGATCAGGGCGAAGAACTCGTTGGATACGTCGTAGTGGTGCCTGACCGCACGCCGGTCACGCTCGCGGCTGTGGCGTCGCCCACGTGGGCGAAGCTCGGCCGTGGGCGTGCGTGGCAACGAGCGCAGCGCGCCGGCCCGCACGGCGGCTGCCGCTAGGCGCGCCTTGCCGCGCGCGTCCAACGGCGGAACCTTGTACGTGTCGAGCAACTCGAGCACCGCGTCCATGTCGCTTACCTCGATCTCGCCGCTCACATACGCGCGGCCGAGACCCAGCTGACCCGGGGCACGCAGCACGAAGGCGAGCGCGCGCGGCGAGCGTACGCTGAAAGTTGGCCCGCCCGCGCCGTTGGTCGGCGGCAGGGTGCTGCCATCCCACAGCTCAACGCCAAATGGGCGCTCAGGAAGCGCCTGCGCGAGCGTCTCGCGCAGCGAGAGGGTGGCGCTGGGCGCGCTCACGGTGTTTGCATCGTCGCGAGTTTGCCCGCTTGGCGCTCTGGGCTCACCCGCACCACGTCCCAGACCAGTCCGACCCGTTCCAGCCCGCGGATCACGAGCGCCGACGGGTCGAGCTCCAAGCCGCGAAGGCCGTGCTCCGCGGAGGTCGGGAACGCGTGGTGGTTGTTGTGCCAGGCCTCGCCGAGCGAAAGCGGTGCCAGCCAGGCGAGGTTGCGCGACTCGTCGCCGGTGTCAAACCGCCGGCGGCCGAAGAAGTGGCAAAGCGAATTGACGCTGTAGGTCACGTGATGAAGCAGGAGCATCCGCACCGCCCCTCCCCACAGAACGCCAGTCACTCCGTCGCGGAGGCTTCCGCCGAACAGCCACCCCAGCCCGAACGCGGCGGCAAGACCGCCGAGCGCCCAAACGATGAACGTCCGGTCCACCCAGGTCACGATCGGGTCGGCGAGCAGATCCGGCGCGTAGCGCGTGCGCTTCCCTCGATCGGTGTGAAGGAACAACCACCCAACGTGGGCATGGAGCAGCCCGCGCACCGTACCGCCCCAGCCGTGACCATGATCGACGTGTGGGCTGTGCGGGTCGCCCGCCCGATCGGAGAACCGGTGGTGCTTGCGATGGTCCGCCACCCACGAGATCACCGGGCCCTCGATCGCCGCAGAGCCGAGGATCGCCAGTACCGCACGAATCACGCGCCCAGACTTGAACGCCCGGTGGGTGAGCAGGCGGTGAAATCCGACCGTCACGCCGAGGCCCGTGAGCACGTACAGGAGGACGAAGTCGAAGATGTCGTTCCAGCCCAGCAGGCTTTGCCACAACTGCCAGGCGACCACGAACAGGCTGAGAATCGGGACTGCGGTCACGATCCCAGTGATCAGCCGGTCGCGACGCTCGTTGGCGACCGGCTCAACGTCGTCGGGACCGATCTGGGCATCTTGCTCCGGGCGGCTCATCGTTGAACTTGGGTCATCGAGCGTGGTGTCGGGCCGCAGATTAGCGCCGAGCCAGCAGCGTGCGTTTTTTTCACCGCAACAGTTTCCCACGCAGCCTAACGACCTGTTCAGCCGCGGATGGCGAGCAGCGCCGACCGTCACGGCTGCCCGTTCGCCCCGGGCCGTCGGCCGCGCGCTCCCTTTGGGCGCCGGGTGCGGTCGAGGAGATATATTCCCGCGTCCGGGGCGGAGAACGCCCAGTCACTGGGGAGGTATGTCGATGGTCTTCAGGCTCGCTCGGATGCGCACGCTCGTCGGATTGGGATCGGTGGCGATTGCCGTCGCGGTCCTGCTCACAATTGGGAGCGCCGCCGCGGTGGCGGCCGGCTCGAGCCCGATGACGACGGTTGCCCAGGGGACCGACCCCGCTTCGCTGCCGGGGTCGACTGTGTTCGGCGATACGCCCCCCAGCACGGCGGAGACCGTCTCATTCGTCCTGCGCGCGCAGGACCTTGGCCAGCTTGAAGCCAGCGTCACCAACGGCGCGAGCCACTTCCTCACGGTCAGCCAGTTCGCATCGGGCTACGGCCAGAGCCCGGCGACGATCGCCGCCCTGGAGAGTTATCTCGGCAAGTTCGGGATTAACACGCGTGCGTATGCAAACGACCTCGACGTCGTGGCCAACGGGACGGCGGGCCAATTCGACCAGGCGCTCGCGGTCCAGCAGCATCAGTACCGCGTGCCCGCATATCCGGGCCGCGGCGGACGCCGCGGCCTGCCGGCGCAAACCGTCCACGGGTCTCCGCAGTCACCGCAGCTGCCCGCGTCGCTTGCGCACGCCGTACTGGCCATCCTGGGCCTGACCAACTACCAGTCGTTCGTCTCCAACGCCGTGCATGCCGACCAGCAGATCCTGGACCCCCAGTCGAGCAGCACCTCGCAGTGTGTTGCCGAGACCGGCCTGCCGAAGGCGTGCAACACGCCGGCGGACTTCGCCGCCGACTACAACCTGAACGGGCTCTACCGCCGCGGAGCGCTCGGACAGGGGCAGACCGTCGCCATCGTCACGCTCGCCGCCCTCGATCCGGGTGCGCCCCAGTTCTTCTGGAACAGCATCCTGGGCATGAAGCCGAGTGGGCGCACCGTGACCGTCACCAACGTAGACGGCGGTCCCGGCGCTCCCAGCGACGCCAGCGGCACGGGCGAGACGGATCTTGACGCCGAGCAGTCCGGCGCCCTGGCGCCCGACGCCAACGTGATCGTCTACCAGTCGCCCAACACCGATCCGGGCTTCCTCGACGCCTTCGCCGACGCCGCCAGCCAGAACATCGCCGACTCGGTGTCGACGAGTTGGGGCGAGTCCGAGGTCGTGATCAAGGAGGCCGTCGCGTCCGGCTCGGAAACGCCGGCCTACGTTGCAGCCTTCAACGAGATGTTCCTGGAGATGGCGGCCCAGGGCCAGTCGGCCTTCGACGCCAGCGGCGATGAGGCGGCCTACGACGACTACGACGAGCTCGGCACGACCCCGCTGGCCGTCGACAATCCCGCCGACAGCCCCTACATCACGGCCTCGGGCGGGACCACCCTGCCGTTCACCGGCACGGTCTCCGGACCCGACGGCACCGCCCCCATCACCTCAGGCCACGCCGAGCGGATCTGGGGCTGGGACTACACGTGGGCGCCAACCGCTCAGGTCAACGGCGTATCGCTTCAGACCATCGCCGAGGATCCGTTCCTCGGCGTCACCGGCAGCGGCGGCGGCTTCAGCTCCTTCGCGTCGCAACCGTCCTATCAGCGGGGCGTGCCCGGAACCACCTCGTACACCGCCGTGCCGTATTTCACGTCTACCGATTTCCAGGACATCGGCAGCGGCGTGTTCGAGCCGACGGCGTTCGCCTTCGACCCCAACCCGCCGACCATCCACGGCGTCGGCTCGGGCCGCGCGGTGCCCGATGTCTCCACCGACGCCGACCCGTTGAGCGGATTCCTCCTTTACGAGCCGTCGTTCGCGGGAGTCGGGGAGCCGGTGCTCGAGCCCGACTGGGGCGGCACGAGCTTCGTCGCGCCCCAGCTCAACGGGTCAGCGGCGGTGATCGACTCCTACGTCGGCCACCGCGTCGGCTTCTGGAACCCGTCGATCTATCAGTTCGCGACCCAGCGCAACTCGCCATTCGACTCGCTCAACACACCGGGTACAAACAACGACAATCTCTACTTCACCGGCACGCCCGGCACCGTCTACAACCCCGGCGCCGGCCTCGGCGTCCCGGACTTCACACAACTGGGCACAGCGTTCGCTAGCCAACGCTAACGGGAGAAGGGCTCGGGCCCGGCCGCGCTGGAGAACTCGGCAGCTCCCGTCCCGTCCGCGGCCTGGTCGACTGGAACCTCCCGCCGTACCAGGCCTTTCCAAGTACCGCCGGTGGGGATCGAACCCACGACCTTCGGATTAAAAGTCCGCTGCTCTGCCAGCTGAGCTACGGCGGCGTGGCGCCATCATCGCGTACCGGGCGCCTCGGCAGTCCGCCGCTCGGACCGCCTCGCCACCCGAGCACCGAACTTTGGCGTTCCAACTGACACATACGCAGGCTAATCGCCAAAGTTCGAGCGAATGCCCACCGCACCGGTCGTCCGAGCGAGCTGGGCGCGGGTGCTAGTGGCGGAAGTGGCGCCGGCTGGTGAATACCATCGCCGCGCCGGCGGCGTCAACGGCCTCGACGACCTCGTGGTCGCGGACCGACCCGCCGGGCTGGATGATCGCGATGGCGCCCGCCGATAGCGCCAGCTGGGGACCGTCGGCGAACGGGAAGTAGGCGTCGGAGGCGAGCACCGAGCCCTCCAGGCTCGAGCGGGCTTTCTCGATCGCGAGGCGGACGGAATCGACGCGGCTCATCTGGCCGGCGCCGATGCCGATGGTGGCGAGGTCGCGGCAGATCACGATCGCGTTGGAGCGGACGTACTTGCACACCTTCCAGGCGAAGGACAGCTCGCCCCACTCGGCCTCGGTGGGCGTGCGCTGCGAGACGACCTGCATCTCCGAGCGCTCCTCGAGGTCGTAGTCGCGGTCCTGGACGAGCATGCCGCCGACGACCTGGTGGAGGTGGGGGTCGATCATGTCCGGGTTGCGACGCTCGCGGTCGTCGAGGATGCGCATGTTGCGCTTGGATTCGAGCACCTCGAGCGCGTCCTCGTCGTAGCCGCGGGCGAACAGCACCTCGACGAACTGGCTCGTGATCGCCTCGGCGAGCGCGCGGTCGACGCGGCGGTTGAGGCAGACCACGCCACCGTAGGCCGACAGCGGGTCGCATTCGTACGCCTTCTGATAGGCCTCGAGCGCGGTCTTGCCGACGGCCACGCCGCACGGGTTGTTGTGCTTGATGATCGCGCAGGCGGGAATCTGGAACTCGCTGATGATCAGCCGGCCGGCGTCGAGATCGAGCAGGTTGTTGAACGTGAGCTCCTTGCCGCCGAGCTGGGAGATCATCGACAGCACGTGGGTCCGCGCGCCTACCTGCGAGTAATAGGCGGCGCGCTGGTGGGGGTTCTCGCCGTAGGGGAGCTCGAGCACCTTCTCGAACGCGCGCACCATCAGCGCCGGGAAGTCCGCGCCCTTCTCCTGGAACCAGCGCGCGATCGCGGTGTCGTAGCGCGCGGTGTAGGCGAAGGCCTCGGCGGCGAGGCTCTCACGCGTGGTCGGCGACAGCCGGCGGCCGGACTCACGGAGCTCGGCGAGGATCGCGTCGTAGCTCTCCGGGCTGACCACCGGCGCGGCGAACTGGAAGTTCTTGGCCGCGGCCCGGATCATCGACGGCCCGCCGATGTCGATGTTCTCGATCACCTCGTGGTCGTCCACCCCGCGGCGCGCGGCGGTCCGCTCGAACGGGTACAGGTTCACGCACACGAGATCGACGAACTCGACGTCATGGTCCTCGGCTGCGTGCATGTGCTCGGCGTTGTCACGTAGCGCCAGCAGCCCGCCGTACAGCTTCGGATGAAGCGTCTTGACGCGACCGTCCATGATCTCCGGAAACCCCGTCAGGTCGGAGATCTCGCGCACCTTGAGCCCGGCATCGGACAGCTCGCGCGCGGTTCCGCCGGTTGAGACGATCTCGATCCCGAGCTCGGCCAGGCCCCGCGCGAACTCGACCAGCCCGGTCTTGTCGGACACCGACAGCAGGGCCCGGGCGACCTGAACGTCTTCGGAGGCGACGGGCGCAAACCGGTTCGCGCGCGATGTTCCCTGCTCCATGACGCCTCGACTCTATCGCTCGATCACGACACGGCGCGGATTGGCCGGGTCGAAGCTGACCGCTCCCCGCGCGATCGACCGCACCGCCTCGGGCAGCAGCTCGTGCTCGATCGGGTGTAGCCGGTTGAGCACCTCGTCGGCATCCCGAGCATCGTGCAGCTCGACCGCGCGCTGCAGGATCACCGGACCGCTGTCGACGCCGCCGTCGACGAAGTGGACCGTGACCCCGAACACCTTGACCCCGTAGGCCAGCGCGTCGTCCACCGGCGTCATCCCCGGGAACGCCGGCAACAGCGCCGGGTGCACGTTGATCACCCGCTCCGGGAACCGCGAAAGGAAGTCGTCCGCCAGCAGCTGCATGTATCCCGCGAGCACGACCAGCTCGACCCCGCGGGCGACCAGCCAATCCGCCATCGCCCGGTCGCGCTCGGCCCGCTCCTCGTAAGCCGAGGCGGGGAACGCTGCTACAGCGACGCCCGCAAGACGCGCCCGCTCGAGCGCCCGCGCGCCCGGTTTGTTGGAGGCGACGGCCACGATCTCCACGCCCTCGCGGCCGTGAACCCGATCGAGCAGCGCCTGAAGGTTGGTGCCTTCGCCGGAGGCCAGGACCGCGACGTTCATGCGCCGATCGCGGCGTCGAGGTCGCCGTCCGCGCGGGCCGCGGGACCGGGCATGGCCGGCGACCCCGGCACGGACGCCACCCCCGGCGCCACCCCCGGCGCCACCGCAGGCGCCACCGCCGGCGAGCACACGTCGCAGCACGCCACCCCCGGCGCCGCACTCGACCGATCGCCGAAGTACGTCAGCAGCGCTGCCCGCCGGCAACTCGGCCCCTCGACATAGCCACAGATCGCGTGGTACTGGCTCCACCGCGCGCGCTCGGCGTCGCGAGCGGACTCGAGGCACGAAGCCAGCGCGCGCCGGTCCCATTCACCGACCAGCAACCCAGCGGCGCGATCCCCGGGAACGGGCGCCGGCGCCACCAACCCGGCACGAGTCAGATGCCCGATGACCGCCCGGACCGTCTCCTCGTCCCCGTCCAGCCCCACGTTGGCAGCGAGTGAACGGACTGCGACGTCGTAGCGCCCGTCCAGCCCCGCCCACCGCAGCCGCTCGACGACCCGCTCGAACACGCCGGCGTCGAGCCGCGAGCGCTGGATGAAGAACACGTGCAGGCCCTTGTCCCGCTGCTCGGCGAACAGCAGGCAGCGCGCCGGCGCTCCGTCCCGCCCCGCCCGGCCGGCTTCCTGGTAGTAGGCCTCGAGCGACCCGGGCACGGTGGCGTGGCAGACGGTCCTGACGTCGGCCTTGTCGATCCCCATCCCGAACGCGTTGGTCGCGACGATCACCCGGGCCTCGCCGGACATGAACCGCTCCTGGGTCTCGGCCCGTACCTCGCGCGGCAGCCCGGCGTGGTACGCCAGCACCTCCTCGCCGAGCGCACCCTTCAGGAAGCCGGCGAGCTCCTCGCTCGCGCGGCGCGTGCCGGCGTAGACGATCGCGGGCAGCGCGGGGTGGGCGGGATCCGATTCGCCGAGGGCCGCGGCAATCCGGCGGCGCTTGTCGACCGCGGTCCCGCACCGCACGACCGCGAGGCTCAGGTTCGGCCGGTCGAATCCGGTCGTGACGCGAACTGGATCCCGCAGGGCCAGCCGGCGAACGATGTCGTCGGCGACCGCCGGGGTCGCCGTCGCGGTCAGCCCGATCGTCGCGCGGGCGCCGACCCGCTGGGCGGCGTCGGCCAGGAAGAAGTAGTCCGGGCGGAAGTCGTGGCCCCACTGCGAGATGCAGTGCGCCTCGTCGACCACGAACAGCCCGACTCGTGTCCCCGCCACCGCCTCGACGAACCGCGGCGAGGCGAACCGCTCTGGCGCCACATACAGCAGCCGGACCTCGCCGGCGGACACCCGCTCCAAGACGTCCGCGTTGGCGGCCCCGCCCCGCTGCGAGTTGACCAGCTCCACCCGCCCGGGCGCAACGTCGCGGAGCGCCTGCACCTGGTCCTGCATCAGCGAGACGAGCGGCGAGACCACGAGCGTCAGATCGTCTCTCATCAGCGCCGGCAGCTGGTAGCACAGCGACTTGCCCGCGCCCGTCGGCATCACCACGAGCGCATCGCGATCTGCGAGCGCGGCGGTGACTGCCTCAACCTGGCCGGGCCGGAAATGCTCGAAGCCGAACAGCCGCCGGAGCGCTTCGCCGGGATCCATGGGGCGCCCGACTGTAGCGGCGCGACCGGCTGTCTTCGCGGGGGTTCTACGCCCTGATGAGCGGGAGCTCGAGCGCGTCCTTGCCGAGCGCGTCCTCGGTGCCGGCGAGCGGGTAGGAGCCGCTGAAGCAGGCGTCGCAGTGCGCCTCGCGTGATACGCCGACGGCCTCGTACACGCCCTCGAGCGACAGGTAATGGAGGGAGTCGACGCCGAGCTCCTCGGCGATCTCGTCGACCGTCCGCCCGTGAGCGATCATCTCCTCGCGGCTCGACATGTCGATCCCGTAGTGGCACGGATGCTTGATCGGCGGCGCCGAGATCCGCAGGTGGATCTCCGCGGCGCCGGCCTCGCGCAGCATCTGCACGATCTGGCGGGTCGTGTTGCCGCGCACGATCGAGTCGTCGACGACGATCAGCCGCTTGCCCTGCACCACCTCGGGCAGCGGATTGAACTTGAGCCGCAGTCCGTGCTTGCGCAGCTCCTGGCCGGGCTGGATGAACGTCCGGGCGACGTAGCGGTTCTTGATGAAGCCGTCGTCCTGCGGGAGCCCGGCCGCGCGCGCCAGTCCGCGGGCCGCCGGGTTGCCTGAGTCGGGCACGGGGATGACCAGGTCCGCGTCAACCGGCGCCTCGCGCCACAGGATCTCGCCCATCCGCCCGCGCGCCACCTGGAGCACGGTGCCGGCCATCTTCGAGTCCGGCCGCGCGAAGTAGATGTACTCGAACACGCAGAACGCGCGCCGCTCGCCGCCGGCCACCATCCGCGTCTGCACGCCACCGTCGGTGAGCGTCAGCACCTCGCCGGGCAGCACCTCGCGCAGGTACTCGGCGCCGATCAGGTCGAACGCGCACGACTCGCTGGCCACGCAGTAGGCCGCCTTGCCGGTGTCCTCGTCCTCGATCATCCCCAGCACGAGTGGGCGCAGCCCGTGCGGATCGCGGAACGCGACGACCGAGTCCTCGGTCAGCACGACCGTCGAGAACGCCCCTTTCAGCCGCGGGAGCACGTCGGCGATCGCGTCCTCGATCCGCTCGGCGGGGTGGGTCGCGAGCAGCGCGGCGATGATCTCCGAATCCGACGTCGAGCTGAAGGAGAATCCCCGATCCAGCAGCTCCGCGTGCAGGTCGACCGCGTTGATCAGGTTGCCGTTGTGCGCGAGCGCCAGCGTGCGGCGGTCGTCGCGGACGATCGGCTGGGTGTTCTCCCAGGCCGAGGAGCCCGTAGTCGAGTAGCGAACGTGGCCGATCGCCATGTCGCCGATGAGCGAGCGGAGCTTGTGCTCGTCGAACACCTGGGCGACCAGGCCCTGGTCGCGGATCGCCATGATCTCGCGGCCGCGCGGGGCGGTGGCGATTCCCGCGGACTCCTGGCCGCGGTGCTGAAGCGCATACAGCGCAAAGTACGTCAGATTGGCGACGTCGTGTCCCGGCGCAAAGATGCCGAAGACACCGCACTCGTCGCGAGGTCCGTCGCGATGGTCGTTCACCGGAGGGGGCATGCCCAACCAGTGGCCAAGGCTAGCAGCGGACCTAGACCCATTCGCTCAGACCCGTCTCGCGCGCCTCGCTGAGCTCGGAAACTGCGAGCTCGAGTAGCCCCTCGATCCGCAGCGTGTCGCCGCCTACCTCACCGATCACGACGAAGCCGGCGAGGGCCTCGCGCGACCCGGAGACGATGAACCCGCGCCCTGGCGCCTCTCCGAACGGATCGAGCCCCACCGGCAACCGCACCGAGGCACCGAGATCGCCGGCGATGCAGCACTCGGCCAGCGCCACGACGGCGCCACCCTCGGCGATGTCGTGAGCGCTCGCGAATGCGCCTGAACGGATGCGCGCCCGCACGGCGCCATGTGCGATCCGGATCCTGGCGGCGTCGGCGACCGGCAACTCGCCAACTGGGGGGAGACCGCGCAGCTTGGACAGCTCCGACCCGACAGCCGACGGCTCGAACGGGCCGATCAGCGCGATCATGTCGCCCTCGCGGACGAACCCGAGCCGCCCGGCGCGAGCGGCATGGGGGAGCTTGCCGACCATCCCGACCACCGGCGTGGGGAAGATCGGGCCGGCCGGCGCCTCGTTGTAGAGCGAGACGTTGCCGCCGACGACCGGCACGCCGAGTTCCTCGCACGCGCCGGCGAGGCCCTCGACCGCTTCGGTGAGCTGCCAGGCCACATGCGGCTTCTCGGGGTTGCCGAAGTTCAGGCAGTTAGTCAGCCCGAGCGGCTCCGCGCCGACGCAGGCGAGGTTGGCCGCGCACTCGTACACGGCCTCGGCGGCCCCGCGCCGCGGATCACAGGCGACGCGCCGGCCGTTGCCGTCGATCGCCACCGCGATCGCCATTGAATTGGGCCCCCCACCTAGCACGAGCACGGCCGCGTCCGCCTCGTCCGGGCGGCGCACGGTCCGTGACTGGACGATCGGGTCGTACTGCTCGAACACTGGGCGGCGTGAGGCGATGTTGGCCGAGCGGAGCAGCGCCAGCAGCGTCTCGGCGGGCGTCTCGTCGCCGCCGAGCACAGCCGCGGGCGCCTCGTACAGACCCGCCGGCGCCGGCTCTGGCACGAGGTCGTACAGCGGGCAGTCGTCGACGAGCACGCTCACGGGGACGGCGGCAACGACCGTACCGCGATGGAGCACCTCGAAGCTATCGCCCTCGGTCACGCACCCGATCGTCGTCGCCGGCACCTCCCACCGCTCGCACAGGCCGAGCACCTCGCCGACCCGCTCCGGCCGGGCCACGCACAGCATCCGCTCCTGGGACTCGGAGACCATGATCTCGAACGGCTCCATGTCCGGCTCGCGCAGCGGGATCTGGCACAGATCGAGCGTCAGGCCGACGCCTCCCTTGCTCGCCATCTCCGACGCGGCCGAGGTGAGCCCCGCCGCGCCGAGGTCCTGCAGGGAGACCAGCAGCTCGCGATCGAGCAGCTCCAGGCAGCACTCGAGCAGCTTCTTCTCGGTGAACGGGTCGCCGATCTGGACCGACGGGCGCTTGTCTTGGTCGCCGCCCTCGCTACCGACGAGCTCGGCGCTCGCGAGCACCGACGCGCCGCCGATCCCGTCGCGGCCGGTGAGCGCTCCGAGCAGGATCACGACATTGCCGGGACCGGCGGCGGCGCTGCGGATCAGCCGGGCGTGCGGCGCCAGCCCAAGACACATCGCGTTTACCAGGCAGTTCTGCTCGTAGCTCTGCTCGAAGTAGATCTCGCCTCCGACGGTCGGCACGCCGATCGAGTTCCCGTAGTGGCCGACCCCGGCCACGACTCGGTCGAGCAGGTACCTCGATCGGTCCGACGAAGCCGGCTCTCCGAACCTCAGCGAGTCGAGCACGGCGATCGGCCGGGCGCCGACCGCGAACACGTCGCGGAGGATCCCGCCGACGCCGGTGGCGGCCCCCTGAAACGGCTCGACCGCGCTCGGATGGTTGTGGGACTCGACCTTGAACGCGACGGCGAGCCCGTCTCCGACGTCGACCGCGCCGGCGTTCTCGCCCGGGCCCATCAGCACATGCGGGCCTTCGTTGGGCAGCCGGCGCAACAGCCGGCGCGAGTGCTTGTAGCCGCAGTGCTCCGACCACATCAGCGACAGCATCGCGAGCTCGACGTCGTTCGGCGCGCGCCCGAGCCGATCGAGGATCCGAGCGTACTCGCCGTCGGTCAGCCCGAGCTGCCGATGACGCTCCTCAAGCGAGGACGTGCTGCTCGACATGCGCTCGCATCGACTCGAAGATCCGCAGACCGTCCGTTGACCCGCCGAGGGCGTCGACGGCGTGCTCGGGGTGCGGCATCAGACCGAACACGTTGCCCTGCTCGTTACAGACGCCGGCGATGTCGCGCAGCGATCCGTTCGGGTTGTGCCCGGGCGCGTAGCGGAGCAGCACCTGCCCGGCTGCCTCGAGGCGGTCGAGATCCTGTTCGGGCGCGTAGTACCGGCCGGTCGTGTGCTTGACCGGGATCGACAGCGGGGTGGGGCGGGTGGGTGGATCGAATCCACAGGCGCCCGTGAACGGGCCCTCGGAACGCACAACATCGAGGTCTACCTGCCGAAAGATGAACTTCAACGACACGTTCGGCAAAAGCGCACCGGGCAGCAGGCCGGCCTCGCAGAGGACCTGGAACCCGTTGCAGATGCCGAGCACGAGCCCGCCCTCGCGCGCGAACTCCTCGACCTCGGTCATCACCGGCGCGAACCGGGCGATCGCGCCGGCGCGCAGATAGTCGCCGTACGAGAAGCCGCCGGGCACGATCACCGCGTCGACGCCCTGAAGATCGCGATCGGCGTGCCAGAGCAGCGCGGGATCGCCAACGCGGGCGGCGGCCTGAAACGCGTCGATGTCGTCGCAAGAACCGGGGAAGCGGATGATCCCGACCTTCACCACGACCCCCCCGGACGTTCCGCGCCAGCGGAACTTCCATTGGAATCCGCGTCAGCGGATTCCACGATCTCGTAGTCCTCGATCAGCGGATTGGTCAGCAGCCGCTCGCACATATCGGGAAGCTGCGCGGGGTCATCGACGTCGAGCTCGATCATCCGGCCGACGTGGACGTTGCTGACGCCCGCAAACCCGAGCGCCGGCAGCGCGCGCTCGACCGCCTGGCCCTGCGGGTCGAGGATCCCCGCCTTGGGCCTGACCAGCACCCGCGCCCTCATCGGGTTCGGCTGAGCCAGACGTCGAACGGCTCGCCGGTGATCCGCTCGTACGCCTCGATGTACTTCTCGCGAGTGCGCGTCACCACGTCGTCTGGGATCGCCGGCGCCGGCGGGTTGCGGTCCCAGCCGGTGGATGACGCCCAGTCGCGCACGAATTGCTTGTCGAAGCTCGGCTGCCCGCGGCCGGGCTCGTACTCGTCGGCGGGCCAGAAGCGTGAGGAGTCGGGCGTGCACACCTCGTCCCCGAGCGTCAGCTTGCCGTCTGAATCGAGCCCGAACTCGAACTTGGTGTCCGCGAGGATGATTCCGTGCTCGCGCGCGTGCTCTGCCGCCGCGGTGTAGACGGCGATCGAGACGTCGCGCAGGCGTTCGGCCAGCCCGCGGTCGCCCACCAGCGCCACCGTCCGCTCGAAGTCGATCGCCTCATCGTGGCCGACCTCGGCCTTCGTCGACGGGGTGTAGATCGGCTCGGGGAGCTGGTCGGATTCGCGCAGGCCCTCCGGAAGTTCGATGCCCGAGACCGTCCCGGTCCGCTGGTAGTCCTTCCAGCCGGATCCGGTGATGTAGCCGCGGACCACGCACTCGACCGGGACCATGTCGAGCTTGCGGACGAGCATGCCCCGGGCGCGGGCCTCCTCCGGGACGCCGTCGCTGACCGACAGCAGGTGGTTCGGCACGATCGAAGCGGTCCGCTCGAACCAGAACGTCGACAGGCCGGTGAGCACGGCGCCCTTGTCCGGGATTGGCGTCGGGTGCACGACGTCGTAGGTCGAGATGCGATCCGAGGCGACGATCAGGAGCGTCTGATCGCGCCCTTCGTAGATCTCCCGGACCTTGCCCGAAGCGATCAGGGGCAGGTCAGCGAGGGCGGTCACTCAGCCGATCCTAGCAATGGGTACGGCGGCCCGGAGAGCGCCTCCGAACCGCCGTCCGCAAGTTGCGGAGTCCGGTGAAGTTGTCCTGGCGGACTCCGGCGAACCCGGCCTAGTGGACTCCCGTGAAGTCGGCCCAGCAGCCGGTGCCGAAGCTGCCCACGCCCGCCATTCCGGTGACGATCGCCGATGCACCGCTCGGCGCCACCAGCGCGATCGGGGTCGGTCCGAACAGGGAGCCGGGCGTGCCGTCGGGGGTCGGCGAGACGTCGGCGCCGGTGTCGGTCGGCGTGTTCGCGTCGGCGAACGTCCCGTTGAGGTCCGACTGATCTTCGCTCGAGCTCGCGTCGATCTCGCTCGAGGTGTTCGTGCCGTCGTCGGTGCACGTCATCGTGACCGTGAACGGGCCGGACGTGAACAGCGTCACCGTGGTGCCGTTTACCGAGCCCGCGGTCTTGACGACCCCGTTCGTACCGATCTCGCTCGCGCTCCCGCCGCCGCCTCCGAGGTAGCTGCTCGCCGGCTTGCCTCCGAGCTCGTCCGCGTTCTTCGCGCTCGGCACCGTTCCCAGCTCGCTGAACTTGATCTGCAGGCCGGTGAGCGTGTGGTCGCGGAGGCGATTTCCCGACAGCGAGTCCTTCCTGATCAGGTGATCGCCGTTGACCAGTTGGCTGGCCGCGACCGCGGTTCCGGACATAGCGACGACGAGTGCGATGATCGCAACCACCATCGCCGCCGATGGCCTGCGACGCCGGTATTGGCCCATCTGCGCCTTCCTCCCAAGTCGGGGACCACTCGGTGCGGTCCGTGCCGGCCGGACGGTACCCCACGGCCGGCGTGCTCCGGGTTAAGAAGTGGAAGCCGCCGGCAGCACCGGGCTTTCGATCGTCGCGGCCATCCCGCGCCGGCCGGCGAGCGTTTCGAGCATCAGCGCGGTGTCGGCGATCGCCACGCCCGTGAGGTGCGCGCTGCGCTCCTCGAAATCGCGGACGATCGCCTCGAGCGCGGCGTCGTACCGGGCGTCGTCGTGGGCGGCGAGCGCCGCAATTGCCTCCCCGGTCCGCGCGAATGCGTCAGGCACCTCGCGCAGACGCGCCGCCCAGGCCTGGGCGTCCTCGTCGTCGCCGGCGATCAGCGCCGCGATCGCCCGTCCGTAGTTGGCCGTCGCCGACTCGAGGTCCGCATCGGCGAGCGCCGCGCGGGCGAACTCGGCCTGCTCCTCGCCGCCGCCCGCGAGCACCGAGGACTTGAGCATGCCGACCACCCGTCCGTAGGCGCGGGGCGGCGCCACCTCCCACGACTGGCGGTACAGATCCGCCGCCGCCGCGAACTCGGCGTGGGCGGCATCGAGGTGGCCTTCGAGCAGCTCGCGCTGGGCGTTACCGTCACGCTCGATCGCCGCCGTCAGCAGCTCCTGATGCTTGTGCGGGGCCACCGGATGCTCAATCGTAGGCGAATCCGGGTATTCACCCGGGCGATGAAGAGCCTCAACAGACGTGTCGCGCTGATCACCGGCGCGAGCGGCGGCATCGGCCAGGCGATCGCGCGCGGTCTCGCCGCCGAGGGTGCGGCGGTGGCGCTGGGTTACAGCCATCGGGCGGAGCCGGCCGAGAAGCTGGCCGAGGAGATCACGGATGCCGGCGGCCTCGCGGTGGCGATCGGCGCGGACCTGCGCCGGCCCGAGGCCCCGGACAGACTGGTCGACGCGGTCGAGTCGCAGCTCGGGGCGGTCGAGGTGCTGGTCGCCGCGGCCGGGCTCGGGCGCCGGCAGAGCCTCGAGGAGGTGTCGATCGACGACTTCGACGAGATGCTCGCGATCAACCTGCGCGCTCCGTTCCGCCTGGCGCAACGCACGGTCCCCGGCATGCGCGAGCGCGGCTTCGGCCGGGTTTTGTTCATCTCCTCGGTCGCGGCCTTCACGGGCGGGATCGTCGGGCCGCACTACGCCGCATCAAAGGCCGGGCTCCACGGCCTCACCCATTTCCTGGCCTCGCAGCTGGCGTCGTCGGGGGTCGCGGTCAACGCGCTGGCGCCGGCGCTGATCACCGAGACCGGCATGCTCCCCGGCGACCCCGAGGATCTGCGTGCGCGTGTCCCGGTAGGTCGGCTCGGCCGGCCCGCGGAGGTCGCCGACCTCGCGCTGGCGATCCTGCGCAACCCTTACATGACCAACCAGGTCGTGTCGCTCGACGGCGGGATGTACCCGCGCTAGCGGGCTACCGAAGCACCGGCGCCGGGACGATCGCGTCGAGCCGGGCGATGATCTGATCCGCGTAGCGGACGAACGGCGCATAGTCGAAGATCGCCTCGAGGTCGAGGCCGCCGCCGGCGGGATCGGCCGCGAGCAGGTCCCTGAGCGACGTCCGCTCGTCGATCGCCTGCTGGGCGAGGCGCTGGACCACGCGGTAGGCGTCGTCGCGGATCATCCCCGACTCCACCAGCGCCAGCAGCACGCGCTGGGAGAACAGCGCTCCGTGGGTGAGCTCGAGGTTCTCGCGCATCCGTTCGGCATCGACCACCATCCCCTGCACGAGGCTCAGCGTCCGGCGCTGGAGATGGTCGAGCAGGATCGTCGAGTCGGGCAGGATCACCCGTTCGACCGAGGAATGGGAGATGTCTCGCTCGTGCCAGAGCGCGACATCCTCGAGCGCCGCCTGGGCGTTGCCGCGCAGCAGCCGGGCGAGGCCGACGATCTGCTCTGACTTGATCGGGTTGCGCTTGTGGGGCATCGAGCTCGAGCCCTTCTGGCCGCGGCCGAACGGCTCGCGGACCTCGCCGACCTCGGTGCGGGCGAGGTGGCGCAGCTCGGTCGCGAACCGCTCCATGCCGGCGCCGGCGAGCGCGATCGCGCCGAGCAGCTCGGCGTGGCGGTCGCGCGGGACCACCTGGGTCGAAACCGGCTCCCGGGGCAGTCCGAGGCGGTCGAGCACGCGTTCCTCGAACTCGGGCGAGGTCGCCGAGTACGTCCCGACCGCGCCCGACAGCGCTCCGACCGCCGCCTGGGCGAACGCCCGCTCGAGTCGATCCGCGTTGCGGCTCGCCTCGAACGCGAAGCCCGCGAGCTTGATCCCGAACGTCGTCGGCTCGGCATGGATCCCGTGCGTGCGCCCGGCGCACAGCGTGTGCGTGTGCTCGCGGGCGGCGCCGGCGAGGGCCTCGACGAGCCGGCGCGAGTCCGGGAGCACGATCTCGGCGACGCGCCGGAGCTGGAGCGCCAGACCGGTGTCGAGCACGTCGCTCGAGGTCAGCCCGTGGTGGATCCAGCGGCCCGCCGGCCCTGCTGAGGCTGACAGCACGTCGACGAACGCAGCGGTGTCATGGTCGGTGACCTTCTCGCGCTCGTTGATCGCCTCCACCGTGAACGTCGCCGACCGGATCGCGTCGAGGTCGTCGGCGGTCGGACCGTCGAGCTCCTCGCACGCGGCCACCTCGACCTGGCGCATTGCCTCGAAGCGAGCATGGTCTGACCAGGCCTCTCCGAGCTCGGGACGGGTGTAGCGCGCAATCATCAACTCCCAGATTACGCGAGACTGCACGCGGAACGATGACCACGAATGCCAATCACGCCGGCGACTGGCGAGCCGCGATACGCGAGCTCGCGGCGATGGACCGGCCGTCAGCGTCTGAGGGCGAGCGCCGCGCCGCCGAGCTGATCGCCGAGCGACTGCGCGCGCTCGGCTGCAAGGTCGAAATCGAGGAGGAGCGCGCCCACGGCGGCTACTGGTGGCCGATCGGGATCGTCAACGCGGTCGCGGCGGCGGCCGGTGTGGTGACGCTACGCAAGCGGTCCGCGTTGACTCGGGCGATCGCCGCCGGACTCGCCGGCGCCGGCGCGGCCGCGCTGTGGGACGACCTCGGCCATGGCCAGCGCTGGTTCCGCCGCGCGGTGCTTCCCCACCGCTCGACCTGGAACGTCGTGGCCGAGGTGGGCGACCCGGCGGCCGAGCAGACGTTTGTCCTGATCGCGCACCACGACGCCGCCCACTCGGGGCTGATCTTCCACCCGATCCTGCCGCGCATCCCGATGAAGCTGGCGCCGCGCTCGCATGCGCGCGCCGGGCGGAGCTTCCCGCTCCTGTACGCGGTCTGGGTCGGGCCGGTGCTGGTCAGCGCCGGGGCGGTGATCGGGAGCCGGCGGCTGCTCGGCGCCGGCGCCGCGCTCGCCGCGGGCGCGACCGCGGCGATGGCCGACATCGGCCTGCGGGCGGTCGTGCCGGGCGCCAACGACAACCTCAGCTCGGTCGGGGTCCTGATCGCGATGGCCGAGCGGCTGCGGGACCAGCCGGTCGAGGGCGCGCGGGTGCTGCTGATCTCGACCGGCTCGGAGGAATCCTTCAGCGAGGGGATGCAGGGCTTCGGCCGGCGCCATTTCGGCGAGCTCGATCGTGAGCGGACCGAGATGGTGTGCCTTGAGTGCCTCGGCGGCCCGACGCTGGTCGTCGTCGAGGGCGAGGGCATGCTCCGCATGCGGGACTACCCGAACCACATGCGTGAGGCGCTCGCCGAGGCGGCGGCGGACGCCGGCGAGCCGATCCTGCGCGGGCTGCGGACCACGGCCGCGACCGACGCGATCATCGGGCTGCGAGCCGGCTACGCGGTGGCGACGCTCGCGTCAGTCGACGAGACCAAGCTGCCGATGAACTACCACTGGCCGAACGACACCGCGGAGAACCTCCACTGGAGCACGATCGAGAGCGCGGTCGCGGTGTGCGACAAGTTCCTGCGAAAGCGCACCCGGCCGCCCGCTGCGGCGGACGGCTAGCAGCCTCGCGAGCGGAGCGCGGGTGACCGACCAGCGTGGGCTGGGACCGTTATTCGGGGCCCTGGAGCGTGAGCAGGGCGGATAACTGCACACTCGACGACGAACATTTGCCGAGATCGACGAAAGTCGCGATATACGCGAGTTTCAGCGCACTCGGCGCCGCGGGGTGGTCGAGTGAGACGTTATGCGCCCTGAATTCCGGTGCATCGAGCTGGGGGGTTCGCCCTCGATTGAGCTGAGAGGGTCCGCCCTCGATTGAGCTGGGAGGGTTCGCCCTCGATTGAGCTGAGAGGGTCCGCCCTCGATTGAGCTGGGACGGTCCACCCCGCCCGCACGCCGAAACCCCCCGCCTCAGGTGCCCGCCGTTCACGCCCGCGACCGCATGCGACCTGGGGCCACCGCGCCACCGCCACCGCCCCAGCTCGGCTTCAGCAGTCGAGGATCCGCGCCGCCAGCACAGCCGCGTTGCGCGCGTTGTCGACGCCGACGCACGCCACCGGCACACCGGGTGGCATCTGCGCGATCGACAGCAGCGCGTCGAGCCCGCCGGCCACCGACGTGCGGCTGGTCAGCGGCACTCCGATCACGGGCAGGTCGGAGTGCGCAGCGACGACGCCAGGGAGCGCGGCCGACAGGCCGGCGCCGGCGATGATCACGCGTATCCCGCGCATCCGCGCGTTGCGGGCGTAGTCGGCGACCTTGTCCGGCTCGCGGTGCGCGGACATGACGCGCACCTCGCAGCGGATGCCGCGGTCGATCAGCTCCTTTTCGGCCGCCTCCATCCGCTCGAGATCGCTCTTTGAGCCCATCACGATCCCGACCCGCGGCGCGTCGACCTCGAGCTCCTCGAGTTCGATCACGGGCTCTTCGAAGGTTTCGGGCGCGGGCTGAGGAAGCTCGGTCATGCGCGCGCGTGCTGGGCGACCTTGAGCGCGATGTCGCGGCGAAGCTGCATGCCGTCGAAGTGGATCATGTCCGCGGCAGCATAAGCCGCCTGACGCGCGGCCGCTGCGTCGGCGCCGAGCGTGGTCACGTTCAGCACCCTGCCGCCGGCCGTCACGACCTGACCGGCGGCGTTGCGCGCGGTCCCGGCGTGCGTGACCTGCGCCCGAGCAGAAGCCGCCTCGAGCCCGGTGATCACGTCGCCGTGCGAGGACGTCGCGGGGTAGCCGGCGCTCGCCAGTACCACGCTCACCGCCATCTCCGGCGCCCACCGCAGCTCGGCGCCGGCGAGACCGCCGACGACCGTCGCGGACTCAAGCAACTCGAGCAGATCCGACTCCAGGCGCGGGAGGATCGCCTGGGTCTCGGGGTCGCCGAAGCGCACGTTGAACTCGAGCACCCGCGGCCCGTCGGCGGTCATCATCAGCCCCGCATACAGCACCCCCTGGAACGGGATCCCCCGTCGCGCGAGCTCATCGAGCACCGGCTGGTGCACCGACGCGCAGATCTCCCGCGCCCGCGCGTCGTCGACCGCGGGGACCGGCGAGTAGGAGCCCATACCGCCGGTGTTCGGCCCCTGATCTCCGTCGAAGATCCGCTTGTAGTCCTGCGCCGAGGCGAGCGGGACCGCGGTCTGGGCGTCGCATAGCGCGAGCAGCGACAGCTCCTCGCCCTCGAGGTGCTCCTCGACCACGACCTGCGTCGTGTCGAACTTGTGCTCGACGAGCAGCTCGTGCAGCGCCTCGCGAGCCTCACCCTCATCGGCGGCGATGATCACCCCTTTGCCCGCGGCGAGGCCGTCCGCCTTGATCACGATCGGATATCGCTCGATGGCGTCCAGGCCGGCCTGCGGATCCCGAACCACCTTATAAACAGCCGTCGGCACGCCGGCGGCGCCCATGATCTCCTTGCAGAACGCCTTGGAGCCTTCGAGCTGCGACGCTGCCTTGGTCGGGCCGAAGCAGCGGATGCCGGCGTTCGTGAGGGCGTCGGACAGGCCGGCGACGAGCGGCGCCTCGGGACCGATCACCACGAGGTCGACGTGCTCGGCTGTGGCGGCGGCGACGATGCCGTCGATCTCCTCCACTCCGACCGCGATCAAGCGGGCGTCGGCCTCGATCCCGGCGTTCCCCGGGGCGCAGATGATCTCGGGCCGGCGGGGCGAGCGCGCGAGCGCGTGGACGAGCGCGTGCTCGCGGCCGCCCGAGCCGACTACGAGAACGCGGTACGGGTCAGATCGCGCCAATGAAGTCGTCGATCGGGATCGCGACCAGCGTCTCGTACTTGGCCGTACCGCGCGAGCCGAGCTCGAGCGAAATCCGCGCCATCGTCTTCTCGTCGGGGGCCTCGACGACGTTGACGAAGTCGAACTGACCGAGCGTCGCCCACTGCGCCTTGACGGTCGCGCCGAGTTGCTCGACCTCGCGGTTGACCTCCTTGATCCGCGTGGGGTTGTTCTTGATCGTCTGGACCCCTTCGGGGCTTAGCGTCGAAAGCATGATGTAGGTCGGCACGTTGCCTCCTTGGATTTGTCTGCAAGGACTTGTATCCGATGTCGAGGCCGGAAGGAGCGTCGGGGCGCCGGCCACGCGCCGGCGCCCTGTCTCGCCCGTCAGAGCTATGCCGCGGCCGCGACGGCCTCGGCGCGCTCGAGCGTCAGCTCGCCATCGGCCGCGTCGACCTTGACCGTGTCGCCGGTCGTGAAGCGGCCCTCGAGGATCGCCAGCGCCAGCGGGTCGACCAAGCGCTTCAGGATCACGCGCTTGAGCGGCCGGGCGCCGTAGGTCGGGTCGTAGCCGAGGTTGCCGAGCAGCGTCCGGGCGCTGTCGGTCAGCTCGACCTCGATCCCGCGCTCGCGCACGCGCTCGATCAGCCGGGCGACCTGGAGGTCGACGATCTCGGAGATCTGCTCCCGCGTCAGCGAGTGGAACTCGACGATGTCGTCGAGGCGATTGATGAACTCGGGCTTGAAGTGCGCCTCCACTCCGGCTCGTGGATTGGGATACCCGCCCACCCCAATGTTCGAGGTCATGATCAGCACCGTGTTCTTGAACGACACGGTCCGGCCCTGGCCGTCGGTCAGGCGACCGTCGTCCATTACCTGGAGCAGCGCGTTGAACACATCGGGATGGGCCTTCTCGATCTCGTCGAGCAGCACCACCGAGTAGGGCCGGCGGCGGACCGCCTCGGTCAGCTGGCCACCCTCGTCGTAGCCGACGTAGCCGGGCGGCGCGCCGACCAGGCGCGAGACCGCGTGCTTCTCCATGTACTCGGACATGTCGATCCGGACCATCGCGTCCTGGCTGTCGAACATGAACTCGGCCAGCGCGCGCGCCAGCTCGGTCTTGCCGACGCCGGTCGGGCCGATGAACAGGAACGTGCCGATCGGCCGGTCGGGGTCCTGGAGACCGGCTCGTGAGCGCCGGAGCGCATTCGACACCGCCTCGACGGGCTCGTCCTGGCCGATCACCCGCGCGTGCAGGCGCTCCTCCATGTGCACGAGCTTCTCGATCTCGCCCTCCATCAGGCGGCTGACCGGGATCCCGGTCCACTTGGCGACGACCTCGGCCACGTCCTCGGCGTCGACGACGTCCTTGAGATACTTGGGCCCGCCCACCCCACCCACCCCGGGGTCGTTTGCGGCGTCGTGCTCGGCTTCGGCCGCTGCCGCCAGTCGCTTCTCGAGCTCGGGAATCGTCCCGTACTGGAGCTCGGCCGCGCGTCCGAGGTCGGCCTCGCGGTGGGCGCGCTCGAGCTCGATCTTGGCCTGCTCGAGGCGCTCCTGGATCTCAGCCACGGCGCCGACGGACTCCTTCTCGCGCTGCCACTCGGCGTGCATCGCGTCCGAGCGCTCGCGCTCCTCGGCGAGGGCTCGCTCGAGCTGCTCGCGCCGCGCCACCGTGCCGGGATCATCGTCGTCGCCCAGCGACTGGAGCTCGATCTCGAGCTGCATAATGTGCCGGTCGACCTCGTCGATCTCGATTGGCTTGGAGTCGATCTCCATCCGGATCCGCGACGCGGCCTCGTCGACCAGGTCGATCGCCTTGTCCGGCAGGAACCGGTCGGCGATGTAGCGCTGGCTCAGCGTCGCCGCCGCCACCAGCGCGGAATCCTGGATGCGGATCTTGTGGTGGACCTGATAGCGCTCCTTGAGACCGCGGAGGATCGCAATCGTGTCCTCGACGGTCGGCTCGCCCACGTACACGGGCTGGAATCGGCGCTCGAGCGCGGGGTCCTTCTCGATGTGCTTGCGGTACTCGTCGAGCGTGGTTGCGCCGACGGCCCGCAGCTCGCCACGGGCGAGCATCGGCTTGAGCATGTTGCCGGCGTCCATCGCGCCCTCGGCGGCGCCGGCGCCCACGATCGTGTGGAGCTCGTCGATGAACACGATGATCTGGCCCTTGGCGTCGGCGATCTCCTTGAGCACGGCCTTGAGCCGGTCCTCGAACTCGCCGCGGTACTTGGACCCGGCCACCATCGCGCTCAGGTCGAGCGCGACCAGGCGGCGGTCCTTGAGGCTCTCGGGGACGTCGCCGGACACGATCCGCTGGGCGAGGCCCTCGACGATCGCGGTCTTGCCGACGCCGGGCTCGCCGATCAGCACCGGGTTGTTCTTAGTGCGCCGGCTGAGGACCTGGATCACGCGGCGGATCTCGTCGTCGCGGCCGATCACAGGATCGAGCTTGCCCTGCGCGGCGGCCTCGGTGAGGTCGCGGCCGTAGCGCTCGAGCGCCCGGTACTTCTCCTCGGGGCTCTCGTCGGTGACGCGATGGCTGCCACGGACCTCGGACAGCGCCCTGATGAGCTGGTCGTGCGTCGCCCCATTGCTGCGCAGCGCGTCGCCGGCCTTGCCGGGATGCTGCGCGATCGCGAGCAGCAGGTGCTCAGTCGATACGTACTCGTCGGTCAGCTCGCGCATCTCGGTCTCGGCGGCGCGCAGAATCTGGACCAGCTCGCTCGAGCCGCCGGCGGGCTCGGCAGTCGCGGAGCCTTGGATCTTCGGCAGCCCGTCGAGCGCCTGTGTGTTCGATTGGCGAACGGCCGTCGGGTCGACGCCGAGCTTGCGCAGGACGGGAACGACGACGCCGCCGTCCTGCTCGAGCAGGACCGCGAGCAGGTGCTCGGGCATCGTCTGCGGGTTGCGGCGCTCGTCTGCGAGCCGCTGGGCGGCCTGGAGCGCCTCCTGGGACTTGATCGTGAAGCGGTCTGGTTGCATAGGCGTTCTCGGGTGTCTGGTTTCTAGGTCAGGTCAGATCTGGCAAAAATCTAAGTGTGTCTGACTTAGATTATGACAGATCCGCGGCCTATTGCTAGCCCGTTTTGGGCTGTCCCGACGCAACTCCGCCCGAACCGGGTGTCGTACTCGCCGGCGCCGTTCCCGAGGTGCTCGCGGGTGAGGTCGGCGTCGTCGGACTGGTGGAGGACGTGGACGTGGTGGGCGTGGTCTTCGACGTCGACGTGGTGCTGGTCGCTGACTTCGGCGGGGTCGTCGACGTCGTGGCCTGATGCGTCGGAGGCTGCTGGCTCGTGGTCGTGAACGAGCTTGTGTGCGTGCCGGTACCGGTGCCCGATCCGGATGACCGCCCGGAGGTCGTCGAGTTCTTGCCGGAGCCGCCGCCGGTCAGCGCCACCGCGACCGCGCCGCCGAGCAGCACCACGGCGACGAGGAACACCGTGATCCAGAACCCGGTGGTGCCGCGCTTGGACGGTGGCGTCGGCACGGTGGTCGTGCCACGCGGTGGCGAGGTCGGGCGCTGCCGAGTGGGCGGCGCCGGGACCTCGGTGGTCTCGACCGCCCGCGTGGGGTCGGTCGCCCGGGTGGGGTCGGTCGCCCGGGTGGGGTCGGTCGCCCGGGCGGGGGCAGCCGGCTCGGCGGGATCGGTCGCGGGGGCGGCCGCCGGCTCGGGGATGAGCGCGGGTATCGGCGCCAGCGCCACGGTCGTCAGCGCGGCCCCGTCGTTCTCGGGCTCGGCTGCTGCCCGGCGGAGGCGGTCGCCCACTTCGGCGGCGGTCTGGGGCCGGTCGTCCGGCGACTTGGCCAGCATCTGCATCACCAGCTCGTCGAGCGCCGGCGGGATCGCGGGGTTGCGCTCGCGCGCCGGCTTGGGCGCGACCCGCACGTGCTGATGCAGCACGGCGGCCGACACGTCGGCCTTGAACGGCGGCTCGCCGGTCAGCATCTCGTAGAGCACGCATCCGAGCGAGTAGATGTCCGAGCGCGCGTCCGCCGGCTGCCCGAGCGCCTGCTCGGGGGACATGTACGCGGAGGTGCCGAGCACGGTCGCGGTCTGCGTGAGCGAGTGGCTGTCGAGCGCCCGCGCGATCCCGAAGTCGAGCACCTTCGCCTGCCCGTCCGGGGTGACCATGATGTTGCCGGGCTTGATGTCGCGGTGGATGATCCCCGCCGCGTGCGCCGCGCTCAGCGCATCGGCCACCTGTGCGGCGATCCCCGCGGCGCGCGCCGGCTCGAGCGGCGCCTCGTCGCGCAGGATGTCGGCCAGGCTCCGCCCTGGGACGAGCTCCATCACGATGAAGCGCGTCGGACCGTCCGCGCCGGCGTCGTAGACCGTCACGATGCCGGGGTGGTTGAGCGCCGCGGTGGATTGCGCTTCGCGGGTGAACCGGGCCAGGTAGATCGGGCTCTGTTCGACCAGCGGGTCGAGCGCCACCTTGACCGCCACGACGCGGTCGAGCGACAGATCGGTACCGCGATACACGGTGCTCATGCCGCCACGGCCGATCACCTCGTCCAGCCGGTAGCGCCCCGCCAGCGTTCGCGGTCCGCCGGCGGAAGTCACGTGGACCGGCGCTGCACCTGGAGCGAGAATCGCCGCACGTCCGCGTTGCGGACGATCGCGCCGCCCTTGCTGTAGGGCACGATCTCGGCCCGCAGCTCACGGCGCAGCTGCTCGAGCCGCTCCACCTCGGACTTCAGCTCGCCGGCGCGCTTCTCGAGCGCCTTGATCTTGCGCTCCATCCCCTCGAGCTGCTGCTCGAGCTCGAGCACGCGCTCGACGCCCGCGAGATTCATCCCGAGCTCAGCCGTCATCTCCTGGATGCGGCGGAGCCGCTCGACGTCCTTGTGGGAGTACAGCCGGGTGCCCTTCGGCGAGCGCTTGGGCTCGATCAGCCCGCGCGCCTCGTACATCCTCAGGGTCTGGGGGTGCATCTCGGCGAGCTCGGCCGCGACCGAAATCATGAACACGCCGCGCTCGGAGGACACCTCGACCCGCGCCGTGCCGCGTACGCGCCGCGATGCCATCAGCTCTTCCCACCTTTCGCGGCGCCGGCGTTCGCCTGCTTGAACAGGTCCGCCCGCGGGTCGCCGTTCATCGCCTGCGAGAGACGGTCGATCGCCTCGTCCTGCTCGGGCGACAGCGACTCGGGAACATCGATCACGAACCGGTAGTGGATGTCGCCGCGATTCTTGCCGCCCGCGCGCGGCGGACCCTCTCCGCGCAGTCGCTGGACGGTGCCGTGCTTGGTGCCGGCGGGAACGCGCAGGCGCTTTGAGCCGTTGAGCGTCGGCACCTCGACGATCGCGCCGCGAACCGCCTCGGGGATCGTCAGCGGCACCTCGACCTCGAGGTTGTCGCCGACAGCCTTGAACACCGGCGACTCCTGGACCCGCGTGATCACGTAGAGGTCTCCGGGCTCGGCGCCACGCAGTCCGGCCTCGCCCTTGCCCGCGAGGCGGATCCGGCTGCCGTCGTGGACGCCGGCCGGGATGTTGACACGGAGCTTGCGGATGCTGCGCTGCGCGCCGGTGCCGCCGCAGGTCGAGCACGGGTCCTCGATCACCGTGCCGGCGCCGCCGCAATTCGAGCACGGCTGGGAGATCGAGAAGATCCCCTGGCTCTGGGACTCGATGCCGCGTCCCTCGCAAACCGGGCACACCTTCGGGGTCGTTCCGGGCTTGGCGCCCGTGCCATGACACGTGGGGCAAGGCTGCGAGGTCGGGACCGACAGCGGCACCTGGGCGCCGTGCACGGCCTGGTCGAAGGTCAGCGAGACCTCGGTCTCTAGATCGCGGCCCTGGGGCTGCGCGGTCCGTCCGCCCCTGACGCCGCCGGCGCCGGTACGGCCACGGGCACCGCCGGCCGGGCGTCCGGCGGTTCCGGTCGCGCCACCTCCGAACAGGTTCGAGAGGATGTCGCTGAAGCCGCCACCGAAGGAGCCCGCGTCGAAGCCGCCGCCGCCGCTCGTGAATCCGCCGAGCGGACCTTGACCGCGGTCGTAGGCCTTGCGCTTCTCGGGGTCCGACAGAACGTCGTGAGCCTGGGAGATCTCCTTGAACTTCTCCTCGGCCTGCTTGTTGCCGGGGTTGCGATCCGGGTGGTACTCGCGCGCCAGCTTGCGGTAGGCCTTCTTGATCTCCTCGTCGGATGCGTTCTTGCCTACTCCGAGCGTCTTGTAGTAGTCGGTTCTGCCAGCCATGGCTCCTCAGCCTTCGTCACGTCGCAACTCTGTCACGCCGCGACGACAACGCGAGCGGGCCGAATCACGACCTCGCCAAGCCGGTAGCCCCGCTGGTAGACCTCGACGACCGTCCCCGACTCGGCGCCCTCGACGGGCTGCTGGGCGACGGCTTCGTGGAGCTGGGGGTCGAACCGCTCGCCCTTGGGCGAGAAGCGCTCGATGCCAGCCCTCGCGAGCGCCGCGATCACGTCCTCGTGGACGAGCTTGATGCCCGATACGAGCGTGGCCGTGCCGTTGTCGTTATCGTGTGGCGCCCCGTCTCTGGAAGCGCCGGTGTTGGCCGCAGCCGCAGCCTCGAGCGCGCGGTCGAGGTTATCGACCGCGGGCAGAAGCTCCTTCGCGAGCTTCAGGATGCCTCGCTCCTGGGCGGCCGCCGCGTCGCGGGTGGCGCGCTTGCGGTAGTTGTCGAAGTCGGCGCGGGTGCGCTGTGCCAGCTCGAGATACTGGTCGGCCTTCCCGGCCTTTGCCGTCAGCTCCTCGAGGTCGTGCTCGACCTGGCGCTCGTGATCGGCCTCGGCCGGCTCTGGCTCTGCGCCGGCGTGGGTCGTGCTCGGTCTAGGGCCGGCGTGCGCGCCTTGGGTGGTGTGTGTCGGCGGAGTGACTGGAGCCTCGGGGCCGCCGGCGGGCACCGACCGCTCCGGGCCGCCCTGGCCCGCGGTCGGCTTGGGGGCGCCCTCAGGCGCCCCCTCTCCGGCTGCCACGCGACCCCCGTTCAGAGCCTCCGCGCTGTCGGGTTTGCGCGTCATTACTTCTCATCCACAACTTCGGCGTCGACGACATCCTCTTCCGCGCCGGCGCCGTTGGTCGACGCCGCGCCGTCACCGTCCGGTGCGCTCGCCGCCGCCTGCTCCTGGGCGCGCTGGTACATCGCCTCGGAGACCTTGTGGAACGCGGTGTGCAGCGTCTCGGTCTTGGCGTTGATGTCGGCCGCATCCTCGCTCGTGAGCGAGTCGCGGACCGCCTTGATCGCCGCCTCGATCTCCTCGCGGGAGCTCGAGTCGACCGCGTCAGCGAGGTCCTTGAGCTGGCGCTCGGCCTGGTAAGCGGCGTTCTCGCCGTTGTTCCGGGCCTCGGCGAGCTCGCGCTGCCGACGGTCGTCCTCAGCGTGCGACTCGGCGTCGGTCACCATCCGCTTGATCTCGTCGTCCGACAAACCGGAGCCAGACCGGATCTCGATCTTCTGCTCCTTGCCGGTGCCGAGGTCCTTGGCGGACACGTTGAGGATCCCGTTGGCGTCGATGTCGAACGCGACCTCGATCTGCGGGATGCCCCGCGGCGCCGGCGGGATGCCGGTCAGCTGGAACTTGCCCAGCGACTTGTTGTACATCGCCATCTCGCGCTCGCCCTGGAGGACGTGGATCTCGACGCTCGGCTGGTTGTCCTCCGCGGTCGAGAACACCTCGCCCTTGCGGGTCGGGATCGTGGTGTTGCGCTCGATCAGCTTGGTCATCACGCCGCCCTTGGTCTCGATCCCCAGCGTCAGCGGGGTCACGTCGAGCAGCAGCACGTCCTTGACGTCGCCGGCGAGCACGCCCGCCTGAATCGCCGCGCCGACCGCAACCACCTCATCGGGGTTGACGCCGCGGTGCGGCTCCTTGCCGGTCAGCTCCTTGACCTTCTCCTGGACGGAGGGCATGCGGGTCATTCCGCCGACCATCACGACGTGGTCGACCTTGTCGACGCCCTTGTCCTTGGCGTCGTCGAGCGCCTGACGGACGGGCGCCACCGTGCGGTCGAGCAGGTCTGAGGTCAGCTCGTTCAGCTTGGCCCGCGTGAGGCGGGTGTCGAGGTGCTTCGGGCCGCTCGAGTCGGCGGTGATGAACGGCAGGTTGATCTGCGTCTCCTGCGTCGTCGACAGCTCGATCTTGGCCTTCTCAGCCGCCTCGTAGAGCCGCTGCAGCGCCATTGGGTCGGCGCTCAGGTCGATGCCCTGAGACTTCTTGAACTCGGCCACGAGCCAGTCGACAATTGCCTTGTCGAAGTTGTCGCCACCGAGGTGGTTGTCGCCGGCGGTCGCCTTGACCTCGAACACGCCGTCGCCGATCTCGAGCACGGACACGTCGAACGTGCCGCCGCCGAGGTCGAACACCAGGATGGTCTGGTCAGACTCCTTGTCCAGGCCGTACGCCAGCGAGGCCGCAGTCGGCTCGTTGATGATGCGCTTGACGTCCAGGCCCGCGATCCGGCCGGCGTCCTTAGTCGCCTGGCGCTGATCGTCGTTGAAGTACGCCGGCACGGTGATCACCGCGCTGTCGACGCTCTCGCCCAGATACGCCTCGGCGTCAGCCTTCAGCTTGCCGAGGATCATCGCGCTGATCTCAGGCGGCGAGTACTGCTTGCCGCCGGCCTCGACGCGCGCGTCGCCGTTGGGTCCGGAGACCACCTTGTACGGAACGATCGACTCTTCCTCGCGCACCTCGGCCTCTTTGCGGCCCATGAAGCGCTTGATCGAGAAGACCGTGTTCTGCGGATTGGTGACCGCCTGGCGCTTGGCGACCGTGCCAACCAGACGCTCACCGGATTGCGTGAACGCGACAACTGACGGCGTGGTCCGGCCGCCCTCCGCGTTCTCTACGACCGTCGGCTCGCCACCCTCGAGCACTGCCATGCACGAGTTCGTGGTTCCGAGGTCGATTCCGATCGTCTTTCCCATCGAGTTCTACTCCTGTTTTCGTCGTAAAAATCTAAGCCAGAGCGTAGCAGATTTGGGGTGGCGGCAAGCGAGCCTGGCCGCCCGACTGCGCCCAATCCGTCTTGACTAGCCACTGGGTCGAGCGCGAGGGCGACCAGACCCGCTTCGCCTCCACCCAGCCTCAGCTTGGGAAGCGACGGGCCCACCGGCGAGCCCGAGAAACTCGCCACTCGACCGCCCCGGATCGGTGAACGGCGGTTCAGTCGGCTATAGCACGAGGAACGACGCACTCGGGCCACGGTGGTTGCCGAGTGGCGACTTACTCGCCCCGCGCCGGGCGCCGGGCGCCGGGCGCCGGGCGCGGGGCGCCGGCGCACCACTGCCACCGCCACCTCCACCGCCCCGGCGCCACCAGCCTCAGCCCACCTCGAACGCGCTCGGGCACATCTTCTGGAGCGCGCACCCCGCGCAATCCGGCCGGCGCGCGTGACAGGTCCGCCGGCCGTGGCGCAGGAGGTTCAGGTGGAACTCGAGCTCCTCGCCGGGCGGGGTCTCCACGAGCAGCGTGTCGTGCATCTCCTCGAACGGCGCGCCGGGCCGGAACAGCCCGAGCCGCATCCCGACGCGCGAGACGTGCGTGTCAACGGGCACGTCCCGCATCCCGAGCGCGAACAGCAGCACGCAGGCCGCGGTCTTGCGCCCGACCCCCGGCAGCGAGGTCAGGTAGCCCTGCGCCTCGGGGACTGACTGGTCAGCCAGCCAGTCGAGCGAGAGCTCGTGGCCGGGCGCGGTGTCGGTGATCGCGATCAGGATCGACTTGATCCGCGCCGACTTCACCTTGGAGATGCCGCCGGGCCGGATCGCCTCCTCGATCGCGTCGACCGGCGCGTCACGTACCTCCGTCCACTCGGGAAAGCGGTCGCGCAGCGCCAGATATGCGACGTCGCGGTTTCGGTCGTTGGTCGACTGCGAGAGGACGGTCAGGATCAGCTCGGCGATCGGATGCCCGTGCGGCTTAGCAAGCGGGATCCCGTACACGAGCCGGAGCCGATCGCGGATCGCGCGCACCCGCCGGCGAGTTGGGCGCTTCCAGCTATTCAAGCGCGCCCCATCGCTCGCACGCCCGCGCCGCCTGCGCCACCGCCTCGGGCAGCGACGCCGCCACCGCTGAGGGGTAGAACGCCGACGTCGCCAGGCGGGCCAGGAGGATGCCGGTGAGGACGTCGCCGGCGCCGATCGTGCTGACGATGGTCGCGGGCACGCGATCGACGTCGACGTCGAGACGGTGCTCGCCGCGCAGGATCGCGCCGTCGGCGCCGAGCGTGATCACGACCATCCGCGCCCCGGCCTTGAGCAGCGCCAGCGCCGCGCGCTCCGGATCGTCCTCGCCGGTCATCAGCGCGGCCTCGGCGGCGGTGGCGCACACGAGCAGCGCCGCGGGGACGCAGGCGTTGAGGGAGGCCGCCGCCTCGGCTCGGGAGGGCCAGCGGCCAAGCTCGATGCTCGGGTGCAGCACGACAGGCCGCCCGAGCGACAGCGCCAGCTCGCGCGCCCGCATCGTCACGTCGGCGTGGTCAGAGCCGACCAGCGTGGCGGAGCTGATGACAAGCGCGGCCGAGCCGCGAACGGCCTCCTCCAGTCGCGCCCGGAGCGTCTGGACCGCGGTCGCGTCGGCGTCAGCGGCGCCGTAGAGCTCGTAGCGCGGCTCGCCGCTCGGATCGATCAAGACGGTCGCGAGCGGCGTCTGTGTCCCCGGCACAAGCTCGAACAGCGACGTCCCGACGCGCTCGCGCTGCAGCCGGTCCAGCAGCCAGCGCCCCCAGGCGTCGTCGCCGGCGCCGCCGGCCAGGGCGACGCGTGCGCCGTACCGGGCGGCGATCACCGCAACGTTCGCGACGGCGCCACCGAAGTGGGGAACGAGCGCGTCGGCGCGGGATACATCGTCGAGCGGCCGCTCGCAGATCAACTCGACGCGAGCGTCGCCGAGGCACAGGGTCGGCGCCCCGGGCGGCGGCTGGTCTGGGCTCGTCGTGGGCGGCGGGTCTGGGCTCGTCGTGGTCACGCGCGCGGACGTTATCCTCGCCAGGGGGTGCGCGTCGACGAGCACACGATCAACCTCGACGAGTCCCCCGTGTTCTACCGCAGCTCAGCGGAGAGGCAGGACATCCCGGTGCTGTACCTGCACGGGATCCCGACGAGCTCGGACGACTGGGTCGAGTTCCTCGAGCGGACCGGCGGGATCGCACCCGACCTGGTCGGGTTCGGGCGTTCGGGCAAGGGCGGCCACCTCGACTACTCGCTCGCGGGGCTGACGGGGTTCATCGAGCGCTTCCTGGCCGAGCTTCACGTCGACGCCGTGAGGCTGGTCGCCCACGACTGGGGCGTGGCGATCGGCCTTGCACTCGCGCGCCGGCATCCCGAACGGGTGCGCCGGCTGGTGCTGCTGAACGCGCCGCCGCTGTTCGATGGGTTCGCCTGGCCACGGCTGGTGCGGTGGTGGCGTGCGCCGCTGATCGGCGAGGGCCTGATGGGCTCGACGACGCGCGGAATGCTGGCGCGGACGCTCCGGCACGGGTCGGTCCGGGAAGACGCCTGGCCGGACCTACTAGTGGCGGCGGTCTGGGAGCAGTTCGATCAGGGCACCCAGCGCGCGATCCTCCGCCTCGTGCGATCGGACGCGGCAGAGCCCGAGGCGGAGACCTCCCCAACACCCGCACTCATCATCTGGGGCGACCGCGACCCCTGGTACCCGCCGGCGCTCGCCGACGCGTACGCCGCCCTCCTCCCGGGGGCGGCGGTCGAGCGCCTCGCGGACGCCGGGCACTGGCCGTGGCTCGACCGCGCGGACCTGGTCGAGCGGGTCGCCACGTTCCTGGAGGAGTAGTGCCGGCGCGCCGGCTCGAGCGGATCCTGCCCACGTTCACGTCGGCGGTCATCGCTCTCGCGTACGTGCTGATCGCGCCGCGGAGCGAGGACCTGGCCGCGCACCTGCTGCGCGCGAAGCTGTTCGACGCCGAGGGCTGGCTCGGAATCTGGAACAACTGGTGGTACGGCGGCCACAACCTGCCGGGCTACAGCGTGCTGTTCCCGCCGGCGGCTGCGCTGACCACGCCGCAGCTGGCGGCCGCGATTGCGTGTCCGGCGAGCACCGCCCTGTTCGACTCGCTCGTGCGCCGGCGCTACGGCGAGGACGCGTGGGTGGCGTCGCTGTGGTTCGGCGTGGCCATGACCTCCACCCTGTTCAGCGGGCGGCTCACGTTCGCCTTCGGCATGTTGCCGACAGTCGGCACCGCGCTCGCGCTCCAGCGCCGGCGCCCCGGGCTCGCGGTCGTCCTCGCGGTCCTAACCGCACTGGCGAGTCCGGTCGGCGCGCTGTTCGCCGCGCTCGCCGGCGCGGCGTATGCGATCGCCGAGTACCTGCCCGAACGGCGCCTGACCCCCGCCCTGCCCGGACTCGCGGTGGTGGTCGGGGCGCTCGGCCCGGTGCTGGCGCTATCGGTCCTGTTCCCCGAGGGCGGCACCGAGCCGTTCGCGTTCTCGGCGCTGTGGCCGATCGTCCTGCTGTCGGTCGCGGCGCTGCTCGTGATCCCCAAGCGCGACGTGGCGCTGCGCGCCGGCGTCGCGCTGTACGCGCTCGGCTGCATCGCCGCCTACGCGGTGGCGAGCCCCGTCGGCAGCAACGCGACGCGGCTCGCCCCGCTCGTCGCCGGGCCGATCGCGGCCCTGCTGTGGTGGCCCCGCCCGAGGACCCGGCGGGCGATCATCCTGCTCGCCGTCGCGGCGGTGCCGCTTCTGTACCTCCAGTTTCAGGCGCCGGTCCGGGACGTGCGAACCGCCGACGCCAACCGCGCGGTCACGACCGCCTACTTCCGACCACTCATCGACTACCTGAGCCGACAAACCGGGCCGCCATTCAGGATCGAGATCCCGTTCACGGCGTTCCACTGGGAGGCTTACTACATGGCGCCCCGGTTCCCCCTCGCCCGCGGCTGGGAGCGCCAGCTCGACATCAAGTACAACGGCCTGTTCTACGGCGGCACGCTGACGCCGGCGACGTACGAGGCCTGGCTGCACGAGCTCGCGGTCCGGTTCGTCGCCGTGCCCGACGTCGAGCTCGACTACTCGGCCAAGGCCGAGGTCGCGCTGATCGACCGCGGCCTGCCTTACCTGCGGATGGTGCTGCGCACGCGTCATTGGCGGGTCTACGAAGTCACCGGCGCGACGCCGATCGTCGAGGGCGCCGCGACGCTCGAGACTCTCGGCCCGAACTACATGCAGCTCGAGGCGAACCACACGGGGACCGCATACATCCGGGTCCGGTACAGCCCCTACTGGGCCGTCGTCCAGGGGTCGGGATGCGTCGCCCCGAACGGGGGCTTCACCGAGCTCACCGTCCGACGCCCCGGACCGATGCGAGTGGCGATCCGGTTCTCGCTGAGCCGCATCGGCGCGCGGTCGCCGCGGTGCAGCTGACGCGAGCCCAACATGCCGCAGCGCTAGCATGATTCCTCGACATGGGGCGTTGCCTCCGATTCATAGAGGCGCGGCTCTTGCCGCGTGGTTGGATTGACCTGATACGGCAGATCCTGCTGTTCGCCGGTGCGCTGCTCGTATACGACTTCGTCCGGGGGCTGGTTTCGGACGGCAATCCGTACAAGCCATTCGGCGACGCGATGCGGATCATCGACATCGAGCGGACGCTGCACGTGTTCATCGAACCGAGCGTCCAGGCCTGGGCGATGAACAAGCACTGGCTGATGAACAGCCTCGACTGGATCTATCTGAACGGCCACTTCGTCGTGACGTTCGCGGTGCTCGCGTTCATCTACGCCCGCCGCAACGACTCGTTCTACTTCGTGCGCAACATGTTCATGATCGCGATGGGACTCGCGCTGATCGGGTACTGGCTGTATCCAACGGCGCCGCCGCGCCTGATGCCCGAATGGGGCTTCACCGACGCGATCTCGCAGTTCGTGACCGGCGGGCGCTCCTCGATCGACTTCGGACCAACCAAAGATTTCGTGAACTTCTACGCCGCCGTCCCCTCGATGCACGTCTGCTTCGCGGTGATGATCGGCGGGTCGATGTCGCGGCTCACCCGCTGGCGTCCGGGCAAGATCCTGTGGGCGCTGTACCCGTTGCTGATCACGTTCGTGGTCGTCGCGACCGCCAACCACTTCCTCACCGATGTGTTCCTCGGGGCCCTCACGGCCGGTGCCTCCGCGCTGCTGGCGCAAAGACTGCTGGCGCGGGCAAGACCCGACGTGTGGGCGTTCGGGCACACGGCGTCGACCGCGTGACGATCCCGACCCGCGTGACGATCCCGACCCGCGTGACGATCCCGACCCGCGTGACGATCCCAAACCGACGCTTGACGATCCCCGAATCGACCGCGTGACGATTCCCGAACCGAGCGCCTGACGATGGCCGAGCAGACCGAGCGCCCGCGGGCGCCACGGAACGGTGCGCCGCGCCGCTCGCGGCCGCCGCGGACCGGTCCGACCGCGCAGGAGATGATGCGCAACCGGCTGGTCGAGTCGCGACTGACGCCGAACGCGATCTCGCTGACCGGGTTTGCCCTGAACCTCGCCGCCGCCGGGCTGATCGTAGGCCGCATGTTCTTCCTGGCGGGCCTCGCGTTCATCATCGGATCGATCATGGACACGCTCGACGGGCGCTACTCGCGCATGTCTGGCAAGGGCAGCGTTTTCGGCGCGTTTCTCGACTCGACGCTCGACCGGCTCGAGGAGGGAATCGTGCTGATCGCGGTCGGTGCCTACTTCGCTTCGAAGAACAACCAGGTGGCGGCGGCCGCCACCGTCGCCGCCGTGCTCGGGTCGCTGATGGTGTCCTACACCCGCGCCCGCGCCGAGGCTCTCGGAGTCGAGTGCAAGGTCGGACTCGCCACCCGGCCGGTCCGCGTGGTGATCCTGTCGATCGGGTTGTTGTTCGCCAGGGGCGCGTCGCTCGGCCACTTCGAGCTGCTCGCGCCGGCCGTCTACGTGCTCGCCGCGCTGACGGTCCTGACGACCGTGCAGCGCATCCTCCACGTGCGCCGGCAACTGAAGGCGACAGCCGCCGCCTGACGGTCTGCCGGCGCCCACCTGCGCCCGGCCCCAGGTGTAACCAAGCCCCGATCGAGGGATAACTACAAATGCCCTGCGCCGAGAACCAGTCGCGCAGACCTCGAGAAAGAAGGAAGCCACAGTGAGCACCCCCAACGGTTCCACCAACGGCGCGGCGCGGTACCAGGACGGCAAGGTGCGCGTGGCGATCATCGGCGTCGGCAACTGCGCGAGCTCGTTCGTGCAGGGCGTCCAGTACTACCGCGACGCGGACCCCGCCCAGGACGTCCCCGGGCTGATGCACGTCGACCTCGGCGGCTACCACATCAGCGACATCGAGTTCAGCGCCGCCTTTGACATCGACGCCGACAAGGTCGGCAAGGATCTCTCAGAGGCGATCTTCGCCGGTCAGAACAACACGCTGAACTTCGCCGGCAAGGTGCCGTCGCTCGGCGTGCCCGTGCAGCGCGGGATGACCCACGACGGCCTCGGCAAGTACCTCAAGGAAAAGATCACGAAGGCTCCCGGGCCCACCGCGGACATCGTCGAGATCCTCAAGGACACGCACACCGACGTCGTCGTGTCCTACCTCCCGGTCGGCTCCGAGGACGCCACCAAGTGGTACGTCGAGCAGATCCTCGACGCGGGCTGCGGGTTCGTCAACTGCATTCCGGTGTTCATCGCGCGGGAGGAGTACTGGAACAAGCGCTTCAAGAAGGCGGGCCTGCCGATCGTCGGCGACGACATCAAGTCGCAGGTCGGCGCGACGATCGTCCATCGCGCGCTGGCCCGGCTGTTCCATGAGCGCGGCGTCAGGCTCCAGCACACCTCGCAGCTGAACGTCGGCGGCAACATGGACTTCTACAACATGCTCGAGCGCGAACGCCTGGAGTCCAAGAAGACCTCCAAGACCAACGCCGTCACCTCGATCATGGGCCATAAGCTGCCCGCGGACGACGTCCACGTCGGTCCGTCGGACTACGTGCCGTGGCTGACCGACCGCAAGTGGGCGCACATCCGGCTCGAGGGCGAGGCGTTCGGCAACGTGCCGCTCAATCTGGAGCTCAAGCTCGAGGTGTGGGACTCGCCCAACTCCGCCGGCATCGTCATCGACGCCGTGCGCTGCTGCAAGCTGGCGCTCGACAACGGCATCTCCGGCCAGCTCGACGGCCCGAGCTCGTACCTGATGAAGTCGCCGATGAACCAACGCCCCGACGACGAGGCGCGAACCGACACCGAGAAGTTCATCGCGAAGTACGCGCGCAAGCCCGCCGCCACCAAGCCGGCGAAGTCCAAGACCAGCGCCTCCTGAGAACCGAGCCGCGAATGCGGCTCGGCGGGACAACATAGACTGCGCCCGTGCCATCGGAGCGGCTCGCGATCGCACAGGTGACACCGTTCGCCTGGGAGGTATCGCACGAGGTCAACGACTACGTCGCGGCCATCTCGCACGAGCTGTCCCGTCGCGGGCATCGGGTGCTGATCATCGCCCCGTCGGAGTCCGCCGCGCTCGTCCGCGACAGCCGCCGGGCGATCCGCAGCCACGCCGACTCGCTGCTCGAGCGCGCCGACGGCGAGCCGCTGGTGCTCGGAGTCGGGGAGGTGCTGCCGTTCTCGCCCACGCGCCGGCGCGCCGTCTCGCTGCCGGTGGACGTGGCGCGGACGATTGAGGAGGCGTTCGTCAACTTGACGCTCGACGTCGTCCATGTGCACGAGCCGTTCGCACCCAGCGCGTCCAGCGTCGCGCTGCGGCACTCGCGCGGGCTGAATGTCGGCAGCTTCCACGCGCCCACCGAGCGGATCCTGTCGACCCAGCTCGCGGGTCCTCTGTCGCGGTTGCTGTTCGGACGGCTGGATGCCCGCACGGCGAGCTACGTCGCCACCCGAGACCTGCTCCAGCGCTACTTCCCCGGCGACTACCAGGTGATCCTCCCGGGCGCCGAGGTCGACTGGGAGCACACCGCGCACGATCCCGTGCAGCTGCTGTTCAGCGCCGGCGAGGAGCGCGGCGCACTGCGTATGTTCCTGCGGGTGCTGCGAACGCTCCCCGAGGACGCCGCCTGGCGCGCGACGGTGTGGTCGCCGCGGCCGCTGGCCGTACCGGCGACGCTCAGTCGGGCGCTGCGCGAGCGAGTCGAGTTCGTCGACGGCGAGCGGGTGTCCGAGGCCGACGCGCTGGCCGGGGCAGACATCTTCGTGCTCGCGTCCGAGGGGATCAGAACGGTCCCCGCAATGCTCGTGCGCGCGCTCGCCGGCGGGGTCGTGCCCGTCGGCCCGCGGCTTCCGGCCTACGAGGACCTGCTCGGCCAGGGCGAGTTCGGGTTCGAGTTCGAGCCGGGCGACGCGCAGACGATGTCCAGTCACCTCCGGCGGCTGATTGCCGAGCCGACGCTCCGCGAGCGCAGTCGCGAGCAGGCCAGCGAGCTCCGCGCCAGGTTCAGCTGGTCGCGCGTGGCCGACGAGTTCGAGCAGGTGTACGCGGGGCTCGTCGCGCGCCGCCACGATAAGCGCGGCAACGGCCAGGTCCGCGCCCGCCTCGCCTCGCGCCGGCTGATCGACGTCGACCTGCACATGCACACCGATCACTCGTACGACTGCGCGACGCCAGTCGAGGTGCTGCTGGCCGAGGCGCGGGCACGCGGCCTGGGGGCGATCGCGGTCACCGACCACAATGAGGTCTCGGGAGCTCACGCGGCTCGGGCGCAGGCGGACGGCATCGGGGTGATCGTCGGCGAGGAGGTCAAGACCGCCGACCAGGGCGAGGTCATCGGCCTGTTCATCGAGGAGAAGATCCCCAGGGGAATGACGCTCCAGGCAACGATCGACGAGATCAAGCGCCAGGGCGGGATCGTGTACGTGCCCCATCCGTTCGACCGGCTCCACTCCGTTCCCGACTACGAGCACCTGCTCGGCGTCCTCGACGATGTCGATGCGATCGAGGTGTTCAATCCACGCGTCGCGATCTCCGAGTTCAACGACGAGGCGGCCCGCTTTGCGGCGAAATACCGGATTCCGGCCGGCGCCGGCTCGGACGCCCACGTCCCCCAGGGGCTCGGCTCGGTCCGGATCCGGATGCGCGAGTTCGACGGCCCCGACGAGTTCCTCGAGTCCCTGCGGGATGCCGACATCGTCCGCAACCCGGCCAGCCTGCTGTATGTCCAGGCGCTCAAGTTCCTGCAGACGAAGGCACTGCCCGAGGGAGCCCGGCGGGCCTCGCGCGAGCGCCGCGTTCGCCGCGCGATGGGGCGCGATCGCCGCGGAACGAACGGCCCGGGCAGCCGCAACTCCTGATGCACTCGCAAGGACAAGCTCGGGAGCCGTCCAATCGGACAGCGATGCCCGCCACCGACGACGAGATTCGCGAGAAGTACCTCGAGCGCGCGATCCGCGAGCTGAACGCCTTTTCCCGAGAGGTCCAGTCCTGTACCCACTGCCCACGGGGCTCGCTGATGCCCGTGCTGGGCTCGGGCCACCCGCAGGCGGACATCTTCCTGGTCAAGCACTCGGCGCGGCCCTCGGAGGTCGAGGAGGGGGTGGCGTTCTACGGGCGAGCGGGCAACGCGCTGATGAAATCGCTCAAGCGTCTGTCGATCGACCCGCTGGCCGTGTACGGGACGCTGTGCGTGAAGTGCCCGGTGCCCGACCCGGCGCTCGCCGACCCCGCCTGCGTAGCCAGGCTGGTTGAGGAGATCCAGATCGTCTCGCCGAAGATCATCGTGGTGATGGGGCCGGACGCACTCGCGGTCGTGAACGAGCTCGATCTCCCGCTGAGCGGCGAGATCCGACCCATTCCGGGACAGTTCCAGCGGCTGACGCCGGCGATCGAGGCCATCTACGTGCCGAACATCGACGAGTCGCTCGACGAGGAGAGCGCCAAGCGGGAGTTCTGGGGAGCGTTCCGGATGCTTGGTCAGTGGTGGTCGGATTTGCCCCCTTACTAGCCGAGGCTCGACGCGGTACGCTCGCCGGCATGGACCTTGAAGAGAAGTCCCTCGAGCAGATCGGCGACCGCTGCGAGGAGTGTGGCGCCAAGCTCACGCCGGCGGAGATCGAGTCTGCACGGGATTCAGGCGGACCGGCTCTGTGCACGGTCCACGCGGACGAAGTCGTCCCGGTAGGCGACGAGGACGAAGGGTTCGGCGAGGAGTAGGCCGTCCCGGGGCCTCACGTGCCCCTGTACCTGCTCGGCCGGGCTCCGACGAGCACGCGAAGCCGTCCGCGGTCCGGGGCGGGCGCGGTCAGCCCATCGTCAGCATGATCTTCCCGAGCTTGCCGCCCTCAGCAAACCGGTCATAGGCCGCGACCGCCTCCTCGAGCGGATAGGTCGCGGCAACGAGCACGCGAACCGCGCCTGAGGCGAGCAGCGGCAGCACCGAGCGCTCGACCGCGCGCGCCGTCATCGCCTTCTCCTCCAGCGGGCGCGGGCGGAGCGTCGAGTTGTAGATCCGCGCTCGCCGCTGCATGGCCAGCCCGAGGTTGAGCTCGGCCTTGGCGCCGCCGCCAATCCCGATCACCATGATCCGCCCCCACAGGGCGAGCGCCTCGAGGTCGCCCGGCAGGTTGGGCGCGCCGACGAGCTCGAGGATCACGTCGAACGGACCGTGATCGATGAAGCTCTCGGGCGCGATCACCTGGGCGCCGAGCGCGGAAACCGCCTCGTGGTGGTCGGGATTGCGGACCGTGGCGGTCACGCGCGCCCCCGAGGCGCGGCCGAGCTGGATCGCGGCGGTGCCAACGCCGCCGGCTGCCCCGTGGACGAGCAGCCGTTCCCCGGGCTTCAGCCCGGCCTGGGTGAAGACCCCATCGTGGGCGGTCGTGAAAGTTTCGGGTACGCCCCCCGCCTCCGGCCAGTCCAGCCGATCCGGAACCGCCATCAGGATTCGCTCGTGGACGACCGCGAGCTCGGCCTGGCCGCCGCCGGCGACGATCCCCATCACGCGATCGCCCTCGCTGAACCGGCTGGCTCCCGTCCCCAACGCGACGACCTCGCCGGCAAGCTCGAGCCCCGGGATGTCCTGCGGTGCGCCCGGCGGCGCGGGGTAGAAGCCGCGCCGCTGCATCATGTCGGCGCCGTTGAGCCCGGCGGCCTTGACGCGGACCAGCACCTCGCCGGCGCCAGGCGTCGGATCGGGATGGTCCTCGACGCTCAGGTTGTCGTCTTTGATCGTTAGCGCGCGCATCTGTGAGTGGCTCCGCGCGGAACCCTACCCATGTCCCGGCGCGGCGGACGCCACCGGCTACGGCAGGACCGTGACCAGCGTCCCGTAGGTCAGGTAGCCCCAGGCCTGCTCGGCGGCGGCGGATTGCAGCTCGACGCAGCCCAGGCTCTGCGGCGACCCATATGACGACCGCGGCATGTAATGGACGGCGTCGCGCCACTCAACGGGAGCCGTGTGCCCGGTGCGCCGATATGACCCGCATGCGTGCCTGAACGCGCGTTCACGGCCGGCCGGGGGTCGAGTGCGTCGATATGACCCAGCCCCCGGCGCAGCTCCGCGGTCACCCGGCCGACTAACTCGCCAGTCGACCTCGCGCCAGCGCCGATTGCGACGCAACTCGCGCCAGAGCCGACTAGGTCACCATTCGTCCCGAGGGCGCTACCGAGTGTCGAGTTGTTCGGCCCCGCGGACGCCACGAGCCGCGACCCCCTCCGGCGTGACCGCTACGCCTGATTCGTCGCCGCGCTAGCCGCGCTAGCCGCGCTAGCCGCGCTCGCCGCGCTCGCCGCGCTCGGCTCGCGTTCGAGTAGCGCCACACACTCGATGTGCGGCGTCTGCGGGAACATGTCGACCGCCCGCACCCTCCGCAACCGATAACCGCCGTCCGAGACCAGCTGCGCCGCGTTCGGGGCGAGCGTCGTCGGGTTGCACGAGACGTAGACGATGCGGCGCGGCCCGGCCTCGATCACCCGGCGCACGACCTTCTGCGACAGGCCCGAGCGCGGCGGGTCGACGACGAGTAGGTCGGGCCGGCCGGCGCGCTCGACGAGCTCGCGCATAGCGAGGCGCACGTCGCCGGCGAAGAAGTGGGCGTTTTCGACCTCGTTCAGCTTGGCGTTCGCGATCGCGTCGGCGATCGCCTCCTCGACCAGCTCGAGTCCCCACACCTCGCGGGCCCGGGGGGCCATCAGCAGCCCGATCGTGCCGATCCCGCAGTACAGGTCGTACACGCGGTCGGACGCCGCCGGCGCGGCGTATTCGATCGCGAGCCGGTAGAGCCGCTCGGCCATCTCGGTGTTCGTCTGGAAGAACGCGCTCGGGGAGATCCGCAGGCGCATGCCGCCGATCTCCTCCTCGAGCCGGTCGCTGCCGGCGATCAGCTCGGTCTCGCCGCCCTGCGTGGTCTCGGCGACACTGTCGAGCTGGGTCCACAGCAGGCCGCCAACCGGCTCGACCGCCCGCGCGAGCCCCTCGCCGTCGATCCGACCCCGGCTCGTCACGAGCCGGACCTGGAGCTCTCCGCCCCGCCGGCTCTCGCGCACGACGAGGTTCCGAAGCAGGCCTTCCCCGGTGCGACGGTCATGCGCGGGCAATCCCTGGGCGCGGCACCACGAGACGACCCGCTCGCGCGCCGCGTTTCCGGCCTCCGAGGCGAGCAGGCAGTCGGTGACCTCGACGATCTCATCCCAGCGGCCGGGCGCGTGGAAGCCGCACACGAGCCGTCCGTCGCCGTCGGTGCCGAACGAATACTCGAGCTTGTTGCGGTAGCGCCAGGGCTCCACCGCCTCGACGATCGGCTCGAGCTCGAACCCGTCGAGCCGGCCGATCCGCCGGAGCGCATCGTCGACCTGCGCCTGCTTGGCCTCGAGCTGGCGCTCGTAGGGCAGCACCTGCCAAGGCGCGCCCGGGTGCGACGCCCGCGGCGCAACCCGATCCGGACTCGGCTCGAGCACCTCGACCGTACGGGCCTCGGCGTAGGCGCGCTTGGACTTCCCGACCACGGCTCGCACCCGGTCGCCCGGGATCCCATCCTGGACGAACACGACATAGCCGTCGAGCCTGGCGACGCCGGCGCCGCCGAACGCGAGCGAGTCGATACTCAGCTCGAGCTCGTCGCCGCGGCTTGGCCGGGTTCGGGTGACGCCTGGGGCAGAGTCCACGCCTCTAGCATGGCAGCCGCATGGATCTCGACGCCTACAGGCACTCGGCCGAGACGTTCACCACCGAGATGATGCGCGAGTACTACCGCCACTACGCGGGTCTCCAGGACAGCTTCGAGATCGAGCCGATCTACGCGCGCCACGCCGGTCTGTTCACGCGCGACTCCGTGCACGCGCTGCGTGAGCTCGACTCCCGCGCGACCGGGGGCGGCGACGAGCGCCGGCGAGCCCGGATGCTGCTCGACTTCGCGGTCGAGGGCTACGTCGGCGAGGCGACCAAGACGGTCGAGGAGGAGCTCGCGCGCACCGAGGCCGCGCTGACGATCGAGGTGGCGGACGAGCGGCTCGGTTATCGCGAAGCGCCGGTCCTGCAGGCAAATGCGGCCGACGCAGGCCGGCGGGCGGAGATCGAACGCGCGCTGCTCGCGGTGACCGACGAGCAACTAGGGCGCTACCACCGCGAGCTGATCGACCGCCAGCATGCCTGCGCCGTCGAGCTTGGCTGGGCGAGCTACGTCGACATGTGCGAGCACTGCAAGGGCATCGACCTGCGAGCGCTGTCCGAGCAGACCGCAGCGTTCGCGGACGCCAGCGCGTCGGCCTACCCGCGCGTGCTCGAGCCCGAGCTGCGCCGGACGCTCGGGATCGGCATGGGCGAGCTGCGCCGCGCCGACCTGCCCCGCTTCTTCAGGGCGCCCGAGCAGGACCGCCACTTCCCTCGCGCAAGGTTGACCGAGAGCTTCATCGAGACGATGCGGGGCCTCGGGATCGACGTCGCCACCCAGACCGGCGTGACCTTCGACATCGGGTCCCGTCCGAACAAGTCGCCACGCGCGTTCTGCGCGCCGGTGCGCGTGCCGGGCGAGGTGTACCTGGTGGTCGCCCCCGTCGGGGGCCGGGACGACTACGCGACGCTGTTCCACGAGGGCGGCCACACCGAGCACACCGCAAGCGTCGCTCCGAAGCTGCCGTTCGAGTTCCGCTGCCTCGGCGACAACTCGATCAGCGAGACGTACGCGTTCCTGTTGCAGCATCTGGTCGAAGATCCCGAGTGGCTGTCGCGCCGGCTCGGCGTCGAGGACACCGCTGAGGTGGTCTCGCACGCCCGGGCCCAGCGGCTCGTGTACCTGCGTCGCTACGCCGGCAAGCTCGCCTACGAGCTCGAGCTCCACAGCGGTGGGAATGGGTCCCGGGGTGGGAGCGCCGGCGCGGGGGGCGCCGGCGGGACCGACGAGCTGGCCGAGCGCTATGCGGAGCTGCTCGGCGGCGCGCTCGGAATCGACTGGCCGACCGAGACCTTCCTCGCCGATGTCGATCCCGGGTTCTACTGCGCCTGCTACCTGCGAGCGTGGGCGCTCGAGACGCACCTGCGCTCGCACCTGCGCGAGCGGTTCGGGCCGGCGTGGTTCGAGTCAGCTCAGGCCGGAGACGTGCTGCGCGGGCTGTGGCGCGACGGCCAGCGCCTCGACGCCGAGGAGCTGCTCGAAGAGCTGACCGGCGAGCGTCTCGACTTCGGCGTCGTCCTCGACGACCTCGGGCTCCGCTGAGGGCTAACCGCCCGCGCCGCTCATCGCCGAGCGGACCGTCGGCGGATCGACGTCGAGCGCCAGCAGGATGCGGGCCGCGGCGCCGGCCGGATCGCGCGTCAACGCCAGCAGGATGTGCTCGGTGCCGATCTGCTCGGCGCCCTGGACCGACGCCTCGCGCGAGGCGCGGTCGACAGCCTCGTTGGCCGCGCCGGTGAACGGCAGCTCGTCACCGACTTCCCCGACCCCGACGCCCATCATCCGGACGACCGAGGCGTGCACGTGGCCGTAGGTGACGCCGAGCGACGCGAGCGCGCTCGCCGCCGCACCGTCATGCGCGCGCAGGAGACCGAGCAGGATGTGCTCGGTGCCGATGTAGCTGTGGTGGAGCTCGCGTGCTTCGTCGTTGGCGAGGCGCAGCGCCTCGCGTGCGTGCTCGCTAACGGGGAGCAAGCGCCTTGTCGATCGACGCGAGCACGGACTTGCGGTTGGCGTGGCGGCGCTCGTATTCGCGCACCTTCCGGAGCTCCGCCGGCGCGAGACCATCGAGCCGGGCCTGGACCTGAGCAGCGGTCAGGTCGTCGTAGCCGAGGATCGGGAACGTCTCGCCGACGCCGACGGTGCGCCGGGCCCGGTCGGCACTGCGGACGAGCAGGTCGATCGACTCGCTCCACCGCGAGCCCCGAGTCGCAGGAGCAAGCTGCTCGCGGCCGCGACCGAGCAACCGCTCAACGTCTGAGAGGAGCTGGTCGGTCTGCTGGCGCCCGCGGCTGATCAGCTGTGCGGCGAGCTCGTTGGCGTCCGAGCGGGTGACGCGGCCACGCTCGGCGGCGTCGTCGAGGATCTCCTGAATCCGCTCGCTCGTGAGCACCACAAGCCCGAGCGGCTTCAGGACTCCGTTCGTGACCTGCTCAGCAAGGCTCGCCAGACCGTCGCTCACGCCGCCCCGGCTGTCTTGCTTCGCAGCCGCGCGACGCCGCCCGCTCTTGGCCGACGAATTCTTGGATCGCGCCGGCGAACGAGAGCCGTTCGTTGAAGATCGCGCGCCGTTCGCCCCCCGAGAGCCACCCGACGCGGATTTGGGTGCAGGCATCGTTTGCTGTCTCCTTCCCGGAAGCTCGGTCGGAGCGTAACCGAACGGCCTCGCGTTACGCGCCGATCAGCACCTCGAGCAGCGCCTTCTGCGCGTGGCGCCGGTTCTCGGCCTGGTCCCAGATCCGCTGGCGGTCGCCGTACAGCACCTGCTCGGTGATCTCCTCGCCCGGGTGCGCCGGCAGGCAATGGAGCGCGATCGCGTTCGGGGCAGCCTGGTCGAGCAGCCCGTCGTCGAGCTGGTAGGGCGCCAGCGTCCGCCGCCGCTCGGCGGCGGACTCCGGGTCGTCGTTCATGCTGACCCAGACGTCGGTGTAGACCGCGTCAGCCCCGCGCACGGCTTCGCGCGGATCGTCGGTGAGGAGACCGGCGCCGTCGGGCTCGAGCTGGTAGCCCGCGGGCGCAGCCACGCGCACCTGCACCCCGGCACCCGATCCCACCACGACGAGCGACCGAGCCACGTTGTTCCCGTCGCCGACGTAGGCAAGCGTCAGTCCGTCAAGCCTGCCGAACGTCTCCCGGAGCGTCAGCAGGTCCGCGAGCGCCTGGCACGGGTGGTGGCTCGGGCTCAGCATGTTGATCACCGGCACGGTCGCGTGCTCGGCGAGCTCCTCCACGAGCCGGTCATCGCCGGTGCGGACCCCGATCGCCGCGACGTGGCGCGAGAGCACGTACGCGGTGTCCCGGACCGACTCGCCGCGGGTGAGCTGAAGATCGTCGGTGCGCAGCACCATCGGATACCCCCCGAGCTCGTTGATCCCGGCCTCGAACGACACGCGCGTGCGGGTCGAGGGCTTCTGGAAGATCAGCGCCACCGAGCGCTTGCGCAGCGCGTCCGAGCTGTGCGGCGCCGCCTTGAGCTCGAGCGCGCGCTCGATCAGCGCGTTCAGCTCGTCGGCGCTCAGCTCCGACCCGGTGATGAAGTGGCGCGGCAAGGCCTGAGTGTACGTTGGGCTGATGGTCGCTCGCGTGCTCACCTGGAACCTCAAGCACGGACGAGCGGTGCCATCCGCCGGCCGGGAACTGTTCGACGAGTTCGCGGGCGCGCTCGGCGGTTGGGCCTGGGATGTGGCGCTGCTGCAGGAGGTCCCGCCCTGGTGGCCACCGCTGTTGGCATCGCGTCTGGATGCCGAGCAGCGCTTCGTCCTGACTTCACGCAACGCCGGCCTACCGGTCCGGCGCGCGCTCGCGGTCCGGTGGCCCGACGCGATCAAGTCGAACGGCGGCGGCGCCAACGCGATCCTCGTGCGCGGCGACGCGATCGTGGAGCATCGGTCCAGACGCCTGTGCGTCTGGCCGGAGCGGCGGTGGGTGCACGCGGTGCGGCTGCACGGCACCGGCGCGTGGGTGGCGAACCTGCACGCCGGCGGGCCGGTCCGCGACGCCCACCTGGCCGCCGACACCGCGCTGCGGTGGGCCGGCGAGGCGCCGCTGGTACTCGGCGGCGACTTCAACATCCGCCGCCTGACGCTCGACGGGTTCGCGTGTGCCGGCGGCCACGAGGTGGACTACGTGTTCGTGCGTGGCCCGCAGGCGGACGCCGGCGCTGACGTGCTCGACCGCGGCCACCTCTCCGATCACGCCCCGGTGGCGGTCACGATCGCCCCCGCGCAAGCTCCACCACCTCGGGCGACGCCTTCTCGATAGAGCCGCTGTCGAACGGCGGCTCCGGGTCGTACTCGATCGCGAGCTGGATCGCCCTCGCCACCAGCTCGCCGGCAATCCGCGCCGCGAGCGTCAGCGCCATGTCGATCCCCGACGACACGCCGGCCGCGGTGATGACCTTGCCCTGCTCGACCACGCGGCGGTTCACCGGGATCGCCCCGAGGCGGCCGAGCGTGTCCATCAGCGCCCAGTGAGTGGTCGCCTCGAGGCCGTCGAGGATCCCCGCCGCCCCCAACACGAGCGCGCCCGTGCACACCGAGGTGGTCCACCGCGAGGTCTCGTGCGCGGACCGCACCCAGTCGAGCATGCGCTCGTCTTCCATCAGCGCCCGGGTGCCGTAGCCGCCGGGCATCACGACCACCTCGGGACTCGCCAGGTCGTCGAGCGCGCGGTCGGCGACGAGTGTCAGCATCCCGTTCTCGGTCCGCTTGCGCCCGGGCTCGAGCGCCACGAAATGCACGCGCGTGTCCGGCAGCCGCGACAGGACCTCGTAGGGACCGATCGCGTCGAGCGCGGTCAGGCCGTCGAAGATCGGGATCGCGATGTCCACGACTACTGGTTGCGGTTCGCCCGCAGTCCGAACCCGCGCAGCATCAGCAGAGCCTTCTCGCCGAGCGTCCCCCGCGCCGGCAGGACCCCGAGCTGGGTGGCAACGTCGTACAGGTCGAAGAAGCCGCGCACTCGCAGCAGCTTCTCGTGCTTCATCTCCGAGTAGAAGATCGCGTGCATGACCACAAACCGGTTGGTCGCGGGCAGGCCGTTGAGCGCGGCCCGATGGGTCGCCAGCACCTTGCACGGAGCCGCCACGAAATGCTGGTCGGTCAGCCGCTCGCCGGTCCGTTCCATACGCGCGTCGGGGAACGCCGCCCAGAACTTCGCGGCGTGCTCGCCGAGCGCCTCGAGTCCCTCGAGCGGCTCGGGGGTGAGCGGGTCCTCGTAGTGAACCCGGTGGTCGCAAACCTGTTCGAACGCGGCCTCATCCCTCCCGGACCAGGCAGCCTCCCAGCCGTCGATCAGCTCGTCGGGGGTCACGGAGCGCTATCGAACACTGGCAACCCCTCCTCAGAGGTTGAGGCCTCGGCGTAGCGCCGGCGAGGGATCCTGCCGGCGCCACGGGCGAGCCACCCCGCCTCCACCGCCAGCCGGATCGCCGTGGCCATCGCAACGGGGTCGTGGGCGCGCGAGATCGCGCTCGCGCACAGAACCGCGTCGCAGCCGAGCTCGATCGCGAACGCCGCATCGGAGGCGGTCCCGACGCCGGCGTCGAGGATCACCGGCACTCCCGCCCGCTCGATCACGATCGAGATGTTGTACGGGTTGCGGATCCCCATCCCGCTGCCGATCGGCGACCCGAGCGGCATCACCGCCGCGCAGCCGACGTCCTCGAGCCGGCGGGCCAGGATCGGGTCATCGGTGGTGTACGGAAGCACGGTGAAGCCATCGTCGACGAGCGCCTCGGCGGCAGCGACCAGCTCGACCGCGTCGGGGAGCAGGGTGCGATCATCCCCGATCACCTCGAGCTTGATCCAGTCGGTCTGGAACGCCTCGCGGGCCAGCTGCGCGGTGACGATCGCATCGTGCGCGGTGTAGCAGCCGGCGGTGTTCGGCAGCACCTCGACCCCGGCCCGCTCGATCACGTCAAGAATCGACCCCGCGTGATTCTGACCCCGCCCACCCCCGAGGCGCCGCAGCGCGACCGTGCACAGCTCGGCGCCCGACGCTTGCAATGCCGCCGCGAGCACATCGTGGTTGGTGAAGCCACCGGTCCCGAGGATCAGGCGAGAGCGAAGCTCGCGGCCGGCGATCGTGAACGGGGTCATCCGCCCTGCACCGCCACGACCACCTCGACCTTGGCGCCCTCGCGCAACTCGACGTTCGGCCACTGGGCACGCGGGACCACCTCGCCCTCGAGCGCCACCGCGATCCCGCGTCCCTCGGGCGCGCCACGAAGCGATGCGACGACGCTCGCCACCGTTGCGCCGGCTGGCAGCTCGCGGCGGTCGCCGTTGACCGTCACCGACACGCTCATGCGCCGACCCCCGCCGCCACCGGGACGCCGGCGAATCGTGCCGGCGCGAACTCGTCCGGGATCGCGTCGGGCTGTTCCCCGGTGAGGGCGCCGGCGACGAGCTCCGCGGTGATCGGCGTGAGCAGGATCCCATGACGGTAGTGACCGACGGCCCAGTGGAGCCCTGCAGTCGCGCCCGGGCCGATCGCCGGCGCGTTGTCGGGCGTGGCCGGGCGCAACCCCGCCGACAGCTCGTCGATCACCAGCTCGGTGACAGACGGCAGCAACTCGAACGCGTTGCGCAGGAGCTCGAACGCGCCGCCGGCGGTCACGGTCGTGTCGAAGCCGCGCTCCTCCATCGTCGCGCCCAGCACGTAGCGGCCGTCGCCGCGCGGGACCAGGTAGCCGCCGGTCATCCGCAGCACGCGCGTGAGCAGCCCCGGGCCGGCGGGATCGTGGAGCCGGAGGATTTGACCTTTTATTGGATGGATCGGGATACGTGCGCCGTCCGGGACGCCATCGAGCGAGCTCGACCAAGGGCCGGCGGCGACCACAACATTCTCCGCGGGGACCTCGGACCCGTCGGCGAGTGTCACCCCGGTGACGCGATCATGCGCGATCGTCACCCCGCGGACGGACGCTCCCAGCCGTAGCTCGCCGCCGGCGTTGCGTAGCGCCCGGGCGAGCGCGGCGGTCAGCTTGCGGGGGTCGATCGCGTGGTCGTCGGGGATCTCGAGCGCCAGCCGGAGCGCCGGCGCCAGCGCCGGCTCGAGCCGGCGCGCCTCACTCGAGCGCAGCCTGTGCACGGCAAGCCCGAGCGATTCCCGCAGCGCGAGCTCGCGGGTGAGCGCCTCGGCCTCGTCGCCGTCGCGCGCAGCGAGCAGCGTGCCGCAACGCAGGTAGCCGGGATCCATCCCGGAGGCGTCGCTCAGCTCCTGCACGAACTCCGGATAGACGTTCACGCTCGCGAGCCCGAGCCGCATCAGCGGCAGCTCGGTCGCGATCGTCTCGGAGATCGGCGCGAGCATGCCCGCGGCGACCGACGACGTCCCCGCCCCGGCCGCGCCGGCGCGTTCGAGCACGGTGACGCGCATACCGCGCTGCGCGAGGCGCCACGCGATCGCGAGACCAACGGCGCCGGCGCCTACAACGACGACATCGGATGAGCTTGAGCGATTCGGCAACGTGCGCGACTCCCTGCGCCGGCATTATCCGGTTCAGGTTCAGACGGTCGGCGGGCCCACGCCCGCCCTCTCAGCCCAGTGGTAGGGCTCCCGTTTGGGCAATCCTAGCGCGGGGTGGACGGCGCGCCTCGAGTCCGAAGCGCGGCCTCCCGGGTCTTAGGGATGCGATCGAGCAAACCCGCGATATTCGCGGGTTTTCTCGATCGCGTCGCGGGACGACGGTCTGATGCGCGCCGGCGCCCCGCCCGCTCCTGCCACACTTCGATCCCGTGACGGACCGCCGCCAGCGCCTGAGAACGGCGCATCTCTACCTAGTCTGCGACGACCAGCCGGACCTGTTCCTCGCCGGCGCGCTCGGCGCCGGCGTCGACATCGTGCAGCTGCGGATGAAGGACGCCCCCGACGAGGAGATCGTGTCCGCGGGACGGCGGTTCGCGGCGATGGCCGCCGAGCATGACGCGCTGTTCGTCTTGAACGACCGCCCCGACCTGGTCGAGGCCACCGGCGCTGACGGCGTGCACGTCGGCCAGGACGACGCCGCCGTGGCCGACGCTCGGGCGGTGCTCGGTCCCGACCGGCTCGTCGGCCTGTCGACGCACTCCCCGGCGCAGGTCGACGCCGCGGCGCAAGTGGAGGTCGACTACATCGGCGTTGGACCCGTGCACGAAACGCCAACCAAGCCGGGCCGCCCGGCGGTCGGGGTCGAGCTGGTCCGCTACGCGGCGGCGCACGCGACCGTCCCCTTCTTCGCGATCGGCGGGATCGCGCCGGCGAACGTCGACGCGGTGCGCGACGCGGGCGCCACGCGGATCGCGGTCGTCCGCGCGCTGACCGAGGCTCCGGACGTCGCCGACGCCGCCCGCGCGCTCCGCGCCGCGATCGCCGGTCGGGAAGGCGCGGTGCGGGTTGGCTCAGCGCGATAGCCGCAAGCGAGGGCGCCGCCGGCGGCCGGGAACCGAAACCGCGCCGGTCGCGACCGCCCCGAGCCTGCCCGACGCCGGACCGCGTCCCCAAGCGCCCGACGCTGGACCGCCTCCCCGGGCGCCGGACGCCGGACCGCCCTCCCAAGCGCGCGCGGCGGCCACCAAGCCCCGCAGCCGCTCAGAGGAGCGCAACGCCGCCGTCCGAGCGACGCTCGCGCCGCTCGAGCCCGGCGAACGGCCGTGGTCGCTGAAGATCGCGGTGGTGCTCGCGGTGCTGATCGGTGGCGGTGATCTGATCGCGGTGCTGATCGACGGGAAGTTCAAGATCGGCGGCTCCCAGGCCGGCGCCGGCGGGGTGATCCTGTTCTCGGCGCTGATGCTCGTGTGCGCAGTCGGCATGTGGCAGCTGCGCTACTGGGCCGTGCTGGGCTTCCAGGCGATCCTCGCGTTCGTGATCCTGTTCTTCTCGCTGCTTGGCCTGCGCGCCGCCAACCTGCTGGCGGTCGTGGCCTCGGCGTTCGTGGTCTTCGGCGGCGGCTGGCTGTTCTACAAGCTCGTCCGCGTGCTCAGCCGGATCCAGATGCCGACGTACCCGGGGCGGTAATCCGCCCTCCCGTCGGCTCGGGCCTGTTCGGGTCGCGCCACTAATCCGGGCGGCGCGGGTGCACACGTCTCCAAACCGCCTCAGGCCGCCACCCGATTCCGCCACCGATCGCTAACGCCCTTCTATAGTCTCCGGCCGCATGGCTGACGCCTCTTATGACTGCGTTGTGATCGGTTCCGGACCCGGCGGGTACGTGGCCGCGATCCGCGCCGCCCAGCTCGGCATGAAGACCGCCGTGATCGAGAAGGACACGGTCGGCGGGCGCTGCCTGAACTACGCCTGCATCCCCGCCAAGGCCGTCCTGCGCGTGGCCGACGTGCTGTCCGAGATCCGCGAGGCCGACGACTTCGGGATCAAGGTCTCAGAGCCCGAGGTCGACTTCGCCGGCGTCAGCGCGCGCCGTGAGAAGGTGATCAAGACGCTCACTGGCGGCGTCGCCGGACTGTTCAAGAAGAACGGGATCGAGTACATCGAGGGCGAGGGCGCGCTCGCCGGCGCCGGCACGGTCACGGTCGGCGGCAACCAGATCTCGGCCAAGACGATCATCCTCGCCACCGGCTCGGTCAAGAAGCCGATCCCCGGCACCCAGTTCGGCGGTCGCGTGATCGGCACCGAAGAGGCCTGGGCCCTAAACGAGCTACCGAAGACGCTCGCGGTGGTGGGCGCCGGCGCGTCGGGCGCGGAGATCGCCTCGGCCTACGCCCGCCTCGGTTCTGAGGTGCTGCTGTACGAGGCGCTCGATCGGGTGCTGCCGACCGAGGACGCGGATATCTCAAAGCTCGTCGAGCGCGGCCTCAAGCGCCAGGGAATGTCGGTCCACACGAGCACGTTCGTCGAGAACATCGAGACCTCCGAGTCGATGTGCAGGTTCACCCACGCCGGCGAGCCGCGCGAGGTCGAGTGGCTGGTGATCGCCGCCGGTCGCGCCCCGGACGTTCAAGCGCTAGGCCTCGACAAAGCCGGGGTGAAGCTCGCCGACACCGGGCTGATCGAGGTCGACGGGGCGATGCGCACGAGCGTCGAGGGCGTGTACGCGATCGGTGACCTCGTGCACGGGCCGGCGCTCGCCCACAAGGCCTCCGACGAGGGCGTGATCGCGGTGGAGGATGCGTCCGGGCTCGAGACCCACCCGATCGACTACGTCGACGTCCCGCGCGCCACGTTCTGCACTCCGAACGTGGCCAGCTTCGGCCTCACCGAGGCGCAGGCGCGCGACCAGGGTTACGACGTGGTCGTCGGCAAGGTCCAATACGGCGCCGTCGGGGCCGGAACCGTCTACGGCGACCGCACCGGCCTGGTCAAGGTCGTCGGCGAGAAGCAGTACGGCGAGCTGCTCGGCGGTCACATCGTCGGGGCCAAGGCCACCGAGCTGATCCAGGAGCTGGTCAACGTCCGCGCGCTCGAGGGTGGCTATCCAGAGGTCGCCCGGATCATCCACGGCCACCCGACGCTGTCGGAGGCCGTGATGGAGGCGGGCCGGGCCGCCGACGGCTGGCTGATTCACGGCTGACCCGCATTCCCGGTCGTGCCGAGCCCGCGAGCCGCGCCTGAGCAGCCGGTCTTCTACTACGACCTCGGCAGCCCGCAATGCTATTTACTCGGCGAGACGATCATGTCGACGTTGTCGGTGGTGCCGGAATGGGAGCCGGTTCTCGCCTCGCAGATAGCCGGGTCCGAGCCGCAAGCAGGTCCTGACCGCTCAGAGGTCGAGCGGTTGGCGGCCGCGCTCGGCCTGCAGCCGCTGCGCTGGCCCTCGAACTGGCCGCCCGACACGACGCGGGCGATGCTCGCCGCCACCTACGCCAAGCGCGTCGGCCGCGGCGTTGCGTTCTCACTGGCGGCGTTCCGGCAGGAGTTCGCGGGCGGACGCGACATCGGCGACGAGAACACCGTGCTGATCGCCGGCGCCGCCTGCGAGATGCACCCGGTGGCGCTCAGCAAGGGAATCGAGCTGCGATCGACCGTGGACGCACTAGACGCCGCTGCGAGCCGTGCGCGGGCGGCGGGCATCCGAGCGGTCCCGGCGATCCAGATCGGCGAGCGCACGTACGAAGGCCCCGAGGCGATGACGTTGGGCGGCGCGACGCGATGAGGGCCAACCGCCTCTACCACCTGATCGTCTCGCGCGACGGCCGCGAGCCGGCGTTCCTGTCGGACCCGAACCGCACCGACCGGATCGAGGTCGTATCGGTCGACGACGGCGAGGTGATGCTGTTCTGGACGGTCAGCCCGAAGCAGGCCTCGAAGCTGCTCAAGCTGCTGCGCGCCGATCTCGCGAGCCTCGAGGCCGAAGAGTTCTTCGACAAATGGCTCGACGCCGACGCGGAGGAGTTCTAAAGGAAGGCATGTCTCCCCAGGAAGCAGCCGAGCTAGCGCGCCTGCTGCGGCCGGCGATCGGCGACGAGCGCGTGCTGGCCGCGGTCGCGAGCATTCCCCGCGAGCGGTTCGTCCCGGCTGACCAGCGGGACCGCGCCTACGCGAACGTGGCGCTGCCGATCGGCTGCGGCCAGACGATCTCGCAACCACTCGTCGTCGCCCGGATGCTCGAAACCCTCAGGCTCGAGCCGACCGACCGCGTGCTCGATGTCGGGACCGGCTCCGGGTACCACGCGGCGCTCCTGTCGATGCTCGTCGGCCACGTGTGGACGATCGAGCGCCACCGGGAGCTGAGCGCGCTGGCCGAGCAGGTGGTGCGCGACCTCGGGATCGACAACGTGACGTTCGTCGTCGGCGACGGGTCAGAGGGGCTGCCCGGCGAGGCACCGTTCGACGCGATCAACGTGGCCGCGGCTACCGACTCGGCTGTTCGCGCGCTCGAGCAGCAGCTCGCCGACGGAGGCCGGCTGGTGGCACCGGTCGGCGTCAAAGCTCAGCATCTGATCCTGACCCGGCGGACCGGCAACCGGCTAGTCCGCCGGCAGCTCGAGGCGGTCCAGTTCGTCCCGCTCGTCCACGGTGTCTCCGAATAGCGCCGGGCGGGCCTCGCCCGAGGCGAGCCGTCCGCGCATCACCTCGATCGCCACCGGACTCGAGTCGATGAGCACAAACCGCCGGCCGAGCTGGCGGCACACCGCGCCCAGCGTCCCCGATCCGGCGAACGGATCCAGGCACCATCCGTCCGGCCGCGACGAGGCAGCCACGATCCGCCGCAGAACCCCCTCGGGCTTCTGGGTCGGGTAACCGGTCTTCTCGCGGCCGTTGGTGGGGACGATCGTGTGGAACCAAACATCGGTCGGGCGCTTCCCCCGCGCGGCCTTCTCGGCGCTCACGAGCCCCGGCGCCATGTACGGCTCGCGCTCGACCGCGTCGGCGTCGAACCAATGCGCCCCCGGCGTCCGCACGTACACCAGGATCGTGTCGTGCTTGGCCGGCCAGCGCCGGCGCGGCTTGGCGCCGTAGTCGTAGGTCCAGATCAGTTCGTTGAGGAACGCATCGCGCCCGAACACCTCGTCGAGCAGCAGCTTGCAGTAGTGCGCCTCGCGGTAGTCGATGTGGAAGTAGAGCGTTCCGTGTGGCGCCAGCAGCGACCGCGCCCGCGCCAGGCGCGGCTCGAGGAACGCCAGGTAGTCGCCGAACGTGTCGTCGTAGCTCAACGACCGCAGCAACGTCGATCGGTAACGCCGCCCCCCGAACCCGATCCGGTCCCCGCCGACCGGATCCGCCACCACCGACAAGGACCGCCGCGCCTGCGCCCGACCCGTGTTGAACGGTGGGTCCATGTAGATCAGGTCGAACGCGCCGGCCGGCAGCTTCGCGAGCACGCCGGCGTTGTCACCGCCGATCACGAGATCGTCGTCGAGCACGACCGGATCCTCAACGCCCTGAAAACGCACGACACGGGGACCGTAGCGACGCGAACGGCGACCCCCCCACATGGGTGCCCCTTACACCCACCTGACGCCCCAAAACGCTACGATCGCTGTTCGGTGTTAACCAACCGCTACCACGCGCTACGCAACTCTGCGCTCGGCGTGCGGCTCGCGAACTCCTCGATTGCCCGCAGGTTCACGCAGTCGCCGCTGCGCGCGCGCATGACGCGCTACACGCTCGGCTCGATAGTTGCCGCCACGACCAGCGGGATCGTGTTCGCGGCGCTGTACGTGATGGGCTTCAGCACGACCGCGTGCTCGGTCGTCGCGTTCATCGCCGGCGCGATCCCGAACTGGATCCTCAACCGCCGCTGGGCGTGGAAGGTCGAGGGCCGCGTTGCGTTCGGGCGCGAGATCGTCGCCTACGTGGTGGTGTCGGCCGCGACGCTGTTGATCACCGCCGAAGCGACCGCCTGGACCCAGCGCCACGTACAGAGCATCCCGGCCCACCACGGCTTCCGAGTGCTCCTCGTGACCGCGTCCTACCTCGCGGTGTTCGCGATCCTGTTCGCCGCGCGGTTCGCCGTTTACGAGGTGTGGATCTTCTCGGGCCGCAGCCGCATCCGCGCGGGCTTGCGGTCCCGCATCCAGGTGCGCAGCGCGGCGCGCGCGAACCGCACGCCGTAGCCGAAGTTCCCGCCCTTCTTGGTGGCGGTCGCGTGCACGCCGCGGTCCCGCATCGTCGTCGGCACCTCGGCCAGCCGGTAGCCGTGCATCGCGGCGCTGATCATCAGCTCCGAAGCCTGGTACTGCGGCTGCTCGAGCACGACCGCGCCGGTCACCTCGGAGCGCATCGCACGGATCCCGCAGGCGGGGTCGGTGATCCGGTGGCGCACGAGCACGCTGATCAGCGCGCCGAACACGAGTACGCCCAGATGGCGCGTGCGGTCGGTGGTGAGCTCGGCGCCGAGGCGCCGTGAGCCCGAGACGAAATCTGCCTTGTCGGCGAGGATCGGCTCGACAACCGTGGCCAGCTCGGCGGGCTCGTACTGGCCGTCGGCGTCGATCGTTGCGATCACCTTCGCGCCGCGGGCGCGCGCGAGCCAGTAGCCGAGCTTGAGCGCGGCACCCTGGCCCCGGTTGACCGGCACATCGCACACGAGCGCGCCGGCGCCGGCCGCCTTCGACGCGGTTGCGTCACGGGCGCCGTCGACGACGACGATCACCTCGAGCTTCAGGCCGGCCGCCTCGCGCGGGATCTCGGCGACCACGTCGGCCACGGTCGGCTCCTCGTTGTAAGCCGGGATCACGACCGCCAGCGGGGCGCCGAGCCCGGGGGGATGGGTGCCCAGGAACGCCATCGCGGCCCCACGCTCCTCCGGCGCCAGGCGCTCGAGCTCGGCGTCGATCAGGAACGCGCCGCGCTCGGAGCCGGCCGCACGGACGGCGGCGTCAGATCCGTGGACGGTCGTCACCGTCCGCCTCCCGCGGTCACCGGCGCCGCCGGGGCACCCGCGGCGATCGCGTCCACGTCCGCCACCGACCACTCGTCCCACACGCCGCGCAGCCCGGACTCGAAGTTGAACTGAGGCGACCACCCGGCGGCCAGCGCCTTGCTCGGATCGACGATCACCGCCGGCATCTCGCCGGGTCGCGCCGGGCCGTGCTCGACCGCCACCTCGGCGCCGCTGACCGCGCGCACCGCGTCGACCACCTCGAGCACCGATAGCGAGGTCCCCGAGCCGATCACGATCGGTCCCTTCCAGTCGTCGTTGACGAGCCCGAGCCGGACCGCGGCGATCACGTCGCTGGCGTGGACGTAGTCGCGTACCTGGCGGCCGTCGCCGTAGATCTCGAACGTCCGCCCGAGCCGGATCGCGCGCATTAGGCGCGCCACGATGCTGTCCTTGGCCTGCATGCCCGGGCCGTACACGTTCGTCAGCCGCAGGCACGCGCACCGGAGCCCGTAGGAGGCGGTGTAGGCGGACATCAGCATCTCGGCGGCCGCCTTGGTCGCCCCGTAGGGGGTGAGTGGCTGCAGCGTGGCCGATTCGACGATCGCGGGCGCGTCCATCGGCCCGGTCACGGCGTTGGTCGACGCGAACACGAGCGAGCTCGCGCCGGCGCCCCGCGCCGCCTCGAGGAGCGCGTTCGTGGCCGCAACGTTGGTCGCGAAGGTCAGGTCGGGTTGCTCGAGCGAGCGCAGCACCGACGTCACCGCCGCCAGGTGGACGACCGAGTCGATCCCGCCGGCGAACGCGGCGTCGAGCGCGTCGAGATCGGCGATGTCCCCGACGACGATGTCGACCTCGGGATCCGGGTGAGGCTTCAGGTCGATGACACGGACATGCGCACCCGCCCGAGACAGCTGGGCCACGGCATGGCGCCCGATGAACCCCGATCCGCCGGTGACGAGTATCCGGCGTCCGCGGAGGTTGTCCTGCGGCAATGGCCCCGCGGACGGCTCGGTCACGTCTGGGCCAGCGCGCTCGTCGACGTCTGGGGGAGCTCGCTGGTGGTGGCGCGCCAGCTCACCGTCGGCATGATCGCCGCGAGGTCGACCCGGTCCTTGTGGCGCTCGACGACCTCGAACAGGTGGTCGATCAGCGTCATCGACAGCAGCGTGGGCTTCAGCCCCAAGTCCACGAGCGCCGTGTGCTTGGCGTTGTAGTAGTGGTCCTCCGCCTCGACGCGCGGGTTCTCGACCTGCTCGATCGTGCACTCGCCCGAGAACTCCTCGGCGATCGTCTCGGCGATCTGGCGCACCGACAGATGCTCGGTGAACTGGTTGAACACCCGGAACTCGCCTCGCTCCGCGGGATTTTCCGAGGCGAGCCGAATACATTCGACGGTGTCGACGATGTTGATCAGCCCGCGCGTCTGCGAGCCGTTGCCGTAAACGGTGAGCGGGTGGCCGAGCACCGCCTGGATCACCATCCGGTTGAGCACCGTGCCGAACACGCCGTCGTAGTCGAAGCGCGTGGCCAGCCGCGGGTCGAGCTTGGTCTGTTCGGTGTCGGCGCCGTACACGACCCCCTGGTTGAGGTCGGTGGCGCGCATGCCCCAGATCCGGCAGCCGAACTCGATGTTGTGGCTGTCGTGGACCTTGGAGAGGTGGTAGAAGGAGCCGGGGCGCTTCGGATACAGCATCCGATCCTTGCGGCCGTTGTGCTCGACGTCGAGCCACCCCTCCTCGATGTCGATGTTGGGCGTGCCGTACTCGCCCATCGTGCCGAGCTTGACGAGGTGGATGTCGCGGTCGATGTCGGCGATCGCATACATCACGTTGAGCGTCCCGACGATGTTGTTGGTCTGCGTATAGACGCAGTGCGCCTGATCGATCATCGAGTACGGCGCAGCGCGCTGCTCACCGAAGTGGACGATCGTGTCGGGGCGGAAGTCGCCGACCATCTCGTGCACGAACGTCGCGTCGCACAGATCGCCGACGTAGCTCTTGATCGTCTTGCCGCCGACCTCGGCCCAGGCGGCTACCCGCTCCTCGAGCGTCGCGATCGGAACCAGGCTGTCGACACCCATCTCCTCGTCGTACTGACGACGCGCGAAGTTGTCGTTGACCGCCACCTCGTGCCCGAGAGCCGAGAGATGTAGGGCGGTCGGCCACCCGAGATATCCGTCACCGCCTAGAACCAAGATTTGCATGTAGCCGCTCCAATGCCTGAACGTTCGAGTGGGGGGTCTTCAGCGGCCGCGGGCCACGAGGCGGCGCATCAGGAGGCCAAGTCCAGGCGATACATGGCCTGCGAGCGCAGGAGGATAGCCGACGAACCGTACGCGGGACGTAAGCGGCTCCTTGGGGACCCTAGTCGAGCTGCCGCGAAGGTTAGAGGACGCTTACCAAATTAAGTCCCGCCCACGCCCGGTTGCGGCGCGTCCATGGGGCCGTCCAACCCCGTCCGGACGGGACCGCACGGCCTCGCTCAACGAACCGCGGCTACTGCTACCGTCCTCGCGGCCCCCTTGTCCGAGCAGACCCTAGACGCACCGCCCGCCGACGTCCCGGGCAGCCCGTCGTCCGAGCGAGAGCGCCCCGCCGGCGTCGACTGGGCCAAGTTGGCCCACCGATACCGGTGGGTCCTGACCGCTGTCGGGCTGCTGATCGTGTCGCTTGCGATCGTGCTCTACGCCCGCACGCGCCCGGGCTACGACCCGTACGGATGGCTCGTGTGGGGCAAGCTCACGCTCCACCTCAAGCTCGACACGAACGGCGCGCCCTCGTGGAAGCCGCTGCCGTACCTGTTCACGGTCCCGTATGCGCTCGTCGGCCACTACGCCCTGTGGTTGTGGATGGTGACCTCGGTGGCGATCTCGCTGAGCGGGCTGATCTTCGCGTGGCGGATCGCCTTCCGCCTGACCTACTCGCGCCCCGAGCGGCGCTACGCCTCGTACGTGGCCGGGCTGTTCGCGGCGGCATTCGTGCTGGCGATGCAGGATCCGGTCGGCAACTACAACTACACGCACTACATCCTCAGCGCCGAGTCCGACACGATGATCGTGTCGCTCTGCCTGCTCGCGGTCGACCTGCACCTGTCCGGCCACCACAAGGCCGCGTTCTGGATCTGGTGGCTCGGGTCGCTCGGACGGCCCGAGGTGTGGCCGTTCTACGGGCTCGCCGGCTTGTGGCTCTGGCGTGAGTACCCGAGCTACCGGCGCTGGCTCTATGGGTCGGTGGTGGCGCTGGTGTTCCTGTGGTTCGGGATCCCGGGCCTGACCTCCAAGAGCCTGCTGACCGCCGGCAACGTCGCCGAGAACTCGCCGCGGGAGATTCACGGCAACAAGGTCACAGGCGTCATCACCCGCTTCCACGAGCTGCTGCCGAACACGGTATGGGTGATGGCGGTGCTGACCGTGGCGTGGGCGGTCTGGCGCCGGCGGATCGCCATCCTGGTGCTCACCGCGGGAGTGGTGCTGTGGGTGCTGGTCGAGATTGCGTTCGCCCTCCACGGCTTCCCGGCAGTGCCGCGTTACATGTTCGAGGCTGGCGCCGTGATCGGGATCCTCGCCGCGGTCTTCATAGGCCGCGTCGTCCACGAGCTACCCGCGCTGCTCGCCGGGCAGGTCGGGCGAGTCGACACTGGCCGGATCGGCCCGCGGCTGGCCTCGCTGGTCGGCACCTGGGGCACCGTGCTCGCCGTCGTCGTGATCTCGGGCTCGATGCTTCCGGCCGCCCACCGCCAGGAGCGGCTCGAGCGGACCGATCTGCGAGGCGAGCGCGCGCGGACCGTGCTGATCGGCCATCTGCGCGGCGTCGTCACGACGCTCGGCGTCTCGAACATGTTCGCCTGCGGTCAGCCGAACATCCCGATCGGCTACCAGAGCGTGTTCGCGTGGTACGCCGGCATCAAGACCGGCGTGCTGTACGTGAGCCCGGGATACCTCAAAGCGCACCCGCACCCGCTGGTCAACATCTACCCGATCGCCGGCGCGGGCTGGAAGGTGTTCCCGAGCCACGTGGACCCGGCCCACCAGGCCGCGTGCAGCAAGATGAACCTCATCTACCACGGCTCATGACGCCGTGCGCTCCCGGCGTAGGGCCGCTGGACGCAGACGCCTCGCGCTCGCGGGCGGGGCGCTTGTCGCGCTCGTCGCGCTGATCGCCGGCGCGATCGCGCTCGCCACCTCGAGCGCGCCGTCGCCCCCGCCGCCGCTGCCGCTCCCGGGAAGCGGCCAGCCGGCGCGGGCGGGCGATCCGCTCGCATACGTGCCGAGCCGCGAGTCGGACTTCGTCGCGCGGGCGATAGCCGGCACGGATCACGTGCTGTTCGTCAAGAGCCCCGGCGGCGCGCTCGCCACGGCCGCCCGGGTGGCCGCGTTCCGCCCGATGATCGACCGCGCCACCGCCGGCACGAACGTCGATCCGAGCATCCTCGAGGCGCTCGTGTTCGTCGAGAGCGCCGGCCGGCCCAACGTGATCGCCGGCAACGACCCGGCCGACGCATCCGGGCTGACCCAGATCCTCGCCCAGACGGGCCAGTCGCTGCTCGGGATGCACATCAACCTGGCGCGCAGCCGGCAGCTGACCGCCAAGATCGACCAGGCGGCCTTCCAGGGGCGGATCGGGCTCGTCGCCCGTCTGCAGCGCCAGCGCGCCGCCGACGACGACCGCTTCGACCCCGCCAAGGCGCTCGCCGCGACCGTTCGCTACCTCGAGATCGCGCGGGCGCACTTCGGGCGCGCGGACCTCGCCGTCGAGTCCTACCACATGGGGATCGGGAACCTCCAGGACGTGCTCGACGACTACGACGGCGGGCGTGCGGTGCCTTACGCGCAGCTGTACTTCGACACCGCGCCCGACCATCACACGAGCGCGTATGACCTGATCTCGGGCTTCGGCGACGACTCCTCGCTGTACTACTGGCGCGTCCTCGGCGCGCAGCAGATCATGCGCCTGTACCGGACCGACCGGGCCGCGCTGACCCAGCTGAGCTCGCTCCAGACCGCGGTCGACTCGCAGGCATACGTCCTCCACCCACCGGATGCGGTGCACCCGTTCCCGACCCCGGACGCGCTTGACGACGCCTACGCGCAGCGAACGGTCCTGCCGCTGCCCTCGAACGCGCGGGCGCTCGGGCTCGCCTATGACGCGGGCATCGGCTCGCTCGCGTCGCAGCTCAAGGTCAAGCCGGCGCTGTACCGCGGCCTGCGCGCGCCGGCGCTCGACTTGCTGATCGAGCTGGCCGCCCGCGTTCGCACGCTGTCGGGCGGCGCGGCGCCGCTGATCGTGACGAGCGCGGTCAGCGACGAGCGCTACCAGCAGCAGCTCGGCGTCAGCGACCCGCCCGCCGCCGCCGGCTGGTCGTTCACGATCGAGCGGCGGTACGTCAACCACGCGCAAGCCGATGCCTTCCAGGCGATGCTCGACCGCCTCCAGGCGCTCAACGTGATCGCCTGGGTCCGGTTCCCGTCTGAGATCGAGGTCACGGTCGCCTCGGACGCCTCGCAGGTCCTCGTGCACGGCCCATGAATTGCACTCTGAGCGGGTAGTTTCACCGCACCGTGCCCGGAATCGTCCGCACCCCCGACGAGCTCCTCGACCGCGTCCCGGACTTCCCGTTCAAGCCGAAATACCGCAAGTACGCCGGGCTGCGCCTGGCGCACATCGACGAAGGCAAGGGACCGCCGGTGGTGTTCATCCACGGGGAGCCGACGTGGTCGTTCCTGTGGCGTAAGGTGATCGGACCCGTCAAGGACGCGGGCTTTCGCTGCATCGCGCCCGACCTGCCCGGGTTCGGGCGCTCGGACAAGCCGATCGACATCGAGTGGTACACGTACGACCGCCACACCGACAGCCTGGCGGCGCTGTTCGCGGAGCTGAAGCTGCGTGACGCCACGATCGTCGTACACGACTGGGGCGGCCCGATCGGCCTGCGCGTCGCGGTCGAGCAGCCCGACCGTGTCGGGAGAATGGTTCTGCTCGACACCGGGCTGTTCACCGGGCATCAGAAGATGACCGATGCGTGGATGGCATTCCGCGAGCTGGCCCAGCGCAGCGAGGACCTGCCGATCTCGTTCCTGATCCGGGCCGGGTGTAGGGTGCCGCTCGCCCCGAGTGTGATCGCCGCCTACGAGCGGCCGTTCCCCAACCCCGCCGCCAAGGCCGGCGCGCGCGCGTTTCCACTGATCCTCCCCACCACCCCGCAGATGCCCGGCGCCGCGACCGGCCAGCGCGTGCTCGAGAAGCTCGGATCGGATCCCCGGCCCAAGCTGATCATCTGGGGCGAGGCCGACCCGATCCTGCCGATCGACTCCGGATGGCGATTCGCGCGGGCGATCGGCGCCGAGATCGACCACGTGATCCCGGGCGTCGGCCACTACCTCCAGGAGGACGCAGGGGCGCAGATCGGTCGAATGATCTCTGGATGGCTCAAGCGGACAATGCCCGGTAAGCGATGACGGAGGCGATCCGCACGCCCGACGAGCTGCTCGCCGGCCTCCCGGACTTCCCGTTCGAATCTGCCTACCGGCAGTTCGACGGGCTCCGCCTCGCCCACGTGGATGCCGGCGAAGGGCCGCCGGTTGTGTTCCTGCACGGCGAGCCGACGTGGTCGTTCCTGTGGCGCAAGGTGATCCCGGTGGTGCGGGACGCCGGCTACCGGTGCATCGCGCCCGACCTGCCCGGGTTCGGGCGCTCGGACAAGCCGATCGACATCGAGTGGTACACGTACGACCGCCACAGTTCGAGCATCGCGGCGCTCTTGACCGACCTCGACCTCCGCGACGCCACCGTCGTCGTGCACGACTGGGGAGGCCCGATTGGCCTGCGCGTCGCGGTCGAGCACCCCGAACGCGTTGGGCGGCTCGTGGTGCTCGATACGGGTCTGTTCACCGGGCATCAGCCGATGACCGACGCGTGGATGGCGTTCCGCGCGTTCGTCGAGCGGACCGAGGACCTGCCGGTCGGGCTGCTCGTGCGCCGGGCATGCTTGAACGATCCCGGCCCTGAGGTGATCGCCGCGTACGACGCGCCGTTCCCGAGCGCTGCCGCCAAGGCGGGCGCGCGCGCGTTCCCGCTGATCCTGCCGACCTCGCCGGAGATGCCGGGTGCCGCGGCGGGCCAGCGCGTGCTCGACGCCCTGCGCGAGGACACGCGGCCGAAGCTGTTCCTGTGGGCCGACTCCGATCCGGTACTGCCGCTCGAGACCGGCCGGCGGTTCGCGGCGGCGCTCGGTGGCGAGGTCGATCACGTCATCGCCGGCGCCTCACACTTCCTGCAAGAGGACGCGGGGCGGGAGATCGGGGCGTTGATCGCGGACTGGCTGGTGTCGAACTCCTGACAACGCGGTCGGCCGCGCGGTCCGGCCCAGTGCGCGAGCGGGAACGGGCGGCGGACGGCGGGCACCTGGGGTGGGCCGCAGCCTCCCGTGAGCGGGAACGGGCCGGGAACGGCGGGCACCTGGGGTGGGGCCGCAGCCTCCCGTGAGCGGGAACGGGCGGCGAACGGCGGGCACCTGGGGTGGGCCGCAGCCTTGTCGCGCGGCGGAAGCCCTTTCGCGGGCGCGATCGGGGACCTTCACCTACACAAAGGACCTGCATCTCGTGACATTCGCGGGGATAGTGCGGAACCGTGCCATGTAATGCATGTGGGGCATGCGTGAGTCGGCACGGTCGCCGCGGCACCGGTCGATTGTCAGGTTTTGCAGGTCGACGCAGCGGGATCCGGCCCCGCTGCGCCGTTCTCCACCCGTTGAGCCCTCAGGCGGCGTCCTTCTCGCGGTCGGGCACGGCGACGGGGACCGCCGGGCCGTCGAACATCTGGGCCATGCGGGCGTCGTAGCTGGCGCGCGCGTTCGGGTCGGCGCTCAGCAGCACCCGGTCGCCCTTGGTGATCCGGACGACCGCTTCGGTGATCCGGCGGGGCATCAGCGCCTGCATGCGCACGACGGCGCCTGTCTGACGCGGAACGTAGGTCTCGAACTTGCCGGTCTCGAGCAGCTCGACGATCGCGTCGGCGACCTGCTCGGGCTCGGGCGTCTTGAACCCGCGCGCCTGCGAGACCCCCGAGTACAGCTCGGTGTTGACGCCGATCGGCAGCACCTGGTGGACCTCGATCCCCGTGCCGCGGAGCTCGGACCGCAGCGCCTCGGTGAGGCCGACGACGGCGTGCTTGGTCGCGCAGTAGGTCGCTCCGCCCGGGAAGCCGCCCTTGCCGGCGATCGACGCGAGCTGGACGATGTGCCCCCGGCCGCGGGGGCGGAAGCGCTGCAGCGCCAGCTTCGAGCCGATGATGACGCCCATGATGTTGATGTCGACGAGCTTTTGGGTGGCGGCGTCGGACTCGTCCACGAACGGCCCAACGGGCATGATCCCGGCGTTGTTGACGAGCACGTCGAGCGGCCCGAGCCTGCTCTCGACCTCATCCAGGAACGACGTGAAGCTCGCCTTGTCGGTCACGTCGAGGGCCAGGCCGACCGTTCCCGAGCCCAGCTCGGACGCGGTCCGCTCGGCCAGCGGGGCGTCGATGTCGCCGATCGCCACCCGCGCGCCCTTGGCGATCAGCGCTACCGCCGTCGCGCGCCCGATCCCGCGGCCCCCGCCGGTGATCGCCACCACCTGGCCACCGAGCGGTCGCAGTTGTCTTCCCATAACGGTCAGTCCTCCTCGTGGTTAGGTACTGGACGGTACCGGGCTACGGGCCCGGGCGCCCCACTGGCTGGCCGGCCAGCTCACACATATATCCTCTGAGGAGATGGCGTTCTTCCGCTACGACGGTCACGAGCTCGCCTACACGATCCACGGCGAGGGGCCACGCACGACGATCCTGATGCCGGGGCTGCTGATGTCGCAGAAGATGCAGACGCCGCTCGCGACCGACCTCGCCTCGCACGGCAACCGCGTGGTCACGTTCGATTTCCTCGGCCACGGGGCATCGGATCGACCCCGGGAGATGACGCTCTACTCGATCTCCGAGTTCGCCCGGCAGGCGCTGGCGCTGCTCGACCACCTCGACCTCGATCAGGCGGTCGTCGGCGGCACCTCGCTCGGAGCGAACGTCACGCTCGAACTGGCCGCGGTCGCGCCCGAGCGGCTGCGTGGGATGGTGATCGAGATGCCCGTGCTCGACAACGCGATCCCCGCCTGCGCCGCCGCGTTCACCCCGCTGCTGTTCGCGCTCACGTTCGGCGAGCCGGCGATGAAGGCGCTTGCCCTCGGCGCCAGGTGGGTGCCCCGCCAGGTGGTGCCGTTCACGGTCGAGCTCGTGCTCGACGCGGTCTCGCAGGACCCCGGGCCGAGCGGTGCCGTCCTCCAGGGAATCCTGTACGGGCGGACCGCGCCCGAACGCTCCGTGCGCCAGACCTTCGAGGCGCCGGCACTCGTGATCGGCCATCCCCGCGACCCGGTGCACCCGTTCTCCGACGCCGACCAGCTCGCGGCCGAGCTCCCCAACGGCCGCCTGATCGACGCGGACTCGATCATCGAGCTGCGCGTCCGGCCGGCGCGCCTGACGGCCAAGATCGCCGAGTTCGTCGACGAGTGCTGGGACGGCGTCAGCGCGGCGCCGGCGGCCCGGGCGGCTCGATGATGTCCCGGCCGGTGGGCTGCAGCTGCTCGTCGAGCTCGAGCTGCCAGTAGTAGCGCGTGAACGTGATGCCGGCGCGGAACTCGCCGACGTGCGGCTCGATCTGCTCGCCACGGGCCATCCGCACGATCAGCTCGGGGTAGGTGCGCCCGGGCAGCGCGGCGTACATCGGCGCCGGGAACGCGCCGCCGAAGCGCGTGTTGACGTCGGTGATGCCGAGCCCGATGTGCTTGTCGCGGAACGCCTGGATCGTGCACGGGCCGCGCACGGCGAGGGCCTCGGCGACGCGCCGGCCGAGGTCGATCAGCTCGGGGTCGGCGATCACCGTGCCCTTGATCGACTCGCCGCCGCGCGACTCGATCATCGTCCGGGGAATCGCGTTCAGGCAACGCCCGCGCAGGTCGCACAGCACGTCCATCGAGAACTCCGGGCCGTCCATGTAGCGCTGGACCATCGCCGGCTCGCCGATGTAATCGACGAAGAACTCCGCGGCGCGGGCGTCGTCGGCGCGGTGGATCGAGCGCGCACCCGACCCCCAGCGGGGCTTGACCATCACCGGGAAGCTCTCGACCGGCTCGCCCGGCAGCACGGTCGGGGGCGAGGGCAGACCGAGCCGCTCGAGCAGCAGATGCGCCTCGTACTTGTCGAACGTGGCGCGGGCGATCTCGGGGTCGGGGACGAACGCCGGCAGCACCCCGTCGGCGCGCGCCTGCCCCAGCACCTCGAGGTCGAGGTCGGTGAGCGGCACGACCGCGCCCACACCGAACTCGTCGCACAGCGCCCGCAGGGCCGGCACGTATTCGGGGTCGTCAATGCGCGGCACGGCCCGGCGATGGTGCGCGGCGTACTGGGCCGGCGCCAGCGGGTTCGGGTCGGCCGCGACGACCGTGGCGTGCTGGGCGAACGCCGACACGATGTCGTAGCGCTTGCCGACCCCGGTGAGGAGGATCGCTACGCCGCTGGTGGAGTCCATCCGCCTCGCTCTCCCTTGTAGATGCCCTCGCCGCCGAGCACCATCCGTCCGGTGCGGGCGAGGATCTTGAGGTCCAGCCACAGCGAGCGGTGCTCGACGTACCACAGGTCGAGCTCGATCCGCTCGGGCCACGGCAGCGACGCACGGCCGTTGACCTGGGCCCAGCCCGTGATCCCCGGCTTGACCGCGAGCCGGCCGCGCTGCCGCGGCGTGTACTGCTCGACCTGAACCGACAGCGTCGGGCGTGGGCCGACAATCGACATCTCGCCAGAGAGCACATTCCACAGGTTCGGAAGCTCGTCGAGCGAATAGCGGCGCAGGAAGTTGCCGAGCCGCGTGATCCGCGCGTCCCCCTCCTGGATCGCGAGGCCGGCGCCCGTGAACTCGGCGCCGTGGACCATCGTCCGCAGCTTGTAGATCGAGAACAGCGCGCCGTCCTTGCCCACGCGCGTCTGGGTGTACACGGGGTGCCCACGCGACTCGAGCCGGATCGCGACCGCGAGCGCGGCGACGATCGGGGCGGTGACGAGTGCCGCGGGAACCGCGATCAGCAGGTCCAGCGCCCGCTGCGGGGTCATCGCGTCCCTCCGCCGATCATCGCGTCCCTCCACCGATCATCGCTTACCTCCGCCGGTCATCGCGTCCCCTCCGCCGGCTCCCACCCCGCCGCCGTGCCGTGGACGAGCCAGTCCCACAGGCCGGCAGCGAGCGACGCGGTCGTCAGCACGTAGTAGCGGGCGATCAGCAGCGGCTTCGCCGGCACCACACCCGCCGCCGCCGCGGCTGCCAGCACCGCGAGCTGGAGCGCCAGCGCCACCACGTACACCCACCCCTGCCCGAGCAGAAGGACGTTCGCGATCAGCGCGATCACGTGCAGGAACGGCGTCACGTACCGGAGGATCCGGTGCGAGACGATCATGAACGCGTACGTCGGGCCGTAGCCGCGCGGCGAGAGCATCCCGCCGCGCAGGACGATCGGCCACGTGTGGCTCATCATCCGGCGCTTGCGCGCGAACTCTCCCTCGATCGTCGGCACCATCTTCTCGCTCGCCTGCGCCTCGCGGACCGCGAGCGCCAGCCACCCGCGCTTGACCATGTTGAACGGGAACGACAGGTCGTGGCCCATGATCGGGTCGACGACCAGGTAGGACTCGCGGCGGGTCGCGTAGATCGCGCCGTTGCCGCCCGTCACCGACCGCACGCGGGACTCGAGCGCGCGGAGCGCGAGCTCGTAGCGCCAGTACAGGCCCTCCTGGTTTGACCCGCGTGCGTCGACGAGCTGCACCTCGCCGCACACGTAGCCGACGCGCGGCTCGGCGAACGGCGCCATCAGGCGCCGGAGCGCGTCGCGCTCCCAGGTCACGTTCGCATCCGAGAACGCCACGATCGCGGCGGTGGCGCGTTCCACGGCCGCGTCCTGGGCGCGGATCTTCCCTCCTCTCGGCAGCTCGAGCACGACGTCGGCGCCCGCCTCCCGGGCGCGCGCGGCGGTGTCGTCGGGCGACCCGTCGCAGGCCACGATCAGCTCGATCAGCTGGGGCGGGTAATCGAGCGCGCGGATGTTCGCGACGCGCTCCGCGATCACGTCCTGCTCGGCGTAGGCGGCGACGATCACCGACACGGCCGGCAGCTCGTCGTCGGGCGCCGGGCGCGGACGCCGCGCCGAGCCACGGCCGCGCAGCCACGCGAGCAGCCCGAGCAGGACCGGATACCCGGCGTGGGCGTACACGATCAGGCCGACCGACAGCCAGAACACGATCGCGAGCAGGATCACCGCGGCTATCCAACCAATTCTTGGTAGAGGGCGAGGGTCTGCCGAGCCGCCTCCTGCCACGAGTACGGCCCCGATGCGGCGGCCAGCGCCCCCCAGGCAAGCCCCTCCCGCGCCTGGGGATCGCCGAGCAGCCCGACGAGCGCGTCGTGGAGGGCGGCGCGGTCGCCAGGCGGGACGAGACGCGCGGCGCCGGCCGCGGCGACCTCGCCGAACCCGCCGACGTCGCTGACCACGGTCGGCTTGCCGAACGCGAGCGCGGTCGCCAGCACGCCGGACTGGTCGAACCGCTCGGTGCGCGAATAGGGCAGCACCACCGCATCCGCGCGGCGAAAGAACGCCGGCAGCTCGGCGTCCGAGACGTAGCGCGGCACGAACCGGACGTTCGCCGGCGCCCGCGCCCGCAGCGGCTCGAGCGGCATCCGCGGCCGGCCGACGATCCACAGCTCGGCGCCGTCGACACCGCGCCAGGCGTCGAGCAGCGTCTCGATCCCCTTGTACGGCCGCAGCAGGCCGAAGAACAGCACCACGGGGCCGCGGACGGCACCCAGCTCGTCGGGCAGCGGCAGCTCGTTCGCCTGGACGGTGAGGTGCTTGAACGCGCCGTGCGGGATCACGCGGACCTTGGCCGCCTCGACCCCGAGCTCGCCGACCAGCAAGTCGCGCCCGTAGCGAGAATGGACCACGACCGCGTCAACGGCGTCATACAGTCCGCGCTGAAACCGCGCCTGGCCCGGACGGGGCTCGCGCGGGAGCAGATCGTGCGCGGTCAGGACGGTCGGGCGCCGCGGGAGCAGGTAGCGGTCGATCGCCTGGACCGCGAGCCACTGGAAGTGGACCACATCGGCGGCCTGGGCGACGGAGCGGTAGCGGAGCATGTCGGGCACGTGCTCGACGAGCTTGCCGGCGAGCCGGGCGCGCGATCCCGGAGCGCCGCAAGCGTGGCGGTAGAACAGCTCGCGCTGCGCGTAGCCGTCGGGTTCGGGGGCCGCGCCATATGCGAACGGGCTCGTGATCAGCTCGACGTCCGCGCCCGCGCCGGCGAGCGCCGTCGCCAGGGCATGGTCGTAGGGCAGCGTGAAAGCCGAGGGGTCGACGATATGTACTCGCATCACCGCCGCCGCGGGGCCTCGTCGAGCGGGCGGCCCGCCAGCCGGGCGATCCGGCGCGCGGTCACGTGCGTGTCTGAGCCGCCGAGCACGTGCACCCGGGCGCGCGGGTCGCGCTTGAGCCGCCGGACCGCAGGGGCGAGCGCGGACAGCGGCGGCTCCCCGTCCCGGCGGCTCAGCACGTCGCCGACGCAGCGCAGCGGATGGCGCGCGAACAGCGCCACCAGCGCCACCGCCCGCTCGGCGATCCCGTCGTCCTCGCGGTAGTCGATCTGGAGCGCGCCGGCGAGCTCGGGGTCGGGCCGCTCCGGGCGGGCGGCGGCCTCGACCCGCGCGCCGTCGAGCGCCCGCGCGAACTCGACGAGGGGGTCGCCACGAGCGGGGAAGCGATCGGCGACGACCACCACGTCGGCCGCGGTCCTCGGCCGGCCGGCGGGGCGGTTCGAGAGGACCAGCCCCGCGAGCTCGTCGGCCGAGAGCAGCGCGTCGAGCGCGAGGTAGCGCCCACGCTCGAGCGCGCCGGCACTGACGGAAGGCGCGCCCCGCGGCTTCACCGCCCCCGGCGCGCCGGAGGCGCCGGCCGCATGCGTGCGCGCTAGGGCACGGCTGAGCGCCCGCCTTGCGGCCGGCTCGGGCTCGAACCCGTCGTAGCGGCGGGCGAGCCAGGCGCGGCCGGCCGCGTAGCCGCGCCATTGCCGGCGGAGCTCGCCCAGCGTGGCGCGATAGCGGTGCTCGACCTGCGCGCCGCGGCGCAGCTCGAGCCGCCAGCCAGCCTGCTGCACGCGCCAGCTGAAGTCCGTGTCCTCGGCGGCGCGGACCCCCTCGTAGAAGCCGCCCACCTGCTCGAACGCCGTCCGGCGGACCAGCAGGTTGGCCGCGACCGCGCGCGGGCGATACGGGTGGTTCAAATGCGCCTGCTGGGACAGGAAGCTGCGGGCAGAACCGTAACGGGCGACGAGCGTATCGCCCTCGAGCAGCGGCACCACCTCGCCCGCGAGCGCGCCGACGTCGTCGGCGACGGGCGCCCTGAAGTACGCGTCGAGCAGCCAGTGCGGCGCGCGGCAGTCCGAGTCGAGGAACAGGATCCACTCGCCGTGCGCCCGCGCCGCACCGACGTTACGGGCGTGCGCGGGCGACTGCTCGCCGGCCGCCCGGACCACCGCGACGCCGCCGCGCGCCACCGCGACGCCAGAGTTGTCGGCGAGGAGCAGCTCGTCGCCGGCGCGCAGGTCGAGCGCCAGCAGCACGTCGACCGCGGCCCGGGCGGCGTCCTCGTCGCCGGCGAACGGCATTACGACGCTGATCTCAGGCCGGCTCACGGGCAATCCCTCGCCTGGCCCGTCCGAGCAGCAGCCGCGCCTGCTCGAGCTCCGCGGGGTGGGCGAATCTCGTCGCGATCAGCAAGAGCGGCATCGCCGCCAGCACCGCGGCGCGGCTGACGAGGCCGACCAGCCCGTGCGTCGGCAGCAGCAGGTCGCCGGCGACGGACAGCCCTCCGAGCACCACCGTGAGCTGGGCCAGGCGAAGCCACTCGAACGACGCCGCGAATGCCCGGCGGGTCAGCAGGTGCATGGCCCCGATCATCACCACGTAGGCGCCGCACAGCGCCACACCGGCGCCGGCGATCCCGAGCGACGGCACCAGCACGACGATCAAGACCACGTTCACGATCAGCCCCGCCAGCGCCGCGGGGAAGTTGCGGGTGGTCACCTTGGCGCGGCCGGCGATCACCAGGAACACCACCCACAGGCCGTACAGCGCCCAGCCGAGCGCTACCCAGGGCAGCGCCTTGTAGGCGTCGAAGTACGAGGGGGCGGCGAGCAGGCGCAGGACCCAGCGCCCGAGCAGCGCGAGGCCGGCCACGACCAGGCCGCTGACGAGCAGGTAGTACGTGGTCACCAGTCCATACAGTCGCGCAGCCTCGGCATCATCGCGGACCGAATAGGCCAGCGGCGGCCAGGCGTACTGGAACGCGCGCACTATGAACGCGACCGCACCGGCGAGCTTGACCGCGATCGAGTACAGCCCGGCCTGCCTTGGGCCGTTCAGTCCGTGGTGGAAGATGTAGTAGCGGTCGACGATGCTGAGCGCGTACACCGAAGCCTCCGCCGGGACCGTCGGCAACCCGAACCGGAACAGAACGCCGTGCGTCTCGACGCTGTCGTGACGGCGCGGCAGCAGGCGGTCGCGCATCGTCCACCACACGCCGAGCAGCACGATCGTCGAGGCGCCGTAGTTGCCGAGCAGGAGCCCCTTCGCGCCCTGCCCGAGTACGACCACCAGCACCACCGAGGCGCCGATCGTGATCCCGACGTTGATCAGCGTGGCGGTCGCGTAGGCGCGCAGGCGCTCGTCGACCCGAAGCAGCGCGTAGGCCATCTCGAGGTTCGTGAACGCCCACAGGCCGAGCACAGCGACGCGGAAGATGGGCGGATCGCGGTAGCCGAGCACGAGCTTCGACAGCGGCGCCGCGAACACCGCGAACACGATCGAGGCCGCGGTCGTGGTCACGAGCAGGAAGCCGACCGCGCGCCGGGCGAGCGCGTCCCGGCGCTCCTGATCGGCGTCCGAGTAGTAGTAGCGAAGGAATGACTCGATCATCCCGAACCGCACGAGGATGCTGATCAGGATCACGCCGTTCCCGAGCAGCTCGACGACGCCGTAGCCCGCCGGGTTGATGTACCGGGTGTAGACCGGCAGCAGCAGGACCGCGATGAACATCGAGACGACGTTGGCGACCTGATAGGCCGCCAGCGAGTTCACCAGTCGCTTGAGGTAGGCGGTCACGAGGGCAAACGGTACGGCGCGTCCAGATGGCAGAGCGCGGACGCCCCGCGAGGCGCGGCTACGGACCAGGCTCCGGGGTCACCGGGTAGATGCGCTCCGACCCGGCGCAAAGGAAGATCGGGCTGCCGTTGTTCCTGGGCAGCGGGTCGAGCAGGAACCGGCCGGCGGCGCCCGGGAGGAAGATCCTCACGCGGAAGGCGCGGAATCTTCCGGTGGTGCAGAAGCCGCCCGCGCCGTAGGTGAACGCGGCGTACGCGCTCTTCCCACGCTCCAGGATCACGGTGCGCTGCGGGAACCCCGTCTCGCGCTTGAAGCCCTCGGTGATCGGCCGGCCGTTGCGAGCGAGCAGCACCACCCGGGAGAAGCCGTGGAGGCTGCACGTCGCCCCGAGGTTCCGGAACGCGAGTTGCCAAAACCGGTGGCCGCTCGCGCCCTCGAAGCTGACGACGCGCATGGTCAGCTGTCCTGCCGTGCAGTTGGAGATCCCCGCGCCGTCGCCGGAGCCGGGCAGCATGAGCGCCGCCGCGCATGCGCCGGCAACGACCACCAGCCCCAGCCGATGGCGAGCACCCATCACTTCGAGACTACGGTCCATAGCTGATCGATCAGCGCCCGCGCGTCGGCGTCCTGCGCCAGCGCCGCGCCGAACCCGGGCACGCCGAGATCGACCACGATCCCACGGCCGAGGCCGTAGCCGACGATCGCCGGGCTGGCCCCGTTCGGCCCCGCCGCGGACTCGACCCCGCCGGGCGCCGCCACCGAAAAAACCGGCTGATACGTTCGGAATCCCGCCAGCACGGCGGGAACTCCCGTGAACAAGCCGAGCCCGTCGCTCGTCACGGCGACGGGTGCCGGGGTCTTCGAAGCCAGGCCGCCGAGGCGGGCCCCGAGCGCATTCGTTGCTCGGGGAGGGGTGGGGTCGAGCGCGCGGTCGCCGGTCACGGTCACGCCACGGCGGAGCGAATCGACCCCGAGCGACAGCACCCGCCCGCCGGCGGTCACGTAGGACCGGAGCGCCGCGAGCTCCGAGGCCGGAAGCCAGCGCTCGCTGCCGGCCAGGACGACCGCGGCGTGACCCGCCAGCCGCGGCCCCACGCCCGAAATCAGCCCGAGGTCGGTGGTCAGCTCATAGGAGCGATGGGACGCGCCGAGGTAGGCGAGCAGACCCGCCTCGTCGGCGATCCCGGCGGGCGGGCCGCCGACGAGCGGGCGGTCGAGGTTGATCGGCCCGCCGTTCGCGAGCGTGTTGGGTAGGCCGTCGGCGGTGTCGTCGACCGGGTTGAGTCCCTGCCAGGTGAGCGCCGGGAGCACAACCAGCACGCGGGCACGGGGTGCGCCGCTCGCGACGATCGGGACGGTTGTCGTGCCGGCCGCCGACCGAAGCGAGAGCTTGTACAGCCCGGGGCGGCCCGCAGGAAGGTGCGCGGACAACGTCGCCAGGTCGGATTCACCCGACGCAAGCGGCTTGCGCTCGCCGGCTCCCCCTTCGAGCGCCCAGTGATATGCGAGGCCCGGCGAACGCACGTGGACGATCGCATCGGACCCGGCCGGAACCGGGTTCAGCGGGGCCTGCGCGGCCAGGTAGCTGATCGTGACGCCCGCGTGCGGGGTGGTCCCCGGCGCGGGTGGGACTCGGGCCGGGAAGTGGCCGGTGTCGCAGGCAGCGTCGGTGACGTCGAGCCCGACCAGGTACGTGCCCGCGGGCGCGGGACGTCCGTCGATCTTCCCATCCCAGATCGCCGTGTGGCCGTGCCACGGCGTGAGGAAGCTCTTGACCAGCTTCGGCCCTCCGGGGAGGTCGGTGCGGTAGATGCGGATGGTCCCGCCGCGGTTCTCGTTCCCTTTGTAGTGGATCGTCACGTTGCTGCCGTCCGCGCCCGGGATGAGCGCCGGCGAGACGCTCGTCACGACCGGGTGAGGAGGGACGGTCTTGACCTTCACCGGCACGTCCGTCAGGTCAATCGTCCGATTCTGGTGAATCAGGGCGACGCGGAAGTAATACGTCCCGGCGGGGGCGACCTGCCCGTTGTCCTCGCGCCCGTCCCAGGTGAACACGCCGTCGGGCTTGCGCGTGTCGATTCGCATGTGGCGCCCGACCGCGACCGTGCGGACGATCGTCTCACCCTGGTTGATCACGTACACGTCGACCGTGTCGGCCCGGTGCTGGAGGTAGAACGAGATCGTCGTCGAGCCGCTATTCCCCTTCCCGCACGGCACGCCGTGGAGCGGGTCGATCACCGCAGGCTCCGGGCGGGGCGAGCCCTGGATCAACGGCGTCGTCACCTTCAGGTGCTGGGTGATGAAGAAAGCTGCGATCGTCGCCGCGACCAGCATCGCGAACGCGCCGGTCGAGAGCCTGGTCACAACCTCAAGACTGCCACGTTCGGGACCTCGAACTCGTGGAACGCGTCGAGTCCCCGCGGGTCGCGGCTGCAAAGGATCACTCGGATGCTCCCACCGTGGCAGACGGCGAGGGCGGGAAGCTCGCCGGCCCGCTCGATGTCCTCAAGCGCGGCGCTCACACGATCGAGCTGATCCTGGAGCGACTCGCCCCCGGGAAACCGGAACGACGCGCCACCGCGCATCCAGTCGGCGTATCGCTCGGGATCCTCGCGCTCGACGTCGATGAACAACCGCCCTTCCCACTCGCCGCGATTGGCCTCGCGCAGCCGCGGGTCGAGCCGTGGGGTCAGTCCGATCTCCGCGCCGACGATTTCGGCCGTCTCGCGCGCCCGGCTCAGGTCAGAGGTAAAAAGCGCCCGGATCGGCTCCCGCTCGGCGGCGATCCGGGCGGCAAGCTCGTGCGCCTGCTCGCGGCCGGTGTCGTTGAGCGGTGTGTCGCGGAACCCCTGGAAGCGCATGGGCTGACGGTTGTCGTCGGTCTCACCGTGGCGCGCCAGTAGCACGCCCTCGAGACCGCTCACCCGCCACCGACGCCGAGCGTGTCCGACCGCAGCCCGAGCCGGAGCGTCTCGAGCGCGAGGACCTCGCCGGCCGGAATGTTGCTCAGGTTCACCTCGGGGCCGAACCGGCGCACGAACCACACCTGCTGATCCTTGCGCGGCGCGTCGAACATGATCTGCCCGGGCGCGATCTCGTGCACGATCTCGGCGATCAGCCCCTCGCGGACCTCGCCCGAGGGCCTGAAGATGCCGGCGGTGCCCGCCTCGCGCCCCTCGGCGATCACCTTCCAGGCGCCGGCGCCGAGCTCGGCCCGCATCTGCTGGACCCAGACGTACGGCGGCGTGATCGCGCCGGTGTCGTCCTTGGACCCGACCTCGGAGAGGACGATGAACTCGCGTGCCAGCCGCTCGATCAGCTCGAGCTTGCGCTCGTGCTCGAGCGCGATCGTCCCGTCCGAGATCTCGAAGTGCTCGAGTCCGAGCTCGTGGGCCCAGGCGATCAGCTCGTCGAGCCGGCCGCGCTGGATCGCGAGCTCGGTCAACGTCCCGCCGAGGACGACGGGAATCCCGTGAACCCGGTAACGCTCGAGCTTGCCCGAGAGGTTGCCGGTCGCGAGCGCGGTGCCCCATCCGAGCTTGACGATGTCCACGAACTCCCCCGCGATCTCGATCATCCCGTCGATCTCGGCAGTCGAAAGTCCGCGGTCGATCACGTGGGTCACGCCACCTGACCGTGGCTTCCCGCTCCGCTCCGGGAGGTTGAGCAGTTCTCGCATGTCAGGAGCTACTGTGGCGCGAGGTCGCTGCCGACGGTCACGATGACCGGTGAGGAGCAGCCGAGCGGCGACACCGAGCACGCGATCCGTTGGGTCGCCGAATCGATCGGCTGCACCAACGCCTGACCGAGCTTGAGCGAGCTGGCGACGGCGAGCGCGTCAGGCTTGTCGCGCGGCATGTACTGGATGAGGCTCGTCGTGTGCGTCTGATCGGCGGCGTTGGTGACGGCGCCCTTCTTATAGCCGGCGGTCACGAGTTGGTTCGAAACCCGCGCGGCCAGCCCCGACTGGTCAGTGCCGTTCAACACCGACACGATCACCGCCGCCTTGACGATCGCCGGCGACGCGGCCCGATGGCTCGCGAGCGTGCTCCGGGACGTCGCCTGGGCGGTCTTGGGCTTTTTCGAGGCGTGGCTGACATTCCTGATCACGATCACGCCGGCCACCACGGCGGCGACGAGCAGCAGCCCGGCGATTACCGTGAGCACCCGACCGGGACCAGTCCTGCGCTGGCCCGGCCTGACAGCCATCCCCGTGCGCGGGGGACCGCCGGGCCGGCCCTGGGGACCTCCCGGGCGTCCCTGACCACGAGGCGGACCGCCGCCGACTCGCGGGCCGCCCGACCGCGGCGGGACCGTGCGCTGCATGGTCGACATCGGCGCCGCGACGGGGCCGTGCGAGGAGCCGTTGCCGCCGACAAGGGCCGTGGGCGGCGGATGCGCCTCGGTGTCCTGGTCGACCGGACCGTTGACCAGGCCGGTGGTCGCCGGCTCGCGCTCCCCGGCGGGCAGAGCCGGGTCGGGAATCAGCCGCGTCGCGGCAGCGAGCGACGGCGCGCCGACTCCGGCGGGCGCGGCCGGGGGCATCGTCACCCCGGCGCCCACGCCCGCGGGCGGCGGCGCAACTGCGGCGCCGTACGCGGCCGTCGCGCGAGGGCTCGCCGCGCGGACGGAGATCTCGGCCGGGAGCGCCGCAACCTGCTCGGAAAGGGCCCACAGCTGGCCCTCGAGTTCCTGGACGCGCTCTCCCGCCTCGTCGGCCCGGCGCCGGAGGTTCGACGTCTCGCGCGCTTGCGAGAAGTACAGGAGCACCAGCAGTGCGACCGCAACGAACGCGGCGAACCCGGCGTCAGCTCCCACCGACGAGATGAAGTGATGAACGGAAAGGGCGAACGGGATGGTTTCCATATTGCGCGCCGGCAGTCTACGTGGGGAGTCGGGGGAGGGTGTCAGGCTCGCCGTCGCGCTTGGCCCGGCCGGAGCCCGCGTCACGGGCCGCACGGACGCCGAGGCGGGAGCTCGACAGCTTGGCCACGTGCTGAGCGAGCGCGGCCGCGTCGCCCTCGAGCACGAGCAGGTTGATCTCGCCAAAGATCTCCTCGACCGACTGGGGGTCGAGCGGCTCGCGCACGGCCCGCAGGATCTTCTGGACTGGGGTGGGCTGCAAGCGCTCGTACGGGTTGAACAGGTCCTCGTGGAGCTTCTCCCCGGGACGAGCGCCGACGATCTCGATCGCGATGTCGCGCTCGGGTTCGAGCCCGGAGAGCCGGATCATCGTCTCGGCGAGATCGATGATCGCGATCGGCTCGCCCATCTCGAGCACGAACACCTCGCCGCTGCCCTCACTCAGGGACCCCGCCCGGATGATCAGCTGCACAGCCTCCGGGATGGTCATGAAGTAGCGCTTCATCCGCGGGTCGGTGACCGTCACCGGGCCGCCGGCGGCGATCTGGCGGCGGAAGATCGGCACCACCGACCCCGACGAGCCGAGCACGTTGCCGAACCTGACCGTCGCGTACTTGGTGCCGGGATACCGCAGCGCGGCGGCCTCGACGGCCCACTCCGCGAGCGCCTTCGAGGCGCCCATCACGGTCGCCGGCTTCACCGCCTTGTCGGTCGAGACCAGCACGAAGTTCCCTACCTGGGCCTCGGCGGCGATCCGGGCGACGACTCGGGTCGCGAGCGCGTTGTTGCGAATCGCCTCAACGGGGTTGACTTCCATCATGGTCACGTGCTTGTAGGCGGCCGCGTGGAAGACGACGCTCGGCCGGTGCTCGGTGAGAACTTCGCGCATCCGCTCCTCTTCCCTGCAATCTGCCAGCACGGGCACGGCAGTGCGGACGTGGCGATCCTCCTCGAGCTCGCGCAGGATCTGGAACAGATTGTCCTCGGCGTGGTCGACGAGGACGAGCGACCGCGGCGCCACGCGCGAGATCTGGCGGCACAGCTCGGCGCCGATCGAGCCGCCGGCTCCGGTGATCATCACGACCTGGCCCGCGAGGTACGCACCCACCCGCTCGATCTCCATCCGGACGGGCTCGCGCCCGAGCATGTCCTCGACGCGCACCTCGCGCAGCTGGCGCATGACGTTCAGCTGCCCGGAGCCGTCCTGCAGCAGCTCGAACACGGTCGGGGTGGTGCGGACCTGGATGCCGCGCGCGCGGCATGCCGTCACCACCCGGGCGCGGAGCGTCCCCGGGGCGGACGGGATCGCGATCACGACCTCGTCGGGCTCGACCTCGTCGAGGACCCGGGCGAGATCCTCGGAATCGGTGGTGCCGAGCACCTTGAGGCCGTGCTCGTCCTTGATTCCCTGCATGCGCGGGTCGTCGTCGACGAACCCAACCGGACGCAGGCGCAGCTCCGGGTTGCGAACGAGCTCGCGTACGACCAAACGGCCGCCCTGGCCGCCGCCGATGATCAGCACGTCGCGGGCTCCCTTCGCGACTCGGAAGCTGTGTACCCGGCCCTCGACGACGATGTGCACGAGGAAGCGGGCGCCGATCAGCAACGCCAGCGCGAGCAGGAAGAACAGCGCGATGACGCTGCCGGGCAGCGTCACCGGACTCGACTGCAGTGGGACCGTGAAGTCCTTGACCGACACGCTGGGCGTGGTCGTGACGGGGTGCAGGAAGGCGATCGCGCCGACGATCACGAGCGTCGAGACGATCACGCCCTTGACCACGGCCTCGTAATCCCGCTGCCCGACGAACGTCCACAGCCGCTGGTACTGGCCGAACGCCGCCATCACCACGAGCGCGACCGGGACGACCCACCAGATCGTGTGCGTGAGCAGGTCTCCGTAGCGCTCGTTGGCGCCGCCGAGACCGTCCTCGAACCTCAGCCGGAAAGCGAGGTAGTAAGCGAGCGCGACCAAAATCCCGTCCACGAGCAGCTGTGGCACTGAGTGCCGATGGACGGGGAAGGCCGCGGATCTGATCCGCCGGCGCATGCGGCGGGAATTGTAATCAGGATTCCGATAAATCCTGGATAAGACCCGGTTAGCGGGAATTGCGGGCGATCTTCTTGGCCGGGGGCTTGGCCGGCGGCTTGGCCGCCGGCGGGTGCGGCTTCGGCTTCGGCTTGGGCTTTCGCGGCGGGGGCGGGGGCGGCACCGACACCACGGCCGACCTGCTGCCGAGCGGGCGACTCTTGGTCCCGAGCGCCTGCACCGCGACATAGCCCTTGGCGCCCGTCGTGATCGCCGTCTCGAAGCCGGCCTTGCGCGCGGTCACGACCGGCTTCAGAGCGGTGGCGCTGCTGCCGCCGAAGACACGCCAGGAGACCACGTTGGTGGCGCCGTTCCAGCTCACATACACGGTCATCTTGCGGCCTTGACGCGAGGTCGCGACCGCCGGCGGCGTCGCCGGCGTACCGCTCCACGGGAACCGGAAAGCGCGGTAGCTGATGTTGTCGTCAACGAAGCGGCCGTCGAACACCAGCTTGCCCGCCGGGTTGTACTGGCTGAAGTACGGCTCTTGGCCCCAGCCGACGAAGTCGTCCCGGTCGGGCAGCTGCTCGTAGCTGCCCTCGAAGCTCGACAGCAACGGCGGCGAATGCTCGTGCTGGGCGGCGACGCTCGCTGTCATGTGCTTGAGGTTCAGCTCCAGCTTCAGCGCGCGTGACTGCGAGTGCACGTACGGCGGTCCCGCGCCGTCGTCGAACATCGTCAGGAACTGGTCGCCGTAGGCGCGCACGCGGACGTCGTGTTGGAACGCGAACGACGCCCCGGGACCGAGCCGGAAGCTCGACGTCTTCCCGCCGAGCGTCCACATGATCGCCCCGGTGTTGAGATTGAGCTTGTACACCGCCCAGGTGTTGCGCGAGGAGATCAGCAGGTTCCCGTCCGTGTCGGGCTGGATCGAGTTGAGGTGGAAGTAGTCGAACGGGTTACCGATGCCGTTGGCGACGTGCGCCTTGGTCGGGAGCGACGAGTAGCTCGCGGTCAGCGGCACGTGATCGAGGCTGTCCCACTGGAACAGCACGAGGCCGGTGGGAATGTCGATCTCCTGCACGACCGAGTCGAGCACGACCTCCCGCGCCGACCCCTTGACCGAGGTGGCGTTCACGATCACGGGGTACTCGGCGGCGATCAGCGCGGTGTCGTGCTGCGTCAGCTCGAACTCGTGCAGGTCGGCGGTCAGACCGTTGCCGGCGTTGACGATCTTGACCACCTGATAGGAGCTATTGAGGATCACGTCCTCGCCCGATCCGACGCCGGCGGCCTCATTGCCCTGCCACCACGTCAGGACGGGCTTGCCCTGGTAGAACTGCTCGCGGAAGTCGGTGGCGGCATCGTTCGCGGTGACGGGGTCGAACCAAATCAGCCCCCCGTTGGGGCCGATCAGCTCGGGACCCTGCTGGAGCGGACCGATCTGGGGAGCGAGGAAGATGTCGCCGGTGGCCGCCGAGTCGCGCGTGGTGATCGTCACCGCCGCCGGCGTGAGGTCCGGCCGCGAGCGGAAGTACCACACGTCTCCCTTCACTCGGGGCGCGGCCGGACGCTTGGCGGGCGGGATCGTCCCCGCCGGCGTCGCCACCTGGAACTGGTAGGTGCCATTCCCGGACCCGTCGATGTTCAGCGAGGTGGCGACCGTCACGGTCTCGCCGGGGGCGAACGGGGCCGCCGGCACGAAGCTGCCGCCGTCGCCGTCGGAGTCCGCGAGCACCGTCCCGGTGTGGGTGCCGCTGGCCGAGCCGGTCACCGTGATCGTCCCGAGCTGGCCGGCGGACACGCCGCGGAACGTGATCTGGGTGGCGGGAGCAGCGAAGTGGCCGCCCGGGGTCGGGAACACGTACACCGGCGGCGGCCCGCTCGGGTGCTTGACGGGCGGCGGGTGCTTCTTGGTCTTGGCGCTAGCGGCGGCGGGAGCGATCAGGCACAACAGCAGCGCGAGCCCGACCGCCATAGCTGCGAAGGAGGAGCTAGTACTCGCCCGGCAGGCCGTTGTTCGAGCTCTTCGTCGGGAATGCCTTGGACGTGCCCAGCACCTTGTTCTTGGGGCCGAGTGCCTGCACCTCGTAGGCCGTGTAGGTCTTGCTGAGCGGGATCGTCGTCTCAAAGCCGGTCTTTCCCTTGGTTGCCACGCTCTTCAGGCTCTGGGCGCTTGAACCGGCCAGGACTCTCCAGCCTACGACCTGGGTATCGCCGTCCCAGCTCGCGTACACGGTGGCTTTCCCGCCATTGTTGCGGACCGCGCCGCTCGGCGGGAAGTACGGGGTCCCGACCCACTTCTGCGTGTACACGCGGTAGCTGATGTCAGCGCCCGGCCACACCCCGTCGAGCAGCACCTTGTCCGTCTTGCTCACCTCGGAGAACAGCGGCTGCGAACCCCAGGCGAGCGTCACGTTGCCGTTCGGCAGCAGCTGCGTGTTGCCGAGGAAGGCCGCGTTGAAGTTGTTGCGGAAGATGTACTGCGCGACGAAGCTGCCGGTGTGGTTTGTCAGGTTGAGCTTCAGCACGAGGCCGCGCGTCGGGCCGCTCGGCTTTCCGACCGTCGCCTTGCCCTTGGCGTCGACGCTGACGTTGCAGCACGCGTCGTCGAACACGCTCACGACGTTGCCGCCATGCAACTCGACGTCGTGCTGCCACTGGAACTGCGCGTTCTTCGGGAGGGCGAAAGTGCTGAGCTTGGAGTTGCCGCTCAGCGTCCACTCGATCGCGCCCGTGAGCCTGTTGACCAGGTACGCCGACCACGTGTTGCGCAGCGACACCAGGAACGTCTCGTTGCCGGTCAACTGGATCGCGTTGATGTGGTAGGCGTCCCACGGGACCCCGGGAAGCGCCTTCGTCTGCGACTCCGACAGTGGGACGTTGGGCGTCCCGCCGGGGTTGAACGCGTCCCAGGTGTAGAGCAGCTGGCCGGTCGCTAGGTCGTACTCCTGCACGGCCGAATCGAGCAGCGTGCCGTTGGCCGAGCCGCCGTAGGGGGTCAGGTTCATCGGGACGCTCCTGTAGGCGGTGACCCAGGCGTTGGCGCCGCTGATGATCATGTCGTGCTCGGAGATGATCCAGCCGTCCGCGCCCTTCAGCGTCGCGACGTGCCGGTAATGCTGGTCGATGACGACGTCCTCGCCGCTGCTCGTCACGCCGAGTCCGTTCACCACGCCCTGCCACCAGCTCAGCACCGGCTTGCCGTTGTAGCTCTGCACCTTCAGGTTGCCCGCGAAAGCATTCACGCCGATCGGGTTGAACCACACCGGCTGGAGGTTGTGGTCGAGGATCAGCGGACCGCTCTGCCCGACGAACGGCTGGCTGCTGCCCTCGTTCTTCAGGTTCGCCACCATGAAGTAGCCCGGAGCGAGCTTCGAGAACTGCGTCTTCGTGGACGTGTGCAGCATCGGCGGGTGAAGGTTCGGTGCCGACACGAAGCTCCACGCGCCGTTCGTCGTGTAGGCGGCGATCGGCTTGGCCACGGCGGCGGCCGCGGTCAGCGCCAGCGCGCACGCAGCGGCGGCGATGATCGCGGCGGGCAGGCGTAGTTTGAGCATGGGGCGGGACATGGGCGACCTCCTCGAGCGGTTAGGACCCTAACACGGCCCAGCGGGCCAAGGTTGCGCACGGCTCGGGCCTGAGACTAAGCGTCCAGGAGGAGATCGACGAGCAGACCGGGGTCTCGGCGGACCCGATCCTCGCCGTGCTCCACGGGGTCGCGTTTGGACAGCTCGAGCTGGTCGGCGCTGGTCAGGCGCCGCAGGCGACCGTCGGCGATCAGGCGCTCGTCGACCGCCCCCAGCCGTCCCTCGAACACCGTGTAGACGGGGGTCCCGAGCGCCACCGCTTCGCGGTTCATGGTCCCGCCGGCGGACACCACGACGTCGGCGTAGGCGATCAGCGACTGCGCGTCGATCGCACGGTCGGGGACGATGAAGCCGCCCGCCTGCTGTAGCTGCGCGCGCTGCTCGGGGGTGCGCGGGAGCACAACCGTCTGGGCGCCGGCAAGCCGCTCGAGCACCTGCGCGAACAGGTCGTTCTCGAAGCGGTGGTACAGCGAGACCTCGGGCGGCGTGCGGACGACCGTGATCGGCTCCTCAGCGTCGCGGTCCAGACCCAGGTCTGCGAGAACCCGCGGGTCGGGCTCGAAGTCCGCGAGGTAGTACTCCTCCTTGAGGCCGGGGTAGCGGCGGACCTTCCCGCGCGCGCCATACCGGTACAGCCGTTCGGGCGGGATCGCCTCGGGGACGACGACGGCTGCCGCCAGCCGGCAGTTGACGTTGTGCTGAACCGTCGCCCACTCGTAGTCGAACATCGTCGAGCTCGGGATCCGGAGCAGCGCCGCGGCGATCGTTACATCGTTGGAGCCGTGGCCGAGCGCCCGGTCAAAGCGCCGGCCCCGGGCCCAGCGGGCGAGCGCCACCGACCGCTCGGCGAGCCCGCGCGCCTTGGCCCCGAGGTGGCCGCCGCGGTGGCGACCGATCGCCGTGTGCTCGATCCCGAACCGCTCGAGCAGCCCAAGCGTCTGCGCAAAATCGCGCGCGGTAACGTCGACCTCGTATCCGCGCGCCCGCAGGTTGGCGATCACGGGTCGCATCACGAGGACGTGCGGTGAGTTCGTCAGGTCGACCCAGATCCTCATCCTGTGTCGGGCGGTGAGTAAACCCTAATTCGCGCCCGATCGCCGATCTGGCGCCGGCCGCTACGCTAGCCGCGGTGCTGATCGCGCTCGCATCGGTGACCGACTCGCTCGTCACTCTGGCTACTCACATCATCCGCGACCTCGGTCTGGCCGGCGTGGCGCTGTTGACGCTCACCTCGGGCGTGGTCGGAGTTCCCGGGTCGGAGCCGACGATGCTGTTCGCCGGCTTCAACGTTTTCCAGCGCCACCTGTCGCTGTTCGGGATCGTGCTGTTCGGAGTGATCGGCGACATGCTCGGCGCCTCGATCGCGTACGCGATCGGCTATTTCGGCAGCCGCGAGCTGATCCAGCATCAGGGCAAGTACCTGCACATGAGCGAGAAGCGCATCGACGCGGCGCACAGCTGGTTCGAGCGCTACGGAGCCCCGGTGATCGTCGTCTCGCGCTGGATCCCGTTCGCGCGTGCGGCGTTCCCGTACGCGGCGGGCGTGGCGAGGATGGGGTACCTGAGGTTCGTGGCCTTCGCGACGATCGGCTCGATCATCTGGATCGCCGCCCTCGGCGTGCTCGGCCGCGAGGTCGGGAGCGCGTGGCAGAGCTGGCGGCACAATCTCGAGTACGTGGACTACGCTGGCGCCGCCCTGCTTGTCGTGGCGCTCGCATATCTGATCGTGCGGGCCACGCGGACGCGGCGCGGCGGCCCGACGGCCGTGGCCTAGGAGTCCTCAGAGGTGGCGTCCGACGATCTGCCGGTCTGGCAGGCGGTCGTCCTCGGCGCGCTCCACGGACCGGCCGAGCTGCTCCCCATCTCCTCCTCGGGCCACGTCGCGGTCGTCCCGTGGCTCGCCGGGTGGGACCACTCGCGGCTCGACGACGAGCTGCGCAAGTCGTTCGAGGTCGCGCTCCACACCGGCACCGCGGCGGCGCTGCTGATCAGCCTCCGCCGCGAGGTCAGCGACGCCGCCCGCGGGCTGAACCCCCGCCGGATCGCGATGATCGGGCTCTCGTTCGCCCCGCCGGCGTTCATCGGATACCGGTTCGAGCGGCCGATCGAGCGATACCTGGGGACGCCTCCGACGGTCGCTGCCGGCCTGTTCCTGGGCGCGGTGGCGATGGCCCTCGCCGACCGTTCGCCCCAGGAGCGCACGCACGCGGACGCCGGCGCGGCCGACGCGCTGTGGCTCGGAGTGGCGCAGGCCTGTTCGCTGTTCCCCGGCGTGTCCCGCAACGGCGCCACGCTCGCGGCGGCCCGCTGGCGGCGGTTCACTCGGGTCGACGCCAACCGCCTGTCGCGGCACGCCGCGCTGCCGATCATCGCCGGCGCCACGCTGTTGAAGGGCGTACGCCTGCGGGCCCGGGGGTTGCCGGCGGGGTCGGCGCTGCCGTTCGCCGCCGGCGCGACCGCCGCGTTCGTCTCGACGCTCGGCTCGACCCGGCTGATCCAGGCGCTCGAGCGAGACAGCTCACTGCTGCCGTACGCGCTCTACCGGATCGGGCTGGCGGGGCTCATCGCGCGCCGACTGGCCCGGACGCGGGGCGAATAACTCGCCACTCGACTCACGCCACCGTCCACAGCTCGCCGCTCCCGACCCGGTCGGGCCGGACCCGCCACTCGGTCGCCAGGCGCCACAGCTCGGCCGGCGCGCGCGGCCCCGGCAGGTCGCACACGGCAGCGACCTCGGCCGTGGCCATCGAGCCGAACCGCCGGAGCGCGTCCTCAACCGCCGGCGGGCCTCCGGCGGCCGGCGCCGGGGCTGCCCCCGCTGCGATCGCCGCCGCGGCGAGCGACGCGTAGTCGGAGTAGCCGTAGACCCCGTGGACCACGCGGTCCGAGCCCTGGAACTCGAGCGATGGCAGCTTGACACGCCCGGTGCCAGGGGCGTGATGCTGCGCCGGCACGGCGCCGGCGCGATCGAGGTCTGCGCCGAATGCCTCGACGATCGCGTGCGAGTGCAGCGCGAGCCGGAGCTTGTCGAGGTCGAGGCCGGGCACGGCGCGGGCCTCCTCGATCAGGGCGTCGGTCGAGTCGAGCTTGCGCCGGCGGCACATCAGACCCTCGCGCAGCCGGCGCAGATACGGCGCCGGATCGCCCTGCTCGGCGGCGGCCTTGATCGCCAGGCAGGCCGGGTGCGAGCTGCGCGGCGGTGCGGCCAGCCACAGGAGCGGATCTACCGGCATCCCGCTGCGGTCACTCGCCTCGAGCATCTCGGTCACAAGCGGGACCGGATCGCCAAACTGACGGGCCATCCCGCACATCACGTAGGTGACGCTGAGGCTGCCGGCGAGCTCATGGCTGAGCTTCCGCAGGGCTGGCTCGAGCGCCCATGACCAAGGACAGGCCGGATCGGTGTAGTAGTAGGTGTGGACGACGGCGATCTCGCGCAAAATAGAGAGCATTCGATGAGCACGCTGCTCGGCACCATCCTCAACGGCCGCTACCGGCTCGAGGCCCGGATCGGGGCGGGTGGGATGTCGACGGTCTACCGCGCCACCGACGAGACGCTCCAACGCCAGGTCGCGATCAAGTTGATGAACCGCGAGATCGCGTCCGACTCGGACCAGCTCGAGCGGTTCCGCCGCGAGGGGCGCGCGGTGGCGCAGCTCTCGCACCCGCACATCGTCGGTGTGATCGACTACGGCGAGGACGACAGCCGGCCGTACATCGTGTTCGAGTACGTCGAGGGCGAGACGCTCAAGGAGCGGATCCGCCGCACGGGCCGGCTGCCGACAACCGAGGCCGTCGCGTACGCGATTGAGATCGCACGCGCGCTCGGCGTCGCCCACGCGCGCCACATCGTGCATCGCGACGTCAAGCCTCAGAACGTGCTGATCGACGAGGAGGGATCGGCGAAGGTCACCGACTTCGGGATCGCCCGCACGCTTGACGAAGAGGGGCTGACGGCCGACGGCCGCGTGCTCGGCACGACCGACTACGTCTCACCCGAGCAGGCGCTCGGCCGGCCCGTGACCGGCCAATCGGACCTGTACTCGCTCGGGATCGTCCTCTACGAGATGCTGACGGGCGAGGTTCCGTTCAAAGGCGAGAACCAGGTCGCGGTGGCGATGAAGCACGTTCGCGAGGAGGTCCCCGACGTGCAGACCAAGCGTCCCGAGGTGTCCTCGGCGCTGGCAGCGATCGTCGACACCGCGACCGCCAAGCGCGTCGAGGACCGCTACGCCGACGATGCCGAGCTGATCGCCGACCTCGAGGACGCGCTCGCGATCGAGACTGCCCGGGCCGGCAGCGCCACCCGCGAGGCCACGAGTGTGCTGCGCACACTGCCGTCCCAGACGGCCCGACGCGTCCCGTTCCGGGTCCGCCACCGGGTCCGCGCCGCGGCGCTCGTGCTGATCCTGCTCGCGCTCGCGGGCGGAGCGGTCGTGTGGATCGCGACCCGGACGCACCACGGGACACCGAAGCTCACCGCCGCCCCGCCCGGACCGCATCTCGTGCAGGTGGACCTTTGCGAGCACTGCGCGCACGACTACAACCCCGATGCGCTCAGCGGCCCCAAGACACAGAACCCCCAAGCCGATGCGCTCGCCATCGACGGCAACCGCGACACCTACTGGCCGACCGAGCACTACTACTCCGGAAAGCTCGGAAAGGCCGGCGTCGGCCTGTGGATCGACGCGCTGAAGCCCGTCCAGGGGCGCAAGCTCGTGATCGACACCCAGACGCCCGGCTGGAGCAGCCAGATCTGGGCCACGAACTCCCCGCCCGACCCGGATGTGTTCACCACCGGGCCGGGAGGGTGGGTCCAGCTGGACCAGATCGCCTCCGTCAACGCGACGCAGAAGATCTCGATCAAGGTCCCCAAGACCGGCTATCGGTACTACCTCGTGTGGATCACCGGGCTCCCCGCCGGGAAGATGCTCGTGGACCTGAACGAGGTCACGCTATACGCGCTGTCCCGGTAAGTACGGCGGGACCGGCGACCGGCTACCCGTAGTCGTAGAAGCCGCGCCCGGACTTACGTCCGAGCCGGCCGCTCGCGACCATCCGCTTGAGCAGCGGCGGCGGTGCGTACTCGTCGCGCTTGAACTCCTCGTACAGCGAGTCGCACACGGCGTAGAGGACGTCCAAGCCGATGAAGTCGCACAGCGTCAGCGGCCCCATCGGGTGACCACAGCCGAGCTTCATCCCGTTGTCGATGTCCTCGCGCGAGGCGAACCTCTCCTCGTACATGCGGACGGCCGCCATCAGATAGGGCACCAGCAGCATGTTCACGATGAACCCCGACCGATCCTTGGTCTCGATCGGCCGCTTGCCGAGCTTCAGAACGAACTGCTTGGCCCGGTCGATCGTGCTCTCGTTGGTGTCGAGCGCGACCACGACCTCGACGAGCATCATCACCGGGACCGGCGAGAAGAAGTGCAGACCGAGCATCCGCTCGGGCGCCCGGATCGCCTGAGCGAGCTCGGCGATCGGGATCGAAGACGTGTTCGAGGCGACGACCGCGTCGTCGGACACGACCTCCGCGATCGAGCGCATGACCCGGAGCTTCAGCTGCTCGTCCTCGGGCACCGCCTCGATCACGAGATCGGCCTCGCCGATCGTCTCGAGCCGCGTGGTCAGCTCGATCCGCTCGCGCACGGCCCCGGCGTCCGAGGCCTCGAGCTTGCCGCCGCGAACCGCGCGGGACAGCGAGGAGTCGATTCGCTCAGCCGCGCGGCCGAGCGATGCGTCGTCCACGTCGCGGACGATCACCGGGATCCCGGCGACCGCGACGGCCTCGGCGATGCCGGTTCCCATGAACCCCGCGCCGACGACGGCTACCGACTCGATCTCGGACATGCGGACCAGCTTAACCCGCGCCACGGCCGAGGCGCTGTGAGGTGAGCGAGCGCCGGTCAGTGCCGGAGGCGCGCCTCGGCGGCGTGGCGCTCGAGCGCCAGCTGCACGAGGCGGTCGAGCAGCTCCGCGTAGGCGATCCCGCTGGCCTCGAACAGCGACGCGTACACGCTCGTGCTGGTGAAGCCCGGAATCGTGTTGAGCTCGTTGAGGATTACGCGCTCCCCGTCGACGAAGAAGTCGACGCGGGCCATCCCGTAGCAGCCGGTCCGCACGAACGCGCTGACCGCGATCTCCCGGATCCGCTCGCGGACGCGGTCGGGCACGCGCGCGGGGACGATCAGCTGCATCCCGCCCGGCGTGTACTTGGCCTCGTAGTCGTACCAGCCCGACTCGCCCTTGGCGAGCACGATCTCGCCCGGCTCGGAGGCGATCGGGTCGCTGCCGCCGAGCACCGAGCACTCGACCTCGAGGCCGCCGGCGGCCGCCTCGACGATCGCCAGTGGGTCGTGCTCGAACGCGGTCTCGAGTGCCGCCGGCAGCTCCGCCTCGGTGGCGGCGCGAACGATCCCCACCGACGATCCAAGCCGCGCCGGCTTGACGAACACGGGCATGCCGAGCGAGCGGAGGTCTGCGAGCACGGACTCGCGTTCAGTTGCGAATTCCTCGGCGCGGACTGCCCGGTAGCGGACCTGCGGCAGGGCGGCGTGAGCCATCAGCTCCTTGAACATAACCTTGTCCATGCACAGCGCCGAGGACAGCACGCCGGCTCCGACGTACGGCACGTCGAGACACTCGAGCAGCCCCTGCACCGTGCCGTCCTCACCGAACGGTCCATGCAGGACCGGGAACACCACGTCGACGCCGGCGAGCCCGCGTCCCGGCTCCACGGCGACGATGGCGCCGTCGCGCCGCCACACGCCGTCGCGGCCGATCTCGATCGCGATCGGCACGTGACCGGCCTGCTCGAGGCCCGCCCGGACCGATGCTGCCGAGGCGAGCGATACCTCGTGCTCGGAGGAGCGTCCTCCGCCGAGCACCGCGACGCGGACTGTGCTCACGGGCTCGGTGTGGTGACCACGCCGCTGGTGGGCGTCGTGGACGTGGTGGTTGTCGTGGAGGTGCTCGAGGTCGTCGTCGTGGTCTGCGTGGGCGCCACATAGTGACCGACCGTGATCGTCACCGTGGTCCCCTTGTTGACCATCTGGTTCGCCACCGGGCTCTGGCTGAGCACGACGCCGCCCTGGCTCTTGCTGCTCACGTCCTGCCGCTGGACCGACGCGGGGAACCCGGACGCCCCAAGCGTCGCCTCCGCCGGTCCCCGCTTCATTCCGACGACGCTCGGCACCGCAACCGTCGGCGGTGCCTTCGCCACGACGAGATTCACGGTCGTGCCGGGCTTCACCGAGCTGCCGCCCACCGGGCTCTGGCTGATCACCGTTCCGGGAGTGACCGAGGTCGTTATCTCCGAGATGGTGGTGACAGTGAACTGGCCCGGCGGTCCTTCGAGGGTGGACTTCGCCTGGGCAACGGTCTCGCTGGTCACGTCGGGGACCTTCACGGGCGGCGGGCCGGTCGAGACGATGATCGTCACCGGTGTGTTCACCCCGGGGGTGGCGCCGGCGAGCGGACTGGTGCCGATCACCTGGCCCGCTGCCACCGAGGTGCTCGACTGGTGCTCGATCCGCCCAACCTTCAGGTTCGCGATCTGGATCGACGACTTCGCCTGGGCCAGCGTCTCGCCGACCACCGGCGGGACTGTGGCGTTGCCCGGCCCCGTCGACACGGTCAACGCGACGTTCGAGTTCTCCTTGACCTTGGCGCCGGCCTGTGGATCCTGCGCGATCACGAGCCCGGCCGGCTTCTGACTCGTCACCGACAGCTGGGTCACGCTGAGGCTGTCGTTCTGGAGCTGGGTCCGGGCGGTGTTGAACTGCTCCCCGGTTACCGGCGGCACGACGACCTTCGTCGGGCGCGTGAGCAGGTACGCGGCCACGCCGCCGCCGGCGAGACACAGGAGCGCGATGATCAGCAGGACCCACGGCCATACGCGCCGGCGCTCGGGCGGCGGCTCCTCCTCGGGGAACGGTCCGACGACCACCCCGCCGAGGGTGTCCCCGCGCGCCGGTGGAGCCGCCGCCGGCGGAGCCGTGAGCGCCGAGGAGGCGGCATACCGGCTGGCTGCGACCCCCGCCAGCGCCGCCATGCTCGCGGTACGGCCGCCACGGTCGCCGGACAGGATCGCCGCCTTGGCCTGCTCGAGCGCGTTGATGAGCTGGTCGGCGTTCGCCGGGCGGTCGACGGGGTTCTTGTTGAGTCCCCACATCACGACCTGCTCGAGCTCGGGGGGAACGCTCGGATTGATGATCGACGGCGGCGTAGGTGCCTCGGACACGTGCTTGAGCGCGATCGACACCGCGGAATCGCCGTCGAACGGCACGCGCCCGGTGATCATCTCGTACAGGACCACCGCGACCGAGTACAGATCCGAGCCGGCGCTGACGGCGTGGCCCTGCGCCTGCTCGGGTGACAAATACTGGGCGGTGCCCATGATCGAACCGGTCTCGGTCATGTCCGAAGCGCCAGCTCGGGCGATCCCGAAATCGGTGACCTTGGCGTTGTCGGCGTCATCCACGATCACGTTGTGGGGCTTGAGGTCGCGGTGGATCACGCCGCGCCGGTGCGCGAACCGCGCGGCCCTCAGGATCTGAATCGTGATGTCGATCGCGCGCACCGGATCGAGTGGCGCCTCGTCGCGGATCAGCTGCTTGAGCGAGCGGCCCGGCAGGTACTCCATCGCGATGTAGTAGGTCCCGTCGAACGAGCCCCGGTCGTACACGCTGACGACGTTCGGGTGCTGGAGGCCGGCGGCGGCCTGGGCCTCGCGGCGGAACCGCTCGACGAAGCCGGGGTCCTCGGCAAACCGCTGGTAGAGCAGCTTCAGCGCGACCTTGCGACCGAGCTGCTCATCCTCGGCCAGGAACACGTCGGCCATCCCGCCGGAGCCCAGCCGCGACACGATCTTGTAGCGGCTGTCGACCATCGTGCCGGGGGCGAGACCTGGCATCACCCACCGTCCGCTAGAAGCACTTGGAGCACGTCCTTCGCGATCGGCGCCGCGACCGTCCCGCCGAACCCGCCGTTGGACAGGTCGATCATCACCGCGATCGCGATCTTCGGGTGATCGGCCGGCGCGAACGCGACGAACGCCGGCTGGGTGAGGTTCGAGCCGTTGGCGCCGATCTGAGCCGTACCGGTCTTGCCGGCCACGCTGATTCCGCCGAGCTGGACCGCCGTGCCGGTCCCCTCCTCGACCACCTTCTCCATCATCTTCGTCAGATCGGCGGCGGTCGACGGCTTCATCACGTGGCTGTAGACGCTCGGGTTGGTCGTCTTGACAGTGCGGCCGTCCTGGTCGACGACGCGGTCGATCAGATGGGGGGCCATCAGCGTGCCGCCGTTCGCCACCGCAGCCGCGACCATCGCCATCTGCAGTGGGGTGACCTGGAGCCCGCCTTCGCCGATCCCGATCCGGCCGATGTCCTCGTTCGGACTTCCCGGCACATACGGTCGCCCGTTGGGGGCCACCGGCTTGCTCGTGTTCAGCTCGTCCGGGGGAAAGTCGAGCGGCGGCTTGGAGTAGAAGCCGAACCGCTTCATGTACTCGGTCATCGTCGGGCGGCCGACGTGCTCGGCAACCTGGGCGAAGATCGTGTTGATCGAGTACGTCATCGCGGTCGTGAGCGTCTGTGGTCCCCAGCTCTTGTCGCCGTCGTTGGACAGCGGCACCCCGGAGACCGTGATCGGCGAGTCGCCGTTGATCACCGAGTCGGGGGTGTACATGCCGCTGTCGATCGCCGCCGTCGCGGTCACGATCTTGAACGTCGAGCCGGGAGCGTAGGCGCCCTGGGTCACGCGATTGAACGTCGTGTCCGTGACGCTGCTGTTGGTCGGCGGGTCATTGTCGTTGTACCCCGGGTTGGCGTACATCACCTTGACCGCGCCCGTGCTCGGATCGAGCGCGACCACCGAGCCCGGCTGGCCGTCGAGCGCCTGCTGCGCCTCTCGCTGCCCCTTGGGGTCGAGCGTCGTGTACACGTCGTCGCCTACCGGGCGGGGGCTGAGCTGGCCGAAGATCGAGCTGAGCCCGGTCTGCACGCCTCGCAGGTCCGGGCCGGCGGACTCCTCGAGCCCGGCCGCCTCGCCCTTCGCGGCGATCGAGAACCCGACCGGCTGGGCGAACAGGTTCGCCGTCGGATACGTGCGCGACCACGTGCCGCCCGCGGCGGGGACCGACCTGGCGAGCACGGTGCCATCGGCCGCGAGGATCCGCCCGCGCTTGATCTTCAGCTCGTCGAGCAGCGTGCGCACGTTCAGCGGGTTGTTGTTGAGCGAGGACGCCTGGAACACGGTCCAGCGCGATGTGAACACCACAAGCAGCGCGAACAGCACGATGACCACGGCGAACAGCCGTGCGATCGGCGCGTTCATTCAGGCCTCCGGGCGCGGTCGGAGACCAGCAGGAGCAGCGCCACCAGCACGAGATTGGCGACGATCGACGAGCCGCCGTAGGAGATGAACGGCAGCGTCACGCCGGTCAGCGGGATCACGCGCGTTACGCCCCCGACGATCACGAACACCTGAAGGGCGAGCATCGCGCTCAGACCGGCGGCGAGCAGCGTCGAGAACGAGTCCCTCGCGAGCGCCGCCGTCTTGAAGCCACGGGCGATCAGGAGCAGATAGGTCATCAGCACCGCGACGGCGCCGAACAGCCCGAGCTCGTCGGTGATGACCGCGTAGATCATGTCGGTCTGCGGCGCCGGCAGCAGCGGTCCGCCGCTTGGCAACGTCAGTGCCGCCTGGCCGAATCCCTGACCGAACATCCCCCCGGCCGCCTGCGCGAACATCGAATTGGCGACCTGGTAGCTGCCGAGCGGAGCGTGGTACAGCCGCGGATCCAGCGGATGCAGCCAGGTCTCGACGCGGGCATGTATGTGGGGTATGTGCGTTCCCAGGTACCAAAAGCCGATCGCCGCGGCGATGAGCCCGATCACCACGAACGACAGTCGGTTGGTCGCGACGTACAGCATCGCCAGCAATGCGCCGTAGAACATCACCGAGGTGCCGGTGTCGCTCAGCACGACGAGCGTCGCCATCGCCAGCCCCCAGATGACGACCACGGGGCCGAACTGCTTCAGCGGCGGAAAGGTGATCCCCAGGAACCGCCGCCCGCCCTGCACCAGCACCTGCCGGGTGTCACGCAGGTAGCTGGCCAGGAAGATGACGAGCCCGATCTTCGCGAACTCCGCCGGCTGGAAGACGAACAGCCCCGGGATGCGCACGCCCAGATATGCGCCGTTGGCCGCGTAGCCGATGCCTGGCAAGCGCGGCAACACCAGCAGCCCGAGCGAGATCAGGACGATTACGTAGCGGTAGCGCTCGAGCTTCCGGTAGTCACGACACAGGAGAATCGTCGCCGCGAACAGGACCAACCCGAGCACGAACCACTGCGCCTGCTGGCGGGCCAGCGTCGTGTCGATCCGGTAGACCATCACGAGACCGAAGCTGGCCAGCACCGCCACCAACGGGAACATGTACGGGTCCGCCCGCGGCAGCGTGATCCGGATGAAGATGTGCGCGGCTATGCACAGCCCGAGGAACAGCGCGCCGTAGGTCAGAGACACGTTCGACAGCGCGTTGGAGCGCTGAATGAACACGCCCGCGAAGCCCGCGGTCACGAGCAGCGACGCCGGGATAAGACCGAGGAGCTCTCGGTTCCGCGCGCTCATTGCCCCGTTCCTTCTCGGACGCTCACCGCCCGGGTGGGCGCGGTGGGCGGCTCGGGTGAGGTGGGCGGGGTGGGTCGGGTGGACGGGCCTCCATCTTCATTCACGGCGAGATCTTGCCCTGCTCGAGGTCCATGACCAGCGAGGTCGCGTCCGTCTGCGAGCGGAGGTCGTTGTTCAGGAGCTGCCCGCGGCGGACGGTGGGAATGACTGAGGCGGGGACGCCCGAGACGTAATACGTCTCGTACAGCGGCACCCCGAACGGCAGGTCGTAGGGCAGCCCGCGGTAGACCGTGACGATGCCCTGTGCGTTCGTGCCCAGGAAGTACAGCTGGCGGCTCGCCAGGTAGCCACCCGCGAGGATCAGCCCGCCGACGATCAATGTGGCCAGGAGCGCGGCGATCGGCGTGATGTAGCGGCGGTCGCGGTCGACGGTCGCCGGCGGCCGGGGCTGGAGACGACGCGTGCGCGGCGGATCCGCCGGCGGGGCCCGCCGTGTGGTTGCGCGCGTCGGCGGCGGCGCCACGGCCACCGCCGTCGCGCCCCGCCCGTTCGATTCCTCGGTCGGCGGGGACAGCGCATCGTGCGGCACGGATACGCCGACCATCGTCTCGTCCTCAGCGCCCGCCTCGTCCCCGTCGAGCTCCTCCAGGCGGAACAGCACGACCGTGATGTTGTCCCGGCCGCCCGCCTCGTTGGCCGCTCTGATCAGCGCGTCGGCGGCCTCGTCGAGATTGTCGTGCTCGGTGAGGACCGCCTTGACCCGCTCCTCGGAGATCATCGAGGTGAGGCCGTCGCTGCACAGGAGGACAACGTCGCCGGCGCGCGCCGGGTAGGTCCAGGTGTCCACCTCGACGTCTGGCTCGGGGCCGAGCGCGCGCGTGATGATCGATCGCTGCGGATGCTCGGCGGCCTGCTCCTCGGTCAGCTTCCCGCGGCGCACGAGCTCGTCGACTAACGAGTGGTCCTGGGTCAGGCGCTGGAGCGACCCATCCCGGAACAGATATGCGCGGCTGTCGCCGACATGGGCGATGGCGACGTGGGTGTCGTCGACGTAGGCGGCGGTCAGGGTCGTCCCCATCCCGGCCCGCCCGCGATCCGCGCGCGAGCGCTCGTAGATCTGCTGGTTCGCCTCGCGCACGCGGGTGGCCAAGCGCTCCTCCGGACTGCCGGAGTCGGGCAGGCCCTGCTCGAACGCCTCAACTGCGATCCGCGAGGCGACCTCGCCGGCCTGAGCACCGCCCATCCCGTCGGCCACGACGAACACCGGCGCGCGCGCGTACGCGCTGTCCTCGTTGTCCCGCCGCTGGCGGCCGGTGTCGGTCTTGCAGGTGATTTCCGCTGCACGCAGCATGATCAGGCTGGCTCGATGGTCATTTCAGGCGCGATTCTCATGTCTGGTAGGAGAACTCGCAGTCGCCGATTCTGATCCGATCGCCCGGATGCAGCGGCTGGGGGCCGTTCAGCGGCTCCTCGTTCAGGTAGGTCCCGTTGGTGGATCCGAGGTCCTCGATCACGACGACGTGGCCCTCCCGCGAGATGCGGGCGTGTTGCGCGGAGGCGAACGGATCGTCGAGCCTGATCTCGACGTCTCCGCGGCCGAGGGTAGCGCCCTGGTTGGGAATTTCATACGCGCTGCCGGTTTCGTGGCCAGGAGCGCGCTCGACCGTCAGGCGCGGCTCGAAGCCGTCGGCGTCGTGATCGCCGAGGCCGCTGGCGGCCGGGTACATGCCGGTGGCGTCGTATTGCGCGGCGTCGTCGGCCCGGACCACGCCGCCACGGCCGCGACGAAGATCGCGCATCGCGCTCCAGGCCACCCACATCAGGAACAGGTACAGGACGATCAGGAAGCCGAACTTCAGACCAACCGAGACGGGCGCGAGCATGGCGACGCGCTACTCCAGCGTGAACGTCATCGCCGACTCGCCGAGTTCGATCTCGTCGCCGTCCCGCAGCACTTCGGAGCCGTCGATCCGGCGCCCGTTGAGCTGTGAGCCGTTCGTCGAGCCGAGGTCGGCGAGGACCCACGACCCACCGCGAGGTCGGATCTCGGCGTGCTGGCGCGACACGTTCGGATCGTTCAGCACGACGTCGCATTGACGGCCGCGTCCGAGCGTCGCGCCCGAGGGCCCGACCACGACCCGCTTCCCGTCGACCAGGAGGAGCACCTTCGGCGCGCGGGCGGGGTGGGTGGGGCCCTGATCTCTGAGGGGTTCGGACAACCGCTCGGCGTTGCTGTAGACCATCGTGCGCCCGGATTGGGGTTCGGCCGGGGCGCTGACCGCTTCGTCCTCGGGTTGCGCGACCCGCGTCTGGATGCCGAACTCCCCCAGGCCGAGCCGGTCGTCGGTCTCGAACTCGATCACCGGCCGGGACAGCAAGGTCAGACGCTCCCTGCGCGCATGCTCGAGCAGATACCCGGCTAGCTCGGCTGTCAGCGCTGCCTCGTAGCCCGTGAAGCGCTCGCGGTCGCGCGGGGACAGGAACACCCGATACTCGTTCGGGGCGTACGTGCGGGACACCGAGAACGACTTGTGGTCCTCCATCTCGCGCGCGAGCTTGCGGGCGATCTCGACCGGACGCACCTCGGACCGGAAGGCACGACTGAACGTGCCTTCGACCAGACCCGCGATCTTGTTCTCCAGGTTCTTCAGAACGCTCATACGTCAACCGCGACTTCCAGTCGCCGGCAGGGATTGGCGGGATTTGCCGGAGTTCCATGCTACGCGGTCGGCGCGCAATCTTTCGCCCATCTCCCGCCCCTAACCCGGCGCCAAGATCGCCTCGTGACAAGCGCAACAAGCGCGCCGGCAAAGGCGCCGAGAGCCGCGGCACCGGCGCTCACGCGGGGGTCCGCCGCCGCAGGCGACACCGCGATCGTTGCCACGGCGAGCGCCCCCGCCCAGGCCGCGAGCACTAAGGCCTCGCGGACCGGCGAGCGCCTGATTCGCAGCCACGGGAGGACGATCGCGGCCGCGGCCCACACGACGGCGCCTGCGAGCGTGCCCACGGTCAGGAGCGGCGCGAGGACGTGGTGGACGGTGCCCGACGGGGAGTCCGTCCAGGGACCGCGGGCGAGCGCGAGCCACAGCCAGCCGGTCGCCGCCAGCGCGCCACGGCGCCACGCGGAGCCCGCGAGCCCGGCGAGCGCCGGCCAGGCGCCGGCCAGGCCGAGCGCACCGAGCCCCGGAGCGGCCACGGACAGCGGCCACACCGTCGCGTCGAGCGGCGCCAGGACCACCGGCACGAGAGCGGCGGCGACGAGCAGCACCGCGCCGCCGGAGTCCGAGTTCGTGACGAGCCCGGTCGCCAGGAACGCGGTCAGTGCGACCCAGCCCGCGCGCGGGAGCGCGGCGACCAGCACGCCCGCGAGGCATGCGGTCAGCGCCGGCGGGAGCATCGAGGCGCCCGGGGCGTGGTGCGCGAGCCAGGCTGCGAGCGCGGCGGCGGCCACGCCGGCCAGTGCGCGGCGGGGCCAGGGAATCCGGAATGTCTGATCGCCGGCGGCCTGGTGGGCTTCCTCGTCCCCTTCGTAAGGGGGGTCCGCGCGGCGGACCTCGGGGCGGACTTCGGGGCGGGCCGGCGGCCCGCGGCGCTCAGCTTCGGCTTCGGCTTGGGCGAGCCGCCGGTGATCCTCGAGCCGGAAGTGGAGCTCGTCGGTACTCGGCCCGGCCGCCCGGCCGACCTTCGTCTTCGGGCGCCACGGCTCGGTGATCACGCCCGGCTCGTCGGCGACCCGGCCGACGACCGCCGTCAACGCGCCCCGCATCTCATCGAGCCGCCCTCGCTCGCGCGGACGCGGGCGGAGGGCCAGGTCGATCGCCTGACCGAGCTCGCGCGGTAGCTCCCGGCGCTGGCGGCGCAGCGGGGGGAGGTGCATACCGAGCCGCCGTGCGGGCTGGGTCCCGGCGCCGGTCCGCAGCGGGTTGACCCCGGTCAAGGCCTCATACAGGACGAGCGCGAGCGAGAACAGATCCGCCGATGCGCCCGCCGGCAGCCCCTGCGCCTGCTCGGGCGCCATGTACGCGGCCGTCCCGATCACGTCGCCCGTCAGCGTCAGCGAGTCGCCGTCGAGCACGCGCGCGACACCGAAGTCCGTCAGCCTGGCCAGCCCGGCCGGCGACGTCGGACGGTCCGGGATCAGCACGTTGGACGGCTTGACGTCGCGGTGGATCACGCCTTGGGCGTGAGCGTGCATGAGCGCGTCGCACAGCGCGATCCCGATCTGGACCACGTCGCGGTCCGACAGCCGGCCCTCTCCGAGCAGCCGGTCGAGCGTGCTGCCGTGGACAAGCTCGGAGACGAGGTATGCGCCCTCGTCGTCGACCGCGGCCTCGAACAGCGTGACGATTCCCGGATGCGCCAGCCGGGCGGCGGCTCGGGCCTCGCGCTCGAACCGCCCGCCGACAACGCGCTCGCGCGGGAGGATCTTGATCGCCACCTCGCGATCGAGCCGCTCATCGGTCCCGAGCCACACGGTGGCGAATCCGCCGGTCCCCAGGCGCCGGCGCAGGCGGTAGCGCCGCAGCACCATCGGCGCCTCATCGCGGCCGGCGGCCATCCCGGTCGGTGTGGGTCGCTCGCCGCGGTCGCGGTAATCACGCCCCCCGTCCTGGTCGGCCGCTCGGCACCCCCGGCGATTCGAGTCGACGGCTCACCACGCCCCGCCGGCTGAGTCGGCGGCTCAGGACCCCCCGCGATTCGAGTCGGCCGCTCGCCACCCCCCAACCGCCGGGTAGGGGCCTGCGAGGCGAAGGGATTACGCGGGCGCACGGCGCGTTTTTCGCGGCGACCCGGCCCTTCCCCTTTCCCTGCAACCGTTCGGAATCGCCTTACCGCCGTCGCTCCGGTCATACTGACCGTTTCCCGATCCCGCAAGGAGCGAGCAGCGTGTCGTTCTTCGACGAGCCTGAGGAGACTCGTACCGCGCCGCGGGCGGCACCGCGTCGACGCCGACCGACGGGGGGTGGACGCCGGCCTCCGGCCTCCGACCGCCAGGCGATCATGGTCCGCCGCATCGGGCTGGCTGTCGTGGTCGTGATCGCGATCGTGCTGATCGCCGTCCTGGTCAACAGCTGCGAGACCAGCGCTCGCAACAGCGCGCTCAAGGACTACAACAACAGCGTCGCCTCGCTGAACGCGCGGTCGGTGCAGACCGGCAGCAACTTCTTCAACGTCCTCTCGGGCGGCACCAGCAACCCGACGAGCCTCCAGGAGCGCCTCAGCCAGGCCGTCGGCGACGCCACCACGGAGCTCAGCAACGCCAAGGGCCTGAGCGTTCCCGACGAGGTGAAGGGAGCCCAGCAGGACTTCGTGTCGGCCCTGCAGATGCGCAAGGACGGGATGAGCAACATCGCCGGCGACGTCCCGCCCGCGCTCCAATCCCAGACGAGCAAGGACGCAATCGACTCGATCGCGGCGGAGATGGCTCGGTTCTACGCCTCCGACGTGCTCTACAAGGACTACACCGTCCCGCAGATCGTCGGCGCGCTGCGCGCGGCCGGGATCACCGTCGGCGGGCTCGGGGGCCAGCAGCTCAACTCCGAGCCAGTTCCTGCCCTCGATCCAATGGTTGGACCCCACGCACGTCGCGACCGCGCTCCACGTGACCCTGCCCGCGTCCTCCCGGTCAAGCCCAGCACATCGCCCCGGGCCTGCACGGCCACGAGTTGAACTCCGTCAGCGTCGGTGGGAGCACGCTCCAGACCGGCTCGACGAACTCGATCCCGGCGAGTCCGGCGCCGACGTTCACGCTGGACTTCGCGAACACCGGGCAGAACACCGAGACCAACGTCAAATGCCGCGTGACGGTCTCCGGCTCGAGCGTCAGCGGGCAGACGATCGTCCCCCAGACGACCGCCGGTGAGTCGACAAGCTGCCAGGTGACGCTCAGCTCGACGCCCCCAAGGGGTCGCATACGCTCACCGCGACGATCGTCCCCGTCCCCGGCGAGAAGAACACCGCGAACAACACGCTGACGTTCCCGGTCACGTTCCAGTGAGGACTGGAGTGACCGTATGCTGTCGGCAGTGCACAACCTGACCAGCACCGCTGGGATAGTGGCGATCGCCGCCGGCGCCGGCGCGTTGCTGGCACTCTTTTGCTGCGCGATCCTCGGATTCAAGCTGCGCCGGCTTCGGGCCGCCCAGCGAGCGATCCTCGGCGACCGCGACCAGGACCTGGTGGCGCACGCCGCCTCGCTCCAGCAGCAGTTCGAGGCGCTCTACGACTACGTCCAGGAGGCCTCCGAGCGGCTCGAGAACCGGATGGAGACGGCCGAGCATCGGATCGACGGGTCCGTGGCCTACCGGGCGCTGATCCGCTACGACGCCTACGGCGAGATGTCGGGCCGCCAATCGACCTCGATCGCGCTGCTCGACGCCAACCGCTCCGGGGTGGTGCTGTCCTCGATCCACCACCGCGACCAGGCGCGCCTGTACGCCAAGGAGGTGCGGGAAGGGAAGCCCGAGCTCGAGCTCTCACCCGAGGAGGACGAGGCGATCCGCCGCGCGCTCGGGGCGGACGTGAAGCAGCGCTCGGGGTAGTGGCCGAGGCAGCCGGTAGTGGAGGGTCATCCGGGCGGATGCGCGTCGCGTACTTCGGCCCCGAGGGCACCTTCACCCAGGAGGCGCTGATCGGCGCCACCGCCGGCCAGACGCTCGAGCCGGTTCCCTACCCGACGATCTACGACACGGTGATGGCGGTCCACTTCGGGGCCGTCCAGCGCGCGCTGGTGCCGATCGAGAACTCGCTCGAGGGCTCGGTGAACGCCACGCTCGACGCGCTGGCGATGGAGACCGAGGACGTCGCGATCCTCGGCGAGGTGGTCCATCCGATCCGCCACTGCCTGATCGCGCGCACCCCGCTCGAGCTTGCGGAGATCGAGACCGTCGTGTCGCACCCGCAGGCGACCGCGCAGTGCGCGCGGTTCATCCGCACCCGGCTGCCGGGCGCGCAGGTGCTCGCCGGCAGCTCGACCGCCGAGGCCGTCAGAACCGTGGCCGAGCACGACGGCCCGTGGGCGGCGCTCGGCAACCGGCTGGCGGCCGAGCGCTACGGCTGCCATGTCCTGCGCGCCGGCGTCGAGGACGTGGCCGACAACGAGACCCGGTTCGTGTGGCTCGGGCCGATGGGGGCGCCGGCGGGCGGCGTGGGCGGGCATGAATCAACGGACCCGCCGCTCGGGCCGTGGAAGACCGCGGTCGTGTTCTGGGGGGTCGGCTCCGAGGCGCCCGGCTGGCTCGTCCACTGCCTCGGCCGAGTTCGCCACGCCGGGACGTCAACCTCACCCGGATCGAGTCGCGGCCTCGCAAGCAGGGCCTCGGTCGCTACATGTTCTTCCTCGACCTCGAGGGACGCGACATCGAGCCGCACGTCGCCGACGCCCTCGTCGGCCTGCGCGCCCACGTCGAGGTTCTGCGCGTGCTGGGCTCGTTCCCGGCGGCGGTCGTCTGAGCGCGTAACAAACCCTTATCAGGTCTACCGGAGGCACCGGTAGACTGGCGGCCAGCCATGGCCACTTCAGTACCAGCGCCAGTGTGGTCCGCGTCGCCTCCAGAGCACCAGCGACGCGGACGTGAGGGTGGCCGGGTGCTCGTATTGAACGCGACGTATGAGCCGATCAACGTCTGCACGGTCCGCCGCGCCGTCGTCCTGCTGCTGAAGGAGAAGGCCGAGGTGATCGAGCACGGCGACTGGGAGCTCCACTCGGCGACCGCGACGATGTCGCGACCGGTCGTGATCCGGCTCGTCACCTACGTCCGGATCCCCCGCGACACCCACCGCCGCAAGATCACCCGCCGCGCCGTGTTCGCCCGCGACAACTGGACCTGCCAGTACTGCGGCGCGCGCTCCAACCTCACCGTCGACCACGTGATCCCCCGGTCGAAGGGCGGCGGGTCGGGGTGGGACAACATCGTCGCCTCGTGCGCGCCCTGCAACCGCCGCAAGGGCGACGCGCTCCCGCGCCAGGTCGGCATGCGCCTGCTCAAGCAGCCACGGATGCCGAGCGCCACCGTGTTCATCCACGTGGCGAGCCCGACGATCCCGGTCGCCTGGCAGCAGTACCTGTGGCGGCTTAGGCGGCACGCCAGAACCGCGCCGCGCGCTTTCCGACCCGGATCGCGCATCCACAGGATCGGGCGCGAGCGCCGCCTGGCGCCGCCGGCCTGCGGCAAGAGCTAACCGCGGCCCACCCACCTGCGAAACACGACAACGCGTGCGTATCACCCGGACGGTGCCGACTCACGCATGTGGGGCATGCACGCCACGGCAGGGTCGCCGGCGAAGGCGCCGATTGACGCGTCATGCATGCCGGCAGAGCCGCAGAGCTGGGCGATGCGCGCCGCACCCCCACCACCAGGTGCCCGCCTTTATCGGCCGGCGACCGGGGCCGCCGGCGCCCACGTGACGAAAACGCGTGCGATCGCGCCCGCTCGCTTGGTAATCTGATCATCACCAGAGAAAGGAGGTGGTCCGACTGTCTGAAAGTACTTCCGGGACCCTGGAGGTGTCCGGCCGCTAAGTCGGAGGCTGACCCCGCGTAGCGGAGTCCCCCCGAGACACCGCCGGCGCGAGTGCCGGGATTGGTCCCTCCGGTCCTGATCCAAGCTCGCTTCGGTGATGCCAGCCAAACTGTGAAGGGCGCCGGGTCGACGGCGCCCTTCACTCGTTAAGGAGCCGGTCGCGGCTAGCGCGACCCGGCCGACCGGGCTCGACACCTGCACGTTGTCCCGGCCGGAGGCCTTGCCGAGATACAGCGCGCTGTCGGCGCGGCTGACGAGCTCGTCCATCTCGTCGTGGCGCCACTCGGCGACGCCGATCGTGATCGTCACGGGCAGCCCGTGCGTGCGCGCCTCCTCGGGCTGGTCGAGCGCCAGCGCCTCGCGCAGGCGCTCGGTGGCGCGGAGCGCGCCGTCCTCGTCGGTGCTCGTGAGCACGACCAGGAACTCCTCGCCGCCCCAGCGGCCGATCGCGTCCTCGGTGCGCAGCGCGCCGTCGAGGACCCGCGCGGTGTGCGCGAGCACGGCGTCGCCGCTGCGGTGACCGAGCGTGTCGTTGACGTGCTTGAAGTGATCGACGTCGACGACCAGCACCGACAGCGCGAGGTCGTGCCGGCGGGCGGCGCTGAGCGCGTCGTGCAGGTACTCCTCGATCGCGCGGCGGTTGCGCAGGCCGGTCAGCGGATCGATCGCCGCCAGCCGCGCGAGCTCGATGTTGAGCCGGGTGAGCTGCTCGCGGCGGCCGTGGAGGCGAGTGATCAGGATGATGATCGCCAGCCCCGCCACCGCCAGCCCGGCGATCGCGAGCCACGCGAGCCACCTGCCGGCGCCGTTGAGGAACGTGAACAGCTGCGCCTCGGGGTCGCGGAGCACGATCCGCCACGAGGTCCCCGCAACACCCGCGGTGACGAAGTACTGCTTGCCCTGCGGGCTGTCGTAAGACCCCTTGTCCGCGTGGCGGGCGGCCGCCCACAGCCGGGGGTCGGCCTGGGCGAGCGTGCTGGCCTGAGGCCCTCCGGACGCGATCGCGGTCAGCAGCCCTCCGCCGGGATCGACCAGATAGGCCTGCCAACCGCGGTTTGAGAGAACGCTCCCCAGCACGGTCGGCAAGACGGACTCCGACATCGTGTACGCGCCCGTGAACACGCGCCGGCCCGACGAGGTCTGATACGCGACGGCAAAGCTGAGCATCGGCGTCGCCGCCGACATCGGTCAGCGCGACCCCGGATGCGTCGGGCTCGGCGAACGTGCCTCCGAGGTCCGCGTACCTGGCCGTGAGCATGCCGACGAGAGACCCGGGCGCCGACGTCGCCGCGCGGATCACGTGACCGCGTGCGTCGAGGACCACCGCCGCACGCAGGCCGAGGGCGGCCGAGTCGCGATCCAACGTGCTCTGCGTGACGGTCGGGCCGGCGAACCAGCTCAGCGCCTGGGCTCGCTGGCTGCTGAGGAGATCGTTCGCGTAGATCGACACGAACTCCGCGGCGAACTGAACGCGTGTCTGCAGCCGCGCCGCCATCCCGTTGCGGCTGTTCGCCTGCGAGTTGGCAAGGAGCCAGCTCCCGGCCGCGATCAGCGCCAGCCAGCCGATCACGAGCGCGATCACCATGCGGCGCGCGCCCCGTCGAGCGCCTAGCAGGACGCGTGGCCGACTCGGCCGTGCTGGCGGTGTGCGCCAGCAACGACCGCAGGTGTGGCCGCCCGGATCCCATTTGACCGCTTATCGGTAGGTTCGCGGCGAACCTTGAGCGATCCGCGGCCGCGGCCGGTGCTCTCTTGCTACTCGTCGTCGGCGACCGGGTCGTCCCCGGCGGCGGACTCGTCTTCGGTCAGCCGGCTCGTCCTCGACGGCAAGGTCATCATCGACGACCAGGTCGTCCGCCGACGGCGAGCTCGTCCCCGGCGACCGGCATGCCTCGTCACCGCGTCCACAGGCTCGTCTCCCGACGACCGGCGCCGCCGTCGAGGTCTCGGACTCGACCACCAGCGCCACCGCGCTGACCTGGTCGTCGTCACGGATGTTCATCACCTTGACGCCCTGCGACGAGCGGCCGTAGCGGTTGATCCCGCGCACCGACGTGCGCTGGACCATTCCGTTCTGGGAGATGAACACGAGCTCCTGGTGCTCGCGCACGACCAGCGCGCCGGCGAGCGCTCCCTTGTTCTCGGTGAGCGTGATCGTCTTGACTCCCATCGTGCCGCGGCCCTTGACCGGGTAGTCGGGGATCGGGGTGCGCTTGCCGTAGCCGTTCTCGGTGACGACGAGCAGCTCCTGGTCGTCGCGGGCGACGTCCATCGCCAGCACCGCGTTGCCCTTCTGGGAGACGTTCATGCCGCGCACGCCGCTCGTGTCCCGGCCCATCGGCCGGACCTGGCTCTCGCTGAACCGCGCGGCCTGCCCCGAGCGCGAGACCATGATGATGTCGTCGTGCCCCGAGGTCCGCCGGACGGCGATCAGCTCGTCGTCGTCGCGGATGTTGATCGCGATGATCCCGTCGGCCTTGATCGGCGTGTTGTAGGCGCCGAACTCGGTCTTCTTGACCATGCCCTTGCGGGTGGCGAACACGAGGTACTTGCCCTCGCCGAAGTCGCGGGTCGCCAGCACCGACTGCACCCGCTCGCCCTCGCGCAGCGGCAGCAGGTTGACGAGCGCCCGGCCGCGCGCCGTGCGCGAGGCCTCGGGCAGCTCGTAGACCTTGAGCCGGTAGACCTTGCCTCGGTTCGTGAAGAACAGCAGGTAGTCGTGGGTGGAGGAGACGAACAGGTGCTCGATGTAGTCGTCCTCCTTCATGTCCATCCCGGTCACGCCGATGCCGCCGCGGCGCTGCTGGCGGTACGTCGCCAGCGGCAGCGACTTGATGTAGCCCGAGTGCGTGATCGAGATCACCATCTGCTGGTCGGCGATCAGGTCCTCGATGTCGATCTCGCCCTCGGCGTGCGTGATCTCGGTGCGGCGTTCGTCGCCGTAGGCCTCCCTGATCTCCCCAAGCTCGTCCTTGATCAGCGCGTTGACCCGCTGCTCGTCGCCGAGGATCTCGCGCAGCTCACCGATCCGCTCGACGAGGTCGGCGTGCTCCTGCTTGATCTTGTCGGCCTCGAGCGCGGTCAGCCGGCTGAGCGTCAGCTGGAGGATCGCCTGCGCCTGGACGACGGTCAGCTGGAACCGCTCGAGCAGGCCGTTGCGCGCAGTCTCCGGATCGCGTGAGCCGCGGATCAGCGCGATCACCTCGTCGAGGTTGTCAAGCGCGATCAGCAACCCCTCGAGCACGTGGGCGCGCTCCTCGGCGCGCCGCAGCTCGTACTTCGTGCGGCGGATGACGATCTCGCGCTGGTGGTCGACGTAGTGGCCGATCGCCTCGCGCAGCGACAGCGTCCGAGGCACGTTGTCGACGAGCGCGACCATGTTGACGCCGAACGTGGTCTGCAGCGGCGTGTGCTTGTAGAGCTTGTTGAGCACCACCTTCGGGATCGCGTCGCGCTTGAGCTCGATCACGATCCGCATCCCGTGGCGGTCAGACTCGTTGCGCAGGTCGCTGATCTCGGGGAGCTTCTTCTGGTCGTGGAGCTCCTTGATCTTGAGGATCAGGCCACCCTCGCCGTCACGCCGGACCTGGAAGGGCAGCTCGGTGATGATGATCGCCTCCTTGCCCTGTCCGATCGGCTCGATGTGCGCCTTGCCCTGGAGCCGCACGCGTCCGCGGCCGGTGGCGTACGCCTCGCGGATCCCCTCGCGGCCGAGGATGATCCCCCCGGTCGGGAAGTCCGGGCCCTTGATGTGGCGCATCAGCCCCTCGACGTCGATGTCGGGGTTCTCGATGTAGGCGGTGGTGGCGTCGATCACCTCGCGCAGGTTGTGCGGCGGGATGTTCGTGGCCATCCCGACCGCGATCCCCGAGCCACCGTTGACGAGCAGGTTCGGGAACCGCGAAGGCAGCACGACCGGCTCCTGGCGGCTGCCGTCGTACGTCGGAACGAAGTCGACGGTCTCGGCGTCGATGTCGCGCAGCATCTCGGTCGCGAGCCGGTCGAGCCGCGCCTCGGTGTAGCGCATGGCCGCGGCCGAGTAGCCGTCGATGTTGCCGAAGTTCCCGTGCCCGTCGACGAGCGGGTATCGCATCGAGAAGTCCTGGGCGAGCCGGACCAGGGTGTCGTAGATCGCGGAGTCGCCGTGCGGGTGGTACTTGCCCATGACCTCGCCGACGATCTGCGCGCACTTGACGTGCTTGCGATTCGGCTGGAGGTTGAGCTCGTTCATCACGTACAGGACGCGCCGGTGAACGGGCTTCAGGCCGTCGCGGACGTCGGGGAGCGCCCGGCCGACGATGACCGACATGGCGTAGTCGAGATACGCCGAGCGCATCTCCTCCTCGAGCCCGCGAGGCTCGATGTTTCCGCCGCTGATGGTGTCGATGGCTGACATCGGGCGCTCCTAGGTGTCGAGGGTGGCGTAGCGGGCGTTCTCCTCGATGAACGCCCGCCGCGGCTCGACCTGGTCGCCCATCAACATCGAGAACACGATGTCGGCCGACGCCGCGTCCTCCATCGTGACCTGCACGAGCGTCCGCGAGGCCGGGTCCATCGTGGTCTCGCGGAGTTCCTCGGCGTCCATCTCACCCAGCCCCTTGAAGCGGTAGTAGTCGATTCCCCTCTGCGCGACCGCGAGCACCGCCGCCCGCAGGTCATCGAAGCTCGGCGCGTCGTTGGTGGTCTCGCCGAGCTTGACGCGGAACGGCGGCGTCCCCGCGAGCTCCTCGAGCTCCCTGTGGACGTCGGCCATCCGCCGGTACTCGTTGGCATCGAGCGCCGCGCGCTGGACCGTGTGGGTCGTCGCCAGTCCCGTCTTGACCTCGACCGTCCGGACCACGACCGAATCCGGCTGCTCGGAGATCAGCTCCAGCGCAAAGGCCTCGCCGTTCTTGCCATCTTCGGCGAGCATCGTCATCAGCTGCTCGGCGCTGGTCACCTGCTGCTCGAGCAGCCGCGCCTGCTGCATGAACTCGACCACCCCGTGTCCGTGGGCGGCGCGCAGCGCGGCAGCCCAGCCCTCGTACTGCTTGAGCAACCGGCCGAACCGCTTCCAGCGGTTGTCGGTCAGCCGGAACTGCCTGTTGTGGCGGTCGAGGACCTCGATCTTCTCGAACTTGTCGCCGAGCAGGATGTCCTCGAGCTCTGACTCGCGCTCGAGGTAGCGGTGCTTCTGCCCGCGGGTCAGCCGGTACAGCGGTGGCTTGGCGATGTACACGTACCCGGCCTCGATCAGCGGCTGCATCTCCCGGAACAGGAGCGTCAGTGCGAGCGTGCGGATGTGGGCGCCGTCGACGTCGGCATCGGTCAACAGCACGACCTTGTGGTAGCGCGCCTTCGCGATGTCGAACTCGTCGCGGACGCCCGTGCCGATCGCCGTGATCAGCGCCTGGACCTCGGTGTTGGCCAGGACCTTGTCGATCCGGCTCTTCTCGACGTTGAGGATCTTCCCGCGCAGCGGCAGGATCGCCTGGGTGCTGCGGTCGCGGGCGCTGACCGCCGAGCCGCCGGCCGAGTCTCCCTCGACCACGAACAGCTCCGCGAGCGACGGGTCCTTGACCGAGCAGTCGGCGAGCTTGCCGGGGAGTGTCGAGTTCTCGAGCGCGGACTTGCGCCGTGTGAGGTCGCGCGCCTTGCGCGCGGCCGAGCGCGCCTGGGCGGCCTGGACCGCCTTGCGGATCGCCGCCCGCGCGTCCTGCGGGTTCTCCTCGAGGAACTCGGCCAGGCGGGCGTTGACGATCGAGTGGACGAACCCCTGCATGCCGGGGTTGCCGAGCTTGGTCTTGGTCTGGCCCTCGAACTGCGGGTCCTGGAGCTTGGCCGAGATCACCGCGGTCAGGCCCTCGCGGACGTCCTCGCCGGTGAGGTTGTCGTCCTTCTCCCTGAGCTCGCCCTTGTCGCGCGCGTACTTGTTGAGCGCGCTTGTCAGCGCGGAGCGGAACCCGCTCAGGTGGCTACCGCCCTCGATCGTGTTGATGTTGTTGGCGAACGAGAACACTGACTCCTGGTAGGAGGAGTTCCACTGCATTGCGACCTCGACCGCGCCCTCGTCGCTCTCACCCGAGAACGAGATGACCTTCTTCTGGATCGGCTCCTTGTTGCCGTTGAGGTACTTGACGAAGTCGACGATCCCGCCCTCATAGCGGAACTCGGCCCGGTGGCCCGATCGAGCGCTCGTCGACGAGCACGAGCCGCAGGCCCCGGGTCAGGAACGCGGTCTCGCGAATCCGCTCCTCAAGCGTCGTGAAGTCGAGCTCCAGCGTCTCGAAGACGTCGGCATCGGGGAGAAACGTGATGGTCGTGCCGGTCTCGTTCGTCGGCTCGCCCTTCTGAAGATCGCCGAGCGGCTTGCCGCGTGCGTAGGACTGGGTCCAGCGGAAACCGTCGCGGCGGATCTCGAGGTCTAGGCGCTCGGAGAGCGCGTTGACGACCGACACGCCGACGCCGTGGAGGCCGCCCGAGACCTTGTAGCCGCCGCCCTGGCCGAACTTGCCGCCGGCGTGCAGGACAGTGAGGACGACCTCGACGGCCGGGCGCTGCTCCTTCTCCATGATCGCGACGGGAATGCCGCGACCGTCGTCGACGACCGTGACCGAGTTGTCGGGGTGTATCGAGATCAGGACTTCGTCGCAGTATCCAGCGAGGGCCTCGTCGACCGAGTTGTCGACGACCTCGTAGACGAGGTGGTGCAAACCCCTCGGCCCGGTCGAGCCGATGTACATGCCGGGCCGCCGGCGCACGGCCTCGAGTCCCTCGAGAACCGTGATGTCCTGTGCGTCGTACGTGCTCTGCGGGTTAGGGCGCCCTGTGGCGCCATCGTCAATTGCCAACGATCCTCCGATGACATCAGAGACGCCCCGGAATCCGCGCAACCTGGCGCGCGCCGGGGCGTCGAGAATTGTGCACATAACTTTAGCACAGACGGGGGGCGGAAACGGCCGCTCCGCGCGGACCGTTTTCCCTGCAAACCTCGAAAAACCGGAGGTATTTGCCGGGGCACGAACCGGTCGGTTTCGGTGGCTTTGTCGCGCTCCGGAAGCGCGCCCCGCCGCAAGCGCCCGTGATGGCCCCGGAGCAAGTCCTCGGGCACACAATGCTCAACTTTCGTGCGGTTCGGCCGATGCTTACGCGAAGGGCTGCCGGCGAGACGACGTCGGCGCACTGAGGATGAGAGCCGAGACCGCCACCGAACCCGAGCCCAAGACGTCCTCTCGCCTGTCCGGGGGGCTCGCGCGCGCGCGCCACGTGCATCCGGTGTGGGGGCTGAATGTCGTGCTGATCGCGACCGCGGTCGCGCTCTACGCAGGCCCGGTTCACGGCCTCCAGCCGCTCTCACACCCGCACCTGCCGTGGTGGTCGATCGCGATCGCGTTCGCGATCGCCGAGCGCTGCGTCGTCCACCTCCACTTCCGGCGCGGCGCGCACTCGTTCTCGCTCGGGGACATCCCGCTCGTCTTCGGCCTGATCTTCTGCAGCGCCGAGGCATTCGTGATCGGCTGCCTGCTCGGAATCGCGCTCGTGATGCTGTTCGACCGCCGGCTGCCGCCGGTGAAGTTCGTGTTCAACATCTCGCAGCTGGCGGTGCACGCCTGCATCGCGATCCTCGTCATCCACGCGCTCGCGCCGGTGTCCGACCACGTCGGGGAGCGCACCTGGGTCGCGGCGCTGATCGCCACGCAGGCCTCCGGATTCGTCACCGTCGTCCTGATCGCGACCGCGATCTCGCTCTCAGAGGGCATCGTGAAGCTCCGCACGGTCGCCCACATGCTCTCGATGGATCTGGTGGTGACGCTGAGCAACGCCAGCCTCGGGCTGTGCGGCGCGGTGATCGCATCCTCGGACGCCCGCGCGCTGCCGCTCCTGGCGGTGCCGTCGGTGACGCTGTTCGCCGCCTACCGGGCCTACCTGTCCGAGCGCGAGCGCCACAAGCGGCTCGAGTTCCTGTACGAGGCGAACCGCACGCTCGCTCGCTCGCGTGAGATCGCGGACGCCCTCGAGGGCCTGCTGATGCGCTCGCTCGAGGCGTTCCGCGCCGAGCTCGCCGAGATCATCCTGTTCGGCTCCGAGGAGAACCCGTCGCTGCGGACGCTCGTCGGCCCGGGCACCTACCGCGAGCTGATGGAGCCGGTCGACTCCGAGGTCGCCGACGCGATGCGCGAGCTGCTCGAGCGCAGCGGCGGCGGCGCGATCACGCTCGACCCGCCATTCGGCGGGGCCCGCCTGCAGCGCTACCTCGAGGCCCGCGGCGTGACCCACGCGATGGTCGCGCCGCTCCCGGGCGAGGAGCGCGTGATCGGCGCGATCATGCTCGCCAACCGCTTCGGCGTCGTGCGGTCGTTCGACCACGACGACCTGCGGCTGCTCGACACGCTCGCCGGCAACGCGAGCGTCGCGCTCCAGTACGACCGCCTCGAGCAGGCCGTCAACCAGCTGTCCGTGCTCCAGGAGCAGCTCCACCACCAGGCCTACCACGACCCGCTCACGAACCTCGCCAACCGGGCACTGTTCACCGACAAGGTCAAGGCCGCGATCGCCGACCGGCGCGGCGAGCTCGCGGTGCTGTTCATCGACCTCGACGACTTCAAGACCGTCAACGACAGCCTCGGCCACTCCGCCGGCGACGAGCTGCTGGTGTCGGTCGCCTCGCGCCTGCGCGCTTGCCTGCGACCCGAGGACGTGGTCGCACGCCTCGGCGGCGACGAGTTCGCGGTGATGGTCGAGGACGGCCACGACGCCGAGGCCGCCGCGGTCAAGGTCGCCCGGCGGATCATGGAGGCGTTCGTGCTCCCGGTCGGCGTCGGCTCCGAGAGCGTGTCGGTGTACGTGAGCGTCGGGATCGCCACCAGCCACGGCGGCGCCGGCTCGGCCGAGGAGCTGATCCGCGACGCGGACGTCGCGATGTACAAGGCCAAGACGAACGGAAAGGGTCACTTCCAGGTGTTCCACCCGACGATGGGTGAGGCGGTGCTCGAGCGTCACGGCCTCAAGGAGGAGCTGCGCCTCGCGATCGAGCGCCAGCAGCTGACCCTGTACTTCCAGCCGATCATCGATCTCGACACCGGCGCGCTCGTCGCCGAGGAGGCGCTCGTCCGCTGGGAGCATCCCCGGCGCGGGCTCGTCGGCCCGTCGGAGTTCGTCCCGCTCGCCGAGGAGACCGGGCTGATCCTGTCACTCGGTCAGTACGTGCTCGAGGAGGCCTGCCAGCAGGCGCGACGGTGGCAGGCCCAGCCGCGACGCCGGCGGAACCCCGGTCGCCGTCCACGTCAACCTCAGCGCGGTCGAGCTGCGCGATCCCGCGCTCGTCGATCGCGTGCGCTGCGACCCTGTCCACCGCGGACGTCAACCCTCGCAGCCTGATCTTCGAGATCACCGAGAGCGTGCTGCTCGAAGACTCAGAGCGGGTCAAGGCGGCGATCGCCGAGCTCCGCGCGCTCGGGGTCAGGTTCGCGCTCGACGACTTCGGAACCGGGTACTCGTCGCTCAGCTACCTGCACACGCTGCCGTTCGACATGCTGAAGATCGCGAAGTCGTTCGTCGACGGCCTCGCCCGCGGTGGCCGCGAGGCGTCGTTCGTCCGCATGATCATCGAGCTCGCCCGCACACTGGGCGTGGCGGTGATCGCCGAGGGGATCGAGACGCAGGAGCAGACGGACGCGCTCATCGCGCTCGAGTGCGACTACGGCCAGGGCTTCCACCTCGGCCGGCCCGAGCCGGTCAAGCCGGAGCTCCCGCTCCGCTCGGCCGCCTGACGGGTCATACATACGTCCAAACCGCTCAGGTCGGAGCGCGTGCGGCCGATGACCCCACTACGAAGGACTGATCAGGGCAAACCCGTCGCGAGGCGGGGTCGCAAAGCCAGGGGTCTCGCCCACAGCGAGATCGCCCAGCCGCCAGTTCGTTACTTATAAGACTGCTCAGGGCAAACCCGTCGCGAGGCGGGGACGCAAAGCCAGGGGTCTCGTATGGATACGAGATCGCCCAGCCGCCAGTTGAGTCACTGGTTACTAGCTTTGCGACACGGAGGTTGCCCTGAGATGACACGTTCTGTCCAAATCGTTGAGCGGATGCGGTGGATGTCCGCGCTCGCCGGCGCCGCCGTCCTGGCGGTCGCCGTCGCCATCGCGCTCGGCGCGACGGGCGGACAGCTGCGGACTCTCGTCCCCGGCGCCTCCAGTGGCTCGGCGCCCGCCGCGGGCTCCTCGGCGCCGCTCGATCCGCGCATCGCCACGCTTGCCGCTCATCACCCCGGCGCGATGTGCAGGCGATCGTCCAGTTCAATGCGCCGGTCACGCCGGCCAAGGCACAGTCCGACGCCGCCCAGGTCCACGGGCGCGTGATCGGCAACCTGC
>CAWJVJ010000007.1:0-49121 GCA_963846265.1 uncultured Solirubrobacterales bacterium
AAATCGGTCCTGACCTCCACGAGCTCCGCCCAGGCGGCCTGCGCGAGGCCGACGACGCGGGAGCCCTCGGCCGGGCCGCTCCCGTCCGCAGCCCGCTGCTTGACCACGCCGGCGACGTCCCATCCGGTGACGGTGCCCGGCTCGAGCGTTTCGAGGCGCCGCGTCTCGCCGCGATTGAGGCTGAACGCCTTGGCCTCGACGAGCGCCTCGTTCCGGTCCGGCGTGGGGTCGGCGACGACCGCGATCTCGGCGAACGGCGGTGAGGTCATCGAGACGAGCGCGCGCATCGGGTCGAGAGGCTACTTGTATCTAGGTACCGGGTGAAGCGTGCTGAAAAAGGCCCCACTCAGGGGCCTTTTTCAGCACGCCAACCGAACCGCCGACACCCCGGCCGCGCACCCACGCAACCCCTCAACCATCCCCCTCGAAAGGGTTGCAATTGCCACAAGCCGCTGGTAGCGTCCCCACCGTTTGGAACGTTCCAGACGGGTGTCATGGAACTGGGTCGGAGAGCGCAAGCATGATCGGAGGGCGTAGGAGATGAGCAGCATCACTGGTGCGGCGACTGACACGACGACCGGGACCCGATCGACTGCGGGTCTCTTCACTCGTCAGGCGTCGGGGCTGGTCCGCGAGCTGGAATCCTCGCGGCGGTAGGCATCGCGCTGGCGTCGGTGGCGCTGCCTGACACGTTCATCAACTTCAACGCCGGGCTGACCGACTTCAGCAAGGTCGAGTTCTACTTCCCGCTGCTCGCCGGCGCGTTCATCTGGTTCGTGGCGATGTTCGCCTACCGCTACCTGGTCGAGGCGATCCCACGCGCCGGTGGCGAGTACGTGTTCCTGTCGCGCATCGTCTCGCCGGTGGCGGGCTCGATGGCCGGCATCGGGCTCGCGGTCGTGTTCACGTATGTGCTCGCGACCAACGCCCACTTCTTCGCCGCGTACACGCCGTTCATGCTCACCGGCCTCGGCGACGCGTTCTCGAGCCACGGCATCGCGAACGCCGCCAACCACGTCAGCAGCAAGGGCGCGATCGCCGCGATCAGCGTCGGCGTGATGCTGGTAGTCGCCGCTGTTCTCGTTCTTCTCGCTCAAGCGCGTCGCGCAGATCATCATCGCGTTCATCGTCCTGCAGCTGCTGGCGTTCCTGGTCCTGGCGCTGCTGCTCGCCGACCACTCGCGCGCCGACTTCATCAACGCGTTCGCGCGCTACAGCCACCACCCGGGCGCGTACACGGACGTGATCGGTGCCGCCAAGTCTTCCGGGGTCGTGTTCGGCGCCTCGATCGGCGCGATGATCGCGACGATCCCGTTCATGGTCGTCAACTACAACGGCGTCCTGTACTCGTACTACGTCGGCGGCGAGCTGCGCCGGCCGGCGCGAACGTACCTGTACGCGTCGGCGATCAGCATCGGGGTGCTGGTCGTCGTGTGGGTCGGCGTGTGGGCGTTGCTCCGCCACACCGCAGGGCTTCACTTCATGCAGGCGCAGGCGAACCTCGGCAACAGCAACCCGACCACGTACGGCAAGATCACGAGCCTCCAGTCCTCGGCGGGCGGACTCGGCTACGGCCTGGCGCTGTCGGGCGACCCGATCTCGAAGATCCTGCTGGCGACGACGATCCCGCTCGCGGCGGTCGCGGTGAACATCGCGTTCCTGGCGTGCACGACTCGCGTCCTGTTCGCGCTCGCGTTCGACCGCCTGTTGCCGGTCCGCGTCGCGCAGGTCTCAGAGCGCAACCACGCTCCGACCACCGCGATCGTGATCGTGCTGATCGTGAGCATCCTGTTCTGCCTGCTCCTCGCGTTCGTCAACATCTCGAACATCGTCGCGCTGGAGGCGCTGTTCTTCGCGCTGATCCTGCTCGCCGGCGGTATCGCCGCGACGTTCCTGGCGCACCGCCGTCCCGAGCTCATCACGCGCGCGGGACAGAACGACGTCGACCGCTGGGCCGGGGTGCCGGTCGTCACCTGGGTCGGGGGCGCCACCACCGCGCTTGCCCTGTTCACGATCATCGAGGTAATCGCCCACCAGAGCGCGTACGGCAAGTTCAGCTTCGAGTCGGTCGCCGCGCTCGTGATCGTGCTGGTCGCCGGCCCGGTGATCTACACGATCGCCCGGAGCGTCCGCAAGCGACAGAATTCGCTTGACCTGAGCATGGCGATGCGCGAGCTCCCACCCGAGTAGCGGATGTTCGGCGGCGAGAAGGGGCGCAAGCGGCGCGGGACTGCGGATCTACTTCGCCACCGACGTCCACGGCTCGGAGCGCTGCTTTCGCAAGTTCCTCGCCGCCGCGCAGGATCTACGAGGCCGACGCGCTCGTGCTCGGCGGCGACGTCGCCGGCAAGGGGCTGGTTCCGGTCATCGCGGAAAACGGCACGCTCAGCGCGACGGTGCGCGGCGAGCCGGTGACGCTGCCCGCGACCGAGGAGGAGCGGCTGTACGCCGAGATCAACCGGGTCGGCTTCTACCCCGTGCAGATGGAGCCCGACGAGATCGCCGAGCTCGAGGACGACCCGGCCAAGGTCGACCTCCTGTTCCGCGAGGAGATCGTGGCCCAGGTCAAGCGCTGGTGCGAGCTCGCGGCCGAGCGGCTCGCGCCGGAGGTGCGGTGCATCATCACGCCGGGCAACGACGATCCGATCGAGATCGACGCGGTCCTGCGCGAGGCCGAGCGGATCGAGTGCCCCGAGGCCGAGCTGTGCGAGCTCGGCCCGGTCCTGCTGGCGAGTCTCGGCGACGTCACCCCGACGCCGTGGAACACCGACCGCGAATACTCCGAGGAGGAGCTCGGCGAGCGGATCGCCGCGATCATGGACCAGGTCCCGGACGGGCAGCCGAGCGTGATCAACTTTCACTGCCCGCCGTACGGCTCGGGCCTCGACACCGCGCCCGAGCTCGACGAGACGCTCAAGCCCGTGGTCCGCGGCGGCCGTCCCAGCTTCGTCCCGGTCGGCAGCCACGCCGTGCGCGACGCGATCAAGCGCTACCAGCCGGTCGTCGGGCTGCACGGCCACATCCACGAGTCCCGCGGCGCGCAGAAGATCGGCAAGACGCTGTGCCTCAATCCCGGCAGCGACTACACCGCCGACCTGCTTCGCGGCGCGGTGGTGGACATCGCCGAGGATGGAAGCTACCTTGACTTCCTCCTCACCGCTGGATGATGACCGCCACTTCGCCCGACTCAGGCGCCGGCACTGACGGCCGGTACCGCCACCCTGGCCGACCCGGTCGCGGAGGCGCAGCGCATGGTCGCCGGGGCCGGCGAGAAGGGCGTGATCCTGCGCCTGCTCGGCGGCGTCGCGGTCTGCCTTCAGGCGCCCGAAGCCAAGCCGCTGCTCACCCGCCGGATCAACGACATCGACGTGGTCACCCCGCGCGGCAACAAGAAGGCGGTGGCCGCCGCGTTCCAGTCGCTCGGCTACGCCGACGACGAGGTGTTCAACGCCTTCCACGGGTCGCACCGCCAGATCTACGTCGACATCGCCAACCAGCGCAAGGTCGACGTGTTCGTCGGCGCGTTCTCGATGTGCCACGAGATCCCGATCGCGGAGCGCCTGGACCGCGACCCGTTCACCGTCCCGCTCGCCGAACTGCTGCTGACCAAGCTCCAGATCGTCGAGCTGACCGAACGCGACGAGCGCGACATCTACAACCTGTGCTTCCACCACGAGATCGGCGTCGCCGGCGAGCCCGGGATCGAGGGCGACCTGATCGCCGACCTGTGCGCGCGCGACTGGGGGCTGTGGCGGACGTGCAAGGGCACGATCGAGCACTGCCGCGCGGACCTCGGCGAGTACGACCTCGGCCCGGGCGAACGCGACCTCATCGACGCCCGGCTGATCCGCTTGTGGGACGTGATCGAGGCCGCGCCGAAGACGTCGAAGTGGCGCTGGCGCGCCAGGGTCGGCGAGCGCGTGCGTTGGTACGAGGAGCCCGAGGAGGAAGGGCAGACCGACTAGTGCCCCGAGTCAGAAATTGCGATGGCTAGATCGGCGATTCCAGGGGCGCAGGGCCGCCCCTGATCTCGTCGAGCGCCACCCAGCGTCCCTGGGCCGCCGCTCGCTCGATCGCCTCGCATCCTGCCTGGACCTCGAGGCCGGTCGCGAAGTCCGGTGTCCACGTTCCGTCGGGCCACTGGTCGAGCAGGTCCGCAGCCTGGTTGACGAAGCTCGCGCCGTATCCGATGCCCTGGCCGATCGCCCACCAGCCCTCGGTCTCCGGCTGCAGCGGATGCTCGGCGCGTATCCGCTTCATCCCGTACAGCTCGGGCTCGTCCCCGCCGTCGCCGTACCACAGCTCGTTGATCCGGGCGTAGTCGAACCGCAGCGTCCCGCGCTCGCCGTTGACCTCGACCGTGAAGTCGCACGGCCGGCGTACGCACGTCTTGGCGACCTCGAACACGCCGAGCGCGCCCGAGCCGAACCGAAGCAGCGCGGATGACGCCTCGTCGACGTCGACCACGCGCACCGTCCCGTCGGGGTCGCGCCGCTGCGGAGTGAACGTCCGCGACTGCGCGCTGACCGCCTCGATCTCGCCGACGAACCAGCCGGCGAGGTCGAGCAGGTGCGCCCCGAGGTCCGCGATCGTGCTCGCGCCCTGGCTTCGCTCGAACCGCCAGTCGAACGGAATCTCGGGGTCGACGAACTCGTCTGAGAGCCAACTCCCGCGCCACAGCCGCACCTCGCCGATCCGTCCGGAATCGACCAGCTGCTTCATCAGCGACAGCGCCGGCAGCCGCCGGTAGTTGAAGCCGATCGCGTTCATCACCGGCGCGCGGCGAACGGCGGTCGCCGCGCGGCGCGCGTCATCCCAGCCGGCCGCGAGCGGCTTCTCGCAGATGATCGCCTTGCCGCACGCCGCGGCCGCCTCGACGATCTCGGCGTGCGTGCCCGGGGGCGTGCAGATGTCAACGATCTCGACGTCGGGCGACTCGACCAGCTCCCGCCAGTCGGTGGTGACGCGCTCGGCGCCGAAGTCGCTACCGGCCTGCTCGACGGCTGCGCGGTTGCGCCCGCTGATCGCGCGCAGCCGCGGGCGCCAGCGCAGCGAGCGGATCTGTGGCGCCGCGGCGTAGCCGTAGCTGTGCGCCTTCCCCATCGTCCCGTAGCCGACTATCCCGATCCCGACCTCCCCCGCGATCCCGACCTCCTCCGCGCTCACGCGCCGACCACCCGCTTCTCTCCGTCGAGGAGCGCGGCGCCGGCGAGCTCGGCGGCGGTCAGCGCGGCGATCGCGTCGTTGACGCTGGCGCCGGCCGGCTCCGCGCCCCGCACGGTCGCGGCGAATGCCTCCAACTGCGCGATCAGCGCGTTGTGGAATACCTGCTCACCCGGCTCGCCCCACATGAACGGCACGCGTTCGTAGCCGGCGCTGCCGAACACCTCGACCCAGCAGCAGTCGCCCTCGGGGAACGTCCGGCCGAGCGAGACCGTCGCGGACGCGCCCCCCGACAACTGCGCGAGGATCACCGCGACGTCGGGATCGCGGCCGGCCGCCTCGCCGCCGGCGCCCCTCGCCGCGGTCAGCCAGGCCACCTCCTGACCGCTCAGCCATCTCGTCTGGTCGAGCTCGTGGACGCCCATGTCGATGGCGATCCCACCGCTGCGGGCGCGGAAGCTCGCCGACGGCGACTCGCCGTCCCACTGCAGGCTCGAGACCTGGCTGATCTCGCCGAGCTCCCCGGCGGCGATCCGGTCGCGCAGCGCACGCAGCTCGGGGACGAACCGCCGCCAGTACCCGACCTGCATGACGACCCCGGCCCGTTCCACCGCGGCGCACGCCTCGATCGCGTCCGCGGCGCGGGTGCCGACGGGTTTCTCGCACAGCATCGGCAGGCCGGCCGCGGCGAACGTCCGCACGAGCTCGAGGTGCAGGTCCGATGGGGCGGCGATCAGGACCGCGTCCACGTCGCCGGCGGCGAGCAGGCCGTCGACGTCCGCGTATGCCCGATGGCCTCGTCGTTCGAGCTCCGCCCGGGTGATCGAAACCGGCTCGACGATCGCCGCGACCGCGACGCCGGTCGCGCGCTCGAGCGCACCGAGGTGCACCTGACCCATCCGGCCGGCGCCGATCAGCGCGATCCGGACCGGCTCACCGTCCACGGCCGCCGGCCCTCACAATCCGTGTGCGCGCAGGTACTCGCGGTTGCGCCGCTGCTCGGCCGCCGGGCGCTCGGGATCGGCGGCGTCGGGGAGGACGTCCTGCTCGACCACGAGCCATCCGCCGTAGCCGATGTCCGCGATCGCGTCGAGAACGTCGCCGACCGGGATGTCGCCCTCGCCGAGCGGGCAGAACGCCCGTCGGCGCCAGATCTCCTGCACGGGCGCGGCCTCGGCGACGATCTGCTCGAGGATCTCCAGGCGCGCGTCCTTGAGGTGCAACTGGTTGATCCGATCGGCCCACGTCCGGATCGCGGTCACCGGCTCGCCGCGGCCGAGCAGCAGATGACCGGTGTCAAGGCACAGCCCGACGTCCGAGACCTCGAGCAGCCGCTCGATCTCCCACTGGGCCTCGACGTACGTGGCCGTGTGGTGGTGGAACGTCGGCTCATAGCCGCGGTCCCGGCAGCGCGCGACCGCGATCGCCAGCCCGACCGCGAACCGGTCCCAGCCGGCGTCATCGAGGCCGACCGACGGGTCGAGCGCCGCCCGCCCGGGCAGCGCCGCCCGCGCGGGCGAGCCCGCGTCGGCGAGCGTCGGCCTCGGCGGCCGCTCGTGGTTGGCGGCGAGATCGAACAGGTCGAGCAGCTCGTCGAGCTCCTCGAGTGCAGACTCGAGCCTGGCGGGCTCGCTGAAGGGCAGCTCGAGGTAGCCGCCGGCGAGCCCGAGCCCGCGCTCCGACAGCCGGTCCGCCAGCAGCTCGCCGGTGCCGAGGTATCCCGGCGGGCCGAGGTCGATCCCGACGTACCCGGCCGACGCGACCGCGTCGAGCAGTGCCACCGGATCAGGGACGTTTGGGTCGACCCCCACGGTGATCTCGAACGCGCCGTAGCTCACCGGGGCGTTCGCGATCCACACGCCGGCGCGCCCCCGGCCCTCGGCGTGTTCGAGCGCGGCCGGCTCGATGCTCATGAGATTCCCGCCCGGGCCGGCATCGCCGCGTGCGTCCGCGCCACCGCCTCGGCCACCCGCATGTCGCGCACGCCGTCCTCGCCGGACGTCCGGGGCTCGCGCCCGGTGCGGATGCACTCCGAGAACTCCACGAGCTCGCGCTTGAAAGCCTCGTCGTAGGAGACGAGCTCCTCGCGCTCCCAACTGCGCGCGCTGTCCAGATCGCCGCCTTCGATCTTCAGCCGGGTCGGCATGCTGCGCAGGAACGGGGACGGGAGCTCGAGCGTCAACCGTTGCGCGGGCGCGTAGAAGCACAGCTCCTGGCGGTAACGGGCGATCCCGGGCAGGTCCACCCACGACAGGTGACAGTCGGCATCGCCGAACCGCATGTCGATGCTCACGCACTGCCGCGACAGATGCGCGAAACGGATCTCGTCGGGCTCGCCGAGCAGGCCGCCGAGCATGTTCAGCTCGTGCACGAGGTTGTCGAGCATGATCCAGCGGTAGCACCAGCGGGTCTCCTCGTCGACCTCGCCGAGCGCGGCGTCGAGCGTCGCCCGCTCCTGGTCGCCGACGAGTGGGTCGGGCGGCGGCGCGGGGCCGTCCATGCCGATCAGCGGGTAGTGACCGACGTACGGCGCGAACGGCGACTCAAGCGTGGTCACCTGGATCAGGCGCACGTCAGCCACGAGCGGCAGCAGCTCGGCCAGCCGCTCGTACGCCGGGTCGTAGCGCTTCATCGTGCCGACCATTAGGCGAACGCCGGCGCTCCGCGCGGCGTCAGCCATCCGTTCGGCATCGGCGCTCGAGAGCGCCATCGGCTTCTCGACGAACACGTGCACCCCGAGCCGAGCGGCCTCGATCGCGATCGGCGAATGGTCACCCGAGGTGGCGATCAGCACCGCGTCAAGGGGAGCCTCGAGCAGGTCGTCCCAGCGGGTGAACACGCCCGGCACGCCGTAGCGGTCCGCGCAGGCCCGCGCGACGCCCTCGCGCAGATCGCACACCGCCACGACCTCGAACCGGTCCGAGAGCTCGGCCAGGTACGGGAGGTGCATGACCTGAGCGATCAGCCCGCAACCGACTACTCCGACCCGTGTCCGATCAGCCACCGACTCTCCTCGCACCCGATTCCCAGCTCACGTCTGGAACGTTCCACATCATAGTCGGACGCGGGTGCCGGAATCAAGGTTGAGGCCGTCGTATCATCGGGTCCAATGAGCGCAACGCGGCCGCGCCGTCGGCGAGAGCGAAAGGCCCCGACGATCTTCGACGTCGCCGCCGCGGCAGGGGTCTCGAAGTCAACCGTCTCGAACGTCGTCCGCGGCGTCGAGGTGTCCGAGACGACCCGGGTGCGGGTGCTGGGGGCGATCGAGCGGCTGAACTACAAACCGAACGCGATCGCGCGCCAGTTCGTCAAGCAGCGCACGACGATGCTCGGCGTGCTCGTCGGCGACCTCAGCAACCCCTACTACGCGCAGATGGCGCAGGTCGCCGAGCGCGCGGCGTTCCGGTGTGGCTACACGACGATGTTCTGCAACATCGAGGGCGAGGAGAACATCGCGGTCGCCGGCGTCGAGGCGCTGCTCGAGCATCGCGTCGCGGGCGTGGTGTTCCTCGCGTTCGTCTCCGGGACCTCGCCGCTCGAGGACGCGCTCAAGCGGACCGCGGTGCCGATCGTGTTCCTCGGGCTCAGCGAGCAGTGGGGCGATTCGGTCGGCCCGCAGGACACCCAGGGCGGCCGGCTCGCCACCGAGCACCTGCTCGGGCTCGGGCACGAACGGATTGCGTACGTGCGCACGCCGCTGGTCGAGCGGAGCGGCGACCGCGCGCGCTACGCCGGCTACCGCGCCGCAATGCGGAAGGCGGGCAAGACCGCGACGGGGCCGCTGCAGTGGGAGCCCGGGGCCGCCGCGGTCCGCGCTGGCAGGGTGACCGTCGAGCTCGCCGACGCGCTCGAGCAGCCCGACGCCCCCACCGCGCTGTTCGTCTCCAACGACATCGGCGCGATCGCGATGATCGAGGTCTGCGAGACGCTCGGGTTCGACGTCCCCGGCAAGATCTCGATCGTCGGCTTCGACGACATCGCGCTCGCCGGCCTTCACCGCATCTCGCTCACCACGGTGGCGCAGTCGCTCGACTTCCAGGCCGAGCGCGCGGTGGCGCTGCTGATGGAGCGGATCGAGAATCCCCGGATCGAACCGCGCCACGAGAGCGTTCCGGTCGCGCTCAAGGTGCGGGACTCGACCGCGCCGCCGCCTCGCTGAGGCGTCCAGACCGGGCGGGGCGACACCGCGTTACCCGCTGCGGGCTCAGACGAGTCCGCTAGCTTGAAAGTTGCGTGCGTATGGAGCGCGCGGGTAAACCCTTAGTCGATGTCGATGTCGGTGTCGGTGCGCAATCCGAATCCAAATCAAGCCGAGCTCGGCGCCGGCATCAGCCGGCCGCTGGTCCTGCTGCTCGCGTTCACCTGCGGCGCGGCGGTGGCGAACCTCTATTACGCGCAGCCGCTGCTGCACACGATCGCTCACGCGTTCTCGGTGTCGAACAGCTCGGCGGGGCTGCTGGTAACGGTCACCCAGGCCGGCTACGTCGTCGGGCTGGCGTTGCTCGTTCCGCTCGGGGATCTGCTCGAACGCCGAAGCCTGATCACGGCGATGCTGCTCCTCGCCGCCGTCGGCCTCGGCGTGGCCGCCGCCTCGCCCAGCTTCGCGGTGTTCGCGCTCGCGGTCGCGCTCCTCGGTGTGACGGCGGTCGTCGCCCAGATCGTCGTGGCCATGTCCTCCTCGCTCGCCGGCGAGCACGAGCGCGGACGTGTCGTCGGCACGGTGATGAGCGGCCTGTTGATCGGCATCCTCCTGGCCCGGACGATCAGCGGGGTCGTCGCGCAGCTGCTCGGCTGGCGCGTGATCTTCGTCGTCGCCGCCGTCGCCATGGTGCTGCTCTCCGGCGTCCTGCGATTCGCGCTCCCGCGCGTCCCCGCGACCGAGAAGCTGCGGTACCCGGCGCTGCTGCGAACGGTCCTCCACCTGGTCCGCGACGAGCCGCTGCTGCGCCAGCGGATGCTGCTCGGCGCCACCGCGTTCGGCTGCTTCAGCGTGCTGTGGACGTCGGTCGCGTTCCTGCTCTCGGGCGCTCCCTACCACTACGGCAACGCGGTGATCGGCCTGTTCGGACTGGCCGGGCTAGCCGGGGCGCTGGCGGCGCCGGTCGCCGGCCGGCTGTCTGACCGCGGTCGCGGGCGAGCGGCGATGAGCGGCGCGATCGTCGTGCTGCTGCTGAGCTGGGGACTGCTCGCGTTCGGCCGGAGCTCGGTGGTGGCGCTGATCGCCGGGATCGTGGTGCTCGACCTCGGAGCGCAGGCGATGCACATCTCGAACCAGAGCGCGGTCTATTCGCTCCACGGGCAGGCCCGCAGCCGGCTGACGACGGCGTACATGGTCGCCTACTTCAGCGGCGGCGTCGCACTGTCTGCCGCCACCTCGGCGCTGTATTCGAGCGACGGGTGGGAGGCGGTGTGCGCGCTCGGGGCGGGGACGGCGGCCGTCGGGTTGATCACCTGGCTCGTTACCGAGCGCATGATGACCGGGCGGTTGCCGATCGGCGCGGACAGCGCCGCGTAGTAGTGACCGCCTTCGAGCACTGACCGACCTGCCAGCATCAGCGTCGATGCGGCCAACGCTTGTCGCCACCGACCTCGACGGCACGCTGCTCCGGCGCGACGGCACGATCGACGACCGCTCGCGCCGGGCGATCGCGACCACCGAGGATGCCGGCGCGGTCGTCGTGTTCTGCACCGCGCGCCCCGCGCGTTGGCTGAAGCCGCTCGCGGAGGCCACCGGCCACCACGGCCTGGCGATCTGCGCCAACGGCGCCGTCCTCTGGGACCTCCACACCGAATCGGTCGTCGAGGCCACCTCGCTTGAGCCCGCGATCGCCCGGGAGCTCGTCGCACTACTTCAGGCCGAGGTGCCCGGAGGCGTTTGGGCGGTCGAGCGCACCGGCGGCTTCGGCCACGAGCCGGCGTACGTTCCGCGCTGGCCAGTCCCCGACGGCACGACGATCGACGTTGTCGAGGCGCTCGTCGAGGAGCCGGCCGTGAAGCTGATGCTGCGCCACGATCGACTGTCGGCGGATGCGCTGCTGTCAGTCGCTCGCGAGGTCGGCGGTCATCTCGCCGAGTTCAGCCACTCGAACTCGGCCGATGGCCTGCTCGAGATCAGCGCCGCCGGCGTCAGCAAGGCCACCGCGCTCGCTCGGTTCTGCGACGAGCGGGGCATCGACCGCCAGGATGTGATCGCGTTCGGCGACATGCCCAACGACCTGCCGATGCTGACGTGGGCGGGTTACGCGGTGGCGGTCGCCAACGCCCATCCGGATGTGATCGCCGCGGCCGACGAGGTCACCGCGTCGAACGAGGATGCGGGCGTCGCTCGCGTCCTCGAGCGCCTCTTCACCGGTTGACCAGCGGCACGTAGCGCCGGCATGGCTCGCCGCGCAGGCCCGGACACGGCGGCAGGCCGGTCGGAACCGCGACGCCCGGCACCACGGGCAGGATGATCCGCGAGGGCATCGCGCGCGAGTGGGCCAGCATCACGGTCGCGTGGCCCTCTGGCGTGAGCTCGGAGAACGCCCAGGTCGGCTGATCGCCACCGGGGGCGGAGATCGTGATCCGGATCCGAGATCCGGCCCGGTACACGTGGCCCTCGTAGTAGAGCGGCACGATCACCTCGGTGAACCGTCCGCGTGGCAGCGGCGCCGCATCGGCCTTGCGCTCGCTGAGAACCGGCTCGAGCAGAGTGCTCTGGGCGGCGTCGAGCTTGCGCTCGCTTGCGCGCAGCCACCCGCTCTGCACGAACGTCTCGTTGCCGTCGGAGCGGACCTCGGAGATCGTCACCTGGAGGTCGACGTCCGGCGTCGAGGCCTCGATCCAGGCGTGGAGCGCGCCGGCGCCGACTACGACGGTGTTGCTCTGCAACGGCGCCGTGATGTAAGAGAGAGCGGTACCGGCCGGGTTCTGGGTCCAGTGATAACTCGGCGAGGTTCCCCACAGGCCGCCGGCGCCGGTGTTGCCGGTGAAGTCGGCCGGGGGCCGGGCCCGCGGTGACCAGGTGAACTTGTCAACTTCACGCGACCCGGGCGCGGAAGCGGCCAACGTCCCGCCGGGACCGAGGTACCACGACACGGCGCGCGTTCCCGGCAGCGGGAACCGAGCGAACGACTGCTCGAACGCCGGCACGGGCGCGCCCGGCGTCGAGCTGCCGGCGCCGTTGTCGAACAGGATGCGGATCGGCGGCTGGGCCTCGAACGCCGCCAGCGCCGATGCGTAGTCGGGCTCGTCCTCGATCGGATCGGACGGGAACGCGACCCCGGGGATGCCCATCGCGAGCTGATAAAGCGCCGGCGCGAGCGCACGCAGCCCCGGCGTCAGGTCCGGTAACCGGTCGGCGACGAACAGTGACAGGAAGTCGTACCAGCGCACCGCGGTGGCCGGATCGAGTGAGTCGATGTGGCCACCGTTGGTGAAGGTGAACCACTTCAGACGCGTACCGGTGAAATGCTCGGCGAGCTCAGGGCAGTGACCGCCGGTCTGCTCGTCGGTCCACTGGCAAGCGAGGAACACCGGCACATGGATCTTGTGCACGAACGTGTCAGGGTTCAGTGGGTTCGCCACCGACGGCACGTAGTAGCGGTTGGCGTTTGTCGCAGCGACCTCGTTGACAGCCTCGGGGTGAAGCACCTGGTTGGCCCGGCACGTGCTGTCGCCGCCGCGGATCCGCTGCAGAGCCCACGCCTCACCATGGCCGGGCGAGGCCGGCTCGGCGTCGAAGTCGCGCGCCTGCGCGAACGGCAGCGCGAAGCCTGTGTTCAGGATCCCGCCGGGATAGAGCGTGGTCGCGGTGTCATCGATCACCGACAGCGGCGCGATCGCCGCCAGGTCGGGCGGATCGGTGGCGGCCACGAACAGCTGGCTGATGCCGCCGTAGGAGACGCCGATCATCCCGACCTTGTGGTGCAGCACCCACGGCTGGTGCGCGACGGTCTCGATCACGTCGTACCCGTCGAGGTTCTGGAGCGGCTCGAAGAAGCTGAACGCCCCGCCCGAGCAACCCGTCCCTCGCATATTCACGTCGACGACCGCGAATCCGAGCAGCGTCGCCACCGGGCTGATCCCGCTCTCCGCCCCGGCAGGGTCGGCGTAGCCGTAGCCCGAGTACTCGACGAGCGTCGGGTACGGCCCGGGTCCGGCGGGCAGGCGCACGTCGATAGCGAGCTTCGTGCCGTCGCGCGTGGTCAGGTAGCCGTACCCCGACGTCGGGATGTGCTGGCCGTAGATCTTGGTGCTCGGTGGCGCGGAGCGGTCGGGGAGCACGGTCACCGCCCTTGACAGCGGACCGCCGGCGTCGGCAGCGGGACGTACGCTATATCCGGGGCCTGGCTTCACGCCGCGGAAGATCAGGCCCCCGAGCGCGCCGGCGGGCAGAACCGCGACCGTCGCGCCGCGCCGGTTGACCAGCGCGACGCGCTCGCCGGACCGGGCACCGGTCACGTACACCTGTTCCACGCTGCCGCCAACGGCCAGGTGAGCGGCCGCGGACGCGCCCGCCGGCGAGGCCCCGAGTGCGCTCGCCGGGAGGGCCGCGCAAGCGACCATCGCCGCCACCAACAGCGCGGCCCTCAGCTGTTCGCGCATTCTGAACATCGCGTGCGCGAGCACACTACAGGCGCCGTGCCGCCGTCACCCGTGCGCTAGCCTCGATACGGCAGACAGGCACGGCAAGAGACAGGATCTCGGTCGGGTTGGGGCCACCCCTCGAAAAGGACTTCAGTGAGCGGCTGCGACTGCTCGTAGTGGATGCGACCGCGCATGGCGCCGGCGCGCTCGCGGACCGGTTGCGGGGAGCGGTCGGCGAGCATGCAGAAGTGCTCGCTCGGGACAGCGTCTCGCGCGCCCGCCGCGCGCTCCTCGAGCACACTGTCGATTGCGTCGTGGTCAACCTCCCGGCGTCCGACGGCGACTCGCTCGAGACGCTCGAGGCCGTCCTGTCGAGTGCGTCGGACGTGCCGGTGGTCGTGCTCGCAGAGCGAGACGACCCCGCGATCGCGCTCCGCGCCATTCACGCCGGCGCTCAGGACTACCTGATGAAGTCGGCCGCCGACGCGGACGTGCTCGCCCGCTCGATTCGCTACGCGATCGAGCGCAAGCGGACCGCGGCTCGTCTCGCCCACCAGGCGCTGCACGATTCACTCACCGGCCTCCCGAACCGCGTCCTGCTGCTCGATCGCCTGAACGTCGCCGTCGGACGCTCGCGCCGGCGACCGAACTCACTGGCGTTGCTGTTCCTCGATCTCGACGGATTCAAGAGCGTCAACGACAGCCTCGGCCACGACGCCGGCGACGAACTGCTGGTCGAGGTCGCGCGCCGCCTACAAGGGACGCTGCGACCGGGCGACACCGTCGTTCGCTACGGGGGAGACGAGTTCGTGATCCTGTGCGAGGACCTGCGCGGCCAGCGCGAGGGGCTGCGTGTCGCCGAGCGAGCACGGGCGGCGGTGGCCGAGCCGTTCCTCGTCCGCGGTCACGAGCTGACGGTCCGGGCGAGCGTCGGCCTCGCCCACGCGCGCCGTGGTCAGAACCACGCGGAGGATCTGATCCGGGAGGCCGACGCCGCGATGTACCGGGCCAAGCAGCGGGGCGGCGGCGTCGAGCTGTTCGACTCCGCGACGAGCATCGACGCGATCAGCGAGCTCGAGACCGATCGTCAACTGCGGGGTGCGATCGAGCGCGGCGAGCTCCGCCTCCACTACCAGCCGGTCCTCACGCTCGACGCGGATCCAAGGCCGGCCGCCGTCGAGGCGCTGGTCCGCTGGGAGCACCACGAACGGGGCCTGCTGGCGCCGATCGAGTTTCTGCCGCTGGCCGAGGAGACCGGGCTGATCGCACAGATCGACCAGTGGGTACTGACGGAGGCGACCCTCCAGATGGCGCGCTGGCGGCAGGACGGGGTGGCGCCCTCCGGCTTGTGGATGTCGGTCAACGTGTCTCCCCACTCACTCGGCTCGCCGTCGCTGATCGACGCGGTCGACCGCGCGATCGCCGTCGCTCGACTGCCGCCGGGCTGCCTGTCGCTCGAGGTCGCCGAGACGACCGTCGACCAGGAGCCGACCCGCACCGAGGCGGTGCTCGAGGCGATCAAGCGACTCGGGGTGAGGCTGTGCCTCGACGACTTCGGCGCGGGGCGCTCGTCGCTGAGCGCGCTCTCTCGATATCCGTTCGACGTGGTCAAGCTCGACCGCTCGATCACCCGGTCGGCGGCCACCGACCCCAGAGCCGCGCGGATCCTCGGAGCCGTGCTCGGAGTCGCGCGCGCGGCGGAGCTGAAGACCGTCGCCGAGGGCATCGAGACCACGTCCGAGCTCGAGGCGGTGCGCGCCCTGCACTGCGACGGGGGCCAGGGCTTCCTGCTCGCCGGCGCGGCGCCCGCCGGCGAGATTGGGACGTGGCTCGCTTCCAGAAAGGGGTGACGGAGCAGTAGCGTTCGCATCATGACCGAGACAGCCTCGGCCGATGACACCGTCCCCAGGCACACCGACCCCGCCGACCTGGGCGTTCTCGAGGCGGCCGGGCTGCTTCGCTCGGGGCGCCTGTCGGCGGTCGAGCTGACCGACGCCTGCCTGAGCCGGATCGAGGCGCGCAACGGCGGACCGCCGACGAGCGACGGCGCCCCGGACGCGATCAACGCGTGGGCTCGGCTGTATCCGGACCTCGCGCGCGAGCACGCGTCGCTTGCCGACCAGCGCCGCGCCACCGAGGGCGACGCGACGCCGCTGCTGTGCGGCATTCCGATCGGCGTCAAGGATCTATACGGCGTCGCCGGCCTGCCGCTGACCGCGTCGAGCCGCGTGCTCGAGGGCAACGTCGCCGGCGAGGACAGCACCGTGTGGGAACGGCTCCACGAGCAGGGAATGGTTCTGCTCGGCCACACGCACACACACGAGTTCGCCTCCGGCGGGACCACCGACCAGGTCGGCAACCCGTGGGGACTGCACCTGATCGCCGGCGGCTCGAGCGCCGGGAGCGCGGCGGCGCTCGCGGCGCGGATGACGCCGGCGGCGCTCGGAACCGACACGTGCGGCTCACTGCGGATCCCCTCGGCATGCTGCGGCACGTCCGCGGTCAAGCCGACCCACGGCCGGATCCCGCTCGAGGGGATCCTCCCGGCGGCGCCGTCGCTCGACCACGCGGGGCCGATGGCGCGGACGATCGCCGACTGCGCGGCGCTGCTCGCCGGGATGGCCGCCGGCGGGTCAACGGTGACGCCGGTCATGCCGCCCCCGGCCGTGCTCGCCGGACCGCCGATCACCGCTCGGCCGGGCGGGCGCCCGCTGGCGGGCGTGACGATCGCGCTCACCGACCGCACACATGGGACGACGATCGCGCCGGCCGTCGGGCGCGGGCTCGAGGAGGCCGCGCACACGTGCGAGCGGCTCGGGGCGCGGATCGTGGAGTTGCCGGCACCGTGGACGATCGACTGGGACGACCTCACGCGCGTGCTCATGACCGAGGCGTGGGGCTATCACCGCGACCTCGGCGACCGGCACGATCGCTATCGCCCCGCGATCGCAGAGTTCCTCGAGGCCGCCCGCGACTTCACCGATGCCCAGGCCTATCTCGCCGCCCAGGAGCGCCGGGCCTACGGCACCGCCGCGTGGGAGGGCTGGTTCCGCGTGCAGGAGATCGACCACGTGCTCGAGCCGACGCTGCCGATCCTGCCCTACGAGCGCGGCCCCGGCTACGAGCGCGGGCACGCCGGCGGCGCCGGCGACCCGCTGATCGAGCTGACCGCCCTGTGGGACATGACCGGGATGCCGGTCGCGGCGCTCCCGGTGAGCTGGAACGTCGGGGTGTCGCTGATCGGGCCGCGCGGTCACGAGGCGCCGCTGATCCAGACGGCGATCGACCTTCAGGAGCACGCCTTCGGGATTCCGGGCGACCCCGCCGGACGGTCCGGTTCGTGAGCCTGGCGATCACGGACGCGCTCCACAACGGCGAGCGCGTCGGGCTCCGGGCACGCGACGGGCTGATCGCCGAGCTCGGACCCGGCGTGACGCCGGGGCCCGAGGACGACGTGCTCGACGCGGCCGGCGGGATCCTCGTGGACCCGTTGATCAACGGGCACACCCACGCGGCGATGACGCTGTTCCGCGGCTACGGCGACGACCTCCCGCTGATGCGGTGGCTGGAGGAGAAGATCTGGCCGATCGAGCGCAAGCTCGAGCCCGAGGATGTGTACTGGGGAACTCGGCTCGCGTGCCTGGAGATGATCCGGACCGGGACCGTTCGCTTCTGGGACATGTACTGGCACCCGACCGCGGCCGCGCGCGCGGTGCAGGACGCGGGGATGCGGGCCACCGTGGCCGCGCCGCTGATCGACGTCGACGGCCGGACCGACGCGATGCGCGAGGCCGCGGTCCGCAGCCTCGACGAGCTCGCCGGCGCCGGCGAGCGGATCGACGCCGGGCTCGCCCCGCACGCGATCTATACGGTCAGCGAGGACAGCCTGCGCTGGATTGCCGAGCTCGCCGCCGATCGCGGCCTGGCCGTCCAGATCCACCTGTCCGAGACCGAGCCCGAGGTGATCGACTGTCTCGCCGCCCACGGCGAGCGGCCGGCGCGCTACCTCGATCGGGTCGGGCTGCTGACGCCGCAAACAGTCCTCGCCCACGGCGTGTGGCTCGACGACGACGAGCTCGAGCTGATCGCCGAGCGGGGCGCGGTGGTCGTCACCAATCCGGTCGCGAACCTCAAGCTCGCTGTCGGCGGCGTGTTCCCGTATCCGCAGGCCCGCGCCGCCGGCGTCCAGGTCGGGCTCGGCACCGATGGTCCCGGCTCGAACAACTCGCTCGACCTGTTCGCGGACATGAAGGTGCTCGCGCTGCTCCAGAAGCATGCGGCCAGGGACGCGGCCGCGATCGGCGCCGCCGAGACCTGGGAGATCGCCACCGGTCGCCGCGCCCCGCTGCTCGGCGCCGCGTCCGGCCTCGAGGTCGGGCAACCGGCCGACTTCCTGCTGCTCCGCGCCGGCGCGCCCGAGCTCAGCTTCGGCGAGCTGCCCGCCGCGCTCGTCTACGCAGCGTCGGGCGCGGTCGTGCGAACCACGGTGGTGGCCGGACGGGCGCTGATGCACGACGGCGAGATCGACGGCGCCGACGAGGTGCTGGCGCGCGCGCTCGAACGCGCCCGCGGGCTCGGACTCGTGCCGCCCGCCGCAGCGAACGCATTCGCGTCGCGGTCGCGCACCCGCACGGCAAGCAGCTAGCCTCACCCCCGATCAGGCATGAGCGCCAGCGACACAGCGACAGCAGCCGACCGCGTCGTCCGCGCGTCGATCCCGGCACGCGGCGCGCCGTGCGCACTGCTGATGTTCGGCGAGCTCGCGCTCAAGGGCCGCCGGCGCTCGACGTTCGCCGCAGCGCTCGAGCGCAACCTGCGGCGGGCGCTCCGCCGAGTCGGCGAGGTCGAGTTCCATCGGCGTGGATCCTCGTTCCTTGTGATCCCTTCACCGGATGCGCTCGCCGACACACTCGAGGTCGCCACCGAGCTTCCGGGCTTCAGCGTGGTTCAGCCGTCGCTCCGAATCGAGCCGGAGGTGGACCGCGCCGGCGAGGCCGCGGTCGAGCTGCTGCGGGAGCTCGAGCCGGGTTCGTTCGCGGTCCGCGCGCGCCGGCGCGACAAGAGCTTCCCGGTCCACTCGATGGACATCGCGCGGCAGGTCGGAGCGGCCGTCGGTCAGCAGCTCGAACGCCGGGTCGATCTGTCCTATCCGGATATCCGGCTGCACGTCGACGCATACGCGCGCGAGTTGTTCGTGTCGGTCGACCGGCTGCGCGGAGCGGGCGGCCTTCCCGTCGGCACCAGCGGACGGGCGATGGTGCTGCTCTCGGGCGGGATCGATTCTCCGGTCGCGGCCTACCGGATGATGAGGCGCGGACTCCGCTGCGACTTCGTCCACTTCAGCGGGCAGCCGCTCACCGGGCCCGAGTCGGCGTACAAGGCGTACGCGCTGGTCGCCCAGCTGAACCGTTTTCAGGGCCGCTCGCGCCTGTTCGTCGTGCCGTTCGGAATCACGCAGCGGCTGCTCGCGAGCTCCGGCGCCGGCCGGCTCCAGGTCCTCGCCGGGCGCCGGCTGATGGTGCGCGTCGCTGACGCCCTCGCCCGCCGCGAGCAGTGCGAGGCGCTCGTCACCGGCGACTCGCTCGGACAGGTGGCGAGCCAGACGCTGCGCAATCTCGACGTCGTGGGGGGCGCCGCCACGCTCCCGCTGCTCCGTCCGCTCCTTGACCGCGACAAGTCCGAGATCATCGAGGAGGCCGAGCGCCTGGGCACGTTCGAGACCTCGATCCTGCCCGACGAGGATTGCTGCACGCTGCTGGCGCCGGGACGGGCGGTCATTCGGACCGATCCGGAGCCGCTCATCGAGCTCGAGCGCCGGGTCGACGTCGAGACCGTCGTCGAGCAGCTTCTGGAGCAGGCCCTCGAGATGTGGCCGAGGCTCGAGCTGCCCCAGCCATCGGCCGACCTCGCGGCGGTCGCCGTGTAGCCGGACCCGAACTCGGATTCCGACCTAGCCACGCATGGTTTGCCGGGCTGGCCGGCTAGACCAACGTTGGTGACGGGACCTTCACCGGCTGTGCTTCTGCGACCGCGCCGAGCGCGTCGAGCACGTTGCGAAGGTTGATGAGCAGAGCGCCGTAGACCGGCCACAGGTCGTCGTGCAACTCCTCGACCGCCAGTCGATTCGCGAGCGCGCTGACCTCCGCCCGTGCCGCGTTCACGGCGCCGGCGTCGGCGTCGACGACCGCCTTGCCGGATCTGTGAAGGAGGTCCAACCATGGCTCGCGGAAAGCGTCATCCCACTCCGCGGGAGGGATCCGGGCAATCCGGATCGTGCGAGCCATGCTGCGTGTCTCGGCAACGGCCTGGGCGAGCCGGTTGACGATCGGCACGAAGTCCTCTGCTGCCTGCATCCGATGCGGGACCGCCCGCCGCGGGTTGAGCCGTCCACTCTCGCGGGCCTCCTCGATGACGCGCCATGCGCGGTCGATGTCGCTGTCGAGCTCATCGGTTCGCGCGATCCAGCCGTCAACATCATCTGCGGTATATCCGCGCTGCAGCTGGGCGGCGATGGAGACGAGCAGATCGCCGACGTGGTCATCGATGACGTCTATCTGGTTGGCGGCGCCCCGGTCGCGCAGCGGCGGCCAAAGCATGACGTTCACGAGAAGTCCCACCGCAATCCCGATCCCGGTGTCTGCCAACCGTGCGGCCAGCATGCCGCTCTTGTCGATGTAGCCGGTTGTGAGCACGACCACCGCCGTCGCCGCGGTCGTCGTCTCCGCACGAACGCCGCGCACCGAGCCAACGACGAGCCCCGTGAGCACGGCGGCTCCAAGCCCAACCGCGTCGAGCCCGAAGACGTGCCACGCCGCGAACCCGATCAGCACCCCGAGCACGCTCGCGCCGGCTTGCTGCACTCCACCTCTGACCGTTCCAAACACGGTCGCCTGCACCGTCAGCAGCGCGGCCCACGGCGCCATGAACGCCTGCGGCAAATGGAACACCTTGACCGCCACAACCCACGCAACCACGGCCGCTATCACCGTCTTGCCGAGCTGCGATACCCCCGCCCACATGAGTGGATCCCGCAGCCGATGAGATATCCACGCAAACACGATCTCCTGTCCCCTACCCGCAGGAGCCCGCCCCCGCACACCGCCCCCGCTGCGTGATCAGGCCGCGAGCGAGTTCGAGCCCACGGTCAGGCCGTGCTCGAGCAGCTCGTGCGGAACCGCGTCGAGCAGCCGCTCATGGTCTGGTACTCGGGCGGCGGTGAGCGCGTCGAGCGCGAGGTCGAGCGCCGGCATCCGCGAGCCGCCGTGGGCGTCGGACGCGACCACAGCCGTGGGAGCGGTCCGGAGCAGCCACAGCGCGGTGGCGCGAACCATCTCGCCGTACAGCCCCGCGACCGACCACGCGTTGATCTGGACGACGCTGCCGGCGGCCAGCTCGTGCTCGAGCGTCTCCCATCCCGCATCCGACCACCTCAGCGCGCGCTCGGGATGGGCGACGACGACCGCGAAGCCGCGCTCGCGCAGCTCGTCGGCGGCCGCGGTGTAGGCGCGATCGATCCCGTCAAGTGGCGCCTCCAGCAGCAGCCACTGCCGGCCCGCCGGGCCATGGGCAATCGTTTCGAGCTCGCGCTGCGAAAGCCGCGGAACCATCTCCTGGGCAAGCTCCCCACCGCATCGGATGTCGATCCGGATCCGCCTGGCCAACAGCTTCGCCGCGACCTCGCGTACCCGCTCGGGTAGCGTGAGCGGATCGGTGACGAACTGCGGGTGCACGTGTGGCGTCGTCACGATCGTCTCGGTTCCCTGCGCCGCGGCGGCAGCCGCGAGCTCGATGCTCTCGTCCATCGACGACGGTCCGTCGTCGATGCCGGGGAGCAGATGAAAGTGAAGCTCTGCGTAGCTCATCGATCTCCGATGATCGGTGACCCACGCGGCGATCCTGTGATGAATTGGTTAAGAGCCGGAGCGGCGCAGGAGCCGTTCGGTGGCCTCGGCCCACAGATTGCGGAACGCCTCGGCCGCGCGCCCGCGCGGCGCGAACTCCTCGAGCGGCGCACGCGTCGCTCCCATCCGCTCGACGTCGGCAGCGAGCGGCACCACCGTGTGCAGCATCTCCGGCCTCTCAGCGGTGAACGCCTCCATCACGTCGCGGTGCATGCGCTTGCGCGCGTCGGCCATCGAGAAGAACGGAAGCCGCTGCACGCCGTCGCCGGCGACCTGGTCGATGTAGTCGAGCGTGCGCGCCGACAGCGTCGCCGGAAGCAGCGGAATCAGCAGCGCGTCGGAGGCCTCGAACACGCTCTCCGACACCAGCGAGATGCTCGGCGGGCAGTCGAGGAACACGTAGTCGTACTCGGGCTCGAGCGGCGAGAGCACCCGGGCCAGCCGGCTTGTCGGGCGCTTGGTGGCGTCGAGGTGAAGGTCCATGTGACGGTAGGAGAAGTCCGCCGGCAGCAGGTCGAGCCGGTCGTAGTCGGTGCCCTTGATCCGGGCCGACGCATCGCTCTTGCCCCGCACGAGCTTCTCCCCGCCACCCTTCACCTTCGGCTTGACGCGGAGCAGGTAGGTGCTCGCACCCTGCGGGTCGAGGTCCCACAGCAGGGTGGTGGCGCCGCCGCGCGCGGCGAGGTAGGCGAGGTTGACCGCCGCCGAGGTCTTACCCACCCCTCCCTTGATGTTGTAGGTGGCGAGAACCACGGCGTGCAGAGTCTTCCAGTTGCGGGAGCCCGGCGTGCAATCCGGTGTAGCGCGGTCGCGGCGCCGTACACTCTGCCGCGGGGTGACGACCGGAGGACCGACTGTCTGTCCGCACTGTGGCACCGACAACCTGCCCGGTGCCAAGTTCTGCATGGAGTGCGGCGCGAGCCTGTCGACATCGTGCCCGGCGTGCGGCAGCGCCACCTCGCCGGGGCAGAAGTTCTGCTCGGAGTGCGGCGCGGCACTGGCTCCCGGGGTGACCTCAACGCGGGAAGCGACGCGCGCCTTCACCGACGCAGGTTCCGCCGCGTCGATCTCTACCCCGCGCCGGGAGTCCGCGGAGCTGCGGAGAGTCTCGGTCCTGTTCGTCGATCTCGTCAACTACACATCGCTGACCGAATCGTGGGACCCCTCGGACGTTCGCGATCTGCTGGGCCACTACTTCGACGCGGCGCGGGGGATCGTCGACCGGAACGGAGGGACGATCGAGAAGTTCATCGGGGATGCCGTGATGGCCGTGTGGGGAACTCCGGTGGCCCGTGAGGACGACGCCGAGCGGACCGTACGCACCGCGCTCGAGATCGTCGACGCCGTGGCGGCTCTCGGAGAAAGGGTGCGAGCACCCGACCTCCGTGCTCGCGCTGGGATCGTCACCGGCCATGCCGCACTGATGGTCAACTCCGACGAGGGGCTTGTCGTCGGCGACCGCGTCAACACGGCGGCGCGGATCCAGGGAGCCGCTGATCCCGGGACGGTGCTCGTCGACGACGTCACCCGCCAAGTGACCTCGGCCGTGATCGCGTACGAGGACGCGGGTCGTCACGAGCTCAAGGGCAAGTCCGAGCCGCTCCAACTGTGGCGCGCGGCCGAGCTGCTGACGGTCGCCCCGGGCGTCGACCGCGACGGCCTGCAGGCGCAGTTCGTCGGGCGCGATGCGGAGCTGCGCCTGATCAAAGAGCTGTTCCACGCCGCGGTGAGCCGCTCGTCGGCGCGACTCGTCGCGGTCTCGGGCGCCGCCGGCGTCGGCAAAACCCGGCTGCGCTGGGAGCTCCTCGACTACCTGATGAAGCTGCCCGACCGGTTCCTCTGGCACCCTGGCCGCTGCCTCCCCTACGGCGATGGCGTGGCGTATTGGGCGCTTGCCGAGATGGTCCGGCACCGGCTCGGAATCCCCGAGGACGCCGCCGTCGAGGAGGCCGCAGCGAAAGCTCCGGGCCGGCCTCGAGCGGTGGGTCAGCGACCCCGGCGAGCGCGAGTTCATTTCGGTCCGCCTCGGGGTCCTGCTCGGCGTCGTCGACGCCGCCCCCGGCCGCGACGAGCTGTTCGCCGGCTGGCGGCTGTTCTTCGAGCGGATGGCTGAGCTCGATCCGGTGGTGATGGTGTTCGAGGACATGCACTGCGCCGACGACGGGCTACTCGACTTCGTCGAGCACCTGCTCGACTGGTCCGCGCAGCATCGGATCTTCATCCTGACGCTGGCCAGGCCGGAGCTCTCGGAGCAGCGCCCGGGCTGGGCGGCCGGGCATCGCGGCGCCACCGCGATGTCGCTCGAGCCGCTCGGGGACAGGGCGATGGAGGAGCTGATCGACGCGGTGGCGACCCTGCCGCTCGCCGCCGCGCGGAGGATCATCTCCCACGCCGAGGGCATTCCCCTCTACGCGATCGAGACGGTGCGGGCGCTCGCGGACCGGGGCGTGCTGGTCGAGCGCGACGGCGCGCTGGTACTGGTCGGCGAGCTCGGAGAGCTCGATGTCCCTGCCGAGCCTGATCTCGCTGCTCGGCGCGCGACTCGACGCTCTCGGGTCCGAGGAGCGCGAACTCGTCCGGTCGGTGTCCGTGTTCGGGGGCAACTTCCCGCTCGCCGCGGCCCAGGCTCTATCGGGACTGCCCGAGCAGACCGCCGAGGAGGTCCTCGCCAGCCTCGTGCGCAAGCAGGTGCTGACCGTCCGGGCCGACCCGCACTCGCCGGACCGGGGGCAGTACCGGTTCAGCCAGACGCTGCTGCGGACGGTCGCCTACGAGACGCTCGCCAAGCGCGAGCGGAAGTCCCGGCACCTCGCCGCGGCGCACTACCTGTCACATGCCTTCTCCAACGAGGGCGAAGACGTGGCCGAGGTCCTCGCCGCGCACTACCTCCAGGCGTATCGCTCCGCCGCCGACGACTCCGACGCGGCCCAGCTCCGCACCGAGGCGATCGCCGCACTGCGTCGCGGCGCCCAGCGGGCGGCGGCGGTCGGCGCGCCCCAGACCGCCGAGCGCGCGTACCGAACCGCTATCGACCTCGCCGGCCGCGAGGAAGAGCGCATCGATCTGCTCGAGGCGGCCGGAGAGATGGCGCTGCTCGACGGGCGCTACGAGGACTCTCTTGGCCTGTTCGAGGACGCCGCCGGCAGGCTCAGCGAGCTCGCGCGCGACCGGGACGCGGCTCGTCTGGGCTCCAAGATCGGGCAGGCGCTTCGGCGTGTCGGTCGCGCCGGCGACGCCATCGACCGTATGCGCCGCGACCTCGACCTACTGAGCGACGACGTCCAGGATCCCGACACCGCCCAGATCAACGTCGAGCTCGGCGTGGCCCTGCTCTCCTCCGGACGAGTGGGCGAGGCCCAGGAGCCCCTCGAGCGGGCCCTCGAGCTCGCACAGGCGCTCGAGCTCCCGAGCGTGCTCGCGAGCGCGCTGACCTACAAGGCGCAGCTGTGCGACGCGGTCGGCCGGGTCGACGAGGCGCGCATCCTGTTCGACGGCGCGGTCGCGCTTTGCCAGTCGCACGAGCTCACCGACCGGCTGTTCGTCGCCGAGCTCAACGGCGGAGATTTCCTGCGGAGATTCGACCTGCCGGGCGCCGCCGAGCGCACCAGCGACGCGCTGACCACGGCGAGGCGCATCGGCAGCCGCTACTACGAGAGCGTCGCGGCGTCGAACCTGATGCGCACGTGGGACTACGCCGGCTCCTGGGACGAGGTCGAGCGGCTCGGACTCCAGCTGCTCGAAGCGGCGCGCGAGCGACCTGGGGCCGAGGACCTTCATTTCGAGCTGGCGCTGGTGAGCGCTGCCCGCGGAGATACCCAATCCGCCCGCGAGCACCTCGCCGGGATGGCGGCCTGGCGCCGGAGCGACGCCAATCAGCCCCGCTGGACCTACGCCGCATGCGAGGCGACGATCGCGCTCGCGGCCGGTGACTTCGCCACCGCGCTCGACCTGCTGTCGGGGACGATGCGCGAGATCATCGCGATCGAAGGGCCGTCGAGCCAGGCCAGTCGGATCGGCTTTCCCTCGGCGCTCGAAGCCGCGCTCCGCCTCGGACGCACGGGCGAGGCGGCCGAGTTCCTCTCACTGGTGGCCGACCGGCCCCCCGGCCACATCCCGCCGTACCTGCGGGCGCACCTCGACCGCGGCGCCGGCCTGCTCGCCGCTGCCGCCGGAGATCTCGCGACGGCGGAGGCGCAGCTCGGCCTCGCGATCGAACGGCTCGACTCGCTGGCCTATCCGTACTGGCTCGCGGTGGCCCGAGCCGACCTGGCGGCCGTGCTGCTCGACGACCGGCGCCCCGACGAAGCCCGACCGATGTTGGAGAACGCGAACCGAGTTCTGAAAGAGCTCCGCGCGTTGCCGGCGCTCGGGCGAGCCGAGGGACTGCTCGCCGGGGTTTCGGCCCCGGCCCGGAGCTGACTAGTGTCGCTCGGGACACTTAGCCGAGCGACTGGAGCAGCGCACGCCCGTTGGGGACGCCCCAGCCGCTGACTGCGTCGTAGCCCTCTCCCGCGTGGTAGCCGACGCCGGGCTGAGGCGAGGCGTTATTTCCCTGTGTGATGTCGGCAAACGCGGTTGCGCCGCGAGCTCGCCCGTCGTGGCCGCTCTCGTACAGGAGCGGGGCGAGAAATGCTGGCGCCCTGTTCGCAGCGCCGGCGCCGCCGCCGGCCGCGGCGATTCGCGCGATCAGCGCTGTCCATAGTGGAGCCGCGGCGCTCGTGCCGCCGTTGAGCGTCGCCTGACCATCGAACACGAGGCTGTACCCGGGTGGACCGGCGAGCGCCGCCACGTCAGGCACGACCCGTCCGTCGATCGCGCCGGCGGTGAGCGACGGCACGTGCACGTCCTGCCACTCCGGTCGCTTGAACTTGACGCTCACGCCGCCGCCGGTCGAGCCGCCCCTCGGCTGGCTCCGATCGCCGGGCGCGCTCCACCACGCCACTTCCTGCGCGCCGTCGAGCATCGTGCCTCCGACAGCCAGCACATACGGACTCGACGCGGGGAAGTGCACATGGGCGCGGTCATCGTGCATCTGGTCACCGGACCCGTCGTCACCTGTTGCGGCGCAAACCGTGATACCGCGACGCGATGCCGCCTGGAGGCGTTGGTTGATCGCATCGATGGCGGCCTGCGACCAATCGGGCGAGTCTTCCGCCAATCCCCAGCTGACACACACGCTCGCCGGCAGCGGATACGCAGCGACCACACGGTCGAGCAAATCGATCCAACCCTTTTGATCAAAAGATGCGAAAAACACACTAATCCTCGCGCCGGCACACAGTCCCGCCACGATCTCCACGTCCATCATCACTTCGTGGCTCTCACCCAGTGCGGGGCCCTGCGCCTCTGCAGACAGCGCTGCGATGGCCGCCGGTGTCAGCGGCGCGGCCCCGACTGACACTGTCTCAATTTGCGGCAACGGACGAACGTGCGTCTCGCAGAACTTGCTCACGTCGTCGGGGTAGTAACCGCCGCCGAACTCGGCGATCGCGATCGTCTGCCCACTGCAATCTGCATCGGGGAAGCTGTAGCGCTGCTCCAGGTCGGCGGGCCCGACCGGCGCGTTCGCTTCGCCCGCAGCGGTCTGCGGCGTCCCGGTGGCGGTCAACCGGTGTGCAACCCGGCGCTGATCGAGTCCGAATACACCGCTGACTATCCCGTCGAGCTCCAAGGGAATCCTCACGCCGTCTTCGCGCCCACGAAGCACCCCGTCCTGACCGTGGTTATACATCCCGAGTCCGGCGTGGAACGCTGCCTCGATCTGAGCCGCGGTACCGGTCATCACCAGGCTGCCCGTGGCGGGATACTCGGCCTCGATGGCCAAGCCGAAGCTCGCGAGCACGCGCTTGACCGCCTCGGCATCCTCCTGCCACCGCTCGGGCCGGCTGAGCGTGACGGTCACCTCGACGTGCGATGCCGGATCGACGTCGCCGACACGCGCGGCGTCTGGCTTGCGCCCCCGCTCGCTGCCCTCCAGTGGTACGTGTGCAGGGGCCATCAGCGTTGACTAGCCCGGCGGAAGTCGCAAGGATGCGGGTTCGCGATTTCGAAAGGGGAGCCCATGAGCCGGACTGTATTCGACTGCGCACGCGTTCCAGGCGACACCTGCTCGGTGCAGATGATCGGCGAACGTGACGATGTGCTGGCCGCCGCGACGCAGCATCTCGTCTCGGCTCACGATCACGAGGACAACTCGAATCTCCAGCAGAACGTCACCAACGTCGTCGACAGTCATCAGCAGGCGACGCCGTACTCCACCTGGATATAGCGCCGCCGGCCCTCGAGCGAGCCGGCGGCTGAACGGTCAGATCGGGTACTGGCGGGGGAGCGACTGGACCGTGATCCAGCGCAGCTCGGTGAACTCCTCGAGCGCGGCGCGGCCGCCGAACCGGCCGAAGCCGCTCGCCTTCACGCCACCGAACGGCATCTGCGGCTCGTCGTGCACAGTCGTGTCGTTGACGTGGCAGATGCCGCTCTCGATCCGCTGCGCCAGCTCGAGCGCCGCCGGCACGTCCTCGGAGAACACCGACGCCGACAGGCCGTAGTCGGTGTCGTTGGCCACTTCGACGGCGGCATCTGGGCCATCGACCGCGATCACCGTGACCAGCGGGCCGAACGACTCCTCCGCGTACACGCGCATGTCCGGCGTGACCCCGGTGAGCACGGTCGGCGGGAAGCAGGGACCGTCGGCCTCGCCCCCGCTCAGAGCCTTCGCTCCCTTGCCGACCGCGTCGCGCACGAGCGCCGACACGCGCTCGACCGCGGCTTGGTTGATGAGCGGGCCGATCGCCGTGGACGCGTCGCGCGGATCGCCGACCGGCAGCGCGCGCGCCCGCTCGGCCAGCCTCTCCGCCAGCGCGTCCGCCACGGCGCGCTCGACGACGATCCGCTCGGTCGACATGCAGATCTGCCCCTGGTGGAAGAACGCGCCGAAGCTCGCGGCCGCCGCCGCGCGATCGAGGTTGGCGTCGTGCAACACGACCATCGGCGCCTTGCCGCCGAGCTCGAGCAGGACGCGCTTGAGATGGCGACCCGCCTTCTCGGCGATGATCCGGCCGACCTTGGTGGAGCCGGTGAAGTTGATCCTGCGCGTCGCCGGGTGCGCGATCAGCTCGTCGACGATGTCCGCCGCGTCCTCGGGCGCGTTCGTCACGAGATTGATCACCCCGGGTGGCAGGCCGGCGTCGACCAGCGCGTTGACGACCGCGGCGTGGGTCCGGGGGCAGAGCTCCGAGGCCTTCAGCACAACCGTGTTCGCGTACGCCAGCGGTGTCGCGACCGCGCGTGTGGACAGGATCACCGGCGCGTTCCATGGCGCGATTCCGACCACCACGCCGGCCGGCGCCCGCACTCCCATCGCAAGCTTGCCCGGAACGTCGGAGGGGATGACCTCGCCGACCAGGCCGTACGCCTGAGCGGCCGCCTCGCGCAGCATCCCGGCCGCGAGCTCGACGTTGAACATGCCCCAGCCAAACACCCCGCCGGTCTCCTCGGTCACGATCCCGGCGATCTCCTGCTGGCGCTCCATCAGCAGGTCCGCGGCCTTCGACAGGATCGCGCGCCTCACCGCCGGCGCGCTCCGGGACCACTCGACGAACGCCACCGCGGCCGCGTCAACCGCGGCCTGCGCGTCCTCACGCCCGGCCGCCGCCGCCCACCCGACCTGCTCGCCCGTGAACGGGAAGCTCTGCCCGTACTCGCGCCCGGACTTCGCGCCCTTCCAGTCGCCTCCGATCAGCAGCTGCTGGTGGGCAAGGTCCACGGTCGTCATCTCGTTCTCCTTCGTGCCTGGTTAGACCCTCCCGGAGAACGATACGGGGTCCGTACGCGATGCGGACCGCTGTGCGCTCAGCGTCACAAGTGCGGACCGTGCACTGGGCTCGACCTCAGAACGAAACCTCGTCGACATAGCACCACGACCACGAGCCGCCGGGCATCGCCGAGCTCATGATCGGGTGTCCGGTCTCCTGATAATGCTTGGTGGCGTGCGTTCCGGACGATGAGTCGCAGCAGCCGACGTGGCCGCACACGCGGCACGCCCGGAGCTCGACCCACGTCCCGCCGGTCGCCAGGCACTCCTCGCACCCCGCAACGTTCTCGGGTACGTCGACCTTGATCTGGTCGACGTGGGCGCATTCGGCCATGAGTCACTCCTCTCGGATGGGGTCCCTACTTCGCCGTGCAGACCATCTCAGAGTCGGCGCCCCGCCGCCACCGGATCGCGCCCGGGACCGGCGGCCACCGTCGCTGCCCGGCCAGCGCCACCGCCACGCGCCACCCGCCACCCACCGCCACCCGGCCACCGCCACCAGCGACCGTCACCCGGCCGGCCCCAGCGCCACCCGCCACCGCCCCGACCGGGTCAGCCATCCGCCCCTCCGTCCCGATACACCGGAATTCAGGGCGCATAACTGCACACTCGGCAAACCTCGCCCGCCCAGTGCGCAGAAATGCGCGTATACGGCGCGTTTCGGCGCACTCGAGCTGAAGTCGTCGTCGAGTGTCGACTTATTCGGGCTCGGTCCATCCGCGAGTGGCGACCGCCCCCCAACCGGCGACCAGCCCCACTCAGCGACCAGTCCCACTCGTCGACCAGCCACCACTCGGCGATCGCCCACCACTCGGCGACCAGCCACCACTAGTCCACCAGCCACTCGCCGACCACCCACCGCCGCCTCGACCTCAAGCCCCGACCCCGGATTGCCGATAGATAGTTCGGCACTAAAATGTTTTCCTGCTAAACTTTCACTACGAAATGAACTCGACTACTTCTTCCCCCTCCTCCTCTTCGACGGTTCTCCCGCTCCGCCCGGCCGAGCCGGACGCGGCGCCGCGCATCGAGCCGCACGTGATGCGGGTCGCGATCGTGGTGATCCTCGGCGCGATCATGTCCGTCCTCGACACGACGATCGTCAACGTCGCCCTCCACGACCTGTCGATCGACCTCCATGCCTCGCTCAGCGGGATCCAGTGGGTCATCACCGGATACCTGCTCTCCCTCGCCGCCGTGATCCCGGTCACCGGCTGGGCGGTCCGCCGCTACAGCGCTCGCCGCCTCTACATGATCGCGCTGGTGGTGTTCACCGCCGGCTCCGCCCTGTGTGCGCTGGCCGCCAACAGCGGCGAGCTGATCGCCTTCCGCGTCCTTCAGGGCATCGGCGGCGGGATGCTGACGCCGATCGGTCAGATGATCCTCGTCAAGGCGGCCGGCCCTCGGAACCTTCCGAAGGTGATGAGCCTGATCGGCGTCCCGATCGTGCTCGCGCCCGTGTTCGGCCCCACCCTCGGCGGCCTGCTGCTGCAGTCGGTCGGCTGGCAGTGGATCTTCATGATCAACGTCCCGGTCGGCGTGCTCGCGCTGACGATGGCGTGGCGGCTCCTGCCCCACGACGCCGCCGGCACGGACCAGGCCGGTCGGCTCGACGTGATCGGGCTCGCCCTCGCCGCCCTCGGCGTGGTCGGTCTCACCTACGGCCTGTCCGAGAGCGAGACCGCCGGTACGCTGACCTCCCCGTCGGTGCTCATCCCGGTGCTCGCCGGCATCGCCCTCCTGGCGCTGTTCATAACCCGCTCGCGCCGCATCGAGCGTCCCCTCCTCGACCTGAAGCTGTTCGCCAACCCAGCCTTCCGGGCCGCCTCGATCGTGACCTTCTGTCTCGGTGCCGCGCTGTTCGGCGCGATGATCCTGATGCCGCTGTACTTCCAGACGGTCCGCGGCGACGACGCGATCCAGACCGGCCTGCTGCTGATCCCGCAGGGCATCGGCGGAGGCCTCGGCATGTTCCTGTCGGGACGCCTCACGGAGCGTATCGGCGCCGGACGCACCTCGTTCCTCGGGGCCGCCATCCTCGCGGTCGCAACGCTCCCATTCGTGCTCGTGACCGCCACCACGCCCTACTCGACGATCGGCACCGCGATGCTGTTCCGCGGCATCGGGGTCGGCCTGTCGATCATGCCGGCCATGACCGCCGCCTTCTCGGTGCTGCCGCGTGAGAAGGTCAACGACGCCAGCCCGCAACTGACGGTGCTCCAGCGGGTGGGCGGATCGCTCGGAACCGCGATCATCGCGGTCGTCCTCGAGGGACAACTCAACACGGCCCACACCGCGGCGGCGGCCGCCGCCGGCTTCGGGCAGACCTACTGGTGGGTGATGGGCGTGACGTTGCTCGCGCTGATCCCGACGCTAATGTTGGCGCGGATCGAGCGCCGGGCCAAGGTCAGCGCGACCGAGATGCCGGTCGCGATCACCGCCGAAGAGCCCCTGTTGGAGGCAGCAGCGTGAGCCAGCCGACGAGTACCGCTTCAGCCGCGGCCGAGCCCACGACCACGGTCGACGAGCTCCGCACGGCGCTCAACCACCTGCTCGCCGCCGATCGCCGGCTGCGCGGCCGGGACCACAGCCGCCCCGGGGAGCTGACGTTCGCGCAGATCCGAACGATCGCGGCGCTCGGTCGCGAGAACGAGATGACCGCCGGCCAGCTGGCCAAGAGCGCCGAGCTGACGCCGGCGGCGATCACCTCGATCCTCGACCAGCTCGAGGCCGCCAACATCGTCGAACGCCGGCGCAGCACCGAGGACCGGCGCGTGTGCAACGTCGCGCTCACCCCGGAGGGCTGGCAGCTGCTGGAGCGCAAGCTGGCGGTCTGGAACGGCCTCTGGGCCGAGCGGCTGGCCGGGTTCAGCGACAAGGAGATCGAGACGGCCGCGGCAATCCTCCACGAGGTCACCGGCATCCTCGACACGGTCGCCAGCTCGCTCGATTCGGCGTCCGACGCACCGGATCCCGCCTGAGACGGCCGATCGCGCCTGGGAGCCCGCCCGGATCCCGACTGAAACGTCCGCCGAGGTTCTACTGAAACGTCCGCTGAGGTTCCGACACCGGGGCTTCGGACTCCGGCGTCTCGGCCGATATCTCGGCGGTGGTCTCATCACTAGAAGACATCCGATCGAACCGCCGGCTGATGGCATACACGGCGTCGGCGATGGCGGGCGCCGCCGCGCTCGACGGCTTGATCGAGGGGTTCCTGCCCGGCGATCCCAAGTTCGCGGTGGTCCCGGTGGCCGTCGTCCTGGTGATGTTCGTCGCCCTGCTGGCCGTCGGTCCGCGCCTGCCGCGGTGGGGGCTCGCCCTGATCGGGCCGATTGGCGTGGCGTTGATCGCGTACGCGCTGGCCACATCCCCCGGACCTGGCGATGGGGCCATCCTCTACGCGCTGCCGGTTCTGTGGACGACGATCTTCTTCGGGCGCCGTGGCGCGTTCGCGATCGTGGCCTGCGTCGGAGTGGGCGAAGCCGTTGCCTTGCTGCTCCTTCCCGCCGCCAGCGCCTATCCCGGCCGCTGGGTGGACGTGATGGTGACGACCAGCGCGATCGCCATCGTCGCGCACGTTCTCGAGTCCCGGAGCGCGCTGCTGCTCGAGCGGCTGCGCGGCGAGGCGAGGACAGACCCGCTCACCGGCCTGCTCAACAGACGCGGGTTCGATGAGCATGCCGCGCGCGAGCTGGCCCACGCCGGGCGCGACGGCAGACCGATCGCCCTCGCCACCTTCGACATCGACCACTTCAAGCAGATCAACGACGAGCACGGCCACGTGGTCGGCGACCGGGCCCTCGTCCACATCGCCCGGCTGCTGGCCGGCGAATCAAGGGGAATCGACGTCGCCGCCCGCCTCGGCGGCGAGGAGTTCGCCGTACTGATGCCCGGCAGCGATCGGGCGGGAGCGGAGGGGTTCGCCGAGCGAGTCCGCTACGCCCTCGCCACGGCCGACGTTGCGCACCTGCCGAACATCCGGGTCAGCGCGGGCATCACCGCCACCGACGTGCCGATCGAGGTCGAGACCATGCTGCAGCGCGGCGACTCCGCGCTCTACGCCGCCAAGCGCGGCGGTCGGGACCGCACCGTCACGTTCGACGCGCACGAAATCTCGTTGCGCATCTGATCGCGAGACTAACGGCGACCCTGGCCCGTCGGCGTGCCCTTGGCCGCCTCGCGCAGCGCAGCCCACTGGGTGAGCTTGACGCGCGGCCGGCCGGGGACCGATCCCGCGCCGGCAGCCGTCTCGATCGCGTCGATCGCCTGCCAGCCCTCCCAGGTGACGGCGTGCTCGGCGTGCGTCGCGATCATCTCCTCGATGTCGTCCGACACGGGATCGTTGAGACGGCCGGCGGCCGCGTCCTCGAGGATCTTGTTGACGGTGTCCTGCGAGTCCTTCTTGTTCGTGCCGATCACTCCGGACGGGCCGCGCTTGATCCACCCGGACGCATACTCGCCGAGCTGGTGCCTGCCGTCGGCGTCGCACACCCGGCCCCCCTCGTTGCGGATCAAGCCACGGCGCTCGTCGAACGGGATGCCGGCGACAAGCTGCCCGGTGTAGCCGATCGAGCGGAACACGAGCTGGGCGGGGATCTCCTCTAACACTCCCGTGCCGCGGGCGGCCAGCGAGCCGTCGTCACGAGCGACGATCGCGTTGTTCTCGATCATCACGCCGCGGACATGGCCGCTTTCGTCGCCCAGCACCTCGACCGGAGAGGCGAGGAAGCGAAAACGGACCGTGATCGGCTTTCCGCTCTTCGGCCGGGCGGCGTAGTCCTGCAGGATCTCGACGTTGCGCCGGCGCGTCTTGTCAGCCTCCGCGAGCGCGATCGCCGACAGCTCGTCAAGCTCGCCGCCGACGACCTCGACGTCGCCGCGCTCGAGCTCGCCCATCTCAAGCAGCTCGGGATTCGTGAACGCCGCCTGGAGCGGGCCGCGGCGAGCGAGGATCGTGATCTCCTCGATGCCGCTGGCGCCGAGGACCTCGATCGCATGGTCGGCCGTGTCGGTGATCTCGAGCTCGGACGGCGCCAGCGCGAGCATCCGCGCAACGTCGATAGCTACATTGCCGGCCCCGACGACCACGGCCTGCCTGGCCTGCAGGTCGACCTCCAAGCCCGAGTGGTCGGGGTGCCCGTTGTACCACGCGACGAACTCCGTCGCGGGGTGCGAGCCCCGGAGGTCCTCGCCCGGGATGCCGAGCCGCTTGTCGGTCGAGGTGCCGATCGTGTAGCAGACGACGTGGTAGTGCTCGAGCAGGTGCTCGCGGGTGATGTCACTGCCAAGCTCGACGTGGCCGAAGAAGCGGAAGCGCTCGTGCTCGGTCGTCTTGTCGTATGCGCGCGTGACCGACTTGATCTTGGGGTGGTCCGGCGCCACACCCGATCGGACAAGGCCGTACGGCGTCGGCAGCCGGTCGTATAGATCGACGGCGAATAGCGGATCCTTCACGGTCAGCAACTGACCGGCGGCGTAGAACCCGCTGGGTCCGGCGCCGATGATCGCAACACGAAGTGTGGAGCTGTCAATCATGGACGTTTGACGAACCGGCGATCTCAGTGATGGCGAGACCCGGACTTGAACCGGGGACACCACGATTTTCAGTCGTGTGCTCTACCAACTGAGCTATCTCGCCGTGGCGGTGCGATCGTAGCGAGTCATGGGCTCACTGCAGCGTTGACGCCGCCGAGGGAGGCAGAATGAATCTGGATGCGCCAGACCAAGCAGTTGTTCGTCCTGCGTCACGCGAAGTCGAGCTGGGACAACCCCGGCCTCGACGACCACGAGCGGCCACTCGCCCCTCGCGGCCAGCGCGCGTGCAAGGTCATGTCCGAGCACCTGCGCACGAACGCGATCGAGCCGGAGCTGGTGCTGTGCTCGAGCGCGCGGCGCACGCGCGAGACGCTCGAGGGCGTGGCGCCGTCGGGCCAGCGCGTGATCGAGTCCGAGCTCTACTCGGCAAGTGCCGCCGACCTCGTCGACCGCCTGCGCCGGGTGCCAGACGACGTCGCCTCGGTGATGCTGATCGGGCACAACACGGCTGTGCAGATGCTCGTCCTGCGACTCGCGCGCCGCGAAGCCGGCGCCGCCGATGACCGCGCCGCGGTGGAGCGGAAGTTCCCGACTGGAGCGCTGGCGACGCTGACCTTCGACTGCGGTTGGAGCGAGCTCGCGCCTGGGAGCGCCCGGCTGTCCGCGTTCTTGACCCCGAAGGAGCTCAACGGGAAGCCTGCAGCCGGCGCAGGAGCTCCAGGGCACCGCGCTTAGACAGCGGCTCGTTCAGGTTCCCGCACTTCGGCGACTGCACGCACGAGGGGCAGCCCGACCGGCACGGGCACTCGCCGATCAGCCGGTTCGCATCGCCGACGATCCGCTCGAACTCGTCGTAGCCCCGGCGCGTGATCCCGACGCCGCCGGGGTGGCCGTCGTAGATGAAGATGGTCGGCCCGCCGGTCTGGGGGTGGGCGTTGGTCGACAGCCCGCCGATGTCCCACCGATCGCACATCGCGATCAGCGGGAGCACCGCGATCTGCCCGTGCTCAAGCGCATGCAGCGCCCCGAGCAGCATCTCGGGCGGGAACGGCTCGCCGGCGATCAGCTCGTCAAGCTCGTACCACAGCGCCCGCGTCGAGAACTCGACCGTGGGCAGGTCAAGCGACTGGAAGTCGATCACCTGGTGGTCCTGCAGCCCCTTGCGCTGGTAGCCGAGCACGGTCTCGGCGTATACGATCTCGCCAAACGACAGGGTCACTCCGCAGAGTGCGCGCTGGGAGTGCAGCCGGGTGATGTAGATCATGATTTCGCGCTTGGCTTGCGTGAAGTAGTTGCCATCGAACGGCTCGAGTAGAGCCCGCCGGCCGGCCAGGTCGAGCTCGAGCACGTGGTAGGAGCGCCCCATGTGCAGGTACACCGCGCCCTCGTGGATCGTCCCGTAGGCGCGGGCCAGCTCGACCGTTCCGAACAGCTCGCCCGAGCTACCGTCGACCAGCGCGAAGCTGTCCGGCGATGCCGACCGGAGCGCAGTCCGCGCGGCCGGGTAGTCGTCGGCGCGCCGGGGAACGAAGCCGGTCGCACGCTCGCGCAGGAGACCCGCCTCGGTCAGCTCGTTCGCGTACGAACGCCACTCGGGGCCCAGGATGTCCGCGTCGTCGTCGTTCAAGGGCGCCTCGTGCGCGGCGCACAGCAGGTGCTCGGCGAAGATCTCGGGGCTGTGCGGGTCGAGAATCGCGGCCTCCACCGCGCGCCCGAGGAACTCGTCGGGGTGGCGGCAGAAGAACTGATCGAGCGCGTCCTCGCCGGCGATGTACACCGCGAGCCCCCGGCCGCGACGGCCGGCGCGGCCCCACATCTGCCTTAGGCTCGCGACCGTGCCGGGGAACGTCACGCAGATCGCGGCATCGAGCTCCCCGATATCGATCCCGAGCTCGAGTGCGTCGGTCGCCACCACGCCGAGCAGCTCGCCGGCGCTCAGCCGGCGCTGGATGTCGTGGCGCTGCTGCGGCGTGTAGCCGCCTCGGTACGGCGCGATCCGCTCGCCGAGCTCGGGATCGAGCCGGTCGAGCGAGTGGCGCAGGATCAGCTCGATGCCCTTGCGCGACTTCATGAAGCAGATCGTCCGCGCCCCCTGCGAGACGAGCTCGGAGAACACCTCGGCGGCCTCCGCCAGCGCCGAGCCGCGGGTTCCGAGCTCCTCGTCAAGCAGCGGTGGATTCCACATCGCGACTCGCCGGCTCGCGCGCGGCGCTCCGTCGTGGTCGACGAGCTTGAACTCCGTAAGGCCGGTCAGGCGCTCGGCGAGCTCTACCGGGTTGGCGATCGTCGCGCTCGCGAGCAGAAAACGCGGCTCGGTCCCGTGGATCGCGGCGATGCGTCGCAACCGCCGGAGCACGTTGGCCACGTGCGAGCCGAACACGCCGCGGTACACATGCGCCTCGTCGACGACGACGAACGCCAGGTTCGCGAACAGCTCGCCCCAGGCGGGATGGTGGGGCAGGATCCCGACGTGGAGCATGTCGGGGTTGGTGAGGATCAGGTTGGAGCGCTTGCGGATCGCCGACCGCTCCGCACGCGGCGTGTCGCCGTCGTAGATCGCCGGCCGGATCTGCCTGTGCAGGCCGAACGCATGCAGCGCGCGCGCCTGGTCCTGCGCCAGCGCCTTGGTCGGGTACAGGTAGAGCGCTCGCGCCGCTCGGTCGGAGCTCAGCACCTCGAGCGTCGGCAGCTGGAAGCAAAGCGACTTGCCCGACGCCGTCCCGGTGGTGACGATCGTCGGCGCCTCGAACGCGTCGTACACAGCGTCGCGCTGGTGTGAGTACAGCTGGTCGATCCCGACATTCGCGAGCGCGGTCCTGACCGCCGGTCCGAGCTCGCTCGGGATCAGAACCGGGCGCGCCGGGCGCGCGTCATAAAAATCGTCGTGGACCAGACGTTGATCAGTGCGGCCCTGTTCGAGCAGGGCCGCCCACGGCTCTGTGTCGTGCGCGATTGCCACCATGGCCAGTATGGCGGCGGCTCCCCCCGGCCTACCGTGGCGCCCGGCATACGGCGATGGATCCTGAGGCTGCTACGGTCGCGCCCGCCATGCGCTGCCTCTACGTCGATCTCGACGGCACCCTGCTCGGCCCGAACGGCTCGCTGCTGCACGGCGCCGATGGCGGGTTCGCGCTCGACGGGGTGCGGGCACTCCAGGCCTGCTGGCGGGCCGAAGTCGAGGTCGTGCTGTATTCGGGGCGCCGGCAGTCGGGCGTGTTCGAGGACAGCCGCCTGATCGGGTCGGGTTCGTACATCTTCGAGCTCGGCTGCGGCCTGGTGCTCGACGGCGAGCTCGAGTGGCTGACCGACGGCGTCGTCCCCTCAGCCGAGGAGGGGACGATCTACGAGCAGATCGAGCGATCGGGGGCGCCGGCGCTGCTGCTCGACCGCTTCGCCGGCCGGCTCGAGTACCACGCCCCGTGGTCGGTCAAGCGCGAAGTCTCCCATCTGTTCCGCGGATCGGTTGAGCTCGACGAGGCGCGGGCGGTGCTCGACGGCGCCGGTCTCGAATGGTTGCGCCTGGTGGACAACGGCGTCGTGCACGCCGCGTCCGAGCAGATGGAGGGTCTGCCGGTGGTCCATGCCTACCACCTGATCCCGGCGGGCGCGTCGAAGGTGCGCGCGGTCGCACGGCACATGCAGGCGCGCGGCTACACGCGCGAGGACTGCATCGCGGTCGGCGATTCGCGCGAGGACATGGACGCTGCTCTGGTAGTCGGCGCCTTCTGGCTGGTCGCGAACGCCCTCGAGCGCGATCCCGCCCTCGCCCCCGAGCTCGCCGGCCGCCCCGGAGTTCGCATCGCCACCGAGCCCTACGGCGCGGGGGTGTACGAGGCGGTGGTGACTACGCTGGCGACGGAGCGCTGACCCGCTCCCGGGTCCGATCTCTGATCGACCCGGTGGGGTCGCTGATCGACCCGCGGGGGTGGCTGATCGACCCGCGGGGGTGGCTGATCGACCCGGTGGGGTCGCCGATCGGTTCGCCGGGGTCGACGACCGCCTCGTCCGGGTCGTACGGCGGTTCGCCGACGCGCTCCACCTGGTCGGCATCACCCACGGCCCAGCCGAGTCGCTCCACTAGCTGCATCGCGAAATGGTCGCTCTCGAAATCGGCCATGCTCACGCGTTCGCGAAATGTCACGGCACCTTCCCCGAAAGCAGCCCCGTGATCGGCGGTCACGATGATCTGAGGCATGTCTCTCTCCTTCGTCGTGTCCAACCGCATTCTGGGGCGTCCACCTTGGGCGCACGTAAACATCCTGTATTGACCCTGTAGACGAGCCGTGGCCCTCCCGGCAAAGCCTGCACAACGCGGACGAGAGCGCCGGCCGCCACCCCCGCCGGCAACCGCCGCGATCCCTGGCCGGGCGCGGCTACGCGGCGTCGCGCGCGGCCGGCCGTGGCTGCGGCTCGTCCGCCTCGGCGATCGCGGTGGCGAGCGCCCCCGCGGCCTCGGAGAGATCACCGAACGCATCAGCCACGTCGGCGGCGCTGGATCCGGTGATCGCACGGTTGAGCACGGCGACCGTCTGGTCGAACTGCGCCCACAGCTCCGCCGGCCCGCGCCGTCCCGTGCCCGGGCGAAGCTCGTAGGGCGGTTCCGCGCTCTCCGCTCCCGGGATCGGTCGCCACAGGAGGCCCGCGGCATGCGCGTGCTCCCACGCCACCTGCTCGCGCCCGGCCGCATCCGAGAGCGTGCGTAGTCTCGCCGCGAACCCGGCGTCGGGCGGCGCCAGCTTGTGGGCCCGCATCGCCTCGGCCCAGTCCGTGCCAGCCTGGCGCACCGCGCGCATAATCCGCGCCCGCTGTCGGTCGAGGTCGTCCCGGAAGCTCATGCGTGGAAGCTCATGCGTATTGGACTGTCATCCGTCAGAGGCAGTCATCCGTTGCCGGGCGATCATCGTCGTGCGGCCATCACCCTTCCTGAGCCGCGGCCTCCGGCGCGAGTGCAGGGTCGACCACGCCGATCGGCTCGCCACCCCAGAAGTCCTCCGCGCTCGGCCCGGCATCCTGCCCGCCGGCGCCGCCACCCGCCGTATAGGACTGAGCGAGCACCCGCTCGAAATCCGAGCGCTTGATCCGCACCCGCCGGCCGACCCGCAGCGCCGGCAGCGACCCCTGATCGATCCAGTTGCGGACCGTCTGCTGATTCAGCTTGAGCATTTCCGCCACTTCGGCGACGGTCAAAAACGACTCTTCTGGCTCGATGAGATTCATCCGAAAGTTTGCTAATTGAGTCCAATTGGAACTAAAGCAGGGTTATACTAGCGCGTGGCTGGGACGGCATCATCGCCGTCGGCGCGTAAATTCGCTGGAAAAAGGCGCAATGGGGTGAGGGAAGGTCGGCAAACCGAGGCAGGCGAGCACGACGCTCAGCGCCGGAGCAACGTGGTGCGCCTCCCCCGCGACTGGCTCGGGCCACGCGATGAGCTTGTCCCGTTCGGTCCCCGCGCCGCATCACAGGAGCCCGGCGAGCCGCCATCGACCACCGACGTGCCGGCACCGTCCACGGACGAGTCGCCACCGACCGCCGACGGACTGCCGACCGCGAGCGATCCTCCACCCAGCGCCGACGACTTCTGGGGCGAGCGGTCTGCCGCGATCCACGGCGCATTGCAGGCGCCGGCGGACTGGGCGGCGGACTCGACGGCGGCTGGCTCGACGGCGGCGGAATCGAATCCGGATCCCGCAGCTCGCGGCCCGGTCCCCGCGCGAGCGATCCATCTCGGCCGCTCCGAGCGCCGGGTGATAGCGGCCGCCACGGCCGGCGCGGCAGCTGCTGCCGTGACGGTCATCGCGGTCGTGTCGATCCTCGGCGCCGGCGGTTCGCCGCAGCCTGCCGGCGGATCGAAGGCCGGCGTCGCGGCCGTGCTGAGCGGTGGCGTTTCCCGAATCTTGCAACTCGGACTCGCTCGGATCGACGCGAGCGTCGGTCACGAGGGCGCGACAGTCGCGGCCCAATCCGCGGCCTTGAGAGCCCGGCGAACGCCGCATCATCAGCGAGCGCCGAAGCCCGCTCACAAGGCGCCGCGCAGCCAGTCAACCCGTCCGTCGCGCCGAACCTCAATCGAGGTTGCAACGGCGACCACGGCCTCCTCGAGTGCGTACCACCCGGCCGGGATTGGCACGTATGACTCGAGCAACAGCACCCGCACGAACACCCCGACAGACAATCCTCCGGCTGCTCACTCAAGTCCGCCTCACCCGGCGGCCCAGCCAACCCCGTCACGCGCGACCGTCAGTTCGACCGGGGAATCCGGCGCGCTCGGCCCGATCCATTCTCCGAACGGATAAGGAGCACCGATGACCAGCCTCCTCGCCCACATGCGACGCAGCGCGATCCCCTATGTGGCGCTGCTGCTCGTGCTGGTAGCCGGCCTGGGCGGCGGCTACGCCCTCGCCGCGAGCAAGACGAAATCGATCACCGTCTGTGCGGACAAGAAAACCGGAATCCTTCACCTCAAGACCCGCGGGAAGTGCAAGCGCGGGCAGACGCGCGTCACGTGGAATCAGCAGGGGCCGCCAGGCCCGGGGGGTGTTCCGGGTCCGGCGGGTCCGCAGGGGGCGTCGGCGGTGAGCGTTTGGGCGAACGTCACCAACGCGGGATCAGTGCTCGCCGGACAGGGCATCGCGGTCCAGCACCTCTCCTTGGGCACGTACGAGGTCACGATCACCGCCCCAGCGTGCGCTCAAAGATCCAACGCTCCGGTGATTAGTGTCTCGGACGGCTATCCGCCCAACGGGCAGACCGCCGGCGCGTACCCCGTGGCCTGGTATGAGGCGACTGGCCTCAACGAGCAGTTCATGGTTTACACCGGATACGTCCCCGCCCCCGGCGGCGGCGGAACCTACAGTGGGTTCACCCTGTCCGACCACACGTTCGACGTGCTGGATACCTGCATGTAGGCCTCATGTGTGGCGGGGCGTTCAGGACACGGGGGACGGCAATCGGCGCAACGCTGACTACTTGCCTGCTGCTGCTGCTGGCTGGCGCACCCCTCGCAGAGGCGGGCACGATTTGGGTGACGGATGGGAACATGAGTGCTGGGGCGAGCGGGGGCTGCGGCGCGTTTGGTCTGTCCGGAGACCTGCCGCTGTTCGATGCAGGTAACACCTGCCCTTTCGGCGGCATGTGGATCAGCGCGGCCGGATCGGTCCCGGCCGGTGAGAACGCGTTCTGGATGACGACCGCCCCACCGGGGATCACGATCAACCAGGCGTGGACGCAGAGCAACGGAGTCTCCAGCAACGGGATCGCTAACGGTTGGGCGGTCGGCGATTTCTGGCGCGATGTCGGCAGCGGCGTCTACGGCGGGTCGACCCTCGCGTCGGGGCAGGAGTGGTTGAACACTTCGCTCGAGGGCGCTCCGGATATCAACAGTCAGATCTATGGCATCCAGTTGATCTGCACCCACTCGGCCAGCCAGGGCTCGTGCTCGGAGAGCTCGAACCCGAACTTCACTGTCGGCGGCGTCGAACTCCAGGGGACCGAGAACAGCGCGCCGACTGTCACGGGACTCAACTCGCTCTGGAACCAACCAGCGGGTCAGTACGTGTGGAATCCGCCGGATGATCCGTGGACGGTGGCGGTGTCCGCGAGCGACTTCTCGGGGATCTGTAACTTCTCAGCGAACGTCAACGGGATTGAGGTGCAGGGTCCCACAGAGCCCCGGGACGACACGGTCTGGCAGCAGTGCCCAACCCCGGCGGACTGGAACTTCAACGTCGACACCCGGACTTATGTCCCTACCAGCGGGTCGCTGCCGATCCAGTTGAATGCGACGAACGCCGCCGGAACCGGGGACGCGACATCGAAAAGCGCGTTGGTCGACAACGATCCGGTCACGGTGTCCCTGAACAGCCCGAACGACCCGAACCCGACCCTCTGGGTCAGCCACGCCGTCACCGTCAACGCCACCGCCACCGCCGGCCCATCCGGCGTCAGCCAAATGCGCTGCAGCGCCGACGGCGCGCCGGCGACCGCGTATCCCACAGCCGGCGTGACCGTCAACGGTGATGGGACGCATGACGTGTCCTGCACCGCATCCAACGGTGCGGTGGACCCGCAGGGGCAGCCCAACACCGGCACGAGCTCGATCGCGGTCCACATCGACGAGGCCCCACCGTCACTGAGCTTCGAGCCGCGGAGTGCTGGCGACCCGACCGGCCTCGTCGTCGACGCCAGCGACAGCGAGTCGGGCGTCGCCGGCGGATCGATCGAGATGGCCCCCGCCGGCAGCAGCGACTGGACGAGCCTCCCCACGACGTTCGACGGGTCGCACCTCCTCTCTCACTTCGACGACGCCAACCTCACCGGGACGTACACGTTCCGAGCGACCGCATGCGACAACGTCGGCAACTGTGCCACCGCCAGCGAAGGAATGGCGCTTCCGGTCCGAGCCGCCTCCGACGCCGAGGTCAGCCTCACGAAGATCGTCGATCCGCTTCGGCGCCGGACCGTGAGCGAGCGGGTTCGAGTCGACTGGCACTGGGCGACGGTCCACCGCGACGGCAAGGTCGAGAGGGTGAAGCGCGGCGGTCACCTCAAGACGATCAAGGTCGTCAAGTACGTAAAGCAATGCACGACCAGTCGAGCAAGGACGGGACGTGTGAAGCGTGTCTGCAGGACGCCGAGCGTCCACACCACGAAGACGCTCGACGTCCAATATGGCCAGCCCGTCACGGTCCACGGCTTGTACACGACCAGCCAGGGCGTGCCGCTGGCAGGACAGCCGGTCCAGATCCTGGCCGCGCCGAACAACGGTCTCGCGCCGTTCAGTCAGGTCGCCACGGTGACAACCGCAACTGACGGAAGCTGGACGGCCACGCTACCCGCAGGCCCGTCACGCCTCATCCGAGCGGTCACCGACGGGACCGCAACGATCCTGCCGTCGAGCGGACAAGTGACCACGATCGTCCCGGCGAGAATCCGGCTGCTGAAGGTGTGGCCTAGGCACGTCGCGTGGGGCGGTACGGTGCATCTCGTCGGCCAGCTTCTCGGCGGCTACCTCCCTTCCGACGGCGCGCTCGTTCGCTTGCGCATCGGCTACGGCGCCACTTACAACACCTACGGCGTACAGGAACATGTCACTGGCGACGGCCGCTTCTCGACGGTCGCATCGTTCGGACCGGGTGACCCGTCAGTGAATCGAACCTACTGGTTCCAGATCGCGTCGCTGCCGATGGGAAACTACCCGTATGCCCCTGCCGCGAGCCAGCGAGTTACCGTGACCGTCGGGGGCCACCCGAACTAGTGTTGCCGCTCACGGCAGGTTCGCCCCTGTCGTCGGGCACCAGCAGGTCTCGGACCGCGTCTCGAACGGCCTCGGCAAGCTCCTCTGGCGGTACGTCGCCGAAGACTCCGCCATGGCCGCCGATTACGGCCATCACCGCGCCGATCGAGCAGGCCATCCGCACGCGTTGCGCGAGCGGGAGGTCGCTGCTGGCGAGGAGGCGAGTAAGCCGCTGCTGCAGATCCTCGTTCTCGGCCACGTGGCGCTCGTCGTGGTGCATCTGGTCCAGCGCGTTGTAGTTCCGTAGATGGAGCAGGATCAGCTCGCGGTTGCCGAGGAGTTGATCGATGAAGCGATCGAGGACGGCGGGCCACGCATCCGCGCGCTGCTGGTCGCTGTCGAGGTTCTCGAGGTGATCGAGCGCCTTCCAGCCGAGAGCATGGAGGCGCAGGTGTAGCTCGAGGAGGATGTCTTCCTTGCGCTCGAAGTGGTAGTAGAGCGCGGCCTTGGTCACGTCGAGTCGCTCGGCGATCTCCCGCAGTGAGGTCTTGTCGTAGCCCTGCTCGTTGAACAGCTCGAGTGAGACGTCGAGGATGCGCTCGCGCATCGTCCCTCGGGGCCGTCGGCGTGCGGCGCGCTCCGGCGGTGGGAGGCGAGGCGGGGGCCGCTCCTCCCGTGTCGATCGCTCGGTTTGGGCCATGACTTCGAAGTTTACTTGACGGCCGGCTAGAAAACGCGCTACCGTGCAACTTTCTAGCCGGTCGACAAGTAAGGAGTTGGTGTGGCGAACGCGTTGATGATCGAGGCTGAAGGCCTGACGAAGCGGTTCGGTTCGACCGTCGCGCTCGATGGGCTCGACCTCGGAGTCCCCGCTGGGGCGATCCTTGGCGTGCTCGGCCCGAACGGCGCCGGCAAGACGACAGCGGTCCGGATCCTTACGACGCTGTCCCTGCCCGATAGCGGCTCGGCGCGGGTTGCCGGCTTTGACGTCGTCCATGAAGCGCCGAGCGTGCAGCGCAACATCGGCGTCACCGCGCAGGACGCAACCCTCGATGAGGTCCTCAGCGGCCGCCAGAACCTCGTGATGATCGGACGCCTGAGTGGACTGCGACGCGCTGAAGCGAAGGCGCGAGCGGGTGAGCTGCTCGAGCGCTTCGACCTCGCCGATGCCGCTGACCGCGTGCTGAAGGGCTACTCCGGCGGGATGCGCCGGCGCCTCGATCTCGCCGCCGGACTCGTGACGCGGCCACCGGTGCTGTTCCTGGACGAGCCGACGACTGGGCTTGACCCGACGAGCAGGGTGCGGATGTGGGGCGTGATCCGCCAGCTCGTCGCCGACGGAGTCACGCTGCTGCTGACGACCCAGTACCTCGACGAGGCCGACGAGCTCGCCGACCGCATCGTGGTCGTCGATCATGGCCGGGTCATCGCCGGCGGCACGGCCGCTGAGCTCAAGGCGCAGACCGGCGGTGCGCGGCTCGAGGTCACGCTCAGCGAGCCCGACGCCGACGCGTCCGCCGCTCTCGAGCGCTATGTCGCCGGCGAGATCACGGTCAGCCACGACGGGCGCCGCCTGCGCGCCCCCGTACGCAGCGCTGCGGGGTTCGCGACGACCGTCGTGCGCGCGCTCGATACCGCGGGAATCGCCGTCGACGACATCGACGTTCACCAGCCCTCGCTCGACGACGTCTTCTTCGCCCTCACCGGCCACGCGTCAGACACGGACGCTCGCACCGAGGCCGCCACCGACCCCGAGCAGTCCGACTCAGACCTGGAGGTTGCACACCGATGACCGCCACGACGGTTGCCCCCAACCTGCCCCTCGAGCGGCCGGCGCGATCGCCCGGCCTCGTGCGCCAGCTCCTCGATGTGGTCGTGCTCACCGGGCGAAACCTCGTCCACATCGCGCGCGAGCCGCTGCAGCTCTCGGACGTCACCGTCCAACCAGTGCTGTTCACGCTGCTGTTCGTCTACGTCTTCGGCTCGGGCGTCGTCCTGCCGCACGGCGGCTACACCGACTACGCGATCGCCGGCCTGCTCGCGCTCAACCTCACGACCTCGGCAATGGGGACCGCCGTCGGGCTCAGCGCCGATCTCGGCAGCGGCGTGATCGACCGCTTCAGGACGCTCCCGATGTGGCGCCCGGCGATGCTCGTCGGACGCTCGCTCGCAGATCTGCTCACGGCCGGAATCTGCACGGCGTTCGTCGCCGTAACCGGCCTGATCGTTGGCTGGCGACCGGAAGGCGACATCGGATCGACGATCGCCGGGTTCGCGCTCTTCCTGTTCTTCAGCTACGCGCTGTCCTGGACGTGCGCGTGCCTCGGGATGGTGAGCGAAAGCCCCGAGTCCGCGCAGAGCACGGGCCTCGTCATCTTCTTTCCGCTCGCGATCATCTCCAACGCGCTCGTTCCGACCCAGCACATGCCGACGGTGCTGCGGACGATCGCCAACTGGAACCCCGTGAGCGCCGTCACCACCGCGGCACGCGAACTCTGGGGCAACCCCAACCCATCCTCGACGATCCACGCCTGGCCGATGCAGCATCCGGTGCTCGCCTCGCTGCTATGGACGGTCGCGATCCTCGCGATCTTCGCGCCGCTCGCAACACACCTCTACCGCCGTCGCACCACCGACTGAGGGTCGAACAACGAAAAAGTCCCTCGGCCGGAGCCGCTCAACGGGTAAGCTTGTCTCGATGCCATTCGTCGACAACATCCTTCAGCCCACCCACCTGCTCCTGGTCCTCGTCGTGGCGCTGCTCGTGCTCGGCCCCAAGCGACTGCCCGAGGCCGGCCGCGCACTCGGCAAGGGGCTCCGTGACTTCCGTAGCGCGCTCAGCATGGAAGATCACCAGCACCAGCCCCACGAAGAGATCGTGAGCCAGGCGAGCAGCGTCGAGGCGACGCAGCCGAAGGAACCCGCCGCGCCGCCGGCGGAGCCGTTTCAGCCGGTCGGCTGAAACCCGGCCAATCGTATCTGTCGAGCACGGTACGCTCGGCAGGTGACGCGTGCCGAGGAGCGTGCTGCCATGGTGGCCCTGCTCAGGACAGGCGGGCGGCCATGGGTCGAGTACGCGGAGCGGGTTGAGGAGCTGGGCTCCGCCACCGCTGTGCTGGACGCAGAGCTCGCGGGGCCCGAGGCGCAAACCGGGCAGACGAGCCTGCTCGCCGCCCCGCCGCAAGCGCGAGATGAGCTCCTCGCCCAGGCACGCACGGATCTCGACCGCTGGAACGCCGGGGGCATGCAGCTCGTCACGGTGCTCGAGCCCGGCTACCCCCCGAACCTCCGCGCCGTTCACGACCGTCCGCCGATGGTGTTCGTGGCTGGCCAGCTAACGGCGGCGGACGCCCACGCGGTGGCGGTGGTCGGCGCGCGGAAGGCAACGCGTGCCGGCATCACCCGCGCCGGCGCGATCGCCGAGCATCTCGTCGACCGCGGATACACGGTCGCCTCCGGGCTGGCCGCCGGTATCGACACGGCCGCCCACACCGCGGCGCTGGCCCGGCGGGGCCGGACGGTCGCGGTGATCGGTACCGGTCTCGCCCGCTCCTACCCGCCCCAGAACGCGGCGCTCCAGCGGCGGATCGCCTCCGAGTGTGCGGTCGTCTCCCAGTTCTGGCCCGATGCCCCTCCCAGTCGGCGGAGCTTTCCGATGCGCAACGCCGTGATGTCCGGGATCACGCTGGCGACGGTCGTGGTCGAGGCGTCCGACACGAGCGGCGCGAGGATGCAGGCACGCCTCGCCCTCGCGCAGGGGCGGCCCGTGTTCCTCCTCGCCTCGCTCCTCGAGCGCCAGCAATGGGCACGGGAGTACGCTGCACGCCCCGGCACGCACGTGGTGCGCTCGCCGGAGGAGATCACGACCGTGGTCGAACGGCTGATCTCGCCCGGGTCCCTCGTCGCGTAACCGAGGCGGGCATGCCGTCGGTCCACGAGCTGAGCGCGCTGTACGAGAACGTGATGCTCGGCCCGCGGCGTGGCCCCAGCGTGTGCAGCACGTGCTTCAACTTCACCGACGGATATGCCCGGTGCTACGCGTGCGACCACGGCCAGTTGATGCTCGACGCAGTCGCCCCGATCTCCTACAGCGTCGCGCGCGAGCAGCTCCATCATGCGCTCGCCAGCTACAAGCGCCTCCAGGGTGACGTGGCGCGCCGGCTCGGTGCGAGCCTCGCCGCGATCCTGTGGCGGTTCCTCGTCGAGCACGAGCGTTGCGTCGCGCACGCGGCCGGAACGGACGGATTCGAGCTCGTCACGACCGTGCCATCCGGAAGCCGCTTCCGCGACGAGAGTCATCCGCTCCGGTGGATCGTCGGCGACCTGGTCGGACCGACCCGGGACCGCTACGAGCGGCTGCTGCAGCGGTCCGACGTCGACGTCCAGCCACGCGCGTTCAGCGGCGAGAAGTTCGTCGCGGCCCGACCGGTCGAGGGTCGCTCGGTGCTGCTTATAGACGACACGTGGACGACGGGTTCGAGCGCCCAGAGCGCCGCTGCCGCACTCAAGGCCGCCGGCGCCGTCCGGATTGCCGCGGTGGTGATCGGCCGCCACCTCAACCGCGGATGGCACGAGAACGACCGGCGCATCCGGGGGATCGCGCGGCCATTCGACTGGGGCAGGTGTGCGCTCTGCGCCGAGCCGACCGTGCCCAGGCCGGCGGGAACGTAGCTGCCCAGAACCACCCGCTGGCGCCGGCGATCACACGACCGCCGCCCCGACTGGCCTGCCCGGCGCAACCACCGCCGGCTTGTAGGCCACCAGGTATCAACTTCGAGTTAGTCGGCTCCCAAACCTGGGTACTGGGGTGACGTCGTAGCCAGAAGGGACGGGAATCGATGGGAAGAGAGAGTCTGGTGAGGAGACGCTCTCAGGTGAGAGGGAGAGGTACCCGGCGGATCGGAGCGATCC
>CAWJVJ010000008.1:0-378505 GCA_963846265.1 uncultured Solirubrobacterales bacterium
GCTTATCGGGCCCAAGAGTCCACATCGACGGCCCGGTTTGGCACCTCGATGTCGGCTCGTCGCATCCTGGGGCTGAAGTAGGTCCCAAGGGTTGGGCTGTTCGCCCATTAAAGCGGTACGCGAGCTGGGTTCAGAACGTCGTGAGACAGTTCGGTCCCTATCTGCCGTGGGCGTTGGAGAGTTGAGAGGATTCGTCCCTAGTACGAGAGGACCGGGACGAACGCACCTCTGGTGTATCTGTTGTCCTGCCAAGGGCATCGCAGGTTAGCTACGTGCGGATCGGATAACCGCTGAAAGCATCTAAGCGGGAAGCCGGCCTCAAGATGAGCTCTCCCATCCCCATTGAGGGAGTAAGACCCCTGGAAGATCACCAGGTTGATAGGCCGGATCTGGAAGAGTGGTGACACTCGTAGGAGACCGGTACTAATGGGTCGAGGGCTTGACGGATATTTTGATATCCGTGCATTGGCACTGTGTAGTTTTGAAGGCCCAGAAGGGCGCTGGTCTCTACCGGTTTCCGGTGGCTATGGCGAGGGGGAAACACCTCTTCCCATTCCGAACAGAGCAGTTAAGCCCCTCAGCGCCGATGGTACTTGGCCCGCAAGGGCCTGGGAGAGTAGGTCGCCGCCGGTTTATTCGTTACAGCCGTACGCAGCAGCGAGCACTATGAGGAACTTGTAGATGCACGACGTGATCAAGTTCCTCCGCGCCAACCCGCAGGCGTTGGCGCTGCTCGTGATCTGCGTCGTGCTTGGAATCGGCACGTTCATCGCGGTGGTAATCGCACTCATCACCGCGCCGACGGACCAGACGACGGGCGAGCCGAGTGGTGTGATCCTGGCCGCGCACACGGCGTGGCACGCCGTGCAGGCCGGGCTCGCCGGCGCGAATGCCGCGTAGCCAAGCCGCCTGGGCCGGGCGGGGAGCCCGGCCGTGACGGCGAAGACCGAACGCGCGCCGACCCTCAGCTATCGCGGTCGATGACGGAGACGGACGCTCGATTTGGTGGTGAGCTGTACACGAGCAACAGAGAGACCAAGGATTTCATCCAGCGCGAGGCTCGGAAGATGGATGCGGGCTTCACCCCGAAGCCTGGCACGCGGTATTTGCTCAACCGGTGGCGAGAGGAGCAGGTGGCGGCCGGGCGGCGGATCACCTACGGAGACCTCGTCCGGCAGGCGCTCGCGCTCAACGAGGCCAAGCGCGGTCCGCTTCGGCTCGAGCACGCGCGCTACATCAACTTCATCTCCGACTTCATGGCGGCTAACCGTGGGGCGACGCGAGAGCAGGCAATCGCTGCGTGGCACGCGGTGAAGGCCATGGACGCCCCGAAGACGTACGAGGCGTGGGCGCGCGCCCGCAGCACAAGCAGCCTTCACCTACCCGAGACCGGGCGACCGACGCCCGGTGGACGCGCGCGCGTCAGACCTCCCAAGCCCGGCGTGCCGTAGCGTGGCCTCCTCGGTCTCGTGATAGGTGTCCAGTGGTCCCTCGACCACTAGCGCCTCGCAGCGGGCTGATGACGGCCTCGCTGCAGGCTTCCAAGCTCGTTGGCCGGAACGGCGCTCGAAGGAGCCCCGCCGGCTGGCGTACCGACTACCGCATCACCTCGCTTCGTCCCCCGAAGTCCGGTGTGGTCCGGACCGGGCACAGGCAATGGGCGGGCGGCGGTGGCACGCTGCCGCCGCGGCGCGCTCGCTCCCATCGGAGCGGGCGGCGATGGGGGTGCGTAGCCCACGGCTCGACATCGAGATGCGCGTCAGCCGGCGGGTCGCCGAGGAAGTCGTCGACGACCGCGAACCAGGCGCGCAGGCGGTTGGCTGAAGACTGGAACATATGTTCGTGACCCTAGGGGCCGGCCCGGACGGAATGGGCGCCCGCTTGCACAGGGGTCGCAGCTCGACGGAACGGCCGCGTGGGACGCTCCATAACGCCGGTGGCGGGGCCAAATCCCGGGCCGGACCAGGGGGCGACCCCGGGCCGAACCCCGGGCCGGACCAGGGGCGATCGCGAGCCGGAGGGCACCCCCTGAGGCTTAGTGCAGCGGGCTCGGATGCTTGGGCTGGTACAGCCCCAGCTCGCCGCCGCCGGGCAGCGCGATCGCGGTCACCGAACCCCAGCGCTCCTCGGTGATCGGACGGCTCAACTCGACGCCCCTGGCCTCGAGCTGCGCCACGGTCGCGTGGATGTCGTCGCACATGAGATACAGCTCGTGACCGCCGGGGCCGTCAGTGGGATGGGTGGCGACCTCGGCGGGCGGAAGCGCGAAGATCAGCCAACCGCCGCCCGCGTCGACCGATGGCAATTCGAGCACGTCGCGAAACAGCGCGCGAACGCCGTCCGCGTCCTGGCTGTAGATGATCGCGTGGGCGCCGGTGATCACGTGCTCGCGCCGGTCGCTACGGGTCGCTCACGCCGCCGAGCCGAGCGACGACCACACCTCGATCTTCGTCGCGACCCGGTTGACCACCTCGGTCGTGAACTCGGTGGTGGTGGCGTTGCCGCCGAGGTCGGGCGTCTTGCAGCCCGAGCCGATTGCCTCGAGCGCGGCTTCGTAGATCGCGCGCGATGCGCGCTCGGCCGCCGGCCCCTGACGGTCGGCCGCGTGGCGGAGGAGCGCGCCGCAGGCCAGGATCATCGCGAGCGGATTCGCGAGGTCCTTGCCTTCGAGCGCCGGCGCGGTGCCGTGCGGCGCCTCGGCCATCGCGACGGTCGTGGCGTAGGTCTCGTTGTCGAACGCCAGCAGAACGGACTCGGCGCCGGCGATCGAACCGAACATCGGCAGGACCAGATCCGAGAGGCAGTCGCCGTCGCGGTTCAGCGCCGGGATCACGAGCGGCACATCGGTCGCTCCCGACATCAGGCCGGCGTAGGTGGCGTCGATCAGGACTGGCTCGTACGCAGTGGCCGGGTGGCGGGCGGCGGCAGCGTCGAGCTCCTCTTTGAGCATCCCCTCGTACACCGGCGACACCGTCCACTTGGGGCCACCGTAGACGCGAGCGTTCATCTTCTCCGCGGTGCGGAACGCGTACTCGGCGACCGCGCGGCAGGTCGAGCGGGTGATCTTCTCGGTCCGGTAGGCGATCTCCGAGGGGTCCCCGGCGTCGCCGTCGCGCCACTCCTTTGCCCCGTAGGCGTCGTCGACCGCCATCCGTACGACGGAGATCGGGTAGTGCACGCCGGCGATCGGCGCCACGCCCGGAAGCCGGCGCCCTGTGCGGACGATCACCTTGCCGTCGACCTCCTCGCGCAGGATGCGATTGGGGGAGCCGACGTCGTCCTTGCCCTCGGGGGTGATCGTGGCCGCCTTGAGGCCCAGCCCAGCCTCGAGCATTGCCCTGGCGGCATCGGTCACGACCCCATTTGAAGTCGCGCGCCGATGCTCGAGCGAGAGATCGAAACGCTCTAGCTCGAGCGCGATGTCGAGCAGCGCCGGATCGAGCAGCCGCAAGGACTGCTCGAGCAGCTCCTGACCGGTCTGGTCGCCCTCGAGGACGACGATCTTGACCGCCTCGGCCATGCCGGCGGGACCATAGCCGACGAGGCGGATCCGGGCCGCCCGCGGGGTGGGGTGGCGCGCGTGACCGCAGGGGGGCGCCGGCGAGCGACCCACGGGCGCGGTCGGCGCTGGGGCGCCCGCGACCACGGGGACTGTCGGCGCCGGCAGTCCACCATCGCTGTCCGTATTCGGACGTCCGCGTGCGGACCAAGGCTGCTGCCGGCGCGCGAGCGGCGGCTACCTTCTCGGGGCGTCTCGACTTGCTCCCGGCAAGCGAGGCGCCCAATCCGAGCAGACACGATGTCGGTGGCGCGTCCGCTGGGGCATCACGGCCCGCTCGACCAACCGCGCGAACCCCTCGTACCTGCCGGCGAGCGCGCGACAAGACCTCCTAACGCGCCACGCGCGACCCCCGAACGCAAATCGGTAACTGATGCACGACCCCGACGACCCGGCCGCTGCCACGGGCGATTCAAGGTCGCAAGAGGCGCCTGGTGAGCTGACAGTCGTGGTCCGAACCGAAGCGGAGGCCACGATCGTGGCGGTCCGTGGCGAGCTCGATCTGCTGACAGCTCCGCTACTGGCCGCCGAGCTCGACGCGATCCTCAGCACCGAAGCGCGCCCGATCGCGATCGACCTGTCCGAGATCACGTTCATGGACTCGGCGGGGATCCACGTGCTGGTGAACGCCCGCCGGCGCGCGACGCGGCATCTCGCGGTCATCTGCGGCACCGGGCCTGTGGGAAGGACGCTCGAGCTGATCGGCCTCACCGAGATGCTGAACGTCGTGTCCAGCCTCGGCGAGTACAAGCGCCGCAGGGCGAGGTCCTGAGCGAGGTGCGGGAGGCCCGACACCCCAAGTTTTGGTGCAAGCCCCCGAGGGGATCATCCCGGCAGGGAATGCGGCGCTGATGAGTGGAACCGCAGATCACCCGAGGGTTGGCCGGTCGCTGCGGCCGCGGGGGCCGGTTCAGTTGGCGCTGAGCACCCGCCGGGTGCCGGAAGCGACGGTGCTCGCGGTCACCGGTGAGCTCGACGTTCTCACCGCGCGGAAGCTGACGCCCCTGCTCGACGACATCGTCCGCAAGCAAACCGGTGATGTCGTCATAGACCTGAGCCAGGCCGAGTTCATCGACTCGTTCGGCTTGACGGTTTTGCTGGGCACGCAGCGCCGCCTCGAGCGCCAGCGGCGGAGCCTGGCTGTGATATGCGGCGACGGTCCGGTGCGGCGCGCGATTGAGTTCGCGCGGCTGCTCGAGTCGCTCGGGGTGGTACCGAGCCTCGCCGAGTACGAGCAGCGCCGCGCGAGCGCCTAATCCGCGCCGGCGGGCATCAGTTCATCCTCGCGCTCGGCCAGCGCCCCGATCACGATCGTCAGGTGCTCGTCGAAGTCGACCCCGAGCTCGTCCGCGCCGTGGCGAAGCTCCTCGCGGTTGACCGCCGCCGCGAAGCTCGGCTGCTTCAGCTTCTTCTTGACCGACTTGGGCGTCATGCCCTGGAGCTTCTCGGGGCGGACGTACGCACAGGCGAGGATGAAACCCGACAGCTCGTCGACTGCGAACAGCGCCTTCTCCATCGGCGAATCGCGCGACACGCCGAGGAAATCGGCGTGGGAGGCCACTGCCCGGACCAGCTCGGGCGGGTACCCGCGGGCCTCGAGCTCGCGCAGCGCGTAGCGCGGGTGGCCGTCCTCCAGATTCGGATACCGGTCGTAGTCGAGATCGTGGAGGAGGCCGGTCAGCCCCCACAGCTCGACGTCGCCGCCGAACCGCGGCGCGTACGTGCGCATCGCCGCCTCGACCGCGAGCATGTGGCGCCGCAGCGAGTCAGAAGAAGTCCATTCACAAAGAAGGTCCCACGCCGCGTCTCTCGAAAGCTGCTCCGGCATGGCGGGAACCCTAGCTGAGCATCTCCGGATCATCGATGCTCGCGGGAAGGGGTCCCCGTCGCCCTCGGCCCGGACCGAAGCGCCGCAGAAGCGAGCCAAACGCGCGTCGACTCGGCGCCCGCAGGCACCGAGCCCGGGTCTGCCCACGCGAGAAGGTACGCTCCGGCCCCCTATGGAAAAGTTCGTAATCGAAGGCGGGAGGCCCCTGTCGGGCACGATTACTCCCGCCGGCAACAAGAACGGCGCGCTCCCGATCCTGGCCGCGTGCCTGCTCACAGACGACGAAGTGATCCTCCGAAACGTGCCCCGGATCAGGGACGTGGAGGCGATGACGCTGCTGCTCGAGCAGCTTGGAGCCAGAGTCCAATGGCTCGGTCCCAGCGAGATCTCGATCGACGCCTCGACCGTCGACAGCTGCGAGGTCGACCGCGAGCTGTCGGAGCGTATCCGCGCCTCGTTCCTGCTCGCGGGACCGCTGCTGGCGCGGTTCGGCCAGGCTCACATGCCACCTCCCGGTGGCGATGTGATCGGCCGCCGCCGCCTCGATCCGCATCTCGACGCGTTCCGTGCGCTCGGCGCCACCGTCGACGATGACCGCGGCGACATCAGGGTCGAGGCAGCGCTCGGCCTGCGGCCGTGCGACTTCCTGATGGACGAGCCGTCGGTGATGGCCACCGAGAATGCCCTGATGGCCGCCGCGCTGACGCGGGGTCCGACCGTGATCCGCAACGCCGCCTCCGAGCCGCACGTCCAGGACCTGGCCCGGATGCTCGTCGCGATGGGCGCCCAGATCGACGGAATCGGCTCGAACGTGATGACCGTCCACGGCGTCGGCAGCCTCCGAGGATGCACGCATTCCATCGCCCCCGATCACATCGAGATCGGCTCGTTCATCGCGCTCGCCGGCGTCACCGGTGGCGAACTCGTCGTCAAGGACACGGTCACCGAGGACCTCCGGATGATCCGCCTCGTGTTCGACCGCCTGGGCCTACGGACCGAGGTGCGCGGCGCCGACATCATCGTCCCCGGCAACCAGGAGCTCGTCGTCCGCAACGACAAGGGCGACCATACCCCCAAGGTGCAGGACGGCCCCTGGCCCGCGTTCCCGGCCGACCTGACCAGCGTCGCGCTCGCGCTCGCCACTCAGGCCCATGGGTCGGTGATGATCCACGAGTGGATGTTCGAGAACCGGCTGTTCTTCGTCGACAAGCTCGTCCTGATGGGCGCCTCGATCACGATCTGCGATCCGCACCGGGCAATGGTGGTGGGACCGCGCCGCCTGCACGGCCAGCGCGTTGACTCGCCGGACATCCGTGCCGGCATGGCGATGCTGATCGCCGCGTTCGCGGCTGACGGCGTCACCGAGATCGGCAACGTCCGCCACATCGACCGCGGATACGAGCGGATCGACGAGCGCCTGCGCGACCTCGGGGCGCAAATCAGGCGCGAGGACGACGTGCCGGTCACGGTCTGACTCACAGCGCCCCCGGCGAGCCGTAACTGACACAGTCCCGGGCAATGGTTGACCGCATTCCCAGCGGAACGCGAGACTTCCTGCCCGACGAGATGCGCGAGCTGCGGGCGATGACCGACCGCATCCGCGAGGTGTTCGAGCGGGCCGGCTACGGCGAGGTCTACACGCCGGCGCTCGAGTACGAGGGCACGTTCGATCGCGCCAACATGCACGCGAGCCGCCCCGCGTACCGCATGTTCGACGAGCACGGCCACGTGCTCGTGCTCCGCTCGGACATGACCGTCCCGATCGCGCGGCTGGTGTCGACCCGCTACCGAGACAGCGAGCCGCCGCTGCGCTTCTGCTACTTCGCTCACGCGTACCGCGGCGTCCGCCCGCAGCGTGGCCAGTCGCGGGAGTTCCTCCAAGCCGGGATCGAGCTGATCGGCGCCACCTCGCCGCACGGTACGGCGGAGGTCCTGTCGGTGCTGTGCGCGGCGCTCGACGCCGCCGGTCTCGAGACGTATCGAGTCGGCCTCGGCGACGCCTCGCTTTATCCCACGCTGCTCGACGGCCTGGGTGTCGATCCCGATCGCCGCGAGCGGATCCTCACCGAGCTCGTCGATGGCGACTTTGTCGGCCTCGAGCGCGAGGTGAGATCGCTCGGAGTCGATCCCGCTGCCGCCGAGCTGCTGCTCCACGCGCCGCAAACCCGAGGCGGTCCCGACGTGCTCGAGGATCTGGAAGGGCCGCTCCACACCGCGGTCACCGGGATGCGGTCGGTTCATGCGCTGCTCGCGCCGAACGTCGCCGAACGGATCATCTTCGACCTCGGCCTCGTGCGGAGCCTCGGCTACTACACCGGTGCGATCTTCCAGGTCTATGACCCCGCCTACGGCGTACCGATCGGGATCGGCGGACGCTACGACGAGCTGCTCGGCCAGTTCGGCCGTCCGCTCCCGGCCGTCGGATTCGCGCTCAACGTCGAGCGCCTCCACATCGCACTGACCGGCGAGGAACGCGGCCGGGGGCGGCGCCCGTGAGCGCGCTGCGGATCGCGGTCCCACGAGGGGCGCTGTTCGACAGCACGCTCGGCCTGCTCGACCGGCTCGGGCTGAGCACGCGCGACGTCCGCGACAACGATCGCAAGCTCTTGTTCGAGGACGCCGGCATCATCACGATGCGGCCCTCGGACGTTCCCACGTACGTCGAGGCCGGCGCCGCCGACCTCGGGATCACCGGCAAGGACGTGCTGATGGAGCAGTCCGAGCGCGAGTTGTACGAGCTGGTCGACCTCGGCTACGGGCACTGCACGATGGTGCTCGCGACCGTCGCCGGCGAGGATCCCGCGGCCGAAGCGCTGCGACGGCTCGGCGTGGTCCGGATCGCCACCAAGTACCCGCGGATCGCCACCCGCTACTTCCTCGAGACCGGCCGCCAGGCCGAGATCGTCGAGGTCAAGGGCTCGGTCGAGCTGGCGCCACTCACCGGGCTCGTCGAGGGCATCGTCGACCTCACCGCGAGCGGCACGACGCTGCGCGAGAACGGGCTCGTCGTCCGCGAGGAGATCGCGCGCAGCACCGCGCGTCTGATCGCCAATCCGGTGGCGCACAAGCTCAAGGCGCCGGCGATCGACGCGTTGCTGGAGCGGCTCGATGCGATGTGAGCGCTTCGCGCTGAGCGGTGACGCCGCCGATGTGGCAGCCCACATCCGTACGCTCGTGCCGCCGGCGGAATCGGTCCGTGACGGAGTCGCGCTGATCATCGCGACCGTGCGCGCCGGTGGCGACCGGGCTGTCCGCGACTACTCTCGCACGCTCGACACAGGCGGCCGCGAACCGCAGGCGCTGCTGGTCGGAGATGACGAGCTCGACGCGGCGCTGGCCGCGCTCGATCCGGCGGTCCGGCACGGGATCGAGCGCGCGATCGAGAACGTCGAGGCGGTGGCGGGCGCGCACAAACCCGGTCCGCCGCGGGTGACGGAGCTCGGTCAGAACCGTGTTATCCACCGCACGGCCGCAGTCGAGCGCGCCGCGATCTACGTGCCCGGCGGACGCGCCCCGTATCCGAGCACGGTCGTGATGGGGGCGGTTCCCGCGAGGATCGCCGGCGTCGAGCAGATCGCCGTGTGTTCGCCTCCGCGGTCCGACGGGGACCTCGATCCGGTGGTGCTGGCGGCGTGCCGGCTCGCCGGCGTCGACACGGTGTACCGGATGGGCGGCGCCCACGCGATCGCCGCGCTCGCCTACGGGACCGAGTCCGTCCCTGGCGTCGACGTGATCGTCGGCCCCGGGAACCTGTACGTCCAGGAGGCCAAGCGCCAGGTGTTCGGACAGGTCGGGATCGACGGCTTCGCCGGCCCGAGCGACCTGCTTGTCCTCGCCGCCGGGGGCGTCGACCCCGAGCCGCTCGCCCTGGACCTGCTAGCGCAGGCCGAGCACGGCCCCGGCACGCTGGTGGTCGCGGCCTCCGACAGCGCGCGGCTACTCGACGCGTTCGAGGAGCGCCTGAGCCACGGAGCCGACACCGGGGCGGTGGCGTGCATCGTCGAGGCTCCGGGTGCAGAACCTGCGCTCGCGTTCGCCCAGGCGTTCGCCCCCGAGCACCTCCAGCTCGTCGGCGCCGAGGTCGAGGCGCTCGCGGATCGCGTCACCCGAGCCGGATGCCTGTTCGTCGGGGCCGCCGCCGCCACCGCCTTCGGCGACTACATCGCGGGCTCGAACCACATCCTGCCGACGAACGGGGCCGCCCGGTTCGCGTCCGCCGTGTCCCCCGAGCACTTTCTGCGGCGGTTCAGCGAGGTCCACGTCGGCGCGGCATCCGAGCTCGCGCGCTCGGCGGCACCGCTGGCGCGAGCCGAGGGGTTCGAGCTCCACGCAAGGTCGATGGAGGCACGGATGAAGAGAGAATCGACGGCGGCGCCTGGCGGCGGCGCCTTTTGGAGACAATGAGCCTCGATGACACGAATCGGCCTGATTGAACGCAAGACCGGCGAGACCGAGATCAAGGTCAGCCTCGCCCTCGACGGCCACGGCGCCGGCGAGCGCGACACCGGCGTCGGCTTCTTCGACCACATGCTCGACCTGCTCGCCCGTCACGGCCACCTCGACCTTGGCGTACAGGCGCGCGGCGACCTCGAGACCGGCGCTCACCACACGGTCGAGGACGTCGGCATCTGCATCGGCCAGGCGCTCGACGAGGCGCTCGGTGACCGCGCCGGGATCGCCCGCTACGGCCAGGCCACGATCCCGATGGACGAGGCCCGCGCCTCGTGCGCGATCGACGTCTCCGGGCGCGGGCTGTGCGCATTCGAGGCCACGCTGCCGCCCGGCGCGATCGGGAACTTCGACCACGAGCTCGTCGAGGAGTTCTGCCGCGCGCTGGCGCTGAACGCGAAGCTCACGCTGCACCTCACGGTCGAGCGCGGGACCAACGCCCACCACGTGATCGAGGCGGCGTTCAAGGCCCTGGCACGCGCGCTCCGAGCCGCGGTCGCGCTCGACGGCACCGAGCGCGGCGTGCCGAGCACGAAGGGGACGCTGGTGTGACGCACGTGGGCGTTATCGACTACGGGATGGGGAACCGGCGCTCGGTCGAGAAGGCGCTCGCCCACGTCGGCGCTCGCGTGTCGGTCACCCACGATCACGAGGAGCTGGATGCCTGCGACGGGCTGGTGCTACCCGGCGTCGGAGCGTTTCCCAAGGCTATGCACAACCTGCGCGAACTCGGCCTGGTCGACCTGATCCAGGCGCGCGTCGAGCAGGGTACGCCATTGCTTGGCGTGTGCCTGGGGATGCAGCTGCTGTTCGACCGCTCCGAAGAGCTCGGCGGCACCGCCGGGCTCGGCCTGATCGCCGGCGAGGTCACGCGCCTTGAGGCCGGCGGGCTGCGGATCCCGCACATCGGCTGGAACGAGGTCCGGTTCGAGCGCTCCTCGCCACTGCTCGCGAGCCTCCCGGAGCGCGGCTGCCCCTTCTACCACGTGCACTCCTATGCCGTGCGACCAGCCGATCGCGACACGGTCATCGGCACGACCGAGTACGGCGAGCGGTTCGCCACGATCGTCGGTAGCGGAGCGGTGCTGGGAGTCCAGTTCCACCCCGAGAAGTCGTCGCTGCACGGCCTTCGCATGCTGGAGACCTTCGTCGGGGTGTGCGCGGGCGCGGCGAGCGTGCACGCATGATCCTGCTGCCCGCCGTCGACATCCTCGAGGGCAAGGCGGTGCGCCTGAACCGCGGGGAATTCGATCAGCGCACGGTGTACGACGCCGATCCCCTCGACGCCGCGCGCCGGTGGGTGAGCGATGGCGCGCGAGAGTTGCACGTCGTCGACCTCGACGGCGCCCGCACCGGCGCCCCCGTCAACATCGACCACATCCGGCGGATCGTCGCGGAGGTGGACGTGCCGGTCCAGGTGGGCGGCGGGCTTCGGACGATCGAGGCCGTCCGGGATGCGGTCGGCGCCGGCGCGGCCTGGGTCGTGATCGGGACCGCGGCCTACACCGACATCGACTTCCTCGACCAGGCCGTGGCCGAGCTCGGAGACCGCGTCGTGGTGTCGATCGACGCTCGCGACGGGAAGCTCGCGGGCGCGGGATGGACCGAGCAGACCGACATCCCGATCGAGGCGGTGATCGAGCGGCTCGGCGCCCGCGGGGTGCGGCGATTCGTGTACTCGAGCATCGACCGCGACGGCATGCTCGGCGGCCCCGACCTCGACGGCGCCCGCCGCGTCGCCGAGGCCGTCCGCGGCATCTACGCGTACTCGGGCGGCGTCTCCTCGCTGGACGACCTGCGGGCGCTGGTCGAGCTCCGGCAGGTCAACCTGCGCGCGGTAATCGTCGGCAAGGCCCTGTACGAGGGGCGGTTCACGGTCGGCGAGGCGCAGGCCGTGCTCAACCGCTGATGCACTACAAGCGCGTGATCCCATGCCTCGACGTAGACCGCGGTCGCGTGGTCAAGGGCGTCGGGTTTGTCGATCTGCGCGACGCCGGCGATCCGGTCGAGCTCGCCTGTCGCTACGACTCCGCCGGGGCGGACGAGCTCGTTTTCCTCGACATCACCGCGACCTCGGACAAGCGCGACACGGTCGTCGAGCTCGCGCGCAGGACCGCCGATGACGTGTTCATCCCGTTCACGATCGGCGGCGGCATCCGCTCGGTCGCCGACGCGCAAGCGGTGCTCGACGCCGGCGCCGACAAGGTGTCGATCAACTCAGCGGCGCTGGCGCGGCCGGAGCTGCTCGACGACCTGGCGGCCACGTTCGGCGCCCAATGCGTCGTGCTCGCGATCGACGCCAAGGCGCGCGCGGATTCGGGCTGGGAGGCGTTCGTCGCCGGCGGGCGGACGCCGACCGGCCGGGACGCGGTGCAGTGGGCGCGAGAGGGCGTCGAGCGCGGCGCGGGGGAGATCCTCTTGACGAGCATGGACCGCGACGGCACGAACGCCGGTTACGACCTCGGGCTGACCGGAGCGGTCGCCACCGCGGTCGGAGTCCCGGTGATCGCCTCCGGTGGCGCCGGCGCGCTCGAGCACCTGACGGCGGCAATCGAGGCGGGCGCCGACGCGGTGCTGTGCGCCTCGATCCTCCATTACGGTCAGCACACCGTCCCCGAAATCAAGACCGCGCTGGCCCACGACGGGGTATCTGTCCGTCCCGTGGACTAGCGAGAGCCTCTGGCCCTCGACAGAGCTACGAGCGAGGCTGAGACGTCCGGCCCGCCGCCCTCGCGCCCGATCCGGTCGTACTGCGACAGCAAAGCGGAAGCGCGCCGGGCGGCGGGCCGGGCGATCAGCCGAAGCCGAGGGCAGGCGAAGGCGGGCCGCAAAATCCCGCGGCCTTACTCGGCAAAGCTACAAATGTTTATGTTGGGCCCGGTTGAAGGCGGCCGCGGTTAAGCGGCCTCTTCCACGTATCCGGCGGCGGCGCATGCATCGCAATACGCAGCAGGCGGGACGCGGGGCTCATAACAGCCAGGGCGGCAACACGTCGAGGACCGCTTGGGCCGACCACGACCGATGCGGGCGGCGGCGGCATCCTTCAGCTCCTCGCGCATGCGATCGAGCTCCGCTGCGTGCTCCGCGCAGAACCTACGGCCCTGCAGTGTCGGCTCCTGGCAATGACTTCCACTACGACAACGCATAGACATACCAGGATAGCAAGAAGCATTCGAACGCACGTTCCATGCGAGCTTCATTGCACGCCCTGTGCGGGCGTTTCGTGAGCGCGGAGACCGCTATATGGAGTTCACGCGAGCGCTGTGTGGGGATTACGTTAGCGCGTGAGCGCGGTCGGCGGTCATTTGCTGGGAAGCATCTGGTAGAGCATCGTGTAGCCGCTCAGATAGATCGCGCCGTCGTCGGCCACGACCGGGTTGAACGCGCCGTCGGGGAACGAGAACACCTTCCGGCCGGTGCGCAGGTTGAGACCCGCTGTGGTCTTCGTGCCCAGGTCCGAGTAGTAAACGACGTTGCCGACGATCGTGGCCGAGCCCGAGATCTTGCCGCCAGCCGGATGGCGCCACCTGATCGCGCCGGATTTGGCGTTGAACGCGTAGAAGTTGCCGTCATAGGACCCGAGGTAGATCGTCGGGCCGAGCCCCGGCGTGTTGTCGACCGCGGCCGACGCGTACACGTACGCGCCCGTGCCCGTGGCCCAGGCGAGTTGGCCGGTCTTGGCCGCGAACGAGTACACGCGCCCGTCGGTGTTGCCCATGTAGACGCGGCCGAACGCGACAGCGGGCGTCGAGTAGAAGTTGCCCGACCCGAAGCCGAAGTCGGCGCCGTTGGTGTTGACCGCCCAGACCTGGTGGCCGGTGGCCGCGTTGACGGCGTACGCGTGGCCGGAGTAGTCGCCGAAGTACAGGATGCCGTTCGACAGCGCCGGCCCGCCCTTGACGGCGGCGGTCGCGTGATAGGTCCAGTTGACGTGGCCGGTGGTCGCGTTCAGCGAGTACACGGTCCCGCTCTGGTCGCCGAAGTACACGGCGTTGCCCCAGGCGATCGGTGAGGACTCGGTGCCGGCGGGGATGACCCTCGACCACACGATCCGACCGGTCTTCATCGACAGCGCCACGAACCGCCCGTTGCCGGGTCTCTGGTCGGCGTGCCCGTTCGTCGAGAGCAGCCCGACGTACATCAACCCCTGTGCGAGCCCGAGCGCCGGCGAAGCGGCGGCGAGCGTTCCCACCTTGGTCTCCCACAGCTTGTGGCCGGTGCGCTTATCGAGCGCCTTCGCCGAGCCGTCGTCGTCGATCAGATACAGCGTGTTCTGAAAGATGACCGGCGGGAACTCGAGCAGCGCGTAGTCCTGAAAGCGCCAGCCGACGTGCAGCGGCGGCTCGGGGACCTTGCTTCCGGGGAAGAAGTGCGTGCGCTCGGCGTCGTAGCCGTACCGCGGCCAGGAGAAGTTGTTGACGACGACCTTCTTGGGGGCTGCCGTCGTTGTCGGCGCCGTGAATTCGACGTTGGGATGGGAGACGTTGTGTGGCGCGTGGAACAGGGCGTAGGCCACTGCGCCTCCAGCCGCGATCAGAACGATCGCTCCGGCGACGAGTCCCCACCGCAGCCACCGTCGCGAACCGGGACTCGGCATGGGCAGCATGCTAGCCAGCGGTCTCCCGGAATCCCGCGACTGCGAACGTCGACGGGATCACCACGCGGAGCCGTGACCCGCCACCAGGAGGCGCTTGGGAAGAAACTATGACTATGTCCGAGTTTCTTCCCGAGCTCCTCGAGCGAGCGGTCGCGTTGCCGGCCGCGCGACCGCTGGCCGGCCGGCTGCCGGACGCGCCCACGGTGTGGCTGGTTGGCGGCGCGGTGCGCGACCTGCTACTCGGAGGCACCCCGTTCGACCTCGATCTGGTGGTCGAGGACGACGCAGCCGCGTTTGCAGCCTCGCTCGGCGGCGAGCTGAAGGTTCATGACCGCTTTGGGACCTCGACCGTCACGCTCGACGGCTTCAGCTACGACATCGCTCGCGCTCGCCGCGAGACGTACGCCCACCCGGGGGCGCTCCCCGACGTGGCGCCGGCCCCGCTCGCGGAGGACCTCGAGCGGCGGGACTTCACGGTCAACACGCTCGCGCTCGCGCTCGCCGGCGACCGCGCCGGCGAGCTGACCTCGGTGCTGCCGGCGCTCGAGGACCTCGACGCCCGCCGGCTCCGCGTGCTCCACGACCAGAGCTTCATCGATGACCCGACGCGGCTGTTCAGGCTTGTCCGCTACGCCACCCGTCTCGGGTTCGAGATCGAGCTGCATACGCGCGCGCTGGCCGACCGGGCGATCGCGGGCGGCGCGGTGCGCACCGTCAGCGGCCCGCGAGTCGGAGCGGAGCTTCGGCTGCTCGCCCGCGAGCACGACCCGGTGCGGGCGCTCGCCGGGCTCGGCGAGCTCGGGCTCGACGGCGCGATCCACCCGGGGTTCGGCCTCGAGGATGCGGACCTCGCCCGGCGCGCGCTCGCGCTCCTGCCCGACGGCGCGCGGCGCGACCGGATCGCGCTGGCGGTGGCCGCCCGCGAGGTGCCGGCCCCCGAGCTGGGGGCGTTGCTCGATTCGCTCGCGTTCGAGGCCGAGGACCGCGACGCGATCGTCGCCGGCGCGACGCGCGCCGGCGACCTCGCGCGCGCGCTGAGCACGGCGCGCGCGCCGTCGGAGATCGCGAGCGCCGCGGCAGGGGCGCCGGCGGAGCTGGTCGCGCTCGCCGGCGCGCTCGGGCCCGAGAAGCAGGCCCGCGAATGGCTCGAGGCGCTCCGCCATGTCCGGCTGACGATCGACGGTGGCGATCTGATCGCGGCGGGCATTCCGGAAGGCCCGGCGATCGGGCGCGGGCTGCGCGCCGCGCTGGCCGCGAAGCTCGACCGGCGGGCGTCCGGGCGCGAGCAGGAGCTCGCCGCGGCGCTCGACGCCGCCGGCGCACCCGAGTAGCCGGCTCGCCTCCGTGCCGGTTGCTACAAAAAGCTGGATGAGGTTGTCGGCGCCTTTCTATGCCTGGGAGGAGCACGTGGGGATCGCGCTCGCCGGCGCCCAGGCGGTATTCACCACCCGCCGCGGCGGATTCTCCGAAGGTCCGTACGCGAGCCTGAACCTGGGCCGCCTGACCGACGACCGTCCCGACGCGGTGCGGCGCAACCGCGCCAGGTTGCAGGAGCAGGTCGGGGCCCGGCCGGCGCACATACGGCAGGTCCACGGAACGCTCGTGCGGACCGTCACCGACACCGCCGACGCGTTCGTCGCGCCGCTGCCCGACGGGGGGATCGAGCTGCCGGAGGCCGACGGCCAGGCGACCCGGCTCGGTGGGATCGCGCCGATGGTGCTGACCGCGGATTGCCTGCCGATCGCGCTCGCAGGCCGCGGAGGAGACGGCGGGGACGATGGCGGCGCTGTCGCGATGCTCCACGCCGGCTGGCGGGGGCTGGCCGGCGGGATCGTGGCCGAGGGCGTCCGCGCGATCCGCGAGCTCGGAGCCGACGGCCAGCTGGCGGCGGCGATCGGCCCGGGCGCCGGGCCATGCTGTTACGAGGTCGGCGAGGAGGTGCACGAGGTGTTCGCCGGCCACGGCGAGCGCGCGCGCCGCGGCCGCAACCTCGACCTGAAGGCGATCGCGCGCGCCCAGCTCGAGCGAGCCGGCGTGCAGACCGTGCACGACGTCGAGTTGTGCACGATCTGCTCGGACGAGGCGCTGTTCTTCTCTCACCGCCGCGACCACGGCGTCACCGGCCGGCAGGGCGGCCTGGTGTGGTTGAGCTGATCAGGGGCCTCCGGGCCGAGGATGTCCGGACGAACCTCGAGCGGGTCCGGTCCGAGATCGCCGTCGTCGGCCGCGATCCGGCCGATGTGCAGATCCTCGCCGCGGTCAAGTACGTGCATGTCGATGAACTCGCGGTGCTCGCCGAGGCTGGCATCGAGCTCGTCGGCGAGAACCGTGCGCAGGAGCTCGTAGTCAAGGCGGAGGCGCACCCCGGCGCGTTCACGTGGGACTTCATCGGCCATCTCCAGAGCCGCAAGGTCCGCGAGGTGCTGCCCCTCGTCCGTTACATCGAGACGGTGGCGAGCGAGTCGGCGCTCGAGCAGCTGGGGCGACACGGCGCCGCCGACACCGAGATCCTGATCGAGGTCAACGTCGCCGGCGAGGCCGGCAAGAGCGGGATCGCCCCGTCTGAGCTGGCGGGGTACCTGGAACGGTGTCCGGTCAGGGTCGCGGGGCTGATGACCATGCCCCCACTCGCGCCGACCCCGGAGGCCAGCCGACCGCATTTCGCGGCGCTCCGGGAGCTCGCCGGCGAGCACGACCTGCGCCAGCTGTCGATGGGGACCAGCCAGGACTACCTGGTCGCCGTCCAGGAGGGCGCGACGATTGTGCGACTCGGCACAAGCTTGTACCGCTCCGGCGCGTCATAATCACAGCAGGGAATTACAGTCTCCCACCGAAACTTCGAATCCGAGATGGCCTTACGAGATACTTGGCACCGCACGCTCATGTACTTCGGGCTGGCGGATGACGAGGATTACGAGGATGACCTCGAGCCTTACACCGAGCCGGAGGCGGAGGCCCAGGACGCGTACCGCGACCGCCCGAACGTGCGGCGTCTCAGCTCGCGGCGCCGGCGCGACGAGTTCGATGACATTTTCGCCGACGATCCCGATGCCGACCGCCGCACGACATCGCTTCGGCCCGTGAGCGGCGGACGCGGAAACGGTCGGAGTGGGGGCGACGTGCGCGTCCACTTCGTCGCGCCTAAGAACTTCAACGAGGTCCAGGACGTCGCCGACAAGTTCAAGGAGGCGATCCCCGTGATCCTGAACCTCCAGAGCACGGACCACGACCTGTCAAAGCGCCTGATCGACTTCTCGAGCGGGCTCACGTACGCCCTCGACGGCGGTATGCAGCGGATCGCCGACAAGGTGTTCCTGCTCACTCCGCGCAACGTCGAGGTGTCGGCGGAGGAGCGCGCCCGGCTGCTTGAGAAGGGGTTCTTCAATCAGAGCTGAGCCCGCCTGCGGTCGCGGGTCGTCGCGATCTGAGCCTCGATGCGAGACCGCATCGAGCGCCCGGGTTCCGCACCGGTAGATTTCATCTCATGCAGGTCGGACTTATCGGCGCTGGCAACATGGCCCGCGCGCTCGCGCGTGGCTGGGGTGATCCGGTCCTCGTGTCCGACAGCGGGTCGGGCCGAGCGAGGGCGCTGGCGGACGAGCTCGGGGGGAAGCGGTCGACTCGAACGTCGAGGTTGCTGATCGCGCCGATCTCGTCGTGCTGTGCCACAAGCCGGCGCAGTTCCATTCGGTGAGCGCCGAGCTAGCCGGTCACGCCAAGGCGGTCGCGTCGGTGCTGAGCGGGATCGACACCGGGAGCTTGCGCTCCGCGTACGGCGTCCCGGTGTTCCGGTTGATGCCGAACACCCCGGTCGAGGTCCGGCGCGGCGTGATCTGCTACTCGCCCGAGCGCCAGGTCGAGGTCGACGCTGAGCTTGAGGCGGAGGTGCTCGCGCTGTTCGGGAGGGTGGGAGTCGTGGTCAAGGTTCCAGAGGGGCTGATCGGCCCGGCCGGTGCCGTGGTGGGGGTCGGTCCGGCCTACCAGGCGCTGCTGGTTGAGGCCCAGGTCGACGCGGCGGTGCGCCACGGACTCGCGGCAGGCCTCGCCGGCCGGCTCGTCGCCGAGACGATGGCCGGGACCGCCGCGCTGCTCGAAACCCGCGACTACGACACGCTCGCCGTCCGGCGCGAGGTGAGCTCGCCCGGAGGCACCACCGCGCGCGGCCTGGCAGCACTCGAGCGCGGCGGGATACGGCCCGCGTTCCAGGACGCGATCGACGCCGTCGTCGGGGCCCACAACTGATGCTGTTCGCAGCCCTCACCCGCGGCGACATCGCCAACTACGTGCAGGCGCTGTTCCTCGTCTACATCCTGCTGATCTTCGTGTACATCCTGCTCAACATGATGTTCTCGCTGGGCCTGCGCCCGCCCTATACGCGGTATGTAGACGCGGTCATGAGCTTCCTGCGGGACGTCTGCGAGCCCTACCTGAAGATCTTCCGCCGCTTCATCCCGCCGATCGGCATGTTCGATCTGACGCCGATGATCGCGATCATCGTCCTGTACATCGTGCAGGACATCGTGGTCAAGCTGATCTCGGGCTGATGCCGAGGGTCGTGGTTGCGGGCTGAGCGCCCGCGCGAGATGACTCAGACGACCGCATCGGTCCGGGTGGGGGCCTTCGCACGCGCCGCGCTGGTGGCGGCCATCGTCGTGATCCTCGACCAGGTGACCAAGAGCCTGGTCCGGTCCGATGTCGAGCTCGGGGATCACCACAAGTTTCTACCGGGCGTGACGCTCGTGCACGACCGGAACACCGGCGTCGCCTTCTCTCTGTTCGCCGGGGGAGGGGCGCTCGTGATCGTGCTGACGCTGGTGGCGCTCGCGGCCCTCCTCGGCTATCTCGCGAGGCGCCCCGACCGGCCGTTGCTGTGGCTGCCGACCGGGATGCTGGTCGGCGGAGCGCTCGGCAACCTGATCGACCGGATCGCGCACGGTGCGGTGACCGACTTCATCAAGCTCCCGCACTGGCCGGCGTTCAACGTCGCCGACATGTCAATCACGTTCGGCGTCCTCATACTGCTGTACGTGCTCGAGGGCAGGCGGCAGTGAGCGCCGGCACCCGCATCGAGCTGCGCGTGCCCGACGCGGCGGCGGGCACGCGGTTGGACCGGTTCCTCGCGGGTCCGCTCGGCTCGCGGGCGCGAGCGCAGGCGCTGATCGACTCCGGCCACGTCCGAGTCGACGGCTCGCTCAGGCCCAAGCGCCACCTGGTCCAGTCGGGGGAGGCGATCGAGATCGACGATGTGCTGGAGGCGGCGTCGGCGGTGGATGGTGCGCACGATGCGGAGTTCGGCATCGCCTACGAGGATGAGTACCTGCTGGTGGTCGACAAGCCTGCGGGCGTCGTCGTGCATCCCGCCCGCGGTCACTGGGAGGGGACGCTCGCTCAGGCGCTCGAGGGGCGTGCCGCCGGCGGCGAGGAGCCGTGGCGGGCGGGGATCGTCCATCGCCTCGATCGCGACACGTCGGGGCTGCTGGTCGTCGCCAAGAACGACGCGGTCCATCGCGCGCTCAAATCGCTGCTTGCGCGTCGCCGGCTGCGCCGCGAGTACCTGGCGCTGGTCGACGGCCATCCGCCGGCTAGGACCGGGACGATCGACGCGCCGATCGGGCGCCACCGGCGCGACCGCAAGCTGATGTCGATCGACAGCGACGACCCCCGCGAGGCGCGCACCCATTTCGAGATCGAGCGGCTGCTGCCGGCCACCGCGCTGCTGCGCATCGTGCTCGAGACCGGCCGCACCCACCAGATCCGCGTCCATCTGGCGGCGATCGGCCATCCCGTCTGCGGCGACCCGCAGTACGGCAACGCCGGCCAGCTCGGCCTAACCCGCCAGTTCCTCCACGCCACAAGGCTCGCCTTCGACCATCCGGTCACCGGCGACCCCATCGACGTCACCTCCCCCCTCCCAGATGACCTGATAGCCGCCCTCGCGATAGCGGACCCGGGGGAATAACAGGCGGGCAACAGAGTCCGGATCCCAAGCTGTCTAAGGGCGGCCGGTGCGCGCCCGGCAGCCCTCGCGCGGGTCTCGTCCCGCGCAGCCAACCCAGACCTTCTCGCCCAACAAATAACCGGAGCAAGGGCTGCCCGGGCGTGCATGGCCGCCACAAATAGACGGCGGGGCGGCCCGTCCACAGCCGCCCCGCCTGACGTTGCGAACCGAGCCACCGGAGGTAGGGGAAGGGAGGTTCGGCCCGCGCACGAGCCACCGCTGAAGGTAGGGGAAGCGAATGGCCCGCTACACCTGAAAACGTAGCGGCGCATCAAAACTTGCGTAAACTCAGTCGACCAACCCCGATCCCGTTCATGCGGATCGCGCCCTGCCTCGTTAGCCGAGGTCCGCGAGCGCGTATGAGCGGGCGATGCAAACCAACATAAGGGAGTAGACCTAGTGGCTCAGATTGGCATCAAGGAGCTGCTGGAGGCCGGCGTCCATTTCGGCCACCAGACGCGTCGATGGAATCCCAAGATGCGCCGATTCATCTTCGGCGAGCGTGACGGGAACTACATCATCGACCTCCTACAGACGCAGGTCCTGCTGGAAGACGCGCGCCAGTTCGCCGCGGACGTGTCGCGTCGCGGCGGCACAGTGCTGTTCGTCGGAACCAAGAAGCAGGCGCGCGACACGATCAAAGAGAACGCAGAGGCGGCGGACATGCCGTACGTCAACCACCGCTGGCTTGGCGGTCTGCTGACGAACTTCCAGACGATCTCGCTGCGGATCAAGCGGCTGCACGACCTCGAGCGCTACGAGTCCGAGGGCCAGCTCCAGCTGCTGCCCACGCGCGAGCGGATGGCCGCGCTGGCCGACCTCGAGAAGCTGCGCGCGAACCTCGGTGGCGTGAAGAACATGCAACGGCTTCCCGACGCGGTGTTCGTGATCGACCTGAAGACCGAGGCGATCGCGGTACGCGAGGCGCAGCGCCTGCGGATTCCGATCATCGGGCTCGTCGACACGAACTGCGATCCCGACGGGATCGACTACGTAGTGCCGGGCAACGACGACGCGATCCGCTCGTGCGCGCTGATCACGCGGGCGGTCGGCGACGTCGTCTCGCAGGGCCACAACGTCTTCCGCGAGGAAGAGGAGCGAGCCCGGCTCGAGCGCGAGCGCCAGGAGGCCGAGGAACGCGCGCGTCAGGAGGCTGAGGAGCGCGCGCGCCAGGAGGCCGAGGAGCAGGCCCGGCTCGAGCGCGAGCGCCAGGAGGCCGAGGAGCGAGCACGCCAGGAGGCGGCGGCAGCCGAGGCTGCCGCGCAACAGGCCGAGGCTGCGCCGGCCCCGCCGGCCCCCGAGGCGCCGGCGCCCGCCGCTGAGGCAGCCCCGGCAGAGCCAGAGGCGGCTACGCCGGCGGCGACCGAGGAGGCGCCGCCAGCGGCTGAGGCGCAGGCGGCCCCCTCGCCGGAGCCAGAGCCGGAGCCCGAGCCCGCCGCCGCGGAGCCCGAGCCAGAGCCGGTGGCGCAGGCTGAGGCGCCACCGCCGGAGGAGCCCCCGGCCGAGCCGGAAGCCCCGGAGCCGGAGCCGGAGCCGGAGCCGGAGCCCGAGGCAGTTGCGGCGCCGCAGCCGAGCGAGCCCGAAGCCGCCGCTGCGCCCGAGCAGACCCCCGAGCCAGCCGCAGAGGAGAACTCATGAGTGCGATCAGCGCCAAGGAAGTCAAGGCCCTTCGCGACCGCACGGGCGCCGGCGTGCTCGCCTGCCGCGAGGCCCTCAGCGAAGCCGACGGCGACGTCGAGCGTGCCGTCGAAATCCTCCGTGCCCGCGGCCAGGCCCAGGCGGCGAAGCGCGCCGGGGCGGAGGCGACCGAGGGCGCGGTCCAGAGCTACATCCACGCCGGGAACAAGATCGGCGTGCTCGTCGAGGTCGACTGCGAGACGGACTTCGTCGCGCGCAACGACAACTTCGTCGAGTTCGCTCGGGACCTCGCGCTGCACATCGCGGCGGCCGCGCCGATCGCCGTACGCGACGAGGATGTTCCCGCCGAGGATCGGGAGCGCGAGGAGCGGATTGCGGTCGAGCAGGCGGCGAACCGTCCCGAGAATGTCCGCGAGCGGATCGTCGCCGGCAAGCTCGACAAGTGGCTCGACGACGTCGTCCTGCTCCGCCAGAAGCACGTCAACGAGGACAAGCACGGCGGCAAGACGATCGAGGAGCTGCGCGCGGAGCTCGCGAGCGAGACCGGGGAGAACGTCGTGATCCGCCGCTTCAGCCGCTTCTCCGTGGGCAGTTGAGCTCGCCAAGCGTCATCCCACATCCCTCGAGCCACCCCCCGGTCTACCGGCGAATACTGCTGAAGCTCTCGGGCGAGGCCCTGATGGGGGATCTGGAGTACGGAACCGATCCCGAGCGGGTGCGCGAGATCGCCTCGCAGATCGCCGCCGTGCACCGGCTGGGCGTGGAGGTGGCGATCGTCGTCGGCGGCGGCAACATCTACCGCGGGCTCGCCGAGGCCGCCCGGGGCATGGACCGGGCCACCGGGGACTACATGGGGATGCTCGCGACCGTGCTGAACGCTCTCGCGCTCCAGGACGCGCTCGAGAAGGAGGAGGTCCAGACCCGGGTGCAGTCCGCGATCACGATCTCGGAGGTCGCCGAGCCCTACATCCGCCGGCGCGCGATGCGACACCTCGAGAAGGGCCGGATCGTGATCTTCGGAGCCGGCACCGGCAACCCGTTCTTCTCGACCGACACCGCGGCGGCTCTGCGCGCCGCGGAGCTGCACGCCGAGATCATCCTGATGGCCAAGAACCGGGTCGAGGGCGTCTACACCGCCGATCCACGCCTGGACCCGAACGCCGAGTTCATCCCCGAGATAACGCACAAGGACGCGCTCACCCGCGGCCTGCAGGTGATGGACTCGACCGCGTTCGCGCTCTGCATGGACAACAATCTCCCGATCATCGTCTTCAACATGACCGACGGGCGCAACATCGACAAGATAGTGTCCGGTGAACGAGTGGGGACGTTGGTGAGGACATGACCACGGACATAATCGACGAGCTCCTCGCCGACGCCCGGGAGCGGATGACCAAGTCGGTCGACGCCATTCGAGGCGAGTTCGGGTCGGTGCGCACGGGGCGAGCCAGCCCGGCGCTGCTCGACCGCATCTCCGTCGACTACTACGGCACCGGAACCCCACTCAAGCAGCTCGCGACGATCTCTGCTCCGGAGGCGCGGCTGCTGACGATCCAGCCGTACGACAAGAGCTCGATCAAGGCGATCGAGCGCGCGATCCTCGAGTCCGACGTCGGTTTGACGCCCAACAACGATGGCAACCTGATCCGCTTGGGCGTCCCCGAGCTCACTGAGGAGCGGCGCAAGCAGCTGGTCAAGGTGGTCCGGCACATTGCCGAGGAGGGCCGGGTCGCGATCCGCAACATCCGCCGCGACGTGATGCACGATCTGCGTGAGCTCAAGGAAGCCGGCGAGGCGGGATCCGACGACGAGCACCGCGCCGAGGTCGAGCTGCAGAAGCTCACCGACCTGCGGATCAGCGAGCTTGACGAGACGCTCAAGCACAAGGAAGCCGAGATCCTGGAGGTCTAGGTAGGTGGTAACGCCTGGTGAGGGGAGACCCGCCGACCCCGCCAATGCCGCCCACCCCGCCCACGATGCTGGTCCACGGGCTCGGGCTCGCTACGTAGCGATCATCACCGACGGCAATGGACGATGGGCCAAGCGCCGGGGCCTGCCGGCGCTCGCCGGGCACGAAGCCGGCGCCGACGCGGTTAAGGCTCGACTGCGCGATGCCGTCGACTTCGGCATCGACGAGCTGACCGTGTACTCGTTTTCAACCGAGAACTGGGTCCGCCCGGCGTATGAGGTTCAGGGCCTGATGGCGATGATGGCCCGGCGGATCGAGCTCGAGACGCCCGAGCTGCACGAAGAGGGGGTCCGGATGCGGTTCATCGGGCGCCGCAGCGACCCCGTTCCGCCTGCGCTGGTCGAACGCATGGTGTGGGCCGAACAGATGACCGCGGACAACACCCGGATCACGCTGTTCGTGGCGTTCAACTACGGCGGTAGGGCGGAAATCGTCGATGCAGCGCGAACCTTCACCTCAGGCACCGAAGAGGACTTCCGCGCCCACCTCTACGCCCCCGACATGCACGATCCCGACCTGATCATCCGAACCAGCGGCGAGCAGCGGATCTCGAACTACCTGCTGTGGCAGGGGGCGTACTCGGAGTGGGTGTTCCGCGACGAGCTGTGGCCGGACTTCTCGCGGGAGTCGCTCGAGCAGAGCCTCGAGGACTTCGCCGCGCGCAGCCGCCGTTTCGGAGGCAGGTAGCGATGCCTCAGGCGCGCACCGGGGCGGCCTCGCGTCAGCGTCGCGCGCCGCGCGAGGAGCCGCCGGCCAAGCGGCCGCGCCGGCGCTCGGATCTGTTCACGCGAGTGCTGGTCGCCGTCCCTCTGGCGATCGCCACGATCATCTTCAACAACGTCGGCGGGCTGCCGTTCGCGCTGTTCATCATCGCCGCGGGGTTGATCTGCATGCACGAGCTGTACGGCCTGCTGACCATATGGCGGCCGGTCGCGCTGATCGGCTTCGCCGCGGTCGTCGTGATGGTGCTCGTCGCACGGTCGGGCGACCAGGGCGGCGTGCTCGAGGTCGCGGTCGCCGCGGTCCCGGTCGTGCTGCTGGCCGTGATGCTCAGCGACCGGCGCCGCCCGACGGTCGCGATCGCCGGCACGCTGCTCGGCATCTACTACGTCGGGTTCGCGTTCGCGCACGCCGAGCTGCTGCGCCAGCTCCCGCACGGCAATGGTGTGTTCCTCGACGTCCTCATCGGGACGTTCCTGGGAGACACCGGTGCGTACATCGGAGGGAGGCTGTTCGGGCGCCGGCCGCTCGCGCCCAAGGTCTCGCCCAACAAGACCGTGGAGGGCCTGGTCTGCGGGATGCTGGTCGCGATTCTGGCGGTGTTCCTGGCCGGCCTGTACCAGACCTGGCTGACCCAGGGTCACGCGCTGCTACTCGGGGTGGCGGTCGCGGTGCTCGCCCCGCTCGGCGACCTGTTCGAGTCGGTGATCAAGCGGGATGCCGGGGCAAAGGACTCGGGCAGCGTGTTCGGACCGCACGGCGGCGCGTTGGATCGCCTCGACGGGGCGCTGTTCGCGGTCGTCGTCGGCTACTACATCTGGCTCGCGGTCTCCTGAGCTCGGGCCTAGGGCCCTGCGATGCCACGGGCCCGTCGGCACCGACGAGCGCGGGGTACGGCGTCCCTAGACTGAATACGTGCCCCGACGCCTCGCGATTCTCGGCTCGACCGGGTCGATCGGCTGCCAGGCCCTCGACGTGGTCTCGCGCTCGCCGGAGCTCACGGTCGTTGCGCTGAGCGCCGCGAGCTCATGGGAGCCGCTGCTCGAGCAGGCCCGCCGCTACGGCGTGCGCAAGGTCGCGGTGGCCGATCCCGACGCGGCCGCGCAGGCGAGCGAGGCCTGGACGGGCGGTGAGGTGCTGTCCGGGCCGGACGGGGTCGTCCGGCTGATCACCGAGTGCGAGTGCGACATGGTGCTGAACGGGATCGTCGGGTCGGCGGGACTGCTTCCGACGGTCGCAGCGCTAGCCGAGGGGATCGACCTCGCGTTGGCCAACAAGGAGTCGCTGGTAGTCGGTGGCGAGCTCGTCATCGCGCTCGCCCAGGCGACCGGCGCCGCGATCATCCCCGTCGACTCCGAGCATTCGGCACTGCACCAACTGCTGGCCTCAGAGCGTCCGGGAACCGTCGACCGACTGATCCTGACCGCGTCGGGCGGGCCTTTCCGCGGGAAGCGGCGCGAGGACCTCGAGCAGGTCACCATCGAGCAGGCGCTCGCCCACCCGACGTGGGCGATGGGCGGCAAGATCACGATCGATTCGGCGACGCTGATGAATAAGGGGCTCGAGCTGATCGAGGCCCATCACCTGTTTGGCACGCCGTACGAGCAGATCGACATCGTCGTACACCGGCAGTCGATCATCCACAGCCTGATCCAGCTGTGCGACGGCGCCACGCTCGCGCACCTGGGGTACCCGGACATGCGCGTGCCGATCTCGTACGCGCTGCACCACCCCGAGCGCGTCGACGTCCCCGTCCGGCCGCTCGACCTGGTCGAGCTCGGGAGCCTGACGTTCGAGCCCGTCGACGAGGACACGTTCAGCTGCGTGCGCATCGCCCGCGAGGCCGCGCGCGTCGGCGGGACCGCGACGTGCACGATGAACGCCGCCAACGAGGTCGCCGTGCACGCATTCCTGTCCGGCCGGCTGCGGTTTCTGGACATCGCCGAGGTGATCGAGGAGACGCTGGAGCAACTGCCGTCGCAGCCGGTCCACTCGTTCGAGGCGCTCGGTGAGGCCGACGCCGACGCGCGCCGGGTCGCGGGCGAGCTCGTAGCCGAGAGGGCGCCCGCGTAGGCGTCCTCTGATCGCGTTCTTACGAACACCCCAGGAACGCCTGCCAGACTAGAAGCGGTGTCCTACGTCCTAGCCTTCCTGGGCTTCGTCGCGCTGATCATCCTGCACGAGGCTGGCCACTTCACGGCGGCGAAGACCGTCGGCATGCGCGTCGAACGGTTCTCGCTGTTCATGGGTCCTCTGCTCGTGAAGTTCCGGCGCGGTGAGACCGAATACGGCATCGGCCCGTTCCCGCTCGGCGGCTACGTGAAGATCACCGGGATGAACCCGCAGGAGGAAATCCCGGCGGAAGTCATTCCCCGCGCCTATTACAACCAGAAGGTGTGGAAGCGAATCGTCGTCATCCTCGCCGGGCCGTTCGTGAACCTGCTGATCGCCTTCGGGATCTTCTGGGCGATCGCGTTCTCGAACGGCCAGGCCGTGCCCGACACGAACGTCGCGACGATCTCGAAGGGCTCGGCGGCCGCCGCGGTCCTGCGCCCCGGCGATCACGTCGTCTCGGTCGACGGCGTCAGCAGCTCCGAGAACGCCATTCGCAACCAGATCGCGACGCATCGCTGCGCCGGCGCGCAGGTCAATAACTGCGTGGCCGCGACGCCGGCGCGCGTGGTCGTCCGCCGAGACGGCCAGCTGAAGACGTTCGAGATCCGGCCCCGGTACAACATCGACGAGAAGCGGCCGCTGCTCGGCCTCGCCTTCGGCTCGACCCAGCAGCCGGTCGGCGTCGGACAGGCCGCGTCGCTCTCGGTGACCAACATGTGGTACGTGACCACGCGGACCGTCTCGGTCGTCGTGCGGCTGTTCGAACCCCAGGAGCGAAAGCAGCTCCACAGCATCGTTTACGGCTACACGGCCACGCAGGAGTCGTTCGCGACCAGCACGACCCAGGCGTTGTATGTGCTCGGGCTGATCTCGCTGTCGCTCGCGATCATCAACCTGTTCCCGTTCCTCCCGCTCGATGGGGGCCACGTGTTCTGGGCTGTGGCCGAGAAGGTGAGGGGCAAGCGCATCCCATTCCAGGTCATGGAACGCGCCGGCGTGGTCGGGTTCGTCCTGATCCTGCTGATCTTCGTGATCGGCCTCTCGAACGACATCACGACGCTGTCCGGCCCCGGCCTCGGCATCCATTAGCGACTCGTCACGCAGGCGGCGATAGCTCCGCGCGGCGCTGCTACGGTGCCCAGCACATTCGAGCCCTACGGTGGAGGAGCAGGCAGCATGGAGAGCAGCAGCACGATCTCGCCGGCGGTGGGACGGGCGGTCGATGCCCCGACGTTGACCGAGGCGCTGCGGCGGACCGCGGCCAACCACCCCGAGATCGTCGCGGTCCGCACCACCGACGACAGCGTGTCGCTGACCTGGTCCGAGCTGCTCCGGCGCGTCGAGGCGGTGGCGGGAGGCCTGGCGAAGCTCGGCGTCGGTCGCGGCGACACGGTCGCGATCATGCTCGGCAACCGCCCCGAGTTCCACATCGTGGACCTGGCGGCGGCGTTGCTGGGCGCGACGCCGTTCTCGATCTACCTGACATATCCCCCCGCGGAGATCGAGTACCTGATCGGCGACGCCGCGTCGAAGGTGGCGATCGTCGAGCAGGCCTACGCCGGCGTGCTGCTCGAGGCGCGTAACGGCCTCCCCGAGCTCGAGCACGTGATCGTGGTCGACGGCGACGCTCCCGACAACACGATCTCGCTCGCCGACGTCGAGGGCTCGAACCCCGACTTCGACGCAGGCCACAGCCAGGCCGAGATCGGTCCTGACGATCTCGTGACGCTGATCTACACCTCGGGCACGACCGGCCCGCCGAAGGGCGTGCAGCTGTCGCACCGCAACATCATGGCCGGTACGCAGGCCGTCGAGCAGGTGATCAGGTTCGAGCCGGGCGCCAGGGTGATCTCGTGGCTGCCGGCCGCCCACATCGCCGAGCGAATGGCCCACCACTACATCCCGGTCGTCTACGCCGGCACGATCACCTGCTGCCCGAACCCACGCGAGGTGCTCTCCTACCTGCCTCAGGTCAGGCCGACCTGGTTCTTTGCGGTCCCGCGGATCTGGGAGAAGCTCAAGGCCGGCCTCGAGACGATGCAGGCCGCGCAGCCAGAGGAGCAGCGACGCCCGATCCAGGACGCGCTCGCGGCGTCGCTCGAGCGCGTGCGGCTCCGCCAGCGCGGCGAGCCCGTGCCCGCCGAGCTCGAGGCGAAGGTCGCCCAGGCCGACGAGCAGATGTTCTCCAAGCTCCGCGAGATGCTCGGGCTCGACCAGGCGCTCTCGGTCAACGTCGGCGCCGCCCCGACTCCTGTCGAGGTGCTCGAGTTCTTCCATGCGCTCGGGATCGAGCTCGGGGAGCTGTGGGGCATGTCCGAGACATGCGGTGTGGGCACCTGCAACCGGCCGGGGGAGGTCCGGATCGGGACGGTAGGACCGGCCGAGCCCGGCGTCGAGATCAAGATCGCCGACGACGGGGAGCTGCTCGTCCGCGGCGACTGCGTGATGACCGGCTATCGCAACGCGCCCGAGACGACGGCCGAGGCGCTCGACTCGGACGGATGGCTACACACCGGCGACATCGGTCAGCTCGACGATGACGGCTTCCTGCGGATCGTCGACCGCAAGAAGGAGATCATCATCAACGCGGCCGGCAAGAACATGTCGCCGGCCAACATCGAGGCCACGGTCAAGTCGTCGAGCCCTCTGATCGGGCAGGCGGTCTGCATCGGCGACGGCCGGCGCTACAACACGGCGCTGATCGTGCTCGACGCCGACTTCGCCCCGCAGTGGGCGACCCGGGAGGGCCTCGAGGCGACCACGCTCGAGGACCTCGCGCACTCCGAGCAGGTCATCGCCGCGGTCGGGAGCGCGATCGACAAGGCCAACGAGCACCTCGCCCGGGTCGAGCAGATCAAGACCTTCACGATCGTCCCGGGCGACTGGCTTCCGGGCGGCGACGAGCTGACGCCGACGATGAAGCTCAAGCGGCGTCCGATCGAGGCCAAGTACGCGGCCGAGATTGACGCGATGTACGCCAAGTAGAGTGAGGGTTCGGGTGCTCGGTGGCGGACGCAGGCCGATTGGCCCGGAAATAACCTGCAAAACGCGGCAATCGGCGCGCGCGACGCGAACTGTGCCGCAGCATGCATGTGGGACACGCCTGACGCGGCACGGTCCGCGAATACCGCTCCGTTGACGCGTTGTGCAGGTCGGCGACGCGCTGCCGGCGCGACGACCGTCCTCCTCCAGGCGCCCACCGTTCGCGACCTGGACGCGGTGGGAGCGGCGGTCTAGCTCAGCTTGAGCGCCACCGACCGGCTGTACACGGTCGCGCCCTGCACCGCCGGCGGGAACATCAGCAGCGGGTCGCCCGGGTACGTGTAGGCGAGCCTGACCGTGCCGGTCCCGGGGAACTTCATCCGGACGTCGAAGTAGCAGCTGTTCGCGTTGCGGATCGTCACCGTCCGCAGCGTCGTGAACGCTCCGGACCCGCGCCGGGCGAACTGGATCTGGGCCGACTGCGTGCCGCCGCCGCCGAGGATCGCGTACCGCGTCGGCCGCACGCAACCCCAAACCTCGAGCGAGCGGCCGCGCCGCGCCTGAGTGACCGGGAGGAACAGCGGCAGGCGGTAGGCGGCGTAGCCCGGCTTGGCCTTGCCGTTGACGTACAGCAGCCCGCTGGTGAAGCCGCCGTCTCCGGGGACGACCCCGTTCAGAACCGGGTCGTACAGGAGGTACTGCATCGTGCTGGCGATCCGGGGCTGCTTCCAGCTCAGGTACTCGGCCCAGTTGATGTAGTACGCGGCGGTCGCCGGCGAGACGAAGTCGTCCCGGTTGGGCGGGTGGGTGATGTAGCCGTACTCGGTGCTGTAGATCGGGAAGCGCTTGCCCGAGCCGTAGATGCGCTGGAGGCGGTCGAGCGCGCGCTCGAGGTTCGGCAGGCGCGGGAACGTCGCGATGTCGGGATCCTTCGAGGTCTCGATCGTCGGGGGCTCATTGTCCGGATACGGGTGATCGGCGAAGCCCGTCGCCTTGAACAGCGCCGGATTCTGGCGCCGGAAGCTGCGCGACCCGGCGGCGGTCGCCGGGCACCCGACCGCCCGGGCGGCGCCTCCGCGCAGCTCCCGGTAGTTCGAGTCAACGCAGTACAGCGTGCGCAGAAACTGGAGTGGCTTGGTCTGCCCGAAGTTCCCGGGCAGTCCCTGGGGGTGGCCCGGGCCGGCGCGGCCGCTCAACCCCAGCGGCGCGAACTCGCCGATCAGGACCGTGTCGTGCCCATGCCCGGTCGCCTGGAGCGCGTTCCACATCTGGGCGGCGAGCGCGCGGTACATCCCCGGCGCGACCGACACGGTCGACCCGTTGACCGCCTGCGGCCCGAGGTCCTCGCCGAAGTTCGGCTCGTTCCAGATCGCCCAGAAGTTGACGCGCGGCAGCGGCATCGTCTGCCCCGAGGGGACGTAAGTGCCGCTGTAGCGGGCGCCCACGGCGCGGGCGAACTGGCCGAACGCCTGCGCCGACGGACGCCACGCCCAGAACTGGTTGTCGAGCGCCGCCGAGGGGATCCCTGCGCCCTCGGCCCACCGGGGCGCGCCGCCGCTCAGCGTAAGGTCGACTCCGAGCCCGTCGGCATGCGCGAGCTGGATCATCTCGTCGTAGGGCGCCCAGTTCGCCGCAGGGTAGGAGGCCGGGTTAGCGGCGTTGAAGCCGCTCGGAGCCTGGCGGGACTGGGCCGCAGGAGCGATCTGCGCCCACACGACGATGATTCGCACCGTCCGCACGCCGAGCGCCCGGAACGTGCTCATCGTCCCGGCCGGGTCCGTGAGCATCCGGGTCGAATCCTGGATGATCGACACCTGACCCGCCGACGCCTGCGCCGCGGGCGCGAGCGCGAAGGCGCTCGCGGCGAGCGAGATCGCGATCGTCATCGCGAGGGCGGCGGCTATCGGTAGTCGTGCTCTCATTTGTGGATGCTCACTCGGCACGTCCGCGGGACAGGCCCATCTACTGCACCTTGACCTTCACGGTGCGGCTGTAGACGGTGTCCGGGGCGCCCGCGGTCGTCAGGTTCGGCGTCAGCAGCGGGTCGTTCGGCGGGTAGGACCAGGCCAGCCTGACCGACCCGCCGGCGGGAAACGCCATGTCCAGGTCGAAGTAGCCGTGTTGATTCGTGATCTTCACGGTGCGCAGCGTGGTGAAGATGCCAGAGGACCCTCGCTGGAACTGGATCTGCACCTGCTGGAGGGTGCCGTGGGTGTCGACACTCGCGAAGTGCGCCGGCCGCACGCATCCCCACACCTCGAGCGAGTGGCCGCGCCGCGCCGTCGTGACGGGGAGGAACAGTGGCAGCCGGTAGGCGTCGTATCCCGGCTTCTGTGCGCCGGAGTAGAAGATCAGGCCGCTGGCGAAGCCCCCGTACTCCGGCTCGCCCAACGGGTTCGGGTCATACAGCAGGTACTGCATCGCCGAGGCGATCCGCCCACTGCGCCATGACAGGTACTCCGCCCAGTTGATGTAGCCCGCCGCGGTCGCCGGCGAGACGAAATGGCTTGAGCTGTGATTCGGCGGGTTCGTGATGTAGCCGTACTCGTTGTTGTAGATCGGGAAGCGCTTGCCCGAGCCGTAGATACGTTGCAGGTGGTCGAGCGCGCTCTCGAGGCGCGGCAACTCCGAGAACTCGGCGTAGTCGGGGTCCGTGGAGCTCGCCTCGGTCGGCGGCAGGTTGATCGGGTACGGGTGGTCGGCGAACCCCGACGCCCTGAACAGCACCGGATTTGCGGACCGGAACCGCCGCGAACCGGCAGGATTCGTCGGGCAGCCGACTGCGGCGGCGGAGCCTCCGCGCAGCTCCCGGTAGTTCGAGTCAACGCAGTACAGGGTGCGGAGGAACTGCAGCGGCTTGGTGGCGGCGAAGTTGCCGGGCAGCCCCTGCGGCGCCCCGCGGTGCGGCTCGCCGCTCTGCCCGCGGGCGTCGAGGTTTCCGATCACGATCGTGTCCAGGCCGTGGCCGGTGAGCCCCAGGCCGCGCCAGCCGGCATCGAGCAGGCCCCGGTAGGCCGGGGCGGACGTCGGCACGGTCGATCCCTTGATCGCCTGCGGCGCGAGGTCCTCGCCGAAGTTCGGCTCGTTCCAGAGCTCCCAGAAGCTCACGCGCGGAAGGTCGCCGGCGCTGCCGTGGACGATCGCGCCCACGGTCGGGTTGTAGCTGCCGCTGTAGCGGGTGGCGACCGCCTCCACGAACTGGCCGAATGCGGCCGCCGACGGCTTCCACTCGGCGTAGCGCCCGGGCGAGGGCTGCCCGCCGCCGGTCGCCCACGGTGGCGCGCCCCCGGTCAGCGAGAAGTCGACCGCGATGCCGTCCGCATGGGCGTCGAGCACGATCTGGTCGTAGATGCTCCAGTTCCCGGCCGGGTAGGAGGCGGGATCGACCGGGTTGAAGCCTGCGGGCCGCTTCGCCGGCGCGATCGTGTTCCACGCCACCGTGACGCGGACGACGCCGACGCCGAGCTGGCGAAGCGTCTGGAGCGTCGGGCCGGGCACGGTCAGCATCCGCGCGTCATCCTGGAACATCGCGATCTGATTGGTCTGCGCGCCGGCGCGCGCCGGCAGCGGCAGGAGCCCCAGGCCAGCCGCCACGGCAGCGGCGGACATGATGGTCCCGAGTCGCCTCACCAGCTGCATCGAAGCAGACAACAGGGGTACCGCGAGGAAGTTGCGCCGGCGGTTAGCTGATCGTGACCGGCGCGATCCGACTGTGGACCGCTTCGGCGCCCGGATACGCCCACGTGAGTCGCACCGAGCCGCTCGACGGGAACTTCACTTTGACGTCGAAGTACCCGTAGGAGTCGGTGATCGTCACGCTCTGAATCGTCTTCCACCCGCCCCCGCTCGCCGGCTGAAACTGGACGCTCACGACCTGCGGGCCCTTGTGGTCGAGGATCGCGTAGTGAGCCGGCCGTACGTCGCCCCAGACCTCGATTGGCTGGCCTGCCTTGCCGCTGGGGTGGGGAAGGTAAAGCGGCATCCGGAACGCGTCGTACATCGGCTCCTTGGCTGTCTCGTTGGCGAACTCGAGCCCGGTGTCGAAGTTGCTCGGCGGTGGCGGATCCACCAGCAGATACTGATCCCACGACGCTACCCGGGGGTCGCTCCAGCTGATGTACTCGGCCCAGTTCATGTAGTAGGCGGCCAGCGTCGGGTTGATCGCGCGCGCGATCTTCTCAGGCGGGTTTGTCTGGTAGCCGAACTCGGTGTCGTAGATCGGAAATCGTGTACTCGATCCGTACGCCGCCTGGGCGCCGTCGAGCGTCGCCTCGAGGCTCGGGAGCTTCGGCAGGTCGGCGTAGTCGGGTTCGTTCGGGGTGGGGGTGTTGGGCGTCACCTGCCCCTGGGGATAGGGGTGGATCGCGAAGCCGGTCGCGTGGAACAGCCCCGGGTGCTGGCTCGGGAACGCCTTCGATTCCGCGGGCGTCGCCGGGCAGCCTCGGAGGGTCGCGGCCGTCCCCTGGAGCGGATGGAGCGAGGAGTCCACGCAGTAGAGCGCGCGGATGAAGCGGAGCGGCACCATCCCAGAGAAGTTCCCGGGCTGATCGCCGGTGGTCTCGCCGCGCGGCGCGACCTCGCCGATCAGGATCGTGTCGCTGCCGTGGCCGGTCTGCCCGAGTGCGGTCCAGGCGGCGTCGAGCAGGTTGCGGTACAGGAGCGGCGACACCTCGACTGTCGAGTCGTCGACGGCCTGCGGAGCGAGTTGGGCGCCGTAGTTGGGCTCGTTCCAGATCGACCAGAAGCTCAACTTCGGCAGCGGGCTGCTCTGGCCCGGCGGGGTGTAGTGGCCGCTGTACCGAGTCCCGAGCGCGCGCATGAACAGGCCGTACTCCTGCGCGGAGGGTTCCCAGGACCCGACGAACCCGGCCGACGTGCCCGCCGGGACGCCCGGCCCCGTCGCCCACAGCGGCGCGGGCGCCTCGGGCGCCAGGTCGACGCCGATGCCACGCGCCGCCGCGGCCCGGATGACCGCGTCATACGGCGCCCACAGGGCCGCCGAATACGCCGCCGGCGAGGAGGCGTCGAACCCCGCAGGGCGCGTGTGCGAAAGCGGGTCGGGGGTCATCCCGGCCCATGGCATGAAGATCTTGACATCGTCGACGCCGAGCAGCTTGAGTTCATCGAGCGTCGGGCCTGGACTGGCGAACAGCTCGGCCTGCGCCTCGAAGATCGTCGGAAGCGATCGCGCCTGCCCCCCCGGCCCCGAGGTTGTGGAGGTTGTGGAGGTGGCTTTGCCGCCGCCGCAACCACCGATCAGCACGGCCACCACGCCCGCGGCGAGCACCGCCAACGTCGGCAAGAGTGTCCGCGCCCTGCGGGGGAATCGGCGGAAAATGGGCGCGAGGGTTCGTGTCAAAGGATGCAGCGCTCGGTACCGAAGACCGGTCGATGGCAAAGGGTCGGCGTTCCGGTCCCGCTCTAGAATGCGCGCGGATGCTCGTCCCGGCCCGCTCGGACGCCGCAGTGGCGGCCCGGACCTCAAGGGCGCTGAGGGTAGCAAGCACTCCGGTCGAGGCCTGGCTCCTCGCCGGGGTCGTCGGGGTCGGAGCCTGGCTCCGATTCGCCACGCTGGGCGCGCAGAGCTACTGGTTCGACGAGGCTCAGGCCGCCCACGAGCTGCACCTGTCGCTTGGAGCGATGTTCAGCTCGATGATCGTCCACGAGACGAATCCGCCGCTCTACTTCGTGCTCGGGTGGCTGTGGGCGCGCGTGTTCGGGACCGGCGAAGTCGGGCTGCGGTCGCTGTCCGCACTGGTCGGAACGGCGGTGATCCCGATCGCCTACCTGTGCGGACGCGAGCTCGTTTCCCGCCGCGCCGGGCTGGTGGCGGCGGCGCTCGTGGCGCTCAGCCCGTTCATGATCTGGTACTCGCAGGAGGCCAGGGAGTACATGCTGCTGGCCGCCCTGAGCGGCCTGTCACTGCTGTACTTCGCGCGGGCCTGGCACGCGCCCTCGCGCCGCAACGTCACGTTGTGGGCGGTGTTCTCGGCGCTCGCGATACTGACCCACTCGTTCGCCGGCTTCCTCGTCGCTCCGGAGGGGTTGTGGCTGCTGTATGTGATCCGCGATCGGGCGATCGCGGTCGCAATCGGCATCGTCGCGGTCGTGCAGGTGGCGCTGCTGCCGTTCCTGTTCACCCACGCCACCACCAGCCTGCTCGGATTCATCAACGGCACCCCGCTCGGCTCGCGGATCCAGCAGGTGCCCGTCGCCTTTGGCCTCGGGACCCTGTACGAGAGCCCTATCGTGAGCTACGGGCTGCTGGGGGCAGCCGCGCTCGCCGGCGCGCTGGTCGTCTTGCTCGTGATCGGCGCCGACGGCGCGCAGCTTCGCGGCGCCGGAGCCGCCGCCGCGCTCGCGGCGGTCGTCCTTCTGCTTCCGCTGCTGCTGGCGCTGCTCGGCGAGGACTACTACATCCCCAGGGCGCTGATGCCGGCATGGATTCCGCTGGCCGTGGTCATCGGCGCCGCCTGCACCGCCCCTCGCGTTCGCGTCCCCGGGGCGATCCTGGCCACGATCCTGCTGGCGAGCTTCGTCTACGCGCAGGTGCGGATCTCGGACAACCCCCAGTACCAGCGGTCCAACTGGCGCGGCGTGGCGCGCGCGCTCGGTACCGCCGGCGGCCCCCGGGCGATCGTCGCCTACGACGGCTCGGAGGCCACCGATCCGCTCGCGATCTACCTTCCGGGGGTCCCGTGGAACGGGTCAGGCAACGCTCCAGTGACCGTCGGCGAGGTGGACGTCGTCGGCCACCCGTGGCAGGCCCTCGGCCACCCGCTGCCCGCCGGGGTGACGCTGATCGGCAGCCGGACCGTCGACGACTTCGTCGTCGATCGGTTCAAGGTCAGCCCGGCCAGGCGACTAACCCCGGCACAGGTCGGGGCCGAGGCCGGACAGCTGCTCGGTCCTGCGGTGTCGGGAGCCGCGGTGCTGATCCAGCGCCCGAGCGCTGCGCGCTGACGCGGCCCCGGGCGTGATCCTCCTCCTGCACAACCGCTACCGGACCACGGGTGGTGAGGAGCGCGCGGTCAGGGAGATCGCCGCGCTGCTCCGCCGTCGCGGCCACGAGGTCGAGGTCCTCGAGCGCTCGAGCCAAGAGGTGGGCCGGGGAAAGGCGGCGCTCGGTCTGCTCGGCGGCGGGCTCGACCCCGACGCCGTCGGCCGGACCGTGCGCCGCCTCGGAGCCGACGTCGTCCACGCTCACAACATCCACCCGACGTTCGGCTGGCGCGCGCTCGCCGCCGCGCAGGCCGCCGGCGCCCGGACGCTGCTCCATCTCCACAACTTCCGGCTGTTCTGCGCGATCGGCATCTCCTACCGGGACGGCGCGCCGTGCTTCCGGTGCCGGGGGAGCAGCACGTACCCCGGCGTCCGCCTGCGCTGCCGGGGCTCGCTGCCCGAGGCCGTCGTCTATGCGGCGGCGCTGCACCGCCAGCAGCCCCGGCTATACGAGCACGTCGACCAGTTCGTGGCGGTGAGCGAGTCGACCGCGGCGCATCTGCGCGACTTGGGACTTCCGGCCTCGTTAACTGCCACGTTGCCCAACTTCATGCCAAACGAGGGGTTCGCAGGCTGCTCTCGCGCCGGGGACGGCGAGTTCGCGCTCGTCGCCGGGCGCCTGACCGAAGAGAAGGGGTACGACACCGCGATCGCCGCCACGCGGGCCGCGGATGTGCCGCTCGTGATCGCCGGCACTGGACCCGACGAGGAGCGCCTGCGAGGCCTCGCCGCCGGCGCGGACGTCCGCTTCACCGGGCTGCTCGAGTCCGGCGCGCTGGCCGAGCTGCGCGCGCGCGCCGCGGTCGTGCTCGCCCCCTCTCGCTGGGAGGAGCCGTGCCCGTACTCGGTGCTCGAGGCGCTCGCCACCGGCGTGCCGGTGCTGGCCGCCGACCGCGGCGGGCTGCCGGAGCTCGTGGGCGAAGACGCGGTGCTGCCGGCCTCCGATCAGGCGGCCTGGTCGGACGCGCTAAGGGAGCTGTGGCGGAACCCCGCCCTGCGGGCCGAGCGCGGCGCCGCGGCCCTCGCGCGGGGCCGAGAGCGGTTCGGCGAGGATCGCTTCTACGACCGGCTCATGCAGCTATATGGCGTCGTTTCCCCATAAGCTTGCGGCGACTATGCGTCGGTTGATCACCTCGCTAGCGATGGTGTGCGCCCTGTCGGCGGCCGCTCCGGCCGTCGTCGCGGCGGCGGCTCCGAGCGGCACGGCCGCGCAGGCCATCACCGACTGCAACGACCACTCGAAGCTCACCGCGCACTACTCGGCCGAGGTGCTGCGCCAAGCGCTCGCGACGATGCCGGCCGATGTCCGGGAGTACACCGACTGCAACGACGTGATCGAGAAGCAGCTGTTGGCGCAGCTCGGAACCAGCTCGACCAGCGGCTCCGGCGGCGGCGGCTCGAGCTCGGGCGGGTCGGTCCTCCCGACGTGGTTGCTGATCCTGATCGTGGTGCTCGCGCTCGCGGCGCTGACGTTCGGCGCGCTCGCGATCCGGCGCCGCCGTGCCGAGGAACAGCAGCAGGGTCCGGGCTCGCCGGGCCAGGGCGGCCCGGGCGCGCCGGGCCAGGGCCAAGGTGGATCGACCGATCCCGGTCCGCCCGGTCCGCCGCCGCCCGGGGGCGGATCTGATGATCCGGGCGGGTCAGGCCCCTCCGTCGGGGCCTGACCGCGCACACGGATGCAGTCGAGATCGAGAGCTACTTGACGGTGATCTTCACCGACCGGCTGAACACCGTCCCGCCGCTCAGCAGCGGGTCACCGGTCGGATAGGTCCACGCGAGCCTTACCGTGCCGCTGCCCGGGAAGGCGAGGTGGACGTCGAAGTAGCCGTGCGCGTTGCTGATCGCGACGGTGTCGACCGTCGTGAACGCGCCCTTGGAGCCAGGCTGGAACTGGACAAGGACGCTCTGCGCCTTGCCGGTGTCCAGCTTGGCGTACGAGGCCGGGCGCACATCGCCCCAGACCTCGAGCTTGCGGCCCTTGCGCGTCGACGTGCTCGGCAGGTACAGCGGCATCCGATACGCCGCGTATCCGGGCTTCTGGGTGCCGTTCGGGTTCAGCAGACCCGTGTCGAACGACGCCGGCGGCGGCTGGTCGATCAGCGCGTACTGGGAGTAGCTGAACAGTCGCGACTGCTTGTAGCTCAGGTACTCGGCCCAATTCATGTACAGCGCCTGGTTGGCCTGGCTGATGCCCTCGTTGGGGTCGGGCGGCCGCGTCCGGAAGCCGTACTCGGTGCTCCACACCGGGAAGTGCGTGTGGGACCCGTAGATCGAGTTCAGGTGATCGAGGGTTTGCTCGAGCCGCGGGACCTCGGGCAGATCGGCGAAATTGGGGTCGCTGGGGGCCCCGGCGCACAGCTTGTTTCCGCACAGGTGGGTCGGCCGGTTCGGCGCCGACGCCTCCTCGTAGGGATGGTCGGCGAACCCGCTGGCGCTGAACAGCGCCGGGTTGTTCTTGCGGAAGCTCCGCGACCCGGCCGCCGTCGTCGGGCAGCCCTGGGCCTTCGCCGTCGAGCCGCGTAGCTCGTGGTAACTCGAGTCGACGCAGTACAGCGAGCGCAGGAAGATCAGCGGCTTCATGTTCGAGAACACGCCCCACTGGTTGACGCCGTGTGGCGTCGTCTCGCCGAACAGGATCTTGTCCTTTCGGGTGGTGTGGCCCGTGGCGTTCAGCGAGCTCCAGGCCGCGTCCACGAGGTTTCGGTAGATGTGAGGGCTGTTCGGGATCGATTGGTTCTTCCCGATTCCCTGCGGGGCGATGTCGTAGCCGTAGTTCGGCTCGTTCCAGATCGACCAGAAGCTCACGCGCGGCAGCGCCGTGGACGTGCCCGCGGGCTTGTAGGACCCGCTGTAGCGGGCGCCGACGGCCTTGACGAAGTATCCGAACTCCTTCGCCGACGGCTCCCAGTCCTCCCGGAAGTAGCCGGTCGTTCCCTTTGGCGCTCCGGAGCCCGTTGCCCACAGCGGCGCGGGGCCGTTGAGCGTGAAGTCGAGCGCGATGTGGTCGGCCGCGGCGGCGCGGACGACCGCGTCGTACGGCGCCCATGCGCCGGACGGATAGGCCGCCGGGTTGGTGGCGTCGAAGCCGTTCGGGCGCTTAGTCGAAAGCGCCGATGGCGCGATCGCGTTCCAGGTGACGTTCACCCGGACCATGCCCACGCCCAGATCACGGAGCGTTTGCAAGGTTCCGGTGGGATTGCTCAGCACCTGGCCGTCGGCCTGGAACACCGCCACCTGCGAGGTCGAGGCGGCAGCGGGAGCTGCATATATGGCCGCGATGCCCAATAGGACAGCGGCTATGGAGAGATGACGTCTGATTCTTGGCACGTAAGGAGACAACTAATCGGGTCCTCCGAAGTTGCGCCGCGGTGGTCATGGCTGCAACGTCCTGCCCGGCGCGCCGTGCGACGCTCGATTCGCACCGGGTGGTCGATCGAGGCTAGCTGGCCCGCCAGACGAAGTGAGGAGTTCACATACAGCCGATGTGCCACCTCTACACTGGCCGCATGGCTTCACAGCGTCAGATTCAGGTTGGCGGCGTCCCGATCGGGGGCGGCGCCCCGGTCGCCGTGCAGACCATGACCAAGACCGAGACGGCCGACCTGCGCGCGACGATGGACCAGATCCGCACCGTGGCCGACGCCGGCGCGGACATCGTGCGCGTCGCGGTCCCCCGCGAGAAGGACGTCGAGGCGCTCAAGGTGATCGTCCGCGACTCGCCGATCCCTGTGATCGCCGACATCCACTTCAACTACACGCTCGCGCTCAAGGCACTCGACGCCGGTGCTCACTGCGTCCGCCTGAATCCCGGCAACATCGGCGGTCCCGACAAGGTCGCGCTCGTGACCGAGCGGGCCAGCGAGCTCGGCACGCCCCTGCGGATCGGCGTCAACTCGGGGTCGCTGCCGGCGCATCTGCGCGAGCTCGAGTACGAGAACCCGGTCGAGGCGCTGGTCACCGCTGCGGTCGAGTTCGTCGAGCTGATGGAGCGTCTCGAATTCACGAACTTCAAGGTGTCGATGAAGTCGACCAGCGTGCCGAACACGATCGCGTCGAACCGGCTGCTGTCCGAGCGGATCCCGTATCCGCTGCACCTCGGGGTCACCGAGGCCGGCACGAAGTGGTCGGGGTCGCTGAAGTCCGCGGTCGGTCTGGGGACGCTGCTGGCCGACGGCATCGGCGACACGATCCGGATCTCGCTCTCGACCTTCCACGCCGAGGAGGAGGTCAAGGTCGCCTGGGAGATCCTCAAGGCGCTCAAGCTGCGCGAGCGCGGGCCGGTGCTGATCGCCTGCCCCACCTGCGGCCGCCTCCAGTTCGACATGGACACGGTCGTGGCCGAGGTCGAGCGCCGCCTCGAGGCCTACGACGACGCGATCGAGGTGTCCGTGCTGGGCTGCGCGGTCAACGGGATCGGCGAGGCCCGCCACGCCGACTTCGGGATCACCGGCGCCAAGGACGCCGGCGCGATCTACTCGAAGGGCAAGATGATCCGCAAGGTCAGGACCGAGAACCTCGTCGACGAGCTGTTCGCCGAGATCGACAAGTACTACGCCGCCGGCAAGCGCGTGCTCCGTGACGAGCACGCCGCGGCCGAGGCCGAGCAGTGGCTGGCCGAGAACGAGGACGCGACCGCGATGACGCCCGAGCGCATGGCGGCGATGGAGGCCGCGGCGGTCGCGCTCGACGAAGAGGCCTCGCCGGTCGCCGGCCGGCGCTTCACGCGGGCCTAGCAGTTAGAGACGCTCGGTCCGGCCCTTTAACGGCGGGCATCTGGAGCAGGGCGGACGGGACCGAGCATGCATAGCGTGACATTGGGCGCTCGGAGCGCGGGCCTTGACGCGCTGCGCATGCACCACATGCATAACGCAACAAGGCCTCCGCTTGCCGGCGCGAACGTCGCGTTATGCATGTCGTGGAGCGCCGGCGCGGTGAGATCCCCCGTGCTCCCTCAGGTGCCCGCCGTTCGCCGGCTGGCAGGAAGGATGGGCCGCCTGCGGCGGCGTCCTCGGGATGATGTCGCGGGCGGCGCGTCAGGCGAGGCATGGATGCTGAGCGCGCCGCAACCGCGACGCCGTTCCGCCCGACATCCGTGCCGGGCGGTCGCGATCCCCGTCCGGACGGGTCACATGGCCCCACGGATGTCGAGCGAAGCGAGACCCCTAACTACGCGACTGCCGAGTACCCCTCGGCCACCTTGGCCCAGTTGACCACGTTCCACCACGCGTCGAGATAGTCGGGGCGGCGGTTGTTGTAGGTCAGGTAGTAGGCGTGCTCCCACACGTCGTTGCCGAGCAGCGGGGTCTTGCCGTCTGAGATCGGGCTGTCCTGGTTGGCGGTCGAGAGGAGCGCGAGTCCCGAGCCGTCGTGGACCAGCCACGTCCAGCCCGACCCAAACCGCTTGACGCCGTTGTCCTTGAACTGCGCCTTGAAGTCGTCGAACGAGCCGAAGGCGGCATCGATCGCGGCGCGCAGGTCGCCGTCGGGCTCGCCGCCGCCGTTGGGTGACATCCATTCCCAGAACTTCGAGTGGTTGGAGTGGCCGCCGGCCTGGTTGCGGACGCCGGCCTGCTTGTCGCTGGGCAGCTTGTCGAGGTTCTTGAGGACTTCGTCGACCGGCTTGTCAGCCCATTCGGTGCCTTCGAGCAGGCCGTTGGCCGCGGTCACGTAGGCCTGATGGTGCTTGTCGTGGTGCAGGTGCATCGTCTGCTCGTCGATCGTCGGCGCAAGCGCGTCGTAGTCGTACGGCAGCGGCGGAACTTCGTAGGCCATCGCTTGCTCCTCGCGTAAGGATCTTCAGGATGTCCTCCTTCTATCACTCTTGGGTGGTCGGCGGCGTCTATCGGCGGCGCCTTAGCCGGGTACGCTGCGGTTGTCATGACGCGTATGTCGACGTACTTCCTTCCGACCGAGCGTGAGCCGCCCGCCGATGCCGAGGCGCTCTCGCACAAGCTGATGGTGCGCGCCGGCCTGATCCGACAGGTCGGGTCGGGTCTGTGGTCGTGGCTGCCCGCCGGCTATCGCGTGCACCAGCGGGTCGTGCAGATCGTCCGCGAGGAGATGAACGCGATCGGGGCCCACGAGATGCTGATGCCGGTGCTCCAACCGGCCGAGTACTGGCGCCGCACCGGGCGGTACGACATCGACGAGCTGTTCAAGCTGAAGGACCGTCGCGGCGCGGACATGGTCCTGGCGATGACTCATGAGGAGATAGTCACGACCCACGTCGCGGCCGCGGTGAGGTCCTACCGTGAGCTGCCGCTGATCCTCTACCACTTCCAGGTCAAGGAGCGCGACGAGCCGCGACCGCGCGCGGGGGTGCTGCGCACCCGCGAGTTCGTGATGAAGGATTCCTACAGCTTCGACCGCGACCCGGCGGGCCTCGACTCGTCCTACCAGAAGCACGTCGTCGCCTACGACCGCATGATGGACCGGTGCGGCCTCGAGTGGTACCGGGTTGAGGCCGACGTCGGGATGATGGGCGGCAGCGGCGCCCACGAATACATGGCGCCCTGCCCCGCGGGGGAGAACGACGTCGCCGTCGCCGCCGGGTATGCCGCGAACGTCGAGGTGGCGAGCGCCGAACCTCAGCCGGTGACGCTCGAGCCCGCGCTCGACGTCCCGGTCCTCGTCGCCACGCCCGGTATGACCACGATCGATGCCGTCGCCACCGAGCTCGCGGTGCCGGCGGGCGCGCTGCTGAAGGCGTTCCCGGTGATCGTCGACGGCGACGCGATGAAGCTCGTGGTCGTCCGCGGTGACCATCGCGTTAACGAGATCAAGCTCGCCGGCGCGCTCGGGACCGAGTTCCGTCCCGCCCATCCCGACGAGGTGGCGGCGCGGCTCGGGCCGCCCGGCTACATCGGTCCGGTGGGCGCGCAGATGCCGGTCCTGCTCGACGCCGGCGTCGCGGACGGCGGCTACGTCGTCGGCGCCAACGAGCCGGACGCCCACCTGCGCGGGGTCGAGCCGGGCCGCGACTTCCCGTTCGAGCGCGTCGACGTTCGCGCGGTGGTGACCGGGGACACGGTCAACGGCAGCACGATCCGGATCGAGCCGGCGATCGAGGTCGGCAACATTTTCAAGCTCGGGACCCGCTACTCGTTGCCGCTCGGCGCCCGCTACCTCGACGAGTCCGGCAAGGAGCAGCTGATCCACATGGGCTGCTATGGGTTCGGGCCGGCCCGGGCGGCGGCCGCTGCCGTCGAACAGTACGCCGACGAGCAGGGCATCTCGTGGCCCCGGGCGATCGCGCCGTTCGACGTCGAGCTGGTGACGCTCGGCAAGGAGGGGAGCGAGGAGCGTGCCCTGTCCGACCGGCTTTACGACGAGTTCAAGTACCTCGGCCTCGAAACGCTCTACGACGAGCGCAACGCCGGTCCGGGGGAGAAGTTCACCGACGCCGAGCTGCTCGGATGCCCATTGCGGGTCACGGTCGGGCGTCGGACGTTGTCCTCCGGCGAGGTCGAGGTTCAGATCCGGCGGGGCAAGGAGTCTCGCACGGTCCCGGTGGACGGCGCCGCCGAGGCGGTGGCCGAGCTGTGGCGCGGGCTTCCCTGACGCAGTGAGCCGTAATGTCACCAAGCGGCGTCTGAGCGGCATCGACCGTTCGGGGCCGGCGCCCGACGCGACGTTGTCGGGCCATCCGCTAAACCCGTGGACGATCCCGAACGTGATCGACTTCGTCCGGCTCGCCGCGATCCCGGTGTTCCTGGTGATCGCGCTGTCGAGCACCGACGGCCAGGATGCGCTCGCGGTCGTGCTGTTCGGACTGATCGCCTGCTCTGATTACCTCGACGGCTTCGCGGCGCGCCTGACCGGCCAGTACAGCCGTCTCGGCGCGCTGCTCGACCCGCTCGTCGACCGGCTGCTGATCGTCTCAGGAATGGTGGTGTGCTGGCGGTTCTCGCTGCTCCCGAGGTGGGCGATCGCGATCGTGGTCGCCCGCGAGGTGTTCATGCTGGCCGTGAGTCGCTACGCGCTCAGCCACGACATCGAGCTCCAGATCAACTGGGCGGGACGGATCGGGGTGGCGCCGATCGCCGCAGCGCCGTTCTTCGCGATGGCCGGCGTCCACTGGCTGGCGCTGATCATGCTGTACATCGGGATGGCGTTCAGTCTGACCGCGACCGTGCTGTACGTGCGCCGCGGGGCCCAGGTGATGCGCGCTCGTCGAGCCGCGGACGAGGACCGGGGCAAACTCTCAAGTTGAGCTTGAGCCTGCGAGTTTGGAAAGCTATACTGCCAGCTTCGCGCACTCCGACCCGGAAGCACCCGGAGGATCTGAATACATGGACACGTTTCCCGACCTGGGCTCACTGACCGATCAGGAGCTCAAGGAGCTCATCAAGCAGCTGACCGACGAGGAGATGGAGATCTCCTACCGACGGCGGATCCTGCACGGGAAGATCGACATCCTCCGCGCCGAGCTGGTCAACCGGCTGCGCAAGAAGGACGAGACCGGTGAGCTCGTGATCACGGGAGCCGATGTCCAGCAGCTGACCGACATCCTGGCTGGCCGCGTCCCGGGGTCCGAGTCCGAATAGCTCGTCGGTGGCCCAGCACTGTCCAGAGTGCGGCTTTGCCAACGACGAGGGCGCCAACTACTGCCAGCGGTGCGGCGCGTTCCTGGCCCACTCAGATCCGCCGCCCGGGACGACCACGGCCACTTACAAGCTCGGCGAGACCGGCGAACTCGAGGAGGTCGAACTGGACGACGTCATCGAGCGAGGCCCGGCGCTGGTCATCCGCGCCGGCGGTGGGCGTTCGGGCGAGGCCTTTCCGCTCGGCGCGGGGCGGGTCACGATCGGCCGCCGGCCGGTCTCAGACATCTTCCTCGACGACGTGACGGTCTCGCGTGACCACGCGATCATCGTGCGCCGCGGCGACGAGTTCTACCTCGACGACTGCGGCTCGCTCAACGGGACCTACGTCAATCGCCGCCGGATCGAGTCCCACCGGCTCGTCGACGGCGACGAGCTCCAGATCGGCAAATACAAGCTCGCGTTCCTGAGGCGCTGATGGCCACGCAAGAGACCCGCGATCCCGCCGTCGAGATCCCCGAGCCGCCGCCCGAGGAGGCCCGGCCGCGCCAGAAGGCGGTCACGATCGGGACCGTCTGCAAGGCGCTCCAGCAGGAGTTCCCGGACATCTCGATCTCGAAGATCCGCTACCTCGAGGACCAGAAGCTGCTCTCGCCGCGCCGTACCCAGGGCGGCTACCGCCTCTACACCCAGTCCGACGTCCAGCGGCTGCGGACGATCCTCCGCCTGCAGCGCGACGAGTTCCTGCCGCTCCGGGTGATCCGCCAGGAGCTCGCCGGCGGCCGCGCCGAGCGCGAAGTCGCCGCGCCGCCTCCCGCCGCCGACGGCCGCTCGATGCGGCGCGCGCTCGTCTCGACCCGCGATCCGGGCGCGCTGTACTCGCTTGAGGACGTCGTCGAGGAGACCGGGGCCGATCCTAGCCTGATCCGCGAGCTCGTCGATTTCGGCGTGATCAAGGGTGACCTGCGCGCCGGCGTGCGCTACTACGACGAGACCGAGCGCGAGATCGTCCGCGCCGTGTCTGAGCTCGCGCGCTACGGCGTCGGCGGTCGCAACTTGCGGGTGTTCCGCAGCTCGGCCGACCGCGAGGCGCAGCTGCTCCAGAGCATCCTCGCCCCGGCCCTGCGCTCGCGCAACCCCGAGCGCCGGCGGGAGGCGATCGAGGCGCTCGAGAACCTGGCGTCGGTGACGAGCCACTTGAAGCACCTGCTGTTGATCCGCGATCTGCGCAAGATCGCCACGTAGGACCCGTGTTCCCGCCCTCTCGCGGCGTGAGCCCGGTTGACCTGCGGGGGCTGATCCGCGAGATCCCGGATTTCCCCGCGCCGGGGATCCTGTTCAAGGACATCACGCCGCTGCTGCTCGACCCCGCGGCGCTGGACGCGGCCGTTTCGAACCTCGCGGCATTCGCGCGTCCGCTCGGGGTGGAGCTGGTGATCGCGGCCGAGGCTCGCGGCTTCATCCTCGGCGGGGCGCTGGCGCGCGAGCTCGGCGCCGGCTTCGTTCCGGCGCGCAAGCGCGGCAAGCTGCCCTCGGACACGGTCAGCGTCGAGTATCTGCTCGAGTACGGGGTCGACGTGCTCGAGGTCCACGCCGATGCCTTCGCCCACGGAGCGCGGGTGCTCGTCCATGACGATCTGCTCGCGACCGGCGGGACGGCCCGGGGCGTGTGCGACCTCGTCACCGGCCTCGGTGCCGACGTCGTCGGCTGCGCGTTCCTGATCGAGCTGAGCGTCCTCGGGGGGCGGGCCCGGCTCGATCCGTATCTCGTCCATGCCGTGCTCGAGTACCCCTCGTGAGCGGCCAGCCGCCCGAGCCGAGCTTGGTTGCGGGCCGGCGCTCGTGGTCGCGGGCTGTTCGCACACGCCGGCTGACCGCATCGCCGGAGGCGATCTGGACGGTGATCGAGGACCCGTTCGCGATGCCGCGCTGGTGGCCCGGTGTCGAGCGGATCGAGGGCGTCGTGGAGGACCGGTTCACGCAGGTGCTGCGGACCAAGCGCCGGCGGGCCGTGCGGATGGACTTCCGGGTGCTCGTCTCGCGCCCGCCGGGGAGCGGCGGCTCGCCGGCGGGTCAACGCACGTGGGAGCAGGAGGTGAAGGGAACCCCGTTCGAGCGGGTGCTCCAAGAGGCGGTCACCGAGGTGCTGCTCGAGCCGGCGAACGGCGGTGGCACCCAGGTCGCGATCGCGCAGCTTCAGCGGCTCCGCGGTTCCTCGCGGACGGGCACGCTGCTGCTACGCCGCGCGACCGACAAGCGGCTCGACGAGGCGCTCGCTGGGCTCGAGCGGATCTGCGGCTAGGGGGTGCCGCGTGGTGGGTGGGACTACTCGTTGTGGCCGGGGTGGTGAGGAGGTCGGTTGCGGGCCGATGAAGGCGGCCATCTGGAGCGAGGGAGCTGCGGCGATCACCGGCATCGGCAGCCGGTCGCAGACCGCGGCTGGGGCGGGAGGCTGCAGATCGCGACAATTCGCGGTCCCCGGGCGAGCCTTGCCGACTCATGCATGTGGGGCACGCGCTACACGGCACGGTCGGCGCGATCGCGGTCAATTGTCGTGCTATGCAGGTGATTTCGCCGAGCGGATCGGCCGGGGCTACTTGGACTTGGTGCTGCCCACGAACGAGCCCTCGAGCACGACCGGGCCTGGAGTCTTGGGGTTGTTCTGCGTCTCGACCGTGAGCAGCAGGTCCCTGAAGTGGGTGGCGTTGGCCGGAAGCTGACCGCCGGTCTGCAGCCGGCCGTTCTTGCCGACGCTCTGATTCACGAATCCGACTCGGGTGCTGTCCGACGACGAGTTCGACAGCCACACCGCATACGCGTTGTGGGAGTTCGGCGCGAGCCCCGACGCCTGGATGATCACGCCGAGGGCGGAGCCCGCCTGGACGATGAACGCGACGCCCTTGGCCGCGCCGCCGCTCGGTGGATTCATGTTGACCTGGCCGATGATCTTCGCGCCGGTCGTCGAGGTGGTGCCGGTGGTCGACGAGGTCGTGTTGGTCCCGGTGCCGGTTCCGCTGGTCGCCGGGGCCGTCGAGGACTGCGTGGACGTGCCACCGGCGGCGGCCTCGGCACTCGAGTTGTGCTTGCTGCTCGACCCGTTGCCGCTGCTCAGGACCACGAGCAGGACGACCACGACCACCACGACGACGATCGCGCCCACGAGCAGGAAGATCGCACCGCCCAGGCGCGAGCTCGGCCGATCGCCCGCCCGCGGCAGCCGCCGCTGCTCGGACCGCCGCGAGCGTCGCCCGCCGGAGGGCGGGGACGACTCGGCCGCCGAGGCCGCCTGCTGCCCGTCGGTGGTCTGCGTGGGCGGCTTGGGCTTGGCCCGGGGGCCATCGGGGATCTCGGGGAGCGGCTTGCTCGCCACCGGGCCGAGCTCGGACGCGAGCACGCGAGCCCAGGCGCGCTCGTAGGGCGACTCGGCGAGACGGTCGCGCGTCTGCTCGGCGACGCGTTCGGGCAGCTGTCCGAGCAGGTAGTCGGTGATCAGCGCCCGGCTCTCGGGCGCGAGCCCGGTGTCGGGTCCGATTCCGTCGAACGCCGCGAGCGCCCGCGCCCGCACCGCCGCGCGGTCGATCGCGAGCAGCCGCGCGATGTCGTCGTAGCTGCGGCCACGCTGCAGCACGAGATCGAGGACCGCGCGCTGGTCGGGGGGGAGCGAGTCGAGCGACGCCATCGGGACCGCCTAGCGTAGTCCAGCGTACGGCGGGGTGCGGCGGGTGGCCGGCACGCCCAAACTCAATAAGGTGGCGCGCAGATGGGCTTCGACGCGCTCTACGGACTCGAGCTGATCGACTGCTCGGACTCGCTGGTCCGGGGTCGCGTCGGCGTACGCGAGGAGCTCACGCAGTCCGCCGGCCGCGTTCACGGGGGAGTGCTCAGCGGGATCGCCGAGGCTCTCGCCGCGAGCGGCACGGCGTCTGCGGTTGCATCCGAGGGCAAGGTCGCGGTCGGGCTCTCACAGCAGACGACGTCGCTTCATCCGATCAGGAGCGGCACGATCCACGCGACCGCGGTCCGCCGGCATCAGGGGCGCACGACCTGGGTGTGGGAGGTGGAGCTGTTCGACGACGAGCAGCGACGGTGCGCGGTGGCGCGGGTGACGATCGCGGTGAGGGATCCGTGAGCCGGGGTGAGAGATCCGATCGCGGTGAGAGATCCGTGAGCCGGGGTGAGAGATCCGATCGCGGTGAGAGATCCGTGAGCCGCGGGTAGCGTTCCTGCCGCGTCGCGGGAACCGTTCACGTAGCCCGACACATTGCGCCGAACCCTGCTGTCCTTGATGCTGCCGCTGGCGATGGCGCCGGTGGGCTGGCCCCACCATCTCGCCCTGGGCGTGAGCGACCCGCCCGGCGACGCGCAGGCCCTGGAGGCCCACGCCCGGGTTGACATGCGCTACCAGTACCTCGCCGGCGGCGTCAACACGGGCCACGGCTGGGCCACCTGGAACCCGAACGGGAGCTTCGTCTCGATGTACGTGCACGAGTCGTTCGCCGCGCACCTGATCCCGGTGTTCACCTACTACCAGATGCTCCAATCGCTGCCGGCGGTGGGCACGGACGAGCAGCAGAAGGACCTCTCGAACATGCGCAATCCCGCGACGATGCGGGCCTACTGGGCCGATTACAGCCTGCTGCTCCGGCGCGTGGCGCAGGCGGCCGGGTCGCGAATCGTCGTGATCCACGTCGAGCCCGATCTGTGGGGCTACCTCGAGCAGGCCCACGCGGTCAAGCTGGCCCGGTCGTTCGCTCACGAGCTGATCGCGCTGCGCGACCGGCTGGCCCCGCACGTGCTGCTCGCCTGGCACCTGAGCGTGTGGGGAACGGGCGAGGACCCCACGTACTCCAAACCGTCAATGGCGCACATGGATCAGCTAGCGGCCAAGTCCGCGGCGTTCTACGAGTCGCTGCACGCCCACTTCGATCTCGTGTTCAACGACGTCACCGACCGCGACGCCGGCTACTACCAGGACGTCGAGGGCAACCCGCACACGTGGTGGGGACCGGCCGATTTCGCTCGCCACGACCGCTACATCGCCGGCTTCACCCGGCGCACCCACACTCCGGTTGTGCTGTGGCAGCTGCCGCTCGGCGACAGCCACGAGAACGACACCTGGGACCACTACAAGGACAACCGCCTGCAGTGGTGGCTCGGCGCCGGCTCCGCGGCGCACCTGCGGGCGACGCGCAATGCCGGCGTGATCGGGCTGCTGTTCGGCGCCGGCGCGTCGGGCAACACCACCCAGATGACCGACGGCGGCCTGTTCTACCGCGTGGCCCGGCGGTATGAGCAGCACCCGCTGTCGGTGGCGGGGCTGTTCTAGCCCGCCGGCCCCAACTGGCCCGGGGCGCCTCTGCCCAGCCAGAACGCCACGAACTGCCCGAGCTGCGGGTCAGACGCCGAGTTCACGCGCAGCAAGTGGGTCCAGGCGAGTGCGACCAGCCCGGCGGTGCCCGGCCGGCGGGCAAGGATCACGGCGTCGCCGGTGGCCGCGAGCGACGGCGTGAACGGCGGCGCCACCGAGCGCGCGAACCCGGTCAGCGCGGCCGGCGGCCGCGGTGTGCCGTAGGCGATCACGACGTCGCCGAGCTGGAGCGCCTGGAGCAGCTGGTCGTTGTTGAGCGTGGCGCCGTCGCGCACGACCGGCTCGGGGACGTGCGCCCCACTCGTGGGCGGGTTCGAGTTGTAGCTCGGCCCGGGCTGGCCGGGCGCGAGCGCGGCGTGACCGAGATCGCTGAACGCCTGGCCCGGTCCGGTCGCGCCCGACACCCCGGGCTGGTCGCGTCCGGCGAAGTAGCCGGACAGCAGGATGATCAGGCCGATCGAGAGCGCCAGCGAGGCGACCCCGATCGCGGTCCATTCGACGACCTTGACCAGCCGCGACCCGCCCGGCGCGCGAGCCGACTGGCGGGCCGGCGTCACCGCGCGGCGCCCGCCCGCCGGCTCGAGGACGCCTGTCGGCCGCCGTCCGGCCTGCCACCCGGCCCGACTGGCGCGCCTGCTGCCGCCGCGAGCTCCTCGATCGAGGACCGCAGCTCGTCCGCCAGCGCCTCGAGGTCGACGAGCGCGTCGTAGTCGGCGACAAGTCCGAAGTCCAGGTGCCCGTTGTAGCTGAGGATCGCGATCCCGAGCGCGGTGTTCTCGGCCAGCGGGACCATCGGGTAGATCGCCTCGAGCTCACGGCCGAGCAGGTAGAGCGGGAACTGGGGCCCCGGGACGTTGGTGACGACCAGGTTGAACAACCGCTGGCGCGCCTGCAGGCGCGCCGCCTGGGCCATGATCGTCGGCGGGGCGAAGCCCGACACCGCTGTGAGGATCCCGGCGCCAACCGCCTGGCCCGACTGCTTGACGCCGACCATCTCTTCGCTGACCGTGTGCAGCCGCTCGACGGGGTCCGTCATCCCGACCGGCAGCGTCGCCCACATCGCCGCAACCCGGTTGCCGAGCGCGCCGCGCTCGATGTCGGCGCGGACGGACACCGGGACCATCGCCTTGATGCCGACGCCCTCGGTCGTGAGCCCGTGGAGCCGCATGTAGTTGCCGAGCGCGCCGGCGACGACCGCGAGCACGACGTCGTTGACGGTCCCGCCGAGCGAGTTCTTGATCGCCTTGAACTGCGCGAGGTCGGCTTCCACCCACGTGAACCGGCGATGCGGTCCAATCCGGACGTTGAACGGCGTCGCCGGCGCGGCCTGGAGTCCCGTCCAGGCGAGCGAGCTCATGCTCCCGAGCGCTTTGCCGGCGCGCCTTGCCACCGTCCGCGGGCCACGCACCGTGGCGCGGATCCCTCGGATCACCTCGGCCGGGACCGTCGCGCGCTCGAGCAATGCGTCGGCCAGCAGCTGCGGCGCGGCTCGGGAGCGGGCGCGCGACCCACTCGTGGTCGGGCGGCGCCACCGGCAGCGGATCGGGTGAGGTGTCGAACAGTACGGTCGCGATGTCGACTCCGGAGATGCCGTCGACGAGCGCGTGATGGGTCTTCGTCAGCACCGCGAAGCGCCCGCCGGCGAGGCCCTCGACGAGCCACAGCTCCCACAGGGGCCGGCCGCGGTCGAGCGCCTGGGAGAACACCCGGCCCGCGAGACGCTTGAGCTCGCTCTCGCCGCCGGGGCGTGGCAGCGCCGTGTGACGGACGTGGTAGCGCACGTTGAAATGGGGATCGTCCACCCACACCGGGCGGCCCTGGTCGAGCGGCACGAACGCCAGCCGCTGCCGGTAGCGGGGCACGAGGTGGAGTCGCGACTCGATCGCCTCGACCAGCTCGTCATACGTTGGGGCGGTGCCGACGAACACCGAGCAGCCCGCCACGTGCATGTGGGCCGAGTCGCGCTCGAGATGCAGAAACGAGCTGTCGAGGCCGGTCAGCCGGTCCTTGTTCGCCACCGCTCGGATGGTAGTCACCGGCGGGCTCGTGCGACTGCGGTAGGACCGACGTCAATTGCCGGCTGAGTGTGACCGACCTCACACTCAGACCCTCAAGCGGCCTCCTAACCTGCCCGACTTACTGATTGACCTGCCGAATCGTCCTCGTCCGGTACGAGGGCGAGCGGGGGACCCATTGCCGGGCGGATGCATGCCTGGCCGGGGCGAATCGACTTTGCCCGGCACCAACGCGCCGGTTGCGGTCGTAGCGCCCGCCTGGTGAGCGCGTGGAACGCGCTTGCGGTGGTGCGCGAGCCCGTCAGCTAACCCCGTAGGCGTCCGGTCAAGATCAAAGGAGGTCCTCGCTTTGAGGCCTGAATTAGCCATGCATAGACCGCGTCGCTCTCGGCTGGGCGCCGGCGCGCTGATGATCGGAATCCCAGCCTCCGCGGTCGCGCTTGCGGCCAGCCAGGCATTTGCCATGCCGGCGGCGGGTCCCTCGCGGATCCATCCGGAGTCGCGTCACATCGCCTATGGACATGACGTGGTCGTGAATGGGACCGCCTCGTCTTCTGACGCGGGGCACACGCTGGTCCTCGAGTACGCCCGGCCCGGCGCCACCGATTGGAGCCAGCTCGCCTCGACGACGGCCGGCAGCACCGGCACGTTTCGCCTCGCCGGGCGGCTCGAGCAGTCGGGCGTCGTGCGCGTGCTCGACAGCTCCAGCCAGTCCCTGACGCCGTTCCTGGCCCCGGGCAGCAGCGGTGGCGCAGCGACGAGCACGCCGGTGACCGTCGACGTCGCAGCTCGCGTTCGGGTTCCCGCGCACGCCATCAACGTCAACGCCGGCCAGGCGGTCAAAGTTCGCGGCGGGCTGCTACCGGCCGTCGGGGGGCGCAAGGTGAGCCTCCAGGCGCTCCAGAACGGCTCCTGGCACACGCTCGCGTCCGCGCGCACCGGCTCCGCCGGCAGGTTCGTGCTCCGCTACGTCGCCGGCACCGCCGGCCGTGAGCCGATCCGGGTCAAGTTCGGCGGCGACCGGCTGAACGGCCGCTCTACGTCCCACGCCGGGCGGATGACCGTGTACCGCGCGGCTGTGGCCTCCTGGTACTACGACGCCGGCAACACCGCCTGCGGCTTCCACGCCCAGTACGGCGTCGCCAACCGCACCCTCCCATGCGGCACCCAGGTCGCGTTCCGCCTCGGCGGCCGCTCGGTGACCGCGACCGTCGACGACCGTGGACCGTACGTCGGCGGGCGGGACTGGGACCTCGACCAGAGCACCGCCGGAGCGCTCGGCTTCGGTGGTGTCGGCCAGGTCTGGTCCAGCCAGTAACGCACCCCGCCGCGGGTTCGCCATCGATCGCAAGCCGGCCACGCCTCACGTCTGGGGCGTGTCCTAGCCTGCGAATCGATGGCGAGCCGCTGCGTCGCCCACCTCGACATGGACGCGTTCTACGTGTCCGTCGAGTTGCGGCGCCGGCCTGAGCTGCGCGGCCGGCCGGTGATCGTCGCCGGCACCGGGCCGCGCTCGGTCGTGACCACCGCCTCCTATGAGGCGAGGCGGTTTGGGGTCGGATCGGCGATGCCGGCGGCGCGAGCCAGGCGGCTGTGCCCGCAGGGCGTGTTTCTCGCGCCCGATTTCCCGTATTACCGGGCGGCCTCGCGCGAGGTGATGACGAGCGTCCGGGCCCTGGTCGACGCGGTCGAGGTCGTCGGGCTTGACGAGGCCTACCTCGACCTCACCGGCCTACCCGCCCCGCACGCCGCGATGCGGCGTCTCGGTGCGCGCATCGACCAGGCCACCGGCCTCGGCTGCTCGATCGGAATCGGCCCGAACAAGCTCGTGGCTAAGGTCGCCTCGGACGCCGAGAAGCCGCGGGGGTTCGTGGTCCTCACGCGCGAGCAGGCGTGTAAGCGTTTCGGAGCTTCGCCGTGCGCGCTGGTGCCGGGGATCGGCCCGAAAACCGCCGAGCGCCTGCGCCGGTTCGGGATTGAGACGCTGGCGGGGCTCGCGACGGCGCCGTACGAGCAACTGGCGCCCCATTTCGGCGCCCGGCTCGCCGCCGAGCTCCAGCGCCGCGCCCGGTTCGAGGACTCCTCGCCGGTGACCGAGGAGCGCAAGGTCGTGTCCGAGTCCCGTGAGCTGACGTTCGACGAGGACATCCGCGATCCGCAGCGACTCGAGGCGATCCTCGACCAGCTCGTCGAGCAGCTGTGCGCGGGGCTCGTCGCCCAGCGCCGGCGCGGACGGACGATCGGGATCAAGATCCGGCTCGACGATTTCTCCACCCACACCCGCGCGCGGACGCTCGCCGAGGCCGTGAGCTCGGCGGACCGGGTGAGGCCGGTCGCGCTCGACCTCCTGCGGCGGTTCTCCGCACCCAGACCGGTTCGGCTGCTCGGCGTCCGCGTCGCCGGCCTCGAGCTTCCGGGCTCGGTGTCCGACGATCAGCTGACGCTCGTCGTCTAGGTGGGCGCGGCGGGTTTGCGGAGGTGGCACGGGCTCGCGCCGCGTGAGAATATCGCGCTGTGGAGGGCAAGAAGCAGCGGCGCGCCGCCGCCAACGAGTCGGCGATCCGTGATGTGAACGAGGGCATCGAGCGCGGGCAGTGGCCCGGGGACGAGGATGCCCCCGTCGGCTTCCGCTGCGAATGCGCCCGGCTCGGGTGCAACCGGCTGGTCGAGCTCACGGTTCTCGAGTACGAGCAGATCCGCGCGCACCCGCGGCGGTTCGTCGTGCTCCCCGGGCATGAGCTCCCGGACGTCGAAACCGTGGTCGAATCCAGGCCCGGCTACGTCATCGTGGAGAAGCGAGATCAGGCCGGAGAGGTCGCCGAGCAGAGCGACCCCCGCGATTGACGACGCGCGGCTCGGAGACGGCCTTGCGCAGGTCGAATCGCATCTGAACCTCGGTGCCACCCGACGCGCGCGTGACGATCGCGAAGTCGTCGCTGAGTCCGGAGATCAGCGACAGCCCGATCCCGAGCCCGCGACTGTCGTTCCAGGCATGCAGCCCGCGCCCGTCATCGCCGATCAGGACCCACAGCTCGTCGGAGGCGACCGCAGCGGTCACGTGGAAGCGCCCCGCGTCGTCGTTCCGATACGCGTGCACGACGGCATTCGTGAGAGCTTCGGAGACGGCCAGCAGGATCTCGTCGAGCCGCTCGCCCGCGGCGCCCGCAGCCGCAGCAACCCCGGCCAGAGCCCGTCGCGCGAGCGGGACCGCCTCGGGCATCGCCGGATAGGACTGATTCAGCGCTTCGCCGCGGCTCATCTCGACCATTCGAATACCCCGATGAGCTCGAAGTCATTCGCAGAAATTCCAGCGTGGATTGCGCAGAAAAGCTCCGACCATCCGGCCGGATAGGTCTCTACGCCTCGGTGGACAAGAGGCGGCTGGATCTCAGTACAGAGCGGAGGCCAGCCGGCGCCGCGCGTCCCGCGCGAGCGGGTGCGTGACGCCGAGCTCGTCGAGTATGCCGACGACGACGCGCCGGACGTCGTCGCGGGACCCGTCGGCGGTCGGAAGCGCCTCGAGCAGGAGGTCGAGCGCGCGCTCGTTCTCGCCGGCATCGAGCGCGGCGAAAGCCTCGCTGAGATCTGGCACCGGCGGCTCGGCGCCGTTACGCGCCGCAGCCTCGAGCCCGATCCGCGCTGCCAGTCCGTCGGCTGCAAAGCTGCCGGGGACGCGAGCGAGCACCGCGAGCGCCTCGTCGGGCTGCCCGCTGTCGAGCAGGATCCTGGCTAGCGGCACGGCGGCGTCAGCCCGACTCGGCTCGAGCTCGTGGGCGCGCCGGAGCGAAGCCTCGTCGCCGAGCTCCACGAGCGCGTCGGCCTCGGAGGGGAGCAATGAGTCGAGGAACTGGTCCACCGCGGCCGGCGGCTGCGCGCCGACGAACTCGGCGGTGACCTTGCCGTCGCGGAACGCCTTGACCGCCGGGATCCCCTGAATCCCGAACGCGCGCGCAAGTCCGGGGTTGGCGTCCACGTCGACCTTGGCCAGCTCGAGCTTTCCGGCCCGGGCGGCGGCCGCGCGCTCGAGCGCGGGTCCCAGCTGCCGGCACGGAGCGCACCACTCCGCCCAGAAGTCGACGACCACCGGGAGGGTGTGCGAGCGGTCGACGACCGCGGTCTGGAAGGTGCTCTCGGATACGTCCATGGCTCTGATGGTAGCGACGCTGCTGGACCGGATAACCTAACGTTGACGTCAGGTTCCGCCGCACTTTTGCCTGCCCGACGTCCCCGCGATTAGTCTCCGCACCCATGGCTGAGATCGTCGTCGAGCGAGACGGCGTCGCGCTGGCGGGCGACGAGACCGGTGAGGGCGTCCCGATCGTCCTCCTCCATGGCCTCACGGCTACGCGCCGGTACGTCGTGATGGGCTCCAAGGCGCTCGAGCGATCCGGCCATCGCGTCGTCGCCTACGACGCGCGCGGCCACGGCCGATCCTCGCCGGCGCCCACCCGCGGCGCGTACACCTACGACGACCTCGGCGAAGACCTCGAGGCCGTGCTCGACGCCCGTGGGATCGAGCGAGCGGTGCTGGCCGGAGCGTCGATGGGCGCCCACACGTTGCTGTGGCTGGCGCTCCGTGCCCCCGAGCGCGTTGCCGGTCTGGTTGTCATAACGCCTGCGTACGACCCCGCGACGCAGGACGAGGAGGGGCGCTTTGAGCGCTGGGACGCGCTCGCTGACGGGCTCGAGCACGATGGGATCGAGGGCTTCATCGCCGCCTCGGGGGACTCGGATCTTCCCGAGTCATGGCAGGAGACCGTCGCCAAGGTGACGCGCCAGCGGCTATCGCAGCACGCGCATCTCGACGCAATTGCGGATGCACTCCGGGCCGTCCCGCGGTCGCGACCGTTCGGCGAGATCGACGAGCTCGCTCGGATCACGGTCCCGGTCGTGGTCGTCGCCAGCGCCGACGAGCCCGACCCGGGCCATCCGCAGGCGGTGGGGGAGGCGTACGCCGCGGCGATTCCCGAGGCGCGGCTCGTGCTCGACGACCCCGGCCGCTCGCCGATCGCGTGGCAGGGCAGTCAGCTGTCGAAGCTGATCGCGGAGGTCGCGGCGCAGGCGGACGCTCGGTGAGCGTGCCGAGCGAGAAGCGAGCCGCGGCGCCGGCGGGTTACTCGGGGACACCGCTGGCGCGCAAGCTCGGGATCAAAGAGCGGGCTGGCGTCGCGCTGATCGGCGCCCACGATGGATTCGAATCGACGCTTTCTGGATTGCCCGACGGTGTCCGGATCCGCCGGCGCCTCGCCGGCGCGCCGCTCGACGTGATCGTCGCGTTCTTCTCCAGCCGCGCGTTGCTCGAGCGCCGGCTGCCGGGCCTGCGCGCCGCGCTCGACCCGGCCGGCGGGTTGTGGATCGCCTGGCCCAAGCGCGCCTCGGGTGTGCAGACCGACGTGACGGAGGACGTCGTTCGCGGGCTCGGCCTCGGCGCCGGCCTCGTCGACAACAAGATCTGCGCGATCGATCAGGTGTGGTCGGGCCTGCGGTTCGTGTATAGGGTGCGCGACCGTTCCGACCCTCGGTAGGGCGATCGCGCTCGCCGGAAAGCCCCGGGCGGCTAGCTCTAACCGAGCGTGACCGTCTGACCCGACGTCTTGTGCGGGGTCAGATAGCCGTTCCCGAGGTAGTGCGCGACGACCGTCAGCGTCACCGGCCGCTGGCCGTGGCCGGGGAGCTTGTTGAAGACCGTCTGGCCCGAGAACTTGCAGTCGGGTCCGAGCGGCACGAGCGTCGAGCCGATCCGGCGCGAGCCGAGCAGGAAGCGGATCGACACGTTCCCGCGGCAGTCGTAGGTCGCCGGAATCCAGGACGGCCCGTGCACCGAGCCGGTGGTGTTGAGCGTGAACGGCGCGTGCGCCGCGTGGAGCGGTTTTGTCCTGGCGTGGATTTGCGGCACCGGCCGGTGCAGGGGGAGCGTCATGAACGATCCGTCCGCGCCGGGCTGCGGGGGTGTGTTGCCGTGCAGCGCGACGATCCGGTAGTGGAAGATCGTCTGCGCCTCGAGGCCCGGGACGCCCGCAGTCACGGTCACGGGGACGGTGCCGGCGGGAACGGTCGCCTCGGCCGTCTGCGAGCCGTAGCCCGTCGTGAGTCCGTACTGGAAGAAGTACGTCGTGGCCTGCTTGTTCGGGCTCACCACCGCGGTCAGCGTCGCGCTGTTCTTGGTGATCTGCGTGGCCGGACCGGTGGACACGCCCGGAGGCGGATTGCCGGCGGTCTTGAACGCGTGGTCGGCGCCGGTCGAGCCGCCCAAGCCGTTTCCGGCGACGAGCCGGTAGTGATAGACCGTCCCGGGAATCAGTTCCTTCGCGGTCGTGCTGACCGACACCGTCTTGGTTCCGTGGCCGGCCGAATGCGCCACGCTGGTCACGCCGTACGCGGTCGTCAGTCCCCATTCGAAGTAGTAGGTCGTGGTGCTGCCGTTGGGGTTGATCGTCCCGTTCAGCACCGCACTCGTGTCGGTCACGTGAGAGTGGGTCCCGGTCGTTGTCGCCGGCGACGCCGCCGCCACCGCGACGGTCGCGGCACCGAGAAGGATCAGAATTGCCGACAGGACCGGCACCAGCACCGCCGCCGGCACGAGCAATTCGAGCTTACGCTTCATCCCTGCCTCCCTGGTTGGGGTGAGTGTGGGATCTCTATACCCGCGTGTGAAAGGAAGTTGCGCTCCTCCGACGGGCGCGAGCGACCGGAGTCGAGGCCTGCGATAGGGGGTAGAGGTGGCTTCTGCCCCGACCAGCACGAGCACGGAAGACGGCGAAACGCACGCGGCGCTCGCCCGCGAGGCGACGGCAGCGGCTGCGGCGCTCGGACTGCTCCGGACGCGGGATCAGGCGCGTGGGCCGGGGCCGCGGCTTCAGCTACGAGGACGAGCACGGCCGTCCGGTCAAGTCAAAGCAGGTCCTCGAGCGGATCCGCGAGCTCGCCGTGCCGCCGGCCTGGAAGGACGTGTGGCTGTGCCCGGACCCGCTCGGCCACCTTCAGGCCACCGGCGTCGACGCCGCCGGCCGCCGGCAGTACCTGTATCACCCGCGCTGGCGCGAGCGCCGCGACCGCGAGAAGTTCGAGCGGATGGTCAGCTTTGCCGAGCAGCTGCCCCGGCTCCGCCGGCGCGGGGTGCGGGTCCTGAGGGACGACGACGAGCCGACCCGCGAGCGCGTGCTCGCGGCCGCCGTGCGTCTGCTCGACGTCGGCATGTTTCGGGTCGGCGGCGAGCAGTACGCCGAGGACGACAGCGGCGTCGGCCTGGCCACGGTCCGCAAGGAGCACGTCCAGGTACACGACGACGCGGTCGAGTTCGACTATCCGGGGAAGGGCGGGATCCGCCACGTTCAGGTGATCGAGGACCCGGTCACGCTCGACTTGATCCGGTCGCTCAAGCGTCGGCGCGGCGGTCCCGAGGCGCTGCTCGCCTACCGCGAGCGGCGCCGTGGCACGACGTGCGCTCGGATGACATCAACGACTACCTCAAGGAGCAGCTCGGGGACGAGTTCACCGCCAAGGACTTCCGGACCTGGAATGCGACCGTGATGGCGGCGGTGTCGCTCGCCGCGAACGGGCGGGAGGCGACCTCGAAGACCGCCCGCAAGCGCACGATCAACGAGTCCGTCCGCGCCGTGGCGGAGCTGCTCGGCAACACGCCCGCGGTGGCGCGCCGCTCCTACATCGATCCGCGCGTGTTCGACCGCTACCTGTCGGGCTGGACGATCGCGGGAGCGCTCGAGCGGATCCCCGAGCTCGACGTCGCCGACGATCGGGTACGGACCCGGATCGAGCGGGCGGTCGTCGATCTGCTCGCGGATAACACCGACTCGAGCGCACTCGAGAAGACGCCGGCCAAGCGCGCCGCGGCCTGACCGGAGCCGCCCTCCGCCGACGTGGAACTGCCCTCAGCCGAGGTGGAACTGCCACAGCCGGGCCATCGGGCGGAAGCCGATTCGCGCGTACAGCTCCTTCGGCCAGTCGTTGTCGTCGGCCGTGATGAAGATCAGATCGTGGCCGCCGGCGCGGGCGAGCTCGGCGGCGCGGCTGACCAGCGCCCGCGCGAATCCGCGCCCGCGCGCCTCGGGGACGGTGTAGACGTCCTCAACCTGGGCCGTGCTTCCGTCGCCGCGGAGCTTCGTGACCGCCACCAGCTGGCCGTCACTGCTCCTGATCCCGAGCAGGCGGTCGCCGCAGGCACGGGCCTCACGGCGGCTGTACTCGCGGAGCTGGTCGAGCGCGCTGCGAGCCAGCTCGTCCTCTGCGTACCAGCGCATCATGACCTCGAGCACCTCGTCCTCGCCGGCGTCGGTCACGATGCTCGTGTCCGCGCCGCGGTCGGGAGCGGCCGTGAGGACCATCAGCAGCTCGCGGTCCGTCTTCCAGCCGGCGGCGCGGAACGCCGCTTCCAGACCCGGCCCGGCGTCCTGGTTCTCGACCGTGATCTGCACGTAGCGAGAGTCTGCGAGCTGCCGGTCGGCCAGATCCACGAGCGGAGCGAACGCCATCGGCAGCGCCACGCGCACATGGTTGATCACCCAGACGGCGGGGAGCGACGGCGACCTCACAACCCAGCCGGGCTCGATCGGGCGCACCTCGTCGGCGATCTTCTCGAGGTTCGCGCGCAGGAACGCCAGCACGCGTTCGATCGAATCGACGCTCTGCGGTGCCGCTGATCTCCTTTGCGGTGCCGCTGATCTGCCGGTCAAGGCCATGGAGGCTATGTTGCCAAGCGCGGCCAGGAGGCCGAAATCAGCCGAGATTTAACGCTCGATAATCGATCTTATGTCAACCACTATGTGGAGAAGCCCTGAGCCATGAGCGACCGCGACGAGAAGCGATGCGAGTTCCGCCGCACCGACCTGGCGGGACTCCAGGGCGTCGAGCATCTCCGCGGGTCCGCGATGGAATGGCCCGACATCGTCGAGATGGCCGGCGTCTGGGCAGCCACGCTCGGGATCCACATCCTCGACGACGACTGACTCAGAGCCCCGTCCTCGTCCCGCCGGATGACGCTGAACACCTCGACGTCGATGATGTGAGGCGCCGCCTGAGCGTCGCCGATGCGCTTGAGGATGCGTCACTCACTCGCGGTCTCAACGAGGGTCGCTGACCAGCTGCTTGTGCGCGGCTCGGAGGCCCCGGCGCGGAGCTAGACTCCTGTCTCGATGGCGAAGCAGCAGCGAACGGTGCGGGTCGAGCAGCGCGGGCAGATGGCCGCGATGCAGCAGCTCGAGAGCAAGTCCGATGAGGAGCTCGAGGCCGAGACCAAGTACAAGGCCGCGGCGCAGGCGATTCTCGGCTACCGCGCCGCCGAGCGGTATGACGCCAAGGCCGCCCGTGCGCACTTCCAGCGGGCGCTGGCGGCGGCGCGGCCGCAGGAGCGAATCGGGATTCGGCGGATGGCGGATGCGTCGCTCGCGCTCGCCGAGCGACGGCCCGATGACCTCAAGAAGGCGACCGAGCGGCTCGGCATGGAGTCGCCGACCGCCGGGCAGCTGCGCAGCCTCAGGTTCCTCGGACTGATCGCACCGCCGGCCAGCGCCGGGATCCTGATGCGCATCCGCGGGATCCTGATCGTGATCGCGTTGGTCATCGCGGTGCTGGCGCTCGGATTCGGGATCGTGTACGGGATCGGGTCGGCCGCCGGCGGCATCTCGGTCGACACCGCGATCTTCTTTGGCCTCGTGCTCGTGCTGATCGCGGTCGGCGTGATGGCGTTCATCGGGCGCCGACGTCAGAAGCGCGCGAAGGCCAAGCGCGCGGAACAGATCGCCTCGGCATCCAAGGCACGCTGACGCGGCACAGTGTGCGGGCGCTACACGCTGGCGACGCCGAACTCCGCTGAGGTTCGGGCGCGCTTCCCGATCGGCGAGTCGATCGACGTCCGGCAGCGCTACAACGTCGCGCCCGGCGACGAGGTGCTCGCGGTGACGACCGACCGCGAGGGCAATCCTCGGGGCGAGCTGCTCCGCTGGGGGCTCGTGCCGACGTGGGCCAAGAAGCCGGACACGGGCCTGAAGATGATCAACGCCCGCGTTGAGACGGTCTCCGAGCGGGCCGCTTTCCGGCGCCCGTTCGAACGCTACCGCTGCCTGATCATCGCCGACGGGTTCTACGAGTGGCAGCGCCAGCAGGTCGGACCCAAGCAGGCCTTTCACATCACGCGCGCCGACGGCGGACTTTTCGCGTTCGCGGGCCTGTGGTCGATCTGGCACGACGACGCGAACGAGGGACACACGCTGCGGACGTGCACGATCCTCACGACCGCCGCCAACCCTGCGATCGCGTCCCTGCATGACCGGATGCCGGTGATCCTGGCTCCGGGCGCCGAGTCCGCGTGGCTCGAGCATTCGCAGCCGCCGGACCGTCTGCACGAGCTGCTCGCGGGGCTGTCCCCGTCCGATACGGCGCTCCGCCCCGTGAGCTCGGCGGTCAACGACGCTCGCTACGACGGACCTGAGTGCCTGGCCGAGCCCGTCGCGGACGGCCAGGAGGCGCTGTTCTGACTCGCGTGTTGCCGGATCGGCCGGCTCGCGAGGTTGCGTTCGTGCTCGGCGGCGGCGGGGTTCTCGGCGCGCACGAGGTGGGCATGCTCCGCGCCCTGGCTGAGAGCGGGATCCGGCCGGACGTGATCCTGGGGACCTCGGTCGGGGCGATCAACGGAGCGTTCTTCGCCGCCGATCCGACGGTCGCCGGCGTCGAACGCCTTAGCGAGCTTTGGCGCACGGCGAACCTGGCCGACCGGTCGCCGGGCACGGTGTTGCGGCGGGTCACGACGCTCGCGCGCAGCGGCACACATCTGCAGTCGCTGACCGAGATGCTCGACCGGCTGACAGCGGTGCTCCCGGTGAGGAGAGTCGAGGAGCTCTCCATTCCCTTCCAGTGCGTGGCCGCCTCGATCGAGCGGGCCGCCGAGCACTGGTTCGAGACCGGCCCGCTCGCAGAGGTCGTGTTGGCCTCCTGTGCGGTGCCCGGCATCCTGCCGCCGGTCCGCATCGACGACGAGCACTTCATCGACGGCGGCATCGTCAACTCAATTCCGGTGAGCCGCGCGGTGACATTGGGCGCGAGAAGGATCTATGTGCTTCAGGTCGGCCGGCTCGAGCAGTCGCTCAAGCCGCCGCGATGGCCTTGGGAGGTAGGCCTAGTCGCGTTCGAGGTCGCGCGTCGGCACCGGTTCGCGCACGATCTGCACGCGCTGCCCGAAGACGTCGAATTGCACGTCCTCCCCACCGGCGGATCGGCAGCGCCCGCGTACAACGATGTCTCCAGCCAACTGCGGGTCGGACGAATCGCCCGCACGGTCCAGCGGCAGATCGACTCCGCGTACGAAGCCTCGCGCCAGTACCTGGCGCAGAAATGATGCCGCCCGTCTCGGTCCGTCGACCCGTGACCGTGGTGGTCTGGCTGATCGTCTCGGCCACCTGCGTGCTTGCCTCACCGGTCCTGCTGGCGCTGGGCAAGCTCGTGAGCGCGCTCACCGGGCGTCGCCGACCCTTGATCGTGACGCGCCTGATCCTGGCGTACTTCGCGTACGAGCTCGCCGCGCTGGTGGGGTGCGGGGTGCTGTGGCTCGGGACGGGCTGCGGTCTCCTGATCAGCACCCCCCGATCCCGGGCCCTCCACTGGCGGCTGCTGCGCTGGTTCGTGGGCGGTCTCGCCGACGCGGGACGCCGGACGCTCGACATCGACGTGGTCCCCGAGCTTTCGGCCGAGGCCGCTCGCGCGTTCGAGTCCGATCGGCCGCTGATCGTCCTTAGCCGCCATGCCGGGCCTGGCGACACGATCTTCATCGTCGACGAGCTGATGACGCGATTCCACCGCCGGCCGAGCGTGGTGTTCAAGGAAAGCCTCGCGCTCGACCCGTGTGTCGACCTGCTCGCACGTCGTCTCCCGCACGCGGTGCTCGACACCTCCGACCGTGAAGAGAGCGAGGCGATCATCGCGCGGATCACCACCGAACTCGGGCCGCGAGGGGCGCTCTTGCTGTTTCCCGAAGGCGGCAATTTCACGCCGGAGCGCCGGCGCTCCGCACTTCTGCGGCTGCGCCGGGGCGGCAAGCATCGGTCCGTCGAGCAGGCCGAGAACATGCCCCACGTGCTGCCACCCAAGCCGTCGGGCACGCTCGCGGCGCTGAGCGGCGACCGTCAAGCCGATGTCGTGTTCGCCGCCCACACCGGACTCGGCCTCGCCGCCTACCCCGGTCAGTTCTGGCGCGACATGCCGATCGGCCGGACGCTGTACACGCGGCTCTGGCTGGTGCCCGCGTCCGAGGTGCCCGCCGCGGCCGACGACCAGATCGAGTGGCTCTACGACTGGTGGCAGCGCATCGACGAGTGGATCGGCGCGCGGGCCGCGTAGCCCCGGGGCGGTCAGGCGGCCTGCGACTCGAAAGTCGCCGACTCCGACGATCCGCCGTTCAAGCCGATCCACTTGTTGAACGCCTCGGGCGGGAGCGGCTTGCTGAAGTGATAGCCCTGGGCGAGGTCGCACCCGAGCTTCTCGAGTCGGTGAAGCGTGGCCTCGTCCTCGACCCCTTCGGCCACGACCTTCAGACCGAGGTCGTGGCCCAGGTTAATCGTCGAGCGGACGATGATCAGGTCGCTCTCGTCGCTCAGCATCGGCGATACGAACGAGCGATCGATCTTGAGCTCGTCGATTGGCAGGCGCCGAAGGTTCGCCAGCGACGAATAGCCGGTGCCGTAGTCGTCGACCGAGAGCCCGACACCGAGCTGACTCAGCCGCGTGAGCGTCACCAGCGAACGGTCGGGATCCGACATCAGCATGCTCTCGGTGATCTCGAGCTCGAGCGCCCTCGGGGCCAGCCGGTAGATCTTGAGCAGATCCGAGATCAGCGCGGGCAGATCGGGATCGAGCAGGTTGCGCACTGACAGGTTGACCGACACCGTGAGCTCGTGTCCGGCCTGATGCCAGGCCGCGCACTGCGCCACTGCGCGCTCGAGCACGTGCCGGGTGAGCGGACCGATGAGGCCAGTCTGCTCGACGATCGGCATGAAGTCCGACGGCGGCAACAAGCCGAGGTCGTGGTGCTGCCAGCGGACGAGCGCCTCCGCCCCATGGACTCGCGTGCCGTCCATATCCATGATCGGCTGGTAGAAGACGACGATCTCGTCTGAGTCGAGCGCGCGCCTGAACTCGCTGAGCACGCTGAGCTGGCGAACCGAGTGGCGGTCGAGCGCCGCCGCGTAAACCTTGCAGCCGGCGTGCGCCTCCTTGGCCGCGTACATCGCGACGTCAGCGCTCCGCAGCAGCGAGTGAGGATCGTCACCGTCGCGCGGGAAGCGGGAGATTCCGACACTCACCCCCACCTCGAGGGTCATATCGTCCACCTCGACGGGCCGCTGGACGCACTCCATCAACCGCCGGGCGATCGCCTCGAGCTCGTCGGCGTCGCCGGTGCTCTCACCCGGCAGAACTGCGAACTCGTCGCCGCCGAGCCGGGCCACGAGGCCGCCAGGGCCGACCGCCTCCCCCAGCCGCGGCCCGAGATCGCGCAGAATCTCATCGCCGAAGTGGTGGCCGAGCGTGTCGTTGACCTCCTTGAAGCGGTCGAGGTCGAGCAGCATCACGCCAAACGTGTCCCCAGTCGCGGCGGCGGCAGCAATCCGCTCGTCGAGCCGTGCGCGGAACCGTTCGCGATTGGGCAGCCCGGTGAGCTCGTCGGTGGTGGCGATCCGATCGAGCTTCTCGCCGCGGTGCTTGGACTTGAGTAGCTCGCCCACGAGGTACTGAAAGATCGCCAGAACCACCACGAAGAGAGCGAGCCCAGTGGTGCCCATCTCGACCGCGACGAAGACGGCCGCCATCATCAGCAGTGCCGAGAACAGCTCGGCTGAGAGCACTGGGAGGAGTATGTCGTGAACCTTGTGTACGAGCGACGAGCGCTCGAGATAGCAGCGGTAACCGACGATTCCGACGAAGTTCAGCCCGAGCGCGACTACGAACGTCACGAGCACGAGTAGGTAATAGCTCACGGCGTGGGGATTGCTGTGGGCGAGCCCAACCGTCGCGTGAAAGAACAGGCCACTGCCGAGCGGGAACCAGGCGTAAGTCGCCAGATTGTCCAACGTGTAGTGGAAGGGCTCACGCCAGCGGAGCCGCCCGCAGAGAACCGTGGCGGCTCCAACGATCGCCCCTGCTCCGGCCCCAAAGAGCACCGCGGCGAGCATGGTGGCGAGGAAGCTGCCGGAGATCTTGAGCTTGATCATCCCGGCATCGACTGAGGTGAGGTCACTCGCGATCGCGAAGACCAAGATCATCACGAGCGGGAGCGGACTCCACCGAGTCGTGCCGGCTGTGAGCACGACAGTGATAGCGGCAACGGTGAGCGCCAGGCCGTTGACGACCAGTACGCCTGCGCCGGGCGTGCGTCCGGACTGGGTGCCTTCCTTGGCTTCCACGGCCAAGTCATCGGCCGTCGCAGCGAAAACCTCAAGTAGGTCAGCGGGTGGTCCAGCTTCGGCTGGACAAAATTCAAGGTCCCGCCGGCTCGTGCCGATTGACCCTCTGAACGGACTAAGGGGCCCGCCTGTCAGCGAGCCCCTCAGCGTGCAAACGCTAGTGATTGATAAAGCCCACGACTACTCCTTTCGTGGGGCATAACACGGTTATCCGTGCGAGTGGCAGCCCCTACCTCTAAATAAGCGCTGCCGTTCGCCCCTACCTTTTGCTGGTTCTGCGACCCCGTGGGCCGAAAGGCTACCGGGGTTCGCAGGTACTGCAATCAAACGTTTGTCCATTTGTGTTTAGAGACGCTCAAGTTGGCCAGACGCCCGGCCGAATAACGGCGTCCGGCTCTAGCGTCCGGTGTTCAGCCAGCCCATGACCGGATCTCCTTCCACGCTCGGTACCTGAAGGGCGGATCCGCGGCAACCGGCCCCAGGATGCCGCCATCACCCCTGCATACGGCCTACTAACGCCGGAGCGCACCTGAATCTCGCAAAACGCCGGCGTTGCGCGGTACCAAGCCACGCGAGGGCGCCAACGGGTGGCAAACGCAACAAGTCTCCGCGCACCGACCACCACTAGCGCTAGCTCGCGAGCCCGTACAGCGCCGCGGCGTTTCCCCACATCACGCGCCGGCGGTCCTCGTCCGTCAGCTGATCGAGCAGCAGCGACAGGCCGTCGCCGTGATCGTGCGGGTAGTCGGAGGCGTAGGCGAGCATCCCGGGCCCGTCCATCATCTCGAGCAGCTGCGCCACCGCGGCCGCGTCGGCAGGGAGATGGGCCGGCGCGGTCGTGAAAGAGAAGTGCTCGCGCACGTACTCCGACGGGCGGTGCTTGACCCACGGCACCTCGCGCCACACGCCCTTCCAGTCTTTGTCGAATCGCCACAGCAGGGACGGCAGCCACGCGAACCCGCATTCGCTGAGCACGACGCGCAGATCGGGGAAGCGCTCGAACACGCCCTCGCTGACGAAGCTCAGGACCTGAGCCTGCGCGATCGGCTGATTTCCGATGTAGTCCTCGAGGTAGGTGGTCGTGAATCCGCTCGGGGTCGCTGCCTTGCCCGCGCGGCCCCAGGCGTGGAGGCCCACATGCATCGAGTGCTCGCGCGCGGCGGCGAAGATCGGATGGTTGCTCTTCTGGCCCCAGGGCAAGTCGCTGCGCACCGGCAGCAGCACCTGCACGAACCGGGGATCATCGCCGGCGCGCTCGATCTCGGCGACGGCGTCCTCGGTAGAGACCGTCGAGACCACGAGGCTCGCGCGGAGGCGATCGTCGCGCGAGAGCATCTCCTCACGCATCCAATCGTTGATCGCCGACGCGACGGCCGCCGCGTAGTAGGGGTTCCGGTGCGTCTCGAAGCCGGTCAGGCAGTTGAGCACCGCGAACCGGGGGCCGGCTTCGTCGAGGACCCGCTCAGACAGCTGTTCGTAGCTGGAAGGCGCCAGCGTGCCAATGCCGCGCGGATACGCGTGCGCCACGTCGGTCAGCCGGATTCCCGCCTCGGAGATGTACTGGCGCCAGTAGTCGCTCAGGTACGGGAACAGCGCCTCGTAGGACGCCGGCGCGACGTGGACGTCACAGTCGATCGCTTCCATCAGGCGGGTCGCTCACGGGGCAACCCATACAGCGCGAGCGCGTTCTCGCACAGGATCGCCTGCCGCAATTCGGGCCCCAGGGCTCGTGGCAACGCTTGCTTGGGCGAATCGAAGTCCCAGTGGGGATAGTCCGTCGCGAACAGCAGCCGGTCCCCCAGCCGTGCCTGCTCGATCGCGTACACGAGATGCTGAGGATCGTCGGGCTCCTCGATCGGCTGAGTCGTGAACCACACGTGCTCGTCGACGTACTCCGATGGCTTGCGCTGAAGGCGCGGGTGGTCCTCGCGCATCAGCTCCCAGGCGCTGTCGAGCGACCACCGCAGGGCGGCGGCCCACGCCAGGCCGCACTCGGTCAGCACCACCCGTAGCCCCGGGATCTCGTCGAACATGCCGCCGGCCACCATGGTCGCGAGCTGGGTCTGCATGACGATGCCATTGGCGACGTGATACTCGAGGTAGAACGACGGATAGCCGGCGCCCCGATGATCGACGTAGCCGCCGGTGTGAAACGCGACTGGGCGCCCGTGCGCCGTCGCGGCCTCGTAGATCGGCCAGTATTTGGGGGCGCCGAGCTGTTCGGCGGCGCTCGCCGGCAATAGCACCGCCAGGAACCGTTCATCTCCCGCCCACCGTTCGATCTCGGCGACCGCAAGCTGCGGATACTCGTGCGGGACGGCGATCGTTCCGCGGAACCTCGGGTCGAACTCCAGCCACTCGTCGAGCTGCCACTGGTTCACCGCGGAGTTCCACTCGGCCGCGAAGTCCGGGTGGTCGTAGCAGTCCTGCCCGCTGAGCACCTCGAGCACCGCGTAGTCGACGTCGAACTCGTCGAGCAGCTGCTCGCGGGTCAGCTCGGGATCACTGCCCCAGATGTGACCCGGCTTGCCCGGCCACGCGTCGACACGCATGCCGGAGTGGCGGGCGCGCGGATACCACTCGGTGACCCGAGGCGTACGCCGGCCGTAGCGCTCGAGCAGGCGCTTGGCGGGCGCGCTCAGGTACTTCGCGAGCATCGCCTCGGTCGCCTGCGCATGCACGTCGCAGTCGATGAGCTTCACCGCCCGCGCCGTCTCCGTAACCGTTCCAGAACGTATCTCAACCTGTGACATGGCTCACCTCATGCGTGGAGCACCACGTACTCATCCTCGATGTTCACCTCGAACGTCTCCGCGACGTACGGACCCGGTACCCGTTTCGCGGGCGGTGCTGCCCGGGTCTCCTCAGTCAGCGTACCGCCGGGCGACAGTTCGACGCCGTAGCTCTTCACCCCGGGCGCCACCGTGCCCATGAACGACTGGCCGCTGTCGAGGTCGTATTCCCAACCGTGCCACGGGCACGCGATCCGGAGCGGGTCCTCGGAGATCTGCGCGTGCCCCGGGGCGTCGGCGACCGCGACGCCGAGCAGATGACCAAGGCAGAGCGGCCCCCCCTGGTGGGGACAGCGGTTGCGGATCCCGAAGAACCGCTCGCCGATGCGGAACACGCCGATCGAGCGCCCGCCGACCTCGACGATGCGGCGCTCGCCGGATGGAAAGCTGCGTAGGGGTGCGACGACGACTCTCATGACCAACTACAACGTCATCGTGCGGCCGGCCTCGAACCCGTCGAGCGCCACGATCTCGTCGATCACCTCGAGCGGAACGGTCGAGTCGGTCGTGATCACCATCACGGCGCGCCCTTCCTCGCCGGCCTCGGTGTCCACGTGCCCGACCGCGGCCGAGACGATGTTGATGCCGTGCTTACCGAAATGCGTGCCGACGCGGCCGATCATTCCCGGCATATCGCCGTAGCGGAACATCGTGATGTGCTCCTCGAGCTGGATGTTGAACCGCTGGCCCCAGGCCTCGAGGAGGTGCTCGCGGTTGCGCCGGCCGAACACCGTGCCGGCCACGAGCACGCTCTCCTCACCGCTCTCGACGGTGACCCGCACGAGGTCCGAGTAGTCGCGGACGGCCGCGCGCCTCATCTCGACGACCTCGATCCCGCGCTCCTCGGCCAGCCCGGGCGCGTTGACCACGCCGACGTCCTCTTCGCAATGGCCGCGCAGGACCCCAAGCAGCACCTGGATCGTGAGCAGGCTCGTGTCCCGCTCGGCGATCCGCCCAAGGAACTCGGTCCGCACCAGGTCGATCGACGACCCCTGCGTGAGCTCCGCGGCGATCCTCCCGAGCGCCCGGCACAGCGACACGAACGGACCGAGCACCTCCATGTCCTCCGGGGAGATCGCGGGGACGTTCACCGCGCTCGTGACGACGCCGCCGGTGAGCGCCGCCACGACCTGCTCGGCGGCCTGGTATCCGGCCCGGTCGGTCGCCTCGGCGGTCGAGGCCCCGAGGTGCGGCGTCACGATCACGTTCTGATAGCCGAACAGCGGATGGTCGGTGACCGGCTCGGTGACGAATACGTCGAGCGCCGCGCCGCCGACCTTACCCGAGTCGAGCGCCGCCTGAAGGTCCGCGTCGACGACCAGCGGGCCGCGGGCGACGTTGAGGATGCGCACGCCGTCCTTGCACTTGGCGAGCGCGGCGGCGTCGAGCCAGCCCTTCGTGTCGGGCGTGTTCGGCAGGTGCAGCGTGATGAAGTCCGCGCTCGCGTACACATCCTCAGAGGACTCCGCCTTCTCGACCCGGAGCTCCCGGTAGCGCTCGGCCGATACGTACGGGTCGTAAGCGATCACGTGCATCCCGAAGGCCCGCGCACGCTCGGCCACGAGCTGGCCGATCTTGCCGAAGCCAAGGATCCCGAGCGTCTTCTCGTACAGCTCGATGCCCGAGAACTTCGAGCGCTCCCACGCGCCACCGGTCAGCGAGGCGTGCGCTTGGGGGACGTTGCGCGCGAGCGCCAGTAGGAGCGCCATCGTGTGCTCGGCCGCGGTGATCACATTCGACTGCGGCGCGTTGGCGACGATGATCCCCGCTTTGGTGGCGGCGGCGACGTCGACGTTATCGACCCCAACGCCCGCTCGGCCGACCGCGCGGAGGCGACTCGCCTGAGCGATCAACGGGGCGTCGAGCTTCGTCGCCGAGCGGATCAGAACGCCGTCGTATTCGCCGATTCGCTGCTCGAGCTCGTCGCGCGACCAGCCCACGCCGAGGTCGACGTCGAAGTGCTCCTTCAACAGCTCGATGCCCGAGTCGCCGATCTTCTCAGCCACCAGGACTCGCGCCCGCCCGCCGCCGCCATTCGGCTGCGGCTCGACCGAGGCCGACTCGGTGGCGGTCACAGCCGCCGCTCCAGCACCCAGTCGATGCAGGCCGTCAGGGCCTTGACGTCGCTCGGGTCGGTCGCCGGGAACATCGCGATCCGCAACTGGTTGCGCCCGAGCTTGCGGTACGGCTCGACGTCGACGATTCCGTTGGCGCGGAGCGTCGCCGCCAACTCGGCCGCGTCGACCTCGGAATCGAAGTCGATCGTCCCGACCACGAGCGAGCGCTTGGTCGGGTCGGCGACGAACGGCTCGGCGTGCTCGTGCTCGGATGCCCAGCCGTAGAGGTGCGAGGACGACTCGGTCGTGCGGGCCACCATCCCGCTCAGCCCGCCCCGCTCGTGCATCCAGTCGAGCTGATCGGCGAGCAGCAGCAAGGTCGCGATCGCCGGCGTGTTGTAGGTCTGGTCTTTGACCGAGTTCTCGAGCGCGATCGTGAGCGACAGGAACTCGGGGATCCACCGTCCGGGGTGGGCGGGGCCTGAATCAGAGCTGATCTCCGCGACTCGCTCGAGCGCCGCGGGGCTGAGTAGGGCGAGCCACAGGCCACCGTCAGAGGCGAACCCCTTCTGGGGCGCGAAGTAATACACGTCGGTCTGCCCGACATCGACGGGCAGTCCGGCGGCGCCCGAGGTCGCGTCGATCAGAACCAGCGCGCCGTCGGAGCCGGCGGGGCGCGTGACCGGCACCATCACGCCGGTCGAGGTCTCATTCTGCGCCCACCCGAGCACGTCCGCGGCGGGGTCGGACTGCGGCTCGGGCGCGTCCCCCGGATCGGCTTCAATCACGATCGGATCGGCCAGGAACGGCGCGCCGCGCGTGCACGCCGCGAACTTCGAGGAGAACTCACCGTAGACCAGGTTGAGCGCCCGCTCGCGGACCAAGCAGCACGTCGCCGCGTCCCAGAACGCGGTCGTGCCGCCATTGCCGAGCGCCACCTCGTAGCCGTCGGGGAGCGCGAACAGCTCGCGAAGCCCCGCTCGCACCCGTCCCACCACGCGCTTGACCGGCGCCTGGCGGTGCGAAGTTCCCATCACCGCCGCACCCTCCCCCGCGAGGTACGCGAGCTGCTCAGGGCGCACGCGAGATGGGCCCGAACCGAACCGGCCGTCGGCGGGCTTCAGGTCGTCTGGAATTTGCAGAGCGGTGTCGGTCTGCGTCATGCGAGCCTCTTCACGGTAACGAACTACCCCTGGGGGCCGGTGTCATGCGCCGCGCGGCGCGCTTGCACGGGCCTATTCCTGAAATTCCGTGTCGATCCAGTCCATGTTCGCCCGGAGCTCGCGGCCCACGACCTCGACCTGGTGCCCGCCCTGCTCCTCGCGCATGCGCTTGAAGTTCTCCTGCCCGGCGCGGTTCTCGGCGATCCACTCGCGGGCGAAATCGCCGGACTGGATGTCGCTCAGGACCTTCTTCATCGCTTCGCGGGTGGCGTCGCCGATGATCACCTTGCCTCGGGTCATGTCGCCGTACTCGGCGGTGTTCGAGATCGAGTACCGCATCCCCGCGATGCCCTTCTCGTAAATCAGGTCGACGATGAGCTTGAGCTCGTGGAGGACCTCGAAGTACGCGAGCCGCGGGTCGTACCCAGCCTCGGTCAGCGTGTCGTAGCCGGCGCGGACGAGCTCGGTCACGCCACCGCACAGGACCGCCTGCTCGCCGAACAGGTCGGTCTCAGTCTCGTCCTTGAACGTGGTCTCGATCACGCCGCCGCGCGTACAGCCGATGCCCTTGGCGTAGGCGAGCGCGATTGCCAGCGCGTCGCCGCTCGCGTCCTGATGGACCGCGACGAGCCCCGGCACGCCGGAGCCCTCGAGGTACTGCCGGCGAACCAGGTGGCCTGGCCCCTTCGGCGCCACCAGGGCCACGTCGACGTCCGGCGGCGGCACGACCTCGCCGTAGTGGATCGAAAATCCGTGTCCGAACAGGACCATGTTCCCGGGAGCGACGCCGTCCTTCACGCCCGATTCCCACACAGCGCGGTGCAGCTCGTCCGGGACGAGCATCATCACGACGTCGCCCTCGCTGGCGGCGTCGGCGGGATCGGCCACACGCAGGCCGTGCTCGTGCGCCTTGGCCACGCTGCCCGAGTCCGGGCGCAGGCCGACCACGACCGACACCCCCGAGTCCTGCAGGTTCAGCGCGTGAGCATGTCCCTGCGAGCCGTAACCGATGATTGCGACGGTCTTGCCGTCTAGCTTGGTGAGGTCCGCGTCGTTGTCGTAGAACATTGCCGGGGAGCGTAGATGACCACGCTCCCCGGCGAGTTCTGAGGAGCGCCGGAGCGCGCTGGGCTCAGCCGCCGCCGAACTGCTTCTCGAGCGCGAGCACGTTGTTGACGTAGCTCTGCGTCGAGGGGTACATGCCGTGCGCGACCACCGAGGGCAGGCCCTGGTAGTAGCCGGCCGCCGCGAGCGCCGAATCGCCGCCGGTCGAGTCGAGCAGCGAGTGCAGCATCAGTACGCCGCCGCGAACGTTGTCGGCGGCGGATGCCGGGGCCAGCGGCGGTCCGCCCGTGTCGAGTGAATGCTGGATCCACTCCCACGTTCCGGGCAGGATCTGCATGACGCCGCGGGCGTCGGCGCTCGAGACGAGATCGTTGTTGAAGCCGCTTTCCTGCCACGCGATCGCGTCGGCGAGCGACGACGGCACGCCGTTGGCGGCGGCGACGGAGCCGACCTCGGACGCGGTGACCGTCTCTGGTGTCGGGTACGGCGGGTCGGTCGGCGTGCCCTCGGCTGGCGCGCCGACGGGTTGCGAGGCCGCGGCGTTCGATGAGGACACCTCGGTCGCCGAGCCCGAGCCGGCTGGCACCTGGAGCACCGTGCCGGCCAACAGGTACCGGTCTGGGTTGAGGCCGTTGGCGGCGGCGAGCGCATCGACGCTGACGCCAGACCGCGCGGCGATCGCCGACAGCGTGTCGCCGTTCTGGACCACGTAGGAGCCCGAGCTGCTCGAGCTGGTGGTGTCGCTGACGGGGACCATCGTGCCCGAGGAGCCGGACGAGCCCGACAAGCGCAGGACCGTGCCGATCAGCAGGAAGGCGTTCGGGTTCAGGCCGTTGGCCGCCGCCAGCGAATCGACGCTGACGCCAGACCGAGCGGCGATCGCCGACAGCGTGTCGCCGGGCTGCACCACATAGCTTCCCGACGTACTCGTGCTTGCGGGAACGGTCGCGCCCGAGACGGCGTCGTCGGTGGCCGTCGGGGTGATCACGCTCGCCCCCTGCGGGGGGATCTGGATGGTCGAGCCCGCGAGGAGCTGCGTGTTGGGCGAGAGCCCGTTGGCGGCGGCGAGCGCCGCGACGCTCAGCCCGTCCTGAGCGGCGATCGAGGACAGAGATTCGCCCGGCCCGACGACGTGAACGAAGTACGCCGAGGCGGTGGCGGGGATGCCGAGGATGGCGCCGGCCGCAACCGTGATTAGCAGGAAAAGTCGGAAACGCATGCGCCCCAGTGTGGTCAACGCGGGCACCAATCGGAATCGCTGCAACCGTCGTTGCCGCGTGCAAAATCGCGTTCAGCTGTTTGGGGCGGGAAGGATCCGGGCCCGTCAGGCTTCCGCGCCCGGCGCGTCGTGCGTCAGCCGTCGCGGGCTCACGCCTCAGCCGCGGCCACCAGCGACCGGGCCGGAAGTCGCAGCACCCCGTCAGGCCCAACGTAGGGCTGCGCGAGTTCCGCGACTCTCTGCACCACTTCCGCGCGCTGCTCGTCCGGGAGCGGATCGAACGCGTCGCCGAACACGCTCGATAGATCGGCCGTCTCGGCGATGTACTCCTCGACGCTGTCATATGCGCGCGGCGGCTCGACCGACTCGACTACGACCTCCAGGAAGCCGGCGTCCAGGAGCAGATCCTCCAGGCGCCCGGGGGCGGCCAGCGCAAACATGCCCGGCGCTTCGGGATCGGGCTGCGTGGTGTGCCCGAGCTCGACCAGCGCGCGTGTCGTGATCGTCGCCCAGGGGTTCACCGGAGGCTCGTCCCACACGGCGAGCGCGATCCGACCACCGGGACGCAGCACCCGGCGAGCCTCCCGCAGCGCGGCCTCCGGATCGACCGCGAACATCAGCCCCCACTTGCACAGCACGACGTCGACGCTCGCGGCGTCCAAGTCGATCCACTCGAGCTCGATGCGCTTGAACTCGACGTTCGCGATCCCCAGCTCGTTCGCCCGGGCCCGCGCGACCTCGAGCATCTCGTCGGTCGCGTCGCTGCACACGAGCGAGCCGCCCGGGCGGATCAGCTCGGCCGCGAGGAACCCCGTCTCCCCCGGCCCGGCGGCGAGCTCGAGGACTCGGAGCCCGGGCTGCAACCCGGCGTGGTCGAGCATCCAGGCCGACACCGGCAGCCCGAACTCGCGGACCTTCTGTCCCCGCTTGCCCCACCCGGCCGCCGCCCGCCCCCATCGCTCGAGTAGCTCGGCCCGTTGTCGCTCGGGATCCGGGACGCTCATCAGTGGTCTCCCCCGTCCGGTGCGCGCTTTGACAGCCGCCGCGTGATCTCCTCGAACGCGCCCTCGATCTGCCCGCTCAAGCGCCGCTGGAAGATCGCCATCACCGCCTCGGACGCCACCGGTCCGAGACGCTCGACCGCGCGCTCGATCTCCGGCCACCGCTCAGCCGGCATGTCCGCCTGGGCGAACGGCTTCCAGATCTCGTGCAGGAACAGCTCGACGAACGAGCGCGACACCGACTCGCAGTGCCGGTCGATCTCCTCGAGGATCGACAGCGCGCCGCGCGGCGAGATCCCGCGCCCGACGACCTCCTCGGCGATCGCCAGCAGTGACGGGCTCGGCGCCCGGAAGCGGCCGTCGCCGATCGGCACGAGCACGCCCAGCCGCTCGGCCTCCGCCAGCACCTCCGGCGCCTCCTGGGCGCTGACGCGGAACCGCTTGCCGAGCTCCTCGAGCGTCAGCGTCTCGCCGGGCTCGGTGCTCGCGGCCGCGCTCACTGCCTCGCCGAACCGCCTGAGCCGCTCGGCGGTGCCCTGGGTGTCGTCGAGCAGCCGCTTGATTCCACCGAGGTTGAAGCCGTCGTCCTGGAGTTCGCGGACCAGCCGTAGTTGCGCGAGGTGCTCGGGCCCGTAGTAGCCGACGCGAGCTCGCACCTCGGGCGGATCGAGCAGTCCGCGCGCCTGATGGGCGCGAATATTGCGCACCGACATCCCGGACTCCGACGCCAGCTGCTCGATTGTCAGCTGGTTGGGCGAGTCGGCTTCCTCGAAGTTCGGCGCTGAGGACACGCCACCGATTAAAGCTGGCGCCGGAGCAGCTTGCCCGACGCGGTCCGCGGGAGCTTGTCGGCGAACCGGACGGTCTTGGGCACCTTGAACCCCGCCAGCCGCGCGGCGCAGTGGTCGCGGAGCTCCTCGGGCCGGGCGCTCGCGCCGTTCCGGAGCACGACCGTTGCGACCACCGCCTCCCCCCACTCCGGGTCCTCGCGCGGGTGGACTGCCGCCTCCTGCACCGCCGGATGCTCGAGCAGCGCCGCCTCGACCTCGGCGGGAGCGACGTTCTCGCCGCCGGTGACGATCGTGTCGGCCTTGCGCCCGATGATCTGGAGGCGGTCGAGGTCGTCCATACAGCCGAGGTCGCCAGTGTGCAGCCAGCCGTCGTCCGCCATCGCTGCCGCCGCGACGATAGGCCCGCGCACAACCACCTCGCCGTCGCCGTCGATACGGATCTCGACCCCGGGCAGCGGCCAGCCGTGCGTCGCGATCTGCGAGCAGGCCTCGGTCATCCCGTAGGTCGGCGCCACTGGGACGCCGGCGGCCGCCGCACGCTCGAGCAGCGCCGGCGCGATCGGGCCGCCGCCGAGCAGCGCCCAGCGGAGCGTCGGCGGCCGCTCCAGTCCGGCGTCGAGCAGCCGGGCGAGCATCGTCGGCACCAGCGAGACGATCGTGATCCGGCGCGCGGGATCCATCAGCTCTCGCAGGACCGACTCGGTGTCGAATCGTCCGTGCAAGACCGCGGTGGTGGCGTAGATCGCGCTGCGGATCGGGATCGACAGCCCGCCGACGTGCGTCAGCGGCATCGGGCACAGCCAGCGCTCGGCCGGATCGAGCCCGAGCGCCACCGCCGACCCGAGCGCGCTCGCGAGGAAGTTGCCGTACGTCAGCTCCACCGGCTTCGGAGCCGCGGTCGTCCCCGAGGTGTGCATGACGGCGACCGGCCGGTCGCCGTCCACTCCCGGGAAATCACTCGCGGTTCGCGGCCTCACCGGCTCCGACACCACGACCTCCGCTCCGGCCAGGCGCTGCTCCTGTTCGGCCGCGTTCAACCGCAGGTCGATCGGCACCGCCGCGGCGCCGGCCAGCAGGCACGCGTGCACCGCGACCACGAAGTCCTCGCCGGGCGGGAGCGCAATCGCGACCCGGGCCGCGCCAGTCAGTGCGCCGGCTCGCGCCACGGCGGCGTCGCGCAGCGACGCGTAGCTGAGGCTGCGCTCGGGAGTCTCGATCGCGACGCGGTCCGGGTGCCTGGCGGCGGCGGCGTGAATCCAGTAGGACACGACCGACACGGTAGTCTCGCCCGCGTGCAAACGGAGTGGCAGAGCGCCGGCGACTACACGGACATCCGCTACGAGACCGGGGTCGGCGAGGACGCCGGCATCGCGAAGATCACAATCGACCGCCCCGAGGTGCGTAACGCGTTCCGCCCCGAGACCGTGGTCGAGCTGTCGGACGCGTTCACCCGCGCCCGCGAGAACCTCGACGTTGGCGTCGTGATCCTGACCGGCGAGGGCCCCGACGCGTTCTGCTCGGGTGGCGACCAGCGTGTGCGCGGGTCACGCGGCGGCTACGTCACCGGCGCCGACCCCACGGCCGCGGGCAGGCACGAGGCGGTCGGACGGTTCGAGGTCACCGACCTGCACGTCCAGATCCGGCGGATGCCGAAGCCGGTCGTGGCGATGGTCGCCGGCTACGCCGTCGGCGGCGGCCATGTGCTGCATGTCGTCTGCGACCTGACGATCGCGGCTGAGAACGCCCGCTTCGGCCAGACCGGACCACGGGTTGGCTCGTTTGACGGCGGCTTCGGCGCGACCGTGCTCTCGCGCCTGGTCGGGCCTAAGAAGGCGAAGGAGATCTGGTTCCTGTGCCGCCAGTACGACGCGCACGAAGCGCTGGCGATGGGGCTCATCAACACCGTGGTGCCGCTCGACGAGCTCGAGCAGGAGACCGTCAGGTGGTGCCGCGAGATGCTCGCGCTGTCGCCGTTCGCGCTGCGCATGCTCAAGGCGAGCTTCAACGCCGACGAGGACGGCCTCGCGGGTATCCAGCAGCTCGCCCACGACGCGAACCTGCTCTTCTACATGAGCGAAGAGGCGCAGGAGGGGCGCAACGCCTACCTCGAGAAGCGCAAGCCGGACTTCTCGAAGTTCCCGCGCAGGGCGTGATGTCCACCACCAGGGCCGCCACCAGGCCGAGCGGGGTTCGCATCTGGCTGATGGCCGCGCGCGTGCGGACGCTTCCAGCGGCGATCGCGCCCGTGCTAGTTGGCACCGCGCTCGCGGGATTCCTGCACGTGTTCCACCCGCTGCGGTTCATCGCCGCGCTGATCGGCGCGATGTTCATCCAGATCGGCACGAACCTGTCGAACGACTACTCGGACGCGCGGCGCGGGGCCGACACCGAAGACCGCCTCGGGCCGGTGCGCGTCACCGCGGGCGGTCTCGTGCCGCCCAAGCAGGTCCTGATCGCTACTTACCTGACGTTCGGCGTCGCGGTGCTCGCCGGGGTCTACCTCGTCGTCGTCGCGGGCTGGCAGCTGCTGCTGGTCGGCGCCGCCTCGATCCTCGCCGGCGTGCTCTACACCGGCGGCCCGAAGCCCTACGGTTATGAGGGTTTAGGAGAGTTGTTCGTGTTCCTGTTCTTCGGGATCGTCGCGGTGGCGGGGTCGTTCTTCGTCCAGGTCGAGCGCGTGACCTGGGAGGCGTTCGCGCTCGCGGTGCCCGTCGGGCTGCTGGCTGCCGGACTGCTGATGGTCAACAACGTGCGCGACATCGACACCGACCGCCGCGCCGGCAAGCGGACGCTCGCGGTGCGCCTCGGGCGTGGCCGCGCCCGCACGCTGTTCGCCGTGACGGTCTACGTGGCCTACGTGCTCGTCCCGGTGACGTGGGCGTTCGGCCCGCTTGGCCCGTGGCTGCTGCTGGCCTGGCTGACGCTTCCGCTCGCGGCCCGGGTCGTGCGCGTCGTGCGCAACCGCACCGACGGGCAGTCGCTGAACGGAGCCCTCGCCCAAACCGGAATGCTCCAGCTCGGTTTCTGCACGCTGCTGGCCGCCGGCCTGCTGCTGAGTCGGTGAAGGTCGACGTTCAATATTTACGAGCGCGCCTGCGCGCGCCGTTTGTTTCGGCATCGGGATCCGTGAGTGTTCGCGAGCTCGTGGTGTTGCGGCTCGAGGACTCGGCCGGGCGGGTTGGGTTCGGCGAAGCGGCGCCGCTGCCCGACTACAACGGCGTGAGCATCGAGGATGTGCGCGAGGCGCTCGATGGATGCCGATCGACGCTGGCCCGCGCCGCGCGGCTGGCCCGCGAGGAGCTGCTGGCGCAATGCACGAAGATCGCGGTGCTGCCACCGGCGGTCGCGGCGATCGATCTGGCGCTGTGGGATCTCGAGGGGCGGCGGACCGGGCAGCCGGTGTGGCGGCTGCTCGGCGCGCGCGCCGCCGAGCCCGTCGCGGTCAATTACACGGTCGCGGCGTCCGATCGCGCCGGCGCCGCGGCGCAGGCGAGCGAGGCGAAGGCGGCGGGGTTTCGCTGCGTCAAGGCGAAGGTCGGGATCGGTGACGACGCCGGCCGCCTGGCCGCGGTCAGAGCCGTGCTCGGACCGGACGTGGCGATCAGGCTCGACGCGAACGGAGCGTGGTCCGTCGAGGAGGCCGCCGCCGCGCTGCGCGTGCTCGCGCCGACCGGGATCGAGCTGTGCGAGGAGCCCGTCCGGGGTCTCGCCCAGACGCGAGAGCTCGCCGCGGCGACGGCCGTACCGATCGCGCTCGACGAGACCGCCTCCGCCATCGGCGCGCTCGAGACGCGCGTCTGCCAGGCCGTCTGCCTGAAGATCGCGAGCTGCGGCGGGATCACCGGCGTGGTCGGAGCGGCCCGCCAGGCGCGCGCTGCAGGCTACGAGGTGTACCTCGCCTCGACGCTTGACGGTCCGCTCGGGATCGCCGCGGCGTTGCACGTGGCCGCGGTCCTGCGTCCGGCGCGCGCGTGCGGATTGGCGACGCTGGCGCTGTTCGCCGACCGCGACGATCCGCTCCCGGCGCGCGGCGGGCGGATCGAACTGCCGGCGGGCGCAGGCCTCGGCGACGGGCTCGTTGGGTGGTACGGGCTCGCCTGAAGTCGTTCGTTTGATCCCGTGCCGGCTGGGGACGCGCCCGTGTGACGGAGGTCACGCTTGATCACGTGCTCCAGCGGGTACAAGCTGGCGTCGAAGAAATTTGGCCTGAAGGCTAAAGCCAGAGGCTGCAGCTGACGACCATGTTGATCAACTGAGCAGCAGTTTTCACCGGGAGATCCAAGATGAGTCCTGAACGTTCGCAGGCATACAGGCGGGTCATGAAGACGCTCGACGATATGGGTCCGAGCAAGCTCTTCGAGACCGAGCAGCAGCGGATTCGCTACGCCGCCGACAATCTCGTCTTCAGCACCGACCTGAACGCCGACGTCGAGGCTTGCGACGCGCTCGAAGACGTCGCTGTTCTGTGCCGCGCGCTCGTCGAGAGCGGCCGCTGGGAGCAGGCCACCGCGATGCGTCTCGTCGACGACGTGTGCGAGTGCGGGCCGACCAGCCCGATCCTCCTCCAGGCCGCGTAGCAGCTTGATCTCACGGCCGCGGGCGCTCGGCGACGGGCGGACGTGCGCTGCCGGCGGATAAATTCCGGGCCGTGGGAAACCTTCGGCTGCAGCGTGTGATCGCGATGTCGCTGTACTACGGCATCGCGAGCCGGCTCCCGTCCCGCGGTCCCCTGAAGGAGCCGTCGCGCTGGATCCGCCAGGAGCTGTGCCGCAGATTTCTCGACGATTGCGGCGCGTGGGTCAACATCTCCGCCGACGTCCACCTCAGCACCGGCCGGAACGTGCGGATCGGCAACCGCTCGGGTCTCGGTCCAGGCTGCCGCGTTTACGGCGGCCTGATCATGGGTGACCAGGTGATGGTCGGTCCCGACGTTGCGTTCCTCTCGGAGAACCACCGCTTTGACGACCTCGATCGCCCGATCGGCCAGCAGGAAAGCAGCGAGCGCGACCCGCCGCGGATCGAGGACGGGGCCTGGATCGGGCTGAGAGCGACGATCCTGCCCGGGCGGGTGGTAGGCGAGGGCTCGATCGTCGCCGCCTGCGCCGTCGTCACCCGCGACGTGCCGCCCTACGCGATCGTCGGTGGGAACCCGGCTCGGGTGATCGGCCACCGGGACGGCTCTGCGCCAGCGGAGCCGTAGCGCCCGATCGCAGCCTCAGCGTGCGATCGCTGCCGCCACCCGCATCGGCGCCTCCAGATGCACGGCGTGACCCGCGCCCGGGATCACGGCGACCTGCGCATCTCGTAGGCCGCGCGCCATCTCGGTCCCGGTCGCAGTGAACTTCGCGTCGCGCTCGCCGACGATGAGCGTGACCGGCGGCCGGACTTCGGGCAGCCGGTGCCACAGCGACGGCAGTGCGCCCGTGCCGAGACCGCGGAGCGCCCTGGCGAGCCCCGCCGACTGGTTTCGCAGACGGTCGGCGTGGACGGCGGCCGCCACCTCGGGGGGCTGCCCGGCCAGCACTGGCGTTTGGCCCCAGCGCTCGGCGAACCGCTCGATCGTCATGCGATCGGCCTCGTCGGCGAGGCGCTCGTCGTCCGCGGCGCGTTCCTCGCGCTCGGCTCGGTCCGCGATGCCCGGGCTCGCCCCGATCAGGACGAGCCGGGCGATGCGCGCCTCCAGCGCCGGCGCCAGCGCGGCGTGGAGCGCGATCCGCCCACCCATCGAGTATCCGACCAGCGTGAACCGCGGCGGCGCAAGCGCGGCTAGGTCCTCGAGCACCGCCTCGAGCGCGACCGGCTCGCGCTCGGCAGCGGACCCGTGCCCGCGAATATCCGGTGCGAGCGCACGGTAGCTTTCCCCGAGCGCCGCGACCACCGGATCCCAGCTCGCTCCGGTGTGGGTGAAGCCGTGCAGTAGGACGACATCGCGCGCCATCAGCTCCGCATCATGACCGCCACCGACACCTACCTGCTGCTGCGCGCGTTCTGCGACGAGCTCGCCCGTTGCGGGATGGAGCACGCCTGCACCGCGCCGGGGTCGCGCTGCACGCCGATCGTGCTGTCGCTCGCGCGCGAGGACCGGATCCGCTGTTGGTCGCACATCGACGAGCGTTGCGCCGGCTTCTTCGCGCTCGGCGCCGCCAAGCGGTCCGGACGCCCCGTGGCAGTCACGTGCACGTCGGGCACGGCCGCGGCCAACCTGGCGCCGGCGGTGATCGAGGCGCGGCACGCGCGCGTGCCGCTGATCGTGCTGACGGCCGACCGCCCGCCGGAGCTCCGCGATGTCGGCGCCGGCCAGACGATCGACCAGCTCAAGCTCTACGGGGACGCGGTCAAGTGGTTCTTCGAGGCCGGCGTGCACGAGGCGACGCCGGCGGGCTTGCGGTTCATCCGCACGCTGGCCTGCCGTGCGTACTGGACCGCGGCGGAGGGTCCGCCCGGACCCGTCCACCTCAACCTCCCGCTCCGCGAGCCGCTCGTCCTCGACCGGCCGCTGCCGCTCCCCGACGACGACACCGGCCGTAGCGGCGGACGGCCGTACGTCAGTTTCGACTCGCCTCCGCCGGCAACGCCGGCCGGCGGAACTCACCCGTTTGGCCGGATCGTGATCGTGGCGGGTCAGGACCGCGACCCGTTCGCCGCGCGTGAGCTCGCGCGGTTCGCTGCCGGCGCGAGGATCCCGCTGCTCGCCGACCCGCTGTCGGGCGCCCGGGCCGGGACGGCCGCGATCGCCCACTACGACCTGCTCCTGCGCGACCCCGAATTCGCCGGCGCCCATCGGCCGGAGTTCGTCGTCCGGGTGGGCGACCTCCCGACCTCGAAGCCGCTGCGGGCCTGGCTGGCCGGCCTTCACAGCGACCAGATCGCGATCGACCCGGACGACACGTGGGCTGACCCTGATACGGCGGTCGGGATGCGCGTCCGGGCGCCGTACCGGGCGTTCCTCGACGGGCTGACGGGCTCGGACATCGTCGCCGGGCCGCCCGAATGGCTGGGGTCCTGGCGCGCCGCCGACGATGCGGTGGCGGGCGCGATCGCGCGGACGCTTGGCGACGAGCTGTCCGAGCCGCTGGTCGCCCGCTCGCTGGCGGAGTGGCTCGGAGGCGAGGCGACGCTGTTCGTCGCGTCGTCGATGCCGATTCGCGACGTCGAGGAGTTCGTCTCGCCCGACGCGCCAGCGCGGGTCCTCTCCAACCGGGGCGCGAACGGGATCGACGGGACCGTCTCCTCGGCGTTCGGCTGCGCCGCGGCTGGCGATGGCCCGGTCGTGCTGTTGATCGGCGATGTCGCGCTCCTCCACGACATCGGCGGCCTGCTGGCGGCCTCGCGGCTGCGCCTCCCGCTCACGATCGTGCTGCAGAACAACGACGGTGGCGGGATCTTCCACTTCTTGGCGGTCGCCGGCGAGACGGATGCCTTCGAGCAGCACGTCGCCACGCCGCACGGCCTCGACTTCGCCCGCGCCGCCGCGCTCTACGGCTGCGAGTACCGCCGCCCGGACACGCTGGCCGAGCTCCGCGAGGCGGTCGAGGCGTCGGTCGCCGGCAACGACACCACGATCATCGAGGTCCGGACCGATCGCGAGCAGAACCTCGCGCTCCACCGGCGCGTTGCGGAGGCCGCGCTGGCAGCGCTCCCGCGCGCCTGATCATCCCGGGCGCGGCTACCCGGAAAGCACCGGCAGCAACGCGCCGAGCTTGACCTCGGTCTCGGCAAGCTCTGCCACCGGATCCGAGTCGCGCACGATCCCCCCGCCGGCGTACAGGTGGGCGACGCGGCCTCGCACCAGCGCGCACCGCAACGCGACGCAGAACTCCCCGTCGCCGGCAGCGTCGGTCCACCCCACCGTCCCCGCGTACCAGCCGCGGTCGAGCCCCTCGAGCGCCGGGATCATCCGAGCGGCGACGTCGGGCGGCTCTCCCCCGACCGCCGGCGTCGGATGCAGCACGCCTGCGAGCTCGACCGCGCTGAGCGGCGCCGCCAGCTGCGCGCGGATCGGGGTACCGAGGTGGATGATGTTGGCGACGCGCACCAGCACCGGCTCGGGCGCGGCCGTCACCCACACCGAGTGCGGCCGCAGCGCGCGGGCGATGCGCCGCACGACGATCGCGTTCTCCTCGCGGTCCTTGTCGCTCTGGAGCAGCTGCTCGCCGAGGTGCTCATCCACCGCCGGGTCGGCGCTCCGGCGCGAGGAGCCGGCGAGCGCCACCGTGCTCGCCCGCTGGCCGTCCCGGCGCACCAACAGCTCGGGGCTGGCCGCGATGAACGTCGCGTCGCCGCGGCCGACCGCGAACACGTAGCAGGACGGGAACGCCTCCCGGAGCATGCCGAGCACCGCGCCGAGGTCGTGGTCGAGCGGCGCGTGGACCTCGACCTCACGCGCCAGCACGATCTTCTCGAGCTCGCCGGCGCGGATCCGCTGGACGCCCCGTGCGACCGCCTCCTCGTAATGCGAGGGCGGCATCGGGCTGAGAACCTTGTACTCCCCCGCCGGCGCCGGGTCGAGCAGCGGCAGCGGCGTCGTGCGGAGCTCCGCAAGCCGCGCCGCGACCCGCGCCTCGAGATCCGGCACGAGGTCATCGGGCGCGACCTCGACGTTCACGGTCAGCGCCACCCGGTCGCCGCTCCGTGCCAGCGACAGCTCGGGCACCACCAGCGACGCCGGCGCGAACCCCTCCCACTGCGGCGCGCCGCCGCCGTCGGGCGAGAACGCGAACCCGCCGAGCGCCACCAGACCCGCGCCGGGCGGGCCGTCGGGGGCGTCCGCGAGGGCGGACGCGGCCACCGCCGGCCAGCGCCTGGCCACCGCCCCAAAGCGGTCTGCGCCGCGCGCCTCGAGCTCTCTCACCGACCCGATCGCGGCCACCGCGTACCCGTCGCGGTCGGGCTGCTCGAGGCAGAACCACGGCTCCACCGGGCCCCGCGAGGCGATCGCGACCGCAGTCGGGTCGACCCCGCTGTCGACCCGGCAGGTGACGCTGGCCAGCTCGGGCGTCCCGGTGGCGCGTGCCCGCCGGAGTGCCGCGTCGAGCCGTCGCTCGAGCCTCCGCGCGCTGTCGGCGTCAAGCCAGCCCGACGCCGACGAGAGCCCCAACCCGGGCTGGATCATCCGCGGAGACTAGCGTGCGGCGAGACGCATCTCGGCCGCGAGCACGCGGTCGAGCGCCCGGTCGAGCGACTCGTGGACGTGCCGCTGGAGCGACAGCGCCCGGAACGTGTGATCCCGGGACGGGATCCGCCCGACGGTCAGATTCGGCCACCGCTCGTGCTGATCGAGCACCCCCTGCCTAACCAGCTGGTCGTAAAGCGACGCCCCCTCGGAGTGCAGCATCAGCGCCTGCGTCCCCTGAGCGCGGAGGAGGTCGAGAGCAAGCTCGACGGCGGTCTCCTGTGAGCGCTCGATCCGATGTCCCGTGGCGAGCCGCAAGCGCGTCGGGCGGATGCTCCCGACGGTCGTCCGGATCTCGCCGAACGTCACGTCGCCGCGAGCAAGCCGGCTCCAGGCGCGGCGGCCGCGCAGGGCGCTCAGCGAACGCGCGGTGGTCCGTTCCTCCGCGAGGGCGTCGCTCCAGAAGAACACCCACAGGTTCAGCATCATCACGCCCGCGACCCGTGAGTCGGCCAGCGCTGCCTGCAGCGCCCAGTACGCCCCCGAGCACAGGCCGCCGACGACGAACCGGTCCGGGAGGCCGTGGTCGGACAGTTGGTCGAGCACCGCCATCGTCTCCGCCCTGCGGTCCCCCCGATACAGGGACGCATCGGACACGTCCTCGTCCTCGCCCGCGGAGTCGCCGATTCCCATGTGGTCGATCCGGACCGTCGGTACACCGCGCGCCGCCCATCGCCGAGCGACCTCGACCCACGCTCGGTTAGGTCCGGTGTGCCGGAGCGCGCCGCCGTTCAGCCATACCGCGCACACTGGCGCCGCCTCGACGTCGACCCCCTGCGTCACCACGCCGAACAGGTCGCCGCGAGGGCCATCGAACCGGACCGGGGTCTCGCGGACCGCGCCCCCGCCCCACGGGAGCTTGACCGACGGACGCTCGATAGATGGGCGCTCGATCGCGTCCGCGCCGCGGCTTGCGCTGCGGCCCATCATGCGATCACCGGCTCGCTCCGACAGCCATGAGATCGTTCTGGCGATCGTCTGCTCCGGCACTCGGGACTGCTGAGGATGGATCATCAGACCGCCGTAGTCGCTGGTCGGCTCCGCGGTGACGGCCGCCCCGGCGTGCTCGAAGTACTCGTGCAGGCGCTTGTCGGGAGCCCGGCCATCGCGCCCCAGCAGCAGCACACGTCGCCGCTGGGCGTCCGGAAGCTCGAGCGCGGGCAACCGCAGCTCATCGAGGTCGCGCACGGTGTCGCCACCGAGCAGATAGCCGACGCACTCGACGCCGCCGTCCGGACCGGGCCCGCGCCGCTCGTCCTCAGGACGCGCCGACGCGATCATCTGTGCGTACACCGTCAGCTCACGCACCAGCGTCCCGCCGTGCGCGGGGACTCCCCATAGGATCAGATCGTCGATCCGCGCGCCGGCTGCGACCGCACGGCACGCCAGCATGCCCCCGAGCCCGATGCCGATCGCCGCAATCCGGTCCGCGCCGGCGACGTCCGCCAGCCAGCGGGCGGCGCCGGATACGGCACCGGTCCACGCGTCGAGGAGGCCTGGGTCACGCGGGGAGCCGGCGCTGTCACCGGATCCGGGCAGATCGAAAGTGGCGCTCGGGAAGCCCGCGCGCGAAAGGTCATGCGCCCAGCGCCGGCGCCCGCGGTAGGAGCAGTTCTCGTGCCAACCGAACGGCGGGCACATGAGCACGGCGGTCCCCCGTCGCGGATCCGCGGGTGGCACGTGCAGGAACGCCAGCACTGGGTGGGGCTCCAGCGCCAGCCACGCCGGCCGGATGCCGGCGACGCGCGCGTCCCGCACCGTGTCGCTCGGCCTCACCCGGCCGTCTCGTCGCCTCGGCTCTTCGCCCTGAGGTTCCTCATCGCGCCTCGCCCACCTCGGCCAAGACTACCGCTGCTGCCACCGACTTATCCCCGGTCAAGCTCACCTCGAGCACGCGAGCGCCGCGGCGCCTGGCCAACTCGGCCGCGGGCCCGGTCAGGCACATGCGCGGCCGCCCGCTCGAGTCGTTCTCGACGCCGATCGATCGCCACGGCAGCGCCCCGCCGCCGTCGCCGCCGAGCGCCTTGATCGCAGCCTCCTTGGCGGCGAACCGCGCCGCCAGGCGGCGCGGATCGCGGCCGCAATCGCGCCGCTCCACGTCGGTGTAGGTCCGCTCGAGATAGCGCTCGCCGTAGGCGGCCACCGAATTGCGAATCTCTTCGATTTGTACGAGATCGATTCCTACGCGAACCGGCATCGAGTCATCCTTAACAAGCCAGTGGCAGGCGCGGCGCTATCAGGTCTCAGCTCGCCCGCGGGCGATCGCGATCTCCCCGGTCCTCGCCATCTCGATCAGCCCGAACGGCCGGACGAGCTGCTCGAACGCGTCGACCTTCTCGCATGTCCCGGTCAGCTCGAGCACGATCGACCGCTTGGTCACATCGACCACCTTCCCGCGGAAGATCTCGCAGATCTGCATGATCTCGGCCCGGCTCGCGCCGTCGGCGGAGACCTTGAACATCGCGAGCTCGCGCGCGAGCGTCTCCCGCGGCTCGAGGTCGCGGATCTTGATCACGTTGATGAGCTTGTGCAGCTGCTTGGTGACCTGATCGATGGGGTGCAGGGCGCCGTCGAGCGTCAGCGTGATCCGGGAGATGCGCTCGTCGTCGGTGGGTCCGACCGCGAGCGTGTCGATGTTGAACCCGCGGCGCGCGAACAGCCCGGCGATCCTGGTCAGGACACCCGGCTTGTTCTCGACCAGGATCGAGAGCACGTGCTTGCGGCCGGTGCGCAGCCCGACCGCTGCCTCCAGCTCGTCGAGTGACAGCACTTCTTTTGTGGCTGGTTCGCCCATCGCTCAGCCCACCATGTTCCGCGCGGGCTGGCCGGCCGGGATCATCGGATAGGTGTTCTCCTCGCGCGTCACGCGCACGTCCACCAGCACCGGGCCCTCGGTGGCGAGCGCCTGCTTCATGTCGTCGAGGAGGGTGTGCTTGTCCTGCAGGCGAATTCCGGTGGCGCCGTAAGCCTCAGCGAGCTTGACGAAATCGGGCCACTGCCCCATATCGACCTGGCTGTAGCGCTTGTCCCAGAACAGCTCCTGCCACTGACGGACCATTCCGAGATAGCCGTTGTTCATGATGAACACCTTGATCGCAATGCCCTCCTGGGCGCAGGTCGCGAGTTCCTGCATGTTCATCTGGACCGAGCCATCGCCGGCGATGCACACGACGGTCTGATCCGGGCAACCGACCTTCGCGCCCATCGCCGCGGGCAGGCCGAACCCCATCGTGCCCAGACCGCCCGAGTTGATCCACCGCCGCGGCTTGGGGAAGTGGTAGTACTGGGCCGTCCACATCTGGTGCTGGCCGACGTCGCTGGTGACGATCGCGTCGCCGCCGGTTGCCTCGTAGAGCGCCTGGATCATGTACTGGGGCTTGATCTCGGAATCGGTCGAGTCCTCGTACCGGAGCGGGTGTCGCTCCTGCCACACGCGGATCCGGGACCACCATTCTTCAAGCCGCCCCGGCTCTCCGGCCACCGCGCGGTACTCGGCGGTCAGCCGCGGCAGGATGTTCTTCGCGTCGCCGACGATCGGGATATGGGCGGGGACGTTCTTGGAGATCTCGGCGGGGTCGATGTCGATGTGGATGAACTTGGCGCGCGGAGCGAACTCCGACAGCTTGCCGGTGACGCGGTCGTCGAAGCGCGCGCCGATCGCGCAGATCAGGTCCGCTTCGTCCATCGCGTAGTTCGCGGCCCGGGTGCCGTGCATTCCGAGCATCCCGAGCCACTGTTCGTGTGGCGCCGGGAACGCGCCCAGCCCCATCACCGTGCACGTCACCGGGAACCGGTCGGCCGTCGCGAGCTCGGTCAGCTCGGCGGCCGCGTTGGAGGCGGTGACGCCACCGCCGGCGTAGATGACCGGGCGCCGTGCGTTCGCGAGCGCCTTGGCGGCAATCCGGATCTGCTTCTGGTTGCCCTCGATGGTCGGCTGGTAGCCCGGCAGGCGCACGTCGCTGACCGGCTCATAGGGGATGTCGGCGCGACTCAGATCCTGCGGGATGTCGACCACGACCGGCCCGGGGCGCCCGGTCCGCGCGATGTGGAATGCCTCGTGGATCGAGCGCGGGATCTCGAGCGGGTGCTGGATCATGAAGCTGTGCTTGACGACCGGCATCGTGATGCCGATCGTGTCGGCCTCCTGAAACCCGTCGGTCCCGAGCAGCTCGGTCCGCACCTGGCCGGTGATGAACACGACCGGGACCGAGTCCATCATCGCGTCGCAGATCGGCGTGATCAGGTTGGTCGCTCCCGGGCCGCTGGTCGCCAGCGACACTCCGACCTTGCCCGTCGCCTTCGCATAGCCCTCCGCCGCGTGACCCCCGCCCGCCTCGTGGCGGACCAGGATGTGACGGATGCCGGCGTCGTAGAACGCGTCGTACGTCGGTAGGTTGGCTCCGCCGGGGAGGCCGAATACGACGTCCACACCCTCGGCCTTCAAGCATTCCATCAGGGCGTCGACTGCACGCATAACTTTCGCCTCCTCTCGGCAATTGGGTAGACGCAACCGCTCGGCGCGGGGGCGCCGAGCCAGTCTAACAACGGCTTTCGGCTTCACAAGTGGGCCCCGGCGGCCGCCAGCAGATGCGGGGTCATCCGCTCCGCGACCCGTTCCCACGTCAGGTCGCGCAGCACTCGGTCCCGCCCGGCGGCACCCATGTCGCGGGCGAGCGCAGGATCGCGAAGCAGCTTCACCAGCGCCGCCGCCAACCCGGCGCCGTCACCGGGCGCGACGAGCACAGAATCGACACCGTCCTGGACGATCTCGGGTATGCCCCCGACGGTTGTCGTCACGCACGGCAGCGCATATCCGAGCGCCTCGCGAAGGACGTGCGGCGACATGTCATACATCGTCGGCAGCACCAACACCGAGGCCTGCCGATACAGCTCTCGAAGCGCATCCGCACTAACGCCACCGTGCCAGGTGACCCGCCCCTCGCGACGGGGTTCGTCACGGGTTCCCACGATCCACAGCTGTGCTTCGGGCACTTCCCGCGCCACCTCCGGCCACGCCGACAACAACGTGGGTCCCCCCTTTCGGCCGAACTCCCGGCCGACGAACAGTGCGATCGGCGCGGTGGGTGCACTCACCTCGTCCTGCGCCGGAATCAGGTTCGCGCCGGCGCCGGTCGCGGTGACCCGCTCGGGCGAGATCCCGTAATCGTCGATCACCGACGTCCGGGCCCACTCACTCATCGTGAATATGTGATGCGCGCGCTCGTACACGTCACGCTCGAGCGACACCCAATTTCTCAGTGCCCTCGCCCCGTGCGAGGCGGCTGCCGGCCAATAGCGGTGGGTCTGCAACAGCGTGCAGTCGAGGTATTGGGTGTATGGCCGACTCCGCTGCCCGCGACCGGGTGCGAATGTGCAGCCGACCTGGAACACGACGTCGAAGGCGTCCTCGCGGGCGGACAGGATCCGGTCGGCGGTGAGCGTGCGCGCGTGGAAGGCGATCGAGGACAGCCCCGACCGCTGGCGCCACCGGCTGCGCTCCGGGCGGATGTACGCGAGTTGGATCAGCCTCATGACCGGGAGCGGCACCTGCGGACAGGTGACTGACACGACCTCGAACTCCGAAGCGGCGTCGAGCGCGCGGTAGACGCCGGCCTGCCGGGTGTGCTGAGTCCGGAAGTCATTGATCGGCTCCAGATCGAGGCCGACGATCCGGACCGGGCCGGCCCCGATCACGAGGACCGAGTCGTGTCCGCCGCGGGCGGCCCGAGCGCCCGAGTCCGTGCCGTGGTCGGCGGGAACGCGCGCGGCAGGATCACGAGCAGCGCGACGGCCACGATCACTTCCAGGATCAGCGTCTCTCCCTTGTTCGCGGTTCCGATCACCGTGTAGATGTGGTGGAACGAGGCGAGCGCCAGCAGCCCGACCGCGGCGGCGGCCGTCCGGACTGGGAGCGCTTGGGCCCGCGCGCGCTCGAGTTCGCCGAGCATCAGGGCGAACGCCACCACGAGCGGGATCAGACCCATGACCGACAGCCGGTTCTCGTTGTAGGTCGCCCAGACCGGATTCATCAGCGCCGGCTGAGCGATGATCGCCAGCCCGAACCCCACGCAAGCGTAGATCGCGGCGCGCACGCCGGGCGTGGACGACGGCTGCCCGCTTCCGATCGCGCCCGGAGTGACGCGTCCCACCCACCACACGGCGAGCAGGAGGGCCAAGATCGACAACTGGACGTTGATGCATCGGGCGAAGTGCTGAACGAGGCTGCCCACCGACAACGACGCGCCGAGCAGGGTCATCGTGTCGAGGCTCGGCGGCGGACCGGCAAAGGGGTGGGAAACGATGCGGATCGCGGCGTACACGGCGAGCGGGAGGACGATCGTGGCCACGGCGAATGGCACGCGCCAGCGTCCCAGACGCTCGCGCCACGCCGGATCGAGGGCTACTGCGAGGGCCCCGACCGCCGCCGGCGGCAACGCGGTCTGACGTGAGACCGTCGCCAGCAGCAGGCCTCCGAGCAGGCTGAACGGAGAGCGCAACACGAGTCCGCGGACCGCGATCGTGATGCCGAGCACGAGCGCCAGGTCGTCGACGCTTCCCGGAGCGAGCAGGTACGGCCGGAGTGAGTAGGCATTCAGGACGAACACCGCCATGCACACGATCGCGGCCTGAAGGCTGAGCCCGATCCGGACCAGGGTGTCGGCCAGCACCAGGCAGGTCGCGAGGATCACGACGATCCCCCAGACCCGGAAGGAGGTCACCACCCCGTAGCCCAGGATCTTGGCGCTCTCGCCCACCACCCAGGCGACCGCGAATCGCTCGGCATGCCACTCGGGGAGGATCCGGCCGTGCAGGAGACCGGGAGCGGCTTGCGCCATCAGCCGGTAGTTGACGTCGTCGGTGCTCTTGTAGGTCGTGACCGCGGCGTGCCAGCTGACCCACTTGTTGGTGATCCCGATGAACACCAGCATCGCGAGCGATGCGACCAGCAGCCAACCGAGATGCGACCTGGCGCTCCTTGCCGGCATCTCCGCGCCTGCTAGGTCCGCGGACGCCCGGCCGTCGCCGCTTCAGGCGCGATGGCCACCTCGGGGAACTCGAGTTCGGCGCCGCAGCTCATGCAGACCGCGTCGTGCAGCATGAGCACGCGGCCACACCTTGGGCACTGCCGCCGCAGCTCGCGATTGTCCCAGCGGTAGCAGACTGCGGCAAGCAGCCCGAAGAACGGGATCAGCGAGACCAGGAACCACAGCACGAAAGAGCTGCCCTTGATCCGCCCGACGATCCCGCCCGCCAGGCCGAAGAAGAACAGAATTACGACCAGGCCCATGTCATCCATGGGCCTGGCTTCACCACACGATGGTCTTGACCGCCCACAGAACGGCAAGAACCGCCGCGATCACGACGACAGTCCAGAAAATCGCCATCACAAACCCGATGACGATCTTGATGGCCAGCGCCGCGACGACAATCAGAACCAGCCCCGCTGCGGCCTTCCGCAATACCGGCGGACGCGAGCGATGTGCTTCAACTTGAGAATCCATGAGACAAGCGTACCGCGGAGCGATCGCGGACTACGAATGTCTCAGTCGTACAGCCGCTTTAGATACTCGAAGCCAGGCTCACGCCCGGCCGCAGGCGGGTTCAAACGAAGGCGCGCGAGCCGGTAACGCCGGAGCGGAGCGGCCGCAGCCTGCGCGGCTCCGCCGCGGCGGTCCTCGACGATCAGGACCTTGGAGGACTTCAGTGGACGGGTCATGGCGAACATGATCCGCCGGCGGGTTCGGGCGCACATTGGCCCTGCGGACAAACTTCCCCGGCGAGCGTGCGCCTCGGGGCCCGAAGCTCAGCGCCGTCGGGCCTGCGCCGCGGCCACGTCGAGCGCCTCCCTAACCGGCGCGGGCAGCCGCCGGCGTACCCGCCACCGCGCACCCGAGAACGACAGGTTGGCCACGGTGGCGAAGCCGGACTCGTCGGTGCGCAGCGCGAGCAGCAGATGCGCGATCCGGTCGGTCGGGGGCAGCGACGGGTCGGGGACCCTCACGCAGTAGCAGTTGACCCGCCGGCCGCCCGGGCGTATGAGCAGCGCGCCGGCCTGCCCGAGCAGCCACACCCCGAGTCGGCCGCGCTCGAGTGCGACCCCCGTCCGCGCGTGCAGCTCGCGCACGGGATGATCGACCAGGTCACCGAGGAGGCCGACGGCGACGCGCTCGGCCTCCCCGGAGGCGGAGCGACGCGGGTGCAGGCCCTTGGCGCCGCGCGACGCGTACAGCTCGGGGATCGCCCATGCGTGGACCAGCAGCACGAGCGAAACCGGGGCCAGGACGGGCAGCAGCGCCGTCAGCACGACGGCCGCGACGACGAACGGGACGGTGTGGGCGACCGTCGTCGCCGTCCACAGCCGGCCGGTCCGGACCAGCCGCTGCTCGCTAGCGCGGGGACGCCAGTGGACCCGCGCGAGCTCGGGAAGGGCTCCGGCCGCGGCTCGCTCCAGTTGACCGCTCGCGGGGCTCGTCGCTACCCGCCCGCGATCGGCCTGCGCAGAATCACGAGCGAGGCGTCGAGTGGGAGCTCGCGCACGTGCTCGGCGTGCCCCTCCCCCTCAGAGACGACCGCGTAGTAGCCGTGCTCGAGCTCGGCCCGAAACGCCAGTACCGCTGCCTCGATGGCCGGCGAATCGTCCGCGGTCCATTCGGCGACGGTGGTATGGCCGGTCTCGTCCATGCGGACTAGTCGGGACATGGCTGGGGCCTCCTCGGGAGTAGCGGTGACCTCCGAATCGTACGCCCGCCTGAATCGGCCGAATGGGCAGGCTTTGTTGGCGTTCGGAGCTGATGACGAACTATTCGAGGTTTGCCGCCGACTATGTTATCTTTTGAACCGAAAGGGAGAGCATCGCGCTGTGTCCACGGGGGTGGCAAGCGCACTAGGCGGATGTTCGTTCTTGTATTAGGGGACCAACGGATTAGGGACATCGGATCGTGACGCCTACGCCTGCCGCATCACATGTTGATCAGCCGAGTTCGCTCGCGCTCAGACGCTCGCCGGGGCACGCGCTGGCGGGTGCGATCGTGCAACTGCTCGATCCGCCCAACTGGGCCAGACTGCGGCTGTTCGTCGACATCGTCGTGCTCTACGTGGCCTCGTGCGCCGCTCTGTTCGCAGATCCGACGATCACCGGAGCAGTGGCCGACCGTTGGCTGGCAGCGATCTTCCCATTGATCGTCCTCGCGTTCGTCTACGCCGGCAACGGCCGGCAGGACCGCCTCGGCGGCTCGTTGCTCGATGCGACCACGCACGTGCTCGGCGCAGTGTCGCTCGCGGCGATGCTGACGATCGGCCTCGCCTCGATCACCGGTGCTCAGCACCCCGTCGGAATGGCGGTCCGTCTGTGGCTGTTCGGCGGGGTCTACCTGGCGGTGGCGCGAGCCGTCCTGCTCTCCGTCCGCCGGCAGGCGATGGTCACGGCGGCGCTGGCCACGCCCACGCTGGTGGTCGGCGCCGGAATCGTCGGCGAGCACGTGGTCAGGCGGCTAGTGGACGAGCCGCGCTACGGCCTCCGGCCGGTCGGCTACCTCGACTCCGACCCGCTGCCGAGAGACACGCGACCGGCCGACGACAACGTCCCGGTCCTCGGAGGCCCCGATGATCTGGTGACCGCGATCGAGCACACCGGCGCGCGGCGCGTGATCCTCGCGTTCTCGTCGCTACCCGATCACGTGCTCGTGAGCAAGGTCAAGGAATGCGCCCGGCTGGGCATCGAGGTCTCCCTGGTGCCGCGGTTGTTCGAGTCGATAAACAGCCGCGCGACGCTCGACCACGTTGGCGGACTGCCGCTGCTCACCCTTCACCCGACAGATCCGCGCGGATGGCAGTTTGCGGTCAAGCACGGCTTGGACCGGGTCTTTGCCTTCACGACTTTGCTGCTGCTCAGCCCGCTGATGCTGGCTTGCGCGCTTGCGGTGCGGCTGAGCTCGCCCGGCCCGATTCTGTTCCGCCAGCGCCGCGTGGGAAGGGACGGACACGAATTCATGATGTTGAAGTTCCGCACGATGCGCGGCGATCCCTCGCAGACCGGAGAGGCCGACGCCGGCTGGGCCGCGCAGATTCGCGGCACGGCTGGCGAGTCCGCGGAGGTCGGTGCCGGGCCCCGCGAGCCCGCGGCGCGCCCGGTCAGCCGCACGACGGACGTTGGGCGCCTGCTCCGGACGCTGTCGATGGACGAGCTGCCCCAGCTCCTCAACGTCCTGCGCGGCGACATGTCCGTCGTCGGCCCGCGACCCGAGCGTGTCGGCTACGTACGGGAGTTCGAGCGCGTGGTCCGCGGCTACGGTGATCGCCACCGCGTCAAGTCCGGGATGACGGGGTGGGCGCAGGTCAACGGCCTGCGCGGCCAGACCTCGATCGCCGACCGTGTCGAGTGGGACAACTACTACATCCAGAACTGGTCCCTGGCGCTGGATCTGCGGATCATCGTGATGACCGTCTCCGAGGTCCTGCGGTTCCGACACAGCGCCTACAGACGAGTCGTGGGCCGCTCCCGCCGCCGCGCCCGCTAGTCCGAGACCAGGGAAGGCGCATACACCGTGTCTGGAGGGCGAGGAAGGGCGGCTGCGAGCCGCCGCAAACCGAGTGAGTCAGCGACTGCCGCCAGCGGCGGTCCGTTCCGGATCACGCCGCGGATCACGCCCACGCCGTTGCCGAGGTGCATGGCGGCCAGCACGACCGGCACGAGCGCAGCATCGGTGCCCTCCCCGGCCTGCGCGGCAGCGCGCGCGCCGGCGGTCGCGAGGGCGACGGCGTACACGGCGACCGCGGCGCGGGCCGCGCGCCGCACCGGCCGTGGCGCCGCCACGGCGGCCCCGAGGGTCAGAACAAGCCCCGGTGGCATCAGATGCGACTGGCGCATGGTGTGGGGATGACGAAGGGCAGTCTTCACGCGGTACTCGCCGTAACCCCCGTACTGGCGCCACACCGCCGTGATCGATTCGCGCGGGGTGTACAGGGCGGCCATTCGCGGCAGGCAGATCAGACGCTCGCCGCGAGCCAGGAAGCGCCCGGCCATCTCGGCGTCCTGGTTGCGGGCCCAGCCTTCGTCCCAGCCGCCGTATTGGAGCAGCGTGGCCCTCTCCCACACTCCGGCGAACACGCCGGAGTCGAGTTCGTACTCAGCCTCGGCGCGGCTGCCGGCGGCTGCCCATTTGCGCGACCCGCCCCGCCCGAGGGGCGTCCGGAGCGCCAGCGCCACCGCCCGCGACACACGGCCCTGGCCCGTCGGCACCTGGGGCCCGCTGACCCAGCGGGTGCCGCCCTGCCGCAGACGCTCGACCCCGAGCGCGATGTAGTCCGGCGGGTACTCGGTGTGGGCGTCCATGCGAGCCACCCAGCGCCCGCGCGCGTGACGAAGCGCGATGTTCAGCCCGCTCGGAGTGTCCCGGCCGGGATTGTCGAACACCCGCAGCCGGGGGTCTTGCCGCGCGAGATCGTCGAGGATCGCTCGCGTATGGTCGACCGACCGACCGTCCACGAGCACGAACTCGAGCCGGCCGGAAAATTGCTGCTCGAGCATCGCGGCAACACTGGCTCGGATGTGACGTTCCTCATTCAGGACAGGCACCAGCACCGAGCAATCAATCGGGCCCGATCCGTTTGTTTGCATGTCCGCCGCCCCCGTCACTTTTATCGATGCACAGCCCTACTGCGAACCCCACCTCGGCCCGCGACTTGCGTGGCATAGTACGAGAATGACGTCAGGCCCGGAGACGCCCAGCTTCGCCGCGCCGCGCTTTCAGGCGCCCAGCTTCAAGCGGTATATCCGCACGGTGTGGGAGCACGCCTGGCTGGTTGCCCTCTGCGTAGTGGTGTGCGTGGCGGGCACCGTCGTGTACGTCACCACTGCGCATCGGAAGTACCGGGCGAGCGCGGACATGCTGATTTCTCCGATCCCCGCCGACACGACCACGCTGGTCGGGTTGCCTGTCCTCTTCTCCTCGGGAGATCCGACCACCGACGTCCTCACGGCATCGAGCCTGATCACCACTCCGCAGGTCGCCGCGAACGTGGTCAACACGCTCGGCTTGCACGAGTCTCCGGGCGCGCTCCTCGGCGACGTAACCGCGACGCCGGTTGGGGCGAGCAACCTCGTGGCCGTGCAGGCCAGCGCGTCGTCGGCCCGGCAGGCGCAGCGAATCGCCAACGCATTTCCGCAGGCGGTGATCGCTACCCGGGCCGCGGCACTGCATCAAGCGATTGCCGCCATCCTTCCCAGCCTCCAGGCTCAGGCGGCCAAGCTCCCGCGATCCCTGCGCGGCCAGCCCGGGACCGTGCAGGATCAGATCGATCAGCTGGAGACGCTGGCCACCCGGCCAGATCCGACGATGACGCTCGCCGCCCCGGCAGTGCTGCCCACGAGTCCCTACACGCCGAGGGTGAAGCTGTCGATCCTGGCCGGCCTGTTCGGCGGGCTGATCCTCGGCATCTGCGCCGCCTTCGCCTACCAGGCACTCGATCCACGCCTGCGTCGCGAGGAGGAGCTCCGCGACCTGTTCCGGATCCCAATCCTCGCCGAGATTCCCCGCGAGCGCTCGCGCGGCTCCCGTGGCCACCGGCCGCTACTTCCGACCGAGCTGTCCTTCGGCGCGCTCGAGGGCTATAGGACGCTGCGGACAACGCTGGCGGCTCAGGCCGGCGGCCGTCCTCGGGCGTACCTGATGACCGGCTCGGCACCCGCGGAGGGGAAGACGACCTCTGCCATTGGACTCGCCGCGGCGCTTGCCCAAGGTGGATCCAGGGTCATCCTGCTCGAGGCCGACCTGCGCCGACCGACGATCGCGCAGGCCCTCGACCTCCCGGTCAGGTACGGCACCGAGGATGTCATCACCGGGCAGGTCGAGCTGCAGGATGCGTTGACGATCGCGAAGTTCGACGGCTGGCCGCTGCAGGTGCTCGCCGTCGGCGAGCCCGGCACGGAGCTCGCCGACCACCTCACGCCGACGGTCGCCAAGCAGCTCGTCGAGCAGGCCCTCGAGCTGGCGGACTACGTCGTGATCGACTCCCCGCCGCTGATCGACGTCAGCGACGCGTTGCCGCTGGCGGCCGTCGCCGACGAGGTTCTGATCGTGGCGCGCCTGGGCGAGTCGAAGCTCAGCAAGCTCAGCAAGCTTCAGGACATGCTCGCCAACCAGGGGATCTACGCGAGCGGCTTCGTTCTCGTGGGCGAGGGCGCGAGGCGCCCCGGGTACTACTACGCCCCCGTGGAACACCGTGGGGTCACGTCGTCTCGCCGTAGACCGGCGCCCGCCGACAGCGAGGAATCAGTCGGCTCCCGACGTACCTGATGAGCTTCTCCGAGCGTCTCGAGGCGCGGAACCTCGGTCTGATCGGGTTCGTCTTCCTTTTATGCCTGTGCATCGGCGTGGCTGCCGGGGTCGCGCCGCGCTACGGCGTCGCGGGTGCACTCGGCGTGACCTTCGCCGTGGCGGTGGTCGCCGACGTGACCCTCGGCATGTTCCTGTTCACGATGCTGGCGTTCCTCGAGACAGTGAACGCCGGCAGCGGCGCGCTCAGCTTCATCAAGGTCGCGGGCCTGATCCTGTTCGTGTCGTGGTTCGCCGCCCAGGCGACTCGGTCCCGTCGCGAGTCGCGGTCGTTGCTCGCGTCCTCGCCCGTCCTCGCGATGGCGGTGGTCGCGTTCGTGAGTTGGTCGGTGATCAGCATCGTGTGGGCTCAGAGCAGCGGGAAGGCCGCCTCCTCAACCTCCCGTTTTCTGCTCGACGTCCTGCTGTTCCCGATCGTGTTCGGCGCAATCCGGCGGCGAGAGCATTTCCAGTGGATCGTCGCCGCGTTCGTGCTCGGAGCCGTGATGTCCGCCGTGATCGGGCTGCTTCAGTCGGGCGGCGCCCGCCTCGCGGGCGGCATCGGCGATCCCGATGGCGAGGCGGCCCTGCTGGCGGCGGGCATGATGCTCGACTTCGGCCTGATGGCGACCCTCCCGCGTGGCTCGGCGATCAGGTCGCTGGCGCTTGTGGGCGCCGTGATCATGGCCGTCGGCCTCGTCGACACCGGCTCGCGCGGAGGGATCGTGGCGCTCGGGGGGGCGCTCGTGGCCGCCGTGCTGTTCGGAGGTGAGTGGCGTGCTCGCGCGGTCCAGGTCGCCGTGGTCGCGGCAGTCCTGATTCCGTTCTATGTGTTCGTGCTGGCGCCCTCGGCGGCGGTGCAGCACCTGAACAGCAGCACCTCCTCGGGCCGCACCGACCTCTGGAAGGTGGGGCTCAAGATGTTCGAGGCCAACCCGGTCCTCGGCGTCGGCGCGGGCAACTTCCAAGTGGCGGAACGGCAATACGTCGACCAGGTCGGAACGATCACCCGCGCGGACATCATCGTGGATGCCCCACGGGTAACCCACGACACCTACCTCGAGATCGTCGACGAGCTCGGCGTCCCGGGACTGCTCGCCTTTCTGACCATCGTGGTCGCCTCGATCTCAGCCGCGCTGCGGGCAGCCAGGTTGTACGAGCGCGCCGGAGATCGGGATTTCGGACTGCTGTCGCGGATGGTTGCGCTGGCGGTGATCGCCCAGCTCACCGCGGACGTCTTCATCACCAACGAGTATGAACACCTGCTCTGGGTGCTGCTGGCGCTCCCGCCCGCCCTGCTGGCGGTCGCGAGGTCCGACACCAGAGCCCTCGTGCGCTGATGTCGCGGCGCCTGCGGGTCCTGTTCGTGATCAACCAGGTCGTCGCCTACGGCGGGGCCGAGCGCTTCGCGGCCGGCCTGGCGACGCACATGCCCCGCGACCGGGTCGAGCCGTGGATGTGCTGCACCCGGGGCGGCGACGAACAGGCCGTGGGCGCATTGCTCGACGCCGGCGTGCGCTACGTCTGCCTCGGCCGCCAGGGAAAGCTCGACGTCCACCGACTGCTGCCGCTGCTGGCCATGCTTCGGCGGGAGCGCTTCGATGTCGTGCATTCCCACATGTTCGGGTCCAACGTCTGGTCGAGCCTGGCCGGCCGGGCTTGCGGGGTGCCGGTGATCATCGCCCACGAGCACACCTGGTCCTACTCGGGCGATCGCGTGCGGATGTGGATGGACGGCAACGTCATCGGCCGGCTCGCCACCTGCTTCGTCGCGGTATCGGAGGCGGATCGCGAGCGGATGATCAAGCTCGAGGGCGTCCGGGCCGACAGGATCAAGGTGATCCCGACCGCCTACGTGCCTCATCTCGGCTCTTCCAACGGCGACATCCGCAGCGAGCTCGGCCTCGCACCGGATGCCCCGGTCATCGGCGTAGCGGCCTTGATGCGCGAGCAGAAGGCACTCGACGTGATGCTGGACGCCCACGCCATGCTGCTCGAGCGCATGCAGAATGTCCACCTGGTGATCGCCGGCGACGGCCCCTGCCGACCCGCACTCGAGCGCCAGATCGAGCGACTGGGCATCGCCCACAACGTCCACCTGCTGGGACCGCGGGACGACGTCGATCAGATCCTCAAGCGGGTCGACGTGGGAGCCCTGTCCTCGAACTGGGAGGGGTCGCCGCTGTTCGTGTTCGAGTGCCGGGCGGCAAAGGTTCCGCTGGTGGCGACCGCTGTCGCCGGCGTCACCGAGCTGGTCGAGAGCGGTCGCACGGGCTTGCTGGTCCCGCCTCGTAACCCACGAGCGCTGGCTGGTGCAATCGAGCGGGTGCTGACCGATCCGGCGCTGTCCGCACGTCTGGCCGAGGAGGCGGCGAGGGACATGGAGCAATTCGAGATCGCCACCGTCGCGGCCCGCTTCGCCGATCTCTACGAGCAACTCCTCGCGGAGGTGTAGCCGCGATGGGCGACGTTCTCGTGCTCTGTTATCACGCTGTCAGCCCCACGTGGAATGCGACGTTCTCGGTGACGCCCGACACGCTCGAACGTCAGCTCTCGAGACTTGTGCGCGCCGGCTGGCGCGGCGCGTCGTTCACCGAAGCGGTGCTCGATCCGTTGGCGCCCAAGACGCTTGCGGTGACGTTCGACGACGGGTTCGCCTCGGTGTTCGAGGTGGCCGAACCGATCCTGACCCGACTCGGCCTACGCGGGACGGTGTTCGCCCCGACGGCCTTCATGGCCGAGCACCAGCCCCTCAGCTGGCAGGGAATCGAGTTGTGGCTCGGGACACGACACGAGCACGAGCTTCGCTGTATGACCTGGGACGAGCTCGGGCAGCTCACCGACCGCGGCTGGGAGATCGGTTCGCACACCTGCAGCCACCCGCACCTGACGAGGCTGTCCGACAAGGACTTGCGCGAGGAGATGCGCGGATCGTTCGAGCAGTGTTCGATGCACCTCGGCCGGGCATGCCGCTCGATCGCCTATCCCTACGGCGAGGTCGACGTCCGCGTCGCTGCGCTCGCCAGGGAAGTCGGCTATGAGACCGGCGCCTGCCTCGCGGACAGCCGGGTTGCACTCGGGGCGCATCTGTGGCCTCGAGTGGGCATCTGGCACGACGATTCGAACCTGCGCTTCCGCGTGAAGGTCTCGCGGCTCACCCGCTCGGCGCGCGCGTCGCGAATAGGACCGAGCCTGAGTCGGCTCCAGCGGCGGCTCACCCGACGCACTGCACAGACCTGATGGCCGCACCGCCGGTCGGTATCGTCGCGCCCCGTTCCCGATGAGCGCAAGCGCGGAACCGGGCGTCCCTCAGCCCCTCTCGATCAAGCGCAACACGGCGCTGTCATTCGCTGTCCAGCTGACCAGCGCCGCGTTCACCGCGATTCTCGTGATCTTCCTGACTCGTCGGCTGGGAACGCGCGGCTACGGGATCTTCTCGCTCGCGCTCGGCATCGCCACGCTGGTGCTGCTGCCCTCCGACTTCGGCATCTCGACCTCGGTGGCGCGGTTCGTCGCCGAGCATCGTGAGCAGCGCGGCCGCGTTCAGGCGGTGATGGCCGATGGACTCCGCCTGAAGGTCTTCGTCGCGTTCGTCGCGTCCGTGCTCCTCGCCGTGCTGGCCGGGCCGATCGCCTCCGCGTACGGGATCCCCGCCGCGGCCTGGCCGATCCGGGGCATGGCCGTGGCCATGTTCGGCAACAGCGTGCTGTTGATGGCGGTCGTGTTCACGGCGATCGGGCGCATCAACCTGCAGCTGCGCGTCGCGTTTGCCGAGAGCACCGTCGAGCTGATCGCGAGCATCGCCCTGGTACTCGCCGGCGCAGGTGCCACCGGCGCCGCGTTTGGCCGCGCGATCGGTTACACGGTCGGGGGGGTGGTCTGCATCGTGCTCTTGGCGAAGGCCCTGGGGCCGGAGATCCTCCCGACGCGGGTGCGCTTCGGCGCCGACGCCCGGCGGATCGCCGGATACGCCGGCATCCTCCTGGTGGTCGACGGTGCGTACACCGCGTTCACGCAGATCGACGTGCTGATCATCGCCGGGTACCTTGGCGCGAGCGCGGTCGGCATCTTCAGCGCGCCGGTCAAGCTGACCGTGCTGCTCGGCTACCCGGGGAGCGCGGTCGCATTCGGCGTGGCCCCGCGGCTCGCCCGCGGGGCCACCGGCGTCCCCAACGTGAGGGCGTTCACGACCGGCCTGCGGATACTCCTGATCGTCCAGGCTGCGATCACGGCGTTCATCCTCGGATGGGCGCCGCTGATGGTGAGGGTGGCCCTCGGTCCCCGCTTCCACGAATCCGCAACGGTGCTGCGTGCACTCGCCCCCTACATCTTCCTGATGGGCTTCGGCGCGCTCGTGTCGGTGTCGGCCAACTACCTGGGCGAGGCGCGCCGGCGCGTTCCGGTGGCAATCGTGACGGTCCTGATCAACTGCGCGATCGATCTCGTGCTCGTTCCGAGGATCGGCGTGGTCGGTGGCGCCTGGGGGACCGATGCCGCGTTCGCCCTCTACGTTCCCGCCCATCTGTGGATCTGCCAGCGCGCTCTGCATCTCGATCTGCGGCCGACCGCCGTCACCTTCGTCCGCACCGGCCTGGCCGGCGCCGCCCTGACCGGGGTGCTGCTGCTGTTCGGCGACTCCCTGCACCGGCTGTGGCTGACAGCGCTCGGCGGCGTGCTCGGCGTCGTCGTCTTCGGCCTCGTGCTGTGGCTGACGCGCGAGCTCAGCGTTTCTGAGGCCCGCGCCCTGCTCGCGGACCTACCCGCGGGCCGGGCGCTCGGCCTGGCCGGGCGCACGTGACGCTCGCCGTCCACACGGCTGGGCGCACGTGAGGCTCGCCGTCTACACGGCTGGGCGCACGTGAGGCTGGCCGTCTACACCGATTACGTGTACCGGCGGACCGGCGGCACGGTCTACGCCGAGCGCGCGTTCGCTCTGTTCCTCGCATCGCTGGCCCCCCATGTCGAGCGGCTCCGGCTGATCGGACGCATGGCCGCGGACGGCGGTCAGGCTCGGTACGCGCTGCCGCCCGAGGTCGAGCTGGCTCCGCTCCCCCACTACGCAAGCCTGGCGGATCCTGTCGCGGTGTTCGGGTCACTCGGGCGCTCGGTTCGCCACGTCTGGCGAGCCCTCGACGACGTGGACGTGGTGTGGGTCCTCGGTCCCTACCCCCACGCGATCGTGCTGGTGGGGGCAGCGCTCTGTCGGCGGCGGTCGGTCGTGCTCGGCGTCCGCCAGGACTGGCCGAGCTACGTTCGCCGGCGCCGGCCCGGAAGGCGCTGGATGCACTGGTCGGCCGACGTGCTCGAATGGATCTGGCGCGCGCTCGCCCGCCGGCTCCCAGTGGTCGCCGTCGGCCCAGAGCTGAGCGCCAACTACGCCCACGCGCCGGCCGTGCTCGAGCTGGCGGTGTCGCTGGTCCCAGCGGCAGCGCTTGAGTGCCCCGTCGCTCCTCGCGATTACGGCGCCGAGCTGACGATCCTCAGCGTCGGGCGCCTCGACGAGGAGAAGAACCCGCTGCTGCTCGCCGACGCGCTCGCGCTGTTGCGCCGGCGCGACCCGCGGTGGCGCCTGCGGGTGTGCGGCGAGGGCGACCTCGCCGGCGCCCTGCGGGACCGCCTGGCCGAGCTCGGCGTCGCCGAGCACGCCGAGCTGGTCGGCTACGTTCCGATGGGCGAGCAGCTGTTCGAGCTGTATCGCTTGAGCCACGTGCTGCTGCACGTGTCCTGGACCGAGGGATTCCCGCAGGTGCTCGTCGAGGCCTTCGCGTGCGGCCTGCCGATCGTCGCCACCGACGTCGGCGGCGTCCGCGCGGGCGTCGGCGACGCTGCGCTGCTGATTCCGGCCGGCGATGCCGGGGCTGCGGCCGATGCGCTCTCGCTGATCGCCGGCGACGGCGATCTTCGTGCTCGGCTCACCGAGGCGGGCTTGCTCCGCGCGCGCGAGCTGACGCTCGAATCTCAGATCGCACGTCTGGCCGACTTCCTGGAAGCGTCTTGGCGCGGCTGAGGGTGACTCAGCCGCCGGCCAGGCGGTCCTGCCGGACCGCCAGCCCGCGGCGCTTGCGTGATCCCTGCGCCGACGTGGTGAACGGGGCGTGCTTGATCAGCGGAATCGTCGCCGCGGTGCCGTCGACAGCGGCCTCGACATCCCCGACCGCGAACAGGCAGGGGCTCGCGCGCTCCAGCTGGTAGTCGTGGGCGGCAGCGTTCACGAACATGGGATTCACCCTGGCGTTGTCTGAGGCCTGAAGGCCGCCCTCCGTGGCGCCGATCACGCCCTCGCGTCCGCGCCAGAGGCAGTTGTCGTGGACCCTGTTGCCGACCCCGACCGGGTTGCCCGCCGGCCAGTAGGACTCGACGTCGTGGCGGGCGGTGGCGTCACTCAGGATGTTGTCGTACACGTTGGTGTAGCTCGACGCAACGCCGCCTTCTCCGGAGATCATGATCCCCTCGCCGTTGTCGTCGATGATGTTGTGGGCGATCGTGGTGTGCTGCGCGTCGGGGTAGAGCTGGATCCCGCGAGCGGCGTTCGCGTAGATCAGGCTCCACTCGATCGTGGTGTCGGTGGCGGCGCCGATGTAGAAGCCGTGCTGGTAGTTGGTCGCGGGAAGCTGGCCGCAGTCGTGGACCCGGTCGTGGGTGATCAGCGTGCCGGTGGCCCAGCCCCAGGTGGCGCTCCCGATCCCGAAGCAGATCCCCGTGTGATCGTTGGTCACGTCGTCGTAGCTGAACGTCACGTGATCGGCGTCGACCGTCGGGCTCGGAAGCCGGGCCGCATTTGCGCCGTCCAGGCGCAGCCCGGTCACGGTCACGTAGTTCGCGCCCTTCACGATCTCGAGCCGCCCGACGATCGTTGCCGTCTCGCCGGGATACCCGGCGAGCGTGACCCGGGCGCCGCGCCGGCCGCCACGGGCGATCCTGACCGGTTCCGTGTACGTCCCCGCGCGCAGGCAGCCCGTCTGACCGGGACGCAGGGAATTCACCAGCCTCTGCACGGTTCGAAACGGCGCTCTCGGGCCGCCCCTGGCCCAATCCGAGCCGGTTGGGGCCGCGTAGCGACTGCAAGCTGTCGCCAGGGCGCTGGGCAGGCCGATGCCAGCGGCCGGCACCCGGACCGGCAGCGCGGGCGTACCCACCGTCGGCAGCGTCGGGGTCGAGACTGGCGGCGCGGTGCTTCCGAGCAGCAGCACGAGGACCAACGCCGCCGCGACCACGACCGCAGTCAAGACTCGACGGACCGAAATCACTAGTGGGAGTTGACGATAACTCGCTGTCATGTTCGCGCTGAGCATGCGGCGGCTCTGCCGTGCAGCTGAGCGCGGACAGGTCCGGAAATCGAGCGGGCTGGGGCTAGGCCCGAGGCGGGTTTGTTCTCGACTCGGTGGCTTCGGGGTCGAGGGGCGCGCCGGCGGGCATTAATACACCGAATTCAAGACAGCTTCGTTTTCAAGTCGTGAAAACTCGCTGTTTGCGTAGATTCTCCGGCTGAAGGTTGCCGATTCGGGCCGGCGGCGCAGCGGGCTGGGCCGGCTCTCGCAGCTTCAAGCGCCCGGTTAGCGCCGGCGCCGGGGACGGCGCCGCGCGTCGTGCGCAAGCAGTCGCCGCGTCGTCATCATCGCCGCGGCGGTCGGCTGGATCGGAGCGGTTCCGTTGACCGCGGCCTGTGGATCCCCGGACATGAGCAGGCACGGGCTGGTGGCCCGGAGCTCGTAGTCGTGGTTGGCGGCGTTGACGTACTGGGGGTTGGCGGTCACGTTGTGGCCGGCGGTGAAGCCGTCCGCGGCGCCCATGGTTCCCTCGCGCCCGCCCCAGAAGCAGTTGTTGTGGACCGCGTTGCCGACCCCGACGGGATTGCCCGCAGGCCAGTAGGACTCGACGTCGTGACGGGTCGTGGCGTTGCTGAGGATGTTGTCTTCCACGTTGGTGTAACTCGACGCGAACCCGTTGGCGCCGGAGATCAGGATCCCCTCACCGTTGTTGGCGATGACGTTGTGCGCGATCGTGGTGTGCTGGGCGTCGGGGTAGAGCTGGATCCCGCGCGCGGCGTTGTCGTAGATCAGGCTCCACTCGATCGTCGTGTAGGTCGCCGCGCCGATGTAGAGCCCGTGCTGGAGGTTGTCGCTCGGAAGCTGGCCGCAGTCGTGGACCCGGTCGTGGGTGATCACGGTGTCGGTGGCCCAACCCCAGGTGGCGCTGCCGATCCCGAAGCAGATCCCGGTGTGATCGTTGGTCACGTCGTCGTAGCTGAACGTCACGTGGTTGGCATCGATCACCGGGCTCTCGCCCCGCGTCGGGTTCTCGCCGTTCAGATCGAGCTCGGTCACGGTCACGTAGTTCGCGCCTTCAACGACCTGCATGCGGCCGACGATCGTCGCGGTCTGGCCGGGATAGGAGGTCAGCGTCACCGGGGCACCTGCGGAGCCGCCACGGGCGATCCTGACGTCCTCGTCATACGTTCCCTGCTCCACACACCCGGTTTGGCCGTGGCCGAGCGAGCTGACGAGCTTCTGCACGGTCCGAAACGGCGCCGCCGGGCTGCCGCTCGCCGAGTCCGACCCGGACGTGGACGTCACGAGGTTGCAGGCTCCCGCCGTGATGGCGGGCCTCACCGGATACGACGACGCACCCGCGGGCAGCCCGAGCACAAGCGATCCCACTGTAAGCAGGGCGGCCAGAACCCCGCGCTGTCGCCGACCGGCTATACGGGCCGGGGCTTTGGCGCAGGAATGGACCCGCTCTGCTGCTAACGCCTCCCAGCGTAACTGCATACCGACATAGGGACCCTTTCTCCTTCGCTCCACAACGGAGGCGAAAGAAACCATGCAGGTTTGCCGCGCCGAGCCGACGCAGTACCGGCGTCAGGTTTCGCTGCAATTGAGCGCTTTGGCAACGAATACGTAGCCAAAGCGGCCGTGACCGACCTGCCGGTCAGCCGACGGTCAGCAGCCGGTAGGAGTTGGGTGTCCCCGGGATCCCAACCCAGCCGGCTTCGAGTCGCGCTTGAGACTCATCGGTGACGACGACGCGTGCTCCGGAGCGCGACTCCAGGAGGGACAGGCGGCTGCTCTGAGCTGCGGGCGCCAAGCGCCAGAACGCGCCACCGGCATCATCAATGTTGCCGACCACCCGCGCGCCGTCGAGGCGCGCCCAGTACGCCCTTAGGACCGCGGCCGTATCCCCTAGGAACACGACGCGGTCGCCCGCGACAATCCCCGCTCGGGACAGCGCGCGAGCGACCCGCAGCTCGCTCGTCCCTGGCGCATCATCGCCGGCCAGCTGGCGGGCGACGTGCTCGGCCGGCAGCCGCGCCGCAAACAGGAACGTGGCTGCCGCCACGAGGACGGTGGCGAGCGCGACCCGGTCGACGGACGTGCTCGGTAGATCCGGTCGCGCGAGCCAGACGCAGGCGAGCAGGAACGCTGTGATCGCGATGATCGCGATATATGCGGCGATGTACCGGTCCGCCACCAGAAGCGGCACGTAGGTGAGGATGCCGGCGACCGCGAGCGCCAGATACGCATGATCGGCGAATGCGCGCACCGCTCGACGCCACCACGGTCCCGCGCGGACGAAGCCGCCGTCCCGTGGCCCGGCGACACCGTCACCGCGGCGGGCCCACCAGAGCAGCGCGAGCGGGACCAGGAGCAGGATCAGCGGCCCTACCACGATCGCGCGCAGCGTGGCCTTGATGCCGCTGCCGAGCGCACGGATCTGATCGCCGAGCACGAGCCGCGGGCGGACGCCCTGGTACCAGTACAACGGGTCGTACCAGACCGGAATGCTGCCCCCGACAGGAGACGGATAGGCGAACGTGAGCGGCGATCGGGCGATCAGGGTGGGATGTACAGGGCGGCCGAAGTCCCCATTCCCGCCCGTCCAGTTGAGGTACCGCGTCACCCCGTCGACGTCCCAGGCGTAGTTGAGCGTCCCGTAGCCGCCGAGCTCGAGCCGTCCCTCCTTGTTCGACAGCACGGCGACGAACGGCGCCGCCACGCACACGCAAGCGGCCAGCGTGAGCCCGAGCGCTCCCAGCCGCCGTGGACCGCCGCCCCGCGTCAGCACGGCGCACGCGCCGATCGCGACGAGCGCGGGCACGAGGAAGCCGGACTTGACGAGATAGCCGATCCCGAGCAGCACACCAAGCCCGAGCCATGTCGGCGCCGAGCCGCCGAGTCGGCTGATCCGCATGAGGAGCGCTGTCGCCGCGAAGCTGACCGCGCCGAGCAACATGTCCGGCTCGACCACGCTGGACGTAACGCGCGACAGCACCGCCCACGCGAGCACGCTGTACGCGAGCACGCGCAGGATCGGTTCGGAGACCACGAGCTGTGCGTGTCGATGACGTAGCAGCGCGAACAGCTCGCGCCACCACCAGGCGAACGCGACCAGTACCAGCGCCACGATCAGCACGTTGACCGCCATCACGACGATCAGCTCGTGCGCGCGGCTCGGGTGCACCAGCTCGAGCGCGGCTCCCACGAGCCAGGTGTACGCGGGGCTCCAGGCGATGTTCGCGCCCGCCCGGATGCCATGCGCGAAGACGACGGTCGCGAGGTCGAGGTACGAGATCCCGTCGGGACCGACCTGATGACGGCTGGCCCAGGCGTCGCCGGCAGCAATCACCAGCACGAGCGCCGACAGCCACCAGTCCAGTCGGCGCTGGTGCTCGATCCACCTGATCAGTCGCAACGAGCGCGACAGCCTACAGACCGTCAAACGGCTTATCGCCTGCTGGTGTGCGCCTTCGCCTTGCGCTGACGGCGCTTGCGCGAGTGATGCTTGACGACATGCGTCACCCGCTTGCGGTGCACGATCGTCTTCTTCTTTCGCTTGGGCTTCGACTTCCGCGGGGTCGTCGTAGTGGCGTTCGCCCTGGGGTGCGAGCTCGACGGAGGCGGCGTCGAGTTGGTGGCGTTCGCCGGCGGGTGTACCGGGACCGTGCCGTCGACGGCCGCCTGCACGTCGCCGACGAGCGCCAGGCAGGGGCTGCTCGGGCTGAGCTCGTAGTCGTGAGCCGCCTCGTTGACGAACTCCGGGTTGACCGTCAGGTTGTTGGCGGCGGTGTAGCCGCCGCTCGAGGTGTCGATCGTGCCCTCGCGCCCGCCCCATAGGCAGTTGTCGTGAACGGTGTTGCCGACGCCGACCGGGTTGCCGGCGGGCCAGTACGACTCGACGTCGTGGCGCTGGTTCGCGTTGCTGATGATGTTGTCGTACACGTTCGTGTAGCTCGAGGCGACGCCCTCGGCGCCGGCGATCAGGATCCCCTCGCCGTTGTCGTCGATGATGTTGTGGTCGATCGTCGTGCCGTCGGCCTCGGGGTACAGCTGAATCCCGCGATCGGCGTTGTCGTAGATCAGGCTCCACTCGATCGTGGTGTCGGTCGCGCCCCCGATGTAGAACGCGTGTTGGAGGTTGGTCGCGGGAAGCTGGCCGCAGCCGTGCACGCGGTCGTGGGTGATCACCGTGTCGGTGGACCAGCCCCAGGTGGCGCTGCCGATCCCGAAGCAGATCCCGGTGTGATCGTTGGTCACGTCGTCGTAGCTGAACGTCACGTGGTTGGCATCGATCGTCGGACTCTCCATGAGCTGGGGGTTCGCGCCGTCGAGATCGAGTCCGGTGATCGTCGTGTAGTCGGCGCCCTCGGCGACGTAGAGCCGGCCCAGGATCGTGGCCGTCTGCCCTGGGTAGCTCGTGAGCGTGACCGGTGCGCCGGCGGTGCCGCCGTGCCGGAGCGTGACGTCTTCGTCGTAGGTGCCGGCCTCGAGGCAGCCCGTCTCACCGGGGGCCAGCGAGTTCACGAGCTTCTGGGCCGTCTGGAACGGCGCCGCCGCCGTGCCCGCTGCCGAATCGGAGCCCGACGGCGAGGCGACGAGATCACAGGTCGTCGTCGTGGCGCCCGACGCCCCACCCGGCAGCGCGGTCACGCACACCGCACTGACGGCGGCCAGCAGGATGGCAGCGAGGCGCTTGCTCACCGGACTGGTGTCGGCAGCCAGGCCCGCCGTGCGGCGGGTTGGGCGGGGTCGCTGGCCGAATGTCCACGCGTCCCCGGACGACGGGCGGGGACTGGCGAGGGCGGAGCAGCCCCGCCCGTCGAGGAGAGTTGCGATGATGGCCGGGGCGGTTGGACTCTTGGAGCGCGGTCAAATCCAGGCGCGGCTGAGGCCGCATGCGGCGGCGCTGATCCCTGGCGGGGTCGGGGTCGCGCTGATGCTGATCTGGGCCGTACACGACGGCGGGTACGACGAGGACACCTGGTACTGGGGGGCTCTCGTCCTGCTCGCGCTGTTCACCGCGATCGTGATCGCGCGCGGGTTGGCCGCGGTGCGGATCTCGCGGGCCGGCCGCGTCGCGCTGGTCGCGTTCGCGCTGTACGTGGCGTGGTCGTATCTGTCGATCACGTGGGCCGAGTCGCCCGGCGACGCGCTCACCGGGAGCAACCGCGCGCTCCTGTATCTGCTCCTGTTCGGGTCGATGCTGATCCTCCCCTGGACGGTTCGAGGGGCGCTGATCGCGCTATTGACGTTCGCGGTCGGCGTTGGGGTGGTGGCGATCGTGCTCCTGTTCAGGCTCGCCGCCGCCTCCCACGTCGCCGACCTCATCATCGGCGGCCGTCTCGCCGCCCCGACCGGCTATTTCAACTCGACCGCGGCGCTGTTCACGATGCAGGCGCTGGTAGCGATCGCGCTTGCAGCCCGGCGCGAGCTTCCCGGTCCGGTGCGCGGAGCCCTGATCGCGTTCGCGTGTGCGGGCCTGCAGCTCGCCGTGACCGTGCAGAGCCGCGGCTGGCTGTTCACGCTGCCGCTGGTCGCGATCGTCGCGATCGTCGTGATCCCGGACCGGTTGCGGGTGGCGACGACCGCCGTGTTGCCCGTCGCCGGCGCGCTGTTGCCGATCCACCGGCTGTTGGCCGTCTACCAGAACTCCTCGGGAGCAGCGCTCAACCACGCTGCCTCCCGTGCCGGTCAGGTGGCGCTCGTGATCTGCGCGGTCGAGTTCTTCGTGGCCACGCTGCTCGCCTGGGGCGATTCGCTGATTCCGGCTTCGCAGCCGAGCGCGGCGCGTCGTCGCGTGCTCGGGACGATCGCGACCGCGGTCGCGGTCGCGGCCGTCGTCGTCGGCGGATTAGCGGTCACCCACGGCCATCCGGTGCGGTTCGTCAAGCGCCAATGGAACGGCTTCAGCCACGTCCAGACGGGGCCCTCGCAATCTCATTTCACCGATGTCGGGACCGAACGCTACGACTTCTGGAGGGTCGCGCTCGACGCGTTCGTCGCCCACCCGATCGGTGGGATCGGGCAGGACAACTTCGACGACTACTACGTGCCGCGCCGGCGGACCTATAGCGAGCCCTCGTACACCCACAGCATCGAGCTGAGGCTGCTGACGCACACCGGTCTGGTCGGCTTCGCCCTGTTCGTCACGTTCATGGTCGCGGCGATCGCCGCCGCGATGCCCGCCCGGCGCCACGGCGGGTTAGAGGCGTTCATCGCCGCCGCGGCGCTCCTGCCTCTGATCGACTGGTTGATCCACGGCTCGATCGACTGGTTCTGGGAGATCCCCGCGCTCAGCGGGCCGGCACTCGGCTTCCTGGCGGTGGCGGGCGCGCTCGGGGCAGCCAGGGTTGCGGCGCGCTCGTCCTCGCCGGCGCAGGCCGACCCCGCTGCCAGTGTGGACCGGCCTGCAGCGCCGGCGGACCTCGCTGCCAGTGCGGACCGGCCTCCAGCGCCGGCGGACCTCGCTGCCAGTGCGGACCGGCCTCCAGCGCGGGCGGACCCCGCTGCCAGTGTGGACCGGCCCGCAGCGCCGGCGGACCCCGCTGCCAGTGTGGACCGGCCTGCAGCGCCGGCGGACCCCGCTGCCAGTGTGGACCGGCCCGCAGCGCCGGCGGACCCCGACGCCGCCCCCCGAGCCACCCAGCGCCGCACCGGGGTTCGCGTCCTGACCGCCGCCGGGGGGACCCTCGCCCTGCTCGCCTGCGTGGTCGTGCTCGGCTTTCCTTATCTGTCCGTGCGCGAGGTGTCGATCGCCACCGACCTGCGCGCAAGCGATCCGGCCAAGGCGCTCGACGATCTCCGCATCGCCGCCGAGCTCAATCCCCTGAACGCCGACCCGGGGCGCGTCGGCGGCACGATCGCCCTCCAGAACGGTCAGTACGCCATCGCCCGAGAACGGTTCGAGCAGGCGATCGCCCGTGACCGCGGGGGCTGGTATGCCTGGCTGGGCGCCGGCCTGGCCGCGTCGGCGGCCGGTGACCGGGCGCTCGCCCGCCACGATCTGGATGTCGCCGCCTCGATCGACACCAAGGACGCGGTGATCGGAGAGGCGCTTGCCCGCGTCGACAGCGCCCACCCATTGAGCCCCGCAGACGCGTTGCAGATGCTGGCACTCTCGGACTGAGAGCGCCATCCAATCGGCGCCGGGGTCGCTCTCGTGGCGGTCGTTTCTCCCGGCCGGCACGCGTTTATACGCGCTTTGCGTGGTTTTTGTCGCCACCCACCCGTATGGTGAGGTATGGGTACCCCTTGCACGCCGTCGGGAGCTTCATGTACGATTTACTCAGTTCTTGGGGATCCGCGACCTACGAAGGGATTCATGAAACGCTTCTCAGCTCTGGTAGGGATTATTGGGGTGTTCGCCCTGATGGCGCCTGGGATGGCCGTCGCAAGCTCTTCGACGTGCCAGGGGTACCACAAACAGACCTGCGGCTCGGTCAGTAGCGGCACGAGTGGCACCGGTCCCACAGCGACGACGTCCTCGGGCACGCTGCCCTTCACCGGGCTTGACGTCGTCCTGCTCGTTGCCGGCGGCGGCATGCTGCTGTGCGCTGGCTTCGTGGTTCGCAGGCTGTCTCGCCGCCTGAACTAGCGGAGTCTCCGCATCACAATGGACGCGACGGCCGCAGGTTGCGGCTGGAGCGGTCGCCTGCCCTGCTGCCCGGTCCCGGGTAGTGGCCGCCCGCGCCTTGGCTGGCGCCGACCTGCAAATCACGTCAACGCACACGTCTGGCACGGACCTCGTCGAGTCAGGCATGTGGGGCATGCATGACGCGACACGGTCGGGTCGAAACGCGTCCGGTGACGCGTCGTGCAGGTCGACGAGACGCGACCCGGCGCCACCGCCCTAGCGGAGGCAATCGTCTAGAGACCCAGGCGCTGTCTGATCATGCGCGTGATCTCGCCACCGTCGGCGCGACCCTTGGTCTCGCGCATCACGTAGCCGACGAGGGGCCCGATCGCCTTCATATTTCCGGAGCGCACCTGGTCGGCGGCGGCCGGATCGGCCGAGATCGCCCGGTCGACCAGCTCGCCGAGCCCGTCGTCCTCGGCCGTCAGCGCCCCCAGGCCCTCCTGCTCGACTATCCTGCGCGGATCCCCGCCCTCCTCGACGAGCCGCGTGAGCACCTCACGTGCGGCGTCGCGGCTGACCTCCCTGGCCTTGACCATCATCGCCAGACTCGCCAGGCTCTCGGGTGCAACGTTGCTCGCAGCAGGATCGCTGTCCGAGCCGATCCGCTCGACCAGCTGGGGGATCCAGTTGGAGAGCTCGACCGGGTCGATCTGGCGCTGCTCTCCGTTCCCCCCGGCGGCGGCCAGCGCCTGCTCGAAGTAGTCGCCGAGCTCGGTACGGAACGCGAACAGCCGCGCGGTGTCGGGATTCAGACCGAGCTCGTTCTCGAACCGGGACGCGCGCTCAGCGGGCAGCTCCGCAGGCAGATCGGCCCGCGCGGCCGCCACCATCGCCTCGGTGGCGAGCAGCGGGACGAGGTCGGGCTCGGGGAAGTAGCGGTAGTCGTGCGCCTCCTCCTTGGAGCGCAGCGGCGTGAGTGTGTCGGTCGCCGGGTCGTAGTGCAACGTTTCTTGCATCACCGGCTCGCCCGCATCGAGCAGCCCGATCTGCCGGCTGATCTCGGCCCTCACGCCCCGCTCGAGGAAGCGGAACGAGTTCATGTTCTTGAGCTCGGTCTTGGTCCCGAGCTGTGTCGATCCCGCCGGGCGGACGGACACGTTGGCGTCGACCCGCAGCGACCCCTCCTCCATGTTCACGTCGGAGACCCCGAGCTGGCGCAGCGTGGTCCGCAGCAGCCCCAGCCAATCGCGCGCCTGCTCAGGCGAGCGCAGGTCGGGCTCGGTCACGACCTCGACTAGCGGCGTCCCGCCGCGGTTGAAGTCGACCCAGCTCCGATCCGAGCCGTGGATCCGGCCGCTCGTCCCCAGGTGGTTCAGCTTGGCGGCGTCCTCTTCGAGGTGCACGCGGTGGATGCGAACGTCCCCGAGCCGGCCGCCGAGGCACAACGGTACGTCGTACTGCGAGATCTGGTAGCCCTTCGGGAGGTCCGGATAGAAGTAGTTCTTGCGGTGGAACAGGGAGCGCTCGGCGATCTCGCACCCGAGCGCGAGGCCGATCATGATCCCGAAGTGGATCGCCCGCTCGTTGACCACGGGCAGCGCGCCCGGCAGCCCCAGGCACGTCGGGCAGGTGTGGGTGTTCGGCGGGTCGTTGAACGACAGCTGGCAGCCGCAGAACATCTTCGTCTTGGTGCTGAGCTGGACGTGGATCTCCAAGCCAATGACAGGCTCGTAGGCCGTCATTGAGTCTCCCCTCTTGGGCCGGTCATTGGCCGCCGATTGACAGGCTCGTAGCTCACTGCCGCGCCTCACTCCCGTCGAACCCGATCGCCCGCTCGAGTGCGTGCGCCGCATCGAGCAGGCGGCTCTCGCTGAACGCCGGTCCCGCCAGCTGGAAGCCGATCGGAAGGCCCTCGCTCAGTCCGGACGGGATCGAGATCGCGGGGATCCCGGCCAGCGACATCGGCACGGTCATGAAGTCGTTCAGATACATCGCCAGCGGGTCGGCCGTCTTGGAGCCGAGCTCGAAAGCGGTCCACGGGCTCGTCGGCGTGACGATGAAGTCGAACCGCTCGAACGCGCTCTTGAAGTCCTCGGCGATCTTCGTCCGCACCTTCTGCGCCGTCCCGTAGTAGGCGTCGTAGTAGCCGCTCGACAGCGCGTAGGTGCCGAGCATGATCCTCCGCTTGACCTCGGCGCCGAAGCCGACCTCGCGCGTACGGCTGTACATCGAGACCAGGTCGGCGTCGCCGTCGACGCGCAGGCCGTAGCGGACGCCGTCGAACCGCGCGAGGTTGGCGGATGCCTCGGCCGGCGCGATCAAGTAGTAGGCCGAGAGCGCGTGGGGCGCATGCGGCAGCGCACACGGCTCGATCGTCGCGCCGAGCCTCTCGGCGAGCGCCAGCGTCGCGTCGAAGTTCTCGCGCACGCCCGGCTCGACGCCGCCCCCGGCACCGGTCAGCTCCTCGGGCACGCCCAGGCGGATGCCCTTGAGGTCCTCCGCCCGCGGCAACGCGATCTCGCCCGGGAACGCGAGCGAGGTGGAGTCTCGGCGGTCGCGGCCGATCGTGTGCCGCAGGATCAGCGCCGCGTCGGTCACGTCGCGGGTCAGCGGACCGGCCTGATCGAGCGAGGACGCGAACGCGATCATCCCGTAGCGCGAACACGCGCCGTAGGTCGGCTTCAATCCGACGATCCCGCACAGCGCGGCCGGCTGGCGGATCGACCCGCCGGTGTCGGTCCCGATCGCCCACGGAGCGAGGCCGGCGGCCACGGCGGCGGCGCTTCCTCCCGAGGAGCCGCCCGGCACGCGCCGGCGGTCCCACGGGTTGAGCACGGGGCCGAAGCCCGAGTTCTCGTTAGAGGATCCCATCGCGAACTCGTCCTGGTTGGTCTTGCCGAGCAGCGGTGCTCCCGCCTGCGCCAGCTTGGCAACGACGGTCGCGGTGTACGGGGGCCGGTAGCCCTCGAGGATCTTCGAGCCCGCCTGGCTGGGCACGCCCTCGGTGCAGAACAGGTCCTTGACCGCCAACGGCACGCCGCCGAGCGGGGCGTCCGCGTACGAATCGTCGGCCGCAGGCGCGTCCGCCACCCACGTGAACGCGTTCAGCTCATCCGAGGCCGCGCGCTCCCGGTAGGCCTCGAACAGCTCGGCCTGATCGATCTCGCGGGCGCGGATCCGCTCGGCCGCGGCGGCGGCCGTCAGGTCAATCAGCTCGCTCACGCCGCGCCCGGGCTTGGTACGCCGAAGCCGCCGTTTATACGTTCGGGCGCCGATGCGAGCACGACCTCAACGGGCAGCGACGGCTCGGGCTCGTCGGCCCGCAGAGCGTTGACGACGTCGATCACGTGCGATGTCGGCGGCACGCCCTCGAGGTCGAGCTCGCGGATCTTGTCGATGTGGTCGAGCACCTTCGACAGCTCCACCGCCATCCGCTCGACCTCGTCATCGCTCAGCTCCAGCCGCGCGAGGCGGGCCACGTGAAGTACCTGGTCTCGATCGAGCATCTACCGGGCCATTCTAGGATTCGCTGCCTCGGGTGGGGCGGACGATCGGAATGTCCCGGCGCTCGTCTTGGCGGGCGACGCCTTCCTGGCGGAGCGACAGGTAGCCGCCGACCGCGATCCCGAGCGCGCTGAGCAACCCCAGGTACGCGCCCGCCTGCTGATGCGTGGCCGGGTTGATCAGGACTCGGTAGATCAGCGCCACCACGATCACGATCCCGAGCAGCATCACGATCAGGCTCATCGTCACCGGCAACGCTGGAGCGCGGCGCGAGGCCTGCGTGAACACCAACCCGACGGCCGCGACGATCGCCACGAGCAGCAGCCAGCGCAGATCGGTGAGCGCCTGCCAGCCGGTCAGCGAGCCGCCTGTACGGCCCGGGTCGGCGTACCACTTGCCGCCGACCATGAAGATCGCCAGCAGCACTGCGCTCGCGCCCGCGAGGATCTCGCCGCGCCGAAGGCGCGAAGGATCGAAGTCCATGGACCGGCAGGCTAGTGGGCCTGCTCGCTAGACGGTCGAACCGGGTTCGGGGCTCGGCTCGGTGGCCGGCTTCTGCGTCTTGTGAGCGGGAGCCGGCGACGCCGGCGAGGCGGACGCCGCGATGCGAGCGCGGCGGGTCAGAACCACCAGCCCCGCGACCAGCAGCAACGCCGTCCAGAACCCGAGGGCGAGCTCACCGAAGCGGCCGATATGAAGCACGAACTTGACCGCGAGCAATCCCGCGGCCGCGCAGGCGAGCGCGTAGCGTCCGCTGATCCGGTCGCCCGCCACGGTCGGGAGTCGCGTATGAGGGGACAGGCGCTCGGTGGCGAGGTCGGCAATCAGGAACGCCGAGGCCATCAGTGCGAGCACGCCCAGAAAGGCGTCCGGGGCGTCGACCGCGCTGGCCGATCCTCCGATCGAGAGCGTGGCAGACCCAACGGTGATCGTGGCGCCGAACGAGAACCACGGCAACAGCAGCAGATCGAGCACCAGCAGTCCCGCCACCCCGATGATCATCCAGTCCTCACGGGACAGACGCTCGAGGCCGAGCCTGCGGACCTGGTTCTCCACGTCTACTTCTTCGAGGTCCCCGCCCCGGCTCCTCCCCGGCTCCTCCCCGGCTCCTCCCCGCCCCGGCTCCTCCCCGGCTCCTCCCCGTCGGCTCCTCCCCCGCTACTGCGAGGCGGCTTGCAGAGCGGCGTCGGCCTGGAGCGAGGCGGCCGTGACCGTGTTTCGGAGCAGCATCGCGATCGTCATCGGCCCGACTCCGCCCGGCACAGGTGTGATCAGGCCCGCCCGCTCGGCCGCCGCCTGGAATTGCACGTCGCCCTTGAGGCCCTCGTCGGTCCGGTTGATTCCGACGTCGATCACGGCCGCGCCCGGCTTCACGTACTCGGGTCCGATCATCTCGGCCCGGCCGATCGCAGCCACGAGCACGTCGGCGCGCGAGCACACGCCGGCGAGGTCGCGCGTACGCGAGTGGCACATGGTCACCGTCGCGTTGCGCTCGAGCAGCAGGAACGCGACCGGCTTGCCGACCAGGTCGGACCGACCGACCACGACTGCCTCGGCTCCCTCGAGCGCTACCGAGTACGTGTCGAGCAGCTCGATCACCCCAAGCGGAGTGCACGGCCGCAGGCCGGGCGCCCCCTGGACGAGCCGGCCGGCGCTGACGTGGGTCAGTCCGTCGACGTCCTTGTCGGGCGAGATCAGCGCGGTCAGCTCCTTGCCGGCCAGCCCCGCCGGGACCGGTAGCTGGAGCAGGATCCCGCTCACGTCGGGGTTGCGGCTGCACTCCTCGATCACCGCCGCGACCTCGGCCTGAGTCACGTCCGCCGGCAGATGCTGATGTTGGTCGATGATCCCGACCTCGGCGCACGCCTTGCGCTTGCCGGCGACGTACACCGCCGAGGCGGGGTCGTCTCCGACCAGGATCGTCGCCAGGCCGGGCGCGCGGCCGGTGCGCTCGCGCAGCTCCGCGACGTCGCGGGCCACCTCCGCGCGGACGCGCGCGGCCACTTCCTTGCCGTCGATGATCGTCGCCGCCATCGCCCGCGGACCCTAGAGGATCGTGCCCCGCTAGCGCTTTGAGATTGGCGCCAGGTCCGCGACCATCTTGCGCTCGGACCCGTCCCGGCTGAAGTGGATCACGACGATCCCGCCGGGCTCGAGCCCGGTGACGACCCCTTCGCCAAACTTCGGGTGGGTGACGTCCTCGCCCATCCTGAACGCGGGGGCCGCGGTCGCCGGCGCGTCCGCATCCCACGATCGGCCGCCGTCGCCGGGGCGGGCGGGCGTGGACCAAGTCGTCGCGCGCGCACGGATCCCCGCCAGCCCGCGCGGCTGTTGCTGCTCGCGGTCGGTCAGCGCGTCGGGGATCTCGCCGATGAACCGGCTCGGCGCTCCGAAGTTGCGGGCGCCGAACACGCTGCGGGTGCGCGCGTACGTCAGGTAAAGGTCGCGCTGGGCGCGTGTGATCCCGACGTAGCAGAGCCGCCGCTCCTCCTCCAGGCCGCCCTCATCGAGCGCGCGCGAATGCGGAAACACACCCTCCTCGCACCCGATCATGAACACGATCGGATACTCGAGTCCCTTGGCGTTGTGGAGCGTCATCAACGTGACCAGCCCTTCGTCGTCGCTGCGGTCGTCGGCGTCGGAGATCAGCGCGACCTGCTCGAGGAAGTCCGCGAGCGACGGCTCGCGCGCAGGATCGGCCTCCGACAGCGCGTCGTACTCGGACGCGACGTTGACCAGCTCCTCGAGGTTCTCGAGCCGTCCCTGCGCCTCGATCGTCCGCTCGGCCCCGAGCGCCTCGAGGTAGCCCGTCTCCTGCAGGACCTCCTTGAGCAGCTCGGCGATCGTCGGCTCCGACTCGGCCCGTTCGCGCAGGACGTGCATCGTCGCCATGAACCTCCGCAGCGCCTTGATCGCGGCCTGGCCGAGCCCGGGTACCTGCTCAGGCTCGGACGCCGCGTCCCATATCGACGTCCCGGTGGTGTTGCAGAACGCGAGCACCCGTGACAGCGAGGTCGAGCCGATCCCGCGCCGCGGCGAATTCACGACCCGGGTGAACGCGCCGGCATCGTGCGGATTGATGAGCGTGATCAGATACGCGATTGCGTCCTTGATCTCCGCGCGCTCGTAGAACTTCGTGCCGCCGATCACCTGGTAGGGGATGTCCGCGCGCACGAGCGTGTCCTGCAGCACCCGCGATTGGGCGTTGGTCCGGTAGAACACCGCGACCTCGGCCCGCGACACGCCTTCGTCGAGCAGCCGCTGGACCTCGCCGGTCACGAACCGGGCCTCGGCGTGCTCGTCCTCGAGCTCGCGGATCTTGATCGGATCGCCCTGGCCGAGGTCGGTCCACAGCGATTTGAGCTTCTGCCCCCGGTTGTTGCGGATGACCGCGTTGGCCGCGTCGAGGATCGTCTGCGTCGAGCGGTAGTTCTGCTCGAGCTTGACCACGTGCGCGTCCGGAAACGTGTCCTCGAACTCGAGGATGTTGCGGATATCAGCGCCGCGGAAGCCGTAGATCGACTGCGCGTCGTCGCCGACCACCATCAGGTTCCGCCGCTCCTCGGCGAGCAGTTGCAGCCAGCGGTACTGGGCGTGGTTGGTGTCCTGGTACTCGTCGACGAGCACGTGGCGGAAGGTGCCGGCGTAGTGATCCCGCACCTCCTGGAACAGCTCGAGCACGTTGACCGCGCGCACGAGCAGGTCGTCGAAGTCCATCGCATTCATCCGGTGCAGCTCGCGCTCGTAGGCCCGGTAGACGTCGGCGACCGTCTGCTCGAAGAACGAGCCGACCATCTGCGCGTACGAGTCGGCATCGTGCAGCTTGTTCTTGGCGTCGGAGATCTGGTTGTGGATCGAGGCCGGCGTGAACCGCTTGGGGTCGATTCCGAGTTCGTCGAGGTTGCGCTTGATCAGTCGCCGAGCGTCCGCCTGGTCGTAGATGGTGAAGCGGCGCGTGTACCCGAGCTTGTCGGCGTGGGCTCGCAGCATTCGCGCGCAGGCGGCGTGGAACGTCATCACCCACATCGCTCGCACCCGCCGCCCGACCAGCAACTCGGCGCGGTCGCGCATCTCTCCCGCCGCCTTGTTCGTGAACGTGATCGCGAGGATCTCGTTCGGCTTGGCCGCGTCGGTCGCCACCAGGTAGGCGATCCGGTGGGTCAGGACTCGGGTCTTCCCAGACCCAGCGCCGGCCAGGATCAGCTGCGGCCCCTCGCCGTAGGTGACCGCCTCGCGCTGGGGATCGTTGAGGCCGGCGAGGAGGGTTTCGAGCTCGGTGGCGGTGTCTGCCATGGGTCGGTTTCAACGGTAGCGGGGGCGGTGGTCGTCGCCCCGCCCCCGAGATCGCGCTCGTCAGCGGGGGCACAAGTGCTCGCCCGGGCCCCGCCCGTCATGCTTCGCGGCCGTGGCCGACCTGCTGACCGAGCTCCGATCCGCCTGCGCCGAGATCGCGGATCGGGCCGCGTTCGTGCGCGTGGACGCCGACCGCGCGTCCTCCTATATCGGCACGCTGCCGGTGGGCGTCCCCGCCCCCGAGCCCGATCCCGACGCCCACCTGACCGAAGGCACGCGCGAGGAGCTGGCCGCGTTCTGGCTGACCCTCGACGCGATCAACTTCGGCTCCGGGTGGTTCCCGACGCTGCGCAAGCGCGACGGCCGCTCGGGCTACCTCACGGTGGCAACCGGCGTCCGCGATCGGTTCGCGAGCGAGGGGCCCTGGAGCGCCGGCGAGCTCGCTCGGATCGATCGCGGCGAGGTCGCCCGCGTGCTCGGCCAGGACCCCGATCACGAGCTGATGGTGCTCTTCGCCCGTTCGCTGAACGACGTCGGGCGGCGCGTCGCCACCGACCACGACGGGCGGTTTGCCGCCGTGGCCGACGCCGCCGGCAGCTCAGCGGTCTCGCTGGTTGAGCGTCTCGCGGAGTGGGACGCGTTCGCGGACACCTCGCGCTACGACGGCTTCTCGGCGCCGTTCCTCAAACGCGCCCAGATCAGCGCGGCCAACCTGGCTCGTGCCGGCGTGGCCGCGTTCCGCGACCTCGACCGGCTCACGATGTTCGCCGACAACCTGGTCCCGCACGTTCTGCGCGTGGACGGCATCCTCACCTACGACCCCGCGCTGCTGGAGCGGATCGGACGTGGCGAGCTGATCGAGCACGACTCGCGCGAGGAGATCGAGATCAGGGCGTGCGCGCTCCATGCGGTCGAGCTGATCGCCGCGGAGCGCACCGGTGCGCTGGCGGCCGACATCGACGCGGTCCTGTGGAACCGCGGGCAGGAATCGCGCTACAAGGACTCGCCCCGCCACCGCTCGCGCTGCACGGCCTACTGATTTCGAGCGAATCGACTAAAGGATCGCGGCGCCATGGGCCGAGATAGGTGCGTAGACATCTCGGTCCGTTTCCTGACAAACCCTCATGCCCGGCTTCCCAGATTCCACTTACCGACGACTTGGCCCGCTCGTTCCGCTCGGGGCCTGCTTTGTCGTGGTCTGGGGAATGATCGGCTTGGAGCACTCGGTTCGCTGGCGGGAAGTGCTCGCCGCGCTGGGGCTCCAGCTGCTCGTGGCGGCGGGGCTCTGGTGGCGTGAGCGCTGGGAGCGAAGCCGGCTCGCCAGCCTGTTCGGGATGGCGGTGTTCCTCGTCTCGGTGGCGCTTCTCCGCGACGGCGTCGGCCGAGTCGTGGGCGGCTACGGCACCCTGGTGTTGTTGCCCGTCATCTGGGCGGCGCTGCGAAATCGCCGGCTGGAGCTGGTGCTCGCGGTGGTCGGCGCCGCGGTGGTCCAGCTTGGACCGCTCGTGATCGCGTCCGGCGAGTATTACCCGAGCTCGGGATGGCGGAGCGGCGCGCTGCTGATCGTGATCGCCGGCGTCCTCGGCGCCACCGTGCTCGAGCTCGTCGAACGCGTGCGCACGAGCGAGCGACTGCACCGCCTGCTGGCGGAGAACTCGAGCGACCTGGTGATCCGCGGTTCCCGCGAGGGGACCATCCTCTATGCCTCGCCGGCATCCGTCGCTCTGCTCGGCTACGAGCCGGAGGAGCTCGTCGGCATCACCGTCGCCGAGTTGACTCATCCCGAGGACATGGTTGGACGGGAGGAGCGGCTGGCCCGGATCGATGCCGCGCCGCACGCCGCGACGAGGCTGGCCCGGATGCGCCATCGGGACGGGCGCTGGCTGTGGCTCGAGGCGACCGTCCGGCCGATCCGCGACGGCGACGGGGTGGTGGTCGAGCGGCAGTCGGCTTACCGAGACGCGACCGAACGAATTCTGCGGGAGCACGAGCAACTCGCGCTGTCCCGGATTGCCACCCTGGCCGCGTCCGGGGGCGATCCGGCGGCCGTGCTCGACGCCGTCGCCGAGCAGGTTGCGCGGCTGTTCGACGCGATCGTCGGCGCGGTGGTGCGCTTCGACGCCGCCGCCGAGACGGGACACGTCGTCGGAGCGTGGACGAGGCCCGGATGCGAGCCGCCCGACCGCGCGCTCGATCTGACCGCACCCGTGACCGTATCGGGCGAGCCCTGGGGCGCCGTGGGAGCGAGTTTCCCGGACGGCCGCGTCCCCGCAGGCCTCGACGAGCGGCTGGCGCGCTTCGCCGACCTCGTCAGTCTGGCGATCAGCAATGCCCAGACGCTCGAGGAGCTCGCCCGCCAGGCCACCACCGATCCCGTCACGGGGCTCGCTAACCATCGTCGATTCCATGAGCGTCTGTACGAGGAGGTCGAGCGAGCGCTCCGCTACGACCATCCCCTCACCGTGGCCGTGATCGACATCGACCACTTCAAGCGTGTCAACGACAGCTACGGCCACCAGATGGGCGACCGCGTCCTGGCGGAGGTCGCCCACCGGCTCGCCCTGGAGGCCCGCACCGGCGACGTGGTCGCCCGGGTCGGCGGTGAGGAGTTCGCGTGGCTGATGCCCGACACGGACGTGGACGGCGCGCGGACCGCCGCGAATCGTGCTCGTGACGCGATCTCCTCGCTCAGATTGGACGGGTTCGTCTCGGTGACGGTGTCCGCAGGCATCTGCGGATTCACCCCCGAGCTCGACCCCGGAGCGCTGATGCGCTGCGCCGACGAGGCGCTGTATGCCGCAAAGCATGCCGGTCGCGACCGGTCCACGGTGTACGGCGACCTGCCCTCGCCAGAGCGCCGCGCCGCCTAGCTTCGCCTCGTCCGGCGGCGGACGTGCCCCGGTCCCGTGCCCTCCCGGCCATCGACGGTCCAGAAAGCTTCAGTACGCCGCGCACCGTCCGATAAGCGGAGTGATGCGTCATTCAGATGGCAGCAAACCCACCCTGCTCGACCGGTCTCACCGGAACGGCTCCCCCGCGCCGGCGGCGACGGATCCGCGCGAGGCGCTCCGCTGGGGCACGCGCCAGCAGGATCGCTGGCTCGAGCGCTGGATCCGCTCGACCGAGGACCTCGCCCGGCTCCAGTACTCGCACCGGATGCTTGACGCCGTCATCGACGAGATCGATGGGCGCCAGATCCGCGTCGGCGACCAGTGGCTGACCGACTACGCGTCCTGCAACTACCTAGGGCTCGACCTCGACGAGGAGATCATCGACGCGGTCCCCGGCTACCTGCGGCGCTGGGGCACCCACCCCAGCTGGTCGCGCCTGCTGGGCAGCCCGATCCTCTACGAGGAGATCGAGGACAGGCTCACCGCGCTCCTGGGCTGCGAGGACAGCCTGGTGCTGCCGACGATCACTCACATCCACATGTCGGTGATCCCCGTCCTGGCCGGCGGAGGCACGGTGTTCCTAGACAGCCGCGCGCACAAGACGATCTACGACGGGTGCGCGCTGGCCGAGGCCCGCGGCGCCACGATTCAGCGGTTCACGCACGAGAGCCTCGACCACCTCGACGTGCTGCTGCGCGACCCGAGCTGGCGCCGCCCCGGGATGATCTGCATCGACGGCGTGAACAGCATGACCGGGAACCCGCCCGACCTCGCCGGCTTTGCCGCGCTCGCCCGTCAGCACGATGTGATCCTGTACGTCGATGACGCCCACGGCTTCGGCGTCATCGGTGAGCGCTCCCCGGCCGAGCCGTCCAGCTACGGCGTCCGCGGCAACAGCATCGTCCGCCACGCCGCGGAGACCTACGAGAACATCATCCTGGTCGGAGGCTTCTCCAAGGCCTATTCGTCACTGCTCGCCTTCATCGCCTGCCCGACGGCGCTCAAGCAGGTACTTAAGACCGCCGCGCCCCCGTATCTCTACTCGGGACCGTCGCCGGTCGCCTCGCTCGCCACCGTGCTCGAGGGCCTCCGCGTCAACGACGTCCGTGGCGATCAGCTCCGCTCCAAGCTCCATCACCTCACCGCGCGCGTCCTCGATCGTCTCGGAGAGCTCGGCGTCCACACCCCGAACCAGTCGGGGTTCCCGATCATCGAGGTGCCCTTGGCAGACCCCGACAGCGTCGACGAGGTCGGCAACATGCTGTTCGACCGGGGCATCTACGTGACGATGGCTGTGTACCCGCTCGTTCCGCGGGATGAGGTCGGGTTCCGCCTCCAGCTGACGGCTGCCAACACCGACGAGCAGGTCGACCATCTCTGCACGGTCCTCGGAGAGGTCGCGCAACGGTTCAAGCTGCAGGGCGCGCGGGCCGACTAGGTGCGTAACACGATGTCTGCCCGATCGATCATCCCCGCCCGCCGTCACCTGTGGTGGATCTTCCTGCTCGTCGGTGCGCTCGTCTGCGGCCTGTACGTGTTCGTGCCCCCGCTCAAGGGGAGCCCTCTGGTGATCAACGGCCTCGGCCTGTACGGCCTGCTCGCCGTGGTCGCCGGGATCCGGCTCTACCGGCCGGGCGCCCGGCTCGCCTGGTGGCTGTTCGTCCTGGGCGTGTTCCTGTTCTGGGTCGGCGACGTCTACACCTACAGCGTCCGGATCCTGTTCGACGTCGTCGTGCCCTTCCCGTCATTCGGCGACGCCGTGTACCTGACCATGTACCCGGTGCTGATGATCGGCATCATGCTCCTTGTCCGTCGCCGCAACCAGCGCGCGGACGGCCCGGGTGCGGTCGACGCCCTGATCATGACGCTGGGCCTGGCGCTCGTCTCCGGGATCCTGCTGATCGCTCCCTACGTTCACGATCGGACCCTCAGCCTGCTGCCCAAGCTCGTCTCGATCGGGTACCCGATGGGCGACATCATCCTGCTCGCCGCGGGAATCCGCCTCGCGGTGGACGGCGGCAAGCGCCGGCCGGCCTTCTACCTGCTGATCGCCGGGATCGTTTCGATGCTGGTCACCGACGACACCTACGGCGTGCTGACGCTGCACAACGTCTACAACCACCAGCTGTGGCTCGATGCGGGCTGGATCTTCTTCTACCTGTTCTGGGGGGCGGCCGCGCTGCACCCCTCAATGCAGGAGCTGTCCGACGTGGCGGTCGATCGGCAGGCCAGGCTGACCCCGCTACGACTCGCGCTGCTGACCGGCGCGACCCTGACCGCCCCCGCGCTGGAGATCATCAAGGTGATCCCAACCCACAACTGGGATCTGCTGTTCGTCATCGGCGCATCGGCAGTCCTGTTCGGCCTGGTCGTCGCTCGCATGACCGGTCTCGTGCGCCAGCGCGAGAAGTCGGTTGCCCGCGAGCGTGCGCTCAGCGCCGCCGGCGGCCTGCTGGTCGCCGCCACGGATCCGCAGGACATCGTGGTCGCGGCGCTCCAGGCGGTCGCCGAGTTCGGCAAGGACCGCGTCGACGCTCGTGTGTGCCGCGTCTTCGGCGATCAGGAGCGCGCGATGGCGCTCGACGGCCACGGTGCCCTGACCGAATGGGCGATCTCCGCCGAGGCGTCGGCGTCGCTGCACGAGTCGGGCTCTGCCGGGATGCTGAAGCTCCCGGCCGAGGCGCGCGTGGAGCTCGGCCTGCCCGCCGGCGACGACGCCGTCCTGCTGCTCGAGCTACGGCCCGCGGGCCCCGCGGGCGCCGGCCTGATCCTGATTCTCGCCGGCGAGGCCGCCGACGACGACGACACGCGCTACGCCCTGCGCACGCTTGCCCACCAGGTCGCGCTCGCGCTGAGCAGCGCCGAGCTCTCGGCCGAGGTTCACCGGCAGGCCGGCGAGGCGAGGTTCGCGACGCTGGTCCAGAACTCCAGCGACCTGATCACGGTGATCGATGCCGACAACACGATCCTCTACCAGAGCCCCTCGATCGAGCGCGTGCTCGGCTACACGGTCGATGAGGTCACCGGCCGCCCGTTCGAGCAGCTACTCCATCCCGACGAGCAGGGCCGGCTGCTGCGCCGGCTCACCGACGGCGCCGGCGCGACCGGCCGCGCCGAGGTGATCGACTGCCTGCTCGCCCACAAGGACGGCAGCCTGCGCCACTTCGAGATTCTCCACGCTGACCTGCTGGGTGACAGCGCGGTCGGCGGGATCGTGCTCAATGGCCGCGACGTATCGGAACGCAAGGCGTTCGAGGAGCAGCTCGCCCACCAGGCCTTCCACGATCCGGTCACCCATCTCGCCAACCGGGCGCTGTTCAACGAGCGCGTCCGCCACGCGGTCGCGAGGACGCTGCGCGACGGGATCGGTATGGCTGTGCTGTTCGTCGATCTCGACGATTTCAAGACGGTCAACGACAGCCTCGGTCACGCCGTCGGCGACCGGGTCCTGCTCGAGGTGGCTCAGCGCGTCTGCACGAGCATTCGCGCCGCCGACACCGCCGCGCGGTTCGGCGGCGACGAGTTCGCGATCCTGCTCGAGGATGTCGACGACCCGCAGGCGGCGGTGGAGACCGCCGAGCGCGTTCTCGACACGCTCGGCCGTCCGCTCGAGCTCGACGGCAACCACCTGATCATCCGTGCCAGCCTTGGCATCTCGGTCGTCGAGCCGGGCAACCCCACCGATGCCGATGAGCTCATCCGCAACGCCGATGCCGCGATGTACATCGCGAAGGCCGAGGGGAAGGGCGGCTACCGCCTGTTCGAGCCCGCGATGCACGACCGGGTGGTGGCGCGTCTGGCGCTCCGCGCCGATCTGCAGCGGGCGCTCGAGCGTGAGGAGTTCGAGCTTCACTACCAGCCGTTGGTTCGGCTTGAGGACGAGGCCGTCACCGGCGTCGAGGCGCTTGTGCGCTGGCGCCATCCCGCGCGCGGGCTGATCCCGCCGTTCGAGTTCATCCCGTTCGCCGAGGAGAGCGGGCTGATCGTCGACATCGGCCGTTGGGTGCTCCGTGAGGGCTGCCGGCAGGCCAAGGTCCTGCGCCAGCAGGTGACGGGCTCGATGGCGCCGACTATCGGCATCAACCTGTCGGTCAAGCAGCTGTTCCACTCGGACATCGTCAGCGACGTTGCCGCTGCGCTGGCCGAGGCCGAGCTCGAACCCGAGGCCCTGACGCTCGAGATCACCGAGTCGGTGATGATGACCGACACCGAGCTGGCGATCAGCCGCCTCAACGAGTTGCGCGCGCTCGGCGTGCGCCTGGCGATGGACGACTTCGGCACCGGGTACTCGTCGCTCAGCTCGTTGAGCATGCTCCCGCTCGACATCCTCAAGATGGATCGCTCGCTGCTGGCTGCCGGCGCGTCGCCGGTGACCTCCGGGCTGGCCTCCGCCGTGTTGAGCCTCGGCGAGACCTTCGCGCTCGAGGTGGTGGCCGAGGGCATCGAGTTCCCCGAGCAGTCCGCCACGCTCAAGGAGCTCGGCTGCGACACCGGGCAGGGGTTCTATTTCGCCAAGCCGATGGAGCCCGAGCACCTGATCAGCTTCCTGGCTGAGCGGGGCGGCGGCGCGCCCGAGGAGACGGCGCTGGCCGCAGGCTCGGACTGAGCCTATGCAGCAGAGCTACGAGGCGCTGGATCGGCCCGGCGGATTCAGCCGCGTCCGGCTGTTCGCACCGCTCGCCCATCGCGACTACCGGTTGCTGGCCGGCGGCATGTCGGTGTCGCTACTCGGCGACGGCCTGTTCCTGGTGGCGCTGGCGTGGCAGGTCTACACGATGTCCGACGCGCCGACGGCGCTCGCGACGGTCGGGATCGCGATGACGATCCCGACGATTGCGTGCCTGCTGATCGGCGGCGCGGTGAGCGATCGCTTCGATCGCCGTCTGGTGATGCTCGTCGCCGACGCCGTTCGCGCCGTCGTCCTGGCCGCGCTCGCGGCACTCGCGGTCTGGGGCGAGCTCCGGTTCTGGGAGCTGATGCCGATCGCCGTGGTGTACGGCGCCGCCACCGCGTTCTTCAACCCCGCCTCGGATGCACTGGTGCCGCAGCTGCTTCCCACGGACGTGCTGGCTCAGGCCAACTCGCTCGATCAGCTGATCCGTCCGCTGGCGCTGCGGCTCGCCGGTCCCGCGCTCGGCGGCTTGCTGGTCGGCGCGATCGGCGCCGGCTGGACGTTCGGGTTGGACGCCGCATCGTTCGTGATCTCGGTCATCGCGCTCCTGGCGATGTCCCCGGTCCCGGCCTCATCCACGACGGAGGAGCGTGCCGGGGTCAACGAGATCCGGGCCGGCCTACGGTACGTCCGCGGCCACGCCTGGCTGTGGGCGACTCTCGTCACCGCGGCGATCGCATACCTGCTGTTCATGGGCCCCACCGAGGTGCTGCTTCCGTTCATCGTCAAGCACCGGTTCGCCGACGGGGCGCGTGACCTCGGGCTGATCTTCGCCGCCGGCGGTCTCGGCTCGCTCGCGTGTGCGGTCGCGATCGGCCAGTTCGGTCTCCCCCGCTCGAGCCTCACCTTCATGTACCTCGTCTGGACCGTCGCGACTGTCGCGGTGGCAGGCTACGGTCTGTCCAGGGGCCTGTGGGGCTTGATGCTCGCCAGCGTCCTCTTCAACACCTTGGAGACCGCCGGCACGATTGCGTGGGCGACCGCCAAGCAGCGCCACGTCCCTCCACGTCTGCTCGGGCGCGTGTCGAGCCTCGACTGGCTCATCTCGATCGGCCTGCTGCCGCTCTCGTATGCGTTGACAGGCCCGATCAGCGCAGATCTCGGAGCGCGCCGGACCTTGATATGGGCCGGCGTGCTCGGCGCGGCCGTCACGTTCGCGCCGGTCCTCAGCCGGCGCGCGCGCCGCCCCGAAGACGCCGGCGCCCCGAGCCCGCTGGCGGAAGCGCCCGCGGTGCGCGCACGCGCGTAGCTCCCGTCCGGGTCCGTCCAGGCAAGCCCGCAGGGGCGTCGTGCCGTCCCGCCCGAGGGGACCGTTACCGGTCGACGGCCTCCATCCGCGCCCGGGCGATCGCCTCGGCGCCCGCGTCGCCGACGAGCAACTCCGGGCGGAGGGTGCCGCTCGCGATCAGATCCAGCGCGGGGAAGCGGCCGGTGCTCGCCAGCACCGGGTCGAGCGCGATCACGGTTGTCTCCCCGCCGAGCGGCTCGGCCGCGGTGGCGATCACGGTCAGCGACCCACCGCCGGCGATGTTCCGAGCGGACGCCAGCAGCTTGCGGGCGGCGTGCGGCTGGATTCCGGTCAGCGTGTCGATCAGCACGACCGCGTGGGAGCCGCGCGCGGCCAGCCGGCGAGCCTGGTCGACCGCGTGCTCGAGGGTCTGGGCCTGGGCGTCGGCCGAGGCGGCGAAGCTGACCGCCGCCGCGGGCGTCACCGGCCCCTCCTGCCAGTCGGTGATCTCTTCGGGGCGGACGCCGGCGAGGACCAGCGTGAGATGGATCTCGTCCTGCGCGGCGAGTGTCGCGGCGAGCCGGCGCACGGCCTCGGACTTGCCGGCGCGGGGCGGGCCGACGATCGACACTCGCGACCCCCGTCCGAACGGGGTCAACCACTCGATCGCCTTGATCGTCGGATCGTCCGACCCGAGCCGGAAGCGCTCGCTGGGGTAGGCGGCCGGCAGATCGTCGAACCTGGGGCTGTCGGCAACCTCATCTGCCGGGCGGCCGTTGATCGTGTCGATCCGGATCAGCGACGCGAACCGCTCGGACCGGCGGGGCGCACGCCGCGGGCCGGAAATCCGGTCGCCCGGGACGAGCTCGCAGCGCTTGACCTGCGCGGCCGAGACATACACGTCGTCGTCCGAGGGCTCGGGCGGGTTCACGCGCAGGAAGCCGGAGCCGTTCGGGAGCAGCTCGACGTCGCCCTCGACGATCTCGTCCTCGGCTCGCTCGCTCGGCTCCTCCTTGGTCGGGCGCTCCGGTGGCTGCTCGGTCTCCTCGGCCTCCTCGGGGGAGGCATCCTCGTCGCGTCCGGTCGAGCGGCCCCGTCCACCGCGTCGTCCCCGACGCCGGCGGGAGGACGGACGGTCCTCGTCCCCGCTGTGGTCTTCGTCGTCGGCGACGGCCTCCTCAGCGGGAGCCTCCTCGGCGACAGCGTCCTCAGCGGGCGCGTCCTCGGCGGGAGCCTCCTCTACGGAAGCCTCCTCGGCGGGAGCCTCCTCTACGGAAGCCTCCTCGGCGGAAGCCTCCTCGGCGGGAGACTCCTCGGCGGGAGCCTCCTCAGCGGGCGATCCTCCCTGCCGGGTGATGATCGCGTCGATCAGGTCGGCCTTGCGCAGACGGCGATAGCCGTCGATCGAGAGCTCGGACGCAAGGGCGTGTAGATCGGCGAGCGGACTGGCTGCGAGCGCGTCGCGATCGAGAATGGACATGGTGCTGCCTCCTTGGTGGATGATCGGTGGGCTCCGGTCGCGTTGTGCCAGCGACCGGCGATTCAGACAACCGAGACTAGCGTCCCGGGGTGAGAGGCGGCTCTACCAGCCGGGAGGGGCGACCGAGGCCGACGCCGCCGGCGAGGCGATCCGCTCGGCCGGCGGGGGCGCCGGCGCCTTGCTGACGGGGAGCGCCGCAGGCATCCTGTCCAGCTGTGCGACCACCGTGGCCACGAGCGCGGTGACGGCGGCGAGCACCGATAGGAACGCCCCGAATCGGATGTGGATCAGCGCCACGCCCGAGTTGCCCGTGGGATCAGCGATCTCGTACGCCGCGAACAGCGTGGCCGCGAGCGCGCCAGCGGCGGCCACCCAGCCAAGGCGCCGGTCGACATCGCGGCCGGTGGCGCGCAGGATCGCCACCGCGCCCGCCACCACCGCTCCGGCGGCGAAGATCGCCGGCCAACCGTGCAGTGCCTGCCACGCGTCGATGTGCAGCGCGGCGAGCTTGCGCGCCATCATGACGGTCAGCAGACCGAACGGTCCGAGCGACTTGGCCTGGGACACCGAGCCGCTGACGCCCGGCAGGCTGAGGCCATACCACGGCAGCCAGAGGCTCAGCAGGCCAACCACCGAAGCCACGCCGGCGACGGCGAACGACCAGTGACTCCTCCTCGACATACAGGGGTGCTCATCGGTCGGCGCGGGGACCTGCTTGAGCTTCCTCGCGCGGCTCTCGACGCAAGTCCTCGGCCAGCCGCAACTCGGAGCGGAGCTCGGCCTCGCCCTCCAACGCCGCCCGCACCGCTAGGTAGTCGGCGACGTCGGCGACGTCGTGGACGCGCAGCACGTGGGCGCCGGCATCGACTCCGTGCCCGATCGCCGCGAGCGTTCCGGCCAGGCGCGCCCGCGGGGGCCGCTGCGTGAGCGCCCCCACGAAATCCTTGCGCGACACCGCCAGCAGCAGCGGCCGCTCGAGTGCGTGGAGCTCGGACAGCTCACGCAGAACCTCGACGGTCTGGGCGGGGGTCTTCCCGAAATCGGGGCCGGGGTCGAGCATCAGCTGCTCGAACGAGACGCCGTGGGCCATCGCCACCGCTATCAGCTCGCGCAGGAACCGCTTGACGTCGGCCCCGACCAGCCCGTCGAGCGTCGGATCGAGCAGCTTCTGCTTGGGCGCCGCCCGCGTGTGCATCAGCACCAGCCCTGCGCCCGTGCCCGCGCACACGTCCGCCAGCTCGGGATCGCGCAGCCCGCTCACGTCGTTGACGATCGCCGCGCCGGCGGCGATCGCCGCGTGTGCGACCGCGGGCTTGTACGTGTCGATCGACACGAGCGCGCCGAGCCCCCCGGCCACTCGCTCGATCAGCGGCACCACCCGTTCGATCTCCTCCTCGGGCGCCACCGGCGGCTGGTTGGTGACGCCGGACTCGCCGCCGATGTCGATGATGTCGGCGCCGGCGTCAAGCAGCGATCGCGCCAGCTCGACGCGCTCCTCGAGCGTCCGGTGTCCGCCGGCGTCAGAGAACGAGTCGGGCGTTGCGTTGACCACGCCCATGAGCCACGGCCGGCCGCCGAGCTCGAGCGTGCCGGCGCTCGTGCGCAGGGGAAGCGCCGGCGCCCGGACTCGATCTCGATCGCCCATCGTCCCGGAGCGTATCCCCGACCGCAGGCGGGCTCGCTGACGGTCCGATAACGGCGGGCACCTGGAGAGTGAGGGCGGGGGTCTCTCCGGTTACGCGTGGTCGGCTGGCGACCTGCAAAACCTGACATTCGTGCCGTTGCGCGCTGACAGTGTCGGAATCTGCATGCCCCACATGCGGATTGCGACACGGTTTGGGGTGACCGTGCCGAGTGTCAGGTTTTGCAGGTTATTTCCGGGCCACCGGCCTGCATCCGCCGCCGAGCACGCAAAGGCCTCCTCCAGATGCCCGCCGTCCAAACCCGGTCCGCGGCGCTGACCACCACGCGGAAGGCGCCACCCGGCCTGCGTCCCCCACCGGCGCAACCAACCCCTCCCCCAGGTGCCCGCCGTTCAAATCCGGTCCACGGCAGCGACCACCGCGCGGAAGGCGCTACCCGCTAACCGCCGCGCCGGCCACCCGCCGCGCCCGCCGGCAATCAGTGAGCCGGGTCCGCCACCCCGTCCTGCCGGCGCTTGGCGATGATCTCCTTGATCCGGTCGAGCGTCTCGTCGGACATCCGCCGGATCTCCCAGTGCGTGAGCTTCATCACACGCATCGGCGAGGTCGCGATCACGTCGGCGTTGCGCGGCTCCCGCTCGAGCAGACCCATCTCGCCGATCACGTCGCCGTCCTTGAGCGAGGCGACCTTCTCGCCGTCCTGGATCACGTCGGCGGTGCCCTCCTGAATCGCGATCAGCTCGGTGGAGTAGTCGCCCTGCTTCATCAGGATCTGTCCCTCGGCGACGCTCGTCTCGGTGGCGAACGCCGCCAGACGCTTAGCCTCCTCGTCGGAGAGGTGCGAGAAGATCGTAATTTCCTTGAGGCGATTCGGATCCATCGTTGCAGCCAGATACCCCGTCCGGACCGGGCTAATCCCCGAATAGCTAGAGCGCTTGCACTTCGGCTGTGATGTCGCTCACGGATTGCTTGGCGTCGCCGAACAGCAGCGAGGTTTTGGGGTCGTAGAACAGTGGGTTGTCGATGCCGGCGAACCCGGAAGCCATCGAGCGCTTGAGTACGACGACTGCGCCGGAGTGGTCGACTTCGAGGATCGGCATGCCGTAGATCGGCGATCCTGGCTGGTTCTTGGCGGCGGGGTTGGTGACGTCGTTGGCGCCGATGACCAGGGTCACGTCGGTGCGGGGGAACTCGGGGTTGATCTCGTCCATCTCGCGGAGCAGGTCGTAGGGTACGTCGGCCTCGGCGAGGAGCACGTTCATGTGACCGGGCATCCGCCCCGCCACCGGGTGGATCGCGAACTTGACCTCGACCCCCTTGGCCTCCAAGGCGCGCTCGAGCTCGCGCACGGCGTGCTGGGCCTGCGCGACGGCCATCCCGTACCCGGGCGCGATCACCACCAGGCGGGCGTAGGAGAGCTGGATCGCGACGTCCTGGGCCGAGGTCGAGCGGACCGTCCCGCCGGTCTCGCCGGCGCCGCCGGCCGGTGCGGCGACCTGACCGCCGAACCCGCCGGCGACGATCGCCGGCACCGACCGGTTCATCGCCTTGGCCATCAGGTTCGTGAGGATCGTGCCCGACGCGCCCACGATCATCCCGGCGACGATCAGCGCGGTGTTGTTCAACGCGATACCGGTCGCCGCCGCCGATAACCCGGTGAACGCGTTCAGCAGCGAGATCACCACCGGCATGTCCGCGCCGCCGATCGGGAGCACGACCATGTTCCCGAGCGCGGCCGCCGCGATCAGGATCCCGATGATGAACAGCGCCTGAGAGTGGGTGCCGGCCGCGAGCACGATCGCTGACCCCACGCAGATCACCAACAGCGCCAGGTTGATGAACGACTGGCCCGGGAGCTTGATCGGCCGGCCCGGAAGGATCTCCTGAAGCTTCCCGAACGCGATACCGGACCCCCAGAACGAGATCGACCCGACGATCGCCGCGAACAGCGACGGGATCTCGATCCTCAACGCGTAGGACCCGCCGAACGCGTGGCGGTACTCGATCCACGCGATGATCGCGACCGCGCCGCCGCCGACACCGTTGAACAGCGCCACCATCTGCGGCATCGCGGTCATGCGCACGTTCCGCGCCGCCGGGAGGCCGACCGCGGTTCCGATCACCAGCCCGAGCGCGATCAGCCACGGCGTGCTCGACCCCGACAGCACGTGCGGCGTGAGCAGCGTCGCGACGATCGCGATCGCCATCCCGACCGCCGCGATCTTGTTGCCGCGGACCGCCGTACGCGGCCCGGTCAACCCGCTCATCCCGTAAATGAAAAACGAGAACGCGACGATGTAGCAGGCGTCGATGAACGTCGCCGACTGCAAGAAGATCGTGCCGAGCATCACTTCTCGCCGCCCTCGATCTCCTCGACCACGGGAGCCTCGGGCAGATCGGGCTTGCGTTTGAACATCCCGAGCATCCGGTCGGTAACCACGAACCCGCCGACGATGTTGATCGTCCCGAACGCGATCGCGATCACCAGCAACAGATGCTCAAACCACCCGTTCGCCTCGTGCATCAACAACAACCCACCGAGCAACACGATCCCGTGAATCGCGTTGGTGCCCGACATCAACGGCGTATGCAGCGTGTTCGGAACCTTCGAGATCACCTCGAACCCCACGAACGCCGCCAGCACAAGAATCGCGATATCGGTAATCGTGCTCACGTGAAAGTCCTCCTCGGGATCAGGAGCTCGCGGTCGGAGCCGCCTCGGCGGCCGCCTTGGCGGCCTCGTGGACGATCTCGCCGTCGCGCGTGATGCACGCGCCGGCGATGACCTCGTCGTCGAAGTCCAGCGCCAGCTGACCCTCCTCAGAGATCATCAGCCCGAGCAGCGACTGGATGTTCTTCGCGTACAGCTGCGAGGCGTGCTCGGCCAGCGTCGAGGGCACGTTCAGCGGCGCGAGGATCTTGACGTCGTGGCGGATCACGGTCCGCCCCGGCTCCGATAGCTCGCAGTTGCCCCCCGCCTCGCCAGCGAGGTCGACGATCACCGACCCCGGCTTCATCAGCTCGACCGCGTCCTCGGTGACCAGGATCGGCGCGCGCCGGCCCGGGACGAGCGCGGTCGTGATCACCACGTCGACCTTGCCGATCGCCTCGGCCATCAGCTCCTGCTGGCGCTGCTGTTGCTCGGCGGTGAGCTCGCGCGCATAACCGCCGGCGCCCTCGAGATCGCCCCCGAGATCGAACTCCAGGAACTTCGCGCCCAGCGACTCGACCTGCTCCTTGACCGCCGAGCGGACATCGAACCCCTGCACCACCGCCCCCAACCGCCGCGCCGTCGCGATCGCCTGCAACCCCGCCACCCCGGCACCCAGCACGAGCACCGTCGCCGGCCGGATCGTCCCCGCCGCGGTCATCAGCATCGGGTAGTAGCGGCCGAGCTCCATCGCGCCGATCAGAGCAGCACGGTACCCAGAGATATTCGCCTGCGAGGACAACGCATCCATCGACTGCGCACGGCTGATCCGCGGGATCGCCTCCATCGCGAAACTCGTCGCCCCCGACGCCGCAATCGCCCGGATCGCCTCACCCCCAGCCAACGGCTGAAGGAACCCGATCAGAACGCTGTCGGACCGCAACCGCCCGATCTCCTCAGACGTCGGCGTCGCGACCTTGACCACCACATCGGCCGCGTACACACCGGCCGCATCGTCGACCATCCGCGCGCCCGCCTCCTCAAACTGACTATCAGGGATCAGCGCGCCGGCGCCGGCACCACGCTCCACCAGCACCTCGAGACCGCCGTCGGACCCCTCACCCCCGCCACCCGTGAGCTTCCGCACCACCTCAGGCACGAGCGCCACACGTCGCTCACCCTCAGCCGACTCCTTGGGAACTCCGATCTGCATGCGGGCGCCGGAGCGTACAGATTTTGTCCTGCGGCGGGCTCAGCTCCCGGCGACGAACGCCAGGATCACCGCGGTCAGGACGCCGGCGTCGATCGCGAGCCGGTCGGCGGCTGTCGACCCCGGAGCTGAGGCCGGAACCCGAGCCACACGCCGCGGGCGCCCACGGCCGGAGCCGGCCGCCGCACGGCGCGACCGCGCCGGCGGACTCACCGGATGCGAGGAGGTCGTGGGGGCGGTGTGGCGCGGTGCCGGCGCCGGCGGTGGCGCGACTCGCCGCGCCGGCGCCGCGATCGGGAGCGGCTTGCCGTCGAGCGCCATCACCGCCTCGGCCGTCACCCACGTCGGCGTCTCGTCCGTTCCCCGCGAGTAGCGGACGTGACCGTCGCCGGCAATCAGCGAGCGCAGGTAGTCGAGCGGAGACGGCGCGCCGCGCCGGTGCAGCGAGCCCGGCTCGACACCGGCGGCGAGCAGCCCCTGGACCGCGAACGCGGTCGACTGCGCGTTCGAGCCGGCGCCGGGCATGCCCGGGAAGCCGCCGTCGCGGTCCTGCTGCCCCCGTACGTACTCGATCGCGCGCGCCCGGGCCCGCGCCGCGCCCGGGCCCCTGTCGCCGGCGAGCGCCTCGAGCGCCGAGCCGGTGTCGTCGACGTCGCTGAGACCGCCGCGCGTCGCGAAGTTGAAGCCGCCGTCGGCGTCCTGCTGGCGGACGATCCACGCGAGTGACGCCGCCGGTGGGGCGACGCCGACCGCCCGGAACGCGAGCACCTCGAACGACGTCCAGTTCGTCTGGTTGTTCACCGACCCGTTCCGGCCGATGTCCGCCCGCAACTCGGCGATCAGGTCGCGTCCTCCGAAGCTCCTCGCGTCAATGCCGGCGGCGCCGGCGACGAGGATGTTCCGCTCGACGGAGCCGGGGTCCGACGCCGAGGCGACGCCGGCCTCGATGTAGCCGATCAGGCTGTGGCCATCACGCACGACGTCCTGCGGGTTCTCGCCGGCGGCGGCCAGTCCCAGCGCGGCCCACCCCGAGTACAGCGAAGACGACGCCGACCCCGGCGCTCCTCCCAGGCCGCCGTCGGAGTTCTGCGCCGCGAGCAGGTAGCCCGTCGGTGTCCCCGCCGCCAGCGCCCGTCCCTCCCCCAGTCCCGAGCCCAGTCCCGACCCCAATCCCAAACCCGGCACCCCCGGCTGGCTGGCCAGCCAGCCTGTCAGGGAGCCGGCGATTATCGCGACCGCCAGCAACGGCGTGGCGGTCCGCCACGTCACGTTCAGCCGCACCGTGAACCGACGTAACGATCGGATCAGCGCCGGCCCGAACGCGAGCGCGAACACCAGGCACCCGCCGGCGTGCACGAAATCGAACCCGATCCCCTTCCCAACATATATGCCGAGCTGGCCCAGGCTGTGATCGCTGTAGGTGACCCAGTCCCCGAGGTCCTGGAGCGCGGTGAACCCGAACCCGACGACGAAGCAGACGATTGCCAGCGGCCAGCGCCTGATCCGTCGCCGGGTCACGACCGCGAGCCCCGCGCCGATCACGCCGACCGCCCCCCAACCGGCCATCTGCCACGGGGTCCAGGGCCCTTGGCCGAAGAAGAAGTTCGAGGCGAGCCCCGCGATCGCGCCGACCGCGAATCCGGGCCCGCCGCCGAGCGCGTATCCGGACACGAGCACGATGTCGGTCGTCGGCTTGACGTTCGGGAACGCCGCGAACGCGATCCGGCCGAGCGCCGCAAAGGCCGCGAGAGTGCCCACGAGCGCCACGACCCGGGCGTCCGGCCGGACGTGCTCGTACCAGGCGAATCCGCCGGCGAGCGCCACCGCGAGGATCGCGAACGCGCCGATCTGCCAGCTCACGCGCTCACCCCGGCTGTCGGCGCCACCGCCGGTCCCGCCGATCCGGTTACGAGCGCGACACCCTCCTCGGCCACGAGCGCTCCGCCGGCGCCGCCGAGGATCCGCGCGGTCTCGGTCGCGAAGTACGTCCCGCCGGCGAGGATCTCCGCCGGCGAGCCATCGGCGATCACCACGCCCTCCCCCAGCAGCACCACCCGCTCCGCGAACGCGGACACGAACTCGGGATCGTGAGTCGCGACCAGCACGGCCGCGTCGAGCTCGCGCAGCAGCGCTGCGAGCTCGTCCTTGCGGCGGCGGTCCATCCCCCGGGTCGGCTCGTCGAGGCACACCACGGCCGTTTGATTGGGATTCCCGCCCACCCCATTCCCGCCCACCCCATCCCCGCCCGTCCCGTCGAGCACGATTGCGAGCGCGAGCCGCTGCTTCTCCCCGCCCGAGAGGTCGCGGGGGTGGCGGTCGCCGAACGCGGGATCGCCGAGCCCGACGGTCGCCAGCGCGTCCGGCGAGGCTTCCAGCGAGACCCGCTCGTGGACTAGGTAATCGGTCGGGTTCTGCAGCAGCAGCGCGACCCGGCCGGCGCTCCGGACCTTGCCCCGGGTCGGGCGCATCAGCCCGGCGGCGTGCCGCAGTAGCGTCGACTTGCCGGCGCCGTTGCGGCCCATCAGTGCGACGCGCTCGCTAGGCCCGACCTGAAGCGAGAGGCCGCGGAGGATGGCAGGCCCGCGTTCGATCTCATGCCAGACCCGGTCGAGCCTGAGCGCGCTGTCCTCGGCGCGTCGGACCCGCTTGGGATCCCGCCGCCCCGCAGCGCCGGCCGGGATCGTGCCGGTGGGCGGGAGCAGCCCCCGGGCTCGCAGGGCCGAGCGGGCCGCCTTGACGCCCGCCACCGGCGCCAGCCCGAGGCCGTGCAGGAGACGCGCCCCGGGGGTCGCGAGCTCCGGGGCGGCGTCGCAGGCCCAGGCCAGGAACTCGGCCGGCGCAGCGTCGAAGGCCACGCGCCCGCCGCGCATCGCGATCGCGCGGTCGGCGAAGCCCAGGCATCGCTCGAGCCGGTGCTCGGCGATCACGATCGCCGCGTCGAAGTCCTCGTTGAGCCGCCGCAGCAGCGCGATCAGCTCATCGCCGGCAACCGGGTCGAGCTGGGAGGTCGGCTCGTCGAGCAGGATCAGCTGCGGCCTGCCCGCGAGCGCGGCGCCGAGCGCCACGCGCTGGAGCTCGCCCCCGGACAGCTCGGCCGTCGGGCGCTCGAGCAGGTGCGCGATCCCGAGCGCGAGTGCCACCTCCTCGACCGCGCGCGCGACCGCGGCCGGCGCCTCCCCCTGGTTCTCGAGCGGCAGCGCGAGCTCGGCGCGGACGGTGCCCATTACGACCTGCGTCTCGGGATCCTGGAACAGCGTCCCGACGGCAACGGCGAGCGCGCCCGGACCATGCTCGCGGGTGTCCATCCCCGCGACGATCGCGCGGCCGGCGAACACGCCTCCAAAAAAATGAGGCACGAGGCCGTTCGCGGCGCGCAGCAGCGTCGACTTCCCAGAGCCCGAGCCGCCCGCGAGCACGACCAGCTCGCCCGGGCCGATGTCGAGCGTGACGCCCGCGATCGCTGGCGCCGGCGCGCCCGGATAGGTGTAGGTAACGTCGCGCAGCGACAGGACGCTCACGGCCCGATCCCCCTACGGTCGGCGAATGGGAGCAGCGCGCACAGCACGATCGCGACCGCCACCGCCGCGGCACCGACGCCGACCGGCGCGGACAGGGACGGGTCAGACCGAAATGGGACGAGGCCCGCGACGCGGGCTCCGATCGCGAGCGCCACCAGCGCCGCGGCGGAGGCACCGAATGCGAGATCGTGGCGCGAGTACGGCCGGCGGACGCGCGCCCGGGCCCCCGGGCGCCGCGCGGCGCCGTAGCCGCGGACCTCGAGCGCGGCCGCGACGTCGAGCGCGCGGTCGAGCACTCCCGACGTGGTCGCTCGCATCAGCTGCATGCGGGACGGCGGCGGCCCAGGACGGCATCGCTGGGCCTCGGCGAGCCGCCGCGCGTCGCGTGCGAGCACCGGCACCATCCGCGTCGCGAGCGTCGCGGTCAGCGCCGAGTGGAACGAGAAGCGGCGGAACAGCCCGAGCACCTCGTCGGGATCGACCGCGACCGTGTACAGCGCGCCGCTGAGGATCAGCGCGATCGCCCGCACTCCGAGCACGGCGCCGTAGACGGTCGACTCGAGCGTGATGTCGGTCTGGCCGAACACGGGCAGATTTCCGACCCGCGCGATCACCGTCAACCCGCCCTGCGCGACGATCATGTTGACCGCCATCACCAGCAGCCCCAGCGGGAGCGCGAGCAGCGCGGCCCGGCGGATCTCGCGGCCGACGCCGGCGCCGACAGCCGCGCCGACGATCGATACCACCACCGCCCCGAGCGCGACCGGCGCGGACAGCAGGAGCGAGGCCAGCGCGAGCGCCAGGCAGTACGCGCACCCGACACCGGCGCGGGCGGCGTGCAGGGGGCTCGCGCGCCGGCGGTAGATCAACTGGACCCCTCGAGCGGCACCGGCAGGTCGGTGGCGCCCTGGACCGCGACCGCGAAGTGGTTGTCGAGCCGGAGCGGCGTGAGCGCCGCGGAGGCGGCCGACACTCCGTCGACGTCGGTCCCGGTGATCAGCCACGCCGGTCCGGTCGAGGTCTGCGCCATGGCCGCGATCAGACCCGAGTCGGCGCCGAGCGTGCGGACGACGCGCCCCTTCGGGTCGAGCAACTGCAACGCGTTCCCGTTCGGCCCCACGAATCGCGCGTAAACCCCGCTCGACGCCGGGCCGTGTTCGATCAGTGTGGCCAGCAGCTCAGAGCGGAGGTCGTGCCACGTGCCGACGATCACCCCGAGCGAGTCCGAGCCCGACCCGGTGCCGATCGCCTGGCTCGCGATCGGCACGCCGATCGTCGTGAGCTCGTTGGTCACCCGCTTGCACGCCGCTGGGACGTCGGTGGCGCACTCGAGCGTGACCGGGAACCGCCGGCCGTTGATCCCATGAACGAACGGCTCGGGAAACGAGCCCACGACCGCCGGGATCGAGTCGGTGGCGCTCCAGTCGTGCAGGTCCCACCAGATCCGGTCGCCGTAGTGGACTGAGGTGCCTGCAGCACCGAGGGTCGCCTCGATCCCGTTCACGTAGTAGAACCAGTCGAGTCGGGAGGAGTCCCCGGCGTGGCCGTCGATCGACTCGACGAAGGCGCCGCCGTAGCGCGTCGTGACCTTGAACGACCGCTCGAGCATCCGCATCACGGTCTGGGACCCGGGGATGCTCTTCTCGGCCGCCGATCCGACGGCGGCGCTGCCGAACCCGCGCGTGACCGTGAGCGTGGCGTCGCCCGCGGTCGACTTGCCGGCGCCCAGGCCGCAGCCGGCGATCGCGACCGCAACTGCGATCGCGACCGCCGTGACGGCAGGTCCGCGGGTCATGAGGATCCAGACGGTGACCGGCGGGCGAGGCTCACTTGATGATCTTGAACAGCAACTTCTCACCGGAGTGCAGCTTGATGTCGCAGAGCCCCGTGCTCGAGGACTTGCCGTTGACGTAGATCCCCCAGTAGCTCGACCCGGTCGGCTTCACGCCGAGGATCGAGGTCACGAAGATGCCCGGGACGCTCGAGTACCACTTGCCGGCCCACTTGCCGTGGGTGGCCACGTTGAGCGCGCCGGCCGCGCTGCCGCCTGGGCACTTGCCATGGGGCGTGCCTCCTTTGGTGATCCACCCCTTCTGGCCGTGCTCGGTGCTCGGCTTGAGCAGGGTCTTGTTGAGGCTCTTGATCTGCACGGTCACGGCTGGGCCGGAGCCGGCGGCGAGCGCGACACCGGACGCCGCGACGGCCATGACGATCGCTCCCACGAGAGCGATGAGGGTCTTGCGATGCATGAGGGCCACCCCTTTCCACGAGGGCGTATTGGCTTGGCGGTCGGAGGCTGGTCTCCTGGCTTACGGGCCTACCGGCCGCGCCTTCCCGGCGAGTCGTCCTCGCCAGTGGCTTTGTAGTGCGACCGGCGTCCCCGATTACAGTGGCGGGTCCGCGCCGGAATCCCACCGGCTTCCCATTGCCACCGACCTTGAACGCGTGGATCGTACCGCGGCGGGGTTCCGTCTCGCCGATCGACATCCGCCCCGGCGTCTACCGTCCAATGTTCATGTCCGCAGCCTTGGTCGCGACGCTTCTGGAGGGAGAGGCGCTTCTCCGGTTTCCCTACGACGACCGCCTGCGGCTGCTGTTGCGCGCGATTCCGGGCCGCCGCTGGGACCCCGAGGCACGGGTTTGGCGGGTACCGCTCGATCCGGATCGTGCACACGCGCTGACTGCTCTGTTCGAGAGCGCGCCTTATGAGGCCGACGTCTCCGATGCGCTCAGCCGCGGCCTCGCGCGCCGGCGGGCGAAGCGCTCGGCGGGTGAGGTCCTGGTTGCTCTCGCCCGTCCGGACAACGACTGGTGGTTCAGCTTCGCGACCGACGGGCCGACGGACCTCGTCGAGCTCCTGCTCGACCATCCACGCGCGTATCGGCTGACCGCGATCGAGCGGGGGTTGCTGCCCGTCGATCGGCAGGGCGGATTGACGTTGTGCGAGTGCGCGGAACGCGACTCCAGGCTGTCTCTCACCGACGACGCCCGTCACGCTGTGACGGAGGTCGTGCGCGCCCCCCGTGCGCGCGTCCAGCCCTCGGTGGCGCCGCCGGCGTACGACGTCGAGTTGCGGCGCGATCGCAGCGGCCGCAAGTGGATCCTGATCGCCTCTGAGCACGCGCCGCTCGCTCGCGCACTGGCCCGGGTAGGCCCGCTCGAGCTGCTCGACGGCCCCGCGGGTTCGGTCGCGGTCGCCGCGACCCAGGCCGGCGGCGTCCCGATCGCGTCGCTGCTCGGCCAGCTCGAGGCGCGCTCGGTCGATCCGCAAGTCGAGCGTTGGGTCGAGCGCACCGCGACCTGGCGCGGAACGATCGAGGTCGACGGCCCCCGCGCGGCTCCGGCGTTCCTCCTCCTCGGCGACAACGAGCGCCTCCCGAGCGCGCTGCGCGAGCGAGCGACACCGTGCCAAGGGGGCGCGCGCCTGCCGCTCACGCTGGACTCCTGGCGGGCGATTGACGCGGAAGCGCTGCAAGGCTGGATCAGCCATGCCGCAACACGGTGCGTGGCGGCGCTCGAGGCGGGGCGACCGGCGCCTCCGGCGGTGCTCGAACTGTCCGAGATCCACGAGCAGCCGACGTTCGTGCTCGCGCCCGGGCACGACGCCGGGATGGTGGAGGCGTTCGGACGACTGGAAGGCGTGGCCGTCGCCGGAGCCGAGCGAGCCGGTCACGAGCACGATCGGTTGCCGGCGATGGTTGCCGATGCATTCTGGGTGCCGGACCTCGACCGGTTCATCTCCGAGCACGGGCCGTGGGTGTCGCCCGAGGCGCTTGATCGCCTGCAGCAGATCCGGGAAGAGCACGCGCAGGCCGCCGGGCTGGTGACGCTGTCCGGCGCGACCGACGCCGCGCTGAATGATTTGATCCCGGCCACCCTTGGCGGCGAGCTGAAGCCATTCCAGCGCGCCGGGGTCGAGTACCTGCTGAAGCAGCGCCGCTCGTTCCTGGCCGACGAGCAGGGCCTCGGCAAGACCGTCGAAGCGCTGGCGACCATCGAGGCGGACGGCGCCTACCCCGCGATCGTCGTGTGCCCGGCCAGTCTCAAACTCAACTGGATGCGGGAGATCGGGCGCTGGCTGCCGGAGCGCTCGGCGCAGATGCTCGGCGGCAACCGTGGAGCCGTCCCGGGCGCGGACCTGACCGTCGTCAACTACGACATCGTCGCCGGCCGGCTCGAGGCTCTGACCGCGCTGGCTCCGCGCGCTGTCGCGCTCGACGAGTCTCACTACTGCAAGAACCCGGGCGCCAAGCGCACCCAGGCCGCCCAGCAGCTATGCGCCTCCGTGCCACGCGAAGGCCTCGTGCTCGCCCTCACCGGGACGCCTCTGATGAACCGGCCACCAGAGCTCATCTCCCAGTTGCGGATCCTCGGGCGGCTCGGCGACTTCGGGTCGGGGACGCAGTTCGGCCAGCGGTTCCGCGGTCACGACGCGCATCAGCGCCTGCATTGGCACCTGCGGGCGCGGTGCTTTGCGCGGCGGCTGAAAGCGGACGTGCTCCCGCAGCTGCCGGCCAAGACCCGGGCGGTGGTGCCGGTCGCGCTCGACAACGAAGCCGAGTACCGCCTTGCCGAGCGTGACGTGGTCGCGTGGCTGCGCAGCCAGCCGCTCGACCTGCGTGCGCTCGACGCCAAGGTCGCGGCAGCGCTGCGGGCGGAGCGGCTCGTCAGGCTGAACGCTCTGAAGCGGCTGGCCGCCCGCGGCAAGCTCCACGCCGCCCTGCATTGGATCCACGACTTTCTGTCCTCCGGCGAGCGGCTGGTTGTGTTCGCGCTCCACCGGGAGATCCAGCATGCGGTGCTGGAGCGATTCCCGGGTGCGCTTCACATCATCGGCGCTGACTCCCAGCGCGCCCGCGATACGGCCGTGCGGGCGTTTCAGGAGCCCGACGCGGACGGCAACCAGCTCATCGTGTGCTCGATCGAGGTCGCCGGGCAGGGAATCACGCTCACGCGCTCGTCGAACGTCGCGTTCCTCGAGCTGGACTGGACGCCGGCCAAGCACGACCAGGCCGAGGACCGCTGCCACCGGATCGGACAGCAGGATGCCGTCAACGCCACCTATCTGCTCGCCGCGGACACGATCGATGAGACGATTGCGACCCTGCTCGAGCGCAAGCGCGCGGTGATCGGCGCCGTCACCGACGGGCGCGAGGCGGACGAGCGCGGGGTCGTCGACGCGCTCGTCGCGGAGCTGCGAGGCGAGCCGTACCGGCACCTGCGCGCGGTCGCGTGAGCGCCTAGACTCAGCCCCCAGGCTCCTTCGCCATGACCGTCAACCTGACCCGGATCTACACGCGCCTCGGCGACTCGGGCGAGACCCATCTCGGCGACATGAGCCGCGTGCCGAAGACCCATCCGCGGATCGAGGCGTACGGAACCGTCGACGAGCTCAACGCGCACATCGGTCTCGCGCTGACAGTCGAGGACCTTCCCGTCGCCTACGCCGATTGGCTGCGAAGGATCCAGAACGACCTGTTCGACGTCGGCGCCGACATCTCCGCGCCGGAGGATCCCGACCGCGAGCGACTCCGAGTGATCCCCGAGCAGACGGCGTGGCTCGAGGAGCGCTGCGACGAGGTCAACGCGACGCTCGCGCCGCTCAAGTCGTTCGTGCTGCCCGGCGGTACCCGGGCCGCCGCTCAGCTACACGTCTGCCGGACCGTGTGCCGGCGCGGTGAGCGGCTCGCGGTTGCCTGCGGCGATGAGCTGAACGCGGAGGTGGTCCGCTACCTGAACCGGCTGTCGGACCTGCTGTTCATCCTCAGCCGGGGCGCCAACGGCGGCGATGAGCCGCTGTGGGAGCCGGGCCGGTATCGCTAGGCGTCAGGGTCAGCACGATCGCAGTCGAGATCGCGAACCCGAGCGCGGCGATCGCGAGCGCACCGACGATGAACACCTTGTGTTCGTCGGCGTACGTCACGGCCGCATGCGGGCGGCTCGCCACCGCGATCATCGCCAGTAGCGTGCCGCCGGCGAGCGCCGCGCCGACGGGGCCGAGCGCCCTCGCGGTCGACACCGGGTTGATCTTGCGCTCGCCCTGAGGACTCCGCGCTTCGATGGCCAGCAACCCGGCGATCGCGAGCAGCGTCCAGGTCGCGGCGACGAGGAATCCCCCGAACACGTCGCTCGGGAAATGCCAGCCGAGCGTCAGGAACGAGTAGCTGACCGCGACCGCGAACAGGGCTCCGAGGGCCGCCACGGCCGGGCGTATGCGCGCCGGGACAGCGAGGACCAGGGACAGCGCCAGCGACATCGCAGCCGTGGCGTGTCCGCTCGGCCATGTGGCGCCATAAATCGGAGCATTCCAGCCGAAGAACGAGGCGGACCTCGGCTCCTCCAGCAACGGCTTCAGCACATGCGTGGTGACATTCGCGCCGAGCAGGATCACGCCGACCGCAACCGCCACGCGCGGGCGACCTCGCAGCAGCGCGATCACGATCGGGATCGGGACGAAGTAGACGTAGGGGCTCGGGTCGCACAGCGACGCCAGGTGGTACGCGACTCGGTGGATCCAGCCGTGGGCCGAGAGCTCGTAGAACCCGCTGAAGATCGACCGGTCCGCGCTCCGCACGACGCCGACGTGGAACGCGGCGAACCACGTGATCAGGAGCAGCACAACGCACCCGGCCGCCCCGGCCAGCGCCCATCTGGCTCGAATCACCATGGACTGAGCCTAGCGGTCCCGGCGGCCCGGGTGATAAGGGTTCTGTCAGCTCTGGTGCTCGAGCTCGTGCCGCGCGTTTCGCGTGATGCGGAGCTCGGGCGAGACGCCCGTGCGACGCACGTGCGCGTAGTGCTCGATGTCCTCCGGCGAGGCCACGTCCACGCTGAGCCCGGCGGACAGCTCGAACCGGCCAGTCTCGTAGAGCAATTCCTGGTACCCGGGCGTCTCGCCCGAGCTGCCCTCGACGTCGAGGAAGTGGATGCCGGTGCGGAACTCCCAGCGCTGGCCACCCGGGGCTCCGTTTGGGGCCGCCTTGGCCCGCGCGGCGTCGGCGCCACCGTGCCGGCGGGGCCGGGCGTTCGCGGCGTCGAGCGCGCGCGACAGCCGCTCGTAGTTGCGCCGGTAGGGCGCGGGGACGATCGCGACCGGCCCGGTGGAGCCGGCGCCGCCGCGAACGGCCTCCGCCACCGGTCCGACGAGCACGAACTCGACCTGGTTGGCCTGAAGCCATGTGAGCACTGCGATCGACTCGCCCGCGATGTGCTCGAACCCGTGGGCCGGGCGAGCGGGGCGCATCTCGATCTGCGGGTAACGTCGTTTGCGGAGCATGGTGTCTGCGTTTCGCCACTGCGCCAAGGAGTCCTGCACCCCGGGTCCGTAGTCGCTGAGGTAACGTGCCGCGACGGGTGAGCCGGAAAGTCTGGTCGGCATGTCCGTTACCGACCGTGTAGCCGCATGTCCCCCGCCCTCGGAGTCCCGCTGTTCGTTGCCTCGCTGGCGATCACGCTCGCGGCAGCGCGCCTGTTCGCGCGCCGGCTCGATCGCCTCGGCGTCCGCTTCGGGTTCCCCGAGGCGCTGATCGGCCTGCTGACGGCGCTGGCGGCGGATGGCCCGGAGATCTCGTCCGCGCTGTTCGCTCTGTTCAAGGGCGCTCACGCCGTCGGCGTCGGCCTGCTCGTGGGCTCGAACGGCTTCAACCTGGCCGCGATGATCGGCATGAGCGCGCTGCTCGCCGGCCGCGTACGGCTGGCGCGCGAGACGCTGCTGTTCGAGGGCGCGGTCGGGCTCATCATCACGGTGCTCGCGGCCGCGCTGCTGCTGCGCTGGCTCTCGCCGGCCGGCGCCACCGTGCTGAGCGCCCTGATCGTGGCTCCGTATCTGGCCGTCGTGGTCGCCGGCCCGAGCTTCCGCGGTCGCCGCCTGAGCCGCCTGTCGCGCGCGCTTCACGAGCACGCCGCGGGCGAGCGGCCGCCGGACCCCTCCGCGAACCCGACACATCACCTGCTGGCGCTGATCGTCTTCGACCTGATCCTGATCGTCGCCGGCAGCGCGCGCATGGTGCAGGCTGCGCTCAGTCTCGCCGGTGATTGGCACATCTCCAACGCGGTGCTCGGAGTGCTGATCCTGGGGCCGCTCACGAGCATCCCGAATGCGCTCACCGCGATTCGCCTCGGCGTCGCCGGCCGGGGGGCGGCGCTGGTCGGCGAGACGTTCAACAGCAACACGATCAACCTGGGGTTCGGGGTGATCGTCCCGTCGCTGTTCGTCACGTTCGCGGCGGTCTCGACTGTGGGAAGGCTGCAGCTCGCCTGGCTGGTGGCGGCGACGCTCGTCACGCTGGCCGCGCTGGCGCGTCCCGGCGGAATGCGCCGGCCGGACGCCGTGGGGCTCCTGATCCTGTATTTCGCCTTCGTGGTGGGTACGCTCGTGGGCGCATGAACGAGCACCAGATTCGCGCGCGGCGGCTCGCCAGGGAGCGCGAGCGGCGGGCCCGGACGCGCCGGAACCGCCTGATCGCGCTCGTGTCCCTGATCGTTGTCGCGGTCGTCGTGATAATGATCGGCTTCGTCGCCGGCGGGGGCGGCGCCACGTCGGGCACCGCATCGGCCACGAACGCCTCGCAGACGGCGCGTCACAAGGCCGGCGCCGGCTCCAGGTCCACTCACGCCAAGACCTTCTCCGCGAGCAGGCTGCCGAAATCGACCGTGACCGGGGTTGGCACCGGCAAGCCGGGGACCGGGACCGTGCCGGTCCTGATGTACCACGTGATCAACCCGCCGCCCGCGGGCGCCCCCTTCCCGGGGCTGTACGTGCCCTCGGACGAGTTCGCCGCACAGATGCAGGCGCTCAAGGCCGCCGGCTGGCACGCGGTCACGATGGACCAGCTCGAGGCCTACTGGAAGCGCGGCGTTCCGCTCGGGCCCGGCAAGCCGATCGTGCTCACGTTCGACAACGGGTATGCCTCGCAATACGAGAATGCTCTCCCAATCTTGAAGCGCCTGGGCTGGACCGGCAACGAGAACATCCAGCTGACCGGGCTGCCGCCGTCGCAGGGCGGCCTCACGGACGCCCAGGTGCGCGGGCTGATCGCCGCAGGCTGGGAGCTCGATACCCAGGGGATCAGCCACGCCGACCTGATCACGCTCGACGCCGCCGAGCTCAAATACCAGGTCGCGAGCGCACGCCGCACCCTGCAGAAGCGCTACGGCGTCCCGGTCAACTGGTTCTGCTACCCGTCGGGCCACTACGACGCGGCCGTGATCGCGGCGGTCAAGGCGGCCGGGTTCGTCGGCTCGACGACGGTGATCCCGGGCTGGGCGACCCCGAGCGAGGACCCCTACCGCCTGCCGCGCCTGCGCGTCCTCGGGGGCACGAGCCCGGCGGGGCTGCTCCAGCAGATCGCCTCCGCCGAGTCGAGCGGAACGCCGCCGGCGTCGTACGGAGGCGCGGGAACGGCGTGAGTACCGCGGCGAGGATGCGCCCTGGCGAGCGGCCGGGGACGTTACGCGCCTCGAGGCCGAACTTCCTGATCGGGGTCGCGGTCTCGGTGGTGTCGGTGGCGCTGGCCACGGCCGCGATCTCGGCCCTCAGGCACCTGGCGCCGGTCGTCTCGCTGAGCGTCGTGTACCTGCCCGCGGTCCTGCTCGTGTCCGCCTACTGGGGGCTCGCGCTGGGGCTCGGGACCTCGCTGCTCAGCGCGGCGGCCTTCAACTTCTTCCACCTCCCCCCCACGGGCCGGTTCACGATCGCCGACAGCCGCAACTGGGTCGCGCTCGCGGCGTTCACGGTCGTCGCGGTCACCGTCAGCACCGTGGCCGAGCTGGCCCGCAGCCGCGCGCAGGAGGTCGATCGCCGGCGCGCGGAGGCCGACCTGGCCGCCGCGGTGGCGCGAGATCTGCTCGTCGGATCGGAGACCGAGAGCGCGCTCGCGTCGGCTGCCAAACGGGTCGCCGATGCGCTCGGGATCGGCTCGGTTTCGATCGAGCTCGGGGCGGTCGCGGGCGACCGACAGCGCCGCGCGCTCGAGCTGAGCGACGCCGACGGGGCACAGATCGCGACGCTGCTCGTGCCCGGCCGGCTGCCGGCCGAGACCGAGCAGCGGCTGGAGGACCACGTCGTCCCGGCGCTCGGGGCGCTCGTCGCGATCGCGCTGCGGCGGGACGCGCTCCAGGCTGAGGCGGTCGAGACCTCGGCGCTGCGGCGCAGCGACGACATCAAGACCGCGCTGCTTCGTGCCGTCTCGCACGACCTGCGCACCCCGGTCACCGCGATCGTCGCCGCCGGCCACGCGCTCGGAAGCGATTCGCTGACCACCGGCGAGCGCGCGGAGCTCAGCACCGCGGTCATCGAGGAGGGCGAGCAGCTCGCGGCGCTCGTCGACAAGCTGCTCGACCTGTCGCGGCTCCAGGCCGGCCGCGCGGAGCCGCGCCGGGACTGGGTCTCGCTCGAGGACGTCGTGCACGCGGCCCGCGACGGGCTGTCGGAGTCCGGTCGCGACAGCGTGCGGCTGACCGTCGATCCCGACGTGCCGGCGGTCCGGGCCGACGCGGCCCACCTCGAGCGAGCGTTCGCGAACCTGCTCGAGAACGCCGTGCGCTACTCGGGCGGGCTGCCCGTATCGGTGCACGTCCGCCGCACCGGACCGCGCGTGGTCGTGCGAGTGGTCGACCAGGGGCCGGGGATCGGTGCCACGGAGCGCGGCCGGATCTTCGAGCCGTTTTACCGCGGGCACGCCACGAGCGGCGAGGCGGGGGCAGGTTCCGGGCTGGGGCTGGCGATCGCGAAGGGGTTCGTCGAGGCGAACGACGGCACGATCTCGGTCGAGTCGCTCCCCGGCCAGGGCTCGAGCTTCGTGGTCACGCTCCCGATCGAGCTGCCGGTCGAGCCCCAGCCCGAGGTCGAGCCGGCGCTGCCGACGTGAGCTCCAAGCCCCGCCCACGAATCCTCGTCGTCGATTCCGCGTCATCGATGTCATGACCGCCACCCGCCCACGAATCCTCGTCGTCGATGACGAGCAGCAGATCCTGCGGGCGCTGCGCGTGATCCTGCGCGACGCCGGGTTCGAGGCGGTCCCGGCGAACACCGCCGAGGAGGCGCTGGACCTGGCGGCGACGCGGCACCCGGACGCGGCGATCATCGATCTGCTGCTGCCGGACTTCGACGGCGTCGAGCTGTGCCGGCGCCTGCGCGAGTGGACCGACATGCCGCTGATCGTGCTCTCGGCCGTCGGCGAAGAGGACGCCAAGGTGCGCGCGCTCGCCGCCGGCGCCGACGACTACGTAACCAAACCGTTCGGCCCGCGCGAGCTGGTGGCGCGGCTGCAGGCCAACCTCCGACGGATCTCGCCCGAGCCCGAGGAGGCGCTGATCCGCGTCGAGGGGCTCGAGGTCGACCTCGCCAGGCGGACGGTGCGCGTCGACGGCAACGAGGTTCATCTGACCCCCACCGAGTTCGACCTACTGCGTCTGCTCGTGCGCAACCGCGGGCGGCTGATGACCCACCGCGACCTGCTCGTGTCCGTGTGGGGACCCGGGTACGGCGAGGACACGCAGGTGCTGCGCGCGCACATCGCGAACCTGCGGCGGAAGATCGAGCCGTCGGCGGGCCGGCACTACATCCGCACCGACCCCGGCGTCGGCTACCGGTTCGCTCTCTGACGGACGCGCCGCGGCGCGCGAGCGACCGGCTCGGGGGCGCGAGCCGGTCGCATGTTCGCGCCGCTCGCCGCGCCGTTGCGGGCAGTCGCCGGCGGTGTTTCGATAACCACGCGGCACGGCCGGTGGGCGAGCAAGTAGGTGGCGGTCGGCCCAAGCGCCCGCTCGGACGGAGGCGCGTGGGCGGTGCCGAGGTAGATGATCTCGGCGTTGCGTTGCTTGGCCTCCTCGACGATCGCGGCGCCCGGGCTACGCGTGCGGATCAACTGTGTCTGGATCTTCAGTCCCGACTTCCGCCCGGTGACCTTGGCGCTCTCGAGCACGCTCAGCCCGAGCCGCTCCTCCTCATCGAGCCCGGAGTCGAGCGACAGCTGGTTGGGCACGCGCAGGATGTAGATGGCCTCGACCGTGGCCCCCTCGCCGACCAGCTTGGCCGCCGCGCGCAGCGCCGACGCGTCGACATCGGTGCCGAAGATCGGGACGATCGCCGAGTGGTACTCGAGCTCGACGAAGAACTCCGGCCGCTCGCGCCGCTCGATCTTGTGGTGGCTGGTCAGATCGAGTCCCTGGCTGCGTCGGTAGATCAGGTAGCCGACCAGCCCGACCAGCATCCAGGCGGTGCCCACGTAGCGCGCATCGACGTGCAGCGCCAGCACCGAGACCCAGGCGGCGAAAGTGCCGATCCCGCCGATCACCGCGCTCACCGGGATCGCTGCACCCCGGAAGCGGATGTTCACCCCGATCCGGTAGGGCCGCTCGCGGCCGGGCTCCTTGATCCGCAGCGCGATCACGGCCGCGTGCGCGGTCGTGAACGACAACATCGCGCCGTACGAGTAGAGGTTGCCGAGGAAATCGGTCTTGCCCGGGATCAGCAGGATCCCGGCGAACACCGAGAACAGCACGATCGTGAACCACGGCGTCCGGTAGCGGGGGTGCAGGCGGGAGAAGATCGTCGGCAGCTGCCGGTGCTCGGCCAGCGACCACGACAGGCGGGAGATCCCGATCAGCCCCGCGTTGGTGGCGATGAACAGGATCGTCGCCGCCAGCACGCCGACGTAGTAGCGGAGCACGTGCGTGACCCCGGTCGCGAGTCCCAGGTGGGAGATGATCCCGAGCACCGGGTCGTTCTGGTAGCCGCCGCGCGCCGGGGGCTCGCCCAGGAGCGTGTAGGCGCCTGCGCCGTGGCCGAGCACGGGCAGCGCCGACAGCGCGACGATCGTCATCCCCGCGTACACGCCGAGCACGGCGACGAGGATGTAGTTGACCGCTCGCGGCACGTCCCGGCCCGGGTCGACCGCCTCCTCGGCCATGTTCGAGACGGTCTCGATCCCCGTGTAGGCGAGCATCGCGAGCGACAGCGCGAAGATCAAGTGCGAGTACGTCGGCATCGTGCCGAGATCGACCTGGTGGACGAGCAGCGACGGGTTCAGCACGAGCACCGCGCCGATGCAGATGATCAGCACCTGGGTGGCGAGGTCGAGCACCGCGAGGATCAGGTTCAGGTTCGCCGACTCGCCGATCCCGCGGATGTTCAGCCAGGCGAGAAGCGCGATCACAGTGATCCCACCGATCACGTCCCCGGGCGGGTGCGTCAGCGCCGGCCAGAACGCGCCCAGGTAGTGAGGCACGAAGAACGCCGAGATCGCGATCGTGAGGATGTAGTCGAGGCTCAGCGCCCAGCCGGCGATGAACGAGACGAGCTCGTTGAACGCGTGGCGGGCGAAGCTCGAGGAGCCGCCGGCCTCGGGAAACATCGCGGCTCCCTCGGCATAGGTCTTGGCGGTGAGCGCGAACAGCCCGCCGGCGAGCATGAACACGACCGGCGTGAGCCCCAGCGCGTAGGCCGCGACCAGGCCGAGCGCGTAGTAGATCGAGGAACCCACGTTGCCGTAGGCGGTCGCGAACAGACCGCCCACCCCGACACTGCGGCGCAGTCCGTGGGTCTCGATGCGTGCCATGTCCTGCCGGCGACGGTAGGAGCGATCGCATCAAGAATCCGCTAAAGATCCAGCGGCCGGCGTAGAGATAGCGCTAAGAGAGGCGCTTGGGAAGAAACGCTGAACTATTCACTGTTTCTTCCCAAGCGCCCGTCTAGGCGGCGGGGTCGCGGAGGCGGTAGCCCACTCCCGGTTCGGTGATCACGTACCGGGGGCGCGAGGGGTCTGGTTCGAGCTTGGCGCGGATGTGGGCGACGTGGACGCGGAGGTAATGGGTCTCGGCGCCGTACTCGGGGCCCCACACCTCCTGCAACAGCTGGCGGTGGGTCACGAGCCGCCCCTGATGCTGGGCCAGCACGCGCAGCAGGTCGAACTCGATCGGGGTGAGATGGACGGCCTTGCCGGCCCGGGTGACCTGGCGATCGGCCAAATCGATGACGAGCTCGCCGATCTCGAGCTGAGGTGTGCCGCCGAGCTCGACCGATCGGCGCAGCAGCGCGCGCAGACGGGCCAGCAGCTCGTCGGTCCCGAACGGCTTGGTGACGTAGTCGTCGGCGCCGGCATCCAGCGCCCTGACCTTCTCCCGCTCGTCGCCGACGGCCGACAGCACCAGAATCGGCAGCCGGCTCCAGCGCCTGACCTCCTCGCAGATCTCGACCCCGCGCCCATCGGGGAGGACGAGGTCGAGCACCAGCGCGTCCGGGGGCCGCGACACGAGTTCGACGAGCGCGTCGGCTTTGGTCTCCGCCGCCTCGACCGTGTACCCCGCGCTCCGGAGCAGGATCTTCAGCCCCCGGACGATCTGCGGCTCGTCGTCAACGACAAGGACGCGAGGGGCGGTGGCACTCATTTGAGGACCGTCACCGCGTCCTGCGCGCTGGCGGGCTGGCGGGCGACCGGGAAGCTGACGGTGAACGAGGTCCCGAGGTCCCTCCCGGTCTGCAGGACGATCTGCCCGCCGTTGGCCTCGACGAAGCCGCGGCAGATCGCCAGTCCGAGGCCGGACCCGGCGCCGGCCTCGCCGCGGCCGCGGAAGAACGGCTCGAACACCTGAGAGCGGTAGCGGCGGGGTATCCCGCTGCCGCGGTCGGCGACGCGCACGGCGACGCGGCCGGCGCTGGCGCCGCCGCTGATCCGCACCGGCGCGCCGGATGGCGAGAACTTGACCGCGTTCTCGATCAGGTTCGAGAACACCCGCTCGAGCTGGGCGGCGTCGGCGCGCACCAGCGGCAGGTCTCCCGGCAGCTGGAACTCGATCGGATGCTCGCCTGAGGCGTGGGCGGCCGCCGAGGCGACGACGTCGTGTAGGTCGCACCAATCCGCCTGCGGCGCCACCGCGCCCGATTCGATCCGCGATAGGTCGAGCAGGTCGTCGACGAGCTTGGCCAGCCTCGTGCTCTCGGCCTCGATCACGTCGATCAGCTCGGCCCGTTCCGCCTCGGTGACGCCCCCGATCGCGAGCGCCGAGCCCGCGGTCATGATCGCCGTCAGCGGCGAGCGCAGATCGTGGGAGATCGCGTGAAGGATCGCGGTCTTGGCGACGTCCGCACGGCGCGATGCCTCGTTCTCGGCGGCCCGCTCGGAGATCCGGTCCCGTTCCGCGGCCACGTCGACGAGGCGTCCGAGCGACTCGGCCACACGCTCGATCGCGCTCTGGTCCCACGCCACGTCGTTGGTCAGATAGAGCCAGGCATTGCCGGCGCGCGTGTGCAGCGGGACCGCGATCTCGTCTGGCATCGCCGTGGGCACCGGCTCGAGCACGACGCGAGCGCGCCCGGCGGCGGTCGCGAGCGCGACGCGGTCGCCGATGGTTTCGAGCTGGGCGCCGATGCTTTCGCCGGCCAGGATCGCCGAGGCGACCTCCGCGACGAGCTTGGCCTCGCGCTCGCGGGCGGCGGCCAGTATCGCGCGGCTTTCGGCCTCGGCCGCGCGCTCGCGGGCGACCGCGGCCAGCCGGCCCACGACGACGGCCGCGATCAGCAGCACGATCAGCTCGACCAGGTCCTGGGAATGCGCGATCGCCAGGCGATGGCGGGGCACGATGAAGAAGAAGTTGAGCGCGAGCACGCCGAGGACCGCGGTCACGAGCGCGGCCAGCTGACCCCGCCGGATCGCGATCAGCAGCACCCCGAGCAGGTACAGGCTCCCGAGCCCGGCGTCGTCGGGCGTGGTCGACTGGAGCGCGGCGACGCCGGCGGTGGCGAGCCCGACCACGATCAGGATCTCGACGCCGGTCACCGCCACGACCCGGAGCGCCGCTCGGTCGAGCGGCCGGGCGGCGCGTACGCGCCCGGGGCGCGGCGCCAGAGCACCGAGCAGATCCCGCCAATTCGTCATATTGCTAAGGCTACGCCGCCACCGTCGGCCGCCGGCGATCCGGGTCCGGAATCGACTCGACGATCACCCGGCAGGGACGCTCGCGGAGCACGGTCGCAAGGGCCCGGCCGAAGCCGGAGCCGTCGTGCGGCATCGGCATCACGATCGCCGCGGCGTGCATCGCCTTGGCCTCGTCGACGATCCGGCGGCCGGTCTGCCCGGCCCGGACCTTCTCCCAGTGGCCGGACACGCGCCGTCCCTCCTGCACCTTCGCCTCTTCGATGATCGACTGGGCCGCCCCCTCCTTCAACGGCAGCGCGGCGTCGATCGGGCTCGTGGACGGAACCGGGATCGTCACCAGCACGTGGATGCCGCGGCGCCGGCGAGCGGCCAGCCGCGCGGCGGTGGCCATCACCTCGGGCACGTATCCGTCGTCATCGAACACCACGAGCACCGACTCGTACTCGGACTCGGTCTCGGTCGCCGGCCGGGGGATCGCGACTTTGGTCGTCGTGGTCAGATCGAGCCCGTGGCGGTACCGGTACACCGGGTAGACGACCATCCCGATCGCCAGCCAGCCGATCCCCACGATCGCCACGCTCGTGTGCAGCGCGGCCAGCACGCACAGCGACGCGAACGTACAGGTGCCGCCGACGATCGCGAACAGCGGCAGGTCGCGACCGGCGACGCGGAGGTTGCCGGGCGGGCGGTAGGGACGCTCGACGTTGGGAAGCGAGACCCGCATCCGCGTCACCGACAGGTGCGCGATCGTGAACGACAGCATCGCGCCGAACGCGTACAGGTTCCCCAGGAAGGTGGCCTGGCCAGGGATCAGCGTGAACGCGGCGATCGTGCTGAAGATGATGATTCCGACCCACGGCGTTCCGAACTTCGGGTGCAGCCGGCGCAGGCGGTCGGGCACCTGACGGTGGATTCCCATCGAGTACGTCAGCCGCGATACCCCGAGGATGCCGGCGTTGGTGGCGATGAACAGGATCGTCGCCGCGAGTAGCCCGACGTAGACCTCGGCGGCGTGCTGCAGTGGCCCGAGATGGAGCGCGCGGACTACGCCGAGCACTGGGTCGCCGGCGTACCCCCCGTGCTGGTCGTCGACCCCGAGCAGCGTCTGGCAGTGGTTGCCGACGCAGCGCACCGGCAACGCCGACAGCGCGATCGCGGGCAGCAGCGCGTAGATCGCGAACACCGCGATCACCACCCGGTTGATCGCCTTGGGCACGGTCCGGCCCGGGTCTTTCGCCTCCTCGGACATGTTCGAGATCGTCTCGATCCCGGTGTAGGCCAGCATGCACAGTGGGATCGCGACGAAGAAGTTGGCCCACGTCGGCGCGGTGCCGAGATGCACGTTGTCGATCAGCGTCTGTGGCGAGAACACCAGCACGAGGCCGACGATCACGATCAGCACCTGGGTGCAGAAGTCGATCACCGCGAGCACCAGGTTCACCCCGATCGATTCCTCGACGCCGCGGATGTTGATCGCGGCGAGGACGACGATCGCGATGATCCCGGCGATCACGTCCCCTGGCGGGTGCTCGAGCGCCGGCCAGAACAGTCCCCCGATGTAATGCGGCACGAAAAACGCCGACGTCGCGATCGTCAGCATGTAGTTGAGCATCTGGCCCCAGGCCGCGAAGAACGACCAGAACTCGTTGAACGCGTGGCGCGCGAACGAGGAGGACCCGCCGGCCTCGGGGAACATCGCGGTCGCCTCTGCGTATGTCGAGGCCGTCAGGAAGAAGATGAACCCCGAGATGATGAAGACGATCGGGGTGAGCCCGAGCGCCAGCGCGGCCACCAGGCCGAGCGCGTAGTAGATCGAGGACCCGACGTTGCCGTACGCGCTCGAGGCGAGCGGGTAGACGCCGAGAACGCGCTGGAGGCCTTCGAGTCGCCGTTCGGCCATCAGTCTGCCCGGCGCTCGGCGCGGTCCTCGACGTGGGCGACAGGCCCGGCGTCGACCCCAGCCGGGCGCGGATCGCCGTCGGCTGGGGCGGTCTGCTGCTCCTCGTCGGCGGGAACGGGCTTCGGGTCGACCCGGCTCGGCGTGCGCGCCCGCCAGTCGGCCGGCGGCGCGGTCAGAATCACCCGGCACGGCGCCTTGGCGATCACGTACCTCGAGACGTCGCCGACATAGTTATCGAGCGGGCCCCCGCGGCCCCCGAGCAGCGACCCGCCGCGGACGCGCGAGGACTCCTCGGCGGCGAGCACGATCGCCTCGACGCCGCGGCGGCGGGCTTCGCGCACGATCGCCTCGCCCGCGCGGCGGGCGCGGACGATCGCGGTGGCTACCTCCACGCCCTCGTACTCCTCCCCCACGAGCTTTGCGCGCGCCAGCGCCTCGCGTGCCCGCTTGACCTGGGCATCGGGTAGCGGGGCATCCATCGGCAGCGCCAGCGGGATCTCGAACACCCAGATCGCCTCGATCACCGCTCCCTCGGAGTCGAGGTCATCGTGGGTCTCCCCGGCCAGACGCCCGGCTGTCTGGATGATGTCGTCGTCGAGCGCGGTCCCGAGGATCGGAACGAGGATCGAGCCGAACTCGGGCTCAAGCGCCTCGTACCGGAGGGCGCGCTCGGGGATGGTCACGCGCCGCAGCAGCGGCTTCTGCTGGGACTTGCGATAGCCGACGTACAGCAGCACCCCCCCGAGCAGCCACGCCAGCCCGACATAGCGGGCGCCGGTGTGGAAGACCAGCAGCGCCACCCAGCCGAGCCCGGACGCGACCGCGCCGAGGACCGCCGGCAGCGGCACGCTGGCCCCGGAGATCGTGATCGACAGCGGAACGCGGTACGGGCGGTCGCGGTCGGGCTCGCGGAAGCGCAGGGCGATCACCGACACGTGCGCGATCGTGAACGCCAGTAGCGCACCGAACGCGTAGATCCCGACGAGAAACTCGAGGTCGGTGGGCAGGACGAGCGCGGCGGCGGCGATCGCGGCCACGCCGATGATCACGTACGGCGTGCCCCAGCGGCCGTGGAGCCGGCCGACCGCGCTCGGGATCTGCCGGTTGGTCGCGAGCGAGTAGCCGACGCGGGAGACACCGAGCATCGCCGACCCGGCCGCCGCGAACAAGCCAAGCGCGCCTCCGATCGCGACCGCGTACTTGAGCACGTCGGCGACCCACTGGGGACGGAACGCCTCGACCACGCCGAGTACCGGGGCCTTGATGTGCGTCGTGCCGAGCGCGGTCATACCGTCGTGGACCGGGAGCGCCCCGACGCCGACAAGCGAGATCCCGACGTAGATCAGGACGATCACCGCGGAGCCAGGGCCCACCATCAGCTTCACCTGCTTGCGAGTGGCGGTCACTTCGCCGGCGATGCTCGCTGCGGCCTCGATGCCGGTGAACGCGATCACGGCGATCGGCAGCGCGAACGCGAGATCTGACCAGCTCGGCGCGGTCCCGAGGTCGATGCTGGCGCTGAGCGCGTGCGGATCGAACACCAGGACGAACCCGAGCACGATGATCAGCGCCTGGAGGATCAGATCGCCTGCGGTGATCAGCAGCCGCGTCCGCAGCCGCCGGGCGCTCACGCCCGTCAGGTTGTCGAGGGCTACGAGCGCGATCACCGCAAACGCGACCGCGATCTCGAGCGTTCCCCGTCCGATCGGCGCCGCAAAGGCGGCCAGGTAGGCCGGCACGGTGAGCGCGGTAACCGCGATCAGGATCGTGTAGTCGAGGAAGATCACCCAGCCGGCGATGAAGCTCACGAGCTCGTTGAACGCATAGCGCGCGAACACGGCCGAGCCGCCGCGCTCGGGATGGAGCGACGCGCCCTCCGCGTAGGTCATAGCGGTCAGCCCGAAGAACAGACCGGCGACGAGGAACACCACCGGTGTCAGGCCGTTGGCGTGGCGCGCGACGACGCCCAGCGCGAAGTACACCGAGCTGACTGAGGTCGTGTAGACGACCGCGAACAGAGCGCGGTAGCTGAAGGGGCGGTCTCTCACGTGCGGCTCAGCGGGGGCGAAGGACTCCCCTACCCCCGCATCTGCAGATACAAGCGGGCCAGACCGGCGAGCATGAACAGGACGCCGAGCACGATCCCCGTCGCAATCGCCCCGCCACCGGCCACCAGGGTGCGTACGACCAGCGCGATGCCGATCAGGATCATCACGACCGACATCACTCGAGTGGAGGAGCTGTGCAGCTGGCGCCCGCGGGCCATCCAGAGAAGCTTATCGGCGCTCTCTTTACGGAATCTTGATGACTTCGGGGCGGATCTGTACGTCGCGTTGATGGATCCCGGCGTAGCGTCATCGGGAACCAGCCCCGCCCCCACCCGCGTTCCGGTCCATGAAGCATCCGAGCATCCAGACAGGCGGGTCGCCCGGACCGTCCGCGTCCCCCCGGACACCGACGCTCCGGCGCCGGCTTCGCGTTCAGCTGCACAAGGCACGCCTCGACCAGCAGGTCGCCGAGGGGTTCGGGCTCGATCCGGACGAGGATCGGGCGCTGCGGGCCAGGCAGCTCGCGGGCATGCGCGTCCGCCGCCGGCTCGCCCGTTCGCTGCGCGCCCGCGTGAAGGATGCCGAGCGACTCCCCACGCCGCATCTCAGTGCCGCGGTGCCGCTGTCCCGCCGTGTCGTGCTGTCCTGGCGCGAGAGCCTGCTCGGGCTCGCGGAACGGCTCGAGCGGCCCGACCCGGTCAACCCGTGCGGGGTGGCCCGGGTGCTCGTGCTGCTGACCGACGCGATGGGTCCTCTGTACGAGCCCAGGGCCGCAGACCGGATGAGCGACGTGGTGTGGTGGATTGCGGACGGCCTCGCGCTCGACCCCGGCGAAGCCCCGGAACAGGCGTCCGGCCAGCTGTAGTCACCTGGCCGGCGCCGCGCTGGGCCCCTTCACAAGATCTGTATGCCGGGGGTGGCTTTCTGTATGGGCCCTTGACCCGGGCGGGGCGAGGATACGGGCATGGACGTTCTATCGATTGTGCTTGGGATCGTGATGTTCGCGATCCTGTTCGGGCTGATCTACGGGATCGACGCGATATGAGCCTCCCGCTCGCGGCGTTCATCGGCCATCTGAGCGGCGCGGACTTCTTCGGGCTCGTCGTGTCCGTGCTCGTGTGCATCTACCTGCTGTACGCGCTGCTGCGCGGAGAGAAGTTCTAAGGGACGCCAGTGACCTTCGCGGGCTGGCTCACGATCTTCCTGTTCGTCACGCTCCTGACCGCGCTGGCGATGCCGCTCGGCCGGTACATGGCGGCCGTCTACAGCGGCGAGCACACGTTCCTCGACCCGCTGTTCCTGACGCCGGAGCGCCTGTTCTACAGGATCGTACGAGTCAACAGGGATGGGGCACCGCCCCCCCAGGACTGGAAGGCATACGCGAAGAGCCTGATCATTTTCTCGTTCGCCGGTTGGCTGCTGCTCTATTTCATCCTGCGCACGCAGACGCTCTGGAACTGGACCGGGCTGAACCCACAGGGCTTCCACTCCGCCCCGTGGAACGTGACGTTCAACACCACGTCGTCGTTCCTGACGAACACGAACTGGCAGTACTACGGCGGCGAGACGACGATGAGCTACTTCAGCCAGATGGCTGGACTCACCGTGCAGAACTTCCTGTCCGCCGGCGTCGGCATCGCGGTGGCGGTGGCGCTGATCCGCGGGATCGTCGGGCGGAGCGGCAAGAGCATCGGCAACTTCTGGCAGGACCTGATCCGCACGGTCCTGTGGGTCCTGACGCCGATCTCGTTCGGCGTCGCGCTTGTGCTGGTCTTCCAGGGCTCGATCCAGAACTTCTCCCACTACCTGAGCTTCAACGGTCCGACGGGTCTCGCCAACCAGATCGCGATGGGACCGGTCGCCGGCCAGGAGGCGATCAAGATGCTCGGGACGAACGGAGGCGGCTTCTTCAACACGAACTCCGCCCACCCGTTCGAGAACCCGACCGGGTTCACCAACTTCTTCGAGATGCTGACCGTGCTGGTCATCCCGGCGGCGCTCGTGTTCATGTACGGCCGGATGGCCGGCAACCGCCGTCAGGGCTACGCGATCTACGCGACGATGATGGTGATGTTCCTCGGCGCGGTGTGCGTGGCCTACGTCGCTGAGGCCCACGGCTCGCCCGCACAGCATGCCGCCGGCCTGCATACACAGGTCGTGGCAGGCTCAACGGGCGGAAACATGGAGGGCAAGGAGCAGCGCTTCGGGATCGCCGGTTCGGCGCTGTTCGACGTGGTCACCACGGTGACGTCGTGCGGTGCGGTCAACAGCGCAATCGAGTCGTTCACCGGCATCGGTGGCGCCGTGCCGATGGCCAACCTGTCGGCAAGCGAGGTGATCTTCGGCGGGGTCGGCACCGGCCTCTACTCGATCCTCCTGTACGTCCTGCTGGCGGTGTTCATCGGCGGTCTGATGGTCGGACGCACGCCTGAGTATCTGGGCAAGAAGATCGAAGCGAGAGAGATCAAGCTGGTCGCGATCGGGCTTTTGATCACGCCGCTGGCGGCCTTGTTCTCCACCGCGCTCGCGACCGCGAGCAGCGCCGGCCGCGCCTCGATCTCGGCCGCAGCCGCCGGGTCCCCTCAGGGATTCTCCGAGACGTTCTATGCCTATTTGAGTCAGGCCAACAACAATGGCTCGGCGTTCGCGGGCTACGGCGGCTTCGTCCAGCCCAACGCCGGCAACCTCGGCTCGCACGGCATTACGTTCGCCGACCTTCTCGGCGGCTTCACGATGCTATTCGCCCGCTACGCGCCGATCCTGTTCGCGCTCGCGGTCGCCGGCTCGCTCGCCGGCAAGCGCGTCAGCCCCGCGGGGCTCGGGACGATGCGCACTGACAACCCGACGTTCGTGGTGCTGCTGATCGGCGTGATCGTGCTCGTCGGCGCACTCACCTTCTTCCCCGCCCTGCTGCTCGGTCCGATCGTGCAGGGACTCACCAATCACCTTTACTGACATGAAACGCGACTTCATCACCGCCGCAATCGGCATCGTCGTACTGACACTGTTCTGCGGCATCCTCTATCCACTCGTCATCACCGGCATCAGCCAGGTCGCCTTCCCCGGAAATGCCAACGGCCAGCAGGTCAAGGTCAACGGCAGGCTGGTCGGCTCGAAGGAGATCGGCCAGAACTTCTCGACCCAAGTCGTCAAGAACGGCGAGCCCCAGGTCGACAAGAACGGCAACCCGGTCACCAACCCCGATCCGCGGTACTTCCAGACGCGACCGTCGGCGACGGTGCCCCCGGACAACGCCGCCGCGACGACGTTCTCGAACCTTGGCCCGAACAGCACCGCCACCGAGCAGGAGATCTCCTCGAACATCCAGTCCTACATCGCGCTGAACGGGCCGTACTACCCCGGCAAGCTCACCGCGGCCACCGTGCCGGTCGACGCCGCCAACACCTCGGCCTCGGGCATCGATCCCGATATCTCGGTGCGTAACGCCGACATCCAGGCGCATCGCGTCGCGGCGGTACGTCACCTGCCACTGGCCACGGTCATGAACCTCGTGTCGAAGTACACCGGAGGCCGCGGCCTTGGCTTCTCCGGCGAACCGGGCGTCAATGTGCTGCAGCTGAATCTCGCCCTCGACCGGACGGGAGGAGCGCGCGCATGAGCGTCTCGGCCACACCCGAAGAACGCCCGCAGCCGCAGCCGCAGCAGCCGCACGAGCGTCAGGCGATCTCGCTGTTCCGGCGCGACATCCTCAAGCGCGCGCTGATCGACAGCTTCATCAAGCTCGACCCGCGGGTTCAGATCCGTAACCCGGTGATGTTCGTGGTCGAGATCGGCGCGGTGATCACCACCGTGACGTGGTTCATCCAGGTGTTCGGCGGCAAGGCGCTCGGCGGCAACGATCCGGCCTGGTACACGTTCATCATCTCGTTCTGGCTGTGGCTGACGGTCGTGTTCGCCAACAACGCCGAGGCGTTCGCCGAAGGCCGCGGTCGCGCCCAGGCGGACACCCTGCGCGCGATGCGCCAGGAGACCGTGGCGAGGCTCCAGGACGGCACGATCAAGCAGGCGTCCGAGCTCACCAAGGGCGATGTCGTCGTCGTCGAGGCGGGCGAGTTGATCCCCGGGGACGGGACCGTGATCCAGGGCATCGCCTCGGTCGACGAGTCGGCGATCACCGGCGAGTCGGCCCCGGTCATCCGCGAGTCCGGCGGAGACCGCAGCGCAGTCACAGGCGGGACGCGCGTGCTGTCGGACATGATCCTGGTCGAGATCACCCAGGAGCCCGGCCAGTCGTTCCTCGACCGGATGATCAATCTGGTCGAGGGCGCCGCGCGTCGTAAGACGCCGAACGAGATCGCGCTCAACATCCTGCTCGCCGGCCTGACGCTGATCTTCATGATCGTGGTCGCGACGCTCCGCCCGTTCGGCCTGTTTGCGCACACGCCGATCTCGGAGACGACCCTGATCTCGCTGCTGGTGGCGCTGATTCCGACGACTATCGGCGCGCTCCTGTCGGCGATCGGCATCGCCGGCATCGACCGGCTCGTGCGCCGCAACGTGCTTGCCCTGTCCGGGCGGGCGGTCGAAGCCTCAGGCGACGTGGATGTGCTGCTGCTCGACAAGACGGGGACGATCACGATCGGCAACCGTTTGGCGAGCGAGTTCATTCCGATGCCGGGCGTCTCGGAGGCCGAGCTGGCCGAGGTCGCACAGCTGTCCTCGCTCGCCGACGAGACGCCCGAGGGCCGCTCGATCGTGGTCCTCGCCAAGCAGTTCGGCATCCGCGAGCACGACATGGCCGATTTGCACGCCGAGTTCGTCCCGTTCACCGCCCAGACGCGGATGAGCGGCGTCAACCTCGACGGGCGCCACCTGCGCAAGGGCGCGGGCGACGCCGTGATCAAGTTCGTCACCGACGAGGGCGGTCGGCCGCCGGCCGAGCTCCAGCCGGTGCTCGACCGGATCGGCCGCGAGGGTGGGACGCCGCTCGCCGTCGCACGCGACTCCCAGGTGATGGGCGTGATCTACCTCAAGGACACGATCAAGGAGGGCATGCGCGAGCGGTTCGACCACCTCCGCGCGATGGGCATCCGCACGATCATGATCACCGGCGACAACCGCCTGACGGCCGCCAAGATCGCCGAGGAATCCGGGGTCGACGACTTCCTCGCGGAGGCCACCCCCGAGGCCAAGCTCAACCTGATCAAGGAGCAGCAGGCCACCGGGCGCATGGTCGCGATGACCGGGGACGGCACCAACGACGCCCCCGCGCTCGCCCAGGCTGACGTCGGCGTGGCCATGAACACCGGCACCCAGGCCGCGCGCGAAGCCGGGAACATGGTTGACCTCGACTCCAATCCGACGAAGCTCATCGAGATCGTCGAGGTCGGCAAGCAACTCCTGATCACCCGCGGCGCGCTGACCACCTTCTCGATCGCCAACGACGTCGCCAAGTACTTCGCGATCCTGCCCGCGATCTTTGCGACCACGTGGGCGACCAAGCCCGGCGGCCAGAGCCCGCTGCACGTGCTCAACATCATGGACCTCGGCACGCCCCAGTCCGCTGTGATCTCAGCGATCATCTTCAACGCGATCGTGATCCCACTGCTGATTCCGGTCGCGCTGCGCGGTGTCCGCTACCGGCCGATCGGTGCGAGCGCGCTATTGCGCCGGAACCTCTGGATCTACGGCCTCGGCGGGTTGATCGCTCCGTTCATCGGGATCAAGCTGATCGACCTGATCGTGCACAACCTGTTCGGGGCATGACGGTCCTCGCTCCGGCAGAGGGCGTTAGCGCCAAGATTGGAGACATGGCAACCGATCGTCACGGGCACCACAAGATCTTCCTCGGGATGGCTGCCGGCGTCGGCAAGACGTACCAGATGCTCAGTGAGGGCCAGGCCGAGGCCGAGAGCGGCCGTGACGTCGTGATCGGCTACCTCGAGCCGCACGGGCGCGTGGACACCGTCGCCCAGGCCGAGGGGCTCGAGACGATCCCCCGCCGGCGCGTCTCCTACCGGGAGTCCGTGCTCGAGGAGATGGATCTCCCCGCCCTGCTCGAGCGCCGGCCGGAGCTCGCCCTGATCGACGAGCTGGCGCACACGAATGCTCCCGGCCTCGAGCACCCCAAGCGCTACGAGGATGTCGAGGACGTGCTCGCTGCGGGGATCGACGTGTTCTCGAGCGTCAACGTGCAGCACCTCGAGAGCCTCAACGACCAGGTTGCCGAGCTGACCGGCATCCGGGTCCGCGAGACCGTTCCCGACGCGGTCGTCGGCCACGCCGACGAGGTCGTGCTGATCGACATCACCCCGCAGTCGCTGATCGAACGGTTGGTCGCCGGCAAGGTGTACCCGGCCGAGCGGGTGCAGGGCGCGCTGAACAACTTCTTCAAGATCGAGAACCTCGCCGCGCTTCGGGAGGTGGCCCTCCGCCAGGTTGCCGAGGAGGTCGAAGCCAAGCGCATCCTCGTCGACGGTGGTGGCCGCCCCGGTGATGACCGGCTGATCGACAACGCCGCCCCCGGCGCGGTCGGCGAGCGACTGCTCGCGCTCGTCAAGCCCCATCCGCGGTCGCAGCGAGTTGTCCGCCGGGCCTGGCGCTCGGCCCAGCGGCTCGGCGCCGAACTCGACGTTTTGTGGGTCGCCAACCACGAGCCCACCGCCGAGGACCAGGAGCAACTCGACGCGCTTCGCCAGCTGACGAGCGTGCTCGGGGCGCACCTGCTCGTGGAGCACGGCGACGACGTCGCGGCCGTCGCTCAACGCGTGGCTCAGGACCGTGGAACCACTTACGTGCTGATCGGGACGCCCGAGCCCCGCAGCGCACTGCGGCGGCTGACCCAGCCGGCCCTGCCGGACCGCCTGCTCAGCCTGCTACCGGGAGTCGACCTGCGGATCGTCGCCGACCGGACCCGGCGTATGAAAGGAGAGTTGTGATGACTATCGTGTTGATTGTGATCGTTGCGACCTTGGCCGTCGCGTTGGTGGCACTCCTGGCGGTGTTCGTCGCCCCCACCGTGCTCGGCCGGCGCCGCCGGCCTGCTCCCGTGCAGGCGAGCAGCAGCCGCCGCGTCCTGTTCCCGTTCGTCTCCGGCGCGCTGTCCCAGCGGGCGCTCGACGCCGCGCTGCGGCTGGCCCGGAGCGACGGCGCGACGCTCGTGCCGGTGTTCCTCGCCCAGGTCTCGCTGGACCTCCCGCTCGACAGCGCCCTGCCCCGCCAGTGTGGGCTCGCGATGCCGCTGCTCGAGGCGATCGAGCAGCGCGCCACCGAGGCCGGCGTCCCGGTTGACTCCCGGATCGAGCGGGGGCGTAACCGCCGCCACGCGCTGCGTCAGGCCATCGCCGAGGAGCGGTTCGACCGGATCGTTATCGCGGCCGCCTCCGAGGGCGGTCCCGGATTCGACGCCGACGACGTCGCCTGGCTGCTCGAGAACGCGCCCGGAGAGATCGTGGTGCTCCGGCCGAGCGGCGACGAGCGGACCGGACCGGTCGGCAGCGGCCGGGGTCGGAGGTCGATCTCGGTCCGCCCTCCCCGGGCTCGCCGCGGCGAGCACTCGATCAGTCGTGGAGGTGAAACGGCAGCGTCGCGATGACGACGTTGGTCCGCGCCTTCAGGACCGCCGAGAGCAGGCGGGCGCGCTGGTTGTGGAGGATCTCGTGCCGGCGCTTGCGCGGTAGCACCTCGGGGATGAGCACCACGATCGTGGCGTCCGCCTCTTCGTTGGACTTGACGTACTTGAGCACGCTGCGGACGAGCGAGCGCTGAGGATCGAGCAGTACCTCGATCGGGATGCCGCACGCCCACTCGTCCCATTCGCGCTTGATCTGATCGCTTTCCTCCTCGTCGCCGGCCACGGCCACGGCCACCACCGTGTCGCCGAGTGACAGCGCGGCGCTGACCGCCTTCTGGGTCAGCAGGTTCACGGTCGAGGTCGGGACGATCACGATGCTCTCGCGCTTGCGCGGTCGCGGTGGCGTCTTGCCCAGCTTCAGCTCCTTGGCGACCCCCGTGTAGTAGTGCTCGGTCGCGTTGAACAGCATCATCAGCGCGGGGATGGCGATCACCACCACCCACGCGCCGGCGAGGAACTTCGAGCCCAGGAATACGACGACGGCGACGGCCGTCATCACCGCCCCGGTCCCGTTGAGCGCGACCCGCATCCGCCAGTGCGACGAGCGCTCCTGGCGCCAATGCCGTACCAGCCCGATCTGGCTGATCGTGAAGCCGATGAACACGCCGATCGCGTACAGCGGGATCAGGTCGTTCGTCTTCGCGTCGACCGCGAACAGCAGCAGCGCCGCTGCAATCGCAAGCGCAACGATCCCGATCCGGTAGATCGGCTTCTCGGCGCGCAGATAGAACGCGTGCGGCATACGATGGTCCTTGGCCAGCAGGCTCAACAGCACGGGCAGACCGCCGAAGCTCGTGTTCGCCGCGAACGCGAGCACCGCCGTCACCGCAAGGTTCGAGACGTAGAACGGCCAGCCGGTTCCGAACGCGCCGGCGGTCAGCTGAGCCAGGACCGTAACGCCGCCGCGTGGGACCACGTCGTGGGCACGGATCAGGGTCGCCAGGCCCAGCAGCATCACGCCGAGGAGCACGCCGAGTGAGATCTCGGTCCGCTGGGCGGTGCGAACGGTGGGATTCTTGAACGCCGGCACGCCGTTCGAGATCGCCTCGATGCCGGTGACCGCGGAGCACCCGGCGGCGAACGCCTTGAGCAGCAACAGAACCCCGAGCGTCTCCGTGGCCGGGAACGTCTCCTTCGTACCGATCGTCGCCACCGGAGTCGAATGCAGCGCGCCGACCACGATCGTTGCGAAAATGCTGACCAGGAACAGGGCCGTCGGAAGCACGAGCAGCTTCGCCGACTCCTGGATGCCGAACATGTTCACGACGGTCAGGATCAGCAATCCGATCAGGGTCACCGGAAGCAGATGGTGGGCCAGGCCCGGGAACACGCTGGCGAGGCTGGCCGCTCCCGCCGCGAGGCTGACCGCGACCGTGAGCACGTAGTCGACCACCACCGACGCGGCCGCCAGCAGGCTCGGCCAGCGCCCGAGGTTGGCCTTCGCGACCGAGTAGGATCCGCCGCCCTCCGGGTGCGCCGCGATCACCTGCGTGTAGGAGATGACCAGCAACACCAGCATCGCGGTGATCACCACGGTCAGCGGCAGGACGTCGTGCAACGCGCTCGTCCCGGCCAGGACCAGCACCAACATCATCGCCTCGGGGCCGTAGGCGACGCTCGACAGCGCGTCGAGGCTCAGCGCGGCCAGCCCCTTGGTAACGCCGAGGTCGTGTCCCCCCTCGGCGTGCTTGCCCGTACGGGGGACCTGACCACGCTGGATCCGGCGCCACTGCTGCTGCGCGTCGGGGCGTCCCTTGACGAACAGCGCAGATCGGTCGTGGGTCTCCTCGGGGGAGGCCTCGGGGGTGGCGAGTGGTGGGTCCTGGTCGTTCAACGACGCTCCGGCGGGCGGGAGTCGCCGTAACTGTGACATCCCACGGCCCCTGGGTACGATCGAAGTTGATGGATGAACGCGAAAATGCGCCGCCGCAGGAGACCCGGAGCCGCCGCCAGCGGCTCGTCATCCTCGGGATCTGCTGCCTGAGCCTGCTGATCGTCGGCCTCGACTCGACGATCGTGAACGTCGCGTTGCCGTCGATCCGCAACGACCTGCATGCGTCGGTCTCGGGCCTGCAATGGGTGATCGACGCCTACACGCTCGTGCTGGCCAGCCTGCTGATGCTGTCGGGATCGACCGCCGACCGCATCGGGCGCAAGCGGGTGTTCCAGACGGGGCTCGTGGTGTTCTCGCTCGGCTCGCTCCTGTGCGGGGTCTCCTCCACGCTCGAGCTGCTGGTCGCGTTCCGCGTGCTCCAGGCGATCGGCGGATCGATGCTCAACCCGGTGGCGATGTCGATCATCCGCAACGTGTTCGACGACCCGCGCGAGCGCGCGGTGGCGATCGGCATGTGGGGCGCGGTGTTCGGCCTCAGCATGGCGCTCGGGCCGATAGTCGGCGGCGCCCTCGTCGACACGATCGGGTGGCGCTCGGTGTTCTTCGTGAACGTCCCGATCGGGGCGGTCGCGTTCGTGCTGACCGCCGCGCTCGTGCCCGAGTCGCGCGCCGAGCACCCGCGCCGGCTCGACCCGGTCGGCCAGCTGCTCGTGATCGCCGCGCTGGCCTCGCTTACCTACGCGATCATCGAGGCTCCGCGGGCCGGTTGGACCTCACCGGGGATCCTGGCGCTGTTCGCATTCTCGCTCGCTAGCTTCGTGTCGCTCGTTCTGTATGAGCTCCGGCGCCGGGAGCCGCTCGTCGAGATGCGCTTCTTCCGCAGCGCCCCGTTCTCGGGGGCGAGCACGATCGCGATCTGCGCGTTCGCGGCGCTCGGCGGGTTCCTGTTCCTGAACACGCTGTACCTCCAGGGCGTCCGCCACCTCTCCCCCTTCCACGCCGGGCTGTACCTGCTGCCGATGGCCGGGATGGTGCTCGTGTGCGCGCCGCTCTCCGGGCGGATCGTCAGCCGCCGTGGCGCGCGCATTCCGCTGGTGATCGCCGCCTGCGCGCTGATCGTGTCCTCGCTGATGCTGACCCGGCTCACGCCCACCACCGCCCCCGTCTACCTGCTCGTTGCCTACCTCCTGTTCGGAATCGGCTCGGGGATGATCAACCCACCGATCACGAACACCGCGGTGTCCGGGATGCCGGGATCGCAGGCGGGCGTCGCCGCCGCGATCGCATCCACGAGCAGGTCGGTCGGCCTGACCCTTGGGGTGGCGGTAATCGGAGCGATCGCGGGCGGGACGTTGTCGGGAGCGATCGAGCCGAGCTTCGCCGCCGCCACGCATGCCGGCTGGTGGGTGATGGTGGGGCTCGGCGTGGTCAGTTTGATCGTGGGGCTGCTCACCACGACCGAGTGGGCGAGCGACACCGCCCGCCGCACCGCCGAGCGCTTCCGCGAGACCCCCGGAAGAGGCCGGTACGCCCAGGGCGAGCTCGCTCCCGGATAGTCCGGCTTACCCAAAAAAAACCGGCTACTTAAGGTTGATCGCGCGCTCACGCGGCGCGATGATGGACGTATCCACTCGGGGGGCCGAGTTCCGAGTTCAAAGTCGAGGAGGATCGATGCCGCCAGCCAGCCACCAGACGATCAAGCTCAGCAGAGGCCGACATACTTCTCCCGAGCACGGCGCTTGCGTGATGGAGCTGGCGTCGATGCTCGCCGGCGAGGGCTTCAGCGACCACCCGCGGTCGGTGTCGCGCCCGATCGCATCGTTCCTGCGCGGCTACAACGACACGCTCGACGACCGGCGCCGCGAGGATCTGTACCGCTATGCGGCGCAGACCGTGGGGACGGCGGACTCGGAAGCGATCGAGAAAGCGCGCGCGGATCGCCTGCTGGCGTGGGCCGATCGGCGGTGGGAGCGCCGCGCGTCGCGTTCGGTGCTCGATCGCATGCGGATGCGGCGGATGCACCGCGAGCGGTCGACCGATCCAGAGCCGGCTGGAACCTATGCGGTCCGCGCGATCAGGAAGGTCACCGACGAGACGCACGCCGAGGTGCTGGCGCTCGTCGATGAGCTGATTGCGATGGGTGACGGGCCGTCGCCGGAGATTCCGGGGGGCCGCCGCGGGGACGACTTGGCGGTGCCAGCGGGAAATTAGGTCCGCTCAGGCGGCGGGTCTGAGAGCGTCGAGCTCGCGGCTGGAGGCGAGCTCGGCGAGCGCCTTGCGCTCAAGCCGGCGGACGGTGTCCTGGGATATCCCCAGCCGGCGGCCGGTCTCGACCAGAGGCGTCGGCTCGTCGCCGCCGACGCCGTAGCGCAGCTTGACCACCTCGCGCTCGCGCTCGGGCAGCTGGTCGAGCGCGCGCCGGAGTGCGTCCTCGCGCAGCAGGATGTCGACCTCCTCCTCGGGACCCCGCTCGTCGCTCGCGAGCAGCGCGCCGTACGGGGTCTCGTCGCCCTCCCCCACCGGCCGATCGAGGCTCGTCACCACCCGTACCGCGGTCCGTACCTCGGCCAGCTCCTCGAGGCTCAACTCCGCCGCCTGCGCGATCTCCTCGTCGGTCGGCTCGCGGCCCAGCTTGGCGGCGAGCTCCCGGCCGACCCGCGCGACCTTGCGCTCGCGCTGCCCGAGGTGGACTGGGACACGGATCGTCCGCGCGCGGTTGTCGAGCGCACGCTGGATCGCCTGCCGGATCCAGAACGTGGCGTAGGTGGAGAATTTGTAGCCCTTGCGCCAATCGAACTTCTCGGAGGCGCGGATCAGTCCAAGGATGCCCTCCTGGATCAGGTCGAGCAGCGGCAGCTCGTGGCCCTGGTACTTGCGGGCGTTGGAGATCACGAGCCGCAGGTTGGAGTTGACCAGCTGGGCTTTCGCCTCGAGGTCGCCGCGCTCGATCCGTTTGGCAAGCTCGACCTCCTCGGCGCGGGTCAGCAGCGGGTGACGCCGAACCTCCTGGAGGAACAGCGACATCGCGTCGGTGGTGCGGGCCGCGAGGTCGTCGTTGGCGTAGCTCGTCTGCTCGATGTTCTTCCGGCCGCAGTCGTCGCGGAGGTCAAGCCCGCGCTCCTGCAGCATGTCGTGCACGATCTGGGCGTCCTCGTCGCCAAGATCTGCCTCCTGGATAAGCTCGCTCAGCTCCGATAGCTCAACGCACGAGTCGCCGCGCGCCTCGCTCCGTGCCACCAGCTGGTCGACCAGCTCCTGGACGGTGTCGCCGGCGGCGAAATTCTCATCTTTGCTAGCCATGTCTTACTGCTACCCGACCCGGACACTATCGCCACACGCATGAACTTCGCCTCCCTGTACAGCCACGGGTTCGTTCGAGTGGCGGCGGCCGTCCCGCACGTGCGGATCGGCGAGCCGGCATTCAACGCCGAGCGCACGCTCGGCCTCGCCCGGCAGGCGTCCGAAGCGCAGGCCGCGCTGGTGATCTTTCCGGAGCTCGGGATATCGGGGTACTCGATCGACGACCTGCTCCATCAGGGGGCACTCCTCGACGCGGTCCTGGACGGCCTCGGACTTGTCGTGACCGAGAGCGCTTCGTTATCGCCGGTGATCGTCGTGGGCGCCCCGCTCCGGTTCGAGCACGGCCTGTTCAACACCGCGGTCGTGATCCACCGCGGCCGCGTCCTCGGCGTCGTCCCCAAAAGCTACCTGCCCGAATACCGCGAGTTCTACGAGAAGCGCCAGTTCCGCGCCGCTCGCGACGCCGTCGGCGACCGGGTCCGGCTGTTCGGCTCTGAGGACGTGCCGTGGGGGGCGGACCTGTTGTTTTCGGCCGGCGATCTGCGCGCGTTCGTGCTGCACGTCGAAATCTGCGAGGACCTGTGGGTGCCGATCCCGCCGAGCACCTACGGCGCGCTCGCGGGGGCGACGGTGCTCGCGAACCTGTCGGCGAGCAACATCACGATCGGCAAGGCCGGCTTCCGCCGCGAGCTGTGCGCGTCCCAGTCGGCCCGGACGATCGCCGGCTACGTATACACGGCCGCCGGCATGGGCGAGTCGACGACCGATCTGGCCTGGGACGGGCAGGCGCTGATCTACGAGAACGGCGACCTGCTCGCGGAGGCCGAGCGGTTCGCGACGGGTGAGCGCCTGATCATGGCCGACCTCGACCTCGATCGGATCGCTTCGGACCGCGCCAGCACCTCGAGCTACGGCGACTCGATCCACGATCACCGCCGGCGCCTGACGCGCATGCGGCGGATCGGCTTGGATCTGGGGCTCGATCGGCGCGAGGCCCCGGTCGTGCCGCTTCGCCGGCGGGTCGAGCGGTTCCCCTACGTGCCCTCGGATCCGGCCAGCCGAACCGAGCGCTGCGACGAGGTCTACAGCATCCAGGTGCGCGGGCTGGAGACTCGCCTCGAGGCCACCGGGATCGACAAGATCGTGATCGGCGTGTCCGGCGGTCTTGACTCGACGCACGCGCTGATCGTCGCCGCCCGCGTTGTCGACCGCCTTGGGCTGCCGCGCGAGAACGTGCTCGCCTACACGATGCCGGGCTTCGCCACGAGCGATCACACCCTCGGCAACGCGCACCGGCTGATGCGCGCGCTCGGGGTCAGCGCGTCGGAGCTCGACATCCGCCCGGCGGCCACGCAGATGCTCCGCGACCTCGGCCACCCCGCCGCCGACGGCGAGCCGGTGTACGACGTCACGTTCGAGAACGTGCAGGCCGGCGAGCGCACCTCGCATCTCTTCCGGCTCGCGAACTATCACGGAGCGCTCGTACTCGGCACCGGCGACCTGTCAGAGCTCGCGCTCGGGTGGGCGACGTACGGCGTCGGGGACCAGATGTCGCACTACCACGTCAACGCATCGGTCCCGAAGACGCTGATCCAGTTCCTGCTCCGCTGGGCGATCGACACCGACCAGTTCGGCGCCGAGGTCAACGAGGTACTGGAAGCGGTGCTGAACACCGAGATCTCGCCCGAGCTGGTCCCGGCCGGTGGCGAGAACGGCGACGAGCTTCAGGGCAGCGAGAAGGTCGTCGGGCCCTACGAGATCCAGGACTTCTTCCTGTACTACACCGTCCGCTTCGGCTACACGCCGAGCAAGGTGGCGTATCTGGCGGCGCACGCCTGGGGCGACCGCGAGGCCGGGAGCTGGCCCGACCTGATCCCGCTCGAGCGCAGGCACGAGTACACGCTCGCCGAACTCAAGCACTGGCTGGGCGTGTTCCTCGAGCGCTTCTTCCACACCAGCCAGTTCAAGCGGTCGGCGATACCGAACGCCCCGAAGGTCGGCTCGGGCGGCTCGCTGTCGCCACGGGGCGACTGGCGCGCCCCGAGCGACGGCACCGCCACCACCTGGCTTGCCGAGCTGCGCGAACGGGTGCCGGACGAGCTCTGAGCAAAGCCTGGGAGCGGCACGCGAGTCCCCCGCTGGCTTATCGCCGGCGACGGACGTGACGCCGCAGCTGGATGATCCGAGCGGTGCCGACGACGCCGACCAGCAGTCCGCCACCGATCGCCGCCAGCAGCAGCGCCACCCCGAGCGGCAGGTGGCCGCTCGCGCCGAAGAAGCTGATCTTGATGCTCTGCGTGTTCTCGAGGATGAACACGAGCAGCAGGATCAACACGATCGCCCCGGCGATCAGCGAGCCGAACGCGATGCCGGTCTTGGTGCGCGGGATTGGGTCGCTCGTGGCGCGGCGTCCCGCGGTGGTCGGCGGTGCGTCGTCGAGCGGGATCGCCGGCGGTTCGCTCGCCGGCGCCGCAGACGGTTCGCTCGCCGGCGCACCCGGGTCGCGTTCGAACCGCTCGGACGGATCGCCTGGAGGGGAATCAGTCACCGCTTGGTTCACCAGCCTTTCAGATTGCGGTCCAGCCGCCGTCGACGGCGAGGATGTGTCCGGTGACGTAGGTGCTCGCGTCGCTGGCGAGGAACAGGAGCGCGCCGTCGAGCTCGCCCTCGCGGCCGTGGCGTCCGAGCGGCGCCCGCCGCGCCACCCATTGCTGGCCCTTCTCGCTCGAGAGCATGTCCTCGTTCATCTCGGACTCGAACCAGCCGGGTGCGAGCGCGTTGACGCGGATCCCCTTCTTGGCCCATTGCGAGGCCAGTTCGCGCGTGAGATTGACGATCCCGCCCTTCGACGCGGCGTAGCCCGCCTGCGGGATCTGGCCTGCGCCGACCAGCCCGAGCACCGACGCTACGTTCACGATCACGCCGCCGTCGTCGCTCTCGATCATCGCCCGGGCGACGCGCTGGGCGAGCGCGAATGGCGCGACGAGGTTGACGTCGACGACCTCGCGGAAGGCCTCGAGCGGCTCGTCCTCCGCCGGAACCACGTCGACCATGCCGGCGTTGTTGACGAGCACGTCGACGCGGCCGTATCGCCCCAGCGTCGCCTCGACGACGCTGCCGACATCGAGGCGGGCGAGATCGCACGGCACCGGGAGCGCGTCGTGGAGCTCCGACGCCAGTTGCTCGAGCCGCTCGCGCCGGCGGGCCACCAGCACCACCTTGGCGCCCGCGGCGTCAAGCACCCGCGCGAACCGTGCACCGAGTCCTGAGCTCGCGCCGGTCACGATCGCGACCTTGCCATCCATCCGGAACGGCGCGAGTGGGTCGAGTCCGTTGGTCGGCATCGGCTATCCGATCGCCTTCTCGCGGCCCTGCCACTCCTGCTCGCGGAGCACGAACTTCTGCACCTTGCCCGTCGAGGTGCGCGGCAGCTCGCAGAACTCGACCGCAGCGGGGCACTTGAACTTGGCGAGATGCTCGCGACAGAACGAGATCAGGTCCTCCTCGCTCGCGTCCTGACCCGACTTGAGCTCCACGAACGCCTTGGGCCGCTCGCCCCATTTCTCATCCGGGGTCGCCACGACGGCAGCCTCGAGGACCGACTCGTGCTCCGACAGCGCCTGCTCCACTTCGATGCTCGAGATGTTCTCGCCGCCGGAGATGATGATGTCCTTGGAGCGATCACGCAGCTCGACGTAGCCGTCGGGATGCCAGACCGCGAGGTCTCCCGAGTGAAACCAGCCGCCTCGGAACGCCTCCTCGGTCTCCTGCACCATGTTGTGGTAGCCGAGCATCACGCTGTTGCCGCGCATCACGACCTCGCCGACGGTTTCGCCGTCGCGCTGCACGTCCTCCATGTCGTCGTCGACGACCCGGACGAGGTTGGCGCCGTTGTAGGTGTAACCCTGGCGGGAGAGCAGCCGCGCCTGCTCGTCGGTGTCGCGCTCGTCCCACTGCGGCTGCCAGCTGCAGCCCATGATCGGGCCGTAGGTCTCCGTCAGTCCGTACAGATGGATCGGATGCAGATTGAGCTCGCGCATTTTGCGCAGCAGCGCGGGCGTCGGCGGCGACCCTCCAGTCGGGACGGTCACACGCTGATCGAGCGGGTGAGCGGCGTCGTGGTTGACGATGCTCATGTGGACCGTCGGCGCGCCGCTGTAATGGGTCACGCCCTCGGACTCGAACAGCTGCCAGATCCGCTCCGGCTCGACCTTGCGCAGGCAAACGTGCACGCCGCCGGCGGCGGTGACCCCCCACGTCAGGCACCAGCCGTTGCAATGGAACATCGGGAGCGTCCAAAGGTGCACCGAGTCGTAGCCGAGGCCGACCTCCATGGCTACGCCGTGGGCCTGAAGATAGGCGCCCCGATGCGTGTAGACCGCGCCCTTCGGCTTCCCGGTCGTGCCCGAGGTGTAGTTGATCGAGATCGGCTCGTTCTCATCCTCGAGCCAGCTTTCGGGCTCGTCCGGAGAGCCGCCGGCCAGCAGCTGCTCGTACGGATCGTCTGCTTCGCCCGTGTCCTCGATCACGACCGTGTCGACGTCACCGATGTCGGCGCCGTCGACGAGCTCTCTGAGCTGCGCGTCGACCAGCAGCAGGCGCGCTCCCGAGTCCTTGACGATGTGCTCGATCTCGCCGGAGCGCAGGCGCGTGTTCATCGCCACCAGCACGCCACCGGCGAGCGGCACGCCGTAATGGGACTCGAGCAGCGCCGGCGTGTTCGGCGCCAGGATCGCCACTCGATCGTGGCGCTCGAGGCCCCGGTCGCGCAGCGCGGACGCGAGCCGGTTGCAGCGCTCCTCGAGCTCGGCGTAGTTCATCCGCCGTTCCCCGTGGACGACGGCGGGGCGCTGCCCGAGCGCCTGGGCGTTTCGCCGTAGAAAGTTCAGTGGACTCAACAGAAGTCGCGATGGCGTGGCGTCCATGGTCTCCCTTCCTCGATTGTCCGCCGCAGGGCGGAGCCGCCGGCGTTCGCCCTCCACGAAACGCCTGATCTCACCCCTACAGGTACCCGGTCGCGAGTTCGAGCAACCTGGGAACCCCCTCGTTCAGCGACGCCGACCACTCGTCCGACCGCTCGCCTCGAAGGTATCTCTTGTAGATCGCTTCACAGAACACGGCCGCCTTCCATAGCGAGAACGCCTGGTACCAGTCGAGCGCGGACACGTCCCGGCCGGTCCGCTCCGCATACCGGTCGATCAGCTCCGCACGCGTCGGGAACCCGGGCCGCTCGGTGATCGCCGTGAGCAACAGGGGATGCGGATCGGCGCCCGGTTCTGACCAGCTCACGACCAGATAGCCGAGATCGGCGAGCGGGTCGCCGATAGTGGCCATCTCCCAGTCGAGGATCCCGACCAGCCGCGCCGGCGCACGATTGCCGATCATCACGTTTCCGAGCCGGTAGTCCCCGTGAACGACGGTCGAGGGCGGGCTTTCCGGCAGCGTCGCCGCGAGGCGCTCGCCGACCTCGACGCACAGGCTGAGCTCGCGGGTGGCGTTGACCTCCCACAGGCCGGTCCAGCGCCGCAGCTGCCGCTCGAGGTAGCCGGTCGGCTTGCCGATGGTGAGCCCGGCCGCCTCCCAATCGACCGCGTGGAGCTGCACGAGGCCGTCGAGCATCTCCTCTCCGACGCGCCGGCGCTGCTCGGCGGTGTCGAGCGCGGACGGCAGCTCGTTGCCGCTCAGCACGGTGCCTTCCAGTTCCTCCATCAGATAGAACGGCACCCCGAGGATCGAATCGTCCTCGCACACCGCGAGCACCTTCGGCACCCGGACGCCGGCTGGAGCGAGCCCGAGCTGGATCCGCGCTTCGCGGACCACGTCGTGCGCCGATGGTGGCAGCGGCGGCGGTGGCGGGCGTCTCAGCACCACGCGCGCGCCATCGCGCTCGATGAGATAAGTCAGATTCGAGGCGCCGTCGCCGATCGGCGCCGCGCTGATCGGACCCTGCCCAAGCCCGTGATCGTCGAGGAAGGATTCCAGCTCCTCGAATGCGAGCAGCTCGCTGATGGGGGTCGACATCCGGGGATCATACGAGTGACCGTCCGGGCGCTCCCGCCGGGCTCCACCGCCTACCGCTTGAAGATCAGCTCGCCGCCGCCGCCGACCAGCGTCTTGTGCAACGCCTCCCGGGCGACGATCATGAACTTGAGGCGATCCGCGTCGGTCGACCGCGCCCACGTCTCCTCGACGATCGCCTGCATCGTCGACTGTTCAGCCGCCTGATCGAGGCCGTTCGAAAGCTGCACCCCGACCATCAGCTGCGGGGCGCCGTCACCCTGAACCATCGCGAACAACCACCCGGCGACGGCGTCCGGCTGGGCATCGAGCGCCCGGCGAGTCGACTCGATCAACGCATCGGGAGGCCTGACGGCGGGTGGCCCGATCTTGACGTCGCCCGCCGGCGCGAGCTCCTGGGTCAAGCCAAGCGGCAGCCGCCCCTGCGCGAGCGCCTCGATCTCGTTGCGCGAGATCCACCCGCGCGGGACCGAGGCCGGGTTGACCTCGATCCTCGAGGTCTTGTACTGCGCGGCCATCTCGAACAGCGCACGGCCGACGACCGCGACCGCCTTGTAGCCGCTCGGACGCCAGGCGAGGAGGGCATCGGTCCGCGTGAACACCGGCAGGACCGGGCCGTTCTCTCCGGCGAGCGTCGCAAGGCCCGGTTTGCTGTCGGGCGGGGACGGGTCGGCGGCGGCGGCGAGTAGCGTCGTCTCCAGCAGCAGCTCGAACAGGGCTCGCCGATGCTCCGGGGTGTCCTGCTCGGCGACCCGCCGCATCGCACGCTCGACGGGCGGCGATTCCGACGCCTCAGTGGGCCTGTCGGGGCTTTGCCGCAGCTCGTCACCGCCCCCACCCGCCTTCGAGCCGCGATCGCGTCCTGGACGCCAGAATGGCACGCGCACAGTCTGCCACCGGCGCGCGGCTTGAGGTGTCGCACATCGACATGCGCCCCATCGGTCGGGAACTCACGCGAAATCGCATGCGCGGCTCCGCTCCGATCGTATAGCGTGGAGACATGCCCGCGGCTTGGCCGGCCGTTTCTTACGAGGATTGGAGCGCGACCTGCGACACGCTCCACGCGCACACCCAGGTGCTCGGCAAGATCGCGGTGGCGCTCGCCCCACCCGAGCCTCAGTTTCAGCACGTGGCGCTGCGCCTGACCGCCCGTGGATGGGAGACGCCGCTCCTGCCGGCGCCGGACGGATCGGGCGGGCTCGTCGTGGCACTCGATCTGAGCAACCACGAAGCTGTCGTCGAGCACACCGGCGGCGCTGGCCGCCGCGTGCTGCTCACGCCCGACCGGCCCGTGGGCGAGGTGACGCGTGCGCTGCTCGAAGCGGTCAGCGGCCTCGTGGGCCCCGTGGCGATCGACCCGACGCCGCAGGAGGTGTCGTGGACCGTGCCGCTCGACGAGGACGACGAGCACGCGAGCTATGACACCGATCAGGTCGCCTCGTACTTCGTCGCGGCGACGCAGGCCGCGCTCGTACTAGCCGCGTTCCGCGCGCCATACCGCGGCCGCTCGACACCGGTCAACGCCTGGTGGGGTTCGTTCGACCTGGCCGTGAATCTGTTTTCGGGGCGGCCTGCCAAACCGCCGTCGAACGACTACCTGTTCCGCAACGCGATGGACTCCGAGGAGGTCGCGGTGGGCTGGTGGCCGGGCGACAGCCGCTACGGCAAGGCCGCGTTCTACGCGTACGCGCATCCCGCACCCGACGGTTTCGCCGATGCGCTGATCCCGCCGGCGCGCTGGGACGCGACGCTCGGCGAGTACGTCCTCGACTGGGACGACGTGCGCAGGAGCTCTGGCCCGCGGTCGGTCGCCCTCGACTTCGCCCACTCGGCGTTTGACTACGCCTGCTCGATATGTGGTTGGGACAGCGCTCTCGCCGCCAGCGCCGAGGGAAACCCACCGCCGCTGGCGTAGAGCGTTCAGCCGGAGGTGAGTCCGGGCGATCAGGCGGCGAGCCGGCGGCGGGCCTTCTGCACGGACGGCAGTGCGGCTTTGGCCTTCGCCAGCGGGCGTGCGCGCACGTCGACGCTGGCCGGCTTGGCGGCGATCGTGATCTCCTCGCCGGTCGCGGGGTTGCGGCCGGTCCGCTTCTTCGTGGCGGGCTTGACCCGAACGGTCAACTGCACGAGGCCACCGATCCTGACCTTCTCGGCATTGCCGAGTTGTTCGAGCACGATGTTCTCTAGCGCCTCGACTGCTCGCTTCGCGTCAGCCTTGCTCAAATCGGCACGTTCGGAGACGGCGGTCACCAGCTGGGCTTGTGTTAACGGCACTGCACTCCTCCTGAGATGGGGATATGGATTCGCGGATTCAACCTTGGACGGCGGACGGACGGGCGATTTGTTCGTCGCAGGCCGCTGCCCGATCGAGCGGCCTGGCACTAGGCGACGGCCGGACATGCTCGCGCATTACAGAAATCGGTGCATGATGAGCAGGCCTACGTATCCGTGCTCGGGGTGGTCGAACGCCTCGGGAACGGTCGCCAGCGCCTCGAAACCGAGCGAGCGCCACAGCTTCACCGCGGCCTCGTTCGTTTCGACCACGGCATTGAACTGGATCGCTCGAAAGCCGCCGTCGCGTGCCCACGCGATGACCTCCTCGCCGAGCGCCCGTCCGGTTCCGCGGCCCGCATGGCGCGGATCGACCATGAAGCTGGCGGAGGCGACGTGCGCGCCTGGACCGGGACGGTTCGCGTACATGCTGGCCGACCCGAGCACGGTGCCGTCGGCATCGGTAGCCACAACCGTCCGTCCCGGTGGGTCGACCATCCAGATGCGACGGCCCTCGGCCTCATCCATGTCGCGGTCGTAGGCGTACGTCTCGCCGGCGGCCACGATCTCGTGGAAGAACGGCCAGATCGCCTTCCAATCGTCGGGCTCCGCATCGCGGATAGCTGGCGGCTGATGGCTGTCGGGCACCGGAACGGCGATGTGAGTCCGGCGCGCTCGCGCGCTCAGTGAGCGGCGCGGACCGAGGCGCCGGTCTTCTGGAGCTGGCGCTCTGGGGTGATGCGGATGACGTTCCACGCAAGTCCGAGCTTGGCGAGCGCGGAGATGAACAGCCCCGACAGGTCGAACTCCCACCAACGCAGGCCGTGGTAGGCCGAGCGCGGGAAAGCGTGATGGTTGTGGTGCCAGGACTCTCCCATAGAGAACACCGCCAGCCAGGCGACGTTGGTGGACTGGTCCTCGATGTCGAAGCGCCGGCGCCCGAAGAAGTGGCAGATCGAGTTGACCGACCAGGTCACGTGGTGGACGAGGAATATCCGTACCAGGCCGCCCCAGATGTAGCCGCCCACAGCGCCCCCGAGCGTAAAGCCGCTCAGCACGAAGCCGGCAATCGTCGGAACCGCTAACGAGACCACGACGAGCACCGGAAAACGGCGCCCGATCCGGCGCATGCGTCGATCCTCGTACAGCTCCGTCGCATACCGCTTCCAGTCGGCTTGCCCCTGGGTCTCGAGCAGCCAGCCGGTGTGGGCATGCCACAACCCGCGCAGACCGCTTCCGTGCCCGACATGCGGGCTGTGCGGGTCGCCGTCCTTGTCCGCATGGGCGTGGTGCTTGCGATGGTCGGCCACCCAGTCGAGGACCGAGCCCTCGACGGCCAGCGAGCCCATCACGGCGAACGTGCGCTCGAGCCACGGATAGGTCTGGAACGCGCGGTGGGTGAGCAGCCGGTGAAAGCCGACCGTGATGCCGATCGCGGTGATCAGGTACATCACAACGAGAATCGCGAGGTCGGTGGCGTTGACCGCCCTGTTCCAGAGCAGCACTATCGCGGCGAGCACGCCCGCAAACGGGACGACCACGCCGAGCAGGTTCGCAAAACGCTCAGGGCGAGTCATGTTTCGAGGGCTTGCTGCCTCAGTGCGAGTCATGTTTAGAGAGGTTCCCACATATCGTCAGGCGTCAAGCACGCCACGACAGACCAAACCCCCCGCCTGTCGGGACGTTACACCGAAGCCCCCCGGCTGTCGGGGTGTTGGATCGCGGCGTTTAGGTGCATGATTCAGCGATGCCCGACGAGGCGCGGCTCCCAGGCCTGGTCGTGATCGAGCACTCGTTCGAGGTGCCACTCGATCACGACGACGATCGCGGCGAGCGAATCACGGTGTTCGCCCGGGAGCTCGCCGATCCCGACGGTCGGGACCGGCCGTTTCTCGTGTACCTCCAGGGCGGTCCCGGGTTCGAGGCCCCGCGACCCACGCGCAGGCCGAACTCACCCTCCTGGCTGGACCGAGCGCTCGCGAACTTCCGTGTGCTGATGCTCGACCAGCGCGGCACGGGCCGCTCGACGCCGATCGGAACGCTCCCGGGCATGAGTCCGGAGCAGCAAGCCGACTACCTGTGCCACTTCCGAGCCGACTCGATCGTCCGCGACGCCGAATGGATCCGCCGCGAGCTCGGGGTCGATCGCTGGAGCGTGCTCGGTCAGAGCTTCGGCGGCATGTGCGTGATCACCTATCTGTCGCTCGCGCCCGAAGGGCTGCGGGAAGCGTTGATCACCGGAGGCATCCCGCCGCTGGGACCGCGCATCGACGAGGTCTACGCCCACACCTACGCGCGCGTCCTCGAGCGCAACCGCCGCTACTACGAGCGCTATCCCGCCGATCGCGAGCGCGCCCTGGCGCTGCATCAGCGGCTCGACGACGACGTGCTCGAGCTCCCGTCCGGCGATCGGCTGACCTGGCGGCGGTTCCGTCAGCTCGGGCAGATGCTCGGCATGAGCGACGGGGCCGAACGGCTGCATTACCTGCTCGAGCTCCCGCCGGACTCGCCGGCATTCAGGCACGATGTCGAGGGCGGCGTCGCTTTCGCCCGCGACCCGATCTACGCCGTTCTCCACGAGGCCTCGTGGGCGGACGGCGGCGCGACGCGGTGGTCGGCGGAGCGCATGTTGCCGGCGGAGTTCGACGCCCCCGAGCTGTTCACCGGAGAGCACGTTTATCCGTGGATGTTCGACGACTACGGGGCGCTCGGGCCGCTGCGCGAGGCCGCCCACCTGCTCGCCGAGCGCGAATGGCCGCGCCTGTACGACGACGACGCGCTCCGGCACAACGAGGTTCCAACGGCCGCCGCCGTCTACTTCGAGGACATGTATGTCGAGCGATCCTTGTCCGAGCAGACGGCGGCGCAGATCCGCGCCATCAGGACGTGGATCACGAGTGAGTACGACCACAACGGCCTGCGGGTCGACGGCGAGCGCATTCTCGGGCGCCTGCTCGACCTGGCGCGCGGACGCGTCTGAACGCTTCGGGAGGAGCGCCTACCCGAGCTTGAGCGGGATCACGGCGTAAGGGTCGATCCGGTACGCAAGCGACACCCGGTGGTAGCCGTCAGCGATGTCGGCGCCGGCTCGATCGCTGATCACAAGCACGGGACTGAGGCGCTGGCCTTCGATGACCTTGATCAGGTCCTTCATGACCCCCGGATCGTCCAGCGGGGCGGCGGTGAGGCCGGCGGCACGCAGGATGTCGTTCGCGCGCCTGTGGGTGAGCGGCGCTTTGCGAAGCCGCTTGATCAGCTTGCCCACTGCCTCGCTGTCGAGCTTGATCGACAGGTACGCCTCGGCAGCGTCGTAATCATGCCCCGCGACATCCTCGAGCCACTTGATCTTCTCCGCCGGTTCAGCGTCCGGCGCTTGCGCCTTCTCCTTGGCCATCTGCCGATCATCGCAGACGCCCGCGGCTCAATGCGAGCTATGTCACCCGAACCCCGACGCTCGCCGGAAGGGACACGATGCCCCGAGTCGAGACCATGTTCGTATTCCGGACCACAGGCTCCCCGATCACGTACTCGGGGATGTGTGCGAGCAGCTTCGCAAACGCGACCCGGGCCTCCTGCCGAGCCAGTGGTGCGCCCAGGCAGTGGTGGATGCCGTTGCCGAACGAGAGGTGCCTGAGCACCGGGCGACCGAGATCGAGGCGACCGGGGTCGTCGTACCGTCGCGGGTCGCGGTTGGCGGCGCCCCAGAGCAGAAGCACGCGCGCTCCCGCCGGCAGGCTCTCCCCGTGAAGCTCGACCGGCTTGGTCGTGTTGCGGGCGAGGACCTGCACCGGCGCGTCGAACCGAAGCAGCTCCTCGACGGCCTCCGGCAGCCGGTCCGGATTTGCCACCAGCCAGGCGCGCTGGTCCGGATGCTCGGCGAGATGGAGGAGCGAGTTCGACAGCAGGTTCGCGGTCGTCTCGTAGCCGGCGATGTAGAGGACGATGGCGAGCTCGGCGAGCACATCGAGCCCGAGCTCGCGCGTATGCGCCTCGGCGATCGTCGTGAGCACGTCGTCCGCCGGCTGGCGCTCGCGCTCGAGGATGGCGGCGGCGAAGTATTCGTGGACCCGAGCGGCGGCGATCCGGGACGGCGCATCCGGCGCCGGCTCGATCCACAACCGGTTGTCCTCCCACAGCCGCTCGAACGTGTCGCGAAGGAACGGGAAATCCTCCCGCGGCAGACCAAGCAGCGCCATCGTCACCTTGAGCGGGAGGCCCCACGCGAAGTCACGGGCGAGGTCGGCCTCACCCGCTGCCAGAAACGCTCCGACCAGCTCGTCGGCCACGGCGCCGGTCGTGACCTCCATCTGCTTGATCGCGTTGGGCGTGAAATGGGCCTTAACGATCCGCCGCAGCAGATCGTGCATCGGCGGATCCAGGTCGAGGAAGCTGTTGAGGCGAAGCCGCACTCCGACGTAGTCGGGGTCGACGCACGGCTCGCTCGAGAACGTCTCCCAATCGCGTGCAGCTGCCTGGACATCCTCGAACCGCGACAGCGCCCAGAAGTCCCGGTCGGAGTTGTGGTAGGCGGGTGCCTCGTCTCGCAGGCGCGCGTACAGCGGATATGGATCCTCGATGCCGAGCTCAGCGAACGGGTCGTACCGCACCTCGGCGGTCAGGGAGCTCACAGGCCGTGCCTGGTCAGGAACTCACGGCTGCGTTCCTGGTCGAGCCTTACCTTGTCGGCCTGCGCGCCGCGCTGAGGGAAGATGTCCTGCTCGACCACGATCCAGCCGCGGTAGCCGAGCTCTTCGAGCGCATGCAGGAACCGCGAGCAGTCGAGGTCGCCATCCCCGAGCGGGACGAACACCTGACCCCGCCACAGCTCCTCGACCGGAGCGCCTTCGGCGGCCAGCGCAGCGAGCGAACTCGCGTCGGCGTCCTTCATGTGCACGTGGTTGATGCGCGGGCCCCAGCTGCGGACGGCATCGGTGGCGTCGCCGCCCGCCACCGCGAGGTGGCCCGTGTCGACGCACAGCCCGACATCGGTCAACGAGAGCAGCCGGTCGATCTCCTCCGGTGTCTCGATCTCGGTTCCGACATGGTGATGGAAGGTCGGCTCGTATCCGCGCTGCCGGCATCGCTCGGCCACGGTCGAGACGCCGTCCGCGTATCGCTGCCACGCCTCGCGCGACCACCGCGGACCGCGAGCTGCGCGACCATCCGCCGCGAGGCGGGCCTCAGGCTCGCTTATTCCGGCCAGCGTCGGCCGGGGCTCCGGCTCCGACGAGCCGGCGGCATCGAACGTGTCGAGGAGCGCGTCCACCTGCCAGATCGCATCGGCGAGATGGCCTGGATCGCCGAACGGCAGCGCCATGAACCCGCCGGCGAGCGCCAGCCGTCGGTCCGCGAGTCTGGCCGGCAGCTCCTCGACGTTCCCGAGGTATCCCATCGGTCCGAGATCGATCCCGGCGTAACGGGCGGCGGTCACCTGGTCGAGCAGCTCCAGCGCGTCGGGGACCAGGGGGTCCACGCCGACGGTCTCCTCGAACGCGCCATAGCTGCACGGGGCGTTGGCGATCGAGGCCACCATCCGGGCTGAGTGCCGTGTCAGCTCAGCGGCTTCCATTGAGGTCGATCACCACCTTGAGCGCCTCGCCCGTTCGCAGCAGTTCGAGGCCGTCGCGTACCTCGTCGAGCGTGAGGCGATGGGTGACGATCGGCGACAGGTCGGGCTCGCCACGCTCGAGTAGGCGTATCGCGGTCGGGAACGTGAAGTTCGATATGTATGAACCAAGCACTGAGAGGCCACGCCGGGTGATCTCGTTCTGTGCGACCTCGGCACGAGCATTCGAGTTCATGCCGATGAGTACGAGACGCCCACCTGTGGCCACCGCTTCGAGCCCGGCTGAGAACAACGAGCCGACCGCGTCGACCACCACGTCGGCGCCTCCGGGCAGCAGCTCTCGCCCAGAGGCGGCCCACTCCTCCGGCGACAGAGCGTGATCGGCCCCGCACCGCAGGGCGAGCTCGCGCCGGGTCGCGGCCGGCTCCACCACCACCGTCGGGTAGGCGCCGGCGGTGCTGAGCAGCGCCGCGAACATGCAGCCGATCGAGCCACCGCCGAACACCAGGGCGCTCTCGCCCGGCTGCACCGCGCTTCGCTGTACGCCGTGCACGACGCAGGCCAGCGGCTCGGCGATGGCGGCCAGCCATGCCGGCACGCTTTCGGAGATCTCGAAGGCCGCGTGGGCCGGAACGCGACAGAGCGCCGCGAGTCCACCATCCCGGTAGACGCCGATCGCACGCAGGCGCAGGCACGCGGACGGCATGCCGCGCCGGCAATTCGCGCACGCGCCGCATTTGGGATCGGGATCCACCACGACGCGCGTGCCGAGTGCGGGCTCTTCGACGCCGCTCCCTCGTGCGACCACATGCCCGACGAACTCGTGGCCCATGATCGTGTCCGGAGCGGTGGGGTGACCTGGAGGGACCGCGATCGCGTGCACGTCGCTACCGCACAGGCCGCAGCACTCGACCTCGACGAGCACCTCGTCAGGAGCGAGCTCGGTCGGCTCCGGGCGGTCGAGGACGTGTAGCACCCCAGGCTCCACGAACACGGCGGCCCTCATCGAAGCCGTTTCCCGTCGCCGGACAGCGATTCCCGGTCCGCGGGTCATCGCTTCACCCGGCGCGGCGGCGCGGCCTTCTGGCAGAGACTGTCGATGTACTCCTTGGCGATCCGCCGCGCGGTCTCGGTATCGACGTGTTTGGTCACGCGGGTGTACAGCGCGAGCCCGTCGATCATCGCGGCGAACGCCAGGGCCTCGTCGCGCGGATCCGCGCTCAGGAAGAAGACACTGTCGGCTGCGCCGTCGGCCAGCACCTGACTCAGCAGTTCGATCCACTCCTCATGTGCCTCCTCGAAGATTGTGCGGTAGGACTCGTGGCGTGAGGCCCGGTACCAGAAGTCGACGAACACCGCCCAGTCCGGACCGTCCTCGCCCTCGTCCGGGAAGCACAGGTCGATCACGCGGGCGAGCTTGGCCGGATACTCGCTCGCGTCCGCGACGGCCTGCCTGACCTGGCTCCGGAAGCGGGCGTCCGTCTCGGCGACAGCCGCGCGCAGGAGATCGTCCTTGCTCTTGAAGTAATAGTTGACACTGCCGACCGAGGCGTCGGCCGCCCGGGCGATATCGCGCACAGTCGTGCGCTCGAAGCCCTGAGCGGAGATCACGCGCAGCGTCGCGGTGATCAGCTCGACGCGGCGAATGTCCTCGATCGGGACACGGGACTGGATTGAGCTAGTTTCCATTTCGGCTCTCATCGGGCTGCGGCGAGCCCTCGGCGTGCAGTGCCTGGTGCAGGCTCGGGGCCGCCGCCAGCAGGCGTTGGGTGTAACCGTGCCTTGGGGTTCGCAGCACGGTGAGGGTGTCACCGGTCTCGACCAGCACTCCGCGATCGAGGACGAGCACGCGTTCCGCGACCGACGCGACCACGCCCAGATCGTGGGTGATGAACAGCAGCGCCAGCCCGAGCTCGGCGCGCAGCTGACCCAGCAGCCGGAGCACCGCCGCCTGGACCGAGACGTCGAGTGCGGAGGTGATCTCATCGCAGACGATCAGCTCCGGCTCAGCCGCCAGCGCCCTGGCTATCCCGACTCGCTGGCGCTCCCCGCCTGACAGCTCGGCGGGGTAGCGGTCGCCCGTCCCGCGTGGGAGGCGGACGAGGTCGAGCAGCTGGTTGGCCTGCTCCAGCGCCTCGGGCCACGACAGACCGCGAAGCGTCCGCGCCGCGCGAGCGACGATCGACCGGGCCTGGTGGCGTGGATTGAGGGCGTCGCTCGGGTTCTGGAAGATGATCTGAACGCGCCGGCGCTGCTCGCGCGAGCGGCCCCGCGCCGCGCCGGCGAGCTCCTGTCCGCCGAGCGTGATCCGACCACCGGCGATCGGATGCAGCCCGACGATGGTCCGCGCAATCGTCGTCTTGCCGCTGCCCGATTCGCCAACGAGCGCTACGCATTCGCCGTGTCCGACGGTGAAGTTCACGTCGCGAGCCACGGTGAGCACGCCGTGGCGCCCGCGGTGCTCGGCGCGCAGACCGGTGACCATCAGCAGCGGCGTTCCCGCGGCGCTGGTGGCTCGCGCGCGCACCGGTCTCTGCGACGGCTCGGTCACGGCGTCGATGTGCAGGCACCTGGACCGATGCCCTGGTCGAACGATTCGGAGCTCGGGCACCCCCATGGCGCATTCGTCGGTTCGCAACGAGCAGCGCTCCTCGAATGCGCAACCGATCGGGTGTTCGCCCACCCCCACGGCCACGCCCGGCATCGGCTCGAGCTCCTGGGGGTGCACGTGATCGGGGATCGAGGTCAGCAGGCCGCGCGTGTACGGATGCTTGGGATGCCGCAGAATCTGGTCCGTCGGACCCTCTTCGATGATCCGTCCGGCATACATCACCGCGAGTCGATCGGCGAAGCCCGCGACGACGGCGAGGTCGTGGGTCACGTAGAGCATCGCCATCCCGTGATCGCGCCTGAGCCGGCGGAGCTCATCGAGGATCCGCGCCTGGGTGACGACGTCCAGTCCGGTCGTAGGCTCGTCAAGAACCACCACCGGGGGCTCGCATACGAGCGCCACCGCGATGCACACACGCTGCTGCTGGCCACCCGACAACTGGTGCGGATAGCGTCGCTGGAACATCGGGTCAGCCGGCAGCCCGGCCCGCTCGAGCGCGGATCCGGTCACGGCGTCATCCACCTGCGGCTTCTCACCCGAACGGTGGGCGCGCAGCATGTCGAGCACGGCCGGGCCGATGCGCATCGAGGGATTCAAGGCGTTGCCCGGGTTCTGCGGCACGTAGGAGATCAGGCGGCCGCGAAGGCGGCGCGCGCCGACCGGGCGGCTCACTTGCATCGCCTCGCCACTGATCGTGATCTCGCCCCCGGTGATCCGCGCGCCGGCCTGCGTGTACCCCAGCAGTGACAGCACGGTGGTCGTCTTGCCCGACCCCGACTCGCCGACCAGCCCGAGGGCCTCCCCGGGCGCCAGCCGGAGCGAGACGTCGGCGACGATCGGCGCGCCCGACGCAGTCTCGACCCGGAGGCCGTGGACGTCGAGCACCGGGGAATCGGCGACGGGTGAAGGAGCGCTGAGTGCCATCACGTCCGTGACCTGAGACTCATCAGGATCGACGACGGGCGCGTCCGCACCACGGTCGACCGCCCCAGCGTCCGCACGTAGGCGTCGGCCACCAGGTTCACGCCGATCGTCAGCAGCGCGAGCATGATCGCCGGTGCGAGTACCGCCCACACGTTGACCGCGATGAACTGCTGGTTCTCGGACATCATCAATCCCCAGTCCGCCGCCGGCGGGGCGAGCCCGAGGCCGAGGTAGTTGACGCTGGCGATCAGGATGATCGAATAGCCGAACCGGATGCCGAAGTCGGCGAGGATGATCGGGGCGATGTTCGGGAGGATCTCCCGCACCAGCAGCGCGGACGTCGACTCGCCACGCGCCTCGGCTGCCTCGACGAAGCCACGCGTGGAGATCTCGAGCGTCGCGGTTCGCACGATCCGGGCGATCCCGGGAAGCTGCACGAGCGCGACGCCGACGATCAGGACGGTGACATGCGGACCGAGGCCACCCACCAGCAGGAGCAGCACGAGCAGGGCGGGGAACGCGAGCAGCACGTCGACCCCGCGCATCAGCAACGGATCGATGACCGATCGGCTGTAGCCGGCCACGAGCCCGATCGCGAGCCCGATCAGATACGCCAGCAGCGTCGCGGCGCCACCGATCCAGATCACCGACCGTCCGCCGTTGAGCAGCCGCGAGAGGACGTCGCGGCCCAGGTAGTCGGTGCCGAGCGGCGCCGCGCTCGACGGTGTCTGGCCGGGACCCCCGATCGGCACCGCGATCCCGTGCGGGGCGAATAACGGCCCGAGCAGGGCCACGCCGACGACGAATACCAGGATCGCGAATCCGACCGCGCCGGATCGCGTCCTGAGCGCCCGCGGGAGGCGTTGTCCGACCCGTCTCATGCCTGCGTCCTCAGCTTCGGAACCGCGAGCATCACGGCCAGATCGGCGAGGATGTTCGTGAACACGTAGACGGTGGCGAGGATCGCGGCGATCACCGCGATCTCCTGGACGTCGCGAACCGAGACAGCCTGTACGAGCTTGTTGCCGATCCCGGGGTAGTCGAAAACGCTCTCCGTGACGATGATCCCTCCGATCAGGTACTGCACGGTCTGGGCCAATGCCTGGATCCCCGGACCAAGCGCGTTGCGCAACGTGTAGCGAAGGATCACTCGGCGTTCGGGCTGGCCGTTCAGCCGGGCCATGGCGACGTAGTCCTCACGCAGCACCTCGACCACCGACGCGCGCACCAGTCGCGTGCCGAACGCCGTGCTGACGAGCAGCAGCGTGCACACGGGCAGGATCAGCCCGTTCGGGTTGGAGAACGGCGTTTGCCCCGGCTCGATCTGTGACACAGGCGGAAGCAGGTTGAGCTTGGTGAAGAAGATCACGATCAGGAGGGTCCCGATCAGGAACTCAGGCATCGCCCCGACGCTGAGCGCGCCCAGCGAGATCGCGTGGTCGGCCTTTCTCCCGGCGACCAGCCCGGCAACCGTGCCGAGCAGCAGACACAGCGGTACGTAGATGATGATCGTGAGCACGGCGAGCACGAGGCTGTTGCGCAGCGGGTCGCGTATCACCTGCCACACGGGCAGGGTACGACCCTGAGCCAACGCCGCCGAGGAGTCACCAAGGTGCCCGGTCACCAGGTTTCCGAGAAAGTGCACGTATCGGGTCGGAAGCGGATCGTTCAGGTGAAGATCGGCCTGAAGCGCGGCCACGCGCGCCGGCGTGGCGTTGCGGCCGAGCACGACTGACGCGACGTTCCCGGGGAGCGCCTCGACCGCGGCGAAGATCAGCATGGTCGCCACGAGGAGCGTCACGAGGCCGGCAGCGACCCTCCTGACCATGAAGGCAAAAGCGGGATGACGCGTCCGAAACCCTGGTTTTACAGGGCTTTCACCCGCGGACGGGTCCAACGCCTCGTCGCGCAGGTCCCCAACCGGAAGAGCCTCCTCGAGTGGCAACACCGAGGCCACGCTATGCCCGAACGATCACGCGGCGATCCATGCGCGTTTGAAGTTGTAATAGTCGCACGGCCCGGCGGAGGTGGTCTGTATTCCTCTTACCTTCGGAGCGTATGCGTCAAGCCAGTTGAAGTTGTTAGTGATGATGTAACCGCCCTGGTCGAACTGAAGCTGCTGGACCGCATGCCACTTCTGCTCGGCCGTGGCGGGGTTGGTGTCCGACAGTGCGTCGAACAGCAACTGATCTGCCTGCGGGGTGGTCCAGCCTGTCTCGTTGTACGGCGCGTCCTTGTACAGAGCGGAGAGATAGAACAGCGCCATCGAGCTGGTCTCGGTCGTCCAGTTGTTGAGTGAGAACGTCTTCTGGAGATAGTTGCCGCCCGGCGACGCAGCGCTGTAGTAGATCGACGGGTCGACCACCTTGACATTGACGTTCACGCCACCGGCCGACGCCTGCTGGGCGTACAAGGTCGCGGTCTCGTTCATCCCGGGGATGATGTCCGACGTGTAGAGCGTGAGAGACAGGTTCTCGTGCCCCGCCGCCTTGAGCAACGACTTCGCCTGCTCGGGGTCGGGGACTCGCTTGAAATCGCTGGCCCAGAACTGCAGCGTCTGGCCCGGGCAATCGTTGCCCGGCGTGCCGTAGCCCGCGAGCGCCTCGGAGACGTCGGCCTCGCGGTCGGCGAGCAGTCGCAGCGCCTGGCGGACGCGGACGTCGGTGAACGGAGGTCGGGTGATTATCATCGTCGGCGCGATGAAGGCCGGCCCGGGGGCGTTGCCGAGCACGATGCGGCCCGAGGCGGCGTTGGCCTTGGCCAGCGCGGGCGCGACCGTCGGGACGATGTCGACGTCCCCGGCCAGCAGCGCGTTCAGCCGCGACGTGTCGTTGGCGTAGCTCGAGTCAATGATCAGCGTGTCCACATAGGGCGCCGGCGCGCCCCAGTAGTTGCGGTTGGCGGTGAACACGCTCTGCGTGCCGGGGGTGAACGAATCGAGCTTGAACGGGCCGGTCCCGATGACCTTGTTGAAGTCGGTCGTCCCGTTCTTGATCACAAACGAGTTCTGCGTGAACGTCGTCGACGGGAACTGCGCGACCCCGTGCTTCAGCCCGACCTCGACCGTGAGCTTGTCCAGCTTGCGCAGCCGCGTGTAGTCGATGATCGAATCGGCCAGCGAGAAGATGTTGCTCTGCTTCGAGTGCCAGCTCGACTGCATCGTGTAGATGACGTCGTCGGCCGTGAACGGTGAGCCGTCCTGCCATTCCACGCCCGGCCGTAGCTCGAGCGTCCACACAGTGGCGTCCTTGTTCGGGTGTGCAGCCTGGCAAAGCCCCGGAGTGACGAGGCCGCCAGGCGCTGCGAAGAACAGGGGATCCAGCAGGTTGAACAATCGGACGTAGTCGGGGAAGTTGAGCGCCTTACGGACGTCGATCGTCTCGGCGCTGCCGGCGGAGACGAGCCCCACCCGTAGCGTGCCGCCCTTGACCGCGGCACCGCCCGCCGGGCCCGTGCTGGTAGTGCTCGATGCGCCGGTGCCGGCGGCACTCGTCGCCCCGCATGCCGCCAGGAGGGCGGCACCCGAGAGTCCGAGCGCACCCATCGCGCCACCGTGCAGGAAATCGCGGCGGCTGAAGCCATGGCCTCCGGATACGTCTGTCATTGGTCCCTCTCCCGGTTCCGGCGTATTCGATCGCACCTCCGGTTACCCGGGCGGGGCGACCAATCCTGAACGTGTGTACGACTAGCCGAACAGCAACTCAAGAAGTTGAATGGTTGTTCAAGCCTAGCCCGGAGCGTAGGCCCTGTCAAGGCATCCCGTCCCGGCGACGTCGACCAACAGTGCGCCCACGTTCTCAGCGTTCTCTCAGGTTTGGGGTCGATAATCGTCGTGTGGAAGATCGGTCTGAAGGCGTGCGTGTACTCGTAGTGGACGATGAGCCGAGCATCGTCGATGTGATCTCGATGGCGTTGCGCCACAACGGCTTCGGGGTCGAGTCGGCCGGCAGCGGCGAGCAGGCGCTGGACCGGGTCCGCCGTTGGCGCCCCCACGTGATCGTGCTCGACGTGATGCTTCCCGACATGGAGGGCTTCGAGGTCGCCAGGCGCCTGTCCGCCGAGCATGCCGAGGTGCCGATTCTGTTCCTCAGCGCGCGTGACACCACGGCCGACAAAGTGCGCGGCCTGACCAGCGGTGGCGATGATTACGTGACGAAGCCATTCAGCCTCGAGGAGCTCATCGCCCGGCTGCGCAACATCCTGCGCCGGACGGGGGCACTCGGGGAATCGTCGGGCCGTCTGCGGTTCTCGGATCTGGAACTCGACGAGGACACGTTCGAGGTCTCCAGGGCCGGCCGTCCGATCGAGCTCACGGCTACCGAGTTCCGGTTGCTGCGCTATTTGATGCGCAACCCCCGGCGGGTGCTCACCCGTGCACAGCTGCTTGATCACGTCTGGAGTTACGACTTCGGCGGTGACGCGCGCGTGCTCGAGACCTACATCAGCTATCTGCGCAAGAAGATCGACGCCGACGGGCCACCGCTGCTGCACACCGTGCGCGGTGTCGGGTACGCGCTGCGGCTTCCCAGGGAGTGAGCGCGCTGTCGCTACGCGCGCGCCTGTTGATCGGTCTCGTCGCCCTCGCCGCGGTCGGGCTTGGCGTGATGGCCGTGGTGACCTATGAGGAACAGCGTTCGTTCCTGCTCGCTCGAGTAGACCAGCAGGTCGGCGACTCGCGGACTCCGGTGTCGGTCGCACTCGGTCTGATTCACCCGGGAGGATCGGGGTCCGCCCGACCGCCGGCTGCCTCGGGCTCCGGCAGCGCCCTGAGCACGTTTCAGACCTCGGGTACGTACGGCCTCGTGGTCGATGCGAACGGGAAGCTGACCGAGAGTCATTCGTTCACCTACGGTGAGCCCGCGGCGTCGCCGCCGGCGCTGCCCCGCAGCTTTCCCATCTCGCAGTTCCGCTCCGGGTCCGTTCGCCTGTTCACGGTCAATTCGGTGGCGGGTTCGAGCTTGCGCTATCGCGCCGCGGCGTTCGCCATCAGCGGGGGTCGCGTACTCGTGGTCGCGGTTCCCCTACATGACGCCGATCAGACCCTCCAGCGCCTGATCGAGGTCGAAGCTCTGGTGGGCGCCGGCGTGATTCTGGCGCTGGTTGCGCTCGGGTGGATGGTGATTGGCGTGGGCCTGCGACCGTTGGTGCGGATGGGACGCGTGGCGAGCGAGATCGCGCGCGGCGATCTCTCCCGTCGCGTCAGTCCGGCGAACGACCGAACCGAGGTGGGCCGCCTCGGAATGTCGCTCAACGAGATGCTCGGACAGATTGAGCGGGCGTTCGCCGACCGCACCGCGAGTGAGGATCGTCTCCGTCGCTTCCTGTCCGACGCGTCGCACGAGTTGCGGACGCCGCTCACTTCGATCCGTGGCTATGCGGAACTGTTTCGCCTCGGTGCGGCCAGTGATCCGGCCGAGGTCGAACGCGCGATGGGGCGAATCGAGGCGGAGGCGACGAGGATGAGCGCCCTGGTCGAGAACCTGCTGTTGCTCGCGCGAATGGATGAGGTGCCCGAGACACCGCTGGTCGAGGTCGACCTACGCGAGCTGGTTGAGCACGCCGCCCAGGACACACGAGCGGTCGCACCGAACCGGGAGGTCCGCCTCCATGTGTCTGGGCCTGTGTGGGTGCATGCGGATCCCGAGCAGCTGCGTCAGGTCCTATCCAACCTCACCCGCAACGCGGTGATCCACACACCACCGGACACCCCGATCGAGATCAGCGTTGACCGGGACGGCGACCAGGCTCTGCTCGAGGTCCGCGACCATGGCCCCGGTCTGCCGGCCGACGCCGGCGACCACGTGTTCGAGCGCTTCTGGCGCAGCGAAGGCGGACGCAGCCGCGGGCGCGGCGGCGCCGGGCTGGGTCTGGCGATCGTCAAGGCGATCGTGGAAGCACACCACGGTGAGATTCACGCCTACAACGCCTCCGACGGTGGGGCGGTGTTTCGCGTGAGTCTGCCGATCACGCACGACGCCCCCGGCGCGGACGCCGGGTCAAAGCGTCAGGCCGGCGCGTCGGTTCGCGCCGGCGAGCACGCCTGAGCGCCGGCGTCGCTCGCTCTCAGCGATATCTCAGGCTGCGCTTACGCGGGTCTCACCCGGGCGAGCGAGATTGATCGCATGATCAATCTCGCTTCCGATATCCCCACCCAGTACAGCCCACCGCGTGAGCAGCCCTTCCGAACGGAGGGGGCGCATCATGGCTGAGCCTCGACGTCGTCCGTGGCACCTGTACCTGCTCCTGGCGCTGGCTGTCCTGGTGACCGTCCTGGCGGTGTCCGAAATCGGGCCGCCAGCCAGCTCGGCCCGAACCTCGACGGAGATCGTGACCGCGGAGCAGGGCGTCGTTCAGTCGACTGTGACCGGGAGCGGCAACATCGAGCCCGGGACCGATCTCGATGTGAACTTCCAGATGAGCGGGACGCTGTCAAGCGTTGACGTTCAGGTCGGCCAGCACGTCAACAAGGGCCAGCTGCTCGCAACCCTTGACCAGAGCAGCGCACAGCTCACCCTCGACCAGGCCGAACAGACCCTGACCGCTGCCCAGGACCAGCTGAGCAGCGCAGAATCCGGGTCGTCCACGACCAGCAGCTCGACGTCAGGCGGCAGCTCGGCGACGAGCGCCTCCAGCAGCACGACGTCCACGGCGGCGAGCATCGCGTCGGCGCAGGCCGCGGTCGACAGCGCGCAGGCGAGCCTGGACAACGCGCAGACCGCATTCAACGACACGAACCTCTACTCGCCGATCAGCGGGACGATCGTCTCGATGGCTGGTCTATCCCCGGGTGATGCGGTGTCCGCCGGCTCGACCGACAGCGCGTCGTCGTCTGGTACCTCGAGCGGGTCGAGCACAACCTCATCCTCGTCGGGATCTTCCACCGGCGCGGCTTCTGGGACCACAGCGGGCACTCTCGGTGGTTCGAGCACCTCGACGTCGTCCTCCGGGTCGGGCAGCTCGAGCTCGCCATTCGCAGAGATCGTCAACACCGGCACGATGACGGTCACCGTCGCCTTCAGCGAGTCCGATGTCGACAAGCTGAAGGTGGGACAGACCGCGACGGTCACGCCCGACGCGCTCAGCGGCGTCGAGCTCGGCGCTCACGTGAGCGCGATCTCGCCGGTCGGGACGACGAGCAGCGGCGTCGTCTCCTACGACGTGACGCTGACGCTCGACCAGGGCGACTCGAGCGTGAAGCCGGGCATGAGCGCCTCCGTGGCCGTGATCGTCGGGCAGGCCCAGGGTGTCAATGTCCCCAATGCCGCCGTGACGGGGAGTGGATCGCTGGCCACGGTCACGGTCCTGCGCAATGGCAAGCAGACCCAGCAACAGGTGGCGGTCGGCCTGCGAGGCGACAGCCGCACCCAGATCCTCAGCGGCTTGAGCGCCGGCGAGCAGGTGGCCATCAAGACGGCCCTGCCGTCGCTGAGCTCGGCCACGACCAGCACAACCGGCTCGTCCACTGGGACGCTCGGTGGCACGGGCGGCCGGGCCGGCGGGTTCGGCGGTGCCGGCGGGTTCGGCGCCGCGGGTGGCGGCGGGGCCGGCGGGGCCGCGGGAGGTGCGAGGTAATGCGCGGCGACCTGCACGAGTTCCGTCGGCTCGCCTCGCGTCTGCCCCAGCGGCGCCACACGGTCCGCCGGCCCCAGCCTGCGGCGAGGCCGCAGCGACCGCATCAAGGCGATGCGCCGGTGATCGACATTCGCGATGTACACAAGACCTACCAGGTCGGTGATATCGCCGTGCACGCACTGCGCGGTGTCAGCCTCCGCATCGAGCGCGGGGAGTACGTCGCGATCATGGGGCACTCGGGCAGCGGCAAGACGACGCTTATGAACATCCTCGGGTGTCTGGACACGCCCACGAGCGGCACCTACCTGCTCCGTGGCCTCGACGTGCGCGATGTCGACGAGGACTCCTTGTCGGATGTGCGTAATCGGTTCATCGGGTTCGTGTTCCAGAGCTTCAACCTGATCCCGCGCACGCGGGCGCTCGCGAACGTCGAGCTGCCGCTCGCCTACGCGGACGTACCGCGCTCGCAGCGGCGCGAGCGGGCGCTCGCCGCGCTCGCGGCGGTGGGCTTGGGCGACCGTGTCAACCACGAGTCCTCGGAACTGTCCGGAGGCCAGCAACAGCGCGTCGCGATCGCGCGAGCGCTGGTCACAGACCCGGCATTGATCCTGGCCGACGAGCCAACGGGAAACCTCGATACCACCTCAGGCGAGGAGGTCCTCGGGATCTTCGCGCGGCTCAGCCAGCAAGGACGAACCATCGTCCTCATCACCCACGAGGAGGAAGTCGCCGCCCATGCGCGGCGTGTGATTCGGATCCGAGACGGCGCGATCGTCGCCGACGAGCGGGCCAAGACCGAGGCCGAGGCCGAGGGGAGGGTCGCATGATCGAGACGATCCGAGTGGCGTTCGCGGGACTGATCGCCAACAAGCTCCGCACCGGCCTGACGATCCTCGGGCTGATGATCGGTGTCGGGTCGGTGATCGTGCTGATCGCCGTGGGCACCGGCTCCTCGGACGCGGTGCAGCAACAGATCGACGCGCTGGGCTCCAACGTGCTGCTGGTGCAGAGCACCCCGTCCCTCGGCGGACTCCGCGGCACGTCCACGTCCAGCACCTCCCTCACGCTGCCCGACGCCACCGCGCTGCAGAACAGCTTCCAGGCGCCCGATGTGCAGAGCGTCTCGCCGGTGGTCAACGCCAACGGCGTGACCCTCACCTACGAGGGCACGACGTACTCGCCCTCCACGTTTGTCGGCACCACTCCGAGCTACGAGCAGGCGCGCAGCTACAGCACGACCGACGGGTCCTGGTTCACCAGCGCTCAGGAGAACGACCACAGCCGTGTGCTCGTCGTCGGCCCGACAGTTGTCAGCGAGCTGTTCAACGGGCAGGACCCCGTCGGCGACACCGTTCAGGTGAACGGCACCAACTACCAAATCATCGGCGTCACCGCCTCGAAGGGATCGAACGGGACCGCCAACCAGGACGACGTCGCTTTCGCCCCGCTGACCGCGGTGCAGGACACCCTGACCGGCTATGGATCGATCAGCCAGATCGTCGTACAGGCGAAGTCCGAGCCGCAGCTGAGCGCCGCCCAGACCGAGGTCACCGACATCCTCAACCAGCTCGACCCGCCCACGGCGGGCTCGGGAGGGACGAGCAACTTCAGCGTGATCAACCAGGGGTCGATCCTGCAGACCTCTGCGTCGAGCAGCAGCGTGTTCACCACACTGCTCGGAGAGGTCGCAGCGATCTCGCTGCTGGTCGGAGGGATCGGCGTGATGAACATCATGCTCGTCTCGGTCACTGAACGAACTCGCGAGATCGGAATCCGCAAGGCGGTCGGAGCCCGCCGCTCGGACATCCTGACCCAGTTCCTGATCGAAGCCGTGCTCGTGTCGCTGCTTGGCGGCATCGCGGGTGTTCTCACCGGCGTGATCGGGAGCCAGTTCACGATCGCCGGCGTCCATCCGGTGATCGCTCCCTACTCGATCGCGCTGGCCTTCAGCGCCGCGTTGGTGACCGGCCTGTTCTTCGGCACCTACCCTGCGAGCCGCGCGGCGGCGATGCGCCCGATCCAGGCGCTGCGATTCGAATGAACCCACCTGTAGCGAGAGGAACGCAATGAGCACCATCCCATACGAGAACCAGACCCAGGACTGGGACACCCCCCGACCCGACCAGGAATGGGAACAACCGACCACCCCCGGTCGCCCGCGGCGGCGGTGGCTCAACCGAAGAGGCGCCGCGCTGGCAGCGGTGATCACCTGCGCGGCGGGCTTCTACGGCGGGGTCCGCGTCGAGAAGAGCCAAGTCAGCAGCACCGCCACGCCCGCCGCTGCGGCGGGGGCCGGCGGAGCAGGCGCGGGCGCCGCCGGAGCGGGCGCGGGTGCGCGAGCCGGCTTCGCGGGTGGCGCGGCAGGAGGCGGCGGCAACGCGTCGTTCGGCACCGTCTCAAGCGTCAACGGCAACACCATCTACCTGACCGACAGCTCCGGCAACACCGTCAAGGTCACCCTCTCCTCCGCGACCGAGATCACCAAGAACCAGAGCGTGTCCAAGACATCCATCCGGCCCGGCGACACGGTCGTGATCCAAGGCGCCAAGAGCTCGAGCGGCACGATCACCGCCACCTCGGTCACCGACTCCGGCGCGCGCGCCACCGGCAGCGGCGGCACCGCCACCGGCACCGGCGCGGCCGGGACGGGCAGCGGCGCGGCCAGCACAGGCAGCGGCTCGAGCCCGACCACCACCGGCACTGCCGGCTGAAAAAGCACCCAACCAAAGGACATCTGAGATGAACCTCCGAAACCCCACCCCCCGGCGAGCGCGCCGAGTGACGCTCGGCGTTGCCGCGCTCGCGACCACCGTGGTGATCGCCGCCTGCGGCAGCAGCACCGGCAGCGGCACAACCACGAGCAAGACCACGCCGTCCGCCTCGGCCACGGCTTCAGCGAGCGGAACCAGTAGCACGGACCGCGCCGCGTTCCAGAAATGCCTGGAGCAACACGGCTTCACCATCCCGTCACACCCCGCAGGGAGCGGGACGTCGACCACACACACGGGAACGCCGCCCGCCGGCGGCGCGACATCCTCCAACCCCGCACGTCAGGCCGCGTTCAAAGCCTGCGGAGCGACTGGACAGCACACCAACTCAGGCTAGATCCCAATGCTCATCGTTCGCCTCCGCGGGCGAGCGACCCGTAATGAATGCGACTTGTGATGACCACTGCTACCCCCATAAGTTCCTCACGATCAGGTGTCGACCGCTCCGCAACCGCTCAGACACGACAAAGTCGCAGTCGGAAAGGCGATATCGACGTCCTACTGGCCGACGATCGCCGTGCCACGAGCTTCCGAGCCTGGGCGTTGCTCAGGAGTCTGAGCGACGTTCCGGCCGTCAGAACTGGCGAGAGAATGGACCAGGTAATGAGCCTCGCCGCACGGCACGCCTCCGATCTGGTCATGGTCTCGGCGGAATTCGGAGGAGGCGAGGGATTGAGGCTCACGCATCGCCTCAAGGGAATCTCGAAGCCTCCACCCGTGCTCATCTACGGCACCGCGGGCGACTCCTGGCTCGCGGGTGCCGCGATGATCGCCGGCGGCGACGGTGTGTTCGACCTTGAGACCGGCGCCGAACGGCTGGCCGAGATACTGGCGCGCATCGACGCCGGAGAACAGGTCTTTCCGGCCTTGGTGCCGGACCCGTTCCGCGAACTTGCGGACCGCGTCGACGAGGGCGATCGCCGGATCGTGGCAATGCTGCTGTTGCGGGCCTCACCGGATGAGATCGCCCGTCTGCTCGGGATCAGCGCCAACTCGCTGAGGCCGCGACGCGCAGCGATCGTCCGACGCCTCGACGCAGCCTACGCGAGGCCCGTCGCCGGCCACCGCGTCGCCATACCGCAAGTCTAGGGGGTCGGTTGCGCCGGATTGGCACACCGCGTCGCACACCTGTCACGTTTTTTCGTGCACGATCGGTCCCGTGTCCGAGCGTGGTCGAGAAACCGGAATATCTGGGCGGTTTCTCGACCAGGCCTTGGGGGAGCTCAGCCGGACGCAGCACGGCGTGTTGGGGCTGGACCAGCTTCAGGGCCTCGGACTGACAACCGCGGCCGTCCACAAGCGCGCCGCCACCGGTCGCGTCCACCGCATCCATCAGACGGTCTACTCGCTCGTCCCCCGCGAGTTGCTCAAGCGCGAAGGCCTGTGGATGGCGGCCGCGCTCGCGTGCGGCCCCGGTGCGGTCCTCTCCCATCGCTCGGCGGCGGCATTGCTGGAGCTCCGCGACTGGGGGTGGACCAAGATCGAGGTGACCGTGCCGTGCCGCTCCGCCCGCCGGCACGAAGGCGTCGCGGTGCATCGTTCCACCAAGCTCACGCCGGCAGACGTGACGCTCGTCAACAACATCCCGTGTACGAGCGTCGCCCGCACCCTCCTCGATCTCGGCGAGGTCGTAACGATGCGCCAGCTCGAGCGAGCGTTCGACCAGGCCGAGATCGCCGAGGTGTTCGACCTCAAGGCGATCGACGACCAACTGGCCCGCAACCCCACTCGCCCAGGCGCCAAAGCCGTTCGTCGAGGTTCTGAGACGAGCACTACATCGGCAGGACACCCACGTGGAGCGAGAACGAGGAGGGTCTGCTCGCGATCACCCGGCCGCTCGGCATCCCCGACCCGGACACCAACCAGTTCGTGATCCTCGACGACGGCGGCCCGCCCATCCGCGTGGACTTCGTCTGGCGTGACCAGCGCGTCGTCATCGAGGCCGACAGCGAGAAGTGGCACCTGACCCGCCAGCGGTTCGAGACCGACCGTCAGCGCGACCAGCGGCTGATCGCGGCCGGTTGGACGATCATCCGCACCACCTGGAAACAGATGACACGACGGCCGCACGAGCTGCGGCCGCTACTCCTCAAACTACTGTCGCCGGCGCCCGGGCCTCCAGGCGCGCCCGGCTGACCAGCCGCTCCCAGAGAACTCTCAGGCCGCTCGCAGGAGCATCCCAGCGTGGCCCTTCAGTCTGAGAGATGTCACCTCACCGAAGGAGCGCTGAATGTTTTCCCACCGACTCACCAAGCCCATTGCTATCGCCGCCATCGCGCTCGTCCTCGCCGGAGCCGCAGCCGGCGTTCTCAGCCTAACCAGCAGCGGCAGCTCGTCCGCCGCCACCACCTCCTCCTCGACCAAAGCAGCACACGCCGCCGGTGCGGGTGCCTTCGGATCCAGCGGCGGAGGATCCAATGCCCGGTCCGGGCCGGCCGCAGGCGGCTCGATCGGGGCCGTGGGTAGCGTCTCCACGTCCGGCTTCACCCTGTCTACCTCGACCGGTGAGAAGGTGACCATCAAGGAGACATCGTCCACCAAATACCTGAAGGGCTCGACCGCGGTGTCGAAGAGCGCCGTCACCAAAGGCAAGACCGTCCTCGTGCTGGGAACGGACAACAACACCACGATCACCGCCACGGAGATCATCGTCGGACCGCCCAAGCCCAAGTCCACAACCGCGTCCCAAGTAGTTGCCTTCAACCGCGGGACGGGCGACCAGTCAAAGACGGTCGGTCAGATCCCGACCAGCTACAAGCAAGGAACCGGCACCATCCTTAGCGGAACCACCGCGAACAAGGCCACCGAAGCCGCCTTGCTCACCTACCCAGGCGGCGTCGTCGATCGAGTCGTGAAGCTGAGCAACGGCGATTACGAGGTCCACAACATAGGCGTCAACTGGCCCCACCACATCTTCGTCAACAACGACTTCAAAGTGATCGGCGCCAACGACTGACCTCGAGCGTCTCTAGGGTCGGTCATCGTGGTTCTCGTGCCTTGTCCAGGCGGCTGTTGCGGGGGGCGCGGCATCGACGGCTTCGGCTAGTTCGGCGGCATGATCGCCACCGATGACGGGCGTCAGCCAGGCCCTGAGCTTCCCGGCGTCCGGTGCAAGAAAGCGATGGGTGGCGTAGACGTCCTCGGTGCCGCCGGGGCCGGGTAGCAGGCACTTCCACGTCGCCGGCTCGTCTGGCGCAGCGGTGTAGGTCAGGACAGACGACAAGCCCGCGTTATCGTGTAATTCGTACCGGGTCTGGTGGTTCACGTAGCTTCTCTTCACGGTCATCTCTCACCTCCGATCTGAACGGGCTGGGTGAGTGTGGCGGATCTGTCCTCCTCGCCGCGTGCGCCAGGTAGACGGCCGTTTCTTGCTCGCTGTTGGTCACGTGCCGGATCGCTGCCGCGAGGCGTGCTTCCTGGTAACCGACTAGCGCGGCCGGTACCCGATCCGGCGAGCTGACTGCGGTCATCGCCTGGGCCAGGGCCCGCACGTCATACAAGCCCTGTCGGAACCCGCCGCCGACCATCGGGCTCGCCGCGTGTGCGGCGTCCCCGGCCAGCCCGACTCGGCCGGCGACCAACCGCCTGGGCTTGTACTGCACGATCGGGGTACCGAACACCGTCCCGGTTTCCAGCGCCAGGGTCAGCGCCTCGCCCCACGGGCTCGGCCATCTCGCGGCCGCGAAGGCGGCCAGGCGCTCGCGGACGGGCGCGGGGAGCGCGCCGGGGGCGAGGCTGCCGTGCACCGTCTGGCCGTCGAGCAGGCCTGCCTCCTGCAGGAGCCCGCTCTGCTCTGGGTCGTACCAGACCATGTTCAGGCGGCGCTTCCCGACGACGGTCTCGCCGTGGGGTCCGGGAACGGGATAGGTCACCAGGCGGTAGGGGCCGGCGTATACCGCACGGGCGGGCTCACCCGCTACCGGCAGCGCGACTGTCTGCGGTATGGCTTGCTCCTCGACGAGCGTGCGCCAGAGCAGCACCCCGGCGTAGACGGCGTCCGGATGCTGGGGGTCCACGGTGGTGCGTACGGTGCTGCGGGCGCCATCGGCCCCGACCACGAGATCGGCGGCGAGCGTGTCTCCTGCTGCCGTGCTGACCGTCGCCGTGCGGTCCGGGCCGCCGGGCGCCACTGCGCTCACATGAATACCGCGGAGCACGCTCACGCCGGCAAGACTCACCGCGTGCTCCTCGAGCCATCCCTGAAGCAGGTGCCACGCGGTGCCGTCGCGGTCGATCCCGTGCAACACGGGCGGGTCGGCATCGATCCCGGTGACCTCGCGGAGCAGGGCAACGTCGACGCCAAGGCCGCCACCGCCGTCGACGGCACGCGCCGGGCTGCGCTCGGCCACCGTCACCTCGAACCCAACGCGGGACAGGGCAATCGCCGTCGAGAGCCCTACGAGGCTGCCACCGGCCACGACGCACTTCACGGGCGGGTCGCCCGTTCTGGGTGTGCCCACGCCGGGCCGGTGACGCGATCGTCTCTCATCACGAACCTCCCCGAACGCCTAGCCCAGACTGGGGACGGGCAGGTGCGCACACACGCGCGTGCCCTCCCCGGGCGGACTGTCCAGCACGAAGCGTCCACCGAGTGCCGCCACGCGATCCTGCAGACCGCCCAAGCCGGTGCTGTGCTCGCCGCGCGCCCCACCGACACCGTCATCGCAAACCTCTATCCGGAGCTCCCCATCCTCAACTCGCGCCGTGACTTGGGCGCCCGTCGCATGCGCATGCTTGACGACGTTCGTCAGCGCCTCGCTGACGACAAAATAGGCAGTTGCTTCCACACTCCCCGGCAGGCGCTCGAGAGTCATGTCCACGCTCACCGGCAGCGCGGCCCGGGATACCAGCGCTTCGACCCCGGCTTGCAGCCCGCCCCGAGTGAGCGCCGCGGGCAGGATCCCATGCGCCAACTCACGCAACTCGGCATTCGCCTGCTCGGCATGCCGCAGCGCCTCCGCCACCATTTCCCCCGCACCAGCATCACCGACCGACAGCGCCCGCAGCGCAAGCTTCAGCACGATCACCGCGTGCACGAGACGCTGCTGCGCCCCATCGTGCAGATCGCGCTCGATCCGCCGCCGGCTCTCATCCGCAGCAGCCACGATCCGCGCGCGCGAAGCGGCCAGAGCCGCACGGCTCTCAGCATTCGCGATCGCGGTCACGACCAACTCTGTGAACGACGCGAGGCGCGCCTCGGTGTCCGGCGGCAGCGGCCGTTCCTGGCTCGAGCCGACGCCGATCATGCCCCAGAGGCGACCCTCGACGAAGATCGGCGTCCCGACCGCCGAGCGAAGGTCCACCTCGCGAGCGATGACATTCACCGGGCCGGAGGCGTCGGCATAGCTCTCGATCCGGGCCGGACGGCCAGTCTCGAACACCATCGTGCCGATGTTCTTCCCCCCGAGGGGCCACCGGCTGCCCAAGGGAAAGCGCTTTCCTGGCCGGCCCCAGGTCGCGACGAACGTCTGCGTACGATCGGGCTCGTACCGGCACATGTTCGCCAAATCGACGGGAAGCAGGCGCCCGATCGCCTCCACAACCGCGTCGAACAACTCCTCCGGCGCCACCCCCCGCGCCACCAGCGTCGCGACGCGCCGCAACGCAGCCTGCTCCTCAGCCAGGCGAGCGAGCCCCGCGCGACTCTCGCCGTTAGCGATCGCGGTTGCGACTATTTCGGTGAAATCGGCGAGCCGCGCTTCGGTGTCCGGAGGCAGGGGTTGCTCCCCCTTCGAACCGGCGCCGATGGTGCCCCACAGGCGGCCCTCCACGATGATCGGTGCCGCCACTGACGAGCGGACGCCTCCCTCGCGAGCACCGTCACCCATCGAGCCCGAGGCATCGCCGTAGTCATCGATCCGGACCGGACGGCCGGTCTCGAACACGAGCGTGGCGGTGTTCTTCCCGCCAAGCATGCGGCTGCTACCGACAGGAAAGTGGGTCGTGCCTCGGGCCGCGACGGCGGTGACCATATCGTTGGGGTCGTAGCGGGCCATGCCGGCGTAATCGACCGGAAACAACTCCATGACCTCATCGATAACCGCCGCGAACACCTCCTCGGGCGGCGTCCCGCGCGCCACTAGCGTGGCGACGCGCCGCAGCGCCGCCTGCTGCCCGGCCAGCCGGCGTAGCTCGGCGCGGCTCTCGGTGTTCTCGATCGCCGTCGCCACCAACTCCGTGAAATCCGCCAGGCGCGCCTCGGTCTCCGGAGGCAGCGGCTGCTTCAGAGTCCAGCCGGCGGCGATCACGCCCCAGAGGCGGCCCTCGACCGTGACCGGCGTCGCGACCGACGAGCGTATGCCTGCGTCGTGGACGGCGCTCCCGAGCGAGCCGGAGGCGGTATCGGCGTAGCCGTCGATCCGCGCCGGACCGCCGGTCTCGAACACGATCGTGCCGAGGTTCTTCCCTCCAAGCTTCCACTGGCTTCCAACCGGAAGGTGGTCGCCTGGTCCGCCCGAGCGGGCGACAGAGGTGAGCGTGGCGTCGGACCCGTAGCGGCCCATGATCGCCAAATCGGCCCCCAGCAGCTGCACGACCTCCTCGGTAACCGCCGCGAACACCTCCTGCGGCGGCGTCCCGAGCGCCACCAGCGTCGCCACTCGCCGCAAGGCCGCCTGCTCCTCGGCCAGCGGATGCAGCACCTCATCGCTCAAGGCGCCCTCCGTCGATCGCGTGACGAGAGGCGCCGTCCGGCCAGTCAGCAGCGGCGGCACGCTTGCGCATGGACTAGCAAGCGTATCCCCGCCTCCTCCGTGCTGAGCGAGCGGAGGCCTGCCGCCGTCTCGCGGCGGGTGAGCCATTGGGTGTACCGCGCGACCTCCGCGCGGACGATCGAGTACGCGGCCGGCAGCTCGGCGCTGCGCTGCAGGAGTGTCCGCTCAACGACCGGCCGGAGATCGTCGATCGTGCAGACCTCGACGCCGGTCAGTCCGGCTGCGGCCGGGTCGATGTCGCGGGGCGTCGCGAGGTCGATCAGCAGGAGCGGACGTGGGTTGGCGCCACCGCGGTCGGCGAGTGCGTGCTGGAGCTGATCGCGGTACACGACCGTGTGCGGCGCGCTGGTCGAACTGATGACGACGTCGGACCGGGCCAACCCGTCGACGAGCTGGTCAGATGCCAAGGCCCGGCCCCCGTAGCGCTCCGCGAGGCGCCGGGCCCGCGAGCTGCCGCGACCGAGGACGAGTAGCTCACGCGGGCGGTGCTTGATCAGGTGCTTGGCGGCAAGCTCGCCCGTCGTCCCGGCGCCGATCAGCAGCACCGTGGACTGGCTCACCGTCCCGAGACGCTCGCGAACGAGCTCGATGCTGGCGTGCGAGACGCTCGCTACGCCACGAGCCAGGGCGGTGCGTGAGCGCACCTTGCGACCCGCGGAGATCGCCGACTCGAACAGTCGCCGTAGCTCGGGGCCGGCGGTACCAGCGGCGACCGCGTACCCGAGCGCGCGACGCACCTGGCCCTGGATCTGTGCTTCCCCGAGCACGAGCGCGTGCAACCCAGCTGACGTCGCCGCCAGGTGGTGCGCGGCCTCGGCGTCGCGGTGGACATACACACAGCCTTCGAGCTCGTGTGGGTCGAGCCCGTGGTAACGCGCCAGGAACGCGGTCAGCTCCTCCACTGGGTTCCCTGATCGTCCGGCGCCGTACACCTCGACCCGGTTGCACGTCGACAGAATTGCCGCCTGCTCAAGCAGCGGATGATCGGGATCGGTGACGTGCGCGAGCGCCGCGGGAACCTCGGAGTCGGCGAACGCCACGCGCTCGCGCAGATCGATCGGCGCCGTCGTGTGATCAAGCCCGACCGCCACCAGCTGCGGGCCGGACACCACCGTGTGCGATCGAGCCCGCTCTGTCCGCCCGACCCTCGCTGCCGCCGCTGTCATGACGCGAGCACCCCCAGCCTCCGCAGGACTCCACCATCCTCGGACGCCGTCCGGACCGCGTTGGCGCGCTCGCCAAGGAAGGTCTGGAGGCGTGAAAGGTTCTCAAGGTGTTGGCTGGCCAAGAGGAGAGCGACCCCGGCGTTGACCGTCCCGTTGCCGCGGTCCCGCGCGGCGTCGCGCACGCAGGAGAGAAGCTGGCGGGCATCCTCCTCGTCGTGAGTGTGCGGCGGCGGCGGCGCGCCGCCAATCATCAGTGCGAATCCGAATGCGCTGTACCAGGTCTGGAGTGCTTGCAGCTCGCCCTCGAGGTTATGTCCGCATTCATTGAGCCGGCCCTCGCCATTGGTCATGCCTGCGAGGGCGGTGAGTGACTCCGCCGCGCGGCGCACGCGCAACGCGCCGCCGACCAGCGCGGCGATGTCCTCCGGGTTCACTCGGGTGGCCGAGCGTTCGCCGAGGTATTGACGAAATGCCTCGTCGAGGCGGCGGACGGCTACGTCGGCGGCGGCCCGGGTTGCATGGGCGCCGTCCTCCGAGGTCCCCCCCTCGATCAGCTGCCGCGCAGTGGCCCCGAGGTGGTCCGCGGCGCGCGCGTACGCCACGGCCAGGTCCTGGCGGACGAGCGCAGCCGCGCCGCGGGGCCAGAACAGGAGCCCAACTGCGAGGCTGATGGCGAAGCCGATCGCGACATCCTCGACGCGAACCAGCCCCACCCTCCACCCCACGGGTGCGAGCAGGTTGAACAGAACGAGGACGAACACGGTGAAGCCGGCCTGGCCCGCGGCAAAGGAGATCGCCCGCGGTCCGTAGGCGGCCAGCAGCACCGCGACAGGGAACACGGCCCAGAGCACTCCCTCGTGGGTGCCGATGGCGATCACGAGCACCGCGCCTATAACTATCCCGACCGCGGTCCCGGCCAGGGCACTGAGGATCGACCAGCCCGTCCCTAGCGCGTTTGATCGAAGCACCGAGAGCGTCCCGAGCACGACCCAGAAACCGTGCTGGACACCCGTTCGCTGGGCGATGTAGACGGCGATCGCGAGCCCCGCCGCGCCGCGCAGACTGTTCTGGAACCAGACCGAGGCCACGCTTGCGTGCTCAAGGGCGCGTTGCTCGGTCGCTTCCAGCGCCGCGCGCGCCGGCTGAGGCTCTGGCTCGGGCCGATCGAGCTCGGGCGCGTCCGCTCCGGTCGCACGCAACGCGTAGCCCGCGACCTGACGGGCAGAGTAAGTCGCCGCCCGGACTCGGAACGGCGCCTCCAACGCGATGGCCACAGAGCCGGCCGGCGGATCGGACGCCAGGTCCGGCAGACGATGCACAAGTGCGCCGGCAACCGCATCTCGCGCCGCGTCAAGGCGCGCGAAATCCGGCTGTGCCACACCACCGTCGAGTCTCTCGGCCGCCGCCCGGAGCACCGCGGCCGCTGCCGCGACAGCTTCCTCGTCCTCCGCCCAGGCGGCCTCCGGCGCGCCGGAGTTGCCTGGCGACAAGAGCAGGGAGAGAAGCCAGTCCAGCTCGCCGGGAAGCGAGGCCAGCGCCGCTAGGGGTCCGGTTGGACCGGTCGGGCGGCGCTGGGCGCCGAGCGTCCGCCGCTCGAGGCCCTTAACCGCGTCGCGGGCGACGCGTCCGCGTTCGGCGAGCTGGTCCGGGTCCGCGTCGAAGACATCGGCAACGCTGCGCACCGCCTCCGCGGCCTCGCGCCGAAGGTCGGCGCTTCGACGAACGGGCCACAGCAGCATGACCGCGCATATCGCCGCACCGGTCGCCAGCCCCCACCCCGCGAGGCGGTCCGGGATCACCGAGTTCGCCGCCGGAACCGTCGCCGGCAGGACGAACGTGAGAACGGCCGCGGTCGCGCCGGCCGAGAAGTATCCGCTGAACACGCCCGAGAAGAGGGTGCCGAAGCCGACGACCGCCATCGCGCCGGCGGCAAGCCACGGGCTGCGAGAGCACAGTGTCCCGAGCGTGATGAACACGGCGCCCGTGCACCCGAGTGCGAGGTAGGCGAGCAAGCGAGTTCGCCACGAGCCCGTGAACTGGGTCAATCCGAGCAGCGCGAACGATCCGACAGCGGCGAACAGCGCCGTCGACTCATTTCCGATCACCTTGTCCGCAAACGCGAACACCGCCGTTGTCACGATCGCAGCACGAGCGGCGGTCTTCAGAGCCGCCCGATCCACCACGAATAGCGGGGACACGTCCGCTCCTCAGCCTCAGACCGCGGCCTGCGACAGCGTGTCGCGCGATTCCGCGGGCGTGAGCTCGATCCGGGCGGTCGGTGTCCAGGGGAGGACGGCGGATTGGCGGTCGTGGAGGGAGATCACGAGTGCCGTGCGTGGGTCGAACTCCCTGACGCCGGCGAGCAGGCGAGCGGCGGTCGGGGCATCGAGCGCTTCGGTCGGCTCATCGAGGAGGAGCAGGTCGGCGTGGCGGAGCAGCCCCTGGGCGACGCTGAGGCGGCGGCGCTGGCCGCCCGAGAGGGCCGTTCCGCCGGCCCCGACGGGGGTGTCGAGCCCGGCGGGGAAGGCCGCGATGGTGTCATCGAGCGCGGCGGCGGCGAGCGCGGCCCAGAGGTCTGGCTCGCTGGCGGCAGGATCGGCGAGTTTCAGGTTCTCACGGACTGTGCCGTCGAACACGTACGCGTCCTGGGCGACGAGGGTGACGTGCTCGGGCTGTCGGCTGATCGCTCGGAGGATGGTTGATTTGCCAGTTCCGGACGCGCCGGTGAGGAGCACGGTGTCGCCGGCCGCGAGCGCCAAGCCGGCGTCCTGCGCGACCCCGGGCGTGGTGGTGGCGGTGGTTGGGAACAGTTCGGTCAGGCGGGCGCAGGCGGCTCGTGCCCTGGCGGTGGCGGTGATCGCGCCGGGCAGGGCGACGATGGGTTCGAATACGGCGACCGCGACCAGGCAGACGGCCACGAATGCGGGTACGGGCAGCGCGCGGGTGCCGGTCAGGCCGGCCGCGGTCGCGATCACCGCGAGCAGGGTGAGGTCGGCGAGCAACGTCCCGATGCTCTGTCCCCGGGCCGCGAGCGTGGTCAGCTGCCGGCGGCTTTGGCCGTAGCGCTCGAGCTGCGCGGTGGCTGCTGCGGCGGCTTCGTGTTCGGCGCCGAAGGATCGGAGCTCGGATAGCCCATCGAGCGTTTCGATCAGGGTGTGGCGGGCGTCGGCGCGCGCTGCGACGAGTCTCCGTGCGGGCTGGCCGGCGTGGTGACGGGCGAGGCTCACGAGGATTGCGCTGATGAGGACGAGTCCGGCCACGGCGACGATCGCCAGCGCGATCGACAGGGTCGCGAACATCACGGCCGCTGCGATCACCGCTGCGATCGCGGCGAGGATCGGGAACGAGCTTCGTAGCAGGAGGTTCTCGACCGCGTCGCTATCGACGGTGATCCGGCCGAGCAGCTCGCTAGTGCGCAGCTCGGAGACGCGGTCGCGCGGAAGGTGGAGCGCTCGGGCGAACAGGTTGGTGCGTAGCGATCCGACGAGATCGAGCGTGGCCTCGTGGGTCGAGATGCGCTCGCGGTAGCGCGCGAACGTGCGAGCCCAGGCGAGCGCTTGGACCCCGGCGCTCGGAAACAGGAACGAAAACGTGCTGGCGACCGCCAGCCCGGCGACGGCGGACGCGGCGATGAACCACCCGGCGAGCGCGAGGAGGCCGGCGCCGAGTAAGAAGGCAAGCACCACCGTCGCGGCCGGCCTGGCCAACCGCCGGCCCGTCGGCGCGTCTTCACCGAGCAGTTCGCGGATCGCGACGCGGGTACTCATGCCGCCGCTCCCACTGCCGCTTGCATCGTCGATTGGGTCGGGGCCGGGATCAGCTGGCCGCGGTCGAGCGTGATCACGCGATCGCAGATGGCGAGCAGTGCGGGTGAGTGGCTGGCGATGATTGTGGTGGCGGACCGCGAGAGCGTGGCGATGATGTTGGTGATCGCGGCCTCGCTGGCGGCGTCGAGGTGAGCGGTCGGCTCGTCGAGCAGCACCAGCGGCGCGCGTGCGAGGAAGGTGCGCGCGAGCGCGACCCGGTGCGCCTCTCCGCCTGAGAGGCCCCAGCCGCTCTCGCCGACGGGGGTCTTTAGGCCGTCGGGAAGCCGTGCCAGCACAGGGCCGAGGCCTGCCGAGAGCGCCGCCCGGCGGACGTCGAGGTCGTTAGATTCGGTCCCCGCCTGCCCGAGCGCGATGTTGTCGGCGAGGGTGCCGGAGAACAGGTACGGACGCTGGCCGAGCCACGCGATTCCGGTTCGGACGACGTCGCGGGGCGGCATGCCGTCGAGGAGGACGATGCCGGACGTGGGCTCGAGGTCGCCGGCGAGCGCTCGGAGCAGTGTGGATTTCCCGGCCCCGGAGGCGCCGGTGACGCCGATCACCTCGCCCGGCTCGATCTCAAGCGACACGTCGTCGAGCGCGGGCAGCTCGCGCTCGGGGAAGGTGACGGTGAGCGCGGAGATCTCGACTGCGGGCGGCCCGGTCAGCGGCCGCGTGACCGCGGGCTGGATGTCCGCAGGGCTGGCCGCGAGGAGCGGCTGGAGCGCTTCGATCGCGGCGAGCGCATCCGCGCGTTCGTGGTAGGCCGCGGCGAGCGTCCGGACTGGCTGGAAGTACAGCGGGGTGACCATCAGCAGGAACAGCCCGGTGCGTAGGGCTATGCGGTCGGGGATCCCGGGAATCTGCATGTACCCGAGCAGGGTCAGGCCGATGTAGATCGCGACGATGGCGACGGCGACCGTCACGATCGCCTCGAGCGCCGCGGCCGAGATGAACGCGACCCGCAGCACCGCCATCGAGCTCTCAGACAATCGCTCGGAGGCGGCCTTGACCCGCTCGAGCTCCGCCTGTTCGGCACCCAGCGCCCGCAGGGTCGCCAGGCCGCGCAGCCGGTCAAGAAAATAGCCCGAGAGGTGACGGAGTTCCGCGGCGTGGCGGCGAGCGACGGCCGCCGTGCCTATGCCGATGATGCTCAGGTTCACCGGCGGCAGCGGCGCGCACAGCACGAGCAGCACGCCGACCAGCCAGTTCAGCGGGAACACCGCCGCGAGCAGCACTAGCGGGACGAGCGTGGCGGCCAATCGCGCGGGCTGGTAGCGCTCGGCGTAGGAGCCGACACGGTCGACTTCGTCCATCACCGCGGTCGCGTGCGCCGCGCTGGGAAGCGACGACCCCGCGCCGCCGATCAGACGATCGAGCAACCGCGCGCGCAGCTGCTGCTCGACGGCGAGGGCGCCGTCCATCGCGAGCCGCGCCGCCAGATAGCCGCACGCGGCCCTGACCGCCGCGGCGCCCGCGAGCAACAGCAGCCAGCCGGACTCATGCGCCCAGCTGGCGTGCCGCTCAAGGACGTCCTGCGCGACGGCCGCGATGGCGAAGAAGCCCGCGGCCGTAGCGGCCACGGCCGCGGTCGTCATTGCGGCGGAGGCGGCCAGACGCCGCCTGCCGGGCGCGAGCGCCTCGGTCAGGCGGCGCCTGGTGTCGGCGCCCGGGGGGGCGACGAGCGCCGGGGACAAGAGCGAGTCGGCGGACATCGCCCTCACGCGGTCGTGGGCGGGCGGCCGTTGCCATTAGCGTGCTCGGCTTGTGCGGCCCGACGCCGGTCGCGGTCCTCCCCGTACCACCATGCCCACAGCGCGAACAGGGTTATCAGGATCAGGAGCGTGACGTCGCCGACTTGCGAGTACACGTGTAGCGAGTCGAACGAGATGAATGCAATCAATCCCCACACCGGCACCATCGAGACGTAGAACAGCAGCCTGAAGGCGCGGGAGCGGCGAAACAGTCGGGTGAGCGGGTTCATGCGGTCGTTGCCTCCTGCTTAACGGTTACCTTGCCGCGGAAGACCCAGTAGGCGTAGGCCTGGTAGGTCAGGATGATCGGGATGCAGACGCCGACGCCGATGATCAGGAACAGCAGCGTCGTGTGCGGGGACGCGGCCGCGTGCACGGTGATCGAGGGCGGAATCAGCGTCGGGTAGAGCAGCCCGCCCGCGAGCAGCAGACCACCGCCATACACGGCCAGCGTCGAGAGGACCGGAGCTCGATCCGAGCGACGAGCGTCAGGATCGGCGGTGAAGAAGCGCATCGCAAAGACAAGTCCGGCCACGAGCACCGCCGCCCCCGTGATCCAGATCGGCAGGCGTGCTGGGTCCCCGGGGTGCAGGGTGAGCGGTCCCGCTGATGCGGCCAGCAGCCAACTCGCTGCCGTGCCGACACCCAGCGCCACCACCGCCGTGCGCCCGATCCGGGCAGCGCGCCGCCGGGTCTCGCCGTCGATCTTCAAGTAGACGAACGCGCAGCCGGCAACAACGTACAGCGCGACAGCGGTCAGGCCGGTGAGGATGGCGTAACCGTGGTGGAGGAAGGTGAATGGGCCGCCGACGAAAGTGGTGCCGTGGACGTTGAAGCCGGCGACGAGGGCTCCGAAGACGATGCCCTGGCAGAACGCGGCCAGCAGCGACCCTATCCCGAACACCTTGCCCCAGAACGGATGCCAGCCGGGGTGCTGGTCGATCAACTCGAGCGCTACGCCCCGGGCGATCAGCGACCACAGCATCAGGATCAGCGGGATATACAGCGCCGGCAGCGCAACCCCAGTGACGAGCGGCAGCCCCGACCATACCGTCAGCGCGATCAGCACCAGCCACGACTCGTTGCCGTCCCACGTCCACGATACCTGCTCGTACATCGCGCGCCGGCGGCCGTCGTCGCGATCGAGCAGCGTCAGCACCCCGATCCCGAGGTCATACCCGTCCAGGACGATGTACATCGTCAAGGCGAGGAATACGAAGGCCATCCATACGTCTGAAAGCTTCACCGGGGCTCCTTTCAGCTCGCCGGCGCGAAGCTGGCGCGCGGCTCGGGTCGAAGTGAGGGGTCGCTTGGATCGACGAGTGGTCCGTCACCCGGTCCCTCGCGCACGGCGCGCGCGATATACCAGATATAAGTCGACAGCAGCCCGACGTAGAAAAGGACGAACGCGGTCAGCGAGATGATCACCGGCCAGGTCTTCAGCGGCGAGACCGCGGCGGCGGTGAGCAGCTTGCCGTACACCAGCCAGGGCTGGCGGCCGGTCTCGGCCAGCACCCAGCCGCCCCAGATCGCCAAGAAGCCTGTCGGCACCATCACGATCAGAAGCTTGTGGAACCAGCCCGTGGTGTACAGACGGCCGCGCAACCTGAGGATCACCCCCGTCATCGCAACCGCCAGCATCAACAGCCACCCGAACCACATGAAACGGAACCCGTAGAAGGTGGTCAGGATCTGCGGCCGCAGGCTCGCCGGCGTCCCGCTCAGCGGCGGAATCGCGGTATGCCCCGTGAAGTCGCCGCTGATCGCGCTCCCGAACCACGGGAACGATATCTGCCAATAATTCGAGGGCCCGGCCTGGTTGGGGATCTCAAGGATGTTGTAGCCGGTGTTGGGCTTCCAGTTGCCCTCCTGAGCCTCGAACTGCGGCAGCTTGTACTTGGCGACGTAGCTGACAACCGAGTCGCCGATGAACCCCTGCACAGGCAGGATGACGGCGAGCGCGCCGAGCGCGATCGACAGCCCCCGGCGAGCGACCGGCAGGTGCCGGCGCTTGACGAAATACCACGCCGAGATGCCCCCGATGAACCAGGCGGCGGCGATCAGCACCGCGACCAGCATGTGCACCATCCGGATCCCGAACGACGGGTTGAAGATCACATGAATCCAGTTGACCGGCTGGAACTGCCCGTTCACCTCCTTGTAGCCGGCGGGAGTCTGCATCCACGAGTTCGCCACCAGAATCCAGGTCACCGACAGAGTCGTGCCTAGCGTGACCATGCAGGCCGAGAACATCATCATCCGCTTGCCGATCCGACCATCGCCGTAGACGAGCAGACCGAGGAAACCGGCTTCCAGGAAGAACGCCATCACGACCTCCATCGCGATCATCACCCCGACGATCGGCCCGACATCGTGTGCGTACGGCCCCCAGTTCAAGCCGAACTCGAACGTGAGGACGATCCCCGACACCACCCCGAGCGTGAACCCGATCGCGAAGATCCGCCGCCAGAACCGGAACATTCGCAGCCACACGTCGCTGTCGGTGCGCATGTACATCCCGTAACACACGATCAGGAACACGCTCGTTCCCACTGTCACTGCCGGGAACGTGATGTGAAAAGCAGCGGTCAGCGCCCACTGCCAGCGCGACAGATCAAGCAACGTGGTGTGACTCATTTCCAACCTCCCGTTACGAATGCTCTGTGCGGCGCGGCCGTCGGAACGAAGAGCAGGTTCTCACGGGCCCTTGTGCGGGCATATGCGGACCCGCTAGAGAACGCGCCTCCGGTTTTCAGAGGCGGTGGGTAGGGAGATCCCTACCCTGGCGTGCGACACGCGGGAGCCAACCGACTGGCATTTGCGCACGCGAAGAATCGAGCAGCGGTAGGGATTGCCCTACCGGCCGCCTCCGGGACGTGGGAGTGCATTGTCTGGCGGATCCGTATGTCCGCAGGCGAGGGCCGCTGAGAACCTGGTATCGACTCCGCCGCGCCCACGGGCCGGCAAGCGCCGAGCCCCGAACGAAAGGAAAGACGATGCACCCTCCGATAACCAGGATGCGCAGGTTTGGTTTTGCCGCCGCGGCGTTCGCGCTCGCCGTGGGGATGCTGGGGACGACGCTGCCGACGCCGCTGTATGGGCTCTACCGACTGCAGTTCGGGTTCTCAGAGCTGATGATCACGGTGATCTTCGCGACGTACGCAGCGGGGGTGATCGCGTCGCTGCTTCTGTTCGGCAGGCTGTCTGACCAGATCGGCCGCCGACGGGTGTTGTTGCCCGGACTCGGGCTCTCCGCGCTCAGCGCCGTGTGTTTCCTGACCGCCAGCGGGCTGCCGCTGCTCCTGGTAGGCCGTGTCCTCTCGGGGCTGTCGGCGGGCATCTTCACCGGTACCGCGACTGCCACCTTGATCGATCTCGCGCCGGCGGGCGGCCGTAGTCGGGCGACGCTGGTGGCGGCGATGGCGAACATGGGCGCACTCGGAGCTGGACCGCTGCTCACCGGGCTCCTCTCGCAGTGGGCAGGGTCACCACTGCGGCTGGCGTTCTGGGTGGACCTCGCGTTGCTGATACCCGCAGCGATCGGCATCTGGGCGATGCCCGAGCCTGTTTCCCCCGCAAGCCACCCACACCTGCGACCCCAGGCTCTGAAGATCCCCACGGAGATGCGCTCGATCTTCATCGAAGCCGCGCTCGCCGGCTTCGCCGGCTTCGCCGTCCTGGGCCTGGTGACCGCCGTGGCTCCCGCATTCCTCGGGCAGGACCTCGGAGTGACGAGCCGCGCGATCGTGGGTCTGGTGGTGTTTGCCCTGTTCGCTGCCTCGCTCGCTGGGCAGCTGGCCCTCGAGTTCGTCCCTGAACGCGCAGCCATCCCCACCGGCGCCGGCACGCTGATCGCGGGCATGGGATCGCTGGCCCTCGGCTTGGCCGACTCATCGCTCGCTTTGCTCGTGCTCGGGATCGTGATCGCCGGGTTCGGCCAAGGACTCAGCTTCCGAGGCGGACTGATGCAGGTGAACGAACGCTCACCGGCCGCCGAGCGTGGGGCGGTCGCATCGAGCTTCTTCGTTGTGATGTACATCGCGATCTCGGTGCCCGTCATCGGCGAAGGCGTTCTCTCCCAGGCAGTCGGACTCCGCGCTGCCGGGCTGACGTTCGCGGCCCTGGTCGCGGCGTTGTCGGCGACCGTGCTGATCCTGCTGGCGCGCACCCACCGCCCGACCACTGGCGCCCGCGCCGCCGGGCGATCGGAAGCACCCGCCCCGCACACAGCCTGAACGATGCCGGCTAGCGACCCGTCTCCGGCCACCGGCCTCCCAAGCCCGGGTAGGGCTAGCCCTACCCGGCCCCTCGGGGACTCAGAGGCCGAGTTTCCGGTGGATCCGTATGTACGCGCGTCAGCGTCGATGAGAACCTGCTCCCCAGCATGAGCGCCATGTCCCATACGTCCACCCACACCCTGGGCGCGGAGCTCGAGCGTGACCGCCTCGCGCGTCGCGTGCGACGGATGACGGTCGCGGTCGGTGTGTTGCGCCAACGCGAACGCGAGAATCGACGAGAGCCGCGCGCACCGCATCGGCACCTCGGACGGGCCATTGCCGATTTTGAAGCCCAGATCGAGACGATGAACGCTCGGCTGCGCGACCTCGGCATAGACGGTCCGTCAATCCAGATCCAGCGTGGAGCAGATGGACACCGTTACTGACAGCACTACCGCATTTGGACCGTGGGCGGTCGATCAGATGCTCGAGCGCTACGTCTCCTGGCGCGAGGAGTGTGCCGCGGTTCGCACGGCGTATCAACAGTGGGCCGACTCGGATCGGCGCGAGCGGAGGCTGGCCTATGCCGGGTACCTCGCAGCCCTCGATCGCGAAGAGCGAGCCGCTCGAACCTACGCCGGCCACGTTGCGCGTGTCAGGCGGATCGCCACTTGACTCCAAGACGGCCCAACCTCGTAATCCAACCCACCTCTATCTGAGAGGAATGAACATGTACCAGACATCAGTCACGACAACACAGCTCGGGGATACCGGGCTCGAGATAACGCGCCTCGGTCTTGGCGCCTGGGCGATTGGAGGCGGCGGCTGGGAATTCGGCTGGGGGCCCCAGGAGGACGACGAGTCAATCGAGGCGATTCACCATGCCCTGGATCTCGGCGTCAACTGGATCGACACTGCCGCCGCCTACGGGTTCGGCCGCTCGGAAGAGGTCGTGGGTCGTGCCCTGGAAGGTCTCCAGGACCGGCCGTACGTGTTCACGAAGGCATCGCTGCTGGAAGGGGCCGACCGCCGGGTCGTGCACAGCCTCAAGCGCGACTCGATCCTGCGCGAGGCGGACGCCAGCCTTCGGCGGCTCGGAGTCGACGCGATCGATCTGTACCAGATCCACTGGCCGATCCCCGAAGAGGACATCGAGGAGGGCTGGTCGGCTCTCGCCGAGCTCAAGCAGCAAGGCCTCGTACGCCACATCGGCGTCTCCAACTTCGACGTCGAGCAGTTGCGGCGGATTCAGCAGATTGCCCCGGTGGAGACGCTCCAGCCGCAGTATTCGCTGATCGAACGAGACGCCGAAAGGGAGCTCCTACCGTTCGCCGAGCGTGAGGGGATCGGCGTAATCGTGTACTCGCCGATGGGCTCCGGGATTCTAACCGGCGGTATGACCCGCGAGCGGATCGCCAATCTGGCCGATGATGACTGGCGCAAGCACGACCCGCGCTTCAACGAGCCGCAGGTGTCGCGGAACCTCGAGCTGGTCGAGCGCCTCAAGGCGGTCGCCGACCGTTACGACACCACGCCGGGCGCGGTCGCGGTCGCGTGGACGCTGCGCAACCCGGCGGTCGATGGCGCAATCGTCGGTTTTCGCCGTCCGGCCCAAGTCGACCCGATCCTCAACGCCGCGAACCTGGAACTCACCGACCAAGATCTGACCGAAATCGAAGGAGCTGCTCGATGAGCATCCAAACGCCAACTACTGCAGAATCGAATGAAACCGCGCCGAACGGCCGTGCCACCCCGGTAAGTACCTCGAACGATCGAGAGCAACAGATGAATGGGAAGTCCAGTCAGGAGAAGGTTCGTGTCGGGTTGCTGGGCGTAGGCCTGATGGGTTCTGCCATGGCCGGTCGGCTTCTCGATCGCGGTATCGGGGTCGTCGGGTGGGACCGTGATGCTGAGCCCCTGCGTGTTCTCGAGGGTCGTGGTGGCCAGCCGGCCGCAACGCCGAGCGAGGCGCTGACGGGCTCAGGGATCGTGATCACGATGCTTCCGACCGCCGACATCGTGCTCGATGTGGTCGAGCCGCTGCTCGAGGATTGGCCTCAGGACACCGTCTGGTTGCAGATGAGCAGCGTGGGGGCCGCCGAGGCAGACCGGTTGGCGCAGGTCGCCGCCGCCCACGGGATCAGCCTCGTCGACGCGCCCGTTTCGGGCAGCACTCATCCCGCCGAGCAGGGCCAGCTGACGATCCTGGCCTCGGGACCTGACACGGCCCGCACCGCAGTCGAGCCGATCTTTGACGCGCTGGCGTCGCGGGTGCTGTGGGTGGGAGAGGCCGGGATGGGGTCGCGTCTGAAAATGGCGGCCAACCACTGGATGATCACGATGGTCGGTGCCCTTGCCGAGTCAATGCATCTCTGCGAGGCCATGGGGTTAGATCAGCAGCAGTTCATTGAGCTCCTCGACGGCGGGCCGCTGGGCTCGGCGTATGCCGTGCAGAAGCTGGAGGAGATGCGGCGCCATGAGTACCCGGCGGGCTTTCCGGTTCGGCTTGCGTTGAAGGATCTTCAGCTCGTCCGCGAGGTCGAGCAGAGCTCCAGCGCCGCCATGCCACTGTTGGACGTCGTCCTCGAGCGCTTCATGGCCGCAGGCCAGAACCTCGCCGACCAGGACCTGGCCGCGATCTATGAGCTCGACTGACCCGCGATCGCCAACGGCTATTCCTCGCCGGATACGGGCAGCAGCGCGCACACGCGCGTGCCTCCGCCCGACGGACTCTCCAGCACGAGGCGACCATTCAGCGCCGACACGCGATCCTCGAGGCCGCCCAGCCCGGTGCTTGGGCCGCCACGCGCGCCACCGATACCGTCATCGCAGATCTCGACTCGTAACTGCCCGCCACGGACCTGGGCCGTGACGGCGGCGCCGCTGGCCCGCGCGTGTTTGACCACGTTGGTCAATGCTTCGCTTACGACAAAGTAGGCCGTCGCCTCGACGCCAGCCGGCAGGCGCTCGACCGCCATGTCCACGCTCACTGGCAGTGAGAACCGGGACACCAGCGCGTCGACGCCGGCGCGCAGTCCGCCGCGAGTCAGCGTCGCCGGCAGAATGCCATGCGCCAACTCGCGCAGCTCGGCGTTCGCCTGCTCGGCGTGCCGCAGCGCCTCAGCCACGAGTTCCTCGGAGTTCGCGTCTCCGCGCGCGAGGGTTCTCAGCGCGAGCTTGAGCACGATCACTGCGTGCACGAGACGTTGCTGCGCCCCGTCGTGTAGATCGCGCTCGATCCGCCGCCGGCCCTCGTCGGCGGCAGCGACGATCCGCGCGCTCGAAGCGGTCAGAGCGGCGCGGCTCTCGGCGTTCGCGATCGCGGTCGCCACCAGTTCCGTGAAATCGGCCAGGCGCGCTTCCGTGTCCGGAGGCAGCGGCTGCTCGCCCCTCGAACCCGCGCCGATGGTGCCCCACAGCCGGCCCTCCACGATGATCGGCGCCGCCACTGAGGACCGGGCACCTCTCTCCCGAGCGCTGTCACCCATCGCGCCCGAGGCATCGCCGTAGCCATCGATCCGGACCGGACGGCCGGTCTCGAACACAAGCGTGGCGGTGTTCTTCCCGCCAAGGATCTGGCTGCTACCAACCGGAAAGTGCGTCGTGCCCCGAGCGGCAACCGCGGTGACCATACCATCGGGCTCATACCGGGCCATACCTGCGTAATCGACCGGAAACAACTGCCCGACCTCATCGATAACCGCCGCGAACACCTCCTCAGGCGGCGCGCCTTGCGCCACCAGCGTCGCGACCCGGCGCAACGCCGCCTGCTCCTCAGCCAACCGAGCGAGACCGGCGCGGCTCTCCGCGTTCGCGACCGCCGTCGCCAGAAGCTCCGTGAAATCGGCCAACCGTTCCTCGGTCTCCGGCGACATTCGTTCCTCCGAGCCCGAGCCGACGACCATCACGCCCCACAGACGGCCCTCGACGGTAATCGGTATCCCGACCGCCGAGCGGACGCCACTCTCGCGGAAGGCGTCCCCGATCCGGCCCGAGCCGTCGGCATAGTTGTCGATCCGGGCCGGACGACCGGTCTGCGCGACCACCGTGCTGGCGTTCCTCCCCCCAAGGACCAACGGGACGCCAATGGGGAACACTGAGCCGGTCATGCCCGAGACGGCGACGAACGTGACCGTACCGTCGGACTCGTAGCGGCCCATGCGCGCCGAATCGACCGGAAGCACCCGCACGACCTCCTCGGTGACCGCCGTAAACACCTCCTCGGGCGCGGTCCCGCGCGCTACCAGCGTCGCGACGCGCCGCAGCGCCTCCTGCTGCTCAGCCAGACCGGCGAGCCCGGCGCGGGTCTCAGCATTCGCGATCGCGGTCGCGAGCAGCTCGGTGAACTGCGCGAGGCGCGCCTCGGTTCCCGCGGGCAGCGGCGGATCCAGCTTGGTCGAACCGACGGCGAACAGGCCCCACAACCGGCCCTCGACTGTGATCGGCGCCCCGACCGTCGAGTTGAAGCCGCTCCCGCGGCCGACCGCACCGATTACGCCCGAGGAGCTATCGGGATAGCGGTCGATGCGGGCCGGACGGCCCGTCTCTCGAACCATCGTCACCAGGTTGTTCCCTCCAAGCCCCCACCGCCTACCAACGGGGAAGCTGGCGACCGGGGCACCCCAGGCAGCGATCGCGATGATCGTGCCGTCGGCCTCGTAGCGGCCCATGAGCGCAAAATCGACCGGAAGCAGCTGCCCGACCTCCTCGGTGGCCGCCCCGAACACCTCCTGCGGGGCTACGCCGCGCGCCACCAGCGTCGCAACCCGGCGCAACGCCGACTGCTCCTCAGCCAGCACACGCACCTCGTCACCACTCAACAGAACTCTCCATCCGATCGCACACCGCGCCCACGGAATGTGAACATCCGCCCATCACCAGTAACGACACGGGCGGGCGCTTCGACTGTGAAGTTTACCCCCGCTCCGGCCCGGGCTGAAGCAGCGCGGCGAGGCTGGCTTTGACGCGCTTGCCGAGCGGGAAATGTCGCCGGGTAGGGATTCCCGTACCCGGCCCCTCCGGAACGCCGGAGGCAGGTCTCTGGCCGACGCGTATGTACGCGCACGGCGATCGGTGAGAACGTGATCTTCCAGCAGAACGGCGAACCCAACGAAAGGAGCCGGAGATGGCGTTTGAGCTCCCACCTCTCCCCTACGACTACGACGCGCTCGAGCCGTACATCGACGAAGAGACGATGCGCCTGCATCACGACAAGCACCACCAGACATACGTCACCAACGCCAACAACGCGCTGGAGGGCACCGAGTGGGCCGACACGCCGGTCGAGGAGGTGCTCCAGAACCTGAATCAGATCCCGGACGCGAAGCGCAACGCGGTGCGCAACAACGGCGGCGGGCACTACAACCACTCGCTGTTCTGGGAATGGATGTCACCGGACGGTGGCGGAGAGCCCGATGGTGACCTGCGCGAGGCGCTCGACAGCGCGTTCGGGTCCTTTGAGGACTTCAAGGGCAAGCTCAAGGCCGCGGGCACCGGCCAGTTCGGCTCTGGCTGGGCATTTCTTGTGCCCAACGGCTCGAGCCTGGCGGTGATCTCTACGCCCAACCAGGACAGCCCGATCTCGAACGGCACGACGCCGCTGTTGGGCGTCGACGTCTGGGAGCACGCCTACTACCTCAAGTACCAGAACAGGCGGCCAGACTACATCGACGTCTGGTGGAACGTCGTTAACTGGCCAAAGGTGGCGGAGAGCTACGCCGCCATCTCAGACGCCTTGACCGCCGTTCGACCCGGATGACAGTCATTCAGTCAACCCAACGAGAAGGCGCGGTATCACCCGTTACCGCCAGACCGGCGACGCTGATCGTGTGGTTTTACCTGCGCTCGCCCGAGCTGTCTGCCGAATTCGAGCGCATGATGGCGGGTGACCGAGACGTCAATCTCGCCGCGCTTGACACGGTGTCCGACTGGCGACTAACCCGGCCTATAGACGTGCCAGGGCAAGCGAGCGAACCCGCAGACTACGTGTTGATCGCCGAGATCACCGAAGTAAATCGCTGGCAGTTACAGGCGACCGAGGAAGTCCAGCGTCTGGCGGAAGACCTCAGTCATCTCGTCTCCGCTCGGACGATGCTGGTCCTGGAGCGCGTTATGTAGCAGGATTCGGGAGAGCGTCGTGAGCGGAACTTCATGGAGACGATCCGTGCCCCGGCGACGACGGCGTCGGGGGCGCCGAAGGGGGCGACGGGATACGACGGTGTGCGCTGCTGCCGGTAGCGGCCCAGGGCTAGCTGGACGTCGGGTCCCGCAGGTAGGCCAGCACCGCGAGCACCCGCCGATGCTCGGTCTGGGCGGGATCGAGTTCGAGCTTGTGGAAGATGCTCGTGACGTGCTTTTCCACCGCCGCCTGGCTGACCAGAAGCGCCCGAGCGATGCCGTGGTTGGACTTCCCCTCCGCCATCGCGGCCAGCACGTCGCGCTCGCGCGGGCTCAGCCGGTCAAGCGGACGGTCGCGCTGGCGGCGTCCGAGCATCCGCCCGACGACCTCCGGGTCAAGCGCGCTGCCACCCCCGGCGACCCGCGTGACCGCGTCTATGAAGCTGTCGACATCACCAACGCGCTCTTTGAGCAGGTAGCCGACCCCCTCGGCCCGGTCCCCGATCAGGTCCAGTGCGTAGCGCTCCTCGTAATATTGGGAGAGCACCAGCACACCGGTCTCGGGCCGCTGCCGGCGTAGCTCGATGGCCGCGCGCAGACCATCGTCTCCGTGGCCCGGGGGCATGTTGACGTCGGCGATCACGACTGAAGGACGGTGCGCAAGGCCCTTGCGCAACAGATCCGGGGCGTCGCCGGCTTGAGCGACAACGTCGAACCCGCCCTCGGCGAGCAGTCGCGCGATCCCCTCGCGAAGCAGGACATCGTCCTCGCCGATCACCACTCGTAGCGATGGACCGGTCATGTAGAAACCGTACCGCGGGCGGCTAGGTTCGTGGCTATTCCCCGCCGAGCAGTTGAGCCAAGGGCGCGTTAGGGAGCTCAGCTTTGTGCACGAACGCGAGAGCGCCGGCCTTCCGGGCCTCCTCAGAGGTGGTGATGTCTCCGTTGATCGAGGTGAGCACGATCCGCGGATGCCACGGCAGCGCCGCGAGCTCACGTGCGAGCGCGACTCCGTCCCCATCGGGCAGCTCCACGTCGACCAGGATCGCTGACGGCTCCAACCGACCGGCGGCCGCCAGCGCCGCCGCGACGCTGTCGGCCTCTCCGACGACGGTCAGCCCGCTGTCGGTGAGCACTCGCCCGGCCAGCCGGCGGAACTCCGGGTCGTCGTCCACCACCAAAACTGATCGCGATCCCATCACACCTCCAATGATCGCCGTCTCGCTCGTGCTGCAAGGTAGGGAAACCCGGAAATGCGGCGCGTCAAGCGTCCGGACCGGCTCCTGCTTCTTCTACAGCCAGTAGGGCTTCCCCTACCAGGCCCCTCCGGACCTCCGGGCCAACTTCTCCGGCGGAGCCGTATGTACGCACGGCAGCGCGAATGAGAATCTGATCCGAGACCAAGGACCCCATGAACGAGAACAGGGCGGCACAGAGATGAGAACCGGATTTGGCAGCGATACCGCACTTGGCCGGTGGGCGGTCGATGAGCTATTCGAGTGCTACCTCTCGTGGCGCGAGGAGTCTGATGCGGTCCGGCTGGCCTACCAGCGGTGGGTCGACTCCGCACAAGCCGAGGGTTTGGCCGGCTACGCGGGGTACGTCGCGGCACTCGACCGCGAAGAACAGGCCGCGCGTACCTACGCGGACTACACCAGGCGTTTCCGCTGGATCTCCGATCAACCCAAGATCGCAAGCCCGGCGGCCTGACGGCGGCCCTGTGGCGCTCATCAGCTTTCAGCATCGCGGGAGGGTTTCAGCCCCCGATCAGGGACTGAGCCGAGAGGTCAAGGTCGTCGCCGGCGTGGTTGTGCTCGGGGTGGTCATGTCCGTCCTCGACACGACGATCGTGAACGTCGCGCTCGACACTCTCTCACGCGAGTTGCATTCGCCGCTGAGCACGATCCAGTGGGTTTCGACCGGCTACCTGTTGTCGCTCGCGATGGTCATCCCACTAGCCGGGTGGTTGTCCGAGCGCTTCGGCTCCAAGCGAGTGTGGATGATCGCGGTCGCGGTCTTCGCCGTCGGCTCAGCATTATGCGGGACCGCTTCCTCAGCCGGGTCCCTGATCTTCTTCCGCGTTCTCCAGGGCTTCGGCGGCGGGCTGATCATGCCGGTTGGCATGAGCGTATTGGCCCAGACAGCCGGTCCTGCGCACATGGGTCGGGTGATGTCGGTCATCGGCATGCCAATGCTGCTTGGGCCGGTGCTCGGGCCGGTGCTCGGCGGATTGATCGTGACCAACGCGGCGTGGCAATGGATCTTCTATGTCAACGTGCCTGTCGCGGCGGTGTCTCTGATCCTTGCCGCGCGACTGCTGAATTCAGCAGAGGGACGTGCAGACGCTGGACGGTTGGACTGGCTGGGTGTCCTGCTGCTCTGCCCCGGGCTTGCCGGAGTCGTCTTCGGCCTGGCGGAGACCGAGAGCAGCGGCGGCCTGAGCTCCCCGATCGCCTGGGCCCCGATTGCCGCCGGGGCGTTCCTGATAGCGCTCTTCGTGCGCCACGCGCTCCACATCCAGCGCCCGCTCTTGGACATGCACCTGTTCCGCTCCGCCGGCTTCAGCGCCGCCGCCGCGACGACCTTCCTGCTCGGCGCGGCGATGTTCGGCTCGATGCTCCTGCTGCCGCTCTACTACCAGCTCGACCGCGGCGCGAGCGCCCTGAGCGCCGGTCTGCTGATAGCACCGCAGGGGATCGGAGCCGCGCTTGTGATGCCCATCTCCGGCCGCCTCACCGACCGGATCGGCGGGGGGCGCGTCGCCTTTTTCGGCATCACCGTGATGACCCTGGCTACGATCCCGCTCGTCAGCGTCACGGCGACGAGCTCCTACGCGTGGCTCGCTGTCGTGCTGCTGCTTCGCGGCGTCGGACTCGGCTGCTCGATGATGCCGACCATGGCCTCGGCGTACGCCGTCCTGCGCGGCGACCAGGTACCGGGGGGGACGAGCATCCTCAACACGCTTCAGCGCCTTGGAGGATCGATCGGCACAGCGTTACTCGCTGTCGTGCTCACGGATCAGGCGCTTGGCGCCCTCGGGTCGGCAGCCGGCAGCGGCGATGTGCTCCAGACCCTGTCGCCGGCCGTTCGTGCCCGGGTCGCCGGCCCGCTGGCAAGCGCCTTCGGTCACACGTTCTGGTGGGCACTCGGCGCGACCCTGGTAGCCCTGATCCCAGCGAGCGTTCTTGTCGTCACCCAGCGCCGAGATCGCCGAGCGATGGCTGCTCGCCCAGCTGGCACCCGCGAACAGCATCTTCCGATCGGCGAGCCATCCGGCGGCCATGTCGTGGGACACGCGATGCATCTGTGACTGAGCGTTACGTAACCCCAAGGATCCGCGCACACCATTCGAACCGAAGGAGAAAACCATGAGCACGACAGACCGTATGAATCTCGTTCCCAACCTCACGCTCAACGACGGCCACTCGATCCCACAGCTTGGTTTCGGCGTCTTCCAGATCGATCCCGCGGAAACAGCGGAGGCGGTCGGGGCCGCACTTGAGACGGGCTACAGGCACATCGACACTGCCGAGATGTACGGCAACGAACGCGGGGTCGGGGACGCCGTCCGCGCGTCCGGGCTCGACCGGGACGAGGTGTTCATCACCAGCAAGCTCAACAACGGCTACCACCGGCCCGAGGACGCTCGCAGAGCGTTTGCCAGAACGCTCAGTGAGCTCGGTTTCGGCTATGTGGACCTGTTCCTGATTCATTGGCCGCTTCCAACCCTCTACAACGGCGACTTCGCCGCGACCTGGCGCACGCTCGAGGAGTTCCGAGCTGACGGCCGCGCTCGCTCGATCGGCGTGTCCAACTTCCAGATCGAGCACCTCGAAAAGCTGGCAGCCGCGGCTGATGTCGTACCGGCGGTCAACCAAATCGAGTTGCATCCTTATCTCCTCAACGACCAAGTGCGCGCCTACGGCGCCGAGCACGGGATTGCCACTGAAGCCTGGTCGCCGCTCGCCGAGGGCGCCGTCCTCGACGACTCGGTGATCGTCGAGATCGCCCGACGACTCGACAAGTCACCGGCCCAAGTCGTCCTCCGCTGGCACATCCAACGCGACAACATCGTCTTCCCGAAGTCCGTCACCCCGGCGCGCATCAGGGAGAACTTCGAGCTGTTCGACTTTGAGCTGGAGGCCCGCGACATGGCCGCGATCACCGCGCTCGACAAGGGCGAGGCCGGCCGCACCGGCCCGGACCCCGACACGTTCGCCCACATCCCCGCCTGACACCGGCCGGCTCTAAGCACCCCCGCCGGCGCCACTGACCCACCCGCTCAGATGAACACTGGCTTTCCTGAGACAGACGCCGCCGCGGCTTTCACACGTACGCGCCGTCGCCACTCACTGGCGAGCCTCGCTTCGCGTCTGAGGATGGGCCGCGGCGACGCGCTGGCGATGCTGCCGTTCGATGACGTAGTGGCGGCGCAAGGACGGGTCGCCGAACACGATCTCGGTCTGCAAACGATCGCGCTGGACTCGATCGTCGGTACGCTCAGCCGGCGCAACGGCGAATTCGACCGCCTGTTCCGCCCTCGCACCGCGCGGCTGCAAAGCCGGTGGCAGAGGATTGCCGCGGCACGGCGCCGGGGTGAGACGATGCCCCCGATCGACGTCTACCGGATCGGCGCGCTTCACTTCGTACGGGATGGCCATCACCGTGTGTCGGTGGCGCGCGCTTACGGCGACACGACCATCGACGCGTACGTCCGGGAGGTACAGACGAAGGTGACCACGACCAACCCCGTGTCGCGCACGAAATCGAGAGGGCGCGACCGGAGTGAGCACATGACGACAGATCCGCGTCCTGCTGCTCGCTGACGGCTCAGCTCCTGATCGATAACTCAGCGGGGCGCCGGTGGCGATTCCCGGCGACGCGTCCGTGACCTGTCTCGCCGGCGCGCAACACACAAGCGTGATCGCACCGATCCCGCAAAGCCCTCGCCGATGTCGAGGATCGCGGTGCTCTCCTCGACCTCACCGTCTACGAGAAGGGCACGAGCAAGTCGACGGCAAGCGCCGTCACCAAGGGAACGTCCGTCCTGGTGCTCGGGAATGTCGACAGTACGACGATCACCGCATCTCAGGTCATCGTGGGACCCGCGATCAATCTGTCAAAGGCGTCGGCGAACGTGATCGCGTTCAAGACTCCTAACCAGAGCGAGTCCAAGAGCGAGGGGCAGATCCCGGCCAGCTACAAGCAGGGGACGGGCACGATCGTCAGTGGGACCGCGGCGACCAAGGCCACCGAAGCCGCGTTGACGTCGTACGCCGGCGGGGTCGTCGACCGGGTGGTACGCCTGAGCAACGGCGAGTACGAAGTCCACAACGTCGGCGTCAACTGGCCCCATCACATCTTCGTCACCGGCGACTACAAGGTCGTCGGCGCCAACGACTAAACGGCGTTGTGATGGCGCGCTGGGTCCAAGCTGGCCGCGGGTTTGTCGCGGCCAGCCCTTTCGCCGTGCAGTGTCAAGCTGCTGGGGCCTCGTACCAAGCGACGATCATCGCGCGGCCGAGCGTGTGCGAGAACAGGTTGAAGCCGAGGAAGGCCGGCGTGGCGTCCTTGTCGATTCCCAACGACTCGACGTCGACGGCGTGGACGACGTAGTAGTAGTGGTGACGCCCATGTCCAGGCGGCGGGGCGGCCCCGACGTGCTGCCTGACGCCGGCGTCGTTGCGCAACTGGAACGCTCCTGACGGAAGCCCGCTCCCCTGCTCATCGCCCGCACCACGCGCGAGCTCGGTCACGTTCGCCGGGATGTCTACAACCGCCCAGTGCCAGAACCCGCTGGCGGTCGGTGCCTCGGGGTCGTAGCAGGTCACCGCGAAGCTCTTGGAGCCATCCGGGAATCCGCTCCATGCCAACTGCGGCGACACGTCCTCGCCACCTGCGCCGAACAGACCGCTCCACTGGGGTCGTTCGAGCTCCGCACCATCTCGCACGTCCTCGCTGGTCAGCTCGAACGACGCCACCTTGGGCAGTTGCTCGTAAGGGTTGTAGTCGGCCACGATCTGTCTCCCTTTCTGCTCCCGAGGTGTACGCGAAATACGCGAGCGATCCTAACCGAGCCGAGCCGGCTCCGCGGCCCTCCGGTAGCCTCATTCCCCACGAAACCCCGGAGCAACCCTGAGGAGGGGACGATGTCTCGGCGACTAGCCGTAGTTCTGGCCGCAGTAGCGATGCTCTTCGTGTCGAGCGTGTCAACAGCGCTCGCTCGCAGCGCCAGTCCCGTCCTCGGCTGGAAGCACGCCTTCCAAAGCGGCATGGGGTTCGGAACCGCGAAGCCGCGGACCGTCTACCTCGGTGGCGATCCGACCGGCGAGGTCAAGTCGATCAGCTGGCACCAGTGGGGTGCCGCACACGCGGTGGGATTTGGTCGAGGATGGTGCCCCGGGCAATCGGTCGCCGCCGGCCACCCGTGCCCGGCCGCCCTCCATCTCAGCAAGCTCGGAACCTGCCACGGTCGGCGGGCGTATATCGATCTGGCGTTCTATTTCAAGACCGGGGGCACCTGGATCGCAGGATCCAAATTGAACGCCTGCACGGGCCAATTTCAGCCGTAGAGCAGGCTGCACAACCCGGGCAGGTCGAAAGGACGGAGGCCGGACAGCCCGATTAGTTCATACCGCGCCGGTTGTGCCATCGATGTGTGCGGCTGATACGCCTGCAAAAGTTCTTCGGAACTGCTAATGGCATTCTCACGCTGGTCGGCAACACTCTCGCCATCCGAGTCCTCCGATCATCAGCCGTATCCGCGAAGAGTCGCCGCCGTCCCAGCCGGACGTTGACCGGGCACGTCGACGATCAGCTTGCCCTCTCCCCCAGCGGTCGTCGCCGGGTCAACATTGCGGCCTCGGCGACGATCTCTCGGATGACCGGAGCTGATATCCGATGATCGCTACCCCGCACGCACTCGCCGGCGCCTTCGCCTCTCGCTTCGCCCGTACCCCCCGCGGCGCGCTGGCCGCCGGCGTGATCAGCCACCTTGCCCTCGACCGCATTCCGCACACCGACTACGGGCTGGACAATCGCAAGGCGCTGTTCGCCGACCTCGCCGTCGCGAGCCTCGTGACGACGGCGCTGGCCCGCCGCCACCGCCTGGCCGCGGCAGGAGCGCTCGGCGGCGTGCTCCCCGACGTCGCGATGGTCGCCGAGCTCCGCGCCGGGCTCCGGGTCACGCTGCCGTTCCACCACGCCAACCACACCTCGATCGAACCGCCGATCGCGATCGGTGTGCTCACCCAGCTCATCACCGCCGGCGTCCTGCTGACCCGCCTTCACCGGCAATAAGACCCGGCACGAACCCGAGGAGGGACGGTGCGCGAGGCCACTCACCACAGGCTGCGCTCAAGAGCCTCGCTCACGCCCGGTAGTGCGCGCAACGCGATCGTCGCGGCCTCGACCGTCGACTGCCCCGCTGCGGCCGTGTATGCGAGTGTCTCCTCGCGCCGAGTCCCGTCGGGATCGTCGATCTGGACGACCAGGCTAACCGTCTCCGCGTGCGAGTGCTGGCGAGCAGCGAGGTGCCGCGCGACCGCGCGCAGTGCCCTCGCGGTCACGATCACCGCGACGGTTCTGGTCCCAAGGTCGCCGTACCCGCCGATCGGGGATGGCTCTTCTTGGAGGATCGTTGCCTCCGCGCCCACATTGTCTGCCAACTCGCGCGCATCGGATCTCTTAAGGCCGCGAACCCGCAGGACAAGGCGCTCATCGATCATCGCTCGCGGCCTATCATGCACCATCGACCGTCGGGCAGGCACGCGCCTGGCTGCCACGAACGCGACGATCGCATTCGCAATCAGAGTGCGTTCTCATAGCGAGCCCGAGCTAGGTTCGTACTGACATCCCGCTAGCCATAAGGAGGAACGATGCTCAACAGCGCACCCGTAGCGGCCGTTTTGCCGAGCACGGATCTCGAGCGATCTAGGGACTTCTTCCAGAACAAGCTTGGGCTGAAGTTGCGGTCAGGTGACGGTCCATTGATCTTCGAAGCGGGCGACGACACGTTGCTGCAGGTGTACTACCGCCCAGGAGGCGCTAAGCCGGAGCACACCGTGGCCGCTTTCAGGGTCATCGGAATCGCCGATGTCATTCAGGAACTCGTGGAGAACGGCGTGGCCTTCGAAGACTACGAGGGGATGGAGAATCACGTCATGGCGGCGGGTCAATCGAGGCTCGCCTGGTTCAAGGATCCTGATGGCAACACACTCGCACTAGATGAGTATTTGGCATGACGCCACGTGTCGGTTGAACTCGCTCGTTCCACTCCGGCTTGACCGCTGTAGCTCGCGCGTCATCGCTTCTGGCTTCGCTAACGACGCTCGGTCATGAACCTGGACGACACTAAAGTTGGCCTGCTCGATGTGGCACTTGACGAGTACGCGGACGAGCTCCGTAGCGCCGGCGAGGACGCCGCGGCGGTGACGCTGGCTTATACGCACAGCCTTCATCGGTTCTGGCGCACGATCCTGCGGATGTTGCCCGTCCCGCCGGGGTGCTCAGTGCTTGATGTGGGGTCAGGGCTCGGGATCCTCGCCTTTGAGTTTGCTGCCAACCTCCCCGTCCGCATCCAGGGTGTCGACATCGAGCGCGGGTTCGTCGAACACGCCAACACGCTGTCAGACCGCCTCGCCGCCGTGGGCCTGTTTGTCGAGGGGGCGAGGATTGGGTTCTCGGTGGGCGATATCCGCGCGCTTGATCTTGCGGATAAGTCTTTCGATCTGGTGTTCGTGCGAGAGCTGTTTCAGTTCCTACCGGACCCGGCGCAGGCCGTCGGTGAGCTTTTCCGGGTCGTTCGGCCCGGGCAGTATCTCTGTGTCAGCGACATGGACGACCAGCTGCGGATCACCTGGCCGCCAGCTAGCCCTGCTCTCGAGCGGCTGGTGACAGCCATAGCGGATGTGCAGCACGAACGTGGTGGCGACCGCCAGGTGGGTCGCAAGCTCACGAGTTATCTCCGCGCCGGTGGTTTTGAGATCAACTCCGTCGTGGTGTTACCCGAGGCTCAGCACCGCGTGGTCGATGCTGGCGATTCGGAGCGGTCGCTGATCATCGAGCAGCTCCACGCCGCGCGTTCCCGCGTGTTGGCGGCAGGCGTCATCGACGCCGGTCGCTTCGACGCCGATCTGGCTGCGCTGGAGCAGGAAGCACCGTTCGAGGAGTTCCGGATGAGCTCCAGGATCATCGTGATGGGTCGAAGGCCCATGTGACGCGCAGTCCCTCGGCGCTTCGCACGGGTCGATGCCCTGCAGCAGACCACGTCGCAGCGGCTTGTGACCATCCATTCGTCGATCGGGCTGGAAGCGTGCTCGCGGTCGCGCGCGACTCATCCGATCGGAACGGTGGGACAGCCCACGCTGTCCTGTTCCCTGAAAGGACTCTAGGACCATGCCACGCACCATCCCAGCGCTCGCGGTCTTCATTGCGCTGGGACCCGGCGCGGAAAGACATCGGGCGAGCAATCAACATGAGCGCCGAGCCCCCGACACGCACCATGACCATCACCGACCGTTCGCTTCTGCGGAGCGTCCAACCGGGCTGGCCTTTGATCGGATCAGCTCCCGGCGCATCGCCCGACGGTCTGGACGCCGGTCCCGTCCCCTCGGGGTTCAACGGGGATATGCGATGCGTCATGTGCCTGCTGTTGGCCTGACAGTCTTACTGCTGTTGCGCCTCGCATGGTGGCGCGGCGCTGTCGCGTATCTGGCCGGGGTCCTGGAGGATCTCGACGTATCCGTGCGTTCCATGCACGCGGATCCGCTGCCCATCCCGGATCAGGTTCGTAGCGTGCTCAACGCCCACGACCGCCGGCAAGCCATACTCGCGTGCGATCACCGCGCCGTGGGTCATCAGGCCCCCGACCTCCGTCACCAGCCCTTTGATCGCGAGGAACAAGGGTGTCCAGCTGGGATCGGTGTAGGTCGTGACGAGGATGTCGCCGGCTTCGATGTCGGCCTGCTCGATGTCTCGGATGACGCGGGCGCGCCCTTCGATGGTCCCGGCGGAGACCGGTAGGCCGATCAGCGCGCCTGTCGGGACATCGTCGCGTCGGTAAGCCCCGGCGATGACCTCGCCGTCTGAGGTGAGCACGCGCGGCGGCGTGAGCGCTTGGTAGAAGCGAAACGCGTCCTTGCGCTGGCGGATCAGCTGCTCGTCCACTTGGCGGGTGCTGACGACGTCGTGGAGCTCGTGGAAGTTGAGGTAGAAGATGTCCTCTTTGTCACGGAGCACGTCTGCCTGCACGAGGCGCTCGGCTTCTTCCAGCAGCGCCTGCTTGTAGACGAAGTAGCGGTTGACGATGCCGTACTTGGGGTACTCGCGGTAGCCACTGAAGGTCCGGACGCGGTCGATCATCCGCTTGGCGTCTTCGGCCTTCCTCACTCCGTCTGCCAAGGCGCGCAGGCGCTCCAGCAGCTCTTGTTCCTTGCTCCGGGCCGCTTGCTGCCCTTGTTCGAGGCGCCGCTTGGCCTCGCCGGGCGTGAAGTTCCTGATGTTGTCGAGGATCAGCGCCACGAGCGTGGTGGGTCGTTCGCTCCATCGTGGCCTGGTGATGTCGATCTCGCCCACGCAGCGCATGCCGTACTTCTCTAGGTAGGCCCCGATCGCTTCCTGCGCCTCCCGTCCTCCCGCGAGCTTCGCCAGCTCGTCCAGGAAGGCCTCCCCCTCGCAACCCTCGTCCTCGACGTGTTGCAGGAATCCCACGACGTGCGGATGCGGGCGAATCACGTCCGCGACGTCCAGCAGCGCCAGTCCCATCTCAGACGTGACGTTGCCGGGGGCGGACAGCGTGAGCGTGTCCGCCGCGTTCTTCTCGCCCAGCCACGCCTCCAGCTTCTCGTTGAGCCACCACGTGGCCTGCATCCCCGCCATGATCGCCCGGAGGCTGAGCGGATCGCCGAGGACTCGCTTGTGTTCCTCGAAGGCCTCCAGCAGAAAGTCGAACAGCGCTGGCCCGGACTTCGTCTGGATGTCACGCTTCAGGGCGGCGATCGAGACCCGGTTTCGCTCGATCAGCTGGGTGACGATCGCCGGATCGGTGTCGATCTCCGCGGGCGCGCCCCCGACCGGCGGCCCGGGGTGGGCGGGTGCCTGGTCTACGGGATCCTGATCCGGGGGCGAAGGAAGGAAGTCGCCGCGCTCGAGGATGGTCTGCAGCGCGTCCCCGATCAGCGGATCGCCTCTCCCCATGACCTCTAGGAGAGCTACCCGAGTCGTCGGCGAAGCCAGTCGTTGGGTGACGTCGACGAACAGCCTGCCACCGGCCTCGTGCATCGGCGCCATGGCCGTCAGCTGCCACACGGAGACCCCCAGGGGCCTCATCGCCTCGGTCATCATCTGCCCGTGGCCGACTGAGACGTACACGTGGTTCTTTCGGTCGGCGGCCTCGGGGATCGGGAACAGCGTCGTGATCCGCCGGCTCTGGACGATCCAGAAGTCGCCCTCGGCCAGGCACCATTCGATGTCCTGCGGGTGGCCGAAATGCGCTTCGATCCGCCGGCCCAGCTGCACGAGCAGCACGACCTGCGCGTCGGTGAGCGCCGGCCGCTCCCGCCGCGCCGGCGCGACCGCCAGTTCTTCGGTCCCGCTCACCGGCGAAGCGTGGATCGCATGCTGCTTGGTAGCGATCGCCCTCGCGACGACCTCGCCGTCCAGCACCTTGAAGGTGTCCGCCTTCATCAGGCCGGAGACCAGCGCCTCACCCAGCCCGAAGGTTGCCTCCACCGAGGCAACCTTCCGGCTGGAGGTGACGGGGTCGGCCGTGAACAGCACCCCTGCAGCCTCCGGGACGACCATCCGCTGCACGACCACGGCCATCTGGACCTTGCGGTGGTCGAAACCGTTCCGCAGCCGGTAGGTCACAGCCCGCTCGCTGAACAGCGAGGCCCAGCACCGGCTCACGTGCTGGAGGACCGCCTCCAGGCCCACGACGTTCAGGTATGAGTCGTACTGGCCCGCGAACGATGCGCTGGGCAAGTCCTCCGCCGTCGCGCTCGACCGAACGGCGCACGGCGCCCGCTCGCCGAGCCGAGCCAGCGCACGCGTAATCGCCAACGCCACATCCTCAGGGATTGCGATCTCCTCAACCGCCCGACGGATCTCCGCGCTCAGCGCGCGGATCGCCTCCCCATCCTTCGACTCCAAACGCGAGAGCCGAGCGAGCCGATCATCGATCGCCGGCGCTCCCGCCAGGATCCGCTGGAACGCGTCCGTCGTCACGCAGAATCCAGGCGGCACGAGGATGCCTGCGATCCGCGAAAGCTCCCCCAGGAGTGCACCCTTGCCGCCAACGACCGCATCGTGGGTGTGGTCGATCTCCTGGAAATCCAACACGTAGCCCATCCGCTCACCTCCCCCGGAGTTGACCTCGTCACCTCCGTTCTTCATGAGTTCCATCGTGCGGCGGGCGATTATGCGGCATGAATCAAGGCCTCATGAGAGCGCTCTGTTCGGTATAAATTGGAGGTGGGGGCGCAGGCAGGGCCAGCCGGTATCGCACAACTCCGGCCGCGCGCCCGCATCGTGGGCCCGCAGCTGCTCCGTCGCCTTAGGGACTGCTCCTGGAAGTTGAGCGTGCGGAAAGTCGTAGCAGCGCGGCGCCGCGCGGCCGCCAATAGAGTTCCGCGCGTGCGGCGCCTGTTCGGACCGGTGTTCATCTTCGCGGGGATCATGCATTTCGTGATCCCGCGGGTTTACGAGTCGATCGTCCCGGACTATCTCCCAGCGCGCCGTGCGCTCGTGTACGCCAGCGGGGTGGCTGAGATCGCCGGCGGAGCGGGAGTCCTGCACCCGCGTACCCGCCGGTTGGGAAGCTGGTGGAGCATCGGAACGCTGATCGCCGTGTTTCCCGCCAACGTCCACATGGCGCTGCACCCGGACCGCTACCGAATGATTCCGGGCGGCCGGCCGTCACTGATCGCGCGACTGCCGCTCCAGGCTCTGATGATCGCGTGGGCGTGGGCCGCCCGAACGTAACGCAGCCGGCTCCCGCTCTGGCCACACATCGGGCGCGGCGGAGGAGCCACCTCGAACTGAAACCTGACAGCGTGCCGCTCCTCGAGCGCGGAGACGAACACTGCTTTCGCCCGCGCCTTCCAGAGCCACGTGACTTCGATCCCGTCGCTCTCTCGATGATCCAGCTCGCGCAGCGGGAGAGGCGGGGATTAAATCACTCGATCGCCGCCTGCTGGGGGCGGCTCAGGAGCGTCTCGATCGCGTCCGCGCTCAGCTCTGTTTTGGTGATAAACCCGACGGCCGGACTCGCGGCGATCAACTCGATGAACTCCTCCTCGGCGTGAGTCGAGATCAGAATCACGGCCCCGGTGAGGCTCCCGTCCCGCTCGGCGCGCAACCGCCGCGCGACGGCTAGACCGCTCTCCTCGCCGAGGTCGATGTCGACCAGCGCAAGGTCGGGTCGCAGCTCACGTGCGAGCCTTTCGGCCTCCTCGCCGCCTGCTGCCAACCCCACGACGTGGATTCCCTCCTCCTCGAGGAGCTCCCGGGCAGCTTGCGCGAATTGCGGGCTGTCATCGACTATCAGGCACCGTATCGCCATCGGCACAACGATAGGTGCCGCGCCGGGCGTTCCTGTTGGGGTTAGCCGCAATATTCGCCAGGCGGCCTAACGCAGCTCTGAGCACGAGGACCAATAACCAGGCGACCAACCATCGAGGAATTCATCGTGACCCTCCGGCGGATCGTCGACGGCGCGGCGGTCGTCGATCCTGCCCTGGTCCAACAGTTGCCCGCCGCGCGTCGTCACGAGGATCCGCTTCAGGAGCCCTCCCCGCGCGAGTACGAAGTCCTCGCCCTGATGGCCGAGGGCGCTCGAACGCGGGTCGCGATCCCGATCGGCCGCTCGGTCGTTCGGGCGAGCCGCCGTCGCGAATAGCGGCTACCCCGAAGGCGGGATGGGCGCTCGCCATGTAGCCGTGATGCCCAACCAGTGAGAGGTCGGCAGCGCGACATTCACGATCGTGACGTCGAGCAGCAGCATGAACGTTCCGACACAGACAGCGACGAGAGTCCACCACTCATGCACGGCGTCGCCTACGGTGACCGTTCTCGAACCGCTCTCCACACTGCCGCGCTACTCGCCGCTGCCGTCTCGTGCCGTCATGTCCGCCTCCGTCCGTGCTTGAAAGGTGATGACAGTCTCCGGGGGCTAGGGCGGTGCTCGCATCAGAGAAGCCCTAGGCCGACGCGCCCGTCCCACCCACGCGGAACGACCGCGCTCGATCCCATGAACGGTCGAGAGGCGGGCGACTACCTCCTTCCCGTTACGCGTGTCCGACCGTCTGCGCTTCGATCAGTCCTGGCGTGGGCGCGGCAGCATCGCCGCGGGTGGTCGTAGTTGCCGCCCGAGGCGGCGGGCTTCGGCCGCGACGACGGCCAAGAAGTGCCGATTTGCGGATCGACGCGGCGTGTGACGGGTCGGTCCCGCGCGGCGGCTGTTGTTATCAGACTGCCGTAAGCTCAGTTCTGGCGGTTGCTCAGGCATCTGTGCCTTGCTTACGAGAACCGCCGAAGCGGGCGCGCCGCTGCCCGAGCCAGGACCGCCGTGGAGCTGGCGCAGGGGCGGACTCGTCGGCGTCGTCGGCGATCCGTAGCCAGCGCGAGAGGTCGTGCGAGTCGAGCACGAAGCCCTCGTTCGGGAGCCGGTTGAGGACGTAGAGGGCAAACCGCGCCTGCAGGTCGCGCGACGGGCGCTGCCCGATGAGGCGGCTGATGAACAGGTGGCTAAGCTCCATCCTGGCCGCCTCGCTGCCGTGCCAGTCGAGGCTGGACTCTCGGGCGCCGGGCTTGGACCGTAGGCGCTCGACCCCTGCGACCGTGACCGCGTAGACCTCCGCGGCCTCCGACCCGCGGCGGCCGACAAAGTAGGTGTGCGCTTCAGTGGGCTGCGGGGCGTCCCGCGTCGGCGTGTGCGCGAGATGCAGCTTCTCGGACATGGCTCAATTCCCGGACCCGGTCGCGGCGGCGAGGTAGTGCAGCGCCCTGCGCTTAGCGCAGATTCCCTGGAAGCGGACGAGCTCGCGACCGTCAGTGAGCGCCACCGCCCAGCCGTGATGGATCCGTTTGAGCATCAATGTGAGCGCGTACATGGTGAACCTCCTCGGAGGCGAGAGTTTCTGGGGCGGGTTGAAGATCTTTGGATATCGGGGAGCCGGCTCGCGACAGCCGCGGGCGCAGGCGTAGGTACGCGAGCAGGCCGCCGATGCCTGGAACCCAGAATGCGATCGCGTGGTAGACGATCACGGCCGCGGCAGCGTGCACGGGCGAGACGCCGTAGAGCACGAGCGCGCCGGCAAGCCCGGCGTCGAGGACTCCGATGCCACCGGGGATCGGCACCCAGTTGGCGGCGTAGCCGATCGAGTACGCAAGCGTCACGGTCGCGATGCTGGGAGCGGACCCGACCGCCCTCAGAAGCACCCACAGGACGGCCACGTCACACGCGAGGTAGCCGAGCGCGCCTAACAGGCGCCAATTCGGCCGCCGGCGAAACGTCATCTGCTCGCCCTCGCGCACGGCGACCGCAATCGACGCAAGCCAGCGTGGTGCGCGCGGCCACGAACGCAAGATTGCTGGCAGCGCGGCGATCAGGAGCGTCCCGAACGCTGCGAATACCGTCGGGAGGATCACGGTCGGGAGACCATGAGGCCCTGGAGCGCCCGCGATCAGCGCCAGGCCTGCGCCGACGAGCGCCGCGCTCGAGACTGCACCGCCGAGGAAGAACAGCGCGGCAGACCGTCGCGCGGTCCAGCGAACCGGCGCGCCGGTCAAGTGAACCAACCAGCCGCCGATCGCCAGCCCGCCGGCTCCGCCGCCGGGAAGCAGCACTCCGCTGGCCTGGGTGGTCCACGCCAGTGCCCGCGCGTCGCGGGCTTCGACATCGTCGAAGAACAGGCGGAACACCACGACGAAGCTGACGCTCGAGGCAAGCTCGAGTGCCACCGCGAGCGCGACCCAGCCGGCGCCGATGTCGCGGATCTCGCGCAGCACCCCTCGCAGCCCGGGCACCGCGAGTAGCAATGCAACGCCCAGCGCGACGACCAGCCCCGTCGACGCCACACGCCTACCGACTCGCGCCAGTCCAAGCCGGCGGCGAGTCGCTACTTGGCCCCTCGGACCCTCCGACCCGGGGCCGGTGGCGAGAGGGCGAGCGGTCGAGGAAAGCGCAGACATTGCCTCACGCGGCGATGCCGTGCCCTCGAGCGGCTGAGTGGTTGATGTCGACCATCGGCGGACTTTGCATTCGCGTGGACCCTTGCGTGAGCGAATTTATAGCGTAATCGGAGAGTGCTGTCCAGTTATTGATGATTGCGGCAGCTTCTGCGATTGCTATTCGCGCTTGCGGACAGGATCTTCCGCACTACACTGCTCTATGCGATGGCTACTGGTCAGGCACCCCGGCGTAAGGACGCCCAGCGCAACCGGGAGGCCATCCTGGCTGCGGCTCGGGAGCTGTTCGCCGACGGCGCGGACGTTCCGATGTACGAGGTCGCGCGACGCGCGGGGGTCGGGCAGGCGACGCTGTATCGGAATTTCCCAGATCGTCGAGACCTGGCGGCTGCGCTCCTTCTCGAGGAGATGGAGCACACCGAGGAGCTGGCAGCTGAACACGCCGGTGATCCTGACGCATTCTTCGTGTTGCTTCGCAACGTCGCTGCGACGATCGCGCGTTTCCACGCACTGGGCGAGCTGGCGCGGGAGGACGCGTGCCTGGGGTCGGCGCTCGAGACGCGCAGGCGGCGGCTGCGCGAACTGCTGAAGGAGCCGCTCCGCGCCGCCAAAGCGGCGGGAACGGTGCGCTGCGACCTGACCATCGACGATGTCTTCTTGGTCGTACTGATGGTTCGGGGCGCGATCGACGCGAACGACGGTCCGGCCGGACGCGCCGCTGCCGCCAGCCGCGCCCTCGCCCTTCTGCTCGACGGCCTGACGCCCTCCCGAGCCGCCTGACTAAGCGCCGCCGGCTGGCAGCCGCAGGGACGGCCGGTGCAGGCTCGTCTCGGGATCGCTAATGGACAGCTTTGTCCGGAGGAGTAGCATCTGGATAAGTGTGTCCAGTATTCATCTTCTAGGAGGTAACCATGACTCACATGCGCTACTGGGCAATGACCTTCGCCGTCGCCATCGGCGGCGCCTTCATCGCCATCGAGCGGTTCGCCTTTGCGCCCGCGAGCGCCGTATGGATCGCGTTTGGTGTCGCAGTCGCGGCCGTCGTCTTGTCCCTGGCCGCGGTTCTCGTCGCGCTCCTACGCGATAACCAGGCTTTCTCCGGCCTGAGCGCGATCAGCGCCCTCGTCGCCGCCTCGACCGTCATTGCGACGCGCGCGTTCACCACACCAACCGCGCTGTGGATCGCCTTCGCCGGCGGCCTCACGCTGCTCGCGCTGTCGCTACGTGCACTCGCGTTGCACGAGACCACAGTCGAACGGGTCGTGCACCAGCTCGAAGTGAACGGGTCTGGTGAGACCTTCGCAACCATTCGGCGCCGCGGCATCGAGATCAGCGGCACCATGCGCTCGTGGCTGCATTGGCTAGGCCACACCGGCATCGGCCTCGCCGGCGCGTTCATCGTGGCGAGCACATTCGTCTGGCCAACCGCCACCGCAGAGCTCTCGCCGCGCTGGCTCGCCTTCGGGGTCGCCGTCGGCGCCGGGACGATCGGACTAGGACTGCTGGTGGACGGGCTTCTCGACGTCCAGCGCACGAACATGACGCTTCCGCGAACGATCGAGATTCTGCTCACCGCCGCCACGTTGGCGGTGGCGGCTGCCCTGATCGTCCTGACGGCAGCCGGCGTCGGCAACCTGCGCTGGTGGACGTTCGGGCTGGGGGCCGGCCTCGCCGGCGTCTCGGTAGTCGCGTCGATCATGCACGAGCTCTCGAGCGAGCGCGTCCGCCACGAGCTCGAGGTCGCAAACACGGCCGTCGGCGAACTGGTCGTAGCGGTCCGCTGAAACGAACGCGTAGCGAGAGGGGCGCGCAGTCAGCGCCCCTCTCAGCTCGCGTCGAGCGACACAACCCCGCAGCTGCTCAGAATTTGGCGGCTCGGTGCGGCGATCGGGGACCGTTGCATCGAGCGCGAGACAGAACGCTTGCCGTTGAGCTTGGCGGGCGCAGTTGGTCAGGTTGGACGGTCGCTGGATGGGTCGATGAGGTACTTCGTTGCAGTGCTGCGGCGTGCGCAGACGGAGAGGACTTCAGGCTGAAGGACGTCGCGTAGCCCGATGGTCTGTGCGTAACGCGAGGCGAACGTCGTCTTTGCCTCGGCTAGGACGCGGGCGCGCATCCGGCCGACCGCCTCGCCGCCCAGGCGGGCCAGCGCGTGCGTCAGGAGGTATCCGCCAACGCTCCAGGCGATTCCAAACCTGCGATCGATGATGGTCGGGGAGAAATCGAGCGAGCCATAGATGTAGACCTGCTTATGCACCGTCGTTCCGTAGGGCGTGTACGACGGGAGCGGCGGCTGCGCGCGTTCCATCGCGGTGAGAATGTCGCCCGCCAGGGAACCGCCGCCGATGGCGTCGAAGGCCAGGGTCGCGCCGGTCTCGCGGATCGCGTCGGTCAGCCGGTTGGCGAAATCCGGCTGTGAGGAGTCCACGACATGGACCGCGCCGAGGTCGCGCAGCACCTGTGCCTGCTCGGCGCGGCGCACAATGTTCACGAGGCCGATGCCGTCGGCGGCGCAAATCCGCGCGAGCATCTGCCCGAGGTTGGAGGCGGCGGCCGTGTGGACGAGCGCGCTATGACCCTCTGCGCGCATCGTCTCGACCATCGATAGCGCGGTGAGCGGGTTGATGAACAGCGCCGCGCCCTCGGCGGTGCTCACGTCGTCGGGTAGTTCCACGATGGCGGCTGCGTCGGCTACGCGGTAGTCAGCCCACATCGACCCGCCGAACAGGGCGACGCGACGGCCGATCAGTGTGGCCGCTTCCGGGCCTGCCGCGGTAACGGTGCCGGCACCTTCGTTGCCGACAGGCAGCGGCTTGTCCAGCCGGTCGCGATATAGCCCTAACGCCGCCTCCGGAACTGCGCCCACCAGATCCGGCCCGTCGGGCCGCAGCGTGCCAGGTGCGACCGCGCCCAGCAGCACCCCGAGATCCGACGGGTTGATCGGCGACGCTTCGACGGCCACGACCACGTCACTGCCGCCAGGCACGGGAACATCGCGCTCGGCCAGTTCCAGCCGCAGCTCACCGCTGGAGGAGATCGTGGATCGCAGACTGCGGCCGCGAGTGGGAATCGCGTCGGGAGACATCATGAGTTGCCTTTCGAGTCGAAGATCGGCAGCCTACCGAGCAACCGGACAGGTCCTCGGTGCCCCGACCCCACGCCGGCACCCTCAGGCAAAGCGTCGACCCCCCCGGCCTGGGTTGCCCGGGGGCATGCACGCGGGCTGATGCAGCAGAGTCGTGACGATCAGGCCGAGGCGCTGGCTACTTGGTGAAGTACCAGTCCTCGGGGTTCACGAGTCCCAGCGCGTTCGCCGCATAGCCACCAAGGTTCTTCGCGACTAATGTCCCGGCGCCGGCCTCGTAGGTGCCGATTTGCGTTGGCGTGAAGAGAACGGGTAGCTGCCGTGCGTTGTACTGCGCGTACGCCGCGAGCGCCTGTGCCTCCTGCGACGCGGGACCGGTGATCGTGGCTGTGATCAGCTGTGTCATCCTCGGGTCGCTGTAGCTGCCGTCGTTCGCGGCCGCGCCGGGGTAGTAGAGCGACTCCCCGGTGGGCAGGTAGTCCGGCCCGTAAATCCAACCGGCGCCCCAGTTCTCGGCGGTCCACTTACACGTTCGCTGGCGTGGCCGGCACACAACCGCGCTGCCGACCACGCTGCTGAAAATGTGCGTGGTGAGCGAGATGTCGACGCCGACCTTCCTGGCTTGCGCGGCCAGGTCCTCCATCTCATCCTGGGTCGAGACTTCGCCCGACACGTAGTCGACGTTGAACGAGATCCCCTCACCCGCCTTGATACCAGCGCCGCACTGGCCGGGACCTTTCCCCGGCTTTAGACACGTGGTCGTCCCGCCCCGTATGACGTTCCAGCCGTTGGCGGTCAGTAGCTGCCGGGCGGCCGACACTGAGAAGGCGCACGGAGTCGTCGAGACCGCCGAGGCATTGACGAACGGACTCGGCGGCGCGAGCGGAATCGGGCCGCAGGTCGGGCGCGCGGTGCTCGCCAGGAACGCCTTGATCCACCCCGGCTGGTCGATCAGGTGCTGGAGCGCCTCGCGGAAGTACGGCTGCCTGAAGACGTATCTGACGGGAGCGCCGCTCGGTGAGGTTGAGGCGCTGGAGTTGAAGTTCAGAGGGACGTAGCTGATCGAGTAGCTCGCCGCCCCGTTGACGCCGTAGCCCTCCGCGGCCAGCGTCGGGATCTGGCCTGCGTATTGCGGTGGGACGTTCGCGACGGTGACCGCGCTTGGGCCGCCCGAACGCATCGCGATGTAGCTCGCGGCGTCGCTTGCGAACGACAGCTCAACCAGCTTCGAGATTGTCGGCTTAGGCGAGCCCGAGTAGTCCGGGTTCGGAACGAGCGTCACCTCACCGGTGTTCGTAAAGCTCTGGAGCTTGAACGGGCCGTCGACGACCCTCCACAGGGGCGATGTCGTCCAACTGTCGAGCTTCCTAGCCTGGCCGTCGAGGAACTTGTAGACCGCCACGGCGCCGGCCTTAGTCGTGTCCGGCAGATGGCCGTGGTCGGAGAGGGGCGCCGGCTGGGACAGCGACGTCCGGTCCCAGGCCAGCGGGAGCGGAGTGAGCTGCGAGAGCTCGTTGTACAGGAACCACTCCGGGTTGTAGGCCTTGTTCAGACGCAGTACGAACGTCGTCGGGTTGGGCGCCGCGTAGCTGGTCACGTTGCCGGGGAAGAACCCCGGGAGGTAGCCGCACCACTCCGTCGACGGGCTCGCCTTCAGCACGTTCATCCAGAACACGAGGTCGCGTGAGGTCACGGTCTCTCCATTGGACCACTTCCAGGCGTTGAGCTTGATCGTGACGGTCTTGTCGCCGTCCGAGAACACCGGCCGCCTGCCGATCGAGTAGTCGTAGTCGACGGTCGGGCTGTAGTCGTTCCCGTACCAGTAGAGCGGGCGGTACATCATGTCCATGAACTGGTTGATATTGGTCGTGCTGCAGACATCGAACGTGTACATCGGGAAGATGTAGTTCGGGCTCGCGTTAGCGCCCTCGGTGAAGTACAGGGTCCCGCCCGAGATCTTCGTGCCGCTCGGGAGGGTCGGCTGCGTGAACCCGTGGCCGCTGGTCGGTACGCCTGCCGGCGCGGCGGCGGAGCCCGAAGAGCCGCACCCAGCGACGAGGACTGCGACGACGAGCGCTCCCGTTGCCGCCCGAGAGCAGTGCTTGATCGTCCGCATCTCGATCATCCCGCGGCTCACGCGGGTTGCGCGGTCCGCTGGAACTCCTCGCGGACGGCTTGCTCAACGGTCATCGCGCGTCCCTCGTCGAGGAGCGCCTGAAACGTGCGCTCGTCCAGTTGCGCCCCGAGGGCGTCGCGGATCGCCTGCTCGCTCTCCCGTTCGTCGCCCTGCATAAACGTGCCGGCGTCCCGGTAGAACTCGAGCGCCGCGCCCAGGATTCGTGTGGCTCGTTCGGGCTGGTGGAGCGCGGCGAGGGACCAAGCGAACTCGAGCGCCGCAACCGCTCCGGAACGTCGAAGTCCGACCACAAAGGCCTCCTCGAGAGCTTCCTGGGCAAGCTCGGCGGCGTCGGTGTGTCGTCGCTCGAGGTTGGCGAGGTAGGCAAGGTTTATCCGCACCATTAGGCATAACCCCGGGCTCCCGTTCGAGGCTAGGGTCAGGGCTCTCTCGTAGAGCGCCCGCGCGCGATCAAGCCGGCCTTCGAACAGGTAACTGCCGGCGAGATGCGCCAGGGTGTGTGGCCTTGCGCGCGGCAGGTCGTGCTCGCGCTCGAGCCGAAGCGTTTCCGCCAGGAGGGCTCGCGACCGAGGCAGATCGTCTCCCACCGAAGCGGATCGCGAGATCGTTTCCCGAACGATTGCTCCCACATCTCCAAGCTGGCGATAGATCGCGATGGCCTGATCGCAGAGCTCGCCGGACTCCTCGTGCGCTCCAAGCTCACACGCCAGCACGCGCGCTGCTGAGAGCACCGTCGCCTGAAGCGACAGGGGAAACTCGGTAGATCGCTCGCGCGCGACACCGAGCCAGCGCCCGGCTTCGCTCAGCCGACCATGCTCGGTCCACGCCGGGGTCAGCGGCGCGGCGACGCGAGCGAGGGTCTCGATTTCCCCCGCCCGCTGGGCCCATTCGAGCGCGGCGCGGAAGTTCTCGTGCTCCTCCTCCGCGAGCGACAGCCGCGCCCTTCCCGCTTCGACACGGGTATAAGTAGTCAGGCCGTGCGGCTCGAGCAGTTCGACGCACCATTGCGCGTGCCTGCGCCGGATGTGATCCTCCTCGCTCGACCGCGCGAGCTTGTCAAGCGCGTACTCCCGGAGCGTCTGGAGCATCCGGTAGCGCCGGCCGTCGGCGCGCACAAGGCTCCGGTCGACCAGAGCTTCCACCGTGTCGAGTTCGGCGTCGCAGACGGCCTCCGCGGCCTGAAGCGTGCAGCCGCCGGCGAACACCGACAGCCGCGCGAGCAACCGCTGCTCGTCCTCGTTGAGCAGTCCGTAGCTCCAGTCGATCGTCGCTTGCAGCGTGCGCTGGCGGTGCGGCGCGTCGCGCGGCCCGCTGGCAAGCACCGGCAGGCGGCACTCGAGCCGGTGGAGGATCTCGGCCGGCGAGAGGACCTTGGTTCTGGCGGCGGCCAGCTCGATCGCGAGCGGCAGCCGGTCGAGCCGCTCGCACACGGCGCCCGCTCTCTCGCGCTCGATGGTCAGGCCCGGAACGACCGTCCTGGCACGGGCAATGAACAGCTCGACCGCCTCCTCAGGATCGAGTACCGGCACCTCATACTGCTGCTCGCCCGCAAGGTGAAGCGGCTCGCGACTGGTCACGAGCATCCTCACGCCCGGACACCCGGCGAGCAGCTCGCCCAAGACGCGGACCTCCGGAGTGAGCTGCTCGAGGTTGTCGAGCACCAACAGCAGCTCGCGATCGCGCAGGTACCCCTCCAGCCGCTGCGCTGGGGTCAGGTCCGGCTGCTCGATGAGGCCGAGCGCTTGGCAGATCACCGGAGCGATCAGCCCCGGATCGGCGACATCCGCAAACCCGACAAAGCATGTCCGGCGGTACTCCCCGGCACAGGCCTCCGCCACTTGCAGCGCGAGCCGTGTCTTCCCGCTGCCGCCCGCCCCGGTCAACGTCACCAGCCGCCCGTCGGCGCCCCGGAGTAGCGCGGTGACCTCGGCAAGCTCGCGCGCGCGCCCGAGGAATGGCGTCGCCGGCACCGGAAGGTGGCTCGCCGCCGGTGTCCGCGGTTGGGGCCGGGGCGTCGACAGCGACGGGTCCTGGCGCAGGATCGCCCGTTCGAGCGCCCGCAACGACTCGCTCGGTTGGAGGCCCAGCTCCTCGCGCAACACGCCGCACAGCTCGCGATAGCTGGCGAGCGCCTCGGTTTGCCGGCCGGCGCGGTACAGGGCCAGCATCAAGGCTGCCAAAGGTCGCTCGCGCAGCGGATTTTCCCGGTGCAGCTGCTCGAGCTCTGGGACAAGCTCCGCCCCAGTCCCCAGCGCCAGCCTGGCCTCGAGCATCGCCTCGGTTGCACTGATCCTGAGCTCATCGATCCGATGTGCGTCACCGAGCGCAGATAGGTCGCCGTCCAGCTCCGCCCAGGCCGCACCCCGGCACAGGTCGAGCGCCTGCTCGAGGGCCGCGGTCGCGGCGCGGTGCTCACCGGCCTCGGTGGCCTCGCCCGCTCGAGCTACGAGCTGCTCGAATTCGTCGATGTCAAGCTCACCCGGTCCGATCCGCAGCAGGTAGCCGCCATCCTGGCGCGCGATCCGATCATGGCCGAGCAGCTGGCGCAGCCGGTAGACGTACGCGTCCAGGGACTCCCGCGCGCTCGGCGGCGGCCCATTCCCCCAGGCGGATTCCATCAATTGATCTCGTTCGACGACGCGATTGGCGTGCAGCAGCAGCAACGCCAGCAGCCGCCGCTGCTTGCGCCCTCCGAGCGGAAGCGAGCCGCGGTCGCCCGAGAGGACCTCGAGCGGCCCCAGCACCAAGAAGCGCATCGTGATGCGGATCAAATCACCTGCGGCCAGCTCAATGCCAGATTTTTGCCAGACGCCACGACGATGCTCGAGCCGTCAAATCGACCCAAGGGGCTTGCTGTGTCGACACAGATCCGACTCTCACTCGTCCTGCTGACCAGCCTCGCCGCGCTCGCTACGGCATCCGCTGCCGCGGCGACGCCACTCCGGCACCGAACCGAATCAGCGCGGGCGGGGTTCCTACGTGATGGTGCGTCCGCGCTCCGGGGCGAGCGAGCTGCTCTCGCGCCGTTCGGTGGGCCGTTTGGCTCGGGGTCCGCGCTGGTCGGCTCGGCGCCGGTCGGGAACGGACCCGGCGCACTCGCGGTCGATCCGGCCACGCACACGGCCTACGTGGCCAACGGGTTCAACAACAATGGCCCGAACGCGGGCGGAAACACGGTCTCGGTGATCGACACCCGCCGATGCGACGCGCAGAACGTATCGCATTGTGAGGGGCGGTGGCCGACGATCACGGTCGGGAACCTGCCGAGCGGGATCGCGATCGACGACAAGACCGACACGGTGTATGTGACCAACTTCGGCGATAACACGGTGTCGGTGTTCAACGGGGCCACCTGCAACGGCCAGTACCACAATGGGTGCAACCAGACACCCGTGACCGTCCCTGTCGGGTCGGCGCCGATCGGAATCTTCGCCGACGCAGCCAACGACACGGTGTATATCCCCAACCTCTTCGATCAGGATGTCTCGATGCTCGACAGCGCGACCTGCAACGCGAGAGATCTCGCCGCCTGCCCGCACACGCAACTCCCAGTCGTCAACGTTGGCGCGTTCCCGGATGACGTCGACGTGAGCCAATCCTCCCACACCGTGTATGTCGCCATCGAGGCAGGGGTGGCAGTGTTCGATGCCAACACGTGCAACGCGACCGATCAATCGACCTGCGGGTCGATGGGCATCCTGCACGGCGACCCTAACGGGTTGGCTACCGCTGAGGTCGACCCCGCGAACGACACGCTGTACACGGCCAACTTCGACAACACCGTGTCGGCGTTCGACCTGCACGATTGCAACGCAGCCGACCTGTCTGGCTGCACCACTGACGTGCCCGGCACCGTGACTCTCCCGCAATTCGGCGACCAATCGGTTTGGCTTGCCGTCGATCCCGCTCTGCACACCGTGTACGTCGATTTTCAAGGCGACGACGTGCTGAACGTGATCAACGCGGGCGTCTGCAGCGGGAGCGATCCGGCCGGGTGCTCGACTCTGAGTCCACCCGAGATCCACACCGGAGCGCAACCGGAGATGGTCCGGCTAGACCCTCAGACGCAGACGCTGTACACCGTCAACGCGGTCGACGGCGACGTATCGGTGATCGACGCGACGCGCTGTGACGCGCAGAACACGAGCGGCTGCCGGCAGCGCGTGCCGGAGATCCACGCCGGCGGCTTCGCCGGGGAGGCTGTCGATCCGGCCGTCAACACGGTCTACATCGCGAGCGGCCCGAACACCATCTCGATGGCCAATGCCAGCACTTGCAACGCCTTCGATGCCGGCGGCTGCTCACAGACGCCGCCGACGGTCACGGTCGGAGCTTCCGCATTCGGCGTGACGGTTGACCAGGCCACCCATACGGTGTACACCGCCAACCAGAGCGGGAGCGTGTCGGTGTTCGACGATCGTACCTGCAACGCGACGGTGCACACCGGCTGCGGCGATGTGTCTACCCTCCAGGTCCCGGCCGGAACCCCGGATGATGTCGAGGTCGACCCGGCCACCGACACGGTCTACGTGGCGGCGCCTGCGAACAGTGGCCCGAATCTGATCTGGGTCTTCGACGGTGCCAGCTGTAATGCGAGCGACAGGATGGGGTGCGGTCAGACGCCCGCGAGCATCAAGTTCGCCGGCTTGGCTAACGGCGGGTCGGCTGCCTTCATGGCCGTCGACGCCGCGACAAACACCATCTACGCGACCGACTTTGTATTCACCAGCGACCCGCCCGGGGGCGGCAGCGTGTACGTAATCAACGGTGCGACGTGCGATGCGACGATCAAGAGCGGGTGCGGTCAGACGCCGGCGACGATCACGGTCAACCCAGAGCCGTCCAACCCGTTTGGCTTCCCCGGCCAAGAGCCCAACCCGATCGGGATTGCCGTCGACCAGGCCACCGACACGATCTACACCGCGAACCTCGCCGGCGGGGAAGGGCCAGGGACCGTCTCAGTGATCAACGGCACCATCTGCAACGGCCAGGACATGAGCGGCTGCGACCAGACGCCCGCGACCGCGCCGGCCGGGTTCGGCGCCATCTTCGTCGCAGTCGATCCGCTGACCAACGACGTCTACGCCGTCAACGGCCAGGACAACAGCGTGACAACGATCAACGGCAACAGCTGCAACGGCAGAAACTCCGCAGGGTGTGGCAGGACGCGAACCCGAGCTATCGTCGGCGACGAACCGGCCATAATCACTATCGACCCGTTCCTCGACACCGCGTACGTAACAGACGACGAAGGCGTATCGGTCGTCCCGCTCAACCGGTAAAGAAACAGATCCTTGGCGAGCCGTTCGCGCCGCTACCGGGCGACCGCCGGCGCTTCGTTCCTCGTGCTCATTCGAAGCTCTTGAGGAACACGCGATCGGCCGCGCGAGTTCGGGTGAACTCCCGGTCGGCGATCCCGACTTCCGCGACGATCCCGCGCCGGACTTCGAGCACTGCGGTGGACTTGCCGTTTGGCGCCAGGTACCAGTGGTTCAAGCCGATGTGGAACGGCTTCTCCAGCTTCAGGAGCTTGCGGGCAGCCTTGATTTTCGTGCCCACCCGGACGCCATCCACGGCGTAGTAGACGTTCGAGGTCGATGCCCACGACACTCGGCCGCGGAAAGCCTTGCGTTTGCCGCGTGGAAGCGTCCGAAGCAATTTCGGGCTGGGGTAGCCGACACGCACCCCTGTCGGGATCAGGCAGAAGAAGTCCTGATAGCGCCCGCGGCGGTCCGAGCTGCGGGCGTAGGCCTCGCGCACCCGCGCGCGCTTCATCCCAAGGCGGACCCGTCCGAGGGTGTTGCCTTTGAGCTTGCCGGTGGCCAGCGGGCAGGCCGCGGCGGGAGAGCCTGGCGCGGCAATGGCCGCAGGCACGCTCAGGGGAGCGAGGGAGTTGCCGGCCCCGATCGATGCGCATCCGTTGACCGGCACGGACCCGGAGAACCGCGCCTGCAGGAACGCAAGCGCGCCAGACTCAAACGGCGCGATCGACTCCTCATGATCGAGGTTCTGGTATTCAGTGAACTCGACCGGGACGCCCTGCTGGCAGTACTCGTGCGCCAGCGCCTCCACGTCGGCGGCGACCATGACGCCATCCCCGGTTCCGTCCGAGTTTCCGACCCCCATGAACAGCGGCTCCGTCGGGTCGCCCGGAGCGCTACCCATGATCAGGCTGTTGATGATGCTGGCGAAGGTCGGGATCGCCAGGAAGTTCTGATACTGCGGCTTGAGCAGCTGTTGAACGGTCAACCCCGGATAGGAGGCGGCGAAGTTGTTGATGCATTCACCGGCCACCTGACCGATGACCTGCTGGCCGTAGGCCGAGAGGTACGTGTCCAGGTCGATCCCGTACGCGCGCGACACCCCCACGAGCACAGCCGGGATGACGCCGGCCCAGCCGTCGTTGTCGCCGTTGATGTAGGTCAGGTTGTGCGCGTAATCGACCGGGATCCCGCCCTCGGCGACTCCGACGATGTTCAGCTCCGGAGCGTAGGCGGGGGCGAGTTCGCTCGCCCACTCCGTCGCGATCGAACCGCCGGAGTACCCGACCATCCCGACCTGCGTCGAGGGGGAAACATCGAGCGCGTTCTCCGCGGCGCGGATCCCATCGAGGGTGTCGTAGCCCGACTCCTGCCCCGCCGCCCAGTCGAGGTTCTCGCCCTCATAGTCGGCCGTGACGATCGTGTAGCCCGCCTGCAGGTAGTCCTGCATCAACGCCGCGTCGTCCTGCGCATCGCTGTAGCTCGGGTTACCGCCCTGAAGGGTGTAAGACGGGTCGCATTCTGATCCAAGCGCGTCATAGAACGTCTGGTAGGAGACCAGCTTCGTCGCTCCCACCGGGGACGCCGGCTTGATGATCGTCGCCACCGTCACCGTCGGCTGGCCAAGCTCACCGGTCGTCCGGTACAGCACCTGCTGCGCGCTGTACGGGGTCGGCGCGCCCTCGATCACCATTTGGATCGGACGGACCCTGAGCACGGCGCCGGGGGCGATCTGAGCTAACGGCTTCGAGCCCGAGTAGGTGTAGAACGGGTCGCTCGACGGCAACGTGGGAGTCGCCGCGCGCGCCGGCGTCACCCGCGCTCCTATCGCCACCAGCGCGAGCAGGCCAACCACAGTGAGAACTCGGCGCACGCCACCCTCCCTCAACCGACCCGAATACCGCAAATCGGGGCCAGGCTACCAACCGGCGCCTCCGCCGGCGCCACACCATCGCTGACGACTCTCCCAACCAGGGCCAGACCGTCACGCGGGTGCGCTACGCGTCCCCAACCACCCGCAACCGCGGGGGCAACAACACCGCCCCGGCGACAGCAAGCTCCTTAGCGATCCGCAGCTGCAGCCCGAACGGATCTCGCTCTCCCGAGCCGTAACCAGTGGTATCGAGCTGACCACTGGTCGACCTCCGTTCTCCGCGCCCCCGGAGGTGGGCCGACCCGGGGACTACCGGACGCGCCTGGACTCATACCTGCGTCCATTTGCGTCACAAATCGGGACCCCAGACGACTGTTAACAGGAGAGGCACCTGCGGCCGAATCCGGCTGGCGCCGCATGCGCGCGAGCTACAGTCGTCGCTCGTGGGCGATGGCGATCAGGCGCTGCACGAGGAGCAGGAGCACCTAGACCGTACTGTCGAGGCGTTCGAGTGGGCTTTGGCGGAGCTGAGGTCGCGGAGCGCCGGCAGCGGCATCGACGAGTACGCCAACGAGGCGCTCGACCAGCTGCGACGTGAGCGCATCCGGGTCTACACCGAAGCGAGCGGCCCGCTGTACTTCGGGCGGATCGACCGCACCCGAGGCGGCCCGACCTATATCGGACGGCACGTGGTCGTCGACCGTCGCAATCGTCTGCTCGCGATCAACTGGCGAGCGCCGGCCGCCGAGCCGTTCTATGCGGCGACGACCCGCGACCCGCGCGGGATCACGCTGAGACGGCGTCTGGATATCGAGGATGCCCGGCTGCTCGGATTCGTCGACGAGGACCTCGCCGGCCGTGGCGATGACCACCTCGCCGAGGCGATCGTCGAGGACATCACGCGCCGGCGGGTCGGCGAGATGCGGCAGATCGTCGCCACGATCACCCCTGAGCAGTACGAGACGATCACCGAGGGGCCGCTACCGGCGCTCGTTATCCAGGGCGGGCCCGGCACCGGCAAGACCGCGGTCGGCCTGCACCGCGCCGCATGGCTGATCTATGCCAATCCGACCCTCCGCAACGCCGGCGTGCTCGTCGTCGGCCCCAACCGGACGTTCATCCGCTACATCGGCCAGGTGCTGCCCGCGCTCGGCGAAGGAACCGTCGAGCAGCGCGACATCGACTCGCTCGTGTCGATGGGCGATCAACCGGCGTACGAGCACGCCGCGATCGCGGCCGTCAAGGGCACTGGCCGGATGGCCGCCGTCCTACGACGCGTGCTATGGGCGCGCGTGCGGATGCCGCCGGACGGGAGCTTCGAGTTCACCGTCGGTCGCTCCCCGGTCACGATCACCAAACCGGAGATCGAGTCACTCGTCGCGTCGGCGCGAGACTCCGAACGGAGCTTCCAAGCGGCGCGGACCCGGTTTCGGACGCGGCTGGCCGAAGCGATCGCCGCCCGGGCGGTCGAGCAATCCCGCCGCCCGGTGCTCGCGTCGACGGCGGAGGTCGTGACCGCGGTCCGCCAGTCGACCGAATACCAGCGGCTGACCAACCGGGTGTGGCCACGCGTCGCGCCCGACCAACTCGTGCAGGCGCTGTACCGCAACCGGCGGCGGTTGACCGAGCTCGCGGGCGATCTCCTCGCCGGCGACGAGATCGAGCTCCTGCTCACATCCTCTCCGCCGGCGAGACGGGCCGACATGACCGCCACCGACGTGGCGCTCCTCGACGAGGCGCGCTGGCTTATCGAACCCGAGCTGCGAACGTTCGGGCACGTCGTCATCGACGAGGCGCAGAACCTGACGCCAATGGAGCTGCGCATGGCCGTGCGCCGCGCCCGACGCCAGTCGCTGACGATCCTCGGTGACATCGCGCAGCGAACGGCCGAGGACGGGCTGACGAGCTGGGAGAACGTCCTCCATGACGCCGGCGTTCGCCAATTCGCCGCGCGCGAGCTGCTCATCAGCTACCGGGTCCCGCGCGACTTCCTCCAGCTGGCCGCCAGCATCGACGGAATCGAGGCGGCGGTTCCCGACGGCGTCAGGGACGCTCCGTGGCCGCCGGTCGCCGTCACCACCGATCGTCCCGGCGTCGGCGACGCCGTAGTGCGGATGGCATCAGCGATGGTCGACGCCGTCGGGAGCGTGGCGATCGTCGCCCCCGAAGAGCGGCTGGAGCAGGTGCGGGCGGCGCTCGCCCCGATGCCATTCACCGACGCCACCGCCGGACCGCTGTCGGCGGCAATCAACCTGCTCAACCTCCGCGTCGTCAAAGGCCTGGAGTTCGACGCCGTCATCGTCGTCGAGCCGACGGCGATCCTCGCCCAGCGCCCGGACGGCGGCCCGGGCGCGCTCTACACGGCGCTGACGCGATCCACCCGGGCGCTGGCGATCATCCATGGCGGCGATCTCCCCGCTGGCCTGGCGGCATCACCGCTGCTACATCACCTCAGCGCCGCGGATCCGGCGGACGAGTGGGCGGCGCTAGAGCGTCCCGACGCCTAGCCGATCGGCCGCCGGCTTGCGACCGGGCCGACCCGCGCCACCGTGGGGGCGGCTGACCTGGTCTCTTTTAGATCCGCAGCTCGCCGAATGCAGGGCTCGCGCAATGGCGGGCACACCCACCGATCTGATACGCCCCGGCGGGCGACGTGGCTCCGATGCGCCGGTGCCCGCTCGTGCTCTCGCATGGGCGGGGGTTCGTTCTAGCTGGCGAGGGCGGTGATCGCGTCGCCGATCAGTTTGGCGCCGATGATCAGGCAGATGACCGCCATGATGGTGGCGTTCTCGCGAACCATCCAGTCGTGCAGCTCGCCGAGGATTTTGGTCGCGTTCTTGCCCATCAGGTAGTAGATCGCAACGGGTGCGCCGACGCCCAGGGTGCCGAGCAGCACGAACACGGCCAGCGCGACGGCCTGGCTTGCGGGGCTGGCGCCGGTCTGGGCGATCGCGGCGGCGGCCCCAACGGTGAGGATCAGGTTCTTGGGGTTGATCGCCGACAGCAGCACCGCCGTCCCGGCCGCCTTCACCGGAGCGAACGTGTCGACGGTCTTCATCCACGCGGGCAGCTTGGGCTCGGTGTTCCCGCGCGGACGTCCGCGCCATTGCTTGATAGCCAGCAGCAGCAGAAGCACGCCGAGGACCAGTTTGAGGATGCTCACCCACGTCGCCGGACCGCCCTGGGTGCTGGCCGACGCCCCGCTCGAGACCAGCAGCACAACCGTCCCCACGACCGCCAGGCCGACGACCCACCCCGCCAGGAACGCAGGCCCGTTGACCCTCCCCTTGGGGGTGGCGAGCATCAGCACCACAGCGATGATCGGCACCGGGCTGAGCGCGACCCCGACCCCGAAGGAGAGGACCTGACCGATCGCCTGACCCATCAACGATCCCTACGCCCGTCGATCCGCACACCCCGGATCCTCGTCGGCAGGGCCTCCGGGTCCATCATCCAATTCGGATGAGAATCGCCAGCGCCTGGTGGGCCTAGTCTGGTGGCGCGGTGAGAGCCGTGTTCCGGTCGCTGAGGGGCTATCGGCGCTTGTGGGGGCGCGGTGATCTGATCGCGGGCCTGACGGTGTGGGCGGTGCTGGTGCCCGAGGCGGTCGCGTACGCGTCGATCGCGGGCGATGGACGAGTTCCGTCCGCTCGCTTGGCGGGCGGCGGTAGAGTCGCTGCACGACCGACCGCCGTCCTGGATGGCCCTGGATCGAGAAGGTCTCCGCCTGGCGGGAGTCGCTGCTGGAATGTCCTTGATCGTCGTCAGCTCCTTTGATGTAGTCGCTGATCCGGCGGTGCTTCGGGCGCTCGTCGATGAGCGTTTCGGGGGCGGGACGCGTGCGTTCCGCATAGCCATGCGCTGGTTCGGATTTCGCTGCGTCCGCGGCATGGCGGCTGCTGACGGATGAGCGACGAGTCTGGGGGGTCACGTCCGGCGAGGACGGATGGGGTGCGTCCGCGTGGGGGTCGCGGGCGGATGGCGAGGTTCGTGCCGATCGTCTCGTGGCTGCCTGCTTACGAGCGCGCCTGGCTGAGCCGCGATCTCGTCGCCGGGTTCACGATCTGGGGACTGTTGATTCCCGAGGGGATCGCGTATGCGACGCTGGCTGGGCTGTCGCCGCAGGCCGGCCTGTATACGCTGCTCGCCTCGCTGGCGCTGTACGCGATTTTTGGCTCTAGCAAGCAGCTCGTCGTCGCTGGCACGTCGGCGTCCGCGGTCCTGGTCTATTCGGCAGTGACCGCCCTTCACCCTAAGGACGCAGCGACCTACGCGACCCTCGCCGCCGGCTTCATCGTCCTGGCGGGCCTCGTGTTCCTCGTCGCCGGCGTGTTCAAGCTCGGGTTCGTCACCCAGTTCCTGTCCAGGCCCGTGATGGCGGGATTCGTGTTCGGTTTGGCGATCTTCGTGACCGTCAGCCAGCTTCCCAAGATATTTGGCGTCAAGAAGGGCTCGGGCGACACGATCGCTCAGTTCTTCCATGTGCTGGCGAATCTCGGGCACACGCAGTGGACGACGTTCGCGGTGGGCGTGATAGCGCTGATCCTCCTGTTCGCGCTCGAGCGGATCCCGCGTGTCCCCGGCGGTCTGGTGGTGCTGCTCGGAGCAATCGTGGTGAGCTCGGTGCTGCACCTCGATCGCCATGGTGTGGATACCGTCGGCAAGATCGCAGCCGGTCTTCCGTCCCTGCACGCGGTTCGTCTGTCCATTTCTGACCTCTGGGTTCTGCTTCCCAGCGCGGTTGGAATGGTGTTGGTGATCTTCAGCGAGGCGCTCGGCGCCGCGCAGACGTTCGCGGACAAGAACGGCTATCGGCTGGACCCCAATCAGGACATGATCGCGCTCGGGCTGGCGAACATTGGCTCTGGCATCCTCGGCGGGTTGGCCAGCGGGGGCAGCCTGTCAGAGACCGCAGTCAACGACGGGGCAGGAGCCAAGTCGCAGATGTCTTCGATTGTCGCGGCGCTGCTCAGCCTGGTCACGGTGTTGGCACTGACTGGCCTGTTCACAAACCTGCCCGAGGCGGTGTTGGCGGCGATGATCATCCACGCCGTCTCACACCTCATGAAGGTCGGCGAGATGCGTCGGTTCTATGCCCTGATCCCGCGGGAGTTCTGGCTCGGGATGATCACTTTGCTGGGTGTGATCGTGATCGATGTCCTGCCCGGCCTGATCATCGGCGTCACGTTCTCGATTCTTCTGCTGGTGTATCGCGCGAGCCGCCCCGGATTTTCCGTCATGGGCCCCGACCGGAGGGTGCCGGGCGTCTACGAGGACATCGGCCGGCACGCTCAAGCCCGGTCGATCCCTGGCATCCTGATCGTTCGCCCCGACGCGCCGCTGTTCTACGCCAACGCCCAGTCGGTGCGCGACAAGATCGCTGAGATGGTCGGCTCGTCAACGCAGCCGGTCCATACGTTGATCCTGGACATCGACGCGAACGACGAACTCGACATCACGAGCTCCGAGGCGCTGGGAAAGCTGATCGACGACCTCGAAAAGCAGCATCTCCGGGTCGCGCTCGCACACGTGCATCTGACCGTGGCGGACATGCTGCGTCGCTCCGGCCTGATGAAGCACGTCGGGGAGGATCGCGTGTTCGGAGACCTCCGATCCGCGGTCGCATGGGCTCGCGAGCGATGAGTCGAACGGCCGGGCCTGCCGGTCGGGTCCGCTAGCCAGGCTGGAGGACTTCACCCGGTCGGGGTGATGCGTTCTTGCCGGCCCGTGATCAACGTTCTGGGGAGGCGCGCGCTGGTCGGCCCCTGCATGCAACCCGCCTGATGAGGTGAGGAGGATCGGATGGCTGCTGAGTTCGAGGGTGAGATCAAGCTCGATATCAGAGACTCGACTGCCGATTGGAGCCCGTTCGTGGAGCCCCAGGCGCCGGCCGGAGCGCCGAACGTCCTCTACATCGTCTGGGATGACACCGGCTTCGGGACCTGGGATGTGTATGGCGGCTTGGTGGAGATGCCGAACATGCGTCGGCTCGCCGACAGCGGCATCCTCTACTCCCAGTTTCACACGGTCGCGTTCTGCTCACCCACGCGCTCCTGTCTGCTCACAGGCCGCAACGCGACGAGCAACGGGATGGCATGCATCGAGGAGGTGACGACCGGGTTTGCGGGGTCTAACGGTCGCATCCCGCCGGAGAACGGCACGGTCGCAGAGGTGCTCTCACAACAGGGCTGGAGCACGTACGCGGTCGGCAAATGGCATCTCACGCCGGCGGAGGAGAGCAGCATGGGCTCCTCGCGGCGGACGTGGCCGCTGAGCAAGGGGTTTGAGCGCTATTACGGCTTCCTGGGCGGCGAGAGCGACCAGTATTACCCGGACCTGATCGCTGACAACCACCAGGTCGATCAGCCCTATGGGCCAGACGAGGGCTACCACCTGTCCAAGGATCTCGCCGATAAGGCGATCGAGTTCATCCGCGACACCAAGGTCAGCGCTCCGCAGAAGCCGTGGCTGATGTATTTCTGCCCGGGCGCTAACCATGCTCCGCACCACTCCCCCAAGGAATGGTCTGACCGGTATGCCGGCAAGTTCGATATGGGCTACGAGCGGTACCGCGAGATCGTGCTCGAGAACCAGAAAAAGCTTGGTTTGGTGCCGGAAAGCACCCGGCTGCCGCCGATCAACCCGTATGCCGATGTCCGCAGCGCCGACGGCGACGCGTGGCCCGAACAGGACACGGTCAGGCCGTGGGATTCGCTCTCAGACGATCAAAAGCGGTTGTTCTCGCGGATGGCTGAGGTGTTCGCAGGCTACTCCAGCTACACCGACCATCAGATCGGGCGCATCCTGGATTACCTCGAGCAGTCCGAGCAGCTCGAGAACACGCTGATCGTGATGGTGTCTGACAACGGGGCCAGCGCCGAGGGCGGTCCCGACGGCACCGTCAACGAGAACAACTTCTTCAACGGCATCATCGACACGGTGCAGGAGCAGCTGGAGTTCTATGACGTGCTCGGGACCGAAGCCACTTATAACCACTACCCCAACGGTTGGGCAATGGGATTCAGCACGCCGTTTAAGCTGTTCAAGCGCTACAGCGGCCACGAGGGCGGCACCGCTGACTCGATGGTCGTTTCCTGGCCCGCCGGGATCAAAGCTCGCGGCGAGGTGCGGAATCAGTATCTGCACGCGATCGACATCGTGCCGACGATCTACGACTGCCTCGGGATCGAACCGCCGGAGATGCTCAACAACGTCACGCAGAGCGAGATCGCGGGAGCGTCCTTCCAGTCGACGTTCGAGAACCCCGACGCGCCAAACCCACGCGATACGCAGTTCTACACGATGCTCGGAACCCGCGGCATCTGGCACGACGGGTGGCACGCGAACACAACCCACCCACCGATGGAGTCAGGCTGGGGACATTTCGACCAAGACGACTGGGAGCTGTTTCATCTCGAACAGGACCGCAACCAGATGCACGACCTCGCGTCGCAGGAACCCGAACGGCTCGAAGCGATGAAACACCTCTGGCTTGAGCAGGCCGAGAGGTACGACGGCCTGCCGCTCGACGATCGCTCGGTACCGGAGATCCTCGCCTACCTAAAGCAGAACCCGACCCCGACGCTCATGCCCCAGACCAACAAGCAGGTGTTCTATCCAGGCACGGCCGAGGTTCCCGAGCGCACCGCCCTCCAATACTTCGGGCGCTCGTTCTCGATCCTCGCCGACGCCGACCTCCAGGCGGGCGCGGAGGGAGTCTTGTTCGCGCATGGCGGACGCTTCGGCGGTCATTCCCTGTTCATCAAAGCCGGCGCACTCCACTACGTCTACAACTGGCTCGGCAAGAAGGAGCAGCACATCGTCTCCGACGCCACAGTCCCGACCGGACGGCATGTACTCGGCATGCGGTTCGAGGTGACAGGCCAAGAGGGCCCGTCGCCGGCCGGAACCGCAACGTTGTACGTCGACAACGACGAGGTCGCAAGCGCCGATATCAAAATCCAGCCCGGCCACTTCAGCCTCGCCGGCGAGGGCATCAACGCCGGGCGCGACGCAGGCCAGCCAGTCTCGAGCCAATACAAGTCGCCGTTCGCGTTCACCGGCGGAACCCTCCACCAAGTGCTGCTGGAGCGAACCGACGAGCCCTACATCGACCTCGAGCGACACTACGCCGCAGCCTTCGCCCGCGACTAACCACGATCAAAGGCGCGCAGCAAACCCACCCAGCAACCAGCCCCGACCCTGCCAGGGGTCTTTCCGGAGATCGATCTCGCGACCCGCTCGCGCGCATGCCGAGAGAGTCTGCGCCGACGCCAAACATGACCGTCCGGCAACGGATGCAGGACTTCGCCGGTGGACAAGCCGTCGGTCACGCACTGCCCCTCCACGCGCCTAACGCAGTCACGCCGACTTGACTACCGGTCCGCGCAGAGAGGAGCAGTGTCAGCGAGACTGCTCTGTGGGCGACCTTGCAGAAGCGAGGAGGTGTCGTCGGGTTGTTGGCAATTGGATCCTCGCGATAGCGATCATCCAGTTAATGACTGTCCGACGGCGCAGCTGCCGCGCGATGCCAACGTAGGCTCGGGTCCATCCGGAGCGCCTGGCCGGCGCGCTTGTCTACCGTTGAGGCGCTCCGATAGCGTCGGCGCCGCGCTCGGCGCGCGGAGTACTACCACCATCTGCCCCGCAGCCCTACTGGCAGCCCTTGGCACGGCGGGCGCACCTGCGCCGGGCGCTAGTGGCTCGGACCCGGTCGCGGCGCTCAAGGACCCAGCCGACTGTAGGCGCGCAGAAATCCTGAGCTGCGAGGAGTTCGCAGCCGCGAAGGCCTCGGTCCTGCATGAGCGCGGCTCGACCACGATAGGAGGCGGTCGCCGGACAGGCCGCCGCCGACCGGCCCCGCGAACCGATTAGGAGCTCGACTTTCCGCGCGACCGCCGTCGTTGGCGTCGAGCGGTCCGCCGCGCTTGGCGTTGATCCTTGAGCTCGCGTTCCTTCACCTCGGCCTCCGCGTAGGACTCTTTTACGAGCTGCTTCCCGCCTGACCAGCCAAACACCCAGGAGACGAGCACAATCGCGAACACGATGTCCCACGCGGAGATGATCAGCTGCTGCGCCAGGGAGTAGGCCGCGGCGTTGGCGCTGCTCGTGGTGCTGTCCAGGACCGCGACGTTGAAGGCCTGATTGACGCCCGCGCCGCCCGGTGTCACCGACACGGCGTTCGAGATCGAGTTGGACGCGCTGACGGCGACCACCGAGTGGAAGCTGACGGGGATCGAGTACGCGGCCATGAACACCGCGACGATCCCGAGCCGCGCCAGGTAGCTTCCGAGCTCGGGAAGGGCGACGCCGATCAGGAACCGTCGTGGCTGACCGAGGATCGCGCCGCCGGTCTTGACTTGGTCGCGGAGTTTGGTCGCGCGAGCCCAGAAGAAGCGCGCCAGAACGAGCAGCAGCACGACTCCGCCGAGTGCGATCAGCGCGCTGGCGACTGGATGCTCGGCTAGGAAGCCCAGCTTGATCGAGAGCGACCCGGCGACGGTCGCGAACAGATACACGTAGGCGGCAACATTGAAGACCGAGAACGGGATCTTCTGCACGATGAACCCCGACAACACTGCCGCGAACGTCGCGCTCGCGATCAACGTCGTGAACATCAGCAGCATCACCAGCGAGCCGATGTTCGCCGGCAGGAAGCTATTGAGGGCCACCGCGACCGCGTACGAGGCCAGGACCGGGCGGAACGGGAGGTGCGTGTCTGGGAACGCGGCGCGAAGGATCGTCAGCCAGGCCAGCGCCACGAGCACTGTCTGCAGGGTGCTGAGCGCGATCCCGGCGCAGATCGCGGAAGCCGGAACCGCTCGCAGCTGATCGAAGAAGTCACGGATCCAGTCTGAGACCGGGACCCCGAGCTGATCGAGGATGAACAGAACAAGCGCGATTGCCGCAAGCCACGCGACGATCCGAACAACGCGGACCAGAACTGGCTTGGTGACGTCGCTACGAGCCGGGGTCGCGTCCACACGCACATCATTCCCGCCGACGAGGTCAGATGGCCGTAGCCACGGAAGTCTTCCCTCCTCCAACGACTGGTCTCGCACGCACGCGAACCCCCTGAGCGCGACCACGCTCAACGGGCTCAACCACCAGGAGTCGCCGCCGGCGAGCGCCACAGTGACGCCACGCGACCACTCTTCTCACGACGCCTGGCAGCTCACAGGCCGGTCGTGCCCGACCGGGGCTTGCGGGCCGACCGGCGCGAGGTGCGCCGGTTCCTGGTGCTGCGACTCGATTGGCCGGCCAATTATCTGTCTCGCCGGTTGGTCGTGGGGTACATCCGTGGGATTGCGGTTGTGCTGATCATAGGTCAGCTCGGGAAGCTCACGGCATCGGCATCAGCATCAGCGCGAGTGATCCGATCGCGTGTCTAGGAGGCAGCGCCTGTTTCTGACTGCTGGAGGGCGTCTTGCAGTTTCTTGGTGTCCTCGTCTGACAGCGAGGTCTTGATCACGGTGCCGCCGTACTGCTGGAGCGCAGCGATCGCTTTGTCGGGCGTTGCCTGCTCGATCACCATGAACAGCGCCGAGGTGCCGGGCTTGAGGTGATCGCGCACTTCGTGTTGAAAGTCCTTGTCGACTGCGTTCTCGCCGAAGTGTCCGAATAGCGCTCCCAGCCCAGCGCCGATCGCCAGCCCGGCGAATGGGATGAAGAACAAGAGTCCAAACAGGAAGCCCCAGAACCCGCCGATGGCGGCGACACCGGTGGTCGAGCTGACTCCGTGGCCACTGTAGACGTGCAGTTCGCCGCCCTGATCGCGTGAAATTGCCGCGACCTTGTCGGCCTGGATGATCAACTCGCCCTCCAAGTGCCGGACGGTCTCGAGCGCCTGCTCGGCGGTCGCCTGATCGGGATAGCCAATCGCGACTAGGGTTGCCATAGCGCATCTCTCCTTATCGATTGAACTTGCTGGGGTTGCTGCGGGTCGGCGGGGAGCCTACGGCAACCGTCGCGTCGTTACCGGTGGTCGTGTCAGTTGACCTACCTTCTTCGATAACCCGAGATCGTCCTCGCTCAGGCCAGGCCGATCCTTTTGCCGTACGCGACGAGTCCATAGATCGCGAGGATGTCGAGGGCTAACAGCGACAGCGACCAGAACGGGTACGCCGGCATCATCAGGAGTTGGGCAAGGGCGTTGAGGCCGAGTACTCCTACGCCGGCCCACCGCGCGAATTGATTCTTGACGAACACGCCAAGGCCAACGAGCAGCTGGAGCACCCCCAGGCAGAGCGCGATCCATCCCCACGCGTTGAGATCTCCGAAGACGTAGCGGGCGTCGGCAACGAAGAAATGCGCGTTGCCGATCGCCGCGATGCCCTCGATGATGTTCATGGTTCCCAGAAGCACCAGGAGGACGCCGGCGAACGAGACCCATCCAATGCCCCGGTCGTCGTCCAACTCTTCGTAGGCGACTGAGCTCTGCGGCGCTGCGTGAACAGCCATGGTGGCCCTCCCCTGTTGGTGATGAGTGTTGGGCGATAATCCAAGCCGGTTGCCGGTGCGGTTCAGGCTAAGTCGGCAGGGACACGAGGCATAGCCGTTGCCCGCGATTCACCCGGGTGAACACGAAGTGACGGCGTGGCGTTCCGTCGAACACTTCAGGGACGGTGCAAGGGCTGAGGGCTCCGCGCTGGGCCGAGTTCACGTTCACCCGGGTGATTGGCTCACGCTAGCCGCGTGCGCGGAGCCGCTTGACGTAGCGTCCGGCTAAATCCCATCCGAGCCAGAGACCGCCGCAACGTCGGAGCGCAGCAGCGGCCAGTGCCGTGTTCGGCGGCCGCTCAGTAGAACGAGAGGAGCATCACATGGCTGTTGTGGAAGCTGACACTCACAAAGCGCTGGCGGGGCTCTCCGCCGGGGACATCGAAGTTCTCGAGAGCGCGGTCGGTCTGCGCGAGTTGAATCGCGCGGGGAGTGGGTTGGACGCTCGCACGTTTGCACTCGTCAAGCTGGCGACGCTGATCGCGCTCGACGCGCCGCCGGCGTCCTACGCGTGGCAGATCGCCAACGCTCTGGAGGAGGGCGTCACCGCAGAGGACTTCCTCGGCGTCCTCAAGGCGGTCGCGCCGCAGGTCGGGGGGCCCCGGGTCATCGCGGCCGCGCCGGAGATCATGCTCGCGATGGGACTGGAGATCGACGAAGAAGGGCAGCGATAGCGATGCCGCTGTTCAGACGCCGTCGCCCGCTACTGCGCGCGGCCGCCGTCGGAGGCGGGGCATATGCGTTCGGAAAGCACAGGCAGCGCAAGGAGGAGGAGCAACAGGAGCAGGCCTACTACGACGGCCAGCAATCGGCTGTGCCTGCGGCGGCTCCACGCCCCGCCGCGCCCGCGCGGCACGGTCTCACTGCGGACGACACGCAGCGCCTGGGTGAGCTCGGGAAGCTGCATGAACAGGGGGTCCTGACCGACGAGGAATTCGCGCACCAGAAGGCGAGCATCCTCGGCATCTAGCTGACCCGCTACGAAGGAAGGTCGCGGCGCGGGTGCTGGCCATCCGCGCCGGATCTGCCCCGTCCTGGACCGAAATGGAGCAGACGATGGCTAACGACAAGAGGCAGAGGAGGGTGGCGGAGTTCATCGAGCCGTTCCGGGTTAAGCCCGGTTCGAAAGTCACCCTCGGCGAGGACTTCGATCCGTCGTTCAAGGCGGGGGTCAGGAAGAAGAAGGAGGGCGTCGCGCTGCTACACGGAGGCGTGCAGCTGCTCGCCGAGTATCAGGCGCGTCTGGCCGCGCAGGACACGTGGGGCGTGCTCGTGGTGCTCCAGGCGCTCGACGCGGCCGGGAAGGACGGAACGATCCGGCACGTGATGAGCGGCGTGAATCCGCAGGGCGTGGCCGTGCACAGCTTCAAGCAGCCCTCGGCCACGGATCTCGATCACGACTTCCTGTGGCGCTACGCGCGGCGCCTCCCCGCCCGCGGTGAGATCGGCATCTTCAACCGCTCGCATTACGAGGAGGTGCTCGTGGTGAGAGTGCACCCGGAGATCCTCGATCGCCAGAAGCTCCCGGCGGCGGCGAAGCGCCACAAGGACGTGTGGCAGCGCCGCTATCGGCAGATCAACGACTGGGAGCGCTACCTGACCGAGAACGGGATCCGGGTCGTGAAGCTGTTTCTCAACCTGTCCAAGGAGGAGCAGCGGATCCGGTTCCTGCGACGGCTGGATCTGCCCGATCACAACTGGAAGTTCTCGGCCGCGGACGTCGCGGAGCGCGAGCGCTGGGACGACTACCAGAAGGTGTTCTCTGAGATGCTCTCGCACACGAGTACGGAATGGGCGCCGTGGTACGTCATACCCGCCGACCGGAAGTGGTTCGGTCGAATCGGCGTCGGGGCCGTGATAGTGCAGACGCTGATGGAGGTCGATCCTCTGTTCCCGACCGTCAGCAAGAAGCAGCGCGATGGGCTGCTTCAGGTCAAGCGAGAGCTCGAGGCCCAGGCTCCCAAGGGCGCCCACGCCGACCCGTTCGAGCACGACGCGAGTTCCTGACCGACAGGTCGCCGGCCGATGGCCTCGCGTTCGCTTCCCGGGATCCGTGCGCTGACGAGTTATCGGAAGTCGTGGTTGCGCAGCGACGTGGTTGCCGGCGTCGTGCTGACGACGCTGCTCGTGCCGCAGGGGATGGCGTACGCGGAGCTCGCGGGCCTGCCGGCGATCACGGGTCTCTACACGTCGATCCTGTGCCTGATCGGGTACGCCGTGTTCGGGCCCTCGCGGATCCTGGTGCTCGGCCCGGACTCGTCGCTCGGGCCGATGATCGCGGCGACGATCCTGCCGATCGTCGGCGCGGACGGCAGTCCCGCGCGTGCGATCGCGCTGGCGTCGATGATGGCGCTGATCGTCGGTGGCTTCATGATCCTGGCCGGAATCGCGAAGCTCGGCTTCATCGCCGACCTGCTGTCCAAGCCGACGCAGATCGGGTACATGAATGGGCTTGCGCTGACGATCCTGATCGGGCAGCTGCCGAAGCTGTTCGGGTTCTCGACCGACGCCAACGGCCTGATCAACGAGGCACATGCCTTCGTCCACGGTCTGGCGGCGGGTGAGTCCGTCGGCGCGGCGGTCGCGATCGGCCTGGTCAGCCTCGCGCTGATCCTCGCACTCGGTCGCTGGCTGCCGCGCGTCCCGGGGGTGCTGGCGGCGGTCGTCGTCGCGATCGCCGCTACGTCGGTGTTCGATCTGGCCGAGCCACGGCGTCTCGCTGGTGGGGACCCTTCCCAAGGGGTTCCCGCCGCTCACCGTGCCAAGCCCCGTGTCGGACCTTCCGCTGCTGGTCGCGGGAGCGCTCGGGATCGTGCTGGTCGCCCTGGCCGACACGATCTCCACCGCGTCAGCGTTCGCCGCCCGCACCGGCCAGGAAGTCGACGGGAACGGTGAGATGATCGGGATCGGCGCCGCGAACGTCGCCGCCGGCTTGTTCCAGGGATTCCCGGTCAGCACCAGCGGCTCGCGAACCGCGGTCGCCGAGCAGGCCGGCGCGAAGACGCAGGTCACGGGTGTGGTCGGCGCGGCCCTGATCGTGCTGATGCTCGTGCTCGTCCCCGGGCTGCTCAAGAACCTCCCGAACCCGACACTCGCCGCGGTCGTGATCGCGGCGTCGCTGTCGCTGGCGGACATACCCGGCACCGTGCGGCTGTGGAAGCAGCGCCCCATCGAATGCCTGCTGTCGATCGCCGCTTTCCTGGGCGTCGCCCTGCTCGGCGTGCTCGAGGGCATAGCGGTAGCGGTGGCGCTGTCGATCCTGAACGTGTTCCGCCGGGCCTGGCGGCCGTACCAGACGACGCTCGGCCGAGTCCCCGGGCTATCCGGACAGCACGACCGCCACCTGCATCCCGAGGCGGAGGACCTGCCCGGACTCGTGATCTTCCGGTTCGACGCCCCGCTGTTCTTCGCCAACGCCAGAACGTTCCGCGACCAGATCCGGACGCTCGCGGCCGCCGATCCGCGACCGCAGTGGATCGTGATCGCCGCCGAACCAATCACCGACGTCGACACCACCGCTGCCGACATGCTCACGGACCTCGACGAGGAGCTCAACGCCAAGGGCACCTCGCTGGTGTTCGCCGAGCTCAAGGGTCCGGTTCGGGCCAAGCTCGAGCGCTACGAACTGATCGGCCCGCTCGACCCCGACCACTTCTTCCCGACACTCGACGCCGCCGTGGACCAGCTTCCGTGAGAAGACTGGTGCCGAGTGGGTGCGGGCACCCCGTTAGCGGGTGTAACGGCACGAGTGTTAGGCGCTTACCTAACCCGTTCGGGGTGAACACCGCTAGGCTGCCCCGCGAAAGCTTCGCACTCGCGCGGCTTGGTAGTGCAACTCACGGGGAGTCACGTGCCTACCGGATTGCGGTTGACGAACGAGTTGCCCCCTTTGGCGGAGGCGAAGCTTGCGGCGCCGCGGCAGCGAGCGGGGAATGGTGCGCCGGCCGCGCCTCGACCAGGCTTTCGAAGCCGGCGCCGAAGCTGCCATGACTCTGGTCGCCGCTCCGGCCGGGTACGGCAAGACCACGGCCGTGCGCGCGTGGGCGGAACACAACGGGAGCGCACTCGCCTGGGTAACGCTCGACGCGGGCGACAACGAGCCCGCCCGGTTCTGGGCGTACGTGGCCACCGCCGTGGATCGGATCCGCGACGGCCTTGGCCGCCGTGCGCTGCACCGCCTGCGCGCGCCCGGAATCGGAATCGAGGTGGCGATCGATGAGGTCATGAACGGGATCGCGGACTTCGGCCGCCCGTTCACGCTCGTGCTCGACGACCTGCAGACCGTTACCGGCCGCGAATGCCTGGCGTCGCTCGGCTACGCGATCGAGCGGCTGCCGTCGAGCCGCGCGTCTGATCGCGATCACGCGAGCCGACCCAGCACTCGAGCTCGCGCGGCTCCGAGCACGCGGCGCCCTCAGTGAAGTTCGTGCCGGCGAGCTCGCGTTCACGATGGCTGAAGTCCGCGAGCTGCTCGTTGGTCGCGCCGGGCTCGAGCTGGACGACGAGCAGATCAAGATTCTGCGGAACCGGACCGAGGGTTGGCCGGCCGCACTTTTCCTCGCCGCACTGTGGTTGCAATCGGTCGAGGACACAGACCGCGCGGTGCTCGAGTTCGGCGGCGACCATCGCTACGTGGCCGAGTACCTCAGTCACGAGGTGCTCGCGTCGCTGGAGCCCGACCGCCGGTCGTTCCTGCTGCGCGCCGCTGTGCTCGGGAGCTTTACCGCGGAGCTTTGCGACGCCGTGCTCGGCCGTTCGGACTCGACGGCCGTGCTCGGCGAGCTGGAGGAGTCGAACATGTTCGTGCTGAGCCTCGAGCGCCGGGAGTGGTTCCGGGTGCACGCGCTGTTTGGCGGGTTCGCGACGGCTCAGCTCGGTGCGGCGGAACCGACCGTCCCGCAGGCGATCCATCGGCGCGCGGCCGAATGGCTCCGTGCGCGGGGTCTGGTCGTGGAGGCCGTCGAGCACGCGGCGGCCGCCGGTGACTTCGAGGTGGTGGCGGAGCTCCTCAGCGAGGATCACCTGGCGCTGATCCGAAACGGCCGCTCAGGGACGCTGCTGCGGTGGGCTCATGCACTCCCGGATGACGTCTTGATCGCGCATCCTGACGCGGCGGTCGGCGCGGCGACAGCTGCGCTTCTCGTCGGTCGGATGACCCGCGAGCGGCGCCGGTTTTTCCAGCTCGCGGACCGTGCCAGGGCGGAGCATCCCGACCGGTTCGGCGCCTACCAGGAATGTGTGACGGCGATGGTTCGTGCCGCGGGACTCGACGACGGGGTCGGCGAGGCCGTGGTCGAGGGTTACCGGGCAGTCGAGCTGTCTCAGAGAGGTGCCGACGAAACGTTGGTAGCGGCGCTGTCGGCACTCGCTCGCGCTTTGTATTTCTTGGGAGATTTCGACGGTGCCCGGAGCGCGGCGTCGCGTGCCGTCCAGCACCCTGACAAAGCCCGGCGAGCGCCGGGCGTTGCGGTGGCACATGCAGTCCTCGCCCTCGTCGCGGTCGATCGCGGTCGCCTCGCGACCGCTCGCGACCACGCGGAGGCGGCGCGCGCGCTCGTCGGCAAGATCACCAGCAGCAGGAGCTGGCTCGGGTCAATCGTCGGCGAGGCGCTCGGCGCTGTGCTCGCGGCCGAGGGTGACCTCGTCGGGGCCGAGCGCGAGTTCTCTCATGCGGAGCGCTTCCTGGAGGACGAACTCGCGACCGTGCCACACGCCAGGCTCCTCATCCGGCTTGCCGACATCCGCTGTCGCCGCGGCCGGCTCGACGAAGCCGCCGCGACGCTCGGCCGCGCCCGTGAGGAGCTGGCTGAGCTTGGCGACAGCGGGGCGGTTCCGCTCTTCGGCGACGAGGTCGCAAGCCAACTTGAGCAAGCCCGGCGCGACGCCGGTAACGGCCACGCCATCGAGCGGCCCAGCGACGCCGAGCTCGCGGTCCTGCGGCTGCTGGCGACCGACCTGTCGGTGCGAGAGATCGCAGCTCAGCTGTTTCTCTCGCCCAACACCGTGAGGTCACATGTCCGGTCGATCTACCGCAAGCTCGCCGTCGGCTCGCGGGAAGATGCCGTCGCCAGGGCCGACACGATCGGGCTCGTAACTGGAACCCAATCACCCAGGTGATCTGGGCGTGCACGCGTGGATGCTTCGTGTCGATATGCAAGCGTAGGGGGCCATGGAACGAGGTGGTACGTATCGACTCGAGGTCCAAGGACACCTTGGCGATCTGGTAGCACGTTCGTTCCCTGGGATGCGGATCGTCTACAAGAACGGCAACACGGTGCTCGTGGGTCCCGTCCGTGATCAGGCTGAGCTGAACGGGATGCTGCAGCGCTTCCTGGAGCTGGGGTTCACGCTCGTGAGCGTCAACACGGTCGACGATCTGTCGCTCAGGTAGGACTCAGTGGACCTCGCCCGTCCGCACCCGCCGGTCGACATGCACATAACCGGCCGACGCCGGCCTGTTCCTGCGCCGATCCACCGGGCTGGTTTGCGTGACATCGGCCTCGTGAACGCTTTTGGGCTCAATACGGGGCGCCCAGAGCATCGGCGGAGCGTTCGCCTTCTTCGGGCTGCTCCTCCTGCTGTTCCCCGGCGTGAACATCCTGCTGATGCTGGTCATCGGCGGAGCGTTGATCGCTCTGCTTGCGTGGGTCTACTCGCAGCTGGCCGTGGCCATGCCGCGGTCGGGCGGCGATGACGTGTTCCTCTCCCGCGTGTTCCATCCCGTCGTCGGGGTCTCGGCCGGCGCGATGCATCTGTTCATCTAGTGATCGGGGCTCGCCGCGCTCGGGGCGTTCCTGCCCTTCACATTCGCGACCCTCGCGACCGTGTTCCACGCCTCGTTCCTAATGACGCTCGCGACCGACGTGGCCACCACCAGCGAGACGTTCATCGCGACCACGGTCATTCTTGCCGTCGCAGCGCTCGTGACGCTGGGCGGGACGGGGCTCGCCGCGCGGGTTGGATTCTGGTCGGTGATCGGCGGTGTCATCAGCATCGTTCTGATCCTGGTCGAGCTGCTCATGCACTCGGTCGGCGACCTGCAGCGCGCCTTCAATCACGGGTCCGGAGCGGTCGGCACGTATGCGCGGTTGTAGGCGAGGCGCGTGGGCACGGCTGGCGTCCCGGCTAGACGGTCTCGGGAACGCTCGCCGCGCTCGCGCACGCCTTCCTGATCTTCGCCGGCTACTGGTACACGGCTTTCGTCGCCGGTGAGGTCAAGCGCCCCCGCCCGAACCCAACTTCTGAGCACCCTGGTCACGATCGCGGTCAGCGTGCTCCTGCTGGCGGTGGCTGGATAGGAGTGGAGCGCGCGGTCGGCGGCCGGCTCGTCGAGGCCGCGTATTTCCTGGCTGGGCATACGCCCGCCGCCTACGCGCAGCTGACGCCAGTGGCGGTGAGTCCGCACGGGCTTGCGGTCCTGCTCGCCGATCCCGTGACCAAGGTCATCATCGCGATCGGGTTCCTCGGCTGGCTGCTTCCCAGGCCAATCGTCTTCCTCTGGGGATGTCGCGGGCGCTCTTTGCGCTCTCGTTCGACCGCGTGCTCCCCTCGGCGGTCGTATCCGTGACAGGCCGCCGCCACACCCCCGCCGTGGCACTGCTCGTCAACATCGCGATCAGCGAGGCCTTCCTGACGCTCATCGTCTACGACCAGGGATTTGCTCAGGCGTTCCGCAACGCCAACCTTGTGGCGCTGACCCTCTCGACGCTCGCCTGCCTCGCCGTCATCGTGTTGCCGTTCCGCCGGCGCGGTCTGTACGCCGCGTCGCCGAAGGTGATCCGCGGCTCATGGCTCGGCGCGCCTCCGATCGTATTCGTCGCCTTGGTCGGGGCGGCGTTCTCCGGGACGGGCGTCTACCTGGCGCTCACACAGGGCCAGTACTCCGGCGGGTACACGACCGTGTCGGTGATCACCCTCGCGGTCATGCTGCTGGCCGGCCCGGTGTTGTATGTGGGCTCTCGTTATGTTCGCGGCCGTCAAGGACTCGACATCGCGCTCGCGATGCGGGAGCTGCCGCCCGAATGAGTCGTTAGCGCAAGAAGGTGCGTGCTCGAGCTGCTGTAGCCGGCGCTACGCCGCTCATCCGGACGAACTGCGTCAGACCGGTGGTGGTGGCGGCGGTGGTGGTGGCGGCGCCTGACCAGGGCTAGGTGGGCCCGCCCTCTTGTTGCGTTGCCTCCGGCGAATGGCGAAGAAAGCGGCGGCGGCGGCCGCGGCCACGCCGGCCCCGATGAGCACCCACGCCCAGCCGGGAAGCCCGCCCGACTCCGAGGAGCTGTTCTCCTTGGACGCCGCCGCAGCTGCGGCAGCCGCTGCAGCCGCTGCATGGTTGGAGGAGCTCGTGGTGGTCGTCGGTGTCGTCGTCGTGTGAGTTTGGGTCAGGGTCGTCGTCGATGTCGGTCCGGTGACGGTTTGGGTCTTGGTGGTGGCCGTGGTCGAGGTGGAGCGTGTCGGCGTCGTGGCCGATTCCGTCTTGGTCGTCGAGGTCGCGGCCGTGCTGGAGGTAGCGGTCGCGGCCTTCGCTGTCACGGCCTTGGTCGTCGAGGTCGTCGTTTCGGTGGTGGCCGCCGGCCCGCTCACGCTCGCCGTCTTGCTCGTTATCTGCGTCAGGGTCTTCGAGAGGCTGCTCGCGATGCTTGACGCACCGCCTGAACCGCAACCCGCGACGAGGACAGCGACCACGCCGGCGAGTGCGATCTTGAGCATTGGCCGAGCCGATGAGCTAATCCGCATCGTTGTCACCAACTGCGGGTGAGACGACTTCAACGGGTGCGGCGGCATCGCCGTCGGCCCCTGCGCGCGAGGCCCGGCGGCGCCTCCGGAGCCGGCGCCAGGACGGTCGTGTGGCCGGCCTCGTCTGCGCTCATGGCGTGAGGCTAGGCCGAGGCCTTGTCGAGCCGGTACCGCCCGTGGTGATTCACCTGAGTGAACGCGAAACGAGGGTGGTCACGCGATGTTCGCGACAGGGCTGTTCATGGGGTTCGCGGGTGTGGTCACCGCGGTTTGCGTTCACCCAGGTGATTCCGCCTCCTAGGCGCTTGCCCGGGGGCCGCCTGACATACGTTCACGGTCGGGTCGCCATGAGCGTCATTGCAAAGCCCACCCCAGAGGTGTCGTGGTACAGCGTTGCCGCGCAGGACGCGGCGGAGCAACTCGGAGTCGACCCGACCGCTGGGCTCGACTCCGGGGAGGTCGACCGCCGTCTCGCCGAGTACGGACCGAACGAGCTGCGCAAGGAGCCGCCTCCGAGCGTGTGGGTGGTGGCTCGCGCCCAGGTCTCCAACCCGATGAACATCATGCTGCTGATCGTCGGCGTCGCCAGCTTCGCGATCGGACAGATCCCGACCGGGCTCGTCGTGACGGCGCTGGTGACGTTCAACGTCGTGATGGGCTCAAACCAGGAGCTGAAGGCACGCGCCAGCGTCGACGCGCTCGCCAAGCTCCAGGTGCCGCATGCACGCGTCCGGCGTGGCGGCGCCGTCGAGGAGGTCGAGTCGACGCAGCTGGTGCCGGGTGACATCATGCTGCTCGAGGCGGGTGATGTTGTCCCCGCGGACGGGCGCATCGTGACCTCGGCAACCCTGGAGCTGCAGGAGGCCGCGCTGACGGGGGAGAGCGCGCCGGTGGCCAAGGACGGCGCCACAGTGCTCGACGGCGACACCGTGCTCGGGGATCGTACGAACCTCGTCTTCCAGAACACGCAGGTCACTCGCGGGACCGCGACCGTGGTGGTGACGGGCACCGGCGCAGCCACGCAGATGGGCAAGATCGCCGACATGGTCACCTCGACACAACGTTCGAGGTCGCCACTGCAAAAAGAGCTCGACGGGATGACCAAAGCTTTCGGGCTCGTCGCCTGGCTCGCCGTGGCGGTGATCGCGGTCTTCGGAATCGCCCGAGGTCAGGCGTTCGACACGCTCGTGCTCCTGTGCGTCTCGACCGCGATCTCGGCGATCCCCACCGGCTTGCCGACGTTCGTGCAGACGATGCTGTCCTCGGGCGCCCAGCGGCTGGCCAAGTCCAAGGCGGTGGTCAAGTCGTTGACGGACGTCGAGACGTTGGGTGGAACGACCGTGATCAACAGCGACAAGACCGGCACCTTGACGCTAAACGCGATGACCGTCACCAAGATGCTGGCCGGGGGAGAGTGGTTCACAGTCGAGGGCGGCGGCTACATCAAGACCGGGGCGATCCTCGGCGTCGCCGGTGCCGACGTTCCGGATTTCCGGAATCTCGCGTTGGGCCTGACGCTGTGCAGCGACGCGACAGTGGACGACGACGAGACCGTGATCGGTGATCCGACCGAAGCGGCTCTGGTCGTGCTCGCCGCCAAGATGGGCGTCGACGCTGGGGAGACGCGCGCTGCGCTCGTGCGCCGGGCCGAGGTGCCGTTCGACTCCGAGTACAAGTTCATGGCGACCTTCCACGATCGGCCGGAATGGATCAGCGGACCGCTCCTGAGGGCCCCGCACTTCATGACGGTGAAAGGCGCCCCAGACATCGTGATCGGGCTGTGCAGCCACGCCCTCTGGCACGGGCAGCCGATCCCCATCGAGGAGGCCCGCGACGAAATCCTGGGCGCCAACCGGCAGCTCTCCGAGAAGGGACTGCGCGTCCTCGCCTTCGCCACGCGTGACCTCGACGACGCAGCGATGTCCGCAGGGATCTCCGATCCAATGGCGTCGGTGACCGATCTCGCGCTGGTGGCGCTCGTCGGGATCATCGACCCGCTCCGCAGCGAGGCCAAGGACGCCGTCCGCGTGGCTCTCGATGCCGGCATCGACGTCCGAATGATCACGGGCGATCACACGATCACCGCACGGGCGATCGCCGACCAGCTTGGGCTTGGCCCGGGCGTGCTTACGGGCACGGAGCTCCAGCGCCTGCCCGACGAGGAGCTCATCGCGCGACTCCCGAACCTGCACGTGTTCGGCCGAGTCGCGCCGGAGGACAAGCTCAGGCTGGCGAAGCTCATGCAGGAGTCCGGTGACGTGGTCGCGATGACCGGCGATGCGGTCAACGACGCGGCGGCGCTCAAGCAGGCCGACGTCGGCGTCGCGATGGGAAGCGGCTCTGAGGTATCGAAGCAGGCGGCCAAGATGGTCCTCACCGACGACAACTTCGCCACGCTGGTGCGCGCCGTCGACCTCGGGCGCGACATCTACCGCCGAATCACCTCCTACGTGAAGCTCCAGCTGACGATCCTCTCATCGGTGCTCCAGCTGATGCTGCTCGCCACGATCTTCAACGTCAACGGTGGCGTCGCGCTGTTCCCGATGCAGCTGCTGTTCTGCAAGTTCTTCGTCGTCGTCACGGTCGTGATCGGCTTCATCGTCGATGTCCCCGATCCGGGTGTGATGCAGCGCCCGCCACGGAAGCCCGGGACGAAGATCGTCAACCAACCTCAGATCATTCGGTGGGTCCTCAGCGGATTCGTGGTCGCGCTCACCGCGCTACTCGTGCTCGACCTCGGACCCGACAAGCCGAGCACCACGCACGCCTCGGTCTCGATGACGATGGCATTCGCCGTCGTCGCGTTCACCGCGGTGAACCTCGGTGTGGTGATGCGACGGGAGCGCCAGGCGCCGTGGTCCTCGCCGGTGTTCCCTTACTTGGGATGGATCATCCTCGGCTGGGCGCTCGCCTGGGCCGCGGTCGAGCTACCGATGCTCCAGCGCCTGCTCGACACCGAATCGCTCACGGGCGCCCAGTGGGCCGTCGTGCTCGGCCTCTCGCTGATCGCGCCCGCGCTCGTCTGGGCCGACAAGGCGATCCAGCTTCGCCGCCAGAGCAAGGCCCGGACCGAGACCACTATCAAGCTTGGCGAGCCGGCGATTCAGACAACGGCCTGACCAACCGTTCGTTGCCGAGAGCGCCCGCATCACTGGGGATCCACTTCCTTACGCTAACGCACCCCCAGACCATGCGGCTCACCCTGGTGAAGCCGAAGTGTTCGGAGGTAGCGCCACTGCACGCCGCTCTGATCCGGCTCCGAGCGGATTTCACATTCACCCGGGTGAATCGCCCGCGGCATCGGCTCGTGCGCGGCCGGCATGCGTAGGCTGCGGCCGAATCCATTCCTAGTGAGGAGACAGGCTCTATGGCGACGCTCGTCGCGATCGGATATCCGGATCAGGGAACCGCCGAGCAGGCACGCGATACTGTCGCGAAGTTGGAGGCCGACCTTGTCGTTCAGGCCGACCAGGTCGCATCGATCTCCCGCGACCTCGAGGGTAAATATCACGTGCACACCTCGCACGGTGGCTCGTCGGCCGGTGCCGGCGCATGGTGGGGCGGGTTCTGGGGATTCCTGTTCGGGCTGTTGTTCTTCATCCCGTTTGCGGGTCTGGCGCTCGGAGCGGGAATGGGCGCCCTGTTCGGACACTTGGGCGAGAAGGGGATCGACAAGGCATTCCAGCAGCAGGTGCGTGATTACCTCAAGCCCGGCACCTCGGCGTTGTTCATGGTGATCGAGCAAGTGACGCCCGACAAGGCGATCGAAGCGCTAAAGCAATATGGCGGGACGGTGATCAGGACTTCGCTGTCCGAGGAGGACACACGGGAGCTGCAGGCCGCGCTCACGCCCCCGGCGCAGTAGAGCATCCAGTCCTAGGAACGCGCCGACGTCGCACGAGCGAGGGCCCGGCCTGGGCTCTATGAGACGTGGGCTGCGATGCTGACCATGGCCGCAGAGGCTGATCAGACACGCCGCCCGACGGCGGCCGTATTCGACGCTGGTGAGCGCCCCGCAATCCGTAGTGAGCCGGCGTGGGCTGCGTGGAACCGTTGCTACGGGCAGCGGTACACGATCGGGGTCGAAGAGGAAGTCATGCTGCTGGCGTCACCGAGCCTCTCGTTGGCGCAGTGCAATGACACCGTCATCAGAGGACTGTCGGAGGAGCTCGCCGGACACTCTGCACCGGAGACGCACGCAGGGGTGATGGAACTCTCCACAGTCGTTCATGCCGGTGTCGGCTCGGCGGTGGCCGAGCTGGCCTCGCTTCGCGCCCGATTGGCGCAAGAGCTGGCCTGGGTGGGACTCGTCGCGGCATCGTCGGGCACGTATCCGCTCGCTCATGCCGGCGAGTTCCGGGTATCGACGTCGGCGCGGTACGGAGCGATCGACGAGACGATGCGCGAACTCGCACGTCGCGAGCCGACGCTGGCGCTGCATGTGCACGTAGGGGTCCCCGACCCCGAGGATGCGATTCGGCTCCTGAACGGTCTACGCGAGGCGGTGCCGATCTTGATCGCGCTGTCCGCGAACTCCCCATTCAGCCAGGGTCGAGACAGTGGGTTCGCATCCATGCGGACGGTGATCTTCCAGGGGTTTCCGCGTACGGGCACCGCACGATGGTTCGGGGATTACACCGACTATGTGAAGACGGTGGACGCATTGATTGCCTCCGGAGCGTTACCGGAACCGACTTTTCTATGGTGGGACGTGCGGTTACAGCCCGCGCTGGGAACCGTCGAGCTGCGGATGATGGACGCCCAGACAACGATCGCGGACACCGCCGCCCTGATCGTGTTGGTCATGTCGCTGGCGCGCGCCGTGCTGGAGGGGGACGAGAACGAGGCCCCGAGGGCTTCTGTCGGTCCGGAGGTGCTGGCGGAAAACCGCTTCCTTGCCGCACGAGACGGGTTAGAAGCCCAGCTGATCGATCCGGCGACGCGCAAACTCGTTCCCGCACGAACGGTTCTCGACGTCCTCGTGAGGAAGTGCCGTGCGCATGCGGATCCGGTCGGACTGGTCGAACTTGAGCGTGTCGCGCGGCTCGCAACCTCGGGCGGCGCGGATCGGCAACGAACCTGGGCCAGCGTCGGTGGGCTGCCCGGGTTGATTTCGAGACTTACGCAACTTTTTGCCCCATCTGGCATGCTGGCCGGCGAGGCATCACACTCGATGCTCCACGTTCACGCGGCCGATCGGCACAGCGTTGGCGGGGTGGGCACCGCGGGTTGCGCATGACCGAGGCAGTGACCACAAGCGGCTCAGAGCATGCGCGGACCACGCGCCGGCTCGCGATTCTGCTGGCGATGGCGATGTTCGTGCTCGTGGTCGACACGTCGCTGATGAACGTCTCGATCTCCGCGGTGATTCACGACCTGCACACGACTGCGAGCGGCGTTCAGTCGGCGATCGCCTTGGAGGCGTTGGTGTCTGCCGCGTTCATCTTGATCGGTAGCAAGGTCGGCGATCTCATCGGCCGCAAGCGGGCGTACGTGCTCGGTCTGCTCGGTTACGCGGTCGGCGCGTTTGCGATGGCGCTGGCCCAGAGCCTGACGGCGATCATCATCTTCTGGGCGATCGTGGGCGGGCTCGGCGCCTCGCTGCTGCTGCCCGCGATGCAGTCCTTGATCCACGGCAATTTCGAGGGAGAGGATCAGAAGAAGGCGTACGCGCTCGTCGGTGCGGCGGCGGCGATCGCCGCGGCGATCGGACCGTTGCTCGGAGGATTCCTGACTACGTATCTGTCGTGGCGTGTCGGGTTTCTACTCGAGGATCTCGTGATCGTGATCGTGCTGTCGCAGATCAAGCTGGTTCGCGACGTTCCGTACACGGGGTCGCGGCGCATCGACCTCGTGGGCGCGGTGCTTTCGGTGCTGGGGATGGGTGGCGTCGTGGTCGGGATCCTGGTGTGGCAGGAGGGTGGCGAATCCGTCGCTGCGCTGCTCGCGGTGGGCGCGGTCGGGCTCGGAGGCCTGGCTTATTGGCTGGTGCGACGCAAGCGCGAGGACAAGCCCGTGCTGGTCGACCCGGACCTGTTCAAGTCGCCGCTCTACAGGCTCGGGATCTCGGGCCAGACGCTCCAGCAGATCGCGCTCGGCGGAATGATGATCGCCCTGCCTCTCTACCTGCAGATGGTGCTCGAGTACAACGCCTTGCAGGCAGGCGTGTCGCTCGCGCCGCTGTCCCTGAGCATGTTCGCGGTGGCGTTGCTCGCCGGAAAGAGGGCGGGCAAGCGGCGTCCGAGCAGCATCATCCGGGCGGGCTTCGGGCTCGTCGCGATCGGGGTTGCGATCGTGATCCCGCTCGTCCCGAGGGTGGACTCCGGCTGGTATCTCGCGTTGCCGCTGCTGATCGCGGGATCGGGATTGGGGCTGCTCGTCTCGCAGCTCAACAACTACACGCTGTCGCCGGTCTCCGAAGAGCGGGTCAGCGAGGCGGCGGGCGTGAACTCAGCGGGCGGGTCATTCGGCCTGTCGTTCGGTCTCGCGTTCGCCGGGGCGATCATGCTCGCGACGCTCTCGGTCTCGTTCACCAACCAGGCGGACTCGAGCAAAGTCTTGTCGCCGGTCGAACAGCAGCAGGTGTCGAAGACGCTGGAGCATGACGCCGAGATCATGAGCAACACCGCGCTCGAGCAGCAACTGAAGGGGCAACGGCCGGCGACCAAGGACGAGATCATCCGGATCAATACCCACGCGAGGCATCTCGCCCTTCAGGTCGCGCTGCTGATTCCGCTTCTGGCCGCGCTCGCCGGACTGTTCACCTCGTTCCGGATGATGCGCCTCCCAGACCCGAGGCCGTCGACCGCAGCCGAAGGCATGGCTCTCGGCTGACAGACCCGAGACAGTGTGTCCCTCCTCCGGCCACTTCAGCTCCGCAGGCTCCTAGCGGGCAGCGATGGGCGACATATTCCTTTTCGCGCTGGCGGCTGCACTCAACCCGACCTTGGTCGCGGCGTCGACCGTCATGATGCTCCTGCCGAACCCGAAGCGGCTGATGCTCGGCTACCTGCTCGGCGCCCTGATGACGAGCATCACGCTCGGGCTTTTGATCATCGCTAAGTTCGAGGGCTCGAGCGCGGTCCGAACAACCGAGAACACGCTCAGCCCGGCGGCCACGATGTTCCTCGGCGTGGTCGCGCTGATCGGTGCATATGTGCTGGACCGAGGCCGCGACGAGGACGCGGCCGCCCGGCGCCGTGCCCGGAAGCGCGGCAACGAACCACCTCGATGGCAAAAGGCCCTGCGAAGGGGCTCGCCCCGAGTCACGTTCGTCGTCGGTGCGCTGCTCACGCTGCCGGGCGGCTCGTACCTGGCCGGATTGAGCCGGATCGACAAGTTGAACTACCCGGGTGCCGAGACGGTCGTCCTCGTCGTGGCATTCAACCTGATCATGCTGTCTCTGCTCGAGATCCCGCTGCTGGGCTTCGCGATCGCGCAGGACTGGACGGTCGCGACGATCGAGCGGACGAAGGTCTCGTTGAGCCGAAATGGTCGTAGATTCGCGGTGACGATGCTTACGGTGCTTGGCACACTGCTGGTGGTCAAGGCGTTGATTGAGTTCCTGGGCTGAGATGTGAAGTGGGAGATTGCCATCGTTGCCGCGGCTGTTCTGGCGGTCGCTGGAGTGTCTCGCCGGCTGACCGGCACGCCGGTGACGTCGGCGATGGTGTTCGTGGCGATCGGCCTGCTCGTCGGGCCGCTGGCGCTCGACGGGGTGACGGCTGCTCCGATGGGCGCGACTGTCCGTGTGCTGGCCGAGGCGACTCTTGCCGTGGTGCTGTTCGCGGACGCTTCGCGGATCAAGATGCGCGCGCTCCGGCGAGAGTATGTAGTTCCGCTGCGGCTGCTCGGCGTAGGGTTGCCGCTCACGATCGTCGTCGGGGCCGCGCTGGCGGTCGCGATCTTCACGCAGCTGAACCTGGCCGAGGCGGTCGTGCTCGCGGTTGTGCTGGCGCCGACTGATGCCGCGCTCGGACAGGCGGTAGTGACCGAGCCGCAGCTTCCGTCCCGGATTCGGCAGGGCCTGAACGTCGAGAGCGGCCTCAACGACGGAATCTGCGTTCCGCTGCTGCTGATCGCGCTCGCGGTGGCGGACGTCGAGGACAAGGCGACGAGCGGTCATCATGCGCTCAGCGTTGTGGCCGAGGAGATCGGGTACGGGATCGTCGGCGGGGTGGTGGCTGGGTTAGCCGCGGCGGCGGTCGTAGCGGTCGCCTATCGCCGGAACCTGATCAGCGGAGCGTGGCTGCAGGTCATCCCGATCGCCGGCGCGGCTCTGGCCTACGGGGTCGCGACCGCGTTGAGCGGCTCAGGGTTCATCGCTTCGTTTCTCGCGGGAGGCATCTTCGGAGCGCTCGTCAGTCACGAGGCGGACGAGGCGTCCCGCCTGAACGAGGAGGTCGGTGACCTCCTCGGCGGGGTCACGTTCCTGATCTTCGGCGCGGTGCTGGTCGGTCCGGCGCTCGAGCACCTGACCTGGGAGATCGTGCTCTATGCCGTGCTCAGCCTGACGCTGATTCGGTTGCTGCCGGTTGCGATCGCGATGATCCACACGGGCGCCACCTGGCGGACCGTCGGGTTCCTCGGATGGTTTGGCCCGCGCGGCCTTGCGTCGATCGTGTTCGCGGTGATCGTGGTCCAGGAGGCACACTTGGCCCACGCGCAGACGATTCTGCTCGCCGCCTATCTGACGGTCGGAATTTCGGTGTTCGCGCATGGGGCAACGGCGGCGCCGCTGGCCAAACGCTACGCGCGCTGGTACGAATCACACCCGGCGCATCGCCGCCCGGTGATGGAGAGCGTCCCGGCGGCGCACCATCGCCCACGCGGCACGGCTCGGCCCGTCGCGCGCGCCAGCGCTGCTGACGATCGCGCAGACCCGACAGCACGAGTCCGATAGACGCGGTCGCAGTCCAACTGTGTCATGCGATTCTGCTGCGTCGCGCCGCCCCGCCTTGGCTGACGCGCAACGCGATGGAGTAGTTCTGGGACGCCGGCATCGCCGACCCGGCACAACGGTCCGAAATCACCGCATCGCCCACTCAGGCCACGATCGAGCAGCTAACAGGCCCCCCCCGCGCTGTTGCTCGTCGACGAGGCCGACGTGCTGCGTGACGAGGGCTTCGCTCGGGCCGCAGTCGCTTCCGAACGCGTCGCGGAGGAGCCGCCGAGCCTGCCAGTGACGGTGCGCACGGCTCCACTCCTCCCGGCATGGCACCACCCGACCCCAGCACCCCAGGACCTACCCTGCTGAGAGCGCCGTCTATCCCGTCACCGCTCGCAGCGCGAAGCAGCCACGATCTCGGCGCCACCGCTGCCCCCGCGCGCTGCCGGTATCGGACAGGAGCGCCCACGAGCGCTCGCTCGCGTGACCTCGCTCATTCCCGTTGCTGGTGGGATCGCGTCGATCGCGGAATGCAGGCCTCGCGTGACGGGGTGACGACTCGCGCTTTGCATAGGCCGGGACGCGCGGGGTCCGTAGATCGGGTGTAACCTCTGCTTGTGCCTTTTGTCACGTGCACGGCGCGAGTTGAGACGGATAGTGTCGGCTGGATCCAGCGGGTCGCGCGTGCTCATCACCGCCAGGAACTCGCCGGGGAGCGGCCTAATCGGACTGGACCCTGTTCCGGCTGGAGGGGGAAGTGCAGATGATCGTCTGTGGTCGAATCGGTAGCCGAATCATGGCCAGGCTGGCGGTGCTGGTCATATTCAGGAGCGCGTGCCCGCTGAGTTGGATTCGACGAGGGCGCCTCTGGTTCTGCGTGGCTCTGTTTGGTCTGCTGGTCGTGCCAGGGCTCGCGGTGGCGTCAACGCCAGCGCCGCCGCTTCACCAGCGGGGCGGACCGACGAACTCTGATCCGGTTCTGTTTGTGCTGTGCAACTGGGGTAGTCAGTGGAGCTACCAACCGAACAGCCTGGCGTATTACAACGACGTGTGGATAGATTCGACTTCGGGCGGGTTCCACTCCTTGGCCGACTACTGGCGCCAGGTCTCATTCGGTCAGACGAACATCAACGGGTCGGCGGTGTTGGATGGGCCTAACTCGCACAATGGTTGGTATTCGATGAACGGTGGTTCGAGCCCGACTTCGATGGTGGCCTATGGGAACGACGGCGGAGGCGGGACCCCTACCCGTGAGGACAAGATCTACGGTTGCCTTGATGCCGCCTCGAGCGACCTCACGCCGTCTGTCCTGGCCCATTATCAGAGCATCGTCACCGTCACGCCGTGGATGAGGACGACGGTATCGGCCGCTGTTGCTAACGGCCAAACCTCGATTCCGCTGACATCGGTGGCCGGCTGGCCCAGTCCGCCCTTCGTGGTGGCCGTGAATACGCAACCCGGTGTCAAACCTCAAGTGTCTGAGAACCTCGAGGTCGTTGCCGTCAATACCGCCACCAACACGCTCACTGTGTCGGCGCCGACGAACGCGGCGCTGCCGGCCGGAACCGCGGCGTCGACCAACACCAGCGACGACTTTGCGAACGTCGGACCCCAGACGGTCTACGACAACAACGGAGTCTTCGGACCCTCTAGCGGGACGGCTTACTCGTTTGGGATCGCCGACATCGGCGCCGGTGATCCTGCTCACGGGTCCTATACGAATGGCGTCGGTGATGGCGCCCACGAGGTCGGCCACTCGTTCGGATACTTCCATAGCCGGGCCTTGAATTCCTCAACAACTGACTACTACGACTGTTGGGACCAGATGAGTTTCAACGCCTGTAGCTCATCCGGCCCGAGCACCGAAGCGGGGCCTGTCAGTAGCGATGGCGGCGCCGTGGGCATGGATGCGATCGACCTCGAGCGGCAGGGTTGGGTCCCCAGGACCGACCAATACCATTACTCGAGCGGCCAACACACGATCAAGCTACACGCCTTGAGCGACCCGAATGCGCTCAAGGGGTCATCGCCGCTGCTCGACGCCCATATCCCGGCAACCGTCGCGATTCAAGACGGACCAAGTGACATCTTCAACCCCACCGTCCCGCCGACGTGCTCCGGTATGGGCGGCAGCCCACCCGAAAGCTACCATTGCGATAGCAGCGACTACTTCACCGTGGAATATCGTCAGGCCGTTGCCCCGAACGGCGCCGAGACCTGGGACTACGGCGCCGGCGGCGCCGGACTGAGCCCGGTCGATGCGGTCGTGCTGCATCTCCATACGCCGAGCCCGAACCCAGCTGGCGGCGACTCCTACCTGGTAGACACCGACCTCAACGCCAAGACATTGAAGCCGCTTCCGAACAACGGAGGCCTGTCCCCCACCCCGTTGACGGACTACTGTTGCGGGCCTTCCCCTACGCACTACTTGGACGACCAGTTCTCGGACAAGAAAACCAAGACGTATGTGGCCGTCAACGCGATCGACCCCCGCACATGGACGGCAACCGTCACGATCGCCAATAAGCCGATCACGACACGGTTGAGCTACATCGGGGCGACCCACGCGACGTACGGCCAGCATTTCGACCTGAAGGTGGCGCTCAAGGTTCGCGGATCCGGAGCGGACGTGCCCAACGAAGGGGCGACCGTCTCCGTGGGCTCAACCAGCTGCCACGCGCTGACCACGCTCGACGCGGACGGGTCCTGCCCCGTGACGTTGACCCAGAGCGCCGGTTCGCACCACATCTCTGCAAAGTTCGGGGGAGACACGGCATACGCCGCTACCCGCCTGTCGGGCGTGAGCTTCAAGGTCGGCAAGGACACGACTAACACCCACCTGAGCGTGACCCATCGGAGCTACGGCAACGAAGCGTTCACGATCCGGGTCGACACCGGCCACGCGGAGAAGCTTCCGGCGGGCGCCATGATGGGGGTCACGGTGGCGTCATCCGGCTGCGTAGCGTCCGTGAAACCGCACGCGGGCGGTGGCCTAGGATCCTGTGCCCTCGGCGGTCTGCACTCCTCAATTCTCCCCGTAGGGAGCTACAAGGCGACGAGCACCACGTTTCCTGGCGACAAGGATCTGCGTGCGTCCGGACGTTCAACGACGACCTTAAACGTCACCAAGGACACGACGAACACGAGCGTCGCCGAGACCTCGTTCGCCCCACCCTACGGCCAGGAATCGGCGGAGAGCTTCGACGTTAACGTGACAACGACCAATGGCGAGAGGCTACCCGAGACCGATCACGTGACGGTCACGGTGGGCTCGACCAGCTGCGTGGCGAAGGTGAAGCCCGACACGGGTGGAGGCCACGGATCCTGCGCGCTGAGCAACGACTCCGCGCTTCCACCGGGCATCTACGCCGTGAGCGCGACCTACCCAGGCGACTCGGACTTGCGAGGCTCAAACGGCTCGAGCACGCTCGAGGTGATCGCCGGCCCGATCACCGTCACCGTGTCGGGCACTCAAACCTTCGGGTCCTCGACCCCGTCGTTCTCCGAGACCAACAACGCCCCAAGCGGGATCACCGTAACGGGCAACCCACGATGCGGCTTCGTGAAGACATTCAAGTCATTCGCCGCCATCGGGCCGACCCTGCCCGTGGGGACATACACCATCCTCGGGTCGATGGGCTGCGGCGGGTCCGTCCTATCGGGCACCGACGCCAGCGATTACAGGATCGCCTATGTCGGAGCGACCAACGGCTTCGTCGTCTCCCCAGCGCCGTCGTGACCATGCAACCAACCGTGCGGCGCACCCCGGCGCGCCCGCTCCGCCTCTCGGCGATCCTGGCAAAGCTCGACGTCCGCACTCGTGGCGAGGCGAGCGCTCAGGCAATGCGGCTTGGCCTCGCCGCCCCAATATAAGCACCAGCGGCTCCCACGCCCATCGGGACCTCTCACGATGCTGAGCTCCCCGGTGGCCTCGTCGAGCACATGGCCGCCGGCGCCCAAGCGCGCCGTCGATGACCTCGAGTGTGCTGATCGGCGGTGGCCAGCAACGTCTGGCGCGGCCGAGGTCGGCATCTCGTACGCATCACCACGCTGTTTCACGCCACCGAGGGCAAGTTGGCAGGGTCGGACGGCCGCCCTCTAGGGCGGCCGTCCCTGCCATGGCTCGTCCCGCGGCCGCGCTTATGCCGCGGGTGTCTCGTGGCTGCGCGCTTGGTCGGTTCAGATGGCGGGTGCCTGGTGCTTGCGGCGGCGCCGTGCGAGGACGGCGCTGGCACCCGCGGCTCCGAGGAGCCCGAGCATTCCGGCGGCGCCGACCCCGGCGTCGTCCCACTGGAAGCTGCTCGATGAGGAAGCCGCACCATGACGCGCATCAATCTGAGGGTGCGCAATCGGACCGGCCAGCCCTCCGGGTGTGCCCACCCGCCGCTTAGCGAGCGCCCGCTCGTAAGCCGAGGGCTTGGCCCGATGGAGTTGCGTCGGATTCGCGGAGGCTGAGCGGGCGGGTGCCTGAGACGGTACGAATTCGGGTAGGGCGAACGCGGTTGAGGGCGCGCTTGCGACGGCGATCACCACGGCGGCGATCAGTGTTTGCTTGTTGATTTTGAGCATCGTTGTTCTCCTGTGGTTTGGTTGATGCTTCAGGCATAGAAGTAGGGGTCGAGCACCCGCACTTGGGTGATCTCGTCGACGGGCAGTTCGTTGCGGCTAGCGGTCTTGCGGATCGCTTCCGGGGTGGGTGCGTCGTAGACGCAGAAGGTGGTGCGTTTGTCCTCGCTGACGTAGGAGTGCAGCCAGGTCACTCCTTCCTCGGCGTTTCGCTCGATGACCCCGCGGCAGAGCTCCGCTCCGGTGTCTGCGATCGGGATCCGTAACCCCTCGGGGAAGCTGCGCTGCACGATGTATCGCGGCATCTGGGTCCTCCTCATTCGTCGGGCTGATAACCACGCCATGAACCTACGAGCGGCCGAGCACGGCCGCATCGGGACGACTCCCCATGTTGGGGTTCGCGGGTATCTATCTTGGGCCGGTCAGCCCGAGTCGTCCCGCCTGCGCCGCCGCTTCGCCGCGAGTGCGGACGTCGAGCTTGCGCAGGATCGCCGAGACGTGATGACCGACGGTTTTCTCTGAGACGACGAGTCGCGTAGCGATGTCCGTGTTACGCAACCCCTCGGTCAATAGCCCCAGCACCTCGAGCTCCCGTGCCGTGAGCCCGGCCGGGTTCTCCCGCGTCCGGGGGCGCGGCCCGCGTGGCACTCCACGGGCGCCTCGCTCACGCAACTTGCGGGCAACGATCGCTGCCGCCGGACGCGCGCCCAGCGTCTGCAGCTCGTCGTACGCCTGGCGGAGCGGCTTCTCATGATCTGCGTCCGCGAGCGCCAGTGCCGCCTCGTACGGACAGCCGATCTCCTGCCAGCGGTCAGCTGCTCGGGCCCACTCACCCGCGATCGATAGCTCGTACGGCTCTGCGGCCGCCCCCGGAGCAAGACGATCACGCATCCCCGCGCGCCACCGCCAGCACGCCAGCTCACCGGCGAGCCACGGCGCGTGACGTTGGAGCGCGAGCGATAGCGCTGCGTCGGTCTCGCTGTTTACGGTCGCGTGTTCTCCGGCGAGCCAGGCCGCTTCCGCTCTCGCCGCGGCGATCCAGCCAATACGGATGAGCTCTTCGGTTGGCGCGGCGAGCCTATGTTCTTCGGCGAGGGGAGCGGACGCTTCAGGGTCGCCTCGGCGCGTCCTGACGAGTCCGAGCGTGATCAGAGCCAGGCCGCGGGGCACCGGCGCGCTGCGGGGATCACGCAAAATCCGCTCCGCCGAGTCGACCGCCCCGTCCCAGCTGGCGTTGTCGAGCTCCAGCCGAGCACGAAACCCGAGTAGGTACAGCCGCCAAGTGTCAAGCCCCCGCTCGCGGCAGTACTCAAGGCCACGCTCGAGGTACGCGTGCGCGAGCTCGAACTTGCGCTGCTCCGTTGCACACCGGACGATGCTCATAAAAGCTCTCCCGGCGTAGTCCTCGAGGCCGTGCCTCTGTGCAAGCTCCAGCGCCCGCTCCTGTTTGATTCGTCCTTCCTCGACGCCGGCTTGGAATTCTGCAGTTCCGATGTTCGTAAGGGCGTAGACCAACGCCTCCTCGTCATCCAAGTTTCGTGCGAGCTCGAGCGCACGACTGCCCCATACGACTGCTCGATCGAGATCCTGCATCGCCATGCCACGCTGGGAGACGTTGCCGTACGCCATCGCCAGTTCATGCCCTGGATTCAGGCGCTCGAGCAGCTCGACCGCCTCCGACGCGAGCGTCTCGCCCTCATGTACCCGGCCCACAAAGAACAGCAGGCGTGAGAGCGTCCGTAGCGCGTCTCCCTCTCGGAGCTGATCTGCGAGCTGTCGCCAGCACTCGAGCGCTTCCTCCTGCGCCTCGATCGCGGCGTCAAACTGGTCGGTCATCCAGCACTCATCCACGCGACGCTGCAGCAGCTCTGCGCGCCTCTCGACTGGCAGCCCGTGTCCGAACTTGAGCGCCCGGGCGAACTGCGCGGCCGCCTCGCGATGAGAACCGCCGCGGGCCGCTCGCTCCGCCGCCTCAGGTGCCCAGCGGAGTACCCCCTCGTGGTCGCCGGCCGCCTCTGCGTGATCGGCGAGGCTTGCGGAGTCCGGACTGTTGCCTCCTCGCGCCTCGAGTGCCGCCAGCGCCGCCCGGTGAAGCGCGACGCGGCGGTTGGGCGGGATCGACTCCTCAATCGCGACGCGCGCGAGCTCGTGCCGGAAAGCGACGTCCGCGCGACCCGGCGTCAGGACTCCCGAAGCCACGCACTCCTCCAGCCGGTCGATCAGCTCCGGTGCCAACGCTTCCAACAGCGTCAGATCGACCCGGCCGGGAACCACCGCCGCCGCCTCGAGCAGCCTCCGCGCGTCGCTAGACAACCGTCCTGCGCGAGACAGAACCGCGTCGCGAACCGTCGCCGGAATATCTTCACCACCGGCGGCCAGCACCTCGGTCACGAAGAACGGGTTACCTGCCGTAATGCGGTACAGGCCAGCCGCATCCACACCCGCCGGCGCCGTCAACGCCTCAACACCACCCAGCGACAGCGGCGCAAGCGCCAGCCGCCGGACGCCAGACCCTGCTCGCAGCTCGCCCAGCACCGACCGCAACGGATGGTCCGCCGCGAGCTCATCGTCCCGGTATGTCGCGACCACCAGCGCCGGGACGATCTCGGCACGCCGCCCGAGCATGGTCACGACATCGAGCGTCGCCTCGTCCGCCCAATGCAGATCCTCGATCACCACGATCGCGGGCTGGACGGCGACCAATTCGTCGCACAGCGCCGCGAAGCAGCCAGCAGGCCGCTCACCCCGCGCAACGGTCTCGGCAAACGCACCACCCGTGACCGCGGCAATGTCGACGAACGGGGCAAGAGGACGCGGCGTACGCAGGCCATCACAGCCACCCCACAAGATCCGCGCGCGCGGATGCCCTCGGTCACAGAAATCCCGCAGCAGGGCGGTCTTCCCGACACCGGCCTCACCCGCTACCAGCACCAACCGCCCGTGACCGCTGGCAACGTCCGCCCACCACGCCTCGAGCGACTCAAGATACGAATCGCGTTCCAGCAAACGAGGCGGGGTGGCCGGGCCGCCCGCGCCTGGAGCCGGTCGTCTCACCGCGCCATCGTCCACCCACACGATCGGGCCGTCAAGTCAACGATCAACGACCGAGCCGGTCGGTCGTCCGCCGAAAGATAGGGAGCGCAGATTCCCAACATGGGTGGTCCTCCCGATGCACCTCCGTACGTGCGCTCATACGTTGGCGGCATGGCCGAACGAGTGCATCAGACGACATATCGCCACGGGAGCGAGGGATTGGAATGAGCTCCGATACGAACGATGGGGTTCCGTCTCGACGGGAGTTCTTGAAGGGGGTGGGAGCCGCTGGTGCGGGTTTGGTCGCTGGATCGGTCGGAGCGGGCACGGCGTTGGCGGTGCCGAGCGCCGCGGGCGCCGCGACGCCGGCCGCGGCCAATGGCCCGGGCTCATTGGGACAGCCGGGCCGAGGCCCCGCCACCGTCGTCAGTCGAGCAGCGCGGAGCGTGCCGCGGCGGCGGACGCCGGGCGGACGCGGAGGCGGCGCCGGTAGTTCACTCCGAGCACGCCCAGCCCGGCTGGAATCGCGGCGAGGACGACGACGCAGGGCTGATGGGAGAGGAACGGGAGCGCGAGCGTGGCCGAGCCGCTGGCGACTCGTCCAGCCAGAATGGCGACCGCGACCAAAAGCAGAAGGACCGACGCGGCCGCGAGACACAGGAGGACCGGAAAGCGCCAGCTGGGCGTATCCCCGAGCAGGTAGTCGACCCGTGCGGGGTCGATGCCGCCCGAGCCGGACGAGCCTGGGTTGTCGGAGAAGCTCAGCATCGCGCGAGCGAGGGCGGATCGGTTCGCCGGCTCCACGTTGACCGCACTCTCATCGGCGCTGAGCTCAGCCAGCGCCTGCTGACGTTCGACGAGGTCGGCGAGCTCGGGCAGGAAGAACAGCGCCCGGGCGAGAACCCGGCCGGCGGCGAGTCGCAATGGGTCGCGGCGACGCGCGTGGTGGCGCTCGTGAGCCAGCACAGCGCTCAGGGCCTCCTCATCGAGGATCGCGATCGCCCCGGTGGAGACGTACACCCGCGGCCGGAACAGCCCCGCGCAGAATGCCTGGGGCTGCGGGTCGGCGATCACCAGCGCGCCGTGCAGTGACCGTGGCTCGGTTTGGGCAACAAGCCGCTGAAAGCGCCTGGAGGCATGGACCTCGCGCACCGCGCCGGTTAGGGCCCGGCTGGTGACCACCGATCCGAGCACGGCTAGGAGCACGATCACGACGGCGTCGATATTCGCGGCCGGGTAGCTGAGCCGTTGGCCGAAGATCAAGATCTGGTGCGAGGCCGCGTGGGGTGTGACCCGCCAGGACTCGAGCAGCCTGGCGAGGACGAAGATGGCCGATGCGAGGCCCAGCGCTCCCAGCACGAGGCTGGCGCGCGACAGCCGAGCGGCAGCGATCGCCGCGGTTCGATCCTGACCACGGCCGGATTCGGAAGCACTCGCCGACGATTTCCTGTCTCGCTGCGTGGGCGTGGATGTGGTCATCTCCTACTCAATATCGTAGACCACCAATGCACGAGCGCGCTCGCGTCCTGGCCTAGCCGGCCAATTCGGTCGGGTCCTGATCGGGTGGCTCGGGCGCCGCCGACGCGGCCGAGCCTCGCTCCCCGGCGATCAAGCCCTCCAGAGCCAGTCGGTCGTGCTCCGCCACACGGCCGAAGCAACCGTTGGCGACGAGCTCACCTCGGAAGGGCGCGATGCCGCTCGCGCGTCTCAGCAGGTTCGAGGCCTGCCGCCACAGCGGCCAGCAGCGACAGAGCTTCTCGAGCGCCGTGTGTCGCATTGGGGCATTCAGCCTTTAGTCGAGGGATGGCTACGACGCACGGTCGTAACTCTAGATGGATCGGGGCGACTTGCCACGAACGACGCCGTGTAGTAGACTGACGCCCATGGACGACCAAATCAGCCCGCGGTCTCATTTCGTCTCGCTGGCGAACGTCCGCGGCGCAACGTGCGGATCCAGCGGCTTGCCCGCTGGGATCGTCGTTCATCCGGTGGCTGCTCCTACCACCGCTTCCGCACCCTAAGTGACATCCCCCCGCCCCGACGGGGTGCGGCCGCTTGTTGCGGTCGCACCCCCGAAGGGGTGGGCGCGGTGAGCGGCGAGGCCGGGACACGGCGGCACAGGATTATCTACGATCGACGTGTAGTAATCAGCGTGGCGACCTGCTACGCTGCGTCGTAGAACGATGGTTGTTGATTTGGAACCGCAATCTCTCGTGCTGGATGATCGATCGGAGGACGGTGTGATGAAACCAATCTCGGGGCGTGCGCTCCGTCTCGATTCGACGATCAGGACCGGGCGACGATGACCGCTCTTCATTCGGTTGCCCTCGGCGCCGTCAGTCACTTGACCGCTGGTCGCGGGCAGATGGGGACTTCGCTGAGCTTTCACTTGTTCTTCGCCGTGCTCGGAGTCGGGTTGCCGTTGATGATGCTGATCGCGGAGGGGATGCACCTGCGTACCGGGGATCCCGTCTGGCGCGCGCTGGCCCGTCGCTGGTCGAAGGTGTTCGCGATCCTGTTCGCCGTCGGGGCGGCGTCGGGGACGATCATCAGCTTCGAACTGGGGCTGCTGTGGCCGCGGTTCATGGCGTTCGCGGGAGGCATCATCGGACTGCCGTTCTCGCTCGAGGGCGCGGCGTTCTTCCTCGAGGCGGTGTTCGTGGGGATTTATCTGTATGGGTGGGATCGTCTCTCCCCGCGCCTGCATTGGCTGTCGGGGTTCCCGATCGCGCTCGCCTCGGCGGCGTCGGCATTCTTCATCGTCACCGCGAACGCGTGGATGAACGTGCCGCGCGGGTTTCAGATCGTGCACGGTCGGGTGACGCACGTCAACGTGCTGGCCGCGATGTTCAACCCCGCGTGGGCGACCGAGACCACTCACATGGTGCTCGGCGCCTACCTCGCGACCACGTTCGGCGTCGCGGCCGTCTACGCGGTCGGGATGCTCCGCGGCCGCCGCGACTCCTATCACCGCAAGGCGATCACCGTCTCGCTTTCGCTGGCGGCGATCATCGCCCCGCTCCAGCTCGGCGTCGGCGACCTGCTCGGTCGAACTGTGGCCCAACACCAGCCGGCGACGCTGGCGGCGATCGAGGGCGTAACCCACACCGAGAGCGGTGCCGGACTGAACCTCGGCGGGATCGAGCTGCCTGGGCACGCCACCACGGTGCTGAACGTCAAGGTTCCGAACCTGCTGAGCCTGCTCGCGTACGACCGCCCGAACGCACCCGTGCGCGGGTCTTGACACGTTCCCGAAGGCGGATCGCACGCCTCTGGCGTGGGCGACGCGGCTGGCGTTCATCGGGATGGTCGGGATCGGTACGGGTCTGGTCTTGCTGAGCATCTGGTACTGGCTGCGGCGCCGTCGCAACGGGCCCGGGCCGGAGGACCGGCTCACGCTGATGGCGCTGGCCGGCGCCGGGCCGCTGGCTTTCCTGGCCAACGAGCTGGGGTGGCTGGTGAGCGAGTTCGGACGCCAGCCGTGGGTCGTCTACGGAGTGTTTCGAACCTCGAACGCGATCACCACGGCGTCAGGACTCGGGGCCACATTCACCGGTTTCACGCTCCTCTATATCGGTCTCAGCGCGGTGACGGTCTGGGGCGTGCGGCGGGTGTCGACGGGGACCCCCGACCTGCCGCCAAGCGCGATCGTGAGCGTGGCCTGAGATGAGCCTCCCCGCCCTCATCGCGATCGGTCTCGGTTTCGCCCTGACCGCGTACGCGATCCTGGCCGGCGCCGATTTCGGAGCCGGCATCCTCGATCTGACCTCCGGCCACAGCCTCGAGCAGCGCACCGCACTCGCGCGGCACGATCGGACCGCTGTGGGAGGCAAACCATGTCTGGCTGATCTTCTCGATCACGATCCTGTTCTCCGCTTTTCCGACCGGATTCGCGGCCCTCGGGACGGTCCTTTTGGCGCCGTTCACGCTCGCCGTGATGGCGATCGTCGTGCGCGGGGTCGCTTTCAGCCTGCGCACGGAGGCGCCGGATCATCAGGCCCGCAGCGCAGGGCTGCTCGGCCGGGCGTTCGGAGCCGGGAGCGTCGCCGCACCGCTGCTGTTCGGCGCATCGGCCGCCGCGCTCGCGCAGGTCTCGAGCTCGACTCGCGGTCCCGCCACCGTCTCCTCGCTCCCCTGGACGGGCCTGTTCGCAGGCATCGTCGGGCTGCTGGCGGTGGCTCTGTGCGCACACCTCGCCGCGACGTTCGTGACAAGCAGGCTCGAGCGCGCGAGACAGGCCGCGCTCGCGGATCGCTTCCGCCGGCGCGGCCTGCAGACGGGAGCGTCCCTGCTCGCCCTCAGCCTGCTCTCGCTCCTCGCCGCCGCCTGGAAAGCGCCGGCGCTGTGGCACCGCCTGAGCACCGCCGCCCTGCCGCTGCTCGTGATCGGTGTCCTGGCCACGGTCCTGTCGCTCTACGCGCTCGCCCGCCGCCGCTACCTACTCGCCCGCGGCGCCACGATGCTGACCGCCGGCGCGATCGTCTGGGGCTGGCTAATCGCCCAGTCGCCGCGGCTGATCGGAGCCCGACTGACCATCCACACCGCGGCGGCCACCCACGCCGCTCTGACCGCGACTCGCGATCGCGGTCGCGGCCGTGCTCATCGCCGTGCTCCCGGCCTTCTACCTGCTCTACCTCCTCTTTGCCCATCCCTCACCGGAGATAACCCAATGAAAACGCTGCCGAAAACGCTGGAAGATCGGAGGCTGAACGCCGCCGCCGGAGCCCTGATCCTCTGGGTCGCGCTCGGCCCCTGGATCTGGGGCTACGCCAGCAGCCCCTCCGCCGTCGCCAGCCACGTCTTCTTCATCTTCGCCTTCGGACCACTGACCCTCCTGATCGCAGTCTCTCCGTCCCGCCGCCTACGTCGGTCTTCGCCGCCGGCCTCTGGCTCGCCGCGAGCCCCTGGCTACTCGGCTACGCGCACCAACCACTCAGCCTGGCTGAGCGAACTGGTCACCGGAGCACTGCTCACCGTCGTCGCCGCAGAGCGCAGCCGGCATCAGCGTCAGCGACGCTCCATACCCGCGCCGCCGCCACCGCCGGCCCACGACCAACCCTACCGGGCCGTCGAGACGGCCGGCTCACGCTCGTAGCGTCCGGTGCCGATTCTCGAGGATCGCCCAGGACGGCTGGCGGTGCGCCACCGGCGCTCGATTCGATGGACAGTTCGGGGGCATGCTCGTCGCGATTGCGGTCGCGGCCGACGTTTCTCGCCGTTCCTGATCTCGCTGCCTTCCCGGCGCGAGTGATCGAAGGTTGCGCCGACGTGGATCGTGACTGCCGGCGTCCTGGAGCTACTCTCGGCGCTCGGATTCGTCGTCTTGTTCAAGCTGGTGTTCGCCGCACCGATTAGCTGGCGGCGAACCACACCCGCTGCCCTCCGCGCGCTGGGAGCGAGCACAGTCCTGCCCGGGGGAGGACTGATCGGCGGCGGCTGCGGGCGCGTGGTCGACCAGCACCGAGAAGCCGTCGCTCTCACAGCTGGCCCGATCCACGATCACCTTCGTGATTCTCATCAACGCACCCGAGGCGATCGTGCTCGGAGCGCTCGGCACGCTGCTCTGGGCTCGGGCTCCCGAGCGGCCCACATCAGACGGCGTTGACGATCCTTCCGGCGCTGATCGCCGTCGGGCTCCTCGTCGCGACATGGGTCACAGGGCGCGGCTCGGGGGCCGATCCACCACCACAGCGCTATCGAGGGGCGTGGCGCCGCGCTGGCCAAGCCCACCGCGGCGGTGAGCGCAAGCATCACCGAAGCCCGCGCCCTGGTTACTGCCGGCAACTGGAAGCTCGTCGGTGCGCTCGCCTACTACGCCTTCGACAACGCCGTGCTTTGGGCGACCTTCCATGCCTACGGCCACGCACCCCAGATCGGAGTTGTCGTGATGGGATATCTCGTTGGGTCGCTCGCAGGCGGCATTACCCATCCCCGCCGGCCTGGGGGTCCTCGAGGGTGGCCTGATCGGAGCGCTCGTGCTTTACGGCGCACCCGCGGCACCAGCGGCCGCGGCGGTACTGCTCTACCGGGGCATCTCGCTCTCGGTACCCGTCGCGCTCGGCGCCCTCGGATGCGCGCGCCGCCCGAGAACCCGGCCGCTTTGCCTCGACCCGGGAGGCGCAAAACGCAGCGCAGTGCAAGAGCTCGCGGCGGCACAGCTGGACCGTTCGTAGTTCCAGGCCTCGACGGGAACTTTTGCTGACCCCGAGGCGTCATAGGATCAGAAGCATCTACTACGATGCATAGTCGTCACTACGTCTAGCACCCACACGGAGCCTACCTAATGCGAAAGTCCGACTCATCGACTCACACTGCGCCCCCTTCGCTGCTTACGGTTACACGGACGCTCGGCGCACTGGCGTTGCTGGTCGTCGGCGCTGTGCACTTCCAGCAGTATCAGTACGAGTTCTATTCGAGCATCCCAACCATCGGCCCGTTGTTCCTCGCTAACTTCGTCGCCGCGACGGCGCTGGGCCTAGTCCTGCTCGTGCCAATCAGACGCCCGGGCGGCCGCCTGCGCAAATTGGTCGACGAGGTGGCGGCACTCTCGGGCGTGGGGCTGGCGGCGGGCGCGTTCGTGGGGTTGCTGATCAGCGAGCACACGCCGCTGTTCGGGTTCATGGAGCACGGCTACCGCTTCGCGATCGTGCTCGCACTGGCATCCGAGGCGGTGGTGGTCGTGATGTTGACGGTGTTCGTCGTGCGCGGGCCGCACCTCTCCTGGAGACCAGGCACGGGATCCAGGCACGAGCTCTTGGGCGCTGGTCAACCACGTGTCGCCCCTGGGACTGAGCGGTAGCGATGCAGAAGCTCTATCAGATCACCATTCCCGGCCTCTCGATGAAGGGGAACGTTTCCGGCGCCCGCCGTCGCCTGATCGCCGATTTCCCGCGGGTGCAGGAGGTGCTCGCAACGACTATCCCAGCGACCGTGCTGGTGGCTTACCTCGGCGATGACGAAGTCGGCGCCTGGCTCGACGCCCTCAGCGACTCCGTCGCCATACGACGGATAAATCCGTGTCGCATCCGCGTGTCCGACGCCAACGACACGTCCAGCGCCGCATGACTGCCGCGGTGACAGAAACGATCTGCGGACGGCCGAGGGCAGTCGAATTCGCCATCCCGGTGGCTCCCGCCGACCGAGGGACCATCCTCCTCACCGGTGCGACCGGCTATGTCGGGGGGCGCCTGCTGCACCGGCTGGTAAAGGAGGGACATCCGGTCCGGTGCCTCACCCGGCGGCCCGAGATGCTCACCAGGCTTGTCCCCCGGGACGTTGAGATCGTGCCGGGAGACCTGCTCGAGCCCGAATCGCTCTCCGGGGCTCTGGCGGGCGTGCAGATCGCTTACTACCTGGTGCGCTCGATGGATGCGTCGCGCAGCTTCGAGGCGCTCGATCGTCGCGCGGCGACCAACTTCGCCACAGCCGCCGCCGAGGCAGGAGTACGCCACATCGTCTATCTAAGCGGCCTCGGATCGGGCGCGGACCTGTCTGCCCACCTGGCCAGCCGACACGAAGTGGGAGATATTCTGCGTAGCTCCGGGGCCGTGACGACTGAGCTGCGCGCCTCAATCGTGATCGGCGCCGGCAGCGCATCCTTCGAGACGGTCCGAGCGGTGGTCGAACGCCTACCCGCGATCCCAGCCCCGAAGTGGGTCGACACCGCCGCCCAACCGATTGCGATCGACGACGTCATCGACTACCTGCTCACGGTCCTGATCCCGCAGCCGGCGCGGAGTGCGGTCTTCGAAATCGGGGGCGGTGACCGAGTCACCTACGCGGAGGTGATGCGCGAGTATGCCCGCCAGCGCAAGCTCCGCAGGCGGGTGCTTCCGATGCCCGTCCGCACCGCGCGCACCTGGCGCCTGTTCCTCGGCATGTTGGACCCAACCCACGGACGGGTCGCCGCCACGATGCTCGACAGCCTCCGCAACGAGACCGTCGTGAGCGACCCGGCCGCCCGCGAAGCCTTCCCGTTGAAGCCACGCGGATTGCCTGAGGCGATCGCACGGGCGCTGACCGGCGAGGATCACGAGTTTGCCGACACCTCCTGGAGCGACGTGCTCCCTGAAACGCCTTCATCGCGGTGGGGAGGCATCCAGGTAAGGCGCCGGATGGTGACCTCACACGTCAAGCCCGTTCACGCACGTCCGCACGAGGTGTTCGCCCCGATCCAGCGGATCGGCGGCCAGACCGGGTGGTATGGCACGAATTGGTTCTGGCGCCTGCGCGGCTGGCTCGACGAGCTGTGCGGCGGCAACGGAATGAGGCGGGGACGCCGAGATCCTCACACCATCCGCGCCGGGGACCGAATTGACTTCTGGCGCGTCGAGCGCGTCGAGCCGAATCGCCGGCTGCTACTCGTCGCCGAATTGAAGATCCCCGGGCGGCTATGGCTGCAGTTCGACGTCGAGGGTGACGGTCGCCGGACGGAGTTACGCCAGACCACGGTGTTCGATCCGGCTGGATCTGTCGGCCTCATCTACTGGTACCTGCTCTACCCCGTCCACCACACGATCTTCAAGGCGATGTTCCACGGGCTCAATCGCGCGACCCACCCCGGCCCGAACCACGCTGACGCTGCCGAGACGAGCGCACGGCGCGGCAGACTACCCAATGTCGTAGACAAACAACTACAGAATGTCGTAGATGTGGGGAAGAATTGGAAATCACCGGCGTCTTCTGTTGTAGACCCCGGTCCAACCCAGCGCTTCAGCTCTCGCGCAAGCGCTCAACGGAGGACCCTCACATCAAGGAGTAGACGTTCATGAACATCAAATACCTCGCCTCGGCCGGCCTCGCGATCGTCATCGCGGCGGTCGCAGTGGTTATCTTCGCGGGCGGTGGCGGAAACGCTAACGCCAGTCAATCCCAAACCGCTGCCAGTTCTGCCATCGGCATCCGGAGCACTTCCCTGGGCAAGATGCTTGTCGACGCGAACGGCCGCACGCTCTACCTCTTCGAGGGCGACCGAGCCAACGTCAGCACGCTGTCCGCTGCTGGTGCCGCGGTTTGGCCACGCTTCGTCTCCGCTGGCCCTGTAAAAGCCGAGAACGGAGCACAGGCGGCATTGATCGGCACCACGACCAGCCCGACCGGCGTCAAGCAGCTTACCTACGAGGGGCACCCTCTCTATTACTACGTGGGTGACTCCAGCCCAGGCAGCACCGGCGGACAGGGCCTGAACGAGTTCGGCGCACTCTGGTACGTCCTCGGACCGAGCGGCAAGGCCATCACTCACGCACCCAGCACCTCATCGACTGCTCCGGCCGCTCCCGCTGCCGGCTACGGGTACTGAGGATCCGGCCGGAGCTGAGTAGTCCGCATGAGCGTGACCTGAGGCTGACAACCCTTGGGGTGACATGAGCGCTCACAGGCACCGTCTCGGAAGCAGCGGGAAGCCTTGCCACGGTGTTCGGATGCCGTGGCAAGGCCAATCCCCCTCGAGTCCCTGAGGACAGGCAGTAGGCTCGACTCAGGCAAGAAGCATGGGGAGCAAGGAACGACAGCGGTCGGACACGCTGGTCGGGTGCCGTTCGGGTTGATGGTCGATGCCCTGAACGACTACATCCGCGGACCCGAGCCGGCGGTGCTCCGCTCGCTCGACGACAACGCGCTCGCCGAGCTCGCCTCAATCTCCCCGGCCCCCTCCAGGCACGCGGCCGAAGAGGCTCCCCGGACGCTCGATCCGGCGCGCCGCGCCCAGTACGCGATCCGGGCGCCTGCTCGAGCGACTGGTCAGACGTCACTCGGTCGTACTCGCGCTCCATGATGTGCATTGGACCGACGCGGCCGCTGTCGAGCCGGTCGGGCACCTCGTGCGGCGGTTTCGCGGACCGCTGCGCGGCGCGTTTGCCTTGCGTCGGGCGCCGACGCGACCGGCAGCGGCGCTCCTGGCCGCCGAGCGCGGGGCTTCGGGAGCGCGGTGAGGCTCACGCCGTTGTCAGCCGACGAAGCGCAAGCGCTGCTCGGAACCGGCCTCGACGGCGCAACCCGCGCCACGCTCGATCGCGAGGGCGGAGGAAATCCGTTTTTACCTCGAGCAACTGGTCCGAGCTGCTCACCCGCACGATCGTCGTCTGGCCGTCGCGACAGAGCAACCAAGCGCAGACTGGGCGCCGGTCCCGTCGTTGCCGCTGCGATCCAGGACGAGCTGAGCGAGATCTCCAGCGATGCTCGACTGGCGCTCGACGCCGCCGCGGTGGCGGAAGAGTCGTTCGAACCCGAGTTGGTCGCGGCCATCGCGAATCTTCCCCCACATCGGTGCTCGGGGTACTCGACGAACTTGTCGAAGCCGATGTGATCCGTCCGTCGGAGGCGCCAAGGCGCTTTTGTTTCCGACACCCGATCGTCCGCACGGTCGTCTACGAAGAAATGCCGAGCGGATGGCGGCTCGGCGCGCATGCCCGCGCAGCGGCCGCGCTCGCGCCCGACCTCCCCCGTCGCGTACGCGCACCATGTCGAGCGCTCGGCCAAGGCCGGAGACGAGGAAGCGATCGCACTACTCGTCCGCGCTGCGCGACGTAGGGCGGGAGCTGGACCACCGCGGCGGCGCCGTCGGTCGCCTTCACCCTCCACCACAGCCGATGACCGCCGGTGGCGCAGGCCCGAGCGGCCGTCCATGGCGCAAAGGACTCGGATACGCCTTCCGAAGCCTGGGAAGGTTTCCCACGCATCAGGTGTCTATGCAGACGTAGGCGACTACTACGCGGCGTCGTAGCTGGTCTCCGTCGATCCAGAGCAACCAGGAGTTAATCCCCAATGAACCTCAAGAGATCTCGCCCCCGCCCCGCATCTCGCCTCGACCTACTCGACACAGTGATGGACAGCTACGTCAACTGGCGCAACAAGAGCCGTGCGGTCGACGAGTCGTATCGGAGGTGGACGGTCGCAACCGGCGGCGAGCGCGGCGTGGCCTTCGACCAGTATCTCGCGGCGCTAGATCGGGAAGAGCACGCCGCCCACGGGTACGAGCACGCGGCTGAGCATGCCCGACCTCGAGGTATACGTGCATGAGCGCCGGGGCCGCACCTCACCGATCCGGATCGCCTGATGGACAGCGCGCGGAGGCTTTACGGCGAGGACATGGATCGGCTGTGGGGACCGAGCGACCTAGACCCGACACCACCCGTCGGGACACTCCCATGACAGACGCAACCGATCGACCGGTTGAAACCCGATCTCGCCGTGGAGACCTCACGACACGCGTCCGAGACGGCTCGGTCGCCGGCTGGCGCGCTTTCCGGTCCCTCACGCAGCTGAGCTTCCCGCGTTCCTACCCCATGGTGCAGTTCCCCAACGGCCCGCTCATCCTGGCATTCATGTCCGGACTCGCGGCCCACTACAGCCATGGTCAGGAGCACGCGGACCTCCAGGCCGTCTCCTATCTGTCGATGGCCGTGTGGGCCTACCTCGAGCTCTTTCAGGGCGTCAACGCGTTCCGGCGACTGCTCGGCCTGACGTACACGATCTCCACCGCATTCACCTCGCCGGTGCCCTTCATTAACGCGGCGTAGCGGCTGAGCCGGGGTTGTCCTCGGAGGGGACGGCAGGGGGTGCGGCGATCGGGGGGCTGTCGTGGTGCTCGCCGCTCAGCGATCGCCTGAATTCGCTGAGTCCTTGGCCGAGGGCGCGGCCCGCGTCGGGGAGCCGTTTGGGTCCGAGGAACACGAGCGCGACGATCGGGATGATGATTAGGTGGGTGGGCTCGAGAATTCCGGTGAGCATGGCAGTATTCCTTTGGTAGAGGTGAACTGAACCGGGTCGCGACCCGCGGCGGCCGCGACCCGGTCCAGCGAACAGCGATGGTCAGATTGGGCGAATCGTGGCGACGGCTCTTGGACCGGCGTCAGCCGTTTACCTCGCGCCGGGCGGCGTCGGCTTTCCTGGCCAGCTCCATGACGGTCGTGAAGAACCTGGGTGGCTGGCCTTCGAATAGGCGGTCGGCGGTGAATGACTTGATCGTCGCCACGGCGCCTCCGTTGTGGTCGAGCGTTGGCCGCACAATCGCGCAGTGGGGCAGCTTGGGGCTGATGAACTCGCACGGATGTGGGAAGATCAGATTCGCTTGGACTAGTGCGCCGCGCGGGTCGGCGTCCAGGTTGGGGATGGTTAGCCCGGTCACTGGGTCGGTGACGGGGGCGACCGGGGCGTTGGCGGCGTTGCCGGCGTCGTCCTGCCAGGTGGCGAAGTGCATGGCCTCGGCTGGCCCGATGCTCGACACGATCCGGAGCACCTCGAGGCTTGTCACCTTTTCGGCTAAGGTTGAGTACAGGCTCGATCCGCCCTGCTCGATGTAGCCGAAATGGAAGGCCGCAGTACAGGCGATCACCTGCATGCGGCTCTGCGCCGGCGTGGTGGGTGGCAGCGGGGCGTCCATATTCGGGGGCGTGTCGGCGTCGCTGATCGGAATCGCCGGCTGCTTGTGGATCGTGAACGCCTGGGGGAAATGCGCCCCGAAGTCGGGGTTGCGCCCACTGCGGTAGCGGGTGTACCAGCTGGTGTCGACGTTCAGCGAGGTCAGCGAAGTGAGCCGGCCAATCTGCTTGGCGCCCGTCGCCCTGCTGCTCGACAGGGTGCGAAACGCGTCGAGGTTCACGGGCTCAGCGCCCTTGGACTTGAGATAGGCGTTGAGAAACGCCGCGTGGCTTTGCTCATCGTTGTTGTTGAGATGGACGTAGGTCGGCATGTCGCCATCGATGTTCGTCAGCGCCGCCATGTACGCCGGGTTACCGCCGTTGACCCCGCCGAGCTCGTCGTACTGCTGCCACAGATCAGCCTCGATCAGCTCCGCAGCAGCCAGCATGCGCAGGATCGCAACATCGCCGTCGGTGATTGCGCTGCTCGCATTAGCGCTCGCCTGGCTGGCAAACAGAGCGCTGCCGGGCAGCGCCATCGCACCAGCGATACCCGCGCGCTTCAGAAACGAGCGGCGTCCAACCGCCCGCCGCCATTGCGCGTCATGATTTTCCTCCACGGACGGTGGCTGTAGAGCGTCAAGGGGAAGGGCGGGGAAACCGTCTTGCTCTCTCATGTGATCCTTTCCGGCCGGCTTGGTCATGGGATCTCCTCGAATGCGTGCCTGCTTCCGGGTCCTACGACACGCAGTAGTAATGGCTCTGAATACTAGAGACACCATTCCGGCGTAAACCTTCCCGCCCAGGCCAAATAAACTACGAGCAGCCATAGTAGAACCACCCCCCGCCGGCTAGAAGCCGCTGCTCGGTCAGCGGCGCAGAGCGGCGATTGGCAGATCTGCTCGTCGGGCCTCGCGCCGGCCTCCTCGAGCAGCTATCCTTTGTCGTAGATGACCACGGGTCAGCGCCAGCGGTCGCAAGCGGCCGTCGTTCCGCCTCCTTTGCACGAACTCGAGTCCGAGGTGATGGAGCAGCTCTGGACAAGTGGAGAGGCCTCGGTTCGCTCCGTGATGGAGGCGCTCAACAAGCGCGCGAGTCAAGAGCGCGCGTACACGACGTACATGACCGTCATGGCCCGCTTGCACAGGAAGGGCATGCTGGTTCGCCGGCGGGACGGCAAGACCGACTACTACGCCCCCGCCTACGAGCGCGAGGAGTACATGGCCTTGAGAGCGCAGTCGGAGGTGGAAGGGCTCGTCGAGCAGTACGGGGAGGTCGCGCTCAGCCACTTCGCGCAGCAGATGGCGAGTCTCGATCCGGCTCGGCGGCGGGCGCTGCAGCGTCTGGCCCGCAAGCGCTGAGCTCGTCCGGTTTGACCTCCAAGATGCTCTAGGCCGCCTCTGCGGCCACCGGCGCCAGCTCGCCGCCTACGCGCACCACGCGGATCGTGCCGGCGATTGCCAGCAGCGAGAACACGATCGCGCTCGACACGCACCATGAGCAGATGGCGTGGATCGTGAACACCTCGCGGTAGGTCAGGTACACGCTGAAGCCGAACGCGATGAGGGTTAGGCCGCAGCCGGTTGGCAGCGCTCGCTCGTCCCGCATTTTCAGCGTGATCAGAATCAGCACGTAGCTGATCAGGCCTAGCAGCGCCACCGGAATCCCGAGCAGGCTTGCGTATCTCGAGGTCTGTACGGTCTCGCAGCCGTGCGAGATCCCGCAGATTGGGCGCAGGCCGGCGTAGTGTACGTACGTGAGGTAGCCGGCGATCCCGACTCCGACCAGGCACAGCGCGACGCTGACGCGGCGCAGCACGATGTCCGTCACCTTGACCTCCCAAGCAGGCCGTCGATTGCCTGCACGAACGGCGCGGCCTGCAACGAGGACGGCTGGAACAGGCGCAGCGGGCCTCCGACCCTGCCGATCAGAAACGACGGCGTCGAATCGATCCCGTTCTGGGAGGCAACCTCATTGGCCTGAACGAGCGCTCCGCCGGCCGCCTGGGTTCGACTCGCGCTGAGCGCGGCCGAAACATTGAGTCCGGGAACAGCCCCGAGCAGTCGATCAATGTACGCCGGGGTGACATAGCCAGTGTTCTCCTCGCCCTGGTTGAGGTACAGCAAGTCCACGAAATTCCAGAGCCTGTCCTGTTGCCCCGCGGCGGCCGCGACGCGGCCGGCGGTTACCGAGTCAGGTCCGATGAAGGACAGATTCTCGAATCGCATAGATACCTCGCCCGTCCGCACGTAGCGCTCCACCAGCGTCGGCAGCGCGTGAACGGTGTACTCGTCGCAATACGGACACTGGAGATCAGCGAACTCGACGATGCGCACGGGGGCATCGGCGCGACCGAGCAGCGTTCCGTGCTGGGGCAGACCAGCGAACAAACGGCTCGAGAACGAGGCGCCGACGAGCTTCCCGCCATCGGCGGCGCTGGCGGTGGCGCCGCCGCCGCTGGAGATGGCGATTGACAGCGCCACCACCACTGCGGCCGCGGCGAACATTCCGTAAAGGAGGCGCAGGCGTTTGCGCCTCGTGGCTGCGGCCCGCGCTCGCATTTCCGCGGCCACGCGCGCCTCGCGCGCCTCGCGTGCCTCGCGTGCCTCGCGCGCCCGGAGCCTGCGGTCCTGACGCGAGCTCATCAGGTGCGGCCTGGTCGGCAGAGCCGACGACCTCTATCTACGTTCCTGGACAACACGACTCACAATATACTACGGGGCGTCGTACGTGCTGGGCAACGAGGAGCTCTTCCGTCCGCGGCCCGGGACCACAAAACGCCGCGCGCGCCGGCCGAGGATGCAGACGCAGCCCGCAAGCAGGACGATCGTCATCAACGCCACACAGGGCTGCGAGGAGAGAATCGGCAGGTTGAACGTCGCGTGCGCCGAGGCTGCGCCGCTGACGCGCCAGACCAGCGTGCTCATCCCCGACAGGAGGCCGAGCGAGGCGGCCAGAAGCCACGGCGGCAGCTGCCAGTGAGTCGGCTCCCCCAGTAGCGAGTCGACACGCTCAGGGGAGATTCCCCCGGCCCCCGGTGGTCCGCTCTCATCGAACGCGAGCAGCGCCGAGGCCAGTGGAGCGGCTTCGCCGGCGTTGGCTCGGACCGCTGCGTGATCTGCGCTCAGTTCGGCCAAGTCGGCGTACCGCTCGGAAAGTGACAGCAGGACGGGGACGAAGAAGAGTGCCTCGCTGAGGATCCGCGCGTACGCCAGACGCAGCGGATCTCGGACCCGACGGTGATGATGCTCGTGTGCCAGGACTGCGTGCAGCTCGGCCTCGGTCAGGAGCTCAACCGTTCGCCGGGACACGTAGACCCTGGGGTGCAGATAGCCGGCGCAGAAGGCCTGCGGCAGCGGATCCGCGATGACATTGACGCGGGGGTCTTTGTCCAGGGGCTCGACCACTCCGATCTGAGTCAGCACTGACCGGTATGCCCGGAGCTGTCGCCAGGACGCCCGGAGGCCCACGATGATCGCGGCCGCTCCGAGCGCCGCGATGGGCAAGAGCAGGGCCGCCGCGCCGTTCAGGTTCGGATAGGTGAAGTGAATCCCGGCGACGAGAACCGGGCCGGAGTCCGTTGACCTATGGTGCACCGACGCGATCGCCGTCGAGACCGCCGCGGTGGCCAGGAGCAGACCGGCGATCCCGAGCACCAGCGCCAGCGTGAAGACGTGCCGATGGCTGAGCTTACTTCTTGCGAGCAAGGCGCTGAAGAGATCGACGGTGTTCGGGGTCCAACTGAGCCATTTGGCGGGCCATGTGTGCGAGCGCCACCTCACCGAATTGATCGACCACGGATTCGATCGCCACGAGGGCGCGCAGGTCGGTGAACTGATCACGCGTGTAGACGGGCTGGTAGAAATCAGTCTTGCCCTCACGTCTTCGCTCCAGCAGCCCCTTGCTGTCCAGCCGCGCCATGATTGTCATGTACGTCGTGTACGCGCGGTCCTTCGGAGTGCGACTATTCAGCGCCTCCATCACCCCGCGGACCGACACCTCATGACGGCGCCATATCTCTTCCATCACCTCTTCCTCCAGCTCGTGGAGCGGCGGCGGGGTGGGCATGTCGATGTCTGGCGAGGGGGGCCACATCGTCTCAGGCCGCTTCCCCGGTCGGGGCAACATCCGGGATGCGTCGCCGAGCGAGCGAGATGACGGTCGAGTCGCGCTCGGGGACCGCGCCATTCGAATCGAACAGCTCGCCGCGAATCCGCTCGCCTAGGCGCCGGCATCTCGCAGCGCAGCGCCTGTACTCCCCTGCCCAACGCAACATCGCGTGGTAGCGAGTCCCGGCCCGAGCCTGCATGCACCGATCGGCGAAGACCGCCGCCAATCTGGCCTGCACGGCCCGCATCGCACGCGCCTGCTCGACTGTGTAGTGGAGGTAGTGCGGAGTTCCCTTAGGCTCGAACATCGGTTGGCTTCTGGGCTGGTCTGGCATCGGTGATCCTCTCGGTTTTGTACTACGCATGATAGTAGCTAGGCGCGCGCGACCGCCGGCGACCGCGGCGCCCATGCCCTCGCCGCGTGGCTCATCTCCGCCAGGGGCAGCCCGAAGAACTCGGCCTCCGCGTCCCCGAGCGTCGATGACGGAGCCGACCCGTACAGCCACTCCGACATCAGGCGGTACCAATTCACCGTGGTCCTGAGTTGGCCGACGACACCAAGCGTCATGCTCTGCATGCGGCTTGCGAACAGCGAGTCCGCGGGCATGGTCTCGTTCTTCATCACGTCCCAGTACTCCGATCGGGGATCTCCCGCGTCGAGGAGCAGTCTCGAGACGTACGCGGGGGTCAGCATGACGGGTTCGTCGTTCGCGTACCAGGCGTTCAGGGCCCGGACGTGAGCCAGTACGCGCGCCGGGTCAAACCGCGGATCGTCCGGGTCGAAGAACCCGAGCGCAGCCAGCCCCGCATGCACCGCCTCGGCGTCCTCCTCGAGCGCAGCGCGTAGCACGCCAAGTTCCGTTTCGACCGCGGCGTGCGGGACTGTCTTCGTCATGCCGAAGTCGATGAACGCCACCCGGCCGTCGGAGAGCAGGAGGAAGTTGCCCGGGTGCGGGTCTCCCGAGAACTGCCCGAAGCGATACAGCGAACCGAAGAAGAAGCGGAACACGATCTCGCCCACGCGGTCCCGGGTCGCCTGTGGCGCTGACTTGACCTCCTCGAAGCTGATTCCGTCCACCCACTCGGTGACGAGCACGCGCTCTCGACACAGCTCGGTGACGACGCCGGGTATGACGATGAATGGATGCCCTCGCCACCGTCGGGCGAAAGCACGCTGCGCCTGAGCCTCGTGCTCGTAGTCGAGCTCCTCGGTGATGCGCTCCCGCATCTCCGACGCCATCGCGCGGCTGTCCAGCCCAGGCGCGAAACGCTTTGCCGCGCGAAGGAGCAGGCCGAGGTTCTGCAGGTCGGCGCGCACGGCAGCGGCGACCCTCGGATACTGCACTTTGACGGCGACCTCACGACCGTCGCGCAGGCGAGCGCGGTAGACCTGCCCGATCGAGGCGCCGGCAACCGCATCGGGGTCGAACTCGGCGAACAGATTCGAGATGCGATCACCGAGGTCATCCTCGATGACCTTTTTCATGTCCTTGAAGGAGGCCCGCGGGCTGGAGTCGCGTAGCTCGGCGAGCTTGGCCTGAAAGCCATCGAGCTCTTCGGTCGGCAGCCCCTGGAGGTCGATGAATGACGCCACCTGCCCGACCTTCATGGCGGCTCCCTTCATTTGCCCGAGCACGTCAACGATGTGCTCCGCGGCCTCGAGCCGTCGGCGCCCGTTGGCGGCCTTCCGATCGTCCTCGGATCGTACGATGTTGGCCGCTTTGGTGACATAGGACCTGGCTACTTCTGCACCGAGCAGGCCGCCGACTTTTGCCGTTCGCCGGATGCGTCCGGCCGGAATCGATCTTGCGTCTTCGGTCATGAGACAGGAACCGGGAGACTGCGGTCTGGTTGTTCGTCAATGGTCATCGGCGCCTCTCAGGTGGTCGCGTCTGCGAGCTCTTTGATCTTCTACTACGTTGTGTCGTAGACGGTAGCACGCGTCACCCCGTGAGAGTGGCCCGCAGCGAAGCCAGTCCTAACGCAGGCGCTGGTCGAGGCCCGATCGCATAGCGGCCGCTCTCTCTTGTCTCGATCGCTCACGCCGGCGTAGATGATCTCCCGGACAGCGAGTGAGAAGACTGAGGTGCAAAACCGACTACTACATGCTATAGTAGAGCGCCGTGATCGCACCCGCCACACGCAATGCGCCGTCGGATGCGCGACCGCCCCGCGAGGCCGACGATCAACGCTCGCAAGCCAAGCTTCCACGGACGGCGTGGACGCGGCTTGGCGCGTGTACCGCCGCGGCGGCGTTGCTGCAGCTCGACGGCACGCTGATCACGGTCGCGTTGCCATCCGTCGCCCGCGGCCTGCACACGACGAGCGCGTTCACCTCGCTCCTGCTGAGCGCATACTTCGCCGCCTACGCATTAATGCTGCTGCCCGGGGGCGCGTTGGTGGACCGCTTCGGCGCACGTCGCCTCGCACTGCTAGGGCTATGCCTGTTTGCCGCCGGCGCAATCGCCGGCGCGCTCACATCGAGCACGGGAACGTTGCTCGCCACGCGCGTCATGCAGGGAGCGGGAGCGGGTCTCGTGAGCCCGGCGGCACTTGCGGGCGCGGTGAGCGGATTCCCCCCGCAGCGGCGCGGGAGCGCGCTCGGGATCTGGGGTGCCAGCGCGGGCGTCGCCAATCTGCTTGGACCGCTGCTCGGAGGACTGCTCACGTTGACGCTCGGCTGGCGCGCAGACTGGTGGGCGCTGGTGCCGCTGGCACTGGTAGCGATCTCTTTGATTGTCCGTCACCTCCCCGCGACCACAGGCGGCGCTCGCGGCGCCACAAACCATCCTGCGTCTAACGCCGTCGTGCTCGCGGCCACGCTGGTCGCCGCGATCACATTCGCGGTGATGATTGGCTCGTTCTACCTCGCCGAGCAGTACCTCCAGCGCGCAGCCGGTTACTCACCACTGGGCGCCTCGACCGTGCTCGTGGCGGTCGCGTTGCTGGTCGTCGCCGCGGCGCCACTTGCCGGCCGACTCGTCGACCGGCGCGGCGAGCGGCTGCCGGCGATCCTGGGCTTCCTGGCCGCGGGCCTCGGCCTCGGGATCCTCGCGATTCCCGCAGTTTCGCTGCGAAGCGCCACCAGCATCTTGCCGCTGGTCCCGATCGGGCTAGGGCTCGGCATGCTATTCGTCGCGACGTCGCGCGCCGCGCTGAACGCCACGCCGACCGCCTCCCACGGGCGGACGTCCGCCGTGCTGTCCCTCGGTCGGCTCGTCGGCGCTGCCGCCGGCGCCAGCCTCGCCGGAGCCACGCTCGCCGGCGGCCTGAGCGCGGCGGCACTACACACAGAGCTGCTATACGCGTTCGCGCTCTGCACCCTCGTTGGAATACCCGCCTCAGCGCTGTTCGGGGGACGGCCGCGTGCGCGCGCTCGCGATCTCAAGCCACGAGGATGGCGCATCCGCTCACAAACGACCGCGGCCGCCGTCACCGAGCCCAGCGGGCTGGCCAACGACCTCCATGTCAACCCCCACGCGGGACGCTCACGGGCGCAACGCACAGGCGTCCAGGTCAACGGTTCCTAAACACTGAGCCGCGGCGAGAGCCCTTTGCGCCCTGCTCATGGCGCAGGCGAACCTAAGCTCCCACGCGTTACGTGCGAGCCTGTAGACAGACCTGCCCCCGGCTGGGTGCGGCCGCTTCTGCGGTCGCACCCCGCGGAACAACGTGAGACTCGTTTCGTCCGTCTCGGGCTCAGAGGCCCGAGCGGGTCAGTCGATCAGCACGGAACGTGACTCGGCTCGAGCATCGCGTGTCGCACTTGGGGCGGTGTCAGACCTTCATCCGGAAAGAGTTGCTACGACGTACGGTAGTACCGAAGATGGCGACGGTCTCGCCGTCGGGACCATTCTCCGCCTCTCCGTTGCGGGATTGCTACACTTCGTCGTAGATGCCCTCCGCCAGAAAAAAGCCTGGAGGCCCGGGTTGGATCCCGCCCCCCCTGCACGAGCTGGAAGCTGAGGTCATGGAGGAGCTTTGGAGGTCCGGGGAAGCTCCGGTGCGAGCGGCGATGGACAGCCTCAACAAATCCGCGCCTCACGAGCGCGCGTACACGACGTACATGACGATCATGGCTCGGCTGTACAAGAAGGGTCTGCTGGTCCGCCGTCGCGAGGGCAAGACCGACTTCTACGCACCCAGCCTGAGCCGGGAGGAATACCTGGCGGTGAGGGCGCGAACGGAAGTTGAAGACCTCGTCGCCCAGTACGGAGACGTGGCTCTGAGCAACTTCGCGCAGCAGATGGCCAGCCTGGACCCGACACGCCGCCGCGCTCTCCAGCGGTTGGCGCGCAAGCCCTGAGCCGACAGCGCTTGGCGCTCGAGCGAATACCCCACGGGCTCACGAGATTGCGGCCTGTCTCCCACCGGAGTGGGAAAGATCACGCTCGACTGGCTGCCCGTCGGTCCCGGTAGGCGTACCTACGGTGCGGACTTCGGTACCGGAGACGTACGCCGCTGCGTGGACACGCGCAACGGACGACCGGTGCCGAGATCGCCGCCGCGCGGGCGGAGATCTCGGCGCCGGTTCGTTGCATGCGCCCGCTTGCAGCGCATGCGAGAGTGTGACTCTGGATCAGTGACCGGGGATCAACGACCCGCCGCTTCCTGGGCCGCTGGGGGTGGAGTACGCCGAGGCCGATGAGGTGGCAGCAGTGGTGGCGGCGCCTGTCGGCGAGAGGACATACCAGAGTGCCCCGAACTCCTTCAATCCCTGGCCCTGCGTCTGGCCCGGATTTTGGTCGCCGATGTAGTAGTAGAGCGGATGTCCGTTGTAGGTGACCTGGTCGCTTCCAGCCGGGCCGGCGATCGTGCCGATCCGAGCGGCGACTGCTCCGCCGGTTGCCTGGGGCTTCGTGCTGGCGGTGAATGGCGGCCAAATCGCCCGGCCAGCATCTGACAGTGTGCTGACGTTCGGCTTATCCGCATCGAACAGGTACAGCGTGCGGCCGTTGGCGTCGGCGAGCGTCTTTCCCAACGAGGTCTGCTTGATGGAGATCGCCGAGCCGCCGGCGGCCGTCGGTTGCGTAGCCTTCGCGCTCCCGCTGGTTGTGACGATGACGATGGCGACGACGGCGGCAATCCCGACACCGACGGGGAATAGCAGACGTGTGCGATTCATGAGCGTGGCTCCTTCGGCTTGGCCCTCAACACCTGACGCATGAGCTGAACCCGCCGGGTGTGGTTGGCTGTTGTAGCTTCTTGAATAGAAGGACGCCGCCACGAGCGTTACCTTCCCGAATCTACGATCAAGCGTCGTAGATGAGATTCCTCATGCTATTCGTGCAACGTCTTCAGTGATCTAGGACCGTCTGTCGTAAGCGGATCGGTGGTCCTAAGACACCGTTCCGCTCAAAGGCTTGCGTGCTCGGCAAGAGGAAAGGACGGGAGCTCGTCGTAGGACGCTCGGAGGCGCCGAGTGTGGTACTCGCCGGCCCGGGCGATATCGGCTGAGTCACCTCGGTCAGCTCGCTGGCATTCGACACGAGTTGGTAGATGCGCTACCGCATCGCCGGCTCGTTGAGCCGATGGTGAAGATTTATGCCGGCGTCCCAGGAGCTGACACGTCGCCGCGTCAACGTTAACGTCACGCTGCTGTTCTCGATCGGGGGCTAGGAGCACGTGGTCGACGCATACCGGGCGCGGGCTCAACGCACGAGCGCGAGCCGGAGACTCGCTCACGTCGATCCGATCGGTGGCGTCGCTCTTCCTTTCGCGGATCGATGAAAAGGCCTTCACAGCATTGAGCTGTGTCGACCCGCCGCCTACGCCGTCGCGACCTGTGCGACGGCTCGCTGGTAGGCCGTCGCGGCTTGCTCTTCGCGGTCCAAAGCCGCGACATACACGCTGAAGGCGAGCTTCTGGGCCGGGCCATCCGAGCACTTCCAGTTCTGATACGACACCGCGACCGCGGCGCACGCCTCGCGCCAGCTCACGTAGCCGTCCATCATGTCGTCGACGTACTGCCGGCGCCTTCCTCCCGCAGAGGACAAGCCTCGGTCGCGGGTGCCCCGCGTCTTAGCCCGGGCCTTCATGGGCACACGCTCCGGCTGATCGGCGCTTGGCGTGAACAGCGATAGACGGTGTCCGCGCCGGCGCGCTCGCAATCCTCGAGAGGTAACGATCGTGTTGGCGCAGCTGGCGCGCAGGCCCCGATTGCGGGCCGCTTCATCGACGGCCGCCTTTCCTATTTGAGGGAGCCGCGTGATCCACGACATCAGGCAGACGCCCGCAACGCCGAAACATCCCGGGCTCCCGGGTCGGAGCGTCAGCAAGCGCGAAGATTTGTGCGCCCTCTTGTTGCCCCGCACGCGCGAGCACCTCGCGCGCCACTCGCTGTAGATCGCGCAGATAGCCGAGATGAGCCTGCCAGTGCGCGTCGAGGTTCTGGCCGGTCGCTATTCGCGCGGTGTCGTCATGAGCGTCCGGCAGCTCGTACACCAAGCCCGTCAGCTGCTCGCAAGTCTCCGGCAAGGGAGCCATGGCCCGGCGGGGGTGGCGCGGCCCGTGCGGCATCATCAGGGAGAATGGAACGCGCCTAGGCACGGCGCAAAACCAGGGATGCGAATCACTGTGGCAGCCTCCGCTAGCACCGTCTCGCCATCCATCGCCAAGATCTCGACCATTTCTTGCTCGAACTCCACCGTCCCCGTTTCGGAGTCAGCGAGCAACGTCACGAGCGTGCTGTGTGACCACACGGTCGGTGTCGGCGCTCGCCGAATCGCGTCGAAGGGGGATGCCGCCTCGTGGGAGTCTGGCGCGAGGGCGTGCCGCCGAACGCGCGCATTGCGCAGTTCGAAGCGATGGGGAATGAGTACGAACTCGCTGCCCTCTGCCGCCGCGAAGCGAGCGAGTGTCCAGTCCTTCGCCACCTCGACCAGGTACTCGATCGTCGCGATGCGTGCTGGCGTGCCGCTCCTACCGGTCACGAGTCTCCACTCCAGGATCGAGAACGGAAATCCGATCGGCATCTCTCGCCCGCCGACCTCGATGGGCGCCGGCCGGGCCGCGTAGGGCCCGGGCAATGTGCTGGCGGCCGCGGGACAAGCGGCTCGTGATCGTCACCTCACGGGTACGCAGGTGGCGCGCCGCCTGCCGATAGGACAGCCCGACGACGTCGACCGCCACGACCGCGTCTCGGTAGGGCTGGGGCGTGGCGGCGATCGCCTCCATCAGCTCGCGCGCGTCGAAGGTTCCAGCGTTTTCGCCTGGGTGATTGGAATCAGTCTCGACCAGCGGCACCGTGATCGGGCGCCGCATGGCGGCCCGGTGGCGAGCAGCGTTCGTGTTGCGCAGGGCGCGCAGTAGGTATCCGACCTCGTTGTCGCTGCGAAGCAGTCGCGGGCGCTTCAGCACCCGCGCGAACGTGTCCTGGACGAGGTCCTCCGCCTCGTGGCGGGAACCGCACAGCGCGCACGCGGCGCGGTAGAGCACGTCGATGTGATCCGGGAGGACCATCGGATCGAGCCGCCATCGCAGGGGCCTTGAATCCGCGCCGGGTCGCTGGCCGTCGGGCGTCGAACACACGTCGGTGGGAGCGCTCATGGGATGGGTACCTCGCGTACCTGTTCGGCGACGGTTTGCTCGCCTACATAGGGCGGAAGCTGGGTCGAGCGCCTCGTGGGCATGGGCAAGCGCAGCAGGGCGAGTATCGCGGTTCGGTCGGCGCGCTCGGCGAACCGGTCAAGGCTGACGGCCGGCTCGGCATGGGACAGGGGGCGGCGTAGTCGCACTCGGCGAGCGCCGCCGGGGCCGCATCGAGAAGGGCGCCGAGCACGCACCCGCGGTAGGTGCCGCGGAGGGCCTCAGCCGAGCTCGTGTAAGGGTCGTGCTTGAGCGCTTCGCCGCGCACGAGTGCCACTGACTCTTCGACCGGGCGCCGCGCCTCACGCGTCGCGGCCTCTCCTGACCGCTCGAGCAGCTGATCGAAGGGGTCGAGATCGAGGTCGGCAAGCTCGACGGCGAACAGATACGCGTCGAGCTCGGTGACCACGAGCTCTCGCATGCGGCCAAGAAGATTTCGAGCACCGGCCTGGAGCGGGCTCCGCCCAGGTCACGGTCACCTAGTGATCGGATCACTCCCCGGATGGCGAGCGGACCGAACAGGGAGATAGTGACGGCTTCGCGATTTGCGGGCGGTGGTGTCATGACGGTGTCCATCCCGACGATCGATGCCAAGGCTACGTCCGGCCCGCGCGCTCGCCAACGGCAGGGATGCCGAACCTGTTACCGGATCGCGCGAGCGGCGGCTAGGCAATCTTGCCTAGCCGCCGACCTTGCCGAGGCCCTGCCGCAACGCGTAACCGGTGGCCGCCGAGCGGGAGCTGACGCCGAGCTTGCGATAGATCGAGCGCACGTGCGAGTGGACGGTACGCACGCTGAGCACCAGCCGTTCGGCTACCTGGGCGTCGGTAAGGCCGGCCGCGACCAGCCCGAGCACCTCCACCTCGCGCAGGGTGAGCCCGGCTGGATGCTCTGGCGGACGGGGAGGCGCAAGGTCGAGGATCTCGGCGGCGCCCATCGCCCGCCCTCGTGCCCACTCGGCGGCGAACCGCTCGTCGCCCAGGGCGCGCCGCGCGCGGTCGGCGCTGCGTTCGGAGTCGGCATGCACGAAGGCCGGCCAGGCCGCGCCCGCCTGCTCACGGAGGCTTTCGGCGGCCCCGAGCAACCGCGCCGCCAGGGCGGGCCCGTGCGCGACCGCGAACCCCTCGAGGCAGGCCGCCTCGAGCATCGGGTCGCCGAGCTCGCGCGCGATCTCGAGCCCCTGCGCGAACTGCAGGCGGGCCGCCGCGTGCGCACCTCGTCGGGCGGCAACGTGGCCCAGTCCGCACATCCCGCGCAGCGCCCACCAGCGATCGCCGAGCTCGCGAAACTCGGCCAGGGACTCCTCGAGCAGGGCGTTAGCGCCTTCCAGGTCACCATCGGCGAGCGCCACCCAGCCGAGACCCTGCGACGCACGCGCGAAGATATCGCGAGCGCCGAGCCGACGCGCCACGGCGCGGCTCTGCTGCAGCCGGGCGCGTGCCAGCACGTAGTCACCCTGAATCCACAACACGCGCCCAAGCGTCTCGAGCGAGCGGCCAACGCCCGGCTCGTCATTGAGCCGGAGGTACGCGGCCAAAGCCTCGTCGGCTAGGTGCATCGCGGGTGCTAGGTCGCCCGCGCGGGTGCGAGCAAGCGCGAGCGCCGCGAGCGCCCGCGCCACGCCTGCCTCGTCGCCTAGCTCGCGACATTGATCGAGACCCCGCTGCAAATGCGACACCGCAAGGCCGTAGTCGGCCTGATGGTAGGCGAGCAGACCGGCGGCGATCGACGCCCGAGCGCGCTCCGTCGTGGGCGGGCCGTCGCCGAGCGCGAGGGCCTGCTCGAGCCAGCCTCGACCCTCGCTCAAATGGCCCCGCGACAACCAGAACCCCGACGCCGCCGCCGACAGCGCCAGTGCGCCATCCCGGTCTTCGCGGGCCAGATACCAGCGCATCGCGACACGCAGGTTCGCCTGCTCGGGCTCGAGGCGCTCACTGTCAGCGCCGCGAGCCAGCGCAAGGTAGAAGGCGGCGTGCGCGGCTCGAACATGGTCCTCCTCGCCACTCGCGGCGAGCTCCTCGAGCGCAAACTCACGGACTGTCTCGAGCAGCCGCGGTCGCGAGGCCGGATCCATCTCGGCCGGGCGCTGGACCAGGCCGTGACCGATGAGCGCCGCAAGGGCTTCGATAACCTCCGCCGCACCAGGGTCACCGGCGACCGCCTCCGCCGCGTCGACCGTAAACCCGCCCGCAAACACTCCCAGGCGGGTTAACATTGTCCGCGCGCCGCGGTCGAGCAGGGCAAGACTCCACGAGATCGTGTCAGCCAACGTTCGTTGGCGGTCGGGTAGGTCCGCGGGCCGCCCGTGAGCAGCTCGAACGGATGCGCAAGCCGCGGGACGATCTCGGCGGGTGATAGCACCCTCACCCACGCGGCCGCCAGTTCGATCGCCAACGGCAGACCGTCGACGCGGGCACAGATCGCGCCAACCGCTCCAGCGTTCGCCTCCGAAAGGCGGAAATCCGGACGCACGGCCCTCGCCCGCTGGAGGAAGAGCTCGACTCCGGGATAGGCGCCCAGCGCGTCGAGTTCGTGGCGGTGCTCGGGGTCGGGCAACGCGAGTGGTGCGACCGTAAATTCGTGCTCGCCCGACAATCGCAGGCTCCCCCGACTGGTGGCCAGCACTTCGAGCAACGGGCAAGCAGCCAGCACCTCGGCCACCACCGTCGCCGCGCTCGCAACATGCTCGAAGTTGTCAAGGACGAGCAGCATCCGCCGGTCATACAGGAACGACGCGAGGCGATCCACCAAGCTCAACGCGCCCTCCTCACGCAGCCTGAGGGCCTGGGCGATCGCCGTCGGCACGAGGGCGGGGTCGCGGACGGATTCGAGCGAGACGAAGCATTCGCCGTCCTCGTACCCGGAAGCGAGCTTCCGCCGCCACATGCCGGGCGAGACTGGTCTTGCCCACCCCGCCAGGCCCGGTAAGCGTCACGAGACGCACATCAGTCCGGCGCAGCAACGCGCACACGCTTGCGGCATCGCTCTCACGACCGACCAATGACGTCGGTGGTCCAGGAAGGAGCGTTCCGCTGCTGGATGCCACGAGAGGACCTCTCGCCGATCACCTGAGTACGTGCCGCGTAGACTATCGCCGAGGCCGCCGCCCAGCGCGATCCTCCCGGGCCGCGCCCGGGGCCGCCGCGGGCCAAAGCTTGCGGTGGAGTGACGGACAGCGATCAGCGCGACTGTCTATGCCAGGAGCTGCCTGACGAGGTTCTCCCAGGTTTTGGTTTGCACGCCTCGATCCTTCATCCCCGTTCGATTCGAACCGCGGCAGGGTGAACCTGAACGCGGCAATCAGAGTTCCCAGATTCGAGTCCTGGATCCACGACCCTCTCCAGAATGGGTGTCAGTCTCTCCGCGGCGTCCCGTTCCTCGCCCTCTCCGTGAACAGGCTCGTGTACGACGCGCGTGCAAACCTGGGCGGCGCGGCTTGGAGGCATTCCCGCCCGGTCCGCGTCAGGTGGCGGGGTTGGGGTGTATTGCGAGTCCGGCGGCGTGGTAGGCGTCGATGCCGTCGAGTGTTTCGAGGTTGAGGAGGGCGATGGCGAGGTTGTCGAGTTGATCGCGGTGGGTTGTGAGGAGGTCGGTGACGTCGCCGTGGGCGGTATCGATCAGAGCCCGCACTTCGTCGTCGACGAGCTGTTGGGTGGCTTGTGAGGTTTCGCTCGCGCCGGGTAGGAGCGGGCCCAACCCGTCGGCCGGCAGGACGGCGACCAGGCCGATGGCGTCGCTCATGCCCCAGCGGCCGACCATTTGACGGGCGATGGCGGTGAGTTGTTGGATGTCGGATTCGGCGCCGGTGGTGATTGTTCCGTAGACGATCTCTTCGGCGACGCGTCCCCCGACGGCGACGTTGAGATTTTCCGAGGAGGTCTTCCAGGGTGTGGGAGACCTGGTCGTCGTCGGGTGCCGATAGGGTGACGCCGAGGGCCATGCCGCGGGGGATGATCGAGACTTTGCGTACGGGGTCTGCGCCGGGGGTGAGCATCCCGACGAGCGCGTGTCCGGCTTCGTGGTAGGCGGTTCGTTCGCGGTCGGTTGGGGAGAGCACGATCCCGCGGGGGGTGCCGAGCAGGATTTTTTCTAGTGAGTCGGTGAAGTCGGCCCGTTCGACGCGTTCGTGCCGGCGTCGGGCTGCGAGTAGCGCGGCTTCGTTGGCAAGGTTCGCGAGGTCGGCTCCGACCATTCCGGGTGTGCTGGCCGCCAGTGCGTCGAGGTCGACGGTGTCGGCCATCGGGATCGAGCGGGTGTGAACTTCGAGGATCTTGCGGCGCCCGAGGCGGTCGGGCGGTTGAACCGCCACCCGGCGGTCAAAGCGTCCGGGCCGCAGCAGCGCGGCGTCGAGGATCTCAGGCCGATTGGTGGCAGCGAGCACCGCAACTGCCTCGACGCTGTCGAAGCCGTCCATCTCGGTCAGGATCTGATCGAGCGTCTGCTCGCGCTCATCGTTCCCACTGCTGATCGAGACCGACCCCTGGCGCGAGCGACCAATCGCGTCGAGCTCATCGATGAAAATGATCGACGGTGCCGCCTGCTTCGCCTTCGCGAACAGGTCGCGCACGCGGGACGCGCCGACCCCGACGATCGCCTCGATGAACTCCGAGGCTGAGATCGAGAAGAACGCCGCGCGCGCCTCGCCGGCCACGGCACGCGCGAGCAGCGTCTTACCGGTCCCCGGCGCGCCCGACAGCAACACGCCGTGCGGCATCCGTCCACCTAACCGCCCGTACCGTTCGGGATCCCGCAGAAAGTCGACGATCTCGGTCAACTCCCCCTTCGCCTCGTCGATCCCGGCGACGTCAGCGAACGTGATCCGGATGGTCGCCGGGTCGACTCGCCGCGCTTGCGAGCGACCAAAGTTGCCGAGAGCACCAGCCGCCCCCCGGGCGGCCCGTCGGGCGAACACGATGAACAGACCCACGATCAGCAGCGTCGGCCCGAACCCGAGCAGCACCGAGGCCACCAGCGAGGCGCCCTGGGTCGGCGAGGACGCGTTGATCTGAACGTCATGGGACTGGAGCAGCGCGGTCAACTGGTTGTCGTTCCAGAACGTCGGCACCTCGGTGCTGAACAGCGTCGTCAACTGCGCCTGAGGCCCCGCGGTCGGATAGCGCACCGCGACCTTGAACGTGCCCCTGATGGTGTCGCCCTTGGACGCGATCGAAGCGACCCGCCCCGCGTGCACCGCGCTCACGAAATACGGGCTGAACGGCACCTTCACCCGCGGTGGCCCGGCGGGCCTGACCAGCAGAACCGAACCGACGTTGAGGAACAGGAGCACCAGCACGAACACCACAAACCCGCGCGAGCGGTGCGGCGGGCGCCGTGGCGGCGAGTCCGGCATGCCCCGCCCGTCCGGAGCAGGAGCAACCCGCCACCCTCGCTCGTCCCGTGGCATCCGACCGTCTCGCCTGCTCGACACTGAGAACCTCATCATCACCAATCATACTACAGCACGTAGTATGTACTGGCGCCGGGGTGCCTGCACGGCCTGAGCCGACCGCGGCTTACGGCTGACCGGCGCGACCATCCCGGTCCGATCGATCCTCCCCGCCAGCGTCGCGGAACGCCTCCGCACCGGCACGTCGTAGCCCCCCGCACGCAGAACGCGCAGCCACTCCGCGGGGCGTGGCCGGCCCCAGCAAACCACAACCAGCGAGTCCTGTCGCCCCGTGACGAACACATCCAGAACCTCCGAGAAGCCGAACAACTCGCTACGAATCTCATTCACCCTGTCACGCCCCCGCGAGACATGAATCTGGTAGGTCTGCACAGAACCCCTTTCAGCCGACATCGAACCACTACTACACACCATAGTATCTCGGGAGTTCCACCCCACCCAGAACTACCAGCTCGCATCCCCAAACCCGACCAACTACATAAGCCGCCAGCGGGTCAACCGCGCGCCGGCGTGACGGGGCGGAGGCGATCGGGGAGGCGCTCCGGCCGGCCGTCGCCGCCGTAGGACATTCCCGGGTCGGCACGCCGCTCGGGCGGCCTGCGGGGACGGCGCGCGGGTTGCCGCACGCCGCCAGGTCGCTCGCAGAGGAGCTGCGGGCTTGTGCGAGCGGGCGGCTGCTCTCCCCTCGACTGCGACCTCAGTGTGGTCACCCCCGGCCGGCAGCGGTCTTAGCGACGCAAGAGTCGATATTGGTCGCTGTCCGCACGTTCGTGCTTCGGTTCGGTCACGACGGAGTCGGCCCTTGGTCCCGCGTAGCGCTTATACGTCCACTCCTGGGGTGCGCGCCATCCTCGGTTTTTCGCTCGCCCACATGGCAAACGCGTCCGGTCACGGCACCAGTACGTACCGGCCCCGGAATGGCCTGACCGCGGATGCGATCCTCGGGGCGAGTAGATGGTCGCGAGCGAAACGGCGGTGTGCGCTATCTCCTCGCGCCGGGCGAACTTAAGCATCGGGGGTACCGTCGCCTCACACGAGCGTTCCTGGCAGGAGATAGGGTTATTCCCCAAGCGTCCCTGAACGAGGAGCCCGCATGCAACATGAGCACACCGAACACGTCGCGGCACCGCCGGACGCGGTCTACGCAGTCATCTCAGAGGTGACCAACCTGCCGAGTTTCGTGCCGCAGATCATTGCCGCGCGCCCGGCTGGCAAAGGTCGTGTGGAGGTCGATGCCCGCTATGAAGGTCACGAACAGCACGGCGAGGCGCTGTTCTTGCCCGACGATGCCGCACGAAGGATCGAGTGGGGCGGGGCCAACGGCTACCACGGTTGGCTGCAGGTCGACGCGGATGGTGAAGGTTCGCGGCTAACGCTGTTCCTCGACACGCCGCACGCTGCGGCGAGCGATCACGATGTCGCGTCGACGCTCGACGCCATTCGCATGCTCGTCGAGTCACAGGTCTGAGCTCGGATCGGCGACGGTGATCTCCGCCAGCTCCGCCAGTTGCACGCGCGTTCCGACCGCGTGAAGCTCCTCGGCGACGAACCGCCAGCGCGTAGTCGCTTCCAATGCCACCTCGAGCTCCTGGCCAGCGAAGCGGCCAAGGAACTGGCGAACACCGGCGCGGTGTCAGGGCTTCACCCTCGACCGCCAGGTCTCGCCCGTCGAGGTATCGACCCAGTCGGCCGTGATCTGCGCTCGATGCTGGTCAAGTCCCATTAAGATCGTCACTCGGGGCTGAGCAGCCGCCCGAACCATGCCTCCGGCGCGAGGGGCAGGTGTGCGCGCTCCAGGCGTTGAAGCCTCGCGTTCGCGATGTCGAGAGTGCCGGGGCGCTATCGACGGCGTCGGCGGAAGGGGCGAGGTGTCGAGCAGTGCCGCGGCGAGTTGGTGGCGAGAGGCGATGTTGAGCTTGATGAACACGTTGCGGAGGTGGTAGGCGACAGTGCTCTGGCTGACGAAGACCCGTGCGCCGATTTCGGCGTTCGAGAGGCCGTCGGCGCGCCAGGCGCGCGATCTGCGCCTCTTGGGGAGTGAGATCGTCGCGGGTCTCGACAGTGCGTTTGCGCGTGTGTTCGCCGGTCGCCGCCAGCTCGCGCTGGCTTCGGTCCGCGAACCCTTCGGTGCCCATGCTGGTGAACATCTCGAGCGCGGTGCGTAGGTGCTCGCGCGCCTCGCGGCGGCGTCGCTCGCGCCGCAGCCACTCGCCGTAGAGGAGGTGGGCGCGGGCGAGCTGCACGCGGATGCTGGTGCGTGAAAGCCGTTCGATCGCCTCGCGATAGAGGACGTCGGCGGCCTCGCCGTCGCTGAGCAGCGCGCGCGACCGCGCTTGGATTCCCAGTGCCCAGTTAGTGCCGGCAGCGCTCGTCGTCTCCTCGACTCGATTGAGCGCAAGTCTCGCCAGGTCGTGCTCGCCAGACCGAACAGCCGCTTCAACCAGCTCTGCCATCGGCCTCGGGGAACTATCTCTGTATGAAGGGTCGATGGCTTGGCGACGGAGCGCGGAGAGCGCTTCGCCGTAGCGGCCGAGGCCGTTGTAGAGCACTGCTGTCACGTGTTCGATTACGAATGTCGCGAACCCCTCTCCGCGCGTCGCCGCCTCCTCGCTGGCGGTCTGGATGAGGTCGCGGGTCTCGGCCTCTCGGCCGCGCACGGCGGCGATCCACAGCGGAAGGTAGGGCTGGGCGGGGGTGCTGGTTGCCTCGCTGGCGGCCCGGATCTCGTCGAGCAGCTGCTCGGCGGCGGCGAGCTCCCCGGAGGTGGCGTGGATGTAGCTGAGCATGCTCAGCGCAAATGGGATGGCCGTCAGCGCCCCGAGCGCCCGAGCGCGCTCGACTCCTTGAGTCGTGAGTCGCCTCCAGGTGTCGTCGTCCCAAAGGTCCGCGGCGGCCCACAGGATGAGCGGGAGCCAACGGCCCTCCCCCGACGGCAGAACCGGTTCGCGCTCGAAGGCGCTCAGAGCTGCCTTGAGCAGTGGAGCGCCGGGGGCGTATCCCCTGGTGATCTGGACCGCCAGCCCCTGGAGCAGAAGATCAGACGGTCCCGGTGACTGCGGCAAGGGGGGACCTGCGAGCGCAGCCTCACTCACCCTGACAAGGTCGGCGCCGTCGGCGAGCGGGCCGGCGAACCGCGCCGCGGTCAATGCGTCGAGGTATGTCGCGCGCGCGAGCTTCGGGTCGATTCGCTCGAGTTCGCGGGCGGCCTCGAGCAGCAGGAGGGGAGCGTCGCTGCCGCGTCTGGACGCGAAGGCGATCCGCGCCCGCAGGAGGTCTACTTTCGCGCGCTGGCCCGCGCGGTGGGTGCCGGCGGCGGCGATGTCCAGGAGTGCGAGCGAGTCCTCGAGCGCGCCCGCTTCGTACTTGGTCTGCGCCGCGGCGAGGGCACGCCGCGCGCGGACCGCCTGATCAGAGGTGAGCCCGACGGCCCGCTCCTGGAACGCGGCGGCGGCCGCCAGGCCTCCGCGTGCCTGGGCGCGGCCGGCGGCGCGTTCGAGTTCCGACGCGACCAGCTCGTCCGGGCCGGCGGTCGCCGCGGCAAGATGCCAGGCGCGACGATCCGGATCGACCTGCGCGTCGGTCGCCTCGGCCAAGGCGCGATGCACCAGCCGCCGCTCCCGCGGCGCTGCCGCCCGATACAGCGCCGAGCGGACCAGCGGATGGCGAAACCGCACCCTGCTGTCGACGTCGATCAGCCCGGCCGACTCCGCCGGCTCGAGTACCGGAGCTCCGATCGCGTGCCGCTCGGCAGCCCGCCACAGGAGCGCCGGGTCGCCGGTTGGCTCCGCTGCTGCCATGAGCAACAGCCGCCGGGTGTCCGCCGGCAGCGCCTCAAGTCGCCGCAGGAAGCTCTTCTCGATCCGTCCGGACAGCGACATCGCGCCGGGCAATCCGAAGCCGCCCGCCAACTGGGCCGCGCTGAGCCCTCGGGGTAGCTCGAGCAACGCCAACGGGTTTCCGCGCGTCTCAGCGATGACCTGGTCGGCGATTCGCTTGTCCAGCCGACCGGGAGCCACCGAGGCCAATAGGGCGCGTGCATCGGCATCCCCGAGCCCCTCGAGCACCAGCTCGGGCACACCCGTGAGCGAGTCGCTCGGCTCGCGGGCGGCGAACAACAGCACGACCGGCTCCGCCAGCAGCCTTCGCGCCACGAACGCCAACGCTTCCGCAGACGCCTGGTCCAACCATTGCGCATCATCGATGACGCACAGCAGTGGCCGCTGCTGCGCCACCTCGGACACGAGGCTCAACACCGCCAAGCCCACCAAGAGCCGGTCGGGCACGGCGCCGGCGCCCAGGCCAAACGTGGTTTCCAGCGCAGCGCGCTGCGGACCCGGAACCAACTCGAGCTGATCGAGCATCGGCGCGCAGAGTTGGTGCACCCCCGCGAACGCAAGCTCCATCTCCGACTCCATCCCCGTCACGCGGATCACCCGTCAGTCGGCGCGGACGCGATCGCGTACTCGAGCAGCCCCGTCTTTCCGACGCCGGCCTCCCCGCGCAGCATGAGTCCCCCGCCACGACCGGCCGCCGTCCCCTCCACCAGGGCATCGAGCTGAGCGCATTCGTTTGCTCGACCGTGCAGCACGACCGCTTCGGAGCTCATTGACACGGCCATCCAAACGCCATCCTAGAACCAACCCCCTGCACCCGGTTGACGGCAAGAGGAGGCGTCAGGACTATCCGTCTGACGGTGCGAGCCGCGCCCGTGGGGCTTAGCGTGCACGGCAGTTCATGACCGCGCCCGAGTTCTCCGACCACCTCGACCTTCGCCTGCGGGTCAACGGCATCGACAGACAGCTCGATGGCGTCGATGCCCGTGTGACGCTGCTAGATCTGCTGCGCGAGCACCTCAATCTGACCGGCGCCAAGAAGGGCTGCAACCACGGGGAATGCGGCGCCTGCACGATCCTGCTCGGCGGCCGCAGGGTGAACGGGTGCCTGGTCCTGGCCGCCGCGGCGGACGGGCGCGAGGTAGTGAGCGTCGAGGGTCTGGCGAGCGGCGAGCAGTTGCACTCCGTGCAGCGCGCGTTCATCGACCACGACGCGTTCCAGTGTGGATTCTGCACCCCCGGCCAGGTGATCTCCGCCGTCGCCTGCATCGAGGAGCGCCACACCGCTGACGAGCACGAGATTCGCGAGTGGATGAGCGGCAACATTTGCCGCTGCAGCTCCTACCCGCAGATCGTCGAGGCGGTCAAAGCCGCGGCGGCCGCCGAGAACAACCCCCCGCCGAGCTGATGCGCCCGTTCGCGTACGCGCGCGTAGCAACGCTCGGCGAGGCGGTGGAAGCGGCGCGCGAGCCGGGGACGGCGGTGCTCGCCGGGGGCACCGAGCTGCTCAACTGGCTGCGCCTCGGTATCGCCGCACCCGACCGGGTCCTCGACATCACGCGCATCGCCGGCCTCGACCGGATCGAGCAGCTGGCCGGCGGCGGTCTGCGGATCGGCGCGCTCGTGCGCCTAAACGATGTCGCAGCCGACGAGGTCGTCGCGCGCGAATGGCCGGTGCTCGCGCGAGGCGATCCACAAGTCGGCGTCTGCGCAGATTCGCAACCTCGCGACGATCGGCGCCAACCTGCTACAGAAGACGCGCTGCGCGTACTTTCGCTCCGACGAGCCGGTGCAGTGCAACCGGCGCGCGCCGGGATCAGGCTGCGCCGCCCGCGAGGGTCACGACGACCGTCACGCGCTGTTCGGCTGGACCGATGCATGCATCGCCACCCAGCCATCTGACCCCGCCGTCGCGCTCGCCGCGCTGGACGCGCACATCGTCACGCGAGGCGTTGGCGGCGCTCGACGGATCCCGGTGACCGACTTCCACCTGCTGCCCTCCGACGGCGTCGACCGCGACACGGTGCTCGAGCCCGGTGAGCTGATCGAGGCGATCGAACTCGGCGATCCGGCGCCGCACTCGGCCTATGTCAAGGTGCGCGAGCGCAAGTCATACGAGTACGCGCTCGCGTCCGCGGCCGCGACGGTGGAGCTGGGCGACGGCGGCCGGATCGAGAGCGCGCGGATCGCGCTGGGTTCGGTGGCGATGCGCCCGTGGCGGCTGACCGAGGCTGAGCAGCGGATCGCCGGCCTCGCGCCCGACGATCCGGCGGTGACAGCGGCGCTCGACGTCGCGCTCGCGCATGCGAACCCGGTCCCGGGCAGCGGGTACAAGCTCGCGATCGCCCGCGGCGCCGCGCGGCGCGCGCTGATAACGGCAGCGGGGGTGCGCCCGTGACCGCGGGGCTCGGGGCATCGCTGCCGCGCCAGGACGGTCGCGCGAAGGTGACCGGTGCGGCGCGGTACGCGGCCGACCACGGAGCCGACGGCATGCTGTATGGCGTGCTGGTAGGCGCGCCGGTCCCGGCCGGGCGGCTGCGCGGGATCGACGCCGCGCGCCGGGCGCGCCGTGCCCGGCGTGACGCACGTGCTCACGCATGCCGAGATGCCGAAGCTCGCCGAACCGCCGGTGCCGCCGGCAGCGTCGGTGCGGGTCCCTATGCAGGACGACAGGATCCTGTATGAGGGCGAGCCCATCGCGATCGTGCTGGCGGAGACACTCGAATCCGCCGAGCACGCCGCGTCGCTGGTGCAGGCAGACGTCGAGCCGGCGCCGTTCACGGCTCACCCGCGCGGGGATCGCGCCGGGGCCGAGGTGCCGCGGGAGAGCGGATACCTGACCAGCCCCGCAGACGCCGAGATCGGCGATATCGAGGGGACGTTCGCGGGCGCGCCGGTGCGCCACGAGGCGACCTACGTCCAGCCCTCGCGCCACCACAACCCGATGGAGCCCTCGGCGACGCTGGCGCGGTGGGACGAAGGAACGCTGACGATGGTCGACGCGACGCAGTGGGCCTACGGCGTGCGGATCGTGATGTGCGTGCTGTTCGGCATCGCGCCCGAACAGGTGCGCGTGCGCTCGCCGCATACCGGCGGCGCGTTCGGCTGCAAGGGGATCGTCTGGCCGCACCAGATCGTCGCCGCGGCGGCGGCGCGGATCGCGGGGCGTCCGGTGCGGATCGTCCTGTCGCGCGCGCAGATGTACAGCACGGTCCCCTACCTGCCGCAGATGGTGCAGACGGTGTCGCTCGCGGCCTCGGGTGATGGCCGCCTGGCGGCGATCGAGCACGAGTCGATCAACGTCACGTCGGCGAGCGATGACTTCGTCGAGTTCGCCACGCAGGCGTCGCAGACCACTTACGCGGCCCCGGCGATTCGTGTCCGCCAGCGAGTCCAGCGCGCCAACGTCAACCTGGGCACCGCGATGCGCGCGCCCGTCGAGGGGTGTGGGCTCTGGGCGCTGGGAAGCGCGATGAACGAGCTCGCCGCCCAGCTGCGGATCGACCCGATCGAGTTGCGCCTCGCCAACTATTCCGACGTGCACCCGTTCACCGGGCAGCCATGGTCATCGAAGAAGTTGCGCGAGTGCTACGAGCAGGGGGCGCGCACGATCGGATGGCGCCAGCGTCCCAGCGAGCCTGAGCGCGACGGCCCATGGCTGGTGGGCCAGGGGATGGCCGATTGCGCGATGGGCACGTTTCGGTTCCCGTCGAGCGCGGAGGTCCGCCTGCACGCCGACGGCCGCGCGGTGAGTGCGGTCGGGGACTCAGGACATCGGCACGGGCATAGTCACGGTCCTGACCCAGATCGCGTGTGGTGTGCTTGGGCTCGAGCCGGGCCTCGTGCGCTGCGAGATCGGCGACACCGAGTTGCCGGAGGCCGGGCCGACGTTCGGGTCCTCCTCGACGATGGGCGTCGGCGCTGCCGTGATGGCCGCCGCCCAGGATGTGCTCGCGAAGCTGCGCCAAGCCTCTGCGGAGGAGCTGGGCGAGGCGCCGGGCGCCGGGGCGCTGACGGCCGCGATGAGGTCGGCGGGCGTCGAGGAGCTGGTCGGCGTCGGCACGTTCTCGCCTGAGGACAGCCCTTACGCGCTACAGACGTTCGGCGCGATCTTTGTGGAGGTCGGGTTCGACCCCGAGCTTGGGATCATCCGCCTGCGCCGCGCCGTCGGCCGCTACAGCGTCGGTCGGATCGTCAATCCGCGCACGGCGCGCGCGCAGATGCTCGGCGGCATCGTCTGGGGCTGGGGCAAGGCGACGATGGAGGCCAGCCGCCAGGACGAGCGCCTGGGCCGCTGGCTGTCCAAGAACCTTGCAGGGGTCGCGCTGCCCGTCAACGCCGACATCCCGTCCGATATCGACGTCGCGTTCATCGACGAGGTCGACGAGCACGCCAGCCCGATCGGCGGCAAAGGCATCGGCGAGCTCGGCGCCACCGGCGTCGACGCGGCCGTCGCCGACGCGGTCTTCCACGTCACCGGCCGCCGGATCCGCGAGCTCCCTATCACCCCCGACAAGCTGGTGTAGCCCCCGGTTCAGCCACAGAGTCATTCGCTTCCGACGATCGGTCTGTAACCGAACAAGGACAGGAGACCATGACGACCATCACCGAAATCACAACGACCGAGCGGCGGACCGCCTCGCGATCCGCGAGCTCGTCGACGCGTACGCGCATTGCGCCGATCGCCGTCTCGCCGAGGGACAGAAGGCGCTCTTCACGGAGGACACCCACTTCGTCGTCTACATGAACGGCCAGGGCTCCGAACCCACGCAGGTCCTCGACGGCCGCGACGCACTGACGCCGGTATTCGAGGACGTCAACCGCTACCAGGCCACCCAGCACTTCAACGCTCAGAGCACGATCGAGCTCGACGGAGACAGGGCGACCGGAGAGAGCTACTGCATCGCCCACCACCTGTACACCGAGGACCGCGAGCGCAAGCTGATGCTCGCGCACCTCCGATATGGCGACACCTTCGTCAAGCTCGACGGTGCCTGGCTGTTCGCCGAGCGCAACCTTTACGTCGACTGGATCGAGACAAAGCCCTCGCTTCCCTAGCCCTGAGCGCTTGGCCAAAAAGGGTGAGCGATACGCGGGGCCTGCGCGATCCGGTCGCACAGGAGGTGTCGCCGCTGGAGCTGCTGTTCGACCTCGTATTCGTGCTGGGCGTATCGCAGCTGACACGCCACCGCTCGGCGTCGTCGGCGCTCAACCGTGGATCCCGATGAGCTCGGAGTTGCGCTTTGGCATGAACTCAGGTGAGACGCCGGCGCCGGCTCCGCGGTCGCAAAGGTGCTTGCCAATCGCGTGACTCGCGCAGAGCAGCAAGCATGCTGGCGCTGTCGCTCTCATAGACCGACCGGCCGCCAGCTCGAGCCCTCGGGTCTCTTCCCGGATGGACGAGCTGGGGCAATCTGGGCTCGGTCGTCCGGGGTTGACGGCGGGACTCACCCAGATGTCGAGATGACGCCGACGGTGATCGTCGGCGCGCTCGGGAGCCATGGCGAAGGAGCAGTCGACCTTCGCAACGCGCCGGAGCACCGTGATTGTGGTTCGCGCGTAGCGCGGATGGCGGTCGCCGGGAGGACCAATCGGGAGATCGCGCAGGCGGTGTTTCTATCGACGAAGACCGTCGAGGGCCAGCGCTCCCAGGCCTACTCGCGGCTTGGTACCCGCTCCCGCGCTGGCCTTCCCGCGGCGCTTGAACCGTCAAACACGAGGGTGCGGACGGGATAACTTCAGGGTCGCTTCCGATGCGCTATCAGAGCCGGCGCGCCACGCTCAACTTGAGGTGAGCATGGCGCGGAACAAACGGGTCGTGGTCGACATCACGCAGACATCGGACACGGTCAGCGGCCGCGTGACCGTCGGCGACGGACCCGCGACCGAGTTCTTCGGCTGGCTCGAGTTGATCGACCGGCTGCAATCGGCCGCGGCTACCTCGACGAACGAGGCAAGGATGGAGCTGGTGGACAGGGCTGACCATCTCAGGAGGTCTTTGCGTTGATGGGACATGGATCCGGCATCACTCTGAGACGTAAGGCCCGGGCCCAGGCCGCGGCCGTGCTCGGCGTTTTAGTCGTGCTGTTCGGCGCCGCCCCGGCCCGTGGCGCTGCGACGTGGCTTACGCCGGCGATAACGTCGGCGCCGGGCTGCGAGTGCGGCGCGCCCGCCGCGGCGACCGACGCGACCGGTGACCTGACGGTGGCATTTTTGGATGAGATGCACGGCATGATGGTCGCTCGGCATCCAGTGGGTGGGACGTGGTCGAGTCCCGTGCTGATCGGCCCGCCGGCCAATCCGGTGTTGGCGGGCAACGGGGCGGGAGACGCTGTGCTTGCCTACGTCTACCAGGGCGACGTGGACGCGATCGTCGATGCCGCCGGCGAGCCATGGCCGGCGGCGGCTGCCTCGACGTTGTCGACCGCCGGCGCGCAGACCGCGCCGAGTGTCGCGATCGATGCCCAGGGGGACGCCTTGGTGGCGTGGGAAACGCCAGCGGGCGAGATCGACGTGGCCTACCGCCCGGCAGGCAGCGCCTGGAATCCGGCCATCCCGCTCGACGATCAGGCGGTGGGGAACGTGGCGCCGTCGGTGGCGTTCACGCCTGGCGGCGCGGCGACCATCGTCTGGGCGAGCGACAACGGCAGCGATGAGGCGGTCGTGTCGGCGATGATGAACGCCGACGGGTCATGGACGTCCCCCGTCCAGATCGCGACCGACAAATACTTCTACACCGTGCAGGTCGCGCTGGACTCACACGCCGATGCGACGGCGGCGTGGACCGGCTATGACGGGACGAACTACCTGCTCGGTACCGCGGACCGCCCGGCCGGCGGCGCCTGGCACGCGGACGGAAACCTCGCCACGGGCGGTCAATCGGACGGGCCCAGTCCGAACTCGGGCTTCGGTCTCGCGGTCAACGCGGCGGGCAAGGCAGCCCTCGTCTGGGCGTTCGGTGTCAACGACCCCGGGTCGATCGCGGCGGCGGTGCGGCCCGCGGGCGGAGTCTGGGGCAGCTCCAGCGTGGTTGCGACGGTCCCCTCCCCGGACTTCATGCAGGACCTGCAGGTCGTCGTCGCTGCTGACGGCACCGTCACCGCCGATTGGAGCTTCAACGACGACGGCGCCCTGTCGGCCGCGGTGTGGGCGGATCAGGAGCCGCCGGATGGAACGTGGAACACGCCCAGTGCGATCTCACCGCCGATCGCCGACGACTATGGCGGCGTCACCCTCGTGGATCCTGCAGGCGACGTCGATGTCCTCGCTGCGCTGTTCAACGGCACCGCTTTTCCGGTGTGGTCGATGGTCAACGATGGCGGCGGGCCGGTGCTGGAAGGGCTGGTGGTCCCGGCGCGCGGGACCGTAGGCGTCCCGGTCGACTTCGCGGTCACACCGCTCGATGCCTGGTCGGCGATCTTTGCCACGCACTGGAGCTTCGGTGACGGCACCACGGCGACCGATGAGTCGGTGTCGCACGTCTATACCGCCCCTGGCACCTACACCCTCACGACCTCGAGCAGCGACATCCTGGGCAACACGACGAGCCAGAGCTCGACGATCGTGATCACTGCTGCCCCCACGACCTCGGTCCCCCCCGTGTCCACGCCTACCAGCCGGCTTACCCTTCGGGTTACCCAGGCTCACCGTCGCTGGAGAGAGCCGACGCGTTCGGCCGCGCCCCGCGTCGCCCCGGTCGACACACACTTCGGCTTAACGGTCAACCAAGCCGCCCGCGTCACCCTGACGTTCTGGCAAGCGCTCCGCGGGCGGCGCCTACAAGATCACTGCCGCACGATCAACGCCACCGATCGGAACGACCCGCGCTGCGTGCGCCACGTCCTCCGCGGCAAGCTTTCGTTGCGGATCACCGCCGCCGGCCGGCGGCGGCTTGAGTTCACGGGCCGGCTCGGCGCTCGCCGCCTGGGACTCGGCCCTTACACGGTCACGATTCGCGCTACCGGGGCAGGCGGCACGGTGACGAGCCGATTGAGCTTCACCATCACAAACTGACTCGCCAAGCTCATCGAGACTCCAGCCTCGCGGCTACACCACGCCTGTGTGGGGTCCGCCGCCGAGCTCACGAAAAGCCTGTGAGACGATAGGGCCAGCCTCGCGGCCCTGCTCACGTGATGCCCGAGCACGTCGAGCGCTCCTCACCACGGTGCACACCGGTCAACCGACCGGCCGCGCCTCCAACAAGACTCCTCCTCCGTCGCCAAGTGAGGAGCCGGTGCCAACTGGATTCGAGCAAGCGGCGACCGCCGCTGTGGACGAGACGCCGGAGCTAGCCGCTTGATTAGGCTGGCTTCTGCTGGCTACCGATGCATCACCCCGGTCGGCACGAGCGTGGAATCAGGCCGCGACTGCCATCCGCCGTCGGTCCGCGCCTCGCCGATCTCAACATCGGTCTTGCGGCCGCATGTGCTGGAGAAACCATGAGACCCCACAACTCTCGGCTCGCTGGCCGCGCCTCTGTCGAGCACCGTAGGGTTAGACGGCCCGATCGGGGCGGCAAGGTCAGAACGGGAGATCGCCGGCGCCGGCCGATCCGTCACCTGCTGTGGCCGCTCCCACCGGCTCGCCGTCCAAAGGTGAGGAGCGCTCATGCGCACCGCCCTCACGGCCGACCCGACTGCTGGCGTCCCCTCCTTCGAACAGCACCTCGCGAGCCCGGAAGGTGACGGCCTCGCGCCTGTGGTTCTGCTCGTCGGTCCACTCGCGCCAGTCGAGCTCAGCCTCGACCACCACCCGCGAAACCTTCCCGAGGTACTCGCCGCACGCTCGCGCCCGCGCCCCGAAGATCTCCACGGTGAAATAGTTCGTCTTGTCGATCCACGTCTCACCGTTTCGCCGGCAGGTGGTGCTCGCGACCCGCAGTCGGGCGACGACGCTGCCGGACGGCAGCTCGCGGAACTCGACTTCCCGCGTCAGATTCCCGGACAGGGTGGCGATGGCGATGTCACGCATCATTGATCTCCCTTGTTGGACGGGTGCTTCATGTCGCCCGACAACCGGAACTCAAACCGGCTGTGCACCGGAGGCAGCGCCAGAACCGCGGCGCCCTCCTCCGGCCAACAGCCGCAACGCGGAGTCCGGTCGAACGGCAGCCGACCGTCGCGGCACTCATGGTCGGCGAGGCGACCGAGCACACCGGCCTCGGTCGGACAGCGCCCACCACAGTCCGCCATCGCGGCGGCGTAACGGGCGCTGAAGTGCGGACTGACCATCGTGCTCCCGCACGCCAGGTGTAGGCCGCCGCAAGCCGATCAGTCTCGCCACCACCGAGGCACCCGTGCGCTCGCGCAGCCATCGCGACTCACACGGCCATCCGCCGAAGATCACAACGGACGATCCCCGCGGACTGCGCCGGACACGGAGGCGACAAGCTCAAGGCCGGCGTTCTCTGGAAGCGAAGCGCCGTGAGCCTATGCATCTCCCCCACCACGCGCTGGTGGCGGCACCCACCCGCCATCGGCCGACTGGCGATCGCATAGTCGCGCCAAAGCGATCATCCGGCAGCCCGCCGCGCTGACGAGTCCTTTCGTGGCGAACCAATAGTGGCGCTAGCGGGCGCCCGCACAGCCAAAGCGATCGAGCCCGACGATCGCTATCCGGGCGTCGTCCGCCGCGAGGCTACACACGTCGCGGCATCGAGATGTCGCCTATGAGCACTCGTCCGCTTGGGCGCCCGGCAGGCCAAAGCGACCGTGAGGACTGACCAAGTGGGAGACGCGCTCGTCGCCGAATCCAGGCCCCCGCGGACCGACGCCGGGTTCATCCTCGTGCCTAGGCAAACATCGTCGCCTTAGTCGCGGAACTGGCCGGTACGGAATCTCGCCTCGCGCGTGTCACTCGCTTCGCTGCTGCGGTTCGCAGCGATCCTCGCGGTGGACGGCGACGAGATCGGCGTGGGCGTGGGCGCGTCTTATCAGGTCCACCGCGTGGTCATCCACGAGAAGCTCTGCTAGGCCCATGTTTACCGGCCCAGCATCATGGCTTCCTGTGAGCTGTGCGGCGAACTCTTCGACGCGGCCTGCGGCATTTTCGATCGTGGCGCCGGGCAGAGCACAAAGGAACTCGTCGCCGCCGAGACGGACGATCAGCTCGTCGGAACCTAGGTGTGCGTTCATCACCCCGACGAGGTGTTTGACCCGATCGTCCCCGACGTCTTGATCATCGATTTCGTTGGGAAGTGGGAGACGATTAAGGTCGACGTACGCAACGACAAGTAACCCATTCCGCCGGCGGGCACGGTCGATCTCCCGCTGCACCGCTGCGATTCCACGGTCGCGTCGCTCCGCGCCAGGCGACTCGCGAGCGGCCTCACGCTCGGTTGCTGCGTGAGCACGATCCTGAGCGGCCGAAAGCCGGTCGCGGGCAGCCTCAGCGCGATCTCGAGCCGCCTCACGCCGGTGCGATGCCGACTGCGGGCTCCCATCGTCGGCGCGCGGTCGATCGCGCGCGGCTTGGGGTGTGATCTTCGTCTTGCTGGTCGCTTGCATCGATTCCAGGCCCGCCGTGGAGCGATCGATCTGAGCGTCCACCTCGTCGGCCTGGTGGTCACGTGCCTCGGCCGCCCGATCACGCAGCGCTGCAGCCAGGTCCCGATCGCGTGCGATCGTATCCCGGGAAAGCGCAGTGTGACGCCGTTCGCGTGAGGTCCCGCCGCGTGCGAGTGTGGTCTGATCGCGGGTCGTGCGGCTGCTGTCATATCCGGCGCGACCGAGTCCACGGGCGAGGTCACGGTCGCTTGCCGCCTGATCCTGATCGGATGCCGCCTGATCGCGGTCTGCCGCATCCTGATCGCGATCGGAGCCCGTCTGGTCGTGATCGGAAGCGGCACCATCGCCCTGGGCGCTCGTGTCGCCGAGATCCCATCGCGTCCGAACGTCTTCAGGACTGTGGTCGTCGGGGATCATCGGGATCCCCTTTCCTGGTCGTGCATCCGGCCGTTCCGACCGAAGCGGTACCAATAGCGTGCCGCCAGCGTACTCCCGCACCACCGCCCAAGCTTCGATCACCAATAGGAAGGTGCGGTCCTTGCCCCGCGGACGTCTTGCGTTGGGCCGGCCGGCGTCCTCGCCGCGGTCGCTTCGCGATGCGCGAGCCGGCTGGACGCTGACCTCGAACGCCCATGGCCAACGAGTACGCACCTTTACCGAATCCCTGCGTTGTAAGGCGGGGTTGGCGGGTTGGCCGGGTTCAAGCGTTGTGCCGGGTGGCCAGTCCCGGGTCTGCGGTTTTGGACCGCGGGCCAATGGCCACAGCCGGCGTGCAGCATAAGATATAGGGGTGGGAGCGTTGCCCTATGGTGCTTCTGCGTCGCGAGATGAGACGACGCATTGGATCCGAGACCTCGCGGGCTGAGGCTTGTGAATGTGACCGCGGTCTGCGCGCCGTCGTGTTGCGGCCTCCGCCCTGGGAAGGAGAAGTGCCCATAGCTCCCGAGGGCCGTGGAACCGAGCGCTTCTTCTGTCCCTGCACGATCGGAGACTGGTGAGGATAAGGGTGGGGTGCGAGTTTCTTTTCGACGCGGCGCTTCCGGTGCCGGCCGTCGTGCTTGTGCGCGCCCGGTCGGACGGCGGCGTGACGGTTGAACGCGAGACGTGGCATGTGCAGCCCAATGCGTCCTTTTCGGATCTCGTCGACGTGTACGGCAACCACGCCAGGCGCGTCGTGATCGGTGCGGGGGAGGCGAGCCTGCGTTATGAGGCAGAGGTCACGACGTCGGGCGCGCTGGACGAGGTCAGCCCCGTAGCGGTTCAGCACCGGGTCGAGGACCTGCCTGGCGAGATCCTCATTTACACGCTCGCCAGCCGCTATTGCCTGTCCGACCTGCTGTCCGACGAGGCCGTAAGCCTGTTCGGAACGACTCCGCTCGGGTGGGAGAGGGTGCAGGCCGTCTGCACCTGGGTTCACGATAACGTTCGCTTTGCTTACGACGCCAGCGATCCCGACGCGACCTCGGTCGACGTCTTTGAGGCAGGGGCGGGCGTTTGCCGGGACTTCGCCCACCTCGCCATCTCGTTCTGCCGAGCTCTGAACATCCCGGCGCGCTACGTGTTCGGCTACCTCCCAGACATCGACGTGCCTCCCCCGGCAGAAGCGATGGACTTTTGCGCTTGGATGGAGGTCTATCTCGGCGGACGATGGTGGACGTTTGACCCCCGCAACAACGCAAGGCGGATCGGGCGTGTAGTCATCGCGCGAGGTCGCGACGCCATGGACGTGGCGATGGTGACCTCCTACGGCAAACTCTTGCTCCAGCAGATGACCGTGTGGGCGGACGAGATCATTCCCGCCACCGCGACCGCCGGCGATCGGCTGCGGTAGAGCAAAGCCCGTGGACCCCATCTCGCAGCATGACTCGGCCGGCCGCCACGACGCGGACATCCTTCCGGGGGACGTTCGTGACCGCGCAACGAACTGCACCCGCATCCAGCGGACCGTCTACGAGGTGCAGCAGCACTTCCGCTACCGCTACCCAGCACCGATCTGCAACCTCAGGCAGCGCTTGGTGGTGGTGCCCCGACCGGTTCACGGCAACCAGCGAGTCCTCAGCCACCGCCTGGACGTGAGCCAGCCCCGCTCGCGCGATCGAATGCGCGCCGACCGGTTCGGCAACGTCGTCTTCGAGATCAGCATCCCCAAAGTCGAGGAGGCCGTCGACTTCGACGTATCCGTGACGGTGGAGCGGTCGTCCGGGCAGGGGCCACACCTCGAGGCGGCCACGAGGCAAGCGCTAAACGCCTATCTACGGCCATCGGGGCTGACCCGGCCGGACAGTGCGCTGCGCGCCGCCGCCGCCGAGCTTGCCGACAGCGGTGAGACGGGAGCCGACCTGGCCAGCGCCGTCGGCGGCTGGGTCTATCGGCGCATTAGCTATGGGTTTGACCGGACCGGCGTGCACACAACGGCAGCCCAGGCTCTCGCCGCGGGACACGGCGTCTGCCAGGACTACGCGCACCTGATGCTTGCGCTTTGCCGGCTGCTCGGCATCCCCGCTCGCTATGTGTCCGGCCATCTCGTCGGCGAAGGCGGCGGCACGCACGCGTGGGTCGAGGTGCTTCAGCCCGTACCCGGCCCCGCGGTCGAGATCCTCGCATGGGACCCGACACACGACCGGCCGGCGGACCTCCGCTACCTCACCGTTGCCGTGGGTCGCGACTACCACGACGTTGCGCCCGTCTCCGGCACCTACTGCGGGTCGGACCCGGGGCGGCTATCCGCCGCCCGCCACATCAGCGTGACCCACGTAGAGCACGAGATCGCGGCCTGACTCGATCGCCGCTCGCGAGACCGCCGGTCTCCGATGCGCCAGCATCGCTGTCAGCCATCGTCGAGCTGTGTCACTCGGCAGCGCGTGCTCCAGCAGAAATCGCGCCTCGCTCACGAGTGCTTTCGCGATCCGTGCGGTCCCGAAGCGGACTGCTGCTATGGCGACATCTCGATGCCGCGGCGTCTGTGGCTTCGCGGCCCACGATGCCCGGATAGCGATCGTCGGACTCGATCGCCGGCACGATCGCTTCGGCCTTCCGGGCGCTTCTAGTGGCGCGAGTGTATGGCCACGAAGGCAGTCGCCCGCAGCCCGCCGTCCCGGACGAGTGCAAGCTTAGATATGTGTCGAGCTTTGGATCGCGTGGAGCAGGTTGCGCTCGGTGGGGACCGTTGACACTTCCGGGCAGTCAAGAACGACGCCAATCCTGACTAAGCTCGGTGATCGGTGCCAGTGGCACGGACGCGCGAGGTGGCTCAGCAGGGTCTCGGTCGCCCGTCCATTCTCGATGGGTTAGGCTCGGGTCACGGTTAAGCGGGTATGCATCCCCATCATCAGATGGCCCGGCAGCGAGCAGTAGATCTCATACCGGCCCGCCTTGAGGTGCCAGGTAGCCTGGTGGACCTGACCCGATGGCGTGATCCTGACCACACCGAGAATGGGACCGATCATGTGGCCGTGTGCGTTCAGCCTCCGGATCCGCAGATCATGTGAATCCTGGCCGCGGTTCCACAACTCGACGATCACTGTACCGGCGGGCACCGAGGTCCGCGACGGCCACAGCGACCACTCCTGCGCGTAGACGAGAAGGTGGGCGGGAGCCGGGGCACGCGCTGCCTGCGCGTTGCCGCCCCCCAGGAGTCCGGTTGCCGAGAGGCACAGGGAAAGGATGATCAGACGTCTCATGCCAACACCTGGTAGCGCGGAAAGCCCCCGGCACCAGGGATGACGTCGGCAGCGTCCTGACCGAACCACTGCTCCAGCAGCGAGCAGTAGACGCCGCGGAAATCGACGTTCTCGCGCTGGTTGCCGTTTGCGTCGAGCTCGTTTAGCGGCGCGAACTCACCGATCATCCCGCTGTTCACGCGGCTGCCAATGAGCAGCGACACACCCGCTGCGCCGTGATCAGTGCCGTCCGAGCCGTTCTCCTGAGCGCGGCGGCCAAACTCGGACCAGACATGCACCAGCACGCGGCCGTCGACGCCACGCGCTTCGAGGTCGGCTTGGAACGCCGCCAGCGAGTCCGCGACCAGCTTGACCCCTGAGTCGAACGTCGCCTCCTGGCCCGAGTGGGTGTCGAACTGGGTGTCGGTGGTGAGCGCGACGCAGCGCAGCGGCACACCGGCCGCGATCATCGCCGCAAGACCCGCGAGGCGCGCCGGCAAGTCACCCGTCGAGGCGGTCGGGTAAGTGACGGAGCTGCCGTAAGCCGCGCCGGGGTTGGCGTTTGTGCCGGAGCTGCCGGCGCCGCCATTAGAAGCGCGGAACGGTTGCAGCGTCCTGCGGACGATGCCCACCTCGGACGCCGCGCCCGCGACCTGGGCGATCGCGCGGTCGCGCGAGTGGCGCTGCGCGTCGCCAAGCGAGGACGCGGAGTCGAGTGCCCACTCGACCGCGTCGCCCCACACTCCGTTGAGATACACGGCGAAGTTGCTGGGCTGATCGATCGCCGCGGTTGGGTTCTTGGTGGTAGCGAGCGTCGGGTTGATCTGGCCGTCCATCGACAACCCCTGGAACGGGTTGGTGGCATCCCCGGACACGTCCAGGTAGCGGCCCATCCAGCCGGTGAGTAGCGAAGCGTCGGTGGCGCCCACTTCCCAGTAGTGCCGCGATGTGAAATGCGACATGTCCGGATCGGTGTAACCGATGCCGGGGAGCACAGTCACTCTGCCGGCGTTGTGAAGCGTGGCGAACGAACTCGCGGACGGGTGCCAGGCGAGGCTCGGGTCCTCACGCACCGGTATCCCCGCGCCCGGCGCCACCGCGAGCGTGGGGCGCAATTGCTCATACAACGAGTCGCCGACCGGAGCCAGCAGCGAGAGGCCGTCGACGCCGCCTTGCATGAACAGCGACACGAGGATCGGGCTGCCGGCGGGCTGGAGCGCGGCCGCCCGGGCGATCCCATCGCCCAGCATCCGATCGGTCAGACCGAGCCGCCCGGCGCCGTACACGGTCATCAGGCCTCCCGCGGCACCGGCGAGGAACCGCCGGCGATCTATTCCCGCACCGGCGGGAATCGGCATTCGTCGGTCCCACTCCCGGGCTACCGGAGGCTGGCCGGCGAGCACACGGCGGATCGCCTGCGCGCGCGAGAACCCGTCGCAATGGCCCTCGGACGCGGGCGGCACGCGAGCCTCGTGACCTGGCGTCATGCCGTCATCCAATCTGGCGTCATCGGGACCAGGTTTCGTAGCGCGTTCTGGCGCAGCTGGCGGAACGCGACCTGCTGCCATTCCTGGGTCTGGCCGCTTGCGATCCGCCGTCCCAGCGCGATCAGGTTGTGCCGTCCCGTGTCTGAGAGCGGGCGCCCGCCCCAGAAGTCGATCGCGTGCTGGTAGGCCTGCGTGGCGTTCTCGGTTATCCCGAAGGGATACGTCTTGCCGCTCAGAGCGTGATTCTGCAGCGCGACGTCGACGGCCTCCAAACGTCCGGCCCAGCGCGACGTGTCAAGCCATTGGGCGTAATTCCACCCCGACACGTTCGGCGGCTGGAACAGCACCTGCCCGGTCAGCCCCGCGATCCAGGCCCAGCTGGTGGTCGTGATCGTCTGACGGCTGCCGCGCAGCAACCCGGCGGTCCACACCACAGGCGGCATCACCAGCCGTGGCCCCGCGTAGAACAGCGGATGACGGAGGATCGCCTCGACCAGCGGCCGGATCTCGTAACCGCTGCGTACGTACGTCCGCTGGAGCGCGTGCGCGGTCGCGCGGGGAATCTCGGCGCCGACGAAATATCCCCACAGCTTGCCCACCAGGAACGAGGGGTGTTCCGGATGGGTGACCGCCAGGCGGCAACTGTCGCGCCAGCCGAATCGTCCGCGATGGCCGAAGATCCGCTTGATCCCGTAGTCGTGGAGGCTGGGGTCAAACCGGAAGTTGACCGGGCCCTCCTCTTGGTTCCAGTCGTTGGTCCAGCCAGTCAGCGCTCGAGAGTTCTGATGAACGTCGTGCTCGTCGTAACCGCGGTCGGCACCGAGCGTGAACAGCTCCAGCATCTCGCGACCGTAATTCTCGTTCGGGCTGTCCTTGTAGTTGGTATTGCCGTTGAGCCACAGCAGCATCGCCGGGTCGACGGTCACGTCGAGCAGCAGCTTGTGGAAGTTACCCAGCGCCTGTCGGCGCATCATCCAATTCTGCTTGATCATCAACCGCGCGTTCGAGGCCTCCTCCGACGTTGCGAACCAGCTGTGCCAGACCAGCGTCATACGCTCGACCAGCTGCTGGTCGGAGCGCACCATCCGGTCCAGCCACCAACAGTGGTCGTCGCCCCAGGTGTTGATCGGATCAAGCGGCTCACCATGATCATCGTGCGGAGCGGCACCGATCAACCGGGCGGCTCCCACCGGTCGCGTGAGCGAGGCAACGGCACCGTCAATCCCGAGCCTCGCCAATCGATCGGCGTCGCCCGGGCGCGGCCCGAAGCCCGCCCGCCACAAGAGTCGGGTGGCTTGCTCCTCGGTGAACTTGCCGTCATAGACGGCAACCGGCGACGGATCGAGTGCAGGCAAGATTAGGTTTGACCAATTATTGACACGCAGTCCACGGCGTCACTGCGCACCTGTCGGGATGAGACCACGCCAGCTTACGGATTCCGATGCCGGATAGACGCATTGCAACGCGTGCACCGGCGGAGCCGACCCTCGCCCCCCCGTAGCTTCAATGACCAACCGCACTCCGTCCCAGGGGTCCACCGGAAGCCTCACGGGATCGCAACCGACAACATCGCAACTACTGCCCCTCCGCCAACGAGACGCGGAGGCAACACCGTGTCCCCGTCTCCCGTTCGCGAGCAAGTGGCCGGCGGACGAGTCCTTCGCCACGTAGGGACTCGCCGGCAGCCGACCGGCCTGGACGAGCGCAACGGCAATGGAGCAGCGCCGCGCCGACGACGTACTCGCGTGACTCGAGCTGTCCGGAGGGGGCACGATCGACAGCAGCGTTTTGGCGTGAGATCGTGGCCGCTTCGCTCCAGGAGGAGCACTATGCCACCGATCGGCGAGATGACTGCTCGGTCAGGAGGAGAGGACTCGCAACGTCGTCTCAGCGGCAGCGTCGCGGCAGCAACGTGGCTCAGCGACGGTCGGTCTCGGCCGCGGACTGCGTTTGGATGAGAGCTGCTGCCCGCTGCTCAAAGAGACCGTAGCCGTGCTCGCGGGAGAGCTCGAGCGCGCGGGCTGCGTGCTCCCGCGCTCGTGAAGTATCGCCTCGTGCGGCGAGCGCTTCCGCCCATCCCAGCTGCGCCTGGGCGGCCCAGAGCGACATGCCGTTCGCTTCGTGGAACTCGCACGCGAACGCCAAGTGCCGGTCGGCTTGATCGTGCTTGCCCAGGACTGCGGCGAGCAGGCCCAGGTACATGCGCACGTGGCCGTAGGTGGAGGCGCCGTTCCAGTCAATCTGATCGGCGAACGGCCGGATGCGCTCGTACAGGATCGAGCTGGCGTCGACGTCGCCCGTCTGGACTGCGGCGTCGGCGTACAGCACCAGCGCGGTCAGCTCGTCGGACGCCGGCAAGATGTGCTCGAAGCGGTCGCTCGCCGCCTGCTTGAGGATCACTGCGGCGTCTTCGCGACGGTCGAGCCAGCACAGGGTCCAGGCGAGGCCTGCACGAAGGGCCGCGATGCCGGGTGAGGCGTTTGCCCGTTGCTCGATCATCGCGATGATCTCCTGGCCACGGCCCTGGGCCCGGATGACGAAGGAAAGCTGGATACCGTAGATCAGGGTCGCGTCGGGCGCTCCCGCCTCCTGCCCGATCGCAAACGCGCGCTCGGCTGAGCGTTGTGCGGCCACCAGATCGCCGTGAAGGAGCTCCCAGGCGGCGGCTGAAACGCGGAGAACCACCTCAGCGTCGGCTGGCCGAGCTCCTCGGCGATCCGCTGCACTGCGCTCCAGCGCTGCGTGCGCGCGGGCGAGCTCCCCCCGTGCGACGCAGACGTGTAGTTCGATGAAGTGCGCCCAAATCTGAAGCGCGGGGTCCTGCGCCTCGGCTGCGCACTCGGCGAGCTCGGTGGCGAGCGCACTGCGGAGCTCGAGCGTCTGCGCGGACCAGTAGGCGTAGCACGCCTGGCGCAGAACTAGTGCGAGTGTCCTCGGCTCGCCAGTGTCCCGGGCGAGCGCGACGGCCTCGTCGGCGAGCGCCCAGCGACGCCGGTAGTCGGGGTGCCACGGCAGCTCCAGCGCCTGGAGTGCGAGTAGGCGCGCGCGGCGTGCCGGCTGCGGGGGGTCGTCGAGCTCGATCGCTCGATCGATCGCGGCTAGCCGCCGCTCGTCGGTCGCGCCGGCCACGCTCGCGAAGCCGCGGCTGTTGGCGAGAGCGGCACGCGCCGCGAGCTCCGCGTCGGCGAGGCCGGATGCGATCCGGGAGGCCTCGAGCAGCGTCTCGCGATAGGCGGCGTCGCCGGTCTGGAGCTGCGCCTCGCCGAGCCCGATCAGCGCCTCACACCGCTCGCGGCTGTCTGTGTCACCCGTGAGCTCGACGGCGTCGGCGAACAGCTTCACCGCCTCGGCGGGGGCGAGGCTCTCGAGCGCGCGCCGCCCGGCGCGCAGGGCGTAGTCGGCGGCTTTGGCCCTGTCGACGGAGACCGCGGCCAGGCGCCAGTGCAGCGCCAGCTCTGAGAGGCGCTCGCCCGGGTGCTGTCCGTAGAGCTCCTCGAGGGCCTGCGCGACGCGCCCGTACATCCGCGCCCGGCGGGTCGCGCCGAGGCCCTCATACAACGTCTGGTTGATCAACGCATGCGCGAAGCGAAACCGCCCGAGCCGCTCGGACGACTCCGCCAGCAGCGACGCGCCCACGGCCGCCTCCAAGTGATCCAGCAGCGCGCTCTCGTCGATCTCGAGCATCGACGCGAGCAGCTCGAGATCAAACACGCGCCCGATCACCGCGGCCTGGGTCAAGACCTCAACCGCCTCACCGCCCAGGCGCTCGACGCGACGCTCGATCACCTCGCGCACGCTCTCGGGCAACGCGATCGCCGTGGAACGATCGACACTCCAGCGCCCGCTCGCCTCATCGAACACCACAGCCCCGGACTCCGAGAGCCCGCGCAGGATCTCCCCCACGAAAAACGGGTTACCGTCCGTCTCACTCGCGATCCGCCCCGCCAGCTCAACCCCGTCCTGGTCGAGCTCATGACCGGCGACCGCGGCCATCAACTGCGCCACCTCATCGACACCGAGACCGTGCAACGAGAGGCGCTGCACACCCTCGACCCGACGAAGATCCGCGAGCACCCCGGTCAGCGGATGGTTCTTGCCGAGATCCGAATCACGATAGGTCGCGATCACATACAGCCCGCCGCGCTCGACCGTCCGCACCAGATGCTTGAGCAGCGCCACCGACTGACCGTCGGCCCAATGCAGATCATCTAACACCAGACACACCGGCACGCTCTCAGCGACCTCCCGAGCAGCCCCGCGACCGCCGAATACAACAGGTAACGCTCGGTCTCCGGATCAGATGTCTGCGGTCCGGGAACGTCGACGACCCGCTCGCGCAGGTTCCGCGCGAGCCGGCTGAGCTCGCCGCCGTGACGCTTGACGTGCTGGGCGATCAGCTCCCGCGGAGCATGCTCGACGATCTGCGAACAGACCTCGATCCACGGCTCATACGGCACCGCGAGCTCCTCAGAGCACGAACCCCAACACACCACAAAACCCTCGGCATGCGCACGATGCGCGCCAAAACCCGACAGCCTCGTCTTGCCGATCCCCGGCTCACCGCACAACAACACCACCTGCCGCGCCCCATCACGCGCGAGCACCATCGCCTCCTCCAGCACCGCGCGCTCCTCCACCCGTCCCACATACGACACCGGCGGCACCGAACGCAACAGCGCCGGCAACTGCCAGCGACTCACCCCCGAGGCCTCCTCAGCGATCGGTGCCCACAGAACCGAGAACGCCTGCACCGGCTCGGGAAAGCCCTTCAGCTCAAGCTCACCAGCCGACACGAACTCAACCCCCTCACGCCGCCCCGCGAGCGTCTTCGCCAGCCCCGAGATCAGAATGCCATCAGACGGCGCCTGCGCGCACAGCCTCGCCGCCTCGACCGTCGGCATCCCGAAATAATCCCCATCCCTGACCGTCGACTCCCCGCACCAACACCGATCCGCACATGCAAGCCCTGCTCAGCCCGCCGATAGCGACGCTCAAACAACTGCTGCATCGCCACCGCGCACCTCACCGCCGCAGACGCCGATGAGAACGCGACCATCAGCCCGTCGCCCGTGTTCTTGACCTCCCTGCCCCCACAGCCTGCGATCGCGTCACGCAACAGCACAAAATGCTCCTCGCGCAGCTGATCGGCACGCACCGGCCCGACCGACGCAGCCAGCCGAGTTGAGCCGACCAGGTCGGTCAGCAGGATCGTCGCAAGCTCAACCGACTCCGCCAAGCACCACCCCCGTGAAGAGGACTCAACCGTAGCGACACCAAAACGTCATGTACACCCCGGAAACCCCAGAAGCGCTGCCCAGACACACACCCCACCACCCGAGCCAGGCACCAGCGTCCGAGCAGGAGACGCACACACACCCGGACCGGACGAACAGCGACAGCTCTGCGCTCGCATCACTCGACTGGTCCACTCGTGACCGAGCAGCCGTCTCGCTGATCGGGGCGGCTGTGCTCCTCACACAGCAAAGCGGCCACCTCGTCGACATGACTCCAATCGGCGTAGACCAGCAGCGCGCCTCGATGACCTCGCCTGCCGCTTTGAACTACCGGGAGGCCTCGGAGCCGACGATCGATTCCACGCTCAGCCCTCGCCGGAGCGCGCGATCGGAATGGAAACATAAGGAGCGGTCCGCCGCCGGAGGAGCGCACCCACCAGCCAAGCTGGCGTTCGATTGCGGCAGTAGTGTTTGTCAACGACATCACCAGCTTCTTCGACCCATGCAGCCGCGTTCCGGTGCTCGCGGTCGCCGCGCCTCCCGCGGCTTGCGAGTCGGACCGGTATGAGGGAGGGCATTCCTGCTTGTCTGTCGGGACTCGGCTGGCATCTCGATGTTGGCTGCTGCGCGCCTGGATGCGGCTCGACATGTACGCCGCCGCGCGGAGCGTCTGACCGCAAACCTCCCGGCGCAGCTGCGTCCCGTACGCGTGGTGGCGGAGGACGCGCGGACCTGCGTCGTCTGACCTCCAGCGGTCTCCCCCGGCCGACATCGCGATCAGCAGACCGCCGAAGTCAAGCCCTTTCTCGGTCCGCGATCATTGAACCTATGGACGAGTCGGCTGATCTGGAAGCCGAGGAGCAGCGCATTGCCTCCCGATCGCTCGCTGCCGGGGATCCCACCGGCTGGTTTGAGAAGCTCTATGCCGCCGGCGCGTTGGGCCGGGTGCCGATGCCGTGGAGCCGAACTGATCCGCACCCGCTGTTGGCTCAGTGGACCACAGAGCAGGGGCCGCTGGGCGCCGGCCGCCGCGCGATCGTCGTGGGCTGCGGCCACGGGGCCGACGCCGAGCACCTCGCCGCACTCGGATTCGACACCGTCGGCTTTGACATCTCACCAACCGCGGTACGGCTCGCGCGCGAGCGCCATCCAGGATCCGATGTGCGCTACCTCGTCGCCGACCTCCTCGACCCGCCGGCCGACTGGCTGAGAGCCTTCGACCTCGTGGTCGAGATCATCACCGTCCAAGCACTGCCCGACCCACCCCGCCGCCAAGCGATCATCAATGTAGGACGATTGGTAGCACCGGGTGGAACGCTGCTGGTCGTGGCCTGGCGCCGTGACAACGATGATGACCACACGGACCCGGCCCCGCCGTGGCCGTTGAGCCGCACCGAAATCGACGCATTTTCCGCCGACGGTCTCACCATGCGCAAGATTGAGAAGCTCACGACCCCGTCAGAATGGACCACGCTGCGCTGGCGTGCAGAATTTCGTCGCGGCTGATCAGCATCCCGAGCCCCCAAACCAGCTTGACCCAGCGGCGGACCGATTAGGGCGGCCGCGGGGCCTGGTGCCTTTCTCTCGGGCCTGGCAGCCGCTCTAAGCTAGCCCGTCACGGCCTCGGATGCTTACGCGCGATGCCAACGTCTACCGGGCGTGCTGGATCGACTCGGCCCACAAAAAAAAGCCAGTCAGTGCCGTCGATGCCAGCTGCCCGAGGGTCTCGCTCTGCGTCACCACCCGCCAGGACGGGAGCCATCGCCACCTCGAGCAACCCGGCGGGCGGCACGGACGCTTGGAACGCCGCGCAGATCGATCCAGGTCATTCGCCCGGCTCGACGACGAGTCTCGGCGTCACCGTCAACAACCCCGCGAACAACCGAATAGAGGTCGCCGAGCTTGATCTGGAAGATGCAGGTCCCCCATCTTGCGCGCTTCTTCCGGGTCATCACCTTCGACCCGCGCGGAATCGGCGGCGGCGAGCGCACCGAGGATCCGGCAGCGTTCGAGCTTGACCGGGTCGTCGATTACGGCGTCGCGCTACTCGACCACCTCGGCGTCGCCGCGGCCAGCGTCGTCGGCCTATCGATGGGCGGCGCCTACGGCCTGTGGATGGCGGGACGCTATCCGGCGCGTCACGCAACTCGTGGCGATCGCGACCGTCCCACCGGAATGGGCGTTCGGGGAAGATCCGGCGTATTTCACCCGCCGACCAACGACGCGGGCGTATGCTCGTAGGGAGCTTTCTCGGCAGTAAAGGAGGAGAGGGGATATGTCCTTCCGACAGCGCATCGCCGGTCTCGCTGCGATCGCGATCGTCGCGACCACCGTTGGCGGGTTCGCAGCCGCCAGCCCGGTTCTGGCACGGCCAGCGGCCAGAACCACGAGCGCGCCCGCGGCCGCCAGCGCCTCATTCACGTGCGCGTCGCAGCAGTTCTGCGACTACATCTACGACAACGGCACCGGCGTGTGCTTCAAGGCCAACCCGTTCAGTGGGATTCCGAGCGATAACTGGTCCTACTACGGCTGCCGGAATGTGGACGGCTCGATCTACAACAATACGGTGTTTACGTTTCGGGTGTACTACGGGCCCGACCACGGTGACCCCCATGCGTGCATTCCGCCCTACACCAAGGTCAGCGACTTGTTCAACTATGACTTCAACAGTGGGAGCGGGGCTCACGATCTCGTGATCGGCGACGACATCGCGTCGTTCAGCTTCAGCACCTCGCCTTGTACCAACACCCCGTTGTAACGGCCGCGGGGAGAACCGCGTGGCCGTTCGCGGGTAGTTCCGGCGTCCTGGTTCGGTAGCACGCACGCGGGACCGTCACGCTCGGCGGTGGCGCGTGGCCTCCAGCTCGACGGCGCTATGGTGCCCGCCCTGCCCGGCAGCGCCGCGCGCACTCTGCCGAGTGGGGTACTTGACAGCCGCCTCGCACGCGCGTGCAGGGCGCCGCTACGCCCGACATGCAAGGCAGTTCCGAATCGGCCTGCCCGTCCCCCAGCCGCTTGGTGCGACACTGGTGCGAGGATGAGCGGAACGTGTGGAGATGGTTGATGAGGGCATGAGCGGCGGCTCTGCCGGGAGCGGTGCGGCGCTTCTGGAGCGCGGTGACGGTCTGCGCGCGTTAGAGGGGTCGCTCAAAGAGGCCATTGCGAGCGGTGAGGGAAGACTGTTGCTCGTGATGGGTGAGGCGGGTGTTGGGAAGACGGCGCTGCTGCGTGGATTCTCCCGGTCTCAGGAGGGGTCGATTCGGGTGTTGTGGGGTTCGTGTGAGCCGTTGGTGACGGCACGTCCGCTCGGGCCGCTGTTCGATGTGGCTGTAAGTGCCGGCGGCGAGCTTCAGGAGTTGGTGGTGACGGGTGCCCGTCCTCATGAGGTGACCGCGGCCCTGCTGAGCGAGCTCGACAGGAGGCCGCCGGGGCTGTTGGTGCTCGAGGACTTGCACTGGGCCGACGAGGCGACATTGGATGTCTTTCGGCTGCTGGCGCGGCGAGTCGAGTCGGTTCCGGCGTTGGTCGTGGCGAGCTTTCGTGACGATGAGCTCGATTCCGCCTCGCAGCTACGGATCGTGCTCGGCGAGCTGCCGGGGCGGCCGCAGCGCTTGAAGCTGGCGTCGCTCTCGCTCGAGGCGGTCCGCGAGTTGGCGGCGCCGCATGGCGTCGATGGGCACGAGCTCTATGAGAAGACGGGCGGCAACCCGTTTTTTGTCACCGAGGTGCTCGGCGCGGGCAGCGAGCGGATTCCCGAGACCGTTCGCGATGCGGTGCTCGCGCGTGCGGAGCGGCTGCCCGAGCCTGCTCGAAGGTTCTTGAAGGCTCTCGCGGTTGTGCCGGGCCGCGTGGAGCTGCGGTTGCTTTCGGCGCTGGCCGGTGAGCCAGGGGAACGGTTGGAGCAGTGCCTGGCGTCGGGTGTGCTCGTCGTGGTGGACGGCGGCGTGGCCTATCGTCACGAGCTTGCGCGCGAGGCCGTGGAGGGAACGTTGCCTCCGGACCGGCGGTTGGCTTTGCACCGCGCGGCGCTGGCCGCGCTGGCGGCTCCCGCGGTGGGTGACGCCGATCCCGCGCGGGTCGCTTATCACGCTGAGGCGGTGGGGGACGCCGAGGCGGTGCTGGTGTGGGCGCCGCGGGCGGCGGCGCGGGCGGCCGGAGCGGGCGCGCATCGCGAGGCGGCGGCTCAGTACACCCGCGTCCTTCGGTTCTCCGCTGGCGTGACCGCGGAGGTGCGTGCGGCCTTTCTCGAGCGGCGTTCCTATGAGTGCTTTCTGATCAACGACACCGATGGGGCGGTCGCGTCGCTGCACCAGGCCATCGAGTTGAGTCGTGGGCTGAGCGATCCGGTGCGGTTGGGTCGTCTGCTGTGCTCGCTGGCGCGCGCGCTTCACGAGTCCGGTCGTGACGCCGACGGGACGGCGCTGATCCGGGAGGCCTTAGAGCTGCTGGAGCCGCTCGGGGCGACGCGCGAGCTGGCTCGCGCGCTCGCCACCCATGCCCAGTTCTCGATGCTGAGAAGCGACCTCAAACAGACGGTGGCGTGGGGGGACAGGGCCACAGAACTGGCCGAGCGCCTCGGTGATACCGAAACGCTGGTGCACGCGCTCAACAGCGTTGGGACAGCGTTGCTCAACGTCGGCTCGCCGGACGGGGAGGAGAGACTGGAGCGAAGCCTCCGTCTCGCTCGGTCGGCGGGGTTGGACGTAGACGTCGGTCGGGCATTCAACAATCTGGTCGCGGGAGCACTCGTTTCCCGCAACTACGGCCTGGCTGAACGCCACGTCGGGGCGGGAATCGAATACTGTGATGATCGCGGCGTTGAGCTCTTCCGCGAGCTTCTGCTGGCGAATCGGGTTCGGCTGGACCTTGACCGGGGACGGTGGGAGCTGGCCGGGGACTGCGCGAACCAGCTGCTGTCTGATCCGGGATCGACCGTGAGTGTGCGCTCCGAGGCGCTGGTGTCGCTCGGGTTGGTGCGGGCCCGGCGCGGCGATCCGGACATCTGGCCGCTGCTGGACGAGGCGCTGGCACTGTCGTCGAGCAGCAAGGAGACGCAGGGGTTCGCGCCCGCGGCGGCGGCCCGTGCCGAGGCGGCCTGGCTCGAGGGCAGGCTGACCGAGGTCGCTGACGTCACCGACGACGCGCTGGCGTTGACACTCGGGAGAGATGCGCCGTGGATGGTCGGGGAGCTCGCGGTCTGGCGGTGGCGCGCCGGGATTCGGGATGCCCTTCCGCCCGACGCGGCGGCGGAGCCTTACGCGCTCTCGATAGCCGGGGAGGGAGCTCGTGCCGCGAGGTCGTGGCAAGAGATCGGCTGTCCCTATGAAGCGGCGCTGGCGCTGGTCGACAGCGGCACCGAGGTCGCGCTCCGCGAAGCCCTCGAGCAGCTTCGTGAGCTGGGTGCGCGCCCGGCGGCCGCGATCGTGGCGCGACGATTGCGTGAGCGGGGCGCTCGGGGGTTGCCCCGAGGCCCGCGCTCCCGCACGCGTGATAACCCCGCTGGCTTGACCGACCGTGAGCTCGAGGTGCTCGCGCTGGTCGTCGAGGGCCTGCGCAACGCGCAGATCGCGGAACGGCTCGTGGTGTCCGAGAAGACGGTCGGTCATCACGTGTCGGCGATCCTTCGTAAGCTCGACGTGAGCTCCCGAGGCGAGGCCAGCGCCAAGGCTTTTCAGCTGGGGCTCGCCGGCCAAGGGTAGGCGCGGTCAGCGCCACGCAGCCTCTGATCGGGACGGTGCAGCGCTCGCGTCGCCGGCGTCCAAGATAGGGATCTGCCGTTCGGAATATGGGGAGTCCGTCCGATGCGCGTGCCGGTGCGTGCTCGTAGGTTCGTGGCATCGAATCGAACGCTGGTCGGCAGGAGGACTGCGATGCCACGGAACGGGTTGAAGAGACATGGGCTGGGATCGCCGGTCGGCACACGCGCGCTCGGAGTCGCGGTTGCCGCCGTGGTTTTTGTTTGGTTGTTGTTGGGTGCGTCGCCGGGCTCCTTTGGGGTCGGCGATGCGTTCGCTGCTTCGATTGGGCAGGTCACCGAGTTCTCGATCCCGACCGCTCACAGCGGGCCCGATGAGATTGCGGCGGGGCCGGACGGCAGCCTCTGGTTCACCGAGAGTGGCGGCTCCCAGATCGGGCGGATCACTCCCACGGGAGAGCTCACCGAGTACTCGGTCCCCACGGCTGATGGTCAGCCGGAGGGGATAGCTGCCGGGCCGGACGGCAACTTGTGGTTCACCGACGGGGGCATCGGGCGGATCACGCCCGCGGGACAGATCACCGAGTACCCCATCCCGGCCGCCGACGCCGACCCAGGGGAGATCGTGGCCGGGCCCGACGACAACCTGTGGTTCACCGATGTCGCCGGGATCGGGCGGATCACCCTCAGCGGTCAGATCACCGAATTCGCGCTGCCGTCTCCAGACTTTGCCGTGGGGATAACGGCGGAGCCGGACGGGGATGTGTGGTTCACCGACGTGGGCAGCAACGCGATCGGCCGTATCACGACCGGATCCGGATTCACCCGCCCGGGGCAGGTCACGGAGTACCCGATTCCGACCCGCGACAGCGGGCCGAACCGAATCACCGCGGGACCGGACGGCAATCTCTGGTTCACCGAGAGTGGCGCGGACCAGATCGGGCGGATCACACCGGCAGGGCAGTTCACCGAGTACCGGATCCCAACTGCGCTCGCTGATCCCGTGGGGATCGCGGCCGGCCCTGACGGCAATCTCTGGTTCGCCGAGACTGGCGGCGAGCAGATTGGCCGGATCTCCCCGGTCGGCCAGATCACCGAGTACAGGATCCCGTCCGCGCTGCCCGATCCGCGTGGGATCGCGGCCGGGCCCGACGGCAACGTCTGGTTCACGGAGTACCACGGCGGCAACATCGGGCGGATTCTGACCGGGGCACCCGCGGCGTCGACGAGCGCGCCGAGCGTGACGGGGTCCGCGCGGCGGGGAAATCAGGTCACCTGTGAGGGCGAGCAATGGGCGGACTGGGCGGGGCGCCAGCCGGTGGTCGACGCGCCGGGCGCGACGCCCCCCGGCGTGCAGTGGCTGCTGGACGGTGCGCCCATCGCGGGCGCGACCGGACGCACCTACACGCCGGTCGGGGGTGAGGAAGGGGATCAGGTGGCCTGCACCGTCACCGCGTTCTACCCCGTCCTCGATGTGACTGTCTCGGCGACCAGCGCTGGGGTGACCGTCCTGCCCCCTGCCGGACCGACGCCCGTGCGCGAGTTCCCGGCCGCCTCGGCCACGTCAGGGATCGCGGCGGCCGGGGACGGGAACCTCTGGTTCACCGAGTTCAACGGCAACGCGATCGGGCGGATCACGCCGGCGGGGGAAATCACCCACTACGCCGTTCCGACGGGCGGCGGCAAGCCCGACGGCATCACGGCCGGGCCTGGCGGCAACCTCTGGTTCGCCGAGTATGGCGGCGACCAGATCGGGCGGATCACCCCCGCGGGGCAGATCACCGAGTATCCGGTCCCGACCGCCAACAGCGACCCATCCGGGATCGTGACGGGCCCGGACGGCGGCCTCTGGTTCACCGAACCGGGTGGCGACCAGATCGGGCGGATGACGCCCACGGGCCAGATCACCGAGTATCCGGTCCCGACTGCCGGCAGCCAGCCGTACAGAATCACGGCGGGGGCCGACGGCAACCTATGGTTCACCGAGCCCGGGAGCGACCGGATCGGGCGGATCACGCCCGCGGGACAGATCACCGAATACCCGCTCCCGACCACCGGCAGCAGTCCCGACGACATCACCGCGGGCCCGGACGGGAACCTCTGGTTCACCGAACGCTACGGCAGCCGGATCGGGCGGATCACGCCCGCCGGGCAGATCACCGAATACCCGCTCCCGACCGCTAATAGCCAACCGATCGGAATCGCCGCCGGGCCGGACGGCAACCTCTGGTTCTCCGAGTACGCCGCTGACCAGATCGGACGAATCACGCCCGCCGGACAGATCACCGAGTACGCCGTCCCGAGCGACAGCGGCGACCCGTGGAGCATCACGACGGGACCGGACGGCAACCTCTGGTTCACCGAGAACGGAGGCAGCAACATCGGGCAGGTCCTCACCGGCGTCGCCACGGCGTCGGTGACCGCCCCGAGCGTGACCGGGTCGCCGCGGGTGGGGACCCAGCAGCTGTGTCAGGGTGAGCAGTGGGCTAACTGGGCCGGGCAGCAGCCGGTACAGAACGCCTCGACCGCGACGCCCCCAGGCGTGCAATGGCTGTTGGACGGCACGCCTATCGCCGGCGCGACCACCCAGCAGTTCACCCCCGTCGCCGGCGATGTCGGCCACCAGCTCGCCTGCGCGGTGACCGCCAGCTACTTGCTGCTCCGGGTCACCATCACCGCGAGCAGCGCCGGCATGACCGTGCTCGCGCCGACACCGATCCCCACCTCGACACCGACCCCCACCTCGACACCGACCCGCGCGCCTCGGCCCGGCATGCCAACCGCCTCTCACATCTCGCTGTCGGGAATCGCCGCAGGCAACCCCAAGCTGAGCTTCACCCTGACTGCCGGCCACAACGCGAAGCCAATCAAATCGATCGCCGTCAAACCGCTAGGCGGGATCAGTTTCACCGGCAAGACCACGCATCTCGCGAATGGCATCAGTATCACGACGCCCGCCGGCAAGCAGCTGAAGTTCACCGCTCGGATCCGCCGCGACACGCTGACAATCACGCTCGCCGGGACGGCGACCAGCGTCCAGGTGAAGATCGCCAGACCCGCGATCACCCTCACGAAGAGCCTTGCCAGCAAGACCCACAACAAGCGGACACATGAGTTGGACTTCGTGGTGAAGGTCACCAACTCGGCCAACACCACGACCAGGCTCATGCCCATCAGCGTCACGGCCTCGCGGCGACCGATTCGCCACCGCTGACGCGTGACCAATGGAGGAAGCAATGCCCAGGTCCTACGAGGACAAGATCAAGCAGCAAGCCCAGGCTTACCTCGACACGGGCGAGCACGTCATCGCGGCCTTCATCGCGCAACCCCGAGGCGCGACGACAGCGAACATGGGCGGGCTCGGGCCGGCTTCCATCGGAAGGAGGAAAATCAGCCAACACAAGCGCGCCGCCGAGGAGGCTGGACTCCAGATGGCAAACCCGATGGCCCTGGCACTCACCGAGACCAGGCTGCTGGTCCTCAGGATCAGCAAGCCGATAGCGCTGGGAAAGGGCGGCGACGTTAAGGAACTCGTCAGCGCCGCGCCGCTAAACGATATTGACTCGATCGAGATCAAGCGTCTCCTCGCGGGCAAGACCGTGATCGTCACCGTCCGCGGCGCTGCGATCAAGCTGGAAGCTGGAAGCGGCGCTAACGCAAGGGGCTTGGCGGACGAGTTCGCGCGAGCGCGGACGACCGCCTGAACTGATCACTGCGTCGACGGCGCTTCAGGTCAACGCGCCGGCGGGCGCACGCACTCGGACGGCTTCGCAGAGCTCCCGCCAGCCGTAGAAGGCCTGGGTTGTCCGCGCGCCCTCGATCAGCCAGCCCTGGATCTCCCCGCCGGGTCCAGCTCGACCGTGCTGCGGTTGGACGCCTGTTTCATCGACGGTAGATCTTCTCGGCCGCCGCGCTCTTGTCATCAGGAACCGCCACCCTGACTTCCCTGCTGGACAGAGGCTCGGGCCGCCTCGAGACCGGGTTTCGAATGGTCTGCCCGAGCGTGGGCGCGAGCTCGAGGAGATAGAGCCGGGGGGTTCGCGGCGCGATAACACGACGCGCGGAGGGATTTTGTTGATCGAGGGTCCGGCCGGAAACGGAGAGACGTCGCTGCTTCAGCCGGCTTCGGGTGTGGACGACAGCAGTGGGATGCCCGTCCTGATCGGACGCGGAGGCGAGCTTGAGGACCACCGTTCCCTTCGGGTGGTGCGATAGCTGTTCGAGCCGCCGCCGAGGTTCTACCCCGAGCCGGCTCTGCGGGTGGGCGCCGCGCGCGGGTGCTCGCCCCAGACGCGCAGCTCCCCCACGCCCGTCGGCCGGCGAGCCTGAGCGAGTGGGCGGCCATGGAGGCTCTCGGCACCCTCGTCGACGCTAGCGTGATACGTGGCGGAGCCGCTTGAAGTTCTTGCATCCGATCGTGCGGGCGGCGATTTACGACGAGCTGGCGCCGGGGCAGCGCTCCCGCCCCCCCGCGACACTGCTCGCCTGCCTGCGGCGAAACTCGACGCGGTCGCCGCGTAGCTCCGGCTGAGCGAACCGACCGGCTCCGAGAGCGTGATCGCACAACTCCGGGAAGCGGGGGCGCTCGCGCTTGCACCGGGCGCCCGAGCACGCGGCTGCGTAGCTTTCCCGCGCCGCAACAGGGCTGCGAGCGTCGGCAGAGGGCGAAGCTGACCTTCGAGCTCGCGACCGCGACCAGGCTTGCCGGTCAGGCCTCGATGGTTGAGCATTTTCCGGGGAGGCACACCGCTGGCCTCGAGCGCCGATCAGTTCGAGCCGAGATCGCCGAGGAATCCCCTCAGGTCCCTGACGTGCTGACTATTGACACTGGCAACGCAATCGGCGTCGATCACTCCCGCCTCGGTTCCGCCTTCGAAGACGTCCGACAGGCTGAGGCAGTAAGCGTGCCTGTAAGCGATCCAGGCCTTGTGACCCGCGATGAACCGACGCCGGGCTGGATCGCCGGCGAGCTTCGCAAAGATCGACTCGTTGAGCACATCGATCGTCTCATCGCTCCTGAGAATCTGCTGCTCAGCGCAGCCCTCCTCATCGACTGTGGAGCGATCTCCCGGCGCGCCCGCGCACGGCAAGACGGTGAAGGACTCGTGGATCACCGGCGGCGACAGCTTGATGGCGTGAACCGAAAAGGCGTCGGCCGGCGCAGCGGCCACGACTGTGGCGGCGGCGGCCAGCGTGCACTTCAGCACTCTGAGCATGCTCGTTCTCCTGTCGGTAAAGGGCGTGACAGCGAGTGACGCCGCCACACTGGGTCGCGAGCCCCGACCAGCTCCTGTCTTCGGGGATGTGATCAGCTGGCAGGTGTTTCGTCGATCGTCACTTGCCTAGCCGGCGCGGTGTACGTCCCGGGGACAGAGGTCTGCACGACCTTCGGGGTTGGGGGGTTGACCGTCTTGGTGATGACGATCTGGCTGACGGTCGGCGCGGAGCCGGACGACGTAGGCGTATCGGCCAGCGCGCTCGAAGGTCTGGCGACCGCGGCGACCACTACAACGGCAGCCAAGATGTGCTTGGGGGTCTTGAACATGTCCGGCTTCTCCTGTCGGTGGGACGTCTATGTGCGCCGCAGCGTAGGTCCGCGTCCGCGCGCACACATCGGGCGATCGTCCTATGTTGGCTGTCCCCGGTCCCCATCTTTGGCTGCTCGACCGCGTGGTCGCCGTCTCCTCGACCGGCAAAGATCCACCACCGAGCGCGGTCGCACCGCCCGTGCGCGACGTCGATCTCGTCGGCGCGGGAGGACTGCAACGACGGCGGACAGGGGTCCGGATAGAGGCACCGATACGCGCCGAGGCAACCGGAGGGTAGAGCGTCTTTTTGGCGTGGTCTCCGCCAATCTGGCCCGGCCGATCTGGCCGCGGTTGCAGCGGGACTGAGACCGTCCCACCTGACTGGCCCAAGATAGGTACCGGTTCCTCCTAAGACGGGCAGAGATCCCGATGCGGGCGCCGACGCCTGGTTCTAGGTTCGTTCTCCTGCAGCAACGCCAACCACCCAGGAGCACCGCCATGCCGCGACCCATAGTGCAGCACACCTTCCGTGACGGGCTTGAGACCGCGATCGCCAAGAGTGGCGCCGAGCTCGGCCCAGCGGCGATCGAGCGATCCGCCGGGACCGGAGTTAGGCGTCACTCGCCAGCTGCGGGCGTCACGCGCACCAGGCGTATTCGGAGGCTCATCGCAGCAACAGTAAGTGCTGCGATCCTGTCCGGTTCTGTCTTGATTGCGGCCGCGCCGTCAGCAGAGGCACTTCCGAGGTGCACGGACCTTTACGCATACGCCATGTCCGCTCAGTGGGCGTGGTCGACCGACATCGGTGACGGCAACTACGAAGCAGCCGCTATCCAGGCCGAGGTCCTGGATGGCTACCTCCGTCTGATCAGAGACTACTGCTAAGCCCGCGCGCGTTTTAGTGCCCCGGCGCGTCGGAGGCTTCCGGCGAGACGCCGGGCGCTCCGTCCCCCCGCCCGCTCCAACACCCACCAATCGTCGAATTACATGAGAGGAAACCGTCACTATGTCTGAAACTATGACCATACCCCCAACCGCAACGACGTCCAAGACCAGGCGACGCACACGATCGCGTTTTCTCGCCACGGCGGTCGCCGCCGCCGCTATGTCATGCGCGGCTCTGACCGTCACCGCGTCAGGGGCACAGGCGATGCCGCCCGACTGTGTTCAACTCCGCGCAAACATCCAATACTTGGCCGTAGATTGGACAAATGAGGTCGCGCTGGGCAACTACAACTTGGCGGAGGAGGACGGGCACCTCTTGCAGGCATCACTCATCAACTACCGCGCCTTTGGCTGCTAACGGCCCGTGACCGTGCTGGAGCTCTCGGTAGGGGTCGCGACGTTGAGGCATCCCTCAAAGGCCGACCGGAACGCCGAGCGCTCGGACGTCGTGTTCGGGCGATTCGCAGCGGAGGCTAGAGCCGTCAAGTCGCGGGATAAAAGCGACCCGCAAACCCAATGAGCCCCGACCGCGCGATCGCGTTCGCTGCGATCCGAGCTTCGTACTAGTGCCATGTCAGCCGGCAGACGCGGGCAGGCTGCCTAGGCCTGTAGCGAGCCCGTTCGGTACGCGTTCTCGTGAGCCCCGTTATCGGCGACCGTCGAGATCGCGAAGGTCAGCGGGCCGTGCGCCGCGCTCGCCTTCGCTACCGTGCGCTTCGCCGCGGATCCGAGCGCGACGGGTGGCGTCGGCGGGTTAGCGCCGGTCGGCCGTCCCCATGGCTTCTGCTCTTCGGCGCGATCTGCCTGACGGAACAGTAGCGGATTCGCGTGGTTCCGCTGCCGCCGGAACCTTTGCGCTTCGCCGCGAATGCGAGGTCAGCCGGCCAGGACCTCGTGCGCGTACCGAACAACCATCCCGCCGTCGCCGACCGCGCCCGCCACGCGGTTGGACGCCCCCGAGCGCACGTCCCCGGCCGCGAACACGCCGGGCCTGACCGTCTCAAGGAGATGCGGCTCGCGGTCTGGCAGCGGCCAGCAGAGGTGCCCGTCCGACTTCGCCGCGCCAGTGCCGCAGAGCAGATAGCCGGCGGCGTCGACTGCCAGAATCCCGGTTACTGCTTCGGTGCACGGGTCCGCGCCGATCATCACGAACACCGCCGTCGCTGACACGTCCTGCACGCGGCCGTCGCGACGATCGACGAGGGTCACCGACTCCACGGTCGCCGAGCCGTGCACCGCCGATACTTCGGTATCGGTCATCACCTCGATCCGTGGCGAGCGCTCGATGCGATCCACGAGGTAGTGCGACATCGTCGACTTCAGCGCCGCGCCGCGGACCACGATGCGCACGCTGCGGGCCCGTGAGGAGAGGTGCATCGCGGCCTGCCCTGCTGAATTGCCACCACCGACGACGATCACATCCTCGTCACGGCAACGCTCGGCATCGGTCGCCATCGCCGCGTGGTAGACCCCGGCGCCACGGAAGCGATCAACGCCGCTGGCCTGGAGCTCCCGCCAGCGAGCGCCGGTCGCCATCACGACACACCGGGCGAGCACGTGCTGGCCATCGTCGAGATCCACCCGCAGCAGTCCCTCGGGCCCGTCGGCCAGCTCGACCGCGCGATGAAAGCTCGACAGCACCGCGTCGAAGCGACGCGCCTGGAGCGTCGCCTTGCGCGTCAGTTCCGTCCCTGAGACCCCGCTCGGGAACCCGAGATAGTTCTCGATCCGCGTGCTCGTACCAGCCTGGCCGCCCGGCGCCCAGGCCTCAGCCACGAACGTCGTCAGCCCTTCTGAGCCGCTGTACACGGCGGCGGCCAGCCCGGCCGGTCCCGCGCCCATGACGACGAGATCGAACCGCTGCCCGTCAACCTCGGCGCGCAACCCCAGCGACCGCGCGACCTGTGCGGCGGACGGGTTGAGCATCACATCGGTGGCGTGAACCAGCACGGGCGTCTCGGAGCGCGGGATGTTCAGCCAATCCAGCATCGCGGCGCTCTCAGCGTCGGTGTCTACGTCATACCACCGGACCGGTAGGAGGTTGCGCTCGAGCAGGTCACGCACCTCAAACGCCCGTCGGGAGCCGCGCGGCGCGATCAGGCGCATGACCCCGTGCCCCTCGGCCTCGTGCCAGGCCCGCCGCGCCAACAGCGTCGCGAACACGTGCTCGCCGAACTCCGGCCAGCGCGCGAGCATGTCGCGCAGCCCGTACCGGTCAAACATGATCACATCAGTCGGCTCGACAGCCACACACGCGCTGAGCGTCGGCTCGCCGGTAAAGGCGGCGATGTCACCGATGAAAGTGCGGCCGTCGGCCCGCGCGACGTACACGTCCTTGCCGGGCTTGCGGTCGACGAACTCGACCAGCCCACGCTCGATCACGTAGAACGGCGCGTCGCGGACGGCGTGCTCGTAGAGCACCTCCCCGGGCTGGAACGTGAGCCGCTTCCCGCGCTTGGCCAGCCACGCCAGCTTCGCGTCCGACAGCCGCGGAAACAGGACCTCGTCGCCGAGGTCAGGAAACCGCTCGCTACGGATCACCTGCGTCGCTGCCACACGCTCAGGCTACCGCCGTCACGAGCCGCGCGGCGAGCGGGATGCCGCGCTCTGACCCTAGCGACTTCGGGGTGTCGTACTGCCCGCGGACGTACTCGCGCCGGACCCGGATCTTCATCGCCCGGTAGTCGATGTCAGACCAGCGCAGCGCCCGCAGCTCGCCGAGGCGCATGCCGGTCATCGCCGCCATCAGGATCAGCATGCGCAGGACGGGCCACCAGTCCCGAACGGCCTGCGGCCCGCCGAACTCGCTGGTGCGGTCCCTCTTCCGGCTCGGCGGGAACGCGGCCACGAGCTCCTGATCCGACTCGGGCAGCGATGTGGAAACGACGCGGTCGAGCTCGTCGTGGTTCAGGAACCGCAACGTCTTCGACTTCCGGACCTTCGGGAGCTCGGCCATCGCGGCCGGATTGCGCTCGATGAAGCGCCAGCGCACGGCGAGACCCATCACAGAGTGGAAGGTGCCGATGTAGTTGTGGATCGTCTTCGGCGCGAGCCCGGCGTTAGTCAGCCTGGTGACCAGCCGATCGGTGTCCCCCTCGACGACCAGGGAGACGAGCATGTCGCCGAGCAGGGGGTTGATGTGCTTGCGGAGATGCCCAGAGGCCGTTTCGATGTGACTCCTCTTGAGGTCGTCGCGGCGCATCCGTGCGATCAGCGCCTCCCCCATCTCCTTCACGGAGCCTCGCAGATGACTCCTATTTCATGGGAGGAGGAGCGGCAATGGACTGTCTCGTCTTGCGCCCGCGCGGTCTTGAGGCGGATGATCGGTTCTTGGACATGCATCGCCCCACACGGTGTCGGTGGTCCACGGGTGGCCGATCGCGGCGGGTCAGGGCCGGCTGTGCGCCGCCTAGGGGTGCGGCGGACCGGCTTCTAGGACGTGTAGCGGACGTTGACGTTGTTGATCGTGCCGTTGAACGGGAACGGCGCGCGGTCGAAGTAGTCCAGCGAGACCGGGCCGCCGAGGCAGGTGCCGATGTCCAGGCAGTCGTTGGCGGTGAACGCCAGCGGGGCGCTGACCGGCACGGTGCCCGAGGCGAGCTGATTGCCGTTGATGCTGATCGCGATGTCCAGCGGGCCGCCCGGTTTGACTTCGGCGTACTCGGTGGAGATCTCGATCTTCGTCGGGCCGGCGGGCAAGCGCTCCTCAGAGCGGAGCTTGGTCCGCATGAGGATGAACAGGTTGTACTCGTAGCAGAGGTACCCGTCGTCGAGGTAGCACGTCAGTCCGCCGCTGGAGCTGCCCAGCGCGTACAGCACGCCGCTGGCGTGGTCGGGGAGGTCGGCATCGATCGTGACGAGGTTGCCGCGGTTGCCCAGTGCGGGAGCGCAGAACTCAGGCATCCGGATGATGTCGGGGCCGAAGTTCCATTCGCGGTAGGGCGTAGAGATACGCAGCTCGGGATGGAACACCAACACCCATAGTCCGCCGCCGACGGGGTAGACGCTGTTGCGGGCCGCCTCGATCGCGAACGTCTCTTTCATCTGCGCGAGCTTGTCGGGCATCTGCCCGGCGAGGTCGTTGGCCTGGGTCCAGTCCTCGTCGAGGTTGTACAGGCGCCACTGGTCCCGGTCGGGCGTCCAGTCCTCGATACCGGGCGGCCGGCCGGGAACCCACGGTAACCGGGGTCCGGTGGCCGACGCCATCCAGCCGTCGTGGTAGATAGCGCGGCTCCCCATGATCTCGAAGTACTGGGTAACCATACGCCCCGGGGCATCCGGGTCGTTCAGCGCATAGGCGAAGCTGACGCCGTCGATCGGATCCTGCGGAATCCCGTTCACGACCCGCGGCGGAGTGATCCCGACGATCTCGTAGATCGTCGGCACGACGTCGTTGCAGTGATGAAACTGGGTGCGTGGGGTGGCGTCGGGGGTGATCTTCGCCGGCCAGCGAACCGCGAGCGGGTTGCGCGTCCCGCCGAGATCGGAGGCCAGCAGCTTCATCCCCGAGTAAGGCGTGCTGCCCGCCCACGCCCACGCCGCGTGATACTGGTTATCGACCTTCGGCGTGCCGAGCAGATCGAGGCCGCCCATCTCTTCCAGGACCTTGATGTGCATGTCGACCGTGGTCGGGATGCCGTTCTGGGACACCAGCTCGCTGATCGTCCCGGCCTGACCCTCACCCGAGGAGCCGTTGTCGCCCCACATGTAGAACACCAGCGTGTTCTCGGCCAGCCCGAGCCGCTCGATCTCGTCAATCACTCGGCCCGCCTGCACGTCAGCGTGCTCGGCGTAGCCTGCTGCTACTTCCATCAGCCGCCGCTGAAATGGCCGCTCATCCTCGGGGATGTCCTCCCAGGCCGTCAACTGCGGGTCGCGGGGGGTGAGCTGCGCGTCGGCGGGGATCCAGCCCTTCTCCTTCGCGCGCGCGAACACCCGCTCCCGATACGCGTCCCAGCCATCGTCGAACTTGCCCTTGTACTTGTCCGCCCATTCCTTGAAGATGTGGTGGGGCGCGTGCAGGCAGCCGGTGGCCCAGTACATGAAGAACGGCTTGTCGGGCTCAAACGCCTGATGGCGATGCAGCCAAGCGATCGCGTCATCGGCGAGGTCCTCGCTCAGGTGATACCCCTCCTCAGGCGACCGCGGCGGTAGCACGCTGGTCGTGTTGCGCACGAGGTTGGGTTCGTACTGGGACGCCTCGCCGGCGAGGAACCCGTAGAAGTACTCAAACCCGATCTCTGAGGGCCAGTTGTGAAACGGCCCGGCCGCGGTCGTCTCGATCGCCGGAGTGTTATGCCACTTCCCGAACGCCGCGGTGGCGTACCCGTACTGCTTGAGCACCTCGGCGCCGAGGGCGCTGCTCTTGGGGATCTCGCCGGCGTAGCCGTCCCAATCGTTGGCGAGCTCCGCGATTTGGCCGTTACCGATCCGGTGATGATTGCGGCCGGTCAGCAGCGACGCGCGGGTCGGGGAGCACATCGCCGTCGTGTGAAACCTGTTGAAGCCGACACCCCCCTCGTGGATCTTTGTCAGCGTGTCTGTCCGCACCTCGCCCCCGAACGTGTCCGGCAACCCCGGACCCGCATCATCGATCAGGACGAACAGGATGTTCGGCGCATCCTCGGGCAACCGCCGCGGCTGCACGCGGTTCTCATACGACGACTCCTGCATCGTCCGGCCGGCACGGCTCGCCGACGGCGTCGGCGGGAACGGCAGCACCTCCTGAGCCGGCAGCCCATGACCACTGGTCGTTCCGGCACCTCTTTCACTGCCATCGTCGCTCGCCACGCCAACCCCCCAGCCGATTTACGTTGCTCGAACCCTACCGGCCCACCCGAAGCAGCATCACCCCGATCAGGTAAAACCGCTTCGATGCGGGTGACGCTCGCGGCCTCATCTCATCCGGGCGATGCGCGTCGGGCCGTCCTGCGGAAACGTCATTCCTGTTGCCAGCACAACGAGACACCCAGCGACGCAGTCAAGATGCCGCCACCTCCAGCGAATTCTCTGCACAGCCAGGGCCGCCGATGAGCGACATCGTGCTTAGTTCCGCAAGCCGTCCCGGCGTCATCGACCGGGCCGTGTACGGAACGATCGTCGTGACGTCCGTGCTGGTGATCTACGACGGCTGGGCCAACCTGAGGGTCCTGGGCGCAATCGCGGTCATTCTCGGCCCGATCATCGCAATGGTCATCGGACATGTATTCGCTGCGAGCCTGGCCGCCTCCCCTAAGCTCGGCCGCAGCCCCCACGGGCGCGAGCTGTTCACGATCGTGCGACGCGAATCGCGTTTCCTGCTCGTCTGCGTGCCGCAGATCATCCTTCTACTCCTGCTCAAGCTGGCCGGACTGAGCCTCAACGACTCGGTCCATGTGGTGATCTGGATCAGCGCCGCCTCGCTGGGTTTTTGGGGCGGCCTCGCGGCGCAACGCGCGGGCCTTGGCGGCCGGGGGATCGCGCTCGGCGTGATCGCCGGGTTAGCGGCCGGTGGCACCGTGCTGCTGCTACGTGTATTCCTCCAGCCCGGCACGGGCCGTCTCTAACCGTGTTGCCGCGATCCAACTCCTGTGAGGCCGGTCGCATCGGCCCATCCCGCAGCACACCTTGGAGTGGCGGACTACGTGGCCGCCAGCACCCTAACCGTGCAGACGCGCCCGGCCTCGGGTCCGAGATCACGAGGCGCTGGCGCGCACTCGCGTGAATAGAAGCCGCCGCCTTCCAAGGCTCCATGGCTTCCCCCGTGGGAGATCCCTGCAACAGTCTTCGTTGCCCGGAGTTGGAGTTCCGAGACTCCCGGCCCGGAACGATCTGGGCAACCTCGTCCCACCCCTCGACGCTTCTGGCTTCTGCATCGCCACCAAGGCGGCCACGGGTCCGATACTTCCGCCTCAGGCGTCGAGCAGCGGCGGACGACGCCGTCGACGCCGCGCACCGGCCCAGGCGTGACCCAAACTGTCCGACAGCGGCAGCTGGACCGGGCGGCTCGACGGCAGTTCTCGTGACTGCTTCTCGCGCCAAGCGATCATCGGGCCATCACGGCGCCAGCGGTGCGTCCGTGTGGCCAAGTTCTCGCAGGGGCATCACGGCCGGAGCGTGGTGGCCGCTTGTGTCCGACAGCGGTCGCGCTGAGCGGCGGCCAGACCATCCGCGTCGTGGCTCGTTTGGTCACATAGCGGCAACGCGGCCCGCGACGTCCCCGCGTACGTGATGACGATCTCGAGCCCGAGTCGGCTCCTGGTCTGTCGGCTCGAACCGGAAGCGCCGGGGGCATCCAGCGGCCGGTTCGTGGCTGTTGCTGGTCGTCCTTCTCGACACTGACGCCGAGGTCGCGGCCAGCTTTCGCAACCCCTGCGCGAGCGGCACTCGGGTTGGGGTGTCGCGCGATGGGCGGGGTTTGTCGTATCGCCACAACACCCGGCTTGGTGCGCGCTGACGCCGGCTGGTCTCTCGTTACCGAGCAGTAGTGGTGCCCGGCCGCTATTCGAGAACGCAAGCCCAGAGCGGGCGTGTCCCGAGCGGCACCGCGAGCTCTTGTATGTTCCGCTGGCCCTGGAGGCCCCGCACATGAGCCAGTACCCGACGCTCTTCTCGCCCATGTCAATCGGACCCGTGCCGGTTCGTAATCGCGTCGTCTCGAGCTCGCACCAGACGAGCCTCGTGCACGAGCACCTTCCCACCGACGACCTACTCGCCTATCACCGGGCGCGAGCGCGCGGCGGCGTCGGCGCGATCTTCATCGAGGCGACCGCCGTCCACCCGACCGGGCTCCTGACCGCGCACACGATAGGCGGCTACCTGCCCGAGATCGTGCCCGCCTACCGCCGACTCAGCGACGCCGTCCACGACGAGGGCGCCAGGATGTTCGCGCAGCTGTTCCACGGCGGACGGGAACTGATCGCCTCCTCCCCGAAGCCGGCGGCGGTCGCACCGTCAGCCGTGCCCAGCCTGCGCTTCAAGTGCGAGCCGCGCGCCCTGACCGCACGCGAGATCTCCGAGTTGATCGACGGGTATGCCATCTCCGCCCGCCACGCCGCCGACGGCGGCCTCGACGGCGTGGAGGTATCGATGGCGCACGGCTACCTCCCCGCCCAGTTCTTCTCGGCGCTCAGCAACCGCCGTACCGACCGGTACGGACTGAGCGCGCGGACGCGGTTCGCGATCGAGGTGTTGACGGCGATCCGGGAAGCTGCCCCCGACGGAACGAGCGTCGGCGCTCGCCTGTCGGGGGACGAGTTGGTGCCCGGCGGGCTGCGCCCCGGCGACTGCGCCGAGATCGCCGGCGAGCTCCACCAGGCGGGAGTGATCGACTTCATCTCGCTCGCGCTCGGGCATTCCGCCTTCCCGAGTGGCTCGACTTGGATCGCCCCGCCGCCGCCCGCCCCGCTCAATGCGATCGCCGATCCCGCGGCGTTGGTCCGCCGCGCCGTCCCCGAGGTCACGTTGATCGCGACCACCCGCGTGGTCGACCTCGACGATGCCGAACGGATCGTCGCCGCCGGCATCTGCGACCTCGTGGGGATGACCCGGGCCCAGATCGCCGACCCCGAGCTGATCGCCAAGACGGCCGCCGGTCGCCCCGAGACCGTGATCGAGTGCGTCGGTTGCAATCAGGCCTGCATCGGCCACTACCACGCCGGCGTCCCGATCGGATGCGCGGTCAACCCGCGTACGGGCCGAGAACGAACGCTCCCGGCTCTGGCATCGCGCCACCCCGGGCGACGAGTGCTCGTCATCGGCGGCGGGCCTGCCGGCGCCGCCGCTGCGCTCGAGGCCGCGGCCGGCGGTGATGCGGTCACGCTCGTAGAACGCGAGCCCGAGATCGGCGGGCAACTGCGTCTCGCCGGTCTCGCACCGGCCCATCGCGAGCTGTGGGAGCGCTACCGCCGCTCGACCGTTGCCCGCCTCCACGCCGCCGCGGTCTCGGTGGAGACGTCAGTCGTCGCCGAGGCGGGGATGGCGGCGGACTTCGACGTCGTCGTGCTCGCGGCCGGGGCGCGCCAGTACACCCCGCCGATGCCGGACGCTCTGGAGTTCGAGGTCCGCGACGCGTGGGCCGTGATCCGAACGCCCCGGGTGGTCTCCGGGCCGGCGCTGGTGGCCGACTGGGGCGGCGGCTGGGACGGCCTCGACGCCGTCGAGCGACTGGCCGGACACGGCGTCGAGACCACGCTCGCATGCGCGGCCCCGGTCCCCGGCGAGACGCTGCATCAATACCAGCGCAATCTCTACCTCGCGCGCCTCGACGAGCTCGGCGTCGAGATCCTGCATCACACCGAGCTGGCGGTGGAGGAGGGCGAGGTGAGGCTGCGGCACGTGTTCTCCGGACGCTCGGAAGCGCTGCCCGAGACGGCGACGCTGGTCCTGGCCCAGGGCCGCGAGCCGGTCGACGAGCTATGGGCCGAGCTCGAGCACCATCCCGGAGCGGTCCGGGCCGGGGATATGCTCGGACCGCGAACGCTCGAGGAGGCCGTCCTCGAGGGAACCCTGGCCGTCACACGCCGAGAGGCGCCGTGACCACACCGTGACGGCATGACCGAGGCACTAGTCATCGGCGGCGGGGTGGCGGGCCTTGTCGCCGCGCGTGAGCTCGCCACCGGCGGGCTGAGCGTCACGGTGCTCGAGGCGCGCGACCGCCTCGGAGGGCGCTTGCTGCGCCGCCCGTTCGCCGGGATTGAGACGACGGTTGAGTTCGGCGGCGCCTGGTTCTCGGTCGCCGACATGAAGCCGCTCGCCCGCGAGCTCGAGCGCTACGGGCTCGGCGTCACGCACGATCCGCCGGCCGCCACGTACCGCTGGTTCAGCGGCGGGAGCATGCGCGACAGGGCGCCGGTGCCGCGTGAGGAGGGTCGGGCGCTCGAACGCGCGCTGTACGAGCTCGGCGCGGCTACGCGCCGGCTCGGACCCGGATTGCCGTCCTCATCGGTCGATGACCTCGACGTGAGCGCCGGGCGCTGGCTCGCGGCGCTCGAGCTGCCGCTCGCCACGCACGAGTTCCTGCTCGCGTGGGCGGCGATGTACGGCGGCTGCGATCCCGATGACGTCGGGTTCCTGGCGCTCGCCAGCGACGTCGCGGCGTTCGGACACAGCGCCTACGCCATGTTCGACGGGATCGCCGAGCACCTCACGAATGGGACCGACGAGCTGGTGCACCGCCTCGCCGAGGACGCGGGCGCCGAAATCCGGCTCGCCACGCCGGTCACCCGCGTGGACCAGAGTGGCGGCGCTGTCACGGCGATCGCCGCCGACGGCGCGACCTACGCGGCACATTGCGCGGTCCTCGCCCTACCGATCAACGCGCTTGACGGGATCGCGCTCGATCCGCCGTCCGATCCGCGAATCGCCGCCGCGGCCCGCACGGGCCAGCCATGTCGCTCGATGAAGATCTGGGCGCTGGTCGAGAATGTTCCCGCCGGCCTGCTGGCCGTGGGATGGGGCCCGCCGCTCCAGTGGCTCGGGAGCATCGATGAGGTCGACGGAGCGCAGCTGCTCGTCGGCTTTGCCCATGATCGGGCCGCGATCGACCCCGACGACCCCGCGAGCGTCCAGGCCGCGATCGAGTGCTATGCCCCCGGCGCGCGCGTCTTGGCGGTCGATTCGCACGACTGGAACGGCGACCCGTGGTCGCAAGGTGCGTGGGGCATGTGGCGCCCGGGTTGGGTTAGCGACGGGACGCTGACCGCGCTCGGATCGCGGCACGAGGCGCTCGCGTACGCGAGCTCCGATTACGCACCTGAGTGGCCGGGCTGGATCGCCGGCGCCGTCAGCGCCGGGCATCGCGCCGCGCGTCTATTACTCGAGGAGGGTCGATGACCGTAACTACCGCGAGCAGGCAGAGGACAGGCGGACACGTTGTCGTTGAGACGCTGGCTGCGCTCGGGGCGAACGTCGCATTCGGCGTGCCCGGCGTTCATGCGCTCGCGATATGGGAGGCGCTGCGGACCAGCGTTATCGTCAAGCCGGTCGTCACCCGCACCGAGCTTTGCGCGGGATTCGCCGCGGACGGGTACGCCCGCAGCTCGCGCCGAGCGGCGCCACTGTTGCTCTCGACGGGGCCGGGGGCGTTGAACTCGCTCACCGCGATGATGGAGGCGGCGAGCTCCCACGTGCCGGTGGTGGCGATCTCGAGCCAGATCCCGCGCGAGCTGCTCGGGACCCATCGCGGCTACCTGCACAAGCTCGACGGCCAGCTCGCATCGTTCGCCCCAATCGTCAAGCACGCCGCTCGGGCCGAGAGCGCCGAGGCGATTCCCGAGCTGCTGGCTCAGGCGTGGGCGGTCGCGACGGCGCCGCCGAGCGGCCCCGCGTATCTGGAGATCCCCGTCGACGTGCTGCGCGCAGAGGCGGGAAACGTTCCGGTCGCAACGCTCGACCCCATGCTCGCGACCGCGCGGCCGGCACCAGCCGGCCGCCGCAGCGGAGGCGGCCCGGCTGCTGGCGGGGGCCGAACGACCTGTCCTGTGGGCCGGCGGTGGCGTGCTTCGGTCGGGCGGCAAGGCGGAGCTGCTCGCGCTCGCCGAGCGCCTCGACGCGCCGGTCGTGACCACGTTCATGGGCAAGGGCGCGATCGATGAGACACACCCACTCGCGGTCGGATCCGGCTGCGACGAGGCCGCCGTGCTCGAGCTGCTGGCGGGCGCCGACGTGGTGCTGTGCGTCGGCACCGAGCTCGGCGCCGACACCACCGCACAGTACGAACTGCGCTTCGGGGGCGCCGTGATCCACGTCGACGCCGCGCCCGAGCGGATCGGCGTGAGCTATCCGGCGCTGCCGCTGGTCGGCGACGCGCGGGCGACCCTGCGCGCGCTCGCCACCGCGCTGCCCGCCGGCACCGACGGTGACGCTCGAGGCCGCGACGGCGCCGAGCGGGTGGCGCGCGTACGCGACCGCATCGCCGCCGGTCTGGCAGCCCAATCTCGCGACGAGCGAGCGGCCCTGCTGGCGGCGATCGAGGACACGCTGCCCGCCGACGCGATCACCGCCTGGGACATGACGATCCTCGCCTACTGGGCGGCGGCGCACATGCGCATGCGCGCGGGGCAGCAGTTCCTCTATCCGTTCGGGTCGGGCACGCTCGGGTACGCGTGGCCGGCGGCGATCGGCGCGGCCGTCGCCAACCCCGGCCGCAAGGTCCTGGCCGTGTGCGGCGACGGCGGGCTCGCCTACGGGCTGGCCGAACTGGCCAGCGCCCGCCAGCACGCCGTCGACGCGACGCTGCTGGTGGTCGACGACGGCGGCTACGGAATCCTGCGCGAATACCAGCGCGAAGACTTCGGCGAGACCGTCGCGGTCGACCTCGTGCAACCCGATCTGCTGCGAACCGCCGAGGCGTTCGGCGTTCCGGTGCGCAGCGGCGGCGTCGACGAGGCCGCCGACAACCTGGCCTGGGGGCTCGAGCAGGACGGGCCGGCGGTCGTCGTCGTGCGGGCCCGCTTGGCCTCGGCGCTGCCGACGCCATGAGCCGGGTGGTCCTGATCGACCCGGGCGACGGGCTCGAGACCGTGCGAGAGGCACTTCGCGAGCACCCGGACGTGACCGTCGATCTGGCTGACACGGCTCCCGAGCGGAGCGGGCGTGGTCGGCGCTGCTCGTCCCGCCCGAGACGTGTCGGTCGGGGTGTCTGCGCTAGCCGCGCTGCCGGACCTGCGCATCGTCGCCGCGACCGCCACCGGCTATGACCACCTCGACCTCGCCGCGATCTCGGCCGCCGGCGCCTGGGCGACGCACTGCCCGGGCTATTGCACCGAGGAGGTGGCCGAGCACGCGATCGCGTTCGCGGTCGACCTCCTCCGCGGCGTGACGCTGCTCGACCGGTCGGTGCACGCGGGCGCGTGGGACCTGCACCAGGCGGCGCCGCGGCGGGTGAGCGGCGCGGTGCTGGGGATCGTCGGCCTCGGCCGGATCGGCCGCGAGGTGGCCCGGCGAGCCCTCGCGCTCGAGATGCGCGTGCTCGGGTTCGATCCGGTCGTGCCGCCCGGGCACGTCGACGGCATCGAGGTGACGCCGCTCGAGGAGGTGCTGGCGGGCGCCGACGTCGTGACGCTCCACGCGCTGCTCATCCCAGGCCAGCCGCCGCTGATCGGCGCCGCGGAGCTGGCGGCAATGCGGCCGGGCACCTACCTGATCAACTGCGCTCGTGCCGGCCTGGTCGATCGGGACGCGCTCGGTGCCGCGCTGGCATCGGGTCGGCTCGGAGGTTGTGCGCTCGACGTCCTGCCGAGTCGAGCCCCCGTCGGGCGATGAGCCTGAGCTGCGCTGGCCACGCACGTTGATCAACCCGCACGCCGCCTGGTACTCGCCGGCGGCGGCGACTGAGCCCTACCGTCGCGCCGGCGAGGCGGTCGCGGACGTCCTGGGTGGGCGGGAGCCGGCCGACGCGCTCGCGCGCGCCCGCGCGCGCTAGAACGCCGGTCTAGCCGAGCGCCTCCGAGAACGATTCGAACACCATCCGGTGAAAGCGCGCGATCGCGCTCTCGCTGGCCGGCATCAGGCGCCCGTACGGAACCATCTGCGAACTGAGCCCCGGCTGCTGGAGCAGCACCGCCTCGGTGTCCTCGAGCAGGGTCTGGTTCCACATCTCGACCCACTCGTCGGCCTGGTCTTGCCCGAGCTCCGGGTGCACATACATGTCCGCGATGAACCGGCACGTCTCGGGGCCGGTGGGCACAATCACCCCCGGGAACGCCACCCAGTCATCCTGCACGATCGTCGAGGTCGGCCACAGGAACATGTAGCGGAACTGGCGATCGTCCTCGCGCGCAGGATGGGCGTACTTCTTGGCGCGCGTGTTGTAGACCGTGAACTGCCCGAGCACGCGGTGGCCGTCCACGTACTCGTAGGTGTCGGCGTCATCCGCGAACGCGTCGCTGAAGCTGTTCTTGTGAACGGTCGGGCAGTGGTAGCACTCGCTCGCGTTCTCGACCCACACCTTCCAGTTGGCCGGAACCTCGTAGGTGAAGCGGTCGTGGTAGCGGTAGCTCTGGAAATCCAGCGCGCGCTCCTCGGCGAGCGGGAAGAACTCGGGATAACACTCGCGCATCGACGGCGCGCCGGGATCGGGGTTGACGAACACCAGTCCGTTCCACGTCTCCACCGATATCGGCAGCAGTGAGAAGTCCTCCTTGTTGAAGCACCGCTCGCGCTCGCTGCGCGGCGCCGCGCGCAGACTGCCGTCGAGGTTGTACGTCCAGGCGTGGTACCCGCACTGCAAGGTCGATCGGTTGCCATCCTCCGTCGCCACCGGGAACGCGCGGTGGCGGCACACGTTGATGAACCCGTGGAGCTCGCCCTGCTTGCCCCGGGTGACGATGATCGGGACGTGGCCGGCGCGGCCGACGATGTGGTCGCCGGAACGGGCGAGCTTCGCGAGCGGGCCGGCGTACTGCCACGATCGCGTGAAGATGGCCTCGAGCTCGAACGCGTAGATGTCGGGATCGGAGTACCACCGCGCGGGGAACGTCATGTCCCGCGAGAGCGCCTCCTCCACCGCGTCAAGGTCGATCCCGAGCTGGTCCACCGTCCTCGTCGCCATCTACTCCTCGCTTTCCGCACCAACTGAAGGCTGTATTCCGCGCAATTCGCAAGTTCAGCGCGAATATTTTGCGCAATCATATCGAGGACACCGGGGATTTTCGAGGATCTGGAAGGTTGATACGGGAGGACCCATGACACGTTTCGACGGACGGCGGCGATGACCGCACGCGAGCTCGACGGGCTCGACCGGGCCATCATCTCCCAGCTCCAGCAGGACGGCCGCCGGCCGTTCCGCGCGATCGCGCGCTCCCTGGGCGTCGGCGGAGGGCACCGTGCGCTTCCGCGCCACCCGTCTGCAGGATGAAGGCATCCTGCGCATCCTGGCGCTGGCCGACCCGTTCGCGCTGGGCTACGCCGTGCAGGCGGCGGTCCTGGTGCGGGTCACGCCCACCGAGCACGCGCGGGTGGCCGAGACGCTCGCCGAATGGCCCGAGGTCATGTACCTGTCATCGTGCGCCGGCTCGGCCGACCTGTACATGCACATCATCTGCAAAGGCCACGACGATCTCTGGCAGCTGCTGGCCGAGCGACTCGGAGCTGTCGAGGGCGTGGTCGGCACCGAGACGTTCATGGAGCTGCGGGTCCACAAGGCACGCTACGTCTACCCCGGCCTCAACGACGCCATCCTCGGCGGCGGTGAGTAGGCGTCACGATCGACCGTCGAACAGGTTGACATCGGCCGCGGGAGCGAATAGAAATCGCCATTCAAAACCGCGGTTTCATATATGAGACAAGATCCTGAACGCGCCGGGATGGAGAGTGTGCCACCGCTCCGGCCGCTGGCGAAGGTACGCCGGCCCCAGATTCTCGCGAGCGCGGTCGAGCTGCTGCGCGAGCGGGGCCTGTGGAGCGTCCGCGTCTCGGACGTGGCCGAGCGCGCCGGAACCAGCGCCACCGGCGTCATCTACTACTTCGGGACCAAACACGAGCTGTTCAAGGCGGCGATATCGGACGCGGACTCGGCGTTCTACGACAGCGTTTGGCCCGAGCTCGACCGGCTCCAGTCGGGCGTCGCGCGATTGGCCTGGCTGATTTCGCGCTCGAGCCGCAGCGAGTGGGTGCTGTGGATGGACCTGTGGGTCTACGCGCGGCGCCACCCCGATCTGCTCCCGACTCACCGCGGCTTCAGCGAGCGCTGGTGCGCCACGATCGCGGAGGTCGTGCGCCACGGCCAGGCGACCGGCGAGTTTGCCGACGTCGACGCCGATGCCGTCGCGGCGCGGCTGGCGGCGCTCATGGACGGGCTCGCGATCCACATGGTCAACGAGGATCCGGGGCGCACGCCCGAGCACTACGTCGAGATGGCGCTGACCGCGGCAGCGGCCGAGCTCGGCTGCGATCTCGACGCGCTCCGCGCGGCCGCCGCGTCGGTTCCCGAACCCTGACCGCGACCGTGACCCGGGACCTGCAACCGCTGTTCGCGCCGGCCTCGGTGGCGGTCGTCGGCGCCTCGGCGGACCCGCGCAAGTGGGGCAACTGGCTGGCCAGCCGTGCGCTGCGGGGCGAGCACCGGCGCGCGGTCCAGCTGGTCAACCATCGCGGCGGCGAGGTGCTCGGCCGGGACACGTACCGGTCTCTGCTCGAGCTGGAGGCGCCGGTCGACCTCGTGCTGATCACGGTCCCCGAGGCGGCGCTCGAGTCGACCGTCGACGACGCGTTGGCGGCCGGCGCCCGCGCGATCGTGGTGATCAGCGCCGGCACCGAGGGCAGCGGCCGTGACGTCGCGCTCGGCGCCAAGGTGCGCGACGCCGGGGCGGTGCTGGTCGGGCCCAACTGCCTGGGGATCTTCGACGCCGAATCCGAGCTCGAGCTCGCCTCCAACGATCTCCCACCGGGAACGATCGCGATGATCTCCCAGAGCGGCAATCTCGCACTCGAGGTCAGCCTGCTCGCGCAGGAGGCGGGGCTCGGCTTCTCGCGGTTCGTCTCGCTCGGGAACCAGGCCGACCTGACGACCGCCGAGCTGATCGACGCAGTGGCCGCGCACAAGCTCACCCAGGCGATCGCCCTGTACGTCGAGGACTTCCGCGACGGCCGCGAGTTCGTCCGCGCCGCAGCGCGCGCGCAGGCCGCCGGCAAGCCGGTCGTCCTCCTCACCGTGTCCGGTGACGAGGCGGCGGTTCGCGCGATCCGCTCGCACACCGGGGCGCTGGCGAGCGACGAGGCCGCGATCGAGGCCGCCTGCCGCGCCGCCGCGATCGAACAGGTCAGCTCGCCCCGGCAGCTGATCGACGTGATCCAGGTGCTGATCCGGAGCGTCCCGCCGCGCGGGCCGCGGGTCGCGATCATGGGCGACGGCGGCGGGCACGGCGGGATCGCCGCTTCGCTTGTCGCCAAGGCCGGCCTGCAGGTGCCCGAGCTCAGCCCGTCCACGGTCGCGACGCTCCGCGAGCAGCTGCCGCCGAGCGCGTCATGCGGGAACCCTGTGGATTTGGCCGGCGGCGGGGAGGCCGACCTCCGCAACTTCGAACGCGTCGCCCACACGTTGCTCGAATGCGGCGACGTCGACGCCGTCCTGCTGACCGGCTATTTCGGTGGCTACGGCGAGTACGCCGACGTGTTCGCCGACCCGGAGATGGCCACGGGCGCGGCGCTGGCCGAGCTCACCGCGGCCGCCGGCCGGCCGATGGTCGTGCACACGATGTACGCATCCTCGCTGCCCGCGGACGCGCTGCGCCGCGGTGGCGTACCGGTGTACCGAGCGATCGAGCACGCGGTCGACGCGCTGTCGCGGCTGGCAGCGCGGCGCGACGCGCGAGATCCACACGACGTCCCGGGCGATCGGCACGACGTCCCGGCGCTCCCCGACCCAGACGAGCCGGTGCTCGACCACGGCTACGACGCGGCACGGGCACTGCTGGCCGCCGGCGGAGTGCCGTTTGTCTCGCAGCGGACCGTCCACACGGCCCCGGCCGCGCAGGTCGCGGCGGCGGAGATCGGCTACCCGGTGGCGCTCAAGGCGCTCGGGGCGGTGCACAAATCGGACGCCGGAGGGGTCGCGCTCCGTCTCGCCGACGCCGAAGAGCTGGCGGCGGCCTACGCGGACGTCGAGGCGCGCCTTCATCCCAACGCGTTTTCGGTCGAGGCGATGGCGCCGCTCGATCGCGGCGTCGAGCTGCTGATCGGCGCGCGCTGGGACGCCCGCTTCGGGCCGATCGCGCTGGTGGGGTTGGGCGGCGTGTACGCCGAAGTGCTGCGCGACGTGGCCGTCGCGCTCGCGCCCGTCGCGCCCGCGCAGGCCGCCGCGATGCTTCGCAAGCTACGCGCGTTCCCGCTCCTCGACGGAGCGCGCGGCCGCTCTGCGCTCGACGTCGATGCCGCCGCGGCCGCGCTGTCCGCGCTGTCGATGGTGGCGGCCGCGCATCCCGAGATCGGCGAGCTCGAGGTCAATCCACTGCTCGTGCTCCCCGACGGCGCCCTCGGACTCGACGCCCGCATCGTTCTCAGACACCCCGCCGACTGACAGGAGACGCCCGTGGACTTCCGCTACACCGACGAGCAGCTCGAGCTGCGCGAGCGCGCGGCCGCGCTGGCGCGCGAGATCATGGCCTACGAGGACGAGTGCGAGGAGCACCGCGGGCTCTCCGGCCAGTCGCTGTCCGAGATCCGCGAGCTCACGCTGAGCGCAAGCCTGAACGCGATAAACATGCCGCTCGAGTGGGGCGGCCAGGGACTGTCGATCCTCGACCAGGTGATCGTCCAGGAACGTCTCGGCCAGCTCACGGGCGCACTGTGGGACGCCGTCTGGCGACCGGCGAACGCGCTGCGCCACTGCACCCCGGAGCAGCGCGAGCGCTACCTGCTGCCGGCGATCGCAGGCGAGCGCCGCGACTGCTTCGCGGTCACAGAGGAGAAGGCGGGCTCGGATCCGTCGCTGATCGAGACGGTGGCAAGCACCGATCGGAACGGGGGATTTCGCCTCACCGGCGAGAAGTGGTTCGTGACCGTCGGCGACGTCGCCGACTTTCTGATCGTCCAGGCGCTCGCCGGGTCCGAGCGGGCCCCGACTCTGTTCCTGGTCGACAAGAACCTCCCGGGCGTCAGCGTCAAGCGCACCCCGGCCTACATGCACTCGTTCGTATTCGAGCACCCCGAGTTCGTGTTCGAGGACGTCACGCTCGGCCCCGAGCAGGTGCTCGGCGAGGTCGGGGGCGGTTACGAGCTGACCCGTGACTGGTTCGTCGAAGAGCGACTGATGATCGCCGCGCGCGCCACCGGCGCGGCCGAGCGAGCGTTGACGCTCGCGTCCGAGTGGGCGAACGAGCGCGTGCAGTCGGGCGGGGTGATCGCCTCCCACCAGCTGATCGGCGCGATGATCGCCGACAGCGCTTGCGACATCGCGCTGTGCCGCACGCTCACCCACCAGGTGGCGTGGGAGGCCGACAACGGAATGCCGCGCAAGCTGCTACACGCCAAGGCGGCGATGGTCAAGCTGACCGCTTCGGAGGCGGCGGGACGCGTGATCGACCGCGCCGTCCAGATCTTCGGCGGGCGCGGCTACATGCGCGAGAACCCGGTCGAGCGGCTGTACCGGGACATCCGCGTGGACCGCATCTGGGAGGGCACCTCGGAGATCCAGCGGATGATCATCGCCGGCGAGGCGCGCAAGCGCGGGCTCGACGGACTGCTCCAGTACGGAGCGGCGCTGCCCGTACAGGAGACCGTCGGTGCCTGAGGTGGTGGCGCTCGAGCGCCACGAACACGCTTGCGTCGTCAGGCTTAACCGGCCCGAGAAGCTCAACGCGATTTCCGAGCAGGTCGAGCGCGAGCTGTGCGACGCGCTCCTGCACCGCGACGTGCGCGCTGCGCCGTGCGTGATCTTCACGGGTAGCGAGAAGGTGTTCTCGGCCGGCGCCGACCTCAGCGAGACGCGCGGCTACGCGCCCGACGAGATCCTCGCCACGTACCGCGCGACCGGCGACTTCGCCGAACGGGTCGCCGACCTCCCGCAGCCGACGCTCAGCGCGATCTCCGGCTACTGCATCGGCGGCGGGCTCGAGCTCGCGCTCGCGACCGACTTCCGGATCGCCGAGGACAACGCCGACTTCAGATTCCCCGAGGTCGCGCTCGGGATCCTGCCGAGCTGGGGCGGGACGCAACGAGCGGTGCGCCTGCTCGGACCCGCCCGGGCCAAGGAGTTGGTCCTGTTGCGCGAGCGCGTCGACGCGCCGACCGCCCTGTCGCTGGGGCTGGTCACCGAGGTCGTCGGCGCCGGCCGTGCGCTGCCGCGGTCGCTCGAGCTGGCCGAACGGTTGAGCGGCCTGCCGCGGCTGGCGGTGACCGTGACGAAGCAGGTGATCGATTCGCTTCCGGAGACCTCGCGGGCGGCGGGGCTCGGGCTCGAGCGCATGGCCTATGGGCTGCTGGCCCAGAGCGAGGACGCCACCGAGGAGCTGACCCGGCGGTGGGCTGGATGAGCGCGTTCGCGCCGCCGGCGCCGCTCACCCAGGAGCAGCGGGCGATTCAGGAGCTGTGCCGCGACTTCGCCGCGCGCGAGATCCGGCCGATCTCGCTGGCCGTGGACGAGGCCGACACCGAGGTGCCGTGGGAGCTGTGGCGAAAGGCGGCGGGGCTTGGGTTGACGTCGTTCATGCTGCCCGAGCAGTACGGCGGCGCCGGCATGACCGACTGCCTGACCTCTTGCATCGTGCAGGAGGAGCTCTCGCACGGCTGCTCCGGGATCGGCAACCTAGTCACTTCGAACGGGTTCTTCGCCGAGCCGGTGCTGGTGCTCGGGAGCGAGGAGCAGAAGCGGCGGTGGCTCGAGCCGCTGGCGGGGGACGATCCGCCGATGACCGCGCTGGCCACGACCGAGCCGCAGAGCGGGTCGGATGCCGCGTCGATTCGCACGCGCGCCCGCCGGGTCGACGGCGGCTACGTGCTGTCGGGCCAGAAGGCGTGGATCTCGAACGGCGGCGTCGCCTCGTCGTACGTCGTGTTCACCACCGTCGATCCCGACCGCGGCTACCGCGGGATCACCGCGTTTCTGGTTGCGTCGAGCGACGACGGGCTGCGCTGCGGTCCGCCCATCCGCAAGATGGGTCAGCGCGCGATCCCCAACACCGAGGTGTTCCTCGACGACGTGTTCGTGCCCGACGATCGCCGGCTCGGCGACGAGGGCGAGGGCTTCTCGGGCCTGATGCAGACGTTCGACCGCAGCCGGGTGACGCTGGCCGCGTCGGCCACCGGGCTGGCGCGGGCCGCGCTCGAGTACGCCGTCGCGTATGCCCAGGAACGGGTCCAGTTCGGAAAGCCGATCGCCGAGCACCAGGCGGTGGCGTTCCGCCTCGCCGACATGGCGCTCCGGGTCGACGCCTCGCGACTGTTGACGTGGCGGGCCGCGCAGATGCTCGATCGCGGCGAGCGCGCCACCGCGCAGGCGGCGATGGCCAAGCTGCACGCTTCGGAGACCGCGATGTGGTGCACGTGGGCGGCGGTTCAGACGCTCGGCGGCTGGGGCTACAGCCGCGAGTACCCGGTCGAGAAGTGGATGCGCGACGCCAAGCTCGAGGAGATCGAAGAGGGCACGTCCGACATCCAGCGGCTGATCATCTCCCGGTCGCTCACCCGCCGCCCGTCCTAGCATTACCAAGGCCACATTCGGTGGACGCCGGC
>CAWJVJ010000009.1:0-291792 GCA_963846265.1 uncultured Solirubrobacterales bacterium
GCCGACGGCGATCGGATGCTCGACCGTCTTACCCGCGCGCCGCGGACGCGTCCGGTAGGTGTCCGCGAGAAACACACGCGCGAGGTCGTTAGGCGATTCTGGGGTGATCGACACCGCACCTGCAGCTTGTCAACTTGTGCGGTCATCCGGCAGGCTGCAATCGAGCGCCATCCCCCGGGTCACGCTCAGGACGGCCAAGCGACCGTCGCTCGTGTGAGATAGTGAGCGCCTCTGAGCAGTCCACCCGTCCGGCTCGTGACCGTCGATGACCTGGGTGCCTCACAGGTGCTCGTCGTGGAGCAGACGCCGCACGGCGCTCTTGCCGTTGGCATGAGTGCGGGCATGCCGTTCGCGGTCTCTAACCGCTGTCGGCACCTGTTCGCCTCGCTCGGGAAGGGGCGCGTGACCGACGAGGGATGCCTGCAATGCCCTTGGCACGCGGCGCTGTACGACGTCGGCACCGGCGCGATGGTGCGGGGTCCCCAGGGTGTGTTCAGGTCGCTGGCGGGTGCTGTGAGGGCGACGACTGGCGCTCGACCGCTGAAGACATTTCCGGTCGAGGTGCGCGACCGGCGCGATCTGGTTGGTCGGCTGAGGCGGGCGGACCTGGCTATCGGTGCGGCCACGGTCGCCAGCGCCAAAGGTGTCCGGTGGGTGTGTCCCGGGGTTGTGAATCGAGCAGGCGCACCCCGACCAGCGCGCCCGTGGTCATGGACACGCTCGATCACGTATCCGTTCAGCCCTAGCTCGGAGACCACGGCGGCCGGGAAGCTAATCCCGCCGGCGCGGAGCTCGGCAAAGCCGACCGGCTCCTCGCCGGCCTCGCGCAGGAGCTCCAGCAGCCGGTGTTGTTGAGCGTCAGCGAACGGCATCGACGGATTGTCGCCCTCTAGGGTGATTGGGGCGGCGCCTCGGGGCTTTGGCGGGCCGCCGCGTTCAGCCATCCGCCTGAGCGGTCCATGACGTCGGCGACACCTGGCACCCACGCTGCGCCCCGGCGCTCAAGCCAACTCGTATCAACCCGCCAGGTTCCTCCCATCGCGGGGGCTCTTGCGATGTCGGGGCCGACAATCGCCAGCCGCTGACGCTCGACTGTGATGCTGGTGTGAACGTAGTGTGAACGAGACACTGGAGCTGATGCGTTGGCAGCCCATGCAGACGCGGTCGAGCCGACCGAACCGATCCCCGAGACGTCCCTGGCCGAGCGGCTTATCGCTGACGTGCTGGCGATCGGCGCGTCGGCGGTGGACGCCGAGCGCGTCCGCGATTCGGTTCCGCTGTGGTTTCACACCTTCGCGCTCGCGCCCGGGTCACGCCGGGGATCGCCCGCGATCACGGCTACCGCCTCGCGGTTCTCGGCTCGGATCGTTTTGCGGGGCGCAGCGTGCTCGACGTCGGCGCGTTCGATGGGTTTTACAGTTTCCTCGCGGAGGTCCCCGGTGCGCGGCGTGTTGTCGCTGTCGACAATGAGCAGTACGTCGCTTGGGTGCGTGCTCGCTTCGGCGTGACGCTTCGCGGCGGCGTCGGCTTCCGCGCGATCGCCAGGCTGCTCGGGTCGCGGGTCGAGTACCGCCGGATGGACGCGCTGGACGCGCGCGAGCTCGGCGAGCGCTTTGAAGTTGTGCTGTGCTTCGGGATCTTGCACCCCGTGACCGATCCGATCGCGCTGCTGCGGGCGCTCGCTGACGTGCTGGCACCGGGTGGCGAGATCGTGCTCGAGACCTACGGTTCGCGCCTGGCCGCCGGCGTCCCGACGATCGAGGTTCACGAGCCGGGGGATGTGTACGCGCGCGATGACTTCGTCTACTGGGGCTTCTCGCCGGAGGGTCTGCGGCGACTGGCGTGCATCGTCGGCCTCGACCAGGTCGAGGTCGTCGACCAGTTGGAGATCGACGGCCATCCGCGGATCCTCGCGTTGCTACGAGCGGCCGGCTGACCGCGCGGAGCAGTCAGCCGATCCCCGCGCGCGCGACAAGGCGACCTCTAGAACGCGCTCAGCGGCACGTGGAACGTAACGTTGCTCGCGTGGCCTGGACCGAGGACCGGCACGGCAATCTGGAGATCTCCCGCGACGCTGCACAGGATGTAGGCGTCGGTGCGGGTGAGGCCGCGCGAGGCGGGTGCGGCGCCTGCTGCGGCGAGTGACGTCAGCCAGCACAGAATTCGCGTCCGCGGCGAGGATGACCACCACCCCGCGAAGGCGAGCGCCGCGCCGGCCGTGATCAAGCTCAGCTAAGCGCGACTCTCACGCGCCGCCGTGATCGCCGCCGCTGGCCGTCGGGCCTCGCCGCGAGCGGGATCCGGCGGCCACGGCCCGGGCACGGCGGGCGGGTCGTTTTCTTTCTTTTTTTGCCCTAATGCCTAACGGCTTGGCTGTTCTTGGTTCTGTTTCGGATTGGCGCGGGCTGTAGGGGCCTGCCGGCGTCGCGTGGGTAGTTTTCGCTGGGGGCTTGGCGCGGTGGACGTCGCGCGGTTTGCGCCGGTGTTGGGAGTGCCGGTTCGCCGACGGGTGGTAGGGCTGTTTGGGGACGGCTCTGCTGCCGCTGGGACGAGGTCCGCGAGCGCCGGTCGGCGTCCGGCCGTCTGGTCGGCCTTCAAAGCATGGTGCGCTCTCTGGGCATCATCGTTTGCCTGACGCTGCGTGTAAACGCGAGCGTCCCATTCGGTCTTGGCTTCATCGGCGCGCCGTGAACCTTCCCCACCCCTCTCCCTAGCTTGGCGGACCTGTTCGCAGATCCGGGCGTACTCAGGATCGCTTCGTTCCCATCGCGCTTGTTCTTCGGCAAAGTTTTCGTGCTCCCATGCCTCGGTGTAACGCTCAGCTTGATCGCCATGGCCGAACCTGTGCCAGCCTCTTGCGGCGTGCCCGTCGCTGCTCTTTAGCAGCTTTCGCAGGATCGTCATGACTGATCTCCTACCAGGACCCCCGCAAGTTAGGGCGGGTCCTGCTTGTGAACGGCGTTTCTGTCGCCTTGGACGAAACGGCCCGTGAGGTCAGCGAGAGGCAGGTCTTGCCCGGCGGGGGCCTGCGCGAGAGAATCGAGCAGTCACGGCCGATAACGGCCCTGTTTGGACAGTACTCCTTCTCGGGGCGTGTAACGGACCAATTTGGCTGATCGAGCATCGCTTCGGTCGACCTCCCTGGTTCATTCATCGCAGTCGCGACGAATTTTGGGATTAGCGCCCACAAGCGCCGCAATCGGAGTACCGTCGGTAAGTGGCTGGTCCTGTGGCCAGAATTCTCAGCCCAAGCCCGGATGCCACCAACGGCGCGATCCGCGCCACGAGGCGGGAGGCATGGGTTAATCGGTTCTGACTGCGGGGCCGGTGCGGTACTTTCTGTGGGCGTTACCCCACCGGCTTGGTCTCGTCTCTACCCGATTGAACGCGCGGGGTTCCAGCCCCTGTGCCTTTCGCGTGGACCCACCAGAGGGACGGGAGGCTTGACGACCATGACGCAGACCGAGCACAATTCGGCAGCGGGTAGGCGTGGCGAGTTGACTCGCGATCGCGGATCGCGGCGACTCTCGGCGGCAATCGATGCCCGACGACGCCTGAACAGCCGGGCAGCGGATGGCACCCGGGCCAACGCAGACCTGCACCGTCCGACCGATCCCCGCCGCGCATATCTGACGCGATCGTACGACTAGCACGACCGGCCGGTGCCGCATTTGCAATGTCTGGCGTGCAAGACTCGTCTGCGCAGCGCCGAAAGCCACGCCGATCCGATCGGGGATCTATGCCCCGTCTACGGCTCGCTCTTGGGGCCGGTCGGCGATTTTGGTGAAATCGGGTGATACGGCGCAATCGCACGCGGCCGCCACGACTGTCGCCCGTCCGGCGGGCCTTCAACGCTGGGCGTCAGCGACGCGAACGGCACCGCCAGACGAAGGTTCGCCCGTAGCGCTCGGCGGCGGGCCGCGCACTGACGTGACCGTTTGAGTCAGGCGGCTGAACGCGGAACGCGACCAGATGTCGCTTCCCGCGGCCGATAGCTTTGCGCTCGTGGCAGACCCCGAGGAACTCCTCACCGTCGACGAGATCGCGGCGATCCTCAAGCTGAACCAGCAGACGGTTTGGAATGGGAGGCTCCTCCCAACGGTCTATCGTGTCCCGGCGACCGACGTGCAACCGGGCCCCACCTGACAACCGAGCAGGGCCTCACGGGCCACCGGCCCGGCGTGGTTTTTCCAGGCTCGGTGGGGCTCCCGCAGTACGAGGGATTCACAAGCCAGCCACGCCCAGGAGCACGCGTCCGCGTCAGCCGTCCCGGACGCTCGAGATCACGGGAAGGAGAAGTCCCGTGCCACCCCGCAGAAATGGTCTACCTCGAATTGATCCAGCGCGACCCGCGAGGCGATCGTGCCGTTGGCGTGGGCCGAGTCATTGCTCATCCGAGGTGTCGTGGACGATCTCATCGAGCAGCTGTCCGCACGGAGGGCGCGCCCCGCGACTAGGGTTTGTGAGCGTTTGCGCGGGCGGGACAAGGCCAGCGGGGTCGCTGACCGACGAACCAAACCGGGTTATCGGGAGTGCCGCATTCGTTCTCGGGCGCTGCGGAGGGCAGGCCCGACCGACTGGCCGAGTTGACGCCGATTCCTGAAATGGCCGATGAAGCGCGGAATGTAGCTCAGCCACCATCCGATGTCTCGCACGGCAGGCGCCTAGTGGATGCGAAAGTAGTTGGTGACGGCGTGCACGTTTCACAGTCCAAGGACTAGCAATGCAATCGCGACAGTGCCGATGAGTGCGAGCACAGTCAGGATGAACCGCGCGATTCGGTAGGGCGCAAAGCGCTGCGGGCGACGTGGCAGCCGCCCGGGCCGTGCGTAGTCCGGGAGCGGTTTGGTAGTTGCCATCCGATGCGGATACTACGCCGCGAGCAGTACGCGAACGGCGAACTTTGCCGATAGGGGCGCAGCTCCGACTGCTGAAGGTTGATCCTGAGTCTGACCCAGCCGAACGTGACTCGGCACAAGCTGCGCCACGGTTGGGTTGTCAGCGCACCATCGGCCCGTTCAGGCGCCCCGACCCCGGTCGAGGCGCTCACCATGCTGCAAGATTCTGGCTAGGGTTGCGCAGCTGGAATGTGAGCCGTGGTGCGGCACCGTTGACGCGAGCTTGTTGATCGACGAGATCGACGGCCGGCGCGCGCGAAGGGTCGCTAACGTGGGTATTACGATGATGACCGCAGAGCCGATGATTGCTCGTGGCGCTCACTACACGGCGCTGCTCGACATGATCGATGAGCGGGGAGCCACCAGACTGCACGCCGGGGAGCGGGAGCAACTTCTGGAGGCCGCGGATGTCTTGCTGTTCGGCGAGCCTGAGAGCGAGCTGACGGTTCGGTCAGCCGAGGTTCTGATCGAGGCCTTGGAGAGCAGTCAGCGGTGGTCAGTAGAGAGCTGTGATCAACTACGCGAGCACCTACACGGCTGTGGCGCTCCGACGGGGGCATCGTAGAAACCGAGCGCTCGGGCCGGCGAGCCTCGAACGGGGCCGGCCCTGCCCGGTGGGCGCTGTCGCTGGGGCGGTCGCCCCCGGGCCGGGGTGTGCGTTCGCTCAGACGGGGGACACCAGCGCCCGCTGATCAGCGCGAAGGAGCAGCCACCGTCCGATAGCTGGTCTCGTAAGCATGCGCGACAACGTCGACGTCGCAACGCTCCGCTACTCCACGGCGACAGAGCTTCGGGCCTGGTCCTCAATGACAGCACGGCGGACCGTGACTGCCGCATTTGCTGCGGGAATCCGCGGTTAGTCTGTCGGATGTCCGGGTTGCGGCTGGTGTCCGGACCAGAAGGCCGCAGGCGCTGGGTCTGGTACGTAAGTCCGGTCCGTAGGTGTATAAAGCTCACAGCCAGCGGGGAGCGGGAGTAGAGTGACGCTTGCGTGCGTATCAGCTCATCGTGCCGTCAAATGACGGCCAGGAGAAGTAGATGATCATCCTCGGCATCATCCTGCTGGTAATCGGATTCATCGCAAAGATTGCCATTTTGTGGAGCATCGGGATTATTCTCGTGGTTGTCGGCCTTATCCTGATGGTGCTTGGGTCCATGGGACGTGCCGTGGGCGGGCGGCGCCACTACTACTGACGTCCTATCCGGCGGGATCGGCGAAATGCTTCGAGTGGACGGAGGGTAGGTTCCCAATCTCACGCGGCTCGCAGGCTGACGTAGATCGCTCCCGATGCGTCTCGCTTATCGGATCAGCAATCTGGGGTAGTAAGGCCGCGCACTGGACCTTATGGAGGTGAACTCATGCCTGCAGCAACCGAAACGCGGACTGAGAAGGGCATCAGCCTGGCTCGCGGTCCAGCTCTCATCCTGGGAACGGTTCTGCTCGCCGCGACCTTCGAACCGGTTGGCCGATCTCGCTCGGGACGGGCACAGATCGGGCCAACCCGCCGCCGAGGGACGGAAACGGCCCTCCATGGAGACCGTTCCGTGGAGGGCCGGGCCGAAGGAGCGCGCCGGATTCCAGGCGCATGGACCAGCGCGCGGCCGGAATAGGTTCGGCGTCGTCAGGCTTTCTCCTCCCCGCCGGACCCCGGTGGCGCGGAAGCGATTTGTTGAACCGCGATACGCCAGGCGCGCCGCCGGCTCGCTGAGCGGTGGGTCTGCCGTTCAGCCGGTTGTGGAGAGTGCGCGGGCGGACTGCGTAGCGGTCACGACGGTCACGGGAAGGCCCAGTTGCCCGACCCGGCTGGGCGGGTCGCGGCGCAACCAGTGCGAGACTCGCGCGGGGAGGGTGAAGACGATGATCTCGTCGAACCCGAGCCGCTCCACCGCGTCGCGCACCGCGACGCATGGGTTTGTGTCGCCGACGATTCCCGGGACGTGGCCGCCGGCGGCCTCCTCGAGCAGCGGGATCGCGAGACCCGATGCACGTTTGTGGCGAGGAGGAGGTCGCTCCGGTCGTTGGCTGAAAGACGTGGATCGGTGTGGTTGCGGTACTTGCGCGGACTGCAGAGAGCGGTGCATGAGAGGATCGTCGGAAGGTTCCAGTCGTCTCTCAATTGTTCGTGCTGGGCCTTGCCCGTCGGCCGGAGGTCGGGCGACTGGTCCGCTCGCTGCTGGGCTGTCGTAGAGGTGACCGCGGCGCCGTGTGTGTTGCTGGCTGCACCGTACTCGGTCGTGATCGCGGCTTCTGACCGGGGGGACGGGGTGTCGGATTCGAGCCTCGATGTGGTTTGCGAGTCGCCGGGTTGACAGGGGCCTGTCGACTGTGGTGTGCTTGTCGCGGCTACGGCCCGGTTCGTGAGGCCGTGCTGGACCGAGGGGATTGACATGGGTGTAACGGGGATTGACGAGGCCAAGCTTGAGGCCTTTATGGGGCGGGCGTTTACAGACATCGGCGCGATCATTAGCGCGCCGCTGGTGGTGATCGGCGAGAAGCTCGGCTTGTATAAGGCGATGGCTCATGCCGGGCCGCTGACCTCTGAGCAGGTCGCGGAGCGCTCGGGCACGGCGGAACGTTCGGTGCGAGAGTGGCTGAGAAACCAGGCTGCCGGGGGCTATGTGACCTACGACCCTGAGAGCGACCGGTACACGCTGCCTGACGAGCAGGCGCTCGCGCTCGCTGATGAGGACAGCCCGTTTTTCGTCTTGGGTGTCTATGACATGTTCGCGTCTTTGTATGCCGACGAGGATAAGATCGTTGAGGCGTTTCGTAGCGGAACGGGGATGGGGTGGCATGAGCACGATCACCGACTGTTTCGCTCGACGGAGCGTTTCTTCCGGCCGGGCTATCGCGCCCACCTCGTCGCTGACTGGATCCCGGCGTTGGAGGGTGTGAAGGAGAAGCTCGACCGCGGGGCGAAGGTCGCTGACGTCGGCTGCGGGCATGGAGCGTCGACGGTGATCATGGCCTCGGCGTTTCCGAACTCGGAGTTTGTCGGCTTCGATTACCACGACGCGTCGATCGAGCGCGCCCGCGAAATCGCCAGCGAGACCGGGGTCGAGGACCGCATCAGTTTCGAGGTGGCGTCCGCGCAGGAATATCCGGGTGATGGTTATGACCTGGTGTGCGTTTTTGATTGTCTGCACGACATGGGCGATCCGGTAGGCGCGTCGGCGCATGTTCTGCAGAGTCTTGACTCCGATGGCACGTGGATGATTGTCGAGCCGTTCGCTAACGACCGAGTCCAGGACAACCTCAACCCGGTCGGGCGGGTGTTCTACGGCGCGTCCACGGTCATCTGCACACCAGCCTCACTGTCCCAGGAGGTCGGCCTTGCGCTAGGAGCGCAGGCAGGCGAGGCACGGCTCACCGAGGTGCTCAAGCAGGGAGGCTTCACTCGCGTTCGCCGCGCCACCGAAACGCCATTCAACCTCGTCCTCGAGGCAAAGCCCTAGTACAGCCAGCTACGGCGGCTTCTCGATGCCGACGGGGTACGCTGCACGCTGCTCCGCAGAGATGTCCGGCGCCGAAACCGAGCCAACGCGACCCGGGTTCGCAAGTTGCTAGCAACCCTGGCCGCGAGGTGCTCGACTCCCGCGCAGATCCAGACTGTCCGCCTGGAGCGTCTGTTCCCTGCGGCTCGAGCAAGGAGAGCTCGATGATATTCCTGGGGCTGCTCGCTGCGGCCGGAAGGCGCGGCGGGGTCAGTCGTGGTGCGGGCGGCTGACGGCGCCTGAGCGGGTTGGGCTGCCGGCCGGCGACCGCGTGCGCGGGCAGGTGGCGAGGTGGCGGGCAGGTCGGTCTGCGCATACTCTCGCTGGCAGCGATGGCGATCAGATCAGCCGACGGCGTTCGGGCCCGCGAGCGCGCAGCGTGGTGCTGTGCGCCGGCGGGCAATCCGTGAGCGACGGGCGTGACTGACGGTCTCTCGCTCGGGCTGGCGTTGGTGGTGTTGGCCGTGACGCTCGCGGTCGCGGTGACCCGCCCGCCGTATCTGTCAGAGGCGGCCGCGGCGTGCGCGGGGGCGGTGCTGCTCGTGGTCGTTGGTGCGATTGGGCTTTCGGGGGCGGACGACGCGCTGCGGGCTCTGGGGCCGACGGTGGGTTTTCTGGCGGCGATGCTGTTGATCGCCGAGGGCTGCCGGCGTGAGGGGTTGTTTGACGCGATGGGCGCGGTGATGGCCCGGGGCGCGGGGGGAAGCCCGCAGCGGCTGTTGGCGTTCGTGTTCGTGATCGCCGCGGCGATCACGGCGGTGCTGAGCCTCGATGCCACGATCGTGCTGCTTACTCCGGTGGTGTTCGCGACGGCGGCGCGGATGCGCACGAGCGCCAAGCCGCAGGTGTACGCGTGCGCGCACCTGGCCAACTCGGCGTCGCTGCTGTTGCCGGTGTCCAATCTCACCAACCTGCTGGCCTTCCATGCCAGCCACCTGTCGTTCCCGCGGTTCGCTGCCCTGATGGTGTTGCCGACGATCGCGGCGGTGGGTGTGGAGTGGGTGGTGTTCACGCGCTTCTTCGCGGTCGATCTCACCCGCCCGCGCCACGCGGGCACGCGCCCCGCGCGCCCGGAGCTGCCGCGGTTCGCGGTCGGGGTCCTGGCGTTCACGCTCGCGGGGTTCGCGCTGAGCTCGGTGGCCGGGATCGCGCCGGTGTGGTTTGCGGTCGCGGGCGCCGCCGCGATCACCATCCCCGCGCTCGCCCGCAAGACCGCGACCCCGGTTCAGCTGGCACGGGCCGCCGAGCCAGGGTTTCTGATCTTCGTCCTCGGGCTCGGAGTGATCGTCCAGGCCGCCAGCGCCAACGGCCTGGATACCGCGGTACGCGCGGTGCTCCCGACCGGCGGTTCGCTGCCTGACCTGCTCGCGATCGCCGCGCTGAGCGCCATCTTCGCGAACCTCGTCAACAACCTCCCGGCCACGCTGATGCTGATTCCGGTGGCAGCGACGGCCGCCGGTCCGGGACCGGTCCTCGCGACGCTGATCGGCGTCAACGTCGGCCCCAACCTCACCTATGTCGGATCGCTGGCCACGCTGCTGTGGCGCCGCGTCCTGCGCGCCGAGGACACCGACGTCGAGCTGGGCGAGTTCCTGCGCCTCGGCGCGCTGACCGTGCCCGCAGGCCTGGTCGCGGCGACCGTGCTGCTGTGGTTAGCTCTCAAGACCTAGACCGACATGCGCGCGCTCGTCTGGATCATCGAGGACACCTGGCAGGCCACCATCGACGACGCCAACGCGTTCTTGCCCAGCGACGCGGAGATCACGCTGCTGCACGTCGCCAGCACCGAACCCGAAACCGTCGCCCGGGCCGCGGGCCGTGGCCTGCTCGGCCGACACCCACCCCCACCCCCACAGGAACTGCAGACGATCTCCGAACAGGCCGCCCACGAGCTACTCACCGAAGCCCAAGGAAGACTGGGACGCCCAGCCACCCTCCAGTCCCGACGCGGACGAGTCGAACGCGAGGTCGTCGCGGCCGCCGAGGACATCGACATCCTCATCCTCGCCCGCGACGGAGACCGCGAGCGCCTCGGCCCACGCAGCCTCGGCCCCACCACACGCTTTGTCATCGACCACGCCCCCTGCCGGGTCCTGCTCATCTGGCCCGACAGCACGCCCGAGCTGACAACGATCCCGCCACCACCACCCCCCGACACGCCTCCGCCTGAGCCCCCATCGCGCAACTGACCACCCCGCCTGTCGCCCATCACCAAGACACCCACGACCGCAGGGCGCAGTCTCGTATGACCGGCGCTGCACAAAGTGCAGCGCGACCGGCGCGCCCGGAATCGCAAGCACGGCCGCCGGAGCACTTCCCGCAAGCACCCGGTACCCACCGACGCACGTGGCCACAAAGACAGGGCTCGCGCCCGCCGCTGCCCCGTCCCTGCTCGTCGCCACAAACGTGCATCGGGTGCTTGCCGCCTCCGTTGCTAGCGCCCTGATCGAAGCAAGAGTCCGCGCGGAGAGTCGATGCCGGTCTCAACGTGGCGACGAACGGCACCGACCGCCGAATCGCGCGCTACTCCTATCGCCCAATTCCGAGCGTCGCGGTGGCTGCCGAGGAGCCGGTTGCCTGGGGCTACGGTGCGTATGTAAACGGGCGATTCTGCCGCCGCTTCGTGAGCCTGCTCTCGGCGACGAGCGAGCCGATCCCAACCCATGCGTCCGGGGCAGCCCCGTGGGGTCAGGCACGGACCGACGCTCGCCCTGGTAGGCGTTGCGGGAGGGCAACCAGCCGGCGCAGCTCGACCAGCGGCTCGGGATGATCCTCGGCACGCAGCGAGACCGTCGTCTCCCACACTTCGCCCTCGGGAGGCACCATCGGCAGTGCGGCGGACTGCCGACGCGGATGTCGCCTCCTTCGAGCTCGGCGGTGTCGAGCGCCGCGAGCATGCGCTGAACGAGCGAGCCGCTCGTGGCCCGGAAGACGGACACCATCGCCGGCCAAACGCGAGGCGAGGCCATGATGTTCCCCTGACGAGGGCCTTAGCTTCGACCTCGCGCGCGGTGAACGCTTGCTCCAGCGCCTCTGGCAGCTGCTCGCGTTCGCTGGGAATCGCCGTGACGATGCCCTCAGGACGGTCGGCCAGCGATGCCCTTAGCTCTGCCAGCCACACAGCAACCGCTGCCTTTAGGCTCGAAGCCCCGCGGGCTACTTTCACGACACGCTGCGCGACTTGTGCTGCCTGTTCCCCATCCAAGTCGCGGCGCACGTCGCTGGCATCCGGCCGTAATGCGAAGACGTAGGTCCCGGTCCGTCTCCAGGACGCGAAGGCGCACGCCGGCGAGGCGGTCAGCAGCATCTGGGCCCAGTTGGTCGACAAGCAGAGCCAGCAGCTGCGTCGCTTCTTCGTCGGACCGAGCGGCCCCCGGGTGGCTCGGCGGCGGCACATCTCGCGGCAGCCACTGGGTTACCCGCGATCGCGCGTGCCTGGGATGCCGTCAGACTCCCACGCTCGGCGAGGAAGACGGCCGTCTCCTCAAGGGATTCTGGAAGAAGATCGGGAAGCTCCGATTGTTCGGCCCTTGCTGCTTCAGCAGCGAAGAAGTCGCAGAACAGGTCGTGGATCAAACCGACTAAACCCGAGCCTGGAAAAACTCGCAGGAGCCCGCCGGTCTGCGCCCGCTGCAACGCTTCGTCGGCACTCATGGTCTCCGCGGTGAACATCCTCGCCTCCGCAAGGCGGGTCAGGCCCGCCGCCAGGAGTCGTCGCCACATCCAGGTATCTGCCGAATACACGTCGCTGCTACGCAACTTAAAGCAAGCGTCTCGGAGAAGCGCGATGACCAGGTCGCTTAGCTGGTCACCGCCTGGACGAGCAGCCAGGCCTTCGACGAACCGAACGAACAGCTCCGCTCGCGTGTCAGCCTGGACGCCTGTGTCGGCCAGACTCAGCGCCATTACAAAGAGCAGAGGATTCGCCACCACGTCGCCCAGCCGCTCCTCAACCTCCCGAACCACCGGCTCAACAGAATCGCCGAGCAGCTCCTGCGCAATTTGCCTTCGCTGCGCCGGGTCGAGCCTCTGGAGCACGAAGCTCGCTAGACCGAGAGCACGTAGCCGTGCAGGGTCGCGGCTCGTCGCGATGATGCGCAGTTGGCGGTAGTCCCGCTGGACGCGCTGCATGTCTGCGAGAAGCGACTCCCGTGCCTCGGGCGGAAGCTCTCCGGCGCCGTCGATGAGCAGCGCCGCACCTTCCCCGCTTAGCACGTCCTGCACGGCGGTGGGGCCGAGGCGATGCCCGACGCCGCGCTCGACGGACTCGCGCACGAGTGGCCAAAGGCCGCCAGCCTCATAGCCCTCGACCGAGATGAGGACGGGAAAGAGCCCCCGATCAAGGGCCTCAGGTATCAGGAGCTCGAGCGTCGTGTTCTTTCCGCTCCCGGGCCCTCCACTCAGCATGGCCCCAGCTTCGGTGTTCAGGAGCTCGGTGGCGGGTTGCGGCTGTGACTGGGTGGAAGCTTCGGCGGACTGTCGGCTCACAAGAGTCAGGGCCGAGGGCTGACGCCCGAGCTCCCGGGTTTCGAGCATGACGAGCGATGGGTGCGGTGGGTGCGCTTGCAGCCTCGTGGAGTAGGCCTCACGCGCGTCGTCATCCCAGGCGCGGGTGCTGTCGACCGCCACGAGGTCGATGCCGGCGACGTCAGAGAGTTCCTCTCGGGTGATGAGGCGCGCGTCCGGGTCGTCGTTTCCAGCGCGAAGAACGACGAGACGAAACAGTGCGTTGATGAGGTCGTCAGCGCGCTCTGTCGACGCGTCGCCCCCACCGATCTCGATCAGCCTAAGCAAGCGAAGGGATGCCCGGTCCAACAGGGCATCGGCGTCCGGCTGTCTGCTTTCGATTCCGACACGAGCGAGCACCGGGTCGTTGGCGTCGAGCCCCTTCGAGACCAGATACACGCGGTCATCCTCGGTGAGCGTGCCCTTCTGTGCTCTGCGAAGCGCGGGCTGCAGTTGGTTGGCGAGTTCTCTCCCAGCGCTGCCGTCTGTCAGGAACTCGAACCGGGCGTCGTCAGCGTTCGATAGCTCCCGCCAACGAGCAATCGTCGACACTATCTCTCCGGGCGCCCAGGTGTACGGCTCCTGACAGGTCTTGGCTTGACAGACCCGCACCCGGCTTCCGTCTCCGCGACACAGCTCAAAGTCCACGATGTCCTCGATTCCCTCAACTCTGAGGAAGCCAATATCCGCCGACTCCAGGGCTTACACGCAGGCAACGACCGCTTCTGCATGCTGGAACGCGATGCCGCGAGAGGCGGCGGGTCCGCCTACCGACATAGGCTCCTCATCAATCCGGCAGCGATGGCACCAAGCTACCGCCGGGCTAGGACGAGGCGGGCGCAAGCTGGCAGCTAACCGCAGGGCCCCGAACTGCCGCCGAGCGGCGCAGCATCATAAGGCGATGTTCCAGCACGTCGTGGCCCAGTCCTACCTCCGGCCCTTCGCCGACTCGAACCGCGTGAAGGTCATCGAGCAGGGCAAGCTGCTGCGTCACCCACGCTCCATCCGGAAGGTCGGCGGTGAGGACTCCTTTTATTCGGTGCTCACGGCTGACGGCGGCCTCGACCACCGCATCGAGGTCGAGTTGCTGCAGCGAACAGACAAGATTGGAGATGACCTGCTTCAACGACTACGCAGAGGCGAATTCCCGCTTCTCGGCAGTGAGCGCAGCACGTTTGCCTCCTACCTGGCGCTGCAAATCACGCGCTCGCACGCATATCGCGATGCGTCGGAGTGGAACCAAGCGCAGCGACCGGGCGCGCGCCAGCGGCGGACATCTGACAGACGTGCTCGCGAACATGCGTTGGCGATTGGTGACGTTCTCGGACGATTGCCTCTTCACGAGTGACGCGCCGCTCGTCTGCTGGAACCGCGAGCGGGGGGCCGATGGCAGGAACACCCCGATGGACGCAGCCGAGGTTAGATACCCGCTGACTCCCCGGAGCGCACTCGTACTCTGTTGGGCTGATACACCACGTGATGAGCGTTGCCATATGGAGGCTGCCGGCGCCCGTAAGATCCGCTGGGCGGTGGCGGAGATGGCATGGATACAGGTGCTCTGCCCCGTGCAAGTGGACAACACGGTGGACACCGGCCCCGCTGCCCGCGGCCCTCTGTTCCCCGACAGTAGCCGCGGTGGGAGCCGCCGGAGACAGCTGGTGCTCAGCGTGGTACGCGGCACTGCGTCGGTCGGCTTGCCTCCGCGCTGGAGCGCCGCAGGCGCGCGCATCATCGAGCTCGACACCGACGACGAGCATGAGCAGCCCTAAAAGGGTCGCTGTCGATTACCGGCGACTCGCCTTGCGCCGGGCACCGCAAACGACTGGATTCGCTGAGTCTGGGCGTGCGCTCTCCCGCGGCGGCGCGATCGCTTTCATCTTGGGGGCCGCATCGGTCGCACGATCGCATCGGCGACACAGGAATCGCGCCGATCCGGCGCCGCGGGTGCCAGAGCCCACGATCCCATTCGCCCCCGCAGGAGTCGTCACGAAGCGCTCTGACCGGACGAGTGCGGATGCGATCTCCCGGCTGACAGTCTCGCTTTGCCGACGGAAACCTGCGGGTCGCCCGCTCCCTCCTGCGACCCCCCAGGCTGGAGGGGTCGATGTCCGGCTCAGGTTCGTGAATTCGCGTCCGGATCCATCCCCGCCGCGACGCGAAGGACATGCGTCAACCGGTCGAGCGAAACCACGAGGACGTCTTCCTCGACCCGGTCGACGCCACGTGCGCGAACAACGCACATGACGCCCAGGGCGCCGTTGCGCGCCCACCTTCGCCGGCGCCGCGACAGCCACGCCGCCTGCTCGCGCGCCTGAGCCAGATGACGGGCGTCGTAGGTTCTCGTCTTCGTCTCGATCGCGACCGCAATCCCGGTGGGCGCTATCGCCACCGAGTCGATGTCTCCCCGGCCCTGCCACGTCAGCGAATGACGCAGCCGCCACCTCTCCGCCCGCAGCGGCGCGAGCGCCCGCTGCACCTCGTCCTCGGAGCAAGCACCGACCCCGCTGCGTCCGGCGAGGGACAGCCAACGGCGAGCCCGAAGACCGAGCGCCCCAGCGACGGCCATGAGCAGCAGGCCGAGCGGCGCAGCGCCGACGACAACGACCAGCAGCCCAATTAGGGCCGCCGCTGCGCTGGCGAGGCCCAGGCGACCCGCGCGGACCAGACGCCGGTACTGCTGGTGACGGGCGTAGTTCACTCCGCACCTTTGATCACGCGCGCGTGTGATCGGGCATCCGCCGATCGTCCCACCGCGACGGGACGGCCCGGGCCGTAGCAATCGCCAGTAGCCCGCTTCGTGGCGACCCGGCGCGCTTCGGCGAGGCGACGCGCAGGCGACCCTGCCGTGAGCGGCCTGAAGGCGTCCAGACCGGCAAGCATCGACCCTCCGGGGACCCACAGCCGGCCCCGCCTGGCCGTCCTCATCCAGCCGCCATCGACGACCCGTCGCCGCGCTGTTCGATGCCGACGATGGGACCTCGATGGAACCTAGATGGAACCTCGACCTCCGCCGCATACGCAGAACCCTGCTGTTCCTCGCATGTTCGACGACCATCGAACTATGGCCAAAAGCGCTCCATTTGCGGCGAAATCGTGCGAGCCGCTGCGAGTCCGTGAAAGCGGACGACGGGTCTCGAACCCGCGACCTTCGGCTTGGGAAGCCGACGCTCTACCAACTGAGCTACGTCCGCAAGTGCGCGGAGATGCTAGCGATCGGGGGAACCGCCGATCGGGATCGCGACCCCATCGCGGTCGCGCGAGCGTTGCGGCTCCGGACCTAGTTAGTTTCGAACGAACCACGGGGCGGAACTCGGATGGGCCCTCCGGTTTGTGGTATTCCGGACCGCGTATCACCTGTCTCCTCAATCGGCGGACGCTGGCCGCGAGACCTGGTCTTGCGTCCGGCGTCCGCCGTGGGCCTGCGCCGGCGGTCGCGTGCGGCCGTCAGGCGAGCGCTCAGGCTGACGCGTCGGGCAGCGAACCCGAGCCGTCGGTCCACGGATCGTCGATCCCGATCGGGACGAACGGCAGCAGGCCGACGATCTCCATGAGACGGCGGGCATGCGCCGGCAGGTCGGTGCTGAGCCTCAGCTTGCGGCCGGTCGCCTTGGCGATCCGGACGAGCGCGGTCATGGCCCTGAGTCCGGCCGAGTCGATGAACTCGATCTCGGAGAGGTCGAGCAGCACGTTGCTGTTCGAGATCAGCTCCGCCTCGACGGCCCGCTCGAGCAGTGAGGAGCTGTTGAGCGCGAGTTCGCCTTCGACACGGACGCGCACCCAGCCGTCCTCCATCGGCTCCAGGTGCAGCGCGAACGGCGTCGGGGCATCCTCCTCCCCGATCTCGGGAGGCCACTCGGGGCCGGCTGGGTTGATAGGCGCAGGCAAGTTGGCCTCGAAATTCGTGATCGATCGCCTCCCGGATCTGGCGCAACCATCTCAGACCAGGAGGGGTCGCGGCGAAAGAATGTTTCGAACCAACCATGACCGTTCTCCGGACGCGGGTGCCGCGAGGGCCGATTCCGACCGCGCATCGAGGAGCGGTGCCGGTCGGCAAACCGCGCGTATTACTCTCCGATCATGCGCCGCTTCACGATTCCAGCCGTCGCCGTTGCCGTGGCGGTCGGGCTGCTCGCGTTGCTCGCGTTCGGGGTCGCCCATCAGGGGACCAGCTCGTCGATCGACGCTTCGGTCGCGCGCGGGGACTTTCCGATGGCGCCGGGCGCCCACACCAAGCTGCCGATCCTGGGCTCGTCGGGCTTCGAGAGCCTCGCGAACATGCGCGGCAAGGTCGTCGTGCTCAACGTGTTCGCGTCCTGGTGCCAGCCCTGCGTCGCCGAGGCGCCGATCCTCGAGCAGGAGGAGCGCACGCTGGTCAAGAACAACGCGACCGTGCTCGGGGTCACCTACCTCGACAACTCGAGCGACTCCGAGCAGTTCGTCCGCCAACACGGCATCACCTATCCGGTGGTCCGCGACGTCAGCGGGAACTTCGTGAAGGGGTTCGGGACGACCGGCGTCCCGGAGACGTTCGTGATCAACCGCCAGGGACGGATCGTCGCGCTGCGTCGCTACCAGCTGCCGGCGCGTGGCTCCAGCAGACGATGACCCGGATCCTGGCCCAGTCGGCATGACCCGGACCGGCCTTCGCACCGGGGCGATCGCCCTCCTGATCGCGCTCGCGGCCGGGCTGCTCGCGCTCGCGCCGGCGGCGGCGACAGCGGCGGTCACCCCTCGCGCGTCGCTGACCGAGATCGAGAGCGAGGTGATGTGCACCGCCTGCCGCGAGCCGCTGGCGGTGGCGCAATCGCCGGAGGCCGACTCCGAGCGCGTCGTACATCCGCGGGCTGATCGCTCAGGGCGAGACCAAGCCGCAGATCCTCAACAACCTGGTCGCCCAGTACGGCACCGCCGTCCTCGGCAAGCCGCCGGCGCACGGATTCAACCTGACCGTCTACATCATCCCGCCGGCGATCCTGGCCGATCGGCGCCGCGATCCTCGTTCGTGACGCTTCCGCGCTGGAGGCGCCGCACGCGAGCGGCCGCGCGCGAGCCGGCCGCGTCCGCCCGACGCTCGACCCGGCGGACGCGCAGCGCCTCGATCAAGAGCTCAGCCAGTTCCGCGGCTGAGCCCGCTCCGCGCCATCCCAGCCGTCACGCGAACCCGCGATCGCGCTGCGACGCGGCGTCTACATCGCGTCCGGCGCGCTCACCCCGAGCAGCGCCGAGCGACAGCGCGATCGTCGTCCGCGCCGCCACCGACAGCGCGACCCTGCTGTGACTCGACCGCCTCCGGCGTCGCACCGACCACCCGGCACGCCTCGTAGAACGCCGTGAAGTCCTGGGCGAGCTCGAGCGCGTAGCCCGCGATCCGGTGCGGCGCCCGCCGCTCGACCGCCTCGGCGATCTCGCCCGGGAACGCCACGAGCTTCTTGATCAGGTCGCGCTCGGGGTCCTCGAGCGGCTCCGAGCCCCAGTCCGCGCCCAGCGCGTCTTCGACCCGCGCCGACGGCAACCGCCGCAGCATCGAGGCGATCCTGGCGTGGGCGTACTGGATGTAGTAGACGGGGTTCTCCCGCGACTGCTTGCGCGCGAGCTCGACGTCGAGCTCGATCGTCCGGTCGTTCGATCGCTGGAGCATGAAGAACCGGGTCGCGTCGACGCCGATCTCGTCGAGCAGCTCGTCGAGCGTCACGAAGTCCCCGCGGCGCTTAGACATCGCGAACACCTCGCCGCCCTCGACCAGGTGGACGAACTGGAGCAGCGGAAGCTCGACCGTGTCCGGATCGCCGCCGAGCGCGGCCATCGCCGCCTTCATCGCCCGCACGTAGGCCGCGTGATCGGACCCGACCGGCACCAGCTGGCGGTCGAAGCCGCGCTCGCGCTTGTTCTCCATGTAGGCGATGTCGGCCGCGAGGTACGTCGGGTCGCCGTTGGAGCGGATGACCACCCGGTCCTTGTCGTCGCCGAAGCTCGTCGTGCGCAGCCACATCGCGCCGTCGGCGTGGTAGACGTGGCCGACCTGCTCGAGCACCGTCAGCGCGTGCTGCAACGGGCTCGGCCAGCCCTCGTGGAGCGTCCGCTCGCTGAAGAACACATCGAACACGACCCCGTAGCGATCGAGCGTGGCCTTGATCTGAGCGAGCAGCACCTCGACGGCCGCCCCGCGCCACCTCGTCGACGCTCTCCTCGGCCGCCCCCGGTATCTCCGCCGCCAGATCGGCTACGTACGACCCCTGGTAGCCGCCTTCGGGCACGTCCTCGCCCCGGGCGCGGGCCGCGTACCGACGCGCCGAGCAGCCGGATCTGGTTGCCGGCGTCGTTGAAGTAGTACTCCCGCGTGACCGAATGCCCGTGGTGCTCGAGGATCCGCGCGAGCGCATCCCCGTAGGCGGCATGGCGCCCGCTGGCCGCGACCAGCGGCCCGGTCGGGTTCGCCGACACGAACTCGACCGAGATCCGCTCGGCCGGGTCGGCGCCGCCGGCGCCGAACCGCTCGCCGGCGTCGAGCACCGATCGAAGCGCGCGGCGGTGCCACGCGTCCGACAGCCACAGGTTCACGAAGCCGGGCCCCGCGACCTCGGCCCGTTCGAGCTGATCGCCGAGCGTCGCCGACAGCTCCGCCCCGATCCGCTCGGCGATCGCCCGCGGCGGTGCCGACAGCACGGGCGCCAGCAGCATCGCGGCGTTCGTCGAGTAGTCGCCCTGGCCCTTGTGGCGTGGGCGGTCGAGCGTCGGCGCCGCCGGCGGCGCGCCGGCGTCCCCTCGCACCGCGGCGGCCGCGCCGTTGACGGCGGCGGCGAGCTCCTGGAGCGGAGCGTTTGCCTCGACGTCCCTCACGGCCCCGGGATGGTCGGCCGGATCCCCGAGTGGACCCGCGGTGGCTGGAACATCCGCTCGAGCCGCTCGACCGCGGTCGGCGCGCCCATCGCGACGATCAGGTCTCCGGAGTTGAGCACGGTCTGGGGCGGCGGCTGGGTCTCGAGCTCGCCGTCCGGGTGCCGGACGGCCACGATCAGGGCGGGTCCGCTCGACGTCCGCGATCTTCTTGCCCACTCCTTCGCACACGGGCGAGACCTCGATCTCCTCCATCCGGTAGTCGGCGACTTCGAGACGCGCCGCCCACCTGGGGGCGGAGCGCCACCCGCGCCATCGCCGCTCCCGAGGTCTTGTACGGCGAGATCACCCGGTCGGCGCCGGCGCGGAGCATCTTCTTCTCGGAGTCCTCGGCCGAGGCCCGGGCGACGATGAAGATGTCAGACCGCAGCTCCCGCGCGGTGAGCGCGATGAAGATGTTCTCCGCATCAGAGTCGACGCACGCGATCACCCCCAGGGCACGATCGATCCCCGCCTGCTTGAGGATCTCGTCGTCCGAGGGCTGGCTCTCGATCAGCGGCGCGCCGGTCGCGAGCGCGGCCTCGCGATTGGCCGGGTTGGGGTCGATCACGACGTACCTGGCGCCGGCGGTCCGCAGGTCGCGCACCACCTGGCGCCCGACGCGGCCGAAGCCGCAGACGATGTAGTGGTCGGTGAACGAACTGATCATCTTCTCGATCCGGCGCTCTTCGAGGACCCCACTGAGCTGCCCCGAGACGAAGAACTCCGCGACCGTCGCGAGGGCGTAGAAGAGCGTACCTATGCCGAACAGCTCGAGGCCGACCTTGAGCGCGCGACCGCCAGTGTCCGGAGGGTCGGGGATCGACCCGAGCGTGGTGACCGTGTCGATCGTCCACTCGAACCCGTAGGCCGGGGAGACGTGCTCGATCACCGCGAAGCCGATCGTGCCGGCGATCACCATCGCACCGAGCGCCACCAGCAGAATCCCGAGCCGCCGCATGAACAGCCGCACCTCGCGGCGGGCGTGCTCTCGCTGCCGCAAGCGCGGTGTGCGCGGTCCTTTGCCGCTCGTCCTCGCCCGGGAAGTTCCAGGCGCCGCTTTGACTCCAGTCGGGCATCAGTAGTGATACGGCTCGCCGGCGAGGATCTTGTGACCGCGGTACAGCTGCTCGAGCAGCACGACTCGGGCGAGCTGGTGGGGCAGCGTGATGCGCCCGAGCGAGATCCGGTGGTCGACGTCGTCGAGCTCGAGCCCGAACGGGCCGCCGACGACGAAGCACAGGTCCTGGGCGCTCTGGCGACGCGCCTCGAGAAACCGGCTGAAGGCGAGCGAGTCGAGCTGCTCACCCTCGCGATCGAGCAGCGAGACGAACACCCGCTCGGGGATCCGCCGGCCGACCTGATCGTCCTCGCGCACCTCGATCAGCTCGAGCTTGACGTGCCGCGCGAGCAGCTTCTGGTAGTGCTGGACATCGTCCGAGAACGGGGGGCGCAGCCTCCCTACGGCGACGACGAGGATCCTCACGATGGGATACTACGTTCCCATGGACGATCCCGGCCGCCAAGAGCGGCACATCAACATCCACTTCTCGCCGGACATCATGGCCGGCGTATACGCGAACTTCGCGAACGTAAGCCACTCCGACTACGAGTTCACGATCACGTTTGCGCGCGTGGACCACGAGGTGGAGGACGACGAGATCCCCGGCGTCGTCGTCTCACGCATCAACCTGAGCGCCAAGTTCATGCGCGAGCTGATCGACGCGATGCAGGACAACTACTCGAAGTGGCAGACCCGCGAGGGGATCAAGAACCTGCCCGAGTACGGCGGCTACGGCGGCGCTGAGGAGATCGAGCCACCCGAGGAGGAGGAGCTAGTCGGCAGCCGGCGCGGAGCCGTTGACAGCGCGCTCCGCGAAGCTGACCGCCGACCCGATCCGCTCGGCCGTCGGCGGGTGCGTCGCCAGCAGCGAGGTGAGCCACCGCGGCGGCTCGAGGTCGGCGACGTTCTGCACCGCGATCGCGCGCTCGAACGAGATGAACGCATCAGGGGCATCCGTCAGCGCCAGCGAGTAGGCATCGGAGCGGCGCTCGATCGCCCGCGACAGGCGATTCCCGATCAACCCCGTCGGGCGCTCCGACGGCCGCCGCCGCCAGCGCGAGCGCGGGGAGCGCGCCGGCATTGCCGCGCTCGGGCGACAGCTCCCAGCTCAGCCGCTGCACCGCGAGCGCGGCGGCCGGGGCGACCAGCGCGGCGTACAGCACGCCGCGGGGCACGTCGCGGTGTCGCACGTGGCCCAGCTCGTGGGCGACCACGACGCGAATCTCGTCGCGGCTGTAGCGATCGAGCAGCGTGTCGAACAGCACCACCCGCTTGGTCGGCCCGAGTCCGGCCACGTAGGCGTTGGCCGCGGTGGTGCGCTTGCTGGCGTCGACCGAGTACACCTCCCCCACCTTCACGCCGGCGGCGCGAGCGAGCTCGAGCACGTCCGAGCGCGTCTCGCCCTCGGGCAGCGGCGTGAAGTCGTTGAACATGGGGTCGAGCACGACCGGCGCCAGCGCCGCCAGGGCAGCGCCGAACAGCACCGATCCGGCCGAGGCCGGCAGCCACCAGCGGTGCGGATACCGCCTGGTGACGGCCACCGCCGCGCTGCCGGCCGCGGCCGCGAGCGCCGACTCGATCGCCGCGCCCTTGGCCAGATCCCCGGCCCAGCCGCGCCAGGACTGGGTGACCAGCCCGACCGCCATGCCGCGCCGGCGCGCGATCGCCGACAGCGGCAGCGCCGGCAGCGACAGCCCCACGGCCAGGCCGGCGCCGGCAAGGGCGCCGCGGATCGCCGGGCGCTGTGGACTGGCCGGACAGCCATCGTGGTGGCCGGCGAACGACGAGTGCGAGCGCGCCGAGCTCGATCGCGGCGCGGCCGAGACCGAGCGCCAGCTGGGGTCGCGCGAACCTGGCTCCACGCTCGAATCTCGGCTTCGCTGAAAAAGCTGTGAAGATCTATCTCTGCAGGCTCGATTGGCCGCTCGCGCGGAGAAAGCAGCCGCACGCCACCCTCCGCGGCGGCGAGCGCCAGCAGCATCGATTCAACCAATCGGTGGCGCGAGGGGTGCCTCACCCGCAAGACTGTAGCCGCGCGTCACCAAGTCGCACCGAAAATGAGAGTCGCAATCGTTTCTGACATCCACGGCAACCGGCATGCCTTCGAGGCGGTCCTCGACGCGATCGAGGCCTCGGAGTGCCAGGAGATGTGGTGCCTCGGCGACCTCGTCGGCTACGGAGCCGAGCCCGACGCGTGCGTCGAGCTGGCCCGGCGATACGCCGCGATCTGCCTCGCGGGCAACCACGACCTCGGCGTCCGCGGTGCGCTCCCGCTCGAGGAGTTCTCGCGCGGCGCCGCGCTCGCGGCGAGATGGACCCAGGGCGTGATCAGCGCCGAGACCCGCGAGTACCTGACAAGCTCGAGCCCGCCTATCTCGACGAGCACGTCGGCCTGTTCCACGCCAGCCCGAGGGACCCCGTCTGGGAATACGTGCTGTCGCCGCTGCAGGCCGAGCTGTGCCTCGACGCCCAGTCGCATCGGGTCTGCCTGATCGGCCACTCCCACGTGGCGCTGTCGTTCTCGCGCGGCGAGGGCGAGTCGGCCAGCGGCCAGACCCGGGGGCCGGAGCGAGCAGCTCGACCTCGCCCAGGGCGAGTGGCTGATCAACCCGGGGAGCGTCGGCCAGCCGCGCGACGGCGACCCTCGCGCCGGCTGGCTCGAGCTGGACCTCGACGCGTGGGAGGCGGTCTACCGGCGCACGGAGTACGACATCGCCGGGGCGGCGGCGGCGATCCGCGCCGCCCGGCTTCCGGACTCGCTGGCCGAGCGCCTCGCGTACGGTCAGTGAGAGGCTTCTGACCCGACGTCCGCGGGAGAACGGTCCGGCGTCGTCTAACCCAAAGCCAACGGGCCGACCCTCTAAAGTCAGGCCGCGGATGCGCTACGCGCCTCGCGCCATCCTCGCCGGCGGGCTCGGCTTCGCCGTATCGTGCGTCGCCGCCTGCGGTGGCGGCGCCGGCCTGCTCTCAGGTGACGAGTCGATCGCGCTGAGCGGCCAGGGCAACGAGATCAGCTCGGCCGTCCAGTCGGGCGATTGCGGCGCCGCCGTCAACGCCAGCGCGGCCCTCAACCGGGACGTGGCGACGCTGCCGGTCACGGTCAACCCAACGCTCCGCAGCAACCTGAACCAGGGCGCGCTGACGATCGCGCAGCTCGCGGCGAAGGACTGCCGTCAACACACGGCGACGACCACCTCGACCCCGGCCACGACGTCCTCGACGAGCACGACCCCGTCGACGTCGTCCACCACCACGCCGACGCACGACGAGCAGCACATCGACCACGACCACGACCTCGACGACGTCGACGTCCGCAACCACGCCGACGAACACGGGTACTTCTACTACGAGCACGACAACCGGTGGCGCGGGACTCAGCGTGGGGACCACCACCGGGACTGGAACTGGCCAACAGCGGCGGAACCGGCGCGGGCAATGAGAACGGTGGCGGAAACGGCGGTGGTGGGTGACTAACGGAACAGCGATCGTCGGGCGGTACCGCATCGAGGGCCGCCTCGGCGTCGGTGGGATGTCGACGGTGCAGCTGGCGTTCGACCAGCGCCTCGAGCGCTACGTCGCGATCAAGCTGCTCGCCGAGCATCTCGCGGACGATCCGACGTTCGTGTCCCGCTTCCGCCGCGAGGCGCTGTCGGCAGCCCGGCTGGTGCACCCGAACATCGTCCAGGTGTTCGATTTCGGGTTCGACGAGCAGGCCCACCAGCACTTCATCGTGATGGAGCACGTCCCCGGCCACTCGTGCGCCGAGCTGCTCCGCGACCACGGCCCGATGGACGTCGAGCAGGCCGTCGACGTGGTGACGCAGGCCTGCCGCGGGCTCGACTACGCCCACCGCAACGGCGTCGTGCACCGCGACGTCAAGCCCGGCAACCTGCTCGTGTCCGACTCGGACGTGGTCAAGCTGGCCGACTTCGGGATCGCCCGCGCCACCGACCAGTCGAGCATCACCCAGGTCGGCTCGGTGCTCGGGACGGCCGCCTACCTCGCGCCCGAGCAGGCGCGGGGCGAGGAGGCCGGGCCGCGCGCCGATCTGTACTCGCTCGGGGTCGTCGCCTACCAGCTCCTGACCGGGCGCCTGCCATACGAGGCCAACTCGCTGTCCGAGCTCGCCCTCAAGCAGCAGCGCGAGCCGCCCGCCTCGGTCGACGAGCTCAATCCGCGCGTACCGCCGCGAGCTCGCCGACGCGATCACGATGGCGCTCGCCCTCGACCAGGAGGATCGCCCGGAGACCGCGCAGCTGTTCGCCGAGGCGATCGCCAGCGGCGCCCGCGGCGTCGAGCCGAGCCCGAACGGAGCGCGGACCCGGACGCCAGGGAGGGACCGCCGCCACCCGCGTGCTGTCGGGGCAGCGGCTCGCCCACGGCCCAGACCCGAGTCGCGCCACGGACCGCGCCGCCGACCGGCAGGACGAACGCTCAGCCACGCCAGCCCCGCCAGCTCGAGCCGCGCCGGCCGGCCTATCCCCCGCCGATGTCCGGCTACGGCCCCGACGAGGCCCGTCGCGCGCCGGCGCAGCGGTCGGGCGGATCACGCGCCGCGCGCCGCTTCTTCGCCTTCCTCGCCGTGGTCGTGCTGTTCGTGGCCGCGGTGGCGGTGGCGGTCACGATCGCCGCGAGCACGTCGAACAACGTCGTGCACTACCGCAAGGTCGTCGCCCACGACACGAACGACGCGGTCAAGCAGCTCCAGCAGATCATCAGCAAGTACACGAAATAGCCTGCTCCGGTGCCGCCCCATCGGGTGCCCGCGCGCCGGCGGCCGGGGCTGGTCAGCGGCGGTATCGGGCGCGAGGCACCCGAGGAGGACATGCACCTCCGCAACTCTGGTGAGCGGGCGCGTTTTATGGGCCTCGCTGCGCTCGGCGTCCATGGGGCCGTGTGCCCCGTCCGGCCAGGGTCGCGCTACATCAGACCGGCCCGGTACCACCCCGCCGCCGGCACCCCGCCGGCATCCCACACGCGCCGGCGAGGCCACACCCTCCGGCGTCTCACAACCGACCGGCCGGCCGCACTTCGACCTGGTTAGAGCCCGAAAACGCCGCGTCCCGGCGCGCAAGCGGGACATAAGCATGTGCGGGATGCTTATGTCCCGAAATCGGCCGCGGGGGGCTGATTTCGGGCGTTGTACAGAGTGGCGCGCCCAGGATCGCCGACCCCCGGATCGCCGACCGCCGACCGCCGACCGCCGACCGCGGCGCGGCCGACCGCGGCGCGGTCGACCGCCGTGGCGGGTTATGCACCCTGAGAGGCCGCGCGACCCACCGCGCCACCCACCACCGCGCCCGGCGCCGCCCCGGCCCGCAACGCGGCCGCCACCTCGGGCAGCCGCCCGCCGTCGATCCCGGCCCGCAGATCGGCCATCAGCCGGGCGATGAACGAGAGGTTGTGGAGCGTCACGAGCCGCAGCGCGGTGAGCTCGCCGGCGCGGAGCAGGTAGTGGAGATAGGCCCGGGTGAAGCCGGCCGAGCACGCGGGGCAGGGGCAGCCGTCGAGGATCGGGTCGGGCGACTCGCGCCACCGGCCCTTGACCAGGTCGACTCGCCACCGCGCCTCCGGGTCGGGCACGAGCGCGACCCCGTGGCGCCCGAGCCGCGTCGGCAGGGCGCAGTCGAACGTGTCGATCCCGAGCTCGACGCCGGCGATCAGGTCGTCGACGTCGCCGATCCCGAGCAGGTGGCGGGGCCGGTCGGGCGCGAGGCGCTCGAGCTCGGCCGTCGTCCACGACACGACCGTGTGCATCTGCGCCTTGTCCTGCCCGAGCGATCCGCCGATCGCGACCCCGTCGCACGCGCTGGCGGCGACGGCCCCGGCCGAAACCATCCGCAGGTCCTGATCAACCCCGCCCTGGACGATCCCGTACACGACCTGCCCCGCCGGCCCGTGCTCGTCGTGCCAGCGCAGGCACCGATCGAGCCACCGGTGGGTTCGCTCCATCGAGCGCTCGGTGTACTCGCGCGAGACGTGAAACGGCGTGCACTCGTCGAACACGAGCGCGATGTCGGAGCCGAGCGCGGCCTGGACCGACATCGAGGTCTCCGGGGATAGGAACCGCTCGCGGCCGTCGACGTACGAGCGAAAGCGCACGCCCTCCTCGGAGATCGACAGGATCGCCCCGCTCACCCCGTCCGATCGTCTGCCCCCGCCGGGGCCCCCGTCGGCGCCCGCGGCGACGCCGGCGCCACCACCCCGCCCGCGGCCCTTGATCTCGTCGGCCACGCCACCGTGGCCCATCGAGAACACCTGAAAGCCGCCGGAGTCGGTGATGATCGCCTTCCCCCAGCGCATGAACTCGTGGAGGCCGCCGAGCTCGCGGACGAGGTCCGGCCCGGGCGCCAGCAGCAGGTGGAACGTGTTGCCGAGGATCAGCTCGTAGCCGAGCGCGGCGACGTCGCGCGGCTCGAGCGTCTTGACGGCCCCCTTGGTCGCGAGCGGCACGAACGCCGGCGTGGCGACGTCGCCGTGCGCCAGATGAAGCGTCCCGGTGCGCGCGAGCGAGCCGGGGGCTCGGGTCCGGACCGTGAACACGGCCCGGACCCTAACTCAGCGGAGAGCTACGCCGCCTGCGAGGACTCGGTGTCCTCGGCGCCCTCGATCGTCTTGGCGTCGTGGCCGACCGAGATCGCGACCTTCTGGGGCTTGCGCTGCTCGGGCTTCTGGATGTGAACCTCGAGCACGCCGTTGTCGAACGTTGCCTGGATGCTGTCGGCGCTGACGCCCTCGGGGAGGGTCAGCGAGCGGGAGAAGCGCCCGAAAGCGCGCTCGACGCGGTAGAAGCCGTCCTTGCGCTCCTCGTGCTCGGACTTGCGCTCGCCCGAGATCTTCAGCACGTTGTCGTCGAGCTCGACGTTGACGTCGCCCTCGCTCAGACCCGGCAGGTCAGCCTTCAGGACGAACTCGTCGGCGTTCTCGACGATGTCCATCGCCGGAATCCAGCGGCGCGCGGGGGCGGCGCCGTTGCCCGGGGTGGTCGAGTCGAAGAACGTGCCGAACAGACGGTTCATGTCGTTCTGCATCGTGCGGAGCTCGCGAGCGGGCTCCCAGCGGATAAGTGCCATATCAAACCTCTCCTTGTAAGGATGAGAATCGGTGTCTGCGATCATTATGAAATCTAAGTCGCTTAATGTCAAGTATAGTGGGCGACGAGCACGAAGATCGACTGGCGGCCCGCAGAACTTGAGCGCCGATCTGTGACGAAGCCCACTAGATTGCCGGGCCTCTCACGCGGGGAGGACCGAAGCAGCCCATGAACGCGATCGACGCCACGAACGAACCGACCAGGGACGCGCCGGGCACCGCGCTCGAGCGGCTCATCGCCCGCTTCGACCCGTCGGTGTTCGACGTCGGGCGCCGGCGCGTCCGCCTCAGGATTCAGACCCGGGAAACCGCCGACGGCGCGCATGACGTCGTGATCGAGGACGGGACGCCCCGCCTCACGACCATCCGCGGCCGCGCCGACGCGATCCTGACCGCCGACGAGGAGACCTGGGACGCGATCGCGCAGGACGTGCGCGGCGGCATGACCGCATACCGCAAGGGCCGCCTGAGGATCCGGCGCGACCTCCACCTCGGCGTCGGGTTCCTCGCCGCCACCGCAGAGCAGACCGGTCCGGGTCGTCTGCGCATCCGCCACGTCGACACCAACGCCGGCGGCCTGTCGACGATCGAGGCCGGCACCGGCGACCCGGTGATCATGCTCCACGGCCTCGGCGCAACCAAGGCATCGTTCCTCCCCACGATCGACGCGCTGACGCCCGATTACCGCGCGATCGCGGTCGACCTCCCGGGCTTCGGCGACTCGGACAAGCCGCTCCTGGCCGCCTACGACGCGGCGTTCTTCGCCCGCGCGATCGTTTCGCTGCTCGACGCGCTCGAGCTCGACCGGGCGCACTTCGTCGGAAACAGCATGGGCGGACGCATCGCGCTCGAGCTCGGCCTCGACCATGCCGACCGCGTCAACCGGTTGGTGCTGCTCGCGCCCTCGATGCCATGGCTCAAGGCACGCCCGTGGGCGCCGTACCTCCGCCTGGTCCCGACCCAGCTCGGCGTGCTCCAGCCGGCGCCGCGCGCGATCGTCGAGCGGATCGTCAAGCAGTTCATCCCGGGCTCGGACACCGAGTGGACGGCAGCCGGGATCGACGAGTTCCTGCGCTCGTATCTCACCCGGTCCGGAAGGGCCGCGTTCTACGCCGCCGCCCGCAACATCTACCTCGAGGAGCCCCGCGGACCGAACGGCCTGTGGACGCGGCTCCCGGAACTACAGCCGCAGGCGTTGTTCGTGTGGGGGCGCAAGGACAACATCGTCCCGATCGGGTTTGCGCGCCACGTCCGCGAAGGGTTGCCCCAGGCCGCCCATCTCGAGCTCGACTGCGGCCACGTGCCCCAGCTCGAGCGGCCCCGCCAGACGCACGAGGCGATGAAGCGCTTCCTCGCCGGCGGCCGAGTAGCGGACTGAGCACGGTCCGGCCAGGCTGCTGCGTCCATCGCGACCGTAGTCAGAGCCGTAAGCTCTCAGTGGCGGCGGTCGAACGGCGACGCGCCCGCGGCCCAGACTTCGCGGTGACCGTCGCGCGTGGAGGCTAATACGGGGTGGGTCGATGACGCTCAATGCATCCGCTGCGGCATACGCGTGGTTCGCCGAGGCGATCCACGCCGAGGGGCCTCAGGTGTGGGAGGACTGGTGGCGCCCCGCGGAGGAGATCGTGAACGGCGGAACGACGGTTATCTGGTCCGAGCCGTGGCCGCACGACCTCTGGGTCGCGCAGGGGCTGAAACAGGGCGGCTCAGCCTATTCCGTGGTCCAGACCTGGGAAGCGGACGAACCCCTTGACACCTGGCCGCGCCTGCGGGCGAGCGCCCTGGACCCGGTACTCGGTCCGGAGCTCACCTCGACGGGGGCAGACGCGCTCCAAAGCGTGGTGTCCACTGCGACGAGCCGAGAGTACGCGCATCGCGACGTGCTCGACCTGCTCCTGGGTTGGCGGGCAGCCGCGCGTCAGGAGCACTGGCGCGCGATCACGGATCCCGCCCCGCTGCGGGCATGGTTCGTCACCGGCTGGCTGGACTCGGTTCTGGGCAGTTCGCTGAGCAGCGTGGTGCTCTCGCCCACCGAGGACGACGATTTGACCCTGACCGAGACCCTGCGCCGGTTCGACATAGCGTTGCGGATCGGGGCAACCAGGCAGGACCCGCAGATAGACCTTGAGGCGGCTATGACCGTCCTCTACACCGCGGCCTGGGTCCAAGGCGAGGCGATTCCGACGACGACAACCCAAGGCCAGTCGCGCACCACCGGGGACCACTGGCGCTGGCTGTCGCACCCTCTGTTGGGTCCCGACCTTCTCGATGCCGTTCAGGTCACGTCCGGGTTGCTGGTCTCCCCGCCGTTGTTGCGCGCACTGCTCAGCGCCGTCTCCGAAGGCACCATTCGGACGCTCATGGGGCTGGGCGTGCTGCGCCGGTGGGCGCTCGGCCTACGGGCGCTGGCCTGGCTCGAGTCGGCAATCGGGCACCCCTGGCGCGAGGTGACCCGCAACGACCTGGCCACGTTCGCGTTCGCGTCGGTCGCTCCCTGGTGGCCGCGCGCGACACTCGCCGTCAGCCATCGTTCCGCCGACGTCAAGCCCGTCCTCGCCGGCAGCCGTCTATGGGGCCATCACGCCGTGGCGATTGACGCCACCACGGTGCCGAGCCGCGAAACCAACACGGGTCTGATCTGGCGGCTGTTCGCGGCCACGCCCGCGATTGTGCGCGTCCACTCCGCACTGTACGAGCAGAGCCCGTGGTGCCGGCGCGAAGCCGAGCTCACGGCTTACCTGCGCGACGTCTCGGACTTTATGGTCGGCCGGCGAGTCGCCGACGTCGAGATCGGCGCGCTGGCTCAGCTTGCGGACCTGATTCCTCCGACCGAGGACGTCGCTCCCAACCCCGCGCCCCCACCGGATTCGCCGCCGCCCGCGTTCCCTCCTCGCACGATCGTGCTCGATGTTCCGAGCTATCCACCGGTTGTCGTCGCGCTGCTCGCCGCCGTGGCCACGCTCCGGCTTCTCCACGGCCTCATCGAAAACGCCGTGGTGGTCAACGCGATCGCCGGCGCCCTGTCCCGCGGCGATCCACTCGAAATTCCTCCTCCGACAAACCATCCGGACGGCTGGACCCTTCACTACGAGGTCTTCGGGGCCCTCGCCGAGCATTCCGAGGGTGACCAACCGGTCGTCGCGCTGGCGAGCGAGTACCCGGCAGACCAGCTCGAACTCGATGTGGAAGACATCGTGAACCGTCTCCCCGACCTGCGCCATACGGTCTGTTCCGCGGTCGATATCTTGGCCGGCTTGGAGTGGAACCGAGAGGTCCGACGGTGGTTTGCCGACCGATGGGGAAATCGCGTCGTGGTCGATTGCCGGGGGATCGACGCCCAGGAATGGGCAACCGAACCGGGCCACGGCATCAAGCGGTCGATGGTCGAGTTGGACCTGGATACGCTCGTGTTCGTGTTGCAGGACCGCGGGCAAGAAGCGCATCGCTGGCCGGTGATCGGCGATCAGGACGCCCCCCTGATGACTCAGCACCTCAGCAATCAGCTCGAATGGCTCAGCCACGGATTCGCCTTGCCCACCTGGCTAGCGGCGTACGTGTCCCTCCCGGAGTTCGACCTCGCCCCAGGCGTCGTCGACGCGGCATTCGAGGCCCTCGCGCCGGCGTTCAATGCGTTCGAAGGCCTGGTCGCGCCGACGGAGTACTCGGAAGTATTCGCGATGGACCCGACGCCTTACCTCGCCGCGCTCGGCGAGATCGATGACCCGGCGGAGCGTGACCGCTAGGTCCGGGCTAACCCTCGATCAGCGATTCCCCGGTCATCTCCGCCGGCTGCTCGATCCCGAGCACCTGGAGCACGGTCGGCGCCACGTCGGCCAGGACCCCCCCGTCGGACCGCAGCGCCAGCCCCGGCACGGTCACGATCAGCGGCACCGGGTTCAGCGAATGGGCGGTGTTCGGGCTGCCGTCGTCCTCGAGCATGTGGTCGGCGTTGCCGTGATCGGCAGTGATGATGCAGGCGCCACCGGACTCGTGGACGGCCTCGACCACCGACCCCAGGCACCCATCGACGGTCTCGATCGCCGCGACCGCGGCCTCGATCACGCCGGTGTGCCCGACCATGTCCGGGTTGGCGAAGTTGATGATCCCGAACGTCGGCGAGTCCTCGCGCCACGCGGCGACGAACGCGTCGGCGGCGCTCCGGGCGCTCATCTCGGGCTTCTTGTCATAGGTGGGGACATCGCGGGGCGAGTCGACGAGCTCGCGCCGCTCGCCGTCGTACGCGGTCTCCTCGCCGCCGTTGAAGAAGTACGTCACGTGTGCGTACTTCTCGGTCTCGGCCACGTGCAGCTGGCGAACTCCCTGGTCGGCCAGCACGTGCGGCAGGGTCAGCGCCGGGTGCGACGGGGCGAACGCGACCGGGTAGTCCCAGTCCTCCTCGTACTGGGTCATCGTCGCGTAGCGCTCGACAACATCAGCCCCGCCCCGATCGACCTCGTCAAACCCCGGCTCAGCCAGCGCGCGCGTGATCTCGCGCATCCGGTCCGGCCGGAAGTTGAACGCGAACACCGAGTCTCCGGGACGGATCCGCGCGTCCTCCTCCCCCACGACCACCGGCGTGATGAACTCGTCGGTCTCGTCGCGAGCGTAGGCGTCGCGCGCCGCCTCCACGCCGGACGCGGCGCGGTGCTCGGCACGCCCGTGGACGAGCAGGTCGTAGGCGCGCTGGATCCGGTCCCAGCGCCGGTCGCGGTCCATCGCCCAGTACCGGCCCACGACCGAGCCGATCCGCCCCGCGCCGGCGTCGTCCATCCACCCCTGCACGGTCTCGAGGTAGCCGGCGCCCGACTCGGGCAGCGTGTCGCGGCCGTCGGTGAACGCGTGCAGGACCAGATCGGGGACCTCGAGCGACGCCCCGAGCCGGATCAGCGCCTCCAGGTGCCCGAACCCAGAATGCACTCCGCCATCGGACACCAACCCGATCAGGTGCACTCGATCAGCGTCCGAGAAGGCCGACCGCAGGACCTCGTTCGACGACAGCTCCCCCTTCGCCACCGCCTCGTCGATCCGGGTCAGGTCCTGCATCACGACCGCGCCCGCCCCGAGGTTCATGTGCCCGACCTCGGAGTTGCCCATCTGGCCGTCGGGCAGGCCGACCGCGCGACCGCACGCGGTCAGCTGCGTGTGCGGATACGTCGACCACAGCTCGTCGAACACCGGCGTGCGCGCCAGCGAGACGGCGTTGCCAGGCCCATCGGGCGCGAGCCCCCAGCCGTCGAGCACGATCAGCACCGCCGACGGCGCGGGCAGCTCACGCGGACCCGGGGCGACGGCCATCAGCGCACCGCCATCAACGCACGCCATTCACCCGCGGCGTTGACGATCGCGGCGAACGACTCGGCGTCGAGGCTCGCGCCACCGACGAGCGCCCCGTCCACGTCGGGCAGCGCCAGCAACTCGTCGCAGTTGTCGCGGCTTCACGCTGCCGCCGTAGAGGACTCGCGTCAACTCCGCCTGCTCGCGGGAGCGGTCGGCCACCAGCGCCCGGATGAACGCGATCGCATCCTGGGCCTGCTCGGGGGTCGCCACCCGTCCGGTCCCGATCGCCCAGATCGGCTCGTAGGCGATCACGATCTCCCCCAACCGCGACGTGTCGACCCGCGCCAGGCCCTCCTGGACCTGGTGGCGGAGCTTGCGCTCGGTGTCGCCGGCTTCGCGCTCATCCTCGGTCTCGCCCACGCACAGGATCGGCTTCAGTCCCGCCGCCATCGCCGCCGGCACCTTCAGCTGGAGCGCGCGGTCGGTCTCGCCGAACAGCTCTCGCCGCTCGGAGTGGCCGAGGATCACGCCGTGAACGCCGATCTCGACGAGCATCGGCGGCGCGACCTCGCCCGTGAACGCCCCGGAATCGGCGTGGTGCATGTTCTGCGCGTAGACCTCGACCCGCGAGCCGCGCGCGGAGTCGACCATCGCCTGGAGCGCGGTGAACGGCGGGCACACCGCGACCTCGACACCGTCGGCGGTCGACACCCGCGGCAGCAGCGCCTGGATGAACGCCTCGGCCTCGGCGACCGTCTTGTTCATCTTCCAGTTGCCGGCGATCAGGCGAGTGCGCTCGCTCATGCCAGCGCCTCTACCCCGGGAAGCGACTTGCCCTCGATCAGCTCGAGCGTCGCACCGCCCCCGGTCGACAGATGGGTCACCCGATCCGCCAGGCCGAAGCGCTCCAAGGCAGCCGCCGAGTCGCCGCCTCCGACGACCGTAGTGCCCGGCGCCGCCGCGACCGCCTCGGCGACCGCGCGCGTCCCGGCGGCGAACGGCGCGAGCTCGAACGCCCCCATCGGGCCGTTCCAGAACACCGTCCCGGCGCCCGCGACCACCTCGGCATACGAGGCGGCCGTCCGCGGGCCGATGTCGAGCCCCATCCACCCGTCGGGGACGTCGAGCCCGTCGAGCTCGAGCGCCTCCGTGTCCTCGGCAAACTCCTGCCCGATCACCAGGTCCACCGGCAGCCGCAGCTCGGCCCGCGCCGAGGAGCCCGAGTCGAGCGTCCGCCGCGCCAGCTCCACGTCGTCCTGCGCGCACAGCGAATCCCCGACCGAGTGGCCCTGCGCGGCCAGGAACGGAAAGCACATCGCGCCACCGATCAGGATCGTGTCCGCGCTCTCCCGGAAGCGGTCGATCACCCCGATCTTGTCGCTCACCTTGGCGCCGCCGAGCACCGACACGAGCGGACGCGCCGGATCCTCGAGCACTCCCATCAGCGTGTTCACCTCGCGCTCGAGCAGCAGGCCGGCCGCCCGCTCGTCGACCAGCCGCGCGACGCCCTCGGTCGACGCGTGCGCCCGGTGGGCGGCTCCGAACGCGTCGTCCACGTACACATCCGCGAGCGAAGCCAGCGCGCCCGCCAGCTCGGGGTCGTTCTTGGTCTCTCCCGGCTCGTAGCGGACGTTCTCGAGCAGCAGCAACTCACCGTCCCCCAACTCGTCGACCGCAGCGCGCACGTCATCGCCAACCACATCCGGCGCGACCGTCACGCGGCGCCCCGATCAGCTCGCCGAGCCGCGCGCCCACCGGCGCCAGCGACAGCGACGGCTCGCGGTCCTTCGGCCGCCCCAGGTGCGACACGAGCACGATCCGCGCGCCACGCCGGCGCAACTCCTCGATCGTCGGCAGCGCGGCGCGGATCCGCATGTCGTCGGCCACCGCCCCGTTCTCGAGCGGCACGTTGAAGTCAACCCTGACCAGCACCCGCTTGCCCTCGAGGTCGCCCAGGTCCCGAAGCGTCTTCACAACAGTTTCTGCGCAACGTCGACGACGCGATTGGAGTAGCCCCACTCGTTGTCGTACCAGGCAACGAGCTTGACCATCGTCTTGTCCATCACCACGGTCAGCAGCGAGTCGAAGATCGACGACGCCGGATTCTTGACGATGTCCGAGGACACGATCGGGTCCTCGGTGTAGACGAGCACGCCGTTCATCGGGCCTTCGGCAGCCGCCTTCATGGCGGCGTTGATCTCCTCGACGCTCGTCTCCCGGTCGACCTCGACGGTCAGGTCGACGACGCTGCCGGTCGGGACCGGCGCCCGGACCGCGAACCCGTTCAGCTTGCCGTTCAGCTCGGGGATCACCAGGCCGATCGCCTTCGCGGCGCCCGTCGACGCGGGGATCAGGTTGATCGCCGCGGCGCGCGCCCGCCGCAAGTCGCGGTGCGGCATGTCCTGGAGGCGCTGATCGGCCGTGTAGGCGTGGATCGTCGTCATCAGCCCGTGCTTGATCCCCACCGTGTCGTGCAGCACCTTGGCGATCGGCGCGAGGCAGTTCGTCGTGCACGACGCGTTCGAGATCACGTTGTGCTGGGCGGGGTCGTACACCTGCTCGAAGTTCACCCCGAGCGCGACGGTCACGTCGGGCTCGGTCGCCGGTGCGGAGATCAGGACCTTCTTGGCGCCGGCGGCGAGGTGCTTGGCGGCGTTCTCGCGATCGGTGAACAGGCCGGTCGACTCGATCACGACGTCCGCGCCGAGTTCCTCCCACGGCAGCGCCGCGGGGTCCTTCTCGGACAAGAAGCGGATCTCGCTCCCGTCGACGCGGAAGCCGGTGTCGGTCGCCTCGACCTCGCCCGGGAACGGCCCGTAGTTCGAGTCGTACTTGAGCAGGTGGGCGAACGTCTTCGGGTCGCCGATGTCGTTGACCCCGACCCACTCGATGTCGGCTCCGGCCTCGTAGGCGGCGCGGAAGACGTTTCGGCCGATGCGCCCGAAGCCGTTTATCCCGACGCGTACCGGCATGCTCGACCCCTCTTTCGTTTCAGGTTCGGTGACAGCAAGACAAACGCCGACCGTGAAAGCGGGTCAGTCGGCAGGCGGAAGGCTAGCGAGTCATCTCCGCGAGACCACTTCCACCCGCAGCCCGTCGGGGTCGCGCAGATACGCCGCGTAGTACCGCCGGCCGTACTGGGGACGCATCCCCGGAGCGCCGTCGTCGCTGCCGCCGTTGGCCAGTCCGCCCGCGTACGCGGCGTCGACCGCCGCCTTGCCGCTCGCCTGCAGCGCCAGATGGCCGTAGCCCGGTCCCGGCGCGCGGTCGGCGCCTGACGCACGATCCACACCTGCGGTCCGTTGACCCCGTACGCGACCACGTGCTCGGACTGGACCATCCGCCTCGCCCCGAGCGCGTACAGCACGGCGTCGTAGAACCGGCTCGAGCGCTCCAGATCGCTGACCTCGAACCCGATGTGGTCGATCACGCCGGCCGGCTGACGTCTCGATGAACGACGTGCACGAGGTAGCCGGGGTCGGGGTTGTAGCGGCTCGCGAGATGCGCGGCGATCGCGACCGAGCGGTGGCGCCCGCCGGTGCAGCCAATCGCCACCACGAGGTGCGCCTTACCCTCGGCCAGGTACTGCGGGAGCAGGTAGTCGAGCAGCGGGTGAAGCTTCTCGTAGAACGCGTCGAGCTCCCCGTCCCGGTTGATGAACTCGACGATCCGCGCATCCTCCCCGGTCAGCGGCCGCAGGTCCGGCTCGTAGTGAGGGTTCGGGAGGAAGCGGACGTCGAGCAGCAGGTCGGGGTCGCGGGCCGGGCCGTACTTGAACCCGAAGCTCTGGAACGTGACCGCCAGGCGCCCCGGCGTGCGCGTCGGCAGCAGCTCGTCGCGCGAGCTTGCGGCGCAGCATCGCGGCGGTCAGACCGGACGTGTCGATCACGACGTCCGCCCGTCCCCGCAGCGGCGCCAGCAGCTCGCGCTCGCGGGCGATCCCGTCGGTGACGCTGCCCTCCGGCGCGAGCGGGTGGCGCCGGCGCGTCTCCTTGTAGCGCGTCAGCAGCGACTGCTCGTCGGCGTCGAGGAACAGCACCCGATGCGTCACGCCGGCGGCCCGGAGGTCGTCGAGCATCTCGGCCAGGCCCTCGAAGTAGGTGCCGCCGCGGACATCGGAGACGACCGCCGCGTGCTGCACCTTCGAGCCCGCGTGCATGAACAGGTCCACGAGCGAGCGGATCATCTCCGAGGGCAGGTTGTCCACGCAGAAGTAGCCCTCGTCCTCGAAGGCGGCCATCGCGGTCGACTTGCCGGCGCCCGAGAACCCGGTGATGATCACCAGGTCGATCAGGGCCGAGCCCTCGTCCTGCGCGACTTGTACTTGCTCGTCGAGCTGATCCACGCCTGAGCCTTCCATGGTAGGAAGCTTGACGGGCCAGGCGGCGTACTCGGTTACAGGCGCGAGCGCTCAGACGCCCGTCTTGTGCAGCTCGCGATACACCTCGCGCGCGAGCTTGCCCGGCATCCCGGGCACGGCCTCGAGCTCCTCGCGCGATGCCGACAGGATCGCGTCGGGCGACCCGAAGTGCTTGAGCAGCGCGCGCTTGCGCGCCGGCCCGACGCCCGGCAGCTCGTCGAGGATCGAGGCGGTCATCGCCCGGTCGCGGCGGATCCGGTGGTGGGTGATCGCGAACCGGTGCGCCTCGTCCCGGACCCGCTGGAGCAGCTGGAGCTCGACCGTGTCGTGCGGCAGGCGGAGCGGCTCGCCGGCGCCGGCGGTGAACACCTCCTCGATCCGCTTGGCCAGCGAGATCACGACCACGCCGCGGTCGCGGAATCCCTGGAGCGCGCGCAGCCCAGCCGACAGCTGGCCCTTGCCGCCGTCGATCACGATCAGGTTCGGGAGCGCGGCGAAGCTCGGGTCGTAGTCCTTGTCGTGCGGGGACAGCTCGTGCTGGGCCTCCCAGCGGGCGAGCCGGCGCGACAGGACCTCCTCCATCGACGCGAAGTCGTCAGGCTCACCAATCGCCGGTCCGCCGTTCTCCGCGAAGTCGCCGCGGACCTTGAACCGGCGGTAGTCGGACTTCTTCGGCGCGCCGCCCTCGAACACGACCATCGACGCCACCGTGTTCGTGCCCATCAGCGTCGAGATGTCGAAGCACTCGATCCGCAGCGGCAGCGTGTCCAGCCCGAGCGCCTGCTGGAGGCCGTCGAGCGCCTCGACACGCTGCTGGCGCCGGCGCTCGGACCGCAGCCGCTCCTGGTCGAGCGCGAGCCGGGCGTTGCGCTCGGCGAGCTCGAGGATCCGGCGCTTGTCCCCGCGCTCGGCGGCGCGGATCTCGACCGCGCCGTCGCGCCGCGCGCTCAGCGCCTGCGCCAGGACCGGCGCCGAGGCCGAGACCTCGCGCTGCACGATCAGCAGCGGCGGCACCATCATCGCGCTCGCGTAGTACTGGAGGATGAACGCCTCGGCGACCTCGGCGATCCCGCCCTGGGCCTCGTTGTCGAGGTAGAAGCTCTGGCGGTCGGACAGTACGCCGTCGCGGATCTGGAACACCTGGGCGTTGGCCTCGCCCTCGTGCACGGCGACCGCGATCGCGTCGAGCGTCCCGACCGTCTGGTTGGCGACGCGCTGGCGCTCGAGCAGCGAGTGGACGGCCCGCAGCCGGTTCCGCTCCCGGGCGGCATCCTCGAACCGCTGCTCGGCGGCCGCCTCGCGCATCGACCTCTCGAGCGACCGCTCGATCTCGCGGTAGCGCCCGGACAGGAAGTCGATCACGCCGTCGATCCCGCGGCGGTAATCCTCGCGGCTGACGTAGCCCACGCACGGGGCCTCGCACCGCTTGATGTAGTAGTCCAGGCACGGCGAGCCGCTGCGACGGCCCGGCTCGGGACCCTCGCAGGAGCGGAACATGAACACCTTTCCGAGCACCTCGAGCGTCGAGCGGACCCGCTTCGCGTTGCTGTAGGGACCGAAGTACGCCCGGTCGCGACGGTGGCGCTCGCGGGTGAAGTAGACCCGCGGGAAGTCCTCGTCGAGCGAGATCGCGATGTACGGGTACGACTTGTCGTCGCGCAGGCGGATGTTGAACCGCGGCTTGTACTGCTTGATGAAGTTCTGCTCGGCGAGCAGCGCCTCGGTCTCGGTGTGGACGACGAGCGCCTCGATCTGGTCGATCATGTCGCACGAGATCCCCGCCGCCACGGATATTGGAACCCCGCCCGCCCCTCGAGAAATGCGACGCGACCCGCTTGCGGATCGAGATCGCCTTGCCGACGTAGATCACCTTGCCGCGGCGGTCGCGGAACAGGTACACGCCGGGCTCGTCGGGGAGCTCACGACGCCTGTCGGCGGGGACAACTGACACGTAGTCGAGGATAGGGCCGGCGCGGCTGGCGGTCTGGTCCCCGCGATACGCTCCTGTTGCAGCCGATCTGGATCGAATCCCACCTCAGACCGCTTCCAGATGTCCTCCGTCTCCCCCACCCCGCTCTCCGATGTTGCGCTGGCGCAGCTGCTGCGGGCCCACGGCCTGCGCGCCACCGCCCAGCGGCGCGCGATCTACGGCTTGTTCGCGGGCACCGCGAACGGCCACCTGAGCGCCGAGGACGTATTCCAGCGGGCGCGGGCCCAGCTCCCCGAGCTGTCGCGGGCGACGGTCTACAACGCGCTCGGCGAGCTGGCCGAGGCCGGCCTGCTCGGCGTCGTCGAGGGACCCGGACCGCGGCAGTTCGACGCCAACGTCGCCGACCACCACCACTTCCGCTGCCGGCAGTGCAGCACGCTGCACGACATCGAGCCCGAGCACGTCGACCTGACGCTCCGCGAGCAGGGGTTCCACGTCGAGCGCGCGCACGTGCTGCTCGAGGGCCTGTGCCCGAAGTGCGCCGGCGGCGACACGAGTGAATCCGGGCCTGCGCGCCCGCGCCCGGTCGCGTCCTGAGGCGACGCGGTCGCGCTCAGTACTTGCGCGCCGACCAGAGCACGGCGAACACCGCGTAGGCGGCACCGCCGAGCAGCAGTAGCCACGCGACCGAGGCCGCGCCACCGCTGTTCCACATGCGCGACGTCGCGGTCAGCGTCAGCGTCCCCACGCCGACAGCGATGTACAGCACCGCGCGACGACCGTCGCCGAGCGAGTACAGCGTGCTCCGGTGCTGGCGGTACATGATCGAGACGAACCAGCACAGCGTTCCCAGGAACGCGAGCGTGACCGCCTGGATCGCGACGTTGGCCGCGGTCACGCCGCCCGACAGCGTGCCCACGATCGCGGCGAGCACGAGCACGATCAGGACGTTGCGGACGGTTGTGTTCACCCGCTCAGCGTACCGCGGCGAAATCCTCGCGCGAGGGCTCCGGCGACCGGACGGCTTCGACGGCCCCGGCCTCGCCGACGATCGGCTCGGCCGCGAACCGGTAGCCGACGCCGAAATGCGTGTGGACGTACCGCCACCCGGGCGAGATCTGCTCGAGCTTCTGGCGCAGCTTGCGCACGAACACGTCGACCGATCGGTCGCCGCGGGCCATCGTGTAGCCCCAAACCCGCTGGTAGATGTCCTCGCGCTCGAGCACGCGGCCGTCGGCCGCCGCGAGCTGTCGCAGCAGCTCGAACTCCTTGCGCGACAGCGACGCCTCCTGCTCGCCGGCGTAGGCGTCGTAGCGGTCGGGGCGGATCGCGAGCTCGCCGGCCTCGATCGTCGACCTCCTCGATCGGCAGCTCGCCGGCGCGGCGCCGGCGCAGCACGGCCTGGATCCGCGCCAGCAGCTCCTCGGGATGACACGGCTTGGTCACCCAGTCGTCGGCGCCGGCGCGCAGGCCCTTGACTCGCTCGGACACCGTCACCGGCCCGCTGCAGACCAGCAGCGCCAGCCCCGGCAGGGCCGTCGCCACCCGCTCGATGTAGTCGAGGCCGGTGAGCGCGGGATTGACGATCAGCGCGTGCAGCCGGAGCGCGGCGAGATGGCCGGCGTCAGGAGGGAACGCCAGCACCTGCGCTTCCCAACGAAGGGCGCCCAGCCTCCGTTCGAGAACGGTCAGGAGGCCGCTGTCATCATCGATCAGCGCAACCCGGATCGGCGACGCATCGCTAAGCGGTGCCATCGTTGGTTCGAGTTTAGAGCGTCCTCCTGACGTCGCCGCAATAAGGTTGGTCCGCTCGGACATGTCCACATCCGTTCAACAACCGACCACGGGACCGTCGATGCGGCGGCCACGGCGTATCGGCCTCCTTGTCCACCCGACCCGGAACCTAGATGAGCCCCTGCGGCTGCTCGGCGAGTGGACGCGGCAGCACGGGATCGAGATCGTCCAGCTCGCGGCCGCGGACCCGAAAAGTCGGGTGGCCGCCGGGGGCGAGGCGAGCGACTGCGACCTGATCGTCTCGATCGGTGGCGATGGCACCACGCTAGCCGCGCTGCGCGCCGGCGCGGTGGCCGACCGCCCGGTGCTCGGGATCGCGTGCGGCAGCCTCGGAGCGCTTGCCAACGTAATGTTCCCGGATGCGCCCCGCGCGCTGGAGCGGTTCAGCCGGGGTGATTGGCTGCCGCGACGGTTCCCCGCGCTGTCGGTCGCACGCCCGGTGGGCGAGTCGCTGTTCGCTGTCAACGATGTGGCGTTGGTACGTGCCAGCGGCGGGCAGGTCCGGCTCACTGCGTCGGTTGACGGGTCCGCTGTTCGCCCGCATCGCGGGCGACGGCGCCGTCGTGAGCACGCCGATCGGCACGAGCGGCTACGCGATCTCCGCCGGCGGTCCTCTGCTGCTGCCCCACGTCGACGGCTACGTCCTCACGCCTCTGCCCAAGCACGGCGGCTTCGCCCCCCCGCTCGTGATCGCCTCCCAGTCCGAGCTCACGCTTGACGTCGCCGGCAGCTTCGCCGGCGCGCGGCTCGAGATCGACGGGCAGGTTGCGGGCGACTGCACCGGTGCAATGACGATCACGTTCCGCCCGGCGGTGGTGACGCAGGTGAGCTTCGACGACCAGGAGCCACTGTTGGCGGGGCTGCGCCGGCGGGGGATCCTCCTCGACAGCCCGCGGCTCGTCGCCGAAGCCAAGCGGGATCGCCCCAATCGACCCGCGGGAACCTGACCGCGACCTTCAGGCCGCCTTCGGCGCGCGGCGCCGTGGTGAGGCGCGCGCCGTGGGCCTCGACGATCGCCTGCACGATCGACAGGCCGAGTCCGAGGCCCTGTCGCGCGTCTGCGTTGCGGGCCGCGATCGAGCCGTTCCCGTCTAGGCGGGAGAACGGCTTGACGAGCTCGTCGACCTGGTCGGGCTTGACGACCGGTCCGGCGTTGGTGACCTCGAGCGTCGGCTCGCCGTCGCGGACACCGGTCCACGCGGTGACCCAGCCGTCCGGCTCGTTGTAGCGGATCGCGTTCTCGATCAGGTTCGCGACGAGCCGCTCGACCATCGCCGGATCTCCGGTCGTGGCCGCGTCGCCGAGCTTCGTCGAGATCTCAAAACCGTTCGGCGGGAGCACGCGCACGACCTCGGCGGTGATTTCACGCAGGTCGACCGGGGCACGCGCGTCGAGCCCTCGCTGGCTCCGGGCCAGCGTCAGCAGCGCCTCGATCAGGCGCTCTTGCTGCTCGCTGGCGGTGAGCACGCGCCGGCACGTCTCGCGCAGCGACTCGATCGACGGGTTGGGGTCGCTGAGCGCGACCTCGACGAGCGCGCGCTCGAGCGTGATCGGCGTCCGCAGCTCGTGCGAGGCGTTGGCCACGAACCGGCGCTGGGACTCGAACGCCGCCTCGAGCCGGCCGAGCAGCCCGTCGAACGTGTCGCCCAGCTCCTTGAGCTCGTCGTCGGGTCCCTCGAGCGCGAGCCGCTCGTGCAGGTTGCGCTCGGAGATGCCCCGCGCCCGATTGCTCATCGTCCGCACCGGGCGGAGCGCTCGCCCTGCCATGAGCCAGCCGAGCCCGATCGAAGCCAGCGCCATGATCGCGAGCGCGAGGCCCGAGCGGGTGAGAAGCGTGTCCAGCTGCGACTTGCGCACCGCGTGGATGCGGGCGTCGGCATACTTCTGCTGGGCTGTCAGCTGCGCCGCCTGGGCCGCGGTCAGCTGCTTGAACATAGCCGTCACCTTGCCGGCGTATGCGAGCAGCTGGACGCCCGCGTCCGGTCCCGGACCGGCGGAGCGCTGACGTCGCCCCGACCGCTTGCACGCTCGCCGCGTTCGCAGGCGACGCGGACAGCGTCGTCGGTATCGGCGGCAGCTTTCCCGTCGCTGTACCCCGGCGATCGACGAACACCGCCTTGCCGGTTTGCATGCCGGTGCTGTGCGCGACCAGCCCGTACGTGATCCCAAGCAGCGCCGCGCCCGCCACCAGGAACAGGCCGCCGTAGAGCATCGTGAGCCGGAGGCGAACCGTTCGCCGCGGCCGCCACCGCCGCGGTCTCTAGATCCGATAGCCGGCACCGGGCACCGTCACGATGATCGGCGGCTCGCCGAGCTTGCGCCGCAGCCGGCTGATCGTCACCTTGACCACGGCGGAGAACGGATCGACGGCCTCGTCCCACGCGCGGGCGAGCAGCTCCTCGGGCGAGACCACGGTGCTGCGCGCCGCGAGCAGCAGCTCGAGCACGGCCAGCTCCTTGGCGGTGAGATCGAGGCGCCGGCCGGCGCGGTGGGCGATCCGCCGGCCCGTGTCGAGCGTCAGGTCGCCGCTCCGCATCACGGGCGCGAGCGCCGGCTGCGCGCGCCGGGCCAGCGCGCGGATCCGCGCGATCAGCTCGGCGAACGCGAACGGCTTCGGAAGGTAGTCGTCCGCGCCCGAGGCTGAGCCCGGCGACGCGGTCCTCGATCCCGGCCGACGCGGTCAGCATCAGCACTCGTGCGCGCGGTGGGTGGGGATCCTGATTAACGAGCGTCTCGCACACCCGGTCGCCGTGCACGCCCGGGCAGATCGCGATCGAGCACGATCACGTCGTAGTCGTAGACCGCAGCCTTCCTCAGCCCCTCCGCGCCGTCGAGCGCGATGTCGACGGCCATGCCCTCGCGCTGCAATCCCAGCGCGACCGTGTCGGCCAGTTCAGCATGGTCCTCGATCACCAGCACGCGCATCTGCCCTCGAACAAGTGTGGCGGCTCGCCACGGTCAGCGAGGAGAGTGGCGCAGGCCAGGTTACGGCGCGGTAACAGCCTGCGTCCCCGTGACGTAACCACCGATCGCGTACCACTGTGGAACCACGACTCAGGAGGTAACAGTGCGATACGCGATCCTGCTCTGGCTGGCGGGGGCAGCGCTCTCGCTGACGGCCTGCGGCGGCACATCGAGCCCCGGGGCCGGCGGTTCCACATCGCCGAAGGACACCGCGGCCAACAACAGCAAGGCACTCCAGTTCGCTGGCTGCATGCGCTCCCACGGCGTTCCGAACTTCCCCGACCCGTCCGGCGGTCAGATTCGCCTCCAGATCCAGCAGACGCCGAACAGCACGTCGGTGAACGGAGTCCAGGTCAGCGGGCCGGCGTTCAAGTCGGCGATGCAGGACTGCCAGTCGTATCTCCCGAACGGCGGTCATCCGACGGCGGCCCAGACCGCCAAGGCGAAGTCCCGAGGCGCTCGCGATGTCTCGCTGCATGCGCTCGCACGGCGTTCCGAACTTCCCCGATCCCCAGTTCCAGACCGGACCGAACGGCGGGATCGGCATCAGGATCAGCGGCGCCGGGATCAACCCGAGCTCGCCGGCGTTCCAGACCGCGCAGAAGGAGTGCGGCTCGATCTTCGGTGGCGCGCCGACGGTCGCGAAGGCGCCCGGCTAGCCGGCGAGGCGCTCCCAGCGCTCGTACAGGTCGTCGACCGCACGCTTGGCCTGCTCGTGGCGTGCGGTCGCGCGCGCGGTGCGCTGCGGCGTCGACCACGCCGCCGGGTCCGACAGCTCCTCCTCGACGGCCTTCAGCGACGCTTCGGCGGCCTCGATCTCCCGCTCCAGGCGCTGCTGCTCGGAGGCGTTGGTCGACTGCGGCGGAGTGCCGCGCCGAGCGCGAGCGCGGCTTGGCCTCCTTCGCCGGCTTGTCGGCCTTGACCGTGTCCCTTCGTGCACGCTCCTCGCGGGCGCGGACGTACTCGGGCCAGCCTCCGAGGTAGCTGTGAAGCGTCGCGTCCTCGATCGCCACCGTCCGCTTGCCGACCGCGTCGAGCAGCGCGCGATCGTGCGAGACGAGCAGCAGCGAGCCGCTGAACTCGTTGAGCGCCGCCTCGAGCGACTCGCGGCTCTCGAGGTCGAGGTGGTTGGTCGGCTCGTCGAGGATCAGCACGTTCGCGCCCGACTGCACGAGGATCGCGAGCGACAGGCGCCGGCGCTCCCCGCCGGAGAGCACCTCGAGCGGCTTCTCGGCGTCCTCCCCGGAGAACAGGAACCGGCCGAGCAGCCCGCGCGCGTTGTTCGGGGTCAGCTTCGTCAGGTGCGTGGTCGCCTCGAGCACCGTCCGCGCGCTGCCGGCCGACAGCTCCTCGGCGTGCTGGGAGAGGAAGCCGAGCTTGACGTTGTGGCCGGTGCGGAGCTTGCCGGTGACCACGGGTGAGCCGGTGGCGGGAGCGGGGCCCGCGCCGTTCTGAGGGTCGGCGAGCTCGCGCCGGCCGGCGAGCGTCTCGATCAGCGTGGTCTTGCCGGCGCCGTTGGGGCCGACCAGCGACACGTGCTCGCCGCGCTCGAGCCACAGCTCGACGTCGTCGAGCAGCACCCGCTCGCCGACCTCGACGTGGCCGTCCTCGAACTCGAACACGACCCGTCCGCTCCGCTCGGGCGGCTTGAACGAGAACTCGAGCCCGGCGCCGTCCGCCGGCCCGCGCTGGAGACGGTCCATTCGCGCCAGCTTCTTGGCCCGCGACTGCGCCTGGCGGGCCCGGGTGCCGGCACGGAACCGGGTCACGAACCGCTCGAGCCGCTCGATCTCGGCCTCCTGGCGCTCGATCGCGCGCCCGAGCGCCAGGTCGCGCGCGGCCCTCTCCTTGCGCCAGGCGTGCCACGGGCCCTTGAAGAACCGCCCGCGGCCGGCCTCGAGCTCGAGCACCGAGGTGCCGACCGCCTCGAGGAACCAGCGGTCGTGCGCCACCAGGACGATCGCGGCGTCGAGACTCGCCAGGTGCTGCTCGAGCCACTCGAGCGACTCGATGTCGAGGTGGTTCGTCGGCTCGTCGAGCAGCAGCAGATCGGGATCGCCGGCGAGCGCCCGCCCGAGCGACGCGCGCGTCAGCTCGCCGCCGGAGAACGTGCTGAGCGGCCGGTCGAGATCGGCGTCGTCGCGGAAGCCCGAGGCCGTGGAGCGCCGCCAGCGCCCGGTCGCGCCAGCCGTAGCCGCCGGCGTGCTCGAGCCGGGCCTGGGCCTCGGCGTAGCGGCTGAGCGTCGCGTCGTCGTGGGCGCCCTGCGCCATCGCCTGCTCGAGCTCGGCGAGCTGCTGCTCGATCGCGACCAGCTCGCGGGCGCCGGACAGCACGTAGTCGCGGAGGCTGATGTCGCGCTCGCGCGGGGGGCGCTGGTCGTGGAGCGCGATCTTGGTGTCCTTGGCGAGCACGAGCTCGCCGACGTCGATCGACGCCTCGCCCGACAGCATCCGGAGCAGCGTCGTCTTGCCGGCGCCGTTGCGCCCGGACAGCGTCATCCGGTCGCGGCGCTCGAGCTTGAACGAGATGCCGCGCAGCAGCGGCTCGCCGGCAATGTCCTTGCCCAGGTCTGATGCGATCACAACTGCCATCAATGGCAATGGTATGCAGGCCCCGGCGTGCGGCCGGGGCACCGTGGTTAGCATCAATGGCATGGCTCGATCTGCCTGGCCACCGGTTCCTCCGATCGAGATGCCGCCGGCGCGGACGGTGATCGCGCCCGGTCGCGGCGAGCTGTTCCTGCGGGATTCGGGCCCCGCCCACCCCGCCCACCCCGCCCACCCCGCCCACCCCGACGGGCCGGTCGTGATGCTGCTCCACGGCTGGGTGGCGAACGCCGATCTCAACTGGTGCGGCGCCTACGACGCGCTCGCGGCCGCCGGCTACCGCGTGCTGGCGATCGATCACCGCGGCCACGGCCGCGGCCTGCGTCCGCTCACACCGTTCCGGCTCGACCGACTGCGCCGGCGACGCCGCGGCCGCGCTGCGCGTGCTCGACGCCGCGCCGGCGATCGTCGTCGGATACTCGATGGGCGGCGCGATCGCCCAGCTGATGGCGCGCGACCATCCGGACGTCGTCAGCGGCCTGATCCTCAGCGGAACCGCTCAGCACTGGCAGGATCCCGAGACGCGCCGGGCGTTCAAGGCGCTCGGGCGTGGTCGGGCTGATGCTGTCGCTGGCGCCCGCGGACGACGTGGCGGGCCGGGCTGCGCCGCGTCGGCCTGCGCGACTCCCCGCAGACCGCCTGGCTCCTGTCGGAGATGATGCGCCACTCGGTGCCCGACATCGTCGAGGCCGGGCGCGAGCTCGGCCGCTTCGACTCGCGGCCGTGGCTGGCACCGCTGCCGATCCCGACCGCGGTCGTGCTCACCTCGCGCGACGACGCGGTGGCGCCGGCAAAGCAACGCGAGCTCGCCGGCGCGCTCGAGGCGGAGGTGTTCGAGGCGCCGATCAAGCACCTCGAGATCACGACCAACGCCGAGACGTACAACCCGGTGCTGCTGCAGGCGCTGGCCGCCGTCGGGGGTCGCGAGAGCGCCGCGGTGGCGTAGCTCGCCGGCGCCACGCCGGGCGGTCGTGCGCCGGCGCGACTCTCCGGTACCCTTACCGAGCGATGCGCCGCGCTCGAATCGCCACCGCGATCCTGGCCTTCTCGATGGCCTTCCTCGCCACCGCGCCGGCCGCGCTCGCCCCGGCGTCTCTCACGGCGGCGAGGGCTGGTACGGCGAGACCACCGACACGGTGATCACGAACGCGATGTTCATGGTGATCATCTTCTTCCCGACGATCATCCTGATCTTGTCGCTGATCCAGTGGCGGCTCGAGAAGCGCAAGCACGCGCGGATGGACGCCGCCAAGGCCCGCGCCCAGAACGCCGACTGGCGCGGCGGCTGGTAGTAAACCGGGCGACCGAGCGCCCCGAAAACCCCTTCGGATCGCACCCCGCTCCCGCCACAGCTCGAACGAGTGTCCAGACTTCGTGGACCCTCGGCATCGAACACGTGTTTAACCAACACGTGGCGGGGCTAAATGAACCGCATGCAGCGATAATCTGTCGCGTCGGTAACGGGCTTCAAGCGCGCGCCTTGCAGGGGCGGCTCGCGAAGCAACTGAATCGGAGGCGCAGGCATGGCGAAGACTGGGGCGGTAGAGCAGAGAGGCACTGTCCGGACGGGCTCCTCGCGCAAGGCGGCGAACGGCGCGACGGCGGCGCGTAAGACCGCGAACGGCGCCACCACGGCCCGCAAGAACGGCAGCAGCGCGACCACGGCCCGCAAGAACGGCAGCAGCGCCGCCACGACTCGCAAGAACGGCAACGGCACGGCCACGCCGGCCAAGAACGGCCGGGCGCGCGTCGACGATCCGGCGCTCGCCCGCCTCGAGCACGCCCTTCAGGCCGCCGCCGCCGGCGACTTCGGAGTTCGCCTGCCGGCACGGCGCAAGGACGACATCGGACGCCTCGAGGCGGCCTACAACCAGATGGCCGCCCGCAACGCCGCGCTCGAGGCCGAGCTCGTCCGCGTCGCCGAGATCATCGGCCGCGAGGGCCGCATGACCGAGCGCGCGCGCCTGCACGGCGCCGGCGGCGCCTGGAGCACCGCGGTCGACTCGGTCAACGGCCTGATCGACGACCTCGTCCGCCCCACCACCGAGGTCGCGCGCGTGATCGTCGCCGTGGCCGAGGGCGACCTGAACCAGAAGATGGCGCTCGAGATCGAGGGCCGCCCGGTCAAGGGCGAGTTCGCCCGGATCGGAACGACTGTGAACTCGATGGTCGAGCAGCTCTCGAGCTTCGCCGCCGAGGTCACGCGCGTCGCCCGCGAGGTCGGCACCGACGGCAAGCTCGGCGGCCAGGCCCAGGTCCCGGGCGTCGCCGGCACCTGGAAGGACCTCACCGACTCGGTGAACTTCATGGCGTCGAACCTGACCGACCAGGTCCGCAACATCGCCCAGGTCACCACCGCGGTCGCCAACGGCGACCTCTCCCAGAAGATCACCGTCGACGTCAAGGGCGAGATCCTCGAGCTGAAGGACACGATCAACACGATGGTCGACCAGCTGCGGTCGTTCGCGGACGAGGTGACCCGCGTGGCGCGCGAGGTCGGCACCGAGGGCATCCTCGGCGGCCAGGCCCAGGTCCCCGGCGTCGCCGGCACCTGGAAGGACCTCACCGACAACGTCAACTTCATGGCCCGCAACCTCACCGACCAGGTCCGCAACATCGCCCAGGTCACCACCGCGGTCGCCAACGGGGACCTGAGCCAGAAGATCACCGTCGACGTGCAGGGCGAGGTGCTCGAGCTCAAGCGGACCGTCAACACGATGGTCGACCAGCTGTCCGCGTTCGCCGACGAGGTGACCCGCGTCGCCCGCGAGGTCGGCACCGACGGCAAGCTCGGCGGCCAGGCCAAGGTCGAGGGCGTGTCCGGCACGTGGAAGGGCCTGACCGAGAACGTGAACTTCATGGCCTCGAACCTGACCGACCAGGTCCGCAACATCGCCCAGGTGACCACCGCGGTGGCGCAGGGCGACCTCTCCAAGAAGATCACCGTCGACGCCCGCGGCGAGATCCTCGAGCTCAAGGACACGATCAACACGATGGTCGACCAGCTGCGGTCGTTCGCCGCCGAGGTGACCCGCGTGGCCCGCGAGGTCGGCACCGAGGGCATCCTCGGCGGCCAGGCCGAGGTCGAGGGCGTGTCCGGCACGTGGAAGGGCCTGACCGAGAACGTGAACCTGATGGCCTCGAACCTGACCACCCAGGTGCGCAAGCATCGCCGGCGTGACCACCGCCGTCGCCCACGGCGACCTCAGCCAGAAGATCACCGTCGACGCCAAGGGCGAGGTCGCGGCGCTGGCCGAGACGATCAACCGGATGGTCGACCAGCTGAACTCGTTCGCGGCCGAGGTGACCCGCGTGGCCCGCGAGGTCGGCACCGAGGGCATCCTCGGCGGCCAGGCCCAGGTCCCCGGCGTCGCCGGCACCTGGAAGGACCTCACCGACAACGTCAACTTCATGGCCCGCAACCTCACCGACCAGGTCCGCAACATCGCCCAGGTGGCGACCGCGGTGGCGAACGGCGACATGACGCAGACGATCACCGTCGACGCCCGCGGCGAGATCCTCGAGCTCAAGCAGACGCTGAACCGGATGGTCGCCCAGCTGTCGAGCTTCGCCGCCGAGGTCACCCGCGTCGCCCGCGAGGTCGGGACCGAGGGCAAGCTCGGCGGCCAGGCCGAGGTCGAGGGCGTGTCGGGCACGTGGCGACGGCTGACCGAGAACGTCAACCAGCTGGCGGTCACGCTGACGACCCAGCTGCGCGCGATCGCGGAGGTGTCGACCGCGGTGACGCAGGGCGACCTGACCCGGTCGATCTCGGTCGAGGCTCAGGGCGAGGTTGCCGAGCTCAAGGACAACATCAACCAGATGATCGCCAACCTGCGCGAGACCACCCAGCTCAACGCCGAGCAGGACTGGCTGAAGACCAACCTGGCGAGCATCTCCGGAATGCTCCAGGGGCAGCGCGACCTGGCCGCGGTGACGCAGCTGATCATGAGCGAGGTCGCGCCGATGGTGAACTCCCAGCACGGGGCGTTCTTCCTCGCCGAGCCGTGCGGCCGACGAGGGCGCCCCGGAGCTGCTGCTCGCGGCGTCGTACGGCTACACGCCGCGGCGCAGCGAGATGCGCAGCCGGTTCGTGATCGGCGAGGGACTCGTCGGCCAGGCGGCACTCGACCGCAAGACGATCGCGATCAGCGACGCGCCTCCCGGCTACATCAAGGTCGGGTCGGGCCTCGGCGAGGCGACGCCGGCCGACATCCTGGTGATGCCGGTGCTGTTCGAGGATCAGGTCCTCGGCGTGATCGAGCTCGCCTCGATCCGTCCGTTCTCCGTAGGTCCACCGCGACTTCCTCGCGCGAATCGGCGAGACGATCGGCGTGGTGCTCAACACGATCCGGGCGAACATGCGCACCGAGGAGCTCCTGACTCAGTCGCAGAGCCTCACGACCGAGCTGCAGAAGCAGTCCGAGGAGCTGCGTGAGACCAACGATGAGCTGCAGGAGAAGGCCACGCTGCTGTCTGAGCAGAACCGGGACATCGAGATCAAGAACGAGGAGATCGAGTTCGCGCGCCGTGGTCTGGAGGACAAGGCGGCGCAGCTCGCGCTGTCGTCGAAGTACAAGTCGGAGTTCCTGGCGAACATGTCGCACGAGCTGCGCACGCCGTTGAACTCGATGCTGATCCTGAGCCGGCTGCTGGCCGAGAACGAGGAGAACTCGTTGACCGATCGGGAGGTCGAGTTCGCGCGGACGATCCATTCCGCCGGCAACGATCTGCTGTCGCTGATCAACGACATCCTGGACCTGTCGAAGGTCGAGGCGGGGCGGATGGAGCTCGATCTCGCGCCGGTCCCGCTCTCGGACGTCTACCAGGATGCCGAGCGGGCGTTCCGGCATGTCGCCGAGCAGAAGGGTCTGTCGTTTGGGGTGGAGATCGATCCGGCGTTGCCGGGGTCGGTCATCTCCGATGAGCAGCGCCTCGGGCAGGTGCTGAAGAACCTGCTCTCGAACGCGTTCAAGTTCACGCATGAGGGCGGGGTCACGCTCGCGATCGGGTATCTGCAGGACCGCTCGGGGCTGCGGAACGACGCGCTCCGGGAGAGCGGAGCGGGTGATCGAGTTCTCGGTCATCGATACCGGCGTCGGGATTCCCGATGACAAGTTGAATCTGATCTTCGAGGCGTTCCAGCAGGCCGACGGGACGACGTCGCGCAAGTACGGTGGGACGGGGCTCGGGCTGTCGATCTCGCGTGAGATCGCGCGGCTGCTGGGCGGCGAGATCCAGGTCGACTCCGGCGTGGGCCGCGGCAGCCGCTTCTCGCTGTTCCTGCCGTTGATCGAGCACGCCGCCGACGCCCCCATCGACACCCGCACCGACAGCCCCGCGGCGGCCGTCGCGATGCTCTCCGACGACGGCGTCCCGCCGCTCCCGATCGAGGATCAGCTCGCGGACGAGATCGACGAGCTCGAGCGCGGCGACCGCGTGGTGCTCGTGATCGATTCGAACGCCGATCGGGCGAAGGCGATGGTCGAGGCCGTCCGCGCCCGCGGAGCCAAGGCGATCCTGGCGCGGCGCGCGAGCGCCTCGCTCGGCCTGGCGCGCGAGCATCGCCCGAGCGCGGTCGTGCTCGCCGGCGACCTGCCGCGCTTCGAGTCGGTGCTCGGGCAGCTCAAGAAGCACCCGGACACGCGCCACCTCCCGGTCGCGCTGGTCGGAGACGGCGCGGTTCGCCTCGACGGCCTCCGCGCCGGCGCGGCGGCGTTCATCGACGATCCGATCGACGACACCGGCCTCGAGGCCGCGCTCGGCAGGCTCGAGCGGATCGCCGGGGCCCCAACCCGGCGGATCGCGCTGATCGCCGAGAACGGCGAGCTCGACGACCCGATCCGCACGCTGCTCTCGGGTGACGACAACATCGACATCCAGACGATCGAACCGGCGGCGGCGCTCGAGGCGCTCCGCGAGGAGCAGTTCGACCTCGGAGTCGTGGCCGTCGGCCGCTCACGGTCCGCATGCTTCGCCCTGATCCGCGAGGTGGCGACCGACGAGGTCCTGCGGGAGCTGCCGCTGATCGCGTTCGTCGGCGAGGGCCTGTCCAAGGCGGACCGCGCGCGGCTGGACGCGGCCGCGAAGTCGGCCGTGATCACGATCGCCGACTCGCCCGAGCGCCTCGTCGATCGCGCCGCGCTGTTCCTGCACCGCGCGGAGGCAACGCTTCCGATGCAGACCCGCGAGCTGCTCGGGCATCTCCGGACCGGCGACGCGCCGCTCCACGGTCGCAAGGTGCTCGTGATCGACGACGACATCCGCAACGTGTTCGCGCTGACCTCGACGCTCGAGCAGCGCGGGATGAAGGTCGTGTTCGCCGAGAACGGCCGCGAGGGCATCGAGCGGCTCCACCAGCACCCGAACACCGACGTCGTGCTGCTCGACATCATGATGCCCGAGATGGACGGCTACCAGACGGCGCGCGCGATCCGCGCGATGCCGCGGTTCGAGCACCTGCCGATCATCTCGCTGACGGCCAAGGCGATGAAGGGCGATCGCGAGAAGGCGATCGCGGCCGGCGCATCGGACTACATCACCAAGCCCGTCGACGTGGATCAGCTTCTCTCGATGATGCGCGTGTGGCTCGACGCGTAGACATTAATTTGGGTCCCGCCGACTCGCCCGCCCACCCATCGCCCAGCACCGCGCTCGCCGATCCCGAAGCGATGCTCGGACCTGACGGCGCGTCCAGGCGCTGCCGATCCTGCTCGTCGACGATCAGCCCGAGAACCTGCGCACGCTCGAGGCGGTGCTCGAACCGCTCGGGTACCCGCTCCGCACCGCATCCTCCGGTCACGGGGCGCTTCGAATGCTGCTCGAGCAGGACTTCGCGATGATCCTGCTCGACGTGCGGATGCCGGGGCTCGACGGGTTCGAGACCGCGGAGCTGATCAAGGAGCGCACACGCACGCGGGACGTCCCGATCGTGTTCCTGACGGCCGCGCGCGACGAGGTGTCCGAGATCGCCCGCGGATACGGGGTCGGCGCGGTCGACTACGTGCTCAAGCCGTTCGACCCCGACCTGCTCCGCTCCAAGGTGGCGGTGTTCGCGGAGCTCGAGGCGAGCCGCCGCGCGCTGAAGCGCTCGGAGGCGCTGTTGAGCGGCGCGTTCGAGGCGGCTCCGATCGGCAAGACCGTGCTCGACGCCGAAGGCCGGATCGTCCGCTCGAACCCCGCGTTCGCCCGGCTCGTGGGTCGAGAGCTCGGCGAGCTGAACGGGGTCGCGGTCGTCGAGCTGTGCGACCTCGAGGACCGGCCGGCGCTGGCGGCGACGCTCGAGGAGGTCACCAGAACGCGCTCCGGGTGGCCTGGCGCCGACCAGCCGGCCGTCGACCTGCGCCTCCGATCGAGCGCCGGCTCGGAGGTGTGGGTCGCGATGGTCGCGTCCGCGATCGAGGCGACCGAGTTCGCCGATCCGCTGCTGCTGGCGCAATGGGTCGATCTGACCGTCCGGCGCCGGGCCGAGCAGGACCGCGCCGACCTGTTGCTCGAACAGGCCGCGCGCGTGCAGGCCGAGTCGGTGGCCGAGCGGCTGTCGAAGCTCCAGGAGCTCACGACGGCGCTCGAGGCGCTCGAGCTCGACGAGATCCTGCCGCAGCTGGCCGCACGGCTCGCCGAGCTGTTCGGGGTCGAAGCGGCGGAGGTGCAGATCGCCGGCGAGCACGACCAACCGCGAGTGGTGCGCGCCGGCGGCGGCCAGGTGCGCTCGATCCCGCGTGAGGAGGTCGGCGCCGACAGCGGCCGCTGGCAGGAGGTGCCGCTCGTGATCGAGCGGACGACCGTCGGCTACCTGCGCCTCGCCCAGCCGTCGGGCCGGTCGTTCAGCCCCACCGAGCGCTCGCTGCTCCAGGATGCCGCCGACCGGGCCGCGCTGGCGATCCGCCGGGCCCAGCTGCACGAGGAGGAGCATCGGATCGCGGTCGAGCTCCAGCGCGGTCTGATCCCGAAGCGCCTTCCCAAGGTGAGCGGCATCGAGCTGGCTGCCTCCTACGACGTCGCCGGGCTCACCGCTCAGGTCGGCGGCGACTGGTATGACGCGTTCGCGATGCCGGGCGGCCGCCTCGGGATCGTCGTCGGCGACGTCACCGGCCGCGGAATCCGCGCGGCGTCCGCGATGGGGCAGCTGCGCACGCTGACCCGCGCCTTCGCGCTCGCCCAGGGCGGTCGCCGGGCGCCGGGCGACGCGCTCACGCTGCTCAATCGCCACCAGCTCGAGGGCGACGACGAGCACCTGTTCACGATCGTCTACGCGATCATCGACCCCGACCGCGGCACGATCTCGTGGGCCAACGGCGGTCATCCGCCGCCGCTCCTGCGCGACGCCGACGGCGCCTGTCACTACCTGGAGGGTGGCGACGGGCTGGTGGGTGTCGCGGACAGCCCGTACGACACGCACGAGGCGCCGACGGGCGGCCACGACATCGTCGTGCTCTACACCGACGGCCTGATCGAGCGCAGGGGCGAGTCACTCGACGTGGGGCTCGAGCGGCTCGCCGACGCGGCCGCGGTCGGGCCCGACGATCCGCAGGCGATGTGCGACTACATCCTCGAACAGCTGCTCGAGCCGCCCGGGCAACGCTACGACGACGTGACCGCCGTCGTCGCCCGCCTCCCGGGTTAGCGCCCGCCGGCCGCCGCCCCGGGGTGCATTTCTCGGCAAACCCCCGGTCAGCCGAGGTAGCCGTGCGTGCGCAGGAACTTCCGGAGCTTGGCGACGAACCTGGCGCCACCGGGCTCCTGCGGACTGAGCGGGCTGTTCAGATGCCCGGCCTTCAGCTGGTTGGCGAGGAACGTGTTCACGAGCTTGCGTGCCCGAGCAGCTCCTCGTCGGCGGCCCAAGCCGCCACCAAGCCGACGCTGTCGGAGTAGTGCTGCTTGGCCATGCTCTTGAACGCCTTCATCCAGCCCGCGGCGTCCCGCGCGATCAGCTTCGGGTACTGACGGGTGACGTTCGAGAAGTGGCGACCCGAGAACGTCAGGATCTGGATCGGAAGGCCTGACGCCGCGAAGTCCGTGAACTCGTAGGCGAACGAGTCGTCGGCGGTGAGGAACTCGTAGCGGCCGTTGTGCCGCAGGTCGACGATCTGCTCACCCGGGTCGCCGAAGTCGCGCTGGGTCTTCACGTAGGTCATCGTGCCCGGATCGAACGAGAAGATCTGCTCGATCGAGCAGCAGTGGGCGCCGCCGCTGTAGAGATCGAGCACACGTCGGGCTGGCCGTCATGCTCGAGGTCGAGCACGTGCACCGACGTACCCGGGCCAGACGGAGACCCCGGCGCGCAGAACATCCCGCACAACTTGGACACGACCGGCTCGTCGTAGAGGACCGTGCTCCCCTGGGCGATCGACAGCTGCAGGCCGGTGAAGTTCGGATACGTCCCGCTGAACGTGAACGTCGCCGTGACATTCCCCGCCGAGGCGGTCTGCGTGGTCGCGAGCGCCGCCGGCGCCGCCACCAGCGACAGCACGGTCGCCGTGCAGATGATCAAGAGCGAGCGCCTCACCGGCGGCAATCCTATAGGCGCGACGTCAGATCCTGAACACGGGGATCAGCCGCTGCTCGTGCTCGGCTTCGATCCGGGCGATCACCTCGATGTGCTCCTCGAGGCCCGACCCCCGCAGCTTGGTCGCCAGCAACTCGTCGACCTGATAGATGCCGGCGCTGTTCGACATCGCGATCTCGACGCGCACCGCCCGGTCGCGTCCCGGGGAGATCTTCACGTCCTCGATCGCGTACGCCGAGAGCGAGTGGATGTTGAGGCGCCCGGATTCGAACGGCACTCGCGACCGGCCGCGCGCCATGTCGAGTGCATCGGCGACGCGCACGATCCCGGCCTCGACCGTGAACGGCGCTCCCTTGCGGCGGTGGCCGATGATCGCGTGCATCGCGTCCGAGGCGATCACGGTCCGCTCGGGCTCCTCGTAGGCGCTCGCCAGCAACTCCCCGAGCTTGTCCGCGGTCAGGAACAGGCTGTAGCGCTCGTGGTCGTCCCGGTGGATCGACATGCCGACGCAGTGGAACAGGCAGCCGGCGGCGATCACTACCTCGGCGTCGTGGTCGGTCATGCCGTAATCGGCGGTGACGCTCGGCGTGACGCCGCGACGGAACAGGATCCGAGCCAGGCGCAGGCCGATGTTCAGCACGATCTGGATGTGCACCCACGAGTGATCGGACATCCCCAGACGCCGGGAGGCGTTCACCGCGGACACGTGCCACAGAGCCTTCACGTGCGTGTCGGCGTTGACGGCCTCGAGGAACCGCTCCAGTCGCCGGTTGCCTCGCGTCGGCGCCCGCACGCGCACCTCCGCGATCGCCTCCCGCGGCGGGATCGGCGGGTCGAGGTGGTCCAGGCGCTGCATATCGCGGCCGCCGGTCGGTGACTCGCCCTGGACGGGTTCGTCGAGCTCATCCATGTGGCACCTCCAGCAGCAGACCCTCCCGCAACCCGCCGTTGGCGACCTCGAGCGGCGCCCCGAACAGCTCCGCGGCCGCCTCGAGGATCAACAGCCCGGCCGGGAGGAGCCGGGCTCGATCCTCGTCGAGCGCGAACCGGCGCGCCACCTCGGCCGCTCGCGCGCCGGCCAGCAGCGCCAGCGTCCGGCTGAACGCATCGGCGTCGAGCACCGGCCCGGCGATCCGGCGCAGCGACGTCGCGCTGCCGCCCACCGCCACCACCCGAGCCGTGGCCGGCGGGCGGACGCCGTCGAGCACCTCGCGCACGCGCGCGCGGGCCCGTGACAGATCCTCAGCCGAGGGCGGGTCCGAGGGCAGGCACTCGTCCGCGACCACGCCCGAGCCCACCTCGAACGACGCAAACCAGCTCACCTGATCGGGCAACGTCCCCACCACCAGCTCGCATGATCCACCGCCGGCATCGACGACGCCGAGCGGGCCGGCCGGATCGTAGCCGAGCGTTCGCGCGGCGCCCGCGAACGCGAGCCGGGCCTCGTCCTCGGCGGACAGGACCTGCACCTCGAGCCCGCAGGCGTGGCGGACCGCCGACACGAGCGCGTCGCGGTTCGCCGCCCGCCGGACCGCCGCGGTGGCGACCCCGCGCACGTCGACCGCGCCGAGTGCGAGCGCCGCTTGGAGCTGGGCGGCGACCACCGTGGCGACCTCCGCGATCTTCTCCTCGCCGATCTCCCCGCTGCCGGTCAGGCCCCGCCGGACGTGGGTGAAGGACCGCTCCTGGTGGACCTCGAGCAGCCGTTCGCCGTCCGAGTCCGCGACGAGCAGCCGCGTCGTGTTCGAGCCGATGTCGATGCAGGCACGGCGCACGATCGAAAGGGCGGGCGACGCCCGAGCGCAGACGGCGCGGTCGCTCGCGGGCGGACTCTACTGATGTCGCCCGACGGGCGCCGGCGCCGCCCGCGCGACGCGATCCCCCGTTGCGACTCCGGCCGTGCTCGCCGTCGCTCGAGACCGGCGGCGGAGCTGGCCGGCTCGGATTGGCCGGAGGACGGCGAGCTGGCCATGCGCAGGCCCGTCAACGCGAACCACGCCACCGCGGTGACCAGCAGCGAGCCCGCGCCCGCGACCGCGAGCGCGGTGCGAGGGCTTCCGAGCGCGGTGATCGCGCCGCCGAGCAGGATCCCGGCGCCGGGCACCGATTGGAACATCGATTCGTTGAGGCTCATCATCAGCGCCATCCATCGCTCCTCGGTCGCCTCCTGGAGCGCGGTGCGGGCGGCCACGGCTTCGACGCCGTTGCCGATCCCGGCGATCGCCGCGCCGACGATCGCGACCGCCAGCGTCGGCGCGATCGCCATCACCAGGAAGCCGATCCCGAGGCTGGCGGCGCCGATCACGATCAGATCCCGTGCCGGCCGGCCGCGCCAGCGGGCGTAGATCGCCGCGCCGGCGACCGCGCCCGCCCCCCACGCCGACAGCAGTGCGCCGTAACCCGCCGAGCCCGCGTGCAGCGAATGCTCGGCGAACACGACCTCGACCGGGACCGAGATCGTGAAGAACAGCACGCCGAACACCTGCAGCATCAGCAGCCGGCTGATGACCACATGCTCGCGGGCATAGGCGAGCGCCGCTCGGACCCGGCCCTTGGCCGAGGCTCGGGTCCGCGCCGGCTCGGGCAGGCCGGTCGCGGTCGCAAGCGTCAGCCCGATCACGGCGAACAGGCAGCCGTCGGCGATCAGCGCCGCACTCGTGCCGCCGACGGCCACGACCGCTCCGCCGATCGCCGGGCCGAGCATGAAGCACACCGAGAAGGCCGCGTTCGCGACCGCGTTGCCTTCGCGCAGCAGCCCGGCGGCGGATGTCACGCTGACCGTGGCGGCGCGCGCCAGCGATCGCGCGGTGAGCGCAGCGACTCCATCCACGAGCGCGAGCGCCAGCACCGGGACCAGCGCGAAATGGCCCGCCACCCAGGCCAGCGCGAAGAACACGACCGCCTCGAACCAGTACAGGGCGGGCAGGATCGGACGCAGTGGGCGATGATCGAGACGCGCGACCGCCATCGGCGAGATCAGCGCGGGCACGAACTGCGCGGTCAGGAAGAACGCCGCGGCCCCGAAGGCGCTGCCCGTGCGGCGGTAGACCAGCAGCGCGAGCGCCAGCGCGCCGACCATAAAGGCCAGCTCGTTCAGCGTGTAGGCAGCCAACAGCCGCCGGTATGCACCGATCTTCAGGACCCGGTTCACCGGTTATACCTCCACGGCGATCCTAGTACCGAGGCGATCTGCGTTGCTCTCCACTCGTGAAGGGGTCCCTGCGCATCGGTCCCTGCGCATCATTACCCGCGGAACCCCGGTCGCCAATCCCCCTTTTTTGAGAGGGCCCCGTGGGCCGCGGCTGTCATCCTCTTCGGAGATGACGATCAGATCGCGGTCCTGGGAGCGCGCGAACACCTATTCCCACAGCGCTTTCTCGCCCGACCGGCTCGCCGCCGGGCGCGACAGCACCGTCTCGGTCTGCCTGCCGGCGCGCAACGAGGCTCGCACGATCGGCGCGATCCTCGAGCAGCTCGTTCCCCTGCGCGAACGCGGCGTCGTCGACCAGATCGTGGTCGTCGATCGCTCGAGTGACGGCACGGCCGAGATCGCGCGCGGGCTCGGCGCCGAGGTCCACGACCAGGACGAGTTGATGCCGGAGCTCGGGCCCGGTGCTCGGCAAGGGTGACGCGATGTGGCGCGCGCTGCCGGTCTTGACGGGCGAGGTGATCTGCTTCCTCGACGCCGACTCCGAGCGGTTCGGCGCCCATTTCGCCTGCGGCGTGCTCGGCCCGCTGCTGTGCGAGCCTCGGATCTCGTTCGTCAAGGGCTTCTACCGGCGGCCGTTCCGCGTCGGCGAGGTCACGGTGCCCGACGGCGGCGGACGCGTCACGGAGCTCACCGCACGCCCGCTGCTGAACCTGTTCTACCCCGATCTGTCCGCGCTCCGGCAGCCGCTCGCCGGCGAGATCGCGGCGCGGCGCGAGCTGCTCGAGCAGCTGCCGTTCGCGACCGGCTACGGAGTCGACATCGGACTGCTGATCGACGCGTACGCACTCGCCGGGCTCGACGCGATCGCCCAGGTCGACCTCGACGTGCGCCAGAACGCCCACCAGCCGCTGCGGGACCTCGGCCCGATGGCGTACGCGGTCCTGCGAGCGGTCGCCGTGCGACTCGAGCGCGAGGGCCGGCTCCGCGGCCCGCTGCCGGCGACGTTCAGCCCGGCGGGCGATCGACGCGCCGAGCGCGGACGATCGCCGAGCCCGTCGAGCGCCCGCCGCTGCGAAGCCTCCGCGCCGCCGCCTGAGCTCGCGCAGCTACCGCGCGAATGCGCTCCGCGCCGCGCGCGCGCCGACCGCGCTTCGCTCGAGGTATTCGAACGTCCCGCGGTCGCGCAGCTCCTCGGCGGCGTCAGCCAGCGCGGCGAGCGCCGCGAACGCAAACGCTCCGCCGACCGATATCCGGGCCACCCCGAGCGAGGCCAGCTCGGCAACGCTCGGCGTCCCGCGCAGCGCGAGCACGCTCACGGGCCGGTCGACCGACTCGACGACCCGGCGGATGTCCTCGGGGCTCGTGATCCCGGGCGCGAACAGCACGTCGGCGCCGGCCTCCTGGTAGGCAACGAGACGCGCGATCGTGTCGGCCAGATCGTCACGCCCGCGGATGTGGTTCTCCGCCCGGGCGGTGAGCACCAGCTTGACCGGCCCCGCGTGTGCGACCTCGACGGCGGCCGCGACCCGCTCGCGCGCGAGGCTCGAGGTCATAGATCCGCGCGTCCTCCCCGCCCGAGTAGTCCTCCACCGAACACCCGGCCAGGCCGGCCTCGATCGCCAGGCCGATCGTCTCGGCGACGCCGGCCGGGATCGTCGGCGAACCCGTTCTCGAGGTCGGCCGACACCGGGAGGTCGGTGCCGCCGGCGAGCTCGGCGGCATGCGCGAGGGCCTCGTCCCGGGTGACTCCCCCGTCGAGCCGCCCGAGCGTCGCCGCGTGCCCGCTGCTCGTGGTCGCGAGCGCCTGGAACCCGAGCGATGCGAGCACCGCGGCGGAGCCGAGATCCCATGCGTTGGGCATCAGCAGCGGTTCGCCTCGGCCTGTGCAGCTCGAGGAATCGGATCGCCTTGTCCGTCTGAGTGTTGGTCATCGGGCCAGCCTAACGCCCGACCTCCGCCGGTAAAGTCGAGGGCGTGAGCTCGACTACGACCAAGCGCGACCGCGAAGCCGGCGAGGACGGATCGTTCCGGCGCCAGGAGAGCCAGTTCAGGCGCTGGGTCTCGACCAGCGGTGACAGCGAGTTTCCGCCACAGGCCGGTCGGTACCACCTGTACGTCGCCCGCGCGTGTCCGTGGGCACACCGCACGATCATCGCCCGTCGCCTGATGGGTCTCGAGGATGCGATCGGGATCTCGTTCGTCGATCCGATCCGCGACGACCGCGGCTGGGCGTTCACGCGGAGGTGAATACGTCGATCCGGTCAACGGCTTCGAGTACCTGAGCGAGGCGTACCTCGCGACCGATCCGAGCTACGACGCCCGTGTCACCGTACCGGTGCTGTGGGACAAGGAGACCGGCGTGATCGTCTCGAACGAATCCGCGGACATCCTGCGGATGCTGCACACCGTGTTCGCGCCGCTCGCCGCGCATCCCGTGGAGCTGTATCCCGAGCCGCTGCGCGGCGACATCGACGCGCTCAACGACCGGATCTACGACGACGTCAACAACGCCGTGTACAAGGCCGGGTTCTCCAGAAACCAGACGGTCTACGAGCGCGAGGTCGCCGCGCTGTTCGCGATGCTCGACGAGCTCGACGGGCGGCTCGCGGACCGTCGCTTCCTGTTCGGTGCGGCGCCACTCGAAACCGACTGGCGCCTGTTCACGACGCTGGTGCGGTTCGATGCCGTCTACCAGATTCACTTCAAGTGCTCGCTGCGCAAGCTGATCGAGTACGAGCACCTGTGGCCGTACACGCGCGATCTGTACCAGTGGCCCGGCGTCTCGGACACCGTCGACTTCGACGAGATCCGCCGCCACTACTACCTGACTCACCCGATGATCAACCCCAGCGGGCTGGTCGCGGTGCGGCCGGCCGAGAGCTTCGATCTGCCGCACGGACGCGACGCGCTCGGGTCGACATTTCGTCGCTGGGACCGGTTCCACGGGTAGGTGCGATCTGTCAAATACGCGGTAAACTTGCCTATGGACGAGGGTGCCGCGTGACGCTAACCCGGGGGAGAAACTGGATTGGTGGAGGGACGCCGCACTGAACCCATGCTGCTCGAGCGCGAGCCCGAGCTACGCCGGATGCGAGAGGCGATTCGGCACGCCGGCAGCGGCGCGGGCGGCCTTGTCGTGATCGGCGGACCGGCGGGAATCGGGAAGACGGCGCTGCTGCAGGCCGCCGCCGGCATGGCCGAGCAGGCCGGGGTTCGGGTGCTGCGGGGACGTGGCAGCGACATCGAGCAGGAGTTCGCGTTCGGGGTGGTGCGCCAGCTGTTCGAGGGCCCGTTGGCCCGCGCCGGCGTGGAGCAGCGCGAGGCGCTGCTCCAGGGGGCCGCCCAGCTGGCGGGACCGCTGTTCGAGTCCGGCCCGGCCGCAGCCGCGCCACCGTGGACGGCCCGACGGCGACGCGACCCGAGGCCGGCCGCACCGCCGGCCCAAGGACGTCCCGCCGTCGCACCGCCGGCGCCCCGAGCGGGTCGGCGGCGCCGGCGGATCGGAGGTTCACGCTCGTCCACAGCCTGTACTGGCTGACCTCGAACATCTCGAGCACCGGCCCGATCGCGCTCGTCGTCGACGACTGCCACTGGGCCGACGCGCCGTCGCTGCGCTTCCTCGCCTATGTGAGCGCGCGGTGCGACGAGCTCGGCGTGCTGGTGATCCTGACCGTTCGCGACGGCGAGCCGTCGACGGTCAAGGAGCTGCTGGTGGCGCTGCGCTCGGATCCGCGCGCGATCCTGATCGAGCCGGCGTCGCTGAGCCCGGACGCGGTCGCGACGCTGGTGCGCTCGGCGCTCGGAGCGCACGCCGACGCCGACTTCTGCGCCGCCTGCGCGCGGGCCAGCGCCGGTAACCCGTTCCTGGTCCGGGAGCTGATCGCAGAGCTCGAGACCGAGCGAGTCGAGCCGGTGGCAGCCAGCGCCCCCGGGGTCGAGAGCGTGCGCCCCGAGTCCGTGTCCCGGGCGGTGGTGGCGCGCCTGAACCGCCTCGGCGCCGATTCCCGGAACCTGGCCCGGTCGGTCGCCGTGCTCGAGAACGCCTCGCTCCGTCAGGCGGCCACGCTGGCCGGGATCCCGAGCGTCCGCGCGCGGCGCGCCGCCGATCGGCTGATCTCGGCGCAGATCCTCGCGCCGTCGGCGACGCTGGCGTTCGTCCACCCGCTGCTGCAGAGCGCGGTATACGAGCGGATCCCCGCAGCCGCGCTCGCGGACGGTCACCGTCGCGCCGGCCTGATGCTCGCCGCCGAGGGCGCGCGGAGCACTCGGGTCGGAGCCCATCTGCTCCGCGGGGAGCCGGCCGGCGACCCCGCGGTCGTGGTGCTGCTTGCGCGAGGCCGCCCGGGCGGCGCTCGCCGACGGCTCGCCGCTGACGGCGGTTCGGCTGCTGCGGCGGACGCTGAACGAGCCGCCCGGGAACGACGCGCGCGGCGTCGTGCTCGGGGAGCTCGGCGAGGCCGAGGCGCTCGCGCGCGATCCGGCGGCGGCCGATCACCTGCGCGAGGCGCTCGAGCTCGTCGTGGCGCCGGCGATCCGGGTCAGGCTGGCGCGGATCCTGAGCGAGATGCTCGTGTGGGACGGACGCCCGATCGAGGGGCACGCCGTGCTCGTCCGGATGCTCGAGGAGCTCGGCCCGACGGCCGCGCCCGCCGTTGCGGGCCATGCTCGAGACGCTCCGGGCCGTGACCGCATCGGTCGACCGGCGCCTGGTCGCCGAAGTCGAGCCTCGCCTCCCTCGCCTGCGCGAGCTCGCGGTCGCGGCGGGGCCGGCCGGGCGCGGGCTGCAGGTGTTCGATGGCTGCTGGCGGGCGGCACGCGAACCATACTTCGGGGATTGGCGCGAACGGATCGAAGCGGGCCTCGATCGTGGCCGGCTCGTCGCCGAGGAGCCGACCGGGCCGCAGATGGCGAGGTTCGCCACGTGCGCGCTCGTATTCGCCGACGAGGTACCGCGCGCGCAGGCGCAGATCGCGGAGGTGCGCGCCGACACGGTGTCGCGCGGGTCCATCGACGCGCAGCTGAGCGCCCTGACCTGGGGTGGCCTGCTCGCGCTACGCGTTGGCGAGCTGCGCCCAGGCCGAGGCGGACGCGCGCGCGGCGCTCGAGCTCGGCCACCGCCACCAGGTCGTGTGGGCGCGGATATGGTCGGCGACATTCCTCGCCCTCGTGCTGCTCGAGCGCGACGCGATCGCCGAGGCCGACGAACTGCTCGTGCAGGCGCCGATCGAGGAGGCGATCGACACGACCGCCGCGGTCCACGCCCTGATGGCGCGCGGCCGGGTACGGCTGGCACAGGGGCGGACCGGCCGAGGCGATCGCCGATCTCCGCGGCGTTGGAGAGCTCGCGAATCCGCGACAACCCGAACTACCTCCCGTGGCGCTCCACGCTCGCCCTGGCGCTCGCCGCCGGCGGATCCCGAGCAGGCGCGTCCGCTCGCCGACGAGGAGCTCGAGCGAGCGCGCTGGTTCTCGCAGCCTCGCGGCGTCGGGCGTCGCGCTGCGCGTCTGCGGAGTCGCTCGCCGGCGGCGAGGACGGGATCGAGATGCTGACCGAGTCGGTCAGGTGGCTCCGGCGCTCGCCGGCACGCCTCGAGCTCGCACGGACGCTGCTCGACCTCGGCGCCGCTCAGCGCCGCGCCGGCAAGCGGAGCGCGGCTCGCGAGCCGCTGCGCGAGGCGCTTGGCCTGGCCGAGCAGTGCGGTGCGCTGTCGCCTCGCCGGCGCGGATCGACGAGGAGCTCGCCGCCACCGGCGTCCATCTGCGCCGTGAGCGCGCGTCGGGGCCCGAGGCGCTCACGCCGGCCGAGCGCCGCGTCGCGGAGCTTGCCGCGAGCGGACTGACCAACCGCGAGATCGGCCAGACGCTGTTCGTGTCGGTCAAGACCGTCGGCACGCACCTCGGCCACATCTACGAGAAGCTCGACCTCCAGGGACCGCAGGCGCGCGAGCAGCTGGCGGCCCGGCTGAACGGGCACGCGCCACCGGTCTCCGGGCCCGGGCCACCGCCCGGCCTCGGCGGCACCCTGGGCCACCTAGCCCCGGGGCCGCTACGTGCGAGCCTTGCGCCGGATCGCCCCGGTCCGGCGCCGCCCCCAGACGACCTGAGCCCCGATCGGCCCGGCCCTCGTCAGGCTCGCATGCTGGACGGGGCTCAGCGCCGCTAGCGGCGCTGAGCCCCGTCGAGCTTGTCCCCGGACACCACGCAGCCCGCGTGATGCATGAACGCGCCCCCCTTCAGATTCGTTCCTGGACAAGCGACTGGAGAAAGATGAACTGGCCGATGCTCGACTGCCAGGCAAGATCGGGATCGGGCCGGCGGCGTCGTCCGGGATCGGCAACCCCGGCGGCTGACCGAACATCGCCACCGGAGCGGCCAGGCGCGCTCAGCGCAACGCCAACGGATCCAACCGACTCATGCACGCGACGATCATCGCGCGCCTACGGGACCCCTCGCATCGGGACCCCTCCTGATTTTTTGCAGCGGTCGTCCCGGCCGTCTAGCGCCGGCGCCGCCGGCGCCGTGCCATCAGCAGCACGACCGCCACACCGGCCGCGGCGGCCGGAGCCGGGTTGCGCTTGATCCGCCCCCACACGACCGAGCCCATCAGCGACAGGCCCTGCATGGGCTCGGTCGGCATCGGCGGGTTCGCCAGCGGCGGCGGCTGCGCCGCGGTGGGCGGTGGCGGGGGCGAGACCGGGGGTGGCGGAGGCGGCCGGCGGCGCGGGTGGCGGCGGAGCCGGCTCGGATGACGCCGTGACCGCAGGCTCGGGCGGCGGCGCCGCTTCTGTCGGGCGCCTCGGACGACGGCTCCTGCGGCGGCACGTCCTCCGTCTCGGCGTCCGCCCGAGTCCACTCGGGCACCGGTGAGACGACCGTATCCGCAGCCCGCTCGGGCGTGTCAGCAGGCGCCTCGGGCGCCGCAGCCTCAGCGGCCGCAGCCTCACGGGCCGCCGCTTCAGCAGCCGCAGCCTCGCGGGCCGCAGCCTCACGGCGCCACCGCCTCAGCAGCCGCAGCCTCAACGGACGCCGCCGCGCGGGCCGCCGCCGGTCTCGGGGACCGCGCCGGTGCCGGGGCCGCGGGCTCGGCCGGGGCAGCCGCAGAATCGGCGACCGGCGCGGCAAACGTCTCCGGCGGCGCCGCCAGCGAGCTCTGAAGCCGCTTAGCGAACTCCCTGAGCAGCCGCTCGGAGATGTCCTCGATCATCCCGCCGCGCCCGAACCGCGCCAGCCGTCCGGTGATGTGGTAATCGGTCACGACCTCGACCCGCGTGCCGCTGGCCGTCGGCCGGCGCGAGCCTCGACAGGATCGTCGCCTTGGCGCCGCCCTGACCGCGCTTGTCGGTCCCCTGGGCCTGCATGGTCGCGGTGTGCGACGCCTCGTCGATGTTCTCCATCTCGAGCTTGCCGGTGTAGGAGGCGGTGGTCGGCCCGATCTTCACCGTGAACGTCCCGTTGTAGCTGCCGTCCTCGTTACGGCCGGTGACCGCGGCGCCCGGCAGGCAGGGGGCGACGTGCTCGACGTCGATCAGCGTCTGCCACACCTGCTCGAGCGGCGCGGCTACCTCAAACGACTGCTCTAGCTTCATGACGTATCGCCTCCAGGTCTTCGGGTGTGTCGACGTCGCGCGCCGAGCGCAGGTGTCCGCATTCGATCGTCTTGCCTCCCTGCAGGAGACCCCGCGCGCCCCGGTCGCCGTGCAGGTTGCCGATCAGGCGCATCTGCACCGGGCCGAGCACGACCGGATGTCCCGGACGGCCGTCGTAAAGCGCGCGCGTCGCGGGCGGCTCGTCCACGAACCGCGCGATCAGCTCGGGGGTCATACGGGGCTGGTCGCCGAGCGTGACGATCACCTTGGTGACGTGCGCCTCGGCGCTCAGGAACTCGATCCCTCGCCGCAGCGAGGCGGCCTGGCCGTCCTCCCAGCGCTCGCAGACGACGGGCTCCGCGCGCATGAAGTCGACCTTGGCCAGGATCTGCTCCGCGCGCGCCCCGAGCACGACCGACGATCCTCTCGAGCTCGGCAACCGCGCATTGCGCGGCGATGGCGTGATCCAGCAGGGGGCGACCCTCGAGCTCAGCCAGCTGCTTCGGCTTGTCTCCGAACCGAGTCCCGGCGCCGGCGGCGAGGATCAGGCCACAGATCAAGCGGGCACCTCGTGGATCCGGCCCTTGCGCTCGGCCAGCCGCCCTCCGTCGCGCCCGTGCCGGGCGGCGACGATCTCGGCCAGAATCGACAGCGCTGTCTCCTCCCGGCTGATCCCGCCGAGATCGAGGCCGACGGGCGCGGAGATCCGCTCGAGCTCGTCCTCGCCCAATCCGAGCTCGAGCAGCCGCTCGCGCCGCTTGGCCTGCGCGCGGCGCGACCCCATCGCGCCGATGAACCGGGCCGGCGAGCCGAGCGCGAGCAACGAGCGCCGCGTCGTCGAGCTTGGGGTCGTGCGTCAGCACCACGATCGAGGTCGCGGGATCGACTCCGCCGAGTTGCGCCACCGCCTCCTCCGGCCATGCGGCGATGACCTCCTCGGCGTCCGGGAACCGATCAGGGGTCGCGAACCGCGCGCGCGGATCGATGACGTACGGACCGCCATCCGGCGGCGCGAGCGAGCGTGCACAGCGAGGCCGCGATGTCCACCGCGCCGAACACGAGCAGCCGCGGCGCCGGGCCGACGACGTCGATGAACAGCCCATCCCGTCGCTCGGACGTCTCGGCCCACAGCTGCTCGATCGCAACGCGGGCGGCCTCGTCGTCGAGCTCGGGGGCGCCGAGCGAGCCCTGACGGGCGCCGTCGGCCTCGACGAGCAGCTTCGCGCCGGGCAGGGCGCCTTCGAGCACGGTGACCTCGGCCGCCCGCCCGTCGGCGCGCGCGACCTCCTCGAACCGTCCTGGCTCGTACGCCTGCACCCACACATCGATCTCTCCGCCGCAGGGAAGCCCGACGTCCCACGCGTCCGAGTCGGCGATCCCGAAGTGCACCAGCTGCGGCGGATCTCCCCGCAGGATCCCATCGGCGATCTCCGCCACGGCTCCCTCGACGCAGCCACCGGACACCGAGCCCGCGATCTCGCCGTGCTCGTTGACGGCCATCTTCGCCCCCGGCGGGCGCGGCGCCGAGCGCTGCACGTCGATCACGGTGGCCAGAGCGATCCGGTCCCCCCGTGCCTTCCAAACCCCGATCTCAGACAGGACCTCTTTCATGATTCAGATCTCCTCAAGGATGACAGCTAGCTGCTCGAGCGAGGCCAACGAGTTTCCCGCCAGCAGCTCGTCCGTGTGCGGGATCGCCGCGCGCATGCCGCGGGTCAGCGGCGCGAATTCGGGGTGGGCGGCCAGGGGGTTCAGCCACACGAGGCGATGGGCGCTGCGGCGCAGGCGCGCCATCTCGACCCCCAGCTCCTCGGGATCGCCGCGGTCCCACCCGTCGGACAGGATCACGACGACCGCACCCCGCCCGATCCGCCGGCCGTGCTCGCGGTTCAGCGTGGCCAGCGCCCCGCCGATCCGGGTCCCGCCCGAGAAGTCAGTGACCGCCTCGGCGGCGCGTTCCAGAGCACGATCATGATCCCGGCCGCCGAGCTCATGCGTGATCCGGGTCAGCCGCGTACCGAACGCGAACGCCTCTACCCGGCGGCGGGCGGCAACCGACGCGTGCATGTACTGGAGCAGCATCCGAGCGTACGGCGTCATCGAGCCGGACACGTCGCACACCAGCGCCACCGGCCGCGGCCGGCGCGAGGGCGCCCGCCAGTGCCGCTCGATCGGCTCGCCGGCGGTGCGCAGCGAGGCGCGCACCATGCAGCCGCAGGTCGGGGGTGTGCCCGCGCCGGCGGTCCGGCCGCGTGCGCCGCGACAGCCGGGTCGGCCCCCGTCGCGCGAGCCGCGCGATCAGGATCCGGGCGAGCGCCATCTCGGCGTCGGTGTACGTCGCGAAGTCCTTGTGGCGCAGCAGCTCGACGTCGCTCCACGCCGCCGGAACCGCGCTCGGATCGGAAGACTCCGTGGGGCGGCGGCGGCCCGCCGCTCGGGAACCCGGCGTGGGGCAGCGCCGCCCGCTCGATCTTTCCGAGCTCGTCGAGCGGCGTAGCGACTGCCCGATCGGCCGGCCGTCGCCGAACACCGATCACGAACGCGAGCTCGAACTTCGACGAGGTCGTCGCGCTCGGAGCACAGCACCGCCCGCAGCGCGAGCCTCGCGTCCTCGCGCGAGGCGCAGTCGACCGCGTCGAGCGCTTCGTGCGCGGTCAGCAGCTCGCCCAGGCCAACGCGCGATCCCTGGGCCCGCAGCGCCGAGCGCGAGCGTGCCGAGCTGATCGGCACGATCGGCCTCCGGCCAGGCGCATCAGACACCGTCGAGCACACTTCGCGAGATGCACACGCGCAGAACGTCCTCGTGGACCTTGAGCGCGACGCCGAGCGTCTCGTCGAGCTCGGCGTCCCGTCGAGCGCCAGCAGCGCGCGCGCCCACACGAGCGTCTCGCCCACGCCGGGCAGCTTGTACAGGTCCCCCTGTTCGCGGAGCCGCCCCACGGCGGTGACCACGCGGCTCGCGATCGACTCCGGAACGCCCGGGATGCGGGCGTGCACGATCCGCCGCTCGAGCTCGGCGTTCGGGTAGTCGATCCAGTGGTACAGGCAACGCCGCTTGAGCGCGTCGTGCAGCTCGCGGGTGCGGTTCGAGGTCAGGAACACCGTCGGCCGCCGCGCCGCGGCGATCGTCCCGAGCTCCGGGATCGTCACGGCGAAATCCGCCAGGAACTCGAGCAGGAACGCCTCGAACTCGTCGTCGGCCCGGTCGATCTCGTCGATCAGCAGCACCACCGGCGTCGTCCGCGCCCGCCTCCAGAGCGTCCAACAGGGGTCGCCGCAGCAGGAATCGGCGCGAGAACAGCTCGCCCTCGTCGACGCCGCCCTCGGCGGCCCGCAGCGCCAGCAGCTGGCGCGGATAGTCCCAGTCGTAGACCGCGTGGTGCACGTCGATCCCCTCGTGGCACTGGAGGCGGATCAGGCGCGCCCCGGTGGCCGCCGCCAGCGCCCGCGCCACCTCGGTCTTGCCCACGCCGGCCTCTCCCTCGAGCAGCAGCGGCTGCTCGAGGACGACGGCGAGTTGTACGGCCAGCGCGAGCGGCCGATCGGCCAGGTAACCCTGGGAGGCGAGCGCTTCGGTGGCCGCCTCCACAGAGCCGATGTGCGAGAAAGTCACACAGCCATCATGGCAGCCCGGCTGCCTGTTCGAGCGCGCGCCGGCACAGGACCCGCGCCAGATGGCGCTTGTAGTCGGCGCTCGCGTTCAGGTCGGCGGGCGGGTCGGTTCCGTCGGCCGCGTGCTCCGCCGCTTTCGCGATGCGTGTCCGCGTTGAGCGGCTGGCCCCGCAGCGCTTCCTCGACCGCGCCGGCCCGGAGCGGCACCGAGGACATGTTCGTCAGTCCGACCCGGACGTCCTCGCACACGTCGCCGGTCTGCTTGACGAGCGCGCTGACCGCGACCATCGCCCAGTCCTCGCTGCGGCGATTGAACTTCTGGTAGCTGTAGCCCCAGCCGTCGAACGCCGGCATCCGCACCTCGGTGAGAACCTCCGCCGGCTCGACCGCGGTCTCCATGTAGTTCTGGAACAGGTCGCTGGCGGCGACGGTCCGCTGCCCGCCGGCGCCCTGGAGGGTGACGGTGGCGTCGCAGATCAGCATCACCGCGGGCAGGTCCGACGCCGGATCGCCGTGCGCCAGCGACCCGCCGATCGTGCCCCGGTTGCGGACCTGCGGATCCGCGATCGTCCCCGCCACCCGCGCCACGATCCCCAGGTCAGGGGTGTGCTCGAGAGCGGCGTGCGGGGTCAGCGCCCCGATCCGCCAGCTGCCGTCCTCGCGCTGGATCCCGTGCAGCCCCTGCACCTTGCGCAGGTCGACGAGCAGCGATCGGCGCCGCCAGCCGGAGCTTCATCAGCGGAATCAGCGAATGTCCGCCGGCCAGCAGCTTGGCATCCTCGCCGCCGTCGGTGAGCGCCTGGATCGCCTCCTCGAGCGTGTCCGGCACGGTGTAGTCGAACTCGGCCGGGATCATGCCGGCACACCTCCCTTGGCTTCCTGAATCGCTTCCCATATGCGCATCGGGGAGAGCGGCATGTTGATGTAGTTCACGCCGAGCGGGCGCAGCGCGTCGATCACGGCGTTCGTGACCGCCGGCGTCGCGGCGATCGTGCCGGCCTCGCCGACGCCCTTCACCGCGAGCGAGTTGACCGGGCTCGGCGTCTCGGTCCGGTCGGTCTCGAAGTTCGGCAGCTCGGCCGCCGTCGCCAGCGCGTAGTCGACGAACGTGCCGGTCACGAGCTGGCCTGACTCGTCGTAGTGGATCCGCTCGTACAGCGCCTGACCGATCCCGTGCACGATCCCTCCGTGGACCTGGCCGTCGATCAGCATCGGGTTGATCGCCGGCCCGCAGTCGTCGACCGCCACCCAGCGAACCACCTGGACCTTCCCGGTCTCCGCGTCGATGTCGACCACGCACGCGTGCGCGCCGAACGGGAACACGAAGTTCTCGGGGTCGTAGAACGACTGCTCGTCGAGCCCGGGCTCCATGCCTTCGGGCATGTCCATCGTCACATACGCGGCGCCCGCCGCCTCGGCGAGCGTCATCCCCTTGTCGGGCGAGCCGCGCACCGAGAACTTGCCGTCGCGCAGCTCGATGTCCTCGGGGTCGGCCTCGAGCTGATGGGCGACGATCGCCTTGGCCTTGGTCGCGACCTTGTTGGCCGCCCGCGCGGCCGCCTCGCCGCCGACGGCGAGCGAACGCGAGCCGTAGGTGTCGAGCCCGAACGGGCCGGTCTGCGTGTCGCCGTGGATCACCTCGACCTGCTGCGGATCGATGCCGAGCCGGTCGGCGACGATCTGCGCGAACCCCGTCTCGTGACCCTGGCCGTGTGGCGACGTGCCGGTGTACAGCGTGGCCGACCCGCTCGCGTGGACGCGGATCGTGGCGGACTCCCAGCCGCCGCCCTGGAGGCCGAACCCACCCGGGCCGACGATCCGCGACGGCGCGTTGCCGCAGATCTCGGTATAGGTGGAGAAGCCGATGCCGCGGTAGATGCCCTGCGCGCGCAGCTCCTCGGCCTCCGGTGCACCTCGCGCGGGATCGATGTGCTCGAGCAGCTTGTCGAGCGCCGCTTCGTAGTTCCCGGAGTCGTACACGACTCCGATCGGGGTCTCGTGACCGGTTGGCGAACGGCGCGATGAAGTTCTTGCGCCGGAGCTCGAGCGGGTCCATCCCCAGCTCGTGCAGCGATCTGGTCCATCACGACCTCGATCATGATGGGTCGCCTCGGGCCGGCCCGCTCCCCGGATCGCGTCCGTCGGGAACTTGTTCGTCGTGCACACTGGTCACGTCCGTCTGCACCGCCGGCGTCTTGTAGACGCCGCACATGACGAACGCGCTGAGCGGCGGGATCAAGCGGGGTCAGCAGCAACTGGTAGGCGCCGATGTCCGCGATGATCTTCGTGTGCCACGCCGTGAGCGTGCCGTCGCGCTTGACGCCGACCTTCACGTAGTCGATCTGGTCGCGCCCGTGGTGGGTGACCATCATCCCCTCCGAACGCGTCTCGACCCACTTCACGGGCCGCCCGAGCTTGCGCGCAGCCCAAGCGCAGCCGATCTCCTCGGCGTAGATCTGGAGCTTTGAGCCGAAGCCGCCCCCGACCTCGGGCGCGATCACACGGACCCGGTCCTCGCCGATGCCGAGCAGGATCGCGAGGAACAGGCGCAGGAAGTGCGGAACCTGGGTCGAGCTCCACAGCGTCAGCCGGTCGCCGCGATACTCGGCGAGCACCGCCGCGCGGCTCGATCGCCGCCGCCGGCCATGCGATGGTTGACGACGCGACGCTCGACGATCACGTCGGCCTCGGCGAAGCCGGCCTCGAGGTCGCCGCCGCCGAGCGACCAGTCGCACACCTTGTTGGTGCCGAACTGCTCGTGGACCAGCGGCGATCCGTCCTCGAGCGCCTTCTCCGGATCGGTGACGACCGGAAGCGGCTCGTACTCGACGACGACGTCCTCGGCGGCATCGACCACGCCGTAGCGGTCCTCGCCGATGACCAGCGCGACCGGATCGCCGACGTGCTTGACCTCGCCCTTGGCCAGCACCCAGTGATCGGGGGTGTTGACCTCGATGCCGGGCGGCACCCACGCCATCGGCAGGCCCGCCTCCATGTCGAGATCCTCGTTGGTGTAGACCGCGACGACGCCGTCGCGCGCCTTGGCTGCGGACGTGTCGATCGAGACGATCTTCGCGTGCGCCTCGGGCGAGCGCACCCACGCCGCCCACAGCTGACCGACCAGGTTGATGTCGTCGACGTAGCTGGCGCGGCCGGTGATCAGGCGGGGATCCTCCTTGCGGCGCAATGAGCGGCCGACGTGCGACCCGCCGTTCGTCGCGGTGCCATCGGCCGTCGCGCTCATGACGACACCTCCGAGACCGTCGCGCCCTTGACCTTGGCGGCGTCGAGCACGGCCTTGACGATGTTGTGATAGCCGGTGCAGCGGCACAGGTTCCCCTCGAGCCCGTGGCGCACCTCTTGCTCGGTCGGATTCGGGTTCTCGGCAAGCAGTCCGGCGGCCGCCATGATCATTCCCGGCGTGCAGTAGCCGCACTGGAGTCCGTGGTCGTTCCAGAACGCCTCCTGCAGCGGATGCAGCTCGTTCTCGGTGGCCATGCCCTCGATCGTGGTCAGCGCCGCGCCGTCGGCCTGTACGGCGAGCACGGTGCACGACTTCACGGACCGCCCGTCCATGTGAATGGTGCAAGCTCCGCAGTTGGACGTGTCGCAGCCCACGTGCGTCCCGGTCAGCCCAAGGTGGTCGCGCAGTGCGTGGACCAGCAACAGGCGCGGTTCCACTTCGAGGTCGTGCTCGACGCCGTTCACGTTCAAGCGGACGGGAACCGTTCTACTCATGCCTCTCCCTTCCAGGTTTGCTGGGCTGACGCGACCATACTCCAACCGGCGTGCCGCTGTGAAGACGCCGCCCCGCGGGCGCGTCAGCGGTGCGCGAGCACCTGGTAGACCGACGCCCAGCCGGTCTCGAAGCCCTGCCGGGCGGCGCGGAGGTACAGCCGCCAGATCCGGGCGCGCTCGATGCCCGCGAGCCGCACGGCATCGTCCCAGCGCGCGTCGAACCGCTCCGTCCATTCGGCGGTCGTCCTCGCGTAGTCGCTCTGGAGACCCTCGACGTGGGTCGTCACGAGCTCGGCGCGCTCGAGCGCCTGCACGATCCGTGACAGCGGCAGCGGGACGCCGTCCGGGAACACGAACCGCTCCGAGAACGCTCCCTCGTCCGGGGTGTCGAAGTCCTTGAGCTTCGCGATCCCGTGGTTGAGCAGCCTGCCTCCCGGCCGCAGCAGGGTCTGCAGGCGCTGGGCGTAGACGTCGATCTGCTCCTCCCCCACGTGCTCGACCATCCCGATGCTGGCGATCGCGTCGAACGGCCCGTCGGACACCTCGCGGTAGTCGGCGACGCGGAACTCCACCCGGTCGGCGACGCCGGCCTCGCGCGCGCGCTCGCGGGCGAGCTGCGCCTGGTGCTCGGACAGCGTGATCCCGACCGCGTTCACCCCGTGGCGGGTGGCGGCGTGGAGCACGAAGCTGCCCCAGCCGCAGCCCACGTCGAGCACGCGCTCGCCCTCGCGCAGAGCGAGCTTCTTGCAGACCAGCTCGAGCTTCGCCTCCTGGGCCTCCTCGAGCGTCTCGGCGCCGCCCGCCCAGTACGCGCAGCTGTAGGTCATCGAGCGGTCGAGGAACAGCGCGAAGAACTCGTTGCCGACGTCGTAGTGGTGGCGGACCGCGGCCCGGTCTCGGCCGACCGTGTGCCGCTGACCCCGGAGCCGCAGCTCGGCCGCCGGCACCGCGCGGCGGGACCACGAGCCCGCAGGCGCGGATCACGGCCACCGCCAGGCTCACGCGCTGACCGACCGTCAGCGGCGGCGGCTCGAACTCGTCCACCATCCGGAGCGCTGCCTCGAGGTCGTCGACGTCGATCATGCCGGCGACGTAGGCGCGGCCGAGGCCGAGCTCGCCCGGCGCCCTGCAGCACGTGCGCAAGCGCCTGCGGCGTCCGCAGCGTGAGCGTCGGCGAGTCGGGCTCGGTGGCGCTCACCTCGGTGCCGTCCCAGAAGCGCACGCCGAACGGACGCCGCGGCAATGTCGACGTCAACGCGTGCCGCAGCGGAGCAGTCTGGGACAGCGCCACGTCCCGGAGTCTATGTAGACTGGGGCGCGCGAGGCCGGTGAGGCCTAGGCCTCAGGCCAGCTCGGCGAGCGTCTTGCTGTCCCGGCGCTCGGGGCTGATCCGCACGACATCCCAGGCCAGGCCGGTCATCTCCAGCATCCGGATGATCGCGGCGGACGGGTCGATCTGCCAGCGCCGCAGGCCGTGGCGGTACGAGCATGGGAAGGCGTGGTGGTTGTTGTGCCACGCCTCGCCCCACGTCGGAATCGCCAGCCACGCGAGGTTGCGCGACTCGTCATGCGTGTCGTAGTCCTGGCGGCCGAAGAAGTGGCAAAGCGAGTTGATGCTGAACGTGGCGTGGTGCATGAAGAAGATGCGGGCCGCGCCACCCCACAACAGCGCCGTCAGCCCGCCGGCCACGTTGCCGCTGAGCGCGACGCCGAGCCCGAACGCCGCAGCGAGCCCCGCTACCACCCACAGCACGAACGTCTGTCGACGAAGCGGATCCACGGGTCCGCGACAGGTCCTTGGCGTAGCGGCGCTCGTCGGCCACCTCCATGTCGCTGAACACCCACCCGAGGTGGGCGTGGACGAGGCCCTTGAACGCGCCGCGCCAGCCGGTGCCGTGCCCGACATGCGGGCTGTGCGGGTCGCCGTCGACGTCGGAGAACTGGTGGTGCTTGCGATGCGTGGCCACCCAGTCGATCACCGGCCCTTCGGCGGCGGCGGATCCGAGCGCGGCGAACGCCGCCCGGGTCAGGCGATGGCACTTGAAGCTGCCGTGCGTGAGCAGGCGGTGGAAGCCGACGGTTATCCCGGTCCCCACTCCCATGTAGAACAGCGCCAGGATCAGGATGTCCTGCCAGTTCAGGAGGTTGCCGACCCAGCCGAACCACATGCCGATCCCGACCATGATCGGTGGCACTGCGGTCACGACTGCGCTGGCGAGGCGATCGACGAACGGCATCGTCACGGGCCGCACATCGCCGGCGGGCGCGGTTACGGGAGTCGATCCCATCTCTCTCCTTGTCTGTGAGGTTGTAGGCGTCCGGGGCGGATCCCTCGCGCGCCACCTGCACTTGCCAGCGACCTGACGTCGGGCGCCGCTCGACTCACCGGCCGAGCCACGAGTGACGCGGGCGCGATGCTACTTGCTGTGTCGGTCTGCTGCTTGATCGGGGGCGGACATACCCCGGGCGACGAAGTGCTAAGCCCGCGATTTGTCCAACTGTGCGGATCGCGAACAGACGCACTCATGCGCGATCGCCCGCGGTTCGGCACTGCGAACCACCCGGCGCCCGCATAGAGTTCACGGAGCACCGCCCGCGACCACAAGGAGAGCCAATGGGTTTCGACCAGTACCACGAGCCCCCCGAGGAGCTGCCGCCCGCGACTCGCACGTTCGCGCGCCTGTGCGCCTCGCTCACCGAGGAAGCCGAAGCGATCGGCTGGTACGAGCAGCGGATCGCGGTCGAGACCGACCCCGAGGCGCTCGCGGTCATGCGCGACGCCCAGGGAGAGGAGTTCAAGCACTTCAGCATGGACCTGGAGTTCCTGCTGCGGCGCTCGCCGGCGTGGCGCGAGATCGCCCAGGGGGTCCTGTTCCGCTCCGGCGACATCGTCGAGCATGGCGAGGAGGCCGAGGCCGACACGTTCGACGGCAACGGGGTCGAGGGCGAGGGCGGGTACCCCGCCGGCTCGCTCGGAATCGGAAGCCTGAGAGGAGCACTGCGATGAACCATCTCCTGCGCTCGCTCGCGCCGATCAGCGACTCGGGCTGGAAGGAGCTCGACGACGAGGCGCGCGAGCGGCTCACCCCCGCGCTCGCCGCCCGCAAGCTCGTGGACTTCTCAGGACCCCACGGCTGGGAGTACTCGGCGACCAACCTCGGGCGGATCGATCCGCTCGCGTCGGCGCCCTGCGAAGGGGCGACCGGGGCCCGCCGGCGCGTGCTGCCGCTGGTCGAGGTCAGGGCGAGCTTCGAGCTCGCCCTGTCCGAGCTGCGCGACTTCGACCGCGGCGCCGACGACGACCGACCTCGGGCCGCTCGACAAGGCCGCGCACCAGATCGCCGTGGCCGAGAACAAGGCCGTGTTCCAGGGCTGGGAGGGCGCGGTCGAGGGGATCGCCGAGGTCTCGCCGCACAAGGGGATCAAGCTCGGCCACAAGCCCGACCACTATCCGCGGCCGGTGGCGGCGGCGGTCGAGCGGCTGCTGCACAACGGGATCAGCGGTCCCTACGGGCTCGCGCTCGGCGGGGACGACTACCAGCGCGTGGTCGAGACCGCCGAGCACGGCGGCTACCCGCTGCTCGAGCACCTGCGCAAGATCCTCGAGGGCCCGATCATCTGGGCCCCGGGCGTCGGAGGCGCGGTCGTGGTCAGCCTCCGCGGCGGCGACTTCGTGTTCGAGTCCGGACAGGACATCTCGATCGGTTACGAGGGCCACGACGCCGAGACCGTGAGGCTGTATCTCGAGGAGAGCTTCAGCTTCCACGTCGCGACGCCGGAGGCCGCGGTGGCGCTCGCCTAGCCCAGTGCCGCGCCCGCCGGCGTGCAGCCGAACCGCTGGCGAGCGTCCGGGCGCCGGCGTGCAGGCGAAGCGCCGGCGAGCGTGCGGGCGCCGGCCGGCTCGGTGGCGGTCCGGACAAGGCGGGCACCTGGAGCCTGAGGCCGATGGCTCTCCGTTCACCCGGGGTCGGCCGGCGACCTGCAAAACCTGTCATCGGAGCCGTTGCGCGGTGACCGTGTCGTTCCACGCATGCCCCACATGCAAGGAATGGCACGGTCAACGACGATCGCGCCGATTGTCGGGATTTGCAGGTTTTTCCGGTGCCATTCGCGGCCTGCGTCCCCCACCGGAGCACCCGGACCCCTCCTCCAGGTGCCCGTCGTTCAAACCCGGTCCGCGTGGCGAGGAGCCGCGCGGAAGGCGCTCCCCGCGACCCGCTACCCGCTACCCGCCGATCGGCCCCGGTCTAGGCAGGTCCCGGGAAGAGGGGCGCGGGCGACCGGCAAGCCGCGCGCCACCTCCCCGCGCCGGCAATCCGTCTTCTAGCCGGTCGTCCCCGGCACCAGCGTCGCCGAGCAGCGTCTGCACGCGCTCCGCCACCGCCAGCACGAACTCCCGCCCCACCTCGCCCGGCGCCTCGGTGGTAGCGGGCGCCACCGGCGGAGCGGGGACGAAGTGCTGGGCCACGACCGGCGCGTACCTCGCGTCGGTCCGATTCTGGTCGTCGCAGGTAGAGCCGGGTTGGGCCGCGTTCGTCTCCGCGGCGACTCGGGCTCTGCCCCTCGGCGAAGTTGTGCAGCACGCACCACGCCATCCGGGGCGCGCCGTAGCCGTTCGACCCGAGCACCGGAGCGTTGAGGTTGACCAGGCCCGAGTCCCACCCCACGTTCTGGCCGTCGAAGTCGTAGTAGTACACGCGGGTGATCTGAGCTGACTCGCTCGGGAGCCGCAGGTATCCCTCGGCCGCCAGCGCCTGCGCGGACGGATTGCCGTTCAGGCAGCGCCAGCCAGGTGCCGTCGTCCGCGGGATTGCCGTCACCGCAGACACTCGTCACCGCCGCCTTCGCCGAGTTCGTCAGCCACACCCCGGCCTCGGTCACCCAGATCTGTGGATCGGTGGGATATACCCGGTCGATGTCGGCGATCGCGCCCTGCGCGCTCGGGAGGCCGGAAGTCGCCGGAGGCAGCGGATCGCCGCCGTTGAGCGCCGCGTAGTCGACATCGAGGTAAGGATGCAGCGCGATCGCGTCCGGTGCGGCCGGATAGACCGCGGACAGCTCCCGGAAATATCCATTGAGGTAGTAACACTCCGCGGCGAGACAACTTGACGTGTTGAAGTTGAAGCCGCCGGCAACCAGCGTGTGACTCCTGCTCGGATCCGCTCGCTTGGCATCGAGGTACCAATACGCCGCCCCCTGGGCACTGCCGCCGTGTCCGTTGCCACCCGACGGGGTGACCGCGGAACTGCCCGAAAACGCACTGGTCCTGGCTCGCCACCCAGATGCCGTTTCGATGTACGCAGTTCGGGCCTCCGCCCGGCACCGAGTCCGGGATATACGCGGAGTCGGGTTCGTTGAATATCTCCCACTGGGTGACGCCGGGCGCGGCTTCCTCCAGGCCGCGCAGCCCACACTCGTACTCGCTGTCCGTCGGCCAGATGTCGTCCTTCGAAGTGCTCAGAGAGCTCGCGAGTGCAACCAGCACGTGGCCGACGCCGACGGCGCGCGCCGCCGCGGTCACCTCGTCGACGAACACCGCGGCCATCGTCCCGGAACCGGTCGGCGACCGCTGACACGTCCCAGCCGAAGCGCTTCCCTTGCCGTCGTTCACCGCATCCCACGGAATGTAGATGCGTGCGTAGCAGACCGCGGTCGAGGTCCCGTCAGCGCATGACGATCCGCCGAGCAACCCGGTGAAGTAGGGATTGCTCTGATAGGTGAACGCCGGCGGGCTTCCCGGATCGACGGCCCCGTCCATGTTGATTCCCCACCCAACCGCCAGCGCGCGCGCCGGCGAACACCAGGATGCACGCCGTGACAGTCAGCAGGACGATCCATGCTCTCACTCGCCCACTGACCGTAGCGGAGCGGTCCTATCGCCGGCGTCGGTCCGGGATCGCTCTGGCGCCCCGGATCACGCGGACGGCGTCGGTCCCGGGATCGCTCTGGCGCCCCGGATCACGCTTCACGAGCGACCCGAGGACTACCGCGCGGCCTCGCGACCGAGGACGGCGGCAAGCGCGCGCAGCGATCCGGTCGCGGCGAGCGTCCGCTTCGCGTCGGCCTTCGGCAGCGCGGCCAGCGCCTGGGCGAGCGCGGTGCCCCACGCCTGCTCCTGATCGCTCCGGTGCGCGAGCGCCGCCTCGGTCGGATGAAGCCGGACAACGCGGCCGTCGGCGGGATCGCGCCGGCGTTCGAGCAGCCCCCTCGCCTCGAGCGCCCGCAGCGCCGTCGATACGTTGGCCGGCGCCAGCCGCAGCTCGGCTGCGGTGTCGTTGACGCTCAGGCCGGGCCGCCGCACCAGCAGCCGCATGATCTCGAGCTCCGACGCGGGCAGCGCCTGCCCGGGATCCGCCTCGCGCCCGATCGTGCGCGGGAGCAGCCATGCCAGGTCGTGCAGCACGACGGCCAGTTCGGTGGGCGTTTGCGCTTCCATCGCGGCGGGCCTCATGATAGGCTCCAAAAAGCAATATCTATAGATTTATAGTGATCTCGGAGATCGACCGAAGACATGACCGCGGTGCAAGACCAAGCCATCCCCGGCTTCAAGGGGCGCGTGATCGGGCCGGACGCGGCCGACTTCGACGCGGCGCGGGCGGTGTGGAATGTGATGCACGACCGCCGGCCGGCGCTGATCGCCCGGTGCGAGTCCTCCGAGGACGTCGCCGCCGCGATCGCCTACGGCCGCGAGCGCGGCCTGCCGATCGCGGTCCGCGGCGGCGGTCACTCGCTGCCCGGCTTCTCGACCGTCGACGGCGGGATCGTGATCGACCTCCGGGCGCTCAACCACGTGATCGTCGACGCGGCCAGCCAGCGCGTCCGCGTCGGCGGCGGCGCGTTGCTCGGCGACGTCGACCGTGGCGCCCAGGCCCACGGCCTCGTGGTCCCCGCCGGCGTCGTCTCGCACACGGGCGTCGGCGGCCTGACCCTCGGCGGCGGCGTCGGGACGGTTGATGCGACGCTTCGGGCTCACGATCGACTCGCTCGTGTCCGCCGACCGTCGTGCTCGCCGACGGCCGGATCGTCCGCGCCGCCGAAGACGAGCACGCCGACCTGTTCTGGGGGCTGCGCGGCGGCGGGGGCAACTTCGGGGTGGTGACCGAGTTCGAGTTCCGCGCCCACGAGCTCAGCGTGCTGCCGATCCTGGCGACGTTCCACCCGCTCGATCGCGCGGCCGAGGTGCTCCGCTTGGGCGAACGACACATGAGCGCACCGGACGCCCGCGACGAGCTGCTGTGGACGAGCTTCATGCGCCGCGGCCCCGCCGAGGCCCCGTGGATGACCGCCGCGCTCGAAGGCACACCCGGGGTCATGTCACTGATCGAGTGGTCGGGCGACCCGGACGAGGGCCAAGAGTTGCTGCGCGAGATCCAGCGCGAGCTCGACCCGCCGGCGGGCGAGCTCGCGACCGTCCCCTACCTCACGATCCAGTCGATCACCGACGAGCTGCTCGCGCCCGGGACTCTCCACGCCTACCTCAAGGCCGGCTTCACCGCCGAACTCACCGACCCGCTGATCGACGCCCTGATCGACCGCGGCGAGAGCGTCGGCTCGCCTCTCTCGGTGATCGAGGTCCTCGCGCTCGGCGGCGCGATTCGCGACGTCCCGAACGACGCCACCGCGTTCCCGCACCGCAGCGCGCGATGGCTGATCAACATCGCCGGCCAGTGGCGCGAGCCCGGCGCCACCGAGGACGAGATCGCCTGGGTGCGGGACACGTTCGCGACGCTCGAGCCTCATCTGAGCGGCGGCGCGTACTCCAACTTCATGGCCGACGACGACGGCGAGACCGCTACCGTCGCGTACGGACCGACGCTCGCGCGCCTGCGAGAGATCAAGGCGATATACGACCCTGACAACGTGTTTCGCCTCAATCAGAACATCGAGCCTCACCTCGCGCCCGCGCGATGAGCGACCAGTCCGTGATCGCCGAGCAACGCGAGCTGTGGAGCTCGAACCCCCGCGACTGGGCCGAGATCGCCGAGCCCGAGAACCGCAAGCTGTTCGAAGAGCTGCTCGACCTGACCGGCACGGGCCCGGGAACGCGGTTGCTCGACATCGCCTGCGGGTCGGGCTATGCCACCGCGCTCGCGGCCGCCCGCGGGGCCGAGGTCACCGGCGTCGACATCGCGCCGGCGCTGCTCGAGATCGCGCGCGAGCGAACCCCGGACGGCACCTTCATCGAGGGCGAGATGGACGCGCTGCCACTCGAAGACTCGCGCTTTGACGTGGTCACCTCCGTCAACGGCTTCCAGTTCGCGCTCGACCCAGCCCGCGCGTTCGCCGAGGCGGCGCGCGTCCTCGTTCCGGGAGGGCGGCTGGCCGCGGCCACCTTCGCCGAGCCCGAGCGTAACGAGGGCACGGCGCTCCACCTCGCGATGAAGGCGCTCGTCGACGAGCCGGCGGACGACGGCTACGCGCCCTACGCGCTGTCCTCGCCGGGCGGCCTCGAGCGGATGCTCGGCCCCGCCGGGCTGCGCCTGGACACCTCGGGCGAGGTGGCGCTCGCCTGGAGCTACCCGGACACCGACACGACCGTGCGCGCGCTGCTCGCGTCGGCCGGCGGCGCGCGGGCGAGCCGGGTCGCCGGCGAGCGGCGCGTCCGCGAGGCGCTCCTCGCGGCGATCGAGCCGTTCCGCGACCGCGCCGGCGCGGTCTCGATCCGGAACGTGTTCCGCTACGTGGTCGCCGTCAAGACCTGATCACGTTTCGGCGCCGCGCCTGACGGCGCCACCGCGGCGGCGCGCTCCATCACAATCGACCGATGTCACAGACGTGCTCGGATTCGGCAACTAGCGCCATATGAGCACAGCAGCGGGCGCCAAGGTCATGATGCTCGGGGACGCCGCCGGTACCAAGGCGGCGAGAACCGTACGTCCGTCGGACTCGGCGCTCGCCGAGTTCGAGCAGATCTATCGCGGCAACGTCGACGTTGTGATGGCGTACTTCGCCCGGCGCTGCGCCGAGCCGCAGGTCGTGGCCGATCTGACCTCGGAGACGTTCGTGCGGGCCGCCGGGGCTTTCGGCAGCTTCGATCCGCGCCGGGGCTCCCCCCGCGCGTGGCTGTTCGGGATCGCCGCCCACGTGTTCGCCGGGCATTGCGCCCAGGCGGCCAACGGACGGGACGCCGTCGCGCGACTGGCCCAGCGCCGGCCGCTCGACGTCGACGAGACCGAGGAGCTGGCCGCCCGGATCGACGCTGAGCGCGACGGCCGGGAGCTGATCGGGCGCTGCTCGCAACTGCCCGAGCTCGAGCGTGCTGCTGTCGAACTGGTCGACCTCGCGGGGTTGACGCCGAAGGAGGCCGCCACCGCGCTTGGCGTCTCCCGGGTGGTGCTGCGCAAGCGGCTGTCCCGGGCCAGGGCCCGGCTGAGAAAGGAGCATCAGGGCGATGAGTAAATTCGAGGACCGGCTGTGGCGTGACCTCGTGCGCAAGCACGGGGCCGACTTGGCGCAGATGAACATGCCGCCGGCCAAGCGTCCGCGGCGGCGGCCGCGGCTGCTGGCCGGCACGACCCTCAGCCTCGCCGGGATCGGGGCCGCCGTGGTGCTCCTGGTCAGCGCCGCCGGCAGCTCGCCCGCGTTCGCGGTCAGCCGCAACGCCGACGGGACCGTCACGGTCACGCTCCAGCGGATCGACGCGATCCACGGCGCGAACGCGAAGCTCGCCGCGCTCGGGATCCGGGCGAGGCTGGTCGAGGTGATGCCCGGCTGTACCGTCAAAGCGCTTCCGCCCGCGGCGGTGGCGGCGATGAAGCTGGCGAAGAGCGTGGCCGGACGCACCCCTCACCAGGTGGCGATCACTCAGCTCGATCCGAGCAAGATTCCCGCCGGCAATTGGCAGGTGATCCCGACCTACCGAGTAGCCGGCCGAGTCCACGTCGAGAAGGCCCACCTGATCGCGGAGAGGGCGCCCGTGTGCTTGAGCTTCGTGGCGCCGCCCCCGTGCCAACCCGGCAACCAACGGATAGCTCGCCCGGCCGCAACCACCCCGGCCGAGACTCAGAAGCGGGTCGGCGGCAACAGCGGCAACAGCGGCAACAGCGGCAACAGCGGCAACAGCGGGACGGGCTCGAGCGGGCCACGGCCGCAGGTCCCCGTCACGACGATGTTTGTCGGCTGCTACGTGCATGCCGCTCCAGGGCATCCTCCTGTCACCGGGAACAGCGGCAACTCCGGCAACTCGGGCACCAGCGGCAACAGCTGACCCCGGCCTCCCGAGCAGCCATGGGCCGGCCTCCCGCGGCCCGTGGCTGCTCGTCGGTGCGGCGGTCGCCTGGAACCTGCTGAGCCTGAGGGCGGAGACGGTCGGGGTTTCCTACCTCGACGACAGCTCCGTCCACGAGCAGATGGTGCGGTTCGCGACCCAGCAGTTGCGCGCCGGGCACCTCCCGCTCGACAGCTGGTTTCCGTTCCTTGGTCTGGGCTCGCCGCAGTTCCTGCACTACCAGAGCCTGCCGGCGATGCTCGCCGGGCTGGCCGGGCTCCTCGTCGGTCCCGACGCGGCGTTCCGGTGGTCGCTCTACGTGCTGCTGTCGCTGTGGCCGGTCAGCGTGTACCTGGCCGCGAGGCTGTTCGGCGCCGGCCGGCCCGCAGCCGGCGCCGCGGCCGTGATGTCCCCGTTCCTGGTGAGCCGGACGGGCATCGGCTACGAGCAGAACGCCTACGTCTGGATCGGATATGGGGTCTGGACGCAGCTGTGGGCGTCGCTCACGCTGCCGCTGGCCTGGGGCTTCAGCTGGTGCGCGATCCGCGAAGGACGCCATCGGTTCGCCGCGGTCGCGCTGGTATCGCTGACGATCGCGCTGCACTTCGAGACCGGCTACATGGCGCTGCTGCCGTTATTGCTGTGGCCGCTCGTCGCCGGCGGGTCGATCGCCACGAACGCCCGCCGAGCGGCGACCGTCGCCGGAGGCGCGCTGCTCACGGCCGCCTGGGTGATCGTGCCGGTGCTCGATCAGCGCCCCTGGGCCGCCACCAGCGAGGCGCTGCACGGCACTCCGCTCGCCAACGGGTACGGGGCGGCGCGAGTGCTGGGCTGGCTCGCCTCGGGTCAGCTGCTCGATCAAGGGCGGATCCGGGTCGTGACCCTGTTCGCGGCGATCGGCCTCGCGCTCGCCGTCGCCCGCCGGCGTACCGATCCCGGCGCCCGCGCGCTCGTGGTCGCGCTCGCCGCATGCCTGTTGCTGTCGTTCGGGCGGACGACGTTCGGATCGCTCGTCGAGGTGATCCCCGGCAGCGGCGACATCTTCTTTCGCCGGTTCATGATGGGTGCTCAACTCGCGGCGCTGCTGCTCGCGGGCGGCGGGGCCGCGTGGTGCGCCGGCCGGGTCTGGGGCGCGCTCGAGCGGTTGGGGCGTGCGCGGATGGCAGTCGCGGTCGCCGGGATGATCCTCGTGCTCGCACCGGCATGGCTCGAGCAGCGATCGTTCGACCGCCGCAATGCCGATCACATCGCGGCTCAACGCCGCGCGGACGCGACGCAGGGCGCCGAGGTCGACCAGCTGATCACGCTGATCCAGGCCAACGGCGGCGGCCGCGTCTACGCGGGCATGCCGTCGAACTGGGGAATGGACTTCACCGTCGGGGCCGTTCCGGTGTTCAAGTACCTCGAGAGCCGGGACGTCGACGAGGTGGGTTACACGCTCCGAACCGCGTCACTGATGACCGGCCCCGAGGACCATTTCGACGAGCTCGACCCGTCCGATTACGAGTTGTTCGGGATCCGTTACCTGATCCTGCGCGCGGGGTCGTCCCCTCCGGTTCCGGCACAAATGGTGGCGCGCGCCGGCCCCTACGCGCTGTGGACCACCCCGACAACGGGCTATGTCCACGCCGGGACGATCGTCGGCGCGCTCGCGGCCAACCGGACGGACCTCGGCGCCCGCAGCGTCCCGCTTCTGCGGTCCGGGCTGGCGGGCGCCGGCGATTATCTGGAGATTGTTTTCGGTGGACGCCAGGCCACGCCCCCGCCATTGCCCCAGGCGTCCCGCGGGCCACGCGCCGGCGAGGTGGCCTCGGAGCGGGACGACCTCGCCGACGGCCTCGTCAGCGCCACCGTCACCATGCGCCGGCCGGGCGTGGTCGTCCTCAGCGCGTCATTCGACGACGGGTGGACCGGCACCGTCGACGGTCACCCCCGACCCACGAGCATGGTTTCGCCGGCGCTCGTCGCCATCGGGGTTCCGGCCGGCACGCACACGGTCGAGTTTCGCTATCGCGGGTACTCCGGCTACCCGGAGCTGTTCGCCCTGTGCGCGCTGACACTGGCGGCGTTCGCCGGCGCCGAGGCCGTGCGCCGGCGCCGGCGCCGGCGCGTCCCCGGGCTGGCGCGGCTATGACCCGCCGATCGTATTGTCGAGGCGCCAGGTCTTGCCGCCGTTCTTGGAGACGTACTGCAGGGTCGAGTTGCTACCGCTTGTCTCCCCGTCGACGAACGCCACCAGGTGGCCCTGGGGGTTCCTGATGACCGCCACCGGCAGCCCGAAGAACACGGCTCGGTACCAGTGCTGGCCGCCGTCGCTGGTGGAGTCGATCACCTGACCGGTCCCCCAGGCGAAGATCGTCTTCGGGCCGGCGATGCCGATGTAGATCACCGCGAGCGGCGCCTGGGCGGCGTTGAGATGCAGCGCCGGTCCGTCGGTCTTCCACGTCTTGCCGCCGTCGACCGTCGCCGCCGGGTACTGCGCCTGGCCGGTGTCCACGAGCGCGAACCCGCGCTTGGCGTCGTTGAACACCCGGTGCCCGAAGATCTTGCTCGCGCTCACCGTTGAGCCTGGCGCCAGCGTGTTGGCATGGCCTGGTGATGAGCGTCGCGGTGACGGTTTGCTGCGGTCCCGCGGCAGCGGCCGTGGACACGCCCGCGATCGCCGCGCCAAGCGCGACGGCACTCACGACAAGTATTGATTTGACGGTGCGCATGAAACCTCCGGTTCGACGAAGCCCCTCGATCCGCGCAGCCTAATGCAGCACGAGCCTCAGCACGATGATGAGCAGGCCGAGCAGCGCGCCGAACAGCGTCTGCAGCAACAAGCTCGCGGCCGGTCCGCTTGGCCCGCACCGCCGGCCAACATCTCGATGAGCACGACCGTGACGGCCGACGTCCACACCGCGGCGGTCACCGCGGTCGACAGCGAGGCGCTCGCTGCCCAGAGGATCAGTACCGCGACGAGCGGGATCGCCGCGCCGAACAGGATCGGCACCTGGCGGACCATGATCCGCCCGAGCGGGCCGAACCGGAGCGGCTCGCGCTCCTTCAGCCGCTCGGAGGCGAACTCCGCATACGAGTGGGCGAACCAGTAGATCACCAACGTGATCACCACCGCGATGACCGTTTCCGCGTAGGTCTCGCTGCCCGCTGACTCGGCCGCCAGCAGCGCACCGACGGTCATCGTGCCGTAGATCGCGGCGCTCAGGTCAGACAGCATCGCTACGCGATCTGGGGCCGGCGGTCCGTCCAGGGCCGCTCGGCCTCGAGCTCGGCGGCCAGCGACAGAAGGGTGCTCTCGTCGTCGTGGCGGCCGACGAGCTGCACCGCGAGCGGGAGGCCGTCGGCGGTGTGACCTGCGGGCACCGAGGCGGCGGGCTGACCGGTGATGTTCCAGAGGATCGTGAACGGGACCCATGCCGGTCTCCCAGAAGTAGGTCGCGGTCGCCCCGCGCCCTTCCATCACGCCAGCCGGCACGGCCGGCGTCGACATCACCGGCGTCAGCAGCACGTCGTAATCGTCGAACATCGAGCCGATGCGGGCGGACATCGCACCCTCGGCCGCGAGCAGCCGCTCGGTCATGCGGTCGGATACGAGCGCACCCGGCCGGCGAACGCGCGCGTGCGGCGCTCGAGTCGCTGCGGTCGCTCCGCGCTGCCGACGAGTTCGCGGACCGCCCGGAACAGCAGCGCCACGATGACCGGGACGTCGCGAGGGCGCATGTCGACGGCGCCCTCGACCACCGTGTGCCCGAGCGAGCGCAGGACATCCGCGGTCGAGTCGAGCGCCGCGTTCACGTCGTCGGACAGCCGGCCACGCGTGCCGGTCGGGAAGCCCTTCGCGACCGCGATCCGCAGGCGTGCCGGCCGGGTGTTGGCGGCCTGCGCGAACCGATGATCCGCCGGCGAGCACGTCGAGCATCACGCCGGTGTCGAGCACCGAGCGCGTCAGCGATCCGAACACGACCCAATGCATGCCGGTCGCTGTCGTGGGGAGCGCGCGGCACGCGATCGCGCTGCGGCTTGAGCCCGAACAGCCCGCAGCACGCTGCCGGGATCCGGATCGAGCCGGCTCCGTCGGCACCCAATGCGACCGGCACCATCCCCGCCGCGACCGCTGCCGCCGACCCGCCGCTCGAGCCACCAGGCGTGCGCTCGGGGTCCCACGGGTTGCGAGTCACGCCCCACGTCACCGACTCGGTGAACGGCCACAGCCCGAGCTCGGGCATCTTGGTCTTGCCGAGCACGATCCCGCCGGCTGCTCGGACCCGGCGCACGACTTCAGCGTCAGCCGCCGCGCGGGTCACCATCGCGCCGGTGCCGTGACTGGTGATCTCGCCGCCGATGTCGATCTCGTCCTTGACCGCGACCGGCACGCCGAGCAGCGGCCGGCTGTCACCCGCCCGCACCCGGGCATCCGCTTGCTTCGCCTCGAGCAGCGCGCGTTCTGCGTAAACGGCGGCGAACGCGTTCAGCTCTGGATCGAGGCGCGCGATCCGGTCGAGCGCGAGCTCGACCAGCTCTCGGGCTGAAACGTCGCCACGTCCGACCAGGTCAGCCTGGCCGGCCACACCCGCGAACGCGACGTCGTCGCCGAGCACGCGCAGATCCTATGTCCCCGAGCGAGCCGCTACGGAGTTGAATCGCTTGGCTTTGGTCCCATGCTGGGAATGGCGGCCTCGAGCCAGCGGCTGAGCGCGCGGCGACCCACGAGCGTGATCTCGCCGTCGGCTCCGAGCCAGTCCCGCACGCGCAGCTCGCGAACGATCCCGAGCGCATCGCTCGGTCCGGGACCGCCGCCCCTCGCCGCCAGCGCGTCGGTGCCCGGCTCCACCATCCAGCGGCCGGATTCGAGCGCCGCCAGCGCGATGCCCTGCTCGTCGGTCGGCATGTCCAGCGGGTGCGGCGCCGCGCTCCTCAGCGGGTCATCGCTTCGCAGCGGGTCGCCGGTCCGCATCCGATCCTGGTTCCGCAACGGGTCCTCGCCGGCCGGCGGCCGCCATGGGCCTGGCATCCGGATCGGGAAGTCGTCCTCGAGCCGCTCCGCGTTCGATCGCAGCCAGCTTGCGGCGCCCTCGACCCATTCGCGCGCGGCGCCGGCGTCTACGCCGAACATCTGCGCGAACTCGTCGACATCGATGTTGTCGACCGCGCGTTCGACGGAGCGACCCAGCTCCCGCGCGATCGCGCGCAGCGTCTCCTCGAAGCCCTCGCCATTCGGTTCGTCTTCAGACATGAGTACATGATGACACGCCGACGATCGGTTCAATGGTCGAGCATGAGTTGCGACTGGTTACTGGTCGACGGATCCAGCCTGATCTTCCGCGCCTATTACGGCGTGCCCGCGGGCGAGCCGGGTCCCGACGGCTTTCACGTGAACGCGATCCGCGGGTTCCTCGAGCGGCTCGGCCGCCTCGTCGCACAGCGCCGGCCGCGCCACCTCGCGGTGGCCGACGACGACGCGTGGCGCCCGGACTGGCGGGTTGAGCTGATCCCGACGTACAAGTCCCATCGCGTGGCCGAGCCGGTCCCGGCCGGGCTCGAGCCCCAGCTGCCGGTGATCCGCGACCTGCTCGCGGCGATCGGCATCGACATGGTCGGAGTGGCCGACCACGAGGCCGAGGACGTGATCGCCACCTGGTGCCGGCTCGCGCCCGGCACGATCGAGATCGCCAGCGGCGACCGCGACCTGTTCGCGCTGGTCGAGGACGAGCGCGTCTGCGTCCTGTATCCGGAGAAGTCGGGCACGAGCGTGATCGACGAGGCCGAGGTGACGCGGCGCTACGGCATTCCGGGCCGGCGCTACGCGGACTTCGCGATCCTCCGCGGCGATCCGTCCGACGGCCTCCCCGGGCTCAAGGGGGTCGGCGCCGTGACCGCGGCCGGGATGATCCGCCGGCACGGCGACATCGCCGGCGTGCTCCGTGACCGCGAGCTGCGCGACGCCGACCGCGAGTACCTGGAGAGCGCGATCAGGGTCGTGCCGCCGGTCGACGACCTGCCGATCGCCCTCCCCGCCGGCCGTCGAGCTTCTTATCCCGACGACGACGGACGCGATGCAGGCGCTCGCCGCCCGCTACGGCGCGCGGGACGCGTGCGCGCGGCTGCTGTCGGCCATGCGCGGGCTCACCCCGGGCGGGTGACCGCCCGGCGAGCGGTCAGCGCCCACCGTGGCGGATCCCTAGAAAGCGTGGTTCAGCGCCGCCAGGATGCTGATGTCGTCCGCCTCGCCGAGGTAGGCCGCGTGGCTGCAGTCGCTGTCTGATCGCGGACTCGACGTGGCCGGGGGCAAGCGCGGAGCTGACGTGCTCGCTGATGTACAGATGGGCGTACGCGGACTGCTGCGCCGCGCCCGCGGCCGTCCACGCCGAGCACGAGGACGAGTCGGCGAGCGCGCCTGCCTTGGCGCTCGGGAGCGCGGCGGCGACCATCGTCGCGATCAGCACGAGCACGAGCGCGATCACCGCCGCGGTGGCGCGCTTGTGCCGGAGGATCATCGCCTTCAGGCTCGGCCCATCCGGACCCATACCGCTTCAGGATGCCACGACGCTGCACACCCGTCCCGCCGGCCCCGCGCGCACCCGGTTGCGCTCGACCGGCGTGCTGGGTCGGGCGCGAGGGCCGCGGGCCGGGCGCCGCAGCCTCGTTTTCAGCGTTGCCGCGGCGTGCGCGACCTGCATAACACGACAATCGAGCGGTTCTGGCGGGACCGTGTCAGGCCGCGCATGCCCCACATGCATCCTGCGGCACGGTCTCGCCAGAGCGCGCCGATTGTCAGGATTTGCAGGTTATTTCCGGACGATTCGGCCTGCATCCGCCACCGAGGACCCGAGCCCTCCCTCCAGATGCCCGCCGTTCAAACCGTCCGCCCCGCGCTGCCGGGTGCGGAGGTCAGACCCTGCGCGAAAGCCGCGCCCCCGCCGGCGGCCCGCTCGCGCCGGCGGCCCCCCGCCGGCGGCCGCCCGCCGGCGGCCGCCGCGGCCCTATCCCGCCGGCGCCTTACGCTCAGCCGCAGCCCGTGAGGCCACCGTCGAGCGGGATCACGGTGCCTGTCATGTACGACCCCGCTCGGGAGGCCAGGAACAGGGTGAGTCCGGCGGCGTCGTCGGGCCGCCCGATCCGTCCGAGCGGGACCATCCGCTCGACCTCGGCCCGCTTCTCGGGCGTGTCGAGCATGAACGCCATCATCTTGCTCGTCGAACGGTCCCGGGGCGATCGCGTTGACCGTGATGTGCTCGCCGGCCAGCCGCCGCGCGAGGTGTCGGGTGAGCATGTGCACCGCGGCCTTGCTCGCGCTGTAGCTGTAGTTCTCGACGAGCGGGACGCGGATCCCGTCGACCGAGCCGATGTTGATCACCCTCGCCGGGTCCTCGGCGCCGGCGGCCGCCCTCAGCGCCGGCAGCAGCGCCACGGTCAGGTGGAAGATGCCCTCGAGGTTGGTGTGGATCACCCGATCCCACCCGGTCGCCGGGAACTCCTCGAGCGGCGCGCCCCATGTCGCGCCCGAGTTGTTGACGAGGATGTGGAGCGCGGGCCACTTCGCCCGGACCGCCTCGGCCAGCGCCTGCGCGCCCTCGGGGGTCGAGAGGTCTGCCGGGATCGCCTCGCAGTCGCCGTGCTCGCGCAGCTCGGCCGCCGCCGCCTCGAGGTCGTCGGCCTTGCGCGACGCGATCACGACTCGCACGCCGGCCTGCACGAGCCCCTGCGCGATCATCAGCCCGATCCCGCGGCCACCGCCGGTCACGAGCGCGGTCTTGCCGGAGACGTCGAACAGGTTCACGCGCGCATCCTATGTCCGCGATGGGCGCTCATGCGCGCGAGGGCCCCTCCCCGCTAAAGGTCAGCAGCGGCGCCGGTCGATCATCGGGTGGTTCGGGGACACCGGACGGTCGTCCCCACCGCTCACGAGCCCTGCACTCCCTTGCGACGACTGAAGCATAAACAGCGAGTAGAGATCCACATCGACAGCGACGACCAGGTCGTCGCCTGTCGCGTTGCCGCGGTCCAAGGGAGCGTCGCGACCCTGACGCGCATCACCGCAGCTTCCGCCAGAGGATCTCGCCAAGTTCACCCCCGGAGTGCTCGGTTACATGCTGTTCGAGCACCGCGGCGCGATGACCGCGCTCAAGGGAATCGCCACCGCCAGCTCAGACCGAGGAGGCCGAGCTCGCGTTCGTCGTGATCGACGGAGTCCAGCTGCCCGAGCGCCGCGCCGCCGAGCGCGTGAGCCTGAGCGCTCTGGCCCGAATCTCCGACTCCGAACGGCGGCAACGGCGCCGGCACGATCGAGACCCCGACCGCGAACGTCAGCGCCGGCGGGATCCTGATCGAGCGTCCGGCCGCGCTCGGCGACGGCCCGACCTTCCGCCTCGAGCTCGTTGTCGAGCACGATCCGGAGCCGATCCGCTGCGGCGCGACGATCGTCCGCGCGACCGCAGCGCACGTCGCGCTGAAGTTCATCGAGATCCAGGACGCCGACCGCATCCGGCTCGCCGGCATGATCCGCGGCCGCGCGCTCGCCGTCGGCTCGTAGCTCGCGCCGACGATCAGCTGCGGGCGCCCGGCGCGCGTGGGCTCGTCAGTGCGTCACGGTTCGTAGGAACCCGGCGTCCAGGCGCGCGTGCTCACGCTGATCGCGTTCCAGGCGTTGATGGTCACGATCAGGCTGATCAGCGCGGCGAGCTCGTCCTCGCTGAAGTGCTCGGCGACCGCCTCGTAAGCCTCAGCCGGGACATGGTCGTCGGCGACCAGCGTGACCGACTCGGTGAAGGCCAGCGCGGCGCGCTCTCGCTCGGTGAAGAACGGCGTCTCCCTCCAGGCGCTCAGCGCGTACAGCCGCTGCTCGGTCTCGCCGATCGCGCGGGCGTCCTTGGTGTGCATGTCGATGCAGTACGCGCAGCCGTTGAGCTGCGAGGCCCGGATCCGCACCAGCTCGCGCAGGGGCGGGTCGAACTCGACCTTGTCGAGCTGCTTGGTCGCGGCATGGTCGAGGTGGGCCAGCGCGCGAGCGAAGTCGGCGGCATGGCTCTCGAAGTCCAGGCGGACCGGGATCTGATGGTGTTCCTTGGTGGTTGTCATGCCGACAACCTAGCGCTGAAGCGGCCCGCGGTTAAGATCCACTCCGGTGACAAAAACATGGGCCATTTCTGGGGTCGACCTGCACCTCGACCTCACCGGAACGCGGGTGAGGGCAGCCCTCGAGTCCGCGCTCCGCGACGCGGTCTCGACCGGCCGGCTGCGCCCGGGCGTCCGGCTTCCGTCCTCGCGCGCGTTGGCCGCCGACCTCGGTATCGCGCGGAACACGGTCGCCGAGGCGTACAGCCAGCTCGTCGCCGAGGGCTGGCTCACCGCGGTGCAGGGGTCCGGCACGCGCGTCGCCGAGCGGCCCGACGCCACCGAGCAGGCGACTCCGGCGCCTGAGCCGCCGACACCCCGGGTCCGGTATGACCTGAATCCGGGCTCGCCGGACCTGTCCGCGTTCCCGCGCTCGGGGTGGCTCGCCGCCACCCGGCGCGCGCTCGGCGTCGCCTCCTATCGGGCGCTCGGCTACGCCGATCCCCGCGGACTGCCGGAGCTGCGCGCCGCGCTCGCCGACTACGTCTCCCGCGCTCGTGGGGTGCTGGCGACTCCCGAGCGCGTCGTGATCTGCTCGGGGTTCACGCAGGGGTTCCGGCTGCTGTGCGAGGCGCTGCGGGCCCGCGGCGCGGGCACGCTCGCGATCGAGCGCTACATCCAGCCGGCCACGGCCGACGTCGCCGGCGCGTGCGGGTTCAGGCTGGCGACGCTCGACGTCGACGACGAGGGCGCCGCGGTCGAGCAACTGGGGACGGCCGACGTCGCGCTGCTGACCCCCGCCCACCAGTTCCCGATCGGGGCGCCGCTCGTGGCCCGGCGCCGGGCGATCGCGGTCCAGTGGGCGCTCGCCTCCGGCGGCTTGGTCATCGAGGACGACTACGACGGCGAGTTCCGCTACGACCGCCACCCGCTCGGCTCGCTCCAGGCGCTGGCCCCGCAGCGGGTCGTATACGCCGGAACCGCGAGCAAGACGCTCGCGCCCGGATTGCGGCTCGGTTGGCTCGTCCTCCCCACCGACCTGATCGACGATTTCGTCGCGGCCAAGGCGCGCGCGGACCGCAACAGCAGCGCGATCGATCAGCTCACCCTGGCGGAGTTCATCGTGTCTGGCGCTTACGACCGGCACATCCGGCGCTCGCGTCTGGCCTACCGGCGCCGGCGCGACAGGCTGGTGGCCGCGCTGCGCCGGCGCGCGCCCCGGGTTCGGATCTCCGGGATCGCCGCCGGCCTGCACGCGCTGCTCGAGCTACCGGGCGACCTGCGCGAGGAGGACGTGATCGCTCGCGCCGCCGAGCGCGGCGTGTCACTCCAGGGACTCGGCGAGTACGCCCACGGCGCTCATACCCACCCACCCGCGCTGGTCGTCGGCTACGCCAACCCGCCCGAGCACGCGTTCACCGCGGCGGTGGCGCGATTGGCGGCCGTGCTCGGCGACGTCACCGCAGGATGAGCTCAAGCCCGGAACCTGATTAAGGCGTCACTCGCCGACGATGACCGAGCTGTGCGTGAGCTGGTTCACCATGAGGGTTCCGCTGAGCGTGCACGATGCCTGCTGATAGCCCTCGCTCTGGAGCCTGCTGATCCGGAGCTCGCGCCGCTGAGCGGAGTGCAGGTTGCGCTGTGCCGCGGAGCTGTGCGCGACCCCGCTGGAGGCGGTGGCCACGCCGGTGCCGGCGAGGGCCAGCGACAGGCCGAGGCCAAGAGCGGCGGCGCGCATGCGGGAGACGGACCGGCGACTGGGACGGTCGACGATCGTGCTCAGCTCGCAGTCGGTGTGCGGGCGGGCCGTGGAAGCTGCGATCTCGAGCTGGCGGGCACGAAACATCAGGGAGTTGAGCTGCGGCGTCATGAGCGATCCTCCGGGCGTGGGCGGGTGGGCTGGGGCGGCGGTGTCCGGTTGACCTTCGGTTGGGTCTTCCGGGCTGATGGATGGAACTCTGACGCCGCCGGAGCCGCTCGCCCACGGCTCTTGACCCAGTCCTTGTGAGTCCTTTGACCCGGTTCTCGCGGGTCGATGACGCCGTCAGGCGAGGCCGCCGGCGTGGCGGCGGAGCGCGTCGGCGTCGAGGATCGTGAGCGTCCGGCGGCCGGTGGTGATGCAGCCGAGCGTGCGGAGTGCCGCGAGCGCCTTGACCGTGGCCTCGCGCGAGGCGCCGCACCAGCTCGCGAGCTGGTCCTGCGAGAGCGGCAGCTCGACCGTGATCCCGTCCTCCCCGTCCTTTCCGAACTGATCGCCGAGCTCGAGCACCCGCCAGGCGACCCGTCCGAGCGTGTCCAGCGCGGCGAACTCCAGGCGCTTGCGATCGGCGTCGCGCAGCCGGGCCGCGAGCACCCGGATCAGCTCGTTGGCCGTGTCCGCATCCCGGAGCGCACGCGTGAGCACCGAGGCGGGCGCGACGATCGCCTCGACCTCGTCGACGGCGAGCGCCGTCGCCGTGCGCGGCTCTCCGTCGAGCGATGAGAGCTCGCCGATGACGTCGCCCGGGCCGCGGAGCCCCAGCACGATCTCCCGCGCACCGGGCCCGACGCAGCTGATGATCACCCAGCCGCTCTCGAGCACGAACACCCGCTCGGCGCGGTCGCCCTGGGTGAACAGCGCCTGGCCGCGGCGAAACGGGACGCGGTGACCGTCCCGGCGCAGCGCAGCGCCAAGCAGCGAGCCCTCGGGCGTTGCGGTCATGGTGCGCGGCATCTTTTCACGCCGCGATGGCCGCAGGACCGCCAAACCGCACCGGCCGCGTTGTACGCTGGAAGTGGGGTCATGGACGAAGAGGTAGACGAAGGAGCGACGGAGCGCGCCCGGGAGGACAAGGCGCCCGACCCGCTGCTGGTCGCGCCGGCGGCGGTCCTCGAGGGATTGCCGGACGCCGTCGTCGCGGCGGCACGCGACGGGCGGATCGTGTTCGTAAACGCGATCGCCGAGGAGCTGTTCGGCTACCCCCGGCAGGAGCTTCTCGGCGAGCCGGTCCAGATGCTGTGGCCCGAGCGCGTCCGCGAGCGCTACAGCCGCAACATGGAGCTGTACTTCGCCACCGAGCACCCGATGCGGTTCTCCACCGCCGCGTGGGGGCTGCGCCGCGACGGCTCGGAGTTCATCGGCGAAATGAGCTGGGGGATCGTCGAGACGACCGCGGGCTCGCTGCTGCTCGCGGTCGGGCGCGATATCTCCGAGCAACGGGCCGCCGAGGCGCGCCTGCGCGCGGTCGCGGCGATGGGCGAGCGCGCGCTGGCGGGCGCCGACCCCGCGGATCTCGCCGGCGAGGCGATCGAGCGGCTGCGCAAGCTGCTGCCGATCGCGGCTGCGGAGGTGCGGCTCGCCGGCGGATCGTCGCTCGCGTCCTACGGGCCGAATCCGGACGCCGGGTTGCGCTTTGCGCTCGGCGCCGGCGATGAGCTGCTCGTCGCGCCCGCGCGAGTCCTGGCGGAGGAGGAGTTGAGCTTCGTGCGGGCGGTGGCGCACACACTCGCGACCGCGCTGGCGCGGCTCCGCGACGAGGAGCGGGTGCGCCACGAGGCGGTTCACGATCCGCTTACCGGGCTCGCGAACCGCACGCTGCTGCGCGACCGGCTCGAGCACGCGCTCGCGCGCTCGGAGCGCGAGCGCGGCGCGACCGCCGTGCTGTTCGTCGACCTCGACAACTTCAAGCAGGTCAACGACGCCCACGGCCACGCCGCCGGCGACGCGGCGCTGGTGGAGCTCGGCCGGCGCCTGCAGACGGCGGTCCGTCCGGGCGACACGATCGCGCGGCTCGGCGGCGATGAGTTCGTCGCGGTGTGCGAGCACGTCGACGAGGAGTCAGCGCTCGCGGTCGGCGAGCGCCTGCTCGAGGCGATCCACGCGCCGTTCACCGCCGGAGAGGTTCATCACCAGCTGTCCGCCAGCATCGGAATCGCGCTCGGGCACTCCGACCCCGACGCGCTGCTCGCCAGCGCCGACGCGGCCACCTACCGCGCCAAGGCGGCCGGCCGGGGCCGTATCGAGCTGTCGCGGTAAGCGCTGCATCCGCAAGATCGGGGCGCGGATACGCGTTCCATGATCACCACGGATGGTTGAGATGGTGAGTGACACACATACCAACGGCGCCCGCAGGGCGGCGCGCCGCGCGCCGCATGCCAGGCACGTGAGGCGCAGACGCACGCTCCACACCCAGGGCAAGCTTCGGTTCGCGACCGGGATCGTGCTGATGATCGCGCTCGTGACCGCGGCCTTCGGGGTCGAGTCATACCTCCGCGCAACGCGTTCGCAGCAGCGCATCGCGGCGCTGCAGGCGGACCTGGCGAGTCTGCGGCAGCGCGTCGGCGCCGACGAGCAGGCCGCGGCCGGCGATCAGCGGCACGCGCGCAGCATCGCGGCACGGGCTTCCGCGGCTCAGCAGTCGGTCAAGCGAATGACCTGGCAGCTCCAGAGCGTCCCGAGCGAGGGGCAGCTCGCCGGCCTGCGCAACGAGGTGGCGAACTACGCCACCTGCATCCCCCAGCTTCAGAACGAGATCTCGAGTCTCCGCCTGAACTGGAGAATCAACGCGGCCAAGCCGGCGTCCGACTCTTTCAAGCTGTTCACCGCAACGCCGGCGTCGGCGTCGTGCTAGTACGAGCTCACTGAGCTGCGGTCCGGTTCGAGAGCGCGACGTAGGGCCGGCACGGCTCGTTGCGCAGGCTCGGGCATGGCGGCAGCGCCGTCGGGACGCTCACGCCCGGGACGACCGGCAGGATCAGGCTCGACGGCATGCCCTTCGAGAAGGCGACCGACACCTTCGCGGTGCCCGCCGGCTTGGTCTGACTGAACGACCAGATCGGCTGGGTGCCGTTCGGAGCGGAGATCGTGACCCTGATTCGCGACCCGGCGCGGTAGACGTGCCCCTCGTAGTAGAGCGGGATCACGATCTCGACGAACCGGCCCTTCGGCATCGGCTGGACGTCGGCGGCGCGCATGCTGAGGATCGGCTCGAGCAGTGTGCTCTTCTGGTGAAGCATGTTGTTCGACGACGCTGACGAGGCGAGCTTGCGCTCGTCGGCCCGGACCCATCCGTTCTGAACGAACGTCTCGTTTCCGTCGGGCCGCACCTCGCTGACCGTGGCCTGGAGATCCACATCCGGCGTCGAGGACCGCACCCACGCGTGAACGGCGCCGGCGCCGATCACTGTCGTGTTCGTCTTCAGTGGCGCTGACACGTATGAGACGGCCGAGCCTGCAGGGTTCTGCTGCCAGTTCCACTGCCAGTCCGACGCGTTGGACCACAGGCCGCCGGTCGAGGTGTTGCCGGGGTAGTCGACGAGCGGGGTGGCCTTCGCGTTGGACGTGTACCAGTTGATGCCCTTGTGCGCGGGCGGATTGGCTTTGAGGGTTCCGCCCGGGCCGAGGTACCACCACCGTGCGGTCGTCCCGGGCACGGGGAGCGTCGAGAACGACCGCTCGAACCCCGGGTAGGGATCGCCGGGCGTCGTGCTGCCCGTCGGCGAGGTCCCGGCGCCGTTGTCGAACAGCACCCGAACTTCCGGCAGTGCGTCGAATGCCTTCAACGCGGACTGGTACGTCGGCTCGAGCTGGATCGGGTCGGGGGGGAGCGTGGCCGCATCGTCCTGAGGGAGTCCCATCGCCGATTGGTAGATCTCCGGCGCGGCGGCACGGATCACCGCCTGGTTGACGATCGGCGCCTGGTGGGCGACGAACAACTCGAGGAAGTCGTACCAGCGATCGAGCGTGTACGGATCGAGTGAGTCGACGTGGGCGCCGTTGGTGAACGTGAACCATTTTCGCTTGGTACCGGTGAAGTGCTGGACGAGATCGGGGCAGTGACCTCCGGTCTGCTCGTCCTCCCACTGACAGGCCATGAACGTCGGCACCTTGATCTTGTTGACGAACGTGATCGGATCAAGCGCGTCCGCCACTGGCGGGTTGTAATGCGCGTTCGCGTCGATCTTGTCCATCAGGTTGGTCGCCTCGCCATGGAGGACCTGATTGGACTTGCAGGTTTGGTCGCCCTGCTGGATCTGCTGATAGGCGTACGGCTGCCCGCTGTTGGGGCCCGCCGGCTCGGCCTCCTCCTGCCGCTGCTGCGCCCACGCGACCGCGAACCCGGTGTTGAGAATCCCGCCGGGGTACAGGGTCGTCGCCGTCGCGTCGATCGTTGACAGCGGCGAGATCGCCTCGAGGTCCGGCGGATCGAGCTGGGCCGCGAACAGCTGGCTGATCGCGCCGTAGGAGATGCCCATCATGCCGACCTTGTGGTCGAGCACCCACGGCTGGTGGGCAATCGCCTCGATCACGTCGTACGCGTCGAGGTTCTGGAGCGGCTCGAAGAAGTCGTACGCGCCGCCCGAGCAGCCCGTCCCCCGCATGTTGACGTCGACGACCGCAAAGCCCATCAGGTTCGCGAGGACCGCGATGCCGTTGACCGGCCCGGACGGGTCGGCGTAGCCGTACCCCGAGTATTCGATCAGCGTCGGGTACGGAGGAACCCACCCTCCGGTCCCCGGAACCGATGAGTGGCTCTTCAGTGGCAACGGCGGCAGCGGCGAAAGGCTCGGCGGGCTCGGTAGGCCGGGTAGCGTCGGCGGAACCGGCAGGCCGAGCGGGAGCCCGGGCTCGCCCGCCGGCGCCGTCGGCGGATGCACGTCGATCGCCAGCTGGGTCCCGTCGCGCGTGGTCAGGTAGGTGTAGCCGTTGTCGGGGATCGACTGGTTGTAGATATTCGGATCCCACGGCGCCGCGGCGTCGGAGTGGACCGTGATCGGACCCGACTCGGCGCCGTTCGGGGCCGAGCGCACGCGGTAGCCGCTGCCCGGGGGCACGTTGCGGAACAGCAGGCCACCGAGGGAGTCGGCCTGCTGCGTGTACAGCGTCGTCCCCTTCGAGGTGATCAGCGACATGCTCGCGTTCGGGGCAAGACCGGTGACGTACACCTGCTCGGCGCTGCCGTGGGCGCTGAACGTCGCCGCCGCCGCGCCGGCACTCGCCGCCGACCCACCGGCCGCGATCGACGCGACCACTAGCGCCGCGGCCATCGAGATGACACGGGCACGGGCACTAGCACTACGCCGCAGGACGTGGCCTCTCCGCACGCGGGAAATGTTTCACATCGCTGTCACCCGTGCGCCGGTTCCCCGTTTGCGATAGTGACGCCCCGCGCGAAGTGCGGGGCGTCACCTCCGACTGTCAGCTCAGCTTGAAGATGAAGTCGTACTCCTTGCCGCCGTCGCGTGACAGGAGCGTCATCTCACCGCGCTTGTCGCGGTAGGCGCGGGTCCCGCCGGTGATCGACAGCACGCTGTTGCGCGTGTCGTAGTACGGCCCCTGGACGGTTATCTGTCCAGCCTTCAGGAACGTCGTCCACAGGCACTCCCAGATGCCCTGCGCGGGCGCGACCCGGATGCAGAAGCCCTCGTCGTGCCCGACCTGCTTCGTGTTGGCGACGTTGAACACCGGATTGTTGAACGTCAGCACGTTGCCCTTCACGTCCTTGCCGCCGCCCGTGGGAATCTCGGTGTCGGTGATCGCGTGCTCGATCACGTGCACGGTCGTGCCGGCGACGTGAGCTCGAGCCGGCTTGGCCGAGCTCGTCCCGGCGGCGATCGCTCCCGCCGTCAGCGCCGCCGTCGCGGCCAGCGCGAACGTGCGGCCGCGTGTCTTGTTGTATTGCAAGGCTCTTCCTCCTCGTGGTGGACTCCAGAACCGGGGCGATCGTATGTCGCGGGACCGGGTCGCGTCCAGGGGCGCTCCCGATCCGCCCGGCTGAGCCGCGGAGCGCGACCGGACCAGGCGCGCGACCATCTCTCCACAGGAGTGCCGCCCGACCGCGGGCAAATGTCCCCGCCGATTACCAAGGAGAACCCCGTGCAGATCACCCGCAACTCCCTCGACACCAACCCCGGGCCGAGCGACTGGTTCACCGGGAGCGTCTACCTCGACGCGATCGCGACACCGGCCGAGCCATCCCGCCTGGCAGCCAGCAGCGTCCACTTCACCCCTGGCGCCCGCACCGCCTGGCACACCCATCCCTTCGGCCAGACGATCTTCGTCACCGAGGGCATCGGCCGGTGCCAGCGCCGGGGCGGCCCGGTCGAGGCCATCCGCCCCGGCGACCGCGTGCACTTCGAGCCCGGCGAGCACCACTGGCACGGCGCCGCTCCCAACCGCTTCATGACCCACATCGCGATGCAGGAGGTCGACGACGAGGGGAACCCCGCGACCTGGGGCGAGCACGTGACGGACGAGGAGTACGGCGCCGAGCCGCCGTCGTAGCCCAGGCGCCAGGTGGCGCTAGCCGCCCGACATGTCCACCGGGTAGACGTTGGTCGGTTCGATCGTCACGACCACACGCGTCTCCCCGGGCTGGTCGTGGACCTTGAGATCCGCGGAGTACTTCGCGCCGACCTTGCCGGCGAACGCGTAGTCGTCGTCGGGTTCGATCCGAGCGTTGCCGCGGACGACGAGATAGCGGTAGGGGTTCTCGAGGTCGAGCACCATCAGGGCGCACTGGGGTCGCTTGATCAGATTGCGAGTCTTGAGCCGGGCGGCGTTGAGCGAGAGCTTCAGCTCACCGTCGTCGTGGAGGAACCAGACCTCGGTCATCTGCGGGAACCCGTCACCGCCGATCGTTGCCAGCGACGCGACCTGAGCGTCCAGCAGGTCGCTGTGAGAATCAGGGAAGGTGGTCATGGGGGACATTCTGACCTAGTGCAGCGTTTCTGAAGTGTCTTGCCGTTTTGATGGCCATGTCGAGCACTACGCGTGATCGTCGTGGCTCTACCCGGCCTCGGTGAATGCCGCCAGCGGCTGCCCCACTTCGACGATGTAGGTGGAGAGCATCTGGCCCGTGTCCGGCCCGAGGTCGGTTGCGTTGTGGGGCGTGCGAGGCGGCATCAGGAATCCGACGCCCGCGTGGAGGATGAGGTGGGTTTGCCCTGGATCTCCATCTGCACCGTACCGGCGAGGATGTACCCGACCTCTTCGCCCGGATGTTGATGCCAGCCCGACTCGACGCCGGCAGGGATCTCGGTGAGCACCTGCACAATCTCCCGGCCGGGAATCGAGGATGGCTCATGCTGAAGCTCGATCCGCTTGAGCTTCCCCGCGAGCGCATCAGTGGGTGTGGGCTTGGGCGACATTGGATGGACCTCCTATTGGGTCGGCTCCACGAACGCATCGCGTGCAACCGACGGCGTGGCGGGATGGCGATCGCGACCCGGTGGAGCCGAGAAACGATCCGGTCACAGCCTTGGCCGGATTGGTGTCAGGCGCCGGCGCCGACTCCGGCGGGCCGGCCGAGGAACGCCAGCAGCTCGCGGTTGATCTCGGTGGCGTGGGTGACGCACATCACGTGCGGGCCGCCCTCGATCTCAACGTACTGCGCGTCCGGTAGCGCCGCGTGCAGGCGCCGGCCCTGACCGTCGAGCGAAAGGATGCGGTCGGCGGTTCCGTGCAGGATCAGCGTCGGGATGTCGATCCGCTTGATGTCCTCGTGGAAGTCCTCCAGCCACGTGAGCACGCACGCCCATGTCGCCCACGGCGACGCACCGGCGCCGGCGTTCCAGTTGTTGCGTACGGTTTCCTCGCTGACCCGCTTGCCGAGATAGTCGTCGAGGTTGAGAAAGTCCCCGAGCAGCCCGGTCAGCCATGCGGGCCGATCGTCGAGAATCGCCTGCCGGACCGTGTCGACGGTCGCCTGGTCGACCCCGTTGGGGTTCTCGTCCGACTTGACGAACGACGGCGCGAGGCTCTCGATGAAGATGCAGCCCTTCAGCCGGTCGGTCCCGTAGGTCCCGATATATCGAGCCAGTTCGCCGGTGCCGAGCGAGAAGCCGATCAGCACTGCCTCGCGGAGATCGAGCTCGCTCAGGAGCTTGTCGAGGTCGGCGGCGAGCGTGTCGAAGTTGTAGCCCTCGGTCGGCCGGCTTGATCGGCCGAACCCGCGCCGGTCGTAGGTGATGACGCGATGGCCAGCCTCCAGCAGCGCGTGCATCTGCGGCTCCCAGGAACGGCTGTCCAGCGGCCAGCCGCTGAGCAGCACGAGTGCCGGGCCGTTGCCGTGGTCCTCGTAATACAGCTCGATCGGCGTCGAGTTCTCCCGTCCAACGACGATGGTGCCCATCCGGTCCCTCCTCGGGTTGGTTCGCAATCCGACCTACCAAACATGCTAAGCGGCGCCGAGGGCAAGCGCTGGCTCGAACGTCACGCCCGAGCCTCAACCCATCGCTAGACCGAGATCCCGATCAGGCCCCGCGCCCCTATAGCGCGGGGTCGTAGTAATAGCCCCACATCTTCAGGTCGGGGCTCCTGGCCACGACCTTGCCGACCGCCGCATTCCACGATGTCCACGAGTCAGGCACTAGCCATTTGGGCGTCGTGCGGCGAGGCAACGCGGGGCCCATCTCTGAGCACCACAGCGGCAGGCGCTTAGAAGCCGCCCAGGCGGCGTCCTGGGGAATCTGCATCAGCCCGTCCACCTTCGTGTGGTAGCAGTGGGCGGCGAGCGCCTGTACCCCCGGCGGTCGCCCGTGCGCGAAGCCCTGCTGGATGGCGCTGAATCCCCACGGGCTGAACTCGCCGTAGACCCGAATCACACGCGGGACGAGTTTCACCAGGACCGGCTCGACCGCGTTCCACACCGCGCGGTAGTTCTGTCCCGCGGTTCGTCCGTTCCGGTTGAGGGAGATGTTGCCCTGACCGTAGGCATCGGGCATCGACAAATCCTGCTCGTTCCCAACCCCCACCGCCCACACGAACGGCGCGTACGTCGGGAGCACCCGCCGCACGTACGCCGCGACCTGACTCGGGGTCAGGTGATTGTTGAACTGAAGCGAGATATAAACCCGAAAGCCTCCCGCGTATGCATCCTCGACGCAGCCGATCCCGGCGCCGGCCGACGCGTCCTGGGGCGACAGGATCAGGCGCATGACGTTGGCGTGGTTCGAACGCAGGAACGGATTGACGTCCCGGTTCGCCAGGCACGCGGTCTCGCTGCTGACGGCAAACCAGGTAGGCCGGCGGGCGGACGCGACTGCGGGCGCGATCATCAGCACAGCGGCCGCTGCCATCGCGGCAAACGCCGCCATGCCGGGGACCCGCCTGATGGTCGAGATCTTGCTTACGTCCACGCTAGTCCTAGTTCGCCGAGCGCCGAGCTGTATGGCGCAGCCGCTATTTAGCCGGTCGCAGCCCGGATTGCGCCGGTCGCTACGTTCGGCATCGGCACGACGTACACCTTCCTTGACGAGCCGTAACCCTCAGCGGCGTCGTTCTTACGGTGTTGTTGGGATTTTCTCCGGCGATTCTTCACCGCGCCGAACAGCCTGACGAGCCAATGCGAACGGATGGCGACAACGCGGACCCCTCGGTCGCCTGGCGGCTGGCCCGAGTGCTGGTGGTCGTGGGCACCGTCGCCGCGGCGGTCACGTTCATCCTCGCCACCGGCGTCGCGAAGTTTCCCGGCCTGTCGGGCAGCCCCCAGAAGGCGCAGGCAAGCGACCAGGCGGCGCTTGCCGCCCAGCGGACCGCCGCCGACAAGCAATGGGCCTCGGCCACGTGCACGAACATCCTCGACTGGAAGAACGAGATCAAGCGCGCCGGAACGAGCCTCAATCTGAGCCTGGGGCCGGTGGCGCGGATCCAGGACGCGATCACCGCGACGACTCGCCTCGCGAGCCAGCTGGACAAGCTTGGGCTGCCGCCGGGCGCGCAAACAGCGCAGGCGCGAGCCGACCTGACTCAGCTTCAGTCCGACATCGGGTCGCATCTGCGCGACCTCGAAGGCACCGCCGGCAGCGTCGCCGGCGGGAACCTCGCCGCAATCGGGACGCTGATCGGCGCCCTCCAGGACGACAAGGTGCTTGGCACGCAGGTCATAGGCGAGCTCCGCCAGGTGGTGTCCGTCGATCTCGGGCTGTCTCTGGCCGAGACCCGGGCGTGCCGGCAGCTTGTCGGCATTCCGATCTGAGCGTCGCTCGGTCCGTCGCTCGACGGGCGATACTTCGCCCGATGGAGCGCAACGTCCTCGGCGGCCCGCTCGAGAGCTGCGGCGGCGACCCGCTCACCGGCTTCTATCGCGACGGCTGCTGCCGCACTGGCCCAGGTGACCTCGGCAGGCACACGATCTGCGCCGTGGTGAGCAGCGAGTTCCTCGAGTACCAGCGCAGCATCGGCAACGACCTGACCTCGGCGGTCCCCGAGTACGACTTTCCCGGCCTCAAACCCGGCGACCGGTGGTGCGTGACGACCTACGCGTGGCTGCGCGCCCACGAGGAGGGCGTCGCCGCCTTCGTCCTGCTCGCGGCCACCCACGAGCGCGCGCTCGACGCGGTGCCACTCGACCTGCTGGAGCAGTACGCCGTCGACGTCCCGGCCGATCCCGGCTCGATCGACGGGTGAACGCGCCGAACCGACTTCCGCTACTTGAGGAGCTCGACCGTGAGCGACGACGGCGAGGCCGCCGAACGCGCGATCGAATACACGCCGCCGGCGAGCTGCGGGAGCTCTCCGGGGAGCGGTACGAGGTGCGGCGTGTCGGCGGTCGCGAGGGTCAGCCGCAGGCTGTTGCCGGCCGCGATCGTCGCGAGCGTCGGGAAGATCTGGATCTGGTACTCGGTCACCGCGCCGGGAGTGACGGGCTTGGCGGACGCCTCGGAGTACGTGTGGTACGGCAGAACCGTCATGCCGCCCTTCGTCCACGACCGGCGAGCGTCCACGGCTCGGAGCGAACCGAGGAGCGCACCCTCGGTGAGCGGGTAGGAGCTGCCGCTCGGAGTGACGTCCTCGAGCTCGGCGACGAGCTCCGTCTCGGAGCGTGGTCGAGCTCGCGTACACGGTGGCGGTGATCGGGCCGGCCACCGTCTCGGCATGAGACAGCGGAGCCGAGGTGTAGCTGATGGCCCACGGCCCGGCCTGCGACGCCTGATCGTCGTTGACGCACGGCGCGAGCAGCCCGGCGGTGCCCGACGGTACCGAGATGCCGCCCATCGACCACTGGTCGATCGGGCGTCCGCAGGGAGCTCCGGTCGGGCTCCACAGAAGCGTGTCGCTGTTGATCGCAGTCGGGGACGGCACCGAGCCGGTCACCGTTCCGAGCACGCCGCTGACCGGTGATGGCACCGAGCCCGTGACCGTCCCGAGCACCCCGCTGACCGGTGAAGGCACCGAGCCGGCGAGCGTCCCACCCGGCACGGTCGGCGACGGCGCGCCGGCTGACGGCGCCGAGGTCGTGAGTGTCCCGCCGGCGCCGAAGTACAGACGCTTCGGCGTGGCGCCCGTGAACGGGTAGGTCGAGGTCTCGTCGAACTGACCGCTGCCGAGGTCGTAGTAATGGAGCGGCGTCGCGGTCTTCGCCATGCCGGTCCGCTCGTGCTTGAGCCAGGTGTCGAACCATTCGAGCTCGAGCGGGATCGACGTCAACCGACGAGCCGTTGAGGTGCTCCCACGGGCCGTCGATCAGCTGGTAGCGGCCGGTCGTCCGCTGACCGGACGCCATCGGCGCGGTCGCGCTCCGGCCGTCCCAGGCGTTCTGGAGCTCGGCGTAGTTGACCGGCTCGCCGTTCTGGAAGATGTCGAACTCCCCACCGACCAGGTACGCGGGGATGTGGTTGGCGACGACGCGGGCGAGGATGTTCTGCGGGCTGCGGGCATGCCAGTAGGAGCCGTCGTAGGCCTCGGCGCCGCCGGTCAGGATCTCCTCCGTCTGCGCGGCGTGATACGTCGCCAGGCCGTTGGCGTGGTCGGACTCGATCCCGCCGAGGTCCGACAGCAGCTCGGGGTCACTCGCGGTGTCGGTGATCGGGTTGGTCGTGTTGAGGCCGGCGGTCAGCCCGAGGTAGGTCTCGGAGAACTCGAAGTCGAGCAGCCCGCCCATGAACGACGTGTCGCGGTAGATGTCGTTGGCGCTGACCATCGGGAAGATCGCCTTGAGCGGCGAGTTTCGGCCGACCGCGCCGGCGAGCAGCAGCTGGTCGATCCCAAGATATGACGGTCCATAGGTGCCGACGCGCCCGTCCGAATGCGGCAGGTGCGCGGCCCAATTAACAACCTTTATCGCGTCGCGCTGCTGGACCGGATCGAACAGGCCCCAGCTGCCGTTTGAGTCGCCGGTGCCGCGGACGTCCTCGACGATCTCGATGTACCCGCGCTCGGCGAGGTAGTCGTCGGCGCCGCCGGTGGCGCTCTCGCCGCCCGGCGAGGCCGCCGAGCCGGGGCTGCTCGAGCCGCCCTGGCCCTTGCCGTAGGGGGTCATCGTGAGCAGCACGGGGAACGGTCCCTTGGCGGGCGCGCCCGACGCCGTCGTCGGATAGATCTCGTCGACCCGGATCGTCGTGCCGCCGGCGCCTTTGATCGCGATGTCGTTCGTCGACGCCGTCCCGTAGATGGCCTGCTCGGGAGTCCAGTGGCTCCCGGACGCGGCGCTGGCCGAGACAACGCTCGCCGGCAGCTCCGGATCAAGGCCGACGAGGCTCGACGGAGCCGACTCGACCGCCGGCGCACCGGCGGGCGGCGATGGCGTGACGGCGAGCGCCGGCGCTGCACTCAGGCACGCAACGGCAAGACCGATTCCGAGCGCAGCCGCGCTCCTCAAATTCATGCGCATACGAGCAAATCCAGGCATCAGGTGAGCCTCCCGCCGAGCGAGATACCCGAAGCGCCGGATTTTTAGACATCGGAGCCATCTGTCTCATTCAAGCCATTCGGTGATGAACGTGGGGCTGGCGTGGACGCAGACGAGCTTCCATCGTCCCGGCCGCCATCAGCCGATCAGCGGAAGAACGCGAACGTCCGGACCTCGATGCTGTGTCGCGGCACCGGCGTATCGACGGTCGGATCCCGGAAGGCCGAGTGCAGCACCCGCCAGGCGTGGCTGTGGTCGGAGTCGTGGAAGACGAAGAACAGGACCTCGTCCCGGGTCATGTCCGGGAAGTACCACCACTCGTGTTCGGGGCTGTAGACGAACTCCGATCCGCTGGTGATCATCTTCGACTCGGCGACCTCGGCGAACGGGTCCTCGGGGATCCGGTCGACGAAGTACAGCTGGTTCGGCAGGCCCTCGTCGTCGCGCAGGCTGCGGAAGTCGCACAGCGCCAGCGGCCAGTCCTGGGGCGGCGGACTGAACACCCGCCAGAAGCTGGCGGCCAGGGCTCGGCGGTAACCGGCGCCGTCGGGGAAGTGCTCGGCGTAGACGCGTGGCGCGGTCATCTCGGCTCCCTCGGGGCCGTAGTCGATGTGGACGAGCGCCGCCTGCGGCTGTGACGCATGCTCGGCGGGAGCGGCCGACCGGCGCAGCACTGCGCCGCGGGAGACCACCTCGTCGGCCCCGGTGCGCTCCTTGATGAACTCAATCGCTTCGGGGAGGTAGACCGCGTCCACCTCGGCCGTGTCGGTGAAATCGGCGACCGCGCTGCGGTGCGAGACGATCTCGAATCCGTGAGTGTCGGTCCGGAACGAGTCCTGCACGGGCCGGCCGTTCCGGATCGGGACCGTGTGCGACTCGTAGCTGCCGGTGTTGATGCTCGCCCCGGGCGCCGTGAACCGGCGCAGGACGGTCGATCCGGGGTCCAGGTACTGCAACTCACCCGGAACGCTCGTCACCTGCTCGGTCGCGCTGCCCGTGTTCATCGCTGGCCTCTCCTCGTCGACCGGGGACGAAGCTACCAGACGTCGAACCCCCGGCCGGATCGTCGCCGTTCGCGTGTTCTTAAGAAGATCTCACTAAGGATGCTTACCTTGCTCTTGGCGACATGAGCGGACCTCGTCACCTCTGGTCTGGCGATTGGCAGCTGGAGTCCTCGGCCCGCCGGGACGAGCTGGCTGCTGGTCGTGGCCGGCCCGCGGAGCCCACCGAGCCCGAGCGCCCTGCCCCACGCGCGCCACGGCCGAGGCGCACGCTGCGCGAACGCCTTCGGAGCTTCCGCGCGCGCCACGGGCGCCGGCTCCGGATCGGGTTCGCGGCCGCCGCCCTGGCCCTGCTGATCGCCGGCGCGGCGGTCGCGGTGACGTCGGCGTTGGGCGGGTCCGGTGGCCAGCCTTCCGGCCGCCGCGGGATCGCGGGCATGGCTCGGCATCGACGTGACGAAATCTCCCTACGGCGGGGTGATGGTCGTGGACGTGTTCCCCGGAAGCCCGGCGCAGGCGGCGGGCATGGAGGCGGGCGACGTGATCACGCGGATCAACGGTCACTCGGTGATCAACCCGTCCGACGTGACCACGGCGATCGCCGGCCAAGCACCCGGGCGACCGGGTGCAGCTCCAGTTCCAGGGGAGCGGCACGGCGTACTCGGCGAGCGTCCCGCTCGCGACCCCGCCCGCCGGGTATCCATGAGCTTCCTGCACCCGGCAGTCCTCGTCGCGCTGCTCGCGATCCCCTTGCTGATCGGCTGGTACGTCTGCCAGCAGCGCCGGCGCGCTCGGGCCGCCTCGGCGTTCGCGGCGCCGGCGCTGACCGCGTCGGTGGCGCCGCGCCGCCCGCGGTGGCGCCGGCACGTCCCGATGCTCGCGTTCGCGCTGGCGCTCGTCGCGTTGATCGTCGCCGCGGCACGCCCGCAGCGGACGCTGGCGGTGCCCGTCGACACCGCGTCGATCATGCTCGCCAACGACACCAGCGGATCGATGGCGGCGACGGACGTGTCGCCCACGCGCCTCGCGGCGGCCGAAAAGGCCGCGAACCAGTTCCTCGCCAAGGTCCCGGGCTCAGTGCGGGTGGGCGTGCTCGAGTTCAACACGACGGTGGCGCTGCTCCAGTCTCCGACCACCGATCACGCGCTTGTTAGCTCTGCGCTCGCGCAATTGCGCGTGACCGGCGGCACCGCGATCGGCAACGCACTCCAGACCGCGCTCCACACGCTGGCGACCGTCCCGCGCCAGGGCGGCAAGCGACCGCCGGGCGCGATCCTGCTGCTCTCGGACGGCGCCTCGGACGTGGGCTCGGATCCGATCACGGCCGCGCAGCAGGCGGCAGCGGCGCACATTCCCGATCTACACGGTCGAGCTCGGGACGCCGAACGGAACGGTCAAGGAGAAGCGCGGCAACCGGACGGTGACGGTGCCCGTGCCGCCGAACCCGGCGCAGCTCGCCGAGATCGCCCGCGTCTCGCACGGGCAGGCGTTCACCGCCACCGACGCGAAGGGCCTCGACACCATTTACCAGCGCCTCGGCGCCGAGCTCGGGCACAAGAAGGTCAAGCACGAGATCACCTCCAGCTTCGCCGGCGGCGGGCTGGTGTTGCTGCTGCTTGGCGGCGCCGCTTCGCTCGCATGGTTCGGACGACTTATCTAGTATGTGGCACTAAGGAGAACAGATGACTGACATCGACAATGCGGGCGAGCTGCGCGGCGAAGCGCGCGCGGCGTTGGGGGAAGCCCTCCACGAGATCAAGCGCGTGATCGTCGGGCAGGACGCGATGCTCGAGCGGCTGCTGGTCAGCCTGCTCGCCGGCGGCCATGTGCTGCTCGAAGGGGTTCCCGGACTGGCCAAGACCCTGACCGTCAAGACGCTGGCGGCGGTGCTCGGCGGTTCCTACAGCCGGATCCAGTTCACGCCCGACCTGGTCCCGGCCGACCTCGTCGGCACGCGCGTGTATCGACCCGACACCGCCGCCTTCGAAACCGAGCTCGGCCCGGTGTTCTGCAACTTCCTGCTCGCGGACGAGATCAACCGCGCCCCCGCCAAGGTGCAGTCGGCGCTGCTCGAGGTCATGCAGGAGCAGCAGGTGACGATCGGCGGGACCACCTACGAGGTGCCGCTGCCGTTCATCGTGATGGCGACCCAGAACCCGATCGAGTCCGAGGGCACGTATCCGCTGCCGGAAGCCCAGGTCGATCGCTTCCTGATGAAGATCCTCGTCGACTACCCGAGCACGGGCGAGGAGGCGGCGGTCGTCGGACGCAGCCTCCGCCCGCCGGCCGACGTGCAGGAGCGGCTGTCGCTCGCCGGCCTGCGCCGGTACGCGACCGCGGCCGAGACCGTGCTCGTCGACCGGGAGACGATCGGCTACGCGGTGGCGCTCGCCGACGCGACTCGCAATCCCGCGGCGTACGGACTGAACGACATCGCCCCGATGATCGAGTTCGGGGCGAGCCCCCGCGGGCCGATCGGCCTGGTCCAGGCGGCGCGCGTGCTCGCGCTGCTGCGGGGCCGCGGCCACGTCGCGCCCGACGACGTTCGCGATCTCGCCGCGGACGTGCTCCGCCACCGGATCGTGCTCTCCTACGACGCCCTCAGCGAGGGAGTGACCCCCGACCAGCTGCTCGAGCGCGTCCTGAGCGCCGTGCCCGAGCCGGGCACCGAGGACCTGATCCGCGAGGCGCCGACGGTCGTGAGGGCGCGGTGAACACGGCCCTGCTCGAGCCGCCGGCGGCGCGGCAGGGTCCGGGGCCGCTGGCCCAGCCGCTGATCGAGGCGCTCGATCTCGCGCTCACGCGGCTGGTGGCGCGGATGCTGCCGGGCGACCGGCGTGCCGCCGGCGTCGGCGCCGGCATGGAGCTCGCGCAGCTCCGTCCGTACGAGATCGGCGACGACGTGCGCCACATCGACCCCGCCGCGACCGCCCGCACCGGGACAGGCTCACGTCCGCCTGCACGTGCCCGAGCGCGCGCTCACCACCTGGATCGTGCTCGACGTGTCGCCGTCGATGGCGTTCGGCACCGCGCGCCGGCTGAAGGCGGACGTCGCCGAGGGAGTCGCGCTCGTGTTCGGACGGCTCGGCGTGCGCCGCGCCGGCAGCATCGGGCTGGTCGCCTTCGGCGCCGCCACGCCGCGAGTGCTGCCGCCGCGCGGCTCCAAGCCCGGGATCGTCGCGCTCCGCCGGCTGCTGGCCGAGGGCGTCGCGCCCGACGGTCAGCATCATGCCGACGCCCTCGCGGACGCGCTGGCGCGGGTCGGCCGGATGGCGCGCCAGCCGGGACTCGTCGTCGTGATCGGCGACTTCCGCGACCAGCATGGCTGGCAGCGCCCGCTGGCATCGCTGCGATTCCACCACTCGGTGCTCGCGGTCGAGATCGTCGATCCGCGCGAGGCGGAGCTCCCCGCGGTCGGGCATCTGGCGCTGGTCGATCCCGAGACCGGCGCCCGCGTCGACGTCGACACCTCGAACCGCCGCGTGCGCGAGCGCTTCGCCGAGCTCGAGCGCAAGCGCCGGGAGGAGTTGACGCGCGAGCTCCGTCGCCTGCGAATCGACCACGTCGACGCTGGCGACCGATCAGGACTGGCTGCTGGCGCTCGGGCGCCACCTGCGATGAGCTTTGCCTCGCCACTGTGGCTGGCTGCACTCGCGCTGATCCCGATCGCGATCGCGGCCGCGGTCGCCGCGCGCCGGCGGTCACGGCGCTACGCGGTCCGGTTCCCCGCGGTGTCGACGCTCGTACTCGCCGCCGGCGCCGCCGCGTCCTGGCGGCGCCACCTCCCGGCCGTGTTCGCGCTGGCGGCGATCGCCGCGCTCGCGGTGGCGCTCGCCCGACCCCGCATGAGCTACAGCGTGCCGGTCGACCGGGCATCGGTGATGCTCGTCACCGACCATTCCGGATCGATGGCCGCGACCGACGTTCAGCCGACGAGGCTGGCCGCCGCCGAGCGCGCCGCCAACACCTTCATCGATCAGCTGCCGGGAAGCGCACTCGTCGGCGCGATCGCGTTCTCGAGCTCGCCGGACGCCGTGCAGGCGCCGGTGGCCAACCACGCCGCCGCGCGCGCGGTCATCGACGCCCAGAGCGCGAACGGCTCGACGGCGACCGGCGATGCGCTTCAACTCGCGCTCCAGCTCCTGCGCGGCGCCGACAAGAAACACCCGCCGTCCGCGATCGTGCTCCTCTCCGACGGCGCCGCCAACGCCGGCATCGACGTCACCACGGTCGCGCGCGAAGCGGCACAGGAGCGGATCCCGATCGACACGGTCGCGCTGGGCACCCCGAACGGCGTCCTCCCGAGCCCTGACCCGTTCGGACCGCCCGTGGCCGTCCCTCCCGACCCGCAGCTGATGCAGGAGATCGCGCAGCTGTCGGGCGGGCGCTCCTTCAACGCCCAGACCGCCGACGAGCTCAGCTCGATCTACAAGCAGCTCGGCCGCCAGCTCGGCACCGTGACCCGCAAGCGCGACGTCACCGCCGCGTTCGCGATCGGCGGCCTCGTCTTCCTGCTGATCGGCGCGGCGGGGTCGACCCGCTGGTCCGGACGGCTCCCCTAACCACGGAGCACTCAGTCGGCGAGTCCGTGCGTATACGCGTAATGCACGGCCTGGGCGCGGTCGCGCGCGCCGATCTTCGCGAACACGTGATTGATGTGGGTCTTGACGGTGGCCTCGCTGACCACCAGGGTGCGCGCGATCTCGGCGTTCGACAGTCCGCGGGCGATCAGCGACAGCACCTCGGCCTCGCGTGGGGTGAGGTCGTCCGGTAGCGCCGCCGGCGGGGCGGGACGCCGGCCGGCGCCGGCGGCCGCGATCAGTCGGCTCTGGACCACCGGGTCAAGCAGCGCCTGGTGGCCGGCGGCGGCGTGGACGGCGCGCGAGATCTCGGCGATCCCCGCGTCCTTTGTCAGGTACCCCCGCGCCCCGGCGTGCAGCGCGTCGAGGATCGAGTCCTCGTCGGCGTGGGTGGTGAGCACGACGATCTCGGTCTCCGGCCGCGCCTCCCGGATCCGGCGGGTGGCCTCGACGCCATCCAGGCGCGGCATCCGCAGATCCATCAGCACGACGTCCGGGCGGTGGCGCGCCGCCAGCGCCACCGCCTCCTCGCCGTCGGCGGCGGCAGCAACCGGCGTGATGCCGGGCGCTGTCTCGAGCAGCGTCATCAGCCCCTCGCGCACCAGCGCCTGGTCATCGACCACGAGAACCCGGATCGGATCGCTCACCTCACCGCGCCTCCGCCGGGACGGCCGGCGCCTCGGGGGGCGGGAGCCGCAACTCGACGCGCCAGCCGTCGCCGGCGGCGCCGGCGTCGAGCGTGCCACCGAGAAGCTGCGCGCGCTCGCGCATCCCCTGGAGGCCGAAGCCGCCGCCCGCGTCTGCCAATCCCGCGGGAACCGGCGCAGGCGAGGATTCGGATAGTCGGTCCTCGACGAGCAGCACCACGTCGTCATCAGGATTCTCGCCGGCGTGAACCGCCACCGACACGTCGGCGCCGGGCGCGTGCTTGCGCACGTTGGTGAGCGCCTCCTGGACGGCCCGGAGCACGGCCTGCCCGGTGGGGCCGGTCAGCCGCGTCGGGTCGCCGTCGACCGTCAGCTCCGCGGGCGCGTCGGCGCTCACGCGGTAATCGGCGACGAGCGCCTCGATCCCGGCCGACGCCGATATCGAATCTCCGCGCAGCGCCCCGACCGCGCGACGCGTCTCCACGAGCCCCTCGCGCGCCAGCGCGTGGGCCCGCTGTACGCGCGCGAGCACGGTGTCGCGGTCGGCACCCTGCTCGACCAGCGAGCTCGTCGCCTCGAGCTGAATCGTCAGACCGGCCAGCGTGTGCGCCAGGACATCGTGGATCTCGCGGGCGATTCGGGTCGACTCCTCGAGCCGCGCCGAGCGCAGCTGCTCCTCGTGTGAGCGCTGCGTCTGGGCGAGCAGCAGCTCCGCCTGCTCCGCGCGGACGCGCGACTGGCGGCTGGCCGAGGCGGCGAGAGCTGTGGCGATGAACCCCAGCGTGTAGGCCAGCAGACCGAGGCCCTTGCCGTTGTAGGCGAGGACCGCCGAGGCGAGCGCCAACGCGCCCAACGCGACGACGAGAAACGCGCGTGCCAGCTCCACGCGCATGCCGGCCGATGCCACCGCCACGAACACGAAGCCGCTGGCGGCGCTGTCGGGCACCACGCCGGCGAGAACGCCACCGGCCACGGCGAGGACATACAGCTCGGGCGTGACGCGGTTCCGGTTTGGCCAGATCGTCCACACGAGCCACGCACCGACGCACGCGACTAAGCAGATCGAGCGCCAGCAGCCCGCGCCCGCTGCCGCTCGGATGGTGATGCGAGTGCAGCACCGACCAGCTGATCAGCACGAGCGCGACGACCCGGATCAGGGTGGCCAGCCGGTGGTTCAGGCGAGCGAGCACCATCGTCAGAGAAGGTACGGAGTCCGGGGGCGGGGATTCAACTCTGCGACCCGCAGCGTGCGACGCGGCGAAGCGGGACCCGCTGATTGCGGATCCCGCATCTCACGCCAACCCCGCTGGTCTGCCCGGCGGATGCTCAGGCGAGCTCCGGCGCCGCCCGGCCGATCAGATTCTCGCGGCGAAGCGCCTGGACCAGCGAGCGTCCGCACACCTCGAACACCGCCATCGCGAGCAGCGCCACCGTCCACGCCTCGCCACCGGTGATCGAATGAGTCGCGCTGAAGTGGCCGATGGTGGCCGCCCCACCGTTGTTGATCCAGATCAGGAACGCGAACCGCGAGCCCATCCCCAGCACCCAGAAGAAGCCTGACAACCAGCCGCTGTGAGCGAGCACGTCGCCGTCCGCGCCCCGCCGCATCATCACGGCCTGGCCGCTGGCGACGCCGATCAACAGTCCGACGAGCGCGAGGACCACGATCAGCACGAGATCGTTCCCGGCGGTGGGGATGCCATGCAGGTAATTGGCGACCGCGATCGCCACGATGACCACCGGGCGGATCAGCGCCTTGGCGGTCAGCTTGCGCTCCTTGATCTGCAGCAGGACGAGGAGCACCAGAGCGGAATCCATGAGGTAATCGGTAAATGTCATGGCTGCATCGTCGTCCCGTGGCGCGCTCAGCACATCGGCGCCAGGGTCGATTCGCGGGTGGACCTCGCCACCGTTCTCCACCCACAGGTGGAGACGACGGCGCCGAGGCCGGCGACCCGGTCAGTTCGCTGCCGGGAGCGTCGCCCGTCGCGCGAGGAAGTCGGCGACCGCGGCGGTGTACTTGTCCTGCTCCTCGGCGAACATCATGTGGCCGCTGTCCTCGAAGATGACGAGCTCGGAATCCGGAGTCCCGTCCAGGATCGCCCGTGCGCCGTCGATCGAGCAGGTGCGGTCGTGGCGACCTGCCAGCACCAGCACCGGGTGCGAGATCGCGCCGAGGCGGTCCTGAACCTCGATCATGCCGTACTCCGATGTCGCCGCCGCGCGCAGCACGTCCGGCGAATACACCGCGTCACCGAGGTCGGCGCGCATGGCGTCGATCCGGGGATCGCGCGGATCGCGAAAGTGAAACGGCAGCTGGTCTGAGAGCAGCGACCGGCAGTCCTCCTGGGTGCGGGCTTCAGACTCTCGCGCCCAGGAGTCCGTGACCTGCCGGCGCAGCTCGACCGGCTCGAACGCCGCGAGGTTCCGCTGGACCGCCTCGAGGAACGACGCCGCGGGCACGCCCGCCGAGATGATGCTCGCCGCCGGTCGGCCCGGGAAATCGACGGCATGCTGCAGCGCCACGAACGCGCCGTAGGAGTGCCCGAGAACCGCATACCGCTCGAGCTCGAGCGTCTGCGCCAACCGTTCTACGTCGGCCGCCATCTCGCCGAGCGTCCAGGTCTCTGGCGGCGCCGGATCGGAGCGCCCCTGCGAGCGCTGGTCGACGAACAGGAGGCGGCATTCGCCCATCAGCCGATCGAGGTGGGCGCCGAACATCGTGTGATCGATCCCCGGCCCGCCGTGGAGCACGAACAACGGGAGCGGGCCGTCCCCGCGCTCGACCACGAACAGCCGAGTATCACCAGCCTCCACGAGTCGACCGCTCACGACCCGATCCTAACGCCCAGCGGCGCACACATCCGGCGGCCTGCAGAGGGGGCCTGCGAAACTCAGCCGCATGAGCTCCGAGCGGGCGCGGCACGTGACCCTGACGGGTGATCTCGCCGGCGACTACGTGGTCGTCGAGGAGCGTGCGGACGGGTCGCTGGTCGTGGCGCCGGACACGTCCGGACGGTCCCGGGCGCCGTCGCGCCGGCCAACCCCCAACCAGAGCGCCGGCCCGTCGCTGTTCTCCGGTCTGCTCGCGCGTCCGCCGCGGACGCCCCCGGACGTTCCCACGATCCTCGAGGGCTGGGGGGTCGAGCTCGGTGAGGAGGAGGTCATCAGCGACTTCATCCTGGCCGAGATCGACGGCAGCACCGGCTTCCTCGCGATCACCAGCCAGCGCTTCATATTCGCCACGCACACCGGCCGGGCAGTGAGCGTCGTCCAGGAGCACCTGCTGTCCTCCGCGCGCAACGTCGAGGTGTTCGGCCGCCGGCGCAGGCAGAAGCTTCGCGTGACGTGGCACGGCGTGGCGAGCGTCATCAGCGTCCCGGACCGCGACGCGCTGCCGCGCCTGCAGCAGCACTTGACGGCCGGCGGAGCCCGCTGACCTACGGCGCGGTGTAGGCGACCAGTTGCGCGGGCCCCCGCGCCGAGCCGGGGTAGTGGAGGGCGCTGTCCGGGACGAGCACGGTGTTACCGGCGATCGCGATCGGCGCGTTGGTCGAGGCCGGCAGGGGCTGGCGGAACACGATCGCGCCGGTGTTGCGGTTCAGCGCGATCAGCGTGCCTTTGGCCAGCGTGGTGAACACCAGGTCGTTGGAGACGGTGGCGGCGCCGAGCGGCAGGCCGGAAACCTTGGTGTCCCACTCGACCTTGCCCGTCGCGAGGTTGAGCGCCTCCACCTCGCCACCTTCCCCGCCGGCGGCCTTGGTCGGGAGCGGCGAACTCAAGCTGGTGTATGTCAGCGCTACGTCGATCGTGACCACGTACACGCTGTCGCCGGCGAGGGCCATGTTGGTCAATACGCCACCGAGCGAACCGGGCTCGATCGTGAGCGGGGCCTTGACCGTGCTCCGGTGCTCGAGCATCTCGAGCGAGTCGTTGTCATGGCCGTTGTGCGCGCCGACGGGCGTCTTCCAGATAAGCCGGCCGGTCTTGGCTTTCATCGCGTAGACGTCGCCCATCTTGCCGCCGCCGATGACCGCGGGAACACCGGCCACGCTAGTCGCGATCGGCGAGGCCTGCATGTCGTAGTCCTTGAAATCGTCGGGAACGGCCTGGTAGTACCAGCGGAGCTTGCCGGTGCTCGCATCGAGGTTCACCGCGCTGTCGGTGTACAGGATCGGCGACGGGTACCGGATCGCCGAGGCGACCGACTGATACGGATTGCCGATGCCGAACGTCACCGACCCGTCGGCGCCGACGAGCGGTGGCTCCCACGCGCCGCCTGCGCCGAGGCCCAGTGCCTTTACGCCCGGAGCGGCGCCGGTAACCGTGTTGAACCTCCAAAGCGCGCGTCCGGTCGACGCGTCCAGCGCGAGCAGCACGCCGCCGCCGGGCGCCGGGCCGTAGGCGCTCGCTACGTACACCCGCCCGCCGGCGACCTCCGGCTGGATCTCGAACGACCCCTGGCCCGCGCCCAGGAGACGGTTGTCGACCCACAGCGTCCGCCCGCTCCTGGCGTTGAGCGCAAATACCGAGTACGCCGAGTCGCCGTACACGACTCCTCCGGCGACCGCCACTCCGTTCGGTCCCGGCCCGCTCTTCACTGGCTGATTGAACTGATGCTCCCACTCGAGCTTGCCGGTAGTAAGTGCCACCGCGTACACGTTCGCGTCGAGATCCTGGATGTACACGACGCCGTCACTCACGATCGGGTTCATCGCCAGCGCGCCTGCCCCGTCCACGCCCTTGGCGGCCGAGCCGCTGAGCTTGAACGTCCACGCCTGCCGCAGCCGAGTCACGTCCCGGGAGGTGATCGTGGAGTCGGGAGCGACGCGGGTGTTGGCGAGGTCGGCGTTTGGATACGGCCACGACCCCGAGGCCGACGGCGGCGCGCCGGATGGCTTGGGCTTGCTTCCGCTCCCGCCGCAGGCCGCCACGAGCAGAGTCAGCGCGACGATCAGGCATGCATGAACCGGCCGCGACCTCATCTCGTCACTCCCACCGGAAGAGACGACTGGCCGCGACGCATGAGCCGACTGCCCACACGGCGAGCACGAGCAACGGCTCGATACCGGGAGTCTGGCTGCCGAAGGCGGCGTGGAGCGCCGTGAAGCCCGCGCCGGTCGGGAGCACCTTGGAAATGTCGGAGACCAGCTGCGAGTGGATCTCCTGAATCGGGACGTACAGACCCGAGAAGAACGCCAGCGGGTAGAACAGAACCAGGGTCAAGGCCTGCGCGATTTGCGGTGTCCTGGCCACCGAGGCCACGAGTAGACCGAGTCCGATCGTCGCCGCCGCGGTGAGGACGAGCGCCACGAACGACACGAGGTAGCCGCCGACGTCGTGCGGGAGCGCCAGGCCGAACGCGCCGGCCCCGGCGCCGAGCAGGATCCCGATCCCGATCACGGCCAGGATCAGGCTCACGGTCGTCTGAGCGGCGAGCAGCCACGACGGGGGCACCGGAGTGGTCGACATCCGGCGCAGGACGCCCTGCTGGCGGTAGGTCGCCAATTGCTGGGGAAGTCCCGCCAGACCCACGGCGATCAGTACGAACACCATCAGCGTTGGCACGTACAGGTTGAAGAACGAGATGCCGCCGAGCGCCTTGTCGGGACGTGTCGTCGCTGGGATGCTGCCGAAGATCACGAGCAGCACGAATGGGATCCCGACGGCCACGAGCAGCCCGACCGGTCTCCGGATGGCGATCTTGATCTCGCTGGCAACGAGCAGGCCGAACGCTCGCCGCTGTCGGGGGGTGAAGCTGAGGGCAGTGGCGGTCATCGCGTCGCTCCGTTCGAGTCGGCGTGGGCGGTCTCATCGGTCAGGGCCAGGAACGCGTCCTCGAGGCTTGCCGTCTCCGTCTGCACATCCGCAGCGCGTATCCCGGCTTCGTGCAGGGCCAGCACTACCGCGGTCACGAGGTCCCCGGAGCCGGCGACCACCACCTCCGGGCCGTGGCGCTCGACCGCGCTGACCTCCGGCAGTGCCGACAGCAGCGCGTCGGGGAACGGCGCCGTGGGCGTGAACCGCACTCGCTTGCTCGTGGTCGCGGCGAGCGCCAGCGCGCCCGGCCGATCGAGGGCGGCCACCCGGCCGTGATCGATCAGCGCCACGCGGTCGCAGAGCCGCTCGGCCTCCTCCATCAGGTGGGTCACGAGCACGATCGTCACCCCGCGGGCGCGGACCGCTTCGATCAGCCTCCAGGTATCGCGGCGAGCTTCCGGATCAAGACCGGTGGTCAACTCGTCGAGCACCGCGATCTCGGGCTGACCGATCAGCGCGAGCACGATCGACAGGCGCTGCTTCTGGCCTCCTGAAAGGTGCTTGAAGTACGTGTGCTGCGCGTCCTGGAGCCCGAGCGTCGCGATCAGCTCGCGCCCGTCGGCGGGCTCGCGGTAGAACGAGGCGTAGAGCTCCACCGCCTCGCCCACCCGCATGAGGTCCGGCACCGCACTGTCCTGGAGCTGAACTCCGACGCGCTCGTGCAGCTCCCGGCGGTCCCGGCGCGGGTCGAGCCCGAGCACGCTGATGTCGCCCCGATCAGCGGTTCGCAGTCCGGTGATGCACTCCACCGTCGTGGTCTTGCCGGCGCCGTTGCGGCCGAGGATCCCGAAGATCTCGCCGGCGTTGACCGTGAAGCTCACGTCGTCCATCGCGATCGTCGTCCCGTACGCCTTGTGCAGGTGCGCAACCTCGACCACTGGTGCCGCCGGACGATCGCTCGGCACCAACACAGACGTTCCCACCTCTGCCTGAACCAGTTCTTGGATGCTCATGACGCGTTCGATCCTTCTCGATATATTTCAACGATACCGAGATGATATCACGCAGTTGATGGTGATACAATATGGATGTGATATCGGATCGAGATGTAGCCAACCGCTCGCTGGAAGCAGGCTTGTCGATGTCGGACCAGTCGCACGAGCAGCAAAAGGCGTGGGTCATACCCGGCCTGCCGACGGCGGTGGGGGTGGTCGCGGCACTGGCGCTGGGGATCGCGCTGGCGGCCACCGCCGGCAAAAACGGAGGAGTGATCGCCGTAGGCATCGTCGTGATCGTGATCGCCGGCTTCGGGTTTGGCGGATTCTTCGTCGTTCAGCCCAACGAATCGCGGGTGCTGATCCTGTTCGGCCGATACATCGGGTCGGTGACCGAGGCCGGCTGGTGGTGGTGCAACCCGTTCGCCAAGAAGCAGAAGCTCTCGTTGCGCGTTCGCAACTTCCAGAGCGAGCGGATCAAGGTCAACGACCTCAGCGGCAACCCGATCGAGATCGCGGCGGTCGTCGTGTGGCGGGTCACCGACACCGCCAAGGCGGTGTTCGACGTCGCCGACTACGAGCAGTTCGTGACCGTGCAGAGCGAGACCTCGCTCCGTCACCTCGCCGGCGAATACACCTACGACGACTACAAGCCGGACACCGTCTCCCTCCGCGGCAACGGCGACGAGGTCCGCAACACGCTCCAGGCCGAGCTCCAGGCGCGCCTACAGTTGGCCGGCATCGAGATCCTCGAGACGCGGCTGACCCACCTCGCCTACGCGCCCGAGATCGCCGAGGTGATGCTCCGCCGCCAGCAGGCCGAAGCGATCCTCGCGGCCCGCAAGACAATGGTCCAGGGCGCGGTCAGCCTCGTGCAGATGGCGCTCGCGCAACTCGCCGACTCAGACCTCGTCGAGCTGGACACCGAGCGCAAGGCCACGATGGTCTCGAACCTGATGATCGTGCTCTCGGGTGACCACTCCCCTACCCCGGTGATCAACACCGGCTCGCTTTACAGCTAAGGTCGCGCTCGGATGCCAGAGAGCAAGCGTTTCCTACTCCGACTCGACCCACGCCTGTTCGAGGCGCTGCGCCGCTGGGCCGACGACGACCTGCGGAGCATCAATGCCCAGATCGAGTACCTGCTGACCGACCAGGCCCGGCGCGCCGGCCGTCTCCCCCGGCAGACGACCCGACGGCCTCCCCAACCGGACGGCGGCGATGAGCTCGGCGATGCCGAGGCTGCTCCGGCCCCGGCCAGCGATGCCGAGGTCAGGAGCTGACGCCCACCACCGGGGCGGACGAGCGCTGCGCCTCTGACGAAGGCGCGACCTGATTCGATAGCGTGAGCGTCGACCCCAACGCTGGCTCGAGGTCGATGAGCGCATGAAGGTGACCGGCGTCGAGACGTTTCCGATCGCGGTGCCACCCCCGCATCCCGGCGGCCCGTACTGGATGCTGCTGCGCCTGGACACCGACGAGGGGATCTCCGGCTACGGCGAGATGATGCTTCTCTCGATCGGGTTTCGGTGGCCGGTCGTCGTCGCGATGATCGACGACCTCGTCGAGCAGGCGCTGGTGGGCCACGACCCCTACAACGCGGAGGAGCTGTTCGACCGGATCTACGGACGCGCCGGCTACAGCCATGTTCCCGAGCTGACCAAGCTCGCGATCTTGAGCGCCTTCGACATCGCGTGCTGGGACATCGTCGGCAAGCATTTGGGGCAACCGGTGCATCGCCTGCTCGGAGGGCGCGTGCGCGACAGGGTCCGAACCTACACGTACCTGTATGCGGCGCCGGGCGACCAGGACCTCGGCAGGAGCCTGCGCGAGCTGTGGCTCGATCCCGAGCACGCCTCCAGGCGGGCGCGCCACTACATCGACCTCGGTTTCACGGCCGTGAAGCTCGATCCGTTCGCGCTCAGCATCAGCGACGATCAGGCGCTCGGCCAGACCGTGCCGATCCAGTTCACGATGCCCGCGCTCGCCACCGCGGAATCCGTGATTGGCGCGATTCGCGCCGAGGTCGGCGACAGCGCCGACATCCTGATCGGCACGCACGGCCAGATGACGCCGGCCGCCGCGATCCGCTTCGCCAAACGGATCGAGCGCTATGACCCGCTGTGGTTCGAGGAGCCGGTCCCACCCGAGAACATGGCGGCGCTCGCCCAGGTCGCGCGCGCCACCAGCATCCCGATCACCACCGGCGAGCGGATCACCTCGAAGTACGAGTTCGCGCGCCTGCTCGAGCACCGGGCCGCGTCGATCTTCAACTTCGACCTCGGGACGGTCGGAGGCATCCTCGAGGCGAGGAAGATCGCGACGATGGCCGAGTCGCACTACGTGCAGGTGTCACCGCACGTCTACGGCGGACCGATGATCGCCGCCGCGTCGATCCAGCTCTCGCTCAGCTCGCAGAACTTCCTGATCATGGAAGGGATCGAGCGGTTCGACGGCATCTACGACGAGCTCACCGACCCGCCGTTCACCTGGCGCGACGGGTTCATCATCCCCTCCGAGCGACCAGGCCTCGGTCACGATCTGCGGGAGGAGGTCGCTCGCCGCCTGCGTCCGGATGGCCCCGGACGCAGCCTCATCCGCAGCTACTAGCGTGTCCGGAGCCGCCGGTGTCATCCTCCTGGTCGCGGGAGTCGGCGTGGTTGTGTTCGCCGCCGACCTGTTCGTCGACGGGCTGCTCGGTGTCGCTCTGGCGCTGGGGATCGCGCCGTTCGTGCTGTCGGTCGCGCTGTCCGGTTTCGAGACCGAGAACCTGGCGACGGGGATCGCCGCCAACGCGAAGGGATTGCCCGGCGCCGCGGCCGGCACGTTCCTGGGCGGTTTGACGTTCCTGGCCTTCGGCGTGACGGGACTCGGCGGGCTGATCGCGCCGATCCGCGTCGAGCTCCCGAACCGCTTCCTTGTCTGGACCGCAATCACGCCGCTGCCGCTGCTGGCGTGCGCGATCGATGGGCGTATCACACGAGTCGCCGGCGCGCTACTGGTCGTCTGGGGAATCGTGGCCCTGATTGGGCTGGCACGCTCAGGGGGCGCCCTGTTCGCCGAGGACGAGGACGAGGACGAGCGCGTCCGGCGGCCCGGAGTGAGGCTGCTGGCCGGGCTGGGGCTGCTGACCGGCGGGGGATGGCTGATCGGCCAGGGTCTGCGGACGACCGTGCAGCAGCTGGGCATCCCGCAGACGCTGCTCGGCAACACCGCGCTGGCGGCGACGATCGAGGCCGAGGAACTCGCCCGCTTTGCGGTCCCGGCGCGGCGTGGTCGGCCGGAGATCGGCCTCGGCAGCATCGCCGGAACCATCGTTCACTTTGCGGCGCTCAATGCCGGCATCATCGCCCTCGTGAAGCCGTTGACGCTCGGAACGCAGACGACCCACTTCTACCTGCCGGTCGCGGTCGCCAGCCCGGTGATCCTCGCCGCGCTGCTCTTCGTCCGCAAACAGCTGGGACGAATCGAGGGCACGCTGCTGACCGGGCTGTATGTCGCCTACGTCGCTGCCGCGATCGCGATCTCGACCTGATCCGAGCGGTCGGCCCTAAGCCGCGGGCAGTCTCTCAACGAGGCCCGCGATCGCCAGCCGGCGCCGGCACAGGTCCACCGCGAACTGGCGGGTGGCGGCGGGTACCGCGTCGCCCCAGGCGGTCGCCGCATCGGTGGCCTGGCCCAGCACGTCGCCGACCAGACTGTCGGGATCCTTGGCCGCCGTCAGGCAGCGCACGCCGAAGCCGACGTGCCAGCGCTCATCGAGCTCGACTCGCTCGACGCCTTTGCGCACTCCGGGCAGGGCGCCGTCGTCCAGGTCGTCAAGCAGCGCGCGCTGCCCGGCCGAGAACACGGCTCCCTCGAGGATCATGTGATAGAGGCGGACGCCTTCGAGCAGACCGGTTCGCTTCGCCGCCAGCTCGGCGGACATCGCGGGCAGGCGAACCTCGAACAGCTCGAGCAGCGCCGCCGGGACGTGCTCGCGAGCGGCGGCGAGCCGATCGGCCGGCGTGTCACCCGGCAGCCCGAGCACCTCGGCGGCAACGCGATCGAAGAACTGGGTGTGGCGGTCCTCGTCGCGGCGCTGCAGGAAGAAGATCCACATCATCATCGAGTCCACGTGCTCCGACGCGTCGGCGAACGGAGTGAGGTGCTCGGCGACGGCGTCTTCGGCTACGCGGAACCCCGCGATCAGCGTCGTCAGCCGGCGCCGGCGCTCGTCCGGCAGCTCGGGCCACGCGCGGGCGTCGGGCGCGAGGTCGATCGCCGTCGGCTCCCACTGCAGCTTCGCCACGATCTGCGAATACGTAGAGAGCCGCGGGAAGACCGACAGCTCGGCGCGGTCAGCGGTCGGAACGCTGAGACCACCTGCCCCGGCCGGGATGTACGGGTCTTGCACCATCAGAAATAGTTTGCCGAATCGGTGACCGCGCCCATGCCTAGACGCGTGCCGGCCGCTTCATCGTGCGGTACACAAACTCATCGGTCTGCCCTGACTCCCGTACCGACACGACGTGCTCGTGATGTGGTGAGAACCGGCACACCGGGTCGGTGGCGGCCGGGTCGCCCGTGAGCCGCAGCGCCTGGCAACGGCAGCCGCCCCAATCCTCCTCCTGGCGTCCGAGCGGGCACGACCGGCACGGCTCCTGCATCCAGTCCGTGCCCCGGAAGCGCGTGAACGCGTCGGACTCGTTCCAGATCCACTCGAGCGGATGCTCGCGGACGTTGGCGAACTCGAGTCCCGGGATCGTCGACGCCGCCTGGCAGGGAAGCACGTCGCCGTTGGGCGCGACGACCATCGCCGTCCGCCCCCAGCCGCCCATGCACGGCTTGGGGAGATCCTCGTACATGTCGGGAAGCACCCACAGAACGTCGACCTTGGGACCGACGCGCTCGCGGAAGCGCTTCACCGCCTCCTCCCCGCGCCGGAGCTGATCCCACGAAGGCAGAAGAGCCTCCTGGTTGACGACCGCCCAGCCGTAGTACTGGGTATTGGCGAGCTCGAGCCGCTGAGCGTCGAGCTCGAGGGTCAGATCGAGCAGCTCCTCGATTCGATCGAGGTTCTGGCGGTGAAGCACGCAGTTGATCGTCAGCGGGAAGTCGAGCTCCCGAGCGGCGCGCGCGGCGGCGATCTTCTTCTCGAACGATCGGTTGCCGGCGATGCGGTCGTTCTCCTCCGCGTCCGGGCTCTGGACCGAGATCTGTACGTGGTCGAGTCCGGCCGCCTTCAGCTCCTGCGCGCGATCGGGCGTGAACAGCGTGCCGGCGGTGATCAGCGACGAGTAGAGGCCCGCCTCGCGCGCCGCCTCGCACAGCTCGGCCAGGTCGCGCCGCAGCATCGGCTCGCCGCCCGTCAGCGCGAGCTGAAGCACGCCGAGGTCACGCGCCTGATCGAACGTGCGGACCCAGTGCTCGGTCTCGAGCTCGTGGCGGTACTTCTCGCCGCCGATGTCCAGCGGGTTCGAGCAGTACGGACAGTGGAGCGGACACTGGTAGGACAGCTCGGCAATCAGCGTGTACGGCCTAGAGGTCGGCATCGACGAGCAGTCCTCTCTCGGCCATCCCGTCGACCAACTCGCGAACGTCGCCGCTGAGGTCGGCGCCTTCGTAACGGGCGGCCAGAACGTCGACGATCTCGTCCACCGACCGCTGCCCGTCGCACAGGTCGAGCACCTCAGCCGCGCTCGGATTGAGTCGCACCGCCCCCTCGGGAACCAGCAGCAGGTGCTCCTCGCGCACCTCGTCGTAGCGGAGCCGCGCGCCGGTGAGAAGTCGCGGACGAATCACGACTCGATTCCAACCGCCCTGGGCGGGATCGAATTCTGCGTATCGCCGCGCTCGATGGCGTCCAGTTGCGCCCACAGCACCTCGGTCTTAAATCTCAAAGCCGACACCGCAGCGTCCTGCTGCTCCCGTGTCCGGCAGCGATCGACGACGAGCTCGAGCGCATACTCCGCGTCGCGCGGCGCCCTCACCAGCCGCGTGCGGAAATACTCCAGGCCGGCAGGGTCGATCCACTCGTAGTGGCGCTCGAGCGCATCGAGCCGCACCCGGATCGCGGCCGGTCCGAACAGCTCGGTCAGCGAAGACGCAACCGCCTCGATCCACGGCTTCCGGCGCGCGAAGTTCACGTAGGCGTCGACCGCGTACCTGACCCCGGGCAGGACGCCGCGCTCGGATTCCAGCTCGCTGCGAGACACGCCGAGTGCCTCGCCGAGCCGCAGCCACGACTCGATGCCGCCCGTTCCCTCCGCGGTTCCGTCGTGGTCGATGATCCGGTGGATCCATTCGCGGCGGACGTCGACCTCGGGGCAGTTGGACATGATCGCGGCGTCCTTGAGTGGGATGCACTTCTGGTAGTAGAACCGGTTCGCGACCCACCGCTGGAGTTCGTCGCGCGTCAATTCGCCGCCGTCCATGCGACGGTGAAAGGGATGCAGATGGTGGTAGCGCGTCCCCTGGGCCCGCAGTTCGGCGATGAACTGTTCGGTCAAAGCTCGACCTCGAGTCCATCGTAAGCGACTTCGACCCCCGCCCGCAGGACCGCCGCCCGCTCGGGAGAGTCCTCGAGCAGGATCGGGTTGGTGTTGTTGATGTGGACGAGCGCCTTACGCGGTCGCTCCAGGAGCGCCAGCGCCTCGAGCGTCCCGTCCGGGCCCGACAGAGGCAGGTGTCCCATGTCGCGGGCACTGCGAGTCGTGATGCCGAGCTCAGCGAGCTCGTCATTCGTCCAGAAGGTGCCGTCGACGAGCACGAGATCGCTCGCGGCGAACCGGGCGATCACGTCGTCGTCCAGGCGCGCCAGGCCGGGAACGTAGGTGAGGACGCCTCCGCCGGCGCGATCGCGGAACACCATTCCGCTCGCCTCGAGCTCCACGCCTGAGCCGTCGAGGTAGCGCGGCGCGTCCCCGCCCACGGCGAATGATTCGACCGTCAGGCTCGAGCCGTCGAGTGGCTGCGCGCGTCCTGGCTCGAGCGTGTGCCACTCGGCGCCGCTGTAACGCTCGAGTATCGACAGCACGGGGTAACCCTGCCTGAGTGCACGTTCGACGCCCGCCTCGCCGTACACGTGCACCGGTGTCGCCGACTCGCGCAGGAGCAGCAGCCCAGCGGTGTGGTCGATCTCGGCGTCGGTCAAGAGCACACCCGCGATCGGCGGCGCGCGAACTCCGTCGACGTTCAGGTCGGACAGCGCCTCGAGCTGCTGGCGCGCGTCCGGCGAGGCGTTGACGAGAAACCAGGGACCGTCGCCGCCGCGGATCGCCAGCGACGACTGGGTCCGGGGCCTCGCCCGCACGCCCTCGCGGGCGGCCTCACACGTCGGGCAGCGGCAGTTCCACTGCGGAAAGCCCCCACCGGCAGCGGAGCCGAGAATCCGAACGCGCACGCGGCGGGCGAAGCGGTGCGCAGCCTCAGGCGGTCGCCAGAGGCCACGCCAGCTTCACACCTCTACCGATGGTAGAGGTAGGAGGTGACCTCCGAGCACATCTCGATGAACTCAAACGTCGGCTTCGTCCAGGTCATAGGATGCCTCTCCCTCTTTAGAGTTCAGCGGGTCGAGTCGCATCTTACACACCGAGTACAAGTCGCCGAATTAGCCTCAGGACGATGGTCATCGAGGTAACCGCCGGCGATCCGGACGCCACCGGAGCTGATCTCGTCGCGGTAGCGGTGGGCACGCGGGCATCGGAGCTCGGCGTCCCGGAGCGTGCGGTGGCGGACGCAGATCCGGTCGCGACCGTGTACCGAGAGTCCGGCGCCCCGCTCGTCGTGGTCGCGCTCGAGCCGGATGCGGAGGGGCTCCGGACGGCCGCTGCGCGGGCCGTTCGGGCGTGCCGAGGCGGGGGCACGGTGGCGTGGGCGCTTGATCAGGCGCTGCCCGTCGCCGTCGAGGAGCAGGTGCGCGCGCTCGCCGAGGGCGCCGTCATCGGCGGGTACGACGGTCGGCGGTGGCGCAGCGGTGACTCCCCGCGCGAGGTCGAGCGGTTCGTCATCTGCGGGTGCGGCGAGGAACTCTCGCCGGTCGCCGACCGCGCGGCGCTGGTTGCCCGCTGGACGAACGTCGCCCGTGAGCTCGTCGACGCGCCGGCGAACATTGTCACGCCAGCGGGACTAGCCGAACGGGCAGTGAAGTTTGCCCACCTGGACACCGAAATTGTCGACCCGGTCAGGGCGGGGCTGGGCGCGCTGGTCGCCGTCGGCGGGAGCAGCCCGATCCCGCCGCGGTTGATCGTGCTCCGACACACACCTGCCGGTGCGCCGGACGCGCCGCAGCTAGGCCTGGTCGGCAAGGCGGTCACGTTCGACACGGGCGGTTACTTCCTGAAACCGCAGAGTGACATCGTGCGTCAGAAGGCTGACATGGCGGGCGGCGCAGCCGTCATGGCCGCGCTCGGCGCGATCGCCGAGCTCGGGCTCCCGCTCTCGGTCACCGGCTTCGTGCCCGCCTGCGAGAACATGCTGAGCGGCACCGCAATCCGGCCCACCGACGTGATCACGACCGCGGCCGGCCTCACCGTCGAGGTCAACAACCCCGACGCCGAGGGGCGCCTGATCCTGGCCGATGCATTGTGGTACGCCCGCCGCGACGGCGCGACGCACGTCGTCGACCTGGCCACCCTGACCGGTGCGATGCGCGCCGGCATGGGCGACGTCTACGCCGGTGTGTTCGCGCCGGACGAGTCGTGGCGCGAGGCCGTTGTGCAGGCCGGCAACGCCAGCGGCGATCTCGCCTGGCCGTGGCCGCTTCACCCGCGCTACCGCACGCTGATCGACTCGACCGTGGCCGACCTGCGCAACACCGCCGGTAAGAGCTTCGGCTTCCCGATCGTGGCGGCGACGTTCCTTCAGCAGTTCGCCGGCGATGGACCGTGGGCGCACGTCGACATGCTCGGCCCGGCGCTGCTCGACGAGGATCGCGGCGACGCGTTCGGCGCCGGCGCGTCCGGCTACGGCGTTCGCATGCTCGTCGAGCTCGCCACGCGCCTGAGCCGCGCGGCCGCCACGTGAGTCGCCGCCCACGCGTTACGCTGGCCCGATGAACCGCGACGACGGAGATCGCCGAGCCGTCGCTCCGGCGACCCCCGGACGAATCGTCGACAGCTCGAAGTTCGACCTCGCCGCCGCTGAGCAAGCGACACGCGACCTGCTGCGGGCGATCGGCGCCGACACCGACGCGCCCGATCTGCTCGAGACGCCGCGCCGGGTCGCCGCCTCCTTCGCCGAGCTGGTTACGCCCGCCGAGTTTGGCGCGACGGTGTTTCCGAACGAGGGCTACGACGAGCTCGTGCTCGTGCGGGACATCTCGTTCCAGACGCTGTGCATGCATCACCTGCTGCCGTTCCACGGCGTGGCCCACGTCGGATACCTGCCGGGCGACAGCATCATCGGGCTGTCAAAGCTCGCGCGCGTCGTCGAATTCTTCGCCCGCGATCTCCAGCTCCAGGAGCGGATGACCGTCCAGATCGCGGACTGGCTGGAACAGGAGCTCGCACCACGTGGCGTCGGGGTGGTGATCAGCGCCGAGCACATGTGCATGACGATCCGCGGCGTCCGCAAACCGGGCGCGCGGACGGTGACCTCCGCGCTGCGTGGCTCGCTGCGCGGCGACGCGCGCACGCGCCAGGAGTTCTTCAGCCTTGTCGGCTGATGACGCTGAGGCGCCGCCGCCACCCGCCGCCGCCTCGGCCGATGAGGCGCCCCCGCCAGGCGCCGCCGACTCGGGCGATCCCCCGTCCCCACTGATCGAGACCGTGGTGACCACAATCGGGGGCGACGGCGTGGTCAACTGCGCCGCGATCGGCGTGCGGTGGGGCGAGGAGGAGCTCGTGTTCTGGCCGTTCGACACCACACGCACGCTGCGGAACCTTCGCGTTCACGGCGAAGCGGTCGTCCATCTCACCGACGACGTGCTCCTGTTCGTGCAGGCGGCGCTCGGTCACCCACGTCCGGCGATGCGCCCCGCCAGCGCGATCGACGGCTCGGTGATCGAGGAGGCGAACTCCTGGCGGGAGGTCGTGGTGACCGAGATCACGCCGAGTGCCGACGAGCTGCCGCGCTCTCGCGTGCGAGCCCGGGTTGTGGCCTCCGGCACGGGCAGCCGGCAGCCGCTCGGCCTTTGCCGCGCGCGGCACGCCGCCGTCGAAGCGTCGATCCTCGCCTCGCGCCTGCGGTGGCTGGGCGCCGAGCACGTGCGGGCCGAGCTCGCCCGCCTCCAGGAGCTCGTGGACAAGACCGCAGGACCCCGCGAGCGCGAGGCCATGGACTACGTCCGACGCTACGTCGGCGACCGAACGTGACCGAGGTCGTCGTAACCGCGCCGGCGCGGCTGCACTTCGGAATGCTCGATCCGGCCGGGATCGGATCGCGCCGCTTCGGTGGCGTCGGCGTCGGCGTCGAGTCGCCGCGGTTCGTCGTCGCCGTCGGCTCGCGGTCCGGCGAGGGGGTCACCGCGCGTGGACCGCAGGACGAGCGCGCGCTCGAGTTCGCCCGACGCGCCCGCGCCGCGTCCGGTCTCCGCGGCGGCGTCGAGGTCGAAGTGCGCGAAGCGATTCCGCCGCACATCGGGCTCGGATCGGGCACGAAGCTCGGCCTCGCGATCGCCCGCGGAGTGGCCGAGCTCGCGGGCGTGCCGGCGGGGCCCGAGCAGCTGGCCGACGCGAGCGGGCGGGGAGCGCGATCGAGCGTGGGTTCCTGGACGTTCGCGGCGCCCGGCCTCGTGGTCGAGGCCGGCGTGCGCGACGACGGCTCGATCAGCCCGCTGGTCGCCCGCCACCCGATGCCGGAGCGCTGGCGGTGCGTGCTCGCCCTGCCCCTCGGGGTCGAGGGACTGTCCGGGAATGCTGAGGAGAGGTTTTTCGGTTTGCTGCACCAGGAGCGGACCGCCATCGAGCCGCGGGTGTCGCGGCTGGTCCTCACCGCCCTGCTCCCGGGGCTCGTGACCGAGGACATCGGCGAGTTCGGTGACGCGCTCACCGAGATCCAACGCGAGATCGGAGCGATGTTCGCGACCCGGCAGGGCGGCGTGTTTCATCCGCGCGCGGCGCCGGTCGTCGAGGCGCTGCTGGCGCTCGGGGTCAGCGCAGTCGGACAGAGCTCGTGGGGTCCATCGGTGTACGGGATCGTCGACGGCCCCGAGCGCGCCACCGATGTGGCGGATCGGCTCCGCGCCGGCGTGGACGCCGACACCGAGGTGCTCGTGGTCGACTTCGACCGCCGGGGGGCGCGGGTGGCGCGCGCCGGCGCGGGCCAGGCGGCGGCGTGACGCGTTCGGGGAGGCCGAAGCTACTGGTCAGCGTCGTGTCCGCCGACGAGGCGCGGCGCGCGCTCGCCGGGGGAGCGGACATCATCGACGTCAAGGATCCGGGCGAGGGGGCGCTGGGCGCGCCGGCGCCGAACGTCCTGTCCGAGGTCGTGCGTGCGGTGGGACCGGCTGTATTGGTCAGCGTGGCGCTCGGCGACCTCCCGGATCTCCCGCACACAGCGGCCCTCGCCGCGCGTGGCGCCACGGTGTGCGGGGCGGGCTACGTCAAGGTCGGGCTCCGAGGAGTGCGCGAGCTCGACCGCGCGGCGGCGGTGATGCGCGCGGTGGCGGACGCGGTGGGGCCGCGTGTCTCGGTGATCGCCGCCGCGTACGCGGACGCCGGCGCGCTCGACCCGCCCGCGCTCGCGCCGGCCTGGCTGCCGTCGCTGGTGGAGCGGACGCGGATCGCCGGCGCGCTCGTCGACACGTGCGTCAAGGACGGCCGCGGCCTCTACGGCTGGCTGTCGGAGCCCGAGCTCGCCGACCTGGTCGCGCGCACCCGCGCCGCCGGCGGCACCTTCGCGCTCGCCGGGCAGTTGCGCCTGGGCGAGCTCCGCCGTGTCGACGCCGACGTCGTCGGCGTCCGGTCGGCCGTGTGCCGCGGCAGCGACCGGACCGGCGAGCTGGAGTCGGGCCTCGTGGCGGCGGCGGTCGCCGAGCTGCGCGCCGGCGAGGGCGTGGCGGCGCCGGTGGCGCGCGCCCTGTGAAGCGACGCTTGGCCGCGTTCGAGCCGATCTTCCGGATGGCACGGCCGGCGTCGTAGGTGGTCGCCGTCCCGGTCGGTGGCGCGCCGGCGAGGGCCCGTGTGCCGCCGGCCGGGGTGCATTTCTCGCCAAATCCCATCCTCCTGCAGCGGCCCGGCAACATAAGCGCCTGCCAGGCGCTTATGTTGCCAAGCTCGCGCGCCGACGGCGAGTTTCGCGACTTTTGCACCCCCTAGTCGCCGGCTGGGCATGAACAAGGCCCGAAACCGGCCACGCCGGCGCCAACTCCGGGCCATACGCAGCTGGGGAATGCTTATGTCCCGAAAACGGGCGCGCCGGCTGGTGTTTCGGGCTTTATGCAGGTCCCGCCTGCGCGCCGGCGCCCTACACGGTCCCGTCTCGGAGCGTCAACTGTCAGGTTATGCATGTTCCGGCGAGCGGCACGAGCGACCGGAGCCGGCAACCCGTCCCCGCCCTTCCCCCCAGGTGCCCGTCGTTCGTAACGCGATCCGGGCCGGGAACTGCCCGCCGGCACCCCACACCGCCCGCACCCCACGCCACCGCCACCCCGCACCGCCGGCGAGCCACGCGAGCCAATCAATCAGTTTTATCCGGGGGTGATGCGGGTGCCGCCACCTCCCGGCGCGCGCACCACAACGGTCACGCCGGTCCGGCAAACGGCCTCGGCCAGATAGGGATCGACGGCCCGCCCCCCGCCGGCGTCCTGCGACGCGCGCAGCTCGCCCGCGGTGATCGACGTCAGCGGAGGGTCGTCGGACGGCCACCGCGCCACCACCCCCGCCACCGGCTTCAAAAGGACCGCTTGCTCGGCGCCGATCGCCGCGGCCGCGAGCACCGCCAGCGAGTCGCTCGTGACCGCCCAGGACGCGGGGATCTCCGGGCGGCCGGCGAATGCCGACGCGGCCACGAGCACGCCCAGCCGGCGCGGTGCGACCAGACGGGGAAGCGACTCGGAGGCCGGCAGCATCGGCGCCAGCAGCGCGCCGAGCTGGTCCATCGCCTGCAGCGCCAGCGCGTGGGCGACGTCGTCGCCGAGCCCCACCTGCTCGTCGATGGCGCGCACGGCGTCCGCGAACGGACCGCCTCCCGGAATGACCAGCACCGGCCGTCGAGCCGCGATGTCGTTCACTTCCGCACATGCCCGGCGCAGCCCGTCGAGCCCCTCGTCCCGGAGCAGTCCGCCGCCGACCTTGACGACCAGCGGACCCGGTTCACTCACGGCCGAGCACCGACAGCGCGACCGCGGCGGCGACCTCCCCCCCAACGCCGCCGAGCGGACGGTCGTCCCCGTGGACCGCGAGGCCGCAGCGCGTCGCGGCGGCGCGGGCGAGGAACGCGCCCACGCCGACGGCGACCACCGGAGCTCGGGCGGCCACCCGCGCGGCGACGCGCTGGAGCGCCGCGGCGATCGAGGCGATCTGCGCCTCCTCGACGGCGGCCGCGATCGCCTCGAGATCACCGTCGGCGAGCTGCTCGGGGTCGGCGCACACGACGCGCGCCAGCCGCGAGCGAACCTCGGCCGGCGAACTGCCGCCACCGTCCGGGAACGCGCAGGTGCACTGCTCGGGTGTGAGGCTGCCCCGCAGCAGGTGCGCGTCGGCGGTGATCGCGAACAGCTCCGAGGACACTGGACACGGCCGGCCGCCGATCGGCACGTGCGAGAGCACCGCGGCGACATTGGTCCGCAACGCGCCGGTGTAGACCAGCTCGCCCGCGAGCAGCCGCTCGAGGTCGGTGCGGCCCTGCGCGACGACCGCGGCGCCCGCGATCGGGATCACGTCGGTGGTCGTGCCGCCGCAGTCCACCACGATCGCGTCGGGCACCGACCGCGCGACCAGCAGCGCCGTCGCGAGCCAATTGGCGGCCGCGCATTTCAGCGGCGCAGCTCGCGCGTCATCGAGCGAGACCAGCTCGCCGTCCGTGGTCATCACGCGCAACCGCCGTCCGGGTAGCGCCCGCCGGGCCGCCTCGAGCACGTACAGCACTCCCTCCCGCTTGCTCGCGAACACGTCGACGAGCTCCGCGGTCGTGGTCAGCGCCACCGGCGCGCCGTCGGGCGCTAACCGCTCGACCACGCCGGCGATCACGGCCGACAGGCCATCCGGCTCGCGCCACACCTCGAACGGCTCGGACACGATCCGCACCGGCCCGTCGTCGTCGACCACCGCCGCCTTGGTGTTCGCGCCGCCGACGTCGAGCCCGATCACCGGAGCCATCCAGGCATCATGACGCGACGATGCGGATCGTTCCGGTGATCGACCTCAAGGGCGGCGTCGTCGTCCACGCCCGCCGCGGCCGTCGCGCCGAGTACGCGCCGCTCGACAGTCCGCTCGTCGAGGGGTGCGAGCCGGTCACGGTCGCGCGGGCTCTGTGCGCGGCGGCCGGTACCAGCAGCCTGTACGTTGCCGACCTCGACGCGCTCAGCGGGGGACCGATCGATGTGGCGACCATCAGGGCGGTCGCCGACGTCGCGGAGCCGTGGGTCGACGCGGGCGCCACCACCGCCAGGCACGCTGCGGCGCTGGCCCGCGCTGGCGTTGCGCGGAACGTCATCGGCACCGAGTCGATCGCCGCCGGGGCGCTCCCGCCCCGGCCTCGTGCCGCCAGACCGCAGGCGGTCCTGAGCGTAGACCTGCGAGACGGCCGGCTGATCTCGCCGGATCCGGAGCTCGCCGGCCGGAATCCCGCCGCCGCGGCGCCGTTCGCGCGAAGGTTGAACGTGCGCGAGCTACTCGTGATCGACCTCGCCCGCGTCGGCAGCGGCTCGGGGCCTCCGCTGGACGCGGTGCGCGAGCTCGCGGACGCCCTGCCCGGAGTGGCGATCTACGCCGGCGGCGGCGTGCGCGACGACGCCGACCTGCGCGCGCTCGAGTTGGCCGGCGCCGCCGGCGCGCTCGTGGCTACCGCCCTGCACGAGGGTCGCCTCACGCTGTGACGAGCGCTTCGCACGCGCCGACCACACGCTGGGTCAGATCCTCGGCGCACACGGACTGGAGCGCCTGCCAGCCGGGGATCCCGTTGACCTCGAGCACAACGATCTCCCCGTCGGGCGCCACAAGCAGATCCACTCCTGCGACGTCGGCCTCCAGCGCCGCCGCCGCCGCGAGCGCCAACTGCCGTTCATCCTCGCCCAGCGCCACCGCCCGCGGGCGGGCGCCGCGCGCGATGTTGGCCCGCCACGAGTCGGTCACGCGCTCCATCGCGCCGGCCACCTCGCCGGCGACGACGAGCACGCGCAGGTTCCGGCGGCCGGCGGGTGCGACCGTACGCTGAACGTAGTAGACGGTTCGCTCGAGCTCGAGAGCGCGGAACACCCGGTGCGCCACGTCGCGGTCCTCGACGCGCACGATCCCATTGCCCATCGCGCCGAACAGCGGCTTGACGACGACGTCGCCGCCCAGTTGCTCGAACGCCTGCATCGCGTCCTCGTAGCGCTCGCACACGATCGTCGGCGGAGTCGGCACGCCGGCGAGCGCGAGGACCGCGCCGGCCCACGACTTGTCGATCGTCCGCTCGATCGCGCGCGGACTGTTGACGCACCGGACGCCCTGCTCGGCGAGGACGTGCAGCGCGTCCATGCGGAAGATCACCTGCTCGAGCGAGCCGCGCGGAAGCCCGCGCACGATCAGGAGATCGAATGCGTCGAGCGCGGCCCCTTCGGGTGCGAGCACATGGACGTCCCCGTCGTCCTCGATCACGGTCTGAAGTCGCGTGGCCGGGACCGCCATCACCTCGTGACCACGACGGGCAAGAGCGCCCACCAGCCCACGCGTGTGCCACGAGCCGGACGCGCCGAGGACGGCGACCCGGAGCGGTCCGGTCACGAGGCGAACGAGCGCTCGAGCACCTCGGGCGCGAGCTCACCGGCGTGGTGCGCGCGCCCGGACTTCGTGCTGGTCAGCGTGACCGCCGCAGGGCTGAACAGCATCGGATCGACGTCGTAGAAGTTCCAGTCGGCGGCTTCGAGCAGCTCGCCGAACGGCGTGCCGAACGCCTCCGACGCCGCCGAGGGCAGCCGACCGGCGAGGCCCGCGACCTCGTCGTCCTCGCCCTCGATCCACAGGTGCACGGTCCCGCCGTACAGCACCGCATCGTTGGTCCGCCCGATCGCCGCCGGGTCGTTCTTGGCGACCGGCGCGATCGGACAGCAACCCCACCCCTGGCGCACCCGGGCCGGGTCAAGATCGAGCTCGTGGAGCTTGTGTAGTGCGGTCTCCACCACGCGGGCGCTGATCTGGACCGAGCCGCATATCGACGCGGTCGGTGCGATCAGAAACGTGACCGCGGCCGCCTCGACGCCACACCGCTGCGCGACCTTTTCGACGATCTGCGCCGGCGGGTCCTGCCCGGTCTCGAGACACAGGACCGCCCGGTCGGCCTGCTCGCGCCAGGCCAGCTCCTCGAACAGATCCTCGGCCCGCGCCAGCGCCCGCCCGGGGCCGCTGGCCATCGCGAAGAAGTCGTCGTGCTCGAGCTTCCAGCCGGCGTATTGGGCGGCCAGGCATGCCGCGGCGGGCTCATCCACCGCGACGGCGATGCCCGGCCACGTCCGTTCGCCGACGGTGACCGGGACCGGGTCGAGCTTTCCCAGGCCACCCATGCAGGCGGCCGCAAAGCCCAGTCCGGCCTGGAGGCCGCCGCGCCCCTGGGCGCCGCAATCGACCACCCGTGCGCCGGAGTCGAGTGTGCGGACCTCGATTCCCAGCGCGTCGGCGTCGGCGGCCATCGCGTCCACGAGCGCGGCGGCACGTTCGTTCATCGACAGGCTCATTAGCCCTCCTCTCGAGCTGATGGGGTCCGCCGGCTTGCCCCTTGGGAAGAAACTGCGGCCATGCTGAAGTTTCTTCCCTAGCGGCCGGGCTCGTCGTCGTCGAAGATCAGGATCTCCCCACGGGCCAGCTCGGTGACGTCGCCGGACCACCGCGCCCAGCTTCCGGTCAGCATTGCGTCGGGGACGTTCAGGCCGAGCTCTCGGACCCGGAGCAGCTGCAATCGCAGGGCCGGGGGTTGGAAGCGAGTCGCGAAGGCGTACGCCGGCAGCGGTTCCACCGCCCGGCCGGAGACCATGCTGCCTCGCTTGTTTCCGAGCCCCGCCTCGGCCCCGATGCCGCCGAGCGCGATCAGCGTGCCCGCCAGCATCCGCAACCCGGCTCCGCCACTCGTCTGACCGCCCACAGCGACCAGGCCACGTCGCATGCCCGCACCCGCCTCCTCGCCGGCGTCGCCAGAGACGATGATCTCGCCGCCGGTCATGCCGGCCCGAGTCCCGGGATAGGCACCGCCGAGCCGGGCGCCGACGTCGCCCGAGATCCGCAGCAGCCCGCCGGCCATCTCGACTCCTGCCCAGGCGCCCGTGTGGCCCCGCACCTCGATCTCGCCACCGCTCATGCGCGCCCCCACATGGTCTCCGCACGGTCCGTCGACCAGCACCCTGCCGCTCGACATGCGAGCGCCGATCCCGTCCATCCGGCGCAGGTCCCCAGCGAGCACGAGCTCCTCCTCCTCGGCGCCGGCGCCGAACACCTCGAACAGGTCGCCCACGGCCACCGTGTCGGTACCGCAGCGCACCGGGAGATCAGCGACCGCGGAGCCGTGCAGGCCCCGCAGGCGCTCGGGGATCAGCGGAGCCGCGTCCACGCGCGCTGGCAGCTGCGTCCGGACAGTCAGGGTCAGCGTCACGGCGGGTCGCCCAGCTCCGTCAACGGGAAGTGGAATTCGCCGAGCTTGCCGCCGAAGTTGGCGGCGGTGACGTGCGTCGCGCCGGCCCCGGCGGCGGCGTGCAAACCGCGGCGCATCGCCTCGCGCACGGCCTCCTCGGACACGCCGTCGATCACGACCTCGAACATCGCACCCACTCCGTCAGGAACCAGGGTGTCACTCACCTGGGCGCGGAGCGTGGGGGCCATCTGATGGTTGGTCGAGGCGGGCATCGACTTCGAGGTCAGCGCGCCGACCTTGCTGCCGCTGCGGACGATCCCGCCCGGGAACGGCAGCGCGATCCCCTCGCCGCGCATCGCGTCGGCCGCCGCCTGGGCGGCCCCGAGCGCTGCCTCCTCTTCGCCGGCGCCGATCACCAGGTTCCCTCCCCCCACCCCCCGGCCGACACCGACGGACTCGGAGACGAGGAACTCGCCCTCCATCACCGGGATCCGCCAGAAGCGCTGTCCGGCGATCACCTTGCTGGCCTGGAAGCCGTCGCCGAAGTAGCGCAGGCTCGCGCCGAGCGCCACCGTCCGCTCTGCTCCCGGGAGCCCGTCGAAGCAAGCGGTCGTGGGGCAGGTCATCACGCTCTGGCCGACGCGCTCGAGCACGCGCTTGCCGACGCCCTCGCGGTCCATCGCGAACAGCAGCACGGCGATCCCTGGCCGGCCGTCCGGGGTCTCTCCCGCGGCCACCCGGCGTTCGATCGCCGCCTCGCACTTGCAGCCGATGACCGACGTGGCAAAGCCGGTCATCGACCGAGCTGCCTCCTGCGCCCAGCCGTCGGTCGCGGCCGTGATCAGCACGCGGGCAAAGCGCATCGGAAACGCCTCGGCGAAAGTGTCGGCGACCTCGGTATCGCCCAGCGTGTATCCGGTCATGACGGCCGGGCCTCCACCACGCGTACGGGCTCGCGCAGCGCCGGGTCGCGGACCGGGTAGTGCTCGAACGCCACCGTGTAGCGCTCGCCGAACAGCGGCTCGAGGACGCCGCTCACCTCGGGATCGAACGCGGCGCGGCTCGACAGCAGCAGGCCGTCCTCAGAACGGCGCAGATCGCCTTCCTCCACCACGACCTCGCCGCCCTTGATCACGTAGCGCGGCGTGGCGAACATGTCCTCGCGGTCCGCGCGGTCGTGGTAGATCGTCACGTCGGCGTCGGCGCCGATCCCGAGGTGGCCCTTGTCGCGCAGTCCGAGCCGGCGCGCGGGCGCGGCGCGGGTGATGATCGCGATCTCGTTGAGCGTGTACTCGCGGTCGAGCCCGTCGAGCAGGGCGGTGCGCCGGATTGCCTTCTGGTTCGCGCGCCCGATCTGATCCTCCCGGAAGGCGCGGTCCATCAGCAGGCGGATCAGCTTTGGGTACGACAGGAACGACCCGCCGTTGGGATGGTCGGTCGACAGCATCACCTGCCAGGGGTTCTGGCCGAGCAGGAACAGCTCGAGCCCGATCCCCCATTGCAGCGCGTGGACGTAGTTGTCGGCGCGATAGCGGTAGGGGACGATCCCGCAGCCGGTCTCGACCTCGGTGTCGTGGTTGAGCCACTTGTCGGCGCCGAGGTCGCGGAGGACCGCCGAGACGTGAGCGTCGGCCGTCATGGTCATCGCCGGCCCGAACATCACCTGGCCGACGTCGGCCGTGAACTCCGGATGATTGCTCAGGTGGTCGAGGATCTCGGGCGCCCGTGATGTGATCCCGCCCGCCCCGCCGCCGAGCTGGGTGGGTGGGCCCCCATAACAATGGAACTGGATGTGGGCGAAGTGCGCCTGGCGCCCCGCCAGCGTCCGCATCGTGTCGAGCGTGACCTCGGCGTTGCCCGGTACCCCGAGGTTGTTGGCGTGGACGTGGACGGGATGGGGCAGCCCGAGCTCGTCCACGGCGCCGCCGATCGCCTCGAGCACCTGGCGCGGAGTCACCCCGAACCCTGCCACCTCGTCATCGAGGGAGTCGATCACGCCGTTGCTCTGCTTCCAGAGCTCGACCCCGCCCGGGTTGACGAGCTTTACGCCGTAGCCTCCGGTCGCGTCGAGCCACCAGGCAATCGCATCGCGCAGCTGCGCTGAGGAGCGGGGTGGGCGGGAACCTGATCCGCGGATCAGCTCGAATAGCACCTGGTTGTTGCCCATCAGGATCAGGAACGCCTTGTCGATCATCGGCGTGTCACGGAGCTCCGCGAGCACATGGCGCGCGGCCAGCGGCGGAGCGGCCGCCTCCACGACCGTGGTGTAGCCGAGCAGCGAGTAGCGATAGCCGGTCGCGAACGTGGACGGGACCAGGCCGCCGGTGCCCGAGCGCAGCACCTCGGTCCGATCGATGGGCTGATCGCGCCGCTCGTCAGGTGACAGCTTGCGGGCCGCGTTCAACTTGGGGCCCGCGATATGGGCGTGGATATCGACGCCGCCGGCCATCACCACCATCCCGCGAGCGTCGATGCGGCGCGCGCTCGCGCCGACGTCGTCGACCACCTTGCCGTCCCGCAGACACACGTCGCGCACGTCTCCGTCGACGTCGTTGGCCGGGTCGTGGACGGCACCGCCGCTGATCCGGATCTCGGTCACGTCTCGACCTCCGCGAGCAGCTGCGCAAGCACCGCCGCCGCGGTCGGCGCGTCACCCGGAAGCGGCGCCTGCAGGGCCAGCGGTACCCCGTCGAGACGGTGCGCGGTGCCGCTCGCCTCGACGCCGGCCGCCGCGGTGCGGATCGACACCTCCGGATGAGCCCCCGCCCACCCTGGGGGCAGGCTGCCCAGCGCTATCTCGGTCACGCCGTCGGGAAGGTGCTCCGGTGGGCTCTCGACGCGCAGCGATACGTCGACGCCTTCACCGGCGAGCAGCGACCGCGTCGCCATGACCAGCTCCGGATGACCGCCGGCGAAATCGACCGCTCCGCCGTAGCCGGTCTGCCAGGCGAGCGCGTCGTCGGCGCCGCGCGTCCCGGCGGCCCCCGGCAACTCGAGCGTGACCACGTGGCGCTCGTGGGACAGCGCCCGCACAAGCTCGTGGAGCGCGAGCGCGCGTCGCTGACCGCCGGCGCCGCCGGTCAGGCCGGCGCCGAACACGAACGCCGCATGAGGGACGGCGCCAAGCCGCTCCATCAGCCCGCCGAGCTCGGCCGCGAGATCGCCCGGCCGCGATGCCAGCCCCCTCTGCAAGACATGCAGGCTGGTGATGGCGTCGAGGTCGTGATCCCGCGCCCAGCGAAGCTGCGCGTCGGCGCGCCGCGCGGTGGCGGTGTCGCGGTCGTCGACGACCACCAGCAGGCGATCCGTAGACTCGCCGCCGAAGCCGAGCCGGTCGAGCAGCCGCGGATGTGTCGTCTCGGGGTCCTCGCGCCAGATCACGACGACGCGGGATCGGTCGCGGATCTCACCGAGCGTGGCGGTCGAGGCGCCGCGCAGCGGCACCGCTGGGGCTCCCGGCCAGGCGTCCGCCACCTTGTCGGTCACGACCAGCGCTCCGAGCCGGTCGGCCAGCGCCACAGCGGCCCGCGCATCCTCAACCGTCGCCCCGTCGAACCCATGGATCAGCGGCCGCCGCGCTCCGCGCAGCAGCTCGCTGGCGCGGCTCAGCGCCGTCTCGACGTCGACCGGCTGACCCCGGATCGTCGCGGCCGGGGCGTTCGCCTGCCGGTGGACACGCTCGGAGAACCACTCGGCGCCTACGTCGCACCGCGGCTCGAGTCGGGTGCCGTCGCGAGCGGGATCGAACACGACGTCGTCGCACAGCAGGCCGCAGCCCGCGCACGTGACCAGCCCGAGCTCAGCCATGGGCGGGCACCGTCGGATGTGGCGCGGCAGGCCCGCTAGGCGAGGCATGGATGCCGAGCGGGCCGTCGCCGCGACCGGGCAGCACGTCCAGCAGCCGGGCCCCCCGGGCGGCGAGCTCGGCTGGATCGGCGGTGACCGAGACCAGCGTGCACACGGGAGCGCCGCGCCTGATCCTCGTGCCGGCGTGCGGGACGTCGCGCACCAGGGCTGCCGGCCACCAGCCCGGCTCGGGGGCGCAAACATCGCGGCCTGCGAACAGCACGAGCTTCACCTTTGCACACCTCGTCGCCGGGGGCGTGCCCGCGGCCGGGAGTCCCAGGCCGCGCGCTCCCCGGACGTGCGCCTCGAAGCAGCCGGGTCCGAATAACTCCAACGAGGCCGGGGGTCGCGGGTTGACCTCGAGCACCCAGGCATGGCGCCCGTCCCACACCGCGTCGACCCCGAACGCCCCTCGGATTCCGAAGCACCCCGCCATCTCGTCGCATACCGCGCGCAGCTGGCCGTCGAGCTCGGCGAGCTCACCTTCTGGCAGCCGCGGGGGCGTCACGTTGCCCATCCACCCGAAGCTCCGCGGGCGATGCAGCTGCTCGGTCAGGCCGAGCACGGTGGCCCGGCGGCCGTCCGCGATCGCTGCCGCCGAGCACGACAGTCCGCCGACGCGGCGTTGGAGGATCTCGGTGTCTCGCAGTCGCCCACCGACCCACCCGCGGACGCCGCGACCGCCGCCGCCGCGTCGGGGCTTCCGCAACCAAGGCCCCGGAGACTCCGGTAGCTCGCCGGCCGAGCGCGTCTCCGGGGCGCGCGCCCCGGCCGCGCGCGCCGCCGCCCCGACGGCGTGCGGATCCCGGACCGACGCGAGCAGCTCGGGCGGGGTTCCGAGCAACTCGCGAGCCTCGGCGAGGCGCGCCACCAGGTCGGGCCGGTTCTCGAAACCGGCGCCGTACACGACCGCGTCCGCGGTGACGTCGGCGGCGAGCGCAGCCAACGCGTCGTTGCTCGCCGCCGCGGCTCCGGCGGCGATCGCGCGCAGGTCGACGTCGCCGAACCGGTCGAGCGCGGTCACCTGGTAGCCGTCGGCGACCGCCAGCTCCCCGAGCATGCGGGCGGTGACGGCAACGACCAGCACTCTCATCGGAGCGTCACTCCGGTCAGCAGCGCGACCAGCAGCGTGCCGGCGACGAGGTCGGCGGTCGTACCGGGGTTCAGCCGGTGATCGGCTCCGCGCAGCGACGTATCGAACTCCTGCGGCGAGCGGGTCCCGTCGCGCACCTCGCGCGCCGCCGCGCTCACGGCCTGCGCCGCGGCCGCGCCGGCCTTCCGCGCGATCAGCGTGTCCGGGCGCGAGGCGAGCAGCCCGATGTGGAGCGACGCGATCGCCTTCAGCGTGCCGGCGCCCCCGCGCAGCGCGCCGGCGAGCAGGGGCAACCCGGTGTCGAACACGACCGCGTAACCGGTCGCGTATTCCGATGCGATGCTGTCGCGGGACGCGGCCGCGGCCATCGCCTCGCGCAGGGTCACGCGAGCCGCCGCTCTGACGTCGTGCTCGGGCGCGTCGCCAAGACCGCCGGGGTGGGCCTCGACGATCGCCGCGAACGCGGCCGCGGCGTCGTCGACGTCGAGTTGCGCGAGGACGCGCTCGGTCGCCGGCCGCAGCGACTCCCCCCCTTGCCTCGTCGCCTCGGCGCGAACCAGCGGCGCGAACAGCAGCACGATCCCGAGGTTCGTGTTCACGTCGGTGACGCGCGCGGTCGCCCCCACGCCGTCCGCGATGAGCGCGCCGACGCCGCGCCGGCGGGCTCGTCGGCGCGTGAACACAGGCCCGAGCGCGAGCGCCGAGCGCACCATGTCGGTATAGCTCGTGTCGTCAAAATCGTGAGCCGGCGTGATGTTGCCCGCCTTCGGCGCGGACACCTCCAGCAGGCATGCCAGTTGAACGTAATGTGCGAGTAGATCCCGGCTCAGTCTGGAGTGAGCTAGGGTTGCGTGCACTGCGCTCACCATACGATAGGAGAGAGGAGACTCACCTCATGGCCATCACCCTGGCAACCGGCGAGGCTCTCGTCGGCGAAGGTAACGAGGTCGCCCACATCGATTTGCTGCTCGGGTCAAAGAGCGGCCCGGTCGGTGAAGCATTCGCCCATGCCTTCGTCAACGAGTCCGAAGGTCACACCAACCTGCTCGCCGTGGTCACCCCAAACCTGCCGGCGAAGCCGGACACGGTGCTGAGCAACAAGGTGACGATCAAGGGCGCGAAGCAGGCCTTACAGCTGTTCGGCCCCGCTCAGGCCGCGGTCGCCCGCGCCGTGGTGGACTCGGTCGCCGAGGGCGTCATCCCCAAGGATCAGGTCGACGACCTGGCCATCATCGTCAGCGTCTTCATCCATTGGGAGGCCGAGGACGACAAGAAGATCTATACCTGGAACTACGAGGCCGTGAAGCTCTCGATCGCCCGCGCCCTGGGCGGTGAGCCGAGCACCGACAAGGTGCTCGCGGACACGCCCGCCGCGCGTCACCCGTTCGCCGGCGGCTCAGAGGACTAGTGCCCGCCCCCGCAAATCCGCTCGCATTTGAGGCGCCCCTGGCGGCGCTGCGCTTTGTCCTCGGATCCTCACGTAGCGCTGCTCCGCATCGGATCCTGCGTCCTCGCGCAGCATCCACCAGTGGCACCTCTCGGTGCGACCGGACTTACGGGGACGACCACTGAGGGAGCAGTTGACCGCGCAGACCGGAGAGCTGCCGCTCGCCGGTCTGCGCACCGTCGTCACCGGCGCGAGTTCCGGGATCGGGAGGGCGATCGCAACCGCCTTCGCCGCCGCTGGCGCATACGTCGGCATCGGCTTCTGGCACTCGGCGGACGCCGCGCAGGCGCTGGCGAGCGAGCTGGGCCGCGGGCACCATCTGCTCCAGGCGGACCTGAGTACGCCCGAAGGCTGCACATCGATCGTGCGAGAGGCGTTCGCGACGCTCGAGCACATAGACGTGTGGGTCAACAACGCCGGCGCCGACGTGCTCACTGGCGAGGCCGCTCGGTGGCCGGCCGAACGCAAGCTCGAGGCGCTCCTGGAGCTTGATCTGAAGAGCACGATCCGCTGCTCGCAGCTCGTCGCCCCGCGGATGCGCCCCGGCGGCTGCATCCTCAACATCGGCTGGGACCACGCCACGGTCGATGGAATGGCCGGTGAGAACCCCGAGCTGTTCGCCGCCGTCAAGGCCGGGGTGCTCGGCTTCTCGAAGTCGTTCGCGCGTTCGGTGGCGCCCGACGTCCGCGTGAACGTGCTGTGTCCCGGATGGATCGAGACCGCCTACGGCGAGGAAGCCGACCGCGCGTTCTACGACGAGGTCGCGGCGGGCACGCCGCTCCGCCGCTGGGGCCGCCCCGAGGACGTCGCGGGCGCCGCCGTGTGGCTGGCCTCGCCGGCCGCCGCATTCGTCACCGGACAGGCGGTCAACGTCAACGGCGGCACCGTTGGCTGACACGCTGTTTGTCACCGGCCGCCTGGCCGAGCCGGCGGTGCGCAACATCGTGTCCGAGCTCGAGATCGAGCATCAGATCGCGGTGATGAACATCAGCGTCGCGGCGCTGATGACCACGCGCTGGATCGCCCGTAGGCTGAAGCTGCCGCCGGGAGTGGACAACATCGTGATTCCGGGGCTGTGCGAGGGAGATGTGGAAACGCTTCAGCAGGCGACCGGCGTGCCGGTCCGAAAGGGCCCGGCCGATGTCCGCGCGCTGCCCGAGTGGTACGGGCGCGAGGCGATCCGAGCCGAGCTCGGGCCCCGCGATGTGCGCGTGTTCGCTGAGATCAACGACGTGCAGTCGCTATCGCGCGACCAGGTGATCGACCGGGCGCTCGGGTATCGCGCGGACGGTGCCGACGTGATCGACCTCGGCCTGTCGCTCGACCGCTCGTGGCTGACCGACGGGCCGCCGACGATCGCGGCGCTGCGCGAGCGCGGGCTGTCGCTCAGCATCGACACGCTCGACCCCGAGCACATCCGGATGGCCGACGCCGCCGGCGTCGACTACGTCCTCAGCATCACCCCGGACACGATTGACCTCGCCGAGACGCTCCGTGCCACGCCGGTGCTGATAACGGAGGACCCGGACGATGTCGACGGCCTAGACGGATTGGCTTCGCGGATGGAGGAACTGGGCCGGCCCTACCTGCTCGACTCGATCCTGGCCCCGATCAACTCCGGCTTTGCCGCGTCGCTGGCCCGCTACGTCGAGGTCCGGCGCCGCCATCCCGACGCCGAGATCCTGATGGGTATCGGCAACCTCACCGAGCTGACCGAGGCCGACTCGCCTGGTGTCACGGCGCTCCTGATCGGCTTCTGCCAGGAGGTCGGCATCGGCGCTGTGCTTACCACGGAGGTGATCGGGTGGGCGCGCGGCGCAGTGCGCGAGACGGTGCTCGCGGCCCAGATCATGCACCTCGCCCAGCGCCAGGCACGGCCGCCCAAGCACATCGACCCTGGCCTGGTGACGAGCAAAGACGAGTCGATGCGCGCGCCCAGCGAGGACGAGCTGCGCGCGATGCAGGCCCAGGTGTCGGACGCCAACTACCGCCTGTTCGCCGACGCCGACTGGCTGTACGCGTTCAACGGCGAGCGGTTCGTCCGCGAAACCAACATGTACGCGGTGTTCGATCAGCTCGACGTCGACGCCCCTGCCCACGCCTTCTACCTCGGCAAGGAGCTGATGAAGGCCACGATCGCGCGCGGGCTGCGCAAGAGCTATCGCCAGGAAGGCCCCCTGGACTGGGGCCTGCTGAGCTTTCCCGAACCCCGACGGGAGGACATCCAATGAAGAAGATCCTGATTCAACTCGATACCGATCCGCACCCGAGCGCGTTCGACGCGATCGCCGCCTACGACGCCGACGTGGACGCCGTGATGGGGTACGGCGAGATCACCCCCGACAACCTGACCGACGTCGTCCAGGGCGCGATCTTCCCGCGTGGCCCCGACGGCCTCGCGAACACCGCGTTCTGGGTCGGCGGGTCGAAGGTGCGCGACGGCGAGGCGGTGTTCGAGGCGGCGCAGAAGCTGTTCTTCAAGCCGTTCGAGCCGTCGATCATGCTCGATTCGGACGGCTCCAACACGACCGCGGCTGCCGCCGTTGCCCGCGTCCGCGGCGCGGTCGATCTGGAGGGCAACCGCGCGGCGGTGATCGGGGTCGGGCCGGTCGGCCTGCGCACCGCGGAGCTGCTGCGACGCGAGGGCGCCGAGGTCACGATGTTCACGTTCCCGCCCGATGCGATGGAGGGCGAGTACCGCCGCGCCTCAGGCATCCCGGTCGCTCAGGAAGCCGGGTTCGAGGTCGTCGAGCCGGATTCGAGCGACGAACTCGACAAGGCCCTGGCCGGCAATGCGATCGTGTTCGCGGCCGGTCCGGCGGGCACCCAGATCCTGCGCCGGAGCGGGTGGGCGCAGGACGGGGTCGAGGTGGTGGTCGACTACGCGGCGGCCGAGCCCGTAGGCGTCGAGGGCGTCGACCGAGGTGACAACCTCGACGAAGAGGACGGCGTCAAGAAGCTCGGGGCGCTGGCCGTCGGCGGCCCGAAGATGAAGCTCCAGAAGGCCTGCATCCGGAAGATGTTCGAGACCAAGGGTACGGTCATGGACCTCGAGGGCGTCTACGACGTGGCCCTCGAGGCGCTGTGAGTAATCGGCCGAGCGGCCCGCCGCCTACTTGGAGAAGACGAACTTGCCCATCGGCCCTTCAAGCGGGCTCTCGCCCTCGGGCCGCCACAGGATCGTGTCCTCGATCTTGCGCGCCAGCGTGAAGTCCTTGTCAGTGATGCCGCCCGCGGAGTGCGTCGCGAGCTTGACCCAGAGCTTGCCCCAGGTCACATTCAGGTCGGCGTGATGCCCGGCTGCCTCGCAAAGGTAGCCGACGGCGTTGACGGCCATCAGGGTCGTCGGCCAGCCGTCGGTGTTGTACTTGCGCCGGATCCACTTGTCCTCGTAGTACCAGCCGTCGAGGCCGTACTCGGAGAACTTGGCAGGGATCTCGTCTTCGCTGTACGTGCGCGGTTTTTCCTTCGTTGAGCTCATGCCCCAATCATATGCCCCGGGTAGCCGGCGTCGACCCCGGAACGGTCTCGTTCGATCTGTGCGTGCTACAGGACGGCGAGCCGGTCGTAGAGCAGGTATTTGCGACGGGCTCGCTCAGTCACGACAGCGGGCCGCTGCTCGAGGCGCTCGCCCGCCACGGTCCGTATGACCTGGTGTACGGGCCAAGCGGTTACGGCCTGCCGCTGGTGCCGGCCTCCGAGGTGGGAGAGCGGGAGCTGGCCGAAATGGTGCTCGTGCGGCCCGACGAGGCGCGCGCGCAGGCGGGCGTCGGTGGGATGCGCTCGCTGCTCAGAGCACTCGCGGGCAGCGGCCTGCCCGTCGTGTTCGGTCCGGGTGTGATCCACCTGCCCTCGGTTCCGCGCCACCGGAAGTACAACCGGATCGACATCGGAACGGCGGACAAGGTCTGCGCGGCCGCCTGCGCGATCGTCGACCAATCCGCGCGCCGCGCGATCGCGCTGCATGACACGGCAATGGTCCTGCTCGAGTTGGGAGGCGCGTTCACAGCGGCCCTGGCGATCGACGGGGGACGGATCGTCGACGGCATGGGCGGATCGTCGGGACCGCTCGGCGTGCGTGCCGCCGGGGCTCTCGACGGCGAACTCGCATACCTGCTCGGCCAGGCGCTGCGCAAGGACACCTTGTTCAGCGGCGGCGCGCTGGATCCAGCCGGCGCCCTCGACATGACCGACCTGGAGGCGCTGTGGGCTGCACCCGCCCACGCTGAGGGCTGGACGGCGCTGCTCGAGGCCGCGGCCAAGGCCGCGCGGGCGCTCCTTCTCAGCGTGCCGGCTCCGCATGAGATCGTCGTCTCCGGCCGGATGGCCCGCCTGCCCGAGCTGATCGCGACGCTCGCGTCGTCGCTCGAATCCGTCGGCCCGGTGGTGTCGCTCGTCACCGGTCAGGCGAGCACCGCCGCGCGTGGCGGCGCGCTGCTGGCCGACGGACTGGCCGGCGGTCGGAACACCGCCCTCGTTGAGGTGCTTGGATTGCGCGAGTCCAGCGGAACTGCACTCGACTATCTCCGGGTGAGCGGCGCACAGACGATCCGGCTGGGCTGACGGGCATCGCGGGCGACGTCTTCGCCTGACCGGTCAGTGAACTGTGCCCGACCGGTTAGTGTCACTACCTGTCCGATCGGTCAGTGTGTAAATCCCGACTGGTCGTGAGTTGGTTTTCTCGCTGACGGTCCGGTTGTGCGGCGGTCGCGCCCCTGTTAGGTTCCTTTTGGCCCATTTTCGATGGAAGGAGAGAGTCGCGTGAGCGCCACTGTCGATAAGAGCATTATCGAGGGGCTTGCAAAGCAGAATGGGGTGACGCTGGGTCGTGTGCTCGGCCGCGGAAACGTGGGCGTCGCCGAGGAGGGACCCGACGGCAAGATGCACGCCACCGTCCGGATCCCGCTCGACGAGCTGGTCTTCGACCCCGGCGTGCTCGTGCTCCCTCACGGGGGCGACCTCGAGCTCGAGATCATCAACGACGACAACAACTCGCACTGCGCGGTCCTGCCGTGCAACGGCGACAGCAAGTTCATTTGGTTGGTGAACTTCTCGAAGGGAACCGCGAGCCTCCAGCTCGACGGCCCGGGCTACTACTGGTACGGCTCCCGGACGGGAAACGACGAGGGCCGCGGCCTGACCGCAATGATCGTCGTCGGCGGAGATGTCCCAGACGAAGCCAAGCTCGACCGTCCGCCCCAGCCGCGGCCGTAGAAAGGAGCACTTGAATGGCAACCGACACTGAGTACGTAGACGCAGGGGCAGCCGTCGACTTCAGGAATCTGAGCCCCGGCTACGTCGGCAGCGCGCCGGGAGTGACGAAGACCGTCAACTACGATCGGATCCTCAAAGGCCGCGATGCGGAGCCCCACAACTGGCTCACCTACTACGGCGCCTACGACGGGCAGCGGTACAGCCCGCTCGACCAGATCAACACCGGAAACGTCAAGAACCTGACCCCCGCGTGGGTGTTCCAGTGCGGCTCGGTGGGCATGCACTCCGGCGCCTCCACGTACTCGTTCGAGGCATCGCCGCTCGTCGTCGACGGCGTCATGTACGTCACCGGCTGGGACGGCTGGGTCTGGGCGCTCGACGCCAAGACGGGAGCGGAGCTGTGGCGCTACCACCGCGCGTCCCCGTACGACGTGTCGCTGTGCTGCGGCAACGTCAACCGCGGGTGCGCCGTGGCCCAGGGGCTGGTGTTCATGGCGACCCTGAACGCCCACATCATCGCGCTCGATGCCGAGACCGGCAAGCTGGTCTGGGACCAGCCGTACGGCGACGTTCGGGCCGGCGAGAGCGCAACCGTCGCCCCACTGATCGTGAAGGACATGGTGATCGTCGGGAGCTCAGGCGGCGAGTTCGGGGTGCGCGGCCATGCCGACGCCTTCAAGCTCGAGACCGGTGAGCGCGTCTGGCGCTGCTACATGATTCCGGCGCCCGGGGAGCCGGGGTCAGAGACCTGGCCGGCGGACGGCGAGGCCTGGCAGCGCGGTGGCGCGAACTGCTGGACCACGCCCACGTTCGACCCGGAGCTCAACCTCCTGTATTTCAACACGGGCAACCCATGTCCCGACTTCGACGGCGGCGTGCGCGAGGGCGACAACCTCTACACGGACTCCGTCGTGGCGGTCGACCCCGACACGGGCAAGATCAAGGCGCACTACCAGTACACCCCGCATGACTTGTGGGACTACGACTCGACGATGGAGAACATCCTGTTCGAGATGGACGGTCGCAAGTGCTCGGGGCATTTCGACAAGAACGGGTACTTCTTCGTCCTTGATCGCACGGACCTCAGCCTAATCCGGGTCGTGCCGTTCGTCGACCGCATCACCTGGGGCGAGATCGACGCCAGCGGCAAGGTGACGCCGAGGGTGTACCCCGACAAGGAGGGCGACCCGGTCCACTTCTGGCCCGGCCCGGCCGGCGCCAAGGAATGGACACACGCGGCCTACAGCCCGAAGACGGGGCTGTTCTACTGCCCAGTGCAGGATGTCGGCGCGACCGCCACACGGCGGCGCCGGGAGTTCAAGGAGAGCATCCCGTACTGGGGCGCGGGCGTCGCCGTGGACACGGAGGACGTGTCCGGTTACATCTCGGCGATCGATCCGGCCACGGGTCAGGAGAAGTGGCGCTTCACCCAGGAGCACCCGATGACCGCGTCGGTTCTGGCCACGGGCGGCGGCCTCGTGTTCGCCGGTGGGCCCGCGGGCAAGTACTGGGCGTTCAACGACACCACCGGAGAGGTTCTCCTCGAGTACACGTGCGGCAGCGGCCACCACTCGAGCCCGAGCACCTACACCGTCGACGGGCGGCAGTACATCGCCGTGCCGGTCGGGTACGGCGCCTGGACAGAGGGGTTCTACCCCGGGGCGCTCGCGCAAGCGGGCGGATCCGCACTGTTCGCGTTCGCTCTGCCGGAGTAGGACCGTGTCCTCAGCAGTCATCAACGAGAGGGTCAGGAGGATGAGATAGATGGGCTTCCTGCTACTAGGCGTAGACAGCTTGATCGCTTGCTTCGCGATCGGTGGAATCGTCAGTAAACGCGCGCGGCTGCCGCTCGCGGCCTCCTTCGGGGTCGCCGACGGAGTCGGTTTCCTGCTGGGTACGGCGTTCCACTGGAGCATGCCGGACCGTGTGGCGACCATCGTCGAGACGGCGGTCCTAGTCGGCTTGGGCGTGTACTGGGTCGCGGTGGCCGTGCTCTCGCGCCGCGCCACTGGGACCGGATGGGTCTGGGCCCTGCCGGTGGTGCTGAGCATCGACAACATCACGTTTGGTCTGATCGACCACGCGTGGTCTTCATCGGTGGCGGTCCAGGCCATCGAGCAGGCACTGTCGAGCGCGCTGCTCGCCGGGATCGGACTGTATGCGGGTCTCGCGCTTCGGCGGGCGATTCCCGGGCTGCAGCGGAGCCGCGTGGCCACCCTCGGTTTCGCCGGGGTTGCGTTGATCGTCGCGGCACCGGTGCTGTTGGCTGTCGGCTGACCTAACGGACTGGTTGACGCCGGGGCTGCGCCGCCGAGCACATCGGCAGCGCGGCCCTGGTGTCGTTAAGGCGTCGATCAGCCGAGCATCTCCGCCAGTACGGAGCGCAGCTCGACGGCATCGGAAACGGTCACATCGGCGGCGGAAAGCTCGGCCACCGTGTACGAGCCGGTAGCCACCGCCACCGGGCGCACCTCGTCCGCTCGTGCGCATGCGATGTCCAGCGGCGTGTCGCCGACCACGATCGTGTCGCCGCGGGGCCACGGTGACCCGGGTGTCCCGGCGCGCCGACGGGCGATCGCCGGCAACGCCGCCCGATCCTCGGCGTCTGAACCGAACGCACCCTGCCCGCGTGCAAATGCCCAGCCGAGACCGGCTCGCGTCACCTTCAGCCACGCGACCGCCTCGTAGTTTCCGGTCAGCAACGCCAGCTCGACCCCGCGCTGTTCGGTCAGCCAGTCGAGCAACTCTCGCACGCCCGGTAGCACATAGCCCGAGAGATCATCCGGGAACAGCCGCGCGCACCACTCCGAGCAACAGTCGCGCACACGGTCGGCGAGCGCGTCGATCCGCTCGGCGGAGACGCCAGCGTCGAGCAGGATCGCGCGCGCGATCTCGCCGTCGGTCCGGCCGGCCGTCCGGATGTGCGTGCGGATCGAGCTCGTGTCGACGCCGTGCACTTCCTCCAGCGCAAGGCTCATCGCCTCGGCCGCCGTTTGCGTCGCGCCGTCGAGCAGCGTTCCGTCGATGTCAAAAAGGACGAGCACTCAGCCTCCCAGTCTCGGGGACGCAGGCCCTGACCTGCAAATCGCGACATCGGGCGCGTCTTGGACGGGCCGCGCCGCGCCACGCATGTGGGGCATGCGCGATACGGCACGGTCCAGACCGAGCGCGCCAATTGTCGCGTTATGCAGGTGATTCCGGGGTCGGGACGCAGGAAGCCACGGCGAACGTCCCCTTCCTCCTCCACGTGCCCGCCGTTCGTCGCGCGGGGCCGGTGTCGGCCGGTCGCACTCCTGCGACTACGCCGGCGCAGCGACCGCGGACAGGGTCCGCGTGCCGTCGCCACCGAGTGCGACCGCCGCCCTGGCGGTAACCAGGTGGTAGAGGATCAGCAGCTGCACCAGCGCGAGTGACTCCGAGCGGTGCAGATCGGTGCCAATCGTGAACTCGCCGAGCCGCCGCGCGCGCAGGTGCGAAGCGAAGTGCATGCGCTCCCACAGCGTCTCCTCGATCGCGGCCGCATGATCCGGATCCATACGCCCGGGTATCCGAAGCACAAGCTCGCCTGCCCGCTCGACCAGCGTCAACCCGTCCGGCTTGCCGTTGACGAACGGCGAGAGATCGGGGTGCGGCAGCCCGTCACATAGGGTCAGCTCAGCCTCGAGGTGCGTCTGGTCCGCCGGCGATTCGCCCTCGGACGGCATGAACGATACGAGGATGTCCGCGTAGCGCCGCTGGGGCCGGATGAAAGCCTCCGAGTCCGCCTCGCGCCGGTCGAGCTCGGCGAGCACCTCGTCGGTGGTGTATCCACGGCGCGAGCAGTCGCGCTGCACCTTCCACCTGCGCCGCAGGTCCTCGGGCGGGTTGAGGAAAACGCGCACGTCGTAGACGTCGCGCATCTCGCGCAGGTGATAGCCGAGCAGGCCTTCGATGACCGTGAACCGCTCGGGGGCGACGTACACCGGCGCCCCGAACGTGCCGTCCTTGTGCCGGTAGACCGGCTTCAGGATCGCCTCGCCGCGGCGCAGATGCGCGAGGTGCTGGGCGATGATCTCGACGTAGTTGCAATCCGGGTGCAGCGGCGTGATCCCGAGCTCGGCCCGCTGCCGGCGGTCATAGCGGTGGTAGTCGTCGGTGCAGATGTGCGCGACATGCTCCTCGCCGAGCACGCGCACGAGCCCACGCGTGATCGTCGTCTTGCCCGCGGCGGAGTCGCCGACGACACCGAGGATGACGGGCCGGGCCGTCATTCGTTGGCTGGCCGACGACGTCACGCTGCTTGCCACTCCGGCGCCGTTTGCCCATCTTCGTCGAACAAGCTGCTCCTGAGTATGTCCTGCTTTTCGATCCGCCTGAGCATCTCGACCGTCGGCTCGACCCCAGTCCGCACCGCCTCGTACACGCGATTGGCGTGCCGCAGCCGCGCGCGCTCGATCCCGTTGCGCACGCTCCGAGCATGCGCGAACCGCGGCCGGCGCATGCGCCGGACGATGTACTCGCGAAACACCTGCTCCGCGTCCTCGGAGAGGACGTAGTTCTCCGCCGCGAGCATCAGCTGCCCGATACTGAGCAGCTCCGCCGCGGTGTAGTCGGGGAAGTCGATGTGATGGGCGACGCGCGAGGACATGCCCGGGTTGAGCCGGAAGAAGTCGTCCATCCGGTCCTCGTAACCCGCGAGGATGACCACCAGCCGGTCGCGCTCATTCTCCATCACCTGTAGCAGTATCTCGATCGCTTCAACCCCGTAGTCGCGATCGTTCTCCGGGCGGTAGAGGTAGTACGCCTCGTCGATGAACAGCACCCCGCCGAACGCGCGCTTGAGCACTTCCTTCGTCTTCGGCGCCGTGTGGCCCACGTACTGGCCCACGAGATCGTCGCGAGTCACCGCCACGACGTGGTTGCGCTCGATGTACCCGAGGCGATGCAGGATCTCGGCCATGCGCATCGCCACGGTCGTCTTGCCCGTCCCGGGGTTGCCGGTGAAGCACATGTGGAGGCTCGGCCGCCCCGCGGCCAGCCCGGCCTGCCGGCGCAGCTGGTCGATCACGAGCAGTGCCGCGATCTCCCCGATCCGGCTCTTCACCGGGCGCAGCGCCACCAGGTCGCGGTCGAGCTCGTCGAGGACTCCCTCGATGTTCGCCTCGCGCAACAGGGCCGCGACACCCGCACGGTCGACCTGGACGCCGTCCGCAGCACTCACGGTCCGTCCCCGTTCAGGTAGCGGCTGCCGACCGGCTTATCGGCCGCGTACGGATGTAACGAATACCGCATGACGCGATCGTGGTCGTCCGTGCGCTCGAGGCGGAAGCCTGGTTCGTGTGCGGGCCGGTTGACGATGAAGCTGAGCGCGGTCGTCTGCCGCCCGTACGAGGCGTCGTAGGCGATGACCTTGATGTAGTGCTGGGGGTGCGCTTCGCGACACGCGCGCAGCTCGCGCATGATCAGCGCAACGTCCTCTATGGGCAGATCGAACATCGGTAGGCCCCACATCTCCCAGTACGAGTTGCGGGGATGGGGGTCGTCCGTGTACTCGACCGAGATCGCCCACCCGTGCTCGAGCGCGTACCGGACCTGCGCGTCGATCTGCTCATCGGTGAGGTCGGGAAGGAACGAGAACGTGCCCTGCGTGATTCGCATCGTGTTCCTCCTGCTCAGACCAGCGTCGGCGTGACGACATAGTCGGGCGTGTCGGTGGACTGGAAGTCGAACGTCACGTCCTTCCACACCTGTAGCGCCGCGTTCAGCTCTGGGCACCCCTTGGCGGCCTTCTCCAGGATGTCGGGTCCCTCCTGGAAGTAGTCGCGGCCCTCGTTGCGCGCCTGGATCATCGCTTCGACCGCGACGCGGTTGGCAGTCGCGCCGGCGGCGACGCCCATCGGATGCCCGATCGTGCCACCGCCGAACTGGAGCACCACGTCCTCCCCGAGGTAGCGCAGCAGCTGATGCATCTGTCCGGCGTGGATTCCGCCGGAGGCCACCGGCATCACGGCCGGGAGCGACGCCCAGTCCTGATCGAAGAAGATGCCGTTCTGCAGGTTCTCCGGCACGTGATCGAGGCGGAGCGTGTCGTAATAGCCCTCGATCATCGACGGGTCGCCCTCGAGCTTTCCGACGACCGTGCCGGCGTGCAGGTGGTCGACCCCGAGCAGCCGGCACCACTTCGCGATCACGCGAAACGACACGCCGTGGCTCTTCTGGCGCGTGTACGTGCCATGCCCGGCACGGTGCAGGTGGAGGATCATGCCGTTCCGGCGCGCCCACTTCGACATCGACTGCATCGCGGTGTAGCCGACGGTCAGGTCCATCATGATGATGACGCTCCCGATCTCCTTCGCGAACTCGGCGCGCTCGTACATGTCCTCCATGGTCGCGGCGGTCACGTTCATGTAATGGCCCTTGACCTCGCCGGTCGCGGCACTCGCGCGGTTGACGCCCTCGATCGCATGGAGGTAGCGGTCGCGCCAGCGCATGAACGGCTGGGAGTTGATGTTCTCGTCGTCCTTGGTGAAATCAAGCCCGCCGTGCAACGCCTCGAACACCACGCGCCCGTAGTTCTTGGCCGACAGTCCGAGCTTGGGCTTGACCGTCGCGCCGAGCAGCGGCCGCCCGAACTTGTCCAGGTACTCGCGCTCCATCACGATGCCGTGCGGCGGGCCCTGGAACGTCTTGACGTAATGGGTGGGGATCCGCAGGTCCTCGAGCCGCAGCGCCTTGATCGCCTTGAACCCGAACACGTTGCCGATGATCGAGCTCGTCATGTTGGCGATCGACCCCTCCTCGAACAGGTCGAGGTCGTAGGCGATCTTCGCGATGTACTCGCCCTCGCGCCCCGGAACCGGCGACACGTCGTAGGCCTTCGCCTGGTAGTGCTCGTGCGCGGTCAGCCGGTCGGTCCACACGACCGTCCAAGTGGCCGTCGACGATTCGCCGGCGACCGCGGCCGCGGCCTCCACGGCATCGACCCCGGGCTGCGGCGTGATCCGGAACGCGGCGAGAATGTCGGTGTCCTTAGGGACGTAGTCGGGATCGAAATAGCCCATCTCGGCATACGGCGTGACGCCGGATGCCCATCGATCCTTCTTGTGCGTCGGTGCTGGTGCGGTGGTGATTGCCATCGTGTCGGCTGATCCCTTTCGGTCGAGCGCGGACAGCGTAAGCGCGACCAGCCATAGAGATCAAGTTCTAATTTCTCGTATGGATATAGAACTATGGCTATATGTCGTCCAGCAGGAGCGACCCGCGGTTTCGGGCCTCGGCACGGACGAACTCGATGAACGTCGCGGCGGCCGGGCGCAGCGGACCGACCGCTGAGCGCAGCACGAACCACGGCCGGGATTCGGGGCCGTCGGTGAGCGCGATCTCACCGAGCCAACCCGCTGTCAGCTCGGCCTCGACCGCCGCCCGCGACAGCAGCGATATGCCAAGCCCGGCCCGGGCCGCCTGCTTGATCGCGCCGTTGGACCCGAGCGTGAGGGTGTTCGGGCGCAGATTACGATCCTGGAGAAACTGCTCGCCCAGCGCACGTGTGCCGGAGCCGGGCTCGCGCAGCAACCATGCGCGATGCGCGAGTTCGCTTGCCGCCACCGGTCCCGCCGCCGCCAGCGGGTCATCGGGGCCGGTAATGCACGTGATGTGGTTCTCGAGCAGCGGCTCTGCGACGAGGCGCTCGTCGGCCGGCGGCTTGCCGGAGATGGCGACGTCCGCGAGGTGGCTCAGCACTCGCTCGAACACGTACTCGCGGTTGCCCACGTCGAGGGTCAGCTCGACTTCCGGGTAGCGTGCGGCGAACACCTGCATCAGCGGCGGCACGAACGACTCGGCGGCGGTCGTGACCGCGGCAATACGCATTCTCCGAGCAGCCACGTCGGCCGCCTCTCGCGCCGCCTGCCGGCCGTCCTCGAGCAGGCCGACGACGTCCTCCGCGTACGGCCTGAACGCCTGACCGGCCTCGGTCAGGCGGATGCCCCGTCCCGCCCGCTCGAACAGCTCGCATCCGAGCTCACGACCAAGCGCCGCAATCGCCGACGACACGGATGGCTGCGTGACCACCAGCTCATCGGCGGCCGCCGTGACCGACCCACCACGGACGACGGCGAGGAACGCCGTCAGCTGAGTCACGGTTATAGCCAACAGGCTAAGCGTACCTGACTCAGCAATGGGTTTTTCAATAAGTCGGGCGGTCCGGTCGGTCCCCGGCCGCCTACTTGCCGCGCCCGCTCAGCCCGTGTTGCGTAGCCCGCTGGCGATCCCGTTGATCGTCAGCAAGCCCACCCGTTCGAGCTCGGGGTCGACCACGTCGCCCAGCGCTGCACGCCGGCGCAGCAGCTCGACCTGAACGAACGAGAGCGGGTCGACGTAGGGGTTGCGACGATTGATCGAGGCCCGCAGAATTGGATCGGCCTCGAGCAGGGCGTCGCTGCCACGGATCAGCTTGAGCTCGCGTTCGGCGAGCTCGAACTCGGCACGGAGCCTCGTCCAGACTCGGTTGCGAGCCTGCTCGTCGTCCCACAGCTCCGCGTATCGCTGGGCGATTTGCATGTCGACCTTCGCGCAGGCCATCTCGGCGTTCGAGATGAGGCTGCCGAAGAACGGCCACTCGGCGAGCATCGCCTGAAGCAGCTCGAGACCGTGTCGCTCGCGAGCGTCGGCCAGGGCTGAGCCCAACCCAAGCCACGCCGGAAGGATGATCCGCGACTGCGTCCAGGAGAACACCCACGGAATCGCGCGCAGCGATTCGATTCCGCCGGCGGGGCTGCGCCTCGCCGGCCGCGAGCCGAGCCTCAGGCGCGAGATTTCGCCAACGGGCGTGGACGCCGTGAAGAAACGCACGAACTCCTGGTCCTCGTGAACCAGTGAGCGGTAAACCCGCGAGGAGACGTCCGCCATCTCCTCGGCGACACGTTGGAAGTGGACTCCTGCCCCCGCGGCTTCGGCGGTCATCGCGCCGGCCGCGAGCGTCGCGTTCGTCATCAGCTCGAGCTCGCGGTGCGCGATCTCGCCGACCGAGTACTTGGCGTTCATCACCTCCCCCTGCTCCGTCATCTTGAGACGGCCGGCGACCGTGCCCGGCGGGAGCGCGAGGATCGCGCCGGAAGTCGGGCCGCCGCCACGCCCGACCGCACCGCCGCGACCATGGAAGAAGATCCAGTTGACCTCGTGCCTGCGTAACACCTCCGCGACCCTCACCTGCGCTCGGTACGCCGCCCACGCCGAGGCGACATAGCCGACGTCCTTGTTGGAGTCCGAATAGCCGATCATCACCTCTTGCTCGTCGGCAACAGCCGCGACCGCCTCCCGGTAGACCGGTATCGATAGAAGCTCGTCGATCGTCTCGGCGGCGGCGCCAAGGCTCGCCCCGGACTCGAACAGCGGCACGATCCGCAGCATCGCCCGCTCGCCGCCGGCACTGGCCAGGCTCGTCTCCTTCATCAGCAGCAACACCTCGAGCAGGTCGTCCGGCCCCTCGGTTCCCGAAACGATGTACGACTGGATCGCGCCGCGGTGGCGGCCGGTGAGCGCGTCGTGAATCATCCGGAACGTCTCGATGGTTTCCCGCGTCCTCGCGGAGAAGTGCGAGATGTTGGCCGGAACTAGAGGGCGCCGATCGGCGATGTCCCGGCACAGCAGCGCGACGCGCTCAGCGCGAGCGAGTGATCCATAGTCGGCGCAGATGCCGAGTGTCCCGTAGATCTCGGCCAGCGACTCCCGGTGGACGCGCACGTGCTCGCGGATCTCGAGCTGCGCATAGTGAAACCCGAACACTTCGACCTGCCGGATCACATCGCGCAGGTCCCCGGCGGCGGTGAAGTCGCCGGCATGCTGCAGCAGCGACCATTCGACCCGCCGAAGGTCGGCGAGCAGCTCGATCGGCTTGGAGTATCCCTCGGGCAGCTCGTACCGGGCGGTGGCGCGAACCCGTTCCCGGATGAACGTCAGCGCTCGCCGGTATGGCTCCTCGGGGTTGAGCTCGCGCAGCTGCGCGTCCAGTTCTCCGAACCGGTCACGGCCCGCCTGCAGAATCGGCTCGAGCCCGTGCGCCGGACCGCTGATCCGATCCGACAGCGACAGCCGCCCCGCCAGCAGCTCAACCCTCGCCTCCAGGAACCGGAGGCAGTGCTCGCGCATCAGCTCGAGCGCGGCCACCGTCGCCTCCGGGGTCACGTTCGGATTCCCGTCGCGGTCGCCGCCGATCCAGGTGCCGAACGTCAGGAGTGGTGGAATGTCGATCGCATCATCGGGGAAGAACTCCGCTAACGCCCGTTCCAGATCGCGATAGATCCGCGGGATCGTCTCGGCAAGCGCGGTCGTGAACGGCACCAGCCCACCGCGGACCTCATCCATGACGGTCAGCGAGATCGCGCGCAGATCGTCGGATCCCCACAGCTCCTGGACGGTCGCCCTCAGCCGCTCACGCGCGTCGTCGAGGTCGATGCCGACACGCTCGTCCAGCTCGCGCAGGACACGGAAGACGCGCGCGAGCTTCTCGATGGTCGTCCGGCGCCGAGCCTCGGTCGGGTGCGCGGTCATGACCGGCCGCACCTCGAGTCGATCGAGCAACGTCTGCATCCCGCCGATCGTGATCCCGGCCTCGGCCAGGTTGGACACGACCGCTTCGAGCGAACCCGAGCGCAGTCCCGGACCCTCGCCGGCGGCATGACTGCGAAGCCGGCGGACTCGCTCGTTGTCCTCGGCCAGGTTCAGGAGCTGAAACCAGCGTGTCAGCGCGCGCACGAGGACCTCGACGTCCGCGAGCCCCAGCCCGGCGATCAGCATGGTCAGCTCGCCGGGCGCGGCCGCGTCACCGGCCCGAGTAGCGCGCGCGAGCGCCACCGTGCGCTGCACCAGTTCGAGCACGCCCTCGCCGTCGCTATGCCGGATCACATCGCTCAGCACCTCCCGAAGGAGAGCCTCGTCGGCCGGGAAATCGCGGGCCACGAGCGGTTCGTGGGCGCGGATCACGTGCATCATCGGGCACAGTACGACACGACACCGAACAAGGAGAGCATCTTGCCCGACACAGTCACAGTTGACCGCGACGGCCACGTCCTGCTGATCGGCGTGAACAGGGCCGAGAAGCGGAACGCCTTCGATCTCTCGACGATCGAGCAGCTCGCGGCCGCATACGACCGCCTCGGCACCGACCCGGAGGTGCGCGTGGGAGTCTTGTTCGGCCACGGGGATCATTTCTCGGCCGGACTCGATCTCAGCGAGGTCGGACCCGCCGTAGCCGAGCATGGACCGCAACGGCTCGCGGGCACCGGGCCGTATGACCCATTCGGCCTCTGGGGCGAGCAGGTTCCCAAGCCGATCGTGATGGCGGTGCAGGGAATCGCGTTCACGCTTTCGATCGAGCTCGCCCTCGCGTCGGACGTCGTCATCGCGGCCGACGACGTGCGCTTCCGTCAGCTGGAGATCGCCCGCGGCATCATGCCTTTCGGAGGAGCGACGTTTCGCGCCCCGGCTCAACTGGGCTGGGGCAACGCGATGCGCTTCCTGCTCACGGCCGACGAGTTTGGCGCCGCAGAAGCGATGAGGATCGGCCTCGTGCAGGAGGTCGTCCCGGCCGGCACGCAGCTCGAGCGAGCGGCCGAGGTTGCTCGTGTGATCGCCGCTCAGGCGCCGCTAGGCGTGCAGGCGACGCTCGCGAATGCCCGTGTCGCCCGAGCGGCTGCCGAGCGCGCCGCGGTCGAGCATCTCGCGGAGATCGTGCCGCGCGTTCTTCACAGCGAGGACGCCGTCGAGGGGATGCGCAGCTTTGTCGAGCGCCGCGCCGGCAACTTCACCGGTGCTTAGCGCCGCGGGCTACCGGGTCACCCACGCCTCGGGGTCGTCGGCCAGCAGGTTGATCGGATCGGGCAGGCTGGCGTTCGCGATGTCGGCAACGGTCACGTGCTCGACGACATTGCGGAGGTTCTTGCGCACCGCAATCCACACGCGCGGGAGCTGGCTGGCGACACCGGGGTACTCCGCCTCTTCGGGCTTCCCGCCTCGAACGGTTGCAAGCGGGCCTTCGACAGCGCGGATGATGTCGGCGATCGTGATCTGCCGGGGCTCTTTGGCCAGTCGGTAGCCGCCGTCGGTGCCCCGCTGGCTGCGGACGACTCCCGCGACCCGGAGCTCGGAAAGGATGTGCTCGAGGAAGTTGAGCGGGATCCCCTGCGAGGTTGCGATCCGCTCGGCCGGCATCGCCTTGTTGTCGGGCGCGGCCGCCAACTCGATGGCGGCTCGTACCGCGTAGTCCGCCTTTGCGGAGATCCTCATTGTGGCCCCCTTCGATAGGACCCGTGGCCGGGCATGGAGTAGGTCGATGATCTGCGAGACGGTTTGCTGCACTCCGGTGGTCGAGGTGTCGACCCGAAGCTCGGGATGCTCAGGCGGCTCATACGGAGCGTCTATCCCGGTGAAATCCGTAATTTCTCCCGCGCGTGCGCGCGCGTAGAGCCCCTTGGGATCTCTCCGCTCGCATTCCTCGACGGGCGTGTCGACGAACACCTCCACGAACGGCAAGTTGGCCTGTTCGTGGGCCTTGCGCAGGTGCGCGCGATCAGCAGCAAGCGGCGAGATCAGCGACACGAGCGCGATCGTTCCGGAGTCCGCCATCAGCCGGGCCACCTGGCCGACGCGGCGGATGTGCTCGGAGCGATCGCCCGGCGAGAATCCCAAATCCTCGGACAGCCCGTGCCTGATGTTGTCGCCGTCGAGGAGGTACGCCGACTGGCCGCTGTCAACCAGACGGCGCTCGAGCGCCACGGCGATCGTGGACTTGCCCGACGCCGGCAGCCCCGTCAGCAATACCGTGCCGCCGCGTTGATCGATCGCCACCCAGCGCTCGTCGCGGTCGAGCGCCGACGGATGCCAGGTGACGTCACGGCGGCTCTCGCGTGCAGGCTCGATCGCGCGCGGCGTTCGGATCACCCCCGCCGCGACGGTGTCATTGCTGTCCTCGTCGATCAGGATGAACGCACCGGTCCCGGCCTTGAGCGCATACGGGTCGGCCACCACAGGCGCATTCGTGCGGAGCGTCACCTGGCCGATGTCGTTGATTCCAAGAGAAGTCGGCTCGACCTGGCGCTCGAGCGTCTCCGGGTCGGTCCGCTCGGTGATCTCCTGGACGGTGGCGCGGACGGTGCGAGTGGTGTGCTTCAGGGCGTAGCGCCGGCCCGGGTACATCGGCTCCTCGCTCATCCAGCAGATCGCGCAGTCGAGCTCGCGCGCGCTCACGGGCTGATTGCCGAGCCCGACCAGAAGATCGCCCCGGCCGACGTCGAGGGGGTCGGCGAGTCCGAATGTGACCGACATCGGCGGCACCGCGGCGTCCGCGTCGCCATCGAGAGTGTCGAGCTCGGTGATCGTGGTCGAGACGCCGGCGGGAAGCACCACCACCTCGTCTCCGACCTCGAGCATGCCGGCGACGATCCGCCCCATGTAAAGCCGTGAGCCGCCGTCCACCGGCCTGCCCACCCATTGGATCGGAACTCGCAGCCGCCACAGGTCGCGGTCGGCCTGGATGTCGACCTCTTCGAGGTAGTCGAGCAGCGTCGGCCCGTCGTAGAACGGCGTGCGGTCCGAGCCGAGCGCGACGTTGTCTCCGTGCAGGGCGCTGATCGGGATCACGGTCACGTCTGGTATGCCGAGCCGCCGGACCAGCTCGTGGACCTGATCGACGATCTCCTCGAACCGCTCGCGGTCCCAGTTCACGAGATCCATCTTGTTGACGCACATCACAACGTGCTCGATTCCCAGCAACGCTGCGATGTGCGCGTGCCTGCGGGTCTGGGTGACGACCCCGGTGCGCGCGTCGATCAGCACGAGCGCGACGTCGGCGGTCGACGCGCCGGTGAACATGTTGCGGGTGTAGCGCTCGTGGCCCGGGGTGTCGGCGAGGATGAACGATCGCCGCGCGGTCGAGAAGAACCGGTAGGCGACGTCGATCGTGATGCCCTGCTCGCGCTCGGCTCGCAGACCGTCGGTGACCGCAGCGAGGTCGAGCGCGCCCCCTCGCGAAACGTCGTCGAGGTGATCGGCGAGCAGCGAGCCCGTGTCCAGCAGGAGGCGCCCAATCAGGGTGCTCTTGCCGTCATCGACCGACCCCGCCGTCGCGAGCCGCAGCAACTCGCGCTCGCGGGTGAGTTCAAGGGCCGCCATCAGAAGTAGCCCTCGCGCTTTCGGTCCTCCATTGCCGCCTCCGAGGTCCGATCGTCGGCCCTGGTCTCGCCGCGCTCGGACACGGTCGCGGCCTCGACCTCGGCAATCACCGTCGGTATGTCGGATGCCACCGACCGCACCGCGCCGGTCACGGTCAGGTCGCCGACGGTGCGATAGCGGACCATCGCCTCCTCGACCTGCTCGTTCGCTTGCGGCCTGATCCAATCCGACTCGGCCAACAGCATCCCGTCGCGCTCTATCACGCGCCGGCGGTGCGCGAAGTAGATCGAGGGCAGCTCGAGCTCCTCGGCCTCGATGTAGCGCCAGACGTCGAGCTCGGTCCAGTTGCTCAGTGGGAACACGCGAATGTGCTCACCACGTCGGATCCGCGCGTTGTAGAGCGTCCATGGCTCCGCGCGCTGCGCCCGCGGCTCCCACTGTCCGAACTCATCGCGGAACGAGAGCACCCGCTCCTTGGCCCGCGCGCGCTCCTCGTCGCGCCGGGCTCCGCCGAACGCGGCATCGAACCCGTGGTGCTCGAGCGCATCCAGCAGCGTCACCGTCTGCAGGCGGTTGCGCGACCCACCCGGCGTGTCCTCCTTGACGCGGCCGGTGTCGATCGACTCTTGGACCGAGGCCACGATCAATTGCTGCCCGGCCTCGAGCAGCCGCCGGTCGCGGAGCTCGATCACCTCGGGAAAGTTGTGACCGGTGTCGACGTGCAACACCGGGAACGGCAACGGCAGCGGGCGGAAGGCCTTCTCGGCGACCCGCAGCAGCGCGATCGAGTCCTTGCCGCCGCTGAACATCAGCACGGGCCTGGCGAGCTCGGCCACGACCTCGCGCACCACGAACACTGCCTCGGCCTCGAGCGCTCGGAGCTGCGAGACGCGGGGCGCGGTGGCGCTCATGCGGCCTCGCCCGCCTCCGCCGGCTCGCGGAAATACTCGTGTGGCTGACGTGGCAAGCTTGAGTGCGGCAGGATCTCGAAGTGCTCAAGCGGCCGTCCGGCTAGCCCGGTGTCGCGCAGCATCTCGCGCAGCAGGGCGCTGCCGCTCCGCGGTGTCGCACAAACGAGATATGCCTGCAAAGGAACCCGATCTGCCTAACTTCACTAAATTGATCGACAAAGGTTATAACACGTGATGCCGCCGCCGAACATCGTTTATCTGCATTCGCACGACACTGGGCGCTACGTCCAGCCCTACGGGCAACAGATCCCGACGCCGAACATCCAGCGCCTCGCCGACCAGGGGCTGCTGTTCAGGCAAGCGTTCTGCGCCGCGCCGACCTGCTCGGGGAGCCGGGCGTGCCTCCTGACCGGCCAGTGGGCGCACGTGAACGGGATGACCGGCCTGGCCCACCGCGGCTGGAAGCTGCGCGATTACGGGCGCCACATCGTGCATCCGCTCCGCGAGGCCGGGTACTGGTCGGCGCTGGTCGGCGAACAGCACGTCTCGGCGGAGCCCAGCGTGCTCGGCTACGACCACGTGGTCGAGATCGGCACCACAAGGGTCCATTCGATCGCGCCCGCAGCACTGCAATTGCTACGCAACCGGCTTCCGCGGCCTTTCTTCCTGTCGATCGGCTTCTTCGAGACCCATCGGGAGTTCTTCGAGCCGAGCTCGGTCCGCGACGCGCTCTACGGAGCGCCGCCGGCGCAACTCCCCGACACCGCTGCCACGCGCGCGGACATGGCGGCGTTCAAGGCGAGCGCCCGCTCGCTCGATCAGGGCGTCGGCGCCGTGCTGCACGGGCTCGACGAGGCCGGGCTCGTGGACGACACGCTCGTGATCCTCACGACCGATCATGGGCTTCCATTCCCCGGGGCGAAGGGAACGCTCAGCGATCGCGGGCTCGGGGTGATGCTGATCATCCGCGGACCGGGCGGCTTCTACGGGGGTCACGTCACGGACGCGCCGATCTCGCACGTTGACATCTACCCGACGCTCCTCGAGCTCGCCGGGGCCGCCATCCCCCCCAATACCCACGGCCGGTCGCTGCTGCCGCTGGTCCGCAAACAGGCAACCCAGGTTCGCGACGAGCTGTTCGCCGAGCTGACCTACCACGCCGCGTACGACCCCCAGCGCGCGATCCGCACCGATCGGCACAAGCTGATTCGACACTTCGGCGACCGCCTGGAGCCGGTGCTCGCCAACGTTGACGATTCGCCGTCGAAATCGTTGCTGGTCGAGGCAGGATGGGGATCCGAGCCGCGGCCGCGGCTCGAGCTGTACGACCTGATCATGGACCCGGGCGAAATGCGAAATCTCGCCGACGTGCCCGCGTGCGCACCCGTGCGCGATCAGTTGGACCAAAGACTGCGCGCATGGATGGCCGACACGGCCGACCCGCTGCTCGATGGGCCGGTGCCGGTGCCGGACGGAGCTTTCGTCAACGATCCCGCTGGGCTCTCGCCGACCGAGCCGTTCCTCCAAACCGTCGATTGAGGTCTTGCCGCAGCAAAGTTAAGCAACTAAATCGGAAAAGCTCAGAATCCTGGTACGCTGCCGCCAGCAATTTCGATCGAAGTTGTGGGGATTGACCTTCGATGGGAAAGGAATGATTTTGAGATCAAGGGTCAGAGGTCTGGCCGTGCTTGCGGTAGCTGTAGCGACGATGGCCGTGCCGGCCGCAGCAGGTGCGACCACGTTGTTCGGGTCGGGATCGAGCGCTGAGCAGCCGATCATGAATGTGCTGTTCAGGGCCTACAACCGGCTCCACCACAGCACCCGCTTCAACTATCTCCCCGACGGAGGCAACGCCGGGGTCCAGGACGTCCAGGCCGGACGGCGGCTGTTCTCGATCAACACGCGCCCGCCGCTTCCGAGCGACGCCGGTACCACGTACTTCAAGCTGTGGCTCGACGGTCTGTGCATCGCGGTCAATCCGTCCAACAGCGTGAGCAATCTGACGATCGGGCAGACGAAGAACATCTTCACCGGGGTCGCAACCAACTGGGGCCAGGGCTTCGGCTCGAACCTGACGTCCACGATCGATCCGGTCGGCCGCAACTCCACCGCCGGCTTGTACACGTTCTTCCAGCAGGCGGTACTCGGAGGCTCGACGCAATCGTCCAACGTGCAGCAGGTGACCTCCGACGGATTGGTCGCGACCGCGGTCTCGAAGGACCCGAATGCGATCGGCTACGTCGGCATCGCCCACACGGGCAAGGGCAGCGGCGTCAAGAGCCTGGACGTGAACGGGGTGCCGTGCAACCAGGCGAACATCAAGAGCGAGCACTACCCCTTGTTCCGCTATGCCTGGGGCGTCCTGCCGATCAACAATCCGAGCCGCGGTGTCGAGAAGTTCTTCGACTGGGTCCGGACCAGCAAGCAGGCCGGTCAGATCATCAACCGCGGCGGTGCGGTAGCTGCGTTCAACAAGAAGTAGCGAGGATCAGGCCGGGGAGATGGACGAGGATCCCTTCCTCGAACAAGGCCAGGGAATTAGCCAGGACCAGCGCGCCGAGCTTGGGCTCGGCGCGCTGGTGTTCGTGGTGCTCGCGCTGCTGCTGGCAATGCTCGTATTCGTGTTCCACGAGGCGTGGCCGTCGTTCGCCCACAACGGGATCGGTTGGTTCGCAGGCGGCGGCGACGTCGACCGCCAGATCGAGGCGATCTTCAACTCCGGGGAATACAAGACCGCAGCCGTCTATACCTTCCACGCCTGGCCGCTGATCTGGAGCACGATTCTGATCACGATCGGCGCGGTGGCGATCGCGTTCGTGTCCGCGCTCTTCATTGCGGTGTTCATGGTCGAGTTCGCGCCCCCCTGGCTGCAGCGGATCCTCGAGCCCGTCGTCCGGTTGCTCGCGAGCGTCCCGTCGGTGATCTACGGGCTTGCCGGCGTGCTCGTCCTGGTGCCACTCATCGGCAACCACCTGATCACCCAGGGCGAGAAGGCATCGGTCACCCCGATTATCCAGCTGAGCGGCGCGAGCCTGCTCGCCGCGGTCCTGATCCTGACCGTGATGATCGCCCCCATCATGATCGCGATATTCGCCGACGGACTCCGGGCCGTTCCCCGCGGCTGGCTCGAGGGCTCGCTCGCGCTCGGGATCAACCAGTGGCGGACGTTCTGGAAGGTGGCGGTTCGGACCGCCCGGCCGGTTCTCGTCGCAGGCACGGTGCTGGCGACGGCCCGCGCGCTGGGCGAAGCGATCATGCTCAGCATGGTCTCGGGCGGCGTCGGGTTCGCCCCCAATCCGATCGACGGGCTGATCTTCTTCTTCGAACCGTCCCAGCCGCTGGCAGCGACGATCATCCGCAACGCGAGCGAGGGCCTGAGCTCGCCACCGATGAAGCACACGCTGTACGCGATCGCCGCCGTACTGCTGTTCTCCTCGGCGATGCTTTCGGTCATCGGTTGGGCGGCCAAGCAGCCGATGCGCCGCTACGGGGTGGTCCCGTGAGCGCGACGACGACGGCGCCGGCCCGTCGGCCGGACACATCGAGCGCGGCGTGGCGGCTCTCCGATCGACTCGGCCTGGGCTTGGCCTGGCTCCTCGGGCTGTTGTTCTGCGCGGTCGCCGCGGCGATCGTCATTTACTTCCTCGTCGAGGGGATCCGCTACCTGCGCCCGAGCCTGCTGGTCACCAACCCGGCAGCGGCCTCGAGCGAGAGCCAAACCGGGGGCTTCCTCGATCCCCTGCTCGGCACTGTGATCGTGGGGACGATGGCGATGGCCATCGCGGTTCCCGCCGGAGTCGGGATCGCGGTCTGGCTGAGCGAGTTCGGGCGGCCGACGGCGCTCGCCCGCGTCGCGGAATCGGCGATCGAGATGATGGCCGGCGAGCCGTCGGTGGTGCTGGCGCTGTTCGGGTTGAGCCTGTTCGAGCTCCACGGGCTCGGCTTCTTGAGCCAGACCACGCATGGAGTCGTGCTCGGGCAATCGTTCTTCGCCGCCGCCGCAATGCTCTCGCTCGTCGGTCTCCCGTTGGTGGTGGCGAGCACCCGGGAGGGACTCCAGGCGATTCCGAGCCACGTGCGCGAGGCGTCCTACGCGGTCGGCAAGACCAAGATCGCCACCACCCGGCGTGTTCTGCTGCCGGCCGCGCGGCCGTCGGTGGTCACGGGCTCGATGCTCGGCCTCGGGCGGGTGATCAGCGACACCGCGATCGTGCTGCTCCTGCTCGGGGGCACGCTCACGTTCAGCGCCGCGAACTCCACCCCGCTGCTGGGCCTGCTCCGCGGCACCGGCGACACGCTGACCGGCTACATCTACTACAACGCTCCGACCGGTGACGGGAACCAGCCATCGAAGGCATACGCGGCGACGTTCGTGCTGTTGCTGCTGGTGCTCGCGCTGAACCTCGGCGTCAACTTCGTCCTGACTCGCTCGCGGAAGGCGGTCACGTGGAAGTGAGGAAGCCGCCGCCGGTCAGGCGCCTGACCGGGACCGAAGGCTACGCGCCCCGGGTCGAGGTCGCTCCCCCGCCCCCCGGGATCGCGGCGCCCGCCGCCGGCTCGAACGGCAACGGGCACCGCCCGAGTTCCGCGTTCACGGCACCCTCGTCCCGGGCGACGCGCGGCACGGCGATCGCGATCGACCGCATGCAGGTTGAAGAGCTCTCGGTCGCCTACGGCAGCAAGCCCGCCGTCAAGTCCGTCTCCCTGCCGATCCGCCAGGGCGAGGTGCTGGCGATGATCGGACCGTCGGGGTGCGGCAAGACGACGCTGCTGCGCTCGCTGAACCGCCTGACCGAGTTGACCCGCGGCGCGTCAGCTTCCGGGCGCATCACGCTCGACGGCGTCGACATTGCGGCGATGGAGCCGACCGCCCTCCGTCGCCGGGTGACGATGGTCTTCCAGCAGCCCAACCCGTTTCCGATGAGCGTGTTCGACAACGTGGCGTACGTGCTGCGCGAGCAGGCCTCGCGCCGTCCGCGACGGGCCGCCGTGCGCGGCGCGGTCCGGGACGCGCTCGCGCGGGCCGGGCTGCTCGACGAGGTTGAGGACAATCTCGGCCACCCGGCGCTCCGGCTCTCGGGCGGGCAGCAACAGCGTCTGTGCATTGCCCGTGCGCTAGCCGCTAATCCGGAGGTCCTGCTACTCGACGAGCCCTGCTCCGCTCTCGATCCGCAATCGACCAGGTTGATCGAGGAGCTCATCATCAAGCTCCGCGAAGACGTCGCGGTCGTGATCGTCACGCACAACCTCCAACAGGCGTACCGCATCGCCGACTATGTGGCGTTCATGTATCTGGGTGAGCTGGTCGAGTACGGAAGCGCGCACAAGATGTTCGGGTCGCCGCGGGAGCCTCGAACCCAGGAGTACGTCAGCGGTGCGTTCGGTTAGGCGCGCATACTCGGCCTGCGCCGCCACGCTTCCGTTCGCGGTCGTGCTCACCGGCTGCGTCTCTACGCAGCAGATCGCCGCTCGGGCCCGGCTGGTGAGCGCGCGGACACTCGCGAGCCAGAGCGCGATCGACGTCGGGCGCGCGAACCCCGATGTGAGTGTTGGACGGCTGGCGCTGATCCGCGCGCGGACCGGGACCGCGATCGTGGTCCCACTCCGTAACAACACTTCGAACACGCTCACCGACGTCCCGATCTCGGTTGCCATCCGCACCGCCCACCGCGAGCTGTATCTGAACCGGTCGGCGAATCTCGATTACTTCCAGACCCACGTCGCCGTGCTCGGGCCACACGGTGCGACGGATTGGGTATTCACGACCGGCCGGCGAGTAACCGGTGGAAGAGCGGTCGCGACGGTTGGGTTCCCGCAATTTCATCCGTTGTTGGCCGGTCGCTTGCCTTCGATAGACGTGTCATCGCACGGAACCGACAGCGTGACCGTGTCCAACCGCTCCGGGATCCCCCAATACGACCTCCAGGTCTACGCGGTCGCTGTTCGGGGCGGTCGTTATGTGGGGGCCGGACGCGCGGAGTTGTCTCACCTCGGCACGCACGCGACCGCGACGCTGAGCATCACTTTGCTGGGCGGCACCCGGCAGGCCGCGCTGCGGCTGATCGCACTACCGACGATCTTCAGTTAGGAGCAGCGAGCATGAGCGCCACTGACAGTGAGCAAACTCTTGAGACGGCGGCGGTGGCGCAGCCTCCGGCCGACTACGAGCGGTGCGAGCACTGCGAGGCGCCGGTCGAAGCCAACCAGCGGTATTGCGTCGTGTGCGGCACCCATCGTCGGCACGTCTACGACCCGGTGGCTCGGTTCCTCGCCGACGCCTCGAGCCGGTCGCGGTCAGCCTCTCGGGTCGCGCGCGGCTCGGTCGCGCCAAAGCGCCGCTCGCCCGGGCTGGCCCTGGCGCTGGTGCTGGCCGCGATCCCGCTCGCGGTCGCCGCCGGCGTGCTCATCGGCGGGCGTGGCGACAACTCGAACAGCAAGCTGCTGGCGGCACTCCGCGCGCAGAAGCCCACGGTCGTGAACGTGACCGGCGGGGGAGCAGCCAATGACGCGGCGACCGCGACCACCGCCGCCGCCGCCAACGCGACGACGACCCCGGTTGCCCTGAACAGCACCTTTGGGCTTCAGCAGGGTTACACGGTTGAACTCCAGACGCTTCCGCACGCTGGGGCCACCCAGGCGACCGTCGCCGCCGCCGAACGGCATGCGCGGTCACGCGGCGCCACCGCGGTCGGTCTGATCAGGCCGGCCGACTTCAAGATCACGCCGGCGCCACCGGCCGGCGACTATGTGATCTACTCGGGTCAGTACCGCTCGAGCGCGGACGCGACGGCGGCACTGGCCAAGCTCAAGCACAAGTTCCCGGGCGCGAAGGTGATCGCGGTTGGCCCGGTCGGCAGCTCCAGCCCGGTGCTCTCCACCACGCAATACGGCACCGCTCACCAGGTCTCCGGCTTCAAGCCGAGCGCCGGCCAGCTGGCGGCCGGCGCCAAGGTCGTCAACCAGGTCAGCAAGGAGATCAACGGGAACTACGTGAAATCGCAACAGGGTCTGCCGGACTCGATCTCCGTACCATGACCGCGCTTCGTCGCAAACGATCGGCGACGACGGCCGACGAGACCGGCGCGGCGCCGGCGAGTGACCCCGAGCTGCTCGCGCAGCGGGATCGGCTGGTCGAGCGATTCACGATCATGCAGTCCGAGCTCGGCGGACTGTTCTATGAGATGGCGATTCGCGATCACGTGCGGATGGATGTTCTGATCCCCAAGGCAGCCGAGCTGCAACGCGTCGACGCTGAGCTCGGCCAGCTCGAGCAGATCATCGAATCGGGAAGCTCGAGCGTCGGCGGGGAGTGTCCGGCGTGCCGGTCGGTGTACGCGCGCGGCGCCGCGTTCTGCGGACAGTGCGCCCAACCTCTCGCCGCGCCATGATCAGCCGGCTGCGCTCGGTCCGCCTGACCTGGCCGCAGATCGCGTTGATCGCGGCGGCGTCGGCAATCGCGACGGTGGTGGTGATTCACGTGGGCACTCGCAGTGACCACATCCCGTCGGCGGAACTGTCGGCGCTCAGACGACGCGTCCTCGTGCACACATCGACCGTCCCGCCGGCGGCTTCGGCGGTCGCCCAGACCGCGTCGGCGCCGGCAAGCGGGAGCACACCGCCCGCGGCGGCCGGCAATGTCTCGCCTCTGCCGAGCTCCTCGGTCGACGACGGCGCGACGACAAGCGGCGACGACACCGCCGACGATGACGCTGTCGACGGCAGCGACGACGGTACTACCGACGAGAGCGCCGGCGTGACTCCATCGGCCACAGCGACGACTCCTACGAGCGCCACCTCCCCCGTCAAGCACGTGTTCGTGATCGCGCTCGCGACCGAAAGCTACCGCGCCGCGTTCGGACACGGCTCGGTGGCGCACTATCTGAACGGCACGCTTCGCCGGCGTGGAACGCTGCTGAGCGGCTACCGCACGCTGGGTGATACCGAACTCCCTGACTACCTCGCGATGATCAGCGGCCAGGCCCCGAACGCCGATACCACGAGCGACTGCGCCACCTTCGCGGAGTTCCCGTCGTCGGCCAAGGCCCAGAGCAACGGTCAATTCAACGGGCCCGGGTGCGTGTACCCGAACACGGCCTTGACCGTCGCCGACCAGGTCACCGCAGCAGGAAAGCAGTGGAAGGCCTACCTCGCCGACCTGGGCGCCTCTACCTGTATGCACCCGAACTCGAACGCTGCCGACGACGCGCCGCTGACCGGCGCCGGCACCGACTATGCGACCAGACACAACCCGTTCATCTACTTCCACTCGCTGCTCGACCTCGGCGGTTGCCAAAGCGATGACGTCGGAATCCAGCACCTGTCCAAGGATCTGCGCGTGGCCAAGCGCACCCCGACGTACGCCTACATCGCGCCGGGGCTCTGCGACGAACCGTCAGCGACCTCGTGCGCCGACAACCAGCCTGGTGGCCTCACCGCCGAGGACGCGTTCCTCAAGCGCTGGGTTCCGCAGATACTCGCCTCCCAGGCGTACAAGCAGGATGGGGTGCTGATGATCGTGTTCGCCCACGCAGCACCGGTCGCCGACGCCGACGCCACCCCGGGCCCCCAGAGCCCGGTCAGGACCGGTGCGCTGATCCTCTCGCCACTGGCCAAAAAGGGTCGGACGCTCTCCGGTTCCTACGGTCCGTACTCGGTGCTCCGCACGATCGAGGATCTGTTCGGATACACGCCACTGGTGCACGCCAAGAGCGCCCGCTCCTTCGCAAGCACGGCGCTGCCCGGCGCGTAGCGGTAGCGACACCGCTCGCCACCGGGCAGCTGTAGAACCCCGAGCGCTTACGCGCGGGCCGCCTTGTGCGCAGCGCGCTTGCTCGCCTTCTTCTGAGGCTTCGGCTTGGCATTCACGGCTGGGCACTTGCCGCTAAGCCGCAGCCTGAACGGACCGTCCTCGGCGCCGGTCGTGTCGCTGACCACCAGCTCCACCAGAGCCGCTGGATCCGGCTTGGTGCCGGCCTTGGAGCCTGGCGGGATGTTCGCGCAGTACGGCTCGGTCGTGTCGAACGTGCCCTCGGCCCAGTCCGGCGAGGCCATTGAACCGCCCGCCCCGGCGTTGCAGTTGATGCCGTCGCCCGGGATCTGTCCCGCACAGTTCCAGGCCAAGGTTGACAGAGGGTTGCCCGTGGGGTCGTACACCAACGGGTTGGTCGCGAAGTCGTCGATCGTGTTGAAGTCGTTGGACTTGCGAAGCACGATCAGCGTGTACGCGCTGATATTGCCGTTGCAGTTGAACTTGTAGTTCAGCAGATTGGGATCGTCAGCGGTCGGCTTTGCCCGCTTCAGGGTCCCGCCGCACAGAGTCGATGATTCGGGCGTTGGGGCGGCCGCAACTGCCGACTGCACGAGCACGCAACCGAGTAGAGCCAACGCGGCCGCCACCAGCACCGCCCGTCGTCCGGTGCGGCGCTTTGCCTTGCGATGCGACACAGCTAGACCTCCGTCTTCGAGTGACACGGCGGGTCGGCCGCGGCTTGCAAGTACTCCACGCAGTTGAGAGGCGATTGCCCGACCCGGCAATCCTCAGAATTCTTACAGACTTTGTGAAGTTTGCACATTCTGACGCCGATTGCCGACGGACTCGCGCGTTCGGACGGGGCGTCGCGCCGGCTCGAGGTGCCTGGCCCGTCTCGGCGAGTCCGAGCCGCGCCGCGACCGGACGCCGGGTCCGGAACGCGGGGAGCTATGTAAAAGTCCCGAAACCTCTCGCGTCGCCGGCGTTTCCGGGACATGAGCATGCCTCGAGGCTGGCTTGTGAATCCCCCATTTTGCGAGTGTGACCGGGCAGGGGCTGTTGTGCCTCGATTGCTCGGGCGGGAGACCGGCTGCAGTTGTGGCGTGGTTCAGGCGGCTTGGTCTGTTTCTGGTTGTTCGACTTGGTCGAGGGTGACCGCGTAGCCGAGCGCTTCGAGTTGGCGTTGGAGGCGGCGGGCTCGGTGCTCGACGGAGTAGCGCCTGCGTTGCCAGTCCGGACCGAGCTCTCGGAATGGGACTTGGTCACGGACGACGTGGTAGTAGGCGACGAGCAGGTCGTGGCGGATCGCGCCGATTGCCTTGGGCTCGCCGCGCCGTCCGCGAAGTTGCGCGAAGTGAGCGGCGAGGTAGGTGTCCTTCGTGCGGACGGCGGCCCGAGCGCATTCGGTCAGCTGACTGGTGAGCCACACGGGACCGGGGCGGCTTCGTCCCGATCGCCGCCGGCCGGCTGACTGGTGGTGACCGGGGCACGCTCCTGCCCAGGACGCGAAGTGCCCGACCGTCGGGAATATGGTCATATCGAGTCCGCACTCGGCGATCAGCACCTGTGCGGCGTCGGCCTGGACGCCGGGGATCGTGCCCAGCAGCTCGATGATCTGGGCGTGCGGTTCGAGGACGAGCTCGATCCGTTCGGTGAGGTTCTGCAGCGCGGCGTCGAGCGTGTCGATGTGCGCGAGCAGCTGCGCGACCATGATCCCGTGGTGCTCGATCGTGAAGCGGCTGGCGAGCGCCTCTTTGAGTTGCGGGATCTTGAGGCGCATCCTGGCCTTGGCGAGCTCGGCGAGCTGCTCGGGATCGGTGACTCCTGAGAGCAGCGCTTCGAGCATCGCCCGAGCGGACTTCGAGTAGGTGTGCGACGCGACGCTTGAGAGCTTGATCCCGGCGTCCTGGAGCACCTTCTCGAGCCGCTGGATCGACCGGGCGCGCTCGTTGGTCTGCGCTGTGCGCAGGCGGGTCAGGTCTCTGAGCCGTCGGATCTCGGGCGGCGGCACGAAGCTCGGGCGGACCAGCCCGTGCTGCACGAGCTGGCAGATCCACTCCGAGTCTTTGACGTCGGTCTTGCGGCCGGGGACGTTGCGCAGGTGATGTGCGTTCAGCAGCCAACACTCGAAGCGCTCCTCGAGCGCTTGGAAGACCGTCTTCCAATACACGCCGGTGGCCTCCATCCCGACAAGCGTCACACCGACTTCGGCCAGCCATCCGGCGAGCTGGGCGAGCCCGCCGAGCGTGGCGCGGAACGTTCGTGTCTCCTGATCCCACCTTCGACGGCCGGTCCCCGGAACGCGGACGGTCGCCACGACATCGTCGCGATGCACATCGAGACCCGCGCACCGCTCCACCATCACATCCATCTCCTGCTCCCTTCGCACGACGGTTGACATGTCGCCCGGAGGGAACCTCCCAAGGATGAGTCTGACCTACGCGCTCGCAGCAGCAATGAACGGTCCCACAGGTCCCCGCGCCACGCTGTCGCACGGGCTCTAACGCACCAAGCCTCGCCGGCGTCGATCCGGGCACACCCGAAGTTCGACAGCGGGATTCTCATTCCTGAGAGGTGGCCGGCAGGCCGGCCCGGGACGCTGTCGCGTAAAACTGGGGCGTTGTGACGAGAGCACAAGGGGCCGCCATGACCGGGGGTCGACGAGCGCGATTTGGCGAAGCCTGGTCGAGAAACCGACCATATAAGGGGGGTTTCTCGACCAGGCTCCCCTCCCACGATCTGCCCCCTGTGGCGTCGCCAACCCCCGGCGCCCCGCCACCGAACGCCCCGCGCCACCGAACGCCCGCGGCCCGGACTGTTGACAGCGCCACCCAATTTCAATAATCTTGATCGACATTGTGCGGTTACCGCCTCATCAGACTCCCCGATGACCCCATCCGGGAGATCGCCGTAGTCAGCGGCCGGCTGGCTGCAGCAGGCACGCCTGCTCGATGTAGGGCATAGACGCCCTGCTTCTCACCCCCGGGTTCGCACCCGCACGATGGCGACCCGGGGTCTCTCCTCTCCCACGGCCAGGGCGGCTTTCGTGCCGCCCTGGCCGCTACTCAGGCCGCGCCCGCGGCTCGGAGCCGCGGCGGCAACTCCGATCCCAGTACTTCGATTCCAAAAAAGAGGTGATGTGATGGGTCATGCAAGCGAGGCCGCCGGGTCCTCGGCGGTTGTGCTTCAGCATCGGGACGACGCCCCCGGAGGGCTCCTACTCGACGCGTTGGCCGCGGCCGGCTTTCGCTCGAGAACCGTACGTGTCGATCGCGGCGAGCCGCTGCCAGACCCCGCGTCGTTCACGCTGGCGGCCACCCTGGGGTACGACGACGCGGTTGATGACCAGGCCACCGGCTCGATCGAGACGGAGCTCGATTGGCTCCGCCAGGCCGACTCCGCGGGCACCGCGGTGCTCGGGGTCGGATCCGGGGCGCAGACCCTGGCGTTGGCCCTTGGCGGCGGCGTCGAGCCCGCGCGCCAGGCCCGGCACGGCTGGATGTGGATCTCGAGCTCAATCCCCGGATGGATCTCCCCCGGGCCGTGGCTGGCCTGGCAAGAGCACGTGATCAGCCTCCCGCCGAAGGCCCAACTGCTCGCACACAGCCGGCTCGGGCCACAGGCGTACTCGGTACGCGGACACCTCGGCGTGCAATTCCATCCGGAAGTCACCCCGAAGATCCTGTGCGACTGGGTCACCTCCGGCCGCGCTACGAGTCTCGACACCCAGGGGGTGCTCGAGGTGACCTCGCGCGAGTACGCCACCGCATCCGCGGGCGCTCACCGCCTGCTGTCCACCTACATCCACTCGCTGGCACACGCCCGCGCTGACCGTCATATCGATTCATTCGTCTGAGAGGAACACACCCGATGCCTCGACATCACTCGACGCACACTCGCCATACCCGGTCCGGCCGATTCCGCCGACGGATCGCCCGCGCGGCGGGTCTCTCCGCCGTCCTGGCGCTGGCAGCGGCAGCGTCGGCGGTCGCAGCAATCCCCACCGCGCCACCTCCTGTCACGATCCTCACCTCGAGCGGCCACGTCGCCCCCGGCGACATCTTCATCACGCCGACCGGCGACACGAGCACCTATGCCAACGGCGCAGAGATCCTCGACCGCCGCGGCAACATCGTCTGGTTCCACGCGGTCCCGCAGGGACTGACCGCGGCGGACTTCCGCACCCAGACCTACCTCGGCAAGCCCGTCCTCACCTTCTGGCAGGGAACCGGGCTCGGTGGCCTCGCGAGCGGAACCGACTACATCTACAACGATCGCTACCAGCAGATCGCCACCGTCAACGCCGGCAACGGCCTCAGCGCCGACGGACACGAATTCCTCATCACGCCTTGGAACACGGCGCTGATCCTGTCCTACACGACCGCGACCGCCAACCTGACATCGATCGGCGGCCCCGCCGACCAGACGGTGATCAACGGCGTCGTCCAGGAAATCGACATCAGAACGGGCAAGGTTCTGTTCCAATGGAACAGCGAGGACCACGTCCCGTTCAGTCAGAGCGAGCAACCGCTGCCGGTGGACTCGCCGAGCACCCCTTGGGATTGGTTCCACATCAACGCGATCCACATCGACAGCAACGGCAACCTGCTGATCGACGCCCGCGACACCTGGACCACCTACGAGGTCAGCCCCTTCACCGGCAGGATCATCTGGCAGCTCGGCGGCAAGGCCAGCAGCTTCAAGCTGCGCGCCGCGCCCGGCCAGAAGCTGGACAACGCCGGTGAGATCTTCGCTTGGCAGCATGACCCGGAGGCGATCGGCCACAACGAGTACACGTTCTTCGACAACGAGTCGGCGGGGACGCCGGAGTTCTCGGTCAGCCGAGCAATAACAGTGAAGCTCGACACGCGCCACCGGGTGGCAACGCTGATCGCCTCCGACGACCAGCCCGAGGGACTCGTGGCCGCGTCGCAGGGTAACGCCCAGACGACCCCCGACGGCGGGCTGTTCGTCGGGTGGGGAGCGCTTCCCTACTTCTCGGAATTCGACCCGTCAGGACAGGTCGTGTTCAACGCCGAACTCCCGACCGGCGTGAACACCTACCGCGCCTACGTGCTTCCGTGGCGGCCGGGCTCGTTCCGGTAGGCAAGTCGACCCCAGGGGGCTGAGCACCCGATAGCGGTCCGGTCGTGGGCGTGAGTCCCGACCGGACCGCAACGTTGATCACCGGCTCGTCAGGCGGCCGCGGTATGCGGTACCGGAATGCCGGACTCCCACGGGAGGACCTTGCCGAACTGGACGAGCTCGCCGTAAAAGGCGGGCTCGACGGTCGGGCTGAGCGCGAGCCGGACGGGCCAGGCCGCAGCTTCGGCTGGGGTCTGGGCGGCGCTCATATCCTCAAACCAGGGACGCGAGGCGTCAGTGTCGATCAAGCCCGGGCAGAGCGCCACGATCAGCTTGTTGTCGAGGAGATCGGCGGCGCGCCGCTCGCGGGCGAGCGCACGGACAGCCGCGACCTGGGCGACTTTCGACGGGATGTTCAGCCACGCTCCGTACCCCTCGTCTTCTGCGCGACCGTTGCGAACGGCCTGGCGCCAGTCCGCGACGAGGGCGTCGATGGCGTCGAGGTTCCGGTTGGCGGCTTGCGCGAATCGGCCGGCAACGCGGCGGTCGAGCTTGTCGAGTGTGCCCAGTGCGCTGGCAACGATGATCAACCGGCCGCCGGCTCGTAGACGAGGGGCAAACGCGCGGAGCATTCCGGTCGTTGCGAGGTTGTTGGTCTCGGCGACGGCATCAACTTCGTCGGCGGGATCGGCCTGCGGGCTCATACGCGATGTCGCGTTGGAGAAGACGATGTCGACCTCGCCGAGCTCCGCAGCCAGGGCGGCGATCGCGTCCCCGTCGCGGACGTCGAGCACCCGACCCTCGACGCGGGCGGTTGCCGGCCCGTCCCCGACGGCAGCCACGGCGGCCGCCACACGGCTGGCATCTCGGCCGGTCAGGAGGACGCGATCGCCGGGCGCCATGCAGGCTGCCAGCCCTTCGGCCAGCGCGCGGCCGAGTCCTTGGTTGGCGCCTGTGATGAGAGCGGTTCGTGAAGGAGTCATGCCCTCAACGTAGCGGGAGACAGCCATGCCGCAAACGAGAACTTCGAACATCTACCATGCGCTTAACGCATGGCAACGGATTTCTCCCCCGCCGGACTTCGAGTCCTCCGCGAGGTCGCGCAAACCGGGTCCTTTTCCGCCGCAGCCGTTTCCCTGGGCTACACCCAGTCGGCGGTTTCGCGTCAGGTCGCAACCCTCGAAGCCGCCGCGGGACGCCGCCTGTTCGATCGTGGACGTCACGGCGTCACGCTGACGCCGGCGGGAGCGCGGCTGCTGACGAGCGCGGTCCGCGTGCTCGAGGAACTCGACTCCGCGCGGCGCGAGCTGGCCGGCGAGCAGACCGATCGCCGACCGGTGCGACTCGGCGCATTCCCGGCAGCCGCTGCCGGGCTCATACCGAAGGCGCTCGCGGCGTTGCCGCGGCAGCTGAATGTCAGCCTGCGGGAGGCCACTACGCCGGCACTGACGCGTGCCCTGCGAGCGGGCACGCTCGATCTTGCCGTCCTCGCCCGTACGCCGCCGTTCCGGCCGTTGGACGCCGAGTCGCCCGCGTTCGAACTGACAACGCTCGCAGAGCGCGAGCTGGCAATCGGCGTGCCGGCAAACCACGAACTCGCCCATGCCCAGGCTGTCGAGGTCACCGAGCTCGAAGGACAAGTCTGGGTCGCGAGCAGATCCGATACCGGTGACACGCTGCTCGGCGTGTGGCCCGGGCTGGCCGAGCGCCCCGACGTTCGCTACGTCGTGCGCGACTGGCTCTCCAAGCTCCAGATCGTCGCCGCGGGCCTGGCCATCACGACGATCGCGCCCGTCATGTTCGATGTGCTGCCCGAGGGCGTCAGAGTTGTCGCTGTGCGGGGTGAGCCGCAGGAGACGCGACGGATCGTGCTGGCACGCCGACCTGGACCGCTCGACGCCCCCACAGCCCGCGTGGTCAAGGCGCTGATCGGCACAGCGGCGACCGAGAGGGCGTCGGTCCGCCGGCGCGACCTACCGGCCGGGCCCGGCGTGCGTTCCGGCGCCGTCGGGTAGCCCGGGGTCGTAGCGGAGACCGTCGAGGGCGATGCGGAGGATGTGCTCGATCTGGCTCGGATCGCTGGACGGAATCTTGGCGATGCCGACCACCATCTGCATCACCTCGGGAAACTCGACGTCCTGGCGGACGACCCCGGCTTCCTGGGCGCGCTTCAGCAATGGCTCGCCGGCGTCGTACAGCGACGTCCGACACAGCTGAAACAACGTGGCGTCGGACTCGAGGTAGTTGAGCAGCTCGTGGACGAGCGCTTGCTTGGTCGCGAGATAGCCCATCAGGCGCTCGAACCATGCATTGAGCGCCTCCCATGGATCGCTGCCGTCAAGCTCGCCGGCGGTGCGGCAGACCTGCTCGACCTCATTGACGTAGAGAGCCTCTAGCAGCGCCTGCCGAGTGGGGAAGTGGCGGTAGAGCGTGCCGATCCCGACGCCGGCGCGCCGGGCGATCTCCTCTAGTGCGGTCGACTCGCCTCCCTCCGCAAACGCCTCCCGCGCGGCCGCGAGCACCTTCTCGTAGTTGCGCCGAGCGTCCGCCCGCTTGGGGCGGGCGATCAGGGTCTCTGAGATGAGTTCGGTGGTGCTCATGGGAATTCCCTTGACAAACGGAGGGTGCCTCCATATAGTTTCCGGAGGGAGCCTCCAGTTATTTCGGAGGCGGCCTCCATTTTAGCGCCTCACTGAATCACCGACAAGTTGGGATCCGCATGAACCTAGTCTCCTCGATAACTGCCCCATCCGAAAGCCGTCGCTGGACGGCGCTCATGATCGTTTGCCTGGCGCAGCTGATGATCGTGCTCGACGTCACGATCGTGAACGTCGCGCTGCCCTCGATTCAACGCGACCTCCACTTCAGCCAGTCGAACCTCACCTGGGTCGTCAACGCGTTCCTCGTCACCTTCGGGAGCCTGCTGCTGCTCGCGGGGCGGCTCGGCGATCTCGCCGGCCGCAAGCGCGTGTTCCTCGCCGGCCTCGTCACGTTCACCGCCGCGTCGCTCCTGTGCGGCATTGCGCCAAGCCAGGGCGCACTGATCGCCGCCCGCTTCCTGCAGGGCGTCGGCGCCGCCGCCCAGGCCTCGGTGATCCTCGCCATCATCATTACCGAGTTCCCCACGCCGAGCGAGCGTGCGCGGGCAATGAGCGCGTACGTCTTCGTGTCGGTTGCCGGAGGCTCGCTCGGCCTTCTCGCCGGCGGGATCCTCACCCAGGCGCTGAGCTGGCACTGGGTCTTCTTCGTCAACCTGCCGATCGGCGTGGCCACGTTCGTTCTCGGTCGTCGGTTCATCCAGGCCGACAGCGGACTCGGGCTCGAGCACGGGGTCGACTGGATCGGGTCCATCCTCGTCACGGCGTCGCTGATGGGCGTCATCTACGCGATCGTGCAGGCCACCACCCACGGCTGGATCTCGGCCCAGGTCCTCGGTGTCGGCGCCGTCGCCGCACTGCTCATGGCCGCATTCGTCGCGCTCGAGGCCCGCATCGAGAACCCGATCCTGCCGATGCGCATCCTGCGCGTCCAGGGCCTGATCAAGGCCAGCCTCGTCAGAGGCTTCCTCGTTACCGGCATGTACTCGACGTTCTTCCTCGGGAGCCTGTACCTCGAGCACGTCCGCCACTACAGCGCGGTGCAGACCGGGGCGGCCTTCCTGCCCTGGACGATCACGGTCGCCGTCCTGTCGCAGGGCATCACCGCGCGGCTCGTAACCCGGTTTGGGCCGGTTCGCGTCCTCACCGCCGGCATGGTGAGCGCGGTGATCGGCCTGCTCCTGTTCAGCACGGTCGGACCGACCACCGCCTTCTTCCCCACGATCTTCTTCGCCTGCTTCGCGATCGGCCTGGGCATCGGCAGCGCGTTCATGCCCCTGCTCACCATCGCGATGGCCGACGTTCCCGCCGCCGACTCGGGCCTCGGCTCGGGGATCACCAACGTCTCCCAGCAGATCAGCGGTGCGCTCGGCCTGGCCGTCCTCAGCACCCTTGCCGCGAACCGGACGAAGGGACTGCTAGCCACCCACCAGGGGCTCACCAGCTCCCTGATCGGCGGCTACCACCTCGCCTTCCTCGTCGGCGCGTCAACGATCACCGTCGGCATCGTCATCGCCTTCGCGCTCCTGCGGCCGCGCCGCGTCCAGACGGGGCTGCAGCTGGCTGACGACACCCTCGCGGCAGACGCTGCCGCTCACATCAACTTCGACATCGAGAGAGAAGCCGCATGACCACCCACACCAGCAGCCGCCTGCTTTCTGAAGCTGTCATAGCCAGCTACATCCACGACATCTCGCAACGACACAGCTCCGGCTTCCACCCGTGGGTGGACGAACGGGGCGAAATCGACCCCGCGATCAACCCGCGCGCCGATGTGCCGACCGGTCGCGGCGACGACGATGCCGCTATCAGAACGGACGCGGAAGTTGATACGTCAACCAGTTCTGTATATTTGATTGCTTAGTCAACAACTTCACGACCGATGAGCGCCACGATCGACCCCAACTCCTCCGCCGGCTCGCCGCCGGCCGAGGCCCGGCGCTCCCGAACCTCAGGTCGTGATTCCACGGTCCGATGCGACGCTCGCCCGCGGAGCGTCAGCCGATCGTCGGCTGCCGCCGAGCCACCAGCCACCGGCCCGGAGGTTCGGCGGCCGGCGCCGGCAAGCGCGTTCGCCTCCGTCGGCCGTCGGTTCGCTGCAGCCGTCGTGCTTGCGACCGCGACGCTTACCCTCCTGCTCGCGGTCCCCCCGCTACGCAGCGTCGCTCACCAGATCGCTCGGATGAACCCCGTCTGGGTGGCCGCGGCGGTCGCGCTCGAGCTCGGCTCGTGCGTTGGCTATGTCGTGATCTTCCGGCTGTTCTTCGCGCCGGTGCCGACCGGCCAGGCCCGGGAGCTCGCGTGGACCGAGCAGGCGTCGGGTGCGCTGTTGCCGACCGGAGGCGTCGGCGCGTTGGCGATTGGGGGTTTCCTTCTCCGCCAGTCCGGGATGTCGACGCGGCAGATCATCGAGCGGTCAAGCGGTCTGTTCTTCCTCACCAGCGCAGCGAATGTCGCCGCGCTGGCCGGAGCCGGCGCGATGCTGGCCACCGGCGCCATGGGCGGCACCAACACCCTGCCCCTCGCCGGCATACCGATTCTGCTGGGAGTGGGCTCGACCACGGCGACGCTCGCCCTCCCGGTCCTGATCAGGCGCACGCCCGGCCGTCGTTGGCCTACGTGGCTCATCGACCTCGCCGCGGGCATCGACGGGGCACGCCACGCGCTGATCCACCCGAGCTGGCGGCTCCTCGGCGCGATCGCCTATCTCGGCTGCGACATCGCCGCGCTCGGCGCCGCGTTTGCCGCAACGGGCCACACGATTCCGATCGACGCGCTCGTGCTCGGCTACATCATCGGATACATGGCGAACATGCTTCCGGTGCCGGGCGGGTTCGGGGTGCTCGAAGCCGGGCTCGCCGGGACGCTGATCCTGTACGGGGCGCCGGCGACGCAGGCCGCGGCCGCGGTCGTCATCTACCACGCGATCGCGTTCTGGGTTCCCAGTCTGGGCGGCGTCACCGGTTTCGTTCGCCTGCGCCGCCGACCCGCCCGACCGGCCCGAGCGTCGGCGACTGAGGGCGTGGACAGTCCAGCCTCCGCAACGTCGCCGGTGATGCCGTGAGCAGCTACGCGTCCGGCCCGCACCGCGCGCGGATCGAGCGATCACCGGACCGGCGCGCCATGTTCGATCAAGCCATGCGCCGTATCCGCGTCAGCGCGGTCGTCCTCAGCCTGATCCTGCTCGGCCTGATCGCCCGCATCGTCATCGACGGCCTCACCGTCGCGACCATCGCCAGCGCGGCCTTCATCGTTCTGCTCCTGATTGCGCTGGCGTGGCTGTGGCGTCAAGGGCGTCGCCTGAGTCAGGGTTAGCTCCGGTCGCCGGCGCTCTGGTGCCTCCAACCATCGTGGTACTCGGCGTCGTGGAGCCGGTAAAGCTGGTGGGCGTAATGATCCAGGCGGTCCGCGGCCGCCTGGGCCTCGTGGTAGTCCTTGCCATGGTCGCGAGCCGGCGTCTTTTCTTCAGCCCGCTTGCGAACGATGTGAAGCTCCTCGCGCGCCAGCTCGACGACCTTCTCCAGCGTTTCTTCGAGATTCATCTCTTCCCTCGCTAAGTCCGGCGGCCTGTCCGCTGATGGTGATGCGGTGATCTTCGCACGCGACCCCCTGCTAGCACTCACCGGGTGAGCGCGGTTACCGTTAGCGGTATGAGCGAGCCCTCCCGGCGGCGCCCCGCGATCGTTTTGGTGGACGATGAGCCCGCGGTGCTGGCCGCGGTCTCGCGCGACCTGCGTCGCGGGTTCGGCGAGCGCTACCGGATCGTTCGCGCCGCGTCGGGCGAGGAGGCGCTCGAGGCGCTCCGTGAGCTGGTCCGTCGCGGCGAGCAGGTGGCGTTGCTGGTCGCCGATCAGCGGATGCCGGGGATGTCGGGCACCGACTACCTCGTTCGCGCACGGGAGGTCGTTCCAACCGCCAAACGGGTCCTGCTGACGGCGTACGCCGACACCGAGGCGGCGATCCAGGCAATCAACGAGGTCTCGCTCGACTACTACCTGCTCAAGCCGTGGGACCCGCCGGAAGAGCAGTTGTTCCCGGTCGTGGAGGACCTGCTCGGCTCCTGGGAGGCGGGAGCCGCGCTCGAGTCCGGCGGTGTCCGTCTGATCGGGCATCGCTTTTCCCGGGCGACGCACGACCTCCGTGATTTTCTGGCCCGCAACGGGGTGCCGGCGCGGTGGCTCGACGTCGAGCGCGAGGCTGAGGCCCGCCAGCTGTTGACGGTGGCGGGCGTCGAGGAGGATCGCCTTCCGGTGGCGCTGCTAGAGGACGGGACGGTGCTCGAGCGCCCGACGGTGCTCGAGCTGGCGGAGCGGCTCGGCGTTGCCGGTCAGCCGGCGTCCGAGCACTATGACCTCGTGATCGTCGGCGGTGGACCAGCTGGGCTCGCGGCAGCTGTGTACGGTGCGTCAGAGGGGCTCAAGACGATCATGGTCGAGCGCGAGGCGCCGGGCGGTCAGGCCGGCCAGTCGAGCCGGATCGAGAACTACCTCGGGTTCCCCATCGGGTTGAGCGGGTCTGACCTGGCTCGCCGTGCGACCGATCAGGCGCGCCGGCTGGGAGCGGAACTCTTGAGTCTCCAGAACGCCAGCGCGCTGCGGGTCGAAGGATCGGGCCGGATCGTCGAGCTCTCGGGGGGCGGCAGCCTCAGCGCCTCGAGTGTGCTCGTTGCCTCGGGCGTGTCCTACCGCCAGCTCGACGTTCCGGGGTTCGCCGATCTCACCGGACAGGGCATCTACTACGGCGCGGCGCTGACCGAGGCACGCTCGTGCGGCGACCAGCACGTCGTCGTGATCGGCGGCGCCAACTCGGCGGGACAGGCGGCGGTCTACTTCTCCAAGTACGCGCGGCTCGTCACGATTCTCGTCCGCGGCGACTCGCTCGCGAAGTCGATGTCTCACTACCTGATCGAGCAGATCGAGGCGCTCGACAACGTCGAGGTCCGGACCCGCACCCAGGCGATAGCGGCGCAGGGCGACGGGCAGTTGCGGACGCTGCGTCTGCGCAACCCGGATGGCAGCGAATCGACCGAAAACGTCGACGCGTGCTTCGTGTTCATCGGGGCGATGCCGCTCACGGACTGGCTCGCCGGAGTCGTGGCACGCGACGAGCGCGGCTTCATCCTGGCCGGGCTCGACGCCAAGCAGGACGGCTGGCCGCTCCAGCGCGATCCGTTCCCGCTCGAGACGAGCGTTCCCGGCGTGCTCGTCGCCGGCGATGTCCGCGCGCGCTCGATCAAGCGGGTCGCGAGCGCCGTCGGAGAAGGGTCGATGGCGGTGTCGCTCATACATCAATATCTGGCCGAGGGATGACGTCCGTCGGAGAAACGCCCGTGGCGGTTGCGGACCTGCGTCCGGTCGACCTGTTCGACGACCTCGACGATGCCGCGCTGGCTGAGTGGGCCGCGGTGGCGCAGGAGCGTCGATTCGACGCCGGGGAGGTCGTGATAGAGGGCGGCCAGGAGTCCGAGGGCCTTGTCTGCCTGCTCGAGGGGAGCCTTCAGATGTTCGTCGCGGACGGCGATCGCCTCGAGCCCAGCGGTCATCAGAGCGCGCCGACGTGGATTGGTGCGGTGCCGACGCTCACGGAGACCGTGCTCCGCGCGCACATGACAGCGATCACGCCTGCGCGCGTGGCGCTGATCCCGGCGGCCGAGTTCCGGCGCCTGGCACTGGCGCACCCGCCGGTGCACGGCCGGATCATGCGCCAGGTCCGGCCCGTGGTCGCACGCTTCACGGCGATCGAGCAGAGCCGCGAGCGGCTCGCCGCGTTGGGGACGATGTCCGCGGGGCTCGCGCACGAGCTGAACAACCCAGCGTCGGCCGCCCGACGTTCGGCGGCCGACCTCGCCGAGGCGCTCGACGTGATCGGTGCGACGCTCAGGGAGTTGGTCCAGGCCGGCGTCGAGCGCGACGCTGCGGGCCGGATCGCTGATCTGCGCGATCAGGCACTGCGCCAGTGCGCCGATCGCAATCCGCTGTCTGCGCTCGACGCCGCGGACGCCGAGGACGACATGCGCGACCGACTGGAGGCGCTCGGTGTGCCCGATGCATGGCGAGTGGCCGAACCGCTGGCTGCCGCCGGACTCGATGCGGATTGGCTCGAGCAGATGCGCGCATCGGCGGGATCGGCCACGCCCGCGGCGCTGCGATCGGTGGCGGCATCCTTGAGCGCGCAGCGACTCGTCAGCGACCTGCGCGAGTCGACCGAGCGGATGAGCTCCTTGATCGGCGCGGTCAAGGCCTACGCCTACATGGACCGGGGCGGGGTCGTGGAGGCCGACATCCACGAGGGCCTCGAGACCACGCTCAAGGTCATGGGCCACAAGCTCAAGCACACCGAGATCGCGCTCGAGCGCGACTACGACCGCACGCTGCCCCCGCTGACGATCTACGGCTCGGAGCTCAACCAGGTGTGGACGAACCTGCTCGATAACGCAATCGACGCGCTCGGCTCCTCCGGCACGATCACACTGCGCACGCGCCGGGACGGCAGGTGCATCGTGGTCGACATCGCCGACACAGGATCGGGCATCCCCGCCGAGGCCCGCTCACACGTGTTCGAGCCGTTCTACACGACCAAGGACGTGGGTAAGGGCACAGGCCTCGGCCTGGACACCGCTCGGCGGATCGTCGAGGAGCGCCACGGGGGCTCGCTCGCGTTCGACACCGGCGAGGACGGCACCACCTTCCACGTCTGGCTTCCAATCCAACAGCCCACCCCGACATCAACGGAGGCTCAAACATGACGACGTGCACTCACCTCGACACGATCACGATCCTGAATCTGCCCGACTCGGTGCCGGGGTGCGAGGACTGCTTGCGAGAAGGCGGGGTCTGGCTGCACCTGCGGATCTGCCTCGAGTGCGGTCACGTCGGCTGCTGCGACGATTCTCCGAACCGGCACGCCACCGCTCACAACCACTCGACCGGTCACCCGCTGATCCGCTCACTCGAGCCGGGAGAGGACTGGAGCTGGTGCTACGTCGACGAGGTGGCCATGATCATCCCGGAGATCAAGGGCCACACCCACATCCCACCCTCACCGATGCTCGCCAGATAATCCGCCGAGAAGGCGAAGACGCTAGTCGACGACGGCGCGACTCGAGACCGAGACGGTGATTCTCGACGGGCGACCGAGGCGCTACGGCGCTCGCGCCAGCTAGCGTTAGCGTTCTGTCGTGTGGGGCGCCGGCGACGGGTCCCGCTGCGAGGCTATTTATGCGACCGAATCCGATCCACGCCAGCAACGACCCCGAGGTGGTGCGGCAACTGATCCGCGAAAACCCGTGGTGCACTCTCGTGAGCAGCAACGCCGGCGAGCTTGTCGCGTCGCACTATCCAGTGCTCCTCGATGAGGAGTCGGCCGAGCTGGCGGTGCTGACCCATGTCGGGCGTCCGGATGAACGAGTCCATGGATTCGGCGAGCAGGAGATCATGCTGATCGTCCAGGGCCGCCATGGCTACGTCAGCCCGAGCTGGTACGAGCCGGGGACGACGCCCGCCCCGACCTGGAACTTCAGCGTCGCGCACTGTTACGGGGTGCCCGAGATTCTCGGCGCGGACGAGAACCTGCGGGTGCTGACACGGCTCGTGGAGCATTTCGAGCGCCACGTCGACCAACCACAATTCCTCGACCCCGAGTGGGGCGCGCAGTTGGCCAAGGGAACGGTCGGGCTGCGCATTCCGATCGCGCATTTTGTGTGCAAGATCAAGCTCGGCCAGGACAAGAGCGCGGAAAACCAGCAGCGGGTAATCGCTGCGTTACGCGCGCCGGGTCCTTACCAGTACCCGGCTCTGGCCGACGACATGGAGCGCACACTCGCCGAATGACGGACCCTCCAGGCGTCAGCCTTCGGTCCGAGCCGGCGTCCGCTCAGCGCGCCGCTTCCTGCGCTCGGCGCGGCAGCTTCCAGCCCGGGCGGACGAAGTGGCACGTGTATCCGTTGGGGTAGCGCTCGAGGTAGTCCTGGTGCTCGGGCTCCGCCTCCCAGAACGGTCCGGCGGGCTCCACCTCGGTGACGACCTTGCCCGGCCACAGGCCGGAGGCGTCGACATCGGCGATCGTGTCCTCGGCGATGCGGCGCTGCTCGTCGTCGACGTAGTAGATCGCCGAGCGATAGCTCGCCCCGACGTCGTTGCCCTGGCGGTTCATCGTCGTCGGGTCGTGAATCTGAAAGAAGAACTCGAGCAGGTCCCGGTAGGAGATGCGATCCGGGTCGAACAGGATCTCGATCGCCTCGGCATGCGAGCCGTGGTTGCGGTAGGTCGCGTTAGGCGTGTCGCCGCCGGTGTAGCCAACGCGCGTGCCGCTCACGCCATCGAGCTTGCGGATCAGATCCTGGACACCCCAGAAGCACCCGCCCGCAAGGATCGCCTTCTCGGTTGCAGCCATCTCTGTGCTCCTCCTTGTCGTGGTTCCGTGTTTGCGCTACCCATATGGTGACGCACGCGCAGCCCGGGCAGGCTCCGCGTTCGTCGGGCTCAGGACAGGGTGTACGGAGCACGGTCGAGACGCGCCGCCCGCCGGCCGGATCAGACGACGCTGCCCCCCAGCACCGCGACCAGCTGCTTGGCGTTCTTCTTGCCGATCTTCGGCACATCGAACTCCCACACAGTTCCGTTGGTGAACTGCAACCGGAGAGACGAGAGCAGCTTGCCATCCTTGAGTTCGACCGTTTGCAGTTCCTCGCGCGGGGCGCGGGCCAGCACCTGGTCGGTGACCTTCATCTTGAGCGCACCAGACTTCGTCTTGATCAACGCCACCTCGGCCTCGCTGGCCGCGATGTAGCCGACCCGGCCGAAGGCGGGAACATCCGAGGCCTTCGACGATCGACTCGCGACCGCGGTCGCCGCGACCGCCCCGACGACGCCGCCAATCGCGCCCACCGACGCCTTCTTCCCAAACCCTCGCGGGTTGACCATCGCGCCCGCGAGCTCCGGCGCACCCAGCGCCGCGGATCCCTCTCCAGCCATGCCCCAGCCCTCCTTGTCGAGTTTCACGGCTCCGCTTCTTGACGAACATCCGAGCAGCGCGAGCCTGAACGTTCGGAAGCCTACCTGGCGCTCTCCCGCTTTTCGCCCGTTCAGCACCTACGGTCGCGAGCCGGCGCTCGGGCCTATCGGGGGGTAATCCGGACCGTCCGGCCTTCCCGACCGGTCGTCAGGCGAACCGGGCTTGAACGGCGGGCATCTGGAGGAGGGTGCGGGTGCTCGATGCGGGACGCAGGCCGGATGGGCCGGAAATAACCTGCAAATCCTGACAATCGGCGCGGTCGACGTGAACGCTGTCGGAGGATGCATGCGGGGCATGCCAGATCCGACACGGTCCCGGCTCGACGCCTCCGTTGTCAGGTTATGCAGGTCGCCAGCCGGCCACGGACTGACGAAGTGACCACCGTCCTCACACACTCCAGGTGCCCGCCGTTCACCGAGCGCTTGCCAACAGTGTCGCCGCCAGCAGCAGCGCCGCCGGCCGACGACGGGCGAGCAGCTCGAAACGACCCTGACGTTCGGTCGCGTCCGTCGCAGGTGGCGGATCCTGCAAGAACCTCAGAATTCTTGCTAAAGGTTCCCGATCAGATGCCGATACGGGATCGAAGGGGGCGTAGGAACGAAGTAGTTGGGGGCGTCATTTGGTGCGTTCACGGGCAGGGATGGCCCGTGAACGCATCCTTTGATCCTGGCGGCGATCAGCAGGTTCGCCGGCGCTAACGGGTTCTCAACCGAAAGCCTTCACGAACGCCTTGTCGGCCTTGGCGGTCCCCGTAACCTGCATGCTGGCGACGCCCACGTCCTGCACGATCCCGCCGCGAGCCTCGATCACCACAGTGGCTGCGCCGTCACGCGCCAGGTACCACTCGCTGCCGCCAGCGCGCGCCAGCATCCCGTATGTCAGCGCTTGCCGCGCCGCCGTGAGCGTGGCGCCGGGCGCGACACCATCGATGGCGTAGCGGGCGTTGGCTGTCTCCAGCCATACGACGTGGCCTCGCAGCTTGCCTCGCTTCTGGTTCGAGTCGCCCCTGAGCAGGGCTGAGGACGGGTAGCCCGCCTCGACCCCGTGCGGGGTCAAGCAGAACAGGTCGGTGTCGGAGGTGCGGTGGTCCTTGTCATGGTGGTAGGCGGATCGCGCCGCCTTGCGGGACTCACCGAGCTTGATCAACCCGAGGGTGGTTCCCGACAGCCGGCCGGTCGCTGCGGGGCAGCCGGCAACGTGAGGCACGGGAACGGAGACGCCATTACTCGTGTTCGCCGGGCCGGCGCCGGCGGGATTGATCGCGGTCACCGTGCACGTCAGCGTGCTGCCCTCGTCTGCCGTGCGGACGGTGTATGTGGATGCGGCTGCGCCGGCGATCGGCGTGCCGTTGCGGCTCCACTGGTACGTGAAGCTCGACGGGTCGTTGGTCCACGCTCCCGGTCCGCACGACAGGGTCGCGCCGGACTTCGCCGTCCCCGCGATTGCCGGTGCGCTCGTGTTTTGCGGCGCGGCTGGGTTGGTGACCGCAAGCGGGGCGGGGGCCGCGGTCGATGGCGCGTGCGTGGCGTCCCCGGCGTAGCCGGCGGCGACCGTCTGCGCACCCATCGCGCTCGGCGCGTAGGCGAGCTCGCAGCTGGCCACCCCGGTCGCGGACGTGCCGGCCAGTGTGCAGCTTCGGCCGCCCGCGGAGGCCCCCGCCCCGGCCGATGTCGATGTCAGGCTGACGATTCCGGTCGGCGTGGTCGCCGTCCCGGCTTCTGTATCGGCGACCGTCGCCGTGCAGGTCGTCGTCACGAACGCCGGCACCGACGGCGGCGAGCACGAGATGGAGATCCCGGTGGAGCGGGTCGCGACGTTCCAGCTGAACGACGTGGTCGACGAGCCGGCCCCGCTGCTGTTCCCCTCTCCGCTTCCGGCCCCCGATCCGCTCCCGATGCTGCTGTGGTCGCTGACCGTGACGTTCACGGTGAACGCCCCGGCGGCCGTCGGCGTCCCGGAGATGATGCCGGTGGCGGGGCCGATCGACACCCCGGGAGGCAACCCAGTCGCCGCGAAGGTCACCGTCGCGTTGTTGTAGGCGGTGGCCACGATCGGGAGGTTGGCGACTGGGATGCCGACGACGCCGGTCTGGCCGCCCGGGGGCGTGACCGTGATTCCGCCGGTGCACAGCGCGGCCGGCAGGCCCGAGCCGATCGGGGTGCCCAGCCCGGACGCCATGTCGTAGCCGGCTCCGGCCCCGAACCGTCCATTGTTGGTGCCCGTTATGTCGTTGTCGCCCGAGGTGATGTCGTTGAAATTGGCCCCGTAATCACTCCCCGCGGCGGCGTACAGATCAGGGTTGGCGAGGCCAATCGGGTGACCGGCGCAGCCGGACGAGGCGTCGACCAGTGCAGTGAATGCCGCCCACAGCGGCGCCGCGGCACTGGTTCCGCCTATCCCGTTCCAGCCACCGCCGTAGTAGATCAGGTACCCGGTGTCCGGGTCGGCGTCGGCCGAGACGTCGGGGACCTCGCGGCAGTAGCCGGACGCCGCGCCGCACTGGGTGCCCGAGGACTTGCCGTTGATCACGTTCAGCCCGGGCGCGGCGTGCGATTGGAAGGTCGGCATCGGCCAGAACGTCGAGATGCCGCCGCCCCCGCCGCACTGTCCGTCCGAGCACACGTCGTTCCAGACCGACTGGGTCGGAGACGGTCCCAGCGCGGTCAGCGATGTCCCGCCGACGCTCGTCACGAACGGCTGGCTACCGGGGTCGTCAACCGCGAGCTGGTTGTTGCCGCAATCCTCCGAGCCGTCGTCGCCGGCCGCGGCGAACACCGACATGCCCTGCGTGGCGGCCTCCTGGAAGAGCGTGTTCTCGGCGTCGGCGGCGCTGGAGCCCTCTTCCGACTCGCACTCCCCCCACGACGTCGAGATCACGCTGGCGTCGTCCGAGGTGATGATCTTGCTGTAGGTATCGACGACGCCGGCCTCGGTGTTCGGCCCCTGGTAGACGATCTCGCTCGCTTTCGGCGCCAGGCCGATGACGTCCTCGATGTCGAGCGCCGCTTCGCCCGACCCGGCGCCGCTGCTTACGCCGCCGTCGACTTTCACGTAGCTCACCGCGGCGCTGGTGTCGTAGCAGTTCTGGTAAGCGGCGATGTCCGACGCGAGGTTCGGCTCGAGCTCGAAGATCGCGACCGTCTGCCCCGCCCCCTCGTCGCCCGCGCCGTACAGGCTGGAGAACCGGTAGGCGGACGCGAGCTGGTCGGCCGTGTACGAGCTGTCGTCGGTTCCCGCCGTGATCGCGGCCTGGCAAGGCTGCGGGCCGCCCGTGACCACGTGCGGCGTCGACCGCGGTTCGACTGCGCCTGCCGCCGACCGCGGCGGCGCCACCCGCAGCGTCTGCTCCTGCGCCAGGTCGTTCAGCCCGATCACGCTCTGGATCCCTTCGGCGACCGCACTCTCGAGCTTCGGCGCCTGCGTGTTGGCGTAGGCCGTGCGCCCGCTGGACAGCGCGACACGCTCGAACGAGGTCGAGAAGGCGCGCCCGAGCGCGGTGGCGGTGCCCGACAACTCGATCGCGAGGCCGTTCGGGGTGACGGTCCCCGCTTCGAGCCCATCCGCCTCGAGCGACTGCTGAACGACCTCGATCTCGGCGTCCGTCGGAGCGAATCGCCGGCGGAACTGGGCCAACGTCAGATAGTGGCGAAAGACGGCCGAGCCCAGGGTGGCAACCTCGGTCGCGTAAGCGGCCAGGGCCGCCGGGTCACGGGGCGCCAGCGTGATCGTCAGCGGGATTCGGGTGGAGCCGGCCAGCGACCCGACAACCTGCGCGCCGGCGGGCCGGCTGGGCGCGGTGCCGAGCCGGACCTGGACCGAAGCGGACGCGGCGGGAACGGGTCCCGCCAACGCCGACGGCGTCGCGACGAACAACGCGCCGGCAAACAGTCCGAGCACCGGCAGACGGGCTCGCCCAAGGGACGCGCTCAGCCGACTCAAGGCAACCGAACCGGCCACGCTCTCTCGCGAGCGCGCCGCGCTCCCAGTCGCCCCATGACCGAACCCTGTCACATCCGTCAGATGCGGGAGTCCTCGGCCCCACCGATTCCCGAGCTCGCACCGATCTCGGGTGTGACGCCGGCCTTCCCCCGCGGTGCGTCCGCCCGCGGGCGCTACCCCCGTGTCGCGCCCTCGTCGACCGGCTGGGCGATACCGATGAGGTTGCCCTCGCTGTCGTAGAAGAACGTGCCGAGTTCGCCGGTGCCCTTGCTCGGGTAGTTGTCGGGGGCGGCGATCGTGTCGCCGCGGACATCGAAGCCAGGCATCTCGAAGCGCTCGAACGTCACACCTCGGGCTCGCAGGTCGGCGAGGGTCGCCTCGAGGTTCTCGACCTCGAATCCCATCTGGGTCGATTCGCCCGACGGCGTTCCCGCCGAGCTGAAGAGATGGAACTCGGTCGACCCGCAGACGTACCGCAGGCCGCCTGCGCGCTCCTCGACCGGCTCGAGCCCGAGCTTATCGCGGTAGAACGCGCGTGCCCGCTCGAGGTCCTGAGCGGGAAGCTTGGTGACAGTGTGTGCGTTGCTGAGCGGTCCGGACATGATGCTCACTCGAACAGCCGCCGCGCGTACCAGTCGCTGGCGTCCTGAACGCCGGGCACGGCGAAGAAGTAGCCGCCTCCGACCGGAGCTATGTAGTCCACCATCGGCTCGCCGATGAGCCTCGTCTGGTTGGCGACGAACTGGCGAACGAGGTCCTGCTGGAAGCAGTTGAAGAGCAATCCCATGTTGAGGTTCCCAGCGAGGTCGATGCCGTTGTCGTAGTTGTAGCCCCGGCGGAGGATCCGGCTGTCCTCGGTCGCCTTGGTGCGCGGGTTCGACAGCCGGATGTGCGCGGTGAGCGGCATGATCTTGCCCTGCGGGTCCTTGGCGAAGTCCAGCACGTCCGTGATGGACGTCGTACCGAGCATCGCGCCCGAGGCGCGGTAGCGGCCGATCATCGTCTGTTGCTCGTTCAGCGACACTCGGTCCCAGAATTCGATGTACATCCGGATGATGCGGAACACGTGATAGGTGCCGCCGCGGGTCCACGCGGGTTCATCGGTCTTGTCGGTGACCCACAGCAGCCGGTCGGCGACGTAGGGGTCCGTCAGGTCCGGGTTGGCGATCCCGTCCATGTGCCCGAAGTGGTTGCGCGGCACCCCGTTCGGCCGCTGCGGCGCCTGGAACCCGTCCATCCGGTAGGCGATCTGCATGCCGGCGCGGGTGTGCTTGGCGATGTCCCGCAGCGCGTGGATCGCCGTGTCCGGCTGGCCGGCGCAGATCTGGAGCAGGATGTCGCCCCCGGTGATATCGGGCTGCAGATTGTCGTTGGGGAACGACGTCATCTCAGTCAGCCGGTTGGGCTTCTTGCCCGCCAGCCCGAATGCGGGGTTCTCGAACAGGCTGGCGCCGAGCCCGACCGTGACCGTCAGCCCGTCTGGCGGGATGTCGGGGCCCAGCGTGCCGCTGTCGGACGGCGGTGAGACCGTGCCGAGGTCAACCGGCACGCCTCCCTGGGTGAGGAACCGGGCCCGCTTCGTCAGCGTCTGGAGCGTGCCGATCAGCGCACCGCGCGTGCCGGCGGTGATGTTGAAGACCGCGAAGCAGGCGGCGGGCGGCGGCGAGTTGGTGATCCCAGCCTGGTGGCGGCCGTGGAAGGGAACCGCCGGCAGACGCGCGGACGGGTCGCTGACCACGGCTTTCTGTAAGGCCCCATCAGCCAGAAGTGGATCAGTGGCATGGGACGGGGCGTGTTTGCTTCCCCGCTTGGCGTCGGCCTCGGCGATGCCGGGCGCGCCGAGCGCTCCCGCGACGCCAACCGCCGCGGCGCCAGTGCGGCTCAAGAATTCGCGGCGGTCCAGGCTCATACCAGCACAGATGATCCCACGTCATGATTGAGGTCCCAGCGCGGCACGCACCTTGGGGAGATGGGTACGGAACGTTCGCCCTGTGAGCGGCGTGTGACCTCTGTGAATCGTCGCACTAGGTCAGCGGCGCGACGTTACCGGTGCTTGTGAGCAGATCCGGGATCGGCGCGAGGGTCTCAATGGCTGCCCCGACCGCTGCGTCGACCCGCTCGCGGGCGAGGGCCGGGAGATCGCTGACAGCGACCGAAGCGCCGTTCATCTCGGCCTGATCGACGGCGGCGATGACCGCGCTCAGCTGTCCGTTGGCGCGCGCGACGAGGTGCGGCGCGAGCGGATCCAGGACGGGGGCGAGCAGACCCAGCAGCTCCCTGACCGCCGAGACGTCGGCTGTGATCGAAGCGAGGGCGGTCCCGCTGCCGTACTCGTCATCCCCCGTGAGCGTGTCGCGCATGGCATCCTCGAGGATCTCGTGCGGGCGCAGGACCCAGTTCGCGATGCCGTCCTGAGTCACGGGAAGCTCGGTCCCGATCGGGGTCGCCACCAGCGTGTTCACGAGTTGCTGCAGGGTCGCGGCGTCCGCGGCCGCTGCGGTCAGGTTCCCGTCTGTCCAAAGGTCCAACTCGATCTTGTGAAACCCCGTGAACTGGGGGCTGGCGGTGCCGCCGACGAGACCCGCCGCCGTTCCGTCGATCTCGTCGCCGAGTTCTCCGAAGCAACCGTAGGCACCGTCATCCTGGCCGATGTCGAGCCACGCCATGTGGGCGGTCAACCAGTCCGACTCAGCCTCAACGAGATTGCCCGCGCCGATGGCCCCAGCCATCGTGCTGACGTCCGCCCGAACCGTGATGAGCTCGTGGACCGCATAGATTCGATACGTGATCAGCGGGACGACTTCGGCGTTCTGATAGTTGCAGCCCGCTACCGACCTCGCGACACTCCCTGACGCGTCGAGCCACTCCACCCCGCACGGTCTCGGCGCCGGCGATCGAGCGAGGATCTCGTAGAAGTTGTGACGGACCGTGACCGTCCGGGCCGGGGCAGTCAGGAAGCGGGCGGTGACCGAGGTGACCCCGTCTGGGGCCAGCCCGAGTAGCGGTGTCGCCGCGGTTCCGAGCATCGCGTCCGGGGTTCCGGACAGCCCCGCGCAGTTCTCGACCGGCGTCGCCCCGGGATCGTCACCGCCGACCTCGGCGACACACACCGCCGGCTGTGCGTAATCGCGACGCAGCGACGGCAGCAGGTCACGCTCGATCTGACGCTGCCTTGCGGGCAAGCAGCGCAGCGGCGCTATCCGGAGGGGGAGGAAATGCTCAGCGGGGATCGCGTACAGCCTCCCCCGATTGCCGGCTCGGCCGAGCAACCGAATCCCTGAACTCACGATCCCCGACGCCGGCAGCGTTGCCTGCAGCTTCCGGAGCACAAGCCGGTCATCGCCTCGTTGGCCCCGTCGGAACAGGCCGTACCTGCGCAGGATCGCCCTCGGGACCGAGCTTCCTGGTGGCGCCAACGTCCCGGGCCTGGGGTACGTCGAACACGATCGGGGCGTGGCGCCCGACGCGCTTGCTACCAGCGGTCCAGATCCAACTGCAAGTGCCAGTAACCCGACCAGAGCCGCCGCGGCGACGACCGACGACGCAGGCCTAATCCCAGCCGACACGGTACGGAGTCTCCCACAACCCTCCGAGCGCGCAGCTAGGCCTGGTCGCCGAGCGCAACGATGTGCTCGGGTAGCCGCTCGTTGTCGCCGTACATGAAGTGGTTGCTCATGTTCTCGGAGAACCGGCTGGCCTCGGTGGACTTGCCGACCGCCTCCGCGACCTCGCGGACCAGCATGGGCGAGGCACCGCAGCAGACGCCGAGGTAGTTGACGCCGAGGTCGTGGACCTCCTTGGCGAATGCGCCGATCTCGTATCGGTTGGCGTACAGCGGGTCCAGCGCGGTCGGGAAAGTGCGTCCGTGCGGCGAGGGCACCCTTGCGCGGTCGTCTGAGAGGTTGAAGAACGTAGGTTCCTCGGCGGTCGTCCGGTAGGGGATCGGCAGCGCCCCGACGTGGCACGACACGGCTGCGCGGATCTGCTTCAGCCAGGGCAGCATCGTTTCGGGCCCGCGGAAGCAGTTCATGCCCACCACGGCCGCGCCGGCCTGCTCCAGCCGCTGGCAGGTCTCGACGATGCCGACCCCATCGGCCATCTCCTCGATCGCCATCGGCGCGATGGTGACGACGACGGGCAGGCCCGTGGCCTTCGCGACCTCGAGCGCCGCCAGCGCCTCGCCTGCGTAGTAGAACGTCTCACCGATGATCATGTCGGCCCCGCCCTCGACGGCCCAGCCCACCATCTCCTCGAACATGCTGCGCACCTCGGCCTGACGGGCGGTGTCCTCCGGGTCCCAGATGTTGGTGTTGGAGATGTTGCCAGCCATGAGGTCGCCGGGTCGCTGGTCGGCAACCTCCCGGGCGATCTGGAGCGCGGCGCGGTTCAGCGGCTCGAGCAGGTCCTCCTTGCCGATCACCCGCATCTTCTCTCGGTGACCGTTGTAGGTGAACGCCTCGACGACGTCGGAGCCCGCGCGCTGGAAGTCGACGTGCAGGTTCCGGAGGGCGTCCGGGTATTCCAAGGCGACCTCGGGGACGAACTCACCGGCGCTCAGGTAGCCGCGGCGCTCCAGTTCGAACAGAAAGCCCTCGGCACAGATCACCGGCCCCGCATCCAGGCGCGCGATCAGACCCCCGCTCGGCACATCAGGGGTGGACTCGGTCATGTTGTGCTCCTCGGTGGTGAAGGGACGGGTCGGCCCGCAAGAGAGCAGACAGTTGGACGTCGACAGTAGTAAGCGACGCCCAGCCGCGACCGCGGGTCGTGGCGGCGGTCCTGGCGATGACCCCGTCGCGAGTGTAGCCGCCGATCACACTGGGCGATCTTTACTCGCCCCCCGCGGATGGCTGCTGACGCGCCGGCCACTCAGGCCGCCGGGAGGAGCACGACCTTGCCCGGGAGGGCTCCGGTGTCGGCCCGGGCGTGAACGGCGGACAGCTCACTCAGGGGGAGGTGCTCGGCGACATCGACGTGCAGCTTGCCGGCGTCGATCATCCTCACCAGCTCGGCGAGCTGGTCGGCGTCGCTGCGGGCGAAGACGGGCACGACGCGGACGTCGCTCGTCTCGTCGGGCATCGCGGTGGGGACGGTGCTGAGCACGACCCCGCCGGCGCGGACCAGGCGCGCGAGCGTGTTGAGCTCTGCCGACGCGACTGGCGCGAGGTTCAGGACGACGTCGAGCGGCAGGCTGAGCGCTTCGGCGATGCTGGTCGTGGTGTGGTCGATGATCTCGTCGGCGCCCGCTCTGCGGACGCGCTCGGTGCTGCGCGGGCTCGCCGTGGCGATCACGTGCGCGCCGGCGCGCTTGGCGAGCTGGACGGCATAGCCGCCGACCGCTCCGCCGGCGCCGTGGATGAGCAGGCGCTGCCCGGCGCGAACGTCGGCGTGCTCGAACAGGGACTGCCAAGCGGTCAGTCCGACCGACGGCAGGGCCGCCGCGTCGGCCAGCGGGATGGTGGTGGGCGCCTCAGCGAGGATCTGGGCCGGCGCGACGACGTAGTCGGCGGCAGAGCCGTCGGCGACCATCGGCAGGAAGCCGATGACCCGGTCGCCAACCCGGCGGCTCGTGACATCCACGCCGACCGCGTCCACCGTGCCCGCGACGTCGATCCCCGGCACGTGTGGCAGCAATACCGGGAATGGTGCCTGAAGGTACCCGCCGCGGATGCCCGCGTCGACGGGATTGAACGCCGTCGCCGCGACGCGGATCCGCACCTCGTCGGGGCCAGGGACAGGCTCCTCGACATCCTCGTAGCGCAGGACGTCGGAACCGCCGTACTCGTGAAACCGCACTGCCTTCATGGGAGCCTCGCTTTCCTAAGTCATGAGTTGCTTCGAATTTGAAGCATGAAGCACACTCTAGCACTAGTTCAAATTCGAAGCAAGTACAATCTCGACGTGCCCAAACCGCCGCCCACCCTCGACCCACAGCAGCTCAACGCCTACTTCTCGCTGATGGAGGTGAGCAGCATCCTGCGCCACGCCGTCGAGCAGCACCTGCGCGCCGACGGAGACCTCAGCTACGTCCAGTTCCAGATCCTCGCCCGCCTCAACGACTCCCCCGCCGGCAGCGACCGCATGACCGACCTCGCCGACGGCGTCGTCTACAGCCGCAGCGGCCTGACCTACCAGGCGGGCCTGCTGGAAGGCAGAGGCCTTATCACCCGCTCACCGTCCGCGGACGACGAGCGCAGCATCGACGTCACCATTACCGACGCCGGCCGCGCGCTGCTCGCGCGCGTCCTACCCGGCCACATCGAGGTCGTCAGCCGCCTGCTCCTCGACCCGCTTCCACGCAAGGACCTCGAAGCGCTCACCGGCCTGCTGGCCCCGGTGCGCGATCACATGCGCGCGACGCCACCCCGATCGGCAGCCCCGCGGCGTCGCAAGAACGCGACGGCCGGCAGCACAGACGGCTGACCACCGCGACGGAAGTCGCCCCGGCTATCGGAATATGTGACGAGTGCGGAGGCCGACGCGACTGGCCGTCAGCCGCCGATCCCGATCGCGAACACGTGCATCGCGGTGAACACGCCGACGCCGTTGCTTACGTTCGGGAGCGTCACAAAAGACGCGGTCTTGCCCGACTGCAGCGGGACCGAAGCGAAGTAGACGTTGCGGACGGCGCCGGAACCGTTGGCCCCGCTGGGCGTGTTCCAGCTGCTCATCGTCGCGATCGTGCTCGTTCCCGGGGCGGGGCTGGAGCTTGCCCAGTCGGCGAAGCTGAGCGTGAACTGCTGCGTGGTGCCGTCGGTGTAGGTGATCGTGCCGGTGCCGGTAGCGGTGCCGAAGGCTGCCGCCCCGAGCAGGTCGAGCGTCGATCCCGTCCCGGAGACGTCAAACGACTGGCCTTCGGCGACGACGTTGTCGGGCTGACCGGCGGGCACGTTCGGCCAAGTCATCGTGACCCCGCCGATGGTGACCGTCGAGCCTGGCGTCAGCGCGTTGGGGGTGGCCGAGGCGAGCGCCTGCGCCGAGTAGCTGTCGCCGACGCCATCGAAGTCGCCGGGGGTCGTGTTGGCGTTGTCCGTGATCCCGACGTTGTTGTAGGCGCCGGGAACATTGGAATAGGCCGCGGTGACCGTCTCCTGCGCCCAGCCGGTCGAGCGGCTGCCGGTCGCCGCCGACGCGGTTATCACGGTCGTGCCGGGCGGCGTTGGAATGGTGGCGCTGTAGTCGCCGTGACGGTTGGCAACCGTCGTGCTCACCGAGGTCGTGTTGTCCTGCGAGCCCGGCTGGCTGGCGGCGATGTCAACCTTCGCGCCAGGTGCGGTCGTGCCGCTAACGGTGCTCGTCGCTGTGGGCGTGATCGAGTTCGCCGCCGGAGAGCTGATCGTCAGCGGGACGACGCTGGGAGCACGGGACGTCACGTACCGCGAACGCGTGATCGCCGGCTGTTCGAGCACCGTTCCGGTCTGGAGGTCGCGCACGAGCCGCACGTACTGTGCTTGGGCCCAGATCAGCGGCGTCGCGGAGCCCGCGGCCTTGCCATTGGTGAAGCCGATCGAGGCGGTCGTCGGATCAGATCCATACGGCGAGGCCGGCGTGTCGGGATCCTCCCAGACCTGTTCGGGCATCAGGCCCAGGCCCCAACCCATCCGCTGCATCGCAATCGCCAGCCGCGAGGCGCCGGCGGTATCACCGGCCTGCAGCTCCTGCTCGGCCCGCTCGCCGGTCAGGACCGGCCACACGTGCCCGGAGCCGGTGCCGTTGGTGAACCACGGCTCTCCGGTCGGTGAGCAGTTGGTCGGGTCCGGGACGTAGCAGTCTCCGTAACCGTCCGTGGCACCGCTCGCCTTGATTCCGTAGCGGTGCCAGCCAGGACCAGACGCCGTATGGGACTCGATCACTGAATCGACGACCCGCAACGAGGCGTGCACATCCGGGTCGCGGGCCGAGAGCTCGCCGAGTCGCGTCAGCTCGAGAAAGCCGGCGTCGACAACCGAGCGCTGGTCGACATTCGGGGTGCTGCCGTTCCCGAGGTTGTAGGTCTCGTCGGCATTCGGATCGCCGGTCGGGGACAGGCGGATGAAGTAGCGAGGCGCGTACGGGCCGGTCGTGGTCACGGTCCATTTCTTGACGTTGCGCTGGTAGTCGTCGGCCGTCGCGAGGTACAGACGTGCGCGCGCCGAGTCGCCGGCAGCTTGCGCTAGATGGCTCGCGGCGACGAGCCCGGCGATCTCGGCCGCGAGCGTCGACGGAGAGAAGCCCGGGTGCTCCTCCCAGCGCTCGACCCCGTAGTTGGGTCCGTGATCGACGATGAAGTCCGCGGCCGGCCGGATGTGATCGTCGTAGAAGCTGACCTCGCCGGCGAACCCGCCATCCCAAGCCATCAGGATCGGGTAGGCGTCCTCGTCGATCTCTGAGAGCCCGAACGTGTCCGGCGCCACCGAGCCGTCGATCTCCGAATCGCGCGGGAAGCTGCCGTCCTGCTGCTGCACCTTGTCGAACAGGAACCGGACCATCTGCCGGGCGCTCGTCCGGTCGCCGTCCGCGAGCAGACCGGTGAACGTCTCGTAGCTGTCACGCGCGAACACCTCCCGGTAGGTCCATCCGGGGTGGGTGGTGCTCGCCGGGACGGATTGGCCCCAGGGATCAGTGGGCGAGGCGACGAAGGCACCGATGTTGGTCTTGTCCTCGGCCGCCTTGAGCACATTGGCCGACAGCCAGTAGGTGTGCTGCATCGCCGCGCCGTCGGAGGCCGAGTAGCCGGGCAGCTGCGCGGGCGGCGAATGCAGGGCGTCGTCATAGGTGCGCCAGCCGCTCTCGTAGCTCGCGAGAGTCTGGGCGAACGGCCGCGCGGCGCTTGCGCGGGCAGCGGTGATCGCGCCGTGAGCCCCGGGGGCGAACCCGAGCGCAAGCGTGAACGGCTGGCCGGCAGCCTGCTTCACCAGCGCGGTCTGGACGACGTTGCCGTCGTCGGCTGACTGGTAGGTGTCGACGAGCCGGTGGTAGGTGTCGAGCTGCTCGAGTCCATCGCTGGGCGTGCCGACGAACCCGCTCGACTCGGATAGGAAGGGATGATCGGCGACCAGTGCGCCGACGACCTGCGCCGCGAACGGGCCGCTCGGCGTGTTCGTGTCGGAGGAGATCAGGGCGGTCGTGGCTGGATCGACGGTCGCGTCGTTAGGGCCGCCGTTGGTGGCGCCACCGCCGCCCGTGTTGTCGATCGTCGCGTCGTAGCGGACGTAGACCTTGAGCTTCTTGATCGAGGCGGCGGCTCCGCGTAGCGGCTCGAGCGTGGTGCGCACCACGACGCTGTCTCGCGCCGGATCGGTGATGTAGTCGCTGACGAGCTGGAAGTGGTGACTGGCGTCAGTGCTGACGACGCGGCAGACCATGCCGCTGCGATCCGGCGAGCTGACCCTGTAGGTCATGTTGCGCTGCTGCAGGTCGGCGAACGACTTGCCGTCGGTGACGATGTACTGGACCGTGTTGACATTCGAGTTCTCGATCGTCGGACTGAAGACGTCGGACAAGACGCCGTCGGCGACCGTGAACCAGACCTTCGAGGTCGTGTTGCGGGCGGTGCCGAAGCAGTCCTTGCGGGCCACGTCCATGTAAGCCGTGGTTCCCGGCCCGCCGGGCGCCGGCCCGCCCGCCGACTGGGCGCTGGAGACCGAGGCTGCGATCCCCATACCGCAGCTGCAGACCACCAGCAGGGTGATCGCAAACCGAGCCGCTGTCGACCGCTGTCCTCCCACCATGGCCTTCGTGTACCCCGATCGAGCGAGCCCTAGTCGGCTACGCAGCAGCTCCGGCCTTGAGCGCCAGCACATCGGCTACGAGCACACGCCCTGCGCTTGAGTTCAGCAGCTCGCAGACACGAAAGCGCGAGTAGTCGAGGACGTCGCTTGCCTCCTGAACGGTGATGGTTCCGGCGGCGTCAGCGACGATGGGGCCGAACTTGCTCTGTAACGGTGTGGTTGTGGCGGTGGTCATCCCTGGCTCCCTCTGATGTTCTCCGACTATAAGCGCACGGCAGCGCGGCCACCTACGTCGCAGACTCACCGGACTGGCGGAACTGCCCTCAAGCTACACCCGATTCGTGTCCCGGCGGTAGGCCCAGCCGGCGGCGGCGGAGAGGATCACGGTCCACGCAGCAACCGTGATCCAACCGCGGGCGCCCCATCCTTGGCCGTCGAGCGCGACATGGCTGGCCTGAACGAGCCACCAAGAGGGCAGGAACGGCCCCAGCGTGTGCAGAAAGCCGTTGGTGATCGGGAACCATGTCCCTCCGAGGAAGGCGAGTATCGATACGCCGCCCCCGATCACTGGGCCGACCGAGTCGGTGGTCACAAGATGGCCGATGAGGATTCCGAGCGCGGCGAACGGCAGGAGACCGACCAGGATCAGGGCGGTCATCTCCAGCCAGCGCTCGGCAGGCAGGCTCACGCCGAGCGCGATGCCCGAGGCGTAGAGCAGGAGCAGACTCGACACCGCCATCGAGTATCCCGTGAGCACCTTGGCACGAAAGTAGGTGCGCACCGACAGTGGGCTGATCCGCAGCTGGCGGGTCCAGCCGGCCTGGCGCTCGCCGGCGATCCGAGCGCCGGTCGAGATCATCGACACCATCGTGCCGAACGCGGCCAGCCCGACCATGTAGTACAGGGGTACGGACAGGCCGCTGCCCGCGAAGTTGTGGTTGTTCCTCTGCGGCACCGCCAGCAGCCAGTAGAAGACCAGCGGAAAACCCAGCGAGAACAGGAAGAACCGCCGGTTGCGGAACGTGCGCCGCAGCTCGTAGCGGGTGTAGGCAACCCCGCTCATCGCGCGAGCCGCTCGGACTCTTCGACATCCGGCTCGCCCGTCAACTCGAGGAACGCCTCCTCGAGGCTTCCCCCGGTGATCTCGATGTCACGAGCGAGCGGGTGGTTCTCCAGCAGCGCCCGGATTGCCTGATCGGAGTCCGTGCAGCTCAGGATCACGGCGTCGCCGTGCCGGTCGGCCGCGGCGACGCCGGGCAACGCGGCGAGCCTTGCCCGATCGACGTTCGGGAGTGTCGCGCGGATCGTCCGCCGGCCGACCCGCGCCTTGATCTCCGTCGTCGGGCCGTCAGCGACGATCCGCCCGTGCGCCATCAGGATGGCGCGGTCGGCGTTCGCGTCGGCCTCCTCGAGGTAGTGGGTCGCGAACAGGACCGTCCTGCCTCGGGCCGCGAACTCGCGCATGATGACCCAGAACTCCCGGCGGCCCTCGACGTCCATCGCGACCGTCGGCTCGTCGAGCACCAGCAGGTCGGGGTTGCTAACCAGGGCGATCGCGAAACGAACGCGCTGGGTCTGTCCGCCGGAGAGCTTCTGCGTTCTCTGCCCGGCGGTGTCTTTCAGCCCGGTGAGCTCTAGCGCCTCGTCGACGTCCATCGGATCCGGATATACCGAGGCCATCATCGCGATGATCTCGCGCACGGTGAGGTCGCGAATCAGCTCACCCGTCTGCAGCATCGCGCCGACGAGACCGCCGTCGACGGCGTCACGCGGCGCGCGGCCGAAGACCGAGACCGTCCCGCCGTCCGGCTTAGCGAGTCCAAGCAGCATGTCGATCGTGGTCGACTTGCCGGCGCCGTTCGGGCCGAGCAGTGCGGCGGTCTCACCGGCGGCGATCGAGACATCGATCCCTCGCACCGCGTGGATAGGTCCGTCGGGGCCGCGGAAGGTCTTGGCCAGCCCCTCCATCCGGATCCCATCACCGGTCCGGGCTGAGGCTACGGTGCTCATCGAACCCAGTACCCCCTGTCGACGCGCCGGATCAGCTTCGATGTGCTGAACAACCGAGCGGCGCGTGACTAGCTCGGGATCAGCCCATCGGTGCTGAACTCGCTGGTGGCCTCCGCGAGCGAGAAGTCGGGCGGAGGCAGGATCGCGTCCGACCGGCCAAGGTGGGCGTCTCCTAGCAGCTCGCCGCTGCGCACGAACTCCAGCAGCTCGGCGAATCGGCGCTCGAACAGCTCCGCGTCGCCTGATTCAGCCGCCGCCACCACGTCGGCGTCAAGCTCGTGCAACCGGGGCAGCTGCTCGTCAGCCAGCCGGTATTGCCCTTCAAGAGCGATCCGCACAATCACGATCTCGCCTCCTCGCCCCCGCTAGGCAGCTGCTGCGGCGCTGCTCCGGCGGCGAGCTCCGCCTTCATCTTCTCGAGCTCTGAGTCGACCGCGCCGGCGCTGGTGACCTGCGCCAGCTGACGATCGAGATCATCCCCGCCACTACCCAGCTCGATGGGATCGTCGAACGTGCCCGCCTGCTCGAGCTCCCCGACCGCATCAGCCCGCGCCTTCATGTTCTCGGTCTTATCGATCGCCCGTTGCATCGCCAGGCCGACATCAGCCATCTGTTCGCCAACGCCGGTAGCCGCCTCGGAAATCTGGACCTGGGCGTCAGCCGCGGAGTACTGCGCCTTGATCACTTCCTTCTGAGTCCGGAACGCCTCGACCTTCGCCTGCAGCTTGTTCTCACCGTCGGTCAACTGCTGCTGCTGGCGTTCGAGGTCCGCAACCTGCTGGTCCAGCGAGCCGAGCTCGTCCTCGATCGCCTGCTTGCGCGTCAGCGCCTGGCGCGAGAGATCCTCGTTGCCCGCTGCGAGCGCCGCGCGCGCCTGCCCGTCGAGCTTCGCCGCCTGCTCCCGGAGGGTGCCCTCCTGAGCCTGAATGCGCTTCTTCGACGTGACGACCTCGACAATGCCGCTCTTGGCCTGCTGCAACAGCTCGAGCTGCTTCTCGTAGCTGTAATCGAGCGTCTCCGCCGGATCCTCGTGGCGATCCAGCACCGCCGAGACCTTCGCCTTCACCAGCGTGCTGAAACGACCCTCAAGACCAGGCATCAAATCTCCTCTCAAACCGCAGCCGGGCGTGAACCAAGTGTGGGCCGCGCGCCTCCGCCGCTGTGCATCTCACGCCATCGCCAACCACCAACCCATCATAAGCTGCGCATCGTGCGCGCCGGTCACTCGGCTGTCTGGCGCCGAAGCCGCCGCTCGATCGCGAGGCTGGTACGCCTGACCGCTTCGCCGTAGGCGCGTCGCGCGATGTCAGGCAACGCCAGAGGGGAGCGGCGGCTCGACAGGGCGCGTTGTTCCGGTGGCTCCTCGCGGTCCTCGTGCAGAGTGCGCCGGCCGCGGGCCATCGCTGCCACGGCGGCGTCGTCCTCAGCAGAGGCCTTTCCAGCGTGGACCCAGGCGAACCGGAAGGCCAGACCACCCGCGAGATACATGACGCTCGCGAGGTCGTCAGCGCGCGGACCCGTGCGGCGCGCGACGATCTGCAACGACAACCCGAGCACGACGAGACTCTTCGCGATACGGAAGAGCATCCCGGAGCCCCCGCGGCGGAACGCCTCGCCGGCGTCTCCCAGTCTCCGCTCGTTCACCGCCGAAAGCGAGAGCTCCGCGAGCATTGCGGCCGCCTCGATCGTGCCGAGCGCCCTGCGCGTCGGGTGACCGTCTGGTAGGCCGCTCGCTACGAGGACAAGGCGCGTGGCGGCCGCGCCCTTGGCGGTCGCAGTGGCGATGAAGGTCGGACCGAGGACGGAGCGGCTCAGGGACCACACCGGGACCGCGCTGCACGCGAGCAGCACGCCCGTGTAGGAGCCGAGATAGCCGCCGAGTACCGAGGTCACCGCCCCGAGCCCGCGGGCGGCCTTCGGCCGCCCGACCAGGTCGCAACCCACGGCCAGTGCACTCGAGCCGCTGAATGCGAGCAGGCACCAGGCGCCCGTGTTCATCGGCGAGCGCGGCTTGAAGATCCGCATCATGTTCAGGAACCGCTCGGGTCGGCCAAGATCGCCGATCAGGAGGATGGGCGCCGGCCCGACGGCACCGAGGGCGACCTTGCGGGCGATCGCGGCGGACCGGTGGTCGCCGGCCGCGTCGCACGCGAGCGCGACGAACCCCGCACCGGATGCCATCCCGCCGAACCAGAAGTAGAGCGGGACCTCCCAGCCCCACACGGGCGCGTGAATGAACGGCCCGTGGATGTCCGCGACCGGCGCGTTCCGCATCCGGCGGTTTGCCGCCGCGACCTGCCCAGGGGCCGGCCGCGCGCCGGCGTAGCCGGTGTCGCGCGATTTGTAGAGAAACGACCACCGAGCGTCACCAAAGGCCCGACGGGCGAGGGCGACCGGCGCCCCCGGCTCGGCCGCGGTCCACGGCGCTGGCCCGCCGTGCGTTCCGAGTGCAGGGCGGATGTCGCGGGACTCTGTGTCGTGGTCGGCCACCCACTCGGTCGTGCGTCCGTGCGTCGTGTCGGGGGGCTCGTGCTCGGGAGCCAGCTCCGCCGGCTCGCCGGTGTGCTCGAGTGTTCCCTCCCAGTCGTGCTCGGGGCTCACCAGTTCCCCTTCCCCGGCGTGCGACGGTCCCGGCGTGCGGCCGCGACAAACGCGACCACGGCGCCTGCGCTCGCGAGTAAGCCGGCGGCGACGGCGGCCAGCGTGGCCGGGACCACGTTCTCCTGCACCGGCGAGTCCGCGTTGGCGGGCAGCCCGTAGCGCTCGGGCGGCTCGGTCAACAGGAAAAACGCGCCAAGACCGCCGGCGAGCTGGTCGTCGGGCTCGTCGCCGGCGCCGTACAGGTAGGCGCCCTCGATGCCACGCTGATGCAGCTCGGCGACCCGGCGAGAGGCAAGCTCCACCAGCTCCTCGTGCGGGCCGAATTGGATCGAGTCAGTCGGGCAGGACTTCGCGCAGGCCGGCTCGAGCCCATCCTCCAAGCGGTCATAGCAGAGCGTGCACTTGCCGGCACGCCCGTCCTCGGGGTCGCGGTCGACCACGCCGAACGGGCAGGCCGGCACGCAATAGCCGCAGCCGTTGCAGACATCCGGCTGCAGCACCACCGTCTGATGTTCGGTGCGGATCAGCGCACCGGTGGGGCAGGCATCGAGACAGCCGGCGTTGGTGCAGTGCTTGCAGACGTCGGACATGAACACCCAATCGCCCATCTTGCGCACTGCCTCGGCGACGTCCACCGGGCCAGCGGTCGACTGCGCTGCGTCCACGAGATCAACCGCGCCGGCCGCCGGGATCGCCGGCAGCTTGCCCCCACCCCCTGCCTCGAGCGCGCGCTGCGCCTCTTCCTTGAGCTGTGGGGAGGGCTCGAACAGTTCCACGAACCGGACATGGCGCCAGCTCGAGGCAGACAGATCGCCCGTGTAGTCGTATGAGACGCCCTTGCCGGGACGCGAGCCGTCGGCGGGCAAGTCGTTCCACTGCTTGCAGGCGACCTCGCATGCCTTGCAGCCGATGCACGCCGATGTGTCGGTGAAGAAGCCCATGCGCTTGGCTGGGCTCCCGTCCACGCCGCCCACCCGATGAATCGCAATCTCGGTCTGCGGGGCGCTCGTACTCATGACGTCCCGGTGGAATCGGCGCCGGCGGATTCCACCGCCTCCTGTGGGTTCTCCGCCACCGGGTCGTCCTCGCTTGGCCCGATGTGATGCCCGGCAAGCGCGGCGCCGGCCATTCGTGCTGTGCTCGTGCCCTGGCGGCGGCCCGCCCGCACGTTGCAGGTGAACGCCTTGTCGTCCTGAATCGAGACGTTCGGATCGCCGGACAGGGAGACCAGCTCGTTGACCGTGTCACCGCGCGAGAGTCCGCTGTAACCCCAGTGCCAAGGCAGCCCCACCTGGTGAATCACCCGGGTTGGGTGGGTCCCAATTATCAGGGGGCGGATGCGGTCGGTGACTTTGGCCCGCGCCTCGATCTCCGCCCTCTCGGTGAAGATCGTCATCCAGCCGCCGTCCTCGATCCCACGTTCGGCGGCGAGCTGCGGATCGATCTCGGCAAACATCTCGGGCTGCAGCTCGACCAGCCACGGGACGGTGCGGCTCATCCCACCCGCCGTGTGATGCTCGGTCAGCCGGAAGGTGGTCGCCACCAGCGGGTAGCGCGGGTCGCCGTTTGCGTGGATTGGGTTCTCGGGCCGCTGCCACCGGATCGCGGCCGGGTTGGCGTTCTGCTTCGGGTAGAGCAGATTCGGCACCGGTGACTCGAGCGGTTCGTAAAAAGTGGGTAGAGGTCCGTCGAGCAGACCGCTGGGCGTGTACAGCCAGGCGCGGCCGTCGGCCATCATCATGAACGGGTCCGCGCCCCCGATCGCGTCCATCGCGCGAGCGTCGGGTTCCGGCCGGTATTCCGGGCGCTTGTCGGCAGGGAAGTCCGGCACGTCGTAGCCCGCCCAGCGACCCTCCTTCTCGTTCCACCACACGTAGCGCTTGCGCTCAGACCACGGCTTGCCCTGCGGATCGGCGCTGGCGCGGTTGTAGAGGATTCGCCGGTTGGCGGGCCACGCCCAGGCCCACTCCGGCGAGACGCTGCCGCCCTCAGCGCTGATGTCACCCGGCTGGCGTCGGCGGGCCTGATTGACACCGTCCGCGTAAATCCCGGAATAGATCCAGCAGCCGCAGGCGGTCGAGCCGTCGCTCCGCAGCTCAGTGAACGAGCTGAGTGGCTGGCCGGTGGCGACGTCGTAGCCGTTGATCTCCTTGATCACGGCCTCGACGTCGGGCTCCTGCTCGTCGCCGCATTCCGGGTAATCCCACTTCAGGTTCACGATCGGCCAGTCCCGCTCGCGATCGGACCCGGCGTAGTGCGCCCTGACCCGCTTGGCCAGGTGGTGCATGAACCACAGCTCCGAGCGCGCGTCCCGCGGCGAGTTGAGCGCCTTGTCGCGGAACTGGACCAAGCGCTGGGTATTGGTGAACGAGCCCTCCTTCTCGATGTGCGAGGCGGCGGGCATCAGGAACACCTCGGTCTGGATTTCCTCGGGGCGTAGCTCACCCGACTGCACCTCCGGCGAGTCACGCCAGAAGGTCGAGGTCTCGATCTCGGCCATATCACGCACAACCAGCCACTTCAGCTTGGCCAGCGCGCGCCGCTGAAGGCCGGCATGCTGAGAGCCGACAGCCGGATTCTGCCCCATCACGAACAGGCCTTCGAGCCCTCCGTCGAGCGCGCGGAGCATCGTCGCGAAATGTGAGTGATTGCCGGTGAGCTTCGGAATGTGCGCGAAGCCGTAATCGTTCTGGGCGGTGGCGGCGTCGCCGAACCAGGCTTTCAGGAGGGAGACAATGTAGGTGTCGAAGAACGACCACCAGCCGCGGTCCGCGCCGTCCGCGCCGATGTAATCCTCGAGCGTGAGATGACCCTCGCGGGCGTGGGGCATATTCAGGTACCCCGGGAGCAGGTCGTACAGGGTCGGGATGTCGGTTGAGCCCTGGATCGACGCGTGCCCGCGCAGCGCCATGATGCCACCGCCCGGCCGGCCGATATTGCCGAGCAGCAACTGGAGGATCGAGGCGGTGCGGATCATCTGAACAGCCTCGGTGTGCTGCGTCCACCCGTTCGCGTAGCAGAACGCGCTGGTGCGCTCGCGCCCGGAATTGGTGATCAGCGCGTCCGCCACCGCCATGAAGTGCTCGGGCGAGACCCCGCAGATACGCTCCACCATCTCGGGCGTGTAGCGGGCGAAGTGCCGACGCAGGATCTGAAAGACGCAGCGCGGATGCTGGAGGGTTTCGTCACGCTCGACGTCGCCCGCCAACATACCCGCGCCGGTGCTCTGACTGAACGCCTGCGTGGAGTGCTCGCGCACCCCGGCCGCCGCGGCGATCTCCCCGCCCTCGTACATCCACGAGGCGCGGTCGTAAGTACGTGTCTCGGGGTCGAAGCCCGAGAACAAGCCCTCGAGGTCCTCGGTGTCGCGGAAGTGCTCGTTGATGATGGTCGAGGCGTTCGTGTAGTGGACGACGTAGTCGCGGAAGTAGGACTCGGTCTCGATCACGTGGCGGATGATCCCGCCCAGGAACGCGATGTCCGTGCCCGCCCTGATCGGTACGTGGAGGTCAGCCAGCTGGCTGGTGCGCGAGAACCGAGGATCCACGTGGATGACCCGCGCGCCTCGCTCCTTGGCCTTCATCACCCAGCGGAACCCCACCGGGTGCGCCTCGGCCATCTGCGAGCCCTCGATCACGATGCAGTCCGCGTGCTGAAGGTCCTGCTGGAAGTTGGTGGCGCCGCCGCGTCCGAACGAGGTCCCCAGACCGGGGACGGTCGAGCTGTGTCATATCCGCGCCTGATTCTCGATCTGGACCGCCCCCATCGCGCAGAACAGCTTCTTGATCAGGTAGTTCTCCTCGTTGTCGAGCGTCGCCCCGCCCAGGTGCGCGAACCCGAGCGTGCGGTCCACCCGCCAGCCGTGGCGGTCGGTGTCCTGCCAGCCGCTCTCCCGCGCGGCGATCACCCGCTCTGCGATCATGTCCATCGCCTGGTCGAGCTCTAGCTCCTCCCACTCGGTGCCGCCCGGCCGCCGGTACTTGACCCTCGTCAGCCGCCCGGGCTGCTGGACCAACTGGCGGGACGACGCCCCCTTCGGGCACAACGTCCCCTGGTTGATCGGCGAGCGCGGGTTGCCCTCGATGTCGACCAGCTCGCCGCCGCGCGTGTACACCAGCTGCCCGCACCCCACGGCGCAGAACGGGCACACCGACTCGGTGACCTTCAGCCCGGCGATCCTCGCCGCGGCGCGCCGCGTCTGTTCCGAGGCCGCGCTCGGGCCCATTCCCCAGTCCATCACCCGACCGAGGAACGGTAGCCGCCGCAGCGACTCGAAGGAACGCGGACGCGAACCCGACAGGCTCATCCCCTATGTCCTGCTCGTGTCGATCGGCATCCGGACGACTAGAAGCCTCTCACTGGACGAGCGGGTTGGCAAGTCTCACCGGGTGGAAGTGCCTGGGCTACTAGCCCCTGCAGCTAGACCTCACCGAGGCGGCGTCGTGCTTCTTCAAGCGCCTCACGGAGCACACCTGCGCCCACCTCAATCGTCTCCCCCGCCGCGGGCGGCGTGAAGCACAGGACGATCCGGCTGTCCTGCTCTCGGGTCGCGGCGAGCAGACGGTCGTCCTGCCAAAGCTCCGCGACGCCAAAATCGGCCTCCTCGGGGCTGACCACTACTACGGATACCGGCGCGAAAGGATCCATGGCGATCACGTCCTGGTTTATGAGACGGTGGGTAAGACCAATGCGCGCAAGGAAGCGCCAAACCAAACGCTACCGCGCGCAGAGCAAGCGCGTCTGGGTGCTGTCACTGCGGGCCGTCACGAACGCGTCCGCCCGCCTCGTTCAACCGGGGCACACGTTTTGAACCATGACTACGCCGCGAGCAAGTCGAGCACGGCCAGTTCCACCGCGACCCGACGCTCCTCTGGCGAGAGGCCCCGGGCCTCGATCCGTCGCAGCTCGCTGGCGATGGTCCAGCCGGACAGGAAACGGTCGAACACGCGGGGGTCGATGTAGGACCCGCGAGCGACGGCCGGCGTGTTGCCGAGCACCTCGGAAACGTCGGTCGTCGCCTGGCGTATCGCCTTGCGCCGCCCTCGCTCGCTGGCGCAATCCTGTTCGCAGCGGGCCAACGTCACGGCCGCCAGCAGCGTGCCGTTCCAGGTGCGGAAGTTCTTCGCGCTGAACGAGTCCCCGATCAAGCTCTTCAAGTGGGCGTTGATGAGCGGGGCGTGGACCTGGTGCCACGCACGCCGCTCGCGAAACGCAAGCAGGTGCTCGCCGCCTCCGCGTCGTCTTTTCAGGGCACCCACGATCTGTACACAGCAGGGGTCGGCGACGGCATGGACGCGATGGACGCCCTCCTTGGCGATGTAGTCGAAGATCGCGCGCCCCTCCTCGATCGAGACGTTGGTTTTCGCGATCGTGGCTAGGCCAAGGTGGCCGTCCTCCTTCTCGTAGACGTCGCTGCCGATCCGGAACATTCCGACGTCAAGCAGTCGTACGGAGCAGGACAGCACTCGCGCTCGATTCAGATCGCGTCCAGCCCGCATCGTCGTGACGACGCTCTCACGCATCGTTGGCAGGGTGCGGGCGAAGGCGACCATGTGCTCGAACTTCGCGTGGGCCTGCTGCTGGCTCCACAAATCGTGGTAGCGGTATTGGCGACGGCCTGCCGCGTCAACGCCGGTCGCCTGCAGGTGGCCCAGCGGGTCCGGGCAGATCCATACGTCCCGCCACGCGGGCGGAATCGCCAGCGCTCGAATCCGAGCGAGAGCGGCCGGATCCGTCAACGGAGTTCCGACTACGTCAAGGTAGGTGAACCCGGCGCCGGCACCGATCCGCGCAAATCCGGGAAGCGCCGCGTTGGACCGGTGGAGCCTGGGCGCGCGGGGCGGGGCCGGGTCTTCAACCATGGCTAGCAAGCGAGCTGCGGCATGGTCAGCACGTTACCTGGCTCAATCACACAGGATTGGTGGATCGAGGGTCAGTGCATTGCGCCGGCGGGGATGGCGTCGAGCAGCCCTATGGCGCGGGGCTCTCGGTCGCCCTCCAGGATCACGGCCCCTCCGGGCCAATACGGGTGCGGCGCGGTGGCGTTGTGGACGAGCAGCGGCTCGTAGACCCAGGAGCCGGTGTTGAGAAGGCGGGGCCGGCCCTGGGGTCCCCGCCAGCGCGTCTCGAGCTCGTCCGGGAGCGGGCCGACGCGGTGAACGTGACCGAACAGCACCCACTCCGCGTCAACGCCGAGGCGCCCGACCACGTGCGAGATAGCGGGAAGGCTCGCGAGGCGCATCTGCGTCCCCAGGACGCGTGCGGTTATGCGCGCCATTCCGGGGCGCAGTAGGCGGCGGGGCCCCACCGGCATCGTCGAGGCCCGAATCAGCTCAGCGCCGTCCTCTGCCAGCGCCGCGAGCGGGCGCGGGAGCGCATTGATCACGCGCGCTTCCAGGCGTGTCAGTGACGGCCCTCCGGCCAGCTCGTAATCGATGGGGACCGCGCCCGGTCGCGGGACCCGTCCGAGAAGACCGCGCGTCACACCGAACGCGGCCTCAGGCAGGAGGTGGCGATCGAGGTAATGCCCGTGCGTCGCCCACACTCCGGGGGCGATCCACACGCCCGGGTAGTGCACCCGGACGCGGCTCGGCGCAAGCCATGACACCACGCGGGACAGCCCCGGCGACGCATCGAGGGGAACCCGGCTGCCAGGGGCGAGGCCTGCGCCGACTCGCCGGATCCAGCTCGCCACCAAGGCGCGATCGTGGTTGCCGGGCACGAAGACCACCTCCCGGCCGACCCCGAGCGTCCTACCGATCAGCCGCAGGATCGGCTCGGCGACATCCATCGCGCGGTCGGCCCGCTTTTCGAGCAGCTCCACGATGTCCCCGAGCAGGACAAGCCGGTCGATCCCCTCCAGCGCCTCGAGCAGGCGGCGCAGCGGCTCCGGGTGGGTGAGGACGTCGTGCCGCAGACGCGATCCCAGATGAAGGTCCGACAGCACGAGTGTCGACACGCCAGCTCACAATAGACAGCGGCCGCAAACCGCCGACGCGAGGCTCAGCTCGGATCGAATGCGTCAGTTCGCGAAAAGCTGCTGGCGGCGCGCCAAGGTCACGGCCTCGAGCCTCGAGTGAACGCCGAGGGCCCGTAGGACGTGTCGGACGTGGTTGCGCACGGTTTCTTGGCTCAGGTGCAGCTCCTGCGCGATCTGCCGTGTCGAGCGGCCGTGCTCGAGCATCTGCAACACCTCGGACTGGCGCGGCGTCAGGTGCGGATGCGGCGGCAGCGGCGAGTCCTGGTGCTCGCGTGTGACCTGGCCGAACACGCCAACCACCCGATCCCCGCGAAGAAGCGGGACCGAACTGACCTCAACGGTCAGGCGATCGCCGTTCAAGTCGACGACGACGAACTCGGCGTCGGTCACGGACTCGCTGCCGACCACCTTGCGGGCGAACAGCTCGAGCGAGCGCTGCTTGTCCTCGGGTGCCACGATCGAGGAGAACTGGCGACCGCGGACGTCACCGACGCGCCGGCGCGCGGCCGGATTGATCCAGCGAACGACGCCGGTGTTGTCGAGCACGTAGCTCGGTACGTTGACGAGCTCGAGCGCATCTTCAATCTCGTCGCCGTAGGGAGCCAGGCCTTCCACACGACCAAGTGTGCGCGCGCAACGGCGTCACGTCAATGCGCACTCTTCGGAAGGTCTTATGCAACTTGACCCGAGTTGGTCATTTAGCGCGCGGTGCCGGAAGTCGACAAATGTATCAACGGGACCGTGCCGTTGGCCCGAGTTCGCCAGTCGAACTCCGACAGCTGCGCGGGCAGGAAACGACGTCCAGAAGGTGCGCCATGAACGCAATTGAGAAGCTCCCAACCGAGGCACAAGAGATCACGAGGCCACCGCGCTCGCATGCGCGGGTGAGCGTCGTCATCCCAACATTCAACGAGGCAGCCAACCTGCCGCACGTGTTCGCGCGGCTGCCGTTCGAGCAGCTGTTCGAGGTCATCCTCGTCGACGGGCACTCGACCGACGACACGATCGAGATCGCGCGTCAGCTGTGCCCGTCCATCCGGGTCCTGTTGCAGGACGGCAAGGGCAAGGGCAACGCCCTAGCCTGCGGCTTCGCGGCTGTCCGAGGCGACATCATCGTGATGCTCGACGCCGACGGATCGACGGATCCACGGGAGATCCCGGCTTACGTGGACGCGCTGTTCGACGGGGCGGACTTCGCCAAGGGGTCTCGATTCATGGAGGGCGGCGGTAGCGTCGACATCACGCCACTGCGGATGCAGGGCAATCGGTTCCTCAACGGGACCGTGAACGCCCTCTTCGGCACCGGCTACAGCGACCTCTGCTACGGCTACAACGCGTTCTGGTCTGACGTGCGACCGACGATCAACGTCGACTGCGCCGGTTTCGAGGTCGAGACGCTGATCAACGTGCGCGTTGCCAAGGCTGGTCTGAACGTCGCCGAGGTCCCCAGCATCGAGCACGAGCGGATCCACGGAGTCAGCAAGCTGCGTCCGTTCCGCGACGGATTCCGCGTGCTGCGGACCATCCTGGTCGAGCGTTTTGCCAGGCGCGCGGAGGCCCAGCTTACCCCGGCTCCGGCAATCCGCGAGCTCGACGCGCTGAGTGCATGAACATGCGGGATCTAGCTTCGTTCGCCGGCGGCACCGGGGGGCCCGGCGACCACCGCCATGCTCCGAACCGCCGCCACGTCGAACATGAAACGCTGGCCGCTCCGCAACCCGGGAGCTTGCACGACCTCGACTTCGGCCAGCTCGTCGTTCCAGTCGCAGACGCGATAAACGGCCTCCGTGCCCAGATGGACGCGGCGCCGGAGTTCACCAGCTTTAAGTTCGGTGGCCGCGATAACGAGGCCAAATATATGTCGATCGCGCCCGCAGCGCGCCACCCCCATGGGGTTGACCGATGAGCGCGCGCCAAAGCACCCTTGCAGTCGGGATCGTCGTTGAATGCGAACTGTCGGTCGAGGTCCCCGCGATCGCCGCACCAGCGCCGGGAACGACGGCCCTCGTGCTCGTGCGCTTGTTCAGCGAACCGATCGGCATGCTCAGCCTCACCTTGTCCGAGCGGGGCCTCGAGCCCGAGGAGCTCGCGGCTGAAATCGCCGCCGAGCTCGGCTCCGAGCTCCGCGAGCGCTTTGCGGACTGCGCGATCGCGTGGACGGGATCGCTCCTCACAAACGGGCTCGAGCCCGGCCGCACACCGAGCTTCATCAAGGGACGCGAACGTGCGATTGCCGACGGCCCGGAGATCACGGTCGCGATCTGTACCCGCGACCGGCCTGATGACCTGGCGCGCGCGCTCGACAGCCTCCACCGTCAGGAGTACCCCCGCCTGCGCACGCTCGTGGTCGACAACGCTCCTTCCGATGACCGGACCCGGCGGCTGGTCTCCGAGCTGGCTCGGACGCGAGAGATTGGGTACGTCACCGAGCCTCGGCCAGGCCTCTCCTGGGCGCGCAACCGGGCGATCGAGGCATCAGACAGCGAGATCATTGCCTGGGCCGACGACGACGAGGTATGCGACACCTGGTGGGCCGCGGAGATCGCACGCGCATTCGTGGAGGTTCCGGAGGCCGGCGCGGTAACCGGAATCGTCGCTCCGGCCGAGCTCCAGACAGAATCTCAGGCATGGTTTGAGCAATACAGCGGCGTCCGTCGCGGCCGCGGGTTCACCCGCGCCGTTTTCTCGCCCGCGACGGCACACCAGCAGAGCCCGCTGTATCCCCTGCCGCCCTATGGCGCCGGCGCCAACATGGCCTTCCGGCGCGACGCGATCGAGCGGATCGGCCGCTTCGATTGCGCGCTCGGGACAGGTACCGCGACGCTTGCCGGCGAAGACACGGCCGCGCTGAGCACGCTACTGCTCGCCGGCGGGACCATCGTGTATCAGCCGAGCGCGATCGTGCATCACCGCCACCGGCGTGACTACAGCGCACTCGAGCGTGTGATGCTGGGCTACGGCCGGGGGCTGAGTGCCTATTACGCGAGCATGCTCGTGCGCCACCCCAGCTGCCTGCCCGCGTTGGTGCGCCTGTCTGGCCAGGCGGTGCGCGACCAGGTCTCGCACGAAGGGCAACGACTAGGCGACCTGGACGGCTTTCCTAGAGAGCTCCTGCGGATCAACCGCAAGGGGCTGCTTCAGGGCGCGTTCAAGTATCCCGGCGCTTGGCTGCGGGCGCGTCGGCTGGCTAATGCCGCGGCGGGGAGCTGACCACGGTGGATTCCCCAGCAACCGTGGCCGTGCTCTCCTATCACAGCATCGCGGCGCACACCACGCCAGCGTTCGCTCCATTGACCGTCAACCCGTCCCTGTTCGCCGAGCACATGGAGGCGCTGCGGGAGCTAAGCATCGACGTGATCCCGTTCGGCGAGGTTCCCGACGCGCTTGCCGCGCGGCGCAGCGCCGTCGCGATCTCGATCGACGACGGACTCGCCGACGCTGCCGAAAACGCGTGTCCAACCCTGGCGCGGCTCGGGATGACCGCGACGCTGTTCGTCCCGACCGGCTACGTCGGCGGACGCTCGGGCTGGCTGCGCGGCGAGGATGCGCAGCGGCCGATGCTCAGCTGGGCGACGCTCGTTTCACTGGCCCAACAGGGATTCGAGATCGCGTCGCACGGTCAGATGCACATCGCCGCGGACCTCAACGCGCCCGAACTCGTCGAGCGCGACGCCCGCGCCAGCCGAGTCGAGCTCGAGGACCGGATCGGCCGTACGGTGAGCAGCTTCGCCTACCCATTCGGCTATCACTCCCCCTCAGGCCGCCGTGCAGTACGCGACGCTGGCTATCGGCAGGCTTGTGCCGTCGGCGAACTACCCGCTCGCGCCGGCGACAACCGTTGGTCGTTGCCGCGCGTGCAGGTCTGGAACGACACAACGCCGGAGGCGCTGGCGGCGATGGTGACGTGGCGACCGCCGCCGGCGATACGGGCGTGGGCGCGCAGCAAGCAAGGCATCTGGCAGCTGGGACGCCGATGCGCCGGCTGGGGACCCGCCGAGGCCGGACGAGTTCAAGGGGCGCGGCGGTGAGCGTGCCCGGCCCGATCCACGTCGCGGTCATCGACGTCGGACAACCGATCGTCGACCTGGACTGCGCCCGCGTGTGCGAACCACCGTACGCGACCGCTTGGATCCTGGCGTGCCGGGATGGGCGGCCGCTCGGAAGCGTCGAGCTGCCCCTAGATCAAAGGCGCATCCCGGGCGAGCAGCTCGAGCGAGAGCTTCGCGCGAGGCTCGGATCCGCGTGGGATCGCGGTGCTGCGCAGGACGCCCCCGGGCTCGCGCGCGCCACGGTCGTGGTTCCCACCGCGATGTCGCGGCCCGAGCAGCTTCGGAACTGCGTTCGGGGCCTGACCGAGCTCGATCACCCCGACTACGAAGTGATCGTTGTCGACAACCGCCCCGCCGGAACGCCGCCGGTCGACCTGCCGGGTGTGCGCGTCGTACGCGAGACCCGGCCCGGCATCTCAGCCGCGCGTAACCGCGGTCTCGAGGAGGCCACCGGAGAGATCGTCGCTTTCACCGACGACGATGTCGAGGTCGACCGGCGCTGGCTGCGCGCGATTGGCGAGCGGTTCGCACGCGCCCCCGAGCTAGCCGCGGTGACCGGCCTGGTCGTCCCGGCCGAGCTGGAGACACCCGCTCAGATCTTCTTCGAGCAGTCCGGCAGCGGACTCGATCGCGGCTACGTACCACTCACGTTCGCGCGCGCCGGCCGCTTCCAGATCACGCGCCGGGATGAGGATCTCGGGACGGAGCACGTCCAGTCCATATATGAGATGGGCGAGCTTGGACTTGGTTCGAACATGGCGTTCCGCGTCGCGGTGCTCCGTGCCGCCGGCGGGTTTGACGAGGCGCTCGGTACCGGCACCCCGACCCGCGGCGGAGAGGACCTGGCGATCTTGGTCGAGCTGTTGGCCGGGGGCCACCGGCTCGCGTACGAGCCGGCCGCGATCGTGCACCACACCCATCGCGCGACGATCGCCGAACTCGAGCGCCAGATCCACGGCTACGGCGTCGGCTTCACCGCCATGCTGACGGCGATCGCCCTGCGGAACCCACGCCACCTCGTGGGGCTGGCGTCGGTCATTCCGGCGTGGCTGCGCTCGCTGCGCGATCCCGCGTCGGCCAAGCGCGCAAACCGGACCCCCGATTTCCCAACCGAGTTGGGCGGCACTGAGCTGCGCGGGATGCTCGCGGGACCAGCGGCGTACCTGCGCGCGCGCCGGATGCAAAGGCGGTGGGCAGCATGAGAGAGCTCGCCGCCCGCCCGGATGAGGCGCGATTCAGGCCGATCAAGGTCGCCACGATCGACATCGAGAGCTTCCCGGACGCGATCGACGGTGGGCCCGGCTACGGCGCGCTGTGGGCGCTCGTCCGGGAGCACGACCGGCCGCGCGGGATGATCCAGGTTCCGTTCCAGGACGGATCCGTGAGCCGCGGGCAGCTCGCCGTCGCGATCGCTGCACTTCCGGCGCCGTCGCAAGCCCCTGGTCCACGGCGCCCGCGAGCACATCTCCATCCATCCATCTCGGTGGTGGTTCCCAGCCTTCTCGAGCGCGAGGAAGGCCTGCAGGCGTGCCTGAGGTCACTGGCCGATCTCGACTACCCGGACTATGAGGTGATCGTGGTCGACAACCGGCCCGCCGGGGAATCCCCGGTCGATCTGCCTGGTGTGCGCGTCGTGCGCGAGACGCGCCCGGGCATCTCGGCCGCACGCAATCGCGGACTCGAGGCGGCCGCCGGGGAAATCGTCGCTTTCACCGACGACGACGTCGAGGTCGATCCTGGCTGGCTGCTCGCGATCGCGACGCGGCTGATGGAGCATCCCGAGGAGGCGTGCGTCAGCGGTCTGGCGCTTCCGCGTGAGCTCGAGACCTCCGCCCAGGTCGCTCTGGAGGAGTATTACGGCGGCTTCGGGCCACGCACGTTCGAGCCCGTCTCGCACCGGATGCGTGCTCCGCGCGGGTGCTCGCTCCTACGTCCGGCGACGGTCGATGCGCTCGGCGATGACGGACGCGTGCGACGGAGCTTCTCGCTGTACGCCGCAGGAAGCCTCGGCGCCGGCGCGAACATGGCATTCCGATCCGGGACGCTACGCGAGCTTGGCGGCTTTGACCTCGCGCTCGGAGCCGGCACCGATGCCCGCGGTGGAGAGGACCTGTTGATGTTCGCCCGGCTCGCCTGGCGCGGCTACAGCGTCGGCTTTGAGCCGGCTGCGATCGTGCACCACACGCACCGTCGCGATGAGGCCTCGCTCGCGCGCCAGATATACGGCTACGGACTTGGCTACGCCGCCCTGCTGACCGCGCTGGTGCTGGACGATCCGCGTCATCTGGGACGGATGCTTGGGACGGCCGGCCGCGCGGTGCGGGTTATGACTGCCGGCTATCGAGACAAGGTCGACGCGGGCAGACAACCGAATCGGCGCACCCGCGAGCTCGCACGGATGGAGCTGCGCGGGATGGCGGCCGGTCCGGTCGTGTACCTCCGGAGTCGCCTTCGGAGAGCGCGATGAGGCTGCTGCGCGAACGCCGGTCGCTCACCTTCAATGCGTTGTCGTTGATGACCGCGACAGTTGCCACCAACGCGCTCGGGCTCGTGTTCTGGACCGAGGCGGCGCGGATCGGAACACCTCGAGTCGTCGGACACGCCGCCGCTGCAATCGCGGCCCTGACGCTGCTGGCGACGATCTCGCAGCTGAATCTGACCAATGTGTTCGTCCGCCTGCTGCCGAGCGCCGGCCGGCTCGGCCGACGGCTGATCGCACGCGGTTACCTAGCGGTGGTGACGCTCTCACTGGCTGTGGGCGCCGTGTACGTCTTCAGCGGCCTCGGCGACGATGTAGTACGGGGAGGGATCGCGACGGAGTTGGCGTTCGTCGTCGCCGTTCCGGTTCTGGCGGTCTTCGCGCTGCAGGACTCGGTGCTGACAGCAGTGCGTCGTGCGCCATGGGTCGCGGCCGAGAACATCTCTTTCGCCACGGGCAAGCTCGCGCTCCTGCCGGCACTGCTGCTGTTGCCGATTGGAGGCGGGATCGTGATCTCGTGGGTAGTCCCAGCCGCCGTCGCGGTGATCGTTGTCAGCGCGCTGCTGTTTTCCCGCGTGCTGCGCGGACTGGAGCACATAGAAGGGACGCTCCCTCCTCGCCGGCGTCTCATGTCGTTCGTCGCGGGCGAGTACGTGACCGCTGTCTGGGCCACCGCCGCGACACAGTTGATGCCGCTGATCGTGGCGTGGCGGCTTGGGCCGGCGCAGGTCGCGTACTTCACGCTGCCATGGCTCATCTCGATGGGCATCACGCTGTTGCTTTGGAACGTCGCCTCCGCGTTCGTCGTCGAGCTGGCAGGAGCACGCGAGCGATCCGGCGAGCTTCTGCAACGCACGCTCCTGCTCTGGGCCGGCGTCGTCACCGGCGCTCTGGTGGTGTGCGTGTTCGCGGCCGGACCACTGCTGTCGCTGGCCGGCCCGTCCTACGCGGCCCACGGAACCGAGCTGCTGCGCTTGATCGGCTGCAGCGCTCCCTTCACGGCTCTCGTCGCGCTCTATTGCATGCTGATGTGGATCGACCAGCGTGTCTGGCTGCTCGCCGCGTTTCAAGCTGCGTCCGGGGTCGCGCTGCTGGCCGCGACCCTGGTGCTATTGCCCCACCTGGGCTTGGTCGCCGTCGGATGGGCCAATCTCGGGGTCCAGGCGGTGGCCGCAATCGCGACCGCACCGCTCACCGTGCGCCGGATGCGAACCGGCCTCTTGGCGGCGACTGCATGAGCGTCGTCGGCGTGCAGCCTTTGACCGACGAGCAGCTGCGCAGCCGGTATCGCGCTGCAATCGGCGCGCTGCCCGACGACACTCGCCGGGCGTCGGGATGGCTTCGCCGCGGGCTGGCCACGTCGCCGCTGCTGCCACTCGCCGTGCGCCGCACGCTACTGCGCGCCGGCGGGGTCAAGCTTGGGATGATGGTCTGGGGCCTCGAACGTTGCTGGTTTCAATCGCCCCGGGTCAGTATCGGGACCGGCTCATACGTCAACGCCGGCTGCTGGTTTGAGGGCACGGGCGAGATCGAGATCGGCGACAACTGCCTGTTCGGCCCCGAGGTCCTCGTGCTCACCTCCACACACGCGCTCGGTGCTGACGGCGTCATCGGCCGCGTCACGGAGTCCCACCCGGTCAGCATCGGCGACGGCTCCTGGATCGGAGCACGGGCGACGATCCTGCCCGGCGTCACGATCGGGGCAGGCGCGGTGATCGCCGCGGGCGCGGTTGTGAGCGCCGATTGCGAGCCGGGCGGCGTCTACGGCGGGGTTCCGGCTCGGAGGCTTCGATGAACAGATCACGTTCCGAGCTGACCGCCTACGCGGGACTCTCCAGCAGCATCCTCGCAATCGCGCTGGTCCTGGGTGCGCCGGCGCCTTGGCTCGGATTGGTTGGCGCGCTGCTGCTGGCTTGCGTACCGGCGGGAGCCGCGGTCATGTGCTGGATCGACGCAGGCGAGAACGCGGCGCAGGCCGGTCTGACAGTGGCTTTGAGTCTGACCGTTTTGGCGCTCGCGAGCGCGATCATGATCTGGCTGGCCGCCTGGTATCCCCGTGGGCTGCTCGTCCTCGCCGGCGCGGCCGTGATCTCGTGCGCGCTGCGTTTGCGGGTCGCGCGCAGAGAGGGAGCTCCTCGGTGAGCGCGGTCGACCACGCACTACGAGTGGCCCCCGCGACGCGCGTTGGGTCTCTGGCCAGGGGAGTTCAGCCTCAGCTCGTCCTCCCGCTGATCGGACTGGGCGCCTGGGCTTACGGGGTCGCCCAGCTGCGTCCCTCGGCGATCGGCGACTACGGGCTGCTGGCTAGCGCCAACGCGTTCTTCCTACTCGGCCTGGTAGCCCTGATAGCCGGGTTCGTGCTCGAGCTGGCCCGCAGCTCCCCGCGAGGCTGGCTGCTGACGCTGAACCTCATCGGCTTGATCGTCGCGATCCACGCGACGATCCCGATCATCTATGGCGGGACTCCCGAGTACGCCTGGGTCTACAAGCACGTCGGAATCATTTCCTCGTTCTCGCACTACGGCCGGATCACCGACCCGAGCAACATCTATGACCAGTGGCCGGCGTTGTTCGCCGCCGTGGCCGCGATCAGCTCGCTGGCTCATGCGAATGCACTGTCGTTTGCGGGGTGGGCCCCGCTTGCCTTCGAGCTCGTCGATGCGCTGCTGCTGCTGGCGATGTTTCGTCTGCTCGTCGGCGAGCGTCGCGTTGCGTACCTGGCCGTCGCGCTGTACGAGGGGTTGATCGCGTGGGTCGGCCAGGATTATCTGTCGCCTCAGGCCTTTGCGTTCCTGCTCTGGCTCGCGATGGCGTATGTGATCTTGCGCTGGCTGCGAGCGCCGGACGCAGAGTCCGCGCGGGGGAGGATTGCCCGGCTCCGGGCACGGCTTGTAACAGGCATACCGCCCGCCCCGGCCACCACCCGTCGGCAGCGACTGGTCGCGCTCGCGCTCGTCGCAGCGATCTACTTCGTGATCGTCGCCGCCCACCAGCTGACCCCGTATGTGATCCTCGCGGGCGTCGGCGCGCTGACGCTGCTCGACCTATTGCGCCCGCGCTGGCTGCTGTTGCTCCTGGCGGCGACCGCGGGCGCCTACCTGGCGCCGCGCTACGGCCTGATCTCGAGCAACTTCGGCGGCCTGTTCAGTGGCAGCAGTCCTCTCCAGAACGCCTCCGGTTCCCGCGGCACATACCACGCCGGCGGCGAGGCCCTGACGGCGCAGATCGTGCACTACCTCGCCGCGGCGATGTGGCTGCTCGCGCTCGGCGCGGTGCTGGCGCGGCGCAAGACCGTCGGCCGCGTCGTGATCCCGGCACTGCTGGCGTTCAGCCCATTTTTGATCCTGGGCGCCCAGAGCTACGGTGGCGAGGCGATCTATCGCGTCTACCTCTTCTCGGCACCGTGGTGCGCGCTGTTGATCGCCGGCTCGCTGCTCGAGATGCGGCTACCGAGACGGCTCCCGATCCGTTGGCCGCTGACCGCGGTCGTCTGTCTCGCGGTGCTGTTCGCGGGTCTTCAGGGTCTCTACGGCCCCGTCTCGGTCAATGCCATCACCGGGTCTGAGCTGCGCGCCAGCCAGTGGCTCTACGCCCACGCCCCCCGAGGCTCGCTGCTCGTGCTTCCGGACGACAACTTCCCCACGTTGCAGGCGGCCGATTACAACTCCTACGACCTGCAGGTGATGCCCGCGGATCCGCAACTCGGACAAGCTTGGCTCAATGAAGGGAACCTCGCGGACGTAAAGACCTGGATCGCGGGTCTTGGCCATCAGACTGCCTATCTCGTCGTCAGCCGCAGCATGCGCGCCGACGCACATTACTTCGGCGCTCCGCGCGGGTACGAGAAGCTCGTTTCCGAGATTCCAAGCGCGCTCCACGGTGCGATCGTCTATCACGACGCCGACACGACCATCTATCGGCTGACGTTCGGCTAGTAACGCGGCTCGTCGAGCCGCAGGCGCTCGCGCTCAGGCGCTCCCGGTGGGCGTGTCGATCCGAATCACGCGGCCCGGGTTGCCGACCACCACGCCCCACGCGGGAACCGACTTGACGACCACGGCGAGGGCTCCGATGCGGGCATGATCTCCGACATCGAGGTCACCGATCACCGCGCATCCAGCGCCCAGTTCGACATCGTCGCCGAGGGTGGGCCAGCCACCCTCATTGCCGTCACGATCGACCCGATTTCCGATCGTCACGTTGTGGCGCAGTTGACAGTCGCTTCCCAGCGTCGACCCAGGGCTGACCACGATCCCGTGAGGGTGATACAGACGCAGACGCGGACCGACGCGAGCCGTGGCGGGAAGCTCGACACCGAACAGCAACGAGCACGTAAGCCAGTACGGACTGACGACCAGCCGCGCCACGCGGCCCCATCGTGCCGCCGCCCATTGCGCGACTCGGAACCAGGCAAGGATCAGTTGCGACTCCAGCCGCGATCCGTTCACCGCCCAGTCCTGCAGCACCCACTCGCGAAACCCCTGATCAGCCTGTATCTCGATGCGGCGAGGCTATCGCGCCGAAGACGCCGTCCGCTTGATCGGGCGAGGAGTATTCGCCGGCGGCAGGGCTAGCGCCCGAACCTGGCGCCGGCGGCCCGGGTGAGGCTGACCGCTCCGCCGGCCGCAGCCAGCGTGACGCCGGCCACGATCGCCATCGCCCGGCGGAACTGGCCGCCGACAAGATCCCGCACCAGAGCACGAGGAAGCGTGCGCGTCAGGTAGGAACGCTCGTCGTCGAGGTCGCGGTCCTCCCCCAGGTGCGCTGACAGCTCGACCTTGCCTGCGCCTTCCCAATAGCACCGGCGAAGGAAGAAGGCGAACGTGGAGCGCTCGCGCGGGACCACGTGGTCGACAACTGCGGTTGGCACGTAGATCCACGAGGACTGAGGCGCGCCTGCGCCGGTCCTGATGCAGAGGTCGGTGTCCTCTGGCCGCGAGGTCGATCCGACCTTGCCGAACCCGTGCCGGAAACCGCCGACCGCGTCAAACGCGCTCTTGCGGACGGCCATGTTCTCGCTCCAGACATTGCGTACCGGCGCCTGCTCCGTTGGCAACCCCGCATGAGAGGCGCCTACCACCCAGCCGAACTCGTCGGGAAACCAGCGCGGACGCGGGCCCTGCCAGGCGGGCATCGTCATTCCGCCGGTCCCGATAACGCGCGGGTCCAGCAGCGGCGCCAGCAGCTCGCGCAGCCAGCCGGGATGCGCTCTCACATCGTCATCGAGAAACACCAGGAACGGATTGCGCGCGAGCGCAGCGCCCGCGTTACGCGTTCCCGACGCGCCCGGGTCGCCACGATGATCGACGATCTCGATCCCGTCCACTTCCGACCGCAGCCTGCCGCAGAGCGCCTCGTTGTGGTCGACGGCGATGATCACCTGATCCGGCTCCGGCAACTGCTGCCGAGCGGAGTCGATCGCTTCGAGCAGCTGCCCGAAGCGATCTTCGGTGTGGCACGCGATCACGATGCTCGCGGCAGTCTGACTCACGTCCGATCCCCCTCGATCGTCCAATCGTGCAACACCCAAGCGTGAAAACCGATCAATCTGTTGTCCGTCCGCGGTTGCCGCCGTCAAGCAGCTTAGGCTCCACGCCGATTTCGAGCCAATGCGCCGGCAACCAAAGATTCGGCTCGCCGGGCTCGCCCTCACGTTGACATGGATGCTGCTGAGTGGTCAGTCTGTGCTTGCCGCAACTCCAACGGCCTCCCATTCGGCGAGCCGTCACCGCGTCGTCAGGCGCCACCGGCGATCGACGACGTCGCGGCACGGCATCAGGAAACCGCAGAACAGTCCGGCACCGGACCCGTCGGGCGTGCCGATTCCGACCACAAGCCCGCGTGGCTGGCGCGAGGTGTTCGCCGACGACTTCACCGGCAGCAGCCTCGACTGGCAGTGGAGCGCGTACTGGGGGCAGCCGGGTGGGGATCCGGGCGGGTTCTTCGACCCGACCCACGTCACGGTTTCCGGCGGCGAGCTGGTCATATCCGCCTACAAGGACCCGGCGGATAACTCGTGGGACGCCGGTCCGAACACGTACGTCACCGGCGGCATCAGCTCCTCGCCTTCGTTCGCGCAGACCTACGGCGACTATCTGGTGCGCTTCCGGATGGACGCCGGCCAGGGAATCGCGCATGCCATCCTGCTGTGGCCGCAGAGCAACACCTGGCCCCCGGAGATCGACTTCAGCGAGGACAACGGTGGTCAGCGTCAAACCGACTACGCGACCCTGCACTACGGATCCGGCAACACGCAGGTTCAGAAGAGCGTCGCGGTCAACCTGACTCACTGGCACACGCTCGGCGTGCAGTGGACCGCCGGCCGGCTCGTGTACACGCTCGACGGGAGAAACTGGGCGACGGTCACCAACGCGAACGTGCCCTCCATTCCGATGGCGCTCGACATTCAGACCCAGGGTTGGGCGTGCGGGACCTCGACCTGGGAGCAATGCCCGAATGCCGGTACGCCGGCGCGCGTGAACCTGGACGTCGACTGGGTCGTCGCTTACACGAAGTCCTAGTCTGGCCATCAGCCGCGCGTCCCCGAGCCGGTCAGGCGCCGGTCGCGGGCGCATACGCTGCCACCCAGTCGACATACATCCTGACCACCCGTGGCGTGCTCGCGTTTGGGCAGCGCCCCCAGGTGCCCGAGCATGGCCAGGTTTGAGTCTGCAGGTCGAGCACCATCGGCTGGGCCGGAACGGCACTGCCGACCATCGTCTTCCAGATCCGGCCGTCGATCGTGTACTGGAGCTTCCCGGGGCTCCATTGCACCCCGAGCGTGTGCCATTGAGTCAGGTTGACGCTCCCCAACCACGCGTCGCGATGTGTGTCGTGCGTGCCGTAATGCAGGGTGGCGAGTGTGCCGGTGCGCCCACTGCCGTTGTCCTCGCTGAAGTCGATCTCCGGCGGCCAGGAATTATTTGCGGGCATCAGCAGCGCAGCATGACCCACGCCGATACCGGGATCCAGACGGAAGCGAACCAGGTACTTGCCGTAGGTCTGAACGAGTCCGGGACTGCTCGAAAGGCCGCCCGTTGCCCATCGTCCCCCGTCGCGCCGGTCGCGGTAGGCGCTGATCACGAGCATCCCATCCGAGACGGTGACGTGGCGCGGGTCGTACCAGCCGGCGGGATCACCACCCGGCTTGCCCCAGTAGAGGCGCCACTTGGAAGAATTGAGCGACGGGCCGTTGAAGTCATCGGTGAACACCTGTCGCCAGCCTGGGATGTTGCCCACCGGCATCGGCTCCCGGTCACTTGTCGCGATTCGCTTTGCCGGGACAGCGTGTGGACTCACGGCGTCGGCATGTCCCTGGGCCGATGTCGTACCGCATCCGGACAGCGCAAATACGAGCCCGGATAGGAGCACGGCGCACAGCAGCCATCTGATGATTGTCGAGTATGGGGCTCTGGAGAACATGCTTGCAGGCAACTCCGGGTCCGGCCAGGGGCCGCCGTCGTCGTCGAGGTCCTTCAGTACCCATCGGCACGTCCGTGCCGGAGCGAGAGTCTCGAGGCATCATCCTTCGGTGGTTCTTACGGTCTGCCGAATGCTCTTCCGGCGATGACGCACAAGGACGCGATCAAAGCCTCGCTTGGCCTCCACACACCGGAGCTCGACCTCGCCGCCAGCTGCCCAGGAAACCGCGCCTGACGCGGAAGGACGCTCCAGCTTCCAGGCGCCACCGAGCGGCCCCCGCGAACGTTGACGCGAGAAGAGCGGGATTTGCCCGCCGCAGTAAGATGCCCGGCACGTTCTCGGGTAGCCGGCAACCTCGCAGAATGGCCGCGATGTTTGCGGCGCTGGTGGTCGGCGTGCCGCTTGCCCTTGGCTGGGCCCCGTCTGCTTCCGCCGCCGGCTCAGGAACGTCGACGAGCGCCGCTTGCCCGTGGCTCAACCAGTCCCTCTCGATCCATCAGCGGGTGCAGATGCTGCTCGCGCAGATGACTCTGTCGGACAAGATCAACATGGTCACCGGGGCCGGCTTTGGCACGACTTACGTGTTCGAGATCTCGGGAATCCCGAGTCTGTGCATCCCGACGATCGGCGAAGAGGACGGCCCGCTCGGCGTTGGCGACGGTCTCACCGGCGTGACCCAGATGCCATCGGCCGTGTCGCTCGCCGCAACCTTCGACCCGTCCTTAGCTCGTAAGTACGGAGCTGTCGTCGGTTCCGAGGAACGCGACAAAGGGGCGATGGTCGACCTCGGCCCGACCGTCAACATCGACCGCGACCCTCGCTGGGGACGGTCGTTCGAGGCCTACACGGAGGATCCCTTCCTCAATGCGGCGATGGCCGTCGGCGATATCGACGGCGTACAGAGCCAGGACGAGATGGCGCAGGTCAAGCACCTCGCGGTCTACAACCAGGAGACGAATCGCAACACGCCCGCCGACGACGCGATCGTCAGCGACCGCGCGCTCCACGAGATCTACCTACCCGCGTTCTGGGCGGCCACCGAGCAGGCGAAGGCGAGTTCGGTGATGTGCGCCTACAGCACGATCAACGGCGAGGCCGCGTGCCAGAACGACTATCTGATGAAGACCACCCTGGACGACCAATGGGGGTTCCCGGGGTTCGTCACCTCCGACTACCAGGCAACCCACTCGACCGCGCAATCGGCGGATGCGGGCATGGATCAGGAGATGCCCGCGGCCCAGTACTACGGGCCGGCGCTCGAAGCGGCGGTGCAGGACGGCCAGGTCAGCACGGGCACCCTCAATGGGATGGTGAGCCGGATCCTGACGGAGATGTTCCGCTTCAACGAGTTCAACACCCCGCCCACCGGCTCGACCACGGCCTCCGTCACCACTCCGGCACATCAGGCTGTCTCGACCGCGGTCGCCGAGGCTGGCACCGTGCTGCTGAAGAACACGGGCAAGGTCCTGCCGCTGCACGCCAAGGGCGGCGGGTCGATCGCCGTGATCGGGCCGGCAGCGTCAGCCACGCCCACCGACACCGGTGGCGGGAGCGCGTACGTGACCTCGACCTTCAATGTCACGCCGCTGCAGGGGATCCAGGCAGCCGCAGGGCCGGGGACGACGGTTAGTTACACCCAGGGGCTTCCCGCCGACACCTCGCTTTCGCCGATCCCCAGCGCCGACCTGACCCCGGCCTACGCTTCCACCGGATACGGCGGCACCTACACCGGAACTCTCACGGCTCCCGAGACCGGGACCTACGTGCTCGCGTTCCAGAATCCGGGCAGCTACACGGTCACCAACCTGTACCTGAATGGCCAGGAGATTCTCGCTAACCCGGGCACTCCGCCGGTCTCGACATATTCGGTCGCGGTCGATCTCCAGGCCGGCCACACGTACACGATCGGGCTGAGCGGCGGTGGGCCGTCGGCCAACCTCAGCTGGGCGATGCCATCGGACCTCGCCCCGGACATCGGGCAGGCGGTCGCCGCCGCGAAGTCCGCATCCACCGCGGTCGTCGTCGTCTCGGACGACACCGAGTCGGAGGCGGCCGACCGCGCCGGCCTCAACCTGCCCTCGGCCCAGAACGAGCTCATCTCCGCCGTCGCCGCAGCCAACCCACACACGGTGGTCGTGATCGACGCCGGCGCGCCCGTCGGGATGCCCTGGCTCAACCAGGTCGGCGCGGTCCTCGACGCCTGGTATCCGGGCGAAAGCAACGGCACCGCGCTGGCGTCGGTTCTGTTCGGCAACACGGACCCGGCGGGTCACCTGCCCGTGACGTTCCCGCAGAGCCTCACACAGGTACCCGCGTCGAGCCCCAACCAGTTCCCGGGAGTGAACGGCCAGGCCGACTACTCGGAAGGAATCGACGTTGGGTATCGCTACTACGACGCGCACAACGAGACGCCACTGTTCCCGTTTGGCTACGGCCTGTCCTACACGACGTTCCGGTTCAGCCACCTGCGAGTCACTCCGTCCGTGGTAAGCAACGCGACCTCGGATCCGGGAGCGACGAGCTGCCGGTGCAACGGACAGGGCATCCCGGAGGTGACCGTGTCAGCGAGGATCACCAACACGGGCAGGGTTGCCGGCGCCGACGCGGCGCAGCTCTACCTGGGCGACCCGTCGTCGGCCGGCGAGCCTCCGCGCCAGCTGGAGGGCATCCAGAAGGTGAGGCTTCGGCCTGGGGAGTCGAGGAGGGTGCGGTTCACGCTCAGCGGTCACGACCTCTCCTACTGGGATGACGCGGCCAACGGCTGGGTGCTGCCGGACGGACGATTCAACGTATACGTCGGCGACTCCTCGGCGCTGTTGAACCTGCCGCTGCGCGGAAGCGTCGATGTGGTCCGTACGCTAGGCGCGCGCTATGCCGTGCTGCGGGCACCGGACACGATCAACGCCGGCAGCAGCGGGACCGTGACCGCGCAAATCGTCAACGATGGCGACTACGCGATCCCGCGCGCCGAGTTCGAGCTGAGGGCGCCGGTGGGCTGGACGGTTAGGGGCCCCGGGGCGGTCACGGTGCCGGCGCACGGCACTGTCAGCGAGCCCTTCCGCGTGACGGTCCCGGCGGGCGCGACACCGGGCACAAGCACGCTGACGCTGCGCGTGCTTCCATTCGGCGGCCGGGCGGGAGCGGTCCAGACATCGACCACGGTCGTGGTTCCGTACTCGTCGCTCGCCGCCGCCTACAACAACAGCGGGATCAGCGACAACTCCGACGAGGCCGCCGCCGACTACGACGGGGTGGGCGACAGCTACTCCGCGCAGGCCCTGGCGGCCGGGACGCCGACCGCGCTCACTCCAGGCACCAAAGTCACGATCGACGGGACCACCCTTACCTGGCCGAACGTCCCGGCCGGCACGCCGGACAATGTCGTCGCCGCCGGCCAGACCGTCGGGCTGTCCGGCGCCGGCACTGATCTCGGGTTCCTCGGCGCGAGCGAGAATGGCACCGCGACCGGGCCGGTCACGGTCAACTACACCGACGGCACCAGCCAATCGTTCAACCTCAACATGGCCGACTGGTACGCCGACGCGCCGGCCGTCGGGAACGACCTCGTCACCACGACGTCGAGCTGGAACTTCCAGTCGAACTCGATCGGGCCACACCCGGTCAGCATCTACTTCGCCTCGGTGCCGCTCGAGCACGGCAAGGCCTTGAGCTCGGTCACGCTCCCGATCCTGACAAACGCCGGCGGAACCACCGCGATGCACATCTTCGCGATGGCCATCGGGTCCGGAACCCCGACGATGGGCGCGCCGTACTCATCGCTCGCCGCCGCCTACGACAACGCCGGGATCAGCGACAACTCGGAGCCGGCCGCCGCCAACTTCGACGGCACTGGCGAGAGCTACTCGGCGCAGGCGCTGGCGGCCGGGTCGCCGACCGAGCTCAACCCCGGCGGCCAAGCGACCCTTGGCGGCACCACGTTCACCTGGCCGACGCCCATCGGCGCCCCGGACAACGTTATCGCCGACGGCCAGATCATCGACATATCCGGGTCCGGGACCGACCTCGGATTCCTCGGGGCGGCCGGGTTCGGCACGGCATCCGGCACCGGCACGGTCACGTACATGGACGGCAGCACCCAATCTTTCGGCCTCTCGATGGCCGACTGGTACAACAACGCGGCGGTCGCGGGAGGCGAGATCGCGACCACCACCTCAAGCTGGAACTCCTCGAGCTCCACGCAAGTTCCGCACCCGGTCAGCATCTACTTCGCCTCGGTTCCGCTCGACCCCGGCAAGACCGTCGTGTCGGTGACGCTTCCCACGGTGAGTACCGGTGCCGGGAACGGCGTCAACGCGATGCACATCTTTGCGATGGCCATCGGCTCGGGCACCCCCACTAGCGGCAGCTCCGCGAGTCCGGCCACCCGACAGTTTCGACCCACGGTCCGCTTCGCCCGCGTTCGCACACGCTAACGCTCCGCGGACCGGTCTTCCCCACCTGCGTTCTCACTTGCCTTGCTTCTAAGCGCAGTCGCGGCGTAGTTGCCGCGCCAGCCTCGCCATTCACAGCGATTGGTCGCTACGAGATCCTCGGTGCGCCTCAAGCTCATGAAATGGCCGGGTGGCCGTAGCTCCGTGGCTGGGAGCGCCTTAGCTTGCCTTCGTGATCTCCGGGACCAACAGGAGGCAGGAGTGGCGCAAGACGGACATTTGAGCACCGCCGAGATACCGGCGGCCGCCTCAATCTTCGGACGAGAAGCCGAGCTGAGCGCGCTGCACGACCTGCTCGATCAACTCCTTCGGGAGGCGCCTTGGTATTGCACGGGCACCCCGGCGTCGGCAAGTCCACGCTCGTGGACTACGCCGCTCGACCGCGGCCGGACCCGTGGCTCGAGGTGCTCCTCTGGCGGTCAGTTAGGGGGTCGGGGCAGCCAGGACGCGGCGAGCCATGGCCTCCCAGCCGGTAGCCAGGCGGCTGAGCGCGATGCCCCGTCCGCGTAACTGATGAAGGACGACCTCGGCGCTGAGTTGGGCGAGGAGCGCCTCGGCGACGTATTCGGCGTCGAGGTCGGGAGCGGCATCGCGGATCAGAAAAATGATGTGTGCGCGGTAGGCGCCATGGGGGCCTGCGTCGAACCGGTGTCCCGGGGTGCCGGTGGTCTGGGCGGCGAGCAGCAGGTCACCGTGGGTGGTGAGGTGGGAGAGCAGCGCTCGGCCAAACGCGATGAGTCGCTCGCACGGGGGCGCTCCTGGGCCGAGCGGGGCTGGGCCGCGGATGAAGCTCTCCTGGAAGTGTCGTTCGGCGGACTCCATCAGCGCGAGCGCGAGGGACGCGCGGTCACCGAAGCGGCGAAAGAGCGTTCCCTTACCCACGCCCGCCTCGAGCGCGATCGCGTCCATCGACGTGGCGGCGACGCCATCGCGAGTGAACAGCTTCTGCGCGGCGGCGAGGATTCGCTGACGGTTGCGCGCGGCGTCGGCTCGCTCGGCGGGGACACCGAGCATGGGAAGCTCGAAGGGTTTCATGGCGCTGGGCATCGCTGAGGTCAGGCCGCGGTTCGGTGTCCGTGGTACCTTCCAGTCTATAAGCGGACCGCGGTCCGAATCGAAGATGGCGATAGGAGCTCTTTCGTGGCTACTGATACTGAAGCGCAGGGCGCCACCGAGATCCCGGCCGGCTCGTGGACCGTTGACCCGGTCCATTCGGTCGCTGGGTTCTCGGTGCGCCACATGATGGTCGGGACGTTCCGTGGCGAGTTCAGCGAGATCGACGCCACGCTGACCGACGGCAAGCTGGTCGGCAAGGTCAAGGTCGCCTCGCTCCAAATCAAGGACGAGAGGCTCAAGGGCCACCTGTTCTCGCCCGATTTCTTTGACGTCGAGCGGTATCCGGAGATCGTCTATGAGTCCTCGTCGCTGACCGTCAACAACGGCGCCCTGACCAGCGAGGGCACTCTGACCGTGAAGGGCAAGACCTCACCGGCCACGGCAACGGGCCGCCTCGCCGGGCCGGCGGTGACGCTTGGCGACGTCGAGAAGATAGGCATCGACCTCGAGACCACCGTTGGCCGCGAAGCGATCGGCCTGAAGTGGAACGCGCCGCTGCCCAAGGGTGGCTTCGTGCTGGGCGACGACGTGACCATCTCCGTGACTCTCGAGCTCGCGCTGGTTGACGAAGACGACTAGCACCGTGCGGGTTCTGGGTATTGCCGGGTCCCTTCGCGAGGCCTCGCATAACCGAAGTTTGCTCCGGGCGGCAGCCGATGAGCTGCCGCCCGGCGTCGAACTCGTCACGTTCGAGGGTCTCAAGGCGGTGGAGCCGTTTGACGAGACCGATGAAGACGAGGCCGGCGGCGGAATGCCCGGGGCAGACAGGCTGATCGCCGCCATCCGGCAGGCCGACGCCGTTCTGTTTGTCACCCCCGAATACAACGGGTCGATCCCCGGCGTCCTGAAGAACGCCGTCGACTGGGCTTCTCGTCCCACCCCTGCCACTTCAGCGCTCGCCAACAAGCCCGTCGCGGTCATCGGCGCCAGCACTGGCATGTTCGGCGCTGTCTGGGCCCAAGCCGAGCTGCGTAAAGCGCTAGGCCTCGCCGGCGCTCGCGTGCTCGATCAAGAGCTCGCGGTTCCGACTGCTCACGAAGCGTTCAAAGCAGACGGGCGCCTGGCCCGCGGCGCCACCCGCCGGCGCCTCCGAAGCATGCTCGCCGACCTCATCGCTGAAGTCACGCCCGCCACCACCGAAGCCACAGCACCCCCGGGCGACGAGGCTCGGCTTTAGCACCTGTTGTCGCATCTCAATACGCCCATCAGCCGGCGCTCCTGATGCCACAGATGCGGTCGCCCGGCAGCCCCATCCCGTCGTCGCCCCTAGTCGCGGATCGCCGCGGAATCGGCCCAGGAAACGTCATTGACTCGGTACCCCGCGCCCACCGGAGCAAGACCGAGCTGCATCGACACGCCCGAGGCCCAGATTCGCCACGACCGGGTTTGACTGGATTCCCGGAGAGCTCTCTCAGGTCATTGCCAAGCGACGCTGCGCAGAAACCTTCGTTCGCCGCGCAGCGTCGCATCCCGCCGGCGGGTTAGTGCCTGGCGAGAGACCCGACCGGGAAAATCGCGCGATCGTACGAGACCTCGCAGAGCTCCGATAGAGCCAGATAGAAGGCGCATGCCGCCGCGGCCAGACCGAGGTAGCCGCCCCAGTGGATCAAGGTGGCGTGAGCCCCGTAGTTGCCAGCGGCGAGGAGGAAGAACGCCGCCACGAGAATCCCGATAGACGTGACGACGATCGCGTTCGTGCGGAACGACGCCACCCACATGACCACCGCGAATATCCCGAAGGCGTACAGAAACAGCCCCAATGCATGCCCTGTCTGGGCGGCCGGTACGGCCTTCAAGAACCACTCCCCGACGGCGAAGAGCGACAGCCAGAAGCCGCCAAAGCCAGTGAACAGAACGCCGGAGAAGGTGTTTCCAGTCCGTAGCTGGATGATGCCCGCGATCAGCTGCGTGAGGCCGCCGAACATCAGCGCAACACCGAAGACCACTGGTTTCACAGCCGGTGAGATGAAGTTCGCGTTGATCATGCTCAGCATGAACGTGGTGACACCGAAGGCCGCCAATGCGACCGGCGCCGAGTTGCCCCAGTTGAGCGTCGTCGGGCTCAGGGGCCGGCCTTCGAGATCAGCCTCCTGCAGGTCCGATCGCGTAGGGGCGGATCGCCTAGGGGCCGGTCGCGTAGGGGCCGATCGCGTGGGCGCGGAAATGGTTGCCATGAGGCAAACCCTCCTCTCTCTCGGCGCGAGATTGATCTCAGCACCGCTCCTCGTGACGAGCAGCGAGAACACACCACGCCGAAAGCTCACCAGCGAGGAGTACGCCCGTGTACCGCTCGACACTCATTTGCTAGCCCCGGGTCGTCCACAGTCGTCTACGGATCCGTTCCCGGGGTGTCGTCACCTCACGCATACCCCCATTTCTCCGATCGCACCCCTGTTTCGTCGAATCCCTTGGTCAGACACCTCGCCGCCGCACACCTGCGGGCGGATCGCTCGTTACGAGGATCTGCGACCCAGCGACACCGCCAGCCCAGGCACGGGCGCCTGGCGTCGGGCGCCTAGTGCGAGGAAGCCAGCCAGAGCCAGACCGCTCGAGACGGCGGGCCTAACGCTTGCGAAGCCGACCTTAACGCCGAAAGACGCTCCAGCCTCCGATTTGGAAACTGAAGCGTCTAACTGTCGAGGTGGAGACGGCGGGAATTGAACCCGCGTCCGCAGTCGCGCAAAAGGTGGCATCTACGAGCGTAGCCGGCACTCTGATCTCACCCTCGACTCGCCATGCCGGCGGGGTTGTCGGGGGCCAGCTCCGAAGATGTCCCCGGCGGGGCTGGAGCGGACCTCACCGGGTGAGCCTGCTGATGACCCGGACCATCGCCGCAGGCGAGCGATGGCCGGGTATGGCACTAGCTGTTAGTTAGACAGCGAGGCCAAAGTGGTGTGAATCTGAATGATTCGCACTTATTTTTTTCCCGGGTTTTTTACGAGGCCTCCCGGGACCTCGACTCGCAACCACCCCCACGAACCGACCGCGTCGAAGCCTGTCGTCCCCAGGGGTTATGCGCTTACGAGTATAGACGCGGGCACGCCAGCCACCCGACCGGACCCGGGCGACCCAGCACGCCACGGCCGGGCCGAACCCGGCGCCCCGGCCCGGCCACGGCCTGGCGCGGACCCCCCGCCGCCGCCGGCGCAGAGCCGGTGAATCGAACAACATCGTAAGAACGCCTTCCGAGCGCCCGCTGCGTGTTCCTACAATCTGTAGCAATGGAAACGAACGCGAAATGGCCGTTCGCCCCCGTCGGGGCACCGGACGCTCCGGTCCAGGAGCCCGCGTTCGAACCCAACGGGCCCGTGCCCGTGTTCGAACCCTACGAGCCCGAGCCGCAGCCGCGCCGGCAAGGCCCGATCCGCCGGCGCCTGTCAGCGATCGGGGCCGCGATCGTCGCGTTCCTGGCCAAGTTCAAGACGATCCTGTTGCTCGCGCCCAAGCTGAAGCTGTTCGCCTCGACCGGCACGATCATGGTCTCGCTGGCCGCCTATGCGCTCCTCTGGGGCTGGCCGTTTGCCGCCGGCTTCATCGCGCTGTTGTTCGTCCACGAGATGGGACACGTGATCGCCCTGCGGCGCGAGGGCCTCAAGGCCAGCGCGCCGATGTTCATCCCGTTCCTCGGCGCCGTGATCGCGGCTCGCTCGCTCGGCGAGAACGCGCTCGCGGAGGCCCGCGTGGGACTCGCCGGCCCGATCCTCGGCAGCATTGGGTCGGTCGCGTGTCTCCTGGTCTGGCACGCCACCGGCAACTCCCTGTGGGAGAGCCTTGCGTTCACGGGCTTCTTCCTGAACCTGTTCAACCTGCTGCCGGTCGTCCCACTCGACGGCGGACGGGCGATGGCCGCGATGGCGCCGTGGATGTGGTTCGTCGGGTTCGCCGCGTTGATCCCGCTGGCGTTCATCTTCCCCAACCCGATCATCGTGCTGATCCTGGTGTTCGCCGGCTTCGAGACCTACAAGCGCTGGCAGCAGCGTCGCGCGGGCGGCATCGCCCAGCAGACGTACTACCGGGTCAGGCCGCTCGACCGGGCACTCGTCGCGGCCGTGTACCTGAGCCTGGTGGCGCTGCTCGTGGTGGGAATGCACGCCACGCTCGTGGCGCGCACGATCAGCTAGCGCTCGTACGCGCCCCAGCCCGCATCAGACCTCGTCGCCGCCGGCGAAAACGCAGCTCGTCCGGCTAGCGCCGGACGACGCGCGTGTCGTCGTAAACAACGTCGCGCCGGGCCCACCAGAAGGTGTAGATCAGCGACAGCACCAGCCCAACGAGACCGACCACGAACAGCACGGTCCCCGCCGTCTGGATGTTGAAGCCCTTCACCTGGGCGGTGACAGCCCACTTCAGGATCGCGCCAACCGCGATCAGGAAAATGCTCGAACCAATCGTCATGTCCAGGGACTACCCAGCGTTTCGCATCGCTACGCATACGGCTCTGTACTCCCAAGGCAGTTGAGTGCTCAACCACCGTCGAGGCGGCTATTGCCGCGCCTCGCGCAACTCGCGCTGCACGTCCCGCGTCATGTCGCGCTTCTTGATCGCCTCGCGCTTGTCGTAGAGATCCTTACCGCGCGCGAGCGCGATCTCGACCTTGGCGCGTGACCGGGGACCCGAGAAGTAGATCCGCGTCGGCACCAGCGTCAGCCCCCGCTCCCGGGTCCGGCCGATCAGCCGCTCGATCTCGAACCGGTGGAGCAGCAGCTTGCGTGGGCGCTCGGGGTCGTGGTTCTCGCGCGAGGCGGGACCGTACGGAGCGATGTACAACCCGATCAGCCACACCTCACCGTCGCGCACGACCGCGTAGGAATCCTTGAGCTGCGCGTTGCCCTCGCGCAGCGACTTGACCTCGGTGCCGGTCAGCACGAGCCCGCACTCGAACCGCTCGAGCAGGTTGTAGCGGTAGGCAGCCCGTCGGTTGGTGGCCACATCGCCGGACGCCACTTTGCGCTTTCCGCCCTTGGCCATCGAGTCAGTCCACCTCCCAGGCGGGCAGCAGGTCGACGCGGCCACGGGGAGCGTTGATCCCGCCCACCCGCACCTGCAGCGGGTCTCCCAGGCGAATCGTGGCGCCGCCACGCGTCCCGACGAGCATCGTCCCCTCCTCGTTGAGCTCCCACCAGTCGCCGCGGAGTCGCCGCACCGGCACCAGGCCCTCGAACTCGCCGCGAGGGCCGAACGCGACGAACGCGCCGGCGCCGGCGAGCCCGACGACCTCGCCGTCGAGGGCCTCGTCACGGTCGGCGCCGGCCAACCACCGCTCGAGCAGGAAGCATGAAGCGATGTCGTCGGCGTCGCGCTCGATCGACATCGCCTCGCGCTCGCGCGCCGAGCTCCACGGTCCCGCCTCCGCCACCCACGCCGCCGCCGGCGCGGGCTCGTCACCGGTCACGGCCGACAGCAGCGCGCGATGGCACACCAGATCCGGATACCGCCGGATCGGCGAGGTGAAGTGGCAGTAGCTCGCGAGCTGAAGGCCGGCGTGCCCGCGATTGCGCGGGTCGTAATACGCCTGCTTCAGCGAGCGCAGGACGAGGCTCGTGAGCGCCCGCCGCCCGTGCCCGGTCGAGGCCGTCCACCGCTCGATCAGCTGCGACGCCTGCCCGATCACCTCGGCGGCCTGCTGGGGCGTGAGATGCCCCTCAGGCACCGGTGGCGTCGGGACCCCGAGAGAGGCGAGCTGGTCGACCAGTCGCTCGGCCGCGCTCCCGTCGGGGCGCTCGTGGACCCGATACAGCGTCGGCACGCGACGCGTGGTTAGGAGCTGCGCCACCTGCTCGTTCGCCGCGATCATCAGGTGCTCGATCATCCGATGCGACTCGGTCTGCTCGACCGGCTCGGCCGCCACAACGTTCCCGCGACCGTCGAACTCGAACTCGGGCTCGGAGGACTCGAGCGACAGCGCCGCCTGCGAGGCCCGCCGCTGCTCGAGCGCGGCCGCCGCCCCGCGAGCGACCTCGAGCGCCGGCCCCCAGTCGCCGGACGCCCGGGAGCGGCCGTCGAAGATCCGGTCGACGCGCCCGTAGTCGAGCCGCTCGTCGGAGCGAATCAGCGAGCGGTAGAACGCGCTGCTGCGGACGCGGGCGCCGTCGAGCACGATCTCGACGGTGACCGCAAGGCGATCCTGCCCAGGCACGAGCGAGCAGGCGCGATTCGACAGCGCCTTGGGCAGCATCGGCTCGACCGCGCCCGGCACGTACACGCTCGTGCCGCGCCGGTAGGCCTCGCGGTCGAGCAGCGAGCCGGGTCGCACGTAGGCGGACACGTCGGCGATGTGGACCCACACCCGCCGCGTTCCGTCGTCCTCGGCGGCAGCCGAGATCGCGTCGTCGAAGTCGCGCGCGGTCACAGGGTCGACGGTGAACGTCGGCAGCGAACGCAGGTCGCGCCGGCCGGCGGATGTCTCCGCGCCGTTCCCAGCGCCGACAGCCCCCGCGCCGTCGCCGTCGCCGTCGTCGCCGTCGCCGCCGCCGCCGAGAGAAGCCGCGGACACCTCGCGGGCCTCATGCTCGACGGCGGGATCAAACCTGCGCCGCAGCCCTCGGTCGACCATCAGCGCCTCGATCACGTCGCGAGCGACGTCCGAGCGGCCGATCCTTCGCACGATCGTCGCCCTCCCCCCACCGCGCCCGTTGCGAGACGTGCCGGCGCGGACAACGATCAGGTCTCCGACCGCCGCCTGGCGATCGCGGCTGACCACGGGCCGGGGACCCGCGCCGAAGAACGGCTCGGCGACGAAGAACTTGCCCCGGCGAGCCAGCACCGCCACCCGCGAGCCGCGGCCCGCGTCAGTGACCGCGCTCACTGAACCTCGGCGGCGACCGTCCGCTCGGCGACCGTGAATGCCGTGTCGGTCTTGGCGCCCGGACTCGTGGAGGCGTAGATGTCGGGCTTGATGCCGACGCCCTCCTTCACCCCACCGCCGCCGAGGTTGGTCCCGTTGGGCGTGAAGTACTCGCCGACGGTGAAGTCGAGCGCGCCGCCGTTGGGGAGCGGATCGATCTCCTGGAACACGCCCTTCCCGTACGTGTGCGTGCCGACGACCTTGGCCCGGCCGCGGTCGTGGAGCGCGCCGGTGACGATCTCGGCGGCTGACGCAGTGCCGCGGTCGACGAGCACGACCATCGGGATGCTCGTCGCGATCGCGCCGCCCCTGGCCACGTACACCTGACGCGGCTGCGCCCGACCGTCGGTCGAGACGATCGTGCCGTCGGGGATGAAGATGCTCGCGACGTTAACGGCCTCGTTCAGCAGCCCCCCGGGGTTGCCGCGCAGATCGAGGATCAGCCCGCGCGCGCCTTGATGGAGCACCTTCTCGACCTGCGCGCGCAGTTCGGCGCCGGCCCCATCCACGAACTGCGTCAGCGTGAGCGCCCCGAGCTTGATCCCGTGGTAGGTGACGATCTCCCCGGCCGCGACCGGAACCACGATGTCGGCGCGCTGCAGCGTCAGGCTGTGCTTCTGCTTCCCCCGCAGGATCGTCAGCGTGACCCGCGTGCCCGCCCTACCCTTGATCAGCCGCGAACCGAAGGTCGCCGGCCGGCTGGCCAGCGACGTCGCGCCGACCGCGACGATCACGTCGCCCCGGAGCAGGCCCGCCTTCGCCGCCGGGGATCCCGGGAACACATCGTCGACGAGGAGCCCCTTCGACTCGCCCTGGACGTCGACCCCGATGCCGCTCAGGTGCGGGTTGTCCTCGTTGAGGAAGCCCTGGTAGTCGGTCGGGTCGTAGTAGTGCGAGTACGGGTCGTCGAGGCTGGCCACCATCCCGGACAGCCCCTTGTTGACGAGCTGGCTGCGGTCGAGCGGCCGGTAGTAGTCGCGCTGGAGCAGGCCGAGGACCTGGTTGACGAGCGGATCGTCGTTGTTGCTGACGAATGCGCTGCGCACCGGCGAGGGCAGCCAGCTCGGGTGGCCGCCGAGCCAGATCCCGATCAGCAGCACGATCAGACCGGCGAGAACGGATATGGCGATCCGGGGATTGCGGGATCGGCGGGGATACATACGGATATGAGGTTACGACGCCGAGAACCCGGGCGGCCCCACCGCGATCGGCCGCGGGCAGCGGCAGGCGCGGGACGGACCGAACAGGGTCGAATTACGGACCGGGGGCCCGATCGAAAGCAACGGCCATCCCGGCCGGCCGGGCCACCCGCATGGCCCGGCCAGCCGAGGTGACGACGCTAGAAGTTGTGCCGGAACGCCGGTCCGGCGGTCGTGAACTTGTAGGTCGTCTTGGAGCTGAACACCTGCCCCGGATTCAGCACCACGGACGGCCACTTCGGGTCGCCGATGTGGTGCGGGGTGTCCGGGTAGTGCTGAGTCTCGAGCGTGAACGCGTCGCCTTGGCGGTAGGCGTGACCGCTGGTCCCGACGAGATCGCCGACCAGGAAGTTCCCGGTGTACAGCTGCACGCCGGGCTGATCGCTGTACGCCCACAGCACGATTCCGTCACCGGGGTCCTGGGCGACGGCGGCCAGCCGGTAGCCCGATCCGCGGACTACCCAGTTGTGGTCGTACCCGTGAGCGACGACCAGCTGGTTGCCCTGCGGCGCGCTCGCGTCCTCGATGTCTCGACCGATCGGCTTCATCGCCCGGAAGTCGAACGGCGTTCCCGCCACCGATGCGAATCCCGTCGGGATCTGCACGCTGTTGGTCGGCTGGAACGTGTTCGAGTTGATCGCGAGCTTCTGGTTGTAGACGTTTCCGGATCCTTCTCCGGCGAGGTTGAAGTACGTGTGGTTGGTGTAGTTGATGACGGTCGGCGCGTCCGTGGTCGCCCGGTAGGCGATTCCGAACGCGTTGTCGTTCGTCAGCGTGTACGTCACCTCGGTCGTGACCGTGCCCGGGAAGCCGTTCTTGCCGTTCGGGTCGGTATAGGTGAGCTTCAGCGCGACGCCGTTCGCGAGCTTCTCCGGCGTCGCCGCCCAGATCTGCGTGTTGTACGAGTCCGGCCCGCCGTGCAGCGTGTCCACGTTGTTCGTACCGTTGTTGCCCACGAGCTGGTAGGTCGTGCCGTTCAGCGTGAACGAGTGGTTGGCGATCCGGTTCGCGTAGCGCCCGATGATGCCGCCGAAGTACGTCTCACCAGATCCGCCCGCCGCCGGCCACGGCTGATTCTCGAAGTCGTTCACGTAGTCGCTGAGCTTCGGGAAACCGAGCGCGACGTTCTTGAGCTGGCCCGTGCGGTCGGGCACCCAGATCGACTGCACGACGCCGCCGTAGTTGGTGATCTTGACGATCATCCCCTTGCTGTTACGCAGCGTGTAGAGGTCGACGGCCTGGCCGTGCGCGGAGCCCCAGGTCTGCTTCGAGATGCTCAATGTGCCGCCGCCCTGGTGCTTGGACTTGTGGCCGTGCTTGGCTGCGAGCGCGATGCTCCCGGTCCCGAGTAACACTACGACGGTCGCCGCCAGTACGCGCGCCCAGGCGACGCTGCGCAGCCTCCCCCGGCTGCGTGGGTCGTTCTGCATGGATCCTCCCATCGGTTGTGCGCTTGCCCCGGCCGTGGACTATGCGCAAGCGGGATGCAGTGAAGGCGTCGTTATACCCAAGAATGTGAACGCTCACACCCCATAAGTGAGCGCTAACACGGATTCGGGCGGGCGGCGGCGCGAACCAGGCGGCCGGCGCGGGTTCTGCGGCCGAGCCGGTGGCGGGAACCGGCCGGCTGGCGCGGGTTCTGCGGCCGAGGCGGTGGCGCGAACCGGCCGGCCGGCGCGGGCTCAGCGGCCGAGCCGGTGGCGCCGAACCGAGTAGGTGGGTAGAACCGGGCGGCTGGCGCGGAGCCCACCCGCAATGGCGCATAACCGCACACTCGACGACGCGTCCAGCTCGAGTGCGCCGAAACTCGCCCCAGACGCGCATTTCTGCAGATTGGGCGACGAGCGCCCGTCGAGTGCGACGTTATGCGCCCTAAATTCCGGTGTATCGCTGCCTGGGGGCGTGGGCGCGGCGGGGGTGGCGCGGGCGCCGCCCTCGGACTGGGCCCGTCGGCGCCCCCAGACCGGGCCGGGCCTGCGGGCGCCGCCCTCGGACCGGGCCTGCCGGCGCCCCCAGACCGGACCGGGCCTGACGGTGCCGCCCCCAGACCGGACCGGGCCTGTCGGCGCCGCCCAACAGACCGGACGCCGCGGCGCCGCCCCAGGACCGCGCCGGGCCCGTCGGCGCCACCCCCAGACCGGACCGGGCCTGCCGGCGCCACCCCCGGACGGACCGGGCCTGCCGGCGCCACCCCCCAGACCGATCCGCGCCGGCTCAGACCCGCAGGAACCGCCGCAGCGACAGCCCGGAGCCGAGCGCTGAGACGAGCGTGCCGGCGCCGAGCAGCACGATCACGAGGAACGTGAAGCCGATCGTCCGCGGCGCCGCGATCAGCGTCCAGTTGCTCGCGAGCGGGTCGAGCAGCGCGATCTTGGTCGCGCCGAGGACGGCGATCGCCAGCAGCGCGCCCACCGACCCGACGATCACGCCTTCGATCATGAACGGGACACGGATGAACCAGTCGGTGGCGCCGACCAGCTTCATCACCTCGACCTCGCGCCGGCGGGCATACAGGGACAGCCGGATCGTGTTCGCGATCAACAGGATCGACGCCAGCACCAGCAGCACGGTCAGGACCGCGGCGGTGATCGTCACGAGGTTCGTGACCTCGAGGATCTTCTGGGTGTCGGACTGCTTGTTCGAGACGGTCGCAATCGAGACGTCGAACGGCTGACCGGTGCCGCCCGACCCGGTGCCGGCGATCTCGCTGTGGACCGTCAGCACGTTGCTCGGATTGTCGGGATAGACGTGGAAGGTGTCCGGTAGCGGGTTTGACCCGAGCAGCGCGTAGGCCTGCGGATCGGCCTGGTACTGCTGCTTGAAGGCCTGCTGCTTGCTGACGAACTGGAGCGACTTCACGTGCGGAAGGCGCCGGAGCTCGCTCTGTACCCGAGCGTTGTCGGCAGCGGTCGCGTTCGTCTTCATGTACACGTCGACCTCGACGCGGCCGCGGACGCTGTTCGCCGCCCCGTTGGTCGCCTGGACGATCGGGATGAACACGCCCAGCACGAGCATCGTCACGAGCACGGTGGCGAGCGCGGCGAAGCTCGGGGCGGCGCTGCGCCGCATCGAGCGCATCGCCTCGCGCAGGAAGAAACCCACCTTCATCGGATCACGCCCCGGATCGAGGCCCGCAGGGAGGACATCATCGGGCTAGACAACCGGCGGCCGCGTCGAGGGCTGGCGCATGCGCCGGGCGAACTCGCGGGTGGTCTCATCGCGCGTGTACAGCCCGGTCGCCTCGTCGCGCACGATCCGTCCCTCGGACAGCTCGAGCACGCGCCGGCGCATCTTGTCCACCATCGCCTGATCGTGGGTGGCCACGAGCACGGTGGTGCCGGTCCGGTTGATCCGGTACAGCAGCCGCATGATGTCGACGCTCGTCTCGGGGTCCAGGTTCCCGGTCGGCTCGTCGGCCAGCAGCAACGGCGGATGGTTGACGAACGCCCGCGCGATCGAGACGCGCTGCTGCTCGCCGCCCGACAGCTGGTCCGGGTAGTTGTGGAGCTTCGTCGACAGCCCGGTCAGCCGCAGGATGTCCGGCACCTTGTCGCGGATGTCGCGACGGGTGCCGCCGGTGACCTGAAGGGCGTACGCGACGTTGTCGTAGACGGTCCGGCCCGGAAGCAGCTTGAAGTCCTGGAACACCACGCCGAGATTGCGGCGGTAGTAGGCGATCCGCTTGCGCTTGATCATTGCGAGGTCGTGGCCGGCCACGCGGATCGTGCCGCCGGTCGGGTCGAGCTCCTTGATCAGCAGGCGCATCACGGTCGACTTGCCCGAGCCGGTGGAGCCGACAAGGAACACGAAGTCGCCGCGGTCGATCGAGAACGTGACCTGGTCGAGGCCGATGTCGCCGCTCGAATAACGCTTGGATACGCCGCGGAAATCGATCACCGACCGGGCGGACGGAGCGGGCCCGACGGCCTGAGCCTGACGGGGCGCGAGCGCCGCCGATGCAGCGCTCTCGCGCCGCCGTCTGGTTCGCTGCTGGGATTCAGTTCTAGCCATAGGTTGGGGGCAGCCTACCGACGCCCATCCCGAAACGCCCCCCGATCCCTCCCCTTGCAAGCGGATTTGCACGAGCAGCTATTTTCTGTTGCGGTGCCATCGATCACCCGAACATCCCTCCCGAACGGGCTCCCTCTCTACCGGATCGCGGTCGAGGGTACGCGCTCGGTGACGATCCTGGTCGGGTTCGACGCCGGCGCGCGAACCGAGCGTCCGGACGAGAACGGTATGGCCCATTTCCTCGAGCACCTCGTGTTCAAAGGGGGCGAGAAGTACCCCACCTACCGCGACGTCAACGAGGCCGCGGAGCGGATCGGCGCGGTTCTCAACGCCTACACCAGCCACGACCTAGTCGCGTTCCACATCACCGCCCGCTCGAACGTGGCCCTGGAAGCTGCAGATCTGCTCACCGACTTCGTCGGACGACCGAAGATCGACGCCGACGAGCTCAACCGCGAGCGGGGCGTGGTCGTGCAGGAGATCGCGCGCGCCAACGATCAGCCCGCGGTCATGGCCGAGCACCTGATCGACGAGGCGGCGTTTGGCAACCACCCGCTGGGCCGCCCGGTCCTCGGGCCGGCCGATCACATCCGCGACACCTTCACCCGGGAGGGCATCGTCGAGTTCCGCAACCGCCGCTGGGCGCCCGAGCTAGGCGGGGCGTTCCTCGTCGGCAACCTCGAGGGCCTGCCGGGGAACGGCGCCGTCGACGAGCTGTTCACGCGCTTCCCGACCCATCCCGCGCCGGCGCCCTTCGAGCCCGCGCCTCCGCAATACCCGCGCATCCTCGTCCGCGAGCGCGACTCCAACCAGTCGCACCTGCGGATGTCCTACCGGCCCGCAATCGAGATCGCCGACGCCAAGCAGCGCGCCGCGCTTACGATCTACTCGACGCTGCTCGGCGGCTCGATGGGCTCGCGACTCTTCGACGAGATCCGCGAGCAGCGCGGCCTCGCCTACTCGGTGCACTCGATCGCGCATGCCTACGCCGATGTTCCCGTCCTGCAGCTGTCCGCCGGACTCGAGTCGAGCAAGATGCTCGAGGCCTACCGGCGGATGCGCGACATCGTCACCGAGCTCCGCGACGACGGCCCGAGCGAGGGCGAGGTCGAGCGTGCCCGCGCCTATGCCGCCGGCGCGCGCGCGATCGCGTTCGAGAACACCGGCGCGATCGCCCGCCACGCCGCGCAGCAGACGGTCGTCTACGGCGAGGACGTCGATCCCGACCGGACGATCGCGCTGCTCGACGAGGTAACGTTCGCCGAGGTCAGAGAGGTCGCCAGGCGGGTCGCCGATGAGCTGTCGGTCGCGTGCGTCGGCCCGCACACAGTGGAGGAGCTCGAGTCAGCCTGAAACGCCGGATTGTGGGGGCAATCGCCGTCTCGGCGATAATCGCTGGATGCGGTGGCGGGGGTCACACCGCGAAGCCGAGCTCGGACGCTTCGGTCGGCGCTCCGATCGCCCGTACCTCGACGGCGACCGCGACCGCGCCGCTCCACGTCGCGCCCCTGCCGCCGGCGCCTCCCTCGCCGGAGCTCGTCGCCCTTCGGGCCGCGCTGACGAGCGCGCTCGGCAAGGGCGGACCGCAAACCGGCGCGATGGTCTACGACCTGACCGCGAAGCAGCCCCTGTTCGCGCTGCGAGCGAACGTCGGCCGGCCGCCGGCGTCGGTGGAAAAGCTCTATACGACCGTGGCGACGCTCCGCGAGCTCGGCCCGAATGCCCGCCTCAAGACCACCGTGGTCGGCGCCGGCCACCTCGGACCCGGCGGCGTGTGGCACGGGAACCTCTATCTCGTCGGCGGCGGTGACCCGACGTTCGGCGACGGCGGCTTCAATCGCAACTGGGAGCAGGGCTACGGCCCGACCGCCACCGAGCTCGTGAGCCAGCTCGCCCACGACGGGATCAAGCGCGTCAGCGGCTGGGTGATCGGCGACGCGGCGCTGTTCGACGAGCTCCGCGGAGGTCCGGCCACTCACTATGCCCCCGACGTTCCGGACTTCGGCGGCCAGCTGTCCGCGCTCAGCTACGACCACGGCTCGACGTTCAAGAAGCTCAGCCCGGGCGCGTTCGCGGCCAAGGAGCTCGCGCTGACGATGCACGACGCCGGCATCGGCGCGCGGCCGCTGAACCGTACGCTGCCGGCGCCCGGCGGAGTCCAGCAGCTCGCCTCCGTCGAGTCGCCGCCGCTGTCGGTGATGTTGAAGCTGATGGACGTGCCCTCGGACGACTTCTTCGCCGAGATGCTGACCAAGCAGCTCGGAGTGCGGTTCGGCGGCGGCGGGAGCATCACCGCCGGCGCGCAGGTGATCTCGCAGGAGATCGCTTCATTCGGCCTGCACCCGGCGATCGTCGACGGCTCGGGGCTGTCGCGCTTTGACCGCTCGTCCCCGGGTCAGGTGGTCGACCTCCTCAAGAAGATGTGGAACACCCCGACCGGGCGCATGCTGTCGGCGTCGCTGCCCGTCGTCGGCGTCAGCGGCACCGTGCAGGGGATCGCCCCCAAGACCGCCGCGCAGGGGCGCTGCATCGCCAAGACGGGCACGCTCAACTACGTCACGAACCTCGCCGGCTACTGCACCGCGCAGGATGGCCACGTGCTCGCGTTCACGCTGATGATCGACGGACCGGGCAACTGGACGGCGATCGAGCTATTCGATCAGATGGTTCCGGCGATCGCCAAATACTGAAACCGTTGCGCCCACCGCCTAGGATCGGGACAATCGCGGCGTGGAGGTGACCACCGCCGTCAACCGGCGCGAGCTGCAGCGGTACGTGTCGCGCGTCGATGACCGATGGACGATCGACGTCGCGATGCTCGGCGGCGCGCGCGTCGCCGACGAACAGGGCGCGCCACCGCAGCGCGAGCGCGGGCCTGAGTTCGTCGTGATCCTCGTCTCGCACGCGTTCGAGGGGATGCCGTGGCTCGAGCGCGTCTACCACGCAGGGTCGCTGTGGGACGGCCTCGAGATGGGCGATCCGGCCGACGTCCACTGCTACACGCCCGGCGAATTCGAACGCAAGCGGGTCACGTTGCCGCGCGTCCGGGACGCGGTCGACCACGGGATCGACCTGCTGGCCGAACCCGAGTAGGGGCCTCGCTTCGCTCGGCGTCCGTGGGGCCCTGTGCCCCGTCCGGACGGGGTTGCATGGCCCCATGGATGCCGCGCGCCAGCGCGGCCCCCAAATCAGCTGATCGCCACCATCCGCTCGATCGGCAGCCGTGCGCGATCGGCGATCTCCGCCGGCACCTTGACCTCGTGCACGCCGTCGCGCAGCGCGTCGCGGAGCTTCGGGAGCGTGATCATCTTCATGAAGCGGCAGTGGGCAGCCTCGTTGGCGGCGATGAACTCGACGTCCGGCGCCGCCGCGCGCAGCGGGTAGAGCATCCCGGTCTCGGTGGCGACGATCGCGGTGCCGTCGTGATGCTCATGGGCGTAGCGGAGCATGCCGCCGGTCGAGAGCATGTGAACGCCCTCGGAATCGACATCGCCGGCGGCGACGTACTCCATCACGCTCGTCGAGCACCCACACTCGGGGTGGATCAGGAAGTCGGCGCCGGGGTGGGCGGCCCTGATCGCGGCGATGTCGTCGGGCTTGATCCCGGCGTGCACGTGGCACTCGCCGTCCCACACGTGCATCGCGCGTCCGAGCGACTTCTCGACGTAGGCGCCGAGGAACATGTCCGGCCCGAACAGGATCTCGGTCGCGTCGCCGTGCTCGGCATAGATGTGCTGCACGACCTTGACCGCGTTCGCCGAGGTGCAGCAGTAGTCGGTCTGCGCCTTGACCTCGGCGGTGGTGTTGACGTACATCACGACTACTGCGTCCGGATGGGCCGCCTTCCACGCGCGCAACTGCTCGGCGGTGATCGAGTCCGCGAGCGAGCAGCCGGCGTCGGGATCGGGAATCAGCACACGTTTGTCGGGACACAGGATCGAGGCCGTCTCGGCCATGAAGTGCACGCCGCAGAACACGATCTCCTCGGCGCCGGCGGCCGCCGCCTCCTGCGAGAGGCCGAGCGAGTCGCCGACGTAATCGGCCACATCCTGGATCTCTGGCAGCTGGTAGTTGTGGGCAAGGATGACCGCGCCGCGCTCGCTCGCCAGCGCGCGCACCTCTTCCTGCAGCGCGGGGATGTTCTCCAGCAGCAGGGGTGCGTCTGATGCACCCAACATCGGCAGGTTCATGGAATCGGTTCGAGGAGGAGGGACAGGTCCAGCGCCGGGGCGCTGTGGGTGATCGCACCCACTGAGATGAAGTCTACGCCGGTGCCCGCAACCGCCCTGAGCGTGTCGAGCGTGAACCCGCCGCTCGCCTCGAGCTTCGCCCGGCCCGCGACGTGATCGACGGCGGCTCTGAGCTCCTCGACCGACATGTTGTCGAGCAGCAGGAAGCCCGCGCCCGCCGCCAGGGCCTCGTCGACCTCGGCCAGCGTGCGGCACTCGACCTCGAGCTGGAGCTCGGGAGCATGAGCGTGAGCCTGGCGCACCGCCTCCCCCACCCCGCCGGCGAGCGCGGCGTGGTTCTCCTTGATCAGGATCGCGTCGTACAGGCCGGCACGGTGGTTGGTGGCGCCGCCGGCCGCGACCGCGGCCTTCTCGAGCGTGCGCAGCCCCGGCGTCGTCTTGCGCGTATCGAGGATCGTCGCGCTGGTCCCGGAGACGGCCTGCACGCAGCGCGCTGCCATCGTGGCGACCCCGGAGAGGCGCTGGAGGAAATTCAAAGCCGTGCGCTCGGCAGTCAGGATCCCCCGCGCCGAGCCCTCGAGCGCCAGGACCGGACCGCGCTCGCGCCACTCCCCCTCGGCGGCCAGACGCTCGATGGTCATTTCAGGGTCGACGGCGCGGAACGTCTCGATCGCCACCTCCAGGCCGAACACGACCCCGGGCGCCTTCTGGGTGATCGTGGCTCGGGCTCTGGCGTGTTCGGGCACGGTGGCGGCCGTCGTCACGTCGCCGTCACCGACGTCCTCGGCGAGGGCGCGCGCCACCACGCCGCCGAGCGCTACTTCGGTCATTTGGCGGACTTCAGCAGGTAGGCGCGGGCGAACCCGTCGAGGTCGCCGTCGAGCACCCGGGCGGTGTCGCCCATCTCGTAGTCGGTCCGGTGATCCTTGACCATCGAGTACGGGTGCAGGACGTAGGAGCGGATCTGCGAGCCGAAGTTGACGTCCTGGGCCTCGCCCTTCTCCTTTGCGATCTCCTCGCGGCGCTTTCGCTCCTCGAGCTCGAGCAGCTTCGAGCGCAGCATCGTCATCGCCTCGGCCTTGTTCGAGGACTGAGAGCGCTCGTTCTGGCACTGGACGACGATGCCGCTCGGCTTGTGGGTGATCCGCACGGCGGAGTCGGTCTTGTTGACGTGCTGGCCGCCGGCGCCGCTGGCCCGATAGGTGTCGATCTGGAGGTCGTCGTCGTCGATCTCGACGTTGTCGATCTCCTGCACGACCGGCGATATCTCGACACCCGCGAAGCTCGTCTGACGGCGGTGGGCGGCGTCGAACGGCGACAGCCGCACGAGCCGGTGCACGCCCTTCTCGCTGCCGTACAGGCCGTAGGCGTTCTCGCCCTTGACCAGGAAGGTGGCCGACTTGATCCCGGCCTCCTCCCCCGGCGAGGCCTCGAGCAGCTCGACCTCGAACCCGCGCTTCTCCGCCCAGCGCATCTCCATCCGCAGCAGCATCTCGGCCCAGTCCTGGGCGTCGGTGCCGCCGGCGCCGGCGTTGACCGTGACGAGCGCGTCGCCAGTGTCGTAGGGGCCCGAGAACAGCCGCTGTTCCTCGAGCTCGTCGAGCCGCTCCTGGACGCTGCGCACCTGCTCCTCGAGCTCGGCGGCGATCTCCGGATCCTCCTCGGCGAGCTCGGCCAGCGGCGCGAGATCCTCGACGTCCCGCTCGAGGCCGCGGTACACCGACAGCCGCCGGCTCGCGCGCGCGTGCTCGGCGCTGACCTTCGCCGCTCGCTCCTGATCCTCCCAGAAGCCCGGCGCGCCCATCTCCTGTTCGAGCGCGCCTACGCGCTCGCTCAGCTCAGCGGGGTCAAAGGTAGTCCGCAAGCAGCTTTAGCTGCTCGCGGATCGCCACGAGGCGCTGGGAAAGAGGCTCTGAGGGCGCCGTCGTCATCTACATCCACACTAGCAGCGAGCGGTAGATTGCCGTGCTATGGCAACCCTCAGCGATCCACCAGTGCGGGAGCTCCTCGAGCAACCCAACCACGCCGTGATCTCGACGTACAACAAGGATGGCTCGATCCACAACACGGTCGTGTGGATAAGCGCCGAGGATGGAACGGTCACGGTCAACAGCGCGACCGGCCGGAAGTGGCCCTCGAACCTCGAGCGCGACCCCCGCGTCAACGTCCTCGTGTACGAGCAGAACAATCCGTACAACTACGTCGAGATCCGGGGCAGCGCGACCTCGACGCTCGACGGCGCCGACGAGCACATCAACGCCCTCACGAAGAAGTACATCGGCCAGGACGAGTATCCGTTCCGCCAGCCGGGCGAGCAGCGGGTCAAGTTCGTGATCGCGCCGGAATACGTCCGGCACCAGAAGCAGGGGTAAACGCGCTAGAACGGCCCGCCGTGCCGCCGCGAGCGTCGGGCGGCGCGGCGATGGGTCTCGCTCTGGATCTGGTCGGCGCGGCGATGGGCCTCGTTTCGGATCTGGTTACTCATCTCGTTCTTGCGCCGGCGAGCGTCGAGCTCGCGCTCGACCTGGTCGAGCTCCGGAGCGGGGCCGTACAGCCGCCAGCCGTTTCGCAGCAGCGGTGCCACGCACACGATCAGGACGATGATCGGCCAGAACGCGCCGTGGCCATGGTGCCCCCCGGACACGAACCACACGCCCGTGCAGATCGCGAACACCCCGAGTCCGCTCCCGGCCTCCTGGATCATCCGGCGCTGGAGCATGTTGCGGCGCGCCACCAGCTCGGCCTTCTGCTGAGCCGGCGACGCCGGCAGCTTCGGCAGGTCGGACAGCAGCTTGCGGAGCTCCTGCTCGGTGCGCGCGCTGTAGACCGCCTGAACTCGGTCGCCCAGCTCGTCGTCGGTCAGGCGACCGGCGGCGTAATGCTCGCGGATCTCCTGCGCCGCGCGGTCGCGCTGCTCGTCTGAGACCCGAAGGTCGTCAGCCCCTGCCACCGGCTCCTAAGCCCCGTGGCACTTCTTGTACTTCTTCCCCGACCCGCACCAGCACGGATCGTTCCGGCCGATCTGCTCGCCCGGATCGACGCGGCGCTGCTCGACGTGCGGCAACGGCTCCTCCTCGAGGGCGACGCCCTCACCCGCGCCGGCGCCGGCCGCGGCGGCGATCGCCATCGCGCCCTGCGGGCCTCCGCCACCGGAGTACGTGACTCGCCCTCCGCCCGCAGTGGACGAGCTCGCGGCGCGGCTCGGGCGCCGCGTCGCCGGGGCCTGGGGTGGGCCACCATTTCCCGGGTCCACCGGGGTGACCTCGACGTGGAAGATCAGCCGGGCGTAGTCCTCCCAGACGCTGTTCATCAGATCGCGGAACAGCTCGAAGGCCTCGTTCTTGTATGCGACCAGCGGCTCGATCTGGGCGAACCCGCGCAGATGGATGCCCTCGCGCAGGTAGTCCATGTCGTACAGGTGCTCACGCCAGCGCTGGTCGATGATCTGGAGCAGCAGGAAGCGCTCGATGTCGCGCATCAGCTCCGGGCCGAACTCCTCCTCGCGGCGGTCGTACTCGACCCGGGCCTGCTCCTGGAGAGCGTCGACCAGCTGCTCGCGGTCGACCCGAACGGGATCGACGTCGAGCACGTCGGCGTCGGACGGGAACATCTCCTCCATCCGGCGCAGCAGGCCCTCGACGTCCCACTCTTCGACGAAGTCGCCAGCTGTGTACTCAGCGGAGAGCCGGTCGATCAGACCCCCGATCTCCTGCCGGGCGGCGTCGCTCATGTCGCGGCCCTCGAGGACCTCGTCGCGGTAGGTGTAGATCACCTCGCGCTGCTGGTTGAGCACGTCGTCGTATTCGAGCGTGTGCTTACGGGTGAGGAAGTGCTGCTCCTCGACCTTACGCTGGGCCTTCTCGATCTGCTTGGACAGCATCCCGTGCTCGATCGGCTCCTCGTTGCCCTCGTCGTCGACGCTCCCGAGGCGGTCGAGGATCTTGTAGATCCGCTCGCCGGCGAACAGGCGCACGAGGTCGTCCTGGGCGGACAGGAAGAAGCGCGACTCGCCGGGGTCGCCCTGGCGGCCCGAGCGGCCGCGCAGCTGGTTGTCGATCCGCCGGGACTCGTGGCGCTCGGTCCCGAGGATGTACAGGCCGCCGAGCTCGAGCACCTGCTCGCGGGCGGCTTCGACGCGAGCCTCGATCGCAGCGAACGCCTTGCTGTAGTGGTCGTCGTAGTCCGGGTCGCCGGGCTCCAGGCCGAGCTTGGCCATCTCGAGCGTGGTCAGGTGCTCGGCGTTGCCGCCGAGCTTGATGTCGACGCCGCGGCCGGCCATGTTGGTCGCGATCGTGACCGCGCCGGGGGAGCCGGCCTCAGCGATCGTCTCGCCCTCGCGCTCGGCGTACTCGGGCTTGGCGTTCAGTACCGAATGCTGGATGCCCTTGCTCTTGAGCTCGTCCGACAGCTGCTCTGAGACCTCGACGGAGATCGTCCCGACGAGCACCGGCTGACCCTTGCCGTGGCGCTCCGCGATCTCACGGACGATCGCGCTGGCCTTCCCCTCCTTGGTCTTGTAGACCTGATCGTTGTTGTCCTCACGGACCATCGGACGGTTCGTGGGGATCTCGACGACCGGGAGGTTGTAGATCTTCATGAACTCGGTCGCCTCGGTGATGGCGGTACCGGTCATGCCCGCGAGCTTGTCGTACATGCGGAAGTAGTTCTGGAGCGTGATCGTCGCGAGCGTCTGGTTCTCTTCCTGGACGCGCACGCTCTCCTTGGCCTCGACCGCCTGGTGCAGGCCTTCTGACCAGCGCCGGCCCTCGAGGATGCGCCCGGTGAACTCGTCGATGATCTTGACCTCGCCGTCGATCACCGCATAGTCGACGTCGCGCTTGTACAGCGACTCCGCCTTGAGCGACTGGATCAGGTGGTTGACCAGGTGGCCGTTCTCGGCCCGGTACAGATGATCGATCCCGAGGAACCGCTCGGCCTTGGCGACGCCGCGCTCGGTCACCGAGATCGTCTTGTGCTTCTCCTCGAACTCGTAGTCGAACTCGGCGACGAACTCCTTCTTCATCTTCGGGTCCATCCCCTCGGGCGTCTTGCCGGACACCAGCTTCGGCGCGAGCCGGGCGAACTGGACGTACAGCTCCGCGGCCTGCTCGGGGGCGCCCGAGATGATCAGCGGGGTCCGGGCTTCATCGATCAGGATGTTGTCGACCTCATCGACGATCGCGAACGTGTGGTAGTGCGACTTGCCCTCCTCGGGCTTGGGCCGACCACCGTGCTGGACCTTCTCGTCGAGCGTGGTGGCCATGTTGTCGCGCAGGTAGTCGAACCCGAACTCCGAGTTCGTCCCGTACGTGACGTCGGCGGCGTAGGACGCGCGCTTCTCCTCGTAGGGCTGCATGTTCTGCAGGATCCCGATCGACACACCGAGCGCGTCGTAGATCGGCTTCATCCACAGCGCATCGCGGCGGGCCAGGTAGTCGTTGACGGTCACGACGTGGACGCCGCGCCCGCCGAGCGAGTTGAGCACGACCGCGAGCGTCGCGGTCAGCGTCTTGCCCTCGCCGGTCCGCATCTCGGCGATCGCGCCGTCGTGCAGCACCATGCCGCCGATCAGCTGCACGTCGAAGTGCCGCATGCCCATCGTCCGCCGGCCCGCCTCGCGCACGAGCGCGAAGCACTCGAACATCAGGTCGTCGAGGCTCTCGCCGCCCTGCGCGCGCTCGCGCAGCTCGTCGGCGGCCTCTCTCAGCTCGGCGTCGGTGTAGTGCTCTAGTTCGGCCTCGAAAGCATTGATCCGTCCAACCCGCTGTTCGTAGACCTTGAACTTCTTCGCTTCGCCCATGCGGAGCGCGCGGTCCAGAATGGACATGGGGCTAGCGTAGCAGTGAGGCCATTAACCGGACCCCGCTTTTGGCCGGCGCGCGCTCCTCTTCACGAGCCCAGGAAATGGCCCCGCGGACGGTCGCATTTTCCACGGGTCAGCATCCCGTTCCGCCCCTCACGCCGCGGAGGACACCCCCGGCGGCCCAGCATCCGCGAGCCCGGCGATGAGCCCGTCATCCTCGTCCGGCGTGCCCCCGACGTCAGGGATCTGGGCGGCCGCCGCCGCGCGGGCCTCGCGCCGCTTGCGCCGCTTGTCGCGATGGCGCTTGACCTGGATGTGGAGCTCGTCTGCGCAGAGATTGATCGAGTGGACGATGTCGGGCGAGGCATCGCGCGCGCGCAGCGTCACCCCCTTCAAGTGGAGCGTCACCTCGGCCACCTGGTTGTCGGCGATGGCCGGATTGCGCTCTTCAAACACCTCCACCTCGAGCTCGGCGAGCTCCGATACCTGCCGCTCAACCTTGCGAAAGCGCCTGGCGACGTGCTCCCTCAGATCGTCGGAAACAGGCAGGTTGCGGCCCTTGACCTCAATGCGCATCGACCTACCTCCTTGCTGGGAAGGATGGATGTGCGGTGAACCAATTAGCCTAGTCCTCGAGGAGGCGTTTGTCGATTCGGCACGCCGCTCCGCAGAACACTCATAATCACGTTTTGTGAGCCCGCAGACGTCTTGGACGTTCGACTGGACCGCGCTGCTCTCGGTGGTTGTGCTCGTGGTGCTGTACGCGATCGGCTGGCGCCGCGCGCGCCGGCCCGGAGAGCGCCACCCGCCCAGCTTGTGGCGGCTGCTCCTGTTCGCCGGCGGGATCCTGACGATCCTGGTGGCGCTGGTCTCGCCACTCGACTCGCTCGGCGACCAGATGATGGTCATGCACATGGTCCAGCACATGCTGCTGCTGGACATCGCACCGATCCTGCTGATCCTGGGGCTGACGAAGGTGCTGCTGCGCCCGGTGACCCGGCGCCTGCAGGCGATCGAGCGCCGCGCCGGCTTCTTCGGGCACCCCGTGTTCGCGGTGATCTTCTACGCCGGCGTGTTGTGGATGTGGCACATACCGGCGCTGTACGACAAGGCCCAGGGCAACGGCGCGATCCACGCGTTCGAGCACATGACGTTCTTCCTCGCCGGCTCGATCTACTGGTGGCACGTGCTGTCGCCGATCCGCAACCGCCAGCGCCTCGCCGGCCTCGGGCCGGTCGCCTACATGGCCGGCGGCAAGCTGCTGGTCGGCCTCCTCGGGGTGGCGCTGGCGTTCGCCCCGACCGTGATCTACCCCTTCTACGCCCACCAGCCGTCCTACTGGGGGATCACGCCGCTCGAGGACCAGATGATGGCCGGCCTCGTGATGGCGCTCGAGCAGTCGATCGTGATGGGGATCGCGCTCGTCGTGCTGTTTGTGCAGATGCTGAACGAGTCCGAGCGTGGCGCCCAGCGCGCCGAGCGCTTCGAGGTCGCTTAGCCGGCTGCCCACCCGCCCCGCCGGCACCGCGCCGCAGGAGCCAGCCGGCGCCCCCGCGGGTGCGAGGGCGCCGGCAGCCGCAACTTCTAGATCAGCTGCACTTCTGCGTGCCGGTCACGGTGCCCGACTGCGGCGCGCCGCCGGGTCCGGACTCCGCGGTGAACTTCACGCTGTAGGGGCGCTTGCCGCCCTTGCAGGCGACCGAGGCGCCGTAACGCACGGTCTTGCCGTTCTTGAGCTTCGTGCTCAGGTTCTTCCAGTTCAGGGTCTCGCTGGTCAGCGAGCCCTCGACCCCGGTGATCGGGAACGACACGTAGTTCGGGATCGGGGTGTCCATCACGAGGTTCTTGCCGACGATCTTGATCGTGCCGGTGAACGGCCCGACGGTGCCCGTCGTGATCGCGCCGCCGGCGCACGTGTGGGTGGTGCCCTGGTCGACGAAGAAGTACGTGAGCTTGCCCTGACCGGCGTTCCAGACGTCGAGGAGCGGGTTGCACGGCAGCTGGTCCGGCGCGTTGGAGGCCTGATCGATGACCGGACCGAGGGTCGCGGTGATCGCGCCCTTGGCGACGAGTGCACCCTTCGGGCACACGGTGTCGTTCCCGGCAGCCGCGATCTTGGCCTTGCTACACGTCGGGAAGTCCTTCCCGTCCGAGACCATGCCGTAGATCGTGGTCTTGATGTCGGTCAGCGGCGCCGTGCGGTTGCCGTTGGTCCCGTTGGCGACGTACTTCTGGGCGAACCCCATCGAGGACGGGGCCTTACCGGAGCCTGCCTTGTTCGGCGAGAACTTGAGGCTCGCGGTGTAGGTGTTGATGCCGCCGGTGGCGGCAAAGGCCGACGCTGCGGCGATAAGCACGGCGAGTGCCGTGGCAACTACGACGGTCCGTCGCAATTGACTCCTCCTTTTGTTTTGGGTGAAGCAGAGCCGGCCATGCTCATGGGATTGGTTGTAGTTGAGGAAACGCTTGAGTCTGTCCTGCGGTCGCCTCGCCGAGAGGCTGCTGGGCCTTGCAAGGAGGCCCGCTTGGGTCCGTGGTGTAGTAGACGGTGCTCAGGACCGCGGCGATAGACGCGGAGATAGTAGGGCCAATCGTCGGTTGAGGGTTGCTCGTGCACAGATTGCTCGTGAAAACGGGCAGCCCCTGCACCAGGCTCGAATAGCCGCCTGGGACCAGATACGGGTTGCCGCGATTGCTCTCCAGGCGAGTCGAATAGTCCGTGAGCGTCTCCGGATTGAGCGGGCTCGAGACGCGCACGTAATGCAGTTGTTGCTTGCTGACGGCCGCCGGTAGCGTGGCCTGCGAGGCCGCCGTTCCGTTGGCGAAGAACGCAGCGATCTCACGCCGGTAGGTGTTGATGTAGTCGACCACGGGGATCACGCCGCCGAGGTACGGCGTGAGGCGGGTGAGAAGCGGGACGCTCTCGTTGAGGAACTGCTGGATCGCGGGCACTCCTGCCTTCGATGCGCTCGTCAGCGGGCCGAGGTTCACGAGCAGGCTGTTCAGCTCGGGCGCGAGTACGGCCACCGATTGCAGCGCCGGGCTCAGCTGAACCGCGGCGGGGCGCAGCTCGTCGACGAGCGGCTTGGTCGTGACGGCGAACCGCTCGACCCGGTCGATCGTCGTCTTCGTCGCGGTCAGGAACGGCGGGAACGCCCTGATCGTGGCCGCGAGCGCGGCCGCCTGCGCGGCGGTGGCGGAGAACGTCGTGTTGGCGTTGTTCACGAGCTGCTGGAGCGCAGACGGCGAGCGAGTGACGGCGGCCAGGACCTGCCCTCCGTCGCCCAGGAGCGTGCGGGTGGCCGCGCTGTCGCGGTTCAGTACCGCCAGCACCGAATCGACGTTCGTCGCGAACGGGTACAGCTCGGCCAGGGCGGCGTTCAGGTCCTGGCCGCGGCCCGTGAGCGCGATCCCCTGCTGCTGCATCCAGGTCTCGAACGCCTGTCGCGTGGCCGGGTCGAACGTCGACAGGATCTGGTCGAGCTGCACGGTCGGGGCGATCTGGCCGCGCGGTAGCATCGCGCCGTCTGCGAGCTTCGTGGCGCTCGGCGAGCCGGGCGACAGCTCGACGTACGTCTCGCCGAGCAGCGTCTTCTGGCGCAGGATCGCCCGCGTGTCGACCGGGCGCGGCGCGAACTGCGGATCGATCTCCATCACAGCCCGCGTCAGGCCGGTTTGTCGGTCGAGGCCGACGCTGATCACCTTGCCGACGCTGACGCCCGAGATCCGCACGTCGGCCTGGCTGCCGAGGTTCTCGGCCTGGTCGAACTCCGCGCTGATCTCGTATCCGCGGGGGCTTAGCGAGGTCGACCCGCCGAACGAGATCCACAGGAACAGCAGCAGACCGATGCACGAGGCCGCAAACGCGACCATCGTCAGGATGCGGGCGGCGCTGGGTGCCTGCCGGTTCATCCGCCCAGCCCCCCTGCGGTCGGTGCGCGCCGCGTCGCGCTGGCCAGCGCCGCGGGGCAGTACGGCGACTTGATCTGGGTGTAATCGGGCGCGTTCAGCAGGTCGAGCAGCGGCGCGATCGAGGGACTGCCTGCCTGGATCGTCGTCTCGAGCAGCTGGAGCGCCGGACAGGTCGCCATGAAGATGCCGCGCACGGTCGGGCCCTGCGCGTCCTGGAGATCGGTCAGGCTGGCCGCGATGTGCGCCAGCCACGCGCCCCAGAACAGGTAGCCCTGCTCGCTGCCGGCCGGCTGGTAGGCGAGCGTGTTGAACAGCGTGTTGATCACCGCGACCGAGCTGGTCAGTGGTGGCACCGCCTTGGACAACTCCGTCGCCGCCGGCTTCAGCGCTTTCGCGAGCGGCTGGACCGCGGTCGAGAATGGCCGCAGCTGATTCTGGATGACCGGCGTCGTGTCGTGGAACAGCGGCCGGGAGGCCTCGAGCGCCGGCGCGAGTGCGCGAGCGAACGGCTGTAGCCCCGAGAGCGCCGGACCGAGCTGCGTTGCGAAACCCTGCACCTTGCCGAGCGTCTGGTTGGTCTGCGCGAGCGTCCCGGGCAGCAGCGACAGCCCGGCCTCGAGGTTCGCGGCCTGCGACGAGATCGCGGCGAAGTTCGTGTTCGATGACTGGATCAGCGAGGCCAGCTGGCCGTCGACGCCGCCGAGCGCCGTGGCCACGCGCCCGAGGTTGTGGATCGCGAGGCTGAGGTTGCGGCTGCGCGCAGCGAGCAGCGTCGCGAACGTGCGCGTGTCGCGGTCGAGCGGCGCGAAGCGCTTGAACGTGCCCTGCAGGGCGGGGACGGTCGAGGCCGGGTCCTGGAATGCGCCCGCACCTCCGGACAGCAGCAACAGCAGATAGGTCCGCGTGTCGCCGTCGAGGGAGGCCAGGATCTGGTCGAGATCGACGTCCGGTGTCGTGCTCCCCGCGCCCAGCATCCCTCCGTCCGGGACGACACCGGCCCGCCTGGTACCGGGATCGAGGGCCAGGTACATGTCCTTCAGCGGCGTCCGCGGGCGCAGGAGCACGGTCGCGTCGCGGTAGATCGGTGCGTACTTCTTGAAGATGTTCATCGTCACCACGGCCTGGCCGTTCTCGAGCTCGACCCCGCCGACCAGGCCGACCTGCACGCCGGCGATCGTGACCGCCTGCCCCTGCCCGGGCGTGACCGCGGCGCTGCTCGCGAACTCGGCCCGGACCGTGTAGTAGCTCTGGCCGAATGTGAACGACGGCTGGTGGTAGAGGATGTACCCGGCAACCGCGAGCGCGCCGGCGACCAGCACGAGGATCGCCACGAAGTCCTTGCGGTGAGCCTTCAGCGCGCGTTTCATGGGGCGGGTCCCGTATCCACGCGGTTGAGGTCGGGTGCAGCGTTCTGGAAGCACGGGGTGCTGCTCTTGATCGGTGGCGCCTTGCCCGGCCACGCGGGCCGGGTCCCGAGCGGTGCGAGCACCGCGTTGCCGAACAGCGGTCCCTGCGAGCCGAGCACGCCGGTCTGCACCCCGTCCGAGCCGCCCGCCGGCGAGGAGCGGAGGTAGCGGCCGTTGCCGTCGAAGTTCTGGCCGGCGCCGGCTATCCCCACCGCCGACTCGAACAGCTCCTGATACACGGGCACCCCGCTGGTCAGCGGCGGGTCCTGGATCACCGTGTTGCCCGTCGGGACGAGGTTGTGGATTACGCAGCGCGCGAGCGTGTTGCTCTGCGACACGAGCGCTGTGCTCGAGTGGACCGTGCTCGCGGTCGCCTGCACCGCCGGCGTCAGCTCGGACACGAGCCCGCCGAGCTCGCTCGGCCCGAGCAGCGCTGTGGCCTGCGCGAGCCACGGGAGCGCCTGGCCGATCGTCGGATCGAGCTGCTCGACCCCCGGCAGGATCTCCTTGGCGAACGTCTTCGTCGGCCCGAACGAGGCGTCGAGCGCGGTCAATGCGCCGTTGGTCGTGCGCAGCAGCGGCGGCAGCGCAGCGATCGTGGCACTGAGGTCGTCTTGGCGGGCGGCGAGCGCCCTGAGCGTCGCGTCGAACGTGGTGACGAGGCTGGCCAGCTCGCCCTGGCGAGAGGCGAGCGCTCGGAACACCTCCTCGTTGCCCTGCACGGACTCGCTGAGGTCATGCGGCTGGGTTCCGAGCAGCGCCTCGTTGACGATCGCGGACGCCTTGAACGCGCCGGCGGAGTACTGCAGCGACTTGTTCAGCGCCTGCGCCGCGGTCAGGCCGCGGACGCTCGGATCCTGGTTCTGAATCGTGTCCTGGGCGGCGGTCGGCTCGCCGTTGAGCGAGGCGCCGAGACCCTGCACGAGCGTCTGGAGATTCCCGCGGGCGTCGGTGGTCAGCGCGGAGAGGACGCGGTCGAGCTGCACCGGTCCCGATGTGTTGGCAGCCGGCAGTGTCTCGCCCGAGTGGAGCACCGGGGCCTCGGGCGTTCCGGGGTGCAGGTCGACGTAGAAGTTGCCCTCGAGGAAGATCCGCGTGAGGATCCCGGCGGTCGCGTCGGCGTGGATCGGCAAGCCGTTGCCGTTGATGTCCATCGTGACGACCGCCGCCCGCGAGTTGCCGCCGAGCGGCTTGACCGAGGTCACCTCGCCAACGTCGACGCCGGCGATCCGCACCGGCGAGGGGATGTGGAGCTCGGTCTCGGTCGTGAACACCGCCCTGAGCACGAACGGCGATCCTGAGAACGGCGTCGGGCCGCCGAACGTGAGGTACACCGCGAGCGCGATCACGACCGCGGCGATGATTCCGGCGGCGAGGTTCGGGACGCGGGGGCGGTGGCGCCTCACTTCTTGCTCCCGCTGGTCTTCGTGCCGGCACCGGTCTGGCCGGTCTGCTCGGTCTGGAGGCCTTGGTTCCCCGGGACGTTGCCGATGTCAGCTGCGGCCCCGGAATAGGGCTCGTTACCGGCCTCGCATTCGGCGGTCTCACCGGGCGAGTCGGTGTTCGGGTACGGATTGACGTGGAGCGGTCCATGCTCGGCGTTCGGGTTGGTCTGGGGCGTCGTGTACGGGTGGTTCGACGGGACCGCCTCGCCGCCGAGGACGTCATCGATCGCCACCAGCGAGAACCGGAGCGAGGTGCCCGAGGTCGTGCTCTCGGACAGCAGGCTTCCGACGTTGCGCAGGAACAGCGTCACGTAGTTGCACGAGGACTGGACCGGGGTCAGGAACGCGAGCGGCGGGCGCAGGCTCGAGGCGAACAGCGTCAGGCGATCGAGCCCCTGCTGGACGGCCGGGGTCTGCCCGTACGTCTCGAGCGTCTTCGACAGGCTCACGAGACGCTGGTCCAGCGCGGCGGTCCCGGGGAGGTTGCGCACGCCGGCGGTGAACGCGTCCGCGAGCACGGGGGCGCTCGCCGGCAACGTCGCGATCCCGGGGCGAAGCTCGCTGAACAGCGCCGCGGTGTCGGTCAGGAACGGCCGGATAGTCGGGCTGGCGGCGATCACGGCGCTGAACGCCGGCGGCGTGGCCGAGATCGCGTCCTGGAGGTATGGCACCGACACGCTCGCGAGCGCGCGGAACGTGCCGTCGAGATTTGCGAACAGGTTTGCCTGGGTGTTCGCGACCGGCGCAAGCGTTCCGGCGAGGGCCTCGAGGCCGCGCAGGAAGCCGCCGAGGTCCGTGTTCGGCGAGGCGAGGTTGCGCGCCACCGGCTCGAGATCCCCGAGCAGCGGGACGAACGCCCCGATCGCGGCGTTGACGCCGATGCCGCGCCCGGCGAGCCCGTCGCTGAAGCCGACGGTCGAGGCGACCACCCCTCGCCGCGTAGCCGGGCTGAACATCGACAGCACCTGATCGAGGTCGACGGCGGCACTGGTCTGGCGGAGCGGCACGGTGGCGTCGTCCGCGAACATGCGCCGCGAGCGCCCCAACCCGATCGCCAGGTACTTCTGCCCGATCGCGCCCTTCAGCCTGATCGCGAACGTCGAGTCGACCGGCAGCCGGCCGATGCTCTTGTTCAGCTTCAGATCGAGCACCGCGATCGGCTGACCGGACGGCGCGCGCTCGGCGTCCACGCTGTCGACGAACCCGACCAGCGCGCCGCCCAGGTGCACCTCGGCACCGTGCGTCAGCTCACTCGCGTCGGCCACCTGCACGTGCAGCGTGTAGCTCGGGACGAACGGGAGGCCGTTATTGGCGTTGTAGGCCAGGAACACCGCGACGATCACCGCGAGCACGGTCACCGCGCCGATCAGAATCGGATTGGCGAGCCCGCTGCGCTTGCGACGGGGGTTCATCCGCCGGGTCCGATCAGGTAGTCGAGCAGGCTGGTCAGCGGCGCCCCCGTGGCGCGCGCCACCGACGCGCCCGCTTTGGCCACCGCATTGCTCAGCACCGCTTTGCTCGCGGGCGACACGGCGGCGGCCGACGCCGTCGCGTCGGCTGCACTTCCCTTGGTGAACTTCGCCGAGCAGCCGGGGACCGCGGTGACCGCGTAGCCGGTGCAGTCGCTGACGAGCAGCTCGTCGCGGACGTAGTGCCCGAGGCTATCGAAGCCGTTGGCCGCGGTCGTGCCGTTGAACAGGACGGCCATCAGCTGGCCGATCGCGCCGGTCTTGTCGAGGCTCGCGGTCAGCCGGTCCAGATCGGTGGCGGCCGGGGCGGCCTGGGTCCCGAGCTGGCCTAGCTGCTTGGCGAGCGGCAGCGTTGCCACCAGCGGCGCCTGCGAGTTCTGCGCGGCCGCGCCGAGGTTGATGAGCGCGGTCCGCGCGGTGGTTGCGAACGGCGTCAGCGCCTGGAACTCGCGCCCGAGCGCAGCGGCACTCTGGCCGAGGTCGCTCGCCAGCGGCGTCCCCTGATCGGAGAGTGTGCCGAGGTCCGCCATCAGCGGGCGCAGCTCGGTAAGGAAGCCCGGCAACAAGTGGATCGACTTGGAGATGTCGCTCGCCCGCTCGGCGCTCGCCAGCGATGTCGTGTTCGCCTGGGTGATGAAGTCCGCCAGCGCCTTTCGCTGCTGTGCGAGCGGCCCGAGCACGGCGGCCGAGTCGGTGGCGAGCTTGGCCAGCTCCCGGTTCTGGCCGGCCAGGATCTTCAGGACCTGGTCAGTGTTGCCGAGCGCCGGGTCGGCGCGGTGGATCACCGCGTTCAGGTCCGATCCGCGGGCCGCGAGGCCGGTGCCGAGCTCGTTGAGGATGATCGCGAGCCGCTGCGCCACCGGCTCCTGGTAGATGTCCTGGACGATGTCGAAGTCGACCGGCGAGCTGGTCTGCGTGACCGGTAGGTAGTAGTCGCCGGTGCCGGGCCCCGCGGGGATTCGTTTGAGTTGGGGCGCCGCCGCCGTGCCCGGATTGCAGTCGACATACATCTCGCCGATCAGCGACTGCGGCCGGATCGCGCAGGTCGCGTTGGCGTGGAAGGGCGTGAACCGCCCGTCGTCGATCTCGAGCGTGACCGCCGCCTTGTTGAGCGTCCCGGGGCGGCACGGCGCGGTTTGCGCGACGCACACATCCAGTGACGCGATCGACCCGACCGGCGCGCCGGCAATACGCACCTGCTCGCCCTTCACCGCGAACGAGGCGTCGTCGAAGATCGCGCGGACGTAGTAGGGGTCGCCACCGGAACCTCCCGAGGCGTTCGCCACCGCGGCGACCACAGCGGCGGTTATGAGCACGAGCGCGAGTAGAGCGATTCGTCTCATGGGTTCACGGCCCGGGCGGGGTCGAGCCGGGCTGGCAGCCGGCGACGGCTTCCGGCGAGGACCCGTCAGGCGCGGGCTGGACGGCGCCACCGGGGCAGCGGGAGCGGACCATCTGCAGGCCCTGGTAGCGGTCGGCGGGAGACCGCGAGACGAGCTCGTTCGAGCTGTCTGTCCCGAACGCGAAGAACGTCGGCTGGACCCGGACGTAGTGTCCGTTGGCGTCGTAGTAACCGCTGGCCTGGCCGACGTTGGTCAGCGCCGCGATCACGTCGGGTGTGTACTCGCGCAGGTTGTCGAGCTGCGTCTGCGAATCGTCCATCGCCTGGATCAGCCTCGGGAAGACGGTGGCGGCGAGCTGCGCGAGCTTCGGCGTCTGTTCGAACAGGGTGGTGAGGTCGCCGGTACCCGCGGGGTTGTGGATCAGGTCGCTGAGCGCGGTCACGGTGGGGATCGCGACCTTCGCGAAGGTGTTGAGGCTGGCGGCGAACGGCTCGAGCCGCCGCGCGGCGACCTTCGACTTCGCCACGAGTGGATCGAGCGCGTCGAGCGTGCTGTCCAGCCCGGCGAAGGTTGCGGTCGAGCGCGTGAGCGTGCGCGGGAGGAGCTGGAGCGCCTGCTCGAGTGCCGTGCTCTGACTCGCGATTGCGCCGGTCGTCGTGTTCGCCTGCGCGATCAGGTCGCTCAGCTGCTGTGCCCGCGACGCCAGCGCCTGCATCGTCTGCGCGCCCTCGACCAGCAGCCCGTCGAACGCCGGCTCGTTGCGGTCGAGCTCGGCGGTCAGGTTGCTCGTGCTGGCCAGCCCCGGAGCCAGGTACTTGAGCGTCCGCGATGCCGCGGCGGCGCGGCCGTCGATGCTGGCGGCCTCGCCCTGGATGATGTCGCGCAGCCCGGCCCGGGTGAGCGGGTCGATCGCGTCGAACACCTGGTCGAGGCTGACGAACGAGTACGTGTGGTCCTCGCCGATCGTGCCTCCGTCCGGAATCGCCGGCGCATCGGCCGACGCCGGCTCGAGCACCACGTACCTGGTAGCGATCCCCGACAGCGAGTTCTCATAGACCCGCGCCACCGTGCCGTCGTGCATCGGCGCCGCGCCCGAGTCGATCGCCATCGTGACCTGGGCCTCACCGTTCGGAGTCAGCGAGATCGACTGGATAGAGCCGACCTTCGCCGGCCCCATCAGCACATCGTCGCCGGTGACGAGGCCGCCGGCGTCCTGGAAGTCGGCCCGCAGCGTGTACGTCGAGCTCCCGCCGAGCAGGACCACCACGACCACAACGATCGCGACCGCCAGCGAGGCGACCGCGGCGACCCGCGCGATCATGAGTCCTTCAGCATCCGTGTGGGCGTTCGTGCCGTGTTCGCGGAAGACATGGTTGCGACGCTCTCTCCCCCACTACCGCCAATTTCGGCCGGCGGCGCGCCCATCCTGCCAGAGCCGGGCGTCAACCGCCAGCGACGGATGTTTAGACGGGGTTAACGGGGCCGGGTGGCGTTGGCGGCGGCGGGTGGGGGACGCGGTCGCGGGTGGCGGACGCGGCGGGTCACGCTGGCGGCGCCGGGTGGCGGACGCGGTCGCGGGTGGCGGACGCGGCGGGTCCGAGCCGCCCCCGACGGTGCAAAACCCACCAAAGCTGCCCAACTCCGCCAAGCCAGCGCAATAAGCGCCGCAGAGACGCTTATACAGCCAAGGTCGGGACCCGCGCGGAGGTTTGGCGAGGTTTGCGCCCTGCCGGCGCGCTCCGCGGACGCGCCGGCAGCGCCGCCGGCGCCTCCAACCGCATGCATACGGCCCGAAACCTCCCGATTCTGAGGTAGCTCCGGGACATGAGCATCTGGCACATGCTTATGTCCCGGAAGCGCGGGCCGACCGGGCGATTTCGGGCCTCGTGCATCCTGGTGGCGCGCATTCCGGACCGCGCCGCCGGAGGATCCGGTCAGTCACCGGCCGCCGCCGCCGTCGCCCGCGCCCGGGCCTCCTTCCGGACCGCACCGCCGGAGGATCCGGTCAGTCGCCGGCCGCCGCCGCCGTCGCCCGCGCCCGGGCCTCCTTCCGGACCGCACCGCCGGAGGATCCGGTCAGTCGCCAGCCGCCGCCGCCGCCCGCGGCCGCGCCACCGCCCGCCGCGCCGGCGCCGGCTTGGCCAGCAACGCCGCCCCGAGCGCGCCACCGAGGTCGCCGAGACCTGCCGGCAGGACATCCGGCGGGTTCGCGTCGTTGAACACGTGCGGCTGCATCGCCTTGCGGATCCGCTCCACGTACGGCTCGCCGAGGCGCACGCCGAGACCGCCGCCGATGATCACCGCGGGTACGTCCAGCAGGTTGACCGCGGAGGCGATGCCGGCGCCGAGCGCTTCGACGGCCTCGTCGATCAGCTCGATGGCGACCTTGTCCCCCTTCTCGAGCGCCTTGGCCCAGACCGCGCTCGTCAGCTTGGTGCGGCCGCGTTCCTTCATCAGCTTGAACAGGTCGGTGTCCTTGCCCTTGTCTTTCAGCTTGCGCGCCCTGGCCTCCATCGCGGCGCGGCCGGAGTAGGCCTCCATGCAACCTCGTCGCCCGCACGGGCAGCGGGCGCCGTTGATCTCGACGACCATGTGTCCGATCTCGCCGGCGCCACCGCGCCCGAGCCAGGGCTTGCCGTCGAGGATCAGCCCTCCTCCAACTCCGGTCCCCCACATCACCCCGAGCAGCGACTTGTACGGCCGGCCGGCGCCGAGCGCGAACTCCGCGTCGGTCGCGACCTGAACGTCGTTGCCGAGCGCCACCTGCGTGCCGAGCTCCGACGCGAGCGCCGGACCGAGCTCGAACGACCCGTCCCAGCCGGGAAGGTTGCGGGCGGTCGAGACCGCGCCCGCGGCCTCGTCGATCACTCCGGGCGAGCCGACGCCGACACCAACCAGCGCCGACGGCTCGGTGTCGGCGGCTTTGCACGCATCCTTCATCGCCGCGACGAGCTCCGCCGCCACGTCCGAAGGTCCGCCGGTCGATGGCGTCGGGTGCCGGGACGATCCCAGTACGGTGTTGCCGCTGTCGACGACGATCGCCTCGATCTTTGTTCCGCCGAGGTCGATCCCGCCCCTGAGTTGCTCGCTGGCACCCGCCATCAGCGCATCTTCTCAGAAGAGCCGCGCGACCGCCCCAGCCGGCGCCGCGCAAACCTCCCCAGTCAGCGCCGCGCGCCCTCACTACCCCGCGCCGTGCCGGCCTCCCCAGCTAGACCCAGGACTCCCGGTAGTGCAGCTGCTCGTCAGTGGGCTCGTCGATCGTCACACCGAGCGCCGCGAGCTTGAGCGTGGCCACCTCTTGATCGATCGATTCGGGCACCTGGTGCACCCCGGGCGCGAGCTCGTCACGCCGGCGCACGAGATCCTCCACGCACAACGCCTGGAGCGCGAACGACACGTCCATGACCGCGGCCGGATGGCCCTCGCCGGCGGCCAGGTTGACCACCCGGCCGCGCGCGAGCAGGTTCAGCCGGCGGCCGTCCTCGAGCTCATACTGCTCGATCAGTGGCCGCACCTCGCGGACGTCGACCGCGAGCGCGGTCAGCTCCGCGAGGTCGAGCTCGACGTCGAAATGGCCCGCATTGGCCAGCACCGCCCCGTCCTTCATGCGGGCGAAGTGCTCGCCGCGCAGCACCCGCCGCGAGCCGGTGACGGTCACGAACACGTCGCCCCGTTCGGCCGCCTCGAGCGCCGGCATCACCTGGTAGCCGGCCATCCGCGCCTCGAGCGCGCGCAGCGGATCGATCTCACAGACGATCACGGCGGCGCCGGCGCCGCGGGCGCGTTCGGCGATCCCCTGGCCGGCCCACCCGTAGCCGACAATCACGAGTGTGTGACCGGCCAGCAGCACGTTGCCGGCGCGGACGATCCCGTCGAGCGCCGACTGCCCGGTCCCGTGGCGGTCGTTCAGAGCGCGTTCGGTGCGGGCCTCGTTAACCGCCACGACCACGCACGCGAGCTTTCCCTCGGCCTCGAGCCGCCGCAATCGGACCAGGCCGGTGGTCGTCTCCTCGGTGCCGCCGATCAGCTCGCCGAGCGGCTCACCGCCGAGCGCGTGCGCGGTCACAAGCAGATCGGCGCCGTCGTCGACGGTCACCTGTGGCCGGGCCTCGAGCAGCGACCGGACATGCCGCGCATAGGTGTCGGAGTTCTCCCCGCGCAGCGCCTGCACCTCGATGCCGTGCTCATACACGAGCGCGGCCGCCACATCGTCCTGAGTGGACAGCGGGTTGGCTGAGCACAGTGCCGCCTGCGCACCGCCGGCGGCGAGCGCGAGCACGAGGTTCGCCGTCTCGGCGGTCACGTGCAGGCATGCGGCGATCCGGACGCCCTCGAGCGGGCGCTCTTCGGCGAACCGGGCGCGGACACGCGCCAGCACCGGCATCCGGCCGGTGGCCCAGGCGATTCGGGACACGCCGGCCGGCGCCAAACCCAGGTCGGCGACCTCGTGCGGTGGCAGCTGCGTGCGCGCCATGTCGACTCGACGCTACCCAGCCACCACGATCGCCGACCGCCAACCGTCCGTCAAACCGCGCCCGCGGCTAGTACCGGTAGTGATCCGGCTTGTACGGCCCGTCGACGGGCACGCCCAGATACGCGGCCTGCCCTGAGCTGAGCTCGGTGAGCTTGACCCCGAGCGCTCCCAGATGGAGCCGCGCCACCTTCTCGTCGAGATGCTTGGCGAGCGTGTAGACGCGCTTGTCGTAGCTATCGGGGCTGCCGAACAGCTCGATCTGCGCGATCACCTGGTTCGTGAACGAGTTCGACATCACGAAGCTCGGATGCCCGGTGGCGTTGCCGAGGTTCAGCAGGCGGCCTTCGGACAACACGATCACTGAATGACCGTCGGGGAAGACCCACTCATCAACCTGCGGCTTGATGCCGATTCTGTTGATGCCCGGAATCCTCGACACCCCGGCCATGTCGATCTCGTTGTCGAAGTGGCCGATGTTTCCGACGATCGCTTGATGCTTCATTCGCGCCATGTGCTCGGCCGTAATCACGTCGCGATTTCCCGTCGCGGTGATGAAGATGTCCGCGGTCGAAACCACGTCGTCGAGCGTGAGCACCTGGTAGCCGTCCATCGCCGCCTGGAGGGCGCAGATCGGGTCGATCTCGGTGATCACCACGCGGGCGCGCTGGCCCCGGAGCGACTCCGCGCAGCCCTTGCCGACGTCGCCGTAGCCGCACACGACCGCGAGCTTGCCGCCGATCATCACGTCGGTGGCGCGGTTGATCCCGTCGATCAGCGAATGCCGACAGCCGTACTTGTTGTCGAACTTGCTCTTGGTCACCGAGTCGTTGACGTTGATCGCCGGGAATAGCAGCTGCCCCTGCTCGGCGAACTGATACAGGCGATGCACGCCGGTCGTGGTCTCCTCGGTGACGCCCTTGATGTCGGCGGCGACCTTCGTGAACCGCTGCGGATCCTCCTCGAGCGAGCGCTGGAGCAGACCGAGCACGATCGAGAACTCCTCCGACTCGGCGCTGGCCGGATCCGGCACGGCGCCATCGCGCTCGTACTCGACGCCCTTGTGCACGAGCATCGTGGCGTCGCCGCCATCGTCGAGGATCATGTTGGGTCCGGTCCCGGGGCGGGCGGGATCCGAATCATCGGGACCCGAATCATTGGGCCACGAGAGCGCCTGCAAGGTGCACCACCAGTACTCCTCGAGCGTCTCGCCCTTCCACGCGTACACGGGCACGCCGGCAGGCTCGTCGGGGGTCCCGTCAGGTCCGACCACGATCGCCGCGGCCGCATGGTCCTGGGTCGAGAAGATGTTGCACGACGCCCACCTGACCTCCGCCCCCAGCGCGACCAGCGTCTCGATCAGCACCGCGGTCTGGATCGTCATATGGAGCGATCCGGTGATCCTGGCACCGGCCAGCGGCTGGGCCTCGGCGTACTCGCGCCGAATCGCCATCAGCCCGGGCATCTCATGCTCGGCCAGGCGGATCTCGTTCCGCCCGAACTCGGCCAGCCCGAGGTCGGCCACCTTGAAGTCCGCCTTGGCAGCGGTCGTACTCATATCTCCTCCACGGTCGGGGTCATCGGGCAGCCGCGATCACGCGACCACCAGCAGCTTCTGGTGCTTCTCCTGCTCGAATCGGAGCCAGTCCTCGGCGCCGACGTCATCGGGCCGGCGCGCCTCGGCTTCGAGCCACGCCTGCACCGAGTCGCGGAGCTCCGGGCTCTCGGCCATCCGCGCCGCGAACGCGACGTCGGACAGGCCGACGTCGAAGCGGGCGAGCAGCTCCTTGAGCGTGCGCAACCGCTGGAGCTGAGCAGGTCCGTAGAGGCGGTAGCCCGACGCCGAGCGGGCCGTGGAAACCAGGCCCGTCTGCTCGACGTAGCGGAGCATCCGCGCCGACCAGCCGGTCGTCCGCGCCGCCTCGTTGATTGTCAAGCCTTCCATCGCTCACAACCTTACCACGACGTTGTCAAGGTTCGGCACCGGCCCAAAGATTTTCGATCGGGGCTCAAGTTCTCTCGGACATTTGTCGAAATAGGTCCGGAGAAGTGAAGTCACGCCTAGCATGCAGACCAACCTCGAATTAGGAAGCCGGAGGCCGGGCATGGAGCGGTCCCGAAAGTGGATGCCGATGGTTCATCGCAGCAAGGGAATCTGCGTAATCGCACTCGCCGTTGGATTCGGGTGTGCGGTCATTGGAGTCGGCGGAGCAGGCGCCGGCGATGGGGCCTACGTCCACCACCTCCAGCAGGTCAGGCTTGAGAACCTCGCGCTGGCTCACCGCTCACCCGAGCAGCTCGTGCTCGCGGTGAAGCCAAAGCTGAGCTCGGACTCGACGACGACAGCGGCGACGACCGCCACGGGTACGACGACCAGCACCACAGCTTCGACGACACCGGGCTCGACCGACGCGGCGGCGACGACGACCGGCACAACGACGACGCCGACCACCGCAACCGGCACGACGGCGACGACCGCCACAACGACCACGCCGACGACCACAACCGACACGACCACGACCCCGGGCACCACGACCGGCCCGACCACCACCCCCGGCACCACGACCACGGCCGGCACGACCACAACCGGCGCGACCACCACCCCGGGCACCACGACGACCGGCACGTCCACGACTTCAACGACCACCACGCCGGGCACGACCGGCACGACCACGACCACCGCCACCGACACCGCGACGACAGGCGTCAACGGCCGCCAGCCCGGCACCACCGTCACGACGACCACGCCCGTGTGCCACGGCCGCTGCAGCAGCAGCACCGGAACCTCCGGGGTCGTGCCTGCCTCGCTGCCCTCGACCACCTCGTCCTCGAGCTCAGGCAACTTCAGCGTGACGACAGGCACGGCCACACCGACCTTGGTGACCGTGAGCGCGCCTGTGAATGCCGCGTCGACCTCGACGCTCATCCCGGTCTCGACGTCCACGCAGACGCCGACCTCCACCCCGACGTCCGGTACCGGCGCCAGCACGCCTGCGGCGATCACCCCGCTCACAAACCCGTTCAGCTCCTCGGGCTCCGCCATCCAGCATCTGTCCAGCGGCAGCGGCTCACACCGCTCGGGCGCCGGCGCGCTGCCGACCACCGGCACCGCCACCGCCGCCGCTACCGGCACCGCCGGCACCGGCCCGGCCGGGACGACCGGCACCGGAACCGCCGCGGCTGGGAGCAAGGCGGCCGGCGCGCACACCCCGGCGCACCATTCCGACAAGCACCCGACCACGGGCGACTCGGCGTTCACGTCGCCCTTCAGCAGCAGCGTCCACTACATCGACCGCTTCGTGAATGTCATCCCGACCGCGGTGTGGGTCGCACTCGGCGCCGCGTTCGCTCTGATGCTTGCCTTCGCCGCCGCCGCGTTCCGGTCTGGCCGCCGGGCCCGCCGGCGGGAGAACGAGTTTGCCGCGATCTCCGCCGCAGCCCTGACCGACGCACTCACCGGCATCCTCAACCGTCGCGGGTTCACCGAGGCCGCCGAGCGCGAGCTCGCTCGCGCCAGCCGCTACGACCGTCCGTTCGTGCTCGCCTACGTGGACGTGCGCGGGCTGAAGGCGGTCAACGACACCGAGGGCCACCTGATGGGGGACGAGCTGATCAAGACCGTCGCCGGGCTGATGAAGGAATCGGCTCGCGCCGACGACGTGGCCGGGCGTATCGGCGGCGACGAGTTCGCCCTGCTGCTCGCCGAGCAGACGGGAGCGAGCGCAGAACCGGTGATTCACCGCATTCAGACGCACGTCGCCGAGGCTCGCGCGGCGATGGAGATTTCGGTCCCGTGGGAGCTGACGATCGGGATGGCCGCCTTCCCGAGCGACGGCGCGACCCTCGACGAGTTGCTCGACGTCGCCGACCGGCGGCTGTACGAGCAGCGCGGGATCGCATTGAGGTAGTGGGCTGGGGCAGCAGGGACTTGGGGGTTGGGCGCCGTTCGGGCCCCTCACACGGCAGTGAGGGCGCCCGAACGGTGAGTATCGGGGCCGCTCGGGCCTGACTGCCCGGGACGACGGCCGTTCAGCCGCGAGCGAGCGCCGTCTTCAGCCGCTCTATCGCCGCCACGGGCGTCGGATCGACCTCGCGCAGCACGGCGAGGTAGAGCGACACGAGGTCCCCGAGCAGCACGAGCGAGACCAGACGCTCGGTCCGGTTCTGGCCGATCGTCTCGATCCGGTATGTGCCGGCCGCTTCGGCCTCGATCAGCCCGCGGGTCAGCTCGAGCCGTTGGCGGATCCGGGGATGAAGATCGCTGTCGTCGAGGAACACGGCGCTGAAGCGACCGAGCTGACTCGCCCCCTGCCATCCGACGATCTCGTTGTGGTCGAGCTCGGGAAGCTCGTGCGAGAAGCACGGGATCTTTGCGTTCTCGTTGATCTGAGTCTTCCACCGGTACGCGATCGGCGACGTGAGCCCGGACCCCGCGATCTGCGGGATCGTGCCGTGCAGGCCGCGCGCGAGCTCCTTGGCGAGCGAGTCCTCGGGCGCGTCCGGGCCCCACATCGACACGATCTGCTCGACGTGGGCCGCGGCGACGTCGATCTCGGCGTGGAGCCGCTCCCCGGCGCCGCACAGCCACGCGACCTCGAGCGCGACGACCAGCGAGTACGCGACCGCGGCACGCGGCTGAAACCCGCCCGGCAGCGGGATCACCGGTACGCCGTCGGCGCGGGCGGCCTCGGCGAGCTTGCCGCCGGTGGTTGCGACGATCCGGCGGGCACCGAGCGCGCCGGCGGCGTCATACACGGCCAACGTCTCTTCGGTGTTGCCCGAGTAGCTCGCGCACAGCACCGCGGTGTCGGGCGTGGCCCAGGCGGGAAGCGCGTAGCCGCGGGCGATCACGATCGGGCGGGAGGCACGGTCCCCGAGCACCGCCCTGGCCAGCGCACCACCGATCGCAGAGCCGCCCATTCCCGCGACGATCAACCCGCCGGGGGCGTCGTCGGGCTCGAGATTCGCCGACTCCACCCGCCACAGCGCATCGCGCAGTTGATCGGGCATCGCCAGGATGTCGTCGACCTGCCGCGACCTGTCGATTGACTCGATCGTCTCGCGAGTGAGGTCCGCGGTCGTGCTCATCCCCTGATCGCTCCGTGTCGGTGGCTCAAAACTTGATCGTTCCGTCGGGCAACTCCACGCCCGGGAAGATACGCGCGCCGGCCGCAAGCGTGTTTCCCGATCCGATCTTGACCCCCTCGCCGAGCACGACGCCGCCGTCGATCTGGCAGTGGGCGCCGATCTGCACGTCCCGACCGATGATCGACCCGCTGATCGTCGTGTCTGCTCCCACGCTGACCCCGTCGAGCAGGACCGAGGCCTCGACACGGGCTCCCTCGCCGATCGTCACACCCTCCCCGAGCACGCTGCGATCGCCTACGAGCGCCCGCGCTCCGATCGAGCAGCCCGGTGCGACCAGGGCGGGCGCGAGCACGCGACCTTCGACCGTCGCGCCGTCGGTGATCAGCAGCCCGGCATCGTGGAGACGGCGGCCGATCTCGGTCATCACCTTTCCCTCGAGGATGTCGTACGTCCCCTGCAGATAGCGCTCGGGGGTGCCGATGTCGAGCCAGTAGCCGCTTTGCTCGCATCCGTACAGCCCCCGGTCGACGAGCGTCGGGAACACGTCGCGTTCGATCGAGACATTCGTGCCCGCCGGGGGCATGCCGTCGAGCACGCTCCGATCGAGGATGTAGGCGCCGGCGTTGATCAGGTTGGTGTCGGTGTGCTCCGGTCCGGGCTTCTCGACGAACTCGGTCACCGCGCCGTCGGGTCGCATGTGCACGAGCCCGTATGCCGATGGGTCGGCGACCGGCATCAGTCCGATCGTGGCCCGCGCTCCCGTGCGTTCGTGCGCCTCCAGTTGCGCCGTCAAATCCAAGTCCGCGAGCACGTCGCCGTTGAGCATGAAGAACCGCTCGTCGAGCAGGTCCTCGGCGAACTTCAGCGCTCCGCCCGTGCCGAGCGGCCGCGGCTCCTCGAGGTAGCGCAGGTGGATCCCGAACGCTGAGCCGTCGCCGAGCACGCTCTGCACGCGATCCGCCATGAACCCGCACCCCAGGATCACGTCGTCGACGCCGTGGCCGCGAAGCCACTCGAGCATGTACGAGATGAACGGACGCCCGACGAGCGGCACAACCGGCTTGGGGATCGTCGAGGTCAGCGGACGCAGGCGGGTGCCTTCCCCGCCGGCGAGGATCAGCGCTTGCACGTCACTGGCCGGTTTCGCCCGAGATCAACGGCCGATGCCTTCGTAGATGAATCCCGCCGCCCTGACCGCGTCGGGATCGACGAAGTTGCGACCGTCGATCACGAGGTTGCCGCGCATCCGCTCGGCGACCGCTCCCCAGTCGAGCTCGGCGAACTCGGGCCACTCGGTGACGATCACCAAGGCGTCGGCATCCGCCACCGCATCGAGCGCGGCATCGGCGAACTGTACGCCGGTCATCAGCTTGCGGGCCTCCGTCTCGGCGACCGGGTCATACGCGCGCACGGTGGCGCCGTCGGCCTGAAGGCGAGCCGCGAGGACGAGCGACGATGCCTCGCGCATGTCGTCGGTGTTGGCCTTGAAGGCGAGCCCGAGCAGCGTCACGCTCTTGCCGACCAGCGAGCCGAGATGCTTCTGCAGCTTGCCGATCACGCGTCGCTTCTGCAGCTCGTTGACCTCGATCACCGCGGTCAGCAGCTGGAAGTGGTAGCCCGAGTTGCCGGCGAGCTGCTTCAGCGCGGAAACATCTTTGGGGAAACAGGACCCCCCGAAGCCAATACCCGGCTTGAGGAAGTGGGTTCCGATCCGCTGGTCGAGACCCATCCCGCGCGCCACCTCGAGCACGTCCGCGCCGGTCTCCTCGCACACGTTCGCGATCTCGTTGATGAACGAGATCTTGGTGGCGAGAAAGGCGTTGGCGGCGAGCTTGATCATCTCGGCGCTCGCGATGTCGGTGCGCACCAGCGGCGCGTTGAGCGGCGCGTAGAGCTCGGTCACCGCGTCGCCAGCCCAGTCGCCGTCGTCGCCGACGACGATCCTGTCGGGGCGCCGGAAGTCCGCCAGGGCGGAGCCCTCCTTGAGGAACTCCGGGCAGGACACGTACGCGAATCCGGCCTTGCCTCGCTCGGTGAGGCTCCGCCTGATCGCGGCGCCGGTGCCGACCGGCACGGTCGATTTCATCACGAGCGCGTGATCGTCCGAGCGGGGCATCGCGTCGACAACCGCGTTCACCGCGGACAGATCGGCGTCCCCGGAATATGTCGGCGGAGTGCCGACCGCGACGAACAGCAGCCGAGCGTGCTCGAGTGCCGGGGCGAGCTCGGTCGAGAAATGCAGCCGTTCGCGATTGGCGGCCACGGACTCCGTCAGGCCGGGCTCATAGATCGGGATGTCACCGCGCTTCAACCGCTCGATCTTGTCCGCGTCGATGTCGACGCACCACACCTCGCTCCCGAGCTCGGCGAACCCGGCAGCGGTCACCAGCCCGACGTAGCCTGTCCCGATCACCGCGATCGGTTCGCGCGCTGAGCCCATCGGCCCGAGGGTAGCGGCTGAGGCGCCGCCGTCAGGCGCCGCCGACCATCCGAATCTACTTGCCGCCGCCCCGCGTCAGCGAGGCGGCGATCGCAACCAGCTGGCGGTTCGGAATGTTCTCGGTCAGCGTGTTCGAAACCCAGTACACGGCACTCGGCGTGCGCCACGCGACGAGGCTCAGCTTGCCGCCGTCGGCGTACAGCAGCAGTTCCTTGCCGTTGACGAACTTCGTCGCCGTCGGCTTGTTCAGGATCGGCGGGTTCCGCCAGGTGGTGCCCTGTACCCCGTAGTACTCGCCGAGGATGGGATTTATCTCCAGGGTCATCCGGTACGAGTAGTGGGCGATCCCCTGCTGGTCGTGGAGCAGGTAGGCGCGGGGGTACGAACCCGGGCTTGCGATCTGCACCGGGCACAGGCTGGTCTGGCTCGAGCAGTACTGCGAGCCCGACACGATCTGCTTCGGGTAATAGATCGGGATTCCGATCGCCCCGAGCGTCTTGGCCTGGGCCTGGCCGTCGCTCGGGTCCGCGGTGACGCCCGGGACGGGCCCTCCGCCTCCGCCGTGCGAGCCTTTCCCGCCACCGGCCGCGTGAGCCGGTCCGGTGGGGCCGGCCGTCGGAAGCGGCGACCCCTTCGTCGGGGTCATGAACGCGTTGAAGGCGCTGTCCTCGGCCTGTTGGCTCGTCGCAGCCACGTAGCACGGCGTCTGCTCAATGTCGCCGGACGCGTTCGCGACGGCCGGCGCGCACGGCAGCAGCTGCGCCGGGAACGGGATCTGCTTGATCGTGCTCCCGGCCGAGAACGCGACCAGGTCGAACATGTTGATCAGGCCGTCGGTCGTGTGCAGGTTGTGGTCGGTGGTCGCGTTCTTTCCGAAGATCTTCAGCAGCGTGTCCCGCTCGTTGATGATCTGATCCTGGCTGAACTGGGACTTCGCCCAGCGGATGAAGTCCTGCTGGCGTGCGTTCCGGACGATGTCGCTGTCGGTGTGGCGGAAGCGCACGAACGACAGCGCGCCGGGCCCGCACAGCTTCTGGTAGCCCGGCTGGAGGTCGATGCTCGAATAGTCGGTCGTCGCGGTGTTGTTGTAGTAGCGGTGGTCCACGTCGGTGTAGACGCACCCGATCGCGTTGATCATCTGCTCGAAGCCGCCGAACCCGACGTCGACGACGTGATTGACCTTGATGCCCGGGAACACCTGCTGCTGGAGGATCTTGATCAGCAGGTTGGGGCCCCCGAAGTAGTACGCCGCGTTCAGCTTGTCGGTGACGAGCGTCCCGCCCTCGGGGACCTCGACCTTGAGGTCGCGCGGGACCGACAGGAGATTGATCGTCGAGGAGGCCGGATCGAGCCGCACGAGCATCATCGTGTCGGTGTTGAGATCCCTGAACGGCGTTCCCGCGCGATGGTCGGAGCCGACGAGCAGGATCGTCTGCGGGCTGCCCGGATTGGGGATCGTCACGCGCACCGGCGAGGACTTGAATGCCGGCGTCACGTCCAGGTCCTGTGTGATCTGCCTGACCTGGAGCAGCCCGGCGACGGCGGTCGCGCTGGCCGCGAACGCGATCACGAGTACGCCGGCAATCGTGAACCGCACGAGCGTCCCCGTCCGCGACTTTGGAATCAGCCGTCTCACACGAGCCCGCCGTCGATCGCGGTCAGGCCCGCATCCCCGTAGTGCTCCCGGTCGGGCCCGGCCTCGTCCGACCCGATCACGTCCCGGGCGTCGTCGGATCCCGTGCGCTCGAGCCACATCGGCAGCGTCCGCACGAATCCGACGAGCGAGCGCCGGTAGCGCGCCATCGAGGACACCGACACCCATTCCTCGGGGCCGTGGTGTCCGGCGCCGTCGGGGCCGAACTCGACCGCGGGGATGCCGGCCGCCATGAACGCGACCGCGTCCGAGGCTCCGTCGCGCCCGACGCTCAGCACCTCCTTGTCGGGGATCGAACGCGTCACCGCCTCGCGCAATGCCTGCACGTAGGGGTTGCCGCGGGCAACGCTAACGGGCGGGAATATGAAGGTCTTGGTCACGTCGATCGAGGGGATCCGGACGATCTGATCGAGGATCGCCTCCGGGTCCTGACCGGGGAGAAAGCGGATGTCGACCGACATCGTGCACTCGTCGGGCACCTTGTTGATCGCGTCGCCGCCCTCGATTCGCCCGAGGTTGATCGACGGCCGGTCGAATACCTCCGAGGACTCGCGGGAGAACGGCAGTGACTCAATCGCGCGGAACACGTCGATGGCCTTCAGCACGGCGTTGTCGCCGAGCCACGGCGTCGAGCTGTGCGCGGCGCGACCGTGGACTTCGATCAGCATCGCCAGCACGCCCTTGGCCTCGACCCCGATGTGCAGATTGGTCGGCTCGCCGGTGATCGCGAAGTCGCCACCGAGCCCGAGGCTGACCATGGCATCGGTCGACCGGTCCTCGATCTCCTCGGACTCCTCGTCGGGGACGCACACCAGCCGCACCCGCACCCGCCCCTGGCGCTCGACGTCCTTGAGCGCGCACATCATCGTCGCGAGGCCGCCTTTCATGTCATAGGCGCCGCGGCCGATCAGCCGGTCGCCATCGACCCGCGGCTGGAACTGCTCGGGCCGGCCGGGCACGACGTCGAGGTGGCCGTGGAGCACGACGCACGGGAACCGGTGCCCGTCATCGGAGGGCCCGACTTCCGCCACCAATACGGGCAGCCCGTTGTGATCGTGGTGACGCACCTCGATGTCGCGGGATTCGAGCCATCCCTTCACGAATCCTGCCGCGGCGACGATCTCCTCCGGCCTGGACGTGTCGTAGGAGATCAGGCGCTCGGCGAGTACTAGCTCGTCCAGCATGAACCAAGGAGGATAAGCACAGAGGGGACGCCACGCCGAACGTCCGGCCCGGTCTCAGCCCTCGGCAATCTTCAAAAACTGCTCTAAGCGGGCCTTGTCTCGCTCGGCGAAGCGCCGTTTTTCGGTGTCGTCGCCGGCGGAGTCGAGCTCGTGCTCGGCCCGTTGCAGGCGTTCGCGGAGAGTGCCGGCATCCAGGTCGCCCGGCGCTACGGCTTCCTCGACCAGGATCAGCGCGAGGTTGTCGGCCACCTGGAGGTAGCCCTCGGCCTGGGCGAACCGGACGACCTCCGAGTCTGTCTTGTACAGCCGCAGCTCGGTCGGGTCGAGAATCGCGAGGACCGGCTCGTGGTGGGCCAGAATGCCGATCGAGCCGATCGCGGTCTTGGTCGAGATCATCTCGACCTCGTCGTTGAACACCTCGCCCTCGGGGGTGAGGACCTCGGCGCGGAACTTGGAGTGCGCCACCGGCGCCTACTCCCGGTCCTCGCCGCCGTTCGACCCGTCCTCGCCGCCGTCCGAGTCGCCATCGCCCGAATCCTCGCCGGCATCGTCCTTGGCCTCGCCCGCATCCTTGCCGGAATCGCCCTTGGCCTCAGGCTCCTCGTCGGAATCGCCCTTGGCCTCGGACTCCTCGCCACCGCCGGCGTCGTGGACGACCTCGTCGATCGTTCCCTTCATGAAGAAGGCGCGCTCGGGCAGGTCGTCGTGCTTGCCCTCGAGGATCTCCTTGAACCCCCGGATCGACTCGGCAATCGGAACGTACACGCCCGGGGTGCCGGTGAACTGCTCGGCCACGAAGAACGGCTGCGACAGGAAGCGCTCGATCTTGCGCGCCCGGTTCACGGTCAGCCTGTCCTCGTCCGATAGCTCGTCGATCCCGAGGATCGCGATGATGTCCTGGAGCTCGCGGTAGCGCTGGAGCACCTCCTTGACCTGGTTTGCGACCTGGAAGTGCTCCTCGCCGAGGATCTCCTCCTTGAGGATCGTCGAGGTCGAGTCGAGCGGGTCGACCGCCGGATAGATGCCCTTCTCGGCGATCGAGCGCGACAGCGTGGTGGTGGCGTTCAGGTGGGCGAACACCGACGCCGGCGCCGGGTCGGTGAGGTCGTCCGCGGGCACGTAGATCGCCTGGATGGAGGTGACCGACCCCTCCTTGGTCGACGTGATCCGCTCCTGGAGCTCGCCCATCTCGGACTCGAGCGTCGGCTGATAGCCGACCTGGGAGGGCATCCGCCCGAGCAGCGCCGAGACCTCCGAGCCGGCCTGGACGAACCGGAAGATGTTGTCGATGAACAGCAGCACGTCCTGATGCTCGTGGTCGCGGAAGTACTCGGCCATCGTCAGGCCAGACAGCGCGACCCGCATACGGGCTCCGGGGGGCTCATTCATCTGACCGAACACGAGCATGGTCTTCTCGAGCACGCCCGATTCCTTCATCTCCAGGTACAGGTCGTTGCCCTCGCGCGAGCGCTCGCCGACGCCGCAGAACGCTGACAGGCCCTGGTGCTCCTCGGCCAGATTCCGGATCAGCTCCTGGATGATCACGGTCTTGCCCACCCCGGCGCCGCCGAACAGCCCGACCTTTCCGCCCTTGGCGTAAGGGGCGAGCAGATCGATCACCTTGATGCCGGTCTCGAACATCTCGCTCGTCGGCGTCAGATCGTCGACCGCCGGCGCCTCGCGGTGGATCGGCCAGCGCTCGACGTCGTCAGGCAGCGGCTCGCCGAGATCGATCGGGTCGCCGAGCAGGTTGAAGATCCGCCCGAGCGTGATGTCTCCGACCGGCACCGTGATCGGTGCGCCGGTGTCGATCACCTCGGTTCCCCGCGCGAGCCCGTCGGTGGTGTCCATCGCGACCGCGCGCACGCGGTTGTCGCCGAGGTGCTGCTGCACCTCGCACACCAGCCAGTCTTCGTGCCCCGATGCAATGTCGAGCGTCTCCTCTTCGCGCGCGACTTCGGGACGGCGCACCAGGATCGCGTGGTAGATCTCCGGCAGCTTGTCGGGGAACACGGCCTCGATCACCACGCCCTGGACCTCCTCGATCCGGCCGGTGTTCTTCTTGTCGGGCTCGCCCTCTGAGGCTTCGCTGCGCTGTTCTTCTGCTACTGACATAGCTTCTCCAGTGTAGGTCTACCCGGACAGCCCTTCTGCTCCCGCCACGACTTCCAGGATCTCCTGCGTGATCTCGGCCTGACGGGCTCGGTTCATCTCGAGCGTAAGGGTCTTGATCAAGTCGGTCGCGTTGTCCGCTGCGTTGTGCATCGCCGTCATCCGCGCACCATGCTCGGACGCCGTCGACTCGAGCAGCGCGCGGTAGATCGAGATCTCCACGTAATCCGGAACGAGCCGCTTGAGGATCTCCTCCGGCTCGGGCTCGTACTCGACGAGCGCGCGGTGCTCGGACTGCTTGTCCGAGGAACCGGCGTCATCCGAATCTGATCGCTCCTCCTCCTCTTCCTCGAGCACCGTGGCCCGCTGAAGCGGCAGCAGCGTCTCCCGCCGGATCACCTGGGAGACCGGCGAAATGTAGCCGTTGTAGAAAATCTCCACTTGGTCGACCTCGCCGTCGACGTAGGCGGCCATCAGCCGCTCGGCGATCCTCCGGGCGTCGGCGTACGAGGGGCGGTCGGTGAACCCGGTGAAGCTCTCGACCAGGTCCAGACCCCGGAACGTCAGCGACGTCGCCGGGCGGCGCCCGGAGGCGAAGAACACCGGCGTATGCCCCTCCCCCTCGTGCTCGCGCCCCGCCGCCACGCCGGCGCGGACGATGTTGGAGTTGAACGCGCCGGCGAGACCGCGATCGCCGGCGATCAGCAACAGGCCGACCTTCGACACGTTCTCGTGCTCCTCGAGGATCGGCAGGCTCGGTACGCGCCCGGCCGCCTCCGCCGCCTGGCGCGTCATCCGCCTGATCGCGTTGGCGTAGGGCCGCAGAGCCTCGATCCGCTGTTCGGCCCGGCGCAGCCGGGCGGCGGCGACCAGTTCCAGCGCCCGAGCGATCTTCTGAATGTTCTTGACCGCGCCGATGCGGTTGCGAACGTCTCGCTGCGATTTCGCCATCGGTCGACTCCGGGTTCACCGGCTCACGCCGGCTGCGCCTGCTCCTCCCGCTCACGGTCGCCGCTCTCGGGCTCAGGGTCCCCTTCGCCGCGCACACGGTCCCCATCGCCACGCTCACGGTCCCCACCCTCGCGCTGACGATTCCCACCGTTCCGCGAGGGCTCGGGAGCGCCGTCCTCGATCGGATGGCCCTCCTCATCGAGGTCGAAGCCGAAGTCCTCGGCGAAATTCGAGACCGCCGATTCGACGGCCTGCTGGGTCTCATCGCTCCAGTCCCCACCGGCGATCGTCTCCAGCAGCCCGGACTCGTTGGCCCGCACCGATTCGGTGAGCTCCGCGAGGAACCTGTCGACCTTCTCCACCACGATCCGGTCGAGGTAGCCGTTGGTGGCCGCGTACACCTGGACCACCTGGTCCTCGACCGGCATCGGGTGGCGTTCGGGCTGGTTGAGCGTCCTCACGAGCCGCTCGCCGCGCGCGAGCGTCCGCTGGGTCTCCGGGTCGAGCTCGGAACCGAACTGCGAGAACGCCTCGAGCTCGCGGTACTGCGACAGCTCGAGCTTCAAGCGCCCCGCGACCTTGCGCATCGGGGCGATCTGGGCGTTGCCGCCGACCCGGGAGACCGAAATTCCGACGTTGATCGCCGGCCGGACGCCGGAGTTGAACAATCCGGGTTCGAGGTAGATCTGGCCGTCGGTGATCGAGATCACGTTCGTCGGGACGTAGGCGGACACGTCGCCGGCCTGGGTCTCGATCACCGGAAGCGCCGTGAGCGACCCGGCGCCAAGGTCATCGTTGAGCTTGACCGCCCGCTCCAGCAGCCGCGAGTGCAGGTAGAAGACATCGCCGGGGTAAGCCTCACGCCCCGGAGGACGGCGTAGCAGCAGCGACATCTGGCGGTAGGCGACCGCGTGCTTGGAGAGGTCGTCGTAGACGACCAGGGCCGCCTGACCGTTGTAGAGGAAGTGCTCGCCCATCGCGCAGCCGGCGTAAGGGGCCAGGAACTTGATCGGCGCGGCCTCGTCGGCTGCGGCCATCACGATGATCGTGTTGTCGAGCGCGCCGGCGTCCTCGAGCGTCTTGGCGAGCGCGACGACCGTCGCCTTGCGCTGGCCGATCGCGACGTACACGCACTTCAGATCGCGGTCCTGGTTGTTGATGATCGCGTCGATAGCGATCGCGGTCTTCCCCGTCTGACGGTCGCCGATGATCAGCTCGCGCTGGCCGCGGCCGATCGGGATCATCGAGTCGACCGCCTTGAGCCCGGTGAGCATCGGCTCCTTCACAGGCTGGCGCTGGACCACGCCCGGGGCCTTGAACTCCGACGGGCGGGTCTCCGTCGTGTTGATCTCGCCCTTGCCGTCGAGCGGGTTGCCGAGCGGGTCGACGATCCGTCCGAGCAGCTCCTCGCCGACGGGAATGTCGAGCAGGTGCTTGGTGCGCTTGACCGTGTCCCCCTCGACGATCTTCTCCCACTCGCCGAACAGCACCGCACCAACGTTGTCGGACTCCAGGTTCAGGGCCAGCGCGGTGACGTCATGCGGGAGCTCGAGCATCTCGAATGACATGCAGTTCTCGAGCCCGTGGATCCGGCAGATCCCGTCCGCGACCGACAGCACCGTTCCGACCTCGGTCAGGTCGGCGCTGGAGGCGTCGAGTCCTTCGATCCGGTCCTTGAGGATTGAGGTGATCTCGTCAGGCTTGATCTGCATTCATGACTCCTTCGCGGGCGAGCGTAGCTACGCCCGCGCGACTTGCTTTCGAAGTTGTTCCAGCCGGTTCCGGATCGACGCGTCGAGGATGACGTTGCCAACTCGCAGCACGATTCCGCCGAGGATGTCGGGATCGACCTTGCTCGACAGCTCAACCGTGCGCTCGGTCTGCTCGCCGATCCGCTTGCCGATGCTCGCGACGGTGGACTCGTCGAGCGCGACCGCGCTCGTCACCTGGACCGGAAGCAGATCGCGCTCATCCTCCCACATGTCCTGGTAGCGATCTCTGATACGGAAGATCACGGGCATGCGATGCCGCTCGATCAGCGCCTCGAGGAAGTTCATGAACACCGGCGCGGCGCCGGTGACGGCCTTCTTCAGGCCTTCCTTCTTCTCCTCGGTCGAGAAGTACGGCGAAAAGAAGAACACCGCGAACTCGCGATCGTCATTGAGCGCCTTCGCGAACGCCGTCAGGTCGTCGCGCACTTCGTCGAGCAGGTCGTGCTCCTTGGCCACCTCGAACAGCGCCCGGGCGTAGACCTGAGCGATCTCTTCCACTAGCCGTTACCCCCATGGTCGCGCACGTCAGCGGCCGTCCCCTGGGGCGAGCGCGCTGAAGTCGAGCTCGCTCAGCGCATCCTCAACAAGTCGCCGCTGGTCGTCTTCGTCGAGCACCTTGCGCGTCACCTTCTCCGTCGCCAGCACCGTCAGGTCGGCGACCTCCCGGCGGATGTCCTGGATCGCGCGCCGCGTCTCGGTCTCGATCTCGCGACGCGTTTGCTCCATCAGCTGATCGCGCCGTTGCTCGGCCTGCTCCTGGGCAATGCGCTCGGTCGCGTCACCCGTCTTGCGCGCGCGCTCGAGGATGTCCTCGGCCTGAGTCCGGGCCTCCCGGAGCCGCTCTTGGTACTCGACGAGCAGCTCGTCGGCCTCGTGCCGAATGCGTTCGGCGTGGTCGATCGAGTCCTCGATCGCGTGCTGGCGCTTGTCGAGCGCCTCCGAGATCCTCGGAAAGGCGAGCTTCCACAGGATGTACATCGAGATCCCGAACAGCAGCAGCGTCCAGATCATCAACCCGACGTTCGGGGTGATCAGGAACGAGCCGCTCGACGAGGCGACCGGAAGGTGAGAGACCGCGGCCATCTACTTGAGCACGTAGGACAGCAGGCCCGCGACGAGCCCGTAGAAGAACACGGCTTCGGTAAGCGCGAATCCCAGCCATTGGATGCTGGTGATCTCGTCGCGCATCTCGGGCTGGCGGGTGACCGCCTCGATCACCTTGCCGAAGATGATGCCGATGCCGACGCCGGCGCCGACCGCACCGAGGCCACCGCCGACCGCGATCCCGAAGCCGGCCGTGATCCCGGAGGCGGCCGCGAAGGGAATGATGTGGAAAACAGCAAACATCAGGGCTCCTTCGTGTTAGTGGTGAGTGGCGGCGCCGGCGATGTAGATCGCGGCCAAGGTCGCGAAGATGAACGCCTGGAGCGTGGCCACCAGGCCCAGCTCGAACAGGTAGATGAGGATCCCGGCCGGGAGCGCGAACCACCCGAGCGCCTGGAGCCCGAGGATCACCGCGAGCCCGCCGGCCAAGAACAGGAGAATGATGTGCCCGGCGAAGATGTTCGCCCACAGCCGGATGGTCAGCGACAGCAGCCGCATCAGGGTGGAGATCACCTCGATCGGGAAGATCAAGAACAGCATCGCCCCGTGCACGCCGGCCGGAATCAGGCTCTTCAGGTAACCGACCGGGCCCTGCTGCTTGACGCCCACCCAGTTGAAGGCAATGAACACGACGAGTGCGAGCACCAGCGGCACGGAGATGTTCGCGGTCGCGGCGTAGAGCGCGAACGACGGGATGTGGGCGCCGAATACGTTGAACTTCTCCTGGCTGTTCGTCGGCAGCGGCAGATAGCCGACGAGATTGCAGAACCAGATGAACAGAAACAGCGTGCCGAGGAAGGGGAACCACTTGGCAGCCATCGAGTCGGGCATGTTCCCCCGGGTGATGTTGTTCCGCATCAGCGAGAACAGCACCTCGACCGCGGTCTGGACCTTGTTCGGGCGCGTCTGCATCCGCCGGGCGATCCACACCATCGTGAAGATCGTCAGCAGCGTCGCAAGGAACAGGTACAGCACGGCGCGGTTGATGCTGAACACCCCGAGGCTCACCCAGTTGACGAGCTTGAACTCGTTCTGGATCTGGAACTCGCTGTTCTTGTGCTGCGTGAATCCGTAGATCAGGATCAGCAGCACGAAGATGCCCAGGTAAGCCGCGAAGCCGGCGAGCACGATCTTGCGGGTCTTGCTCATCGCTGAGTCCTCGGCCGGGTCAGGAACGTAGTCAGGAGCTGCGTCGTGAACGCGAACACGACCACGACCAGCGCGGTCAGCCCGTCGTCCCGGCCGGCGTCGTTCCGGACGACGATCACGGCGATTGCGAGCACGAACAGCCGGCCCATCAGATACGCGAGCCGCAGCGTGATCTCGCGTCGCGGGTCACCCAACGCGGGCGCCACGCGGTCGAGGGCGACGCCGATCGCGCGCAGCGCGATCCAGACGCCGGTCGCGACCAGGTAGCCGGCCGCCGGCACGCCGATCAGCAGCATGATCGGCGCGGCCACCACGAGCAGCGCCACGTCCAGGTAGGCGAGCAGCGTCACTTGCCCGTCCGAGGTGGCGGGTGCGCTCAGCGACACCGGCGATACCGGTCCTTGTCGTCGTCGAGATGGGGAGGGTTGGGGCCGAGCATCGATGTTCAGAGGGCCGGAAGGGTAGCGGCGAGCCAACGGGACCGTCGCGTCAGAAGTTGTTCGCCTGCGGACGCGGACGGGCCCACCTTGAGGGTGATCCGGAGGGGGCACTACGTTAGCGGTACGTTAGCGCCGCCGCGTTGACACCGGCAACCGATGTTCGGCCTTCCGCGACGTTCAGCGAGCAGCCGACGGGCGGCGAATTCGGGGCTTGGGCAACTGCCCCTCGGCCCACATCGCCGCGATTCCCGCGCGCGGCAGCCCGAGCGCCCCCTCGTACACGAGGAACCGGGGCTCCCAGCGCGGGAAGAACTTGGCGTTGAAGCGATACAGGCTCTCGATCTGGAAGAACGGGTTGCCGAGCGCGATCAGCTTGCCGAGCACCCGCTCGAGCCGCTTCTCGGGGCTGTGCATCCACTTCGCGAACGCCGCGAAGTTGAGCGACAGCTCCTCGAGCCCGCGGTCGCGAAGCAGCTCGATCGCGCTCACGACCAGGAACTCGGTCAGCCCGTTGGGCGTCGACGGATCGCGCCGCATCAACGACAGCGACACAGCCGGACGGCCGAAGCACGGTACGAAGTGCAGGACGCCGCGGATGGCGCCCGTCTCGTCCCGGGCCAGCATCACGAGCGTGTCGTGGTCGTTGTCGCCCTGAAGGGAGTCCATCGCCATCGAGAAGCCGCGCTCGGGGGCGCCCTGGCGTCCGAGCTCGACGACCTGTTCGGCCTGCTCGATCGTGTCCTGGTCGAGCGCGCGCAGCTCGTGCAGCTCGGCGTTGTATCCCGCCTTGGTGAGCCGGGTGACCGACTGGCGCACCTTGCGGATCGGGCGGCCCTCGAGTGAGAAGCGGCTCAGGTCGACGACCGCCTCGTCGCCGAGATAGATCGCGCGTAGCCCGAGCGTCTCGTACAGCGGGCACAGCTGCTCGCTTGCCCCGAGCGCGCCCAGCTTGAGGCCGCGGGCGTCGGCGAACGCGCGGACGTCTTCGAGCAGCGCCGGCAGGGCATCCTCCGGTCCGACCGGGTCCCCCGACAGCAGCAGCACGCCGTTCTCGATGGCGTAGGCGACGAACGCCCGCCGATCCTCGCTGAAGATGTAGTGGCCGTCGGCGCGCAGCTTGAAGAACGCGAGCGTGTCGGCGCCGTGAGCGCGAACGACGTCCGCGGCGTCCCGACGCGCGGCGGGGCTCGCCGGCGTCCGGGGCACCGTGAGCGGACGGAAGATCACGTAGGCGATCATCAGCAGGGTCCCGAACTCGAGCATGTGCACGCCGACGGGGATGTGATGGTGAAAGTGGATCGGGCCCGGCTGCCAGCGCAGCAGGTCGAACGTCTCGGTCACGACCGTGTGCCAGGACGGTTGGCCCTGGGTGGCCCACGTCGCCACGGCCGCGAGCACGACGCCGGCGAGGCCGAGCAGCGGCACGCGCCAGATCGCCGACCGCAGCGTGATCGGGTCGTGGCGGACGGGGAAGGCATCCCGGCTGAGGATCAGAACAATCGCGACCCCCCACGTGAGGATCGTCTCCTCGAAGTCGAGGCCCTTGAACAGGTCGAACAGGCCCAGCACGAGCATCAGCGCGACCGCCGTCTCGAGCGCCCGCCGCCGGCGCTTGGCCAGATACGGCGCCACGAGCAGCAGCGCGGCACCGGCCGGCAGCGCCAGCGCGTGGAACAGCCGGATCGCCTCGACGGGCTCGAACTCGAGCAGCAGATGGCCGCGCCAGCGGATGTTCGGCGTCAGTGTGGAGGCGATGTTCGCGAGCCCGACGAGTGCAGCGGCGACCGCCGCGAACGCAGGCACGCGCTTCTTGAGTGCTTGTATCGAAAGGCTCATGGACATAGAAACGCCAGAGCGCGTCTTCCCGTCCTCACGGTTAGAGAACGCTCACAGACCGATGGCGCGCCGCAGACACGCCTCCCGCTGAGACTTACCGCGCCGGCGACTGTTGGTTACGG
>CAWJVJ010000010.1:0-50513 GCA_963846265.1 uncultured Solirubrobacterales bacterium
TGGGCTAAGCGCCGAGCAAATACGCCGCAGGCGAGAGGGTCCGCCCTCACGGGCCAGCGACCGCCACGGGCGCCGACACCGCCGGCCAGAGGAAGAGCACTATGCCCCTTGAAAGTGCTAAATGTTTCATTTCCAGGTCTTTTAGTAGTCGGGGAGACAGGATTTGAACCTGCGACCGCCCGGCCCCCAGCCGGGTGCGCTACCAGACTGCGCCACTCCCCGTGGTCGCACGATTCTACGGCCCCAGCTGGCAGAGCGGGCGACGGGGGTCGAACCCGTTCCTAGAGCTTGGAAGGCTCCCGTGCAACCGTTAACACCTCGCCCGCGACTGTGGGCAGATGGTAACCGCCACCGACCGGTGCCGCCTCAGGCGGCCGGCCGGCGCGCTTCCGTCGGCACTTCGCCGTCCCGCGTCATACTCGAGGGCGGCCACGGACCCGTCCAGTTGTCGAGCGCGCCGTCGAGCGTGACAACCGAGCCTGACAGCGAGGTGCCGAGCGGAGTGGCAAGCAGCGCGATCAACCAGCCGTAATCCTCGAGGCTGCCGAGACGCTGAACGGGAACGGTGGCGGCTGCAGTTCGCCATAGCTCGCCGGGGTACTTGCGGAGCGACTCGGTGTCGAATCGGCCGAGCGCGACCGCGATCACGGCGACGCCGTGAACGCCGTAGACGGGCGCGAGCTCGCCGGTGATCGCCTCGACCGCCGCCCGCGCCGCCCCGGTGTGGGCCATCGCGGGCATCCCGTGATGGGGCGAGACGGTGACGTTGATGATCGTGCCTTTGCCGGCGCCGCGCATGGCGAGCTCGTAGGCCGCCTTGCACATCGCGAGCGTGCCGTCGACGTTCAACCGGTGGACGGCTCGCCAGCCCTTGGTCGCGAGGCCCTCGGCCGGGACCATGTACTGCCCGCCGGCATTGTTCAGCACGAGATCGAGGCGACCGAAGCGCTCGAGCGCCGACGCGACGATGTGCTCGGCTCCGGCCCGCTCGCGGATGTCCGCATCCACCCAGGAGCAGCGCTCGCCGATCTCGGCCGCCGCGGCTTCGAGCGTGTCCGCGCGCCTTCCGGCGATCACAACGGAGGCGCCGCAACGCGCGAGCTCAGCGGCAGCCGCCTTCCCGAGGTTGGTCCCTCCGCCCGTGACGATCGCGACCTGCCCCTCGAGCGCGCCGTCAGCGAAGACGCGCGAGGACGCCATCACTACTCCCCGAGCACCTTGATCACGAGCCGCTTCGGCCGCCGCCCGTCGAACTCGCAGTAGAAGATCTGCTGCCACGGCCCGAGGTCGAGCTCGCCGTCAGTGACCGGAACGATCACCTGATGGTGGACGAGCAGGTTCTTGAGGTGGGCGTCGCCGTTGTCCTCCCCACCCCGATGGTGCCTGTACTCGCCGGGGTTGGGGAGAAGCTCCCGCGCCACCTCGCCGTCGGGCTCTTGCCAGCTCGGTGGCGCCAACTTGTCGAGCCACTCGAGCACGTCGGCCTGGAGCCCGGGCTCGTCGTCGTTGATCCACACGGCGGCGGTGATGTGCATGGCGCACACCAGCGCCATGCCCTCGCTGATGCCGGCCTCGCGAACCGCCTCCGCCACGTCCTCAGTGATCCGGACGAATTCGCGGCGTTGCGCGGTATTGAAGGTCCGGTAGACCGTGTGAGACGTCAAGCAGGGGAGCCGGGATTCGAACCCGGATTCTCGGTTTTGGAGACCGAGCGAATAACCATTAACTCACTCCCCTGGGACAGCCGCGATGGTACCGATCGGGCTGCCGTTCCGTCCGAACTCCGGCCATCGGAGTCGCGTTTCCCCAGCATGGACCAGGCCCGAAACACCGTCGAGCCATCATTCTCAGCGACGGGCACGCCAACTTGACTCATGCGCACCCTTCTGGGCTGATCCGCGGCTTGATTCATACGGATGGTTGCCGCGTCGTGAATCAGTTCCAGACGAAGTTGCCCAGTGGCGGCGTCGCCGAGTACCGCTACGTTCGCTACTTCTTCAGCAACGTGTCGGCCGACATTCGCAGCATCTTCGTCGAGACTCGTGTGATGCGGGCGGAGGGACTCGAACCCCCACGAGCTAAGCCCACCGGCACCTAAAGCCGGCGTGTCTGCCAATTTCACCACGCCCGCGAAACGAGGACGCGATTCTAGGCCGTCGCCGCGGGCGGCCCAGCCACAAACGCCTGAGCGGCCTGCCGCGGCACCGCCCGCAGCGGGCTGCCCCGGGGCGCGAACTGTCGCATCGCGCCATACCAGTTTGTAAGGTCCCGGCATGCCCCAGCACCGGACCTTGACCCCAGGTTATGCCGTTATCTATCCGAACCGGGAGAAGGCCTCGAGCAAGCTGATGAAGTTGATCGTGGCTCTGGTCCTGCTGGCGTCGGTCGGGCTGCTCTTGATCTTGACGATTGGCGGCTGGTCGCAGCTCGAGGGGATGAAGCCGCTCAACTTCTTCTGGTGCATCGCCTACGTGATCCTCGCCGTCTACGTGTTCCGGTGGGCGCGGGGCATGCTTCCGATCGCCGCCGGCCTCGCGATCCTGCTGCTGATGATCGCGGTCGTTGCCGGCATCGGCCTGTCCGGGACGAGCTGGTTCGACCGCAGCCACGCCGGCTTCGCCCAGGCACAGTCGCTATTCGGCGGCGCGGGACTGAGCGCCGACACGCTCGGGACGGTCACGCTGCTGCTGATTCCGGTGCAGCTGCTTCTGATCGTGGTCGCGATGCGAGCGTTCGCGCAGGGCTGGAACGTCGAGCAGGAAGTCCCGATCGAGGAGGCGCGGAAGCGGGGATACAACCCGCCCGAGTCGTCGTCGCCGCCCCCACGCGAGCCCGCGACGGCCTGACACCCGACCGAAGTAGTGCGGCGGGTGGGACTGGAAAACGACCAGTCCAGACCGAACCCGATCAACCACTACCCCTAGTCGGCGCGATACTCCAGTTCAATGGCGAAGTCGCGGTGGGAAGATGGTCCGGAGTCCGTCGGTGAGCCTCCCGATCGAGGTTGGGCGACGGTAACGATCGTCCCAGGGCCCCGAGGTCCGTCGATACGGGAGCGCGTGGCCGACTTCCGGATCCGAGTGAAGCCACTCCTGCTAATCGGCTTCGCCGTGGCTGTCGCGATCGTCGCGATCGCCGTCGTTACTGCGCTGGGCGGCCTCGGTGGAACCGCGCGTACCGAGAGCGCTCAACGGAGTGGGGTCGGCGCGGCGCGAGCTGCGCCGGCGTATGGGCATCCTCCTGGTTGCTCAAGCACCGTCAGCAAGCCGCGTCACTCCAGGATCACGCTCACAGAGTTCGATCACATAGTTTGGTGCGAGCGCTACCACGCAAGCCCGAACTCGAGCATGGATCAGTTCATTGGCGCGCCGTGAGATTCTCGGCTGCCGACATGGGTCTGGAGTTCCCCACCCGGCTATCAGTCGAGCCTTGGCAGGGAGAAAGCTAGTGCGGCGGGTGGGACTCGAACCCACACGTCCCGAAGGACAGTGCCTTTTGAGGGCACCGCGTCAACCGATTGCGCCACCGCCGCGCTCGCCGGCAGTTTAGTCGCGCCGAAGGGTCGGATCGCGGCGAGAATCAGCTCGCCGATCAGCGCGGGCGGCGCCGAACCAGCTCGCCGACCAGCGCCGGCGGCGCCGGCCGCCTACCCCAAGATCAGCTCGAGCAGCTCGTCGATCAGCGCCGGCGGCGCTGCCACCGTCCCCGCCGGCTGTCCGTCGACCGCCACCAGATCCCGGACGTCCAGGCCGGCGCGAGCCGCGATCAGGCTGCCGGCGGCCACGTCCCAGGGATTCAGCCCCCGCTCGAAGTATGCGTCGTAGCGCCCACAGGCGCACCAGCAGAGGTCGAGTGCGGCGGCCCCGACGCGCCGGATGTCGCGCACGCGAGGCAGCAGCCGCAGCATCACGTCGGCCTGGCGGGCTCGGACGCCGGCGTCGTAGTTGAAGCCGGTCGCCACCATTGCGAGGTCGAGCGACTCGGCGCGGCCATCGCGGTGGATCGGATCGCCGTTGAGGGTCGGCTCGCCGGACCGCGTCGCCTCGAAGCGCTCCCCGCTGATCGGGTCGAGGACCACGCCGGCGAGCGTGCCGGACGCGTCCTCGCAGGCGATGCTGACCGCGAACGCGGGGATCCGGTAGAGGTAGTTGATCGTCCCGTCGAGGGGGTCGACGACCCAGCGGAGCTCGCCCTCCCCCGCCGTCTCGCCGCCTTCCTCGCCGAGGATCGCGTCGTCCGGGCGTCGCGCGCCGAGCACGGAGCGAATCGCCGCCTCAGCCGCGAGGTCGGCGTCGGAGACCAGATCGGTCGGGCCGCTCTTGGATCGCACGCCTCGGGCGCGCTCGCCGTAGCGCCCGCGTAGTTCCTCGGCCGCGGCATCGGCGGCCTCGCGCGCCACCGCGAGCAGCTGCTGCTCGTCGTTCGCAGTCATCGAACCGGGTTCTATCGGATTTCCGGCTGCGATCATCGGCCCCGATGCGACCACTGGAGACGACCGAGGCGCTCGTGGGCTTCGACAAACGCGGCGCCGGCACGGATGCTGAACGCCGGGCGGCGCGCTGGCTCGCCGGCGAGCTCGTCGCCAGCCGCCACCGTGTCCGGATCGAGACGTTCTGGTGCCGTCCGAACTGGGCGCTCGCGCACGCCTGGCACGTCGCGCTGGCGCTCGCGGGGAGCCTCTTGTCAGTCAGCCACCCGACGATCGGCATGGTCCTGCTCGCGGTCGCGCTGATCTCGACGCTCGCGGACGCCACCGTCGGGATCTCGCCCGGACGACGGCTGACCCCGGAGCACGCCAGCCAGAACGTCGTCGCCTCACGCGCCCCGGCCGCACACGACCCTGCCGCACATGACCCGGCCGCACGCGCCCCGGCCGCACACGACCCAGAGGCCCGCACACCCGCGCGAGAGGCCACCCGCCTGATCGTGACCGCAAACTATGACGCCGGCCGCACCGCGCTGATCTACCGCAACCCGCTCCGCAGAACCGCCGCGAGGCTCCGCCGGCTGACTGGCGGCGCCGGCCCCGGATGGCAGGCCTGGCTGTCGATCGGGATCGCGTGGCCACTCGCGATCGCGATCGTCCGCATGACGCAGACGCACCCGGCAAAGGCGTTGGGCGCGCTCCAGCTGCCGCCGAGCGTCGCCCTCGTCCTCGCGCTGGCGCTGCTGCTCGATGCCGCGAGCGCCGGCTACGGACCCGGTGCCGGCGACAACGGCACCGGTGTCGCCACCGCGATCGCGCTGACCGCGGCACTCGCCGCCAACCCTCCCCGCAACCTGACGGTCGAGCTGATCCTGCAGGGCGCGGGCGACGCTGAGCAATTCGGTCTGCGGAGGTACCTGCGATCCCACAAGCGCGAGCTCAGGGAATCCGGTGCGATTTTCCTCGGGATCGCGGCCTGCGGCGCCGGGAAGCCGAGCTGGTGGCTGAGCGACGGCCGGCTCGTGCCGCTCCGCTACGCGCGTCGCTTGCGAGCGCTGTGCGCTCAGACCGGCGCCACCGCCCACCGCGGGCGCGGCGGCACGCCGGCGCTGCCCGCGCGCGCCGCGGGCCTCCCCGCGATCGCAATCGGCACCCTTGACGATCGCGGACTCGCGCCCCGGTCACACCAACGACAAGACACCCCAGACCAAATCGACCACGAGGCGCTCGACCACACCGTCGAGCTTGGGCTGAGCCTCGCCCACGCCATCGACGAGTCGCTGACGACCGAAGCGCAGACCGGGGCGGCTATACCGGCGTGATCGGATTGTGCTTGTCCGGCCACTCGCGATGCTTGCCGGCCGCGAGCGCGAACCGGCGGATCAGCTCCGAGCGGAGATCCTCGGGCTCGATGACGGCGTCGATCACGAGCTCCGACGCGAGGTGCAGGATGTCGATGTCCTCGGCGTACTCGCGCCGCAGCTCTTCGGTTCGAGCGGCGCGCTCTCCCTCGTCCGAGATCGCCTGAAGCTGGTTGTAGTACACCGCGTTGATCGCGGCAGAAGGACCCATCACCGCGATCGACGCCGTCGGCAGCGCGATGCAGCAGTCGGGGTCGAACGCCGGCCCGGCCATCGCGTACAGGCCGGCGCCGTAGGCCTTGCGGACGATCACCGAGATCTTCGGGACGTTCGCCTCGGAGACGGCGCTGATCATCTTCGCGCCATGCCGGATGATGCCCTCGCGCTCGACCTGGGTGCCGATCATGAACCCGGGCACGTCGGCCAGGAACAGGAGCGGGATGTTGAACGCGTTGCAGGTCGAGATGAAGCGCGCCGCCTTGTCGGAGGAGTCGACGAACAGCACGCCTCCCTTGACCTTGGGCTGGTTGGCGACGATCCCGACCGCGCGGCCGTCGAGCCGTGCGTAGCCGACGATCACCTCCTTGGCCCAGCGCGCGTGGACCTCCAGGAGTGAATCGGCATCGATAACCGCGTCGATCAGCAGGCGCATGTCGAACGGCTTGTTCTCGTCGGGCGGGATCAGCTCGCGGATCGACCCCCCCGACCCCCCCGACTCCGACGACCCCGCAGGCGCCGCCGGCGGCGCGCTGGGCGGCTCGCCCAGGTACGAGGACGGGAAGTAGCTCAGGTACCTCCGCGCAAAGTCGATCCCCTCCTCGTCGCTCGCGACCAGAGCGTGGCCAACCCCGCTGCGAGAGGTGTGCATGCGCGCGCCGCCCATCTCCTCGAGCGAGACCTTCTCGCCGATCACCATCTCGGCCATCCGCGGCGACCCGAGGTACATCGAGGCGTTGCCGTCGCGCATGATCACGATGTCGCAGAACGCCGGGATATACGCGCCGCCCGCGGCTGAAGGGCCGAACAGCACACATACCTGCGGCACCACGCCCGACATCCGCACCTGGTTGAAGAAGATCCTGCCTGCCCCCCGGCGCCCCGGGAACATCTGCACCTGCTCGTTGATCCGCGCCCCGGCCGAGTCGACCAGATACACGAGCGGGATCCGCAGAGACATCGCTCGCTCCTGAATCCGCACAATCTTCTCGACGGTCTTCGGCGCCCACGACCCGGCCTTGACCGTCGGGTCGTTGGCCATCACCGCCACGGGAGCGCCGGCGACGGTGCCGACGCCGGTCACGACCCCCTCGGCACCGAGGCCGTCCTGCGCCCAGCCGGCGAGCAGCCCCTCCTCGGCGAACGAGCCCGCGTCCAACAGCCGCGCCACCCGCTCGCGCACTGGAAGCTTCCCCTGCGACAACGCCTTCTCGCGGTGGCGCTCGGGGCCGCCGGCGAGGGCCCGTCCGGCCGCCACCTCGAGCGGATCGCCGCGCTCTACGTCCGTCACGAGGACTCCCATTGCACCGGACCGGCGAGCAGCACGTGACTGCCGAGCGGGCGTCCAAGGGCTTCCTGCGCCGCTCGCGAGGCGACGATCAACGCGCCCAGGTCCACCCCCGTAGAAATCCCCATCTCATGGAGCATCGAGACGAGGTCCTCGGTCGCGATATTGCCGGTCGCGCCGGCCGGCACGGGGCAGCCGCCGAGCTCGCCGAAGCTCGACTCGAAGCTTTCGACCCCCGCCTCGAGCGCCGCCAGCACGTTCGCGAGGCCCTGCCCGCGGGTGTTGTGGAAGTGCGCCGTCAGCTCGACCCCCGGCAGGCGCTCGAACGCCGCAGCGAAGAACGTGCGCACTTGAACCGGGTTGGCCATTCCGGTCGTATCCCCGAAGCCGATCTCCGACGCGCCGGCGTCCACGAGCTCACCAGCGATATCGAGCACCCGATCCACCGGCACATGCCCCTCGTACGGACAGCCGAACGATGTCGAGATCACCCCCTCGCACCGCAACCCCTCCCCCAGCGCCCGCGAGAACGTCCGCTCCAGTCCCGCCAGCGACTCGGCCACGGAGCGCCCGACGTTCTTCTGGTTGTGGGTCTCGGACGCCGACAGGAAGCCGTTGATCTCCTGGAAGCGGTCACGCCACCGCAGCGCGCGCTCGAGCCCGCGCTCATTCGGGATCAGCACCCCCACCGAGACGCTGTCAGGCAGGGAAACCGACGAGAGCACCTCCTCGGCGTCGGCCAGCTGTGGGATTACGTCCGGGCGCACGAAGCTCGTGACCTCGATCCGCTGCAGGCCCGTCCCGCCGAGCAGTTCGATCAGGCGCACCTTGTCGGCGGTCGGGATCACCTCGGGCTCGTTCTGGAAGCCGTCGCGAGGGCCGACCTCGCGGATCCGCACGCTCATTGGCAGGCTGCTCACGCTCCCGATTCTAGGAGCGCAACGCTCGTCTCAGCGATACACCAGCTTGTAGCCGAGCATCTGCGTGAGTGTCACGAGTTGATATCCGCGCGCTCGCAGGCCGGCGACCTCCGCAGGCAGCGCGTCAAGCGTCTGGTACCGCGGACCGCCGCCGAAGTGCTCCTCGATGATCCCGCCGTTGTGCGCATTCGCGAGCACGTTGTCGATGATCTCGTCCTCGCCCGGCAGGGCCCAGTCGCGGGGATCTATGTCCCACTGGATCGTGGTGAACCCCATCGACCTCGCCTCGCTGAGCACGGAGGAATTGACCGCTCCGTCCGGTGCCCGAAAGAGACACGGCTGGAAGCCGGTCACCTTCTTGATCTCTGCCGCCGCCTCGGAGATCTGCTCCCCTTGCTCGAACGGCGAAAGGCCCTCCAGGTCGGGATGGCTCCACGTGTGATCGCCGATCATGTCCCCATCCGCGAGCATCTGCCGTTCGACCGTACCGTGCGGGTCGTAGGTCGGAATGTGCTCGCCGATCTCGAAGAACGTCGCCGGAACGTGCAGGCGAGCCAGCTCGTTGACGAAGCTCGACGTCGGCGGCTCCCACCACGGGCCGTCATCGAACGTGAGCGCGATGTCGTGGACGTCACGAGGACCCGTGAACACCCAATCCGGCCCCGTCGCGACGCAGCCGACGAGGCGCGGGGTGTGGAGCGCGAGCCGCGTCGGCTTTGCCGGGAACAGCGTCGAGCAAGTGGAGCTGCCCGGCGCCGCGGGACCGCAACCCCGCACGCTCACCGTGCTGATCAGCTGCCAGCGGAGCGCGCGATACTGCAGCCCGACGCTCGAGGGCAGGAAGCTCGCAGTGAGCTCCCGGTCGCTCGATCGCGTCACGCTGGCCTCGATCGCGACGGCGTGGCCGGTACCGGGGCCGGCGCCTGTACTCGGCGAATAGAGGAGCGCGGGCGACCGTTCGCCGCGCCGCGGCCCGGCTAGACACACCTGAGATGCGACCGACCCGTTCGAGGCCCGCTCGATCAGCAGGCACACCGACCGGCGGTCCCGGCTCAGCGCGCCGGGCGAGAACGACTGGGTGAGCTCGACCTGCCAGACGAGGTCCTGCCCGTGCTGAGTCACGGACGCACCCTGGACCACCAGCGGCTGGGGGGGCGCGCTGCTGGCATCAGCGCCGGCAGCGACCACCGTCAGCGCCGCCATCAGCAGGGGAACCAGACTCCGAACGATCCTCACCAAATGCTCTCCCCTATCGCCTCTCAACGGTAGCCCATACACTCTCGCGGTTGCCGGAGAGTCCCGTCTGCATCGTTGGAGGAACCGGCGCGCTCGGCTTCGGGCTCGCGCTGCGCTTGAGCCGGGCCGGCGTGCCAATCGTGATCGGCTCCCGCGACCGCCAGCGGGCCGAGGAAGCCGCACATCGCGCCGCAACGCACGTCCCGAACGGGTCGTTCACCGGGCTCGAGAACGCCGAAGCCGTCAAGCAGGCAGAGATCGTGATCCTGAGCGTGCCGTTCCGCAGCCAGTCGGAGACGCTCGGAAACCTCAAGAGGGCGCTCGAGCCCGAGCAGCTACTGGTCGACGCCACCGTCCCGCTGGCGGCGGCCGTCGGCGGCAAGGCAACTCGTACGCTCGGCGTCTGGCAGGGCTCGGCCGCGCAGCAGGCCCAGGAGATGGTGCCCGAGGGGGTGCGCGTGGTGTCGGCATTCCACACGGTGAGCGCGGCGCTGCTGACCGACCTCGACCACGAACTCGACGAGGACGTCCTGATCTGCGGCGACCGCCGCGAGGACAAAGCCAAGGTGGCGGAGCTCGTCACGAACATGAGAGGGCTCCGCCCCGTCGACTGCGGAGCGCTCGAGATGGCACGGATCGTCGAGCAGCTGACGCCGCTGATCATCTCGATCAACGTGTGCAACAAGGTCCGCGCGGGGATCAAGATCACGGGCCTGGACGCACATTGACCGCGGCTGGCGGTGGCGGTGGCGTTTGGCGGAGCGTGGCGGTGGGACCCGACGGGCGCCTGAGGACGCCATGACCGGGCCGGTCGTCGTCCTCGCCGGTGGGACCGGCGGCGCCAAGCTCGCCCGCGGCATGCTCGACGTGGTCGGATCCGACCAGCTCATCGTGATCGCGAACACCGGCGACGACATCGAGATCTACGGCGCGTACGTGTCGCCCGACCCGGACCTCATCACGTTCTGGCTCGCGGACCGGATCGACGAGCGCGGCTGGGGCCTCGCCGGCGACACGTTCAACGTGATGGAGGGGCTCCGGCGTCTGTCGGTCGAGGTGTGGTTCAACCTCGGCGACGAAGATCTCGCGATCGGGATCGAGCGCGCCCGCATGCTCCGAGAAGGAGGCCGACTGACCGATGCCCACGCCGCGATCGTGCAGGCAATCGGCGCCCCCGGACGGGTGCTGCCGATGAGCGATGCTCCCGTCAGGACGCGCGTGATGGCCGCCGACCGCTGGTGGCCGTTCCAGGAGTTCATGATCAGATCCGGGGGCGCCGGGCCGATCCAGGACGTCGACTTTCACGGAGCACGTGCGGCCCGCCCAACTCCGGAGGTCGAAGACACGATCGCGACCGCCGAGGCGATAGTGATCGGACCGTCCAATCCGGTCATCTCGATCGGCCCGATCCTTGCCGTCCCCGGCATCCGGGAAGCGCTCGGCGACACCCCGGCTCCGGTGGTCGCCGTGAGCCCGCTGGTCGGCGGGGCGGTGGTCAAAGGCCCGACCGAGCCGTTCATGGCCTGGGCGGACCGGCCGCTCACGAGTGATGGCATCGCCGGCTACTACGAGGGGCTGATCGACGGACTGGTGGCGGACGCGCGCGCGGAGCTCGTGCCGGTGCTCGAGACCGATGTCCTGATGAGCACACCGGCCGCCCGACGCCGGGTCGCCGAGGAGACCCTGCGGTTCGCGCTCGCCCTCGGGTAACGGGCCAGCCTCCCAGGCGACCACCGCCCTCGGTACGGTTTCCGGCCCATGCGGACGCTCGCGATCCTGCCCATCAAGAGTTTCGCCCAAGCCAAGCAGCGGCTTCGGCTCGAGCTCAGCGAAGCCGACCGGCGCGCGCTCGTCGACGCGATGTTCTCCGATGTGCTCGTCGCGCTCCGCCGAGTTCCCGAGCTCGAGAACATCATCGTGGTCAGTGGCGACCGCGTCGCCCAGCGGATCGCCCAGGGGTATGGCGCCACCGTCGTCGAGGACGACGAGCGGGGGCACAACGCCGCGGCCACCGCCGGCATCCGCACCGCGCTCGAGGATGGGATCGAGCGGGTGCTGCTCGTCCCCGGAGACTGTCCTCTGCTCGACCCGAAGCAGATCGAGGGGCTGCTCGCCCACCCGGCCGCCGAGCGCTCCGCTCTGATCGTCCCGGACCGTCATGGCACCGGCACGAACGCGCTGCTGCTCTCGCCACCCGACGTGCTCGCGCCGAGCTTCGGTCCGGACAGCTGTCGGCGCCACATGGCCGACGCCGGCATGGCCGGGGTGCCGGCGGAGGTAGTCGAGGTTCCCTGCCTCGCGTTCGACGTCGACACCCCCGACGATCTCGACGCTCTCCAGCAGCAGCTGGCCGAAAGCCGTGGCGGGGCCGCCCACACTCGGGGCATGCTCAATCAGCTGATGCGAGCCCGCTCCTAGTGACGGCCGCCCCCGCGCCCCGAGCAACACTCAGCGTCGCGGCTCTAGATGGCCTCCCGGAGGTCACCCCCGGCGACGACCTGGCCGCCCTGATCGCGACCGCCATCAAGAGCAGCGACGCCGGCCAGACGCCTCCCGTAACCGACACCGACGTACTCGTCATCGCCCACAAGGTCGTGTCCAAGGCCGAGGGCCGGATCCGCGCGCTTGCCGACGTCCACCCGGGACCACGAGCGACGGAGCTTGCAGACAGGCTCGGCAAGGATCCCCGCCACGTCCAGGTCGTGCTCGACGAGTCGCGCGAGGTGCTGCGCGCATCCCACGGCGTGCTGATCTGCGTCACCCATCACGGGTTCATCTGCGCGAACGCCGGCGTCGACGCCTCGAACGTCCCCGGCGAGGACGCGCTCGTCCTCCTCCCCCGCGACCCCGACGCGTCCGCGCGGCGACTCCGCGCGCGCCTCAGAGGCGTGGTACGAGCCAATCCCGCGGTCCTCATCACCGACTCGTTCGGTCGCGCCTGGCGCCACGGGCAGGTCGACGTCGCGATCGGGTGCGCCGGACTGAACCCGCTCGAGGACTGGCGTGGGCGCACCGACGCCGTCGGACGGGAGCTCAGGGCCACCTGGATCGCGGTCGCCGACGAGCTTGCCGCGGCCGCCGACCTGGCCCGGACGAAGGACGGCGCGCTACCCGTGGTCGTCTTGCGCGGCGCCGACCGTCACGTCAGCGCCGAGGACGGACCCGGGGTGGCGGCCCTGATCCGTCCGGAGTCGGAGGACCTGTTTCGGTAGGCCGCGCGCGCCCGGGGCCGTCGCGGTGATCACCGCGGCCACCACGATCACGACGCCCACCAACTGCAGCGCGGTCGGCGCCTCGCCGAGGATCAGCACCGCGAGCGCCACCGCGCCGACCGGCTGAACGGTCAGCGTCAGCGACGTGATCGCCGAGGGTAGCCGCGGCAGCGACGTCGTGATCAGCAGCCAGCCGATCACCTGCGAGGTCAGCGCAAGCACGAGCAGCCACCCCACGCCCGGCCACGCCGGCGTCAGGTCCGCGTCGCCGATGACCAGGCCCGCCGCCAGACAAGCCACGGTCGCGGTCGCCGTCGCCTCGAACAGCGGGCCGGCCACCCGGCGCAGGTCAGAGTTGCTGCGCCGGAGCAGCATCAGGAAGCCGACGTAAGCGATCCCGGCCCCTAGCCCGAACAGCGTCCCACTCGTCGGGTCGCGCCCGTAGGCGCCGCTCTGGAGCACGCCCGAGATCAGCAGCACGCCGAGCAGCGCGATCGGGAGCGCTGCGAGCACGCGCCTGCCGGGGCGCTCGGACAGCAGCGCCCACGCGACCAGCGGCACGATCACCACCTGGATGTTGGCGAGCACGGTGGCGAGGCCCGCGCCCACATCGTCGATCGAGTGGTGCCAGAGGATCAGGTCGGCGGCGAAGAACACGCCGGCGCCGATCGCGACGCGCCGGTCCGACGACAACCGGGAACCGAACCGGCGATTCTCGAGCCACGCGAGCAGCCCCAACACGGGCAACGCGAAAGCGCACCGGAAGATCGCCGCCGTCGACGGCGAGGCGTGGCTCAGCCTGACCAGAATGCTCGAGAACGCGATCGCGAGCGCGCCAAGCAGCGCGGACACCCGAACGAGCCGGTCGTTGGCGAGCCACCGATCCACCCAGACGAGGCTAGACGCCGCCCGGCCGCCAGAACGTCCAAGAAGCACCGCCGCGGCTGGCCCGGTGTTGGGCCGTTGCGACTGGTGGACCCGTCCGTAGGTCCTACGACGAGCCCACTAGGCCTGCGCCGGGGCGCCGACCGCGTGGAAGCCGCCGTCGACGTGCACGATCTCTCCGCTGATCGCGCGCGCGTAGTCCGACAGCAGGAAGCAGATCGTGTCGGCGACGGGCGCCGGATCCTCGAGGTCCCACCCGAGGGGCGCCTGGGACTGCCACAGCGCAGCCAGGCCGTCGAATCCCGGAATGCCTCGCGCCGCGACCGTGCCGAGCGGACCCGCGGAGACGAGGTTCACCCGGATCCCCCGCGGCCCCAGGTCACGCGCCAGGTAGCGCGAGACCGCCTCGAGCGCGGCCTTCGCGACGCCCATCCAGTCGTAGATCGGCCACGCCACGGTGGCGTCGAAATCGAGCCCGACGATGCTCGAGCCCGCACCCATCAGCGGCTCCAAAGCAACCGCGAGCGACTTGAGCGAGAACGCACTGGTTTGGAACGCCGCGCTGGCGCTCTCGGACGGAGTGCTCAGGAACCGCCCGCCGAGCGCGTCCTCGGGCGCGAACGCGATCGCGTGCAGCGCCCCGTCGACCGCGCCCCAGCGCTCCTGCAGCGACCCCGTCAAAGCCTCCAGGTCGGCAGGGCTATTCACGTCGAGCTCGAGCACATCGACCTCATCAGACAGCCGCTTGGCGGCACGCTCGGTCATCCGCCGGGCCCGCCCGAAGCTGGTCAGGACTACCGAAGCTCCCTCGCGCAGCGCCCGCTCCGCCGCGTGGAACGCGATCGAGTCCTTCGTGATCACCCCCGTGATCACGAGCTTCTTGCCCTCGAGGATCACAACGGCGTCACGACCGCTACAGCCGGGGACCGCAGAGCGTCCACAGCGCGCGGGCGAGCCGCTCGCGCGTCTCGGCCGGCTCGACCAGCTCGTCGACGAACCCGGAGGCGGCGGCCGCCTCTGCGCGCAGATGCTCGTCGGCGTACTCGTCCGCCAGCCGCGAGCGCTCGGCCTCGACGTCGTCGGCAGCGCGCAGCTCGCGGCGATGGACGATCCCGACCGCGGTCCGGGCGCTCATGATCCCGAGCTCGGCCTCCGGCCACGCCAGCACCAGGTCGGCGCCGAGGTCGCGCGAGTTCATCGTGATGTACGCGCCACCGAACGACTTACGCAGGACCACGGTCAGCTTCGGGACTCGCGCGGCCGCGAACGCCCGCACCAGCGAAGCCCCGTGCCGGATCACGCCGGCCTGCTCCTGCTTGGAGCCGGGCATGAACCCGGGGGTATCGACGACCGCGAGCAGCGGCAAGCCGAACGAGTTGCAGAAGCCCACGAACCGCGCCGCCTTCTCCGAGCTCTCAGCGTCGAGCACGCCGCCCAGGAAATGCGGCTGGTTGGCCACGATCCCGACGGGCCGGCCCTCGATGCGGGCGAAGGTGGTGACGACGTTGCGCGCCCAGCGCGGGCACAGCTCGAGCAGCGAGCCCGCATCGACGATCCCAGCCAGAGCGTCGCGGACGTCGTAGGCACGCCGTGGCTCGGACGGCACCACGGTTCCGGGGTCGTCGATCTCCGGGTCCAGAGGCTCCGCCAGCGGCAGGGCTCCACCGCCGCAGGACGGCAGATACGACAGCAGGTCGCGCACGCGCGCCGCTGCGCTGAGCTCGTCGCGCTCGACCAGGTGGCAGACGCCGTTGTGGTCGTGCACGCGCGGGCCGCCGAGCGTGACCGCGTCGATCTCCTCGCCGAGCGCCTCGCGGACGACGCCGGGGCCGGTGAGGAACATCGCGGCGTCCTCGGTCATGATGATCAGGTCGGTCAGCGCCGGTGAGTAGGCGCCGCCGCCGGCCGATGCGCCCGAGACGACCGAGATCTGCGGGACGACGCCGGTCAGACCGACCGTGTGGCGGAAGATTCGGCCGTAGCCGGCCAGCGCCGCCGTGCCCTCCTGCATCCGCGCGCCGCCGGACTCGACGAACGCGACCACGGGAATCCTGGCCCGCTCTGCCGTCTGCAGGACCCTGACGATTGTGTCGGCGTGGCGCTCCCCGAGCGAGCCGCCCATGAACGAGCCGTCCTCGGCGTAGCACGCGATCGGCCGCCCATCGACGCTACCGGTGGCGCCGAGAACCCCGTCTCCGGGAATCGCCCGGGCGCCAAGCCGCGGCGAGACCACACGCGAGCGCAGCGTCTGGAGGCTGCCGGGGTCGCACAGCGCCTCCAGCCGCTCGAACGGATCCAGCCGGCGCGCCGCTTCGTGAACGATCGTGGCGCTCACGACTCGGCGCCCCTGAACACGAGTGTGACGTTGTGGCCTCCGAACGCGAACGAGTTCGAGATCGCGACCGGCGGATGGCCGTTGGACAGCACCAGCGGGCGCGCTTCGCCGGGGACGTAGTCGAGATCGCAGTCGGGATCAGGCACCTCGTAGCCCACCGTCGGCGGGATCACCCGCGTGGCCAGCGTCTTGACGGTGGCGACCGCCTCGACGGCGCCGGCGGCGCCGAGCAGGTGTCCGATCGAGGACTTGGTCGACGACACCGGGATCTTGTGGGCCCGCTCCTCCCCCAGCGCGCGCTTCAAAGCGGCCGTTTCGGCCGCGTCGTTGAGCTGCGTGGAGGTGCCGTGGGCGTTGATGTAGTCGACGTCGTCCGGGCCGATCCCGGCGTCGGACAGCGCCAGCTCGATCGCACGGGTCGCGGCCGCGCCGCTCGGCTCGGGCGCCGTCAGGTGGTAGGCGTCAGAGGTCGAGCCGTATCCGGTCACCTCGCCGAGCACGGTGGCACCACGCTCCACCGCCGCCTCGGCCTCCTCGAGCACGAGCACGCCCGCGCCCTCACCCATCACGAACCCGTCGCGGCGCGCATCGAACGGCCGCGAGATCCCGGTCGGCGACAGCGCCTGCATCGAGTTGAAGCTGCCGAAGCCGAACGGGGTCAGGGTCGCCTCCGCGCCACCGACGACGACCGCGTCGGCGTCGTCGTACTGGATCATCCTGAGTGCGCAGCCGATCGCGTGGGCGCCGCTGGAACAGGCGGACACGACGCTGTACATCTGCCCCTTGAGGCCGAACTTCATCGACACCGCCGCGGCGGCCGCGTTCGGCATCTGCGCCGGGATCCCCAACGGGGACATCCGGGCCGGGCCGCGGTCGCGAAGCACGTCGTGCTGAAGCTCGATCGTCTGGATGCCGCCGATTCCGGTCGCGAGGATGCAGCCGATCCGCATCGGGTCATATGGAACGCCGCCCGCCCCCCCGCCATCCCAGCCGGCGTCCGCAATCGCCTCCGCCGCCGCGACGACCGCCAGCTGTGAGAAGCGGTCGAGCCGTCGGATCTCCTTGACCGACAGAAGCTCGCTGGGCTCGAAGTCGGTGCATGCGCCGGCGCCGTCGAAGATTCCGCACTCGCCGGCCGCCCAGCGCGCGTACAGCGTCTCGGCGCCCACGCCGAGGGGCGTTACGGCGCCGAGGCCGGTAATCACGACCCTACGCCGCATGGGCCGCTGCCTTGAGTCCGCGTCGCTCACGCAGCCCCAGCTTCACTCCGCCCGGCTGACGATCAGGTCGATCGCGTCGCCGACGGTCTTGAGCTCCTTCATGTCCTCGCCCTTGAGGACCACGCCGTAGTCGTCCTCGACGACCTGCGCGAGCTCGACCAGGTCGAGCGAGTCGATGTCGAGCTCCTCGAACGTCGAGCCGCGGCTGATCTGATCGGCGTCGGGGCCAAAGCTCGCGAGCGTCTCGACGACGCGGGCCTCAACCTGTTCTGTGGTAACTGTTGCCATGTCTAACCCCTTTCAGTTGTTGTGTTCTAGGCCGCCAGTCCGCCGTCCACGGTGAGCACCGCGCCGGTGACGTAGCTGGCCTCCTCAGATGTCAAGAAGCGGACGCACGCGGCGACCTCTTCCGGGGTGCCGATGCGCCTTGCGGGAATCGCCTGGATGATCTCCTTCGAGGCCCCGCCGATGAACTCGGTGTCGATCAATCCCGGCGCCACCGCGTTTACCGTGATGCCGCGCCGCGCGACCTCGACCGCCGACGTCTTCGTTAGCGCGACCAGCCCGGCCTTGGCTGCGGAGTAGTTCGCCTGCCCGGGGTTCGCCCGCAGCGCGACGGCCGAGGAGATGTTGACGATCCGGCCCGAACGGGCCTTGAGCATCGCCTTCAACGCGCGCCGGGTGAGCCGGAAGGCCGCGGTCAAGTTGGTCTCGATCACCGAATCCCATTCCTCGTCGCCGAGCGACGGGGTGAGGTTGTCTCGGCTGATGCCGGCATTGTTGACAAGCACGAGGACGGGACCGTCGAAGTGCGACTCGAGCGCTCCGAACAGCTCGTCGGGCGCACCCGGGTCCGCGACGTCCGCGCCGAGCGCGATCGCCTGGCCGCCGTCGCGCTCGATGTCAGCGACGACCGCCTCGGCGCCGTCGCGATCGGAGCGGTAATTGACGCCGACGCGCCAGCCGTCGCGGGCGAGCACGCGCGCGATCGCCGCGCCGATGCCGCGCGACGCGCCCGTGACGAGCGCCGAGCCGTCTCGCTGCCCGACCGGCTCAGCCATCCTCCGAGCCTCCCCACTCGATCACGCCGGCGCCCCAGGTGAAGCCCGCGCCGAAGGCGCTGAGCAGCACGCGCGCGCCCGGCCTTAGCCGGCCTTCGCGCTCGGCGTAGAGAAGGCCCAGCGGCAAGGTCGCCGCAGAGGAGTTGCCCAGGTTCTCGATGCAGTCCACAACACGCTCGGACGGAAGCTGAAGCTTTTCCGCGAGCGCCCGAAGAATCCTTCCGTTCGCCTGGTGATAGACGAACAGATCGATCTCGTCGAGCGTGAGCCCGGCGCCCTCGACCGCCGCCAGCGTCGCCTCGCCCATCCGCGCGACCGCGTGCCGGTAGACCTCGGGGCCGTCCATCCTCAGCTTGCGGTCGCCGTGGGCGATCTGGATCGCCGGCGCGCCCGAGCCGTCGGCACCGAGCACGATCGGTCCGATACCGCCGAGTTCGCCGTCGGAGGGGCCGAGCACGACGGCGCCGGCGCCGTCCCCGAACAGCGGGGCGGTCCGCTTGTCGTCCCAGTCCACGATTCGTGTGGTGAAGTCCGCGCCGATCAGCAGCACGCACTCGGCGCGACCCGTTTCGATCTGCGCGGCGCCGAGCGACAGCCCCGACAGGAACCCGGTGCAGGCGGCGCCGAGGTCGATCGCGCCGGCGCGGTCGGCGCCGATCGCGTGGGCCACGATCGGCGCGGCGTTCGGCATCAGTTCATCCTGCGTGAGCGTCGCGACCAGCACCAGATCGACCTCGGAGGGGTCGATGCCGGCGCGGCTGAGCGCGCCTTGTCCGGCGCGCGCCGCAAAGTCCGAGAGCCGCTCGCCGGCGGCCGCGACGGGGCGCTCGCGTATGCCCGTCCGCGACACGATCCACTCCTCGCTGACCCCGAGGCGCTCGGCCAACTCGGCCGTCGTCACGCGCGCCGCGGGAACCTCGGCCGCGACCGACAGGACCGCGGGACGCACGGGGGGGTAGGGCGCCGAAGCGCCGTGGAGGGCGTCGTGCGCGCGCGGGCTGATCGGGGACTCAAGCATGGGCGAGCTCGACGTCCTTGAGCGTGCGCTTGACGAGCCCGGTCAGCACCCGTCCCGGCCCGACCTCGACGAACCGGTCCGCGCCGCGGTCGCGCATCGCGAGCAACACCTCGCGCCAGCGCACCGGCATCGTCAGCGCCTGGGCAAGCTGCGCGCGCACATCCTCGAACGGTTCGGCCGTGACCGCCGACAGGACGGTCACTCGTGGCGCTGAGATCTCGACCCGGGCGAGCGCAGCCTCGAACTCCGGCACGGCCTCGGCCATCATCGGCGAGTGGAACGCCCCGGTGACGGGCAGCTCCATCGGCCGGAGCCCGAGCTCCTTGGCGGCGGCGCTCACGTCGGCGAACCCGCCCCGGTCGCCTGACAGGACCACCTGCTGGGGCGAGTTGTCGTTCGCGACGGAGAGGCCGTGGGCGTCGGCGAGCTCGGCGCCGTGGTCGGCGGCGCCCGCGCCCATCAACGCGATCATGCTCCCATCGCCGGCGCGCTCACCGGACTCCTGCATCAGCCTGCCGCGCAGCGCCACCAGTTCGAGCCCGTCGCGATCGCTCAGGCAGCCGGCAGCCACCAGCGCGGCCAGCTCGCCGAGCGAGTGGCCGGCCATCATGTCGCCCTCGGGGCGCCCTAGTGTTTCCCAGCCGGCAAGGCTCGCGCAGAAGATCGCGGGCTGCGCAAATCGCGTGCCCTCCTCGGCGCGCGCGAACGGGTCCTCTCCGACGACCTGCTCGGCGAGAGAGAGGAGATCCGGGCGCACCTCAGACACGGTCTCGCGCATCTCCGGGGTCTGGCTGCCTTGACCTGGAAACAGGATCGCGGTGACTCCCATTCTGCTATCACCCTACGCGGCATCCTCGGTCCGGATACAGGCGCCGAGCAGCCTTCCCCCCGTTCGGGGGGAGGGCCGAAATGCCCCTTCCGGCGCGCCCGAAAGCCTTGAGCCTCCCCAAGCCAACACCGTCCTCCGCCGCGCTCGTGACCGGCGCGTCAGCCGGAATCGGGAGCGAGATCGCGAAGCTCCTGGCGGCGCGCGGGCACAACCTCGTGCTGATCGCGAGGCGCAAGGAGCGGCTCGTCGCGCTCGCCGATGAGCTGAGCGAAGAGCACGGGGTACGGGTCGAGACGATCTCGTGCGACCTCGGCAAGGCGGCGCCGCGAGGGAAGATCCCCGGCCAGATCGACGAGCTCGGCCTCGACGTCGAGATCCTCGTCAACAACGCCGGCTTCGCCACCGGTGGCGCTTTCCACGAGGCGGACCCGGAACGCGAGCTCGAGCAGGTCCGCGTGCTGGTCGAGGCGCCGATGGTGCTCACGAGGATGTTCGTGCCGGGCATGGTCGAGCGCAGGCGGGGGGCGATCCTGAACGTCGCCTCCACCGCCGGCATGCAGCCGATGCCCTACTCGGCGGGCTACTCGGCCGCAAAGGCATACGTGCTGACGTTCTCCGAAGCGCTCCACCAGGAACTCCGGGGCCTCGGGGTGACGGTCACCGCGCTCGCGCCGGGCCCGGTCGAGACCGACTTCTGGCAGATCGCGGGCTGGGAGACGGCCAGCGGTAAGTCGTTCGAGCGCTCGGTCCCGGGCACGCTGATCTCGCCCGAGCAAGCCGCACGCGCGGGCGTCGAAGGCCTCGCCCACGGCGCGCGCGTGGTCGTCCCCGGGCTGCCGATGCGCGTCAGCATGCTCGCCTCGCGCTACATCCCCCACGCGTTGAAGCTGCCGGCGCTCGAGCGGTTCATGCGCCCCGGCAGCGATCGGTAGCGATCGCCGGCGGAGAGCCGGCGCCGGCCTGCAAATCGCGTCATTGGCGGGGCCCGGCATGGACCGTGCCGCGCTACGCATGTGGGGCATGCGAATTGCGGCACGGAGGCGGCGTTGCCACTCGGTTGTCGCGTCATGCAGGTTCGGACGCCACCGCACCCACCCCAGGTGCCCGCCGTTTCAGGCCCCGGCCCGCGACTTCCGGTCTTCGGGTGAGGCCTCGCTTCGCTCGTCATCCAGCCGGATGACTCGTGGCCGGCCCGGTCTTGGCGAGGCTGGACGCCGAGCGGGCCGAGCCACGAGGCCGTGCGACCCCGTCCGGACGGGGTTGGATGGCCCCACGGATGCCGCGCAGCGGCCCTAACCCAATAGTCCGATCCGCTGCGCCCGTTGGACGGCCTCGGCCCGGTTCCGAGCGCGGAGCTTGCGGTAGAGCGCGCTCGTGTGCTCCTTGACCGTGTGCGGACTGAGGTAGAGCGTCTGGGCGATCTCGCGGTTGGTCGATCCCACCGCGATCAGGTCGAGCACCTCGCGCTCGCGCTCGGTCAGCAGCGGCGCCGGCTGCTCGGCCTTCGGCGGGAACGTCGTCATCCCGAGCCCGACCCGGCGGACCGCGGCCGCGACCCGGCTCGCGTCCCAGTCCTTGGACACGAACCCCGACGCCCCGGCGGCGCGCGCAGCCGCCGGCGACATCCGCCCGGCGCCTGAGATCAGCAGCACGCGCGTCGCCGGCGAGGCCTCGCGGATCGCGGCGCACAGCTCGGCGCCCGACTCCTCGGACAGGAACAGGTCGACGAGCGCGACGTGCGGCTTGTGGGCGCGCACCAGCGCGAGCGCCTCGGCGCCGGTCCGCGCTTGGAAGAACCGCTCGACCCACGGCTGCTCGCCGAGCAGCACCCGGAAGCCCCAGTGGACCACGTCGTGATCGTCAACAACGAGCACACGCAGCCGGCGGTCGTCGAGGCGAGCGTGGCCGGCCTCCATCAGAACTCCTCGAACTCCAGGCCGTCCATGTCTCGCTGGGTCGACTCCCCGACCGGCTGGAGCGGCACAGCCAGCCGTACGCGCCACCGGTTCTCGTCGAACGGCCCGAACTCGACCACCCCGCCCTGCTGGAGCGCCTCGAACGCCGCCAGCCGCAGGCCCATCCCCGGGTCGGCCGCCCCCGACCCGGCGCCGTCGTTGCGCACCTCGAGCGTGAACGTGTCCTGATCCCGCGAAACCGCGACCTCGACGCGCGAGGGGTCCGCGTGCTTGGCGATGTTCCGTAGCGCCTCGGCGAGCACCGACTGCGCGAGCGGCTCGACGTCGGCCGGGACCGTCGACTCGCCTCGCCAGTCGACCTCGACAACGAACCCCGGCGATCGCCGGACCCGGTCGAGCTCCCCGGCGAGCGTCGTGCCCGTCTCGGGAGACAGCGGCGCGAGCGGTCGCTCCAGGGCACGGCGCAGGTCGCTCAGCGCCTCCTGCATCTCGATCCGGCAGCGCTCGCGCTCGGCGCGGTCGAGCGGCTGCTCGGCGCCGAGCGCCAGCGACACCCCGAACAGGCGCTGGAGCACGCTCTCGTGGATCTCGCGCGCGAGGTCGAGCCGCTCCCCGAGCCGGCGGGTCCGCTCCTGCTGGCGGGTGACGTTGCGGGCGGCGGCGACGAGCGCAGCGGTCTTGCCGAGCGTCCACAGCAGGTGGCGCTCGCCGTCGGACAGCTCAAACCGGCCGCCGCCGCGGTCGGCGCAGATCACGCCGTAGGCGTAGCCGCCGGCGCTCATCGGCGTGCACACGAGCGTCGTGATCCCGAGCAGCTGCGCGTACTCGGGCGGGACCTCGTCCTCGATCCGCTCGGACACCACGACCACCTTGTCCTCGAGCAGCGCGCGCTGGGCGATCGGGGTGTTGACGAGCGTCGGCCGGATCCCCGACAGCTGCTCGAACGGGATCCCGTAGGAGCCGATCGCGCGCACCCGCCGGCGCGCGGCGTCGGCCATGAAGATCGCCGCCCGGCGCATCGTGGTCAGGCGGCAGATCGCCTCGCAGATGCGGTCGTAGAACTCGGTCGGCGAGGTGTGCATGTCGATCTCCGCGAGCAGTTCGACGAACACCTCGAGCGGCTCGACTCCGGCGAACAGCGACGGCGCCCGGTCCGCGATCGGCTGATCGACGCTCACGCCGTCTGGCCTGCCGGCGCTCGCCATCCGGGCTCGCCAGGACCGCCGGCGGCCAGACTCATCCGGCGCGACAGCGGATACGACCGGACGATCTCGTACAGCGTCGTCCGTTCGGCCGCCGGCCGGCCCGCCCGGTGCGCGGCCTCGACCAGCTGCGAAGGCGTGAGCAGAACGCCGTGGTAGCTGCCGGCCATCCGCGAGATCGATTCCTCCATCAGCGTCCCGCCGAGATCGTTGACGCCCCAGCGCAGCGCCTCGGTGGCGGCGTCGAGGCCCATCTTGACCCAGCTCGCCTGGAGGCTGCGAACCGTCTTGCCGAGCGCGAGCCGGAACGCCGCGGTGTGCTTGAGGTTCTCCTCCCGAGAGATCTCCTCGACCCCGTGGGTGCGGCCGAGCAGCGTGTGGAACGGGATGAACGACAGCGGCACGAATTCGGTGAAGCCGCCGGTGCGCTCCTGGAGCTCGCGCACGACCCGCATGTGCTCGGCAAGCTCCCACGGCTCCTCGACGTGGCCGAACATGACGGTCACGGTCGAGCGGATCCCCTCGGCGTGCGACGCCTCGATGATCTCGACCCAGCGCGCCACCGGCAGCTTGTTCGGCGAGATCCGTTCGCGCACACCGTCGTGGAGGACCTCCGCGGCCGTCCCGGGCGTCGACCCGAGCCCCGCCTCGCGCAGGCGGTCGAACACGGCGCGCGGCGAGAGCCCGCTGACGTCGCACATGTGCGCGACCTCCATCGGGGAGTAGGCGTGGAGGTGGATGTCCGGCGCGGCTCGCTTGGCCACCCGCAGCCACTTCTCGTAATCCTCGAGGCCCCAGTCGGGATGGATCCCCGACTGCATGCAGATCTCGGTGGCGCCGAACTCCACCGCCTCGTGCACCCTGCGGACGAACTCCTCCTCAGAGTGCTCGTAGGCGTCCGGTGACCGCCGCGACTGCCCGAATCCACAGAACGCACATCCGACCGTGCAGATGTTCGAGACGTTGATGTTGCGGTTGACGACGAAAGTGACCGTGTCGCCGGCGAGCTCGGAGCGCAGCTCGTCCGCGGCTAGGCGCATCTCCTCGATCACCTCTGGCCGGTTCTCAGCGAACAGCGCGGTCAGCTCCTCGGGGGTCAGCGCAAGCCCGTCGCGGGCGCGGGCGACCGCCCGCGGCGCGGCGTCGTCCGCCACCTGCAGCGCGACCCGGCGACCCGATCCCCGGCGCGGGATGAACGACCAGTACTCGGTCTTGATCACGTCCATCACCGGCCGGGAGATCCACTCCGGGTCGATGTACTCCGGGTACACGCACAGCCGCTCAGACAGCGCCGCGCCCTCGGCCCGCAGCCGCTTGCGCACCTCGGTCGGCGACGGGAACGGGTGCTCGGGAGAGATGTGATCACCGTTGGCGCTCAGCCCGCCGAGGTCGGTGGCGCCGGCCCGCACGAGCTCGATCCACCAGTCCGACAGGTTCGGCGGGACCTGGATCCCGATGCCGGGCATCAACCGGCGCGTCTCGGCGATCAGGCGCTTCATGTCCTGCACCGACACCTCGCACGCCCACGCCGGAGCATCGAGATGCGGGCCGTCCCACAATCCGGTCCGCCAGTACTCGCTCGCGGCGTCGCCGGCGATCTGGGCCGGCTCGCGGCCGTAGTAGCTCTGGTGGGGCACGAAGTTCTGGAGGATCACCTCCTGGATGTGGCCATGGCGCTCGTGCAACTCGGCGAGCTTCGCCAGCGACGCCATCCGCTCGTCCTCGGTCTCGCCGATCCCGACGAGGATTCCGCTCGTGAACGGGATCTTCAGCTCGCCGGCGGCCGAGATCGTCTCGATCCGCCGGGCGGGGTGCTTGGTCGGCGACCCGGCGTGCACGGTCTCCATCAGCCGTTCGGAGACCGACTCGAGCATCAGGCCCTGCGAGGCCGTTACCTCACGCAACCGCGCTAGGTCCTCGCGTCCGAGGACCCCCAGATTCGTGTGCGGCAACAGCCCGCGCTCGAGCGCCCGCTCGCACACCCACACCACGTACGAGGTGAAGTCCGCGTGCCCGTACTCCTGCAGGCGGCGCGCGACCTCCGCGTTGACCTCGGGCTTCTCCCCCGTCAGCACCAGCAGCTCTTTCACGTGGTGGCGCGAGACGGCGCGGTCCAACAGCGCCAGCACCTCCTCGGGCGCGTGCAGATGCGGCTTGTGCGTCGCGAACGCGCAGTACTTGCAGTAGCAGCGGCACGTCCGCGACAGCGAGAGCGTGAGATTGCGGCTGAACGTGACACGGCGACGCATGCGCGCGGCTCATTCTACGTTCCGCCTATCCTGGCCCGGCTGATGCGAGGAGCAATGGTTGCGAGAGCGGCTCTGGCCTGCGTCCTGGCCGCCGCGGCCGCCGGTTGCGGCTCGGCCGGCAGCTCGTCCACGCGAGCGGCGAGCTCGTCCGCGCCGGCGAAGGCACGAGCAGCCCCTTCGCGCAGCGCGACGCTGATCCTCGATTTCACACCCAACGCTGTCCATACCGGGATCTACGCCGCGCTCGCGCGCCACTACGACCGCGCCGCCGGGGTCCGCCTCCACGTGATCGCGCCGACCGCCACGACCGACTCGATCAAGCTGCTCGAGACCGGCCGGGTCGATTTCGCGATCCTCGATATCCACGACCTGGCGATCGCCGATGAATCGGCCTCCACCCACCCCGACGTCGTCGGGATCATGGCGATCGTCGAGCGTCCGCTGGCGGCGGTCATCGCGGCCCCGGACGTCAGCTCGCCGAAGGCGCTCGAGGGCAAGACCGTTGGGATCAGCGGCGTCCCGAGCGACACCGCGGTGCTCAGGTCGGCGGTCGCCGGATCGGGCGGCGACCCCGCCAAGGTCAAGACGGTCACGATCGGATTCAACGCGGTCGCCGACCTGCTGGCCGGCCGCGTCGCCGGCGCCACCGCGTTCTGGAACGACGAGGGCGTGACGATCCGGAGCGAACGGCCGGGGTTCCACGTGTTCAGGGTCGACGACTACGGCGCACCCTCTTATCCCGAGCTCGTCCTGTGCGCGACCGCCCAGACCCTGCGGCGCGAGCCGGGGCTAGCCCGTGAGGTCGTCGACGCGCTCGTCCGCGGCTACCAGTACACGCTGAGCGACCCGGGTCAGGCGGCGCGGGAGCTCGAGCAACAGGTACCCGGGCTGGCTCCGAAGCTGGTCTCGGCCCAATTGACCGCGCTGCTGCCGGCGTTCAAGGCCACCGACGGCCACGTCGGCGAGCTCAACAAGGCCACGCTCGACACCTGGGCGGGCTGGGAGGCCCGATTCGGCATCGTTAGCCGCGCGCCGGACGTCAGCACGGCATTCGACCCGGCCTTCGTCGCGGCCGCGGACGCTGGCTCGTCCGCGGGTACGGGGTCGGGCACGGGTGCGGGGTCCGGCTCGGGCGGCTGAGAGAAGGATGCGGCCATGAGGCAACAGCACCGGCTGATGGCGGGGGTGCTCGCAGCGGTCACGGTCGGCGCCGCCGCGGTCGCGCTCGGGCTCGCGCTCCTGCTCGGGCACATCGTCGGCCTGCGCAGGACCGCGGACGCGACGATCCGCACCGGCACGTATCTGGACGCCACGATCAACGTCGAGCGCACGGTCGTCGACGCCGAGACCGGCCTCCGGGGCTACGTGATCACCGCCAAACCGCTGTTCCTGGCGCCGACGCGAGCGGCGCAGGCGGAGCTGCCGGGCGTCGCGCGCACGCTCGAGCAGGCCGCCAACGCCGAGGGCGCGTACGTGACTCGAGCGACGGCGCTCGCCGACGCGGCGCGCAGCTACATGAGCTCATACGTCCCGACGGTGACGCGGGAGGTCACCACCGCTCCCGCCGCGGCCCGCTCGGTCGCGACGACGGCGCTCGGCAAGCGACTCGTCGACGGGATCCGGGCTCAGACCGCCGAGCTCGAACGGCTGATCTCGGCGCGCCAGGCCGGACGTCAGCACTCGGCCCACGACTCCGCGAACGCGGCCGTGACGGTCGCCGTCGTCGTGCTCGTCGTTCTCACCGCGTTGACGCTGGCGTTGGGCGGCTTCCTTGGCTGGCTGCTCGTTGGTCGCGAGCGCGCCCGCGAACGCGCCGTGTTCCTGGCCGAGGCGGGCGCCCAGCTCGACCGCGGCAACACCGCCGAGGAGGTGCTCGACACGTTCGCCGGCCTGGCGATCGAGCGGCGAAACGGCTACTGCATCGCCGAGGAGCTCGCCGACCAGAGCGCGCCCGCGCTCGAGGTGGAGGTCGGGCGGGTCAGCGCCGGCGACCCGTCGCTGCTGCCGCCGGGCGCGTGGCCCACAGTCGAGGCCGCCTTCGAGCAGGCCCGGTTGCTCGCGCAGACCGACCGGGCGACCTCGACGCACGCCGCCGCGGTCCAGTCCGACGACGGTCACGTGCACGTGCTCGCCCTCGCCGCCGTCGCCCGAGGCAGCCTGGTCGCGCGGGTGGTGCTGGCGCGCCACGGACGCGCGTGGCGGCACGAGGAGCTCCAGGAGATGTCCGGTCTCGGCACGCGTCTCGCGCTGTCGCTCCAGGCCCGCATGCTCCAGGCGCGCACCGAGGCGCTCTACCGCCGGAGCGAGTACACGGCGCGCACGCTCCAGCAGAGCCTGCTGCCGGCGGTTATCCCCGACGTACCGTCGTGCGAGCTCGCAATCCGGTTCGCTCCCGCCGGCGCCGGCGACCTCGTCGGCGGGGACTTCTACGACGTGTTCGCGGTCGGAGACGAGCACTGGGCGGTCGTGATCGGCGACGTGTGCGGGAAGGGCCCGCAGGCGGCCGCGGTGACCGCGATGGCTCGCTGGACGCTGCGGAGCTTCGCCGGCTCGCTCCGGCCGCCGGCCGACGTGCTGCGCTCGCTCAACGACGCGATGCTGCGCCAGGACCTGGGCGGGCGGTTCATCACGATCGCCTATGCGCTGCTCAGCGTGAGCGCCAGCGAGGCGCGGGTGACGGTCGCCTGCGCCGGGCATCCCCCCGCGCTGTTCGTCTCGGATGCCGGCGAGGCGGCGCCGCTCGGGGCGCAGGGCGACCTGCTCGGTATCTGGCCCGAGATCCGGCTCGAGCAGGTCGACCTGCGGCTGGGTGCCGGCGACAGCCTCGTGCTCTACACCGACGGCGTCACCGACCAGGGACCGGGCGCCGCTCGCTCGCCCGAGCAGGTGATCCGGGACCTCGGGAGCGAGCCGAGCGCCAGCGCGCTCGCCGACGCCCTGCGTGACGCGGCCGAGCGGTCGAGCCCCGTGGCCCGCGACGACGTGGCGATCGTCGCCCTGCGCTTCCTGGCGAGCGGCCCCGACGGACGTGGAGCCCGCGTCCACACCGCCAGTGTTATGAGTCGGAGAAAGAGCTTGACCGCGGGACCGGCCCGGGCATAGTCTGCCCACGGCACTCGAGGGAGGTAAGACTGTGAAGGCTCGGCTCATCAGCGCGCTCGCGATCCTTGTTGCGCTCGCGGGAATCATCGCGGTCAGCGCCGGCGGCGCTGCCTCGGCGGCGACAAAGCACACCGCAACCGTCGCCGCGCCAGGGGCGCCCGGTAGCGAGAGCTACTTCGACCTCGCGCGCAAGGACTGCGTGGGCACCGCCCGGAACACGACCTCGAAGGTGTGGTTCACAGTCGCCGATGGCGTCCTCTCCGACACCTACTGGCCAACCGTCGACGCGACCAACGTTCACACCCTCCAGTACATCGTGACCGGGGTGAGCGGCGGCAAGACCTTCACCGACCTCCAGACGCGGGACATGACATACAAGGTCCTGCCCGACCCGACCGGGATGAGCTGCACCGTGGTCGCCTCGCCCTCGCCCAGCAACGCCGCCCACGGCTACCGAATCACGACCACCTACATCGCCGATCCGGCCCGCAACGCGGTCCTGATGCGGATGAACTTCCGGGGGCCGTCCGCCGATCACGTGTACGTGCGCCTCGACCCGCTCGCGGGCGGCACCGGCGGTGGCGGAACGCAGAACGGCGGCGGGAACACCGCGCTCGTCGCCGCCAACGACATCCCGGTGGCGTTCAACACGAACACCACCACGGACGCGGTCAATCGCGACTACGGGGTCCCGACCTACATGGCGCTCGAATCGTCGAGCGGCTTCTCGACCGCGAGCGTCGGCTACGCGGATTCGGCCAGCGACGGCCTGAACATGCTCGACTCCACGCAGTCGCTGACCCCGTACACGTCCGCGCCCGACGGCCACGTCACCCTCACCGCCGGCGTGGCGCTGCCGCGCGACCGCACCGACCGCACCGACCGCGCCGGCCGCACCGACCGCACCGTGAACCTCGCGCTCGGGTTCAGCACGACCGAGAACGGACCGCTCGGCGCGCTGGCCGTCGCGCACACGTCGGCATCGCAGAGCTTCGACGACGCTTGGTCCGACTACGAGCGGGGGTGGCTGCGCTACGACGCCGGCCTGCGAAAGCCCGCCCGCTGGCTGGGCCCAGCCGCGGTCCGCGAGTACTACGAGTCCGTAAACGTGGTCAAGGCCAGCGAGGACAAGACGTTCACTGGAGCGATCGCCGCGGGCCTCGCGTCGCCATGGGGCCAGTCCGTGCCTGCCGGCACTCTCACCAACGGTGAGCCGACGTACTTCGGCTCCTACAGGGAGGAGTTCTCACGCGACATGTACGAGGCGTTCACCGGGCTGCTGGTCGCCGGCGATATCCGGACCGCGCAGGACGCCACGAAGTTCCTCTTCGATAAGCAGCAGCTGCCCGACGGGTCGATGCCGCGCAACTCGCTCCCCAACGGCAAGGCCGCACCCGACACCGGCGGGCTCCAACTCGACGAGTGCTCCTATCCGATCCTGATGGACTGGCAGTCCGGGCTGGCGGGCGACAAGACGCTCTACCGCCAGCACGTCATCCCGGCCGCCGATTTCGTGGTTGCGCACGGTCCGTCCGACGGGAACGAGCGCTGGGAGGAGCAGAGCGGCTACTCGCCGTCGACGATCGCCGCTGAGATCGCGGGCCTCACGGCGGCCGCCGCGATCGCCAGGGTCAACGGCGACCCGGCCCACGCGCGGCTTTACCAGGCCACCGCCGACGACTTCGCTCGCAACATCAAGGCATGGACCGTGACCACCAACGGCCCCTTCACCACCACCCTGAACGTGCCGAGCTACTTCATCCGGATCGCCAAGGCGGCCGACCCCAACTCGCCCGATCCGGTCAGCCTCGGCAACGGCAGCACCACCGTCGACCAGCGCTCGCTGATCGACGCCGGGTTCCTCGAGCTGGTCCGCCTCGGCGTGCTCCCGGCGAGCGACCCGGTCATCAGGTCGTCGGTGACGGTCGTCGACGACACGATCGAGCGCACCACCCCGAACGGGCCGGGCTTCTACCGCTACGGCACGACCCCGACCGAGTCCGTGGACGGCTACGGCGACTGCTTCCAGCCGAGCGGCTCCAGCTGCACGGTGCCGGGGGCCCCCTGGCCACCGACCGACACCGGCACCGGCCATCTGTGGCCCGTGCTGAGCGGCGAGCGCGGCGAGTACGAAGTCGCGGCTGGCTCGGCCAGCGACTTCAGCTTTGCCGGGAAGCTGCTGACCTCGATGCGCAAGATGACCTCGGGCCAGGGTCTCGAGCCCGAGCAGGCCTGGGAGGACCCGGATCTGGCGGCGTCCCCGTACGGCACCGACCCGACGATCGCCTCGATCGGGTTCACCGACGGCGAGCCCGCCGGCTCGGCCAGCCCGCTCACCTGGGCGCAGGCGCAGTACGCGCGGCTGGCGCTCGACCTGAGCGCGGGCCGCAACCTCGAGACGCCGGCGATCGTGTCTGACCGCTACGTGAGGAACGGCCCGCCCGGCTCGCTGCCGCTGACCGTGACCTCCCCGGCGAACCTCGCGCGGGTGAGCGGCTCGACCGTCATCGTCACCGGAGCGACCGCTGCCGGAGCACGCGTCGATGCCGAGGCCGTCGGCGGGGCCGGTGGGGCTGCGGCCACCGCCTCGACCCGAGCTGATTCCACCGGGCACTGGTCGGTGACCCTGCCCGTCGGGTTCGGTGGCACGACGATCACGGTTACGGCGACGCTGCACCGAAGCACCGGCTACAGCCAGCTTGCGGTCACGAACGTCTCGCTTCCGGGAACCACCGTGCTCGAGATGGCCGACCCGACCGGCGATGACAACGGCCCCGGAACGTATGCATATCCCACCAATTCCGTGTTCGTGCCCGGCGCATTCGATCTCACGAACTTCCAGGTGAGCGAGGACGGCACGAACGTCTACATCCAGACGACGATCGCGAATCTGGTCAACACGTTCGGCAGCGACTTCGGCGCCCAGCTGCTCGACATCTACGTGAAGAACCCCGCGGTGACGAGCACGTCCACCGCATCCGCGTACCCGACGGCCATGAACTACGGGATCGCGCCGGCGGATGCCTGGACTGAGCGCCTCGAGGCCCAGGGGTTCGCGCCGGTCGTCTGGGAGGACGCCTCCGGTGCGCCGATCACGTCGGCCGTCGCGCCCCAGTTCGCCGTCGACGATCCGAGCGGGACCGCGACGCTGATCCTGCCCGAGTCCACCTTCGGCACGGTGGGACCCGGCTGGGTGTTCACGGTCGCGCTGACCGGTCAGGGCTCCGGCAATCCGCCCGTCCGCACCTTCACCGCCACGCCTATGGCCTACAACTTCGGCGTGTGCGCCCCCGGCGGAACGAGCCCGATCTGCTCGCTGAACCCGAACAGCGTGCCGAACGTGATCGACACGATCCCGCCGAGCGGGGTCTCGCAGGACGACGAGCTGAATCCGATCCCCGGGCCCGCGGAGCTCCAAGGTCTAACCGCCACGAAGACAGGCCCTTAGCCGCCGGCGCTAAGCAGGCGGTCGACGAGTGCGCCGCCCTCGCGCGCCATCCGCGAGCGCGGGACGACCAGGTCGAACCCCGCCTGCTCGGCGTGCGCGCGGACGTCTACCTCGACATGCGAGTAGAAGCCCAGCGTTAGGACATCTCCCCGGAGGACGCTCTCGAGCTGCTCGAGCCGCTCGGCCGCGTCGGCGGTGAGGTCGACGATCAGCAGCTCCGCGCTCGGTAGCTCGCGCTCGATGCCGTCAACGTCCGGAATCAGCACGGGATCGTGGCCGGCGGCTTGGAGCGCGCCGAGGACGTTCGAGCCGAACAGCAGATCGGGGATGAACAGGACGACTCGCGCCATGGTCTCTCTGGGCCGCGGGAGCGTTCCGCTACTGGGCGCGGATGCGCCTGAACTCTTCGCGCACGGACTCGGTCCGGCCCCACATCGGATTGACCTCGGCGCGTCCCGTGCGGGCCTCCCGGACCGCCATCTCGCCGTCGATCCCGGCCTCGTCGAGCAGCTTCAGCGCCGCGTGGACGGCAGGCGCCGAGGCCGCGTGGCCGAACCGGTGGGCAACCAGCAGCCGCCAGTGCCAGTCGTGCTTGGAATAGGGCTGGGCGTTGCAAGTGACGAGCAACACCGCCGCGTCGACGTAGCGACGCTCGTCGAAGATCCGCAGGTCGAGCTCGAGATCGGTCCAGTCGTCCGGGAGCGAATCGACGATCTGCTGAAAGGTGTCCGCGAGCGCCATCAGTGAACGAGCTGGTAGAGCAGGAAAACGTTCATCAGCGTGATCACGCCGGCGACGCCGAACGCCGCCACGCTCGTCAGGCGGCGGTTGACGTGGACGCCCATCACGTCGCGTCGGCTGGTCAAAGTCACGAGGGGCACGAGCGCGAAGGGTATCCCGAACGACAGAACAACCTGGCTCAGGACGAGCGCGGCGGTCGGGCTGACGCCAAGTGCGAGCACCACCAGCGCCGGGACCATCGTCACGGCGCGGCGGACGAGCACGGGGATCCGGACGTTGATGAAGCCGGCCATCACGACCTGACCGGCGTACGTGCCGACGCTCGAGGACGAGAGGCCGGAAGCGAGCAGGGCGACCGCGAACGCCAGCGCCGCGCCTCCTCCGACGAGCGTGCCGAACTGGTGGTGCGCGCCCTGAAGCGAGCTGATGTTCGAAAGTCCAGGAGTGTGGAGGAGCTTCGCGGCGACCGCGAGCATCGCCAGGTTGATGACGCCGGCGAGACTCAGGGCGATGATCACGTCGAGGCGTCCGAACCGGAGCACCCTGCCGCGCTCGGCGTCGTTGCGGACCGGCATGCGGCCGTTGCTCAGCGCCGAATGGAGGTAGATCGCGTGCGGCATCACGGTGGCGCCGACGATCCCAACTGCCAGATACAGCGAGCTCGCGCCATCGAGGCCGGGCACCAGACCACCCAGGGACTCGTGTACGGACGGGCCGATCCGGAGCGTCTCGTAAAGAAACCCGGCGAACACGAGCCCGAGCAACCCGGTGATCGCAAGCTCGAACCGCCGAAAGCCCCGTACCTGAAGCTCTAGGATCGCGAACGCGATCACGCCGGTGATCAGGCCGGCCGTCAGTAGCGGCACGCCGAACAGGAGGTTCAGGCCGACCGCGGCGCCCAGGAACTCGGCGATGTCGGTCGCCATCGCCATCAGCTCGGCCTGCACCCACAGCCCGACGCTCATCGAGCGCGGCATGCGCTCGCGGCACAGCTCGGGAAGGCTCCTGTCGGTGACGATCCCGAGCTTGGCCGACAGGTACTGGATCAGCATCGCCATCAGGTTCGCGAGCAGCACCACCCACAGCAGCAGGTAGCCGAACTTCGCGCCGCCCTGGATGTTCGTGGCGAAGTTGCCGGGATCCACGTACGCGACCGAGGCCACGAACGCCGGCCCGAGCATCGCCAGCGTCGCCCGAAGGCGCCCGCGCGCGAGCAGCCGCTCGAGCGGGCTCGGACCGAGCGTGCCCTCACCGATGGTGACCGACGCCCCGTCGGCGATCGCGCCCTCGAAGGCGGGCTCGCGGAGCGCCCCGGGCACCGGTGTCACAGGCCGACCTCGACCCGCATCGCCCGGGCCAGCGCGCCGCCGAGCACCTGCGTGCGATCGCCGAACCGCACGAACAACGGTCCGTCGAACGGCTGCTTGTCGATCACCTCGAGCCGGTCGCCCGGCGCGATCCCGCGGTCGGCCAGGAACCGCAGCATCTCCGGATCGGAATCGGAAACGCGGGTGAACCTCCCGCGCGCGCCAACCTCGAGCGCCTGCAGGCTGACCGTCGAGCCCTCCTCGATCGTCAGGTCCCGGGTCGGGATCGGATCGCCGTGCGGGTCGTGGGTGGGATCGCCGAGCTTGGCCGCGATCAGCTCCTCGAGCTCCTCGGACAGGACGTGCTCGAGCACCTCGGCCTCCTGGTGGACGCGGTCCCACGGAACGCCGAGCGACTGGACGAGGTACAGCTCGAGCAGCCGGTGGTGACGCATCACCTCGAGGGCCACGCGCCGCCCGTCGTCGGTCAGCGACACGCCGCGGTAGGGCCGATGCTCGACCAGGCCGAGCTCGTCGAGGCGCTTAACCATCCCCGACGCCGACGCCGGGGTGACGCCGAGGCGGTCGGCGAGCGCATTCGTGCTGACGGCTTCGCCGTCGCGCCGCTCCAGGGCGTAGATCGCCTTGGCGTAGTCCTGCACGGCCTGCGATCGCAACACTGCTGAGTCCTGGCTCGCCATGACAGAGATTATGGTAGGCCTAAATTTGGATTTCGCAAGGGCAATCGGGAGTTCTGTATGCCTATCCTGTGTCTGGATGGCCTCCCTGGACACACTCGCCACCGACTACCGCACGATCACCGAGGCGTGCGGGCTGCTCGACCGCTCAGAGCGCGGCAAGCTCGCGCTCACCGGATCGGACGCCGCCAGCTTCCTCCAGGGGCAGGTGACGAACGACGTCGAGGGCCTGTCGGCCGGACATGGCTGCTACGCCGCGTTCCTGACCCCGAAGGGCAAGATGCTCGGCGACCTGCGGATCCTCGCCACCGGCGACGAGCTACTGCTCGACACCGAGCGATCCACGCTCCAGGCTCTGTTCAACATGATTCGTCGCTTCAGCATCGGCTACGACGTGGAGCTGCATAAGCGCACGCTCGAGCGGGGGCTGCTGTCGTTGGTCGGGCCGGGCGCGGGGAAGGTCGCCGGTGCCGGCGAGCTGCCTTCGGAAGAGCACTCGCACGTGCTCGTGTCGGTTCCCGGCAGCGATGTGCTGGCGCGCGCGATCCGGACCGATGTCGGGATCGACCTCCTGTGCGATGCCGGCGACGTTGACGCGGTGCGGTCCGCGCTCGAGGACGCGGGCGCGTCGGCGGTCGCCGAGGCGGCCGTGGAATGCCTCCGGGTCGAGCGGGGCCGCCCTCGCTACGGGATCGACCTCGACGACTCGGTGATCCCGCAGGAGGCAGGGCTCAACGAGCGCGCGGTGTCGTTCACCAAGGGCTGCTACGTCGGCCAGGAGACCGTCGCGCGGCTGTACTACCGCGGTAAACCGAACCGGCAGCTGCGGGGGGTCCGGCTGTCAGGGCCGGCGTCGCCCGGCGACGAGCTGTCGGTCGAAGGGCGGGTCGTCGGGCGCCTCGCCACCGTCGCCCAGTCTCCGCGCCTCGGTCCGATCGGGTTGGCGCTCGTTCGCCGCGAGGCGCCGCCGGGGACCACTGTCGTGGTCGCTGAGAGCGGCGACGCCACCGCCGAGGTCACCGAGCTGCCGTTCTAGGGGGCTCGTCCCCGTCTGAGGACGCCCCCCGTAGAGCAGCAGCACCACCCCCGCGAGAGGACCAGCCCCACCCCCGGGGAGAACCGCCCACCCCCGGGGAGAACCAGCCCCTTACAGCACCAGCTGCGTCGTATCGGGGTGCGAGTCGAGGTAGTTCGAGACGATCCGCAGCTCGTCGATCTCGTTCGGAGGAACGTGCGCCCCGAGCTCGCCGGCGCGGCCGCCGCGCTTGAGCGCCGCCTGCGTTCTCTGCTCGAGCGCGTCGGTGTCCGTTGGCGCCGGCGGGAGGGGGCCCCAATCCACGAGACGGCCGCCGACGAGCCAGAACGCGTCCCGCCGGTCCGAATCGACCGGATGGGGGGCCAGCACGAGCCTGGCTCGGACGTGCGTGGCCTCGAGCGCGCCGCCGAGCCGATCGAGGATCAGGCCGAGCCGGTGAAGGCGCCGGCGCAGCCACGCCGCACGCTCGTATTGCTGCTGATCGGACGCCGCCCGCATCTGCGCCCGGACGTGGCCAAGCAGCCGGTCGCGGCCGTCGGCTTCCCCGACGAACAGCCGGAGCGCCTCGTCGAGCCGGCGCCGGTACAGGTTCGGATCGAGGTCTCCGAGACACGGCGACAGGCAGCGCCCCATCTGCCCGTACGCCGACGGATGCTCGCGGAGCACGAGTCGACGGCCGCAATGGCGAAGTCCGAACAGCGAATCGAGCTGCTCGACGAGCTCGTGCGCGAGCCGCCGGCCCCGCAGCGGCCCGATCGTGACGGCGTGGCCGGGCGCCGGGTCGGTGGCCACCTCGAGGATCGGGAACGCGATGTCGAGGCGGCAGCGGATGTAGCAGAGCCGCTCGTCCTTTCTCGCCAGGCGGATGTTGCCGGGAGGGCGATACTGCTTGATCAGGCGGTTCTCGAGCACGAGCGCGCCCAGTTCCGAGTTCGTGCTCTGGTAGTCGACGACCGTGGCCTGGACGGTCCAATCGGACGGCCCGCTCGACGGCGCGAAGTGGGCGCGGGCGCGGCTCCGGATCGAGACCGACTTGCCCACGTACAGCACGCGACCGGCGTCGTCGCGGAACAGGTACACGCCCGGGTCCTTCGGCAGCTCCGCGAAATCGAGCTGCGGCGGGACGGTGAGCGCCGGCACGCGGCGCTTGCGGCCCGGCGTGCGCTTCCGGCGCCGGCCGGTGATCGCGAGCGCGTCGGCCACTGTCAGCGCATTGGCGCACAACCGCGGGAACATCGCGCACAGGACGCGGGCGCACGTCTCGGCGTCGGCGAGCGCCCGGTGCGCGGTCTGCACCTCGACCCCGAGCGCGTCCGCGAGCACGCCCAGCCCGCGCCTGTTCTGGAGCGGCAGGAGCTTGCGCGCCAGCGCCGCCGTGCACAGGACGGGCGGGCTGGGCCACTCGAGGCCGATGCGCTCGAACGCGCCGCGCAGCACCCGGCGGTCGAACGGCGCGTTGTGCGCCACCAGCACCCGGTCTTGGAGGAGCTCGGCCAGCTGTGGCAACACCGCCTCGAGGCCGGGCGCGTCGGCAAGCATCTCCTGCGTAATTCCCGTGAACCGCTGGATGCCCCGCCCGAGCGGTCGGTTGCAGCGCACGAGCGAGGACCAGCGGTCGTGCAGCTCTCCCCCGCCGACGAGCACCGCGCCGACCTCGGTCATCTCGCAGGCATCACCGCCCAGGCCGTTGGTCTCGGTGTCCACGACGAGGAACTCGGCGCTCGCGATCGGCTGCTCGAGCAGGGTCACAAATGCGTGATACGCGCCACCCCGGACGGCAAGCAAGCAGGATTGCAGCGCTCGCCGTCGCATCTGTCTCGATGACCGGACCCCCGGGTAGGATCGGCAGCACCAATCCTTGGGAAGGAGGTGACGTGACCACTACCGCCCCTGACCTCCAAAAGCTCCGTGAGCTCGACGATGGGACGCGTCTCGCATGGATGGCGTACAACGAGCGGCTTCGCGACCTCGACGGCGATGAGTACGAGCGAGCCGAGAGCGATTCGTGGACGGAGCTTCAGCGCGAGCTCCGCAGTCTCGAGCGCCGGCGCGCCTCGCTGACGCAGAACTTCACCGCCTAGCACAGCCTCGCACCCACGAAGTTGACACCGATCGGTGTTACGTTCTCCCGAGCGGGTAGAAAGCTCGCTAGGTTTCGCCCCCGTCGCTAGGGCTTCGCCGCCCAGACTCGGATTCCCGGCGATTCCCGGCTCCCCCAGACGGTCCCGCAGAGGAGGCTACGTCGGTGATGTGCAGGAGGACGATCGCGATGCTCGTCGGCACCGCCTTGGCCGTGTCGGCGTGCGGGTCCACCGCCCCTGGCGTCAGCACACCGCGAGCCGCGGCGCCGGTCAACCTGACCGTGTATATCGACAACAGCGCGGTGTCGGTGTCCCCGGCGATCGTCGGCGCGGGTCCGGTCGAGTTCATCATCACCAACCAGGCCACCCAGGCCGAGTCGCTCGCGATCCTCCGCTCCGGTGCCGCCGCCGGCCAACCGCTCGCGAACACCGGGCCGATCAATCCCCAGGCGACCGCGCAGGTCACCGTCGACTTCTCCTCACCCGGCAGCTACTCGCTCGCCACCGCCGGCGGGGACGCCGGCTCCGGCTCCACGATCCGGGCCGCCTCGATCCGCATCGGCGCCAAGCGCGCCAGCAGCGACAACCAGCTGCTGCAGCCGTAAGCGGCGGTCCGGCCAGCGCGGGCGCGGTCGGTTCGGCGGTGGCGCGGTCCGGGGGCGCCCTAGGCAAGCGGACGCGGTCGGTTCGGCGCGGGGCGCAGGCGGCGGACGGTCGGCGCGGGTCTGCGCGGCGCGGCGTCCCGGCGAGCGCGATTTGGCGAAGCCTGGTCGAGAAACCGACCTATATGGGGTGTTTCTCGACCAGGCTCCCCTCTCACGGCGAGGCCCGTTTGCGGCGCATCTCATTTGCGTTTGTGAAATACTTGCATGCGTGCAAGCAACTCAAACGACGGAGGCCGCGAGCGAGCGCGACGCGGGCAACGGACCCGCCGGCGCCACCACGGCCCCAGGGGAAACGACCACGCCCGCCGGCGCCACCACGCCCCCAGGGGAAGCGACCGCGCCACCCGCCGCCGCCACCCTCGCCACCGACCTCTACGCGCTCATCGTGTTCCTCCACAAGAACTGCAACGCCGACCTGTTCGAGGCCGTCGGCGCGCTCGAGCTGTCGCTGAGCCAGATCAAGCTGCTCCACCACCTCGAGGATCAGCCGCGGGAGCTCAGCCTCAAGCAGGCGGCCGAACTGGTCCACGTGTCGATGCCGGCGGCCAGCCGGATGGTCGACGACCTCGTTCGGCGCGGGTTCGCGCAGCGACGCGAGGACGAGGAGGATCGCCGGATGAAGCGCGTCTGCCTGACCGAGGGCGGGCGCACCGCGATCCGCCGCCTCAACGCCGCACGCCTGAACGGCCTGGATCAGTTTTCGAAGACCTTGACGACCACCGAACGGCGATCGCTCGCTCATGCACTGTCGCACCTGCTCGAGCACGAGGCCATCGCCGCCTGCCGCCCGGAGCCCCTCATCCCATGAAGAACGATCGCTTTCTCGCCCACCGCCACCGCCTCGTGACCGACGAAAACAGCAGGTGGTGGACGCTCGGCGCGATGTGCTTCGCGCTGTTCATGATCATGCTCGACAACACGGTCGTGAACGTCGCGCTGCCGTCGATCCAGCGCGACCTGCACGCATCGCTGGCGGCGCTCGAGTGGACGGTGAACGCCTACACGCTGACGTTCGCAGTGTTGCTCGTCACCGGCGGCCGACTCGGCGACATCTTCGGCCGACGCAGGATGTTCATCTTCGGCGTGGTCGTGTTCGGCCTTTCCAGCCTGGCGATCGGCTTCGCCCCGAATGACACCGTGCTCGTGGCCTTCCGTGCCGTTCAGGGAATCGGGTCCGCGTTCATGATGCCCGCCACCCTGGCGCTCATCACCCAGGCGTTCCCGGCCGAGCAGCGCGGGACAGCGATCGGGACATGGGCCGGCGTGAGCGCGCTCGCACTCGCGATCGGCCCCGTGGTCGGTGGCTTTCTCACCGAGGACGTCAGCTGGCGGGCGATCTTCTTCATCAACCCCCCGATCGCCGTCGGCGCGGTCGTGGTGGCGCTGTTCGCCGCCCGCGAATCGCGCGACGAGACCGTCGACAAGACCGTCGACTTCGCGGGCATCGCGGCACTGACGATCGGGCTCACCGCTCTGGTTCTCGCGCTCGTCCAGAGCAACAGCTGGGGCTGGGGCTCGGCGCGGATCATCTCGCTGCTCGTGCTGGCGGCGATCGCCCTCCCGGCGTTCGTGATGATCGAGAAGCGGGTCAAGGCACCCATGATCGACTTCAGCTTCTTCCGATCGCGGACATCGATCGGCGCGAACACCGTCGGCTTCCTGATCTCGTTCTCGATGTTCGCCCAGTTCTTCTTCCTGACGCTCTACCTGCAGAACGTCCTCCACTACTCGCCGCTCGAGACCGGCGTTCGGTTCCTGCCCTCGACGATCGTGATCATGATCGTTGCGCCGCTCGCCGGCCGCCTCGCCGACCGGGTCGGCTCGCGTCCGCTGATGACGCTCGGGCTCGTGATCGTTGCCGGCGCGATGTTCATCGAGTCGCACGTGAGCATCCACAGCGGTTACGGCCTGCTGCTGCCAGGGTTCGTGCTGCTCGGCCTGGGCATGGGACTCGTGATGTCGCCGATGAGCACCGCCGCGATGAACTCAGTCGACCGCACCAAGGCCGGCGCAGCGTCGGGCGTCCTGTCGATGAGCCGGATGGTCGGGAGCACGTTCGGCGTGGCCGTGATGGGCGCGCTCGTGGCCACGATCGGCGGGTCGCAGATCAATTCGAACCTCCCGGACGTCCCCGCGTCCATCCGCCACGAGATCACGAACGCGCTCGGCAGCGGAGCGGCGATCGGGGGTCACGTTCCGGCCCGGATAGTCGCGGCCGCCAACGACGCGTTCGTATCGGCGCTCGGCACTGGCCTGCTCGTGGGCGCGCTCGTGACCCTGGTCGGCGCGGTCGTCGCCTGGACGCTGATCCAGCCCCGGGTGGGCGCCGCAGTGGCGGTGCCGGAGCAGGATGGCACCGCCGACGAGGCGCAGGCCGGCGACGAAGCCGAGGCCGAGATCAGCCTGGTCTGACCCCTAATAGTGGGTCTGGCGTCAACGTGTCGCCCGTAACGGATCGGCCCACTCCTGGCTACACCCGGGTAGCATCCGGCCGGCGAACTCCGCCGACCCTAGGAAGGTGCAAGACGAGTGGCAGTTGACTTGAGCCAGGTGGCAAACGTCGAGACTGAGCCCGGTGTGCTTCCCCGGACGATGGCCGCCTGGGTGATCCGCGAGGAGCGCCAGGGCGAGCCGACCGACGCCTTCCAGATCGAGGAGATCGAGGTCCCCGAACCCGGCGCGTTCGAGGTGATCGTGCGCGTGATGGCGGCCGGCGTGAACTTCAACAACGTATGGGCGGCGCTTGGCGAGCCGGTATCGGTTTTCCGCTACCACCCCGAGGAGGACCACCACATCGGCGGCTCGGACGCTTCCGGCGTGGTCTGGAAGGTCGGCCCCGGGGTGACTCGCTGGAAGCCCGGCGACGAGGTCGTGATCCACTGCAACCAGGCCTCCTACGAGGATCCCGAGGTACACGGGCTCGATCCGCTCGCGGCCCCCTCGCAGCGGATCTGGGGGTACGAGACGAGCTGGGGATCGTTCGCCCAGTTCTGCAAGGTCCAGGCCCAGCAGCTCCTGCCCAAGCCGGCGCATCTCGCCTGGGAGGAAGCGGCCGCGTACGGGCTGACGTACTTCACGGCGTATCGCATGCTGATCGACCGCTGCAACCTCCAGCCCGGCCATCGCGTACTGATCTGGGGCGCCGCCGGCGGCCTCGGCGTGTTCGCCACGCAGCTGTGCGCGCTGAGCGGCGCGGACGCTGTCGGGGTGGTGTCGAGCGAGGAGAAGGGCCAGCTGATCGAGCAGCTCGGCGCGGTCGGCTACATCAACCGCAACGAGTTCCCGGGGATGATGCGCCGCGGCGACGAGACCGTCGACGAGGAGCGCGCCCGCTTCAAGGAGTCCCGACGGTTCTGCAAGGCGGTCGAGGCAATCCTGGGCGAGCCGCCCGACATCGTGTTTGAGCACGTCGGCAAGGCCACGTTCCCGACCTCGGTGCTGGTCGTGCGGCCGTTCGGAAAGGTCGTGATCTGCGGCGCTACCTCGGGCTACCAGCTCGACTTCGACGTCCGTTACCTGTGGATGCGCCAGAAGGAGATCATCGGCTCGCATTTCGCCAACGCCTGGGAGGCGAACAAGGCAAACCAGCTGATCGAGGAGTCCAAGGTGCGACCCGTGCTGTGGCAGACGATGGGCTTCGAGAGAGTCGGCGAGGCTCACCAGCTCCTGCGCGACAACAAGCACCTCGGCAAGATCGCGATCCTCGTCGGCGCCACCGACGAGGGCCAGGGCAAGACGGCCGAGGGTCCCGGCGCTATCCGAGCGGAGGTGGGAGCCTGATGGCCGGCGTCATGCATGTCGATTGGTACGCGACCGTCCTGCGTCAGGACCTGTTCGCGGCCGAGCTCTCAGCCGTGGCGCCGCTGGCGCTGCGCTACGGAGCCACCCAGTACTCGGTCCACCGCTCGCGTGACGACCGCTACAAGATCACGCAGATGGCGTGGTTCGAGTCCAAGCCGGCGTGGTACGCCTTTTGGGAAGGCCCGGAGATGTTGGCGTTCCGCCGCCGGCTCTCGGGCAAGTACCAGATCCCGATCACCTACACCTGGTACGACGAGCTGGTGTCGGGAGCGCTCGGGCCTGAGGTCGACCTCGAGCCGGAGCCGGCGCCGCCGTCACCGGCCCCCGCCGCGGCCGTCTGAGGGGCGTTTGTTAACACCGGGCGCGACGCCAGGATGACGTCGTATCCTTGGCTGCGGTGACGCGGACTCACAAGATCGTCAACCTGATCGGCGTGCCGTTGCCGCTGGTCGGGCTCATTGCGGCGATCGTACTGCTGTGGAACCAGGCGGTCGGGCCGCTCGCACTCGGGCTGCTCGTCGGCCTCTACGTCGTCACTGCGCTCGGGGTGACGCTCGGCTACCACCGGATGTTCACCCATCGCGCGTTCGAGTCGAGCCGCGCGTTCCGCGCGGTCATCGCCGTGTTCGGCTCGATGGCGATGCAGGGATCGGTGATCACGTGGGTGGCCGATCACCGCAAGCACCACGCGTTCACCGACCAGGACGGCGACCCGCACTCGCCCCACCTCAGCGGACCAGGATTCTGGGGCGGGGTCAAGGGGCTGTGGCATGCCCACGTCGGGTGGCTGTTCGAAAGCGTCGGAACCGCCGAGCGCGAGCGATTCGCCCCGGACCTGGTCAAGGATCGAGTGCTGCGCGTAGTCGACAAGCTGTTCTTCGTCTGGGTCATGCTCGGGTTCGCGATCCCGTTCGCGCTCGGATGGATCGTCGGTGGCGGCATCGGCGCCGCGCTGACCGCGCTCCTCTGGGGCGGCTTCGTGCGCGTGTTCATGCTGCACCACGTCACCTGGTCGATCAACTCGGTCTGCCACTTCTTCGGTCGCCGGCGCTTCGACGTCGAGGACGAGTCGCGCAACGTGTTCTGGCTCGCCCCTCTGTCGATGGGCGAGTCGTGGCACCACAACCACCACGCGTTCCCGACCTCCGCGTTCCACGGCCTCAGCTGGTGGGAGCGGCTGGCCGACCCGACGGGCCTGCTCATCGCCGTGCTCGAAAAGCTCGGGATCGTTTGGAACGTCGTCCGGGTCAGCCCGGAGCGCCAGCGCGCGAAGTCGCTCCCCGGGCGCACATAGACGGCCAGGAGCGCGGTCTCGGGATTACCCTGCTTCGAGCGGCGCCATCGTCAGGCCGGCGGAGCTGAGCTGCTCCCAGTACCCCTCGGCCTCGTCGCGCGGACCGCTCCACACGATCGCGCACCCGCTCTTGTGGATCTGATCCGCGAGCCGGTAGCCCTGCGCCAGGGTCACGCCGGGGATCACCCTCGACAGCGACTCCGCGACGTGGTCGAAGGTGTTGAAGTTGTCGTTCAGCACGACCACCCGCCACAACCCGCCGAGGTCGCTGCCGGTCCCGCCTAAGCGAGGCAGCTCAACCGTCTGCGACATCTAGCCCAGGATACCTGGCGTCGATTGGTCAGCTCGCATGGACGGCGTCAGCGCGCTTGCGCCAGTACCGCTCGAGTCCAGCGTACAGCTGATCGGGCGGGGCGGCCTGCTCGTAGGCCTCGAGCAACGCGGAATCGGCGTGCTCCGCGATGTCCGCGCGCACGCCCGCCACGAACGTCTCGAGATCCTGCTCGCGTGCCCGCGCGGCCCACTCGTCCAGGCGCGCGGACAGCTCGGCGAGCTGCGCCTCGGGATCCTCGCTCAAGCCGAAGTGGGTCTGGACGAGCCGTTCCGGCTTCCAGGCCGCGATCCGGTCGATCGACGCGTGCCATTGCTCGACGTCGATGTCCGGAGGCGGGCTCGGGGGCAGCGTCAGCGACGACGAGGCAATCCGCACCCCGCCGGTGTCGCCGACGAAGGCGGTCCCGTCGTGCAGGTAGGAGACGTGATGGGACGCGTGGCCGGGGGTGTAGGCGACCTCGAACGCCCCGCCGAACAGCTTCTCGCCGCCCTGGAGCACGCGCAGGTTGCCCTCCGGCACGGGCACCATCTCCCCCCAGCGGCGGTCCATGTCCTCCCCGTAGAGCATCCGCGCGCTCTTGATCAGGCGTTCGGGGTCGGCCATGTGGCGGGCGCCGCGCTCGTGGACGTAAACCTCGAGCTCGGGCCAGCGTTCGACCAGCGAGCCGCTGGCGCCGGCATGGTCGAGGTGGATGTGCGTGAGCAGCAGCGCGCGCGGACGCTCGTCGCCGAGTCCCTCGAGCAGCGTCGGAAGGCACGAGGTCGGTCCCGGATCGATGACCACGTCGTCGACCACCCAGGCTCCGATCACCCGGGGGATGCCGAGGTGCATCACGTCGATGAGCCGCATCTGTGCGATGCCGCGAAAGACTAGTGCGACTCGGACCCGGGCTCGGGCTCGTCGTCGGCCGGCTTGAGGACCGGGAGGACCGCGGTGGGCTCGACGTCGGGGTCGGGGCCCCCTTCCCGGCCAGGCTCAGCTGCGAAGTCGAGCTCGTCCTCGGGGAAGATGTCCTCGGGCTCGACATCCTCCTCGAGCTCGACGTCCTCCTCGAGCTCGACGTCCTCCTCGAGCTCGACGTCCTCCTCGAGCTCGAGATCCTCCCCGGGCAGAAACGCCTCCTCGGTGACGGTCGCCTCGGCCTCGGCCTCGGTCTCGGACGCCGGGGCGTTCTCGACGGCGGCGGCCTCAGCCGGGAAGCGGTCGGCCGCGGAGTCGGTCAGCGTCAGGAGCTCCTGCGCCAGCTCACGGGTGTCCTCGACGATCCGGTGGCGCTCTGACCAGATCCGGTCGGTCTCGGCATCGAGCTCGCGCACCCGCTCTTCGGCCGCGGTGACGATCTGGGCCGCCTCGCTGCGCGCCGCCTCGAGCCGGTCCTCGGCTTCGCTGCGCGACTGGGAGGTGATCTGAGCCGCGGTGTCGTGCGCGCGCTGGAGGATTCCCGACACCTCCTCCCCCACCCGCTCGAGCGCTCTGCGAATCGCCGCGTCGGGGGAACGAGTCGCCTGCAGCTCGGCGACGAGCTGGCTGGTCTTCTGCACGTAGGCGTCGACCGCGAGCCGGTCGTACCCGCGCAACGCGTTCGGAAAGTCGACGTCGGCCACGGCCGGGAGGGGGTCGTCCGGCATCGTGGCGAGCGGCGCGGTGATCTCCTGCATCAGCGCGTGTTCGGTGGAGGCAGAGTTCTGATCGGGCATGGCCTGACCATACAGAGTGAATCCGCCCCCGCGGCAACTGTCCCGCCGGCGATCAAAGGATTCATACAATCCGACCCCATGCCGGAGCCGCCCTCACACCGCCTACCCGAACCCGACCGGCCGTGGATGATGCGCACGTACGCCGGCCACTCCGACGCCCGGCGGTCCAACGAGCTGTACCGCAAGAACCTCGAGAAGGGCCAGACGGGGCTGTCGATCGCGTTCGACCTGCCGACGCAGACCGGCTACGACCCCGACCACGAGCTGGCCCGCGGCGAGGTCGGCAAGGTCGGCGTCTCGATCGCCCACAAGGGCGACATGGAGACGCTCCTGGACGGCATCCCGCTCGATCAGATGAACACCTCGATGACGATCAACGCCACCGCGGCCTGGCTGCTGGCCCTGTACATCGTCGCCGCCGAGGATCAGGGGGTCCCCGGTAAAGAGCTCCAGGGCACGACCCAGAACGACATCCTCAAGGAGTACCTGAGCCGCGGCACCTACGCGTTCCCGCCCGGCCCGAGCATGCGGCTGATCGCCGACACGATCGTCTACACGGTGCGGCACGTCCCGAAGTGGAACCCAATCAACATCTGCTCGTACCACCTCCAGGAGGCGGGCGCGACGCCCGTCCAGGAGATCGCGTTCTCGATGAGCAACGCGATCGCGGTCCTCGATGCCGTCAGGGAGCGCGCGGGTGGGCGGGATCCAAATCTCATGGCCAGCGTGTTCGCGCGCATCTCGTTCTTCGTCAACGCCGGCGTCCGTTTCATCGAGGAGCACGCCAAGCTCCGCGCGATGGCGACGCTGTGGGACGAGCTCGGACGCGAGCGTTACGGCGTCGATGACGAGAAGCACCGCCGGCTGCGATACGGCGTGCAGGTCAACTCGCTGGGGCTGACCGAGGCCCAGCCCGAGAACAACGTCTATCGGATTGCCCTCGAGGCGCTCGCGGTGACGCTCGGCCGGAACGCTCGCGCGCGGGCGATCCAGCTGCCCGCCTGGAACGAGGCGCTCGGTCTGCCGCGGCCCTGGGACCAGCAGTGGTCGCTTCGCCTCCAGCAGATCCTCGCCTACGAGACCGACCTGCTCGAGTACCCTGACATCTTCGAGGGCTCGAAGGTGATGGACGGGCTCGTGGCCGAGCTGCTCGAGGGCGCCCGCGAGGAGATGCGAAGGGTGGCCGAGCTCGGTGGTGCGGTCGAGGCCGTCGACTACATGAAGGCATCGCTCGTCGAGTCACATCGCAGGCGCTGGCAGCGGATCGAATCCGGCGAGCAGGTCGCGGTCGGCATGAATCGCTTCACGTCGACCGAGCCCTCGCCGCTGACCGTCGGCGCGGACGGCGGCATCCTCGTCGTCGACCCAGAGGTCGAGGCCGAGCGGCGTCGCGCGGTCGAGCAATGGCGGGCGGACCGAGATCAGGCGGCCGTCGACGAGGCGCTCGCGGCGCTAGCCGAGACGGCCCGCCAAGACCACGAGAACATCATGCCCGCGACGATCGCCGCCGCCCGCGCCGGCGCCACCACGGGTGAGTGGTCCGAGGCGCTGCGCGAGGCATTCGGCGAGTACCGCGGGCCGACCGGGGTCGGCGACGCCGCCGCGGCGCCGAGCGAGGATGTGTCCGAGCTGCGCGCCGAGGTCGAGCGCGTCAGCGAGGCGCTCGGCCGGAGGCTCAAGTTCCTCGTCGGCAAGCCTGGGCTCGACGGGCACTCGAACGGGGCCGAGCAGATCGCCGTCCGAGCCCGCGACGCCGGCATGGATGTCGTGTACGAGGGCATCCGCCTGACCCCGTTGCAGATCGCCACCTCGGCAGCTCAGGAGGGCGTCCACGTGATCGGCCTGTCGATCCTGTCGGGGTCGCACCGTGAGCTGATCCCGGCGGTGCTCGACGCGCTGCGCGACGCCGGCGCCGAGGACGTGCCGGTGGTGGTCGGCGGGATCATCCCCGAGGCGGACGGCGCGGCCTTGCTCGAGGCCGGGATCGCGGCCGTGTACACGCCCAAGGACTGGAACCTGAACAGCATGATGCGCGATATCGTCGGGCTGGTCGCGGTGCGCCACGGGGTCGAGAGCGCCGTCGGAGCTTGACCCAGACGCGCGCCCCGGCAGACGGTCGCGAGCTCGGCAGACGACTGCGCGAGCGCGACCTCACCGCCGCGCCCGCCGTCCTCAATCTGATCGAGAGCCGCTCGCGGGACGCGCGCGAGCAGGCGCAGGCGCTACTCGCCGAGGTCTCCCCGGCGGCGCTGGGACAGGAGGCGCCGGCGCACATCGTCGGGCTGACCGGTCCGCCCGGCGTCGGCAAGTCGTCCTTGCTGTCGCGGCTCGTGAAGCATTGGCGGTCCGCCGACCGGTCGGTCGCCGTGCTGGCGGTCGACCCCAGCTCGCGCCGATCCGGCGGCTCGCTGCTCGGCGACCGAGCCCGAATCGAGGCCGATCCGAAGGACCGCCACGTGTTCATCCGCTCCACCGCCGCCGGCACCCGGCTCGGCGGCCTCGCGCCCGCTACGCGGGCGGCCTCCGAGGCGCTCGCGGCCGCGTTCGATGTGGTCGTGATCGAGACCGTCGGCGTCGGCCAGTCCGAGACTGAGGTGGCCGACGCCGCCGACACGGTCGCGGTCGTGCTCCAGCCGGCGTCGGGCGACGTGCTCCAGTTCCTCAAGGCGGGCATCATGGAAGTGCCCGACGTGCTTGTCCTCACGAAGACCGATCTCGGCGCCGTTGCCACCCGCGCCATGACCGACCTGAAAGCGGCGCTGCTCGCGCTCGGGGCCGGCGATACGGAGGTGTGCGCGGTTTCGTCCGTGCCGCCCCCGGCCGGCATCGAGCAGCTCGCGCAGGCCCTGGAAGCGCACAGACAGCGCATCGACCTCCCCACGCGCCGGCAGCACGCCCGCCGGGGCCACGCGCTCGAGAACTTCGCCGTCGAGTACGGCGAGCGGGGCCTGCGCGCGCTCGGGGGCCGCCTACAGGCCAAGCGCTGGCTTGAGCGCCAGGATCCCTCGCTCGACGTGCCGTCGCTCGAGCGCGCCCTGATCGATCGCGCGGGGAGCCTCGGATGACGGCCGGCGGGCGATTGCCGATCGACCACGCTCGGAGCCGGCGATGAGGTCCGCTCGCCGGCGCCTGGCCGTTCCTCGCCGCATCGTCCTCCCGGCCGAGCCGCTGGTCGACGGCGACACAGCGCTGCGCGCCTGGCGCGACTCGGACCTCAACCCGCTCGTCGCCGCCTGCCAGGACCGCGAGATCTCGCGCTGGACGCGGGTGCCGTTCCCCTACGGCCCGGCCGATGCCCGTAACTATCTGCTCCAGCGCCACGACGCGCTTCACGCCGGCGTGTCCGCGCCGTTCGCGGTCGTCGCCGCGGGCGATCGCGACCGGCTGCTCGGTTCGATCTCGTTGATGCGCTTCTCGTGGAAGAACGCGCGGGCCGAGGTCGGCTACTGGCTGGCGGGAGAAGCCCGCGGGCAGGGGCACATGACCCGCGCCGTCGGCCTGATCACCAACTGGGGCTTCGTCCACCTCGGGCTGCACCGGATCGACCTAATGGCGGCGACCGGGAACCCCGCGTCACAGCAGGTCGCCGAGCGGTGCGGGTTCACCCGCGAGGCCGTGCTGCGGTCCTACATGGTCGGCCACAACGGCCGCGACGATATGGTCGCGTTCGGTCTGCTCGCGACCGACGTGCGAGGTTGACCAGCAGCCTCGGCTAGCCTTGTTCACATGGGGCTACAGCCACTCATCGACGGCCACGGCCGTCTGATCGGCGATCTGCGCGTGTCGGTCACCGACCGCTGCAACTTCCGCTGCCAGTACTGCATGCCTGCCGAGGGCCTGCCGTGGCTCGAACGGGCCGAAATCCTGACCTTTGAGGAGATAACCCGCCTGGTCGGCCTGTTCGCCGACATGAACGTCCACGACGTGCGCCTGACCGGCGGCGAGCCGCTAGTCCGCAAGCAGTTCCCGCGGCTCGTGCAGATGCTCGCCGGGATCGAGGCCGTTCACGACCTGTCGGTCACGACCAATGGGTTCATGCTCGAGCGCGACGCCGAGGCGCTGGTCCGCGCCGGCATCAACCGCTTCAACGTTTCGGTCGACTCGCTCCAGCGCGACCAGTTCTTCGAGCTGACCCGCCGGGACGCGCTCCCGCAGGTGCTCAGAGGGCTCGAGCACCTCGCGACCTTCCCCGAGGCCCACCCGATCAAGATCAACGCGGTCGCGATCCGCGGGTTCACCGAGGACGAGGCGATCCCGTTCGCCGAGATGGCGCGGCGCACCCCGTACGAGGTCCGCTTCATCGAGTTCATGCCGCTCGACGCCGACCACGCCTGGACCGAGGATCAGGTGCTCACCGGCGATGAGATCCGCGAGGCGATCAGCGCCGTGTATCCGCTCGAGGCCCAGCCGCGCGAGCCGCATGCGACCGCTCGCGTCTACAACTTCGCCGACGGGCGCGGGAAGGTCGGCTTCATCAATCCGGTGTCCGAGCCATTCTGCGCCGATTGCAACCGCGTCCGTCTGACCGCCGACGGCCGCCTGCGCACCTGCCTGTTCTCGTTGAACGAGACGGACCTGCGCGGGCCAATGCGCGACGGCGCGGACGACCGCGAGCTCGAGCAGATCATCCGCGACGCGGTCTGGCTCAAGGAGCTCAAGCACCACGTCGGCGAGCCCGGGTTCATCCAGCCCGCGCGCAGCATGTCCGCCATCGGCGGCTGAGCGCCGCCCGAGACCCGAGCGCCCTTAAGAGCTTCATAAGAAGCGGCGGCGGTTAACTCTTTCGCAAGAATTGAATGCCCATGATCTAGGGCGCAGATGCTCCTCCTGATGCTGTTTGCCGTGATCGCCGGCGCGGGGACTGCGATCACGCCCTGCGTGCTGCCGGTCGTGCCGGCGCTGCTCGCGTCGAGCGCTACCGGCGGGCGCCGCCGT
>CAWJVJ010000011.1:0-882969 GCA_963846265.1 uncultured Solirubrobacterales bacterium
GACCGTCGGCGCAACTCGACAGTGCTGACAGCTTTCTCCTTGATTAAGCACGGCACGGATCGCCGCGATGTTCGGTAACGAAGCACGATGGTGCGCGTCGGGGCCGACAAGCGCCTCGTCGCCGGTAAAGGACACCATCACTGATAAGATGGGAAGTAATGCTTCATACGATATGCATGTCTATTATATAGGGGTCATAACACACTATCTTTCAATGCCCTGGTTTTCATCAGCCCGCCAGGTCGGCACAGACGGCGAATTTGAGCGGGAAATTTTATCACGGGCAAGTAGTTGGTCCTCCTACTGCAGTTGTGATCCTGCGAATCAGGCCCTGACTAAAGCAATCTTCCGGACGCTTCGAACGGATTGCGCCATGGAGCGTTCGGGCTTGGGATGAACCACTGCAGCACATCTCGAAGGGAACAAGAGCATGAGTGACAAAGCAGAAGGGGTCGCAGCCGACGCCGGCGCAACGGTTCAGAGAAAACTCGATCAAGCCGCAGAAGCGCAAGATCAGTTAGTCCAATCTATCAAGGACAATCCCATATCCGCCGCCCTTATCTTTTTCGGTATCGGCTATGTCCTCGGTAAAATCATCTAGTAATTCTGCGCGCCGCCCCGCTGGCCGAAGGCAGCAAGCCCAACTCCGCCGCCCAGCGGGGTCCATGGCGGACGATACGCCGCGCCCGGTTTACAATTCGACCCTTGGAAGAACATGATGGCTGTGGATGAGCAACTTGAGCGACTCTCCCGACGGCTGAGTAAGGAAAGTCTTGGCCCGATCGATACGGTTTTTAATGAGGCAATGTCCCGCCTGGGCTCGACGTCCGCCGCATTCGCGGCTTGGGTCCGGCAGGCCGCATACGATCGGCCTCTGATTACGCTGCTGTTGTCGTGGCAGGTTGGTTACCTGGTTGCTCGCTTAGGACGCCGCTATGCGAGCCGTTAATCTGGCAAAGATTGCTGCTGAGGCCGAAATCCTCCGGATTCAGCATATGCTGAAACGGCAAGGGATGCGAGCAGTGCTTGGCCTGGTCGCGGTTCTATTCGCCCTTGGGGTGCTCGTACTGGCCCATATCGCCGGGTGGCAAGTATTGCGGCTGTATGTGCCACCGATTTACGCGACCCTCATCCTACTCGGTGTCGATCTCGTGATTGCAGCGATTTTTGGCATCTTGGCTGTAAGATCCTCGCCGGGCCGCGATGAGCGCGAGGCGCTCACTATCAGACAACGGGCCTTGCAGGAGGCTCGGAGTTCGCTGGCCCTGGGTGCTCTCATCCCGGTTGCAGGCACCCTTCTTCGGTCTCGGCGCCGACGCGGGAGGAACCTTTTTGGCGGCGGCTCAGATAGCGCGGCCGCCGTATCAGCGCCGTGGGCGGAAATGGCTCTGATCAACGATCGTCGTCGAAAAGAATTATACGAAGCCGCTTCGCTTGTGCAACTTGCTCTGTCAGGGCTCAATCCTCGGCCGAGGCGTCAGAAGACGCTTCCGGGTAAGGAATGGTTCTTCGTCCAAGGAGGAAGAACATAATGGCACAGTCACCGAAGCATCCAGCAAGCGAGCACCACCATCAAGCGGCCGCCCACCACGCTGACGCCCATCATCATCAGGCGGCCATCACCACGCTACTGGGGAGCACGAAGAGGCTAAAAAGCACTCTTCTGCCGCCCACGAGCATAATGAAGCGGCCCGCAAACACACCGCAACCGCCCACCCACTGTCGTTCTCAGAAATAGCGATGGAGGGGAGGGACGGCAAAACGTCTCCCCCTTCGACGGCGTGGATTTTTCCAGAGCTTGCGCACTCGCCAACCAGGCCTTTACTGAGGCTGTTTTCCTGATTGTCCCGTGGCCGCCGCATTACCGGGTGACTTACCTACGCCGCCAGCAACCTCACTTTTATTCTCATAGCCCGGCGCGGTACTCTTCATAGAAGTGTCGCCGTTCTTAGAATTAGTCGCTTTATCGCCCCCGGAGGCGGAGCTGGGACCCGTGGATTTTCCAGTGTCGCTCTGCGCTACGGCGCCAGCTAAGGGGAACGCCGCGAGAGCTGCTGCCAGTAGCATCGAGCGTGAGATCGAAATCATCGCCGCATCCTTTCCAACTTGAGCCGCCGGTGCACTTCATGCGGCGACATCCATCAAACGCGGCGAGTCTCAATTAGGTTGGGTATGCCGCAGCGCGGCACACGCAGAATCGAAGTGACTGCTGCGTTCTGTCGAGCATCGCTCCTCTCCTATGGCATTAAGCTACGGGATTCGCACGTTTGACTCGGCTTTGAGAACTTCCGCGATCGTGAACCCAGCGGCCATGGTTGCGAATCGTGCCCACCCGGCTCTCATTGTCTTGGGTCCGGGCGTTTTGTAGTAGCAATTCCACCCTCCAAGTCTCGCAATGATCGAAGGCAGCCATGCAAGAGAATGCAGAGGATGGGGGTTTTTCTGGCGTTCGGTTTTGCCTTCCAGTGTCGGACCGATGGCTTCGGCGGCGGGCAGCAGGGTGGGGTCGATCACATCGGTTGCCGGCCTCGGGCTGCCGTCGCGCGCGTCAACCATTTGGATCGTTCAGCACGCTGCCGCCAGCCCGACCACCGCCGGCTTGAACAACCGTACCGCCGCATGCACCTGGTCTCCTCCAGGCGCATGCCATCGCTCTTCAGCACGCCATCTCAGGCGATAGAGCCGGACTATTTCCCGCGCCGCGACGGCATCGCCAACCTCGATCGTGTCAACAGGCGCCAGTGCAGCGGTTCTTCGTTCGCCGGCGGATGATTTCACGGGCCTCCACCAGCGTCATCGACACCGTCTCGGCATCGGTCTTGGCGAACCCGTTGGGGGCCGCTTCAGCGTAACCGGGCCGGCACGCAGTGCCACGGTCGCGATCCAGCCGGGATCGCCAATCCGGCGAGGCGCCACCTTGACCAGCATTTGGGTCAAATCAGGCCAGGCTGCCGCGCTGGCGAACAGCGATGCCTCCTCGACCAGAGCGCGGTCTTGCGCCGCACGAACGATGAGATCGACCCCTGCCGGGCGGCGGGCGAAGCAACTGTAGATGTCGCTCTCGCGATCGCCGACGACCACCACCGATGCCGGCATCGGTCAATAATTCGCCGGCTCGCTCGACGCCTCTCAGCCAACGAATGCTTTCCTTGTATTCAATCGCACGCGGCCGACGCGGTGCGGTCTTGGCCAGGTCGTCGCGGGTCCAGATATGCGCGTCGAGAAGACCGAGAACAGCTTCCGTCTCGCTGTCGATGGCGATGCGAAGGCGAGCTTTGCGACGCCGCTGGGTAGGACTGTGCGCCTGCCTGGCTTCATGCGCCCCTCGACATAAGTTGCTGAAACGCCACCTGATTGGCTGCGTTACGCTCACATGATCCGGCGAGCCGGAACATCTGCCCGCGCAGCGCGCTTCCCACCGAGCGCCGCCGGGAGCTCCCCCGTCTGAGGTCGTGCGATGATTGATCTGCTCCGCAGAAAGTTTCTGTCGGCCGGTGCCGGAATTGCCGGTGGCATTGCCATGCTGTCTGCGGCCCATGCAGAGCTGCCCCAACCATCCGCCGGACCAGGGGGGTGGCGGCACCGATCCCGGACCTCGCGATCCGGTTCGGGACGCCGAAAATCCAGACCTTCTCAATCCGCCGCGGATGGCGCTGACGCCGCCAGAGCTGGTACAGGGGCATCTAAACCTTGAGGAGACCGTGATGCAGGCCCTTCAGAAGAAGAAATCGCCGATCCGTCCCGGCTTAACCACGGCGACGGAGTGGAGAACCATCAGGCCTGAAGCCTCTCTGGCATGGCGGGCGGTTCATTGGGATCGACGACAACCTCTATCACGGCAGGGCCCGGGGTGTTCAATGCGGCGTCGATTGCACCGTGCAGCTCGGCCGCCGTTCCGGCATGGAAGCCCGCTGCCCCGCAGGCCTTCGCGAAAGCAACGAAGTCGATCGGACCCAGTTCGACACCAACGGTCTATACCCGAGACCGGTTTGCTCGAAGCGCACCTCGGCCAGGCTGTTGTTCTTGAGGATCATTACTTTTACCGCCAGATTGAGCCGTACCGCTGTCGTTAGCTCCGCCATCAACATCGCGAAGCCGCCGTCGCCGACGATCGCTACCGATTGGCGATTTGGGTAGGCAAGCGCCGCCGCGATGGCATAGGGCAGCCCAGGTGCCATGCTTGCCAGGAGGCTGGTGCCGGTCAGCTGTTGGGCCTCCTTCAGCATCAGCGTCCGCGCCGCGAAATGCGTGTTCGCGCCGCAGTCCAGAGATATGACCGCGTCGGATGCCAGTGCCTCATCCAGGGCGGCGATCGCCGTCTGTGGACGCATCGGTGTGCGTTCCGTCGCGGCCACCTGCCGTACCAAAGCGTTCCAGTCCCGCATCCGCGATTGTGCGGTGGTGAGGAAGCTGCGATCCGACGTTTGTTGCAACATCGGCAGCAGCGCCTGCAAAGTTGCCTTCACGTCGCCGACCAATCCGACCTCGACAGGATAGCGCAGCCCGATCCGCTCCGGGTTGATGCACCTGCACACCCCGCGCCTGGCCCGGTTTCGGATAGAAGTCGACCCATGGCATGGTCGAGCCCAGTATCAACACAGTGTCGCACTGTGCATCGCCTGCTCTGACGGCAAAGTCCCAAATGTCCAATCCCACCCGTGGTGTAGGGACTGTCGTCGGCCAGCACAGCCTTGCCGAGAAGTGCCTTGGCTATTGGCGCGGCCACTCGGTCGGCCAGCGCGGTAATCTCGGCACGAGCCCCGAGCGCGCCTTGACCGGTCAAGACCGCGATGCGTTTGCCGCCGTTCAGCAGATCAGCGGCCGCGCGCAACTGATCGGGCGCCAGGACGGCCGCGTCCGGCAGCCAGGACGACGAGGTACGCAGCCCGTGATACTCCATCGACGGCTTGTCCGCTGAAAGCTTCATGGCCTGCACGTCTTTCGGTACGGTGATGTGAGCGACACCGCGTCCGGCAAGCGCCGAGCGGCAGGCGATGGTGACCACCAGTGGCCCGGGCTTGTGACAGCCGTGTTGCACAGTGCACTCCCTTCATAAGCTCGACCGTGTTGACGTCCTGCATGAAGCGGGTGTCGATCAGGTCGTGGAACGTCAGCCCGGTGAGGGCGATGACAGGCGCGCTGTCCATCTTGGCATCGTACAGGCCGTTCATAAGATGGATGGCGCCGGGGCCGGTGGCGGCGATGCAGGCAACCAATCGTCCGGTATGCTTGGCGTATCCGCTGCCATGAAAGCGGCAGCCTCCTTGTGGCGGACGCCAACGTAGTAAATCTTGTCCTGACGCACGCTTATGGCTTCGATCAGCGGGCCGATCTCGTCACCGACCATCCTTAAGATGACCGGCACACCCCAGGTGATAAGTGTCTCGACGATGATGTCGGCTGTTGTCCGGTCTCCGGCGATGCTGCCCGGGTTCGGCTGCGGTTGCATGCCGGCCGCCGGCTGAGCCGAAGCCGCGCCGGGAATCATCGCTTGGCCAGCAACCAGTCCCAAACTGGCTGCACCGGTCACACGAAACAGCTCGCATCGCGTCTGGTCTGCTCGTTCATCGGGCCGCTCCATTTATGGCGTGTTTGTCCGAGATTTCCTTGGTCGCAAAGATATCAATCACGATATCAATCAAAGATTCGGACCATGATCGGAAACCTGAGGTTTCGTTCAGCCCAAAAGATTACGGTCTTCTCTGAGCTCCTGCGGCTAACCAAATTAGATGTGGCTGAGTTCAATGCCAACAATCACGTGTGCGTTGGCCCTATCAAAGCAACGAAGTACTTCGATTCCAGTTACGCTATACCCAGTTATGAACTGTCGGACGGAGTTGCTTGTTGTCTGCCTTTTCCGTCCGGTTCGTTTGGCCCGATAGCAAGGCAGGCACTATTCCCGGCGAAACTGCCCAGCCCTCAAGGCGCCCTCTGTGCGCCAGTGGACCGCGAACGCCGCTTTTTTGCATACCGCGCAGCGCAGACGCTGTGTCGCCAGAGCGAATCGGGCAAGCCACTCCTCAGGTTGCCCTGGGCAGTTTCGCTCCGAAGGACATGCAAGCGATATATTCCGATCCTGCCACCGGGACCGGAGCTTACTCAGGTCAAACATCAGCTCACCCTCCTGCTCGACCGGGTGTTCAGCAGGGAAAAGGACCATAGGCGCTTCTTAACTGTAGCACCTAATTCCAGTGTCGTGAGTTGACAGAAATTAACACATACTCCCGATGCCGCGCCGACTGCGGTTTCGCCCCCGGACCCCGGAAACGGCGGACAGGCGCCCCAAACGGCTAGCGGTGCGTCTGTTTGGCGTTTGGGCGGCCATTATCCGCTCGCGTTGACAAGTGTGAACCCAAGATTTTTGGACTCCCTCTTACGCCGGACCGCTGTGTCGCCCGGGGGGAGTGCAATTGCGTAACGCCTGTTAGTTCCGGTTCAACTCAGGTGTGTTGGTTGCTCCCACTCATGAGAAAGAAGCCATCCCTGGCGATAGCGGCCACAACAGGGTCTGTTGTTGAGCCGACACTTATCGGCCGCCCGTTAAGCGCCCTCCAGGGTGCGTATTCGGCTGGCAAATTTCTGCCCGTTTCGTCGGACGTGAAGGCTCTGACTTCGGCTCTTTGTCTGAATGAAGAGGTGAACCTGCATGAATGATGGTTTAGCACGAAAAAGGGGCGCAGAGCGCGGAAGAAGACCCCCCGTTTCAAACAGGGGGTTGAGATTTTGCCTTGGTCGTGGGGTTGCGGAGATATCCCTGTCGGGAGTGCGTGCCCGTAAGGGACGTGCGGCTCAGGCGGCTGGTTCAGGACAATAGTCTACTTGCTTGCCGGGTCGTTGCTCTTCCCTGTCGATTGACTATCTGATTTCCTAGCGGCATTGACAGCGTCGGCGTCGCTTTTTCCTGAGGCCGTGTTTGCACCAGCAGCAGCCGTTCCGGCAGTCGCATTATCTTCCTGAGGGCGTGGGCCAGCGCCAGCGGGGTCGGACCCGGCGGCTAGTGAGGATGCGACGGGTGCCGCCAGGGCGAGCACAAGAGCAAAAGCCCACAACTTTATCAGCATTTAAATATACCCCGCTCAGTGCAGAACCCGAAACTTCCCAGGCGAGATGATACGGAAGTTATCCGTTACCTCATCACAATAGGTGTGCCATTTTCTGGGCACCTCCTCGCGGAGAAAGGTCAGGATCGCGGCTTTGAAGTCAGCGAATGTCGCATGACATCGATTGTGGGTGACATGCTTGTGCATCAACCCCCATAGCCGTTCAGCAGGATCCAGATGCGGGCAATAGGCGGGGATGAAGTGCAGTTTGACCCGGCACCCCGGCCGGGCCAGCCAAGCCTGCACCAGTTTGGCGTGGTGGTAGCGGGCGTTGTCCACAAACAGATGGATTAGCCGCTTGCCGGGATACATCGCCTCGATCGCCCGCAGCAACATGATCATGCTGATCGCATTCACCGTTGCCGCCTCGATCATACGGGTTCTGCCGGTCTCGAGATCGATCGCACCGTGAATGTTCAGGCGTTGCCGGCCGCTCGTTTGCGGCACCGCAAGCGGTGTGTCTTTCGGCGCCCAGCACCCCAGAGGCCGCACCGCATGCGTCGGATGCACCGCATCGCCAAATAGGACGGCCTCGTCATCCCCAAGCTGGTTCAGGAGATTTTCATACGCTTTGATAAAAGCCACCTGCTTGTCAGGGTCTAGCTTGCACGACACGGCTTTCGGCTTGCGATGCTCCATGCCCAAACGATGCAACAGCGCGATCAGGCCAGATCGGCTCTCATAGGTGATGCCGCATTCTGTCTCGATCCAGGCACCAACCTCACGGGTTGTCCGTGGCAGCGTCACGGTGATCCAGGCTTTCAGCTTGTCCTGCTGCGCATCGCTTAAGCGGCAGGCGCTGCCTTCGTGGCCAAAGCCCGCCAGGCCTTCGATGCCCTCTTCTTGATACAGCCGATGCCAGGTGCGGATCGTATCGTCGTCCAGAAAGAGCACCTTGGCGATCACCTCGCAGCTCATCCCATTCCAGCAACAGTAACGCATTGGCCCGCCGTGCCAGTCGGTGAGCCACAGACCCATCTCGGGTCAGTTCGATCAGGTCGCTACGCGATCCGGGGTCAAGGAAGCCGGCGCGGATCATGCAATGACTAGAATCGCGGCGGAACTGATTCGCAAGAGGGAGATTCGGGTTCTCAAAGAGTTGGGGTATACTATCCTCCTTGTTCTCCTTGTCGCTCATCGGTACGGCGACAAAGGCCTAAACGCTCAAGGAGAGATTAGTGGTTATCACCAATCAATGATCAAACATCAAAGATCCGCCAGGCTGTCTAGGCCGCTCCACGCTCCGTCTCGCTCGAACGACACCGGCTGGCGAGCGTTGGTGGCCCGATGGCAGAGGAACCTATGGCCCCGAAAGATTTGGAAGACCTGTTGACCCGGGCAGCCCGCGCACGGCGTCTCGCAAGAGCAATCCCGAACGATCCAATGGGATTGCAACTTGCGCAGGTTGCGGCTGAATTGGACGGCGAAATTGACCGTCAGACCCGAATCTTTATTGGCGGCGGCGAAGTCCTGGCCTCGGGACGTTTCTGAGGCTTCGTCGCCTCGGGCCTCCCGCTCGATCAGGCGACGGCCCTTGGGCCCTCAGCACTGTGGCTTCAGTCACAACACGCCGACTTCAGCGCCTCGAGCTTTTCCACATGCCGGCCTGAGGCTTTTGTTCCGGGATCTTTCGAAACGGCGGGCTGATCGTCGGCCCGCAGGTCGGGCGTATCGGCCCGCCCTGATGGATGATATCCGCCCACGCCCGGGTGAATTCCGCGCCGATTAAGAAAATCTGGCTCGAGTAGTATATCCACAGCAAAAGCAGGGCGAACGCGCCGGCGGCGTCCCAAGCAACCCAAGAACCGGAAAGACAGCACAGGCAAAAGCGACGAGGCCTGCCGCTGCTGCGGTTCTTAGCGTCATCCGCAAACCCATGGGCGGTGCCGGTGTTCCCCATGAGGTCATCATTCAAGCCGTGGAAAAACACCATGCCGTCATCCGACAACCTCAAAGGGCGATAGACACTCGCTTGGCCGACCGTGCCTGAACAAAAGGCAGGCGCACCTGACGCGGCGCTCAATAACTGGTCTATTCATAGGCCGTCCACTAACCAAATCACCAAGCTGACAAGACCGATACAGCATGCGGCGCCAGCTAGCCGATCAGATGGGCCACGATGTGCCACTCTGAGAAGAAGGCAGCGGTTGCCGCCAGTGCCACGAAGATCAGCTCCCACCAGCTATCGGTTATCAAACCCCCTCTAGCCATAAGGGCCGCTGTGACTGCGTCCGAATTGCGCCTCTCGAGCGGGTAGACGCCTCAATCGGCTAATCAGAACAGGCGCACCACTAGCCTTTTGGCGCGCCTGTTCGTCCGCTTTCGCACCCGTGGGCGAAACCACAGCCGGCCTGGAAATTTGAAAGCGCTGCTTTAATTTCTGTCAATTCACGACCGCGATCACCATTTCGCGCGGAGCCCTCCTCAGCACACTATCCTGCTCAAACGTGCCGAAAGTGGCGATGTTTCGGTATGAGCAGGGGCTGATGTTCCTGCGGCGTGTGCCAGCCGCGAATTCAGCATTGCACAAGCTTCAACATGGAGGTGCTGAACCGACGACCGCTTCGCTGAAACCTTTGAGAATCCTTGGCGTTGGCCGCCGATGACCGGGAAAGGAAAATCCCTGGAAACCTTGATCGAGGAAGCGTCGCGCGCACGCTCGCTGTGCTGTTGTGCTGTACGGCGACCCGGCGGCCGATGCCCTCGAAGAGTACGCCGTCGGGTCATCGATATCTCGATTACCGAGGACGACCTGGCGCAGCTGGAAAGGATTGCGCGGTCTCGGACGGAACCGGCGGGTTGGGTCGAGCGAGCCCGCATCCTTCTGGCCTATCGCGTCGATCCCTCGGCCCACGCGGTCGGCGAGGCGTTTGGCGTGACCCATCAGACCGTCCTGCGCTGCTTGCGTCGAGCGGTACGGTTCGGTGTGATGGCGGCCCTCGAAGACAGCCCGCGGCCAGGCAAGACGCCAGAGATTACGGTTGACGCCCGTGCGTGGCTGACATCGCTGGCCTGCCGGAAAGCCAAAGACCTGGGATATCCGCACGAGCTTTGGACCACCCGGCTGTTGGCGCGCCATGTGCGTGAGCACGCAGTGGCCGCCGGACATCCTTGTCTGGCCAGCGTCGTCCAGGGGACGGTCTGCAAGATCCTGGCCCGCGATGACGTCAAGCCACACAAGGTGCGCTACTATCTGGAACGGCGTGACCCGGCGTTCGAGACGAAGATGGCCGAGGTGCTCTGCGTCTATCGCGAGGTCGCTGTTCTGCGTGCCGCCGAGGCCGGTGCGGGCGACCGAGCACGCGAGGAGGGAACGTCGCGATCATCTCCTATGACGAGAAGCCGGGCATCCAGGCGATCGACAACACCGCACCCGACTTGCCGCCGAAGCCCGGAGTTCATGCGACCTTCGCGCGCGACCATGAATACAAACGTCATGGCACATTGAGCCTGCTGGCCGGGATCGATCTGCTGACCGGCAAGGTGCATGCCTGTGTCGAGGAACGCCATCGGTCGCGGGAATACCTCAGCTTCCTCAAGCGGCTCGATGCAGCCTATCCGACCGATACGGCGATAAAACTGATCCTCGACAACCATTCGGTCCACATCTCGAAAGAGACGAATGCTTGGCTCGCCACGCAGCCCGAGGGCCGCTTCTCCTTCGTGTTTACCCCGAAGCACGCGTCATGGCTCAATCTGGTGGAAGGCTTCTTCTCGAAGATGGCGCGCTCGATGCTCCGCCACATTTGCGTCGCATCGAAGCCTGAACTCAAGGCACGCATCCTCGCCTATCTCGATGACATCAACGCCGACCCTGTGGTTCACCTGGACCTACAAGATCGGCGAGGCCGCGTGATAGGAGTCGTTCATGGAAACGCTGTACCAGCGGGAGCATATGTCCTGTTGGTATCCGACGAAGCGAGCTACATCACTTCGGCGCTGATCCCTGTTACCGGTGGCCGGCCGATGTTGTAACTAACCAAGCACCTCGAAGCTGACGACAGCGGCTGGAGATCACTGACCAAAACACGCACCGCGCTAGCCTGAGGAACGAACTGGTTACTACTGTTCGACGGCGGTAGAGCGTTTGAAGCACATGCGGCACAACGCCAACGCGATGGCAGCGGCGCCAACTTCTCTCATGCTTGGTTATTCCCATTTGCTCTAAAACGCGCAGGCTTCACTAATGGTCGCACAATCACCGTCAAGTGCAGATGTTCCGCCTCGCGTCGCGATCGGACGCGACCTAAATCCTTGGCCGAGGGCAGCGGGTTGATGGGTGCGGGGTGCTCGCGGCGGGCGTAAGCCGCTGAACGATCGAACCCCTGGTCTTATATGAACGGGGCGGTCCGATGTTGCCGTTGCAACCTCGGTCCGGACAACTTGCGGTTTTTTAGAACCTGCACATCATGGTCGGAAAACCGACAGAAGAGGGGGCAAGGTTAAATATGGGCTGCTGAGTAATCGCAATCGATCGGAATCCGATTCCAATCGTTAAGGTGCCGCGAGGCGAGTCATGCGGGCGAGAGGCCTATGACGCGGCCGCACGCGGGGAATTCTTGCGACGCTCATCGAGACTTGGGCGACCGAAGCGCCGTGAGCGATACGGCAGCCGATACTGATCCGACAGCGTATCCCCCACTTTGTGACTTGAACCAGTCGGCCTCTTGGTGCGCTCTGTAGAAGGATGCCTGCACATATCCGTCGGATCGTGCCTGGTGCCCGCATTTGAACCACGCACAGGGGTGTTTATGGAATTGGAAGTTCTCGAGTTGCTCGCGGAAGAGCTCAAAGACGCATACAGCGCCGAAAAGCAGGCCCTGCGGTGCATGCAGAAGGCGGTAAAAATGGCAACCGCTCCCGCCCTGCGCGAGGGGATCCAGCTACACATCGATCAAACTCAGACGCAAATCGGACGCGTTGAAGAGGCATTGGAAAAGCTGGAGATCCGCCCCGGGCGTAAAGTCTGTGAGGCCATGCGTGGCCTTGTCGAGGAGGCGCAACACGAAATCGGAGAACAAGATGGTAAAGGGCCCATCCTAGACTTGGTGATCGTCGCCGGCATGCAACGGATTGAGCACTATGAAATAGCCGCCTACGGAACCGATATCGCGTTGGCTAAGGCCCTCGGGGAGCAGGAGATTGCAGATCTGCTGTCGGCCACCCTCGAAGAGGAGAAACAAACGGACCTTAAACTGACTGAAATTACGGCGCAGCACATCATGCCGAGGCCATGGCCGGGGAAGAAGACACGGACAAATCATCGTCAAAACGCAAGAAGCCGGGTGGCGGTCGCGTGAAGGCAGCCTAGGACTGGCTCATTCGAAGTAAAACCCATGCCGTGAGGTCGATTGGCATAAAACGGACGTGCGGCATAGGTGGAGCTTACTCGCGTTGAACATCCGCGCCAGATCGTCCAGCGTCTTGTCACTGCGTTCGTGAAGCGTCCAGCCGCGGTCTGCGCCACCGTGTCGACCGGCATACGCGCTTACGGCCTCGTAGCGCCGTGAACGCGGGCGGCATCATCAATAGTGGGAGGAACTTTCCATGCGCAACATCAAGATCGGGATGCAGCTGACATTACTTGGCGAGGGACCGCTCTGAAACAGCCGCCGCTCGACTGCTCGCAAGCCTTGGGTTGACCTCGCCCACGCTTGAATTGACAGATGTAGACTATGAGTATCCGATACGCTCGCCGGCTGTGGTTCGCCCACGGGCATGCATCATCCAAGAACAGGCGCATCAATGAACGCAGGTGCGCCTGTTTCGCGTTTGTCCTCGCAAGGCGTGCAGCGTGGTCGATCTTTCGCTCTTGAGCTGGAGCCTACTCCGGGCACGCTAGCGAGATCGGGCCATGCCGCTTGTTTGTCCACCTACACCCGATTGCCCCGGCCGCCCGATGAGACGGAGCTCGGGCCCGTGGATTTTTCCAGTGTCGACGGCCTGCGCTATAGCGCCAACCAAGGGGAACGCCAACAAGCCGGCTGCGAGAAGTATCGAACGCGAGAACGAAATCATCGCCGTATCCTAACCTCGTTGCCCGCTTCGCTCATGCCGACTACCGAACGCGGCGGTCCTAACCCGCGTTGGACCGGATTTGAACAAATCAGCGTGAGGCACACAAGGTGATAGCTACCGAACCAACCCCCTCAAACGTTCAGCCTCTGTTGTCGCGCTGCGCGTCAAAGAGAAAAGGAGGAAGTAGTCCGATGCTGATCAAGATGTGGTCTTTTGCTCTTGTGCTCGCCCTGTCGGCCGCGCCCATTGCCTCCTCACTGGCTGCTGGGTCCGACCCCGCTGGCTCGGGCCACGCCCCCAGGAAGATAATGCGACGGCCGGAACGGCCGCTGCTGGTACCAACACGCCCTCAGGAAAAAGCGACGCCGACGCTGTCAATGCCGCTAGGAAATCAGATAGTCAATCGAAAGGGAAGAGCAACGACCCGGCAAGCAAGTAGACCCACCGTTGTTCTGAACAAGTCGCTTGGTTCTTGATTTGCAACGCTGATCGGCCATGCCACCTGCCCAGCCCCTAATCGGGCTTGGGGAGGTCGTCGCCAACGGCGTTGTAAAAACTGGAGGAAACAATCATGGGTCGCGGAATTCTGCTTTGGCTGCTCGGCGTGCCAATTCCGATCATCATCCTTCTCGCGCTGATCTGGCACTGATCATGGACACGGTTCCCGCGGGCTCCGCCGCGCGGACGACGGCTCTCGGTAACGAAGCCTCGTCCTCTGCCGTCAGTTGGGCGGCGATTTTCGCAGGGGCCTTTGCGGCCCTTGCTTTAACGGTGGTCCTCACATCCCTAGGCGCGGGTCTCGGCCTCACCACGATTTCGGCGTGGCCGAATTCGGGCGCGTCCGTCACCACCTTTACGATCAGCGCAGGTATCGGCCTGATCGTCGTTCAGTGGCTATCCTCGGCGCTCGGCGGCTTTATCACCGGGCGGCTGCGCACCAAATGGACCGGCGTCCACACGCATGAGGTTTTCTTCCGCGACACGGCGCATGGCTTTTTGTCGTGGGCGCTGACCACGATCGTCGGCACGGCTCTGCTTGCGGCAGCGACCTCTTCAATCGTTGGCGGCGGCGTGCGCGCGGCATCGACAGTCGCCGGCGGGGCGGCACAGGCGGCAACCTCTGGCGTCTCGGGCTATTCGGTCGATACTCTTTTCCGCTCGGATCACGTCGATGCGTCGGCCAGCAATCAGGATGTCGCCGCGCAGGCGAGCCGCATCCTCGCCAACGGTGTTCGGAACGGCGACGTGCCGCCAGGCGATCGCACTTACCTCGCCCAGCTTGTGGCGGCGAAGACCGGCATTCCGCAGGCCGACGCCCAAAAACGCGTGGATGATACGATCGCGAGCACCAAAGAGGCGGAAACCAAAGCCCGGCAAGCGGCCGACGCCGCCCGCAAGGCCACGGCCACCTTCGCGATCTTCACGGCACTTTCGCTGATGATCGGCGCATTCGTCGCCTGCGCTGCGGCCGCCATTGGCGGCAACATACGCGACGAATACTAGACGTTATTCGGTCGGACCTGCGCCATGGGAGGCCGCAGCAGCGGTCGAAAAATCAGGCGAGGGGCTCCCCGCCTGATCGCGCTCGTTGCGATCCCGCTGGCTGAGAGGCCCATTTGACCAGCGGTCGGGACGACGAAGCGCGAGCCATGCGGGGCCGACACCGTTCCGACAATCGCTATGACCGCGACGGTGGTATGATAACGGCTCCTCACAGCCGCCGCCAGATTATAACCGGTAAGTTCAGCCGCTCGACGTCGCGGGTAGCTGTGGTCGCTTTTCATGAGATCGATGGAGCCGACTTCGATCGCGTTCCGGCCGAGCCTCGAGCCTGTCCACGGCATGCGTCGCAGGATGGGCCGGAGCGGTCCGAGCGGCAGAACAGCGGCCCGACGGCGCAAACCGCCGCCGCGCGAGTACGGGCAGGGGAGTGTTTGGCAGGTCATCTCCACCCTGAACAGAGTTGCTTCAAGTTTCTGACTGAGGGACGAAGGGCTTTCGCCCTGCATCATGGCGGAACCAGAACGGAGACCCCGCTGGCTGCCGTGCGCGCAGGGCTATCACGGTCGCTAAAGCGGATAGGACACCACCGTCCATCGCTGGCCATCCACGGGTGGATCACACGCGCCGTTTTTGGGACGCGGATTACACGGCCGCTAACACCACTCCGACGGTGTTGGTTTATCCACCGTATGTGAAGGTGGGCATCGCATTTAGAGCGTCAGGTGGCGCCCGGCATAGTAATCTTTGTCTGATCCTTGTCTGCTTCCAGGTGAAGTTGATCATACGGAACCGCAACCAATTTGTTGCCCATGCCGAGAAAGCCCCCAACCGAGACAACACCCAGGACGATTCGGTTGCCATCCTTGATGATCAAGTCATCCAGACTGCCGATCTTTTGGTTTTGGTCATTGTACACCGCAGACCCGGCAGCTTGCTGATCCGTGAACTTCCCTGCAGCTTCACCGTCGCCACGGTCAAGACGGGGTTTTTGGCATTCCTGCCGGGTCCGGGGATATGGTCGCGGCCGGTGCCTTCGGCTGGTCGGGCGATTGCTGAGCCAGAAGAGGCAGAACCGTTCAATCACAATATTGTCGCCACCTGTCGCCCGCTCGCACCGGGCGCGAGCAAGGCGGATCGTGATGATTTGGCGGCCAAGCTCGGATTCGGATTTCCCGCGTTCATCTTGTCGCCTGATGTGCTGAGCGGGCGCTGGCCGCCGTTGCTCTTTGGTATCCACACGCGCAGCAGGGGCTGTGGCCGATAGTCGCCAGCCCGCAGCTCCTGCCGCAACTCTTCAGCCATCGATCCTGCCCGTAGGCGGTAATCTGGTCGAACGTCATCCCGTCGCAGCCGGGGGCGCGTCGTTACGCCGGCATGCCCGGTATGCTTCTTCGAGAACGTCGGCCCGTTGAGCGCTCAGGGCCTTGCCAGTCGCGGCCGCGGCAGGGTTGTTGATCTCCGTTCATGCAGGCGGTTGGGGCCCGGGGGCGACAAACTAGTAAGCGCGGGGAAAACGCCCCTGCTCGCCAAGCCACCGCCTTGCTTGCTTGGGATTGAGAAAAGACAGGCAGGGCGGAGACCGCTCTGGACAGCCCCGCCGCGCCTGCGCAAGTTTCTCTTTCAAAGCTAGCCCGACGGGACAGCCGCATCGCATTACGCAATGAAGAAGATTAAGCATCGCCATTTCAGGGTGCGCCTGTTTATCCCTGGGCATCAGCCCAGCCCTCAGCGAGCCCTCGGTCCGTCAGTGGATCGCCAATGCGACTTTTCTACATACGGACCATCGCAGCATCTCTGTCGCCAGAGCGAATCGGGCAAGCGACGTGTCCGGTTGCCCCGGGCAATCGGGATCTGAAGGACAGGCAAGCGGCATGTTCCGACTTCGTCCTCTCGCCCGGCAGGAAATCGGACATCGCTCATACGGTGCCTGCACTGAGCTGCCGTCGAAAAATCCGTGACGCGATTCGCCCGGAGGTGAGGGGCGCACCCGGCGTAAGCGCGCCTTTTTGCGGACCGCCCTCCGCAGCTTCGGCTATGGTCCCTTCGGCTTCACCGTTGTCATTGGTGGCTGTTTCGCCTCCGAAGTGTTGGTCGGTGCCTGGGCGGCCGCGATACCCTGTGGTTCGCCAGGCGCCCGGGGTGTGGCCGCAGAATGGGCCTCTGACGGCTCCGTAGACGGGCCGACCGGGGTCCCTCTGGGTCCCGCCCCAGTCTTGCTTCCGTCAGTAGCGGCGCCAGGGGCAACGCCAGGTGCCGTCGATTTTCCAGTGTCGACGGCCTGCGCTACAGCGCCAGCTAAGGGAAACGCCAACAAACCGGCCACCAGAAGTATTAAACGTGAGATCGAACTCATCGCGTATCCCTTTCCAGACCAAGCCGCTCGCTATGCTAGGCGCTCGCCTACCAAACGCGGTGAACCCTTGGCGGTTGTGGATTCCGCAGTGCGACACACGCAGAATTGACCTTGACTTAACTCAACCCGTATTCGGCGGGTGCGGCCGAAACTGGGGGAAGGGCGTAAAGACCGACGGTCGCCTAGCGCTCTACGCCTCAGTCTTGAACCCTTGGCGTGCAAGGAGCTTAAAGGTGTCCCGCTGCTTTTGTCACACCATCAGCACGCCAATACCAATTTGAGTAACCTTGCCGTCGCTCTCCAACTCTCCGTTGAGCGTGAAGGGGGAGATCGCGTTGGGGCCTGCCGTTGAGTTCTCAGCGGGTTACATCGTCCGAAAACATAGACCCAAAAGTCTCGCGTATCTCAGGGAGGTAATCGGGGCGGGGGAAGGCCGCCACCTCTTCGTCTTCGAACACGGCGGCTGCGATAGCTTCAGCCGCAGCGGCATCATGGTTTCCCGACGGCGGGATCTTCGCCTTCGTAGCGTTCGTCCGCAGTCACTTGCAGCTCAGCATCGTGCCAGTGGTCGGCATGAAGGCCCTCAGGCCGCCCCTGCTCCTCCCATATCTGATAGGCACGTTTGCGGATGAGGTTCAATCTCTCCATCGCCGCCGCCACCGCCTCATATTCCGCCGCAAGCCTCGAGTGTCCGGCGGTCGCTGATGCCCGATGCCAATTGTCGAAAACGCCTTGCTTGCTCTCGAAGATCGCCCGGCCTCTTCACCACAACCCTCCTGAACCACAAGCCTGAATGCTCTCCTGCTTCCGATGAACGACGCGAAGCACCTTTGGTTGCGAACCCATCACGGACGCAGTGAAGTATCGGGAACGCGCGGAACAGGCCTGTGCGGCTGAGCGGGACAGAAGACCGGCATAGGCCCCTATCCCACGATGACGCGGTAAATCGTCGCGGCGTGGACGTCGAAGGTCCTGGCAACGGCGCTGATCGACTTCCCGTCTCGGGCGAGTTCCCTCGCCAATTTCTGCTGGTCTGGGCGCATTTTCCTTGGCCGGCCGAAGGCACCACCGCGCGCCTTGGCGGTCGCCTCCCGTCAGTTGTTCGGCTTGCAATGAGGGTGCGCCCGAACTCGCCGTTGCCGGCGAAGATGGTCATGAGCATCCGTCCAGAAGGGCTTGTCGTGTCTGCCATTCGCGTAACAGGGGCAAAAATGTGGGCATGGCTGCATTTTTTGCTTGCTCCGGCTCGACACTCGGTGCGATTCTTTGCGCATGTGCCGCAGCCGCCGCCCCTTTCTGGTCTGAGCCGACCAGAGCTCGAGGCTCTGCTGGTTGAACTGTTCGGCAAGGTCGGCGAACTGGAAAAGGTTGTGGGCGAACAGCGCGAAGAGATCGCCCGGCTGAAAGGCCTGAAGGGCCGCCCGAATATCAAGCCAAGCACACCGAGCGGCATGGACAAGGCGACGGAGGCGGCGAAAAAAGGGCAAGTGGCGGTTCCGTGGCAAGGTGACGCCTCGGGTCAAAATCGAAGACCAGGTGGTCAAGGCAGCGGTCCCCGAAGGATCGCGCTTCAAGGGCCACGAGCCCTTCCTGGTGCAGGACCTTGTGATTTCAGCCAAGGCCACCTGTTACCAGCGCGAGCGCTGGGTGACGCCGGATGGACGCACGATCCTAGCCCCGCTGCCAGACGGGATCGAGGGTCATTTCGGCCCCGAACTGCGGCGCTTCGTGCTGATGCAATACCATCAGGGTCAATCGACGCTGCCCCGTCTCGCGGCGTTGCTTCGCTCGCTGGGCGTGGCGATCTCCAAGCGTCAGTTGCAACGCCTGCTGACCGACAAGCAGGATGATTTCGTCAGTGAAGCTCAGGACATCCTGCGCGCGGGACTGGAGACATCGCCTTATGTCTCCGTCGATGACACCGGTGCGCGCCATGCCGGCAAGAACGGATTTTGCACGCAGATCGGCAATGACTGGTTCACCTGGTTTGGCACGCGGTCATCGAAAAGCCGGCTGAACTTTCTCGACTTGCTGCGTGCCGGCCATACCGATTACGTGCTCAACGAGGCAGCCTACGGCTATATGCGCGCGCAGGCCTTGTCCGCGCCGCTGATCGCCAGCCTGATGGCCGAACCGCAAACAGAATTCGCCGATCAGAAAGCCTGGCTGGCGCATCTCGAGCGGCTCGGCTTGACCAAGCTGCACGTGACACCCAACCCAGTACGCGTCGCCACCGAGGGCGCCTTATGGGGCAGCGTTCAGTCGCACAAGTTCCTCTGCGAGGCGGTGGTGCTGAGCGATGACGCCGGACAGTTCAACGTTGGTCAGCACGCGCTGTGTTGGGTACACGCGGAACGGCTGGTGCATAAGCTGGACACCGACCGTTCTCCTCACTCTTTATTACCCCGGATTGTTCTTCGACGAGGCCTGTCGCAGCTTCTTTGGGTCGTGCTCCGAACCCGCGTCTTCCTCCAGTTCCGCGTGCACGTCGCGGACCGCGTCCTGGTTGACGCTCCTCGCCTGCTCGACCAGCTGAGAGCCGCTCTTCTCGTCATCCTCGACGAAAGCATCGAGCGCCTTCTCGGTCATTTCCCGCGCACGATCATATGATTTTTGGCGCGGCACTTTTTTGTCGTCCGGCATCCTCGTTCTCCTGAAAAGTATTCCTCATCAACGCCGGGCCGCAGCCCGGGTTGCCGCCAAATCAGGGTTACGCGCGTTCTGGTGATTGGGCGCGTCGAAACTTCTCTTCTGTTCGACAGCTACATCTTTTTCTTCATCAACCGGGAACCGCCTCGCGTGGGTGTGGTTACCGCGTAGACGTAAATAGAGGGGTAGCTCGCGTATGCCGAAGTGCCTTTTGTTGACCGGCGGCGCAGGCTTTATCGGGCGCCACCTTTGCCTCAAATTACTGATGTATGGGCACCGTGTTCGTATCCTCGACAACCTATCGGAACAGGTGCATGGTAACGCCCCGCTGTCGTTGCCGCCTGATGTCGAACTGATCCGCGGCGATATTCGCGATCCCGAAACAATGTCTACCGCTCTCAATGGCGTCGACGGTGTGGTGCACCTTGCCGCGGAGGTCGGTGTTGGCCAAAGCATGTACGAGATCGCCCGCTATGTCGGCGTCAACGATCTCGGCACCGCTGTGCTGCTTGAACAACTGATTCGCAACCCGGTCGAACGTCTCGTTGTTGCATCTTCCATGAGCGTTTATGGCGAAGGCCGCTACACGACAGAGGACGGCACACCAGTCCGTTCCGTCCGGCGGAGCGTCGGTCGTACCGCGTCCGGCTGGGATCCGGTTTTGCCCGACGGCGCCCGCCTGGTCCCGGTGCCGACCGATGAAGACAAGGAGCCCGATCTTGCCTCGATCTATGCTCTGACCAAGTACAGTCAGGAACGAAGCTGCCTCATCATTGGCGCAAACTACGGCATCGACACAGTTGCCTTGCGTCTGTTCAATGTGTTCGGACCGGGACAGGCTTTGTCCAATCCCTATACCGGCGTGCTGGCCAACTTTGGTGCGCGGCTGCTGAACGGACAGCCGCCCCTGGTGTTCGAGGACGGCCGCCAGCATCGCGACTTCGTCCATGTCGACGACATCGCTCAGGCGTTTCGACTGGCGATCGACAGCCCGGCCGCGGCCGCCCGGATCTTCAACATCGGCAGCGGCCACGTCTACACGATCGAACAGGTCGCCTGGATGTTGGCCGACGCTATGGGTCACGGCCATATCGGACCCGAAATCATGGACAAAGCGCGCGCCGGCGACGTCCGCCACTGTTTCGCCGACATCACGAAGGCGCGCACCCTGCTTGGCTACCACCCGACCCAGCGTCTGGAAACCGCGCTGCCGGCACTCGCCGCAGTAGCGGCGCCACGACCGGGGCTTCTCCCTCCGCGCGGCGCACCCGCACATCGTCCCGATCGGTTCCACCAGGCGATCCACAACCGCATTGCCAGCCAGGCCGAAGATATAATCGATGCCATTGGCCTCGCACCACGCCATCACTTCAGGCCGACCGTAATGGCCGTCGCCGCGGATGGTCAGCCGTGTATTGGGCCAATGGCTGCGGATCCGGCGCACCAGGCGCCGCAGGTGGCCGTGGATCTCCACCCTGACGGCGTCGTGCCGGTGCGCAGCAACACCGCCACGGGGCGCGATGTGGCGGTGTCGTAGACGTGGATCGGCAGAAAGCATCGTTCATCGTAATGAGCGTTGAACAGCGAAAGCTGCTGATGGCCATGCACAACGTCGAGCGTGTCATCGATATCCAGGGTGACCGCGCGCGGGGGCCGCTTGTAGCTGGCGCAATAGGTGTCGACCATGGCGTAGGTCATGCGCACCACCTCACGCAGGGTCGGTGCATTCTCCCATCGCGACACGGTCGGCTGCGAGCATAGATCGGTGCCGCTGTCGGGCAAACGCCCGCAGGCCAGCTTGAAGCCAGGATCGGTGCGCAGGTGGTCGAGGTCGTCGGCGTCCTGATAGCCACAGGCAATGGCCAGCATGCGTGCACGCAGGATGTCAGCCACACTGTGTGTCACCAGCAGCGGATTGCGCGGATCGGTCATCAGCGGTGCAAGCCGGTCGGCGATGCCGAGGTCTTTTTCGATTGCGGCGAGCAACATCACGCCGCCGTCGGAGGTTATGCGTCCGCCATCAAATGCGGCGGTGACTTTCTTGCGCTCGACGGCTGGGAAACTGAATGGCAGGAGGTTATCTTCGACCATGGCGGCGTGGAGCGTCTGATTCGGGGGAAATCGGCTTCGACACCCAAATCTCTGCTTCAAATCAGACGCTTACGCTACATCCGCCAACGAATCCCTGCCATGCGCTGAATAAGATGGGCTAGCACAGCATCGCTACCGATCGGCGCGGCCGCCGCCTTGCGCGCGAGGTCGCGCGGATCGGAGACCTGCTCCCCATTGAACGTCGTGATTACGTCGCCGAGTTTGATCTTGCCGTTCAGCATCGTGTCGCCGTCATCCTGCAACGACGAAACCAGGGCACCTTCTAAGTTGGGGTGTGCAGCGCTTGCTGCAGCATCCAGGTGACCCGCTGGGTGTAAATCGGCAGCATGCCCGTATCAACCTCACCTGTCTTCATCAGGCGACTAAAAACGAAATTGAGTTGATCTGACGGAATTGCAAACGCAAGACCGGAGAATCCTCTGCTGGGCGATAATACGTCATGCCAATAACCTCGCCGTCCAGGTTGAGCACCGGGCCGCCGGAATTGCCGCTGTTAATTGCGGCGTCGGTCTGGATATAGTCGTCGAAAGGGCTTTCCAAGATATTCCGATTGACCGCGCTAATAATGCCGGATGTCACGCTGTTGTCGAACCCGAATGGGCTGCCGATGGTGATAACCGTGTCACCGACATGCATCTTGTCGCTGTCGGCCAATGGCACGGATGGCAGGTCGTGCCCGGCGTCAATTCGCAGCAACGCTATGTCCACCGTGTGGGGCACGCCGACGATTGAGGCCGGGTAGCGGACGCCATCAGCGGTCTTGTCAAATACCGCGGCCGCATCCTTGACCACATGCAAGTTGGTGGCGATAAACCCAGCCGGATCGATGATGAAACCGGAACCAATGACGATGCCCTCCCGATGGCGCGGCGCCGGCGGCGTTGGACGCGGATTTGTGGTCTCCAGATTTCGGCGCCGGCACGACGATGATGCGAACGACCGCCGGCGACACTTTGGCGACAACTGTGGTGATCTGACGGGGGTCGCCATCGGCTTCGGCGATCCTAGGCGGGACCAGGCCCAGCAGCACGATCAGGGCAACCCCGACCGCACGATGCATCTGCCTCATGACCAGAAACGTATGATGGGCGTGAGCGCGCTTGATCGTCAGGAGGGCAGACATCGTCGTTGGAGAAAGAAGCATGCTGAATCCCCCATGCACCCGCAGGCAGAATAGGATTTTCCGGCCAGCTGTCACTCGGACCGGATCGGCGTGCGAATTTTGAGATCAGGACCAACCTTCCATGCGAATTACGAGTTGCTACAGTGATGCATGAGGATCGCATAACTCCGCGAAGCCCGATCGGGGCAATTGCCGCTACCAACATCTCGCCCGTCTTTGCAGTTAGTGTCGGCCAGAAGCGCGAACCGAGCCCGCGGTTTCAGTCGTTATTACGCCACGCCGTATTTGGAGGGTTTCGAGTGATCACGCGTATTGGCCGAATGCTGACCCGGGCGGGGACGTTGCTTTCGCACCCAACCGCTTTCTTGGTCGTCGTTTGTTACGTCGGCATCTGGCTGGTGTCTAACCCGAAATCCTTTGACTGGCAGGCGGCCGCGACTGTGGCTACCTGGGTTATGACGCTCTTCATTCAGCGTGCTGAGCACCGTGACACGCAGGCAATACACGCAAAGCTGGATGAGCTGCTTCGGGTCGAAGGACGAGCACGCAGTGATCTGATTCACCTGGACACTCAGGAGCCGGAGGCTATCGAACAGCACCGCGCGCAAGAGCGGCGTCCGAAAGGTTGACCGCCTCGGACTTGGCTTCAGCGGCACTCTGGCCGAGTGCGCAGCCAGTTCCACGAATAGAGCCAATTAGGTTGGCGGTTCGATACGGCTGGCGAGATACGGGCACTCAATCTCTGAGCTTGATATCGGCATCGGGATGCAGCGGGTTAGTCCACGTATTTAATCGAGACAAACGGCGCCCTCTTGCCCGTCGCCAGGAGGCTACCATGCTTTGGGGATGTTCCTTATCGCCGAGGCCGATGCCGATGCCGATGCCATCCGCGCCATCTTCAACCAGGAGGGCGAGCTATCGGCTGCTATTGAGCTGCGCCGGTGATTTCCGGGAATAACCGATAACGCCAAGGCGCGAGCGCACGTTCAAACTATCGCCGGATGGAAACCGGTCCCACCTCCGCCGTGCCGTGTGATTGAAAAACCGTGTCCCAGCCGCGCGAACCGCAATTAACCTTTATTGCGCCGCCGCGTTAAGCATAACCTGAACGCGAGCTACGAGCTCATCAAACGCAAAGGGTTTGTCGATTATTGCCATGCCGTTCGGCAACGCCTTCTCGAGTGCTCTGCCCGCGTAGCCTGGTGATGAACAGCACGGGCAGGGAGGGTCGCTGGCCACGGGCGGCCTCGGCTACCTGTCGCCCGTTCATGCCCGGGGGAATCCCACGTCTGTCACCACGATGTCGATGCGCCCACCACCATTCAGCAGCCGTAGAGCAGTCGAACCGTCTGAGGCTTCCAGCACGCGGTAGCCGGCCTCCCGCAACCATTCCGCGGCCATTTCACGCAAGCTTGCCTCATCCTCGACAAGGAGCACCACGTTGCTCGCCGCCTCGCTATCCTGCGCCCGATCCGGCGCGAGATAACGGGGTAAGATGAGCCGAACGGTCGTGCCTTTTCCCGGGGCGCTCTCAAGGCGCACAAGGCCACCCGACTGCCGCACGAAGCCATACACTTGTGACAAGCCGGAGCCCGGTTCCATGTCCCGAAGGCTTGGTCGTGTAAAAACGGCTCAAAGACGCGCGCCATCACGTCTTCGGTCATGCCTCGGACCGGTATCGGTGAGCGGAGACCGCAACAATAATCGCCAGGCGAAAGACACCCGATTCTCGCCGGCGAGATCAGCGGCCGAAAAGCTCAATATCCGCGGTTAGAATGGTCAACCATCCGCCGTCGGGCATGGCGTCGCGTGCGTTGACGCACAAGTTCAGAAGCGCATTCTCCAGTTGGCTGGCATCGCAAAGCACGGGCCAACTGCCATCAATCAGGCGCGCCTCGACCTGAATGCCGGCTCCCACGGTGCGCTGAATCAATCTCGGTCATACCCGTGACCAGGTCATCCAAATCCACCGGCGCCGGAGCAAGCGTCTGCTGGCGCGAGAAAGCGAGCAGGCGGTGGGTCAGGGCGGCTGCGCGCTGCACCGTATCGCGGGCACTTTCGATGTAGCGCGTGGCCTCCGCCTAGGCGTCTCCTGTTCTGATCGGCGGCGCGTCAGCTCCAAACTACCACGCGGCGATGCCCTGAAGCATGTTGTTGAAGTCATGCGCGATGCCGCTTGCGAGCTGGCCTACCGCGTCCACTGCCCAGCAACCCGGCCTTGTAGAGGATGTAACTTCGAACCGGAGCAGTCATAGCCCGGCCACATCGTCGCCATCGACGGGTAATGGATCGCGATGTAGGGGTAGGTGTGGATCTGGTTGCCGGCAGCGATCAGCTTGTCGATCACGGTGCCGACCGCGGGCGGCAGACCGGTGGGGGCGGAGGCGACTCCGGTGGCGGGGTTGATGGTTGCGAGCTGGCCGGGGACGGTCGGCAGCGAGCCGCTGACGCTGGCGTTGGGGCATTGCCCGCTCTCGCCGCTGTTTTGCATGTTCGCGGCGGCGTTGTTCAGCTCCGTCTGTTGACGGGGGGACAACGCGGAGGTGTCGATGGTGTCCGCGCTAGTCGTGTCGGTCTGCGTGGGAGCGGCCGGGCCAGGTTTGGCGGTAGCGGTTGTGGTCGGTGAGGCGGTGGCGACTTTCGTGGTGAGCGCGACCGTCGCGGCCTTGCCAGTCGTGCCGGGCGAGACGCCGCCGCCGCCTTGCGCGGTGAGCTGCGCGTAGGCGGCCTGCGCGGCGGCGAGGCCGGAGGTGTAGGCGCCGCTGGTGTACGTGGTCCAGGGGCTCCAGCCGCCTCCGCCGGCGGCGAGTGAGCCGTCATATTTTTCGACGGCGATCTTGGCGTTGACGGTCGGGTCGTAGTCGGCGGCGCTTCCGGGGGTGATCTGCCAGAGTCCCCAGCCGACCAGTGATGGGTCGGATGGGGTGGCGGAGGTGGGCGTCGTCGGCGCGGACGGCGATGAGCCTTGAAGGCGGTCGGTGATGTCGTCTGATTCGGCGGAGGCGATCGCGGCGGCGATGACCGCGCCGCTCATGGGACCGCCCGCGCCGACCCAGTACTGCTCGACCTGTAGCGGGGTGATCTGACCTTGGGCGCCGCTCCCGCCGCCGCCGGTTCCGACCGGGACGGTGCCGCTGCCGGCGCCGTTGGCGATCGCCTGGCAGGCGGCCGCGGCGGTGGCCGCACCGCCGCCGGACACCGACATGGCGACGGCGAGCACCAGCAGGAACGGGAGACCGAGCAGCCCGACTAGGCGTGCGGGACTCTTACGGCGCGTCCGCGCCGACGATGCGCCGAGCTGAAGCATCCGGGGTTACGCGGTCAGCGGCGCATGGTTGGAGGCGAGGTCAGCCAGGGCCGCCCACATGTCGCCGTCGTGCTCGGCGAGGACCCGGTTTCGCAACGGCTGGTCGTGGTCGGGCTCGGAGGTGGAGTACCAGTACTCCGCCGCGCCGGCGCGGATCTGCATCAGCCCGCGCCCGCGACGCCCGTTGATCAGGTAGGCCTCCGAATACTGGCCTTTGACCGTCTTGAGGTTCGCGATCGTCTCGGTCTCACTGTCGGTGAGGCTCAACGTCTTCTGCACGAACGCGGCCTGCTCGGGGTGCTGGCGCAGGAACAGCTGGATCGAGCTCTGGGAGACGAGCGCCGCGCCCTCGGCGTGCTGGGTGAAGTCCGAGAGCTGCTGGCTGATCGCGACGAGGAACAGGCGGTTGTGTCGCGATCGGCGAGCCTGCTCGTTGATCCACCGGCCGGTGGACTTGCGCTCGAGCATCTTCCAGCCCTCGTCGATGACCAGGAAGTGACGGCCGCCCCACGGCCCGCGGTGCGCGTAGCGCTCCCGCGCCCGGACGCCCCGCGCGGCGAGGAACTCGACGATCGTGAACATGACCGCGCCCGCGTCCGCGTCGCCGACGTGCCGGGTGTCAAAGATGACCAGCGGCGCGTCCTTATCGACCGTCGTCGGCCAGTCGCACAGGTAGGCGCGGGAGCCGTCGCGGACGTAGTCGTAAAGGCCGTCCGCAAGCCGGCGCAGCACGCTCGCGGTCTCCGGGCTATCGTTCTCAAGCTCGGTGCTGGCCAGCCCGAGCAGAACCTCCTGGAGGATCAGCTCACGCGGGGTCTCGCCGCTGATCGCGCAGCGGATGTACACCTCGCGGATCGCGCGCGAGAGCAGCGACTGGTCGGTGGGGGTGAGGTCGTAGGTGCCGTCCTGCGTCTGGGTGCCGAGGAAGAACGAGTGCAGCGCCAGCAGGTACTGGAGCTTCTCCGGTGGGCAGCTCCCGGGGATCCTCCACGTCCCACGGGTTGACCGCCGCGGGCCGATCCTCCGCGGGCATGGTCCACGGGTCAAGGCGCTGGCGGTTCTCATCAAAACCGGGGTTGGTGCCCAGGTTGACAGCGATCGCGCCCGGGACGAGCTTCGCGAGCGTCTCGTAGTGGCCGGCGCGGTCGATCACGCCGCCGGTCGCGCCCATCGGCATGATCCGCCCCAGCCACAAGTTCGTAGCCATCGTCTTCCCCGACCCCGACCGGGCGCACACAATCATGATGTGGTTGTCGTGCCACGGGTCGTAGGGGTCGAGCTTGGCCAGCGTGCGGCCCGGGTGCTCCCAGCCGAGCGGGATCCCGCTCGGTGAGCCGCAGTGCGCGCTGACCAGCGGGATGGTGTCGGCGAGGTTCTGGGTGACGTAGCGGCGCTTGAGTCCGAGCGCGTCGATCCCCAGCGGCCAGGTCGAGCGCCACGCGTCCAGCTGCGCGAACCACGGCAGATGAAGCCGCGCGTCGGTGCGGGTCAGGACCTCCTGCTCGAGCGCGCGCGTCCAACGTTGCAGCGCCTTGGCCCGCTGCTCGCGGTGTGCCTGGCGGTCCTCCTCGGTTCGGAGCGGGATCTTCGGGTCCGGCGGGCTGATCAGGGTGAGGTTGACCGCGACCTGGTAGATCCCCGCGCCCGCGCTCGACGCGAGCTCGGCGGTCAGCTCCGCCGCCTCCTGCTCGCGCTGGCGGGACTCGAAGTCGATCGCCTTCAGGCGCATCTCCTTGCCGCGCTGAAGCCCGTAGATCCGCTTGTAGCGCGCCCGGGCCTTGGACCGCTCCCGGGTGCGGGTACCGGCCTCCCAGCGAACCGACAAGGTGAACGGGTACGGCGACTGGGCGAGGTGAAGCAGCCACCCCAGCCACGTGTGCTCAGGGGTGGAGGAAAGCGCCCGCGACTGGATGATGTGCTCGCCGGCGCGCAGATACGTGCGGCTGGAGTCGTCAACCTCGGTGGCGCACAGCGCTTGGCGCAGGTCGTAGGCGTGGTCGAACGCCTCATCGGCGTCGCAGGCGGGGTCGTGCAGCAGCGACGCCAGATCCGCCGGCGGACGGCTCGTCGGGTTCAGCGCCCGGTACAGGCTCGTGGCGAACTGCTCGCCGTCGAGCGGCTTGGGAGCCAGGCCGAGCGTGTCGAGGTGGGTGACGATCTGGCGGAAGCGAGCGTCGAGATCCTCGACCGTCTCGGCGAAGTAGCCGACGGGATGCTGGCGCTTTGACCCGGCCGAGCGCCGTGGCTTCCACGGCATGATCAGCAGGTGCTCGAGGTCCATCGCGGAGAGCCGCTCGGCCTGCTCGACAAGCGCCTCAGCGCCCGCGACGGCAAGCCGCGAAAGCGCGCCGGCCCGCTCGCCGAGACCGTCGGCGGCCAGCGCCTCGCCCAGCTGGGCGGTCGTCGCCTGGACGCGGTCGACCTCGGTGGTCCAGTCAAACGGCCGGGCGGTGGTGATCAGCTGCAACGCCTGACGGTCGGGCAGCAGCGCGGGTATCTCCTGAACGGCGCGGTTGGTGCGCTCCATCTCCGTGCTGCTCATCCGAAGCGGCGTGAGCGCCGCCTCGAGCCGCACCGCACGGATGAGCGTGCCGTTGTCGAGGATCGCGAGCCCGTCGGGCGTGATCGTGGTCAGCGGCAGCGAAGCCGCGAGCTCGGCGGTGCGGGGGCGGCGGCTCATGCCGACACCTCCCCGACCACCTCGGTAGCCGCCACGTCACGACGCGCACCACGGGGCTGCTCGACCTTGAGGGTGTAGGGGGTGGGCGCGCCGCCGCCGACCGCGAACAGCTTGGGCCGGAACGCCCACCGCAGCGCGTCTCGGATGAGCCGCGTGTAGCTGGGCCGGTCTCCCTCGGAGATCGCCATCGCGGCGAACGGGCCGCCCATCGCGACGGTTGCGATGCACAGGAACGGCTGAGTGCTCATCCCGGTCAGCTGCTTCAGGCCAAAGCAGACCCCGCCGATGGCGGCGATCACCAGCCACTGAGGGAGGGACAGCGGGCCGAGCTGAAGCGATGGTTCGTCGAGTCGTCTATAGGTGTGGTGGATCATTGGAGTCGGTGGGGTCGGTGTTTGCGTGTGCTGGATTGCCGGGCGGCTAGAAGCCGCTCTCAGGGGGCGAGACGGGCGCTGGCGGCCGGTCCGGCGGTGGAGCGTCAGCGCGCTCGGAGCCGGTCGCGGGCGGTGCCGGCACGGGCGCAGGGGCGCTCGCCCCGTTTCGCTGGCCGGGGCGGGAAACCGAAGCGGAGGCCTTGCTCGGCGGGCCCGCAGGCGCAGGCGTTGGGCGCGCTGCAGGCGCGGAGCGCTGCGCGGGCGACGACGGCGTATAGGGCGCGGCCGCGGGCCGAGACGCGGCCGGTGAGCTCGGCCCGGCCAACCGAGGCGTCGCGGGCGCGGCGTCAGAGGCGGCTCGCGAGCGGGCGGCAGGCGAAGCGCCCGGCGTAGACGCGGTCGACGCGGAGGCGTGGAGAACCTGACGCGGATCGCCGCTGGGGGCGGACACGCTAGGACGCGGGCCCGGAGAGGTAGGTTGGGGCGTTCCGTTAGGTGCGGGGGGCGCCCCGTTCAGCGCGGCGTGAGCCGCGCGCGATACGTCGGCGCCTGCGGTCCCGTTGGACCCACCGCCGGCACCGTCTCCGTTGCGGGTAGCGACGGCACCGGCGGGTGTGGCGCCGTTCATAGAGCCGCTGGTGTCGCCGGTGAGCGCGGCGGTATGCCGCGCGAGCGTCTGGCTGACCGCAGCCGCCGCCGCGGCGTGGCGCGCTCGGCTCTGGGCGGGGGCGGTGGACTGAGCGCCGCCGCCAGCGGCCACGATGTCCGACGCGGTCGAGAAGTCCTTGCCGCCAGCGCGTACGGCGTCAAACCCGGCGCTGGCGCCGCTGGCGATCGCGGCCCCCACGGGGCTCGCCTGCTGGCCAGCATCGCCACCGCCCGCCGTGGCGGCCGTGGGTGCATCCCCGCCGGAGGCGGCGGCCGAGGCCGCGCCTGTGGCCGCGCCGCCGCCGAAGCGGCGAAGCGCGGAGGACGCAGCCTGGAAACCCTTGCCGCCGACGCCATATCCGGCGTAGGTGGCGCCGCTGCTGCCAAGGCCGGCGAGGACACCGCCGCCTCCCCCAAGATTCTGGGCGAACGAGCCGAGGCCCTGGAGCCTGCCGGAGAGCCCGGCGCCGTCGGCCGATCCTCCAGCGCCGGCACCGGCACCGTTGCTGCCGCCGCCCGGGCTTTGGCTGCGATGCCCGAGGGCGGAGAACGCCTGGCCGGCTTCGGCGATGCCGCCGCCGACGAGGCCACTGATCCGCCCGATGATCAAAAACGGCCACTTCCACGCGAGGTAGAAGCAGATCAGCGAGCAGATCAGGTCGAACGTGTCCTTCATCGCCCCGCCGATCAGACCGGCGTGCACGAAGTTGCCGAAGCCGACGACCGAGGCGCCGAACGCGGTGAACAGGGCGAACAGGACAGCCCAGCCGAGCGGGACCATCGCGAGCGCCAGGAAGACGCTGCCGAACAGCATCAGGACCCGCGAGAGGAACTCGAAGGGGTAGAACGCGATCGCGATCGGCCCGATCACGAGCAGGAACGCGAGCACGATCATCAGGACGATCTTCATCACGATCAGGCCGACGAGCAGCAGCGCGGTCGCGATCAGGAAAGCGGTGGTGAGAAGGTCGAGAAACCCGCCCGCCCAGGCGGTGGCGAAGTAGGCGCCGAGGGTTTTCCAGAGGTTGTCGTTCGCGTTGGCGGCGTGCAGCAGCGCGAGCGTGACGATGTTGGCGATGTCGATCGCCTGCCCGAACAGCCACGGCCACGCGAGGATCGCGCACGCGGCCATGAACACTTTGCCGAAGTCGTGCGCGTGGTCGCGGGGGCGGGTGAACACGCCGCCGCTGACCAGGTGGACCGTGTTGTTGACAAGGGCGAGCGGTAGTAGCCCGAGCCCGATGGATTGTGTGTCCTTGACCAGCGCGCCGAACGCGCCGCCGGCGGTGGAGCCGGCGAACGGGACGAACGCGGTCGTGTTCCCGGTGCCGGGCAGCCCGATGAGCCACTCGACGATTTCGTAGGGGTGGAGCAGCACCTTCCAGCTGCCGCCGAAGAACAGCGTGAGGATGCTGCTGAAGATGGTCTTGACGATGTCCTTGCCGAACCCGGCGACGGAGCCGAGGACGTCGCTGAAGATGCTCCCGATCGGAAGGACCGGGAGTGCGCTGCCCGCGCCGCCGCCGTGACCAGTGCTGGCCGAGGCGACGGCCGGGAGCAGGAGCGCGAGCGCTCCCGCAGCGGCCAGCGACACGGCGGCGAGCCGTGCGCGACCGATCCGGCGGCGGCGAGGGAGGGCGCGCATCAGGCCACGAGCCCCGGGATGCAGACCAGCGCGATGATGCCGAACCCGACCCGCATCGCGTGCGAGTGAGCCGACTGGTGACCTGAGATGAACATCGCCGCGATCACGCAGGCGGACAGACCCACGAGCGTCGCGGCGTACCACTTGACGCTGTTCATCACGTTGGTGATCAGCGTGCTCAGACCGGAGATCGCTCCGGCCGAGGGGATCACGCCCGAGCTCTTGAGAAGCTCGGCGCCGTGCAGCCCGGCGACCGTGGCGAGCGCGACGCCGAGCGTCACGAGTGCCGTGGAGTACACGACGTCGACGAGGCGGCGGTTGGCTGCCAGCCGCGCAAGCCGGCGAGCGAACCGGTTCTGGTAGATGGTGTGTGCGGCCGTAGCCATTTGCTTTGAACCTCCTGGTCCTTCAGGGTTGTGGCGGCGCGGTCGCGCCGTCGGGTGATTGCAGGGTGCTTCCGCCGCCGGTCCCGCCTGAAGTGGGATGCGCGGACTCGGGTACGGAAGGCTGGGGGGAAGATGCGGGGGCCGTGTGACTGTCGGTCACGCTCGGTGTGACAGCGGGTGCCTCACTCGTGTGCGTGCTGACGGGCGACGTGTACGAGCTCGAGCCGCTCGCAGCAGTGGTGTGTGAGCTGCTGTGACTCGGCCGCGGGTGGGGCGACGGGGTGCTGACAGTGACCGTCACCACGCGGGTGCGCGTGCGAACGCGCACGACGGGACGCGGCGGCGTAGTCGCCGTCGTGTGGGGTAGAACCGCGCGCGGGCTCGGCTTGCGGGCGGATGGCGTGCGAGGACGCCCGCCGGCGTGCGCGGCCTGGTGGGCGGGCTTGTGCCCGGAGAGGGCGGCGGCGACCAGCAGGAGCGTCAGCGCGAGAACGCCGCCGGTGAGCGCTTTCTGCTTGCCGGTCAGCCGCGGGTAGCGTCGCGCGCTGCGCCGCCGCGCGTCACGCCGCGCCTGGTCCTCGGATGCGGCTTCACGCTCGAAATCGTCGGGGTCGGCCGCGAGCGGCGTGGATTCGGGGGCTGCCTGCGGCGTCGCCGGGTCGGCTGAGGGGTGCTGGGCGGCGTGGCGGGCGGCTTCGGCCGCGCGCAGTCGATCCCACTCGTCGTCGGCGGCGAGCTCGTCGGGGATCGGGACCGGCGCGGAGACGTCCTCGAGGTAAACGTCGGCCGCCGTCCCCGGGGTCAGCGCCTCTGCGCTCGCGTCCGCGTCCCGCTGGGGGATCTCTCCGAATGCGGGGGCGAGGGGCGGGGACGCGGGCGCCGACAGGGCGGCCGGCGCGGCGGCGCTCGGGAACGCGACAGTGACGGTGGGAGGAGCGGTGTCGTGGTGGGGCTGAGCGAAGCCGGTGGGGGCGCTGAGCGGCCACGCGAGCGGCGGCTGCATCGGCCTGTCCGGCGGTAGATCAAGGTCAACGTCGTGGCCCTGGAAGTCGGGGTGCGTCGCGACGCTCAGCGTGATCAACGTCTTCGCACGAACCGTCGTGCCCGCCGGTGGCTCGAGACCAAGCACGAAACCGGCCTCCTTGACATCGGCGACCGCCGCCGACCACGTCACGGGCATGAGCCCGAGCTCGCGCAGCGTTTGGATCGCCTGGTCGGCCTTGTCGCCGACGAGGTCCGGCACTTCGATGCCCTTGGCGGTGGGGGAGCGCGTAGTCATCCTCACGCCTAGGACGAGGTGAGGTTCGCGTTTGGGAGAGAAACGGACCGAGAAGTTCTGGCGGTCCAATCAAGGCCCTCACCGCCGCCGGTTCGGCGGTGCTGGCGACCGACGTGTCCCATAGCCTTGGCGGTCCCAATGACCGACCACCTCAACGACCCAGACTTCACAGACCCCGCGTGCGTGGATGCGTGGGAGGAGATGGTCAACGAGCTCGAGCAGGCCGAGATGCCGCCGCAGGAGGCCGAGCGAACGTGGCTTGCTGTGTCGACGACGCTGGTGCTCGCGCGGCTTCAGCTGGGCCTCGTGAGCGGTCGGGGAGGAGTGCCGATCACGATCCAGCGGGCCGCAGCGTTGGCCGACCGCGCCGAGCGCCACTCGCTCAGCGTATGGGGCCGCGCGGAGCTGGCCCGCTGCGACGCGAGTCCATCGCCCGGGCAAGCACTGCGGTAAAGGCGACCGGGGTTCCGAAACGGTGAGGTTTCCCGGTGGCGGATCAGCAGAAAGGCACCAGGAGTGACGGACTCGGCGGGCAGGACCCCTCTGGCTGGGAGGCGACCACGCACCTGGCTTACCGCGACTGGGCGAGCGAAGCGCTGGGAGACGAGCGGCAGGTATACGCGCGGTCGACCGAGGGCAAGGGTGGCGAGCTGGTGTTTATGCCCGAGGGCGACGCGGAGCAATTCCGCGCGGCCGCGCAGGCGGGCCGTCTCGTGTGCCCGGTGCCGGGCTGTCCGTACCCGCGGCTGACCACGCGCGGTCCGGCGCGGCGCCGGCATCATTTCGTGCACCTTCAGGCGCCGCCCGACCCGGCTCACCAGCGCGCCTACGAGCGGCAGGTGGCCACCGAGCTGCTGGCCGACTGGATCCGGGCAACGCATCCCAAATCGACGGTGGAGACCGATGTTCCGGTCGGTGAGGTGTCGGTCACGGTGTTGGTGACCGGCCCAGGCGGAGCCAAGTTCGCGGTCGTGTTCGTGGACCGGCGCATCGGTGTCGACGCCTGGTGGGACGAGGATCTCGAGCTTGAGCGCGCGGGTATGGCCCGGGGGTGGATCTTCGCCCCGCGGCGGTACCTGCGCTACCCGGAACCGGCGGCCGACGCTGGCCCTGAGGACCCTGCGGTCCGCGACCGTCGCCGCGGCGACGTCGTGCTCGATCGAGCGCTGTTCCGGGAGATGCGCGCCTTTGGTCAGTGGCCGCTCCTGTTGAACATCAATAGGCGGGAGGTGGCGAACCTGATCGCTCCCAACGGGCGCGTCGCTCGGGGGCTGCGGCTCGACCCGCCGGCATCACGGGATCGCGTGTTGCACCTGGTGCCCGCCCGGCTTGAGAAGTGTCGCCTCGGCCGTGATGGCATCGAGACCCCTGCCGTCGGCGCCGGAGTGCTCGCCGCACGGCGACTCGCTGCCGAGCGCGAGGCCCAGCGTGCGGCGACCGCGCCGGAGGTGGAGAGCGCCGCGGCCCGTGGAGATCTCGAGCAGCGCCCGACTGAGGACCAGGCGGTCGACCCTGCTCGCCGCGCGGCGGATGGCGAGCTCTGGCGTCGGCTAGCCGAGGCACGGGCACGCGACGCGGCGCGTACCGGCAGCCGTCTGCCTGCGCCTACCCGCGGGCGGGCGCGAGCTCTGTTTGGTGAAGACCAGCCGGACTGGCCGTGTGACCTTGATGCGTTGCGGCGGCTGCTGGGTGACGCCGACCTCGCGCGACGGCTCGAGCAACCGCTGGCCACCGATGTCGAGTGCGATGTGCCGCCCGCGATCTGGCACCTAATGGCCGTGCTCGAGCTGCGCCGGCGCGGCGGCGAGGCGCACCCCCAGGCGATCCGAGCCGCGATCGTCCCCAGCTGTGGCTACCGGCTCACCGGCGAGGCGATCGAGGGTGTACTGGCCGTCGCTCGTGGCGGCTCATAGGCGTTGTCCTCGGGTTGGCTTCTCGTACGCCCGATAATAGCGATTATGTAGATCATGCCTGCAAATCGCGACCTTTTTGCGTTATGTCAACTGCCGATTCCCGGTCCGATGTCAGCGGGATTCCCGATTGATGTCAGTGAATCGTCCCAGTCGTTGTCACGTCGCCTAGGAGGTCGAGCAGCTCACGTCGGCACCCGCGGGCTGCTCGTCGCCATCGGAAAGTCGTGCAGGTTCACCGTCCGCGACCACTGAGACGATGTCAGCCATGCGCAGCGATGATCAGAGGTGGTGTCTCGGCTGCGGCGCGTGGGTTTCGCCGGAGATGCGACGGATTGCGTTCGGGCCGCAAGGCGGGGACGGTCGTGAGGCGCCTGCGACGAAGTGGCACCAGTTCTGTCCGCGCGACGCGGGCGAGCCCGGACACGTGCTGGTCTTGGACGCGCCGTCGGATAGCCCCGACGCGGTGTAGGAACCCCCTCCCTTCCTCGGTCAGCCGCGCTTCGGACCAGGCCGCAACGAACCGTCCCGCAAGGCGCTGTCATTCGACCGATGTTCTACATGTCAACCCCACAGGACAGGCCGCGGGAGCGCGGCGGCCGCGCGCGTCTTTGCGTGTGCCTCGGCGCTTGCGACGAGCCGATCGGCCTCGCGCTCGGCGAGGTCCGCGACGCGCGCGAGGAACTGCTCGAGAAGCGTCCGATCGGAGCGCGGCAGGTCCGCGATGAGGCGGCCGACGGCGTCGCTCAGCGGGGCTAGCGCCTGGGCGTGAAGCTCCCGGCCGGCGTCGGTGGCCACCAGCGCCACGCGGTGTGTTCCTGAGCGCGTGACGCGGCTGATGAGACCGGCGCGGCCGAGCCGGTCGATGACCGACGTGGCGCCGCTGGGGGACAGGAGGAGCGCCCGCGCGAGCGCCCCGGGCGCGGTGGCGGTCGCCGCGATCACGTAGTGGAGGGCGAGCACGTCGGCCACCGCCGTGTCGAGGCGCTTGGCCAGCGCGGCGCGCTGGCGTATCCCCGAGGCGATCAACCGATCGAGGGCGGAGGTGATGAGGCGAGAGGAGTCATCCATCGCTTAGGTCGGCGCTGAGTTCGTTTGCGAGCTGGATGACGCGCGGGGTCGCGGCGGCGAGGTCGAAGCGTCCTCCGGACACTGCGAGCGCCGCCAGGACGTTGCCGGCGACGCGTACGGGCGCCGCGACCGCGCGGACCCGTGGCTGGAGTTCACCGTCCTCGACGGCGAACCCTTGGCTGCGGACGACATTGAGTTCTTGGCGGAGCGCTCGGGGGTCGGTGACGGTGCGGCTTGTTATCGGCTCGAGTTGGCGGGCGAGGAGGCTCTCCCGCCAGCGGTCCCGCCACGCGAGCAGCACCTTGCCACCGGCAGCGCAATGCGCCGGCACGATCTCACGGAGCCCCGCTCGGACCTGCTGCTCGCTGGCGTCGCAGTGAGCGAGGCAGAGCACCGAGCCGTAGCTGGAGATCAGGAGGTGAGCGGTAGCGCCGGTTCGCTCCTGCGCGAGCGCGACGTAGGGCCGCCCGGCTCGAGGTAACGGGGAGCGGTGGACGATCTGAGCCGCGAGCGCCACCAGGCGCATCGTCGGCGCGTAGATGCGCCGACGGTCGTCGGTGAGGGTCAGGTAGTCGTCGTCGAGGAGCTGGGCGACTACGCGGCGGACCGTGCGCGGGTGGGCGCCGAGGGCGTCCGCGAGTTGTGGCACGGACAGGTCGCCGAACGCGAGCAACTCGATGATCCGCATCGTTCGCCCGGCATGCCAGGCCTCAGTGGGCGTCATACGTGAGCCAGCGGCGTCGCCGCGGGAACAATCGCGGACGACGGTCGTAGCGGTTGACGGGGTGGCGTTCGCTCGCGGCACGCCCAGGCGAGGGTCGGTTCGGGGAGGCCGGATCGGACTCGGGGTCGAGCAGCGCCGCGACGTGCCCGGCCGTGCGCGAGAGGATCACGAATCCGTCGGCGAGGCGATGAATCACGCCCGTCCGGGAGAGGCGCCAGAGCGAGTCATCGATCTCGACGGGAGTCCTACGGGTCTCGCGAACAAGTTCGGTGATCGCCCACGGCCCCGAGGCGGGCTCGAAAAGGAGCGCACTAAGGATCAGCCGATCGACTTCGTCCGCGTCGGTCTGGAGACGGAATCCGGCGGCGGGGGCGGCGTCGAGTTGGCGCTGCGTGGGAGGGTTCTTTCGTGGGCCGAGCACGCCCGGGACCGTAGGGAGGGTGACCGCGCGGGTCTATGGGCAATACCTCAAGTTTTGTTAGGCGACCGTTGAGAACGACGAGAAGTCTCGGGCGGGAGGCCGTGAGCGTTGGGTCAGGCTGGGCTGCGTCGGAGGTGCTCGACGATTGCGTCGACGCCGGCGTCGGCGGTGTCGAAGTGGCCGATGTAGTTGTCGGCGCCGACGAACGCGTTGAAGCCGACGCCGATCGGGAACAGGTGGATGACCCAACCGGTCCCGCCGGGGCCTTGAACGTCGGTCCGACGACCGTTGGTGACCCGCGTGTACGCGGCGTCGCTGGCCGAGGACGCGGCGTCCTCACAGTGCTGGGCCTCGTCCTCTTGGGTCCACTCGCTCCACGTCCAGCCGAAGCCGCAGTGGTACAGGCCCTCGTCGGCCGAGTAGCGGTAGACGCTGCCATCGACGCCGGTATAGACGATCGTGTCGCCATCCCATGCGAGAGCGTCCACATCTTCGGGGTTGGTCAGCTCGGCGCGGATGCGCTGCTGAGCGGCGACGATTCGTTCGGCGGTTACCTTGTCGGTGAGGAACTCCACCCCACCGCTCCAGTGACTGACGATGAGCGCCGGGTAGAGGTTGCCGGGCCGGTTGGTGGTTTGGTCCCACTCCCAATCGCCGTAGACGAGATGCGGGAGAGGTGCGGTCGGTTCGAGTGTCATCGGTCTTCTCCTCAGTGATGGGACGAGGCTTCTTGGCGCGCGGGGATCCCGCCCGCACGCCCGTAGCGCGCGGAGGATGGCCTCGGGCGTGGTGGGCATCGCAGCGAGCGGCCGGTGGAGTCGTCCTGGCGGGCGATGGCCAAGCCTTGCGACGCGATGATGTCTGCGCCGGGTCAGGGGCGATAAGATGAAGCGGCCGGGCCGAGGTGCTCTCTCGACCCGACCATGCTGCTTAGAGGAGCCGGTGAATCACCAGCAGCGCTAACAGCACAGCGAGCGCCAGGATGAGGTCAGTCATCCGCTCCACCTCCTTTCCCCGCCACCGGGTCAGCGGTAGCGGGGATCGGGAGGTAAGGCGAGCACGCGCACCCGCAAGGGTGGATGTACCGAAGGTAGGCGTCGTCGAGGCACCGGCGGAGTGGACCGCCAGTCCGCTCAGGATGCTTGGAGGGTGGCGTGGCAGGTCGCCGCGCCGACTACGACGGTCACCGTCGCACCGGCCGCCGAGCGGCTGGCGTGTAAGTACACATCGGCGTCGCCGGAGCTGTCGGTAGTCCAGGTGGCGGATGCCCCGGCGCCCGATACGGTCGCCGTCGTGTCCGGTTGGTTTGAGGACACGGACACGTCGTAGTCGCCGTACTCGCTACTCCACTGGGCGCTGGCGCTGCACGTCGCGGAGGGACCCGCCGGCGTTGTCGGCGGCTTGGGCTGGGAGGAGTTGCCGAGTCGGCGGTAGATCGAGATCCAGTTGGCGGCGATGCCAGCCTGGGCGTGGGCGAGCGTCATCTTGTGCTCGCAGACCTCACGGTTGAGGTAGTCCTCGACCGCGTCCTTCGGGTTGGGTGACGCCCCCGGCTCCGGCCACAGGTTGCGAGCGTCGTTGGTCGCCCCGCCAAGCTCCAAGGGCACGAAGTGGTCGTACTCGTAGTCGCCGAGGGGCTGGTGGTCGCCGTAGGCAGCGAGACTGAGTCGCTTTTCCTGCTCGGTGATGCGCTCCGACGGTCTAACCGTCTGGGCCCAGCCGGACTTGCAGATCGTCACGTTGATGTCGCCCTGGGTGACCGCGGGGTTGAGCGCACCAGGTGTGCAGCGAGGATCGGGCCGCGAGAACTGCCCGGAGCCGATCGCGTGACACGTGCCCGGCGCGGGCTGCGGCTGGACCGTGCCGTTGCTCGCCCGTGAGTCCACCAGGTGACCGGCGACGCGACCAACCAAGCCCGACGCGTCTGCGCCAGCACTCACGCCGAGCAATAGGCAGAGCGCGAACATGCAGACGCCCGTCACCCTGGACACAATTGTCCGTCTGGACCTCTCCGCGCGCGTCACGCGACGCCTCCTACTGCGGGAGCGGGACGAGTTGCGTCGGCAGCTCGGCGACAGCGAGGTTCAGACCACGCTGTGCGAGCAGGCTGATCAGCTCGTGACAATGGGCGTAGACGCAGGAGTCCGGCCGGTTGACCGGATCGACGATGCCGGAAGCGTCGTCGTTGGCCGTGACCTGAGAAGGGTGACCGACCGGGCCGAGCAGGAGATGGGTGCAGTGCGTGGGGGTGGCGTTGTGTCCCACGAACGTCGAGTGAAGCTCGACGGCCAGGCCGCTCTGCGGCAGCGTGGTGTGCAGGACGAGAACGTAGGGACTCGAGCGAAGCAGCCGCGTCACGCTCTCGACAGGCTGGCCTTCGAGCGTGAATGTGATCGGTAGCTGGCAACGCGACATCGCCCGGCGACGATACTCGCCTGGACGGATGCCCGGGGCCGTCGAGAGCGGTCCAGCAACGCTCGGGGCGGCAGGGAATTGGGTATCGCGGGCGTGTCATCGCCAGTCCTCGCGGTTGGCCTCCGCGTTGTTGCACTCGTTGATCACAGCGCGAAGCGCGTGAAGGTTTTGCGGGGTGAGCACGTCCGCCGGCAGGAGCAGCGCGGTCGCGGTACGTGACGGGTCGGGAATGTCGTGCTCGAGCAGCTCGTGGGGGACGAGCTCGCCGAGCGCGTACGCGATCGCGTCCTGCTCGGTGTAGTCCCCGTCGTATCCGAGGAGCACGTTCTGCGCGTACAGGCTCATCAGGGCGACGAGGCGGTACTCGGGATCGTCGGTGGCGAGATCCGCGAACGCTCCGACCGGGTGCCAGCTGTCATGCGTGACGTACGCCTTGGTTTGCCCGCGATAGCGGACCGCGATCGCGTCCGGTGGCGTACCGCCTGCGCCTTGTCGGTCGATCGCCATGCGAGCCCCACGGGTGCCGGGGATCTGCTCCGCCGCAGGTTGGGCGGCGGGCGGCGTTGTGACGGCGGCAGGCTGCTGGGGCTCAATGACCGGCGTGCTGGCCCGGCTGCGGAGAAACGCGAAGGCGCCGCCGGCGACGACGGCAAAGCCCAGAAGACCGATGAGGTCCTCGCCGAGGCGGAGGGACTTCGCGAAGGCGGCCCCGAGAATGAAGATGTAGACGGCGGAGAGGAGCAGTCCACGGAGGATGCGGCGAATGAGTTTCATGATGGAAGTGGTGGGTTGGTGGCCATGTGCAGAAGCGCCGTCCGGCAGCCCAGGCTGAACCTGGGCTCTATCTTCGATATGCCGGAGCGAGCTGTCCGTTGTGGCGGCAACGGTGCGCCGCCGCGATGCCCAGGCCGCGAGGCGGTAGCCTCGCGGCAGCTTTTCGCGGCAGTCGCGGCGCACCGTGCCCGCCCGGCGAGCATGACCCCAGGCCGCTTAGAGGCGCGGTAGCGCAATGAGATCCTGAGGACCGGAGGAGTACTGAAGCGTGATCACGAGCCCACGACTGACACGTGCCGGTGTGAGCTCGATCGTGAGTTCCCCGTTTGCTTTGTGGCTGCGCCCGAGGACGACCGAGGCGTGGTTTCGGCGCCCGTTCGCGAGCACCAGCTGCACGGTTCTCAAGGGTTCGTTTGACCGTCCGGTCGGGGCGCTGTAACTCACGAGCAACCGACGGCGGCCGCCGCGCGTGGTGAGGGTAAGCGCGACCCGGATGTTGTGCCCCCGGTAATGGCGGGTCAGGTGGATGACGGTGGCCAGCGGCGCCTTGACGGTCCCTCCCCCACCGCCTGGATCGCCGCCGGTCGGCGCGGGTCCCGTCGGCGGCGTGGGATTCGTTGGCGCGGTGGTCGGGGCGCCAGTGACGGTCCACGCGATGACGCGCGTCTGCGTGGCGTCGTTGTCAGCGGCGGTGACGGTGAGGCGAACGGAAGCGTTCGCGTTTGCGGTCGGCGTGCCGGTGATCGCCCCGGTGCTCGGGTCAAGCGCCAGCCCGGCCGGCAGCCCGTTGGCGCTGTAGGTCAGCGTGTGCCCCTGCGCGTCGCTGGCGCTGATAGCGGTGACGTTGACGGGCTGCCCGTAGGCGCTGGACTCGGAGGCGGGAGCGTTTAGGGTGAGCGTGTCGGCCTCGGCGCACAGGCTTTGCGCGAGCGGCGCGGCGACGGGGGTTCCGAGCCCGACGACCGGGCTGTAGCCGAGCCCGGCGGTGAAGTACGCCGTCGGGTCGTCGGCGGTGTCGTCGTTGTTGCCCGCAGTGATCTGGGTAAGCCCGGGCATGCCTTTGACGGCGACCTGGTAGAGCAGCGGGTCAAGCGGCCCGAGGTTGTGGCCGTTGCACGCGGGCGACGCGTTGATCAGCGCGGTGACCGCCGCCCACAGAGGCGCGCCCGCGGAGGTCCCGCCCCACGGGGCCGCGGTCAGCTCGGGCGAGGTGGTGCCGGTGTTCGGATCGGTGACGTTCTGGGTGAGGTAGATGATGTAGCCGGTGTAGGGGTCGGCGTCGGCGCTGACGTCGGGGATGGCGCGGCAGTAGCCGCCGTCAGCAGCGGCGGGGCACGTCAGCAGGTTGTCTGCGGCCGCGCTTCCCTGCGCCTGGGCCGTCGCGGCCTGCTGCCAGACCGGCTCGCCCCACAGGCTTGAGAACCCTCCGCCGGTTACGCCGTCGCCCATGTTCGAGCCGTTCCAAGCGAACTGCTGGCCGACCGCGTCGATGTTGGGCATGGTGGTGCCGCCGACGCCGGTTACCCCGGGCTGGCTTGCGGGGTCATCGACCGCAGGTTGGCTGGTGCCGCAGTCGGTCGAGCCGCTGTCGCCGGCGGCGGCGAAGGTGCTGATCCCGTTCCGGGCGGCGGTCGCGAAGATCGCCGACTCGAGCTCGGGGAGGGGATTGCCGGCCTCACAGGCACCCCAACTGGTCGAGATGATGGTGACGGCCGGGTTGTCGACCATCGCCTGATAGGTGTCGAGGATCCCGCCGGCGGTGTTGGGCGCCTGATACACGTCGATCGTCGCGCGTGGCGCGAGGCCGATGAGCTGCTCGATGTCGAGCGCCGCCTCCCCGCTGCCGGGATCGGTGGTGTCGGCCGTGCCGTCGCCGTTGATGCCCCCGTCGACCGGGATGTAGTTGACGGTCGCGTGCGTGCCGTAGCAGCCCTGGTAGGCGTCGATGTCGTCGGCGCTGTCGGGTTCCAGCTCGAGCAGCGCGATCGTCTGCCCTTGCCCCTCGTCGCCCTCCTGGTAGAACGGGGTGAGGTCGTAGGCTTGCGCGATCTGGTTGGCGAGGTAGCCGAACCCGTAGTAGGACTGCGCGGCGCTGATCGTCCCGGGGCCGGAGCACGGCTGCGGCCCGGCGTCGGCGGCGCTGGCGTGGACGCGCGCGCCGGGACGCGCCGCGGCGACCGGGTACGGGGTGACGAGGGCCGGCTCGGCGGTCGTATGCGCCGCGGGCGGGGACGCGAGCGCCGGCGCGGCGGCCAGCACCGCGGCCAGCGTGAGCGCGAGCAACAGCGCGAGCGGGAACCGGGCTTTCACGATCCCCTCCCCTCGCCCACCCTCCGGGAGATCCCGAACGCGCGACCGTGAGCATGCGACGAGGCTCGATGCCGCTTGTGGTGACGGGCGACCTTGGCGCGCAGACGAAGCGTGACGGTGTGCGATACGCCAGCGATCGTGTAGGTGACGGTGCGGCTCGCCCCCGCGGGCAGCGTGACGTTGAACGTTCCGTCAGCGTTGGTGGTGGCGGTGAGCGAGTCGAGGTGACCGCCGGTCTGTTCGGTGATCGTCGCGGTCTGTCCCCCGATCTGGCCGGAGGCGAGGCTGAGCGTGCCGGCGAGGCTGACGGTCTGCCCGTAGTTGACGGTGAGCGTCTGCGCGAGCATGGCCGTGTTGATCTGCCACACGTAGGTCTTGCGCATCACGGGGACCTTGACGCGGCGGGTCACGGTGCGCCCGTCGGCGGTGACGAGCTTGGTGACGGTGTTGTACACGCGCTCGGTCCGTGTCAGCGGCCTCCCGCCGACCTTGACCTTCACGGTGAGGGTTGCGGGGACGAGCTTCACGACGCGGACCCGCCCGCCGGGCGGGACGGTGCCGAGGTACAGCCCGCCGCTGACGGCCGCGCCCGCGTCCGGATTGGGGGCGCTGCCGGTGGCGGGCGCGCCGTCCTGCATGGTGTTGATCACCGCCCGGCCGCCGGCGGCGTTGACCGCGATCGCCTGAAGCGTGTACTGGACGCCGGGCTGCTGGAGTGCGGAGGGCAGCGCGACGGCGATCTCGCCGGTGCTCGCGTCGTAACTGCCGGGAAGCGTGACCCACGCCCCCGTGCCGATCTGATACTGCATCGTGACGCTCTGGATCGCGGAGGCGCCGGGGTCGACGATCGAGGCGACCGCCTGCGTCGGGCCGGTCTGCACGAAGTAGCCGGTGGGCGAGCCGGTGTCGATGTGGACCGCGAAGTCGACCGGCTCGCTCTGCGTACCGGACGCGTCGACGTCGACACAGCGCACGTCCTGGCCGGAGGCGCCGACCCCTACCGTCACGCTGCTGCCGGTGACCGGGTAGGTGGTGCTGACTCCGCCCTGTGTGCAGATGACCGATGCGACGGTCGGCCCGTCCGTCGGGATCCCGAGCACGATGCTCTGCGTGGCGCGATACCAGCGGCTCGGGTCAGGCGCGGAGACGGTGAGTGGCGCGGGTACGGGGACGGCCACGTCCGCCGTGTAGCTGACATTCGCGCTGACGCCGGCGGCGGTGGTGATCGTGCACGCGAGGCGGTGCGAGCCGTTGCCGTTGACCGCGATCGTCAGGTCGGCGGCGGCGGCCCTTTGTGCGGCCCCGCCGTCGAGCGAGCACGACTCAGACGCGATCCCCGACAGGGGCGTCGGCTCCGAGCCGACGAGCGTCACCTTCTCGCCGGTTGCAGTGGCGCTCGTCGACCAGCTGGCGGTCGGGGTCTGCTTGTCGATCTTGACGGTCTGGGCAACGGCGGCGGTGTTGGCGCCGTTAGCGCCGGTCGCGTAGCAGGCGAGCTGCTGGCTGCCGGATGCCGTGACGGCGACGGCACCGCTGGTCCCGTCGATCGTGGTTGGGGTGGCGCCGTTCACGGTGCAGGTGAGCGAGCTGTAGTCGTGGGCGGTGGCCCCGGTGAGCTGAACGGGCACGGTGACGGCGGCCGGCTGCCAGGCCGAGGGGACCGAGCCGTACTGCAGCGAGAACTGGCCGGGGTCTGGATCGACGGTGTAGCTCTGGGTCGAGCCGCCGCTGGTGACACCCGCCTGCGTGGTGGCGGTACATGTGAGCGTGTGCGAACCGGCCGAGGTGATCGCGACCGTCTGCGTGTTGCCGTGACTGACGGTTGCGGGCTGCTGGTCAAGCGAGCAGGAGATCGAGGCGATGCCCGACAGCGGGTTGGCCTCCGCAGCGCTCACGAGCACCCTGACGGTGCCCGCCGGGTCCGATGGTCCGGCCGGGACGACAGTCTGCGTCACGGTCGGTGTCTGGGTGTCGATCTTGACGGTTGAGGTCCCCGGCACGCCTGGTACGCCCGCGCCCGAGAGGGTCTGGCAGGTGACGGTGTGCTGGCCGTCCCCGGAGACCGTCTGCGTGGCGGCGGTCCCGTTGGTGACGGTCGCGGGACCTTGGTCGACCGCGCAGCTGACCGACTGGACTCCCGACGGGTTGGTGTCCGCCGAGGCATCGGCGGTGACGGTCTGGGCGGCCGGGTACCAGGTGCTGTCGTCGGTCCCGGAGAGCGCGATCGCGGGGTGGGTGCTGTCGACGAGGATCGTGCGGGTGATCGCGGCGCCGTCGGCGCCGGCGCCGCTTGTGGGCACGCAACTGATGGTGTTGACGCCGTCGGCGAACCCGGCGGGCTGGAGCGTGCCGCTGGCGCCGCTGATCGTGGCGTTGCCGGTGATGCCGTCGCCGTGGCAGGTGATGTGGTCAACGCCGCTGGCGCCGCCGGCGGTGGCATCGACCTCCAGCGCGGGGACGCTCGCGGTCGACGGGTACCAGGTGCTCTGGGATTGGCTGGTGCGCCACGCGGCGCTCGGGGCCGCGCCGTCGAGGTTCAGCGTGAACGTCTCCGGGCTGCTGGTCAGCCCGGAAACGGACGTGGCGGTGCAGGTGACCGCGCCCGTTCCCTGGTTTAGGCCGGCGAGGTTTACGGAGGCGCCGCTGCTCGCGGCGGACTGGGGGGCGATGCCGTCGCCGGCGCAGTCGATCGACCCAAGGCCGCTCGGGCCGGTGGTGGCGTCGGTGTCGAGCTCGGGGATCGCGCCGACGCTGGCGTACCACTTGGTCTGGCTGGCCCGCCCTGCGAACGTGAGCGTGGGGGTTTGCGCGTCGAGGTTGACCTGCAGGCTTACCGGGCTGCCGGTGACGCCGGCGGGCGTCATCGGCGTGCAGGTGATCGTGTCCGCGCCGTTGCGCAGAGTGCTGAGGTCCAGAGTGCCGGTGGCGGTGGTGAGCGTGTTGGGCGAGTCGGGGGCGTCGCAGGTGATCGCCGCGATTCCGGACGGCCCGGATGTGGATGTGACGCTGACCGGCGGGATCGACGAGGCCGACGAGTACCACACGGACGAGCTCGCGTTCGAGCTGAACGCGGCGGTCGGAACGGTGTCGTCGATGTTGACCGCGCGCGTCGCGGTGCTCGAGGTGACGCTGGCGCCGCTGGTGCTCGAGCAGGTGAGCTGCCCGGCGCCCTGGTTGAGATCGGCGAGGGGGATCGTGCCGCTCGCGCCGGTGATCGTGTAGTTGCTGGGGAGGCCGTCGCCGTTGCAGGTGATGTGATCGATGCCCGAGCCGCCGGTCGTCGTGGCGTTGAGGTTGATCGCGGGCAGGTTGTTGTGCGTGTACCACTGGCTGGCCGTGCCGGTGCTGTTGAACGCGACGCTCGGGACGGTGTCGTCGATGTTGACGGCGAGCTTGGCGGTGTTGGAGGTGACCGCGGCGCCGCTGGTGCTGGTGCAGGTGATCTGCCCGGCGCCCTGGTTGAGATCAGCGAGGGGGATCGTGCCGCTCGCGCCCATGATCGTGTAGTTGCTGGGGAGGCCGTCGCCGTTGCAGGTGATGTGAGCGATGCCCGAGCCGCCAGTAGTGCTGGCGTTGACGTTGATCGTCGGCAGGCTGGTGTGCGTGTACCAGGCGCTGCTTGATTCGGTGGTGCTGAAGGCGACGCTCGGAACGGTGTCGTCGATGTTGACCGCACGCGTCGCAGCGGCGGAGGTGAGTCCGGCGCCGCTCGTGCTCGTGCAGCTGATCTGCCCCGCGCCCTGGTTGAGGTCGGCGAGGGGGATCGTGCCGCTCGCGCCCGAGATCGTGTAGTTGGTGGGTAGGCCGTCGCCGTTGCAGGTGAGGTAAGCGACGCCCGAGCCGCCGGTCGTGCTGCCCACGACGCCGATCGACGGCAGACTGCCGTGCGTGTACCACAGGTTGGGGTTCTCGGTGGTGTTGTAGGCGACGCTCGGCACCGTGGTGTCGAGGTTGATCTCGGTGGCGGCGTCGGTCGCGGAGTTGCCCGCGACGTCGGTGGCCGAGCAGGTGACGTAGTTGACGCCGTTGGTGATCCCGGTGCAGGAGTCGTACCAGACCCCCGAGGTGCCGTCCCACGCCCCGGGTGAAATCGCGGGGGCGCTGGAGTACCAGCCGTTGCGCTCGCTGCCGCCGCTGATGTTGGTCCACACCGACGGCGGGACGTTGTCGAACCACACGGTCGTGGAGCCGGCGCCCACGTTTCCGGCGGCCGTCTCCGCGTAGCACGTCTCGGTGTTGGCACCCTGGTTATAGACCGGGTTGCACCATTTCCAGGGAATCCAGCCGCCGTAGACGCCGTCGCCGGCGTCGGTCTCGTAGACGCTGGGCGCGCTGTTGTACCAGCCGTTGGCGCCGGATCCGCCCGACAGGTTGGCCCACACGGTCGGGACGGTGGGGTCGTAGACGAAGCTGATCGCGGGGGCGCCTGGGCTGCCGGTCTGGGCGGTGCTGCCGTTGGCGCCGAGCGCGGTGCAGTAGACCGAGTGTGACCCCGGGATCGTGACCGACCAGGTGTCGGTCACGTAGGAGCCGTTCGCGTACGTGCTCCCGCCGACGTTGTACCAGCCGCCTCCGTTGACGGACTGGTAGCAGTCGATGTTGTTGCCGCCGGTGTTGCTGTTGGGGTTCGAGGTGACGGTGATCGTGAAGGAGTTGGCGTACTGGCCGCCGGGCCCGGCGGCGGGCAGCGCGCTGAAGGACGGCGCTCCGACCGCGTAGGCGGCCGCCGCGTTCGCGCCGAGAGCGGCGAACGCGACGGCCAGGATCGTCAGCAGCCGGAGGAATGGACGTGAGGTGATTCGCATGCTCACGCCTAGGACGTGGTGAGAGTCCCATTCGGGAGAGAAACGGATGCGATCTTCGAGGCGCCGGACACCGAGACGCGGGTGTGACCGTCTACGACCCGTCGGCCGCGGAACATCACGCGACCTTGGCGTCGAGGACGGGCGAGCTCGCGCCGGGAGCGCAGACGCGAAGCTGCACCCGGCTGCCGGCGGCGAGATCCGGGACGGAGAAGCGAGCGCTGGCGCGCCCGTCAGCACGGGTCTGCAGGCGACGGAGCGTCTGCCACGGCGAGCTGGCGTCCGGACGCCACTGTGCGATCAGCCCAAGGCCGCGCGAAGGGATCTGGCGCCCAAGGATCCGCGCGGTCAGCACCGCCTCGCCGCCCGCCTTCATCGGGTGGACGGCGAGCCTGATCGCGGGCGCCTCGACGACGGTGATGTGATGGCTTCGGGGTTGTAGCCCGACGCTGCCGCCGAACGCGATCTTGACCGTCCGGTTCCCACCCGCCGGCAGGCGGTAGTGCCAATCACCGGAGCGGTCGGTGCGCACCAGCACGAAGTAGTGCTTGGCGTCGGCGAGCCGGACGGTGATACCGATCGGCTCGTTCGCGAGCAGAGACCGCGCCGTGGTGTAGAGCTGGCCGCTGATCACCGCCGCCTGCCCGTACGCGAGACGCACGGTCGAGTCGGTGTCGGTGTTGGCGGCCGGATGCCCGTAGATGTCCTTGCCGCTCGGCACGATCGTGTACAGGAGGTGCAGCCCGGCGGCGACGGGATAGTCCAGGCTGGCCGGCTGCCCGTTCTGGTTGTCGTAGCCGACGTACTGGTTATCGGCGTTGTCGGTCACCACGACCCGCAGCGCATGCTGGCCCACGGTGATGGGGTTGCGGGCCGGGATGACCGCGCGCGCGGTCCCGCCGTCCAGCGTGGTCGGCAGCGTGATCCACGCGCCCTTCTGCTCGTATTGGATGTTCGCGCCGTAGACGCCCGAGACGCCGGCGGACACCTTGGCGAGGATCACCGTCGGGTTGTTCGGATTGGTGACGAACACGCCACTAGGCGGCGTGGTGTCGACCTGTTGAGCGGTGCTGGTGACCGGGCTGAGGTTGCCGGCGGCGTCGGCCGCAAAGCAGTTGAGCGTGCCCGGGCCGGTGCTGGGGAGGGTGAGCGCGACCGACCAGTTGTGGAGGGCCGGCGGCGCCTGCTCGGTCAGCTGCCCGCCGGGAAGGACGGCCTGCCCGGCGTAGTCGCAGGTGAGCGACTGGATTGGCGCGCCGCCCACCGGCGTTTGCACGTTGATCTGAACGGGCTGGCCGGCGTTGTACCACTGGGTCGGATCGGGCGCGTTGGCGTAGCTGATCTGCGGAGCGGTGTTGTCCATCCACACCTGCTCGTAGGTCCGAGAGCCGTCGACTCCCGCGTTGGTCGTCGCATAGCAGGAAACCGTGTAGCGCTGGGTGCCCGAGACGGTGATCGAGCCGACAGAACCGGGGGTCGTCGTCGTATGCCCCGCGCCGTCGAGGCAGGTCACGCTCTGAACGCCCGCGAGAGCCTGCGGTTCGGAGGCGACTGCGGTGACCGTGGGCGACCCGTCGTTCCAAGTAGGACTGGGGGAAGTGCCGGTCAGCGTGACGGTGGGGATCTGATCGTCGATCTGTACGGTCGTGAACTGGGCGGCGCCCTGGGTGCCGTCCCACGCGATCGGATAGCACTCGACGATGTGGGCGCCGTTGCCGCTGACGGGCACCTTCTGCTGCGCGCCGACCGTGGTGGTGGTCGCCCCCTGGTCGACGGAGCAGACGACCTTCTCGATCGGGCTCGAGGCGTCGGTGCTCGCGTTCGCGGTGACGGTGAGGCCGTTCGCCGACCAGGCGGTCGTGCCGGTTTGTCCGGTGAACGTCAAGCTCAGATCGGAGGGCTGATCGGCGGGTGAGCCGGTGTCGGCGCTGGCGAGCGCTGGGACTGCCGCGAATGCCGCCAACGCGAGGGCGGCGGCGAGCGTCCGGCTCGGCCAGCGGCGCGGAGTGGGATGTGACCTGTGGTTGCGCATCGTGATCTCTCGGTTGTTTGGCTTTCGTGGTGAGTGGGTGGCTTGGTTTGGGTTGGAAACGGAGGTTTGCGGCGTGCCGGGCTCCCGGGGCGCAGCGCCTCCCCCGCACGAGCGGGGGAGGCGAATCAGCGTTGCCGGGGGCGGCGAGGTTGCTACGTGAACGTGACGGTCAGCTTCTTGCTGGTGGCGCCGTTGTAAGGCCACGGGCTCGGCGTCACAACCTTCACCCAGAAGGTGTAGGTGTGCCCGCGGGCCGTGGCTCGCGAGGGCTCCTTGATCGTGAAGGCGCCCTTGCTGTTGGTGTGGTACGTCGCGGCGTAGTCGCCGGTGCCCTTCGCGCCCTTCTCGGTGTAGTACACGCGCAGCGGGACGCCCTGGGTCGGGATGTACCCGCCGGGCAGCTTTCCTGTGAGCACGAGCTGGTGCCCGACCTTGACGCTCTTGGGCGCCTTGATCGTGATCGAGCCGGTCACGAGCTCGGCTCCCGCCGACCCGGTCGCCGTGTCGATCACGGGCGTGCCCATGTACTCGAACTCGAGCTGCCGGGACGGCCCCGCGGGCACGTGATAGACCCACCGGCCGCTGCCGTTGGTCGTGGCGGTGCCGAGGACCGTCGACGCGCCGTTGACCGTCTCGGTGATCTGCACGGTGCCACCGACGATCGGCACCCCGGCGCCGGTGGTCGCGAGGCCATCGGCGGTCGACGCGCCGCCGTACGCCAGCTTCACGGGCTTGTTGACGTCGGCCAGCTGAACCTGGGCGGTGGCCTTGACCGTCACATACACGGGGACCTTCTTGGTGACCCGCTTGCCGTGGACCTTGACGTGCGTGGTCTTGTAGACCGCCACCGTCCTGGTGACCCACTTGCCGTTGACCTTGACCCGCACCTTCTTGGTCTTGGCCACCTTGCTCGAGGTCGTGCCCTTATCGCCCGGCAGCAGCGGCGCGACCGTGCCCGGCCCGAGCGCGTCGATCATCTTGGCGGACCCCAGGACGGGGTACTGGATGATCGCGCTGCCGCTACCGTCCTGCCACCCGTCGAGCGGCGGGTTGGTGACGTTGCCGGCGTTGTCGGTGACGATCGCCTGCAACGTGTAGGACCCCTTCGCCATCTGGTTATCCGGCGGCAGCTCGGCCGTGTAGTCGCCGTCGCCGGTGATGTTCGAGGTCAGCGGTAGGGCCGTGATGTTGCCGCTTGAGTCGACGAGCTGGATCACGACGTTCGCGATCCCCGAACCGTTGTTATCGGTGGCGTACAGCGTCACCCTGCGCGGGTCGCTGGCGTTCGGCCGAATAAAGCTGCCGGTGGGCGCCGTGTCGTCGACGTTGACCTGGTAGGAGCCGAGCGTGTGATCGACTCCGGCCGCGTCGGTGGCGTAGCACTCGACCGGCGGCTCGGCCTCGCCGAGCGGCGGCGGCCCGACGATGACCGTGATCGACTCGGTGTTGGAGTCGGTCCCGGCCGGGTTCGGGTAGGTGATCGTCCCGTCGCCGTTGTCGCTCGCGTCGGGATTGCTGGCGTCCCCGTCGAGCGTCACCGGCGGCTCGGCGCAGGTGATCGACTCGATCGGCGCGCTGCCCGCCGGGGACTCCGCGACGACCGGCACCTGCTGCGGGGTGGTGTGCCACTCCTGGCCGCCCGGGATCGGACCGATACCCGACGGCGGCACGACGAGGTCCGGGTCGACCGGGCCCGTGCAGAACTGCGTGCAGCCGCCTCCCCCATTGCCGCCACCGCCGCCACCGCTCGAGCTGCGCTGCAGATTGACCGCGGTGGTCGTAACCGTCCCGTTGACACCCGACCCGGACACCGCGAAGCAGGAGACGTAGTAGGTGCCCGACGCGTTGTCGTCAGACACCGGGATCTCGACCGTGTAGTCGTTGTTCGCGTCGGTCGGATGCTCGGCGGCGGCCCCGTCGAGCGTGTAGTCGTAGTACGGGACCTGCTGGCCGGTGACCGGGTTCGTGTAGGTCGAGTTCGGCTGCCCGAACGTCGGATCGTTGACGGCGCACACGACGCCGTCGATGTCGGAGAGGTCGTTGCCGACCGCTTGGGCGGTCGCGGTCAGAGTCGCTTCATCCTGATACCAGTGGCCCGGGTCGTAGGTGTACGGATCGGGGTCGGTGACCGTCTCCCCTTGGTTGATGATCCCCCAGCCGATCGTCGCCGGGCTCACGTCATCGACGTTGACGGTGTAGTCGTACTGCGTCTGATTGGAGGTATACGGGTACTGATCTCTTTGCCCGCCAGTTCCGGGCCCATCAGTGTTCCCGACGTACGTGGAGTTGTCATCGCCGTAGCAATCAACGACGTGGATGCCGGTGACCGCATCGTTGGCGTTGCTGGGGTCGGGAACGTCGAGTGTGGCAGCAGTACCCCCGGTACCCAGCACCGAACCGTCGTCGTAGCCCCACGGGACGTTCCCGCCTGACCCGGGTTCGGTCTGGTTGGTGTCGGTGCAGTATTCCCCGTAGGTCCCGGACAGATCGGTGAGCTCGCTCGGCGTCGCGTTCACCTGGGTGGCCGTGTCGGAGTACTGCACGCCGGTCGTGCTCGCGTGCGGGCTTAGCCTGAACTCAGCCGGGCCGGCAGGCGCGAGATGGCCCGTGGCGGGCACGGGGTCACTCGAACTGGCAGCGACTTTCGAGATGAGCGGCGCGAGGCCAAACTCCCTCTGGGCAGACCCGTCTTTGCGGCAAGGGCCGCCGGCGACATCGAGGCCGACGCCGACGACGGGTTGCCCTGACCACCCGTATCACCAGGCGGCTGGGAGTAGGCGACCATCGGGGTCTGCTGGTCGATGTTCATGTAGTAGGTGGTCGGGTCAGAGGTAGTGCCCGCGGCGTTGGTCTCCGTGCAGGTCACCTCGTCGTTGCCGTTGTCGGCAGGAGTCTGCGCTGCCGGCTGGTTGTCCGCCTGCGGCTGCCAGGTGGTCTGGCCGATCGTCACGCTGTTGGCGTCGGTCTGCGTCGGCGCGGGCCCGCTGGTGGTGTCAGCGACCGTCGTGTTGGGCGACTCGCTGCTGGCATCCCCTCCGGGCGTGCAGACGGTCTTTACGATCGGATCGACCTCGTTGGGGTCGGTCACGTCGGCGTTGGCAGGCCAGTCGCTGCTGGCGGCGGCCGGAGCGTAGGTGAGAGTCAGCGGATCGCCGGACCACTGAGCGGCGTCCTGGCTGCTTGTGGAGACGTAGGGAGAGGCGTCGTTGCCGCCGACCGAGTCAGTAGCGTACGTTCCGCGAGAGCAGTCGCGCTCTTAGCTGCGCTTTGCGAGGTCGGCGGTGCTGGTCTGGTCGACCTCGATCGTCTGGGTGGCGAGGGTGGCGGTTACGCCCGCGCCGTTGGTGACCGAGCAGTCGAGCTGGTAGTGACCGTTCTGCGTGAATGGGATCTGCCATTCGACGTACTTGCTGTCAGCGTCGATCGCCGGCGTCGCGGCGGGGTTGGAGCCGTCGCCGACGTTGCCGCCGGTGGCGGCGTTGTAGGTGACGTCGTCGCTGCCGCCCGGGGTGTTGGGGTCCGAGAGGGCGGTGACGGTGCAGTACGGCATGCCGTACGTGTTGCCGTCGATCGTCGCGCTCGAGACGTTCTCGCCGTTCTGGATGTTGTCGAGGGAGGCCTCGGTGCTGACGCCGCTGGTGATGGGCGAGCCGCCGGTTGACCATTGGTCGATGGTGCCGGTGCCGCTGGTGGTCCCGGCGATGCCGGAGACGCCCGCGGCGGCGTACACGTCGACGGTCTCGGGAGTCGAGCTGGTGGCGGGATCGACCCAGTTGCCGATCAGGCCGTTGGCCTGGCTGGCGGGGCTGTCGTTGTCAACCGCGACCGAGGGCGTGGAGGTGTCGATAAGAATGTCGGTGCTGTGGCCTTCGGTCCCGACCTGGCTGTTGACGTTCCAGCCGTCGGCGCCGCTGACCCCGGCGCCGGTGGTGGCGTAGCAGCTGATCGCGTCGTCGCCCTGCGCGGTCTCGGTGATCTGGGCGCTGGAACCCGAGAAGGTCTGGCCGCCGGCGGGGAGCCCCGCCCCGGTGCAGGTGATCGACGCGATCCCGGAGAGGTAGCTGGCTTCGCTGGCGTCGACGGTGTAGGTCTCGGAGGTGTCGGAGGACCAGTGGCCGGCGTCGCTACCCCCGTCGATCGTGACGGTAGGGACCTGGTTGTCGACCTGGAAGGTCGAGGACGTGTAGCTCGTGTTGCCGCTGCCAGCAACGTTGCCGGGGTTCTGCGCCTGCGCGGCGGCGGTGTAGGTGCCGCTCGGGAGACCGTAGAGGCTCAGGCCGCTCGTGCCGGCGCTGTTGCTGGTCGGGCAGCCGGCGGGTGTTCCACCGGAGGGGGCGGAGAACTCACCCGTGCTGGAGTCGTACCCGGCTGGGAGTGTGCCGTCGGGGTTGCCGCCGGATGCGACGGTGCCGCCAGGGCCGGCGATGGTGACGTTCACGTTGCAGACACCGCCGGAGTCCCAGGCGCTGGCGGACGCGCCGATGGTCCCGGCGTCGCTCTCGTAGCTGATCCAGCCGCCGCTGTACCCACTTGGGAGACCGCTCACGGTCACCCCGCTCAGGCTTGGTCCGTCGGCGGGGTCGTCGATCTGAACCGAACCGCTGGCGATTTGCATCGCGGAGTAGCCGTTCGAGCAGCTTCCGCCATCGGCGGTGTCGAAGCAGTCGCGTGATTCCGCGCCGATGCCGACGCCGATGTAGTTGTGCCCGGCGAGGTTGTAAGAGACGGGGCTTCCGGAGTTCGGCTCGTAGAGGCAGCTGCCGTCGGGGTTGTTTGCGTGATCGACGTTGACGACCTGGGTGGTCGCGTTGCCGTAGCCCCAGCAGTCGGCCGACTGCCCGACCGTGTTGTCCGGGACGGACTGGCCCTTGGCGAGGTTGCGCGGATCGTTGTCTGCGACCAAGCCGTGGCCGTCGCCGATGTCGCCCATCAGCCCGGCGCCGTACCCGTCGGTCGCTTCGGCTTCGAAGCCGCCGCTGACCTGGGACAGGGTGGTGCCACTGGGCGCGTAGAAGCTGAAGATGTCGAGGTTGCCGGAGGAGCTCGCTTGGACCAGGGTCTGGTTGTCGCGATCGCCGAGGTCGGGGACCACGAGACATTCGAAGTTGTTGAAGGGGCCGGACCCGGTCTCGCTGACGTTCCAGTTGAGCGTGCCGTTGCTGTTGCAAGCCTCGTCGGTGTAGTAGCTGTCAGCGGCGGCGACGCCGGGCTCGAGCGCGCGGGCGAGCGCCCCGACGGCGGGCAGGTTCCGCATGCTGGCGGGCGCGACCGCGAACACCAGGAGGACGGCTAGGAGGGTGATGAGGGCGCCCGCGGCGCGGGTCTGTAGGGTGCGGGGGCGGCCGAGGGTGGCCGGGCTGGTTGCAAGGTCGGTCATGCTCGGGCCTCTGGTTGCGGTTGTGGTGTTGAGGGCAGCCATGTGCCGCCGATCGGATGTGGTCTTGGTCGAGTGGTTCATGGCTGGTTTCAGGGTGCGCTGGGGGTGGAGTAGCTCGGGTTGCTCACTGAGCCGCTGGCCGGTGAGCTCGGTGCTGCTGAGGTGTGAGTGACGGGCGGCGCTGGCGGTGGCGTCGTGACCTGCGGGGCAGCGGTCGTCGTCGGCGGGGGCGCCGTCGTGCGCGTAACCGGCGGCGTCGCGGTTGCGATCCGCGCGCTGACGTGATGGCGCTCTGGCTTGGCGCGCTTCGCGCGTCTCGCGCGCGCAACGTGGCGGGCGCGCGTGACGTGCGCGACAGACTTGGGGGGCTCAACCGGGGCCGGGGTCGGCGCGGCGGTCCGGGCAGGCGAAGTCACGGAGGCGTGCTCGACCGCGCGGCGGGCAGGGGCGTGGATGCTGGCGTGCGGCGTGGTGTGGCGGGAGAAGTGGTGGATGACGGCGACAGCAGCGGTTGCGCCGACGGCGCCGGTGCCGATGACCGCGGCGGTGGCGATCACCGCCGCCTTGGTGGTGACGGAAGCGCCGATCGTCGCGACCTGTGTCGAGGAGGCTCCGGCGTTGGCACCGGCGTGACCGGCAGGGCGCAGCAGTCGCCGCGCGGCCCGGCCGGGCCGCTTCGCGTGGCCCAGCAGCCGCGAAAGCAGGCGGCCGCCAGCGGTCGCGAGCGCGCCGCCGGGAAGGAACGGGGCGAGCGCCGCGCGGGTGTGCTTCTCGACCACGCGATCGGCGGCGCGGCACTTGGCGCAGGTAATCAAGTGCGCGCGCAGCGCCAGGGAGACCTCGCCGGTGGAGTGGTAGGCGCTCATGTGCTTGCGCAGCCGCCAGCACCGGAACTCGGGGTTCTCCTTGACCTTGCGCTCGAGCAGCCGCCGCTCCTGGCGGGCCTTGTGGGCAACGGTCGAGACGTGAGCGGGGTCGAGTCCGAGCTCGGCGGCGACGGCTTGCGGCTTGGCCTCCTCGAGCAGGATGCGCGCGGCGATTTGCCCGTCGGTCCCGGTGAACTTCAGCCAGACCAGCTCCGCTACGTGCGCGAGCCGTTCGCTCGCGGCCTCGCGCCCGATGACGGAGCCGGCGACGACGTCGTCCCCGTCGGAGAGCACGTCATCGAGAACGTTGGCGTCGGGAAGGTCGCCGAAGTGAACGTTGCTGGCGCTGTGAAGGCGCAGACGATCGTCGAGGCGGTTGCGCATCCCGACGAACATCCACACGGCCGGGTTCTTGATCGCCTCGACGTCCGCGATTGGCATCTTGGTCAGCCGCTCGAGCATGTGGCTGTAGGCGTCCTCGACCTCGTCGGACCCGATCCTCTTGTTGAACCGGCGCTGTAGCGAGCTCACGAGGCGGTCGCGGTCAGCGGGGTCCATGAACCGCTCGTAGGGGCTGCTTGGCTGGGCGAGCGTCATCGCCGCCTCCCCCCAGCGCCGCGTGAGCGCTGTGTCCGCCGCGGCGACGCCGCGACAGGTGCGCGTCGAGGCGGCGCGGTTCGGGGCGGCCGCGCGCGATCAGCGCGGCCGCGAGCAGCCCGGCGGAGGGCGGTGTGCCAGCGGGAAGGGCGGGCAGACCTTCGGAGGCGACGGCCACCAGGTACTCGGCGAGGATCTGCCGCTGCGCCGTGGGAAAGAGCGCGAACGCGTCGGCGTGCACCACCTGAGCCGCCTCGGCCAGGGAGGCGTAGGCCTGGCGGGAGCGGACGTAGGCAGCGTGATCGGCCGCGCAGAAGCCCAGCTCGCCTGTGGCGGCGCGGTCGCAATCAGGGCGGCGGCAAACAAGCATCTGCCCGTAGGACGAGGCGAGATGCCCGTTCGGGAGAGAAACGCCGCAACAAATTTTTGGAGATGTGAATCCGTTCAGCACTGCAACGCCCCTGCCGGCGTGTTCCCGCCCCCGATGGCGTCGCGTCCGTGCGAAAACCGGTTACTAATCCGTCGGGGGGCGATGGCGGTCCCGTGCCACCGCTCTAACAGTTCAGACCATTCGACGGACGGAATGCGCTTCTTGAGGCCCCAGGCGAGGGGACGTCAGAAGACCGACAGCCGCGGTACAGCTGGGGGCTGGCTGGGCGTTAACCCTGGTCGTTCGCAGGTGGCTAGCTGGCTGGCGCCCGGCGTGGCGCCAAAAAGAAAGCCCCGCTTATGAGCGGGGCTTTCGGGTGCTGGTCGTTGGGCAGCCGCTGGCGGCTGCTGGGAGTTGCCTAGCAGTCGATCATGACCGCGAACGGCTCGTCGACGCCGTTGACCTGGCCCAGGGTGGTTGTCGATGGCGTGCCGAGATCGACGTAGAACTCGGCTGTGCCGAGGCCGCCGAGGACGCCGAGCGATGTGGTGTCGCGCACAGAATCAACCACGTTGATCACGGAGCTGTCGTTCGAGCTCTCGCCCGGATATGCGCCCTCGGGGGTAACGGTGACGGCGAGCGGAAACGGCTGGCCAGACGACGGTGTATCGGCAGCGGGGCACCCCGTGACATCGAGTCGGTACTGGCCGACGGTCAGGTAATTGAAGCTGACTCCGGAGCCTGCGACGCCGCCGTGCGCGATCACGGGATCGGTGCATGAGCCACCGTTGGCGCAAACGCCGGGGTCGATGAACGCCCACGCGTTCGCCGTCCCGTTCTGACCCGCCGCCGCGACCTGCGTCCAGTCGGACGGGTCGACGTCGGGGGTGTTGTTGTCGTCGGCCGTATTTTCGGCCGGGTAGACGAGTTTGCAGGTGGAACCGGTGTAGACGTAGGTGGAGCCGTTGAAGTCGAGTGCGGTCGCCGGAGTACCGGTGGCCGTGGGCGTTGACGCTGCGTAAGGACAGGCCTGCACGCTGTTATGGGTGTCGTTGTAGCCGCTGTTCATAACGACCGGCGCTGACCACGGCGAGGTGCCTGCGGCGCCGGCGGCGCCGGTCGGGCCGGTCGCTCCGGTGGCGCCGCGTGGGATGGTGAAGTTGAGCGTCGCGGCCGAGGACGTGCCGGAGTTGGTGACCGACGCGTTCGATCCGGCGGCGCCGGTGCTGACGGTCCCGACGCTTACGCTGGCGGCCGCGCCGTTCGCGCCGCTGGTTCCGTTGGCGCCGTTGGCGCCAGGAGCACCGGGAGCCCCCGCCGGGCCGGCAGGCCCCCGCGCGTTCCACTGGACCGACATGTAGCCCTTCGGGCACCTGGCCTCCAGGTAGAGGGCATTCGTGCGGTTGTTCTTGCACGCGTGGATCGTGGTAATCGCCGCCGCGGTGACCGGCGGCGAGGCGTTGGTTGCGGCGATGGCGTAGCTAGCCGCACTCGCCAAGAGCAGCACGACGGCTGGGAGCGTGATGTGAATCAATTTGCGCACGGGGCGTCCTTTCCACCGGTCCCCGACGGCGTTGGCTTGGCCTCTCGGAGAGTATCGGCAGGTATCGGGGATTTTCTGACCGCTGTCAGCACCAGCGGGCTGCGACCCGCTGTGCGGCGTCCTCCCCGCGGGCCGAGCAGGCCCGCACACTGACGCCAAGGCACAGCGGGGCTTGCGGGACGGCCCTGGCTCGCTCAGAGTTCGATCGGTTTTAGGCCGAGCTTGGCTCCGAGCGCGGCGAGGTCCTCGTGCGAGGCGAGTCAGATCCGGTAGCTGTTCCCACGCCTCGTGGTGACGCAAACGGCGATGCCGGCTGCGTTACGCCGTTTTCTCCGAAATGCACGCTTCACCTCGTCCTAGGGGTGTGCATCAAACGGTCAGCGATGAGGAGCGCGGCGGCTCACAGCCACCGCCGCAATCCCGGTGAGCCTCAAGGCGGCGCCGCCGCGCTCGCGCGCATGGCAGGAGCAGGCGCTCGCCGAACTCGGCGGCTGGCGCGACGGCGCTTTTCTGATCTCGGCGACACCGGGGGCGGGGAAGACCCGCCCGGCATTGCTGTTCGCGCGCGCACAGTTCATGGTTCGCAGCCTGGCCGGGCTCGTGGTGGTGTGCCCGACGGCGCCGCTGACGCGGCAATGGGCGCGCGCGGCGCACGAGGTTGGACTGAGCTTGTTGCCGGATGCGGAGGGGCCGCGAGCGCCGCGGGGTTTTCATGGCGTGGTCGTGACCTACGCGCGCGTGGCCCGCGACCCGGCGGCCTGGGCGCGCGTGGCGCCGCACACGCTGGTGGTGGCCGATGAGGCTCACCATCTGGGGGAGGAGCTGACGTGGGGGCAGGGGTTCAGCGAGGCGTTCGCGTCCGCCCGCCGGTGGCTGCTGCTGTCGGGCACGCCGTTTCGCTCGGACAAGACGAGCATCCCGGGAGTGCGCTACTCGGAGGCGGGGGTGGCGATCGCGGACGTGAGCTACTCCTACGCGGAAGCGGTGCGCGATGGGGTCTGCCGCCCGATGGTGTTCGTCCCGTTCGACGGGGAGTTCTCGTGGCGGACCGATGGGGTGCAGCGCTCGGCGAGCTTCGCGCAGGAGCTTCCGCGCCGGCAGCGCGGCCATCGCTACCGGACCGCGCTCGCGCCTGAGCTCGATGACGGGCTGCCGCGCATTCTCGCCGCCGCGCACGCGCGGCTGTTGGCGGTGCGCGCGCGGCATCCCGGCGCGGGAGGCCTCGCGGTGACGGCCGACTCCGAGCACGCACACGCGGTCGCGGGCGTGCTCGAGCGCCTGGTTGGACGACGCCCGTTGGTGGTCCTGCATACCGACCCGGAGGCGCACCGGCGGCTGCAGGCGTTCAAATACTCTCAGGAGCCCTGGCTCGTGGCGGTGAACATGGTCAGCGAGGGCGTTGATATCCCGCGTCTTCGCGTCGGCGTGTATGCGACTCCGGCGAAAACGGCGATGCTCTTTCGCCAGATCGTCGGGCGCTTTGTTCGAGTGACGCCGGGAATGGCGGTGGAGGCCTCCTGGCTGTTCATGCCCGCTGACCCGACGCTACGCGAGCACGCAGCCGGGATCGAAGCGCAGCTCGCGGGCCTGGCGTCGAAGGCGACGCCGACGGCGGAGTGGGAGGGGCTGCCGTTTGCCGAGACGGAGGCCTCGCCGGCGAGCTACGAGCCGCTGGCCGCCGTCGTGCACGCCCAGCCCACGCAAGAGACGAGCGCGACCCCGCCGACCCTCGCGCCGGCGCCAACCGCGGCCACGAAGGAGAGCGAGGCGGCGTGGGCGCCGTTCGAGCGGCGCGGCTGGCTCGAGGGTGAGTTCAAGCGTCTGGCCGGCGTGATTGCCGAGGCCCAGCGCTTGCCTCGCCGCGCCGTGTTCGCCTGGGCGCGCCGCGAAGTCGACGCGATCGACACAGAAGCGACGATGGAGCAGCTCGAATCGATGGTCGAGCTGTTGGTGCGCAGGCTTGCGCCGGTGGCGGTGGACCTCAGCTAGCGTCGCGGCTGCTGTCGCGGCGGGCGCGCAATAGCGCGCGGTACGCGTGACCCCGGTCGTAGAGCCCGTGTCGGCGAGCTCACGGGTGCGCTACTCCGACTCGCACCCGCCGAACAGCTTGTCTGCGGCTCGCTGGCCTTCGCGATCGGCAGAGCCACCCGTGACGCTGCTGCTCAAGCCCCGCTTGGTGTCAGCCTTCGAGCCTCGCCTTCGATTTCTCTCCTATACGACTGGGAGGGACTACCGTTCGGAGAAATCGACGTCTCGCCGGCGAGCTACGAGTCGATCGGTGCAGTGGTGAGCGTGCAGAGCGCGCAGCAAACAACCGCCGCCCCGCCGATGCTCGCGAGCGCGCCGACGGCGGCTGCGGCCGGGAGCGAGGTGGGCTGGGCGGCGGTTAGCGCCACGGCTGGCTTGAGACTGAACTCAGGCGGTTCGGTGGCGTGGTCGCCGAGCCCCGGCATCTCTCCCGCCGTGCGGTGCTCGCCTGGGCGCGTCGCGAAGCCGACGCGCCGGACGGCAATCCGACAGTTGGACAGCTAGAGACGATGGTCGAGCTGCTGGTTGGTCGGCTCGCGCCGGCGGCGCTTGAGCGGAGCTAGGCGACGGCCACGGCCCGTGAGCACGGGAACGGGTGGTCCTCCATTTCTCTCCCGAACGGGTCATTCGCCTCGTCCTACGGGTGCATGGCTAAGACAAGCGACACGGTCCTCTCGGAAGTGGTCGGCGATGTCGCGAGTCGCGATGGGGCCGAGAACGCGGAACGGGCTGCGGCGGGCCTTGAGATCCCGCCAGGACAGGGGTATGTGAGTGCGGCGCAGCTGGCCCATCTCGTTGCGGTAGGCGTCAAATGGAATCTTCGTTCCGGTTTTCCCGGGTCTGGGGCTGGCGTGTGGAAGTGCAACTACTGACGCTTGCCGAGCTGGAGGCCGTATGGCCGATAAAGCGTGACGCCATCGCAGCGCATATCAAGGCGGGTCGCCTGCGCGCCTACGACTTCAGCATGTGCGGCAAGGGCCCCTACGGCGTGCGTCCCGAGGATGCTGAGCGGTTCCTTGAAGAGCATCTCCTGGTGGCGCCGGCGCCGCTACCGGAGCCAGAGCGGATTGACCAACATCGCACCCGCAGGCAGCAGCGCACGCGTAGCCGCGAGGCGGCGACCTCACGCGCTGCGGCGCAACGCGCGACCTACCGCATCTGAGAGCCACACCCACGCGCTTTCCAGCTCCGCGGCGGGGTCGATGGGGTGGGGGTCGCGCTGGTACTCGGCAATGAGCCCCGCGTAGTGCTTTTCCAGCGTGCGCACGTCGTGACCAAGCCAGCTGGCGAGTTCCTGCCGGCGGTATCCCTCCCACCAGCCGCCACGCAGGTACAGAGCCGCGAAGCTGTGGCGGCCGAGGTCGTAGGGGGTTGTGCGCCCGAGGTCCGGCCAGCGGTCGCGATGCTCGGCGGCCACGCTGTCACGCGCGGGGCGAAAGACACGCTTGGTCCAGTCGCGCTGCGCGTTTTCGCTCTGCAGCATCGGGAACAAGAACTCGCGGCCACGCGCGAACTCCAGCAGCGCCGCCCGAGCGCTCGACGGTACCGGCGGGTAATGCCACTTCGTGTTCTTGATTTCCTTGAGCTCCCCTTCGGCGCCGATGGCTCGCCAGACGGCCGCGGTGCGCTCGCGGATGTCACTCGTGCGCATCGCTCGCGCTTCCCCCGGGCGGACCCCCGACCCGTTCATCAGCATCAGGTAGAGCCGCGAGCCTTCGGCGCTGATGAGCTCGTCGTCGGGCATCGCCGCCGCGACCATCGCAACTGCCATCGGCGGATGCGGGAGCGGCGGCTCCTCCGGGTTGACGCTCTCATATCTGACGATGCCGCCGCGCATCGGGTGATGGCGCATCCCCGAGCCAGGGGTCCGTGTCGCCTGCGTGAAGATTGCGCCGAGCAGGGCGAGCGTGTTGTTGATGGTCGCGCGTCCGACGCCGGCGGCGAGCATCGCGTTCTTCATCTGACCGACGATGTTCGGGTCGGCATCGATGTCGGCGAGCGTGCGCTCGGCTATCCCGTAGTCGTGATGCAGGGCGTGCACATTCCAGCACGAGCGGTACTTGCGCTGCGTGGCCTCCGCGAGGCCGGGCCAGTGCCGATGCATGAACGGGCCCGTGAAGAAGTCGCCGACGGTCATCACCTCGGGCTCGACCTTGGGGCGCGAGCCGCCTGGCGGGGGTGGGATGGGAGCGCCGTCGGCGAGCGCGCGCTCGACTGCGTCGCGGTAGCGCTGCGCGGTCAGCTCGCCCTCGATGGTCACCGAGACCTGGGGAGCACCCGGGCGCGGGTAGTAGCGGAGCTCGCCGACGACGACGTTGTCGCGCTTGCGGTGACGGAGGCGGAGTGTGGCCATTTCCTTCGGAAAGAACGGGCGCTTTGAGAGAAATTTCTCTGAGAGACGATTCTAGGCCAGTTGTCAAATCGACGGCGCGCAAGGCTCGGTCGGCGAGCGGCGACGGCCAGTCTCCGAGGGCCGCGAAAGCCAATGCTGGCGGGCGATTTCGCCAACTTTGCATCGGCAGCGTGGACCCGATAGTCTGTGTTCAGCGCCCTCTTAGCTCAGCTGGTAGAGCACTTCCATGGTAAGGAAGGGGTCGTCGGTTCGAGTCCGACAGAGGGCTTTCGCCCGTTTGCAGGGATTTTTCATTAGCCGGAGGGGTCCTTCGAATTAGGTAGCGCGTCCACTCCGCGTCCACTGGATTGACGCGGAGCTCGGATCGAGGCCTTTCTGGCGGCTCGGATCGAGGCCTCCGCCGAAGATGCCTCCGAAGTTGCTGCAACTCGACCGGCCGCAGACCATCTGGAAGCCCCAGTAGCTGGAGCTGAATCCGGAGTCGCTTTCAGACGGGTCCCCGTCGCGCCATTGGCCACCCCCGCCGGCGTAGTACGACCCTCCGCCCCAGCCTGTGTTGTTGTTCAGGTTGTAGATCTCGTATGGGCTGACGACCGCCGACGTGATCGCGACTCCCGGAGGAGGTTGGTCTGGATGCCGATTCGTGCTCCGGCGGGCATCGAGCCGCCAGCCCCGCCGGCGTCGAAGCCAAGCGGTGCCCCGCTACAGGGCGGGTCATAGCCAAACGTCGTCAAGCCGTTTACCGTCCAGATTCCGCAGCCGGGTGACTGATTGTCGTAGGCGTCAAATGTCACCGTATAAGGCGCGGCCGCCGCTGGTGAAGCGGTGATGAACGCACCGACAATCGCGAGACTTCCTGCAAGTGCCGCGATTGCCGTGCAGATATGAGGCCGCAGGTGGTTCCCGTTCCTGCGACTGGCGCGGTTCAGTCTGTTGACGCCGGCCATCTACGCAAACCAACCTTACGAGCAGGGCACCTGCACGTTGAACGCTTCGTCGGTCGGCGTGAAGCTTCCGCTGACCACGACTCCGGTAGAGACGGTGAACTTGTTCCTACTGGTGAACGTCTACCAGGCCACGGGAAATGCCCCCACAGGCGGTGCGCCGGTAGGTGGCCCCGCGTTGATGGTGACCGTCGGCGCATCAGCAACCTGTGTGCACTGGGAGGGTGTGGCGGTGACGTTGTATGTGCCGGCGGAGATGTGCTGGACCGAGATTCCGCGTGCGCCCGCGCCCGTGAAGCCGTTCGCCTGGACCGCTGCCCATGCGGTCGGCGATGGCGGGCCTTGCTGGTTCCACACAAGGGCGCTCTGTCCATGGTGGCAGCGTTTCTGGATGTAAAGCGCGCGCGTGCGATTGTTGAGACAGCCGTGGATCGTTTTGTTGCTTGTGGCCGCGATCGCGTACCCACCTCCAGCACCGAGGGCGAAGAAGAGCGCTACGAACGCGATCACATTCCGGCGCAGGTAGGAGAGGATCCGGGTGAGGAGCTGGGGCATGGGCTGGCGGTCTCCTTGCGTGGCGGGCTGGTTCATTTGCACTTCGGGTCGCAGTTCTTGCCGACGACCTGGCCGAGTCCGCTCGGGCCAGCCGGCGGGCTGGCCGCCTGATTGCTGGCGGCCGCGTGCGAGCTCGGCTGTTGTCGCTGCTGCGGCTCCGTGGCGCCGCTGTCTGCGATCTCGTCGGCGGTTGGCGTTGGCCTGGTCGTGATGGTGTTCGGGTTCTGGGCGGCCGTATGGTCGGCGGCGAGGGTGAAGTGGGTGCTGGAGCTTCCGGCTGGACGGGACCGCTGGAGGTTCGTGTGGTGCAGCTGCGTCGGTGCGTGCCGGGCTCGGCGCTGTTCGGATGCTCTCTGTTCGGCGATTGCACCCGCGTTCGCTTGGCGTTGAATCGCGGTGAACGCGGTTTGCAGCTCTGCAAACGCTGAAGGCTCTGAGGATGCGGGCGGTCCTATCTTCGGAGCGTGCTGCTCTGGTTGTTCGCGTCCCGCGAGGATCGTTGCGAATGCCACGCCACCAGCCAGTGTTGCGGCGAGCGTGGCTAGGACTACCGGGCGAACGAGCCGAGGGATGCTCGGCCCGCGGATCGATCGCATCCGAGGGGCCGTGCTCCGCTCCAACGTCGAGTCACGGTCCGCGCCCGCCGGGCGTTTGAGTGTCCGACGTCGCGCAGGCCGCGCGAGTTCGGCGGGGAGCTGGGCACTTCCGGGCATCACTGGCTCGACCGGCGGCGCGTCGGCCATCGAGGCCATTTCGGCGGCGCTCTGTGTCGTCAGCTGGTCGAAGTAGGCGAGTGTCTCCGAGTCAGACCGCGCTGCGGTTGCGCTTGCCCGTCGCGACCGCGTGTTCGTTGCAGGTTCTCGAAGTAGGGATCCGCGGTCACTCGGTCGTCGTCCCGCGGTTCGGTGGGATGGTCCGTGGGGGGCGGGACCAGGTTGCCGCGGGAGAAGGTACCGACGTCGTCCTGTTCGGCGAATATCGTGCTCGCGAGCCGTCTTCGCTCCGCCTCGCTCGGATCGCCTTTCTGGCGAATGCGGACTACGTTGGTGTCAGGCTGGTCGCGACCGTCCGTTGTTCCCCTACAAGCAGACGTGTACGCTAGGATAGCACTGTAGAGTGCTAAGTATGCTTATGTTCCTACCTTGGTGTTGCTCGGTGGTCTCCCGAGAGGCTGAAGATGGCTGATGAGCAGTATCTCACCCCGGCTCAGGTTGCCGATGAGCTTCACGTGACAGTCGTCACCGTGCGTCGGTGGATCGGCAATCGCGAGCTTCGCGCGACCAAGGCCGGCCCTCGGCGGTGGACGATCCGCCGCTCAGATCTCGATACGTTCCTCGCCGATGGCGGCCGGGCGGGTCCGAGTGTCGAGGTGTCTGAGGATCCGTCGTTCAGCAAGCATCTGGTCGCACCCGATGAGCGTTGAGCGCGCGCGCGAGCAGCTCGAGCTGGCCGAGGGTCGCTGGCAGACCGCGGTTAAGGAGCATGCGCAGCCGCCGCCGGATGCGGGTTACGCGCGCCGGCTGCGAGCTCTCGCCGACGCCGCCGCGCAGGAGCAGGCGGCGTACCGCTACGCCGAGGAGGAGGGCTTCGGCTGGCGGCCGGGGCCCGCATGGTTGCCGCCGCAGGAACTTCGTCCCGCGCCGTGGCGCTCGTCGCTTGCGCCCGCAGATGCCTGGGAGCGATTCGATGAGGCGGTCGAGGCCCTGAGTCGCGCGCGGACCGGGGTGAGTGTCGTCGCTATCTCGCAGGCGTTCGGTCAGCTTTCGTCAGCCGCGTGGGAGCTCGCGGACGCGGTGGAGAAGGGCCTGCGTCAGCGCGCCACTCGGGCTAGCTGACCGGGACCACCCTTTTCTCGTTCACCGGGCAGGCGCTTCCCTCGTTGGGGCTGTTCCGGGATCCGATGGCGGTGTGCGCCCGCTACGACCCGTCGGCGCTGCCGTGCGAGGTGCCCACGGCGCCACCACCGCGATGAACCGGTTGATCGGCGCAGCTGCCCGACAACCGACTGCGCGGGTGCGAGAATCTCGTCGCACCCGCGTGCGCGGGTGTGAGGGTCGGGTATCACCCGATCGGGGTGATACCGCGGCCGTGGCTTGATGTACTGTCGGTCGAGCCCGGAGCCTGCCCCGTGGGGGTGCTCGCTCGGTGCTGCGGCCGAAAGTGGAGGTAGATCGTGGACCTGGGAAGCCACTCAGCCGGTGGAGCGCAATTTCGGTCAAAGTTGCGCCGCGACGCTGGTCGGGGACCGGCTGCTGCCTGGCTGTTCGCCACGGCGTTCGCCTTGATGCTGTTCTCGCTTAGCGGTTCCGCGTGGGGGGCGATCGTCCCGTTCAACCCGGCGCAGCCGACGGTGTTCGTCGCCCAGGGCAGCCCGACCCAGCTCGAGGCGGCGATGCAGAGCGGCGGGGCGATCACTTTCACCCCGGTCGGCGGGACGGTCTCGGGGCTGACCTACAACGCGATCGGCTACGACACCTGCAACAACTTCATCTACGGGGTCCAGACGAGCGCGGCCAACGGCCAGCCGGCCGGCGTCATCATCCAGGTCGCCGGCGACGGCTCGATCTCGTATCCGGGCATCACCGTCGGCACGGGTCGAACGTCGGGGCGTTCGGTCCAGACTCGAACTGTGATGACTTCTACGTCGGCAATAGCGGCGCGTCGACGCTGACGAAGGTCAACCTCCTCACCAAGACGTCAACCACGATCAACGTCGGCGGCGCCGTCGCCGGTCCCGACATGACCTACAGCAACGGCTTCTTCTGGTCGATGGGCGCCCCCAATCAGATCCAGCGGATCAACGTCACGCCGGGGCAGCTCGGGACGACGACGTTCACGAACGTTTCGACTCCGGCGGTTGGGAGCTCGACGCCGAGCGGCGCGTTCGGCGCGGCGTGGACCTATGGCAACGGGAATGTCGGGTTCTCGAACAACACCTCGGGCAACATTTACCAGCTCGCGATCGCCAACGCCGCGACCGCCTCTCCGACCTTCACGACCGTGCTGAGCCAGTCCGGGCCGGCGAGCTCCAACAACGACGGGACCAACGCCGCCGGGCTTAGCACGGACCTGGCCCTGACGAAGTCGGCGAGCCCGTCGATGGTCGATCCGGGCGGCGCGATCACCTACACGCTGACGGTGACCAACAACGGTCCCGGGAAGTCGTCAGGCTACGCACTGACGGACACGTTGCCGGCCGGTGTGACGAACGGGGCGACGACGAGCTCGGGCTGCAAGGTGAGCGGGCTGACGGTGACATGCGCCGGCGGGCCGCTGGCGGCCGGTTCGTCGGTGACGGACACGATCACGGTCAACGCTCCGAACCCGTTCTCGTCACCGATCACGAACACGGCGACGGTAACCGCCAACGAGAGCGATCCCAACACCGCGAACAACACCGCGTCGGCGACGGTCACTCCCAACGTCGTGACCGTGTCGCTGGTCAAGTCGGCGGTCGTGACGCCGCCGTCGGACCAGACTGCGGCGAATGTCGGCGACACGATCACGTATTCCTACAACGTCACGAACACCGGCAACGTCCCCATGGCCTCGGTCGCTGTGTCGGACCCGACCGCCGGCGGCGTTGCCTGCCCGGTGCCGGCCGCGCCCGGACTCGCCCCCGGGGCGTCTGAGACGTGCACGGCGAGGGCCCCGTACCTGGTCAAGCAGACCGATGTCGACCTGGGTAGCGTCGTGGACACGGCGACGGCGACCGGGACGGACTCGACCGGCTTCACGTCGGCTCCGTCGGCGCCGGCGTCGACGACGGTGCCGACGGTCCCGGCGGCGCCGTCGCTGGTGCTCCAGAAGGTGGCGAACGCGTCGCTCGGGAACTCCGCGCCGGTCCAGGCTGGGGAGACGATCCAGTACTCGTATGTGATCACGAACACCGGGAATGTCGACCTGCCGTCGCTGTCGGTGTCCGACCCGACGGGCGGGCCGGTGACGTGCCCAACGCCGACCGCGCCCGGCCTGGCGCCCGGGGACACGTTGACGTGCACCGAGAACACGCCGTATGTCGTCACCCAGTCCGACGTCGACAACGGCGGGGTGACCGATACGGCGACGGCGACGGGGACCGACCTGCAGGGGGGTGCGGCGACGTCTGCCCCGGCGTCGGTCGACACCTCGTCCCTCCCCAGTCCCGCGGTATCGGTTGATAAGACCGCGACCGTGACGCCGTCCGCCGACGAGAATGCGGTCAAGGTAGGCGACACGATTCAGTACACGTACGCGGTCACGAACATCGGGAACGTCGATCTCGCCTCGGTCGCGGTGTCCGATCCCTTCGCCGGCGCCGTGACCTGTCCGACCCCGACGCCGCCTGGTCTGGCACCGGGGGCGAGCGAGACATGTACCGCGAATGCCGTTTACACGGTCGCTCAGGCCGACGTCGACTCCGGCGCGGTCACGGACACCGCGACGGCCAGCGGGACCGATGACCAGGGCAACATTAGCGCTCCGTCGAACCCATCCACGGCGACCGTGCTCGCAGTCACCGGCAACGCGTCGGTGTCGATCACGAAGTCGGCAAGCGTGTCGCCCGCAGCCGACCAGAACGCGGTCAAGGTGGGGGACACCATCCAGTACTCCTACAGCGTCACGAACACCGGCAACGTCACGCTGACTTCGGTAGCCGTGAGCGATCCGAGCGCCGGCAATGTCACCTGCCCAGCCCCGGCGGCTTCCGGGCTGGCGCCCGGCGCGTCCGAGACGTGCACCGCTGATAGCCCGTACACGGTCGCCCAGGCCGACGTGGATGCGGGCGGGGTCACAGATTCGGCGACCGCGACCGGCGTCGACACGCAGGGCGCGCAAAGCGAACCGTCGGCCGCGTCGACGGTCACCGTGCCGGCTGTCGCCGCCGCGCCGGCGGTGTCGCTCACGAAGACCGCGACGGTCGACCCCGCTGCGGACCAGACCGGCGTCCAGGTGGGCGACCGGATCTCCTACGCATACGCGGTCACGAACACCGGCAACGTAACCCTGACTTCGGTCGCTGTCTCGGACCCGTCGGCCGGCAACGTGACCTGTCCGACCCCGGCGGCGCCGGGCCTCGCCCCTGGCCAGTCCGAAACCTGCACGGCCGACGACCCGCACCCGGTCACCCAGGTCGACATCGATAACGGCGGCGTCAGCGACACCGCGACGGCCACCGGCACCGACACCCAAGGTGTCCAGAGCCCATCCTCCTCGCCCGCCACTGTCACCGTGCCCGCGATCGCCAGGGTCCCCGCCGTCGAGATCCAAAAGTTCGCGAGTGCCGCGAACGGCGACACGAGCCCGATCTCTCAGGGCGAGCAGATCCAGTACTCGTATCTGGTCACGAACACCGGCAACGTCGACCTGACCTCACTCGCGGTCTCGGACAACAAGGTCGGCTCGGTGAGCTGCCCGAGTCCGGCCGCGCCGGGCCTCGCTCCCGGCGCGTTTGAGACCTGCACCGGCACGTACACCGCCACCGCGCAGGACGCGCTCAACAACGACGTCACGAATACCGCGACCGGGACAGGAACCGACGCAGCGGGCGCGACCAGCCCCGTCTCAGCGCCGGTCACGGTGTCGATCCCCGAAGGCTCGCCGGCGCCGGCGGTCGCGATCCACAAATCAGCGTCGGTCACGCCCGCGTCCGATCAGGACGGCGTCGTGGTCGGCGACCACATCTCCTACTCATACGTCGTCACGAACACCGGCAACGTCAACCTGTCGACCGTCACCGCGAACGATCCCACCGCCGGCAGCGTGACCTGCCCGGCTCCGACCGGCGCGGGACTGACCCCGGGCGCGTCGCTGACCTGTACCGAGGACATCGCCTATCAGGTCACGCAATCCGACGTCGATGCCGGCAGCGTGACCGACGTCGCCAGGGCAACCGGGACAGCCATGATCGCCGGCAGCCCGATCACGAGCCCGGCGTCGCCGGCGGCGAGTGTCACGATCCCCGCGGCGGTGAATCCCGCGGTGTCGATCGTCAAGTCGGCGGTCGTCACGCCCGCGGCTGATCAGACCGGGGTCAAACCCGGGGACACGATCCAATACTCCTACCTGGTGACGAACATCGGCAACACGACGCTGAGCTCGATCTCGGTCGACGACCCCACTGTCGGAGCTGTGAGTTGCCCAACCCCGGCCTCGCCGGGACTCGCCCCCGGCTCTGCCGAGACGTGCACCGCCGCCAATCCCTACACCGTCACCCAGGCCGACGTCGACGCCGGCGCCGTCACCGACACCGCAACGGCCAGCGGCACCGACCTTCTGGGGACGCCGAGCCCGGCGGCATCGGGCAGTCTGAACGTTCCCGCGGAGCCCGCCGTCCCGGCGCTCTCGCTGGCCAAGCACGGCACGAACACCAACCCCGCCGACCAGAACAACGTCAAGGTGAGCGACACGATCAACTACAGCTACGTCGTCACGAACGCTGGCGACGTCACCCTGACGACGGTTGGTGTGATCGACCCGACGCTCGGGTCGGTGACGTGCCCGGCGCTGTCGGCGCAGGGGCTCGCTCCGGGAGCGTCGGTGACGTGTACCGCCGACAACCCCTACACGGTGACCCAGGATGACGTCGACGCCGGTGGCGCGAGCGATGAGGCCACCGCGATCGGCGCCGACGGCAACGGGAACTCGACATCGACATCCATAGCGCGGGCGCAGGCCGTGGCGGTCCGCAGTCCGCGCGTGTCGCTGGTCAAGATCGCGAGCGTCACGCCGGCCGCCGACCAGGACGACGCCCAGGTCGGCGACGTGATCTCGTACAGCTTCCTCGTCACGAACACGGGGAACGTCGACCTCGCGTCGATATCGGTGTCCGATCCGACGCTCGGGCCGGTGTCGTGCCCGATCCCGGCGCCGCCGGGCCTCGCCTTCGGAGCGTCGGAGACCTGCACGGGCGAGGTCGAGCACACCGTCACCGCCGCCGATCTGGCCGCCGGGAGCGTGTCGGACAGCTCAACAGCAACCGGCACCGACGCTGCCGGCAACACGTCGCCCGCATCGGCCGCGTCGGCCGCCACCGTTCCGGTGGGACATGCACTCCAGGCGCCGGCGCCTCCTCCCGGAGGCGTGACTCCCCCCGCCACGAAGCTGTCGATCCACAAGCACGTGAGCAAAGCGAACGCGTACCCGGGCCAGAAGCTGACCTACACGCTGACGGTCACGAACGACGGCCCCGCGACCGCCACCGACGTCGAGGTCACCGATACGCCGAGCATCCCGATCAAGGTCCTGTCGATCCACGTCGCCGAGGGAAGCTGCCGGCACGCGGCCGCGATCACCTGTGCGCTCGGAACGCTCGCGGTCGGCCAGACCGTCAAGATCGTGATCGCCGGCGAGGTGAAGCACGGCGGGATCGAGCTGAACACCGCCAGGGTGACGAGTGCCGAGCCGGCGCTAGACCCGGCGAGCGCGGTCGCCACCGCCGCAACCAGGGTGACGCCGATCCTCCAGATCCACAAGGCCGCTTCGGCCAGGCGCGCCGTCACCGGCCAGAATGTCACCTACAAGATCACGGTCGCGAATCCGACACTGGTCGCCATCTCCAAGATCAGCGTGTGCGACTCGCTCCCGAGCGGCCTCCTCTACGTCAGCTCAAGGCCCGGGGCGGCGATGCGCGACGGACGACCGTGCTGGTCGATCGCGAGGCTCCCCGCCGGACGCTCGAAACGATTCACGGTGGTGGCGAACGTGGCCCCCGGCCACAGCGGCAACCTCGTCAACCGCGCCACCGCGAGCGCGCCGGGTGTTCTCGCGACGCACGCCACCGCCCCGGTGCGGGTCACCGAGACGCCACCGATCGCGTGCCCAGCGGCGTCGCGCATGTCGTCGAGCGAGACCGCAGGCCCGATCGACCGCGCGCCAATCGCCAGAGCTGCCTGCTGACGTCGCCGGATCATCCGATCCGGAGTGTCGGACGGCGATGTCGCCAATCTCATGCGACGAGGTAGATCTCCTAGATCACACCCGACGCCTGGCGTGCGGCGACGCCCATGAACACACCCTTATTCAGCCATTCGAGCGCGGCTCTAAGGTCTGGATCTGCGTCGTGGTACCGAACGTGTACTCGCTGGGGTCGACGTCCTCGCCACGTCCCAGGCGTTCGAAATCCTCGGGGCTACCGCGTCGTACACCCCGCCATTGGCCGGCGGCCGCTTGATCGCGCTGACAATGGTGGGGTTCGGGTCGGGTCGCTAATCGCACCCGGTCGACCCCGGGCGGGGCCCTGGTCTGCGGTGTCACGGGTACCGGTGGCCTCACCGCTGGATCACGCCGGGGCGTAGTACGAGCAGCGCGGTGTATTCGAAGAACAGGTGGGTGTGGGGCGAGCGTCCGTGCCTGCCTTCGCGTCCTGGGTCGTGCCGCCAGCCGGATTGGATCGCGTTGTAGGTCAGATGCATCTCGTCGTCGCTTGCCATGTGTTCGCCGAGCACCAGGGCCAGTTGGTCGGCGAGCTGTTGCGGGGCGGGGGCGCTGATTGAGAACACTCGAACTCCGAGGTGTTCGGACCGTACGGTCCCTTCTGGAAACTCCTGCCAGTTCACGGCTCGAATGCTTTTTCGAGTGTGGGCTGCAGCTGTTGCTCGAGCGGACGGGCCTGGTGCTGCAGTCGTCCGACAACGCTCTCGCCATCGCCGGCCCTCCGGCTCGCGCCGCCCAGCAGGAGCACCGCGAGCGTCACAACGACGACGATCGCGACGAGTGCGCGTAGGAGTCGCCACGCCGCCCAGAGTGTGCGTAGCTTGATCACGTTTGCTCGGTCCTCTCGCTAGACACCGTCGGCCTCGAAAAGGGTCTGCGTGGGCTCGCGATCGACCTTCCGGCGCCCGCGAGGACGCTTTGGTTCTTCATTGGGCGTAGGCGTGTCAGGGACGGGTTGATCGAGGGTGCTGGTGGGGTGTACTTCGATTTCGCACGGGTGCTGTTACGCGTTGCCGATGCGGTCGGGCTCGCCGTGTCGGAGTCGGGCGCGGAGGACGTGTGTCCGCTGCGGTTGTCCGCCGAGCGTGCTGTGGATGATCGCCTCACCGCCAACACGAGTCCGTTCGAGCGAGTCAGCAAGTTATCTCCGACGGCGGCTTCGAGACGCGGTGAACACGTCGACGCTGACGAGGCCACGACCAGCATTCCGAATCGGGGCAGCTTTCGACACAGCCGGGCTGCACCCCTCAACGCGACGAAACCAAGGCTCTGTTGGGATTTGTTAGCTTGCTCAGCCGGGCGGCCGACGACGCCGGGCTCCCTGCCGATCCGGAGTTTCGTGCCGCGATCATGGGCTACGCGGAATGGGGCACGCGCCTGGCGGTCCACAACTCTCAACCGGGCGCACAGACGATCCCTCACGCCCCGGTGCCGCGATGGGGCTGGGGCGTCGCGCCGCCCTACCAGCCCCGACGACGACAAGCTGCCCTGAGGACCGCGCGGCGCGGACGAGCGTCACTGTCACCGCTCGCTGATGTCGGCCTGTCGGGACTTTCTGACCGCTCATTTGAGCTTCAGCTCATAATCGATGTCAGACCCGTGGCTGGTGCGTGCGTGGAACCCGAGACGAAGCAAGAGCGCCCGCGCGGGCCGGTTCTCCCACAGTGTCGTCGCTGTGAGAACACCGATGTCGTTCCGGCGGGCGTGAGCGACTGCCTGCATCGCGAGCATCGTGCCGACGCCCATGCGCTGGAACGCATCCGCGACCTCGACTGCCACCTCGGCAGCGGCCTCCGCGCGGGCCGAGGAAGAGATGTGGCGGATGTAGCGGCTGATGCCGACCATCGAGCCTTCTCGCTCGTCGAGGGCTGCAAACGCCGCGTGGGTGAACTGATCGATTTCGCTCAGGTAGTCGAGCTCTTTGTCGGTCAGCGCGTGCTTGGCGATCAGATATCGTCGGCGTCGTGACTCTGGGCTCAGACGTGCGAACAGGTCTGCTTGGCGGTCTCGGTCTGAGGGGACGGCGGGCCGTACGCGGACGCGGATGCCGTTGGCCAGGACGAGCTCGTCGGAGGGTGTGACCTGGATGGCCGCTTGGCCAACACCGGTATCACTCTGCGGGGTTCGCAGGGGTGCTCCTCGCGCGTCGGAGATGGGCGTGGCGACGCCGCGCGTGCCCCACGACTGCAGACGCGACGCTCGCCGCGGTGGCGTCGGCGCAGCACGCTGCGCTGCGGCGGCGTCACGGAGCAGGTCGTCATGATGGCACTTGCTCATCGCGATCATCAGGTCCGGGTGCATCGGATACCTCCAAGCATGGGTGAGAGTTCACGTCAAGGACGCTATGGCACTACTTGCTTGGTGTCATCAGGCATTCGCCTGATTGTTGCTCTTAGCTCCCACAGGACCAGTGGCTTGCGCCATTTGGTCGTCCTATGCGCGTGATCGCGCACCGCGCGGGTGCGGGCGGACTCTGAGATTGTCAATCGGATCGGTGCCTCCGCACCGGTGGGTTAAGCCCTCACATACGGCGGCTGGCCGACGGCGGATCGCCTGGCTTACGCCAAGCGTGACTCAGCGTGGCGCGGACGCCACGAGATTGTCACCGTCATATGACCCGTGAGACGTTGCGTTTAACTGAGCGCTGAGTGACCCGGACGCCAGCCCGGTTAGTCGCGAGGTGTCACTCCGCTGTCGCGCCGACGCGTTCAACCCCGAGCCGTTGAGCGGCGGCGGCGGCCGCGGCTCGGTTGGGCACCGAGAGCTTGGCGAGAATGCGTGACACGTGCACGCTCGCGGTCTTCTCGGAGATGAACAGCTCGTTTCCAATCTCCCGGTTCGTCATGCCCTCTCCAAGGAGCGCAAGCACCTCGAGCTCTCGCGGCGTCAGCTCCAGCCGCTCCAGTCCCGAGGTAGCGGCGGGAGCGAGGTTCGGGCCTGCGAGGTCGAGCCGGCCACGGCGTGCCAGCGCCTCGACCGCGTCGCGCAGAGGGCGAGCGCCGAGCCGGACCGCGATCGCATGCGCCTCACGGCCGCAGTCCTGGGCGGGTCCGCGACCAGCGCCGGCGATCAGCAGCGCCTCTGCCTCGCGCCAACGAGCGTAGGCGAGCCGTTGGGCGTCGCCGCACTGCAGCCACAGCGCCGCGGCCGCCTCCCACGCCGCGGGATCGGCGCAGTCGATCCGGACCGCTTCGGCTGCGGCGGTCTGCCGGCTGGCGCGGATCCGGCCGGGGGGCTTACCCACGAGCGAAGCGATGAGCTCATCGAGTCTGGCGAGCAGCGCCCCGGCCCGAGCCCGCGCGTGCTCGCCGTCGGTCTGCTCGGCCACGCCCGGCAGGGTAAGGTCGGCCGCGGCCCGCACGCCCACCTCAAACACACGAGCCGTCGCCAGCACCGACTCGCCCCCGGACACGGCTCTGAGAAGCGCCTCGACCGTCCGCAACGCTTCCCGGGGGCGCCCGTCCCAGAGGTCCAGGACCGCCCGCGCCTCGACGATAGGCGCGCTCCACATCGAGCCTCCGGAGCGACGCACGAGTTCCCCGCCGAGCTCGATCGCGCGTCGCGCCTCGTCGCGGTCCCCACGCTCGGCGCACAGCACGGCCAATTGCCCATGCGCGTTGCCCGCGGCGATCCCCGAAGGTGCCTTCTGGAGGAGGTCGTCGAGCATCGCGGCGGCTTGGTCCCAGCTGCCGGACCGTAGAAGCCGCCCGGCGATCTCTCCTCGCAGGACGTCGCCATGTAGCCGGTCGCCACGCTGATCGCATTCCGCGACCCCGGCGACGGCCAACGCGATCGACTCCTGCATCCGGCCGGCATGCTCGAGCGCATCGCTGCCGTTGACGTAACTACGCCCGACCTCGTCGACCAGCCCGAGCTCACGCGCGATCATCCGCGCCTCGGCGGTCGCCTCGACACCGCGCTCAGGCTGGCCCAAGGAGCTGAAGTTACCCCCCATGGTGTTGAGAACGCTGGCCTCCACGTCTCGCGCCCCCGTGGCCCGCGCGAGCGCCAAAGCCTCCTCGCTCCGCGCGACGGCGGCCGGTATGCGATGACACAGCATTAGAACGTGCGCCTCGGCACCCAATACCCGGGCGCGCTCCGCCGTCGGCCCATCGGGCATCAGCTCGACCGCCCGCCGATACTCCGGAAGCGCGTCCAACCCGCGGCCTGAAGTCCACAGCCGCCGTCCCAATCGCTCATGGGCGAGCGCGACGGCGATCGCATCGCCAGGATCGGACCGGGCCAGGACCTCCCGGGCGAGCTCGATCGCTCGCTCGTGCAGGCCCACGCGGCTTGCGGCCTCCGACGCCCGAGCGAACAGCTCGACGCGGTCGACGCACACCTGGTCGGCAGGCGCGACGGCATCCCATAGCTCGAGCGCCCGCTCGTAGTGCACGAGGGCCTCCGCCGGGGCGTAGACGAGCTCCGCCTCGGCCGCCGCCGCGACCGAGGCGTGAAACGCACGACGCGGGTCTCCGCCCAGGTACCAGTGGTGAGCTAGCGTCGCAGCGGCGGCGGCACGCGTCCCCCCGAGGGTCGGTTCGCGCTCGATGACCTCGGCCAGCCTGCGATGCGCCTGCCGGCGCTCCACCGACAACAGCTCGGCGTAGGCCACCTCGCACATCAGCGCATGGCGAAAAGCGTACTTCGTTGACCCCGCCGGGTGCACGAGCACATGGCGCTCCATCGCATCGCGGACCGCCGCGACGAAACGGTCATCGGGCAGCTCGAGCAGCGCCTCGAGCAGATCGTGCTCGATCTCCTTGGCCGCGATCGAGGTCATCCGAACAACAGCCGCCACGTCCTCTCCCGCGCCGGCGAGGCGCAGGAGAAACGACTGTCGGAGAGATTCGGGCAGCGGCGAGTCCGCTGAGTCGGCCAAGACCAGCAGCTCCTCGGTGAAGAACGGGTTGCCCTCGGCCCGTTCGAACATGCGGTCGACGACTCTGGGGTCGGGCGGCTCCTCCCGAATCGCGGCGATGAGCTCGCGAATCTCGGCGCGCCCGAACGGCCCGAGCGCGACCCGAACCGCTTCACTGCCGCGCTCGAGCTCATGCACGAACGCCAGCGCGGCATGCCCGCCCGTGACCTCGTCACTGCGGTACGTGACGGCGAGAGCGATCGGCTCCTCGCGTCCGGCCCGCACGAGGAAGGACAGAAAATCCCGAGTCGCGTGATCGGACCAGTGCACATCCTCGATCACCAATAGGAGTGGTGCCTGACGCGCCACGGCGGACAGCACCGCAAACAGCTGCTCGAACAGGCGCGCCTGGGAACCGCCGCCGACCACCGCGCTGGAGGCGTCAGGGCCGTCCGCCGCCTCCGCGTCCGCCGGCCGCAGGTCAGGCAGCAGCCGCGTGAGCTCGTCGATCCCGGCGCGGGCAAGCCCGATCACCTCCTCGGCGCCGCTATCCCGGACCAGCGATCGCAGCACTCCCGTGATCGGCGCATAGAGGAGCTCGCCCCGGCCGAGCGGAAGGCACTCGCCGACCAGAACGGTCGCGCCGTCGCGGCGGGCCTGCGCAGAGAGCTTGGACAGCAGGCGAGTCTTGCCCATGCCCGCGTCGCCGCTGACGACCATCACCGAGCCGACGCCGCTACGAGCCCGATCGAGGGCGCCCCGAAGACCATCGAGCTCCGACCGGCGCCCGATGAAGCGGGGACTGATCACGCGTCCGACCACCCCGTCGGCGGTATGGCGATCCCGGACGCCCTCAATATGGTCAGCCGACAAGCGGGCCGTGATCGCGGGCAGTAGGGCCGCCTCCACCTCCTCCGTCGCCGTGGCAGAGCTCATCGTCCCGGCCAGCCCCGGCCGCTGGTCATCGGACCGCGGAGGCCGGCGCACCCGACTGCTCCTCGGGGGTGACAATCACCGTGTCGAGGATGGGGACGATCTCCGTTACAGGGAGATCCGCGGTCGCGGCGTGCCGGCGGATCGCGTCAGGACTGCTCGCCTCGTAGATACAGACGGTGGCGACTGCTCCGTCGCCCTCATCGAGGACATAGCTCCGCATCCAGCGGATATCGTCAGGCATCTCCTCGCAGGCGACGCGCCGCGAACGCTCCGCGGCCTCCGCGAGCTTGTCGGCGCTCGACCAGCCGTCACGGCGCAGGATTGCGTAGAGCTGCATGGGGTGCCTCCTCAGGTGGTAGAGATGGCCGGACGTGAGTCCGGTGCCGTCACCCACGGCACGAAACGATCGACCACGGGCGCCGGCTTCTGGGGCCCAACGTAGGTGTAAGCGAACCGGTCTACATCAGGCAACCGCCCTATCGCGGGCCTGACATTCGAGCGGACCGGCGGGCCCGGCGAACCCCGACGCGCGAAGTGTCCGGCGTGCCCCTCGCCGGGGTCGTGCGGTGGCCCAAAACAGCACGTTTTGCTCTCCCCTCGAGACGCGTCCATGATGATCCTGCAACCAGCCTGATTGACGGCGACCGCAACCACGTCAATAGCTGAAAATCCTCGCATCTTCATCTCCAAGCCAGTCGAACATTGCAGTGGCACCGGCGATGCTCGCGTTGACGACCATCGCGCCTTCGTCGAGCTTGCGTGCGGTGAAGCAGATCGGGCAGACCAGGAGCTCGCCGCCGCTCTCCGCGTACTGCTCGAACAACCGCGACAACGGCGGGCATCCATCGCAGGCGACCGCCTCGGCGTGACTCGCGATGGCAAGCCTGACCGCCTCCTTGGTAAGCCACATCGCCACCGCTTCGCCTCGCTGAAGCGCCGCACCACCGACTAGAAACGCCACGGTCACGCGCTCAGAATCCTCGAGCCCAGTCGCGAGATTGATTAACACCTTTCCACCCATCAGCACACACTCCCGATCGTGATTGCCGATGTCCAAGCATCGGTGATTCCAGCGAGCCTGCCCCCTGGCGTGTGGTCGACCACACCGCTGATCGTCGTGGTGGCGGTTTCGTCGGATCCCGCGACCGCGGACGCGGCGTCGATCGGCTCGCGGGGACGTTCGATAGATAACTGCGGGTGCTTTCGTCGGCTGGGCATGAACGTCGCCTTCTTTCATGTGAGCAGTTCTGGACTTACCTGCCTCAACATAGGGGCGGCCAAGCCGATCGACAATTGGGGTACGACCCTGGACTTTTGGTTATGTGACCTCAAGGTTTCAACGGCGCTAGAGCCGCTGGATCAGGCCGCGAGGGGGCCGCTGAGTCAACCGCCCGTCGAGGGCCGCCCCTATGCAGGATGATGATTTGCCGTCGGCGATCGCGCCGGTGGAGACGCTGCGGACCGCTTGCCTGAATGAGGGCTGACGACCGTGACCGGTGCGGGGGCCGCCAAGATCACGGTCCATCCCCGATTGTCGGGGTGTCACTGAAGCCGGATACTTCCGGCGTGTAGTGCGTTCCCGGCGAGTGGCGAAGTCCGTGCCGAGCGCCAGAGGAACTCGGGTCGATCAACAGACGGGGCTGGTCGTGCTTGGGTTGCTGGCTGCTCCGGGAGTGCCGCACTACCGCCCCGCGCTTCGAGCAGGCCGGCGAGCTCACGGACGCTCGTGTCCGGGCGTGTGAAGAACGCCGAGGAGCGCTTCGCGGGTCTCGACGCCGAGCTTCTCATACGCAGCGGCGAGGTGGGTCTCCACCGTCTTGACGCTCAGGAACAGCTGCTGGGCGATCGCGCGGTTCGTTTTCCCGGAGGCCGCCAGCTCACAGACCTGACGCTGGCGGGGTGTGAGCGCCGCCATCCCCTCGGTCTGAGCGCGCCGGGGTCGCAGACCGGTGGCGACCAACTCGCGGCGAGCTCGCTCCGCTACCAGGGTCGCGCCGGTGCGATCCGCGTCGGCCAGGACCAGCTGCAGCGAGCTGCGCGCTTCCACGCGCCGCCCCAGCCGCCTGAGGGCGTGACCGAGCTCGAGCCGGATGCGTGAGAGCTCGAGTACCGGGCCCGGATCGCCCACGCGGACGAGCGCCGTCTCGCAGAGCTCTACTCGCCGGGCGTCGTCGGCCTCGGCGACTGCGGCCGCGTGGGTCGCGGCCAGGATCGCGGCGGGGGCTCCGAAGCGCTCGGCAAGGGTCAGCTCCTGAGCGGCCAGCGCAGCCGCCTTGTCCTGCCTTCCCTGGTAGGCGAGGGCCAGCGCCGCCGTGGCTCGCCATGGCGTCCACACCGGATTGGGTCGCCCCTGGCCGATGCGGAGTCTGCCCACGTGGATGGCCTGGTCGTGGGCGCGAGGAAAGTCGCCTTCTGCGAGCGCGAGGACAGCCCGGGAATGCAGGATTCCGATCTCCCAGATCTGTCCTCCGATCTCGTCCGCCAGACCGTGCTCATCCAACAACGCATGAGCTTCGGCGAAGGCCCCGCGCTCGGCCAGCGCCCACACGAGAATCTCAATGGCGCCGCCGGTGAACAAGTTGACGTCGTCTGGGGTGAGATCCAGCGCCAGGCGTGCCTCGTTCTCAGCGTCGGCGATTCGCCCCGTGCGCTGAGCGAGCTCAGCGGCATACCAGGCGGCCCCCGCCAGAAGCCGCAGCGAGCCGAGGACCGCGGGGTCCTCACGCATCGCGACGATCGCGGTCTGGGCCTCTTCGAAGTGGTCGGTGAAGATCAACGCCCGCAGGCAGCAGTGAAAGCCCGCCCGGCTGCCCGCCTCGTGCAGCAGCAGATCGCCATCAAGTGCCCGGCGCGCGAACCCAGCGCACGTGGCGGCATCGGGCGTGCCGAGCTCGGTGGCCAGCCACGCGCGATGGGCGAGCACGGCCCGTTCCAGAATCGGGTCGGCGCCGTCATCGTCCGTGAGCTGTGCGAGCCGTGCAGCTCGCTCCGCATGACGGTCGGGGATCATGATCAGCATCTCCAGCGCGGCCACCTCCAGCGCCAGATGGGTATCGGGACCGTGATCGGCGGCGACCTCTTGGGCGAGGAGTGCGGACAGTTCATCGTCGTTGGCGTCAAGGACGTACCACGTGGCAAGCCGGGTGAGAAGGGCGACCCGGGTGGCGTGATCATCGATCTGGCCCAAGGCCTCTCGCAGGCGATCACGCGCCCCGGGCAGGCCCGCGTCGAAGGTGGCCACCGCGAGCGCAGCCAGGATCTGTCCCCGGTCATCACCGGGCGCTCGCTCCTCGAGCGCGCGCTGCAGATAGGCCGCGGCGGCGTCTGGTGCCCCACTTCGGGTGGCGGTGATCGCCGCATCCCACAGCGCCGCCGCGGCTACGCGGTCAGCGTGCGGGGCGCACCGGAGAAGGTGCGCGGCGACGATGTCGCTATCCGCCCCATCCGCTGCCAGCGTACGCGCGGCATCACGATGGAGCCGTTCGGATTCGGTGCGCGGAAGGCTCTCGAGGATTGCGGCACCGATCAGTGCGTGCGCAAGCCCCCGGCTATCGGGGCTGAGCAACCCGGCCGCCGCGAGAGCGTCCCGTGCGGCGCTCACATCATCGAGCGACACTCCGGCGACGGCCGCCACCACATGGGGCTGCTCACGTTCGCCGAGCACTGCCAGGGCCGCGCTGACGGCGCGGTCGCCGTCTGACAGCGCTGCGAGGCGCCGGGCGACGACGTCTCGGGCCAGCGCGCGAACCGGCGTTTTCGGGCCAGCGGGAAAGTTCAGCGAGCCGGGGCCGTGGGAGGCGATTTGATGGCCAAGCTCGCCGACGAGCCAGGGGTTCCCACGGGCGGCGTCATGACACCGCTGGCAGACCTCTATCGAGGCCGCCGGTGCGGAACGTCGCATGAGCTCCGCCGACCCGCCGGCCGTCAGCGGCCGCAGGGCGAGCGACGACGTGAAGCGCCCATCGCCGATGAGCGTGAGCAGATCCGATGCCGCCCCCGGGACGTCTGGCCGGAAGGCGAGAACGATGAGCATCGGGACGTCGCTCACCCGCCGAGCCAGATAACTGATCACCTCCAGCGACGGCCGGTCGGCCCAGTGGCCGTCATCGATGACCAGCATCATCGGCGCGCCCCCATCGGTGATCGCGGCGCACAACCACAGCATGCTGTGCGCGATGCTCGTCGTCGCGTCCGAGCCGGGCACCGTCCCGCTGAGCAGCAGATCTCCGGCCTGCCCGGCGACGCCATCGAGCAGGCGACTCCGCTCGGCTTTATCGGCGTCATGCACCGGTGCCTCGAGGAGTGTGCGCATTACGCCGTACGCGAAGTGACGCTCTTGCGGGCCGGGGGCGGCGCGGCGAACCCGATAGCCGGCCCGGGTGGCGCCGGCGATCGCCCGCTCCAGCAGCGTCGTCTTCCCGAGTCCGGCCGGCGCCTTCACGGTGACGACTCGGCCGACGCGGTCCTCCAGCGCGGCCAACGCGCCAGCGAGCGCGGCGAGCTCGCTGTCGCGCTCGATCAGATCATCGCCAATGAATCGGGTCCCGGACTTCATCAGTTCGCCTCCACCATCTGGCGCTGCGCCCCGCCGGATCCCGTCCACACTCGCAGCATAAAGGCGGGAATTGGGTCAGGGCGTGGCGGTCGCATCCTGGGTTCTGTACGAAAAGTCCAGGGTCGGGTCCCGATTGTCGAGCGCAGGCTCGCATCGCAGACTCACCGACAGCGGACGGCCAATGCCGGTCGCGGGACCTACCACAGGAGAGGAACGAGATGTTCATTCGCGTTGGTCGCGCTCGCCCCAGAGCGCTTCGGGTCGGTGTTGCGACGGGTGCCAGCTTCCTCGTGATATGCGGTTTTGCCGCCGGACAAACCTTGGCCGGCGAGCCGGCTTCCGTCAAGGCTCGTGTCGAGAATGGGACGCTGCAGATCACGGGGACGCCGGGAGCGGACAAGCTGGTGCTGCGTCTGGAGCCAGGGAACCCCAACACGCTGGATGTGGACGTGGGCGATGACGGTGCGGTCGATTTCAGCTTTGACCGGAGCACCTTTGGGGCGATCAGCGTCCAGGGCGGCGCCGGGGACGACGAGATTCGCGTCGACGAGAGCCAGGGCACTTTCACCGACGATGTCATGACCCTCGACGGCGGCCCCGGCGACGACACGCTCACCGGGGGGTCCGGGTCCGACGTGCTCGACGGTGGTGCGGGTGATGATGTGCTGCGGGGTGGTGATGGTGATGACGTGCTGATCGGGGGCCCGGGTAACGATCAGGTTGACGGGGGTCGCGGCAGCGACACGGCGTCGCTTGGCTCCGGCGATGATCGCTTCACCTGGGATCCGGGAGATGGCAGCGACGCCGTTGATGGCGGCGCCGGCAACGACACGCTGGTGTTTGACGGGTCCAACGTCGGCGAGCGCATGGAGATGTCGGCCGACAGCTCACACGTTCATCTGTTCCGTGACGTCGGCGATGTCACGATGGACCTCAGCACGATCGAGAGCGCCGACGTCAACGCCAGCGGCGGCGCGGACACGACGACGATCTGACCGGCACGGGCCTGCGGACCGCTGCTGTGGATCTGGGCGCAACGCCCAGCGGGCCGGGTGACGGGCAGCCAGGCACCGTGGTCGTCAACGGGACCGACCACGCCGACCACGTCCATCTCAGCTCGACAGCCGGCAACGTGCTCGTGTCCGGTCTGGCTCCCCAGATCCAGATCGCCGGCGCCGAGGCCGCCAACGACACACTCGACGTCAACACCCTCGCCGGTGACGACACGATCTCTGGCGTCTCCGGGGTGACCGGGGTGATCCTGCCGGTCGTCGACCTGGGAGCCGACCAGTAAGCGGCGCGGGGCGCCGCTGCGCGGTCAGCGGCGCCCCTCCGTCCGTGCCTCGACACCTGCGGCCCTTACACATGAACATGAACATGAACATGAACGAGATCATCGAGTGGGGTAGCCCCGGCAGGGCCTCCATCGGCGGTCTGCTCGCAACGCGTCGCCGGCGATGGATGGGCAGCCATCCCACGCCGACCTTCGTGATCGTCGACCTCGCCGGGTATACGGCCCTGACCGAGGCGAGCGGCGACCGTGCCGCTGCCCGCGTCGCAACCGAGTTCCGACGCACGATGAGCGCCCTCAGCCGCGAGCATGGCGCCTGGCAGGTCAAATCTATGGGCGACGGCGTGATGATCTGGGCCCTGGACCCCGCCCGGGCCGTGGCGCTTGCCGTCGACACCCTTGAAGATGTGGAAACCCGCGACGACCTGCTGCCGGTGCGCGTGGGGGTAAACACCGGACCGGCTGTGATGTGCGGTTGGGACTGGTACGGGAGCACGGTCAATGTCGCAGCCCGCCTCGCGGCCGTGGCCGGGCCGAACGAAGCGCTCGTCAGCGCGAGGTCACGCGCCGCCGCCAGCAGCGATCTTCCGCGACCGCTCGGGAGCCGGCGCGAGCTTCACCTTCCTGGCCTCGAGCACCCGGTTGTGGCCTGGTGTCTTGAGAGCGAGGTTCGATGTGGCTGAGCAAAAGGTGCGAAATGTTGCCACGATGACTCTTGAGCAACGCATACAGCATGCCGAGACCGATCTGTTTGCCACCCTCGGTGCGGAAGTTGACGAGTTCTCTCTGCCGCTCGTCCAGACCGGGGGGCGCGTCCGAGTGCTTGCCCACGGCAGCGGCCCGCCGCTGGTTCTGCTCCATGGTGTGTCGCTCAGCGCCGCCGCTTGGGCGCCCGTGTTCAGCGCCCTCCTCGCCTGGCGGTTGCTTGCCGTGGATCTCCCGGGCCACGGATTGTCTGACCCCACCGTGTATCGCCGTGGCCATGTCCGAAAGCAAGCATGCCAGTTGATCGATGACATCCTCGACGGGCTTGAGCTCGACCAGGCACCGGTCGTCGGTCACTCGCTGGGTGCGATGTTCGCACTGTGGTATGCCGCCACCGGTACGCGACGAATCTCGGGGCTAGTCTCGATCGGAGACCCGGCCGTCGCACTCCCCGGGGCGTGCGTCCGCCTGCCCCTCTCGCTGTTGACCGTCCGCGGCGTTGGGGCGGCCGTCTTACGTTCGCCGAGCTCCCGCTTCATCTACCGCCGGCTCCTCGCTCAGGGCCTCGGTTCCGCCGAGGTCGCCGCCATACCCGACTCGCTCCTAGAGGCCCTGCGTCTATCCACCCGGCGCCCTCAGAATGCCGGGACCGTCGCTTCGCTGATGCACGCGATCAATCGCTTCCGCCGGCCGCGGCCCGATAGCGTTCTCACGAGCACCGAGCTCCGGGCGAATACAACCCCCACACTGTTCATCTGGGGATCAGACGACCCATACCTCTCCCCCCAAGCTGCGCGACCCTCGATCGAGCAGATTCCGACCGCCACGCTCCGCGAAATGCCTGCAGGACACGACCCGTGGCTCGTCAACCCCGAACACACGGCCGGACTGATCCACACGCACCTGGCCGGCATCGTGAGCAAGCGCAGACGCACCATGTAGTCGCATCGCACGCTGCAGCGCACCAACGCGATGAGCAGCCCGGCTGGTGGGGCGGTGGCGAAGACGGTTTGCTGAGCAGCGGCTGGATGGGCTCAAGGACCAACCGCGCGCGGGTCGATCACCAGCCGGTACAGCTCAGCGCGTGAGAACCAACCCAGCGGCAGCCCAGGGTCGACCAGCACGAGCCCCAACTGGCACTCGCCGCCTAACGATCTCCCCGGCGGACGACGTTCGCAGGCGCGTCCCGTGGGATACCGTCGGACCAAGCATCGGATCCGTGACGCCGAGGCTGAGGATCGCGGGTTCGTGATCGAGATGGCACGATTCGCCTGCACGCTGGAGGACCGTCCGCTGCCCGACCCCGACGCGCCCGAGGTCCTCGCGTGCCTGCCGCACGCGATGAGCGCTGCGGTCATCGCGGCCGATGACCGGGACCGTCCGCTCGGAGCCGCGTGGTGGCACCTACACGAACCACCACTCATCTTGGCCACGGATGGGTCGCCGCCGCCCGAACTCACGATGGCCGTCGCGGAGGACGCGCGTGCTCACGGTGTCGGCACAGCCCTGATCGAGGCGCTGGCCACCAACGCCGCAACGCATTTCACCGAACTCGCGTTGAACGTCCACCTCCGCAACCCGGCCGCCCGCCTCTACACGCGCATCGGCTTTCGAGTCGCCGGCAAAGGCCGCGGATGGTTCGGCGTCGCGATGACACGCGAGCTACGCGGCTGAACCTCCCACCCGCGGAAATGATCAGAACTTCCGGCCGCGTCTACTAGAAGGAGCAGCGGTGGCCCCGGGACCTGCATAGGCGACGAAACGGGAGCTGGCTCGTAATGTTCTCGATTGCGGAGACACTCTCCGCGCGTGCACGAGCTTCACCGTCTGAGCGCTGATCACTTGGAGGCGGTGCTTACTTTCGTCGACGACCTGGGGGACCTGCATCTTCCAGATCAAGCTCGGAGCGATCTGCCAGGTCGGGAGCAGCAGGACAGGCGGCCGGTCGCCCGCGCCGAACACCTCGTAGGAGATCGCGAACCCCTTTGCCTGAAGGTGGCCTGACTCCACTGGGGCAACCGCGCGCACGACCTAACACGTCTCCTGGACCATCCTAGGTCGAGCGATTCCGCTGATGCAAGCGCCCCGCCCCGAGGGTCGGACTAGGTGCCCCACCGGACGCGAACCGGGCACCCGCAGACTTAGCCTCGTGCTCACGCGAAACTCAAAGTAGTCCACGTGAGCACACCACTTCTCGAGCGCCTGACCGTGCTCGACGTGCACGCCGTTCTGTGCCCGGACCCGCAATGCGCGGGCCTGGCCCACATCGAGGATCGCTGGACCCACGAGTCGACCGATGGCCCGGTCCACGTGGTCAAGGTCCGCTGCTCGGCCGGCTGCTGGTACACGGTCCCGGCCGACGACCTCTCACCCGTAACCGATCGATAGAAACAACCAATCAGCAGAGGAGGCTGCCGCGTCCTGAGAGTCCAGTGCCGCCTCGCAGGAGCTATAGAAGCTCGGGACCGCCGCGGCCTCACTGCTGGTGCGGACGACTTTCGAGAGCGATACGGAGGACGACGTCCGCCGCCGCCTCGGTGTTGGCGTTGCGGAAGTGAGGGCCAACCAGCTAGGTGCCGGTCCCGGGTTCGAGGAATTCGGTTAACACGCTCCGCGGGGGATGCAGGACGGGCAATGGGCAAGACTGCGTCCTAGTAGATCGGCTTCTGGGCCCGGTAGCGGATTGACGCCTTCGTTGATGTGCGACGCTTCTCGGTGATGCCAGAGAGCATGTCGATGGGCGAGGCCGCGAATGCGATCGGAATTAGCGTGGACACCCTCCGGCGGTGGGATCAGGCTGGCAAAGTGCAGTCGTACCGCACTGATCGCAACCACCGGCGGATTCCGGTCTCGGAGGTAGTTCGCGTAGCAGGGCATCCACCGCGGCACCGCACGGGTGCCAACTTCTCTGCTCGCAACCGACTCCGCGGCATTGTCCGTTCCGTCGAAATAGAGGGCGTGATGGCGCTGGTCGAGATCGAAGCGGGCCCGTTTCTGGTCTTCGCTGCCGTCACGCGCGACGCGGTCGAGGAGCTTGGCTTGGCGCCCGGACTCGAGGCTGCGGCGGTCCTGAAAGCGACCGACGTGATGATCGAGCGAGGCAACGGCTGAGCTGTTGCGCGCGACGATGACGGATCTGCTCGATACCCGCTCGCGCCCGCTGCGCGATCTGCGGATATCGGTTACTGACCGGTGCAACTTCCGCTGCACATACTGCATGCCCAAGGAGATCTTTGGACGAGACTTCGCCTTCCTGCCCCACAGCGAGCTGCTCAGTTTCGAGGAGATCGCGCGCGTCGCGCGAGCGTTCGCGCGCGAAGGCGTCTCCAAGATCCGGCTCACCGGCGGCGAGCCGCTGCTCCGACGCGAACTCGAGCGTCTTGTCGAGATGCTCGCCGCGCTCGAGGGGATCAGGGAAATTGCGCTGACCACCAATGGCTCCGCACTCGCCGCGAAGGCCAGGGCGCTCAAGGACGCGGGCTTGACACGCGTGACCGTCAGCCTCGACGCCCTCGATGATGAGACGTTCGCCGTGACCAACGACGTTGGCTTCCCGGTCGAGCGGGTGCTCGCCGGGATCGCCGGCGCCGCGGCGGCCGGGCTGTCACCGGTGAAGGTCAACATGGTCGTCCAACGAGGCGTGAACGACCATAGGATCCCCGAGATGGCCGAGTACTTTCGCGGCACCGGCCACGTCCTTCGTCTGATCGAGTACATGGACGTGGGCACCACCAACGGCTGGCGCATGGACGACGTCGTCCCTGCCGCCGAGATCGTCGCCGCGATCAACGATCGATGGGCCCTTGAACCACTGGAGGCGAACTATCCCGGAGAGGTCGCAACGCGCTACCGGTATCGCGACGGGGCCGGCGAGATCGGCGTCATCGCCTCGGTCACCCAACCTTTCTGCGGCGCGTGTACCAGAGCGCGGCTCTCGGCCGACGGCAAGCTCTACACGTGCCTGTTCGCTGCGCACGGCCACGACCTGCGCGCTTTCCTGCGCGACGACGACCCGACCGATGAGGAGCTTTCCGAGCGCGTGCGCTCCATATGGGCACGCCGCGCCGACCGCTACTCAGACCTCCGCCACGCCCGAACCCAACTGCGACCAAAAATCGAGATGTCCTACATCGGGGGCTAGCACCGCCCCATCAAGGATCTCCCACGGCAGCGCCCTTGCACCCTCCCGCCGCCGCCAGAACCGGAGCAGTCGCCTGACCGCGCCGGTCATTTCAGGCGTCGGCTCGTCAGAGCCGACCGTCTGTACGAGTTCGCAGTGGCGCTCTTCAGCTTGGACGTTGGCGACCTTCCGGGCCGCACGCGGCGGAGCCCGGCGCGGTCGATCGTGGTCCAGCCCTCGAGTTCCATGCTCGCTAGATGGCGACGACCGAGAACACCGGCGGCAGCCGGGTCGCGACCGTAGTCCAGGTGACGCCGGCATCGCCCGAGCCGAAGAGATCGCCGGAGGTAGCGCCGAAGTAGAGCTGGAGCTTCTCACCCTGTCCGGCGCGGCTGAACGCCTGCCGCAGCACGGTCAGGTAGGCGTGCTTCGCGGGCAGACCGTCCCCCAAGGGCGCCCAGCTGGCGCCGGCGTCGCGGGTCTCATAGACGCGCACCCGGCCGTCGGGGGTAACGCGATCGATGTCGGCGACGAGCGGGATCACGTAGGCGCAGTCGGGATCGGCCGGGTCGACAGCCAGCGGGAAGCCGAAATCAGACGGGAGTCCACCGCCGCCAACGTCGGTCCAGCTTTCGCCCGCGTCGTCGGAGCGGAACACACCACCGTGGAACTGCATGAACATGCGATCGGGTTGCTTGGGCGCCCGCTCGATGTGGTGCACGCAGCGGCCCGCGTTCTCATCCTTCAGCGCCTCCGCCGGAAGGTAGCTCGGGTTGAGGCCCTCGTTGCCGCGACGCCAGGTCCGGCCGCCGTCCTCGGTCAGCCACATCCCGGCGGCCGAGACGGCGACCGCCAGCCTGTCGGGATCTCCCGGCCAGGTGCAGATCGAGTGCAGGCACAGCCCACCACCACCTGGCTGCCATTGCCCGCGCGAGGGCTGCTCCCACAGTCCGGCGTTGATCTGCCAGCTCGCGCCGCCGTCGTGGCTCTCGAACAGGACCCCGGGATCTCCCCCCGCATAGAGGGTACCGTCAGCCTCGCCGCGGGCGATGACCCAGATCCGTTCGAGCGCCTGGTCACCCCCTTCGGGCAGGGCGATGCCGTCGGCCTGCTCCCACTCCCCCGCGGGATCGTCGTCGGTGTAGAAGATCTTCGGCCCGTAGAACGGCGAGGTCACCGTCGCGAGCAGCCGCCCGGTGCGAGGATCCCGCGTCGCGAAGTCGACCGGCTCGCCCGCAAACGCACGCGTCTTGATCTCAACACCACCGCCTGGATCGCCTTCAAGGAGAAACAGGCCCTTCTTCGTCCCTACGATCAGCTCGGTCAACCTCTCACCCTCCTGTTATCGCCGGAACGACCTCGATCCGGTCCCCTGACTGCGCGGGCGTCGTCTCGTCCCCGCGCTCGCCGTTGACGAACACGTTGATATGGCGGCGGATCCGGCCACGCTCATCGAGAATCCATCCGCTGATTTCCGGATGGCGAAGCTCGAGCGCCCGCAGCTGCTCGATGACCGTCCCGCCCTCGAGTTCGTGCTCCCCGCACCCGCCGGCGAGCTTACGGAGCGGTCCTCGAACGCACAGCACAGTCATCGGGGCATCCTACGCGCGCTCATCGAAGGCATAGACGGCGCTGGCATGCATTTCTCATCGGCGCCGTGCCGTCGCGCCAAGCTCACAGCAGGCCACAGGGATGTGCGACCCCGGCCCGAAGGTGATGCGGTCGGGGCAGATACCAAGAGACACGGCCATGCAGCTCGGCCTGACGTCATCCAGTTCGCGATAGCAAACCAAGGGCCGGAGATCGGCCAGCCGGCGTGACCCGAGCTCGGGTTCAAAACCCGAGTAGGTCGAGACGATCGACTGCTCCCGGGAGCGCCAGTGGCGTTGTCGCCCCCAGCAGCGTGGCTCGAACGGCCAAAAAGCGGGATGCGTTCGAACCGCGGCACGCGCGTCAATGGGAATCCTGACTAGGCGAGCCAGAGAGCAGCGCGGTCGTCAGGGCCCGGGGTCGTCGTCGGGCTGGTAGGGCGGCGCGACGCCCCAGCCCCATCGCGGCACCGGGGCGTGAGGGACCGTCTGTGCGCCCGGTTGGGAGTTGTGGACCGCCAGGCGCGTGCCCCATTCCGCGTAACCCATGATCGCAGCGCGAAACTCCGGATCGGCCGGAAGCCCGGCGTCGTCGGCCGCCCGGCTGAGCAAGGTGACGAACACCAGCCGCTGCTCGGCGGTGATGGCGAGGTCGTGATGGCGGGCGAGCATGTGCTCGTAGCCTCCACGTCGCTCGCTATAGGCGGCCGGGCCGCCCATCACTTCCACCCACCAGTCCGTGACGTGAGCGCGGTGCTCCGCACTGACGCGACCGCCGAACATCGCAGCGATATCTGGAGCTTCGGCCTCGACAAGGTCGTAGAGCCGGTTCAGCCATCGCGCAAATGCCTCACGCCCACGCGCTGTGGTCGTTGCGCGCTCCGCAACTGTTAGGCACGGTTGCGGAGTCGCACATCCCCCGGACAACGGCGCGCCTGGCGTGCTGGGTGTCACACAGAACAAGCGCTCGCGTGGTCGTCAAGGCACGACCCGCCCGCACCAGGATCATGGCTGTGCCTATGGAAGCGCTGCGGGCGCGCGCGCATCGAGTGCCCGTGTGTACCGGTTACAGAAGCTCCTCGAAGCGCTGATCTCCGCGGCGACCTTCGATCACCACGAGCCGATCTGCCGTCGTCCAAACGACGGTCCCTCGATCCGGGGTTGCCCGGCGAAGGACTCGAAGCGATCCCGCGGCGTACCGGCTGCTGGCGAACACAGGGGGTGTCTCGCGTCTGGCGCGGCTAGTTCTGTGTTTGTGTTGCCACGGCTGTCCGTCGCGGACGGCGGCGCATGGCCGCCTATGTCCGGAAGGGGCACGCCGCCGGCCGGCGCGCGGGTGGCCGTTTGGTGGCCGAGCAGAACAGCGGCGACCTCACGGGTGAGCTTCTGCCATTCGTCCTGGCCGGGCATGAGGTCAGTGGCCGCGCTTGCTACGTCAGCGCAAGGTCCGGATGGATACGTCGGAGATGGGGTTGCTTTTACGTCGGGCTAGCCGGGGTAGGTTCGAGACGGGAGGTCGTCGATCGTCGACGGGTCCGGCGGGGACGGACCAAAAAGGAGAGTGGACCCATGATCTGGGTGCTGCTGGCAGTTGTCGTAATTCTGTTAGTAATCATCGGAGTTCTCGTTGCACGTCAGCAACGGTCTCGGAAATTGAAGGATGAATTCGGGCCGGAATACGGCCGGGTCGTGACCGAGCGTGGCGATCAGCGTGTTGCCGAGAAGGAGTTGGCCGATCGCCGTCAGCGAGTTAGTGAGTTCGAGATTCGGCCGCTCGAGCCAGCCGCCCGCGAGCGCTATCTGGCGCAATGGGCAGCGGCCCAGCGCTACTTCGTGGACGAGCCGGCCGGTGCCGTTGGCCGAGCCCATGAGCTCGTTCAGCGAGTGATGCACGACCGCGGCTATCCGGTCGATGAGGACTTCGAGCAGCGGACGGCCGACATATCCGTGGAGCATCCTGTCGTAGTCGAGAATTATCGAGCGGCTCACGGGATCTCCGTCCAGGCTCACAACGGACAAGCCACCACCGAGGAGCTGCGTCAGGCGATGGTCCACTTCCGAGCGCTGTTCGACGACTTGCTCGCCCCCGATGACGTCAGGCAGGCACATGATGCCTCCGCCGGCGAGCGAGCCAACAACAACGGTGCGGGCGCAGTTCCACAGCAAACGACGCCGAGGGGATGACCGATGGAACGCAATGCAGAAACGCTGAGCACTCGCGACCTGGCCTCGCCAAACGAGCAGGTGGGTGGTGCCACGACGTCGGAGGGCGATGCGCGGGACGCTTCGACCCCTGACGGTCAGCCCGAGGTGTACGACCAGGCGTCGCCTGCCGCGGAGGGGACACGTCTCCCTGTCGACGAGCAGGTAGCGCCCCCAGGCGAGGCGCGGACGGAGACCTCCGGCAGGGATCAGAGCGTCGGGTCGGCCCGGCCGGATGCCGGCCTCGACAGAGAGACCGTCGCCCCCGGCCGTGCGGACGAGGACAGGCCCGCGAGCTCAACACAAGCCGCTGCGACGCAGGATCATGACACCGGGACGGCGCCACAATCGACGGGCGCGATGGCCTCCGCCTCGAACGGCGGATCGTTGCTTCCGGCCGAGATGGACGCCACGTTCCAACAGCGGTGGAAGGAGATCCAGACCCGGTTCGTCGACGAGCCGCGAGGGGCGGTCGAGGACGCCGATAGCTTGGTGGCGAACCTCATGCAGCAACTCGCGGAGGGCTTCGCCAAGGAACGGGAACGGCTCGAAGCACAATGGGGCCGAGGCGAGGACATCTCCACCGAGGACCTGCGGGTCGCCCTGCAGCGCTATCGGACGTTCTTCCAGCGCCTACTGTCGACCTGACGGTCAAGCCGGATCGCTCCTCGAGGCCCCGGGGATTCCTGCGGGGCCTCGACGCGTTGTGGCTGAGAAGCCGAGCGGGTCGCGGCCAGCTACTTCCGTGCGCCCGACGGCCTGACTAGCGATTCCAGGCTGGAGCGTGGCTCGCAGGGTTTCGTGGGCAGGTGCTGCCGGCTGTGACCCAAAATGTCCGATCCCGGCCGTGAGACCGCCGCCGGCGGCGCTGCTGCTCTGCTGCTCTGCTGCTCTGCTGCTCTGCTGCTTGCAGGATTCGATCGCCTGGCGAGCGCCGGGCGCATTGAGGTCCCCGTGGCGTGCTCGCGATCGCTTATCTGAGCTGGCCTCGGGGTGTCAAGGCCGTGTTGTTGTGCGTGCTTGTGGTGGTGGGGTGTGTTGTGTGAGGTGGTCGCCCGCCGGTCATGGATGATTCGGCGGAGCGGAGGTTGGCGGGATGAGGGTCTTGGTTTCTTGTTGGCTCCGTGGACGCCCTTGCTTATCTGGGTCCGCGGCCGCGAGGGTTGGCGGCCGGTGACTTGATGGTTGATCGGTCGTTCCGGTGGAGCGACTGCGGCCGCTCTGTCTTTGGTGGGCCGCCACGCTGGGCGTGGGTGCCTCGATCGCTGCTGGAGCTGGCCGCGCGTTGGGAGCGCATCGGTGATGGGTGGGCTTGATCGGAGCGGTTGTCAGTGGTGTCGGGTGGGTCGAGCGCGGCGGGGCCGAGCGCCTTGAGGATGTGGTAGGAGCGCCGGGCGAGTTTGCGGGCGATGGTCAGAGTCGCGCGGGTGTGGGATAGCCCGCGGTCCTTGAGGGCGTGATAGTCGGCGTAGTCGGGGCTGGTGCGATGGCTGGCCGATTGGGCCGCCTCGAACAAGGCCCAGCGCAACGGCGCGGAGCCTTGCCGGGTGAGTTTGCCGAGCTGGGCGTGGCGGTCGGAGCGGTGCACGCCGATATCGATGCCGGCCATCCGGACCGCTTGCCGGGAGGCGTGCAACCTTGTGACGTCCCCGAGCTCGCACAACGTGACCAGGGCCGAGATCTCGCCCATCCCGTACTGGGCCATCAGCGCTTGGCAGCCGGCTTGCCGGCGCGCGAGCGGGCGCAGATCACGCTCGATCCCGGCGATCTGGATCTCGAGCAGGTCGATCATCTCCAATGCCACCCCGATCCGCTCTCGAGCGTCGGTCGGGAGCTCCAGGCCGGCGAGGAACCGGCGGCCGGCCAATGTCCGCAGATCGTCGGGGGCGCCGGCGATTCCGTGGTGATACAGGGTCGCGCGGATCCGCTGGACCCAGCTGGTGCGCTCGGCGACCAGCGTGTTCCGCAACCGGGCGCGCGAGCGCCACTGCCGCACATGTTCAGGCGGAATCCAGGCCTCAGGCAACCGCCCGTCGAACAACAGCCCGCGCAACCATTTGGCGTCGGTCCGGTCGGTCTTGGCGCGACGCTTGCGACCCCGCAGCGCGCTCGTCTCCACCGGCTCGGCCAGGTGCACGACCGCACCGCGGCGCTCAAGCGCCCGGCACACGAACAGCCAGCCCGTGCACGCCTCCACAGCGACATGCACGACCCGGCCCGGGAACCCGGCGAGCCACTCCTCGACCGCTCCTGGTGTGGACTCGATCTGCCCGCGCCAAAGCTCGCCAGTCGCGGTATCCAGCGCGTCGACGGTGATCTGCCGGCGGTGCACGTCAAACCCAGCCACGATCCCGCCCGGCCGATCACCCATCACAAACAACGCGCCCGTGACAGCGCCCGCGTCACGGCCGCCCGATGCCATACCGTCACTCACGGTCGGTCCTCCTCTTCGAATGACCGGCGGCGCGGCTGCAACCGCGCACGCCTTCAACCCACGTCGTTCGACACGGAGGACCGACCACCTGCCGCCGGCTCAACCGCAACGCCACGAACCACGGGCCTGCTCATGTCATCTTTGCGCGCTTCCCGCGCAAGGCGGGTAAGCCGGGCATCCCGCCCGAGATGCTCGTGGCACGCGAAGAGCAGGTCTCTCGTGACCGATCGCTCGCTTCCCAGCACGGCTGAGGCGGCCCGACCGTTTCGCGCGAAAAGGGTGCACGTCCCGGCGGGATCTCAACTACGTCAGCTGAAAGGAGCGGATCACGATCCGCGATGTCCGCTCCTCCTCCACGCCATCGCCGACGGACCGCACACGTTTCCCGTCGACGCCTCTTCATCGCCATCGCCTCGTAGCTCGGCTGTGTCCCCGGCTTGACGCTGTTCAACGTTCCTCGGAGATCTGCTCGATCGCCGTCGCCTCGCGACCCGGATGCTCCTGCTCACGGCGGCGGGCCGCGCGTGACGTCGCCTTGCCGCGAGCGCCCCCCGTCCTGGCGGTGCCCATCGTGGCCGCAGGCGTGACCTCCCGTGGTGGCTCGGCGAAGACAGGCAACGCGGTCAAGGCGTGAACGAGCCCAACTGTGTGCTCCACCCGCAGCCAGGAACCCCGAACTCGGCCGCGGTCCATACGCCCAGTCCCTTGCGGGCGGGATCGATGACCGCTCCGGAATAGTCTCCGAAGCGGGTGGCCGGTGGAGAGGTGCAGCTGCTGTAGTTGATCGACCCGGTGCCCGTCTTGTAGCGGATGCCTCCGATCGTGGCGCCGATCCTCCCGCCTGGGGCCTCGGCGACCTCGGCCGAGGCAAATTGCGAGGTGGAGGAGGACGAGAAAGCGATCCAGATATCGCCCTGCGTGTCGGTGACCACCGCCGGGTACATGACGTCACCGCCGACCATGGTGATGTCGACGTCTTGCTCGAGAGCCTTGCGTGCGGTCGAGATCTTGATGACGCGCAAGCACGACCTTGAGGCGCGGTCGGTCTTATAGCGGCACACGTCGTTGCCGGCCGTCCACAGAGTCCCGTTCGACCACACCGTCGATTCGAGGCGGTCGTCGCCGGTGTCGAGCGTGGGACTCGAGGTTGTTCCGACGGGTGGCTGCTCGGCCGCCGGCGGTGCCGATGTCGAGGCTATGGTGAAGTCCTTCTCGGTGAATGATGTCGGCGAAATTCCGGGAACCCCGGTGAACGACAGGAGGCCGACTTTGCTGCTGGTGTAGTTGTGGTAGACCGCGTATGCGGTCGAGCTCGAGGTCAGCTGCACCGCCGGGACGACGTTCAGTCGGGAGCTGTCGGGTCCCCAGATCGTGCCGGGGACCGTGCTGGCATGAGCGACGATGCCGGCTTTTTGGATGACCTTGTACTCCTCGGGACCAGAGTTCCCGTTGTCGTTCCAGCTCATCGTCAGCTTGTCCGAGCTGACGCCGAGCTTGGGCTGGTCCTGGAGGATCCCTTCATCGTGAACGTCATAGATGAACCAGGTGCCCGTCGGGTTGTTGGTGACCGCGAGCTCTACCGTGCTCGCACCATCGTCGCTGAACTTCGAGATGTAGCTGGCGAAGAAGTCCTCGCTGCTGGAGTCATAGACGATCTTTGGATCGCTGCCGGTTGCGGCCTTGCCGGAGAACAGCGTCCCTAGATCAAAGGTCTTCAGGACCGTGCCGGAGTGGTTGAGGACCACGGCGGAGTCGTTGACGAACTCCACGACCCGCGAGGGACTGACCGCCAGCTGCGTGTCGGGGGGCAGCTTTCCATTCAGGGAGAGTCCCGTGACAGAGGAGCGCTCGACCGCCGCCGCACTGGCGTCGGGCTCAGGAGCGGCGATTTGCTTCTGCACGAGCTGAACCACGCCGGTCGTGCGTGGCGCGCGGGTGACGGGAGCCGTCTCCGGTGGCTCGACGTTTGTGACCGGATGGTGCTTGGGAGCGGGTAGCGCGCCCGCGTTGACTCTGCGCACGAGATGAACCGGGCTGGACCGTCCCTTGTGCACCCTAGGTAGAGCAGGACCCTTGGCTTGCCCGCTTGCGGCGAGTACCCCGCCGGCAAGCGCTCCAAGCCCTGCGACGATCGCCACCAGAACGGTGACGCGCGCGAACAACGTATTACGCATGTGGCCCTCCGGTCTCTATCCCCAGAGAGAACCTACGCCGCTTCGGCGACCGTGTCAAGACCCCTTAGCTGAAGCCCAATCGTCTTTCCAGCCACCCAACGAAGCCGTGTAATCATCCGTCGCGATTCCCAAACACGAGTCAAATCGCGTTTGAGGTATAGCTGGTGATCGTCGGCGGCTCCTGCACACCCAGCTTGAGCGGTTCTCACGACGTGCGGGCGTGTCGGGTTCCGCGCCAGACCTGCGTCCATACCGACGCGTAGCCGGGCGTCACAGAGTCCGGGTCGTTTTCGTCGGTAACGTCTTCGATGGACTCGACGATCGCGCGTCGGTGCCAACGCGCGCTATTCACAGGTCGTCGAGACTCCGCGGGTTGGCACAAAGCCAGGCTCGCGCCCGGAGTCCCTGGTATTTGAACAGCATCGGGGCGTAGTACTCGAGGTCTTACCGCGTGACGGATCTTGCGCTTGTGCGTAGTGGGAGTGATGATTGGGGTCATGCGTGCTGCGCGCGGGATCGTCGGGTGGGTGACGCCGTTGGTGGCGATCGCAGGGTTGCTGAGCGGGTGCGGCGTCACCCGAGCTTCGGCTGATCCTTCCGGATCGGTGTCGAGCCACCCGGATTCGGGGCTGAGCGGGCGGGTGCTGATCGGCCCCGCCTGTCCGATCGCAGGCGCTGGGCAGAAGTGCTTCCGGCCCTACAAGGCGACGATCGCGATCCGCGCCGCCGGGAGCGGAAGATTAATCGCGAAGGTGCGGTCCTCAGCCAACGGACGGTTCCGGGTTACGCTCGCGCCGGGGACCTACCGTCTGATGCCGCAGACGGGTAGGCCGTATCCGCGAGCGTCTGCGCAGACGGCCACCGTTCGCAGCCACCGGTATACGAGCGTCGTTATCTACTACAACGAGGGTCTCCGCCCCGCGCCGATGTGATCGACGCGGGGGGAAGAGGTCCGGATTTCGCCTCAGATCGGGCTCAGCGCCTCCCGCCTCGGTAACCGAAGGGGATCCGCCACACGCCGCGACCGTGCGTGGCCGCGTACAGGTAGCCCGCGGGGCCGATCGTGATGTTGTTTAGCGACGCGTTCGGGAGCCCGGTGCCAAGCCGGTACCAGCGTGTGTGCGAGCCCTGGCCGGCCCAGGCGGTGTACGCCCCGCTGTCGGTGGCGAGCGCGAGCCTGCCGTCCAGCTGGACGAGCGCGTCGGAAGCGATGTCCGGAAGGGTTCCGGAGATGTCGGTCCACGACTGGCCGCCGTTCTCGGTCTCGAACACGTGACCGACGCCGCCACCCGGGATCCAGCGCCGCGAGTACCCGTTGAACACTACCCAGGCGCGCGCCGGGTCCCGCGGGTCGACCGTGATCCCGGCGATGTACCGGTCGGGCAGGCTCGAGACGTCGAGCTGGTGCCAGGTGCCGCCGTAGTTAGTGGCGATGCCGCGGTTGAACGTCGGGCCGGGGTTGCCGTTCGTGACCCATGCGTCGTAGATGATCCGCCCGTTGTCGGCCGAGGTGACTGCGGTGCTGACGTTGCCGGCGCCCGTGTCGTACAGGTCCTGCCACGAGCACGAGCTGACCGTGCAGGTCGTATTCCAGCCCGCCTTGGTGATCCACACGTACTGTCCACCGGACACCCAGGTGTTCGGATTGCTCTGATCGGGGATGAGCGGCGTCTGGAACCGCGAGTTGGGATCGCAGTCCGGACGCGGGCCGCCGGGGAGGCCGGCCTCCTCCTGGCCGAGGCACATCGGAGTGATGTAGCTGTCGAACGTGTGGCCGCCGTCGGTAGTTGAGTACATGAGGCCGTAGGCGTACTCGCCGACCATTGTTGTGGCCGCGTTCGTGGGCGGGACGATCACGTCGAAGCCGTCGCCGCCGGCCGGCTCGATCATCTGCCTCGCGCCGGTGAAATCGAACGACGTCCCGTTGTCCTGGAGGCCGCCCCACACACCGACGCCACTGCCCCAGCTGCCGAGCAGCCCGGCGCGGGCGTCGTAGTACTGCCAGTCCGACAGGGTCGAGTTGAGGTCTGTCCAGTCGCCGTACTGCTGGTCATCAGACAGCGGCCGGCTGTAGACGCCGCCGTCGTTGCCGATGACGATCTTCCCGTCGGAGATCATCATCGCGTGCTGGTCGGGATGCGTCGTGTTCGGGCAGCCCGCTGCGGTGTTGTTGCACGCCAGGCCGTAGTTCCAGTACGGGCTGGCGGTGTTCCACGTGTTCCCCCCGTCGGTCGACTCGAATACCTCCTCGAGTCCGGCGTACACGTGGTTCGGGTTGTTCGGATCGACCGCGAGGTCCTGGTTGTACCAGGCCTGGATCCCGACGCCGTACCCGGACCCGACGGGTAGCGCCGAGCCTGAGGCGGCGAGTTTGGCCTCGTCGCCGATCAGCACCCACGGGCCGGCGACGCTCGCGGGCGAGCCGGTGCTCACGAAGATGCCCTGAAGCGAGGTCTCATCGCCGGCGGCGAGCTCCGAGACCGACTGCACGATCGCGTAGAGCTTCGTGCCGTCGGCCGAGTACGCGAACGTCGTGCGGCCGACGTCGGATGCGTTGATCGCGCCGGTGATCGTGACCTTCGAGAAGCTCAGGCCACCGTTGGTCGACTGGTAGAACCCGTTGTTCTCGGTGTTGCCGGGGCCGTGCCAGCCGATCGCCGCGATCACCTGGCGGTCGTGCGTCCCGGGCACGATCGCCACGCTCGTGACCTGCTGGTCGTAGGGCGGGTTGTCGTTCGCCCCGGCGGGCTCGAGGACCGGCGTCCACGTGTTCGAGTGAGCCGCCAGACGGAACAGCCCGTTGTCAGTTGCGGCCAGCGCGTCGCCGGCCTGGTCAAAGATGATCCTGAACACCGTGGTCGACACGATCGGATCGGTGCCGTTCGAGCTGTCGCCGATCCGCTGCCAGCTCGCGCCGTCGTTGCTCGAGCGGTAGATGCCGGTGCCGGCGTACGAGTCAGACGAAAGGTTGGCCTCGCCGGTACCGACCCAGATCGAGCCGTCGACCGGGTCCACCGTGAGCGCGCCGATCGACAACGAGGGCATCGAGTCGAACACCGCCGTCCACGTCTGGCCCTGGTTACGCGAGCGCCACACCCCTCCGTCGGCCGTCCCCGCGAACCAGCTCCCGTCCGGCGCGGTAATAAGCGCCGTGACACGACCGCCGACAATCCCGAACCCGGCGCCGGCGTTGGACTCGAGCGGATCGTCATAGCCAGCCGGCTCGGCGTTGTAGGGCTGCGTAGTGAACTGCTGCCAGCCCGGCCCGATCTCCCCGAGCCCCTGAGCCTGCTGCTGCGCGCTGATCAGCGCCTGCCCCGAGACGAACTGAGCCGGGGCCGTGCGCTCGAAGTCGTAGTCGCCCGACTCGTCCGCCTCATCGTTGTCCGGTACGTGATTGGTCGACGACGTGTCGTCCTGCGGCTGAACCGCACCCGAGGCGAGCATCGAATGGAGCGTCCGCTCCCTCGCCGCCGCACCCCGAACCGGATTGCGAGCCGACGCCCCCGCGGCCCCGACCAACGCCAACAACCCCACGCACACGACAGCCCCGATCAATCGAGACACGATCCGCTGCATATAAATCCTCCCCACGACATCGACGGCCGCACTAGCACGGCGGCTTTCAACCTGCGCGCCAGCGGACCAGCCGCCGGCGCCGGAGAACCTAACACACCAATGTCACTGGGAATAGACGGGGAGGCCGAAAACCGAAGGCCGCCGCGGCGTAACGTCAACCCGCGTTGACGCGACGGGACAACACGCGCCAGCCCGGTGGGTTCACCGAACCAAGAGCGGTTCGCAGCGGCTCCGCGAAGGACAAGCACGCCAACGCGCTCGCCCAATTGTCGCGGCGCTAGGTCTCGCATAGCCGGCTGCCAGGTGCCTCCCCGGGCGTGACGATGACCTCGAATGTGGTGTGTCGGCGCCCGACTCTTGGTCTGACACGAGATGCGCCTGGCTGGCGCTCGATGACTTAACGAACGGCGAGGCCGATTCGCACTGCCAGCGCCATCGCGGAACCTCCCTAGCGGTGACAAGGTCACGGCCGTTAAGCGGCGGAGGTACTTGACGCGAAAGGACCGCGCTGGTCTGTGGATTCACAGAAGCGACCCTCAATCGCAGCCGGTGCAAATAAGTAAACGCTTATGGTTGACACAGCCGTTCCAGCAGGAATATGTTTCCGGCAACTAAAGCCACGTTAGGCAGGCACCGTGGGGCCCTGCTGGGAGGAGAGGCCCGCATGCGTAAAAGCATCCTGCGTAAACGCTTGGTGCTGCTGTCACTTTCCGTGGTGCTCGTCGGCGTCCTCGGTGGCGCGCCGATCGCCACCGCGAGTGCCAAGAAGGTCCAGGCACACGCGGCCAGCACAACAAGCTTCGGTCCGTCCGCGCCGACGTTTGTCGGCCCCGCGGCCACCGGCTGCAAGAAGGGCTGCTCGCTGCTCACGGGTCCGTTCATCGCGACCTCGACCGCGTCGGCGTCGGCCAACGCGACGGCGAGTCCGAACGCTGCAGCGGGATTGTCCGGTCCGCACGCGATGCCGGGGCCGACGGCCGCGAGCCTAAGAGCAGGGTCGGTGCGCGCGGCGGCGACGGCAGATGCAGCGCCCGCGCCGATCATCCCGACGGTTCGGTGCCAGCCGCTGGGCGCGGGATGCGACAGCATTAGCGCGTCGGCGGGTGGGGCGACCGGTGTGAAGGGGCTGAACGCCGTCGATAGCGGCTCGCTGGCCACGAACCCCAACGGCGATATCGAGCCGCCCGATCAGGGGTTGTGCGCCGGCAACGGAGACGTCGTCGAGACCAACAACATCGGCGAGATTCTGGTGTTCAACACGGCGCTGAAGCGTCAGTCCGCACCGATCTCTCTGGACACGGTCATGGGGCTCAGCAGCCGGGCGTGGAGCAGCGGCGGCGATCCGTCGTGCGAGTTCGACTCGAGCAATGGTGGGCACTGGTTCTTCACGGAGATCGTCTCGGCGAGCGCCGAGTCGGCCGGTGGCGCGTTCAGCGGCTGCTTCTCGGCCGTCGCCAACAGTTGCTACGAGGGCATCGCGGTGAGCCAGGGCTCAAATCCGCTCGGCCCTTACTACGTGTACTACCTGAACGCCAACTACAACCCCAAGGAGCCGGGGGCTCCCTCGCTGCTCAACGACTTCGCGAAGATCGGTGTGACCCGGGACGCGTTCCTGGTGTTCTACGACGAGTTCCCGCTCAACGGCGGCGGGTTCGGCGGCGGCGGCTTCAACGGGGCGCAGGAGTTTGCGTTCGATAAGAACGCGCTCGAAAACGGCCGTCGCGTGACGCTGGCAGACGGGGGTCCGAACCCCAAGTTCAACGTGGCGATCGAGAACATGGGCCTGCTCGCGACCCCGGACGGGAAGTGCGCGGGCACTAGCGCGGCGACTGCGGGCATCTTCTGCTGGTCGGCGGTGATCCCTGCGCAGCCGGCCGATGGCGGCCAGTACGACAACCACTACGGCGGGTCCGGGTTCATGGTCAGCGCCATGGACTTCGAGAGCTTCTTCGGGAACCCCTCCGCGGGCAGCAATCAGGTGGCGGTCTGGGACTGGACCGGGCTCAGCAACCTGAACAGCAGCGCATGCGGTAGCTGCAGCGGCGTCAATTTCGGCGGCCAGGTGTTCACCGGGCAGCCGTACTACGGCCCAGAGAACCTCCTCGGGGTTGGCAACCTGTCTCCGCAAAAAGCGGGGCCGATTCCGCTGGGTGACGAGTGCGGTGCCGCCGGCCTGAGCACAGGCAGCCCCCCGCCAGCATCCTGTCCCGAAGGCGGCATCAATCCCAACGCCGACAACATGACCCAGGTCTCACAGGGGCAGGGCCAGCTGTGGAGCGCCCTGCCGACCGAGGTCAACCAGACGTTCAATTCCGGCAACGAGATCCACAATGGTGCGGCCTACTGGGTGGTCGGCACCGGCTCGTTCGACAAGACCGGGCTATTCACGATCACTAACCAGGGGTACGTTTCGGCGGCTCACGAAGACCTGGAGTTCCCCGCCATGGCCGCTGAAGGCACCGGCGGCAACGGCAAAACGCTCATGGATTTCACGCTCAACGGCAACGGTGGACCAACCGGCGCCGACCACGGCGGCTTTTTCCCGAGCACCGCCTACGGCCGGCTGACCGCCACCTCGCTCGGCCTGACCGGGTCGACGATCAACATCGCGGACCTCGGGCAGTCGCCGGAAGACGGATTCGCCGAGTACCAGGGCTTCCCCGGCCCGACTAGGCCCCGGTGGGGCGATTACAGCTGGGCGATCTACCCAGGGTCCGGCGATCGGATCTATTTCGCCACCAACTACATCCAATACCCCAACTGCACCGGCAGCGCGTTCACACTCACGATCGGAACCTGCGGCGGAACCCGGGACGGCTTCGCCAACTGGGGAACCTCCGTCAACTACGTCGTGCCGTAGCCATCCAGGTCGCAGGGCGCGGGCCGAGCAGGTACGGCCCGCGTCCTGTCGTCGGGCCAACGGACCATTGCACCCCGGCGACGGATCGGGCCGCAGCATTGGCCCGCAGATGCAGTTGCTGCAAACGGCGTGGTGGCCTTGCGCCCGATGCTGCCAAACGCCGAACGGGCTTTCCCGTCAAGGGCCGCAACAGCGCGATGACAACAGAGCAGGTGTCCCGCCCGCGGCCGCCAACTCACCTGCTCGTCGCCAGAAGCGCGCATCTCGACGCTTGGCGGGGGTCAGGGAAGACGGTCGGATCGAGGCGGCCCGCCGCCGTCGGTGTTAACCGGCTTTCGTGCGAGCTGCAAAGCGGGCGATGGGCCTCCCGGGGGTGGTCCCTCCGTTACCGCACTTGCAGCGGAGCGGCCACGGTCCAATCGTGACCCCCCCCGAGGCGTGATGCAGCAGCGCGCTTCCCCGCCGGTCACACGAGTTGCTCGGAGGGCTTGTCACCGCGTCGGCCCTCGATCACGACGCGCCGATCTGCCGTACTCCACGTGACCGTCCCCGTGATCTGCGGCTGGCCGGCGAACGACCCGAAGCGGTCCCAGACCGGCGCTTCGATTGCGTAGCAGAGCTCGTCACGAGTCCATCGCTCGACAGCAACGAGTTCGTCGCCATCAGCTCGGCTCAGGAGAATCCTGTCGATGCGGCCGCCTCGGCCGGCTCGGCCGCTGAACGGAACCGTCGCGATCATCGCGCCCCGCCTCTCGAGCTCCTGCCAGACGGACTGGCCGCTCAGGAGCTCGTGCCGTCCGGGCCTACCGGGGAGCGAGGTTCGGGCCTCGGCTAGGGGCTGGGGAACGGCGGGGGGAACGGCGTGCCGCAAGATAGGGCCCGAGTTGGCCCGAGTTGACCCACCTACGAGCGCCTGCGCTTCGCTCATACGCGCCGCGTTTTACCCGCTCAGCGCCGAAAACGGCTATTTCAGCGGAGAGGGGGGTGTCTGGGTTCACGACATAGGTCCCAGGTGATATGTCCCTCATGTCTCGGGACATAGGTCACACCTGGTAGCGGCGTTCGTCGTGGAGGCGCGAGCGGAGCGAGGGCCGGAGCGGCGATCGCCGGGCGCCTGGCGTCCGGGGGTGGGCGAACAGTCGCGGGCATGTCCCGAGCTCGCGTCGCCGTTCTTCAAATCGTGTCCAAGCAGCTGTCGGTCACCGCGGCTGCAGCCGAGTACGGGTTCTCCCGTCGGCATCTGCACCGCCTCCTGGCCCGCTACCGAGAAGGAGGCCTTGGAGCGCTCGAGCCGCGCTCGCGACGCCCGAGGACGACGCCGATCGCGACGTCTGAGGAGGTTCGCGCGCGGGTGATCGAGCTGCGGGCGCAGCTGACCGCTGACGGATTGGATGCCGGACCTCACACGATCGGCTGGCACCTCGAGCAGGAAGGCCACAAGCCGCCTGCTCCAGCGACGATCAGCCGGATCCTGCAGCAGGCCGGGCTGGTCACCCCGCAGCCGCGCAAGCGGCCCAGATCGTCTTATACGCGGTTCGAGATGGCTCAGCCGAACGAGATGTGGCAGTCGGACTTCATCCACTGCAGTCTGGTCGACGGAACCGACGTCGAGGTCCTGAACTGGTTGGATGATCACTCCCGCTACCTGCTGTCCTGCACGGCGCACCGGCCGGTGACCGGCGATGACGTGGTGAGCGTATTCCTAAGCCTGATCGAGGAATACGGGCCGCCAGCCTCGACGCTGACCGACAACGGCAGCGTCTACACCTCCCGGTTCACCGGCGGGCGCAACGCGTTCGAATACGTCCTGCCGCTACTCGGCATCCGCCAGAAGAACGGGTCCCCAGGACACCCCCAGACCCAAGGCAAGACGGAACGGTTCCACCAAACGCTGCAACGCTGGCTCGCGGCCAGGCCAACGGCACGAACGATCGCCGAGCTCGGACAGCAGCTCGATCAGTTCCGCGAGCACTACAACGAACGCCGTCCGCACCGCGCCCTTCAACGAAGAACGCCGGGTCAGGCATACCGCGCGACTCCGAAGGCCGCCCCTGCCAGCAACGGCCACGCGCCCGGCCACTTCCGCCTCCGCTACGACCGGCTCGACACCAAAGGCAAGATGAGCATCCGCCGCGCCGGCCGCATGCACCACCTCGGCATCGGCACCAAACACGCCCGCAAACGCTTCCTCGCGTTCGCCGACGACCACCACATCACCGTCGCCGAGCTCACCACCGGCGAGGTCCTCTCCGTCCACCTGATCGATCCCGAGAAGACCTACTGGCGCAACCAAAACAAACAGCCCGGCCACTGGCCGAACTCCCCCGAAATGAGACCTATGTCCCGAGACACCTGAGACCTATGTCCCGAGACATCACAAGCGGAGAGGGGGGGATTCGAACCCCCGATGGACCGAAAAGCCCATACCGGTTTTCGAGACCGGTGCGTTCTCGCAACTCACGTGCATTGAGCGTTCTACCGGGTTCGTTTCGTCGAGTGATTCGTTTGGTCCCAAGGAGAACCGTTGGTCGCGTGCAGGTCAGACATGCGGCCGCAGGTCTCGCGGTGAGGCCAGCTCTCGCTCTGCCGGCTCGAACCGGAGGTGACGGCCGCTTCCTCCGGCCGGTTCGTAGCTGTCGCCTCTCGTCCAAAGCGCTATGACGTGCTAGCCCGAACCGAGTGAGCACCCGTCCCGCGTGGACTGCTCCTCGCGTGGGAAAGGGGTGCCCCGCGGCGTCTTCGGCGGCATCTCACACGCCTGAAGCTTCGTGGAAGGGGCACTGCGCGTTTGGTTCGGCGCGGTGCTCGTGTTGGTCAACGCAGGCCTTTATCTGCAACACCTCCTGTTGCGTGGGCGCGAATCCGGATCGCGCGAACCCCATGGATGCAGCGATCGCCGGTCGCGAAGCAGTCGCAGCCGGCCGCCTGGCGAACACGTAAGCGATCTCGGCAACGTGCGAGGGAGGGGTGGCGGCGGTCCGCCACCGCCGGTTCTAGTGGGCATCGGGATGCACGCGGACTGCGAGAACGCGGCCTTGTCCCCTCCCGACGTTGGTGATGCGATACCGGCCTACGCTGTGGAAGGTCGCGCCCTCTCCGGTCCGCAGGCGGGTTGGTGCTTCGCCCGGAAAGACCAGCTCGAAGGTGCTGTCGAGAATGTAGATCATGCGTTCGTGTTCGTGCTCGTCGTCGATTTCGATGCTGCCGCCGGGTCGGAAGTTGCTTAGCGTCGGGACGAGTGTCCAGCGTGCGCCGCAGGTCAGGTCGTAGAGGTCGACTCCTTCGGTTGGAGAGTGGAGCATGTGCTCGGGCGCGGTGCGGAGGATCCGCACATGGTCGGCGGGCGCGGTCGGCGGCCCCTTGAGAAGGTCAGCCAGTTCGACGTCGTAGAACTCGGCGAGGCGTACCAGTCGACCGATCGTGGTGTCTGACTGCGCCTGTTCTATGAGCGACAGAAACGAGCTGGAGATGCCGGTGGCGCGGGCCAGTTGAGCGAGGGAGAGGCCGTGCTCGGCTCTGAGCTGCCTGAGCCGGGCGGCCAGCTCAGTCTTGTGCGGAGTCGGAGCTTGTGGTTGCTCTGGTGGCGACACGGCTCTCCTTCTTAGTCGCGATGGTTGCGGGCTCGGTTCGATTTCGAGCCTGAACCTATGCAAGCTCGGCCGGTTCGGTCTGCCGGCGCAGCTCGGTGGTTGACACGAACACTTCAGCCAGTATTTTGACTGACAGCCGCCACCATTTTGAGGCACGGCTGCTGATCGGCAGTCGGCCAAAGCGAGGGGGGACCTTGCAACCCCGGGGGAAAGCCGTGAATTTCCGCGGTGCTATCTATCGGTGCGCTCGCGCGCCGCCTGCCACACCAGTCGGTGGCAAGAAGCCACGCGAACCCCAAAGTGAGAACTCTCGAGCTCGGCGCGGCGTAGAGACGGCAGGTAGAGGCGACGGTCGGATCGTTTCGAGCGCGGCGCGCCAAGCTCAGATCAAATAGAGGGAGAGATGACGAGAGGTGAGATTGTGCCGAACACGATCCCGGCCGTTGGGGTCGGTGTTTGCCGTGGCCGTTCTTGGCTGGCGGCGTGATCGCGATAGCTTCGGCTGGTCCTGCAACGAGGTCTGCCGGCGCTCGCCCAGCGAGATGCCGCGCCGGGCACGAGGCTGTAGACGTCGAGCGGACCGGTGTGCGGGATCGCGGTCAACGGCGAGCGCGATTCGCCATCTCCGATCGCTCCTAAGCCACAGCCCGAGACGACCCCGGTTACCAGTCGATGGCCAGTGCCAGGAGGCTGTCGGTGCTCCTGTGGCGGAGCCAAAAGGCGAGCGCGCGCGCCGGTCCGCGTCTCCGTTCCGGGGGAGGACTCGGCCAGGCTTCCAGCCGAAGCCCGAGTGCAGCTCCCATCATCCAGTCCAGCTCCATCAATAGGAGGACGTTGTGCATTTAAGTGATTGGTCGCGAATCCCATCGCGGCGGCTAGCAGCGGTTGCTGGCGTGCTCGCCTTGACTGCTGGCATCGCGGTGCTAGCAGGCTCGAGTCTGGCTGCGGGAAAGACGGTGGCCAGGCCGGTGGCCAGGGCCGCCCAGGCTTCCGCCTGCAGCTCGGGCACGACTGTTCAGACCACCAGCGGGCTGGTCTGTGGCATCTCGTATCCCGCTGGGACTTCAGCGACGGGTATTGTTGCTCACACTAGCTTTAACCAGTGGCTTGGCATCCCGTACGCGGCCCCGCCTGTGGGGCAGCTACGCTGGCAGCCCCCGCAGTCGCATCAGCCGTGGAGCACCACTCTGGCGGCCGTGACCCAGCCACCGGGATGCCCGGGGTCAGGCACCAGCACCGCGAGCGAAGATTGCCTGCAGCTCAACATCACCGCTCCGACTGGCGTAGGTTCAGCGCTGCCAGTCATCGTTTACATTCACGGCGGCGGGTTCACGGGCGGCACGACATCCACGTATCCCGAACAGGAACTGGCCACCGGAGGGCCGGTGATCGTAGTTGGCATTGAGTATCGGCTGGGCGTGCTCGGCTTCCTCGCTGACAAGGCGCTCGGTGCTCACTCCGGAGATTTTGGTCTGCAGGACCAGCAGTTTGCGATGAAGTGGGTGCAACAGAACATATCGGCATTCGGCGGCGACCCGGCCAACATCACCATCCTGGGCAGCTCGGCCGGCGCCTCGAGCGTGTGCGACCAGATCGCCTCACCGACCGCCCACGGGCTGTTCGAGAAAGCGAGCAACTTCAGCGGCGAGTACAACTCGCTATTCGGCTCACCTACCTCGCTTCAACCTCAGGATTGCAAAGCGCAACTACCCACCCAGCGGCAAGCGAACGCCACCGGCGCCCTCTTCGCAGCCAGCGTCGGTTGTAGTCAAGGAAATGACGCCGCGGTCGCGGCCTGCCTCCGCGCCGTGCCGTGGCAGACAGTATTGACCGCCCAGGCCTCTGGCGGCACGAATTCCCCGATCGTCAACGGCACCACGCTTACTGAGCAGCCCCTGGAGTCGTTTGCGACGGGACACGTCAACCGCGTTCCGGCGCTCCTCGGCGTCAACCGCGACGAGGACCTGACCGGTACGGCAACCACAGCAGCCGCCTACACCTCTCTGATCGATACTCAGTATGGAGCTGAGTCATCAGAGGTGCTTCTCCACTACCCACTCGCTCGATTCCCATCTCCATACGTCGCGTCCCGCACGGTCGCCGCGGACTCAAACACCGTCTGCCCTGCCTTGGTGCGGGATCAGTACTTGTCGAAGGCAATGCCCGTTTACGCTTTCGAGGGAGACGACGCGGACCTGCCGCCCTACACCACCGGGACGACCACCCCGGCAGGCTCCATGCACGATTGGGAGCCGGGCTACCTCTTCCCCACCGCGATGGGCATCCCAATTGACAGTCAACTGGACGCAAATCAGGCCACCCTCCGCACCGAACTGATCGCGCAGATCACCGCGTTCGCCGCGACCGGCAGCCCAAACACGACCGGAGTGCCCCTGTGGCCGCGGTACAAGTCCAACACGGGCTACCTGGTGATGTCGCTACAACCGGCAGGCGATGACGAGCTGATGTCGGCGGCCGCCATCTCGTTCGATCACCAGTGCGCATTCTGGGACAGGATCAGCCCCAAGCCAGTGAAGTAACAGTCGGGCGCCACACCCCCCGCGCTTCGAGGGACGATCTGAGCAAGGATGCCCAGATCGTCCCTTCGAGGGGCACCCCGCGGCAAGGCCCCGCGAACTTGCATCGCGTGAATCCGAGCGCGCCGCATGCACCTAGCCGCAAGCGCGTCACTGCTGCTCGGCCCACGACGACACCGTGATCGCATTCCCACGCTAGGAGCAGTCCGTTAGTTGCAGCGATGCCGGCAGAGCAGCCCGGCGCAGCAGGTCGCCCGACTCGGGAAGTTTCCGAAAGTGTTGGTCGTCCTCGAAGCTCGATGAGATGCTGTCCTAGTCGACGATTGCGATGACATCGCCGAGGGAAGGGGCGAGGTCCCGTTCGCGGCGGTCTTGCCGTGCGGCCGGCGCCGGTCGTGGTCCGCAGAGCGTCAGGGGCCGGTCGCTACCAGCGAAAGGGTGCCGTCGCCGTTGTTGGAGACGTAGATGGTGTGGTTGTCGGCATCGAGCGCCAGGGCCGTGGGTTCGCTGCCGACGACGATCTCCGGCGGCAGCCCGGGGCAGCCGGCCGTGGATAGTGAGTTGCACGTGGCGGTGTTGATCGGCGATAGATCCGCGTTGTCGATGCTGCCGACGTAGAGGATGCTGGTGACCGGTCGACCACTGCTTGGTAGGGGAATCGACGCATGGGAGGTGATCGACGAGCTCGACCGAGCGGGTGTCGAGCTGACCCCGCCGTGAGGCACAGCTGGTGGGGCTCGCCGCCGTGGGCCTCTCGAACGCCGAAATCGCAAATCGCCTGGTGCTCTCGGTGCGGACGGTCGAATCCCACCTTTATCGAGCGATGCAGAAGCTCGGAGTCGGCGACCGCCGAGAGCTGATCGGATCACGCCAGTGACCGTCTCTTGCCCGCTAGCCGGCGCGCGGGCAAGAGACGTTCGGGGCGCTTAGCCTCACGATCCCTTGCAGGCTTGCTGGTACGCCGGTCGCGGTGAGGCCACCATTGGGTCGCAGAGGTTGATGCCGGGGCTGACGGGATTCTTCGTGGTCGGGGTGACGCTGTCGGGGTTGTCGTCGTACGTAAACGTCGTGACGTGGAACTTGTTGGCGACGCCGCCGTCGCCGTTGTAGGTGCTGTAGTGGTCGACCAGCATGATCTGGCGTGCGTTTTCAACGCTGATCTTGCCCCAGGTATCGGCGCCGGTCCACACGGTCAGTGAGGTGGGACTGAAGTCCGAGCTGTTGAGGTTGTTGAGGTCGTGGAAGGGTCCGCCTCCGCCGGAGGTGATGGTCGACCAGGACAGGGGCGTATTCGTGGTCCAGTCGTAGGTGATCGTGCGCGAGCCTGGCGCGGGGGAAACCTGCCAATCGGGCACCTCGACGCTTACGGCCGCACTCTCGCTGACCGACTGGCCATAGCCAAGCGTTCCGTCGCTGCCGAACACGCCCACGCTGATCGATGACGTGCTAGAGCGTGAACTGTCGTGGTTTGAGAAGGTGATTTGGTTGTTGGGGAATGATTGGTTGCCGGAGTACTCGAACGACTGGGTCGTCAGTTGCGGGGCGGAGAGCTTGATCGTGTCTCTGTAGGCACCGAGGAAGAAGGCATCTTCCTGGAGGAAGGCGCCGTCCCAGGTGTAGAGGTCCTTGCATCCGTCACACTGGTGAAGCGTCTCGATCCGTCCGGATCCGTTCCAGCCGTCGTGGACCAGCTTGCCGTTGATGCTGGCGGAGATGGTCGGGTCGGTCAGGATTACAAGTGTGTGGCTCTGCGTGGTGGGCTCGTAGATTGCGTAGTAATAGTCTTGTCCCTGAATGTTGCCGGTCTGCGCGCTCTCGTCCGGACAGTGGTCGCCGGCGCTCTGGGCTTGCACGAAGCCGTGGTCGAAGTCGTACCAGTGAACGTTGTAACCCGACGAGCTATCGCCAGGGTTGTAGAGATCGTGGACGGTCTGCGCGTCGATCACGTCGTAGCCGTGCTGCAGGAACCAGTTGCACGTTGCCGAGACGTCGCCGCCGGCCGCCTGCTTCCAGTACGCGGTGTCCGGACACCAGGCTTTCCAGGTGGTCTGATTCCAGCCGCAGGGTTGCGAGCTGAGCGAGTTCTGCTCGGTGTTGACCGTGAACTCGTGGTAGTAGGGGACGGCGATCTCGATCGCAGCGGCGTTGTAGGGGAGGCTGAACCCGACGCTGGATCCGCCGCTGGTCACGCCCAGGCGATCGCCCGGCAGGTCGCTCGTGCTCGAGCTGGTGGAGCTGGTGCCGTAGCGCTCGAGCTCGGACAGGAACCACTGCTTGCGGCTTTGAGCCGCGATCTGCCGCTCGACCTCGCTCAGCCGATCGTCCGCGGCCGCCGGGGTCGGGAACGCGATCGTGGGGTGAACCTGGAACGAGTTTCCCTCCGGCCCGGCGGCGCGGATCGCCAGCGCCGGGGAGTGCGGGTCCACGACGGTCGGGAAGACGGGAGCCAGGATCTTCAGCGCCTGGGGCGAGGAAGGCGCCACGACGACCCACCTGCCGGTACCGTAGAACGTGTTCAGCAGCCCGTCGCTGACGCTTGCAGGCAGGCGGATGTCACGACCGAACACGACCGCGCCGAACTGGTCCAAGTGTTGGTCGTCCGCCAGGAAGGCGGCGCGTGTGTCGCAGCAGGAGCGGTATGGGACGGGCTTGAAGAAGCTCTTCAGCGCGTCGTAGCCGGGGCCGCTGGGGTGTCCGACCACGAGCATCTCCATCCCCCGCTGCGCGGGCAGCACCGGCGCGCGGCCGATGCCGTCGAGGCGGACGTCCGTGTCGTCCAGCCGGCCGCTGCCGGAGATCTGACCGCCGGGCCTGATCGTGATAGTCAGTTTGACGTGGTCCCCTCGGGCAGTGATCGAGGAGTCGCCGTTCGAGCGGGCGCGGCCCTCTGCGCTCACCACCTCGGGAGCGGCGGGCGATCCGTCGGAGGGGGAGAGCGTCAATATCCCCTGGCCGCGGCCATCGAGGTCTCCCTGTAGGTAGCCGAGCGTGGCGCCGGAGTTGCTGTCGACGTCGGCGTCGAGCATTCCGCGCCCGCCGGGCGTTGCGGATGCCGGGTTCGCGCCGGCGGGGGGCGGGGAGGCGAGGGCTGGCGTGGCTCCGATCCCGACCACGATCAGTGAGGCAAGGATCGAGAGGATCGCGCGCCTGGGGTGACGCTTGTGGATGGCGTGGATCATCTCGCCAGTTCTCCTGTGTCGTAGTTGATTTCGAAGTGCTCCCCGGTGGAGGGGTTGATCAGCTCTCTGTTTTCGTAGGCGAGCGGTTCACCGTTTCCCGGATCGCGGAGCGGTTCGCCGGTCCGCGGGTCGATCGGCACGAGCTCGCCGAAGGTGCCGCGCTCGAGCCGCACGCCCGACTCCGGGTCGATCAGGTAGTCGGTATGGGGTTGGATGTCGAAACCGGTGTCCGGATCGACCTTGGGGCGGTCTCCGTCGAACGTGATGCTTCTCAGGTCCGCGGGATCGTCGAGCGTGAGCAGATGGCCGTACTGTGCGAGCCCGTAGACGGGACCATCGACAGTGACCTTCGTCCAGTCGACGTCCTGTAGACCGATCGCCCCCGTGAAGTCAACGTCGTCGAGCTTGGCCCCGTCCAGCGACACATCGCCGCCCGAGAAGTCAACTCCGGCGAACGAAACGTTCGTCAGCTGCGCGCCGTCGAACTCCACTTTCGCGAACTCCGAGTTGTCGAACGTGGGCTGAAAGCGATCGTCGGGATTGTCGGCCGGGTCGGTGCCCGAGAATTTCGCGTTGTCGAAGTCGACGTTGTCAAGCGCGCAGCCTCGAAACGTTGTGTCTCGAAACTGGGCGATGCTGAAGTCGGCATTTTGGAACCGCGTGTTGACGAAGTCGGTCTTGTTCGCGAGGAACGATTTGCCGCTGTCCAGGCGCTCGGTCGCGCGATCTCTGACGTTCTTGTCCGAGAGAACCCTTCGGTCGCTAGTGAGGCCCGAGAGGACCGAGTCTCTGATCGTGCTCTCCCCACCCGTTCCCGTGATCTCCGCCCCGGTCAGATCGACGCGGTTGAACCCAGAATCCGAGACGTTCAGGACGTCGGTCACGAGCGCCCGAAAGTTCGCCGCTCCGACCTCCGCATGATCGAACGTGATCGACCGGGCGGTGCTGTCGAAGACAGCGACCTTCGGGATGTCGGCGACCGCGTTCTCCGCCGCCTGCCAGACGAGCTTCCCCCAGTCGTGGTCGAACACCGCCGGCACTCCGCCGCCGTCGGTGCCATACCTTGATCCGGTGAACGATAGATCCGGTGAGCGTCCGCCAAGGTCGCCCGTCCACTCCCCCTTCGGGGCTCCTTCGTCCAGATTCTCCTGCTGCACCTCCTGCCAGTGCTTCGGCGTATCCACCGGGGCGCTCTGCGGTCCAGCCCACACCCCGTCGCCGTTGTCGAACGTCAACGGGCCAGTCCCCCCGGCCAGGCTGGTGGGATTGGGCGGGATCACCGAGTCCTGGCCGAGAAAGAACGCCAGCAGCGACTGCCACAGCGCCCTGATCTGATCGGTGATCGTCGGCGCGTCCCCGACGGCCACTCCGGTCCCGGATTGCGATTGCAACCCCGGCTCGTGGATCCACGAACCGGCGCTCACCAGCACCGTCACATCGCGCAACTCGAGCGCATCGGCCCCCGGCCAGGCTCGAAACCGAGCGGTTCCCCGGGGAGCCCGTTCGGCGACGAACCTCAGCTGCCCCCGCTTGCCGCCGGCGTTCACGTCGACGAGCCGCAACCGCATCGCGTAGAGACGCGAGCCGGCCTTGCCCGAGATTGCCAGGCTGCCGTCGACCCAACCACCCGACCGAGCAGCAAACGATTTCCAATCCGACTGCAGCGACCCCAGGCCCACGAACGAATAACCAAACCGAGGGTAGGTCGCGATCACCGTCGTCTCGCGCGAGACCTGATCCAACCGAAGCTCAGCACGAGTGGCCCCCGGCGTCGCCCGCCAACTGCCCGATCCCGCCAGCATTCCGAGCTCGACCGGCACCCGCGTCGAAGACGTCGCAACCCGCGGCGACGCTGCTCGCGTCTGCGCCTCGGAGACCGCCGGCGCGAGCGCACCCAGCATCGCGAACGTCAGCAGGAGCAACGCCAGCCGCTTGCTCGGGCGCCACAGCCGTGCCGTTCGCGCGGCGACGCGGCCGCGGACGCGGGCCCGCGGGTCGCCGCCGGCGGCGAGCACTGGCTCGCGGCGTTCGCCTGCGACTGCGTGAAGACCGATGGTAAACGTGGCTTCCTCCTCTCGAGCGATCCCTCATGAGACGCCATCCGCATCCGGTGCGAAGGCTCTGTGGTCGCACTGTGCCGGTGACGCGCGCCGCGGTCTTCAGTACCGCATTACTGCAATGCCCCGCCCGCGATACTTAAGTCACGGCGCCCCTCCGGCGGCACCAACCGGATCGCGCTTCTTTACGGCCCCGGGGCATCGGGCCGGTGCGACGCCGGCGAGCTCGCCCTACTCAGACGGTCCGTCGGCAGATTCCCGAGCAAAGCGGCCACGCTCTCACTCTCCACGTTCCTCGCCGGCCCGGGCCGGGCGACTTTGCGACCGTTGACCCGACGCTCGAGTACCTGCTCGGGCGCGCGCCAACCACGCTGAGAGAGGTCCTCGCCCCCAAGAGACCTAACAAGCAAGATCATGAGGAGGCCGGGTCTCGTATCGACACGACGATTCGGCCCCACCGCGGAACTACCGCACCGGCGCCCAGGCGGCACTCTCGGCGAGGCTGCTCCTCTCCGCACGATCCGGCAGCGATAGGGTCCGAACGATGCCTGTGCCGTCGGGAAACAGGGCTATGCAACAGGGGGGCGATCGACCTGCTCGTCGCCACAAGCGCGCATCTCCGCGCGCTGCCTGGAGTCCGGGTCGGCCGGCGGATCAAGGCAGCCGGAGGCGCCTGGCGCTAACCGGCTTCGCACGAGCTGCAAGCGGCTGAGCCGCGACTCGGCGCCCACACCCGCGCTACCGAGCTTGCAGCGAAGCGGCCACCCGGCCGACGTGACCCCCTGAGGCGTGGAGGAGCAGTCCCGCCGGTCGGCTCGGGCTGGCCAGATTGGCGCGTCGGCAGCGGGCTACCGCGAGCGGACCGCGACAGCCAGCGGCGCCGACGCGATCGTCACCGGTGATGTCGACTTGCTCGCGGTCGACCCAAAAGCAGCTCTCGTTCGAGGTCATCAGGCCCGCCAGCTCGTCGATCGGCTCGGCTGACTCGGCCACGTCCGCCGTTCGTTCGTATTCGGGCGGACCCGGAGGCCGGTCCCCGCCGGCCCGGCGGGGACTCGTGTCAGCCCTGGAGATTCGGAAGCCGAACGGGGGAGTGCAGCGCGTCCACTATGCGTCCACTAGATCCAGAACGGCCGTATTTCGCCCGCCACAGCCGTACGCTCCGTATTGCGGCTTTTTGCAGGGATTTCGTGGCCGTCCAAGAGCGTCCGTGAACGCTCGTAAAACCCTGAACCTTCCATGGTAAGGAAGGGGTCGTCGGTTCGAGTCCGACAGCGGGCTTTGTCCTTGTTCCCCGGAACGGGCAGTCGGCTGGGAGCGTCGCTGGTGGCGGAGCGGGTACGCGGTGGCCGCCCGTGGGCGCTGCTCCGGATTGTCGAGGTGGGCGTCGGCGATGTTGGGCTGCTGCGTCACGGGAGCGACAACGCGGTGCGCTTGGACGTCGTCGGGATCAAGCCGGTGGCAAGCACATCGGCGGCTCCAGGCGGATGGCGTGAAGCGGAGCAGTCTGACCAGCGAACCGGCGCTACCTCATGGCAGAGCTAGGGATCACGGACACCCCCTCGATTGTCTGCACATACAGGGTGCCTGAGTACGGGTTGATCGCTACCGGCTCGGAGGAGTTGCTGGCTTGGGCGACCTCCGTGAGGCTCGCGCCGGGATAGTCTCCGACTGGCACGGTCGCGGACGCGCGGCTGCACCCGGGCGTGTCCCGGGCGTTGCATTCGCCGCCGTCGATGACGGAGACACTTGAGTCCTCGATGTTGTTGGCATAGACCTCGTGCGTGCCCGGGTCAACGGCGACGCCCTCGGTACCGAACTGGGTCGGGACGGTGAGAGGCGTCTGACCACAGCCGCTTGTCGTGTGACCGTTGCACGTCGCCCCATCGATCACGCCTACCGTGCCGGTGCCGGCGTCGCCGCCGTCGAGGTCGGCCGTGTAGACGGTGTCGGTCAGCGGATCCACGGCGAGGCCCACCGGGGTCGATCCGCCGGAAGCAGCTGCCGGGACCGTGATGCTTGCCGGCGCCTGCTGGCAACCGGACCTGTCCATGGCGTTGCAGTGGGCGCCGTCGATGACGTACACGGTGCTGCCGGTTAAGGCGCCGGGTCCGGCGGTCACGAGGTCCGTGGCGTAGAGCGTGTCCGTGAGCGGGTTGGCGGCGATCGTGAGGGCGGAGGAGCCGTCGCCGGACTCCCCCACCTCCAGGGTGGCGGGTGTCTGCCCGCACCCGCCGGCGTTGGTAGCGTTGCAGGTGCCGCCGTTGAACACCGTGACGAGATCGGGTCCGCTCGGGGCGACCGTGGCGACATACAGCGTGCCGGTCAGCGGATTGACGGCGAGATCGTCAGGGTGGCCGCCCGGAACCGTCAGTGTGTGTAGCGTCGCGCAGCCCGCGGGGTCTGCGGCGGCGCAGGCCCGGGCGTCGAGCACGGAGATTGCACCGCTTGCACCGCTTCCGTAATCGGCGACGTAGATCGTGTGCGTGGGGCCGGCGACCGCGATCGCGACCGGCGTGTCGCCCGCCGGTACGATCGGCGGCGCCGCCGCGCACCCCTCCGTCCGGCTGGCGCTGCAGCGGCGGGTGTCGATCAGTGCGACGCCGTCGGAGGCGGTCGTCACGTACGCGGTGTGCTCGATTCCGTCGACCGCCACGCCGCCCGGCGCGGCGAGCGCCACGGCGGGCGGACGGTACCGGCAGCCGAGCGTGATCTGCGCGTTGCAGCGCGTCGCGTCGATCACCGACACGTCGTCGCCCAACTCATCAGCGACGTATAGCGTCTGCGTGCCCGCGTCGAGGACCACCCCCGCCGGTTGCGCGCCCGTGTGGATCGTCGGCGGATCGAGCGTCGCGCACCCGGCGAGGTGAGCGCCGTTGCAGACATCGGTGTCAATCGCGACGAGCACGTCGTCGCGGTCATAGACGGCGTACACGGTATGAAGCGCCTGGTCGACGGCGAGCCACACGGTGTTCTCGCCAAAGCCGGGATCCGGGAACGGGGTCACCGCGCCAGCGGTCTGGCTCGAGCACCCGGCCAGATCGGCGGCATCGCAGTGGCTCAGGTCAAACGCCGAGACGGTGTTGTCAAAGTTGGCCGTGTAGAGCGTGTCGTCGCCCACGTCGACCTCGGCGTCGTTGGGTCCGCTCGGGTCACCGACCAGCGCCCCCTGGGTCCGACAACCGCTCTGCACCGTCGCGTTGCACGTGTCGCTACCGAACACCGCCCAGCCATTCGCGGCGCCGATCGTCGAGACATACAACGTGTGCGTGGCGAGGTCGGCCTCCGCGCTCGTGGGGTTAGCGCCGACGTCGACTGTGCGGGAGTCCCGCGAGCCGTGCACGGAAGCCGTCCTCGATCCGCCCCGAGAGGCCGGGTGCGTCCAACAAACCGAATCCGCCCGCCAGCTCAGCCGGCGTCAAACCCCGCGGCAGCTCCAACAACGCCAGCGGGTTGCCTCGCGTCTCAGCGACGATCCGCTGCCGTACCCGCTCATCCAACGGCACTCCCAACGCCGAGCCCAACAGGACACCCGCGTCACCGTCAGGCAGGCCCTCGACTGCCAGCTTCGGCAACCCCTCGAGCTCCTCGCCCGGATCCCTCGTCGCGAAGATCAGCGCGACCGACTCCGCCAACAACCGCCGCGCCACGAATACGAGCGCCTGAGCTGAGGCCCGGTCAAGCCACTGCGCGTCATCGACGACGCACAGAACCGGCTGTTTCTCGGCGACCTCCGAGAGCAGGCTCAGGACGGCCAACCCGACCAGAAACCGATCCGGTGGGTTCCCCGTGCGCAACCCGAATGCCACTGCGAGCGCATCCTGCTGAGGGCCAGGAAGCCGGTCCAATCGATCCAGCAGCGGCGCGCAGAACTGCTGCAACGCCGCGAACGTGAGCTCCATTTCTGATTCCACACCCACCGTCCGCAAAACCCAGAATCCCGACGCGGACTCGGTCGCGGACCCCAACAGCGCCGTCTTACCCACCCCCGGCTCGCCGCACATCACCAGTACTCGGCTCTGCCCACCTCGAACGGCCTCGAGCAGCCGCGCGAGGACCTCGCGCTCGCTGCGCCGGTCGTGCAACACATCCCCAGGCCCCTCGATGACCATGCCACGCCGACCATACCTCGCCCGCGCCCTACGAGTTCGGCCGGTCGCAGACTACGCGTTCATCGATTCGAGCGCCGTGCACCGCGCCTACGCTCCGATCGATTAATCCACCACGCTAGGAATATCCCATGGAAACACCAGCGAGAATCAATCGCGACACCAGCCGCGATCTAGTTGTGATCGGCGTCCGTGTGCTTGACGACGCATATATGAACTGGGTCGCGACAGAGGTCGAGTCCGAGCATGCGCTCCGCGCGTGGTTCGAAGCGACTGCGGCGAACCGTGGGGCGGCGTACGTGGCATACCAGGGAGCGGTCGACCGCGAGGAAGCAGCGGCCCGCGACCTACAGCGACTTTGTGAGCTGATACAGCCGGAGCCGGAGATCCCTGCGGGCCAGCCTTTCTGACTGCGTGACTACGAGGTTTTCCGGTCGCGGACTACGCATTGCGTGATTCGATAACCGCCGGTCGCTGCAAGTGTCAGCGCTACCCAACCTAAGGAGTCAGCATGACACGCACCAGACCTATTGCGTTCCTCCCTAGCGCAGCGGCGGTGCCGCTGATGGCTTTAGCCGTCGCGGCCTGCGGCGGCAGCGGCGGCGGCAACGCCGCGACCGCGGCGACACCCCCGAAGACGACCCATGCGACGTCGGCGACCGTTAGTCTCGCGAACACCGGGCTCGGATCGATCCTGGTCGACTCGACGGGTCGCACCCTGTACCTGTTCGAGGCCGATTCGGGCACGAAGAGCGCGTGCAGTGGTGCGTGCGCGGCCGCGTGGCCGCCGCTGCTCGCCCACGGGAAGCCGACCGTCGGTAGCGGCCTGAACGCGTCCTCGATCGGGACCGCCAAGCGCTCGAACGGAACCGAGCAGGTGACCTACACGGGACACCCGCTCTACCTGTTCGTAAAGGACACCGCGGCTGGCCGGACGACGGGCCAGGGCCTCAGCGCATTCGGCGCTCCCTGGTATGTGCTCTCCGCCGCGGGCGATGCAATCACGACCCAGCCATCAAGCTCGATCACCTCCAGCACCAGCAGCTCAGGCGGCAGCGGTGCCTACGGCTAGTAGCCCAACGCAGTCGCCGGCCTCGCCCGGGCTGATCGTGGCCGTGCTCGACACGACGATCGTCAATGTGGCGCTCGACACGCTGTCGCGCGATCTGCACTCGTCGCCGAGGCCCGCACGAATTGAGCGAGAGACATGACCGCGCTGAGCCGAAAGCGACTGATCGACGAGTTGATTGAGGCGTATGTCGATTGGCGCGAGGCGTGCGTCCGGGTGGACGATGCGTATCGCGCCTGTGCGCGCGAAACTGGCCCGTGGGGCGCAGTCGCGTTCGGGCTGTATGTGGCGACGCTCGACGCTGAGGAGCAGGCTGCCGACGCCTACGCCGGGTTGGTCCGCCGCGCCGAGAAGCTCCCCTGGACCCAAGAGCGTCGACTCGAGCCGTTTGGGGAGCCGGCCCGCGGCTCGGACAGCGCACTGTCGACGCGCAGTATGAGAGTGAGTGAGGCTATGCACGCGAACGTGAAGGGAGTTCTGATGTCCCGAATTCTGATCACCGGCTCGAGCGACGGGCTTGGGCTGATGGCGGCACAGCTGCTCGCCGAGGGCGGGCACGCGGTCACGTTGCACGCTCGCAACGACAGTCGTGCCGGCGACGCCCTCCGCGCACTGCCAACGGCCGAGCATGTCGTCGTGGGTGACCTGGCGAGCATCGCAGAGATGCGACGCGTAGCCGAGCAGGCGAACGCGCTGGGTCGCTATGACGCGGTGATCCACAACGCCGGCGTCGGTTACCGCGAGCCCCGACGCGTGGAGACCGTCGACGGGCTCGCGCACGTCTTCGCGATCAACGTGCTGGCGCCGTACCTGCTGACCGCGCTGATGGCACCCCCGGACCGGCTGGTGTATCTCAGCTCGGGGATGCACCGCGGCGGCGTGGCGGACCTCGGCGACCCGCAATGGACCCACCGGTCCTGGAGCGGTGCGCAGGCCTACTCGGACAGCAAGCTTTTCGACGTCGTGCTGGCGTTTGCCGTGGCACGTAGCTGGCCGGATGTCTTCTCCAACGCGCTGGAGCCCGGCTGGGTTGCGACCAAGATGGGCGGTCCGGGGGCGCCCGACGATCTCAGTCTCGCACCCGTCACGCAAGCATGGCTCGCGACCAGCGACGACCCCGCGGCGACGGTGAGCGGTCAGTACTTCTACCACCAGCATCGCCGAGAGGTCACCCCGGCCGCGAACTCTCCGGCCGTGCAAGAAGGCCTGCTCGACCTGTGCTCGGCACTGACCGGCACACCTCTCTCCACCCATCAGCCAAAGAAAGCCGGTACCACATCATGACTCGAGAACTGCTCATCAAGGGCGGCTACGTCGTCACGGTCGATCCCGAGCTCGGCGATCTGCCCGACGGCGACGTCCTCGTGCGCGACGACATCGTCGCCGCCGTTGGACCTGCGCTGACGGCGATTGCACCCGGCGCTGAGGTAATCGATGCCCGCGGCCGGTTGGTGATCCCGGGCCTCATCGACACCCATCGACACGTATGGCAGGGGGCGATCGGAGGATTCACACCGCAGATAACGGGTGCCGGCTATGACCCCGAGGTTCTCCATGGCATAGCGCCGCGTCACACCCCAAAGGACATCTACGCAGGCACTCTGTGGGGAGCGTTGCAGGCGCTCGATGCGGGGATCACCGCGATCGCGGATTGGGCGCACAACCTGCGGTCAGCCGAGCACGCCGACGCAGACCTGCGGGGCCTGCAGGAGTCCGGAATCCGCGGATACTTCCTCTACGGCGGCCCCGGACCGGCTAGCGACGATCCGAACCCGCCGCACCCGCTGGACGCCCGCCGGATGCGCGACGAGCAATTCGCCACAGGCACCAACGGTCGCCTGCGGATGGGCATGGCGCTGCGCGGGCCGTGCTTCACCACGGCGGAGCGAAACGCAGAGGACTTCGCGTTCGCGCGCGACCTGGGCCTGCCGATCTCGCTGCACGTGGGGATGGCGGGGACGTCTGACGCGGTCACCACGCTGCAGCGATTCAACCTGCTCGGAGCGGACGTTAACTATGCGCACGGCAACATGCTCACCGATCAGGAGTTCGATCTGATCGCCGCCAGCCGCGGCACGCTGTCGATCACGCCTTCCACCGACATGCTGATGCAGTTCGGGACCTTCCCCGGCACCGGGCCCGCGCTACAGCGCGGGATCGTCTGCGGGTTCGGCGTCGACACCATCTGCAGTGCGGGCACTGATCTGTTCTCGGAAATGCGCCTCGCACTGGCCGCCGAGCGCTCAAGAGCAAACGCTGACGCGCTCGCTCGTGGTGAACGGGTCCCGACCGTCGCGCTCCACCCGCGAGACATGCTCCGACTAGCCACCCTGGACGGCGCCCGAGTGTGGGGCCTGCAAGACGAGATCGGCAGCCTCAGCCCAGGCAAACAGGCCGACATCGCGATCCTCGACCTTCGCTCGCCACATCTAGACGGATTCGGAGACCCAGTCGCGGTCATGCTGCTCGACGCGGGACCAGCAGATGTCGAGACCGTGATTGTGGGAGGTGACATCGTCAAGCGCAACGGGCATCTTGTCGGTGCCCACGTCGATGCCGCCCGAACACTCATGCACGAGACCCGCGAACGCCTACGGCACCGAGACGAGACCAGAAGCACCAGCGACGCCCTGCACGCCATCGCCTGAGCTCAACTGGCCAGTGGGCGCTAGCGGGCTGATCCTGACGAGCGCGCCCGGGAGGCCTAGACGAAGCTGTCGGGGCGCACTGCCTCGCCTACACGCCCGCATGCCCGCCCGCGTCCGGGGGGGCGTTCCTGCGCCGCCTGTTTTCTGCAACGACGAGCGTCTCACCGTCCTGGTGAGCCGCCATCGCGCCAGCACGAGTAGACGAGATGGCCGACTGGTCTGCGTTGGCCCGTCAGGAGCCGTCAGCCGCCGCGCCGGCGCACCGGCGCGGCTGATGCTGCTCGTTCAACCCGGGTAGTTGCGCGCGCCTGCGCCGACGCCTCGTGCCGTGGCGGAGACCGATGGCGCTGACGCGACTGACCAGAGAGCCAGGCGATGTCCGGAGGTGTATCGGTCGCTGGCGCGCCTAGGTCTGGGTTCCGGGGGCGACGCGATCGCGAATTGGACCGCGTCGCCCTCTGGGATCGCCTAGTTGGTGAGCGGGGCGGTTCCGGGTGCGTCTTGTTGTAGGCGGATGAGCATGCCGCTGGGGTCGCGCACGATGATGCTGGGTGTGCCGTCGACGGTCACGGTCTGGTGGCCTGGGGTGACGATTCGGATGTGCGAGGCCTTCATGCGTGAGAGTAGGGCGTGGACGTTGTGCGTTTTGATCGTCTCGATCGGAGCGCCCGGGTCTTGGATCGCCGGGTTGAACGTCTTGCGTGCGGGGTCCTGGTAGTCGTAGTACTCGCAGCGAGTCGTTGGGGTGCAGTTTCCGGTCTCGGCTCCCCATTCTGAGCCCGGGGTGATGCCGAACATGGATGCCAGGGGGGGCGGGAGGACGGAGAGCCCGGGGCCCGCTAGCGGGGGGAAGCCAGGGCTGATGTCGAACCCGAGGAGATGGTGGTAGAACGTCAGCGTCGGCGCGAGCGACGCGACCGATAGATCAAGCTGGCCGCGGATGACGTAGCGCATGCCGGGTCCGTCCGTGATGGCAGGGGGCGGGACGGTAAACCAGTCGCCGGGGAGACGATGGACGACTTCGACGATGTAGCCGTCCGGGTCGCGAACGAACACGGTTACGAGGCCGGGCGTGCCGGTCGGAGTAGGGATCGACCCGCCTGGCAGCAGGGTGGGCGTGTGCGCCTTGCGCAGCGCGGCGTAGGCAGCCGCCGGATTCTTGACAGTGAGCGTGAGCGCGGCCGCGCCGGGGTCGGCCTCGGTCGGTTGCGACTCCTTCCTGGGGATGCCGGTGTACTGGGTGAACTCCAAGAGAAACGGTTCGTTGGGTACCCGGAAGAACGCGGACCGGTACTTCGCGCCGGCGGTGCCCGTCAGCCGGGTGTATTGAGGGTCAGGCTGAGCGTGAGGCGAGACGGGCCTGACGAGCTGCAGGCCGAGCACGTCATGGTAGAAGCGGACGGTCTTGTCGAGATTCGCGACTGCGTGCCCCCACGTGTAGGGCACGTTCTCGCCGCCGTGGCTCGTCGTCTTCGCGGCCGACAGTGCCGGCCACGCGCCGAACGTAAGCGCGAGCGCGATCAGTCCCGTCAGTCCGAGGCGGCGGCCATGGAACCCAACCGACGTGGATCGGGCGGCGACGCCGTGTGGAACTCGTTTCATTTCATCGGTCCTCTCCTCGAGGCTTGATCTGACTGATAACACGGCGAGGGTGCGCACGGTCAGTCTGTGGACAGATAAGGAAACTATCTACATTTGAGCATCGGTACAAATGGTTTGTCACGATGGTTATCATCGGTCGGGCCGATGACTGATGCCGCTCAGTCGCTCGCGGACGTTGATCTGAACTTGCTCGTCGCGCTCGATGCGCTTCTTCAGGAGCACAACGTGACTCGCGCAGGAGCGCGGCTATCGCTCAGCCAATCGACGATGAGCGGAACGCTGTCTCGCCTGCGTCTTCTCTTCGAGGACCAGCTGCTGGTCCGGACGGGTCGCACGATGCAACTAACGCCATTGGCAGCATCGCTCCAAGCCCCGGTGCGCGACATCCTAGGCCAGATCGAGCAGGTCATCCGCACGTCCGAGGAGTTCGATCCGCAGCGAGGCTCTCGAACGTTCACGCTGATGGCGACCGACTACGCCGCCCTGGTCCTCCTACGCCCCGTGCGACAGGCACTCGCGACCGAGGCCCCAGGCGTGCAACTACGCATTCGAGCGACCGGACTAGCGCAACATGCGACGTTGTTAGAACGTGGCGACATTGACCTGGCGGTCGTGCCCCACGGTCTCAGTCGGACCACTGGCCTGCCATCGGAGGCCGCGATCACGGATCGGCTCGTGGCGGTAGCTTGGCGAGGGAACTTCGAGGTTGGCGACCCGCTCACGATGGATCATCTCCAACGCCTGCCATACCTGGGCTATCGAATCGGCTCACAGGCATCGATGGTCGACGCGCTGCTGCGACAGGGCGGCTTCACCCGTGAGGCCGACACCCTCGTCGAAAGCTTTGTGCTGGGAGCGCTCATGCTCCGAGACACTCTTCAAATCACATTCCTCCAGGAGCGGCTGGCTCAGAGGTTCGCCAGGCCCGAACAGCTGCGACTCATGGAACCACCATTGACGCTCCCGCCACTCATCGAGACCATCACTTGGCACCCACGCGCGACCCCCGACCCGGCGCACCGCTGGCTACGGACACGCATTCTCGAAGTCGCCCGCAATCTGCAGCGGTCGGCCCCGGCTCGGCACCCGCGTCCCTAGCCGGCGCTGCCTTCGTTCGGTCATTGATTCGTCCTGGCCGGTCTCTGACGGCGCGAGCGATGCGACGAGGTTGGTGGCGGCTGCTGCGGCGGTGTCGCACCTGTCGAGTCTAGGTGCTACACTTACGTTTCGTGCCGACGACCAAGCCTCGATACACGGTGACGGACACCGGGCATCTCGCGGAGCTGCTCGACGCGGCGGCGCGCCGTTGGCCCGATGTCGTCGACCGCAAGCAGTTGCTGCTCCGACTCGCCGAGGAAGGACATCACGCGCTCGCCAGCGCTGAACTCGCGACGGTTGCCCGCGATCGCCGCGGCCGGGTTGCGCTGGCGCTTGAGCGGATCCCGTCGCTGGTTGACGTCGATCGGTTGTTATCCGATGAGGCGTGGAGCTGACTGGGGCTCGCGAGCGGCGCTGGTTGCTGTTGGACAAGTCAGCGCTGGTGCGGGGCGCGGACATCGGCGGCGCGTACGGGGAGCCGTGTCTGTGTGCGATCACGAGACTCGAGATGCTGTACAGCGCCCGCTCGGCTCGTGCTTACGAGGAGCTTGAGATCGAGCTCGATACGTTCCATGAGCTCTGGGTCGACGCCGAGACGATCGCGACCGCGTTGACCGCTCAGCGTGAGCTCGCGACACACAGTCAGCATCGCATCCCGATCCCAGACCTACTGATCGCCGCGTGCGCCCAGCAACACCGGGCGGCCGTGCTCCACGTCGACCGGCATTACGAGACGCTTGCTCGGTTTCTGGCGTTCACCCCCGTAAGACTCACCAGCTGAACTCCGCGCGCGGGGGATCCGCTGCCGGGGCGGCCGCGCGTGCCACCACCCTGTCTCTCGCTGGTATACGATGTTTGCTGCGTGCCTACCAGACAGGAGAAGCGGCTAGGTGTGCCTGGGTAGGTTGATTGCGCGTGTGGCAGGTTGGAGCGGCGCGTTGGCAGCGGTGACGGGTTTGTTGACGTTGAGTCCGGGCTCGGCTTCGGCTGCGCCGACTGTGTGCGTCAACACCATCGGTGCGCGGGCGATCATTTTCGGGCCAGACTCGTTCTTCAAGCCCAGCGGCGTTCAAGGCCCGACGAGCTTCAAGGAGAACAGGCGCCAGACACAAGCCACCTACCCGTTGTATCGGGGGACGAGTGGCGGCCAGCAGGTGGGCTATGTCATCACCGACGCGTCGAGCCTTCGGGCGGCGCGGGCGCTGGGCGTCAACTACTCGCCGAAGCTCCGGGCGGCAGCCCGGACCTCCGCGGTGCAGCGGTCAACCGCCAAGATTTTCTCGGGTAACGGGATCAATTTCCCTGCCACCGTAAGCTTTTCCCGGCAGCGAACCCTCGTGCCAGATCCGGTGACCGGCTTCCCGCCGCTCACCGCGGCGCCGGGGCCGGTTGGAGACCCCGGGTACAGCCCGTTGGTCGAGGTGTCCTTCCGCGGCAAGCCGGTGATCCTCGACGCTCCGCAGATCGCCAATGCGACGGGACAGCACCCGAAGCTGACCTCGAGGATCACATCGGGTGCGACTACGGCGAGTATGAGCGAGACGTTCGGCTGCTTCGATGATCTGCGTGTCCATTACGTGTCGTTTGACGCGTCGAACCCCCGGGCGGCGGCGATCGAGAACGTGACGTACGCTCCGGCTATGCAGTCCGCGCCGTCTGCGGGCTGCGCCGATAGGCGCCGCGGGCTGTGCTCCCGTGAGTCACTCGCGGATTTCACCAATGGCCCTACGCCACTGACTAATAACCAGTGGCAGGGTCTCAACAACACATTGCTCACGTTACTGCCGACTGGGTTCCAGATCTCGCCCTTCAACGTGCTTGCAGTCGTGCCCAACCGGACACAGAGGTTCCAGTACAGCCCGCTCTGGGACATTCATCTGACGAGCTGGACCCGACGCGCGATCGCTGCCGGTCTACCACGCCGAATTGGGAACTTCACCGACGTCGTGCAGGAGGCCGCTGCGGGTCATGTGAAGGCCCCCGGCGGCGGACGATGGGGTGCGAGTGGGTTCGTCGTGAACTGTCCTCCGGTCAGCCTCAACGTTCCCAAGTGACGCATGAAGGGGCTGATGCTCGGAGAGACGATTCCGAGATGCCTCGGGGCTGCCGCGGATACGGATCGCGGGCTTGGGATCGTCGACCGTCACCTGAACGAGGACTGGTGGACGTACGCTGAGCTTGACGAACGCGCTGCGCAGGTCGCCGCGGTGCTCGCCGACTACATCGAAGTGGGTGACAGGGTGTGCCTCGTCGGACCCACGTCCCTCGAGCTGCTCGCTGGGCTGTTTGGCGCCTGGTACGCGGGCGCGGTGCCAAGCATCCTGCCGCTTCCACGACGAAGCAGCGCTGCGGAAAGCTTCCTGGAGCAGATCGCTGCGCGGTTCGAGCGCTTGGGCGCCGGCATCCTCTTGTGTGCCGGTGCCTCCTTCGAGGAGCCCGGCAGCGCTGTACGTCCCGTGCGCATCGCGGACATTCTGAGGGATGGGCGGGGCGAGCTTCGAGTGGAGCGGGATCCGGATGACTTAGCTCTGATCCAGTTCACATCTGGGAGTACCTCAGCCTCTCGAGCGGTTCCGGTCTCGCACAGACAGCTCGTTTGGGCCCTTGAGTCGAGCATGGCGAGTCTGGATGTCGATCCGGAGACGGATTGCGTCGTGTCGTGGCTTCCGCTGTTTCACGACATGGGTCTGATTGCCATGCTGCTCGGCGCGGTCGGGACGGGAACTCGTGGAGCTTTTCTGCCGACGCAGGACTTCCTCGCTCGTCCCGGCGTCTGGCTGGACGCGGTCACGCGTTACCGCGGCTCGATAACCGCCTCACCAGCTTTCGGCTTTGCCCTTGCTGCACGAGACCTCAGGGCGCATCCCCGCCCACTCGAGTTGGCTCCGCTACGGTGGGCAGCTAATGGAGGGGAGCCGATCGTGGCCGCGGTCATAGATGAATTCAACCGCGCCGGTCGCCAGCATGGCCTTTCCCCCTTTGCGATTAGCCCCGTCTACGGTCTGGCCGAGGCGACCCTCACGGTGACTCTCGTACCGCCCACGGAGATGGTCGCGACCAATCTAATGCCGCTTGCGCAATTCACCGTCGGAAAAGCCTTGCCCGAACACGGAAACGAGCATCGACGTAAGGTTGTGGTCTCTTGCGGTCGACCGATCCAGGATGCGAGATGCGAGGTTCGAGGCACTGACGGGACCGCTTTACCCGACATGGCGATGGGTGAGATCTGGGTCTCGTCACCCGGCGTGATGCGCCAGTACTGGCGCGAGCCAACCCCGGTCGGGGAGCCGCTGCGAGACGGTTGGCTCAAGACCGGCGATCTCGGATTCATGAAAGATGGTGCGCTGTTCGTCGGCGGAAGACTGAAGGACGTCATATTCCATGGGGGCGCCAATCTGTTCGCCGAGGACTACGAGGCAGTCGCCGAGTCGGTCCCCGACGTGAGGAAAGGCAGCGCGATCGCGTTCGCGATCGCGGACGTCGAGCGAATGGTGGTGATCGTGGAGAGCGCCGCAGATCGAGAGTCTCTGCACCTCGTCGCAAACGGCGTATTCGCCACGCTGGTGGACCGTCTACCGCGGGCACCGGACGAGGTGGCAGTTGTGGCGCCCGGGGTGGTGCCGAAGACTTCGTCGGGCAAGCGCCAGCGGAGCCTCTGCCGCGATCTGTACGTTTCCGGCGCCCTCGTGAAACTCGCTTCCGCTTCGGGCTCGCGGGCCCGCGGTCATCGACCGTAGGCGAGTTGCCGGGCCGCAAGCCCTAGACCGCGTCCCTGCTCGCACCGACGGGAGAGCTCGGCAAACAGCGACGCCTCCACCTCAGGCGAGATCGGCGTGTCGCCCAGGCCGCTGGGCTCGAGCACCGTCTCGAGCACACCCTGCAGCCACGTGGGCTCTGCGAGGAAGCCATCGGTGTCGCGGTGATGCAACCAGGTCCCGGCACACGCCGCGGCGGCGTAAAGACGCACCAGCCGTTCCGTCGGCTCGCAGCGGTCACGCTTCAACCGCTCGAACAACGTAGTCAGCTCACGCAGGGCGGGCTCCGCGGCTGCATGCGCAAGTTCGTCCTCGACGGTGCCCGTGCGCAAGGGCTCACCGCGGCTGGATGAGGTCTTGCCCACGAGGGCGAGCCCGGCCGCCGCGATATCGGCGCCGCCCAGGCCGAGTGGCTTCAGGTCACGGAGCAGTTTCTGGAACATCCCCGCGCTGCCGTCGCGCACGTAGAACCGTGCCCCGAGTCCGACCGACAGCCGATGCATCGCCGCAGGCACGACATCGGCTGCCAAACAGAACGAGGCGAGCGAGTAGAGCTCGGCCTGCGCCGGCAGCCAGGAGATCATGCGCGCCGCCGTCGTCGCCAGGCAGTCGCAGGCCATGAGGTCAACGAACGTCCGCGCGAACAGAGACCGTATCGCCGGCAGGTCCGAGGCCGCCGCGCCGTACAGGCGGCGCGAGCGCAGGTGGTGGAATGTGAGCCGAAGTGCCGTATCGAGGCCGGCGATGGCAATCGTCGGTAGCGCCGTTCGCAGGACCGTCGCGATCGTGCCGGCAGCGGTGCCCTCGCCCGGGTCATCGTCCTCGCGCTCGCCGTCGAGGACGCTTTCGGCAAGCAGCGGCAGGCGGTGGAACTCGAGGCCGGCGAAGCGAACGCCCGTCAGTCCGACAGTCCGGAGCCGGGCCAGGTGCTCCACCGTGCCCGGCGGCGCCCCGGCCAGGTCGACCAGCAGCCATTCCCGGCCGCGACCGCGGGCCGCGGGATCGACCCGGGCCGGCATGAGGAGCGCGTCGGCGCGATCGGCGTCGGCGACCAGGTCGCATCGCCCGGTCAGGGTGACACGGCCAGACGTCGCGCACCCGAGGTCGAGCCGGGGAAGCTGGTGGCAGGCTAGGCCCCAACCGAACGCGGCGGTGAGCCGGCCGCCTCTGAGCAACAGCTCCGCGCCGGCTCGGCGCTGCTCGTCGCGACCGCGCGTCCACAGCCCGACGGCACCCACCAGTGGCATCCCGAAGTGCGCGAGAGCCAGGCTTGGATCTCGCCTCGCGAGCGCGTGCATGACCTCGAGCAGGCCGCCGACGTCGCGCATCCTTCCGCCCAGCTCGGTCGGGACGAGCTCGGCGTTCAGCCCGAACTCGGCAAGCGGCGGCGCTGCACCGGAGACCGGTTCGCGGCGCTCGTCCGCGGAGATCACCGCCGCGAAGCCAAGTGGATTGGCCGGGTCGAACGGGTCCCCCAGGCTGCGCTCCAGCCGATCTACCCGCTCGGCGGCAGCTTCGGTCACACCTCGCTCCACAACTCTGCCCCGAGCAAGGACATCGTGGCTTCACCACCCGGACCGGCCGCCCGGCGAGCAAGCTCGTCGAGCGCCATACTGCCCGGCGCCGCGACCCTCACGCCGAGCAGGCGCAGAGCGACGACCAAGGCGCCCTCGAGCCACGCCGTGTCAGAGCGGAGACCGCCCTCGGCGGCGTGGAGATGACGGTTGTAGAGCCATAGGTTCAGGCAGGCCGCGGCCGCGAAGCAGAGCTCGTATCGGCGGGCGAGCGCAAAGTGCGCGGTCGGGATCTGCCTGACGGCCGGAACGATCGCGCCCAGCTGGCGATGCAGCTCGGCGGTCGCCGATTCGAGGGTGATCGCCAGCGCCAGCACTCGCCCCGGCAGCTCCCCGCTGGCCGTTAGCCCGCGCAACTCGGCGATCAGCTCGGGGAGTGCGGCGAGCAGCGTGCAGCCCGGTGAGGAGAGCCTGAGCGCCGTAGGGTCGAGCTCGGGCAGGGGGCTGGTCAGACGGCTCGCCGATGCCAGACGGTCAGGGCCGGCGGCGGTGCCGTAGCCCTCCGCCAGCGTCGGGAATTGAGCGATCAGTGCGGCCTGGCAGACCGCCGTGCTGCCGTCGAACAGCGCGACAATCCGGTGGTCGCGCTCGAGCCTCTCGAACGCTCCGTGTGGCGACGGATCGGCCACGAACGCGCGAGCGCCGAGCATCGGCCCGAGCCGCCCGAGCATCAGGTCGACCGCCGTCGGCACGAACCCCTTGGCGACGGCGGCGATGACGCTCATCTCCTCGGGGAACGCCTCGACGCCCCGCAGGGCGACGATCGCGGTCGCCTCGGCCAGCAGCCGCAGCGCCGCGGCCTCTCCGAGGATCCGGGGCGTCGACCGCGCGTGCACGCGCGTGAACTGGGCGGCGATTCTGAGTGCATGGTCGGCCGCCCCGAGCGAGAGCACCGTGCAAACCGTCCTCGTCAGCTGCAGCGACTTGAGGACGACGTACAGGCCACGGCCGATATCCCCGACGAGCGCGCCGGCCGGGACGGCGGCCCCGGTGAAGCGGATCCCGCTGATGTCCGCGCCGCGGATGCCGTGTGTCCGGACCTTCGGCAAGCAGCTGTAGAAACCCGATTCGAGGCGGCGCTTGTCGACGAGAAACAGACTGAATCCGAGCGGTCCACCCGGCGGGCTGGTCCGCGCGAGGATGCATACCAACTCGGCCCGCGTGGCGTTGTTGATCAGCCATTTCTCCCCGTCAAGCCGCCACGTCTCGTCGTGCGGCGTGGCCGCGAGCTCGCACGCGAACAGGTCGCTGCCGTGATCGCGCTCGGTGAGGCCCCACGCCACGAGCTGCCCGGCCCGGATCTCGCGGGCAAGCCACCTGCACTGGCTCTCGGTTCCGGCCAACCACACCGAAACCGCCCCGAGGAAGGTCTTGGCGTGCGCGATCGCGACGGTAAGGTCGCGGCGGGCTACGGCGCGGAGCATGAGCGATGAGCCGAGGTGATCGACCAGCTTCCCACCCACGCGTGCCGGCACGTAGTGGTCGGCGAGCCCGAGCTCGTCGAGCGCGCGGCAAGCCTCGGCCGGAAACGCTTCCAGCTGGTCGAGCTCTGCCAGAGCGGCCGAGGCAAAGGGCCCGTCGGGGCCGGCCGCCTCCGCCAGCGCCGTCTCCAGCGCGACGAGTGAGGGGGATGCCGGGATGAGCAGGATCGCGGACCTTCGGTCGTGTGCAGGGCTGCTCAGACCGGCCTGTGCTCGACGCTGACCGGCAGGCCACCGCGCGGACGTAGCACGAAGCGCCCCTCCGGCTGAGGCTGCACCATCGGGGTGAGCCGGAACCGCTGCACGATGCCGGCGACGACGCTCGTCGCCTCGGCGAGCGCCAGCTGCGCGCCAATGCACGTGCGCGGGCCGGCGCCGAACGGGAGGTATGAGAAACGCTGTGGCCGCGCCGCGCGAGCGGGGCGGAAGCGGTCTGGGCGGAACTCGTCGGGCGCGGCCCAGTACCCAGGGTGACGGTGCATGGTGTAGGGACTGACCGCCACCGACGCGCCGGGCTCGACGTCCACTCCGCCGATCCGGTCGCAGTCGAGCGCTCGCCGCCCGAGGACCCAGCCGGGCGGGTAGAGGCGCAGCGATTCCTGAATCACCATGCGCGCGCCCCCCAGCTCGCGAGCGTCGCCGGCGACGCGATGCCGTGCCTGCGGCGGAGCCGGCAGCCCGCGCTCGAGCCGGTCGCGCTCGGCGGGGTGGGCGGAGATCAGGAACAGCGCCCACGCGAGCGCGCTCCCGGTCGTCTCGGCTCCCGCCAGCAGGTAGGTGATGATCTGATCGAGCAGGCTCGGATCGCCCGCGCGGCGGTCACCCTCGCCCGAAGCGGACATGAGCACCGAGAGCAAGTCGCTCCGCGCTTCCGGCTCGCGCCGGCGGCGATCGATCAGCGACTCGATCAAGCCGTGCACCGTCTCGCGGGCGTGCCGGAACTCCGGCTCGGAGGGGGCGGTCAGCAGCCGGAGAGCTCGCTCCAGCGAAACGGCGAGCTCATCGGCTCGGTCGCCGAGCTCCACACCGAATAGCAGCTGCGCGGTGAACCCCAGCGCGAGCGCGAGCATGTCGTGGGCGAGATCGGTCGGCTCGCCCGTACCGGCGAGCGCTCCCCAGCGCGCGGCGAGCACCGCCAACGAGCCGGACACGGCCGGATCGACCGCGCTCGGGCCGAGCGAGCGGAAGAACGGTTGCACCAGCGTGCGCTCGCGGCGCCACGATTCACCCTCGAGCGTCAGCAGCCCATCGGCCACGGCCGTCCTGAACATCTCGTTCGACGAGGTGGCCTTGCTGTAGCGCGCCGCGCCCGAGACCAGCACGTGCTCGATGCCGGCGGGCGAGTTGACCAGATACGACGGCTCGGGTGCGCCGGGCATTTGGACGATGTCACCGCGCCGACGGCTGAGGGCCAGGAGAACGGAGGCCGGGTCGCGGGCTAGCCAGGCAGCGTCCACCGCGCCGACCCGGCCTTCGCGCTGACCCGCACGATCGCCTCGCCTAGGGTCTTGACGCCCGTGAGCTCGTCACCGAGCTGGATCCCGAGCCGCTCCTCCAGATCGACCACGACCCCCACCAGCTCCAGCGAGTCGAGTCCGAGATCCTCTACAAGCCTGGCCGTCGCCGCGAGCTTGCGTGGATCGACCCTGTAGTCCGCCAGGATCTCTACCAGCGCAAGCGGGACCTCCGGCTCCGGCTCTCCCCATCCGGCCGGTACACCGAGCTCGTCGCGCGCCGTGAGACCGACCGACGGCGCGCATAACACCGCGTAGCGCTCCTCCCCCCAATACAGGCGCGGGCCACCGAGGACACTGAGCTCGAGGCCGAGCCCTCGGAGCAGGCGCATAACGGGCTCCGTCGCGATCGCCGAGGCGGACTCGAAGCCACGCCGACGGAGTTCCTGCCAGGCGCAAGCAAGCAGTGCGCTCGTCAAAGCGCCGCCTCGGTGGCCCGGTTCGACCAGCAGACGATCGAGGGTCGGCGCGCTCGTCGGCGACTCGACCACGAGCTCGAACACGGCCTCGACCGGGAGACGTTCGGTCGGATCGGGGAACACAAGCCTGCACGTCCCTACCGACTGATCGCCGCTCCAGGCCACGATGTGCACGGCGCGTGCGTCGAAGCTGTCCTGCTCGCGCTCGTCGGGAAACTCCTCCGGCGTCGCCCAGCCGGCCTGAATCACGTGCCGATAGCGGAGGCCGTACACGGCGTCACGGTCCGCCGGTGACGCGGCGATCGCGATGCGCACCGGGGCCGCGGCGGCCACGGCCTCGGCCGCGAGGCGATCGACCGTGGTCCGCAGGAGTCCGTCGCGAGAAGCCGTGTTGCGTTCAGCGCTGGCGGCCAACTGGTGGCTCAGCTAGCCAGCTACGACCTGGGTGCCCGCGAGCGACAGCCGCACGACGGGCGGCGTGAGGCTCCTTGCCGCTCCCAGTCCGCTCGCGGTCAGGTGCGTCTTTAGGCCAGCGCGCCCGAACCGGATCGTCCGCCCCCCGAACCGGAAGGGCCGCGAGCCTACCTGAGTCACCCGGCCCTCGAGTGTCGCCAAGCCCGCGGAGGGAGACTGCTGGATGAGTACGTCTTGGAGTGCGAACTCGCTCGTGCCGATCTTAGTTCCGGACGCGAATGAGTCCGGATCGGCGAAGCTGGACGCCGGCGAGGAGTGATAGTAGTGAGCGAGGGAGCCGGCGACAGCCAGAGTGAAGACATCGCCGACTACGGCGCGCTGGACCAGCGAAGCAGTCCCGTGGAAGGTGAAGAAGGCTTTCGACTCCGACACCGGATCGGTCTGGGCGGAGAACAGGTGCGCCTGGTTCAGGCCGGCGATCAGCGTATAGAAGCCGTACGCGACGAAGCTGCCGCCCTTCTGATCGATCACACCGACCAGCCTGGTCGCCGTCTCGCCCAGACGTGCGTTACCCACCTCAGCGGCCGCCGCCACCGTGGCATTGGCTGCCGCCACCGGGACCGACCCGAAAGCGGCACCAACCATCGCCGCCCCGCCCGCGCCTGCCAGAGCCTGCCGCCGGCTTACGAGCCGTCCAGTCCGTCTTACCGTGTCGCCCACAGTTTCGCGCTCCAGTCCGGGGAAACTCCCCTTTCCCAGTCCATGTAGGCAACCTACCAAACGCCGCGCTGGCCGTCCAGTCGGAAGTGTCCGGTCCATGGGGTCGCACAAGCGGCTCCTAAGGGTGCTTAGGGGGCCGTGCTGACTATTTGACTGGGTGGATCGCCTTGGCGAGGTAGCTTTGCCCGGCGTGCAGGATGATGGTCTTGTGGCGGACGAAGTCAGTGACCGTGACCGAGTCCGTGATGTCGTGGGTGAGCGTCCCGTCACAGCGGTCCGCGATCGTCCACTTCGTGCCGCGCACAGTGGCGGCGCTGTAGCGGCCGCTGGTGCGGAATTTCCCGTGGGCGCTGGCGTGCAGTAGCTGAAGCGTTCGGCTCGAGACCGCGGCCGCGGATGCATCGAGCGCCTTCTGCGACTTACAGGTGGCGTATGAAGGCGCGCCCTTAAACGCATGGTTGATCAGCGTCAGTGTCGTCAGCCCCTTGCTCGCTCCGGCTTTCGCCTGCGTCACCTTGAAGACAGCGCCGCCGAAGCGTCCGGTCTGCGTCTTCTTGCCGCTCCCCGTGGCGGCGGTCAGCGAAAGGGTCCCGTGAAGTGCGTCGACCACGGAGCCGGACTTGATCTGCCTCGTCCCGGTCAGCGGCACCAACCGGCCGCCTGAGAGCACGAACACCTTGCCGTTGACCGGCGCGACGTTCTCTGTCCTGCCTAGCCTCGGCGCCGGCAGCGACCCCGAAATGTTCGTGGGATCGCTCGTCTGCGAGGTCGAGCCCGCGGCGTTGGTGGCGGTCACCTCGCACCGGTACTCGCCAGGCGAGCTCACGAGCAGGGAGCTTGTCGTGGCGCCGGCGATGGGAGCGCCACCTACGGTCCATTGATACGCGAGGCTCTGAGGCGCGCGATAAAGGAAGCCGCTCAGCAGATCTGCCGCCCAGCTCCCGGGGCTGCAGGACAGCGACTGGCCGACCCCGCCGCCCCCAGACACCTGCGGAGCGCCGGTTCCGAGCGGCGCGCGGAGGAGCGCGACGAACCAAGGATCGGTCTCGCCCGTGTAGAGGCTCTGCGCCGGCGCGGTGCCATCGAGGCTCCCGACCCGCACCGTCCCGGTCGAGAAATCCCCCCAGTAGATCTTTCCGGCAGTCGGATCGATCGCGAGGCCACCCACACCGCCCTCGCCCGTGTATAGATTGGCGGCGCCGGTCCCGTCGAGGTTCCCTACGCGGACGGTGCCGGCGAACTCGTTAGTCCAGTAGAGCTTCCCCGCGGCGGGATCGACCGTCAACCCGGTGGGATAGTTCTCGCCGGTGAACAGGTCCCTGGCGCCGGTACCGTCGAGGTTGCCGACGCGAATCTTGAACGTGTCGTAGCTGCCCCAGTAGATCTTGCCGGCGGCCGGATCGATCGCTACCCCGACCGGGTACGACTCCCCAGCGAACAGGGTCCTGGCGCCACTGCCGTCGAGGTTCCCGACCCGGATCGCGCCGCTGCCTGACACGGCGTCCGCCCAGTAGATCAAGCCGGCGGCCGGATCGATCGCGACACCTGACGGTGTGCTCTCGCCCGTATACAGATTCCGTGCACCGGTGCCATCTAGGTTGGCCACCCTGATCGCGCCCGAGGCGTCAGCCCAGTAGATCTTCCCCGCCGCGGAGTCGATAGCGACACCTTGAGGGTTGGTCTCGCCGGTGAAGAGGTCCCGCGCGCCCGAGCCGCCGAGATCTCCGAGCCGCACCGCCCCGGCGCTCGTGTAGCTCGTCCAATAGATCGAGTCGGACGCAAAGGCGGAGGACGCAGCCCACGCCGCTGCGCACACCAGCAGCGCCAACGCGCACGCAATAACCGTCCCGCCCCGATACAAAGTCCCTGTCATCTTCCGATTCCGTTCTGTTCCGGTAGGAACCTTAGCGAACAGCGCCGACCATAGCCACCGCCACCGCTCACCGCAACATCTTTGCCGGAGCCCGCCACCCATTCGGTCGGCGGGGCCGCCCCGGCTACGTCAAACCGTCAGCCGCGGCGGCTTATCGCGTCCCGAAGACGGCGTAGCGCGTGGCGGACACCACGATCCGAGTCCGTGTGCTCCCCGTCGTCCGGATGAAGGTGTGCATACAGCGCCGCCTTCGCCTCGGCCTCACGCTCCCTGCGATGCGCGTCCCTGATCAGAGCTTTATAGGGTAAGCGCCCGGGATCGATGTCAGACATGTCTGTCTCCCTCTCTAACCAGCTCAATCCTACTCGCGGGAGCTGACTCGACGTGCGGCCTGGCTTCCGCAAGCAGGTCGGAAACCCCGCCGCGCGGCAATGTGTTGGTGGGATCACCCGCATGGGGTGATGCGCCCCAGGCCTTCTACAGGCATTCTCGACGGCCTCGATGCGGGCGACGCGGTGATCCGCGCGGTCGTGGCCTGCATCGACCAGATGTCCCACGACTGAACGCTCCGCCCGTCGACAGGCTTCGGCCACGAACCATGATTCCTCAGCAGGACTGATACGTCCATGGGTCAAATCTTTCTCCTCTCTCTGGCGGCTGCGTTGAACCCGGTTCTCGTGGGCGCCTCGACGGTGATGTTGCTGCTCCCGAACCCGAAGAGGCTGATGCTGGGCTATCTGCTCGGGGCGCTGATGACGAGCGTCACGCTCGGGCTCGTGATCGTGTATGCGCTGAAGGGTTCAAGCACGGTCAGCACGACGCAGAACACGATCAGCCCGGGCGTCGACCTCGCCATCGGGGCGCTCCTGCTCGTCGCCGCCGTCGTACTCGGCACGGGACGTGACAAGCAGATCGCCGAACGCCGGCGAGCGCGCAAAGGCCCCAAGGAAGAGAAGGGCCCGCCGCGCTGGCAGCAGGCTCTGAGCAAGGGCTCGGCGCGAACCACGTTCGTCGTCGGAGCCCTGCTGACGCTCCCCGGCGGCTCGTACCTGGCGGGGCTGCATCACATCGAGGAGCAGAAGCTGAGCACGCCGGCCACCGTGTTGACCGTGATCGGATTCAACCTGGTCATGCTGATCTTGCTCGAGCTTCCCCTGCTCGGGTACACGTTCGCTCCGGACTGGACTCCCGGCGCGGTGGAGCGAGCGAAAGCGTGGGCGGGGCGCAACGGCCACAAGGCTGCGGTGATTACGCTCACGGTGCTCGGCGGCGCGCTCGTCATCAAGGGCATAGCCGAGCTCGTGAGCTGAACCCGGAACCATGTTCAGGCGGAGTCGTTGCCGCCCGTCGTTGGCCGAAGGTGATCGAGCTCGGCCTTCACAGCCTGTAGCTCTGCGGCGATCTCTTCGAGTTTTTGCATGACCGGATCCTCGCCGGCGGCTTGCCGTTGGGCGTCCGCGCGGGACACGAAGCCGCTGGTGATCGCGGCCGTGACCACCGCGATCAGGGACAGACCCCCGAGCATCAGGAATCCTGCGATGAGCTTGCCGGCCGTCTGGTCGGGGACGATGTCGCCGTAGCCGACCGTCGTCACCGTTTCGACGGCCCACCACATCCCCAGCCAGATGCTGTGAAACGTCTTCGGGTCCACGAGCCGCTCGACCACCCCGAACGCCAGCACGGCGATCGCCCAGAAGGTTGCTATCAGGTACGCGGCGTCGCGGGGACGCAGACCCTTGCGCTCGATGCGCTTCTCGAGCCACCGCTCGGATAGACGAGTAGGCGGTTGCGTAGCCACCCTCGGGTATTTCGGTGCCCCAGACGCGCTCCCTGCGTCGGCCAGCTTCACCTACCAGATCTGAACCCTCGCTTGACTCGTCCGTCGCGCTGAGGCAGCAGTTAGGTTGTGGCTGTCAGGTCGTCACCGAAGACGATCAGGCCATGCAGGACGTACACGCAGAGGGCGAAGATCGCCAGCGACCACCATGGGTGGGTCCCGCCGATCGACAGCAGCGACTCGAGCGCGCCGAGGCTCGCGGCGAAGATGCCGATGAACCGGCCGTAGCCTCCTCCTCCGAACAGCGAGGCGCCGGCGGTGAGCTGGATGATGCCGACGATGATGGTGATCCAGCCCCAGGTGTGCAGGCTCGAGAACGCGTACTGGGTGTTGGCGAAGAAATGGGCGTTGCTGACCGCCGCGATGCCGTAGATGATGTTGAGGGTGCCCGCGATCAGTAACAGAACTGCGACGAACACCACCCGTCCGGTGCCTCTCACATGCGCCTCCTCGTTCCCCAGGGCGGCCGTCTCGGTCCTCTCCCGGGTTTGATTGGTCTCGCTCGATCGTCTGCGGTGATCGCGTTCGACGCATCACCCGATCAGGATGACCACGGCCACGACCGCGGCGATCTCGTTGGTCGTCGAGCGCCGGTCGGCGAGTCGTTGCTGCGTTCAGCTCACCAGTTGATGAGTCCGCGGGCGATCAGGAGAATGCCGGCTGCTGCGGCGGCGAAGAGGGCGACCCGTCCGCCGCGGCGGGTGAGCCAGTCTGCGAAGCGTTGCACGGCGGCAGCGGTCCACTGCGGCCGGGTCGCATATCCGAGCAGTGGCAGCTCTAACAGGCTGAGCATGATCACGTTAAACCCGAGGACGGCGATCACCGTGACCGCCGTCCCGAGTTGCTGTTTATGCAGCAGGTCCATCCCGGCGATGTAGGACGCCCCCGGGAAGCTGAGCAAAACCCCGACGACGAACGTGTCGCGGGCCGAGCCCTTGCTCAGTTGGCGCCGCCACCGGGGCGGTGCCTTGGTCTTGGCTCGCTCGCGCTTGCGCTCGCTCCAAGCCCGGCGTCGCCTGTCACGACCGGTTGCGACGACAAAGACGATCACGAGGATGAGCGCCCCGAGCACGATGTTGAGGACTGGGTCGACACCGTGTTTGGCGGTGCTCGACGTGCTCGAATCCGGTAATGCGAACACGAGCACGAGGCCGCAGGTGATGCTCGTGACCATCGCCCCCAGCAGGTAGCCCGTGAGCAGCCGCTTCGGTCTGTCTAACGTCAGCATGACCGTCACGGCGGTCAGCAGCGAAGGGTTCAGCGCCGCCGTCAGCGAGAAGACGAAGACTTGGCCCACGCGCCGTTCTCCGGCCATCCAACGGCGCCGACGCCAACAGACGCTCTCGGCGGGCGAACCCTGCTCTGCGTCGGGTTCGGGTTCGCCACGCGACGACGTTTCCACAGGCAAGCTCCGCAGGCATCATCCAAACCGGATGATCTGGGGCAAATCACCCGAATGGGGTGAGACCCCGTTGCGCGCGCAGTCATATCCTTGCCGCTGCGCGCTCCGAACAGGCTTTGGGCGACGGATCAGCATTCAACGACAAGCCGGGGCTGAGCAAGCTCGCGATCTCATCCGTCGCGCGCGATGCGACCCGGGGAACAGATGGAGGGCACATGGCCGATATCGACCTTGACCAGCTCGGGCCGGTCGACTACCTCGTGGTTGGATTTCCCGCGGGCAAGGCGGACTTCTCGGGTGCGATGGCCGACGAGTTGAAGAAGTTGATGGACAGCGGGACTGTACGGGTGCTCGATCTCCTGATCGTCACGAGGGCCGAGGACGGCACCGTGGAGGTTGCGGAGGTCCAAGACCACGATGAGAGCGAAGTCGGCGAGCTGCGCTCGCTCGAGACGGAGTTGTCCCTCCTGCTTGCCTCGGAGGACGTGGAGCGGGTCGGCGCCGATTTGGAACCGGGGAGCACGGCTGCCGTGCTGGTCTGGGAGAACACCTGGGCGAGTCCTTTGGCATCGGCCATCCGCCATTCCGGCGGGGAACTGCTAGCCAACGGCCGTATCCCGATCCAGGCGATCATCGCGGCGGTCGAGGAGGACCGAGAGGCGGCCGAAGCGGGAGCGTGACATAGCAAGATGAGGTCCGCAGAACGTGCCGGACACTGAGCTGTCACCCGAAACGCGTCTCCAGCTCGCGCCGGGCGTGCGGACGCGCTTGGACGCCGCCGGCCACGTTCTCATCGACGCTCCGGACGGCACGATCATCGACGCGGGCCCGAACGGATTCGCGACGCTGTCGATGTTCGCTCGCCCACTCAGATTGGGAGCTGCGATCGAACAACTCGAGAACGACCGCAACGGCTCGACTCATTTCGTGCCGACGATGAGCGTCATCAACATGCTCATCGAGGAGGGCGCGCTCGTGCGACCGGACCTTGATCCCCTCCCAACCCGTGGATGGGCTGATCCCGTTGAGCACGCGCGGATGCTCCACGACGACCGCCGGACGAATGATTACATCGCCGCGCTGCACGAGGCGGTGCGACCAAATGACATCGTGCTCGACATCGGGACCGGCAGTGGGGTCCTCGCGATCGCCGCCGCTCGGGCGGGTGCCCGTCACGTCTACGCCGTCGAGGCGAGCGATATCGCAGATGTCGCCGAGCGCGTGTTCGCGGCCAACCGCATGCAAGAGCGGGTGACCCTGATCCGCGGCTGGTCGAGAGAGATCGAGCTGCCCGAGCCGGCAGACGTGCTCGTTGCGGAGCTCATCGGCAACGAGCCGTTCGAGGAAGAGATCCTCGAGACGACGCTCGACGCACGGCGTCGCCTACTGAAACCCGACGCGCGGCTGATTCCGCGCACCCTTGACCTTGTCGCCCGTCCGCTGCTCCTCCCGGATGCCGAGGCCAGGCAGCGCGCGATCGGCCGGCAGGCCGTCGCACGCTGGCAGCAGCTCTACGAGATCGACTTCCAGCCTCTGCTCGACGCCGCCTTCGAAGGCCCGGTGAACAACCCCACCGAAGCCGAGGTCCTGGCGCGTTGGCTGCCGGTCGGTCCGGCGGTCACGCTCGCCACCGTGGAACTCGGGCACTACCGGCGAGCCACTGTCGACGGGTCCGCCGAGCTTGCGGTCGCGCCCACCGCACAGGTCAACGCCGTCGCCGTGACATTCCAGGCCCACCTGCACGGGACCGTCGTCCACACGCTCGATCCTTGGAGATGGCCGTCGTCGAGTTGGGCGACATCGGTATGGGTGCTTCCTGAGGCGATACGGATCGCGGCGGGGGACACCTTGCGGGTGCGCTACACCCGCCGCGTACCGGGCCGACCCGACGGACTGACCTGCAACGTTTCGTCCGTTTCGGGTGATGCCGCGATCGTCGATCAGCGCCACGCTAATGGTGGCCCGGTGCCTGCGAAGCACCGAGGCCGTTACGTCAACATCGTCGACGATCAGGAGGACGCAGATGGGATTTGTACGTAGACGAGCTCGCCGCCGGACGGCGTTGCTGGTCGGAGGAGCGGCCTACGCAGCGGGCAGGCACGGGGGCAGAGGCGGAGGCGACGACGGCGGCGGCGATTACGAGGAGCAGCCGCCAGCACCGCAAGAGGCAGCGCCTGCGCCGAGCCCGACCATCGACTACGACGAGCTCCAACGGCTCGGGGAGCTTCACACCAACGGCACCTTGACGGACGAGGAGTTCGCGGCCGCGAAGGCAAAAATCCTAGGAACCTGAGCCACAGGCTGTCGTCGGTATGCGACCTCGCGCCGGCGCCCGAGCGAGCGCGTTGCCTGAGCTTGTCGTCGAGAACGCACCCGCTGCGGCCGATGTGGCGTTGCTGGAGCAGCAGGTGGCCGCGGCCGCGATTGCCGCTTCAGGTCTGGGTGAGGAGCAGGAGTTCGCGATCTTCACGCGGGGAGGCGATGGTCGCGTACTCGCCGGCATCTCCGCCATCGTGTGGGGGGGATGCTGCGAGCTGCAGGCCATGTGGGTCGACGAGTCGCTGCGCAACCGTGGGCTAGCGCACGCGCTCGTCGCCGGTGCCGAGGCCGAGGCGCGCCGCAGAGGCTGCGGGCTTGTCGCCTTTCACGCCTACGACCTGCTCGCTCGGGGTCTCTACGAGCGAATGGGATACGAGACGGTCGGCGTCATCGAGAACTGCCCAGCGGGTAGCGCCGCGCGCTGGTACCGCAAGGCCCTGTGACCGCTGTGCTCTGAGCTAAACCAAGTCCACGGGTGCCGTATCCCGGGGTGCCTGCCTACCCTACGGATGCCGGGGGGCACGATTGCTCGACGCCGATGCCGGTGAGATCTTGGATCGGGGCGCTGCCGGCCAAGTCGCGGCGAACCGACTCTCAACAGCGCTGAGCACTCATAGGAGGGGCGAATGTCCCCGGTCAGTTACCAGACGATCAAGCTGAGCACCGGCAGGCACAGCTCGCCCGAGGTAGGCGCTTGCGTGATGGAGCTTGCTTCGATGCTTGCGGGCGAGCCGTTCACCGATCAGCCGGAATCGGTGTGTGCGGTGATCGGATCGTTCCTACGCGCGTATAACGATGTGGTCGACGATAACCGTCGCCAGGACCTCTATGCCTATGCCGCCAAGGTCGTAGGCAGCGCCCGGCCGCCGGCGGTGCAGCGCGCACGGGCCGACCTGTTGGCGGCGTGGGCTCTGGAGATGCGACAGCGTCGCTGGAGTCGCTGGTTCGTGCCGGGGTGGCTGCGTGGCATCGGATTCGAGCGCCTGCCTCCGATCGACGTCCTCGGGATTCACGCGGCTCGCTCGGTTTCGCGGCCGAGCGATGAGAGACACGCGGCCGCGCTTGCACTCATCGATGAGTTGCTCGCAATCGACACGATCAGCAAGGACCGTTCGCGCGAAGCGGGCGCTCCGCAAGGCGGCCATCTAGACGATTTCGTGTACGGCGCTCACTTCTGGTGAGAACACGTGAGCACTCGCTCCCAGCTCCCTGACCCTTGGACTCAAAAAACCAGAGGAGGCAATCGTGCCGGACCGTGAGCTACAGATGGTCGTGCGGCAGGAGAACGAGGCGCGGCTGCGCCTGTCGGCCGCCCGCGAGCAAGCGCAGATGATCGACGGTGAGGTGCCTAGCGAACACCACGAGCTCATCCACAAGCTCGAGGCGGAGTGGAAGCATGCACTCGAGCACCTCCACCGGCATCGTCAAGGCTCAGAGGGCTAATCGCGCCAACGTTCGCCTTCGCGCGCCGAACCGGGCCATCCTCGGCGGTGGACCGCTCACTACGCGGTTCGCAACGCAGGGGGAGCGCTTCGGGGCCGTAGAGCGGCCAGTAAGTGGGTGCCACATCACCGGCGACAGAAAACTGATCGGTCGCTGCGAGCAGCTCCTCAACGGCCAGCCTCATTTCCGTCTCGGCCACGTCCTTTCCCGCGCACTTGTGAGAACCGTGGCCGAACGCGATGTGCGGATTTGGCGTTCGTCCGAGCACGAATCGATCGGGCTCGGGAAAGATGTCCGGATCACGGTTGGCTGAAGTCAGCACGAGCGCGACCTGTTCGCCCGCCTCGATCTGCTGGCCGCGGACCTTTGTGGTTCGCGTCGCCGTGCGTGCGAATCCCTGGTTGGGGGTGTAGAGGCGCAGCAGTTCATCGCAGGCAGCCGGGATCAGATCCGGCTGCTGACGGAGCTTTTGCTGGAGGGACGGGTCCTCGGCAAGGTGGCGGATCGCGCTGGCGATGGCGGCGCTCGGCGCGACGTGCGCGGCAATCAGTAGCTGCCGGATGCTCCCAGCGATGAACTCGTTGTCTAACAACTCGCCGTCGACCCGAACTTCAAGGAGCGCGCTCACGATGTCTTCGCCGGGGTTCATCGGCTGTGCCCGCCGCTCGGCGACAAGCTCGCGGAAGACCCCGTAGAGGTACAGGTTCTCCTCTTCGGCGATCTCGGGCCGCTGATGGAACTGCGCCGACTCGAAACGTTCGCTGTGATCGTTGAGTTCTCGCGCGCGCTCCGGAGAGATCCCGATGAACATGCCGAAGATGAGCCCGGAGAGCGGTGAACTCAACCCGGTGACGGCGTCGCCTCCTCCGTTCTGCACCAGGTCGGCGACAAGGCGCCGCGCGGTTTCGCGCATCTGCGGCAGCAAAGCAGCGACGCGCTCGTTCGACAGCACGGCATTGAGGGGACGGCGGTAACGTGGATGCTCCGGCGGGTCGAAATGCAGCGGCGCCCGGCGCCCGGAGACCGGGTTTCGGGGAACGGTGATTCCCTGAGAGCTCGTGAATAGCGCAGGGCGGCGACTGGCCAACTTGACATCCTGATACTTCGTCAGGGCCCAGAAGTCCCAGCGAGCGCCGCGCGCAACCGGGCAGCGCTGCCGCAGATCTGCCCACACCGGGTGTGGGTTACGAGTGAAGCCTTCGTCGAGCGGGTCGAAGTCGGGCTCGCGCGCAGGGCACGATCCGCTCATGCACGAGCCAGCTTCACGGGAACCGACAGCGTTCCGATCTCGGGCCAACCGCTCATCCGAATGTTTCCGTTGACCTCGATGGCGCTAGTACGCGCCAGGAGTTCTTCGAGAGTGATCCGGAATAGCGCGAGGGCGAGCGGCGCGCCGGCGCAGCGATGCGGGCCGCCTCCGAACGCGACATGATCGCCGATGTTGGGTCGGTTCAGGATGAACTTGTCGCCGTCCGGGAAGACGTCGTCGTCGCGGTTGGCCGACGCATAGGCCACGGCGATGGGCTCATCCTTGGGTACGTGGCGGCCGCTGAGCTCGACATCGTGGCGAGCAGTTCGGGCGAAGCCCCGGTACGGCGTGAAGAGGCGGAGGTATTCCTGGACTGCCGCCGGTATCAGACTCGGATCCTCCCGCAGTTGCTGCTGGACCTCAGGGTGCTCGCTCAGATGGACCACCACGCTTCCGAGGAAGACGATTGGCGCGATCATCCCGACGACGATGAACTGACGGAGCGTCCCGAGCACCAGGTCAGGGGGTAGCGGCTCCCCCCATTCATCGGTGGTAGCGAGCAAAGCCGACGTCGGGTCATCCTCCACCGGAAGGGGCTCGGCCTGTCGCGCGGCGATCATCTCGCGCGCGATCACGTACAGGTCGAGGCTCGCCTTCTTTACGAGCTCGTTGTCAAAATCTTGAAGTGCGGCGTCGTAGCCCTTGACGACCTCCCGGATCTGCATTGACTTCTCCACCGGCAGGTTGAAGAAGACCGCGAACACCCGTCCCGGGAGCGGATGAGTGAAGTCCACGCAGAAGTCGCACTCTCCGGCATCGATGAGCGGATCAAGCAGGTCGATCACGATCTCGCGGATCGGCGGCTCGAGCGCGGCGACCTTGGCGCTGGTGAAGAACGGGTTCAGCGCACGGCGATAGGGCGTGTGCTCAGGTGGATCGAGGTGTAACGGCGGCCGCCGTCCGGTAAATGCGACCTTGGGTACGACGTTCTGCACGGTGGTCGTGAAGGTTCGCCAGTCCCGCAGGATCCGGCTTACGTCCTCGTGCTTGGTGACCAGCCAGAAGCCGTTCCACGCGCTTGAGTGCGCCACCGGGCACTCGCTGCGAAGCTGCTTCATCTCTCGATGAGCGCTTTCCCACGTCTCCTCTACGAGCGGGTCGAAGTCGTCGGTAGAGGTGTGCGTCGAAAGCTCAGCCATCTCAGGTAGGCTGATACTATCATGGCGGCCTAGGGCTGTCGAGGACCTGAGTCGTTCGTGTCGTTGGGCGGCAATCCGAGGTTCCGGGCGCCTCGCGCGACGGCTCGGCGAAACCGTCGCGCTTCCTGTTCGCTGAATCCATCGAGCAGTCTGTCTTCGAGCGCCTCGATTCGCTCCTCCCACTCGTCGATGACCTTCTGCCCCGCGGGGGTGAGCTGGGCTCGGAGTATTCGCTGGTTGGCTGAATCGGGCTCGCGCGTCAGGAACTCTCTTCGCTCCAGTTCAAGCACGACTTCGTTCATTGACTGCGGTGTCACAAAGCAGCGGCGGGCGAGCTGGGCATTCGAGAGTCCAGACTCATGATGCAGCGTGACAAGTGCGATCACGTGGGGCCCGGAGAGGTCATAGGCTCGCAGATCGGACAGGTTGCGACTGATCTGTCGGGCGAGGCGGGTCAGGGCGTAGCTGAGCGGCGGGTCCTCCGGTTTGTGTGGCACCGGAGGCACGGTATCGGAACGCCAACTATGGAGCGCTTAGTGGAAGCGGACCGGGACCGAGCGGGGTCCGATATGGGGCCATCCAATCTCGGGGGCGGGTCCCGCCAGCTCGAATCGGGTTGTGCGCGCGAGCAGCTCCTCGACCGCCACGCACATCTCGGCCCGCGCGAGGTGCGCGCCCAAGCAGCGATGAATCCCATAACCGAACGCGACGTGCCGGTTCGGAGCGCGGGTGAGGTCCACGCGTTCGGGATCGGCGAACGCGTCTGGATCCCGGTTAGCCGAGGCCCAGGACAGGCCGACCTTGTCGCCAGGGCAGAGCGTCTGGCCCCGAACGTCGACCTCTCGCTTGACTGTCCTGGCCAGAAATTGAGCCGGCGAGAAGGCGCGGAGGAACTCGTCGACTGCGGCTGGAATCAGCGCAGGATCCTCGCGCAGGCGGGCCTGTGCCTCGGGATGGCCACCGAGGTATCGAAACGCGCTCCCGAGCCCATTGGTCGTGGTGTTATGCCCGGCCTGGAGCAGGAGACGAATCACGCCGGTGATCTGTTCGTCGTCCAACCGTCGGCCGTCGACAACGAGCTCCAACAGACCGGTGGTGATGTCCAGCTGAGGGTCGCGATTTGCCTGTCGCCGGCCCTCGACGATCGAATGCACGTAGGCGTACATGGCGTCGTTGGCTTGCCCGTGACGCTCCGAGTCTCCTGCCCGCCCGGCTTCGATGACCTCGGTAGTCCAGTGCTTGAGGAAGCTCCAGTCCTCCGCGGGGAGGCCTAGAAGGGCGCACAGCACGAGCGCTGGCATCGGCACCGCGACCGCCGGCACCATGTCGCAATCGCGCTCGGCGATCGCGGCGTCGAGCAGTTGAATGGCGATGTCGCGGATCTTTGGTTCGAGCAGGCGGGTGCGCTCGGGCGAGAAGTACGGCGCCAGCAGACGTCGGTATTGCGTGTGCTCGGGGCGGTCCACCTCCAGCGGCGGACGTGGTGGACGGTCGGGACCGGTCGAGTCGGGAATCGTCGTCTTCTCGCCGCTGATGAAAGTATCGGTGTCGAGGGCTGCGGCGATGACGTCTTCGTACCGGGTCAGAGTCCAGAATCCGCCCCACCGGTCGCTTCTGGCAACCGGACATTCCTGACGGAGCCTGAGGTGTGCCGTGAACGGATCGGCCAGCGCGGCTGGATCGAGCGGATCCCAATCGGCGCCGAGCTTCATTCCGGAGGTCGATTTCACACCGGAATCGTACACTAATCGCAGGTAGCCTGATACATATGTCTCGAGAGCTATGCGGCTGCGACGTCTCGCGCCTGAAGCGTCACTGGGAGATAGGACGCTCCCTGTCTGACGAACGTCGTCCGCGTCGGCGTGCCGGCCAGCGACACCCATGACGTACGAGCGAGTAATTCCTCGCAGACAACTCGAAGCTCGAGGACCGCCAAGTCCTTACCGATGCAGCGATGGATTCCGCGGCCGAACGCGAGGTGCGGATTGGGCCGGCGCTCGATGATGCATGCGTCCGGATCTGGGAACTGGGCGGGATCCCGGTTCGCGGAGGCGAGCAGAAGCATGACCTTCTCCCCCGCGTGAATCGCCCGGCCGGCCACCTCGACATCCGCCTTCGCCCAGCGAGGCACCGCCTGGACCGGCGTTTCGAGCCGCAGAAGCTCGTCGATCGCCGCGGGGATCAGCTCCGGCTCGGAACGCAGACGGGTCTGCAAGCCATCGTCGGCGGCGAGACGCATGATGCAGTTGCCCAGTGCGCTCGTGGTCGAGTTGTGCCCCGCGACCAGCAAGAGCCGCATGATCTGAACGGCATCGTCGGCGGTCACGGTGAGTGGACCGTCGGTCTGCCCGATGATCCCGCTGATCAGGTCTACCTCGGGGTCGACGGGGCGTTCGACCCTCTCGTGCACCAGGCGGCGGCTATACGCATCGATCTCGGCCGCACAGCGCCTGACCGTTTCCGGATCGTTCCCTCGGCCCTCCTCGGCATCGAACAGTTTGTCGGCGACCTGCTTCAGGTACGCCCAATCAGAGTCGGGGAGCCCGAGCCAGGCGCACAGCGTCCGCGCGGGAAGGGGATAGGTGAGTTGCCCTGCGAGGTCACCGCCGCGGGCCTCAATTACCGGATTCAGCATCTCGACCACGAACCCGCGGATGCGGCCCTCGAGTCGCGCGACGCGCTTCTTGGCGAAGTAAGGGTGGAGGACCCGCCGGAAGAAGGTGTGCTCGGGCCGGTCGACCTCGAGCGGCGGACGTCCTTTGCCGAACTGCGGACCTCCGGAGTTGTTGAAGCGGTCAGCGGCAAGGGCGAGGGAAACTACGTCGTCGTATCTGCTCACGGCCCAAAAGCCGCCGGGCGATAGAACCGACCGTTCAGACCAAGCGACCGGGCAAGTCTCCCTGAGGTCGCTCCAGGAGGCGGACGGGTCGGCGAGCGCGGCTGGCGCGTACGGGTCCCAATCCGCGATCCTGGAGGGGTTCGTTTCGCTCAGCGCCGGTCCTTCTTTTCATCGCCTAGGTGCTCGGCCCCGGTGAACGCGATCAGGCGTCCAATGCCCGCCCGCCGGGTCTCCCAACCAGTTGAAATGATCGTCGGGTAGCGGATTCGGGGTCGCCGAAACCCAGTTGGACGCGTCGTCGACGTTGCCGCTCCCGACGTACTTCGCCCGGGCTGGGTACGGATACAGCGGGTATGTGCGGACCACGGCGCCACTTGTGGCTGTGTCGGTTGCCGTGATCTCCTGCGGTGCCTGGCCTGTTTCGACCCAGGCGACCAAGTTCGGGAGGATCGACTCGTCGTACGGAACACCCGAAGCGGTGTCCCCGTGGCTACCGCCCGGCAGCATGAAGACGCGAGCGAAGCTCTGCGTGGCCCTCAGCCCGCCGGCACGATCCTCGACCTGGGCATACCAATCGAGCGTGGAGTAGGGGCCGGCAGCCTCGTCCTCCCAGCTCTGCCAGACGATCAGCTTCCCGCCCGCGCGGTCGAAGGCATCGAGATCGGGATGGTTGAAGTTGTTCGAGTTGTAGACCTTCGACATGTCGTCCATCTCTTCCCAGGTCTTCACGTCAAATTTGAAGTCCTGGTATGTGTAATCGGGCGGTCGGTCTTGCGGGAAGAGCATGTATTTCGTGAACGAGGTTCCGAGGAAGTCGCCGGCTGCCGCGAAGCTCGGCCATGCGAGCTCAGAGCCGTAGGCCTCCCCGCCGGGCCAGAGGTAGGTTCCGTGACTCGTCGTTGGTCCGGCGTACATAGCCTGTGCAGCCGCCACCTGCTGTGAGGTCAGGCAGTTGGCGGTCAGCGTCGCTGAGCACTCGATCGACGAGGGATTCCAGTGACAGAGCCTGGGATCGCTGATCTGGCCATCCACGACGCCGTCTGTTCCGTCGCAGGCGGCCACTGCCGCGTTGTGCAAGGTGGTGATCGCGGCTGTATCGAAGACCGGCTGGCCGGAGGAAGTCAGGAGATGGTCGGCCGCCCAGATGAAGCTTTCCATCGCGTATGTGATCTCGATCGCGGGGGCGCCGGCGACGATGCCGTTGAAGTCATGTGGATAGCGCTGGGCTTCCATGATCGCTGTCCGACCGCCATCGGAGTATCCATCGAAGTATGAGTAGGCGGGCGCCTGGCCGTAGAAGGTCTGGATCAGATGCTTCGCGACGACCGCCGTGAGGTGATCGGCAAGGAACCCGAATTGCACTCTCAGTGGGTTGGTCTCGCCGCCCGCCGCCCATACGTCGAGCAGGCCAGTCGAAGTGTGGCCCTCGTTGTCGGCCGCAACGACGAACGTGTTGTCGGTGAGAGCGACCCCAGTGTCGTCTGCGGGGGAGACGCCGAAGCCAACCACGCCACAATTGCCGCCACATCCGAGTTGCAAGTAGCGCCCTTGCCACGTCGTAGTGGGTAGGCGCACCTCGAACGCGGTTTGCGGCGCAATCCAACCGGTTACGTCGCAATATTGCGCTCCGCCGGCGCCCACGAGACTGGCTGAGGTAACGCTGGCCGGGGCGCCGGCGAGCTGCTGGTACGCGCCCGGCAATGAGGAGCAACCGATAACGGGCTGGATCACCGTCCTGGCGGGGAGTGACGCGCTGGCCGGCCCTGAGTGCGCGCTCGCCGCCTGCGCTCGAGTGGCTCCAAAATGAGCGATAGCCAGTCCAGCGGCGACAATCAACAGCGCAGCGGAAAAGTATGCAAGCCGACGACGCTCGCGTGCGAGTGAACGCATAGGTGAACCTCTCCTCGATGGGCACCGAAAGGCAGGCGCGACGCTATCACAGGTAACCTGAGATAGCAAAGAAATCTGCGAGTTGGTCGTGCTCGTGGCATCTGAACGCTCGGAACTCGGCGGCGGAGGCCAGGGTCGCGCGCCGAACGGAGGGATCATGCGGGTGTGCGCGGCGGACGGTGGCCGTGGTCGGGAGACCAACCTTGATGGTCCGGCTACTCTGTGCGAGATGGCGAGAGAGACTGCTGAGGTCAACGCGAACGATGCCTTACTGATCTACAGGGTCGGGCGCGTCGATCAGGGAATTCGCCAGGAGATGCGCCTCCGGCTCGCGGAGTGGGATCTGAGCGTGACCGAGTTCACCGCCATGTCGGTGCTGAAACGGCGGCCGGAGCTGTCGAACGCGCAGCTCGCCCGCCGGTCGCTTGTGAGGCCGCAGTCGATGAACGAGATTCTGGTCAAGCTCGAGGACCGCGGCTTGGTGCGAAGGGAAGTCGACCCTGAGCACGCGAGAATCCTCCGCGCGGTTCTGACGCCCGCGGCGACCGAGCTACTGGCGGCCGCAGAGCCGGCGGTAAGAGCGATCCAAGACGACCTCTTTGCCGACGTACCCGAGGGGCAGCGGCAGGCCATGATCGACGCGCTCGGCAGCGCGATGGCGAAGTTGAGGTCGGGTCGAGGGAACGGCGCGCGTCGGCCCGCCGGCATCGCCGCCTCCTGAGCGACAGGCTGCGTACGGCTACATCGCAGGTAGGCTGATACGCTGGTGCCCTGGAAGCTCAGGGACCTGAACCTGCGGCGGTAGCCCGGCCGCTTGAAGGCGTCACCGTGCTCGACCTGACGGTCGCGCTTGCGGGGCCGTACGCGACGCTTCTACTCGGCGCGCTCGGAGCGACCGTGATCAAGGTGGAGAACCCTCAGCAGGGTGGCGACACCTCGCGTAACAATGCGCCTTACGTCGGCGCCGATGGTTTGAGCCTGGCGCGTACGGGCGATCAGGATATGTCGGTGGCAATGCTCGAGCGGGGGCGCAACAAGCTCAGCGTGACGTTGAATCTGAAGCATCCGCGTGCGCGCGAACTGTTCGGGCAGCTAGTCCGCCACGCGGACGTCGTGGTGGAGAACTACCCCGCTGGCACTGCCGACCGACTCGGAATCGGCTACTCGTTCTGCTCCGCGGAGAATGAGCGAATCATCTACACCGCAATCAGCGGCTTCGGAGCGACGGGAGCCCGGCGGACGCAGAAGGGTATGGACACGATCTTTCAAGCGATGAGCGGCCTGATGACGGTGTCAGGCGCCGATGGCGATCCGCCTGTACGCAGCGGGATCCCCGTCGGCGACATGACCGGTCCGCTGTTTGCCGTCATCGGGACCCTCGCGGCTCTTCACCAGCGTGCGCGCACCGGCGTCGGTCAGTTCGTCGACGTTTCGTTGCTCGGCGCACTGGCCTCGGTTGTCGCGACGGAGCCATTTGACAAGCTCGAGGAACTCGGCATCCCCACCCGCACCGGAAATGCGGTTCCGCGGCTGGCGCCGTTCGGCATCTTTGAGACGGCGGACGGATATTTCGCTCTGTGCGCGCCGCTCGACAAGATGGTTCATGGGGTCTTCAGCGCGATGGAGCAGCCAGAATTGGCTGAGGACGAGCGCTTCTCGAGCCGCGACCGCCGGGTGCGCAATTGGATCGAGCTTCATGCCCTCATCGAGGCGTGGGCCGGCGTCCGGACCACCGAGGAAGCGGTCAATCTCCTGCAAGCCGCGGGGGCGCCGGCGGCGCCGGTGCGCACCCCCCATGAGGCAGTTCGAGACCCAGAGCTGTTGGCGAGGGGAGAGACGATGCAGCTCGTGCATCCGACATTCGGGCCCGTCGAGGACCTGATCGGAAGCGGCTTCCCGGTCGGGTTCTCCGGGGCCGAGGCCGGCTACCGACAGCCGCCGCCGTTTCTGGGCGAGCACAACGACGTCATCCTCGGAGGGATGTTGGGCTGCAACGAGGACGAGATTGCGGCGCTGCGAGCCGACGGCGTCATCTGATGCCGCGTGCCGGGCCTGGGGCTGGCTTCGGCGACGCGATCGAGTTGCCCCGGAGTCGGCTGAAGTAGCGTCTGAACCGCTCGCGTGTCTCGTCGGTGTCGGCTGTTCCCGGGACCGAGACGAAAGGCAGCCCGGCGTCCTCGCACGCGCGGGCGAGCGCGGATGGGTAGTCGGACGCGGGTTCGATTCCGACGACGCCGTCGCAGCGAAGGAACTGTGCTTCGTTGACCAGCCAGTCCGGCGTGTTCGCGAATAAGAACAGTTGGCGGGCGACGAGGGCGCGCATGGGATCGTCGTCGTAGACGGTCCGGGCATACGTGAGGGCGGCGGGTAGGTAAGGAGTCCCGACGAGTGCGGCACCGAACTCGGCCTGGAGGAATCCGTGAAACCGCGGGTCCTCGAGCATGCTGGCGTAGAACAACCGGTAGTTCTCGCGCGCGTAGGCGCCGATGCCATTCTGGACCCGGTCGGCGACCTCGTCGCGGTACGCGGTGAAAAGCTCCGTTGCCACCGGCGTGCCTCGGTGCCACATCGGCTGATACAGCGACAGCTGGTCACGAACGCTGACCGGGCAGCGAGGGGCGCGGGCGATCAGGCCCCGCACTTCGGCCAGCAGGTCGACCTGGTCGTTGACCAGATCCATAGCCTGCGCGAGCCGGCTGACCGACAGCGTCTTGCCTGTCAGCGACTCAATCGTTGCAAGAGCCGCGTTGACCTGCGCGAGGCGAAGTTCTAGCCGCGGAGGATCGGTCAGTTCCGGCCAGCGATCGCGGGTAAGCCGCCACCAGCCCGGCTCCGGGAGCGTCTTTGACGGTGTCCCGAGGTTGAACTCAATCGGAATGCAGGGGACGCCGAACTCTCGCGCCCAAAGCTCGGTGACGCGCAGCTCTGACTCGCTGCGGGTGGTTCCGAGGACGAACGCCGGCTTCGGCAGCCCACCCCGCGGTGCCTCGGCCGGCTCCATCGTCGAGGCCAGCCCGAGGGCGAAGAAGTGAGGGCCGCTGTAGCCGCGACTCTCGAGAACCTGGCTGAAGTGAGCTGCCTTGCCCTGCGCGATGATCATGAAGTTCCATGGATTGATGACGAGCACCGGGATCCCCATGGTGTTGAGGACCTCCTCGAACTCGTCGGCGTTGCAGATCCCAAACGGCTGCCCTTCAAGCGCTCGCTGTCGGGTCTGCTCAAGCCACGCCCGCTGGAAGTCGCGAACGCGCGCGACGACCTCCAGCCGACCTTGATCGCCCGCCGCGCTCATCGGTGCAGTCCACTCAGCCAGGCGCCGACCTTCTCCCTGAGCTCGTCGCCTGGCGCACCGCGACGAGGCAGGTGCAGGCTCGCGACGCCGTCCGCAGCGAGCAGGCGAGCCTTGTCGGGCGTGTCCCAGACGTGAAGGTCATCGCCTGGCACCACGTGGAACACGACGCCGTCGGGACGAGCCCGCCGCACCGACGCTCGCCAGCGCGCCAGCATCCGCTCCAGCGGGAATTCGATCGAGCAAGCCGGGGTGCGGTGGTAGCGCTCGGCCAACCCCTCGAGCGGCGACAGGCCGCCGGGCACCGGGCAGCCAGCCGCGCGCTCTCCCCAGCAATGGTCCTCACTCACGACGGTCGCGCCAAATGACTCGATCAGCCGATACAGGTCAACGCCCGGTTGCGGGCTGCCGGCGACGTAGATGCGCGGGCCGTTACGCGTAGCGAGCTCGGCAATATGCGTGAGGAGCTCCTCCACGAGGCGGTTGTGCGCAGCTCGCGGCATCGCGCTGGCCAGCGAATAAACCAGCAGCGCGTCGGCGCCGGAAAGTCGCGGCGGCTCGCCGGTCCGGAGTCGGTTCAGCCGGGCGAGCAACGCTCGGCCGCGATTCGTTTCTTCGATCGCTTCGGTGATGGCCGTGTCGGTGATCGGCATCGCCGCCCACTGCTCGAGTTGTGCCTTGAGCGCCATCAGGCAGGCGCGGTCGAAGACCGAGGAGCTGAAGCCAGGGAGGTAGGACTTGTCGAGGTAGAACAAATTCAGGTCGCGCATGGGAGCGCCGGCGGCGCGAGCCCGAGCCAGTGATCCGTAGCTGCTTTCGATCGCCTTGCGACCGTGCGGGACAACGACGTAGTCGACGAAGCCATATGCACCGGAGACCACCGGCTCGAGCATCGCGTCCACGAACGCCGGAACACTGAGCGTCGCGCTGCGGTCCGGCGCGACGTACCGGTCGACGTGGGGAGTCCGTGCGGTGGGATCGCCGCGAAGCCGGAATGGCAGCATGCCGGCCGCGGTGACGAGCTCGTGTGGGAAGTTGTCGCACATGTAGGCGACCACCTTGCGACCGCTGGCCCACCATTCGCGGGCGAACTCGTCGCGCCGATCGTGGCAGGAGCGCAGCTGTTCGAGTAACTGGCTCACACGTAGATCAGCAGAGTTCCACGTCGAGCGGCAGCGACCGTGGGCCGTTGCCGGGCCACCTGTAGCGGCGAGGCTCGGCACCGGCGAGCGTGAAGCCCTGGGTTCGTGCCAGCAGCTCCTCGAGTGCGACGCGCAGCTCTAGCCGCGCGAGCCGCGCGCCCAGGCAGAAGTGGATGCCGTTGCCGAAGATCAGGTGCTGATTCGGGGACCGCCCAAGCCGGCATTGGTCGGCATCGGGAAAGGCGTCCGGGTCGCGATCAGCCGCGGCGAACATGAGCGCGACTCGGTCGCCGGCCTTCAGCTGGCGCCCGCGCAGCTCGAAGTCACGCGCGAGCACTCGCGGCATCGAGACCAAGGGGCCATCGTGGCGAAGGATTTCCTCCGTTGCCGCCGCAATCTTGTCGGGGTGGTCTCGCAGGTACGCCTGGGCCTGCGGATGCTGGGCGAGGTACAGGATGCAGAGGCCGAGGCTCGCCGTCGTCGTCCCGTGGCCGGCATGGAGGAGGAGCCGAAGAATGCTGACCTTGTTCGAGTCGTCCAGTGCGACCGTCTCCTCTCGCTCTGATTCGAGCAACCACGTGGTTACGTCGGCTCGCGGATCCTGGCGGCGCGCGTCGATGAAAGTCTGGATATAGGCGTGAAACGCCTCGGTCGCCCGCCGGCCCATTTCTGGATCGCGACGAAGCGCGGCGCGTTCGATCTCGCTCGACCAGGCCTTGAGCTGAAGCCAGTCTTCGGCCGGCCAACCGAGAAATGCACAGAGGGATTGGACGGGATATGGATCGGTGAACGCCGCTACGGCGTCGCCGCCGCCGGCGAGATAGGCGTCCAGGAGCGAACCCGCGAGACAGCGTGTGGTCGGCTCGAACTCGGCCATCCGTTGGGTGCTGAAGTAGCTGATGAGGAACCGCTTGTATGGGGTGTGCTCGGGCGGATCCAGCTGCAGCGGAATACTCGGCACGGAGCCGCGCGTGGCTACGGGCGACGTTGACACCTGGTTGCTGAAGCTCGCAGGGTCCCGGGCCGCTGCGATCACGTCCTCGTGCTTGAACAGCGACCAGCCGAGGAATTCGCTCCAGGCGACGGGGCAGCGATCGCGCATGTCGTCGTGGGCGACCAGCTGGTTCTCGAGCACTTCGGCTGCCAGCGGGTCCCAGTCCTCCGCGTTACGTGTCGAAGAGTCGCTCACCCGCGCGACCGTATCAGGTAACTTGATATCCGTGGAGAGGGCGGGGTCGGCCCTCAGGCCTCCCGGCGACGGCGCTCAGCCGCCACCGGCGCGACCTGCTGCTCCAGAAACGCCGTGACGGCGGCGCGGATCCGGGCGTCGTCCCAGGCGCGAGGGTCGACGTTCGAGACCCCGAGCTCGAGGACCGGAAGTTCGGCGCGACTGAAGGCAAGCCGGTCGAAGTAGGCGAGGCGGTCAAGGACGACGATGCCATCGACGCCGTGGGAGAGCGCCTCTTTGAGATGCCATTGGCTCGCCCAAGTCGGGCCGCGCAACTCCTCCTCGATGTTCACAAACCGCGCCGCCAGTGACCGAAGCGGATCGTCGTCCTCGTCGAATCGCCGAATGTACCCGTCGGCGGCGAGTCCCAGGTATATCGACCAAACGAAGACCGCGCCGTGGCTTGCCTGGAAGTAGTCGTAGAAGCCCATGTTGAACCACAGGCCTACGCCGAGCCACATCAGCCTGATCTGCTCGTCGGGGCATGCAGCGTGGCCGGTGTCGACACGCGCGCGGACCGTGTCGTGCTGTCGCAACGCCGCGTCCCGTGCCCACGTCGTGCCGCGATGCCATTGCGGCACCATGGTGGCGGGCATCGTGTCGGCGATTGAAACCGGCGCGGGCCGCGCCCCGGCGATCAGGTCGCGCGTCTGCAGGTAGAGCTCTTCCTGCTCGTTGACGAGTCTGAGCACCTCCCGAAAGCGGGACTCGCTCCATCGCCGCCCGGTCCGCTGCTCGAGGAAGCGGATCAGGCCCTTGAGCTCATCGACCATGAGCTCGAGCCGGTCCGGCTCGATCAGTTCGTCCCAATGGTCATGGCTTTGGGCCCACCAGTCGGGCCTAATCTCTTCACGCCAGGAGGTCGAACGTTCGATCAGATAGCAGTCCGCGCCGGTGCGATCCGCCCAGGCCTCGAACAGCTTTGCCATCGCGTCGCCAGCGGCGGCGGCGTGCAGGATCGTTGGCCGCGGGAGCCCTCCCCATGGGGCGCCATCGGGGTTCTCGTCGAGCGAGCTTCCAAAGGCCAGTGCGGTGTAGCTCTCTCGCGTGTCGGGATAGCCGAGCGCCTTCAGGTAGCCGAGGTATTCCGTGGCCTTCTGCTTCGCGGCGACCACGGACGACCACCACTGAGTCACCACATACGGTATGTCGAGCGCGCGGAAGATCTCCTGCGGTGCGTCGGCGTTCACCACGGCGATCGGATCCCCCGCGGCCGCCCGTGCCTGCACCTCCGCGAACCACGCGTGCTGGTAGCGATTGAATTCGCTCGCAAGGTCGAGCGATTTCGCCGAACGCAGCCCCTCGAACTGGCTCGAGGTCACAGCGATCCGATTCCGTCGCGTTCAAGCTCGACGAGCGGGAGTCCATCGGCTCGCGCCGCGTCGCGTATGGCTGGGAGGTCCCACGGGGTCGCGGCGTCGTACGGCTGCCCGAAGCACACAACGAGATCGGCGCCTGACATTCGCGCCGCGCGCGCCACCAGTGATCCTCGTTGACGGCTCGAGAGACGCGTCGGCAACGGAGCACGTTGGTAGTAGTCGACGATGCCGTCAAGTGGGTTGTGAGTGGCCGGCACCTCGCCGGCGAACGCGAGTTCGCCGCGCGGGTGGTCCTCTCCGACGACGACGTAACCGCGGCTCTCGATCGCTTCGTAGACCGAGTCGTCCTCGTGGCTGCTGCCGGTCAGGTAGATGCGTTTGCCGCCATAGCGGGGAAGCGACGCCTCCTGAGCGAGCAGCTCGCCCAGCCGGCGATGCGTGCGCTCGGGCGCGGAGACAAGCGCCTCGCCGACCAGTCGCAGAGCTTCGAGCCCGGTCAGGCGGGCAGGTCGCGAACGCCGGAGCCGGGCGAGCGCGGCAAACAAACGCCTGGTCGTGTTCACCCTCTCAACCGCGCCTCGGATCCGCTCGCCCGTCGGTTCGGTACGGGCCCAGGTGCCGAGTCGGCCGCAGATCCGCATCAACTGACCGCGGTTGTAGCGCGCGGTGGTGCGATAGGGGAGGTGCAGGAGGTCGAGGAACGCGAACGGCGGAATCGACGCCACCGGTTCCACTCGTTGGAGCTCACGAAGGGTCTTGAACAGGACCGTCTGAGCGAGCGTGTCGCCGCCGATCAGGACGAAGTCGAAACCATGGTCGGGCGAGAGCAACTGCTCCATGACGGCCGTCGTCGGCGCGTCGAGTTCGTCGAAGCCGTAGACGTCAACGAGCGGTGTGGGGCGTGGTCGACCGCTCACTCGCGTCGGCTGCAGCCCCGCCGCCAGCACGAGCTCGGAGGGCACCGCCGCTCCGACCACGCCGACGAGGACGTTCCGCGCCCGGACGCCTGGCTCCAGCATCGCGCGACACTGTATCAGGCATCCTGAGATTACGGTAGGGTACGAGGTTGTGACCGAAGTTCTAAGAGGGGTGACGGTCGTCGATCTCACGCACGCTTACGCGGGCCCGCTCTGCACACACCATCTTCGGCGGCTCGGCGCGGAGATCCTGAAGATCGAGGAACCCGAGACCGGTGATGACTTCCGCCGAACCCCGTGGTTCTCCTATCTGAACGCCGGCAAGTCCTCGGTGGCGCTTGACCTCAAGTCCGACGAAGGGCGTGAGTCGCTCCGGCGGCTCATCGCCTCGGCCGACGTGGTGGTCGAGAACTACGCTCCGGGAGTGCCCGCCCGCCTTGGCGTGGATTGGGCGACGGTGCACCAGATGAACCCCGACTTGGTCTACTGCTCGATCAAGGGCTACGGCGAGGGAGGTCCGTTCTCTCACTACCCGGCGATGGAGTCCACGGTTCAGGCGATGTCGGGGATCAGCTCGATGTGGACGAGCGAGGACACCGATCCTCGAGACCCCGGTGTGGCCATGACCGACGCGTTCGCGGGGTACGTCGCGTTCTCGGCGATCGTGGTGGCACTCCTCGAGCGCGACCGCGGCGAACGTGGCGAACGCGGTAAGCATGTGACGGTCTCGATGCTCGAAGCGGCCCTGGTGCTTCAGACCGCGTCGGTGCTGTCGGCTCGCGAGGGTGGCGAGCGGTTCCGTCGCCGCAACGTCCAGGGACGCTTCATGGCGAAGGACCGGCGGATCTACGTCAACCTGATGTTTCCGAAGTGGTACCGCGCGGTCTGCATGCTCGTAAGCAGGCCGGACCTACTCGAGCCACCATGGAACGACCCCGAACACCGCGAAGCGGCCGGCCTGGAGTTCGTTCGCGAACTCGAAACCTCGCTGGCGGCCAGGACGGCGGAGGAGTGGGAACGGGAGTTCACCGCCGCCGGGGTGCCGGCGAGCGTCGTCCGCACCCCAGAGGAGATCCTCACCCACGAGCACGTCACCAACAGCGGGCTGCTGCTCGACGTGCTCGACGCCGCCGGTCAGGCCGCCACGATCTTCGACCTCCCGTTTCAGATCGATGGCGGACGCGGCGCGGGGCCCTCCGGCCCAGTACCGGCACTCGGCGAGCAGACCGACTCGGTCATCTCGGGCACGCCCCGGACGACGATCTAGACACGACCGACGATGGCGCGGACGAGCAGGCGCCGACGGCGAGCGGTAGGCGCCGGGGCAACAAACCGCCAACATCAGGATGCCTGAGCTTAACATCAGGATGCCTGATACTCTGATACTGTTCCGCGCCAACTGGAAACGAGGAGAGGTTTTTATGTTGAGGCTGAAGGCGGTATCGCTTACGTTGGCAGTCGCCGGGCTCATGCTGAGCGGATGTGGAAGCTCGAATAGCAGCTCCTCGAGTTCCAGCGCGGCATCGTCCTCGAGCACGTCCACGGCGAGCGCGCCGAGTGCGTCGAGCACGTCGGGCTCGAAGGCCACGCTGTCGCCGATCCATCTGTCGCTGATCGCCGATATGGACTTCCCTCCGGCGGGCGTCTCGCTGGCGACGGCGCGACCGGACCTGGCCGCTCAGGCGGCGATCAAGGCGGTCAACGCCGCCGGCGGGGTGCACGGCCATCCGCTGGTCCTCTCGGTCTGTGACTCCAAGGGGAATGGGAATGTCGCCAACTCCTGCGCCCGGGCGGCGGTCGCCGGTAACACCGTCGCGGACATCGGCGGCTTCAACTTCGCCGGGACGCCTGTGGAGATCATGAACGCCGGGAAATTGGCGATGATCGGCCGCACGCCAGGGTTCAACCCGAAGGAGTACTCGTTCCCGACGATCTTCCCTTACTTCGGAGTGGGTGAAACGGGGATGTCCGCGGCGGTCTATGCCGCGGCGAAGTTCGAGCACGCGACGAAGATCGCGTTGATCACCTCGCCGCCGGCCAACGCCCTCTACTTCCCCACAGGCGAGGCGATGGCGAAGTCGCTCGGGGTCACGATCACCGGGACGATCAGCGCCATGCCCGGCTCGGATCTCACCTCGGCCGTGCTCAAGGCGCGTCAGAATGGCACTCAGGCGATCGCCGCGATCACGCCGATCGTCGATCAGGTGATCGTCGCCGCTCGTCAGAACGGAATCACGCTGCCGATCGTGTCCTCGCTCCAGCCGGCTCAGATCAAGTCGGTGGGTTCGGCCGGCGAGGGCGTGTACTCGATCGAGCCTTATCAGCTGCCCTCGGCGCCCGACCCCGGTCTTGAGCAGATGCAGAAGGAGTTCAGCGAATACGCGCCGGGGATTCCCCAGACGGTGTTCACGCTTCCGGGGTGGCTGGCGGTTCACATGTTCGCCGATGTCGCCGACAAGCTTTCGGTCGTCAACCGTGCGAACGTCCTCGCGGCCTTCCAGAAGCTGACGAACCAGTACGCGTACGACCTGATCCCGCCGTACACGACGAGCGTTCCGTTCAAGGGGCTCGGCGGCTTGTTCCCGTCTCTCTATAACCCATCGCTCTACCTCCAGCAGGTCAAGAGCGGAGCGCTGGTGCAGCTGAACGGAGGAGCCCCGTTCAACCCGTTCGCCGGGTAGACATTGCCGCCGAGCTGAGATAGCGTCGCCGTAACCAGATGAGCACCTTCATCGAGTTCGCACTCGTCGGGCTCGGCACGGGCGGGCTCTACGCGCTGCTCGGGCAGGGGATCGTGCTGATCTACCGCGCGTCCGGGGTGATCAACTTCGCTCAAGGAGCGACGGCGGCGCTCGGCGGTTACTTCTTCTACGAACTGAACGTCAACCACGGATGGGCGGCGCTCCCGGCATTGATCGCAGCCGGAGCGGTCGGCGCGGCGCTCGGCGCCGCGATTCAAATCGCGGTGATGCGCCCGTTGCGGGGCTCCTCGCCCCTGACGCGTGTGATCGCGACGACCGGGGTGTTCACGATCCTGGTCGAGATCGGGTTCCTGCGCTATGGCAGCGACACGGTGTTCGTGCCGCCATTCCTGCCAAACGGGACGGTGTCGATCGGCGGAGGCGCGACCGTGGGGGTCGATCGCTTCATCCTGCTCGGCATAGCCGTTGCCCTCACGGTGCTGCTTTGGGCCGCATATCGCTTCACGCGGTTCGGGCTGGCGACCTCCGCCGTCGCCGAGAACGAACTCACTGCCGGCGCGCTCGGAATCTCGCCCGACCGGGTGGCCCTGGTGAATTGGACGGTAGGCTCGGCCCTCGCGGGGATCGTCGGAGCGCTGATCTCCTCGATCGTCGCCCTCAGTCCGCAGAACTCCGCCCTGCTCGTCGTACCCGCGCTGGCTGCGGCAATGATCGGCGGCTTCCGTTCCTTCCCGATCACGCTACTCGGGGGGCTGGTGATCGGGGTGATCGAGGCCGAGCTGACCAACTACGTCACGGCCCCCGGGTGGGCGGCGTCGACCGGCTTCCTGGTGATCGCAGTGTGGATCATCGTCCGCGGTCAGGCGCTGCCATTGCGCGGGCACCTCCTGGAGCGTCTCCCGCGCGTGGGCATGCCACGGCTCGGGGTCCCTGCGCTAGCGCTGGGGCTGTTCGCCGCCTTCGTGGTGATCGCTCTCGGGAGTCAGACGACCCAGGACTCGGTGGCCCTTACCGCTGGTTACGGGCTGATCTGCCTCTCGCTCGTGCTCCTGACCGGCTACGCCGGACAGATTTCGCTGGCGCAGTTCGCGCTCGCCGGGGTCGGCGCGCTGGTGGCGGGGCGACTTAGTGAGGCTCAACATTTCTCGATGCTCGCGGCGGCGGTGTGCGGCGTGCTCGCGGCCATGGGGGCAGGGATCGTGTTCGGGCTGCCTGCCCTGCGCACCCGCGGCATCAGCCTGGCGGTCGTGACGCTGGGGCTTGGACTGGCGTTCCAAAATATCGTGCTCGGAAACGACAGCTACTTGGGTGGCATCAACGGCACCACGATCGGCTCGGAGAGCATCTTCGGCTTCAGCCTGAATCCGATCCACCATCCGGCTCGCTTTGCCGTGATGACGGTGATCGTGCTCGCGCTGGCGATGGTCGTGGTCGCGAACATGCGAAAAGGCAGCTTCGGGCGGAGGATGCTGGCCGTGCGCGGGAACGAACGCGCCGCGGCGGCTCTCGGAATCGATGTGCGCGCGATCAAGCTGGCCGCGTTCGCCATCTCCTCGGGGCTTGCCGCGCTCGGCGGCGTGCTGTTGGCCTATCAGAACCCGGTCGTCCAGTTCAACCAGTTCAACGTCGTCGCGTCGATCGGCGCGCTTGTCCAAACCGTCATCATCGGGATCGGGTTTCTCCAGTCGGCGGTCGTCGCAGGCATCGGAAACCCGCAGGGCTTTCTCCCCCAGATCCTGAACGGGCTCGGGAACGCCTCGGATTACGTGCTCCTGGCCTCCGGGCTGCTGCTCCTCGTCACGCTCGTATTCGCGCCCGACGGCATGGCCGCAAAGGGCAACCCGCTCTCCCCGCTGATCGCACTGATCGACCGGCGACGCGCTGCGGCGCCGGTTGCCGAGCCGGCGGCCCCAGCGCTGGCTCGGGTGGAGCCGGCCGAGCTAACCGTCGAAGGAGTGTCGGTGGCATTCGGCGGCATCGTCGCCCTACGGGACGTATCGATGTCCGTGCAGACCGGTGAGATCGTAGGGTTGATCGGCCCGAATGGCGCAGGCAAGACGACGCTGATCGACGTTGTGTCGGGGATAACGCGCCCGCGCAGCGGGACGATCCATTTCCGCGGACAGGCGATTGAACGGTGGCGCGCACATCGGCGGGCCCAGGCCGGCCTGGGGCGCTCGTTCCAGTCCCTGGAGCTGTTCGACGATCTGACAGTGCGCGACAACCTGCTCGTCGCATCGGAGCGCGGAACAGCGCTGGGATATCTGAAGTCGCTGGTTCGGCCTGGTCAGCGGAAGCTGGGGGCGACCGCGCTGGCGGCCGTGCACGATCTGCGCCTGGGTCAGTTCCTCGACTCACGCCCGACGACGATGTCCGCCGGCCAACGGCGGCTGGTCGGCATCGCCCGAGCCGTGGCCGCGTCACCATCGATCCTGCTGCTCGACGAGCCGGCGGCAGGGCTCGACGAGAACGAATCACGCGAGCTTGGAGACGTCGTGGTCCACCTGGCTCGCCAATGGGGCATGGGCATCGCCATCGTCGAGCACGACTTCTCGCTCGTACAAGCGATCTGCGACCGCCTCGTCGTCCTCGACCACGGCGGAATCCTGGCCGAAGGCCCCACCGTCGAGGTGACCAAGCGCGAGGACGTGGTGGCTGCGTTCATCGGCCCGACCCACAAACCAGCCGTCATCCCCTCGGCGCCTGCCATCGTGCAGAGCCTCCCGTGACCGCCGTTCTCGAAGCGCGTGGGCTGACCGTCGGCTACGGCACGCTCGCTGTGGCTCGAGATCTGGAGCTCAGTGTGCAGCCCGGTCGCGTGATGCTGATCCTTGGTCCCAACGGGGCTGGGAAGACGACCACGCTGCTGACGCTTGCCGGGGCGCTCCGGCCTCTCTCGGGCGAAGTCTTCTTGGCCGGAGAAAGCGTCGCCACGCCGCTGCACAAGCGGATGCAACAGGGCTTGTCCTTCGTCCCCGACGAACGGGGCGTGATCACGCGCCTCACCGTTGACGAGAACCTCCGACTAGGCCCCGGCGATGCCGCTCGAGCCTTAGAGCTCTTCCCCGAGCTGCGCGAGCACCGAAAACGGCGAGCGGGGCTGCTCTCCGGCGGCCAGCAGAAGATGCTCGCTCTCGCGCTCGCGCTCAGCGGCGAGCCGAAGGTGCTGCTGGCCGACGAGCTGTCGCTCGGGCTGGCGCCGAGGTTGGTGGATCGCTTGCTCGATGCCGTTCGCGCCGCCGCCAGCAGCGACGGGGTCGGGGTGCTCCTGGTCGAGCAGCACGCACACCAAGCCCTCGACATCGCCGACGATGTCGTCCTCCTTGCGCACGGCCGGATTGGGATGAGCGGTCCGGTCTCCGAGGTTCGCTCGGAGCTCGACAGGGTCCTGGCCAGCGGTTACCTGGCCGTCAGCGGGAATGGTGCCGCCAACAGCCACTAGCGCGTGTCTGTCCGGACCGCCGCCCGGCGGCGCGCTGTCGTCGTACGGCAAACCTCGCTCGAGGTGAATACCAGGGCGAGTGCAGAGGCGCCCATCGTCATCGCTGGCGCGGGCCCCGTCGGTCTGAGCCTGGCCGCGGATCTGAATTGGCGGGGCGTTCCCTGCGTGGTGGTCGAACGGGCCGACGGCTCCGTATCCACTCCGCGTACGAACGTGGTAGCTGCCCGTTCGATGGAGCACTACCGGCGCATCGGGCTGGCCGAGGAGCTGCGAGACGTGGGCCTGCCGGACGGCTACCCGCCTGACCTGGTCCTCAGGACCCGCTTCTGCGGTCCGGACCTCGCGCGCGAGCCTGCATGGTCTCGGGAGACACTGCGGTCGTCCGGGCACGACGAAAGCATCTGGCCGACGCCGGAGCCGCCGTGCCGCGTCAATCAGACCTTCTTCCAACCAGTGCTGTTGAGGCATGCGCAATCACAGCCCAACGTGAACGTGTTGCTCAACACCGAGGTTATCGGCGTCGAGACGGGCGATGACGTGGTGAGAGTCGTGGTGACGCAGGGCGACCGGAGACGCGTCCTCGAGTGCTCATATCTCGTCGGCTGCGACGGAGCACACAGCGTTGTACGCAAGGCGATTGGTGCGCGACTGGAAGGCATTCCAGAACTGCGCCGGACCGTGTCTGTGCACTTTCGCTCCGCGGAGCTCGGTCGGCTGAACACGCGGCCCGCGTGGTCCTACGCCATCTACAACGCCGACCTGGGGTTCGGCGGTATGTTCGCGCTCAACGGGCGCGACGAATGGCTCTGCTCGACCGGGTTCCCGGTGGGAGCGAACGTGGACCGGATCGACCCTCTGCGGGTCATTCACCAGATGGTTGGCGCGGAGATCGAAGTTGAGGTCATCCAGGTTGTCCGCTGGACGGCGCGTGCTCTGGTCGCGGATCACTTCCGCCAAGGCCGGATCCTGCTTGCCGGCGACGCCGCGCATATCTGGGTGCCCGCCGCAGGATTCGGGATGAACTCGGGCATTCAAGAAGCAATGACGCTCGGCTGGATGCTGGCGGCCACGCGTCAGGGTTGGGGGGGCGAGGCACTCCTCGACGCGTATGAGCAGGAGCGGCGCCCGTTAGGTGAGCAGGTCGCGGCGATGGTGACCGAGATCTCGCGTCACTCGAGCGGCCCCGAGATGCGCGAGGCACTTCGCTCCGTCCTTCCCGACGTCGAGCACTCTGGTCCAGCCGGAGACCGAGCGCGAGAAATTCTGCGCGAGTACGTGCTCCGGTACTCGTTCCCGCAGCACAAGCCGCTCGGACTCAACTTCGGTTACTGCTATGAAGGGTCACCCATCATCATTCCCGATGGAACGCCGAAGCCGGCCTTCGAGTTCGGGACGTTCGACCCTGATGCAAGACCGGGCCATCGCCTTCCGCATTTCCGGCGCTCTGACGGGACACCGGTCTTCGACTCACTCGGTCCCGACTTCTCATTGGTCGCTGTCGGCGCTGGTGCAGCTGACGCGTCAGGCTTGATCGAGGCAGCACGCATGGCACGAGTCCCATTGAAGGTCGTTCCTCTCGCCGAGCCCGAGGCGCGCAGGCTGTACAGGGCCCCACTTGTTCTCGTTCGCCCCGACCAGCATGTTGCGTGGCGGGGCGGCGCCGCTCCGAGTGATCCGTCGACCGTCATCGATAGGGCTCGCGGTGCGAGTCTCTAAGGATCGGAGGTGATCAGGGGGAAAATCCGAGCCGAACAGCCTCGTGTGTTGGGCGCGAGTGTTGAAATCGCCGTCAGGCGGACTGCGACTCGAACTCGAGCGGCGGGAGCTCGACGCCCGAGCTCTGCCGGTGGCTCGAGAGGCCGGCGCTCCATGCGTCTGCGATCTCTCCCGCGGTCCACCCGCCGTCCCGAAACTCGACCGCCTCCTCGGCGGGGTGGCTGTATACCGTGAGCTTGTCGCCTCCGATTCCGATCGCCTGGCCCGTCACGTCCCGCGCAGCCTCCGACGCGAGGAAGACGACGAGCGGCGCGCACTCCTCTGGCATCCCGATTGCGTGTTCCCGGCGGACGGCGCTCGGAAGCGGCTCGCCGGCGTCGACCCGATCGACCAGTGGCGCGTACAGCGGGATGCTCGCGGTCATCTGCGTCCAGGCGGTCGGAACGATCGCGTTCACGGTGATCTGGCTGCGGGCCAGCTCCAGGGCCCAGGTGCGCGCGAAGGCGACGATTCCCGCCTTGGCGGCCGCATAGTTGGTCTGCCCGAAGTTGCCGAACTGCCCGGCAGGGGAGCCGACGACGATGATGCTTCCACCTTCGCCCTGCTCGCGCATCTGGATCGCGGCGGCGCGCGCGCACGTGAACGTACCGCGCAGGTGTGTGTGAACGACGAGGTCGAAGTCCTCGTCACTCATCTTCCACAACACCTTGTCGCGGAGAATGCCGGCGTTGGTGACCATCGCGTCGAGGCGGCCGAACTGTCGGACGGCCGCCTGCACGATCTCCTGCGCGGACGCGGTCTCGCCGACCGCCGCAACGTGAGCCGCGGCGCGGCCGCCGGCCCGCCGGATCGCCTCCGCGGTCTCGCCGGCGCCCTGCGCGTCGAGGTCGTTGACCAGGACCGCGGCCCCGGCAGCGGCCAGAGCTATGGCGTAGGCACGTCCGAGCCCGCGCCCGCTCCCCGTGACGACGGCAACCTTCCCGTCGAGCCGAAGGCTGCTCATGCGTACACCGAGATCGTCATTCGCGCTCCAGTCCGAATATCAGGGAACCTGATGTTACCATTCCGCGGCGCATCCTGCGGTCCGTTGCAAGTGTCCGTCATGGTTCAGCCGGGCTCGGGCCGCCGTTCCTCGGGTGGGTTGCGCAGAACGATCGGCTGGCGTTTGGTCTTCTGCAGCAGGGCGAACGCGATCGTTCCCCAGATGGTCGGGACCCACAGCGAAATCGCGTGGTAGACGAGGGTGGCCGCCGCCGCCACCGTCCCGCCGGCGCCGTAGAGAACGAGCATGCCGATCATGCTGCCGTCGAGCACCCCGATCCCGCCCGGCACCGGGATGAAGTTCGACAGGTAGCCGATCTGATATGCCAACACCAACGGGGCCAGCGGCGGCGTCTGGCCGGCGGCGGCAAAGCACGCGAACAGCACCGCGATGTCGAACCAGAGGTAGCCGATCGCGCCGACGATCCGCCAGTCGGGATGAAAAGTCAGTCGCCTGGTGTCGCGTACGCTGGCCGCGGTCTCGGTCAGAAATGTGTGAAGCCGTCCCGGCGCCACCCGCGGCACGATGCGGTCGACATAGCTCGGCAACAGGAGGAACAGCACCAGCACGAGGGCGCCGACCGCCGCCGGCACAATGCTCAGCAGAGGGTTGCGAGGGCCGGGGAGGCCGAGGAACAGGCCCAGGCCAGCCAGGATCAGCGTGATCACGTTGATCGCGCTCGTGTAGAGAAACAGCACCGCCGAGCGCTCGGCGATCCGCCGGGGGGGTGCGCCCCGCTCGATCATCAGCCACGCTCCCACCGCCACGGCGCCCGCACCTCCAATTGCCACCGCCGCTCCGAACGCCTCTTCGGTAAGCGCCACCCGGGCCCCGAGCCGCAGGGGCGCCCGGTCGAACACCTGCAGGAACGCCACCACGTAGCTCGCGCACGAAAGAACCTCGAGCAGAACCGCGACGACCACCCACTGCGTCTTCATGTCCGACACAGTCCTCGCCACGCCCTCCAGCCCTGGGACTGCCAGCAGCAGCCCAACCCCGAGCGCGAGCGCCAGGACGAGCGTGATGACCCCGTTGCGCAGGCTGCGGCGCGCCTTGAAGGCGTCCACCTGCGCTAGTTCGGCCTGCGTACCCGAGCTCACGTTTCACGCGCCGTTACGCCCTCGACACCGTCTCATTCGGTCAGCAAGCGTCGCTGGGGTATGAGTGAGCAGCGGACGCCGCTATGCGGTGACGCGTTCTGCGCTGGCGAGATGCGCCGATAGAAGCTGTCCGGCTCTGTCCAGAGCAGCCGCACCTTCGTCGAGGATCGGGTAATAGGCCTGGAAGACGTGCGGCACCCCAGGGGTGATGTCGAGCGTGACGTCGATGTCGGCGGTGGCGGCTTGTCGCGCCAGGCGGACAGCGTCGTCGAGGAGAACCTCGTGACTTCCGGCCTGGATGATCAGCGGCGGCAGGCCGGACAGGTCGGCGAATACGGGGCTGATGAGGCCAATAGCGGCGTCTTGTCCGGACGTATAGTCGGTGACTCGGGCTTGAAGGAGTTCCCGGCTGAGCAGCGGGTCGACCTCGCGCTTGGTTTCCATGGTCGTCCCGGCCAGGGTGAGGTCGGCATAGGGTGACATGACGAAGGCTGCAGCTGGCAGGGGCAGCCCGTGATCGCGGGCGTTGACCAGGGTGGCGACCGCGAGGCCGCCGCCGGCGGACTCTCCCGCGAAGGCGATGCCCGAAGGGGCGATGCCGTTGTCCAGGAGCGCTTCATACGCCGCAAGAGCGTCGTCAACCGCTGCCGGATACGGGTGCTCGGGGGCGAGCCGGTAGTCGACGGAGATGACCTGGGCTTGCGTCCGCCGGCCGACCTGCGATGCCAGGTCGGCGGCGAGGAAGGCGTCCCCCATCACGTACACGCCGCCGTGGAAGTAAAGAACAACGTGGGGAGGCTCGATTCCACCGACTGTGATCTCGGCGGTTGGGACACCGCCCAGTGTGGCTGCGGTCACGCTCACGTCGGCGGGCAGCGGCTGCGCCGATAGCAACTCTCGGAGCAATCGCCGTTGCTCGTTGACATCGCTGTCGACGGGGAAGGCTGACCGTCGCAGGATTGCGTCGAGGGTCTCTCGCTGCTCGGTGCTCACGGAGGATCTCCCTTCGGTTGGGTTGGTTTCGCAGCGCTCCAGGCTCGCTCGCCATGTCAATCCGCTGCTGAAATCTCCTGCCGGGATTTGGGCCACTACCAGTCTTGCCGCCAGGCAGGTGAGGAGGCATCACCCGATCACGGCGATTCGCGCGACCGGGGCACCGATCGCGGGTCAACATCCGGTGCGAGGGGCGTCGGCGCCGAGCGCCGGCCGAGAGCGCCTATCGCAGCCGGAGGAGCTCAGCTCAAGCGTTCAGCACGCGACCATTGGAGTCTGTTGTGCGGGCGCGTGGCGCCGACTCCTCTGGGCCGCGGTGTCCGGACGACGGTGGCGTTGCGAGATGTCGTGGAGGTAGCTCGCGACGACGGCCTCGGAAATCAGGTGCGGGTTTGGGCGCCGCGCGGATACTTGCTCTACCCCGGGCTCGCTGCGGTCCGTCGTCACGCCTTGGAAACGGGAGCGGTTGGTCGTTCTCATGCTGTGTCCTTCTCGGTCCGGGGGTGGGCGTCAGCTGCGGTCGGATCCTGTGAGTCGGGGCGGTGGATGATCAGCACGGAGCGTCGCGAGTGTGCCGAGACGGCCTCGGCGACGCTCCCGATCAGCAAGCCTGCGAACCCGCTGCGCCCGTGGGAGCCGAGCACGATCAGACTTGCGTCGTGCTCGTCGGCGATCTTGACGATGCCCTTCCAGGTGGGCGCGGCCTCGACGGCCGCGGCGCGCGCGTCGAATCCCGCTGCCCGGGCCCGCAAAGCTCCCTCTTCGGCGGTTTGCTCGGCTGCCTTCATGACGTCTGAGACCTGCGCCGCATCGAATCGGACCGCGCCGGCTGGCACGAATCCGACGTCGAACGGGTGCCAGACGGTGAGCGCCAACGCGTCCCGTCCTTGGCCCAGCTGCCGTGCGGCTTCGTCGATCGCGAGCTTCGCCAGCTCAGAGCCGTCGTAGGCGAACAAGACCAATCCCCGTGCGTGGTTGTCGGTGTCAGTGGTCATGACCGTGCCGGCTCCTCAGCGAGCGAGCGGCGAGCGAGCCGGCGCGCGCGGACGGCGGCCAGGAGCGGCGGCGAGTACCAGGCGGCTCCCTCGCCGTTCATGAAGCGCGCGAGGTCGGGCGTCCGCGGGCGTGCACCGCCGAGCGCGTAGAGGAGGACCGCGGCGGCCGCGCCGCTGACCGCGATCCCGAGGCCGATCCACAGCACGATCGAGGTGCCGGCGTCCAGGCTACCTCCGACGGTGGCGGCCATGTGCGCGAACACCGGAGCGACCATGAACGCCGCGACGGCGCGGAGCAGCTCGACGATCGCGAATACCCGCTGCAGGCTTGCGGCCGGAAGCGAGAAGCCGGCGACGAACAGCGCGGGGGCAACCGCTGCGCCTAGACCGATCCCGGTCAGCCCCGAGCCGATCAGCGTGAGCGCCTGAGTCGGCGGGACCTGAATACGGAACACCGCGATTCCGGCCGCCAGGAACGCCATACCCATCAGCGGCAGGTACTGCAGCTCGCGTCGCTTGAGTACCAGCCCGAGCATCACCGCGGTGATCAGCGCGCCCGCCAGCTCGGGCAGGAACAGCAGCCCGAGGTGCAGCGGCGAATAGTGGGGCGCAAGCACGTCCAAGGTGAGTCCGGTCGCAGTCACCGACGCGGCAGCTGCGGTCAGCGCCACGACGATCCCAGCGACGGGCACAGTGCTGGTCAGCATGCTCCGGATCGTCAACAGCGGTCGCCGGGCGCGGTACTGGTTGACGACGAGCGTGACGATCAGCCCGAGGCCAACGATCAGCGGCCCCAGCGTCAGGGGCGAGAGGAAGGGATGGGTGAGCAGCTCCGAGGAGCCGAAGAACGCGGCCACGCAACCCGACGCGGCAAGGCCTATTGCGAGCAGGTCCCGCGGCGCCTCTGGGTCGGCGGGCGGAGCATCCTCGAAGGTCAGCACTGACAGGGTCAATGCCGCCAGCGAGATTCCGGCGATGATCCAGAAGAGCGGCCGCCAGGCGCCGGCGCTTGCCTGGATGCCGCCGATCGTCGGTCCGAGCGCCACCGCGCCAAAGATGCAGACGTTCATGATCACCGCGGTCGACCGGATCTTCGGCAGACCGAAGCCGATCGCCAGCGGCGGAACCGCGGCGATCAACAGCAGGCTGGTGCAGAGCCCCTGCAGGATGTGCCCGGTGATGAACATCGCGGAATTCTGCGCCCCGGCGGCCAGCACGGAGCCGAGCACGAGCAGCGCCGCGTACACGACCATCATCCGGCGCTGCGGTAGGAGCTGGGCGAACTGCACCGCGAGCACCGTCCCCACGGCGTAACCCGCGTTCGCCATGCCCAACGAGAGGCTCATCGTCTGGGCGGTCATGTGCAGTTGCTCGCCGATCATCGGCGTGAGCGGCTGAATTGCGGCGGAGAGCGCCAGAAACGGCACCAGGGCGAAGATCACCATCGCCGCAGAGGCGGGGTACCGTCCGGCTAGCGGGCCTTGTCGCATCAGAAATCTCCTCGCCGGCGGGCGGGTGCGGGGGCTGGGGTCGAAGTCGGTTTCATCAAGCACCTTGTCGAGGTCTCAGATCACAGCTAAAATGGAGGGCGCCTCCGAAATAACCGGAGAAAGCCTCCGGTAGCTAAGATAGCGGAGGTACCCTCCGTTTGTCAACTAAGATCTCATGAGCACAACCGAAGCGAATCCGCAGACAACGACGACAGTTGACGGGCCCAAGCGCGCCGATGCGCGGCGCAATCGCGAGCGCGTACTCGTGGCCGCGCGTGAGGCCTTTGCCGAGGGTGGGGAATCGACGGCGCTCGAACAGATCGCGCGCCGTGCCGGCGTCGGAATCGGCACGCTCTACCGGCACTTCCCGAACCGGCAGGCGCTGCTAGAGGCTCTCTACATCAACGAAGTCGAGGATGTCTGCGACTCCGCCGCGCGGCTTGATGGTGCCGACCCGTGGCAGGCGCTCAACGAATGGCTCCAGCGCCTGATCGGCTATTTCGCCACCAAGCGGGCGCTGTCCCACGAGCTGCTGAACTACCTCGACGCGAACGCGACTCTGTTCAAAGAATGTCGCTCGGGATTGTTCGAAGCGGGCGAGCCGCTGCTCAAGCGCGCCCAGGACGCCGGCGTCGTCCGGACGGATGTCGAGTTCTCGCAAGTGCTCAACATGGTGATGGGAATCAGCAAGATCCCCAGCGACCCTGCGCAGATCGAACACATCCTCCGCATCGCCCTAGACGGGCTGCGCTACCAGCCGTCGGCGTAGGGACGACGACGTAGCGGGCCGGTGCTAGGCCGCGCTCGGCTGCGCGACGGTGGCGGTCGTTGCGAGGCCCTGACTGGCGCGATTGCGGCGCAGGCGAAGTCCCAGCAGCGGGAAGATGAGCGTCGAGAGCAGTGCCGCCCCCACAAGATCAGCGGCGATCGAGGGGCTCATGCGTCCGCCCGCGGTCGCGAGTGCGGTGATGGCAAGCACCAGCGGAAGCTGCGTGGAGCTCAGCAGTGCAAGCGCGCCGCGGCTGCGCGCCTTCAGATCGTGGCGATACAGGATCAGCGCCGGCGTCCCGCGGACGACGAGCATCAGGAGCAGGAACAGGATCGTGCGCAGGATCCCGGTGGCACTGGCGAATGCGGTGATGTCGAGGCTCATTCCGCTGACGACGAAGAAGAACGGTACGAACACCCCGAACGCGATTCCGGATAGCTTGGACTCGAACCCGGGCAGCGCTCTGGCGCGCAGCATCTCGCGCACGATCACTCCGGTGGCGAAGCCACCGAGCAGCAGGTCGAGTCCCAGCCGGTAGGCCAGCAGGGCCAGCCCGAAGGTCAGCACCAGCACCCAGCGCACCGCGAGCTGGGAGCTGGCCTCGAGGGTGCGTTCCAGCCATCGCAGAGTTCGCCGGCGCGAGGCGATCGCACATACGCCGGCGACGGCCGCCGCCGCGACGAATGCCAGCAGGATCAGCGCGTTGTGCAGCGAGCTCTGGGTCGAGAGGACGAGCGTCAGCAGCAGGATCGGTCCGAACTCGGCACAGGCTCCGGCCGCCAGCAGGTAGGTGCCGAAGGGGGTACTCAGCTCGCCGGTGTCGGACAGGACCGGGATCAGGGTGCCGATCGCGGTAGTCGCCAGGGCCGAGCCGGTGTACAGGACCGACACGGCGATCCCCGCCCAGTGGAGCACGCCCACCGCGGCGTAGGCGAGCAACAGCGACACGCCCCACCCGAGTACCCCCAGGCGGAGCGGCCGGCCGGCGATCCTGCGCAGGTCAAGCTCATAGCCGGCGAAGAAGAACAACAGCGCCAGCCCGAGGTTTTTGAACAGCAGGACGGCGGAGCTCACCGTGAATCCGGCCACGTGCGGCCCCAAGACGATGCCCGCCAGCAGCTCGATCACCACCACCGGCACCACGAGCCCAGCTCGGCCCGCCAATGACGCCAGGGTCCCCGCGAAGGCCGCGGCAGCCATGATGGCGAGGAACGTCTCCGGCGAGATCGAGTTGGTCGCAGCGTGCATTGCGTGGCCACACGATTCCGCAGGCGCGGCGGTCGAACTTCAGTAGCCGCGTACTGAACTTTTCGCAGGGATTACTTAAGCGGCTGCTGGACCGAATTGCAGTACCTCGCCACTGAGGATGCGGCCCCGCTGCTCCGCCACGCTCCATGAGCCAAGCAACACCTGACCGCCAAGGAGCGATTCACCCATGAGCACAACAACTGTCGAAACCAGTCGGGACTCGATTTCAGACCGGTCTCACCGGCCGGCCACGGCCCCGGCGCTCGGTGTCCTGGTGGTCGAGAACCATGAGTGCTTGCGCTCTCGGCTGTCCAGTCTGCTGGAGAGGGAGCAGGGCCTTCGGTTGGCCGGGGTGGCCGAGAGCGTCGAGGAAGCGATGTGGATGGTGGAGAACGAGCCGGTCGACGTGGCCGTGGTCGGTCATCGCACGCGGTCGCGGAGCGGCTTCTGGTTGTGCCGTGAGCTCAAGCGGACTGCTGCCCCGCCTGCGGTAGTGATCTGCTCGGCCTACCCGGATGGGGTGCTGGCGGCATGTTGCGTGGCGGCCGAAGCCGACGCGCTGGTGAGCAGGTATGACTGCGACGCGGAGTTGTCGGTCGTGCTTCGCCGCGTGGGGCTCGGGGCCCGGCTATTGCCGACCGTGCCACCGCGCGTCGGGGCGATGCTGCACGAGCGCCTCGACCCGGCCGAGCACGCCATCTTCAGCATGCTGCTCGCCGGCATCCCGGCCGTCGACGTCGCGCGAGGCCTCCGGATCTCCCACGCCGAGCTGGAATCGCTCCGGTCGACGCTCCTGGACAAGCTCGAGGTGCTCCCACCGACCAGCGGGATGCGCTACTGATCGCGCGCCAGGCGATCGGCGTCGGAGAACCGAGATGCTTGTCTTCCAAGACGACGAGTTCCAGTTCGCGTTCGAGCGGGCGCTGGGCGCGAGCTATCGCCAGGGCGCGGACGTCGGAGAGGTGCTCGCCACTGCCGGGCGGATCACGGACGGGGACGCTGACTCGTGGCTGCACGAGTGGACGGCGACGGCCGGTACGGTGTGGGTCGCGGCCGTCCGGGCTCGCCGGAGCGGCCGCCGGGTCAGTGCGCTGGCGCACTTCAGGCGGGCCGCCACGTACTACGCCACGGCGCTGTACCTGATCTCACATTCCAGCGAACCAGACCGCCGGCTCGACATCTGGCGGCGCCAGCGGACGTGCTGGGAGCAGATCCTCGACCTGAGTCCTGTGCCGGGCGAGCGGCTTGCCGTTGCCTACGAGGACACTGCCTTACCCGCCTTCTTCTTCCCCGCAGCCGCGCCAGGGGGTGGGGGCCGTCCACTCGTCGTCGTCAACAATGGCTCCTACCAGGCGACCTCGGAGACATGGGCCCAAGCGGGTGCCGCCGCCGCCGAGCGCGGTTATCACTGGCTGACCTTCGACGGCCCGGGGCAGCAGGCGATGCTGCTGGAGCACCGGATTCCCTTTCGTCCCGACTGGGAGATGGTTCTCACCCCCGTGCTCGATGCGGTCCTGGCCCGTGCCGACGTCGACCCCGACCGAGTGGCGGTCATCGGCATTGGACAGGGCGGCTATTGGGTCGCGCGCGCGCTCGCGTTCGAGCATCGGTTCGCCGCCGCGGTCGTCGACCCCGGCATCGTCGACGTCGCGACTGCCTGGATCGATCGGCTTCCCAGCGCGATGCGCGAGCAACTGAACGGCCGCCGTCAGTCGGCGTTCGATCGCGAGATGCACATCGCCGAGCTGTTCTGGCCGGCCCGCACCCAACTGCTGCGCTCCCACGCCGAACCGTACGGTCACAACGGCGGCTCGGCCTTCCGGTTATTTCTCACCCTCGCCGCCTACCACCTCGGCGACGAGGTGGAGCAGATCGAGACGCCGCTCCTGATCACCGAATCGGAAGGCGAGCAGCTCTGGCCCGGGCAGTCCCGGCAGCTATTCGACCGCCTCCATGGCCCCAAGGAGATAGTCACCTTCACTGCGCACGAAGGCGCCGGCGGACACTGTGAGCCGCTCGCCCAGGCGTTGCGCGAGGCCCGGATCTTCGACTGGCTCGAAGAGCATCTCGGGTAGCGGCCGGCCCGTTCCACCAACCAGAAAGTGAGACTCCGGTGACATCACCAATCAACACACCAAGTTTCCAGTGCCAACACCCCAGTTTCCAGTGCCACAAAGCAGACGGTGGCGGCTAGGTGAGATCGCGGCGTGCTGCACGCGGTTTCCCGGCTCGGCCACGGATTGGGCGTACTCTGAACGCATGCGCGCCTCGCGCGCGGGGGGTTGTGCCATGAATACGTCACGATCACTGCCGGCCGTGAATGCCTGAACCCGCACTTCGCAGCGCCCGATACATGCCGGGGTTGGACGGCGTGAGAGCCGTGGCGGTGCTGGCCGTCATTGCCTATCACCTGGGCTTCGGCTGGGCGCCCGGCGGGCTGCTGGGCGTGGGGGTGTTCTTCACGTTGAGCGGCTATCTGATCACCGATCTGCTGCTCGATCAGCGTCGTCAGGGCCGGTGGCGGCTACGTGACTTCTGGCTGCGGCGTGCGAGGCGGCTGCTTCCCGCCCTGTTCGTGATGCTGGCGGTGGTCACGATTTGGGTGGCGGTCGCCGACCGATCTCGCCTGGCCGAGCTCCGCGGCGAGGTCCTCACGTCGCTCCTGTACGTGAACAACTGGTGGCAGATCTCCCAGCACGCGTCCTACTTCGCCCGCTTTGCGTCGCCAACGCCCCTGAACCATCTGTGGTCTCTCGCGGTCGAAGAGCAGTTCTACCTGGTCTGGCCGTTGCTGCTGCTGCTGGGACTGTGGCTGGTCCCGGAACGGCGCCGACCGATCGGGATCCGGCCGCGGCTGGCCGCCGTCACGCTGGTGCTGGCCGCAGTCTCCGCGACCGAGATGGCGCTGCTGTACCACCCCAGCTTCGACTCGACGCGAATCTACGAGGGCACCGACACGCGGGCCTTCGGGCTGCTGTTCGGAGCGGCTTTGGCGATGGTGTGGCCGAGCCGGTCGCTGACCACCAGCGTCACCCCGAACGCCCGCCGCATCCTCGACGTAGCCGGCGTCACCGGGCTGGCCGCCATCGCCTTCCTGGTGTGGCGCGAGAACGGCTACTCGGCGTTTCTGTATCCATACGGGATCGTTCTGCTGTCAGTTGCCACGGTGGCGGTGGTGGCGGTCGCGGCTCATCCCGCCACCCGGGTCGGCCGTTTGCTGGGATGGGGTCCTCTGGTCTGGCTGGGGGTCCGCTCCTACGCGATCTACCTCTGGCACGAACCGATCATTGTGCTCACCAGCCCGGCCTCGAGCCGGGGGCCGGACCTCCTGAGGGCCGCGGCACAGGTGGCTGCCGCCGTCGGCTTGGCCGCACTTTCGTGGCGATACATCGAGCAACCGATCCGCCACGGAGCACTCGGGAGGTTCTGGGACCGTCTGAGCTCAGGCGGATGGCGCGCTGGGCTGCAGCCGATACGGGCTCGGGTTAGCTTCGCGGTCGGGGGGCTTGCGCTGGTGCTCGCCGGGGTGGGGCTGTCCGGGGTGGGATTCGTCACCTCGTCACCGGCGGCCGGGACGATCCAGGCTCAAATCGGGGGCGCGGACCCCATCCAGCCGGCGTCTACCGGCGGCGCCGCGACTCCGAACCGGCCGGTGCACGTAGGCGCGACTGCGAAGGCGCCGACCGGGACAACCGTCGCGACCACCACGGCAGACGCGCACAGCGGTGCTTTGCGGACGTCTTGCCGAGCGGTCGTGCACTTCGGTGACTCCACTTCCGCAGGACTGATCTCCGCCGACTACCTGCCCGATCCCGGGCAGCGAATGGCCGCCCAGTACGCTCGCGTCGGCGTCCGGCGGTCGCTGTTCGAGATCACGCCCGCCACCTCGATCGTGGAGACCCCGAAGGGGACAACGGACGCCTACACCCTGGCTCAGGATCTCCGACACAGCGGCTACCGCGGCTGCTGGGTGCTCGCGCTTGGCACTAACGACGCCGCCGATGTCTACGTCGGCTCCAACGTCGGGCTCAGCGCCCGCATCGATCGGATGATGGCTGCCATCGGCGATCAACCGGTGATGTGGGTCAACGTCAAGTCGCTGGTGGCCAGCGGCCCGTACGCAGAGTCAAACATGCAACGCTGGGACGAGGCGCTGGTCCAGGCCTGCGCCCGGTATCCCAACATGCGCGTGTTCGACTGGGCCGGAGTGGCCAACGACAGTTGGTTCATCCCCGACGGGATCCACTACTACTCGCCCGGGTACGCCGCGCGCGCCCATCTGATCGCCGACGCCCTAGCCGAGGCGTTTCCGGCGGATGTGGGCTCGGCCTCTCGCTGCGTCGTCGAGACCAAGCCGCTGTCGGTGCCGGTCCTCGACGTCCCCCACTGACGTTCAGAACGCCGAGCCTCTGCCCGCGATCGAGGGCTCAGTAGGGCAGTGGCGCGATTGCAGTAGCGGCTTACTGAGGACGGGACGAGGGCTGTGCCGCAGGCTTCCGGCTATGCCCGTTCATGGTGACGGGGACCCGACCATCGAGCGCCGGCGGGTCTCGCGCGTTGAGATCGTCGTCCCGATCCGGACGCTCATCGTGATCGCGGCTCTGGTAACCGTCGCATTGCTGTTGGTAGCGGCGCGCGGATTGCTTTTCTCCATCGTCGTGGCAACGGTGCTGTCTCTCGGGCTCGACCCGGCTGTCGGCGCCCTGGTCGCCCGAGGCTGGTCGCGCCCTCGAGCAGCGTTGTTCGTGTTCGCATCACTGCTCGCGGGTGTCACGTTAGTCGTGCTGGTGACGATCAATCCTCTGTGGAGCGAGATTCGCGCCTTCGCCGACCATCTCCCCGGTTACTGGAACCGGCTGGCGGCCAACCCCACGCTGAAGCCGCTCTTGTCGCACGTGAGCAAACGCTCGATGGACTCAGATCTGTCCACCCTGGCCAAGGAGGTACCCCGGGCAGCGACCACGGTGCTCGGTATTGCGGGCAGCGCGTTCTCCTCACTGTTATCAGTGCTGACGCTGACGTTCCTGTCGCTGTTCCTGCTGATCGAGCGTCCGCTGCTCACTAATTGGGTGTTCGGGTTCACACGGCCTCAAACCGAAGCACGGTGGAGACCGGTTCTGGATCAGTCGATCTCGGCCGTGGCAGCCACCCTGGTCGGGAACGTCATGATCTCAGTCGTCGCCGGAACGGTTGCGGGCCTTGCCGCGTTCGCGTTCGGCCTTCCCTTCCCGATCGTCCTGGCTGTCATCACAGGTTTGCTCGACCTGGTCCCACAGTTGGGCGCGACGATCGCCGCGTTGATCCTCGTCCTCGCCGGGCTCACGATCAGTACCTCGACAGCAATCGCGATGCTCGCGATCCAACTCGTCTATCAGCAGGTCGAGAATAACGTCCTCTATCCGATCGTCTTCCGGCGCGCCGTCGCGCTGTCTGCGCTCACGACGGTCCTTGCCGTGATGATCGGAGCGTCACTCCTGGGCGTCATCGGCGCGATCGTCGCCGTCCCGCTCGCAGCCGTCATCAAGATCGTGGTCCGTGAGGCCGCTTTGCCCAGGCGCACCCGGATGCAACACCTGCGCCGGCCGGGCTCGGCGGACACGGCGCCCGAAGACGCAGGGCCGGCACCTTGATGAACGACACCCTCCCTGGGATATAGTCGAACGCCGGAACCGTGGGGAAACCGACATCATCCTCGTGGTCGGTCGGGACCGCGCCAGCGTGGCCGATGGTGGGGCGTCTGAACGAGCTCGCTGAGGTTGCGCGCGCTAGTGCGAGCGGAACGGGCGGCGTGGTAGTCCACGCGCCGGCGGGGGTGGGTAAGTCGCGACTGGCGCGCGAGGCGCTGGCGGAGGCCGAGCGTGGCGGAATGCACACGCTCTGGGTGCAGGCGACCCGCAGCGCGGCGACGGTTCCGTTGGGCGCATTCGCGGCGGTGATTCCGGTTGAGGTACGATCCGATGACCGGTTCGAGTTGTTGCGCGGAAGCGTGCAGGCGCTGGCCGACTTGGCGCGTGGCCGGCCGCTGATGCTGGTGGTCGATGATGCCCAGTTGCTGGATCAGACGTCGGCGTCCCTGGTGTTGCATCTGGCGAACGCGGCGGTGGCGTTCGTGCTGGCGACGGTCCGCAGCGGAGAGCCGTGTCCGGACGCAATCGTCTCGCTGTGGAAGGACGCGGGGGCACGGCGCGTGGAGTTGGCAGCCCTAGATGAGCAAGACACCGCGGAGCTTGTGGAGAGCGTGGTTGGCGGCCCCGTCGAGCAGCGCGTCCTGCGATGGGTGTGGGATGCCAGCCGCGGGAACGCACTGTACGTACGGGAGTTGCTCCTTGGCGCGCTCAGCAGCGGCGCGTTATCTCAGGTCAACGGCTTCTGGCGACTCCAGGTCCGTCCGGCGCTGAGTGGATCGCTCGTCGATCTGATCTCGGCGCGGCTGCACGGCCTGGGCAACCGTGAACGCCGCGCGCTCGAGCTGCTGGCGTTGGGGGAGCCGCTTCGTTTGCACGAGCTGATTGAGCTCGCCGGCGGCGACTCGCTGGCCTCGGTCGAGGACCGCGGGCTTATAACAGTGGAAGGGAGCCTGCCCGAAGCGGACGTGCGACTTGGCCATCCCCTGTACGGAGAAGTGCTCGTGAGCGCGTTGCCGAGGCTACGGGCGCGCGACCTGCGACTCGCGCTCGCCGCGACCGTGCAGGGGCGTGGCGAGCTGACCCCGCAGGACTCACTGCGGGTGGCACGTTGGCTCCTCGACGCGGGTGAGCCGATCCCCTCGGCGACCTTGTTGGATGCGGCTCAGGCCGCGAGCCTGAGCGTTGATCCCGATCTCGGCGCCGACCTGGCACGGCGGGCGATTCAGGCCGGTGGAGGGGTCAGGGCATCGATGCTGCTCGCCCGCGCCCACGTGATCCGCAAGCGCTATGCCGAGGCCGAGTCGACGCTCGGCGGTCTGGAGGGCGAGATGGACTCGCCCGAACTCGCGGTCGCATACCTCCAGCAGCGAATCCCGCTCCTGTATTGGGGGCTCAAGCGCCCCGCCGAGGCCCGGGCGCTGATCGAGCGAGCGGAGGATTGGTGGCCGGACGCTGAGTGGCGGCGACGCCTCGAGCCCGTCCGACTGGGGCTCGCCGCCCTGCTCGACGAGTTCTCTGGCGCGGTCGAGGATTCAGCGGAGATGCTGGCCGACGACTCACTCGACGACGGGGTCCGCCGGGAGGTCGAGCTGGTGCATGCGCTGAACCTGTTCTACAGCGGTCGGGGGGTCGCGGCGTACGAGTTGATCCGCACGCAGCAGCTGACGATCCCCCTCCGCAATCATCACGATGAGCGAGTGCTGATCGCCCTGTGTCAGATCTCGGTTGAAAGCGGTGAGGCGCTGGCCGAGCTGAGGACCGAGATGATCGCGGTGCTTCAGCAGGGGGTAAGGGCAGGCGACGCCGCCGCCTCGGGTCTGGGCGCGCTGGCGCTCGGCGCGCTGGCATATCTGGCCGGTCGGTATCGCGATGCGACACGCTTGCTTGCCGAGGCGGAGGTCCATTTCGAGCATCGGGATACGTTCGGCGCGCTCATGATCACGCGCGCATTCCAGGTCGGTGTGGCCTGCATGACCGGCGATGAGGAGATCGACGTTGCCATGAGCCGCTGCAACGACGCTCTGCAGGGGCACGATCCCCTGCCGAATCAGCTGCCCTATCTGATCCGCGCGCAGGGCTGGGCAGCGGTGGGGCGCCACGACCGACCCCGCGCGCAACGACTCTTGTTGGACGCTGCGGCGCGGCTCGAGCACATGCCGTTGCATGCCGCGCAACTTTCCTACGAGGCGATGCGCGCCGGTGCGCCGGCCGCCACCGTCGCGCGCGCGTTGTCGGCGCTGCTCGACCGCTGCGATGCCCCCCTCGCATCGGCATACACGCAGCATGCCCTCGCCGCCGCCACACATGATGGTGCTCGGTTGCTCGATGCCGCCGACGAGTTCGAGCGTATCGGGGCTCTCCGTTACGCGACCGAGGCCGCAGCCGATGCGGCCGCCGCATTTGTCCAGGGAGGACGCCAGGATTCGGCGCGACGTGCTGCCGCCCGCAGCCGAGAGCTGTTCGGACACGGCCAGGACGGCACGTTGCCCCCGATCGACGGTGTCGACCGCGAGGCCGTCGAGCTAACCCCGCGTGAGGAGCAACTCGTCGAGCTGGCTTCACGCGGCCTCTCGAACGCGCAGATCGCGGACCAACTGGTGCTGTCGGTGCGCACGGTTGAGTCGCATCTGTACCGGGCGATGCAGAAGCTGGGGGTCAGCCACCGGCGAGAGCTGGCGGGCTCCCGCTCCTGAAACCTCTCGCGCTCGGAGCTCTGGGCTCGCCGCTCTTCGCTCTTCTCTCTTCTCCTCCGTTCGGCCACGGTGCGCGTTGCCGGCGCGGCGGCGCCGTTGACCTGCAAATCACGTCAACGCACGCGTCTGGCACAGACCTCGTCGAGTCGAGCATGTGGGGCATGCCTGACACGACACGGTCGGACCGAAACGCTTGCGGTGACGCGTTGTGCAGGTCAACGAGACGCGACCCGGCGCCAATCCCCTCCGCAGGTGCCCGCCGTTCGGCCGCCGACCCGGTGCCCGCCTAGTAGCAGAGGAGCTGGCAGGCGGCGAGAACCAGGTGGCCCTGGGCGACGGCGCCGGCCTTATTCAGGACGTTCAGCCACGCTGTCGTCAGCCAGCGCCAGGAGAGCGGGGCGTAGGATGGGCCGATGCTGATCGGCCGCGATCCCGAGCAGCGGTTGATAGAGAGCCTGCTCGAGGACGCACTGGGCGGCATGAGCGCTTCGTTGCTGATCCGGGGCGAGGCCGGCATCGGTAAGACCGCGGTGCTCGAGCACGCGTCCCAGAGGTCCGGCTTACGGACCCTTCGATGCACCGGCGTGGAGTCCGAGCACGAAATCCCGCTGGCCGGCCTGGAGCAGCTACTGCGACCGCTGCAAGGTCTGGTCGACCGGCTGCCCGCCCCGCAGACGGCTGCGCTCAGGAGCGCGCTGGGGATGAGCGACGACCGCGTGGAGGACCGGCTGCTGCTTGGCCTGGCCACCCTAAACCTCCTCGCCGAGGCGACCGCGGAAGGCCCGCTGTTGTGCGCCATCGACGATCTACAGTGGGTCGATGGCCCGTCGGCGCAGGCCTTGCTGTTTGCCGCGCGCCGCCTCGGTGCTGAGGGAGTGGTGATGCTGTTCGCCGTACGTGACGATCCCGCCAGCTGGTTCGAGGCGCCGGGGCTGCAGCAGCTGACGCTCGCCCCGCTGTCGGAGCCGGCGGCGCGCCAGGTGGTGGCGAGCAGTCGAGGGGCAACGCTCACCCAGGAGGCGGAACGCCGGCTGCTTGGACAGGCGGGCGGCAACCCGCTGGCGCTGCTCGAGCTACCGGCGCAGGACGCCACCGGTGCCAAGGACACGGGGGTCGAGGCAGCGTTCCGGGCGCGGGTTCTCGCCCTGCCGGATCAAACACGCCGGCTGCTGCTGCTGGCGGCGGCGACCGAGACCGATGAGGCGGCGACGTGGGCCGAGCTCGCGCGGCTCGGCGACCTATCGCCGATGGCTGCACGCGCGGGCGCGGATGCGGGCCTGATCGGCGGTGTCGACGCGATCGTGTTTCGTCATCCGCTCGTGCGTTCTACCGTCTACAACGCCTCCTCGCGCGCCGAGCGCGCCGAGGCGCACCGTTTGCTGGCATTGGGAGCCGCCGACCCGCTCGCGCGGGCCTCCCACCTGGCCGCCGCGACGGACCAGCCTGACGAAGCTCTGGCCGCGGAGCTCGAAGAGGCTGCGTCAGCCGCTGCCCGACGCGGAGCGTTCGGCTCCGCCGCGGCCGTTCTCGCCCGCGCGGCTGACCTGTCGAGTGATGCTGGCGGTCGCGTTCGTCGGCTCATCTCAGCCGCCCAGGCGTACGTGGACGCGGGGGACTCGGACGCGGCCTCTCGGCTGGCCGAGAAGGCGCATGCGGTCGCCCATACCGCCTCGGACCAGGCGGCGCTTGTCCTGGTGAGAGGCGCGCTCGAGCTACAGCGGGGAGCCCCGGCCACGGCGTACGAACTTCTGCTGACCGCTGCGCATGCGGTCGTCGATGAGGACCCGGGGCGCGCGCTCGAGCTCCAGGCCCATGCCATAACGCCGGCGTTCGTCTCCGGCTGGCCCGAGCGGGCATTCCGCGAGGCTCACGAGTTCGTCATGGATCTGCCGCCGACGGGCAGGCCGTACGAATCCTTCCTTCGGATGTTTCTGGGCGTGATGGTCACGGCCGACGCAGGGTCTCGAGACACCGCGCGCGCACGGCTGCGCGAGGCGATCCGGGTTGGAGCGGCGGCCGACGATTTCCGGTTCATGACCTGGACCGGCATCGCCAGCGCCTATCTCGGGGACCTGCACAGCGCTCGCGAGCTGTTCATGCGTGCGACCGCGTTGGCGCGGACGGCGGGTTCGTTCAACATGCTCCCGCTGGCCATGCTCGGCACCGCTCGGCTCGACGTCAACGTACGGGCGTTCGACGAGGCGGAGGAGTGCGCGCGGGAGGGGATCGAGCTCACGCGCCAGCTCGGGCAGGAGAACCTCGAGGCCTGTTTCTCGGCGATGCTCGTTCGCTGCCTCGCCGCCCGCGGTGACATCGACGAATGTCGAGCGCTGGGCGAGGCGACGCTGCACCGGGCGCTCGCTCACGGGCTCGCCGTCGCCGCTGATGACGTTCGCCTCGGAATCGCGGAGCTCGAGCTGTCCCTCGCCCACGGTGCAGCCGCGCGTGAGCTGATCGAGACCGTCTCGCATCCATTGCTCAGGCTGACCGCTGCCCCGATGCTGGTGGAGGCAGCCCTTCTGAGCGGTGACCCCGAGCCGGGGCGCGCAGCCCTCGATGCGCTCACGACCTTGGGCGAGCAGTGGCAGGACCGGGGCCGCCTCGGTGTACTCGCGCGGACCCATGCCCTGCTGGCGCCGTCCGCTGAGGTGGCCGAGCCGCTGTTCCTGGAGGCCCTGTCCCAACAGCGGCAGCACGGGGAGCCGTTCGAGCGCGCGAGGACCGAGCTCGCGTACGGGGAATGCCTGCGACGCGCGCAGCGCAGGACGGAGGCGCGCACCCCGCTCCGTGACGCGCTCGCGACGTTCGAGGGTCTGAACACCCCGCTGTGGGCCGACCGCGCCAGGGCCGAGCTTGAGGCGACGGGGATCACGGCGCGAAAGCGTGATCCGTCGACGCTCGACACCCTGACCCCGCAGGAGCTGCGCATCGCCAGGCTCGTCGGCGGCGGTGCGAGCAACCGCGATGTCGCCGCGCAGCTGTTCCTGAGCCCCAAGACGGTGGAGTACCACCTGCGCAAGGTGTTCCTCAAGCTCGGTGTGTCCTCGCGCTTCGAGCTCGCGCACCAGCCGCTGCAGGCCGCGGCCGCCGGCGCAACCGACTAGGGGCATCGTCCGCGGCTGGCGAGCTGGGTTCTTCCGCGCCGACCCGGTGGGCCAACAGGATGAGGGTCGCGGCCGCCGCGAGGAGGACGGCGCCGGCGCCGGTGAGCAGTGCGACGTGCATCGCGCTGACGAACGCGGTGTGGGCACGGTCGGAGGCCTGGGAGCCAAGGCGCGAGGCGGCCGCGTAGGACTTCTTGACCTCGCTGGCGACCTTGCTCGGCAGCCCACTGAGATTGACGTGGCTCGTATAGGCGGAGGTCAGGATGCTGCCGATGACCGCGATTCCGGTGGCGCCGCCGACCTCGCGGGAGAGGTCGTTGATCGCCGAGCCGACGCCCTGCTGCGCGAGCGGGAGCGCCTCGGTGATCGCGCTGGTCGCCGGGGTCATCGCGGCTCCCATCCCGACTCCCAGTACGACCAGCCCGGCGGCCATCAGCGCGTACGGCGTGTCGGTGCCGCACTGGGCGATGATGGCCAGGCCCACGCCGCAGAGGGCCAGGCCGCAGGCGCACACCGTCCGGGTGCCGTAGCGGGCCGTGAGCCCGGGGGCGAGGCGGGAGGTCGGCACCATCGCCGCGGCCAGCGGCAGCACCTGGACGGCGGCGAGCAGCGGGCTGTCGCCGCGGATGATCTGGAGGTACTGCATGCCGATGAAGGTGAAGCCGAAGAAGGCGAAGAACTGCACGAAAATAGACATGCTCCCCGTGGCCAGGGGCCGGTTACGGAACAGCCGCGGGTCGAGCAGCGGATGGGACTGGCGGAGCTCCCAGAGGACGAAGCAGATGAGCAGCGCCGCGGCCAGCGCGAGGCCGCCGATCGTGCGGGTCGCCAGCCAGCCGTAGGTGGGCGCCTCGATGATGGAGAACACGAGCGCGACGAGCGCGCCTACCGCGATGACGGCGCCGCCAACGTCAAGGCGGGGGGCGTCCGGCTCGGCCGACTCGGGCACGAACCGCAGCGTGCCGGCCAGCGCGACGGCTGCGAGCACCACGTTGAGTCCGAAGATCGAGCGCCACGAGAAGACGGCGAGCAGGAGGCCAGAGGCGAGCAGGCCGAGGATGCCGGCGCCGCCGCCGACCGCGGACCAGATGCTGACCGCACGGGTGCGCTCGGAGGGCGGGAAGGTGCTGGTGATCGTGGATAGCGTCGCCGGCATGACGAGCGCCGCGCCGAGGCCGAGGACCGCGCGCAGCGCGATCAGCTCGCTGGCGGAGGTGGCGGCCATCGCGATCGCGGAGCCCGTGCCGAAGATGAGCAGGCCCACGATCAGAGCCATCCGGCGGCCATAGCGATCGCCCAGCCCGCCGCCGGGTAGCAGCAGCGATGCGAACGCGAGCGAATACGCGTCGATCACCCAGGTCAGCTCCGTCTGGGAGGCGTGGGTGTCGCGCGCGATGTCCGGCAGCGCGACATTCAGGGACGCCATCGCGGCAACCACGGCGGCGAGCGCCAGGCAGACCACGGCGGTGATCACGCCGGGGCGGGGGGAGGTAGATCCGTCTGCGCGTCTCATGCGGTTCCTTTCGGACGGCTGATTTGACGCCGCCGAACCTAGAACCGATCCGGAGCCCTCACATCGATTGGATCCCTAGTCGCATCCCTGGTGGACTGCTGAGGGACGTTTTGCTCACGAGCGCCGCGCGCACTGAACACGGCCTCGGCAGGCGCGGTCGCAGACTAGGGACGAGACCAGGGAAGGACCCGAGACGAAGCTGGGTATGTCGCCTTACCGTGTGCGCCCATGGCACCCGTGGCACACCACGCTGATAGCTCGGCCGCCTCGCGCGCACGTCTCGCCGGCACGCCTGATGGAGTTTCGCCGCACCGCGTGGTGATCGTCGGTTGCGGGTTCGGCGGGCTGTTCGCCGCCCGGGCGCTGAGGCGCGCCCCCGTCGAGATCACGGTGGTCGATCGCACCAACCATCATCTGTTCCAGCCTCTGCTCTACCAACTCGCCACGGGAATTCTCTCCTCGGGCGAGATCGCGCCCCCTATTCGCGACGTACTGCGAAGGCAGCGCAACGCCAGGGTTGTGCTCGGCGAAGTGGTCGGGATCGATGCGAACCGGCGGTCACTTGCCGTGCAGGCGCTCGCCACGCAGTGGGAGATCGGCTACGACAGCCTGATCGTTGCGACCGGGGCGGCGCAGTCCTACTTCGGCCACGAGGAGTTCGCGGCCGCTGCACCCGGCCTGAAGACGATCGACGATGCGCTCGAGATCCGTGCCCGCATCTTCGGCGCGTTCGAGCTTGCCGAACGCGAGCCGGATCCGGAGCAGCGCAGGCGCTTGATGACGTTCGTGGTGATTGGAGCCGGTCCGACCGGCGTGGAGATGGCAGGACAGATCGCGGAGCTCTCGCACCGTGCGCTCGGGCGGAACTTCCGCTCGATCGACCCGCGGTCCGCCCGCGTTCTGCTGCTCGACGGAGGCAGCCAACTGCTCGCCTCCTTCCCCGAGTCGCTGCAGCGACGCGCGATCAAGGACCTGGAGCGACTCGGGGTCGAGATCCACCTCGGGGTCCGGGTCACCGGTGTCGACGCGAGTGGCGTCGACACCGGGAGCGAGGACCCGGCGCTGAAACGGATCCCCGCGATCACCAAGATCTGGGCCGCCGGCGTGCAGGCGTCGTCCCTCGGTCACAGCCTCGCCCAAGCCGCCGGGACCGCGGTGGACCGCGCTGGACGCGTTCAGGTCCGCGACGACTGCACCGTGCCCGGGCATCCCGAGATCTTCGTGGTCGGGGACCTGATGGCGCTGAGCCACCTGCCGGGGGTGGCCGAGGTCGCGATGCAGTCCGGAGTCCACGCTGCTCGAACGATCGACCGGAGGCTGCGGGGCAAGCCCGTCGGGCCCTTCAAGTACCGGGACCTCGGATCACTCGCGACGATCTCGCGCTTCCGGGCCGTAGCAAAGCTCGGTCCGGTCCGGCTCTCCGGCTTCGTTGGCTGGCTCGCCTGGCTTCTCGTGCACCTGGCCTTCCTCACCGGATTCAAGAACCGCGTCGCCACCATCGCCAGCTGGACGATCGCCTTCATCGGCCACGGGCGACCTGAGCGAACGATCACCGTCCACCAAGCGCGCGGACCCGCGCTCGTCGAGCCCGACTCTGACCCCCTTTCGGATCGGCTCATCGCGAGGTAGTCTGCGTCGATGACCGTGACCGGGGCGCGGGACGGTTCGGGGGTAGCGCATTCGTGGCCGCTGATCGGCCGCGACGAGGAGCTCGAGCAGATCTCCAGCGTCTGGGCGAACGCCACGTTTCCAGCGGTTGCCGTGATCGCCCCGGCCGGGGTGGGCAAGTCACGGCTGGCTCGGGAGGCAATCGCGGCGGCGGATAGGGCCGGTGCCATGGTCCGCTGGGTGCAGGGCACGCGGAGCGCGGCGGCGGTGCCGCTGGCGGCTTGCGCGGAGCTCCTTCCTCCTGATGCCCGGGCCGACGATCAGCTGTTGCAGCTGCAGAGCACCGCCCGGGCCCTTCGGGAGCACGCCGAGGGCCGTCCGATCGTGATCGGCGTCGACGATGCGCAGCGGCTCGACCCAGCCTCGGCGGCGCTGATCCTCCAGCTCGCGATGACTGGCACCGCCTTCGTCCTGGCCACGGTCCGGTCCTCGGAACCCTGTCCGGACGCGGTGCAGGCGCTGTGGAAGGATGCCGGCGCGGAGCGCCTGGAGCTTCAGCCGCTGTCTGAAGCGAACACCGCGGAGCTGATCGAGGCCGTCCTGGTCGGGCCGGTCGAGCAGCGCGCCTGCCGGTGGATCTACGACACCTCGCAGGGCAACGTGCTCTACACGCACGAGCTCCTCCGGGCGGCGCGTGCCGCCGACGCGTTCGTCAGCGTCGACGGGTACTGGCGGCTCGCTCAGCGCCCAGCTCCGAGCGAGTCCCTGACCGAGCTCATCGGCGGCCGCATGTCGGAGCTCGATGACGACGAGCGGCATGTGATCGAGCTGCTCGCCCTGGGCGAGCCCCTTCGCCTGCAGGAGCTCCTGTCGCTCGCCGGCCTTGCAGCAACAACATCGGTGGAGACACACGGGATCATCAGGCTGGACGGCGCGAGCCCTGTCAGCACCGTCCAGCTGGCGCATCCGCTGTACGGGGATGTAGTCCGATCATCGATGCCGGTGATTCGGGCAGCCCAGACGCGCCGCGAGCTCGCCCGCGCCGTACGGGCGAGGACCGACCGCTCGCGCGACGACGCGCTGCGGATCGCCCGCTGGCTACTCGATGCCGGCGATCCCGTCCCCGCGGATCTGATGCTGGAAGCCGCGGCATCGGCAATTGCGGCAGGAGATCCTGAGTTCGGCGAGCGGCTTGGCCGGCTGGCACTCGATGGTGGCGCCGGAGGCCAGGCCGCCTTGCTGGTCGCGCGCGCCTGTGCCGTACGCCAGCGTTACGAGGACGCTGAGGAGGTCCTGGCGCCGCTTGAAGGAGCCTTCGACACGCAGGAGGCGGCGCTTGCCTACGCACAGCAGCGCGCGGTCGGATTGATGTGGGGCCTGCGTCGAGCGGAGGAGTCGCTGGCCCTGGTGAGCCGGGCCATGGGGTGGTGGGACGACCCGGGTTGGCGGCGCAAGCTGACGCCAATCCGGTTGCGAGCAGTAGCGATGAACACCGACTTCCGCACCGCGGGCGAGCTGTCCGCGCAGGCGCTGGCCGACGAGACGCTCGAGCCGGCGGAGCGGCGGCAGGTGGAGGTTATCCATGCCGCCCAGCTGTTCCACGGCGGCCGGGTCCGTCAGGCTTCCGAGCTGATCGTCCGGCTGCGGCCATCCATACCACTGCGCGATGAGGCCGACGAGCTGGCGATGGTGATGTCATCCGTCGCGGGCACCGCGTCCGGGTTGGCGATCGACGAACTCGAACGGTGGATGAGCCGGGCTCTGAGGGAGGCAATCCGAACCTACGACGAAGCGGCCGCCGGCATCAGCGCGGGCACGCTCGGTGGTCTTTGCATGTTGCGCGGCAGGTATGTGGACGCCGCCCGCTGGCTGAGGGAGGCGCTGGTCCACCTGGAGTTCCACGACCCGTTCTGGACGGTGAAGTGCGCTCATGCGCTGCTGGCCGGAGTCGCCTACTACATGGGGGACAGGGAGGGCGTGGCGGCAGCTATGAAGCGCTGCCGGGCGGCGATCACCGGGGAGTTGGTCAATACAGAGCGGGCATACGTGGTTCGAGGCGAGGCGTGGCTCGCGTTGGCGCTGGGCGACCCGTCCCGTGCGCAGCAGCTGCTCCTGGAGTGCGCCGAGAGCTTCAGCGAACCGATCCACGCGATGCAGCTCTACCACGAGGCAATGCGGGCGGGCGCGCCGCCACGTAGGGTGGCAGCGCCGCTGGCTGCGTTGCGGAACGAGTGCGACGCGCCGCTGGCGGTGGCATACGCTGACGACGCGCTGGCGCGAGCGGACCGGAACGGGATAGCCGTCATGGCCTGTGCGGACGAGTTCGAAGCGATCGGCGCGGTGCCCCAGGCCTCTGAGTGCGCCGCGGCCGCCGCCGAGATCTTCGTCCAGGCTGGCCGCCAGGACTCCGCGCGACGAGCGGCCGCCCGCAGTCGCGAGCTGCACGGGGGCCTTCAGGGCGGATCCGCACCACAGGTGCGCGGGCTCGACCCCGATGCCTTGAGTCTCACCGAGCGGGAGAGGCAGCTGGTCGAGCTGGCGGCGCAGGGGCTGTCCAACCTGGAGATCGCCGACCGGCTCGTGCTCTCGGTCCGCACCGTCGAGTCGCACCTGTACCGGGCGATGCAGAAGCTCGGCGCCAAAGATCGCCGCGATCTCCCAACCGGGCTGCGGTAATACACCTCGTAATCACTCAGCTCGCCTTGCACTTGAGATTGGTCGACAGCGACCCACCGCCGAACTTCTGCACCGAGTCGTTGACGTGGGTGACCGTCTCGGTGTTCGCGGTGGCGTTGGCATAGGCGTCGAGCGCGAATGAGAGTGGATCGAACAGCGGCGCCGTCTGGTAGGCGTCGTCGGTCGGCGTCTTGAACATCAGCCCGAGCAGCTTGGCCGACGGCAGCTGAGCAGCGTGATCCTTGTCCTGCACGAAACGGTCATCCGATGTCGCGTAGGCCCACTGCTCCGCGGTCCCGGCGCCTGAAACGGTGACGCCCACGCTGCCGAACTGCGCCGCCGAGCCGAAAGGGCGCCACGTCTTGGCCCCGGTGTAGATCCAATCCCCGGTGTTGGGGTCGGCGTAGCCGTCGAAATACGAGCAGCTGTAGGACGTGACGTCCTGCGGGTTGACGCTGCCCGCAGCGGCACCGGCTTGGAGGCGGTACAGGTGGTATCTGACCGGGAACAGCGTCGTGTAGGCGAGCTGTCGCGTCGCCACGAGCAGCTGGTCGGTGGCCTTTTTCGCGTCCGCGCTGGTCCAGGACCAGTCCGCGGCCGCGTTCGTGAGGTTGGCGGCGTTCTGGGCGGCGAGCCGCAGCTTCGTCCAGTCGCTGACGAGGATGTCTCCGGTCTCATCGAGGCCGACGATGTCGGCGGTGTACTTGCGGGCCAGGCTGGCGCCGAGGTCGGCGGCGGTGGTGCGCACGTCGTCCTGGGCGTTGCTTCCGTCTGGGTTCTGGTTCAGGCTCGTGGCCAGATCGATCCCCGCGGACATGAACTCGAGCGGTGCCGCGACCTCGTCGATCTCCGGGATGCTGGCCACGAGCAACAGCAGGTTGCTGGCGATCTCCCAGCCGTCGTACTCGACGGGCTGCGAACCCGTCCCGACGTCTTCGTTGACCTCGGCGGCGATCGACCCGATCTCGGCCGCGTTCCCCTGGGAATCGAGCAGGGGCTTCTGGAGATCGGCGATCAGACCCCAGACGCGCGGCACGGCGGTCCATTCGCTGCGTAGCTGATCGGTCACTTCGTTGAAGTCGGGACGCGTGAAGGAGCCGCAGTCCTTGTAGCCGGAGAGGGTGTCGTAGTAGCCCGCCCCGCCGATAGTGGATGCCCACGCCGCCCAGTTGTTGATGAGGTTCTGGTTGGTGTAGTTGGCCTCGATCGGGGTTCGCAGCGCTCCGTTCGGATCGATGTGCGCGGCGATGCAGCCGAGCACGGCCTGATCCCCCGGGGTGCCGCGGCCGGGCCAGGGCGTCGTCGGCAGCGACATGATCCCGGCCAGGCTTCCGGCCAGCGGCCGTCCCGCATCGTTGAGGTGCGAGGGGTACGCGTCGTCCAGGTAGAACTGGCTCGAGTTGTTGCGCGCGAGCAGGCCGGAGAGTCGTCCGGTCCCGGAGTGCTCGTGTGACGCGACCTGTGTCCATGGGCTCGGATATCCCGGCCAGCCCGAGGGTCCGACCTGGGCGAACTGGCTGCTCGTCTTGCCGTCCAGCGCGTCGAAGTAGTACTGGCTGCCGCCGAGCCGCTGCAGCCGGGTGGCCGCATAGTCCCAATTCCCGGACGGATCGGTTCCTTGGGCCAGCCTGCTCACCGCGCCGATCGAGCGGACGACCACCAGCGCGGTGGGGTTGGTCGCGCCACCGGCAGCCAGGTACAGACCCAGGCCGTACAGGCCCTGCGCGGTGTCCGGGAAGGTGCCCTGATACTCGGGCTTGAGGTCACCGGCGTTCAGGATCAGGATGTAGAAGCCGGGTCCGGACAGCTTCTGCGAGGTGTACGTCGTCTTGGGCACCTCGCTGCCGGGCTCGTCGCTGCCGATGGTCACGACCGCGGGATTTGCGTCGGGGGCGCCCGTGTCGAGCGGCACCCGCTCGGTGTTGACGAACGTGAAGTTGTTGCCGGTCAGGTCCTCGCGCAGGTAGCCGTGCAGGTCGCCGGGGGCCGTGCCCGGGCCCGGCGCGCCGAGACCCGGGTTGAGAGCCCCCTGCCCCAGGGGGATTCCCGGCACTCCGATGGCCGAGAACGAGCTGCAGGGCGTGTCCTCAACCTCTTCTTCCAGGTCCTCGTGGCAGCCGACCTCGGTCGACACGAGGGTCGAGACCGACGAGACGCCGATCGAGTTCAGCGCCTGGTTGATCGTGGCGGCCGCGGTCGGATCGCCGGAGTCGGGATCGGCGGCGTTGGTCACCTGCAGATCGGGCTTGGTGATGATCACCAGGTCGCTCTTGGAGAGCCGCTTGACCGCACTCAGCAGGTCTGACGCGCCCGCGGGGTTGTTGCCGTAGGAGACGTTCTGCTCCTCTGCGAGTGTGCTCCGGTCGAGCACCACCAGCTGGAGGGCCTTCGAATGGTCGGGGACGGGGTAGAACTGGGAACCGATCGTCCCCGAGTCCGCCACCCGCACACCCAGGCTGCCGTTCGTCGTGGCGATCGTGTCGAGCGGGACGCCGATCGGCCCGGCCGACAGCGCTGCCGACACCGTGGTCTTAGCGGTGGACTCGGTGCCGCTCGCGCACAACAGCTCCGAATTGGCCACACGGCCTGAGGCGGCGGCGCCGGCAACCTCGAAGATGCTCACTCGGACGACGTATCGCCCCGGTCGATCCGGCCGCAAGATGGGGTGCGCGCTATGGACCCCCTGGAGCCGGGCCACCGAGCCGCGCGGGCGGGTGACGATCGTCCACCGGTAGACGAGATGCTGCTCCGGGCTGGTCTTCACCGAGGCGGCGGCGCTGAACTGGATCGCGTGGCCGGTCTTGGCACGCTGCGAGATCCCAGCCGCGGCCACCGGAATGGTCGAAGGCATCGTGACCCGAAGCACGCGCTGCTGATAGACGCCACGACCGGCGTCTAGTGCCTGCACGGTGAGCACGTTGCGCCCGGGGTGAAGGCCGCTGTTGGCGTACAGGTTGATCGACCGCTCGCGTCCGCCCCGGATCGCACGCGGCGTGCCGCCGTCGACCCGCACGGTGACGGCGAGTCCTGGCCGCGCCAGGTTGACGCGGACCTCGGCGCCGGTGCCGCAGCCCGCCTGGGCCGTCGCCGCGTTGAACAGTCCGCCGACGGCATGAGCCAGGACGAACGAGCGCTGGGTGAACCAACGCCGTCCCTTACCGTTCGACGTCCGCACGTACAGCGTATTGCGGCCGAATCGCAGGCCCGGCGTCGATCCGTAGCGCAGGCTCGCGACCCGGGTGCTTCCAGTCGCAGCGGCCCGGAAAGCCCCGCTGGTCGTTCGCCCGCCCAGCCATGCCTGGAACGACCGCACTCCGGATCCGACTCGCACGACGGCCTCTACGGAGCGACCGAGGACGACGGCATCCGACGACGGACGGATGATCTGGGACGCCCACGGTTGACGACCCGCGCGTCCCGGGGCGCGCCTCGTCGCCGCCGATGCGGTGCCGCACGACATCGCGGCTCCCAACACGAGTGCGGACAACACAATCACGGTACGCAACCGCTGGATCCTGGCCATGGCAGCACTGACACGTAACACGGTCTCACCTCTCTAATCGTCCGGCCCGCGGGACTCCGGTGGGTCGGATCCCGGGCGAAATGCGTCGTGGCGAGGAGAATGCCGCTCGCGCCTTCGCGCATCCTCAGTGTTCGACTACTGCAATTCGCCCTCGGGCCGGCTTAAGTAACCGGCGCATGTCTCGTACTTAGGCGGGTCGGCCGGCCGACTTCAGTAGCCGACTACTGAGGATCTCGGCGGCCGCGGCGGGCAAGGTTCTCGTACCCAACACCTGCCCGCAGGAAAGGACTGGAAATGAAACGAATTATCAATCCCCGCCGTATGGCGGCGGTAAGCGTCTCCATCGGCGCCCTGGTCGCAGTCGGAGCGGGAGCCGCCAGCGCCGATGTCACGCCCAGCGCGGTGACCAGGACGTTCTCGTACGTAGCGAAGCCGAATTCGAGTACCAGCACGGTCGTGAACATCGACTCGTTGCTGATCAACGCTCGGTGTGACTCGAGCGGCCGTCCCGTTGTGTTCGCGTTCACGTCGGCCGGCAGCGCGGACATCTTCGGACGGATCTTCGACGGCTACGGGCGGGTGCACATCCTCAAGAACACCTCGTTTACCAACAAGACGAAAGGCATCCAGCTCTCGCCGCTGTCCGGCGATTTCGACGCGACCGGGAGTGTGCTGTTTGAGACCTCGACCGGCAAGGTGGTGACGGTCAACATCGCGTTTGACAACAGCACCACGCTCGTGAGGCAGAACGTCTGCACAGTGTTCGGATCGGTGATCGCGAGCTGAGGCGGCCCAGGCAATCGACGGAGCACTGACGCCGTGGCGATCTCCTCCCCGCGGTCGTCGCGTAGGCGTCGCCTGCTGGCCCGGGTCGCGGGCTGGCAGGCGCCGCCACGCAACCTCCTGCTGAGCGCGCTCGTGCTGCTCGTCTTCCCGTGGGACGACATCCTCATCGACGCGTTGTACGGAGGCAACCCGAGGCTGCCCACGTTAGTTGTCTACGGCATTTGGAGCCTGTTCGACTTTTCGGTGATCTGGGTGCTCCTGGCCAGCGGCCGTCTAGTGCGGCCGGCGTTCGTGTACGGAGGCATCACCGTGGGGCTGGACGCGATGCTGGCGGTGGTGTATCTCGGCCTGACCCAATACACCACCGCGTACATCGTGGCCACCGCAGTCCTCAGGGCGGCCTATCTGGGGCTGATCACGACCGTCATGTGGGTGCGCCTGAGCCACGGTTCCAGCTCCACCAGCGCGACGAGCTCGACGAGCTCGACCAGCTGGTCCGGAAGATGGCTCGGGCTAGGTGCCCGCGCTCGGAGCGGCGGCGTCGACCGGTCAGTCCACATGCCGGCGGGCGCTGACAAGGCAAGCCGGGTACCGCCCCTGTTCACGTTCGTGGCCCCGCTGCTGGTGTCGATCGCGGTTGCATACGCGGCCACGTTCTTCGCCGCGCTGACCTGCGCCGGCCACGGGGCGCAGCATGCCTGCGGCGCTTACGGTCCCCCGATCGGCCACGCGTTCTTCGACGAGGCCGCGCACATCGTGGCCATCTTGCTGGTCGCGCTCGCGATCGAGGCGCGATTGCTCGTGGATCGATCCGGCCCTGAGGAACGCGCCCTGATCAGCATCACCATGCTGGGGCTAGCCGTCGGCATCGCGGCTTCGCTGACCGCCGCGGCGGCGGGTTCCGAAACGCTTCCGCTCGTGTTCCCGCTCACGGTGCAGGCGCTGGCCATCGGGGTCACGACGACGCTGATGCTGCCGTTCCTGCGGTTCTCCCCATGACCGGGCCCCGCGACGGAGCGGAAGCTTGTCGGCAGGGGAATAGCGGCCGCGCCGGTCAGTCCGGAGCTGGCTGATCAGGGTCAAGCGTCGGGCGTTGGTAGTCGTGGGCGCCGACCCAGAACATCAGGCTCGGATCGTGATACCAGCGGTGGGTGACGCCCAGCAGGCGCATGCCGAGCTTCTCGCACACCCTCGCAGATCGCTGGTTGTCCAGGTGGGTGACAGCCCAGATCTCTGTCAGACCGAGAGCGAATCCACGCGCCAGGATTGGGCGAGCGGCGTCGGTCGCCAGCCCGCGGCCCCAGCTGTCGGGGTGCAGATGCCACCCAATCTCGATCTCGCCGGCGCCTTCGGGAAGTGGCTTGAGCAGGACTGACCCTGCAGGGACACCGGTGGAGCGTTCGATGACCGCCCAGAAGCCGAACCGTGGGTCGTCGGCAAGCCGGTCCGAGTTGCGCTCGATTGATCGCACCGCCTCGCTTCGGTCGACCATCGGGTGCCCCCCGATCCATCTCGCCACCTCCGTCCGGCGATGCATGTCAAAGAACCGGTCGGCCTCGTCGATTCGCCACGGGCGCACGACAACCCGGTCCGTTTTCGCGACTACGTGAAGCTCGGCCACCAACCTGATGCTAAGACGTGGCCCGAGGCGTCAGAATGCCTGGATGAGCACATCCGAGAACGATGGCGAGCCCATCACCGAGGCGGGCCTTGCGGCTCTCACAGCGGAGCTCAGAGAACTGGAGACCGTCGGGCGCCGTGAAATCGCTGCGCGGATCCTCACGGCCCGCGGCCACGGCGACCTCAAGGAGAACGGCGAGTATCACGCGGCCAAGGAGGATCAGGCCCACCTGGAGACTCGAATCCTCCGTCTGCGGCAACGGCGGCGCAATGCCGTCGTCGTTGAGGTTGTCGAAGGCCCCGGGGCGGCGTTTACCTTCGGGCGTTCCGCCGAGGTCCGCGATGAGGGCACGGGTGAAGTACATAAGTGGTCCATCGTGGGCGCCACGGAGGCCGACCGCACGCAGGGCAAGCTGTCCGTGGAATCCCCAGTCGGCAAGGCCCTCTTGAACCACGTCACTGGCGCCACGGTCGAGGTCACAACCCCAAGCGGCACCCGCCGACTCACAATCGAGCGCATCCTCTAAGCGATCCGCTCCGCCACTCTGCGGAGCGGGGTGCCGGCCGAGAATGCTTCTCGGCCGGGCTCGCTCGACTCGCCGTTCAGGCTTTGATCTCGTTGTGAACCCGAGCCACCATCGGCTCGTTCAACTCGATGCCAGCGGCGCTCAAGATCGGGACGAGCGTGGACCCAAACGCCTCGAATGCCGCCTCCGATTCCCAGACGTCGAAGACCTGGATTTCGCCGCCTGTCTCAAGTGCGACGTGGGAGATCCGTCCATCCGGGGCTCCCGCGCCCGCCTCTTCAAGCTCGCGCGTCGTCGTGTCGTACTTCTCCTGCGTAAATCCCTTGCCAGTGATGTAGAACCCAACTGCCATTCGACCCCGAATCGTTTCGCGCAACCTGCGCGGTGGCCTGCCCAGCTATGCGGGCGACTGTACTTCATCGACCGAGGCCGCCGCTCGAGAACGAATAGACATGGCGTGAGGTCCTAGCCCGCTCGGCCGGGTTGATTCACGTCCCGTGGTTCGCGATGCCCAGAGCGGATGCAAGCGCCGTCCACTCCGAGCGCGGAATTCCCGCGACGCCCACCGTCTGCAGGCAGACGTGATCAGCGCCGGCGGCCAGGTGCTCTCGGGCTGCCCTTGCGATGTCGTCGCCGGCCCCGTGCGGGACGATGGCGTCGATAAGCCGGTCGGACCCCCCGTCGGCGATGTCCTGCTCGCCGAAGCCGTGGTTGAGCAGGTTGTTCGTGTAGTTGCGCAGTCCGAGGTACAGCGATGCGTAGGCTCGTGCCTTCGCCCGGGCCGATTCGACGTCATCGTCGAGCACGCAGGCGAGCTCGGGCGCGAGGAGCGGCGTCTTCCCGATGCGCTCGCGTGCGGCGCGGGTGTGGCCGACGGGGACGAAGTAGGTGTGCGTCCCCAGCGAGCGCTCGGCGCTCAGCTCGAGCATCCTCGGGCCGAGTGCGGCCAGGCACCGTCGAGTTTGCGGTACCGGGGTGGTCGCGGCGTCGAGGCCGTCGAGGAACGCCTGCATCGCGGTAAATGGCTTGCTGTAGTGGCTGGTGGCCTCGGGATGACCGATGCCGATCCCGAGCAGGACGCGTCCGGGAAACGCGGCCTCGAGCTCAGCGAAGTCATGCGCCACCCGTTCGGGCTCGCTCGCCCAGACGTTGAGGATCCCGGTGGCGACGACGATCCGCTCGGTCGCCTCCAGCAGCGGCCGGAGCGCCGGCAGCTGCGGCGAGCCGCCCAGCCAGAACGTGCCGAATCCGAGATCCTCGACGAGCTTCGCGGCGTCACCGGCGTTCTCCTCGCCGATCGCGCGATAGGTCGTCCACACGCCGAACTCACCGAGCTGCATCTCTCACAGCTTCGCAGACGAGGTCACTCCTGGGATCCGGGGATGGTTGATTGGATCGCCATCCCTGCCTACCCGAACGTGAACGAGTACGCCTCGACACCGGGTTCAAGGAACGTGATCTTGAGCGTCCGCTCGCGTACCCCATCGTGCTGGCGCACGAGCTGGTATAGGCGGCCCTCCCGGAGCAGGCCGTTCCCGTCCTCGTCGAGGTCGACCCCGTGTGACCGGCCGGGCGGCTGGTCGTCGAGGAGCACGCGAAACGGAATCGGCTCGCGCGCTCCGGGCGACAGCACGAGGTGCGCGTCGCGCGCGTGAAATCTGAAGGCGATGCTTCCGCCAGCCTGGTCGAGCACGACATTCTCGCGTCCAACCGTCCACTCGCCGGCGAGGCCCCAATGGCCCAAGCGCAAGCTGCGCGGGAGCTCGAAGGTGCGGGACTCGTCAACGGTGGCGCCGTCCCCTGATGCGAAACGCTCACGGCGCCGGTACCCGAGATACGTCTCAGGCGTGCGCAGGTGGTCCCAGTCGGCGTGCGCCTCGACGCCGAGACCTTCGACGGGCACGAGGTCTCGATCGATACCGAGCAGCTGCTGGATGATCCGATCTGATTGCTCGTAGCGTCCTTCGCCGAAGTGCTGGTCACGGACGATTCCCTCCGCGTCGATGAAGTACAACGCCGGCCAGTAGTGGTTGTCGAACGCCCTCCAGATCGCGTAGTCGTTGTCGACCGCGACCGGGTAGTCGATCGATCGCTCCGTTGTCGCCAGTCGCACTCGGGCGAGCTCGTGCTCGAACGAGAACTCGGGCGTGTGGACTCCGATGACGATCAGCCCGTCGTTTCGGTAAGCCTGCGCCCACGCGCGGACGTATGGCTCCTGGCGAAGCCAGTTGATGCACGTCAGCGTCCAGAAGTTCACCACCGTGACGCGGCCGCGCAGCCCGGCGGAGTCGAGTGGCTCGGAGTTAATCCACTCGGTTGCCCCGCTCAGAGAGGACATATGAAGACGCTCGACCACTGACCCTCCTAAGGTCGTTTAGTGAATCAAGGCTACGGTCCGCGGTGGGCATTAGCGAGGTTGCAGAACCGCGCACGACGCGCGCCGTCGTATGGCGACCGCGCGATCGCGTGACAGCAGCCTGGCGAGCCGGCGCCGCGGGCGGGGCGGGAGCATGATCGCGTCGCAGCCGAATTCCTTAGCGCCATCGGGAAGGGCGCGGTGCGGCGGACCGAACAGCACCGTGAACTCCGCCGGCGCTTGCACGAGGCGCGCTGCTCGGTCAAGGTCGGCTCGCGCGTGGTCGAGGAGGATGTCGTTCCAGACGCTCGTGCCTCGGGGCCAGCGCGTCACCCACCGCAACGGCCGCTCCAACTCCACCACGACCACGATCGTCAGTTGCGATTGGTCTCGTTGCGCCAGCAGGTCGGCTGCGACGATCGCCTCATCTCCCTCCGGCGTCCCGTCGTAGGCGACAAGAAGATGCTGGAAAGGAATGCCGCTCAGCCTAGCGCTGCCGGTAGGCTGGCAGCCTTGAGTCGCACTTTGTCAAGTGATTCAATGAACAAAGGCTGGATTCCGGGACCTTGGGAAAGCGAGGGCTGAGATGGCGACCGCAACTGCGACCGCGTACGACCTGCGCGGTGACTTGATCGAGGCGTGCTCGTGCATGGGGCCGTGTCCGTGCTGGGTCGGGGACGATCCCGACGGCGGGCACTGCAACAGCTTCACGGGCTACCACATTCGCGAGGGTCATGCGCGTGGTGTGGACCTCAGCGGGCTGTCGCTCGTGAGTCTCGTCCAGATCCCCGGCAACGTAGCTGCCGGTAACTGGAGCGAGGTTCTGTTCATCGACGCGAACGCGACCGACGAGCAGCACGACGCGCTCGTCGATGCATTCCAGGGCCGGCTCGGGGGACCGCTCGCCGACCTCGCAGCGCTGATCACCGACCGGCGCGCGCAGTACCGGGTCCCGATCGAGTACACGATCGAGGACGGGGTCGGGACGGTCAAGGTCGCGCGGCCCGACGGCGACGGCTTCGCGATCGACGCCGTGATGGAGCCCTACCGAGGGCCGGACGGCCAGCCGACCCGCCTCGTGAACAGCTCGTGGAGCACGATCCCGGGCAACGAGGCGCTCGTCGGCAAGGCGAGCCACAACACGATCTCGGTCGCTGAGCACGGGATGGAGTGGGCCTACGAGGGCCGCAACTCGATCCAGGGGCTCGGCTTCAGGCTCATCCACGATGGCGACCACGACGAAGGCGGCGTCCGGCCGGGCTGAGGCCGGACCGGTGCCGGTCGGTCTCGCCGCGCGCCCGCGGGCGCTCGCGATCCTCGTCGCGGCGTTCGCTGTCGCGATCACCGGCACGGTCGCGCTGGTCGCCGCGCCGTGGACGCCGGTGGCGGCGGGCGGCGCGCTGCTCGCCGCGGGTTTCGTCGTGATGGCGCCGTGCGAGCTGCAGATGGCGACCGTGCTCGCGACGGTGGTCGGCCGCACAGGACACGTTGGGGTGCGCGGCGCGGCGCTGCGGTTCACCGCCGGTTACCTCGCGTATTACGTCCCGTTCGCGATCGCGATCGGCGCCGTCGCGCACCTCGCGGGTGGCGGGGCCTGGGTGCTCGGGGCAGCCGGCGGGGTGCTCGCGCTGCTGCTCGGGCTCGCGACCCTTGGTGACGCCGGGCCGGCGTGGCTGAAGCGCTGTCGCGGCCCGCTCTACCTGTTGCGGAGCGGGCGCGCGTCGTTTCGCAAGCCGCTGCGCGCCGGCGTCGCGTTCGGGCAGTACTGCTCGACCTGCTGCGGGCCGTACGCGTTCGCGCTCGCCGTGTTCGCAGGAGCGGGCCGGCACGCGTGGCTCGGGGCTGCGATCGTCGGCGCCTACGCGGTGCTGATGGCGCTCCCGTTCCTGGTGCCCGCGCTGCTCGCGCCGGAGCGCTCCGCGTCACTCAGCGAGCACCTCGCTACCGTTCGGCCGGCACTTGATCGCTCCGCCGGGCTCTCGCTCGTCGCGCTCGGCGCGCTCGTCATACCGGTGTGCCTGGTTGCGGGGGTGAGCGGCGCATGGTGATCGACCCGACGACGCTCGTCCCGGTCGTGGCGTACGCGGTCCTCTACGCGCTGCTCGTGGTGCGCCGCCGGCGGACGAGTGGCCGGATCGACTGGCCGCGGACGTGCGCGTACACGATCGGACTGCTAGCGATCGTGTTCGCGCTCGACTCGAAGCTTGACGCGCTCGCCGATCACGGCTCGATGGCAGCGCACATGGTCCAGCACGAGCTGCTCGGCAACATCGCGCCGGTCCTGCTGCTGCTCGGGCTCGACGCGGCGCTGGCGCGTCCCGTGACTCAGGAGGTGTTCGGGCCGATCATCCGGCGGCCGGTGTGGCGCCGGGCGCTGCGGGCGGCGAACAGCCCAGTGCTCGCGGTGGGCCTGTACATCGGCGTCATGTGGCTGTGGTACGTGCCCGCGGTGTACAAGCATGTCAGCGCGTCGCCGGTGCTGCATCCGCTCGGGCACTTGCTGTTCATCGCCACCGGGTTGCTGTTCTGGTTCCACGTGCTCCGGCCACTGCCGGCGCTGGTGACGCTGACGCCGTGGCAGAAGCTCGCATACCTGCTCGCCGGCACGCTCGGCGGCGCGGTCGTCGCCGCGGTCCTGGTCGGCGCCCCGCACGCCCTGTATGGCGCAAGCCTCGAGAACCAGCGGCTCGCCGGCGCGGTGATGATGGGCGTCGAGATGCCGCTCGCGGTTGGAGCGGCGCTGTGGGTGTTCCTGCGTGCCGTGCCGCGCGGCGCGCTGCGGCTGCCGGCCGAACCCGCGGGCGCCGACGAATCGTGGCTGACTACCTAAAGCGCGGGCGCGATCACGTCGCGGAGCCCGACCCGCAGGTCGTTCAGCGGGTTGCGGAAATCCTCGCCGATGTTAAGGAACGCGGCGAGTCGGCGGTCCGAGAGTGGTCGCTCGAGCTTGACCGCTGGAATCCTGAGTCGTTCGTGATGGGGCCCGAGGAGATCGAGCGCGCGTGCGCGGCGGTCGCGCCCGAGCTCGCGCGCCACATCGACACCGCGGCGTCCCAGGTCGGGGCGTTTGCCTCCGCGCAGCGCGAGTCGCTGCGCGATCTCGACGTCGAGGTCGGTGAGGGTGTCCGGCTCGGGCACCGCTACGTCCCGGTCAGGCGGGTCGGCGCCTACATCCCGGGAGGGCGCTACCCGCTCATCTCCTCCGCGCTGATGAGCATCCTCGTAGCGAAGGTCGCGGGCGTCGAGCAAGTGGTCGCCGCCAGTCCCGCGCGCGACGGAAGCGTGCATCCCCCGACGCTCTACGCCATGCGTGCCGCGGGTGTTGACGTCGTGCTGGCGCTCGGCGGCGTGCAGGCTCTCGGCGCCCTCGCGTATGGGGCGCTCGGTGGGGTTGAGCCGGTCGACATGATCGTAGGCGCCGGTAACGCGTACGTGGCGGAGGCAAAGCGTCAACTGTTCGGAACGGTCGGGATCGACCTGCTCGCGGGGCCGACCGAGATCCTCGTGATCGCCGACGCGACCGCACGACCGACCATCGTCGCGGCCGATCTGCTCGGGCAGGCCGAGCATGGCCCGACCTCGCCGGCCGTGCTCGTGACCGTCTCACGCGTGCTGGCGGAAGCGGTGCTGAGCGAGATCGACCGGCTGCTCGGCGAATGGCCAACGGCCGAGGTTGCCGGCGCGGCGTGGCGGGAGCTCGGCGCCGTCGTTGTCGCGCGCGACCGCAACGAGGCGATCGCGCTCAGCGACGCGTTCGCGCCCGAGCACCTCGAGCTCCAGGTCGGCGATCCGGCTGCGTACGAGGCGCGTCTGCGCAACTACGGGACCGTGTTCGTCGGCGAGAGCACAAATGTGACGTTCGGCGACAAGGTGGTCGGCACCAACCACACACTGCCGACCGCGTTAGGCGCTCGTTATACGGGCGGACTGTGGGTCGGATCGTTCCTGAAGATGCTCACGCGCCAGGAGCTCACGGCTCGGGCGAGCCGGCGCCTCGCGGAGCCGGCGGTCGCGATCTCCCGTGCCGAAGGGCTGGAGGGACACGCGATCAGCGCCGCGCTGCGGTTCGAGCTGGGCCGGTATCCGCGCGCCGAGGGTCTCGGGCCGCCGTAGCCGCCGTGAGTAGGCACGAGAGGGAAGCCATGACTCAGGCTGTGGACCTCGTCTACGAGCCGCTACAGCTCCACGACGATCCGTATCCCCTGTACCGGCGCCTTCGTGACGAGGCGCCGGTGTACGCCGACGGGGCCGGACGGTTCTGGGCGCTGTCGCGGTACGCGGACGTGCAGGCGGCGGCGCGCGACTGGGAGGCGTTCTCGAGCGCCGAGGGCAACGACCTCGACCAGACCGCGCTGCTGTTCGCGCCGGCGGGCGAGCTGACGCACGCCGATCCGCCACTCCACACCCGGCTGCGCGACGCGATCAAGCGGGAGTTCGGCGTGAGCCAGGTTCGGCACCGGCTCGAGGAGACGGTGCGAGCCGAGGTGCGCGAGCTCATCAGCGGTTTGCGCGGGCACGAGCGGGTCGACTTCGCCCAGGAGCTCGCGCTACCGCTGCCGGCCGGGGTGATCTGCGGGTGGCTGGGGTTCCCGCAAAGCGACCACGGTCAGCTGATCGGCTGGTTTGAGCAGATGCTCGAACGAGCGCCCGGACAGGTGGAGCTTCCGGCGGCCGCGCTAGGCGCGCGGGATGAGATGCGCGGATATGTGAGGCGGGCGATGGTCGCGCGCCGCGGACACGAGTGCGATGACCTCCTGAGCGTGTTCGTCCGCGCCCACACCGACGGCACGTTGTCCGAGGACGAGGTCATCGGCGCGGCGATGCTGCTGTTCTTCGCCGGCATCACGACCACGAGCGCGTTGATCGCCAACTCGCTCGTGCACCTGCATCGCTTCGAGGGCGAGCGCGAGCAGATTCGCCGATCCCCGGAGCTCATCCCCGCCGCCGTCGAGGAGCTTCTACGGTTCGACGCTCCGCTCCAGTGGCTCACACGCGTGACCAGCCGCGAGGTGGAGATGCATGAGGTGACGATCCCCACCGGTTCCCGGGTCATGCTGCTGTGGGCGTCGGCGAACCGCGACGAGCGCCGGTGGCCAGAGCCGGACAAGCTCATGCTGGAGCGGGAGCCGAAGAGACACATTTCGTTCGGCGAGGGCATTCACCACTGTCTCGGAGCGCCGCTGGCTCGCATGGAGGCGCGGATCGTGCTCGAGGAGCTGATGCCGTCGGTCAGCGCATATGAGCCGATCGGCCCGATCGAGCGTCTCTACGCCCAGAGTGAGCGGACCATCGCAAGGCTCCCGATGGGCGTCAGCTGGGCTTCCGGCTAGCGCCGGCGAACAACGGATCGGGGAAAAGTTTGGCGCTCGGAGTCGAACTAGCGCACCGAGATCCGGGGTAGACAAGACCCGCACACCGGAAAGACAGGGAGAAGCGGGTGGAGAGCTTCAGCCGAGCCCTGCCACAGGATTTCGACCTGAGCAAATTGCTGAACGCCTCGGGCCAGGCACTGGCGGCGAAGGATGGGCAGGACGGCAGCGGCTGTGGCGGCTCGACGCTCAACGAGCCCTACGGCAACGCGTCGCAGTACACGAACTTCCCCGACTCCGAGGCTCTGGCCCACTATCCGCCGGTCAAGAGCGGTCTCGAGGAGCTGAGCCTGAAGAACGGCCCGCTGCCGAAGGCCCCGCTGTTCCTCTACAACTCGGTCTCCGACGACCTCGCATTCATCCAGCCGGTCGACGCGTGGGTTGCAAACTACTGCCGGCACGGCGTGACCGTCGACTACGACCGCGACGCCGATGGTGGCGACCACCTCAGCGGGATCGTGCCGTATTGGAAAGCCACGCTCCCATATCTCGAGAACGCGTTCGCCGGCGACACACCGCCGAACAACTGCTCGACGTACGACGCCGAGCCCTAGGCAGCCGGCGTCACCCGCTTCGCCAGCTCGGCGTAGTCGTAGGCGAGCTCGGGATAGGCGCGCACTGCCTCGTCGATCTTATGGGCGCCCTCGCCGATGAGGATTCGCCAGGCGCCCGATCGCACTCCATCGAGGATGTCCGCGGCCGCCTCGGCCGCGGTAACGGGCGCCTTATCGCGGAAGTCGGACTCCATCTTCGCGAGCCACGCTCGTATGTCGTCGGCGGACGCGCCCTCGGCCAGCAGGCCGGCCGCGACCAGGCCGGAGCGCACGTCGGGGGGGAGGTGCTCCTCGACCTCCGCGTCGCTCAGATCTTGGGCCGCGGGCGTGCCGTGGGCGCGGCGGGTGTTGGCAATGATGTCGGTGCCCACGTGCCCGGGCATCACGACGGCGACGCGGACCTGTGGCGCGTTCGTGCGGAGGTCCTCGATCAGCGCCTCGCTGAAGCCACGGATGGCGAACTTGGCCGTGGCGTAGGCGTTGTTCGGCATGCCCGGGCCGAGGCACGCCCACAGGCCGTTCACGCTGCTGGTGTTGACCAGCACGCCGTCACCGCTGGCGATCAGCAACGGCATGAACGCGCGGGCGACGTAGTACACCCCCCACCAGTCGACCGCGAACGTGCGCTCCCACTCCTCACGGCTGTCGGTGATGAAGCTGGCGCCGCCACCGATGCCGGCGTTGCTAAAAACGAGGTCGACGTGATCGGCGCCGTGCCGGCGCAGCAGGTCGTCGCGGAACCGCTGGACCTGCGTCTCGTCGGAGACGTCGCAGATGTGGCCGGTGACGAGGGTGCCGCCGGCGGCACCGGCCTGCGCTGAGGACACAGCGTCCGCGAGGGTCTCGGCGTTCCAGTCGCAGGCCGCGACCGAGCATCCCTCCGCCGCCAGCTGGCGGACGAGCTCGCGGCCCATGCCCGAACCGCCGCCGGTTACCACCGCAAGCTTGCCCGCAAAACCCGGGTTGTGATCTGAGGCTCCCATGAGCCGGGCCTCCTACTAACGACAATGATATCACGATAATAGTATCACGGTAGCATCGGGCTCCTGCCGCATCGGCTCGCCTGTGCGACCGTCCAGGATGTCCGCCCGCGAGTTGACTGCGCCGAATCTCCGGCTATACGCTGCCCCGCGTTTCACCCAGCCCTGCCCATCTCAGCGAGGAGGCACAACATGGCAGACAGCGTCTACCGCGTCACCGAGGTCATCGGCGTCAGCAGCGAGTCGTGGGAGGCGGCCGCTCGCAGCGCTGTGGAGACGGCGGCGAAGACCGTTCGGGATCTCCGCGTGGCCGAGGTCGTCCGTGAGGACGTGACGATCGAGAACGGTGCGATCGTGAACTACCGAGTTCGCCTCGGCATATCGTTCAAGTTCGACAGCGGCGACTGACGGGCAGCTCAGCGATAGGTCACGAGGTCACCGCCGGCATCCTCGAGGTGGCTGTGGTCGTTGTATGAGACCAGCGTCTTGCCCCGGCTGCCGACGATGACCTTGGTGATCGACGTGTTCACCGACACCCGGTTAAGCGGGACGAAGGCCCGCTCGGGCAGGCCGATGAGCGATGCCGCCAGGGCGGCGATCACCCCGCTCGAGCTGAACGCCAGTCCAGTCTCGCCGCTGCCCAGGCCGGCGCTGAGGTCGTCGAGCGCTCCGGAGATCTCGGCGAGGAACTCAGGCCACGTCTGACGCGCCGGACTCGCCGCGCCCGCGTCGACCCACTCCTGTAGGCCCTGATCGAGCACGACCTGAAAGTCGCGCGAGCTGATCGTCGGACCGGTGTCGGCCGAGGCCCGCGCGAGCCGCGTCTCCTTGGACGAGTGATGCGACAGCAGGTCGTCGTCGTCGTACTCGTTCCAGCGCTCGTCGACCGTTGCGGCGGCGCCGGTGGCGCCGGCCCACGGACGGCCGGTGTCGCGCTGACGTCGCAGCGACCCGCTGACGGCTCGAGCGGCGACGACGCCGCGCCGCTCGAGCGCGCGGCGGAGCGCGTCGACCTGCGCGTGACCACGCTCGGACAGCACGTCGTAGTCGGCCGCCCCGAACGACGCCTGCGCGTGACGGATCAGCAGGACGATCGGCATCGAGGGCAGCTACGCGTCGACATCAAGGCTTATGGTGCCCGATCAAGCACCGGCGCGGAGGAACGCATGAGCATCTACGACGAGCGACCCTGGCTTGCCCTGTACGACGAGTGGCTGCCGTCCGGCATCGAGTGCGAGTACGAGAACTGCCTGGAGATGTTCCAGGCGTCGGTGAGCCGGGCGCCGGACGCCGCCCTGATCCACTATCTGAACTCCACGATCACAGTGGAGGAGGTAGACCGGTTGACGGACTCGCTGGCCGTGGCCCTACGGGATCTCGGAGTCGAACCGGGTGACCGCGTCGCGGTCTATCTCCAGAACGTGCCTCAGTTCCTCCTCACGATGATCGCGACCTGGAAGGCCGGCGGGATCATGGTGTCGATCAACCCGATGTGGAAGGAGCGGGAGGTCGAGCTCCTGCTGAAGGACTCGGGCGCGAGGGCGCTGGTCGCGCTGGAATCGCTGTACGGAGAGGTCGTCGCGTCGATACTGCCGAAGACCGATGTGGTCGCGTCGATCACGACGACGGAGCTGGACTTCCTGGAGTCGGTGCCGGAGTTCATGACCGGGATCGAGCGCGAGCGTCACGACGGCACGCACGACCTGCTCGAGCTGGTGCGAGAGCGCGAGGGTAAGACGCTTGCCGAGCCGACGCTCGGCCCCGACGACGTCGCGTTCCTCACCTACACATCCGGGACGACGGGACCGCCGAAGGGAGCGATGAACACCCACGGCAACGTGATGTTCACCTCCCGGACCTACCGCGACTGGTGCGGGTTAGGCGCGGACAGGGACGTCGTGCTCGGCGTCGCTCCGCTGTTCCACGTGACCGGGCTGATCGGCCACATCGGAGTGTGCCTGCTGACGCCGATGCCGCTCGTCCTCGGGTACCGGTTTGACCAGGCGATGACGCTCGAGCTGATCGAGCGCTACAGATGCACGTTCACCACCGGCGCGATCACCGTGTTCATCTCGCTGATGAACCATCCCGACGCCGACACCCGCGACCTCTCGTCGCTCAACCGGATCTGGAGCGGCGGAGCGCCGATTCCGCCCGCGACCGCCGACGCGTTCGAGCGTAAGTTCGGCGCCTATATCCACAACATCTACGGGCTGACGGAGACGACCTCGCCGTCGCACGCCGTCCCGTACGCGAAGAGGGCGCCGGTGGACGAGACCTCGGGCGCGCTGTCGGTGGGGGTCCCGACGTTCAACACGCTCGTGAGGATCGTCGACGAGCACGGCAACGACCTGCCGGCCGGCGAGGTTGGTGAGATCGTCACCGCGGGGCCGCAGGTGGTCCCGGGTTACTGGGAGAAGCCCGAGGAGACCGCGAACGCGCTCCCGGGCGGAGCGCTCCACACCGGCGACGTCGGGTTCATGGACGAGCAGGGCTGGTTCTACGTGGTCGACCGGATGAAGGACCAGATCAACGCATCCGGCTACAAGGTGTGGCCGCGCGAGGTCGAGGACGTGCTTTACGAGCATCCTGCGGTGCTCGAGGCGGCGGTGATCGGGATCCCCGATCCGTACCGTGGCGAGACCGTCAAGGCGTTCGTCAGCCTGCGGAGCGGTCAGTCGACCGACGAGCAGACGCTGATCGCGTTCTGCAAGGAGCGGATGGCCGCGTACAAGTACCCGCGGCAGGTCGAGATCATCGACGCGCTGCCGAAGACCGTCACGGGAAAGATCCTGCGACGTGAGCTGCGCCCGAAGAATGGAACGGTGGGGTAGCGCGCTATCGCGCCATCGCCCGCGCGATGACGACTCGCTGGATCTCGTTCGTGCCCTCGTAGATCTGGGTGATCTTCGCGTCGCGCATCATGCGCTCGAGGGGATAGTCGTTCACGTACCCGTATCCGCCGAGCACCTGCACCGCCTCGACCGTGACGCGCATGGCGTTGTCGGAGGCGAACAGCTTGGCCATCGAGGTGTACTTGCCGACCCCCGGGGTACCGCGGTCCACGAGCGCGCAGGCCTTGTACAGCAGCTCGCGCGCGGCCGCGGTGCCGGTCTCCATGTCCGCGAGCTTGAACTGAATCCCCTGGAGCTGGTTGATCGGCTTGCCGAACGCGATCCGCTCCTTGGCGTAGGCGTTCGCGTAGTCGGTGGCGCCCTGCGCGATCCCGACCGCCTGCGCCGCCGCGCCGAGCCGCGTGCGCTCGAGCGTCGCCAGCGCGACGCTGAGACCCTTGCCCTCCTGGCCGATCAGATTGCCACTCGGGACGCGGACGTCCTCGAACACCGGTGAGCCCGTGGGCGACCCCTTGATGCCGAGCTTGTGCTCGACGTTGCCGATCGAGAAGCCCGGGCGGTCGGCCTCGACGAGGAACGCGGAGCTGCGCCCGGTCTCACGGTCGGTCTTCGCGAACACGACGTACGTGTCGGCGATGCCGGCGTTGCTGATCCAGTTCTTGGCGCCGTTGAGGACCCACTCGTCACCATCGCGGACCGCGGTCGTCCGCATCGCGGCCGGGTCCGAGCCCGCCTCCGGCTCAGACAGCGCGAACGCCGGCGCGAGCTCGCCGCTGGCGAAGCGCGGCAGCCATTGGTCCTTGAGCTCGGCCGAGCCGAACAGTGAGATCGGCAGCGACCCCAGCTCCTGGAGCATGAGGATCAGCGCGCTGCTCGCGCACACCTTGGCGATCTCCTCGACGGCCATCTGGAGCATGAGCGTCCCGGTGCCGGTGCCGCCGTACTCGGTGGCGAACGGCAGGGCCAGTACGTCCTGCTCGGCCAGCAGGTGGCGGACGTCCCACGGGTACTCCGCGGTCCGGTCGATTTCGGCGGCCCGCGGCGCGATCTGCTCCTGGGCGAGCCGGCGCACCAGATCGCGAAAGTCCAGGAGGTCCTGCGGGATGTCGTAGAGGTCGTTGTGGGACAGCCCAGAACTCATGGCGGGAGCGTAAAGCGTACGCGGATCCCGACTATCTGTGAGCACTGGCGGGTGGGTCCGGTGTTTGCTACGTTTACGTCGGAGGGGCTTGGCGGTCGGGAAGCGTCCTTATCGGATACGGGGTCGAGGGCATGATTTCCCACGGGGCGAGTCGGGTTGGGCTGATGTTTGCGCGGGCGCGAGGCGGTGCCGTTCGGCTGTGCGCGGTGACGGCCGGCGCGCTGGCGGTGTGCGCGGTGGCGTTCGCGGGTACGGCGGCGGCGTTTCCGGCGGGCTGCTCTCAGTCCGGGACCACCGTGACGTGCACGTACACGTCGGGCGGTGAGACCGCGTTTGTGGTCCCGGCCGGCGTGAATTCGGTCGACGCGACCGTGGTCGGCCAGCAGGGAGGGAGCGATTACGGTGACGGAAACGCCGGCGCGCTCGGCGCGGTGGCAAGCGGCACGATCGGCGTGACCGGCGGCGAGATGCTGTACCTGGAGGTCGGCGTGCTCGGGGGGAGCGGGGGACGCGGCAATCGCAGCTCCCAGTTGCTTGGGGGCGACGGCGGCGGCGAGTCCGACGTACGGACCTGTTCTGCGACCGGAACGTGCACCTCCGGGACGACGCTGGGGTCGCGGCTTTTGGTGGCCGGTGGCGGCGGGGGCCGGGGCGAGTTCGGCGGCGCCGGGGGGAACGCGGGCACGACCGGCGCGGGTGGCAACGGCGGGGACGGCAGCTTTTCGACTACCGCGGGAGGGGGCGGCGGCGCAACTACCACCGCTCCCGGCAGCGGTGGCGCCGGCGCCGACGGCGGGTCGTCCGGCGCCGACGGTGCCACGGCCGGGGGTGCCGGCGGTGCCGGAGGAGGCTCAAACGCTTTGAATGGCACGCCGGGTGGTGGCGGCGGCGCGGGCTGGTTCGGAGGCGGGGGCGGCGGCGGACAGATGGACACCAACCAGGCCGGCGGTGGGGGCGGGGGCGGCTCGAGCGACGCCGACTCCTCGGTGAGCAACCCATCGTTCAGCCAGGCGACCGCCGGTGAGACGCCGTCAGTGACCCTCACCTTCAGTGCCCCCGATCTGACGACGACGCCTAACCCGACGACCGCGACCCTCGGGACCGCGGCGCAGACGCTGACGGACTCCGCGGTGCTGTCGGGCGGAAACAATCCAACCGGGACGATCACGTTCACCTTGGTCGGTCCCGCGGGCGCCACCGTCGATAGCGAGACGGTTACGGTGGCCGGGAACGGCGCGTACAGCACCCCGAACGGCTTCTCGCTGACCGGGGCGGCGGCGGGCACGTACCAGTGGGATGCCAGCTATTCGGGAGATTCGAACAACCCCGCCGTGGACGACGACAGCGACCCGGCCGAGCAGGTAGTCGTGAGTCCGGCCAATCCGACGTTGGCGAGCACCCCGAGTCCGACGGCGGCCACGCTTGGACCATCCGCACCGACGTTGACCGACTCGGCGGTCCTGTCGGGTGGCAGCGCGCCGTCTGGGACGATCACGTTCACGCTGCTCGCCCCGAGCGGCACGACCGTCGACACCGAGACAGTGTCGGTCACCGGCGCCAACGGGACGTACAGCACCCCGACCGGCTTCTCGCTGACGGGCGCGGCTGCCGGCATGTACCAGTGGAACGCGACGTACAGCGGCGACTCGAACAACAACACCGCTTCCGATGACAACGATCCGGCCGAGCAGGTCACCGTCTCGCCGGCGAGCCCGACGTTGACGACGACCCCCAGTCCGGCGTCGGCGACAGTCGGGAACCTGGCGACGTTGACCGATTCGGCGACGTTGTCGGGAGGGAGCGCACCGCGCGGGACGATCACGTTCACGCTGTTCCTGAACGGCGGCGCGACGCCCGTCGACACCGAGACACGCTCGGTGAGCGGGAACGGGACGTACACGACCCCGGCCGGCTACGTCCTGCCGCCTGCCGGCAGCGCCGGTACCTACCAGTGGGACGCCACCTACTCCGGCGATTCCAACAACACCTTGGTCTCGGACAACAACGATCCGACCGAGCAGGTCGTGGTCAGCCCTGCCAGTCCAGGGCTGACCGGGAGCCCCAGCACGTCGGCGGTGACACTCGGGAGCGGGACGACGAACTTGACCGACTCGGCGGTGCTGGCGGGTGGCGTCTCCCCGACCGGGACGATCACGTTCACGTTGTCCCTGAACGGCATCGCCTCGCCGGTGGATACCGAGACCGTGCCGGTGAGCGGGAACGGAACGTACACGACCCCGACCGGGTACAACGTGCCGAAGACGCCGGCCGCGGTCGGCACCTACCAGTGGAACACGAGCTATTCGGGCGACCCGAACAACAGCCCGGCGTCGGACGCCAACGATCCCAACGAGCAGGTCGTGGTGAGCGCCGCCAATCCGGCGGTCAGCGTCACCTCGCCGGCGAACGGGGCCGTCTACGCGGTCGGGAAGTCGGTGTCGTCGAACTTCATCTGCTCCGAAGGCGTCGGCGGTCCCGGGATCAGCACGTGCGTGAACCAGAACAACGAGACCTCGGGGCAGCCGGTCGACACGTCGACCGTCGGCGTGCACACGTTCACCGTCACGGCGACAAGCGGCGACGGGCAAACCGGCCAGTCGACCGTCTCCTACACCGTGGCGGGAGGGCCGTCGGCGTCGATCTCCTCGCCGTCGTCGGGCGGCGTGTACGCGGTCGGGCAGTCGGTGGCGACGATGTTCGCCTGCACCGACGGCGCCCAGGGGCCGGGCATCAGCGCGTGCACCGACAGCAACGGCGCCGGCGCCGGCAACGGCCATCTCGACACCTCGACCCCGGGATCGCACACCTACACGGTGACCGCGACCTCCGGTGACGGCTCGATCGGCAGCGCGAGCGTGAGCTACACGGTCGCGGGCGGGCCGTCGGCGACGATCACGAGGCCCGGAAACGGCGCCCGCTACACGCTCGGGCAGAAGGTGCCGGCCGGCTTCAGCTGCACCGAGGGGCTCTCCGGCCCGGGCATCTCGACCTGCGCCGGCAACGAGCCGAGCGGCTCGAATATCGATACGAGCACTCCGGGCGCGCACACGTTCACGGTCACCGCGACGAGCGCCGACGGTCAGTCGAGCACCGAGTCGGTCACCTACACGGTCCAGCCCGACAACCGCGAGGTCGCGAAGTTCAAGGCGCTCGCCAACGGGACGTTCATCGTGACCGTCAAGGCGCCCGGTCCGGGGCGGGTCGACGTGCTCGTGACCGCGTGGAACAACAACCTCGCGACGACCGCGAGGCTGCTGAACCCCGCGCCGCACCGGTTCGTGTTCGCGCGGGCGCATGGGATCGCGAACCGCGCGCGGACGCTGAAGATCACAGTCAAGCCGACCGCCCGGGGGCGCAAGCTGGTCGCCAGCCACACCTACCAGGTCACGCTCCGGGTGTGGATCAGCTACACGCCTCGCGGCGGCCGGCAGCGCAACATCGGCTACTACAACGTGCACCTGCCGTAGCCCGGCTGGTACACCTCAGCGGCATGACGCCGCTCGCCGACGTGGTAACCGCGTCGCAGCTCGTCGGCGAGACGAGCTCGCGCTCGCGCAAGGTCGCGATCCTGGCCGAGCTGCTGCGGGAGCTCGACGCGGACGAGGTGCCGATCTGCGTGGGGTTCCTGTCCGGCGCTCCGCGCCAGGGTCGCGTCGGGGTGGGCTACTCGACGATCTATGGCGTCGAGCCCCGGCCGGCCGATGACCCGTCGCTTACCGTGATCGACGTCGATCACGCGATCGACGAGATCGAACGCGCCACCGGCCCGGGCTCCGTGGGTCGCCGCGCGGTCGTGCTCGCCGATCTGCTCGGTCGCGCCACCGAGCCCGAAGGCGCGTTCCTGCGGCGGCTGCTCACCGGCGAGCTCAGACAGGGCGCGCTCGCCGGTCTGATGGCCGACGCGGTCGCCAAGGCAGCGGGCGTGCCGGGTGAGCTCGCGCGGCGAGCGCTGATGCTGTCGGGCGACCTGACGCGGATGGCCGAGATCGCGATGAGCGACGGGGAGGAGGGGCTCCGCCGGGTCGGCTTCGAGATCTTCCGCCCGATCCTCCCGATGCTCGCCTCGACCGGCGCCGGCGTGGCCGAGGCGATGGCGACGTTCGAGCTCTCCTCGGTCGAGTGGAAGCTCGACGGGATCCGGATCCAGATCCACCGCCGCGACGGGGAGGTGCGGATCTACACGCGCAACCTCAATGACATCACCGCGACGCTCCCCGGGATCGTCGAGGCGGCGCTTTCGCTCCCGGTCCGCCAGGCGGTTCTCGACGGCGAGGCGCTGTGGATGCGCGACGGAGGGCCGGCCGCGTTCCAGGACACCGTGTCGCAGATCGACAGCGACGCCCCGCCCGAGGGCATCGTGACGTTCCTGTTCGACCTGCTGCACGTGGACGGCGAGGACCTGCTCGACGCCCCGTTGACCGAGCGCGCGGCCAGGCTCCGGGCGATCGCGCCCGGGCTGGTGATCCCCGGTGTGCTGACCGCGGATCCCGCGGAGGGAGAGCGCGTGCTCGAGGCGTCGCTGAGCGCCGGGCACGAGGGCGTTGTCGTCAAGGACGCGGCGTCGCCGTACGCCGCCGGCCGGCGCGGCGGGGCGTGGCGCAAGGTCAAGCCGGTGCGGACCTACGACCTCGTCGTGCTCGGCGCCGAATGGGGCCACGGGCGCCGGCAGGGATGGCTCTCGAACCTGCACCTCGGCGCCCGCGACCCTGCCACGGGTGGGTTCGTGATGGTCGGGAAGACCTTCAAGGGGCTGACCGATGAGCTGCTGGGGTGGCAGACGGAGGCGTTGCTGGCGCGGGAGGACAGCCGGCGGGGGATCGCGGTGATGGTGCGACCCGAGCTAGTCGTCGAGATCGCGCTCGACGGCGTCCAGTCCTCGACCCGGTATCCCGGCGGGGTCGCGCTTCGGTTCGCGCGCGTCAAGCGCTACCGGCCCGACAAGGACGCCTCCGAGGCCGACACGATCGACGAGCTGCGCGCGCTGTTGCCGGCGCGGTCGTGATCGAGGTGGCGGGCGGCGGCCGCTTATTGCAGCTTCGAGATGTCGACGGCGTTGGCCGGCGGCGTCAGCGCGACCGGCTGATTGAACCGATCGAACACGATCTGCCCGCCTGTTGTGCCGCTCTTCGTGAGTTCGATCGGGTAAGGCTTGCCGGTCGCGGCCACGTACAGCGTGCCGCCGTTGGTGGTGTCGGTGACGCCGACGACTTTCTGGCCCTGGATCGTCGTGGTCTTTCCCTTGGCCAGCTTGCCGTGGCTCGATAGGAGCTGGCTGAACAGCTTCTGCGCGTTGGTGAGCGTCGCGAGCGAGGAGAGCTGGCCCGATGCGGGCGCCTTCAGCCACTTCCCGCTCAACAGCTGCGCCGCGGCGGCCCCCGCGAACGCGCGCCAGAATGCCGCGCTGCCGTTGATGTAGACCTCGGGGCCGACGGCGACGATCTGGAAGCCCAGCCCGTTCTGCGTCATCGAACCCTTGCCGCCCTTGCCGTTGACGAGGCTCAGATTTAGCGTGACCTTCTGGCTCCCGCTTGCCGCGACGGTGCCGGCCACGTGGACCGATTTGACGGTCGCAACGGCCGACGTCGCCGCCGCGACGATCTGGTCCGGGGACTTCGAAGAGATGCCGTTCGAGGACCCGCCGCCGCTACCGCCGCACGCTGCGAGGGCGAGCACCAGGAGCGCTGAGAGGGCGGCTGGGCCAAGACGGCGATGCATGTAAGGTGGTAACCGTACACGCTCGTGGGTGGCGGGCGTCGCACCAGGCAGGGGCCCGCGCTAGGCGCCGTCGAGGCTGGCGGCGATGGCGATCGCGGCCTGCTCGTGGGTGGTGTAGGTGGCTTGCAGCGCCGGCACGACGTCGTGTCCGTCGGCCCTCACCGGCGGAGGATTGGCCACGAGCAGGGTCCGGATCTCGCGCCCGAGCGGCTCACCGCCGACCGTGTCGGCGAGCACGGCCAGCGCGTCCGCACGCACCCGGGCGCCCTCGACGAATGACGCGATCACGGTCTCCCGGGCCAGGGGCGCGCGTCCGAACACGCGAGCGTGGAGCACCGCCGGGTTGACCGCGTGGGGGCGGATCAGGTCGCGGCGCTCGTCCGGGGTCAGGCCGGCGGCGGCGGCGAGGTAGTCGATCGCCTGGGTGACCCCCTGGGCGTCCACCGGGAGCGACGCCTGCAGGTCCTCCGGCAGCCTCGACATGAGGCTCTCGTGCTCGGCGGCGGCGTCGGCCAGCAGTGCCTCGACGCGGCTACGGTGAGTGCCCTCCATCTCAGAGGCCCTCAGGTGTCGCTCCGCCAGCCTAGCGCGCCCCGCCCGGCGCGCGGCAGCTTGCTCACAACCAGGTCGTAGGAGTCCTCGATCATGTCCCCGATCGCCTGCGGCGCCAGCGAGCCATCGATGATCACCGTGTTCCAGTGGCGCTTGTTCAGGTGGTAGCCGGGGATCACGGCCGCGTGTGCCGCGCGCAACTGCTCGGCCAGTGATGGCTCGCACTTCAGGCTGATCCGGAGCGGCGTGCCGTCGAGCCGCGACAGGGCGAACACCTTGCCGGCGACCTTGAACACGGAGTTCTCGGGGCCGAACGGGAACGTCTCCTCGGCGCCGGGGAACGAGAGGCAGCGATGGCGCAGCTCGGACGGCTTCATCGCCGCACATGGTGACTGGTCACCGCGGCGATGAGCCGACCGGATGAGAAAGAGCTACCCAGGCTCAGGCAGCGGCCAGCTCGGCCTCGGCGCGCAGCCAGTTGCCGAGCTCGTCGCCACCGCCCTGCTCGAGCGCGAGGAAGTAGGCGCGTTCGGAGATCTGGTCGTGCGTGAGCTCGCGCTGCGCGGTCGCGGAGACGGCCTTGGCCTTGGGCTTGGTCGCGCGGATGCGCCGACGGGCGGGCTTGGCGGGCTTTTCGGTCATCTAGGTCCTCCTGGTCTTGTTCACACAGGCAGGGGCTGGCGTGCCATCCCCACGGCATCCGCAAGGTGTTCGACGCCTGGATGCCAGGACCTCCACCCGCATCTCCACCGGCTTGCGGCGCCCGCTAATAGCCCATGTCGTTGGTCGACGAGGTCAGGACGCCGGAGGCGAACACGAGCGCCCAGATGACCGAGGCGACGATGCTGATGCCGATGATCCACCGCCCGTGCCTGGCCCTCGCTTTGTCGGGACGGGTTATGACCACGATCCCGAGAAGGAGTCCGAGCAGCGGCAGCGCGAACGCCGTGATGTACCCGAGCACGACGAGTCGGCTTTGGCCCCGGCCGCGGGCGTCGGCGGTGGCGCCGTTGCTGGACGCGTAGTCACCGGTCCAGGGCTTGCCGTTCGGCGCGGGCGGTTTGGTGGCGCTCATCCGAGGTGAGAGCGTAGAGCCACGCCGCCTTTGATAGAACCGCCGCGACCCCTTCCAGCCGAGGAGAGACATGAGAGTTATCGGGGCGGGCCTCCCGCGTACGGCGACGACAACCCAGGCAATCGCGTTCGAGAGGCTCGGGTTCGGGCCCTGCTACCACATGCGGGACGTGCTGATGGACATGGAGAAGGGCCTCACGCTGTGGGAGGCCGTGGCGCGTGGCGAGCCGGACTGGGACGCGATCTTCGGCGATGCTCAGTCGACCGTCGACTGGCCCAGCGGCCGCTACTACAGGGAGCTGCTCGAGTATTACCCCGACTCGAAGGTCGTGCTCAGCGTCCGTTCGCCCGAGGGATGGGTGCGGAGCATGCGCCAGACGATCTGGCCGATGTACTTCGGCGACTCGGTGATGCACCACATGTGCGAGGCCCGCGCCGCGCTCGACCCGCTATGGCGCAGGTTCATGGACCTGATGATCATCATGATGTGGGACGAGCACACCGGCGCGCTGCCGCCGGCCGAGGCGACGTTCGACGACGACGGACTGGCGGCGGCGATGGGCCGCTGGAACGAGCGGGTGAAGCGGGAAGTACCCGCCGATCGGCTGCTCGTGTGGGAACCGCGCGAGGGATACGAACCCCTGGCGGAGTTCCTCGAGGTTGACGTGCCCGACGAGCCGCTCCCTAACGTCAACGACACGGCGGCGTTTAAAGAGGGGATTCTCGGCGGCGCGCTGGCCGTCGTGAACGAGTGGTGGGACCAGCGTGAGCGGCCGACAGGCGGGCTGCACGGCGCCCCTCTCGAGTGACCTTCAGCGGCGGGCGGTCGGACCGCTCGCTGCCCGCAGCCGCTCGCCGGCGACCCGCCGGGCGGCCGCCAGCGGCGTGATCGAGTGCCGGCGCGCCGCGGAGAAGACCGCGTCGAGCGTGCCGGTGATCGCGCTGACGCGCGCGATCGCCTCGTCTCGGGAGCAGCCGTCCATCTCCATCGCGCTGCCGTAGATCACCCCGCCGGCGTTCACGACGAAGTCGGGCGCCCACAGGATGCCGCGGTCGTGCAGGTCGTCCGCGACGCTGTCGTCCGCGAGTTGGTTGTTCGCCGGACCGGCGATGGCGGCGCACCTGAGCGCCGCCACCGAGGCCGCGGTGAGGATCCCCCCGAGCGCTGCGGGCACGAGCAGATCGACGTCGGCGCGCAGCGCCGTGTCGGGGTCCGTCCAAGCTGCTCCGAGCTCGTCGGCCAGCCGGCGCTTGGAGGCGTCGATGTCGCTCACCACGAGCTCGGCACCGTCCGCGGCGAGCAGGCGGGCGACCCGCGAGCCGACCTGCCCGAGGCCGATCACCGCGATCCGGCGGCCCGCGACGTCCGCAGACCCGAACGCTCGCTCGAGCGTCAACCCGATCGCCGCGCGTACCCCGTCGGCGGTCGGCGCCGACGGCTCGCCGGCGCCTCCCTGCGACTCGGGAAGGCAGTATGCGTACCTGGTCCGCTCGCGCGCGATCAGCATGTCCTCGGCGGTCGTGCCCACGTCCTCGCCCACGCCGTAGGTCCCACCGAACGCGTCGACGGCGTCGCCGAGGTCGAGCATGGCCGCCCGCCGCCGGTCAGCCGTCAGATCGGAGTCCGGCGCCAGCGCGATCACGCTCTTACCGCCTCCGAGCGGGAGCCCCGCGAGCGCGCACTTGAGCGTCATCGCCTCCGACAGGCGGAGCGCGTCGTCGAGCGCCTCGCGCCAGTCGCCGTAGCGCCACAGACGGCAGCCGCCGACCGCCTGGCCGAGCACCGTCGAGTGGACCGCAACGATCACGGGCAGCGCCGAGCGCTCACCGACGGCGATCGCGACCCGTTCGTGCTCGAGCATCTCCACATCGTATGGGCCGGGTAGTTTTTGCGGTCTCTGTGACCGATCCTCATGGACTCGAGCGGTTCGTCGCCGCCCAGGACCAGGCCGGCACGTTCGACGCGGCGGTCCCCGAACTGCGCGCCGGCCGCAAACGCAGCCACTGGATGTGGTTCGTGTTCCCACAGATCGCCGGCCTCGGCCAGAGCCCGATCTCACGCCGGTACGCGATCGCGTCGCTCGACGAGGCCCGGGCGTACCTGGCCCATCCCGTGCTGGGGCCGCGGCTGATCGAGTGCGCCGGCATCGTCGGCGAGCTCGAGGGACGCAGCGCGCAGGACATCTTCGGCGGCATCGACGCGATCAAGCTGCGCTCGTCGATGACGCTGTTCGCTCGCGCCGATCCGGCCAATCCGGTGTTCGGCCGCGTGCTCGAGGCCTATTTCGGTGGTGTCGCCGACGACGCCACCGAACGGCTGCTGGGAAGCGACCGCTGATAGCAAAGCGAACGGCCCGGGGTGACCTCCCCGGACCGTTCGCGTTCTGGCGTGCGGGGCAGCGGGTGCTAGGAGCCGGCGGCCGCGGCGGGGAGGACCAACGTGACGCCGCCGACGGGCTGCCCGGTCGTGAACACGTTCTGACCGAGGAGTGTGTTCAGCGTCGAGGCGCCCTCACTCGAAAGCGTCGCCAGGAGGCCGCTCAGGTCGAGCCCGCCGTTCGGCGTCGCGGCCTGCTCGAGCTGGGATGTGTCGATGTCGAACAGCTTCAGCTCCGGTCCGCCGTTCAGCGAGAAACCCAGGCTCGAGCCCTCGGTGCCGGTGCCGAGCGTGAGCTCCGGGTTTGTCAGGGACGCCGACACCTGGCCGTTGTCGAGCGACAGCCCGCCGCTGAGCGGGATCGTTCCCGTCAGCGTGCCCTCGTCGAAGCTGCCACCGGCAGTCGACCCGTTCAGGGGAAGCGAGACGCTGCTGCCGTCAGCGCCGGGGATGGTGGTCGTCCCGAGCGGCGCCGGAAGTCCGTCCGAGGCTGGCACCAGCGGGAGCGTGGAGAGGCCGGCGGAATCGAGGAGCGACACGAAATCCGGAGTCAGCGCGACTCCCAGGCCTGAGCTCGAGCTCGGGGTCACTCCCGAGCTGCCCGGCGCGCTTGCACCTGGACCGGTGATCGGCGTGTTGCTCACCTTTACGGTGAACGAGCCGATCGACTGGCCGGCGGCCAAAGCGTTCTTTCCAAGCGCCTTGTCGAGCTTCGTCGCGCCCGGCTTGGTGAGCTTCGCGGTCATCCCGGTTAGCGTCTCGGTGGCGCCGCTGTGCTTGACCTTCACCTTGCCGGTCACCGTGAACAGCTTGACCTTGTGGCCAGCGAGCTTGGCCGTCACCTGTCCGTTGCCCTTGGCGGGACGCGTGAAAGTAACCGACTTCATCGCGGCCGAACGCTTGCCGAGCGCGATGTGCAGCACGCCCTTGAGGTTGAGCGTCCCGGTCGCGTTGGCGAAGTTCCACTTACCCGAGCTGTCGGGAAGTGCGTAGCTCGACTTGCGGCGCGTCGCCGGCCGCTGGGCTTTCAACGTCAGGTGCTGGCCGGTAAACGAGCGCTTGGCTTTCGCCGAAAGCGTCAGCGTGGCGCCGTCGCCGCTGTGAGAGGTCAGAGCGACGGTGTTGGTGCTGGCCGCCGCGTCGGCTCCGAGCGGCAGCATGATGGCGAGGACCGCTGCGAGCAGCAACGGTCGGAAACGGAGATGTGACATGGACGGGGCCTTTCTTAGCTTGCAGCGGATCGAGACGCGAGCTTCGGTGCTCGGCGCTCAGGGCATGCACAAGCCCAGCGCCCATCGGGGATGTCGATACAGCTTTACCCGTGCGGCCTGCCTCCGCACCGGCTTCTGTCTCACTGAATGCGATGCCCCCGGTCAGCAGAACCTAAACGGATTGCCGCGCACCGGGTGAACATCCATCGGCGCGCATAGTGCACTTTGAGCAGAGGCCGGTAGGTTTGTTGACACGGTGGCCGCGCGGCAACCTCGACGGGACGGCGCGTGTCAGCGTGGACGCAGAGTGACCGACGGTGCCCGCGCGGGACTATCGCCCGTGGGTCGCGGGACGCCTGGGCCGTGCCAGCGACGCCGACACCGGTCGCCAGCCGAAGTGACCCGGCGTTGGCACCGGATCGTGGTTGTCCTCCACGGCTTCATCCGCAACCTTGGCGGCCTTGAGTAGGGCCAGAACGCAAGTCGCGAAGACAACCCACGCCAGGACACAGATAACTGCGATCTCTAGTAGATCCAAGACGCTTCGCGGCGCCTGTTACCCATACCGGTCCGATCACTATCCCGAACCCAGTCGCCATGGAGAATTAATGGAGATATGGCCCGCGGATCGCAACGGCGGGCGCAGCGGGCTACCCCGCGTGACTGCGCCAGCGGGTCGAACGGCGATTCCCCGTGCGGCTGACCCGGCCCGCCTCTTCGAGCTGCTGAAGACGGCTGCGGACGACGGCCGCCGACACGCCGAACTGCTTGGCAATCGCCGATGCCTGGTCCTGTCCGCCCTTAAGCGCGTCGAACACCGCCTCGGCCGATGCGGTGCGGCTGCGGCGAGGGCGACGCGGCTCGCGACTCGCGGCGCCGCGCCGAGCGGGGGCGACTCGGTCGACGGTGCGGGTGCTGCGCGCGCCGGCGTGGTTGCGACCGCGCAGCGCTTTCAGCGCGCGCTCGTGCGCGGCGATCTCGCTCTTCAGCTCCGTGATCCGAGCTTCGATCTTGCTTGCCAGGGCTTCGCTGTATTCCATGAGTCTCCTTGACGATGATGTGAGCAGCGCAGCGTACCTATTCGTCCACGGTGGCCGAGGCAGGCTCGCGGAGGCCGAGGCTGAGGGGGACCGAGGGATCGCGTCCGTCGCGGGCAAGCCAGGGGTAACGGTCGGTGTCGAGTCCCGCATAGTCGGGGTCGAGGTAGATGAAGCAGCGCTGGATCAGGAAGTCGCGGACCTCGAACACGTCGCACCACCGACCTGCATGGGTCACGCCCGCGCGCCACTCGCCGTCTTGGTGCTCACCGAAGCTTGTCCCCTCGCACGCGAACATGTCGGTTCCGGTCATGATCCAGTTGAAGTTCGCGTAGTCGTGCACGATCCGTTCGAGCGTGGCGCCGACGTCGCCAAACATGCGGCCGATCGCGTCCTTGCCGGTGGCGAGGCCCCACTTGGGGAAGTGCACCTGCGCGTCGTCGGCGAACAGATCGAGGATGCTGCCGCCGGTGGACGTAGTTCCCCCGTTATCGAACGCTTTCAGGTACTCCAGCGCGACCGACTTGCGCTGCTCGTCGGTCATCGGCTGCTCGGAAATGGCCATCTCTCCTCCTCGACTTGGCTGACCCCGGCGCCGCCCGCGGCTCAAGTCTCCCAAACCGCCCGCCGCCGGGCGTAGAATTGCTGTGCGGTTTGATCCAGGTGGCCGTGCAGTTGGCAGGTGGGAGACATTGGGACTGTCGAATCATCTGAGGCTCGACACGCAGCGAATCCGCGACGCGGCGGTCGTCTCGCTCCGAGGCGACGTCGACCTGACCGGGTGCCAGGCCGTTCAGGCGGCGCTTGACGCCGCGCGCGGGACAGGTACCGTGCTGGTCCTCGATCTGCGCGCGGTCGGGTTCATGGACACCTCCGGATTGCGACTCGTCATCTCTGAGCAACAACGCGCCGAGGCGGACGGACACCGCTTCGTCGTGGCCCTTGGGCCGGGCAAGGTCCAACGGCTGTTCGAGATAGCCGGGTTCGCGAACGAGCACCCGCTGTTCGCCGGCGCGCCGACCGAGCTCGCCGGCGGTGATGCTGATTGACGACGGGACCTGAGGCGGACCGGTTCGAGCTGCTCGCCGCCGCCGGCGAGGTGGCCGACGGCACACAGCTGCTCGACGACACGGTGGCGCGGCTGCTCGGGCTGGTCGTGCCGGCGTTCGCCGACGTCGCGACGCTCGACAGCATCGCCGCGGACGGCGAGCTGAGGCGGCTCGGGTCGCGCGTCGACGCCCCGCGACGGCGCGAGGAGCTCGAGGCCGCGCTGCTGCGGCGCCGGCCGCTCCCGGACGCCCCGGTCGGGCTGCCACGAGCGATCGTGAGCGCCCAGAGCCAGCTGATTGCGAGCGTCACCGACGAGGAGCTCCGGATGATCGCGAGCAGCGACGAGGACTTCGAGCTTCTGCGCGCGCTCGAGCTTCGCTCGGCCCTGTTCGTGCCGCTGCGCGCACGGGGCCGGACAGTCGGCGCGCTCGCGCTCGGCGTCGGCACCTCGGACCGAAGCTACGACGAGGACGACCTGCGCTACGCCGAGATCCTGTCCGGGCGTGTCGCGCTCGCACTCGACAACGCCACGCTGTCCCAGACCGTGACCGGGCTCGAGCGGCGGCTCGAGGCGACGCTGACGAATCTCGCGGAGGCGGTCCTCGTCCGGGGGGCCGACGGGCGGATCGTGTTCGCGAACTCGGCGGCGGCGCGGCTGCTGAACCTCGGCTCGGCCCGCGAGGTGACGGACGCCGCACCGGGGCAACTGATGGCTCTCTACGACGTGTTCGACGAGTCGGGGCGGATCATCGAGCTCGCGGACCTTCCGGCCTCGCGCGCGGCTCGCGGGGAGGTACCCGAGCCGCTGCTCGTTCGCAACGTGATCCGCGCCACCGGCGAGGAGCGCTGGCTGTTGAATAAGGCAACTCCCGTGTTCGACCCCGACGGCTCGCTGTCGTTGATCGTGAGCGTGATCGAGGACCTCACCGAGGTCAAGCGCGCCGAGCTCGCCCAGCGCCTCCTGGCGGAGGCCGGACAGGAGCTGTCCTCGTCCCTGGACTACGAGCACACGCTGCAGCGCTTCGCACAGCTGATGGTGCCGAGGCTGGCCGACTGGTGCGGCGTCGCGATGCGCGGCGAGGGCGACGCGCTGGCGCAGGTGGCCCTCGCTCCCGCCGGCGCCGGCGAGGTCGCGGTTGCGCACGAGCCCGCGATCGCCGAGGTGATCCGCTCCCGGCAGCCGTCGCTGACAGCCGATGTCATCGTCGTTCCGCTGGCGATCGCCGATCAGCCGCCGATCGGCGCGCTGTCGCTCGGGATGGCGAAGTCCCGCCGGACGTTCGGGGCGACCGAGCTGGCGCTCACCGCCGAGCTCGGCCGGCGCGCCGCGATCGCGGTCGAGAACGCCCGGCTGTATGCCGAGCGCTCCGCGATCGCGGCGACACTCCAGCGGAGCCTCTTGCCACCCGATCTTCCGGAGATCCCCGGGTTCCGGCTGGCGAGCCTGTATCGGGCCGCCGGCGAGCAGAACGACGTCGGCGGGGACTTCTACGATGCGTTCGAGGCGCCCGGGGGGTGGATGGTGGTCGTCGGGGACGTCGCCGGGCGGGGCGCCGAGGCGGCCGCGCTCACGTCACTCTCGCGTTACACGTTTCGCACCGCCGGCAAGCTGCTCGGCGATCCGATCGCGGCGCTCGAGCGGCTCAACGAGGCGCTGCGCGAACGGCCGCGGCTGTCGCTGGTCAGCGTCTGCTGCGTGATGCTGCGAGTTGCCGGCGGCGACGTCAGCGCCGAGCTAGTGCTCGCCGGTCATCCCCCGGCCTACCACGTGCGCCAGGGGTCCTCGCGCCCAGTCGGCGTGTTCGCGCCGTTCCTGGGCGCGTACGAGCTAGGTGGCTGGGAGACGACCACGATCCGGCTCGAACCAGGCGACCAGCTAGTCCTCTACACCGACGGGGTCATCGACACCGTGGGCGAGGCGGAGCGGTTCGGCGAGGAGCGCCTGGCGCGGACGTTGCAGGACGCCGGTGGCGCCGACGACGCCGTCCGGCGGATAGAGCAAGCCTTGGTTTCGTTCGCGCACGGCACGCAGGTCGACGACACCGCGGTGATCGCCGTCGAACGATTGCGCGGAAAGCCCACCGCCGGCGCTGGCCGCGCTCGTGGCGATGGGGTTAGAGTCGCTCGCAACTAGCGAAAGGACCATCCCCATGATCGAGCCTTACCAGGTGGTCGGCCTGATCTCGACGATGCGCGGTATCCGCCGGCGTGAGGAGATCAGCTGGAACCTCGAGCACATCTCGCACATGGTCAAGGCCGCGTCGTGGCTGTCGAGCATGGACCTTCCGGTCCGGCTGATCTGCATCCCGGAAGGAGGGCTCCAGGGATTCACCGATGAGGTGCTCGACCTGGACCATGAGACCTACGCGCAGGAGTGCGCGATCGACATCCCCGGGCCCGAGACCGACTACCTCGGGCGGCTCGCACAGCAATGGGACGCGTACGTGATCGCGCAGGCCAAGGCACGCCACCCCGAGTTTCCCGGACGCTTCTTCAACGTCGGGTTCGTGATCGAGCCCGAGGACGGGACGGTGATCCTCAGGCATCACAAGGTTGTGCCGCTACTGCCGGTCGAGCACTCGGTGACGCCGCACAACGTCTGGGATCGGTGGATCGAGCTCTACGGCCGCGAGCTCGACGCGTTCTATCCGGTCGCCGACACCGAGATCGGGCGGATCGGGATCATGATGGCCAACGAAGCCTCGTACCCGGAGAACGCGCGCGGGCTGGCGATGAACGGCTGCGAGATCGCCTACCGCGGGCCGTACCCCGCGCCGGGCGTGATGAGCGGCATGTTCTCCGTCCAGAACCGCGCGCGGGCGCTCGACAACAACATGTACGTGATCGGGATGAACCTCGGCACTTACTACCTCGATAAGGATTCGACCGTGCCCATCGACACGTTCTCGGGCGGGTCGCAGATCGTCGACTACCGCGGCCAGGTCGTCACGGAGGTCCCGTACGGCGCCGGCTCGACATGGATCGCCGGAACGATCGACATCGAGGCGTTGCGGCACTTCCGCCAGACGGCCCAGTGGGACAACTGGATGAAGGACCTCACGACCGAGCAGTACCAGCTCGTGTACGAACAGCCGATCTACCCGAAGAACCTGTATCTCGAGCGCCCGCCGTACAAACACGCCGAGTACCGCGACGAGGTGACCCGCAAGCAGGTCCAGCTGCTCCAGGAGCGCGGAGTGTGGGCGCGTCCGGGACGCCCCGCCCCGATCGTCGACTGAGCCCATGGCCGGCTGGGACGACGTGCGGCGGATCGCGCTCGGACTGCCCGAGACGAGTGAGCGGCCCTCCCACGGCAACGCGTCGTGGAGGGTCCGCGACAAGCTGTTCGTGTGGGAGCGGCCCCTGCGCCCGGCGGACGTCCGCGCGCTCGGTGACGCCGCGCCGACCGGCGCGATCCTCGGCGCCCGCGTCGAGCACGTCGGCGCCAAGGAGGCGCTGCTCTCGGGCGACCCCGGCGTCTACTTCACGACGCCGCACTTCGACGGGTACCCGGCAATCCTCGTCCGGCTCGACGAGATCGGCCCGGACGAGCTCGAGGAGGTGATCGTCGAAGCGTGGTTGGTGCAGGCGCCGAGGCGGCTGGCGAAGGAGTATGCGGACGCCCACCTCGCGAGGGGCGACGGGGGGCCGTCGGGATAACCGTGCGGGACGCGTGGCCGCGCCGGCGCGTTGCGCGGCGCGGGCCCGGCTCGGTCGCCGGCCGAAAAGGCGAGCATCTGGGTGGCGCGCGACGCCTCGAGCGCTCAGCATCCCCCGAGCATGCATAACACGACAATCGGCCTCCGCCAACGCGGGCGTGCCGTGCAGCGCATGCCCCACATGCGTGACGCGGCACGGTCTCACGCGCCCGCATGAAATGTCGTGTCATGCAGGTGACTGGGACGTGCGGCGCGCCAGCGAGGATGCCGGCGCGGGCGGCGCGAGCGGCGCGAGCCTGCGGGCGGGCCTTCGGGCGTGGCGGCGGGCGGGGCGAGCGCGGTTGGGTGCTCCCGCGGAACGGGGCTGACGCGGCGGACCGCGCCAGCCCCGGCTACGTGTGCGTCTACGGCGCGGCGCAGGTCTGCGCGTACGCGCAGTCGTTGAACGACTGACCGTCAGAGGCCAGCGCGGACGGAGTGGCCTCGTTGACCTCTCCCGGCGAGAGGAAGATCTGCGTCGGATCTCCCTCGGCGATGGTGTGCGTGACACCGCCGGCGGTGTAGGTCGAGGTCGGACCGAAATGGGCGGTGCCGACATTCGCCAGCGTCGTCTGGGCGACGAGCGTCGGGGCCTCGAGGATCCACTCACCCGAGGACTCGGACGAGCTGTAGGTGACGTCCTGGCTCCAGCTCCACTTACCGGCGTCGGTCATCGCGATGCTCCAGGTGTCGCCCGACACCTGGCTGATGTTCACCGTGACGTTGTCGCCTGGGGTCACGGTGCAGTTGGCATCCCCGGTGCAACCGGTGATCTGGGTCTCGCTCGCGGGTAGCAGCTCGTACCACGCGTAGTACTGGTCGCCGAGGAGCGGATTGCTCGGCGCGGACTGCTCGGAGGTCCCGGCCTGGATCAGGTCGCTCGTGCTGTAGCCACCGATGCCGGTCCAGGTGGCGGCGAATCCCGGCGGCGCCAGCCCCGCCGTCGGCACGGTGAACGTCGACGACACCGCGGTGATGGCACCGCTGCTCGGCGTGACTGCGTAGCCCGACCAGTTGAGGCTGTCGGCGGTACCCCCGTGCGCCGGGAGCCTCTCGCCCTTTGTCTTCGGTATCAGCGTGCCCAGCCCGGGTTTCGCGTGGGTCCTGGCGGCGTGGGTTCTGGCGGCGGCGGCGCTTGCGCCCGTCAGCATGGCGATCAAGATGATCGCGGCGGTGAGTCCGCTCCCGGCGGCTCTTCGCATGATTATTCCTCCGTTGGGGGTGCGGCTAGGGGGATCCCTGCCCTGGATCAGTTGGCGACCGTACTACCCAGATTCCGGCGTAAGCGCACTTCGAATTGTGTTGTGTTGTCGCCGCAGCCGGGCTTCGTTATCATGAATGAGATCATTCTTGATAATGAGAGGTGGTGTCTGGCTATGGCCGCAGGCGGTTCGGGTGGGAGTTCAGAAGGCTCGGGCGGGAGTTCAGAAGGCTCGGGCGGCGGTCGTCGCGGCCGGCGCCTGGCGGTGCTCGCCGGGGCCTTCCTGGTTGAAGCGATTCCGCTCTGGCGACGCGGCTACGGCCTCGGCGGCAACGTGATCGTCCGGTGCCGCGAGGGTCATCTGTTCACGACGATCTGGATTCCGGGCGCGTCACTGAAATCGCTCCGGTTCGGACCGCGGCGGTTCGAGCGCTGCCCGGTGGGTCACCACTGGTCGCTCGTGACGCTGGTCAGGGAATCCGACCTGTCCGGGCGGGCGCGTCGCACCGCGCGCGCACACAAGGACATCCGGATCCCCTGATTCGGGGTTAGATCCGCACCGCCGGCTGGATGGGTGAGGGCTGGATCGGTGAGGGCGCCGGCTGCACGGGTACGGGCTCGGCGGCCTGCGAGGTCGTGGCGGCCATCTCGGGGGCGCCGGCGAGCCGCGCCGGCTCGGCGTGCACGACGGTCGTCTCGCCGTTGATCGACTCCTTGAAGCCGCGCAGCCCGGCGCCGAGCGAGCGGCCCATCTCCGGCAGGCGCTTGGCTCCGAACACCAGCAGCAGCAGCACGAGCAGGAAGGCGATGTGGATTGGATTGTCGAGTCCCATCATGGCTTTGCTCCGATCAGTTTGATTGCGCGGGACACGGGTCCGTACGCGAGCGCGGGTGATCTGGATCAGTCAGAGCGCTAAAGACGCGCGGCGATCATTGGCTGGGTGGTTGGCGAACGGCTCCCGTCCGCGGGCTCGAGCGTCACGAGCACGCGGGTGACTCCGGTCAAGTCGCCCGGCAACCCGAGCTCGGCGGTGCCCCGCGACGTGACCGCGAACAGCGTGCTCGGCGCCGGCGCGCGCGCCCCGTGCTGGAGCCACAGCTCGTAGATCCGGTGGGGCGGCGCGGGCGGCAGGTAGTCGACGATCAGCTCGCCGTCGCCGCCCGCGATCCGCAGTTGGGCGCGGCCTACCGCGGCCCGGATCACGCGCGGGCTGTCGCCTCCGGGGGCGAGCGCGCCGGTCGCGATCGCAGCCCCGAAAGCGATCGCGATCACAGCCGGAAGGGTGAGCCGGCGCCGGTGGAGACGTGGGCGTAGACCCGAGCTCGCCGTCCTCGGCTCGGCACGGACCGCCTGCATGACTCTCCTTCGCAGTGCGCCGCTCACCTCGTACTGCGGCGCCGACCGCGTCATGGGACCACTCCCGCGGGCTCGCCGAGCGCGACCCGCAGCTTGCTGAGCGCGAGCCGGATGCGGCCCTTGACGGTGCCGGCCGGCAGCCCGAGCGCCTCGGCGATCTGCGCGTGCGAGAAGCCGCCGAAGTACGCGAGCTCGATCACCTGGCGCTGATCCGGGGGCAGCCCGTCGAGCGCGCTGCGCACGAGCCGGGCATCGCTGCGGCGCTCGACCTCGTCCTCGGTGCGCTCGCGCGCGGGAAGCACGTCGGTGATCGATTCGTCGGACACGTCGTTCCTGGCGGTCGACAACTCGCGGCGGAAGGTGTCGACCGCGCGGTTGTGCACCACCCGCAGCACCAGCGACCGGACGCTGCCGCGAGTGCGGTCATATCGCGCCGCGCTGCGCCACAAGGACACGAACGCCTCTTGGACGATCTCCTCGGCGAGCGCACGGCGGCCGCACATCCGGTACGCGAGCGAGAAGGCCGGGCCGGCGTGCCGGTCGAAGATCACCTCGAACGCCCGGGCGTCTCCGTCACGGACGAGCTGCATCAGCTCCTCGTCGGCGTAGGCCCCCAGATCGGGTGAGAAGAAGCGTTGACGAAGCACGCCAACGCTTACGGAGCGGCCCGCGATCCGGATCACTGGCCGCGCTGACGAATTAATACATGTGGCGAGTGATCCAGTCCGGCGCCGTCTGCGAATCGTCGGTGCAACTCAAACACCACTGACCGGAGGGCAGTCATGAGTGACACTACAAGGCGTGGATTCGTCAAGACCTCGGCCGCCGCGGCTGCAGGTATGACCGTCGTCGGCGCGCTCGTCGCCGAGCAGGCCGACGCGAAGGCCGCGGCTACCTCAGGACCGGTCGTCGCGTACATCCGCGATCCCCGAACGGGTGAGATCTCGGTGATGGCCGGCGAGCGTGAGGTGAAGCTGCACGATCGCAAGATCGCTGCCCGGATCGCCCGCGCGGCAAGCTGAGGAGGTAACCGAATGTCATCCCATCGTGAAGCGCCGGCGATCAGCAAAGACCCGGTAGCCGACAACACCGATTTGTACGCGTTCGTTTCACCCGATGATCCGGATACGGTCACGATCATCTCCAACTACCTGCCGCTCGAGGCACCCTATGGAGGTCCGAACTTCTTCGAGTTCGGCCCCGACGTCCGCTACCGCATCAACATCGACAACGACGGCGATGGCGACGCGGACATCATCTACGAGTTCGCGTTCCAGACGGAGGTCGCGAACCCGAGCTCGTTCCTCTACAACAGCGGTCCGATCCTGTCGATCGACAGCGCCAACTGGAACCGCAAGCAGTTCTATGCGGTGAGCCGGATCAGCCGCGGGCGGCGCCAGGTACTCGGCACCGGCCTGGCATGTCCGCCGTGCAACATCGGTCCGCTGTCGACTCCTGACTACGACCTGCTGGCGTCGCAGGCGAGTCACAGCCTCCCCGGAGGTCGGACCGTGTTCGCCGGGCAGCGGGCCGAGGGCTTCTACGTCGACCTCGGTTCGATCTTCGACCTGGGGACCCTCAGGCCGTTCGAGCAGCTGCATGCGACGTTCGGACTGGGGTCGCTGGCGGCCGCCGCCGGCGTCAACGGGACCGACAACTTCAGCGTGCACTCAATCGCGCTGAAGGTCCCGAAGTCGGACCTGACCCGTCGCGGCGCGACCCCGACGAACCCCGCGTCGGCGGACTCCGTGGTCGGCGTGTGGGCATCGGCCAGCCGGCAGGCGGCGACGGTGCGCGAGCCGTGGTCAGGGTACGTGCACGAGGCCGGCGAATGGACGCAGGTGTCCCGCCTCGGCAACCCGCTGTTCAACGAGGTGCTGGTCGGGATGGGATTCAAGGACCTGTGGAACTCGCTCCCGCCCTCGGCCGACAAGCGGTTCGCCGCCGGCGTGCAGCACCCGGAGCTGGCGACGCTCCTACCGGTGCTGTACCCGGGCGTGTTCCCGAACCTGGCCAAGCTCACCGCCCCGCGCGCCGACCTCGTCGCGATCCTCCTGACCGGGCTGCCGTCCGGGATCGTGCCGGGCTTCCAGAACTTCACCGGAAGCACCCTGGCGGACATGCTGCGGCTGAACCTGGCGATCCCGCCATCGTCGAGTCCCAAGATCCTGGGGCTGATCGGCGGCGACCCGGCGGGGTTCCCGAACGGCCGGCGCGTGTTCGACGATGTCGTCACGGTCGAACTGCGGGCGATCGCGGGCGTGACCTATCCGCTCGTCAACAACAGCTACACGCCGGACGGCGCTGCCGGCGTGATCACGGACGGACTGACGCCGTCGAGCGTCAACGTCCCGTTCCTGAACTCGTTCCCGTATCTGGGGACGCCGCAGGGTGGCTATCAGACCGCGCCGCTCGGGACGGTGTGAGTCATGGCGCCCGCGACCACAGAGCATGGGGCGCTCGGACACGGGGCGCTCGCGCCGGCGGCGGCGTGCGCCAGCGTGGCGCTCGACATCGGAGCGGGGTCGGGAGCGCTGATCCTGTACCCGAGTGACCGCTTCCGCGGCCACGAGGTCGAGATCAGCCGGCTCGACGGCCGCGGGCGCCGCGTCCACACCGGCGTGCACGAACGGACCACGCAGGCGCGGTCACGGCTGACCGCGATCTTCGGCAGCCTCCCAGCCGGCGACTACGTCGTCTGGGAGGACGCCACGACGGCGGGGCCGGTGGTGACGGTGACCGGCGGCGAGGTCGCCGAGGTGAGGTTGACATGACCTCGAAGCTGACATCGAGTGAGCGGCGCACGGTCGCCGGGATGGCCGGCGCGGTGATCGGGCTGCACGCGATCGGGTTCTTCATCCTGGTCGTGCTCGTCGCCCCGCATCACTATCACCTGGGCCCCTCGGGCGGGTTCAGCATCGGCCTCGGCCTGACGGCATACACGCTCGGTCTGCGACACGCGTTCGACGCCGATCACATCTCGGCGATCGACAACACGACGCGCAAGCTGATGTCCGAGCGCAAGCGGCCGCTCAGCGTCGGGTTCTGGTTCTCGCTCGGGCACTCGACGATCGTGTTCGCGCTGTCATTCCTGTTCGCGATCGGCATCCGCGCGCTCAGCGGGCAGGTCCAGCATGACGGCTCGACGCTGCACAACGTCACCAACTGGGTCGGCACGAGCGTGTCGGGCACGTTCCTGTACGTGATCGCCGCGCTCAACGTGGTGATCCTGGTCGGGATCGTGAGGGTGTCGCGCGAGATGCGGAACGGGACCTTCGACGAGGCCCAGCTCGAGCGGCAACTTGATTCGCGCGGGCTGATGAACCGGCTGCTCGGGCGGTTCACCACGACCATCACGAAGTCTTGGCATATGTATCCGATCGGCCTGCTGTTCGGGCTTGGGTTCGACACCGCCAGCGAGGTCGCGCTGCTGTTTCTCGCCGCCGGGGCCGCCGGCGCCGGCCTGCCGTTCTACGCGATCCTGTGCCTGCCGATTCTGTTCGCCGCCGGGATGAGCCTGCTCGACACGATCGACGGCTCGTTCATGAACTTCGCCTACGGCTGGTCGTTCTCGAAGCCGGTCCGCAAGCTCTACTACAACATCACGATCACCGGGCTGTCGGTGATGATCGCGCTCGTGATCGGCACGGTCGAGCTCGCCGGGCTGTTCTCGGAGGAACTCGGCGCGCACGGCTCGTTCTGGCGATGGCTCCAGAACGTCAACATCAACGAGCTCGGCTTCGTCATCGTCGGATTGTTCGTCGCCACCTGGGCGATCGCGCTGTCGGTCTGGCACTTCGGCCGGATCGAGGAGCGCTGGACCCCGCGCGACCCGGACCCCGAGTCATTGGCCGCCTCGTAGCCGTCTGACATTTGTCATATCGAACTGGTGAGCTTCGGCTCTACCGGGAGTGTCCGCGAGGTGTCACTGTGGCGGCATGACAACGAATGACACTTCTGATGGAGCGGTAGTCCTCGCTCACCTCTCCAAGTCCTACGGCGATGTGCAGGCGGTCCGCTCGATCGACCTCACGATCGCCCCGGGGGAGACGGTCGCCCTGCTTGGCCCGAACGGCGCCGGCAAGACGACCACGATCGACATGGTGCTCGGGCTGACCCGCCCCGACTCCGGCACCGTGTCGCTGTTCGGGATGTCGCCGACCGACGCGGCCGCGGCCGGCGTCGTCGGTGGGATGCTGCAGACCGGGTCGCTGGTCGATTACCTGAGCGTCCGCGAACTGGTCACGATGGTCGCGTCCCTGTACCCGCGTCCGCTCGACGTCGACGAGGCTCTGGCGCTCAGCGGATGCTCGGCGTTCGCCGGTCGCCGGACGAAGAAGCTGTCCGGCGGACAGGCCCAGCGGGTTCGGTTCGCGATCGCACTCGTCGCCGACCCGGACTTGTTGTTGCTCGACGAGCCGACCGCCGCGCTCGACGTCGAGGCGCGGCGCCACTTCTGGGCGTCGATGCGAGCGGTGGCAGAGCGCGGCAAGACCGTGATCTTCGCGACGCACTATCTCGAGGAGGCCGACGCGTTTGCGGACCGGATCGTGCTGCTCGCGCACGGAAGCCTCGTCGCCGACGGCCCTCCCGGCGAGATCAAGGCCAGGGTCGGCGGCCGGACGGTCCGGGCAACTCTGCCCGACGCCGACCTCGAGTCGCTGCGCGCGCTGCCGGGCGTGGTCGAGGTCGAGCGGCGCGGCGATGCCGTGATCCTCACCTGCACCGAGGCGGAGACTGCACTCCGCGGCCTGCTCAACGGGTTCCCGTCGGCCGCGGACGTCGAGGTCCGCGGCGCCGGTCTCGAGGAGGCGTTTCTCGCGCTCACCGCAAATGGGATCGGGTCAACCAACGAACTACCGGAGGTCAACTGATGCACGCCACTTATCTGCGCTACGAGCTACTCCGGAACGTCCGCAATTGGCGGTTCATCGTGTTCTCGCTCGTCTATCCAGTCGTCCTGTATTTCGTCGTCACCTCGCCCCAGCGGCACGCCACGTTCGACGGCGTCGCCTTCCCGCTGTACTTCATGGCCGGGATGGCGGCCGTGGGCACGATGATCGCGGTCATCTCGAGCGGGGCGCGGATCGCCGTCGACCGCTCGGCCGGGTGGACACGCCAGTTGCGGATCACGCCCCTCACCGCCGGCGACTACCTCGGTGCCAGGGTGGCGTGCGGCTTCCTGATGGCGCTGCTCGTGATCGTGCTCGTGTCCCTGTCCGGAACGGTGCTCGGCGTGAGCCTGTCGGCCGGCCAGTGGCTGACGATGATCGGCCTGATGCTGGTCGGCCTCATTCCGCTGACCGTGCTCGGGATCCTGATCGGGCATCTGGTCACGCCCGACTCGCTCGCCCCCGCGGTGGGCGGGACGATCATGCTGTTCGCGCTGCTCGGTGGCGCTTACGGGTTCCTGGTTGCGAAGTCAGGCCCGATGTTCGACGCGATCAAGGCGCTGCCGTCCTACTGGCTCGTGCAGGCGGGGAAGACCGCGGTCGCCGGCGGCAGCTGGCCGGCAGAGGGATGGATCGTGATCGCGGTATGGACCGCGGTGCTCGTCCCGCTCGCCGTGTTCGTGTACAAGCGAGACACGAGCCGGGTCTGAGGTCCTTGGATCGGGTCGCGGTCAGCTCGCTAGATTGGCACGACGTGGACGCCGAGGTCGAGCCGCAAGGCGATTGGGTAGCCGGTCAGCGCCGGTGGACACAGGGGTGGCGCCGGTTCGTGCTGCCCGCGGTGTTCCTCGTCTACCTGCTGTACGTCGCCCAGTCGGTGGGGGAGAACAACTCGGGGAGCGAGGCGTTCGTCGGCGACGCGATCCTCGTCGTCTTCGCCCTCGTCTATCTCGCGATGATCGCCGCGGGTCCGCGCGCCAGCTCGCGGCGATTCTGGATCCTGTACGGCATCTGCCTCGCGTTGTTCCTCGCGGAGCTGCCGTTCGGCCGGGCGGCGGCGTTTGTTCTGTGCCTGTACATCACGACGCTGAGCGTGGCTCGCCTCGGCGCCCGCGCGGTGCCGATCGTGCTCGCGTTGGCGCTGGCAGCGCTCGTCGTCCCGAGCGTGATTCCGTCCTGGCACGATGACGTCGGCGACACCTTGGGGACCGTCACCCCGGTGGCGATCCCAGTGGTCGCGTTCGTGACATTCGGCGTCCGGCAGGTGTACGAGAGCAACCGCGAGCTCGCCGAGGCGCGGGTTGAGCTCGCCCGCCTCGCGGCCGAGAACGAGCGCTTTCGCATCGCCCGGGATCTGCACGACCTGCTCGGCCACTCGCTGACGACGATCACGGTCAAGGCGGGGCTGGCGCGGCAGCTCGGCCCATCCGATCCGGTCCGGTCCCAGCAGGAGATTGCCGAGGTGGAGGATCTGGCCCGGCGGTCGCTCGCCGACGTCCGGGCTGCCGTGACCAACTACCGCGACGTGTCGCTCGCCGGCGAGCTTGCCACCGGGCGCGAGCTGCTACGGGCTGCCGGCATCACTGCCGACCTCCCGCGTGCGGTCGATGCCGTCGAGCCCTCGAACCAGGAGCTGTTCGGCTGGGTCGTGCGCGAGGGGCTCACGAACGTCGTCCGCCATGCCCACGCCAGCTCGTGCTCGGTGCGGCTGTCCCCGTGCTCGGTGGAGATTGTGGACGACGGCGTCGGCGGGAACGGCGGCGGGTGGGGGAACGGACTCGCCGGGCTGCGCGAACGCGTGGCCGCGGCCGGAGGGGTCGTCGACGCCGGCCCGGTCCAGCCGAAGGGGTGGCGGCTGGCGGTGTCGCTGGCGCCGGAGGCCGTCGCGTGACTATCCGCCTGCTGATCGCTGACGACCAGGAGCTGATCCGGAGCGCGTTCGCGGCGTTGCTCGGGTTGCAAGACGACTTCGAGGTGGTGGCCGCGGTCGCGCGCGGGGACGAGGTTGTCGCCGCCGCCAAGGCCCACCGGCCGGATGTCGCGCTGCTCGACATCGAGATGCCGGGGATCGACGGCCTGGCGGCGGCGGGCGTGCTCAGCCAGGAGGTGCCGGAATGCCGGTCGCTGATCCTCACGACGTTCGGGCGCCCGGGCTACCTGCGGCGAGCGATGGAGGCGGGCGCGTGGGGGTTCGTGGTCAAGGATTCGCCGCCCGAGCAGCTGGCTGACGCGATCCGTCGCGTCGTCGCCGGCGAACGGGTCGTCGATCCGGTGCTGGCCGCCGACACGCTGCACGCCGGCACTTCGCCGTTGACCGCGCGAGAGCGCGACGTCCTGATCGCCGCTCGGCCGGGTAGCACGGTGTCGGAGATCGCCGAGAAGCTGTTCCTGTCCGAGGGGACCGTTCGCAACTACCTGTCGGCGGCGATCGCCAAGACCGGGACACGCAACCGAGTGGAGGCGGTGAGGACGGCCGACGAGCGCGGCTGGCTATGAGCGCCGATCGTGGTCACCCCGCGATGATTTCCGACCTGACGCGCAGTCTTGGAGGGCGAGCGCAAGACGCTCGCACGTAACACTTCAAACCACGGGAGTCACCATGGGCCAGATTCTGGTACACGAGTTCATCAGCCTCGACGGCGTGTTCGAGGCGCCGAGGTGGACGATGGAATACGGATTCGATCCGAAGATGGGCGAGGCCATCGGCGGGATCATGGGACCGTGCAAGGCGATCCTGCTCGGGCGCCAGACGTTCGAGGAGTTCGCTCCAGCCTGGTCGGGCCGCAGCGCGGATCAGGACCCGGGGGCTCCGTTCATGAACGAGACCCCGAAGTACGTCGTGTCGGCGACGCTCGAGAGCGCCGACTGGAACAACTCGACGATCCTCGGCGGCTACAACGCCGACGCGATTCGTTCGCTCAAGGATCAGGTTGACGGTGGCATCTACGTGAGCGGTAGCGGCACACTCGTCCGGGCGATGCTCGCCGACGGCCTGGTCGACGAGCTCCACCTGTTCGTGTACCCGGTCGCGCTCGGCACAGGTGCCCGTCTGTTCGGCGACGCGCCGGTGAAATTCACTCTCGCGCAGACACACAGTTACGACAACGGGGTCCTGCACCTCGCGTACCGATCGGGCGCGTAGTTACAGCTCGGACCGCACCAGCGCGGCGCCGGCGCTCAGCGCCGTGAGCTTCGCGAAGGCCCGCGCGCGGGGCAGGTACTTCATCCCGCAGTCGGGGGCGGGGACGAGTCGCTCGGCGGGTACGTGCGCGAGGGCGGCGCGGATCCGCGCGGCCACCTGTTCGGGGGTTTCGACGCCATCGTCCCCGAGGTCGAGCACACCGAGCACAACGACCTTGGGGCTGAGCTCGGACAGTTGCCCGAGGTCGAGCTGCGGCTGCGCGGCCTCGATCGAGACCTGGTGAGCGGAGCTGTCGCTGAGCTCGCCCAGGAAGTCGTACCGGTTGCGGCTCTTGGCGCCGACGAGCGCGGCGTAGCCGAAGCACAGGTGCACGGCGGTGGTGACCGACAGCCCGGCGAGCGCGCGGTCGATCGCGGCCACCGCGATCCGCCGCGCCGCCTCGGGATCGTTCCGGAGCCACGGCTCGTCGAGTTGGATCACGTCGGCGCCCGCGCGCTCGAGCGCGAGCGCCTCCTGGTTGACCGCCGCGGCCAGGTCCATCACGAGCTCGTCGGGGTCGTCGTAGGCCTCGTTGCTGGCCTGCTGGGCCATCGTGAACGGGCCGGGCAGCGTGATCTTCGTCGTGCGCTCGGTGTGGGCGCGCAGGAACTCGATGTCGGACACCTCGACCGCGCCGCGCCAGCGGACCGGGCCGACGACGCGCGGCACGGTTCTGGCGTCGCCGCCGCTGGTGTGGATCGTCGCCGGGTTGTCCGCGTCGATGCCGTCGAGCGAGGTCGCGAACCGGTTCGAGTAGCTCTCGCGCCTGATCTCTCCATCGGTGATCGTGTCGATCCCCGCGCGCTCCATGTCCCCGATCGCGAGCACGGTGGCGTCGTCCTGGGCCTCCTGGAGGTAGGGCTCGGGAATCCGCCAGGCGTTGCTCATCCGTACGCGCGGGACCGAATGGGCGCCGAGCGCGTCGCGATCGATCAGCCACTCGGGCTGCGGATAGCTTCCGACGACCGTGCTCGACAGGGGCTGGGACACGCCGGGCGCGACGATAACCGAGAATCCGCGCATGAGCACCTCCGAGCGAGCGCCGATCGCGATCGTCACCGGTGCGGGTTCGGGGATCGGACGCGCGATCAGCGTGCGGCTGGCGGGGGCGGGCTACCGCGTGGCGTTGGCGGGCCGGCGCATGGAGACGCTGGAACAGACCTTGTCGGAGCTGCCGGCCGACCCGGAGTCGTTCGCCGTGCCCACGGATGTGAGCAGGCCCGAGAGCGTCGAGGCGCTGTTCGAGGCGGTTGCCCGGCGCGCGGGGCGGGTCGACGTGCTGATCAACAACGCCGGCATGTTCGGTCTGTCGGCGCCGGTCGAGGACTACCCGTATGACGGCTGGGCGGCGACCGTTCAGACCAATCTGACCGGCGCTTTCCTGTGCGCGCAGGCGGCGTTCCGGCAGATGATCCGCCAGCGCCCGAGCGGCGGGCGGATCGTCAACAACGGGTCGCTGTCGGCGCACGTTCCGCGGCCGAACGCGGTCGCATATACGACGACCAAGCACGGCATCACGGGGCTGACCAAGGCGCTCGCGCTCGAGGGCCGCCGGCACGGGATCGCCTGCGGCCAGATCGACATCGGAAACGCCGCGACCGACATGACCCGGCAGCTCGAGGTCGGAGCGCTCCAGGCCGACGGGTCGATCGTGGGCGAGCCGACGATGTCCGTCGACGCGGTCGCCGACGCGGTCCTGTACATGGTCGAGCTCCCGCTGAACGCGAACGTCCTGTCGATGACCGTGATGGCCTCGGGGATGCCGTTCGTCGGCCGTGGCTGACCGTTCCTGCGCGCGGTCGAGCTACCGCCCGACCGCGAGCTGATGCGGGATTGACCGGCGCGGCCTGACCGCCCGCGGCTGCGAGCGGTCAGGGTGACGGGACGACGTCGCTCAGGCCTCGTCCCAGACCTGAACCACGGTCTGCGCGGCGATCGCGCCGCCGTCGAGCTCGATCACGGTCGCGCACAGCACGTTGGTCCCGTCCGGGTAGCGGCAGGCCTGGGTGTACGCGGCGCCGGTCTGGTCCTCGACCCGATGCTTGACGGTGTGGGTCATGTCCCGGCCGTACATGTCCTCAAGCCAGCCTTTGATCTCCTCGCGCGTGCTGAGTACGCGCGGCGAACCGGGCTGGGAGATCTTGTCCGCGATGGTGACGACAGCCTGCGGGCCGTACATCGAGAGCTGCTTCGAGGCGTCGCGCTCCTCGGCGGCGCGGGCGAAGCGGTCCAGATCGAATGCGATGGTGGTGCTCATGGCTTCCTCCTCAGGTCGGTTGGTGTGGTTGTTTGCCATGTGGCGGCAGGTTCGCGTGTGCGCGTGTGGCCGCCGTCAAACGAGCGTCAAACCGCGCGGTAGGCTTGGCACGTGCTGTGCGCACGTCTGCTTGGTGCGCTCGAGGTCGAGCTGGACGGGGCCGTGATCGACTCACCGGTGTCGCAGCGCCCGTGGGCCCTGTTCGCATACGTGGCGCTGGCGCCGCGGCCAGTGACGCGGGGAGAGCTGGCAAGCCGCTTCTGGCCCGACGTGCTTGACCAGAGCGCCCGGGCGAGCCTGCGCAGTGCGTTGTGGACTCTCCGCCGGCACCTGGACGACGCGCTGGTGGTCGAGGGCGAGCGGATCGGTCTTGCCGACGAGCCCGACGTGTGGCTCGACGTGCGCGAGTTCGAGCGCCACGCCGGCGGCGATCCGGCGGGCGCGCTCGAGCTGTGCCGGGGGGATCTCCTCGAAGGGCTCGACGACGACTGGGCGGTGTCGGCTCGAGACCGCCATCGACAGCGCGTGATCGAGCTGCTCGAGCAGCTCGCGCTGGAGGCCGATGACCGAGGAGATGCTCGGGGTGCGCTCGACCTGACCCGGCGGCAGGTCGAGCGCGACCGCTTCGACGAGGAGGCTCACCGACGGCTGATCGAGCGACTCGAGCGCGCCGGCGACAGGGCCAGCGCGATGCGCACCTACCGCGGGCTAGCCGAGCGACTACGGCGGGAGCTCGGGGTCGCGCCATCCCGGCAGACGCGGGAGCTCGTCGAGCGGGTGCGGGCGGCGACGCCGGCACAACCGGTCGCAGGGGTGGCCCCGGCAATGCCCGGCTGGCTGGCTCTGATCGGCCGGGACCAGGAGCTGGCGGAGCTCGAACGGGGGTGGCAAACCGCCGCCGGTGGCGCGGGCGTCGCGGCCGTGATCCGCGGCGAGGCAGGGATAGGCAAGACGCGACTGGCGAACGAGCTGCGAGCTCGCGTCGGTGCCTCCGGCGGGCTGACTGCGACGTGCGCCGCGCTCGACCTCGGCGGTGCGGCCCCGCTCAGCCTGTGGGCAGAGATGATCAGGGAGCTGCTGCCGGCGCTGCCCGCGCCACCGCCCGAGGCGGCATGGCCCGATGACCTCGCGGTGCTCGCCTCCGAGCTCCCTTCGCATTTTGCGCGGAGCGGGATCCCTAGCGTTGAGGTGGCACCGGACCTCCAGCGGACCCGGCTGTTCGAGGCAGTGGTTGCGCTGCTCGGTTGGGCCGCACGCCAGGCGCCGCTGCTGCTGGTGCTCGAGGACGTGCACACTGCCGACAGCCCGAGCCTCGAGCTGGCCGGCTACGCCGCCCGCCGCGTGGCGGGGCTGCGCGTGATGATGGTCATCACGCGCCGCGAGCTCCCGCGCCGCGCCGACGCGGATCGGCTCGAGCAGGCACTCCGGGCCCGCGGCCTGATGGCGTGCGAGCTCGAGCTCGGCCCGCTTCCGCCGGAGCCCGTGGCCGCCCTGGCGCGCCGCGCCGCACGCCTGAGCGAGACTGACGTGAGGCGCGTCGTCGAGCGGGCCGGGGGCAACGCCCTGCTCGCGGTCGAGACCGCGCGGGCGCTCGAGCGAGGCCGGGACGGGGTCGCACCGAGCCTGCTCGGGTCGGTGCGGGCGGCGCTCGCCCCGCTGTCCGACGATGCCCGCGAGCTCGTCAAGCTGGCGGCAGTGGCGGGGCGGCAGATCGATGCGCTCGAGCTCGGGCGGCTCCCGCTGGCGGATCCCGAGGAAGCGGCGACCGCGGCGCTCGAGTCGGGCCTGTTGGTCGCCGCCGGCGACGGCATCGCGTTTCGGCACGCGCTGCTGAGCGACGCCGTCTACGAGGAGATCTCGGAGCCGCACCGGCGCGGGCTCCATCACCGCTGGGCCGACGCGCTGCTAGCGGGCGAGCAGGCAGGCGCGATCGTGCGTCCGGCCGAGGTGGCGCGTCACCTCCGGCTTGCTCGCGCCGACGCCGAGGCCGTGCCGCAGCTCGTCCGCGCCGCCGCCGAGGCCCGGGCGCTCGCGGCCCTGGAGCAGGCGATCGCCTACCTCGACGAGGCGCTCGAGATCGCGCCGGACCGGGCCGAGTTGTGGCTCGAGAGCGGCGAGCTCGAGGCGTGGCGGGGCCGTCGCGATCAGGCTGAGGTGGCGTTCGGGCGTGCGCTGGCGCTGCTCGGGGGCGCCGAGCCCTTGGAGCTCGCGCGCGCCTGGTTGCGGCAGGCGCGCGCCACTCACGGTCCGATCTGCGTCCCGCGCACTGTGCTCGAGAGCGCCCGCACCGCGCTCGAGCTGATCGAACGGAGCGGCCGGCCGGCGCCGGAAGAGCGGAGCGAGGCGCTGGCCGCGTGGGCGTGGGCAGAGGCGGTCGTCGGGAGCGTGGACGCGGCCGAGCGTCTGCTGCTCGAGCTGAGCGCCGGCCCGCACGCCGGCGGCGACCTGCACATCTACGACGTCGGCCACGCTCGTGCGCTGGCCCTCATGCGGCGCGGGCGTTTCGTCGAGTCGTACGGGCCGTCGATCGCCGCCGGCGAGGCCATCGGCCGCGCCAACCGGCCGGATCTGGCGTACGGGTGCTGGGCGAACGCGGCCAGCGCCGCCTGTGCCGCCGGCGAGCACGAGCGCGGGCTGGAGTTCCTCGACCGCGGGATGGCGGCGCTCGCCGGTCACGGGCTGCAGGCCCTCGAGATCCACTTGCTGGCCGAGCGTTCGTTCGTGCTGCGCGGTCTGGGACGTCTCGAGGAGGCGCGAGCCGCCGCCGAGGCCGAGCGGGCACTGGCCGAGCGGCTCGGTCAGCCCGAGCTGGTGGCGATGGCGAGCCACGATCGCGGACTGGTCGCGCTCGAGCAGGGCGAGTACGAGCTAGCCGCCGCTCTGCTCGACGAGTCGCTGGCCGAGGGCGCGCCGATCAGCCGGCCCGCTACGCGGCTGGCGTTGGCCGAGGCGCTCGCCCGCAGCGGACGGCCCGACCAGGCCGCCGAGCAGTTGCGGGCGACAGTGCTAGAGCCTGTCCGCCCGAGCGACTTTCCGGACACGCTCGTGCCTAGGCTCGCACGTGTCCAGGGCCTGATCGCTCGCGCGCGCGAGGACTATCGAGGGGCCAGCCGTCGGCTCGAGGAATCGATCGCCGGCTGGGAGCGCGTGCTCGCGCGGAGTATCCGGGCCGAGAGCATCACGACCGTCCTCGCCGACCTTGGCCGCCCTGTGGTCGGGCTCGTCGAGCCCGAGCGCGAGCTCGAGCGCGCCCGTGACGACCTCGAAGCTATCCGGTCACGACAAGGAGCAACCGATGCCGTCGTTCCATGACACCACTACCTCGTCCGCGCCACCCGAGGAGGTGTGGAAGCTCCTGTACGACCCGTCCCGGTTCCCCGATTGGTGGGCCGGGGTCGGCACGGTTGACGTGCAGGACGACGCCCAGTACACGATGTATCCCGACGGGTACCCCGACTTCCCCATGGCGCAGCTGCTCGAGACCCGTCGGGACCAGCAGCGCGTGACCGTCTCCTGCCTGGTATCGGATCTGCGATTCGAGTGGCGCCTCCAGCAGCAGGGGGAAGGAACGGCGATCACCGTCGAGGTCGACATCCCCGACGCCGAGGCCCACCGCCTGGAGACTCAGCGTGAGATCATCAGCGCTTCAATGCACCGCCTGGCAGAGTTGGCGGTGGACCCGTAAGCACCTGAGAGGAGAAGAGGCGATGGAGGCAACGAGCGTACGGACCCCGCAGGAGGTCTTCCAACACCACGCCGAGGCGCTGATTGCCGGGGATCTCGACGGCATCGTGGCCGACTACTCCGACGACGCGGTGTTCATCACGCCCGACGGCGTGCTTCGCGGCAAGGACGGCGTCCGTCAGGCTTTCACCAAGCTGCTCTCGGACCTCCCGAGCGCCGACTGGGAGGTCCCGACGACGATCTTCGAGGGCGACGTGCTCCTGATCGAGTGGAAGGCGGAGGCCAAGAACACGAAGGCCGACGACGGAATCGACACGTTTGTTTTCCGCGACGGTCAGATCCGCGTCCAGACGGTCCGCTACACGCTGATCGCCAAGGGCTGACCTCGAGCTGGACGCGCTGCGATTGCGGGCGGATTGTGGGTAGGGGGATGGCGCAGACGTCGACCGGGAAGGAGCGGCCCTGATGCCACCACGCGGAGTCAAGCCGGGAACGAAGCGAGCTCGCCAGTACGAGCACGTCAAGCAGAGCGAGAAGGACCAGGGCAGGAGCGAGAGCCGCGCCGAGGAGATCGCCGCGCGCACGGTGAACAAGGAGCGCGCCCGCTCCGGCGAGTCCCGCACCAGCTCGCGGACGTCGACCGAGGACATGTCCTCGGGCCGGCGCGGCGGCCAGCGGTCGGGGACGAACCGGGCCAAGGGACGAACCCGCGATCAGCTTTACAACGAGGCCCGGAAGCTCGGGATCGAGGGACGCTCGAACATGAACAAGGAGCAACTGCAGCGCGCGGTCGATCGCCGCAAATAGCCGGCGCGCGGCGAGGGCGTCGGTCCGCGCCGGCGGTCAAAGCTCCCGATGGAACGCCGGTTGCGGTGGGATTAAGGCGAATCGCGCCGCGCTTGAGTACGCGGCAAGCGGGTATTACGCGAATGTGATCGAGCGGGATCCGCGCATGCAGGCGGGGGCTTACATCACTGACCGGACCGACCTGTACGAGGTCACCGGGATGCAGCGGGGTCCGGGCGTCATGGGCATCTCGACGGTTCGGATCACGGTCGAGAACTGCCGCAACCTTCGCTGCCTCGAGTTCCTACCCGACAAGATCAGGTGCTCGTTCGAGCTGGTCAAGGCCGCGCCCATGTGCAACTGCCCCGATGTCCTCGAGGAGATCGCCTGGGAAGCGGACCTCGCGGCCTGACCGGGCGAGCGTTCGGTTGTCTTCAGCTGTTCAGGCCGGGATCAGGATGCCGCGGCCCTGGAGCCGGCCGCCGTCGAGGTCGGCCATCGCGTCGTTGATCGCGTCGAGCGGGTACGTGCTCGTGTGTAGCGTCACCTGGCCCTGTGCCGTCAGCGTCATCAGCTCCTCGAGGTCGGTGTAGGTCCCCACGAGGTTGCCGATGAACGAGATCTCGCGCGAGATCACGTCGATCGTCGGGATGTCGATGTTCTCGCCGTAACCGATCACGTAGTAGAAGCCGCCGTCGCGGATCATCGCGATCCCGTCCTCGATCGCGCCCTTCTCGCCGACGAAGTCGATGATCGCCTCGGCGCCGAGTCCGTTCGTCATTTCCTTGACCGTGTCCACGTGCGATCCGTCGACCTTGACGGTGTGGTCGGCGCCGAGCTCGCCGGCCAGCGCAAGCGCCGCCTCCGACGGGTCGATCACGATGATCTCGGCCGAGGTCATCGCCTTCAGGCACTGGATCCCGATGTGACCGAGGCCGCCGGCGCCGATCACGACCGCGTACGTGCCGGGCTGGAGCACCGGGATCGCCTTCTTGACCGCGTGGATCGCGGTCAGGCCGGCGTCGGCCAGCGCGGCAATGTCCTTGGGCTCGAGCGTGGGCGCGAGCTTGACGACTGACCTGGCCGAGGTCTGCAGGAAATCGGCGAAGCCGCCGTCACGGTTGATCCCCGGGAACGAGCCGTTCAGGCAGTGCATGTCGTCGCCGCGCCGGCACGGCGGGCACAGGCCGCAGGAGATGAACGGGTGGACGATCACGGTGTCGCCGACCGCGACGTTCGTCACCCCGGAGCCGATCTCGTGCACCCAGCCCGCGTTCTCGTGACCCGGCGTGTACGGCAGCACGACCTGAGACTTCTCCGCCCACTGCCCCTCTTGGATGTGCAGGTCGGTCCGGCACAGCCCGGCGGCGCCGATCCGCACGATCACGTCGAGCGGCCCGTTGATCTTGGGCTCGTCGATCTGGTCGAGCTTCAGCGCTTCGTGGTAGGCGTGCAGCCTCGCGGCCTTCATCGCAAAACCTCCTCAGGATCTTCGATCGCCACGCCGTAGCGTGATTGCAGAAGCGAGCGGCAGATGCCGCCGTTGACCTCGAGGCTCATCCGCACGAGCCGGGCCGTGCGCAGCCAGCGCTTCAGCTCCACCGCCGCGACCGGCTCGCCGTTCGGGAGCACGAATGCCGGCTCGCCGGGGTCATGCGCCAGGCCGAGCCGGCGGCGCAGCTCGACGCACCGGCGGGCGTCCGGGACGTCTTCCGGCAAGTCCCCGAGGCGGAGTGCCGCAATCTCCTCGGGGGTAGCCCCGTCTCTGAGCAGCATCTCGCACAGCCGCGACTCGCGCCCGACGAGCGCCTTGCGGAGGAACAGCTCGCGGAGCGCGGCCAGGTCGTCGTCGACGGTCTCGCCCGGGAACGCCCCGGTGAAGCCGTCGCCGCGGCCGAGCGCCGCGTTGATCTCCTCGCCGGTGTAGTGGTCCTGGAGCTTGATGCTCACATCGCGGACCTCGGGCAGCCGGCGCACGACCTTGCGCGCGTCGGCTGCCATCAGGAACGCGAAGTTGGGCGCGCACTGCGGCGTCGGCAAACGGAGCACGACCGCCACGTCGCCGTCCTCGCTCACCTCGCATGAGGCCACGAACCCGAGCTTCGTGATCGGCTCATCGAGCTCGGGGTCGTAAACCTCGGCGAGCGCGTCGATCACGCTCGCCGTCGTCATCGTCGTCGTCATCGTCACGCGGACTCGACGAGCTGCGCGTCCTCCTTCGCCGCCGGGGTGCCGCCGTTCTTCAGCTGCAGGTCGGCCGGGACCTCGATGTCGTACAGCTTGGCCGCGTTCAGGCCCATGATCTTCTTCTTGGTGTCGGTCGTGGGATGCGGGTAGTCCGAGTACTCCTCGGTCTCAGGCATGGTCCAGTCGATGAACCCCTCGACCTGCCACTTGGGCTCCCAGATGCCGTAGTCGCTGCCGAACAGGATCTTGTCCTCGCCGACCCAGAACAGCAGCTCGCCCATCACCTTGTTGAAGAACCGCGGACGGGCGTGCATCAGGCCGCCGATCACGACCGCCAGGCCGGCGTAGACGTTCGGCTCCTGGGTCGCCATGAAGCAGAAGTCCTCGATCCTCGGCAGCCCCACGTGCTCGACGATGAAGTTGAGCTCGGGGTTACTGGTGGCGGCGACGTCGATGTCCTTGACGTCGAACGCGTCCTTGTCGAGCGGCCAGATCGTCGGGCCCTTGTGCGCGTGGATGTTCTTGATCCCGAGCTCCTTGCACTTGTCAAGGAACATCTGCGCCTGCGGATCGTCCAGCTTCCAACCGCGCGAACCCTTGTACCACTCGGCGGTGTAGACCTTGACGCCCTTGAGGTTGTAGCGCTTGGCGTCCTCCTCGAGCTGCTTGAGCCCGGCCTCACCCTCGCGCGGGTCGAACCGACCGTTGACGATCAGCTTGTCCGGGAACTTCTCGACCATCCGCGCGTTGCGCTCGGCCGTGTTGAAGCCCTCCGTGTACCACTCCTTCAGGTACGTCGACTGGAGGATTCCGGCGTCGACGTGGCCCTCCTCGAAGACGTCCTTGACGTAGTCGTCCTCGGAGTACTTCATGAACTTCTCGAGCGTCCAGTGGGTCTCCGGAGGCCCGAGTCCCATGTAGGCGTGGAAGCACTCGATCCAGCCCTTGGCGTACTGCTCCTGCCCCTTGACCCAGTTCGCGGGACTCGCGTCCCAGAAGTGCTGATGGGCGTCGACGACGAAGTAGCTCTCCCCGTCCTTCTCGTACATGCCTCTCCTCTCGACGGTCGATCGGTCGGACCACTCTACTCTGCGGTCACCGCCGTCCGCCAGGGGAGGTTCAGGTAGTCCGGACGCGGTCTCGGATGCGCCGCGCGGTTGGGGTCATACGCCCACACTCGAGGATCCGCGAGGCGGAGGCTGGTCGAGAAACGCACCATATGCTCAGGTTTCTCGACCATCCTCGGCTGCGCCCGATTCGGCGCGAGCGGTTAGTCGTCGGGGTCCTGGGGGGTGGGAAAGCCCTTGTCGATCAACTCGATCCGGTAGCCGTCAGGATCCTGGACGAAGCAGATCCGTCCGATCTCCTCGCGGCCGCCGGGCGAGTACGGCGGCTTCTCGGGCTCGATCCCCTCGGCGCTGAGCTGCGCGAGCAGCGAGTCGAGGTCGTCGACGACCATCGCCATGTGGTTGTAGCCGTCGCCGAGGTCGTAGGCCTGATCGCGGCCGCGGTTCACCGTCAGCTCGAGCGTGTCGCCGTCGCCGGGGAGCCCCATGTAGATGTTGTAGGCGGTCTCGAAGTTCAGCCGGCCGCGGCGCTCGAAGCCGAGCAGGCCGTAGAAGCGCTCGGAGGCATCGGGGTCGCGGACGCGGACGCACGTGTGGACGAATGGCATGCGCGCCAGCCTATCCGAAGGCAGCGGCGCTCAGGAGGGGAGCCCCTGGGTAGCCAGCCGCTTGTTCTTGTAGCTCGGATCATCGGTGAGTTCGCGCCCGAACCAGCCCGGCGGGGCGAATGCCGTCGCGTCGGCGGGGGTGTCGAACTCGACCTCGGCGGTGAGGAGCCCCGCGAGCCGGCCGTGGTAGATGTCGAGCTCGATCGTCAGGCCGTCTCCGAACGGGATCGCGTAGCGCCGCTTCTCCAGGCGCCGGCCGTCGGTGAGCGGCCAGAGTGCGGCGAATCGGCGCGCTTCGATCTCGATCTCCTCCTCGATCCGCGACCCGTCCCCGCTCGACTTGACGGTCAGGAACGTCTGGTCCCCGTAGCGCCGGAGCCTGACCTCGACGTCGTCGGTGATCGCCAGGTATCCCTGCTCGATCTCGCGCGACGGGTGCGCGTCGAGGTCATCCGGACGCCGCTCGACCAGGAACTTGCGCTCGATCTCGATCCCATCGGCCATCGTCGGCTCCTGATTCTGACGTGCGGTCTTTGAGTGCGGCGGCGCCGGGGGTGGGGGCACGCGCGGCCGGCGGGGGCAGCGCCGGGCGGTTGGGGCAAGCGCGGCCGGCGGGGCCGGCGCACGGGGTGGGGGTAGGCCGGCGCGGAGCCGCCGAAGCGCTGGTAGGCGCCTCGACTTCCCCACGTCTTACCGGACTCGGCCCAGCCAAGCTGATGCCCTACCGACCAAGCCTCGACACCTCAGTTACCCGCTCAGCGGCCCCGGTAACTGGAAGCCGCTAGGAGGTGGGCCTGAGCACGATCACCGGGATGAGGCGATCGGTCTTCTCCTGGTACTCGGCGAAGTTCGGTGAGCGCTTCACCTGCGCTCCGAACAGCCGCTCCCGTTCCTCGCCGGCGGCTTCGGCCGCGACGACGTCGATCGTGTCGGTCCCGACCTCGATCGATACGTGCGGATGGGCCTTGAGGTTGTGGTACCAGTCGGGATTCGTCGGGGCGCCCGCCTTGGAGGCGAAGATGACGTAGCGGTCGCCATCACGGTCGTAGACGAGCGGGTTGATCCGGTCCTTGCCCGTCTTCGCGCCGACGTGATGCAGGAGCAGCAGTGTCGTGCCGTCGAACATGCCGCCGACGACTCCCTTGTTGGCGTGGAACTCCTCGATGATCCGGGCGTTGAAGTCCTGGGGCGATGTCGACATGGTGCTCCTCGGGGGGCGTGGCGGCAACGCCATCATCTCGGAAAGCTCGCCGCCGATGGCTCGGGTGTCACCCCCGCGGGCGCCTGGGAGTGCCATTTCGATGAGGGTTCTCACACGTTGGGAAGGTCTTCGCCGGCGCGGAGTCGGACCGGATCGGAGGGCTACTCAACGACAAAGGAGGAGAGAGCCATGATCTCCGATCGGCCCCCACGCTCATATCCGCGTGCCGTCGCAGCAATCGCGCGGTCGCATAGGCGTGCGTTCCTGCCCGCGTTCGTGTGCCTGTGCGGATGGTTGGCGCTCGGCGCCGCGAGCGCCCAGGCTGCGTTCATCACGGGGTTCACGCCGACGACGCTGGCGACCACGGTGCCGAACAACGGTGACGTGAACCCGTACGGCATCGTCACCGTGCCGCGGAGCGTCGGCTTGCTTCAGCGCGGCGACGTGCTCGTCAGCAATTTCAACAACGGTGGCAACCAGCAGGGAACCGGCACGACGATCGTGCAGATTCCGCCCGGTGACAGGGACACGAACGCCGGTGACGCGCCCCTGTTCGCCCAGATAAATCCGAAGGCGCTCCCGGGCCCGTGCCCGGGCGGCGTCGGCCTGACGACGGCGCTGGCCGTCACCCGCAGCGGGTTCGTGATCGTCGGCAGTCTGCCGACCAAGGACGGCTCATCGGCGACCGCCAAAGCCGGGTGCCTGCTCGTCCTGAACAGCCGTGGCCGGGTTGTTGAGACGATCGCCGGCGGTCCGATCAACGGGCCGTGGGACATGACCGCGGTCGATCACGGCGTCCTCACCACGCTGTACGTGACGAACGTGCTCAACGGTACGGTCGCCGCGGGCACGAACGCCAGCGGCGACGGGAACGTCGTGGACCGCGGCACCGTCGTGCGCATCGAGCTGTTGACGATCCCGGGCATTCGGCCGGTCGTGCTCGACGAGGATGTGATCGCCACTGGGTTCCCGGAGCGCACCGACCCGAACGCGCTCGTGATCGGACCCACCGGCGTGGCTCTCGGTCGCGACGGCACCCTGTACGTCGCCGACACGCAGAGCAACCGGATTGCGGCGATCCCCGACGCGCCGTTCCGCTTCTTCCCCGCTACGGGCGGAGGGCGGACGGTGTTCCAGGGCGCGCCCCTGAACGGACCGCTGGGAATGACGCTCGCGCGGGGCGGCGACATCCTCACCGCCAACGGCGACGACGGCAACGTCGTCGAGACGACGCCGGGTGGGACGGTGGCTGCGGTGGTGGCGGCCGACCCGAGCGCGGGGGATCTGTTCGGCCTGACCCTCACGCCCGATCAGTCCGGCGTCTACTTCGTCGACGACGGGACCAACACGTTGAACCTGCTGGCTCCCTGAGCCAGTACGCCGCCGGCCGGTGGTCGTCCCCGTATCTGCGGGGGTGGCCACCGGGCCGACGGCGGTCACAACGTCAGCCGGCGGCGACCCAGTCGGCGTAACGGGAGGATCGAGCGAGCCGGCTCGAAAAAGCGAACTGTGAGGACGCTTTTTCGAGCCGCCTCTCATCGCACGGGGGGAGGATATGCAGGGGTGGGTCAAGGCCGCGCGGCTTGGTGCCGATGCTTGGGTCGACGACCGGACGAGGTGGGTGATCCAAGTGGTGACGACCAGGAAGCGGCTGCGCAGCTACGACATCGCGTTGATCGGGATCGTGCTGCTCGCCTGCGGCATCGCAGTGCTCGCCGGCGCGCCGAGGCTTGGCTACGGACTGCCGCTCGCCGGCGCGCTGTGGTCGAGCGCGGCGGCGACATTCGCGGTCGCACGGCGTCCGGGCCGGCGCTGATCCTCTGCGGCCGGCCGAGCTCCTGCTGACTGCGGTGAGTCGTTAGCCGGGGACGGCCTCGAGGCTCGCCACACGCCGGAGCTCGATCCGCGCGATCGCGCGCTTGTGGACCTCGTCGGGTCCGTCGGCGAATCGCAGCGTCCGCAGGTGGGCGTACATCCACGCGAGCGGGAAGTCGTCGGATACGCCGCCGCCGCCGTGGACCTGGATCGCGCGATCGACCACCCGAAGCGCGACGTTCGGCGCCGCGACCTTGATCGCTGAGATCTCGGTGCGGGCGGCCTTGTTGCCGACCGTGTCCATCAGCCAGGCCGCGCGCAAGGTCAGCAGGCGCGCCATCTCGATCTCGATCCGCGACTCGGCGATCCAGTCCTGGATGTTCGCCCGCTCGGACACCGGCTGACCGAACGTCACCCGTGACGCCGCCCGGGCGCACATCAGCTCGAGCGCGCGCTCGGCCGCCCCGATGCAGCGCATGCAGTGGTGGATGCGCCCGGGGCCGAGACGCGCCTGCGCGATCAGGAATCCGTGACCCTCCTCGCTGATCATGTTCGCGGCGGGCACGCGCACGTCCTCGAATACCAGCTCGGCGTGACCCTCCTGGTCGACGTAGCCGAACACCGGGAGGTTGCGCAGGATCTGGAGGCCGGGGGTCTCGCGGGGGACGAGAATCATCGACTGCTGGTGGAAGGGAGACGATTCGGCCCCACCCGCCCCGGTCTTGCCCATCACGATCATGATCTTGCAGCGGTCACGCATCGCTCCCGAGATCCACCACTTGCGGCCGTTCAGGACGTACTCGTCGCCGTCGCGCTCGATCCGCATCTCGATGTTGGTGGCGTCCGAGCTCGCCACCGCCGGCTCGGTCATCGCGAACGCCGACCGGATGTCCCCTTCGAGCAGCGGCGCGAGCCACCGATCCTTCTGCTCGGGCGTCCCGAACTGGGCCAGCACCTCCATGTTCCCGGTGTCGGGCGCTGAGCAGTTGCATGCCTCGGAGGCGATGTGGCTGCGCCCCATGATCTCCGCGAGCGGCGCGTACTCGGCGTTGCTGAGCCCGGGCGCATCCCACTGCTCGCCTCCGTGCGGGAGGAACAGGTTCCACAGGCCGAGCTCCCGGGCCCGCTCCTTGAGCTCCTCCATCACCGGCGGGTGCGAGTGGGGGTCGCCGGAGGCGACGAGCTGCTCGTGGTAGACCGCCTCTGCGGGGTAGATGTACTCGTCCATGAACGCGAGCAGTCGCTCGCGAAGTTCCTGGCAGCGCTCTGAGAACTCGAAATCCATGGCTCGCGGCCGAACACTACCGCCGCGGTGGCTCGGCCGGCCTACGCCAGCATCGAGGCGATGACCTCCGCGAACCGGCGGAGGTCGATCGGCTTGGACACGTAGGCGTCGCATCCGGCCTCGAGCGCGTCGTGCTCGTCGGCCGGCATCACGCCGGCGGTGCAGGCGACGATCGGGATCGAGGCGGTTACCGGGTGGGATTTCAGCCTGCGCGTCAGGTCGAGGCCGCTGCCGTCTGGCAGGTTCAGGTCGAGCACGATCATCGCGGGCTGCGCCTCGGCCAGCGCCCGCTCGGCGGCGGCCAGCGAGTCGGCGGCGCGGACCTCGTGACCCTCGAGCTCGAGCAGTCGCTCGAGCAGCCTGAGGTTCAGCTCGTGATCGTCGACGACCAGGATGTGCCGCTCCATTAGGCCCTAATCGTCTCCCGGGCGCGGGAGCTTGACCCGCGTGTATAGGTTTTATGGAGGGTTTGCGCTCGCCGCCAGCTCGTCGCGTGTCGGTGGCCAGACCTGCCTCACGTGCTCGAGGGCGGTGCCGGCACCGGCTTCGTCGCGGTTGCGCGTCGCCGCTTCGAGGTCGGTCAGTGCGGTTAGCAGCGGCTGCGCCCCGAGCATCAGAGCGTCGTTGCGGCATCGATGCGCGGCACCCGTCGCCCGGTCGAGGTCGCCGGCGGCCATCGCATGCTCGACCTCTTCGATCGCGGCGGTCATGTTGTCGAGCATCGAAGACACGATTGTCACCGCGTCTGCTCCCATCACGTCCTCGAGTTCGCTGACCCGCCCCAGGTCGATGTAGTCGCTCACGATTGGACGGGGTCGCGCAAGCCGATCGGCGCGCGCAGTACCTCGTCGGGGATCCCGAACGCGTCGACGAGCGCCGCGGCGTCGCCGCGCGCCTCGTCGCAACGCCGGTTGACGTCTCGCGTCACGGCCTTGCAGCGGGGTCCGGTGAGCCGGCCGTGCTCCTGGAGGTAACCCCGGTCGAGCTCGATCTGGTCGAGCGCATAGAGGTCGCATAGCCGGCTGAGCGTTTCCTTCTGCGGGCCCGGCTCGCAGGCGTCGACGGCTCTCGCGAAGGCCTCGAGCACGAGGCGCTCGATGTGCGCGCGGGCCGCGTTGACCGCATGGTTCTGGACGGCCCGGAACACCTCGAACGGATCGAAGCCCTCGTCGAGGCCGCGCTTGAACCGCTGCGCGATCGAGGCCGTGATGTGGCCCTCGCGCCAGCGGAACAGCTCGAGCTGGTGCTCGCGCGCGAGCAGATCGCCGGTCTCGTCGCGGCCCGGGACGACATCGGCGATGACCTGCGCGATCTTGCGCGCGAACAGGCGCTCGACGACCGTCTCGACGGCCTGCTCGCCGACGAACATCACGAGCTCCCGCGGGTTGAGCTCGCCGAAGTTGTCCCGGTAGTCGGTGAGCAGGCCCCGCGCCACCAGCATCATCAGGACCGTGTTGTCGCCCTCGAACGTCGTGAACACGTCGGTGTCGGCCTTGAGCGCTGCGAACCGGTTCACGCTGAGGTAGCCGGCACCGCCGCAGCACTCCCGAGCGGACTGGATCGTCTCGGTGGCGTGCCAGCTCGAGGCCGCCTTCATCCCCGCCGCGAGCGACTCGAGCCGGCGCTGCTCGGGCTCGGGCGCGTCTCTGCGGCGCTGACGATCGTGGAACTTCTCGAGCAGCTCGGCCTGGGCGAAGTGGAGCGCGTAGGTCCTCGCCAGCAGGGGCATCAGCCGGCGCTGATGGGTGCGGTAGTCGAGCAGCGCGACCTCGTCCTCGTCCGGGGGTCCGAACTGCGTGCGGCGCAGGCCATGGCGCACCGCGATCGTCAGCGCGGTCTTGGACGCGCTGATCGACGCTCCGGAGATGCACACGCGCCCCTGGATCAGCGCGCCAAGCATCGTGAAGAAGCGCTTGTTCGGCTTCTCGATCGGGCTCTCGTAGACGCCTTGCTCGTTGACGCCCCCGAAGCGGTTGAGCAGCGCGTCGCGGGGGACACGGACGTGGTCGAACCAGATGCGTCCGTTGTCGACGCCGTTCAGCCCCATCTTCTCGCCGCAGTCCTCGATCCGCACGCCCGGGTGTGGGTCGCCATGCTCGTCCCGAAGCGGCGCCACGAGCACGTGCACGCCGTGCGATTCGTCCGCGACGATCAGCTGCGCAAACACCGGCGCAACCCGGGCGTGGCAGGCCGCGTTGCCGATGTAGTCCTTACGCGCCTCGTCGGTGGGGGTGTCGAGGACGAACTCGTCTGCATCGGGGTCGTAGGTGGCGGTCGTCCCGAGCTGCTGGACGTTCGAGCGGTGCCCGGCCTCGGTCATCGCGAAGCACCCCGTCAGCTCGAGCGATGCCGTCGGCCTCAGGTAGCGCTGGTGATGGACGCGCGTGCCGAGTTGCTGGATGGCGCCACCCCACAGCCCGAACTGGACGCCGAACTTGACCAGCAGCGACAGGTCACCGAGCGCGATCGTCTCGAACCCGGCGATGTTCGCGCCCGGGTCGTCCTGGCCGCCGAACTCGACGGGGAAGCCCGGCGCGGTCAGGCCCTCGTCGGCGATCGTCTGCATCCACTCGAGCACGAGCTCGCGGTACTCGGCGGTCGGGATCGCGAGCGGTGGCGCGAACTCGGGCTGTGACAGCACCTCCCGGATCTGCCGGCGCAGGTCCGCGTAGCGCCCGTCGAGCAGCTGCTGCAACTCCAGCGCCTGTACCCCGGTGGCGTCCGGCTGGGTCGTCGCCATGGCGAGCGATCATAGGTATCGGGGGCCGCCGTGGCGCCGGCTGATGCCCTCGGTCGGTCCCTACCCCCGCAGCGTCTTGTGGATCCGGCGCAGCAGCGCGTTGTGCGTCGCGGCCAGGCCGGTCACGCCTAGCGCCGTGACGAACAGGCCCGCAACCAGCGCCAGGCCCGCCAGTACCGCCGGCCAGTGGTTCTGGAGGAACTCCCTGCCCGCCGACAGGATCTGATCGGCACGCTCCCCCGCGAACGTGAGGATCCCGACGATCCCGAGCAGCGGCAGCACGAAGCAGATGTTGAACAGCAACAGCAGCACGAGATCGCGCACCGGACCGAGCCCCGACCCGACGATCGCCGCGATCGCCGCGAAGTACGGGAACGCGGTCGGCAGCTCGACCGCGGTGATCGATGCGCCGAGGACCCAGCTTGACTTCCCCTGCGGGTCGAAGTCGGGTACGTCGCGCATCGACAACCGTGCCCGGTAGCGCCACAGCAGCGCCGCGCCCGCCATCATCGCCACACCCACGGCGACCTCGACGACGTCGGTGATGTGATGGTGCGGGTGAGGCAGAAGCGGGCGGATCAGCTGGCCGGCGCCGACTCCGATCGCGGCGCCGCCGAGGAAATACACCGCGAACACTGCGCCCGTGAACTCGGCCACCCGGTTGCGAGCGCGCTCTCCGGTCGCCAGATACAGCGCCGGAGCGATCGTCGTGGGGTTGAGCGAGTCCGCCAACCCGATCGACATGACGATGCCAACCAGCCGAAGCATGCGCGCATTCTCTACTTCCCCGCATGGCCCCTGCCCCAGCGATGAGAGCTCTCTCAGGCGAAGTGCAGCTCTTCGTCTTCCTCGTCGGACACGATGCGCTCGCACGTGGGGCACCACCAGTGCGCCTCCATCGGCGTCCCGCACACACCGTGCTCGGGCCCGATTCCGCCCTCGGCATTACGCGCGCCCCAGCCGGCGAGCAGCCGTAGGGCGCCGGCGAGCTCACGACCCGCCGCGCTCAGCTCGTAGACGAATCGGGGCGGGCGCTCGGAATACGGGCGCGCCACCACCAGCGCGTTGCTCTCGAGCTGGCGCAGCCGCTGCGTGAGCACGTTGGGCGCGATCCCGGCCACGTCTTCCTGGAGGTCGCCGAACCGCCGCGGCCCGTCTAGCAGGGCAGCGATCACCAGCAGCGTCCAGCGGTCGCCGACGGTGGCGAGCGCGTCGGCCAGGGCAGAGCGGGAGGTCGCGTCGAGGCCGGCGGACGTGGCCTCTGTCTCGATCTCGGTCATATCGTCGGGCGTGGTGCGGTCGCTCATCCCGTTCAGATCGTACGCACGGGCGCGCGCATCGCCGCGGTGGCCCACGCCCGCGAAGCGCCGGGTGGTAAAGTTGTCACTTGCATATTGCAAGTGAGTAGTCTGATGAAGGAGAGATGTCGGAAATGACTGTTCTTGAGGAGTTGGAGACCGCGATCCAGACGGCCGCGGAGCGCACGGGTCCCAAGGTGATCGGGCTCGGCCAGGGATGGGGACGGGGCTCGGGCTTCGTGATCGGATCGGGCCGGATCCTGACCAACGCCCACAACCTGCGGGGTGACGAGGTGTCCGTCATGTTCTTCGACGGCCGGCGCGAGACGGGCCGGGTCCTGGCGTCCGATCAGGATCTCGACTTGGCGGTGATCGAGGCCGACACGGCCGACATCGAGCCGCTCGAGTGGTCCGATGAGGCCGAGGACTCGGTGCCGCTCGGGCGCTCGGTGCTCGCCCTCGCCAATCCCGGGGGCCGCGGCCTTCGCGTCACGTCCGGGTTCGTGTCGGCGCCGGCGCGCAGCTTCCGAGGCCCGCGCGGTCGGCGGATCAGCGGTGCGATCGAGCACACGGCGCCGCTCCCTCGCGGATCTTCCGGCGGCCCGCTGATCGACGGATCTGGGCGCCTGCTCGGGATCAACGCCGTCCGGGCCGACGGCGGCCTAATCCTGGCGGTTCCCGCCGATCGTGCGACGCGTGAGCGCGTCGAGCAACTCGGTCGCGGCGAGTCGCCCAAGCGCGTGCACCTGGGCGTCGCGATCGCCCCGCCCCGCGTCGCGCGCCGGCTGCGGCGAGCCGTGGGTCTGCCCGAGCGAGACGGCGTGCTGGTGCGCGCGGTCGAGCGAGGCAGCGCGGCGGACCGTGCCGGCCTCGAGCGCGGTGATCTGCTCGTCGCCGCCGGCGGCCGCGAGCTCGACCGGATCGAGACCCTGTACGAGGCGATCGACGGCGCACATGCCGGCGGCAGCCTCGAGTTGAAGATCGTCCGTGGCGCCGAGGAGCGCACGGTTTCGGTCAGCCTGTAGGCGGGAGGTGATCCGATGAGTACGACGACCGAGCAACACGAGAGCGACGCCGAGCGGCGTGAGGCCGAGGCGCTCGACGCCTACTCGAGAGTCGTGGTCGACGTCGCCGAGCGCGTCGCCCCGAGCGTCGCGAACCTGCGCGTGATGCGCCGCGGACGCGGCGGGCAGGTGCCGGCCGGCGCCGGCAGCGCGGTCGCGCTGACTCCGGACGGATTCCTGCTCACCTCGGCGCACGTGGTCGCCGGCCCCGGTCGCGGTGGCCGGGCCACGTTCGTCGACGGTCGGGAGCTCAGCTGGCGGGTCGTGGGGGTCGACCGGCTGACCGACCTCGCCGTGCTCCGGGCGGATGGCGACGGCCTGAACCCGGCGACGCTCGGCGAGGCGGAGCGGCTACGGGTCGGGCAGCTCGTGGTGGCGATCGGGAACCCAAACGGGTTCGCCGGCTCGGTCACCGCGGGCGTGGTGTCGGCGCTCGGGCGCTCGCTGCCGGCCCGGGCGGGGCGGACCGTGCGCCACATCGACAACGTGATCCAGACCGACGCCGCGCTCAACCCCGGCAACTCCGGCGGGGCGCTCGTCGACAGCTCGGCGCGGGTGATCGGGATCAACACCGCGGTCGCCGGCGTCGGCCTCGGGCTCGCGGTGCCGATCAACGCCGCCACGCGGCAGATCGTCGGCACGCTGATGCGCGATGGTCGCGTGCGCCGGGCGTGGATCGGGATCGCCGCCGGCCCGCGCCCGCTACCGCCTCACGCGCGCGTGCGCGTGGGACGCAGTGCCGGCGTCGAGGTCGTCGAGGTCTCGCAGGGGAGTCCCGCCCAGCGAGCCGGACTCCGCGGCGAGGACCTGATCATCGAGATCGGCGGCCAGGCGATCGAGCGAGTCGACGACGTGCAGCGGCTGATGACCCAGGACGCGATCGGCCGGCCGCTCGCGATCCGGATCCTCCGCGGCGATCGCTGGCTCGATCTGGAGGTGTCCCCGATCGAGCTGGCTGAATAAGGCGCCGCCGTCAGGCGCCGCCGACCTTCCCACTAAGGCGCCGCCGTCAGGCGCCGCCGACCTTCCCACTAAGGCGCCGCCGTCAGGCGCCGCCGACCTTCCCACTAAGGCGCCGCCGTCAGGCGCCGCCGACCTTCCCACTAAGGCGCCGCCGTCAGGCGCCGCCGACCTTCCCACTAAGGCGCCGCCGTCAGGCGCCGCCGACCTTCCCAAATAGCCGCGACCCGTCTCTCGGTCGTGATCCGGCCGCTACACTGATGCAGGCGCCGGGCGGCGTTCGTTCTCGCGCCCGCAGTCCGGCAGCCGGACCCTGACCATCCAGACGGAAGCGTCCATCCAATGGCTCGTGGAGATGTTCGGATCGCTGCAACTCTCGCGTGTGAAGAGTGCAAGCGACGCAATTACCAGACCAACAAGAGCAAGCGGAACAATCCGGAGCGCCTGCAGCTGCGTAAGTACTGCCGCTGGTGCAGGTGCCACACGCCGCACCGCGAAACACGCTGAGCTGACCGGAGCGCTCCGTGGCCCGTAAAGGCAAACGCGCTAGAGAGCGGCGGCCCCGTCAGCCGGGGGCGCCTCGCGATCCGAGCCCGGGGCTGCCGACCGCGACGCACGACGTCGCTAATGGCGCAGCTGAGCACGAGTACGACAACGGCGCCGCCGAACTCGAGCCCGGCGGGGATGCTCCTGAGCTCGAACCGGTCGACGTCCGGTCGGATTCGGTGGAGGACGACCTCGCCGGCGACGCGTTCGAGGACACCGACGACGACCTCGTTCCCGAGGGCCACGATGACCGCGAGGACGGGGCCCCGCCTCCGCTCGAGCACGCTATGCCGGACGCCGAGCTAGCCGAGCAGCAGCTCGAGTACGCCCGTCCCGACGAGCCGGAACCGGGCGACGAAGAGGACGACGAGGAGTTCGAGCGCGAGGTCGAGGAGTCGATCGGCGCCCGTGGCGGCGGCGGACGCCGCGGCCACGGCGGCCGGCGTCGAGGCGGCGGCTACGATGATGGAGGTGGTTCCGGCGCGTCCGGCGGCGAGCTGGTCGCTCCGAGCGAGGCAGCGGTTGCCGAGCGCGGACCGAGTCTGCCCGCGCGGCTCATCGGCTTCTTGCAAGGAAGCTGGCGCGAGCTGCAGCGAGTACAGTGGCCCGATCGCCGTCAGGTGATGCAGGCCACGGGAGTCGTCATCGGGTTCGTGATCGTGGCCGCCGTGTTCCTGGGCGTGGCGGACTGGGTGTCCCAGAAGCTGGTGACTTTCGTCTTGAAGTGAGCGCCACCGGGCGCTGACGCTAGAGAGGCCAAACCGAACAACAGAATGTTCCGCTGGTACGTCGTAAACACATACTCGGGTCACGAGAACAAGGTCAAGCACAACCTCGAGCATCGGATCGTGTCGCTCGGTCAGCAGCAGGCGGTCAGGCAGATCGTCGTGCCGACCGAGTCGGTGTCTGAAATGAAGGACAACCAGAAGATCACGGTCGAGAAGCGCACGATGCCCGGCTACGTGCTCGTGAACATGGACCTCAACGAGGACTCCTGGTCCCTGGTCAAGGGCACGCCTGGGGTGACCGGCTTCGTCGGGGCCTCGAACGAGCCCGTCCCCCTCACGCAGGACGAGGTCAACCGCCTGCTCCACCGCGAGCAGGAGGCCCGCCCGCGCAGCCGCGCCACGTTCACGATCGGCGAGTCGGTCAAGGTGATCTCCGGTCCGCTGTCGGACTTCTCGGGTGAGATCTCCGAGGTCAATGAGGATGCGCAGCGGTTGAAGGTGCTGGTGTCGATCTTCGGACGCGAGACGCCAGTGGAAGTCGGATTCGACCAGGTGAAGAAGATCTAGATATGGCGAAGAAGGTTCTGACACAGATCAAGTTGCAGGCCGTGGGCGGACAGGCCTCGCCGGCGCCGCCCGTCGGGCCGGCGCTCGGCCAGCACGGCGTGAACATCATGGAGTTCGTCAAGTCGTTCAACGCGCAGACGCAGGGTGACCTCGGCACGGTGATCCCGGTAGTGATCACCGTCTACGAGGACCGCTCGTTCACGTTCATCACCAAGAGCCCGCCGGCCGCGGTGTTGATCAAGCAGGCGCTGTCGCTGGAGAAGGGCTCGGCTGAGCCGAACCGCACCAAGGTCGCCCAGATCACCCAGAGCCAGCTCCGCCAGATCGCTGAGAAGAAGATGAAGGACCTGAACGCCGGCGATATCGACGCGGCCGCCAGGATCATCGCCGGTACCGCTCGCTCGATGGGTGTGGAGGTCGTATAGGTCATGTCGAGGCACGGAAAGACATACGAGGACGCCAAGCAGCGCTTCGATCGCGAGCGCGAGTACTCGCCCGCGGAGGCGGTGGCGCTGATCAAGCAGCTCGCCCGGGTGAAGTTCAACGAGTCCGTCGAGGTGCACGTCCGCACGGGGCTGAATGTCCGCCACGCGGACGAGCAGTTGCGCGGGACGATCGCGCTGCCCAATGGGCTCGGCAAGGACGTGAAGATCGCTGTCTTCGCCCAGGGCGACAAGGCCCGCGAGGCCGAGGAGGCCGGCGCCGACGTGGTGGGCGCCGAGGACCTAGCCCAACGGATCCAGGAGGGCTTCGACGACTTCGATGTCGCGATCGCCACCCCCGACCTGATGCCGGTGGTCGGCCGACTCGGCCGGATCCTCGGTCCCGCCGGCAAGATGCCGAACCCGAAGGTCGGGACCGTGACGATGGACGTGGCGCGCGCCGTCGAGGAGTCCAAGGCCGGCAAGGTCGAGTACCGGACCGACCGCAACGCGATCGTCCACCTGGTGATCGGTAAGCGCGACTTCGATGACCTCAAGCTGCTCGAGAACTACGCGGCTGTGATCGAGGAGCTGATTCGCGCCAAGCCGTCCGCGGCCAAGGGTCGCTACATCCGGACAGTGACCGTGGCCACGACGATGGGACCCGGCGTCAAGGTCGATCCCAGCCGCACGCGTGACATCGTCGAGGAGCCCGTAGCGGCGTAAACTCCCTTCGACAGAGACGAAGCCCGAGACCCCCGGCGTTTGCGTAAGTCCGGGGCAGGCGGAGCCTCGAGAGTTGGAGCCGGTCCCGGTTCCGCATTCGACGCCCGCCACCCAGCGGGCGTTTCTCGTGAGAGGACCTATGAACCGAGACCAGAAAGCAGCAGTCGTAGAGGAGATCGCCGGCGAGATCCGGTCGGCCGACGCGGTGTTCGCCGTCGACTATCGCGGGATCTCCGTCGCGCAGGCGGCCGAGTTGCGGGCCCGACTGCGCGAGACCGGGACGAAGTTCCGAGTCGTGAAGAACTCGCTGTCCGAGCGCGCTGCCGACGAGGCCGGCGCCGAGGAGCTGAAGGCGATGCTCCAGGGGCCGACCGCGCTGGCGTTCGTCTCAGGCGACGCCGCGCTCGCGGCCAAGGCGCTCAACGACGCCGCGCGGACGATGCACACGCTCGAGTTCAAGGGCGGCCTGATGGATCGCGCCACGCTGAGCGCCGACGACGTACGCTCGATCGCGCGCCTGCCGGCGCGTGAAGTGCTCCATGCCCAGCTCGTCGGCACGATCGCCGCGCCGCTGTCCGGGCTGGTGCGCACGCTGAACGCGCTGATCGTCGGCGTCGCGATACAGCTCCAGCAGATCGCCGAGCAAGGACTGGTGAGCGGGACCGAACCGACGCCCGCGCCGGCGGCGGTGGCGGAGCCCGAGGCGGCCGCGGAACCGGAGCCGGAAGCGGCCCCGGAGCCCGAGGCGGCTGCGGAGCCGGAGCCTGAGGCGGCCCCGGAGCCCGAGGCGGCTGCGGAGCCGGAGCCTGAGGCGGCTGCGGAGCCCGAGCCTGAACCCGAGGCGGCCGCCGAGCCGGAGCCTGAGGCCGCCGCGGACCCCGAACCTGAGCCGGAAGCGGCCTCCGAACCCGAGGCCGACGCCGCGCCAGCAGAAACTGAACAGGAATCAGCGTCGGACGACCAGCCGTCCGACGCCTAAGGAGGAATCATGCCAAGCACCCAAGAATGGATCGACGAGCTCAAGTCAATTTCCGTGCTCGAGCTGTCCGAGCGCATCAAGGCACTCGAGGAGGCGTTCGGCGTCTCCGCGACGGCGGTCGCGGCGGCAGCGCCCGCAGCCGCTGCGGGTGACGGCGGCGGCGAGGAGGTCGAGGAGCAGACCGCGTTCGACGTGGTGCTCCAGGCCGCCGGCGACAAGAAGATCCAGGTGATCAAGGTCGTCCGCGCCGCCACCGGACTCGGCCTCAAGGAGGCCAAGGCGCTCGTCGACGAGGCCCCCAAGGCGGTCAAGGAAGGGATCGACCGCGCCGAGGCCGACAAGCTCAAGGCCGATCTCGAAGAGGCCGGCGCCACCGTCGACCTGAAGTAGGCACGGCGCGGCGCGGCCGGCCAGCCCGGGTGACCGGCGCCTGGCTGGCCGTAGCTCGCCGAGTCGGATACGTTTGCCGGCGTGGGCGTTTGGGAGCTCGAAGCGCTGTCGGTCTCGGCAGGTAACGGCCGGGTCCTCGAGGTCGTGGTCGCGGGGCCGCCCGACGGCGCGCTGCTCTTCTCCCACCACGGCACGCCGGGTGCGGCGGAGATGTTCGACCCGCTCGTGGACATAGGGGCCGAGCGGAACCTCCGCCACGTCACCTATTCGCGTCCCGGATACGGCGGGTCGGGACGGCTCAGGGGGAGGTCGGTGGCCGACTGTGTGATCGACGTCGCCGCCGTCGCGGACGCACTCGGATACGAGCGGTTCTACTCGGTTGGCGGTTCGGGCGGTGCGCCGCATTCGATCGCGTGCGCGGCGCTTCTTCCGGATCGTGTGATCTCCGCCGCGGCAATCGCGTCGCCGGCTCCGTTTGACGCCGACGGCCTCGATTGGTTCGCGGGGATGGCGAAGGAGAACCTCGCGGAGGTCGCCGCGTCTCGCGCCGGCGACCGTGAGTTCCAGGAGTACCTCGAGCGCGAAGCGGCGTCGATGATGAGCCCGTCCTCGGAAGAGATGGTGACCGCCCTCGGGGAGCTGGTCTCAGAGGTGGACCGCGAGGCCGTGGGCGGCGAGCTTGGCGAGTTCATGGCCAGAGAGCTCGCGCACTCCCTGTCGACTGGCGTGTGGGGGTGGTTCGACGACGATCGAGCGCTCCTCGGGGATTGGGGATTCGACCTTGCCGAGGTTCGCGCTCCGCTGTCGCTGTGGCATGGCGCGCAGGACCGGTTCGTCCCGATCGCGCATGGCGAGTGGCTGGCGGCCAGGCTCCGAGCCGACGCCCACCTGCAGGCAGACGTGGGACACCTGTCGCTCTCGCTCGGGTTCTACGGCGAGATCCTCGATGAGCTGCTCGAGGATTGAGCCGCGCAGCGTGAACGTCAGGGACGAAACCGACACGCTCGAGCGCTACGTGCCCCGGATGCTGCTCGGCCGCCTTACTCGGCCGGCGGATCAGCTCGTGGAAACGCTCGAGGGCACGATGGTGTTCGCGGACGTGTCGGGCTTCACGCGCCTTTCCGAACGGCTGGCTCGGAAAGGCAAGGAAGGCGCCGAGCACCTGGTCGACGCGATCAACGCCTGCTTCTCGGCGCTGCTCGCGGAAGCCTACGACTGCGGCGGGTCGCTCGTGAAGTTCGGCGGCGACGCGATGCTGCTGTGGTTCTGGGGGGACGGCCACGAACTACGCGCGTGCGATTCGGCGAGCGCGATGCGCAGGACCCTACGGGACGTGGGACGGATTCGGGCCGGGGCGAGCGACGTCGTGCTGCGGATGTCGGTGGGCGTCCACAGCGGGCCGTACGAGATGTTCCTGGTCGGCGGATCCCATCGCGAGCTGTTCATCGGCGGCAGCTCGACGACCACCGTGGTCGAGATGGAAGGGCTGGCCTCGGCGGGACAGATCCTGGTGAGCCCGGACACCGCCGCGGCGCTCCCGCGCAGCTCTCTGGGCGCCGAGCTCGGATCGGGGATCCTGCTCGCGCGAGCGCCGGGGGGAGCGGAATGGGTACCAGACGAGGACCTCGTGCAGCCCGCTGACGAGGCGATTGCGAATTGCCTGCCGGCGATCGTCCGCTCGCATCTCGTCACGGGTCATGCGGCGGCCGAGCACCGGACCGCATCGATCGCCTTTCTCCAGTTCACCGGGCTCGACGAGCTGATCGCCAGGGACGGGGCCGAGGCGGCGGCCGGCCAGCTTGACGAGATCGTCCGCGTGGTACAGGACGCATGCGATCGCTACGAGGTCTGCTTCCTCGATTCCGATATCTCCGCTAACGGCGGCAAGATCCGACTGAGCGCCGGCGCGCCGCGCGTGGTCGGGGACGACGAGCAACGGATGCTGCTCGCGCTGCGCGAGGTCGTCGACGCCGATCCGCCACTGCCCGTGCAGGTGGGCGTGAACCGCGGTCCCGTATTCACCGGCGAGGTCGGGCCGGCGTATCGGCGCTGGTACGCGGTTATGGGCGACACCGTCAACCTGGCGGCGCGCGTGATGGGCAAGGCGCCCGTCGGCCACATTTACGCCACGCGCGACGTCCTGCGCAGGGTCGAGGGGCGCTTCGGCCAGGCCGCACTCGAGCCGTTCGCGGTCAAGGGCAAGGCCAGGCCGATCCAGGCGTGGGATGTGGGGCCACCGGTTCGGTCGGCGTCGCAGACGATCGTGCGCCCGCAGCTGCCGCTGGTCGGGCGCGGGCCTGAGCTCGACGTCCTCAGCGAGGCGATCGCAGCCGCCAGGCGAGGTGCCGGAACGCTGGTCGAGCTGGTCGGCGAGACCGGCAGCGGCAAGTCGCGTTTATTGGCCGAGGCGGAGGGGCTCGCGCAGGGGATGGCCGAGCTGCGTGCGACGTGCGAGGTGGTCACCCGAGAGACGCCTTACTCCCCGTGGCGAGAGCTGCTGCGCAAGCTGCTCGGGGCCGAGTGGGACGACCCAGAGGACCGCGTCCGAGAGCGCCTCGAGGCCGAGGTCCGGCAGGACTGCCCGGATCTGATTCCCTGGCTGCCGCTGATCGCGATCGTCGCCGACGTGTCGATGGCGGCCACCACCGAGGTCGAGCAGCTCGCGCCGGAGGCGCGTGCGAGCAAGCTCCGCGAGGTCGTGCTTCGTTTTCTCGAGCGCGCGCTGGTCGTGCCGACGATCGTCGAAGTCGAAAACGCCCATCTGATGGACGCCGCGTCGGCGGCGTTGTTCGAGGCGCTGGCCGACGAGCTGTCCTCGACGTCCTGGATCGTGCTCGTCGCCCGTCAGGACGCGCCCGGCGGGCTGTCGCTCGCGGACCACCCTCACTCACGGATCGAGCTGGCTCCGCTGTCCCCGGGAGACGCCCTTGTGCTCGCGCGGGCCACGCCGGAGGCCGCTCGGGTGCCGCCCCACGTGGTCGAGCTCGCGGCGGAGCGGTCCGGCGGCAGCCCCGAGTTCCTCCTCGACCTGCTGGCGGCAGCCGCGGGCGGCGATCGCGAAGAGCTGCCCGAGAGCGTCGGCGCGGCCACGATGGCGCGGATCGATGCGCTCGATCCGGGTGACCGCGCGATCGTTCGCCGTGCCGCGGTACTCGGGGTCAACTTCCACCCCCGTCACTTGGGCGACGTCCTCGCCGCCGAAACGGCCCTCCCCGAGGACGGGTTCTGGGACAGGCTGTCCGGGGTGTTCGCGCTCGAAGGGGACGGGCAGGTGCGGTTCAGGCGCCCCGCGATCCAGGAGGTCGCGTACTCGAGCCTGCCGTTCAAGCTGCGCCGCGAGCTGCACATGACGGTTGGGCTGCGCCTGGAACATGAGGCGGGCCGCGAGCCCGACACTGGTCCCGCGATCCTCTCGCATCATTTCTCGCTTGCGGCCGACTACGCGCGCGCACATCGGTACGCGATGTCGGCGGCCAAGCGCGCCACCGACCAGTTCTCGCATGCCGATGCGGCGCGGCTGTACCGCCGCGCGATCGACGCGGGGCGGGCGGACGGTGGCGCCGGCGATCCGCGTTCGCTCGCCGGCGCGTGGGAGGAGCTGGGTGAGGCGCTGCGAAACGTGGGCGAGCCGGCGCCCGCTGCGAAGGCGTTCACCGAGGCGCGCCGACTGCTGCGAGATGACCCGATCGCGCAGGCACGCCTGTGTCATCGGCACGCCCAAGTTGCCGAGCGCAGTGGGGCTATGCCCGCGGCGGTGCGCTGGTTGAACAGGGGGTTCCGAAGTATCGAGGGCATCGAGGGCACCGACGCGGCGGTGTGGCGCGCTCGCATGCGCTCTTACCTCGGCGGAATTCGCAACGGCCAGGGCCGGTGGGAGCAGGCTGCAGCTACGTGCCGTGAGGCGATTTCCGAGGCTGAGGTCGTCGGAGAGTTGAGCGCGCTGGCACGCGCCTGCTACCTGCTCGATTGGGCGCTTGTCGAGTTGGGCCGCCCGGACCAGGCGACCAACTCGTGGCGGGCGCTCGAGATCTACGAGCAGCTCGGCGATCCCGAGCACGAGTTTCAGGTGCTCAACAATCTTGGCGGGATCGCCTATTGGAGCGGCCGGTGGGACGAGGCGGTTGAGCTGTACCAACGCGCCGCCGTGTGCGCCGAGCGTGCCGGCAGGCCGGCTGACGCCGCGTTCACGGACGGCAACGTCGGCGAGATCCTTTCCGATCAGGCGCACCTGGATGAGGCCGAGGCGCATCTCCAGCGTGCGCGCCATGTGTTCAGAGCGACGGGTGACCTGACGTACGTCGCATATGCCGATGCGCTGCTCGCCCGGCTGACGGTGCGCCGCGGCCGCTACGCCGAGGGTCTCGCGATGCTGGACGCGGCGATGGCGGACCTTCGCCGGTTCGGGATGGAGGCGTACGCTGACCTCGCTGAGGCATGGATTGCCGAAGCCGAGGCATTCGGTGGAGATCCAATGCGAGCGATGGAGCTCGCGAGCCAGCGCCTGCGGTCGGACGACCGGGAGCGGCCGTTGCTGACCCGCATGGCGGGGATTGCGTTGGCGCGGCTCGGCGAGACGAAGGGCGCCATGCGGGAGCTCGGGCACTCGCTCCGGACGGCTCGCGACCGCGGGGCGGAATACGACATCGCCGCGACGATCGACGCGATGGCCGCAATCGATGGCGTCGAGCCGGCTCTGCTGCTCGAGCGCGACGAGATCCTTGGACGCCTCCGAGTCGAGCAATTACCGGCGCCGGCGCTGCCGGCACGCGCGGTGTGAGGGCCGCGCGAGCGGCCCTCACATGCTAAGCGTCTACCCGCGACCCATGAACGGGTCGCCGGACTCTCCGGCCGGGATCGTCACGACCGCCACCGCGTCCGTCCCGGTTTGGCTATTCGGGTCCTCCTGAGTCGCGACCGACTGGACGCAGGGCACGGCGATCGCGATATTGCCCACGACGCACGGCGCGAGCAGCCCGACGAATCCCTGGCTGCCGTCGGGCAGCGTGCCGGCTGGCGCCTGCCCCTCCGCGCCGGTCGCGGGATCGAGCACCGGGAACTCGTACGGCGCGCCGAAGCACACCTGGAATCCTTCGGACGTCGTGCCCTTGACCGTCCACGTGATGGTCTTGCTCCGATCGAAGGTCTGATTGTCGGAGGGCTGGACCAAGAACTCGTACCAGTCGTTGGTCGCCGGCTCGTAGTTGGCACAGCCCGGGTCCGCCTTGGGATCGCTGCCAGCGCCGTCCATCGGCGTGCCGACATCGACCGACTCGGTGAGCGTCGCACCCGTGGTGCCGCTGCCGACATCGACCTGGAGGCTTCCGCTTCCGCTGTCGATTGTCTGCGAGCACGTGTCACCGGTGGAGCACGAAGTCGATGAGTTGTTCTCGTCGAACGAGTTCGACGTCCTGTTGCTCAGCGTGCCGCTCGACGCCACCAGCGTGTAGCCGTTATCCGGCTTGTCGAGCGTGAGGTCGTTGAACGTGGCCACGCCGTGTACGGCGTTCTGCGTCAGCGTGCCGCCGAGCGTCGCGCCGTCCGGGTTGTTGCCGAGTGCGATAGTGACCGGCGCCGAGGAATCGACGGTGTTGCCGCCCGAGTCGACGATGTCCACGGTCACCGCCGGGGTGATCGTCTGGCCCACGAGCGAGTCGCTGGGTTGCGTTCCGAACTGGAGCGCCGAGGCGGGTGGGGCGCAGGTGACATGGGTGGTCAGCATGCTGTTCGCGAGGTCAAGGCGGAGCAACGGGCCGAACAGCCCTGACGCGTTGGCCACGCTCAACCAATCGACGAAGTAGTTGTTGCACCGCGAGGGCGCGACCGCCTTGACCGCGACGTGCAGGGTCGAGCCGGACGGGACGTTGACGTTGTCGAGGATGACGATGTTGAAGAGGACGAACACCTGTCCCTTCGCCCCCGCCGGCAACGATGCGCCCGTCACCCTGAAGCCGAGGGGCGGGGTGAGCGCCGCCGATCCGAGCGCTATCCCGGACGAGGAGGTGTTCGTCAGGGCGAAGTCGTACGTCGTCGAGCTTCCCGCGGGCGCAGTCCCCGGCGAGACGTTGACGGCATACGCATATTGCTTGCCGCTTCCTCCGGCAAAGGCCGATGAGGCCATCGCCCCGAAGGCTGCGCACGCCACCGCGAAAACGAGCACGACGCGTGCACCCCGGGCCGTTCCGTACCGCATACATCCCCCTTGTTCATCGTCCGTGCGCCCCGTGCGCCCCGGTCCAGGCGCGGACCCTACTGTCTGCGCCGTGAGCTGGCAAGAGATGTGAGTCGGACTTTCGGCCTGGAGTGCCCGCGGCCCTACACTTCGGTCATCCCGAGGTGGCGCCGGGGGCGTTGCCCCCCGAGAGGTCTGGCTAAAGGTGCAAGGAGACACTGGAACGCTTGCTCCCTTCGTGCCGAGGGCACTTATGGCCCGGCTGGCGCGACCGATCGACGTGCTGGCCGAGACCGTCGAGAGCACGATGGTGTTCGCGGACGTCTCGGGGTTCACCCGCCTGTCGGAGCGGCTCGCCCGCCGAGGCAACGAAGGTGGCGAGCAGCTCGTCGACATGATCAACGGCTGCTTCACGGCGCTGCTGGCCGAGGCGTACGGGCGCGGCGGCTCGCTCGTGAAGTTCGGTGGCGATGCGATGGTGCTGCTCTTCTACGACCACGAGCAGAACCAGGAGCACGCGCTCCGGGCGTGCTGTGCCGCCGCGGAGATGCGGCGCAGGCTCCGCGAGGTCGGGCGGCTCCGTGTCGGCGACAGCAACGTCCAGCTGCGGATGTCGGTCGGCGTGCACAGCGGCGAGTACGCGATGTTCGTCGTCGGCGGATCTCACCGCGAGCTGGTGATCGGTGGCGCGGAGACGACGAAGGTCGTCGCCCTGGAAGCAGCCGCGTCCGCGGGCCAGATTCTCCTCAGCCCGGAGACGGCGAGGATGCTGCCGCGCAGCTCCGTGGGCACGCCGACCGGACCCGGTGTGCTGCTCGCAAGGTCGCCGACCGCATGTGACTGGCAGGCCCCAGCGGGGCTCTCGACCCCGAGCGACGAAGTCGTCGAGCGCTTTCTGCCCGTCGCGGTCCGGACGTACCTGCGCAGTGGATCGACCGCGCCGGAACATCGGACGGCAGCGATCGCGTTCCTCCATTTCGGTGGCCTCGACGATGTGATCGCGCGGGAAGGGCCCGCGGGTGCGGCGAGGCGGCTCGACGAGGTCGTGCGGCTCGTGCAGGACGCCGCCGAGCGCTACGACGTGTGCTTTCTCGATTCGGACATCGCCTCCGACGGCGTCAAGATCCGGCTGAGCGCCGGCGCCCCGCGCGTGATGGGGGATGACGAAGAGCGGATGCTGCTCGCGCTCCGGCACATCATCGTCGCCCAACCGCCGCTACCGGTGCGCGTGGGCGTCAACCGCGGCCCGGTGTTCACCGCCCGGGTAGGGCCCGCGTATCGACGCTGGTACGCGGTGATGGGCGACACCGTGAACCTCGCGGCTCGGTTGATGGCTCATGCGCCGGCCGGCCACGTGTACGCGACCGGCGACGTGTTGCGGGGGGCTAAGACGAGCTTCGCGCAGATCCACCTCAAGCCGCTCGTGCTCAAGGGGAAATCACATCCGGTGCACGCATGGGATGTCGGTCCGCCCGTGCGCGGAGCCTCCGAGGCAGCGATCCGGCTCGAGCTGCCGATGGTCGGTCGGCGGTCCGAGCTCGAGCAACTGCGCTTTTCGATCGCACGGGCGCGCCGAGGCTCCGGGACGCTGATTGAGCTCGTGGGCGAGGCCGGCAGCGGCAAGTCGCGGCTACTCGCCGAGGTGGCGAACATCGGCAGCGGCATGGTGCTGGTGAACGCGGGTTGTGAGGTCTACACGAGCGACACTCCGTATTCGGTCTGGCGCGGCCTGCTACGCCGATTGCTCGACGTCGACTCGGGCGCGAGCGACGACGTCGTGCTCGGCCGGTTGCGCGCCGAGATCGAAATCACCCAGCCCGACCTGCTGCCCTGGCTGTCGCTGATCGCGATCGTCCTCGACATCGAGCTTCCAGCATCGACCGAGGTCGAGCAGCTCGCCGAGGCATCGCGCGCCGCCAAGCTCCACGAGGTCGTGCTCCGCCTCCTCGGCCGGGCCCTGGTCATCCCGACGATCGTCGAGGTCGAGCAGGCACATCTGATGGATGCCGCATCCGCGGCGCTGTTCCAGGCACTCGCGCCCGAGCTTCAATCGTCGGCGTGGGTCGTCCTGGTCACGCGCCGCGACACGCCGGGCGGCATGGTGCTGGCGGATCGCCCCCACCAGCGAATCGAGCTCGGGCCGCTTTCGCGGGACGAGGTGCGCGCGCTCGCCGCCTCGACGCTCGAGGCGGCGCATCTGCCCCCGCATGTCGTCGAGCTTGCGGTCGAGCGGTCCGGCGGCAGCCCGCAGTTCCTGCTCGACCTGCTCGCGGCCGCCGGCGCCGGCAACCGCGACGAGCTGCCGGACAGCGTGGAGGCGGCGGCGATGGCCCGCATCGACGGGCTCGATCGGGTTGACGGCGCGATCGTCCGCCGTGCCGCCGTGCTCGGCATCTCATTCGATCCGCGGCGCTTGTCCGTCGTCCTCTCTGCGGACACGCCGCTGCCCGACGACCGGTTCTGGGACAGGCTTTCGACGGTGTTCGTCCGCGATAGCGACGTGGGCGTGCGCTTCCGCAGGCCGGCCCTGCAGGAGGTCGCCTACCGGAGCCTCCCGTTCAAGCTGCGTCGCGAGCTGCACGAGGCGGTCGGACTCAGTCTCGAGCAGGAGCAGGGCAACGATCACGATGCCGGGCCGGCGGTGCTGGCCAACCACTTTGCGCTCGCCGGCGATCACCCGCGCGCTCACCGCTACGCGATGCTCGCTGCCCAGCGCGCCCAGGAGCGCTTCTCCCATGCGGACGCGGCACGGTTGTACCAGCGGGCGATCGACACCGGGAGAGCGGGTGGCTCGGCGGGCGCGCATGCGCTGGCGCAAGCGTGGGAGCAGATGGGGGAGGAGCTCCGCTGCATCGGCGAGCCGGTGGCGGCCAGCCGCGCGTTGACCGAGGCGCGGCGGCTGCTGTCCGACGACCCGATCGCCCAGGCTCGGCTATGCGATCGCCATGCCGACGTCGCATCGCGCAATCAGGCCCTCACGTCTGCGGTGCGGTGGCTCAACCGCGGCTTCCGATCGCTCGAGGACGTCGACGGTGCCGAGGCCACGGCATGGCGCGCCAGGATGCGCTCGAGGCTAGGCGGGATCCGGAACCGGCAGGGCCGCTGGTCGGAGGCGGTCGAGGCGTGCCGTCGGGCGATCGCCGAGGCCGAGTCGGTCGGGGAGCTCCGGGCGCTCGCACACGCCTCGTATTCGCTCGACTGGGCATTGGTCGAGTCCGGGCAGAGAAACGCGGCCAATCACTCCTGGCGGGCGCTCGAGATCTACGAGCAGCTTGGCGATCCTGAGCACGAGTTCGACGTGCTCAACAACCTCGGCATGTTCGCCTACTTCGATGGGCTGTGGGACGACGCGATCGCGCTGTACCGGCGCGCGGGTGAGTGCGGAGAGCGCGCCGGCCGCCCGGCCGATGCTGCGCGCGTCGATTGCAACGTTGGGGAGATCCTCTCCGATCAAGGCCATCTCGACGACGCCGAGACCCATCTCAACCGTGTGCGCCGGGTGTGGAACGCGACCGGCGAGCGGCAGGGGGTGGCGTTCGCGGACGTGCTCCTTGGCCGGCTGGCGGTCCGTCGCGGCGAGGCCGACGACGGAGTGTCGATCCTCGAGTCCGCGGCGGACCAACTTCGCCGGTTCGAGCTGCACGCATACGCCGACTTCGCGCTGGCGTTGATCGCGGAAGCCGAGGCGCTCGCCGGGGACGCGGAGCGCGGGCTCCAGATCGCGCGTCGCGAGCTCCGCACCGCCGAGCGCCAACGACCGGTGCTGCTGCGAGCCGCCGGAATCGCGCTCGCACGACTCGGTCAGACGGACGCGGCCCGCGCGGAGTTGCTCGGCGCGCTGGCGGCGGCGAGAGACAGCGGCTTCGAGTACGATATCGCGGCAACCATCGATGCGCTGGACGCACTCGGCAGTGCCCTGCCGGATGTCCTGCGGGAGCGGGACGAGATCCTCGACCGCCTGAAGATCGTCCGCCTGGCCGCGCCGGCGCTGGCCTAGACCGTCGGCCAGATCCCGGGCCGTAGACCGTCAGCCGGATCCCGGGCCGTAGACCGTCAGCCGGATCCCGGCCGTAGACCGTCAGCCGGATCCCGGCCGTAGACCGTCAGCCGGAGCCCCACGGGTCGCCCTGATCGGGGATCTCGATGGTCATGACGGCGTCGTAGCCGGTCGTGGCGTGCGCGTCGGCCTGCTGCGAGATGCTCGAGATGCACGGCGGGCCCGCGACGTCGCACATCGGAAGCAGTCCGATGAACCCGGCGTTGCCATTGGGCAGGGTCCCGGCCCGGGCTTCGGCGCCAGAAGCTGTCACGAACTCGTACGGCACCCCGAGGCAGAACCCGAGCCCCTGCGTGCCGGCGTTGTCGATCGTGTAGGACACGACATCGACGAGCGGAGCGCCCGTGGCGGTGGGCGGCGTATTCGCCGGAATCGTCTGGGTTGAGCCGTACCAGTTCGAATCCCGGAACCTGTAGGCGCCGCACTTCAGCTGTTTGCCGACATCGAGCGTTCCGTGCAGCGCGCCGGAGCCGGCGTTCGAGGTGGCCGTGTAGCTGCTGATGTTCGTGTTCTCGGTCGTCGAGCAGGCAGGCCCTCCGTCGCCGCACGGCGCCAGCTGCGGGCAGACCACCGTGACGGCCACGCTGGTGCCGGACGACTGGAGCGACAGTTGCGTGCCCGTCGGGGTTGCGCCTTCGAAGGCGCGCGAGGTCCAGCGGAGCACCGATTTGCCGCACTTGGCGGTCGGCGCGGTCGCCGTGACGTTGAACTCGACCTTCCCGCCGGGCTTCAGCGCGATCGCGCGGAGCGTCTGCGTTCGTTTCTGCACGAGCGTCTTGCGCCGGAAGGGCGAACCCGGCCCCGGGTGCGCGACCGTGAACCCCGTCGGCGGTGTCACCTGCACCGACCGCAGCATCGTCCCCTGCGACGAGGTGTTCGCCACGGTCACCTCGAACGTCGTGTGGAGGCCCGCGGTGGTGTAGGCGGGATAGACCGTCAGCTTGAACGCGTGCTTGACCGACGCGATCTGGTTGGGCGGCGCTGTCTGGTTGAGCGCCGCGGCCTGCACCGCCGCCGCCGGCCTGGCCACCGCGGGCCGGGCCGCCGCCGGCGCTCCGCCCACCGTCGCGAGGCCGATCGTCGCGCTCGCCACAAGGGCGACTCGCATGAACCAAACTCGTGCAACGCGCATACGGTCCCCCTGGTAAAGATGACGGGCAAGTACGCCCGATGTGCGCCAGCGTGCGGGCGAATCTATCGCGTGGCCGGGGAGCGCTGGCGAAAATTCCAAGGGCTTGCCGGAAACGCTCAGAGCCCCTACACTGCCCCGGTCAGCCAATAGCCGTAGCCACCCGAGCACAGCGGACCCGCGCCACATACGCGGCGGTCCGGGGGTGGGGTCCGTGAGAGCTGAGCGTCCCTCCACAGGGCATCAGTGCCCTGTGCTATCTTTGTTGGTCGCGCTTCGTGGGGAGTACGTGCCTCGAGAAGCGCTGACCTACCTCCCTCTCGACCGTTTCCGAGGAGTCGCCGTCTTGGCAACCACTCATGCCCCCCGGACGCGCCGGAGCTTCGCGCGTCTGAACAAGGTCCTTGAAGTCCCCAACCTCATCGATATCCAGCGCAAGTCGTTCGCGTGGCTGACCGACCCCGATGGCGGCGGTCTGCGCGAGACGATCGACGACATCTCGCCGATCGAGGATTACACCGGCAACCTCGCCGTCCAGTTCGGCGACTTCACCTTTGACGAGCCGGTCGCCGACCTCGAGCAGTGCCGCGAGAAGGATCTGACCTACGCCCGGCCGCTGACGGTCACCGTCGCGTTCATCAACCGGGAGACCGGAGAGATCCGCGAGCAGTCCGTGTTCATGGGCGATTTCCCGTGGATGACCGAGCGCGGCACGTTCATCATCAACGGCACCGAGCGCGTCGTGGTGACGCAGCTGGTCCGTTCGCCCGGCGCCTACGTGATGGAGCCGAAGGATCGCGAGAAGCAGGTGTTCATCGCGAACCTGATGCCCGCCCGCGGGTCATGGCTCGAGCTCGAGATCGACAAGAAGGGGCGCGTCTACGTCCGCATCGACCGCAAGCGCAAGCTGCCGGTGACGGTCCTGCTGCGGGCGATGGGCTACGCCTCCGACGAGGAGATCCTGAGTCTCTTCGACAACTCGCTGTACATCAACCTGACCCTCGACTCGGACCCGGAGATGGTCCGCAGCGAGGAGGGCTCGCTGATCGAGCTGTTCAAGAAGCAGCGCCCCGGCGAGCCGCCCTCGGTCGACGCCGCCCGGTCGTTGCTGAACCAGCTGTTCTTCGACCCCAAGCGCTACGACCTCACGCGCGTGGGCCGCTACAAGCTGAACTCGCGGCTCGGGCTCGACATCGACCTCGAGACCCGCACGCTCACCCACGACGACATCATCGCGCTGGTCCGCGAGCTGATCACGCTGCCGCGACTGCTCGGCATGCCCGAGGACAACGGCGCCGACGTCAAGGACTACGCGGCCGAGGCGCTGTCGATGCCGCGTGAGCCGATCCAGGATCACCTCGACGAGTACGAGCACTTCGGCAACCGCCGTCTGCGCACCGTCGGCGAGCTGATCCAGGAAGCGTTCCGGATCGGCCTGTACCGGATGGAGCGCGTCGTCCGCGAGCGCCTCACAACCGAGGACGCCGACACGATCACGCCGCAGACGATCGTCAACATCCGCCCGGTCGTGGCGGCGCTCAAGGAGTTCTTCGGCTCCTCCCAGCTCAGCCAGTTCATGGACCAGACGAACAGCCTCTCGGGCCTCAGGCACCGCAGAAGGCTGTCCGCGCTGGGCGCCGGCGGCCTCACGCGCGAGCGGGCGCCGATCGAGGTGCGCGACGTGCACCCGACCCACTACGGCCGGATGTGCCCGATCGAGACCCCGGAAGGGCCGAACATCGGCCTGATCGGGTCGCTGTCCTCGTACGCGGAGGTGTCCGAGCACGGGTTCGTGACGACTCCGTACCGGGTCGTCAGGAACGGCAAGGTCACGGACGAGATCCTGCATCTCGACGCCACCCAGGAGGAAGAGCGGATCATCGCCCAGGCGAACACGCCGCTCGACGACACGGGTCACCTGACCGGCGAGGAGATCATCTGCCGGACCCAGGCGGGCCAGTACGTGACCGTCGCGGCGAACGAGGTCGACCTGATCGACGTTTCCCCTGAGCAGATCTGGTCGGTCACGACCGCGATGATCCCGTTCCTCGAGCACGACGACGCCAACCGGGCGCTGATGGGCTCGAACATGCAGGCCCAGGCGGTGCCGCTGCTCGTCACCGATGCTCCGCTGGTCGGTACCGGGATGGAGCGCCGCGCGGCGATCGACACCGGTGACGTGGTCGTGGCGCACAACGCCGGCACCGTCTCCTACGTCGACGCCGAGCAGATCGTCGTCGACAAGGACGGCGGCGGCCAGGACGAGTACCTGCTCCAGAAGTTCATGCGCTCCAACCAGGGCACGCTGATCCACCAGAAGCCGATGGTCGATGTCGGCATGACGGTCGCCGACGGCGAGGTCATGGCGGACGGCTCGGCCACGGACCAGGGCGAGATGGCGCTCGGCAAGAACCTGCTGGTCGCCTTCATGTCCTGGGAGGGCTACAACTTCGAGGACGCGATCATCCTGTCCCGGCGGATCGTCAAGGACGACGAGCTCACCTCGATCCACATCGAGGAGTACGAGATCGACGCCCGCACGACCAAGCTCGGCGACGAGGAGATCACCCGCGACATCCCGAACCGCTCGGAGGAGTCCCTGCGCAACCTCGACGACCGCGGAATCGTCCGCGTCGGCGCCGAGGTCGGCTCGGGCGATCTCCTCGTCGGCAAGGTCACGCCCAAGGGTGAGACCGAGCTGACCGCCGAGGAGAAGCTGATCCGCGCGATCTTCAAGGAGAAGGCGCGCGAGGTCCGCGACACCTCGCTGAAGGTGCCACACGGCGAGGGCGGCGTCGTCATCGACGTCAAGACATTCAGCCGTGACGAGGGCGACGACCTGCCGCCCGGCGTCAACGAGCTCGTCCGCGTATTCGTGGCCAAGAAGCGCAAGATCGCCGAGGGCGACAAGCTCGCCGGACGCCACGGCAACAAGGGCGTGATCTCGAAGATCGTCGACGTCGAGGACATGCCGTTCCTGGAGGACGGCACCCCGGTCGACGTGATCCTGAACCCGCTGGGCGTGCCGAGCCGCATGAACCTCGGCCAGATCCTCGAGACCCACCTCGGGTGGGTCGCGGCCAACGGGTGGTACGACGACGGCTCGCAGGCCTACAAGGAGGCCCACGACGACGGCGGCAAGGTGTACGTGGCCACGCCGGTGTTCGACGGCGCCACCGTGCGCGACGTCGACGAGGCGCTGGTCCGCTGGCAGGACGAGCACGAGGGCCGCATCAAGATGGACGTCGATAAGCGCCGGCGCGAGGGCGATCAGGCCTCGGGCAAGACCACGCTGTTCAACGGCCGCTCCGGCGAGCCGTTCGAGGAGCAGGTGACGATCGGCTACATGTACATCCTGAAGCTGCTCCACCTCGTCGATGACAAGATCCACGCCCGCTCGACGGGTCCGTACTCGCTCGTCACTCAGCAGCCGCTGGGCGGTAAGGCGCAGTTCGGCGGGCAGCGATTCGGCGAGATGGAGGTGTGGGCGCTCGAGGCGTACGGCGCCGCCTACACCCTCCAGGAGATGCTCACGATCAAGTCCGACGATACGGTCGGGCGCGTCAAGGCCTACGAGGCGATCGTCAAGGGCGAGAACATCGCCGAGCCGTCGATCCCCGAGTCGTTCAAGGTCCTGCTCAAGGAGATGCAGTCGCTGGCGCTCGACGTCAACGTGGTCTCCGAGGAGGGCGAGCGAGCCGAGATGCGCGAGGAGGACGATGACCTCCTGCGAGCCGCCGAGGAGCTCGGCATCGACCTCAGTGGCGTGCGCGCGACCGACGGGGCCGCCGCGGATGAGACGGCCGAGCCCGAGGGCGAGACCGTCGAGGCCTCCGAGGACGAGGCCGAGGAAGAGGATCCCGATCTCGAGCCCGGTGAGGACATCGAGGAAGAGGACTTCTCCTCAGACGAGGACCCGATGGTCGAAGAAGACGTTCCGGCCGGCGAGGCCGACGGCGTCGAGGCCGAGGGCGTCCTTGAAGAGGACTAAGGAGCTTCGCCTGTTCCCCTCTCACCCCCCAACGGCGACTCAAGGGGGGCACGAGAGGGGATCAGGCTCCGCAGCCCAACTACTCAAAAAAGCTTTCAAGAAGACAGGTAAGAAGGGATCAATTTGATCGACATCAATAATTTCGACGCGATCGAGATCGGTCTGGCCTCCTCCAAGCAGATCCGCTCATGGAGCTCGGGGGAGGTCACCAAGCCGGAGACGATCAACTACCGGACGCTCAAGCCCGAGAAGGACGGCCTGTTCTGCGAGCGCATCTTCGGTCCGACCAAGGACTGGGAGTGCTACTGCGGTAAGTACAAGCGCGTCCGTTACAAGGGCATCGTGTGCGAGCGGTGCGGCGTCGAGGTCACACGCTCGAAGGTTCGCCGCGAGCGGATGGGTCACGTAGACCTGGCCGCCCCGGTGTCGCACATCTGGTTCTTCAAGGGCGTTCCGAGCCGGATTGGCTACCTGCTCGACATGGCTCCGAAGGAGCTCGAGAAGGTTCTGTACTTCGCCGCGTCGATCGTCACCTGGATCGACGACGAGGCGCGTGCCAAGGACATCGACCAGCTCGAGGGCGAGGTCAACAAGGTGCTCGACGCCTACGCGGCCGAGAAGGAAGAGCGGATGCTCGAGCTCAAGGAGTCGCTGGCCCGCCGCGAGGAGCACCTCCAGAGCGGCAAGACCGGGCGCGACTTCTCGGACGACGACCACATGTGGGCCGAGTCGCTCGGCGTGAACATCTCCAAGCTCTCCGACGAGGAGCGCGAGAAGATGCTCAAGGACCTGCGTAAGAGCCTGCAGGCCGACATCGACGACACCGAGGCCTACATCGAGGACGCGGCCGAGCGCATGCGCCAGGTGTGGGAGCTGTTCAAGACGATGAAGCCGAAGGACGTCGTCAATGACGAGACCACGTTCCGGGAGCTGAAGGACCGGTTCGGCTCGCCGTACGGATTCGGCGAGTACTTCCGTGGTGGCATGGGCGCCGAGGCCGTGCGCGATCTGCTCCAGCAGGTCGATCTCGACGCCGAGGCGGCCGACCTCCAGGATCAGGTCAAGACGGCCAAGGGCCAGAAGCAGGCTCGCGCGGTCAAGCGGCTGAAGGTCGTCTCCGCGTTCCTGCACTCGGGCAACAAGCCGGAGATGATGATCCTCGAGGCCGTGCCGGTGATCCCGCCCGAGCTGCGCCCGATGGTGCAGCTCGACGGTGGCCGGTTCGCCACGTCTGACCTCAACGACCTATACCGCCGCGTGATCAACCGCAACAACCGCCTGAAGCGGCTGTTGGACCTCGGCGCGCCCGAGATCATCGTCAACAACGAAAAGCGGATGCTCCAGGAGGCGGTCGACGCGTTGTTCGACAACGGCCGCCGTGGCCGTCCGGTCACCGGACCGGGCAACCGTCCGCTGAAGTCGCTGTCCGACATGCTCAAGGGCAAGCAGGGCCGGTTCCGTCAGAACCTGCTCGGCAAGCGCGTGGACTACTCGGGCCGCTCGGTGATCGTGTCCGGGCCGTCGCTCCGGCTGCACCAGTGCGGGCTGCCGAAGCTGATGGCGCTCGAGCTGTTCAAGCCGTTCATCATGGCGCGGCTGGTCGAGCGCAAGTCGGCGCAGAACATCAAGGCGGCCAAGAAGATGGTCGACTCGATGATCCCCGAGGTGTGGGACGTGCTCGAGGAGGTCATCCACGAGCACCCGGTGCTGCTCAACCGCGCGCCGACGCTCCACCGCCTGGGCATCCAGGCGTTCGAGCCGGTGCTGGTGGAGGGCAAGGCGATCCAGGTCCACCCGCTCGTCTGCCACGCGTTCAACGCCGACTTCGACGGCGACCAGATGGCGGTCCACCTGCCGCTGTCGGCCGAGGCCCAGGCCGAGGCGCGAATCCTGATGCTGTCGGCCAACAACATCCTGTCTCCCGCGCATGGGGCGCCGCTGGCGACTCCGTCGCAGGACATGGTGCTCGGCGCCTACTACCTGACGTACGGGCCCGAGGGCGACGCGATCTCAAAGATCGACCCTGCCACCCACGAGCCGCGTCCGCACGTGTTCCGCACCGCCCAGGAGGCGGAGTGGTCATACGAGCACGGCGTGGTCAAGCTCCATGATCTGGCCGAGTACCGGCCGCTCGGGCGCGAGGGGGGTCACCTCCTGACCACGATCGGGCGGATCCTGTGGAACGACCGGATCGAGCGTGCGCTGGCCGAGGCACTCGGCGACGGTTTCGACCCGAGCACATACGAGTTCGTCAACCGCTCGATGAAGAAGAAGGACACGACCCGGCTCGTCGATGACCTCGTGCAGCTGTACGGGGCGCCGACGATCTCCCAGGTGCTCGACGCGTTCAAGGATGTCGGTTTCCACTTCGCCACCCAGGCGGGCGTGACGATCTCCAAGAACGACGTGCAGACGCCTCCGACCAAGCCGGAGATCCTGGCGCGGTACGAGGCCGAGCTCGAGACGGTCGAGGCCCAGTACGACAACGGCGAGATCAACCAAGAGGAGCGCCACGAGGCGGTCACGGGTCTGTGGGATCGCGCCACCAACGAGGTCGGGCAGGCGCTGTACGACCACCTCGACGAACTCAACCCGATCTACATGATGGCCAACTCCGGCGCCCGCGGGTCCTTCTCGCAGATCCGGCAGCTGGCCGGCATGCGCGGCCTGATGGCCAACCCGAAGGGCGAGATCATCGAGCGTCCGATCAAGGCCTCCTTCCAGGAGGGCCTGACCGTGCTCGAGTACTTCATCTCGACCCACGGCGCCCGCAAGGGACTCGCGGACACGGCGCTCCGCACCGCCGACTCGGGCTACCTGACGCGGCGTCTGGTCGACGTCTCCCAGGACGTGATCATCCGGACCGAGGACTGCGGCACCGAGGAGTACATCGACATGCCGGTGTCCAAGCTCGAAGCCGGTGCCGATAGCCGTGGGCTGCGGCCGACGGGCGAGCCCAACGGCAACCTGATCGGGCGAGTCGCGGCGCAGGACTTCACCACCAAGCGCGGCCGGGTGATCGTGGAGAAGGGCAAGCAGATCGACCGAGCCGAGTTCGCCGATCTGGTCGAGTCCTGTCACGACGACACCGAGAAGGGCGTCGTGGTCACGGTGCCGGTGCGCTCGGTGCTCAAGTGCGAGGCCACGACCGGCATCTGCCAAGCCTGTTACGGACGGTCGCTGGCCACGGGCAAGTTGGCGCAGATCGGCGACGCGGTCGGGATCGTCGCGGCGCAGTCGATCGGTGAGCCGGGCACGCAGCTGACGATGCGCACGTTCCACACCGGCGGCGTCGCCGGCGCGGACATCACGCACGGTCTGCCGCGCGTGGTCGAGCTGTTCGAGGCTCGCAAGCCCAAGGGTCTGGCGAAGATCGCCGAGGTCGGGGGCAAGGTCTCGATCGAGGAGACCGACAAGGCAGTCACGGTCGTGATCACCGACGACACCGGTGAGGAGCACCGCAACACGTTCCCCCGGCGCACTCGTCTGTTCGTGAGCGAAGGCGAGAGGATCGAGCCGGGCACGCAGCTCAACGAGGGCTCCCTGTACCCGGCCGAGCTGCTGGCGGTCCGGGGCCGGACCGAGACCGAGATGTATCTGGTCCGCGAGGTCCAGGAGGTCTACGTGTCCCAGGGCGTCGACATCGACGACAAGCACATCGAGCTGATCGTGCGCCAGATGATGAAGCGGATGCGGGTCGACCAGAAGGGCGACACCGAGCTGCTGCCCGGGCAGTTCGTCGACCGCCAGGAGTACGGTCGCGTGAACAAGGCCGTGATCGACGCGGGCGGCGAGGCCGCCCAGGCCGAGGAGATCATCCTCGGGATCACCAAGGCCTCGCTCAACACCGATTCGTTCCTGTCGGCGGCGTCCTTCCAGGAGACCACGAAGGTGCTGACCGACGCGGCGCTCGAAGGCAAGATCGACCGCCTGGTCGGGCTCAAGGAGAACGTGATCATCGGCAAGCTGATTCCGGCCGCGACCGGACTCAAGCGCTACCGCCGGATCGAGATCGAGCCCTCCGAGCCGCTGCCTCGCGGGATGGACGATGTCGGACTGCTCGACCACGACGACCTCGCTGCCGAGCTAGGCCTCGACGGCGAGGGCCTGACCGGGTTCGGCGGGCCTGAGCCCGATCTCTCCGATCTGGAGGGCATCGGCGACGGCCGCTCCTCGATCGGGTTCGTCGACGAGCTGGCCGAGCTCGACGTCCCGGACGACGACCCCGCGGACGACTAGTCGAAATGCTGGCGATCCGGGCCGCCCTGCTGTTTGAGGCGGCCCGGACACGCCGCGAGCCGGCGAGGATCTGCCGCGCGCGGGCAATCTGGGCGTGGGCATGATGCGGCGGTCGCGGACGATCAGGTTCGGCGCGGCGGGGGCTCTGGTCCTGGCCGGGATCGTCTGTGCGATCGTGTTCGGCGGCGGGCTCGGCCAGAACCTCGCGTTCGCTCTGGTCGCGCTCGGGTTGGTGCTGGCGACGAGCATGGTGTTCTACGAGGTCGGGCTGACCGAGGATCGCCAGCGCGCGTCCGAAGAGCGCGAGCGTGAGCGCAAGCGGGAGCGCGAGGAGCGCGACCGCGAGCGCGCGACCAAGTCACAGGCTTCCGCTGAGCGCTCGAACCGGATCCGGCTCGACCGCCGGCGCGGGCGGCCGCGGCGTCTGCGTTGACATCGGACGGCCCCCGGGTACCATGTGAATCGGGATTCACATGGCGACCGTCGACGTCACCGACCCGGCCCGCGAGGTCCTGAACCAGGCCCCGCCGCTGCAGCCGGTCAACCTGTTCGAGATCGATCTCGCCCTGCGCGAGGGTCTCGAGCGTGAGGGCGGAGGCTGGGGGGTCGAGCGGGCGCGGGACGCCGGCGCCGGTGCGGGCGGCGTCGAGGCGCTCGAGCACTGCCGGCGGGCGGAGCGCAACGTCCCGATCCTCCGCACCCACGACCGCTTCGGTAATCGGATCGACGAGGTCGAGCTCGACCCGTCCTGGCACGCGCTGCTGCGCGGCGCGGTCGAGCGCGGGATCCACAGCCTCCCGTGGCGTTCGCAGACGCCCGGGGCGCACGTGGTCCGCGCGGCACTGTTCATGCTGTGGGGCAACGCGAACGCCGGGGTGATGTGTCCGGTGTCGATGACCTACGCGGCAGTGCCCGCGCTGCGCGACGGCGCCCCCGAGCTCGCCGCCGAGTGGGAGGCACGGCTGACTTCGAACGATTACGAGACGGGCGCGCTCGCCGGCATGGCGATGACCGAGCGCCAGGGCGGGTCGGACGTCCGCGCCAACATCACTCGCGCCGAGCCGGCCGGCGACGGCCTGTACGAGCTCCACGGCCACAAGTGGTTCTGCTCGTACCCGCCCTGTGACGTGTTCCTGGTGCTGGCGCAGGCGCGCGCCGGCCTGTCGTGCTTCCTCGTCGAGCGCGGGCCGGGGATGGAGTTCCAGCGGCTCAAGGACAAGCTCGGCACCCGGTCGCTGCCGTCATCCGAGGTTGAGTTCCACGGAATCCACGGCCGCCTCGTCGGCGAGGAGGGCCGCGGCGTGCCCGCGATCATCCGGATGGTCAACCACACCCGGCTCGACTGCCTGCTCGGCGGGACCACCGGGCTGCGGCGGGGGACGGTCGAGGCGATCCACCACGCGCGCCACCGCTCGGCGTTCGGGGCGCTGCTCGCCGACCAGCCGGCGATGCAGAACGTGCTCGCGGACCTCGCGATCGAGTCAGAGGCCGCGACCGCCACCGCGCTGCGGGTGGCGCGCGCGTATGACGAGCCTTCCGAGGGGACGTTCCGCCGGTTCGCCACCGCGGTCATGAAGTACTGGGTGTGCAAGCGCGCCGCGCCGCACGCCGCCGAGGCGCTCGAGTGCCTCGGCGGCAACGGGTTCGTCGAGGACTCGGGCCTGCCGCTGCTGTATCGCGACGCCCCGCTGAACTCGATCTGGGAGGGCTCGGGGAACGTCGCCGCACTCGACGTCATGCGGGCGATGGTCAAGGAGCCCGACGGGCTGCCGGCGTTCCTGGCCGAGTGCTCGCTCGGAGCCGGCGCCGACGCGCGGCTCGACGCGCACCTCGAGCGGGTGGGTGCTGCCGCATCCGACGTGTTCGCCGCCGGGGGGGTGGGCGGGGTTCAATTTAATGCGAGGCGGATCGTCGAGAACCTCGCGGTCGCGCTCCAGGGGTCGCTGCTGGTCCGCGACGCCCCGGTCGCCGTCGCCGACGCGTTCTGCGCGTCCCGCCTCGGAGCCGACCGTGGTCGCGTGTACGGGACGCTCCCCGCGGGTGTCGACGCGGGCGCGATCATCGACCGCGCGCTGCCCGCGTGAGCACCGTCGCGGGCCTTGCGACGCGCGAGCGGCTGCTGGCGGCCGCCCGCGAGCTGATCGAGGAGGGCGGTTACGGATCGGCCTCGGTGGCCGCGGTCGCCGACCGCGCCGGCGTCGCCGCGGGGACGCTGTACCGGCACTTCCCCTCGAAGGCCGAGCTGTTCGTCGAGGTGTTCCGGCTGGTGTGCACGCACGAGGAGCACACAATGGTCGCCGCCGCGGAGTCGCTTCCCGACGGCGCCACCGCCGTTGAGAGGCTGGAGGCCGTGCTGGTGACGTTCGCGGAGCGGGCGCTGCGCAATCCGCGGCTGGCGTGGGCACTGCTGGCCGAGCCGGTCGATCCGTTGGTCGACGCCGAGCGCCTGGCCTACCGGGAGCGCTACGCCGAGCTCGTGGCGGGGGCGGTACGGCACGCGATGGCCGGCAGTGAGGTCCCTGACCAAGACGTCGGATTCACCGCCGCTGCCCTGGTCGGAGGGTGCGGCGAGGCGCTGGTCGGCCCGCTGTCCGCCGATGAGCCGTCGGCCGAGGACGTCGTCGGATCGCTCCGGACGTTCGTCCGCCGCGCGATCGGGGCGGCGGCATGAGCGACAGCGTCCGGATCGAGCGCGACGGTCCGGTCACGACCGTGCTGCTGTCCCGCTCCGAGCGCCGCAACGCCGTCGACGGCCCCACGGCGGACGCCCTCACGCAGGCGTTTCGCGAGTTCGATACGGACGCCGGCGCGGCGGTCGCGATCCTTCACGGCGAGGGTGGGGTGTTCTGCTCGGGCGCCGATCTGAAGGCGATCGGCGCCGACGCCGGAAATCGTGTGAGCGCCGAAGCCGACGGCGACGGCCCGATGGGTCCCACCCGGATGCGTCTGTCCAAGCCCGTGATCGCCGCGGTCGCCGGCTATGCGGTCGCCGGCGGCCTCGAGCTCGCGCTCTGGTGCGACCTGCGCGTGGCCGAGGAGGGCGCGGTGTTCGGCGTGTTCTGCCGGCGCTGGGGGGTGCCGCTGATCGACGGCGGCACCGTCCGGCTCCCGCGCCTGATCGGCACGAGTCGCGCGATGGACATGATCCTCACGGGCCGCCCCGTCGACGCGCGCGAGGCGCTGTCGATGGGGCTCGTCAATCGGATCGTGCCCGACGGTGAGAGCCTCCCGGCGGCTCAGGCGCTGGCCCACGAGCTCGCCTCGCTCCCGCAGACGTGCCTGCGACAAGATCGGTTGTCGGTGCTCGAGCAGGAGGGGCTCGACGAGCCGGCTGCGCTCGCCAATGAGCTCGGCCACGGCATCCGCTCGCTCGAGGACGTGCAGGCCGGTCTCGACCGGTTCCGCGCCGGCGCCGGCCGCCACGGTTCCTTCGGCTGAACCTTTCCGACGATTCGGGCTAGGACCGGTTCCGGCCGATCCTTCCACGAGGCTTCGGGAGCGTTAGCGCTGCTCTTAGAAAGGAACGACAGCATCCTTTCCTAATGCTCCACCGTAGGACAGGCTCGCCGCGTCAGCGCGAGCCCGTGACCGACTCGGCCCAGGCGAGCAGCTGCTCGACCTCGAGCTCGGTGAGGCCGACCGACGGATCGGTCGTGACCAGGAGCGTCGGCGCCCCCCGGGCGGCCGCCCACGATCGGCAGGCGTCGTCGTGGGCGTCGTCGATCCACGCCACCGGTGTGGCCGGATCGAGGTGGCGGTCGATGCCGCCGAGCTTCCAATGGGCTTCGGGCGGCCGTCCGTCGTGCTCGAACTCGACGACGGCGAGCGGTCCGTCCAGCCCAAGCGCCAGCGGCAGGTAATCGTTAGCCTTGTCCTCCCACCCGGTGCACCAGACCAGCTCGAACGCGTGCGCCAGCGTCCGGAGGTGGTCGCCGGCGCTTGACGAAAGGAAGTGGGTGATCCCATCCACGAGCTGGAACCGCCCGGCCGGCGGGGCACCGTGATCGAACCCGAACAGCGAGATCACGCCGTCAACATCGATCAGGAGGATTGGTCGTCTCATTTGAGTGTTTTGTGGTCCGCCGGGCGTTTGTCGGTGTCGTGCTTTCTGTCGCGTGGACCTCGACACGACTGAGCTGATGCTCTCACGGGTACCCAATTGGCTGGACTCCGTCCAGACCGCTCAAGCCATCCGCCCGCGGTGCCGAAGATTCCACTGAGGCAAGCACGGATCGCTGGCCAGCCACCTAGCAATGAGCTCATTCTTCGGCATCTTTCTCGCGCTCGCATGCGCCCTGACGACGAACGTCGGCTTCCTGTACAAGCATCGGGGAGCCTGCGCCGCCCCGTCGGTGGACTGCCGCCGGCCGCTCCAGTCGGCCAAGGCGCTGTTCGCCTCGCCGCTGTTCACGATCGGGTGGGTCATCGGCGCCGGCGCATGGGTGTTCCACGTGGCCGCGATGTCGGTGGCGCCGCTGTCGCTGGTCCAGGCGGTGCTCGCCGGCGGCATGGTGATGCTGGCGATCATGGCCGAGCAGATGCTCGGCTGCTCGATCGGCCGCCGGCAGTGGATTGGCCTCGCGCTGACCGCCGTCGGGCTGATGCTGCTGGGCTTCACTCTTCCCGCCGCCCACGGCGCTGACTCCCACTTCTCCATCCCGGGCATGATCGGGTTCGAGACCGTGCTGATTGCGGCCGGGACGCTCCTGATCATGGGCCCGAGCATGGGCGCGCCGGCCGAGCACCATGGCTACATGCTCGGCGCCGCCTCGGGCATCCTGTTCGGCGTCTCCGACGTCGCGATCAAGGCGATCTCCGGAATGGTCGGCTCCTCCGGCGCAATGGGCCTCGTCAGCCCCTGGACGTTGCTGTGCGTCGCCGCCTCGGTGGCCGCGTTCTACTCCTCGGCCAAGGGCCTCCAGGACGGCGACGCGGTGCCCGTGATCGCCGTCACCGGCACCGCCGCGAACGTGGCCGGAATCGTCGGCGGCTTCATCGTGTTCGGCGATCCGCTCCCCGGCAGCCCGGTCGCGCTGATCCTCCAGTGCTTCGCGTTCGTGCTGGTGCTCGGCGCGGCGTGGTTGATGCCGGCGCCGGTGCGCGCCGCCTCGCCGGTCGCCGCGGCCGCCGCCTAGCGCTTCGGCGGCACACCCGTCCGGCGGCACCGCCCTTCGCTTCGGCTGACCGCCGATCCGGCGGCCCCGCGCTGCCCCGTGCTGACCGCTTGGCGTCTGGATCGGACGCGAGTGCCGCCAGCCCGGCGTCTCAGCCTCGCTCACAGCCTGATAGGAGCCCCACCGACACCGGCAGGACGGGGATGCCGGCCCCATGGATGACGCCGCAGGCGGCCCATCCTCCGTATCGGCTAACGGCCCTTCCGGTCTGCACAATTGCCGCGGCCCCACGGCGGCGATACGGTTGTACAAAACGGCAGACGACTGGAGGGACGGGATGGCGAGCACCGAGGAGGCAGTTCGGACCGGGGAGGGCACGCTCCAGGAGTTGGCCAAGCGCCACCTGTGGATGCACTTCACCCGGATGTCGGCCTACGACGACCATGACGTCCCGATCATCGTTCGCGGTGAGGGTTGCTACGTATGGGATGAGAGCGGCAAGCGCTACCTCGACGCGCTGTCGGCACTGTTCTGCGTGAACATCGGCCACGGCCGCGCCGATGTCGTCCAAGCCGGCGCCGACCAGGCCAAGGAGCTCGGGTTCTTCACGAACTGGTCCTACGCCCACCCGCCGGCGATCGAGGTGGCCGCGCGGATCGCCTCGCTCGCGCCGGGCGACCTCAATCGGGTGTTCTTCACCAGCGGCGGCAGCGAGGCGGTCGAATCCGCCTACAAGCTCGCCCGCCAGTACCACAAGGTGACCGGCAAGCCGAACAAGACCAAGCTGATCGCGCGCGAGGTCGCCTACCACGGAACGAGCCTCGGCGCCCTGTCGGCGACCGGTATCACCAGCCTGCGCCAGCCGTTCGAGCCGCTCACCCCCGGCGCTCATCACGTGCCGAACACGAACACCTACCGGATGCCCCCGGGGGTCACCGAGAGCTGGTTCGCCGAGTCGATCGCCGAGAAGATCGAGTTCGAGGGTCCGGACACGGTCGCGGCGGTGATCCTCGAGCCCGTGCAGAACGCCGGCGGCTGCTTCACGCCCCCCGACGGCTATTTCCGGCGGGTCCGGGAGATCTGCGACGAGTACGACGTGCTGCTGATCTCCGACGAGGTCATCTGTGCCTGGGGCCGTCTCGGCGAGTGGTTCGGATCGATCAAGTACGGCTACCAGCCCGACATGATCACGACTGCGAAGGGGATAACGAGCGCGTACGCCCCGATGGGCGCGGTGATCGCGTCGGACCGCGTCGCCGAGCCGTTCATGACCGGGACGAACAGCTTCACGCACGGGTTCACGTTCGCCGGCCACCCGGTCTGCGCCGCGATCGCGATGGCGAACCTCGACGTGTTCGAGCGCGAGGGGATCCTCGACCACGTGCGCGCCAACGAAGGCCGGTTCCGGACCATGCTCGAGGGGCTGCGCGACCTCCCGATCGTCGGCGATATCCGCGGTACCGGCTACTTCCACGCGATCGAGCTGGTCAAGGACCAGCAGACCAAGGAGACATTCAACGACGAGGAGTGCGAGACGCTCCTGCGCGGCTTCCTGTCGGGCGAGCTCTACCGCCGCGGCCTGATCTGCCGCGCCGACGATCGCGGCGACCCGGTCATCCAGCTGTCGCCGCCGCTGATCGCGGGGCCCGAGCAGTTCGACGAGATCGAGGAGATCCTGCGTGGGGTGCTGACCGAGGCCGGCGAGCGGATGCAGGTCCACTCCGCCCACGTTGCCCGCCAGCACGTTCGGGACGTCTAGCTCCGATGCTGACCGTCGGGGACCTGCTGCGCGATCTGGACGTCCGCACGCTCGCGGGGGAGCGCGGCCTGCACCTGCCGGTCAGGTGGGTCCACATCTCCGAGTTGCTCGACCCGACCCCGTGGCTGTCCGGTGGCGAGCTCCTGCTCACCACCGGTATGCAGCTCGACACTGCGCAGGAGCAGCGGGAGTTTCTCGCGCGCCTGGCGGATCACCACCTGGCCGGTCTCGGGTTCGGGACGGGCTTCAAGCACTCGGCGGTCCCGCCGCCGTTGCTCGAGGTCGCGGCCGAGCGCGAGTTCCCGGTATTCGAGGTCCCCTACGAGGTGCCGTTCATCGCGGTCACCGAGGCGGCATTCACGCAGCTCGTCAACGAGCAATACGCGGTGCTGCGTCGTGCCTTGGCGGCTCAGGAGCGGTTGGAGCGAATCGTCCTGTCCGAGCGGGGTCTCGATGCCCTGGTCAGCGCGCTGGCGACGCTGATCGGCGCGGCCGTGGTCGTGTTCGACGCTCGCGGCGAGCCGCTCCAGCAGCACGCGTTTCGCCGGGCGATTGACCCCGAGGTGCTCGAGACGCTGCGCAGCGAGGTGCACGAGCGGGCGCGCCGGCGCGAGGGGCGGGCGTTCATGCCCTCGCTGGTCGACGGAAACCAGGGGATCGCGCTGCCGGTCGCCGCCGACGGGGCGCCGCGGCCGGCGGGCGGCGGCCTCGGCCGCGCGCCGGAGGCGTGGCTGGTGGCGATCAAGGATGCCGGCCCGCTGTCGGACTTCGACCGGCTGACCCTGCACCAGGCGGTGACGATCGTCGCGCTCGAGCTGCTGCGCTCCCGCGTCGCCGGCGACACCGAGCGCCGGCTCGCCGGCGACGTGCTCGACGCGATCGTTCGCGGCGAGCTGACCGGACCGGAGCTGGCCCGCCGGCTCGGGCCGTTCGGGCTGTCCGAGAATGTGACCGCGATTGTCCTGAAGCGGGCCGGCGACGCGCGTGGGCCGGGCACTTCGGTCGAGGCGGCGCTGTGGGCGGCGCTGCGCGAGGAGGCGACGCCGGCGCTGGTGGCGTCGGTCGGCACGCTCGCGTGCGCCCTGGTTCCGGGCGGGGCCGACGACGAGCTGGTCGCGCTCGGGGAACGGGTCGCGGTCGCGGCCGGCGCCGAGCTGGCGGACGATGTCCGGGTCGGGATCGGGCGCGCGGTGGCGGCGGCCGACGCGCGGCGGAGCTTTCACGAGGCGCGGTGCGCGCTCGAGGCGCTCGCGTTGGGGGAGACGGCCTCCGAGAACGGCAACGGCTCAGCGGCGGGGTCGGGCTCGGGCTCGGGCTCGGGTTCGGGTTCGGGAGAGCGTCGGCGGGTCGCCACGTATAAGGATCTGGGGTCGTTCCAGCTGCTGCTGTCCTTACAGGACGACGAGGCGCTGCGGCTGTTCTGCGACTCGATCCTCGGGCCGATCGAGGCCAGCGAGGGTCCGTACGGAGGCGAGCTGATGCGCTCGCTCGAGGCGTTCATCGAGGAGAACGGGCAGTGGGAGCGGGCGGCCCGGCGGCTGTACTGCCACCGCCACACGCTGCGTTACCGGATCCGTCGTGTCGAGGAGCTGACCGGGCGGAACCTGGGGTCAGCCCGCGATCGGATCGAGTTCTGGCTGGCGCTGCGTGGCCGCCAGCTCGTGGGTTGAGTCGTGTTGGAGAGTGTTGCCGAACAACCGGGAAGGCGGTCCTAGCGTGAAAGTCGGGGTCCCAACAGAGGTCAAGTCAGACGAGTACCGGGTGGCGCTCACGGCGGCCGGCGTTCGCGAGCTCGTCGACGCCGGGCATGAGGTGTACGTGCAGAGCGGCGCGGGGCTCGGGTCGGCGATCCCGGACGAGGCGTACGCGGGCCAGGGGGCGACGATCGTCCCCGACGCGGACGCCGTGTTCGAGGAGGCGACGCTGATCGTCAAGGTCAAGGAGCCCCAGCCCCCCGAGGTCGGGCGGCTGAAGCCGCACCACACGCTCTTCACGTATCTGCACCTGGCGGCGGATGCTGAGCTGACCCGGGGGTTGATGGCGTCTGGCGCGACGTGCATCGCGTACGAGACCGTCGAGGATGCGCGCGGGCGGCTGCCGCTGCTGGCGCCGATGTCCGAGGTCGCCGGCAAGATCGCCACCCAGGCTGGCGCGTTCATGCTCGAGAAGCCGCTCGGGGGGCGGGGGATCCTGCTCGGCGGCGTGCCGGGTGTGGCGGCGGCCAACGTGATGATCATCGGTGGCGGCGTGGTCGGGATGCACGCGGCCTTCATCGCGTTGGGCATGGAGGCGACCGTGTACGTCTACGACCGGAACCTCGACCGCCTTCGGGAGCTTGACATCGCCTTCGGGGGCCGGGCGGACACCTGCTTCGCGTCGACCTTGCAGATCGAGGAGCGGCTGCCCTACATGGACCTCGTGATCGGTGCGGTGCTCGTGCATGGAGCGCGCGCCCCCCGCGTGGTCACGCGCGCGCAGCTCGGCCTGATGAAACACCAGGCGGTGCTCGTCGACGTGTCGATCGACCAGGGCGGCTGCTTCGAGACCTCGCGCCCGACCACCCACTCGGACCCGACCTACGAGGTCGACGGGATCACCCACTACTGCGTGACGAACATGCCCGGGGCGGTGCCGATCACCTCGACCGCCGCGCTCACGAACGCCACCATTCCGTACGTCGTGCATCTGGCCACGTCCGGCGTTCAGGCCGCGGTCGCCGAAAACGCCGGGCTGAAGCTGGGGGTGAACGTCGCCGGCGGGCAGGTGACGTACGCGCCCGTGGCCGACGCGATCGGGGTGCCGTACGTGGCAGTCGATGACGCCTTGGGGGTCGCGGCGGCGTAGTCGCTTCGGCTGCACACCCGTCCCGCCAGCGCTTCGGCTGCACGCCCAGCCCGGTCGGCCCCCCGCGCACCCGGGGCCGCTCATCCGGCGCGCTGGGTCGGGCGCGAGGGCCGCGGGCCGGGCGCCGCAGCCTCGCTTACAGCGTCGTCGCGGGCCGGGCGCCGCAGCCTCGCTTTCAGCGTTATCGCGGGCCGGGCGCCGCAGCCTCGCTTACAGCGTCGTCGCGGGCCGGCGCACATGTATAAGGCCCGAAAGCACGCCGTCGCCGGCCGCCACCGGGACATAAGCATTCCCCACGTGCTTATGTCCCGGAAGCTCAGCGAGCTGCGGTGATTTCGGGCCTAATGCATGGTCGGGGACCTCGCCGGCGCCGGCGAGGTGGCGGGTTTGGCACCCTGGAGAGCCGCTGGCTCCCGCGCGCCAACAGGATCGACACAGCCCAGGTTTTCGCCCCTGCTACGCTCCCGTCCGCATGCCGACTACCAGCCAATTGATCCGCAAGGGCCGTACGCCCCCCAAAAAGAAGCTTGCCACGCCGGGCCTGAAGTCCGGCAAGGGCCGGAAGAAGAAGGTTGCCGCCCCGCAGAGGCGCGGTGTGTGCACGCGTGTGTACACGACGACGCCGAAGAAGCCGAACTCGGCGCTGCGCAAGGTTGCCCGTGTGCGGCTGACGAATGGCATGGAGGTCGGCGCCTACATTCCGGGCGAGGGCCACAACCTGCAGGAGCACTCGGTGGTGCTCGTGCGCGGCGGCCGGGTCAAGGACCTGCCGGGGTTCCGCTACAAGGTCATCCGCGGAACGCTCGACGCCGCCGGCGTCGGCGACCGCAAGAAGGCGCGTTCGCAGTACGGCGTGAAGGCCAAGTAGTGCCGCGTCGCGCAGCAGCTCAGGTCCGGCCGGTCGAGCCTGACCCGGTCCACCGCAATCGCCTCGTCCAACAGGTGATCAACAAGGTCATGCTGGACGGCAAGAAGTCCGTGGCGGAGCAGATCGTCTACGACGCGATGGCGATCCTCGCCGAGCGGACGGGCAAGAACCCGGTCGAGCAGCTCGAGGCCGGGATCAAGGCGCTCACGCCCGTGCTCGAGGTGCGCTCGCGCCGCGTCGGTGGCGCCACCTACCAGGTGCCCGTTGAGGTGCCGGCGCGCCGCTCCCGCACGCTGGCGGTCCGCTGGCTCGTGCTGTTCGCGCGCCAGCGCCGCGAGAAGACGATGTCCCAGCGCCTCGCGCACGAACTACTGGACGCCGCGCAGCAGCAGGGTGGCGCCTACAAGCGCAAGGACGACATCTACCGCATGGCGCAGGCCAACAAGGCCTTCGCTCACTATCGCTGGTAGTCGCCGCGGAGGTGGCGCCCCTCTCGGGGCCCGTGCTTTCGTGCTGGTTGTCGGGCGGTGGTCGCGCTTCACGCGAGGGCCCCGATGAGGGGCGTCCACCTCCGCGGCGTGAGCGCCACTGGGCTCGCTAACAGCTAAAACCGGAAGCGAACCGTATCCGCCACACCCGGGAGCAATCGGCGCTGGTGCCGGCGCCGGCCGGGCGGCTGAACGCGGGCCCTCGGCAGGCGCGACTCGGGCCAGGAGCAGGCTGTGTAGGTGCATGCCCCTCTCCGGGGGCCTCGCGTGAACCGCGACCACGCCACGACAACCGGTACTCAAGCGCCGGCCCCCGGGAGGGGTGGCACCGGAACGAAGCTGAACGCGAGGGCTGCCCACCACACGGGACCGGGGGCTGCAGTGAGACAACCCTCGCGTTTGTCAAGACTAACGGCGGATTCGCGAGAGGCTTGCACTGTGATCCTGCAGTGTCAGGATGCCGACCATCGGCCGTCCACTGAGCGGGAATCGTAAGAAGCTTCTTAGGGTTTAGGCAGCTTTTGTAGCCTGGGGCGCGGGCTCGGGGGGCTGCGGCGAGGAGCCGGGCAGGAGCAGCCCCACCCCGCCGGCGATCACCAGCACGATCGCGCCGAGCGTCTCCATGTACAGGCCGGCACTGGGAGTTGAGGATCCCTCGACGTACTGCGACGCCCCCGAGCCGACCAGCCCGGTGGCGTGAGCGTCGGGAAGGTCGCCCAGCAGGGCGATGAGCAGGGTCACGACGCCGAGCAGCGCCACCGCGGCCAGCGCGGCGCGGCTCCCACTCCGGTACGCCGCGAACGCGAGCAGCACCGCGAGCAGCGCGAGTGGGAGCGGCGCCCAGCCGTGGTTAGCGCCGGCGCCTACGGTCTTGATCGGGACCGAGCTGGTCGCCGAGTGCAGCTGATAAAGCGCGGTGAACTGGGAGACGACGATCAGCAGCGCGCCGAGGCAGGTCGCGACCAGGACAGCCGTGGCCCCGACGCCGCGAACGTGCTCGTGGCCTTCCGGTCGACCCTGCTCGGCGCGATTCGGTCGACCCTCTCCGGCCCGTTCCGGCGCCTCGGGTGGGCTGTCGAAAACGGGGGAGAGGGCCCTTGCCAGCGGCGCCCGGTAATGCGCCCGAATGGCCCAGATCCTCTGCTATATTCGCTGTTTGCCTCGGGTGGTGCGCTCATGTGCGCCCGCTCTCAGGTCCGTAGGTTCCCCGTAATGGAGTCGTCCGCCAGATAGACATCCGCCCTATCCCGACAGGTGCGTCGTGAACGGGCCCGATGGGCCCTTTTTCATGTCCGCAGCTTTTGCCGGGAGAAAAGGTGCGGTTTTGAAGCGTCGGACTGACCCCCCGTCCCCCCGGATAACAACTTCTCATGCCTCGCACATTCCCTCTGGACAAGATTCGCAACATCGGGATCATGGCTCACATCGACGCCGGAAAGACGACGACGACGGAGCGCATCCTCTATTACACAGGTCGGACCTACAAGATGGGGGAGGTTCACGAGGGCGCTGCCGTCATGGACTGGATGGCGCAGGAGCAGGAGCGCGGGATCACGATCACGTCGGCCGCGACCACGTGTGAGTGGGACGGCCACCGGATCAACATCATCGACACCCCCGGGCACGTCGACTTCACCGTTGAGGTGGAGCGATCACTGCGCGTGCTCGACGGCGCGATCGCGCTGTTCGACTCGGTTGCCGGCGTCGAGCCGCAGTCAGAGACCGTGTGGCGGCAGGCGGACAAGTACCGCGTCCCGCGCATCGCGTACATCAACAAGATGGACCGGATCGGCGCGGACTTCGACCGCGGCGTGCAGACGATGATCGACCGCCTGGGTGCCCACCCGGTGCCCATCCAGCTCCCGATCGGAGCAGAACAGGATTTCCGCGGGATCGTCGACCTCGTCGAGATGAAGGCGATCGTCTACAAGGACGAGCTTGGCAAGGACCAGGACGTCATCGACATCCCCGACGAGCTGATCGCCGAGGCGGACGCCGCGCGCGAACACCTGCTCGAGGAGGTCTCCCACTACGACGACGAGCTCGTCGAGATGATCCTCGAGGAGCAGGAGATCTCGCCCGCCCGCCTGAAGCAGGCGATCCGCAAGGCGACGCTGTCGATCGAGATCACGCCCGTGCTGTGCGGCTCGAGCTTCAAGAACAAGGGCGTCCAGCCGCTGCTCGACGCGGTCCTCGACTATCTCCCGAGCCCGCTCGAGGTGCCGCCGGTTGAGGGCCTCGAGCCCGACAAGTCCTCCGACAACGGTGGCAGGCCGGCGCGCCGCGAGGCGTCCGACGACGAGCCGTTCGCGGCGCTGGCGTTCAAGATCATGGCCGACCCCTACGTCGGCAAGCTCACCTACTTCCGCGTGTACTCCGGTCAGCTCGACGCCGGCGCGCGCATCCTCAACGTGAACACCGGCCGGACCGAGCGCATCGGGCGCATCCTGATGATGCACGCCAACGAGCGCGAGGAGGTCAAGGAGATCCACGCCGGCGACATCGCCGCGGCGGTCGGGATCAAGCAGGTCGTGACCGGCGACACGCTGGCCGCGCCCGACAAGCCGATCAAGCTCGAGACGATCGTGTTCCCGGAGCCCGTGATCAAGGTCGCGATCGAGCCGAAGACCAAGGCCGACCAGGAGAAGATGGCGACGGCGCTGGCGCGCCTGGCCGAGGAGGACCCGACGTTCCAGGTCCGCACCAACGAGGAGACCGGGCAGACCGAGATCTCCGGCATGGGCGAGCTGCACCTCGAGGTGCTGGTCGACCGGATGCTGCGCGAGTACAAAGTCGACGCAAACGTCGGCCGCCCGCAGGTCTCCTACCGCGAGACGATCAAGGGCACCGCGCAGAAGGTCGAGGGCCGGTTCGTCCGGCAGACCGGTGGCGCGGGCCAGTACGGGATCGTCTACGTCGACGTCGAGCCGGCGCCCGGCGAGGGATTCGACTTCGTCAACAAGGTCAAGGGCGGATCGATCCCGACCGAGTTCATCCCGGCGGTCGAGAAGGGCGTCGAGGAGGCACTGGAGAACGGACCGCGTGCGGGCTACCCGATGGTCGACGTGAGGGTTACGCTGACCGACGGCAAGTATCACGACACCGACTCCTCGGAGCTCGCGTTCAAGGTCGCCGGCTCGCTGGCGCTGAAGGCGGCGGTGGCGCGGGCCAAGCCGATTCTGCTCGAGCCGATCTTCGCCGTCGAGGTCGTGACACCCGAGGAGTTCATGGGCGACGTGATCGGCGACCTGAACCGGCGCCGCGGTCACGTGAACGGGATGGAGCAGCGCGGCAACGCGCAGGTCATCTCGGCCTACGTGCCGCTGGCGGAGATGTTCGGATACGCCACCGACGTGCGGTCCAACACCCAGGGACGGGCGACGTACACCATGCAGTTCGACCGGTACGAGGAAGTCCCGCCGAACCTCGCGGACAAGATTGGTGGAGACGAGGCTGCGGCCTAGGTCGCGTCTTGCACCCGAAACTTTATATCCTGCGTAAGTTCGTCCCCAGACGAACACCACTACAGAAACAGAAGGAGCGAAAGCAAAGTGGCGAAAGCCAAGTTCGAGCGCGATAAGCCCCACGTCAACGTTGGCACCATCGGTCACATCGACCATGGCAAGACGACGCTGACGGCAGCCATCACCAAGGTGCTCAACGAGAGGTACGGTGGCACGGAGGTGCGGTCGTTCGAATCGATCGACAACGCTCCGGAGGAGAAGGCTCGCGGCATCACGATCGCGACCTCCCATGTCGAGTACCAGACTCCAAATCGGCACTACGCACACGTCGACTGTCCCGGACACGCGGACTACGTCAAGAACATGATCACCGGCGCCGCCCAGATGGACGGCGCGATCCTGGTCGTGTCAGCGGCGGACGGTGCGATGCCGCAGACGCGCGAGCACATCCTGCTCGCCCGTCAGGTCGGCGTGCCCTACATCGTCGTGTTCCTCAACAAGGTCGACATGGTCGACGACCCCGAGCTGCTCGAGCTCGTCGAGGTCGAGATCCGCGACCTGCTCTCCGAGTACGAGTTCCCCGGCGACGACATTCCGTTCGTTGCCGGCTCTGCGCTCAAGGCGCTGGAGGGTGACGAGGAGTACGAGGCCAAGATCATCGAGCTCGCGGAGGCGCTGGACACCTATATTCCGGAGCCCGTGCGTGACCTCGACAAGCCGTTCCTGATGCCGGTCGAGGACGTGTTCTCGATCACCGGCCGCGGCACCGTTGCCACCGGTCGCGTCGAGCAGGGGATCGTCAAGACCGGCGAGACGGTCGAGATCGTGGGCATCAAGGCGACCACCTCCACGGTGGTGACCGGAGTCGAGATGTTCAAGAAGATCCTCGACCAGGGTCAGGCCGGCGACAACGTCGGATGCCTGTTGCGCGGCACCAAGCGGGACGACATCGAACGCGGGCAGGTGCTGTGCAAGCCCGGCTCGATCACTCCGCACACCAAGTTCAATGCCGAGGTCTACGTCCTGAAGAAGGAGGAGGGCGGCCGTCACACGCCGTTCTTCACGGGCTACCGGCCGCAGTTCTACTTCCGCACCACCGACGTCACCGGCGTGGCGAGGTTGCCCGAGGGCACCGAGATGGTCATGCCGGGTGACAACGTCCAGATGGAGATCGAGCTGATCCAGCCGATCGCCATGGACCAGGGGCTGCGGTTCGCGATCCGCGAGGGCGGCCGAACGGTCGGCTCGGGGGTCGTCGCCGAAGTAATTCAATAGCTGACGAGGCGGCGTCGCCGTAAGGCACGCCGCCTCTTTTTTTGACAGATACGACATTAGGGGCGGGCCCCGAAGCCCGGGGTTCGCCCTCAACACTGATCAGACAGAGATACGTTGGCAACGATTGCCCAAAACAAAATCCGGATTCGCCTGAAGTCCTACGACCACACGGCGATCGAAACGGCGGCCAAGGAGATCGTCGAGACGGCGGCGCGCACGGGCGCGACCGTCTCCGGTCCCGTGCCGCTGCCGACCGAGAAGAACGTCTACTGCGTGATCCGCTCCCCGTTCAAGGACAAGGACTCGCGTGAGCACTTCGAGATCCGCACGCACAAGCGGCTGATCGACATCCACCAGCCCACCCCGAAGACCGTCGACTCGCTCCAGCGGCTCGACCATCTTCCGGCCGGCGTGGATATCGAGATCCGCCTGGCGTCCTGAATCCGATGACTGCGATCCTCGCCAAGAAGCTCGGGATGACGCAGCGGTTCCTCGACGATGGCCGCGTCGAGCGTGTGACCGTGCTCGAGGCGGGGCCATGTCCGGTCACCGCGATCCGCACCGTCGAGCGCGACGGCTACGAGGCGGTCCAGCTCGCGTTCCGCCCGTGCAAGGAGAAGTCGATCACCAGGGCCGAGCTCGGGCACCTGAAGAAGGCCGACGCCTCCGCCCATCGCGACCTCGTGGAGTTCCGCGACGAGGCCGGCGAGTGGCTCGTGGGCAATACCGTGACCGTCGACGCGTTCGCGGTCGGCGACAATGTCAAGGTCTCTGGAAAGACGAAGGGCAAGGGCTTCCAGGGAACGATCAAGCGCCACAACTTCAAGAGCGGACCGAAATCGCACGGCTCCCACAACGTACGTGCGCCGGGGTCCATTGGCGCGTCAGCGACGCCGTCGCGTGTGTTCAAAGGTATTCGCGGTCCCGGCCGGATGGGCGGCGGGCGCGTAACGCAGCGCGGCCTGACGGTCGTCGAGATCATCCCGGGCCAGAACCTTTTGCTGCTCCGCGGCGCCGTTCCCGGGCCGCGCGGCGGAACCGTGGAGGTGCGTACCGATGGCTAGCGCGCAGGTGCTCGGCGGCGGGAGCTTCGCGCTCGATCCGGTCGCGTTCGAGGCGAAGTTCAACATGCCGCTCGTGCACGAGACGGTGCGCGCCGAGCTGAACGCGCGCCGGCACGGCACCGCTTCGACCAAGACCCGCGGCGAGGTGTCCGGCGGCGGCGCGAAGCCGTGGCGCCAGAAGGGCACAGGCCGGGCGCGGGCAGGCTCGTCGCGCTCGCCGGTGTGGACGGGCGGCGGCACCGTGTTCGGGCCGAGTCCGCGGCACTACACGGTCAAGGTCAACCGCAAGGCGCGTCGCGCCGCGCTCCGCAGCGTGCTGTCGCTGCACGCCGAGCGCGGGTCGTTGGCGGTGTTCGACGCGTCCAACTTCGCCGAGCCGTCAACCAAGCAGGCCATCGAGCTGCTGGATAGCTGGGGCCCACCCACCCCGATCTCGCCGGTGCTGGTCGTGCTGACGGAGGCCGAGGCCGCCGCCGGCAAGTCGTTCCGAAACCTTTCCCACGCCGTGCCAATCCCGGTCGACGAGGCGGGTGTCGCCGACCTCGTCAGGGCCGCTTCGCTGCTCGTGTCGCAGGCGGCGATGGAGTCCCTTGTGGCGCGCGCGACAGGGCCCACGTCTGGCGCAACTGCGGCCGACGACGACGAGCAGGAGGAGGCGGCCTGATGGAGCCGACCCAGGTCATCATTCGCCCAGTTCTGTCCGAGAAGACGTTCGCGCTCGCCGAGGCCGGCAAGTACACCTTCCGCGTTCACGACAAGGCGCACAAGACGCAGATCCGGCAGGCGATCGAGCTGCTGTTCGAGGTCAACGTGCTCGAGGTCCGGACCGCGCACGTGCGTTCCAAGCCCAAGCGCCGCGGCCAGACCCGCGGACGCACCCGCCAATGGAAAAAGGCGATCGTGCAGGTGCGCGCCGGGCAGACGATCCCGATCTTCGGAGGACTGGAGGCAGGCGAGTAGATGCCCATTCGTAAGCCGAAGCCGACATCCGCCGGGCGGCGCTTCGTCACCTATCCCGACTACGCCGAGATCACCCGCACCTCGCCCGAGAAGTCCCTCGTCGAGGGGCTCAAGAAGTCGGGCGGCCGCAACTCGAACGGCCGCAAGACCTCGCGCCACCGTGGCGGCGGTGCCAAGCGGCTGTATCGGAAGGTCGATTTCAAGCGCCGCAAGGACGGCGTGCCGGCGAAGGTCGCGCACATCGAGTACGACCCGAACCGGTCGGCCTACATCGCACTGCTGCACTACGCCGACGGCGAGAAGCGCTACATCCTCGCCCCCCAGCGACTGCGCGTCGGCATGAGCGTGCAGTCGGGCGAGCGCGCCGAGATCCGCGTGGGCAACAGCCTGCCGCTCGCGAACATGCCGCCCGGCACCGTGGTCCACAACGTCGAGCTGACCCCGGGGCGCGGAGGCCAGATGGCGCGCGCGGCGGGCGCCGGCGTGCAGCTGCTGGCGAAGGACGGCGACTACGTGACGCTGCGCCTGCCGTCGGGTGAGATGCGGATGGTCAGGGCCGAGTGCCGGGCCACGGTCGGCTCGATCGGCAACACCGATCACCAGAACGTGACGATCGGCAAGGCCGGACGCAAGCGGCACATGGGCGTGCGCCCGCAGACACGCGGGACCGCGATGAACCCTGTCGACCACCCGCACGGCGGCGGCGAGGGCTCGACGACGCCCGGACGCCACCCGGTCACCCCGTGGGGCGTCCCGACGCTCGGCTACCGCACCCGGCAGAAGGGCAAGGCTTCAGACAAGTACATCGTGCGCGGACGGAGGAGAGGTAAGAAGCGATGAGTCGCTCGAGCAAGAAAGGTCCGTTCGTCGAGGAGCGACTGATGTCGCGGATCGAGGCGATGAACGCCTCGGGCGAGAAGCGCATGCTCAGAACTTGGTCGCGCGCGTCGACGATCTTCCCCGAGATGGTCGGTCACACGATCGCCGTCCACGACGGGCGCAAGCACGTGCCGGTGTTCGTCAGCGAGTCGATGGTCGGCCACAAGCTCGGCGAGTTCGCGCCCACGCGGCTGTATCGCGGACACGCCGGAACTGGTAAGCGGAGATGAGCACCTCGGATCCGGAAGAGCCCAAGCAGCCACGCCGCCGGCGCCGCAAGGCCTCCGGCGACGCGCCTGCGTCTGAATCCCCACGCTCCGAGGCTCAGACGGAGTCGGAGGCCGAAGCGACGCGAGGGGATGCAGCCGCTGACGCGTCCCCAGGGCCCGAGGCGAAGGGCGGGGAGGCCGCCGAGATCGAGCCCACCGCGGAGGACGTCGAAGCCGTCGAGGCGGCCGCCGACGTGATGCTCGAGGCCGACGATGAAGCCGAAGGCGAGTCCGAGCTCGGCTCGGATGACGAGGTTGATGAGCACGAAGCTGAGGAAGCGGAGCCTGAGGACGAGGACGACGACGAGGAGGAGGACAAGGCGCCGGCGCGCGCGCCCGCTCCGACCCGCCGGCGCCGCGGTGAGCGTGCACCCGGGCCGCCGCCGGTCGTGCGAGCTCAGGCCAAGTACGTCCGCTCATCGGCGCGTAAGGCGCGACTGGTCTGCGATCACATCCGCGGAAAGAGCGTTGACGAAGCGCGAGCTATCCTCGCTCACACCTCGCGTGCGGTCGCGCGGGACTGGAGCAAGTTGCTCGAGTCGGCGGTGGCCAACGCTGAGAACAACCACGAGCTCGTGGGTGAGGATCTCTACGTAAAGGCGGTCCACGCTGACGAGGGTCCGACGATCAGGCGCTTCCGGCCGCGCGCGATGGGCCGGGCGACGCGGATCCGCAAGCGCACCAGCCATCTCACGATCTTGCTCACGCCGAAGGATTAGTCACAGATATGGGTCAAAAAGTTCATCCCGAGTCGCTCCGCGTGGGCTACATCCACGACTGGAAGTCGAACTGGTTCAACGAGCGAGCGTTCGCGGACTTCCTGCACGAGGACACGCAGATCCGTGAGCACATCATCGGACGGCTGTCGCACGCCGGCCTGTCCGACATCACGATCCGCAAGAACCAGAACGAGGTCGAGGTCAACATCAACACGGCCAGGCCCGGCATCGTGATCGGCAAGTCGGGATCAGAGGTCGACCAGCTGCGGCGCGATCTGCACCGGATCACCGGCAAGCAGGTCAAGGTCAACATTCTCGAGATCAAGCGCCCCGAGCTCGACGCGCGCCTGGTCGCGCAGTCGATCGCCGAGCAGCTCCAGAACCGGGTGGCGTTCCGCCGCGCGATGAAGCGCGCGCTCACCAGCGCGATGCGATCCGGCGCCAAGGGCGTGAAGGTGCAGGTCTCCGGCCGACTCGGCGGCGCCGAGATGGCGCGCACCGAGGGCTACTCCGACGGCCGGGTTCCACTGCACACGCTGCGCGCCGACATCGACTACGGATTCCACGAGGCCCGTACGACGTTCGGGCGGATCGGCGTGAAGTGCTGGATCAACAAGGGCGAGATCATGCCCGAGGGCTACACCGGCGCCGATCTGACGATCATGGACGAGCCGGCGCCGCAGGCGCCCGAGCGTGACGGCCGCCGCGGCGGCCGTGACGGGCGCGGCCGTGGCGGCGGCCCCGGCGGCGGCGGTGGCCGCGGTGGCGGTCCCGGAGGACGCGGCGGTCCCGGCGGGTCCGGCGGTCCCGGTGGGCGTGGCGGCGGTCCAGGCGGTCCCGGTGGCGGACGTGGCGGCGGCCCCGGCGGCGGTGGTGGTCGCGGTGGCGGCCCCGGCGGCGGTGGCGGACGTGGTGGCGGTGGCGGTCGCGGTGGCGGCCCCGGCGGCGGTGGCGGACGTGGCGGCGGTCCCGGCGGCGGTGGCGGTCGCAGTGGCGGCGGTGGACGTCCCGGCGGCGGCGGCGGTGGCGGTGGCGGCGGGCGTGGTCCTGGCGGTCCCGGTGGCGGTGGCGGCGGACGTGGTCCCGGCGGTCCCGGTGGCGGCGGAGGCGGAGGTGGACGTGGTCCTGGCGGCCCCGGTGGCGGACGCGGACGCGGCGGCGCCGGTGGTGGCGGCGGTGGCGGCGGTGGCCGGCCGAGCTCCCCGGGCGGTGGCAGCTGATGCTCGCCCCCAAGCGCGTCAAGCACCGCAAGGTGCATCGCGGGCGTCGGCGCGGTCTATCCCGCGGACAGACCAGGGTCCAGTTCGGCGAGTACGGCCTCAAGTCGCTCGACGCCGGGTGGCTGACGAACCGTCAGATCGAGGCTGCCCGAATCGCGATGACCCGCAAGATCAAGCGCGGCGGCAAGGTCTGGATCAACGTCTATCCCGACAAGTCGTTCACCAAGAAGCCGGCCGAGACCCGGATGGGATCCGGCAAGGGATCGCCCGAGGGTTGGGTGGCCGTGGTCAAGCCCGGCCGCGTGATGTTCGAGCTCGCCGGCGTGCCGGAGCCGCTGGCGCGCGAGGCGATGCGGCTCGCCGGTCACAAACTTTCGGTCCGGACGAAGTTCGTGATGCGAGAGGACGCGTGAGATGAGACCTTCCGACGTCCGAGACCTCACCGACACCGAGCTCCGTGAACACATCCAGACCGCCCGTCGCGATCTGTTCGGGCTACGTTTCCAGCACGCCACGTCCGAGCTCGAGAACACCGCGAGCCTCAAGCGGGCCAAGCGGGAGATCGCGCGGGCGCTGACGGTCCAGCGCGAACGAGAACTGAGAAATGGCTGACGAGACCGAGAACAACGAAACTGAAAAGACGCCGGGCGTAGAGGCCGCGGCGGCGCCGCAGGCTGCGGCCCCGAGGGAGCGCCAGGAGGTCGTCGCGCCCAAGGAGCGGCGCCGGCGGGCCCGGGCCGGGAAGGCTGCGAAGGCCCCGGCGCGCAAGTCGCGCACGCCCGAGGAGCGTCACTCCGACCGCATCGAGGAGCGGCGCAAGAAGGCCGTGGTCCGTCGCGCCGAGCGCGCTCGGGCCCGCCAGAAGGCGCGCGCGAGCGGCACCGTCGCTCAGACGACGGCGCCGCGCGAGCAAGCGCCCGGCAAGCAGAAGACGCGCCAGGGCGTCGTCGTATCCGACAAGGCCGACAAGACGATCACGGTCCGCATCGACATCGTCCGGCGCCACCGGCGCTACGAGAAGATCGTGCGAACGTCGAACACGCTGCACGCGCACGACGAGACCAACGACGCGCACACCGGCGACACCGTGGTCGTGCGCGAGTCCCGGCCGCTGTCGCGGAGCAAGCGCTGGCGGCTCGTTGAAGTGGTCCAACGAGCCGAGTGAGCCACGGGATCGCACGATGATTCAGAACGAGACACGACTGCGGGTCGCCGACAACACCGGCGCCAGGGAGATCCTGGTGATCCGCGTGCGCGGCGGCCACCGCCGCCGCTACGCCGGTGTCGGGGACATCGTCACCGCCACCGTCAAGCAGGCCAGCCCGCAGGGGTCGGTCAAGAAGGGCGAGGTCGTGACCGCCGTGGTCGTGCGTACGCGGAAGTCCTACGGGCGCGAGGACGGGACGTACATCGCGTTCGACGAGAACGCCGCCGTGTTGATCGACAACCAGAACAACCCGCGCGGCACGCGCATCTTCGGCCCGGTCGCGCGCGAGTTGCGCGAGCGCAACTTCATGAAGATCGTGTCGCTCGCGCCGGAGGTGCTCTGACCATGCCCGCGCGACTGAAGACCGGCGACGAGGTGATCGTGATCGGCGGCAAGGACCGCGGCAAGCGCGGCAAGATCCTGCGCGTCGATCTCAAGCATCAGCGTGTGTTCATCGAAGGCCTGAACATGATCAAGCGCCACCAGAAGCCGCGCCAGGTGGCGGGCGCCCAGCGCGCCGAGCAGGTCGGCGGCGTGATCGAGCGCGAGGGCCCGATCCACGTCTCGAACGTGGCGCTGGCGGATCCGAAAGATGGCAAGCCCACGCGCGTCGGCGTCGAGATCCAGGACGGCAAGCGCCTGCGGATCTCGCGCCGGAGCGGAACGAGGCTCGACTGATGAGCGACAGGAGCGCGCACTGATGCCCGAGGCACGCCTGAAGACCCGCTACAAGGACGAGATCCTGCCGGCGCTGACCGAGCGGTTCGGGTACTCGACGCCGATGCGGGTGCCCCGGATCACAAAGGTCACGGTGAACATGGGCGTCGGCGACGCCAAGCAGGACTCGAAGATGCTCGACGCCGCCAGCGAGCAGCTCGCGACGATCACCGGCCAGCGGCCGAACGTCCGCCGCGCGCGCAAGTCGATCGCCCAGTTCAAGGTCCGCGAGGGGATGCCGGTCGGCGTAGCCGTGACGCTGCGCGGCGAGCGCTCGTATGAGTTCCTAGACCGGCTGATGTCGGTCGCGATCCCCCGGATCCGCGACTTCCGCGGGCTCAACCCCCGCTCGTTCGACGGACGCGGCAACTACTCGATGGGCGTCCGCGAGCAGATCATCTTCCCGGAGGTGGATTACGACGAGGTCGACCAGGTCCGAGGCCTGGACATCACGATCACCACCACCGCCCAGAGCGACGACGAGGCATTCGCGTTGCTCGAGGCGTTCGGGATGCCATTCAGTAGAGAAGGCCGCCCGCAGGCGGCCGGTACGCAGACGTAAAGGATCACATGGCCAAGACTTCTCAGGTTGTCCGTCAACAGCGCACGCCGAAGTACAAGACGCGCGGCTACACCCGTTGCCGCCGATGCGGCCGGGCGCGCGCCGTCTATCGCAAGTTCGGCGTGTGCCGAATCTGCCTGCGCGAACTCGCGCACAACGGCTACATCCCCGGCATGACCAAGTCGAGCTGGTGACGCCATGTCGATGACCGATCCGATCGCCGACTTCCTCACCCGGCTGCGCAACGCCGCCAACGCCCAGCATCACGAGGTCACGATGCCGTCCTCGAAGCTGAATAGCGAACTGGCGCGCATCCTGCGTGAGCAGGGGTACATCGAGGCCTACGAGGTCCACGATCCCGTCCCTGGTCGACCGGGCCAGCAGTTGACGATCACGCTCAAGTACGACCAGGCGCGCAAGCCGGTGATATCCGGCCTGCAGCGCGTCTCGCGGCCGGGCCAGCGCACGTATGTCGACCATGCCCACATCCCCCGCATCCAGGGCGGGATGGGGACCGCGATCATCTCGACCTCCAAGGGCGTCATGACCGGCCACGAAGCTCGCCAGGCGGGCGTCGGCGGCGAGGTCATGGCGAGGGTCTGGTAGACCGGGTATCGAGCATGTCTCGCATCGGCAGACAACCCATCCCCGTCCCGGCCGGCGTCACAGTCGCGATCGAGCCCGAGCTCGTCCGGGTCAACGGCCCGAAGGGAGAGCTGACCGAACGCGTGAACCGCGACATCAAGGTCGAGCAGGTCGACGACCAGATCGTGGTCACCCGCCCGACGAACCGCGGCGAGCACCGCGCCCTCCACGGGCTGACCCGGACGCTCGTCGCCAACATGGTGCAGGGCGTCACCGCCGGGTTCGAGAAGCGTCTCGAGATCCAGGGCGTCGGCTATCGCGCGCAGCTGCGCGGCCGCGACCTCGAGCTCGCGCTCGGCTACTCGCACCCGGTCTCGATCAAGGCCCCCGACGGGATCGAGTTCGAGGTTCCGCAGCCGACTCGGATCGTCGTCAAGGGCGCGTCCAAGCAGCAGGTCGGCGAGATCGCGGCGCTGATCCGCAAGCAGCGCAAGCCCGAGCCCTACAAGGGCAAGGGGATCCGCTACGAGGGCGAGTACGTCGCCCGGAAGGTCGGTAAGCGCGCATGACCGTGATGACCAAGCCCGCGCAGCGCCTGAGGCGCCGGCGCCGTGTCCGCGCCAAGGTCAGCGGAACCGCGGAGCGCCCGCGGATCTCCGTGTTCCGCTCCAATCGCGGGATCTTCGCGCAGCTGATCGACGACGACTCGGGCCGGACGGTGGCGTCGGTCAACTGGACCGAGGAGGAGCTACGCGGCCTCGGGCGGATGGAGCAGGCCACGCGCGCCGGCGCACTGCTGGCGGACCGCGCGAAGGCGGCCGGCGTGGACACCGCGGTGTTCGACCGCGGCGGATACAAATATCACGGGCGCGTTAAGGCGCTCGCCGACGGGGCCCGCGAGGGCGGGCTGGCGTTCTGAGCCCGCTACCCTGGATCTGCTGATGGCACGAGATCGCTCAGTTTCCTCCGCCGGCCTCGACCTCCAGGAGCGCGTCGTCGAGATCAATCGCGTCGCCAAGGTGGTCAAGGGCGGCCGCCGGTTCTCATTCACGGCCCTGGTCGTGGTCGGCGACGAGCGCGACATCGTCGGGATCGGCTACGGCAAGGCCAACGAGGTCCCGGTGGCGATCCAGAAGGGCGTCGAGCGGGCCAAGAAGAACCTGTATCGCGTGCCGAAGCACGGCGCGACGATCACCCACCAGACGACCGGAATCTTCGGGGCCGGGCGCGTGTTCCTGAAGCCCGCTGCTCCCGGTACCGGCGTGATCGCCGGCGGTGGCGTGCGCGCGGTGCTCGAACTCGCCGGGATCCACGACATCCTTTCGAAGAGTCTCGGTTCGCAGAACCCGATCAACCTGGTCAAGGCGACGATGGCCGGGCTGCAGTCGCTGCGGACCCCGGACGAGGTAGCCGAGATCCGCGGCCTCTCGGTCAATCAGGTACTCGGGCTCACCACGGCCGAGGCAGAACCGGTGGCTGCCGAAACGCTGTCGAACGCGAACGCGAACGGCGCGTCCGAGGCGGAGGAGGCGGACGCGGAGCCGGTTCCGGCGCCGGTCGAGGCGTCCGAGCCTGTGCCTGACGGAGAGGCGGAGGCGTGAGCAAGCTAATCGTCACCCAGCGCCGGTCGCGAAACGGCTGTGACCAGCGGCAGCGGGACACGCTTCGCTCGCTTGGCCTGCGTCGGATCGGCCAGAGCGCCGAGCACACGGACACGCCGCAGCTGCGCGGGATGATCGCGAAGGTCGCGCACCTCGTCGAAGTCTCCGAGGAGTCCGATGGCTGAGGATGAGATTCCGCAGACCGAAGAGCGCAAGCAGCGGATTGGGCTGCACAATCTGAGGCCCGCGCCGGGCTCGCGCCGGCCGCGCAAGCGCATCGGCCGCGGCGAGGGGTCGGGTACCGGCAAGACGTCGGGCCGCGGCCAGAAGGGCTATGGCTCGCGGTCGGGCGCCAAGCGCCGGGCTCGCTTCGAGGGCGGCCAGAACCCGATCCACATGCGGATGCGAAAGCTCCGCGGTCCGCACATGAAGAAGTCGATGCCGTTCGAGCCGTTCCGGACGCAGACGCAGCCGGTCAACCTGCTCGACCTAGAGGCCCGATTCGACTCGGGGGCTGCTGTAACTTTGGAAGCGATGCGAGCGAAGGGCATCGCGACGCGCAAGGCGATCCCGGTCAAGGTCCTCGCCAAGGGCGAGCTGACCAAGCCGCTGACGGTGCACGCGCATAAGTTCTCCAAGGCCGCGCGCGAGCAGATCGAGGCCGCCGGCGGAACCTGCCAGGTCGTAGAGGAGTCCGGCGGAAGATGATCTCAACGATCCTGGGTGCGTTCAGGGTCGGGGAGATCCGCAACAAGCTGTTGTTCACCGCTGCGATGCTCGGCCTCTACAGGCTCGGCACGCACATCCCCGCGCCCGGGATCAACGCCAAGGCGGTCAACGCCATCCAGAACAACTTCGGCGGGAGCAGCATCCTCGGGTTCCTGAACCTGTTCTCCGGCGGCGGCCTCGGGCGGATCGCGATCTTCGCGCTCGGGATCATGCCCTACATCACCGCGTCGATCATCCTGCAGTTGCTGCAGGTGGTCGTGCCCTCGCTCGAGAAGCTCTCCAAGGAGGGTGAGGTCGGCCAGGCGAGGATCACCCAGTACACGCGCTACCTGACCGTCGGCCTCGCGTTCGCCCAGTCGATCGGCTACGTGTTCCTGTTCCGAAGCTTCGAGCAGTCGGCCGGCGTCACCGTGATCCCGAACTTCAACCTGGCCAAGGTGCTGCTGATCGTGATCTCGCTGACGGCGGGGACCGTGCTGCTGATGTGGATGGGGGAGCTGATCACCCAGCGCGGCATCGGCAACGGGATCTCGCTGATGATCTTCGCGAGCATCGTCGCGCGAATACCGAACGGCATCCACTCGTGGTGGACCAACCCCGACCAGGTATTCCGCGTGATCATGCCGTTCATCGCGGTCGGCGTGGTGGCGGCGATCGTGTTCGTGCAGGAGGGCCAGCGGCGGATCCCGATCCAGTACGCCAAACGTGTGATCGGCCGGCGGATGACGCAGGGCACCCAGACCTATCTGCCGCTGCGCGTGAACATGGCCGGCGTGATCCCGGTGATCTTCGCCGCGAGCCTGATGGCGATCCCGCCGACGCTCGGCCAGCTGCTCGGCCAGAACCGGAACAACTTCTTCACCGACGTCCAGAACTTCTTCAGCCCCCAGAGCTGGCACTACGTGCTCGGGGAGAGCTTGCTGATCATCGTGTTCACGTACTTCTACACGGCGGTCACGTTCAACCCCGTCGACCAGGCCGAGAACCTGCGCAAGTACGGCGGGTTCATCCCCGGGGTGCGACCAGGCCGGCCCACGGCCGAGTTCCTCGACCGCATCCTCGCGCGCCTGACGTTCCCGGGCGCCCTCTTCCTGGCCGCGATCGCCGCGCTGCCGACGATCCTGATCAGCCAGACGTCCGCCAACTTCTTCTTCGGCGGCACCTCGATCCTGATCGTGATCGGCGTCGCGCTCGACACGATGAAGCAGCTCGAGGCGCAGCTGATGATGCGAAATTACGAGGGATTCTTAAATAGCCCGGCCGGATGCCGGGCTGTGGACTGAGCCGAGCGAGCGGAGCGGCCTCCGGGAATCTAGAAGCGGAGCGAGCGAGGCCCGGAGCTGGACGCGGTCTCCTCCGGGCGGTTCGCCCGGGCGGGGCTGACGGACCCACCCGCAGCCGGACGCGGTTACACGCTAAGCACCCCCGCGAGCTCGCCGCGCGTCTGGATCTCGAGCTTGCGGTAAGCGTTGCGCAGGTGGTACTCGACGGTCTTCGGCGTCACGAACAGCGCCTGCGCGATCTCGCGGTTGCTCTGACCGGTGGCGGCCAGCTCGGCGATCCGCCGCTCCTTGGCGTGAGCGATCCCGGCCCGCTGAACAGCGCGTCGCGCCGGGGCCGCGCGCCGGCCGCGGCGAGCTCGATCCGGGCGCGTTCTGAGAGCGCCACCGCCCCACCGCGACTGGCCATGTCCGCCGCCCGCTCGAGCGGCTCGCGCGCGTCCGCGCGGCGGTTCTCCCTCCGCAAGGCTGCGCCGAGGTCGACCAGCGCACGCATCGTCTCCAGGCGCGGCGGCGCGTTGGAACCCAGCCGGACCGCGGCCCGGAGGCTGCGCAGGCTCCTCGTCCCCTGCTCGCACAGGCCGAGAACGCGGCGGGCGCCGGATCCGTAGGTGAAGGACGTCGGTCCGCTCGGCGCGGGCGAGCCGCCTCGCCGGCGATCTCGAGTGCGCGGTCGCGATCGCCGAGCATCAGCGAGGCCTGCGCCGCGGTCCCGCGCCACGGGCAGTAGCCGAGGAAGCCGACGGTCCGCTCGCCGATCTCGCCGACGGCCAGTGCCGCCTCGAGCGCCTCTCGCGGCCGGCTCTGCGCGAGCCGAAGCTCGGCGAGCGAGTACAGCCGGAGCACATCCTCGATGTCCTGCGGCTCGTCGAGCTGGCCGTCCTCGTCGAGCACGTCCTGTGCCTGGTCGAGCTCGCCCCGCTCGATCAGGCACAGCGCGTAGTGCGCGGCGGCCGAGCGGGCGAACTGCTGCCATCCGTAGCGCCGGGCGTCGCGCGCTAGCTCGAGATCGGCGAGCGCGTCGGTGACCCGTCCCTGCCACAGCTGCGGCAGCCCGCGGACGTAGCTGGCGGTAGCGAACGCCAGCGGCCAGGCGCGCCGGCGCGACTCCTCGAGCGCGGCCTGGGCGACCTCGAGCGCGCTCTCGAGCTCGCCGTTCAGCAGGAAGGACGCGGCGACGAGTCGCCATCCGATCCACTGCGGATTGGCTTCCACGAGCATTCGCCCGCCGTCCCACGCCCGTTCGGTCAGCTCGATCGCGTTGTGCGCCGACTCGCCGATGGTGGTGGCGTGCAGGGCGGCGTGGGCCAGCAGCAGTCGCTGCCCCTGGGTGCGGGGGCCCTTGACCGCGTTCTCCACCACCCGAGCGGAGCGCTCGAGCGCGAGCGGCTGGAGGTCGGGGACGAGCGACGCGGTCGAGATGTAGCTCGCCTCGAGCTGGTCGCGAAGCTCGAGCTCGTCGGCGTCCTCGGGCGCCGGGGGAAGCTCCTGCAGCGCGGCGTCGTACGCGCCGGCGGCCTCTTCGTGCCGTCCCAGCGCATCGAGCGCGCGACCGAGCTGGAGCCCCAGCTCCGCGCGCCGGCGCGGGTCCGACGAAGCCGCGGCGGCCTGGGCGAGGTGGTCGGCGGCGGCCGCACGGCCGAGCGCGGCCTCGGCGGCGCCGAGCTCGGCGAGCACCGCGGGTCATCACGAGCGCCACCGGCAGCTCGTCGAGCCGGTGCAGGACGTACAGGACGAACTCGAGCAAGGCGACGTCGCACCAGTGCAGGTCGTCGATCGCCAGCAGCGTGGGGCGCGTCTCGGCCGCGCCCGCCATCGCCGTGAACAGGCCGTGGGACATCGTCAGGTCGCCGGCGTCGCCGGGCTCGAACAGCGCCTCGCGCGCCCCCGCGAGCGAGCGCACGCGTTCGGGCGCCTCGGCCAGGAAGGCACGGCGCCCCGCCGGCGGCAGGTCGCTCAGCAGCGCGCGGACGAGCTGGCCGGCGACTCCGAAGGCGAGGTTCTGCTCGAGCTCCGCGCCCGCCGCCCGCAGTACCCGCATGCCGCGGCCTCGGCGTCGTCAAGCGCCGCCTCGTGGAGCCGGGGGCAGACGTCGGAGGGTCACGAGGGAACAGCGGGCGCGACTTCGGCAGCGCTAAGGGGGGGCCGGCACGGATGCCGGCCCGGCGCCTGTCGTGGGGGCAACGCCGAGGCGTCTGCGCGGATCGTCGGCGCCTCCGTAAGGGTCGCGATCCGCACCGACCGAAACGCATCTGGCCTGAGCCGCGCGCGCGGCTCGGGCCCGGTGTGTTTGCCGGGTCGGGTTCGCGCTCGGACCGCCCACGGCGACACCGCGATGTCGACGTTCACTTCGTCCCTTTCCGCTCGATACAGTGAGGCCCTCGTGTCAGAGCTCAACCTGATCCTGTTCGGGCCACCGGGCGCCGGCAAGGGAACGCAGGCGGACCGCCTGCGTTCTGACTTCCAGCTCCCGTACATCGCCACCGGCGACATGCTGCGGGCGAACGTCAAGGACGGCACCGAGCTCGGCAAGAAGGCCAAGGAGTACATGGACGCCGGCGACCTCGTGCCCGACGACCTGATCGTCGCGATGGCGGCCGACCGCCTCGCGCAGGAGGACGCGCGCGACGGGTTCATCCTCGACGGCTTTCCGCGCACGACCCCACAGGCGGAGGCGCTCGACAAGCAGCTGTCGCAGATGGGCCGGCGGATCACCACGGTGCTGCTGATCGACGTGCCCGACGACGAGCTCGTGCGGCGCCTGTCCGGCCGGCGCGTGTGCGTCAAGGCCGGGCACAACTACCACGTCGACTTCGATCCCCCCAAGCGCGACGACGTGTGCGATCAGGATGGCTCGCGCCTCGTGCAGCGGGACGACGACAAGCCCGAGGTCGTGAAGAACCGCCTGCGCGTCTACCACGATCAGACCGAGCCCGTGATCGACTACTACGATCAAAAGGGAATCCTGCGCCGGGTCGACGGGACCCGCGGCCCCGCGGAGGTCAACGACCACATCCGCGCGGTGATCGCCACCCTGCGCCTCGAGGAAGACGTTTGATGATCATCAAGAAGAGCCCAGAAGAGATCGATCGGATGGCCGCGTCCGGCGCCATCCTGGTCAAGACGATGAACCTGCTGGCGGGCAAGATCCGGCCAGGCGTGACCACCGCCGAGCTCGACGAGGCGGCCGAGAAGTTCATTCGCTCCCAGGGGGCGACGCCGGCGTTCAAGGGCTATCGCGGCTTCCCGGGGTCGATCTGCGCGTCGCCGAACGAGATGATCGTCCACGGGATCCCCGGCCCTTACGCGCTGGCGAAGGGGGACATCCTGTCGGTCGACATCGGGGTCGTCTACGACGGCTGGGTGTCCGACGCCGCCCGCACGTTCGGGGTCGGTCCGATCAGCCCGGTCGCCACCAAGCTGCTGCGGGTCACCGAGGAGTCATTGTTCATCGCGGTCGATCAGTGCGTGGTGGGCAACCGGCTCGGGGACGTCTCGCACGCGATCCAGGAGCACGTCGAGGCCGCCGGCCTGTCGATCGTCCGCTCGCTCGTCGGCCACGGGGTCGGCCGCGAGATGCACGAGGACCCGCAGATCCCCAACTACGGCAGCCCCGGGACCGGCGTCGTGCTCGAGGAGGGCATGGTGTTCGCCGTCGAGCCGATGGTCACCGCCGGCCGCCACGCCGTCCGCGTCGGCGACGACCACTGGGCGATCTACTCGCAGGACGGGTCGCTGGCGGCGCACTTCGAGTTCACGATCGCGATCACCGCCGACGGGCCGCGGATCCTGACGCCCTGGCACGAGGCGGCTGGGGCGCGTATGTCGGCCGCGAAGCACTCGCGAGTCGCGTAGGGACATGGGCCGCGCTGGCGCGCGGCATCCGCCGGAGTGACGCGCGGCCAGGCCCCGGTCTTGGTGAGGCCGGATGCCGCAGCGGGCCGCAGCCGCGCGGCCGTGGCAACCCCGTCCGGACGGGGTGGCATGGCCCCACGGATGCCGAGCGGAGCGAGGCCCCAAAACCTCCACAACCCGCCACCGCCCCCGGCGCCGGCAAACCACGACACCCCTTGCTAACATCACAGGTTGCCCTCGTTGCGTGGTTTTCCGTGCGTGCGGGGGCTCTGCAGCGCGGTAGCGGCGGCCGCAACGGTCTCCAGAGCCGGGCTGTGGGAACTACTGGAAACAGTCGACGAGAGCGATACGAGCGTGAAAGTACGACCGTCGGTCAAACCGATGTGCGAGAAGTGCAAGATTATCCGCCGGAACGGCCGGGTCCTCGTGATCTGCTCGAATCCGCGCCACAAGCAAAGGCAAGGTTGAGATGGCACGCATCTCTGGGGTCAACATCCCTCTCAACAAGCGCGTCGAGATCGGTCTGACGTACATCTACGGGATCGGTCGCTCGACGTCGAACGAGCTACTGGCCGAGCTCGGGATCGAGCCCGACCGCAAGGTCCGCGACCTCACCGAGGAAGAGGTCATCAAGCTCCGCGAGCTGATCGACAGCGACTTCACGGTCGAGGGCGACCTGCGGCGCGAGCGTTCCCAGAACGTCAAGCGCCTCCAGGAGATCGGCTGCTATCGCGGGCTCCGGCACCGCCGCGGGCTGCCGGTCCACGGTCAGAACACCAAGACCAACGCGCGCACGCGTAAGGGCCCGAAGCGGATGCAGGTCGCCGGCAAGAAGAAGGCCGCTAAGAAGTGAGTCCGGCTCCGAGGCGACCACAGCGCGGACGGCGTCGAGTCCGCAAGAACATCCCGATTGGCCAGGCGCACATCAAGACTTCGTTCAACAACACGATCGTTTCGTTGACGGACCGCGAGGGCAATGTCATCGCGTGGGAGTCGGCCGGCGGCGCGGGCTTCAAGGGGTCGCGCAAGTCGACCCCGTTCGCGGCCCAGGTGACCGCCGACGCCGCCGCCCGCAAGGGCATCGAGCACGGTCTCCAGCGGGTCGAGGTGTTCGTCAAGGGACCGGGCTCGGGCCGTGAGACGGCCATCCGGTCGTTGCAGGCGGCGGGGCTCGAAGTGACCGGCGTCAAGGACGTCACGCCTCAAGCCCACAACGGGTGCCGCCCTCGCAAGCGGCGCCGGGTGTAGGAGCACCGAGCAACAGATGGCACGAGACACATCACCGCAGTGCAAGCAGTGCCGGCGCGAGGGACAGAAGCTGTTCCTCAAGGGCGAGCGCTGCCTGACCGACAAGTGCGGCGTCGAGCGGCGCTCGTACCCGCCGGGTGACCACGGGCGCGGGCGCCAGCGCCAGAGCGAGTACCGCGTGCAGCTGCGCGAGAAGCAGAAGGCCAAGCGCTACTACGGCGTCCTCGAGAAGCAGTTCCGGATCTACTACCAGAAGGCGTCGCGCCAGCCGGGGCATCACCGGCGAGAACCTTCTGCGGATGCTCGAGTGCCGATTCGACAACGTGCTCGTCCGCCTCGGCTTCGCGGCCTCGAGGCGCCAGGCGCGGCAGCTGATCCTGCACGGGCACTGGACGGTCAACGGCCGTCGCGTGAACGTCCCGAGCTATCAGCTGCGGGACGGCGACGTGATCGCGATCCATCCTCGCTCGACGGCGACGCAGGTGATTCGCGACGCCACCGAGCTGACCGGTCAGGTGCCGGCATGGCTGCAGGCAGATCACGACTCCCTCACGGCCAAGGTGCTGCGCAAGCCCGAGCGCCGAGAGATCGCAGCTCCTGTGCAGGAACAGCTCATCGTCGAGCTGTACTCCAAGTAGGAACAAGCTTTCAGCCGCGCGGCTCCCCCGGGGGCCGGCTCGGCGCTGAGAACCGCCCACCGGGGCGGGAGAACCCACGACGTTAGGACCCTGATGCTCGACTTCCAAGTCCCCCGAATCTCCTCCGAGAGTGTTGACGACAACCGCGGGTCGTTCACGATCGAGCCACTCGATCGGGGCTTCGGCTACACGTTCGGCAACTCGCTTCGGCGCGTGCTGCTCTCGTCTCTGGCCGGCGCGGCCGTGACCTCCGTGCGCATCGAAGGCGTGGCGCACGAGTTCTCGACGATTCGCGGCGTCAAGGAGGACGTGACCGACATCGTCCTGAACCTGAAGGGCGTCGTGTGCCGGATGCACTCGGACGCGACCGAGATCGAGGCGCCGCTGGTCGTCACCGGCCCCGGCGACATCACCGCCAAGGACATCGACCTGCCGTCTGGTGTCGAGATCCTGAACCCCGATGCGCACATCGCGACGCTGGAGAAGAAGACCAAGCTCGAGGTGTACCTGACGATCGGGCGTGGGCGCGGCTACCGGCCCGGCTGAGGAGAACAAGTCGCCCGACCAGCCGATTGGCGTGATCCCGATCGACTCGATCTTCTCGCCCGTGCGCCGCGTCGCGTACAACGTCGAGCAGGCGCGTGTCGGGCAGCGGACCGACTACGACAAGCTGACGCTCGACATCGAGACCGATGGGTCGATCGACCCGCACGCCGCCTTGCGCGAGGCCGCCGAGATCCTGATCTCGCAGCTGGCGATCTTCACGGACGCCGAGCGGGTTGTGGAGCTGCGCGAAGCGGGCTCGCCTGGCGTTTTGGAGCCTGGTGGTGTGGGCGGCGCGGTCGGCACGCCCTCGCGTCCGCCGAACGCGATGGACGACATCTTGATCGAGGAGCTCGAGCTGGGTGTTCGCTCGTACAACTGCCTGAAGCGGGCGGGGATCCAGACGGTCGGGGATCTGGTCTCGAAGTCTGAGAGCGAGCTGGCCGCGATCCCGAACTTCGGCAAGAAGTCGATCGACGAGGTGATCGAGACGCTGCATACTCGAGGCCTCGGGCTGCGCAACGAGTAGTTTGTCGCTACCGTCCTTCGGGATTTCGACATGCGCCACCAACGCAACCGATACCAGCTGTCGCGTGACGCGGCCCACCGCAAGTCGCTGTTGATGAACCTCACCAAGGAGGTCATCGCGCACGAGCGGATCCGCACCACCCAGACCAAGGCCAAGGCGGTCAAGCCCGAGCTCGAGAAGCTGATCACGCTGGCCAAGCGGGGCGACCTGCACGCGCGCCGGCAAGCGCTGTCCGCGCTCGGCCAGGACAAGTTCATGGTCTACAAGCTGTTCGAGGAGATCGCGCCGCGGTACACCGAGCGGCCGGGCGGCTACAGCCGGATCCTGAAGCTGGGTCCGCGGCGGTCGGACTCGACCGAGATGGTGCTGCTCGAGCTGGTCTAGTGTCGCCAGGCGGAAATTCGGTGACACCGAGAGTGGTCATTGGCGGATGCCTGGCGCGGACGCAGGATCCGACGTGTAGCAGCGCTACATGAGGATCCGAGGACAAAGCCAGGCGTCGCCAGGGGCCGCTCGAATGGCATCCAATTTCTGACTCGGGACACTAGGACCGGGTGGTCGCCCGGCTCGTTCTCGAGTACGACGGGGGTCGGTTCTCCGGGTGGGCGCGCCAGCCGGGGTTGCGGACGGTTCAGGACGAGGTCGAGCGCGCGCTGTGTGTGATTCTGCGGCTGGAGAGCGTGCGTCTCACGGTTGCGGGGCGGACGGACGCGGGGGTTCACGCCTGGGGGCAGGTGGCTTCGTACTCTGGGCCGCCGGTGTCTTTGCGTTCTTTGAACGCGTTGTTGCCCGCGGACGTTGCGGTGCTCTCATGCGTTGCGGCCGATGACGGGTTCGACGCGCGGCGCGACGCCACCAGCCGCGCGTACTGCTACCGGGTGGTTGTGCGGCGGCCTCGGAGCGTGTTCGACCGGGGGCGCGCGCTGTGGTGGCCGCGCCGGCTCGACGTGGATGCGTTGCGGGCGTGCGCGGTGGCGTTGGTCGGGGTTCACGACTTCACGGCGTTCACGCCGACGCAGACCGAGCACGTGCGGTTCTCGCGGGAGGTGTTTGCGGCGTACTGGCGGGGCGGCCGGGTCGGCGTCCTCGCCGGCGGGGGTGTGGGCGCCGGCGATGAGGTGGGCGCCGGCGATGAGGTGGGCGCCGGCGATGCGGTGGGCGCCGGCGAGGGCGTGGCCGCTGGCGGGGTTGTGGGCGCCGGCGAGGGCGTGGCCGCTGGCGGGGTTGTGGGCGCCGGCGTGGGCGTGCTCGAGTTCTGGATCGAGGCCGACGCGTTCATGCGCCACATGATCCGGGTGCTGATCGGGACGATGCTCGAGGTGGGCGGCGGCCGGCGCACGGTGGCGTCGTTTCAGGAGCTGCTGGCGGGGAGGCCGCGGTCCTGCGCCGGCCGCACCGCGCCGGCGCACGGTCTGTACCTCGCCGGCGTGGGGTACGGTGGCGAGCGCGTGCTGCGCGGTGGCGCGGGTCCCGGCTCGGGCCCCGGTCCCGGCGGGGCGTGACGCGCCGGCAACGGCCTGCCACGCGCCCGCAACGGTCTCGTCGCAACTTTGCAACTAATCGGGGCGGTTGAGCGGTATCGGGGTCCTGGTGGCGGATCCTGAAGTTCGATGACCGCGGATCCCCACGCACAAGGCCCGAAATCGCTGCGTCCCTCCCCGTCTCCGGGACATAAGCATTCCCCACATGCTTATGTCCCGAGGGTCGTCGGCCTGGACGTGATTTCGGGCCTTGTACATGGTGGCCTCGCGCGCGACATGGTGGTCGCGTGGATTGCGTCACGCCAGCTGGGACTAATAACCGCCGCTCAGCTCCACCGGGCGGGTGTCGGACGCGGCTCGATTCAGTGGCGGGTCGCCAACGGGCCGCTGCATCGCGTGTTCAGGGGCGTCTACCTCGTCGGCCACACGGTTGCGGCTCCCGGCGCGCTCGAGCTCGCCGCGGTACTCGCCTGCGGTGCGAATGCGTTCGTGAGCCATCGCTCCGCGGCCGCCCTGTGGCGCCTGACCAGGACACCGGCGGCAGAGGTCGAGGTCACTGTCGTGGGGCGGGACTGCCGGTCGCGCGACGGCCTGCGCGTCCATGCCGCAGAACGGCTTGACGCCACCGACCGCGCGCACAAATCAGGCATCCCCGTCACCTCGCCGGCGCGCACGCTGGTCGACTACGCCGCGACCGCCAACGCCGCCGAGCTCGAGTGGGCGATCGCCGAGGCCCACGCCCACAACCTGGCCGACGAACGGCGGATCCTGGCCGCGGTCGAGCGCGCGCCCACCCATGCCGGCGTGGCGAGGCTCCGGGCGATCCTTCGCCAGCCGGGCGGTCCGCAACGAACGCGGTCCGGTGGCGAGCGGGCGATGCTCCGCCTGATCCGCGCTGCGGGGCTGCCGGCGCCGCGTGTGAACGTCCCGATCGCCGGCTTCACCGCGGACTTCGTGTGGCCCGAGGAACGACTGATCGTCGAGGTCGACGGCTACCCGTATCACAGCGATCGTGCCGCGTTCGAACGGGACCATCGCCGGGACATCGTCCACAGGAACGCCGGCTACGACGTGCTCCGCTTCACCGGGCGCCAGCTTGAGGAGGAGCCGTTCCTGATCGCGGCCGCAATCGCCCGCGCGCTTGACCGCAGGACCCGCAGATAGCATCAAGAGTGGATGCGAGTGCTGCTCACCAACGACGACGGAATCGAGGCGGCGGGACTCCAGGCGCTCAGATTGGCGCTGCTGGCGGTCGATGGGATCGAGCTCGCGGTCATCGCGCCCGACGGGAACCGTTCGGCGATGGCGAGGTCGATCACCACGAGGCGCCCGCTGTGGGTGGAGGAGGTCGACTTCGATGACGGGACGGTCGGGTATGCCACCGACGGGACGCCCGTGGACTGCGTTCGCCTCGCCAACCTCGGGCTGGTTGACGGGTTCGAGGCCGAGCTGGTCGTGTCCGGCATCAACCACGGCTCGAACCTGGGGGATGACATCACGTACTCGGGCACGGTGGCGGCGGCGCTCGAGGCGATCGTGCTCGGCCTGCCGGGGATCGCGGTCTCGCAGCAGTCGATCGCGCGCGAGCTCGATTTCCGGGTCGGGACCGGCTTCGACTTCACGGCGGCGGCGTCCTTCACGGCCCGCCTGGTCGCCGAGCTCGAGACCGCGCCGCTGCCGGCGGGGACGCTGCTGAACGTGAACGTGCCGGGGGCGCCGCCGACCGGCGTGGAGGTGGCGCGGCTCGGCAAGCGCGTCTACCGGGACGAGTTGTCTCTCGTCGACCAGGGTGGCGAGAAACGGAGGCTGTACAAGATCTACGGCGACGCACTCCACGAGCACAGCGAGGCCGGGACCGACCTTGCCGCGGTGGCGCAGGGCAAGATCGCGGTGACGCCCGTCCACTTCGACCTGACCGACCGCGACGGCATGTCGGTGCTCGAGCGCTACGAGCTCGAGCGCCTGATCCAGCCGGCCGCCGAGAAGCTGGCTGAGCACCCGTGAACGCTGCCCGCCAAGCCAAAGCCGCCGACCCGGAGGAGCGCGCCACCGAACTGAGGCGCGAGATCGAGCACCACAGCTACCGCTATCACGTGCTCGACGATCCCGAGATCGGCGACGACGTCTATGACGCGCTGTTCAACGAGCTCAAGGCCCTCGAGTCCGATCATCCCGAGCTGGTCACGCCCGACTCGCCCACCCAGCGGGTGGCGCCGGAGCCGGTCAGTGAGCTCGAGAAGGTCACCCATCCCCAGCCGATGCTGTCCCTGTCGAACGCCCACTCGGCGGACGACCTCAGGGCATGGATCCAGCGGATGCGCAACCACCTCGCGCGCGAGGGGATCGACGATCCGCGGTTCGAGTTCGTGGCCGAGCCGAAGATCGACGGACTGGCGATCTCGCTGATCTACCGCGACGGGGTGTTCGAGCGCGGCGCCACCCGCGGCAACGGCGAGATCGGCGAGGACGTCACGCACAACCTGCGCACGATGCCATCGGTCCCGCTGCGCATCGAGGATCCCCACCCGCCGGCGCTGGTCGAGGTCCGCGGCGAGGTGTACATGTCGCTGCCAGACTTCGCCGCGCTGAACGAGCGCCGGGCACAGGCCGGCCTGTCGACGTTCATGAACCCGCGCAACTCCGCCGCCGGCACGATCCGCCAGCTCGACCCAAAGCTCGCCGCCGAGCGGCCGCTGTCGCTGTGGTGCTACGCGATCGGCACGACCGAAGGGATCACGTTCGACGCGCACTGGGACGCCTTGGAATGGCTGCGCGAGCACCGCTTCCCGGTCCACCCCGACGTCAAGAAGCTCGAGACGGAAGACGACGTGATCGCGCAGTGCCGCGCCTGGGAGGAGCGCCGCGGCTCGCTCGACTTCGAGATCGACGGGGTCGTGGTCAAGGTCAACCAGGTCGAGCTCCAGCGCCGGCTGGGCTCGGTTGGCCGCGAGCCTCGGTGGGCGATCGCGTGGAAGTTCCCGCCGACCACGGCGGTCACGCGCCTGAACGCGATCCTGTGGGCTCCGGGCAAGTTCGGGGACCTGCACCCGGCGGCGTCGCTCGAGCCGGTGCGCGTCGGGGGCGTGACGGTGAAGATGGCCACGCTCCACAACGAGGAGGACCTCGCGCGCAAGGACATCAGGGAGGGTGAGGACGTGATCGTCCTGCGCGCCGGCGACGTGATCCCGCAGGTCCTGTCGCCGGCGCCGCACGTCGCCGAGCGGGACGACCGGCCGGCGCCACCCCATCCGCCGAGCGAGTGCCCGATCTGCCACACCCCGACAGTCAAGCCGGAGGACTCGGTGTTCACCCGGTGCCCGAACCGGGACTGTCCCGGCCGGCGCTGGCAGCTGCTCAAGCACTTTACGGGCGCGATGGACATCGACGGTCTCGGTGAGAAGCAGGTGGACCTGTTCATGAAGCTCGGGTGGGTGACGACCGCCGCCGACTTCTACGGCCTGACCGCGGAGCAGATCGCCTCGCAACCCGGCTTCGGCCAGGTGTCGGCGGACAAGCTGGTGGCGGCGATCGAGGAGTCCAAGCGCCAGCCGTTCGGTCGCGTGCTGTTCGCACTCGGGATCGAGGAGGTCGGCTTCGTGATCGGTCGCAACCTCGCCCAGCACTTCCGGACGATGACCGCCCTGCTCGATGCCGGCCCGGCGCAGATCGAGCAGACCCAGGGCGTCGGCCCGAAGATGGCCGCCAAGATCTACGAGCAGCTCCAGGACGAGCACATGCGGCGGCTGATCGAGGATCTCCGCGAGCGTGGGGTGCGGATGGAGGAGGAAGGGCCGCCGCCGGGCGAGGGCCCGCTTGCCGACAAGACGTTCGTGCTGACCGGGACGCTGCCCGACCTGACGCGCGAGCAGGCGACCGAGCTGATCACCGCCGCCGGCGGCCGGGTCACGGGATCGGTATCGCGCAAGACCGACTACGTCGTCGCCGGCGAGAGCGCCGGCACTAAGCTCGCCCAGGCCGAGCGCCTGGGGGTGCCGGTGCTCGACGAGGCCGGCCTGCGCGCGCTCCTGCCCTGAAGCGGTCTGCGCCCGCTCGTCCCTGCGCGCGTCCTGCCCTGAGGTCGTCAGCCGTTGTAGTTCGCGACCGCGGCGGCCATCGACGCCTCGACCTCGTGGACGTAGTCCGGATCGCCGAGACCGTTGGCCAGAAACGCGAACGCGAGCGTGTGGCCGTCGCGCGCCTCGCAGTACCCCGCGAGATTCGCCACGTCGTGGAGCGTGCCGGTCTTGCCGCGGCAGTCGTCCTGGCCGACCGTGCCCAGGCCCTCGTTCTGGAGCGTGCCGGTCTCTCCCATCAGCGCCAACGAGTTGACGAACGCCGAGTTAGTAGCCATCCCCTTGAGCACCGTCACGACCTGGGTCGGTGTGGTCAGGTCATAACGCGACAGGCCGGAGCCGTCGTCCAGCCTGGGGTCGATGTCGAACTTGCTGAGCAGTTCGGCCCGGACGACCGCGGCGCCCGCGGCGGTCGTGCCGGCGCCGCCCACCCGCGCGCCGATGTCCTTCAGGATGCTCTCGGCCAGGTAGTTGTCAGACGGAGTGTTCGTGAGCTGGATCAGGGTCGACAGCCGTGGGGACTGAATCGAGGCCAGCGGGGTGGCGCCGGCGGGCGTGCGCCCGGCTGAGATCCGAATCCCCGGAAGCTTGACGCCGAACGCGCGCAAGCCGCCGGCGAGTTGCTGGGCGGCGAACAGCGCCGGGTGGAACTCGAACGCGGTGCCCTGATCGTTCGTGTACCCGCGGTCGTAGGCGAGCGCGCTCAGCTCTCCTTCGACCTCGCTCGAGCGCATGAACCCGGTCGCCGGCGTTCCGCGTAGCGAGTCCCAGTAGGACTCGTCGCCGATGATCCGGCCGTCCACGGCGGTGATGTCGGTGGCCCTCAGCAGGTTGGCGATCAGCGTGCGCATCGTCGCGCCGGTCCCGTACCAGGACCGGTCGAAGGCGACCGAGCCGAACGTCGGATCGCCCCCGCCCCGCAGGTAGAGCGTTCCGTTCCAGACGCCGTCGGGATCGCGGGAGCCCGTCCCGAGCAGCGCCGTGCTGAACGTCGCCGTCGGGCCGAGGCGGAGCAGCGCGGTCGAGGTCGTGTAGAGCTTCTCGACCGACGCGGGGAGACGGCCGGTGTTCGCGGCCTGGGAGAACAGAACCTGGCCGGTGGTGAGGTCGAGCACGTAGGCCCCGCTCTGGCGCCCGGCCTGTCCGAGGCCGTTCTGGAGCACCTTGGACAGCGCGCGTTGGGCAGAGGGGGCTGGCTGCGCCCCGGCCACAGCCGCGGTCCCGGCGAGCAGAGCGCAGATCGCCCCCAGGGTCGCCAACAACACCCGCATCGGCGGATATAACCGGTCTGGCGGGTCAAAGTAGCGGCAATCTGCGCCCACGCCACCGGGCGCCATCGGTCGCTGCGCGGCTTCCGGGCTGGCGGATGCTAGGCCCGCGCTCCTTACAATCCAGATGAGGATGGGCAAGGTGGTCAAGCTAGACGCCGCCGCGGCGGAGCGTCCGGGGACGGCCTCGCGCGGATCTGGGGCGCGGCGCCGGCGCACGCGGTCGAAATCGGCGCTGGTGCTCGGCGGCGGCGGATTCACCGGCGGCGTCTACGAGATCGGTGCGCTGCGGGCGCTCGATCTTCTGTCGGTGAACCGGACCGTCAACGAGTTCGACGTCTATGTTGGGACCAGCGCCGGCTCGTTCGTGGCGGCCGCCGTCGCCAACGGGGTCACCCCCGAGGAGATGATGCGGGTGATCGTCCAGCAGGTGCCGACCTCGTTCCCGGACACGCGGGTGAGCTCGCTGCTGCATCCGAACTACGGGGAGTTCCTCCGCAAGGGCGTGCTGGTGCCGTTCCGGGTGGCGCAGCTGGTCCGCTCGCTGGTGCGGGATCTCGGCCAGGTCTCGGCGGTCGATCTCGCGGTCGGACTCGCGGAGGTGCTGCCGTCGGGCCTGTATTCCGAGAAGGGGATCGAGCGCTATGTGCGAACGATCCTGTCCGACCCGGACCGCACTGACGACTTCCGCCTGCTGCAGAACGAGCTGTACCTCGCCGCCACCGATCTCGACACGTGCGAGCGCATCGTGTTCGGCGCCGAGGACTGGGACGACGTCCCGATCTCGACCGCGGTCGCGGCGTCGAGCGCGCTGCCGATGATCTATAAGCCGGTGCGGGTCAAGGATCGCGAGCTCGTCGACGGGGGGATCGTGTCCACGACGAACCTGGACATCGCGGTCGAGGCCGGCGCGAAGTTCATCGTGGTGGTCAACCCGCTGGTTCCCTACGTCAACGACTTCCAGAAGCGCATACCGACGATCACCGGCTCGCGGGCGCGGCGGGTGTCGGACATGGGCTTCCCGCAGATCGGATATCAGGCGTTCAAGCTGCTCGCCTACCAGCGACTGCACGACCTGGCGCGGCGCTGGGAGGAGCGCTACCCGGGCGTCGACATCATCCTCGTCGAGCCCGAGCCCAACGACGAGCTGATGTTCCAGACGAGCATCATGAACTACACCTCGCGGGTCGACATCGCGCGTCATGGGTTCCAGTCGGTGACGCTGAAGCTGGCCCACGACTACCCGCGGTTCAAGCGGATCTGTGCCCGTCACGGAATCGAGATCTCGGCGACGAGAGTGCGCAAGGTCGTCAAGCACTTCGGGGCCGAGCGCGAGAAGACGCGCGCGTGGCGGAAGATCCTCGAGCAAACGACCTCGACCCTGCTGCGTCAATCGGCTCAGGACTAGTCGACCCGCCGGGGGAAGGGTTCGACCCGCTGGGTCGGCTAAAGGCTCAGGACTAGTCGACCCGCCGGGGGAAGATTCAACCCGCTCGGTCGGCTAAAGGCTCAGGACTAGTCGACGCGCCGGGGGAAGGATTCGATCCGCTGGGTCGGCTAAAGGCTCAGGACTAGTCCACCCGCCGGGGGAAGATTCCACCCGCTGGGTCTGCGAAAGGCCCAGAAATAGATGCCCCGCTGGCTGGGCGAGACTTAGAGGAGCGGCTGGTGGCTGCGAAGCCCGCTAAGCGAGCTGGGGCTGCTGCTTGGCCTGCGGTACGGAGCCCGTGATCTCGCGGAAGCTGGAGAGGAAGAGGGTCTTGTCGATCCGACCGTTGAAGATCGGGATTCCCCACTCGACGCATTTGACGATCACATCGCGGCGCTCCAGACCGGACTCACGTGCAAGCTCGGTGGGGGTGAGGTGAATTGCCATCTGTGTAGTGTCCTCCTTTGCCGCCTGCGCAGTGGGCGCGAAGTATGCCGTCTAGTCCGGACGGTCTCAACTGTCTTTCGGCTAGAACCCTGTCCAAACGTTAGCGTCTTTGGCTAAAGCTCTGGACATATGGCTGATTCCCGGTAGAGTCCCCGCAGCTACGGGGGATCTCAGCGGACGGGGACACTTGGCGACGGCACGGCTGCTTCCAGAGGGGCTCAAATATTCGTGGCGGACTGACCACGATCTCGTGACAGCGGTCCGGCGGGGCGCGGACGGCGCGTTCGAGCAGCTGTTTTCGCGCTATCGCAGGCGGATCTGGTCCTACGTGAGCGGGATCATCGGCGATGCCGACCGGGCCGAGGACGTCACGCAGGAGGTGTTCATCTCGGTCCTGCGCCGGATGCGAGCCACCGAGCGCCCGATCGTGTTCAAGCCGTGGATCTACCAGATCGCGAAGAACGCCTGCATCGACGAGCTACGGCGGACCCGGCGCAGCCACGAGGTCTCGTTCGACCAGGAGCGCGGATTCGAGAACGAGACCGACGATCTGTTCTCGAGCGCTCCGGGCCCCGAGGTCGCCGTCGAGAGCAAGCAGCAGCTGGAGGGCCTTCGCGCTGCGTTTCGGGGGGTGTCGGACGTCCACCATCGGATCCTCGTCCTGCGCGAGCTCGAGGGGCTCTCCTACAGCGAGATCGGAGAGCGGCTGGGGATGTCGCGGCCGGTCGTCGAGAGCACCCTATTCCGGGCCCGGCGCCGTCTGGCCGAGGAGTATGAGGAGCTGATCAGCGGCCGCCGCTGTGAGCGCACGCGCGCGGTGATCGATGCCTGGGACGGCCGCACGCTCCGGCGTCTCGGCGTGCGCGACACGCGTCAGCTCGCGCGGCATCTGGCCGACTGCCAGCCGTGCCGGCGCCACGCTGTGCTGGCCCAGGCGGCCGGGCCGCTGCTCGAGTTCGCCCCCGCCGCCGAACGGCCGCCGGCCGAGCTGCCGATCCCGCTGGCCAGCCGGCGACGGTCGGCCGCTGATGGGGCGATGCTGGCCGCGCCCGGATCGGATTCGCTCGCGGTAGCGTGACCACCGGTCGCGGTAGGCGACCCCCCGACCGGGCCTCGGCATCCGATGTCGCTGTGGGATACTGGATCCATTCGGGGCGTGGCGCAGCCTGGTAGCGCGCACCGTTCGGGTCGGTGAGGTCCCCGGTTCGAATCCGGGCGCCCCGATGACAGAAGAGCCCCGCTAACGCGGGGCTTTTCTAGTGGTCAGGAATCGGTGCTGGACTTGGTCTCCGTGGCCGAATCAGGGGCATACTGCCCATCACTGCCCGACCGCTTCGACGAGCGCCCTGAGCCGCTCGCGCTCGTCCTCGCTGCGGCGCATCACGTGCGCGTAGACCCGAAGCCTGAAGGCCGGATCGGTATGCCCGAGTTGGTGCATCACGTGGGTGGGGTCCTTGCCGATCGCCACTAGGACCGAGGCGAATGTGTGCCGAAGCTCGTGCGAGGTTCCCGATCGGCAAGGGTTGTAGGCCGCGCTCTCCGAGGAGCTTGTTCGCGTGCGCGACCGCGGCGCCGACGATGTCTTGGCGGTGTTGTGTCGCGAGCGTGGCTTGCCGGTCGAGGTGACGAACACTGGATCGTCGGGCCCCGCGCGCTCACTTGCGGCCTTGAACTCGGTCAGGATTTCCCGAAGCAGCGGCAGCATGTCGACCTCGCCAGCCGCCCCAACACAATTGCAATCTGCTCGGCGCAGCCAGGTGCACAGGCCGCCGCCTCGAGGGCTTTAGGCGGCGGCGCTCGCCGATCGCAGACGCGGACTGGCGACCATGTTCTGATCATTGATACACAGTCCCAGATAGTTGGCGCTTCGTGCGGTCTCTGGCAAGATCAGCCGGAGGTGCCAAAGTGGGCCGCGCGAGTCCGTGGTCGGCGACCAGATCGGATCAGGAGGTGTCGTCTGCGATGACGTCGAGCAGGACAGTGCCGCTATCAGGGCGCGATGCGTACGCCGCGGCCCGGGAGTTCTACATCTGGCCGCGGGTGCCGCGCGCCGACATCGAGGCCGGTTTTCCGCTGATCTTCGAAGAGGGCAAGGGAGTCCACCTTCGTGACGTCGAGGGCAACGAGTACATCGACCTGATGAGTAGCTCGACGCGCGCGTCCGCGCTCGGGTACGGCGACGAGCGGATGGTCTCGGCAATCAGCTCGCAACTGCTCACGCTCCATTACGCCGGTACGGGGTCGCAGGCGGGTGCGCCCGCCGTCGAGCTCGCCCAGCGGCTGGCCGCTCTGACCCCGCACGACCTGACCGCGACGGTGTTCACCGGGAGCGGGTCGGAGGCGAATGAGGCCGCGATCAAGCTCGCCAAGCTTTACCAGCGCGAGCGCGGAAAGCCACGCGCGTACAAGGTGATCTCGCGGTGGGAGGACTATCACGGGTCGCTCGGTGGCGCGCAGGAGGCGAGCGACTGGCTCGGCGTACGCGTGCCCTCGGAGCCCGGTCCGCCGGGGTTCTCCCGGATCCCCGCGCCGACCTGCAGCCGCTGCGCGTTCGGGCTTGAGTTCCCGAGTTGCAATCTGCGCTGCGCCGACTTCCTTGCCGATCACATCGAACACGAGGGCCCAGAGCTCGTCTCGGCGTTCCTGGTCGAACCGATGCCGCAGGCCAATGGCGTGCAGATCCCGCCGCCGGGATACCTCCAGCGAGTGTTCGATATCTGCCAGCGCTACGAGGTGCTCTTCATCGCCGACGAGGTGATAACCGGCTTCGGGCGAACGGGCGAATGGTTCGGCGTCCAGCACTGGGAGATCGAGCCGGACATCATGACCGTTGCGAAGGCGATCACCGCCGGTTACCTGCCGCTGGCCGCGACGATCGTCCGCGCCGACATCCGGGATGCGCTGACGCTGTTCCCGGACATCCACACGTTCGGCGGCCATCCGGCGTCGGCGGTGGCGGCACTGACCGCGCTTTCGATCTACGAGAACGATGGGCTCGTCGAGCGTGCAAAGGAGCTCGGCGTAGAGCTCCTCGCCGGGCTCCAGCGGCTATCCGATCTGCCGATCGTCACCGACGTGCGGGGCCTCGGGCTGTGGGCTGCCATCGAGTTCGGGACCGGGCCCGATGGCCGTGAGCCGCTGGCGCAGGAAACGTTGAGGGCCATGGTGCTGCGGACGCGCTCGCTCGGTGTCCTCGTGAGCCAGAACGCGCGCTCCATCGAGCTCGCGCCCCCGCTGATCATCACGTCAGAGGAGCTCGCCGACGCGCTCGCCCGCTTCGAGCAGGCGGTGCGTGAGGTTTGTGCCGAGAGCCGCCACTGATCCTCGACGAGCGGCGGGACGATGCCATCGACGAGTCGGATGACGACCGACGCGGAGGTTGATGCGCTCGCCCGCGAGCTCTCGAATTGGGGACGGTGGGGTGCCGGCGACGAGCTCGGGACGCTCAACCTGATCACCGAACACAACCGAGTCGCGGCGGCCGCGTGCGTGCGGACCGGGACTGTGCACTCGCTGGCGCTCGAGCTGCGAGGCGACCTCCCGCAGCCGGCAGGGTCGGGACGCCTGAATGCGCAGCACGTGATGACCGTGACCGGCACCGACGCCGCCGCTCAGGATGACACCATCGGTTACGCCGACGACACGCTGTCGATCGCAGTGCACGGAGCTACGCATTGGGATGCGCTGGCGCATGTGTTTCACCGTGGCTTCATGTACAACGAGCGCTCGAGCGCCGCAGTCACCGCAGCCGGGGCCGAGGTGAACGACATCGTGCCCGTCGCTCGGACGATGGTGACCCGCGGCGTGCTCGTCGATATCGCCCGCCACCGCGGCGTCGCGGCGCTCGAGCCCGACGAGGAGGTCACGGTTTCAGATCTCGAGTCCACGCTCGAGGCCCAGCGGGTTTCTATCTCTCCCGGCGACGCGCTGGTGATCCGAACAGGTCACCTCGGGCGCGTCCGGGCCGCGGGCGACTGGGCGGACTTCACCGAGATCGACGGAGTTGCGCCGCGCGAGCCGGGGATCGGCGCGGACTCGCTCGGTTGGCTGCACGCGCACGGTGTCGCGGCGATCGCGAGCGACAACTGGGCGGTGGAATGGCTGACGGGCCCGAACGTCATCCGGATGCCCGTGCACGAGGTCGGGATCGTGCACATGGGGCTGCTGCTGGGTGAGATGTTCGACCTCGACGAGCTCGCCGGCGCGTGCGCCGCCGACAGCCGCTACGACTTCCTGCTCGCGGCCGGCCCGCTCCCGATCCGCGGTGGCGTCGGCGGTCCCGTCAACCCGCTCGCGATTCGCTGAACCCGAGGTCGTCACTCGACCTCGTCCGGCTCCTCGTACCACCGGGTGCGCTCGCCGATGCGCGCGCGCCATCGCCAGCGCCGGCTCTTCGGCTCTCGTTCGATCGATCCCTCGAGGTGTTCGAGCCCGCCCTCAACGCGCGCCCTCTGCTCAGCGGTGAGCCCGTACTCCGCGAGCGACTCCCGGCTGCGGCTGAGCGTGCCCTGCGTGGTTCGCCACAGGCCCCAATCGCCGGCGCAGGCCTGGGCGACGACGGGCGCGTTGATCGCGTCGCGGTCGTGATCGGCGACGGGATGGTCGTGGAGCAGGGCGAAGATGTCGCGCTGGTCCTTCTCGTTGAGCTGCACGATCTGAAGCTTGGTCAGCAGCAGCTCGGCCAGCGGTACCGTGACCGGATCGAGCTCCAGGCGCGCGCTCAGGTCGATCTCGTGGCACATCCGGAACGAGCCGACGAACACGTCGATCTGACGCTGGTTGCCGTCGTCATAGAACAGCAGCCGGTCGCCCCCGTGCAGAGCGTTGAACTCGCGGTCCGGCCGATACCCGAGCTCGCCGAACAGATTCTGCACGCCACGGCCGCCAGCCGACGTGGTCACGACGTCGATGTCCTTGTACGTCCGTGTCAGCGATGCGGGCGTGCCCGTCGGCGCGCGCAGCCGGATCGCGACCCCACCGATTACGCGAACGACGAGCGAGCGGTCATTCGCGGCCTGCGTGAGGCGCATCGCCTCCTCTCCGGGGTCGACAAGCGGCAGAACGTCAGTCAGCGCGGTCACCTAGCCCGACACGAGCTGATGGGAGATGACCCGCCCGGGCGCCAGCTGAAGCAGCGCTCCGTTGAGAACGCCCTCGGTGTATTCGCTTCCCGGATTGATGCAGATCGTGCGGCCGATCTGATCGACCCCGCGGCCTTCGTGCACGTGCCCGTGCAGCGTGAGCAGCGGCTGGGCCTCCTCGATGAAGTGCCGCACCGCACGGGACCCGACTGGCATCGTCCCGATCTCGCCGAACTCCTTCTGGAGCTCGAAGTCGCTGTTGATCTTCGGGGCGCCGTCGAGGCGCGTGTCATACGGCGGTGGATGCAGCACGGCGATCAGATTCTCGCGGTCGCTTACATGGCGCAGCATTCCCTCTATCCGGGCGCCGAGGTCGTCTTCGGACAGCTCCCTTGGCGTGTCCCAGGGCGTCGGATTCGAGTAGCCGGTCGTGATCATCTCGTGGAACTCGTCGACCGCGAGGCACTCGTTCTCGGCGAACGTCACTACGTCCGACCCCTGGAGCGCGGCGTCGAGTTCGAGGAAGTCGTCATTGCCCGGCGCGACGAACAGCCGGTGCCCCGTGCCTCTGAGCCGATCCTCTGCGAGCTCGACCCATTCGCTGAGCGATTCATAGAGCAGCTTCTGGAACACCTGCTCGCGCTGTGCCTCGTCGGCGAGCGGGGCCAGTTCGTCCTCGGTACCGACCACGGGGTAGGCGCCAAATCGGCGGATCGTCCCTTTGAGCTCCTTCACCTCGTCGTCGCCCAAGTCGGCGTAATCGCGGTCGCCGTAGCGGCAGCGGTAGCGACCGGAGGAGTCCCTGATGATCGGTACGAGGAACTTGCCCGTGATGTCGCCGCCGAGCACGAGGTGATCGACGCCGTAGTGCTTCACCGCGCCGAGGAACTTCCGGAAGCAGAAATCCGAACCGTGGATATCCGTCGCGAAGAACAGCCGGACGGTCGGCTCAGAGCTCGCCGGAGCGCGTGAGAACAGTCGCAAGCCGACGACTCTATTCCGGGGGGATCGAGTCGTACGCGAGCCGGATGTCGACGTGGTCGCGGCGCAGGTGGATGAACCGTGCGACGGCGTACCAGACCGTGCCCACCGCCAGGCAGATGAATGGGAGGCAGATCGTGAAGGCGAGGTTCGTCACACCGACGGCAACGTGGTTCTTGATCCCGTCGATCAGCCCGAACAGGCTCATCGCGGCGCAGGCGAGGCCTGCGACCGGCAGCACAGGGACACCCCAGAGCTTCCAATCCGCCGGGCTGTGCTCGTACAGGGACGGTCGCCGGCGCTTCATCACGATCGCTGCGATCCCAAGCAGGATCCACGTCGGGAACGCCACGAACGTGATCTCGGCTAGGACCGTAAGGAACGACACCGAGTACGCGGCCCATGCGCACAGCGCCAGTCCGAGCACGGCGGTGACGATGATCGCGTTCACCGGCGTGTGAGTCCGGTCGTTCACCTTCCCAAACCACGGCGGCAACAAGCCGTCGAGCGTCCACGCGAGCATGCAACGCGGGATGATCGCCATGTTCGCGTACGTGTTCGGCAACAGCCACCCGAGGAACGCGATGCAAAGGATGATCGGGAGGACCTTGCCCCCCAGGGCGGTCGCCGAGAGGAAGAAGAACGACGGCGGGACGGGCCCGCTGTAATGGCCGGCGGACGCCGCCTGGAGGAAGTTCAGGCCGACCGTCTTGTAGAAGACGAGGAAGGCGAGCGTCACGAGGATGCCCTGGACGGCGGCGCTGCCGAGTACCGACAGCAACTGGCGGTTGCGGCGGCCGCCGCCCTTCATCTCGCCGGCGAGATAGGTGCCGTACCAGAAGTACGAGGTGAAGGTGATCGCGAAGAACAACGCGGCCACCGTCTGGCTGGTCGAGAACCCGGTGTGGGAGTGGAGCGGAACGCCGGCTTTGGCCGCCGCGGCGATCGACTGCTGGTACGGGTGCGCGCCCGGGCCGTACGAGTTGAGCTGGTTGACGAAGCCGGCGTGGGACGTGAATGCGAGGATCAGCGTCGAGACAATGAACGCGATGAATGCCGCGCCGAACGAGATGGCCATCACGCGCAGCACCAGCCTCGTGCGGAATATGGACAGGAGCGACAGCCCGAACACGACCACCGCGGAGATCGCGAACTTCCAGTCGTTGGTCGTCTGAATCGTCGCTCCGGCGTGGACCCAGCTCGGGGCGCTCACGGCGAGGCCGATGGTCGACAGCACCGCTCCGAGCGCCGGCGGGATGAACTGTGCCGCCCATAGGGCGATCGAGAGGGCGCCGCCGAACACGATCGCGAGGTTGCCGCCGAACCCGAGGCTCGGGCTCAGGATTCGACCGTTGTAGACGTAGTCCCCCCCGACTTCGGCATCGTCGCGGCAAACACCGCGTAGACAACCAGCAGCCCGAGTGGCAACAGGACGCCAATGCCGTAAGCGAGGATCCAGTTGGCCCGTGGCAGCACGGCCAAGATACCCACGACGCCGAACATGAGGACGCCTAGCGGACCGCCGGTGGAGGCGCCGTTGAACAGCGACATATCCACGAGCGGGATCTCGCGGACGAGGCCCGTGGCGTTGCGGGCGTAATGGGCCTGGATGGGGGCGTCTGCAGTGGTGCTCTGAGTTGACATCACGATCCTTCTGGAGCTGGGGTCCCAGTGCGGATCCGCCGATCCGGACGGAGGCGGACGGTGACGACGTCAGGCGTGGTTGCCGCGACGGCCAGCGCGCAGCCGAGTGGCTGCCGGGCCGTCGCGAACAGCGGGCACGGTGAGACGTCCCGCTCGCGCGAGGCGCGGCGGGAAGGATGTTCTGGCACGAACGACTCCTCCTGACGTCAACGAACGTTGAGTACGTTGCGACCTCAGGCGATTATTTTCAAAGCCTCAGAGACTTGTCAACTAATTGGCTGGTCGTTCGAATGAGTGGAACGACCTAGCAATCTCAGAGGTATCCGACGCGAGCCGAGATCTCGGCTGCCGTGCTGCGCAAGACCGGTGTCAGCTCCCGGACAAGGTCCTCGGTTCTCATCCACGAGTTGTGGACACCAAAGCCGACGGACGCGACCACGTTCCCCGACCGGCCGCGGACCGGTACGGCGATCGCCCGGATCCCGAAAGCGATCTCCTCGTTGTTGACTGCGATCCCGGTCGCGCGCACGCGCTCGAGCTCATCGACGAGCATCGCCCGATCGGTCACCGTGTTCGGTCCGTGGCGCTTGAGTGGGCTTCGATCGAGGCGGTCATCGCGGTCCTCCTCGGCCAGGTGGGCGAGCAGCACCTTGCCCATCGAGGTGCAGTATGCGGGCAGCCGCGAGCCGACGTGGAGGTCGAGCTCGACCTCGCTCGGTCTCTTCTTCGAGCTCCGGCAGCGTTCGATGTAAATGATGTCCGTGTCGTCCAGGATCGCCATGTTCGCCGTGTAGCCGGTCTCGTCGCTGAGGCGCTGGAGGTAGGGCTCGGAGATGGCCCGGAGTTCCATCGAATTGATGGCCGAGAAGCCGAGGTCGATGACCTTGGGGCCGAGGCGGTACTTGCGCGACGACGGGTCCTGCTCGAGATAGCCGAGTGCGCACAGGGTTGCGACGTAACGGTGGGTGGTACTGCGGCCCAGCTCGACCTCACGCGCAAGCTCGCTCACGCCCATCAGCGGACGGTTCGGCCTGAACGACGACAGGATCGCCAAGCCCCGCTCTATCGATTGCGAGAAGCCGGGATCGGGCTTCGCCGGCTTGGTCAGCGGTCGCCCGCCGCTGGACTCCGTGGTCCCATCATGTTCAGACACGCTCATGATGCGGATGATACCTGCCTTGTTCGGAACAATCGAATGCGTGCTTGATAAACTGACAGTTTGGGGGTAGCGTCAGCCGCGTAGCCGATCCAGCCGGTGGGCGTGAGGCCGGCGAAACCACGGGTGGTTTGCGCAGATGAGCATCGAGCTGGACCGCGACGGCCATGTGGCACTGATCACGATCAACCGGCCTGAGCGGCTCAACGCTCTCGATGCACAGCATTATTCCGATCTCTCAGATGCGTGGTGCGAGGTCAGGGATGACAGCTCGATCCGGGCCGCGATCGTCACCGGCGCCGGCGAGCGTGCATTCACGGTCGGGGCCGATCTCAAGAGCTTCATCCCCGACGTTCCGCAGCTGAACGAGTTCTGGCTGACTCAGCGCGGGCAGTTGCTGAATCGAGGGCTCGAGGTGTGGACGCCGGTGATCGCCGCCATCAACGGGCACTGCCTGGGCGGAGGCATGACCCTGATGCTCGCCACCGACATCCGCGTCGCCGCCGAACACTCACGCTTCGGGTTACCCGAGGTCAAGCGCGGGGTGCTGCCGGCGAACGGCGGTACGCAACGGATCCTCGACCAGCTGCCCTTCGCGATTGGGATGGAGATGCTGCTCACGGGCGAGCCCGTCGATGCGGATGTGGCGCTGCGGTGGGGGGTGGTCAACCGGGTGGTGCCGGCCGGGGAGCTGCTCGATACTGCGTTCGTCTACGCCCGGCAGATTGCGGCGAACGCGCCACTCGCCGTCCGCGCGGCGAAGGAGCTCGCGTATCGCTCACGGGACCTCGACCTCGCCGCCGGGCTGCGGCTCGAGCAGGCGGTCGCGCGGATCTTGCGCGAGAGCGGCGATGCGCGCGAGGGAGCGCGTGCGTTCAGTGAGAAGCGCGCGCCAGATTTCAGCGGCGCGTAGCCGCGTCAGGTCTTGTGCGGCGTCCGCTCCAAACCCTCGGAGCCTCCTTGCCGGGGCTATGTTCGAATTTTCGGAACGGATGCCCGATTACTTGACGCTTTTTCGCGCCGGTCGCATAATGGCCCGCGCAGCGACTGAGGCGAGCCGAAGCGACCCAAACCAGTCTCTCTGGGGAATGCGCTGCGTACATCAAACACGCAGTTCGACACCCTTCGAGGAGACGTTGCATGAGAGTGACTGACGCAATCGGAGATTGGTTCGCCGCTCGCGGGGTCGAGCACTACTTCGGCTACTCCGGCGCAGCGGCTCTGCCGATCCTCGACGGCCTTGTCAGTCACCCTGAGATCGAAGCGATCCAGCCCAAGCACGAGTCGCATGCTGTGCACATGGCCGACGCCTACTATCGCGTCACCGGTCGGCTTGCCCCGGTGATCGTCACCAAGGGACCGGGCATCCTCAACTGCGTCGGCGCGCTCGCGACCGCGATGTACGACACGTCCGCGGTGATGGTGATCTGCGGCGGCGGACCAACCCACCACCTCGGCAAGAGCATGCAGGAGCTCACCCAGCACGGGTTCGAGGACGTCGTCAACGTACTGCGCCCGGTCGTCAAGCGCGCGTGGTTCCAGGTGCGCCCGGACACCGTGATGGACACCCTGAATCAGGCGTACAAGATCGCCGTTACCGGTCGCCCTGGACCCGTGTTCGTACAGCTGCCGCTCGACGTGGTGCTGGCCGAGGTCGAGGGCGAGATCCGGATCCCGAAGGCCGTCACCTCGCGGATGCGCCCGGATGCTCAGAGCGTCGCCGATGTCGTCGACCTTCTGGAGCAGGCCGAGCGCCCGTTTGTGCTCGCCGGTGGGGGCATCGCGCACTCCCCGGGCGCGGCTGCGGCGCTGAAGTCGTTCGTCGAGGAGCTCAAGGTCCCGGTCGCGACCACGCTGCCTGCGAAGGGTGCGATCTCCGAGGAGCATCCGCTGTCGCTCGGTCCGGTCGGGCGCTCGGGGAGCGCCGCCGCGGCCGAGATCTCGCGCCAGGCCGACTTGGTCCTCGCGATCGGGGCGCGGTTCGCCGACAACAACACGAGCAACTGGCGCTCGGGCAAGATCTATGACGTCCCGGGCGCGAAGCTGGTACAGGTGGACATCGACATCGCCGAGCTGGGCCGCACGTATCCGGTTGACGTCGGCATCCTCGGTGACGCCGAAGCGGTGCTCACTGACCTGCTTGCCGCCGTGCAGGGGCGCGACCTCGGCGCACGCTGGACCGAGTGGGTGCAGGAGGCCGCCGCGCGCCGGCAGGCGTGGGAGGAGGGACTTCAGCCGATCCTGACGGAGTCCTCGTCGCCGACGACGCCCGCGCGGCTGATGCACGAGGTCGGCGAGGCGGTCGCCTCGACCGGGCGCGTGTTCGTTGACATCGGCGACTCGATCTCCTACTCCGAGCCGTACATGAAGATCCGCCGCCCCGGTTCGTTCGTGATCACCCCGGGGTTCGCCGAGATGGGATCGGCCTCGACCGGGGTGCTCGGCGCGGCCGTCGCCGACCCATCGCAGCCTGCGATCGCGGTCACCGGCGACGGCGCGTTCAACATGACCTCCGCGATCGTCGCGACTGCGGTCGAGTACGACCTGCCGGCGATCTGGGTCGTTGTCAACAACTACGAGCTCGGGATCGAGCGCAAAGCCTCCGAGCTGCTGTTCGGCCGCGCGCACCCGTGGGGCCGGTTCCGGCGCAAGGACACCGGCGAGCCGTACAACCCCGATTACGTAAGGCTGGCGGAGGCCTACGGCGCGCTCGGCGAGCGGGTCGAGAGTGCCGATGAGCTGCGCGGCGCGCTCGAGCGAGCGATCGCCAGCCGGCGCCCCTACGTCCTCGACGTTCCGACCGACACCGAGCAGAAGACCTACTTCGTGCGCGGCGTCGAGCGCACATACCCCGACAAGTGGGGCGAGTCCTACCCGCAGTACAGCGACCTGCGGCTCGTCCGCCAGTGAGCCGTGACCGCGGGTGAGGGCTGCGAACTTCATCGGAGGCGAGTGGCTCGCCAGCGCCGGCGGGCGTACGTACGAGAAACGCAATCCGTTCAGGACGGCGGATGTGGTGGGCGAGTTTCCGGCCTCCGGCGGCAGTGATGTCGACGCGGCGGTCGGCGCTGCGATCGCCGCGGGACGCGGATGGGCGGACCTGTCACCTCAGCAACGCGGCGCGATCCTGTTCCGGGCGGCCGAGGTGGTACGGGCCAGGGCCGAGGAGATCGCCGCTGACATGACGCGCGAGATGGGCAAGCCCATCCGCGAGTCGTCCGCCGAGGTCTCGCGAGGGGCCGATCAGCTGCGGTTCTACGCTGGCGAGGGCTGGCGCGCTCAGGGAGAGATATTCACCCAGGGCGAGACCGGAAACCAGGTCCAGGTGCTGCGGCGCCCGGCCGGGGTCGTCGGTCTGATCTGCCCATGGAACTTCCCGTTCTCGATTCCGCTGTGGAAAGCCGCGCCCGCGCTCGCGTACGGCAACTGTGTGGTGCTGAAGGCGGCATGCGAGGCGCCCGCGGGCGCGCTGCACCTGGCCGCCTGCCTGCACGAGGCCGGCTTGCCGCCGGGAGTGTTCAACGTGGTCGTCGGCCGCGGCGGCGATGTCGGCACGCCGCTCGTCAAGCATCCGGCCGTGCGCGCGATCTCGTTCACCGGGTCCGTACCCGTCGGCGAGCAGGTGCGTGAGGAAGCGACGGCGCTCGGCAAGCGCGTCCAGCTCGAGCTCGGCGGTCACAGCCCGCTGGTCGTGATGGACGACGCCGACCTTCAGCGCGCGAGCGACGCCGCGTTCGCCGGTGCGTTCTGGTCGGCAGGACAGAAGTGCACGGCGACGCGCCGGATCTACGTCCATAAGCGCGTGTACGACGAGTTCCGGGTCCTGTTCACGCAGCGGATCGAGCGGGGCGCGGTCGGCGATCCGAGCGACCCGTCGACGGAGGTCGGCCCGCTTGTCTCAGAACAACAGCTCGACGACGTGCTCGGCGCGATCGAGCGTGGCCGCAGGGAAGGCGGCACGCTCGTGCGCGGCGGTCAGCGGCTCGGCAGCGAGGGGTTCGTGATCACGCCGGCGCTGTTCGAGGACGTGGCGGATCGCGACTATCTCTCCTGCGAGGAGGTGTTCGGCCCGGTCACCTCGATGTATCGGTTCGGCGATCTCGACGAGGCGATCGAGCGTTCGAATAGCACCCGGTTCGGCCTCTCGGCATCGATCTTCACGCGCGACTCCGAGAACGTGCAGCGGTTCGTCGCGGAGATCGAGGCGGGCGTCATACGAGTCAACGCGGCGACCGCGGGCGGCGAGCCACACGTCCCGTTCGGCGGCACTAAGGGCTCGGGCTACGGGCCTCGCGAGCAGGGCCGCGCCGCGCTCGACTTCTACACGGAGACCGTCACCGTGTACCAGAACCCATGAAGCGGCGGACGAAGCTGATCACCCCTGCGCTCCGGCGCGATCTGCTCGAGAAGGCGGCGCAGTCCGGCGCCGACGTGATCCACATCGAACTCGAGGATGGTGTCGCCTCCTACCAGAAGGACGCTGCGCGCGAGGCGGCGCTGCGGGCGCTTCAGGAGATCGACTGGAACGGGTGCGAGGTGTGGGTACGGATCAACTCGCCGACCAGCGATGAGGTCCGAGCCGACATCGAGACGCTGACCGCCGGTGCGCCGCACGCGGTTTTGATCCCGAAGGTCTCTGAACCAGCCGAGATCAACCAGATCGCCGAGCTGCTCGCCCAGGCCGAGCGTGCACACGGGCTGCGCGATGGCCAGATCCTGATCGCGGCCGTGATCGAGCGGATCGCCGGGCTCAGCCGGGTCGAGGAGATCGCGACCGCAAATCCGCGGATGACTGCGCTGGTCCTCGGGACCGAGGATATGAGCGTCGAGTACGGCTACCGGCTCGATCGCACCGGCGAGAGTCTCGAGACGCTGTACCTGAAGAGCCGCTGCATCCTCGCGGCGCGGCTCGCGGGGATCGACTGCATCGACGCTGCCCACTTCTACTATCGCGACGTGGCTGGAACGAAGAGAGCCGCCGCGTGGGCAGCGCAGCTCGGGTTCAGCGGGAAGACGTGCCTGTCGCCGGTCCAGATCGCGCCCGTCAACGAGGCATTCGAGCCGACCGTGGAGGAGATCCACTGGGCCCGGAACGTGCTCGACGCGCTGGATGAGGCCGCGTCGAAGGATCTCGCCGTCGCCGTCTCGCAGGGGATGATGGTCGACGCGCCACATGCCGTGCAGGCGCGCCGGATCCTGGAGCGGGCCGACGGACAGAGCATGGAGCCGGCGTCATGAGCATGCCGCTCGGAGCCGCGCTGTTCGGCTTCCTGTACCGGGCCGACCGCGAGCAGGCGATGCGCCAGGTGGCCGAGGCGGGCTACCGGCTGCTCGAGCTCTCAGCGGTGCCGCCGCTGCTCGATCTCACGGACGTCAGCGCGGAGGAGCGCCGGAACATCAAGGCCCAGCTCGAGCGCTACGAGCTCCAGTGCGTATCGGTGAACCCGGTGGAGCTGAACCCGATCAGCACCAACCGCGAGCTGTCGGACGCTTGCTTTCACCAGTACCGCACGGCGATCGAGCTGACCGCCGAGCTCGGAGGCGAGAGCATCGTGATGATCACTGGCCGCCGCAACGGGCTGATTCCGGGTCCCGAGGAGCACCCTCGAAACGTGCTCCGCAACCACCTCGAGCGGCTGGCCCCGGTGGCCGTCCGCCTGGGTGTCACGATCTGCCTTGAGCCGGTGCCGTACGGCTTCCTGCAGACGGCCGCCGAGCTGGCGGGGTTTATCGACGAGTCCGGGATCGAGGGTCTCGGGATCGCGCTCGACTGCGCTAACAGCTTCTTCGCCAAAGCGGACCCGGCGCAGGAGGTAGACGCGAGCGGCGCCTTCCTCGCGCTCGTTCATATCAGCGACTCGTGGCGCGATCGCTGGGGCCACACGCAGGTCGGCACGGCCGAGGTCGACCTGGGCGAGTTCGCCAGGGCGCTCGAGCGGCGCGGCTACTCCGGGCCGACGATCTACGAGCTGGTGGACGGCGAGGATCCGGCACCGAGGTTCCGCGGCGATCTCGAGGAGCTGTCGGAGTGGGGATGGGCCCCATAGTCGGGCTGCGATGACGTCAGCCGCGGGACCCGTCCGCCCGTTCCGCATCGAGATCCCCGAGGCGACGCTCGCCGACCTCAACCGGCGGCTGGCCGCAACCCGCGTGCTCGGGTTCCCGCTCGCCGACCCCGACCTCGGTCTCGATGAGGCACTCCTCGCGCGCGTGCTCGAGCACTGGCGCGAGCGGTTCGACTGGCGCGCGATCGAGAGGCGGCTGAACGGCTACGACCACGTGCTCGTCGAGGTCGAGGGGATGGACGTCCACGCCGTCCACGTCCGCGGCGACGGACCGAACCCGCTGCCGCTGCTCGTCAGTCACGGCTGGCCCAGCTCGTTCGCCGAGATCCTGCCGGCTGTCGATCTGATGACGCGGCCCGGTGAGCACGGGGGCGATCCCGTGGACGCGTTCGACGTCGTGATCGCGTCGCTCCCCGGCTACGCGTTCAGCGCGCCGCCGATCGAGCTCGCCGACTCCGGGGCGGAGCGCATGGCGCGCCGCTTCCACGGCGTGATGACCGCGCTCGGATACGAGCGCTACGGCGCGAGCGGTGGCGACATCGCGGCGCGGGTCGCGGCGTGGATGGGGGCGCAGGAACCGGACGCGATTGTCGGCCTGCACCTCAGCTGCAATGCGATCTCCTCGCCGGACGACGCCACGGCACAGGCCGACCCCGACGCCGCGGCGTGGCTCGCGCGCGAGGCGGACTGGTGGGACGAGGGCGGTGGCTACGAGCACATCCAGCGGACCCGGCCGCGGACGCTCGCCGTGGCGCTCAACGACTCGCCGCTCGGCGCGGCGGCCTGGTTCATCGAGAAGTGGTCGGCGTGGGCCGACCGTGCCGAGGACCCGATCGCTCGTTTCGGCGCCGATGAGCTGCTGACGCATGTGATGCTGCATTGGTGCGCGGGCTCGGTCGGCACGTCCGTACTCACGTACACCGCCGCGCGCGAACGTCCCGGGATGCGGCCGCCGCTGGGCGCGGTCAGCGTGCCGGCCGGCTTCTACCTGTCAGAGCCGGAGCCGCACGGGATCCCGCCACGGAGCTTCGCCGAGCGCCAGTACCAGGTCGCGCGCTGGAGCGTGCTGCCACGCGGCGGCCACTTCCTACCCACCGAGGAACCCGAGCTGTACGCAGACGATCTGCGCGCGTTCTTCCGTCCACTAAGGAGCACAGCATGAAGACGATCGCCGGCACCGACCTGAACGTGTTCGAGCTATGTCTCGGCACGAACCCGTTCGGCTGGACGGCGAGCGAGCAGGAGTCGTTCGCCGTCCTCGACGCGTACGTCGCCGCCGGCGGCAACTTCATCGACACGGCGGACGTGTACTCGGCGTGGGCCGACGGGCACGTCGGGGGCGAGTCCGAGACGGTGATCGGGCACTGGTTGGCCGCGCGCGACGGGCGCGACGAGCTCGTGATCGCGACCAAGGTGGGGTCGCTCGGCGGGCTCAGTGCCGACAACATCCACAAGCGTGTCGACGAGTGTCTCGAGCGCCTCGGGATCGATCACATCGACCTCCTGTACGCCCATCGCGACGACCCGGACGCTGAGCTCGAGGAGAGCCTGCGCGCGTTCGACGAGGTCGTCACCGCTGGCAAGGCCCGGTATCTCGCAATCTCCAACTACGAGCCCGACCGGATCGAGCAGGCGATCACGATCACCGAGCGCGAGGGACTCTCGAAGTTCGTCGCGCTTCAGCCGCACTACAACCTGCTCGAGCGCTCGTACGAGCAGACGCGCGCCGGGCTGGTCGAGCGCAACGGCCTCGCGTGCGTGCCCTTCTTCGCGCTCGCCAAGGGCTTCTTGACGGGCAAGTACCGCCCCGGCCAGACCGGCGTCTCAGAGCGCGGTCGCCTCGATGGCAGCGGATACATGGACGATCGCGGTTGGCGCGCGCTCGCGGCCGTTGACGCGGTTGCCGCCGCCCACGACACGACAGACTCCGCGGTCGCGCTCGCGTGGCTGCGCGCGCAGCCGACCGTGCTCGCGCCAATCTCGAGCGCGAGGACCCCTGAGCAGCTGGCCGACCAGCTGCCGATGGTCACGCTGGAGCTGAGCGACGCCGAGCTCGAGCAGCTCGCCGTCGCCGCCGCGTGACGGCCTCCACCAGATCGCTTGAGCGCGGCTACGCCCGCCGCTCGCGCGTCGTCGACGCGATGCTCGCCGGGACGGTCCTGCTGTGGGCACTGAACATCACGGTCACGAAGTACCTCATCTCGCACGGCTGGTCGCCGCTTGCCTACGGGACGATTCGGTACTTCCTCGCGATCGTGCTGTTTGTGGCCTACACGTACCTCCGTGAGCGCTCGTTCGCGATCGAGCGCCGCGACATCAAGCTGGTGCTGCTCGCGGGCGGGCTGATCTTCTGCAACCAACTGTGCTTTGTGTACGGGCTCAAGTTCACCCAGGCCTCGACGGTCGGGCTGTTGCTCGGCGCGACGCCGATGTTCATCGGCGCGATTTCGGCGGCGCTCGGGCTCGAGCGGCTCGGGCGCGCGTTCTGGGGCGGCGCGGTCGTGACCGTCGTCGGGGTCGCGTTCGTCGCGCTCTCCTCCGGCCACGTCGACTCGAGCGCCAAGGGCGTGCTGCTCGCGATCGGCCTGGCGCTGACGTGGAGCGCCTACTCGGTCGCGATCGCGCCGATGATGCGGCGCTACTCCCCGTTCCGAATCTCGGCGCTCGTGCTCGCGACCGGGTGGCTCCCGCTCGCGGTAGCCGGCGCCCATCAGGTCGCCGCCCAGCACTTCAGCTTCGGATGGCTCGCGTGGCTTGGGTTCGCGTACGCCGTGATCGGCCCGTTGTTCTTGACCAACGTGCTGTGGTTCACGGCGATGGATCGCGTCGGACCCTCGCGCGCGGCACTGTTCGCAAACTTCGAGCCGTTCCTGGCGGTCCTGTTCGCGGTCGTGCTGCTGTCGGACAGGCTGTACGCGCTGGAGATCGTGGGTGGAGTGCTGATCCTCGGCGGGATCGCGCTCGAGCGGGTTTGGCATCAATCTACGGCGGGTGCGATGTCGGCGCTCGATTAGGAGGAACCTCGGATGGCCCCTGACCTGGAACGGATAGCGGACACGCTGGAAATCACCGATGTGCTGTACCGCTACGCGACGGCGCTCGATAGGCGCGACTGGGCCCTGCTGGCGAAGGTGTTCGCCCCCGAGGCGATGTACACGATCGGCGCGCACGGGGACTTCACCGGACCGGAGGCGATCGGCGCGAAGATCGCGTCGCTGATCGGGGGGTACGAGTCGACCCAGCACATGATCACGAACCCCATGATCGAGGTCGACGGCGACGCCGCCCGCGCGAGCTGCTATCTGCACGGCCAGCACTACATGCCCGATCAGCGCACCGGTGGTAACACGTACGAGATGGGCGGCACGTACCGCGATGAGCTCCGGCGCACGGCGGATGGTTGGCGGATCACGCGTCGTGTGCTCGACGTCGCCTGGCGCGAGGGCAACGCCGCGATCTCGGCCGAGGCACAGAGGCGCTACGCCGAGTCCTCGGGCTAAGGGCGCGCGCCGCGCAGCAGGTCGCGCGCGATGATCATCCGCTGGATCTCGTTTGGGCCCTCGCCGATCCGTCGGATCCGCAGCTCCCGGTACCAGCGCTCGAGCGGCAGCTCCTTCGCCACGCCCATGCCGCCGTGGATCTGCATCGCACGGTCGACGACGCGCCCGGCGGCCTCGGTCGCGACCACCTTCGCCATCGCCGCGGCCGCGATGAAGTTGTCCGAGTGGTCGGCCTTCCAGGCCGCGTCGAGCGTGGTCCAGCGCGCGTGGCGCAGATCGATCTCGTTGTCCACCAGCATCCACTGGATGGCCTGGCGGGTCGACAGCGGCGCGCCGAACGTCGAGCGCTGCTTGGCGTAGGCGATCGCCATCTCCTGGGCGACGGTGGCGACGCCGATGCAGCCGGCCGAATACGGGATCCGCTGGCGGGCGACGCGATCGCGCGCTATCGCGAACCCCTTGTTGACCTCGCCGAGCACGTTAGCCGCGGGCACGCGGAGATCCTCGAACTGGATCTCGGTCGCGTAGCGCGCGGAGCGCAGCGTGTGGATCACACGCCGGACGTGGAACCCGGGCGCGTCGGTGTCGACAATGAAGCAGGTGATGCCGTCGCGGCCCTTGTCCCTGTCAGTGCGCGCGAACGTGATCCCGAAGTCGGCGCGGTCGGCGCCGCTGATGAACTGCTTGGTGCCGTTGAGGATCCAGTCATCGCCCTCGCGGCGGGCGCTCGTCTGGATCGCTCCGGCGGGATCGCTGCCGCCCGATGGCTCGGTCAGCGCGAAGCAGCCGCGCTTCTCGCCGGCCAGCACCGGAAACAGGTAGCGCTCGCGCTGATCGTCGTTGGCCTCGAGCAGCTGCGCGAGGCCCGAGCCGCCGAACACGCCGTAGCACGGCGCGTACAGGCCGGCGCGGTGCTGTGAAAGCTCGATCGACATCAGCGTGAACGTGAGCGTGTCGACTCCGGGGCCACCGAGCTCCTCAGGGACGTCGGGGCAGTACAGCCCCATGCTCTTGACCTTCGCGACCAGGGCGTCGTAGTCCGCGCGCGGGAGCTCGTCGGCGTCCGGGTCGAGCTCGGCCTCGCGCGGGATGATCTCCCGGCGCACGAAGTCGCGCACGGTCGAGACGATCATCCGCTGCTCGTCGCTCAGCTCCAGGTCCATAGCTCGCTCCCCCTCAGCCCGGGCTCAGCCGGCCCAGTTGTAGATCGATGTCGGCGTTGCCGACAGGAACCGCTCCGTGATCGGCGGCATGTGCCATCAGGAGCTCGCGGTAGCGGCTCAGGTACGAAGTCGTGATCTCGCAGCGGAAGCTCGTGGCGGCGCCCGCGCTCACGTCGTCGCGCAGCGCGCGTTCGAGCTCGCCGCGGAGCCCGAACACCGAGCGGCCGCCGGCGAACCCGATCCGCACGACCCTCCCGTCGGCGGCCGCCAACTCATACACGCCCATGTGGCCGCCCAGCCGCCGCACGCCGGCCTCGTCGAGCGCCGTCCACGGTCCTGTCATGCGGACGCCGCTCACCGGCTCCAGTCCCGCAGCACGTGCTCGGTGTGCTCCCCGAGCGCGGGTGCCGGCGCCGGGTCCGGCGCGGGCTCGCCGTCGTAGCGGATCGCCGAGCCGAACACGCGGATCGGGCCGTGGGTTGGGTCGACGACCTCTCGCAGCAGCCCGCGCTCGCGCGCGTCCGGGTCCTCGATGACCTCGCGCAGGTCGCGGACCGGCGCCGCGGGGATCCCGCGCGCCAGCAGCACGTCGGTCACCTCGTCGCGTCGTCGCCTTGCCGCCCACTCCCCGACCGCGCCGTCGAGCGCGTCGATGTTCTCGACCCGCAACGCGCGCGTCGTGAAGCGCGCATCGGCCGCGAGTGGCTGCCCGCCGATCGTGTCCGCGAGCGCGCGCCACTGCACATCTGTCACGCAGATGATGGCGACGTATCCGTCGCTCGTGGCGTACACGTTGTAAGGCGCCTCGCCGCGGCCGCCGTGGCGGTTGCCGGTCCGCGCGGGCGTCTCGTCGGTCGTCCCGAGCGCCACCGCGAGACTCGACAGCAGAGGCGGGAAGGCGGCGTCGAACATCGCGACCTCGACCGTGCCGCCCTCGCCGGTGCGCTCGCGCCGCAGCAGGGCCGTGACGATCCCGCCGTACATGTGCACGCCCGCTGCGAAGTCGGCCACCGCGACGCCGGCCTTGACGGGGGGCTGGTCGGGGTAGCCGGTGACGCTCGTGACGCCGACCATCGCCTGCACGGTCAGGTCCATAGCCGGCCGGTCGCGGTAGCGGCTGACGTTGCCGTAGCCGCTGCTGCTCGCGTAGATCAGGCGGGGGTTCGCGGCGCGCATGACCTCGTAGCCGACGCCAAGGCGGTCCATGACGCCGGGCGAGTAGTTCTCGAGAACGACGTCGGCGAGTGCGACGAGCTCCAGGAACCGCGCGCGGCCATCCTCGGTCTTGAGGTTCAGGCACACGCTGCGCTTGCCGACGTTGAGCGCGACGAACGGGTACCACGCACCATGCGCGAGCGGCCGGTTACGGAGGTTGTCACCGTTCGGCGGCTCGACCTTGACTACTTCCGCACCGGCCTGCGCGAGCAGGAAGCCGGCGTACGCGCCGTTGTAGATCTGACCGAGGTCGAGTACGCGGAGGCCGTCGAGCGGCAACTGGCTCTGGGTGCTCATAAGTCCCTGATAGGCGTCGGCGCCCGGTTCAGGACTCCGCTGGGCTGAATTATGAGGAGGCGATCTGGCATGTCAAGTAATCGGGTAGCCGTTCCGATAATCTGACACTGCTCCGTATCCGCGGTTGTAAGGCGGCATGACCCAAACCGTCCGCGCCGCCGCCAACGCACATTGTTCGAATAATCAGAATGAGTGCTCAATAACTTGACAAGATAGATAGACCGACAGATACTGCGCCGCGCCGAGGCCCATTAGGGCGAGACAGGAACGAAGGAGTGCGAGATGGGTCCTGAGGATCGCGGGTCGGGGTTCTACGAGGGCGGGACATCGCGGCGGCGTTTCTTCCGGAACGCCCTCGCTGCTGGCGGTGTCTTCGCGGGTGGCTCCGCACTCATCGCCGCGTGCGGCGGCACCAGCAGCAGCAGCACCGCTTCGGGCACGGCGGCGGCGCCGGCGATCGTCGGCAAGCCGAAGATGGGCGGTGCGATGCGGCTTGGCGTCTCGGGCGGTAGTTCCAAGGACACGCTCGACCCTCATACCTGGGCCCAGCAGATCGACGGCGCGCGTGTTTGCCAGCTTTACGATTTCCTCGCCTACCGCGACCCGGACTACGTGCTCAAGCCGATGCTCGGGGTCGAGTTCACGCCGAACGCATCCCAAGACCAGATGCTGGTCAAGCTCCGGCCCGGAGTCACGTTCCACAGCGGCAAGCCGCTCACGGCGGATGACGTCGTGTTCTCGTTCGAGCGCGTGATGAACCCGAACGTCGGTGCCGCCGAGTACGGACAGTTCACCTCGATCATCAAGCGGGTCGAGGCCGTCGACTCTGGGACGGTGCGATTTACGTTCAAGTTCCCGTTCAACCAGCTCGAGGATTTCGCCGGCAGCTCGTCGATGGGGATCATCCCCGTCGGCTGGACCGAAGACAAGCCGGACGGCACCGGCCCGTTCAAGTTCCAGAGCTTCACGCCGGGACAGCAATCCGTGTTCGTGCGCAACGAGAACTACTGGGATCACCCGAAGCCGTACGTCGACTCGGTCACGATCATCGACCTGGTCGACGACTCCGCGCGCGTCACCGCGCTCGTCTCCGGCGCCGTCGACGCGATCGACTCGGTCCCGTACTCGCTGCTGCCCTCGGTCCAGCAGAACCCGAACCTGCACGCACTCGTGTCCGAGACCGGCAACTGGTACCCGCTGACGATGCGCGTCGACCGCCCGCCGTTCAGCGACCCTCGCGTCCGCCAGGCGATGCGCTGGCTGATCGACCGCAACCAGATGCTGTCCGACGCATACGGAGGCCACGCCCGCAAGGGCAACGACCTGTACGCGATCGACGACCCGCTCTACGACGACTCGATCCAACAGCGCGAGCAGGACATCGATAAGGCGAAGTTCCTGCTCAAGCAGGCCGGTTACGGCGACGGGCTCACCGTCAACCTCGTCACCGCGCCGATCGAGAACGGCGTGGTCCAGTCCTCGGTGGTGTTCGTCCAGCAAGCGAAGGCGGCCGGCGTCAACGTGGTCCTGTCGAAGCTCGACACGACGACCTTCTACAACAACCAGTACATGGAGCGGGTGTTCTCGGTCGACTGGTGGGACGCCGAGTCGTTCCTGTCGGGCACCGCTTACACGCAGCTGCCGACGTCCCACTTCAACGAGACCCATTACAACGACCCGCAACTCACGAAGTGGTACGAACAAGCCGTGTCGACGACCGACTTCAACCTGCAGAAGGAGATCGCGTCGAAGATGCAGCAGCAGCTGTGGCTGGACGGCGGCGAGATCATCGTCGCGTTCGCAGATAACATCGATGCCTTCAGCAGCAAGGTGACCGGCTTCATTCCGAACAAGACCGGTTTCAACCTGAACTACTGGGGCGTCAAGAGTGCGTGGTTCGTCTGAGTTGACGGTCACGCTTGCGGTCGCCCAGCTCGCGCCGCGGATCGGCGAGCTCGAGCGCAATCGGGGCCATGCCGCCGCGGCGATCATCGACGCGGCGAACGCGGGCGCACACCTGGTTGTGTTGCCTGAGCTATGCAACAGCGGCTACGTCTTCGCCGATGCCCAGGAGGCGCGGTCGCTCGCGGAGCCGGTCAGTGGCCCGTCGGTGCAGCAGTGGCGGGCGCTTGCCGAGCAATACGACCTGGCCGTGGTCGCCGGCCTGTGCGAGCTCGACGACGAGGGCGTCGTCCGCAACAGCGCCGTCGTGATCGACTCGGGCGAGCTGCGCGCCGTGTACCGCAAGTCGCACCTGTGGGATCAGGAGAAGCTGTGCTTCGAGCCCGGCCGCGAACCGCCGCAGGTGGTCGAGACGAAGGCCGGGCTCGTCGGCGTCGCCGTGTGTTACGACGCGTTCTTCCCCGAGGTGATGCGGATGCTGAGCGTCGCCGGCGCGGACGTGATCGCCGTGCCGATGAACGCGCCGGTGCTTGCGCCGCCACTCGAGCCGCTCGTCGCCGACCTGATCACCGCGTGCGCGAGCGCGCAGGTCAACCGCGTGTACGTCGCCCAGGCCGACCGGACCGGGCCCGAGCGCGGCGTCGACTGGGTCGGCGCAAGCGTGATCGTCGACCCGGACGGCCGCATGCTGACCGAGAAGGTGCCGGGGGAGGCGCTGCTGACCGCGACCGTCGACCTCGCGCGCGCGAGAGACAAAGCCTTAAGCGAGCGCAACGACGTGCTCGCTGACCGCCGACCGGAGCTGTACGGCCGGGCGCCCGTCGTCGAGCGCCCGGCCGAGAGCGGTGGGAAGCCGGATTTGGCGATCGCGTAGGTGTCCGGTTGGTTCGAACGGGTGGCCAGTTAATTGACAGTCTCGACGCGGCTCTCGATAATGGCCGCCCGCAAATGTACTCGCGAAGGCACCCAAGCTAATGCCTCGAGGTGTCGCTGCCACGACCGGTGGGCCAGGGGTGACTGATTCCACGGTGATGTTGGAGGTGCCGCCCGGCCCGGCGGGGCCGGTGGTCGCCGTGCGTGGCGCGCGCGGTCATTTCGGCCGCTGGCTCGCGCGCCGGCTCGCGCTCGGCGTCGTGATCCTGTTCGCGGTCACGCTGCTCGTGTTCCTGGCGACCCAGGCGCTGCCTTCGAATCCGTCTCAGGCGATCCTCGGTCGCAACGCCACGCCGTCGGCGGTGGCAGCCCTCAATCACAAGCTCGGACTCGACGAGCCGATCGCCACGCAGTACCTGCACTGGGTAGGGCGACTGCTGCGCGGCCACTTCGGTGTATCGCTGGCGACCGGCGCGCCGGTGGGCTCGCTGCTCTGGCACCGGATCGCCAACTCGCTGACGCTGCTGTTCTTCGCCGCGTTGATCGCGATCCCGCTGTCTTTCTTCCTGGGCACGATCACCGCCGTCCGGCGCGGCCCGTTCGATCAGAGCCTGCTGCTCGTCGGGGTCGTCCTGGCAGCGATGCCGGACTTCGTGATCGCGATCACGCTCGTGATCCTGTTCGCGACGGTGGTGTTCACGATCTTCCCTGGAGTCGCGCTCGTACCACCCGGAACGAGCCCGCTCGACCATCCGAACGAGTTGGTCCTGCCCGTGTTGACGCTCGTGCTGCTGAACGTGCCGTACCTGTACCGCCTCGTCCGCGCCTCGATGATCGACGTGCTCGGATCCGAGTACGTGGCCATGGCGCGGCTCAAGGGGATGCCGCCGCGGATCGTGATCGTCCGCCACGCGCTGCGCAACGCGCTGCTGCCCGCGATCCAGGGCTCCGGGATCGTGCTCGGATGGTTGCTCGGCAGCGTGGTCGTGGTCGAGAACGTGTTCCAGTACCCCGGGCTCGGGAGTGCCCTGACCGACGCCGTCCACAACCGCGACCTGCCGGTGATCCAGGGGGTCGTGCTCGTGTTCGCGATCGGGATCGTGCTGTTCAACCTGACGGCCGACGCGCTCACGATCTACTTGACGCCGAAGCTGCGAACGGGCTCGGATCTGTGACCGCGACCGCCGCCCCCCTCGACGTCGGCCCCGAGCGCGAGACCGATCTCCGGTCGTGGTGGGCGGTCGGCCTCCAGGACTCCTGGCGCTACGGGCGTACCCGGGTCGGGCTCGTGATCACGGTGCTGATCGTGCTGCTCGCCGTGTTCGGGCCGTTGCTCGCGCCCCACTCGCCGACGCAGCTCGTCGGACCGTCGTTCGCTGCCCCGTCGGCCAGCTCGCCGCTCGGGACCGACTACGTCGGAGAGGACGTGCTCTCCAGAGTGATGGCAGGTGGGCGCTTCGTCCTCTGGATGGCGGTGGCGGCCGGTCTGATCGGCACGATCGGGGGCGCCACGCTCGGGATCGTCGCGGGCTACGGGCGCAAGTGGGTAGACGAGGCGATCATGCGCTCGCTGGACGTGCTGCTCGCGATCCCGGTGCTCGTGTTCGCGTTGCTGTTCATTTCGATGCTCGGCTCGAGCCCGGCGCTGATCGTCGTGCTCGTCGGCATCAGCTGGATGCCGACCGTTGCGCGCACCGTGCGTGCCGCCACGCTCGAGATCGGGCGCCGCGAGTTCATCGAGGCGGCCGAGGTGATCGGGACCCCCCGGCGCCAGATTCTGGTCCACGACATCCTGCCCAACCTGATGACGATCATTCTCGTCGAGCTCGGCCTGCGGATCGCATGGTCGATCGCGCTCGTCTCGGCGATCAGCTTCCTCGGTTTCGGGATCTCGCCGCCGCACGCCGACTGGGGCCTGATGATCAACGAGAACAGCATCGGCCTCGCGGTCCAGCCGTGGGCGGTGGTGGCGCCGGTGATCTGCATCGCGCTGTTCAGCATCGGCGTCAGCCTGCTGGCCGACGGGCTCGGCCAGGCCGTCTCCGGGATCGATCGGAAGGTCGGCTGATGGCAGGCGGAATCGACGTCAAGGGCCTGTCGGTGTCGGTCGCGAAGACCAGCACGGAGATCGTGCACGAGGTGTCGTTCTCGGTTGCTCCGGGCGAGGTGCTCGGGATCGTCGGCGAGTCCGGCTGTGGCAAGACGACCGTGGCGCTCGCGGTGTGCGGCGGCACGAGGGCCGGCGCGCGGATCACCGCCGGGGAGGTGACCGTCGACTCGCGGCCGATGCTCGGTCTCGGTGCCGCGGAGCTCCGCACCCGGCGCGGCAAGGACGTGGCGTACGTGTCGCAGGACCCCACCGCCGCGCTCAACCCCTCGCTGCGGATCGCCCGGCAGCTCAGCGAGATGCTCGAGGTGCACGCGCCCGAGCTCCGCAACGGGTCCGTCAGCGACAGGATTCGCGAGACGCTCGCGGACGTCCGCCTGCCGAGCGATCGCGAGTTCCTGAGCCGCTACCCGCACCAGCTCTCGGGTGGGCAGCAGCAGCGCGTCGCCATCGCGATGGCGGCGATCCTCAGGCCCCAGGCAATCGTCATGGACGAACCCACTACCGGGCTCGACGTAACCACCCAGGCCCACATCCTGCGGACCGTGCGCGCCCTGTGCGTGAAGCATCAAGCGGCGATGGTTTACGTGTCGCACGACCTCGCCGTGGTCGGCAACATCGCCGATCGTGTGCTCGTCCTGTACGCCGGACGCGCGGTGGAGCTCGGGCCGATCCGCGTGCTCGAGCGTCCACTGCACCCGTACACACGCGGGCTCGTCGGCGCGATCCCGGTGATCTCCGAGGCGCGCGTGCTCGCGACGATCCCTGGCCAGCCGCCGCGGCCGGGCACCCGCCCGAGCGGCTGCAGCTTCGCCGAACGCTGCTCGTTCCGCCTGCCGGAGTGTTCGGAGTCAGAGCCCGAGCTCGCGATCGTGGAGCCCGGCCACGCGGTCCGTTGCGTCCGCGCCCAGGCGATGCGCACGCGGCCGCTGGCCGCGACCGTGCCGAAGCTCGAGCAGGACGCTGCAAGCGCCGCGGCGCCGCTGCTTCAGATCAGCGAGCTCGAGGCGTCCTACGGGGCGAACACGGTGCTCCACGGCGTGTCGCTCGAGCTCGGTGCCCGGGAATGCGTCGCGCTGGTCGGCGAGTCGGGCTCGGGCAAGACCACGCTCGGACGCTGCGTCGTCGGGCTCAACGCGACCTGGGAGGGCAGCGTCGAGTACCACGGCAAGCAGCTTCCGCGCAGTGCCCGCCGGCGTGACCGCCAGGTCCGCCAGAACCTTCAGTACATCTTCCAGAGCCCCTACAACGCGCTCAACCCGCGGCGGACGATCGCCGAGTCGGTCGGTGCGCCGCTGGCGCAGTTCTTCTCGCTCGGCGGCCGTGACCGCCAGGCGCGGGTGAAGGCCGCGCTCGAGCAGGTGTCGCTCGGCACCCACCTCGGGGGCCGCTACCCGGACCAGCTGTCGGGCGGTGAGCGCCAGCGCGCCGCGATCGCGCGCGCGCTCGTGTGCGAGCCTCAGGTGCTGATCTGCGACGAGATCACGTCGGCCCTGGACGTCTCGGTCCAGGCGTCGATTGTCGGCCTGCTCGCCGACCTGCGCGCCGAGCACGACCTGGCGATGCTGTTCGTGACACACAACCTCGCGCTCGTCCGGAGCATCGCCGACCGTGTGTTGGTGCTGAACTCCGGCCGGATCGTCGAGGCCGGGCCGACCGCGCGGGTGCTGGACGCGCCGACCGACTCGTACACGCAGGCGCTACTCGCCGATACCCCGACGCTCAACTACGAGGCCGAGCTCGTGCACTCGGGCGGGGCGTGAGCATGCCCGCTCCGAGCTGGGTCCGACTTACGGACGAGCAGATGTCAGGTGCGGCGCTCGAGCCGTATGGCGACGGCGTGCTGTCGGCCGGCTACATGGTCAGCAAGACGCCGCACGAGCCCGGCCAGAAGACGCTGGCCGTGTTCGAGGGCGAGATCTGGGTCGCGCTGTACGAGTTCACCGGCGGCGAGAACATCGCCACGTTCTTCCCCGGGGACGAGTTCGTGTACGTGGTCGCCGGCACGCTTACGCTGACCGACGCGCGGACCGGCGAGGCGCGCACGTTCGATCAGGGCGAGCACGTGCTGGTCCCCAAGGGCTGGCAGGGGTCGTGGGCCAATCCGGGCTTCTATCGCGAGGTGGCCGTCTGCTCCCGTGACTGGCTGCGCCCGTACACACAGACGTTCCAGGACGGGATCGTCGACTCCGAGCGGCGCACGGAGTTCCTCGCGATCGACCCGCGCGGCGGTTCGCCGGGCGGCGGCGCGTCGGACGGAGATGGGCCGCGGGGTGCGCACGTGCACGGCAGCGACCTCCTCGTCCGAGTGGTCACGGCCGACGCCGGCGACTGGGCCGGCAACTTCCGCAACGGCCGCGATGTGTTCTTCCAACTGCTCGACGGCGGTGTCGCGCTCCATGCCGAGGACGGGGCCAGCGAAGAGTTCTTTACCGGCGATTGCTTCGTCGTCTTGGGCGACGCCAGCGAGCGGTGGCATTCGCCCGAGGGGTTCACGGCGCTCGCCGTGCAGGCGGGTGTGCCCGCCGACTTCCGCGATGCATCGGAGCGCACGTGAAGCTCGCGGTCGCGGTCAAGGCCGTCGCCACGATCGACGAGGACTTCGAGCTCGCGGCCGACGGCACCGAGCTCGACCCGGCCGACCTCGAGCTCTCGCTCAACGAGTGGGACGACTTCGCGCTCGAGGCCGCACTCCAGCTGCGCGAGCAAGCCGGCGACGGCGAGGTGCTCGTAGTCACCGTGGGCGACGAGGAGTCCGACGAGGTGCTCCTCGCGTGCCTCGCGAAAGGGGCCGACCGCGCGATCCGGATCTGGGATGACGAGCTCGTCGGCGCGGATCCGTTGCTCGTCGCCCGCGCGCTCGCGTCCGCGCTCGCGGGCGAGGACGCCGAGCTGATCCTGTGTGGCGTTCAGTCCTCTGACGCGGTCAACGGCGCCACCGGGACCGCGCTCGCGGCGTACCTCGATCTGCCTCGGGTGGCGGTCGTGCGCGCGCTCGATTTCGATGGCGGCGCCCGCACCGCGACCGTCGAGCGCGAGCTCGAGGGCGGCACCGTCGAGCTGCTCCGGGTCCGCACGCCGGCGCTGCTGACGGTCCAGACTGGGATCAACCAGCCGCGGTACGCGAACCTGCGGGCGATCAAACAAGCCAAGGACAAGCCGCTGGCGGTGCTCGGTTTGGGCGAGCTGGGCCTCGACGCCGAGGCGGTCGAGGCCGCCTCGGGCTCGCGGTCGCGCGGGCTCAGCGCTCCCGAGCACGGCGAGGGCGCGGAGATGCTGACCGGCTCGGCGAGCGAGGTCGCCGGCCGGATCACGGAGATCGTGCGCGGGAGGATGTCCGGATGAGCGGCGTACTCGTGATCGCGGAGACTCGCCGCGGGGAGCTGCGCGAGATCTCGCTCGAGCTGATCGGCGCCGCGGTCGCGCTTCGCGAGCACGCGGGAACGCCTGTCGCCGTCGCCGTGATCGACTCCGCGCCGGAGCGGTTCGTCGAGGCGCTGTCGGTGGCCGGCGTCGACGAGCTGCTGCTCGTGCCGACCGTGGGCGAGCATGCCGAGGCGCACGTGTCCGAGCGTGCCATCTCTGAGCTGATCTCCGAACACCGTCCCGAGCTCGTGCTGCTCGGTCACACCGTCGACGCGCTCGGGGTCGGCCCGGCTGTCGCGGCTCGCCGCGGGCTCGGGTTCGCCAGCGATGTGACGGCGGTCGGTTGGGACCGAGGCCCGGTTGCGTCGCGTGGCGCCTACGGCGACAAGCTCCGCAACGAGCTCGAGTTCCCCGGCAAGGAGTGCGTGCTGCTGATGCTCCGGGCCGGGAGCTACCCGCCCACCGCCGGATCCGGCACGCCGACGGTGCGGACGGTGGAGCTGGCGCTCGCGGACGCGGCGCGGACCGAGCACCTCGGGTTCCGCGACGCCGAGGTCTCGGACGTCGACATCACGAAGGCTCCGTTCCTGCTCGCTATTGGCCGCGGGGTCGAAGACGGGGAGAACGTCGCGCGCTTCGAGGAGCTTGCGGACCGGTTCGGCGCGGTGTTAAGCGTTTCGCGTCCGTTGGTTGATGCCGGCTGGGTGTCGAGCGCGCGGCAGGTGGGGCAGTCCGGGAGGACGGTCAAGCCGCGCGTCTACCTCGCCCTTGGAATCTCGGGCGCGATCCAGCACCTGGCCGGGATGCGCTCCTCAGAGACGATCATCGCGGTGAACACTGACCCCGAGGCGCCGATCTTCGGCGTGGCCCACTACGGTGTGGTGACGGACATGTTCGAGCTCGCCGACGAGCTCGAACGGATGCTGGCGTAGGTCGCGCTCGTGAGCGAGGCGACCCGGGCGGTCTTCTGGCATTTCACGCCGTGGCTGAAGGCGCTGTGGTACGTACTCGCGGTGCTATCGGTCGCCGTGTTCGTCTACGGCGTGTGGCGTCCGATCGCCCGTTACCGCCGCGGCCGGGGCGGTCCGTGGCCTCCGTATCCGTGGCGCTCGCTTCCGGGACGGCTCGCAGCCGGCGCGCGCGTAGCGTTCTCGCACACGGCGATCGCCCGGCGCGACCGGTTTGCCGGGTGGGCCCACGGCGCGATCTTCTACGGGTTCCTGACGCTGTTCGCCGGGACCGTGATCCTCGGCTTCGACACCGACTTCACGAGCCCGGTGTTTGGCTGGAGCTATTTCCACGGCGGCTTTTACCTCGCCTACAAGGAGGTCCTGAACCTGCTCGGCACCGCGCTCGTCGCCGGGCTGATCGCGATGATGGCCCGCCGCGCGCTGATCCGGCCGGCAAAGCTCGAGTACACCGCCGGGAGCCGCCAGTACTCGCACGGCGACTGGGCGTTCGTGTCGATCCTGCTCGTGATCGCGCTGACGGGATTCGTGCTCGAGGGGATCCGGATCGCGATGGACGAGCCCGGCTACGGCGGCACCCAGTTCGTGGGCTGGGTCATCGCGCAGGCGCTGACCGGACTGCCACACGCGACGCTGGCCGGGCTTCGCCACGGGCTGTGGTGGTTCCACGGGCTGCTCGCGATCTCGTTCGTCGCCTCGATCCCGTACACGAAGGGGGCGCACATGCTGGCCGGACTGGCCAGCAGCTCGCTGCGCGACCCGCTGGCCGGCTCGCGCCTTGAGCCGATCCCCGCCGAGCTCGCCTCACAGCCGGCCGGGTACGCGACGCTCGCCGACTTCAGCCCATTGCACCTGCTCGAGCTCGATGCCTGCACGCGGTGCGGCAAGTGCCACGAGGCATGTCCCGCGAACGCGACCGGGCTGCCGCTGTCGCCACGCGATGTGATCCTGGCGCTCGCTCGCCACGACTTTGGCGCGGCCGTAGTCGGTCCCGGCGGCATCGGCGAGGACACGCTGTGGTCGTGCATGCAGTGCAATGCGTGCGTCGAGATCTGCCCGGTTGGGATTCAGCAGGCGCCGATCATCAATCAGCTCCGCCGCCGCCGAGTCGACGACGGCGAGCTCGAGCCGGCGCTGCAGGCAACGCTCCAGACGATCCACAAGTCGGGCAACTCGTTCGGCGAGAACCGCCGCCGGCGCGGGCGCTGGACCCAGGAGCTCGAGTTCGAGGTCAAGGACGCGCGCGCCGAACCGGTCGACGTGCTGTGGTTCGTCGGCGATTACGCCTCGTTCGACCCCCGCTCCCAGCGCGTCACGCGGGCGCTCGCGCGGCTACTGCACGCCGCCGAGGTCGACTTCGGGATCCTCTTCGACGGTGAGCGAAACGCGGGCAACGACGTCAGGCGGATCGGGGAGGAGGGCTTGTTCGAGACGCTCGCCGAGCACAACATCGAGGCGCTCTCCGGCTGCGAGTTCAACCGGATCGTGACGAGCGATCCTCATTCGCTGAACACGCTGCGGAACGAGTACCCGGCGCTCGGCGGCGAGTGGCGGGTGCTCCATCACACCGAGCTGCTGACCGAGCTGATCGACGCGGGCCGGCTGCCGATCGCACGCGACCTGGACTACCGCGTGACGTATCACGACCCTTGCCACCTTGGGCGGCTGAACGGCGAGTACGAGAGCCCGCGCCGGCTGCTCGAGCGGATCGGCTGCACGCTTGTGGAGATGCCGCGCAACCGCGACAACTCGTTCTGCTGTGGCGCCGGCGGCGGGCGAATCTGGATCTCCGCACCGACCGGATCCGAGCGGCCGTCGGAGAACCGGATCCGCGAGGCGCTGTCGCTGGGCGAGCTCGACTACTTCGTCGTCGCCTGTCCGAAGGACGTGACGATGTACGAAGACGCGATCAAGACCACCGGTAGCGGGGAACGGATCGCCCTGCGCGAGCTGACCGAGCTCATCGAGGAGTGTCTTGTCAGATAGTCGGAACAGTCGCCGGATTACTTGACTGCACCGGCGCCAGTTTGGATTATGCAATGGCATGCCCCGCGACCCCAAGTACGACGTGCTGTTCGAGCCGGTCCGGATCGGGCCAAAGGTGATGCGCAACCGCTTCTACCAGACCCCGCACTGCTCGGGGTTCGGGAGTGACTACGCCGGCACGCAGGCGGAATTCCGCGGGATGAAGGCCGAGGGCGGCTGGGCCGTGGTCAACACCGAATACTGCTCGATCCATCCCGAGAGCGACGACACGCCGTCGATCCAGGCGCGGATCTGGGACGCGAACGACGTCCAGAACCTCAGCCTGATGTGCGAGCGGGCACACGACCACGGCTCGCTCGCCGGGATCGAGCTGCACTTCGGCGGCCCGAACCACACGGGCTACGAGAGCCGGCTCCCCGCGCGCGGCGTCTCGCAGATCCCGAGCGCGAGGTTCCCGATGCGCTCGTGCTACGCGATGGACCGCGACGATATCCGCGAGCTCCAGCGCCACTACGTCGCGGCCGCCGAACGGGCGCGGGAGGCCGGTTTCGATCTCGTGCTCGTCTACATGGCGGAGTCGATTCCGATCACGCAGCAGTTCCTGATGCCGTACTTCAACCGGCGCACGGACGAGTACGGCGGCGCGTTCGAGAACCGCGCGCGGTTCGCGCGCGAAGTACTGGAGCGCGTGCGCGAGGCGGTCGGGGATGACTGCGCGGTTGGCTGTCGGTTCTCGGTCGACACGCTGAGCGAGGACGGTCTCGGGACCGAGGTCGGGGAGGACGGGATCAGGTTCATCGAGCACGTCGACCACCTCGTCGACCTGTGGGACGTCCAGACCGGCCCGCCGTCGCTGCTCGACACGACCGAGTCAGCGGCGTCCTCGCGCGTGCACCCCCAAAACCACCAGAAGCCATGGATCGAGCAGATTCGCCCGCATACCGACAAGCCCATCGTCGGCATTGGCCGGTTCACGGATCCCGATGTGATGGTCGCGGCAATCCACTCGGGGCAGCTCGACATCATCGGCGCCGCTCGGCCCTCGATCGCCGATCCGTTCCTTCCGAGCAAGATCGAAGAGGGTCGCCTCGACGAGATCCGCGAGTGCATCGGCTGCAACATCTGCCTCTCGCGGTTCAGGATCGGCGGCATGCGCCTCGTCTGCACGCAGAACCCGACCGCCGGCGAAGAATACCGCCGCGGCTGGCACCCGGAAAGGTTCACGCGCGCGAGCAACGGCGACAACGACGTGCTCGTGGTCGGCGCCGGACCCGCCGGGATGGAGTGCGCGATCGTGCTCGCCAAGCGCGGGATGAGACGGGTCCACCTGGTTGACGCGGCCGACGAGCTCGGCGGGATCATGCGCTGGGTGCCGAGGCTCCCGGGGTTCGGCGAGTGGGCTCGGGTCGTGAATTACCGCCGAATCCAGATCCAGAAGCTGAAGAACCTCGAGTTCATCCCGCGCACGCGGCTCGACGCCGACGGCGTCGCCGACTACGGCGCGGAGCTCGTCGTGATCGCGACCGGCGCGAGGTGGGCCACCGACGGGATGAGCGGCTGGACCCGCGACGTGATTCCCGGCGCCGACGCCGGCCTGCCGCACTGCCTGACTCCCGAGCAGGTGATGCTCCACGGAAAGTCGGTCCCGGGCGACAGCGTCATCGTCTACGACTGCGAGGGCTACTACCTCGGGTCGGCGCTGGCCGAGCGTTTTGCCGGCGAGCGCAAGCGCGTGACGCTCGTGACGCCGCACCCGAATGCCGGGCCGTATCTCGGTTTCACCGCGGAGCTGCCGCACGTCAGCCGCGTGCTCCACCGGCTCGAGGTCGACGTCGTCACCGACCACGTGCTGACGTCGGTCGAGCCAGGCCGGGTCACCGGCCGCGAGTTCTCGGCCTCCGCTCCGACCGTGACCTGGGAGGCCGACGGCGTCGTCCTGATCACGCAGCGCAACTCGAACGACGCGATCTACCACGAGCTGCGCGAGGACCCCGAGCGCCTCGAGCGCGAGGGGATCTCAGGCCTCTATCGGATCGGCGACTGTGTCGAGCCGCGACTGATCGCAGACTGCATCTTCGACGGGCATCGCCTCGGGCGGGAGATCGACTCCGACGATCCGGCGACGCCGCTGCCGTTCGCTCGCGAGAAGGTCGTCCTGACTGGCGCCGACCTCCACGGCCTGGCGATGGCCTGACTCGCGCGTGCCGAGCCTCGGATTGAAGATCCCGACGGTCGGACCAAAGACGCTCGATCCCGGCCTGCGGGTGATGGCGTCCGAGGCCGAGGCAGCGGGCGCCAGCTCGGTCTGGGTCTCCGACCACATCGTGATGGCTGAGCAGACGGAGTCGCATTACCCGTATGCGACCAGCGGCAAGGTCACCTGGGACGCCGAGGCCCCGTTCGCCGACTCGCTCACAGCGTGCACGTGGATGGCTGCCTCCTCGACCCGAATCTCGGTCGGCCCGGCGGTGCTGATCTTGCCGCTCCGCGACCCGATCCAGCTCGCGAACACCGCCGCGACGATCGACTGGCTGTCCGGCGGGCGGCTGCTGCTCGGCGTCGGCACCGGCTGGTACGCGGAGGAGTTCGCGGCGCTCGGGCGCGACTTCAAGGCGCGCGGCAGGCGGACGAGCGAGGCGATCGAAGTGCTCAAGGCGTGCTGGACCGGGCGGCCGCCCGAGTTCGAAGGAGAGTTCTTCCGGATCGAGCCCGGCACGCTCTGCTACCCGCGGCCAGTCGGCCCTGGTGGGATCCCGGTGATGGTCGGCGGGATGGGAAAGCTCGCGCGCGAGCGCGCGGCGAGGCTGGGAGACGGCTGGCTCGCGCTGACGCGGTGGGACATCCTCGACGTCGACGATCTGGCGCGCAAGCTCGAGCACGTCCACGAGCTGCGTGCGCCGGGCATGCCGGCCCTGCGGACGGTGCTGCGTGTGTCCGGGGAGATGCGCATCGGCGACGTACCCGGCCGGCTCGGGGCGCTCCGAGAGCTGGCGAGGGTCGGGTTCGACGAGGTCTCGATCGACCCGCCTTGGGACGATCTCGACGAGGCCCGTTCGGTGATCGCGGAATGCCGCAGCGCGGTGGCATGAAGGCATATGATCTCGATGAATCTATAGGATTACGAAGCGGATATAGGATCGAGGGTGCGATGACACTGCCACTTGCCGCCGCCAGTTACGGGTACGTCTACTTTCGGACGCTCGACGATGCACTCGCCGACATCGCCGGGCTGGGGTACGAGCTCGTCGAGATCGCGACCTCGCCGCCCCACATCGACCTGTCGGATCTCAAGAGCGCCGAGCGGCGCGCGATCAAACGGACGCTCGACCGCCACGGGCTCAAGTGCGTCGCCACCAACCCGGTAGAGATGAACCCGATCAGCCCGATCGTCAACCACTGGGAGACGGCGCACCGTCACTACCGGGCGGCGATTGAGCTCGCATCCGACCTCGAGGCGCCGTTCGTGGTGATGGTCAGCGGCCGCGCCAACGCGCTGGCGCCGATGCCCGAGGAGCGGACCAAGGACCTCCTGCGCGGACGGATCCAGCAGCTACTGCCGCTCGCCGAGCGGCTGGGGGTCACGGTCGCGCTCGAGACAGTGCCCTACGGGTTCCTCCAGTCCTCGGCCGAGGTCGCGGCGATGGTCCGCGAGTTCGACGTCCCCGAGCTCGGGATGACGCTCGACTGTGCCAACGTCTACTGGGCCGGCGGCGATCCGGCGGCCGATCTACGCGAGCTCGGATCGGTAGTCGACGTGGTCCACATCAGCGACGCGGCGCGCGACCGCTGGGCGCATACCCGGATTGGCCTCGGCGAGATCGACTTCGGCGCCGTCGCCGAGGTGATGCGCGACACCGGGTGGAGCGGTCCGACGGTGTACGAGTTGGTCGATGGCGAGGACCCGGCTCCCCGACTGCGCGAGGACTGGGCGCGGCTGTCGGAGTGGGGTTGGGGCCGGTAGGGCGCGGCGCTAGGCCGTCCCCGGGGATCGTTCGGCGAGCTGTGCCTGGGCGGCGTCGAGCGCGCGGTTCCCGCTCGCGTAGGCACGTTCAAGCGCCGTCCTGACCGGCAACGCGCGGTGCTCCTCGGACATGATCTCGATGCCCCAATGGCCTCGATAGCCGAGGTCGTGCAGCGCGACGACGAAGCCGGCGACGTCGAACGCGCCGTCGCCCGGCAAGCGACGCTGGTTGGTCTCGTCGTCCCAGATCGACTCGGGTGCCTCGGCGCCGCCGTCGGACAGCTCGGCCGCGAATACCTTCTCCAGCGGCAGCATGTCGGCCAGCTCGGAGTGGCTGGTGCCCGAACGGCTGGTGTGCCAGACGTCGACGCACAGGCCGCCATGCGGATTGCCGACCGCCTGCACGATGTCGATCGCGTCCTTTACGGTCGGCAGGACGTCGGAGGATGCGGTCGATTCGAGCGCGATCCGCGTGCCGGCGTCGCGCGCGTCGGTCGCGAGCCGGTCGAACTCGGAGAGGAACTCGTCGCGATCCACCGGGTCGCCGCCGTTCTTCGCCCCGGCCTTCACCGTCCTGACGTCGAGCTCGGTGGCCGCCTCGAGCAGATCGTGACGGACGCGATCGGACGCGACGCGCCGCGCTCCGGTCGTCCACCAATCGCGGATGAACTCGAGCTCGAGCGTCACGAGACCGTTGTCGGCGAGCAGCTCTCCCAGCCCTCGCAGGCCGATCGTGTCGCGTGCCCGCACCAGGTCGGCGTGCACGATCCCCATCCCGGTCCAGCCGGTCGCGGCGACCGCCTCGATCCGCGTGCGGATGTCGATCGGGCTCGTGCCGTTGCCGCTGAGTGGGGCGGCGTCGCCGGCCGAGGTCCAGCAGGCTGCGACGAGCGCACGATTGAGCGCGACCGGCCCTTCGGTCATGTCTCTCTCAACACATCGGACCCGCTGTGGCCACTGGTCATAGAATATCGAAACTCGGTAAGTCGTATATGATCCGCGGAATGTCCGCGCGCGGTGATGTAGCTCACATCGGACACGTCGAGCTGCTATCCCCCAAGCCGGACGAGAGCCTCGCGTTCTTCGAGAACGTGCTCGGGATGGAGCGCGAGGCCGAAATCGGGGCGTCCGTCTATCTCCGCGGGTTCGGCGACTACGAGCGCTACAGCGTCAAGTTGACCGAGGCCCCGACGTCGGGCCTCGGTCACCTCGCACTGAGGGCTTCGAGCGATCGGGCGCTTCAAAGCCGGGTGGCGGCCCTCGAACGCTCCGATCGTGGCATCGGCTGGATCGACGGGGACCTCGGGCACGGCCCCGCGTACCGGTTCACTGACCCCGACGGACGCCGGTTCGAGATCTACTACGAGACTGAGCGGTATCGCCCGCCCGAGGGGCTGATCCCGGCGATGCGCAACCAGCACCAGCGCCGGACCGGCCGCGGGGTAGGCGTGCGCCGGCTCGAGCACGTCAATTTCGTCTCACCAAACGTGCGGGCGTGCCGCCAGTTTCTCGAGCAGGAGCTCGGGTACCGATCGCTGGAGATCATCGAGCTCGACGACGGCCGCGAGTACGGCGCGTGGCTGACGGCGACGATCCAGGGCCACGAGATCATCTACATCCTCGAACGGCTACCGGTGCGCGGCAGGCTCCATCACGTCGCGTTCTGGGTCGACACGCGCGAGGAGGTGCTGCGTGCTGCGGATCTGTTTCAGGATCACGGGGTGTTCATCGAGGCCGGGCCGGCAAAGCACACCCCGATCCACTCCTTCTATCTATATGTGTACGAGCCGGGCGGGAACCGGATCGAGGTCACGTCGGGCGGATACCTCGTGTTCGATCCCGACGCCGAGGGAACCACGATCTGGACGGAGTCGCAGTACAAGGCCTCGCGCGCGTGGGGCCGCGGATTCCCGCCCTCGTTCGACACCTATGCGACGCCACCATTCGGGGACGAACCCGACCGATGAAGCAGGAGCGCAGATGAAGCTCAACAAACTCGACGACCTGAACGCCACGATCGCTCGCTCAGGGGTCACGCGACGAGCGTTCTCCGGCGACAACGCGACGCTGGCGTTCACGACGCTCGAACCCGGGCACGCGCCGAACCCGCACTCGCACCCGCACGAACAGATCGTCTACGTGCTGTCCGGCGAACTGAAGTTCGTCGTCGGCGAGGAGGAGGCGATCGTCGGCCCCGGGTCGATGCTCGTGATTCCGCCCGACACCGTCCACTGGGCGCAGACGATCGGATCAGAGCCCGCCGTCGACCTGAGCGTATTCAGCCCGCGACGCGACGACTACGCTCGGGAGGAGCTGGCCGGGGCCGTAGATCCGGTCGGCGACTGAGCGGTCCCGAGCACCAGGTTCTCGCGGGTCGCCGTGCGCGGAGTGGCAGGGTCCTCGGAGTCGATCTCGCGCCCGAGCCGGTGCCCGTCGAATATGGATTCGGCGATCAGACGCGGCTCGACGCAGTCCCCGATCCTGTAGAGGCCGGTGATGCCCTCGCGCTCGAGACGGTCGGGCGCACTCCGCAGCTCTCGGTAGATCGCGTCGTTCGAGTTGCGCTGAGTGATCAGAACGACGCTGTCGGCGTTCCAGACTGTCGTGGTCGCAGGGTCGGACAGCGGACCGCCGCCAACCGCGCCGGGATCGATCCGCCGTAGAACGCGATCGGTGATCATCTCGACGCCGAGGCGGCCGAGCGTCTTATGCATGTAGATCGCCTCGGTGGTGAACGTCATGTACGGCCCGATCGCCGCAAAAGGGGTCACGAGCGTCACGTGCTGCCCGTCGCGCGCGAGCTTCTCCGCTAGGGACGCGCCCATAAAGTAGCCCTCGCAGTCGTAGACGAGCACGTGCTCGCCCGGCGGCCGCCGGCCGTCGACCATGATCTGTTCGGGCGTCAGGCAGTGCGGCAGGGTTGCGTCGGCGCCCGGCACGACATCGCGGGTCCAGCCGTTGAGGCCGTCGGTCGCCCACCGCGCGCCGGTCGCGACGACCACGATCTCGGCCCCGTATTCAGCCACGGCCGTCACGTCAAGCCTCGTGCCCGGAATGAACTCGAGGTTCTTCAACTTCTGGATCTGGATCCGCCGGTAGTCGATCACCCGTCCCCACTCGCCGAGCCCGGGGAGGCGTGAGATCCAGCGCATCGTGCCGCCGATCTCGTCCGCGGCCTCCACTAGGTGGACCCTCCGCATACCGCGCTTGGCGAGCACGATCGCGCACTCCATCCCGGCCGGTCCCGCGCCGACGACGAGCACGTCGTTGTCGCTGTTGCGCGCGCGCGTGAACCTCTCCGGATGCCAGCCTCGCCGGAATTCCTCTCCCGCGGTCGGGTTCTGCGTGCAGACCATGCGAGCGCCACCCTGCTTGAACCGGCCGATGCAGATGTTGCAGCCGATGCACTCGCGGATCTCGTCGAGCCGGCCCTCCTCGATCTTCTTCGGCAGGAACGGGTCTGCGATCGATGGGCGCGCCGCGCCGATGATGTCTAGCTGTCCCGACCGAATCGCCGCGACCATCGTGTCCGGGTTCGTGAAGCGTCCGACGCCGACGATCGGCTTGTCGGTATGCGGGCGGATCTGCTCGACCCAGGGCTTCTGCCAGTTCTCCGGCCGGACCCTCGACGCGGACACCGAGTCGGTCGTGTCGAGCAGGCTCGGCGGGCCGACCTGGACGTCCCAGAGGTCGACGAGGTGGTCTACATGCTCGATGAAGCGAACTCCGTCCTCTTGTACCTCGATCCCGAGCCCGTCTTCACTGAGGGTGTCGATCGAGAAGCGCACGCCGAGCGCGCAGTCGTCGCCGATCGCGTCGCGGATCATCTCGAGCACCTCGCGCGTGAAGCGAGCGCGATTTTCGAACGACCCGCCATACTCGTCCGTGCGCCGGTTGAAGTACGGCATTAGGAACTGCTGCGTGATCGGCACCGTCTCCGCGCCGTAGACAAGAATCAGGTCGAACCCGGCCTCGCGCGCGCGCTCGGCCGCCGCGACGTAGAAGCCCTGAAGCTCCCGGATGTCGTCGCGGTCCATCTCGTAGCACGAGTGCATCACGAACCGGGCGCTGGGGATCTGTGAGACGCCACGGGCCGGGTGCCGGAGCTCGTGGCCGGTGTGGTTCGGGCCGAAGTAGTTGAGCTCGACGCCGGCCAGCGAGTCGTACTGGTGGGCGCGCTGCACCATCATGCTCAGGTTGCGCACGTCGGTCTCGTCCCAGAGCTTTGCCTGGATGAATGGCGCGTCGTCGCTTTCGGGGTGGATCGAGCAGTACTCAGTGTTGACGACGGCCCAGCCTCCCTCGGCCTTGGTGCCGCGGAACTCCGCCTGCGTCCCGGCGTAGTCACTCCCGAACCCCGAGCAGTGGGGGGTCTGGTAGAAGCGGTTGCGCATCACCTTCGAACCGATCCGGACCGGCTCGAACAGCACGTCGTACTTCGGGTCGCGCAACCCGCTCACTTGCGTTTCTCGTCCGGTTCCTCGCGCCAGGAGACGCGGTCGCCGAGCCGCGCCCTCGCCTTCCAGCGCAGGCCCTTCGGTGTGGCTTCGATCCGCGACAGCAGCCCGTCGACCCTCGCCGCAGCCGCGTCGGCTTGATCGGCCGGCAGGCCGAGCCCACCGGCGTGGGCCTTCACCTTGCCGAGGTTCTCGGTAACCGTTCGGAACCAACCCCAGTCGGTCGAGGTGAGCTCGCAGATCCTCGTCACGTTGATCCCGCCGTCGCCGTCGGTCAGCTCGTGGTCGATTACCAGCGCAACGCAGTCACGCACGTCCTTGTCGGTCAACTCCGCGACTTGGAGCTTCGTCAGCAGCAGTTCGGCCAACGGCAGCGTGGCCTCGTCTATCTCGACGCGGCCCTTAAGATCGATCTCGTGGCACATCTTGAACTGCTCGATGAACACGTCGAGATCGACACCGTCCTTGCTCGTGTACAGCTGACGGGAGTGACCGTTCATCGCGTTGAAACGATCGGCCGCGGTGAATTCGAGCGCGGCGAGGGTGGCCGGCAGGCGGCGTCGCGACGGGCGCGTGATAACGATGTCGAGGTCGGAGTAGCTGCGCGCGAGCGGTGAGGGTGGTCGTGCGGCAGGGCATCGCAACGCGACCGCGACACCGCCGAGCAACCGTCCGACGACGTCGCCCTGTGCGAGCTGCCCGATGAGCTTCTCGGCCTCCTCCACGAGCGTCGGTTCGTCGGCCGTCCCGGCTGTGTCGGGCGTGAGCATCATCCGACCACAAACTGGTGGCGCGTGACCTCGTCTTGGCCCAGCGTCACGAGCACGCCGTGGATGCGGCCGCTGTTGTACTCGGAGCCCGGGTTAATGCAGAGCGTCCGGCCGAGGCGCGTGACGCCACGACTCTCGTGAATATGTCCGTGCAGCGCAAGCATGGGCTGATACTCCTCGATGATCTGTCGGACCGCATGACTTCCGACCGGGCCCTCGACCGGTTCGCCGCCGTGGGTTACGTAGGTCAGATCGTCGTTGACCAGCGCCGCCTTGTCGAGCGCCGTGTCGTAGGGAGGGACGTGCAGGTTGAAGATCGCGCGCTCCGGGGCGGTCACCGAGCCGGCCAGTTCCTTGAGACGGGCGTAGAGGTCGTCTTCTGAGAGCTCGCGCGGCGAGTTCCACGGCGTCGGGTTCGCATACGAGCAGGAGATCATCTCGTGCTCGCCGACCATCACGACCTTGTCCTCGGCGCTGATCACTCGTTCGGCGCCGCCGAGCACCGCGTCGAGGGTCCATGGGTCGTCGTTGCCGGCGACGACGTACACCGGGATACCGTTTTCGGCGATCCGAGTGTCGGCCAGCTCCATCCAGCGACGCGCCTCCTCCACCATCAGCCTCTCGAACAGCTCGTCGCGCGCCGCGGCGTCGCTGCGGTATCGCTCGAGCTCCGACACATCCGCGGCATAGGGATAGAAACCGTTGTAGCGGACCGCATTCTCGAGCTCGTCGAGTTCTGACCGGTTGTTGCCGCGGTAGCGCTCGCCGAGGAACTCGGCCGAGAACTGACCGTCGCCCGCGAGCTCGATCGGCACGATCGCCTTGCCGGCGAGATCGCCGCCCATCACAAGTGCATCAGCCTTGTAGAACCTCCCGGCGCCGAGGAACTTCCGCCAGCAGCGCACGGTGCCATGCAGGTCTGACGCGTAGTACAGAGTGAATGCGCCGGCCGCCCGCCGGCGGTCCTTCCGGCTACTCCGGAGGAATCTCGGCATAGACGAGCGATAGGTCGGTTCCCTGACGCTGCCGGATGGTCTTAGCGATCAGGTAGAAGATCAGCGCCGCGACCGCGGTCCCGCCGAACCAGATAAAGAACTTGCCTTTGTTGGCGAGACCGAAGTACGCGTAGTGAAAGAAGATCCAGATGATGAACGCGCCACCGAGGATCGACGCGACACCGGCGATCGCGACCACCGGAATGCCCGCGATCGACCAGGTGACGCCGCTCGCCCGGTACAGCTCGGGGCGCCGCCATGGGAACACCGTCGCCGACAGCCCGACGAGCATCATCGCGACCAGCTGGATCACGGTCGCGTAGACGACGACCTGGAGCGCGTTAGTGGCAATGAACACCGCCCAGGCGAGGAACAGGGCGAGGATCACGAACGCGACGGCGATCGCAAACGCCGGCGCGTTCGTGCGCTTCGAGACCGAGGCCACACGTTCGGGCAGGATCCCGTCGAACGAGTACGCGAATAGCGTCCTCGTCAGCGCCAGGTAGGACACCGAAACGAACATCGGATACACAAGGAAGAACGACAGACAGATCAGTACCGCGTAGATCGTGTTCCCGACCTGGTACGCGCTGAGCGTGAAGTACGCCGGTGATGACCCGAGCGACGCCGGAAAACCGCTGCCGAACGATGCAGCGAGGAACGGGCGTCCCCAGCTGTGGATCAGGAAGTAGATGCAGGCGATCTCAATCAGGATCGATATGGTGCCGCCGATCGCCATCCGATATGGGGTCCGGCGTGAGTTCGCTTGGCGCAACTCGCCGCCCGCGAACGCCGCGAAGTACGTGTAGATCTGGCTCGTCGCCCAGACTCCGATAACCGCGACGGTATCCGTCCACGAGAAGCCCGACGAGACGGTCGCGCCGGCCTTGGCGCCCGCCGTCAACGTCGCGTTGTAGTTGTCGGCAACGCCATTGAACGCGCTTGTCGTCGAGTTGAAATCGTTGACGAAGGCGTGGTGGGAGGTGAAGACCGCGATGATCGTGGCGACCAGTAGGCCACCCGTGCTGCCGAAGAACCCGACCCCCATAACGCGCTTGACCCACTTCGGTCCTCCCCAGAACGCGAGCGCGCCGATCGAGAACACGAACAGTCCGATTGCGAACCACCAGCCGTGTCCGGTGGCGACATCATTCCCCCAGCGGAACAGGGTGGGGCTGTGGGCGACGACGCCGATCGTCTGGAGGCTCGGCGCGACCGCGAGCGTCGCAGCGAAGCGGCCGAGGTACGCCTGCGAGAGCGCCACCCCTCCCACCATCATGCAGAACGACGAGATGAGTCCGAGGCTGGGCGTGAGGACCCGCGTCACGATCGTGTAATCGCCCCCGGAGCGCGGGAACGCCGCCGTCATCAGCCCGAACGCGTAGCTGAACGCGAACACCAGCGGAAGCACGAGCAGCGCTGCGACGTACAGGTTGCCGTCCCGCAGCCCGGTGAACACGAAGAACACCGTCAGCGCGAGAAAAGCGGCCGGCGCGCCGGTGAGTGCGGACAGCAGCATGTTGTCGCGCTGCGATATCGCGCGTACGAGGCCCGTCGAGTTACGAACGAACAGGTGCGGTGAGCCGTCTCCCTGCTCCGGCGCCGTGCTCGTGCCGCTGCTCTGGGTTGATACCTGGGCGTCCATTTTCATCCTCTCCAGTTCCTGCGAACGGTGCGTTCACTCGTACCAACTGTCGGGCGCGAGCTTCATCTGCGTCCGGAAGTCGAGGTTGTGTGTGGGCATGAGCAGCGCGTCGTGCTCGCGCTCGAGCTGCTCGAGGCGCTCCCACGACGCGACCATCTCGTCCGGGCTCCACAGGATCGCCGGCAGCCTGCGGGCCCGCATCTTGTCGAGCAGATAGGTGGCGTCGGCGAGCAGGATCACGACTTGCTGGCCGAGCGCGACCATCAGCGACTGGTGACCCGGCGTGTGTCCCGGGGTCGCGACTATCCTCAGCCGTCCGTCTCCGAACACGTCGTGGTCGCCGACCAGCTCCTGCCAGTCGAGCTCGAGATCGAAGTCGGCGCGCGCGTAGACGTCGCGTTGGTAGACGGGCGGATCCCGCGCAAACTCGAGCTCACGACGCTGGACGAGAACCGGCGCGTGACGCAGTGCCTCGAGGCCGCCGGCGTGATCGAAATGCAGATGGGACTGGACCACGATGTCGACGTCTGCGGGCTTCATGCCGACCGTCGACAACAGCGCCTCGACGTGATCGTCGGAGCCGAGCTGCAGCCGGAAGGACGCGGCATCGGGGCCAAGCCGCGACTCGGGATCGCTCGCGAGCGCCGGGTGCAGACCGCTGTCGAACACCACCGTGCCCTGTGGATGCGTGATCAGGAAGAAGAAGTACGGGTTGTAGACCTTTGTGCCCACTCGCTCGTCGAACGGATCGAAGCCGGCCATGTCGGACAGGTCGCCGCCGCAGTGGAACGCGTATAACCGCACGTCGTCGCTCATCGGGTCTCGCCTCGACGATTTCTGTTCCCTTGCTGAAGTTCGCCTTCGGTGCGCCGTCGAGCGCGGGGATGGTCGAGAATCTCCATGTATTCTAAGCGCACATCATATAGAATGATGGAGATTCTATAGCAGCGTCGATGGTCGTGCAGTATGGCTTTTGTAGATTTGCTCGCCTACGGCGTGGCAGTTGGAGCTGCGAGCCGGCGCGTGTTGACCACGGCCATCGTGTGAATCTCCGAGGCGCTGAAGCCGGCCTCCAGAAGCCGGTCCGCGAACAGCGCGAGGCCGTCCTCCACCGCGGGGTTGTGGACCTGGCCGAGGTCACTCGAGATGAATGACCGTTCCGGTCCGACTTGCCGGATGCTGGCTAACACCCGTTTCCACGGCACCCGGCCAGTGTGAGACGTTGCGAAGCAGCGTTCGAGCAGGGCGCCCAGATCGGCCAGCGCGCATTGGTCCTCAGCGGGCAGATTTTGAGACGGGAAGTCCGGGTGGGTGACGACAATCCGCTCGACGCCGAGCTCGCGCGCCGTCCTGACGACGGCGAAGATCTCGTCGCGCGCGAGGTGACCGGTGCCGAGCACGAGCTGATGACGGGCCGCGGTCGCGATCACCTCTCGGGCCTCGGGCCGCAGCCGGCCGTGCTCGTCGAGCACGGTGATCGACGGTGACTCGACGCCGTCCCTGCGTAGCGCGACCTGAAGCTTCGCCCAGACGGGGAGCGTGGCCTCCGGTTCGGGCTCGCCCCGCCCTGCGGTTTCATTCGCGGCATCGAATGTCGGCATCCACACGAAGCGGGCACCCGAGCGGGCCGCGATCTCCACCGCGAGCGCGCTGAGTCCTCCGACGGGGGAGTTGAGCGTGATCGCACCGACGACGTCGACGCCGGGCACGACCCCCGCGACCACCGCGGCCCGCTCGGCAGTGACCTGGTAATGAGACTTGAGCACGAACCCGGCGAGCCCGACCTCCCGGCAACGGCCCGCGAGCGCAACGTCGTCGATCCGCCGTGGGATCAGATCGGGAGCGACGTGGACATGGAGGTCGTAACCGCCCCGGACCAACGCGCGAGCCGATTCGGAGGGAGTCGTGCGCCCGTCCGGCGAGGTGGTCCGCCCCACGATTTTATATATGCTAGGGAAGGTCTATAGACTTTGCGTTTGATGTCGACATGACCACGCACCGGAACGTCAGGGGCGCCGCGCCGCCAAGCAAGGCTGAGCTTGCGTGCGAATACGTGCGCGAGAGGGTGCTCTCCGGCGAGCTGCGCCCAGGCGAGCGCGTGCGCATCAGCCGCATCGCAGCCGAGCTCGGTTTCTCGGACATCCCGGTTCGCGAGGGCGTGAAGCGGCTCGAGGCCGAAGGACTGCTCGAGTTCGAGACTCACAAGGGCGCGGTTGTCACGACCCTGCACCCGCATGACATCGAGGAGATCTTCGCGATTCGTGGCGAGCTCGAAGCGCTGGCCATCGTGCGCGCGTCGCGGTCGATCAATCGAGACCAACTCGATCATCTCCGCGAGCTCCTCGAGCAGATGGAGGAAGCCGAGCGCGACGGACGGCTCGACGACTACGGAGAGCTCAACCGCGAGTTTCACTTTGCGATCTACGAGGCTCAGCCGTACAAGCGACTGCTGGCGCTGATCCGCGACTACTGGAACTCGACGGACTGGTGCCGGCGGATCTTCGTGGGTGATGCCCACAGCGTCCGGGCATCCGCGGCTGAGCACCGCGGGATCTACGAGGCGCTGCTCGCGGGCGACGGCCAGGCGGCGGCGGACTTGCTGCGCCAGCAGAAGCGCCGGGCCGGAGCTTGGCTGCTGGAGCACATCGATGAGGAGGAGCCCGAGACCTGGTCCCGGCCACGACGTCGGCGGGGGTCGACCTCGTGACCTCGACCGGCGGCACCGCGCAGGAGCCATCCGGCTGAAACCCTCTCTCCGTCGCCGGCTGCGCGACGGTGAGGCTCCGCTTGGGACGGGGTCGCTCACAATCAGGGCCTTCCGGAATATTTGTCGCGCTTCGGAGGCGCAGACGAGCGATCGGCGAGTGGCGGCGGACGCTTCCTTCGCCGGTGATGCAGAAACGCTGGCTGAAGAAGCGAACTCAGGATGATCGAGGTCCTCCTCACATGCAGTGCGCTCGGCAAGCATCCCCGCCGCGGGCCGGGTCTCGGAACGACGCGAGCAACGGGGATCGCGTCGACGTAGCCGATAGCTGGAGGCATGGTCTCCGTTCGGCGCTCGGCGGCGTACGATCGCGTGGTTGAGCGTCGCCGTGCCGTGTCGTTGGCGAGGCACTTTCGCGAGTCCGAGGGCCTGTCGATCGGGCAGATCGCCGATCGGCTCGGACGCTCGCCGGCGACGATCAAGGCGTACTTCTACGACCCCACGCGCGTGCTGGCGGCGATGGGGGAGTGGCTTGATCGGTACGGGAGGCTTCCCTCGTCTTACGACTGGTCGGTAACGCATGCGCGCCGACGTGGGGGAGAGGCCGTGGAGCGCCTCGCTGAGGGAGAGTGGCCGGCGGCGAGCGTGGTCACCCACCTGTTCGGTAGCTGGGACGTCGCCCGCGCGGCGGCCGTGCGGCGAGCTGAGGAGGTGCAGAGGAGGGAGTCGGCGCCGGCGTCCTCGTCATTTGGCAGGGACTCGATCTCCCTGCCTAAACCCCCGAAAACGAACGCAAAATCCGAGGATCTGAGCCGAGGTGGAGCGGAACTTCAATGCAGCGAGTTGCAGGGATTTTCCGTCTGTGAGCGGTCGAGGTCGAAGGGATCGTGTCGATCAAGACCGGCGGCTGCCCGGAGGACTGCCACTTCTGCTCGCAGTCGGGCCGGTTCCACACGCCGGTGCGCGCGGTCAGGCTTGACATCCCTGCACTCGTGCGGGCCGCCCAGCAGACCGCCGGACCGCACCATCGCATCCGCACCTCGCGCGCGAGAGCGCGCGCGTCCGGTACCCGATCGTCCGGAAGCTCGAGCACCGCCAGCGCCTACGTCTCGTCGAGCGGCACCCCGTCCTCCAGCACCTGCGCGCGGGCCGCGCCGAGGATGTCGTTCATCTGCTGTCTCCGTTCATCGCGCCGCGCATTCTTGCCGAGACCCGACTGCCAGCCTTTCGGCGCTCGACTCTGTCCAGGATCTGCGTGCGCTCTAGGGCGGATGACGTGCTCCAGGACGCAACCTCGGCGAGCGTTCGATAGCACCCCTCGCAGCAATCGGTCGCGGGATCGATGACACATACGCCGATGCACGGGGATTCGATCCGGCGCCGGGCGGCTTCATCGATCTGCTCGCGAGCGGTCATCCGGCGACCATCGTTGTGGCGTAGTCGGCGAGATATCGAAGACCCAGGATCGCTCGGCTGCCGTACCAGGAGGTCATCTCACCGTCGATCAGCGATATCTCGGCTCCCGGCACCGCGGCGGCGACCTCCGCGATATGGCGCTCCCGGAAGTGGTAGGGCTCGCTGCTGAGCAGCACGCTGTCGACCTTGCTGGCGAACGCGCTGAGGTCGACCTCCGGATAGCGGTCGGCTGCGCCCAGCGGCTGGGTGTGCCAGTTGACGAGCGCCAGCGTTTGGGAAATGTAGGTCTCCGTGGCGACCGCCATCCACGGCTCACGCCAGATCAGGTACAGGACGTCCCGGGGCGCCCACGGCCGCGCGCGGAGCTCGTTCAGCGCACTCTCGAACTCGGCGCACAGTCGCTCGGCCTGCGTCTCGCGACCGAAGATCGCACCGAGCAGCCGGTAGAGGGCAAGGTTGTCGAGCGGCGCGAGGGGATGGGTGACGACGATGTGCGGCACGAACTCGGCGAGCGCGTCGGCGTCTTCGCGACGGTTCTCGTCGATGTTGAGGATCGCGTGGGTCGGGGCGAGCTGACGGATCCGGTCGAGCTTGACGTCCTTGGTGCCGCCGAGCTTGGGGATCGTGCGGACCGTCTCCCACGGGTGGATGCAGAACCCGGTCCGCCCGACGAGCTGACCGGCGAGGCCGAGATCGCAGACCAGCTCGGTGATGCTCGGCACAAGGCACACGATCCTGGCGTCTCCGCCCGCGGGCTCGTGTACCACGCCGGCGGCATCGGCCGGCTTCGACGGCGGGAGGATGCGGACCGCGTGCATCGCCGCTGACGCTACATGTTGCGTCGGTACTCGCCGCCGACCTCGTACAACGCCGCCGAGATCTGTCCGAGCGATGCGACCTTGACGGCCTCCATCAACGCCTCGAACACGTTCCCTCGCTCGCGTGCCACCTCCTGCAGGCGCACGAGCGCCGCGGGGCAGCGGTCGACAGCCCGGTCCTGGAAGGCGCGCACGCTGGCGATCTGGGCCTGCTTCTCCTGATCGTCGGAGCGCATCAGCTCGAGCGTGTCGATCTGCTGGCCCTCGCCCTGCTTGGGCAGGAACGTGTTGACGCCGATCAGCGGCAGCTCGCCGGTGTGCTTGAGCCGCTCGTAGTAGAGGCTCTCCTCCTGGATCTTTGAGCGCTGGTACATCGTGTCCATCGCGCCCAGGACACCACCTCGTTCGGAGATCCGGTCGAACTCCTCATACACCGCGGCCTCGACGAGGTCGGTCAGCTCGTCGATGATGAACGAGCCCTGCCACGGGTTCTCGGTGTAATTCAAGCCGAGTTCGCGGTTGATGATCAGCTGGATCGCGACCGCTCGGCGGACCGATTCCTCGGTCGGGGTGGTGATCGCCTCGTCGTACGCGTTGGTGTGGAGGCTGTTGCAGTTGTCGAAGATCGCGTACATCGCCTGGAGCGTGGTGCGGATGTCGTTGAAGCTGATCTCCTGGGCATGCAGCGACCGGCCGGAGGTCTGGATGTGGTACTTGAGCATCTGGCTGCGTGGCGAGGCGCCGTAGCGCTCGCGCATCGCGCGCGCCCAGATCCGCCGGGCGACCCGTCCGATGACCGCGTACTCGGGCTCCATGCCGTTGGAGAAGAAGAACGACAGGTTCGGCGCGAACGCGTCGATGTTCATCCCGCGTGCCAGGTAGTACTCGACGATCGTGAAACCGTTCGACAAGGTGAACGCGAGCTGCGAGATCGGGTTCGCGCCGGCCTCGGCGATGTGGTAGCCGCTGATCGAGACGCTGTAGAAGTTGCGGACCTCGTGGTCGACGAAGTACTGCTGGACGTCGCCCATCATCTTCAGCGCGAACTCGGTCGAGAAGATGCACGTGTTCTGCGCCTGGTCCTCCTTCAGTATGTCCGCCTGAACGGTGCCGCGGACGCTGCGCAGCGTCTTCGCCCTGATCCGCTCATACACGTCAGGTTCGACGACCATGTCGCCCGACACACCAAGCAATCCGAGCCCCAGGCCCGCGTTGCCGTCCGGCAGCTCACCCGCATAGACGGGCCGTTGCCCGTCGCCGAAGTAATCTGCCAGCCGGCGCTGCGCCTCATCCCACCCCCCCGTCTCACGGAGGTGCGTCTCGACCTGCTGGTCGATCGCGGCGTTCATGAAGAACGCCAGGATGATCGGCGCCGGCCCGTTGATCGTCATCGACACCGACGTCGACGGTGCGCACAGGTCAAACCCCGAATACAACTTCTTGGCGTCGTCCACGCTCGCGATCGAGACGCCCGAGTTACCGACCTTACCGTAGATATCGGGCCGCTCGGCCGGGTCCTCGCCGTACAGCGTGACGGAGTCGAACGCGGTCGAAAGCCGCGCCGCCGGCTGCCCGTGTGACAGGTAGTGGAAGCGTCGGTTGGTGCGCTCCGGTGTGCCCTCGCCGGCGAACATCCGCGTCGGGTCCTCGCCCTCGCGCCGGTATGGGAACACGCCACCGGTGTACGGGTAGGACCCCGGCAGGTTCTCCTTCATCAGGAACCGCAGCCGATCGCCCCACCCGTTGAACCGCGGCGGCGCGATCTTCGGGATCAGCTGCTGGCTCAGCGACTCGCGGTAGTTCTCGCCGGTGACCTGGCGGTCGCGCACGGTATAGCTGTACGTCTTCGCCGTGATGCCGTCGAGCTGGGCGGTCCAGCCGCGAAGCAGCTCGGCCGCCTCCGGGCCTAGCGCCGCCAGCGCCTCGTTGTAGCGCGCGCGGAGCGCCGGCAAGCCCGCGCCACCCGCGGCGTCGAGCGCGGCGACCGGATATGGTTCGAGTTGCTCCGGAAGCGCCGAGTCACCGAGCGCCCGGAGCGCCTCATAGCAGTGCTCCGCCGTTGATGCCAGCTGTGCCCGGCGCTCGACATCGTCGTTGATGGCACGGCCCTGCTCGGCTACCTCGGCGAGGTAGCGCACCCGGCTGCCGGGGATCAGCACGTTGCCGAGCGGCTCGCGCGAGCCCGGCTCCGCGCCGAACTCCCAGCGATCAGATTCGACTCCGGGCAGCGCGCCAATCGCGCGGCACAAATTCACGAACATCCAGGTCAGGCCTGGATCGTTGAACTGACTTGCGATCGTCGGATACACGGGGACGTCGTCATCGCCAACATCGAACGCGACGTGGTTGCGGCGCCACTGCTTGCGCACGTCGCGCAGAGCATCCGGCGCGCCGGACTTGTCGAACTTGTTGATCACGACGATCTGCGCCAGATCGAGCATGTCGATCTTCTCCAGCTGGCTCGCCGCGCCGAACTCGCTCGTCATCACGTACACCGGCAGGTTGACGAGATCGACGATCTCGGAATCGCTCTGGCCGATCCCCGCGGTCTCCACGATCACAAGTTCGAACCCCGCCGAGCGCAGGAACACAAGCGCGTCCTCGAGCATCGCGCTGGTCGAGGAGTGCCGTCGCCGGGTCGCCATCGAACGCATGAAGATCCGCTCGTTACGCAGGCTGTTCATCCGGATCCGATCGCCGAGCAGCGCGCCACCGGTGCGCCGGCGGGTCGGGTCGACAGCCAGGACAGCAATCCGCAACTCCGAGAATCGGCGGACGAACCGGCTGAGCAGCTCGTCGGTCACGGTGCTCTTGCCCGCTCCACCCGTGCCCGTGATACCGATCACCGGAACCTCGGTGCCGACCGCGGCCCACTCCGTACGGAGCTGCTCCAGCTCGGTCTCGTCGAACACGCCATCCTCGAGCGCCGACAGCATCCGCGCGACCTGAAGGTCGTCGGCCTGCGGACCGATGAACGTCGGGAGGGCCGGCGCCGTGGCCGGCGCCCGGTGCTCGACTGTCCGCCGGATCAGGTCGTCGATCATCCCGGTCAGGCCGAGCGACATACCGTCGTTGGGGTGGTAGATGCGCTCAACACCGAAGGCCTCCAGCGCGTCGATCTCCTGCGGCGTGATCGTGCCACCGCCGCCACCGAAAACGCGAATGTGCTCGGCACCCCGATCACGCAGCATCTCGATCACGTACTTGAAGTACTCCGTGTGGCCCCCTTGGTAGGAGCTGATCGCGATCCCGTCAACGTCCTCCTGGATCGCCGCTCGCACGACGTCCGAGACGCTGCGGTTGTGACCGAGGTGCACGACCTCCGCGCCGTTGTCCTGGATCAGCCGCCGCATCACGTTGATCGCCGCGTCGTGCCCGTCGAACAGTGACGCCACCGTCACGAACCGCAGTGGCGCCTGGATCGGCTCCGCGTCGGCGGCGCGGTTCGTCGGTTCAGTCGCTGTGGTCACCGCTCGACCTCGTTGGCCGTGCGCCGAGGAGGCTCCGGGCTGAGCGCGTAGGTCATCTGCCGCTTGAGTCCCTCGTGCAGGCGCCGCACCTCGCTATGCGCCATCGGTGACACGAGCCACGTGTAGACGATCCCGATCACCGCCGCGCAGAACTGTTCGGCGATGCCCGACACGTCGACATCTGGGCGAATCGTCCTGGCATCCAGACCGCTGGCGATCCACACCTCGACGTCGCTGCGGCGGCGGCGGTGGGCGCCCGCCATGACTTCGCGCAGTGTCTCGTCCGGGCCGACCGAATCGAACCACAGCACGTAGAACGCCCGAATCCGCTCGGAGGATTCGAGCAGAAAGCGGCAGTGAGCATCGACCGCGGCGTGGATCGTCTCAAGGCCACAGGTGCCGGCGACCGCCTCGTTTAGCTCGGCGAGCCATTCCTCACCGATCGTCCTGACCAGGAACGACCACAAGCCCACCTTGGAGCCAAATCGATACGAAGCCAGGCCACGGCTATAGCCCGCCCGGACGCCGACGTCCTTCAGCGTTGTTGCGGCCGCGCCGCGCTCACAGATCAACGCGACGGCCGCGTCCGCCATTCTGGCATCGGACAGGGCCGACCGCTCCACCTGTGTCAGTTTCGAAGTGGGAGCGGCGACGTTCACGTGACCAAGATACTTGTTTGAATCAAGCAAGTCAAACAGCCCGTCCCTCAACCGAGTGGGCCGGCCGGGCGCCGAGCCTGCCTCAGCAATGAGACCGTCTAGAAGGAGCGGGGCAGCCCGAGCCTTTCAGCCACGAGGTTGCGCGCCATTTCGTTGGTCACGGGACTCATGCGGTACAGACGGGCGTCGCGCCAGTACCGCTGCATGTCCGTCTCGGCGGAATAGCCCATCCCGCCAAGGATCTGGATGCCGAGGTCAGCGGCTCGGACGACGTGCTCCGTCGCGATCACCTTTCCCATTGTCAGCTCCATGACTGCGGGCTGGCTGGTGACGTCCAGCCAGGCTGCGTGGTGCGCGACGAGCTCTGTCTGGCGCCGTGCCATCGCAATGTCCGCGATGTAGTGCTGGATGATTTGAAACTTTCCGATCGTTTGGCCGAATGCCTCTCGGTCCTTGGCATACGCGAGCACACCATCGAGAATGCCGTCGAGCATGCCGCAGCAGAGTCCGAGCAGCACCAGCCGCTCGTTGTTGAGTGTCGGCAGCAGCATGTACCAGGCCTGTCCGGGATCCCCCAGGACGAGAGAGTCCGGGACGAACACATCCTCGAGCTCCAGTTCGAACGCAGACAGCGCCCTCATGCCGAGCGTCGGCATCGGTTTCATCGACAGTCCTAGCGATTCACGAGGGACAAGGAACAGGGTCACGCCGTCCTGCCGCCTCTGGACGTCTTGTTCGGTTCGGGCCAGGAGGAGGATGTAGTCGGACACATGGGCAGATGCGCACCAGCGTTTGCTGCCCTTGATGATCCAGCCGCCGTCGACCGGCACCGCCGTCGTTCGCAATGCGCCAAGCAGGTCGGTGCCCCCGCCCGGCTCGGTGAACGCGATCGTGAAGCGCAGATCTCCGCGCGCGATTCCCGGCAGAAACTGCCGCTTCTGCTCGTCGCTCCCGTAGAGCCCGACGGAGTTCGCGCCAGCGAACGACGTCGATCCCCAAACCCAGGTCAGGCCGGCGAGCGAACGGCCCAGGCCCCGAGCCAGGAGCATCTGCATCAGGTTGTCCCCACCCGCTCCTCCGTACTCCTGGGGAACACTCAACGCGTGGTATCCCCCTTTCGCCAGCTTCGCATGCAGCTCGAACGGATAATCGCCGTTGGCCTCGAGCTCTCGGGCATAGGCGGGCGGGCACTCGCGCTCCACCCAGTCGTCCAGAGCTTGACTAAATGCCTGCTGGCTCTCGGACAACGAAAAGTTGAGCCCGGCATGATCGCCAACCTGATTGCGTTGGGCATTGCTCGCGAGACTCACTGTGACGCGTCCAAGTTCGACCAGGCCGCGTGAGCCTCCCGTGGAGCCGGCTCAGATGACGTCCCTCGACCGAGATCCCAGAGGGAGCAGGTACGCCGGTGCGTTCTCAGGCAGTTCGGCATGGTGTTCGTGTGGCCAGGCCGGCCGGACGCTCCGGGCCTCGATTGTGTGGGCATCCCTTCTCTCCTTTGTCTCGGCCGCCGGCCGCCATGGCGGTTGACGAGTTCAAGCGCCTGTTGGCTCAGCTGCACTGGAGCGGTCGCCGCTGCCGCTGGGACGCCTGTGCGGAGTCCCTCGAGTTGTGTTGATTGCCGATCATCCAGCGCATCGGGTTCTGGGTGCAAGACATTCTTGCATAGATACCGGCCGGCTGGTATAAATGTCTCCGCGCTGCGAGGGTCCTTGAATCGGACGTAGCAGCGAGTCCCGAGGAGATTGAAGGAACGAGGAGAGATCCGTGATCCAGGGCGCTCACGCACCGCAGTTCCACACCGGCCTGGCGACGCTGGGTGAGGGTCCGTTCTGCGCGCGCGCTGGACAGGCGATCTCTTGCTCGCGTGACTTCGGGAGCCTGGGACACCTATGACTGTAGGCCCGAGCCAGACTGCTCCGTCGTCGGTCCCCGCGATGGTCGACGCCGTTGCCGCCCGCCGGCCGCACGCACTCGCCTTGTCCTGTCCCGACGCTCGGATGACCTATTCGGAGCTCGTCGAGGCCTCGGTTGGCGCGGCCCGCCGACTCCGAGCTGCGGGCATCAAGCATGGAGACTGCGTCGCCTTTCTCGTCGCCGACGTGTCGGCGGACTACGTTGCCCTGCTCCTGGGCACGCTCCGCCTCGGAGCGGTAGCCGCGACGCTGAACGCTCGAGCGAAAGTGCGAGAACTCAACTTTGCGCTCGTCCGTGCCGCTCCGCGAATCCTGGTGACGACCGCGTGGTTCGACCAGCTTCTCGACATGGTCTTGATCCCAGATGAGTGCGCCGTGGTAACGCTCGAGCGGGCCGAGTCGTTCGCCTCGGCCACCGCAGCCGTCGCCACGGAGGAGGTTATGAGCGAGCAGGCGCAACTTGGTCCCGACGATCCCGCTCGGATCATCTTCACGTCCGGTACCACAGCGCACCCGAAGGGGTGTCTGCACACGCATGCGGCGCTGATCGCTCAAGCGCAGGCAGCGGCCGAGCGCCTCGGACTGTCCGAGCATGATCGCTACTGGACGCCCCTGCCGCTCTTCCACACCGCCGGGTGGACGATACTCGCGCCGCTTTCACGCGGAGCATCCGCCCACCACCCCGGGCGGTTCGAGCCTGGGCAATCACTCGAGCAGATCGTTTCCGAGCGGTGCACGGTTTTGTTCCCAGGGTTCGAGACGCTATGGATGCAGGTGCTGACCCACCCGCGGTTCGATCCGAACGACATGGACGCCGTACGCGTCGTAATAAACGCTGCCTCGCCGGAGCGGCTCCGGATCATGCAAGACCTCCTCCCACACGCACCGCAAGTCACCAACACCGGCTGTACCGAATGCTCAGGTTGGTTGGCGATCGGTGAGGCTGCTGCGTCGCTGGACGAACGTATGCGAAGTTGCGGGCGTCCCTTCTCCAACATGGAGGTGAGGCTCGTCGATCAGGAGACTGGTCGCGACGTTCAGAACGGCTTGCCCGGCGAGCTTCTGTTCCGCGGCCCATCAAGGCTCAAGGAGTACGTCCGTGATCCGGATGGAACAGCGGCTGCGATCGACGCAGCAGGCTGGTTCCACACCGGTGACCTCGTTCGGCGCGAGCTGGACGGGTCCCTGATCTACCTCACTCGCCTCAAGGACATGCTGAAGGTCGGTGGCGAGAACGTTGCGGCAGCCGAGATCGAGGACCACCTCCTCACGCACCCAGCCGTCGCTCAAGCACAGGTCGTCGCCGCACCCGACGAGCGTTACGGAGAGGTCGCCGCAGCGTTCGTTGAATTGCGGGACGGCGCCACGGCGACTGAGCACGATCTCATCGCGCATTGCCTGGGACAGATCGCCACCTTCAAGGTTCCGCGCTACGTGCGTTTCGTGACGAGCTGGCCCATGTCCGGCACCAAGATCAAGAAAGCGGACCTCCGAGAGTCAATCGCGACGGATCTGCGCGCCCAGGGCATCAGCGCAGCGCCCCCATTGACAGGGAGGGGGTCATGACCTGATCGTCACCGAGAGATCCGGATGTCGGCTCCCGAGCCGAGATTCACCCGGCTCCCACGCGGCCTGGCCGAAAGGCGGAGGTCTGTTACCCCGAAAAGCAATCACGACCCATGCGAGGACCACGCGCAGGCTCCGCCGAAAGATGTTGTGGCGCGGGACTGCATCATCGAGGCCGACTAGCGTGTGACGAGCAGCGGCGAGGTGCTCGTGTCGGTCGGTGAAGCTCAGATTCACGCCGCAGTCACGGAGCCTCGAGGCAACGGGGTGGAAGCCATGGCTGTCTGCTACCTCTGGTCCTTCCGTGACGGCAGCAACGAGCGGCGGGGTGCCCTGCTCACCTCCGAGTATCCGGAGCTCTTCGTCACCCCATCGTCAGAGCTCCAGTCAGGAGTCGGCAGAGAGTTAGCACAAGACTCGAGATCGAGTAGCGTGATCCTTGCCAAGCGCTCAGTCAATATCGTGCCACCGCGCGGTCGACAGCACCCGACAGGAGCAAAATGATCGATTTCACAGACAAAGTGGCAATCATTACCGGAGCGAGCCACGCTCTTGGACAGGGAGCGGCGAGCGCGCGCCTGCTCGCGGAATTCGGCGCGGCGGTGGTGCTGGCCGATATCGACATCGACGAGTCGTCAGCTCGCGCCGACGAGATCCGTCGTGCCGGCGGCAAGGCGATTGCAGTACAGGCCGACGTGCGGGACGAGCGTCAGGTCGCAACAATGGTCGCCCGCGCACTGGAGGAGTTTGGCCGACTCGACGTCCTGCACAGTCAAGCTGCCGACCTCGCTCTTCTCGGCGATCCTGGAGACCCGCCGGTTACGGAAGTTACCGTGGAGGGCTGGCGGAACCAGTTTGAGACTATCGTGCTCGGCTCGCTCCTGACCTGCAAGCACGCCATCCCGGCGATGCTCGAGACGGGAGGCGGAAGCATCGTCTGCACAAGCTCGGTGTCGAGTCTCGGGGGAGAGCTGGCGTTGACCGTGTACGGAGCGGCGAAGGCGGCGGTCAACCAGCTCGTGCGATCGATTTCGACTCAATACGGCAAGGTCGGCATCCGGTGCAACGCGATCGCCCCAGGGCTGATCCTGAGTGCGCCGGGCCTTGCCATCGGTGAGGAGCAAATCGACCGGTACGTCCGACACAGCGACACACCGTACGTCGGTCAGCCCATCGACACTGCCCGGGTCGTCGCGTTCCTGGCGTCGGACGCCGCTCGCTTTATCACCGGCCAGGTCATTCGCGTCGACGGCGGGTTCAGCCAGCATTCACCGATGGCCGCCGAGGCTCGTGACCCCCGCCCGGATAACGCGAAGGCCTGACGCCGCGGTCGCCGCCCCCCGGCGTCCGTCTACCGCAGACCGACCTTCGACGCGGCCAGCGCGGTCTCATGTGTTACACGACTTTGGTGCGTGAGACGGCGGGGCGTCAAGCTCGTTGACGGCGTTGCCAGTCTGATATGCGGGGATTGTCACCCCAACGCCTTGTTCGCTGCCGGCGGTGCACGGGTCTAGGAGCGAGCGTCACGACACCAGCTTTGGGTGCTGTGGCTAATAGCTGCTCCGCGCGTGCCCGACCGCTGGGCGGCCCGGCACCCCGCCCTACCGAACGTAGGATGTCGGGGCTCGGTTGATCGCGCAGCCGGGGTGCCGCACACGATCGTGGTCGCGACCGCTGGTTGTCGCGGCTGGGTGTCGGCGAGGTCGGGTCGCGAAGGACGTGCACGACGAACACGTCACCGAAAATGCCGCTCGTGCCGTGTAGGGCGTCGAGGTGAATGCCGATGGCAGTTTCGATCCAGAAGGCACTCGGAGCCTCATGGTCATGCGCTCAGTGCGGCCACCCGCTTGGGAGCACGTCCAGTAACTGGCGGCCTTCAGCCATGAGCCTCGAGCATGAGGCCTCAACGCGCTGGAGCGAGATCGGCTCGTGGGCCCGCCAGCGCCGCCAGCAACCGGCCGGTGGTGGTCCGCGAGAGCTTCTGCCCTGCTTGTGCCAGCGACTGGCAGTGGACGTGGCGTCGGCTACGTCATCCCTACCTAGTTTCACCTGCGCGGCCCGGGATCACGGCCCGATGGGACGAATCATCATGATGCTGACGGTGTCGGTGTAACGAGCTAGCCTTAGCGTATGTCGACGACACGACGAAAGCGCTCGGCCCGCACGAACGAAGAAATGTCCGCCCGGAGCCAGGAGGTGCTCCTGGCATCGGCTGTGAAGCTGTTCTCGGCTAACGGCTATCAGCAAACGACCCTGCAAGACATCGCCAAGGACGCGGGTCTGACCAAGGGGGCTCTGTACTACCACTTCAAGAGCAAGGAAGACATCTTGCGCCGGGTCCACGACGACATGATCGAACAGATCATCGCCGACTCTCAACCCGTTCTCGCTGCCGGCCTTTCGACAGCCGAGACGCTTCGTTCATTGATCCGCGTCCACCTCACGGCCATCGAAACCCGGGGAGACGCGATCAGGGTCTTCCTGCACGAGCGCCGTTGGTTCAGCGAGCCCAACTGGCAAGACATCAAGGAGCACCGTGACGAAATCGAGAGGATGTTTGTCGACGTCATCACCGAGGGGCAGCGGAGGGGCGAATTAGCTTTGAAATCCGATCCTCGGATACTCGCGTTCGGTGTCCTCGGCATGATTTGCTGGTCAACTGAGTGGTTCCGGCCGGACCGGATACCAGCAGTCGAGATAGCGGATATCTTCGCCGACATGGTGCTCCCCGGCTTGATTGACGGCGAAATGAACATCGCTCACGCTCAGCTGTGGGGAGTGCGGTCTTCCGTCGAGGAACCCACACCAGCCAAGGGGCGCGCGGTCGATGCAGCCACCGGCAGCCTGACTACCGCAGCGAACCGCCGCTGACCGGCATCAGCATGAATGCGCCCGAGCTTCTTGACGTCGACATGGATCAGCTCGTCGGGCCGAGTGCGCTCATACCGCCGCGCCGGCCTCGAGCTCCGCGACTTGCTGTCCAGCGGCGTCCGCGGCCACGCTGTGAAGCGCGTCAACTAGTTCATCCGGGGCCTCGTGCGGTGTCAGGTGTCCAACGCCGGGGAGCTCGATGTAGCGCGACCCGGGAATCATCTCGGCCAACCGGCGCGCGTGCTGAAGGCGCACCAGCCGATCGGCGTCGCCGTGAACCACGATGGTCGGTGCCGCGATCCGGGCGAGGCGGCGGGGTCGTCCCCAGCCCGAGGCGGCTCGCAGCTGCTGCGTGGTCAGTGGCCGCGGGGTGGGTCGCTCGACGCATTGCGAGACGAGCTCTTCGAGCACGGCCGGGTGCTCCTCAGCGAATCCGGGAGCTGCCGCGGCCGTCCAGAGCTTGCGGAAGTAGTCGGCAACGGACTCGCGAGGCCAGATGGGGCGCACGAGTTGCCAGGCGAGCTCCGGAGCCGTGAACGGTCGTTGTGTGGCCCCCGGGCCTCGGGTCGCGGTTAGCACGAGCCCGTGAACTCTCTCTGGCGCTCGGATGGCGAGTTCGGCGGCGATCATTCCGCCCATCGACAGCCCGAGGATAGTTGCGCGATCAGCTTCCGCGTCGTCGAGCACGTCAACGATGTCGTCGGCGAGGTCGCTTATGGAGAACGGCGTCTCGGCGTGGCGCGACCAACCGGTTCCGCGGTTGTCAGGGCAGATCACGCGGAACTCGCTGCGGAGGCGTCGCAGCCATTCGCTCGGCCACGCGAGCCCTGATGTGCTCCACCCGTTGATCAGAACGAGCGCGGGACCACGCCCGCTTTCGCGCCAGTAGACCTGCGGTTGGCGCCGGCTCACGTCCCTCCCTCCCGTCCCGCGACCGTTGTGCGGACCGCATCGCACGCGATGACCAGCCGATGGGGCCCGGCGATGGTCGCAGCTCGCTTGCGTCGCCGGGTCCGACCAGGCTGACCATCGGCCAAGAGGCCGCTACCCGCACGACAAGGTCGGTCTTGGCCACCAGAGTGATGTTCCACAGTCGGACGACTCGCCCGCCGGACGGCGGCCCCGCCTTGATCGTCATTCTGCGAATACGTCAGTGAGCACGAGCTCGTTCGCAGGGGATGTGTCGCGGGCGCCGTCTGCGAGACCACGCCAAGATCGATCGCAGCATCGAGGAACTGCTCGAGGAAGCTCTGGCTCAATGGTAGGTCCACAACGAAGCTGCGAGCGGCGGTGCTCCAGACGATGACGAGCTTCGGGGGGCGCATCCGAGCACCCTCGCCGGGGCAGTGGACGTGTGTTCTCGTGAGTCGCAGACGAGCTCTTCCGCGTCAGCCCGATTTGCGGGCGCCGGATCCTGGCGAAGTGGCTGATTGCATTCCTCGCGCGGAAGAACTGTTGTTCGACCGCTTCGCGGAGTGACTCGAGTCGACTGGCTGCGTCGGCCCCGCCTCCCGCTCCCTGTCCGATTCGTCAAGCCTCGCGGACAGGTCCCGCACGCGCGCCTCCAACGCCGAGTTCTGCGCGAGCAGGCGTCGCATGTCACCGGCTGTGGGCAAGTTCCATGCGTGCCAGACGATCGCCGTCTGTCTCTCGATCCGACGCCGGAGCCGCGCCTCGATTCTGGTCAGCATCGCCATGTAGTCTGCGAATAGGTCAGTGGGCACGGGGTCGCTCGAAGGGCATGTGTTGTCGGCGCGGTTTGCGAGACCACGGCAGGACGGCCGGTTTGCATTTCTGGTGCTCCACCGCTGGCCCGATCTCGGATCAGGTACAGTAGCGCATTAACCAAGCGACCGTTACGGAACGGACAAGTGTCATGACCAGAGAGCCCGATGATGCGTCTACCTTCTCGCGCGCAGCGGGCAGCGGCTGTGCTGATGCTGGCGCTCCGGACGAGGATGTCGATCGGCCGAAAGTTGGCGGTTGCCCCAATTGAATCCCCGACGGATGGTCCAGCGCCTGGAGGCTGCGAGCGCGCTGGTGCTGGCGAGCGATCCCATTGTGGAGTCGCCGCACCGGATCCTGCGAATGCTGCCTGTCTGGCTGGCGTGGCGCTCGCACGCGGTCGGCACGTTCATGGCAGCTGCTGCGAGATACCCGCAGCGCACGGCATTAATCGACGACGCCGGTGCGATGAGCTTCGCAGAGCTCGATTGCGCGACGAATGCGCTCGCCCGCGCATGGGCCGAACAGGGCATTGGGCCTGACTCGACCGTAGGGTTGCTGGCGGGAAACGGACGGCTCTTCATGCTGGCCGCCTACGCCGCCCAGAAGCGCGGCGCCGACCTTGTCTACCTGAACACCGCGCACTCGGCGCCGCAGGTCGCAGGGGTCGTGCGGGACGAGGGGATTGAGCACCTCGTAGTCGAGAAGGCCCTGAGTGCGGCCGCCCGCGAGACGAACGGTGTGCGGCTCATAGCCGAGGCCGACGTGCTGGCGGATGCGCAGCGCGCTGACGACCAAGCGCCATCTCCTCCAGGTCGGCCCGGTCGCGTCGTCGTGCTCACGTCGGGAACGACCGGACGGCCGAAGGGCGCCTCCCGGCGGCCGCGAGGAGGCGCTCTGGACGCGGCGGGACTGATCGCTGCCATCCCGCTCGAGAGCGGCGACCGCGTGCTCGTCGGGCCGCCGCTCTTCCACGGCTTGGGACTCGTCGGTGCGACGTTCGCCCACTCCCTGAGCTCCACCGTGATCGTCCGGCAGCGCTTCGACCCCGAACAGACGCTGGAGGGACTCGCCGCGAACCGCGCGACCGTTCTCGTGGCCGTGCCGCTGATGCTTCAGCGTATCCTGGCCCTCCCGCGACGCGTTCAGGAGTCGTACGACCTCTCCTCGCTTCGCGTTGTCGTATGTGGCGGGTCAGCGCTACCGGCGGACGTGGCGCTGAGCTTCATGGACCGCTTTGGGGACGTCGTCTACAACTTCTACGGCTCGACCGAGGCCTCCTTTGCCACCGTGGCCGGGCCCAGGGACCTGCGAGTTGCGCCGGGCACCGCCGGCCGGGCCACACCCGGGGTGACGCTGAGGATCGCGGACGAGAACGGCAGACGCGTGAAACCGGGCGTAATGGGGCGCATCCTGGTCGGGAGCGGCCTTCGTATGGATGAATACACGGGCGGGACGAATAAGCAGGTCGTCGGCGGCCTGGTGGCCACGGGCGACCTCGGCTACGTCGATCGCTGGGGTCGGCTGTTCGTCAAGGGGCGCGAGGACGACATGATCGTGTCAGGCGGCGAGAACGTGTTCCCCGCGGAGGTCGAGGAGCTTCTGGACACGCACCGCTCAGTGCGCGAGGCAGCGGTCATCGGCGTGCCCGACCAGGAGTTCGGGCAGCGGCTCAGGGCCTACGTCGTCGTCGAGCCCGGGAAGTCGGTGTCGGCGGAGGCGCTGCAGAGGTTCGTGCACGATCGGCTCGCGCGGTTTAAAACACCGCGAGAGGTTGTGTTCGTCGACGCGCTGCCACGGAACGCGCTCGGGAAAATCGTCAGGCGGGACCTGCCGGCTTGATCACAGACATGCAGACTGAACTTGTGCGTAATTGCGGCGCGGCCGAGCAACTCGACGACCGTGCACCCTTATCTTTCGCGTCCTTGGAGACGATCCGGATAGCGGTTCTGCAGCATCGACGCTTCGAGAGCGCTGACCTCAGCCCCGCCCGCCTTATTGGAGCTGCGGGTCGTCGATCGATAGGGCGGCGGCCTCGGCGGCCGGACTCGGCGAGCTGCCGTTCCGGGGCGCGTCGCGCTTCGGCGACTACTTCAACGACCCTAGGTTGGATTCCAACGTGTTGCGGCGTGCATTCTGCACCGCGTGACCAAGCGATTGCTTGGGCACGCTATTCTTTGGTAACCCGCCGGTAGGTGTACGGTTACCGACCTTTGAGAGGATCATCTTGGCGAGAAGCCGTAGTGGCAACGATGCGAGTCCGTCGGCGGTGGAGGCGCCTGAGTTAGATCGGCGCGAGGAGATCATCAAGACCGCGGCGCGTCTTTTTCAGGAGCGGGGTTACACCGGTACGACGGTGCGTGATCTTGCCAAGGAGGTCGGTATAACGTCGGGGAGCATCTTCCATCATTTTGGGAGCAAGGAGGAGGTTCTGCTGTGTGTTTCCGAGGAGGGGATTCGGCAGGCTGAGGCGTTCATCGCCGCTTTTGCGCAGGACGCGTCGACGCCGCGTGAGTATGTCGAGGCGATGATCCGGGGCCATCTCACGGCGCTGCTTGACGGTGAGTCCGAGACGATCAGCGTGCTGTTCCACGAGCACTGGGCGCTCGGCGAGGCTACGCGCGATCAATTCTTGGTGGTACGTGACGAGTATGAAGCCAAGTGGGACGCGGCGCTGAGCGAGCTCGGTGGCGAGTTCACCGATCCGAGGCATCGCAAGCTGGTGCGTCTCCTGTTGCTGGGCGCCATGAACTGGTGCGCGCAGTGGTGGCAGGAGTCCGGTGAGCTCAGCGGTGCCGACATCGCCGACGAGTTGTCGGCCCGGTTCCTTCCCGACGACGCGTAGCCGGAGGGCCCCGGCTCGCTGACGCTGGGCCGACCGCGGTTGACTGAGCGCTTGATATGCCTTAGCTTTCTTCTGGTTCGCTGGTTGAGAGGAGAAAGATGGGACGACTCGATGGCAAGGTGGCGGTGGTGTCGGGCGCGGCCCGGGGGCAGGGCCGCTCGCATGCCGAGACGTTGGCGCGGGCGGGGGCATCGATTGTCGCGTTTGACATCTGCCGCAAGCTCGATACCTCGCTGACGCCTGGAGCGACCGAGGATGATCTCGCGGAGACCCGGGCGCGGGTTGAGGCGACTGATCACCGGTGCCTGACTGATGTTGTCGACGCGCGCGACTTGGGTGCCCTGCAGGTGTTGGCGGACCAGGCGGTCGAGGAGTTGGGGCGCGTCGACATCCTGTGCATCAACCACGGGATCTGGACTGTCGCCCCGAACAGTTGGGAGCTCGAGGAGGACGCCTGGGTCGGAGGCGATCGACATTAACCTGACCGGCGCGTGGAAGGTCGCGAAGGCTTTCGTCCCGAAGATCATCGCCGGCGGGGAGGGCGGGGCGATCGTGCTGACCGGGTCGACCGCGGCGGTCCAGCCGCAGCCGTCGGCCGTCGCCTATACGGCTGCGAAGCACGGGATCATCGGGATCATGCGGGTGCTCGCTAAGGAGCTCGGCGCGTACAACATCCGGGTTAACGCCGTGAATCCCGGTGGCATCGAGACCGCGATGCTGCTCGAGGGCGGGACGGTGGAGAAGTCGATGGAGTATCAGCCCGAGCACATCTCCCACAACCGGGCGATGCTGCCGATCGAGTGGCAGCCGGCGTCGAGCATCTCGGACGCGATCCTGTGGCTCGTGTCCGACGACGCTCGGTATGTGACCGGGGCGATGATCCCGGTCGACAGCGGTTGGACCGCGGCCTAGCCGCCCTCCATGGAAGCGGGCCTCGCCTCGTGCGGTCGCTGGCACTCCCGGACAGCCGGCATCCCGGGTCACGAACAGTTGACTGAGCGCTTGGTATGGAGTAACGTTCCGCACATGCCGCCACACTGGCGACATCCGGAGAGGGAAGCGGTGTCCCGGGTCCTTGTGCGAGGGGATTGGGCGTTCGCGGTGCCTTCTTCTTGGCGCGTGGGGCGGATCGCCTCGCGGCGTGGTGTACCACTAACGACCCGGAGGGACGACAGGAAATGACCGTGAGCCAGAGCCCGACTGCGACTGTCCCTACCGAGATCGCCGAAGCGGTGATGCTGGGCACCTCCTACGGCGACCCTGATGGCATCGTTCATCCGGCGTGCAAGTGGTTGCGGGAGAACATGCCGATCGCCCGAGCCGAGCTCGAGGGTTACGACCCGGTGTGGCTGGTCAGCAAGCATGCCGACGTCTCGGCGATCTATCTGGACAACTGGACGTTCCACAACGCTGACCACAACATCATCCTGTATCCGCGGGTCGGGGACCAGTATTTGCGGGATGCGCTGGGCGGGCATACCCATGTCCTGGACAACCTCACCTATATGGAGGAAGAGGACCACCGCGACCACCGGATGGCGATCGCCCCTCAGTTCCTCCCGAAGGAGGTTCGCAAATACAACCCGCGTATCCGTGAGCTCGCCAAGGAGTTCGTCGACAAGATGCTCGATTACGACGGGGAGTGCGACTTCGTCGATGTCGTCTCGCGGGACTTTCCGCTGACGACGGTGATGGAGATGATCACCGTCCCGCGAGAGGACTACGACCTCATGATGCGGCTCACTCAGGAGACCTTCGGTGGGGAGGACCCCGATTGGAAGCGACCCGGACTGCCCGACACGCCCGAGGCAGCGGCCCGATCCTGGGCCGAGTCGGTCTCCGATTTCTACGAGTATTTCGAGGACATCCGCAAGGATCGGCTGGCGAATCCGAGAGGGGATCTCTCGTCGGTCATCGTCAACGCGCGGCTTGACAATGGCTGCCCCATCTCAGAGCACCGGCAGAACCACCTTGCTGCCACGATCGCGATCGCGGGTCATGACACGACGAGCTCCGCGCTGTCCGGCGGGATGCTCGGACTGTGCCGGTTCCCGGATCAGGTCGACCTCGTCAAGAGCGACCCGTCGTCCCTGTCCGGCTTGGCGGACGAGTGCCTGCGCTACGCGACGCCCGCCAAGCACTTCACGCGGAACACCGTCGCCGAGGTCGAGTTCCGCGGAGTGAAATTCGCGCCCATGGACCGCATCATGACGCTGACGGTATCCGCCAACCGAGACGAGGACGTCTTCCCAGACCCCGAACGGTTCGACGTCACGCGCAAGCCGAACAAACAAATCTCGTTCGGGTTCGGCCCCCACGTATGCCTCGGGCAGCACATCGCCAAAAACGAGCTCCGGATCTTCTTCGAAGAACTCCTACCGAGAATCAAGACCCTCGAACTCGCCGGCGACCCCCAATACAAAATCGGCAACTTCGTAACCGGCGCCAAGACAATGCCAATCCGCTTCACCAAAGCCTGAGGCGCCGGCCTCCAGATATCGCCAGCATCGAACCGAAGATCGCGAGGAAGCGCACATGAGTACCGCCGAGTCCCCGACCGAGGCCGCGTCGGGCCAAGGGCAATATGACGGCTTCGATGCCTGCGGCCTCATCGAGGAGAGAATGAGGGGGAAGCTCTCATGAAGAACCTTGTCCATAACCACCACCCGCAGCAGGTCGAGTTCGTGGGTGATCGTCTAAAGGACCGCGTCATCCTGATCACCGGCGCGTCATCCGGGATCGGGCGGGCGGCCGCGATCCGGTTCGCGGCTGAGGGCGCTTCGGTTGTGGTCGGCGCGCGCCGCGAAAAGCTCCTCGCGGATGTCGTGGGCGAAATCACGGAGGCGGGTGGCAAGGCGCTGGCAGTGCCGCTAGACGTCGTCGACGAGGAGTCTGTGGCGAACGCGGTCGAGCGCACCGTCGAGGCCTTTGGTCTACTGGATGGTGCGTTCAACAATGCCGGCCTAATCGGCTCAGGCAAGCCGACGCACAAGACCGACACGGACTACTGGCGACGTGTCATCGACGTCAACCTCATGGGCGTATATCTGTCTATGAAGCACGAGATCCCAGTCATGCTCCAGAACAACGGCGGGTCGATCGTGAACACGACCTCGATCGGCGGTTTCCTCGCGATGCCCGGCTTCGCCGACTATTGCGCGGCTAAGCACGCTGTGGTCGGTCTGACGAAGTCCGCCGCGATGGAGTACGCGCTGCACGGCATCCGTGTCAACGCGGTTGCCCCAGGCACCACGCGGACGCCGATGTGGGACGAGCTGGGCGCCGTTCACGTCGCACAGATCGAGGAGACGCTCAAGGGCTGGGTCCCGATGGATGCCATCGGCCTGAGCGATGACATCGCTCGGGTGGCTCTGTTCCTCCTTTCGGACGAGGCGCGCTTCATCACTGGGGTGCATCTGCCGAGCGATGGCGGCCAGGTCGCCGCGTCGCGGGGAAGCGCGTCGCGCTTTGAGCACTGGGCAGATCATGCCGCAGCCGACGGAGCCGAGCCGCAGTAAACCACCACTGGGATTGATGACGTGGCTTACCTGTGCGTGCAGGAGGACGTGCGCCAAGCGATAGCTAGCGCCGCTGGGCCGCCGCGGGCAGCTCGTAATGCCGTTACCCATCGGCGCGTCACGGTGGAACGCGTCGGAGCACGATGCGGACCAAGCGACCGCCGTCGATACAGAAAGGATCAGCGATGAGTAGGACAACGGCCTCAGACCGACCGGGTGTGTCTGAAGTGGATGATCTCGAACCGGCGATCTCCGCCATGCTCGATCGCCGGGCGGCGGCTACGCGCGGTGCCGGACCATACGTGCCCCAAACGACCGCCGACATCGCCGGCGGTCTGCAGAGATTCATCGAGTCCCAGGTTCCAGGGGCGCGGGTGGAAAACCTCCGGCGCATGGGCGGCGGCGCGTCGAAGGAGCAGTTCATCTTCGAAGTATCACGCCCGAACGGTGCGACCGCGGGTTACGTGTTGCGGATGGATCCTCTACAGACCGTCGTGGAGTCGGATCGGCGGCGCGAGTTCGAGCTGCTCCGCGCCTTGGATGGCATCGTTCCGGTGCCGCGCGCGGCTTGGCTGGACGCGGACGGGACGGCACTTGGGCGTCCGTTCACGATCATGGAGTTTGTCGCGGGGGTCCCCAAGCCAAGCGATGTGACAAGCGCAAGCGTCTCGGGAATGCAGACCGTCTTGGGCGACCACTGGCGCGGAAGGCTGGCCGGGCCTTTCCTCGACAACCTCGCGGCAATTCACGCCTTCGATTGGCGCGCAGCGGATCTGCCAACGTTTCAGGTCCCCGACGCGGACCCCTATCAGTCCGCCCGCTGGCAGGTGAACTGGTGGTCACGCGTCTGGCGCGAGGACAAGGTCGTCTCGCTTCCGATCATGGCGCTTACTGAGCGCTGGCTGCTCGAGAATCTTCCGGCTTGCGAGGAACCCGTCGTCGTGCATGCGGATTATCGGACCGGCAACTATCTGTTCGACGAGGACACCGGGGAGATCACGGCGATCCTCGATTGGGAGCTCGCTCACCTGGGCGACTTCCACGAGGACCTGGGCGGAGGCCTTCAGCGCGTGTTCAGCACCTCAGAGGACGGCACCGTGTACATGACCGGCCTGTTGCCGCGCGACGAGTTCATTGGGCGGTATGAGCAGGCATCCGGACGCACAGTCAACCGAGAGACCCTTCGGTTCTACGAAGTGCTGCGCGCCTACATGAGTGTCGCCGCCACCCTGGGAACGTGCCCGTCGGCGGCGGCGCAGGGACACAACCATCAAGACGTGCTGCTCAGCTGGCTCGCCCCATGCGGTTATATCTTCATAGCTCAGCTGTGTGATCTGCTCGAGGAGGCTTCCATATGAACCCGTCAATCGACGTGCGCCTCGCCACGATGATCCGCGCGATGACTGACGTAATCATGCCCGCCCTGGACGAGGCGCCCGGCCTGGCTTCCGAGCAGGCACAGCTCGTGCTGGGACACCTGCATGTCCTTCGCGAGCAAGTGGTCTACGCCGGGCGCTTCGAGGAGCTCGAGTATCGCGCCGCAGTTTCGATGGGCGAGGCGTTCGTCGCCGCGACACGGGGGGACGCCACTACGAGCCCCGCGTCGCGCAGGCTCGAGGCCGCGCTCGCCACCGATGCGGGCGGGCGGCCTGAGGACACCCGCGATCTGGCTGAGGCCATCCGCGCGAGCGTGGAGGAACTCGTCCGGATCGACACCAAAAATCAGGCGCGCCTTCGGTCGATCCTGCTCGAGCACGAGCGCACGGCCGCCGACCTGAACCGCAGCTGGTTTGCTGGAATGGGCTGGGAGAGCGGAGACACCGGCCTGCCGTCCATTCCGGAGCTCATCAACGACGGCATCTCCGTGCCGGAAAGGAAGGCGCGCTCGTGACGATTGCCCCGCTGGACCCCATCCATTACAAGCGCCACCGTCTACGGTCTGTCCGGGCCGCTCGAGAGTCGATGGTGTACCTGCTCTACCTCCCCGACGATGGCCTCAGCGCCTTCGTCTACACGTGGGTCGATGGCGACAGTCGGGCAAGCGCGGTGCTTTGCGTCTACGGCCCGGGGGTTGGGCAGGCGCCTGTCGTGGAGGCAGCCTACGAGGTCCCAGTCCCGCCGGATCAACCATTCGAGGACTGGCGGGTCGGCGGACTTCACCTCCGCCAGGGAGAGCGGGCCTCGGGCAGCTTCGAGGCGCCCGCAGCAGGCATTTCGTTCACCTTCGAAGGGTCCCATCCTCCGTATAGCTACGCGTCGCATCCCGACGGGACGCTCCCATGGTTCGCCGACAACCGCTACGAGCAGACGGGGCACCTCGCCGGGATGTTGCGCTTGGGCGACCGCGAGATCGCGTTCGACACGACCGGTCACCGTGACCAGTCCTGGGGGATACGCGACTGGGGCATGTGCCAGCACTACAAATGGCTTCAGGCCAACGCGGGTCCCCAGGCCTCGGTCCACTTCACTCAAGACTTTGTGCTGGGTACATCGAACCTTCGCGGCTACGTGTTTCGCGACGAGCTCATGGCCGAGATCGTCGACGTCGATATCGACGTCGAAATTGGCGACGACTTGATCCATGACAAGTTCGTCGCGACACTCGCCGACGACACGGGACGAACGACGAACGTCACCGGGAAAACCTTCGCGTACACCGAGTTTCCCGCCGCGCCTTCGACGACCATCATCGTCTGCGCGGACACGGTGGAGATCGAAGGCGCTCCCGGGGTCGGCCAGCTCGACCTTCTCTGGTCAAAGGACTACGCCGACCTCCTGCGAGAGCACGGGCTTCCAGCCCTCCCGGGCCGGCGCGCGTAAGCCGGGATTGCGCCAGGCCGCCTCGTCCGGTTGGTCCCAGTCTCAACAGCGACCGGACGGCTGTATGGGCCACTAATGGGTGGGTTAACGGTGTCGGCGGTCCATAGAACGATGGTCAGTTCGCGTCGAAGCGTGCTCATCGAAGCGGATCACGTCCGCGAGTCACGCTGTCAGCCAGCTTCCTCGTCCTCGTCTATTGACGACGGTGCGCTGTAGTGCGAGGTAGACGAGCCCAAGCGCCGCGTTCTCGTTGGGGAGAACCGGACGCATGGATCGATCGGAGCAGAGCGAAACCGAGAAGGTCAGCCCGGCACGCCGTGCGAACGGGCCTCTTCACCTAACCGACCGCTCCCACCAGCGGCAGATTGCGCCGCGATCAACAATTACGCAAATACGACCAAGGCATAGAGTGGGGCGCGCCAACGCTCGCTTCGTGACCATGGGGATGCGTCACCCCGCGGGCGCTTCACGGGGAATACCACTAACAACAGTTTCTTAAGACTCGGCGCCTTGACACGCGCCATACCAAGCGTTATGTTGGTGGCCTTGTTGCCCCCGCAGCGGAAGCTGCGCCTAACAGACGAAAGGCTCCGAACTGTGTGAGTGGCCCCGTCGTTAGGAAAGGTCTGTGCGCCCTTCGGCCAATCACGGTCGAGCGCGAGAGGGAGAGAGATGAAAACAATACGCATGTGGTTCCTAGCGGCCCTGCTAGGTGTTGGTGTCGCGGCCTGCGGCAGTAGTAGTAGCAGCAGTAGCACGAGCGCGACGTCTAGCGCTAGCTCCGGAGCCTCCTCCGCTACCACGAGCGCCAGCACGGGAACCGCTAGCACGAAGCCAGTGGGCACCGTCGGCGTTCTTCTGTCAACGGCGGCTTCCGAGTCGATCGCGCATTGGGGCAACACTGCCGCCACGGCGCTGAAGTCGGTCGGATGGCACGTAATCGTTACGGACGGCAAAGGCGAACCCGCCGTCCTTCAAGAGGGGATGCAGAATTTCATCGCCCAACACGTGACCGCGATAATCACCACCGGGTTCGACCCATCGGAAATCGTTCCGCAGCTGCAGGCAGCAAAGGCAGCCGGGATCCCGACATTCAACGTGGGGGTCTCCGTCAGCGGCTTAGGTGCGAACCTCTACACCGCAAGCTACTCCGCGTCGGATGCAGAATTCGGTGTAATCGCCGCCAACTGGCTCGTGAAGAAGTATCCAGCCGGCACCCAGTACGTCGCGCTCGACATCACCGCGAGCCGTGCGGGTCATTTGATGATCGTCGGCGCAGAACCGGTCCTGAAGGCCCATGGCTGGGTTCTAGCCGGAACGCACAATATGACTGACCTATCGAACATCATCGACGACGCCACCTCGGGTACGGAGGATCTCGCTGGGGCACACCCGAACGCGAAGGTGTTGCTGACCTGCTGCGATTTCACTCCGGCGCCTGCCGTCAATGGACTGAAACAGGCCAACAAGACCATGCTCGTCGTTGCTCGATACGACAACCTCAGCAGCCTTGCCGATATTCGAGCGAATAATCCGCCGGTGATGATCGTCGCGGCGAATGCGGATCAGTCAGTCCTGACCGCGGTCGATCAGATCTTGGCGCACTATTACAAGAAGACGCCAATCTCGCCGACGGCAGACGTCGGTAAGTACACCTACGCCGTGGTGACGAAGGCTAACGTCCCGCCACCCGGTAAGTTCTACTACGATCCGACTACGCAGATCGCGCCGTACACGGCCAAGTGGAAGGCCGAGTACGGGCTGTGAGCGCTGTGCCTCCCACCGTAGAAAGTGCTGAGGCAGCCGCAACGACAGAGGACGCGGGCGCTCAGCCCGCGTCCGACGTCGGCCAATGGAGCCGCTTGGTGCAGTGGCTGTCGCGCTGGACGGTAGTCATTGGCTTTGTTGTGATGGTCCTGCTGTTCACTGCACTAAAACCGAGCACATTCTTTACGCTCACCACGCTGAAGAATGTTTTTGACCAGTCGGCTGTGCCGGTGATCCTTGTCGCCGGCCTCACGTTCGTGCTGGCCGCGGGCGAGTTCGATTTGTCGTTCACCGCGACGATCGGAATGTGCGCGGCGATCGTCGTTGTTCTCATGGCACATGATGGCTTGTCTGTCGCGCTTGCGTGCTTGCTCACGCTTCTTGCCGGGCTTGTCGCTGGCGTCGGCGTCGGCTGGCTGGTCACGGCCGGTCGTGCGTCGTCGTTCATTGTGACCCTAGCGATTGGCTCAGTGTTTACCGGAATAGAACTTGCCATTACTGGCAGTAACACGATCTATTCGGGCATCCCGAGCGTGTTCGGGAAGCTCACAGCGGACCATCTTTTGGGGCTGTACCTTCCGGACTGGCTCGCGGTGATCATCGTTATTTATTGTGCCGTGCTGCTGCATGGCACGCGGTTTGGGCGACACGTAACTGCGATCGGCGGCAATCCTGTTGCTGCGTACCTGGGGGGCGTCAGAATACGGCGGGTACGCGTGCTGTGTTTCGTCCTTGTGTCCGTTTTCGCCGCGTTCGCGGGAATTATCTTGACATCCCGAGCGGTATCATACTATCCGAACTCATCGGCGGGGTTCCTACTCAGCGCGTACGCGGCGGTGTTCCTTGGAGCGGCCGCCGGTTGGCGGACAACTCGGTTCACGATTCCGGGATCCGTTTTCGGCGTGGTGTGGTTGATCACTCTGCAGACGGGCCTGACGTACGTGAATGCGTCCGCGTGGCTGAATAGCCTGATGCAGGGGCTTGTGCTGCTCGTTGCAGTGCTTCTTGCCCAGCGCGGCAGGCGTGTCACCACATGAGCGCCCCAAGTCCCGATGCGCCGCCAACTGCGCGGCCGTGGCTCTCGTGCCAGGGCGTGGTAAAGCGATACGGCGGGATTACCGCACTCGCGGGGGTCGACATGTCGCTGATCCCCGGCGAGGTTCACGGCCTGATCGGCCCCAACGGAGCGGGAAAATCAACGCTGGTGAAGATTCTCGTTGGTGCTGTGCAGGCGGACGCCGGGGCCATCCATATCGACGGGAGTGAGGCGCACTTCGTCGATCCGTCCGACGCGCAGCGGCATCGGCTTGTGTTGATGCCGCAAGAGCTCGCTGTGGTACCGGATTTTAATCTGGTTGACAACGTGACGCTCGGCGCTGAGGCGACGCGGTACGGGCTCCGATCGGAGAAGGAGTGTCGGCGGAGCGCCGAGGCCGCGCTGGCCTCGGTTGGGCTCGATCTTGATCTCGACTTGCGAGCCGGGGAGCTCTCGGGCGCGCATCAGCGCATGTTGATGATGGCCAGGGCGATAGACCGGGACGCGCGCCTGCTGATTCTGGACGAGCCAACGGCCGGTCTGCCGCCTCACGAGGCGGCGCTCATCGGGGAGGCGGTTCACGAGATGGTCGGCGGTCGCGACACAACGGTCGTTTATGTATCCCATCACCTGACCGAAGTACTCGGGCTATGCGATCGAGTGAGCTGCGTTCGCGAGGGCCATCTGGTCGCGACTCTTGAGGCCAGCGACATAACGCTGGAGGCGTTGGTCTCGGCGATCATCAGTGCCCCTGCTGAAGGTGCGACTCGGACCACACGCGCGTCTCGGCGCAGGCCGGCCCAGCCGAATAGCAGCTCGTCCGTTCCGACTGTCGAGCTCCGCAACGTGAGCGGAGTTAGACTGCGCGACGTTTCGATTGAGGCGCGGAGGGGCGAGGTGACCGGCGTTACCGGACTGCTTGGCTCCGGGGTCGCGGAGGTCGTCGCGACGATAGTCGGTGCGACGCGCCCTCTAGCTGGGGAGGTCCGCATTGACGGCGAGCTCGTTTCCATGCGGTCGCCGGCGGACGCGCTGGATTACGGAGTGGGTTACCTTGCTGGCAATCGCGCAAACGCCGCCTTTCCGACACTACGTATTAGGGAGAACGTGAGTCTCGCGGCCCTGAGGAAATGGTTCGGGCGGCTAGGCATCATCAATCGAGGGGTCGAGCGCGCCCGAGTCGCGGAGCGCCTGGCGGCGCTTTCCGTTGACGTCAACCCGGAGCGCCTATTGGGAACGCTGTCGGGAGGCAACCAGCAGCGCGCGCTCGTCGCGCGGCTCCTCGGGGCCGAGGTAAGGATGATAGTGCTCGACGAGCCGACGGTCGGAGTAGACATCGGCGCACGCGAGGAGCTTTGGGACGCCGTGCGGGCCCTCGCGACGGACTACACGGTCATCCTGTCCAGTAGCGAACCCGACGAGCTCACGGCCGTCTGTGACCGTGTCGTGTGCATCCGCGCGGGTTCGGTTTCGTCAGTCCTCAAAGGTGAGTCAATCACCGAGCAGGGGATCACGAGAGCGATTGCGTGAGCGCTGGGCCGTGCTACCCGGGCGCGCCCGTTATCGACGTCGGCCCCGGGGAGCGTCGCCGAGGTTGGTTCTACTCGGCTGGCCCGATGCGATTGGACGCCGACGGCGGGCTCACTTAGGTGGGCAGTGTCGACGAGATGGTCAAAGTCGGGCCTCGGCGGCCGGACTCGGCGAGCTGCCGTTCCGGGGCGCGTCGCGCTTCGGCGACTACTTCAACGACCCTAGGTTGGATTCCAACGTGTTGCGGCGTGCATTCTGCACCGCGTGACCAAGCGATTGCTTGGGCACGCTATTCTTTGGTAACCCGCCGGTAGGTGTACGGTTACCGACCTTTGAGAGGATCATCTTGGCGAGAAGCCGTAGTGGCAACGATGCGAGTCCGTCGGCGGTGGAGGCGCCTGAGTTAGATCGGCGCGAGGAGATCATCAAGACCGCGGCGCGTCTTTTTCAGGAGCGGGGTTACACCGGTACGACGGTGCGTGATCTTGCCAAGGAGGTCGGTATAACGTCGGGGAGCATCTTCCATCATTTTGGGAGCAAGGAGGAGGTTCTGCTGTGTGTTTCCGAGGAGGGGATTCGGCAGGCTGAGGCGTTCATCGCCGCTTTTGCGCAGGACGCGTCGACGCCGCGTGAGTATGTCGAGGCGATGATCCGGGGCCATCTCACGGCGCTGCTTGACGGTGAGTCCGAGACGATCAGCGTGCTGTTCCACGAGCACTGGGCGCTCGGCGAGGCTACGCGCGATCAATTCTTGGTGGTACGTGACGAGTATGAAGCCAAGTGGGACGCGGCGCTGAGCGAGCTCGGTGGCGAGTTCACCGATCCGAGGCATCGCAAGCTGGTGCGTCTCCTGTTGCTGGGCGCCATGAACTGGTGCGCGCAGTGGTGGCAGGAGTCCGGTGAGCTCAGCGGTGCCGACATCGCCGACGAGTTGTCGGCCCGGTTCCTTCCCGACGACGCGTAGCCGGAGGGCCCCGGCTCGCTGACGCTGGGCCGACCGCGGTTGACTGAGCGCTTGATATGCCTTAGCTTTCTTCTGGTTCGCTGGTTGAGAGGAGAAAGATGGGACGACTCGATGGCAAGGTGGCGGTGGTGTCGGGCGCGGCCCGGGGGCAGGGCCGCTCGCATGCCGAGACGTTGGCGCGGGCGGGGGCATCGATTGTCGCGTTTGACATCTGCCGCAAGCTCGATACCTCGCTGACGCCTGGAGCGACCGAGGATGATCTCGCGGAGACCCGGGCGCGGGTTGAGGCCACTGATCACCGGTGCCTGACTGATGTTGTCGACGCGCGCGACTTGGGTGCCCTGCAGGTGTTGGCGGACCAGGCGGTCGAGGAGTTGGGGCGCGTCGACATCCTGTGCATCAACCACGGGATCTGGACTGTCGCCCCGAACAGTTGGGAGCTCGAGGAGGACGCCTGGGCGGAGGCGATCGACATTAACCTGACCGGCGCGTGGAAGGTCGCGAAGGCTTTCGTCCCGAAGATCATCGCCGGCGGGGAGGGCGGGGCGATCGTGCTGACCGGGTCGACCGCGGCGGTCCAGCCGCAGCCGTCGGCCGTCGCCTATACGGCTGCGAAGCACGGGATCATCGGGATCATGCGGGTGCTCGCTAAGGAGCTCGGCGCGTACAACATCCGGGTTAACGCCGTGAATCCCGGTGGCATCGAGACCGCGATGCTGCTCGAGGGCGGGACGGTGGAGAAGTCGATGGAGTATCAGCCCGAGCACATCTCCCACAACCGGGCGATGCTGCCGATCGAGTGGCAGCCGGCGTCGAGCATCTCGGACGCGATCCTGTGGCTCGTGTCCGACGACGCTCGGTATGTGACCGGGGCGATGATCCCGGTCGACAGCGGTTGGACGGCGGCCTAGTCGCCCTCCATGGGAGCGGGCCTCGCCTCGTGCGGTCGCTGGCACTCCCGGACAGTCGGCATCCCGGGTCACGAACAGTTGACTGAGCGCTTGGTATGGAGTAACGTCTTGTGCATGCCGCCACACACCCCAGCAATCAGATGACCGAGCAGAGGACAGCGATCGCGGGTGTCGGTTACACACCGTTCAGTTACGCCTCCGGCGTGAGCGTGCTCGACCTCGCGGTCGAGGCATCGCGGGCGGCAATGAGGGACGCGGGGCTCACCGCGAGCGATGTCGACGGCGTTGCCACATACGCGATGAACGACTCAGTGCCGGCGCAGGGAGTCGCCACATCACTGGGACTCGACAACGTGAACTATCTGGTCGACCTGAGCCTCGGTGGCCAGGCGCCGGCCTACCTGGTGCTCCTGGCCGACGCGGCGATCCGCGCAGGCCTCGCCGAGACGATTGTCATCTTCCGTGCTCTGAACGGCCGCAGCGGGAAGCGGATCGGTCACGAGCGGCTGGACGCGGACGTGCACCCGTCCGCGGCGGACCGCTACAGCGTCGGTCTCACGGCCTACCCGCAGCTGATCGCCATGTGGGCTCGTCGCTTCATGATCGACACGGGCGCAACCGAGGCGGATCTCGCGGCGGTGGTTATCGCCCAGCGCCAATACGCCGAGAACAACGATCGGGCGGTCATCCGGGCACTGCTCACGCTCGACGAGTACTTCGAGTCCCCGATGGTGGTCTCCCCGTTCCGCGTCGCTGACTGCACGCGCGAGGTCGACGGCGCATGCGCCCTGGTTGTCACGTCGCTCGAACGCGCGCGGACCCTCCGGCATCCGCCTACGGTCATCCGCGGCGGCGCGTTCGCTGCTGGGCCACGGTCAGGCCGTGAGGTTGGAGACATGCTGCTCTGGGACGATCTCGCCGAGAATTGTATGCACTATGTAGGGCGTCATCTGTGGAAGCGGGCGGGCGTCTCACCAGACGAAGTGGACGTCGCTGAGATATACGATTGCTTCTCAAGCGCCGTACTGCTCGGCCTAGAAGGACTCGGCCTCGTTGGGAAAGGGGAATCGGGCGCATTCATCCGCGACGGCGAGACAGGTATCCGCGGGCGACTGCCAGTCAACACCCATGGAGGCCTCTTGTCCGAGGGGTACCTGCACGGCATGAACTCGGTCCTCGAGGCGGTCCTCCAACTGCGAGGCGACGCGGGCGAACGAACGGTGGACGGCGCCGAGGTTGCGGTGGTGTCCTCGGGGACGATGATGGACGGTTCGGCGGTGGTGCTCAGTGCCGACGCTTGACGCAGGCTCGCTCACGCTTCAGGAGTGCGAGGCCTGCGGTAGGCGCTGGCACACGGTATATCCAGGTTGCCCATACTGTGGGAGCGCGTCGATCGCCGAAACCGCGGTGGGCGGGATAGGCACGATCTATTCGTGGGCGACCATCGTCGTTCCGCTTGCCGACCCACCGCATCCAGTCCCATATACCGTCGTGACGGTCGAGCTCGACGCGCGCGCGCGGGTCTTCGGCCTGCTGGCGGACGGCGTCGAGCCGGTCGCCAGCTCCCGTGTCGCGTGCTCGATCGACGAGCGAGGCGTAACGATCGTACGGCCGGCCGTCGAGTAACCGATGACGCGGCGGGAAACTTTGACGCGTAACCGCCAGGTCCGGCTCGCTTCGCACCCGGTCGGACATGTCAGTCCAACGGACTGGGAGCATCGATCGGAGGAACCACCGCGACCGGGGGCGGACGAGTTCGTGGGCCGGACGCTCTACATTTCGATTGATCCAGCAATGCGAGGGTGGATCGTGAACCGTCCGTCGTACATTCCGCCGGTGCAAGTTGGCGAGATAATGCGCGCCACGACAGTGGTCGAGGTGATCGAGTCGCGGCACCCCGCGCATCCCGTCGGGAGCTTCGCCGCGGGGATGTTCGGCGTTCAGGAGTACGCGCTCTCCAACGGCACGGACGCAACTCGGGTCGACCCTGAGCTCTCCCCGCTAACCACGTATCTCGGCGCGCTCGGCATGACGGGGATGACGGCATACTTCGGCCTGCTCGACGTCGGTGCCGTCAAGCCTGGCGAGACGGTTGCGATCTCCGGCGCCGCCGGCGCAGTCGGTGGAATGGCGGGACAGATCGCCAAGCTCAAGGGTTGTCGGGTAATCGGGATCGCGGGCGGTGAGGAGAAGTGCCGCCATCTCACCGAGGATCTCGGCTTTGACGCGGCGATCGATTACAAGCTCGAGGATGTGCGGCGGAGCCTTCGCCGTCATGCGAGCGACGGGGTCGACGTCTTCTTCGACAACGTAGGTGGTGCCATCCTCGATGCAGGTCTGATCAATCTGGCGATCGGCGGCCGCGTTGTGGTCTGCGGAGGCATCGCCCATTACAACGATGAGGCCCCCGCTCCAGGCCCGTCCGCGTACCTGATCCTCATCCCAAAGCGGGCGCGGATGGAAGGCTTCGTCGTCTTCGACTACGCCGACCGATACCCGGAGGCGATACAGCAGGTCTCGCGATGGCTGGACGCCGGCTTGATAACGAACGACGAGCACGTCGTGCACGGCGGGATTGAAGACTACCCCGCGATGCTCGCGATGCTCTTCAAGGGACAGAACATCGGCAAGCTGATCTTGGCCGTCGAATGAGCGCACCGCGGCCGAGAATGAGGCGGCGATGAGCGATCAGAATCGGGAGCTCGCCGATCGCGTGGCGGTCGTTACCGGCACGGCGACCGGCATCGGGCAGGCGACCGCGCGTCGGTTCGCCGTCGCCGGCGCATCCCTCGTGCTTGTCGATCACCAGGACGAGCCGAACCGGCGGCTCGTCGCTGAGCTCACCAAGCAGGGTGTCCAAGCCGCAGCCTTCGCGGTGGATCTACGCGACCGCGAGGCGACCGATGTGTGCATCGCAGAGATCTCGGACCGGTACACCAAGGTCGATGTCCTGGTGAATAACGCCGGGGCGCTGCTCGTCACACCGCTCGACGAGCTGACGCTAGACGCATGGGACGAGACGCACGATCTCCATCTCCGAGCGCCGGCCGCCTTCATCCTCGGGCTCCTTCCGGCCCTGCGCGCGTCAGGCTCTGCATCGGTGATCAACAATGCCTCCATCGATGGTGTCTTCGGGCATCCGTTGATGGCCGCCTACGGAACGGCAAAGGGGGGTCTCGTGGCGCTCACCCGCAACTTCGCATACGGCCTTGGAGGCGACAACATCCGCATCAATTGCCTCGCGACCGGAGGCATCGCGACGACGTTGCTCGACGGGCTCGAGGACAATGCACGGGCGGTGTTGGAAGGGAACGCACCGCTTCGGCGGCTCGGGACGCCCAAGGAGGTAGCGGAAGCGATGCTCTTCCTGGCGAGTACAGCATCGTCGTTTATCACCGGGGCGGTTCTGACGGTCGACGGTGGTCGCACCGCAGTGACCGCGGGCGTGGCGCAGATGGATCCGGCGGCTCGGCGATGAACGAGTTCGGACAGCTGCTCCGGACACAGGTCAAGCAGGACCTGCGCGATCTGCCCAGGAGAATGGCGGATAGGCGGTCGGGCGCCAAGCGGCTGCAAGCATCCCGGAGCATCTTCGATGTGCGGGCGTTAGCTCGGCGGTCGGTCCCGCGCCCTGTCTTCGACTTCGTCGACGGAGGCTCGTTCGACGAGTTAACAGCCCGGCGAAATCGCCAAGCCTTCGACGACATCGAACTCAGGCCGCACGTCCTGGCCGGGCTCGGCCACGTGGATACCAGCACGACCGTGCTCGGGCAGCCGCTCGCAATGCCGGTCATGGCGTCGCCGACCGGGCTGACCGGTTTGGTGCATCCCGAAGGTGAGGCAGGAGTAGCGCGCGGCCTGCATGAGGCCGGGTCGATCTACGTGTTGTCCGCGTCCGCGTCGTACTCGCTGGAGGAGGTCGCCTCGGGAGCTCCCGGGGCGAACTGGTTCCAGTTGTACATGTGGCGCGATCGCGGTTTCGTCGCCGAGCTCCTCCAGCGGGCGCAAGCGAGCGGGTATCGCGCGCTCGTGATCACGGTCGACGTCCCGGTGGCGGGGTCGCGCGAGCGCGACATCCGAAACGGCTTTAGCGTCCCGCCTCGGGTGACGGCCAAGACGCTCGTCCAGGGCCTCACGCATCCGCGCTGGTCGACCGGATTCCTGCGCACGCCGCACATGACGTTCGGCAACACCGCCGGCCGCCCGATGCCCACGGGCACCGGACTGACGCCGACCGAGTACGTCAACAGCCTGTTCGATCCGACGGTCGGGTGGGATGACGTCGAACGGATCCGCAGCATCTGGAACGGTCCGCTCGTGATCAAGGGGATCATGCGCGCTGACGACGCGGTGCGGGCTGTCCGAGCAGGCGCCGACGGAGTCATCGTCTCCAACCACGGCGGCAGGCAGCTCGACACCGCGTGGGCGAGCATCAGCGCGCTGCCCAGCGTCGTCGAGGCTGTTGGCCAGCAGACTGAGGTCTATCTCGACAGCGGCGTGCGCCGCGGTACCGACGTCCTCAAGGCTCTGGCGCTCGGGGCGAACGCGTGCCTCATGGGGCGTCCGCCTGTGTACGGTCTTGCCGCGGGCGGAACGGCAGGCGTCACCCGTGTGATGGAGATCATGGCGAAGGAGCTACGGGTCGCTATGACGCTGAGCGGGTGCGCGTCGGTGGCCGACATCACGGGCGACGTACTGGCGCCCGCGCAGATGACTGAATCGATGAGCAGGTAGCAGTGAGGGCGAGCGCATCAGGCTGGTCAGTGGTTGTGTGAGCGCTGAGGGTGGGCATTTTCCACTGCTGGCCTCGCCGGTGGACCTCGGTCGGTTGTCGCTGCGCAATCGCGTCGTGTGTCTTCCCCACGGGCTGTTCTATGCCGATCGGATGACGCTGCGCCCGACCGCACGGCACGTTGGCTACTACACGGCGAGGGCAGAGGGCGGGGCGGCACTGATCTGCTGCGAGTCCTCGGTGGCATCGAGGGACGGCGTGATGGGGGGACCGCTCGTGCTCTCCGGCGACCCTGGGTGCATCGCCGGCTATGGGGCGATCGCAGACGCCGTACACGCGCACGGAGCGCGTGTAGCCGGACAGATCACCCATTACGGCGCCGAGGCGGCAACGCGTGTCACCAAGCGGCCGGCGATCGGGCCTTCCCCTCTGCCAACCCCGGCGCAGCAGCAGCTCCCTCGGCCCATGACGCAGGCGGACATGGATCGTGTTCTCGACGACTTCGTCGCCGCCGCCGGAAATTTCGCCGCGGCGACATTCGACGCCGTCGAGATAAAGATCGCTCACGACGGGCTCCTTCGGCAGTTCCTCTCACCGCTCACCAACGACCGCAGCGACCGGTACGGAGGATCCGCCGAGGCCCGCATCCGCTACCCGCTCGAGATCGCGGCGGCGATTCGGGCGGCGCTTCCCGACCACGTCGCCCTCGGTGTGCGGTTCGTCGCCGACGAGTACCTGCCGGGGGGATACGAACTAGAGGCCGGCCTGGCCTATGGCCGGATGCTCGACCAAAGCGGCCTCTTCGACTACATCAGCTCCGACGTCGGGATCGTCGCCAGCCTCGATACCGTGATCCCATCGATGGGGCTGCCCGAGGCCCACTACTCGGAGGCAGCTTTCACGCGGCTGAGCAAAAGCTGCTCGACGGCCGTCATCGCTGCTGGCCTCATTCGGACCCCGGCCTTCGCCGAGCGACTATTAGCAGACGGAAAGGCGGCCGCGATCGGTCTCGCCCGGCCGATGCTCGCCGATCCCGACTGGGCGGTGAAGGCGCTCACGGGACGGTCCGCGGAGATCCGGCCGTGCACGAACTGCAACGACAGATGTGTCCAGAACTCGATGCTTGGCGTCGCAACCGCGTGCACAGTTAACCCCCTCGCCGGCGGAGCAGAACGCCTGCCGGCGCCCGCTCCGTCGAGATCGCGCGTGCTCGTCGTAGGGGGCGGCCCAGCCGGGCTCGAGGCGGCCCGCGTCGCAGCCGAGTTGGGACATGTCGTGCGCCTCGTTGAGGCCCGGGAGGAGCTTGGGGGGCAGCTGCGCCTCGCGGCGGCCGCCGGCGACCGAACCGGTTGGGGGCACTGGCTCGGCTGGATCACGCGGGAACTGGACCGCGTCGGTGTCGATGTCTCGCTCGGGCAGCGCATCGGCGCAGGCGAGCTCGCAGACGCTCCGCCCGGTCACGTCGTCATCGCCACGGGCTCAGTCCCGGCGCCGGTGGAGGTCGCAGGCCCCCACACGATCTCGGTCGACGACTTCCTCGGCTCACGAACGAGCGCGGCGCGAATAGTGGTCATCGATGCCGGCTTCGCCGGGGCGCCGTTCTGGACGACCGCGCTAGAGGCCGCGGCGCGCGGCGCAGACGTCGTCGCCGTCACGCCCGCGGAGGTCGTCTGCGGCGAGTTCGACCTCTCGACCCTCCTCCACCTGCGCCGGAGGCTGCTCGACGCTGGCGTGACGGTGCTGGCCGGGCATGTGCTCGCCGGGCCTGGGTCGCCGACGCACGTCATTGTCACGGAACGGGGATCCGGCCGGTCTCGCGAGATTCCGGCAGACCTGGTCATCGAGAGCGGTCACCGGCGGCCAGCCGAACTGTATTCGGCCCTGGAGCGGCTCGCGAGCGTGACGATCGTCGGCGATGCCGTGACGCCGCGCTCCGTCGCCGACGCGGTCCGCGAAGGCAACGAGGCGATCATCGCGTTTCACTCGCAGGGTAGGAGCCGGGCCTCCGCAGCCATTGGAACGGCTTGAAGCCGGTCGGTGGGACGCCGCTTGACCAAGCGCTTGATTATGAGGATAATGTGGCCGCGGTAGGCGGCGTCGCCGCCTAAGCGGGATCGACACGTCAACAGCGAGGACAACAGGCAATGGATCACCAGCACGACGGACCTCTCGTACTCTCCGAGCGTCGGGAGCTTTCCGACGGGGAAGTCGGCGTTCTGACCATGAACCGGGGGTCCCAGCGCAACCCGCTGGACAAGGACACGATCCGCGAGCTCAACCTCCACGTCGACGATCTGCTCGGGGACCCTAGGGTCCGGGCGGTCATCATTACCGGGGAGCCTCCAGCCTTCTCCGCCGGTGGTGACCTTCGCGGATACCTGGACTTGTATCGCAGCGAGCCGGACTTCGAGGCGTTTCTCGTGGCGATCCGCGACCTTTTCGAGAAGCTCGAGACGTCGCGACTGTTCTCGATCGCAGCGGTGAACGGCGTGTGCGTCGCCGGCGGATTCGAGATGGTGCTGTCCTGTGACCTCGCCATCATGGCGCAGGGAGCGCGAATGGGGGATGCGCACATGAAGTTCTGGCAGCTCCCCGGAGGTGGTGGGACGCAGCGCCTTCCGCGCGCGGTCGGCACGGCGCTGGCCAAGCGCCTCCTCTACACCAAGCAGCTCCTGACCGCGGAGGAGTGCTACGCGTGGGGGTTGGTTGCGCAGGTCTGTGATCCCGAGCGGCTGATCGACGATGCCGTCGCGCTCGCCGACGATGTGTGCGCGGCGCCCGAGAGCACCGTTATAACGCTCAAGCAGCTGCTGCGGACGGCCGAGACGACTCCGCTCGATGACGGGATCGACATCGAGATCGCTCGACTGGTGGGGTATACGTCCGGGGTGGAGAGCGATGCATACAAAGGTTTGCTCCGGTTCCTCGGACCGGATGCGGCGCCCGTTGCCTGATCCGCACCAGAGCGCCCAGGCACCCTGGGGTGGCGGCTCGGTGTCCGTGGCGCTCTACCGGCACGGCGAGGCGGATCAGGCCGTCGAGATGGTGCTGCGCCATGCGCGCGTGGCGGCCGACGTAGGCTTCGACGGTCTCACGATCGCCGAGCATCACGCCGGTTTCCCGGGGTACTTTCCGTCCCCCGTCCAGGTCTCCGAGTGGATCCTGTCCGACACGTCGATCGCATGGGCTGGCGCGTGTCCCATGCTGCTAACGCTGCGGCCGGTGCCGCTGACGCTCGAGGAGCTCGGATGGCTTGCAGCGCGACACCCGGATCGCGTCGCGGCCGGGCTCGCGGCGGGCTACGATAGCCGCGACTTCGCCGTCTACGGGCTGAATTACGAGGACCGGTTGAAGTCGTTCTTTGCGAAGCTCGACGAATGGGGCGGGTATGTCGCGGGGACGTCCGGTGAGCTGCTCCGCCAGGATTCGGCGATCGCCAAGTACATCGCTGACATCCCAACGGTTGTGGCCTCAGGTAGTCCGAGGGCCCTCCGACTCGCTGGACGGCACGGCCTCGGGATCATTCTTCCGCCGCTCGACGACGAGAACCGTGCGAGTCGGCTCGCGATCTATGCAGATCACGGGGGCGCGGGGGCGCGCGTCCTCTCGCGCTGGGTCTGGCTCGGCCCGTTCCGCGAGGGTGGGACCGAGCCCCTCAACCGGCTGCTGTCCGAGTACACGGGCGGAAAGCCGGGCGCGGCGCCGGTCTACCTTCCCGAGTACTGCGTTGCCGACACCGGACCCGAGCTGGCCGACAAGCTCTTCGAACAGATGCTCGCGGCCACGGCGACGTGCATCAGCCTGCGCTTCTACTTCCCGGGATTGTCCGGAGAGGAGGTCGAGGAGCAGGTGGACCTCTTCGGTCGCGAGGTCCTGCCACCCCTTCGGGCGCGTCTGGCGACGGCGCTCGCCACCTCCCCTGAATAAGGAAGGCACCATGTCACCGAAGCCCAACCTTCTCACCCTCATGGCAAGTGGCCCGGTCGCGGCGCCGACTGCATTCGATATGGTCGCCGCCAAGGTAGCGGCAGAGACCGGCTTCGACGCCGTCTTTTGCGGGGGCTATGGGCAGGCGGCCTCCGCGTTGGGACTCCCTGACAACGGCACGCTCACCCTGGACGTTCAGGCCCAGCGCGTCGCCGCGATGAGCCGGTCGGTCACCGTCCCGGTGCTCGCCGACGGCGACACGGGCTTCGGTGACCCGGCAGCAGCATGCCGCACTCTCATCGAGGCAGGTGCCGATGCGGTGATGATCGAGGACCAGACTGCCGACAAGACGTGTGGGCACGCCGAGGGCAAGGCGGTCGTCTCACAGGAGGAGATGCTCGTCCGCTTGGAGGCGTGTCTGAGTGAAAGAACCCGGGACATCCCGATCATCGCACGGTGTGATGCGCTGCAGCCCTTGGGGCTCGAGGAGGCCCTACGCCGGGGTCACAGCTACCTGGAGGCGGGCGCCGACATCCTGTTCATCGAGGCGCCGACGACGATCGAGCAGCTAACAGCGATCGGCGCTGAGTTCGATGCTCCGCTTATGGTCGACATGATGCCCGGGGGCGTGTCTCCGCAGCTTTCCGTCGCCGAGCTGGCGGAGCTTGGATACCGGCTCATCGTCTTCGGTCTCGTCGACATGATGCTCAGCACGGCGGCCCTCAGAGCGGGGCTGGGCGAACTCGCCCGGACCGGCGACGTTCGCGCAATGACCTCGCCGCTTATGCCGATGGCCGATCTTCACCAGCTGACGGGACTCGCCTAAGCTCTGAGCGGGCAGCGGGGTTCAGTACCAGGCGTTGCGCATCTCGATCGTCGTCCGGTCGAGCGACGCGAGGAGATCGAGCTGTGGTCCCACGCGGGGCAGCTCGTATCCGTAGAAGTATTCGGCCGCCTGACGCTTTCCGGCCTGGAAGTCGTCTTCGCCGCTGGCCGTGAGCTCCAGCTCGAGCCAGATCCAGGCGAGAACGATGTGTCCCGCGGCTTCGAGGTAGATCGATGCGTTGGCCAGCGAGACCTCCTTGTCGGTGTGCCACGAAATGGCCTCTGTGGTCGCCCGCAGGCGCTCGACCACGGCGGCAAGACTCTCGGCATGCGCTGCGGCCTTGCCTCGGATCGCGCGGGCGCGCTCGACGGTGGCAGAGATCGTCTCGACGAGCAGGTCGAGGCCCGCTCCCCCGCGCATGGTCATCTTCCGCCCGAGGAGATCGAGCGCCTGGATCCCGTGCGTGCCCTCGTGGATGGCGTTCAACCGGTTGTCGCGGTAGTGCTGCTCGACGTCGTACTCGCGTGTGTACCCGTATCCGCCGTGGATCTGGATTGCAAGGTCGTTCGCCGCCAGGCACCACTGGGACGGCCAGCTCTTGGTGATCGGAGTGAGGACGTCCAGCAGGAGTGCGGCACGGGAACGCGCGGATTCGTCGGGTGCGGTCCGCTGCTCGTCGACGAGGCGCCCGCAATAGAGCACAAGCGCGAGCGCCCCCTCAACATAGCTCTTCTGGGCGAGCAGCATTCGCCGCACGTCAGCGTGCTCGATGATGGGCACCTGCGGAGCGCCCACGTCCTTGGCTGCCACCGGGCGTCCCTGCAGGCGCTCCCGGGAGTAGCGCAGCGACTTCAGGTAGGCCGTGTATCCGAGGCAGGTCGCGCCCAGTCCGACGGCGATCCGCGCCTCGTTCATCATGTCGAACATGTACGCGAGGCCGTTACGCGGCTCGCCAACGAGATACCCAACGGCTCCGCGCTTGCCGCCGGGCCGGAACGCGCCCTCGCCGAAACCAAGGATTGTGTTGACGGTGCCCCGAAAACCCATCTTGTGGTTGATGCCCGCGAGGACGACGTCGTTGCGCTCCCCAACCGTGCCATCGTCGTCCACCAAGAAGCGCGGAACGACGAAGAGACTGATCCCCTTTACGCCCGGGGGCGCCTCGGGGTCTTTCGCGAGGACGAGATGCACAATGTTTTCGGCGAGTTCGTGGTCGCCACCGCTAATCCACATCTTTGTGCCGAAGAGTCGGAACGTCCCGTCTGGCTGTGGCTCGGCGCGGGTCGTTACATCGGCGAGCGAGCTGCCCGCCTGGGTTTCCGACAGGCACATCGTTCCGAAGTACCGTCCCTCCACCATCGGCTCGACCCACCGCGCGCGCTGCTCGGCGGAACCATTGGCGAGAAGCATGTTCGCGGCAGCCATCGTGAGCAGCACGTAACCCGAAGTGCTGACGTTCGCCGCCTGGAACCACGCGAACGCGGCGGTCCCGACGGCCTGGGGAAGTTGCGATCCGCCGACCGCCTCGTCCATCACAGCGCCGATCATGCCGGAGCCGGCGTACGTATCGAGAGCCGTCTTGACCGACTCGACGAGCACCACGCGGCCCGTCTCGTCGAGGTGAGGCTCGGCCGTGTCCGCGGCTTTGTTGTGCGGCGCAAATCTCTCGGTTGCCACCTGTTCGGCGAGATTGAGGACGTCGTCGAACGTGGCGCGCGAATGCGCGGCGAAACGCGGCCGGTCGCACATCTCCTCGATGCGCAGCCAGTCGTACAACAGAAAGCGGAGGTCGCGGCGAGATAGGAGTGTCGTCGAAGATGCGAGAGTGCTCACGATGGCCGTACCCGGCGCCAGGGATCTGCATGGTTGACGCACGCGGCTCCGCATGGTCTAATGACCTTCAGTAACAAGCGCTTGGTCAGCATACAGACCGAGCGCCCGCAAAGCGAACGGGCAGGACGGCGCGCCCACGAAACGGTGATCTACGAACGATGACGACCGACTCCCAGAGACGACCGGCTGACGGCCGCGCGACCACCGCCGAGGACCGCACAGCAACCGTCGCCGCGGTGATCGATGATGTGGCCCGCCGCACACCGGCGGCCGATGCCGTGCGATTCCCCGACGGTGGGCTGACCTACGCCGAGCTCCACGAGGCATCGCGGCTGGCGGCCCGCAGATTGCTCGCGGCCGGCGTGCGGCCGGGCGACCGGGTCGGAGTGATGTTGCCGGCTGCAAACGAGGACTACGTCGCGATCTGCTTGGGCGCGCTTCGTTTTGGCGCGGTGGCGGTCCCGGTCAACGCACGCTATAAGGTGCGCGAGCTCGAGCACATAATGCGCCACGCCGAGTTGAGCCTCCTCTACACGTCTGCTTACTACGGCGACCTCGTGGCGCGGACCGAAGTTCCGACGGCGTGCACCGTGGTGATTGCTGAGGATGCCGCTGATTTCGCCGCCGGCGGGGAGCGGGTGGGCGAGGATGAACTCGACGTGCTGGCCCGGTCCGTCGGACCCGGCACGCCTGCACGGATTGTCTACACCTCTGGTACCACCGCGGAGCCCAAGGGATGCGTGCACACTCAGGGCGCGCTTGTCGCGATGGGTGAGGCGGTGAGTGACGCTCTCGACCTCGCGCCGGATGATCGCTTCTGGACGCCGTTGACAATGTTCCATGTCGCAGGCTGGGTGGCGATGCTCGCCGCTCAGGCGCGCGGCGCGTGCTTCCACCACGTCGGGATATTCGATCCGGGTACGGCCGTGCGGCAGCTAGCCGAGCAGCGGTGCACGGTTGTGTTCGCGTCATTCGAGACGATCTGGATGGCGGTACTGGAGAGTCCGGAGTTCGAGAACGCGGACCTCAGCGCGCTTCGACTCGTCCTCAATGTAGGGGTCCCCAAGCGCTTGGAGCTCATGCAGGGTCTTCTCCCTGGGGCGTGCCAGATCTCGATGACCGGTTCTACTGAGGCTGGGGGTCTGCTCTCCATCGCCGACCCTGCTGAACCCGCCGAGCGTCGCACGCGTATCGCGGGCCGCCCCGTATTGGGCATGGAGGCCCGGATCGTCGATCCGGTCACCGGCACAGACGTCGCCGATGGTCAGCCCGGTGAGCTGCTGTTCCGCGGCACGAGCCGCTTCTTGGAATACTTCCGTGATCCAGCCGCGACGGCTGAGGCGATCGACGATGACGGCTGGTTCCGCAGCGGCGACCTGCTCGTGCGCGAACCCGATGGCAACCTCGTGTTCGTCAGCCGCCTTAAGGACATGCTGAAGGTGGGAGGCGAGAACGTCGCCGCGGCCGAGATCGAGAGCTACCTGCTGACTCACCCGGCGATTGCGATGGTCCAAGTGGTTGCCGCGCCCGACGACCGCTACGGGACAGTGCCAGCCGCGTTCATCGAGCCGCATCCCGGGGCGACGATCGCCGAGCAGGAGATCATCGACTTCTGCCTTGAGCAGATCGCGACATTCAAGGTACCTCGCTATGTCCGGATCGTCGACGAGTGGCCGATGTCCGGCACGAAGATCCAGAAGTACGTCCTCCGTGACCGGATCGCCGACGAGTTGCGGCGTAGTGGCACGACGCAGGCGCCACGTCTAAAGCCGGCCCGAGGCGGCTCGCGGTGACTGCGGCCCGGGAGTTCTTGGCGAATCCGGAGGCCGGTCTCCTGAATGAGGTCGAGACGTTCGCCGCGGAGTGCGTCGCGCCGCTTGCGGACGAGGTCGAACGAACACGCCTCATTCCGGAGTCGGTGTGGGACGAGCTGCGGCGCCTCGGCCTGCTCAAGCTCGTCATCCCCCAGGAGTTGGGTGGGCACGGAGCATCGATGGCGTTGAGCGTCAAGGTCACCGAGGTGCTGTCGAAGGCGTGCTTAGCCGTTGGGAACATCGTGGCCGTTGCGGGGACGACCGTACAGCCTTTGCTGCAGCGCGGTACCGACGACCAGCGCCGCCGGCTGCTGCTTCCCGTGCTCGAGCGGGGCGGTGTCGCGTGCGCGTCGCTGACCGAGCCGGACGCAGGTTCCGATCTGCAGGGAATGCGCTCTCGAGCCACGCGTGTCGACGGCGGCTATCGCCTGAACGGCCAGAAGATGTTTGCCCTTCACGGCGGCATCGCCGAGCTGTTCACAATTTGGGCGCGCACCGACGCAGGGATCACGGCCTTCGTCGTCCCCCGCGCAGCGGAGGGCTTCCGGATCTCCGAGGAGCATGACCGCGACTCGTTGCGCGGCGTGACGGTGGTAGACCTCAGCATGGACGACGTCTTTGTCCCCGAAGCGAATCGACTCGGCGACGATGGCGATGGCCTCAAGTTCGGGATGCTGATGGTTAACAAGGGGCGGCTCGATGTCGGCGCGCAGACCGTCGGGCTCGCCGAGGCCGCGTTCGAGTACGCGTTTCGCTACGCGCAGACACGTGAGCAGTTCGGCCGCCCCGTCATCGACTTCCAGGCGGTACAGCTTCGGCTCGCCGACATGTCGACGCGATTGGAGACCGCGCGTCTCATCACCGAGCGAGCGGCAGTGGCGGTGGACCGGGGCGACCCCGGCTCAATCCGCTATTGCGCCGAGGCTAAGGTCGTGTGCTCGGACATGGCGCTCCACGTCACGTCGAACGCGATGCAGATCCTCGGTGGACACGCATACCTGAACGAGCATCCGCTCGCGAGGATGATGCGCGACGCCAAGGTTTACCAGCTCCTTGACGGGACAAATGACATGAATCTGTTGCGCATCGCGGCCGAGCTCCGGCGCGAGCCGCGGTTCGCCTAGCCGCGAGGCGCGTTATCGCTGTGACGGAGAACGACAGACCCGTTCTTAGCCCGCTCGATGAGGCCGCAGACTGATTCGTGGTCCCGGCGAAGGGCGCCGGGCGAGAGCTGACGCGCTCGTTCCGCTGGGCTGTCTACCGACAGCCTGAGATTGCTTCCTCGTGGCCGGCGCCAGCGTCTCAGGCCGGCGCCTCAGGCTTTGGTGAAGCGGATTGGCATTGTCTTGGCGCCGGTTACGAAGTTGCCGATTTTGTATTGGGGGTCGCCGGCGAGTTCGAGGGTCTTGATTCTCGGTAGGAGTTCTTCGAAGAAGATCCGGAGCTCGTTTTTGGCGATGTGCTGCCCGAGGCATACGTGGGGGCCGAACCCGAACGAGATTTGTTTGTTCGGCTTGCGCGTGACGTCGAACCGTTCGGGGTCTGGGAAGACGTCCTCGTCTCGGTTGGCGGATACCGTCAGCGTCATGATGCGGTCCATGGGCGCGAATTTCACTCCGCGGAACTCGACCTCGGCGACGGTGTTCCGCGTGAAGTGCTTGGCGGGCGTCGCGTAGCGCAGGCACTCGTCCGCCAAGCCGGACAGGGACGACGGGTCGCTCTTGACGAGGTCGACCTGATCCGGGAACCGGCACAGTCCGAGCATCCCGCCGGACAGCGCGGAGCTCGTCGTGTCATGACCCGCGATCGCGATCGTGGCAGCAAGGTGGTTCTGCCGGTGCTCTGAGATGGGGCAGCCATTGTCAAGCCGCGCGTTGACGATGACCGACGAGAGATCCCCTCTCGGATTCGCCAGCCGATCCTTGCGGATGTCCTCGAAATACTCGTAGAAATCGGAGACCGACTCGGCCCAGGATCGGGCCGCTGCCTCGGGCGTGTCGGGCAGTCCGGGTCGCTTCCAATCGGGGTCCTCCCCACCGAAGGTCTCCTGAGTGAGCCGCATCATGAGGTCGTAGTCCTCTCGCGGGACGGTGATCATCTCCATCACCGTCGTCAGCGGAAAGTCCCGCGAGACGACATCGACGAAGTCGCACTCCCCGTCGTAATCGAGCATCTTGTCGACGAACTCCTTGGCGAGCTCACGGATACGCGGGTTGTATTTGCGAACCTCCTTCGGGAGGAACTGAGGGGCGATCGCCATCCGGTGGTCGCGGTGGTCCTCTTCCTCCATATAGGTGAGGTTGTCCAGGACATGGGTATGCCCGCCCAGCGCATCCCGCAAATACTGGTCCCCGACCCGCGGATACAGGATGATGTTGTGGTCAGCGTTGTGGAACGTCCAGTTGTCCAGATAGATCGCCGAGACGTCGGCATGCTTGCTGACCAGCCACACCGGGTCGTAACCCTCGAGCTCGGCTCGGGCGATCGGCATGTTCTCCCGCAACCACTTGCACGCCGGATGAACGATGCCATCAGGGTCGCCGTAGGAGGTGCCCAGCATCACCGCTTCGGCGATCTCGGTAGGGACAGTCGCAGTCGGGCTCTGGCTCACGGTCATTTCCTGTCGTCCCTCCGGGTCGTTAGTGGTACACCACGCCGCGAGGCGATCCGCCCCACGCGCCAAGAAGAAGGCACCGCGAACGCCCAATCCCCTCGCACAAGGACCCGGGACACCGCTTCCCTCTCCGGGATTGCTGCAGTATGTGATGGCACCGCACGGCAAAGGGTACCGACCGACCGTATGTTTGGTCAAACGGTCCCCAGACGAAGACTTGCCGACCAAGCGCTTGATATGTATGCTAACGGGCGTAGTGCGAGGAAGAGGAGCGATGTCCAAGCAATGCGAGCGTGTCATCGTCGTTGGCGCCGGCCATGGAGGCACCGCAGTGGCGGCTGCGCTGAGGCAGGAGGGGTTCGTCGGCGCGGTCGTGCTGATTGAAGGGGACACGGGCGTCCCCTACGAGCGCCCGCCGATGTCGAAGACCCTTCACAAGGGCGATGTAGAGCAATCCATCCTCCCGGCGTCTTTCTACTCGGAGCAGGGAATCGAGCTGCGGACTGGCACGCGGGTGGACTCGATCGACCGCCAGGCGCGCGCGGTCGAGCTCTCAACGGGCGAGGCCTTGCCGTTCGACATGCTCGTTCTTGCGACCGGAGCGGTAGCCCGTGAGCTGCCGATTCCGGGTCGTGAGCTTGAGGGGGTGTTCGAGCTGCGCACGGTTCATGACGCGCGGGCGCTACAGGCTGCGCTCGATCCTGCCGCGCGGCTCGTTGTCATCGGTGGTGGGTGGATCGGACTCGAGGTCGCCGCCTCGGCGAGGAGTGCCGGCGTTGATGTGACCGTCATCGAGAGGGAGGAGCGGCTGCTTGCGCGTGTCTCGGGACGTGAGCTGTCCGCGTACCTGGTCGACCGTCATCTAGCGCAAGGGACGAAGATCATCTTGGGCGGCCAGGTCTCGGCGCTCGAGTCGGACGGCTCGGGCGGGGTCGGGGGAGTCGTCCTCGAGGATGGCACGCGGATCGAGTGCGACTGTGTGCTGATTGGCGTCGGCACGCTGCCCAACGACCGGCTTGCCCGCGAGGCCGACCTGGTCTGCGACCGCGGGGTCGTCGTCGACGAGCGGACGCTAACGAGCGATCCGGCGATCTGCGCGATCGGCGACGTCACCCACCGCCCCCTCAACGGCTACGCGGAGCGGGTCCGCCTCGAGAGCATCCCGAGCGCGAACGAGCAGGCGCGCCAAGCCGTGGCGACGATCCTCGGCGGCGAGATGCACTCGCCCGAAGTCCCGTGGTTCTGGTCTGACCAGTTCGATCTCAAGATCCAGATCGCGGGACTCCTGATGGACGCCGAGGCCAGCGTGGTCCGCCCAGGCGCCGGCAGCGGTGCGGGCTTCGCGGCCTTCTACACGAAGGGTCGCAAGGTCGTGGCGATCGAGACGGTCAATGCGCCGGCCGAGTTCATGATCGGCCGGCAGCTGATCCACCACGCTGCCGATGTCGACACCGATCTCTTGGGTGATTCCGCGGTCTCGCTGACTGCGCTCTCGGCCATGGTGCCGAGTCACACTAAGCCGGACGTCGACGTCGGGTCTCCCATCGCAGCGCTCGAGCTTCCCGGACCGTCCGGCGTTCCCGGGCGGCCTCGGGCGATTTACGTCGGCCACGACGGCCAGGTGCACGCGGTCGAGGTCTCACCGGGCGAGTCGTTGATGCGCGCGTCGCTGCGCAACAATCTTCCGGGGATCATCGCTGAGTGCGGGGGCATGTGCTCGTGCGGCACCTGTCACGTGTACGTGGCTCAGGAGTGGCTCCCGCGGCTCGAGGAAATGGAGCCTGAGGAGGAGGATCTCCTCGAGTACCTGGAGAGCCGACAGGAGAACTCGCGGCTCAGCTGCCAGATCGAGATGACGGACGAGCTCGACGGCATAGTCGTGGCCGTGCCGGACTTCGAAGCGATTTGACGCAACGGTCACAGAGTTAGGTTGCTGTGCACCAACCGAACTTTCGCCCTTCGAATTCTGGCCGTTACACGAATGGCACCTTCGACTCCACGACACCGGGTCGCCGCTCCAGCTTGGATAGGTCCCGGCCGACCCAGTCCACGACGACGTCGTCTCCGTTACGCCGTGAAGTACGACGACCCACCATTTTTTCAGGTGGGCCGTCGCAGTCGAGGAGCAGAGCCGCGATCACGTTTGCGGCGCTGGACCCCGCGCGCCCGGGAGGAGAGACGATACCGAGCGCTTGCGCCGCGCATCCTAGCTGCTAACCGTGCGCTTGGTCAACAGTTCCGCAAGCAACGTTTCCTGCGACCCAACTTGCCAACCAAACGGTTGATATATATTCTGCGCGGGTAGTGCGAGGGAGAGGAGCGAGCCCCAGCAATGCGAGCGTGTGATCGTCGTCGGCGGATCCACGGAGACACCAAATTGGCTGCCGCCCTGGGTGAGCTGCCGATTCCGGATCGTGAGCTTGAGGTGTCCGAGCGGCGCACGGTTCATGACTGCGCGGGCGCTGCGGGCTGCGCTCGATCCTGCCCCGCGGCTCGTTTTAATCGGTGGTGGGCTGGTCTGCGACGGCAGGGTCGTCGTCGACGAGCGGACGCTAACGAGCGATCCGGCGATCTGCGCGATCGGCGACGTCACCCACCGCCCCCTCAACGGCCTCCAGCGCCGCGCACAAATCGCGGCGCGGTTGCCTCATCGAGATGACGACCAAGCTCGACGGGATCGTCGTAACGGTGCGGACTTCCAATCGATTTAGCCGCGCCACCTTGACACGGGTCGCGGGCATGACTATCTTCATTAACCAATCGCTCGGTATGGAGTCCTCGACTAAGGGCCGGCGCCGATGTGAACAGCCTTGGCCTCTCGACGAGAGGCCGGTCTGTGTGCCGTGAGGAAACCGCGGTACTTCTGTGCGCAGGGGTACCGGGCGAGGAGGAGAGAGACGTGATGAGACGACGTGCCTGGGTCGTATGTGTCGGTGGGTATGCCTGAGCAACCGGGCACCGCCTCGACGGGCGGGGCCGTCCTGGAGATCCGCGGACTTTCGAAGCGATTCGGGGCGACACGGGCGCTCGACAAGGTCGACCTCGACGTTGCCCGCGGCGAGATCCACGCCCTCTGCGGCGGCAACGGCTCGGGCAAGTCGACGCTCATCAAGATCCTGACGGGCGTCTATCGCGGCGATCCCGGCGGCCACATTCGTGTTGGCTCCGAGGCAATCGCCGCGGACCACGTGACCCCGGACTTCGCCGAGCGCGCAGGCGTTCGCGTGGTCCATCAAGACCTGGGTGTCTTCCCGAGCCTCTCGGTCATGGAGAACATCGCTTTGGGCGGCCACTTCCCCACCGACCGAACAGGGCGATTGCGTTGGCGCCAGCTGCGCGCCGAAGCGCGTGAGCTGATCGAGCAGTTCCACATCCCGGCGCGACCCGAGACGCAGCTCCGCACCCTGTCCCGTGCGGCCCAGACGCAGGTTGCAATCGCCCGCGCGCTTCGCGACCAACGCAATGACCACGGCGGTGTCCTCGTGCTCGACGAGCCGACCTCGGCGCTTCCCGTGCAGGAGGTCGAGGAGCTTCTGGCGGCGTTGCGCCGATATGCAAGCGGTGGCCAGAGCATCCTGTACGTCAGTCACCGGCTCGATGAGGTCGTCGATCTCTGCGGCGCCGCGACGGTCCTGCGCGACGGCGTCAAGCAGGGCACCTGGCCGATGTCAGAGCTGTCGGAGGCGGAACTGATTCGGCGCGTCGTCGGGCGATCAATCGATCACCAGGCCCGCTCGATACGGGCGGCCGGCGCGGAGCGGGTCCTCGAGGTCAGAGCTCTGACCGCCGGGCCGGTCCACGGGGCGGACCTGCACGTCGAAGGCGGTGAGGTCGTGGGTGTCGCAGGACTTCTGGGCGCCGGGCGATCGGAGCTTTTGCGGGCGATCTTCGGTGACCTTCCGGTCGAGGAAGGCGAGGTGCTGCTCGATGGTGTTGCCGTGCGGTTCAAGCACCCGGCTGACGCGATGGAGGCCGGCGTCGCGCTCGTTCCCGAGGATCGCGGGGCGGACGCCGCGTTTATCGATCTGCCGGTCTTCCGCAACACGGCGAGCTCCGTGCTCTCGACGTACTGGAATGGCATGCGCCTCCGGGCCAGCCGCATGCGCCGCGACGGCGCGAAACTGATCGAGGACTTCGGCGTCAAGGCCGCAGGGCCCGACGCCCTGTTGAGCACTCTCTCGGGCGGCAACCAGCAGAAGGTCATCTTGGCGAGATGGCTGCAACGTAACCCGCGCCTGCTGTTGCTCGACGAACCGTCCCAGGGCGTAGATGTCGGTGCCCGAGCCGACATCTACAAGATCGTCCAGGCGGCAGTGGACGCCGGTGCGGGCGCGCTGATCGTCGCGTCGGATTTCGAGGAGCTTTCCCGGGTTGCCGATCGTGCGGTCGTGCTTCGGGCCGGGCGCGTCGTCGCTGAGGTCACAGGCCCGGATCTAAACGCACATCGACTGACCGAGCTGAGCTATGCGGAGCGAGTGAGATGAACGAGACACCAAGTAGCGTCAACGAAGCCGCGGCATCCGACACGCCGACGGCCAAGGTCGCCACGGAGCGACCGCGGTCGGCCTCGCAGCAACCGTCCTACGGGAAGATCGAGAACCTGCTCGAGCGCGGCGGCCTACCCCTTTTGCTCATCGCGCTGGTCGTCTGGTTCGCGCTGGACCCAACGAGCGGGGCGTCGTTCAGGTCGAGTGCGAACATCCAGCAGCTGCTGTCCAATCAGGCGGTCACGGGCATCATCGCGATCGCGATGGTGGTGCCGCTGGTGTCGGGCTACTTCGATCTGTCGGTTTCCGCCGTGGCGGCGCTGTCGAATGTGACGGCCGCCGCGCTGATGAGTCATGGCAATCCAGTGTGGGTGGCGATCCTCGGCGCTCTTGCCATCGCCGTCGTGGCGGGAGGTTTGAACGGTGTGCTGGTCGCCTATCTCAGGCTGGACGGCCTGATCACCACCCTGGGCTCGTACATCCTGATCGGCGGTCTGCTCCAGCTTTACACCAAGGGGCAGACGATCTCGAACGGCATCCCGACCTCGTTCACCAACTGGGCCCAGAAGAACTCGCTGGGCATCCCGTGGCCCTTCTGGTTGCTGATCGTCGTGTCCCTGATCGTCTGGTATGTCCTGACGCAGGTGCCGTTCGGGCGCAAGCTCGAGAGCATCGGCTCCAACGAGCGCGCCGCGCGGCTTGTCGGGATCCGGGTCGAGCGCACGGTCTTCGTGGCCTTCATGGGATCGGCACTGCTGGGCGCCGTGGCAGGTGTGCTGCTGACCTCGAGCAGCGCGAGCGCGGATCCTTCTGCCGGCCCGGCATATCTGTTCCCCGCACTGACGGCCGTGTTCCTCGGTGCCACTTGCGTCACACCCGGACGGTACAACGTCTGGGGCACGATCATAGGCGTGCTCCTCGTCGCGGTAGCGGTCAACGGGTTCACGCTCCTGGGTGCCGACACTTGGGTCACCCCGGTCTTCAACGGCGCCGCCCTGATCGGGGCGGTCGCAGCGTCGACGCTCATCGGTCGCCGGCGCCAGTCACGCAACCGCGGATCAAACCCGACCCGCGAAACACCCGTCACTGACGGTTCGAGAGGAGACACAGTCGGATGACTATGAAAACGGCACGTTCTATCCTGCCCCTATTAGGTGGGGTGGCAATACTCGTCGGGGCCGCGGGATGCGGCTCCAGCTCGTCGTCGACGAGCTCCGCTGCGTCGGCCGGCGGGTCCTCGTCGACGAGCGCCGCGTCGACCTCGTCCAGCGGGAGCGGGGCTTCAGTGGCCGGCGTACCGTCGATCCAGCAGCAGACCTCGGCGGGGACGGAGCAACCTCCACCGACGAGCGGCCCCACGCCAGCCAAGGGCAAGACCGTTTGGTATGTGTCCTGCGGGCAGTCGGTGCCTGACTGCTCGTTGCCCGCCGCGGCGGCGGGCGCTGCTGCCAAGGCCTTGGGGTGGCAGTTTCACATCGCGGACGGGAAGCTGAATGTCGGCGGCGGCGAGCTGGCCGCGGTCGAGACGGCGGTTGCCGCCAAGCCGAACGCGATCATCATTCACGGCGCGGCGTGCTCGGAGTCAGAGCCAGCTCTCCAGAAGGCCAAGGCCGAGGGCATCAAGGTGATCGGTATCGAGGCGCCCGACTGCTCGACAAACCCGGCGGACGCGCTGTTCACCGTCCCGATGATGTACACCTCGACGGCGCCCAGCACACCGGCCTACTTCATCGAGTGGGGCAAGCGAGCCGCCGATTACATCATCGCTGCAAGTGACGGAAAGGCGCAGATCATCAACAACGCCAGCACCTCCGAACCCGTGTTCGAGCTAATCAACCAGGGCTTCGTAGCCGAGATGAAGAAGTGCTCCGGCTGCAAGATCCTCTACACCGTCAACTTCGTTCAGTCAGACCAAGTCCCGAACGGTCCCTGGATCCAAAGGTTCCGCGCAGCCCTGGTCCGTTACCCCACGGCGACGTATGCGCATGTTCCTTCGGCTGCCCTGGTCTCGAGTCTCGGCGGTGCCGTCGCCGCCAAAGCGGCGAACCCCAAGCTCGTGGTGGTCGGAGGGTCCGGCACGGGTCCGCAGATGGACCTCGTCCGCGAGGGGTATAACGTCGTCGTCACCGCGGCCCACTCGGCCAAGTGGATGGGCTGGGGCGCGATGGATGAGCTCAATCGAGCGTTCAACGGCCAGCCGAGCGTCCCCGAGGGCATCGGATTCCGGGCGGTCACCAAGAGCGATCTCGGAGCCAATAACCAGACGTCCGGTGCCAGCTACGAGAGCAACATCAACTGGCAGGCCGCTTACATGAAGTTGTGGGGCGCTTCGTAGTCGAACGAGACTATTGACACCGACCCTGGGCCGAGGCCCAATGCCCGGGACGCGGACCGCGTTCCGGGCATCGCGGGTGGGGCGGACGGTCGGTGAGCCCTCGCCACAAACGATTAGGAGAACTGATGCAGGAAGACATATTCGTATTCGACGGAGTTGCACACCCGCTGAACATGAGCCCCGATAACTGGGCCGACGAGGGCCTCGCCCGTCCGACGAACGAGCTGACGGCCGGCATCCTGAGCGCGGCCGGTCCGGGTTACGCGATCGACATCAACGCCGCCCAGTGCGAGTGGCTCGTCGACGACGTCACCAACATGCTGTTCCGCGAGAGCCGTACCGACGTCGCCATCGCGCATACCCTGCCTGTCTATTTCTACAAGGACGGTTGGTGCTCTTGGGAGAAGACCGTCGATGCGGTCACCCGGTACCCGGATCGCTACGTCGGCGCCTATTGTGCGGTGGACCCGTTGCGACCGGACCCCCTGGGCGAGATCGAGCGCCAAGCCGAGGTGCTGCAGCCGCTCGGCATCAAGCTTTACCCGATCAGCTACAACAATGGACACATTGATCCGTGGAGGATGGACGACCCTTCGGTGATCTTCCCGATCTTCGAAAAGGCCCGAGAGCTCGGTATCAAGCACATCGCTGTGCATAAGGCAGTCCCGCTTGGCCCAACGCCGGGCGGCGCCGCCTTCAATCCCGTGGACGTCGAAGGCGCGGCAATTGCTTTCCCGGACTTGTCGTTTGAGATCGTGCACGGGGGCATGGCGTTCAATGAGGAGACCGCTTGGCTGCTCGGCCGGTTCGAGAATGTCTGGGTCAACATGGAGACGCTCAACACTGTGCTCACGCGCCGGCCCGGGGCCTACGCGGAGCTGCTCGCGGGTCTCCTCAAAGTCGGAGGCGAGGCAGCGTTGAGTCGGATCTTCTGGTCCAGCGGCGCGATGACCGCTCACCCGCGCGAAGGGCTTGAGGCGTTCATGAACTTCGAGTTTCCTGAGGACGTTCTGTACCGCAGTGGCCTGTTTGGGCCGGTGCCGCAGCTGACTCGAGAGCTCAAGCGGGCTGTGCTGGGCGGCAATCTCGCCCGCCTTTACGGACTAGATATCTACGAGATGGCGAGTCGGATCGAGGATGACGAGTTTGCGCGTGATACCGCGAACGGCTTGCATGCGCCGTACTCGACGACGTCGCTCAAGGATGCAGTGATTCCGCGGGTCGCGGCGGGGGCGGCCTGAGCGATGTCCGACGTGACTGCCCTAGCCAGCGAGGCTGTTGTCCTCGCGTGTCTGAATACGATCGGGGATCCCTGTAGTGCGGCCCACGGGCAAGGCATGGGGATCGTCGATATGGGACTCATCGAGAGGCTCGCGATCGACCCGACGGGCCAGGTCGAGATCCGGCTCCGCCTCACGTCGCCGTGCTGCGGCATGGTGGGTTACTTCATCGAGGAGGCCAAGACGCGGGTCGGTGCTATCGCCGGCGTGGCCGGGGTGGCTGTCGAGGCGGATCATGGCCTTGACTGGTCGCCGACGATGATGAGCGAGGATGCGCAACGGCGACGCCGAGTTCGCCTTCGAACTCTGGGCATCGCGGTCTGATGCGCGCGGCCTCAGGGGAACTCGAGACGCCGCCGGCACTCCAGCCGGCGGATGATCTGCTGACGCACTTGCCGTCGGGGCCGGGTTCGGAGGAGGACCGGTGGTTCGATCGGTTCTACTTCAACGTGCACAGTCCTGACGGCAGCCGCGTCCTTATCCTGGGCGGGGCGGTGTATGCAGGGGCGCATGTAGTGGACGGCTACTGCTGCACCGCGGACTGCGACGAGCACATCAGCGTCCGATTCGCTGATCGGCTGCCGGCGAGCGGGTCGGATGCGCCGCATATAGGCCCTTTGCAATACGAGATCGTCGAGCCCTTACACGAATGGCACCTGCGACTCCACGGCACCGGGTCGCCCGTCGAACTAGATCTCGTCGCTCGCGCCCGCACGGATCCATTCATGGTCGACCCGATCAACGTCGATCATGAGACCGGTTCGAAGACGCACTTCCAGCACTTCTTCCAGCCGATGAGCTACGACGGCCGGATCGCGATCGACGGGGGCACGATTGACGTGTCCGGCTGGCTGGGGCAACGCGACAGGTCCTGGGGAATCAGGCGAACCCGCGAGCGTCTCGGTCTGCATCTCTGGACGTCGCTGCACTTCCCATCGGGCACGGTCGCCTTCAACTACAACGAGACCCGATCACACACGGTCTCGCATGCGGACGGGGCGTTCCTCGCCCCGAATGAGCCGCCCGCGAGAATCGCCGACGTGGAGCACGACCTCGAGCTTTCCGATGACCGCACAAGGATCCGCGCGGGCCGCATGCGTCTGCTCATGGACGACGGCCGCGTGCTCGAGCTGGAGGTCGAGCCCGACGGTGCCGCGTTCGAGCTCGCCGGTGCAGGTTACGATGGGCGTCACGGCACCGGTCCAGCCGGTCGCGAGCTCGAGATAGAGCGCTGGGATCTGAGGAACCCCGGGTGGGCCGCGGGTCTGAGCTTCCGCGTCGCAGGGCAGCGGTTCGTAGCTCGTCTCGACGGTGAAGCGGGCGAGGGGATCGTGGAGCTCGGCGTGACGCGCAGCCCCTCTTATATGTACCGCTCTAGGCAGGCGCAGCCTTGAGCGAGGAGGGCACCATCGCCGGCTTCCTTACAAGCGGTCTCGCGCAGGTGGCTGGCTGGCAAGATTGCCGTGTGACCGCTCTGGTGCGGCTGGCCGGCGGGGAGTCGGCGGAGACGTGGCGGTTCCGCGTATCACGCGGGGGCGCGGAGCAAGATGAGACGCTGGTCGGCCGCTGGTACGGCACGACCACCCGGGCCGCTGGGTTCTCGAACGTAGATCGCGAGTACGCCGCGCTTGAAGCCGCCCGGGCTGCCGGTGTGCCTGTGCCTCACGCGGTCTTCTGCGGCAGCGCCGCGCTCGAGGGCAGTTCGCGGATGCTGCTGGTGACCACCTTCGTCGAGGGGCCCGCCCCCTCCCCGTGGAAGTTCACCGACCGGTCGGCGGTCGCGGAGCTCCGCCGGTCGGAGTCCTTTCGGCGGTCATTCGTCGAGACCCTTGTCCAGATCCACGAGACGCCGGTGCCGGAAGCGCTTCGACTCGGAGACGCGGAGAGCGGCACCACCATGGTCGACCGGGAGCTTGCGCGATGCGTTGCCGACACCAGCCGAGGCGGCTTCGCCGATGACCCGGTCGTGACCTACGCCTTAGAGTGGTTGCGGCACTGGAGCGCCACGCATCTGGTTCCCGACACAGACCTCACTCACGGCGACTATCGGCTGGGCAACCTGATCGTCACTGGCGAGCATGTCGGCGCCGTCCTCGACTGGGAGGGTGCGCAGAGCGGCTGCGGTCTGTACGACCTTGCTTGGCTGCTCGCCCCGGTCGGGATGGTCGACGGCCTCTCCAGCGGGATCATGCACCCCGCGGATCTGGCCGCCTGGTACATGGACGCGCGCAGCGCAGTCGAACCGGCCGTCATCCAGGGGCTGGCGGTGCTCGCCATCCTCCGAAATCTCGGCACCTGGCTCGGGCTTGCCGGGCTCGGCGCCAACGACGTGGTCGACACGGACGTACGGCTGCGACGCCTGATCTCGGCGCTCAAGGTCCGCCTCGATCTGCTTCACCCGATATTCGGCGGACCGGAGTTCTTTACCCGCGAGGGTCGCCGATCGGGGGAGGCGGCCGGCCTCGCCGAGCTGGCACGCGACGTCCGACGCTTCGAGGCCCAGCGCGACGATATGGATCCCGGCTCCGCGCGAAGGTTGGCCGCGATGACCGCGCTGGTCGCCGGGCTCGCCCGACCATCCGACGCACGGCCCGCGTTTGCGCTCGCCGGGGCCACATCGGCGTTCCTCGCCGAACGCGGGTATCCGGTCGATGGAGCGTCGTCCGGCCCCGATACCGCCCTGGCGGAATACGTCCGAGCGCGGGCGAGCGAGAACGACGGGTCGCTGTTCGGTCTTTGCGGACCAGCCGACCCAGTCCTTGCAGAGCTCCTTCGGAGCTGGTCCAGCATCGAAGCCGGCTGGCTGCTCGAGCGGCCGCGGGCGTTGGCAGAGCTCTGATGACGGCGGACCCGCAGAGCCCGATCGTGTCCGCACCCATCGCCCGCCGGGCCGCGCTCGTAACCGGAGCGTCCAGCGGAATCGGCTACGCGACGGCAGAGATGCTCGCTCGCGCGGGCTACGATATGACGATCGTCGCGCGGCGTCGGACCGAACTCGAGGCGCTGGCCGAGCGCCTTGCCGCCACCGGCCGCCGCGTCGAGGTTGCCGCCGTCGATCTCAGCGACGACGAAGCTCCCGCGGCGATTGCAGAAGCGCATACCCGCGCGCACGGACGCCTCGACGTCCTCGTCAACAGCGCCGGCGTGGGATTGCCCGAATCCCTTCCGTCGCTGACAACCCGGAAGCTCGACCTGCACCTGCAGATTAACATCCGGGCACCGGCGCTGCTGTTCCAGGCCGCGAGCGAGTTGCTGATCGCAGCGGGGCAGGAGCACGGCAATGCGCTCGTCGTCAACATCGCGTCCGTCGTCGGGAAACAGGGTGTAGCGCAGTTCGCCTCCTATTCCCTCTCCAAGGCGGCGATCGTCTCGCTCTCCCAGGTGATCAACGCCGAACTTGGGCCGCGTGGGGTCAAGGCGACCGCGATCTGCCCGGCGCTCGTCGACACGCCGATGACCGCGTGGGCGAAGAGCCAGGGCTCGCCGTCGCCGCCCTTAATGGAGATCACGGACGTTGTCAGCGTCATCAGAATGCTCCTCGAGCTCTCGCCTTCCTGCGTGGTGCCCGAGATCACCCTCACGCCGCCAGGCGGCGACCTGCTCCACGGCCTCCGCGCCTGACGACCATGCACGACTCCCAGCGGCGGCTTGCGCAGAGCCGCTTGATCTGCTTAGCTGACCCTTCTGCTAACCAAGCGCTTGGGATGGCGAGAGCCGACGAGCAACGGGGAGACACCGTGGACTTCGAACCGACGGAACGATGCAAGGACTACCAGCGGCGCCTCGAAGCGTTCATGGGCGAGCACGTGTATCCCGCGGAGGCGGTCTACCGGGAGCAGATGACCGCAGCAAGCGACCCGCACCATCACCCGCCGGTCATCGAGAAGCTGAAAGCGGAGGCGCGGCGCCGTGGTCTGTGGAACCTGTTCCACCCGCACTCGGAATGGGGGCCAGGGCTGACGAACTCCGAGTACGCGCCACTCGCCGAGATCATGGGGCGATCGCCAATCGCCAGCGAGGCGTGCAACTGCAGCGCTCCGGACACCGGAAACATGGAGGTGCTCACCTTGTTCGGCACCGACGAGCACAAGGAGCGCTGGCTTCGCCCTCTACTCGACGGTGAGATCCGCAGCGCGTTCGCTATGACGGAGCCGGCGGTCGCCTCGTCCGACGCCACGAACATCGAGACCCGCGTCGAGTCCGACGGCGACTCGTATCTGATCAACGGGCACAAGTGGTGGATCTCAAACGCGCTGCACCAGCACTGCAAGGTCCTCATCGTCATGGGCAAGTCCGCGCCCGACGCCGCCCCGTATCGGCAGCAGTCGATGGTGGTCGTGCCGATCGACACGCCCGGTGTGCGGGTACTCCGTAACCTTTCGGTGTTCGGGTTTCACGACCGCGAAGGGCATGCCGAGGTCGTTCTCGACGACGTCCGGGTCCCGAAATCCGCGATCCTGTCCGGTGAAGGAGATGGATTCATGATCGGCCAGGCCCGCCTCGGCCCCGGTCGCATCCACCACTGCATGCGGTCGATCGGCGCGGCGGAGCGCGCGCTTGAGCTCACGTGCAGGCGCGCCCAGGCACGTGTGTCGTTCGGGGCGCCGCTCGCCTCCCGGTCCAACATCCAGGACTGGATCGCGGAATCACGTATCGAGCTCGAGATGATCCGGCTGCTGACGCTCAAGACCGCGTGGCTGATGGACACCGTCGGCAACCGGCACGCCCGCACCGAGATCGCGGCGATCAAGGTCGCCGCTCCCCAGGTCGCGCTTCGCGTGATCGATCGGGCGATCCAGGTGCACGGCGGCGGGGGCCTGTGCGACGACTTCCCGCTCGCCGAGATGTATGCGCACCAACGCGCCCTTCGCTTGGCGGACGGTCCGGACGAGGTTCACAAGCGCACGATCGCCCGGCAGGAGCTCCGCAGGCACGAGATCACCACCACCGCACCCTGACCAGGAAGGCAACGAGCATGCGAACCGCAGTCATCGCCTCGACCGCCCGGACGCCGATCGGCAAGGCGTATCGCGGCGCTCTCAACTTCACGCATGGTGCGACGCTCGGCGCGCACGCGGTCTCAGCCGCCGTCGGGCGCGCCGGACTCGATGGCAGCGAGATCGACGACGTCATCATCGGCGGTTCGCTCACTGAGGGCACGACCGGCATGAACATTGCGCGGCAGATCGCCGTGAGAGCTGGCCTCCCGGTCGAAGTTCCTGCGGTCACCGTGAACCGGTTCTGCAGCACGGGGCTTCAGACGATTGCATTTGCCGCGCAACAGGTTATGTCGGGTCAGAGCCGGACTGTCGTCGCTGGCGGGCTGGAGTCCATCAGCCTCGTACAGAACGAGCACACGAACGCCTACATGGCACAGGACCCGTGGATCGTCGAGCACAAGCCCGAGCTTTTCATGTCGATGCTCAAGACGGCAGAGATCGTCGCCGGTCGATACGGGATCCCCCGTGCCGCTCACGACGCGTTCGCGCTCGAGAGCCAGCGGCGTACGGCGGCAGCCCAGCAGGCCGGACGATTCGACGAAGAGATCGTCCCCATCACGACCGTCCAGCGAATCGTCGATCGCGAGACCGAGGAAGTCGAGCTCCGCACAGTCACCCTCGACCACGACGAATGTAACCGCCCCTCAACGACTCTCGAGGGGCTCGCCTCACTCATGCCTGTTCTTGAGGGAGGGACGATAACGCCCGGCACCGCCAGCCAACTGTCCGACGGGGCCTCCGCATGCGTCGTCATGGACGCCGACCTCGCGCGCGAGCAAGGGATCGAGCCGCTCGGGCGGTTCTGCGACTTCGTGGTGACGGGCTGCGAGCCCGACGAGATGGGCATCGGTCCCGTCTTCGCGGTGCCCAAGCTGCTGGAACGTGCGTCACTGACAATCGACGACATCGGGCTGTGGGAGCTCAACGAAGCGTTCGCGGTCCAATCGCTGTACTGCCGGGACCGGCTCGATATCCCCGCTGACCGGATGAACGTCGACGGCGGCGCGATCTCCGTCGGTCATCCCTATGGGATGAGCGGTTCGCGCCTGGTCGGCCACGCGCTGATTGAGGGACGTCGGCGGGGCGTCCGACATGTCGTCGTGACGATGTGCGTCGGCGGTGGTATGGGTGCCGCCGGGCTGTTCGAGGTTCTATGAGCCCAGCGCCCGATCCGTCCCTGATCGACCTCGCGAGGATCGAGCGGGTACTCGACGAACAAGGGCTCGGAGCGGGCGATCTCGCCGCCGAGGCGCTGGGCGACGGCCACTCGAACCTGACCTTCCTGCTATCGCGGGGCGACGATCGCTACGTGCTCCGGAGGCCCCCAAGACCGCCATATCCGCCGTCGGCGCATGACGTGATCCGAGAAGCGGCAGTCATCGAGGCCGGCGCCGCGGTCGGCTTGCCTGTCCCCGCGGTCCTAGCGAAGGTCGAGGACGCCGGCATCCTCGGCGTTCCGTTCGTCGTAATGGAGTTCGTCGACGGCTACGCGATTTCCAACGATCTGCCTGCGGCGCTCGCTTCGCCCGACGATGCGACCGCCATCGGCGAAGCCCTCATCGGAGCGCTCGTCGCCATCCACGCCGTCGATATCGCTTCGACGCCGCTGGATCCTCACGCGGGCACGTCGGGCTACCTCGAGCGTCAGCTGCGGCGCTTCTCGAAGATCCGGGAGTCAACGCGGATCAGGCCGCTCCCCGGTCTCGATGAGGTGGGCGCGTGGCTGGCCGCGAACCGGCCGCACAGCCAGGCGATGACGCTCGTGCACGGTGACTTCCGGCTCGGCAATGTGCTGTTCGCCCGCGAGTCTCCGCCGCGTCTGGCGGCAATCCTCGACTGGGAGCTCGCGAGCCTGGGCGACCCTCTCGCCGACCTCGGATATCTGTGCGCCACGTGGGCCGAGGCGACTGACCCTCAACAACCCATGTTTGCGCTGTCCGCGGCGACTCGCAGACCCGGCTTCCCGACCCGTGCCGAGCTCGCGGCCAGCTACGCCGACGCGACGGGATTCGACGTCTCCTTTCTCGCGTGGTACGAGGTGCTCGCAATGTGGAAGGCCGCCATCTTCCTCGAGACGAGCTACGGACGCCATGTGGCCGGCAGGGCCAGCGATCCGTACTTCGCCTCCTTAGAGCACGGCGTACCCCAGATTGCATGTGTCGCCTGGGAGCGGGCTCGCCATGTCTGAAACCGCTGCGCGATTCGGGGACATCCGCGACGCGCTCGACCTTACTGGCAAGGTCGCGATCGTCACGGGCGCGTCTGCCGGGCTCGGCGTCGCCATGGCCCGCGCGCTTGGTCAGGCCGGGGCCGACGTGGCGCTAGCGGGCAGACGCGAAGCCGAGCTAAAAGCGACAGCCGAGATAGTGAGGGCGGCTGGCGCCAGGGCCCTCCCCGTGCCAACCGACGTCACCGATCCGGTCGCCTGCAGAGATCTGGTTCAGCAGACGGTGCGCGCCTTCGGGCGCCTCGACATCCTCGTCAACAACGCTGGCGTCGCCGCCGCGGTGCCCGCGCTTCGGGAAAGTCGGGAGGAATTTCGCAGAGTGGTCGCGCTCAACCTCGAAGCCTGCTTTTGGATGGCGCAGGAGGCGGCCCGGGCGATGGAGGAGGGCGCGAGCATCATCAACATCTCGTCGGCGCTGGCGCTCACTACAGCGGGCCTCCCCCAGGCCGCATACAGCGCCAGCAAGGCGGGGGTTCTGGGGCTGACGCGTGACCTCGCGCAACAGTGGTCTCCGCGCCGCGGGATTCGGGTGAACGCCATCTGCCCCGGCTTGTTCGCGTCGGACATGACAAAGCAGTACCCAGAGGGCTACACCGACCAGCTCATCGAGAGGCGTTCGCTCGTCCGCCGCGCCGGGCACCCCGACGAGCTTGCCGCGACCGTGGTCTTTCTTGCCGGTGCGGGTGCCGGCTACATCACCGGTGCAACGCTGGTCGTCGACGGCGGGATGTCGATCACCTGAATCGCCTCAAACGGCGTCGAGCCGCCGTGCGACATACCGGCCGGGCGCTGGGTCGAGCGCAGGGAACGCCGCGGAGCCGGGCCGGGCCGGTGCCTCGCGGTCGCCCGATGAGCGGGGGCTGAGCCACGCGATCCAGTGATCCCACCAGCTTGCGTCGTGCGCCTCGGATGCTCGAAGCCACTCCTCGGGATCACTGGGGACCGATGACGCGGTCCGGAACCCTGCAGCGCGGCCACCAGGCGGCCGCAACACCGCCTGCAGATGGCCTCCGGTGACCAGCACAAAGCGGGCCTCAGAACCAAGCATCCCGGCCGTCCGGTAGCAGCTGCGCCACGGGGTCAGATTGTCGGTGAGCCCCGCGATCAGATACGCAGGCACACTAACCGCGCCCACATCGATGAGCACTCCGAGCACCGTTAGGGCGCCCGGCTTGGTCAACAAGTTATCGACTGTCAGTTCGAGTAGGTCACACACGAGCTCGGCAGGCAGGTTCGCCGTGTCTTCGGACCAGTAGAACAGGTCCATCCGCGGCAGGTCGGCGATCAGCACATACCGCTGCACCCACGCCCACCAGATGCTGTCGATCGGTCGTAGCCAGGCGAGCGCGGTTTGGAGTCGCCGCCCGTCGATGAGCCCGTCGCGGCGCACGCGGTCAAGAACTTGGGCAGCAGCATCGCGGCTCATGAGGCCGCTCGGGCTTGCCGCCTCCGAGTGGTCGAGGACTGCGACCGTAAGCGTCAAGCTCGCGACGGCGTCCTGACGACCCAGCGCGGCTAGATGGGCGAGCGCGATCGTGAGCAACTGCCCGCCTGCACACACGCCGGCCGTGTGCGCCCGCTCGGCGCCGCTGATCGCTCGCACGGCATCTAGCGCCTCGACGATCGCCGAGACGTAGGTGTCAAGATCGAACTCCCGGTGCTCGATCCCTGGGTTGACCCAGGAGATATGAAACACCTGGAGGCCGGCGTTGACGGCGTACTCGACGAGACTGCGGCCGGGCGACAGGTCGGTCAGGTAATACTTGTTGACGAGCGACGGCACGATCAACATGGGCTCGTGCTTGACCTGAGGGGTCGCGGCGTCGAACTGGATCAGCTCCATCACCGGCGTGCGAAGGACCACCGACCCCGGGGTGGCGGCGATTTCCTCGCCGAGCTTGAACTGGCCCGGTGCCGATCGCGCGGGCAGTCGCGGCGGACGGCGGACGTCTTCGGTGAGGCGCCGGGTGCCCGTCACGAGGCTGCGCCCCCCGGTGTCGATAAATGCCTTCCAAGCGGCCGGATTTGACACCGGCCAATTCGCCGGGGCCAGTGCCGCGACGATGTTGTCGGCGATCAGACGGAGGCGATAGTCGTCGGCTGGCCCGAGGTCCGCAACGTCGAGCATATGGTCGATGGCCGCCGCGACCGCCACGTGCGCCTGAGCGACCGCCGCGAAGGCCGGATTGTCCCGCCACGCCCGATCGGCATACCTGCGATCGTCCCGTCCTGGGTCGATGGCCGAGCGGCCTGAAGCGATCTGGGCCGTGTCGGCTATCAGGCGTGCGAGCGGGCCGGCCAGACGGTGCGGCCGCCGCGCCAAGTGCGCTGCGAGCACGGCCGATTCCCGCAGCGCCATCGATCGTCGGACGACGCCGAGCGTGCCGGCGATCAGGGCGGCGTCGAAGTTGATCCCGGGCTGGTCGGCGAGCCAGGGATCCTCCTCGGTCACCGGGAGAACGCCCTCCATCTGCGGTGCCCGCGCGCCAGCGCCCTTCGTGAGGTTACGGTCGAGCAAGGGCTCGGCAGGTTACCACTCCGACCCCCCTAAACCAAGCGCTTGGTCAATGGCGGATTGTTTCCAGTTGTCAACGCGCGCGATAAGCGGTTAAGTGCCTTGGCGATGCGCGCTGTGCCCCCTATGGACTGCCCTTCCTGCGGAAATCCGAGCAGCGCGGGCGCAGGCTTCTGCGGGGAGTGTGGCGGTGCCCTTGGTGACCTTGTTACGTGTCGCGCTTGTGGGACACCGCACCGCGCGGGCCAGAAGTTCTGCGAGGCATGCGGGCGGCGGCTGAGCCGGTCCGGCCCCACCGCCCCGCCTCGGCAGGGGGTCCCGCCGACTTTCGGGGGCGGTCGCTTCCGGGTTCAGCACTCGCTGGGCGAGGGTGGCCGCAAGCGCGTGTACCTCGCGCGGGATGAGCTGCTCGATCGGGATGTGGCGCTCGCGCTGATCAGAACCGAGGGCCTTGACAACGCCGAGCGGCTGCGCATCGAGCGCGAGGCGCGGGCGATGGCTCGGCTGGGCGATCACCCGAACGTCGTCACCGTCTTCGACATCGGTTCGGAGGACGGCGAGCTATACATCGTCAGTCAGTACATGGCGGGCGGAGACCTGCGCAGCCTCCTAAGCGCCGCACACGACGGAAGGCTGGCGCCAGAGCAGGCGATGGAGATCGCTGAGCAGGCTTGCAGAGCGCTGGAGCACATCCACAAGCTGGGCTTCATCCACCGCGACCTGAAGCCCGGGAACATTTGGTTCACCGCCGACGGGACGGCGAAGCTCGGAGATTTCGGTGTGACGATGGCGGTGGACCAGACACGTCTGACCGAGACCGGGATCGTGGTCGGTACGGTCGCATACATGGCGCCCGAGCAGGCGCTCGGGACGAGCGTCGACGAGCGCTGTGACCTGTATGCGCTTGGGGCGACTCTGTACGAGATGGTGACCGGGCGGGTCCCATTCCTCGGCGACAGTAGTGTCGCCGTCATCACACAGCACATCGAGACGGCGCCGGTCGCTCCTAGTTGGCATAACGCCGACGTTCCTGCCGCACTCGAGGTGCTCATCCTCCGCCTGTTGGCCAAGGTGCCCGAGCAGCGCCCGGATGGCGCGGCGGCGGTACGCGCGGCGCTGGCGGCAATTGCATCAGCGCCAACCGGTGCGGCCGGCCCCGAGGCGCTCGATGCGCTGAGCCCGCTGGACCGTTTAGAAAGCGGCATCTTTGTCGGACGGGAACGCGAGTTGGGTGAGTTGCGATCCGGACTCGAAGATGTCATGTCCGGGCGCGGCCGGCTTATGATGCTGGTCGGGGAGGCCGGGATCGGCAAGACCCGACTGGCCGAGGAGTTCGTCACGTATGCACGCCTGCGCGGAGCGAGAGCCCTCTGGGCCCGCTGCTACGCCGCGGGGGCGGCGCCGGCCCTGTGGGCGTGGACGCAGATGATTCGCGCTTATGCCCACGACCACGGTCCGGCAATCGTGTCAGGCGAGATGGGGGCGGGGGCGTCTGACATCGCCGCCGTGGTCCCGGAGCTGCGGGACCTGATCCCGGGGCTGCCAGTACCGCAGCCCCTTGACGCCGAACAGGCGAGATTCCGGCTTTTCTACAGCGTCGCGACGTTCCTGAGGAACGCCACCGCCCGGGTCCCGCTCGTGCTCATCCTGGACGACCTCCACCGCGTCGACGAGTCATCGCTTGCGTTGCTGCGGTTCGTGCTGCACGAGCTGCGCGGCTCGCGACTGCTCTGCGTCGGCACCTATCGGGAAGAGGCACCCATGGGCGGGCGTTCGCGCGTCCCAGCGCTCGCCGAGCTCGCTGGCGATCCAGCATGCTCGAAGCTCCTGTTGCGCGGGCTAGCCGAACACGAGGTCGCCCGCTTCATGGAGCTCTCGGCCGGCAGGAAGCCTTCCCCCGACCTCGTCACGGCGGTTCATAACCAGACTGCTGGCAACCCGTTCTTCGTCAACGAGCTGGTGCGGGTACTCGTCGCGGACGGGCACCTGGACGATCCGGGGCATCCGTCGGCGTTGAGTATCACGATCCCGCTGGGCGTGCGTGCGCTCGTCGCCCGCCGTATGGCCCACCTGTCCGAGGCAGCCAGTTGCGTCCTGGCCGCGGCGTCGGTGATCGGCCGCGACTTCGAGCTCGCAACACTCGAACGCGTCGTTGACCTCCCGAATGACCAGCTGCTCGAAGCGCTCGACGAGTCGCGCGCAGCCCGAGTCGTCGAGGCGGTTCCGGGCTCCACTGGCCTGTATAGCTTCTCCCATGGCCTCGTCCAGGAGGCCATCCTGGCCGAGCTCACCACGACGCAGCGCGTGCAACTGCATTTCCGGGCCGCCGAAGCACTGGAGCGTTTGCATAGCGCGCGCCTCGATGCGCACCTCGCCGAGCTTGCCCGGCACTACTTCGAGGCCCTTCCAGGCGGTGACGCCAAGAAGGCGGTCGGGTACGCGCAACGGGCGGGGGAGCGCGCAGGGGCTATGCACGCCTACGAACAGGCGATCGCGCACTACGGCCACGCGCTCCAAGTCCTCGAGCGGCTCGAGGGCGTCGAGGAAGCCCAACGTTGCGAGACGACGCTCGCCCGTGCGGACGTCCAAGCCAGGGCGGGCCGGGTCGCAGACGCGTGCGACAGCTTCACGGCGGCCGCAAGCATCGCGCGGATCGCCGGGTTGCGTGACGGCCTCGTTCACGCAGCGCTCGGGTACTCGGCGGTGGCGGCCAGCCGGGTCGCGTTCGGCAAGCTCGACAAGGTCCTGGTAGGGCTTCTGGAGGAGGCCCTGGCCGCACTCGGCGAGCAGGACAGCGCGCTCCGAGCAAGAGTTATGGCACGACTGGCGCAGGCGCTTTACTGGTCGGAGTCGCATGAGCGCCGTGTTTTGCTCGGCAACCAGGCCGTGGACATGGCTCGCCGGTTGGACGACACCGCCACGCTCGCGTACAGCCTCAACGCGAGGCGCACCGCTCTCTGGGACTCAGCGTCGATCCAGACCCGGCTGGCGGCCGACGCCGAGATCGTGAGCCTGGCCGAGGCCGCGGACGATGCTGAGCTCATGCTGCATGGACGGTTCGACCGCGTCGTCGACCTGCTCGAGCTGGGTGAGCTCGACGCGGTTGACGCCGACATCGAGTTTCACAGCCGCCTCGCTGAGGAGGTGCGGGACCCGGTTGGGCTCTGGCACGACGCGATATTTAGGGCTATGCGCGCGCTGCTCGACGGGCGCTTCGGTGAGGCTGAAGCGCTCGCCGATCGCGCCCTCGCTATGGGCATTTCGATACGCGGCCGCACGGCCGAGCAGTATCACTGGACGCAGATCTTCTGGGTCCGGCGCGAGACGCGAGAACTTGAGGGGATATCGTCGGCCGAGTGGTCGCGATTCCGGGTTGCTCTTCCGACCTGGCGCATGGGACTCGCGCTGGTGTACAGCGAGCTGGGTCGCGAGGAGGACGCCCAGCGGGAACTCGATCAGGCGGCGGAGGACGGCCTGACCGCCGGGCGCAAGGACGTGAATTGGCTCTTTGCCGCGGCGCAGCTCGCCGAAGTCTGCGCCTCGCTGAACGATCGCGAGCACGCGGCCCCGCTCTACGAGCTTCTACTTCCTTATGCCTCGCGGTACCTCGTGGCCGGACGGGGAGTCGTGTGCCAAGGTCCGATCGCGCAGAGGCTTGGTCTGCTGTGTGCCGTCACATCCCGCTGGGAGGAGGGCGTGGCCCACTTCGAGGCTGCACTCGCCGGTAACGCCCGGATCGGCGCGCGACCCTGGCTGGCGCACACCCAGCGCCAGTACGCCGAGATGCTGCTCGACCGCGGGGATCCCGAGGATCGCGCGCTGGCGGCGGACCTGCTCGCGCAGGCCGTCGAGATCGGAACCGAACTCGGGATGACAATGCTGCTCCAGAAGGTGGCGGACCTGCCTACTCGCCAAAATGCTGCGCGGTCGAAGTAGGCGGAGCCCTTCCAAGACTCTGAGGGCGTGTAGAGCAACGAACAGGGATCCGTCACCGCACGATCCTCCCGCTCAGAGCGCTTGCACTTCGGCTGTGATGTCGCTCACGGATTGCTTGGCGTCGCCGAACAGCAGCGAGGTTTTGGGGTCGTAGAACAGTGGGTTGTCGATGCCGGCGAACCCGGAAGCCATCGAGCGCTTGAGTACGACGACTGCGCCGGAGTGGTCGACTTCGAGGATCGGCATGCCGTAGATCGGCGATCCTGGCTGGTTCTTGGCGGCGGGGTTGGTGACGTCGTTGGCGCCGATGACCAGGGTCACGTCGGTGCGGGGGAACTCGGGGTTGATCTCGTCCATTTCGCGGAGCAGGTCGTAGGGTACGTCGGCCTCGGCGAGGAGCACGTTCATGTGACCGGGCATCCGCCCCGCCACCGGGTGGATCGCGAACTTGACCTCGACCCCCTTGGCCTCCAAGGCGCGCTCGAGCTCGCGCACGGCGTGCTGGGCCTGCGCGACGGCCATCCCGTACCCGGGCGCGATCACCACCAGGCGGGCGTAGGAGAGCTGGATCGCGACGTCCTGGGCCGAGGTCGAGCGGACCGTCCCGCCGGTCTCGCCGGCGCCGCCGGCCGGTGCGGCGACCTGACCGCCGAACCCGCCGGCGACGATCGCCGGCACCGACCGGTTCATCGCCTTGGCCATCAGGTTCGTGAGGATCGTGCCCGACGCGCCCACGATCATCCCGGCGACGATCAGCGCGGTGTTGTTCAACGCGATACCGGTCGCCGCCGCCGATAACCCGGTGAACGCGTTCAGCAGCGAGATCACCACCGGCATGTCCGCGCCGCCGATCGGGAGCACGACCATGTTCCCGAGCGCGGCCGCCGCGATCAGGATCCCGATGATGAACAGCGCCTGAGAGTGGGTGCCGGCCGCGAGCACGATCGCTGACCCCACGCAGATCACCAACAGCGCCAGGTTGATGAACGACTGGCCCGGGAGCTTGATCGGCCGGCCCGGAAGGATCTCCTGAAGCTTCCCGAACGCGATACCGGACCCCCAGAACGAGATCGACCCGACGATCGCCGCGAACAGCGACGGGATCTCGATCCTCAACGCGTAGGACCCGCCGAACGCGTGGCGGTACTCGATCCACGCGATGATCGCGACCGCGCCGCCGCCGACGCCGTTGAACAGCGCCACCATCTGCGGCATCGCGGTCATGCGCACGTTCCGCGCCGCCGGGAGGCCGACCGCGGTTCCGATCACCAGCCCGAGCGCGATCAGCCACGGCGTGCTCGACCCCGACAGCACGTGCGGCGTGAGCAGCGTCGCGACGATCGCGATCGCCATCCCGACCGCCGCGATCTTGTTGCCGCGGACCGCCGTACGCGGCCCGGTCAACCCGCTCATCCCGTAAATGAAAAACGAGAACGCGACGATGTAGCAGGCGTCGATGAACGTCGCCGACTGCAAGAAGATCGTGCCGAGCATCACTTCTCGCCGCCCTCGATCTCCTCGACCACGGGAGCCTCGGGCAGATCGGGCTTGCGTTTGAACATCCCGAGCATCCGGTCGGTAACCACGAACCCGCCGACGATGTTGATCGTCCCGAACGCGATCGCGATCACCAGCAACAGATGCTCAAACCACCCGTTCGCCTCGTGCATCAACAACAACCCACCGAGCAACACGATCCCGTGAATCGCGTTGGTGCCCGACATCAGCGGCGTATGCAGCGTGTTCGGAACCTTCGAGATCACCTCGAACCCCACGAACGCCGCCAGCACAAGAATCGCGATATCGGTAATCGTGCTCACGTGAAAGTCCTCCTCGGGATCAGGAGCTCGCGGTCGGAGCCGCCTCGGCGGCCGCCTTGGCGGCCTCGTGGACGATCTCGCCGTCGCGCGTGATGCACGCGCCGGCGATGACCTCGTCGTCGAAGTCCAGCGCCAGCTGACCCTCCTCAGAGATCATCAGCCCGAGCAGCGACTGGATGTTCTTCGCGTACAGCTGCGAGGCGTGCTCGGCCAGCGTCGAGGGCACGTTCAGCGGCGCGAGGATCTTGACGTCGTGGCGGATCACGGTCCGCCCCGGCTCCGATAGCTCGCAGTTGCCCCCCGCCTCGCCAGCGAGGTCGACGATCACCGACCCCGGCTTCATCAGCTCGACCGCGTCCTCGGTGACCAGGATCGGCGCGCGCCGGCCCGGAACGAGCGCGGTCGTGATCACCACGTCGACCTTGCCGATCGCCTCGGCCATCAGCTCCTGCTGGCGCTGCTGCTGCTCGGCGGTGAGCTCGCGCGCATAACCGCCCGCGCCCTCGAGATCGCCCCCGAGATCAAACTCCAGGAACTTCGCGCCCAGCGACTCGACCTGCTCCTTGACCGCCGAGCGGACATCGAACCCCTGCACCACCGCCCCCAACCGCCGCGCCGTCGCGATCGCCTGCAACCCCGCCACCCCGGCACCCAGCACGAGCACCGTCGCCGGCCGGATCGTCCCCGCCGCGGTCATCAGCATCGGGTAGTAGCGGCCGAGCTCCATCGCGCCGATCAGAGCAGCGCGGTACCCAGAGATATTCGCCTGCGAGGACAACGCATCCATCGACTGCGCACGGCTGATCCGCGGGATCGCCTCCATCGCGAAACTCGTCGCCCCCGACGCCGCAATCGCCCGGATCGCCTCACCCCCAGCCAACGGCTGAAGGAACCCGATCAGAACGCTGTCGGACCGCAACCGCCCGATCTCCTCAGACGTCGGCGTCGCGACCTTGACCACCACATCGGCCGCGTACACACCGGCCGCATCGTCGACCATCCGCGCGCCCGCCTCCTCAAACTGACTATCAGGGATCAGCGCGCCGGCGCCGGCACCACGCTCCACCAGCACCTCGAGACCGCCGTCGGACCCCTCACCCCCGCCACCCGTGAGCTTCCGCACCACCTCAGGCACGAGCGCCACACGTCGCTCACCCTCAGCCGACTCCTTGGGAACTCCGATCTGCATCAGGAGCGCATCCAACCAGTTGCGTCCCGGGGACAGCAGGTTTCGAAACCCGGCTCATTTGAAGTCGGAACAGCCTCCGTCCGTCGCCCGGACGGGGTAGCCGTCCTGAGCCGGGGGCGAGCCATCAGTCGCGCTCGAGCAGCATGGCAATGCCCTGGCCACCACCGATGCAAAGACTCACCAGCCCCAGCTTGTGGTCGTTGCGTTCCATCTCGCCGAGGATCTTCGTCGTGATGATCGCCCCGGTTGCGGAGATCGGGTGCCCGAGCGCGATCGCGCCGCCATTAGGGTTGACCTTAGTAAGGTCGAGTTCGAGATCCTGGCAAACCGCGAGCGACTGGGCCGCGAACGCCTCGTTGAGCTCGATCACGTCGACGTCGTCGAGCCTCTTGCCCGCGCGCGCGAGCGCCTTGCGGATCGCGGGTACGGGACCGATGCCCATCGTCTTAGGTTCCACGCCGCAGATCGCATACGAAAGGACACGGGCTCGCACCGGGGAGCCGAGCTCGCGCGCACGGTCTGCGGACATGACGAGCACCGCGGCGGCGGCGTCGTTGACTCCGGAGGCGTTGCCGGCGGTGACCGTGCCGTCTCTCTTGAAGGCCGGCTTGAGCTTGGCGAACATCTCGAGCGCGGCGTCCCGGCGAACGTGCTCATCGACCTTGAACTCGACGATACCCTGGCGCGACGCGACCTCGACCGGCACGATCTCATCCTCGAACAAGCCCCCGTCGATGGCGGCCTGGGCGCGGCGATGGGACTCGAGCGAGAACTCGTCCTGGGCCTCGCGAGAAATCCCGTGAGACTCGCCCAGGTTCTCGGCGGTCACGCCCATGTGGATCTCGTTGAACGGGTCGGTGAGGCAACCGACCACCGCGTCGACCAGCGACGCCTCGCCCATGCGGCTGCCCCAGCGAGCGTTCGGCACCCAGTAGGCGCCCCGGCTCATGGACTCGGCGCCGCCGGCGAGCACTACTTCGGCATCGCCGCACTTGATCGTCTGAGCAGCCGAGATGATCGTCTGGACGCCAGTGCCACACAGGCGGTTGACCGTGACCGCGGGCGACTCTTTGGGGATCCCGGCCTTCATGCCGACCACGCGGGCCATGTACATGTCTTCCGGGGCGGTGTGGATGACGTTGCCAAACACCACCTGATCCACCTGGTCGGGGGTAAGACCCGCACGTCCGATCGCCGCTCGGGCCGCGGTTGCACCGAGCTCCGTGGGGGGGACCTCACGCAGGCTCCGTCCAAACGAGCCGACCGCCGTTCGGGCCGCGGACACGATGACGACCTCGGTCATGCGGTGGTTCCTTCCGCGATCCGCGCCCGCTCAACTGCCACGGGGGGGCCGACGCGCGATTCGCGAGGCGTGGCCGTGGCGCCGACGAAACCGCCGACCGCCGTCCTGGACTCGTGGGCCCATCCCATGTGGCGCCCGATTGCGTCCTGGAGGCGCGGGAACCGGGAATCAAGCAGCACGGAGGCAGCTTATTGACCAAGCGCTTGGTTTGTCAAGGTGAGAGTCCGCCAGAACGCGTGACCTGCTTGGCCAGAAGCCCGACCCCCACGGTCAGTGCGCGAATATCTGCGAAAGCGCGGGCGCGACATCGCGGTGGTGGCGGATCGGTCGTAGCCGGCCTCGCCCCAGCCGGGCCAGCTGTCGAGCGAGGTCCCTGTCACACTCTCCGGCCACGTCGAGCAGGACGTCGAGTCGGGGCAGCCGAGCCGCCATCGTGCGCGGATCCGGGCCGGCGTTGTGGACGCAGTCCGACAGCAGCATCACGCGTGAGTCAATCGCAGGCCGCTCGGCGAGCTCACGGGCGGCAAGCTCGAGTGGCAGAGCGACGTTCGTCAGGCCGCGGGTGGGCAGCGCCAGAAGCGCGTCTATGAGGCGATACGGAGCGATCGCCGCACCGAAGTGCGCCAGCCAGGCGGCGTCAGACCAGAACGTCACGACCGCGAGATCCTCACGGCTGAACTCAGCCGCGAGCGCTCCCACCGTGGCCGCCGCGGTTCGAATCCGATCTTCTCGCATTGAGCCAGAGATGTCGACCGCGAGCACCACCGCTCGCTGCGCACGCAGCCGCTCGCGCACCACGATGTCCTCGTCCTCGAGGATCGGCCGCTCAGACATGACCTCGAGCGTACGATCGAGGTCGATGTCGTCGAGGCCGTCGCGGTATGGCAGGCTGCGAAGTAGGCCGGCGCCGCGCCGAACCGACTGCTCGGGCGTGCGCCGGATCCACAGACCCGCGGCAATCTCGCGTGCCGCGGCGCGGACGGCCGGGTCGATCTGTGCAAGGTGGTCGTCGAGCGCCACGACGTCGGCTGGTTCGTCGGTGAGCGTGGTGGTTCCGCCTCCGCGCGCGCGGTGATTGTGCGCCGAGCGGCCCGCCGTCGGCACGAGCACGATCCCGCCGCCACCGCCGTCCGTAGCCTCGAAGACCGTCGGCGCGCTTGTCAGCTGCTTCGGCTTGCGCGACAGCGCTGATCGCCCACGCGTCCGGCGCACGGCCGGCAGGTCGGCTGCCGTTTCAAGGTTGAACTCTCTTCAGCCCGGGGCGGTGGACGCGGCGCGGGTGAGCAGGAGCTCCTCCCAGATCGCGCGCAAAACCCGCTCGGGGGTCGTGTCCGAGAGCTCGTCGAGCTGAATCCGGCCCGACAGGGCGACCAGCATGGCATCGAGCAGCGCTGCAGGGTAACGGCTGTCGACCTCCGACCCGATTCCTCGCAGGGAGGCGAGCTGGAGCAACATCGCGACCGTGTCGATCGCCCCGCGGACGCTCGACCCCTGACGGATATCGGCGTGCTCGCGAGTGGCCCGGGTGACGGCCACGGCGTCGGACACCAGCTGGGTACCGAGGCCGCGCGGGTCGTCGGCGCTTAGGCCCGTCCTCAGCCGGACGATACTTCGCTCGGCGGCCGCGTCCTGGTAGTCGAGCGACATCCGGCAGAGCCGGTCGTGCACGCTGCTCGAGAGGCGCGTCGTGCCAACGTTGTCGAATGGGTTCATCGAGGCGACGACCCGGAACGTCGGCTTGGCGGCGATCACGCCCACCCGCGGAACGACGATCGTCCGATCGCCCATGGCCATCAGAAGGGTGTTGAGTGTGTCCTCCGGCGCGCGGTTGAACTCCTCGATGTAGAGAAACCCGCCCTGCTGCATCGCGGTCACGAGTGGTCCCGGCACGAAGTTGTCCGCGCTGTAGTCCTCCCGCAGGACCCGGGCCGGATGGTGATGGCCGATCAGTTTGACCGGAGTGAGCTCCGCGTTGCCCTCGACTAGGACGAGTGGGATGGCCCACTCGCTGGTGACGGCCTTGAGCATCGTCGTCTTGCTCGTGCCCGGCGGCCCTTCGAGGATGATGTCGCGACCGGCCGCCGCCGCGGCGATCAGCAGCTCGAGCTCCTGGGTCCGACCGACGACCTGGCCGGCGATCCGGCTTGCCGTCTTAGAGAGATCGCTCCCGTTCACGGGGCCGATCGAGTTGAGCCCGCCTGCCTCGCGACGGGCCCGTGCATGCATCAGAAGTTGTTCCAGCCGGCGTCGACCGGGATCATCGTGCCGGTGACGAACGCTGCCTCGTCGGAGGCGAGCCAAAGCGCCGCGTTGGCGATCGCCTCGGGCTCGAGCCACTCTCCCGGGAGCGCCATCCGGTTGTTGCCGATGTAGTCGGGGTTAAGCTCCAGCGCGCGCTCGACGGTTCCGCCCTCCAACAGCATCGGCGTGGCAATCCCGCCCGGATTGATCGTGTTCACACGGATATTGTGGCGTCCGAGTTCCTTCGCCAGCACCTTCATCATCATGATGACTCCGGCCTTGGCGGCGCAATAAGCGATCGCGCCGGGCTGCGGGGTGACGCCGTTGGCCGACGACGTGAGGATGATCGAGCCGCCGTTCCCGCTATCGATCATCTTCGGGACGAACGCCTTGCATACCTTCCACGCGCCGGTTAGTAGGACGTCGATGTTCTCCTGCCACACGTCCTCCTCGAGCACCCACGAGTTCTCGTCCACCGTCCAGATCCCGTGGTTGACGATGAGGATGTCGATCTTGCCGAATTCGCCCATTGCTCGGTCGGCCAGTTCCTGCACCGCCGGCAGATCGCGGGCGTCGACCTTATCGGTGAGGCAGCGCTGGTCGTGCTCCTCGACCAGTCGCATCGTCTCGGCGAGCTGCTCCTCGGTGGCGCCCGGGGTCAGGGGGTGGATGAGCTTTTCGCAGATATCGAAGGCGACGATCGTCGCGCCTTCTCGTGCGAGCGTCACCGCGTGCGCGCGTCCCTGGCCGCGCGCGGCCCCCGAGATGACCGCGACCTTCCCGTCCAAACGTCCCATCGACCTCTCCTCATGCCGTGTGCCGGTGCTCCGGGTCAGCCGCGAAATATATCAAACGGTTGTTCGAATCTGCCTCATTCCGGTCCGACCCTGCGACCGGATGGCAACGACGCCGGAAACGTTGACGATCGCGCCACCTTGCTCCGTGGCGCGCCTCTGCGTCAGGCTCGGCTGCGTGGCGGAGCGCACGTCGGCGCCCGTCGGAGCGCAGGAGCACGACGCAACGTTCGGTCGTCCCCGGTCACGAGCCCCGCGCCCGGCAGATCATCGGTGCGAAGGGTCAGGCACGCCGAGCCGGCGATGGAAGCCCTCCGGGATCAGGAGATCGTCGGGGCTGAGCTCGCCGATCGATGAACGGCCCAGACCAAGGAGTGCCGAATCGATGCCGTTGCGGAGGATGTCGAGGACGTTCTCGACGCCGGGTTGGCCGGCGGCGGCCAGGCCCCAGAGATACGCCCGGCCGATCATCACCGCGCGGGCGCCGAGCGCGATCGCCTTGACGACGTCGCTCCCGCGGCGGACCCCGCCGTCGAGGAGGATCTCGATCTGGTCGCCGACGGCTTCGGCGATCGCTGGGAGTACGCGGATCGTGGCAGGGGTGGTGTCGAGGTTGTTGCCGCCGTGGTTCGACACCGAGATCGCGGTGAAGCCGGCGTCGACCGCACGCCGCGCGTCGTCGACGCGGGTGATGCCCTTGAGCATCAACGGACCATCCCACTGCGAGCGGAGCCAGCGCAGGTCCTCCCAGGTCGCCGGCGGGGTCTGCATCCATTCGCCGTAGGCGCCGAAGAACGTGAGCGGCGGCTCGCCGGCCGGGGACAGGTTCGGGACGCTCAGGTCGGGTGGGCCGCCGGCGCGCGCCCAGTCCACGAGCCACGCCGGCTTGAGCAGAACTTCGGGCGCGAGGCGGAGCATTGCTTTGAGGTCGATGTTGTTGGGGATCCACGGGCTGCCCCAATCGCGGCTGTGGGAGAACGTCCAGTCGAGCGTGACGATCATCCCGACCGCGGCCGCCGCGCGGGCGCGCTCGATCCGAGCGGTGATCTGATCGCGCGACCCGCACCAGTAGATCTGGAAGAACGTCCGTGGGTTGGCGGCGACCACTTCCTCGACCGGCTTGCTCGCGAACGAGCTGAGCCCGATCACGGTGCCGCGCGCCGCTGCGGCGCGCGCGACCGCGAGCTCCCCGTCGGGATGGACCGACTGTACGCCGGTCGGGGAGATCAGCACCGGCAGGGAGATCGTCTGTCCCATCACGGTCGTGGCCATGTCCCGCGCCGCGGGCAGGTCGGCGACGTGCGGCGCCAACCCCAGCTCGGTGAACGCGGCGAGGTTGTCAGCGAGCGTCACGCCGGCTTCCGATCCCGCGATCAGCGCCGAGTACACCGACTTCGGCAGGCGACGCTTGGCGCGGCGCTGGGCGACAGCGACCGACTCGAACCAGGGATTGCGGGCGAGTTTCATGGCGAGTGCAGGACCGCGAGCGGGCTGTCGTCGCAAGGCTTCGCTGGCACGCGCCGGGGCATCCGTCTGGACATGTCGACCGAGGGCTTGGGGATCGGGGAGTCGCCGCGCTCGGCCAGTAGCCGTTCGCCGTGGCCGAGCACGCACTCCGGGTCGGGTCCGGCCAGCGGCAGCCCCGTGAAGAATTTCGCCGCCATGCAGCCTCCTCGGCATTTGTCGAACAGCCCGCAACTCGCGCACGCGCCGGCGTGCTGGGGCTCGCGCAGCTCGCCGAACAGCTCGGACCGGCGCCAGACGGCGGTGAAGCCTCCGGGGTCGCGGACGTTGCCGGCGCGGAACTCGTCGTGGATCGCGAACGGGCATGCGTAGACGTCGCCGACTGGGTCGATCAGGCAGACCACCCGCCCTGCGCCGCATAGGTTGAGCCCCGGCAGCGGCTGACCGAAGCCGGCGAGGTGGAAGAAAGAGTCGCCGGTCAGCACCTGCTCGCCGTGGGCGAGCAGCCAGTCGTAGAGGAACCGCTGTTGCTCGGACGTCGGATGCAGCTCGTCCCAGACGTCGGCGCCGCGACCGGATGGTCGCAGCCGCGTGATGCGCAGCTGCGCATCATGAGCGTCGGCGATCGCCTTAAACGCGTCGAGTTGCTCGATGTTCGTGCGGGTCATCACCACGGAGAGTTTGAAGCCGCGGAAACCGGCCTCGGTGAGGTTGGTCATCGCCGCAAGCGCGGTGTCGTAGGACCCACGGCCACGAATCGCGTCGTTGACATCAGCGGTCGCGCCGTCGAGGGAGATCTGGACGTCCACGTAATCGCTTCCCGCCAGACGCCGCGCCACCTGACGCGTCACCCGGCTTCCATTGGTCGAGAACTTCACGCCGACGTGATGGGCGGTGGCGTAGTCCACGATCTCCCAGAAGTCCCGCCGTACCGTCGGCTCGCCACCGCCGATGTTGACGTAGAAGACCTGCATCCGCTCGAGCTCGTCGATCACCCGCAGACATTCCTCGGTCGTGAGCTCGCGCGGATCCCGTCGCCCGGAGCTCGACAGGCAGTGGACGCACGCGAGGTTGCATGCATATGTCAGCTCCCATGTGAGGCAGATTGGGGCATCGAGCCCCGCCTCGAAGTGGTCGACGAGTCGGGTGTGCGGCTCTGGCAGCGTGAAGGTGGCAGTCATTCGCCGCCTCGCTCGCAGATCATGCCCGTTGAGGCGAGCCGGGCCAGCGCGGCCCGATAGGCCGGCAGCTCGGCCTCGGTCACGCCCGCGGCCATGCAGGCCGCCCGACCGGATTCGTGCTCGCCCAGTTGCTCCACCACGGCCAGCAAAGTGCGGCTCTTGAGAAAAGAAAGACGACGCGTCCCGAAGTGGTAGGCGAGGGCCCCGAAACGCTCCGGCCGAAGCGCTACTCGGGGGTCGAGCTCCCAGGCCCGACTGAGGTCGAACGTTGTGCCGGAGGCTGTTGCGCTCAATAGACGCCGCACATGCCGTCGATCGACACGTCCTCCAGAAGCAGCTCGGCTACCACCAGCTCGTCTGGCTGATCGTCCGCTGCCTCAGGCTCCTCGGCCGCGGGAACCGGCGGCGCAGCCGCGGGGGGCGCAGCAAGGGGCCGATGCGGTCTTGTGTCGAGCATGCTCTCGTCCTCTCATTTGGGCTGTCCGAGTGTAGAAACCATTCGTGATCCGGCGTGGCTTGTCAAGCCACCGCGCCGTGCGCGCGCGACTCTGATGTACATCGTCTATCCGCTCTGCTCCGTTGTCGCGAACTTATTCGGCGATCTTTCCCGCGCGTAGCTGCTCTCTCAACTCGGACCGTCTGATCTTCCCGCTCACCGTCTTCGGGAGCTCGCTCACGAAATGGACCTCACGCGGGTACTTGTAAGGCGCGGTGAGGGTGCGTGTGTGTTCCTGAAGCTCGTGGGCGAGTTCGTCGCTGGCGTCGTAGCCGGATGTGAGCACGCAGAACGCGGTCACGATCTGGGTCCGTGCGGGATCGTCCTTGCCGACGACCGCGGCTTCGGCGACAGCGGGATGCTCAATCAGCGCCGACTCGACCTCGAACGGGCCGATCCGGTAGGCGGACGATGTGATCACGTCATCGTCGCGTCCCTCGAACCACAGGTAGCCATCGCTATCACGCCGGGCCTTGTCGCCGGTGTAGTACCAGCCGCCCCGAAACGAGTGGGCGTTGGCGTCTGGGTCGCGGTAGTACTCCTGGAACAGGCCGATCGGCCGCGGATCGGTAACGCGAACGGCGATGTTGCCGACCGTGTCGTCGGGCGCACGATCGCCCGACTCATCCAAGACCTCGACGTCCCACCCGGGAACCGGCTTGCCCATCGAGCCCGGGCGCACCGGCATCGACCGATAGTTGGCGACCAGGACGCAGGTTTCGGACTGGCCGTAGCCGTCGTAGACAGTGAGGCCGCCCGAGCCCTCCTTCCAGGCCCGTATGACCTCTGGGTTCAGCGGCTCGCCGGCACTCGTACAGTGGCGGAGCGCCGATAGGTCATGGCCCGAGAAGTCGGTTTGGACGAGCAGCCGGTAGAGCGTAGGGGGCGCGCAGAAGGAGGTGATCTTCGCGCGGGCGATGATCGACAGGATCGTGTCGGCGTCAGGCTTCCCGAGCGCCACCTGCACGACCGTCGCACGCTCGTGGAACTGCCCGAAGAGGCCGCCCCATGCCGCCTTCGCCCAACCGGTGTCCGACACCGTCCAGTGTCGGTCGCCCGGTCGGAGGTCGTGCCAGAAGCGCGCCGTCGACACGTGCCCGTCGCCGTAGGAGGCGCCGTGTAGCACCATCTTTGGGTAACTGACCGTTCCGCTCGTGAAGAACAGGAGGATCGGATCGTCTTTGCCCGTCGGCGCCTCGGGTAGCTCGCGATCGCCGGCCTGCGCCATCAGCGCGTCGAAGTCGAGCCAGCCCGACTCCCGGCCTGGCTGCCAGCCGATCCGGTGGCGCAGCGACTCGAGCGGCGCGTCGATCGAGTCGATCTTGGCCGCTCCCGACGCGTCGGTGATGGCGGCAACGGCGCCGGCACTACGGATCCGATAGGCGATGTCCTTCGAGGTGAGCTGGTTCGTGCCTGGCATCGCGATCGCACCGATTCGGATCACACCGAGCATCGCGGCGTACCAGGCCGGGACACGCGGGAGCATGATGAACACGGGGTCCCCGGGTCTCACGCCGAGCTCCACCAGAGCCCGCGCTGCCTCCCGTGCCTCCCGGGCAAGGTCGGCCGCCGTTTGCTCGGCCACGACCCCGCCTTGATCGTCCAGCGATAGGAGCGCGACGTCGTCGGGTGCCTCCTCGGCCCAGCGCTCGACGATGTCGATCACGGGGTTGTAGACATCGGGGACCTCCGGTCGGTACTTCGCTCGCTCGTCCGCGTATGAGGTGAGCCGCGGTCGAGCCGAGCGATCGGGAAGGGTCAATGGGGGCATGGCTTCTCCTCGTGAACGTCGTTCTCGGTCTTCCGGACGGGAGCGGCGCTCACCACTCCATGAGCCTCGTCAGGTCTTGTCGCAGTCCAATGGTCCCGAACCGGCTCCAGGCGAGCCGGAAATCGGTCGACCGTCCCTGGGCATACATCCAGAGCCCCATGTAGTGCGTGGACAGGAGCATCATGATTCCGAGCACCGAGAACGTCCGCATGACGTCGCGGTCGACTGGGCGGTCAGTGAGGCGGGCGTATTCGCCGAGGAACCACTCCTCGTCGGCGAAGGCGTTGAACAGCGGCGTGACAGGACGCAGATGCTTGCCGGCCAGCCGCTCGAGTGCCAGGTAGCCGAGGTCGAAGCGGACATCGCCGATGTACGCCAGCTCCCAATCGAGCAGCGCGGCCAGACGGCCACCATCCACCAGCGCGTTCCCGATTCGGTAGTCGCCGTGCACGATCCCGCGGTGTTCGTCGCGTGGCACCCTCGCCCGCAGCCATCTGAACCCCTCTTCGGTCACCGGGTCGCGGACCAACCGCTTCTCCTCGTAGACGGTCTGCCAGCGCTCGACCACGTCGAGGAAGCCAAGCTCCGGCACCGTCTCCGCCGGCAGACGCTCGGCTCGAACGCGGTGTAGGCGAGCGAGGTTCTCGACCATGTCGGTGGCGATTTTGCGAGAGCCGTTCCAATCCGCCTCGAGCCATTCGCGGTCACCGCGCCGAAAGGCGTTCGGAGCGCGGCCGCTCACGAGCTCCATGACCATGAACCGATTCTCGAACGGGTTGTCGCGAGTGCCCTGGAAGTAATACACGCGCGGGGTACGGATCTCGGGCTCGTCGTCAAGGGCGTGGTAGAGCGAGTACTCGGCCGCGATATCGGTCTCCAGCACTCCCCCCGAGGCCTCGACACGGACGATCAGCTCTCGCTCGCCGCCGGTGCCGAGCGCGGCGCGAGCGACGAACGAGTGTCGCGACCAGCCGCCCGAGAGCTGGTCGACGTCGCAGATGTGATCCCCCGGCTCGATCGCTCCCGCCTCGCGGAGGGCCGTAGTGAGGAACACCGCCCGCTCATCGGCGGCGGTACGAGTCTCAGGATCGGCGTCGCTGTGGAGCTGACTCATGAGCTGGATCTGACCCCCCGTGAAGGTCAGCCGAGCGCGTCGGCCAGGAGGTCGACCTCGCGATCGGCGAGGGAACGCAGATGGACGTGGACGTCGGCGCGGAGACTCGCTGCTGCCGAAGAGGAGAGCCCGTCGAGGAGCTCGAAAAGCTCGCAGATCGCCGCGCCGAGCTCCGCGGGGGAGACGGCGCATTCGAGTCGCCCGGTTAGGCGTGCGATTTCGGCGTCGCGTTCGGGGATGCCATGGACGCGCAGACGAGCTGAGACCTGCTCGGTGAAGTCCCGCAGTACCGGCTCGTAGCCCGCCAGTTCGGCCGCCAGGTGACGCGTTGCGCTGTATGCGGACATGAGCTGATCGCGCTCGAATGCGCTCGCCTCGCCCGGGCTGCGGGCGGCTGCCCGCAGGGTGGCCCCGATGGCGGTCACCATCTCCGCGGGAGTAAGTTGATTGAACATCCGAAGCGAGCGGCTTATCGACCAGACGATTGGTTGAAAAATGCACTGTACCATTCGGCCCGATCACGGTCTAGATAGGGGACGGGGTCCACCTCCATCACCAGAAACATGTCGCCCGAATCCGCTTCCGCCCATTCCTCCGGGCTGCGCAACCTCCGCGACGTCGGCGGCGTCGCCGCTGCCGCCGGCCGGCGTGTGGCCCGCGGACGCCTCTATCGGAGCGACGCTCCAATCGTCGGGGACCCGGATCCCGAGCTGCGTCCGTGGCCGCCGAGGACCGTCGTCGATCTCCGCTCCCCCGGCGAGGCGAGATCGATCCTTCATCCGCTCGCCTCTTCGCGGACTCGCGTCTTGAACATCCCACTGTTCCGCGGGCTCGATCCGAGCCGGGTCGGGGGCCAGCGGGACGAGGAGGAGTCAGACCTTCCGACCATCTACCGCCGCTTGTTGAGGGCCTCGGCCTTGAATCTCGTCTCGGTGACGGAGGTCATCGCGGACAGCCCCTTCCCGGTGTTGATTCACTGCGCGGTTGGAAAGGACCGGACCGGCATCGCTACCGCCGTTGCCCTAGCCGCGGTCGGGGTTCCCAATGAGGCGATCGTGGCCGACTATCTGCTGACCGAGGCGAGCCTCGACGGGATGCTCGACCGGCTCGCGGACGGGTGGCCGGAGCACCAGCTCGACGCACGGCTCCGGCGGGTGACCGTCGACCGGCCCGACTTGATGCTCGTGCCCCCCGCGGCGATCGAGACGGTCCTGGACGCGCTCGAGGCATGGCCCGGCGCGGCGCGCGGCTGGCTGCTTCACCACGGCCTCGCCGATGAGACGCTCGGGCGCTTGGTCAGCCGTTTGACCGAGCCCGACCTCCCGTAGCCGCGACGTACGCTCCCAGTGTCCACAAGCAATCGATCGAGAGACGCTTCAGATCAGATTCTGTAATTCGACCAAGCGTTTGGTTGTGTTGTTAGAATGCACGCCGACGGATGAATCGGAAAGGCGCTCGGCTCTCCCGTGCAGAAAGGAGTCTTGATGATCGCCAGTCGACATGCCTCTGCCGCGAGACGCACGGGCGCGACCTCGCGCAGCGCGTCAGCTCCCAGGGGAATGCTCGCTCGGACCTCAGATCCCGGGTGGATGCTCGCGCGCTGGGAAGCCGTGACTGCGCTGATCCTCGCGAGCCCTCCGACGGCGGATGCCTCGATCGGCCTGGCGCGGATGCTTCCGGTGTGGATTCGCTGGCGCGGGCACCCGGTCGGCGCGCTTATCGCGGCCGCCGCACGCCATCCCCGGCGCACCGCCGTCATTGACGACGAGGGCAGGTTGACGTTTGGGCAGCTCGAGGCGCGGAGCAATGCCCTGGCCCGCTACTGGCGCTCGGAGGGCATCGGTCCCGGGACGACCGTCGGCGTGCTTTGTCGCGACGGCCGGATGTTCCTGGACGCCGCGGTCGCCGCACAAAAGCTCGGAGCCAACCTCGTGTATCTGAATGCGGGCTTCTCAGCGCCCCAGGTCGCCAGCGTCGTCGCAGACGAGGGGATCGATGTGCTCGCGTACGGCGAGTCGGTGGCAGCGTCCGTGGGCGAGGCGCGCCCGCGGCGTCTGGTCGGGGAGGACGAGCTCAGGCAAGCGGTGGCGGGCGACGGTCGGCCGCTCGAACCGCCCGCTCGTCCGGGCCGGACCGTTGTCTTGACCTCCGGGACGACGGGGCGTCCGAAGGGCGCGGTTCGCCGGGGCACGAGCACTCCGATGCACGGCGCGGCGCTGCTCGCGAGCCTGCCCGTGATGTCGGGCGATACGACGGTTGTTGCGGCACCGCTGTTTCACGGCTTTGGATTGTTCGGGGCAAACCTGGCGCTAGCACTCAACTCGGCCGTGATCCTGCGGTCGAAGTTTGATCCCGAGCGCGCGGTATCCGACATTGCCGAGCACAGGGCGGCGGCAATGGTCGTGGTACCGGTCATGCTGCAGCGGCTGCTGGCGCTGCCCAAGCGGCTCACAGATTGCTACGACACCTCCTCGCTGCGCGTCGTCCTCTGCGGGGGAGCTGCCCTGTCCGGAACGCTCGCGAACCAATTCATGGATCGCTTCGGCGACGTTCTCTACAACGTGTACGGCTCGACCGAATCGGGCTTCGCGACAGTTGCGAGCCCGCGCGACCTGCGAAGTGCTCCGGGAACGGCCGGCCGGCCGGCGCCGGGCGTGATCGTCCGGATCGTCGATGGCAAAGGCATACCGGTCCGTCCGGGCGCGAAAGGTCGCGTGCTCGTCGGAAGCAACCTGCGGATGGATAGCTACACAGGAGGCGGTGGAAAGGAAATCATCGATGGTCTGGTGGTCACCGGTGACGTTGGGCACATCGATCGCCGAGGGCGGTTGTTCCTCGCCGGTCGCGACGACGACATGATCGTGTCCGGCGGAGAGAACGTCTTCCCGGCGGAGGTCGAGGAGGCTCTCACCAACCATCCCGGAGTCGTGGAGGCGGCGGTGATCGGAGTCCAGGACGCCGAGTTCGGTCAGCGATTGAAGGCGTTCGTGGTGCCGCTAGCGGGCTCTGAGGTCACGGCAGAGGAGCTGAAAGGCTACGTCCACGACCGGCTTGCTCGCTTCAAGACGCCGCGCGAGGTCGTGTTCGTCGACGGCCTCCCCCGAACCGCGACTGGGAAGATCATCAAATTCGAGCTGGCGAACGAATGACCGACGGTAGTACGACCACGAAGAGGAGAACGGGAGCAGCACCATGACCGATGCCAAGAAGCCAGGGAAGCCATGGTGGCGCCCGCTCGTGGACGAGATCGACCGGCTTGTGACCCCACCGGCGAACCGGATTGTGCGAACGAACGTATTCGCCGACTCGGTCGCGATGATGACTCGTTTGGAGGTTCGGCTTCGCCGACGGATCGAGCGCCAGAGCACTTGGTTGCTCCACCAATACAACCTGCCCGCGGCGGCTGACGTTCGCAAGGTCAGAGCGCAGTTGGCGGCCGTCGAAGCTCGCCTGCGGGATGTCTCGGAACGTCTCGAGGATCAGCAGTACGAGGCCGAGACCGCGCGAGGGAAGTCCACTCGCGTCGGAGCGACGAACGCCGCTCGTACCAGGGCGGCGACCGGGAGCGCCGACGAACCAGACGGCGGGTGAGATGGAGCCGGCGACATCCAGCGACCGACTCGACGCGATCCGCCGGGAGGGGCAGCGGTCGCTGTTCCGCGCGCGCAACGGGATTCAGCTCATCGCCAGGAGTCGCAAACCGGTTGTCGGGGCAACGCCCAAAGACGTCGTGTGGAGGCGCGGCAAGGCACAGCTAGCGCGCTATCGCAGCGATAAGCGCACTCGTCGCCCGCCGCTCGTCATCGTCTGGAGCGTTGTCAGCCGCGCGTACATCCTCGATCTCAGGCCAGGCCATAGCTTCATTGAACAGTTGCTCGATGCCGGTATCGATGTGTTCATGATCGACTGGGGGATTCCTGATGCAGTCGACTCTGGTAACACGCTTGAGCTGTACGTCGACAATTACCTCCCGCGCGCGCTCGACCGCGCGCTCGAGGCCGCGCAGTCCGACGAGGTTGACGTCCTCGGCTACTGCGCGGGCGGCATTGTGTCCTGCCTCGGCGTCGCCGGCCATCCCGAGATTCCGGTCAAGAACCTGGCGCTGATGGCGACGCCGATCGATCTGAGCCGTGTTCAGGGCCTGATCCGCGCCATCGAGCGTGGCACGCTCGAGGTGGACGATCTCGTCGATGAGACCGGCAATCTTCCTGCCGACGCCGTCTACCGTGCGTTCGCCAGCCTGCGTCCTACGACCGACATCTTCAAGTACGCGAATCTGTGGGAGCGGCTGTGGAGCGATGAGTTCGTTGACGGCTACCAAGCGATGGCCGGCTGGATCCGCGATCAGACCCCGCTGCCAGGTGCGCTGGCGCGCCAGATGGTCGATCTCCTCCTGCGGCAGAACATCCTGACCACCGGCGAGATCCCGCTTGGAGGGCGTACGGTCAGACTCGCGGACATCACCTGTCCGGTGCTCAACGTCATGGCCGAACAAGACCACATGGTGCCTCCGCCGGCTTCCGAGGTCATCCGAGATCTCGTCGGCAGCTCCGATTTCACTGAAGTGCGCATCCCCGCCGGGCACATAGGCCTGGCCGCCGGACGCGACGCTAAGCGCAACACCGTCCCGAGGATCATCGAATGGCTGAACGCACGCAGCAGTTGACCGACCTCCGTCCACTCGGCCTGGAAGACGCGGCGGCGACCGCGCGCTTTCTGCGGGTTCTTCCCGAAGGGGATCTCACCTTCCTGAAGGAGCCTGCCGATGACGACACCGTCACCCGTTGGCTCGCCGACGACCGAACCCGCCGGTGGGTCGCGGTGGGCCCGGATGGTGAACTCCAGGCGATGCTCAGCATCTCCCCAGGGGCGCTATGGAGCTCGCATGTCGGCGAGCTGCGCCTTGTCGTCGGGGAGCCCTACCGCCGTCGCGGCCTTGGTCGAAGACTCGCGCGGCGTGGGCTCGCCGAAGCGCTCCGGCTCGGGCTGCGTAAGGTCATGGTCGAGGTGGTGGCCGAGAAGGACGGCGACATCGCGATGTTCGAGGCAATCGGGTTCCAGGCCGAAGCGTTGCTGCGCGATCAGATCCGCGATCGCGACGGCAACCTCCGCGACCTGGTCCTTCTATCCCACGAGGTGGACACTGGCGCCTCGGCGATGGACGTGCTCGGCATGCCGGGTGAGTTCGGCCTGCCGATGTAATGCGCCGCAGCCGGCCTCATGTTTACTGGCGCGCGGGGGGCCGCGGGCCCGCGCTCGTGCTCATCAACGGATGGAGCGCTTCGGGCCTCGCGTGGCCACGGGCTTGGGTGCGGGCGCTCGAACGCGACTTTCGAGTGATCCGGCTCGACAACCGCGGCAGCGGCTACTCGCGCTTTGCGCCGACGCCGTTCACCATGGCCGACCTGGCCGATGACGTCGCGGCGGTCCTCGACGAAGATGAGATCGACCGCACCGTGGTCGTCGGCATTTCGATGGGCGGGATGATCGCGCAGGAGTTCGCCATGCGGCATCAGGAACGGGTGGCCGGGCTGGTGCTGATCGCGACACGCCCCCCGGCGCCCGCCTACGCGATACCGACGGGGTCGACGATGGTTCTCGATCTGCTCGGACCGCCGCGCCGGAATGAGACACTCGAGCGCTACTTCACGCGTCTATGGTCGAAGAGCACAGGAGCCGGGTTCGCCGAGCGCGACCCTGAGTCGATCGCCGAGCTGGTGGCGCAGATCGTCGCACAGCCGACGCCGCGCGCGATGCTGATGCATCAGGTAAGAGCCGTCAACGGATGGGGGCATGCCGACCGCCTGGGGAGAATCACCGTGCCTACGGCGATCGTCCACGGCGCCGAAGACCGGCTGATCGACGTCGCCAATGGCCGGCGCCTCGCCGAGCTGATCCGCGGCTCCCGGTACACCGAGCTGGACGGGGTGGGCCATCTGCCGCCGCTCGAGGTGCCCGACCGCCTGCTCGAGGTCGTCCGGGCGATGACCATCCGGCAGGCGCAGAACGGCGCGACACATTGAGAGCTGGCTACTCCGACTTGTACTCGTTCCGAGCCTATGACAACTGCGTCCAACCACTGGCCTCCGGGCATTCGCTGGGACGCCGAGGAGAGCTGACGAGCCGGTGGCGCTGATCCTCGACCCCGACTCCGCCATACGCGAGATCTCGAACGGCGCGTGTGTCGGAGTCGGCGGCGCGATTAACGCCGGGCACCCGATGGCGCTCGTGCGGGCGGTAATCCGAGCGCGGCTGACAGGGCTGACCGTCGTCGGACTGACGAACGGGCTCGAGCTTGACTTCCTCGTCGCTGCCGGCTGCGCCGTGACGCTGTCCGCGGCCTACGTCGGTGCCGAGGACATCGTCGGGCTGCCGCCCGGCATCCGTTGGGCTGCAGAGGAGGGCCGGCTAGAGGTTTGGGAGACGGAGGAGGGGATCCACCTCGCCAGCCTGAGAGCACGCGCGCTGAAACTGCCGTACACGACGTGGACCGGCGCGCTCGGGACATCGTGCACAAACCATCCCCTGGTGGAGACGGCGGTCGACGACCCGAGCGGGGCGAGCTACCTGAAGGTGCGCCCGCTCAAGGTCGACGCTGCCCTGGTGTGGGCCGAGGCAGCCGACGAGGACGGAAATCTGCTCCTGTGGGGCCCGGACATGGGCGACGAGTGGCTGCGCAACGCCGCCGACCTCCGGATCGCGCAAGTGGAACGGATCGTGCCTACGTCGGTGCTCTCGCGCCACCCCGACCGGGTGATGCCGTGGGCCGCGGAGATCGTCGTGCGCGCCCCGCTCTCGACCCACCCCTTCGGGAGCTCGCTGCTGCGTCCCGACGACGAATGGATCGTCTCGTACACCAAGACCGTGACCGAGGCACGCCGGGCAAAGGCCCCGGCGCGCCTCGATGCGTTCTTCGACGAATGGATGCGGGGCGTGAACGGCGAGGATGGCTATCTGGAGAAGGTCGGCGTGGCCCGGCTGAGGGCGCTGATGACCTGATGGACGCGCAGGGGCTCCACGACCTGTTCATCGCTGCGATGGCCCGCGAACTGCACGAAGGGGACCGGCTGTTCGTCGGGGCAAACCAGCACGACGTGTCGCTTGCCGCTCACCTTGCGCGGCGGCTTTGGGCGCCGACGCTCAAATTCTGGGCGAGCAGCACGGCGCATCTCGACGTGTCCCAGGATCTCCTACGAGTCGGCCGCAGGACGCTGGACCCAGTGCTGGTGGCCGGTCGCGACTCGACCTTCTGGCAGGCCCGGGCCTTTGACGACGCGCTCCGCGCGCCGCTCGTATTCGCCGGAGGGCTCCAAGTCGATTTTCGCGGGAACGCCAATCTTGCCGGGATCCGCGACGGAGAACGCTGGATGCTGCGGGGCCCCGGCAGCGCAGGCCTGCCGTCGTTGACGGCCCTAGCCGAGCGCTTCTTCATCATGATCCCGGTTCACGAACCGCGGTTCCTGGTGCGCGAGTGCTCCTTGGTGTCTGTACTCGGAGACCCGGTGGCACGCGCCGCCGCAGGTTTGGCGCCCGATTCGCTCGCGGCCGTGCTCACTCCGCTGGCGCGGTTCGAGCCCTCGGGCGACGGGCTCGTGCTCACTGAGATCGCTCCGGGGGCGACCGTGGCCGAGGTCGCCGAGCGCACCGGCTGGCCGATCCGCGCCGATGTGGGCGTGAAAGAGCGTCCGCCGCTCAGCGCCGACGAGGCCGAAACGCTCGCAGGACTGCGCGCGGCAATCGAACGGAACAGGAGGCATTATGGATCTCCCGCGGGTCGCTGAGCCGCTCACACGTCCGTTCACCGCAGGGCAGGATGTCCTCGGCGCCTGGGACGACTACGCGGTCCACCAGTCCTCGGCGGTGCTCGGGGCGGTGCAGCCGTCAGGGCCAAACTGGTCCGAACGGTTCTACTTCAACGTGATCGCGCCGTCGGGGGAGGTGCTGGCCATTCTCGGCGGTGGCGTGTATCCCATGCGCGGCGTAAGCGAGTGCTACTTCTGCCGGCTGGAGGGCGATCGCCAGGTCAACATCCGCAGCTTCGGCCTGCTGCCCCGCCCGGGCGAGCCAGTGGAAGCGGGGCCGTTCGCTCTGGAGTGCGAGGAGCCGCTTCGGCAGTGGATCGTCGGCGTGAACGTCGATGGTTCTCGCTTCTGGGGTCGGTTCTCCGGGATCAATGCTCCGTATCTCTACGAGGCTGTCGATGTTCCACCCTCGGAGCCCGGAGGAGAGTTCGATCTCTACCGCCACTTCATCGCCGTCGGCGAGTGGAATCTCGAGCATACGGCCGGGATCGACACGTCGGGACGATTGCTCGGGGTGCGCGATCGCACCTGGGGCGTGCGGACGCGGCGGATCCGCTGGCACAACTGGTGCGTCTTCCAGGTCGGCGAGCGCACGGTCACGCTGATACATCAGGAGCTTGCCGACGGCACGGTCATGCACAGCGAGGCCGGCGTGGTGCACGGCGGCGGCGAGGCGGAGCGGCTGCGAATAGCCGACCACGATGTCACTTACGAGCCCGACACCAGGCAGGTGACGCGCGCGCGCTGGACCCTTGCGGGCGAGCACGGCCAGCTCGAGTTGGAGTACGAGCGCGTCGGCCACGGGATGCGTTTGGCCGGCGCTGGATACGACGACTCGCAGGGCGAGCGAGTGTCCGGCGACGTGCAGCACGACGCCTTCGACCTGTCTGACCCCGAGGTCGCCCGCCGGACCGGCCGCGGCACGATGGACCACGGAGCGCGCGTCCATGCCTCGGGAATTTGGGACGGCGACGGGATTGGTGTCGTTGAGTCGGCGATCGCGCGCAACCACGTCCGCTACGGTCACCAGGTGGCCTAAGCGCGCCCGCCCGCGAGGGCTGGCGACAAGCGGTCAGCCGGGCCGATGGGCTCGAGACGCTCGCTACCGACTTGCACCGAACCTGGTCGCGCTTCGGCCTCCCGGGCATGTTGCAGGCGCTGAACACGGTGCCGAATTCGCGAATTCAGGTTGCTCCTGGATTGACCTGTCAGCGCATGCGGTTGTATAGTGGCGGTTGCAAATCAAACGTTCGGTTGAAAGATGTGGGATTCGCGAAGACTTCGACAGGTCAGAGAAGGGTTGTTCCGAGCGTGAAGGAACGCGTGCGTTTCGCCGCCTGGGCTGCCTTCTGGGGCGACACGCCGCGCGCTGCTCGCCAGGTGCTGCGAGCGAACGACATCGATTACCTCGTTTCGGACTACCTCGCCGAGATAACCATGGCCCTCCTGGCGCGCTCCCGTGCCAAAGACCGGTCGGTCGGGTACGTCACGGACGCCGTCACGACGCTGACGAAGATTCTGCCCGAGATCCACGAGCGGGGGATCAAGGTGGTCACCAACGCCGGCGCTCTGAACGCCGCCGCATGTGCGACTGCGCTTCAGGACGTCGCTGACGCGGCCGGGCTCCCACTCGGCATCGCCGCCGTCGAAGGCGACGACCTGATGCCGCGCGTGCAGGAAATCATGGCCACCGGGCCCGCGGACATGTTCACCGGAGAGGCGATTCCAGTAGGCGTCAGCTCGATGAACGCGTATCTCGGCGCTCGCCCGATCGCACAGGCACTCGGCGCCGGAGCGGACATCGTGGTCACCGGGCGCTGCGCCGACGCCGCCGTGGTGCTCGGGCCGCTGATGCACGAGTTCGGTTGGGCCGATGACGACTACGACCTACTTGCCGCCGGCAGCCTCGCCGGCCACATCATCGAGTGCGGCCCCCAGTGCACGGGCGGGATCCACACCGACTGGGCGGCGGTCCCGGGGTGGGACGACATGGGCTACCCGATCGCCGACGTCGCCCCGGACGGCGCGGCAGTGATCTCTAAGCCGCCCGGCACAGGAGGGCTGGTCACCGTCGGCACGATCGGCGAGCAGGTCCTTTACGAGATCGGCGACCCAGGCGCATACGTCATGCCCGACGTCGTCTGCGACTGGAGAGAGGTCACGCTCGAGCAGGTCGGTCCCGACCGGGTGCGCGTCTCCGGCGCGCGGGGCTCGGCGCCGACCACGAGTTACAAAGTCACGGCCACGCACCAGGACGGCTACCGGGCGATGACGACCGCGATGTTCTCGGGCATCGATGCCGCCGGCCGCGCGCGACGTGCCGGCGAGGCTCTCGTCACTCGCACCTCTCGATTCCTGGCCGAGGACGGTTTCGCGCCACTCAGCGAGTCCTCGGTCGAGGTGATCGGAGCTGGCGACACCTTTGGGCCGGCCCGGCGTGACGACACAGCCACCGAAGCCGTGGTGAAGATCGGCGTCCGCCATGCGGACAAGGCGGCGCTCGAGATCTTCGCCGGGGAGTTCGCGCCGTTTGGTCTGATCGCTCAGGGCATGGCCGGGGTGTTCGCCGGCAGACCGCGAGTCGCGCCGGTGTTCCGCATCTACCACCTGCTCGCCGACAAGGCCTCCACTCCGGTGTCGCTTCGGTTCGGCGCGGACGCGGTTGCCGTGCACGTTGCTCCTGGTTCGCCGGGCGCCGCGGTCACGACGCCCCACCTCAGCGACGCCCCGTCCAACGGCGGCCCACCGCCGAATGCGGTCAGCGTGCCACTCGCACGCCTAGCCTTCGGCCGCAGCGGCGACAAGGGCAACAAGGCCAACATCGGGTTGATGGCCCGCCGCCCCGAGTTCGCATCGCTGATCCGCGACCAGGTAACCGCGGCCCGGGTGGCGGGGCTGTTCGCGCACTATGAACCGAAGTCGGTGCGCCGCTGGGAGCTGCCTGGACTGAACGCCGTCAACTTCCTGATTGATGGTGTCCTCGGGGGCTCAGGCGGTACGTCGACGTTGCGCTACGACCCCCAGGGCAAATCGTATGCCGCGATGTTGCTGACGTTGCCGGTTCTCGTGCCCGATACCTGGGATCTAGACGCGATGCTGAGCGAGCGAGCGGCCGTCGCATGAGCCCGCCGTCGAAGGTGCTGATCGCCAATCGCGGTGAGATTGCCGTTCGGATCATCCGGACCCTGCGCGAGCTCGGCATTCCCAGCGTTGTCGTCTACCACGCTGTTGACGGTCGCAGTCTCGCCGCGCGTGAGGCCGACGAGGCAGTGGAGCTATTCGGCGACCCGCCGGTGTCGGCGTATCTCGACGTGCGGGCGATCATCGAGGCCTGCCTACACACCGGGTCGGACGCCATCCATCCGGGTTTCGGCTTCCTGGCTGAGAATGCCAACTTCGCTCAAGCGGTGGCTGATGCCGGCGTGACGTTCATCGGCCCGCCCCCGTCAGCGATCCGGGCGATGGGCGACAAGATCGAATCCAAGCGTCTGGCCAAGGCGGCCGGCGTGCCCACTTTGCCCGGCTCGGAGGGAGCGGTGGCGAGCGCCGAGGAGGCGGTGGCCGAGGCCGAGGGGATCGGCTATCCCGTGCTGCTCAAGGCGAGCGCCGGAGGCGGTGGCAAGGGCATGCGGATCGCGCGTGACAGTGACGCCTGCGGTGACGCGTTCGCCCGGGCCTCGCACGAGGCCGCGGCCGCGTTCGGCGACGGCCGTGTGTTTGTCGAGCGTTACATCGATCGACCCCGACACGTCGAAGTCCAGGTGCTAGCCGATGCCCATGGCACCGTGGTTCACCTCGGCGAGCGCGAGTGCTCGATCCAGCGCCGCTACCAGAAGATCATCGAGGAGGCGCCTTCGCCGCTGATCGACGAGCAAACCAGGCGCGACATGGGCGAGCGCGCCGTAGCTCTGGCTCGCGCAGTCGACTACGTGTCGGCCGGCACCGTCGAGATGGTCGCCGATGCCGACCGGAATTTCTACTTCCTGGAGATGAATACCCGCCTACAGGTGGAGCATCCCGTGACCGAAATGGTGACCGGAATCGACATCGTTGCCGAGCAGCTACGCATCGCGTCCGGCGAACCGCTGGGCTACGGCCAGGATGCGATCCACCTCACCGGGCACGCGATCGAGTGCCGGGTGTACGCCGAGGATGCCGAGGCCGGATTCATCCCGGCGACTGGGCCTCTGCATCTCGTGCGCTTTCCGTCCGGAGAGGGTGTTCGCGTCGACCACGGTGTGCGGGAGGGTCAGCCCGTTACCTCCGCGTTCGACCCGATGATCGCCAAGGTGCTCGCTTACGCAGAATCCAGGACGGCCGCGATCGGACGCGCCCGGCAGGCCCTGCGAGAGACGGTGCTCCTCGGCACGACGACCAACACCGCGTTTCTGGAGCGCGTGCTCGCCCACCCTGCGTTTCTCGCCGGCGCCACTCACACCGCGTTTCTCGACGAGCACCCGGAGGTGACGGTGAGTCCGCCGCCCGGGGAGGAGGAGCAGCGGTTGCTGCTCGCCGCCGCGGCGATATCGAGTTCGCGCTACGAACGCAGAGCGACGCTGCTCGAGCCGCTTGCCTCTCTGGGGGCGTGGAGGCCGTAGTGAGCCTGCAGATCTGCATCGACGGGGGCGATCCTCGCGACGTCGCGTTGACGCGGGTTGAGAACAGGTCGGCGCGGATCTGGATCGACGGCAAGGAATTCCGGGCGTCGCTCCGTCCCGTCGGACGCGCCTACGAGATCTCGCTCGACGATCGCACGGAGCCGATCTGGCTGGTGGTGGATCATGACGCCGTCTTCATCCACGCCTTCGGGCGGGCCTTTCGCACCGAGGTCATCGATCCGGCCGAGCGCTCCGCGCTCGATGCCGAGCAGGCCGACGTGGCCACCGCACCGATGCCCGGCACGATCGTCAACATCGCAGTCTCGCCGGGCGATGCCGTCATACTCGGACAGCCGCTCGTCGTGATCGAGAGCATGAAGATGCAAAACGAGATCGTGGCCTGGCGCGACGGCGTCGTCGAGCGGGTCCACCTCGGAGTGGGTGACACGTTCGACCGAGGAGCCAGCCTAGTCGGACTCGAACCGCTTGTCGAGGCGGCCGCGTGAAGCGAATCATCTCCCAGGTTGACACCAGCTCGGACACCTACCGGCGCAACCGCGAGGTCAATCTCGCGCTCGCCGCCGACCTGCGCGGGAAGCTGCGAAAGGCGCGTTATGACCGTCCGGCGCGTGCGCTCGAGCGGCTCGCCGAACGTGGCAAGCTGACCGTCCGCCGGCGGCTAGACCTGCTGTTCGACCCAGGTTCCCCGTTTCTGGAGCTCTCACCCCTGGCGGCTATGCACGCCTACGACGGCGAGGCGCCTCAGGCCCTAATCGTCACCGGTGTCGGCGTGGTGAGCGGGCGCGAGGTGATGATCACTGCCGGCGATAGCTCGCTGAAGGGAGGATCGTGGTATCCGCTGTCGGTCAAGAAGATCGTCCGCGCGCAGGAGATCGCTCTGCGCAACCGGCTGCCGGTCGTAAATCTGGTCGACTCGGGCGGCGCCTTCCTTCCGCTCGGTGATGAGATCTACTCGCTTGGCGGCTATACGTACCGCGCCCAGTGCCTGATGAGCGGCGCCGGCATCCCGCAGTTGGCGCTCGTACTCGGGCCCTCGACCGCCGGCGGCGCCTACCTCCCGACGCTGTGCGATCAGTCGATCATGGTACGCGGCAGTGGCTTTGTGTTTCTTGGCGGTCCGCCGCTGGTCAAGGCGGCGACCGGGGAGGACGTGAGCGCCGAGGAACTCGGCGGCGCCGACATGCACACGTCGGTGTCGGGCACGGCCGACTACGCCGTCGACAGCGAAGAGGAGGGACTCGAGCTGTGCCGGGAGATCGTCGGCACATGGGCGCGCCCGACCAAGGCCCCCGTCGACATGCGCGATCCCGAACCGCCCTACTACGACTCGGACGAGCTCTACGGGATCATCCCTGACGACATCAAGAAGCAGTTCGACATCCGCGAAGTGATCGCGCGGATCGTCGACGGCAGCCTGTTCACCGAGTTCAAGCCGCAATACGGGGACACGATGGTGACCGGCTGGTCGTACCTGCACGGGATGAAGGTCGGGATTCTTGGCAACAACGGGATCCTGTTCAGCCAGGCGGCCAACAAGGCGACCCAGTTCATGCAGCTGTGTGACCGCGACGGCATCCCGCTGGTCTTCCTGCACAACATCACCGGTTTCATGGTCGGCCGAGAGTACGAGCGCGGCGGTATCACCAAGGACGGCGCGAAGATGCTGATGGTCCAGGCCAACGTCACCGTGCCCAAGCTCTCCGTCTACGTGCACGCGTCCCAGGGTGCTGGCAACTACGCGATGACCGGCCCAGCCTGGGACCCGCGCTTCCTGTTCGCATGGCCGAACTCCCGGTCGTCGATAATGGGCGCCGAGCAGGCCGTGAAGACGCTCACCGAGGTGCGCGTCGCCAACCTGAAACGCGAGGAGGGACGCGAGCCGACGGTTGCGGAGCTGGACCGGATTGAGGCCGAGGTGGGCGAATACTACGAGCGCACCTCGCACCCGTACCACCTGACCTCCGAGCTCCGCGACGACGGTCTGATTGATCCGATTGACACCCGCAACACGCTGGCGATGGCGCTGTCGGCCTCGCTGAACGCGCCGATCGAGCGCACGCCGGGTGGCGTCCTGCGTATCTGAATCGATCAACGGAGGAACATGGCTGACGAGATCATCTACGAGGTCCGCAGCGGCATCGCCTGGCTAACGATCAACCGGCCCGATGCCCGCAATGCCCTCAACAAGGCGGCCCGGGATGGCTTCGGCGCGGCGTGCGAATCCTTCGCCGCCGACGATGACGCGAACGTGCTGATCATCACCGGAGCTGGAGACAAGGCTTTCTGTTCCGGGGCCGACCTGAAGGAGATGGCCGATATCCAGATGCGCGTACCGCCGAAGAATCTCTTCATCGAGTTCAACCGTACGCTCAAGACCGACAAGCCGATCATCGCCGCGGTCAATGGGCATGCCTTCGCCGGCGGCTTCCGGATCGCTCAGATGGCCGACCTTGTCGTATCGGCGGACCACGCGACCTACGCGATCTCCGAGCCGAAGGTCGGGCGTGGGGCTCCGTGGGCCTCACCGTTGGCGTGGATCGTCGGGCCGCGGATCGCGCTCGAGTTGCTGACCACGGCGTTGCCCCTCAGCGCCGAGCGGATGTACGACCTGGGCTTCGTCAATCGCGTTGTCCCGTTCGATGAGCTGCTGACCGAAGCCGAGGCGATGGCGCGCGCGATCGCCGACAACGCACCACTCTCGGTCCGAGCCGGCAAGCGCATGGTCTACGACTCCGCCTCGCTTGGCTGGGAGGAGGGACTCGACCACGCCGACGAGGTGTGGGAGCACGTCTACGTGAGCGAGGACGGCCAGGAGGGCCCCCGCGCGTTCCGTGAGAAGCGCAAGCCCTTGTGGCAGGGGCGCTGAGTCACCTACTCCGGTTGACAGGCCGGATCCGGGGCGCGAGCCGCGAGCGCTCGCGGTAGAGCCACTACTTCCGGTTTATCGACTCCTTTGACGGTATCGGCGCCCACCACGGTCCGGATCCTGTCTGCGGAGGGGCTACGGCGCCGGCAAATTCTCCCGCGGCTCGGGGATCGATATTCCTGGCCGACGAGAAGGGCATAACGAAACGCACGGCGCGCTACGCTCGGTGGGCGGGTGTCGGTGGGTGATTGACGAGCCGCTGAAGACCCGCCGCATCCACTGAGATGGTCAGCTCGCGACGATTGGCATCCGGGAGGAGGCGGTCGTGGGCGTTGCCGACAGGCCTGCCGGCTAGGTGGACGGCCCCTGCGAGGTGACCTTCGAGCGGGACAAGCCGCCCAAGTGGACGGCGAAAACCGCCGTAGGCGTCTGCTCGATAGTCACATCGACGAGGTGGGGACGCTGGGCGGTGGGTAAGAACGACGCTGGTGGCGTTGCGTCGATCAGCGGATCAAGCCGCCGGGTTGACCACCAGCGCGTCGGAGGGGATAATCGCTGACCGGTCTAAATCTGGGACGACCAGGGTGCTACCATACGTTTGTTTGTTTAGCTACGACCCGATCGATTGCGCACGCCAACGGCTGGGCGCAGGGAAACGAGGTTGAGCATGGCGGCCTCCGCGAAAGCCACGAAGACAGAAACTGCTCGAGCACGATCGTCGAAGAAGGCCAACCGCCAGGCGGAAGTGACTCAGGCGGCCATTGAGACCTTCTGGCAGAAGGGGTATCGCGCAGCGTCGATTCAGGACGTGGCCGAGAAGGTCGGTGTCCTCAAGGGCAGCCTCTATTATTACATCGAGTCCAAGGAAGACCTCCTGTGGCGCGTTATCGAAGATGTCCACGGCGAGTGGAGCGAGATCCTGAAAGAAGCAGGTGAGCTCGATGCCGACCCGATCGAGAGAATTCACGCATTCATCAAGCTCCATATCGAGTGGTATCTCACCAATGTGAAAGAGGTGAGCGTCTTCTTCCGAGAGTGGCATCACCTGTCCGGTGAACGGTTGAAGACGGTCAAGGCGCGTCGGCGCCGGTACGAACAAGTGATCCGCGACCTGATCACCGAGGGTCAGGCAACGGGCGACATTTCCGCCACTCTCGACGACCTCTACGCGGCCCGCTACGTGCTTGCCGCGGTTAACGCGGTGCCGGACTGGTACCGGGCGTCAAGCGGAGAGTCGGCAGTGACGATAGCCGAGGCCTACGCGGATATGACCATCGGCATGCTTCGGGGCACGACGACGTCCGATTAGATCCGGGTCCACAGGTCGGCCTAGATCCTCGCCGACGCGCCTGCCCAGCCGAAGCGCGCGACGCGCTGGCCCGCGTAGACACGATCGAGCTGGTCCGGGTGGCGGCGCGCTCTTGCTCACGTGTGGGTTGGTCATCCCTCGCCGGGAGCGACACAGTTGAGCGCCCGCTGGCCGGTAACGGGGGCTTCCTCGAAAGCGACCTCGTGGCCTCGACTATGGAACCGAACCCCGTCGTCCTCGGCGACAAGCGTGGGACGAGCGGGCCGGCTTGCGTCGCCTGAGATTGCAGCTCCGCACGCAAAGCGAGCACCACGCCGATTCCTCATGCCCGTTGGCACGCCGCTGCCAGCGCTGGATGGATCTCCCGTAGCGTTGAGGGCGCGACCTGTGTCCGGGATGACCCGCGGATCGACGCGGTCAGGGGAGCTCTGCGCGCTCCCGGACACCATCACGCCGCGAGACTGGGTCAACCGGGTTGGCGGTCGGCCGAGTGAATAGCTGCTAACCGCATCGCCGAGCGGCGTTGGCGGGTACGGAGCCGGGAGATCGTTGTTCTGAGGGGCAGAGAAGTCGTCATCCTTGATGCCCTCGGTGAGCTCTGAGATGTCAAACCCGTATAGCCAGGCCGGGTTCTCGCCGAGGATCTCGCGACGGTGCTCATCGGTCGGCCAGCGGATCTCGAAGACTGTGCCCGAGCGTTCGCGGACCGCGTGCCCCGTCCATCGGGCTCAGCCACTGGCCGTCTGGCGTGCAACCGTGCCCGCTCGGATCATGCTAACGGTGTTCTTCGGCCGGAGAACTGGAGGAACCGCCAGCGGCACTCGACCTAGACTCACCTTGCGATGCCGATTCTGGACAGGTTCAAGCTAGACGGGCGGGTGGCGATCGTGACCGGCGCCTCATCGGGTCTCGGAGTCACGCTCGCAGTTGCGCTGGCGGAAGCCGGGGCCGACGTTGTGCTGGCCGCACGGAGGGTCGAGCGGCTCGAGGACACCCGAGCGGCCGTCGTCCGGACTGGCCGGCGCGCGCTGGCGGTCAAGGTAGACGTCGCCGACCCAGACGAGTGCGACCGCCTCGTCGAGGCGACGGTGAATGAGTTCGGCCGCCTCGACATCCTCATCAATAACGCGGGACTCGGAGTCGTCGTACCGGCTCTCCAGCAGAGCCGCGAGGACTTCCGACGGCTGATCGATGTCAACCTGAACGGGTGTCACTGGATGGCGTGCGCAGCGGCGAAGGCCATGGATGGTGCGGGTTCGATCGTGAACATCTCGAGCACGACCGCGCTGACGACCGCGGGCACGCCTCAGGCCGGTTACGCCGCCAGTAAAGCGGGTCTTCTCGGGCTCACGCGCGACCTCGCGCAAGAGTGGACCGGGCGACGCGGAATCCGGGTCAACGCAGTGGCTCCCGGCTATTTCGTCTCTGAGATGACTGAGCAGTACACCGGCGCGATCGAGCCGTTGCTGGCGCGCGTCCCGAGCGGCCGGATGGGCGAGCCGGATGAGATCGCGGCCGCCGTCCTATTCTTGGCAAGCGACGCATCGAGCTACGTGACCGGTCAGACGCTCGTAGTCGACGGCGGCTTCACGATTGGCTGAACGGCTGAGCGGAGTTCTCGGTCAATTCCCGTAACGCGACGAACGCGTGGTCGCTCACCTCCTCGGGGCCTGGCCGCGCACATGCCCGACCGACGTTTCCGATCTTCCCTGACGAAACGTGGGCCTACGCCGACATCGCGGCACGCGGATGGTCGCTTGCCGCGCACCCGCCCATTCAAGGTCAAGAAGGGCACGCTCTGGCGCGCCGGCTTTACCCCGAGACCTGCGGTCGCGAGTATGCCCGGATCAACCTCCGGGGCGAGCGGCTGAGCCGAGGTTGGACCCCGGTGCCGGCGGTTCGGACGGCCGGCACGAATACCCGGTCGCGACGAGGCCTGCCGAACCCAGCGTCGGGCCGCCCGAGCCGATTCCGCCCAGCGGCCCGGTCGCGCGGACCTTGCAATCGCCGCGTCGGGGTGCCATGCTTCAATTCAATCCGCCAAACGGTCGGTAGAAATATACGACGGAGGAGCGATGATGAGCGCACGCGCGGTGATGGTGTCCTCGGAGGCTGACTCGGCCGAGACCGAGCCCGCGCGACCGGTCCGCGTGTTGGTCGTCGACGATCACGAGGTCGTGCGGGAGGGCATGTCAGCCGCGTTGGGCGCCGATGCTCAGTTTGAGGTCGTGGCTGCCGAGGCAACGGCGTCGGCCGCGCTCCAAGCGGCAACTCGAACCAGGCCGGACGTCGCGCTGGTGGACCTCAGGCTTCCGGACCTCATGGGCGATCGCCTATGCGCCGAGCTGCGCCGCCGGCTGCCGGCCACGGCCGTCGTCGTGCTGAGTTCCTACGCGAGTGAGGACACAGTCCGCACCGCGATGGAGGCGGGTGCGGCCGCTTACATCACGAAAGCCGCCGGCCTCGCCGAGCTCCGCAAGGCACTCCTCGACGTTGTGGGGGCGGACGAGGGATCGACCGAACCACGGATTGTCGGTCAGCTCCACGAACTCGCCTCTCGGCGCATCGGAGACAGCCTGCTCACGCCCCAGCACGAGCGGTTGCTCGAGCTGTCGGCCGAGGGCTTGACCTATCGCGAGATCGGCGGTCGCCTGTTCATCTCGGAATCAACCGTTCGTTTCCACATGCAGAAGCTCAAGTTGAAGTTCGGCGCTCGCACGAAGACCGAGCTCGTTGCGCGCGCGATCCGCTCTGGCGCGATGGCACCGGCGGCCGAGGCGCTCGGCTCCTAGTCGTGATCCGGCTTTTACAGCCGACCGTCACCGGGCCGGGGCAAGTGACGGCGGGCCTCGCGGGCGTCGCCCGACTCGCGCTTCGCGCCGACGCCGCACTCGTCGTCGAGCTGTGTCCCGGCGGGGGCCGGCGCATCCTCAACGCCGACGGCCTGTCCGCTGCTGAAATTGAGTCGGTCATGGTCCGGCCCGGTGCGCAGCTGAGACCGGTCAGCGGCGAGACCGTTGTCCTACCCGGTTTTCGGCGGATGGTTTATCACGAGGCGCCCGTGGACGGGATCGGCGCGGCCGCGATCTGGGTCCTGCAGCGCCGCCGGGTCGGCTTCACGAACATCGAGCTGCTGCCACCCCTAGCGCACCAGGCGGCCGTCTCGGCCGGTCTGGACCGTCTCGCAGGACGACAGATCGCTGCTCCAGAGTCGTTCGATCCGTCCCCCGTCGGGCTGGGGGCCGCCGACCTCTTGGGGCTGACGGATCTCGCGACGGGCGGGTACGACGATTTCCATCGCGGGCTTTCCGTGGAACTCGGGTCCGTGACGGGTGCTACCCGGTTCGGCGTCCTCATATGGGACGCGGGCGACCAGCTGTTGCGCCCGCTTCCGGGGTCCTTCGGGACCGACGCTGAGAGCCTTCCGCCGGCCCACGATCCGCACGATTGGAACAGCAGCGCGGCCCGCGTGTTTGCGAGTGGCCAGCCATATCTGACCAACTGCGCCGCACAGGACCCCGGCGTCCTGGAAGGCCAGGTGCGGGCCTTCGGTTTCGTGCGTCTGGTGACTGTGCCGCTCGACATCGGCGCTCGGCGCGTGGGGGTTCTCCAGCTGGCCAATAAGCGCACCGACTTCACGCTCGCCGACGTGCAGATGGCCTGTCGGCTGGCGTCGCGCGTCGCCGTCGGCGCCTCGGTCGCGCGCATGCGCGACGGGCTGCTGCAGCGCCAGCGCTTGGAGGAGATCCTCGGTCGCATGGCGCTAGACATCGCCTCGGGCCGCAACCTGCAGGAATTCCTCGGGACTGCGATGGATGCAGTGTGCGAGGCGCTCGCGGCGTCGATGATCGCGCTGGTTCCGACCACGGGCGCTCCGCTTATCCGTCGCTGCGGCCCGGATCGGAGTCACCTCGAGGAGGTTGTACTGCGTCAAGCGGGCGAATCCACGAGTCTGCGCGTCTTCGCCGCAGGCCCTCGAAAAGCCGGAGCGGCGGGGTGGACGGTCGCCCATGCGCCTGTCGTGCTCGAAGGCCTTCATGTGGCCACGCTGTCAGCGCTGAGGATTGGGTATCGGTTCGATGAGCACGAGTCCGGGGGGGTGTCACGGTTGGCGCAGCTCGTCGCGCTCGCGTGTGCCACCGAGCGCTACCAGCGGCAACTGGCAGATTCGGCGCGTGCGGCCGAGCGTAACCGGATCGCCGACGATCTCCACGACCAAGTCGCCCAGCTCCTGTTCGCGGCTCGACTCAGCCTCGATTTTGCGCAGGAGGTTCCGGGCATCCCCCAGGCGGCCTCGGCCAGCGTCAATCACGTCCGCGACCTATTGCTCCGTGCGGACACGACCACTCGGCGGATCATCGAGGAGAACGCGCAGTTCGGCGAGGACCACCTTCCCGATCGGCTGGCCGCTCTGGTCGACTCGATCGAGGAGGAGTTTGCGCGGCCGGTGGCGCTCGAGATCGTGCCGAGCGCCGCTGAGGCGGCGATCGCGATGAGCCGCGTCGCGACGAACTTGGTGGCCAGGGCGGCTCGTGAGGCGCTCGTCAATGCCGCCAAGCACGCCGGACCCTGCCAGCTCGCGGTTCGGGTCACGGTGACTCGGCGCCACCGGTTGCTGTTGACAGTGACCGACGGCGGTATCGGCGTCGGCTCAGGCCGCGAGGACGGCTACGGAATCCACGCGCTCCGCCGAGCGGTGCGCCGCCACGGAGGGGTGTTGCGGGTCAACGCGGTCGCGACCGGCGGGACCAAGGTCGCGGTGAGCCTCCCGCTGTGACGTTCGCCATCGGCACGATCGCGCGGTCTCCACCATGAAGTTCATACGAGGCCGGGACTCTCCAGATGCGTAGATTTGTGGTTTCACTCCAGACCAAATTCCATAGAAGAGAGCGAGGAAAAGATGCGTCGGGGCCAGGCGCCGGCTGATTACGTCGTAGCGCGGAGGTTGGTGGACACGGCTGGGGCGTGTTTCGATCGCGATGGATATCACGGGACCTCCGTGCGTCAGATCGCGATGGACGCGGGGTGCAGCATTGCGACGCTCTACCAATACTTCGGATCGAAAAAGGCGCTTCTGCTCGAGCTCATCGACGCCACCTACACGGCGGGGCTGATCGAGACTGAGGCGACGGTGGCGCTGGCGGGGGAGGACCCCGCCTGTCGCCTCGAGGCAGCCGTCTGGGCTCAGTGCGACTTTCACATCCGCTACCAGCGCGCATGCCGCGTCGCGCAGTCGGAGTGGTTGCATCTGGATGCCAACGACCGTGAGCGGCTCGCTCGCAAGCGCGTCAGAGCCGCTGAGATCGTGTCCGACATCCTCGAGGAGGGCGTCGTCGCCGGCGCGTTCGACGTGAGCGAGCCCGAAGCGACGAGCCGGGCACTGTTGAGTCTGTGCGACGCCATCGCGACGTGGTACGACCCCGGAGAACACGAGGTCCCGCGCCGGATAGCGAACACGTACTGTGAGCTCGCCGCGAGGATGGCCGGAGTCGATCTGTCCCGCGCCGCGGAGGCCCGCCTGCTCGAGGTAGTGCCGAAGCGCCGTAGCGCATAGGGAACGGGCGCTCGCCAAACTTCGGGACGCCGCCCACCGACGGCGAGGCCGCCGCTAAGGCTCGAGCACGGCCTTCCCGACGAGTGTTCGGTCCTCGATCCTCCGATGAACCTCGGGCGCGTCTGCGAGCGGAACGGTCTCGTAGCGAGGCGTGAGCCTCCCGTCGCGGATGAGGTCACACAGCTCCTGTAGCGTCCGGGTGGGCTCAGCTGGATCCTCCTCGGTGACATGGGCGAGGATGAAGCCACAGATCATCTGGCTTCGCGGAAGCAGGTGGCGGGCGTCCAGCATCGCCGGCTGCTGGCTCGCGGAGCCTGCGATCACGTACCGGCCCCGAACCGCCAAGCCCCGGAGCGACGGCTTGAATAGGGCTCCGCCCACGCCATCGACGATCACGTCGCAACCGCGCCCGCCGGTCGCGTCTTTCAGCCGAGCCGTCAGGTTGTCGGCGTCACGGCTGTCCAGCGCCACATCGGCGCCGGACTCGACACACAGGTTGCGCCTGTCCTCATTCGACGCCGTGGCGATGACCCGCGCGCCCGCGACCCTGCCGAGCTGGATCGCGATGCCGCCGACGCCGCCCGCACCACCGTGCACGAGCAGCGTCTCGCCCGACTTCAGGCGTCCGTAACGGTGCACGGCGTAGTACGCGGTGGTGCCTTGGAAGAACACGCTGGCAATGGCAGCGGCCGGAAGGTCGTCGGGCACCGGATAGACGCGGTGGGCGGGAACGAGCACGTGCTCGGCGTAGGCACCTCCGGCCTCGACCCAGCCAGCGACGCGCTCCCCCGGCGTGGCGTCGCCTGAGGATCCGACGGCCTGTACACGGCCGACCACCTCACATCCAGGCGCCATCGACAGCGGCTGATCGCGCAGGTATTCGCCACGACGAATCATCGTGTCACCGAAGTTCACGCCGGCAGCCTCGACGGCCACCAGGACTTCGCCGGCGGCCGGTGAGGGGACCTCCCGCTCCTCGAGCCGCAGGACATCGGGCGGTCCGAAGGCGCTGAGAACGAATCCGCGAGTTCGAGCCATGGCACGTAGGCTAACGCCGGTGCCCTTGTCGAACGCTGGCGCAAGCGTCAATTGACAGCTGCTTCGGCGTTCGCGGTCACGCTGGCGATCGGCTCGATCCTCGGCGGTTGGGCTATTTGGTGCAGTCGACGATCAAACTGGGAGCAGAAGGCAATCGCTGTCCCGAATCTGCCGACGTCCCTGCAGAGCCTCAGGCTCAAGCATTTCCTCGCGGTCGACATCTCAGTCTCGATTCTGCTGGTGATGACGGCCGTTGTCGCGGTCGTGATGGTGTACACGCAGGCCGGACCACGTGCACGCGATCGGCGGTAACGAGACAGCCGGCCCGTCTGGCCAGTGTCCGGTGCGCCTAACGGGGGTGACCGCGTTCATACTGACCGCGCTTGTGGCCGGGTCCGGCGGGATCGTGTTCGTGTCAGCCAACGGCTAGTTCGCCGAGGTTCTGACGCCCTGCCTCCTGCCTGCCGATGCCGCGGCGTTGTTCGGCGCCGCCGGGTCGGACGAAGCGGGTCTGGTGCCCGCCATGTCGTTGCGCGCAGGAGTACGGCCAGGCGCTTGACCTCTACAGGGCGTTCGGAACCCTGACCCTCATCCTGGCGCGGTTCAGGCGATCAGGTCCGCGCCGGCGTCGACCGCAAGTGTAACGCCGGTGATGTACCTGCCCTCGTCGGAGGTCAGGAAGATGATCGCGTTGGAGATGTCCTCCGGCTCGACCCACGGCACCGGGAGGGTGTGCATCGCCTGCGACGCCGGAGCGAGATCGTCCCGCCCTGGGTTCTCCAGGTCGGGACAGAACAGCGCGTAGTTCTGCTCGTTCATCAGCATTGGCGTGTTGACCTGAGTCGGATGGATGCTGTTGACCCGGATTCTCTTAGGTCCGAGCTCTATGGCCAGCACTCGCATCAGGCCGACAAGCCCGTGCTTGGCCGACACGTAATGGGCGAGGTTCGCAAAAGCATGCAGCCCGGCCGCCGAGCTCGTGATCACGATCGAGCCGCCATCGCCGTGATCGAGGAGATGAGGGACGGCAACCTTGCACGTGTGCCACACGCCGGTCTGATTGACGTCGACGACGTCCTGCCATTGCTCGGAAGTGAGGTCGACGACGCCACCGAAGCTTGCAATTCCGGCGTTGGCGACGACGATGTCGAGCCGTCCGAGTTCGGCGACGCCTGCGTCCACCGCCGCCTTGAGTCCCTGGAGGTCGCGCACGTCGGCCTTGCGGGCGGAGATCCGTCGATCCTGCTCCTCTACCAGGCGAACGGTTTCCTGCAGATCATCCTCGGTGGACATCGGAAAGAGCACGGTGTCGATCTGCTCGCAGATGTCGATTGCGATGATGTCTGCGCCCTCCGCAGCCATCTTCACGGCGTGGCTGCGCCCCTGGCCGCGAGCCGCGCCGGTGATGAAGGCGACCTTGTTGTCCAAACGACCCATCCGCGTTCTCCTTCCTCGGCTAGACGAGCGACACCTTGGTAACGATCCCCACGTCGACCGGAAGCGCCGTCAGGGTGATGTGGCGCGCTTCCTCCGAGGACGGGCACAGAAGGGCGTTCGCGACATCGCACGGCTCGACCACGTCACGGGGATGAGGTTCACGTTGGCGGAGACCTCGTGTGGTCTCGGCGAAGCCGGTCTCGCTTACGATCGAGTACGTCACCGATTCAATCCGGGCCAAGATGCCAGCTGCGAGAGTGTCGGTCGTTTTTGCGGCTGGCCGCACCGCGTCGCTGCGGCTTTGGCCGCAGCCCACGCCGCTCGCCGGTGCGACTTGCTCTCGACGCGACGTGCCATGCACACTCCTCTGTGGCTCACCTATCCAGCGGCCTGGGCCGGGAGCCTGGATCCTACCAGACGTTTGGCTGAAATCTTTGGTCACGCCCGCTGGTCATCGGTGACCTCGAGGCGCTCGAGCTCGTGCCGCAGGATTTTGCCAGTGGTGCTGCGCGGGACGTCGTCGTAGTCGATGAACTGGACATACCGTGGACACTTGAAGCCAGCGAGCCGGGCGCGACACCAACTCTTGAGCTCACGGGCCGAACAGCTGCCGCCGGGCTCCAGCACGACCACAGCCTTGATCGCCTCACCCCAGCGAGCGTCGGGCACGCTGATGGCGCACGCTTCGCGGACCGCCGGATGCGCAGTCAGCGCCTGCTCCACCTCGGCCGGGTAGACGTTCTCACCGCCGGTCTTGATGAGGTACTTGAGCCGGTCCACGTACGTATAGCTCCCGTCCTCATGGCGCACGAGCACATCGCCGGTGTGCAGCCACCCGCCGCGGAACACGTCGATCGTCGCGGCGGGATCCTCGAGATAGCCGGACATCACGCTCGGACCACGGACGACGCATTCGCCGGGTACTCCGATGGGAAGCTCGCGAAGGTCCGCATCGACGATCCGGACATCGAGCAGCGGTGCGGGTCGCTTACGAAGGGACGGTGTCGTTCCCGGCAGGACAAGGTCGAGCGCGACGACAAAGCTGCTCTCGGTTTGGCCGAAGGTGTCCCAGAACCCGACTCCAAGGGTGGCGGTGAAGTCCTGTACTACTCTCGGCATCATGTTGGCGTAGCCGAGTGCGAAGCGAAGGCTCGAGAGGTCGTAAGACGTGCGACGCGGGTGGTGCAGGAAATCCGTGATCACGCCTGGGAGCATCGCTGTCCAGGTCAGCCGGTGGCGCTCGATCGCAGCGAACATCGCTTCGGGGTCGGCCTTCTCAAACGTGGCGAACTTACCACCGGTGAGGAACGTTGCCTTCACACATTCATCTCCACCGGTGTGGAACATCGGGATCCAGCCGATCATCCCATCCTGAGGCGTGAGCTCGAACCACTCCGCGCAGCGCACCGCCCTCATCACCGATGCGCGGTGGCTGATCATCGCCCCTTTCGGACGTCCAGTCGTACCGCTCGTGAACAGCACGCAGTGAATGTCCTCGGGCTCGGCCCCGCCCGAGACGGGCTTGGCGGATTCCCTACGAAGACGGCGCTCGTAATCGCTGGCCTGCTCGCCAATGCGATCCGGGAACAACCAGAGGTGCCGCATCTCGGGAACGCGCTCGTGGAGCGCCTCGGCGAGCGAGGCGTGACCGGGGGAGGCGAACATCGCGGCCGGTCGCGCTAGCTCCAGGCAGTGCACGAGCTCGTCGAGCTGCATACGGATGTTGAGACCGACGAGCGTCAGGCCGAGCTTTGCGGCGGCGAAGTAGACCTCGATGTACTCCGGTCGCGTCGTTGACAGAACGGCGATTCGGTCGCCGCGGGCGAGGCCGGCGGCGCGAAGCGCGCCGGCAAGCCGGTTAACGCGGTCGTCAAGCTCGGCGTACGTCAGCTCCACTTCGGACGACACGACTGCCAGCCGCTCGCCGTGAATCTGAACGGAGCGGCGAAATAAGTCCTCGACCGTGAACCACGTCGCACGAGCGGCGAGTTGGCGGGCTCCGTCGCTGGTGGGCACTACACGCACGCCGGCCGCTCCGCGGGCGCGGCGACAGCGTCCGGGCCGGTCTCGCTTCGGGCGGCGTTGGTCATCGCCGACGGAGTGTCGCACGGCCCCTGGGTTTGCGCACTGGCTGTTGTGTCAGTCCCGACGGACGCGTAGCTGTCACTTCTGAGCTCATGCAGGCTCGACCCGAGTCTGTGGGCTACCCGCACCTCGCCCGCGGGATCGACTGGGTGCTCGTCGCGGCGCGCGTCTCGCGATGAACCGGACGCCGCCGCGGGCCACGCTAATCCTCGTTTGATTGAGCGCTCGTTATGGCATACTATGGCGGCATGATTCGGTGCCACCGTCGAGCAAGTGCACGAGATGTTCGGGCCAACGCTCGGAGCGCGCGTGAGACGGCAGTTCCCGCCTGCTCGCCTCGCCGGTCTATCTCGGCCGCATTGTCGCCCGTGAAATCGCGTCATTTGGCTTCCGCATGGCCTGTTCTGCGCCGACCAGATGGCCGATACAACGTCTGTGGCGACGTCCTCGGAGCCTGCTTCGTGGCGGTGCCGATCAGGGGCTTCACCCTCTTACGGGCGGATACATTGGGTAACCGCCGGACCACAACGTCAGGCGAAGCCCGATGCCCACCGTGATGAGTGGCGCCAGTAGGGCCAGCGGGGACCGGCCCGCGGCGGACTAGTCGTGACTACGCTCAACGCGCTCGTACGGCTGCCGATTGACCGCGTGCCGAGCATTGTCCTGGGATGTGCCCGAGAGACAGACGCCGGCCGTTCTTGCACTTCCCCGCGAACGAAAGTGAGATGTCTTGCCTGATCGGCTGAAGTTTGGAGTTTTTCACCCACCGTTCCACCTTCCGACGGGCCGCAACCCCACCCTGTGGTTGCGTCGCGACATCGAGGTGCTTCAACATCTCGATCGTCTCGGTTTTGATGAGGCATGGATCGGCGAGCATCACTCATGCGGTTCGGAGTTGATCTCGGACAACCTGCTGTTTCTCGCGCACGCCGCTCCGCAAACCGAGCGCATCGCGCTCTGTGCAGGGGTGGTGTCTTTGCCGTATCACAATCCGCTGTGGGTTGCGGATCGAGCTGTTCTCCTGGATCATCTGACCCGCGGCAGGTTCAAGCTCGGACTTGGTCCGGGCGCTCTGACGACCGACGCATACATGATCGGGCTCGACCCGACCACGCAACGTGACGCCTTGGAAGAGGACGTGGACGTCCTTATGCGCCTTCTGTTCGAAGACGAACCCGTGACCGTCGAAACGGAGCGCTACCGGCTCGAGGGCGCCCGCTTGCAATTGAAGCCAATGACGGACCTCGAGGTGGCAGTTGCGGCGACCGCTTCGCCCACCGGCCCACGGATCGCCGGCAAGTACGGCGCCGGGCTCGTGTCGATCGGTGCAACGATGGCCGCGCACTCGACTGACGGCGAGGATGCCTTGGGGAAGATGTGGGATGTCTATGAGCAACGTTGCAGGGACTTTGACCAGATCCCTGATCGCGGCCGATGGCGGATGGTGGGTCCAATGCACCTCGCGGAGAGTCGGGAGGAGGCGATAGAGGACGTTCGCCACGGCATCGATGCCTGGTTCGACTATTACCAGAAGACCCAGAGTGCGACACACTTCATGGTCGCGGGTACGACGACGGACGAGCGAATCTCCTGGATCAACGAGTCTGGCGTGGGCGTCATTGGGACGCCCGACGACGCGGTGGGCCAGATCAACCGACTCCTGAAGCAATCCAAGGGCGGCTTTGGCTGCTACTTGATCATGACGCATGAGTGGGCAACCTGGGCGAAGACGCTGCAGTCACATTCTCTCTTTGCGGAATACGTCATGCCTGTGTTTCAGGGGACACTCAACGCGCCGGTAGAAGCAGAGAGATGGGCGCGCACGAAGCGGGACGAACTCGGCGCCGCCCAGATGGTCAGTGTCAGGCGCGCCATCGAGAAGCAGGCCATGGAGAACAAGGCCCGTGAGCGGACGACGTGATGCATCGGCTCTGAGATCACTTCAGATCCGCCACGGGCCATGGCCCGCGGTCCGTCGCCGGCGACGGTCAAGGCCTATTTTTACGACCCCACGCGCGTGCTGGCGGCGATGGGGGAGTGGCTTGATCGGTACGGGAGGCTTCCCTCGTCTTGCGACTGGTCGGTAACGCATGCGCGCCGACGTGGGGGAGAGGCCGTGGAGCGCCTCGCTGAGGGAGAGTGGCCGGCGGCGAGCGAAGTCACCCACCTGTTCGGTAGCTGGGACGTCGCCCGCGCGGCGGCCGTGCGGCGAGCTGACGAGATGTAGAGGAGGGAGTCGGCGCCGGCGTCCTCGTCATTTGGCAGGGACTCGATCTCCCTACCCGCAAATCGGCGGATTTGGGATGCCGATTTTGGGGAGTTCTCGTTGCGGACGCTGGCTGCGGTCCCCGCCGCATGTCGATCAAGCGCGTGCAGATCCGAACGTTCGTCCGCATGGTGGACCTCGCCGGCGCTGTCGGTGAGGTCCACGTTCAGGAGTGGGACGAGGAGCATGCGCTCCATCGTCACCCTGTCTGGGCTACGCTGCCGCAGAGCCCGACCACGTTCCGGCTCGTGCAGAGCCCGACCACGCACACCTACCAGCTTGACGGGTCTGCCGTACTTCGACGCGGCGGGGCCGGCCTGCTGGCCGGGGTCGCGCTGATGTTGGTTTCGACGGCTCGGAGCGCGTCCTCGTTCGGGGTCGGGAGATGACTCTCGGCCGCTACCTGATCGGGGTCGCTGCGCTGCTGTGCGTGCTGGGCTCGCTGGGTGTCGGCGCGACCGCCGTACGGCGGTATCTCCTTCCGGACTGGCGCGGCGCCCATGCCGTCCTGGCCGACTTCGTCACCGGCTGTGCGCTAGTCGTCGGGATCATGGAGGTTCTCGGGACCGTGGGGCTGTTCAGGCTGGCACCGATGGTTGGGGGTTCGATCGCCGTCGGATCGGCGCTGAGAGTCGGGCTGACGTCGGGCTCCAGTGCGCCGGTCGTCCGGCCTCGCGCCGCCCGTCCGGGGGTTGGCGCCGCCGTCCTCATCCTCATATCGGTGGCCGGTCTGGTCGTCGTGCTGCTCCTGTGGACGGGACGGAGCCTCCAGTCATACGAGCACGGGATTACCAGCGCTGATTCGATCGGCTACCACCTGCCGCACGCGGCGTCCTATGCCCAGACCGGTCAGATCCGGCCGATCCGCTACACCGATTTCGACTACCTGACCGGGCTGTACCCAGCCACCTCAGAGCTGTTCCACGCGCTCGGCATCGTGCTGATGGGCAACGATGTGCTCTCGCCGGGCATCAACCTCATCTGGCTTGCGCTCACGTTGCTTGCGGCCTGGTGTGTCGGTTCTATCCGGGGATTCGGTCCCACGTCGATGCTGGCGGCGGCGCTCGTTATGGTGACGCCGATGATGGTCGGCAGTAATGCCGGAACCGCCGACAACGATCTTGTTGGCGTGTTCTTTGTCGTGGCGGCCCTGGCTCTGTGGATGCACACCGCCGACATGCCCACGACCGACACGCGGGCCTACCGCGGCGGCAGCATCATCGCCGCCGTCGCGGCCGGGCTGGCGCTGTCGGTGAAATTGAACCTGCTGGCTCCGGTGGCGGCACTCACGCTCGCCGCGATCGCGACGACTCCCGGCGGCCGGCGCCGGAGCGCGACCGGGTGGTGGATCGGGGGGCTAGTCCTCGCCGGCGGTTACTGGTATGCCCGTAACCTCATCGCGCTCGGGAACCCGCTTCCGTGGTTCAGCTTCGGCGTACTGCCGACGCCTCAGCCCCCGCCGCTGCAGCAGGGCAACAACTACTCCCTGGCCAACTACGCCACCTATCCCCGGATCCTCCGCCACTGGCTGATTCCGGCGTTGAACCTCAACCTCGGGCCCTGGTGGCCGGCGTTCGTCGCCGTCGCCGTAGTCGGTCCTGTCGTGTGTCTGTTCTCCAAGCGCGACCGAGTGATCCTGGCCGCGGCACTGATCGCCCTGGTCTCCCTGGTCGCCTACCCATTGACTCCGCTTACGGCGTGCGGGCCCTGGGGACATCCCTACTGCTTGAAGTTGAACATCCGTTACGGAGCTCCTGCACTGACGTTGGCGGTGGCCGTCACGCCGCTGGCCCTGCTGTTCAGGAGCCAGATTGGCCGCTTGATGGCGGCGGCCGGACTCACGACGCTGTTCGTGGCCACCGTCGCCCTGCGTCGCCTGTGGACAGGGGACTACAACCTGGGCGGAGCCCACGCCGCCGTGGTCCTGGTCCTCGTGGTGGCCGTAACCGTGGTCCTCAGACCGTGGTCGCTGATCGGGTTCCAACGTCCGATCCTCCGCGCCACCGCCGCGACGCTGGCTCTCTCACTGGTGCTGGCCGGAGTCGCAGTGGGCTACTCGGGTACCCGGGATTACCTGAGGCATCGATATACCGACAGGTACGGTCGTGCCGGCATCTACAAGGTATGGCGCTGGGCTCGGGGCCTTCACCACGCGCAAATCGCCCTCGTAGGCACCTTCGGCTGGTACTTCGCCTACCCCCTCTGGGGTCTCGACGATTCCAATCGCGTCGCGTACATTGGCCAGCGCGGTCCCCGGGGCTCGTTCCGGCCCTTCACCAGCTGTCGGGCCTGGCGTACGGCGCTGGATCGGGGGCACTACCAGTACGTGGTGACCACTGCGCGCGTCGTCTTCTTCACCACGCATCTCGTGCACTCGCCGGAGGTCGACTGGACCCGGACCGACCCCGCGGCCAGGCTGGTGCTCTCCCCGAGCGAGGCGATCCAGGTCTTCCGGCTCACCGGGGCGCTCCACCCGGATCGCTGCTAAAGGATTGTCGTCGTATGCATCGGAGCGCACTTGCTGGCGTCTCGATCAGGATGTAGCGTCGCGGCCGACCTCAGCAACCCGACATGATCTACACAAAGTCCGCCCGATGACGCTCAGAACCGAGAGCCGCATAACAATTGCCAGCAGCGTCGCTGAGGTGTGGGCGTATGTCTGTGATGTTGGACGCTGGCCGGAGTGGGCGCCAACGGTTCTCGAATGTTGGGTTCGCGGAGGAGCTCCGCTTCAGCCCGGCTCGCGATTGGAGCAGCGGGCGAAGGGGATATTCGGGTCTACTCGCTATCGGGCCCAGAACGTAACCGCAGTCGAGGCGCCCCGCCACGTGGCGTTCGCTGGGCCGATGGGCACTTCCGCGGCGCGCTGGGGAATGGAACTCGGGCCGATGGACGATAAGCAGACCGACGCCAAGATGTGGGTGGAGGTCGACCTCCAGAGCATCATGCGCGCGATCCCCGGCCGCGTTCTCGAAGGCAGGATTCAGCGCGTAATGGATCGCGAGATGGCGGCGATCAAGGCCGCGGTCGAGTCCGCTACGCCGGGACGCGCGCATGCCTAGGTGGGATGGCGATGGCGTGCCGTCCTATCGCCACGCTATCGAGATCAACGAGCGCACGGTGAGCCAGATCGACAGTACGCGAGAGCGCCTAATCGAGACATACCGCAAGAAGGCGAAGCACTACGACATCACGTCCCGGTTCTACCCCGTGCCCGGCTACCCACAGCGGGCCCAGCGCCTCCGGGCGGTACAAGCACTCGGGCTTAGCCCGGGTGACAGCGTGGTCGACGTCGCCTGCGGCACCGGTCTGAACTTCTCGCTGATCGAGCAAGTGATCGGTCCCGGCGGCCGGATCATCGGCGTCGATCTGACCGACGCGATGCTCGCGCAAGCCCAGCATCGAATAGAGACCAACGGCTGGAGCAATATCAGCCTCGCGCAAGCCGATGCGGCCGAGTTCGACTTCCCAACCGAGGTCGACGCGATCCTGTCCACATACGCCATGTCGCACGTGCCTGAATGCGGAGATGTCATCGCCCACGGCGCCGCGGCCCTCTCCCGCGGTGGGCGCTGGGTCGTGCTCGATCTCAAGGTTCCCGACAACCCACCTCGGTGGCTGACGCAGCTTGGAACCGCACTTGCACGGCCCTTCGGCTCCATAGACGAATGGATCGTGCGCCGTCCGTGGGAAGCGGTTCGCGCAGCTATGCAGGATCGGCTGACCGATCCCTCCTGGACCGAGCTGTTCTTCGGGACCGCATTCCTCGCCGCCGGGTCGCGCGGCACCGGGACCGTCGATGCACCACCGCAGGGGAGCGCGGGCCAAGGCCGGAGGAGCGGGTTCTCGTAGCGAGCCGGCCGGCACGCCGGGTCCGTCTCGAGCAGCCTATTGTTCACGGTGGGTTCTCGCCGGGAAGTCTCGGCGTGTCGCCGGCGTCATGACCGTGTATGGACGCTAGCGCGCGGCCACTCACATCTCTGAAACGCACAAAGCGGGTGGGTCAAGCTGGCCCGCTGACCGGGCTGAGCGTCCAGATGCTGCTGCTGGCTGCCATCGCTGGGACCGTCGGCCTCAGCGCCGACGCCTGGATTGTCGGCCTCATCTGCGTAGTGATGGTCGACACGGCGCTGGCGCGCGGCCTCTCGCGCTACGGCTCCGACCGCCTGGAAGCCGCCGACTGGGTGACGCTGGCCCGGGCATCGCTCGCGGTCGGTATCGCCGCGCTCGTGGCCGACTCGTTCGCGCACCGCGCACCCGTCACGCTGCTGGTATCCATAACCGCGCTCGCACTTGCGCTCGACTTCGTCGACGGATGGGTGGCGCGGCGAGCGCGAACGACCGCGACGGTGGGCGCCCAGTTCGATGGGGAGGTCGACGCGTTCCTGATCCTTGTCCTGAGCGTGTATGTCGCGCGTTCGGTGGGCGCGTGGTGGGTGTTGTCGATCGGTGCGGCGCGTTACGTGTTCTTGGTTGCGGGTTGGCGGTTGCCGTGGTTGCGCGCGGAGCTTCCGCCCCGCTTGTGGCGTAAGACGGTCGCGGCGGCGGAGGGGGTGCTGTTGACGATCGCAGCGTCTAACGTCCTGCCGCGGGCGGGGACCGAGGCGGTCCTGGTGATCGCTGTGGCGCTGCTGGCCGAGTCGTTTGGTCGCGATGTGTGGTGGTTGTGGCAGCGGCGGCATCCCACGCTGACGGTCGCGGTGACGGATGCCGATAGCACCGTCGCCCCGGCGGTCGCGGCTCCCGGCGGGCCCGTTGCGGGGACGGGGCCTGGCCGCGGGTCCGGACCCGGCGCCGACCCGGGCGCACGTCGCGCGCGGGTGCGCAAGGGCGTGGGTGTGGTGCTCACGGTTCTTGCCGGTGTGGTTGTGTGGGTCGCTCTCGTCACTCCGTACGAGCCGAAGGATCTGACTTTGAGTGGGTTCTTGACGATCCCGCTCGAGTTGCTGGTTCTGGTCGCGTTGGCGGCCGTTCTGCCGCGTACTCCTCGACGTGTTCTGGCGGTGAGTTTCGGGCTGGTCCTCGCGGTGGTGGTCGTTCTGAAGGTGATCAATTACGAGATGTTCACGCTGTATGACCGGCCGTATGACCCGCTGGGGGATACGAGTCAGCTGGGGAACGGGATCGAGACGTTGCGGTCGTTGGTTGGTGGTACGGAGACGAAGTTGCTCGAGGTCGGCGCGGTGGTCGGCACCGTCGTAGTGGCCGTGCTGCTGACGCTCGCGCTGCTGCGGGTGGCGCGGGTTGCGGGCGATAACCGCCGGTGGGCGCTGCGGGCGGTCACGGGGCTTGGCGCCGTCTGGGCGCTCTTTTGGGTGTTCGGGGCTGAGGTCGTTTCGCACACGCCGATCGCCTCCACCCTTTCGGCGGGTCTGGTCGTCAACGAGGTCGGTGCGCTTCGGGCGGACATTCACGACAAGAGCGTGTTCGCGAAGGAGATCAACCATGATCCGCAGCGCAACATTCCCGCCAGCCGGCTGCTGACCAGCCTGCGCGGCAAGGACGTGCTGCTGGTGTTCGTCGAGGCGTACGGTCAGCAGGCGGTGGAGGGCAGATCGTTCTCGCCGGAGGTCGACGCCGCGCTGGCCGAAGGGAACAAGCGGCTAGCGAGCGCCGGGTTCTCGTCTCGCAGCGGGTTCCTCGACTCGGCGACATACGGCGGGATCAGCTGGCTGGCGCACTCCAGTCTGCAGGCGGGACTGTGGGTCGATAACCAGGACCGCTACAACCAGCTGATCTCAGCCAAGCGGTTCACGCTCGCCGAGGCGTTCAAGGAAGCCGGATGGCGGACCGTCGCCGACGATCCATCCAACGACCGGCCGTGGCCACAGGGGAAAGCGTTCTACCACTACGACCAGATCTACAACCGCTATCAGGTCGGCTATCACGGCCCCACCTACACCTACGCGTCGATGCCGGACCAGTACATGTTCTCCGCGCTCGAGCGTCTCGAGCTCGGGAAGCCTCACCGCCAGCCGTTGTTCGCGGAGGTCGACACGATCTCGAGTCACATGCCGTGGAACCGCATCCCGCAGGAGATCGCCTGGAACCAGGTCGGGAACGGCTCGATCTACAACAACCTTCCGATGATCCACGAGACCGGCGCGTTCTGGAGCAACCCCAAGCGCGTGCAAGCCGCGTACGGCACGTCGATCGTTTACTCCTTGAACACGCTCACGTCATTCGTGCAGCACTACGGCAACAAAAACCTCGTGATGATCGTCCTCGGCGACCACCAGCCACTACCGATCGTCAGCGGAACCAACTCCAACCACGACGTCCCGATCTCAATCATCTCCCACGACCCGAACGTACTCAAGCAAATCGGAAGCTGGGGCTGGAACCCCGGCCTAAAACCCAACCCGAACGCGCCCGTCTGGCCAATGAACTCGTTCCGCAACAAGTTCCTGGCCGCGTTCGACACGCCTCCGGCGAGGCGGTAGCTCGCGGCGCTCACAGAGGCGGCATGCCTATTTCAGGTCCTGACGAGGTAGCACCGAGCGCCGTTGCCGTTCGCCGTGGGTCGGAGCCGCCGCGCCTCACGCCGGTAGCTCCGATCGCAGAACCAGCCCGAAAGCGGCTCGCCGGTCTGGACGGCCTCCGGGGCCTGGCCGCGCTCCGCGTCGCGATCAACCACGCGTTCCTTGCGCACGTTCCCCCGCTCCGTGGTGGATCACGCTCCGTGGTCGCAGACCGCGAGCGTGCCGCGGCCTCGAGCCGAACGGGTGGCGCGGTGAGCCGGACCTTATGGGCTTGGGGCCGCTATGCGGTCCCCGGGGCGGTGCTTGCGGTCCTGATCTGGCGGTTGGGGACCGGCCCGTTCCTCGCCGGCATCCGCACAGTCGACGGCCCGGCTCTGGCGGAAGCGACCGGCCTCGTAGCGGTTACGACGGTCTGCTCTGCATGGCGATGGAAGATCGTCGCCGGTGGTCTCGGCGTCGACCTCTCGTTGCCCGCTGCGGTGGCGGCGTACTACCGGGCGCTCTTCCTCAACGTCACGCTACCCGGCGGGGTCGTGGGTGACGTCCACCGCGGGATCAGCCATGGTCGCGACGTGGACGATGTCGGCCGCGCTCTGCGGGCCGTCGCCTGGGAACGCACCGCCGGACAGGTCGTGCAGGTCCTCCTGACCGTCGTCGTTCTCCTGGCGCTGCCGTCGCCGGTGCAGTCAGCCATGCCGTTGGTTTTGAGCCTAGTTGTCGCGGCGCTGTTCGGCGTCGTGGTCATCGCTCAGGCGCGCCCTGGTGGCGCTCAGTCTGCCTGGGCGCGGACCCGGAGCGCCGTGGCCCGCGACATCCGCCACGGGCTCCTCGCGCGGAGGGCGTGGCTGCCCATCGCGCTCGCATCTGCGCTAGTCGTCGCCGGCCATGCGGTCACGTTCCTGATCGCGGCGCGCACTGCCGGCATCACCGCGCCACCTTCCCGAATGCTCCCGATAGCGCTGCTCGTGGTGATGGCCATGGTGCTGCCCAACATCGGAGGCTGGGGCCCGCGTGAGGGCGTTACGGCATGGGTATTCGGCGCGGCGGGCCTCGGTGCGGGCCGAGGAGTCGCGACCGCCGTCGTCTACGGCGTCATGGTCCTCGTCGCCTGTCTGCCAGGCGCGGCCGTTCTGTTCGTGGCATGGTTTCGTGGCGCGCAGCATCGGAGACGGACCAAACCGCCGCTTCGGAAGGGGGCTGCACATGCATGACCGCCAGTACACCCACGACTATCTCGGCAAACCCGGCATGCTCGTACACGACAGTTGGAAGGGGCCGAGCTGAGGAACCGCAGCGCGCGGCCGTCGCACAATCGGTCCGCGCGATGGCGCAGCCCAATCGGCGCGCTCAGCTCTCGGCGAGCTGGCGGAGCACTTCGACCGCGCTCCGCAGGGTCTCCTGGTCTGCGGGCGACAGCTTGTCTGCGATCGTGCGGGCGAGCCAGCCGTCCCGGGCCGCACGGTCGGCCAGAAGCCTCGCGAGCCCCTCGTCGGTGAGCTCGACCACGGCGCGCCGGCGATCATCTGGGTCGGGGCGGCGGGTCACGAACCCGTCGGCCTCGAGGTCGGCGACGGTCTGAGCCATCGATTGCGGGCGCACTCGCTCGGCCAGGGCGAGATCGCTCACGCCGCTGGGTCCGCAGCGGTCGAGCCGTCCAAGCACTGCGGCCTGGGAGAGTGGGAATCGGTTCTCCGCCCGCAGGCGGCGGTTGAGCTGGCCGAGGACGACCCGCAGGTCGCTGGCCACGTGGGCCGGGTCGGTCTTTGTCGGCATAAGCCCCGAGAGTATAGGGTCATCCTCTGCAGGCTAACTGAACAGTTTGCCTGTATACTCGGAGGAGGTGAACAACGACCGATACAAGTGGATCGCGCTGTCGAATGCCACGCTGGCGGTGCTGTTCTCGACCCTGGATGCGTCGATCACGCTGATCGCCCTGCCGGACATCTTCCGCGGCATCGGGCTCGATCCGCTGGTTCCGGCGAACAGCTTTTACCTGCTGTGGATGATCCTCGGCTACCTGGTCGTCGTGAGCGTCCTGGTGGTGAGCTTGGGGCGGCTGGGCGACATGTTCGGCCGGGTGCGGATCTACACCCTCGGTTTCGTGATCTACACGGTCGCATCGCTGATGCTGACCATCGATTGGATGACCGGCCGGCCCGGGGCGATTTACCTGATCGCCTTCCGGATTGTCCAGGGCATCGGTGGGGCCTGCCTGCTCGCCAACGCATCGGCGATCATCACCGACGCCTTCCCGGCCAACCAGCGCGGGATGGCCCTCGGGGTCAACAACATCATGGGAGTCGCCGGCACGTTCATCGGCCTGGTACTCGGAGGTCTGCTGGCGCCGATCAGCTGGCGCCTGGTGTTCCTGATCTCGGTTCCGGTCGGCGTGTTCGGCACGATTTGGGCCTACCGGAAGCTCGAGGAGCGCTCGGAGCCCAGGCGCCGCCCGGTCGACTGGCTCGGCAATCTGACCTTCGCCGTCGGCCTGATCTGCCTGATGGTCGCGGTCACCTACGGAATCCGTCCCTATGGCGGGCACAGCACCGGTTGGACGAGCCCCAAGGTGCTCGGTCTGTTCGCCGCGTCGATGTTGCTCCTGGTGGCCTTCGTGATCACCGAGTCGCGCGTTCCTGATCCGATGTTCCGACTGCCGCTGTTCCGCATTCGCGCGTTCTCGTTCGGGACGCTCTCGACGTTTCTCTCCTCGGTCGCGCGTGGTGGATTGATGTTCATCCTGATCATCTGGCTACAGGGGATCTGGTTGCCTGAGCACGGCTATGACTTCGCCAAGACACCCCTGTACGCAGGCCTCTACATCCTGCCCCTCACGATCGGGCTCCTCTGCGCCGGTCCGGCCTCGGGGTACTTGTCGGACCGCTTCGGTGCGCGCTGGTTCGCGACGGGCGGGATGCTCGCCGCTGCGTTCAGCTTCGCCCTGTTGGCCCTCCTGCCGACCGACTTCAACTACCCCCTGTTCGCCGCGATCCTTGCGCTGATGGGCGTCTCGATGGGGATGTTCGCGTCTCCCAACCGGGCCGCGGTGATGAACAGCCTGCCGCGTGGCGACCGCGGCGCGGGCGGCGCGATGAACCAGACCTTCCAGAACTCAGCCCAAGTCCTCTCGATCGGGATCTTCTTCACGCTGATGATCATCGGCCTGGCCGGCAGCCTCCCCTCGGCGATGACCAGCGGCCTCGAAGCACATGGAGTTTCGGCGGCCACCGCCACCCAGGTCGCACATCTGCCACCGGTGTCGATCCTGTTCGCCGCGTTCCTCGGCTACAACCCGATCCAGCACCTCCTCGGTGCGCACGCGCTGGCGGCGCTGACGTCCCACAATCGATCGCTGCTGATCGGACACTCGTTCTTCCCCAACCTGATCTCGGCCCCGTTCCGCAGCGGGCTGCATGAGGCGTTCGCCTTCGCGATCATCGCGTGCCTCGTAGCTGCCGCCGCATCTCTGATGCGCGGCGGTCGCTACTACGACGCCGAGGAGTCACGACCGCACATCCATCCCGGTACCGCCCGGGTCCGGCACCACCCCGCGCCGAGACCCGAGGAGCAGCCGGCGAGATGAGCCCCAGGAGCCGGGGATCAGCGCCGGTAGTCTGGATTTGATGAGTGATTTGGTCGGGTCCGCGGCGTCGAGATACGCCGAGGACCATACGAGTCCGTTCGATAGCCCGGTCGCTGCGGTTGCCGCGTGGACGCAGGACAACGCTCGCGCGGCCGGCATGATGAGCGGGCTGTTGGAGGCAAGGTTGCTCGAGGCGCTGATCGTCGTCGGCGGCGCGCGTCGCGTGCTTGAGATCGGAACGTTCACCGGGGTGGGCGCGCTCACGATGGCGGCGGCGTTGCCTGCTGACGGGCGGGTCATCACCCTCGAGCTCGACGCCGACAGGGCGGCGACGGCGCGCCGTCATTTCGACGCCAGCCCGTATGGAAGTCGCATCGAGCTGATCGTGGGTGGCGCGCTGGAGACCATCGCCGGTCTGGAAGGCGCGTTCGATCTGGTCTACATCGATGCTTGGAAGACGGACTATCCCGCTTATTACGATGCCGTCGTTCCCAGGCTCGGCGAGCGCGGCGTGCTCGTCGCCGACAACCTGTTCCGCCACGGAGCAGTGCTCGGCGCGAGCACCGACGACGGTACGGTCGGGATCCGGGAGTTCGCTCGTCGCGTCCAGGACGACCAGCGGATGCACAACGTTCTGCTGACGATCGGCGACGGAGTGATGCTCGCCTGGCGCCGTCCAGCGGGCGCGCGATAGCTGACGCGCGCCGACGGGCGTCGCTGCTGCGTTGGGGGTCCGCCCAAGGTCTCGTTGTATGGTGGCCGCGCGGTGGCTGACCCCGGCGTCCTGGTTCTCACTGATCGCTTCGACATCACGCTCGAGGCGGTCTCGCGCGTGGCCTGGCGAGGGGAGCGGATTGCTCTGGCCACGGAGGCGATCGAGACTATGGATCGATGTGCAGCGTCCTTTGACGCCTTCGTGGCGTCCAGGGTGCGTGTCGATCCTGAGGCGTTGATCTATGGCGTGACATCCGCTCCCGGGGATCGAGCGACGGTGGCTCTGGGTCCGGAAGCGCAAGCCAGCCGGCCGTCTCGGCTGTGGACGGCTATGTCGTACGGCGACCCGCTGCCAGCGCGGGCGACCAGAGCGATCGTGCTGGCGCGCCTGGCGAATTTTCTGGGCGGGCACGCGGCAGTGCGGTCAGACGTCGCCACCGCGGTCGCAGACATGCTGGGTGACGGGCCGCTGCCCGTCGTGCCCGCGCAGTCGAACGGAGGCTCGGGCGAAATCCTGCCCCTTGGCACCTTGTTCTACGAGCTGAGCGGCCGCGTCAAGCTCTTCGCGAAAGAGCGCATGGCGCTGATAAACGGCTCCCCGTGTGCCGCCGCGCTCATCGCTGACACGGCCCTGGCCGCCCGTGCGCGTCTGGCCGTCGCCGAGCAGGTCTTCGCGCTGGTGGCCGACATCACGGGCACGCCGCAAGAGCACTACGCCCAGGATCTGGAAGAGCTCTGGGGCGATGAGCACGAAGCGGCCGCGCTCCGTTCACTGCGCATGTTGCTCGGCGACCGGTCTCACGAGCAGCAAACTCATCAGGCGTCGGTCTCGCTTCGCATCCTTCCGCGTGTCTTGGGGGCGAGCCGCCGAGCTCAATCTTTGGCCGAACACGCGGCCAACGTGTCGCTGTCCTCGGTGACTGACAACCCTGTCTTCCTTCCCCCGAGCGAGCGCCATCCGGACGGGGCGGTGTATTCGACCGGGGGTTACCACAATGCCCAGGCCGCGCCGGCAATCGATGCTTTGGCCTTCGCCCACGCCGATCTGTGTCAGCTCAGCCAACGATTGAGCGACCATCTCTTTCAGCATCCGAAGGTTGCGCCACTGGTCGGGGGGGACGAATGGTCGGTGAAGCCGCTGCACATGGCGATCAACGGGTGGGCCGAAGAGGCCCGGGCTGCCGCGCAGCCCACGCTGCTCTCGCTCGGAGGCTTCGGACAAAACGATGTCCCAGAGCTGGCTTTTCTGGCCTGGCGCAAAGCCGCGGCCGTCGCGCAATGTTTGGACGGAGCGCTGGCCGGCCTAGCCGTCTTAGCGTCGCAGGCCCTTTATCGGCAAGGGCGCGAGGCGGCGCAGCCCCTCCGCGGCCTCATCGAACACGTCCGTTCAATTGTCCCTCCCGTTGACGAGCCTCGACCAATCGGATCCGAATGCCAGCGCCTCTACGAACGGCTCACCGAAGTCGCTACCGGTGGGGTGGCGGTCGCCTGACGTCCCGACGCGGCGGAACGGTAGGGTGGGGTTGTGGCGATAGGTGAGAAGCCGGATGTGCTGGTGCCGTCTGATCAGGCGCCGTCGTATCAGCTCGAGATCGAGGACATCGTCGTCGGAGACGGTGATGAGGCCGTCTCGGGACGCGTCGTCGAGGTGCATTACGTCGGCGTCTCATGGAAGACCGGGCAGCAGTTCGACGCGTCCTGGGACCGGGGCAGCACCTTCAAGTTCGCGCTCGGTAAGGGCCAGGTCATCGCCGGCTGGGATCAAGGTGTGGCCGGAATGGGGGTCGGCGGTCGTCGGCGGATCACGATCCCGCCGATGCTCGCGTACGGCAAGCGCGGCGCTGGCCGGGCGATCGGACCGGACGAGACCCTCGTGTTCGTCGTGGACCTGATCAGCGTTAGCTGACGCGGCGCTCCCGGGTGAGGATCCGTCGCGGCGACGTCGGCGGTTGACACCCCCGTTGTGATCGCCGAAGATCGTTGACGTGGGCATTGCCGCGATCGACAGGGATCACGAGGTAGCGGTCGGGGACGGCCGCGTGCTCCAGGTGTTGGAGAGGGGCCATCCGGAGGGCAAACCAGTGCTCGCTCACAATGGCACCCCCAACTCGCGGTTGATCTACGAGCCGGATGTTCGTCTCGCTCAGCGCCAGGGCATTCGGCTGATCAGCTACGACCGCCCCGGCTACGGCGGCTCGACCGCGCAGCCCGGCCGCACGGTCGCGGACTGCGCGCAGGACGTCCGCGCGATCGCGGCGACGTTGGGAATCGAGCGGCTGGCCATCTGGGGGATCTCGGGTGGCGGTCCGCATGCGCTCGCGTGCGCGGCGCTGCTCCCCGACCTGGTCCCCGCCGTCGGGGTGCTCGCGTCGATTGCGCCGTGGGGGGCCGAAGGGCTCGACTACTTCGCGGGGATGGGCGAGCTCAATGTCGAGGAGATGCGGCAGTTACTCGAGGATCCTGCCGCCGCTCGGGCCAAGCGCGAGCAGGATCGACTCGAGCTCCTGGAGCTCTCGGCGGAGCAGCTCCGCGAGCAGTGGAAGAGCTTGCTGTCGCCCGCCGATGCCGCCGTGCTCACCGGCGAGCTGGCGCAGTACGTGGTCGACTGCGTACGGTCCGGGCTCGCGCCCGGCGCTGAGGGATGGTGGGAGGATGACGTGGCGTTCACGGAGCCGTGGGGCTTCGAGCTCGGGTCAATCCGCACGCCGGTTTTGCTCTACCACGGGCGCCAGGACCGTTTTGTGCCGTTCGGCCACGGCGAGTGGCTGGCGGGCCAGATCCCGGGCGTGCAGGCGGAGTTGACCGACGACGATGGCCATCTGACGCTGCTCGAGCGCCACCTCGAGCAGGTCCACGCGTGGCTGCTCGAACGCCTGCACTGATGAACTATGCAGGCGGCCCTTGGCTTAGCCTGAGCTCGGTGGGATGATGAATTTATGAGCCCTGCTGGGTCAGGCAGAGGCCACTTTCGCGGCGGGCTTGCCGCGCGAGTCGAGCGACGCAATCCGTGCACGTGGATGCTGCCTTGGTTGCTCCCGGCGGGCTTGCTCGGGACGGTCGTGCTGGTCTCGCTGCCCGGCGCGCTGGCTTTCCTTCTCGCGGGAATTTGGGGCTGGCTTGTGTTTCCGTATGTCGCCGCGTACATCCACGCGCATGCGCGGGCTGACGGGGGCGGTAGCAACGGGAATGCGTTCCGCGACGGCGAAACGGACTACTGGCGGACCAAGTTGATGTAGCCGTGCAGACGCACGGCCCTGCCGGGATGGCTTCGAGCCGGGCACGAGTCCTCCCGTCCGACGACGTTTTGAAGAGAACTCTTCGTCGCTTACGACGTTCGTCTAACGGGCTGGCGCGAATCTCTGATTGCAGCATTAGTCAGCACTCCGTCTAATTCAGAAGATCTCAGCAGTGATGTGTCTCTCCCGCAAGAGCCTTCTCCCACTCGCGGTCGTCGTCGGTTTATTCGGTACGTCGGCGTTCGCACCGGTTCACGTCCCGGGGGCGTCCGGAGGCGTAGCTCATCCGCCGGTTGTCCAGCTCGCGGCCGCCGAGCCCGGACTGCGCCGGCGCCGCCGGGTCCGCAGCGCGAAGTTGCGCGTTGTCCTGAGGCGGGGTGTCGGTGGGATTCGTGCCGCGATGACGCGGATCCGTGCGGCGGGCGAGCGTCTTCAGACGCGCCGTCCGCCTCATGACTCGTTCGCGCGTGGTCCGCCGCGGTCGCCCGGTCTCTGACCTCGAGGCGGGACGGCGCTCAGCGCCGCCCCGTTCTCGCCTCATGAGACAGACCCGGCCACTGACACGATCACTGAAGAAGGTTCCGATGACCACAACCCTGACCAACATCAAGGCCCAAGGGCACACCAAGGATTTGCGGCGCGATGCGCAACGGCGCCGTCGCCGCGTCGAGATCCGACGCGTCGCCGTCATCCGCCCCGAAGGGGCTCATTTCAACCTGCGGCCCATCCGCGCGTCGCTTGAAGCAGCGCAGGGCTGATGAGCAACGGGGCGGCCCCGCGGCCGCCCCGTTCTCTTTCCCGGACGCACAACCGGTGCTTCAGTCTCGGCGCCGCCCGCTCGGGCTCGCGATCCCCGGCTTTTCTTCCTCGCCGCGCAGGATCGAGGCGAAGCGCTTGGCGAAGGTGTGGACGTCGCCGGGCCAGCGGGCCGAGAGGTAGTTGCCATCCTGCACTACGAAGGCGGGACGCTCGTCCTCGAGTGTGTCGCGGTAGCGCCCGCTGGTCTTCCGCGCCGCGTTGGGGTCATCGGGTGAGACGTCTTGGAAGTCGTCGCTCGCGGCCAGCGCTCGGGTGACCTCGGCTTGGACGGACATAAAGTCCGCGGGCTGTCCGGGCCGTTCCTTGTAGGTGCGGTAGTAGTCGGGATCCCAAAAGCGAGTGATCCGCGCAACGTGCCAAGCCCGCCGCTCCAAGGACCATGTCAGGCTGGTGGTCTTGCGCCCGTAGAGCACCGATCGCCCCGTGGCGGGATCGGTGCTGCGCGCCGCCAGGAGCGCGCCGTGGCAGATCGCGGCAACCGGCATCCCGCGTCCGAACGCCTCGACGACCGCACCCTGCAGCAGTTCGCTCTCCAGGTAAAGGCGCATGCCCCGTGCGCGGTGGCCCCCGGGGAGCAGGATGCCGTCGACGGCTGCGAGATCGATCTCATCCCATCGGATCGGCGCGCGGAACTCCGTCGCGTCCTCCATCCGCGCGTAGGCATCGCGCGCGTTCTGATCAGCGCGCAGAAACCGGCCGATGACCACCGCGCGCCGGAGTCCCGGCACAACCCCCCAGGGGTCTAGGCCCTCGCCGGTGAGCATCACCGCGTCCCCCCGAGCCATTAGGCCGTCCGGGGTCGCGAACACGACGTCGTGGCCCTCCTGCGTGAGCACCCGCCAGCTCGCGGCCACCTCGCTCGGATCGAAGTCGACCGACGGAGTTGGGATCAAGATGCGGGCCAAGCTCGTCTCCCGCCCGGAGCATAGTCTCGGCGTTTCTGGCGCGACGATCCGTTTGACATACGTCACGGTCTTTCCTATGGTTAGACCGTGACAGACTCGAACAGGAGGTACGCGATGAGCGTCTACACGATCTGGGAGTCGGTTTTCCCGGCCGACCGAGAAGTGGAGGGGGCCGAAGCGACTCGGGCGATCTGGCGGGACATGCGCGACTTCGACGGCTACCTCGACCACGAGATCGTGGAGGACCTGGACCGGCCCGGGCACCTGATCGTGGTCGGTCGCTGGGAGAGCCGGGACGCGGCGGATGCGGCGATGAGCTATCGCTCCAGCCCGAACGCTCGGCTGGTCGATGCGCTGGTTTCCACCCCGCGGCGCCGGACCGTCGGCAGGATGATCGACGCCGGCGCGGTGGAATGACCGGCGCCGGACGGACCACGCCGGCGCGGCCCAGCGACGCCGGCGCCACGACGTGATCGACGCCCCGATCCTGGTGGCGCTGGCGAACGCCGGGCGGCCGCGCCGGCCGCCCGGCGCGCGCGAGGCCACGAGCGAGGATCCGTTCGCGCACGCCGAGCCCGCGACGCGGCTCGTGGGCTCGTTCCTCGGCCGCGAGGTCCTCGCCGGCGAGCTCGACGGGCTGCGCGGTATCGCAGGCGAGGCCGGCCGGATCGCCGACAGCCTGGCCGACGGGAGCGCTCCTCCGCTGCACGGTCTCAACCGGATCGCGGCCGACTGCGCGGGGCATGCCCAGGCGCGCGCTACGTCGGCCGGCGCACTCCGCGCCACCGTCGTCTGGGAGTCCGGACCCGCCCCGGCGGTGCTGGCGCGGCTGATCGTCGACGAGCTCGGCGGCATCGAGCCGGGCCGGCTGCGCCGCTGTGCCCGACCGGAATGCGATCTGATCTTCTACGACTCGTCCCGGTCGGGCACGCAGCGCTGGCACAGCGAGGATCCGTGCGGGTGGCGAGAGCGGCAGCGGCGCCGGCGCGCGCCCTCGGCCGGCGCGCGGTGAGGGTTGGTGATCAGCCCCGGGTCGCTGATCAGCTCGGGTCGGTGATCCGCCTCGGGTGGGTGACCAGGGCTAGGCGGCGGGAGCGGAGTGCGGCCGATTCGCGATCTCGCAGAGCCCGTCCGACCCGATGTTGAGACCGATGTTGTTGATGTTGTAGAGGTGTTCGCTCGAGACCAGCCACACGATGTCGCAGATCTCGCGCTCTGAGTAGTGGCGCGAGAGCCGCTCGAACGTCTCCTGATTGACGTGCTTGTGCTCGGTCAGCTCGGTGGCGAAATCGAGTACGGCGCGCTCGCGCTCGTCGAACAGCGGGCTGGTCCGGTAGGCGGCCAAGGCGTCGAGCTTCGCCAGCATGTGCGGCGCCTTTTTGGTCACGAACCACCGCCCGCCGTCCACGCACCAGGTGCACACGTTGATGCTCGCGACGCGCTCCCGGACCAGCAGCGCCGTGTCCGCCGGCACCGCCAGCTTCTTGTCGAGCCTCGAGACCTTGCCGAAGAAGCTGCCGAACGCCGAGGGCATCCGGGCGACGAACACGCTGAACGGGCGCGGGACGATTCCCCACTGTCGCCGCGAGTACCAGTACATGATCCGCAGGATCAAGCCTTTCGGCTTGTCGATCGGGGCGAGGAACGAGAACTCGTCGCGGATCTCCGTCACGTTGTCGGATTGCTGCTCGCTGAAGGGCATGCCTGTTGCGCCGCCGCTACTCGCCGAGCACCGCGAGGTTCAGCCGGCTCAGGCGCTCGGGATCGGCGAGGATGTCGACCTCGGCGATCCTCCCGGCCCGGACCGTGATCGCGGCGACCGAGAACGGCTGACCGTCGCGCAGCGCGACGATGCCGGCGGCACCGTTGATCAGCGCCTTGTGCAACGTCAGGTCGACGCGCGACCACATGAGCGCTTGGCGGGCCACGGTCTCCGCGCCCTCGAAGTGGCTCGAGATGCCCTCGAGGCCGCCGTCGGCCCTGAGCACGACGTCGGGGTCGAGCACCGCGACGAGCGCTGCGAAGTCACCGTCGCGAGATGCCGCGAGCCACGCGTTGACGGTCTCCCACTGCGCGCTCAGGTCGGCGTCGGGAACCGGGGCGGTCCCCCGCACGCGCCGGCGGGCCCGGCTCGCGAGCTGCCGCGCGGCGTCCGGTGAGCGGTCGAGAATCGAGGCGATGTTGTCGAACGGGACGGCGAACATGTCGTGCAGGACGAACGCGAGCCGCTCGGGCGGGGTGAGCGTCTCGAGCACCACCAGCAGCGCCAAGCCGATCGAGTCGGCCAGGAGCGCCTCGTGCTCGGGATCGGTTCCGTCGGCCCGGTCGACGATCGGGTCGGGCACGCGGACGTCGAGCGGCTGCTCGCGCCTCACCTTCCGCGAGCGCAGCATGTTCAGCGCGACGCGGGCGACGATGGTCGTCAGCCAGCCGCCGAGGTTCTCGACCTCGCTCGTATCCGAGCGGCTGAGCCTGATCCAGGCGTCCTGGACGGCGTCGTCGGCCTCGCTGACGGAGCCGAGCATCCGGTACGCGACCGCCCGCAGATGCGGCCGCTGCTCCTCGAAGCGCTGGGCGAGCCATTCCTGCTGATCCATCGTGTACATCCCCTTCCAGGCCGCTGTCCTGTATTAGACCCCCGGCGCCGCCGGAATGTGACCGCCTCCCGAAAGTGGCGATCGCCGGGTTGATGGCATGCTCCCCCGGATGACACGCGTCGAGGTGCCAGGACACGACCTCGTCGGGATCCGTGCGGCGAACCCCGGGCCGTTCACCCTGAGCGGGACGAACTCGTGGATCGTCGGCCGAGACCCGGCATGGCTGGTCGATCCCGGACCGAACCTCGACGAGCACGTCGAGGCGCTGGTCGCCGAGATCGAGCGGCGAGGCGGCCTCGGTGGCGTCGCGCTGACGCACCACCACGCCGATCACACCGGGGCGGTGCCCGCGATCCGAGCCCGCTATCCGGACGCGCCGCTGGGCGCGGCTGGAGGGGACGCGGGGAGCTGGGCAACGACCGCCGGGCATGAGGACGTGCGGCTCGAGGACGGGAGCACGTTCGGTCCGCTCGAGGCGGTGGCGACGCCCGGCCACGCGCCGGACCACCTCGCGTACGTCGCGGGCACGGTCGCCCTGACCGGAGACGCGGTCCTTGGCGAGGGCAGCGTGTTCATCGCGCCCGATCCCGGCGCGCTCGCCGCCTACCTCGATGCGCTGGCCTGGCTCCGCCAGCGTAAGCTCGACGTCCTGTGCCCCGGACACGGCCCGCCCGTGTTCGATCCCTACGCGAAGCTCGACCACTACATCTCCCACCGTCTCGACCGGGAACGGCGCCTGCTCGCCGCGCTCGATGACGGCAAGCGGAGCGTCGAAGAGCTGCTGGACGAGGTCTGGGCCGACGTCCCCGCTGGGCTGCGGCCGGCCGCCGCGGTCACACTCGCGGCCCATCTCGACAAGCTGGAGGACGAGGGACGGCTCCCCGCCGGCGTCGAGCGGCCCACGCTCGATCTCTAGGCCGGCGCTCGAGCTGTACGCCGGCGCTCGAGCTGTACGCCGGCGCTCGAACTCTAGGCCCGCGCTACGCCGCCAGCCGCTTGCGGGCGATCGCGAGCGCGGCTGTCAGGGGCGTGGCGCTCGTCGCCTCGGCCTCGTCGAAGATCTGGCTCAGCGTCTCGCCGATCCGGCGGACGCGCCGGCCGGCGGCGGTCGGGTTGTAGCCGTTCTGCTCCTCGGCGATGTTGATCAGCCCGCCGGCGTTGGCGACGAAGTCCGGTGCCCACAGGATCTGACGGGCCGCGAGCAGCTCCGCGACCGACTCGTTCGCGAGCTGGTTGTTGGCGGCGCCGGCGACGACCTGGCAGCGCAGCCGCGGCACCGTGTTGTGGTCGAGAACTCCCCCGAGGGCGCACGGAGCGAGCACGTCGACGTCCAGCTCGAGGGCGTCGGTCGGGGTGGTCCAGCTCGCACCGAGCTCCTCGGCGAACCGGCGCTTGCGCTCGTCGATGTCGCTCAAGACCAGCTTGGCGCCGGCCTTGGCGCAGCGCTTGGCGACCCGCGAGCCGACGTGGCCGAGCCCGACCACGGCGACCGTGCGCTCCTTGAGCGAGCTCGACGAGAACACCCGCTCGCAGCAGGCGCGGATCGCGGCCTCGACGCCCAGCGCCGTGTACGGGCTTGGATCGCCCGACCCACCCTGCCCGCGCGGGAGGCCGGCGACGTGCTCGGTGCGCTGTGCGATGACCCTCATGTCGCGGCTCGATGTGCCGACGTCCTCGGCGGTGATGTAACGGCCGCCGAGCGACTCCACGGCGTCGGCGAAGTCGAGCAATGCTGCGGTCCGGTGCTCGGAGGAGAGAACGCTCGCCGGCGGGGTCATGATCACGCCCTTGCCGCCGCCGAGCGGCAGGTCCGCGACCGCGGACTTGTAGGTCATCGCCCGCGACAGCCGCAGTGCGTCCCGCAGCGCCTGGCGCGCGTTGTCATAACCCCACATCCGGCACCCCCCCAGCGACGGGCCGCGGACGGTCGAGTGCACCGCGACGAACGTGTACAGACCGGATCGGCGCCCGCGGTGGACGAGGACGTCCTCGTGATCGAGCGTCTCCAGGTAACTGTCGATTGTCGGATCCGCCGTTGAGTCGCCGGGTCGATCCGCGCCCGGCCCGCTCACGGTGCGGGCGGCGGGGAGTCGCCCGCCTTGGGCGTCGCCCACGATCCGGTACCGGTCGTGGTGCCCTGCGAGCTGCCCGTGCTGGTGCTCGTGCTCGTCGAACCGCTCGACGTGGTGGAGCCCTGCTGGTTTGTCGAGGTGGAGCCGCTCGTCGGCTGGCTCGTGCCCGTCGTCGTGGAGCTTGTCGATGGCGTGGTGGAGGTTCCGGTCGAGGCCGAGCCGTCGTTCTGACCATCGGCGATGGAGTCCGCGCCGGTGCCGTTGGGCGCGGCGCCGCCGTCGCTGGGCATGGTCGAGGTGCCGCCGGTGGGCTGAGACTTCGACTTGCCCAGGGTAACCGTGGTCGTGGTGGTCGTCACGGTCGTCGGGATGGTCGTCGCGGTCGTCGGCGCCGCCGGCGCGACTGAGCTCGGGGCGCGCACGGGGGCGATCGCGGTCGGCGCGGCTTCCTCGGGTGGATCGGCGCTCGAATCGCTTACCGGGGCGACGAACTGCGGCGCTGCGTGGTGACTCGCCCGCGCAACCAGCGCAGCGCGCGCGTGATGGTGGTGGGTAGCCGGGGTCGTGATCGAGTGCTGAAGCTCGACCGCCCCGCCGGCCGTCACCACGGCGGCGGCCAGCAAGGTCGCGACGTGGGTGGCTCCGGCGCTCATCGCCCCGACGCCGACGGCGGCCGACCCGGTTCCGGCGGCCCCACTGGCGGCGATCGCGCCACCGGCGGCGCCGCTTCCGGCTCCGCCGACGCCGAGCAAGTTGGCGAGCACACCGAGCGGTCCGAGCGTCGGGACGATCGCCGCGAACCGCCGGCTCACACCACGCAGCTGGTGGCGGAACTCCCGGCAACCGTCGCAGTCGCGCATGTGGCGCCGCGCGGTGGCGTTCGGGCGCAGGCCGCGGTCATGGGAGACGATCAGCTCCTCGCGAATATCCGAGCACGCCGTGTCGCGGGCCTCGAGCGCCTGTCCGAGTGCCAGCCTCGCGCGGACGAGGAGCGACTTGACGGCCGGCACCGTGACCCCGAGTGCGCCGGCCATGTCGGCGTAGGACATTCCGCCGAGCTCGCGCATCAAGAGCGCTGATCGCTGCTGCTCGGGCAGGCGGCGGACGTCCGCGATCAGGCGCCGGAGCGACTCGCGCCGGTCGGCCTCGTCGATCGGGTCGTGTACCGGCGAGCGCAGGAAGTCGAGGACCTCGGGCGGGGGTGGCGACGGCCGGCGCAGCTCGTCGATGCAGCGGTTGTGCGCCACGCGGTAGAGCCAGGCCCGGAGCGCGAGCTCGCGGTGATTGGCGCGCAGGCCCGCATAGGCCCGTACGAAGATGTCCTGGAGCGCGTCCTCGGCGTCCTGGCGGTCCGTGAGCATCTGCCGCGTATAGGCGAACAGTCGCTGGCGGTAGCGGTCGTGGATCACCCTGAAGGCGTCGTCGTGGCCCGCGCGGAACAGCGCAACGAGCTGCTCGTCGGACCGGAGGCGGAGGAGTGGCGTCCCGATCGAGGTCCGAGTCCGGGCTACTGCAGCCGGTGCTGGGAGGGCGGAAGCTTCCACGTAAACCCCCACTCACTCTAACGGGTAAGCCGGGGGAAGGTTTCGTAATTTGCGGGCGTGTTCGCCGCGCGCGCCGCGAGTGTCCGGAGCGCGACACGCTCGCCTGGCCGAGGCGAGATCGATACTCTCAGCAGGGCACGATGGACCCTGCCTCCGGGATTGCAATTCCAGTCGCGTTCGGTGCCGGGTTGATCTCGTTCCTGTCGCCGTGCGTGCTGCCGTTGGTGCCCGGATACATCTCCGCGGTGGCCGGGGTCGCGCCGGCCGACATCCGCGCGCGCCGCGTGATCGGGCCGAGCCTGGCGTTCGTGGCGAGCTTCTCGGTGATCTTCATCGCGCTCGGGCTGCTCGGGCAGCAGGCGCTCCACGGAGCGTTGACCGGGCAGGCAGCGCTCAAGGTCTCCGGAGCGGTGATCATCACGATGGGAGTGCTGTTCGTGCTCGCGCCGTTCGTGCCCCGCCTGTCGCGCGAGTGGCACGTGGGGCGGCTGACGAGCCGGGCGGGCCGCAGCGGTCCGGTGGTGACCGGGGCTGCGTTCGCGCTGGCGTGGACGCCGTGCACCGGCCCGACGTTGGGGGCGATCATCACCGCCGCTGGGGTGTCGGGATCAGCGGCTCGCGGCGCGTTCCTGCTCGCAGTCTACTGCGCCGGTCTCGGCGTTCCGTTCCTGCTCACGGGGCTCGCGTTCGGGACCGTGACCTCGGCGCTCAGCGTCGTGCGCCGGCACTACGCGGTCGTGATCGGCGCCGGCGGCGTGGTGCTGATCGGGATGGGCGTCCTGATCTGGACCGGCGAGTTCACGCAGCTCAACATCACCGTGAACCACTGGCTGCAGACCCTTGACCTGCCCAACCTGAACTCGGACACCTGAGCCGGGGGGCGGCTGGCCTGAGTCGCGGGGGGCGGCTGGCCTGAGTCGCGGGGGGCGGCCGGCCTGAGTTGCGGAGGCGGCCGGCCCGGGTCGCGGGGGCGGCCGGCCCGGGTCGCGGGGGCGGCCGGCCCGGGTCGCGGGGCCGGCCGGGACGTCCGGCGGCGCCGCCTAAAGTGCGCGGCTAATCGTCGTCGTCGCCGGAGTTGCGCTCGCGCCAGCGCAACGCTGCCGCCTCGGCGCTTGCCGAATGGCGGTTGGGGACGCCGCCTTCCTCGGGGATCGCCGAGGGCGGGTCGTGATCGACGTCTTCCTCGGGATGCGTCTGCCCCCAGCGGGTCGCTGCGGCTTCTGCGCTGCTGGACCGCCGCCGCGGACCGTCTTTAGGGGTCGTCTCGTCGGACACTTCGAAACCTCCCTCCTTCGCCTGTGGGAAGCCTAGCGGGCGCCGTGCGGTGGGGGGTGGCGCGGTGGCGGTGGCGCGGTGGGGGGTGGCGCGGTGGGGGGTGGCGCGGTGGGGGGTGGCGCGGTGGGGGGTGGCGCGGTGGCGGTGGCGCGGGGCGCGGGGGCACGGTTCGTAGCGCGAGCCGCGCCACGGAACGGCGGGCACCTGGGGAGGAGGGGACGTCCCCGGCGCGTGCGGTGGCCTCCCAGGCTCCGGATCACCTGCATAACACGACATTCGATGCGGGCGGGCGGGACCGTGCCGCGTCGAGCGTGTCCCACATGCGTGAAACGGCACGGTCCGGGGGGAACGGGTCGATTGCCGTGTTGTGCAGGTCCTGGGGTTGTCGGCGGCGCCGGCGACCGGCCAAGGGCCGCGTTTGACACGCCAGGTGCAGTTCTGCCGGGGCGGGATGGGTACGCTCCGCCGGCGCCGTGAGCCCGAGCATCCCGATCCCGCCGCACGACTCGCCGCTCAGCGGCGGCTCGCCGTTCCCGCCGATCGCCGACTACGGGTTCCTGTCGGACTGCCACACGGGTGCGCTGGTCGCCCCCGACGGCAGCATCGAGTGGATGTGCATCCCCCGGTTCGACTCGCCGAGCGTGTTCGGGTCGCTGCTGGACCGGCGCGCGGGCTCGTTCCGGGTCGGGCCGTATGGGATGCTCGTGCCGCTCTCGGTGCGCTACGTGCCGGGGACGATGATCGTGGAGACGACGTGGATGACCCCGTCGGGGTGGGTTGTGGTCCACGACGGGCTGACGATCGGGCCGTGGCACGACGACCACGCCGACGAGACGTCGCACACGCGGCCGCCGACCGACCACGACGCCGATCACATGCTGGTGCGCGTGATCGAGTGCATCCAGGGCACGGTCCAGATCGAGGCGGTGTGCGAGCCGATGTTCGACTATGGGCGGACGGCGGCGCGCTGGGAGATGGTCGCGGAGGACTGGTCGGCCGCAGAGGCGACCGACGGGGAGACGGTGCTGCGGCTGATCACCGACCTGCGCATCGGGATCGAGGGCAACCGGGCGCGTGCCCGTCACACGCTGACTGAGGGCGAGGAGCGGTTCGTCGCGCTCGGTTGGAGGCACGGTCTGAACGGCCCCGAGCACTGCGCCAACGCCAGAGAGCGCATGAGGACCACGTTCCACTACTGGCGCGACTGGCTGGCCGGCGGCCGCTTCCCAGACCACCGCTGGCGCCAGTATCTGCAGCGCTCGGCGCTGACGCTCAAGGGGCTGACATACGCGCCCACCGGCTCGACGGTCGCCGCCGCCACCACCTCGCTCCCGGAGACGCCGGGTGGCGAGCGCAACTGGGACTACCGCTACTGCTGGATGCGCGACGCGACGTTCACGCTGTGGGGGCTGCACGCGCTCGGGCTCGACTGGGAGGCCGACGACTTCATGCAGTTCGTCGCAGACCTCGAGCGCGGCAGCGACGGGGCGCTGCAGATCATGTACGGCCTCGGCGGCGAGCGCGACCTTCACGAGCAGGAGCTCTCGCACCTGAAGGGCTACGAGGGCGCCGCGCCGGTCAGGACCGGCAACGGCGCCTACAAGCAGCGCCAGAACGACGTGTACGGCGCCGTGCTCGACTCCGTCTACCTGCACACGAAGATGGGCGGCCACATTCCGCAGCGGCTGTGGCCCCTGATCGAGGACCAGGTCCGCTGCGCGCTCGAGGTCTGGAAGCAGCCCGATCAGGGGATCTGGGAGGCGCGCGGCGCACCCAAGCACTACGTGTCCTCGAAGCTGATGTGCTGGGTGGCAGCGGACCGCGGCGCGCGCCTCGCCGAGCTCGAGGGAGAGGCCGAGCTCGGCTCCCAGTGGCAGGAGGTCGCCGAGCAGATCCGCGACGACATCCTCGAGCACGGCGTGTCAGACCGCGGCGTGTTCCGCCAGCACTACGAGACCGACGCGCTCGACGCCTCGACGCTGCTGATCCCGCTGGTCCGCTTCCTGCCCCCCGACGACGAGCGGGTGAAGGCGACCGTGCTCGCGATCGAGTCAGAGCTCCAGCAGAGCGGCTTCGTCATGCGCTACCGGGTCGAGGAGACCGACGACGGGCAGACCGGGGAGGAGGGCACGTTCCTGATCTGCTCGTTCTGGCTGGTGTCGGCGCTGTCGGAGATCGGCGAGGCCGAGCGCGCGCGGGAGCTGTGCGAACGACTGCTGGCGCACGCCTCGCCGCTCGGTCTGTACGCCGAGGAGCTAGAGGCGCGCACCGGGCGCCACCTCGGCAACTACCCGCAGGCGTTCACCCACCTGGCGCTGATCAACGCGGTGATTCACGTGATCTCCCACGAGGAAGCGTAGCTCCGGTGCGTGTCCGCATCGGGTGACCGCGCTGCCCGGTAGGGATCGTTCGGCCTCTGTATCGGACGCGAGTCACCCGAGTGGGACACGCGCCTACGCAGCTATGGCGAGCGGACTCGACCGCCACTCGACCCCGTCCGGACGGGCCCGCCGGCCCCACGGATGTCGAGCGAAGCGAGACCCAGAACCAGCTACCGCCGGCGAGCCAGCTCGCGCTTGGCGGTGCGCCGGAACCGCAGTGCCTTGCCGGCGTTGGCGCGCAGCATCGCCACCCGCGACGCCGGCGCCTCGAACCCGCCGACGAGCCGGTGCGGCACTAGCTTCCAGCCGTCCTCGCGCTGGACGAGATCGCCCCTGACCTGGAAGTTTTCCGTCCACGTGAACTCCGGGCCGTGGCGGTGGGCGGTCAGGCACGCCAGGCCGGGTTGCAGCGGCGCGCCCTCGGGCGGGGCGTCGATGCAGATGCAGCGGTTGGCCTCGTCGGCGTGGACCGGGGCGCGCATCGAGAACGGGAAGCCGTCCGGCGAGACGATCGCCACCACGGCGGTGGGATAGCGCCTACCCAGCTCGAGCATCCGCGGGTGCCAGCTGGTGCCGCCGCCCTCGGGGCCGGCGTGGAAACGCTCGGGCTCTTCGGAGTGGCCCGAGCGGACCTCCTCCATGTGGGCGTCGTACAGCTCGGGCTCGCCGCCAGGCGCTCCGGGCGGCCATACGTACACGCGCTCGGGGCGGACTTGGACGTAGATCCGGTCGAAGTACCAGCCGAAGAAGCGCCGGAGCGGGTCCGGAGGCAGCCGGCGGACGGCGCCGGGCAGCTTCTCGGTCGACTCGCGGGCGTAGCGCTCGCGATTGGCGTCGAGGTCACGGTCGTCGACCTCGGCGGATCCCTGGACGAGCACCATCGGCGGATCGTTCAGGCCGCTCCCGGTCGGATCGGAGAACAGCAGCGAGACGAGCGGGTTGGCGCGCGCGTCGTCGGCCTTCTTCGGATAGCCGAGTCCGGTGGTCACATCGATGCACGGATCTCCAGGCCGGTAATACGGCGTGACGGGCCAGGTGATCGGCTGGCCGGCGCGATCGACGGTGGTCAGCTCGGTCGTGATGAACCGGTCGAACACCGCCTGGACCTCGGATGGAAGAGATGCCGTCACGGGTCTCAGTCAGCGTAACCAGGCTCGTCGGGGAGCACGATCCGGGCGGTCTCGCCCTGACCCACGACCCGCGGCTGCACCGGATGGACCTCGCGCCCGCGCGCGTGCGCGAGCAGCGCGTCGGCCGACTCGAATACCGACAGCTGCTCGAGGTGCTTGATCGTCGGGAACACGAGGAACAGCTCGCCGCGCTCGCGCGCCTCGAGCGCGCCGGCGGGCGAATACCAGCGAGCGTCGACGACCTCGCTGCCGTCGGCCTGGGCCTCCGCGCCGGGCGGCAGTGGCGCCAGGTAGAACCACGTGTCGAAGCGGATCTTGACCTCGGCAGGGGTAATCCAGCGCGAGAACGCGACGAGCTCGCCGGGGTCGCTGATCTTGATCGCCGCCTCCTCCTCGAGCTCGCGGACCGCCGCGGCGCGAAGCGCCTGATCGCCCTGCCCCTCGCTGCGGTCGACCGAGCCGCCCGGGAACACCCACGCGCCACCCATGAAGCGGGCGTTCGGGTTGCGCTGCACGAGCAGCACCTCGAGCGCGCTCGAGCCGCCGCGCAGCAGGATCACGGTGCCGGCGGGCCGCGGCACAGTGCGCTCGCCGAGGTTGAGCGGTTGCTCCGGCCCCGGCCGGTCGGTGCTCATCGCGGACTCCGCATCGGCCCGCATTGTCCTCGACTCGCCGTTAGCCTGTCCGGGGTGAAGTGGATCTGCGGTTCGTGCGGCTTCATCTATGACCCCGACGAGGGAGATCCCGACGGGGGCATCCCCGCCGGGACGCCGTTCGAGGAGATCCCGGAGACGTGGTTCTGTCCCGTGTGCGGCGCGCGCAAGCGGGACTTCGAGCCCTACGACGACTAGGCCCTACGCGGCGTGGGCGACCCGCTCGTAATCGAACAACCCGCTGGGCTCGACCTCGTGCGACTCGGCGGGTTCGACCTCGTAGCGCTCGTCGTCGGGCTCGGCGTAGGTGATCGTCGTGCTCGGATCGAACCCGACCTGACCGGCGGCCTGGCCGAGGAGCCGTGCGGCGGCCTTTAGCTCCTCCGCGCGATGCGATGCCATCGCGGTCAGGCGGAGCCGCGAGCCGAGTGCGGGCACAGCCGGCGGGACCAGCGCCTGCGCGAACAGTCCGCGACCCAGCGCGACCTCGCACATGCTGAGCGCGAGCGCGGAATCCCCGACCACCAGCGACATGATGTGCGTGGAGGAGCCGTTCAGCCCGAACCCCTCGTGCTCGAGCGCGTCGGAAAGCGCGGCCGCGTTCAGCTGCAGGCGGGCGACCAGGCGAGGACGCTCCTCCAGCAGCGTGAGCGCGGCCAGCGCGCCGGCCACCGCCGGTGGCGACGGCGCGGTCGAGAAGATCAGCGTGCGGGCCGCGTTCAACAGGTATTGCATCATCGTGCGATCGCACGCGACGAACGCGCCGTAGGAGCCGAGCGACTTCTCGAGCGTGCCGAGGATCACGTCGACGTGATCCTCGAGCCCCAGCTCCGCGAGCACGCCGCGTCCGCCAGGGCCGACCGTGCCGATCGCGTTGCCCTCATCGACGAGCACTCGGACTCGGTGGTGTTCGGCCAGCTCGATGATGTCCTCGACCGGGGCCACGTCCCCGTCCATCGAGAACACGGACTCGCTCACGATCAACGCTCCGCGCCCGCGGGCCTGCCCGAGGCCCCAGGCGAGGTGCTCCACGTCGCCGTGGTCGTACACGAACACCTCGGCGCGCGACAGCCGGCAGCCGTCGATCAGCGATGCGTGGTTGAGCTCGTCTGAGAACACGACGTCGCCCGGGCGCGCCAGCGCCGCGATCACGCCGGCGGCTGACAGGAAGCCCGAGCCAAACAGGAGCGCGCTCTCCCGGCGCATGAACGCGGCCAGCCGCTCCTCCAGCCGGCGGTGAACGGTCATCGTCCCGGACACGAGCCGCGAGGCCCCCGCGCCCACGCCCCAGCGCATCGCGGCCTGGGCCGCGGCCTCGCGCACGTGCGGGTGGTCGGCGAGACCGAGGTAGTTGTCCGAGCACAGCAGCAGCACCGGCTTGCCGTCGAGCACGACGTGCGGACCCTGCGGACCGCTGACCATCCGTACGCGACGACCCAGGCCCAGCGACTTCAGCTCGCCGAGGCGAGCTTCGATCTCGATCATGTGGCGCTCCCCAGACGCGTTGGAGGTGGCGGCATCTGGGCCGTCAGCGTAAGACCGAGGGCGGACGGATCAGCGTCCGCGCCACTCGGGCGGGCGCTTCTCGGCGAACGCGCGGACGCCCTCCCGGAAGTCCTCGGAGGCGAAGCAGGCCCGTCGCAGCTCGATCAGCTCGTGCTCGGTGTCAGGATCCATCGTCCCCTGGGCGTCCAGGACCGCGCGGATCACGCGCTTGTTGCCCTGCTGGGCGAGCGGCGCGTTTGCGGCGATCTCCTTGGCGAGCTCGAGCGCTTCTTCGGCGATCCGCCCTTTCTCGGCAATCGCGTTGATCAGCCCCCACTCGCGCGCGGTGCGGGCGTCGATCCGGCGGCCGACGAGGAACAGCTCACGCGTGCGGGGAGCGCCGATCGTGTCGATGAACTTGCGGATGCCGGTGTGCGAGTAGACGAGCCCGAGCTTGGCGGGCGGCATCCCGAGCGCGATCGTTCCGGCCGCGATCCGCAGGTCGCAGGCGAGCGCGAGCTCGAGTCCGCCGCCGATCGCGTGACCGTTGAGCGCGGCCAGGGTGGGGTAGGGGTACGCCTCGACGGCGTCGAGCGCGGCGGTGAACGGGTTGGCCACGAGCCGGTCGGCGTCGTCGGCGAACTGTCCGTTTCCGCGAAGGTCACTGATGTCGTAGCCGGCTGAGAACGTCGTCTGCTCGCCGGTGATGATCAAGCAGCGGGCGTCGAGCCGGGGCAGCGTCGACGTGAAGCCGTCGAGGATCGCGTGGTCGAGCGCGCCCCGCTTGCCGGGGTTGGAGATGGTCAGGCGAGCGACGCCCCGCGCCGGCTCATCGACCAACAGGCGCCCGCCGGCCGGGCGCGTGTCGTCGGGGTCACTCGAGGACAACGAGGGTGTCGCCCTCGGAGACCGATTGGCCCTCCTGGCACAAAATCTCCTTGACCACTCCGGGATCCTCAGCCTCGACGGGCATCTCCATCTTCATCGACTCGAGGATCACGACCGTGTCACCCTCCTGCACGCTGTCGCCGACCTCGACCTCGATCTTCCAGACGGTGCCCGTGATGTGGGCCTCGACCTCGGGCAACTCAGACTCCTCCTGTGTTGATATGTCGGTCGGCGGCGCCTGACGGCGGCGCCTTAGCGTGGGACGGCAGGAGGATATGCGACGGGGTCGGGCCCACGACGGGCGGGGCGGTCACAGGCCCACGACGGGCCGGCGGTCAGTACTCCCCGGGGAGTCCGGCCGGACACCTGAAGTTGATCTTCAGGGGCGCGCCCTTGGGGCGTGTCTTCTTGTAGACGATCGTGGCCTGCTTGAACGCCTTCTCCACCTGGTTCGGGCAGGTCTTGGCCTTCGACAGCGTGACCTTGACCGCGACCGAGTTGGTGTGGCCGGCGGCGCAGTCGGGCGTGCATTTGATCGCGGTGAAGTTGCCCGCGCCAACTGCCTGCGACCCGCTCCAATTCGACCATTTCAGCTTGCCGAGCCAGGTGCCGCCGTCGCCGCACGACAGGGTGATCCTGGTCGGCTTGTACTTGAGCTGGCTGCAGTTGATCGCCCAAGGCTGACTGGTGCTACCGGCGGCAAGGGCCGCCGAAGGCACCGCCAGAAGGGCCACGATGATCGTGATCTTTAGTGCTTTACGCATAGGTCTCCAGGCTGGCACGGGTGTCAAATTCCCGAACACATGGAAGCCGGGATTGGTGCGGTCCGCGGCTCGACGCCGCTACCCGAGCGTGTCGGGGTCGGGACCGGTGCGCTGCTCGCGATCGAGCTCGAACAGCGCGTGCATTTCGTCCTCGCTCAGCTCGAAGTCGAAGATCCGGAAGTTCTCCTCGATCCGGCTCGGCGTGACCGACTTCGGGATCACGATGTTCCCGAGCTGGATGTGCCAGCGGAGCACCACCTGCGCTGGACTCCGGCCATGGGCGGAGGCGATCCGCTCGATCGTCGCGTCATCGAGGAACTCGGCCTGCCCAAGGGGGCTCCAGGCCTCGGTCGCGATCCCGTGCTCCTCATGGAAGCGGCGTAGCTCGAGCTGCTGGAGACGTGGGTGGAGCTCGATCTGGTTAACCGCCGGCACGACGCCCGTGGCGTTGATGATCTCCTCCAGATGCGCGACCTGGAAGTTCGAGACCCCGATCGACCGGACCCGGCCCTCATCGCGGAGCGCGCACAGCGCTTCCCAGGTCTCGACGTACAGGCCCTTGTGCGGCATCGGCCAGTGGATTAGGTACAGGTCGACGTACTCGCCTCCGAGCTTGTCGAGACTCTCCTCGAACGCCCGCGGTACCTGGTGGCGGCCGTGATCGCGGTTTTGAAGCTTGGTGGTGATGAACAGCTCGCCGCGATCGATCTCGCTGGTCAGCACGGCGTCCCGGACGCCAGCCTCATTGCCGTAGGCGGCAGCCGTGTCGATCGACCGGTAGCCGGTCTCGAGCGCATGCCCGACAGCCCGCGCGGTGTCCGCCTCGGGGATCTGAAAGACCCCGAAGCCCAGCTGGGGCATGTGATTGCCGTCGTTCAGGTTCAGTTGGGGGACCAATGTCGTTCCAGTTGTCATACCGAGAGGCTTCCATGCAGCCTCTCCGTTGAATCACACTGTTTCAGATGTCGTAGCCTGACGGCGTGGACGAACTCGATCGCCCCGCCGTCGACATGGACCTGCTGGCGGCGTCGCTGCGCGCCGACTCGAGCGATCTGAACGCGTTCGTGGAGAGTCTCGCGGCAAAGCTCGAGGGGGCGATTCCGGGGCGGGTCCAGATCGACCGGCGCCGGTCGGGTATGTTCGGGCCCAAGGCGGTTCAGAGACTGGCCGTCGACCTCGGCGATCGGCGACTCGAGCTGCGGATCGAGCGCGGCGCGGTCGTGACCCGCTGCTCGCGGCTGTCGGGCGGGATCGTCCTGAAGAACGAGGTGCTCGAGACCGACGAGTGGCTCGCGGCGCTCAGTGAGGCGCTGGCCGGCGAGGCAAGACGCAGCGAAACGACCAGGAAGGCGCTCGAGCGCCTGCTGACTTGAGTGGAGGAGGCACGATGGGATTCCTGAAGCGTGACGACGGCAACAACACCCCGGCGGCGGGGCAAGCCGTCGCGCCCGGCGGTACGCCGGCCGGACGAGCCGAGGACGCGCCGCACGCCGCGACCTACGAGGCGGGGTCGCTGGCCGGCATTCCCGGGTCGGGCCGCGAGCGGATCGCGCGGATGAAGCAGGAGGTCGAGCGCGGGTTCTTCACGAGCGACCTGTCGGTGAACGAGTTCCTGCTCGTCAAGCAGTCCGGGTTTGAGCCGCTTGGGCTCGTGCTCGGCAGCTCGATCTACCACATCGGCTTCCAGCAGGCGATGTGGAACCAGAGCCAGGAGCTCGGCGTACTGACCCAGGCGATGTACCACGCGCGCGAGCTCGCGATGACGCGGATGGAGGAGGAGGCCGACCAGCTCGGTGCCGACGGCATCGTCGGCGTACGGCTCGACATCGGACGCTACGAGTGGGGCGCCGACCTGGCCGAGTTCATCGCGGTCGGAACCGCGGTCAGGCATCGCGAGGGAGAGCTTCACCGTGCCCCGAACGGTCGGCCGTTCACCTCGGATCTGAGCGGGCAGGACTTCGCGACGCTGCTGCGGGCCGGCTACCGCCCGGTCGGGCTCGTAATGGGCAACTGCGTCTACCACGTCGGCCGCCAGGGGATGCTCGCCTCGCTCAAGCAGGTCGGGCGCAACGTCGAGATGCCGAACTACACGCAGGCGCTGTACGAGGCGCGCGAGAGCGCGATGGAGCGGATGCAGCGCGAGGCGGACGAGCTCCAGTCGGGCGGGATCGTCGGCGCCCGCATCATCGAGCGCAGTCACGGCTGGGGCTCGCACGTGATCGAGTTCTTCGCGATCGGCACCGCCGTCGTCGCGACGAGCACCGAGCACGAGATCGAGAAGCCGATGATGGTGCTGCCGCTGAGCGGTTAGAGGCATTAGCGTTTGACAGCGATGCCCGACGTCGAGATCAAGCCGCAGGTTTACAAGGACCCGCGGCCCAAGGAGTACTTCGATCGCTTCCACGAGCTCGTTCGCTCGCGGCCGCCCGAGTCGAAGGTGTACGAGCCGGTCCGGGTGTTCACCGAGCTGAACGCGCTGATCGCGTACCGGGCGCGAGGGATCGGAAGCGAGAACGTCCCCAACGGCGCGGTCATCCTGGCCCCCAACCACGCCTCGTTCATGGACCACTTCTTCACCGGGGCGTTCATCCGCCGGCGGGTCCAGTTCATGGGCAAGTCGCAGCTGTTCAAGGGCATCCCGGGGTGGATCTTCAGCCACGGCGGGGTGTTCCCGGTCCGGCGCGGCAACCAGGACGAGGAGGCGTTCATCACCGCCGACCGGATCCTTTCGCGGGGCGGGGCGGTCGTCATGTACTGCGAGGGCGGTCGCTCGCGGACCGGCAAGATCGCCGACGAGGCGCGGCCGGGGATCGGGCGGATTGCGCTCGAGTCGGGGGCGCCGGTGGTGCCGGTGGCGATCCTCGGGTCCTATCAGGTGCGCAACTGGAAGCGGCTTCGTTTCCCGAAGGTGACCGTCCAGTACGGCGAGCCGTTCCGGTTCGAGATGGTCAAGGGGTCGACGCGGGAGCAGCAGCAGGAGGTCGCCGACTACATCCTCGACCGGATCCGCGAGCTGCACGTCGAGCTGGCGCGGCTCGGCCGGCGGGGGGCGGCGCGGGCGGCGCGCTCTCAGGCTTCCGCTACGCGGTAGGTCGCGCGGTTGCGGTCGCGCGGTTGCCGGCGTGTGGTTGCCGGGGTGCGGTTGCCGGCGTGTGGTTGCCGGGGTGTGGTTGCCGGGGTGCGGTTGCCGGCGCGTGGTTGCCGGCGCGTGGTTGCCGGCGCGTGGTTGCCGGGGCGCGGTTGGCGGGGCGCGGTTGGCGGGGCGCGGTTGGCGGGGCGCGGTTGCCGGCGCGGTTGCCGGCGCGTGGTTGCCGGCGCGTGGTTGCCGGCGCGGTTGCCGGCGCGGTTCGCGGTGCGAACGGTGGGCACCTGGGGAGGGAGCGGAGTCCGCTTTGCGGGACCGGTGCCCAGCGCTCCGAGATAACCTGCATAGTGCGACAACCGAGGGCGAGCGCGCCGACCGCGCCGTGCAACGCATGCCACACATGCGTAGTACGGCACGGTCCCGCCGGGGTCGCTCCGTTGACGCGTTATGCAGGTCGGCCGGACCGCCGGCGGATTGTGGCGGGCCGCGCGGGGGGGCGCCGGCTACGCGGTGGCGATCGCGGCGGCCTTGCCGAGCCCGAGCTCTTCGATCGCGGTCTCGCGCATCTTGAACTTCTGGACCTTGCCCGTGACCGTCATCGGGAACGCGTCGACGAGCTTCACGTAGCGGGGGATCTTGTAGTGGGCGATCTGCCCCTTGCAGAAGTCGCGGATCTCGTCCTCGGTGAGGGTCGCGCCGGCGCGCGGGATCACCCACGCCATCAGCTCCTCGCCGTAGCGCTCGTCGGGCACGCCGATCACCTGGACGTCGGCGATCTGGGGATGGGTGTAGAGGAACTCCTCGATCTCGCGCGGGTAGACGTTCTCGCCGCCGCGGATCACCATGTCCTTGATCCGGCCGACGATCCTCACGTAGCCCTGTTCGTCCATGGTGGCGAGGTCGCCGGTGTGCATCCAGCGCTGCTGGTCGATCGCCTCGGCGGTGCGCTCGGGCTCGTTCCAGTAGCCGCGCATGACGACGTAGCCGCGCGCGAGGAACTCGCCGGGCTCGCCGCGCTCAACGGTGCGCCCGGTGGCCGGATCGATGATCTTGATCTCGACTTGGGGCCCGACTTCGCCGACGGTGCCGCAGCGGTTCTCGAGCGTGTCGTCGCAGCGCACCTGGGTCGTGACCGGCGAGGTCTCGGTCATCCCGAACGCGATGCTGATCTCGTCGATCCCCATCTCCGAGCTGACGCGCTTCATGACCTCGACCGGGCACGGCGACCCGGCCATGATCCCGGTGCGCAGCGACTCCAGGTCGAACTCGGAGAAGCGCTCGTGGGCGAGCTCGGCGATGAACATCGTCGGGACGCCGTAGAGGCTCGTGCACCGCTCCTGCGCGCACGCCTCGAGCGTCGCGACCGGCTCGAAGGTCTCGGCCGGATAGACCATGCAGGCGCCGTGCGAGGTCGCCGCGAGATTGCCGAGCACCATCCCGAAGCAGTGGTAGAGCGGCACCGGGATGCAGACGCGGTCGCGCTCTGTGTAGTGGAGCATCGCGCCGACGAAGTGCCCGTTGTTGAGGATGTTGTGGTGGGTGAGCGTGGCGCCCTTGGGGAAGCCGGTGGTGCCGCTCGTGTACTGGATGTTGATCGCGTCGTCGAAGTCGAGTTCGTCCCCGAGCGCGTCGAGGTCCCCCGTAAAGCCGGATCCGGCGGCGAGCTCCTCCCAATCGGGCGTGTCGAAGAAGATCGCGCGCTCGAGCCCGGGCAGCTGCGGGCGGACGTGGTCGACCATTTCGACGAAGTCGGAGTTCTTGAGGCGCTGGGAGGCGAGGAGCCAGCGGCAGCCCGACTGCATGAGCGCGTACTGGAGCTCGCTGATGCGGTAGGCGGGGTTGATGTTGACGAGGATCAACCCAGCCCGGGCCGTGGCGTACTGGGTCACGGCCCACTCGGCGCGGTTCGGGCTCCATACGCCGACCCGGTCGCCCTTGCGAAGGCCGGCCGCGAGCATCCCGCCGGCCAAACGGTCGACCGCCTCGCCGAACTCGGCATAGGTGTAGCGGACCCCATGGCCGCAGTCGACTAGCGCTTCGGCGTCGGGGACACGGGCGATCGTCCGTGCGAGGTTGTGCCCGATCGTCTCCCCTAGCAGTGGATCCGCGCAAGCGCCGTGTGCGTAGGACAGCATCTCGATCTTCGCTCCTTCCTCGGTGCCAGTCCCGATGCTACTGGCCGACCGCGGTCCCGTCACACCGTATTTTTTCTCGGGATGACGATGCTCCGCCACGGGCTGCTCGACGGCCGCGCGGTCGTGCTCGCGGGCGGAGCGCCGCCGGCGATCCGCGACGCGCTGGCCGGCCTCGGCGCGCGGGTGGAGCAGGTCGACTCGGAGCTCGAGTCCGAGGAGCGCGCGACCGAGTGGGCGACCGGCGCCGCGCCGCTGCACGCGCTCGTCCACGACACCGGGCCGGCGTTCGCGAGGGGAGGCCAGGACCCGTTGCGCGACTGCCTCGAGCAGGCGTGGGTGGCGGTGCGCGGCGTCGCCACCGGCGCCCTGATCCCGGCCGGCGCGGGCAAGGTGGTGCTGATCGCACCGCGGCCGGACGCGGGCTCGTTCGCGGCGGCGGCGCGCGCCGCGCTCGAGAACCTGGCGCGGACGCTGTCGGTGGAGTGGGCGCGGTACGGGATCGGGGCGGTCGCGATCGCGCCCGGCACGCGGACCGGCGACGATGAGCTGGCCGAGTTGGTGTGCTTCCTCGTCGCGCCGGCGGGCGAATACCTGACGGGCTGCGTGTTATCGCTCGGCGCCACCCCGGTTGGCGGCTGACCGTCGGGCGGGTGCTCCCGCTATGGGAGTCTGGGAGAATCGGAGCCCTGATGAGGAGCAGGGTTGCGCTCGCGCTGGCCGTCGCCAGCGTGTTGCCCGGCGCCATCGCGACATCGACCAGCGCGGCGTCGCCGATCTCGTTCTCGCGCCCGATCCCGATCAAGGCCCGCGGGTTGGCGGCGATCCGCAGCTGGGGCGGGGCATCGTGTCCCTCCCGGAGACTTTGTATCGCGACCGACGGCACGCCTCGGATCCTGACCTCGACGAATCCGACCGGAGGCCGGCGGGCGTGGAGCCTCGGCGCGATCGGGGATTTCGGCTACATCAGCGAGATCTCCTGTCCATCCACGTCGCTGTGCGTCGCAACCGGCGCGGACGAGGGGCAAAGCGGCTTCTACACGTCCACCGACCCCGCGGGTGGCGCCGCGACGTGGTCGTTCGGAGGAACGGTCTTCGGGTCGGTGATCGCGGGGGTGTCGTGCCCGTCCGTGTCGTTGTGCGTCGCCGTGGACGAGAGCGGGCGCATCTACACCTCGACCGATCCGGCAGGCGGATCGGGCACGTGGAGCATCTCGACGATCGACCCGCACGGCTCCGGCCTTCTCGGCGTGTCGTGCCCGTCGGCGCGTCTATGCGTGGCGGTCGACCTCGACGGCGCGATCTTCTCCTCCACGGATCCGCTCGGAGGCCCGGCGGCGTGGTTTCGGACTCGTCATCGCGGCGGCCATAAGCCGGGGTGGTTCGACGTGAGCTGCCCGACTGCGCGGCTGTGCGTCGCAGTCGGTAGCGGGCTCGGAATCTCGACCCATCCGGCCCGGGCCGGAAGCTGGCACCACGTACCCGAACCTTCCAACGGCGATCAGATCAAGGGGATAACCGGCATCTCCTGCGCCTCGGCTCACCTGTGCGTCGCCGCGGACCTGCTCGGGCTGGCGTTCGTCTCGACCAACCCGACCGGTGGCGCCCGCGCGTGGCACGTCGTCCGAGTGCACAGGCACACCAAGGCAGGCGCGGAGGTGCGAGTTGGGTGCTCGCGCTCGCGCGGGCCCGTGTGCGTGGTCGCGGCGACCGCCACCGAATGGCTCGTCGTCGGACACGTCCGCCCGGCGCGCCGCCACCGGCGCCGATGACCCTGCCGACACCGGCGCCGATGAGCCTTCCGCCACCGGCGCGGATGACCCTCATACGTACCTCTTAGCCGCTCCTCACGCGGCTGCTATGGGCGGGGTCGAAGCTACGGCCACGCTTCACCCCCCGATGAACGACAACGAGGTACCTGACCATGACTGACAACAACGCCGACGCGGCGCGCGCTCGCGGCCAGGCGATGAGGGGCGCGCGGCTCGCTCGCGCTCGCATGATCCGCCGGCGGATCGTCGCCGGGTCGGTGGCGCTGTTCGTCGCCTCGTGGCTGCTGATCACGGTCGTGCTCGTGTCTGGGCACGACCCCGCGTTGGCCAAGAGCTCATCGGCGGCCACGGTCGCGTCGAGCTCGTCGCCGGCGACGACCACGAGCTCGGGGTCCGACACCGGGTCGACGTCCGGTTCGAGTTCTCAGTCCAGCGGCTCCGCGAGCTCGAGCTCCAGCGGCAACTCGGGCAGCGGGACCGTCAGCAGCGTGACCACGAGCCAGTCATGAGCGCGACGATCGAGCTACCGGTCGAGCAGCGCGACGCGTTCGCCTGCTTCGGCTCGCGGTGCACGGTGATCGTGGCCGATGCCCGCGTAGCCGATGCCCGGGCGGCGGTGGCGCAGGCACGACGGCGGCTGCTCGAATGGCACAGGCAGTTCTCGCGGTTCGAGCCTGACAGCGAGCTGACCCGGCTGAACGACGCCTTCGAGGAGACCGTGGCGGTCACGCCGATGATGCGCCGGGTGGTCGAGGCAGCGGTCAGCGCCGCGCGCGAGACCGGCGGCCTCGTCGACCCGACCCTCATGTCGGAGATCGAGCGCGCTGGCTACGACTCGCACTTCGAGGGCGACGGCCTACCGCTCGCGGTCGCGCTGGCGCTCGCGCCCGACCGCGCGCCCGGAGGGCCCGTGCCGGACGCGAGGTGGCGGCGGGTGAGCACCGACCGACGCGCCGGCACCGTCACGCGGCCGGTCGGGGTGCGGATCGATCCCGGCGGCATTGCCAAGGGCGTGTTCGCCGACGAGCTCGCCTCGCTGCTGGCCGGCTACGACGCATTCGTCGTCGACTGCGGTGGCGACATGCGGCTCGGCGGTCGGCTCGCCCTGGCGCGCGAGGTGCACGTGGCGAGTCCGTTCGACGAGTCGACGCTGCACACGTTCGAGGTCCGGAGCGGCGGCGTCGCCACCAGCGGCATCGGTCGGCGCAGCTGGCTCGACCGAGACGGCCGCCCCGCGCACCACCTGCTCGATCCCGCGAGCGGCCGGCCCGCGTTCACCGGAATCGTCCAGGTCACCGCGCTGGCGCCGACCGCGATCGAGGCGGAGGCGCTGTCGAAGGCGGCGCTCCTGAGCGGGCCGGCGCAGGCCGAGCGGCTGCTCGTGCACGGTGGCGCGATCGTGCTCGAGGACGGAAACTTCATCGCGCTGGAACCGGCGCAGAGACCTCGGGCGTATGGCGAAACGCTCGCGAGCGGAGCGCGCGGCTAGCCGGGGAGGCTGGCCTCGGGCGCCTCGGCCCAGGGCACGATCACGGCGTCTTCGAGCGGGGAGTCGCGCGCGACCACGTACTCGGCGGGCTCGGTGTCCGAGACGTTCTCGAGCACGTGCGTCTCGCGCGGCGGGACGTACAGGAGGTCCCGTGGCTCGAGCACGAGTTCCTGCTCGAGGTGGTCGCCCCACTTGACGCGCATCGAACCCGACAGCATGTACGCAGTGCTCTCGCAGTTCTCGTGGTAGTGGGGCCGGGACTGAGCGCCTGGCGGCACGCGGAACACGGCCATGTAGATGTTCTGCGCGCCGGTGGTGGCTTGCGAGATCTCCGATCCGCCGACCACGCCGCGCGGCACGTCATGGTCCGCGCCGGGCTTGACGACCTTCATCGAACGGCGCCTGAGTAATGAATCCACATCGGCGCCGAGTCTACCGCCGGTCGCGCGCCGGACTCGGCTGCGCCGCAACCTCGATCTGGAGCGGCCCCATCTCGTGATCGACCTGGAGCGTCGTGTGATGGATGTGGAACCGCTCCCCGAGCAGGTCGTTCAACGCGCGACGGAGTTCGTGGCAGTCGTCGCCGGCGCGGACGACGATGTGCGCCGACAGCGCCGGGAACCCCGACGTCACCTCCCACACGTGGAGGTCGTGAACCTCGACGACTCCGGGTTGTGCGGCGAGCGCGCGGCCGATCTCGTCGGGATCGAGCCCGGCCGGCGCGGCCTCCATGAACACGCGCCCCGATGCCTTCAGCAGGCTGTACGCCGCCTGGAGCATCAGCGCGGCGATCAGCAGCGACGCGATTGCGTCGGCACGGTCGAAGCCGGTCGCGAGAATCACCACCGCGGCGATCGCGGTCGCGACGAACCCGTACAGGTCGGTGAGGATGTGCCGGTAGGAGCCCTCGACGTTGAGACCGCGCTCGTGGTCGTGACCGCCCGCGAGGAGCCGTGCCGCCACCAGGTTGAGCGCGATGCCGGCGAGCGCGACCACCAGCACCACGCCGCCGTGGACCGCCGGCGGTGAAACCAGGCGGCCGATCGCTCCGTACACGATCAGGCAGGCGAGCACGAGTAGCGTCAGGCCGTTGGCCTGGGCGCTCAGGATCTCGGCTCGCCCCAGGCCGAAGGTCATCGCCCCATGCGCGCCGCGCGTCGCCAGCCGCGCCGCGGCGAGCGACAGCGCCAGCGCGGCGGCGTCGGTCAGCATGTGGCCGGCGTCGGACAGGAGCGCCAACGACGAGGCGAGCAGGCCCGCCACGATCTCGACCACCATGAACGCGAGGATCAGCGCCAGCGCCCACTTCAGCGAGCGCCGATCGGCATCCCGATGTACGTGTGAGTGATCGTGCGCCATGTTCAGATCGTAGACCCGGCCCGGGCGGGTGGTGGCGGGCAAGCGCGTCGTCGGGGATCCAGCGTAGGCCGAGCGGGTCCTCTAGTTCATCGAGGGATCGGCCGGCATCCGCGCGAGCAGGGCGTAGCTTCCGCCCTTGCGGGTCAGGACCTCCGACCACAGGCGAGGCGCATCGGCCGAGAACGCGTCCCCGAGCTTGGCGGGCTCGAGGATCCAGTCTCCGCGCTCGAGCTCGCCGTCGAGCTGACCGGGGCCCCAGCCGGCGTGGCCGAGAAAGGCGCGACCGGATCGGACGCCGGCCGTGAGCTCGTCGGCCGAGGAGCTCGTGCCCAGGACGCCGACGTCGTCGAATGCCAGCAACGCGGCGTCCGTCGCCTCTTCGAACTCGGCCAGCACGATCACGGCGGAGGGCTGGACGGGGCCGCCGATGAACAGCCGCTCCTGGGGGTCGAGGAGCGTCTCGAGCTGGGGAACGGCTTCGGAGACGCTCGTCTCAGACGGGCGATTGAGCACGAGGCCGAGTGCGCCCTCCTCGTTGTGCTCGACCACGAGCACAACCGTGCGCCAGAAGTTCGGGTCCAGGAGTGCCGGACCGGCAACCAAAAGCTGTCCTCTGACGGACTCCATCACGGGTCACGGTTAGCCACGATCGAAGTGGTCGCCCCCTTCGGGGCCCGGAAGCCTAACCGGCGGGCCGCTGGCGGGGGCGCCGGAGGCGCTTACAAGCGGCGTTGCTGGGTCGGCAGCGACGACAACCGCTGGCGCGCCTCGGTGGCGAGTCGGGTGGCCTCATCTGCCTGTTCCTCCTGGTCGAGGTCCAGGCCGGCCAGCTCGGCGATTACCTCGAACAGGTCGATCCCGAGGCAGATCTCGGCTTCCTCGGCGGCGCCCGCCCGCACCGCGGCGAACATGTCCTTCTCGCGCCACACGAGGATCTTCGCACCCGTACTTGCTGTAAAGGTCACGGTCATGTCTCACCTGCCCGAGCTGGCTCTCGGATATTTCGGCATGCAGCCGGTCCCGAGCGGCCGCTCCTCCCATCGAGCGAGGCGCAGACCCTCCGGAACGGGGGCAGACATCCGGAGCAGATTCAGGTTAACAGAACTACACCGCAAAACGGTGTTTCAAGCAATTATGAGGTATTCGCAGAGATTCGCAAAGATCATCCCAAATTAGAGGCTGCGGGCGCCGGGGGGATAGTGGCGGTCCCTGAGGGCCTAACCACCGGCGGTGCGGCGAGGGTGTGGCGGGTCCCGAAGGGCTCAGCTACCGGCCGGGCCGGCGATCAGTTGCGCCGGCGCGCGGACGTGTCCGCCGGCGGTGACCGCCGCGTCGGCCTGGTCGGCGGGCGCCACCAACTCGAGGAACCTCTCGACCACGTGCGGGTCGAACTGGCCGCCGGCGTGGGCGACGAGCTCGGCGACCGCTACGTCGTGTGACAGCGCCTTCCGGTAGGGGCGGTCGGTCCGCATCGCGTTCCAGGTGTCGCAGCAGGTGATGATCCGCGCCTCGACCGGGATCGCCTCGCCGGCGAGGCCGTCCGGGTAGCCGGCGCCGTCCCAGCGCTCGTGGTGGGAGCGGACGATGATGCCGACCTCGCGCATGAAGCCGCCGACGCGGTCGAGCATCTTCTGGCCCTCGAGTGTGTGGGTCTTGATGATCGTCCACTCGTGGGGGTCGAGCTTCCCGGGCTTGTTGATGATCTCCTTGGGGATCGCGATCTTGCCGACGTCGTGCAGGAGCGCCGCGAACTCGAGGTTGCGCTGGCGCTCGGGGCTCAGCTCGAGCTCCTCGGCGAGCTCGAGCGCAAGGCTGACGACGCTCTTGCAGTGCTCGCCGGTGTAGCCATCGTCGGCCTCGATCACGTCGCCGAGCACGAGTGCGGTGCCGCGGTACGCGCTCGATAGCTCGAGCATGCTCTGCAGACGCTTGCCGCGCTCGTGGGCGAACAACGCAAGCAGGCCGAGCAGCGGCACGAGCGAAAGGGCGGCGAGCGGAGCGTCGTGGACGTCGAGGGCCACGACCAGCGCGATGCCGGAGAGGGCGGCGTCGATCACGTAGACCCACGTCGACCGCACCAGCGACGACAGGCCCGCGCCGCGCAAGATCTTGAATCGGACCGATGAAACGATGATGTCCGCAACGAACTGAGCGCCGAGGGCGGCGAGCAGCAACGGCGCCCCGGCATGCGACGGCTCGGCGTGGGCCAAGACGAGCACTGTCACGGCTCCGATCGAAAACCAGGAATTCAGCGGTATCAACAGCAGCCGGCCGGGACGTACCTCGCCCGCCTTGATGTCGGGCAACCACGCGACCGCCATCGCGAGTGCGACGGCGATGGGGACGAGCGCGAGCGGCAGTGCGAACAGGAGCGGCACGAATCCGAGCTGGGTTGCCGGCGCCTCGCCGAACGGCGTGTCGAAGGACACGAGCATCGCGAGTACGAGGACGACGAAGCACGCGAGCGCCGGCAGCGTCGCGAACGCATGAGGCGGACGGATCAGCCACAGGCCTGCCACGGCCAGCGCGAACGCGGATGCGGTCAGCCCGCCGGCCAGGAGATCTCGGCTGGACATGCGCGAGGCCGCGCGCTCGGCGGTGTCCGCCAGCAGCTCCTGTTCGGCAAAGCTCGGATCCAAGGACATATCGCCCGTGTTATCGGTCCCGACCCGGGGTCGCCCTTAGTTATTCATGTAAAAAGCCGCCCATTCCTCGTACACGTGTCCAGGTTCGCGTGGACCGCTCCGGAGCGCGATCGGGAGGGCCGATCAGCTACGCGTAACCCAAAACTGAAAAGGGCAAACCAGGCGCGAGCCGGGGACGCAAAGCCAGAGGTCTCACGTCCGTGAGATAGCTCGGTTGCCACTAAGCCACGGAGGGCTATACGTGTCCAGTTTGCTTGCGTCCATCGTTCGGTCTCGCCACCGCCTGCTTCTCGGGGGTCTGGTCGGTGCTCTGACGCTTGTCCTTGTTCCCGCCGCGTCCGCACGGGCGGCGGCCTTGATCAACACTGATCCGTGCGACAAAGCCACGCTCACCGAGCCGTTTGCGCCTTGGAGTGATACGAACTCCTACAAGCTCGTCCCGGGTGGTGACTTCGAGGGGAGCCTGTCCGGCTGGACCCTGACGGGTGGCGCCACCCGGGTCGCCGGGAGTGAGCCGTTCGGCGCCACAGGATCGGTCGGAAAGTCGTCGATGTACCTGCCGGCCGGCGGCAGCGTGCAGTCGCCCTACACGTGCGCCGACGCCGCCTACCCGACGTTCCGCTTCTTCGGCCGCAACAACGGTCTGCTGTCGATCGTCGCGGTGTCGATCGTCTACAAGGAGCCGCTCCTCGGGCCGGTCGCGATACCGATCGGCACCGTCCTGCTGAGCCCGAGCTGGGCCCCGTCGGCGCAGATGCTCACGTTGTCGTTCGTGCAGGGCATCGTCAACGGCCTGCTCACTGGGCAGACGCCGCAGGTCGCGCTTCGCTTCACCGCGATCACAGGGTCCTCGCAGATCGACGATGTGTACATCGACCCTCACATGTCCAAGGCGTGATAACTAGCACCGGCAAGTGAGCGTCGGGCGGCTTTGCCGCCCACCCATCATCAATCCAACCACGAAATAAGCCCGCCTCGCACCTGTTGTGCGGGGCGGGCTTACTTGTTCCCGGGGCGTTGCCGGCGCCTTGGCGCCGGCGGCCCCCGAGGTGTTGCGGCTCATTACGGGCGATGGAACTTGACCGGCATGCAGTTCTCCTTCCGTGACAGTCATGTGCGACAGCGATTTTCATGTGCAGCTCACCACATCCTGAGGTTCCTAGCGGCGCAACATCGGCATGGCTGGCTCCTTTCGTTGGATCTGTAGCCGAGTTACCCCGGCGTGGGTTACCGCTCGACGGCAGGCACGGTCTGGCGCCGCCCGTGTCGCTTACCAACTGCGCATAGGCATGCGTATCCCCTTCCTTGGAATTGCCAAGCTGAGAACGACTCGTCCGCCCAGCGGGCGGAGAGCAGTGTCAACAGCTATTGCACGGTGTCCCCATGTCCGTGCTCAGCGACTTTTCCAAGCGCCGTGAGCTCGTCCTGCCCCCGATTTCCTACCAAAAACGGTTGCGACCTCCGGTCACTTCCGCGGCGCGGAGTGTATCGGCGCCCCGCGCCGGCGACCATCGGTCATTCGTCTACAGACCGTACGAGCGTCCGATTACCTCGAGCATGATCTCGTCGCTGCCGGCGCCGATCCGGTTGAGGCGCAGGTCGCGCCACGAGCGCTCGATCCCGTACTCCTTCATGTATCCGTTCCCACCGTGGATCTGGATGCACTCGTCCGCCACCTCGACCGCGATGCGGGCGGAGTAGAGCTTCGCCATCGTGATCTCGCGCACGGGGTACTCGCCGTTCTGGAAGCGCCACGCCGTCGTGTAGACCATCTGGCGGGCGGTCTCGATCTTGGTCGCCATCTCGGCGATCTTGTGCCGGATCGCCTGGAAGCGTCCGATCGGCCGGCCGAACGCGGTGCGCTCCTTGGCGTACTCGAGCGTGCGGTCGAACACCTGCTGTGCGCCGGCGACCGACCCCGCCGCGCCGATCAGCCGCTCGCCCTGGAGCTCCCACATGATGTGGTAGAAGCCCTTCCCGACTTGGCCGAGCACCGCCGTGGCTGGCACCCGCACGTCCTGGAAGGCGAGCAGCGCGGTGTCGGAAGCGTGCATGCCGAGCTTCTGCAGGCGCTTCTCGCGGATCACGCCGGGCGAGTCCATCGGCACCAGGAACAGCGTGAACCCGTCGTGGGTGGGCGGGGCATCCAAATCAGAGTCCGTCTTGGTTACGAGCACGATCGCGTGGGCCCGGTGGCCATTGGTGATGAACGTCTTCGACCCGTTGATCACGTACTCGTCTCCGTCTCTGACCGCGCGCGTCTTGATTCCCGCGACGTCGGAGCCGGCGTCAGGCTCGGTGATCCCGAGGCACAGGATCTTCTTGCCGGCGATCGCCGGCACCGCCCACTCCTGCTTCTGCTCCTCGGTGCCGAACTTCAGGATCGGGGGGATCGTCATGTCGGTCTGGACGGCGACGCCCATGCCGAGGCCGCCGCAGTGGGCGTGCACCAGTTCCTCAGCGAGGACCAGCGAGGTGTAGTAGTCGCCGCCCTGCCCCCCGTACTCCACGGGCTTGTCCAGCCCGAGGAAGCCGAGCTCTCCCATCCGCTCGAACACCCAGTCGGGGAACGTCGTCTCCTCCCACTCGTCGGCGTGGGGCTGGAGCTCCTTGATCGCGAACCGGCGGATCGAGTCGCGCAGCTGTTCGTGGTCGTCGTTGAAGATGAAATGCTTGCGCCGGGAGGCGAAGTCGGGCTTGAGGACGTCTGCTGTGGCCATGCTCCGCACGCTACCGCAGCCACCGCGCGAAGTAAACAGTAGAGCTTTCTACTTTCGACGCCCTGGCACGGGGATCCGAACGTGTGCGCGGTTGGTGTGGAGTCCGAGCCGGTGTGAGGTCGGGCGATCCGCAGCGTGTGCAAGCTCGGGCGATCCGCGGCGTGTGCAAGGTCGTACGCTTCCGCGCCATGCCCTACGCCACCCTTCGCTACGAGGTCTCGGACGCCGGTGTAGCCACGATCTCACTCGACCAGCCCGAGACGCGCAACGCCCTATCCGACGAGCTGCTCGACGACCTGATCGCGGCGTTCGAGGCGGCCCGCGACGACCCCGGCGTGCGATGCGTGGTGCTGACCTCGACGCACGAGCGCATCTTCTCCGCCGGCGGGAACCTTGCCGGGTTCGCCGGTGAAGCGACGCTCGTCGAGAAGCATCTGGGGACCGCACGCTTCCCGCGCCTGTTCCGGGTGATGGGGGAGTTGGGCAAGCCGACGATCTGCGCCGCCAACGGGCACGTGCTCGCCGGCGCGCTCGGAATCGCGCTCGCTTGCGACCTGATCGTCGCGCGCGAGGGGGCGCGGTTCGGCACGCCCGAGATCAACGTCGGGGTGTTCCCGTTCATGATCATGGCGCTGATCTACCGCAACGTCCCGCGCAAGAAGACCAACGAGCTGCTGCTGCTCGGCGAGCAGATCTCCGCGGCCGAGGCCGAGCGCATCGGGATCGTCAACCGGGTGTTCGCGCCGGCGGAATTCGAGGCCGGGGTCCGCGAATGGGCCGAGAAGCTGGCGCGCAAGTCGCCGGTGCTGATGCGGCTCGGTAAGGACGCAATGTTCCGCCAGCAGGACATGGCATTCCTCGAGGCGCTCGACTTCCTGCGCTCACAGCTCACGATCGCGTTCTCGACCGAGGACATCCAGGAGGGCGTGCGGGCGTTCTTCGAGAAGCGCGAGCCCGAATGGAAGGGCCGCTGAGACCTGATCGATCGCCTTGACGGTCGCCGCGCCGCCGTGACAGAGTAGGAAGTAGTACGTCTCACTTTTCGCGATGGCTACCGACGCCGCATCCACGAGCCTCCTCCGTCCGCTGGCCGAAGACCTGCGAGAGCGCCGCGAGCGGATCAAGCTCGGCGGCGGGCCGGAGAAGATCGCCGCCCAACACGCGAAGGACAAGCTGACCGCGCGCGAGCGCGTCGATCTGTTGATCGACCCCGGCACGTTCGTCGAGCTCGGGATCCACGGCCGGCCCCATTTCTCCCAGCGCGCGATGGACGGCCGGGACGCGCCCGCCGACGGCGTCGTGACCGGCTACGGCAGGATCGACGGCCGGCTCGCGGCCGTTGCCGCCTACGACTTCACGGTGATGGCGGGGTCGATGGGGATGACCGGCGAGCTGAAAGTGGCCCGGCTTCGCGAGCTCGCGCTCACGAAGCGGATCCCGCTCATCTGGCTGCTCGACTCCGCCGGCGCCCGGATTCAGGAGGCGGTCGGCTCGCAGTTCGCCGGGACCGGGCAGCTATTCCGCGAGGAGGTGGTGAGCTCCGGGGTGATCCCACAGATCGCGGCGCTGATGGGACCCTGCGCCGCCGGCACGGCCTACATCCCCGGGTTGGCCGACTTCGTGCCGATGGTTCGGGGGCGGGGCTCGATGGCGCTTGCCGGGCCGCACCTGGTCCGCGCCGCCGTCGGCGAGGACGTCACCCAGGAGGAGCTCGGCGGGTCGCGGGTGCATTGCCGTAAGTCTGGTGTGGGCGACCTGGAGGTCGAATCCGACGAGGTGTGCATCGACGCGATCAAGCGGTATCTGAGCTACTTCCCGCAGCACTGCGAGGAGCCACCGCCGGTCGTGCCCAGCTCAGATCCCGTCGATCGCGCCGACGACGAGCTGCTCGACATCCTCCCGGAATCAAATCGCAAGCCGTACGACATGTACGAGGTGATCCGCCGGATCGTCGACGACGGCGTGTACTTCGATCTCAAGCCGCAGTGGGCCAAGACGATCATCACGTGCCTGGCCCGGTTCGGCGGCCGGCCCGCCGGGATCGTCGCCAGCCAGCCCAAGCAGCTCGGCGGGATCCTCGACATCGACTCCGCCGACAAGGCCGCTCGGTTCATCAACCTCTGCAACGCGTACGGGCTCCCGCTCGTGTACCTGATGGATGTCCCCGGGTTCATGGTCGGGTCCAAGGTCGAGCAGGCGGGCATCATCCGCCACGGGGCCAAGATGCTGTACGCGACGGCGAACGCCACCGTCCCGAAGGTCACGGTCGTGCTGCGCAAGGCCTACGGCGCCGGCTACTACGTGATGTGCGGCCGCGCCTACGAGCCGGACCTGATCGTCGCATGGCCTTCGGCTGAGATCAGCGTGATGGGCGCCGAGGGCGCGGTCGAGATCATCTTCCGCAAGCAGGTCCAGGAGGCCGAAGATCCCGCGGCCAAGCGCGCCGAGCTGATCGCGAACTTCCGCGACATCATCGATGTGTACGTCGCGGCCGGGAACGACATGATCGATGACGTGATCGATCCGCGGGAGACGCGCCAAACGATCTGTCGCGCGCTCGAGCTGTCCGAGGGAAAGCGCGTGCAGCGGCCGTGGAAGCGGAGCGGCGTGGTGCCGGTATGAGCGTCGAGGACCCCGTGATCATCACATGCTCGATCTCGGGCGCGATCGCCAACCGCGACCAGTGCCCCGCGATTCCCTACACGCCCGAGGAGTACGGGGCCGAGACCAGGCGCATCGTCGACGAGGGCGGCGTGCACATCCACATCCACGCTCGCAAGCCCGACGGCTCGCCGAGCTACGAGGTCGAGGACTTCGTGGCCATCCGGGATGCGATCCGCGCCGCCGTCGGCGACGCGGTGATCATCAACTTCTCGACCGGCACCGTCGGGGTCGCGGTCGCGAAGCGGATCGCGTACCTCGAGGCCGGGCGGCCGGCGGTGGCCGCGCTCAACATGGGCTCGATGAACTACGCCAAGTACTCGCGCAGCCGGAAGGATTTCGTGTTCAAGTTCGTGTTCACGAACCCGTTCGATGAGATCGTCGAACTGCTCGAGGCGATGCGCCGGCTCCACATCAAGCCCGAGCACGAGTGCTTCGACGTCGGGCACGTGGGCTCGCTGGCGCCGCTGGTCGACATGGGCCTGCTCGCGCCGCCGCTGCACGCGGACTTCGTGATGGGAGTGGTGGGGGGTATCCCGGCGAGCGCGCGAAACCTCGCCGTGATGGCCGACAACCTTGCGCAGGTCCCGGAGGGGCGGGCGGGGATCCCAATCAAACACCACTGGGGCGTGATCGGGATCGGACGCGATCAGTGGATGCTGGTCGCGGCGGCGCTGACGCTCGGCGGCTCGATACGGGTCGGGCTCGAGGACAACTTCTATCTCCCCGACGGCGAGATGGCGCGCTCGAACGGCGACCTGATCGCCAAGGCGCGGCAGATGACCGAGGACGCCGGGCGCCGGCCGGCGACCGTGGCGGAGGCTCGCGAGCTGCTCGGCATAGAGCCGTTCGAGCAGGAGGCGTCGGCGGCGTGACCGGGCCGCTCGCGCTCGACGGCCTGCGGATCCTCGACCTGACGCGACTGCTGCCCGGCGGGTTCTGCTCGATGCTGCTCGCGGACTTCGGCGCCGACGTGATCAAGGTCGAGGACACCGGGCTCGGGGACTACGTCCGCTGGGCGCCCCCTCATTACGAGGGCGCCGAGCCGAGCGCCGGCAGCGCCCTGTTCCTGTCACTCAACCGGGGCAAGCGGTCGATCCGGATCGATCTCAAATCTGCCGCCGGCAAGGATGTGCTGCTGAGGCTGGTCGGCGAGGCCGACGTGCTGCTCGAATCGTTCCGTCCGGGGGTGATGGACCGCCTCGGCGTCGGCTACGAGCGTCTGCGCCAGGAGAACCCCAGCCTCGTCTATTGCGCGATCACCGGCTACGGTCAGGACGGCCCGAACCGGGACCGGCCGGGGCACGACATGAACTACCTCGGCCTGAACGGGGTCCTCGGGCTGAGTGGCGAGGTCGACGGACCGCCGATTCCGGCGGCCGCGCAGATCGCGGATCTGGGCGGTGGCGCGATGATGGCCGTCGCCGGGATCCTGATAGCGCTGCAGGAGCGTGTGCGCTCGGGCCAGGGGCAGCTGGTCGACTGCTCGATGTTCGACGGCTCGCTGTCGTTCCTGGCGATGCTCGCCGGTGAGATGCTCGCCGACGGTCGCATTCCGCGGCGCGGCGAGCTCCGGCTCGGCGGCGGGATCGTGTGCTACCGCCCGTACCGGTGCGCCGACGGCTACGTCACGCTCGGCGCGCTCGAGCCCAAGTTCTGGGCCGAGTTCTGCCGGGGCGTGGCCCGCGAGGATCTGCTCGACCGCGCGTTCGATCCCCCGGGCTCGGACGCGCACCGCGCGCTGTGCGAGGTCTTCGCAGGGCGCACGCGGGCGCAATGGCTCGAGTTCGCCTCCGAGCACGACTGCTGCCTGGAGCCGGTGCTCGGGCTCGACGAGGCGCTCGACGGGGACCTCGTCGCGGCGCGTGAGATGGTCGTCGAGCTCGACCAGCCGGGCGCCGAGCGCCCGGTGAGGCTGCTCGGGGTGCCGGTCAAGCTGAGCCGCACGCCCGCCGAGCCCGTGCGAGCGCCCGGACCCGGCCTCGGCGAGCACACCCGCGACGTGCTCGCCGATGCCGGCTACTCACCCGAGGAGATCGATGCTCTGCACGAGTCCGGAGCGGTCGCGGGACCGGCGGCCGACACCGTGCAGAGCTCGTTCATGGCGTAAGCGCGATGGTCGGTAGCAGCGGGAACGGCTTTCTGAGGATCTCCGAGCTGGCCGAGCGCTCGGGAGTCAGCGTCGGCACGATCAAGCACTACCTGCGCGAGGGGCTGCTCGGATCCGAGGACGAGGTCGTCCGCACCTCGCGGAATATGGCCTACTACCCGCCGAAGTTCGTGGAGCGGATCCAGCTGATCAAGCGCCTCCAGGAGGAGCGGTTCATGCCGCTGCGGGTGATCCGCGACCTGATCGGGTCAGACCCGGAGCGGGCGGCGCGGATGATCGAGCTGGAGGACCGGATCCTCGAGCGTGCGATCGACGCGCGCGAGACCGGCCGCATCTCCCGGGCGAAGGTGCGCGAGACGATACGGCCTCCCTCAGAACGTGCTCGACCGGCTCGAGCAGCTCGGCGTGCTCGCTCCGAGCGGTCGCGGCTACGACCAGGACGACGTCGCGATCATCGAGGCGATCTCCCGCTTTCGCGCCGGCGGGTACGAGGAGGCGATCGGTTTCACCGTGTACGACACGCTGCGCTATCGCGAGGCTCTCGAGCCGCTCGTCGAGGAGGAGGTCAGGGTGCTGCTCGACCGGCTCGCCGGCAAGGTCGACGTCGATCGCGCGGTCCAAATCATCTCCTCGGGAGCCGAGCCGCTGCGCGAGCTGATCGGCGCCATGCACTCCAAGCTGCTCTTGGCGGCACTGCGCCGGCAGCGCGGTTTGGTGAGTTACACTCACGGGCCTGACTGACTGGTCAATCAAACTTGGACCCCACCCATCCTGCCGTGCGCGCCGGCGCCGTTCAGCTTAACGCCACAGAGGACACCGACCGGAACCTCGAGACCGCGGACCGGCTCGTCCGCCGCGCCGCGGCGCTCGGCGCCGAGCTGGTCGTGCTTCCCGAGAAATGGAGCGTGCTCGGGACCGACGAGCAGATGACCGCCGCGGCGGAGCCGCTCGACGGACGGTGCATCTCGTGGGCGAGGTCGACCGCCCGCGAGCTCGGGATCGATCTCGTCGCCGGGTCGATCGTCGAGCGCGTCGACGGGCGGTCCAAAGGGGCCAACACCAGCGTCCACGTCGGTGCCGACGGCGAGATCCGCGCCGTGTACCGCAAGCTCCACATGTTCGACGTCGAGGTCGACGGTGACGTCTACGCCGAGTCCGCCTCCGAGGACGCCGGCGATGAGGTCGTGCTCTCCGAGCTGCCCGGGGGCGTCCAGCTCGGGATGACCATCTGCTACGACGTCCGCTTCCCCGAGCTCTACCGGATCCTCGCCGTGCGCGGCGCGCAGGTGGTGACGGTGCCGGCGGCGTTCACGCTCGCGACCACGCGCGACCACTGGGAAGTCCTGCTGCGAGCGCGCGCGATCGAGAACCAGTGCTTCGTGATCGCCCCCAACCAGATCGGCGCTCACCCGCCAGGCCATCGCGCCGGCGGCCGCTCGCTGATCATCGACCCGTGGGGGCTCGTGCTCGCGTGCGCGCCCGACACCGAGACCGCGATCGTGGCCGATCTCGACTTCGCGACTCTCGACAGCGTCAGGCGCAGGATCCCGGCACTCGAGCATCGCCGGCCTGACGTCTACGGCTGGAGCCTCTGATGGCAGCGCCAGGCACCGCGGCCGCCGACAAACGCCGGGTGATCCTCGACGCCGCGATGCGGGTGTTCGCGCGCCAGGGCTTTCACACCTGCCGCGTGTCGGACATCGCCGACGAGGCCGGGGTCGCGTACGGGCTCGTCTATCACTATTTCTCCTCCAAGGACGAGATCCTCGACACGCTGTTCCTCGAGCGCTGGAACGTGATGCTCGCGGCGATCGCCGAGACCGATCGGTCCGAGCGCTCGCCGCGCGACAAGCTGGCGGCAATCGCCGGATTCATCGTCGACTCCTACCGCCACGAGCCCGAGCTGATGACGGTGATCGTGGTCGAGGTCACGCGCGCGGCCAACACCTTCGGCCGCACCCATCTGGTCAAGATCCGCGAGGCCTACGCGCAGATCGCGGGGATCGTCGAGCGCGCCCAGGCCGAGGGCATCTTCCGCTCAGAGATCACGCCCGAGTTCGCCGCGCTCGCGTTCTACGGGTCGATCGAGCAGGTGCTGACCCGCTGGATCTTCGACCGCGATGCCGTCGGCGACGACGAGCTCGAGGGCGCCAAGACCATGATCGTCGAGACGATCTGTCACGGGATCGAGCGGGACTCGACGGGGGCCGCGCTCGGCGTCGCGTCGAAGGCTTCCGCGGGCGACGCCTCGATCTCTGATTGAATCCTCCCGATGACTGAAAGTCCCCTGGTCAAGCGACTGCTTTGGTCGGGCCTGCTCGCCGGAACCGGCGCGCTCGCAACGCTCCTGTCGACACGCCTGTCCGCGATCATCTGGACGCGCTTGTTCGGCGAGGACCCGCCCGAGTGACCGAAGACGTCGAGACCTCGATCACGCAGCCGATTGCGGACGCCCCGACCGGCGTGTCCGACAGCGTCCCCCTGCAGGCTCGAGCTGCCGCGCTCGCCGAAGATCGTCCGGAGGTCGCGGCGGGCGCTGCTTTCGCCGGCGGCTTCGTGGTCGCCATGATCCTGAAGCGCCTTGTCCGCTGACAACGGCAGATCCGACAACCTCGTAAACGCCGTCGGCGAGGTTTCCGACCGGGTCAGCAACCTGGTCCGGGAGGAGATCGAGCTCGCCAAGGCCGAGGTAACGATCAAGGCCAAGAGCCTGCTGCGGGGGACGGTGGCGGTCCTCGCGGGCGCAGTGTTCGGGGTGTTTGCGATCTTCATCGGGCTCGAAGCATTGGCGTGGGCTCTCAACGCGATCCTCGTCCCCGGCGCAGGGAGCATCTGGGAGGGCTTCCTGATCGTGTTCGGCGTGCTCGCGATCCTCACGATCGCGTCGTTCCTGTTCGCCTGGACCAAGCTGAAAGCCGGGGCGCCCCCTGCCCCCACGATGGCCATCGACGAGGCCAAGCGGATTCGCGAAACGGTCTCAAGGGCCGAGAGCGGAAGCTGATGCCGCAGCCGACGCGCACGCCCGAGCAGATCCGCGCCTCGATCGAGGAGAACCGCCAGGAGCTCGGCACTTCGCTCGAGAAGCTCCGCCAGGAGGTGACCGAGCTCACCGACTGGCGAGGCCAGATCCGTCGCCACCAGCGAGAGGTCCTGATCGGGGCGGGGATCGCCGGGTTCGTGCTCGGCGGCGGGATCGCGGCACTCGGTGCGCTCGCGTTCGGGCGCGGCCGGCGCCGGCAGCTCGGTCGCTGAGCAGCGGCGCCGCTACGGCAGGGACACGCAGGGACGGACGACGACTTGCCCCGCACGCTCGTAACCGGTGGGACCGGCTTCGTCGGCTCGCACGTCACCCGGCTTCTGGTCGAGCGCGGCGACGACGTGCGCGTGACCGTGCGCCCGCGCTCTGATGTGCGGTCGCTCGAGCGACTCGGGGTGGACACGATACGAGCGGACGTGCGCGATCGGCGTGCCGTGCGGCGCGCGCTGCGCGACGTCGACCGTGTCTTCCACACCGCCGGCACGACGAACCTGAGGCTGCCCCGCGAGCGGGCGTTCGCGCTGAATGTCGAGGGGACGCGGATCGTGCTCGAGGAGGCGCTCCGCGCCGGCGTCGAACGGGTCGTCTACACGTCCTCAGTGGCGGCGATCGGGCCGACGGCGAAGGGCTCGACGGCCAGCGAGCGCAGCGTCTGGGACGCGGCGCGGTACGCGATCCCGTACGTCGACTCAAAGCATGAGGCCGAGGCCACCGCTCTCGGGCTGTTCGGCCGAGGGCTTCCGGTCGTGATCGTCAACCCCGCGCATATCCTCGGGGCGGGCGATCCGGGCCGCTCGTCGACCGTGCTCGTGCGGCGGTTCCTGCGCCGCGAGATTCCCGTCTACGTCGACGGCACCCTCAACGTCGTCGGCGTCGTCGATGTCGCCCGCGGACACCTGCTCGCCGACGAGCACGGCGTGGCCGGCGAGCGCTACATCCTCGGAAACCGGAACTTCACGCTCGATCGCCTATTCAACGATCTCGCGCGGCTGTCCGGGGTCGAGCCTCCCTCGCTGAAGCTGCCACTGCACGCGGCGCTGCTGATGGCCTACGCGGGGCAGCCGGTGCTCGGCCGCCGGATGCCGCTGCCCTCGGAGATCCGGGCCGCGTCGCTGAACTGGGCGTTCTCGAGCGCCAAGGCCAAACGCGAGCTCGGCTGGCGGCCCTCGCCGCACGAGGACTGCCTCGAGGAGACGATCGCGTGGTATCGCGAGCGCGACGGCGAGCGGCTGTCGCAGCCGGGGTCGCGCCAGCCGGTCGCGCTGCGGGTAGCGGGCTCCTTCGCCCGCGGTTCGCCTTTGGGGTGGCGTTAGTGGCGACGCTCTACCGCTGCACGACCCCGACGAACTGGCTGTGCCCGTGCGGAAAGGTGGCGCGCGCGCTCGCGCGCGAGGGGATCCCGTTCGAGCAGGTCGCGGTCCCGCAACGGCGCTCGCGCCGGCCGGAGGTCGTGGCGCTGACCGGTCAGCAGCGCGTGCCGGTGCTGGTGATCGACGGCGAGGCGATCTGCGACTCGCGCCGGATCGTCGAGCACCTCGAGTTCCGGCGCGCTGGTGTCGCGGGACCACCACCCACTTCTGGGCCGGCTACCCCCGCGGATCCACCACCCAGTTCTAGGCCGGCTACCCCCGCGGATCCACCACCCAGTTCTGGGCCGGCTACCCCCGCGGATCCACCACCCAGTTCTGGGCGGGCTACCCCCGCGGATCCACCACCCACTTCTGGGCCGGCTACCCCCGCGGATCCACCACCCACTTCTTCGCCGGCCCCCGGGTAGGGGTGCCGAGCGCGGCGGGGAGCTCCTCGAGCGGGATGGTCGGCCCTCGGAGCGTTTCCCACAGGCGCGCGTTGGCCGCGAGCACCGCGAGCGCGCTGTCGACCTCGTCCGGCGCGTGGTGGAACGTCCCGCGCAGCTCGAGCTCCTCGTAGTGGAGCGGCCCGGTCGGCAGGGTGATGTCGGTTCCGCTGGGACACCCCCCGACGAGGACCACGACGCCGCCGGGCTCCGCCGCGGCGGCGGCGGCGCGCCACGTCTCGGGGCGGCCGACGGCCTCGAACACGAGCTCGTGCTGGTCGTCGAGCTGGTTTGTGGCGCGCGCACCCAGGTCGGTCGCCTGCCGGCGGCGCTCGGCATGGGGATCGGCGAGCGTCACCGACCGCCCCTGAGCGACCAGCAGCGCGGTCAGCATCAGCCCCATCGGTCCGCCGCCGAGGATGCCCACGTCGTCGGCGTCGCTGCCGCGGGCCACCGCGTGAACCGCGGCCGCGAGCGGCTCGGCCATCGCCGCCGCCTCCGCGGGGAGGCCGTCGGGGATCGAGTGGAGCGCCTGCGCCGGTGCCGCGATCCGCTCGGCGAAGCCGCCAAGCACCCACGTCGGCGCCCGGCAGATCTGCGCGCGGCCGGCGCGGCAGGGGCCGCAGCTCCCGCACGCCACCGAGTCGGACACGAGCACGCGCACGCCGGTGTCGACGCGCACGCCGGCGGTCTCATGGCCGAACGCGCACGGATACGGTCCGAGGACCCGGTGCCCGTAGCGCCACATCTTGACGTCGGTGCCGCACGTTGTGGCCGCCTGCACCTCGACGATCACCTCCCCCTCAGGCTCGGGGACCTGCTCGACGCGTAGGTCCTCGGGGCCGAACAGGATCGCCGCTCTCAAGTTTCCACCCCGGCGTTCAGCGGCGCGCTCACGGCTCGACCACGACCTTCAGCGGCGCGCCCACGGCTCGACCACGACCTTCAGCGGCGCGCCCACGGCTCCACCACGACCTTCATCCCACCGGCGGTGCGCTGGAGGTCGAGCGCGCGCCCGGTCTCCTCCAGCGGCAGCCGGTGTGAGACGAGCGAACGCGGATCGATGCGGCCGCCGGCGATCAGCTCGAGCGCGGCGCGCATGTCGCCCGGTCCGGCCGAGTAGCTGGCGGTGACGGTTATCTCGCGCAGGTAGAGCGCGGTGGCGTCGAGCTCGGGAGGCGAGTCGGGGGAGGGCGGGGCGTAGAAGCAGAGCGTGCCGCCGGGCGCCACAGCCGCCGCGGCCGCGGCGATCGCGTCGGGCTTGGGCGTGCACGCGATCGCGACGTCGACGAGCTCGTTGCCGTGGTGCTCGGCGCCCCACGCCTCGGCTCGTTCCAGGCGCTCTGTTCGTGGCTCCCGTATCCACACCGCGTCGACCCCGCGGGCGTGTGCGGCGGCGATCTGGAGCAGGCCGTTGACGCCGGCGCCGACCACGAGCAGGGAGTCGCCGGCTCGCAGCCCGGCCCGGTCCTGGGAGCGCAGCACGCACGCCAGCGGCTCGATGAACGTCGCGGTGATCGGGTCGAGGCCGTCGGGCAGCTCGAGCAGCTCCCCGACCAGGTCCTGGGTGATGCGCACGCGCTCGGCGAACCCGCCCGGGTCGAGCCGCGTGGCGCGGAACCGCTCGCACAGCGTCTCGTGGCCGCGCCGGCAACGGCGGCACTCGCCGCACGGGGCGTGGTGATGGATGACCACGCGGGCGCCGACCGCAGGCGCGCCGACCCCGTCGCCGAGCGCCCGCACCGTTCCCACCAGCTCGTGCCCGAGTACCGCGGGCAGTCGTGGCGCGATGTACCAGTCGGTCACGTCCGAGCCGCAGACGCCGCAGGCCAGGACGTCGCACACTACCTCGCCGGCGCCCGGCTCGGGGTCGGGCGCCTCCTCGATCCGGACGTCGCCCGGGGCGAACGACCGCGCGACCCTCATCTGGGAGTGGCGGCGTGGTGCGCGGCGAGGGCGTCGGCGCTCGGGGGCCGGACGATCCCCCGCTCCGTCACGAGCGCCGTGATCAGCGCGGCCGGCGTCACGTCGAACGCCGGGTTCCGGCACGGCGTATCGGGAAGCGTCAGCCGCTGCCCGGCGGCGGCCCGCACCTCCTCGGGGTCGCGCTCCTCGATCGCGATCCGCGAGCCGTCGGGCGTGCTCAGGTCGATTGTCGACGTGGGGCCGGCGACCACGAACGGGATGCCGGCGGCCCGCGCGGCGAGGGCCAGCCCGTACGTGCCGACCTTGTTGGCGACGTCGCCGTTCGCCGCCACGCGGTCGCAGCCGACAATCACCGCGTCGACCGCGCCGGCCGCGATCAGCCCGGCCGCGGCCGAGTCGACGATCAGCTCGTACGGGATGTTCAGGCGGCCGAGCTCATAGGCGGTCAGCCGTGCTCCCTGGAGCAGCGGTCGCGACTCGGTGGCGAGCACGCCCTCGAGCGTGCCGCGCTCGGCCAGCTCGGCGATCACGGCGAGCGCCGTCCCGCGGCCGGGCGCGGCGAGCGCGCCCGTGTTGCAGTGGGTCAAGATCCGCCGGGCGCCCGCCAAGAGTTCGGCGCCGTTGGCCGCGATCGCGTCGCTCGCGGCCTCCTCCTCGGCGTGGATTCGGCGGGCCTCCTCGAGCGCGCTGCTCACGAGCTCGCCGGCCGGCTGCCGGCTGCGGACGGCCTCGTCGACCCGGTCGACTGCCCAGGCCAGGTTGACCGCGGTCGGCCGGGCGTCGCGGAGCAGCGCGCAGGCGCGTTCGAGTGTCTCGAGCGACGGGTCGCGGGCGAGCTCGAGGACCACGCCGTAGGCGCCGGCGATGCCGATCAGCGGTGCGCCTCGGATCGCCAGGCGGCGGATCGCGCCGGCGACGTCTTCGGCACTCCGCAGCTCGAGCTGGCACTCGCGCCAGGGGAGCTCGGTCTGGTCGATCGCCCACAGCGTGGCGCCGTCGAACCGCAGCGCGACGACGCTCGCGGGATTGGCCCGAGTCGTGGCCATGAGCCGATGCTATCCCGCGGCAAGCGGGGTATGCTCTGCGCGCCGCGCGGGGCCGCGCAGGGCCTGAAAGGGGCTCGTGATTCGCGTTCGACTTGTGATGCTGTTGCTGGTCGCGGGGATGTTGCTCCCGGCCAGCGCCGCGTTCGCCCAGGGCGGCGGGCCGATCATGCCGCTGTCCCAGGTCGAGCCGGGGATGAACTGCACCGGCGAGACCGTGATCCAGGGAACGACGATCACGTCGTTCAACGTCCAGGTGATCGACATCGTGGAGGCGCCTGGTGAGGGGCCGCGGATCCTCGTGCAGGTATCAGGGGCTGCGGTCGACACGACCGGCGTCGCCGAGGGGTTCTCGGGATCTCCCGTCTACTGCCCCGACTCGATGGGGACGATGGAGAACGCCGGCGCGATCTCCGAAGGGATCGGGCAGTATGGAAACAACGTCGTGCTGGTGACGCCGATCGAGCAAATGCTCGGCGAGCCCGTCCGGCCGCCGCCGGACACGCCGCAACTGGCCGCCAAGCCCACGCCGCTGGTCGCACCGCTGACCGTCGGTGGGCTGTCGCCGGCGATATTCGGCCTCGTGCAGCGCGCCGGCGAGCGCGCCGGCCGGATGATCCTGGCCGCGCCGGCCGGCGGCCAGGCCACGAACTTCCCGGTGCAGCCGCTCGTGCCCGGCGCGTCGGTGAGCGCCAGCTACTCGTCCGGGGACGTCCCGATGGGGGCGGTCGGCACCGTCACGTACGTCGATGGCCAGACCGTGTACGCGTTCGGGCACGAGCTCGACGGCGCCGGCCGGCGCTCGCTGCTGCTCCAGGACGCCTACGTCTACTACGTGGTCAACAACCCCGACCCGACTGAACAGCCGAGCTACAAGCTGGCCTCGCCCGGCCACACCGAGGGCACGCTCTCGAGCGACACGCCGAATGCCGTGATCGGCGAGGTCGGGGCGCCGCCGCCGACGGTTCCGGTCGACGTGACGGTCAACGACCGCGACACCGGTCAGTCGCTGTCGCTCGACACCCAGGTTGCGGACGAGACCGACATCGGCCTCCCGCTCGGCAGCTCGTTGGTCGACACGATCGCGCCGCTCGAGGTGGCGCAGGCGGCCACGCAAATCTATGACGGGCCGCCCGCCGACGAGTCGGGGAACATGTGCCTGCAGATCTACCTGCGCGAGACCTCGGAGCCGCTCGGGTTCTGCAACCGCTATGTGGGCAGCGGGTCAGCGGGCGATGAGGGCGAGACGCCGCCGGAGCTCGCCAGCGCGGCCTCGAACGACGTCACGAACGCGTTCGAGGACTTCGAACGCGTCGACTTCGCAGCGCTCCACGTCACGCACGTGGTCGCGGATCTCGACGCCTCGAGGGGGCTCACGATGGCGAGCATCCTGGGCGCCCACGCTCCGCTGCAGGTCGAGGCGGGGAAGACGGTCAGGGTCCGGCTGGTCCTGCGGGTCTACCGGGGACCGCGGCGGACGGTGTCGTTCCGGCTGCGAATCCCCCGCGGCGCGAGCGGACCGCTCGCCGTGACGATCCACGGCCCGGCCGAGCCGTCGCCGGCGACGTCCAGTGGCCTGTCCTCGGCACTCGTCGCCGCCCTCACTCCGGGTGGCGGTGCGTCGGGGTCGTCGGGCGGCGGCTCGTCGCCGATCTCCTCACTGCCCGAGCTGCGCGCCGCGATCGCTTCGATCCACACCTACGACGGGCTGTATGCGAACGTGCCCGGACACGGCCGGCGACGCGCGTTCCGCGACCCGAACCTGCTGATCACGGGCCGGACGACGCTGCTGTTCTTCGTGCAGAAGGGCTAGCGGGCTACAGGCGGTTTTCGATCGAGAGCGGCGCCGGCTCCTGCGCCGCCGGCTCGGGCGCCGACTCGTCGGTGGCGCCGTTCTGATCGAGCCCGAGCGCGCTCTGCAGCTCGCCCGACTCGTACATCTCGGTGACGATGTCGCAGCCGCCGACGAACTCGCCGTCGATGAACAGCTGCGGGATCGTCGGCCAGTTCGAGACCGTTGAGAGCTCCTGGCGGATCCGCGGGTCGGGGAGGATGTTGACGGCCGCGAACGGCGTCCCGACGTTCTGCAGGATCGCCACGGTGCGCGCGGAGAATCCACACATCGGTTGGTCGGGAGTGCCCTTCATGAACAGGATCACGGGGTTCTCCGAGATCGCGCTCTCGATTGCCTCGCGGATCTGGGTGGTCTGATCGTCGCTCATGCGCTGTTCTCCGTTTCCAAGGCCTTAGTTTGGATTGACAGGGCGTGGATGCGGTCCCCAACCTCCGCCCCGAACACGTCGTAGACGAGCCGGTGCTGGGCGATCCGGGAGAGGCCCCGAAACGCCGGCGCCGACACGAGCGCGTTGAAGTGATGCCCGTCGCCGCTCACGTCCGCGGTCGCACCCGGGATGCCCGCCTCGATGCGTTCCTTCAGCTCCGCCGGCGTCGCCGGTGCGTCGGTGGCTGCCATGTCGTTAGCGTAGCGAGATGCCATCGCTATACTGAATGAAGCAAGCTGTCGATACGGAATTAGATGATCACACTCACCGATAAGGGCGCTGAGAAGGTTCGCGAGTTTCTCTCCTCGCAGAGTTCCGTTGCCGATACCGCCGGCCTCCGGGTGGGCGTTCGCGGCGGAGGTTGCTCGGGCTTCCAGTACGCGCTCGCGTTCGACGAGCAACGCGCCGAAGACACCGTGTTCGAGGACAAGGGCATCCGCCTCCTTGTCGACCGTCCGAGCCTCCCGTACGTCAGGGGCTCGGTGATCGACTTCGTCGACGGCCTTCAGGGCGCCGGCTTCAAGGTGGACAACCCGAACGTCGTCGCGGCCTGTGGCTGCGGCTCCTCGTTCCGGGTCGCCGAAGAAGAAGAAGTCTCCGCGGTCTGACCGCCGGCCCGGCTCTTCGGGGCTGGTTGCTTTTGCGGGTGACGGTGGCGCGTTTCTGATGCGGCTTCCGATGGCGTTGCCCAGGTCGTCTGTGCTTCGGCCCCGGGGTCGTCTATCCGTCCGCTGAGGGTCGTCTGTGCCCGCCGGACCGGGTCTGGTGCGGCTCCCGACGGTGTTGCCCGGGTCGTCTGTGCTTCGGCTCCGGGGTCGTCAATCCCTCCGCCGAGGGTCGTCTGTGCCTGCCGGCCTGAGTGGTTCGTGCCCGCCGGCCCGGGTCGTTTGTGCCCACCGGGGTGCACAACTCGCCAAACCTCGCGCGGCGGATGGGGGGTTTGGCGAGTTCCGCACCGCCGGGGCGCTGCAGGTGAGTCGTCCGCCGGTCCGCGCCGGCGCCACCGCGCCGGCGCCACCGCGCCGCGCCTGCCCGCCCGCCGGTGCGACCGCTATGGCCCGCCCGCGGCCACGATCGCCATGGCCTGCCCCCCCGCGCGCCGGCCATGTACAACGCCCGAAACCACGCGCTCGCCGGCGAGTTTCGGGACGTAAGCATCCCCCAGGTGCTTATGTCCCGGAAACGGTGGCGGGGATGGAGCTTTCGGGCCTTGTACAGGGTGGGCTGGGTCCGCTGGCGCCGTGCGGAGGCGTCCGCGCGATCTCTGGCCGCCCCGCCTGGCCCCGCACCGCCCCACCGCCTGCCTCGCCCGCCCGCCGGCGCCACCGCGCCCCGCCGGGCGACCACCACGCCGGCCCGCCCGCCACCCCTCACATCGGCGTTTCGTACAGCGAGCGCCACAGGAACAGGGATGCGAGCGTCCGGTTCGGGCGCCACCGCTCGCCGATCTCGTTGCTCTCGGCCGGCCCGGGCAGCGCCGGCAGCCCGTAGCGCTTCATGATCGCCTTGCGAATCCCGAGATCCCCGACCGGCAACACGTCCGGGCGGTGCAGATGGATGATCAGGAACATGTGCGCGCTCCAGAGCCCGATGCCCTTGACTGCCACGAGCTGCGCGATCACGTCGTCGTCGGGGAGGTCGCCAAGGCGGTCGAGCTCGAGCGAACCGTCGACCACGTGCTCGGCGAGCGACCTGAGGTAGCCCACCTTCGCATGACTGAGGCCGGCCGCGACCCGGAGCTCCTCGGGGTCGTCGGCGAGCAGCTCGGCCGGCGAGGGCGGCCGTCCCCCGTACCGCGCGAGCAGCTTGTTGTAGATCGCGGCGGCGGCCGAGTTCGAAAGCTGCTGGCCGGCGATGGCGCGGATCAGCGTCGCGTAGCTGTCGCTCGGGAGGCTGGTGCGGAAGTCCTCCAACCCATCGGTCCCGACCTCGTCGATGATCGCGCGCATCACCGGATCGGCGGCGCGGAGCGCCTTGACCGCCGCCGCCGTCTCGCCGGACGCTGCCGCCTTGACCGCCGCCGCCTCGGCCCGCGGCGCCGCCTCGCCGGGCGTCCCGTCCCGCGATCCCGTCCGCGAATCGGCCCGCGCAGCCGGCGCGGTCGCTCTGGGTTTACGCCTGGCCGGCAACGACCCCGGGAACGCCCGTGTTGGTGGAGTACGCCGGCTGGATCGTGACCTCGGGGCGGATCTCGTGGACGGCCTGCGCCACCGCGATCGCGGATTCGGCAAATCCGGTGGCGATCAGCTTGAGCTTGCCGTCGAATGTCGCAATGTCGCCGCACGCCCACACGCGCTCCAACGAGGTCTTCATCAGCTGGTCGACGACGATCGCGCCCTTGACCACCTCGAACCCCCAGTCCTTCAAGGGCCCGAGCGCGGTCTTGAACCCGAGCTGGAGCAGGATTGCGTCGACCTCGACCTCGATCTCCTCGGCCTCGTCCTGGGAATTGAACAGTCGCACCCGCTCCACGTTCCCGTTGCCGGACACCTCGCGAATCTGAAACGGCACGTGGATCGCGACGTCCCCGCGCTCGGCCGCCTCGAGCACCTGGCCGACCGTCAATTCGTGGGCACGGAAACCCTCGCGACGGTGCACCAAATGAACCGACGAAGCCACATCCAGCAGGTTGATGACCCAGTCGACGGCCGAGTCGCCGCCACCGACGATCATCACCCGCTTGCCCTCGAACATCGACTTCTCGCCCACGACGTAGTGCACGCCGCGCCCCTCCCACGGCGTCATGTCGAATCCCGGCAGCTTCTTGGGCTCGAATGCCCCGTGGCCACCGGCGACGATCACGGTGCGCGAACGCAGCTCGCCGGCGTCGGTGTGCAACACCACCACGCGGTCCTCCCCAACCCCCTCCCAGGAGATGCTCGAAGCGGTCGTCCCCAGATGCACCGGGACGTCGAACGCCTCCAGCGACTGAACCCGCAAAAGGTCAACGAGGTCACGCGCGAGCACACGCGGATGGCCGGGCACGTCGAAGATCCACTTCTCGGGATACAGCGTGGTCAGCTGGCCGCCCAGCTCCGGCAGCGAGTCGATCACGCGCGAGGACGCCTCGCGCATGCCCGCCCAGAACGCCGTGCACATCCCGACGGGTCCGGCGCCGATCACTGTCACGTCGCGGACCTCGTCGAAATCGAGCGCGAGCTTGGCTGGATCGGTGGCGGTCATCGGTCCGCCTGCTTCGCGGCGGTCATCGGTCCGCCTGCTTCGCGGCGGTCATCGGTCCGCCTGCTTCGCGGCGGTCATCGGTCCGCCTGCTTCGCGGCGGTCATCGGTCCGCCTGCTTCGCGGCGGTCATCGCTCCGCCTCCTTGGTGGCGGTCATCCCCGGGCCAACCTCAGCCCGAGACCCCCTCGGTCACGGTCAGCGCCGCGCCGTCGAGTGCCCCGAGGGCCCGCTGCACCGAGCACGAGATGCACGTGAACGTCGGCGTGTCGCGCAGCGTGTACGAACTCGATTCGGTCGTCCGCAGGCGCTGTACCAGATCCAAGAAATCCGCTGGGTTGTCGGTCTCGAATGCGACCACGAACTCCTGGTCGTCGAGCCCGAACGAGTAGCTGGTGTTGAGGTCGACCGATGGGTACTCGCGCCCGAGCTTGATGTGCTCCTGCATGATCCGCCAGCGCTCGTCGGCCGGCAGCGCGTACCACGCGCGCGTCTTGACGAACGGGTACACGAACAGGTACTTGCCGTGCGCCGGGCGGACCTCGAGCCGCGACTCATCGGAGTACTCCGACGGCTTGGTCATCGCCAGGAACGAGTAGGGGATCTCGCACCACTTCATCAACCCGCTCTGGGAGAGCACGACGTGGAACTCGTGGATCCGCTCGAGGTTCTGGGCCTGGCTGAGCAGCATCAGGTCGGCGTCGCCACGGGTCCCGACCAGCGAGAACGTCCGCAGCAGGTGGCCGTCGGCGAAGTCCTCGCAGGCTGCGATGAACTCGCGCTTGTCCTCGGCTCGCTGGTCCGACTCGAGGCGCCGCCACGCAGGATCGACCCTAAGGAAGGTGTATTTGACGAAATGTCTAACCGGCATTGGTGTATCTGATGATACGCGCGGCTCTGCGCGTCCCCATGATCAACTGGCCCAACCACTACCATTCCGCAACATGCGAGTAGCGATCCTGTCGCCGTACTCGTGGACGTATCCAGGGGGCGTCACGAGGCATATCGAAGCCCTCGCGGAGCGCTTCATCGCGGACGGACATCATGTTCGGGTGCTGGCGCCCTACGACGCGCCGGGCCGCTATTCGTCCGTGCTGCACCGGGGGGCCCGCCCCCAGAACGTCGAGCCGCCCGAGTACCTGGTGTCCCTCGGCCGGACGCTGTCGCTGAAGGCCAACCAGGCGGTGTCGAACGTCTCGATCACGCCGTACGCGCTCGCCACCGCCCAGCGCGAGCTCCGGACAGGCGGCTACGACGTCGTCCACGTCCACGAGCCGCTCGCGCCGGTGGCGCCGTGGTGCATCACCGACGGGGTCCGGCTGCCGCTCGTCGGGACCTTCCACACCTACAACGAGAACCGCGTCACGAATGGGATCGCGAACGCGCTCGGCGCGCGGCGGATGCTAAACCGGCTGCACGTCCGGGTCGCCGTCTCGGAGGCGGCAGCCTGGACCGCCCGGCGCTTCTTCGGCGGCCACTACCGCATCATCCCGAACGGCGTCCATGTCGACCCCGAGCGTGCGGCGCTGGGCGCGCTCCGGCCCCAGACGGACAAGCTCAAGATCGTGTTCGTCGGCCAGGCGGTCGAGCGCAAGGGCTTGCCGCTGCTCCTGCGCGCGTTCGAGGCGCTGCGAGAGCACGTCCCGACTGAGCTGACCGTGATCGGCCCCTCTGAGCACGAGCTTTCCCCGCTGATGCTCGACATGCGCGACGTGCGCGTGCTCGGCAAGGTCGATGACGAGACTAAGCGCCTAGAGCTCGAGTCCGGCGACGTGCTGTGCGCACCGTCGCTCGGAGGCGAGAGCTTCGGCATGGTCCTGACCGAGGCGTTCGCAGCCGGTACGCCCGTGATCGCCTCGGACATCGCCGGCTATCGCGACGTCGTGCGCGACGGCGTCGATGGCGTGCTCGTGCCGCGGGGCGACGCCCAGACGCTGGCCGAGGCGCTCCGCGATCTGTACGACGAGCCGATCCGCCGCGCGCAGATGGCGCGCGCCGCCGCGCTCGGTGCCGAGCGCTTCGCCTGGCCGCGCGTCGCCAGCCAGGTGATGGAGGCCTACGAGGCGGCGATCGCCACGCCTGAGCCTGCGACCACGCTCCAGCGTGCCGCGGTCCGGGTGGGCGCGCGGGCCGCCGACCTGAAGCCGCGGGTCGCGCCGCAACGGCTCGCAAGCCTCGAGCCGAAGCTGACCGGACCGCAGCGGCACAGCAAGGCGCTCGGCGTCGCCCGCCGGGTCGGCCTCGCCACGGTGTCGATCGGCGGCGCCGTGCTCGCGTTCCTCGCGCTCCAGAAGATCGGCCTGACCAACATCGCCTCGGCGCTGATCACCGCGAGCCCGACGCTCGTCCTGCTCGGCCTCGCGATCATGTGCGCCGCAATGGCGCTCCGCGCCGTTTCCTGGCACGCGATCCTCAAGGCGGCGCTGCCGCGCTCGCGGGTGAAGCTGTCGGACGCGGCCCAGGGAACGTTCATCGGCGTATTGATGTCCTCGACGCTGCCGGCCCGCCTCGGTGAGCCGTCGCGCGCGCTGGTGGTGGCCAGACGCACCGGAAACCCACGCGAGAACCTCCCGGTCGTGCTCGGGACGGTCGTGTCGCAGACGCTGCTGAACATCGTCGCGCTGATCGTGCTCGGCGCGATCATGTTCTCCTCGGTCGACTTCTTCAACGGCCACCAGAACGCGTTGCTGATAGCCGCGATCGCGCCGTTGACGCTGCTGATCGTGGTGCTGCTCACGCCGCTGCTGCTCCGCGACACTGGCAACCGCTCGCGCTCCTCGCGCGTCCACGCGCTCGCCGCGCAGGTCCGGGGAGCGATGGCGCGCGTTCGCGCCGGGCTGATCGTGTTCCGCCGCCCGCGCCTGGGCACCACTGCCGCGGTCGCCCAGTTGTCGGCGTGGGCGCTTCAGTGCCTGTCCTGCTGGGTGCTGCTGGTGGCGCTCGGGCTCGACAAGCACGGCGCCGGCATCGGCGCCGCGGCCGCCGTGCTGTTCGCAGTCAACATCACCGCTGTCCTGCCGGCCACGCCGGCGAACCTCGGCGTGTTCCAGGCCGCCTGCGCCGCCGTGCTCCACACCGGCTGGCACATCGGCTACGGCGACGGCGTCGCATTCGGTGTGATCCTGCAGGCGGTCGAGGTCACGAGCGCGATCATCATGGGCATGCCGGCGCTCCTCAAGGAGGGCATGTCGTGGCGCGAGATCCGGCTGCGGGCGATGCACACGACTCCGGTCAAGCTTCCGGCGCGTCCGAGCCCGCGGCGCCCGTCGTCCCGGCCGGCGTCACAGGGCGCCGCCGGCGCCCGGAGCTGAAGCTAGGCCTCGGCCATCGCCGGCGCGCCCTCGCCCTCACCGGCGACCTCGTCGACCGGCTCGATGTCGGTCAGCTCGGACAGGCGCGTCGGGTCCTTGTCGGTGCCGGCGATCAGCTCGTCGGCCGCTTGCTTGCCGGTCTTCGGCAAGAAGCCCGACTTCATCCCGAAATAGACGGCCTGGGGGTGGTGGGCGACGATCGCCAGTGTCGACTGCTCGGGTTCGACCGCGAACCCACTCGACAGGCGCAGCCCGATCGACGGCGCGTCGAGCAGCCTGAATACCTTCTCGTGCTCTGACTGTTCGGGGCAGGCCGGATAGCCCCAGGAGTAGCGGCGGCCCTGCACCGGCGCGATCCCCAGATCGGAGCGCACGCGGCCGTGCAGCCACTCGGCCATCCCCTCGGCGGTCTGCACGCCGAGTCCGTGCACGAACAGCTGCTCGGCGAACTCACCGTCTGCCTCCAGCCGCGCCATCAGCTCGGTGACCTCGTCGCCGGCGGTGACCGCCTGCAACGCGACGACGTCGACCTTGTCGGACCCCAACGGGCGGTAGAAGTCGGCCAGGCAGATGCGGTCGTGGCGCGGCTGGCGCGGGAACACGAGACGCTCGAGCTCGCGGGGGTTGGCGGGGTCGAAGTCGTCCGGATCCCACACGATCAGCTCGTTGCCGTCCGAGTTGCACGGGAAGTAGCCGACGACCGCGCGCGGATGCAGGTAGGTCTGCTCGCGCCACATCCGCTCGAGCCGGGGCTTGAAGTCCTCGCCGACGAGCTGCTTCCACGCCTCGCCCTTGACGCCGCGCCCGCCCCAATGGAGCTTGAACAGCACGTGCGTGTCGAGGTGGTGGTAGACCTCGTCCATCGGGACGTCGATCTCGCGAGCACCCCAGAACGGCGGCGTCGGGATCGCGTTGTCCACGGGGGTGGCGCTCCGGACCGACGCGTCGGTGACCGGCGGTGCATTGTCCTCGGCTTCGGGGGGCCGCTCGCGCAACTGCTTCGCCGCGTCGCGGGTCTTGGCGATCAGCGCCTCTCGCGCCTCGCCGTCGACCAGCTGGTCCATCTTCGAGAGCCCCTCGAACGCGTCGCGGCAGTAGAACACGCCGGGCTCGTAGACATCGTCGGACTCGGTCCCGTTCGGGTACAGGATCCGTAGGCCGAAGTTGCGGTTGATCGCGGCGCCGCCGATCAGCAGCGGGAACTGGTGGCCGTGCGAGTGGAGCTCCTGGACGCATGTCGGCATCTGCTTCGAGGTCGAGACGAGCAGCGCGCTCAGGCCGATCGCGGTCGCCTTGTGCTCGACCGCGGCATCGATCACGGTCTGAATCGGCACCTGCTTGCCGAGGTCGATGACCGTGTAGCCGTTGTTCGTCAGGATCGTGTTGACGAGCGACTTGCCGATGTCGTGGACGTCGCCGAACACGGTCGCGAGCACGACCGTGCCCTTCGTATAGCCCTCGATCTTGTCGAGGTACTGCTCGAGCTGGGCGACCGCGCGCTTCATCACCTCGGCCGACTGGAGCACGAACGGCAGGATCAGCTCGCCGGCGCCGAACTTGTCGCCGACCTCCTTCATCGCCGGCAGCAGCACCTCGTTGAGCGTGGGCACCGCGCCGATCTTCTCGACGCTGCGGTCGATCCAGTCCTCGACGCCCTCCCGCTTGCGGCGCAGGATCTGATAGTGGAGCGCCTCCTCGGGCTCCATGCCCTCGGTCGGGTCGGCCTTCTCTTCGGCCTCCGCGGGACCCTTGGACTCGAAGTGCGCGATGTAGCGCTCGAGCGCGTCCTCGCGGCGGTTGAGGACCAGGTCGTCGGCGAGCTCGCGCTCCTCGGGCGGGATCTCCCCGTAAGGCGTGATGTGGTTGGGGTTGACCATCGCGAGGTCGAGCCCGGCCTCGACGCAGTGGTGAAGGAACACGCTGTTGAGCACGCTCCGCGCCGGCAGACCGACCCCGAACGACACGTTGCTGACTCCGAGCGAGGTCTTCACGCCCGGGATCTCGGCCTTGATCAGGCGGATCCCCTCGATCGTCTCGACCGCGCTCGGCCGCCACTCCTCGTCGCCTGTGGTCAGCGTGAACGTCAGGCAGTCGAAGATCAGCACCTCGGGATCGAGGCCGTGTTCCTCGCAGCACAGCTGCGTGAGCCGCTGCGCGACCTCGAGCTTGCGCTCGCGGGTCTTGGCCATCCCGACCTCGTCGATCGTCAGCGCGATCACGCCGGCGCCGTGCGCCTTTGCCAGCGGCACGACCTTGTCGAGCTTGGCCCGCCCGGCCTCGAGGTTGATCGAGTTGACGATCGCCCGCCCCGGGATCTGCTGGAGCGCGGTCTCGATCACGTCGGGCTCGGTCGAGTCGATCTGGATCGGCGCCGGCTGGCTGAGCGAGATCCGCTTGACCACCTGGCGCATCTGCTCGTCCTCGTCCTGGCGCTCGGTCAGCGCGACGCACACGTCGAGCACGTGCGCGCCGCCGGTGACCTGGTCCTCGGCGACGGTCAAGAGGCCGTCGTAGTCGTCGGCCAGCAGCAGCTCCTTCGCCTTGCGCGAGCCCTGCGAGTTGACCCGCTCGCCGATCAGCGTGGGGCGGGGGTCCTGGACGAGCGAAGTCGCCGCGATCATGCTCGACACGTGCGGCGGCCGGCGCGCGGGGCGCGCTCCCGGCGAATGCGCCCGGGCGCGCTCGGCGATCGCGGCGATGTGGTCGGGCGTCGTGCCACAGCAGCCGCCGACGATCGTCACGCCGTAGCGCTCGATGAACTCGCCGAGCACGTTCGCGAGCGGCTCGGGCTCCTCGGGGAAGATCGTCTCGCCGTTCGGGCCCTGGAGCGGCAGTCCGGCGTTCGGGATGCAGTGGACCGGGACCGAGCAGTGCTCGCCGAGGAACCGGATCGCGTCGCGCATGTCCTCGGGGCCGGTCGAGCAGTTGAGCCCGATCCCGTCGACGTCAAGCGCCTCGAGCGTGGCCAGCACCGCACTGATGTCGGTCCCGAGCAGCATCTTGCCGCCCTGAGGCAGCAGCGACACGCTGCACTGGATCGGCACGCTGCGGCCGGCATGCTTGAACGCCTGGCGCGCGCCGAACACGGCCGCCTTGACCTCGAGGATGTCCTGCGCGGTCTCGATGATCAGCAGGTCGACGCCGCCGGCCAGCAGCGAGCGGGACTGCTCCTCGAACACTGTTACCAGCTCGGGGAACTGGATCTGCCCGAGCGACGGGTCGTCGCTGGCGGGCAGGAACCCGGTCGGGCCGATCGAGCCGGCCACGAACCGGTTCTCGCCGGCCGCCTTGCGCGCGATCTCGGCCGCCTTCTGGTTGATCTCGGCCGTGTGATCCTCGAGGCCCCACTCGGACAGCTTCAGCCTCGAGGCCTGGAACGTGTCGGTCTCGAGCACCTCGGCGCCGGCGTCGAGCATCGCCGTGTGAACGCCCTCGATCACGTCGGGACGGTTCAGCACGAGCACCTCGTGGCACCGGCCGGACAGCTTGTAGTCGTCCTCGAGGCTAAGGTCGTACTGCTCGAGCGTCGCGCCCATCCCGCCGTCGTAGACGATCACGCGGTCGCGGGTGGCCGCCATGAAGTCGCGCATCGAGGGGACTGTACCAAACCTTGACATGGTCCTGTCAAGGTTGGCTCCGGTACGTGTCCGCACCGAGTGACGCGCGCCTCCGGTCTGGGCTCGTCTGCCACGGTATCGGGCGCGAGTCACCCGGATGGGACACGCACCTACGCAGCCAACGCCAGCCAACGGGCCGAGCCACGAGGCCGTGCAACCCCGTCCGGACGGGGTGGATGGCCCCACGGACGTCGAGCGCAGCGAGACCCCTAATTACCCCCGTGGGAGACCAGCCGCGACATCACTACCTGCGAGCGCGTCCGCTCGACGAGACCGTCGCGCTGGAGGTCCATGATCAGCCGCTCGAGGTCGGCGTTGCTCTGCGTGCGCACGCGGGCGATCGCGTCGGCCTCGCCGGTCACGCTCCACGCCTCGACGACCTCGGGATGCCGGCGCAGCGTCTCGGTGACCGCGTCGAGCAGGGTGCCCGGGGCGTAGAACAGCTCGATCAGCGCCTCGGTGTGGTCGCCGAGCGCGTTGTGGTCGACGACGGCGGTGAAACCGCGGAGAGCCCCGCTCGAGCGCAACCGGTCGACGCGGCGCTTGACCGCCGGCGCCGACAGCGACACGCGCCGGCCGATGTCGTCATACGTCCGCCGGCCGTCTTCGACCAGAAACGCAATAATCTGACGATCTTGGGCGTCCATATGGCGATCCGTTGCAGAGATTACATCGTTTTCGGCATCGACAATCGCCGGAGGGCCGGGTAGCCTGTCTGCCATGACCGAATCCGGAATGCTCGCCCGTGTCATTTTCGACGAGGCGCACAACGAGGCGTGGACGATCCGCCCCGAGCTTGCGCGCCAGATGCAGCCCGCTCACCCCGGCGATTCGTCGTACGTCCGCGCCGCCGACGCGCTGGCCGGACGCGACTTCGTGGTGGAGACCCACGCCGAGGGGCCGCTGACCGAGGCGGCGCTGGCCGGCGCCGGCGTGCTCGTGATCGCGCATCCCTCTGACCCCGCCTGGGAGCGGACGACGGGCACCGGATCGCCGCGCCTGGGCGCGGACGAACTCGATGCGGTGGCGGCGTTCGTCGAGCGCGGCGGCGGCCTGATCGTGCTCGGCGAGACCGAGCAGGACAAGTACGGCAACAACCTCAACGAGCTGCTCGCGCGGTTCGGGCTCCACCTCGAGAACGACACCGTGCAGGACTACGAGCACCACGTGAACGCGCCGAGCTGGGTCCTCGCCGACCTCCAGCGCGGCGCCCGCGGTCGCGCCGGCGACCTGCTCGCGCGCGTGAACGCGGCCTGCCTGTACCGGGCGACGACGATCACGTCGAGCAACGGCTCAGTGGTGCTGGCCCGCACGCACGCGAGCGCGTCGGTTCCGGGGGCGCCGCTGATCGTCGCCGCCACGCACGGCCAGGGCCGCGTGGTCGTGCTGGCCGACTCGGACCTGTTCGGCGACGACTGCATCGACGAGCTCGATCACCGTGCGCTCTGGCAGAACATCGTTTATTGGGCGGCGCGTCCCGAGGGCGGGACGTGGCCGGTCCACGCCGAGCGCAACGGGAATGGACCGGAGCGCGCGCCGGCGTGGACGCGGTTGCGCGACGAGACCAACGCGCTCGCGCTGCTCCAGGCGCCTGACGGATCGCTCGCCGGCGATCCGGACGCGGCGCGCGCGCACGTGGCCGCGATCGCCGAGGCGATCGAGGAGCTGAAGCCGCGCTTCCCGCACGACGGGATGTACCTGACCGCGGCGGTCGAGGATCTCCGCGCGTGGGATTTCGGCAAGCCTGACTTCACGCGTGCGCTCGAGGAGTTCCGTCCCGAGCTCATGCGCACCGACGGGATCGAGCACCTGGTGCTGTTCCCGATGTACAAGCAGAACGGCTCGCGCGACACCTGCTTCGAGGCGCTGATCGTGCGGGTGCCGTGGCCGGACTGGATCGCCGAGCTCGAGCGCACGCGCTACGACAACCCCAAGTACGTCCCGGTCGAGCTGATCGACGCCACCAACGGCTATGACAGCGAATGCGCGGTCCTGTTCCCCGAGACGGTTTCGACTGGGGATCCCACCGCCCACCCCCACCGACCCATTCGCCCGGTCTCCAACTTCGGGGCGATCTTCTGCGATCGTGAGGCCGCTCGGCTGCGGCGCCTGGGTGGCGCCGCAGCCGATCTTCTACGGCTGAACCTCCCGCCCGACGCGGCCTGCATGCTCGCCAACCCCGGCATGTCCCAGCAGGCGTACATCCTGTGGGACCTGATCCACGATCGCGCCCACAGCCACGGTGACCTGCCATTCGACCCGTTCATGATCCGCCAGCGCGCGCCGTACTGGATGTACTCGCTCGAGGAGCTCCGCTGCGATCTGACGGCGTTCGGTCAGGCGGTCGAGCTCGAGCGGGAGGGGGTCGCGTTCGCGCGCTACGTGCAGTACTCGATCCTGCTCGACCGGCTGCTGCGGTTCCCGATCACCGGGTCCCGGATTCGCAACTACGACGGGCTCGGCGGCCAGCTGCTGTTCGCGTTCCTGCACCGTCACGGCTACCTGCACTGGACCGATAACCAGCTCACGATCGAGTGGGATCGGGTCAACGAGGGCGTGGCCACGCTGCGGCACGAGATCGAGGAGCTCTACCGGTTCGGGATCGACCGCACCAAGCTCCAGCACTGGGCGGCGGCGCACGATCTCGTTGCGTCGAGCGTGCCGCCGGCGGCGGGCTCGCGGTGGATCTCCTCCGCCCGGGACTTCACCGACGTCGAGGATCCGCGGCCGTACATCGACCTCGTCCGCGACGACGAGTTCCCGCTCTCGATCTTCTACTCGTCGCTGAAGGCTAAGCTCGCGGCGTGAGCAGCGCGCGCGGTTTCGCCTCGGACAACTCGGCCACGATCCACCCCGACGTCCTCGCGGCGATCGCGCGGGTCAATGTCGGCCATGCGTTCGGGTACGGGCACGACGACTACACGCTGGGAGTCGAGGCCCGGGTGGCCCACACCTTCGGCGAGGACGCGAGCGCGTTCTTCGTGTTCAACGGCACGGGCGCCAATGTCGTGTCCCTGCGCGCTGCCTGCCGGCGGTTCGAGGGCGTGATCTGCGCCGAGACCGCGCACCTGAACGTCGACGAGTGCGGCGCGCCCGAGGCGATCGCCGGGCTCAAGCTGCTGCTCGCGCCGGGCGTCGACGGCAAGCTCACGCCCGCGGCGGTGGAGAGCCGGATCGCGCGGATCGGTGACGAGCATGCGGTGCAGCCGCGGGCTGTGTCGATCTCCCAGTGCACCGAGCTCGGGACGCTGTACACGGTGGCCGAGATGCGCGCGTTGTCCGACCTCGCCCACTCTCATGACCTCGTGCTGCACGTCGACGGGGCCCGTCTGTCGAACGCGGCGGCCGCGCTCGGGGTGTCGCTCCGGGAGGTCGTGGCCGGGGCCGACATCCTCTCGTTCGGCGGCACCAAGAATGGGCTGCTCGGGGCCGAGGCGGTCGTGCTCCTGAACCCCGAGCTCGCGCACGACTTTCTGTACATCCGCAAGCAGTCGATGCAGCTCGCGTCGAAGATGCGGTTCCTCGCCGCACAATTCGACGCGCTCTTGACCGACGATCTGTGGCTCCGCTGCGCCGGGAACGCCAACGCGATGGCTTCCCGACTTGGCGGCGCGGTCGGGGGTGTGGCTGGTGTGACGATTACGCGGCCCGTGGAGACGAATGCGGTATTCGCGACGCTGCCGCCGGCGGTTATCGAGTCTCTTCAGCACGAGTTCCCGTTCTACACGTGGGACGAGCAGGCAGCCGAGGTGCGGTGGATGTGCTCGTGGGACACCACCGAGGAGGACGTGGACGGATTCGCCGCGGCGGTGCGGGGTGCGCTCGCGGGCTAGCCGAGGCGCTCGGCTACGCAGCGGTTCTCGAGCCGGCCGACGCCGTCGATCTCGATCACGACCACGTCGCCGTCCTTCAGCAGCAGCGGCGGCTCGCGGCGGTAGCCGACGCCCCCGGGCGTGCCGGTGAGGATCAGGTCGCCCGGCTCGATCGCGGCGAATTCGGAGACGACGCTGACGAGGGTGGCCACGTCGAAGATCATCAGCTCGGTCGAGGACTCCTGGACCTTCTCGCCGTTGACGAACGTGCGCAGCGTCGTCGGATCCGGGACCTCGTCGCGCGTGACGAGGTCGGGACCGACCGGGGTGGTGGCGTCCCAGTCCTTGCCCTGGAGCCACTGGTGGGTCTTGTACTGGTAGTCGCGCATCGTGACGTCATTGGCGATGGCGTAGCCGGCGACGTGTTCGAGGGCCCGCTCGCGGGGGATGCGCCGGCCGCGCTCCCCGATCACCACGAGGAGTTCGCCCTCGTAGTCGATCGCGTCGCTCTCGGGCGGGAGCGGGATCGCGTCGTCCGGCCCGGCCAGCGTGGTCGCGAACTTCGTGAACAGCACCGGGTAGTCGGACTCTTCGCGCTTGGTCTCCTCGATGTGGGCGGCATAGTTGAGACCGACGCAGATGATCTTCCCGGGTCGCGGGACGACCGGGCGCCGTCGCAGCTCGCCGGCGTCGAGCGTCGATGCTCGGTCGAGCGGCGGGTCCTTGAGCAGCGATAGCGGGGTCTCGGGACCGAGTTCGGTGACGCCGCGCAGCGGCACGGCCCGGTCGCCCTCGATCGCCACCGCGAGTGGGGCGCCGTTATGCAGGATGGAGGCGAAGCGCATCGCGCCGGAAAGATACGTGGAGGGAGCGCGCGGCGTCGCCGGGTCGCCCCCGCGGACCGCAAGCCGCCGTGCACGACGCACCGGTCTGACCTAAACCGTACGGCGCGCAAGCTACCCTGCGCGGCGCAACGTTTGCCGTCCTCGTGGGTTTGATGATTGGTTGCAGGAGGTTTCGAGACAATTGAGGTCCCGACGGTGGTCTGGGGTCATGCGGGGTGTTGTGGTGGCGCTCGTGGCGGGGTTTGCCCTGCTCGCCGTGGCGCCGGCCGCGCTCGCGCAACCGGTGGTGGCGGTGTTCCCGAGCCCGGGGACGAGCAGCGCCCTGCCACAGACGCAGATCACGTTCCGCGGCATTCCGGCGAGCCAGATCGGCCACATCACGGTGGCGGGGTCGAGCTCGGGCAACCACAGCGGCTCGATCGAGGCCGATTCCGACGGGCAGGGCGGGAGCTTCATCCCCAGCCAGCCGTTCACCGCCGGCGAGACCGTGACCGTGACCACCGGGCTCAACGTGATCAACGGCACGAACGGCTCGTTCCACTTCGCGATCGCGAGCCCGTTCGGGACGATCAACCCGATGAAGCTCCCGATGGTGCCGGCGGGATCCAACGGCGTGCAGCACTTCCATTCGCGCCCTGACCTCGAGCCGGCGTCGATCACGGTCAACCGCCACTCGGCGTCGGAGTACAACGGGGACATCTTCGTCACGCCGCAGTACGGCCCGGTCCAGAACGGCCCGATGATCCTCGACCCGTCGGGCAACACGATCTGGTTCCAGCCGCTGCCTGCCAACGAGCTCGCGACCGACTTCCGCGTCCAGCAGTACCAGGGGCAACCGGTGCTGACGTGGTGGCAGGGGTTTACGAACAACGGCTCGGGGCGCGGCGAGGGCGTGATCTACAACAGCCAGTACCAGCAGATCGCGACGGTCCAGGCGGGCAACGGGCTGCAGGGCATGGACCTGCACGAGTTCCTGGTGACGCCTCAGGGCGATGCCTACATCGTCGGCGTCTCCCCGGTTCACTATCCCGGGATGGGGAGGCCGCTGATGGACGCGGTCGTTCAGGAGATCGACATCAAGACGGGGCTCGTGCTGTTCGAGTGGCATGCACTCGATCACGTACCGATCACCGAGTCATTCTTCAAGAAGGGCGCGCCGGGATACGTGTTCGACCCCTACCACCTGAACTCTGTCTCGCTCGACTCCGACGGCAATCTGATCATCTCGATGCGCAACACCTGGGCGGTCTACAAGGTCGACCATCAGACGGGCGCGGTGATCTGGACACTCGGCTCGAACCAGAACAACTTCAAGATGGGAGCCGGCACACAGGCCGCGTTCCAGCACAACGTGGTGGTGCAGCCGAACGGCACGTTCACGATGTTCGACGACGGCGGCGGGCCGCCCACGGTCCATCAGGCCCGGGCGCTCGAATTGTCGGTGAACGAGAGCACCAAGACGGTGACGCTGGTCAAGCAGTTCGAGCATTCGCCGGGGCTGGACACCAACTTCGAGGGCAACGCCCAGGTCCTCCCGGGAGGCGATCTGTTCGTCGGCTGGGGCCAGCAGCCGTACTTCACGGAGTTCAACTCAGCCGGGCAGGAGGTGTTCGACGCGCGCTTCACGTCGAACACGTCGAGCTATCGCGCCTACAAGTTCCCGTGGACCGGGCAGCCGGCGACGGCGCCGGCGATCGCGATCGCGCCCAACAACGATGGCACCACCGAGGTGTGGGGGAGCTGGAACGGCGCGACCGCGGTGTCGTCGTGGCGGGTGCTGGCTGGCACCAGCTCGAGCTCACTGACGACGCTCCAGACAGCGACCAAGGGCGGCTTCGAGACCGCGATCTCGGCGCCGACCGGGGTGGGCGACTTCGAGCTGCAGGCGCTCGGCTCCAACGGCAACGTACTCGCCACGTCGCCGATGAGCACGGCTAAGCCCCACATCGGGATCGCCGGCCGGACCGCGTTCGTGTCCGGCGCCGGCACCGGCGGTCTGCCCGCCGTATGCGACAACGGCCGTGCGTGTCACATCGCGATGACGATCACCGCGGGACGCACGGTCGTCGCCCGCACCGGCAGCGAGCAGGTTCCGGCGAACTCCGGCGGGATCATCTTCTTCTCGTTGACCAGCGCCGGACGGTCGCTGGTCGCGCACGCACGCGGGAACCGGCTACTCGTGCGCCTCACCGGGCAGGCCTCGAAGACGCTCACGCTGAACCGCCTGATCACGCTCGTGCGGTTCTCGACCAGCGGCTCCGCGCCGGCGGGCAAGGCCAGCCAGTCCTCGACGCTCCGGCTCCTGGGACTCACCGACTTCGTGTCCTCGGGCGGGACCGGCGGAATCCTCGCCGAGTGCCTGGCCTCGACGCCGTGCCACACGCGCGCGACCGTGTCGGTCGGCAACACCGTGATCGCGAGCACCGGGTCAGAGCTGCTCGGCGCGCGTGACGTCGGCTACCTGATCTTCTCGCTCACCTCCGCCGGCAAGTCGATGCTCGAGCATGCCCGCGGTAATCAGCTCGGAACGCAGGTGAAGATCTCAGACGGTGGCGCCAGCGCGAGCGCCGGCGTCGCGCTCGTGCGCTTCCGCTGAGTGGCGGCTCGCTGGCCAGGCGCCCGGAGCGATAGCCTGCGCGGCGAGCGCCTATGCCCCAACTCATGATCGTGATCGCATCGACGCGCCCGGGTCGCGGCGGCTGGCCGGTCGCGCAGTGGTTCATCCAGCGCGCCACCGATCACGGTGGCTTCGAAGTCGAGGTCGTCGATCTGGTCGACTTCAGGCTGCCGCTGCTCGATGAGCCCAACCATCCGCGCCTGCGCCAGTACACGAACGCGCACACGCATCAGTGGAGCGAGCGCGTCGACGCGGCCGATGCGTTCGTGTTCGTCACCCCCGAGTACAACCACGGCTATCCGGCGTCGCTGAAGAACGCGATCGACTACCTGCACCACGAGTGGCGCTACAAGCCGGTCGGGTTCGTTTCCTACGGCGGGGTCGCGGCCGGCACGCGGTCGGTCGAGCAGCTCCAGCAGGTCGTGACCGCGGTCAAGCTGTACCCATTGGTCGAGCAGGTCAACATCCCGTTCTACCAGCAGTTCATCGACGACTCCGGCAGCGTGAATGCCAACGACGTGATGGAACAGGCCGCCGGCACGATGCTCGATCAGCTGGTCAGGACGGAGGCGCTGTTGCGGCCGGTGCGCGAGGAAGCCGCGCAGGCCCAGTAGCTCAGCGCGCGGTCCAACCCTGGTCGAGCGTCACCGGCACGCCGGTGAACGTCCTGCCGGCCGGGGTCAGCAGGAACGCTACGACATCGGCTACCTCGGACGGCTCGATCAGCTGCTTGACCGCGTGCGGCGCGAGGATCACCTGCTCGAGGACGTCCTCCTCGGGCAGGTTGTGTGCCTTGGCCTGATCGGCGATCTGCTTCTCGACGAGCGGGGTGCGGACATAGCCGGGGCAGACGGCGGCGGCGGTGATTCCGTCGCCGGCGCCCTCGAGCGCGAGCGTCTTGACCAGGCCGAGGACCCCGTGCTTGGCCGAGACGTAGGCCGCCTTGAACGGCGACGCGACCAGGCCATGGACGGACGCGATCGCGATGAACCGGCCCGAGCCCGAGTCCTTGAGCGCGGGCCACGAGTACTTGGCGAGGAGGAACGGGCTCGTCAGCAGGAGCGACACGATCGTCTGCCAGCGCTCTACTGGGAACTCCGCGACCGGCGCCACGTGCTGGATGCCGGCGTTCGCCACGATCACGTCGAGCCGGCCGAATTTTTCCAGCGCCGCGTTCACGCTGGCCTCGTTCGCCTCGGCGTTCGTGAGGTCCGCCTCGAACGGGGTGCCCGGGCCGTCGGGGTCGGGCTTCAGGTCGACCGCGAGCACGTCCATGCCGTCGGCGGCCAGCCGCTCCGCGACGGCGCGGCCGATTCCGCTCGCCGCCCCGGTCACGAGCGCGGCCTTGCCCTGCATGCTCGCCGCGGTCACGACGACGACCGCTTTCCGGCGGGGGCGGAGGCGACGAACGACTCGTAGATCTCGGCCAGCGCCTTGCGCTGGCGGGCGGTCAGCCGGCGGTCGGCGGCGATCGCCTCGAGCACCGCGTTGTCCTCGACCTCCTCGCCCGGAGGCGTCAGCCCGGCCTGCTGGTAGAGGGCGTCGGCGGACAACTGGAGCGCCTTGGCGATCCCGTCTACGACGTGTTCGGACGGCGCGCGCAGCCCGCGCTCGATCTGCGACAGGTACGGGTTGGAGATCCCTGCGAGATCGGCGAACTGGCGCATCGACATCTCGGCCAGCTCGCGCTGCTGGCGGATGATCTCGCCCAGTGCGGCCGACGCTCGGGGGGACATGTCATCAGAATAGGCGCACCGTCCGGCCGTTGTCGGCCGCTTCGTACAACGCCTCGATCGTCCGGGCCTGCCGCACGGCGTCCGCGCGATTGATGTGGGCGGTCGACATCAGGCCCCACTTCACGGACATAACCGGGACACTAACCGGACCTTGGCCAGCCACGCCGTCGCATTCGCCCCCGGACGCGCCAACCTGATCGGGGAGCACACCGACTACAACCAGGGCCTGGCGCTGCCGTTCGCGATCAGCGAGGGCGTGACTGTCCGGGCCGCGTCTCTGGGCGAGCGGCGCATCGACGCCGTCGCGATCGACCTCGGCGAGCGCGACAGCTTCTCGCTCGATCGAGTCGAGCCCGCGGACGGCTGGGAGGGGTTCGTCCGGGGCGCCGCTGGCGAGCTCGGGCGCGCCGGCGTGGAGCTGGGCGGCGCCGAGCTCGAGATCAGCGGCGACGTTCCGCGGGGCGCCGGCCTGTCCTCGTCGGCCGCGCTCGAGGTCGCGTTGGTTTTGGCGCTATTGAGCGTGAGTGGGGTTTCAGAGCTCGACCGGCTCGATCTCGCCAAGATGTGCTCGCGCATCGAGAACGACTGGGTCGGCGCGCAGACCGGCTTGCTCGACCAGATCTCGTCGCTGTTCGGCGAGACCGATCACGCGCTCCGGATCGACTTCCGCTCGCTCGACGTGCAGCCCGTGGCGCTCGAGCTCGACGGCTGCCGGCTCGTCACGCTCGACTCGGGCGAGCACCACGCGAACTCGGACTCGGGCTACAACGAGCGCCGCGCCGAGTGTGCGCGGGCGTGCGCGGAGCTCGGCGTGTCGAGCCTTCGGGACGCGACACTGGCGGCCGCGGATTCATTGCCGGAGCCGCTGTGGAAGCGAGTGCGGCACGTGATCACGGAGAACGAGCGGGTCGACGCTGCGGTGGCGGCCGTGTCGCGGGGCGACATGCCCGAGCTCGGCCGCCTGCTCGACGCCTCGCACGCCAGCCTGCGCGACTGCTACGAGGTGTCCACGCCGGCGGTCGAGGAGGCGGTCGCTCGTTTGAAGCACGCGGGAGCGCTGGGCGCTCGGATCGTCGGCGGCGGCTTCGGTGGTCACGTGCTCGGGCTGCTGCCCGGCGGCGCGCCGGCGCCCGAGGGCTCGCTCGAGGTGCGGCCCGGGGACGGGGCGCGGGTGGAGGGTTCGTGACCGGGGTGGTGTCGCTCGGGCCCGGCGGGCTGTCTTTTGCGGAGGTGGTTGCGGTCGCGCGAGGCGACGCGGCGGTCGATTTGAGTGCGGAGGCGCGCGTGGCGATGGAGCGGAGCGCCGCGGTCGTGGTGGCGCGGGCTGCGTCGGACGAGCCCGCGTACGGGATCACGACCGGGTTCGGGTCGCTCGCGCTCGTCCAGATCCCGCCGGAAGCGCGCGTGGCGCTCCAGCAGGCGCTCGTCCGCTCGCACGCCGCCGGCATGGGGCCGCCGGTCGAGCGCGAGGTGGTGCGCGCGATGATGGTGCTGCGCGCCCGGACGCTGGCGATGGGGTGCTCGGGGGCGCGTCCCGTCGTGGCCGAGCGCATCCTCTCCTTGCTCGGGGCCGCGCTCACGCCGGTGGTTCCCGAGTACGGATCGCTCGGGGCGAGCGGCGATCTCGCCCCGCTCGCGCACTGTGCGCTGGTGCTGATGGGGGAGGGCTCGGTGTTCGATGGTTCCGGTGAGTTGTTGCCGGCTGCGGACGCGCTGGCGGCGGCCGGGATCGAGCCGATCGAGCTGACCGCCAAGGAGGGGCTCGCGCTGACCAACGGCACCGACGGGATGCTCGGGATGCTCGTGCTCGCCTGCGTCGATCTTGAAGGGCTGCTTCGGGCGGCGGATGTGGCGGCGGCGATGTCGGTCGAGGCGCTGCTCGGGACCGACCGGGTGTTCGCCGAGGATCTGATCGCGTTGCGGCCGCAGCCCGGGCAGGTGGCGAGCGCGTCCAATCTGCGGGCGCTGCTGGCCGGGTCTGAGATCGTGGCGAGCCATCGGCACGGCGACCCCCGGGTCCAGGACGCCTACTCGCTGCGGTGCGCGCCCCAGGTGTCCGGGGCGGCGCGCGATGCGCTGGGGTTCGCTTCGGGGGTGGCGTTGGTCGAGCTCCGGTCGGCGATCGACAACCCGATGGTGCTGCCCGACGGCCGCGTCGAGTCGTGCGGCAACTTCCACGGGGCGCCGCTGGGCATGGCGTGCGACTTCCTCGCGATCGCGGCCGCCGAGGTCGGCGCGATCGCCGAGCGGCGGACCGACCGGCTGCTCGACGCTGGGCGGTCCCACGGACTCCCGCCGTTCCTCGCCGCGAGCCCGGGGGTCGACTCCGGAATGATGCTGGCTGGGTACACGCAGGCCGCGCTGGTCGCGGAGAACCGGCGCCTGGCCGCGCCGGCGAGCGTCGATTCGCTTCCGACCAGCGCGATGCAGGAGGACCATGTGTCGATGGGGTGGGGGGCGGCGCGCAAGCTGCGGTCCTCGGTGGCGAATCTGGCGCGGATCGTCGCGGTCGAGCTGACGTGCGCCGCCCGCGCGCTCGATCTCCGGGCGCCGCTGGCGCCGGCTCGGGGCACCGCGGCGGCTTTGTCTGCGGTGCGCTCGCGGGTCGAGGGGCCCGGGCCGGATCGCTACTTGGCGCCCGAGCTGGCGGCGGTCGAGGAGCTCGTCAGGTCGGGGGCGGTGGTGGCGGCGGTCGAGGACGCCATCGGCCCGCTCACCTAACGGCTTTCAGGGCGGGATACAGCGCCCGGAAGCGCTCGCGCTGCTCGCGGTAGGGCTCGATCCAGTCGGGCACCGGGTCGACCTGGTCGCGCGGCTTGACGGTTGCTCGCACGCCGGCGTGGACGTCCGGCCACACCTCCGCCGCGACCCCGCCCAGGATCGCCGCGCCGAACGCGGCGCCCTCGTCGACTGCCACGTACTCGAGCGGCAATTCGAGCACCGAGGCGATGATCTGCGTCCACAGCCGGCTGCGGGCGCCACCGCCCGACACCCGCCCGAGTTGTGGTTGGCCGCCGAGCTCGTCGATGAGGTCGAGCGAGTCGCGGAGGCCGAACGCGACGCCCTCGAGCACAGCGCGTGTGAGGGCGCCACGGTCGTGGCGCAGGCCGAGCCCGACGAACGCGCCACGGGCATCCGGGTCGGCGTAGGGGGTGCGCTCGCCGGCGAGGTAGGGGAGGAAGATCAGATTTTCGGTGCCCGCTGGCCACTCGGCCGCCATTGCCAGGAGCTCGTCGTAGCTGGTCTCGGGGGCGACCGTGTGGCGCAGCCAGCTGAGCGAGCCGGCGGCCGAAAGCATCACGCCCATCGCGTGCCAGGCGCCCGGGACCGCGTGGCAGAAGGCGTGGACGCGAGCCTCCGGGTCGGCCGCGAACGCGTCGAGCGCGGCGAATACCACGCCGGAGGTCCCGAGCGCCACCGATACCGGCCCTTTGCGATCGACTCCGACTCCGACTGCGCCGGCGGCCTGGTCGCCGCCGCCGGCGGCGACGGGGACGCCTTCTTGCGTCGTGCCTGAGAGGTCTGGGCTCTCGAGCGCGTTTGGCAGCCAGGCTGGGTCGATGTCGAGCGCTTGCAGGACCTCGTTGCTCCACGCTCTATTCGCCACGTCCAGGAGGAGCGTCCCGGACGCGTCGGAGACGTCGGTGGCGTGCTCGCCGGTGAGGCGCAGGCGGACGTAGTCCTTGGGGAGCAGGACGTGCGCGATCCGTGCGTAGTTCTCCGGCTCGTGGTTGCGGACCCAGAGGATCTTCGGCGCGGTGAATCCGGTCAGCGCTCGGTTGCCGGTGAGTTTGATCAGCCGCTCGAGCCCGATCGTCTCCTCGATCTCGTTGCACTCCGCTTGCGTGCGCTGGTCGTTCCAGAGGATCGCGGGCCGGATCACGTCGTCGTTCTCGTCGAGCGCGACGAGGCCGTGCATCTGACCCGATAGCCCGATGCCGGCGGGGGCGCCGGCTTTCCGTTCGAGGCTCGCGAGGACGGCTTCGGTGGCGCGCCACCAGTCCTCGGGGTCTTGCTCCGACCATCGGGGGCGTGGCGTGGACAGCGGGTAGGGCGCTTCCTCGGTGGCAAGTACGCCGCCGTCCGGGTCGATAGCGAGCCCTTTGACCGCCGACGTCCCGACATCGATCCCAAACAGGACGCTCACGTGTCGCAACTCTGCAACAAACGCGCTGGGTGCGGGCGAACGGGTGGGATCCTGCTCGTGTTGTGTCTTCCGCCACGCCCCCGAATTCCGACCCCTCGCCTCCCAATCCCGACCTCTCGCCTCCCAATCCGGGGCGCTTGGGAAGAAACGGTGACTATTTCACCGTTTCTTCCCGAGCGCCGGCGGATGAGGGGATCGCGGGCGAGGATCGGGCGGTGGATGTGGCGATCGCAGCGGTGGATGTGGCGATCGCGGCGGTGGCGGCGAAGCAGAATGGGAACATCACCCGGCGTCAACTGCACGAGCTCGGGCTCGACGACAGCGCGATCGCGTACCGCATCAGGATCGGTCGGCTGTACCGCGTGTACCGTGGCGTGTACTCGGTCGGCCGGCGCGCGGTCACGCCACACGAGCGCGCCGCCGCCGCCGTCCTCGCCTGCGGGCCGGGCGCGGCTCTTAGCCACGGCTCGGCCATGACGCTGTGGGGGTTCTGGCGCCACTGGGATCAGCCGTTCGAGGTGACCGTGGTGGGTGACCGGCGGACGAGTGGGATCTGCGTCCACCGAAGCACGACGCTCCGCCGGCGCGAGATGACGACCCAACTCGGCATCCGCGCCACCGTGCCGGCGCGGGTGCTGCTCGACGTCTCCCCGCGCCTCACCGACCGCGCGCTCAAGCGCGCCGTCAACAATGCGCTGAACTCTCAGTGGCTGACCGAGGACCAGCTCGCCGCGACGCTCGATGACCACCCGACCCTCCCGGGCACGAAGCGCATCGCCAAGCTGATCGGCTACGCCGGCACGCCTACTCGATCGGGTTGGGAAGACGACTTCCCGGCGTTCTGCGCCGAGCACGGGTTGCCGGCGCCGGTGATGGGACAACCGTTCCACGGCTACATCCTCGACGCGGTGTTCCCAGCCGAAAAGGTCATCGTCGAGCTCGACAGCTGGCTTTTCCACAAGGGCAAGATCGCGTTCGAGAGTGACCGCGAACGCGACGCCGAGACGCTGGCGCGGGGCTTCGTCACCGTTCGGGTCACGGAGGAGCGCCTCGACGAACGGCCCCGCGAAGAGGCGAACCGACTCCAGGCGATCCTCGAAAGCAGACGGATTCATGCACCGAGGGCCGCGTAGACGATCTCGTAGGCCCGCACCGCGTCCTTCGAGGCCTGGGCTTCGCGCAGCGCCGCGTCGTCGATCCGCGCCGCCACCGAGTCGATGAACTGCCACTGAAGCACCGACCGCCGCACCGCGCCGACCTGGTCCTCGGTGTACGGATACAGGTCGAACCCCAGCCGCTCGCCACCGGAGCCGTAGCCGCACCGGCGGAACTCGAGCGCCAGCTCGAGCGTCTCCATGAACGCGGTGGCGCCGACCATGTTGTCGTCGTCGAACGTGCCCCACCCGGAGTTGCCGTGCTGGTGGCCGAGCAGGCCCTCGGAGGCGAGCAGTGCGGCGTACTCGGGCAGGTGCTCGCCGTTCATGATCAGGTGCTGCCAGTCCATGTTGACCTGGACGTTGTCGAGGCCCTGGTCGCGCAGCTTGCCGATCACGAACAGGCACATGCCGATGTTCCGCATCATGATCTTCATCGCGGGCTCAGAGTTCTTGTGCTCCAGGAACAGCTTCACGCCGTGATCCCGGCACACGGACGCCGCTTCGGCCAAGCCCTCGATCAGCCACGCCCACGACTGCGCGTATGCCGTCTGGAACGGGTAGTTGTAGCCCTCGCCGCCGGGCCAGATGATCAGATGAGCCCCCAGGGACCCGGCGAACGACGCCGCGTCGCGGACGATCGCCCGCGCCTCGGCGCGCAGGCCCGGATCGGGGTTGACCAACCCGCCGCGGCCGAAGCGCGGGTCGAGATGTAGCCCGCCGGCGATGCAGTAGATGTCGTGGTCGGGTCCGAGCGCCGCGCGGACCTCGTCGAGATTCGCAGGTGAGAGCTCGTCGGGGTAGTGGAACTCGTAGCCGTCGATCAGGTCGCCGAGCCCATCGATCGCGCGGCGCACCTTCGCGGCGACCGGCTCGGTCTCATAGTTGTGGCCAGGTTGGTAGCCACCAGGCACAAACCGTGTGATCATCGGTCCGAACGCCCAGATGCCCAAGCTCGTCTTCATTACCGCTCCTTCGAGGTCGACTCGTGCGCGGCGATCTTATTCGGATTCGGCGAGGCCGTTAGCGCTAACATGCCAACCCGCTCAAGGAATTTCGGGCGCACGAGCCGGGCGGCGGACCAGTCTTCGATGGAGCCAGGCGACGACATGACCTCGATGGATCCGATCGACGAGGTGTTCACGAGGCGCCGGCCGCGCGCGCCGGTGATGTCGGACGTCGGGCGGCTTGCCGGCGTCTCGCACCAGACGGTCTCGCGGGTGATCAACGGCAGCCCTCACGTCCGCCCCGAGACGCGCAAGCGGGTGCTGGCCGCGATGGAGGAGCTCGGCTACCGGCCGAACTCGGTGGCGCGGGCGCTCGTCACCGGCCGGTCGAAGACGCTCGGCGTCGTCAGCTTCGACACCACGCTCTACGGCCCGGCGTCGACGCTGTTCGGGATCGAGCGGGCCGCGCACGAGGCCGGCTACTTCATCATCGTCGCCAGCCTCAAGGCGCTCGACCGCCCGTCGGTGACCGACGCCGTCGAGCGCTTGCGGCGCCAGGGCGTGGACGGCATCCTCGTGATCGCGCCGCACAGCGAGGCCGGCGACGCGCTCCTGCACACGCACGCCGACGTGCCGCTGGTGGCGGTCGAGGCGGGGCCCGACGATGGCATTCCGGTGGTGGCGGTCGACCAGGTCGCCGGCGCGGTCAGCGCCACCGAGCACCTGCTCGAGCTCGGGCACGAGACCGTGTGGCACATCACCGGGCCGCCGAACTTCATCGAGTCTCGCAAGCGCCTCGAAGGCTGGCGGACGACCCTGCAACGCGCCGGCGCCGAGGAGCCCGAGCCGCTGGTCGGGGACTGGAGCCCGCGGGCCGGCTACGACCTCGGCCGGCGCCTCAGCCGCAACCCGGCCGTGACTGCGGTGTTCGTGGCCAACGACCAGATGGCGCTCGGTCTGCTGCGCGCGATGCACGAAGCCGGTCGCGACGTCCCGGGTGAGCTCAGCGTGGTCGGCTTCGACGACATCCCGGAGGCCTCGTACTTCCTGCCGCCGCTGACCACGGTCCGCCAGGACTTCAACGAAATGGGCAGGCGCAGCCTGCGCACGCTGTTGCGCACGATCGAGACCGGGGAGCCGCCATCGTCGGGGACGCTCGTCCCGCCCGAGCTGATCGTCCGCGCGAGCACGAGCGCAGCGCCATGAGGTTGTTGAGCGCGGCGTTGCAGGGCCATTGACACCCGGCGGTTGTGATCGCTAACATGGCCGCCGGATCAAGGCGAGAGGAGGGCTAGAAGCGTGGGCCAAGGCCTGCGTTCGTCGTGACGTGTCACGAAACGGCGGCGGTGTGGTGCCATGACCCGGGTATGCCGCTATGAAGGCCGGTCGCAGACTGTTGTGACTTCGTGAGCGTGCAGCTAAGTGCTGATTGGGCGACGGTGACGATGGTCCATCTCGACCGCCCAGTCTGAAGGCGTCAGTAACTCAAGTCGTGTCCGAGCGGACGAGAGGAGCAGTGCAGGTGTCACAAGACGATATTTTGGGTGACGCAATCGAGCGGCTCGAGTGGGGAGAGCGCAAGGAGGAGGACACCCCCTCCAAGAACTGGCGTCAGCTGACGCGACGGACCGCGCTCACGGGCGCGGCCGCGGGAATCGCGGCGGCGGCGCTCGAGGCTTGCGGCTCGAGCAAGAGCACGAGCTCGGCAGCGGCGTCGTCGAGCGGAGGTGGCGGCGGGACCTTCGGGGCCAGCGGAAGCCACCACTTCGTGATGGTCAACCACGTGACGACGAACTCGTTCTTCACCGCGACGATCTACGGATGCCAGGACGCCTGCGCGCTGACAGGCAGTTCGTTCCAGTGGACGGGCTCCAACAACTCGATCGTCAGCGACATGGTCTCGGCGTTCAACACCGCCATCGCCCAAAAGGCGAAGGGGATCGGGTGCGCTCTGATCGACAACACCGCGTTCAACACACCTGTCGACCAGGCGCTGAGCAACGGCATTCCCGTGATCGCGTACAACGCCGACGTCGCGCCGGGCACCAAGAACAACAGGATGGCCTACATCGGCCAGAACAACCTCACCGCCGGCGCCGCGGTCGGGGAGGAGATCCTCAAGCACGTGACGTCGGGCGACATCGTTGCCGGGATCATCGCGACTCCGGGGACGGGGAACATCCAGCCGCGGCTCGACGGCGCCAAGCCCGCCCTGACCGCTGCCGGCGTCAAGCTCGTGGAGGTCGGGACTTCGGCCACCGAGGGCGCGCCGGAGTACAACAAGATCTCCTCGTGGTACGCCGGCAACAAGGACGTGAAGTGGATGATGGCCGTCGACAGCGGGGATAGCAACGCTGTCGCGCAGTTCATCAAGGCCGAGGGCCTGACGGGCAAGGTCGGCGCGTCGGTCTGGGACGTCGGACTGCCGGTCGCACAGGCCATCAATGCCGGCTACGTGACCGCCACGATCGACCAGCAGGCCTACCTGCAGGGCTTCGACACGATCATGCAGCTGTTCCTGTGGAACGTCTCGGGTGGATTGATGAAGCCAACGGACACCGACACGGGAATTGGCATCGTCACCAAGTCGAACGTCGCGCCCTATCTCATTCCAAACAGGTTCGAGGGAACGTCCGCGACGAGGAAGGCTCTGACGACGCCGTCCTCGATCTCCACGTAGTCTCTCGCGAGCGTGGCATCGGACGCTCCAACGTCAGCTGCTGCCCCGGCGGCCAGGCCGCCGGGGCAGGAGCGCGAAGCCCCGTCCATCGGGCGTCGAGTCGTGCGCCTGTTTCTGTACCAGCGCGAGCTGACCCCGCTCGTGATCACGGTTCTGCTGTTCGTGTACTTCACGATCAGAGCCGGGTCGACGTTCACCGGTGAACTCAGCCTCAGCTCGGCCGGCGGCTATGCGGGCCCGATCGGCGCGATCGCCGTCGGAGAGGTGTTCCTGCTCGTGCTCGCGGAGATCGACCTGTCCGCCGGTCAGGTCTTCCTGTTCTGCCCGTGGATGATGTACTGGATGCACAACGACGGTCTGCCGCTCGTGCTCGCGATCGTGATCGCGCTCATCGCCGTCTGTCTCGTCGGCGCGATCAACGGGCTGATCACGGTGCGTCTGAACGTGCCCTCCTTCGTCACGACCCTCGCCACGAATTTCATTCTCTACGGGGTGGTGCTCGTCGGCTCGCACGACGCCGAGGCTTCGCCGGTCCCGCTGAGCGGAGGGACGAACTTCATCAGCCAGTTGATGGGAGCCTGGAAGTGGGCCGAGATCCTCTGGGTGCTCGCAATCACGATCGTCCTGACGGTGGTGCTCACGCGCACGCGCTTCGGAGTTCGGGTCATCTCCACAGGCGGCAACCTCGTCGGCGCGGCCGAGGCGGGCGTGCCAACCCGGCGCGTCAAGGTGTGGTGCTTCGTGCTCTGTTCGTTCGTCGCCGGTCTTGTCGGAATCGTCGACGCTGTCAAGTACGGGAGCCTCGACCCGGGCAACTTCGGCGTCGACTACATCCTCTACGCGGTCGGCGCCTGCGTGATCGGCGGCACGGCACTTACCGGCGGGCGCGGAACGGTGGTGGGAGCGTTCATCGGCGCGATCCTGATCGGAATTCTCGAGGACGGGCTGACGCTGATCGGGGTCAGCACCAACGAGTTCTTCATCTGGGTCGGCGTGGTGATCATCATCGCGATGGCGCTGAACGTCCAGTTCGACCGCGTGATCGCACGCTCGAGGGGCGGATGAGCGCCGGCCCCCAGCCCGTCGAGCCGACGCCGCCCGTCCCCGCCGGCGCGCCCGTACTCGAGGTGCGCGGCGTGACGAAGAGCTTCGGCGCGCTCGCGGTCCTTCGCGGCATCGATCTCAGCCTGCGGCAGGGCGAGGTGCTCGGGCTCGTCGGGGACAACGGAGCCGGGAAGAGCACGCTCGTCAAGATCTTGAGCGGCTTCCACTCGCAGGACGGGGGCGAGCTCCTCATCGACGGAGAGGGCGTGAGCTTCAACTCGGTCGGGGCAGCTCGGTCCAATGGAATCGAGACGGTCTACCAGGATCTCGCGTTGATTCCGCAGCTGCCGGTCTACCAGAACCTGTTCCTGGGTCACGAGCTGACGAGGTTCGGAGCGCTTCGCTTCCTCAACAAGCATGAGATGCGCAAGCTCGCACGTCAGTACCTCGACGACATCAACGTGCACGTGCCGAGCGTCGACGCCGACGCCGCGCAGCTCTCCGGCGGTCAACGGCAGGCGATCGCGGTCGCACGCGCCGTGCGCGCGGCGACGAAGATCTTGTTGCTCGACGAGCCGCTCTCGGCGATGGGGGCGCGCGAGTCGCGTCTCATCATCGACCTGGTCAAGGATCTTGCCTCGAGCGGCCGGGTCTCGATCATCGTGATCGACCACAATTACGCTCACCTGTTCGAGCTGTGCGACCGCGTCAACGTCATGCAAGGCGGCCGCATCACCCTCAATCAGCAGGTGGCCGAGACGTCGCTGGAGGAGCTCACGGAGCTGATGGTCTCGAGCTATCGTCGCCAACTGGCGGAGGTGCAGGACGCCGGCGCCTGACCCCGATCCGCAGTGACTTACGCGATCGGTATCGACTTCGGCACGGAATCCGGCCGCGCCGCGCTGGTTGACGTGAGCAGCGGCGACGTGCTGGCCACCAGCGCCGTGCGCTACCCGAGCGCGGTGATCGACCGGACGCTCCCGTCGACCGGCGAGGAGCTACCGCCCGACTGGGCCCTGCAGGACCCCGACGACTGGGTGACCGTGGTCGAGAAAGCGGTGCCCAAGGTGGTGAAGGAGGCGGGCATCGACGCCGAGGAGGTGGTCGGCCTCGGGGTCGATTTCACCTCATGCACGGTGCTGCCGGTCACGAGCGCCGGCGTGCCGTTGTGCACGATCGACAAGTGGCGCGAGCGCCGGCACGCGTGGCCGAAGCTGTGGAAGCACCATGCCGCGCAGCCGGTCGCCGATCGACTCAACGAGGTCGCGGTGGAGCGGGGCGACGCGTTCCTCGAGCGCTACGGCGGGCGCATCTCCTCGGAGTGGTACTTCCCGAAGCTGATCGAGGTGTGGCTCGAGGATCGCGAGATCTACGACGAATGCACCGGCTTCATCGAAGCCACCGACTGGATCGTCTGGCACCTGACGGGTGTCGAATGCCGGCAGACCGCGACGGCCGGGTTCAAGGCGATGTGGTCACCGCAGGAGGGCCTGCCTCCGACCGAGTACTTCGAGGCCGCTTATCCCGGCTTTGACCGTCCCGGCGAGAAGCTCGGCGATTCATTCGTGCCGCTGGGGACGAAGGCCGGCACGCTCCGGCCCGAGGTAGCGAAGAAGATCGGCCTACCCGAGTCGGTGGCGGTGGCGGTCGGCAACGTCGACGCCTGGGTGTCGGTCCCGGCCGTCGGCGTGGACGAGCCGGGGACGTTCGTGATCGTGATCGGGACTTCGATCTGCGACATGATCGTCCACCCGGAGGAGACGCGGCTGCCGGGGATCACCGGAGTCGTCAAGGACGGGATCCTCCCGGGCCTTTACGGGTACGAGGCCGGGCAGGCGGCGGTCGGCGACATGCTGGCGTGGTTCGTAGACGACGTCGTCATGGACTCCGACAGCTACGGCGAGCTCGAGGCGGCGGCGGCGAAGCTCGCCCCGGGCGAGACCGGGCTGGTCGCGCTCGACTGGTGGAACGGCAACCGCACGATCCTGGCCGACGCCGACCTCACCGGCGTGATCTTCGGGCTCGGGCTGCACACCACGCGCGAGCAGATCTACCGCGCGCTGCTCGAGTCGATCGCATTCGGCAGCCGGCGGATCATGGACAACTTCGAGGAGCACGGGCTCGTGCTGTCAGAGGTCGTCGCCTGCGGCGGGATCGCCGAGCGCAGTCCGCTGATGATGCAGCTGCTCGCCGACACCAGCGGCCGTGAGGTGCACGTGCCGGAGGTCAACGAGATCCCCGCCCGCGGCGCCGCGCTGTTCGGCGCGGTGGCGGCCGGCGTGTACGAGGACATCGGGAGCGCCGTCGAGGCCACGCGGCCTAAGAAGGTGCGCACCTACAAGCCGGACCTAACGGCGAAGAAGACCTACGACCGCGTGTACGAGATCTACCGCCGGCTGTACGAGTACCTCGGGCACTCCGAGGTACGGCTGCTGCACGAGCTGAAACGGATTCGCACCGAAAGGAGAGGCGCGTGAGCCGGCTACCCCGCATCGGCCTGCTCGGGATCATGCAGGAGCTCTACGACGACATGATCCCGGGGATCACCGAGCGCCAGGGTCAGTATGCGGCCGCGGTCGCGGAGCGACTGGCCGGCGTCGCCGACGTCCAGTTCACGCGGCCGGCGCGCAATCGCGAGGACGTGGAGTCGGTTACCCGCGAGCTCGTCGCCGCGGACGTCGACGGGATTGCGATCGTGATGCTCACGTACGGCCCCGCGATGCGCACCGTACGCGCGCTGATGCAGACGCCGGTGCCGCTGATGCTCGCGAATATCCAGCCGGAGCGAAGCGTGACCGCCGCGTGGGACATGGATGACCTGACCTACAACCAGGGCGTCCACGGCGCCCAGGACCAGGCCAACGCGCTGGTCCGGTCGGGTCTGGCGTTTTCGGTGATCACCGGCGACTGGCAATCGGCCGGGTTCGAGCGCGCATTCGAGGACTGGGCGCGCGCGGCGCAGGCGGTGACGGCGCTGCGACGCACGCGGATCGGCCTGCTCGGCTACCCGATGAACGGCATGGGCGACATTCTCTACGACCCGCCGTCGTTGCTCAGGCGGATCGGCCCGACGATCGTAAGCGAGGACCTCGGTCCGCTGGTGAAGCGAATCGACGCGGTCACCGACGCGGAGGTCGACGCGGTGCTCGCGCGTCACGCCGAGGTGTTCGCGGTCGCGAGCGATCTGCCGCGGGAGCGTCACGCGTACGCCGCGCGGTTCGAGGTGGCGATCCGCGGGATGCTCGAGGACAACGGCTACGCGGGCTTCTCGTTCCACTTCGACTCGATCGGCAACGACGGGCGCTTCAAACAGCTGCCGCTGCTGGCTGCGTCTGACCTGATGGCCGACGGATACGGGTTCGCCGCCGAGGGCGATACCAACACCACCACGCTGATGTGCGCCGCCCAGACGATGATCGGAGACGCGCACTTCAGCGAGATGTACGCGATGGACTGGGAGCTCGACTCGGTGCTGATCAGCCACATGGGCGAGGGCAACTGGAAGCTCGCCCGCAGCGATCGTCCCGTGAAGCTGATCGACCGGGAGCTCGGCATCGGCCATCTCGACAACCCGCCGACCCCGGTGTTCTCCGCACAGCCGGGGCCCGCCACCACCGCCGCGCTGATCCCGATCGAGGGCGACTACTACCGGCTCGTGGTCAGTCGCGGGGAGGTGCTCGACACCCCCGAGCTGCCAAAAGTCGAGATGCATTACTTTCATTTCCGCCCGGATGCGGGTATGGAGGAGTTCATGAACCGCTGGCTGTCGCTCGCCGGACCGCATCACTTCGTGATCAACCTCGGCGATCACCGGGGCCGCTGGCGCCGGCTCGCGGAGCTGCTCGACATCGAGTACGTGGAGATCTGAGCGAGTGGTCCACTAAGTGCGCGAGCACCTCGCCGAGGAAGTGCTCGAGGCCAACCGTGCGCTCGCCGCGCACGGGCTGGCGCCGCTCACGTGGGGTAACGCGAGCGGGATCGACCGCGACGAGGGTCTCGTGGTGATCAAGCCGAGCGGCGTCTCATACGAGGAGATGACCGTCGAAGACCTGGTCACAGTCGATCTCGACGGCAGCGTCGTCGGAGGCGAGCGCCGTCCCTCGACCGACACGCCGACGCACGTGGCCCTGTACCGCGCGTTCGACGAGATCGGCGGCGTCGTCCACACCCACTCGACCTGGAGCGTGGCGTGGGCGCAGGCGCAGCGCGAGATCCCCGTGCTCGGAACGACCCACGCGGATCTGTGCGCGTTCCCGATCCCGGTGACTCGCGCGCTGACCGAGGAAGAGATCGCCTCCGACTACGAGGGGTCGACCGGGACGACGCTGATCGAGCTGATCTCCGAGCGCGGACCACTCGATCTTCCCTGTGCGCTGGCTCGCGGACACGCACCGTTCTGCTGGGCCGAGACACCCGCCAAGGCGGTCGAGGTCGCCATCACGCTCGAGCAGGTGGCGAGGATGGCGCTGCTGACCAGAATGGTCGACCCGGACGCGCCGGCGCTGCCGTCAGCGCTACGCGAGAAGCACTACGAGCGCAAGCACGGCCCGCAGGCATACTACGGGCAGCCGTGAACAGCGAGAAAGGGCTCGAACACGCGCAGGAGAAGATGCGCGACGCGGGTCAGCCCGAGGAGGCGATCCGCGCGTTTGCCAGCGCGTACGAGCGCCTGGTCGGCGGCGACTCGGCGATGATGCCGAGCGCCGAGCTCGAGCCGGCCGGCGACGTGGACGCGCTCGAGGCGCTGCCCGAAGCCGACGCCGGCGCGCTCGATGCGGTCGCGGTGATCAAGCTAAACGGCGGGCTCGCGACGTCGATGGGGCTGCGCAGCCCGAAGGCGTTGATAGAGGCACGCGCGGGTCGGTCGTTTCTCGACATCATCATCGGCAACACGCTCGCGCTGCGAGAGCGCTACGACGTGCGCCTGCCGCTGGTGCTGATGAACAGCCAGGCCACGCGCGCGGACACGGCGGCGGCGCTCGAGTCCCATCCGGATCTCGACACCGGCCTACCGGTGTCGTTCATGCAGAGCATGGAGCCGAAGCTCGACGCCGAGTCACTCGCACCCGTGAGCTGGCCTGCCGAGCCGTCGCTCGAATGGTGCCCGCCCGGACACGGTGACGTGTACGGGTCGCTGCGCAGCTCGGGGATGCTCGATGCGCTCATCGAGCACGGCTTCCGTTACGCGATGATCTCCAACGCGGACAACCTCGGCGCGAGCACCGACGCGCGCATCGCAACGTATCTCGATCAGAACCAGATCCCGTTCCTGATGGAGGTGGTGGAGGGGACCGAGGCGGACCGCAAGGGCGGACACATTGCGCGCCGGCGCGCCGACGGGCAGCTCGTGCTCCGCGAGACCGCACAGACCCCGCCCGAGGACGAGGAGTCCTTCCGCGACTACCGCCGGTGGCGCTATTACAACACGAACAGCCTGTGGGTCGACCTGCGCGCGTTGAAGGACAAGCTCGACGAGACCCAGGGCGTGCTCGAGCTTCCGTTGATCATCAACCGCAAGACCGTCGACCCGCGCGACAAGAGCTCGCCGCCGGTGATCCAGCTCGAGAGCGCGATGGGCGCCGCGATCGGCAGCTTCAAGGGCGCACAGCTGCTGTGCGTGCCGCGCACGAGGTTCGTCCCGGTCAAGACGACCGACGACCTGCTCGTGCTCCGCTCCGACGTGTACACGCTGTCTGACGACTTCGTGGTCTCGCCATCGCCCGAGCGCGTCGGGAACCTGCCGTACGTCGAGCTCGACCCCGACTTCTACAAGCTGCTCGACGACTTCGAGAAGCGCTTTCCCGGCGGCGCGCCATCGTTGCGCGAGGCCGAGCGGCTTGTGGTGCACGGGGACGTCACGTTCGGTGAGGGCGTGCGCGTCCGCGGCGCGGTCGAACTCGACGCGGACGAGCCGACGCGAATCGACGCGGGGACGACGCTGGAGCCGTGAAGCTGTTCGCTTGAGTCAGCTTTTCTTCGCGCGCGTTCGCCGCGCGCGCGTGCTCGTCTTCGCCGTGCTGGCCTTCGCGGTGCTCGCCTTCCTCGTGCTGGCCTTCGTCGTGCTGGCCTTCGTCGTGCTGGCCTTCGTCGTGCTCGGCTTCGACGCGCGCGAGCTCGTCTTCGAGCGAGACGCCGCCGCCGTCTTCTGCGTGAGCGCGGAGCGGAGCTTGTCGAAGTCCTTGAGCGCTTGGCGGTTCGTCTTGGACGCTTCGCGCCGGAGCGCGGTCAGCGCAGAGGTCATTTCCTTGTAGCTGCCCGTCGTTCCGCGACCGAGGTGACCGCCGAGCGTCTTGAGCGCATCACTGGCGTCGTCGAGCCGCTTCTCGAACCGCGCGATCGACTGCTCGACCTCGCGCCGTGTCGCCTGCCTGGTCGTGGCGGCACGCGCACGCACATTTTGGGTGGCTTTCCTCGCGCGGGTGGCGGACTTTTTTGCTGCTGACTTGCGGGCTGGAGGCATCGCTTCTCCCTGTTGAACTGAACGAAGTGCGGCAAAGCTTGGCGTACTGAGCGCACGCATGTCACCACATACCGCGGCGTCATGCGTCACAAACGCTTGCGCCGGGTGCGGCTATGCGCTGATGTGCGAGCTATTGTGACCGCGATGGACGATGCATTGCGGCGCGGTCCGATCACGATCGTCCTGGCCGACGATCACCTGGTGGTCCGCGCAGGACTGCGTTTGCTGCTGCAAGCCGAGGAGGGATTCGAGGTCGTGGCCGAGGCCGGCGACGTTGCCACGACCGAGCGACGGGTCACCGCGTACCACCCGCGTGTGCTGATCCTCGATCTCAACATGCCGGGGGAGCCGAGCCTGCCGGCGATCCCGCGTCTGCGCCAGAGCGCGCCCGATACGCAGATCGTCGTGCTGACGATGCAGAACGATCCGGCGTTCGCGCGCGAGGCGTTGCGCGCCGGCGCGATCGGCTACGTGCTCAAGGAGGCGGCCGAGGGCGAGCTGGTGCAAGCCGTGCGCCTCGCCGCCGAGGGCCGCACGTATCTCGATCCCGAGCTCGGGGCTCGGCTGGCGGCGGAGCCGCAGACGTCGAACGGTCCACCGGACGATCTGTCCGCACGCGAGATCGAGGTGCTGCGGCTGATCGCGCTCGGGCACACCAACACCGAGATCGCGTCGAGCCTGTACCTGAGCGTGCGCACGGTCGAGTCGCACCGCGCGCACATCCAGCAGAAGACCGGACGCACGACGCGCGCGGGGCTCGTCGCGTACGCACGCGAGCACGAATTGCTTTAACGGCAGTCCGTGCGCGCTCTAGCCGGCGCCGCCGGCACCGGCGATCTCGTCGCGCTTGGCGTGCGCGTGCGCCGACTTCGGGACCTGCATGATCAGTGGACGCCCGCGGCGCGAGCTGCGTACGGCCGCGGCCGAGGCCACCACGGCGCCCGAGTGCTGCGTCCAGGTCACGGCCGCGGGGGCGAAGCGAAGCAGCGCGGCCCATGTGGCCGGGCCGACGATTCCGTCAGCGGTCAGCCCCTCGGCGGTCTGGAAGCTCTCGACGGCCGACTGCGTGTTCGGGCCGTAGTCGCCGTCGATCGGGATAGTGATTCCGGCCCTCGCCAGGTGCTCCTGCGCCCAAACGACAAGGTCTCCGACCGAGTGAAGCTTGAGGATCGGCGTGCTCGTGGTCGCCGTGACACCGGTGAGGCTGCCGGCGCCGATCGAGATCCCTTTCCAGCCGGCGGTGCTCGCCTGCTGCCAGTCCCACCACGAGACGCCCGCGGCGCCGTACGTCCGCGACAGCTGGCGGAACCGGATGAGCTGACCTAGCGGCGGATTCTGGTAGACCTGCCCGAGCGGATCGATCGCGCGCTCATAGACGGCGTTGTACGCGTAGGTGTGGGCGTACACCGTGTTGACGCTCGTGCCGATGTCGACCCAGTACATCTGTGGCGTGTTGTACTGAGCGCCGCCGGGTCCGAGGAACACCGAGTAGGGAAACCCGGGGTGGTAATCCACGTAGGGGAATCCAGCGAGTGCGACCGGGAAGCTCTGTCCGATGTCAGCCCGCAGCTGCGTTATGTAACTCTGCGCCTGGACGTACTTGCCTTCGTATTCACTCTCGGCATCGATGATCAGGCAATCCGCGCCGTCGTGGACGGCGGTGGAGGCGACGTTTGCCTCTTGGAGCGGGAAGTTTCCATAAACGTACTGCCACGCGCACACGTGCAGGCCGGCGGAGTGGAGTTCCTGAACCAGCGTGGAGTTGAACTGCGACCACATCGTCCGGCCGTCGCCGCTCTTGATCATCACCGTGCTGAGGCCGTACTTGCGCGCGGTCGAGATGATCGACGAGGCGCTGCCGCCACTCGAGCGCGATACGTACCAGATCCACATGCCGCGCCCGGCGAGGGCGTTGGCGTCGCCGGCCTTGTGAATCGCGTGCGCGCGAGCCGTCTTGGATGCGGCCGCGACGGGAGCGGGAATCACCGCGGCTCCGGCCAGCATCAGCCCGAGAAGCAGAGTCAAAAAGCGCCCACGGTGTTCAGTCATACGGCCTGCCACCAATGCCACCGTAGCGTAGAACCCGCCGGGCGCGTACAAGTTGCGTTGCCGAATGGAGGAGTCTCACGCAGCATGTCGTGCCGGTGGCGTCGGCACAACGGCGCGGTGACTTGAGCGGCGGGAGAACGCCTGCCAGCTGCGAGCGAGGGTCACGACATCGCTCCGGGCGCCCTCGAGTGAAGTTGAGGGCGCCCGGAGTGATGGGTGACCCGAGCGACTACTTAATGAAGAGGATCTCGGAGTACTTCGGTAGCGGCCACAGGTCGTCGGCCACGACCTTCTCGAGCCGGTCGGCGGCGTTGCGGGCCTCGGCCATCGCCGGGACTACCGAGTCCCGCATGAACTCGGCGTGCGCCTCGAGTTCCTCGGGCTGGTTCTCGGCCAGGTTCGCCGCCTCGAGCTTCTTGATCGCCTCGGTGAACTCGGCGATCAGGTCCGAGGTCTCGCCGGCGAGCTCGCCGAGCTGGGCCTCCAGCAGCAGTGCCAGATAGCGGGCGGCCGCCGGCAGCAGCATCGTCCGCGCGATCGACGCCGCGGTCTCGCCCTCGATGTTGAGCTTGGTCACGTACTGCTCGAGGAACACCTCGTGGCGGGACTCGAGCTCGCGCCGCGAGAGCACGTTGTGCTTCTCGAACACCTCAACGGTGTCATCGGAGACGAGATACGGCAGCGCGTCGGGCGTCGCGTGCAAGTTCAACAGCCCCCGACGCTCGGCCTCGGCGTGCCACTCCTCGTCGTAGTTGTCGCCCCCGAAGATGATCCGCTTGTTGTCGGCATACGTGCGCTGGAGGATCGGCCGGAGCGCGTCCTCGAGCACCGCGTCGCGCAGCGAATCGCCGGCCGGCGGGCCGTCCTTGACCGCCGCCTCAAGCTCATCTGCGAGCTCGTCGATCGCTTCGGCAACGATCGTGTTGAGCACGGTGTTCGGGAGCGCGGGCGACTGACTCGAGCCGAGCGCCCGGAACTCGAACTTGTTGCCGGTGAACGCGAACGGGCTGGTGCGGTTGCGATCGCCGCCGTGCTTGGGCAGCTGCGGCAGCACCGGCGTACCAAGCCCCAGGAACGACTGCGCTCTGGTCTCGGACGTCTCACCGCGCTCGATTGCGCCGAACACGTTCTCGAGGTCGGTGCCGAGGAAGATCGACATGATCGCCGGCGGCGCCTCGTTGGCGCCGAGGCGATGGTCCTGACCTGGCGAGGCGATCGACGCGCGCAGCAGCCCCTGGTACTTGTTGACGGCCAGGATCACCGCCGCGCAGAAGAACAGGAACTCTAGGTTCCGGTGCGGCGTGTCGCCCGGCTCGAGCAGGTTCTTGCCGGTGTCGGTACCCATCGACCAGTTGTTGTGCTTGCCCGAGCCGTTGACGCCGGCGAACGGCTTCTCGTGCAGCAGGCACACGAGCCCGTAGCGGCGCGCGACGTTCTGCATGATCTGCATCGTCAGCTGCTGGTGGTCAGAGCCGACGTTCGAGTTCTCGAAGATTGGGGCGATCTCGTACTGGTTGGGAGCCACTTCGTTGTGGCGGGTCTTGACCGGCACGCCGAGCTTGGCCAGCTCGCGCTCGGTCTCGAGCATGTACGCGAGGATCCGGTCGGGGATCGACCCGAAGTAGTGGTCGTCGAGCTCGTGGCCCTTCGGTGGCTTGGCGCCGAACAGGGTGCGGCCGGTCGTGATCAGGTCGGGCCGCTCGAAGTAGTACTGCTCGTCGATCAGGAAGTACTCCTGCTCGGGCCCGATCGTCGTGAATACGCGGTTCGCATCGGTGTCGCCGAACAGCTTGAGCGCGCGGATCGCCGACTTGGACAGCGCATCCATCGAGCGCAGCAGCGGGATCTTGTGGTCGAGCGCCTCACCTGTCCACGACGCGAATGCGGTCGGGATGCACAGCAGCGTGCCGTTGGGGTTCTCGAGGATGAACGCCGGTGAGGTCGGGTCCCAGGCCGTGTAGCCGCGCGCCTCGAACGTGGCCCGGATACCGCCGGTCGGGAAGCTCGACGCGTCGGGCTCGCCCTGGATCAGCTCCTTGCCCGAGAACTCCGCGATCGCGGTGCCCTCCTCGGTCGGGGCGTAGAAGCTGTCGTGCTTCTCGGCGGTCGAGCCCGTCAGCGGCTGGAACCAGTGCGTGTAATGGGTCGCGCCCCGCTCCATCGCCCATTCCTTCATGGCGAGCGCCACCGCGTCGGCGAGCGACGTGTCGAGCGCCTCGCCGCGGGCGAGCGTCCGCTGCAGCCGCTTGAAGACGTCGGAGGAAAGGCGCTGGCGCTGGACGGCTCGGCTGAACACGTTCGCGCCGAACACCTGGTTGTCGGAGAGTGTGAGATCGGGAGCCCCGAGCGCGCCTCCGTTTGGAGCCCACTGCGCGGCGAGGACGTTCTGCTGGCGGATGCGAGGCATGCGGTTTGTTTTCCTTCCTATGGGCGCCGTGTCGGCGCGAGCGCGTACGAAACCCCGCCTCGACGGGGCCGAGGCATACAAGCCACAGATTAACGTGGGGGTCCGGCCGCCGTCATTATCCGGATGTCCAAACTGGACCTCGCAAGTGGCCAAGCGTGACCTTGCCACGCCGGCATGAAATACTCGCGTCGTGCCGTTCAACCCGGACCTTGGCTGGCGCGCCTATGTCCCCGACGAGGGACGCTACGAGAAGATCCCGTATCGCCGCAGCGGGCGCAGCGGGCTGAAGCTGCCGGCGATCTCGCTCGGGCTTTGGCAGAACTTCGGCGACGACCGCCCGCTCGCGAACAGCCGGGCGATCATCCGTCGCGCGTTCGACCTCGGGATCACGCACTTCGACCTGGCCAACAACTACGGGCCTCCGTACGGAAGCGCAGAGATCAACTTCGGGCGGATCTTCGACGAGGATCTGAAGGCGCATCGCGATGAGATCGTGATCTCGACCAAGGCCGGCTATGACATGTGGCCCGGTCCGTACGGCGAGTGGGGATCGCGCAAGTACCTGCTGGGCAGCCTCGAGCAGAGCCTCACGCGCATGCGGCTCGATTACGTCGACATCTTCTACTCCCACCGCTTCGACCCCGACACTCCGCTCGAGGAAACGATGGGCGCGCTCGACACGGCGGTCCGCCAGGGGAAGGCGCGCTACGTCGGTATCTCCTCCTACGGTCCTCGCCGGACCGAGGAGGCGGCGCTGATCCTGGGCGAGCTCGGGACGCCGCTGCTGATCCACCAGCCTTCGTACTCGCTGCTCAACCGCTGGATCGAGGAGGAGCTGCTCGACGTGCTCGAGCGCGAGGGCACCGGCGCGATCGTATTCTCGCCGCTCGCCCAGGGCCTCTTGACCGGCAAGTACCTCGACGGCGTGCCCGAGGACTCGCGCGCGCGGATCGGGAACTACTTCGACGAGTCGATGCTCACGCCCGAGAATCTCGCGCACGTGAAGGGACTGAACGAGATCGCGAAGCGCCGCGGGCAGTCGCTCGCGCAGATGGCGATCGCGTGGGTACTTCGCGATCCACGGATCACGAGCGCCCTGCTCGGAGCGAGCAGCGTCGCTCAGCTCGAGCAGAACGTGGCCGCGCTCGACCACCTTGACTTCGAGCCGGCCGAGCTTGAAGAGATCGACAAGCTCGCGGTCGAGGGCGGAATCAACCTCTGGGCGACGTCAAGTAGCGAGTAATCGGGACCGTCCGGACGGGGCACATGGCCCCACGGACGCCGCCGCAGGCGGCCCATCCAAAACTACGGGGCGCTTGACGTGGTCGTGACGATCTGGCCGTTGTTGTTCACGTAGGACTCGGACGGCGCGTTGTGGATCAGCACCGTGAACGTCCCGTGCGGGAGCGAGCCGCTGCTCGTGACCGCCTTGGCCTTGCCGTTGAGGCCCGCGGCCACCTCCCAGGCGACGACGTGCCGGCCGGGCGCCACCGCGGTCACGGACCAATCGAACTTGGCGGTATGCCCGGGCGCGAGCGAGCCCAGCGCCCACGTGTTCGAGTACGCCGTGACGGCCCCGCCGGGGCTGCCGCTGCCGTCGGCAGAGCCTGGCTGGCAGCCGGCGCTGCACGTGCCCGGTGGACGATCGACGACCCACACCGGCCGCGACGGGTTCGCGAGCCCGGTCATCTGTAGGTCCTGGGCGAACGCCGCGGCGTCGGTGCCCTCACCGGGTGGCGCCGGATACGCACACGTGACGTTGCAGATCGTCACGGCGACATTCGGGATCGTCTTCGAGCCGGTGTTGCGCACGGCCAGCACGAGGTGGGTGTGCTCGGACAAGCGCTGCGAGGCGGGGAAGGCCGCGGTCGCCACCGCCACGGGGAAGTTCCCGCTCGGCTCGCTCGCGTCCTGGCGCGCTCCGCCCCCGCACGCGGCGAGGGCGAGCACCGTCAGCAGTCCGCAGATCAGGCCAAAGCTCCTCGAGGTCACGGCGGGGCGAACATAGCAATTGACCTGCGCGCTCACGCCGGTTCCTGGTGACGGTTCCAATTTGGTATTTCCGGGTACCTCGCCGTAGGCTTAGGCCGTCAGCCGCGTGGCGGCACTGCAGACCCGGGAGGCTGGAGCAGATTTGATCAGAGCCGTCGCCGATCGTGGGTACTCGCCCATCAAGGGACTACTCGAAGAGGTCGGCAACATGATGATCCTGACCGGCAAGACGCTGGTCTCTGCCGTCCGGCCGCCGTACCCGTACGGCCCCGAGTTCGTCGGCCAGTTCATGTTCGCGCTGCGGCTGTGCTGGTTCCCGCTGCTGATCTCGACGATCGCGTTCGGGTACGAGGCGCCGGGCCTCCAGGCCGCGAACTTCCTCGTGCTGTTCGGTGCGCTCGACCGCCTGGGCGGCTTCTTCGTGCTCGCGTCGATCCGGGAGTTCGCACCGTTCGTCGACGCGATCGTGCTCGCCGGCGTCGCCGGCACCGCGATCACGGCCGATCTCGGCGCGCGCAAGATCCGCGAGGAGCTCGACGCGCTCCAGGTGCTCGGCGTCGACCCGATCAAGAACCTGGTCGTGCCGCGGTTCCTGGCGCTGATGCTGGTCACCGGCCTGTTCGACATCTATGCCGTGATCTTCGGCGTCTTCGGCGGGATCCTCGCGACGCTCGTCAACCACGCGTCTCTCGGCCCGTTCTTCTCGACCTTCTTCAACAACGCCGAGACGACCGATCTGTGGGGGTCGGTGGTAAAGACGACGCTGTTCGGCGCGATCATCGCCGTCGTCTGCTGCTACAAGGGGATGACCGCCTCGGGCGGGGCCGAGGGGGTGGGACGCGCCGTCAACCAGGCGGTCGTGATCGCGTTCCTGGGGATCTTCGCGTTCAACTACGCGTTCACCCAGACGCTGCTCGCGACCCACCCCGAGATCACCACGATCCCGCGCTGATGAACGACCTGATCATCACACCAAAGGGATGGATCGAGGCGTTCGGCGAGATCGCCAAGTTCACCACGCAGGTGCTCGGCGAGGTGTTCCGCCTACGCGTGTTCAAGTTCTTCGGCGAGACGTTGCGCCAGGCGGGGATCCTGGTCGTCGGCTCGGCGATCGTGATCTGCACGCTCGTGTTCATCGTCGGGCTCACGTGCGGGATCGAGGGCGCCTACCTGCTGCGCTCGCAGGGAGCCCCGGCATTCTCGGGCGTGTTCTCGGCGTGGTGCGACCTGCGCGAGCTCGCGCCGCTCGCGTTCGGCTACATGATGGCCGCCAAGGTCGGCACCGGAATCGTCGCCGAGCTCGGCTCGATGCGGATCTCCGACGAGATCGACGCGCTCGAGGTGATGGGCATCAGCGGCATGACGTTCCTGTGCGGGACGAGGCTGCTGGCGGCGTGGATCGTGCTGCCGTTCGTGTACGTGATCGCGATCGGCGCCGGCTTCGTGGCGAGCTACATCGCGGTCGTGCAGCAGATCGGAGACGTGTCCTCAGGGGGCTACTTCCTGATCTTCTGGGAGTTCCAGAATCCACCGGACCTCTTATTCAGCTTGATAAAGGCGATGGCGATGGCGACGCTCATCGTGCTGGTCGGCTGCTATTACGGGTACAACGCAAGCGGTGGGCCTGTAGGCGTGGGTACCGCCACCGCGAAGTCGATGGTCCTGAACCTTGTGGGCGTACATCTCATCGGAATGCTCGGCACGCAGCTCTTCTGGGGCGCCAACCCCCGGGCACCAATCGGAGGCTGACAATGGCGTTTGACGACGAAGACTGGGACGCTGAGGAGCCCGAGGACGCCGCGGGCGACGAGCCGGCGCCGATCCATGGCGACTACGACGGCGACGCGGGCGACGATCGCGACGATCAGCGTGAAGCGGGCGCGGGCGAGCGCGAGTCCGGCTCGCGCGTGTCGGTGGTCGACGAGCAGGCGCCGCGTCCGGGGCCGCCTCCGGGGGCATCCGAGGACGAGTACAAGTGGCATACGTACAAGGTGTATCCGTCGGGGCGACCCGACGCGGTCGAGTTCATCGACACGTACAAGGCGTTCGGGCGGACGGAGATTCTGCGCGGGCTGAACATGGGGTTGCCCGAGGGGATGGTGTCGATGATCCTCGGACCGTCCGGCACCGGGAAGTCAGTGTGCATCAAGCACATGGTCGGGCTGCTGTACCCCGACGAGGGCGACATCCTGGTCCACGGGCAGTCTGTCCCGAACATGCGCGACGACGATCTGTTCGAGATGCGCAAAAAGTTCGGCCTGCTGTTCCAGGACGGCGCGCTGTTCGGGTCGATGAACGTGTTCGACAACGTCGCGTTCCCGCTGCGGCAGCACACCGAGAAGGGTGAGGACGAGGTCGAGGACATTGTCATGCGGCGGCTCAAGGAGGTCGGCCTCGCCGAGGCCGTGGACAAGCTGCCCAACGAGCTCTCGGGCGGGATGCGCAAGCGTGCCGGGTTCGCGCGCGCGCTCGTGCTCGAGCCCGACATCCTGCTGTTCGACGAGCCCGACTCGGGGCTGGACCCGGTGCGGACGGCGCTGCTCGGCGAGCTGATCCTCGAGATCCACCGCGACATGATGGAAGAGGCGAAGTCGAAGGGTCGCGAGCACCTCCCGACGTTCTGCGTGATCACCCACGACATCATGAGCGCCCGCCGGGTCGCGGATTACATCAACGTCCTGTGGAAGGGCCGGATAGTCGAGGCGGGTCCGGCCGAGGACATGCTCAACTCCGAGAATCCGTTCATCCGCCAGTTCCTGTCCGGGGAGTCGCAGGGCCCGCTCGCGATGGACTAGATGTCCCGCCACCCACCCCCAACACCATGACGGGGCGGCTGTTGGAGCGGCTGGCGCGGGCCGCCGCAAGTAGACCGGCGGTGACGCTCGGCGTCGTGCTCGCGCTCGCGCTGGGTGGCGGCGTGCTGGCGCTGCGGCTGCAGCCGAACACCAACAGCGACACGTTCGTCAGCCGCTCGTCGCCGACATTCCAGGCCAGCCTCGACGACAACAAGCACTTCGGCGGCGATCCCGTGGTGATCCTGATCCGCGAGCCGCTGACGGATCTGGTCGAGACCAAGGACCTCGCGACGGTCAGCCAGCTCGAGGCGTGCCTCGCCGGCCAGGTCGTGGTCGCCAACCAGCAGCTCCAGGCGTTCACGCCGGCCCCGGCCGGAACCGCGACGCCGTACGGAGGGTGGGGGAGCCCCTGCGGAAAGCTAATGAAGGCTCGGCCGGCGCAGGTTGTGTACGGCCCGGGGACGTTCCTGAACCGCGCGGTCGCCGCCGTGAACACCGAGATCGAGCAGATCACGAGCGCGGCTCAGCAGACGGTCCAGAAAGCCAAGACGAGTGCGTACACGCTGGCGCTGGCGCGGCACATGTCGCAGAAGCAGGCGACCACGCTCGAGAACGCGGCGGGTTCGATTGCCCAAGAGCAGGAGACCACGAACCTGCTCCAGATGTACCTGAACTCGGGCATCTCAGGCCAGCCGACGATCGACGACCCGCAGTTCATCCCGGAGATCGTGTTCGACCAGACGCGCGGCGTGAACCAGCCGAAGTCACGGTTCGCCTACCTGTTCCCGACCGCCGACTCGGCGCTGATCCAGGTCCGGCTGAAGGCGTCGCTGAGCGCGGCCCAGCAGGCGCAGGCGATCAAGTGGATCGAGCAGGCGGTGCAGATGCCGATGTTCCGCTCCGCCTATCACGGCACGTACACGGTCTCGGGAGTGCCGGTCGTGACCGGCGCCCTCGCCACGACGATCACCGGATCGATCGCTGGCCTGCTCGCCGGCGCGCTGTTGGTGATGGGCGTGGTGCTGCTGCTGGTGTTCCGGTCGCGCCCGCGGTTGCTGCCGCTCGGGATCGCGCTGGCGGCGGCCGGGATCACGTTCGGAGCGGTGTCGCTGGTCGGCGGAACGCTGACGATGGCCTCGATCGCGGTGCTGCCGATCCTGATCGGGCTGGCGGTCGACTACGCGATCCAGTTCCAGGCGCGGGCCGAGGAGGCGCGAACCGCCGGCGCCGGCGGGCCCGATGGGGACGTCGCCGCCGAAGTGGCCCACGCCGCGAGCACCGCTGCTCCGACGATCGCGACCGCCGCGCTGGCCACGGCCGCCGGCTTCCTGGCGCTGCTGCTCTCGCCGGTGCCGATGGTCCGCGGGTTCGGCCTGCTGCTGATCGTGGGAATCGGAATCGCCCTCGTGTGCGCGCTCACCGCGGGCTCGGCCGCGATGGTCCTCGCCGGTCGCCGGCGATCGGCTCGCGTCGGCCGCCCGCGGCCGGTTCGCCGCTGGAACCCGCCGTCCCTCGGCGTCGTAGGCGCCTCGGCGCGCGGAGCGGGGGAGATCATCGGCGACGCCCGGGACCGCGCCGGGGTGTCGCGGCGGGTGGGCCGGGTCTCGCGGGCCGCGGTGGCGGGGGCGGTGCGGCATCCCGGCCGTGTACTGCTCATCGGGCTGGTCCTGGCCGCGGCGGGCTGGGTCGCTGACACGCAGATGCCGGTCCAGTCCGACGTGACCAAGCTCGTCCCGTCGAACATGCCCGCGCTGCAGAACCTGCGAACGCTCGAGCGCGTCACCGGAGTGTCGGGCGAGATCGACGTCGTCGTTCACTCGAGCAACGTCGCGACACCGACGACGATCGGTTGGATGGTGCGCTACGAGAACACGCTACTGGCCCACTTCGGGTACGTCGAGGAGAAGGGGTGCGCGAAGGCGACGCTGTGCCCGGCGCTGTCACTGCCCGATCTGTTCTGCTCGGGTACCCAGGCGACGAGCGGCTCGTGCTCGAGCACGTTGACGACCGGCCTGATCTCGAGCCTGCTGAAGGCCGTCCCGCCCTACTTCTCCCAGGCGGTGATCACGCCTGACCACCGCGAGGCGACGCTCGCGTTCGGCATCCGCCTGATGCCGCTGTCCCGCCAGCAGCAGGTGATCGACTACATGCGGGCGCACATGCATCCGCCGTCCGGCGTCACCGCCGAGCTCGCCGGCCTGCCGGTGCTCGCGGCCCAGGCGGATGCGTCGCTGTCGTCGTCGGGTCATCGGATGCTGATGCTGCTGGCCGGGCTGGTCGCGGTCGGGCTGGTGCTGCTCGCGGTCCTGCGCACGGTGCGGCGGGCGCTCGTCCCGCTCGTACCAATCGTGCTGGCCACGGGCTGGTCGTCGCTGATCCTGTTCGCCACGCAGATCCCGCTCAACCCGATGTCGGCCACACTCGGCGCGCTCGTGATCGCGATCTCCACCGAGTTCAGCGTGCTGCTGTCCGAGCGGTTCCGCCAGGAGCGCCGCGCCGGGCGCTCGCCGGCCGACGCGCTGGCGCGGACCTACCGGTTCACCGGATCGGCGGTGCTCGCCTCCGGAATCACCGCGATCGCCGGGTTCGGCGTGCTCACGCTGTCGAGCATCACGATGCTGCGCGACTTCGGGCTGGTGACGCTCGTGGACCTGTCGGTGTCGCTCGGTGGCGTCCTGCTCGTGCTTCCGTCGGTACTCGCGCTGTCCGAGCGGGGAGACGTGCTTCAGAGCGTTCGCGAGCGTGTGGGGCGCGTCGCCGGCGCGCTGCCGCGGCGGCGGCGAGCCCGGGTGGCGTGAGCGGGTCCGAGCCGGTCGAGGGCGACGGACCGCCACCGATCGAGGGCGAGGGACGGTCACCAGGCGAGGGCGGGCCCGCGGGCGGCGAGATCCCGACGCCGGCCCGGGCGCTGATCGACAACCGCCGCTACGCCTGGATAGTCGGCGGGCTCGCGGCGGTGCTGGTGATCGGCTTTCTGGTCTACGCGCTGACCTCCCACAAGGCCGGGTCCGGGACCCCGGGCGTGGCTGCGGGTCAGCCGCTTCGCGATTTCGCCGCGCCCTTGGCGGCGTCGACCTTGAACGGCGACGCGAACCTCTCCCCGCCGTGCACGCTCGCGCGCCACGATCCGCGCGCGCTGAACGTGTGCCTGCTGGCCAAGCGCGGGCCGCTCGTGCTCGACTTCTTCGTGACCGGATCGCGGGCGTGCGAGCGCGAGGTCAACACGATGCAGACGCTCTCGGGTGAACCGGGGACCCGGGGGGCTCAGTACGCGGCGGTTGCGGTCAACGCGGGCCACGCCGCCGCCGCCAAGGTGGTCCGCGCTCACCACTGGACGCTCCCCGTCGCCTACGACCCCGACGGCGGGGTCGGCGGCCTGTACAGCGTCACCGCCTGCCCGCTGCTCGAGCTCGCCTATCGTGGCGGGACCGTGGCCCAGCGATTGATCGGCGAGCACTGGCTGTCCAGGGCGGCCCTGGCCGGGCAGGTGCAGGCGCTGCTGCGCCGGTGACCGCGGGCGATGAGCTCCGTCGCCGGCCTCGTGGAGCCGAAGCTGAGGGAAGAGTTTCCGGGCCTCCGGTTGGTCTGGACCGTGGTGGATGCGCGGGTTCGGGCGAGTTCACGCGAGGTCGCGCTGCGGCTGCGGGAGCTGTCCGATCGCTACCGCGGCGCCAGCGTGGTGGCAATGCGCACCCGGCCGATCCCGCATGCCTACCGGGCGTTCTTCCGCCAGGTCGGGGTCGATCCAGATGCGGCGCGGATTCCGGCCGAGGCGGCGGCGGTGGCGCGCCTGGTCCAGGGTCGCTTCCAGCCGCGGGACGCCGTGGCCGACGGGCTGCTGATCGCGCTCGTCGAGACTGGGGTGCCGGTATGGGCGCTGGACGCCGAGGCGGTCGACGCCGACAGCCTCGGGATCCGGATCTCGGTGGCGGGGGACCGGCTCGGGCGCGAGGCCTTGGGCGCCCCGCTGCCTGAGGGTCAGCTCGTGGTCGCGGACTCGCTGAGCGTCCACGCGACGTTGTTCGGCGAGCCGGTGGCGAGTCAAGCCCCCGGGCCGCGCACGCGCCGGATGGTGCTCTTCTCGGTCGGCGTCGACGGGGTCCCGGCGATCCACGTCGAGGAGGCGTTGTGGCTGGCCGCCGATGTTCTCGGGACCGCCTAAATCGGGGCGGCGGCGGCTGGTAAGCTGGCCCGAGCGCCCGAAAGGAGGCAGCGTTGGAGCTTCTCGAACACGACTCACGCGCCGTGCCGGATGTAGAGCTGGCGATGCTCACGGGTGCGGGGCAGGACGAGCTTTCGGCACGACGGTCGCTGCGGGCGCAGATCGACAAGCTCGAGCGCGAGCTGGCCGAGGCGTTTGTCACGGCCTATCCGATGGGAGGGCTCGACTCCGAGCCGGCGCGATCGACGGCCGCGCCGCGGTTGCTTGGCCTCGGCGAGCTCGAGCGAGTCCGCGACGAGCTGGCGGCTCGGGTTCAGTCGGCCCGCGCGACGATCACCAAGCGCGCCGATGAGCAGGCGGCGAGCCGTCTGGCGCTCGAGAAGATGCTGCTCGACCCGGGCAGCTACCGGTTCGTCCGGATCTCCAACCGCGAGATCGGCGAGCCCGGCTGCGGGGTGTGGTTCGTGCGCCCGCGGCTCGGGCTGGTGGGGATGCTGATGGGCTGGTGGGAGGTCAAGCTCTCCTCCGGCTGTCCGTTAGCCACCGCCGCCCCGGGTGCGGGGCGGCGCGCTAGCGAAGCTACCCTCGACGGCACGTGCGCGATCTCCTGAGGACCGGTGCCGGGGCGACTCTGGTGCTGCTGATCATGGTCGTCGGCAGCCTCGTCTTGTGGATCGGGACGCCGCTGCTGTGGCTGTGGATCGGGTCCCAGGTGCAGGGCGCGACGTCATCGCTCGGGACGGCGCTGGGCGTGAGCTTCATCGGCGTGGTGGCGACGATCGGGCTGCTCGCGGCGGTGCTCGCCAAGCTGAGCGAGTACTACCAGGCCAACCGCCGCTCCAGAGGCCTCGACGACACCGGCCACTACGTGCTCGAGGCCGTGCTCGTGGTCAGCGCCGGCGTGACGCTGGCGGCGTTCGTGATCTGGTTCTTCTTCTTCGCCGGCGCCAGCCCCGTGCCGGTCGGGATCCAGATCTGAGGCCCGTTGTCCTGCGGGGCCGGTTCTCCGGGGGGCCGGGCCGCGTGCTCCGGGGCGGGGGCGGGTGCTCCGGGGCCGGGTCCCCGCGCCACCGCCCAGGGGCAGTCGCGCGGGGCCGTAACGGCCTATCTACACGGTGAGTAACTCGAACGCTCGAGCCGAGCACGACTCGAGCTGGTCCGCCAGCATGTGACGCTGGCGATCGGTGAGCGCGCCGAGAGTCTTGGTCTCTGTGATGTGATGCCGCGAGAGGAACTTCCGGCACTTGGTACTGCCCCACCGGCGCTGACTCATCAGCAGCTCTCCAATCGCCCAGCTGAGCGCCTCATCAGGCGGGTCCAAAATGATGTCCGCGGCGGTGGCTTCTCCCTCAGCGATCCGTCGCTTTAGCTCCGCGCGGGCGAGCCTGACCGCGTTGGCTCGTTCCAGTGCTCGCAGTCGTTGCGGCGCCGGGGTCATCGTGGCGGTCTCACTCATTTGGTGCTTCGCTTCCTCCCATTAGGTCCGACGAGTCGGACACTCTTGTTTACAAATGGCAGGGGCCCGCGAGACCCCCTCCCGTGGGTCCTGAATCTGCACAAACACGATTCCCGCACGCTCGGGCGCGCGGTATTTTTGCCCCCGTTTCCGGCCTTCCCTACCCGTTTGGCCGCGCTGTTGTCGGCCTCTTCGGTAGAGCAAGAAGCTACGACATCGGCGCGGATAACAGCAACGTCACAAGTGCTGGGCATGCGCTTAGAGCGTGTTTTTTTTGAGGCCGGATGTCTTGTGCGAGTGTGGACAAGCCGGGGCGCTACGCCCGGCCCGGCAGCGAGCCGTGCTCGCTTTCGAACCACTGCTTGGCGTCGGCGAAGATCTCGAGCGCCCGGTCGAGCGTGTCGTGATCGTGCGTGGCCATCACGCTCGTTCGCAGCAGCGCGCCGGCCGGCGGGACCGCCGGATGGAGCGCGACGTTGACGTACAGGCCGCGGTCGTACAGGGCCTTCCACAGGAACGCCGCCTTCCAGTCGTCGCCGACGACGACCGGCACGACCGTGGTCACGATCTCGGTGCCGTCGGCCAGCCGGGTCGGCTTCACGACCTGGAAACCGAGCTCGTCGAGCCCGCGGTGCAGGTAGCGCGCGTTGTCGAGGACCCGCGCGAACAGCTCGCGCCCCTCGTCCGAGCGGCAGACCCTGACCGCCGCCAGCGCCGCCCCGAGCGCCGCGGGCACGGCCGAGGCGGTGAACATGAACGGGCGGGACGAGACGCGCAGGAACTCGATCACGTCGGCCGGCCCCGCGATCACGCCGCCGCACGAGGCGAGCGACTTCGAGAAGGTCGCCATCCGCAGATCGACCTGGTCCTCGACGCCGAACAGCTCGGATGCGCCGGCGCCGCGCGCGCCCAGCACGCCCAGCGCGTGGGCCTCGTCGACCATCAACCGGGCGCCGTAACGGCGGCTCAGCTCGGCGATCTCGGGCAGGGGCGCGACATCCCCCTCCATCGAGAACACGCCGTCGACCACGACCAGGATCCCGCCGCCGTCGCCGGCAGCCTTCTCGAGCGTCTGCTCGAGCTTGTCGAGCCGGTTGTGGCGGAACGCCCGCAGCTTGGCGCGGGAGAGGATGCAGCCGTCGAGGATCGAGGCGTGGTCGCCGGAGTCGACGACGACCGTGTCCCCAGGGGCGAGGATCGTGCCGAGCGCACCGATGTTCGCCTGGTGGCCGGTCGTGAACACGAGCGCGGCCTCGGTTCCGAACCACTCGGCGAGCTCCTGCTCGAGCTTCAGGTGCAGATCGGTCGTCCCGTTCAGGAAGCGCGAGCCGGTGAGCCCGGTGCCGTAGCGCGCGAGGGCGTCCCGCGCCCCCTGGGCGACGCGCTCATCGCCGGTAAGCCCCAGGTAGTTGTTTGAGCCGAGCATGATCCGGCGCTTGCCCTCCATCTCCACGACCGGCAGGGTCGGGCCCTCCAGCACGCGGAAGTAGGGCACGAGGTCGAGCTCGCGGGCTGCGCGGAGCTGCTCAAGGCGCTCGTACTCGCGGGCCTTGGCGAAGACATCGATGGAGGTGGACATATAACGTTCCGGATCAGATGGCGCTAGACGTGACCCTGCCGGCTCGTCGGGCCCTGGAAGTTCGCCCGGTCGGGAGCAAGCAGGAGCTGGACACATTCATCAAGCTGCCGTGGCGGCTCTATCGTAACGAGCCCAACTGGGTGCCGCCGTTGCTGTTCGACCGCAAGCGGTTCTTCGACCGGGGGCGCAATCCGTTCTTCCAGCACGCCGAGGTCGAGTTCTTCCTGGCCTGGAGGGATGGGCAGCCAGTCGGCCGGATCACCGCCCACATCGACCGCCACTTCAACGAGTTCCAGCATCACGACTGGGGGATGTTCGGTTTCTTCGAGTGCGAGAACGACGTCGAGGCCGCGAACGCGCTGCTGTCAACGGCGGAGGAGTGGCTGCGCGACCGGGGCCGGGACCGGATGGTGGGCCCGATGGACTTCACGACCAACGACGAGTGCGGCGTACTCGTCGACGGCTACGAGCTGCTCCCGACGGTCCTGACCAACTGGCAACACCCGTACTACCCGCGCCTGATCGAGGGCGCCGGCCTGACCAAGGCGATGGACCTTTACATGTGGACGCTCGAGGTGTCCGCGCGTTCGGCGGTCCACCCGGCGATCTGGCGCGCGGCCGCCGACGTGGAGCGCAAGTACGGGATCACCGTTCGCCCGATGCGCAAAAGGGACATGGAGGCGGAGATCGGTCGCTTCCTCGAGGTCTACAACGCCGCCTGGGAGCGGAATTGGGGCTTTGTGCCGCTCACCGAGGAGGAGGTCCGCCACTACGCCAAGGACCTCAAGCCAGTGCTCGACGAGAACTGGGCGTTCATCGCCGAGAAGGACGGCGAGCCCGTCGCGGCCGGGCTCACGCTGCCCGACTACAACCAGGTCCTGATCCACCTGAACGGCCGCCTGCTCCCGTTCGGCTGGGCCAAGGCGCTCTGGTACAGGCGCAAGATCGATCGCGTCCGTGTGTTCGCGCTCGGGGTCAAGCCGGAGTACCAACACACCGGGATTGGGGCGAAGCTGTACGAGATGCACTACGACGCCGCCGAGCGCACCAACCAGAAGAAGGGCGAGACCGGCTGGATCCTCGAGAGCAACAGGTCGATGAACCGCGCGATGGAGCGGATGGGCGGCCGGATCGTCCGAACCTACAGGGTGTACGAGAGGCTTCTTTGAACTTGACCGCCAGCGCTGTCACCATGTCGCGGGCATGACTGAGCCTTTCGCGGACGAACACGCCCCGGTGGACGTGACCCCTGAGGACGTGGAGCTGCCGGTCGAGCCCGACGAGGAGGTCGTCGACGGGCTCCCGGTGCTCGCCGAGGTGCGCGCGATCGAGCGGCCGGCCTCGGCCTCACTGCCCGCTGTCCAGGCGGCCGCTGCGGCCGCCACCGGGTTCGTCGCCGGCGCCGCGACGATCGCGCTGATCAAGCGCCGCTCCGCTCGCAAGGTGGTGCGGTCCGGGAAGAACGGCTCCCGGCGCGTCGCCGACCTGCTGCCGATCACGGCGTCGCGGTCGTTCCTGGTCGACGTGCACGTGATCGGTAAGCAAGGGGATTGAGCACGCCACCTGGGGACGAGGTCCGCGTTGAGGTCCGTCCCCGCTGGGTGTTCGCGTTGCCGTTGCGCAGCGGGCTGGACGGCCTGACCCGGGTCCGCGGCGGGGTGCTCCATCGCCTGCTCCACTTTGGCGAGACGCCGGTGCTGGTCCGCGTCGCGCAGCCGTCGCGCGACCGGGTGGTGTTCGGTGGCCGCGCTCGCGATCGGGAGGCCGCCGAGTGGGGGATCGAGCGGATGCGGCTCGCGCTCGGGATCGATCAGGACATCGCGCCGTTCTACGAGCGCTTCCGGTTCGATCCGCTGATCGGACGGTCGGTGCGGTCCTCGCCCGGCCTCCGGGTAGGCGGAAAGCCCGAGCCGTTCGAGGCCCTGGCGTGGGCGATCTGCGAGCAGCTGATCGAGTTCGGCCGGGCGGCGGAGATCGAGCGGCGGCTGATCGCCCGGCTCGGGCGCCGCTGCGATGTGAGCGGGATGCGGGATGCGCCCACGGCGGCGGTGCTGGCGGCGCAGGCGCCGGCGTTGCTGCAGTCGTTCGACTTGTCGGGCGGCCGGGCGGTGGCGCTGGTCCGCGCCGCGCGCGAGGTCGCGACCGGTCGGGTCGACCTGCACGATCCCGACCACGAGCGGGGGTGGCGCCGGCTGCGGGCGATCCGCGGCATCGGCAGCTGGACGGTCCAGATGCTGGCGCTGACCGGCCAGGGCCGACTCGACCAACTGCCCTGTGGAGACGTGGGGTATTTGAAGCTCGTGGGGCGCCTCCGCGCCGGCGCGGCCGGGAGACCGTCAGCGCCCGTTGCCGCCGTGACCGCGTCCCCGCCGGGGGACCCGTGGGCACGGGCCACCGAGAAGGAGGTCGCCGAATTCTTCGCCCCGTACGCGCCGTGGGCGGGGCTGGCGGGACTGCACGCGCTGCGGGTGGGTGGCGGGTCGGCGGCGACGCGGGTGGCGGCGTAGGGGCCCGGGTAGCGGCCGGCGTAGGGGCCCGGGTAGCGGCCGGCGTAGGGGCCCGGGTAGCGGCCGGCGTAGGGGCCGCGTACACGCGGCCGCGGGGGGAGGTTTCGGGCGTTTTACGGGTCGGCAAGGACTCGCACACGGCCCCTGGCGGTGCAAAAGGTGCCAAACTCGGCCGACGCGTCCGGCCCAGGCGACATACGCGCCTGACAGGCGCTTATGCGTAGTATGCGGCCGGGCGGGTATGGGCTTCGGCACGTTTTGCACCCGCCAGGCCGGGCGCGGGAAAGGGCTTCTGCGGACCCGGCGACCTAAAGAAGGGGCGCCACGATGAGCTTGGACACCACCATGAGCTTCGACCTGCAAGAGACCACCATCCACGGTCACCGAGTTGCCTACCGGCTGGCGGGCAGCGGCCCGCCGATCGTCCTGATCCACGGGATCACGGCGTCGTCGGTGGTGTGGGAGACGGTCGGACCCCAACTGGCGCGCGACCACACGGTCCTCGCTCCGGACCTGCTCGGGCACGGACAGAGCGCCAAGCCCCGCGGCGATTATTCGATGGGCGCGTTCGCGTCGGGCATCCGCGACCTGGTCCTGTCGCTCGGCCTAGGCCCGGTGACGGTCGTCGGCCACTCGCTCGGCGGCGGGGTGGCGATGCAGTTCTCCTACCAGTTCCCCGAGCGCGTGGAGCGCCTGGCGCTGGTCTCGAGCGGCGGGCTCGGGCGGCGGGTGAGCGGCCTGCTCCGCGCGGCGACGTTCCCGGGCTCGGAGCTCGTGCTGCCGGTACTCGCCGGCCGCCACGTGCTCAGCGCCGGCCGCGCCGTCGGGCGGGCACTCGGCCGGATCGGCGTGCCGCTCGGCAACGACGTGATCGAGATGGCACGGGGTCACGCCTCGCTCGGGGATCCCCAGAGCCGCATCGCGTTCGTCCACACGCTGCGCGCGAGTGTCGACCCCGGTGGCCAGCGGGTCCAGGCCGTCGACCGCCTGTATCTCGCGGCCGAGCTGCCGGTGCTGATCGTGTGGGGGGCGCGGGACCGGATCATTCCGGTCGAGCACGGGCGGCGTGCGCATGAGCTCATCGCTGGCAGCCGGTTCGAGCTGTTCGAGCGCGCCGGGCACTTCCCGCACCTCGACGAGCCCGAGCGATTCATGGCCACGCTCGAGGACTGGATCGCGACGACCGAGCCGAGCCCGCGCGACGAGGCTCGCTTCAGCGCCGCGATTCGCCGAAATGGCGTACAGGGCCGATGAGTTCTTGGCCTGATCGCGGTCCTTCAGGGCATGGCAGCGCTGCCGCCGCGCACGATCACGTTCGCGATCGCCGGTCCGATCGAACCCGCGGACCTGCCGGCGCTGTATGAGCGGGTCTGCCAGCTGCTCGAGGGCAGTGGCGCCGCGTGCGCGGTCTGCGACGTCGCCGGCGTCGCCGCGGATGCGGTGGCCGTCGACGCGCTCGCCCGGCTTCAGCTGGCCGCGCGCCGGCACCGCTGCCGGATCACGCTGCGCCACGCCTCGGACGAGCTCCGCGCGCTGATCGCGTTCATGGGGCTCGACGACGTGCTGAGCGCTGAGCGCTGAGCGCCCGTCAGGACTCGAGCCGCGCCGGAAGCCCGAACAGCGGGAACAGCCGCTCAGTCGAGAGGAAGAACGTGAAATCGACGATCTTCCCGCCGGCGATCTCGAGCACCTGGAGCGCCCACGGATCGTAGCCGCTGCCGGATTCGCTCGGCTTGTACTGCCCGAACGCGACCGAGCCGTTCGCGGTCTCGACCGGGATCACGCGCGAACCCTTGCACCCGATCCCCGCGCCGAACCACCAGCCGAACACGTCGTCGCGGCCCGAGAGCCACATGTCGTACGGCGGCATCGACTGGCTGGCGTCCTCGCGGATAAGCAGGGTCAGCGCGTCGATGTCGTAGCGCTGGAACGCATCGACGTAGCGCGCCAGCAGGTCCTGCTGGCTCTGGTCCATCGGCGCCACGGCATCGGTGGTCTCGATGTCGCGCTCCTCGAGCGTCGCCCGGGCGCGTTGCAGGGCACTGTTGACCGATGCCACGCTCGTATCGAGCAGCTCCGCGACCTCGCTGGCCTTCCAGCGCAGGACCTCGCACAGGATCAGCACGGCGCGCTGGCGGGCGGGCAGGTGCTGGAGCGCGGCCACGAACGCGAGGCGGATCGTGTCGCGTTGCGTGACCAGCTCGGCGGGGTCGCTCTCGGCGCTGACGAAGCTCGTGGGGATCGGCTCGATCCAGGTGGCCTCGGGCAGTACGTTCAGGTTCGCCGCGTCCGGCGTCTGCGCCGGGCCGAAGTCCATCGGGCGCGCCCGCTTGGAGCGGCCACTCAGCATGTCGAGGCAGACGTTGGTGGCGATCCGGTACAGCCACGACCGGAGCGCCGCGCGGCCTTCGAACCGGTCGAATCCCCGCCACGCTCGCAGGAACGTGTCCTGCACGGCGTCCTCGGCCTCGAACGGCGAGCCCAGCATCCGGTAGCAGTAGCCCGTCAGCGCCGAGCGATGCTGTTCGAACTGTCGCTCGAGCCCGCCCTGCGCGACCGCGAGTTGCGATTCGTGCACGAACATCATCGTATGGGATCGGCCATCGCCGGGGGAAGGGATGGGCGAGCTCTCATCGCGGCTGGGTCTGGAGGTTTCGCATGCGCCTGCACTGAAGACCGTCGCCCGGGCCGAAACTCATCGGTCCCCGGAACGGATCCGCGTGCGCCCCGCTACAGGCCCTGGCCGGCGAGCAGCTCGTTGGTCGACGCGTCGAGGACCGCGTTCGGGACCGAGATCAGATGGTTGTTCAACATCCACTGCCCGTACGCGTTCCACTGCGCCGGGTCCTGCCAGCCCCACGGTTCGGAGGGGTTGCTCGGGAAGAACACCGGCAGCGTCGCGCGCACGCTGGCCAGCTGGAGCTTCGGATCAAGCCCGGGGCTCGCATGGACGAGGTTGGCGACGGCCGCCTGGGGATTGCTGCGGGCGGACTCGTAGCCGCGCGCGAGCGCCTGCACGAACCGCCGGACCACGTCCGGGTGATTGACGATCGTGTTCTTGCGGACGACCACGACGAGCTCGTTGTAGGTGGGGACGCCGACGTCCTCCACGTGGATCACGTTCGGATGCTTGTGGAGCTGGGCGAGCTGGATCGCCTCGTAGTTCCAGAACGCACCGATGGTGGCGTCGACGCGACCCGACAGCATCGCCGGGACCAGATTGCTACCGACATTCGTCACTTTGACCGAGCTCGCGGGCACGCCGGCCCGAGCCAGGATCGTCTTGAGATAGCTGAGCTGATACGGGATCCCGGCGTAGCCGACGCGCTTGCCCCGCAGCTGCGCCGGGCTCGTGATGTGCTTGGAGCCGACCGACACGATCGAGGTGAGCGGCTTCTGCACGATGGCGGCCACCGACACCAGCGGCAGCCCCTGGTTTCGCGCCAGCAGCACCTCGGGCTCGTACGAGATCGCAACGTCGACCTTGCCCGTGGCCAGCAGCTGGAGCGGATCGGCCACGTCGGACGGCACCTCGACGTGAACGTCGAGGTCCGCCTTGGTGAAATCTCCTTCCGCAAGCGCCTGGTAGATCCCGACGTGGTCGGCGTTCGGGAACCAGTCGAGCATCAGCGTGAGGTGCTGGGTGCTGCCCGCCGACGCGGTCGCGGTCTCCTGCTTCTCCCCGCACCCGGCGGCGGCAAGCGCCAGCAGTGTGGCCGCGAGAGCTGCGACGAGGATTCTGGCGAGCGGGCGTCTCATGCCAGACGCTCCTGGCGCGGACCGTACGCCCAGGGCAGCGCGAGCCGCTCGGCGAGCGCCAGCAACGCGAACAGCGAGATCGCGAACAGCGACAGGACCACGACCGCGGCGACGGTGCGCGCGGCCAGCAGCTGCGGCTGGGAGACCAGGATCACGTAGCCAAGGCCGGAATTCGACCCGGTGTACTCGGCGAACACGGCGCCGATCACCGACACCGCGACCGCGATCTTCGCCCCGGTGAACACGCTCGGAAGCGCCGATGGCAGCTCGACATGCCGGAAAGCCGTGAGCCGGGATGCGTCGAACGTCCGCATCAGCTTGAGCAGGTCCGGGTCGACGGCGGCCAGCCCGGCGGTGGTCGTGACCACGATCGAGAAGAACGACACGACCGCCACCACGACAAGCTTGGGAACGATTCCGAAACCGAGCCAGTACGCGAGCACGGGGGCGAACACGGCGACCGGAACGGCTTGGGAGGCGACGATCAGCGGATAGGTGGCTCGGCGCAGCGTCGGCGAGAAGTGGATCGCAACCGACAGGATGCAGCCGATCACGATCGCGACCAGGATCCCGAGCAGCACCTCCTGGGCGGTGACCAGGAAGCTGCTCCACAGCAGGGAGCGGTCGGTGTACAGCGCCTTGGCGACCTGGTGGGGCGGGGGCAGGATCAGCGAGAAGGTCGGGGCCTTGAGGTCGACGTACAGCTCCCAGATCCCAATCAGCGCGAGCACCAGGATCACCGCCGGCATGGCCCGGAGCGCGCGTTTCACGTGTCCACCCCCAGGGCCGCCAGCGCACGCTCGCGCAAGGCCACCACCGCGGTGTCGGTGCGCCGGCGCGGGCGTGGCAGCGTGACCTCGATCTCGCCGACCGTCCGGCCCGGCCGCGGCGACATCACCACGACCCGGTCGCCCATCATCACGGCCTCCTCGACGTCGTGGGTGACGAAGATCACCGTCCGCGGCTCGCTCACGAGCACGTGCGCGAGCCAGCCCTGCATCTCGTGCCGGGTGATCGCGTCGAGCGCCGCGAACGGCTCGTCGAGCGCGAGCACCGGCTTGCCGGCGAGCAGCGTCCGCAGGAACGAGACGCGCTGGCGCATCCCGCCCGACAGTTGCGCCGGCCGTGTGCGCTGGAACTGTCCGAGGCCGAAGCGCTCGAGCCACGGCCCCGCGGCCCGGCGCGCCGCGTCGCGGGAGACTCCGCGCGCTCGCAGCGCCAGGCCGGCGTTGTCGATCGCGCTCAGCCAAGGCAGCAGCAGGTCGCGCTGGGGCATCAGCGCGGCCGGTGCCGCCTGGACCGTCCCCGCGTCGGGGGCCTGCAGACCGCAGATCAGCTCGAGCAGCGTGGTCTTGCCGCAGCCACTGGGGCCGACGACCGCGACCACCTCGTGGGCCTCCGCGCGCAGCGACATGCCCGCCAGCGCCTCGACGCGCCCGCGCTCGGTCTGGAATGTTCGGCTCACGAGCTCGAGGCGCACGCCGTCCGCCGCCTTAAGCTTCGCGAGGCTCCTTGGGCGGAGCCTCGACCATCTCAGCTTTCGCTCCCTTCGCGGGCATTACCCCACAGGTTCGAAGGGTCAGCGCCGGGTCGCGTGTAATGCGGAGGCGCTATCTCAGCCGGCTATTCCCGCCAGCACCCCTGGTTGTCAAATTGCGCGGTCAATGCTACTGCGCGCGTCGCTCGATCGTCGACCGCACCGCGCCGGTTAGTGGTGGATCGCGCGCCGGAACCTTCGCGACAGGCGTCCGACGGTGTTGTGCTGCCCGAGGGCGAGGCCGGTCAGTCCGAGCAACGTCACGAACACGCCGGCGACCAGTGCCAGCACTGAGACGAGCGTGGGCCAATACTTCTGGAGCCAATCGCGGACGGACTCTATGACCGCCTTCGCCTTCTCTCCAGCGACCCCGAGCACCACGATCATCACGATCAGCGGCAGGACAAAGGCGGTGTTGTAGATCCCGAGCGCGATCAACTGCCGCACCGGGCCAAGGCCGGAGCCGATGATCGCGGCGATCGCCGCGAAGTACGGGAACGCGGTTGGCAGCTCGACGGCGCTGATCGTCAGGCCGAGCAGGATCGCCGATTTGCCCTCCGCCGAGGGCGACGGGAGCTCGCGCCGGCGCAGGCTCTTGCGCTTGAACCAGAGCACGGCCGCGGCGATCAGCATGACCACCCCCGCGATCGTTTCCAGGATGTACCTCGCGGTGGCATGCGGGTGCGGCACCAGATGGAGGATCACCTGGCCCGGCCCCAGCGCGATTATCGCGCCGCCGACGAAGTTGACCGCGAACACCGCGAGCGTGAACTGGATCAGGCTCCTCCGAGCCCGGTCGCCGAGCGCCAGATATAGCCCCGGGCCGATCGTGCTCGGGTTCATCGAGTCCGCCAACCCGATCGACACCACGATTCCGAACAAGCGCAGCACGGGCGCATCCTGACGGATTCGGCGGCGCCGCTCGCGCCGGCGTTGCCTAGCCGTGCTTGCGGGTGCCGGGAGCCAGCGCGAGGTAGCTCTGGCCGGCGTGCAAGATGATCGTGCGGTGGTGGACGAAGTCGTTGACCGCGACCGAGTCGGTGAGGTCGTGGGTGAGCGTTCCGTCGCAGCGGTCCGCGACCGTCCACTTGGTCCCGCGGACGGTTGCCGAGCTGTAGCGGCCGCTGGTGCGGAACTTGCCATGGGCGCTCGCGCGCAGCAGCTGGAGCACCCTGCTCGAGACCGCGGCGGCGGAAGCCTCGCCGGCCTTGTGCTGCTTGCAGATCCCGTAGGACGGCGCCCCGCCGAACGCGCTCTCGACCAGCTTGAGCGTGGTGAGACCCTTGAGCGCGCCCTTGCCGACCTGGGTCAGCTTGAAGATCGCGCCGCCGAACACGCCGTGCTCGGTCTTGTGCTTCGCGACCGATGCCACGAGCTCGAGCGACCCGTGCAGCGAGTCGATCTCGGTGCCGGTCCGGATCTGGGTGGCTCCGGTGAGCGGCACGAATGCGCCCGACGGCGACTTGATGAACACCGTGCCGGTGACCGGCGACGCGTTCTCGGTCTTGCCGAGCACAGGTGGCGCCGGCGCCGGGGCCGCGGGGGTCGTGAACGTCTGATCCGCGCCATACGTCGTGCCGGCGCTGTTGATCGCCACCAGGCGCACGTGGTAGAGCGCCCCCGGCAGCAGCCCGGTTAGGGGGGCGGTCACCGTATGGCTGTTCGAATCGGTCCCGACCGCCTCGGGCGCGGTCGACTGGTCGTAGAGCGTCGTCGAGGCACCCGGCCCGCGCTCGCTCAGATCCAACCCGTACTGGTAGAACGCCTGCGTCGGCGTGCCCTCGGGATTGACGGATCCCACCACTGCGGCGCCGTCGGTGGTCTCGCTCGTCGGCGCGCCGCCGGTCACCGCCGGCGGTGACGCCGTGGCGACCGTGTAGTCGATCGTCGCGGTGGCGGTCTGACCGTCCGAGCTGGTCGCCGTGACGGAGTAGGTGTGCGAGCCCGACGTGGTGGTGTCGAGCGTGCCGGTGCCGCCGCTGGCGCCGTTCGAGTCCGTGCAGGACTGGATTCCGGGGCCGCCGCTTCCCTCGCCGCACGAGAAGCTCGTGGCCACCGACTGGTTGAGACCGAAGCTCTGGTTGTCCGCCGGCGAGCCGATCGATGCGGCGGGCGGCTGCTCGTACGTGTACTGGTCATCGGCGCCGGTGCCGCTCGTGCCGCCGATCGTCACGACCGTGACATCGACCGTGCCCGTGCCGGGCGGGGCGGTGGCGGTGATCTCGCTGGCGGTGGCCGTGACGTTCGTCGCCGGAATGCCGCCGAAGTCGACGGCGATCGGACTCGACAGCAGCGCGCCGTTGATCGTGACGACGGTGCCGCCGCTCGCCGGACCCGCCGACGGGCTGATGCTCGTGACCGCCGGGCCGCCGACGTACGTGTACTGGTCGGAGGCGCTGGTGGCGCTGGTGCCGCCCGGGGTCGTCACGGTGACATCGACCGTGCCGGTGCCGGCGGGGGCGGTGGCGGTGATCTGGGTGGCGCTATTGACCGTGAAGGACGTGGCGGCCGTCGAGTCGAACGAGACGCCGGTGGCGCCGGTCAGGGTCGTGCCGGTGATCGTTACGCTCGTCCCGCCGGCGGTGGGGCCGGCGGTCGGCGCGACGTTCGTGACCGTAGGCGCGGGCGGGTTCACGGTCGCGGTCCCGCAGGCGGTCGCGGTCGAGCCGCCCACGTCCATGATCGACACTGTCGTCTTGAAGGTGCCTGTGCTCGCGTAGGTGTGGGTGCCGCTGACGACGAATCCGCCGGTGTTGCCGGCGGTCACGGTTCCGCTCGAGCTCGTGCCGTCGCCCCAGGCGATCGTCGCGGAGAAGTCCGACGCCGTCGCGCCCGGGTTGGCGTCGGTGAAGGTCGCGACGGGACCGCTGAACGACGTTCCCTGGACCGCCGTGAAGTTGACGGGCCTCGCGGTCAGGGGGGCGTCTTGGACCTTGATGTCGAACGGCGTCTGCTCCGGGGCGCCGTCGCTATTCGCCCAGTCGATCTCCCCGTGGTAGATGCCCTCCTCGGCGTAGGTGTGCGTCCCGGTCACCCGCCCGAGCGAATTGACAGTGCCCGTCGAGGTCGTGCCGTCGCCCCACTCGATCGTCGCCGCGGTGGCGCCCACCTGGCCGACGACCGTGGTGAACTGCATTCCCTCGACCGGCTGGAACAGCTCATACGCACCGATGTCGCAACCCCTGCCCTGCGGCCGGGAGACGTCCCGCTGGTCGGAGCCCCAGCACCCGATCCTGGAAGTCGGGATGGCGTCCACGGCCGGGCTCGTCGCGGCGAGTGCGAACGTCTCGGTGTTGCCGCCGTTGAACGCCAACCCACCGGTCAGGAACTGAGGGTCGGTGTTCTGTTGGTCGCCGGTTGCTCTGAAGCCGCAGTCGGTCGCGGTCTCGATGTTGTCGCCGAGCGAAGTCAGCACTCCCGGGTTAGGGACGCCGGCAGCCCCGGCGCCGCAGTTCGACGGTGTCTGACCGCCCGTGGCCGGGTTCGTGACCGAGTTGGAGGCGACGATCGAGTTTCCGATCGAGATCGTGCCCTGTGAGGCGAGCAGCCCGCCACCGGTGACGCCGTCCACGCCGCCGTCGTTGTCGGCGATCGTCGAGTTTATGATCGTGGTCGTGGCGTTGGATCCGGTTGACGAGCACGCCGCGCCGGTGCCCGCGCAGCGGTTGACGATCCCGCCTCCGAGCTCCGATGCGCTGTTGTCGGCGATCGTCGAGTTGTCGATCCAAAGCTGTCCGGCGCCCACGGTGCTGTCGCCGTAGTTCTCGACCCCTCCGCCGATGCCGCCGACCGGTGGGCCGGCGCTGGGGGCGGTCGTGCTCGTGTTATTCCAGACGAGCGAATGCGTGAGTGTCAGGATGCCGCCGTCGTTGGAGATTCCGCCGCCGGTTCCTGCCGCCGAGCCGTCCTCAATGAGATCCCCGCTCAAGGTCAGGATTGAGCGGTTGCGGACGTCCCCACCGAAATACCCGTTGGAGGAATCAGCCTGCCCGAACGCCATGGCCACGCCCGAGATCAGCACGGCAGGCATCGGATTCACCTGCGGGTTGCCGACGATGTCGAACACCCGCGAGGTCATGGAGGTGGTCTCCTGATCGATCTGGGTCGATTGGGCGCCCGCGCCGGCGATCAGGACGCTCTGGTTGATGATCAGCGGACCCTGCGTGAGGGAGTAGTTGCCGGCCGGGACCTTGATCGTGTTGGGCGGGCTCGGCGCCGTGGTCAGCGCGTTCTCATCGTTGATGAGCTGTCGCAGGGAGCACTTATTGGACGTCAACGGGCACGTTCCCGTCGGGTCGCCGGTCATCGCCACCCTGTATGTGGCCGCGTTTGCGCGAGCCGCGAAGACCGCGCCGGCGACCACCATGCACGCGAACAGCGCGGCGAGCACTCGCAATAGCGCGCCGCTGCGCGTGACCGTCATTGCCCGCCCGGCCCCCGGTTCAGGGGTTCGCTATGGCCGCGGGCGCCGCGCAAGGTAGCTCTGACCTGCATGAAGGATGATCGTCTTGTGGTGCACGAAGTCCTTGACCGCGACCGAGTCGGTGACGTCGTGCGTGAGCGTTCCGTCGCACCTGTCCGCCACCGTCCAGATCGTGCCCCGTACGGTCGCAGCGCTGTAGCGTCCGCTCGTGCGGAACTTACCGTGGGCGCTCGCGCGAAGCAACTGGAGGACCCTGCTCGAGACCGCGGCGGCCGACGCGTCACCGGCCGTGGGCTTGCTGCACAGCGCGTACGAGGGCGCTCCCTTGAACGCTCCCTCGACGATCGTCAAGTTGACCAGGCCCTTGCTCGGCCCCGAGCGCTCCTGGGTGAGCTTGAAGATCGCACCGCCGAACGTGCCGTGCTGAGTCTTGCCCTTCTGCCCGTTCGACGTGATCAGCTCGAGCGAACCGTGGCGGGCGTCGATCTCCGAGCCAGAGGGAATCTGATCAAGGCCGGTGAGCGGCACGAACTTGCCGTCGATCTTGATCAGCACGAATCCGCTGACCGGGGTGACGTTGAACGTCTTGCCGAGGGTCGGGGCGCTCGGCGCCGGCGCGGCCTCGGTGGTGAACGTCACGTCCGGGCCGAACGTCACGCCGTCGCTGTTGCTGGCGACGAGTCGCACGTGGTAGAGGGCGTTGGGGAGCAGGCCGGCTACCGCGACCGGACCGATCGCGTGGCTCGTGAAATCGGATCCCACCGACTGCGGCTGCGTCGACAGGTCGTACTCCACCGGGCCGCCACCGCTGTACTTCGGGTCGAGTCCGTACAGGAAGTACGCCTGCGTGGGCAGCCCGTTCGGCGTCACCGAACCCGAGAACCCGGCGCTCGTGACGGTCACGGTCGGCGCGATCGTCGCGACCGTTGGCGGTGACGGGTTTGAGGCCGGTGGCGAGCTGGGCGCGAGTACAACCGCGGTTCGATTCGAGGCGACCTGCGTGTGGCCGCCCGCGTTGGTCGCGGTCACGAGCACGTCGATGGTGTGACCGACATCGTTGGCGCCGAGCGTGTAAGTGTTGGCGTCGGTGCCGGCGTCGGTGCAGCTCTGACCGTTCGCGTCGCAGTCCTGCCACTGGTACGCGAAACCGCTTGGGGTGCCGTCCCAGTTGCCGTTCGTGGTGCTCAGTATCTGGCCCTGCTGCGCCGTTCCCGTGATCACCGGTAGTTGCGTGTTGCTCGGCGCGGACGGCGTCACCTGGGCAGTCGGATTCGACGTGGCGTCTGCCTGGCTGCTGTCGTTGGCTGCGGTGACGGTCACCTCGATCGTGTGGCCCACGTCGGAGCCGGTGAGGGTGTAGCTCGAGACGTCGTCGCCGGTGTCGCTGCAGTCGCCGCCATTCTGGTCGCAGTCCAGCCACTGGTAGTGGTAGACGTCGGGACCGCCGTTCCAGCTTCCGTTCGTGGTGTTGAGCGTCTCGCCCTGTTGCGCCAGACCGGAGATCACCGGGAGCCCGGTGTTCGTGATGCCGCCGCTGGGGGAGATCTCGGCGTACTCGTCAGTCGTCGCGTCGAGGTCGCCGTATTCGATCTGGATCAGGTAATGGCCGGGGGACGTGTACGTGTGCGTGTCGGTCAGCGTGAATTGGGTCTCGTCCTCGCCGCCCCCGCTGCACTGGATCTGCGCGCTGTTGTCGCTGCTGTCGTCGCCCCAGTCGACGGTCGTGTCGGACGCCGATGGGCAGTCGTCGTCCGTGACCTCGGTGTCCGTCACGGTGACCTGGCTGCCGGCTTCGCCCGTGATCTGCTGGTCGGTGTTGAACTGGTTGTCGCCGCTCCCGACGTCCTGCTGAACGCTGTTGCTCGCGACCACTTGGAAGTCGTAGGAGCTATCCGGGTCGAGCCCGGTGAGGGTCACCGACCGATCTTGGGCGCCGGGTGTCGAGCCGATGTCGACTGGCTGCGTCTGCTGGCCATCCTGGCTGTAGTTCGTGTCGGGTCCGTACTCGACGAAGTAGGTCGTGTCGGCGCCCTGGGGATCGATCGAGAAGTCGATCTTGGCCGTCGTGTCGGTGACAGACTCGACGTTGACGTTCGAGATCACCGGTGGGCCGGCGTCGGTCGTGAACTGCTCGATGTTGCTCGCGGTGGTGGACGCGGTTGAGTTGTCTGCCGCGGCCTCGTAGTAATACGTCGTGCCGGGAGAGAGGTACGAGAGCGTCTCGGTCTCGGGTGTGTCCGAAGAGACGACGCCGGCCGCGGCCACGGGCGAGGTCGACGTGAGAGCGGTCGGGCTCGTTCCGTACACGAAATGGAACCCTCCGGCCTCACCGTCGAGGTTGATCGTGGCGGCCAGATCAGCGCTCGAATCGGTGATATTCGTCGCGTCGCCGGTGGTGGCATCGGGCGGACCGTGCAGGATCGCCTCGAACGCGCCGGTGTCGCACTTTCCGTCGGGGCGCGAATCACCGCGCTGATCGACAGCGGGGCAGTTCGAGGTGGCCGGGTCTCCGAGCGCCGGGCTCCCGGCGAGCAGTGCCTGGGTGAGGGTCGGGCCACCGTTATCCGCGATCGGCACGAGCATCGGGTCCTGGCCTGACACATCGCCAGGGCCGCTGAGATCGCAGTGCCCGTCTTGGTCGATGTTGTCCCCGCCGTCGGTGGTTACGGCGTTGGCGGTGGTCCGGTCGTTGATGTCGTCTGAGTGGCCGGGGGCGATGCACGCGAAGTCGACTCCGTCGGAAAACCCGGCCCCGATAATCGTGTTCTCGACCGTTGTCGACGCTCCCTGGTCGGTGAGCAACGCCCCGCGGACGTTTCCGGAGAGGGTGTCGTTGATCAGCGTCAGCGTGGCGCCGCCGTTGTCGATGCCGCCGCCGCGGCTCGAGGCGCCGCCGTTGTCTGCGACGGTGGTATTGGTGAACGAGGCCGTCCCGCCGTAGAGATAGGCGGCGGCGTTGTCGGTCGCGTACGGGGCGTCGTCGTAGAACGTCACCCCGTTGCCGGTCACGGTTCCGCCCCTGGCGAACAGCGCCCCACCGATGTAGCCGGAGTCGTCGGTGAACGAGACATCGGTCAGGCCCACCGATCCGCCGTTCGTGGAGATGGCGCCGCCAAGGCCGCCCCCGTCGTTCGTGAACGCGACGCCGGTGAGACCGATCGAGCCGTCATTGTTGAAGAGCGCGCCGCCGCCGTTCTCCTGCAGCGTCTCGCAGCCGTTCAGGCAATTCTCGTCCGCGGCGTCGTCTCCGCCGGTCAGCGTGAGGTCCTCGATCGTCACGTTCCCCGGATAGTCGACCCGGAGGATCCGAGCTGTTTCGCCGTACTCGTTGTTGCCGGCGTTCTGCGAGCCGTCGATCGTCGTGTCGGCTGTCGTGTCGCCCTCGATCGTGAGCGACTTCGCGATGTCGATGTCGGTGCCCTGGGTGAGGGTGTAGGCGCCAGCGGGAAGTTGGACGGTGTCGCCCGAGTCGGCACTCCCGACCGCCTGGCGCAGCGAGCATTGGCCGGCGTTGAGGCAGTCGCCCGTCCCGCTCGGATCGCCGGTCGTGTTGACCACGATCGTGTTCGCCTGGGCGGCCGCCGCCGATGCGAGCAGCACGAAGGCGGCGAGCAGCGGCGCAGCGAGTGCGCGCAGACGTCGATATCTGTTCAGCTGTCCCCGGTCCATCCCTAAACCTTCTTTCACATGAACGGCGAAGCGACGGCCGCGCTTTCGGTCGTAGCTCGGCCGGTCTCGTACGGTCAAATAGGCTCTACTTGGCGCCCGAGCTTGCCTTGGCCAGGTAGCTCTGGCCGGCGTGGAGGATGATCGTCTTGTGGCGGACGAAGTCGGTGACCGCGACCGAGTCGGTGACGTCGTGAGTCAGGGTGCCGTCGCAGCGGTCCGCGACCGTCCAGATCGTGCCCCGTACGGTCGCGGCGCTGTAGCGCCCGCTGGTACGGAACTTGCCGTGGGCGCTGGCGTGAAGCAGCTGCAGCACCTTGCTCGAGACCGCGGCGGCAGATGCGTCGCCGGCCTTGTGCTTCGTGCAAAGGGCGTAGGAGGGCGCGCCGTTGAACGCTGCCTCGAGCAGCGTAAGTGTGGCGAGGCCCTTGGTTGCGCCGGCACGCGCCTGCGTGAGCTTGAAGATTGCGCCGCCGAAAACACCCTTCTGGGTCTTGCCCTTCTGGCCGGTCGCGGTGGTGATCTGTAGCGAGCCGTGGAGAGCGTCGATCCGGGCGCCAGACGGGATCTGCTCGGCACCTGTCAGCCGTGTGAAAGCGCCCGCGGGCGACTCGATGAACACTGTGCCGGTGACTGGCGACGCGTTCTCGGTCTTGCCGAGCACGGGTGGCGGTGGCGCGGGGGCCGCGGGGGTCGTGAACGTCTGATCAGCGCCGAGCGTCGTGCCGGCGGTATTGGTGGCGACGAGGCGGACGTGGTACAGCGCTCCCGGAACCAGCCCCGACAGCGATGCCGAGACGATATGGCTGGCGCCGTCGGAGCCCACCGGCTCCGCCGGCGTCGACTGGTTGTACAGCGTCGTCGACGCGCCCGGGCCACGATAGGCGGGATCGAGCCCGTACTCGAAGAACGCGGTCGTGACGAGGTCCTCGGGGTTGACCGACCCGGAGAGCGCGGCGCCGCTGGTGCTCTGAGTTGTCGGGCCCCCGCCGGACACGGCCGGCGGCGAGCTTGGTGGCGCGGGAGGCGGAGCGGGAGGCGGCACGGGAGGCGGCGACGCGGGTGACGGTGCGTTGTACGTGAACTGGTCGGCGGCGCCGGTCGGGCTCGTCCCGCCCGCGGTCGTAACGGTCACGTCGACGGTTCCCGATCCCGGGGGAGAGGTCGCCGTGATCTGCGACGAGCTGACGACCGCGACGTTCGTCGCTTCGCTCGATCCGAAGTTGACCGCGGATGCCCCGGTCAGGTTCGTGCCGGAGATCGTCACGCTCGTGCCGCCCGCCGTCGACCCGGAGGAGGGACTGATTCCCGTTACCGTCGGCGCGGGGGGCGGCTGACCGCCGAGGTTGTATTGGCCCGAGGTGACCGGAGTGGGGTCTGAGGTGGTCTGCACCGTCAGCGTCTCGGGACCCGTTGTCGGTGGGTTGGTGACGCCGCCGAGTACGACGGTGAGGGGTGCGCCGGCGGCGACGGTCTCATTGCTGAAGAACCCGCAGCTCGCGGTCAGGGCGTTCTGGTTGACCGAGCAGTCCCCGATGTTCTGGTTGCTGGCGGTGAGGATCTGCGAGCTGTTGACGTTGGTCAGCCCGGTGCCCGATGGGAACGTGATCGTGATCGCGCTGTTGGCGAGTGTGGACAGGCCGCCGGTGGACGATGTCGTGAACGCGACGGATTACGTGACACCGCTCGCGCCAAGAGCAGTGTTGCTGAGCGAGACCACCGGCTGCGAGATCCGATTGTTGGCGGCGACGGGGAAGCTGGCGGAGACCGAGCTCGTGTCCGATGTCGTCTGGACCGTCAGCGATTGCGTCTTGCCGCCGTTGGGGTTGACCGGTGGGTTAGCCACGCCGCCGAGCTGGATCGTGAGAGGCGAGCCGGAGGCGACGGTCTCGTTACTGAAGAACTGGCAGGTCGCGGTCAGGGCGTTCTGGTTGACCGAGCAGTCGCCGATGTTCTGGCTGCTGGCGGTGAGGATCTGGGAGCTGTTGACGTTGGTCAGTCCGGTGCCGGACGGGAACGTGATCGTGATCGCGCTGTTGGCGAGCGTGGACAGGCCGCCGGTGGACGACGTGTCGAAGCTGATCGAGTAGACCGTCCGCCCGCCGGCCGCATCGGTCGGCGAAGAGTTCGTCACCGACACATTCGTAACCGGGTTGTTCGTCACGACCGGGAAGCTGGCGGAGACCGGAGTCGTGTCCGACGTCGTGTTGACCATCAGCGACTGCGTCTGGCCGCCGGTGGGGTTGACCGGTGGGTTGGCGACGCCGCCGAGCTGGATCGTGAGGGGCGAGCCCGCGCCTACGGTTTCGTTGCTGAAGAACCCGCAGGTCGCGGTCAGGGCGTTCTGGTTGACGGAGCAGTCGCCGATGTTCTGGTTGCCGGCGAGGATCTGCGAGCTGTTGACGTTGGTCAGACCAGTGCCGGACGGGAACGTGATCGTGATCGCGCTGTTCGCGAGCGTCGACATACCGCCCGTGGTGGACGTGTCGAACTCGATCGAGTAGACCGTGCGTGCTCCGGCCGCGTCTGTCGGCGACGAGTTCGTCACCGACAGCTTTGTGATCGGGTTGTTCGTGACCACGGGGAAGCTGGCTGCGACGGCGGTCGGGTCCGATGTCGTCTGGACCGTCAGCGACTGCGTTGGGGCGCCGGTGGGGTTGACCGGTGGGTTGGCGACGCCGCCGAGCTGGATCGTGAGAGGCGAGCCCGCGCCTACGGTCTCGTTGCTGAAGAACGCACAGGTCGCGGTCAGGTTGGCCTGGTTGACGGAGCAGTCGCCGATGTTCTGGTTGCTGGCGAGGATCTGTGAGCTGTTGACGTTGGTCAGCCCGGTGCCGGACGGGAACGTGATCGTGATCGCACTGTTCGCGAGCGTCGACATACCGCCCGTGGACGACGTGTCGAAGGTGATCGAGTAGACCGTCCGCCCGCCGGTCGCATCGGTCGGTGAAGAGTTCGTCACCGACAGCTTTGTGATCGGGTTGTTCGCCACGATCGGGAAGCTGGCTCCGACGGCGGTCGTGTCCGACGACGTCTTGACCGTCAGGGACTGCAGACTCCCGGGTGCCGGCGGCGGCGGGTTGGCGACACCGCCGAGTTGGACGTTGAGGGACGCGCCGGCGGCGACGGTCTCGTTGACGAAGCAGGTCGCGGTCAGGTTGGCCTGGTTCACCGAGCAGTCGCCGATGTTCTGGTTGTTGGCGGTGAGGATCTCCGAGCTGTTGACGTTGGTCAGCCCGGTGCCGGACGGGAACGTGATCGTGATCGAACTGTTCGCGGCCGTGGACAGCCCGCCCGCGGACGACGTGTCGAAGCTGATCGAGTAGACCGTCCGCGCGCCCGCCGCGTCGGTCGGCGCGGAGTTGGTCACCGACACGCTCGTGACCGACGATGCGTGCGCGACGCCGGCGAAGATCCCCATGAGCAGTAGAACCGCGACGGTGAGGCCGCCGGCGATGCGGGCTCGATGGAGCAGCGACAACGCCTGCTCCTTCAGCACGAATCCAGCCTCGACTTCCACTGCGGTCCCTTCGGTCACCCCTGGGGCGTGCGCACGATTCCGACCCTCGTGCGCACCGACGCCCTGGCCTCTGTGACCGCGAACCTAACGCCTCAGCCGGCCTAAGTCAACAATTCCTCCGCATACCTCAGGGTCCTTTCACGGATGCGTCCGTTCTCACTTGTGCTTCCTTGGGCCGGGAGCAAAGTAGCTCTGGCCGGCGTGCAGGATGATCGTCTTGTGGCGGACGAAGTCGGTGACGGAGACCGAGTCGGTGATGTCGTGGACCAGGGTTCCGTCGCACCGGGCCGTGATCGTCCACTTGGTGCCGCGGACGGTGGCGGCGCTATAGCGACCGCTGGTCTTGAACTTGCCCTTGGCGCTGGCGTGGAGCAGTTGGATGATCTTGTTGCTGACCGCGGCGTGCGCGTCACCGGCGGCGCCGTTGTTCCGGCAGATGGCTTGGCCGGGCGCCCCTTTGAACGCGCTCTCGACCATCATGAGCGTGACCAGGCCCTTGCCAGCCCCGCGGGTCGCCTGGCTGATCTTGAACACCGCGCCGCCGAACTGGCCGCTCTGCGTCCGTTTGTTGCCCTTCGCGGCGGTATCGCGCGCGCCGCCACCACCGCCTGTGGCGGTGATTATTTGCACCGTCCCGTGGAGCGTGTCGATCGGCACGCCGGCCGGGAGCTGCGTCAGCTCGGTCAGCGGCACGAGGTGGCCGTTGATGTAGACCAGCACGAGCCCGGAGACGGGCTCGACGTTGAACGTCTTGCCGAGCGTCGGAGCGCCGGGCGTCGGCCCGTGGCTCGTGGTGAACGTCGCGTCCTGCCCGAACGTCGTGCCGGCGCTGTTGGTCGCGACCAGCCGCACGTGATAGAGCGCGTTCGGCACCAACCCGGTGACCGTCACCGGCCCGACGCCGTGGGTCGTGAAGTCCGAGCCGACCGCCTGCGGCTGCGTTTGCGCGGTGTAGTTCGGGCCAGAGGCGCCGACCTGGCTGTAGCGCTGGTCGAGGCCGTATTGGAAGTAGGCGGTGGTTGGCAGGCCCTCCGGATTCACCGAACCCGAGAACCCGGCGCCTCCATCGGTCACCGCCGACGGCGCGCCCGTGACGACCGGGCCGGGCACCGCCGCCCCCGCGCTGAACGTAGCGGTCACCGCGGTGTCAGCACTCATCGTGACCACGCAGGTGCCCGTGCCCGAGCAACCGCCGCCACTCCATCCGGCGAACGTCGACCCCGAATTGGGGGTCGCGGTGAGCGTGACCTGGTGGTTCACTGGGTAAGCGTGCGAGCACGTCGTCGGGCAGGCGATGAGGCCCGCGCCGTCCGACACCGCTCCCGTTCCCGCTCCCTGGAGCGACACAGTGAGCGTGGGCAGCGCGCGCGCGAACTCAGCGACGTCGTCCTCTCCGGTGACGTACACGCTGCTGTTGTCCGGGGAGATCGCGAGCCCTGCACCACCAAGACCCTGGCCAGTCTGGGTGCCGCATTCTTCGTTGTCCAGATCCTGCTCCTGAATGCAGTCGTCAGGGCTCGCGAGCTGAGTCAGCGAGCCGTCCGTATTGCGAGCGAACTCGGCAACGTCCTCGCAACTGCCGCTGTCGCAGTCGTTCTCTGGAGCGGCCGTGTATACGTCCGCGCCGTCCGGGCTCACCACCAGCTCGAAGCCACTTTCAATCCCGGTTCCGGTGGTGGTGCCGCAGCCGAAGTCATCGCCCTGCTCCTGGATACAGTCGTTGGGAGAGGCGAGCTGGGTCAGCGACCCGTCGACGGCGCTGCGGGCGAACTCCGCGATCGGACCGGCTTCGAACTCCGAGGCGGTGTAGACGTTGCTGCCGTCCGGGCTGATCGCCAATCCGGTGATGCCGACCACTCCGGTCGACGGGCTGCCGCAAGTCTGCTCGTCGTTCGGAGTGCCGATGCAGTTGTTGGGGAAGGGAAGCTGCGACAGCGCACCGCCGGTTCCCCGAGAGAACTCAGCGATTGTGCCCGGCTCGCCGTCTTGATCGGTGAAGCCTGACGTGTAGACATTGTTGCCATCGGGGCTGACCACGACGTCCTGCACTTCCGATATGCCGGTGCCGGTATTGGAGCATTCGTCGCTGTCCTCGTTCTCGTCCTGGATGCAATCGTCGCTCGCGGTCCCCGGCTGGCTCAACGATCCGTCGGTCGCATCGCGATTGAACTCGGCGATGTCCTCTCCGTCGTTACTGACCGCGTAAACGTTCTGACCGTCGGGACTGATCGCCAACGCGTCCGGTTCCCCGATGCCGCGGGCATCCTGGTCTTGGCATGCCCCTTCCTCGTTCTCCTCGATGCAGTCGTGACTGGGTACCGGAGTCAGCGAACCATCGTCGTTCCGGGTGAACTCGGCGATCGTGCCGTTCTCGTCGTTGTCCTCCGCAGCGACGTAGACGTTCTTGCCATCGGGACTGATCACGATCGCCTGCGGGTTGACGAGCCCACTGGCGGTCGCGTTGTCCGAGCAACTGGTGTCGTCGCTGTCGCTCTGGTCCGCGATGCAGCCGATCTGCGTGAGCGAGCCGTCGGCGTTGCGCGTGAACTCGGCGATCGCGTCATCATTCGCCCCGATCACGTACACGTTCTGGCCGTCCGGGCTGACCGCCACGTCCCCCGTTCCGTTCAGTCCATCGCCGGTCGTCGGGCATCCTTCTTCGGATTCGGTCCCCTGAATGCAGGTGTTCGCGCCCGAGAGCTGTGACAGCGAGCCGGGAGCCTGGGCGTGTGCGAGCGCGGGAGCGAGCGCGAACGGGATCGCGACGGCGGTCCCGATGATCAGCCGGGTGGTCAGGTGAGCGGTGATCTTGCGCATCGGGAACCTCATCTCTACTTTCGTGCTTTGGCGAGGTAGCTCTGTCCGGCGTGGAGGATGATCGTCTTGTGGTGGACGAAGTCCGTGACCGCCACTGAGTCGGTGATGTCGTGGGTCAGGGTGCCGTCGCAGCGGTCGGCGATCGTCCATTTGGTGCCGCGGACGGTGGCGGCGCTGTAGCGCCCGCTGGTTTTGAACTTGCCCTTGGCGCTGGCGTGTAGCAACTGGAGGACTTTGTTCGAGACCGCGGCGGCGGAGGCGTCGCCCGCCTTCTTGGGCTTCTTGCACAGCGAGTAGCTCGGGGCGCCCTTGAACGCCGCCCCCTCGACGATCGTGAGCGTCACCAGGCCCTTGCCGGCACCGCGCGTCGCCTGGCTGAGCTTGAAGACCGCGCCGCTGAACGTGCCCTTCTGGGTCCTGGGCTTCGGCTTGGGCTTCTTGCCCTGCGCGGCGGCGTCGCGAGCGGGGGCCGGACCGCCGGCGGCGGTGGTCAGGGACAGCGTGCCGTGGAGCGCGTTGATGACCGTGTTCTTGGGGATCTGCGTGAGCTCGGTCAGCGGCACGAACACGCCGTGGAGCTTGACGAGCACGAACCCGCTGACCAGCGACACGTTGAAATTCTTGCCGAGCGTCGGCGAGCCGGGCGTCGGCCCATGGCCAGTCGTGAACGTGACGTCCGGCCCGACCGTGGATCCGGCGCTGTTCGTGGCCACGATCCGGACGTGGTAGAGCGCGTTCGGCACCAGGCCCGAAACCGACGTCGAGACGACGTGGCTGGTGAAGTCCGACCCGACGGTCTGCGCCGGCGTCGAATTCGTGTACGAGATTGGGCCGCCGCCGGTGTACTTCGGATCGAGGCCGTACTGGAACACAGCGGTGGTCGGAAGGCCGTTCGGATCCGCCGACCCCGAGAACGCCGCGCTGGTCGCGGTGATCGTCGGCGGCGCCGTCGTGAGCACGGAACCGGGCGGGGAGGTGATCGTCGCTGAGTCGCTCACGGTCGAGCTGCCCTGGCTCGTGCCGACGGAGGTGATCGTGACCGCGACCGGGTACGTACCCGGCACCGCGTACGAGTGGTTGCCGGCGACCGTGAAGCTGCCACCGCCTCCGCCGACGGTTCCCGCCGAGGTCGTGCCGTCGCCCCAGTTGATCGAGGCCGAGTACGCGCTGGCGGTGGCGCTCGTGTTCGGGTCGGTGATCGTGGCGACGGTGCCGCCGACCGAGCTGCCCGGCGCGCCGGTGAGCGAGAGGCCGCCGGCGGGGACGGTGTCGTTGACCACGGTGTTCCATGAGAACGTCTGCGACGACTCGCCGGCGGAGAGACCGGGGACTGACCATTCGATTCCGGTCGCGTCGTCCGCGCTGGTGCCGCAACCGGTGCATCCGTCTGGGAACGCCATTTGGAGATCACCCCACACCGTCGTCGGCGTCGACTCGATCCAGCTATCGCCGGAGGTGATCGCGGCGACCTGTTCGTAGGGCTGGTTATTGGTGGCGGTCGCCCGAAGGCTGCAGGCGACGCCGGTCTGGGTACCGGCTAGCGGCGGTTCGGCGATGCCGAAGCCCGTGGTCGATCCTCGCAGCTGGCAGTCGGCCGCGTGGTAAAGCGTGCCTACGGCGACCTGGCTGACGCCGCTGATGTTCTTCAGCGTCACGTCTGTCCGGTAGAAGTCGTTGCCGACGACGTAGGTGTCGACCTCCGTGATCTGGAAGACGATCGGCGGATCGCCGTTCGCAAACAGATCGTTGGCCGTGGCGACAGTTGTCACTTGGTATGGGCTTGCCGCGGTACCTGATCCAGTCTGCGATTGACTGACCGGTGTCCACGGGGTCTCGGTCGTCGGGAACTTCCCAGTCGTATTTGTGCCGCCGGCGTGATCCGCGAAATCCGGTCCGAGCAACTCCTCGTCGGCGCTGTCCGAGCCGGTGTTGAAGAACGTGCCGCAATCACCGGGGCCAGCGGCGTTCGGAAAGAACTCCGTCGACGAGAACCCGCCACTCCGCACCTGGCAGCCCAGGTCATTCCCGATATAGATATCGCTGAGCGGCCCCGCGGAGTGGATGTCGACGAACGGCGTGGGCGCCGCCGACGCCGCCGGCACCGCGATCAGCGCCACCGTCAACGCCCCGGCCACCATCCCGGCGATCCGCCGGAATGAGTGCCTGCCCGGTCCCACGATCCTGGGCACTCCGAACTCCGCTAACCGCCCTGCCTACGGCTTCTTGGCCAGATAGCTCTGTCCGGCGTGGAGGATGATCGTCTTGTGCTTGACGAAGTCGGTAACTGACACCGAGTCGGTGATGTCGTGGGTGAAGCGTGCCGTCGCAGCGGTCCGCGACCGTCCACTTCGTGCCTCGGACCGTGGCCGCGCCGTACTTGCCGCTGGTGCGGAACTTGCCCTTGGCGTTGGCGCGCAGGAGTTGGAGCACCCTGCTCGAGACAGCCACCGATGCGTCGCCTGCCTTCTTGCCCTTTGTGCAGAGCGCGTAGCTCGGAGCGCCCTTGAACGCCTTCTCGACAATCGAGAGCGTGGCGAGGCCCTTGCTGGGTCCGCCGGCGGCCTGGGTGATCTTGAAGATCGCGCCGCCGAAGGTGCCCTTCTGGGTGACCGTCTTGCCCTTGCCCTTCTTGCCCTTGCCCTTCTTGGCGGATGTCGGCGGTGGGGTGAGAGCCGGCGGGCAGCGCCGTGATCAGCGAGAGCGACCCGTTGAGCGCGTCGATCTCGGTGTTCTTGGGGATCTGGGTGAGCTCGGTCAACGGAATGAACACGCCGTGGACCTTGACCAGCACGAGGCCGCTGACCAGCGAGATGTTGAAGTTCTGGCCGAGCTTCGGCGAGCCGGGCGTCGCCCCGTGGCTCGTCGAGAACGTGATGTCCGGTCCGAACGAGCTGCCGTTCTTGTTCGTGGCCACGAGTCGCGCGTGATAGAGCGCGTTCGGCACGAGGCCCGTGACAGTGGCCGTCACGGAGTGGTCCGCGAAGTCGCCCCCGACCGCCTGCGCGGGCGTGGAGTTCGTGTAGCTCGGGCCGGACTGTCCGGGCTTGCTGTACTTCAGGTCGAGCCCGTACTGGAAGCTGGCGGTTGTCGCCGAGCCGTTCGGGTCGACGACGCCGGAGAAGCTCGCACCGGTTGCCGTGACGGTGGGTGCGCCGGTAAAGGCCGGGCCAACGGGTGTCGACCCGACGTTGATCGCCGAGGCGCTCGGAGGCTCCTCGAGCGAGAAGTACGTCGATTGCCCAGGTTGGAGCGCCGGCGAGAACACGACCGTGCCCGAATCGAGTGTCGTCGCGACGTTCGTGAAGTAGGTCTGCGGCCCTTCGTAGCCGTTCTGGTTGCTGCCCGTGTAGTTGTCGGGGTCGGGCGCCGACTCGCCGGGCGCAGGCGCGTACGCACATGGGTTGCCCGACGTCGGATCGCAGCTACCCACCGGCGAGATCTGCTGGCATCCCGCTGGGAACGGCGCGTCGTTGCCGACTTCGGTGTTCGCGTCGCAGATGCCGTCGCCGTCGAACGAGAACGTATCCGATCCCGGGGTGGAGATCGGTATCGAGGAGACTGGGGACGAAGAATCGTTCTTGATGCCGATCAGCGCGTCCTCCGACCCCTCGTACGGACCCTGGTTGGCGTCCTGCAGGACGTTGACGCCGTTGGGCGTGACATCGATCAGGAATTGGCAGCCGGTGTCGTCGCCGACCTGGGGGCACTGGGTGAAGGTGGGCGTTGCGCCGACGGTCGCGGTGAACGCGTCCGCGGGGCCGGTGGTGCAGTCGGACGGGCCTGTGAAGGTGATCGACCCGGTGTAGGAGCCCGCGGTGGCGTAACTGTGGGTGCCTAGGACTTCGCCGTCAGACAGCTTCGTTCCGCCCGACGTGCGGCTGCCGTCGCCCCAATTGATCGTGATTCCGGTGGGGTCGGTGCACTTCGGGGAGGCGTCGATAACGCCGTTGAACTGCACGGTGGCCGCCGCGGTGATCGTCGTCCCGCCCTGGGCCAGCGCCGCCGGCGCCGCGATCAGCGCCACCGCCACGAGCAAGCCAACGAGTCCGGCCGCCCGCCGGATAAAGCATCCACACAGCCTGCTCATTCTGTTACCCCCCTGAGGTGGCCCCGCGATTTATCCATTTTCGCTCAGCTCGGCCCCGAGCGGTCGCGACGTTACAGCAAGTTTTGGTAGGGCGCAAGCCAACGGGTGGGCGGCGCGGAGCGCCGGGCGCATCTGCAGTAGGGCTCGACCGGCCTAGCCGAGCGAGGTCATGCCGAGGCTCGTGAACGAGTTCGGCGTGACGTCGAGCGCCTTGACCGCGAGGTCGGCGAACAGCGCGGCGGGCTCCAGATCGTCGTTGCGGTAGGCGCGACCGTCGCGTCGATCGAGGATCGACAGCGCCCCGATCGGGCGCCCGGCGCGCTGCAGGGGAACCAGCAGCATCGTGTACGGCACGTAGCCGGTGCCCGCGGCGATCCGGGCGGCGAAGCGCGGATCGGTGCGGCAATCGGGGACGGCCTCGGGCGAGTTCGTCTGGACGACCTGGCCGGCGATGCCGGTGCCGGGCGGGAGCCGTACGCCGACGATCTCGCGCGCGCCGGCGCCCCACGCTGACTGGTACACGAGCTCGCCGGTGGTCTCGTCGATCAGGGCGATCGAAGCCGCGGCGGCGCCGAACACGCCGGCGGCGGTGTGCACGACGGCCTCCATCAGCCCGCGCGAGGCGTCTGGATCGTCGATCGAGACCGCGAGCGACACGCCGGCGGTCTCGGTGCGCAGCGGCGCGCCGAGAGCCTTGGCGAAGGCTGCCACCGACGCCACGCGGCGCTCGGGAATCATCTCGAGGCCGGCCGAGACCGTGCGCTCGAGCTCGGGCGTCACGCCCGGGTTGACCGACGACAGCTTGGATGGGTCGGCGTACACCGGCGGACGGCCGGCGACCAGCGTCCACAGCGTGGCGGCGACGCTGAAAACGTCGGTCCGCGCGGACACGTTGCCGCCGGCGAACACCTCCGGGGCCATGAATCGCGGCGTGCCGATCCCGACGGTGCCCTGCTCCTCGACCTCGTCGAGCAGGCGGGCAATCCCGAAGTCAACGAGGACGACCCCGTTCTCGCTCAGGATCAGATTCTGGGGCTTGACGTCTCGGTGGACGATCTGCTGGTCGTGCACGTACTGGAGCGCCTCGCATGTCTGGCGCGTGTACTCGATCGCACTGATCCAAGGGAAGACCGGGCTGGCCGCGTTGCTTGAGCAGGACGCCGAGGTCGATGCCTCGAACCAGGTCCATGACCAGGTACTGGCCGGACGGCGCCGCGAAGTGATCCGTGACGCGTACCACCCGCGGGTGCTGGAGGCTCGACAGCAGCCGCGCCTCGGCCTCGAACCGCTGGTCGTGATGCGGGTTGGTGCACTGCTTGAGCGCGACCTCGGTGTCCGTCTCGGTATCGAGCGCACGGTAAACCTGGCCCATCGCCCCAGCCGAGATCGGCTCGAGGACCCGGTACCGCCCCTTCAATGTTCGCCCCAAAACCTGAGAGGCCGTTCGTGGCTCGTTCACGCGATCAAGCGTCGCCAACACTCCACCTTGTTCCTGCCCCATCCGTTCTACCCCCTGGCAGTGTAGACTCGCCCGCCCTCATAGTCTATCTCAGGCTGCCTAAATCTCGCAAGACGTCTCCCGGGCGGTCGTATGAGGCTGCCCGGATGGGCCGGAGCAGCGGGTTCGTCATCAGTGTAGGACCAGGCCGATCACGAGGCCGGCGGCGAACGCAACGAGCACGAGTGCGGCGATCGTCGCCAGCAGGCGCGGGGGAAGCTCACCGAGGCGAGGCGCTTGAGTTGCCGCCGCTGCCGCCGCCGTCGTCGCGGACGCGGGCGACGCCACCGCCTCCCCGGAGGCCCGGAGCTCCTCGGTCACCGGCGGTCGCCCGGCCAAGGGGGCCTCATCGGCCACCGGCGGTGAGTCGGGGACCGGGGTGATCGCGGGCCGGCTGATCGGCCGGGTGACGTCGGCGCGGACCGCCGCCCGCGGATCGACGGACGGAATCCTCGCGGGAGTCTGCCTGCGGTCGCTGTCGGAGGGGGTCGCCGCCTACGGCCGGGACCTTCGTCATCTGGACCCGCCGCTCGCGCTCACCGGCGCCGTCGCCGTGATCGTCCTGGGCGGGCACGGCAATGGTCGACGCGCTCGAGCTCGAGGACAACGCGCGCGAGGCTGCCTGGATCAGCTCGGTCGCGAGCGCCGGCCGGGACCACGGGTCCTTGGCCATCCCCTGCGCGATCACGCCGTCGAGCGCCGGTGGCAGGTCGGGGCGGAGCGCGCTCACGGTCGGCGGGGGCGACATCACCTGCGCGTGCAGGGTGGCGGCCTCTGACGGCTTGGGGAACGGGACCTCCCCGGTCAGGCACTCGTACAGGACCCCGGCCAGCGCGTAGCAGTCGCTCGCCGGCGTGGCCGGGTCGCCCTGGACCTGCTCCGGCGCGACGTAGTCGATCGTGCCGATGAACTGCCCGGTTCCGGTGAGGCGCGCCTCGTCCGGCGCCTTGATCAGCCCGAAGTCCGCGAGGTAGGCGTGGTCGGCCTTGCCGATCAGGATGTTCTGGGGCTTGATGTCGCGATGGATCAGCCCCGCCTCGTGGGCCGCGTCGAGCGCGTAGGCGACCTGGCCGAGCAGCCGCACGCTGCGGCGCGGGTCGAGCTCGTCCGTCGAGGATCAGGTGCTTGAGCGTCGGCCCCGCGATCAGCCGCATCGCGAGGAACAGGCCGTACTCGCTGGTCCCCGCCTCGTACACGGTGACGATGTGCTCGTGATCGAGTGCGGCCTGGACCTGGCCTTCGCGTTCGAACCGGGCCCGGAAACCGGGGTCGTCGCTGAGGTGTCGGCGCGAGCAGCTTGAGCGCGACGACGCGGTGCAGCGATAGCTGGGTGGCTCGGTAGACCGCCCCCATTCCCCCCTCTCCGAGGACCCCATCGACGCGATACCCGGAAACGATCGTGCCCTCCTCTAGCAAAGCAGCAGGATTCTACCCGTGGAGGGCGCGTACCGAGACCGCCGTTAGGCGATCGCCTAACGCCAGCCGGCCTGATAACCCCGAGCCATGTGCGATACCGCCGCGACGATCTGGCGACAGAGCTTTATGATGGGCGCTCGGCAGTGTCTTCAGACCGACCATGAGTGAGCGATGAGCGTGAGCGACCCCCGCATCGGGAGCCAAATTGGCGATTACAGCGTGGACGACCTGCTTGGAGAGGGGGGGATGGGCAAGGTCTACACGGCGACCGGGCCCGACGGCGGCCGCGTGGCGCTGAAGCTGGTCAAGGACGACTACGCGCGCGACGAGACGTTCCGCCGGCGGTTCTATCGCGAGGCCCGGATCGCGCAGACCGTCAAGCACCCCAACGTGGTCCCGGTGCTCGACACCGGCGAGGTCGACGGCCTGCCGTACATGGCCCAGAGGTACATCGAGGGCATGTCGCTCGACGAGAAGCTCAAGCGCGATGGTCCGCTCGACGCCCAGACCGCGGTGCAGGTGTGCACCGACGTGGCCGCGGGACTCGAGGCGCTGTGGGCGGCGGGGATGGTCCACCGCGACGTCAAGCCGGCCAACATCCTGCTCGACGCGAGCGGCCGCGGCTACATCACCGACTTCGGCCTGGCCAAGGACACCCAGGGAAGCCTGCTGACGCTGCCGGGTCAGGCGCTCGGGTCGATGGACTACATGGCGCCCGAGCAGATCCGCGGCGAGCCGGTCACCGCCGCCACCGACATCTACGCCCTCGGGTGCGTGATGTACGAATGCATGTGCGGGCGTCCGCCGTTCGCGGAGGTGCAGGGCATGCGGATCCTGTGGGCGCACCTGCAGGACCCGCCGCCGGACCCGCGGACCGCGCGCCCGGACATGTCCGACGAGTTCGTGCGCACGCTGCTGAGCGCGCTCGAGAAGGACTCGGCCAAGCGGCCGCAGACCGCGGGCGAGTACGCCCGCATGCTCGCCGCCGCCCTCTAATAGCTCGCGGTGCATGTCCGCATCGGGTCGACTGCGCTGCCCGCCGCGAGTTGTGGGGCCCCCGTCATCGAACGCGAGTCGACCGCGAGTGGGACACGCACCTACGCAGCTACTGCGCTGCGGAGCCGGCCCCTACCGCCAGATGACCGAGAACACCTCGTGCTCCCCGAGGAGCCCTTTGAAGTGGTACTCGCCGTGGGGCTCGAAGCGGAAGCTCGGGTCGGTCTCGGTGTACTCCTTGGCGGCGGAGGACACGAGGATCTCGCCTCCCTTGGCCTGGGCGGCGATCCGCGCCGCGAGCACGACGTTGCGTCCCATCATCTGCTCGGGGTTGCCGATCACGAACCCCGAGTGCAGCCCGACGCGGATCGACAGCGATTGATGATCGGCGGGGGCGGCGGTGAACGTCCGCTGGAGGTCGACGGCCGCGTGCAGCCCGGCGTGGGCGCTGCCGAACGAGGCGAGGAAGCCGTCTCCCTGGAACTTCGTCACCTGACCGTCGTGGCGGGCGAGGATCTGCTCGACGAGCAGGTGGTGGTCGCGCACCAGCTGGTCCCAGCGCTCGGCTCCGAGCTCCTCCGCCGCCGCGCCCGCGTCCGCGATGTCGCTCAACATCAGCGTGACCGCGCCGTCGGGCGAGCTCATCCGGCCGAGCGACGGGGTCACCGGCTCGAGCGCCGATGCGATCACGTCGATCGAAGTGAGCTGTATCGGGTCTGGCACTTCTCGCTCCGGGTCCCCGCTGGCGGGCGAGCATACCTTGACACGTCTCGGGCACCACAGCAGAATCGGGCGTAGGGATGTCGGGGGCTCAAAGCGATCAAGGGATTCGGGCGAGCGCGTTTCCGCCGATTGGCGACTACGGGTTCCTGTCCGACTGCGAGACGACGGCGCTGGTCGCGCCGAACGGCAACGTCGAGTGGCTGTGCCTGCCGCGGATGGACTCGCCGAGCGTGTTCGCGGCGATCCTCGATCGCGACGCCGGCGGCTTCCGGGTCGGTCCCGCGGACGTCAACGTCCCGGCGGGCCGGCGCTACATCCCGGGCACGATGGTGCTCGAGACGAGCTGGGAGACGCGGATGGGCTGGGTGATCGTCCGCGACGCGCTCTGCATCGGGCCCTGGCATCACGACACCGAGCGCTCGCACAGCCATCGCCGCTCGCCGACCGACCACGACGCCGACCACGTGCTGCTGCGGATGATCGAGTGCGTCCAGGGCTCGGCGGAGATCAAGCTCGAGTGCGAGCCCGCGTTCGACTACGGCGGGCTGGCGGTCGACTGGGACTACACGGGCTCGGGCTACAGCGAGGCGGTCGCGCGCTCGGAGGGCATGAACCTCCAGCTGCGGCTGGTGACCGATCTGCGCCTCGGCTTCGAGGGCCCGCGCGCCCGGGCGCGCACGACGATGCGCGAGGGCGATGTCGCGTTCGTCGCGCTCGGCTGGTCCGAGCACGAGATGCCCACGAGCTACGAGGAGGCGCTCGAGTATCTGAGCCCGGACGCAGCGCTTCTGGCAGGAGTGGCTCAAGCACGGCACGTTCCCCGACCATCCGTGGCGGACGCACCTCCAGCGCAGCGCGCTGACGCTCAAGGGCCTGACCTACGCGCCGTCGGGCGCGATGATCGCGGCCTCGACCACGTCGCTGCCCGAGGCCCCGGGCGGCGATCGCAACTGGGACTACCGCTACAGCTGGATCCGCGACTCGACGTTCACGCTGTGGGCGCTGTACTCGCTCGGGTTCGACGAGGAGGCCAACGACTTCTTCTACTTCGTCGCCGACATGGCCGAGGCCGAGGAGGGGCAGCTCCAGATCATGTACGGGATCGGCGGCGAGAGCAAGCTCGAGGAGCAGGAGCTCGCGCACCTGTCCGGGTATGAGCAGTCGCGGCCCGTGCGGATCGGCAACGGCGCCTACAACCAGGCGCAGCACGACGTGTGGGGAGCGGTGCTCGACTCGATCTACCTGCACACCCGGTCACGCGACCAGCTGCCCGACCGCCTGTGGCCGATCATCAAGCGCCAGGTCGAGAGCGCGCTGTCCCACTGGCGCGAGCCCGACCGCGGCATCTGGGAGGTGCGGGGCGACCCCAAGCACTTCACCTCGTCGAAGCTGATGTGCTGGGTCGCCGCCGATCGCGGCGCGCGCCTGGCGCGGCTCCGCAACGACGAACGAATGGCGACGCGCTGGGAGGCGGCGGCAGCCGAGATCCACGCCGACATCTGCGCGAACGGGGTCGACGAGCGCGGCGTGTTCGTCCAGCACTACGAGACCGACGCGCTCGACGCATCGCTGTTGATGATGCCGCTGGTGCGCTTCCTGCCGCCCGACGATCCGCGCATCCGCGCGACCGTGCTCGCGATCGCCGACGAGCTGACCGAGAACGGCCTCGTGCTGCGCTACCGCGTCGGGCAGACCGACGACGGGTTCGCGAGCGAGGAGGGCACGTTCACGATCTGCTCGTTCTGGCTGGTGTCGGCGCTGGCCGAGATCGGCGAGATCGCTCGAGCCCGGGGCCTGTGCGAGAAGCTGCTGTCGTTCGCGAGCCCGCTGGCGCTGTACGCCGAGGAGATCGACGCGGCGAGCGGCCGTCACCTGGGCAATTTCCCGCAGGCGTTCACCCATCTCGCGCTGATCAACGCGGTCATGCACATCATCCGCGCCGAGCAGCAGCTCGAGCTGGGCGCGCCGGCGCGCGATCGCGAGCTCGCCGGTCGGTGAGACCGCAGGCGCGACGTAAGTGTTTGGTCACATGTCAGTGAGATAGCTTCCGTCCGCATGCCCTGGGTTGAGGTCTTCGCGGTGTTCTTCGTGTCCCATGAGGTCGGCGACTACCTGTTCCAGACCGAATGGCAGGCGATGAACAAGCGCGGCGGCCTGTCCGGGCCGGGGGTGAGGCGCCGCGCGCTGCTGTCGCACATCGCGACCTACACGCTCGCGTTCGTGCCGGCGTTGATCTGGCTGTGGGACAGCCTGCACTGGGGGGTGATCGGGCTGGCGGCGCTGATCGCGATCCCGCACATGATCCAGGACGACGGGCGGCTGCTCACGAGCTACGCGCGCGTGTTCAAGGGGGCCGACCTCGACGCCAATCCCGCGCTCGGGGCGACGCTCGACCAGGCGTTTCACTTTCTCGCGCTGTTCCTGCTCGCGCTGCTGATCGGAACCTGAGCGCGCGGCGAAGGCGCCGACTCGAGCCGTGGCGCTCGACTCGCTTCTTGGCGACCAAACCCTTAGGATCGCCAGCGAGACATCGGACAAGGAGATTTCTGGATGAGCACGACCGAGCAGGAGCTTCCCGGCCCCGTCCTGGAGTACATCGGCGAGCAGAGCACGCTGACGCTGGCGACCGCCTCGCCCACGGGCGCGCCGCATGCCGCGACGTTCCTGTACGTCAACGACGGCCCGTCCCTGTACTTCTGGTCGCGCAGCTCCACCGAGAGCGCGCGGCAGATCGAGCAGAACCCGATGGTGGCGTTCACGATCGACGAGTACACGACGGACCTCAACCAGACGCGCGGCGTGCAGGGAGTCGGGGAGTGCTCGGTGCTGCTGAGCGGCGAGCAGATCGCGCGGGTGGCCGACCTGTTCGGACGGAAGTTCCCGACGCTGTCGCCGGGCGCGACGATGAGCATCTCGTTCTTCCGCATCACCCCGACCGAGATCCAGTTCATCGACAACAAGAAGAGCTCGGGTGCGTCGCCCGAGGGCGTGTTCGGCGCGGAGTTCCACCGCGAGCGGTCCTACAGCGTGTTCGGCGGCCTCCCGACGCAGACCGCCCAGACGATCTCGGCATCGCTCCAACTCGTCGACGCCGACGCCGACTCGGTGGTGGCGCGGCAGGGGGGACCCGCCGACAAGTTCTTCATCGTGGTCGACGGCGAGCTCGAGGTCACGCGCGAGGACGGCGGGCAGCAGCGAGACCGTGGCGACGTCGGGCCGGGCGACCTGTACGGCGAGATGGCGATCCTGTTCGACAAGCCGCGCGGCACCAGCGCCCGCGCGACGAAGCCGACGAAGCTCGTCGTGATCGACGGCGACACGTTCCGCGCGGTCGTCGCCCAGTCGCTCGGCACCACGCGCGACTTCGACCAGATCATCCGGGACCGCCTCGGCAGGTCCGCGGGCTAGCGGCGAGGGCAACGGGACCGTGCAGACCTTCTCGAGCAAGGATTTCCGGGCCACGGTGGGGGCGTTCGCTACCGGCGTGACCGTCGTCACGACGCGCGGCGAGGAGCACGCCTACGGCATGACCGCGAACGCGTTCTCCTCAGTGTCGCTCGATCCGCCGCTGATCCTCGTGTGCGTGATCAGCCCATCCGAAGGCGCCGAGCACATCAGCCGCAACGGCGTGTTCGCGGTCAACATCCTGGCCCAGGAGCAGGAGCCGCTGTCGCGCTACTTCGCCTCGCGTGACCGGCCGCGCGGGCGCGACGCGTTCCGCGAGGTGCCGCACCGAATCGGCGCCAGCGGGTCGCCGATCCTCGAGGGCGCCGCGGGCTTCCTGGACTGCCGGCTGCACGCCGCGCACGAAGCCGGAGACCACCTGATCTTCATCGGCGAGGTGCTCGAGATCGCGACGCGCGAGGACGGCACTCCGCTGGTGTTCCACGGCGGGGGCTACCGGCTGCTGCAGGCGCCGCTCGGCGGCTGAGCCGCCCGGTCGATCAAGACGAGGACGACGACGACGACGAGGCGGGGCGCCAGGCGTCGCCGTCGAACTCGAGCTCGAGCGGGTCCGAGCCGTCGTCGACCGCGACCGTGGCCTTGCGGGCGGGGAAGTCGATGTGCAGCCTCAGCGAGAGGGTCGCCGGGCCGGTCTGCACCGTGATCTCGGTCTGGGCCGGAGTCGGCGGTCCGGCCGGACGCGCCACAGCGGGCGCGCCGGAGCCCAAGCCCCGGTCCGGGCGCCCCGACGAAGACAGCGGGGTCGCCTGGCTTGCCGGCACGGACGCAACCGAAGTCCCGGGCGGGGACGTCGGTTGTGGCGGCACCGCCTTCAGCGAGCGCTCGCTCGCGGGGATCGGAAGCTCGCGGACGACCAGCGTGGTGCCGCCGACCTCGATCGTGTCGCCGACCGACAGCGTCTGCGGGCCGGCTGACGCGCAGGCCGTTCACGAACGACCCATTGGTCGATCCGAGGTCCTCGATCGCGCAGAATCCGCTGCGGTCCAAGCTGATGCGAGCGTGCGAGCGCGAGATCTCTTCGTCGTCGGCGAGCCGTCCGGCTCCTTCGGCGTGGCGACCGATCAACAACTCGTCGTCGAGCAGGATCGACATGCCTATCGCCCGCCCGGCCACCACCTCCAGTCGCGCGATCGCGGGACTCATGGCCTGACTGTACCGCGCGGTTCCGTGTCGCCGCCCTGACCGAGGCGGCTTGCAGCGACCCGCCGCCATCGAGTAATCTGCGCGCGCTATGGCACGGCTGCGTGTAGTGAGTGGGCCCAACGCTGGTCTGACGGTGGACGTCGACGAGGAGATCGTCATCGGCCGCGAGGACACCGATCTCGCGATCGACGACGAAGAGATGTCAAAACGTCATGCGGTCGTACGCCGCCACTCCAACCGGCTCCAGGTCGAGGACCTGGGCTCGACCAACGGGACGTTCGTGGACGGCACCCGCATCGCCGAGCCGACCCTGCTCGGCGGCGGCGCGGAGATCAAGGTCGGCGGGACCGTGATCGTCGTCGAGGGCGTGCTGCCGGTGCCGGACTCGAGCGACATCGTCGTCCCCCGGAACGCCACACGCGTCAGCGCCGCGATCCGCGAGGGCGCTGCGCCGCCGCCGGCCGCTCCGGCGCCGTCCCCGGTCGCGCCACCCGCCGCGGCCGCTCCCTCGGGTCCCGGGCAGGCGGTGGGCGACTTCCGCCCGCCGGAGCCGAGTCGCAAGCAGCCTGGCCTCGCGTCACGCTCCTGGGTCCCGGTGGTGCTGTCGTTCGGCACGGTCATCATCGTGGCGATCGCGCTGGTCATCTACTTCAGCCAACACAGCTAAGGGCTCGGCTGCACACCGGCCCTGCGGCGCGGGCTGTTCCGATGCGCGGTCGCGGGCCACGGTGATCGGACGCGAGCGCCGCAGGCCCGACGCCGCAGCCTCCCTCGCAGCGTTTATTTCAGCGAGAAGTACAGGATCAGCGCTATCGCCACCAGCGTGAGCACCGCCAGCGGCGCGAGCTGCGCGCGCCGGCGCACCTTGGTGTCGAGGTACCTGTCGACCGTCGGGTGCGCGGCGTCCGCCTTCGGAGCCGCCGGCTCCTGATCGAAGCGGCGCACCTCTGGATTGACGTAGGTCGGCTCGCGGGGAGCCGTCGCCATCGCGGGTGGGATCTGGATGACGGCGGAAGCTCGAGAGGCGATGTCCTGCCGGGTGCGCAGCTGGAGCACGCTGACGCCGACGAGCAACTGGTCGCCGGGATCGAGCCGGGAGGGCCCCGTCAGCTCGTTCTCGTTGATGAACGTGCCGTTGGTGGACTCAAGGTCCTCGACCGTCGCCGAGCCGTCGGGTGAGGGCGTGACCCGGGCGTGCTGGCCCGACACCTCGCCGTCCTCGAGGACGAGATCGGACTCGGGCGCGCGCCCGATCACGACCGCATGATCGACCACGATCTGCTTGCCCGCGTCCGGCCCCTCGATCACTTCCAGGTTGAGCTCGCCCGCCACGGGCGCGAGCATATCGTTCGAGCAGGGGTGCGCGCAACGTCACCTCCGACGGACGCGTTCGGTTGATGAACGCGCCGGAAACACCAGCCTTATGACCCTTGCGCGCATCGCCCACTTCGCTTAGGGTGCCCGGACCATGCCAGCCACAGCACCAAGAGACTCAGTAATCGCCACCGTCGGAGACGGCTTCGGTTCACTCCTCGTACATACCACCGCTCGGTATCTCGGGTTCGAGAACAACCAGCTGTCGGTGTTCGGGCCGAGCGACAACCCCGTCGGCACCTATCAGCAGTTCGCTTACAACCTCGGGCAGACCGTGCTGCGCTCAGAGTCCGAGTCGCACTTCCTCGCGCCCGACTGGCCGACGTTCGCGCAACTCGACGCGTGGTCGCACAAGTCACTCAAGCCGCTGTGGCGCACGACCCGGCGCAAGTACAACCCGGGCGTTCCCGAGATCCTCACCGAGGCTGCGGTCGTCGCCCGCCGCGTGAACTGGGAACAGGCCCGGATTCCGCTGCGCGTTGGATGGCTCCAGCGTCAGATGCAGCCGACGCCGCACTTCGTGATGTACGACGAGCAGGCGAACTTCATCGGCCGCGCCAAGCACGTGATGCTGGCTCCGGGCCACGGCCCGCTGTCGTTCCCGCCGCTGCTGGCCAAGGCGCGCAAGGACCCGGCAATCGCCGACCGCATCGTGCAGGCGTACGAGCCCAAGCAGTACGCGGCGGGCGGTCGCTACATCGTGCTCGGCGCGGGCATCGCCTCGGTGAACGAGTGGGCGAACATCATCGACGCCGGCGGGTCGGTGCTTGCGCTGACCCGCAGCCCGCAGCCCGAGACCCAGGACCTGAACGTGCCGCGCTGCCTGTTCGAGTCCGTCGGGATCGACGCGTACACGCGGCTGCCGTTCGACGAGCGGATCGAGTTCCTCGGCCAGGTGCTGCGCGGCACGCGGCCCGACCGCCGGCAGTGGCTGTCGCGGATCAAGGTCGGCCAGCAGGAAGGACGGTTCGACGCGATCGTCGGCGAGATCGACAAGATCGAGCCCGGGCGCGCCGGCCTACGGGTGTACGTCAAAAGCAGCCACGGCGAGGATCCGGGCTGGCTCGACGTCACCGGTGTCACAGCCGGCACCGGGTTCAACAAGTCGGTCCTGACGCTCCCGCTGATCCGCCGACTGGTCGAGTTCTACAAGGTGCCGGTGGTCGACGGGAGGCTCAGGCTGCAGACGAACTGTGGCGTCCCGGGACTCGACATGCCCGAGTCGCGACTGTGCTGCATGGGCCTGATCGCCAACAACGTGATTCCGCACGGCGACACGATCGCCGGGCTGAAGTTCATCTCGCGGCGGTTCGTCGCCGACTGCGCCCGCGCGGAGAAGCTGCGCAAGCGACCGTTCCCTTCGCGCCTGTCGGTGCAGTTCTCGATGGGGCGCGAAGTGGCTCAGGCGCTCCGCACCGTGTCCCCGACCGAGCAGCTCGCGTAGAGGGGAGGCGCCATGTGTCCGACCGTGCTAGGCCGCGTCCAGACCCGGTGGGCGATCCTGATCATCCCGGCGATCATCTGGACGATCGTCTCGCTGATCACTCAGAACCCGAGCTGGATCATCCTGATCGGGCTGTACTTCGTGATCGGCGTCGCGCTCGACACCGCGTTCTACCCGTTCATCATCCGCTGGCAGCCGCCGTGGCTGACGTTCACGCTGGCGGTCGGGGAGTTCATCCTCGTGTACCTCGCCGCGAAGAGCCTCAAGGGCATCCACTTCTCCTCGGATGTGTGGCCGATCCTCGAGTACTGGATCACCTGGGTGATAGCGATCTGGACGAAGGTCGTGATCCTGCCGCTGCTGTCGCTCAGCTGGATCGAGAACGCCGGCGAGTTCCGCTCGACCGACTGGTCGGTGGCGCCCGAGTACGTGCCGCTGGCGCTGACGGCGTTCACTCCGGAACTCGCCGAGGGCGGCCCGCCGCCGCTCGCGCGCAAGTTCTCAGCGGCGGTGATCGAGATTCCCGAGGAGCTGCGCCGGGCGCCGAGCCCGTCGGGCGTGTTCCAGATCCCGACCGGACCCCCGCCCTCCTGAGCGACCGCCGCCTCTGCCGCCGCGATGATGGGATGAGACGGAGGCTTAGGCGGCAGTGTCGAGCCGGCCGATGACCTCGTCGCGGTCGGTGCCGTGCGCCGCGAGCACGAGGTCGAAGTCCGAGCCGTAGAAGCGCATCACGGCGACGAGGATGTCGCCAGTGCCGACGGTCGCGGCGCCACGCTTGCGTGCGACGCGCACCGCTAGCTCGCTGACGCTCGTGACCGGATCCCGGTCGGTGCGGCCGGCGGACGACAGCAGGTCGTCGGCATCGCCGGCATCGACGTCCGGCAGCGGCGTCTCGCCGACGCCGAGTGCGCACAGCACCCTGGCGGCCTCGCCGTGCAGGCGCAGGATCCGCAGCCAGCGCAGCGCCTCGGCCCGCCGCGTGGTCGCGAACGGCATCGCGGTCGAGGCCAGGCCGAGTGCCATCGCGGCGTCGGTGCAGAACGGCAGTGCGTTCTCGGGCCGCTGGCTGAGCGCATCGTCGATCGTCGCGAAGCTGTCGAAGCGCGTGTCGAGGCCGGTCAGCTCCAGCAGCTTGCGCTGCTTGGGGGGAACGCAGGCGAGGGCCAGCCGCGCGTCCTGGTCCAGGCGCTTATGGAAGCCGACGAGCACACCGAGTCCCATCGAGTCCATGTGGGTGAGCTGCGAAAGGTCGAGCACGTAGCGGCCGTAGCCCTTGCCGAGCAGGTCGACCAGGGCGAGCTTCAGCTGCGGGGCGGAGGCGAGGTCGAGATCACCCTCGACCGCGACCACGCAGGTTGTCGCGTCCACCTCTCGATGACTGATCCCGAACGCAGCCACGCTCGGCTCCGGGTGGGGGGGCATATCGAGCGAGTTCTCCATGTGCATCTGATTTCGGACGCACGCGCGAATTCGTTACCGGCGTCCAGGCCGGCTCGACAAACGTACGTATCGCGAACACCCGCCTACGCGCAAACGTCGCGCGCTCGGCAGGAGCTATGCAGGCATCTCCGCGGCAGCTTCGGTCTGAGCAGTCGCCGGCGGCGGCCCCTCGTTCAGGCCCCACAGCTTCATTCGCGCGACCCGGCCGCGGATGTCGACCTCGTCGACGAACACCAGATCCTCGGCCGGCTCGACGAGCGCCTCGCGGGTGGCATCGGACAGCAACAGCTGGTGCGGCGTGCCCTTTGTGAGCCCCTCGATCCGGGATGCGGTGTTCGTCGTGTCGCCGACCGCGGCGTACTCGACCCGGCGCTCGGATCCGACGTGGCCCGACATCACGTTCCCGCTGTTGAGCCCGATCCCCATCCGGAAGCCGTCGCCGAGCCCCTCCGAGCGAATCCACTCGTTGAACCGCGGCAGGCGCGTCTCGAGCATCTCACGGGCGGTCCGCAGAGCGCGGTCGGCATGGTCGGCCTGCTCGAGCGGCGCGCCGAACACGGCAAAGATCCCGTCGCCCATGTACGCCACGAGCGTGCCGCCATTGTCGAGGATCGCGTCGGACATCTCGCTCAGATAGTGGTTCAGGACGTCGATCACCTGGGTCGGGGTGAGCGACTCCGAGAACGATGTGAACCCGCGCAGGTCGGTGAACATGATCGTGCCCTCGCGCTGGACGCCGCCGAGCCGGAGCCCGTCGGCGCTCTTGAGGACCTCGTCGACGACGTCCTCGGGCACGAACCGGGCGAACAGGTCAACGGTCCGGATGCGCTCGAACGCCTCCGTGACCAGCTGCACCGCGAGCGAGCCGACGCTGCTCAGCACCAGGGCGACCAGCGGATAGACGAACGAGACGATCCAGCCGGCGTTGAACAGCAGCTGCGCAATCAGGGCGAACAGGAGCCCGACGGCGACCGCGATCGCAATCGAGATGACGGGCCGGACCCGGAGGCTGATCAGCGGGATGGCGACCGCGAACAGCACGATCAGGACCACGTTGATCCAGCCGGGGACGGAGCTCAGCGGAAAGTGGTTGATGATCGTCGCGGTCGCGTCGGCCTCGATCTCGACTCCGGCCATCTGGGGATCGGTCGACGTCGAATGGAAGTCCTCTAGCGACAGCTGCGTCTCGCCGACGAACACGACCTTGCCGCGGAAGTAGTTGGCCGGGAGCGGGTTGGTGTGGCCTTCCGGAGGGCCGTACTTCTTCGGGTCGTACACACTCGAGAACGACACCCACGGGATTGTGTGCTCGGCTCCCGGGTAGTCGATCCAACGCGTGCCGCCGAACTCCTTGGCGGTGATCTTCTTATGGGTCGCCATTTCCGCGGCGACGGTGTACAGCGTCGGCACGTTCTGGACCGAATAGATCATCTGGCGGTACACGCCGCCCGGCTGGTTAGTCGGGAACAGGGCGGCACCCGCCCGCGAGCCCAGCTCGTTGAGCAGCGTGGTGCCCTGTCCCGAGCCCAGGAACGGGATCTGACCGCTGCCGTTGGTGTCGGGCGAGGTCGTGTCGAACACGGTGACGTTCGGGTGGTTCCCGATCGCGGTCAACAGCGTGAGGTCGTCGCAGGAGTACGAAGCGCCCTGAACCTTGCACGTCTTGCCGATCGTGCTCTTGTTCGCGAGTTCGATATCGAACACGATCGCGGTCGGGTGCTCGGCCGCGATGTTGTTGATCAGCTGGGCGTAGTAGGAGCGCGGGAATGGAAACGTGTTCAGATCCTGATACGTCTTGTTGTCGATCGCGACGATCACCAGGTTCTTCGGCGGCTTCTGGGTGCCGCGCACCGAGAACCGAGCGTCGACCGTGTTGCCCTCCGTCGAGTCGAGCACCCCGGAGGCGTACAGCGCGATGCCGATCGCGCCTGAGCCGAGCGCCACCAGCGCCAGCAGCAGCAACTTCAGGTTCCGGCCGCTCCCGCTTCGCCGCCGCGTCCGTTTCATATCCCGATCATCCCTCGCCGATTGGCCCCGTTTCGCCCCGTGCGCGCCGGCCATGAGCACACAAAACGCCCCGGGGAGTCTACGCGCAAACCCGGCCTCGAACAAGCAACCCCAGGTTACGGTTGACTAACGACCGGCGTGCGCTCTACCGTGCCGAGGGAGACCGAACACTTGGGACAAGGACGACGAGGAATCATCGTGGCGGTGGGCACCGTCTGTCTGGTGGGCGCCGCGTGTGCGAGCGCCCACGCGTCCTACGCGTCGACCCGCCCCCGGGCGACCTCCGTCACCCAGCGCCCTGAACACTGACGCTCGCGTGTCGACGCCGCCAATCACGATTGTGATCGCCGACGACCACGCGGTCGTGCGCCAGGGGCTCCGGTTGCTGCTCGAGGCCGAGGACGACCTGGCGGTCGTCGGCGAGGCGAGCGACATCGCCCAGACGACCGCGCTGCTGCGCGAGATTGCGCCGGCGGTCGTGCTGCTCGACCTGCACATGGGGCGCGACCTCAGCCTGAGCGCGCTGTTCGAGCTCCGATCGGCTTCGCCGTCGACGGCGATCGTGATCCTGACGATGGAGGATGACCCGGCGTTCGTCGCGCCCGCCTGGAACGCCGGCGCGGCCGGCTATGTACTCAAGGAGGCCTCCCGGACCGATCTGGTGCGGGCGATCCGGACGGTGGCCAAGGGCGGCCGGTACCTCGATCCGGCGATCGGCGGGTGGGCGCTTACGAGCGCCGACGACGTGGCGCTGACAGAGCGCGAGCTCGAGGTGCTGCGCCTGGTTGCGCTCGGCCACACCAACAGCGAGATCGCGAGCCGCATGTACATCAGCCCGCGCACGGTCGAGACGCACCGCGCCAACCTGCAGGCCAAGCTCGGGCTCACCGGCCGGCCCGAGCTGGTTCGGTACGCGCTCGAGCACGGGGTCATCCATCGATGAGCACCGCCGCCACCCGGGCCAAGCAGATCGAGCTCGACGCGGCGCAGCGGCGGGTCGTCGAAAGACTGAGGGCGACCGCTCCGAAGCCGGCGTCGACTCGAAAGCGCGTCGGCATCGTCGCCCTCTCCGCGTTCCTTTTCGCGGTCGCGTTCGCGTCACGGCTCGTTGTCAACGACCCCGACGCGCTGTTGGCCAACTTCTACATCGTCCCGATCGCGGTGCTCGCGATCGAGTTCGGGACGCGGGCGGGGTTGCTCGCAGCCGCGGTCGCGTTCGCGCTCGTGCCCGCGTGGGCCGTGATCAACTCGGTGCACGTCGACGCGCTCGGCTACGCGTCGCGGGGAGCAGCGTTCCTGGTCACCGGCGTGGTCGTCGGAGGCTTCTCGGACCGCCTGCGTAGGGACACGGCGGAGCGGCAGGACGCCCAGCGCGACCTGGCTCTGTACGCCGATCAGCTCGAAGGCTCCAACCGGGGCCTGGCCCGCAGCGTAGGACGGCTCGAGGCGTTCGCCGAGATAGCCCGGGCGGTCGGCGGCGAGACTGACCTCGAGCGGATTCTGTCGCTGATCATCGCCCACGGCCGGGAGATCGTGGCGGCTCGCACGCTGGTCATATACCTCCCGGACGGACGCGAGCTCGCGGCCGTGAGCGGGACCCCGCGGCGCTCGGAGTCACAGCCGCGGCTGTCGGTCGACGGCTCGGTGGCCGGCCAGGTCCTGCTGACGGGGCGTCCGCGGCGGGTCGTGGCCGACACAGACCGCCCCCAGCTCGATCAGCTGGCGCCCGGTGCCACCGAGGCGATCCTGGTGCCGCTGGTGTTCCGGGGAGAGACGCTCGGGGTGCTGGCGGGCATCAACGGCGCCGGCGAGCGCAGGTTCGACGAGGAGGACGAGCAACTGCTGATGTCAGTGGCGGCTAGCGCCGCGACCGCCGTCGCCACGGCTCGGTCGGTCGCAGCCGCCCGGCTGCGGCTGAGCGTCGAGGCCGCCGATCAAGCACGCGCTCGGTGGGCACGCGAGCTTCACGACGAGACGTTGCAAGGACTGACCGGAGTCCGGATGGTCCTGTCGGCTGGACTCGCGCGCAACGACACCGGGGCCCTGCGGCGGGCGGCCGACACGGCGGATACGCACCTGGGCGAGGAGATGCGCAAGCTGCGCGACCTCATCGCCGAGTTGCGTCCGGCTGCGCTCGACGATCTCGGACTCGGTCCCGCGATCGAGTCGCTGGCCAAGCGCCAGGCTGCGATCGGGGGATTCTCGGTCGAAGTCGCCGTCGAGCTCGAATCCGACCGGCGCCTGGCTCACGACACCGAGACCGCGATCTACCGGATCGTTCAGGAGGCCCTCAGCAACGCCGTCAAGCACGCCGGCGCCGGGCATGTCGGCCTGCGGGTCAGGCAGCTGTCCGACCGGGTGCAGCTCGCCGTCGACGACGACGGCTGCGGCTTCGACCCCGCCGGCGTTCGCGCCGGCTTCGGACTGACCGGCATGCGCGAGCGCGCGCTACTCGCGGGCGGTCGCCTCTGGGTCAATTCGGACGCCGGCGGCCCGACGTCCGTGACCGCCGTGCTGCCGCTGCCGCATGGACACGGAAACGCGCCGGCCCGGGGCGGAACACCCCGGGCCGGCTACGGCTCGCCCCCTTCGTAACGGGGTCTCTCAGGAGACCGAGATCGGCGGCTCGTCGGGCGAGGGTCCCTCGGTCGTGGGGACCGTCGCGCTGGACGGCCGGCGAGACGAGCCCAGCAACCCCGACGCCCCTCCGGCCATCGACCACCGGAACTGTGTGACGTTCTCCTTGGCCGCGAACAGCCCGGGTCGGCTGCCGCGCTTGACGAACAGCACCGGCGCGGGGGCCGCGTTCGCGATCGCCGAGCGGGTCGTGCCGAGACCCTCGTGCCGCCAGCGCTCCGAGAGCCCGACCACCAGCAGTCCTGCGCCGGTGGCGGCTTCGACGATGCCGTCGCGCCCGCCGGCGACGACCAGCGGCTCGGTGGCGATCCCGGTCGCCTGCTGCACGAGCAGCCCAGCATCGGCGAGCATGCGCGTGACCGACTTGCCCTCATCGGTCTGCCCGGCTGCGCCGAGCAGCTTCAGCGGCGCGCCCGAGGCCGCGGCCAGCCACGAGCCGAGCTCGAGCGCCGCCCAGTCGTGCTCGGCTCCGCCGAACGGCACGACCACGGGCAGGTTCGGACCGAGCTCGATCGGGTCGCCCTCCTTCGCCACCAGCACGGCGACGTCGGAGGACGACTCCTCCATCAGCTCGCCGACGTCACCGAGCGGAACGCCGTCACCGATGATCCGCCGGCGTCCTTCGGTGAGCACGAGGTCGATCGGTTCGTGCTCGACGATGTGCGCGAGGTCGGAGCCGGGGTTGGTCGAGGAGAGCGCGACACCCCGGGCGACGACCTGGTCGGAGGCGAGGCGCTCGCGCGTCTCGTTGATCGCCCTGGATGCCTGTTCGAGCGCCAGGTTCTCGGACTGCAGTCCGCCCCGGACGCCCGCACCCGCACCTCGTGGCGGGCGCACGAGGCGAGCGATGATCAGCTCGCGCGGTGGCGTAGAGCGGGCCAGCGGCTCGGCCAGCGCGACGAGCTGCGGGATCGCCTCGTCGGTCTGCGGAGCGACCAGGATCGATCGATCCGGCACCGGCAGCTCGGGATGCGCCTGGACGGCGGCGAGCGCCGCGTCGGCGAATTCGTCCTCGATCCCACGGCCGTACACGTTCTTGGGGTCGAGCAGCTTGAGCAGCGGGCCGGTCATGAGGGTAGTGACGACCGCCATGATCACGAGCATCGCGAACAGCGTGGGCGAGATCGCGCCGGCGTCCAGCGCCAAGTTGAGCACGATCAGCTCGGTCAGGCCGCGGGTGTTCATCAGCGTCCCGATCACCGCCGAGGCCTTCCAATCGTAGCCCGACACCCGAGCCGCGATCGACGCGCCGGCCATCTTGCCGAGGATCGCGACCGCGATCAGCAGCAGCGTCAGCAGCCACAGCTCCGGGCGGTCGAGCAGGCCGATGTTCGTGCGCAGGCCGGTGTAGACGAAGAAGATCGGCAGCAGCAGCGTCACGACGAAGTCGTCGATCCGCCGCGTGATCTCCTCGCTCAGCCGCGCGTGGCGCGGCATAACCATGCCCATGATGAAGCCGCCGAAGATGAACGCGATGTTGATCTCCTGTGTGATGTAGGCGGACAGGAGGACGCCGACGATGATCGCGGCGAACCATCCGCTCGGGATCCGTCCGACCTCGTCGAACGCGGTCGCCATGCGGGCGAGCACGCGCCGGACGACGAACACCATGAACAGCGTGAACAGCGCCGCCTCGCCGATCGTCTTGGCGACGTCTCCGAACGTTCCCGAGAGGGCGATCGCGGTCGCGAGCGCGATCAGGAACCAGGCCGTTACGTCGTCGATCGCGGCGCATGCGATCGTCAGGGCCCCGACCGGGCGCTTGATCATCCGCCGCTCGGCGAGGATCCGGGCGAGCACGGGGAACGCGGTGATCGACATCGACACGCCCATGAACAGCGCGAACGCCACGAACTTCTTGTCAGGCCCGACCAGCTTGTACAGCGGGAGCGCGACCGCGATGCCGAGCAGCATCGGCACCGTGACGCTCGCGTTCGAGATCGCGGTGGCCTGCAGGACCTTGCCCTTGAGCTGGCCGCGGTCGACCTCGAGCCCGACCAGGAACATGTAGAAGATCAAGCCGAGGTTCGCGATCGTGCCGATCGCGGCCAGTGTGTCAGTTGGGAAGAACGTGGCCTGCCAGTTGGCCGAGATGGCGCCGAGCAGCGACGGGCCGAGCACCAGTCCCGCGATCACCTCGCCCATGACGCGAGGCTGGCCGACCTTGGTCGCGATGTATCCGAAGATCCGGCAGACGATCAGCACGATCGCGAGCGCGAGGAACACTGCTGCGACCAGGTGGTTGAAGTCACTGCGCTGCTTGGTCGCGGTGAACTTCTCGCCCGCCGGGCCGAGGCCCGAAGGAGTAGTCAGCACCGGCTTCGCCGTCGGGACCTTCGAGGGCGCCGGGGTGGCCACCTGGAGGGGAATCACGGTGACGCTCTGCAACAGGATGTCGTTCGCGGTCGCGGTCATCCGGGCTGTCCCGCCCTTGACGCACTTGACATCCCCGAACACCCCGCCCGTCTTGGTCGAGTAGGTGAGCGGCCCGAGGTTCTTGCCGGCGGAGGAGTAGAGGGTCGCTACCGCACCGGTGCCGTGAATCGAGAACGAGCTCCCGAAGCACGTCGAGGCCGGGGACAGCGAGAACGTCCCCTGGATGTTGGTCGGCGTCCGCGGCGCGGCCGCGCCCGGGGCGGGCGGAGCGCTCTTCAGCGCTGCCGCGAACGGAAGGCCGCCGAGCGTGCCGACGATCGATCCCTTCGCTCCCGGCGTCGCCACCGCATCGATGCTCAGCGACCTGCCTCCGGACGCGCAGTTGATCGTCCCGGTCATCCTGTGGCCGCCGCCGGGAAGCGTTTGCGTCTGCAGGCGCGCCGTCCCGCCGAGCGTGTTCTGGTTGTTGGTGAAGTTGACGAACTGCCCGGACTGAAGGACGTTGAACGAGGGGCCGGTCGCCGCGGCCTGTGCCGGCGCGGTCGCCGGAAGCGGTGCGCCGGGCGCAGGCTTCGGAATCGGTCCGACGCACGGGTTCGCGGCGGCCGCCGCGTAACCGCCGGCGATCGCGGGCTGGGCCTTCTCGTTGCCGCCCTTGCTGATCACCAAGACCACGACCGCCACCCCGACCACGGCCAGGATCGCGTAGAACACGATCAGGCGCGTGACCAAGCGGCCGCGCGGCACGTCCGTCTGTCCCGGCATCTAAGCCCCCTTAGGCTCGCTGCTATGTAGGTTGTCGCCCGGCCGGCGCAGCCCCGCCTCAGCCAGTCGCGCGGAAAAGTAGCCGATCGAAACCCGCCGCACATCCGCAACGCGCCATCGAACTACATCCGTAAACCACCGCAATCTTGTTCCGGGATGTACCCCGGGCTGTTCCGGAAGTGGGCGGCTACAGGCCCAGCATCGAGGCGATCCGGACCCGCTGTGTCTCGTTCGTGCCCGAGTAGATCGGCGCCCCGATCGCGTCGCGGAGCCCCTTTTCGAGCCCGTATTCGCGCGTGTAGCCGCGGGCCCCGAAGATCTGGATCGCCGACAGCGCCGAGGCCACGTTCGCCTCGCTCGTGATCAGCTTGGCCATCGAGATCTCGGTGGTGACGCTGCGGCCCCTGTTGAAGCGCCGCGCGGTGTCGTACAGATGCTTGCGCGAGTTCTCCAGACCGATTTTCATGTCGACGATCTTGCCGGCGATGTATTGGTTGGCCCCGATCGGTCGGCCGAACGCCTGGCGTTCCTTGGCGTACTTGATGCAGCGGTCCATCCGCTCCTGCATCTCGCCCACCATCATCATGAAGATGCACAGGATCTCGTAGTTCATGACGTGCTCGAGGATGAAGAAGCCCGACCCGGGCTTGCCGAGGATGTTGTCCCTGGACACGCGGCACCCAGTGAACTCGAGCTCGCAGAACGGGCACGTGTTCAGCCCGAGCTTCTCGATCGGCTCGCCGACGTGGAACCCCGGCGTGTCGGTCGGCACCATGAACGCAGTGATCCCCGCGGCGCCGCCCTCCGTCCCCGTCTTGGCGTAGACGGTGATGATGTCGGCGAGCGGACCGCTGGTGATCCAGATCTTCTTGCCGTCGAGGACGTACTCGTCGCCGTCCTCGGTTGCGGTCGTCGCCATCGCGGTCGCGTCCGACCCCGCGGACGGCTCGGAGATCGCGTGAGCGCTCAGGATCTCGCCGTCGATCAACCGGGACAGGTAGCGCTCCTTGAGCTCGTCTGAGCCGAACTTCTGCAGCGGGATCGCGGCGCTCACGACCTGCGTCGCGGCGCCGAACAGCAGTCCCGTGTCGCGGCACCCATACCCGAGGTTCTCGAGCACGAACACGAGCGTCAGCACGTCATGACCCAGACCGCCCCATTGGGTGTCGAACGGGATCCGCAGCACTCCGGACTCGCGGAGCAGCTCCCACTTGTCGCGGTTGAACCGGTTCGCCGCGTCATCCTCGAGGTGACCCTCGTTGAGCGCCTCGAAGTACTGGTTCAGTGACTTCCTGAGCGCCTTCTGCTCGTCGGTCCATTCCCCAGTTGGGGCGGTCAGTGCCATCGTCTAGCTCCCGCCTACGACTTCACCGTAAACCGACGGGTGGATGCCGGACTCGCTGACGCGATGCGACTCGTCGCCGGTGAGCGCCGGGGTGAACATGCAGACCAGCCGCAGGTCCTCGTCGTCGCCGCCGAGCAGCCAGTGCGTGTCGTGCTTATCGAGCGCGTAGATCCGCCCCGGGAAGATGTCGTGCTCGGTCCCGTCCATCTCGATGACCTTGCCGCGTCCCTCGATGCAGTAGCACGCCTCGAGGTGATTCGCGTACTCGATCAGCGTCTTGGTGCCCTTGTTCACGATCGTGTCGGTGACCGTGTAGCCCATGCCGTCGGCTTCGAGCAGGAATCGGCGGCTGAGCCCGTTGCCCCACTCGACCGTCTTCACGTCCTCGAGATCACGAATGATCATGTATGCCCCTCGCTGTTGAATTGACTTGCTGTTATGACGATTCCGGGACTTGGCCGAGATCGACGAGCAGTCCGCGGAAATCCTCCACGACGTCGCGTCCCGCCGCGCGCGCGTCGGTGACGCGCGCCACGCACGTGCTGCCGACGATCGCGGCGTCGGCGCCGACGGCGCCGAGCCCGTCGATGTGGCTCTTGTCCTTGACCCCGAACCCGACCGCGACCGGCACATCGGTCTGCTCGCGGAGGGTCTCGAGAACCGGTGTGAGCGTGCCCAGGTCGGGCGGCCCCACCGTTCCGCTGCGCCCGTAGGCCGCGACCAGGTAGATGTAGGCCGAGCCGTGCTCGGCGGCCTCGGTCAGCACCGCGGAGTCCGACGTCGCGTAGCAAGTCGTGACGATCGGCAGGTCAACCGTTCCCGCCGCCTCGTAGTACTCGGACTTCAGCCGGGGCGGCAGGCCGTGGACGAGCAGCCCGTCGGCGCCCGACGCCTGCACGGTCTCGAGAAACTCGCGTATCGGCGTGCCCTTGATCGAGTAGCTCCAGTCGGCGAGCAGCGCGATCTTCAGATGAGTGAGCTCGGGGTGGACGCTCCGCACGAACTCGAGCACGGTCTCTCGGTCGATCCCATCCTCGAGCGCGCGGCTCGCCGACGCGCGGATCACCGGCCCGTCGCTGGCCGAGTTCGGGAACGGGATCGCGAGCTCCAGGCAGTCGACCTTGGCCTCGTCGAGCATCAGCACAAGCTCGCGGAAGGTGTCGAGCGGGGGGTCGCCGGCGTTCAGGAACAGCGCCAGGCCTGGCCGTCCGGGTTGGCGGTCGGCGAAGAAGCGTCATGCGCCGGCAGTCACCTGGCCATGCGCGCGCATCCGCTCGATCAGCCGTACGGGCTCGCCGTCGGCCATGGTTTGAGCGGCGCGGGTCAGGCCCTCGCGCCAGTCATCAACGACGCCGCCGTTCATCGCGAGCGCCGCCGCGTTGAGCCTGATGCTCTCCAGTGCGCCGGCAGGACCGTCGCCGCTGATCAGCCGCAGGAAATGCGGCACGGTCGAATCGAGGTCACTGACGGGGAGCAGATCGTCGAACACCCCGGCGCCGGCGCCGATGATGTGCGCGAGCGCCACGACGAACTCCTCGCCGCTGCCGCTGTCGTAGACGTGGCAGTCGACGACGCTGAGCAGCTCGTCGGCGCCGAGGTCGTTCCAGCACAGCCAATAGCGTTTGGTCGGATCCTCGGATACGAGCTGGCGGAAAGTCGGAAGCACGCTGTGATCCGACACGCCGGTGATCTGGATCGAGACCGGGACCGCGGCCAGGAACGGCCCGATCAGGTTGAAGAACCGTCCCACGGTCTTCATGTCGAACGGGAGGATCTGGCGTGCCAGCGCGCGCAGTTCCTTCGGATACACGAACGGGCCAGCGCAGGCGATGCCGAACGAGTCCAGCATCTCTTCGGTCTGCTCGTAGCTGCTGGTCTGCCGGATCCCCAGGCGGTCGAGCAGGTCGACCGACCCGGTGCGGCTCGCGTACGCGCGCGACCCGGTCTTGATCACGCGCGTGCCCATCGCCGCGGCGACGAACGCCGAGGCGGTGGACAGGTTGAACGTGCTCGGTCCGCCGCCCGTGCCGACGATGTTCACCGTCGTCCGATCGGGCGTCCCGGGCTGCGGGTTGCGCGCGCGCAATGACGCGAGCATCGTGCTCACCGACGCGCCGTCCGGGATCCGGGTGGTCAACGACGACAGCACCGCGAGCGCCTCGCCCGGGTGCAGGCTCTTGCCGGCCAGCCGGTCCCAGAAGTCGCCCCAGACCTCCTCGGGGATCGGGTAGCGCTGGGTGACCAGCGCCGCCAGCAGCTTCCGATGGTGTCTTACTCGGCATGCGCTCCGTCGCGCGCCTGATCCACGTACGCCTTGATCGCGGCGACCGTGCGGAAGCTGTCAGGCCCGAGCTCGGAGTCATCGACGCCGATGTCGAACTCGTCCTCGAGCCAGGCCACCACCTTGAGCAGGCCGAGGCTGTCCACGACCCCGCCGGTCAGGAGGTCGTAGTCGTCTTCGAGATCCTCCACCGGAACATCCGGCATGAACTCCTCGACGATGAACGCCTTGATCTTCGCGGTGGTTTCATCCATTCGCACGACTCCTCTCTAGCTCGGCCGTGATCGCTTTGCGGTCGACCTTTCCGGTTGATGTTTTGGGCAGGGGCTCGGTGACGATCTCAATCGTCGAAGGCATCTCGGTGCGGGCCAGCCGCGTGGCGCAGTGCTGGCGGAGCATCAGGCTGTTGAGCTTCGCATCGGGCTCGCGGCGCACGGTGGCGTGGAGGCGGGCGCCGGCGAGCTCGTCGGGGACGGCCACGACTGCCACCTCGACGACGTCCGGGTGCTCCTGGATCGCCTGCTCGACGACCTGCGTCGAGACGCGAACGCCGCGGACCTTGACGTAGAAGTCAGCGCGGCCCTCGAGCGTGAGCGTTCCGTCTTCGTGGCGGCGCACGATGTCGCCTGTCCGGTAGAAGGTGCGCTCCCCGTCGGCGTTCTCGGCGATCTGGACGAACTTGCCCTCGTTGAGCGCGGACTTCAGGTAGCCGCGCGTCTGGAACGGCGTCCACACCATCAGCTCGCCGGTCCCGGTCCCTTCGAGCGCGGTGCCGTCCTCCTTCTGGACGCGCGCGGTGACGCCGGGGATCGGCTGGCCGACCGGGATGTTCGACGGGACGTTGCCGTCGGCGAGCCCGAGGAACTCGTGGACGAGGCTGTCGTTGGTCTCGGTGCAGCCGTACACGTTGTAGAACCTCGCGTTCGGGAACAGCTTGGGAAGCTCGGCCAGCGAGCTGGCCGGGATCTTGTCCCCGGTCGTGATCACGTGGCGGACGCTCGGGAACGTGCGGCCGTCCTCGCGGTTGACGTCGATCAGCAGGCGGTACAGCATCGGCACCGCCTGGAGGACGTTCACCTGGTTGTCGTTGACCAGGTCGGCGAGGTACGCGCCCTGCGTGGCACGGTCCTGGTCGACCAGCGCAACCGTGCCGCCGTGCTTGAGCGTGGTCCAGATGTCGAGCAGGCACAGGTCGAAGTTGAGCGGTGCGTAGTTGGCCACGACCGTCCCCGGCTTGATCTCGAACTGCTGGGCCGCCCAATCGGTGAACGCGTCGACGCCGGCCGCGGTCAGCGGAACGACCTTGGGCAGCCCCGTCGATCCCGAGGTCGTGAGCATGAACGTGATGTCGTCCGTCCCGCCGGCCGGCGGCCACTCGGACGGCGGAGCGTCGTCCTCGGCGCGCGCGTCATCGACCAGCGCCCGCAGGCTGGCCGCGCTCTCGCTGCGCGGCCCGTGCGGTGAGAGCACCTGGCTTGTGCCGGCCTGGGCGAACAGCTGGGCGAGCGTCTCGGACGCGAGCTCGATCGAGGGCAGCAGGAACGCGTGTCCAGCGCGCAGGCAGGCGAGGATCAGCGCGATCGCCTCGGGCGACTTCTTGGCTCGGATTCCGATCGGGCGGTCCTGCGGGAGACGCGCGCCCTCGAGCTCGGAGTGGGCGCCGTCGGCGAGTCCCTGAAGCTCGGCGTAGGAGATCGGCTCGCCGTCCCAGATCAGCGCCGGCGCGTCGGGCTGGCGCTCGACCTGATCGGCGAAGTGGTCCGCGATCGATCGCGTCGTGGTCTGGCTCATGGCGAGGGTGGGTCGGTGGGTGGGTGGGCTCCGATTAATGGGGCCTTCAGCTCGGCGCGGTGGCGCTCGAACTCCTCGACCCAGCCCGGGATGCTATCCGCGCGCAGCAGCCCGGTACCGATCAGCAGTCCCTTGAAGCCGGAGTCGACGAGCTCGGCGGCGATCCGCGGGTCGATGATCGCGCTCGCGCTCACCGGGCAGGGGGTGCCGGCCTGGATCGTCGCCTCGAGCAGCGAGCGGCTGGTGTCGATGTCGCCGGGCTCGCGCTCGCGGGTGTTGATGTCCTTGTTGTTGACCGCGATGACGCAGTCCTCGGGGTGGATCACGCTCTCGAGCTCGTCTTCGTCGACGATCTCCACGAACGGGGTGAGCCCTTGACCGAGCGCGAGCTCGATCAAATGCTGGAACGTCTTGGAGGGCAGGATCTTGGCGGTGAGCAGGATCGCGGAGGCCCCCATCTCCTTGGCGGCGACGATCTGCCTCTCGCGCGTGATGAAGTCCTTCTTGAGCAGGGGCAGGTCGGTTAGGCCGGCCACCTCTCTGAGCATGTCGTCGTCGCCGCCGAACCAGCGGCCGGTGACCACCGAGATGCACGGTGCGCCGACGGCGACGTACTGCTCGACGATCTCCACGATCGTCCGGTTGCCGATCAGCTCGGCGCCCTCGCCGTCGCTGCGCTTGACCTCCATGATGATCGGAAGCCGCGCCGCCAGCAGGGCATTCGTGAACGCGCTAGGCATTTTGGTCACCGTTTCCAGCCGGTCGTTTCCACGTTCGGCTGATCGCCTCGACATTCTCAGAGGAGATCTTCCCATCTCTTGTGCGCGCGTTGGTATCGACGTCGATCCCGAGGAAGCGAGGATGCGCTGCGAGAGCCGCGTAGTCCTCGCGGTTGGTGGCGGAGATCCCACCCGCGAGCAGGAACGGCCGGCTCAGCTTGTCCGCCAGCGGGGCCACCACGGCAGGGTCGATCGCCTGCCCGGTGCTGCCGACGCGGCCGTCGTCGGAGACCACGTCGAACAGGAACACGTCGACGCCGGCTTTCTCGTATGAGGCGAGAAGGGGGGCCTCGACGCATTCGCCGCCCCGCACGTGTAGGACCTTGATCACGCTGACCCGACCCCCGTCCACCGCGATCGCCTTGAGCTTGCGAATCGTCCCGGGAGTGGGGTACCCGTGAAGCTGGATCCAGCGCACGCCCGAGCCCTCGAGCGTCTCGCCCAGCTCGCCGGCGTCTTTCGAGAACGTGACCAGCACCGGCGTCAGGCCGTCGGCGGCGGCGGCCGCGAGCTCGCGCCAGCGCGCGCGCTCAAGGTCGTGGGGGCCGCCCGGCACTCCCCACCAGAGGCCGACGAAGTCGACGCCCTGCGCTCCGAGCAGGTCGAGCTCGGAACGCTCGACGATGCCGCAGACCTTGACCCGGGTGCCCAGGCTGGTGTCGGTGAGGCGCTCGTCCGTCGCGTTCGGCTGGTTCGATGGCGCGGTCGGCGTCATGCCACCAGCCTCACTCGGGATCCCGGGAGACCGCTGAGATGCCGTCTACTTGATGCATCTCCTGCGGTCTCCCGGTCCCAATTTCCTTATGCCCCCGCGGTCCTTCCTACGTCCCGACCAAGCCGCTCGCGCCCGGCACAGCCATCGCGGGCGTCTGGCCGATGAACGTCAGGAGGCCGTTCGCGCCAACCCTGTACTCGTCGATGTGGTGGGTCGCGGGAGTCGCCCCGGTCGCCAGCACGTACAGGTAGTGGCCGTCGCTTGAGAGCGTCTCGTCGGTGAGCGCGAACTCCTTGCGCACCGGCGTGTTGCCCAGCAGCTTCAGGCTGCCGTTGGGGAACACCCTGTACTGCGAGGTGAACCCGCCCGTCGGGGCCCCGCCGCCGGTGTTGACGACGTAGGCGAACTTCCCGTTGCGGGAGATCGTCACCCAACACGGAGCGGTCCCCTTGCTCGCCACGGTGCTGATCGGAGTCAGCGCACCAGAAGGCGCCACGTTGTAGCTGGCGGTGTCTCCGGCTCCCGGGACCGTCAGGCTCGTGACCTGAGACATGATCAGGCGATCCTTGGGATCGAACGCGAACCCGAACGGGAACGGCGTGGTGGCGTCATGCGGTGTCGCTGCACTCGCCGCGCCGCTCGCGCTGATGTGGAACGTGTCGATCGAGTCCGTCGCGACAGGCGTCGCCAGCGTCGGATCGCCGAGCAGCGACACAACTAGGAGCTTGCCGTTGTTGTTGAAGCCGACCTGCCTGGCGAGGCCCGGAACGGTTGGCGTCAACGGGCGGATCGAGCCCGAGATCGGCGTGAGGTGGCCGGCGGCGTCGAACTTCAGTCCGGCGATGTTGCCGGGCACGGGCGGTCCAGGCATCGGGAAGATGCCCGAGTCGAGGACGTAGAGCCAGCTGCCGTGAACTGTGAGGCTGTTCGGGAACTTCCCGCCCGAGGGCTTGACGCTGACCAGCTTGAGACCGCTCACTGTCGCGCGGAACGAGCTGACCGTGTTGCTGCCCGCATTGACGGCGAACACGAGCTTGCCGCCGGACGTCTGGGCGACCTCACCCTGAGTGTCGAGGAATGGGCACGTTGGAGCGCAACCGGGCTGCAGCTGCTGGCCACCCTTGCCTCCGGTGGCAACCGCCGTGAGGAACTTCAGATGCCCGTTCGAGTAGCGGTTGAAAATCAGGACTTGGTTTCGCTTCGGGCTGTTGGTCTCGCTGTAGACCCTGCCCACGACCTTGGCCTTGGACTTACTCGGGCTCTTCGCGCTCGCCGTCCCGGGCAGCGCGATTGCGGCGACGGCCACCGCCGCCATTAGACCCAGCAACGACCAGCGTTTGCCGGGATTGAAACCCAACGAAATCACGTAGATCTCCCCTCGTTTATGCCCGCGTGCGAATGTATAGCATCGACGCCCCGCAGCCAAGCCATTCCTGCTTGGCCTCCTGAGGCTGCGCGACTTTACCGCATCGCTACGCGGGCTTGGAATGGGTGTGTAGAGGCTGGAAAGGGTTTGTTAAGGGTGTGCCCCGCCGGATCCTCCGTCGGGGCGGCGTCCTTTCCACGCGCGTGTGACCTGCTCGGATGCGACGGCGACGACCCCGGCCGGGCCGTCGCCGTCATCCGGTTCGCGGTTAGAACGCGGCTGCTCCCGAAACGCCGTTCGGCAGCGTCGAGGGCGTCGTCTGGATGTTCGTGATGCTTCCGTTCGAGCCCACCTTGTACACGTCGATGTGGCTGGGGGCGCCCATCACGAACGGATCGACCACGTACAGGTAGTGATCGTTGCTTGAGAGGGCCTCGTCGCTCGGGAAGCCCGGGCCGCCCGCGCTGCCCTGTGTGTGCAGCGTCATCTTGCCGCTGCTGCTCACAGACATGACCGAGACGCTGCCCTTTCCGGTGAACGTGTCCGGCACGGAGTCGGACAGCGTGTTCGACACGAATGCCCAGCGACCGTTCTTGGTCACCACCAGCCAGCATGCTGCGCGCCCGTTCGTCGGAGTGTTCTTGACGAGCGTCAGCTTGCCGGTCGGCGACACGTTGTAGGTGGCCGCCGTGCCGTTGAACTGCGTGGGGTCGGCCGGGTTGGGCTCGGCTCCCGACGGCGTGGCGACGAAGCCGGCGTTGCTGACCAGGATCTGCTTACCCCAGGACGAGAACCCGAACGGGTTCGGGATCCCCGGGGTGGCGAACGCGTGCGACGGACCGGCCGCGCCATCGCGGCTGATCAGGAACGTGTCGATCTCGCCGTAGTGGCGCGGAAGTCCGCGCTGCGTGACGACGACCACTCCGCCGTTCGCGGCGAAGCCGATTCCAGCGGTCACGCCGACCTTGTCCTTCTTGCCCTTGGGCGTCACCGCCGTGAGCTTGCGGTTGGACCCGGCGACCGGCGTCAGCTTGCCGGTGGCGGAGAAGCTCCAGCCGTAGATGTTCTGGCTCGTCTCGTTGACCACGTACAGCAGGTGACCACTGCTGGTCAGGCTGATCGGCAGCTTCCCGTGCGAGGAAACGTGCGAGACCAGCTTCGGTCCCGACGCCGTGATCCGAAACGAACTGACGCTGTTGTCGCCGGCGTTCACCACGAACAGCAGCTTGCCGTCGGGCGTCAGGTTCACCGAGCCCGAGGAGTCAACGATCGGGAAGCCGAATGGCGCCGTGCTCGCGATCCCCTTTCCGCCGGTCGAAACGACCTTGCGCTGGGTGAGGGTGCCGTTCGCTGCGCGGCTGAACACGACCACCGAGTTGCCGGCTGGGTCGTTGGTGGTCGTATAGACGGCGTGGTAGTTGACCTTCTTGGGGCCGGACTGCTGCTGCTGCGCGGCGCTCGCCAGCGCCGGCGTGGTCAAGGCCAAGGCCGCCACCACGATGCCGAGCATGCGCCAGAGCCTCACATCTCTTCCCATAGTTGCCCTCCGTTGTGTCCTTGTAGCGCCCGGCCTTGCGCTGTTTGTCGGCGCGAGCGTACAGCACAGGACATGCCTGTGAACAAGGAGTGACCGAAAACTTGCCTAACTACTCCAGCGGGGGTATCGCGACGCCCGCGCCTGACGGTGCGTGGGACGCGGATAAGATCCGCCCGCGAGCGGCTCGCGCCGGGCGAGCCGCCGCTACCCGCGCGACAGGAGAGAATGTGACTGACGATAGGCATCCGACCGAGGCCTACGACGTGGCGATACTCGGTGGGGGGCTCGCCGGGCTGACGCTCGCGCTGCAGCTCAAGCAGGCGCGTCCCGAGACGAGCATCTTCATCGCCGAGAAACGCCTCGGGCCGGCCCCTGAGGCCGCGTTCAAGGTCGGAGAGTCGACCCAGGAGATCGCCTGCAACTACTTCGGCGAGGTTCTCGGGCTGATGGAGCACATGGAGAACGATCAGATCCGCAAGTGCGGGTTGCGCTTCTGGTTCCCCGCCGGCGACAACAGCAGCCTCGCCGAGCGCATCGAGCGCGGGCCCGCGGCGCACGCCCCGATACCAAGCTGGCAGTTCGACCGCGGCCGGTTCGAGAACTACCTCGGGGAGCAGAACGGGCAAGCCGGGATCGACCTGTTCGGGGCCACGCGTGTAACCGAAGTCGAGATCGGCGATCCCCATCGGGTGACGATCGTTCCCCGTGCCGGCGGGGAGGAGTCGACGGTTCGGGCGCGCTGGATCGTCGACGCCAGTGGCCGTTCGTGGATCCTCAAGCACAAGCTCGACCTGCTCGAGGACAACGGGCACATGGTCAACTCGGTCTGGTTCAGGCTGGCCGGCGGCCTCGACATCGAGGAGTGGGCCGATCCCGACGACGACGAGTTCTTCGGGCGCATGTCCGAGCGCGGCCTGCGCCAGTTCAGCACCAACCACCTGTGCGGCAAGGGCTACTGGATGTGGATGATCCCGCTCTCCTCGGGACCGATCTCGATCGGGATCGTGGCGGATCCGAGCTTTCACTCGATGGACGAGATGAACACACTGGACAAAGCGATCGACTGGATCCGAGGGCACGAGCCGCAGCTCGGCGAGACGATCGACGCCCGGCGCGACCAGGTCGAGGACTTCCTCAAGGTCGAGGACTTCTCGTACGGCGCCAAGCAGGTCTTCTCAGGCAACGACCGCTGGTGCCTGGTCGGGGAAGCGGGCGCGTTCCTCGACCCGTTCTACTCGCCCGGCTCCGACTTCATCGCGTTGTCCAACACGTTCACCACGGACCTGATCTCTCGCGAGCTCGACGGGGAGGACGTCGTCCAGCGCGCCGAAGCCCACAACGACTTCTTTCTGAACGCCTACCGGGTCCACCTCACCCAGTACGAGGGGCAGTACGTGTTCTGGGATAACCCGGCGGTCATGAACGTGAAGATCAGCGGGAACAACATCTACTACTGGGGCTGTCTGGGGCTGCTGTTCTTTCACCGCAAGCTCACCGACCTGGCCCTGATGGCGGCGGTCCGTCCGGATGTGGAGCGGATGTGGGCGATCATCAAGCGGCTCGAGTCGATGTACCGCGAATGGAACGAGCTCGAACGGCGCGAGTGGCGCCGGGCGATGGTTCCCTCGGCCGCCTTCCCGGCCATGTTCGATCGGCATCGGGACATGGTGGCCGGGTTCGACGACGAGGCCCTGAAGGCAAGGATGGCCGCCAACGCCGACCTGCTGGAGGCATACGCGGTGCTTGCCTTCAACCGCGCCGCGCAGAACCTCGGAGACGCGGCACCGGCCGAGGACCAGAAGATCAACCCCTACGCGGTCAGCCTCGACCCCGAGCGCTGGCAGGCCGACGGGCTGCTGGACGGCGAGGGTCTGACGGTGACCGAGGCTCGTCAGTCGCCGGCCGGCGGAATGGAGAACCTGCTGATGGAGGCGATCGCGACGCCCGCGTGACCGCGCGCAGCCTGCGCGACCGCGATCGGTCGCGCAGGCGAAGGCCTCGGCGATCAGACGATGCTCGCCTCGCGACGCGCGGAAGTGAGATCAAGCGGGCGCGAGAGGGCGCGCAGCGCGGGCATCTGCTCGCGGGCGGCGGTCCGGCCCGCCTCCAGGAACAGGTCTGCGAGGTGAAAGTCGCGCCATTCCGCGGGACCGAACTTCGGCGTGACCACGACGTCGCCCAGCGCCGCGTGGCGCGCGCTGGTGTCGACCTGGCTGAGGTCCATCGCCTCGAGGATCGTGTCGAGCGGGCCGCGGCGTCTCGGTTTGGCCGGCTCGCCTTCGGGTTCCTCGGGTACGCCCGGCCAGCGCTCGAGCGACTCCGTCCCGAGCAGGTTCACCGACACGACGATGTCGGCGCCGTCCTCGAGCACGGCCGCGGTCGGCACCGGGACGAGCGCGATCGCGTCGATCAGCCGATGCCCGTTCCGCTCCTGCGTCGGGAACACTCCGGCCACCGACAGCGCCGACAGGAGCGCCTCCCACAGCGGCCCCTGGCGTTGCGCCACCGGGGCCCGAGCGGTCAGATCGACGGCCATGATCACGAGCGGAATCGAGGTGTGAGAGAAGAACGCGCCCTTGGTGGCCTCCTTGAGCATCCCGGTCAGCATCTCGAGGCCCGCCGTGCCGACGAGCGGGGACTTGAACAGCTGGCCGACGTTCTCGGGGCTGAAGGCGTTGCGGAAGCGGGCGTCGATCCCGGCGGCGTCGTAGCCGAGCGCCAGCTGGCTGGCCACGAACCCGCCGATGCTGCTGCCGCCCACGAAGTCCACCGTGTAGCCGGCCTCCTCGAGCGCCTGGAGGAAGCCGACGTGCGCGTACCCCTTGGCGCCGCCGGCGCCGAGCGCCACGCCAAGCTTGGTCCGGGTCAAGTGGCGGGCGATCCAGGCCAGGTCCTTGTCGGCGAGCGGGAAACCGGTCTGACGCGGACAGTCGCGGATAACTAGACGGAGCGCGCCGGGGTGCCACATCTGGCTGGCCTGGCGGGCCTCGTCGGAGACGAGCACGATCTCCAGCCGTCGCCCCTCGGAGGCGGCGGCGACGTTACCGAGCCGTCCGGCCTCCTCGGCATTTCCGACCAGCGCCACCACCCGGTCAGCCTGGTCGAGGAGCACGCCGAGCGTGTCGGGGTCAAACTCGCTCTGGATCAGCACGGTGTCGTTCTCGCTGGCGAGGTTGTCCGACGCGGTCAGCGCGCCGGCGAGCGACAGCGAGCGGTCGAGCACGGTCACCGGGCGGGGGCTGGCGGCGCGCGCGGCAGCGACGAGACCGCCCATGACCCCTTTGAGCGAGGGGCCGGCGATCACCCCGATCTCCTCGCCGCGGGTGGAGTTCGAGCGGATGCTGGCGCTGAACAGCGCGGCGCTGCGCGCGCTCGCCCGGAACAACCGTTCGCGCTGGGTCTGGATGACGTTGATCAGGATCTGCGGAAAGCGCTCCGCGAGCTCGAGCAGATCCGGCGCGTCGAGTTCGAGCGTCTGGGTGATCGTGCTCGCCGCTACGGTCGCGGTGCGCTCGGCCCCGGTGATCGCGTCCTGGGCGCCGATCACATCGCCCTTTCGCATGCGCAGCTCGATCTCGCCGCCGCCGGCGGTGGTGCCGGCGGTCCAGATCACAAGCCCTCCGGTGATCAACCAGATGCGGTCGCTCGGGTCGCCGGCGGCGCACAGCTGCTCGCCGGGGGCGAACTGACGCGGGCGCATCCGTGCGACGACGACATCGAGCTGCTCGTCGCTGAGCCCCTCGAACAGTCGCGTGCCGCCGAGCGAAGCGTCGCGGGCCATCAGGCTAGATCCCCACCGGAAGTCATTTCCGGCAGGAGCCTAAGCGGGATCTGGCTGACTCGTCAAGGACAGAAATCCTCACAGCGGTCCGAGGGCGCGCGTATAGACTCACGCCGGCAATGGACACGAGTGAGGCCCGGGGCGTATCTGGAAGCCTGCCGATCGTCACCGGCAAGAAGCTAATGCTGTTCGCGGGGCGCGCCAATCCGGCGCTTGCGGCCAAGATCGCCCACAAGCTCGCGATCGAGCTCGGCCACATCACCCTGAAGACGTTCTCGGCGGGGGAGGTCTACTGCCGCTTCGACGAGTCCGTGCGCGGCGCCGACGTGTTCATCGTCCAGCCCACCTGCGGCAACGCGGAGACGGGGGTCACCGCCAATGACGCGCTGATGGAGCTGCTGGTGATGATCGACGCCGCGGTCGGCGCGTCGGCCCACCGCGTGATCGCGGTGATGCCGTGGTACGGCTACGCGCGCCAGGACAAGAAGTCGGCGCTGCGCGAGCCGATCACCGCGCGGCTCGTGGCGCAGCTGCTCGAGACCGCCGGCGCCGACCGGGTGCTGACGGTCGACCTGCACGCCGGCCAGGTCCAGGGCTTCTTCCGCAAGCCGGTCGACCACATGACCGCGCTGCTGCTGATCGCCGATTACGTCAAGGGGCTCGAGCTCGACGATCTGGTCGTGGTCGCCCCGGATGTCGGGCGCGTGAAGCTCAACCACAAGTTCGCCGACATGCTCGGCGCCGACCTCGCGCTGATGACCAAGGAGCGGCCGGCGCAGCAGGTCGCCGAGGTCGGCTACGTGATCGGCGACGTGCGCGGCAAGACCGCGGTGATCCTCGACGACATCATCGACACCGCGGGCACGCTGACCGCCGCCGGTCAAACCGTGCTCGATGAGGGGGCGGCGCGCGTGTTCGCGGCCTGCACCCACGCGGTGTTCTCGGGTCAGGCCTACGAGAGGCTCTCGAACTCCCCGTTCGAGCAGGTGATCGTGACTGACACGCTCCCGCTCCGATCGGGGGCGCCGGACAACGTCGTCGTGCTGTCGTGCGCCGGGCTGCTGGCCGACACGATCCGCCAGATCTTCACCGACGGCTCGGTGAGCGCGGTGTTCGGCGGCGAGAACCAGCTGTTCTGACGATCACCATGGGCCGCCGGGCATGGATGCCCGGCGGAACGGACCCATGGACGCCGAGCGCAGCGAGGCCCATGAACGCCCGATGAACGGCGACCGCGGGCGAGTTGCAGGCGAATCGGGGTTGCGTCATGATGCCCCGTGGACGTGGACCGACGAGGGGGTTGTAACCGGGGCTCGGAGACGCCGCCGACGCGGGGTCGGCGTGTCGGCGCACCCGCGGCCGCGACTTGTAACCCCGACCGACCGAGGAGGAGCTGATGGCAGACGACCGTTCGGCGTCGATGCTCGAGACGATGGCGATCGACGCACCGCACGGCCATTACGACGTGGCGGTTCTCGGCGGCGGACTCGCCGGGCTGACGATCGCGATTCAGCTAAAGCGTGAGCGTCCCGAGACGCGCGTGCTTGTCACCGACAAGCGTGCCGAGCCCGCGCCGGAAGCGGCGTTCAAGGTCGGCGAGTCGAGCGTCGAGATCGGCGCCTATTACTACCGTGAGATGGTCGGGATGCGCGACCACCTCGAGAAGTACCAGCAGCGCAAGCTCGGGCTTCGATTCTTCATGCCCGCCGGCGACAACTCGGACATCACCAAGCGCGTGGAGTTCTGCACGCCGGGGCACCTGGATGCGTTCACGCACCAGATCGACCGCGGGCGGTTCGAGAACGAGCTGTTCCGGCGTGCGCGCAAGGCGGGCGCCGACGCGTTCCGCGGTTGGCGGGTTCAGGACGTCCAGCTGGGAGCGGACAGACACACGATCCTCATGTCTCACGAGGAGGAGGAGTGCATCGCCACCGCCCGCTGGATCGTCGACGCGAGCGGCCGCGCGAACATCCTCCGGCGCAAATTGGATTTGGGCGCCGGCGTCGACACCGGGCACCGCGCTAACGCGGCGTGGATCCGGCTCGCCGGCGGGCTCGACTTCGAGGATTGGACCGATGACGAGGAATGGCTCGGCCGGATGCCCGAGAAGGGGCTGCGGATCCACTCGACCTCGCATTTGATCCAGCCGGGTTACTGGTTGTGGCTGATCCAGCTCGAGTCGGGGCCGATCTCGATCGGCGTGTGCGCCGATGAGCGCTTTCACCCGTGGGAGGAGATCAACAGCTTCGAGGCGTTCATGGACTGGATGAAGCGCAACGAGCCGCAGCTGCACGCCGTGATCGACGGCCGGCGCGAGGACGTGCTCGACTTCCTGCGGGTCAAGGACTTCTCGTACGGGTCCAGCCGCTTCTTCTCGCCCGACCGCTGGACGCTGGTCGGTGAGGCGGGAGGATTCCTCGACGCGCTGTACTCGCCGGGGTCGGACTTCATCGGCTTCTCGAACACGTTCAGCTGCGAGCTGATCGAGCGTGAGCTGGACGGCGAGGACGTGACCGAGCTCGCGGAGTTCTATAACGACTTCTACCTCAACCTGTTCAACACCACGGCTCACCTGTACCGCGACAACTACCAGCTGTTCGGCAACCCGCAGGTGATGGTTCTGAAGTTCGTGTATGACTCATCGACTTACTTCGTGGGCATCGGGAACGCGTGGTGTCACGAGCGGATGCGCAAGCCGGAGGACATCAAGCGCCTCGAGGGGATTGTGCACGAGGCGATCGAGATGGTCCCGAGGATGCAGCAGCTGTTCCGCGACTGGAACGCGATCGAGCAGACCCCGTTCGAGGGTGTCTCGGTCCTGTGCAATCAGCTGGCTCCCTACATCCAGGCCCAGGCCGAGATGGCGCGTCCGGCCGAGGGCGACGAGACGTTCGAGATCGCGGCCCGGAACCTTCGGTACCTGAATGCGCTCGCCGTTTGGATTTTCCACCGCGCGGCCCGGAACCTGCCCGAGCAGCCGGACGAGAACCGTGGCATCAACTGGCTGGCGATCAGCCTGCATCCGGATCGGTGGGAGGCCGACGGCCTGTACTCCGACGACGGGATCAGCCTCGTGCAGGCGCGCGAGATGCTGCCGGGGATCGAGGAGATGGATCTCGAGGCGCGCGGAGCCGTGGTCGCGGCTTAGTACGAGAGTGGACCTGAATATTTCGCAACAAGGAGAGCACCGTGGGCACTGATAGGCAGCCGGCTGACAGCTACGACGTGGCGATCCTGGGCGGCGGCCTGGCCGGGTTGACTCTCGGGCTACAGCTCAAGCAGGCCCGTCCCGAGACGAGCATCTTCATCGCCGAGAAGCGCAAGGGCCCGGCGCCCGAGGCGGCGTTCAAGGTGGGCGAGTCGACAGTCGAGGTCTCAGCGCACTACTTCGCCGACGTGATCGGCGCGCGCGAGCACATGGACAACGACGAGCTCCACAAGTTCGGGCTGCGGTGGTGGTTCCCGGCGGCCGGGAATACGTCTATTGCAGAACGGATCGAGCGGGGGATCAACAAGCCGCTCCCCGAGCCGAGCTACCAGCTCGACCGGGGTCGGTTCGAGAACTACCTCGGCGAGCGGAACTTGGAGGCGGGTGTCGACTTGTTCGGGAACTGCCGGGTGCAGGACGTCGAGGTGGATGCTGGTGGCCACACGATCCACGTGACTTACGACGGCGAGGACCGCGAGGTTCGCGCTCGCTGGGTCGTGGACGCGGCCGGGCGGGCGTTCATCTTGAAGCGCAAGCTCGATCTGCTCGAGGAGAACGGGCACGAGGTCAACTCGGCCTGGTTCCGGCTCGACGGCGGGCTCGACATCGAGGATTGGGCCGACCCCGACGACGAGGAGTTCTTTTCTCGGATGTCCGAGAAGGGGCTGCGCAAGTTCTCGACCAACCATTTGTGCGGCCAGGGCTACTGGGTGTGGATGATCCCGCTGTCCTCCGGGCCGATCTCGATCGGGATCGTCGCCGATCCGCGGTTCCATCCCTATGAGGAGATGAAGACGCTCGACGGGGCGCTCGAATGGATCCGGAAGTACGAGCCACAACTCGGGGAGTCTCTGGATGGGCGGCTCGACCAGGTCGAGGACTTCCTGAAGGTGTCGGACTTCTCGTACGGGTGCAAGCAGTGCTTCTCCGGTGAGGGTCACTGGTCGCTGGTTGGCGAGGCCGGCGCGTTCCTCGACCCGTTCTACTCGCCGGGGTCCGATTTCATCGCGATCTCGAACACGCTTTCTACGGATCTGATCACGCGGTTCCTGGACGGGGAGGACGTGGTCGAGCGGGCTCGGGCGTTCGACGAGCTCTACCTGAGCACGTACCGCGTCAACCTGACCCAGTACGAGGGCCAGTACGAGTTCTGGCACAACGCGATGGTGATGACGGTCAAGATCTGCGCCAACAACATCCTTTACTGGGGCACGGAGTGCCTGCTGTTCTTCCACGACAAGTACGCGGACGTGGACTTCATGGCGTCGGTGCGGCCCGACCTCGAGCGGATCTGGGCGATCACTCGCCGGCTCGAGGCGATGTACCGCGAGTGGAACGCTCTGGAAAACCGCGAGTGGCGTCGTGCGATCGTCCCCACGCAGGCGTTCCCGGGGATGTTCCAGCGCCACGTCGACATGGCCGGCGGGTTCGACGACGACGGCGTCCGCGCTCGGCTCGCCGCCACCGCGGACCTGATGGAGGCGTTCGCGGTGCTCGCGTTCTCGCGCGCGGCCACGAATCTCGGTGATGCCGCGCCGGCCGAGGACCAGAAGATCAACCCCTACGCGGTGTCGCTTGATCCCGCGCGGTGGGAGGCCGACGGGCTGTTCGACGGAAGCGGTTTGTCGCTGGCGGAGGCGCGGGAGACCGACGCGGCCGGGTTGGCGAACCTGTTCCTGGAGGCGGTGGCGCAGCCGGTCTGAGTTCTTGAGGCGCTCTACGCGATCTCGGGTCGCGTGAGCGCCTTGACGAACTCCTCGAGCTGGTCGGTCCGCCAGCACTCGAACGCGGTGCAGTACTTCTCGTACGCGGCGATCACGCTGTCGCCGTAGTTCCAGTACAGCCGCGGCTCGGGGTTGAGCCAGAACGTGCGCCCGGCCTTGGCCGTTATGGCCGCGAAGATGTCATCCCGTGGAGGCCGGCCGTTCGTGCGGGCGTCGCCGAGCACGATCACGGTGGTGCGCCGGTGGAGCTCGTCCTCGATCAGCGCCAGGAACTCGAGCCACACGCGGCCGTAGTCGGTGTAGCCGGACACGTCGGCGACGCCGGCGTCTCGGGATATGGCCTCGCTCGCGGAGCGGAAGTCGCGCTCGCGCTCGAACACCTCGGTGACCTCGGAGATCCGCTCGATGAACACGAAGCTCCGGAGCTTCCGGAAGGCGTCGTGGAGCGCGTGCAGGACGCTCAGGAAGAACGTTGATGCGCTGGTGACGCTCGTGGACACGTCGCACAGCACGAAGATCTCCGGCCGGCGCGGTCGTCGGGGGCGGTACTTCAGCTCGATCGGGACGCCACCGGACTGAAGCGAGGCGCGCATCGTGCGGCGGAAGTCGACGTGCGCGTGGCGCTTGTGCCCCTTGAGCTCGTGGCCCTGGGTGGCGAGTCGTCTTTTCAGCTGGACGACGACTCGGTGGACGGCCGCAAGGTCCTGGATGGGGCCCGACGGGAGAGTGCGGTCGAGCTCGTTGAGCGGGCGCTTGGGCGGGAGGCTGGCCGTGCGCTCGATCAGGCTGCGCTCGAGCTCGCGCCGGAGGTGCTGCTCGAACTTTCGGAGCTGATCTCGTGGGACGCCGTCGTGGCGGGGATCGTCGTCCGGTAGCTCGGGCTGAGGCTCGGTGCGGAGACCGAGGGCCCTCCGTATCCGCTGCACGTCGACGCCGAGGACGCCCGACCCCTCGCCGCGCCCGAACGCGGCGATCGCCAGCCGGGCCAGGTCCCTGAGCGCGGCGTCGGAGCCGTCTCTGAGCGCGGCCGCGATCTGCTGGCGAAGCGTGTCGAGGTTGATGTCCGTCGGAGGCTCGCCGCCGGCGTTCGCCTCGGTGATGCGCTTGCGGGCCGCCTGGGACTCGGTGGCGCGGAAGAAGAACCGGTCGAACACGAGCTCGAACACTCGTCGGTCGTCGTTGGACTTGGCGAGCGTGGTCGCCAGCGCCTCCTTGAAGTCGCGCTGGTCGGTCCACTCGACGAGGTTCAGCGCCTCGAACGCGTCGAGGATCTCGGACGTGCCGATCGCGACGCCCTCGCTTCTGAGGTCCTCGGCGAAGGACAGCAGCTGGCCGTCCAGGTTGCCGGGCGGTTGCTCGGGAATCCCGCCGTAGATCGCGGGGTTCTTGGCCTTAGAGGTCATATCGAAACGGGGTGCGTGGCTGGCGAGCGCCGGATCAAGCGAGGCAAGGACGCAGGGGGTGAAGGCGTGGCCCAGCCACGTCGAACCCCCGAGGACGCCGCATCGCGACGATCCGCCGCCGCCAGAGCGCGCCAGCGTTTTGAGATGACCTCTTAGGCGGCGGAGGCATCGGCTTGCTGGAGCGCCACGCCGACGCGGGCCGCCACCGTATCCATGTCGGTGCGGTGCTTGACGATCACGCTCATCGTCTCGATGAACGTGTCGTGATCGATGTCGTTGGCCCCGAGCAGCAGCAGCGTGCGGGCCCAGTCGATCGACTCGGCGATGCTGGGCGGCTTCTTGAGGTCGAGCTGGCGGACCTGGTGGACGATCTCTACGAGCTTTCTTGTCACCGTTTGATCCAGATCCGGGGCGTGGAGGCGGACGATCTGGAGCTCGTGCTCGAGGTCGGGGTAGTCGAGCCACAGGTACAGACACCGGCGCTTGAGCGCCTCGGTCAGCTCGCGCGTGTTGTTCGAGGTGAGGAGCACGACGGGCTGCGTCTTCGCCTCGATCCGGCCGAGCTCGGGGATGGAGATCTGGAAGTCGCTGAGGAGCTCGAGCAGCATCGCCTCGAACTCCTGGTCGGTCTTGTCGATCTCGTCGATCAGCAGGACGACCGGCTCCGGCGAGGCGATCGCCGTCATGAGCGGTCTCGGCAGCAGGAACTCCTCGCCGAAGATGTCCTCCTGGACGTCCTCCCACCCGGCTTGTTGTGATTCGGCCTGGATCCGGAGCAGCTGCTTGCGGTAGTTCCACTCGTACAACGCCTTCGCCTCGTCGAGCCCCTCGTAGCACTGGAGCCTCACGAGGGTTCGGTTGAGATACCGCGCGAGCGCCTTGGCGAGCTCGGTCTTGCCCACGCCGGCCGGTCCCTCCACGAGCACGGGCTTGCCGAGCTTGGTGGCGAGGAACGCGACGAGCGCTGTCGACTCACCGGGCAGGTAGCCGGCCTCGCGCAGGCCGACGGCGAGGTCGTGGGCGGTGGCGGGGTCGTGGGTGGTGGCGGTGGCGGGGTTCGGGGTGGCTGCGGGGTTGGGGGTGTCTGCGGGCATTGGTGGCGAAACTCAAAATACAGATACGCGGCTCTGCACCAACTCTGTTCCAATTGGCGGCGGGGTCGCCGGCGGGGTGCAGACTGGCTTGCGTGCGGCACGCTGCGTCGCGGATTACGTCACATTCGACCCCCGGATCCGGCCGAGAGGTCGATTGGCCGCGTTTATCGCGGCGAGCTGCCCACTCGGCCGCCGGCGCCCGTCGAACGTGACGTTATCCGCGATGTCGACGTCACGAGATCGGACGATTGCACGAATTGCCGGGGCGCAAAGGACGATCATCAGCGGCGAACAGCTCCTCGCCCGCGGGCTCGGATCGGACGCGATCACCTACCGGTCCGCTACCGGTCGCCTGACCGTCGTGTTCCGCGGAGTGTTCTCTGTCGTCGACGGAGAACTCCCGCCGCTTGCTCGAGAACAGGCGGCTCTCCTCGCCTGCGGTGGCGGTGCCTTCCTCAGTCACCTCACGGCTGCGTTCGTGTGGGGCTTTCGCAAGACCGCGCCGGCGCCCGTCAACGTGTCGGTCGTCGGACGGGATCTCCGGTCGCGCGATGGCCTCCGCGTCCACCGGCTCCGGGCAATCGACCGGCGAGAGGTTCGCCACCACGAAGGCCTCTGGGTGAGCTCTCCTGCTCGCGCGGTGCTCGAGGTCGCCGCGGCGGCGCCCGAGGAGCTCGTCGACGTGATCGACGCGGGGCTCGCGAGCCGGGTGCTCGACCGCCGCGAGCTCGAGCGCGTGCTCGCTCGCAACCGGCCCTGCCGGGGGGCGGCCAGGCTGGCGGCGATCGTGGGCGACCCGGACGCGATGGCGCTCACCCGGTCAAAGCGGGAGCGGGCGTTCCTCAGGCTCATGCGTCAATCCGGCCTGCCTATGCCCGGAGACGAACGTCAAGTTCGGCCGCTACGAGGCGGACTTCCTGTGGCGCCGGGAACGGCTCGTGGTCGAGATCGACGGCTACAACTACCACACCGGGCCAGCCGTCTTCAGTCGCGACCGCGAGAAGGACCTCGTGTTCAAGGAGGCGGGTCTCGAGGTGCTGCGGTTCACCGGGGATCACGTCCTGCACCAGTCGACGATGGTCCTGGTCAGGGTCGCGCAGACGCTTGCTCGCCGTGCGGCGAGCGACTAATCGCGGTCGAGCCGCAGCGTGTCGTCGTCGCCGGCGAGCGGGATCGTGAGCTGCTCGTCGGGGTCGGGCGACGCGTCCGGCCGTTGCCGGCGTGGGGGGCTGGACTTCATCCTGAGCGTCGCGTCCGCATCCGCCGGCTTCGCGCGCCCGAACGGCACCTGGGGCGGGTCGTCGGGGACGACTCGCTCGAACAGCTCGGAGGCCGAGGCTCGCCGGCGCGGCGTCGGGGCGGCCTCGGGTGGGCGAGCCGGAGGGGGCTCGTGCGGGCTGTCGGCTGGCGAAGCCCGGTTCTCGCGCGCCGGCCGGTCTGCTCGCGCCGGCCGGTCCGCTCGCGCGGCGCGATCTGTCCGTGCGGGTCGATCGCCCGGGCCTGGGCGGGGTGGCCGGGGCCGCCGGCGTGGCGCGTCGTCCGCCGGCGCCGACCTGCGCGGACGGTCCTCCGCCGGCGCCGAGCCGCGTGGCCGGTCGTCCGCCGGCGCCGGCCTGCGCGCGCGGTCCTCCGCCCGCGCCGGCCTCCGCGTCCGGTCGTCCGCCCGCGCCGGCCTGCGTGGAGCGGCCTCGCCGGCGACGGTGGTGGCGGCCGCGCTCGAGCCGACCGGCGCGCTGTCCTCGCCGGGCAGCGGGGGCTCGGGCCGGTGGGCGGCGCGGATGCGGGAGCCGGCGTAGGCCAGGAACGCCGCCGCCCCGAGCGCGAAGAAGATGCCCCACTCGATCCCCGACGTGGTGGCCGACGGCCCGTTGGTGGTCGCGCCCTGCTTGTCGAAGATCCGCCACACGATCAGCAGGCACGTCCACAGCCCGGCGGCCGTGATCACGCCGCCGTCGCCGCCCGGCAGGTGGAAAGCGCGCCCCTCGGCGCGCTGGAAAAGCAGCACGAGGACGCCGGCGGCGACGAGCAGCACCGCCGCCTCCACGAACGAGAAAGCGCCCCAGCCGGTGATCGACGCGCTCGCCGACTGCAGCGTCTTTGTCTTTTCCGGCGCGATCAGCGTGACCTGATACCAGGGCAGGAACAGCGTCAGAAACAGGCCGATCGAGGCGAATCCTGCGAGCCGGGATTCATCCGGCAGCACTTTCCACGCGCGGACGAGCCGACGTCGTCCCTGACCCCACACGATGCGCAGCACCGGCGGCGGTGGGCCGTTCGCTCATGCCCGCAAGCCTGCCACAGGGCCGATTGTAAGGCCGGGGGCAGCGCCCAACTAGAGGATCGGGATGTCCTGCACCTCGACGCCCTGCTCACGCTGGCGTTCGAACCGCTCGAGGTACCAGTCGATCAGCGCGCGGAGCGCCAGCAAAACCTCCCGGATCGCAGCTACCAGGCGCCGCTGGAGGTCGGGCGGGACCAGGTCGCGCATGGCCTGGGCCAGCGCCACGAGGGGATCGAGCTCGGATGTCGACTCGCGGGCCTCGTCGCCGGCGGCCTGCCAGCCGGCCGGCGGAGGGGTGAGGGGGTCGCCGGCGCCGGCCCCGGGATTCTCGCCGCCACGCGGGCCCGGATTCTCGCGGCCGCGCGCCCCCTCGCCGGCGGGTGTGGGATCGCCGGCGCGGGCCGCCACCGCGGCTGCCTGGGCGGCCGCCTGGGCCATCAGCCGCTCGGCTGCCTCGGACGCCCGGTCGAGGCGCTGCTCGAGCCGGCGCAGGGCCTCCTCGGGCGAGGACCCGCTGGGCTCAGGAGCGGCCGGCATCTTTGGCTCCCTGGAACGTCACCGCGAGTGTGCCGTCCTCGAACGTGGCGGCCGTAGGCTGGAACGCCGCCAACGCGGAGGGCAGGATGATCGTCCTGCGCTGGCCGTCGACGCCGACGATCAGCTCGAGCCCGATCTTCTTCAGCGAGATGTCGCCCTTACGCGCGAACGGCAGCAGCAGGCGGAGCTGGGCGCCGTCGTCGGACACCTCGAGCTCCTGGCTCAGCTGGTCGTGAAGGACCGCGGCCGGATCGTGCCCGTCCGGCCCCGAGCCGAACAGCGCGTCCGCGAGGCGGTCGAGCATCTCGCCCCCGAGCACCTCGGTATCGAAGTAGGGCGCGCACAGCACCGGCACAGGGGCGAACGCCGACCGCACCAGCTCGAGGTGCTCCTCCTGCATCCGCCGCCAGCCGGCGAAGTAGTCGCCGACCTCGGAGGGGAAGATCCGGTTGACGATCACCGCGTCGGTCAGATAGCCGTACAGATTCAGATAGGTGAACGTGCGCATCGCCTCGCCGATCACCATCTTGTCCGGGTTCATCACGAGGCGGACCGTGCAGCGCTCTCGGTCGCGAAGGATCTCGTTCATCTCGATCAGGTTCTTCGACAGCCGCTGGATGTCGGCGAACACGGCCTGGCTCGGCAGCTGGATGTCGAGCAGCGACCGCGCGAGCGGGCGCGCGGCTGCGAGCAGCTGCCGCTCGAGCGGGAACACCTTCTCGATCCACCATCGCGCGACGTCGGGGAACGAGAGCAGGCGCAGCGTCTCGCCGGTCGGCGCGCAGTCGACGACGATCGCGTCCCAGTCGGGCGACTTGTGGGCCGCCTGCAGCCGCAGTAGCGAGAACAGCTCATCCATCCCGGGCGGCACCGTCAGCTCCTGGGCCGAGATCCGGTCGATCCCGCGCTCGACGAACAGCTCGCCGAGCCACTCCTGCACGCCCGACCAATGGCGCTCCATCTCGTCCTGGGCGTTGACCTCCTGGCCCCACAGGCGCTCGCCGGCGGGGCAGGGCTCGGGACCGAGTGGCGTGCCGAGCGACTCGGACAGGCTGTGCGCGGGGTCGGTCGACATCACGAGCGTCCGCAGCCCGGATGCCGCGCACGCCCGCGCCGTGCAGGCGGCTACGGACGTCTTGCCGACTCCGCCCTTGCCCGTGTAGAGGATCGTGCGGGGGGTCATGACCGGGCGAGTCTAGGGGCTCGTGAACCGGCGCGACGGGAATAACCGGCTGCTACATTCGCGCTCCGGGGGCTGAGACGGAAAGGGACGCGATGCACCACCGCAGAACCGCATTGAGCCTGATCGTGATCGTGCTCGCGATCCTCGGCGTTGCCGCATGCGGCAGCGCGGGCAGCGGCTCGGCCAACCCGAACACGCTTCTCAGCCAGACCTTCACCGGCACCCACAAGGTCACGAGCGGGGACCTCAATCTGATGCTCACGATCGATCCGTCCGGGTCGAGCACGTTCAGCGGCCCGATCACGCTGAGCTTCGGCGGCCCGTTCCAGACGCGCGGCGCCGGCAAACTGCCGGAGTCGAACTTCACCGTGAGCGCGAGCGCGCTCGGCCGGAGCGTCGCGCTTGGGATCCTCTCGACCGGCAACGCGGGCTACGTCACGCTGCAGGGGACGAGCTATCAGATGCCCCAGGCGACGTTCCAGAAGCTCGAGTCGAGCTTCGCCCAGCTGGCCTCGACGCCGGGTGCGAGCTCGGGCTCGGGTTCGAACACGCTGAGCAAGCTCGGCATCCAACCGCTGCATTGGCTGACGAACCCGACCGTCGTCGGGACCGAGAACGTCGGCGGGACGCAGACGACGCACATCCATGCCGGCGTGAACGTCAACGCGCTGCTGAACGACCTGAACACGGTCCTCGAGAAGGCCTCGTCGCTCGGCGTGTCGGGCACGAGCAGCCTCAAGGCCGGAATCCCCACCGCCGACCGGAGCAAGATCGCGTCCGCGATCAAGAACCCGAGCGTCGACATCTGGACCGGAACGAATGACAAGACGATCCGGCGCCTGACGCTGACGCTGACGCTCCCGATCACCGGCAAGGCGTCCTCGGAGCTCGGCGGCATGACTTCGGCCGACCTCGGGCTGACCATGCAGTACTCGGATCTGAATCAGCCGCAGACGATCAAGGGGCCCACCACCGTGCGCCCGTTCACCCAGTTCCAGAGCAAGCTGAGCGCGTTCGTCCAGGCTCTCCAGGGTGCGGCCGCGGGCGCGCTGGGGAGTACCGGCGCCGGCAGTAGCAGCGGCTCCAGCTCGAGTGGCGGCGCCAGCTCGAGTGGCGGGACCAGCACCGGCGCGGGGTCGAGCGTGGCGCAGTACAGCCAGTGCATCCAGCAGGCCGGCACCGACGTCGCCAAGATGCAGAAATGCGCGTCGCTGCTCGGCGGCAGCGGCGGTTAGTGGACTCGCGGACGAGTCCACTAGTCCCGGCCGAGCTCCTCCATCTCTTCCTCGAACTCCTCCGGCTCTTCGTCGGGGTCGGCTTCGAGGTCGCTCGTCGCGTGACGCGTCTGGAACGCCTGGAGAAGCTCGTCCCGGCGGTCCTCCTCGACCGGCACCTCGTCGGAGATCAGAACCCAGTCGGCGCCCTCGAACTCCTCCATGTTGAAGATCTCGGCATCGAGCTCGGGTGAGTCGTCGATGATGACGAGGACCTCGGTCTGGGGATTGAAGTAGGTACCGGGACGGTTGACGAGCTCGTCGAGCTCGAAGCGGCGTGGATCTGCCATCGCGAGCAGCCTACAACAGCCCGCCGAGGCCGGCGATCTCACGCTCGATCTCGGCCTCGACGTCGAGCGGAGGCTTGCCGGCGCGGACCCGGCGATGATTGCGCGCGACCACGAGCTGGCGGATCTCCTCTCGCAGTGCCGGGTCGATCGCCGGCGCCGGCGCGGTCAGGCGCACAAGCTCCTCCTCGACGTCGACCGGCAGCTCACCGCGGCGGGCGCGGCGCTCGTTGCGCGCCTCGAGCAGCTGGCGGATCTCGGTGTCGCGCTCGGCCACGGCGGCGCCCGATGCCGGCCGCGAGCTTTCCGACAGATCGCGGTCGATCACGAACCGCCCTTTGCCGAAGTCCTCCCAGGTCTTGCCGCTGAAGATCAGCGCCCCGAGCGCGATCAGCACCGCCAGCACGCACACGACCCAGATGACCACGTTGAACGCGGAATGCACCGCATAAGTGTGGCTGATCAGTTCGCTTCGGGCGCAGGCCCATCCGGCCAGCCCGGCGCGCTTCCGACCCGTGTCGACGGGCGACCGAATCCGAATCGGGCGCGAGGGCTGCCGGCCGCACCTCGCGGCCTCGCTCACAGCTAACGAGGCGCGGGGCGGCTGCGAAATCAGTTTCGCTCCGCCCGTTCATCGGGTAGCATTCACAGCATTGACTGACTAGTCAATCTATCGTTGCGCTCGACCCGCCCGGGTCGCGGGCGCTGGCTTCCAAGGAGAAACCCACCGTGGTTGATTTCACGCTCACCGACGAGCAGCAGAGCATGCGCGAGATGGCGCACGACTTTGCCGAGAAGGAGATCCGTCCGGTCGCTTGGGAATACGACAGGGACGGCACCTGGCCACAGGACATCATCGACAAGGCCTGGGAGCTCGGTCTGATGAACGGCCACTTTCCGGTCGAGTACGGCGGGCCCGGGTTGGGCTATCTGGAAGGCTGCATCATCGAGGAGGAGCTCGCCTGGGGCTGTTCGGGCATCAGCACTTCGGTGACCTGTAACGGCCTGGCGACGGCGCCGGTCCTGCTGGCCGCCTCTGACGAGATCAAGAAGGAGTACATCGGCCGGCTTTCGGAGGCGCCGCTGCTCGCCTCGTTCTGCCTGACAGAGCCCGACGCCGGCTCGGACGTGTCGGGGATGAAGACCACCGCTGTCCGCAAGGGCGACAAGTGGGTCATCAACGGCTCGAAGTGCTTCATCACGAACGGCGAGTACGCCAACTGGTACACGGTCTACGCGAAGACGGACAAGGAAGCCGGTCACCGCGGGATCTCCTGCTTCGTGGTGCCGCGTGATGCCGGCGTGGTCGTCGACAAGCACGAGGACAAGATGGGCCAGCGTGCGTCGAACACCGCCACGGTGTCCTTCAACGACGTCGAGATCCCGCTCGATCACCTCGTCGGCGAGGAGAACAAGGGTTTCAAGATCGCGATGATGACGCTCGACCGGACGCGTCCGGGCGTCGCGGCAATGGGCACCGGCGTCGCGCGCGCGGCGATGGAGTTCGCGATCGACTATTCCAAGCAGCGTGTCCAGTTCGGTGTGCCGATCGCGATGCACCAGGCGATTCAGTTCCTGATCGCCGACATGGCCACCAAGGTCCACCTCTCGCGCCTGGCGACCTGGAACTCGGCGGTGCTGCTCGATCAGGGCAAGCGCAACACGCTCGAGTCCTCGCACGCCAAGCGATTCGCCGCCGACAGCGCGATGGAGGTCACGACCGACGCCGTCCAGGTCTACGGCGGCTACGGCTTCATCAAGGAATACAAGGTCGAGAAGTTGATGCGCGACGCCAAGATCCTCCAGCTGTACGAGGGCACCGCCCAGATTCAGCGGCTGGTGATCGCGCGCGAGACGCTCCTCCCGCGCCGGGTTGACGAACCCGCCCCCGCCAAGGCGTAACCGGCACGGGATGGCGACCGGACGTGGCCGCCGCCCTCCTCGATAAAGGAGGGCGGCGGCAGCGCCGGCTTGCCTACATCCAGTGCTTTCGCCGGAAGAACACGATGAACCCGAGGATCGAGACGAACAGCAGTCCGAGCCCGAGTAGCGCGAATGACAGCTCCGTGTTCAGCACGTGGTTGGTGAGGAACGCGAAGTTCTGACCGAAGAAGCCGGTGAGGAACGTCAGCGGCAGGAACACGGTCGCGATGATCGTCAGCTGCTTGTTGACCTCGCCCTGACGGTTGGCGACCGTCGAGAGGTACATGTCGGTGGCGCCGCTCAGCAGATCGCGGTAGGAGTCGACCAGCTCGGCGATCCGGACGAGGCCGTCGTAGAGATCGCGGAAGTAGAGGCGGTCGTCGGCCTGCAGGCCGCGCAGGTCGGCGATCCGCTCGCCGTCGCGTGCGAATAGGTCCCGCGCGGGGGATACCACCCGGCGGATCGCGACCAGGTCGCGCCTGAGCGAGTAGATCCGCTTCAGGATCGCCTCCGTCGGCTCCTCGACCACGTCCTGCTCGATCTCATCGATCGCCTCGTCGATCCGGGTCAGGACCGGGAAGTAGGTCGACGTGACCGCGTCGAGGATCTTGTAGACGAGGAACTGCTCGCTCCGGGCGGGGTGCCGGACGTATCGCTCGCGCACCTCGTGGAGCTCGGGCAGCGAGCCGCGGTGGATCGTGATGATGAAGTCGCCGGAGATGATCAGGTGCACCTCGCGGAGCAGCGGCCCGCCCGAGGTCATGTCCGAATCGACTCCGTACACCACGAGGAACACGTATCCCTCGTACTCGTCGAGTTTCGGGCGCTGATCGAACGTCTGCGCGTCGTGGACCGTGAGCGGGTGCAGTCCGAGCTTGTCGCCCAGGCGGCGGAGCTTGTCGTCCGTCGGGTCGTCGAGGTCGAGCCAGAAGAAGCGTCCCTGCTCAAGATGCTCGACGAGCTCGTGTGGATCGGCGTTGTATAGGCAGACCGCCGGCTCGTTGCCGGGGCCGGCCCCCGCGGAGCTCGCGGTGTTCACCCCGGGGAGGCTACGCGCTAGATCTGACGGACGGGACGATGAGCGCGGCCGCCGACTTCTTGGCCGGCTTCGAGGACGGCTTCTTGGCCATCGCGTAGATCCCGACGACGATCGCCGCGACGCAGATCAGGCCGCAAACGCCGGCGAGCGCGTAGCCCGCCCACTCGCGACCACCGCTCTTGGCGTTGTTCGCGATTTGACGCCGTACAGGAGGAAGCCGAACACGATGACGACACCGGCGCCACCGACGAGCGCGGCGAGAACGATCTTCCCGAGAGCGTTCCAATCGACGAGGTCTGACGCGATGACGGTCATGCTCGGTGCCTCACAACACCGCGACGGCGGCCGGAACGCCGGCGCGCTCGGCCTCCTCGACCGGGGTCACGTTCGTGCGGTCGAGGTCGGCGGCGCTGACCGGATTTCGCTTGGAGAGGGTCCATAGCCCGAACGCCGCGAGTGCCGCGAGTAGGCAGATCACAATCGCGCCGGCGTTGGAATGCGCCCCGAACAGGTCCGCTATCTCCCAGGCCACACCACCGAGAAGGCCCGCTCCGGGCATCGTCAGCACCCAGGCGGACAGCATCTGCCCGATCACGCCCCAGTGCACAGGGGCGCGCTTGCCGAGCCCGGAGCCCAGCACGCCGCCGGACACGACCTGGGTCGTCGAAAGGGGGTAGCCGTAGTAGGACGAAGCGAGGATCACGGCCGCGCTCGACGACTCGGCGGCGAATCCCTGCGGCGACTCGACGTTCGTGATCCGGTTGCCCATCGTGTTGATGATCCGCCAGCCGCCGCTCGCCGTGCCACCCGCGATCGAGAGTGCGCAGCCCAGCTTGACCCAGAGCGGGACGGAGAAGTGGACCGCGCTGATGTCGCCGTGCGCGATCAGCGCCAGCGAGATCACGCCCATCGTCTTCTGGGCGTCGTTGGTTCCATGGGCCAACGACACGAGCGATGCGGAGAAGATCTGGCCGTAGCGGTACCCGGTTCTGGCCTCTTTCTGGCCGAGGCGGCGGATCAATCTGTATGCGCAGTACGTCCCGAGCGCGGCGACGCCGCCGGCGATGAATGGCGACAGGATGGCGGGCACGATCACCGTCTTGACGAGGTTGTGCCAGTTGACGTCGCCAGAAGCGGTCGCGACGATCGTCGCGCCGATCACGCCGCCGATCAGCGCATGGCTGGAGCTCGAGGGGATCGTGAAGTACCACGTGATCAGGTTCCACGTCATCGCACCGATCAGCGCTGCGAGCACGAGCTCGAGGCCGTCGCCGCCGACCAGCACCTTCGGGCTGACGATCCCCTTCGCGATCGTGGCCGCGACGCTGATCGAGATGAACGCGCCCGCGAAATTCAGGCACGCCGAGATGATCACCGCGGTCTTCGGCTTGAGCGCGCCGGTGGCGATCGACGTCGCCATCGCGTTCGCGGTGTCGTGGAACCCGTTCGTGAAGTCGAACGAGAACCCCGCGATCACCACCAAGATCAGGACTAGCGTCGATCCCATGTACCCGGGCGGCAGCGTCCCAGGCTTGTTAGGTGAAGTGGTTAACGACTTGTGAAAATGAGAGCCGGCTTAGACGCCGCGACGCCCAATCTTCGGACCCGCGTTACTCGGTCGCGCTGAACTCCCAGATCGCGATCCCGAGCATCACCAGGCCGAGCGCCACGATCATCCCGGCCTCGAGCAGCACCGGCACGTGCCAGCCGAACCAGGTCACGCCGGGATCGAGACGCGCGCGCGCCAGCGGCGAGATCGTCAGGTGGTTGAACACCAGCCGCCGCATCGGGTCGACGGCGTAGGTGAGCGGGTCGAGGCGGTTGAGGACTGCCAGCCAGCCCGGAAGGCTGGCGACCGGGAACAGCGCGCCCGAGATGAAGAACATCGGCATCACGATCATCTGCATGACGCCCATGAACGACTGCATCTGCTTGATCCGGACCGCGATCATCACCCCGAATGCGGTGATCGCGAACGCGAGGCACAGCTGCAAGATGAAGATGCCGAGGATCAGCAGGGGGGCGTACGGGACGCCGACGAAACCTGCGAGGGCGATCACGATCACGCCCTGGAAGCACGCCACGGTGGCACCGCCGATGACCTTGCCGATCACGATCGAGCTGCGCCGGATCGGCGCGACCATCATCTCCCGCAGGAACCCGAACTCCCTGTCCCACACGATCGACGCGGCCGAGAACATCCCGGTGAACATCACCGAGATGCACAGGATCCCCGGGTAGATGAAGGTCTTCAGGTTGACGCCGTGGGTGCTCGCCGCCGACAGCTGCTGGAGGCCGGATCCGAGCACGAACAGGAACAGCAGCGGCTGGACCAGCGTCGTGATCATCCGCAGGCGGTCGCTGCGGTAGCGGATGATCTCCCGGCGCCAGACGATCTTGATCGCGCGCAGCTCGGAGGCGAAGCTGCGCTTGGGGACCGTGACCCGGACGACCGGGCCTGCGGGCGCCTCGACGGTGGCGGTTGCGGACTCGCGCGGGTCGGTCGTAGTGCTCATCGCCTACCTCCGCTCATCATCTGCATCATCCTGCGGTTGCGATCCTTGCCCTGGTCCTCCTCGGCGTCCCGGATCGTCGAGCCCGTGTAGGACATGAACACGTCGTCGAGCGTCGGGCGCGAGACGTTGACGGCCTTGATCGGGATGCCGAGCTCGGCGAACAGCCGTGGCACGAACTGCTCGCCCTCCTGAACCCCGAACGTGACGGCGCCCTCGGAGATCCGGGCTTCGATCCCGAACCGCTCGGCGAGCGCGGCGATCGTCGCGCCGTCGTCGTCGGTGTGGATCGTGACGCGGTCGGTGCCGACGCCGGCCTTGAGCGTCTCCGGCGAGTCGAGCGCGACGATCTCGCCGTGGTCCATGATCGCGATCCGGTCGCACCACTCGGCCTCGTCCATGTAGTGGGTCGTCATGAAGATCGTGATCTCCTCGCGCTCCTTGAGCTCGCGGATGTACTCCCAGATCGACCGGCGCGTCTGCGGGTCGAGTCCGATCGTCGGCTCATCGAGGAACAACACGCGGGGGGAATGCATCAGGCCGCGGGCGATCTCGAGGCGCCGGCGCATCCCGCCGGAAAACGTGCCCACGACCGAGTCCTTGCGATCCCATAGCCCGACCATCGTCATCACCTGCTGCATCCGTGGCTTGACCAGCGACGACTGGACGCCGTAGAGCTCGGCGTGCAGGCGCAGGTTCTGCTCGGCGGTCAGGTAGCCGTCGAGCGTCGGGTCCTGGAACACCAGGCCGATGTTGCGGCGGACGTCGTCGCGCTCGCGGACGATGTCGTGACCGGCGACGCTCGCGGCTCCCGCCGTCGGCGTGACCAACGTGCACAGCATGCTGATCGTGGTCGTCTTGCCGGCGCCGTTCGGGCCGAGGAACCCGAACACCTCACCGGTGGCGACCTCGAACTCGACGCCCTTGACCGCCTCGACCTCGCCGTAGTTCTTGACGAGGCCACGGACCGAGATCGCGACCGGTTCAGCTGTGTCTATCGTGCCATTCCCGCCGATCATCTCGCTCATACACGTTACGCGGTCGCGTCCGTGTCCTCGCTGGTTTCGGGTTCCTCGGCGAGGATCCGGTAGAGGGCGCGGCGCGTCTCAGCGAGCGTCTCGCATGCCTTCTCGACCTGGCGCTCATTGCCTTCCTGCGCCACCTGCCACGCCGCCTTGCCGATCTGGATGATCAGTGAGGCGATCTCGGGAATCGAGCGGCCGTCCGACTCTTCGTCCTCCTCCCACGGCGCCGTCCGGCCGGCGTGCTGCTCTGCCTGCTCCCGGCCGGCGTCGGTCAGCTCGAACAGCTTGGTCCCGTCCCGCTCGATCCCGCGGATCAGGCCCTCGTCCTCGAGCTGGGCGAGCGTGGGGTAGACCGAGCCCGGGCTCGGGCGCCACCGGCCGTCGCTGCGTTCCTCGATCGTCTGCATCAGCTGGTAGCCGTTGCGCGGCTCCTCGGCGAGCAGGATCAGCACGGCCGTCCGGACGTCGCCGCGGCGCCGGCGTCCGCGACCGCGGCCGCCGCCGAACGGGCCGCCCCCGAATGGGCCGCCGAACGGGGGGCCGCCGCGCATGTGGCGCAGGGCGGCGAGCCGCTCGAGGTCGTCGAGGCCGGAATAGCGGCCCCGCCGCCCCTCGCGCGACGCGGCTTTCATCGCGGCGATGCGGCTAAGGAGCGGCCAGGGTGCCGCCCAATCTTCGTGAGTCATGGTGCCTCCTGGGAAGTTTCGGAACGCTCCTGGTGAACCGGAGCGATGTAACAACGATATATCGGAGACTGTCGCCTGTCAAGAGGTTGCTGTGGCTGCACGCCCGTCTTGGCGGCCGGCACTTCCGTTCCGTTGCCGCACCAGCGCCCGGGTCGGCGCGAGGGCCGCAGACGGGCGCCGCAGCCTGGCGCCCAGCTACGGCCCCACGCTGGCGCCACTCCCTCACCCGCGAATCACCTGCATAACCTGACAATGGACGCGTCAAGCCCGGACTCTGACGGATGTTGCATGCCCCACATGCCTGAGACGGCACGGTTCGGCCGGCGCTCGCCGATTGTCACGTTATGCATGCTCCCGAGCGTTTGCGCGTGTGCCGGCGCTGGGCGCTGGGCGCTGGCGCGTTGCGGGCGCGGGGCGCCGGCGGGTTCCCGGCGCGGAACGTCGAACGACGTGGATCAGTCGTCGCCGGCGTTGCGCGACCGGAGCCACTCGGCGAGCTGCTCGGCCATGCCGCCGACCTGGGAGCCGGCCTTGTTCAGGTTGTCGCCGATCTCGCGGAACATCGTGCGGAAGCGCTCGGCGTAGAACTCGACAGCGTCGCCGGCCTCGTCGCGGACGTTGGCGTTGGCGTCCTGGTCGCGGGTGCGGTACTCGCCGCGGATGATCCGGTCGTACTCGCCGCTCTGGACCCACTTCAGCACTTCGGAGACGCGTCGAACCGAGTCCGGATGGGTCTTGCCGAGCTCGTTGAAGAAGCGGCGGACGCGGTCGCTGGGGTCATCCCAGGCCTGGTAGTCCATCGCCTGAGCCATGAACGCATCCAGGTTGAGGTCCGAGGCCGGCAGCGCACCGGAGAGCACCATCAGCAGGCGGCAGACGATCTGCGGGTCGCGGACCGCCAGCGCCGCGGCGCGATCGCAGCTGAGCTCGGCGGCCCGGAACCACTCGAGCAGGACGGCCGTGACCGCCCGGAACGGCATCCCGAGGAAGAACGGGAGGTTGCCGCCGGCGCTCAGCAGGATGTTGAGCGCGGTCATGTAGACCATGTGGTCGGAGAGGATGTGCCCGAGCTCGTGGGCGATCAGCGCGCGTTGCTCGCCGGGGCCGATTCGCTGTAGCCATATCGAGTCGACCACGATCAGCGGCTTGGTCGAGCCGATCGCCTGGGCGACGCCCATCACCGGCGAGGTCACGTACAGGTCGTAGACCTCGGGCATGTCGAGGATCCGGCAGACGCCCTTGTGGGAGGCCCACAACTCAGGGAGCTGCTGCTCTGAGACGCGGATGGAGTTGGCCAGGAAGAACTGGCGCAGCGCGCGCTCGTAGCGCCACTCGATCAGCTTCCGCACGACCGTGTCGAGCATCGGGACCGCCTTGAGCGCCGCGGTCGCGGCGCGGTCGGCAGGATGCTCGTACGCCTTGGACGAGATCCCCTTGTACGGCTCGATTTGGTCAGGGAGTGTCTCCGGCACCTCGCATGGAGCGTACTCCCCGGAAGCAGAGGGTTGGATAGCGTTCGGGCCATGTTCGTGTTCAAGGCCGGCGTGGTCGGCGCCGGCACGATGGGCGGCGAGATCGCATACGTGATCGCCGACGCCGGCGTCCCCGTCGTGCTGAAGGACGTCGATCAGCGGCCGCTCGACCAGGGACTCGAAAAGGCCGCGTCGCTGTGGCAGGCCCGCGTCGACGCCGGCAAGCTCGAGGCCTCCGAACAGCAGCGCAAGCTCGGGCTGATCACCGGCACGCTCGGATACGAGTCGTTCGGTGACGTCGACTTCGTGATCGAGGCCGTGCCCGAGCGGATCGAGATCAAGCAGACGGTGTTCGCCGAGCTCGACGAGGTCACCCCCGGCCACGCGATCCTGGCCTCGAACACCTCATCGCTGTCGATCACCGAGATGGGGCAGGCGACGAGCCGGCCCGATCACGGTCGTCGGATTTCACTTCTTCTACCCCGCCTCGATGATGCGGCTGATCGAGGTGATCGAGGGAGAGGAAACCTCGCTCGAGACTGTGCAGGCGGCGGTCAACTTCGCCCAGGCGATCCGCAAGACGCCGATCCGGTGTGGCGAAGCCCCCGGCTTCGTGGTCAACCGGATCCTGAACTCGAGCGTGTCGGAGCTGTGGCGGTTCCAGGAGGAGACCGGGATCGACGTCACCGAGGTCGACAAGCTCGTGGCGGAGTCGAAGGCCGCGCCCGTTGGCCCGTTCTACCTGAGCGACCTGCTCGGGCTCGACACCGTCTTGCACGTCGCCGAGCACCTGCGCGACTCCTACGGGGACCGCTTCTACGTGCACGAGGGGATGCGCGCGCTGGTCACGGAGGGCAAGCTGGGCGCCAAGACCGGAAAGGGCTTCTATGAGCACGGAGGCTGACGTCGCCGGCGGGGGCAGCGGCGCGCCGGGCCCCGGAGGGACGGGAGCCGGCGTGGACGCCGGCGCGCTCGTCGAGCGCTTCACGCTCAAGGCGCTCGTCGAGAGCTGCCTGGTCCTCGAGGAGGGTGTCGCCTCGCTGAAGGACATCGACCTCGGGATGATGGCCGGCGCCGGCATCATCCCGCCGCCGTTCGCGCGTGCCGACCGGCTCGGGCTCGACGAGGTGCTGGTGGCGCTAGAGCGCGCCGGCGAGCAGTGGGGCGAGGGATTCGAGCCGCCCACGATCCTGCGGCGGCTGGTGGCGCAGGGCCGGCTCGGCGTGAAGTCGGGCCAGGGCTTCTTCCCCTACGCGCGGCCGGACGACGGCTGGGTGGACAGCCCGGTGAAGCTCGAGACGCGCGGGCCGGTGGCGATCGCCTGGCTCGACCGTCCGCCGGCTAACTCGATCTCGCCGGAGGTCGTGCGCGCGTTGCGCAAGCTGTGGGACGAGATCAGAACCAAAGGCAGCGTCCGCGCGCTCGTGATCGCGTCGGCCAACCCGATGCTGTTCTGCGCCGGCGCGGACATCAAGGCGTTCACGACGATGGACACCGCCGCCGGCCAGGAGCTGCTCGACGGCATGCATGGGTTGCTGCGCGAGATCGAGACCGCGCCGGTGGTGACGATCGCCGCGGTCAACGCGATGGCGCTCGGCGGCGGCTGCGAGCTGGCGATGGCGTGCGACCTGCGGATCGCGGCGGAATCGGCCGTGTTCGGCCAGCCCGAGATCAATCTGGGGATCATCCCCGGCTTCGGCGGCACGCAGCGCCTGCCGCGGCTCGTCGGCGAGGGGCGGGCGCGCGAGCTGAACCTGACCGGGGATCCGATCGCGAGCCGAGGAGGCCTACGTGCTCGGGTTGGCCAACCGGGTGGTCGCCGACGAGGAGCTGTTCGACGCCGCGCTGGCGTGGGCGCGCAAGCTCTCAGATCAGGCGCCGCTCGCGGTCGAGCGGATCAAGCGGGTGTCGGCCGCCGGCGACATCGACGTCGGGATCGCGCGCGAGAAGGAGGCCTTCCTCGAGGTGTTCTTCTCCGAGGACGGGCGCGAGGGCATCTCGGCGTTCGTGCAGAAGCGCAAGCCACATTTCTCAGGCAAGTGAGCGCGACGGAGACCGCCGCGGTCCGGCTGGCGAGCCTGATCGGCGAGGCCGAATCGGTCGTGGCGCTGACCGGCGCGGGGATCTCGGTGCCGTCCGGGATCCCCGACTTCCGCTCGCCCGGGACCGGGCTGTGGGCCAACGTCAATCCGATGGAGGTCGCCCACATCGACGCCTTCCATCGCGACCCGCAGCGGTTCTGGAGCTTCTACGGCCAGCGGTTCCAGACGCTCGGGGATAAGCGGCCCAACCGGGCGCACGCGGCGCTGGTCGAGCTCGAGCGAGCCCGGCGGCTCGACGCGGTCATCACCCAGAACATCGACCGGCTGCACGAGCGCGCCGGAACGCGGAACCTGGTCGAGGTGCACGGGTCGATCGCCCACTCATCCTGTCTTGTCTGCGGTCTACGGTACGAATTGGAAGCCGTGCGCGCGCTCCATGAGGGGGCGCCGGACGGGGTGCCGCGCTGCGACTGTGGCGCGCCGCTCAAGCCGGGCGTCGTGCTGTTCGGCGAGTACCTCCCGGTCGACGCGCTGATGCGGGCGGAGGCGCTCGCGGCCGGCGCGGACCTGATGCTGTGCATCGGTTCCTCGCTCGAGGTGTACCCGGTGGCGCAGCTGCCCGAGACGACCCTCTCGAACGGTGGCCAGATCGCGATCCTGACCCAGGGCCGGACGCCGCTCGACCGCCACGCGGCGGTGCGGCTGGGCGGCGACGTGGTCGACGAGCTCGAGGCCGTGCTGGCCGCGCTCGGGCTGGCTATCCCGGAAGCGCCGCCGTCCGCGCCCTGAGCGCCGCCTCGATCCGCCCCAGCGCGAACGCCGTCGTCTTGAGCTGGGACAGGTCGAGCGGTCCGGCGAGCGCCGCCTGCGCGGCCGCCGCGACGCCGTCGTGCAACGTCCGCAGCTCCGCGACGCGGTCGGCCAGCGCCGGCGCGGCAGGGTCGGCGGCGAGCTCGGCGAGCGCGGCGTCGAGCGCGACCAGGACCTGGAGCGCGGCCTCGCGCATGCGTCCCTCGTCGAGGTCGAGCCGCGCGCGCAGCGCCAGCTCCTCGGACGCGAGCGGGGCGTGGCGGCCGGTCAGGAGCGCGGCCAGGCGGCCCTGGGCAGCGGGGATCCGCGACCGGCGCCGGCGCGGGGCGGCGTCGATCAGCTCGCGGGCGTCGGTCCACAGACCGTCGGCGACCTCCTCGCCGGCGCCGTAGCCGAGGCGCGCCACGAGCGGGTCGCGGCGGCCGACGCCGTGGACGTGCGGGTCGGCCGAGGCGAGCCGGTAGAAGTGCAGCGCGCGGTTCAGCACGGCGAGACCGGCGGCAAGCTCGGGCTCGCCGGCGCCGCTCAGCCAGGCCGCGGCCTGCTCGGCGCTGCTCATCGGGTCGCCGACCTCCACGATCGTGGCTCTGGTGGTCGGCACGGGCGAAGGCTCAGGTTCAGGTAGAGCCTTACGTTGTCGCCGGGAAGGCCCGAGCCGACTGCGTTTCTGGGCTCCGAGGGTGCTCAGCACGAGCACGTGGGAGGGCGCGGCGTCCGGGCCGGCGCCGGCACGCCGGATCAGGTACCGGCCGTCCGGCGGGCCGAGCGCCCACGGGACCTCCAACTGGCTGAAGCGGAACAGAGGGGGGATCGCGGGAGGCTAACGGGCGGGTCCACGCCCCTGCGCCCGCGCCCTCGGGGCCACCGCCCGGCTTGACTCATCGGCCGCCGGCGGCGGCCCCTGCAGCTACTGCCCGGCGGTCTTGATCGCGTACTTGCTCGGCGAGATCGGCACGATCGGCTCGCTGATCTGGCTGATGTGGTTGATCAGCTGCGTCCACTGCTGCGGCTGGAGGACGCTCGCGACCTCGGCCGACAGCTTCTTGTTCTGGCCGTACAGCGGCGTGAAGGCGATCTGGATGCGGTTCGCGTGGTCGGGGATCGACAGCGCGGTCGGCTGGTTCTTGTAGCTCATCAGCGAGACGATCTCATCCGGCTGCATCGCGCCCTGGAGCGTGAGCAGGCGGCGCACGGTGACGTCGGTGATCGAGCCCGGGCCCTGGTGGCCGAGGATCGGGATGCCGTTGATCGCGGAGATGTCGACGCTCTCACCGGTCGAGCCGGCATCGTCGACGCCGTCCGAGCCGTTCGCGGTGTGACCGCACTTGAGCCCCGAGACGTCGGGCTTGAGGCCCGATGCGGCCAGGAACTCGATCAACGGCGAGGACGCGGCGGTCGATCGCGCCATCCTCGATGTCACGCCGGCCACAGGCGTAGATCTGCACGCTCGGGTCCTGCAGGACGCGGTCCTGGAGCTGCTCCTTGGACATCAGGAGGATCTGCCCGATCGTCGGGTTCTTGTCGTCCTTCCCGAAGAACGGGTCGACGCCGGCGGCGCGGTAGACGGCGGTCGCCTCGAGCAGCTTCCACCCGTCGAGGATCGGCTTGGGGTCGATGTACGGAGCGTCCTTGCCGGCCGGCTGGACCATGAACTGCAGGTGCGAGGCGTCGGTCGGTGTGCCGGCGCCGAGCCGGCCGAGGATCGTGCCCGCGACCACGCTCGAGCCGACCTTGAGCGGCTCGAGCGTGTACTGGTTCTTGGCCAGGTGCAGGACGTCCGAGAAGTAGTTCTGGAAGTTCCCGAGCTGGGGCCCGGTGGGGGTGACCTGCAGCTTGCCGCCGGCGGCGTAGGAGGCGGGGCGCGACGGATTGGCGAACAGCCGCTCCTTGACCATCGGCGTGCTGATCGTCGGGGTGTCCGACTGCGCGGCGCTCGCGGCGGCCGGCGTCTGCGTGCCGGCGCTGGCGGCTGACGTCTGCGTGCCGGCACTGGCGGCGGGCGTCTGGCTGCCGGCGCTGGCGGGGGTCACCGGCATCGAGATCGGCGCGCTCTTGGCCTCGCTCGTGGCCTTGGCGGTGCTCGGGATCGGTGGCGCCTGTTGCGTCCCGGCCGTGGCGGCCTGTTTCGGCTTCGAAGTGGCGGGGGCGAGCAGCGACTTGGCGATCTGATTCGAGCTGATCCGCACCGGCTTCGGCACCGGGTAGAGCGCGGGGATCGACCCGAGGTTCGCGTACGTGTATGTATTGCCGGTCGCGTCCTGGAGCTCGATGTAGCGGCCGAGCGTCGGGCTGTTGCCGACCTTGACGATCTTGCCGTCGTTGACGGCGATCACCGGCGAGCCCTGCTTGGCGTAGATCGCGGTGCCCTTGGTCTTCGGGTCGGACGTGACCGGAACCGCCGCGTTGGAGGTCTTGACGCGGCTCTTGGCGAGCTTGAGGACGGAGTCGTCGGCGTACTTGGCGGGCGCGGCGACGGGGAAGTGCCCCTCGACGAGGCCAGTCAGGGCGCCGATCATCGCCTTCGGCATCCCGCCGATCAGCTGCGCCCGGAGCAGCACCGACTGGACGTACCAGCCCGCGTGGTTGTAGGCGAAGATGGCCTGCCCGATGTTCTTGGAGGCGCCGGCCGCGTGCAGATAGCGCGCCGCCGTGAAGATCGCGTCGGCCGGGTTGTACGGGTCGGCGATGCCGTCTCCGTTCGCGTCGACCGCCCACCGCTTCCAGGTCGAGGGCAGGAACTGCATCCAGCCGACGGCGCCGGCGGTCGACACCGACAGGTTGCGGCCGTAGTCGGTCTCGATCTCGTTGATCGCCGCCAGCACCTGCCACGGCACGTCGTACTGGATGCCGGCGGCCTGGTAGATCGGGAGCAGGAACGGCGGGATCTGGAAGCTGTCGATGAAGAAGTTCGGGACGCCGATCGGGGCCGGCCCCGGCAGCGCGAACGAGTAGGTCGGGTTCGACGGGGTGGGCACGCCGCTCGGGGTGACCGGGGGCGGCGGGGTCGCGGGCTTGGTCGACTTCTTCGACTTCTTCTTCGCCGGCTTCTTCCCCTTCTCGACGTTCTTCCCGGAGGTGAGCGACAGGGCGTTGCCCGGAGCGGCCGGGGTCGTGCTCGTCGTCGACGTCGTCGGCGAGGTCTTGGAAGTACTAGTACCCGGCTTCGACGTCGTCGAGGTCTTCGTCGGCTTCGACGTCGGCTTCTGCGCCGGGGTGGTCGAGGTCGAGGTCGACGTCGTCTGCGGCTGGGTGGTCGTCACCGTCGCCGCGGGCGTGGTCACCGTCACGGGCGGGCACGACCACGCGACGTTGGTGATCGGCAGCGTGACCGGAAGCGGCAGCGACGTCGGCGCGGTGCCCGTCGGGACGTTCTGGAACGTGAATTGCTGGCCGCCGGCGACCGTGATCGTCACCGTACATCCGTCCGCGGAGGCGCTCGGGATGGCGGCAAGGCCGAGCACCGTGACCAGGCATGCAACGGTCACGGCAGCAATAGTCAGCTTCCGCCTTCTCAACACTGTGGCGTACTCCTCCCGCGGCGTGCCACGCGTAAATTCGTCCCAGCTACGATCACAGGTAGGCTTCTCAGGACGCTACTGGCTGCCGCCGAGCTTTGCAATTCGGAACCGTCGGGTGGTGGGTGTCTAGTGCAGGTACCAACTCGCCGGGACGTTCAAACGGATATCCAGGCAATCCTGTGAATCGGCAAGATCGCCCGGGGACTGTAGCGACGGGTGTGTTGCCTCAGCGTCAGCTAACCCTCAAGTAGAGGGTTAGAGTTCGGAATTCGGGCGGTAATGAGAGTGCTGCCATGAGAGTTGGTTCGAGTACGAGAGGCTGGTGGGCATGAGCGACGACGACCAAGGGCTTGCGCCGTCACGGCGAGGAGGCGATCGGCAAGGTCACCCAGGGGATGCTCGAGAACTCGGTTGTCAACCGCGCGCTGACGGCCGCATTCGAGACCCGCGAGCGGGCCACTCGCGCCCAGGAGCTCGCGATGAGCGCGCTGAACCTGCCCTCCGCCGGCGACCTCGAGCGGCTGACGCGACGGTTGCGGAGCGTCTCCCAGCGGCTCGAGTCGATCGAGGACGGTCTCGACCGGCTCGACGAGCGGATCGAGAAGCTCGGGTCCGGGAGCGCGCTGGACAAACGTCTGGTGGCGATCGAAGAGTCGCTCGCGCGGCTCGAGGCCGGGCTCGCCGAGCGGGCGTCGTCTCAAGGCTGAGACGCGCCGGCCTCCGCGGACAGCGCCCGGAGCGCCGCCTCCCCCATCCGCTTTTCGGCCGCGCGCAGGTCGTCCTCGTCGATCCGCACCCGCTCCGGCAGGACCAGGTCGGAAACGACGAGCACCGCGGCCGCCTCGACCGCTCGCGCCGCCGCGAGCGCGAACAGCGTCGCCGCCTCCATCTCGACCGCGAGCGCACCCGCCGCCCGCCACTCCTGCTCGAGCCCCCGGTCGTCGTAGAACACGTCGGTGGTGACGACCGCACCCGAGTGGATCGCGTGGCCGTGGTCCGGGAAGGGCGGATCGGCGGCCGCGATCACCGCGTCGAGCAGCGCCCGGCTCGCCGGCACCCGGTCGCCGGCGCCGAGCGCGCGGCTCGTGCCGTCCGCCGCGATCGCCTCGGTGGCGATCACGAGGTCGCCCAGCCCGAGTCCGTCCTGCAAGGCGCCGCACGTTCCCGTACGGAGGAGCCGCTGCGCGCCGAGGTCGATCAACTCGTGGACACCATCGCCGCGCTCGGGCCGCCGATGCCGGTGCTCTGGATCGTGAGCGGCTCGCCGTCGGGCGCGAGGCCGGTGTAACCCCACAGGCCGCGGTTGTGGTTGAACATCCTCGGGCTGTCGAGGAGTGACTCGGCGAGCATCAGAGCGCGCCCGGGGTCACCCGGCAGCAGCACCCGCTCGCTGAGCACGGCGGTTGGTTGCAACGCGTTCGGGGCGGCCATCAGGCCTATTGTTATTTATGCCGAGCTACCTGTATCTGCCATTGACAGATCGGGAGTTGACGAGTAGACCTAGGGCCACAGAAAAAGGCAATAGGCCGGAGCGTGATGCGCTGCCCAGCCAGCTGGGGAGCACGTTCGCGAGGCGCCGCCGGAAACGTGACGAGCGCCAACGGCCGACGCAGCGGGCCGTTAGTCCCGCGGGCGGCGGGGCTTCGTGCTCGTCGAGGCTCCGTCGCCGACTAATACCCGGCTCGGACGGTCTCAGGGGCGACATTCAGGCCGCTCAGTGGGTGCAGCCGTGACACCGGCCGCGCAACCGCGACGCTCGGCGCGGGTAGGAGACTGCGTACGGGATGTCGACCGCAAGCGCCAATAGTCACAACGGCACCCCCCCGGAGGGTTTGTCGATCGAGGACGCCGCCGAGCGCGTCGGCGTTGCTGTGACGACGCTCCGGCGCTGGGCGCGGGAGGGCCTGCTTCCGCGTTACGACGGGAGTTGGTCCCCGGCCGTGGTCAGCCACGCGAGGATCGTGGCGAGGCTCCGCGAGCGCGGGCACTCGCTCAGGGACATCCGCCAGGCGACCGACGAGGGGCGGCTCGCATACGGATACGTCGAGGAGCTGTTCGACACGGGCGAGGATGTGTACACGCTGGCGCAGGCGTCGCGCGAGACCGGGCTCGAACCGGCGTTGATCACCCGGGTTGTAAGTGCACTCGGCACGGCGCCGGCTCAGGCCGAGCGGCTCTCGCCGGGGGACCTCGCGCTGCTGCACTATGTCGCGGCGGTGCTCGAGGCGGGCTTGCCGCTGGTGGCGCTGCTCCAACTCGTACGCGTGTACGGGCAGGCGATCGCGCGGGTGGCGGACGCCGAGGTGAGGTTGGTCCACATCCACGTCCACGAGCCACTGATGCGCTCGGGCGCGAGCGGGCTCGAGACCGCCGACGAGATGGTCGAGCTCACGCGGCGGCTGCTGCCGCTGGCCTCGCCGGTGATGGATCAGATTCACCAGCACTACCTCCGGCACTTCGTCGAGCAGGACGTCGTCGGTCACATGGAGTCAGACCTCGAGGGCGAGAGCCTCGACCTCGGGCGGATGCGGGTGGCGATCGCGTTCGCTGACCTGACCGGGTACACGCGCCTGACCGAGGAGGCGGGGGAGCTCGAGGCGGTCGACGCCGTCGAGCGGTTCGTCGACGCGGTGCAGCGCACGCTCCCCGACGACGCCCGCGTGATCAAGACGATCGGCGACGAGGTGATGGTCGTCGGGTCCGATCCGGCGGCGCTGACCGAATGGGCGGTCGGCTTCCAGCGGCTCCAGGAGGGGCGCACGCTGCCGAGGATCGCGGTCCACTACGGCGTCGCGCTGTACCGCGACGGCGACTACTACGGGCGCGACGTGAACATCGCCGCGCGCGTCGGGGCCCGCGCCGCTGGCGCGGAGGTGCTCGTGACCAGGCCGGTCGTCGAACACGCGGCCGCGCGCGACCTCGAGTTCGAGCGGATCGCGGACGTGCGGCTGAAGGGCTTCAACGAGTCGACCGAGATCTTCATCGCGCGCGACCCGGGGACGGAAGCGTGAGCGCTGCCCACGACATGTACGCGCGCGTGCTCGAGGACGGTCTGCTGGCGCCTGGTCGCGACGTGCTCGTGCTGCTGTCGGGCGGGCGCGATTCGACGTGCCTGCTCGACATCGCCGTCCGCGTGGCCGGCGCGAAGTCCGTGGCGGCCCTGCATGTGAATTATGGATTTCGGGAATCGGCGGGCGAGGATGACCGCCATTGCCACGAGCTGTGCGCGAGCCTTGGTGCCCGGCTCGAGGTGCGCCGGCCGACGTGGCCCGGCAGCGGAAACGTTCAGGCCTGGGCGCGCGAGGTGCGCTATCGCGAGGCGCTCGAGTTGGCCCGCGGCGCCGACGTGGCCGCCGGCCACACCCGGACCGATCAGGTCGAGACGATCCTGTACCGGCTGGCGTCCTCGCCGAGCCGGCGGGCGCTGCTCGGGATGCGACCCCGGGATGGGACGCTCGTCCGGCCGCTGCTCGCGTTCACGCGCGAGCAGACCGCGGCCTACTGCACCGAGCGGGGATTGCGCTGGCGCGAGGACGAGACCAATGCATCCGGCGTGTACGCGCGAAACCGGATCCGCGCCGGTCTGCTGCCGGCGCTCGACGCGATTCACCCGGCGGCGCAGGACAACCTGCTCGCGGTCGCGCGGATCCTCCGCGAGGAGGGCGAGGTGCTCGACGGGCTCGTCGACGACGTGCTCAGCGACGATCACGGCGTCTCGCTCGAGCGGCTGCGGTCGCTCGCGCCGGCGCTGGCGCGACTGGTGATCCAGCGCCTGGCCGACGAAGCCGCCGGCGGTCTCGCCCCGGGCGCGGGCGGCCACGCGGAGGAGATCGCGGCGCTGAGCAACCGGGGCACGGCGCTGCTCGACGTCGGCAACGGGCTGCGGGCGGTCACGGAGTACGGCCAGCTGCGGTTCGAGCGGGCCGGCGCCGACCCCGTCGCGCCCGAGCCGGTGCGGCTGGCGATCCCGGGGAGCGTCTCGTTCGGCGGCCGCGAGGTGCGCTGCGAGCTTGCCGAGGCGGCGCGCGAGCCGGGGGTGCTCGATCGCGCCGCGCTCGGGTCAGAGCTCCTGGTCCGCTCCTGGCGGCCGGGAGATCGGATCGCGGCGCTCGGGCTCGGCGGCACCAAGGCGCTCCAGGACCTGTTCGTCGAGCGGCGCGTTCCAAGGCACGAGCGGGCTCGTGTGGCGGTCGTCGAGGCCGCCGGCGAGATCGCCTGGGTGGGGGGCCTGGCGATGTCCGAGCGGTTCAAGGTGACCCCGGCGACCCGCGACGCGGTCCGGCTCAGCTATCGCGGCTGACCTCCCCCGAATCGGCCCCGGGCAATGGCGATTCGCGACGCTTCGCGACGCCCGGAACACAAGCGCGCGCCAGCGCGCCCATAATTCAACCTGTGGAAGGCGACGACGCGATCGGGGAGATCCTCGTGCCAGCCGAGGATCTAAGGCGCCGTGTCCGTGAGCTGGCCGAGCAAGTTTCCCTGGATTACCAGGGGAAAGATCTCGTGCTGGTCGGGGTGCTGAAGGGCGCCGTGCTGTTCCTGTCCGACCTGATGCGGCACCTCGACGTGCCGTGCGAGGTCGACTTCATGGCGGTCGCGTCGTACGGATCGGCGACCAAGTCCTCGGGCGTGGTCCGGATCCTCAAGGACCTCGACGCGGTGATCGAGGGTCGGGACGTGCTGATCGTCGAGGACATCGTCGATTCGGGGCTCACGCTCCAGTATCTGCTGCGCAACCTCGCCGGCCGGAACCCACGCTCGCTCGAGGTCTGCGCCCTGCTGATCAAGCCTGAGCGGCAGAAAGTCGATCTACGGACGAAGTATGTGGGCTTCGAGATTCCGAACCGGTTCGCGATCGGGTACGGGCTCGACTTCGGCGAGCGCTACAGAAACTTGCCGTACGTGGCCGCGTTGAAGGAATGAACAGGCCATGAAACTAGGCATGCAGGCCTCCTTGGCGCCCCGAACCCAGATGCTACGCTTGACAGTCCCAAGACCCGGAGTCCTTGCGCGGTTATTGCCGCAATAAGATGCTATGAGCAGGTTTTTCAAGAGCGCTGCGTTCCCGATCCTCATCGTGGTCGTGCTCGCGTTCTTCGCGCAGAAGCTGATCGGCAGTTCGAGCAAGTCGGAGAAGCAGACCTTCGGCGACCTCATCTACCAGCTGGACCACGGCGGGGTCCAGAGCCTCTCGCTGCACGAGAAGGACAACACGGCGAACGTCACCACGACGACCGGCCAGAAGTACACGGTCGGCTATCCCGACGGCTACGTCTCGCAGATCATCGGGTCCGCCCAGAAGGACCTCTCGCCGCAGAACTTCGACATCCAGGGCAAGACCTCGAACGGCTGGCTATCGCTGCTGACCTACATCCTGCCGTTCGTGATCTTCATCGGGTTCTGGATATTCCTGATGAACCAGGTCCAGGGCGGCGGCTCCAAGGTCATGTCGTTCGGCAAATCCCGTGCCAAGCGAATGTCGGTCGACTCGCCCAAGATCACGTTCCGGGACGTCGCGGGGGTCGACGAAGCCGTTGAGGAGTTACACGAGATCAAGGAGTTCCTCGAGAACCCCAAGAAATTCCAGGCCCTGGGGGCACGAATCCCCAAGGGCGTGCTCCTGTACGGCCCGCCGGGAACAGGCAAGACCCTGCTCGCGCGCGCGGTCGCCGGCGAGGCCGGGGTGCCGTTCTTCTCGATCTCGGGCTCGGACTTCGTCGAGATGTTCGTCGGCGTGGGCGCCTCGCGCGTGCGTGACCTGTTCGAGCAGGCCAAGCAGAACTCCCCTTGCATCATCTTCATGGACGAGATCGACGCCGTCGGGCGCCACCGTGGCGCCGGACTCGGCGGCGGGCACGACGAGCGCGAGCAGACGCTGAACCAGCTGCTCGTCGAGATGGACGGCTTCGAGATGAAGGACAACATCATCTTGATCGCCGCCACCAACCGTCCCGACATCCTCGATCCGGCGCTGCTGCGCCCGGGCCGGTTCGACCGCCAGATCGTCGTCGACCGCCCCGACCGCAACGGCCGCAAGAAGATCCTCGACGTCCACACGCGCGGCAAGCCGCTGGCGCGGGAGATCGACGTCGACGCCCTCGCCGGCCAGACGCCCGGCTTCACCGGTGCCGATCTGAGCAACCTTGTGAACGAGGCAGCGCTGCTCGCCGCCCGCAACGGCAAGCGCGAGATCACCCAGATCGAGCTCGAGGAAGGGATCATGCGGGTGATCGCGGGTCCCGAGAAGAAGACTCGCGTGATGTCCGACAAGGAGCGGCGGATCACCGCCTACCACGAGATGGGCCACGCGATGGTCGGGCACTACCTCCCGAACGCCGATCCGGTCCACAAGATCTCAGTGGTCTCGCGCGGACAGGCGCTCGGCTACACGATCTCGCTCCCGACGGAGGACAAGTTCCTGACCACGCGCGCCGAGCTGCAGGACCAGATGGCGATGACGCTCGGCGGTCGCGCCGCCGAAGAGATCGTGTTCGGCGAGGTCACCACGGGCGCCTCGAACGACCTCGAGAAGGTCACCGCGACGGCCAAGCAGATGGTCATGCGGTTCGGGATGTCGGAGAAGCTCGGCCCGCGCGTGTTCGGCCACGACCACGGGATGCCGTTCCTCGGCCGCGAGTTCTCGGCCGAGCCCGACTACTCGGACGAGATCGCCCGCGAGATCGACGACGAGATCCGGCGTATCGTCGAGGCGGCGCACGTCCAGGCCAAGGACATCCTCGGCTCGCATCGCGAGTCGCTGGCGAAGCTCTCGGAGATCCTGATCAAGCGCGAGACGATCGAGAAGGATCAGTTCGAGGCCCTGCTCTCGGGCGGGACCGAGGAAAGCGTCTTCGGCGCCGAGGCGCCGCCCCCGCCCGAAGTGCCGATCCCGGGCACGCCGGCCGGCGAACGTCGCGAGGGTCCGCGACCGTTGCCGCGGCCTGGTCTCGCTGGCGGCACCGCCGAATAGCTCGCTCCGCGCCGTCCTCTCTGTCGTGACGTGCGCGCCGCGGTGTTGGTGTGTCGCGTCTGGCTTACTGTGGTCGCGCGGCGCGCGAGTCACGACAGAGTGGACGACGCTCCGCGGCTTGGGCGAGCGCTGCCGGTAGCCGGGCCTCGCGCGGTCGGCGGTGGCTTTAAGCAAAGAGGCGTGGCGGGTCGCGGGTGCTTGCACGGGTCTAGCTCGAGGGTGAGGGACACTTCGTGAACATGCCTGACCACAGCACAGCACGTGATGACCGCCGCCCCCGTGGGCCCACGAGGGTGCTGCTTGCGCTGACGCGCGTGTGGGTCCCGGTGGGGATCGCGGTCGTTGGGATAGTGGCGATCGTGATTGGCGGCGGGCAGGACGACATCGCCGCCGGCGCCGGCGTATCGCTGGTGATCGCCGCCCTGAGCGTGTGGTTGATCAATTGGATGTACCGGATGAGCGTGCAGAGCAACCTCGAGCGCGAGGACGAGGAGCGCGCGCGCGAGTACTTCGATGCCCACGGACGGTGGCCCGGTGAGTGACGCCGACCCGTTCCGGATCATGGGCGTGGTCAACGTCACGCCGGACTCGTTCTCCGACGGAGGCCAGTACCTCGACGCGGCCGCCGCCATCGCTCACGGTCTCGAGCTCGAGGCTGAGGGGGCGGCGATCCTCGACATCGGCGGCGAATCGACCCGCCCGGGCGCGGCGCCGGTCCCCGAGGATGAGGAGCTTCGCCGTGTGATCCCGGTGATCGAGGGCGTGATCGCCGCGGGGTGCAGGGCCCAGATCTCGATCGACACGTCCAAGAGCGGGGTGGCGGCGCGGGCGCTGGCGGCGGGGGCGACGCTGGTCAACGATGTCACCGCGTTCCGCGGCGACCCGGAGATCGCCGCCGTGACGGCGGAGGCGAACGCCGACTGCTGCCTGATGCACATGCTCGGCACGCCGCGCACGATGCAGGACGACCCCCAGTACGACGACGTCGTCGACGACGTCAAGGCGTTCCTCGAGGAGCGGACGAGCTTCGCGATCGCGCACGGGATCGCGGAGGACCGGATCATGCTCGACCCCGGGATCGGGTTCGGCAAGACCGTCGAGCACAACCTCGAGCTGGTGCGGCGGCTCCGGGAGCTGGTCGACCTGGGTCGGCCAGTCGTGATCGGGACTTCGCGCAAGTCGTTCCTGGGCCAGATCACCGGGCGCGAGGTCGACGACCGGGTCGCCGCGACGATCGCCACCAACGTGCTCGCGTACGAGCGTGGCGCGCGTGTGTTCAGGGTCCACGACGTGGCCCCGGTTCGCGACGCATTGACGGTCACGAGTGCTACGGTCAGCGCGCAATGGACGACCCCGACGAGTACGAAGAAGTAGACGAGGACGAGGGGGAGGAGCACCCCGAGCCCGAGGTCACGATCGAGGTCAGCGGGCTGTCGCTGTTCACGCACGTGGGCGTGACCGCCGCCGAGCGCGAGGTCGGCCAGCGGCTGCTGATCGACCTCCGGATCGACGTCGGGGAGTGCGATGCGACCGTCACCGACCGGATCGAGGACACGGTCGACTACGCCCAGGTGTGCGACACCACGAATCTGGTCGCCCAGCAGCGCTCCTACAAGACGCTCGAGCGGCTGTGCACGGCGGTCGCGGATCGGCTGCTCGAGCAGTACGAGGCCAACGCCGTGTGGGTCAAGGCGGCCAAGCCCGAGCCGCCGATGGCGCTGCCCGTGAGCGAGGTGTCGGTCGAGGTGTGGCGCGAGGCCGAATGACGCCGGGGGCGGGGCGGACGGCGCCGTGACGCCGGGCTATCTCGGCCTGGGGTCAAACGTGGGCGAGCGGCGGGCGCATCTGGAGGCGGCGGTGTCGGCGTTGCCGGCGCATGGGGTGAACGTGGTGGCGTCCTCGTCGGTGTACGAGACAGAGCCCGTCGGCCTGGTGCTCGACCAGCGCGAGTTCTACAACGCGTGCCTCCGCGTCGACACTCAGCACGGTCCGGACGAGCTGCTGGCGGCGTGCAAGGCGGTGGAGCACGAACTGGGGCGGGCACCGGGTGGTGTGCGCCACGGCCCCCGACCGATCGATGTTGACGTGCTGCTGCTGGACGCGCTCGAGTATGTGTCGGACCGGTTGACCCTCCCGCATCCGGAGGTGACCTCGCGACGGTTCGTGCTCGTGCCGCTGCTCGAGCTCGACCCGGACCTCGCGCTGCCGGACGGCCGGCGCCTCAGCGATGCGCTTGCGGAGTTGGGAGAGGGCCAGGAGGTCCGGCGGGTGGGAGGCCCGCTCCTCTAGGGTTCGCCCATGCTGCTGGTCGTTGACGTCGGCAACACCCAAACGCACTTCGGCCTGTTCGCGGACGACGAGCCGAATGTGGTCCAGCACTGGCGGTTCGGCACCGTGCGCGAATCGACCGGCGACGAGCTCGGCGCCGCCCTCTCGAACCTGCTCGGGCTGCGGGGCCTGTCGTTCAGGGACGTCGACCGCTCGATCGTGTCCTCGACCGTGCCCCAGCTGTCGCACCAGTGGACGCAGATGGCGAGGCACTACCTCGGCCACGAGATGCTGGTCGTCGGTCCGTCGATCCGCACCGGGATGCCGATCCGCTACGACAATCCGTACGAGGTCGGCGCCGACCGCCTCGCGAACGCGGTGGCGGCGTACGACCGGGTGAAGGACACCTGCGTGGTGGTCGACTTCGGCACCGCGATCACGTACGACATCGTGTCGGCGGCCGGCGAGTACCTGGGCGGGATCATCACCCCGGGCGCGGAGATCTCGATCGACGCCCTGTACGAGCGCGCCGCCAAGCTTCCGAAGGTCGAGCTCGCGGAGCCGCGCGCGCTGATCGGCAAGTCGACCGTCGACGCGATCCGGAGCGGGATCGTCTACGGGTTCGCCGGTCAGGTCGAGGGGATCGTCCGCCGCCTGCGCGGCGAGCTGGGCGCGTCGACGTATGTGATCGCCACCGGCGGCCTCGCCGGCCTGCTCGTGCCGTATATCCGCGAGACGATCGACGAGGTCGACGACCTGCTCACGCTGACCGGGTTGAGGCTGATCTGGGAGCGGAATCGCGATTGAGGAACTCGGCCGGGATCGGCACGTCGGGGGTCTTGGCGACCGTGGCGGCGAGGATCAGGAACGTGATCCGCCGGCGCTCGTCGGGGTGCTCGGCCGCGTAGGCCTCGTAGCCGTCGAGCAGCGCCCGGATCGCCGCGAACACCGGCGCGTCGTCGATCTCGTCGGGGACGTCGCACGCCAGCCGCGCGAGCGCGAGCATCTCGGTCGGGTCGATGCCGCGCATCGTCCCCATCGCGCTGAACAGGAGGAAGAACTCGACCCGGTTGAGCAGCAGATGCGATGCCCGATCACGCTCTCCGATCGCCGGGCCGGCTGGCTTGAGTGGCTCGCCGGCGGCGATTCGCAGCGACTGCTCGGAGGCGATCGAGCGGATCTGGTCCGGTGAGAAGCCAAGCTGGAGCGGCCAGCGCAGCTGGAATGCGGCCGAGATGAACGTGTTGCCATACGGGGCGTCGCTGGCGAACACGATCTGGCCCGGCGGCACGAGCGAGAACAGCGCCTCGAGGTCAGCCGGGATCCACCACGCGGTGTCGAACAGCAGGTTCGGCAGATCGCCGGCGACGCGCCAGATCCAGGACAGGTCGCTGGTCCCGGCGTGCGCGAGGATCAGCCGCGCGTTCGGGAACTCCTCGGCTAGCTGGACGGCGTGCAGTCCGAGCGCGGGGATGCCGCGGCCGGCATGGATCAGGACCGGGAGCGAGCGCTCGTTGGCGAGCGCGACGATCGAATGCACCTTCGGGTGGTCGAGCGTGAACTGCTCGGCGCGCGGGTGGAGCTTGATCCCCTTGGCGCCGGCGGCGAGCGAGCGCTCAGCCTCCGGAACGGGGTCGTCGTGCGGGTTCACTCGGCAGAACGGAACGAGCAGCCCGTCGGCATCGCGCGCGGCGGCGAGGACGTCGTCGTTGGCGGCGGGGTAGCCGTCGGGCTCGTGGAACGGGAACGCGAACGCTCCCCGCGCGCCCGCCAGCTCGAGCGCGGTCACGAGCTCGGCGCCGGTCTGCTTCATGCCGTCCGGGTCGTTCTGGCCCAGGTGGGTGTGGGCGTCGAACAGCTCGAGCCCCGGGACCTGGTCGAGTACCACCTCGGCCCAGGGGCGTAGCTCGTCAATCAGGTTCATCGCTGGATTCGTACCATGAAACCCGATGTCCCGGTCCCTTACGGATCCCTGGCGCCTCGGCGGTGTCGCGATTCCCAACCGCGTGGTGCTCGCGCCGCTGGCCGGAATCGGCAACTGGTTCGTCCGCCTGCAGGCCAAGCGCCACGGGGCCGGCCTGGTGGTGTCGGAGATGGTGTCGAGCTACGCGGTGCACTACAAGAACGAGCGTACCTGCCGCGAGCTGCTCCGCATCCACCCCCAGGAGCACCCGGTCTCGGTCCAGCTGTTCGGCAACGATCCCGACGTGATGGCCTCGGCCGCCGAGCGCGTGGCCGCCGCCGGCGCGGACCTGATCGACATCAACATGGGCTGCCCGGTCCCGAAGGTGTGCAAGACCGGCGCCGGCGCGGCGCTGCTCGAGGAGCCGGCGCGAGCGGTCGCGGTGGCGCAGGCGGCGGCGCGCGGGAGCGGGCTGCCGGTGACGGTCAAGCTGCGCTCGGGCCAGCGCCCCGGCGATCTGAGCGGGCTCGAGGTGGCCCGCCGGCTCGTGTTCGACGGCGGCGTATGCGGGATCTCGATTCACCCGCGCCACGCGTCGCAGCGGCACAAGGGCTTGCCGAACTACTCGCTGGTGGCGCAGTTGGTGCAGGAGCTGCCGGTGCCGGTGCTCGTTTCCGGGGGGCTCCAGACGCCCGAGGCGGTGCGGCGCGCGTTCGAGCAGACCGGCGCCGCGGGGGTGCTGCTGGCGCGCGGCTCGCTCGGCAACCCGTGGTTGTTCGAGCAGGTGCTCGGGGTGCGGGACGCGGACGACGCACCGGGGGCGGACGAGATCCTGGCCGAGCTCGACTGGGTGCTCGACTGCGCGGTCGAGCACCTCGGCGCCGACCGCGCGACGCGATACCTGCGGAAGTTCTACCCGTGGTACGTCGAGCGCCTCGGTGAGGGGCGGGTGCTCCAGGGCGCGCTCCAGACCGCCCCGACGCTCGACGCCGCTCGGGAGCTGCTGCACGGGGCGGGTATCAAGGCAGCGGCGTAGGAACCGGCGCACGTGAGGCGACGGGTGTGTAGGTTGCCCGTCCGTGTTCCGGTGCATCGCCAGGCTGGCGGCGGTCTTGGTCGTGGGCGCGCTTGCGCTCGCGCCGTCCGCCGCGGCGCAGGTGGAGCCGTACGGCTACGACGACTACGGGGGGTTCCGCAACATCCTGCCGCCGGGCCAGAACGGGTTCGACGACCTCGCGCAGGCGGCGGAGTTCAAGGCGGCCGGCACGTATCCGCCGCACTCGAACGATCAGCTCGGGATGTACTCGAACCTGACGACGGCGGTCCCGATCACCGACTCGCAGATTCCGCAGTTCTACAAGGACGCGACGTTCGGGGTCCCGGCCGGCGACGTCGCCAGCACCGAGAGCCCGGAGGCCGGCGTCACGATCGAGCGCGACTCGCAGTTCGGGGTCCCGCACATCTACGGCAACACCCGCGCCGAGTTGATGTTCGGGATCGGGTACGCCACCGCCGAGGACCGGCTGTTCTTCATCGACGTGCTCAGGCACTCGGGTCAGGGCGACCTCGCGCAGTTCGCCGGCGGCGCCAACGTCGGCATGGACGAGCAGGTCTGGGCCAACGAGCCCTACACCCAGCAGGACCTGACCAACCAGGTCAACTGGGCGGCGTCGAGCTCCCCGGACGGGCCGCAGATCCTGAGCGACGCCACCAACTACGTCGACGGCATCAACGCCTACATCGCCAAGGCCGAGAGCCCGCTGAACGCACTGACGATGCTGCCGGCGGAGTACGCCGCGACAGGCCACCCAACCGGGCCGCAACCATTCAGCGTCGAGGACCTCGTCTCGATCGCGACGCTCGTCGGCGGGATCTTCGGCAACGGCGGCGGCCAGCAGCTGTCGAACGCGGTCCTGTACGAGAACATGAAGTCCGCGTTCGGGTCCGAGCACTTCACGGTGGCGGGCTCGCCCGAGCTGACCTCCCAGCCGGCGAAGAAGACCAAGAAGAAGAAGTCGAAGCCCAAAAAGGGCAAGGGCAAGGGGAAGGGGAAGCCGAAGAAGGCCGCCCTCGCTTCGCCCGCGGTCCCCAGCGCGGCCTATGAGCCGGTCGCCACCGCGGCGCGGGCGCGACCGACCGGCGCGCGCGCCGGCAAGGCCGTGCTCGGCGCCGGCAAGCTGTCGAGAGACCACTCGGGGTTCGGCACGTTCCTCAGCTTCGTCGACCCGTCAGACCCCGAGGCGCCCACGACAGTCCACGGCAAGTCGTTCCCCTACCAGACGCTTCCGAAGCCGAGCAAGGCGGTCCAGAAGACGCTCGCGCTGCCCGACGCCGGGTCGGTCCAGTACACGAACCCAGTCGTGGCCGGCGCGGTCCCCGCGGGCGAGACGGGGCAAGCCACGACCGGATCCAGGAGTCGCCCGTCCTCGGTCGACGGGCTCGCCGGCGCCGCGAGCGCCGGCCTGCTCGGGTTCCCACGCTCGATGTCGAACGCGCTGCTGGTGAGCGCGGCCGACAGCGCGAGTGGCCATCCGCTCGCGGTGATGGGCCCGCAGGTCAGCTACTTCAGCCCCCAGATCCTGATGGAGGAGGACATCCACGGACCGGGGATCGATGCCGAGGGAGCTGCGTTCCCCGGCGTCAACCTGTACGTCGAGCTCGGCCACGGCCCGGACTACGCGTGGTCGGCGACGTCCGCCGGCCAGAACATCATCGACACGTTCGCGGCCCCGCTGTGCAACCCGAGCGGCGGCACGGTCTCGATGGGCTCCGACTACTACGTCCTGGGCGGGCAGTGCGTGCAGATGGAGACGCTGACTCGCACCGAGTCGTGGCAGCCGAACCTGGGCGACTCGACGCCGGCGGGCTCGGTGACTTTCCAGACCAAGCGGACCGCCTACGGGATCGTGATCGCGCGGGCGCGGATCAAGGGGCAGCCGGTCGTCTACACGAACCTGCGCTCGACCTACATGCACGAGCTCGACTCCGCGCTCGGGTTCGAGATGTTCAACGAGCCCGCGATCATGCAGAACCCGCAGGACTTCATGAACGCCGCCTACCACGTCGGCTACACGTTCAACTGGTTCTACGCCGACAACAAGAACATCGCGTACTTCAACTCGGGCCTGAACCCGGTGCGCGCGGCGAACACCGACCCGCTGTTCCCGTCCTGGGCCAGCGACGCGTGGACCGGATTCCATCCGGCGGCGCAGATGACGCCCGCGAGCGTGACCGAGCAGCAGACCCCCCAGAGCGCGCATCCGCAGGCGGTCAACCAGCCCTACCTCACGAGCTGGAACAACAAGCAGGCGCCGGGCTACAACGACGTCGCGACCGGCCAGGAGTACGCCTCGGTCTACCGCTCCCAGCTGCTCGACAACAACGTCAACTCCCAGCTGGCGGCGTCCGGGGACAAGATGACGCTGGCGGACCTGATCAACGCGATGGCGACGGCGGGGACGCAGGACCTGCGCGGCGTCGAGGTGCTGCCCTACGCGCTCCAGGTCATCGGCCATCCGAGCAACCCGACGCTCGCGACCGCGGTCAACGAGCTGCAGGCGTGGGTGGCGAGCGGCGCGCACCGCATCAACCGTGAGGGGGTGGGCGGGACTCCAGTATCCGGCGACTACGACCAGACCGACGCCGTACGGATCATGGACGCGTGGTGGCCGCTGCTGGTCCAGGCCGAGTTCGGGCCCACGCTCGGCTCGAGCCTGCTCGGCCAGGTTGAGACCGACTTCCCGATCAACGACGAGCCCGGCCACGGCGTCTCGGGTGCACACCTCGGGTCGGCGTTCGACGTCGGCTTCTACGGCATCGTCCAGAAGGACCTGCGCTCGGTGCTCGGCGACAACGTCGCTGGCGCGCTGAATCGCGAGTACTGCGGCGGCGGATCGCTCGCCAAATGCCGCGCCGCGCTCGAGAGCTCGCTGCTCCAGGCGGCGCAGGAGTCGCCCGACCAGGTGTATCCCGCCGACAGCGTCTGCGCCGCCGGTGACCAGATGTGCTCGGACTCGATCCAGTTCCGCCCGATCGGTGTGATCAGCCAGCCGCTGATGGAATGGGTCAACCGCCCGACCTTCCAGCAGGCAGACGAGATCCAGGGTCATCGCCCGTGAGGGCGGATCACCGGGTCATCAGCTCTGCGGGCGATGACCCATTGGGCCACGGCCCACGCTGATTCTCAGGCTCGTCCGCTAAATAACAGCCGAACCCAAACGGCTGAACCGGGCGTCTATACTCGTCCGCCCCGTACCCCAGCTGCGGTATTAAATCTCCCGCTTAGCAGGCGGGTTTTTTCTCGTCCAGGACCGTCGGCCGCACCGGCGGTTCACCCCGAATACAGGTCTGCGACATGCCCAAGGACGTCATCATTACACCTGAAGGGCTCGCCAACCTCAAGGCTGAGCTCGATCAACTGACAACCATCCGTCGTCGCGAGGTTGCGGCTCGGATCAAGGAAGCGCGCGAGTTCGGCGATATCTCCGAGAACGCCGAGTACGACGACGCCAAGAACGAGCAGGCGATGCTCGAGGCGCGGATCGCGTCTCTGGAGGAGAAGCTCCGTTCGGCGACGGTGATCGACCAGTCCGATCTCTCGACTGACCAGGTCAGGGTCGGATCGGTCGTGCACGTCAAGGATGACGGCGGCAAGTCGAGCCGATACACGATCGTCGGCTCGGCCGAGGCCAGCCCCTCCGAGATGAAGCTGTCCAACGAGTCGCCCGTCGGCAAGGCGCTGCTCGGACGCAAGCGCGGCGACGACGTTGTGATCACCACGCCCAGGGGCGAACGGCGCCTCAAGATCACCAAGATCGACGTCGAGGCGAAGTAAGAGCGCCCGGGTGCGCCCGTGAGCGACCCCATCGACGACGCTGACGAGCTGCTGGCGACGCGCCGCCGCAAGCTCGAGTCGCTGCGTGATGCCGGCATCGACCCGTTCCCGCACGAGTACGACGGAGTCGAGCCGATCGCGGCCGTGCGGGCCGCGCATTCCGGGCTGGCCGCGGGCGACGAGACCGATGCTCGCCACCGGGTCGCCGGCCGGCTCGCGGCCCGGCGCGGCCAGGGGAAGATGGCGTTCCTCGATCTCGTCGACCGCTCGGGGCGGATCCAGCTCCAGGCGCGGGTCGACGAGCTCGGGCCCGACGGGATGGAACGGCTGCTCGGCCTTGACCTCGGCGACCTGATCGGCGTCGACGGCGTCGCCTTCAGCTCCCGCAGGGGCGAGCTGACGCTCCGCGTGCAGGAGTTCACGCTGCTGGCCAAGTCGCTCCGCCCGCCGCCCGAGAAGCACCACGGGCTGACCGACGTCGAGACGCGGTTTCGCCGGCGCGAGCTTGACCTGATCGGCAACGAGGAGGCGCGCGAGCTGTTCATCACCCGCGCGCGAGTGATCTCGGCGGTGCGGCGGTACCTCGACGCCGAGGGGTTCATCGAGGTCGAGACGCCGGTGCTCCAGCCCCTGTACGGGGGTGCGCTGGCGAGGCCGTTCACGACCCACCACAACGCGCTCAACCGCGAGTTCTACCTGCGGATCGCTACCGAGCTCTACCTCAAACGGTTGATTGTCGGCGGGCTCGAGCGCGTGTACGAGCTCGGCAAGGACTTCCGCAACGAGGGCGTCGACACCACCCACAACCCCGAGTTCACGATGCTCGAGTGGTATGAGGCGTACGCCGACTACGAGGACATCGCCGCGCGCTGTGAGCGCCTGGTCGCGTACGCGGCGTCCGAGGCCGGCTACGCGGGGGAGATCGACCTGTCGCCGCCGTGGCGGCGCGAGACGCTGACGGAGGCGATCCTCGACCGGACCGGCATCGACCTCTCCGAGCATCCGGAACGGGATCAGTTGGCGGCCGCGATGGCCTCCCGGGGGCTCGCGGCCCCGGCCGACGACACCTGGCCCCAGCTCGTCGATCAGCTGCTGTCAAAGCACGTCGAGCCGACCCTGATCGAGCCGACGTTCCTGTTGGACTATCCGGTGGCGCTGTCGCCGTTCGCCAAGCGCCACCGGTCGGTGGACGGCCTGGTGGAGCGGTTCGAGGCGTACATCGACGGGATGGAGATCGCGAACGCGTTCACCGAGCTGAACGACCCCGACGAGCAGCGCCGGCGGTTCGAGGAGCAGCGGGCGCTGGCCGGCGCCGGCGACGAGGAGACGCAGCCCTACGACGAGGGGTTCCTCGAAGCGCTCGAACAGGGAATGCCGCCGACCGGCGGGATCGGGATCGGCATCGACCGTCTTGTGATGGTGCTGACCGGGAAGCGCTCCATCCGAGAAGTCGTGCTTTTCCCCGCAATGCGCGACTGATTCGGTCGTTGTGGCCCGCGCGGGGCGGCCCTTCGAACCCCCGGGCTTCGCGCCGCTCCCTTCCCACCGGGGCGAAGGAAAAGCGGGGAAGCGCCCTCCATGAACGTCGTGTGAACGGGGACGGGGTGCGTAAGAGTGGTGTATGGCCGCTGGTAGACTGATGTATGGCCCGAAACATCGAGACCGTTTCGCTCATCAGATCGGCGCAAGGAGCCGATTAGGGGAGTAGAACGGAATCGTCGGTATCCCCGCATTCGCGAACTACCATGTAGAGAAGCAGGTAGGCGAGGAGCAGCCCGGAAAACCTTTCGACCGAAGACCGAGACCCGCCAGAGCAAAGAGAAGGATCATGTTCGAGCGATTCACAGAGCGAGCCCGTCAGGTGGTTGTCCTGGCTCAGGAAGAAGCGAGGACGCTCAAGCACAACTACATCGGTACCGAGCACATCTTGCTCGGTCTTCTGCGCGAAGAGGAAGGGCTGGCTGCGCGCGTCCTCGAGTCGCTTGACATCACTGTCGAGCGCGTACGCGCTCAGGTCGTCCGGATCGTAGGTTCCGGCGAGGAGGTCACCTCCGGTCAGATCCCGTTCACGCCTCGGGCCAAGAAGGTGCTCGAGCTCGCGTTGCGCGAGGCGCTCAGCCTCGGGCATAACTACATCGGAACCGAGCACATCCTGCTCGGCCTGGTGCGCGAGAACGAGGGCGTCGCCGCGCGGATCCTGCTCGATTTCGACGCAGATTCCGAAAAGATTCGAAACGAGGTCATCCGGATGCTCTCCGGCCCCGGCAGCCGCCAGCGCGGCGGTGCCGCCGGCAGCGGCGCGGCTGCGGCCGCCCAGGGCGAGAGCAAGAAGTCCTCGAAGCTGCTCGACCAGTTCGGCCGCAATCTGACCAAGCTGGCCGCCGAGAGCAAGCTCGACCCGGTCGTCGGTCGCGAGACCGAGATCGAGCGGATCATGCAGATCCTCTCGCGCCGGACCAAGAACAATCCCGTGCTCGTGGGCGAGCCCGGCGTCGGCAAGACCGCCGTCGTCGAGGGGCTCGCGCAGCGGATCACGCACGGCGAGGTCCCCGAGCTGCTCAAGGGCAAGCAGATCTACACGCTGGACCTGGCGGCGCTGGTCGCGGGTTCCAAGTACCGCGGCGAGTTCGAGGAGCGCCTCAAGAAGGTGATGAAGGAGATCACCCAGCGCGGCGACATCATCCTGTTCATCGACGAGCTGCACAACCTCGTCGGCGCGGGCGCGGCCGAGGGCGCGATCGACGCGGCCTCGATCCTCAAGCCGGCACTGGCCCGAGGCGAGCTGCAGACGATCGGCGCGACGACGCTCGAGGAGTACCGCAAGTACCTCGAGCGGGATTCCGCCCTGGAGCGGCGCTTCCAGAAGATCACCGTCGACCAGCCCTCGACCGAGGAGACCGTGCAGATCCTGAAGGGCCTGCGCGACCGCTACGAGCAGCACCACAAGGTGAACATCACCGATGAGGCGCTCGAGGCGGCGGCGGAGCTGGCCGATCGGTACATCTCCGACAGGTTCCTGCCGGACAAGGCGATCGATCTGATCGACGAGGCAGCGTCGCGGATGCGGATCAAGTCGATGACCTCCCCGCCCGTGTACCGCGAGCTCGAGGACGAGATCGAGGAGACGCGGCGCGCCAAGGAGGAGGCGATCGAGAACCAGGAGTTCGAGAAGGCCGCCAACCTGCGCGACAAGGAGCGCCGGCTGACCCAGCGCAAGCGCGAGCTGGCCGAGCAGTGGGAGGCCGGCGAGTCGACCGAGCGTCCCGCGATCGGCGAGGAGGAGATCGCCGACATCGTCTCGATGTGGACCGGCATCCCCGTGTTCAAGCTGACCGAGGCCGAGACGGCGAAGCTGATGCGCATGGAGGAGGAGCTCCACAAGCGCGTGATCGGCCAGCACCCGGCGATCGAGGTCGTCTCCAAGGCGATCCGGCGCTCCCGCGCCGGCCTCAAGGATCCGAAGCGGCCGACCGGCTCGTTCATCTTCCTGGGTCCGTCGGGCGTGGGCAAGACCGAGCTAGCGCGGACGCTCGCCGAGTTCCTGTTTGGCGACGAGGACACGATGATCCGGATCGACATGTCCGAGTACATGGAGAAGCACGCGGTCTCCCGTCTGGTCGGGTCGCCTCCGGGCTACATCGGCTACGACGAGGGCGGCCAGCTGACCGAGGCCGTGCGGCGCAAGCCCTACAGCGTGCTGCTGCTGGACGAGATCGAGAAGGCCCACCCCGACGTGTTCAACATCCTGCTCCAGATCCTGGAGGACGGACGGCTCACGGACGCGCAGGGACGGACCGTCGATTTCCGCCACTGCATCGTGATCATGACCTCGAACATCGGCGCCTCGGAGATCGCGCGGAACACGCCGCTCGGGTTTGCGGTGTCCGACGACGAGACCGGCATCACCTACGACGACATGAAGACCCGGATCACGGGCGAGCTCAAGAAGGTGTTCCGGCCCGAGTTCCTGAACCGCATCGACGAGGTCATCGTCTTCCACAAGCTGACCAAGGACGAGATCAAGGAGATCGTCGACCTGCTGCTCCGGCGGATCCGCGAGTCGATGGCCGACCGCGAGCTCCAGCTCGAGCTGTCCGAGCCGACCAAGGAGATGCTCGTCGAGAAGGGTTGGGATCCGTCGATGGGCGCCCGGCCGCTGCGTCGTGCGATCCAGCGCTACGTCGAGGATCCGCTCGCGGACTTCGTCCTGCGCTCGCAGGTGCCGTCCGGCTCGACCGTGATGGTCGACTGGCCGTTCGGCGACGACGAGGCTCCTCCGCCCAACGCCGAGGTCAAGCTGACCGTGATCGAGCCGGCGCCACAGCCGACTCCGGTCGGGGTCGGTGCCGAAGGCGGCGGCGAGGGCGGCGGCGAGCCGGCGGGGTCCGAGGATCCGGCCGGGTCGGACGACGCCCCCGAGAGCGAATAAGCTTCGCGCCATCCCCTCTGGGGTGCCCGTGCGCCGGCATCGGCGACCGTAGGCGGTCTCTATCGGGCGCGAGGCACCCCAGAGCGGATGACGACTCCGCAGCGTGTGGCGAGCATCGCTGAGCTGAAGCCACACGGGTGGCCCTTAGCCGACGCGCTGACGCTTTCGCACGAACGCGCCGCGGGCTCGTTGCACCGGAAACCAGGGCGAGTTTCGTCTTACTCGACGTCGACTCTGGCTCGAGTGCGCAGCAAGGCGCGTATAGCGCGAGTTTCGGCACACTCGAGCAGCGGGGCTCGTCGAGTGTGCTCTTATCCGCCTTGCGGCCCGCGACCGCGTGCCGTTTCCGTCGGGCCCGCGGCGTAGCCTCGGCTGCGCTGCGATGCCGCGACCAACCTCGATCCACGTCTGCTCGGCCTGCGGCCACGAGAGCCCCCGCTGGGCGGGGCAGTGCCCGGGCTGCGGCGAGTGGAACACGCTGGTCGAGGAGGTGCGCAAAACCGGGCCGTCCGCGTCGCGGCCGTGGCTCGAAGTCGAGCAGTCGCGCGGTCGTGAGAGCCGGTGGCGCTGCGCGAGGTCGCCGCGGCCGAGCACGAGCGGCTGCTCGACCGGGATCGGCGAGCTCGACAACGTGCTCGGGGGCGGGATCGTGCCCGGCTCGCTGGTGCTGATCGGCGGCTCGCCGGGGATCGGCAAGTCGACGCTCACGACGATGGTGCTCGCCAACCTGCACGGCGCCGGCCGGCGCACGCTGTACGTGTCCGCCGAGGAGTCCGCGGCGCAGATCCGGCTGCGCGCCGAGCGGCTGCGGGCGGAGGCGCTCGACATCCCGGTGATCGCCGAGACCGACCTCGAGACCGTGCTGGCGACGCTCGAGGCCGAGCGCCCTGAGGTGTGCGTGATCGACTCGGTGCAGACGCTCCACTCGATGGAGCTGTCGAGCGCGGCCGGATCGGTCGGGCAGGTCCGCGAGGTCGCCGGCGAGCTGATGCGGGTGGCGAAGGCGCTCGCGGATCGCGGTTCTGCTGGTCGGCCACGTGACCAAGGACGGCGCGCTCGCCGGACCGCGCGTGCTCGAGCACCTGGTCGACTGCGTGCTGTCATTCGAGGGTGAGCGCGAGCGGACCTACCGCACGGTCCGGGCGATCAAGAACCGCTTCGGCTCGACCAACGAGGCCGGCGTGTTCGAGATGCGCGACGACGGCCTCGTCGAGGTGCTGGACGCCTCGGCCCGGTTCGTCGGCGAGGCCACCCGGGCGCCCGGTAGCGTCGTGCTGTGTGCGATCGAGGGCTCTCGCCCGCTGCTCGTCGAGGTTCAGGCGCTCGTGTCGAGCTCCGAGCTAGTGCCGCCGCGGCGGGTGGTGTCGGGGATCGATCGCAACCGCTTGGCGCTCGTCCTGGCCGTGCTCGGACGCCATGCCGGGATCGGGGCGGGGACCAGCGACGTGTTCGTCAACGTCGTCGGGGGCGTGCGCGTTGACGAACCCGGGGCCGATCTCGCGGTGGCGCTGGCGATCGCCAGTGCCGTCAAGGGCATCGCGCTCAGCGGCGCCGATGGGCAGCCGCTCGCGTGCTTCGGCGAGCTCGGGCTGACCGGCGAGCTGCGGACGGTCGGCCACGCCGACCGGCGCCTGGCCGAGGCGGCCAAATTCGGGCTTCGCCCGGTGCTCGAGCCGGGCGCTCACCGCACGCTGCGGGCGGCGCTCGCCGGGGCCCTGGGGGACAGCCGCGGGGCGCGGTGGCGGCCTGAGATCGGGTGGCGGCGGGTCGTCCCCGGCGCCCCCGCCGCTTGTGCCGGCCGAGCCCAGAGCCGCTGCGTTTTACGAAAATCCGGTTGAAGGTGCGGATCGCGAACCGTCGGACGACCCGTGTACGCACGGCCACCTGATGCATCGGGACGAGGCGGGGTATCGCCTGTCAATAAGCGGTAAAATCGACCTTGATGCCGCCGCGTTCCGGGGAAGAGCTCAAAGGGGAGCTCGAATCTCGACAGGATTCCCGGCTGGTAAGGGCGCTGGAAATGGTCGCTCCCGGAACGTCTCTCCGGGAGGGAATCGACAACATCCTCCATGCGCGCACCGGCGGGCTGATCGTGATCGGCGATCCGGACGAGCTGGCGTTCCTGTTCTCGGGCGGGATCAAGCTCGACCTCGACTACTCGCCGGCGCTGCTCTACGAGCTGGCCAAGATGGACGGTGCGATCGTCCTCAGCTCGAACGCCACCAAGATCGTCCACGTCAACGTCCAGCTGACGCCGGATCCCGACGATCCTGACGTTCGAGACCGGCACCCGGCACCGCACCGCCGAGCGCGTCTCCAAGCAGACCGACGCGCTCGTGGTCGCGATCTCCGAGCGCCGCGAGGTCGTCTCGCTGTACGTCGACGGCATCAAGTACATCCTCGAGGACATCCCCGTGGTGCTGGCCAAGGCCAACCAGGCGCTGGCCACGCTCGACAAGTACCGCAGCCGACTGGATCAGGTGTCGACGCGGTTGACCGCGCTCGAGTTCGAAGGAGGCGCGACGCTGCACGATGTGCTGACCGTGCTCCAGCGGGCCGAGCTCGTCACGAGGATGGCCGTCGAGATCGAGCGCTACATCGTCGAGCTGGGCACCGAGGGCCGGCTGATCGAGATGCAGCTCGACGAGACCATGGTGGGCGTGTCGGCGGACAAGACAGCGTTGGTCCACGACTATCTGAACGAGGACACCGACGAGACGTTCGCGACTGCATTCGATCAGCTCGTGCGCCTGCCCAATCAGGATCTGCTGGACTTCGGGCGGCTCGCCGAGCTGCTCGGCTACGACCGCAAGCTCAACACCCTCGACTATCCGACGTCTCCGCGCGGCTTCCGCATCCTCGGGAGGATTCCACGACTGCCCAAGATGGTCGTGCAGCGGATCGTCAGCGAGTTCGGAGGACTCGAGGAGTTGCTCGCCGCAACCGACGGCGAGCTGGAGACCGTCGACGGAGTCGGCGAGATCCGGGCGAAGGACATCCGCGAGGGTCTTCGCCGTCAGCAGGAGATCAACCTCGTGGATCGGTACCTGCAAACGTAGTTTTAAGGGAGTTGAACGATCGAGCGCGGGTTTCGGCCCTCGCCCGTCCCGGAAAGAGGAGGACACCATCACAGAGCTAATGGAAGAGCAACTGGAGGACCTCGAGATCGCCGAGGAAGAAGTTGAAGTAGTTCACATCGAGTTCGAAATCGGCGACAACGTCGTATATCCCCATCACGGGGCGGGAAAGGTGATCCGCAAGGAGCTGAAGGAGATCCTTGGCGAGCGGCGCGAGTACCTGACCATCAAGATCCTGCACAACGACATGACCGTGATGGTCCCCACCGAGAACGCTGCGATCGCGGGACTTCGCCGCGTGATCGATGAGGAGACGGTTCAGAAGGTGCTCGCGGTCCTCCAGGACGAGTGTTCGGAGATGCCCAAGAACTGGAACCGTCGCTTCAAGTACAACCGCGACAAGATCAAGACCGGCGACATCTACGAGCTCGCCGAGGTCGTGCGCAACCTCGCCATCCGCGAAGCCGAGAAGGGGCTTTCGACGGGCGAGAAGCAGATGTTCACGCGCGCGAAGAAGATCCTCGCGTCTGAGCTGATGTACGCGCTGGGGATGAACGAGGACGAGGTCGAGGAGTACCTCCAGGGCCTGCTGTTGGATTCCTTCAACGGGAAGAACGGCAAGACGAACGGGAAGGTCACCGTCGGCGCCAAATAGGGAGTCGCGGGTATGGCGGTCGCGTTGATCGTGGCCGCCGGGCGTGGAGAGCGCCTTGGGTCGGGTCGGCCCAAGGCGCTTGTCACGCTTGGGGGCAAGCCGATGCTGGAGTGGAGCGTCGCGACGCTTCGGTCGCTGCCGGAGATCGAGCAGATCGTCGTCGCGCTGCCGGCGGACGCGCTGGACGCGGCACCCGAGGGGACCGTGGCCGTCGCCGGCGGTGCGGTTCGGTCCCAGTCGGTGCGCGAGGCGCTGCGAGTCTCGGGGAGGGGGGATCCGGTCGTCGTGCACGACGCGGCGCGCCCGCTCGCGCCGGCCGCGCTGTTCGCCGAGGCGCTCGCTCAGCTGGAGGCGTCCGGAGCCGACGCCGTGATCGCCGCCTCCCCGGTGTCCGACACGATCAAGGAGGTGGCAGACGACGGCCGCACGGTGGCGCGGACGCTCGAGCGCCGTCGGCTGTGGGCGGTCCAGACCCCGCAGGTGTTCCGCCGCGAGGCGCTCGAACGCGCGCTGCTCGGGGCGGACGACGAGCTGCTCGCGGTGGCGACCGACGATGCGTGGCTGATCGAGCAGGCTGGCGGGACGGTGCAGGTCGTGCAGTCCGGGCCGCGGAACATCAAGGTCACGACGCCGACCGATCTTCAGCTGGCCGAGCTGCTGCTGGCCGAGGGCGCGGGTTGACCGTCGCCACCGGCCTCGGCTACGACTGTCACCGGTTCGCCGAGGGCCGCCGCCTCGTGCTCGGCGGGGTCGAGCTCGAGCACGACCGGGGCCTCGCCGGGCACTCGGACGCCGACGTGCTCACCCACGCGATCATCGATGCGCTGCTCGGCGCGGCGGCGCTCGGCGACATCGGCGAGCACTTTCCCGACACCGACGAGCGCTACCGCGACGCGGACTCGCTCGACCTCCTGCGCACCACCGTCGCGATGCTGATGCACCGCGGCGTCGCGATCCTGCACGTCGACGCCACCGTGGTGATCGAGCGACCGCACGTGGCGCCCGTGCGCGAGCAGATTCGAACGTCGCTGGCCGAGGCGCTCGGCGTGTCACCCGGCCACGTGAACGTCAAGGCGACGCGGGGCGAGGGCATGGGTTTCGTCGGGCGCGGCGAGGGCGCGGCGGCGCTCGCGATTGCTACCGTCGAGCGATGAACAGCGTGCACAACGTCCTGTGCTCGTCGGGGTGGTGGGCCCGGCGCGCGGAGTTCCAGCTGATCCCGTTCGGCCTCTCCGGGTTCGATCTGGGCGACGACGTGCTCGAGATCGGCCCCGGGTTCGGCGCCACCACGCGCGTGCTCGTGCAGCGGCTCGGCCAGGTCAGCGTGCTCGAACTCGATGCTCGGTATTGCCGGCGCCTGCGGGCCGACCTCGGCGACGCCGTCACGGTCACGCAGGGCGACGCGACCAGGCTGCCCTACCCGGACGGCCGCTTCTCGAGCGTGGTGTGCTTCACGATGCTCCACCACATCCCGTCGCTCGACCTCCAGGATCGGGCGTTCACGGAGATCGCGCGGGTGCTCCGACCCGGCGGCACGTTCGCCGGAACCGACAGCCTCGGCACGGGCGTCGTGTTCAAGCTGATCCACGTCGGCGACACGCTGAACCTGATCGACCCCGAAACGCTGCCGCGCCGCCTCGAGGCCGCGGGGATGGTCGGGCCCGAGGTCAAGGTCGGCGGGCGCTCGTTCCGCTGGCAGGCGACCAAGGCTGCGTAGCCGGCCCGCCTGGGCGGCTGTGGCGGCTGTGGCGGCTGTGGCGGGGCGTGGTTCCTGCGCGCTTCGGTCGCGGTGCGGACGGCGGGCGTCTGGGGGTGGGCGGGGGTGGGTTGCTGGCGCGGGGTCGGCTCGGGCTTCGCTCGGGTTGCGGACGGCGGGCGTCTGGGGTGGGCGGGGGGTGGGTTGCTGGCCCGGGGTCGGCTCGGGCTTCGCTCGGGTTGCGGACGGCGGGCGTCTGGGGTGGGGCGGGGTGGGATCGTGCTGCGGTCTGGGGTGCACAACGCGCAAAAGCCGGACTTCGTCGCCCGGCGCGGCGACATCAGCGTCTGTGAGGCGCTTATATAACCTCGGCCGAGCGGGGCGAGGGGATTTGGTTAGTTGTGCACCGCGTGCCGCGTGGCGGACCATGCATAACCTGACATTCGGCGCCGTCGCGCCGAACTGTGTCGGAGGATGCATGTGGGGCATGCGTGATCCGACACGGTCCCGGCTTGACGCCTCCATTGTCAGGTTATGCATGGTCCCCTCGGGGAGCGCGACGGTCCGCCGCCGGCGCCTGCGGGAGATACGCGGAAAGCGTCCCGTCCTCCTCCAGATGCCCGCCGTTCGTGGAGCGGACGCGCTGGGTGCCGCGCCCGGCGCATCGGTAGCCGAGGAGCCGCGCCGGCGCCTCGGAAGCCGAGGTGCCGCGCCGGCGCCTCGATCGCCGCGGATAGGTATCCGCCGCCCGGAATCAAGCGCCGCGGGCGCCGGCGCGCCGGCGCGCCGCCCGCTCCCGCAGCTGCTCCTGCTCGACGAGCCGGCCGAGCTGCCGGAGGGTCTGGCGGACGTGGCGGGAGACGCTCGGGGCGGCGATGTGCTCCGCCAGCCAGCCGCTGATGCCGGCGCCGGCGATGCCGTAGGCGAGGCGGAGCTCGACGCGTGTGCGCCCGCCGGGCGCCTCGCGCAGCCGCCACCGGCCGCGCTGGTCGAGCCCCGTGATCGACGTCCACGCGAACTCGAGCGGCGCGGAGAACTCGACGACCTCGATCAGCCCGCCAACCTCGGCGGCGCCGATCCGGAACAGCATCCGGTAGCGAGCTCCGAGGCCGGACGGAACCTCGCCGGCGACCTCCCAGCGGGTGACGCCGGACATGTAGCTGAGCACGCGCTCGGGGTCGGCGATGATCGACCACACCGCCTCGATCGGCGCGGCCACGGCGATGTCGTCGTTGATCCTCATCCGAGCACCGGGAAGCGGCGCTCGGCGGCGAGCGCGTCGAGGGCGTCCTGCATCAGGCGCATCAGATGGTCGTAGACCTCGTCGGCGTCGGGATCCGGGCCGAACTCGGCGCGCAGATCGATCGCCGGCAGCGTCTCGATCGTGATCTTCGCCGGCAGCGGGATGTGGCCGAAGTCGCCGACGTTGACGATCCAAGGGAGCGACAGCGAGATCGGCAGGACCTTCAGGCGGAGCACGCGGTCGAGCGCGAGCAGCCGCGCCAGCCGCTCGCCGCGGGTGAGGAACAGCGCGGTCTCCTGGCCGCCGACGGCGACGACCGGGACGATCGGAACGTCCTGCTCGAGCGCGAGCCGGATGAACCCCTTGCGCCCGCCGAAGTCGACCCGGTTGCCCTGCCAGCTCGGGCGATGGACCTCGTAGTCGCCGCCCGGGTAGACGAGCAGCGCGGCTCCCGAGGACAGCGCCTTGCGTGCGTTGTCCTGCGACGCGGCGACCGTGCCGAACTTCCGCAGCCAGCTCAGGCCCGGCAGCGACAGCACCAGGTTGTGCGCGAGCTGGTAGAAGGCGCGCTCGACCCCGAAGTACGTGCTGAACGCGACCGTGAACACCATCGTGTCGGGGATCATGTTCCCGCCCGAGTGGTTGCCGACGAGCAGCACCGGCCCCTCGTCGGGGATGTTGCCCAGCCCGCGGACCTCGCCCCGGAACCAGATGCTCGAGAACAGCCAGAACAGCGGGAGCTGCTCGCGGATGTAGTCCGGGTCGCGCTCGTCGAGGTCCGCCCGGGGAATCCGGCGCCGGACGAGGCCGGCGAGCTCGCGGTAGGCGCGGTCGAGCAGCGACGAGGATGGTGACGGCGACGCGTGGGGGTCGTCGACCGTCGCGGCCGGCTCGTGTCCGTTGCGGCGGGCGGATCTGGTCGTGTCTGCCGGGGCCATCAGTCGGGGTTCAGGCGGCCTCGGCGTCCGCTCGGTAAACCCCATGTCCGATCGCCGGCGCGCACTTCGCCCGGCTGAAGAAGCTCAGCAGCAGCTCGTTGGTCTCCTCGGGGCGCTCCACCTGCGGTACGTGCCCGCACCCCTGGATCGTCACCTGCTCGGCCTGTGGGAGCCACTTCCGCACGTGACCCGAGAACGCCGGCGGCACCAAGCGGTCGTGGCTGCCCCACACGAACAGCGCCGGCGGGCGCAGGTCGGCGAGCCGGCGGTAGAACCCGTGGCGCCCGAACGGCGCCTCGAGGTAGATGTTGCGGGCGCTCGCCAGCAGCGCGTAGCGGGCGCCGGCGGTGTGGTAGATCCGCTGGAACTCGTCGACCACGAGGTCGGCGACGGCGGGATCGATCAGGTCGCGGTCGTGGAACATGCTCCAGAACTGCGACACGACGACCGACCGGCGGAACGTGTGGGGGAGCAGACCGAACTCGGGCCGGAGCAGGCGCACGATCGGGTGCAGCCCGCGCCTGACCCACGCGACCGCGGGACACAGTAGCCCGAGCGCGCCGATCCGATCGGGCTCGGTGAGGCCCATCTCGATCGCCACCCGGCCGCCCATCGAGTTGCCGACGACGTGGGCGCCGGAGATCTCGAGCTGATCCATCAGCCCGAACATGATCTCGGCGAACCAGCGCGCGTTGTAGCCGCCGAGCGACGGCTTGGAGGACGAGCCGAACCCGGGGAGGTCGGGCGCGTGGATGCGGTAGGAGCGGCTGAGCGCCGCGGCCGTCTCGAACAGCGAGGCGCGCGTCCCGCCGAGCCCGTGGAGTAGGAGCACGTCGGGGCCGCTACCCATGGTCAGCGTCGAGATCCGATGACGGCCGACCGGAATGTCGTGAATCTGCAGCAGCGGCGGACGGCCGCCGACGAGCCGGAACATGCCCTCGAACGCGATCGCGTGATCGAGGTTGCCGCGCACATTCAGCAGACGCTGCTGGAACGCCTCGATCCCCGACAGCTCGCCGCGGCGCAGGCGCAGCCAGGTGCCGGCGTCGGTGGACATGGTGATGTCCGGGCGCCGGCGAGACCCGCCCTTGCGAACCCGGGCGGCAGTGCTCGTGCAGCGGACCTCCCAGGTGTGACCGAGATCGCACAGCCTGATGTGATAGGTGGCGTCGAACCCCGGATCGGCGCCCAGATACCGGTCGGGGAGCGACCGGAACGCCTGCTCGACGGCGTTCAGTCGATCGTTGGAGGAGGGACTCCCCGCCACTCCGGCCACCCTACCGAGCCGCCCGGCCGGACGCGCCGGCTGGCGCTAGGGTTGCCGCACGATGCGCAGGACGATTCGACTGCATGACACGCGCACCGGCCTGGTGCTTCCGGTGGAGCCGAACGCGGACGGCGTGGTGCGGATGTACGCCTGCGGGCCGACGGTCTACGGGCGAATCCACGTCGGTAACGCCCGACCGTACGTCGTGTTCTCGCTGTTGGCGCGCCTGTTCGTGCATGAGGGCTACAAAGTCACATTCGTTGCAAACATAACGGACGTCAACGACAAGATTTACGCCGCCGCCCTGACCGCTGGAGTGGGGAGCGAGCAGCTTGCGCGCGAGATGGTGCAGGCGTACGTCGCGGACACCGACCGCCTGGAACTCGGCCGCCCCGACCACGAGCCGAAGGCCAGCGAGACGATCACGGAGATCATCGAACTGATCGAGGAGCTGATCGAGGGCGGTCATGCGTATGCGGTCGACGGCGACGTGTACTTCTCGGTTCGCAGTTACCCGGAATACGGAGAGTTGTCGCACCGCGACCTCGACGAGATGGATCAGGGCGAGGGCGTCGAGGGCGCCGAGCGCAAGCGCGACCCGGCCGACTTCGCGCTGTGGAAGGCGCACAAGCCCGGCGAGGACACCGCATGGGAATCGCCATGGGGGCCGGGCCGGCCGGGCTGGCACATCGAGTGCTCGGCGATGGCCGAGCAGCTGCTCGGGGTCGGCTTCGAGATCCACGGCGGCGGCGCCGATCTGATCTTTCCCCACCACGAGAACGAGGCCGCGCAGACGTGCGCGGCCCACGGCGCGCCGCTCGCGAAGCTGTGGGTCCACAACGGGATGATCCGGCTCGACCAGGCGAAGATGTCCAAGTCGGTCGGCAACATCTTCCTGCTCCACCAGGCGCTCGACGCCTACGGGCGGGACGCGCTGCTGATGTACTTCTGCGGCGGCCACTACCGCCAGCCGGTCGAGTTCGACGACGAGCGCCTGGCCGAGGCCCGCGCCCGGGTCGAACGGATCGCCGAGGCGGCCCGGCGGCTCGTGCCAGGGCCGTCGCCGGCGTGGTCGGCGCCGCTGCGCGAGCGATTCTTCGACTCCCTGGTGGACGACTTCAACACGCCGGCGGCGCTCGCGGCGGTGTTCGAGTGGGTCCGCGAGGCCAACCGGGCGGCGCCAGGCACCGGTGACGTCGACCTGCGCGAGATGCTCGGCGTGCTCGCGCTCGACAACCTGCTCGACGTCGCCGCGGTGCAGGCGCCGGCGGCGGTGGTCGATCTCTTGCAGGCCCGGGAGCAGGCCCGCGTGGACCGCGATTACGCCGAGGCCGACCGGTTACGCGACGCGATCCGGGCGCACGGATGGGAAGTCCGCGACGGCCCCGACGGGCCCGAGCTACTGCCTGCCGCATAGCTTCAGGTGCGTCTCGCAGGCGGGGTCAGTTCATCGCCAGCGCCTGCCCGACCTCGGGTGCTACACCGGCGTCGTGCGGATGCGCGCTGGTCTTGAACATCTCCAGCACGTCGAACTCCCCTCCATACGCGTGAAGCTTCGCACGGCGGTCCGCGCCGGCATCCAACAGCGCGGCGACGACCTTCGCGGCGTTGGCGGGAACCACCTGGCGACGGATCTCGACGCCATTGGCAGCTGTGTAGTGCAGCAGGGTGGCGCGGTGGCCGTAGGCCGACCGGCGAACAGGCAAATCTGGGTCGTCGGCCAGTAGAGCGCTCAGATCGTCGATCCGTCCGTAGACCACCGCATCAACGGCCAGCTCGAACGTCGGATCACACTCGCCCTCAACCGACGACCAAGTCGCGAATCCATGGTCGCGGGCGACAAGCAAGCGCGCGTGTCCGAGAGAGAGCATCCCCACCGACCCGAGTTCATCGTTCGCGTCGGACCAGTTTCTGAGCAGGACCGCTGCTGAGTCCTCGCCCGCAGCGTGGGCATCCACTAAGGCCTCAGCGAGCTGCGACAGCTGGTCGCGGATTACCGGTCCCGCGAGTAGGCCACTTCGATCCCAGAGCGCTCTCACGGCGACGACCGAAGGTGCGACATACACGGCGGTGTCGCCCACGACCAAAGTCTGCCACCGGGAGGACCGGCTGCTGCGGATCTACCGCCGCAAGTTCGGACAACTGCTTGACAGATCTACGGGCCTCTGCAAAGCTCCCGACCGGGAGAGTAACGGTAGAGTAAAGCTTTAGACTTACCGCTGTGGAGGGTGCGCCGGACGCCGGTCGCGCCCGAACTCAATACCCATAGGCGCCAGGGGAGGTAGTGCGCCACGATTTCCCGATCCGCTCGCAGGGTCGAGAAGGGATGATTCGTGGCACGGCTGTCCTCGTATTCGCACCCTCAACTTCAGGTTGAGGATGGCTATCTAATCGCCCTTGCCAAGCAGGGGAACTCGGTTGCGTACGACTGCATCGTCCGCCGCTACTACGGATTCGTCCGACTGAAGGCGTCTTCATACTTCCTGGCCGGCGGGGACGCCGACGACCTCATCCAGGAAGGCCTCGTCGGGCTGTACAAGGCGGTCCGCGACTATCGCACCGACCGAGAGTCGAGCTTCCGCAACTTCGCCGAGCTGTGCATCACGCGCCAGATCATCACGGCCGTGAAAACCGCCACGCGGAACAAGCACACGCCGCTCAACCAGTACGTGTCGTTTTCGAGCTCGCCGGCATCGGCGTCCGAGGGCGAGCCGACGCTCGAGGAGATCATCCCCGGCTCGTCGGTTCACGACCCCGTCAACCAGGTGATCAGCTCAGAGGAGCTCCGCGCGCTCGTCGCCTGCATCTCGACTGCGCTGTCCGAGCTCGAGTCCCGCGTGCTCGCGCTGTACCTCGACGGCCATTCCTATGAGGAGGTCGGGCGGCGGATCGGCTGCGACTGCAAGACCGTCGACAACGCGCTGCAGCGGGTCAAGCGGAAGGTTGGACAGCATCTGGCCGACCGGAGCGCGCCGGTATAGCCGGCAGCCTGATCCTGAACTCGGCCCCGCCCGTCCCGCCCGTCCCGCGGGTCCCGCTCGCCCCGCGGGTCCCGCCCGCCCCGCCGGTCCCGCCCGCCCCGTCGGTCCCGCCCGTCCCGTCGGTCCCGGGGCCGTGCGCCGGCGAGGACGCCTCGACCGTGCCGCCCATCGCCGAGATCAGCTCCTGGACGATCGCGAGGCCGAGGCCGGATCCGACCGGCCGCTCGCTGCGGTACCGCCCGTACAGGTAGAACCGCTCGAACGCGTGCGGGATGTCCTCCGGGTCGAGTCCCGGGCCGGTGTCGCGGACGGTGATCGCGCCGCCGGCGGCGCGCACCGCCACCGACCCGCCCGCCGGCGTCAGCCGCAGCGCGTTCTCGATCAGATTCGAGACCGCCTGGAGGATCCGGTCGTGGTCGCCGAGGACCCAGTCCCCCGGCGCCCCCGCGCCGGACAGCTCCACCCCAATCTCCCGCGCGCGCGGGAGATGACGCTCCACCGCCTCCTCCACGACGCCGGCGAGATCGACCGGCTCGCGAGAGACCGAGAAGCCCGAACGCCCGAACCGCGCGAGGTCGAGCAGGTCGGCGACGAGCCGCTCGAGGCGGTCGGCTTCGGCTCCGATGACGCGCGCCGACTCGGCCGGCGGGATCGCCTGCTCCTCGAGCGCCTCCGCGTAGCCGCGGATCGAGGTCAGCGGCGTCCGCAGCTCGTGGCTGACCGACTCGAGGAAGCGCCCCTGCGCCTCGCGGGCGCGGGACAGCTCGTCTGACATCTCGTTGAACGAGGTTCCGAGATCGGCGAGCTCGTCCTCTCCGCGGACCGGCACGGCGACGTCGGCCTCGCCCCGGGCGAGGCGCCGGGTCGCCGCCGACAGTTCGCCGATCGGGCGAGTGAGGCGGCGCGCGAGCAGGAACGACAGCGCAACGGCGAGCAGGACGCCGCCAAGGCCGGCGAGCAGCAGGCTGCCCATGAACGGCCGCCACTCGGCGAACGCGATCTTCGCCGGGCGGATCAGCACGATCTCGCCGGTCGGCGTCAGCCGCGCAGCGTAGATCAGCGACCGGCCGGCGACGTCGATCGTCCCCTGGCCTGCGCCTGCGCCTGAGCCCGCGTCTGAGCCTGCGCCGGTGCCGTTGGCGTTGCCGTTCGACGGGAGCGTGGCGAGCACGAGTGCCTGCGCCCGCGGTCCGAGCCGGCGCGGCCGGCCGCTGCCCACCCGGTAGACGTGTTCGCCTGGCGTGAGCGCACCCGGCGCGCCCCCAACGGCGGCGACGAGGTCGGCCTGCGCCTCGAGCGTCGACAGCCGCTGCTTGGCGATCTGGTGCCTGACGAGCACGACCCCGACGCCGACCGTGAGCACGCACGAGGCGATCGCCACCGCGGCGAGGTAGCCGAGCACGCGGCGCTGGAGCCTCATGCGGGCTGGGCCGCCTTGTAGCCGAGCCCGCGCACGGTCTCGATCACGTCGGGGTGGCCGAGCTTCTTGCGCAGCTGCGCGATGTGCACCTCGACCGTCCGAGTCTCGCCGGGGGACACGAAGCCCCACACCGACTCGAGCAGCTCGTCGCGTGTCACCACCTGGCCGGCGCGTGTGACGAGATAGTCGAGCAGGTCGAACTCGCGCTGGGTGAGCGTCACCTTGCGGCCGTCGACGTGGACCTCGCGGGCGCCGCGCGCGACCGTCACCGGCCCGATCCGCGAGACGTCGCCCGGCACCGCGGGCGCGGCGGCGCGCCGCAGCACAGCCTTGACGCGCGCGACCAGCTCACGCGGAGAGAACGGCTTCGTGACGTAGTCGTCGGCGCCGAGTTCGAGGCCCGCGACTCGGTCGGCCTCCTCGTCGCGCGCGGTCAGCATGATCACCGGCACGGCGCCGCCGATCTGGCGGCAGACCTCGAACCCGTCGATCCCGGGAAGGCGGATGTCGAGCAGCACGAGCTTGACGGGGTGGCGCCGGAGCTCGACGAGCGCATCCTCGCCGCGACGCACCCACACCACCTCATGACCCTCGCGGCGCAGGTAGGTGCACACGAGCGCGCCGATGTTCGGTTCGTCCTCGACGACCAGGATCGTGGCTGGCATGGGGCAATCGTAGGCGCGGATGCCGGCGCCCGCGCCGCAGTTTTTACACGCAGCTGACCTTTAGCTGACCGTCAGCTTGCACGTCCCTGCGACGGTGCACAGGGTGAGGAGGGCAGGGTTCACATACAGCGACACATGGGAGGTTCGGAAATGAAGTTCATTCGCAGGCATTTGAAGCTCATCACGGTGGCGGCGGCGTGCGTGGCGATCGGTGCCGCGGGGAGCGCGATCGCGAGCGCCGGGGCCGCCAGCACCACGTCGACGACGTCGACGACCGCGAAAGCCGCGAAGGCCGCGAAGGCCGCGAAGGCCGCGCGGGCACGCGGCGCCGGAGCCCGCGCGCTCGGGCGCCGCGCGGTCCACGCCGACGTGGTCGTGGCCACCAAGAGCGGCTTCGCCACGGTCACGATCGACCGCGGCTTTGTGCAGTCGGTGAGCGGGCAGCAGCTGACGATCCGGGAAGGGACCAAGAAGGCGACCTACAAGACCGTGACGCTGACGATCCCGTCGAACGCGAAGGTGCGCGACAACCGCCACACATCGACCCTGTCGGCGCTCACCGCCGGGCAGCGCGTGTCGGTCGTGCAGGCGCCGAAGCTCACGTGGGTGATCGCCCGCGCCGCCCCGACGCCGTGAACTCGCTGCCACACCGCACCGACGTCGTGAACTCCCTGCCCACCGCCCCGACGCCGGGAAATCGCTGACCCGCGCCCTGAACGCGGTGCCCCACGAACCTGAACGCGCGCCCCAGCGCCCCCTCGTGTCCCGCCCGCGGCGTCCGGCCCCGCCGCGGGCGGGCGCGTGTTCAGATGGGGTCCGCGAGTTGGGCAATGGCAGGCGCGCCGCCTGAGATCAACCGAGCCTGAAAATCCCTATAAAAACCTGTTGAGGATTGGTGAGTCGCGTAAGCTAGGAACGCGACCAGCTGCGGTTGTTAGGTATAAAACCGAACAGAAGGGAGCTCCGCCGATGAGCGCTCAGGCACACGAGGATCACGAGCACGGTGGGCCCGGCTACGCCTCGCCGGCGGTGGCCCGCCAGCAGCCCCCCGAGCAGTTCGTGTACGTCGCGGCCCTGTACGAAGGGACCGGGATCGACCGGCCGGACTTCATCGCGGTCGTCGACGTGAATCCGAGCTCGTCGAGCTACGGGCAGATCGTCCACCGCACCGAGATGCCGAACGTCGGCGACGAGCTGCACCACTTCGGCTGGAACGCGTGCTCGTCGGCGTGCCACTCGCAGCTCAAGCGCGACACGATGATCGTTCCCGGGTTGCGTTCGTCCCGGATCCACATCGTCGACATCTCCGAGCCGCGGGCGCCGCGGATCAAGAACGTGATCGAGGGCGAGGAGATCAAGGAGAAGCTCGGGCTGAGTGCACCCCACACCGTGCACTGCATGCCGGGCGACATCGTCACGATCTCGATGCTCGGCGACGCCAACGGCAACACGCCCGGCGGCTTCGCGGTGCTCGATGCCCGCGACTTCTCCGTCGCCGAGCGGTGGGAGCGCGACGCCGGCGGCATCGAGTTCACGTACGACTTCTGGTACCAGCCGCGGCAGAACGCGCTGATCTCGAGCGAGTGGGGCGCACCGAACACGTTCATGGACGGGTTCAACCCGGCCGACGTCGCCGCCGGCAAGTACGGGCGGAAGCTGCACTTCTGGGACCTCGAGAAGCGCACCAAGGTGCAGACGATCGACCTGGGCGACGAAGGCTGGATCCCGCTCGAGATCCGCTGGCAGCACGACCCGGACTCCGCGCAGGGGTTCGTGGGCGCAACGCTGTCGAGCAACATCATCCACTTCCGGCGCGACAACGGAAGCTGGGGAGTGTCGAAGGCGATCGACGTGGCCAACGAGGAGCTCGAGGGCTGGCCGCTCGAGGGCGGGGTCCCCGGCCTGATCACCGACCTCGTGCTCTCGCTCGACGACAAGGACCTGTTCTTCTCGAACTGGCTGCACGGGGACGTTCGCCACTACGACGTGTCGGACCCCGCCAACCCGGTGCTCAAGTCCCAGGTGTGGCTGGGCGGCCTGCTCGGCCGTGACGGTGGTCATCCGAAGGCGCCCGGACCGCTGAACGGCGGACCGCAGATGATCCAGAACTCGCTCGACGGCGACCGGGTGTACGTCACGAACTCGTTGTTCTCGAGCTGGGACAACCAGTTCTATCCCGGGATCCAGGGCTGGCTGACCAAGCTCGATCGGCAGCCCGACGGCACGTACGCGCTCGACCCGGACTTCTTCGTGGACTTCCACGAGCAGGCCGACGGTGCGCGGCCGCACGAGATCCACCTTCCCGGCGGGGACTGCACGACTGAGATCTTCCAGTAGCAGCAGCCCGACACTCCACGCCGAGGAGGTCGGCCGTGTGCTCGCGGAGCTGCGCCGGCTCGGCGAGGTGGAGGACCCGCCGGCGAAGGCGCGCGTTCTGGATCGCGAGCGGGAGCTCGGGCGTCGGGTGTGGGGCGCGGAGCGCGCGGAGGCCTACGGTGGCGCGCCGCTCTCGATCTCGCCCGAGGTGGGCGAGCTGTTGTGTGTGCTCGTGCTCGCGCGGCGGCCGCGCACGGTCGTCGAGTTCGGCGCCTCGCTCGGGTTCTCGACGATCCATCTCGCGGCGGCGGTCCGCGACGTTGGCGCCGGCCGGGTGATCACCACCGAGATCGACGGTTCGAAGGCCGCGGCGGCAGAGAGGAATCTCGCTGACGCGGGGCTGGACGATCTAGTCGAGATGCGGGTCGGAGACGCGCTGACCACGCTGCAGGACGTCGGCGAGGTCGATCTGCTGTTCCTCGACGGCTGGAACAACCTGTACGAGCCGGTCGTCGAGTTGTTGACGCCGCGGTTGTCGCGCGGTGCGTTGGTCGTCGCCGATCTGAGCGAGGACGATCCTGACCAGGTGACATACGTTCGGCGGATGCACGATCCTGGCAGCGGCTTCGTCACGATCGACATCCCGCTCGACGCCGGCGTCGTCGTGTCGGCCTGGCTCGGTTAGCGGGTGGTTGGGGCGGACGTTGGCGCGGCTAGCCGGGCTCGCGGCGGAGCGTGGCGCGGCTAGCCGGGCTTGCGGCGGAGGGTGGCGCGGAGAGCGTCGAGACCCGTGTACTTGGGCTGCCAGCCGAGCTCTCGCTTGGCCTTGGTCGTGTCCATGATCGCCGGGTGACTCGCGGCCTCGACCCACTCGGTCGCCGGTGGGGCGAACGAGGGCAGCTGAACTGAGGCGGCGGCGCGAGCGGCAGCCTGCGTGATGCCGGCCGGCACGGTGATCGGCGTGAGACCGAGCTCGCGCACAACATCGGCCGCCGTCACGATTCCGTCGCCGGCAATGTTGTACGCGCCCGGCGGTCCGTCGGCCACCACGCACCGGAGCAGCGCCTGGCCGACGTCGTCCTCGTGGATGAACTGCATCGGCAGATCGGGCGTCGGGACGGGAATCGGCACCGGCAGTCGGTTCGCGAAGTCGAGGGCGCGCCGGGTCAGTGAGGCCAACGGCTCTGGCAGCGTGTCCTTGGCGCCGATCGCGTGAGGTCCGAGGACGATCGGCGGTCGCAGCAGGTACAGCGCCAGGTCGGGGTGGGCGTCCGCCTGCTCGCGCAGGAGCTGCTCGAGCTCGGCCTTCTCCTGTGCGTAGAACAGATGGGCGGCCGGGCGGGTCGGCCAGTCCTCGGTCATCCCGATCGGGTTGTCGGGGTGGAAGCCGTACGCCGCGACCGACGAGGCGTACACGAACCGGCCGGCGCCCGCGGTGGCCGCGGCGTCGAATGCGTTCAACGTGCCCTCGACGTTGATCGCGCGGATCGTCTCGCGGGACGCCGTGCCGGTGATCATGAACGCGAGGTGGACGACCACGTCCGCGCCCTCGAACGCCTGTTTGAGCGCCTCCGGCTCGCGGACGTCGCCCCGGCGGTACTCCATCTTGCTCCAGCCGTGCTGCTGCGGGTCGAACGGACGGCGCGCGATGCCCACGATGCGGGCGATCCGCTGATCGGCCTCGAGCAACGGGATCAGCCCGAAGCCGAACGTCCCCGTCGGGCCGGTGACGGCGACGGTGAGGCCCTCGTCAGACATCTGCGGCCTCGAGCCCGAAGCGTTCTTTGATCATCGCCGGGACCGCGCCCGGCTCGACCTCGGTGATGGTGGCGTTGTGGGGAGTCTCCTCGGTCAGCGTCAAGTCTCCGCTCCAATCACTCAGCGACTCGCGCGTGCCGTCGGACCGCTGCGCGGTGACGATCAGCCCGGTGACGAACGGCGAGTGCGGATACGTGCAGGTGTACCAGTTGCTCGTGACCAGGTCGATCAGCGGAACCGGCTCGGGGACGAACCCGTACAGGTCGATCCACTCGCCGGTGTGCGTGGTCGACTGCAGCACGAGCTCGCGGCCGTCCTCGACGACGCGGTAGCGCCAGCCGGACTGCTCGTGCTCGCCGCCTGGGCCGAACGGGATCGGCTCGAGCAGCGTGCCGTGGCCGAAGCCGACGTCGGCATGCCAGCGCGTGCCGTCGACCTGGACCCCGAGGACCAGATGGGTGCGCGGGCGCGCGCCCGCGTTCGCGCCCACCCGCACGCGCGCGAGAAACAACTCGATGTCGGTGACGCCGAGCGCACCAAGCGCCGCCCTCAGCAGCATGTTCTGCTCGAAGCAGTAGCCGCCCCGCCGGTCGGCCACGAGCTTGTGCTCGAGGTCCTCGAGCTCGAGCGACACCGGGATCCCGCGCCGTGGATCGAGGTTCTCGAACGGAATCGCCGCGACGTGAGCGCGGTGCAGCTCGGCGAGGTCCGGGCGTCCGCGCAGGCCGATGCGCGCGAGATAGGCCCCGAGGTCGAGCATCGCGCACGACTGTACCGGCGCCGCCCGCGGCCGATGGCGGGCGGCGCCATGTCCCCACGCCCCTTCCGCTCAGCCCCTCACAAGCTTCAGCGCGGCGCCCAGCCGTGGCGGCTTGACGGCGGGCGTCTCAGCCCGCGCCGTCAGGCTGTACCACAGCTGGGCATCCGGCTTGAATGGTTCCTCCAAACGAGGCCGGATTGTTCGTGATCCGAACAATCCGCCCACAGGCGAACAATAGAAACGTAATCGGCCGGTCTCCCCAATGTCAAGCGGGTTGCGATAAGCGGTACGCAAGCTGCGTTAGGGCGTTGGTCGAGGAGACGGGTGGCGGGCGGTCGGGGGGCCTATGGGCGCAGATGGCTCACGGCGATGTCGTGCTCGGCCGCGAGGCGGTCCGCGATGAGCGATCGGTGGCAGGCCTCTGGATCGCGCTCGACGCAGAGCAGCGCCGCAGCGCCGTCGGTCGGCAGCTCGGCGGCGACCGCGTCGAGAGGCGCCTGGTCGAGGATCTCCCGCGTGTAGCGGGTCGTGTACTCCTGCGCCAGCACCGTCCGCGACCGCTTGCCCTCGCGCCGGCGCGCGTCCTCGGCGTACTGGAGATGCCGGAGCTCGGTCGTCGGCGCGAGCTCCTTGTGGTGCTCGTAGGCCACGCCGGCGCCGGCCAGCGCGGATTGCAGGCGGGTGGAGTTCGCCCACGCATACTCGGCCCCGCGGACGCCGCGGCGCTGGCGGACGTCGATGAGCAAGCGGACGTCGGCGGCGGCCAGCGCTCCGAGAAAGCTGCTCAGATCCCAGTCGTAAACCCCGATCGTGACCACCCGCCTCACAGGCCCCACGATGTCACAGCTCCGAGCGCGCGCCGGATGGCATCCTCCGCTGGTCGCTGTGCGCCGGGAACCGGCACGAGGAAACCGACTGCGAGGAGCTGCCCACCGATGACCAATCCCGATCCGGACACCCTGCTCGCTGAGACGCGGGCCTTCAACGCCGAGCTGGAGGCACTGCTGGCGACGATCCCGGCGGTCAACACGGTGCCGCCCGAGGAAAGTCGGCGTGCCCGCCGGGAAGGTCGGGGGATCTTCCCCGCGCCGGTGTACGTGCCCGAGGCGCGCGAGGTCGAGATCGAGGGTCCCGGGGGGCCGATCGGGCTGCGGATCATCGCTCCCGATCGTGAGCCGCGCGGAACGTTCCTCCATATCCACGGGGGAGGGTGGACGCTGGGGGAGAGCGACGGGCAGGATCCGCGGCTTCAGCGGCTGGCGCGCGACACCGGTTTGACGGTCGTGAGCGTGAACTACCGCCTGGCGCCGGAGAACCCGTATCCCGCCGGCCCCGACGACTGTGAGGCCGCCGCGCTGTGGCTGCTCGGCGACGAGGGTCGCGCCGCCGTGGGCGCCGAAGGTCCGCGGGCGGTTGGGGGTGACTCCGCGGGCGCGCAACTGGCCGCCTGCATCCTCCTGCGACTTCGCGATCGTCACGGGATCACCGATGCGTTCGACGCGGCCGTGCTCCAGTACGGCGGCTTTGACCTGTCGCTGACGCCCAGCCAGCGCCTCTGGGGCGACCGCAACCTTGTGCTATCGGGGCCGATCATCGCCTGGTTCGGCGACCAGTTCCTGCCCGGCCTTGACCGCGAGCAGCGCCGCGACCCCGACATCTCGCCGCTGTTCGCTGACCTGTCGGGGATGCCGCCGGCGATCTTCACCGTCGGCACGTCTGATCCGCTGATCGACGACACGCTGTTCATGGAGGCGCGGTGGCGGGCGGCGGGTCACGCCACCGAGCTCCGCATCTGGCCCGAGGCGCCGCACGGGTTCGTCTCGCTGCCGATGAGCGTGGCGGGTGTGGCGCTCGCCGCCGAGCACGACTTCCTGAACCGGACGCTGGGGTTTGTGTAGTCGGTTGGCGGTGGCGGAGTGCGGTGGCGTACGGTGGCGGGCGGGGTCCCGGCCGACCGGTCATCGGGCGAACCGGGGTTTAGCGGCGGGCACCTGGAGGGAGGGTTCGGGTGCTAGGCGGCGGACGCAGGCCGAATGGCGGCGAATAACCTGCAAAAGCTGACAATTGACGCGATTGACGTTGACCGTGCCGTTCTATGCATGTGGGGCATGCTGGACACGACACGGTCGGCGCGCAACGCCTCCGTTGACAGGTTTTGCAGGTCGCCGGCCGACCCAGGGCGACCGGAGAGACCACCGCCCTCACACTCCAGGTGCCCGCCTTTCCCGACCGCCCGCCGACCCCGGGCGACGGAGAGACCACCGCCCTCACACTCCAGGTGCCCGCTTTCCGGATCGCCGGCCGACCCCGGGCGACCGGAGAGACCACGGCCCTCGCACTCCAGGTGCCCGCCGTTCGGGACGGCCCGCCGACCCCGGCCGACCGGAGAGGCCACCGCCAGCAACTACCCGCGGTTGTCGCGCAGCCACGTCAGGGCGCGGATCGTGACGATCCCGCGCCACGCCGTGGTCTGCGCCGGCGACCAGGCGAGCCAGTCGAACATCCAGCCGCCGTCCTCCTGCTGCCCGGCCTCGACCAGGTCGAGATGAGCCTGGATCGCGGCGTCGGTGAACAGCGCGCGGCTGCGGCTCCCCGGCCGGGGCGAGAGGTCGAGGGGGCGGAGTGTCTCGCCCTCGGCGGCGCCCGCCGGAGCCAGCGCGGCCGGGTCGATGCGCGAGCGCAGCGACGCGATCGCTGAGCGCGCCCGGTCGTCATCCGGCACAGCGTCGAGGAAGGCGCAGGCGTACTTGAGCCAGTAGCCGCCCGGCTCGGCCGGCTCCTCTATCATGCGCCAGCTCCACTCGGTGGCGCGGTCGAGCCACTCGTCGCCGGTGACCGCGCCGGCGTGAAGAGCCGCGGCCAACCCGAACGTCAAAAATGAGGATGGCGGTCCGAGCGACCACCACGGCGGATGCGGATAGGGCTCGAAGCCGGGCAGCGCGAACGGGATGCCGCCATCGGGCGCGGCGATCGAGGCGATCCAGGCGCGTGCGCCGAGCGTCAGATCGGAGCCGAACGTCCCGGCCTCGTGCAGCATCTCGAGCGCGTAGAGCGTGGCGGCCGGCTGGCTCCCGGGGCACCGCAGGTCGGGCTCGAGCGCGTGGCCGAACCCGCCGTCGAGGTTGCGATAGCCGCTCAGAGCGGCGAGTACCAGCTCCGCGTTCCCATCCGAGAACAGCATCGCGTAACGGTGGCGGTCGACCAGGCGGGCGGTTGACCAGATGAACGTCTCGGCGGCGGCGTGATCGACCGGCATGCGCCAGAGACTAGGCGGCGGTCGGCGTGCGGTCTTTGAGAAATCGGACAGGTGAGATGCCGGCGAGGTCGGTGACCTCGGCGGTCATGTGCGCCTGGTCGGCGTAGCCCGCCTCGAGCGCGAGCTCGACCAACGGTCCCGCCGGCAGCGCCTGCAGGCGGCGGAAGCGCAGCACCCGAGCGAGCGTCTTCGGCCCGTAGCCGACCGCAGCGGTGACGCGGCGCTGGAGCTGGCGCGCGCTCAGCCCGAGCTCGGCCGCGACCGCGGCGACGCGCGCGTGCGGACGGTCGAGCGCTGCCACGGCCGCGCGGACCAGCGGGTCGGGGCCTGACGCGCCACGCCGCTCGATCGCGCCCAGCAGGATCGCGTGGGGATCCTCGCGCACGCGCACGCCCACGCCCACGCCCACGCCCACGCCCACGCCCACGCCCGCGCCGACGCCCGCGCCCGCGCCGGCGCCGGCGCTGACGAGCGCATCGAGCAGCGCCTCGACCGGAGCGCGGCCGAGCACCTCGCCGGCGTCGGGGGCGACGTCTCGGAGCTCGCCGGCGGGCATCCCGAGCACCTCGCCGGCGACGCCGGGGCGCAGGCGGACGCCGACCATGCGCGTGCCCGGCGCGAGCGCCACCAGGCGAGCGCGGGTGTCCGGGCCGGCGACCGTCAGCCGGTCGCCCGACCAGATCAAATCGACGCATGCATCGGGCACGACCCGCTGCTCCCAGGCGTCCGTCGTGTGCTGCTCCCAGGTGCAGCACGCCAGCGGGGAGGAGACGAGGTGCTCGCGGTAGCTGCTCACACCCCAAACCCTACGCGCCACGTGTCGAAGGCCGCCGAGGCTTAGCGCCGGCGCCGGTCTCAGCCCTCGAACGCCAGCCAGTCCGCCAGCCCGACGAGCGCGAACACGCGGTGCACCTGCTCGGTCGGGTGGCCGAGCACGAGCGTGCGCCCGTTGGAGTCGGCGTCCTGCTTGGCCTTGATCAGCACGCTCATGCCGGCGCTGTCGACGAATGCGAGCTCTGAGAGGTCGAGGGTGACGCGGGCATAGGGCTCGGCCAGGACCTCGTTGAGGCATTGTTCAAGCTCCGGGGCGGACACCACGTCCAGCTCGCCATGGAGCGCGAGCACTACACCCCCGGCCTCATCCCTGCGGTTGATCGAAAGCTCGGTCGCGACGGCTGGATTGTAATGACGATCGGATCACGCGGTTGCGCGATCCGCGTTCACGTGAGGGACACACTTCGACGCGGGCCCGGCTAGCATTGCCCGGCGCAAACCTAGCGCGCGGCCAGGCCGGGGCAGCGCAAGACGCGTGGGGAAGGAGACACACACGCTATGAAGAGTCCTCAGGAAGGTACGCGCGCGACTGCGCGGCGTGCGCTCAAGCTCTCGGTCCTGGCGATCTGTGCGGTGATCGGGATCGCCGCCGCGAGCGCGACGGCGCTGGCGAAGACGCCGGCAAAGCCGAAGGCGCCCAAGATCACCACACACACGCCCGTCACAGCCGGATCCGGCTACCTGGCGCTCGGCGACTCCGTCTCGTTCGGTTACGAGGAGGCGCAGGTCGTTCCAGCCCCCAACTACGCGGACGCCTCGAGCTTCCTCGGCTATCCCGAGCTGCTCGGCTCGGAGCTGCACCTGACGGTCGCGAATGCGGCCTGCCCGGGCGAGACGTCGTCGAGCCTGGTCGACTCCACCGCCCAGAGCAACGGGTGTGAGAACACGCCGGGCAACGGCAACGTCGGCTATCGCACGCAGTTCCCATTGCACGTCAAGTACAGCGGCTCGCAGCTGTCATACGGGGTGTCGTACCTCAAGAAGCACCCGAAGGTCCGACTGGTGTCGCTGATGATCGGCGCAAACGACTACTTCGTCTGCCAGGAGACCACCGCGGACAAGTGCGCCAGCCTGTCCGAGCAGGCGGCGGTGCTGGCCACGCTCGGCAAGAACGTCAAGACGATCCTGTCGGCGGTACGGAACAAGGCCCACTACAGCGGGCAGATCGCGATCGTCAACTACTACTCGCTCGACTACGCCTCCCAGGCCACCGACGCCCAGTCTGCGCTTCTCAACCAGACCGTTGATTCGGCGGCGAAGCCGTTCCACGTGGTCGTCGCGGATGGCTTCGGCCAGCTCGAGACCGGGTCCGTGCACTCCGGCGGCAACACCTGCACGGCCGGCCTGCTCACGCAGCTGTCGACCGGCGGGTGCGGAATCCATCCGAGCTACGCCGGCGCGAGCCTGCTGGCGCTCGCGGTCGAGAAGGCGATCAAGCTGGGCTGAACAAAAGAAACGATTGAGGCGGGTCGGTGAGGCGCCGAGTCTCACCCCGCACGTGCGGCCCTTCCAGCCTGGGCGCCCGCCTACGATCACCCCTACTGTCGGCAGCTGTACGGAAAGCCTTAGCGTGACCTGAGTTCGACGTAACTCAGGTCACGCTCCGTGCGGGCAGTGCCACTCTGCAAATCGGGCCAACAGGGGAGTAATCTGCAGCTATAAAGGCATGGTGGCTTCCTTGGCTGTTCCCGCTGGCTGCGATCGGCGTGGTCGTGTCAATCGCGGTCCTTGGCGACGACGCGGTGTATCTCGCGGCTCCGGTGGGGCTTGCGGCGTTTGTGGGGGGGTTGCCTTCTTTGGCGCGCCCACTACGGTCCGGCTGGCGGCGACCCCGACGCCGACGTGCGCTACTGGCGGCTCCCCGGCCCGCGTCCGCGCTCGTAAGCACCCGGCGGATCGTCGTCCCACATCGCGCGCGACCGCCGGGACTCAACCTTTTCGCGGCGCCGGCCCCTTAATGGGGTAGATGCACGACCGGCGCGCCGACTTCGACAGCTTCGTGGCGCAGAGCACCGACACGCTCATGCGCACCGCGTACCTGATCGTCTGGGACCTCCCCGAAGCCGAGGACCTGGTGCAGGAGACACTGTTCAAGGTGGCCCGGCGCTGGCACCGCGTCCGCCGCATGGAGCGCCCCGTCGCCTACGCGCGCCGGATCCTCGTGAACCTCGCGCTGAGCGGCGCGGACCGGCGCGGCCGGCGCCGGCGCGAGCTAACCGGCGAAGCGATCCTCGATCGCCCCCACGACGCCGCTTGCGAGGCGCCGGCGATCGACACCCATGACGAACTGTTGCGAGCGCTCGCGACGCTGCCGCCCCGCCAGCGCACGGTGCTCGTGCTCCGCTACTTCCTTGACCTTCCCGAAGCCGAGGTCGCGGCCGCGATGAAGTGCTCGCTCGGCACCGTGAAGAGCACGGCCGCTCGTGGACTCGCGCGACTCGAGCCGACGCTGCGCACGACCAACGACACAAGGAGCATCCCGACATGACCGAGCAACTCGAAGCCGACCTGCGCGCGGCGCTCCGCGAGCGTGCCGCCGACGTGCCCGCGGCGCCCATCGCGCGCCTCACCCACCGCGATTACCACCCACGGACTCGCCGGCTGAGGCGGCCGGTCGCGATCGGGGCGCTCGCGAGTGCGGCCGGCACCGCGGGCGCGGTGGCGGTCGTGGTCTCGCTCACCGCCGGTGCGTCGAGCGCGTTCGCCGGCTGGAGCCCGACGCCGACGCCGCCGACGCCCGGCCAGCTTGCCGCGGCCCGGGCCGACTGCCAGACGCAGTCGCCGATCGCCGGGCTGCCGCTGAAGCTCACCGACACCCGGGGGCCGTTCACGTTCTCGGTCTACGCCAACAGCCAGTCGAGCGCCACGTGCATCAAAGGGCCGTCGTTCACCGCGGTCTCGGGCAACACGTCGAGTGCACCGATCGACGTCGCAGCAGGTCAGATCCTGTTGTCGAGCGAGCACATGACCACCACCGGCGGCGACGCCTACTCGTTCGGCGACGGGCGCGCCGGCGACGGCGTGAGCGCGGTCACGCTCGTCCTCGCCGACGGGACCGATGTGCAGGCGACCGTCGAGAACGGCTGGTTCGTCGCCTGGTGGCCGAGCACGCAGAACGTGAAGTCCGCCGAGCTGACAACCCCATCCGGGACCACCACACAACCGGCTAACTCACCGCGCGGCAACCCGTGCGGGGCCGCGCACTGCTCCTCGAGCGGGTTCGGTGGCGTGGCCAGTTCCGGCAGCGGCGGCCGCACCGGCGGTGGCAGCTCGATGAGCGAAGTCCAGAGCAGCGCCCCATGACGAACCGATCTGGTTTGCTTTCGGTGAGTGCGCCGCGCCCGACCGTCCGCCACCGTCCCAACCGTCCTGGCTGCCCTGGTCGTCGCTGCGATCGCCGGCTGCGGTAGCAGCGCCAGTCACAGCGCGTCGACCAGCACCACTCCGAAATCGTCCAGCACGCCGGCGGCGTCGAGTACGTCGCCGGCGACCGCGTCCGGGTCGTCGGGGTGCCGCACGGTCCCCGTCCCGGCGCCGAAACCGAGCGGGCACCTGCCCGTGCCGCATCTGAAGCTCGATCCGCACCGGACCTACACGGTCACGATCGTGACCAACTGCGGGACGTTCGCGTTCACGCTCGACGTCGCGCAGTCCCCGAAGACCTCGTCGTCGTTCTACTCGCTGGTCAAGCGCGGTTTCTTCAACGGGGTCACGTTCCACCGGGTGGCCGCGGGGTTCGTGATCCAGGGCGGAGACCCGACCGGCACGGGCGCCGGCGGACCCGGCTACACCGTCGTCGAGGCGCCGCCGAAGAACACGCAGTACGTGCTCGGTGACGTGGCGATGGCCAAGACGCAGGCCCAGCCGTCGGGAGCCTCGGGCAGCCAGTTCTTCATCGTCACCGGCCACAACGTCACGCAATCCGCCGGGCTGACCCCCGACTACGCGCTGCTCGGCAAGGTCGTGTCGGGGATCGGCGTCGTCGAGAGGATCGGATCGCTACCGACGAACCCGCCGCAGGACGGCGCGCCGACGCCGGCGGTCGTGATGTCGACGGTGACCGTGTCGACCAGCTGACCTCAGTCCCCGAACTCGCTCCGCACGCCGGCCGGCGTGAGCGCGTCGATGTAGTACTGGGGGAAGTGGTCGTCGATCGACGCCGAGAACCGGATCCGGCGGGTGAGGGTCATCTGGCGCGCGAGCAGCGAGGCGGGGGTGACGAGCAGCGCGACCGCGTCGCGCATCTGGCGCCTTGGGGTCGCGTTGTGGCGCCAGCTTCCGCCGCCGCCCGAAGGAACGAACTGGTACTCCTGCCCGAAGTGGGCGAACGGGCCGCACGCGGTCGGGGGAACCTGGGGCACGACGTCGCTCGCGTACACGTAGCGGATCAGGTTCCGGTTGAGGAACTCGATTCCGGCGCATCCTTGCGCGAACGCCGGATTGCCGATCATCGGCGCACCGTACGTGTACACGGCCCGCAGCTTGTCGCGGACGGGCGCGTACGCGTCGTCGAGGTAGAGCATCGCCGCGAGCATCTGCGCACTCGCGCCGCCGAGGCTGTGCCCGGTGATGTACAGCGCCTCCAGCGGGTGGTCGGGCTTGGCGCCGTGCGGGTTGACCGAGCGGCCGGCGAGCGCGCGCTCGAGCGCGGCCATGATCTGGTAGCGCGTCGAGCGCACGTTGCGATAGAAGCCACCATGGACCTCGCACGGCGGCTGCTCCGCGCCGGCGCCCGCCACCGGCAGCTCGATCTTCACCGGGTCGATCTGGAGATCGGTGAACCACGTGATCGCGCTCGTCGGCGGCGTGCCCCGGAAGCAGACGATCGCGACCCTGCCATCGCGGCTCTGGATCACGTACGCCACCGAGGTCAGGAACATCGCGTCGACGTACACGCTGGCCATCAGGCATTGGCTGCGCTCGAGCCCGAGGCGCGTCATCATCATCGCGAGCGTCGACGCGTCGCCATAGCCATACGCGGAGCACACGGCCATCACGAATCCGATGTCGGCGTCGGGGTGGGCGCGGGTCCTGGCGAGCCTGTCCGGGAGGTCGTGGTAGACGGGGAACCGCTCGGACGTCGGCGGCTTGAACGGCCGCAGCTCCTCGTGGCTGGGCCCGGTGACATGCTCGATGTTCACGGCTCGCTTCGTGTCCCGGCGCGATTTCCTTCGAGGTCCATGACAGGCGTCCGGGCAAGATAACTTCCGGCGATGCCGGACGGTGAGATTCGTGTCGACGATCCGCGGGCGCCCGACGTGCGCGCGCTGCTCGCGCTCCACCTCACGTTCGCGCGAGCCCAGACGCCGCCCGAGGATGCCCACGCGATGGACGTCGACGGCCTGCTCGACCGGGCGGTGACGTTCTTCGGCTACCGCGCCGGTGGCACGCTGCTCGCCGTCGGGGCGCTGAAGCGGCTCGACCGCGACCACGCCGAGATCAAGTCGATGCACACCGCGCAGGCCGCGCGCGGACGCGGGCTCGGGCGGATGATGCTCGACCACCTGATCGCGGTGGCGCGCGAGCGCGGCTACCGGCGCCTCAGCCTCGAGACCGGATCGATGGCGGCGTTCGCCCCGGCGCGGTCGCTGTATGCGAGCGCCGGGTTCGAGCCGTGCGAGCCGTTCGGCGACTACCGCGAGAGCCCGAACAGCACATACATGACGCTTCGCCTCGCCTCCGGAGGCCCGCGCGAAGCGGGCTAGAACGGGCCGCGGGGCTCGTAGGCGCCGCGCCGGCACCCGACCGCCACGAACGTCATGCCGTCGGGACCCGCGACCGGGCGGCGCGTCGCGTCGGGATCGAAGCGGACGAAGCTGCCGACCCGGACCGGCACCTCCTCGCCGTCGATCACCCAGTGGCCGGCTCCTTGGACCACCACCGATACCTCCTCCTGCCCCGAGCGCGTCTCGTCGTGCTCGTGCCCCTCCGCGTTCGGAGGAAGCTCGAACCAGTTGATGCCGAACGCCCCGACGCCGAGCTCGCGGCGTACGAAGTGCACGACGCCGCCCGGGCCGGCGCCCTCGACGTCGTCGATGTTCACCGTCGAGTAGCGCACGGGCGTGAGCGTATCGCTTGCTAGCTTCCCGCCCGGTGCTGGGCAGCCTGCGCGTTGACGACCCCGAGGAGCGCTTTGCGGCGGTCCGGCTGCGCTCCGACCTGGCGCTCCCCGATCCCGATTTCGTGCGTGACAACGGCGGCTGGGTGCTGCACCTGCCCGACAGCGGTCTCGCTCGCCTGGAGTACCAGCTCGAGCTTTCCGGTCACGACGGCGACACGGTGGTGGTGTGCGATCCGGGCAACCCGCAACGCGCCCCCGGGGCGTTCGGCGAGAAGTCGGTGCTGTCGGCGCCTGCCTACAGGCCCCCGGCGTGGCTCGAGCAGCCGGTCGTCGAGGGCACGTTCGACGGGGTCGCCGTGCGGGTGCTCGGCCGCGCCCTGGAGATCCCAATCTGGTCTCCGTGCGAGGGCGAGCTGCCGCTGCTGGTTGCGCACGACGGCCCCGAGTACGCCGAGCTCGCCGGGTTGACCCGGTACGCCGGCGCGCTGATCGAGGCCGGCACGCTCGCGCCGTTCCGGGTCGCACTGCTCCCGCCCGGCGACCGCAACGAGTGGTATTCGGCGTCCGCGGCGTACGGTCGCGCGCTCTGCAACCGGATCCTGCCGGCGCTGCGCGCGGGGGTCGCGGTGAGCGGTCGCCCGGTCGGGATGGGGGCGAGCCTCGGCGGCCTCGCGATGCTCCAAGCCCAGCGCACCTGGCCCGGCGCGTTCGCCGGCCTGTTCCTGCAGTCGGGGAGCTTCTTCGTGCCGCGCTTCGACCGTCAGGAGTCGGGGTTTCCGCGTTACGCGCGGATCGTGCGGTTCGTCCGCGGCGTCCTGCGGGTGGCGACGTTCGACGATCCGGTGCCGGTGGCGATGACGTGCGGTGCCGAGGAGGAGAACGTCTACAACAACCGGCTGATGGCGAACGCGCTCGCAGCCCAGGGCTACGACGCCGAACTCGCCGAGGTGCCCGACATGCACAACTACACGTCCTGGCGCGACGCGCTGCATCCTCACCTGACGCGGCTGCTGGCGGATCTTTGGGGGCCGCCTGCGGCGGCGTCCATGGGGCCATCCAACCCCGTCCGGACGGGGTTGGATGGCCCCACGGATGACGAGCGAAGCGAGGCCCATACATGAATGGGGTCGCGACCTACGGCCACTGGGGTCGCCCGGTGCTGGTGTTCCCGGCCGAGCGCGGCGACGCCGGCGAGTTCGAGCGCCGCGGCATGATCGGCGCGGTCGGCGATCTGATCGCCGACGGGCGCGTGAAGGTGTACTGCGTCGACTCGTTCGATTCCGAGTCGTGGTCGAACCGCGACATCCCACTCGAGGAGCGAGCGCGCCGGCACCAGTTCTACGAGCGGTGGATCCTCGAGGAAGTCGTGCCTCACGTCCGATCGGACAGCGGTGGCGCGAGCGAGGTGATCACGTGCGGCGTCAGCCTCGGCGCGTTCCACGCCGCGAACTTTGCGCTCAAGCGCGCCGACGTGTTCCCGCTCGCGATCTGCATGTCGGGCAACTACGACCCGGCGGCGTGGGGCGGTTGGGGCGAGCGCGGCGAGGCCGCGTACTTCAACAACCCGATGGACTACGTCAGCCACCTCGGCGGCGACCACCTCGACTGGCTGCGCGGGCAGATCAGCCTGTTGCTGGTGTGCGGGCAGGGCCAGTGGGAGGACACGACCGGCGCGCTCGAGTCGACGCGGAGCTTCGCCGGCGTGCTGCAGTCCAAGGGCATCCGCTGCGAACTCGACCTGTGGGGGCACGACGTCGCGCACGATTGGCCATCCTGGCGAGCGCAATTCGCCCACCATCTGCCACGCTTCTGCTGATGGCGGAGACCACGCACCTGATCGGACTGCTGCTCGGCACCGAGGACGACTGGCCGACGGCGTTCGAGACGCTGGTGTCGCGCCTCGGGCCGATCACCGACGGATCGGGGCACACCCACCGGATCGCGACTGAGCGGATCACGATGGAGCCGTTCGACCTGCGTGACCGGCCCCGCTACGAGCTCGTGATCGACCGGCTCGCGTACTGGTATTACCTCCCACGCGAGTGGCTGAAGAAGGTGGCGCTGATGGATGACGTGTACCTGCTCAACAGCCCGTTCACGTTCCAGGCGATGGAGAAGCACGCCGCGTACTGCGCGATGATCCGGCTCGGGCTGAAGGTGCCGGCGACGGTTCTGGTGCCGCACAAGGACCCGCCCGACAACTCCCGCTTCCAGTACACGGCCGCCCGCTACAACAAGTCGTTCGACCTGTCGGCGATCGCGGAGAAGATCGGCTACCCGCTGTTCATGAAGCCCTACGACGGCGGGCAGTGGATCGGCGTCAGCCGCGTGCGCGACCGCGAAGAGCTCGAGCGCACCTACGACGCCTCGGGCCAGCGCTTGATGCACCTGCAGGCGTCGATCGAGGACTTCGACGTGTTCGCGCGCTCGCTGTCGATCGGCCCCGAGACGATGGTCATGAAGTTCCGCCCCGATGAGCCGATGCACGATCGCTACGAGGTCGCCCACGACTTCCTCACTCCCGAGCTGGGCGAGGAAGTGCTGACGATCAGCCGGCTCGTCAACGCGTTCTTCCACTGGGAGTTCAACTCGTGCGAGTGCCTGGTGCGCGGCGATCAGGTCCATCCGATCGACTACGCGAACGCCTCGCCCGACGTCGCGCTGACGAGCCTGCACTACTACTTCCCATGGGCGATGAAGTCGCTGCTGAAGTGGTGCACGTTCTGCCTGGTGACCGGGCGCCGGCCGCGGGTCGACCTCGACACGCGGCGCTACTTCGAGATCGGCGATCGCGAGGATCTCAGCTACGGCGAGAAGCTCGCCGCGTACCGCCGGATGTCGGACGAGTACTTCGACGCCGACCGCTACCACGACTTCTGCGCGAGCCGCCTGGGCCACCTCGACGAGCTCGTGCTCGACTGGGTCGGCTCGGCCGACTTCGACCGGCTGCTCGTGAGGACCGTGCGGGCGACGTATCCGGCGCACGAGCAGGAGCGGTTCGTCGCGCATCTGCGCGGGCTCGTCGGCCAGTGGGTGCGCGAGAACGGCCGCGAGCCGACCTGGGCCGCCTGACCGGCGCGGGCGCCGCCGTCGACCCTCAACCGTCGTCGACGAGGCCGACCAGCGGTCCGAGCAGTCGGCGCGAGCGACGCGACAGGCCGGGCAGGGCGACAAGCCGGTGCGTGGGAGACGCCTCGGCGCGGTGGCGCTCGAGCTGGTCGAAAGCGATCGGGCGCCAGCGGTCGTCAACGATCGTGTGGGGGTCGTCGCCGGCGATGGTGTCGACCTCGACCTCGAGGTGCTCCGCCCACAGCCGGAGCCGAGTGGTCCGCGCGAGGTCGGGATCGTCGGTGACTACGTTCATCTCGGTGTCGTTGAGCAGTGAGTGCGCGTTGAGGTTCGCCGAACCGACCGTCAGCCAGCGATCGTCGACGATCCCGACCTTCGCGTGCAGATACAGACGATCGTCTCGATGCCCGGTCCGCGACCGGATCGTCGCGGCGAGCAGGCGGCCGGCGTCATCGTCGGCTGCGACAAGCTGTCCGAGCTGGCCCATCGTGTCGTCCTGTCCATTGTTCGCCTTGGACGGCAGCAGCACGACGATCCGGAACTCGTCGCACGGAGGCCGCCGGAGCTTGTCGGCCAGCAGGTCGGCGATCTCCGGGGCCCACAGGAACTGGTTCTCGAGGTAGATGAACCGCTGCGCGCCGCGGATGGCCCGCACATAGCTCTCGAGGATGCGGAACTCCCCGGTGGGGATGGCGTCGTACATGTCCTCGGCGACCGTGCGGACGACCTGGACCGTCGACTCACCGGCGACGGCGGGCGCCGGCGGGCGCGTGAGCTGCTCTCCGCTCAGCTCACGCCACCGCAGCGCGAAATGGTCGTGCACGTCGAGGATCGCGGGACCTTTCACCTTCGTGCCCACGTCGTGCCAGCCGAGCCTCCGGCGAGCCGGATGGTCGCTGGTGTCGAAGCGGTCGCCGGCGTAGTCCGTCATGTCGATCCCGCCCACGAACGCGACCTCGCCGTCGACGATCACCGTCTTCTCGTGGTGGCAGTGGAAGGGATGTTCGCGCGGATCGGTCTCGCACCGAATCCGGGTTCCGCGCGTCAACTTCTCGACGCCGTCGCGCACCTCCTTGCGGGTCGGGTGAAACGCGGGCACCGGGGCGCCCGCCCACACCAGCACCCTGACGTCGACCCGTTCGGCGGCCTCGGCCAGTAGTTCGCCGAGCACGGCCGGCCGCTCCCCGCGGACGAGCTCGAAGTGCGGCGCCACGTGCCATCCGGTCACGTGGACGTGATCACGCGCGTTCGAGATCGCATCGGCGATGGCCGGAAAGGCCGCGGCGCCGTCGACGAGAACCTCTAGCGAGCACCCGTCGTGTGGTCTCGGATCGCCCGCCGCCCATACCCCGTCGTCGTGAGGGGCGAGGGCACGACTCCAGCCGAGGCGGCGGAGACGCAGCCTGTGCTTGGCGCGCACCCCCGCCTCGACGCCGCCACCGACGATCCGGTCGATGCTCGAGGCCAGTGAACGGTTCGATTCGGGCATCCGTCATGGCTACCCGCGTCAACCAGCCGCCTACCCAGTGGCCTCGGCTATCGCCATCGCGGAGATCAGCTCGGGCTGCTCGCGCTCGATCTCGTGCTCGCGGACCAGCCACAGCGCGAGTCCGGCGCCGGCGAACGCCAGCACCGCGCCGATTACGAGGATCGTGTTCAGCCCGCTGAGGAAGCCCTGGCGGGTCGCGTCGGCGACGAGCGCGCGGGTGCCGTGCGGGACCGCCTGAAGCGCCGCGCCGAGGCGGCCACCCGACGCGGCCTCGATCAGCTGGTGGGGCCGATCGCCGGTGGCCGCCGGCGTCCCCGCGGTCAGCGCCGCGATCTTGTCGGCGCCCCTACCGAGGAAGATCGCGCCCCAGGCCGCGACTCCGACCGCGATCGAGACCTGGCGGAACGTGTCGTTGATGCCGGCGGCCATGCCGCTCCGCTCCTTGGCGACGACGCTGACCGCGACGTCGGCGATCACCGGGTTGAGCAGGCCGACGCCGATCCCGGCGACGATGAAGCCCGGCAGCAGCGCGGTCCAGCCGTCGCTCGGGGTCAATCCGGACATCAGCAGCAGCCCGCCGCCGACGGCGGCGAGGCTGAGCGACATCAGCACCCGGGCCTGGACGCGGGACATGAGCGAGACCGCGAGCGGCGCGACCAGGAACGGCACCAGCGTGATCGGCAGGTAGCGCAGGCCCGCCTGGAGCGGCGAGTAGCCCAGGTAGTTCTGGAGGTACAGCGTCAGGTAAAGGAACAGCGCGAACAGCGATGCGGACACTGCGGCGGCGGCGAGCTGAACGCCCGTGAACGCGCGCCGGCGGAACAGCTCGAGCGGGAGCATCGGCTCCGGCACGCGCCGCTCGATCGCGGCGAACGCGGTGAGCATTGCGGCCGCGCCGGTGAACAGCCCGAGGATCAGCGGACTGCCCCAGCCGTCGTCGTTGCCGCGCAGCAGCGCCAGCACCAGCATCACGAGCGCGCTGCTGAAGCTCACCAGTCCGAGCCAGTCGATGCGCGTAGCGTTGGGGTCGCGAGACTCGCGGATCCGCAGGAACGTGATCGCAACCGCGGCGATCCCGATCGGAACGTTGAGGAAGAACACCCAGCGCCAGCCAAAGGCGGTCGTGATTGCCCCGCCCACCAGCGGGCCGACCGCCACCGCGACGCCGATCGTCGCGCCGTAGACGCCCATCGCGGTCGCGCGCTCTCTTCCGGCTGCGAACTCCTGCGCGACCAGGGCCAGCGAGACCGCGAACATCGCGGCGCCGCCGATTCCCTGAATCGCGCGCGAGACGTTGAGGAAGGTTGCATCGGGTGCGAGGCCCGCCGCCATCGAGGCGGCCGAGAAGATCCCGAGCCCGATCAAGAACACCGCGCGGCGGCCGAGGCGATCGGCCAGCGAGCCCGCGGTCAGGACCACCGCCGCCAGCGACAGCGTGTAGGCGTCGATCACCCACTGGACGTCGGTGAAGCTCGCCGACAGGTCCTTCTCGATCGACGGAAGCGCCGTGTTCACGACCGTGATGTCGAGCAGGAGCATGAAGGTGCCCACGCTCACCGCCAGTAACGTCCACCACTTCCTAGACATCAGATACCTCCGCTTTCGGTGCTAGACTTGTCAGGCAACCTTGTAAGGCTTCCGAACTGTCTGGCCACCTTATCAGTACTCCTGACGAAATGTCAAACGAACACGACACTCCACGTCGGCCCTTGATGATTCGACTGCTCAACGTCGCCTTCGACGACTTCTGCGAGGGCTTGGAACAACGCCTGGCCGACACCCCGTACAACGACGTCCGGATCAGCCACGGCTGCGTGTTCGGGAACATCGATCCCGACGGGACCCGGCTGACGGACCTCGCTGAGCGCGCTCGGATGACCAAGCAGTCGGTCGGCGAGATCACGAGCGACCTCGAGCAGCGGGGCTACGTCGAGCGGGTGCCCGATCCGAGCGACGGCCGGGCGAAGATCATCCGCCTGACCGAGCGCGGGCGCGCCGCGCAGGCCCTCGGCTTCGGGCTGATCGACGAGATCGAGCAGGAATGGGCCGAGCGGTTCGGCGCCGAGCGGGTGGCGGCGCTGCGCGAGGCGCTCGAGGCGATCATCGCCGAGCAACTCGCAGGCGTGCCGGCATGAGCGAGGCGAAGCTCGAGGGCGGCGTTCCCGTCACCGCGGGGTGGTTCGTGGTCAACGCGCGCGACTCCCTGTGGCTGCACAACGAGATGCGCGCCGTGTGCCGGTTCAGCGGCGAGGGTGGCGCCCACTTCGACGACCTCGGGGTCGGCCTGTACTGGATCCAGCCGGGCAAGCCGATGTCCCTGTACCACCACGAGGCGGGGCAGGAGGACTTCCTCGTTCTGCGCGGCCGCGCCACGCTGATCGCCGAGGGGCAGGAGCGAGCGCTCGAGCCCTGGGACCTCGTCCACTGCCCGCCGCGGACTCCCCACACGATCGTCGCCGGCGGCGAGGACCCGGCGCTGATCCTGGCCGTGGGCGCCCGCAAGGAGAAGGGCAGCGCGCGCTACCCGGTCGAGCCGGCTGCGCTCCGCCACGGTGCCGGCGTCCCCGACGAGTCGACCTCGGCGCGCGAGACCTACGCGAGCTTCGGCGAGCCCCGCCCGGGTCCCGCACCGGACATCTTCTGAGTCCCTAGGGACGGGTCGTTCACTGCTGGGTCGGCGGTCGCCTCACGCGCTGTGAGCAGGCGTGGTGCTTGAGCGCCCGGTTGGCGGTCGCGAGCTGCGCATTGGTCGGGAACCCGTACAGCTTCAAGAACGTCGCCTGGTAGTCCTCGCACTGCGTGGTGGACCAAGCCTTCGGCCCGGGAACGCGCTGGGCGCAGCCGTGCTGCTTGAGCTTCCGGTTGCCCCCGGCGAGCTGGAGCCCGCTGGGATGGGGGTGGCGGACGTTGAACAGCGCCTGCTGGAGCGCGCACTGCGACTTCGACCAGTGCTGCGACGCGGCGGACATCGCCGGCGTCGCCAGGAGGGCCGCTGCGATCGCGGCCGCGATCGCGATCGACGCGACCCACGTCGTAGTCCGAGTCGTTCGAGTCATCGCCGGATCATGACTCATGAGCGGGCGATCAGCGCCGCGACGCCGTCGAGGATCCGCTCGAGCCCGAACTCGAACTCGGTGTCGGGATCGTCCTCGTCCTCGAGCGCCCCCGACGCGATTGCGTCCGCCAGCGCGTGGAAATCGCCGCCCTCGATCAGGACGCCGAGCATCCTCGCGTAGGCGGGCATGAAATCCTCGCCGCCCGCGCCGGCGGCGAGGTCGAGGTCGAGGGTGGCCGCGTTGCGGACGAAGCCGCTGACGAGCAGGACCGTTGAAAGCTTCTGCTGCTCGGACAGGGGCGTGTCGGACAAGGCGCGGAGCGCGCTCTCGAGCCAGGCGACGTTGTTGGGGGCCAGGGGCGGCGCGCTGATCGGGACCCGGAGGGCCCACGGGTGACGCCGGTAGGTGTCGCGGACGCCGACCGCCCAGCGGGTCAGGCCCGCGCGCCAGTCCTCGTCGGCCCGCGCGGGCGGCGGCGTGCCGAGCGCGCTGTCGACCATCAGCGTCAGTAGCTCGTCCTTGGCGGCGACGTACCGGTACAGCGACATCGTCCCGACGCCGAGCTCGGTCGCCACGCGCGTCATCGACAGCGCGCCGATGCCGTCGGTCATCGCGACCTTCATCCCCGCGGCGACGATCCGATCGAGCGTCAAGCCGGGCTTGGGGCCGCGCGTGGGTCGTTGGCGACGTCCCCAGGCGAGCTCGATGCCGGGCGGGATCGGGTGGTCGTCGTCGTCGCTCATCGAATCGGTATTTGACAACACCGAGTAACTGCGTATGCTCTACGCATTAAAGCGTACGCCATACGCAGTTCTCGTCCGTTTCTAGAAAGGTCCACATGAGCGACAGCCCTGCAATCGAGGCCCACGACCTGACGAAGTCCTATCGCGCGGTTCGCGTGCTGGACGGGATCGACCTTCGCGTCCCCGCCGGCATGGTATTCGCGCTCCTGGGACCCAACGGCGCCGGCAAGACGACGACCGTGCGAATCCTCGCGACGCTCGTCACGCCCGACGGCGGCTCGGCTCGTGTCGCGGGCCACGACGTCGTCGCCGACCGCCATGCGGTCCGGCGACGGATCAGCCTGACCGGGCAGTACGCGGCGGTCGACGAGATCCAGACCGGGAGGGAGAACCTCGAGATGATGGGGCGGTTGCAGCGCTTGCGGGCGAGCGCCGCTCGCGCCACCGAGTTGCTCGAGCAGTTCGACCTCGTCGAGGCCGGCGACCGTCGCGTAGCGGGTTACTCGGGCGGGATGCGGCGGCGGCTGGACCTCGCGGCCAGCCTGGTTGCCAGCCCCGAGGTGATCTTCCTCGATGAGCCCACGACCGGGCTCGACCCGCGTGCACGGCGGTCCATGTGGGAGGTCGTGACGCGCCTGGCCGAGGCCGGAGTGACCGTGTTCCTGACCACGCAGTACCTCGACGAGGCCGAGCGACTCGCCGACACGATCGCCGTCCTCAACGGGGGCCGGATCGTGGCGCAGGGAAGCGCTCGGGAGCTCAAGCAGCGCGTCGGCGGCGCGAGGCTCGATCTGCAGGCGGCCGACGCGGCGAGCTTCGACGAGTTGATCGACCAGCTCGGCGCGCGCGCGATGAACTCCGATCGCTCGACGCTGACGATCGGGGCCGCGACCGACGGCAGCGCGCCGGCGGCGCGCGAGCTGTTCGACGAGCTCGACCCGGAGGGCGTTCGGATCGCGCGCTTCGACCTCCGCACGGCGACGCTCGACGACGCCTTCATGACCCTGACCGGAGACCACACGCACACCCACGCGCGAGAAAGCGAGATCGCAAATGTATGAATACGCCGTCCAACCACTCGTAACCCGCGCGCTTCGGCTGTCGCTGCGCAACATCGAGGGCCTGATGACCGCGCTGATCCTGCCGGTGATCATGATGCTGATGTTCGTGTACCTGTTCGGTGGCGCGATCAACACCGGCATCAGGTACGTGGACTATGTCGTGCCGGGCGTGCTGCTCGTGTGCATCGGATGGGGCTGTGGGACGACCGCCATCACCGTCGCGCACGATCTCGCCTCCGGAATCATCGACCGGTTCCGCTCGATGGATGTCCGCGGTGAGGCGCTGATCAGCGGCCACGTCGTCGCGAGTGTGGCTCGCAACCTGCTCTCGGCGGCCGTCGTCCTCGTGGTCGCTTTCGTGATCGGGTTCCGCCCCCATGCGGATGCGGCTCATTGGCTGCTGGCCGCCGGCGTCCTGGCGCTGTTCGTCCTCGCGCTGTCGTGGTTCGCGGCGGCGATCGGGATCGTCGCGCGCACGCCCGAGATGGCCCAGGGAATCGCCTTCCTGGTCAGCTTCCTCCCGTACGTGAGCAGCGCGTTCGTCCCGATCCACACGATGCCCTCGGCGCTCCAGGTCGTCGCCCGCAACCAACCCGCCACGGCGGTGGTCGACACGATCCGCGCGTCGCTGATCGGCGGCCATGTCGGCGCGGACGCGTGGCACGCGGTCGCCTGGAGCGTCGGGATCATCGTCGTCTCGATCGCACTGTCGGGGATCCTGTTCCGGAGCCGGGCGCGCTGAGGTGGCTCGGACCGGCCGCGAGCGGTTAGGCTGCACGCCCCAGTGGCATGGCGTTCGACCTCGTCATAGACATCGAGAACACCCCCGGAGCGCTCGCGCAGGTCGCGGCCGCGATCAGCGACGCCGGCGTGAACATCGCCGCCGCCACGTGCCTCGGCAGTGGTGAGCGAGCCGAGCTCCACATCCTCGTCCCGCACGCCGAGGCCGCCAGGCACTCGCTGGCGATCTCGCATCTCGCGGTCAGCCGCGAGCGCGAGGTCGTCGTGATCGACGTCGAGGACCGCCCCGGCGTGCTCGCCGACCTGACCCGCAAGATCGCCAAGGCCGGCGTCGACCTCGACCTCGTGTACATCGCCACGCGGAACCGGGTGGTGTTCGGGGCAGCGGACCTGGGGGCGCTACGAGCCGCGCTGGACGTGGCGGGCTGACGGCGGCGGCCCGTCCGGGTACTGCTCTCGCATCTTGCGGGCGCGGGCGACCCGCAAGGCGACGTTGACGGCGACGTCGATCACGAGGATCAGCACAAGCGACCAGTACCTGGCGAAACCGTGGCGGAGATCGGCGACCAGGAATATCGCCGCCCAGATTCCGATGAAAACCCCCAGTGCCGTGCAGATGTTGATCGCCCCGGTCAGGAACGGCGTGTCCAGGTATTCGGGATCTGGTTCGACGCCGTGGCCTGGCATGCGGGCTCGCCAGCTGAGGTAGTTCGGCTCGCGCATATCGGTACGGATATGGCTACCCGTGTCAGCCACGCGCCACTCACCGCGCGCCACGGTCCACGCCCGGTCGACCACGACTGTCACAGCCGCGCGGGCTACCTCGTCAGAGCTGGTGCAATTCGATGAGAAGGAGCCGCGAGATGAAAGTGTTCGTTGCAGGCGCGTCAGGCGCGATGGGAAAGCAACTGGTGCCCGGGCTGGTCGCCGCAGGCCACCGGGTCGTCGGAACGACCCGGAGCGAGGCCAAGCAGGCGGCGCTGTGGGATCTCGGCGCGACCCCGATGGTGGTCGACGCGCTCGATCCCGACCAGGTGGCCGATGCCGTCGCCAAGGCTGGGCCCGATGTGATCGTCCACGAGCTGACCGCGATCGCCGGGCTCGACATGCGCCACTTCGATCGCTGCTTCGCGATGACCAACAGGCTGCGGACGGAAGGCACCGACTATCTGCTGTCGGCCGGGCGTGCGGTCGGCGTGAAGCGGTTCGTCGTCCAGAGCTACACCAGCTGGCCGTACGAGCGGAGCGGCGGACCGGTCAAGACCGAGGAGGATCCGCTCGACCCCACGCCGGCACACGAGATGCGCGAGTCGCTCGCCGCGATCCGTCACCTCGAGACCGCCGTCACCGGGGCGGACTGGACCGAGGGGATCGTGCTCCGGTACGGCGGGTTCTATGGTCCAGGCACGTCCCTGTCCCCGGGCGGCGAGCAGTTCGAGATGGTGCGCAAGCGCAAGTTCCCCGTGGTTGGCGACGGCGCCGGAGTGTGGTCGTTCGTGCACATCGCGGACGCGGCGGAGGCGACCGTCGCGGCCGTCGAACGCGGTAAGCGCGGGATCTACAACGTCGTCGACGACGATCCGGCCGCGGTCGCCGAGTGGCTGCCGGCACTTGCCGACGCGATCGGCGCGCCGAAGCCGTGGCGCGTGCCCCGGTTCGTCGGGCGCATGCTCGCCGGCGAGGCCGCGATCGTGATGATGACCGAGACCCGCGGGGCGTCGAACGCCAAGGCCAAGCGCGAGCTCGGCTGGAATCCCCGGCACCCGAGCTGGCGGGAAGGGTTCGCTGCATGAGCGCGGGTTCGGGCGCGGGTTCGAGCTCGAGTTCGAGCGATGAGCTGCTCGAACAGCTGCGGCCGACGTCGTTCGCGATCGCCTACCGGATGCTCGGCAGCGTCGCCGAGGCCGAGGACGTGGTCCAGGAGGCGCTGCTCCGCGTGCACCGCGCGCTCGAGGCCGGCGAGCGGATCGATTCGCCCCGCGCGTTCGTCGCGACGATCACCACCCGGCTCGCGATCGACGAGCTGCGCTCGGCGCGGGCTCGCCGGGAGCGCTACATCGGCGAATGGCTGCCCGAGCCGATCCTGACCGACAGCCGCGACGACCCGGCACAGCACGCCGAGATCGCCGATTCGCTGTCGATGGCGATGCTGGTCCTGCTCGAGACGCTGTCCCCCGAGCAGCGGGCGGTGCTGCTGCTGCGCGACGTGTTCGACTACGGCTACGGCGAGATCGCCACGATCGTGGGCAAGAGCGAGGACAACGTGCGCCAGCTGGCGACACGGGCGCGAGGGCACGTCGAGGCTCGCCGGCCGCGCTTCGAGACGTCGCGCGAGCAGCGCGACGAGCTCGCTCGGCGCTTCTTCGCGGCGGCCACCGACGGCGATCTCGCCGGCCTCGAGTCGCTGCTGGCCCACGACGTGGTACTGACCGGTGACGGCGGCGGCAAGGTGCCGGCGCTGGGCCGTCCCCTCGCCGGCCGCGCCCGCGTCGCGCGCGCGCTGATGACGTGGACCAAGCTCGGCGCTCGGATCCCCGGCGCGTCGCTGCGATCGGTGGAGGTCAACGGAATGCCCGGAGGGCTGCTGCTCGACGGCGACGGCCGCCTCGTCGGCGTGTGGGAGCTCGAGATCTGGGGCGGCGAGATCCAGGCGGTGAACTCGGTCGTCAACCCGGAGAAGCTCGCTCACCTCGGGCCGCTGGCGGACATGAGGGCGTTGCTGCGGGCGAGCGTCGCCAAGGGTGGCGGTGGCGGTGGCGGTGGCGGTGGCGAGGGCGAGGGCGACGGCGACGGCGAGGGTGGCGTCACTTTCTCAGATGCAGAACCCCGGTAACGGCGAGGCCCGTGGCCGCGCGGTCGCAGGCCGCCGCGGCTGTATTACGCCCGAAACCTCCTCCCGGAGCGACAACTCCGGGACGTAGGCATCCACCACGTGCTTACGTCCCGGAGGTCGGGACGGTGGCGGGAGGTTTCGGGCGTTTGTCAGGTGCACGGGGTGCACAAGTCGCCAAACCGCCCCCGCCCGGCTCACGCCCTGCAGATAAGCGCCTCACCGGCGCTTATCTCCACGAGCTCGCGGGAGGCGGAGGGTTTTCTTACGTTTTGCACCCTGGGGGCGGTCGCTTCGGGGGTGCGAGGACTGGAGGGGAGCGCCGGCGACGCGCGGGGCGGGGCTTCCGCGGGGCCGGGGCGCCGGGCGGCGCGCCCCGGGCGGCGTCACATCCTCAGATACGACGCCCCGTTGACGTCGAGGACCGCGCCGCTGGCGAGCTCGGCCTCCGGCGAGGCGAGGTAGAAGACGGCGGCGGCGATCTCGTCGGCCGTCGCCACGCGCCCGAGCGGGCTCTCGGCGCGGCGCCGGTCGCCACCCTCGCCGGCGAGCTCGCTCGCGGCCATCTCGGTTTCGGTGAACCCGGGCGACACCGCGCTGACAGCGATCCCGCTCGGCCCGAGCGCCCGCGCCAGCGACTGGCCGAACGCGATCAGGCCGGCCTTGCTGGCGCCGTAGCCCGGCTGGTCGGGCTCGCCGCGAGACGCCCCACGCGAGGCGATGTTCACGATCCGCCCGCCTCGGCCCATGTGCTGGACCGCGCACCAGGTCACGTTGGCGGCGCCGATCAGGTTCACGCCGAGCGTCCGCCGCCAGGATTCCTGCCACTCGAAGTAGGACGTGTCGGTGATCGGGTGCGGCTCGAAGATGCCGGCGTTGTTGACGAGCACGTCGATCCCGTCGAACACCTCCGCGACCTCGTCGACCATGCGGCGGACGGCGCCGGCGTCCATGAGGTCGGCGCCGACGACGAGATGGCCGTCACCCGGCAGCGACGCTTGCACTTCGAGCGCCTGTTCTCGGCGCGCGCCGTAGTGGACCGCGACGCGGTCGCCCGACCGCGCGAACACTCCGGCGATCGCGGCGCCGATGCCTCGAGAAGCTCCGGTGACGAGCACCGCCCGGCTGGCGTCGTCGGTGCCGGCCATCGAGCTCGTTGGAGGCCTCAGTTGACGACGCGGCTCAGCAGCGAGCGCAGCGTTACGCGCTCGTCGTCGCTGAGTGCGGAGAGGAGCTCGTCGCCGATCTCCTCCTGGGCACGCTCGGCGCGCTCGAGGGCGACGCGTCCGTCGTCGGTGATGTCGACCACGTGCCGGCGCCGGTCGGCGGCGTCCCGCCGACGTTCGACGTAGCCCATCTCTTCAAGCTCGTTGAGCAGCAGCACGCAGTTGTTGGGGTCGAGCCAGAGCGACTCGCACAGCTGCTGCTGGAGGGCGGGGGCGCCCGCGCGCAGATAGCTCAAAAGCATCAGCTGCCTCAGCTTGACGCCAAGGCGCTCGTCGGTGCTGCGCTTGTGGATGACCTTCGCCAGCCGCAGCAACATCACCACCGTCCCGGGCGAGGTGTCTACAGCCATCGGAACTTGCAGGGTATCAGGATTATCATCTTGCATCGAATGATAGTCCATGATACAGTGATCATCAAGCGCGAAGAGACTAGCTACGCAGAAGGGATGATCACTATCAATAGTCTAATTAGTGGAGAGCGGCGGCGGTGGGTCACGCTCGGGGTCGTCTGCATGGGCCAGCTGATGATGGTGCTCGACGCGACGATCGTGAATGTGGCGCTGCCGTCGATGCAGCGCGATCTCGGCTTCTCGCAGGCGAACCTGGCGTGGGTCATTGACGCCTACCTGATCGCGTTCGGAAGTTTCCTGCTCCTGGGCGGCCGGCTCGGCGACCTGTTCGGGCGCAAGCGCATGTTCTTGGGCGGCCTCGTGCTGTTCACGCTGGCCTCGGCGGCCTGCGGACTTTCCGACAGCCAGGTGCTGCTGATCGTCGCGCGATTCATCCAGGGGCTCGGCGGAGCGGTCGCATCGGCTGCGGTGCTGGCGCTGCTCGTAACCGAGTTTCCGAAGCCGGCGGAGCGCGCGATCGCGATGAGCGTGTACACATTCATCGTCTCGAGCGGCGGGTCGATCGGCCTGCTCGCCGGCGGTGTGCTCACGCAGTCGCTCAGCTGGCACTGGATCTTCTTCATCAACCTGCCGATCGGGATCGTGACGTTCGCGCTCGGCCGGGTGCTGATCACCGAGACCGAGCGCACCGGACGCGGTCAGAGCATCGACGTGCTCGGCGCGGTGCTCGTGACGGTGTCGCTGATGCTCGGCGTGTACGCGATCGTCAAGGTCACCGAATATGGCTGGATCTCGCCGCATACGCTGGGCTTCGGCGGGGTGTCGCTGGCACTGTTGGCGGCGTTCGTCGCGGTCGAGTCGCGTGTCGCGAACCCGATGTTCCCGCTGCGCATCCTGCGCGTGCCGGGGCTCGCCGCCTCGAGCCTGGTACGCGCGTTGCTGGTCACCGGGATGTTCTCGACGTTCCTGCTCGGGGTGCTGTACCTCCAGCACGTCCACGGCTACGGTGCGCTCGAGACCGGGCTCGCGTTCCTCCCACTCACGCTGATCATGGGCGTGATGTCGCTGGGCGTGACCGCCCGGCTGATGGGGCGGTTCGGACCCCTTCGGGTCCTGCTCGTCGGGCTGGTGGCGATCGCGGCCTCGCTGTTGCTGCTTTCGCAGCTCCCGGTGCACGCGAGCTACTTCCCGACGATCTTCGTCCCGTTCGCGCTGCTCGGCTTCGGCGCCGGGCTGTCGTTCCTGCCGCTGATGACGATCGCGATGGCGAACGTGCCGCTCGCCGACGCCGGCCTGGCCTCCGGGATCGTCAACGCGTCGTTGCAGATCTCGGCGGCGATCGGGATCGCGGCGCTCGCGACGGTGGCGGCGCAGCGGACCAAGGTGCTGACCGGCCTGGGACAGCATCAGCTGCAGGCTCTCACCGGCGGCTTTCACCTGGCCTGGGCGATCGGCGCCGGCACGGTCGTGGCCGGCGCGCTGATCGCGATCTTGTGGCTACGCGCCCCCCGGGCCCGTCCTGCCGAGGTCGCGGAGCTGATCGAGGATGACCCCGTTTCGTTCGAATTGGAGGCAGTATGAAAACGACGACAACGCAAGTTCAGGTCCGGCGGATGCTCGACCGCTCGCAGCGCCGCAAGCCACTTAGGCTGTGGATCAGCCGGCGCGCGGCCCGCAACGGCGCCGGCACCGACGAGTTCGTGACCCAGGTCCGGTTCGGGAAGGCCGAAGCGGTGGTGGTTCCCTGGGCCGTGGACGCCGTCGACGGGGTGGCTATCCCGAGCTGACCGTCAAGCCTGCGGGATCGGCGCTCGCGGTCGATCGGCCGACGTGGACCTCCAGTGCTCCGCGCGCACACGCGTCGAGCTTGTGGGGAACGTCCCGGTCGATGATCGCGAGCGCCTCCTCGACCGGCAACGGACCGCGGTAGGGGCGGTCGGCCGTCAGCGCCTCGTACACGTCGGCGACCGCCAGCACCCGCATCGGGAGGTCAAGATGACAGGCCTCGAGCGAGCGGGGGTATCCGCTGCCGTCGAGCTTCTCGTGGTGGTTGGCGGCGAGGTCCGCCAGCGGGGAGAAGCAGGGCGCCCGCTCGAGGATCCGCAGCGTGTGAACGGGGTGGGTCTGGATCGCGCGGAACTCCTCGTCGGTCAGCTTGTCGGGCTTGTCGAGGATGCGGCTCGAGATCGCGAGCTTGCCGATGTCGTGGAGCAGGCTCGCCCGCCGCAGCGTCCTGCGGCCGTCGTCGTCGAAGCGCAGCGCGACGGCGATCCCATCGGCGATCTCGGCGACGCGTACCGAATGGCGGGCGGTGAACGGCGACTTGGCGTCGATCACCCGCGCGAACGCCTCGGCGATCCGGTCCAGCCGGGCGTCGTCGCCGGCGAGCGCGAAGTCGGGCGGCTCCCACTCGGACACGTCGGGCGCCTCGAGCGCGGCCCAGAAGTCACGGTCGCCGCAGAAGCGCAGGAACGCGTCGACCAGGGCGGGGTCGAACCAGCGCCCGCGCCGGCGCAGCGCCATCGTGCGCGCGGACTTTAGGCCCTCGGCGGCGTGGAAGACCTCGATCGTCTGCGCGAGGCACAGGATCCGGGCCGCCAGCGGGATCTCCTCGCCGCACAGACCGTCGGGCATTCCGCGCCCATCCCAGTGCTCGTCGAGGCTGCGGATCGCGGTCGCGGTCTGCTCGGACAGGAACAGCATCCGGGCGATCTCGGCGCCGCGCTCACAGCGGGCCTCCATGAACTTGCGTGTGACCTCGCCGTCTTCGCGGATGCCCTTCAGCACCTCGATCCGGCGCCGCAGCCCGGTGCCAGGCGCCACCGTCCGCAGCGACCACAGGAACGCCGCGCGCGGGTTCGTCCAGTCGACGAGTTTCGACGTCGCCTTGGCCGCGCGCTCGTCCGCGGCGAACAAGACCGCCATGCGGTTGGCGTTGGCCGAGCAGCCGGCGTCCTTGAGCAGCAGCGCGTAGAACAGATCGGAGCGGTCCGAGGCGCTGAGGTCGAGCTCCGCGGCCAGCCGCATCCCGATCAGGCACGACCGCACCGCGTGGCCGGGCGGTTGCCCCTCGGCGATGTCGAGCGCGTAGGACAGCGCGCCGATCACGCCGGAAAGAGCTATCTCGGTCATAACTCTCCGCATCGGGGCCGCCGCCCGGGGCCTTGAGCGGCGGCGTCGTTTGCCGACGATGGTTGGGCTCGTCAGCGGGTGGCGGGTAGATGGTGCCTGACCGCGCCGCGCGATCGCGCGGCGCGTGTCGTCAGGGATGGATCGACCCGGCGGGTGTCGTCACGGATGGATTGACTCACATGGAACCCCTGGTCGGAGTGACCCGCTCTCATACAGGTAGCCGCAGACCCGACCGGTACGCGCCTGCATCCCGCTGTAGTACCAGCCGTAGGTCTGGCTGTACACCAGGTGACCGTAGTCGCGCTCCCACACGGCGCTCGCCGCCCGGCATCCCACGTGGACCGCGGAGCTGTCGGTGCGGTAGACCTGCCCACTCGTGTTCGTGTATCGAACGACCCATTTGTAGTTACACACCGTGCCGGCGCCGGTCCAGCTCATGTGCACTAGCGAGATCCCCAGTCCGCCGCGTGGAGTGCCCTCCAGGTCCATGCAGGTATACGCGGAGCTGAAGCCCTTGATCCCGAAGCCGCTCGACGTGCATCCGACCGCACTCGCGCCGCTCGCCGCCGGGAGCGCCGCCAGTGCTCCGACGGTGGCCACAAGCGCGAGTGACAGGACCAACCCGTGTCCGTAACCGCGACGGATAAAGCGATGCCGGACGTTCGCAGAAGCGGTGCTACTCATCGGTGCCACCTTTCGTTGTGTGGACGGTGACGTGGGGCCGTGCCTGTCAGGCAACGAACGAGCCCTGCTCCCCACGCAAATGCTCGCTTACACAGGAAGACGCGCCGACGACCCGGCGTATTCCATTCCACCGATTGAGTATTTACTTTCCCCGCGTCCGGCTGGGACGTAGCCGCTGTTTTGGGGCGTCAGACCGGGATGTAGCGCGCGCCGAGCGCCGCGGCGAGATTGCGGTGCGCGGGTCCTGTTCCGATCAGGACCGAGCGCGCCGGGTCGAGGTTGTGGGCGCGCGCGAACGCGAGCGGGAGGCCCGGGAGGGGCGGCCGGCACCAGCACGTCGGGGGTCCGCCGGGGTGCGGGCAGAGCGCCTGCTCGACGCGTCCCGAGACCTCCGCCGCGAGGCGCGCCGCGGCCGGGGCGAGCGCGTCGGGCGCCGCGTCGGGGCTCCAGTGGAACAGGAGGTGAGGTGCCGGCGGGTCGGCTGCGCGGATAGCGTCTTCCCAATCCGGGCGCTCGAGCGCGGCGGCGGCGACGAACACGCCTGCCCCGGTTGCGCGGGCCGGGAGGCTGGCCGGGAGGGGTGCGCGTGCGAACGCGATCGTCTCGATCCCGGCGAACCCCTCGTCGATCGCCGGCGGCTCGAGTTCGCGGAACGTTCGCATCTGCGAGGTCGGCGCGAGCGCGCCGGCGTGGCGGCGCGCCAGGTCGCGGAGCTGATCGGGTGTCGGGAGCGTGTGGAACTGAGCGAGCATGCGCTCGACGAGGTTCACCTGCGCGTGCGCGAGCGGGGTGTCGAGCCACACGCATCGGGTGGGAAGTCCGTGCCGGGTGGCGGCCTCGATCACGCGGCTGCGCGCGGCGCGGGTGAGATAGGTGTTGTCGAGGACGACCCGGCGCCCGCCGGCGGTGAGCTCCGCGTCGAGGGCTTCGGCGAGCTCCCGGAGGGCTCCGCCGCGCTCGTCGCGGTTGAGGCGAACGTAGCCGCGCGCGGCGTACTCCTGTGCCACGCGGGTCTTGCCGGCGCCGGGGATCCCCATGATGAGCACGACCTCGTCGCCGGCGTCGCGGCCGGCGTCGCCGTCGTCGTCGCCGCGGGGGGTCGCGGTCGATGTGGAGCGGGCGGGGCGGACGGCGCCGAAGGCACCGCGCAGCGTGGCGCGTGCGTCGGGGTCGAGCGCGAGGCTCGCCGCGCGCGCGGCAGATCGGATCGTCTCGGGCCGGCGCGCGCCCGGGATCGCGATCACATTCGGATCGAGGTCGAGCAGCCACGCGAGCGCGACCTCGGCCGGCGTCGCGCCGAGCGCGTCCGCGATGCCGGCCAGCGCTCCGCGTCGAGGAAGGCCGCCCGCGCGCCGCGGGCCGCCGAGCGGGGAGTGCGCGATCACGGCGATGCCGAGCTCGGCGCACCGCTCGACGACGCCTCCGCGGAGCGCGCGATCGTCGTGGGGACCGAGTCCGACCTGGACCGCGGTCACCGAGGTGAGCTCGACTGCCTCGTCGAGCTGCTGACGGTTGACGTTCGAGAGCCCGGCCCGGCTCACCATGCCCTCGTCGAGGAGCCGGGCGAGCGCCCGCACCGACGTCCGCCACGGCGTCCGCGGGTCGGGGGCGTGGATCAGGTAGAGGTCGATCGGCAGGCCGCCGAGCGCGGCGAGGCTCGCCTCGCAGTCGGCGAGAATCGCCTTGGCGCGGCCGTCCGGGATCCATGCTCCACCCGGCCGGGTCATCCCGCCTTTGGTGGCGATCCGGGGGGAGGGGAGAGCGCTGCGGTCGTCGGGGCGACCGCCGGCGGTGCGGAGCGCGCCGGCGAGCAGGCGCTCGTTGTGGCCGAGTTCGGCCTCGCCGTGGCCGTACGCGTGCGCCGTGTCGAAAACGGTCACGCCGGCCGCGAGCGCGGCCGTGATCGTCGCCCGCGCGAGCGCCTCGTCGCGGTCCGCGTCGGTCGACATCCGCATGCAGCCGAGGCCGATGCGGAGCTCCGAGGCGTCGAGCCATCCAGGACGATTCAGGCGCCGTAGCGTACGTGACCGAGGCGCCCTTGACTGCCGTGAACGCTCCTTGCGCTTAGATGGCGGAGGTTGAGCGAGATCCTTTGGCGTGTCGAGGAGCACGAGCCACTCACCGAGCGTGAGTGGGACCCGGCGCTCGCCGGGGAGGCGATTCAGGCGATCGTGGCCGACGCGGAGGCGGCGGAGCGCGACGGCGCCTGGCCCGGGCATCCGCTGGACGAGGTCCGGGAGGATGCGCGGCTGAGCTCGCTGTACTTCGGCAGCGCGGGCATGTTCTGGGCGTTGTCGAGGCTCGGGTCCACGCTCGACGCGCCGGCTGGGATCGCGGCCGCGCTCGACCGCTACCGGCTCGCGCCGGATCTCGCCGATGAGGGGCTGGGACACGCGCCGAGCCTGCTGATGGGGGAGACGGGTGTGCTCGTCGTGGCCGACAAGCTCTCCTCGCCGGCGGCCGATCGCGATCGCCTGAGCGAGCTCGTGCGCGCCAACCGCGAGCATCCGACCTGGGAGTTCCTGTGGGGCTCCCCGGGCACGATCCTCGCGGCTCGGGCGTGCGGGCTCGAGGATGAATGGCGCGAGAGCGCCGGGCTGCTCTACGCGCGGTGGGACGAGTCCTCGGACATATGGACGGGCGAGCTCTACGGTCGCCCGCAGCGCTACCTCGGTCCCGGCCACGGCTTCGCCGCCAACGTGCACGCGCTCCGCGGATTCATCGACGACGAGGTTCTGCGCGCGCGGGTGGCGAGGCTGCTGACCCGGACCGCGGGGGGGCGAGACGGGCTCGTCAACTGGCCGCCGATCGACGGCCCGCTGAGCGAGTACGCGACCACGATTCGGGTGCAGTGGTGCCACGGAGCGCCCGGAATCGTGATCACGCTCGGCGACCTGATGCCGATCGGGCTCGCGATCGGCGGCGGCGAGCTGACGTGGCGTGCGGGGCCGCTGCGCAAGGGGCCCGGGCTGTGCCACGGCACCGCCGGCAACGGATTCGCGTTCTTGGCGCTCCACCACCTCACCGGCGATCCCGTGTGGCTCGAACGAGCCCGCCGGTTCGCGATGCACGCGATCGAGCAGGTCGAGCGGGAGCGAGCGTCGCTCGGTCGCGGGCGCTACACGCTGTGGACGGGCGACGCCGGCGTGGCGCTGTACGTCCGCGCCTGCATCGATGCGGACCCCCGGTTCCCGATCATGGACGTGCTCTAGCACTCGTAGGAGCCGGCGATTAGATTGCCGCCGTGCCGCTCATCCCAGTGTCATTCGTGACCGTCGAGCCGCGGCCGACCGCGGTGGTCGCCGCAGACGACCAGCTGGGGGCGGTTCCCGAGCGTGTGGCGTCAGCTGCTCGACGAGGTCTACCGCTACGTCCGTGGCCGCGAGGACCTCGCCACCGGTGACGGCCCCGAGCGGTGGCAGAACGTGATGCTCTACAGGGACGACACGCCCGAGGTCGAGGTCGGCGTCCTGGTGGCGGGGCCGTTCGCGGGGGAGGGGCGGGTGACCGCGTCCGAGCTCCCGGGCGGAGAGGTCGCGACGGCAGTCCACCGCGGCGACTACGCCCGCCTCGGCGCGACCCACGACGCCGTGCGTGACCGCGTTGCGGCCAACGGACTCGAGCTCGCCGGCCCGCGATGGGAGATCTACGGTCACTGGCGCGAGGACCCGAGCGAGCTCGAGACCGAGGTCTTCTGGCTGCTTCGCTGAGCCCGGCTCAGGAGAGCGTGCTGCGCTCGAGCTCGGACAGGGCGCGCTTTGTCCGGGCGACCGGGTCCCAGGCGACAATGACCGTGGTCCCCGACGCTGCGACGGTGCCGTCCGGCAGTCGGATCTCGTTCACGACGCGGAAGCTCGACGTCCCGACGTGACTGAGGCGGACGACGACGTCGACCTCGCCATCGTCCTTGCGGACCTCGGCCCGGTAGTCGAGGTCGACATGGGCGACGACGTAGCCGCCGTGCGGGTGCTCCGCCCCAACGCGGCGGACCAGCTCGGCGAGCAGCGCGACGCGGCCCTCCTCGAGCAGCTCGTGGTACACGGACTGGTTGAGGTGGCCGAGCATGTCCATGTCGCGCCAGCGCAGCTGGACGCGCAGCGTCTGCTCGAGGTCGGATGGCACGGGGCCGCAGTCTAGGTAAACGCGGATCGCGGGACGGGCGCCCGCAGCCCTGACATCCCGGGCCGCAGACACCTCATCGCGAGGTCTGCTAATGCTGTCGGGGTGACGAGGATCGCGGTGACGGGAGGGAGCGGCAAGGCCGGGCGGGCGGTCGTCCAGGATCTGCTCGAGCACGGGCACGAGGTGCTCAACGTCGATCGGGTGCCGTCGCTCGAGTCGAACCACCCCGACTCGCCGGTCCCGTTCCTCCGCGCCGACGTGACCGACTTCGGCCAGGCGCTCGAGTCGCTGAGTGGCGGCGAGACCCTGCCCGGGATCGAGGCGGTCGTCCATCTCGCGGCGATCCCGTCGCCGGCCCACGCCACGCCGGACCAGGTCTTTCGGACGAACATCACGAGCACGCACACGGTGTTCTCGGCGGCGGCGCGGCTTGGCCTGCGGCGCGTCGTGTGGGCGTCGAGCGAGACCACGCTCGGATTGCCGTTCGAGCGGCCGCCCGACTACGCCCCGGTCGACGAGCCGCACATGTACCCCGAGAGCAGCTACGCGCTGTCGAAGGTCCTGGGGGAGGAGATGGCGCGACAGTTCAACCGGTGGAGCGGCGTGCCGATCGTCGGCCTGCGGTTCTCGAACATCATGGTCCGCGCCGACTACGAGCAGTTCCCGACGTTCTGGGACGACCCCCATTTGCGCAAGTGGAACCTGTGGGGCTACGTCGATGAGAGCCACGTCACCCAGAGCGTCAGGCTCGCGCTCGACGTGGACATCGACGGCGCCGAGAGCTTCATCATCGCGGCGGCCGACACCGTGATGAAGCGGCCGAGCCGCGAGCTGATGGACGAGGTCTTCCCGGGAGTGCCGGTGGCCGACAGCGTCGACGGAACGGACACGCTGCTCGACATCACCAAGGCCAGGAACACGCTCGGCTACGCGCCCGAGTTCAGCTGGCGCCAGATCCTGAGCTGATCGTCAATCCTCGCCGAGGACGCGCTCGATCAGCCAGTCGTTGCGGAACGCGCCGCGCGGGTCGAGCCGATCGAGGAGCGCCCCGAAATCGCCGAGCCGCACGTACAGCGGGCCGATCTCGGCGGCGCCGGCGAGGAACAGCTTGCCCCAGTGCGGCCGGGCCTCGAACGGGGCGAGCACCCGCTCCACCTCGACCAGCGCCCGCCGGACGGCTTCGGGTTCGGGCCCCCACGTGAAGTGGATCGCGACCGTATCCCGCCCATACTGAGGGCTCATCCACAGCGAGTCGGCCGCGACCGTCCGGATCTCGCTCACCAGGATCACCGGCCGGACCGCCGAGGCGACGGCGCGCACGGCGTCGATCGCTTCGACCGCGTGGCGCCTGGGGACATGGAACTCGGACTGGATCTCGTCGCCGCTGCTCGGCGTGAAGCCCATGCGGAAATGCGGCAGGCGCTCTGACCAGAGGCCGGCGATGCCGAGCTGCGGCGTGCAGTTGACGGGATCGAGCCCGAGGATCGGGTGACGGTGCTCGGTCGCGGCGAGGGCGCGCGACAGCGCCTGCGCGCCGGCGCTGGTGAACGCCTCCTCGCGTGGCTCGGGCTCCTCGCCGGCCCGGTCCTTCACCCAGACCTGGCCGACGACGTCGCCCCAGCGGGTGAACACGCTGACGCTGTAGCCACTCGAGGTGATCGCGTCGAAGTGCTCGAACAGGTCCTCCCAGCGCAGGCCCTCGAACACCCGCTGGCGCACCTGGTAGGCGGGCTCGACGTCGAGCGTGACCCGGGTCACCGCGCCGACGGCGCCGAGCCCGACCACGAGCCCGTCGAAATCGGAGTCGCCGCGAACGGCGGTCACGACGCCGCCGTCGGACGTGATGAGCTCGAGCGCGGCGACTGCGCTCGCGAGGTTGCCGTTGCGGTCTCCCGACCCATGCGTCGCGGTCGCCACTGCGCCGGCGACAGCGATGTGCGGCAGCGAGGCCAGATTCGCGAGCGCGAGCCCCGCATCCGCGAGCTCGAGCGCGAGCTCGCCGTAGCGCACCGCGCCGCCGCAGGTCACGGTCATCGAATCGCGATCCACGACCACGCTGGGCGGGAGGCGGTCGAGGCTCACGAGCTCGACGGAGTCGGCGATGTCGGTGAACGAGTGGCGTGAGCCGAGGACCCGGACGTGCGGCGCTGCGGCGACGATCTCCCGCACCTGCTCGAGCGTCGAGGGGACGTGGACGGTGCGCGCCCGGTAGGCGTGGTTCCCGGCCCAGTTCGTGGCCGGCATCGGGTCTGCGGCCACTGGCTAGTTGAGCTCCGCGCGCTTGACGCGCGCGTCGACGGTCTCGACGACCTCGGACACGCGCTGGCAGATCCCGACCCCCGGCCGCGATCGCAGCTGGGTGCCGAGGCCGCGGCCCCCGATCACGAACTGTGCTCCCGGCCACGCGGCCTGGACCTGGAGGATCGAGTCGACCATCGGCCCCGACACCTCGGGCATCGTCGCGCTCAGGCAGACGACGTCCGGCCGGTGGCGCAGGACGCTGGCCACGAGCGCATCCGCGGGCACGTCGGCGCCGAGCATCACGATCCAGTAGCCCGCTCCGCTCAGGAGATTGCTCACCATCCGCAGGGCGACGACGTGGCGCTCGCCGGCGGGCGTCGCGAGCATCACCCGCTGGCCGCGCCGGGCCTGCGCGACCCGCTCGGCCTCGCGCTGGAGAGCAAGCACTCGGATCGCGATCTCGGTCGCAAGATGCTCGTCGGCGATCGAGATCTCGCCGCGTTCCCACAGCTCGCCCATCAGCCACAGCGCGGGGGTGATGATCCTCTCATCGATCTCCGCCGAGGTGAGCTTGGCGTCCATCGCCTCGCGGATCGTCATCTCGGCTGCGACCTCGTCGCCGGCGATCAGCGCAGCGGCAAAGACCCGCTCGAACTCGTCGAGCCTGCTCGCTCGAAGCTCGCGCGACTCGTTTTCGCTGTGGCCCATCTCGCTCTGAGGCCGACCATACAACCTGGCGTCGAGTTGCACCGGGAGCGGTCAGCCTCCGATCCACAGATGCTGGTAGGGGGCGAGCACGATGTCCTCGCCGTCGCGCTCGAGCGGCCGGCCGTCGACCTCGGCGGCATCGTCGCTCGCGGCCAGCGTCACCCGCTGGCGGTCGGCGGTGAAGTTCGCCACCACGAGCAGGCGCTCACCGGCCTGCTCGCGGGCGATTGCGAACACGTGGTCGTTACCGGTGAAGCGCGCCTCGGACCTCCCCTGGACGTGGATCGCGCGGGTGCCACGACGGGCCGCGACCAGCCTTCGGAGCCCGGCCCACAGCCGTCCCTCGACGCTCGTGGGGTCGTGCCGGCGCTCGGCCGCCTCCCAGTCCATGAACGGCCGGTGCATCCAGCGGTTGTCGGCGTCGGCGCGTCCCCTCGGGTCGTTGAGCAGCCCGAGCTCATCTCCCATGTAGATCAGCGGCAACCCGCCGTGCGCGAACGCGAGCGCGTACAGCAGGAGGATGCGCCGGATCGCGAGCTCGACGGCGCGGTCGTCCTCGGCGCTCTCGAGCCCCGCCAGCGACGCGGCGCTGCCGCTCGTGCGCGCCTCACCGGTGTCCGGCTCGGGCTGGAAGCGGGCGCCGCGCGCGAACGTGCCCGGGAACTCGCCCGCATAGAAGTCCGACAGGAACTTTCGGTGTAGGTGGGCGTCCTCGCCGGCGCGACGGGCGTCCTCGTCGGTGATCGCCCAGCCGATGTCGTCGTGACAGCGGACGTAGGTGACCCAGCCGGCGCCGGGCGGGACCGGCGGCATCGCCTGGAGCGAGGCGGTCAGCAGCCCCACCCGGCCCGACGCCAGCGCGCTCCAGAGCAGCACCATCAGCACGTTGTGGTAGGCGAGGTCGCATTCCTTGCCCTCGTGTTTGCCGGTTCCGAGGTAGGGCACCAGGTCGCGCGGCGCGACGATCGCCTCGGCCTTGAACGCGACCGCGGGCGCCGCGATCCGGACCGCGGCCCGGAACGCCTGGAGCAGATCGTGCACCTCGGGTTGGTTCTGACAGTTCGTCCCGAGCCGCTTCCACAGGAACGGCGCCGCGTCCAGTCGCAGCACGTCGACCCCGATCTGCGCGAGCGCGAGCATCGCCTCCGTCATCGCCACGAACACCTCGGGATTGCCGTAGTCCAGATCCCACTGGAACGTGTTGAACGTGGTCCACACCCAGCGACCGCCGACCGCGGTGAAGTTGCCGGGCGCGATGTCGGGGAACACCTCAGGCAGCGTCCGCTCGAACGCGTCGGGCTGGGTCCGGTCCGCGAACGTGCGGTAGAAGCCGGGGTGCGAGGTCCAGGCGTGCTCGGCGGCGGTGTGGTTCAGCACGACGTCGACGCACAGCGCCATCCCGACCGAGCGCAGCTCGGCCGCGAGCTCGCGCAGATCCTCGATTGACCCGAGCGCCGGCTCGACCGCGCCGTAGTCGAGGACCGCGTAGCCGCCGTCGTTCGGCGCGGGCCGCGCGTGCAGGAGCGGCATCAGGTGCAGATAGGTGACCCCGAGCTCCCGCAGGTAGGGGAGCCGCTCGCGCACGCCGGCGAGCGTCCCGGCGAACCGGTCGACGTACGCGACGTAGCCGACGGCCTGCTCGCGCTGGAGCCAGTCGGGGGTGATCTCGCGTTCGTGGTCGAGTGCACGCAGCTCCGCCGGGCGCTCAGCCGCCGTCCGCGCGATGGCGTCCAGCAACGCCCGCCACGCGCGAGGAAGCCGTTCATCAGACCCATACAGCGCGAATACCGGATCGCGTAGCTCTGTGAAGAACCGCTCGAACCGCACCGCGAAGGCCGCGTCGCCGTCGACTATCTCGAGCGCGGCGTGGTAGTCCGCGCGGACCTCCGCGCGCATCGCATGGACGTTCTGCATCGCTCTCAGATGTTGCGTCCGGCGTCCTGCCAGTAGCGCTGGCGGATCCGGCGCTTGAAGATCTTGCCGGTTTCCTCGCGCGGCAGCCCGTCGTCGAACACGACCACCTTCGGCACCTTGAAACCGGCCAGGCGCGTCTCGACGTGATCGCGCACGGCGGCCTCGGTCAGCCCGGCGGAAGGGTCGGCGTCGACGTGCGCGGCGAGGGCCTCGCCGAAGTCGTCGTCGGGGATGCCGAACACGGCGACGTCGCGCACGCCCTCGAGCTCGAGCAGGCACGCCTCGATCTCGGCCGGATAGATGTTCGCTCCGCCGGAGATGACCATGTCGCGAGCACGATCTGACAGGTGCAGGAATCCGTCCTCGTCCAGCCGGCCGATGTCACCGATCGTGATGTAGCCGTCGCGATCGATCTCGCGGCGCCGGTCCTCCTGGTCGAGGTAGGTGAAGCCGGGCCAGTAACCGGGCGGCCGGATGTACACCTCCCCGGTCTCGCCCCGCGGCAGCCGTTCACCCGCTGGGTTGAACACGTGGATGTCCGCGTCCGCCAGCGGCCGGCCGACGGTTCCCTCGTGGGCGAGCCATTCATGACTGTCGCACGCGACGACGATCCCGATCTCCGTCGCTCCGTAATACTCGAGGATCACCGGCCCGAACCACTCGATCATGCGCCGCTTGACGTGGACGGGGCAGGGCGCCGCCGCGTGGACGACGCACTCGAGCGAGCTGAGGTCGTAGCGCGCGCGGACCTCGTCGGGGAGCGCTAGCAGTCGCACGAACATCGTCGGGACTGTTTGGGCGTGCGTGATCCGCTGCGCTTCGACGAGCCGGAGGAACTCTTCGGGCGCGAACCGCGGCATGATCGTCAGCTCGATCCCGAGCGCGAGCGCGAACAGGCCCTGCGAGTTCGGGGCCGCGTGGTACATCGGCGCGGTGATCAGCGTTCTCATGCCCGGCCGCAGCCCCATCGCCGCCAGCGTCACTGCCGCCACCTGCTGCGACTGCTCGGGGGTCATCGCGTCGCGCAGAACGCCTTTGGCCAGGCCGGTCGTGCCCGACGTGTAGATCACGCTCATTCGCGCGCTCCCGGCCTGCCCTCCGTGAGGCTTCGCGTCGCCGATCCAGTCGTCGAGCAGAGGGTGGCGACCGGTGGCGGGAGCGTCGCCGTAGTGCGCCGCGGTTTCGGGTGGGACCGGGACCTCGATCAGCGGGACGCCCTCGGGGAGCGATTCCTCGACCCCGGTGGTCAGGTCGGAATGGACGAACACCGCCCGCGAGCGCGAATGCGACAGGACATGCCGGAGCTCCCGGCCGCGCGAATGCCAGTTGACCGGGACTGGCACCGCTCCGATCAGCGGGCACGCGGCGCTGAGGGCGAGGAATGTCGGCTCGTTGCGGAGCACGAGCGCGACCCGGTCGCCGTGGTCGACCCCGGAGGCGCTGAGGGCGCCGGCGATCTTGGCGGCTTGGGCCGTCAGCTCATCGTGCGGGATCTCACGCTCACCGAACCTCACCACCACGGCGGCCGTAGCATCGCACGCATGGCTGGCTCGCTGAATCCCGCTCTCGACGAGGCGCAGTTCTGTCCCCGGTGCGGTCAACCGGCCGACGTCGAGTTCCCACGCCGCATCGTTTGTGCGCATTGCGGTTACGCCGCGTACTACAACCCGAAGCCGGTTGCCGGCGCGATCCCCGTCGACGCTCGCGGGAAGGTGATCCTCCTGAGGCGGGGGTTCGATCCCGGGCAGGGGCTGTGGACGTTTCCCGGTGGCTTCGTCGATCTCGGCGAGTCGGTGGAGGAGGCCGCGCGGCGAGAGGCCGCCGAGGAGCTAGGGATCGCGATCGAGGTCGGCGGGCTGGTCGGTGTCTACTCGCGGGCCGAGGACCGCGTCGTGCTGATTGTCTACCGCGCCCGGGCGCTCGGACAGCCGCAGACCACACCCGAGGCGATCGAGGTCCGCGCGTTCACGGTCGACGAGCTGCCGTGGGACGAGCTCGCGTTCTGGTCGACGGAGCGGGCGCTGCGCGACGCGTTCCCGTAGGCGGTCAGGCCGACTCGTGACTGACCCGGCGCCGCCCGAACCAGCCGAGGACCGTGTCGCGGATCCGACCGAACAGACCGGGGGTCGCGGGGGTCGCGGGGGTCGCGGGCCGGTCGGGAATCGGTTGCTGGTCGGGAGCGGTGGCGGGCGGTGTGGCGAGGCCGGCCGGGGCCGCGGGGGTGGCCGGCGCTGCGGGGGCGGCGGGGGCTGTGGTCGCCGCGGCGGCTATCGGCGCGGGGGCCGGCTGTGAGACCGGCGGTGGCGTGCTCTTCCGGCGTGCGGCCGGGGCGGCGGCGCTGAACAGCGACTCGGCCGCGGCGTTCGCCCACATCATCGATTCGAGGTACAGGTCGCCGGCGCCGTCGACGACCGACGGCAGGTCGCTGATCTCGCCGGTCTCGAGCGCGGCGACGCACTGCAGCAGCAGGCCGCGCTTGCCCTTGTGGGACACGAGTGCGTCGCGCATCTCCACGGCCAGCGGGAGCGACGAGACCACGTCGATCATCGGGGCGTCCATCATCGCGTCGAGCACCGAGAACAGGCCGAGCGTGAACAGCTCGGCGGCGCCGGCGATCCCGAGTGCCTCACCCGCCAGCTCGCAGAAGCGAGCGCGGATCAGCGCCGTCACCGTCAGCTCGGTCGGTTTGTCGTCGATGCTGGCCAGCACGCTGAGCGTCGACCAGCGCTTGACGTTATCCAGGCCGAGCAGCGCGAGCGCCTGACCGATCGACCGGACGTCGCCGCGCAGTCCGAAGAACGCGGAGTTGACGTAGCGGAGCAGCCGGAAGCTGAGCGCGACGTCGTGGGCGATCAGCTGCTCGATCTGCTCGAGCTGGACCGCAGGGTCGTTGAGCGCCGCGGCCACCTGCAGGAGCGCGAGGCGGTTGGCGGCGATGCCGCGGGTACAGGCGACCGCCGGCCGGCAGAAGAAGTAGCCCTGGAACAGGTCGCAGCCGGCGTCGACGCAGAACTCGTGGTCGGCCTGGGTCGCGAGCTTCTCGGCAACGAGCTTGCCCTCGTAAGGCTTGAGGCGCTCGACGAGCTCTTTCAGCGGCTCGCGCCCGAGCTCGGTCATGTTGAGCTTGACCACATCGAACAGCTCGAGCAGCTGCTCGGAGCCCTCGCGGTAGCGGAAGCCGTCGAGGGCGAGCTTGTAGCCCTCTCCCTTGAGCTGGCGGAGCGCGGCGAGCATCTCCTCGTCGAACTGCTCCGTCTCGGGAATCTCGAGGCCGACGAGCTTGGAGGGGATCGCGCGGGCGAGCCCGCCGACGACGAACTCGCGCGAGATGTTGACCCAGGCGGTCCTGGTACCGACGATCCGCTCGAGGTCGAGCTCGGTGAGCGCGTTCAGCACCACGGTGGCGGTGGCGGCGGTCGCGCTCTCGGGGTTGGCGATCATCGCGACGTCGTTGACGTAGCCCTCGCCGCGGAACAGCAGTTCGTAGCCGACGACGTCGAGCTTGTGGTTGAACATGGGCTGGCGAGCGACGAATGCGTCTGGCATGAGGAAACCCTGGGAGCGGCCGTTGCGTTGTTTCCTAGGTCGGCAACCGGTGGCGAGGCTTAAGCAGCGGGGCTCTGGTCTGGACGGTCGGCGACCCTGACCAGGGCCAGCCGGCGCGGGTCGCTTGCTGCCGAGGCCCTGGGCGGATAGGTTTGCACCATGGCTGATCAAACTCTCACTGTGGTCAACGAAGTCCCCCGTTCAAGCGCGATCATCCACGCTCCGCCGAAGGGCAAGCTGGCCTTCAGCGGTGACGGGCCCGATCGTCTGTTGTGCGGCGGCTGCGCGATCGTGCTGGCCGAAGGCGTCAGCGACGGGCAGCTGTTCGGCGTGTTCATCGAGTGCCCCGAGTGCGGGACGCTGAACGACGTCAACTCCTGACCGTCGCCCCGCGGGGATGGGTCACTTCCCCGCGGGGCGGCGGATTGTGCGGAAGTCGCTCGCGAGGTTCGCGTCGAGGAGGTACGCCCAGGGCATCAGGAAGTAGCCCTTGATGCCCCAGCCCGGACCCCATGAGTTCCGCACGAGGCCGTAGTTCGGCTGGTCCTTGAGGTAGCCAACCAGCAGAACCTCGTGCCCTCCCAGCTGCTTCTCGCTCCGGGTGGGCAGGGGCACGATGCCGGTCTGGGCAACCTGCTGGGACTCGAACGACTCGTACACGGAGAACCCGAACGCGATCGTCTGCCGGTTGGAGAGCACGGCCCTCATCGTGTCGAGGTTTCGCGGGACCACCCGGTAGTTCGAGATGCGGTGCGCGTCGGCTTCGCCGTCGAGGCTCGCGGGCGGCTCGTCGGAGAACTTGGCGATGTCATACGGCCAGTCAGTCTCGAGCGCCACGCCGAGCTTCTGGCAGACCTTGAAGCCGTCCCGACCGAACGCCCCCGTGTCCTGGTTGGCCGGCGCGCCCTCGAGCTTGCGCTCGTAGTAGTAGATCCACAGCCGCGACAGGAATCCCGGGTCCGTCCCGTTCAGCCTCGCGTCGTACTCGACCGCCGCCGCGACCGCGTTGGCGGTGCAGCTCCCGAGCTGGCCCTGGTCGAACACGTCCGGAAGGTCGGCGCGAGGGTCGACCTCGTCGAGCACGACCAGCTCCGAGGCGTCGGCGATATGGTCGCGGGCGTCGGGGAGGGATGGCTTCCAGCCGTAACGGTGGATCTTGCGCGGCGTCAGCCCCGCCTTCTCGAGTGAATCGGTCATGTGCCCCTTCTCCGGTCCGGACGGCCTCGGTGATCGACTCGCTCGATCGCCCCGCTGTCGTGTTAACCAATCACCTAACAACCATACGGGGTCGTGGTTCCGGGCGTCAAGGGTGGGGTGGCGTACGTTCTCGCCCTCCCGGGCCGCCGGAACCTGCACAACCTGACCATTCGGCTCGGCGCTGCGAGCCTTGTCATTCCACGCATGCCCCACATGCTTCGTATGGCAAGGCTCGTTCGGAACTCACGAATTGACAGATCTTGGAGGTCGTCCACAGGCGTTCCGGCGGCGCCGGCTCCCCGGCTCACCCCACCGTGCGGCCCGCGACCTGCACGACGCGACACTGGCCGCCGGCGAGCCCGACCTTGCCGACTCATGCACGCGGGGCATGCACCAGTCGTCAAAGTCCCGCTGTGGGTGCTCGGTTGTCGAGCTATGCACGTTGCGCCCGCCGATCTGACCGATACAAGCTGTCATCTCCCCGCGCCGGGGTGGCAGGAGGAGCACGTCGGCCCGAACGCGCTGCCGACGGACTGCCGACGGGGTGCGCGCGTGAAGGTAGATTGACCGCGATGGAGCCCAAGCTCGCGTCCGACTCGCGGTGTCAGCTCGTCCGGTGGATGAGCGTGCTCGACGCCAACCCGGCCGGGAACGTCCATGGCGGCACGGTGATGAAGCTCTGTGACGACGCCGCGGCGCTCGCGGCGATCAAGCACTCACGCCACCGAGTCGTGACCGCCGCGATGGACCGGATGGCGTTTCTGTACCCGATCCGGCTGGGGGAGTTGGTCACGTTGAGCGCTTCGGTGAACGCGGCGTGGCGAACGTCGATGGAGGTCGGGGTGCGCGTGGATGCCGAGAACCCTCGGACGGGCGAGGTGCGTCACACGAATACTGCGTATCTGACGATGGTGGCGCTCGACGACGACGGCAATCCTGCACCCGTGGCGGCGTTGATCGTGACGAGCTCGGACGAGCAGCGGAGGATGCGCGAGGCGGGGCTGCGGCGGGCGAACCGGCTCGCCGAGCGCGAGCAGATCGTCGCTCACCGCGAGAACGACCCGGACGGATTGCGCCCCGCGCTCTAGTGCGTCCCGGGAAGGCCGCGGGATGTGAGCCAGTCGACCACGTCGTCGACCCAGGTCGGCAGCGATTGGTGGACCATGAACAGGTGCGCGGTATTGGGGAGCAGCACCTGCGTCACATCGCACCCGCAGTGGGCCTTGTAGTAGGCGTAGTCGGCGTCGGCCGATAACGGTGGGTCGGTCGTGTCCTCCTCGCCCGAGGTGAGGAGCACCGGGATCGAGGGACCGATCATCGAGATGTAGGCGTCGTTCTGCGCGTACATCGCGCCCAGATCCGCGATCTCGCCGTACGGAGAGTCGAGGAACGGCGGCGTACACGCGATCTTCGCGACGTACGCGACCACGCCCGGCGTGTATGTGTTGAAGTCCAGGCAGTTCTGCGTTGTCTGGAAGAACTCGAAGTAGTCCGGGTGGTTCGGGTCGGGCGTGAAGCTGCCGCCCGACGACGAGCCTCCGAGCGGGCTCGTGGCCGAACCGCCGGCGGAGCCCGAGATGTCCGTTTGGATCATCGCCGCGACGTCGTGGTACTCACCGGGATAGCCGGCGACGACCCAACCGCCGGCGCTGTGGCCGACGATCACGACGGTTCGGTTCTGCATTCCGGCCGGCGTCGTCGTGCCGGAGCAGCCGCCGGACGGGGCGAGCTCGTAGCCGCCGCTCTTCACGTCGCCGACCACGTCGTGGAGCATCGCGCGGTGCGCCTGGGTGGTCAGGGTGAACCCGCCGCCGGGCTGGCTGTAGTAGCTGCTGTCGGCGTATCCAAGTCGGTCGTAGGAGAAGACCACATAGCCGGCGCTCGCGAGCGCCCTCGCGACCGACCAGGTCGGTGAGAAGTCCCAGTCCTCGGTCGAGGACGCGATCCCGTGCACGAGCACGATCGCGGGCGTCGAACCGCTCGTCGCCCCGTCGGTGAAACGCTGCCCATACAGCAGGCTCCGTCCGCCGGCGGGGTTGGTCACCGGCAGGCAGATCGAGCTGACCGTCATCTTGTTGTTGAACACCATTCGCGGGGCGTTCGACGGACCGGTGACCTTCAGGGTGAACGCATTGGCTGTGGACGCCATCGCCACCAGCACCGCCGACGCCGCGAGCGCCAGGCCGACGGCGAGCCGGGTGACACGGTTCACGCGTGACGCGGACTTCGACAACGACTTCAATGCGGCTCCTCCCGGTTCGCGACTCGTCCCGCAGCGGTCTCGATTGCTGCGTGATCGGGTCTACCCGGCGGGCCGGGGCCGCTAATCGGGGCCGAGTGTCAACCGGTGTCGATGTCGGCGAACAGGTCGATCCCATGATCCGCCGCATGGGCGACGAGTAGTCGGCTCACGATCTTGGTGAGTGCCTGCCGGTCTCGCGGCGGCAGGCGGTCGAGCATCGTCGAGACCTCGGCCTCGAAGCCGGTCGCCACCTCGGCCACGAGCGATCGACCCTCGTCGGTGAGGTTCACCAGCACTGCCCGGCGGTCCGTGGTGGAGGGCGCGCGCGTCACCAGACCGCGGCGCTCGGCGCGGTCGACCAGACCGGTGACGCTGGACTTGTCAAGGCCCAGAAGCGTTGCCAGCTGGTTCATCGTCGGCGTGCGGTCCCGCAGCACGCCGAGCAGGCGCGTCTGGATGATCGAGACGTCGTGCACGGCCGCCAGTCGCTCGAGCATGCCGTGAACGAGGAACGACAGCTGAGCCAGTCCGTCGACCGGATTCAATTGGTCGGGCGTGGCGGCCGGCGCCGGCGCGTCGGCCCGTCTAGAGGTCATGTTCGCATTCTACTTGAGTTAGTACGCGCCACCAACTAAAATGGTACGTGGCACGAACCAAATCGTAAAGCAGGAGAAGCTCCGACATGGCCAAGATGAACGCAGCCGTGGTGACGTCGTTCGACGAGCCACCGCACTACCAGAGGTTCGACGTTCCGCAGCCGAGCACGAGCGACGAGGTGCTCGTCGACGTCCTCGCTGTGGGCCTGCACCCCCGCGTCCGGACCGGCGCCGCCGGCGCCCACTACACCAGCAGCGGCGCGTTGCCGATGATCCCCGGAATCGACGGAGTCGGGCGGCGACCCGACGGCCGGCGGGTCTACTTCGTGGCCGCCGACGACGTGATCGGCACGATGGCGGACAAGGCAGTCGTCGACGCGCGCCGATCGATCGAGCTCCCCGACGACGCCGACGTCGCGAAGCTCGCCGCGGCGATGAACCCGGCGATGTCGTCGTGGGTCGCCCTGCGACGTCGCGTTCCGATCGAGCCCGGTCAGAGCGTCCTCGTCCTCGGCGCGACCGGCAACGCCGGGGCGATGGCCGTACAGGTGGCCAAGCGGCTCGGCGCCGGACGCGTGGTCGGCGCCGGACGTGACCTCGACCGGCTGCGGGCGCTCAGCTCGCGTGGTGCCGACGACATCGTCCAGCTGACCGAGGACGGAGAGGCGACGGGGAAGGCTCTCGCGGCTGCCGCGGCCGAGTGCGACATCGTCGTCGACTACCTGTGGGGCGTGCCGGCGCAGAGGGCGATGAGCGCGCTGCTCAGCGCGAGGTCCGACCGCAGCCGCGCCATGAACTGGATCCAGATCGGTGCGATCGCCGGCCCGACTATCGAGCTGCCATCGGTGGTGCTTCGCTCAGCCAACCTTCGGCTCCAGGGCAGCGGTCAGGGTGCGGTCTCGCCGGAGGTTTACCGCGCCGAGCTGCCGTCGCTCGTGCACGAGCTCACCGCCACGAGTGCGATCGCGGTCAACGCGCATACGATGCCGTTGGCGGAAGTCGAGACGGCCTGGGCACAGAGTGATCCGCCCGGCGAGCGCACCGTGCTGATCCCATAGCCGTTCCGAATGCGGCCGCGAGATCGCGTACTGTCCAGCGCCGTGGAGGGGTGTTTCGGGCGAGAAGCGCGCAGCAGTTGGTCTCCGCTGGTCTGGTATGCGCTCGTCGCGGCCGCAACCCAGATGTTGTGGCTCACGTTTGCGGCGATCACCACCGACACGGCCCACCACTACGGCGTCTCGGTGACGGCGGTCGGCTGGCTGTCGGAGATCTTCCCGCTGCTGTACGTCGTCCTCGCGATCCCGGCCGGGGCGCTGCTGGACCGCCACTTCCGCCCCGCCCTGGGAGCGGCGGCGGGGCTGATGGCCGCCGGCGCGTTCATTCGGCTCGGCGGCGATCGGTTCGCCTGGGCGATGGCCGGTCAGGTCGCGGTCGCCGTCGCACAGCCGGTGATCCTCAGCGCGATCGGCCGGCTGGCCGGCGAGTACCTGGCCGAGGGCGACCGCGCGAACGGGATCGCCGTCGGCTCGGCGGGCAACTTCGTGGGGATGCTGGTTGCGCTGGGACTGGGACCGCTACTCGGCGCTCACGGCCACCTGCAGCGCCTGCTGGCGGTCGAAGCCGTGCTGGCGCTGATCCCGGCGGTGGGCCTCGCGTTCGCCCTCCGCCGGCCGGGGCACGCGACCGAGGAGCGCGCGGCGATCGCGGGCGGCGCGGCCAGGACGCTGTGGAAGATCCCCGAACTGCGGACGCTCTGCAGCCTCGTGTTCCTCGGCTTCGGCATCTTCGTGGCGCTGGCGACCTGGCTACAAACGCTGCTGCACCCCGATGGCGTCTCGGACACTACCGCCGGCATCCTGCTGGTGGCCATGATCGTGGCGGGCATCGTCGGCTGCGCGGCACTCGCCCCGGTGGTCTCCCAGCGCCGGCGCGAGCGTGCCTTCATGTTCACGACCGTCGCGGTCACCACGGTGGGCTGCCTGCTGTGCGGGGCCAGCACGTCGCTGGCCGTGCGCGCCATCGTCCTGGTCGCGATCGGCCTGCTGCTGCTCTCGGCTCTGCCGATCGTGCTCACGGCAGCGGAGCGGCTCGCGGGTCGACTCGCCGGTAGCGCCGGTGCGATCGTGTGGCTGGCCGGCAACCTCGGCGGGCTGGCCGTCGCCGTGCTCGTCCAGGTGCTCGTTCACCACACATTCAGCGCGTTCGCGGCGATGGCGGCCGTCGCCGCGCTCGGCTTCCCGCTCGCCTCACGGCTGCCTCGCGGCCGGGATCGCGAGCCGGACGCGTCGGTGCCGGTACCCGAGAGTGAGAGCGTGCGGCCGGCGGCCGAGCGTGCGGGCGCGTCCCGGTGAAGATGCTAAAGGAACCTGCGGTACGCGCCGACAAGGTCCTTGTCAGATAGCGATGGCAACCAGCGGGTGAGACCTCCTCTCCGAACGACGTCCCCCGGCCATGAAATAACCGCCTGACCTTCTGATGCCCGAGGCCCGCAATAGCGGGCCTTCGGCGTTAAGCGACGGCCGGCGTTGTCGCCCAACCCGGTTGCGCGCACCCCTGGGGTTCCGGTCGAGTACGGTGGAGGGATCGACGATGAAGGACGAAAGCCGCGGCGGACTGCGCGGGAGCTCGCCAGGGCAGTGGAGGGCGGCCGGGACGTGGGTGCCGCATTGCGGCACCTGGACGGTCATGGGTCCGAGCCCGGAGCAGTGGGTGTAGCCGAGGCACTGGCCCGGTTCCTCGTTGCGCGTTGCGATTCGCACCATGCTGGTTGGCGAGTCGTGCGTCAGGTTGTCGTCGATTCGGCGGCTGACGCGCCGTGGGAGAGGTGCGCGCGGCGCGCGATACCGCTGGTATCGGAGGATCTCCTCAGGCTTTCTGGCGACCGTGGCCGGACGCCGTTGGCCCGCGCCCAACATATCGCCGCCCAGCGCCGCGCCGAGCAGATCGCCGTTCACGTTGATCAAGCCACGGTGCTCGCGGACCTGGGGCTGAAGTGCACCGCAGGGACTCCCGAACGCTGGCGCGTTGCTCTCAGGTCCGCGGTCCAAGCCCGTTCACGCGAGCAGGTCGCCCGCGCGGTTGACCGCTCGCTTCGCGCGTAACCGAGTTCATCCGATTGGCTCGTCGACGGGGGTCCACCCGAACAGGAGATCGCGGATGGGTGCGCTCGATCGCGACGAGCCGATCAGGGACAGTGTGCCGGTCGCGGCAGTGAACGATTTGCCCGGCTTGACTCTTCCCCAGGGGCAATGACGAGAATCTGGACGTGGCCGGTGACCCAGCAGAGCGACTCCTCTCGATCGGTGCGTTCGCCCGGCGCACGCGTCTGACGCCGAAGGCCCTCCGGATCTATCAACGGGTCGGACTTCTTTGCCCGGCGTGTATCGACGAAGCCAGCGGATATAGGCGCTACGACGTCGGTCAGGTCCGTACCGGCCTGCTGATCGGCCTGCTGCGTGGAGCCGACTTGAGCCTGGCCGAGATCGGCCTGATCCTCGAGGACCTCGCCGTTGCCGGCGACTTGGGCATCGAACGGCTCGATCGGATCGTTGGCGAGATCGACCGCCGGCACGCCGACCGCAAGCTGCTCATCCGCCATATCCGAGCCATCCTTCAAGAAGGAGACGACCCGATGTTCCCGATCGCGACCCGCCACGTTCCTGCCCGACGCGTGATGTCGATGCAACGCCGGCTTCACGGGCATGAGACCGACAGCTTCGTTCAAGAGGCGAAAACGGCGTTCGGCGCGCATCTGGACGGAGCCCTGGCGGCCGGGCCGTTCATCCTCATCTTCCACGGCCCGGTTAGCGCCGACGACGATGGTCCGCTTGAGGCTGTCCTCGGCTGCTCGGACCACGTTCAAGCGACGGCCGCCATCGGGATCCGCACCGAACCAGCTCACGACGAGGCCTACACGACGATTACCAAGGCACAGTGGGCCTACCCCGCCATCCTCGCGGCATACGACGCCGTTGCCTGCTCACCCGAGGTCATAGCTCGTCCCGGCGCCAGGCTGTCGTGTCGCGAGGTCTACATCGCCGAGCCGGACGGCATCGGAGAACGCGATCCCGTCTGCGACGTTGCGTTCCCGCTGGCCGACCGGTAGGGCGAGGTCAGGGCCATCAGTCGCCGGGGCTCGGCGTGTGGAACTCGATCCGATAGACAAGGGTGCCGTCGTCGATCGGCCCGGCGTGCGCGGCGCGCTGGCGCAGCGTCTCGCGGTCGGGCTCGCCGGCTCGTCGGACGTCCTCCCCGGTGATTGCCGCGAACGGGACAAGCTCGATGGCGTCGATCTCGATCTCGCCGAGGCCAACGCGGTAGCGGCCGCCCTGCTTGACCCGCGGCCGTTTCCACAGCCGGATCGAGAGCGTGATGTCTCCGGCCAGGACGTCGTTGCGCAACTCGCGGCTGAACTCCACACCGGGGACGCTAGCGCTGCTATCTGCCGCAGCGATGGGTTGGGCTGCCGCGGTGAGCGAGCAGCTAGTGGGCGTCGGCCGGCGCTCGTCTGTGTACGGGCTCCCGACCGGGTGGTTGCTTGGGTTGGTCGAGCGCCGGGGCGGATGGGATCGGGCGCCGCACGGAGTGCTCGGTGGTGACGGTCACCGGCTTTCCATGATGATGGATGTCGAGTGATTCGCCCTTCAGCAGGCTGTACGTCGCCTGGGTCCGCTCGACTTCGATTCTTATCTGCGTGCTCTTGCGACAGCGGAGGCTGAATGCGACGCGGGTCAGCGCCTGCGGGAGGCGGGGGGAGAAGCTGAGCATCCCGTCGTGGTCGCGTAGCCCGCCGAAGGCGGCGAGCGCGGCGATGCACGCGCCCGCGAGCGAGGCGATGTGAACGCCGTCGCGTGTGTTGTGCTCGAGGTCGTCGAGGTCGAGCAGCGCAGCTTCGGCGAAATAGTCGTAGGCCAATTCGACGTGCCCGACCTCGGCGGCAACGATCGCTTGAACACAGGCCGACAGCGACGAGTCGCGGACGGTCAGCGGCTCGTAGTAGGCGAAGTCCCGCGCCTTCTGCTCGGCGGTGAACGCCTCGCCGGCGAAGAACAGCGCCATCACGAGGTCCGCCTGCTTGACGACCTGCTTGCGGTAGAGGTCAAAGTATGGGTAGTGCAGTAGCAGGGGATAGTTCTCGGGCGGGGTCGAGTCGAAGTCCCACACGTCGTGTTCGGTGAAGCCGTCCGCTTGGGGATGGACCGCGAGCGACTCGTCGTAAGGGATGAAGATCGATGTGGCGGCGTCCCGCCAGCTCGCGGCCTCCTCGTCGTCGACGGCCAGCTGCTTTGCCACATCGGGGTGTCGCTCGACTGCGGCGGCAGCGGCGCTGAGGTTCCGCGACGCCATCAGGTTCGTGTAGACGTTGTTGTCGGCGATCGCGCTGTATTCGTCCGGCCCGGTGACGCCGTCGATGCGAAACTGTCCCGCGGCGTCATGGTGGCCGAGCGAGCGCCACAACCGGGCCGTCTCGACGAGCAGCTCGACCCCCGTCTCACGCTCGAACGTCTCGTCCTGGGTGATCAGCTGGTAGCGGTCCGTCGCGTTCGCGATCGCCGCGTTGATGTGGAACGCCGCCGTGCCTGCCGGCCAGTAGCCCGAGCATTCCTCGCCGGCGATCGTCCGCCACGGAAACGCCGCGCCGCGAAGCCCCAGCGACTGCGCGCGCTCTCGCGCGAGGTCCAGCGTCTGGTGGCGCCAGCGCAACGCATCCGCGACGGCGCGCGGGCGCGTGTACGTGAGCAGCGGCAGCACGAACGCCTCAGTGTCCCAGAATGTGTGACCGTCGTATCCGGGACCGGTGAGTCCCTTGGCTGGAATCGGGCGCCGCTCGCCCCGCACGCCCGCCTGGAGCGTGTGGAACAGCGCGAAGCGGATCGCCTGCTGAAGCTCCTGGTCACCGTCGATCTCGATATCGGCAGCCGCCCAGAAGTTATCGAGATAGGTGCGCTGCTCCTGCAGCAGCCCGTCCCAACCGGTGTGCACGGCGCCCGCCAGCGCCGCGTCAACCTGGTCGCGTAACGCCGGAACGGTCCGCGTGCCCGACCAGCCGTAGGCGACGAACTTCGTCACGCGCAGAGGCGCGTCCGGCTCCGCCGTCGCAGTGATCGTAAGACGCGCGAGGTCGGGGCGGCTCGCCATTGTGGTCGCGGCATCCGCGGGTCCATCGATCCGGTGATTCATCGCCGCGCCAACGGTCAGGCCGCTGGACCTCGTGGTATGGATGAGAATCGCCTCAAGGTCATGGCCGTGAAACAGGTCCGAGACCAGCGGCGAGCTGAGCGCAGCCGCCGCCCGCGGGTCCGGCTCGTTCATGGGCAACGTCTCGTTGGTGACGAGCTCGGACTGCAGGACCACCTGGACCGCGTCGTCGAGCGACTCGACCTCGTACATGATCGCTGCGATCGAGCGTTGCGTGAACGAGACCATTCGGGTCGACGAAATCCTGACAGGACACCCCGTCGGCGAGACCCACTCGACCACCCGGCGGAGCACCCCGGCCCGCAGGTCGAGCACCCGCTCGTGTTTGCGCAGCTCGCCGTAACGCAGGTCGAACGGCTCATCCTCGACCAGCAGCCGCAGGATCTTGCCATTCGTCACGTTGACCACGGTCTGCCCATCCTCGGGATCGCCATACCCCGCCTCCGCGTAGGGCAGCGGCCGCGTCTCGTAGAACCCGGCGAGATAGGTGCCCGGCAGCCCGAATGGCTCCCCCTCGTCGAGGTTTGCCCGCATCCCGAGGTGCCCATTGGCGAGCGCGAACACCGACTCGGTCTGCGCCAAGCGCTCGAAATCAAGCGCAGTCTCGCGGACCGCCCACGGCTCCACCGCGAACCCCTCGTTCTGGATCACGCCGCGTCCAGAAGCCCGGCGAAACCGGGCGTGCTAGCGGAGCCGCCCACGCGCACGGCCTCGACCGCACCCGCGAGCGCCATCAGCTCGCCGCCCGCCAAAGGATTCGCGTCCGACCGCAGCCCGACATCCGCGCATTCCTACCACGAATGCATCATCCGCGCTGATGACTCGGACGGCGGGGTCAGTCCGACTCATCACGGGCGCGCCTGTAGCGCTCGTAGATCACGCGCGAGCCGAACGTCCTGGTCTCGACCAGGTCCAGCCGAACGTCTTCGGTGATCGGCGGCAGGAAGGGCGTGCCGCCACCGACGACGACCGGATTGCGGAACATGCGCAGCTCATCGACGAGGCCGAGCTCGATCGCTGCCGCGGCCAGGCCGGCGCCGCCGATCGAGACGTCCTTGTCGGTCGCGTCGAGCGCCGCAGCGGCTTCCTCGGCCACCGACGCCTCGGCGAGCCGGGCGTTGCCCTGAACGCTGTCCAGCGTGCGGCTGAAGACGACCTTCGGGATAGCGCACCAGATGTCGGCGAACGCGGCCCCGAGCTCGTTGTCGCGCATCGACGGATCCGTCTCCCACACCAGCATGGTCTCGTAGAGCCTGCGGCCGCACAGATAGCCGCCGAGCTCGCGTACCTGCGCGATGTGGAAACGAAACTGCTCCTCGCTCGGGACCGTCCACCCGAACGCGCCCTCGCGGTCGGCGATAAAGCCGTCCACCGAGACGCCCATCGAGTAGATCAGCATGGCTTCAAGCTCATCGCACCGGAACGACGGACGATGATCGCGATGAAGTTCACCATTGAGCATCGTACGGCCATTGCCGACGCCGCACGGGTCGCCCCACTCGCCAGCTCGAGCATGCTCGCGACGGTAGCCTTGGGGCGATGTTCGACCACGTGGGCATCGCCGTGTCCGACCTCGCGGTGTCCGAGCGCTTCTACCGCACCGTGCTCTCCGTGCTCGGCGTCGAGCCTAGCCACGCCGACGCCGCGCTGGTCGAGTGGGAGGACTGGGACATCGGCCGGACGGACCGCGAGCACCCTGTGACCCACGGCCTGCACGTCGGCTTTCGCGCGCCCGACCGCGCGGCGGTCGACGCCTTCTGGCAGGCGGGGATCGACGCCGGTCACCCCGACGACGGCGCGCCCGGGCCGCGCCCGGTCTACGGCCCCGACTACTACGGCGGCTTCCTGCTCGACCCGGACGGCAACAGTGTCGAGGCGGTCCACGCCGCCCGCGAGCGCCCTGTGCCCGACGGCAGCATCGACCACCTGTGGCTCCGGGTACGCGACCCGCAGGCGTCGCGGCGCTTCTACACGACGGTCGCGCCCTACGCCGGGCTCCGCCTGGCGCGCGACTCGCCGGATCACGTGCAGTTCTCCGGCCCCGACTTCTCCTTCTCGCTCGTGCGCGACGAGCGCCCGCTTACGGAACACGTCCACCTCGCGTTCCCCGCGGACGCGGACGCCACGGTGCGGGCCTTCCACGCCGCCGCGCTCGCCGCGGGCTACGAGGACCACGGCGCCCCGGGCGAGCGCGCCGTTTACCACCCGGGCTACTACGGCGCGTTCGTGCTCGACCCGGACGGGCACAACATCGAGCTCGTCAACCACAACCGCTAAGCCATGTGAGTGGTAGGGAAGCTGCGCCGGGTACACTCAGCGAACGGTGGCAGCTACTCGGGTTGCGCGGTGGGAACAGCGGCTCGGCTAGCCGCTGTGGGGCGTGGAGTCCGGAGGCGCCTGAGCGCAACCCTAGCTGTAGGGGCGGCCGTGACGGCTACGTTGCTCTGCTGCTTCGGCTGTGGTTCTTCGGTGACCGGCTCGGCGGCGTCAACAGCCGGAAGCGCGACCGCCGGGGCGGCGAAATCCGTGCCGCGCGCCTCCGGTTTCGGCTCCAACTGGACCACGTACCACGGGACCGCTGAGGCGACCGGAGTCCAAGGGGCGCAAACCAAGCTGCTGCCTTCGCGGCGGGCCTGGACCTCGTCGATGCTCGACGGGCAGCTGTATGGCGAGCCGCTTGTCGCCGACGGCCGCGTCGTCGCGGCGACCGAGAACGACACCGTCTACGTGATGGCGGCACACAGCGGGCGCGTGCTGTGGTCGCGCCACCTGGCGAAGGCCGTGCCATCCCGTGACCTGCCTTGCGGCGACATTTCGCCCGAGGTTGGCATTACGGGCACCCCGGTGATCGACTCCAAGCGCCACGAGATCTTCGTCGATGCGGACACCCTGATAAGCGGCCCGTCTGCTTCTGGCGGTGTGGAAGCGTCGCACCGTCTATTCGGGCTCAACCTGTTCACCGGCAGGGTCGAGCTGAACGAGCGGGCGATGCCGAACGCCGGCGAGGACCAGCTCGCGCAGCTGCAGCGGCCAGGGCTGGCGCTCGACCACGGTTTCGTCGTCATCGCCTACGGTCAGAACACCGGCGACTGTCCCGGCCCCAACGGTCCTGCCCACGGCTACGTCGTCTCGATCCCGGAGAGGGGAGGACGGCTTCATTACTTCCAGATCGGCAGCGGCCGGGATCGGGGGGCGGTGTGGATGGGCGGCAGCTCTCCGGTCGTCGACCCTCACGGGAACGTCTACGTGGCGAGCGCCGACGGCTACAACCTCGGCGCGGGCCAGCCGTACGACGACAGCGATGCTGTGCTCGAGCTGTCGCCGACCATGCACCTCAACTCGATCTTCTACCCCAAGGACTGGCAGAAGCTCAGCGCCGACGACCTCGACCTCGGGACCGGGGACCCCGCGCTCGTAGATGGTTTTGCGCTTCAGGTCGGCAAGACGGACACCGCCTATCTGCTGCGTCAGGGACATCTCGGCGGCGAGGAGGGCGAGGTCGCGTCGCTTTCGGTGTGCAGTGGGGACCCAGACGGCGGGCACGCGGTGAAGGGCTCGGTCGTCTACCTGCCCTGCCCGAACGGCGTGACGGCGATCAAGGTCTCGACGAAGGCCCCCTACCTGAAGCGGCTATGGACCGACGCCGACGGCGCCGCTGGCGCACCGATCATCGCCGATGGACTGGTCTGGACGATTGGAGGCGACAACGCGGTGCACGGCCTCAACCCGGCCAACGGCAAGGAGGTCGTCTCGATCCCCTTCGGCGGGTTTGCGAACCACTTCCCGACGCCATCGGTCGGCGATGGCCTGCTGCTCCTTCCGGGCACCGACCAGGTCATCGCCTTCATGGGCCCGGCCGGGCGGCCGCCGGCACCCCCCGCGCCCCCCGCGAGGTGAGGCGTGCCTGGTGGCTTTGCGCTCGAGCTTGACCGCCGCTTCCAGTGCGAGCTCCGCCCGCGGCGGATCTCAGAGCACGGACCGAGCGGCGCTATGCGTGGCGGCGACCGCCAGCAGGTCGGCTCGCTCGTTGAGCGCGTGGCCGATGTGCCCCTTGACCCAGTGCCAGCGAACCTGATCGTGGTCTGACGCTGCGGCGTCGAGCTGGATCCAGATCTCCTTGTTCTTGACCGGGTCACCCGAAGCCGTCCTCCAGCCCTTGCGCTTCCAGCTGGCCATCCAGGAGGTCATGCCGTCGTGCAGGTAGCGCGAGTCGGTCACGACGCACGCGCGCGACCCGGACGGCAGCGCGCGCAAACCCTCCAGCGCGGCGGTCATCTCCATGATGTTGTTCGTCGTATGGGCCAGCCCACCGCTGTGCTGCTCGACGACCCCATCCTCCCAGCAGACCAGCGCCGCCCAGCCGCCAGGGCCGGGATTCCGCTGGCATGCGCCATCAGTCCAGACCAGCACCTCCCCCGGCGCCGCTTGCGGAAGGTGGCCGGGCAGTGACTTGGATCGACGACGCGGGCTGACGGCCATCCGCGGTATTCAACCAACCCCAGAACCCGGAAAGCTGAGCATGCTCGGCAGGTCTGCGCGCCGCGGGCCTCTGCTACCACCGATCGTGAACGTGAGCGCGCAACAGACGGTCATAGATGTCACGCACGCCGGCGAGTTGCTGGTCGCGTAGCTGTGGGAGTTCGGCGCACGCGGCGTTGGCGCGGGCCTGGTCGGCGTTACGGGCCCCCGGTATGACCGTGCTCACTCCGGGCTGATCGAGGATCCACCGCAACGCAAACTGCGGCAACGTCTGCCCCTCGTCAAGCAGCTGGGTGAGCTCGCGGGCGGCGGTCAACCCGATCTCATACGGGACGCCTGAGAATGTCTCCCCAACATCGAAAGCCTCGCCGTGGCGGTTGTAGCTGCGGTGATCATCGGCGGCGAACTGGGTCTGCTCGTCGTAGCGTCCCGACAGCATCCCCGAGGCGAGCGGCACGCGCGCAATGATCCCGACACCAGCCTGCCGGGCAGCGGGCAGAACCTCCTCCAGCGGCTTCAGCCGGAAGCAATTCAGAATGATCTGCACGGTCACCACGCCCGGGCGATGGATCGCGCGCAGCGCCTGCGCGCAGGTCTCCACCGACACACCGTAGGCGCTCATGCGTCCCTCGCGGACCATCTCATCCAGGTCGGCGAAAACCGCGTCATCGTCGAACACGGCATCCGGCGGGCAATGCAGCTGCACGAGATCCAGCCGATCGACGCCGAGCTTGTCCCGCGATCGATCGTTCCACGCACGGAAGTTGTCGCGGTTGTAGTTCTCGGGTACCTGATCGACCCGGCGCCCCATCTTGGTGGCGACCAACACATCGGGTCGTGCCTCACGCAGACGCCCGCAGAACTCCTCGCTGCGCCCGTCCCCGTAGACATCGGCAGTGTCAAAGAACGTGACGCCGGCATCAGCGGCCGCGCCGAGCGTCTCCATCGCCTCGCCAGGGTCGACCGATCCCCAATCGGCACCCAACTGCCACGTGCCCAGGCCGATGACGCTTACATCGCGGCCGAGCCGCTCAATTCTGCGTTTGTCCATCGCGCCAGCCTCGCACAGAACCCACGCGAATGACTGCTCGAGGACGACGCCCTGGAGGTACGGTAGGGATGGTGGCATCCAATGATCTCGACCTCGACGCCGTGCGCGCTGAACTAGAAGCGCGTCGCGACCGTGACCGACGGCGGTTGGGGGTGCTGGCAGAGCGTCCCGAGCTTGGCAGTGCTGTGAGCTTCGGCAAACGGATCGGCGATGGCACCTCTGAGGCGGTGAGCCGGTTGACGGACATCGGTGTTGGCGAGGCGCTCGAGCGTGGGTTGGATCGAACCGAGCGAGCACTGGCGAAGCTGGACGAGGGGACCTACGGCATTTGCGATGTGTGTGGCGGACCAATCTCTCGCGGTCGGTTGGAAGCGATGCCTGACAGCGTGTTGTGCTTGGACTGCTCGGTGTCGGAGCGCCGAGTTCCTCCTCGTCGTCGTTGAAGCCGGGGCCCTGCGCGACGAGCCGCCGCTCCTCGGCGAGCGAACAGCGAGGCCGGCTCTTCTAATCTTCCTGGTGAACCAGCTCAAAGGAGAAACCATGCCGCTAACGGGCGAATATGAGCCGAGCTCTTCGGAGTGGGTCCGGGACCAGGTCGCGGAGTACGAGAGCTCGGGTGGGACGAAGGGAACGAAGCTGAGAGGCGTCCCGGTGGTCGTAGTCACATCGCTGGGCGCCAGCTCCGGCAAGCTGCGCAAGAACCCTGTTATGCGGGTCGAGCACGATGGCGCGTATGCGGCGGTCGCATCTAAGGGTGGTGCGCCCCAGCATCCGGCGTGGTATCGCAATTTCGTAGAGCATCCGCTCGTTGAGCTTCAGGACGAAGGAGCCAAGGGTGACTACACCGCGCGCGAGCTCTCTGGCGAGGAGCGCGTGACGTGGTGGGAGCGCGCTGTCGCGGTCTGGCCGGACTACGCCGAGTACCAGACAAAGACCGACCGGGAGATCCCGGTGTTCGTGTTGGAGCCTGCGGGCTGAGCTAACTGCCGGGTCTCACGGGACCCACTCAAGGCTCTTGGCAGACTGCCGGTTTGCCGGCAGCCATCACGACAGGCTCAGCGCGTTTGCGACCGAGCCGAGGCAATCGATATGGCCGTCGACGGAGTCCAAGCCGAGGCCCATGGTGACCACCGAGAAGTGGGTGCCGCCGGCCTCGCGCCACACGTCGATCGCGGCGGGGAGGTCGTCTGGCCCACCCTGCGGCCGCGCGACGTATTCCGCGCCGAAGTCTTCGACCGGCCGGCCGAGGCTGCGCACCCGCTCGCGGAGCCGCTTCCAGGTGGCGATCGTGCGGTCGATGTCGCCCCCGATGAAGATGAAGCCGTCGGCCAAGCGGGCGGCCCGATCGTAGGCCGGCTCGGAGGATCCACCGAGCCAGATCGGGATGGGCTGCGCCGGCCTGGGGACGAGCGCGGCTCGGTCGATCCGGTCGAACCGGCCTGAGAAGTCGACGACGGGTTCTGTGAAGAGCCGGCGGAGCAGTCCGATCTGTTCCTCCTGGCGGGCGCCGCGGGTACGGAACTGCTGCCCGAGGGCTTCGTACTCGACGTAGTTCCAGCCAATCCCGACACCGAGGCGTAGTCGACCGCCGGACAGAAGATCGAGATCCGCTGCCTGGCGGGCGACGAGCGCTGTCGGGCGCTGGGGGAGGATCAGGATCCCGGTGGCGAACTGGAGACGTTCCGTGATGGCGGCCAGATAGGCGAACATCACGAACGGATCGTGGAACGGGTCGTGCTCGGTATAGGGGCCCGTGAGCTGGGGCGTTCGATCGGCATGAACGGCACCGAGCACGTGGTCGTAGGCCAGGAGGTAGTCGAAGCCAAGCTCCTCGACCGCAAGCCCGAGCCGCCGCACGGCGCTCGGATCTCCTCGAAGCTCGATCTGCGGGTACACAGCGCCGATTTGCATGAACTACGCCTCCTTGGGTCGGGTGGACGACCATGGCCCGGATCTCAGCGCGAGCAGTGTGACACCCGGCACGTGTGTGCTGTCCCGACGAGCGGCCGGTGATGCCGTGGCGGCCGCTTCGCCGGGCTTGTGCGGCAATCGTGACATCACCCGACTTGGGTGATGCGTCATCGGCGGGCGGGTGCCAGCGTGCGGTTCCGCGCAAGCGACCACGGGAAGTAGGCGATGTCGGTCATCGGACGTGAGGGTGGGCGCCAGTCTCATGGAGGCGGATCGTCGCGCGGCGAGCCTGCTCGCGCCGCCGATCGGCGATGAGTCGCCGGCGCGCCACCGACCCTGAATCGATCTGTCCTCAGTCCCCTACATGCAGGAGGAATCGCGGCGACGCCGCGAGAAAGGAGTCGGAAATGAAGCGAATCATCGGGACGTGCAGCGTTCCCGCGTTGATCGTTTCGATCATTGCGGTAGTCGTCCTGACGACCGGAACGTCGAGCGCCAGCACGAGCGGAGCGGTGACGAGGACGTTCTCATTTGTCGGCAAAGCGAACTCGAACACGGTGACGTTGGTCAACATCGACTCGCTGCTGATCAACGCACGTTGTAATTCGGGCGGGAGCCCAGTGATCTTCGGGTTCTCGTCCTCGACCAACGCGGATCTGTTCGGCCGGATCTTCGACGGCCTCGGTCGGATTCACATCGTCAAGAACAGCTCGTTCACTAGCAAGACGAAGGGTGTCGGCCTGTCACCCAGCTCGGGCGATTTCGACTCGACCGGCACTGTTCTGTTTGAGACTTCCAACGGTAAGGTAGTGACTGTCAATTACGCGTTCGATAACAGCACGACGCTCGGCAAGCTGAACGTTTGCACGGTGTACGGATCGCTCATCGCAACCTGAGAGACGGCTTCACGTTGGCTTCCCGGGGGTATCCGGGAAGCCAACCCATGCCGGATTAAGGAGCCTCGTGATGACGAAGGCGAGTGACGGAATCGCCCCGATCGCGGTCGATTACCTAAACGTCGATAGCTTGTTCGCGGCCGAAGAGCTCGAGCTGCGAGACCGAGTCCGGGCGTTCGTGGATGCGCGGATCCGGCCGAACATCAATGCCTGGTACGAAGCCGCGCGTTTCCCGCGTGAACTGGCTCGGGAGTTGGGCGGGCTCGGTGTGCTCGGCATGCATCTGGACGGCTACGGGTGCCCTGGACGCAGCGCGGTGGAGTATGGCCTGGCGATGTTGGAGCTGGAGGCCGGCGACTCGGGTCTGCGCACGTTCGCGAGTGTCCAGGGGTCGCTGACGATGAGCGCGATCCACAAGTTCGGATCCGAGGCGCAGAAGGAGCAGTGGCTGCCCGGGATGGCGCAGGGCGAATTGATCGGGTGCTTTGGCCTGACCGAGCCGGATGCCGGCAGCGATCCCTCGAGAATGCAGACGGTCGCTCGGCTTGATGGGAACGAGTGGGTGCTAGACGGCGCCAAGCGTTGGATCGGGCTTGCCTCGATCGCCGATATCGCGGTCATATGGGCGAAGACCGAGGACGGAATCCGCGGCTTCCTCGTGCCGACTTCGACGCCGGGATTCAGCTCTACCGTGATCGAGCCAAAGCTTGGGATGCGCGCCTCGATCCAGTGCGACGTCATGCTCGAAGGAGTGCGGCTGGGGCAGGAAAGCGTCCTTCCCGGCGTGACCGGCCTCAAAGGCCCCGTTGGCCTGTCTCAACGAGGCTCGCTACGGGATCATGTGGGGCGCGCTCGGCGCCGCCCGTGACTCCTACGAGGCGGCGCTCACGTATGCCCTGCGGCGCCACCAGTTCGACAGGCCGATCGCAAGCTTCCAGCTCACCCAACAGAAGCTCGTGGACATGGTCCTGGAGATCCAGAAGGGCCTGCTCGTGGCGGTGCACACGGGGCGCCAGAAGGATGCCGGCACTCTGCTCCCGGAGCAGATCTCCTTCGGAAAGCTCAACAACGTCCGCGAGGCAATCGCGATCTGCCGCGAAGCCCGGACGCTGCTCGGTGGAAACGGGATCACGCTCGACTACACGCCGATGCGCCACGCCAACAATCTTGAGGCCGTTCGCACGTATGAGGGAACCGACGAGATCCACACCCTGATCATGGGGCGCGCGATCACAGCGATCCCCGCCTTCACATAGGCCGAAGACCCTTGAGCTGCACCGCGGACGACCGCGACTTCAAGCGCCGGGCGACTGGACTGCGATCTCACGCGGCGCCGTGTCGACGACGAGCGCGAGCACGTCCTGTCCGTGTCGCTCGACAAAGGTGGGGCCGATGCCCTTGATCGTCGCGAGCTCGGACAGCGAGCGCGGTCGGGTGGCGGCGATCGTTTCGAGGGTGCGGTTGTGAGCGACGGTGTACGCGGGTTTGCCCTTGCTCGCGCGCGACCGCCACTTGCGCAGGGCTTCCAGGAGCGCGACGTCGGCCGGATCGAGCGGCGTAGCGTCTGGCGCGCGTGATCGCTTGGCTCGTGCCGGCGTAAGCGAAGCAGGGTCGGGCAGGCCGATCGTGTCGGGATCGCACACGTCACAGCAGCGCCCCACAGGTGCAGCCTGCCGGCGGTCTCCGAAGTGGTCAAGCAGCGCGCGGCGCCGACACGGTCCGGAGGGCGAGCTGAACGCCACGACGGCGCGGTAGGCACGCCAGGCGCGATCGAGCGCGACCCGACAGATGGACGCGACCTCTCCGGCGCGGGGCGATGGAGGGAAGGTCACTTGCAGCCGCCCTCCCGACGCGGGCTCCAGCGCGCACAAGCCCGCCCGCTCGGCGATGCCGAGGCAGACCCTGTCGCGGTCTGCCCGCGGCGCGTCGATCACCGTGACCCCGCCAGCGCAGGAGGCCTTGACGCGCCGCATGTACGCGAGCACGTCGTCGGCCTCGACCGCATCGGCCTTGATGAAGTTGATCAGCCGGCCGAGGTCGGCTCGGCTGGCCAGCAGAATTGCGCGCGCTGGGTGGCCGTCGCGCCCGCCGCGACCCACCTCCTGGTAGTAGGCCTCGACGCTCTTGGGAATCGCCCAGTGCACGACCGCGCGGACGTCGGCCTTGTCCACCCCCATCCCGAATGCGTTTGTGGCGACGACAATCTCGGCGTCGCCCTCCATGAAGCGGTGCTGCGCCGAGGCGCGCTCGTCCGCCGGCATGCCGGCGTGGTACCCGACGGCGAGCAGGCCCTCGGACCGGAGGCGCTCACAGACCTCCTCGACTTCGCGGCGCGTTCCGCAGTAGACGATCGCGGGGCGGTTGGCGGGGTCTGACAGCGCGATTGAGAGCAACATGTGCTTGCGCGCTTTGGACCCCGTCCCGTCAAGCGCGATGACGTCGAAGGACAGGTTGGGCCGATCGAAGCCCGCTCGCATCACATGCGGCTCGCGGAGGCCGAGCCGCGCACTGATCTCTTCAGCGACCTGCTCGGTCGCGGTCGCAGTGCATGCCATCACAGTCGGCGAGCCCAGACGGTCGATCACCCCGCGCAGGCGCAGGTAGTCGGGGCGGAAGTCATGACCCCACTCCGACACGCAATGGGCTTCGTCAACGACGAACAGAGCCACGCTACGTTGCGCGAGCGCCGCCAGGAACGCAGGGGAGGCGAAGCGCTCGGGCGAGCACAACACGATTCGCGCGCGGCCGCCACGTACATCCTCCAGAGCACGTGCGGCTGCCCCCGCGTCCATCCCCGAAGCGATCATCGCCACCGGATGTCCCCCAAGCACAAGCCGTCGGTACTGATCCGCCATCAGTGCGATCAGAGGGGAGACCACGACCGTCAGCCCATCGGACGCGATCCCCGGGAGCTGGTAGCACAGGCTCTTGCCACCGCCGGTAGGCATCACCACGAGGCTGTCGCGCCCCGTGAGTGCCGCCGCGACGGCCTCGCGCTGCCCGGGCCGGAACTCATCCAGACCGAAGTGGGCGAGCAGCCGATCGGGATCCGGAGGTCCGTCATAGCGACGCTCCGGCGGGGCTTCGACGTCAATGCGGTCAAGACCACGAATTGCGAGTTGTGCGGCGGCGTCATCACCAAGGCGCGTCGCGGATGGGGCGGCGCCCGCCTGGGCCTCAGCCAACGCGCGCGCCGCGTCGAGTGCCTCGGCGCGCTCCGCACCGGGAAGCGAGCGCCACAGGGCCCGCAGCCTATCGAGCTCCTCGGCCACCCCGGACTCGGACCGGCCGGACTCGATCCGGCGGGCGAGGGAACGAGCGCGGGCAGAGAAATCACTCATCGCGCGCCAGCGTAAGCGCTCGCCAGGACGGCGCGATCGCGTCGTCAGAAGTCGTCCTACGAGCCCCCCCTCAAAGGGGCAGGTCACGCCTCGCCGCGAGCCTCGGTTGAGCCGTCAGCTCCCGGCGCTCAGCTTCGCTACCGGCCGGTCGTGCGGTGCGTTGGTGCGCGCGTGTGGCCCGCTCGTCCTCTCCCGCCGCGGCCTCCGCCGCGCGCTGCATCATGGGCTGGCGACGGTGTCCGACCGAGGAGAAGACGCAATGCCCGATCGTCGGGACCCTCCTCCGCCCGCTCAGTCAAGGCGCTGGGATGAACGGTGCGGAACGTCGGCCCTCGGCCGGGTTCCACCACGGCCACCACTACCTTTGCGTGGCTCGGTACGTCGAACACGATCCCATCCAGATCGGGACCGCGACCCGCGACCCTAACGAGCCCACCCGGGCCGATTGTCTCCATCGGGGAAAGGTACCGCGCCCGACGCTCCATCAGCGGAGCGCCAGCGGGAGGAATCTCAGAGGACCGGACGGAGGTCGGTCATCGTGGTCCTCCAGCCAGCGCCGACGAGCTGACGGGCTTACGGCTTGACGCCGGTCTGGATCTTGAAAAGGCGCCGGTTGGCGTGTCCGGTTTCCTTCCAGATCGCGATCGCTCGCTTCATGACCCGCTTCGTGACTGAGGTTCGCTTGGTGTTCATCATGTTGCTCCTTGGTAACGCACCGGCAGTGCGGGCCGCGCCTGCGTCGCTCTCTGAATGGCGACCGGTCGGATAAGGCCTCACTCCGGCGGACTGACTGGTACTTACTTCAGTCTGCACCCGGAATGTGAAGGAGGCGTGCAGACTCATGGCACCGCCATACAGATTCAGTGAAGGATCCGCTATCCCCAGCGCCTTCCCCAGCCCGTTCTGCGAAACGAGACAACCACCGCGAGAGCGCGGGACTAAAGGGAGCCCGAGTTCATCGCTCCTCTAGCGCCCGGCGCCCAAGCGGCAGCGCGAACCACAGCCAACCCGTCATTGCGAGCGTCAGCGCGCCGGCGACAATCGGCGCGATGCCGCCAACCACGTAATCCGAGAGCAGCACCAAGATCCCCGTGAAGCCGAGCGCGAGGAACACGAACCCCGTGATTGCCAGCTGATTGGCGACAGCGATCAGATAGGGCTTCTCGTGGCGGCGGAACAGAAGTCGGTGATGCACCGCCGGCGCTATCAGCAGGAACGTTGCGATCGCGACAAGCACAAGCGTGACGAAGTACACGGTGCGCTCGAACGCGGACGTCCTCGACCAGCCGGCGTTGAATGGCACGACGAGCAGGAACGCGAACAGGACCTGAATCCCGGTGCCGGCGATGCGCAGCTCGTTGAGCAACTCGATCGTGTTGCGGTCCAAACGCTCGTCCGGGGTCTCATCCCGATCCTCGCTCACATCCTGCTCATGATGTGGTTGCCTCACCTGTTCTCCTCGCAGGGAGCCTACGCGTTCGGAGGGTCACGGCCCGAGTCCGTTCGCTAGGTGGCTGGCTGCCCGCTCAGGCGGCGGCGTTGGCGACGTGCAGCTCGATCGGGGTCAGCGCATCGGTCGGGACGAGCAGCCGAAAGTCGCTCCAGGGCACCTTCCGCCCGGCCGCATCGGCCTCCACCCACACCCACCGGGGCCGGTGGCAGGCGTACCCGCGCGGCCGGGGCGAGACCTCGTAACCGTTGATGCTAAGGGCCATCTTCCGCGCCCAGTGGGAGCGGTCGGCCCAGTCCTCGACCCGGAATGCGAACTGGGCGCTGGCGACGTCCTTGATGCTGATGAGGCTCGTACCCATGGCGGTCCGACCGTACTATCGGCACGGGACCGCCAGCGCTTGCGGAGAGGAAGGTCAGAGCGGACGCTATGCAGCACGGGCGGATCGCCGCGTTGCCCATTTGCAGGACAAATGCCATAGGTCGTCGCTTCTAGGACGGCGTGTATGGATGCTTCGGGAGCAGGCGGTGGCCGTCGACGACGGCGGTAGCGATGTCGACAAGCTTGCGGTTGGCGGTTCGGGACTGCTCGCGGAGCATCTCGAAGGCGCCTGCCTCGTCGACGGAGTGGCGTTCCATGAGGATGCCCTTGGCACGTTCGGTGAGGGCACGACGCCCGAAAGCGCCTTCGAGGTCGTGGTATTCGGCGAAGCGCCGCAGCACGATGTCGATCGAGCTCTGCCAGTCCTCGACGTCGGCGTCACTGATGTGGGCGAATACGCCGCGCTTGGATGCCTCCTTGACGAAGACAGGATCGGGCGTGTGGAGCAGGACGATCACGGGACAGGCGGCTTCCCGCACGATCTTGTCGATCAGCTCGAGCGCGTGGTCGGAGCTTTCCCCGAGCCCGACCAACGCGACGTCGGGCCGCTCGCGGGCGGTCACGGCTCCGACGTCTGCGACGTCGATCTCACGCGCGATCACCTCGTGCCCGAGGGCCGTGACGATCGGGGCGACGAGGGCCAAGCGATCCTTGCGCTCATTGGCGATCAGCACGCGCAGATGCTCGGTTTCGCGGTAACTCATGACGGCTCTAGCCAGTTCGATTCTACCCCGCGAAGGGGCAATCCTCGAGATTGCCGCCTGCGCCTTGTGACCGGGTGTATGGTGGGTGTTCGGGTCCGCCCCGAACCTCGGCGGGCTCTTTCCGGCTCCAACTCTCGGCCGGCGTGGCGTATTGACCGGACCGGTCAGCGCCGACACGTCAGCGACAGGAGCCGAGGATGTCAATCTCCACACCGGGCCGGGCCACCAACGGGGCGCCGCCGACCTCTGCAGGCCTCTCCGAGGGTTTGCCCCAGTACGTCGAAGACTTCGTTCGCAAGCCGCGTCGTCTGCTGATCGATGGCGAGTGGGTGGAGGCTACGAGCGGGAAGACGTTCGAGACGCTTAACCCGGCGACTGAGGAGAGTCTCGGGTCGGTGGCGCACGGCACAGCGGAGGACATCGGACTGGCGGTCGCTGCGGCTCGTAGTTGTTTTGACGATGAGCGGTCGGATTGGCGGCGGATGACTCCGTCGGAGCGCGGCAAGGTGATCCATCGCATCGGCGATCTGATCGAGCAGCACGCGGACGAGTTGGCCATGCTCGAGACGCTCGATAACGGCAAGCCGCTGGCGATCGCCAAGGCGGCGGACGTCGCCCTGTCCGCCGACCTGTTCCACTACATGTCGGGGTGGGCGACGAAGATCGAGGGCGATACGGTCCCGATCTCCGCTCTCACCTCACCCGGGTCGGAGTTCTTGGCCTACACGCTTAGGGAGCCGGTGGGGGTCGTCGGGCAGATCATTCCGTGGAACTTCCCGTTGCTGATGGCTGCTTGGAAGCTCGGTCCGGCGTTGGCGGCCGGTGTGACGGTGGTGCTGAAGCCCGCTGAGCAGACGCCGCTGTCGGCGTTGCGACTTGGTGAGTTGATGCTGGAGGCGGGGTTGCCCGCCGGCGTGGTCAACATCGTGACGGGGTTCGGGGACGCTGGTGCTGCGCTCGCGGCCCATGACGGTGTCGACAAGGTTGCCTTCACGGGCTCGACCGAGGTCGGCCGGCTGATCGTGCAAGCGGCAGCGGGCAATCTCAAGAAGGTCACGCTCGAGTTGGGTGGTAAGAGCCCGCAGGTGCTCTACAAGGATGCCGACATGGACGTGGCGATCCCCGGCGCGGCGAACGGCATCTTCTTCAACCAGGGCCAGTGCTGCAACGCCGGGTCGCGCCTGTATATCGAGCGTGATGTCTACGACGAGGTCGTCCAGGGCATCTCCGACGAGGCCAGGAAGATCAAGATCGGCCCGGGGATCGACGCCGACACTCAGATGGGGCCGCTGATCTCCGCGGAGCAGCACGAGAAGGTGCTCGGGTACCTGTCCTCGGGGCTTGACGCCGGCGCCAGCGCTCCGGCCGGCGGTGGCAGGGCGGGCGACCGCGGGTACTTCGTGCAACCGACCGTACTGACCGACACTACGCCCGACATGAAGGTGGTCCGCGAGGAGATCTTCGGCCCGGTCGTGTGCGCGATCCCGTTCAGCTCCGAGGACGACGACGTGATCCGCAGCGGCAACGACACTAACTACGGTCTCGCGTCGGGGATCTGGACGCGCGACATCAGCAAGGCGCATCGCACCGCTAACCGCCTGCGCGCCGGCACGGTGTGGATCAACTGCTACAGCGTGTTCGACGCGGCGATGCCGTTCGGCGGTTACAAGGAGTCGGGTTGGGGCCGGGAGATGGGTCACAACGCGCTGGACAACTATCTCGAAACCAAGTCCGTAGTCACCCAACTCGCATAGCGCAAACCCATGCGATGGCGGGGCCTCGCCTGGCCTCGCCATCGCCGTCACTGTGAAGAGCAAAAGGCAGCACAAACCGCTGTCGTTCATGCCGTCACCCACCCGATCGCAATCGTCCCGCGCCGGAGGTGCATGACCGCTCGGACCACTGAGGCAAGGAGAAGGCATGTCAGCAACGATCACCATGAGCCCGGAAACGATGGTCCACCGCCCTCGGTTGCACGGCCGGGTTGCGTTCGTGACCGGCGGCACCCGAGGCATCGGAGCGGCGATCTGCCGCAGCCTCGCCGAGCAGGGAGCGGACATCGCCGCTGGCTACAGCCGCGACCGCGAAACGGCCGACACGTTTATCGACAAGCTCACACAGGAGGGCCTGAAGGGGAGCATCCACCAGGGCAACATCGCGTCGGCTGAGGACTGCCGACGCACCGTGGGCGAGGTAATCGAGCAGCACGGACGCCTCGACATCCTCGTCAACAACGCCGGGATCACGATCGACAAGACGGTCCTGAAGCTGACTGACGACGACTGGCACAAGGTGATCGCCGTCAACCTCTCAGGAGCGTTCTTCATGAGCCAGGCCGCCCTGCCACACATGATCGATCGCGGCTCGGGGCGGATCGTGAACATCTCCTCGATCATCGGCGAAATGGGCAACATCGGCCAGGCCAACTACGCGGCCTCGAAGTCCGGTCTGTTCGGGCTCACCAAGACGTTCGCCCTCGAGGCCGCGTTCCAGCTCAAGCGCGCCGGCAAGCTCGAGGAGGACGGCATCGGCATCACGGTGAACACGGTCGCCCCGGGGTTCATCGCGACCGAGATGCTCGAGCACGTTCCGGAGAAGGTGCTCGAGGGGATCAAGGACAAGATTCCCGTCGGACGGCTCGGTCGCCCCGACGAGATCGCACGGGTCGTCCACTTCCTCGTCGCAGATCAGTCCTCGTTCATCACCGGGGCAGTCTGGGCGGTCAACGGTGGAATGGACATGTGAGTGATGAGAACGGCGAGCAGCCGTCCGCTGTCAGTGGCCGGCGGTCATGTCGAGCGTGAGTAGCGGCGAAGCATTGCCGAGACGACGACGGTCAATCCGGCCACGAGAACTCCGATGACCCAACCCGGCACGCTCAGCGCGCCGAGGACCGCTCCGAGCACGCCACCGGCGGCGAGCACCGAGATCAGCGTGATCGATACGGAGTCTCGGAACGTCATGCGCTTCGGGGACGCCGGGGCAGTCGCTGACGCGGGCGGACGCTTGCGCCGACCGACTCTCTGAGGCTCGGCTGCCGAGCTCCGTGCCTCGTGGGCCGCTGCCCTTTGGCGGCGGCGTTCGGTTCGCTCGGCGGCGAGACGCTCGGAAGGCGACGTGATCTCGTCGGCCGAGCGTGAGCCCTGGTCCGCATCGGGTTGGCGCCCGGCTACGGTGGGATCCGGATTCTGGCCTGCGGTTGGATCGTCCGATGTAACCGCAGGCGGTGCTTCGTTGGGTGTTGACTTGGTGGGCATAGGGCCCTCCTTACGTCGGGCAAGCTTGCGACCCGTTCACACCGGCCAGCTCGCTGGAGCCGGAACTTCGTGCCCGCCGAAAGTTGGAGCGAAGCACAACGGATCATACACCCGGTCGAACGGGCGATGACGGTGCCAGGCCGCCGGCTCCGAGCCGGCACGGATTGCCGTCGCAGCAGCGTCTGGTGGCGTTAGGGTCAAGCGCGTGTGTTTCTCGCCGCAGGCTGACTTCGTCGCTGGCGCGGTCGTCGCCGGTGTAGGAGTTGCGACTCTGCGCCGGGTCCGCGCACGGCGCGAACTTATCGTTGGCGCGCTGCCGCTGCTGTTTGGCATTCATCAGCTCGTCGAGGGCTTTGTCTGGCTCGGGCTCCGGGGTCAGGTCTCGCGTGGGCTCGGTGACGCTGCGAAAGAGGCCTACATCCTCTACGCGCACGCAGTCTTGCCCGCGATTGTCCCCCTCGGGCTCATGCTGATTGAGCCAGAGCGGCGACGCTCGCGCGTGATGCTGGCGATGGCATGCCTCGGCGCGCTCTTGGGCGTCTACCTGCTGTGGCAAGTCACCGCGTATCCAGTCGGAGCACACGAGGAAGCTCGCTGTATCGATTACACGACTCACACCCCAAACGATGCCTTCATCGGGCTGCTCTACATCACCGCGACGTGCGGGCCGGCGCTGATATCAAGCCGCCGGTACCTGCGATGGTTCGGGATGGTCAGTCTCGTCGGGGCGATCGTGACCGCGGTGCTTCGAGTCGATGAGCTGACGTCGCTGTGGTGTCTATACGTCGCGATCGTCAGCGTCCTGATCCTCGAGTATTTTCGACGCGAACGGGCGTCTGAGGTAGGCGCGATCTCGGGCCCGGCCTGGTCCTCTCGGTACGGGCCGGGATAAATGGCGGAGCGCGGTCGAGATCCCCGAGGGAAGCGATGCGGATCGGTCGAGATTCCGGACGGCCTCGAAACTATGGTATTTCTATCGCAAAAGTGGGGAAGGTCGATAAGCTCCGTGGGGAACGCCCGGTTTGTCGTCTTTTCTTCGACCGATTGCCCAGGAGGGACCGTGGTTGATGTACGTCCATGAAGCGATAGGGAACCTTGGCCGTGCGAGACGGCGGCGACTGGGGAAGACGGTTCTCGGCACGATCGCGACCCTGCTGGCCGTCGCGACGGTCGCCGGCTGCGGGTCGAGCAGTCACACGACCAGCGCTACCGGGACTACGGGCACGACCAGCACTACCAGCGCGACCGGTCCGTCGGTGTCCGGTATCGCCCAGACCGGCCCCGGTCTGACCGAGCCGACCAGTCCCACGGGGACCCGCGTGACGGGCGGGACGGTCACGTTCGCCGAGGCGCCGGGGTCGGCCCCTAACTACATCTACCCCGGCGTCAGCCCCCAGTACTGCTCGATCGCCAACGTGACGAATTTCAACACGTTGATGTACCGGCCGCTCTACTGGTACGGGAACAACTACTCGCCGACGGTCGACTACGACTATTCGGTGGGTAACCAGCCGGTCTGGTCCGACAATGACAAGACGGTCACGGTCCCTCTGAAGGCTTGGAAGTGGTCCGACGGCGAGCAGGTGACCTCGCGCGACGTCGAGTTCTACATCAACCTCTACAAGGCGAACCGAGCGGACAACTGCGAGTACGTGCCTGGCCGCTTCCCAGACAACGTAGTCAGCGTGTCGGCGCCGAACGCTTCTTCGCTGGTCCTGCATCTGAACGCCTCCTATGACCCGGAGTGGTTCCTTTACAACGAGCTCTCTCAGCTCGTGCCATTGCCGCTGGCGTGGGACCGTACGTCGCTCTCGCAGCCGGCTCCGACCAGCGACAACGGTCACCTGCCCGACTCGACGACGGCCGGCGCGCAGGCGGTTTACAAGTTCTTGGACGCGCAATCGAAGGACCTGGGCACGTGGACGACTTCGCCGCTGTGGAGCGTCGTCGACGGGCCTTGGAAGCTTCAGTCCTTCAACAGCAACGGCGAGGCCGCGTTCGTGCCGAACCCCGATTATTCGGGTTCGCCGAAGCCGTCGATCGCGAAGTTCGTAGAGCTGCCCTACACGTCCGACACCGCGGCATTCAACGAGTTCCGTGCCGGTGGCCCGAGCGCGGTCACGATTGCGTACGTGCCTCCTCCGGACGTGCCCGCAGTGTCGAGTCTGACCGCCGAGGGTTATCTCGACAACAAGGGGTCGATGTACTCGTTCGCCTTCTTCCCACTGAACTACAACAACCCAACGGTAGGCCCGATCTTCAGACAGCTGTACGTCCGCCAGGCTCTGCAGCATCTGGTCGATCAGAACGGCTGGATCAGCGCCTTCCTGGGTCACGCCGCAACCGAGACCGCTTCGCCGGTGCCGGTGGCGCCGCCGAGTCCACTGGTGAAGGCTTCCAGCTCGGTGAGCCCCTACCCGTCGTCCGTGTCCGCGGCGTCGACGCTGCTGAGCCAGAACGGCTGGAAAGTCGCCCCGCACGGCACCACGCTCTGCGAGAAGCCCGGAACCGGAGCCGGTCAGTGCGGCGCCGGCATCCACAGCGGCGAGCCGCTCACCTTCAACCTCGTGTACGCCAGCGGATCTACCGCGCTCGCTTCCGAGATGAATGATCTCGAGGCGCAGGCGAAGAAGGTCGGCATCACGATCAACCTGACCGTGGAGGCCCCCGATTCGATCACCGGCGCGGCCGTGCCGTGCACGCCGAAGCAGCCGCTGTGCAAGTGGCAAGCGGCTGACTGGGGCTCCGGCTGGGTCTACGCCGACCCGTACCTGCCGACAGGCGAGGTCTTGTTCTCCACCGGCGCGACCACGAACTTCGGCAGCTATTCGAGTCCGGAGGCGAACAAGCTGATCAACCAGACGATCTCGGCGCCGGCCTCACAGGAGGCGGCGGCGCTGAGCGCGTACTCCGCCTACATGGCAAACCAACTGCCGGTGATCTATCAGCCGACATCGATCGGCCTCTACTCCGCGAATGCCGGCACGCTGGTCTCGGACAAGGTCGGAGGCTTCAGCGCCAACTCGTTCACGTATCTGACGCCGGAGGCGTGGTACCTGGTCAAATGACCCGATTAGCAGGTACATCGCAGAGCCCGCCGGGGGACTCGAACCCCCAACCCCTTAATTACAAGTTGCCCATTTGCAGGGCAATTGCCGGTGATATGGGCGATTCTTTCTAGTTAAGAGAGGTTGGGGCGGGTCAGAATTGCCGAGTTCGGGACATATTTCGGGACACGTTTTCGTACCGGCGTCTGGGAGTCAGGCGCCCGGTGGGGGAGGGACGCCGATCTGGCGGCAGATCCGCGGGCGGTCGGCATCTTGATCTCGCGGTGCCGGGGCACGGTTGGCGGGATCGCTCCGCTCCGCGCGCGGCGCTCGTCGAGGACGAGCGCGATCGCGTCCTTGACCATCTCGCGGGCCTGGTCCAAGTTCTCGCCCTGCGTGTGGACTTCAGGCAGCTCCGGGACGTGGGCGTAGACCCAGCCGTCGCCAGCGTCTTCATAGACGACGCTGAAGGTGTGTGCGGCCACGAACGGGGCGGTAGCGGAGGGGGGCAGCCGCTGGGCGGGCGTTGTTAGAAGGAGCGTCGCCATGATCGCCGGCTGGCACCGGAACGTTGCCTGCGAAGGCGTCTGGCCGCCGAGTCTGCGATCGCATTCGTGGCAAAGCACTAGCCAACCGCCGGCGCCAGCGGACGCCTCCTTCGTCGTCAACGCGATCGCGAGCTCGGCGCTGTCGGGATGAGCAAGGCAGACGTCAGCGGGCGTGCCCCGTGCGACGCACGCGGACCACGAGATGCTACGTCGGGTTCTCTACTCGCGGATCACGGGTTCATCCCACGGTTGATCAGCCAGAAGGTCGTAGAGTGAGTTGCAGCGGATGGACCCCCCTGATCCCGCTGCTTCAACGAACGTCGCGGCCGACGGCGAGATTGCCGTCGCCGTTGGACGCGGAAGGGAAAAGAGCGATGACGAGATCGACCTCGGCCTCGTCGTGACGCCGGCGCTCGACGCCGAGGACGTCGAGAGGCTCCGCCGCGATCTCGAGCGCGTGCTCGCGGAGCGCTACCCGGGGGTCAAGTGGAAGATCACAGCGGTTCGCGAATCGCTGCTACAGCCCCCGGCGGAGCTCGCTGAGCTCGTCGATTCCGCGCGCTCGCGGCTGCTGGACGAGAACTGGGACCTGGTTGTGCATGTCACGGAGCTTCCGCTGCGGATCTCACGCCGCCCGCTGCTGATGCACTCGAGCCCCACCCACGGTGCGGCCCTGGTCTCGCTGCCTGCGCTCGGACCGCGGCGCGCCCGGCACTTGGTCGAATCTGTGGCAGAGGCGGTGGGTGTGATCGCGGGTGACAGGGCCGCCGGTGGCGAACGCACGTCCGGCAGCCGGCGCGTCGTTCAACGCCGCGTGATCGTGCCGGTGAGCGAGCTTGGAGGGCCTGACTCGCTGGATGGCTTCGCACTGACACATCGCGTCTTGACCGGGAATCTGCGGCTGTTCGCCGGGATGGTGCGCGCCAACCATCCGTGGCGGTTGACCACGCGTCTGTCCCGGGCGATGGTCGGCGCGCTTGGTGTCGCGACGTTCACGATCGTCACAACCGACGTGTGGCGCATCGCCTCCGGGCTTGCCGCGCCGCGCATGGCGGGGGTATGCCTCGCGGCGATCGCGAGCGCAACCGCGACGTTGATCCTCGTGCACGGATTGTGGGAGCGCGCTACTCGCAGCCGCGTGCGGGAGCAGGCGATCCTGTTTAACATCGTCACGCTGATCACGGTCGGCTTCGGGATCCTTGCGCTCTACGCGGGCGTATGCCTGATAGCGCTTGCCGCGGCCGAGCTGATGCTCGAGCCGTCGCTGATGTCGGCGCAGATCGGTCATCGCTCGGACTTTGCGGACTACCTGCGCCTGGCGCTGCTCGCTGGCGCGCTGGCCACTGTCGGCGGTGCGTTCGGCGGAGCGCTCGAGAGCGACGCGGCCGTACGCGAGGCGACCTACGCCTACCGTCACCACCAGTCCTGAGCGGGACTACCCGCGACCCCGATCCCCCATTCGAAGCGCCGGGCGGCTCCGTCGAGCGGGCCTGGGACGCGAGCTGATCGACCAGCTCGAGGAGCGCCTTGCCGAGCTGCCGCGGCGACGCCGAGGCTCCGTCTCCTGGTATCCGGCTGAGGTGTCGGTGATCGATCGGTTCATGGCCTCCCGGACGGGACGGTGCGCGACGCGATCCTCCGCCAGGTCCTCTGGACCATCTAACGCGAAGCTCCGTGTCTCCGGGAAGGCGGCCCGGGCCGCGGCGGCGGTCCGCTATTCCCGCCAGGCGTAGCTACGTGTACACCGCCACTCAGCCTGACCTAAGTTGGGTGCTGGCGCCGATGCGGGCGCCGGCCGGCCGGGCGTAGCTTCGCCGAGGTGATCAAACCTAAAGGAGGACGAAGATGAGCGGGCCTGACCGGCAGTCGTTGTACGCCTCGCCTGAGGAGGCGCGCCAGGCACCACCCGAGGAGTTTCTCTACCTCGCCTGCCTGCACGAGGGCACGGGCGTGCGCGCCCCGGACTTCATCGCCGTTGTCGACGCCGAGAACGGGCGGATCGTGCACGAGACGTCGATGCCAAACGTCGGTGATGAGCTGCACCATTTCGGCTGGAACCGGTGCAGCTCCGCGTGTCATGGGCCAGACCGCTCGCATTTGATCGTTCCGGGTTTTCGCTCATCGCGCATCCACATCCTCAATATCGCGGACGACCCGCGACGGCCGCGGATCGAGAAGGTGATCGAGCCTGAGGAGCTTGTCGAGAAGACCGGCTACACGCGACCCCACACCGTCCACTGCATGCCAGGCGACAACGTCGTCCTGAGCATGCTCGGCGATCGCCATGGCGCCGGCGCCGGCGGTTTTGCTGTCCTCGACGCGCGTACGTTCGAGATCAAAGGTCGCTGGGAGAACGGCGACGGACGACCGCCCTTCAACTACGACTTCTGGTACCAGCCGCGCAAGAACGTGCTGATCTCATCGGAGTTCGGCGAGCCCAATGCGTACGAGGAGGGCTTCGACATCGAGGACGTCGTGGCGGGACGCTACGGGCAGCGGCTGCACTTCTGGAACCTTTCCGAGCGCAGGCTCGAGCAGACGATCGACCTCGGCGAGCAGGGGCTGATCCCACTCGAGGTGCGCTGGCTGCACGACCCCGAAGCGGAAGGTGGCTTCGTGGGCGCGGCGCTGTCGAGCAACATGTTCCGATGGCACCGCTCCAACGGCTCCTGGGACGCCGAGCGGGTGATCACGGTCGACAACGTCGAGCTTAACGGGTGGCCGCTCCCGGGCGGCGTCCCCGGTCTGATCACCGACCTGCTGGTCTCGATGGACGATCGCTTCCTCTACTTCTCCAACTGGCTCCACGGCGACCTGCGCCAGTACGACGTCTCGGATCCCGCCAACCCGAGGCTGACCGGTCAGTTGTGGCTTGGTGGCCTGCTCGGCAAGCCGAGCGACGCCGGCCGTGAGCTGAACGGCGGACCGCAGATGATCCAACTCTCGATGGACGGGCGCCGCCTGTACGTCACCAACTCGCTGTACTCGACCTGGGATAACCAGTTCTATCCCGGCCTTCGCTCCTGGTTTCTGCGGGTGAACTGCTCACCCGAGGGCGGGATGGAGGTAGACCCGGACTTCTTCGTCGACTTCCACGACCGCTCCGCCGGTCCCGCCCGAGCGCACGAGGTGCGCCTGGAGGGCGGCGACTGCACCACCGAGATCTTCCAGTAGCCGTGAGCCTCCGCGCCCTCGCGCTTGACTGGAGCCTCGACGGCCAGGTCGGCACCGCGTTCCTGGTGCTCGTCGTCGCGGTCGGCGTCCTCTATCTCGTTGCCGCCGCGCACGGTCGTCAGCTCGATCGCCGTCGCCGCCGATGGCCACGCCGTCGCACTGCCCTGTTCCTCGGTGGACTTGCGGCGCTCGTCATCGACCTGTACTCCGGGATCGGGACCGAGGCAGACGTGCGGTTGTCGGTCCACATGGTTGAGCACATGGTGATGTGGGTGGTGGTGGCACCGTTGCTCGCAGCCGGTGCGCCGGTGCGCTTGGCCTTCTTCGCGCTGCAGCGCGACGGGCGTCGCCGGCTCGCGCGCTCGTTGCGCTCGCCCGCTGCCTCCGCACTCACGCGCCCGACCGTCACCGTGATGGCGTTCTCGGGGGTTCTCTTACTCAGTCACGTCCCCGCCGTGTACGGGCTGACGCTGCGAAACGACTACGTCCACGAGATCGAGCACGGGCTCTACCTGTTCACCGCCGTGCTGATGTGGGCGTCAATCCTGCGCATCGATCCGCTCCCGCATCGAGCGAGCGCCCGCGGCGAGGTCGCGTGCATGGTCGGCTGCATGCTGCCGATGGCCTTGATCGCGCTGTGGCTGGGAACAGCTCGTGACCCGGTCTACGGCCACTACCTCGGGACGCTCGGCCGCTCCGCGCTCGACGACCAGCGGCTCGCGGCGACAATCATGTGGGTCGGCGGCCTGCCCGCATTTGCCGTGCCCGCGTTGGCGCGCATGCATGGCCCCGCCCGTCGCGGAACACAGCGGGCTTCGCCCACAGGCAGCCGGGGCCTGAGCCACGCGCGCTGACGAGACGGGCAGCCGCCGTGGTCGCGGAACTTCCGTCCTGATCCACATCGTGGCGCCCGCTACCTCCCGCGACGCGCAGGGCTCCCGCTGAGCGCGAACCTGGCGGCTGCTGCAGCGCGCCCTGCCCTTCCGGAGACTCCGAACTTGACGTAAATGTTCGAGAGATGGCGCTCCACCGTTCGCGCACTGATGAACAACCGGGATGCGATCTCGTCATTCCCGAACCCAGCGCTCACCAGCTCCAGAACGTCGAGTTCACGATTGCTCAAAGCTGGCAACGCCGGCTGCATTACGCGCCCCGGCGCGCCAAGGAAGGCATGGACCTCAGCGAGGAAGTCCGTCCAAGCCGGCTCCTCGGGCAAGAGGATGTGATTGATCGATTCGAGGGGTAATAGCTTGGCCGTCGGGAGCAGCGAGGCGACGATTCGTCCCTCTTCGAACGGCACTACCCGGTCGCCTCTGGCGTGAGCTACAAGGGCAGGCGCCGTCATGGCCGGCGCGAGCCCGCTGACGTCGACCTCGCCGCGGGCGCGATACAGCCGAACCGCATTCTCGGCTGATGTCGACCGGCGTTGGAGATCGTCGTACCAAGCCATCTGCCGCGGGCTTCCCTCGGGCAGGAACAGCATCGTGAAGAGACGGCGGAACGTCGGATCGGGATCTGCCCAGCCCGTGCGAATGGCCGAGATGAATGCCTCCAAACGCTGGCGCTGCGGCGCGCCGCGTCGGCCCCGTCCTCGAGCGTAGCCACCGTAGATGACCACGCGGTCGACGCGATCCAGGTGGCGAACGGCATAGGCGACAGCGGTGGCGGCTCCCTGCGATATCCCGAGCAGCGAGAACCGGTCCACGCCGGCCGCGGCGACGACCGTCTCGAGGTCAGCCACCCACCGCTCCAGCGACAGCTCCTTGGTATCTCGGTCGGAAAGACCGCACCCTCGCTCGTCGTAGCGAATGAGCGTGTGCCGCTCGGCAAGCCCTTCGAGCCAGTGACGCCAGACCGGGCTCTCCCAGTCATACTCGAGGTGCGTAAGCCAGTTCGCTGCCTTGACGATCGGCGGCCCCTTGCCATGCTTAGCCCAGGCGAGCCGCACCCCGTCAGATGCAGCGCAGAACCGAATCTCCTGCTCCACCGTACCGAGATGCTACGCGCAACCATTGCCCCACGCTGGACGAGGCTCCCGCTCCGCGGCTTTGGATGCCCGACCTCGCCGAACCCGGGCCCCAACGTGCGCGAACCCGCGACCTCGTCTGCCGACCGCACGGGCATACCCGTCGGCGTCCTCGCACACTTGCTCCGCGCGGCGAGCACAACCACGCGGCCCAGCTCCCGCCACGGCACGGACCGTCTGGCTGGGCTCGAGCTGTTCCTCGGTTCGTGGCCTAGAGCTCGTGGCGGTTGGCCACGCCGCGCTTGTTCATCGCGCGATACACGTAGGTCTCGACGGTGCGGACCGACAGGACGAGCTGGTCGGCGATCTCCTGATTGGTCAATCCGCGAGCGGCGAGCGCCGCAATTTGTGCTTCGCGCCGCGTTAGCTCGATCGCCGCGCCATCGAGGCCGTCGATCACAGGGAACACGCCCCCGTGGTCAGGGTGGTAGCTGTCGCGGGCGGTGTTCGCGGCCCGCCTGGCAGAATCCATGCGTCCCTCAGCGACGAACTCGCGTGCCGCGTCTACAGCCGCCTCGAGCGCGTGGATGTCGGCGCCGATCTTGGCCATCAGCGCGCCGGCGTCCAGCAGCGCTTCGCCATCTCGGTTGACCCGGGCCACCGCGTGTGCCGCGCGCGCGGAAACCAGCCGGGAATCACAGCGTCCGGTCAGCTCCACCAGCTCGGGTGCGATGTTGGCCGGTCGCGCACCGGAACGCATCGCCTCGTAGAGCAGGCGCGATCGCACGCTTGGGTCATCGGCGTCCTCGGCGTCGTCGCGAAAGCGCTGAGCCCCAGCTGCCTCGCTGTGGACGCGGGCCCCCCAGCCTTCAGCGCGAAGAATGTGAGCGCGCTGCGCGGGAAGAAGGTCACGCCCGGCGATCTGCGCCCGGAGGCTGTCCAGGACCGCGCGGGCTCCGGCTGCGTCGCCCGTGAAGTACGCGATCCCGACTTGGAGCGCCCGGATGCAGGAGACCGTGGCGAAGGTGTCGTGGTGCTCGAGCTGGGCTTCGGCCTCGGCGAGCCACCGCTGGGCGTCTCGGTAGCGCCCGCGCTCCATCGCCAGCGATCCGAGCGTGAACGCCGCCAGGCCGGCCGCCTCGTGGTCGCCGACGCGTACGCCCTCGCGGAGCACCGCCGCCATGTAGGCCTCCAGGTCCGCCCAGTCCTCGCCGCTTTCCAGCCCCACGAAGCGCATCGCGAATAGCCCATAGGAGTCCCAGTTGTCACGTAGGGGAACGGTTGGTCGGACGCGCCTTGCTACAACGTCGGCGTCCTTGGCCCGGCCGCTGCTCATGAGCGCGTACGCATACACAGCCTCGAGGGAGCGCCGTCGGCTGGGCTTCATCCGAGGGTCGGCGAGCATCTTCTCGAGGGACTCGACCCTGCCCGCGAAGCCGTCGGTCAACCCGGCCAACCCGACCCGCCAGGACTCCAGATGCAGCGCGCTGGCCGGATCAGACCACCAACCCTGCGCACGGTCCAGGAGTGCGAGTGCCGCGGCGCTCCGCCGCAGTCCCCAGAAAAGCACGTGCACCCGCTGAGACAGGTACTTTCGTGCCGCCGGATGACCCGGGACCGTGCCCTCGGCGGCGGCTAGGACCGCCTCGGCGTCCTCGAACCGATTGCGGATCGTGTCTGCGCGCGCAAGCAGCAGCGTCGCCTCGAGGCCTGCTCCCGCATCGAGGGCCCGGGTGGCAAGCTCAGCGCCCAAGGCCGGATCGCCGGCCAGATTCGCCGCCGCCGCCGCGTCGACGAGCAGGACCGACGGTACCGGCGCGCCAGCGTCGATCAGCCAGCGAGCCGCCCGCAGCGCGTCGTCTGACGACACGGGCTGACGCCGCTGAATGGTCTCGGCGAGACGCAAGCGAAGCTCTCGGCCGCGGAGTACCGGCAGCCCCTCCCGGAGGACCTCACCGTAGAGCGGGTGAGCGAGGCGCACCTCCGCCTCGCCGGCGGCCTGAGAGACGACGATCATGCCGCGCTCCTCTGCCGCCGCGAGACCCTCGTAGGACGTCAACGCGATCACCTCGTCGAGTGACAATGGCTCACCGAGGGCGAGCAGCTCGAGCAGTCGGCGCTCGGCATCGCCGATCGATCCCATTCGTCGCCTGATCAAGTCTGTCAGGGACGGCGGAACCGACGGTCGACCACGCAGCCGCCAGAGTCCGCGATCAAGCGCCAGGGTCCCCTGGTCGAGGGCGCCAAGCACCAGCTCGCGGGCGTACAAGGGATTGCCGGCGCTCATGACCACCACTCGTTGCGCGGTCGCGTGCTCGACCGGCCCGCCGAGGCCGGCCTCGACGAGTTCCAAGATCGCATCATCGGTGAACTGGGCGAGATCGATCCTCCGAGCTCCAGCGTCCTTCCACAGCGATTCGACAGCATCGGGCACCGGCTCTCCGGAACGAACCGTCACCAACACGAACACATCAGAGCCGGACGCCAGGTGCAGCACAAGCATCGCCGACGTGGCGTCGAGCAGATGCGCATCGTCGACAGCCAGCACGATCTCGTGATCGCCGGCCTGGGCCCGCAGGGCCGCCGTGCTGCGCCGTATCAGCTCAAGCGTGTCGTCGGAGCGGACCTCGCCTGAGATCAACGCTGCCAGAGCGCCAAGCGGTATCACCGCTGAGCAGACCGTCGCCTGAGCCCACAGCGTCACCGCCCCCTCCGCTTGTGCGGCCATCCAGGCCTCGCGCGCCAACCGCGACTTGCCGACGCCCGCCGGGGCGATGATCACCGCTCCCGAACAAGCCGGGTCGGCGCGTGCGGCGGCGACCTGTGCCATCTCCGAGGCTCGGCCCACCAGCGACCACGGGCCCTGTGCCGTGGGCACTGTCACTGACAGCTGCTCGGCCACAGTCGACGGATTGTAAGCCTGCGCACGCCTGGCGACCCAAACCGCCAGCACGTAGGCGCATTCACGCGGGCGCGAGATCGGCTCCGCTCGTGTCTTTGCGCAATGCCACGCCGAGGGCGAGCGACCCAGCTTGCCGGGACCCCTGCCGCCGCACGAGATCGCCGCGATGCGCACCGGCCACCCACAGGCCGCCGCCGAGACCACCGCCGAGCGGCTCGAGCTTCGTGACCAGACTGAATAGCGCAAGCCGAACAGGCGCAGCACGCCCGCTCGTCACCGGACAGGGACCGGCGGACGGGTGTCGGCCGGGTGTCGGCCAGGCGCACCCTACGCCGCGACCGGGCAGCCACGACCCGACAGCGTCCCCGCCTTGACAGCGCTCCTCCTCGCGAGACATAGGCGCTCGCGAAGGCGTAACGGTCTCCCACGCCCGCGCGAACGAATGCGGGTGTCAACCCGGACACGACGACAGACTCGCTATCGCCACAAGCGCACATCGCGGTGGCGCGGGGTCCAGTTCGGCCGTCCAGATGAGCTCCCCGGGGAGCCTGTCGCTATCCGGTCTCATCGAAGCTGCGAGCACGTGGGCGAGGTCCGGGGCCGGTGCTCGGTTACCGATCTGGCTGAGGAGCGGTCACCAGCCCGCCGTGACCCCTAAAGGCGTCGAGCGGTCGCGGACGCCGTAGACGACGCCAGCGACGCCGTGCAGGGGCCACGGCGTGGCCCAAAGTGTCCGATACCGGCAATGAGCCAACCGGGGGCGGCGCTGCTGCTCTGCCGCTTTGCAGGATCCGATCGCCTGGCTAGCGCCGGACGCATCGAGGTCACCGTGGCGTGCTCGCGGTTGCCTTGCGCGTTTCCCGCGCAAAGCGGGTCGGCCTCGGTAGCTGCTCGGGTGCGCGCGGAGATTTGAAAGCGGGTCCTGGGCCGCAGGGTTTGCCTAGCTGGGGCCCTCACCCACCGGCGCAGCCGACGCGGCAAGCGTGTCCGCGGCGTCTCGGACGAGGTCTTTGACTATCTCTCCCGCCGGCTTGATGTCGTTGACGACCGAAACTGACTCACCGGCCCACAGAGGGGCGTACTCGATATCGCCGTCGAACTCGGGGGTGGCCGTCCCGCAGGTGTAGCGCTGCCAGTCCTCGATCTCACCGGACGAGCTCCGGTTGCGTCCGATCGCTGTCCCTTGACCGGGCTTTTTTCCGGAGGGTGGCCGTCCCGCGGCCTCCCATTCCTCATGGATGCGGTTACGGAGCGTTCGGTGAGGCGCACCAGGCCAGTCGGCATCGAATAGATCGGGGTTCAGGACCGTCTCGGAGGCGTTGCCTGAGACGACGCGCTCTTTGTACGCGGGATGAACGTAGGCCTCGTCGCTGGCGACGAAGCGCGTCCCGAGTGAGACGCCCTGCGCGCCCAACTCAAACGCGCGCGCGAGCCCGGCGCCGTCGTCGATGCCTCCGGAGGCGAGCACCGGCGTGGGGCTCACGGCCTCCACGGTCCTGGGAATGAGCTCCCAGATGGACGTGGTCCCGCGCACATGGCCCCCCGCCTCGACTCCCTGCGCGATCACGGCATCCACACCGGCCACGACCGCCGCTTCGGCCTCCTCGACCGAACCGACCTGGATAAGCACCTTCAGACCACCGGCGTGCGCTGCCGGGACGAAGGGGGCCGGATCACCCCAAAACAAAACCACCGCGGCCGCGCCCGCGTCCGCCGCCGCCGCGATCTCAGACAGGATCGCGTCCCGGTCCTCATCGAGATACTCGGGAGGGTCCGCAACGATGAGCAGGTTCACGCCGAACGGCCGGCCTGTCAATCCCCGCGTTCGCTCGACCTGAGCACGAATGAGCTCCGGCGGCATCCCGGCCGCACCAAGCACCCCGAACCCGCCCGCATTGGAGACCGCGGCCACGAGCTCCGGGTCCGCTCCGGACGGGAACCCGACCGATCACACCGGGAACCGACAGCCGAGCAGGGCACACAACGGCGTATCCAACGAGACCGGCATCCGCGCCGATTATCCCTCGGCTCCGCGAGCGCGGCAAGGGCCGCCCGCCATCGCGTGAACGCCACGGCCCGGCGACCCGCGCAGAGGAAGACGCGTCAGAAGCGGGTCACCTGCCGCGACGCAAAGCGGGGACTTGACCGGCGGCCTGAGCATCCACGAGGTGGCTCCCTTGGTCAGAGAGGAGCAGCGCGTTCGGCGACCTCCCGCCACGCGTGATGAGGATCTCGAGCCGCCGGCCGGCTCCCGCTCCGGCGGCTCGAACCGGCAACTGCCGGCGCGCCCCATGGCCCGCCCGGAGCTGTCCCTGGTGGTCCAGAGCAGGCACGCGACCAGTGATTGTGATGGCTAGCGCTTATGGAGGGGAAAGAGGTGCCTGTCTTCGCGTCTCGTCCACGCCTACTCCGTCGCCGAAGAGCGGTCGCGAGCGTCGGCTGACGCGCGAAGGCTATGAGCTGTCGTCCGGCTTAAAGCGCCCTGGAGCGTTCGTACGGCCGCGGCAACGCCACCCGGATACGACCACCGCCACGACATTGCCCCGCGCCTGTCAGCATGAGGCTCCGGCGCACTGGTCGGGCTCGTTGTGTGCGACGAGGCTGTCGGTGAGGGTCAGCGGCGAGCCGACGGTGAAGATCCCACCACCTTGGGGTGTGACCCCGGGCGAACCGCTGACGGCGTTCCCAACGACGACGCTGTGATTGAGCGCGAGTGTCGGTGTCGGGCCGCCGAAGATGGAGCCATTCCAGATGCCGCCACCTTGTGCGAAGCCGCTCAGGCCGTTCGCCACTCCTCGGTTGTCTCGCACGAGGACGTTGGTGAGGGATAGGTCGGAGTCGTTAACGATTCCGGCGCCCTGGACCGTTGCCATTCCTTTCGGGGCGTTGGCCGTGGCTGTGTTGTTGGCGACGATGCTGTTGCTCATCGTCGCCGGGACCGAGCCTGCGAAGAAGCCGACGGCGCCAACGGCAGCGCCATCGCTGGTCGGGGTTGTAATCGTCATGTGGTTGCCGACCACGGCGACGCCTGTGATCGTCGCGTTCGAGTCCGCCTCGAATGCGCTCGGGCCGCTCACCCCGTTGGCGTCGGAGGAGAAGACATGGACGCTCTCGGCATTGTCCTTGACCCGAACGTTCTGAAGGGTGAGCGGTCCGCCGGCAGCGAGCGCTGGGTCACCACCGTATGCCTGCCCGAGAGGAGTGTTGATTGAGACCGAGTTCCTGTCGAGCTCGGAGTTGCTGATCGTGGCCGTCGCCGAGCCGACGAGATCGACGCCTCCCCCGAACGAGTTTTCCGCGTCCGTGGTGCCTTGCGACTCTGGGTATGGGGTTACGAGCGAGTTCGACAAGTCCACCGAGTTGCCGTCGATTTCCGCCCCGTCGACCACGAGCGAGCCGTTGTTGTCGACGAAGATCCCGCCACCACCCCCGCCGCGGCCATCAGGCCCAGGCGAGGTGGCTCTGTTACCCGTCACCGTTGAGTGCTGGAGCGACAGTGAGGCGTTCCTCTCGACGACGATGCCGCCACCGTCCGCGTTGATCCCCGTCGCGCGATTGTCGGTGACCTGGGTGTCGATCACGGTCATCGTCCCCCAGTCATCGATCCCGCCACCGTCCCCGTCGGAGGTCCGGCACATCGTGTTCGCCGAGCAGGTCGCGACGACGCTCGTCACCGTGCGCGACGGCACCGCCCTGTTGTCGGTCACGACGTCGTTCTCGATCGTCACATCTGTGCCGGGGAACGCCTCGATCCCACCGCCGAGCGCCGTCGCGGTCGTGTAACCGGGCCCGCAGGTGATGAGATCTGGTCCGCAGTTGGGGCTCTGCGGATCGCTGTCGCTGACTCCCCCGGTCAGCGTCAGCCCCGAGATCGTCGCCGTCGGCGTGCTCGTCGCCGAGCCGATCGTCACGACCGGGCCGCCGCCATCGATCACCGTCCGCTGCGGACCCGCCCCGACAAGGTTGACGCTCTCGTCGATCGTGATACCGCCCGCGAACGTGCCCGGGCCGATCCTGATCGTGTCGCCCGCGTCGGCTGCGTTCACCGCGGCTTGGATCGTTGCGAAGCAATGCCCACCGCCGACACACAGCGTGTTCGCACGAGCATCGGCCGCGGCCGGCGCGAGTGTTGCGAGCGCGATCAGCAGCGTCAGCGCGAGGATGCGGATTCGAGTCGACACGGCGGCCCTTCCGGTCGGGAGATGAGGGGTCGAGATGGTGCGCAGCGCACCTCGCAAAAACCTCGCATCAGGCTGGTTGCAGGTGGTTTCATTGCTCAATGCGGTTTGCGGTGCTTGGACCGCTCCAGGTCTCCGGGGCCCGGGGCCCGCTTCCACTTGGTGGACGCAAGCAGCGATTGCTGCTGGCGGAGCTGCTGCTCGCGCGGGGCGCGGTCGTCTCGCGCGACAAACTGATCGACGGGCTGTGGGGAGAGCGCCCGCCGCCAAGCGCGGCCGAGTCGCTGGACACCTACGTGTACCGGCTGCGCAAGCTGCTGGGTCACGAGCGCCTGGTGCGAGAGGCCGGCGGCTACCGTCTGCGGGTCGAGCCCGGGGAACTGGACGCGGATGAGTTCGAGCGGCTCGTGTCGTGTGCACGCGCGGCCGCCGACGCCGATGACCTTGCTGCCGCCGCCGGTCAGCTCGGCGCAGCATTGGAACTGTGGCGCGGGCCCCTGAGCGAGGAACTCCTCGACGGCGCTGACCTTGGCGTACAAGCTCAGAGGTTGGAAGAGCTGCGGCTGAGCGCGCTCGAGTCCCGGGTCGACGCGCTGCTGGCGCTTGGCGCGGGCGCCGATCTCGTCGCGGAGCTGGAGCAGCTTCTGAGCGAGAATCCCCATCGCGAGCGCCTCCTGCGCGGGCTGATGCTGGCCCTCTACCGATCGGGTCGCCAGACCGAGGCGCTGGCAGTGTTTCGCACGGCACGTGCCCAGCTGGTGGAGCAGCTCGGTCTGGAGCCTGGCCCCGAGCTGCACGACCTCCAGCGGAGGATTCTGCGCCACGATCCAGCGTTGCAGGTGGCACCTCCGTGGTCGCGGTCCGAGTCGCCCCTGCCGTTTTCCCGCCGCGTCCGGCGCGCGCGGGTGATTCATGCCGGACTCGCTGTCTTGACCGTCTCGGCGGCGGCCATCATTCTGGTGGCCATCGGTGTGCTCGGATCGGCGTCGGCCGGCTCGCGTGCGGCCTCCCTGGCCTGGTCAAACGGCATCGTCTCGATCGGCATGAGGGCTGCCGAGCTGACGACGACGCTTGCGCTGAGCGGCGCACCGGCGTCGGTCGGCGCGGGCGACGGGTCGGTGTGGGTGGCCGACGCCGGCTCGGACGTCGTGTTGCAGATCGATCCACGGTCGGGCGGCCAGTTGCAACGGCTCGAGGTCGGTGGCGATCCGGCGAGCATTGCCACGGGGGGCGGGGCCGTGTGGGTGGCCAGCAGCGTCGCGGCGACCGTCACCAGGATCGATCCGGTTACAGAAAGCATCACGCAGCGCATTTCCCTCCCGGGCGACAACCTTGGAGCGATCGCATACGGCGACGGCCGCCTGTGGGTCGCCGACGCCGTCGAGGACGAGCTCTTCGAGCTTTCGCCTCAAACCGGGGCGCTGACCCGCACGGTTGCGCTCGATCTGGATCCGAGCGCGCTCATCGCCGCTGGCGGCGCGCTCTGGGTGGCGGGATACGAATCCGACACGGTCGAGAAGCTCGATCCGGCGACTGGTCGGGTGCTGGCGCACGTCCATGTTGGCGACGGCCCGGCGGCGTTGGCGCTGACCGACGGCTCGCTGTGGGTGGCCAACAGCCTGGATGCGACCGTGACCCGAATCGACCCGGCGACGCTGGTTGCAGCCGCGACGATCTCCGTTGGCAGCGGTCCCGCGGCGCTGGTGTCGGACTCTGCGGGCCTGTGGGTCGCTGACCAATACTCGGGGACTGTGGCGCTCATCGACCCGCACCGGGATCGCGTCGTCTCGACCGTGGCGGTCGGCGGCGTGCCAACCACACTCGCCGTGACCGCCGGCCGGATATGGGCTGGGGTCACCGCGGGCGACGCACGCCATCGGGGTGGAACGGTGACGATCCTCGCTGCCGGGCCGATCACTGACACCGCGGTGCGCAGCAACACCACGGTCGACCCCGCCTTCTACAACGTGGCACCCAACCCCGAATTCACTGGCCTGGCCTACGACGCACTCGTGACGTTCCAACAGAGCCCGGGCGCGGCCGGTCTGCGCCTGGTCCCCGACCTCGCACTAGCGCTCCCCACCGACACGCACGGGGGGCGGGTGTTCGCCTTCCGCATCCGGCCCGGGATCCGCTACTCCGATGGGCAGCCCCTGCGCGCCAGCGACTTTCGTCGCGGTGTTGAGCGTCTGTTCCGGCTGGGATCGCTCGGCACCACGCTGTTCGACACGGTTCTTGGCGCCAGCGCGTGCCGACGTCATCCGGCGACGTGCGACCTAGCGCACGGGATAGTCACCAACGACACGGCCGGAACCGTCGTCTTCCGTCTGGTCACTCCCGATCCGGACTTCTTGTTCAACCTCACCGAGGATGCCTACGGCGCACCGATCCCGCCGGGCACGCCCGACCGCGAGCCGGGCACGCGCACCGTGCCGGGAACGGGACCGTACGAGATCGCCGCGGTGAGCGACACCGAGATCCGCTTCGTGCGCAACCCGTACTTCCGCGAGTGGTCACACGCCGCTCAGCCAGCGGGCAACCCAGACACGATCATCTGGCGATCGGTGGCCAGCAACGAGGCCGCCGTTACCGCGATCGAACACGGCGAGGGTGACTGGCTAAGCGGCCAGCTTCCTTCCTCGAAGTACCAGCAGTTGGCGGTGCAGGATCCCGCGATCGTGCACTCAAACCCGCAGTTCGCCGTCGACTTCGCGCCGTTGAACACCCACCGCGCACCGTTCGACGAGGTCAGGGTCCGTCAGGCGCTCAACTACGCGATAGATCGCACGACGCTGGTCGACCTGTACGGCGGGCCGGGCATCGCCGCGCCGATCTGCCAGCCGATCGCCCCGGGCCTGCCTGGATTTCGTCGTTACTGCCCGTACACCGCCGATCCGGGCAGCTCCGGCCGCTGGACCGGTCCCGACCTCGCCCGCGCGCGACGGCTGATCGCGGCCTCGCACACCGCCGGCGAACGCATCGACCTTTGGGGAAGCCCAGCTACGGGATACATCCCCGCGGGCGTGCCCCAATACTTCGCGAAGGTCCTGCGAGAGCTCGGGTACCGCGTGCGGCTCCACATCATGCCGTTCCCGCAGATCACGCCAGCGATGTGGCGAAGCTTTCAAATCTCGACCGACGGCGACTGGGTCGCCAACTACCCCGACCCGGCGTCCTACCTCCCGCTGTTCTTCGCCTGTAACGGCGGCAACAGCAACGGCTACTTCTGCGACCCGGAAGTCGATCGCGAAATGGACCGCGCCGAACTGCTCTCAATCACCGATCCCTCCGCGGCTCAAAAGACCTGGCAGCGGGTGGACCAACAACTCACCGACGCTGCCGAGTGGGTGCCCACCGTGACTTACCGCGACCTTGAGATCACCTCGCCACGACTGAGCAACTACGAGTTCAACCCAGTCTGGGGCTTTCTCCCCGACCAGGCCTGGGTGCGCTGAAGATCGCGGCCACATCCGATCGCGATGCACACCACTCCTCCTTCGCCAGCCGTTCCGAAAGCATCGAAGATCGCCCTCTGCACTGATGCTCTGGACGAGGAGCACCACTCTGGTCAGACTGCCGTTTCCTCGCGACGGAGAAGACGGTGATTCGCGGAGGCAGCCCGCATGCAGGCCTGAGAGCGCAGCCGCGCCGTTTACCGGACGAGCGCTTTTGTGCTCCGACCTAGCCCGGGTCACGCCGCTGCTTTAGCGATGTAGGACCTGTTGACGCTCCCGCCTTGGGCGAGCGCTTCGCCACGATCTGGATCGTGTGCGCTCCGCGGTCCGGATGATCGCATCCCAACGCGATCGTTTGGATTGGTGCCGGCGGTGTGATGGCGTCGGTGGCGGCTCGGCTCCCGTGGAGCCGAGACAAAGTGTGTTTCCTAGAGGACCTCGGCGATGAGCGCCGCTGCCCGTGCTGCTCCGTCGGGCGGCACCGGTCGCGGCCTCGTCTCGCGTCCGATCTCCTGGACGAGCCGGTCGGCCAGAGCGTCGGGCGGTGTGTCATCGAAGCTCATCCGCGACCCGGCTCGGTGGCGCTGCAGGCGATAATGGACGTGGAAGTTCTGCTCGAAGTGATCGCGCAGCGGGAAATACAGAAATGGTCGCGCTGACGCCGCGAGTTCCATCGTGGTCGAGAGCCCGCCGTGGCTGACCGCGATATCGCAGGCGGCGAGGTGGCGATAGAGGCGGTGGATGTAACCCGTCGTTTCGACCGTATCGGTATGCGCGAGCCGCCGGGGATCGAGCCGCGGCCCGGCGACCACGATCATTCGCAGTTCGGGCATGAGACGCTTGGCGTGCGGGAACGCGTCGATCGCCTTCTGGAGCAACGCCGCGCCGACGGCGGACCCCCCCGCGGCGACGAGGCAGACCTTTTCGTCGGGGCGGTACCCGAACTCCGAACGCAGGGCGTCGCGATCCGCGATCTCTTCAGGCTCGAACCCGGTGACGTAGCCGGCGAAATCAAAGTGCGCGCTCGTCCAGTCAGGAATGTCAGGCAGGCCGGCGCCGAACGACCGCGGCACGATGTCGTCGGGGTCGCCGACGAAGATCGAGCGATCCCGCACCCGTGGATGACGTGCGATGTGCTCGAGCATCTGGCCGTCGTAGTCGGCGGCGAGGAATACCTCGCGCTCGTTGCTCTCGTCTATCGGCAGCACACCGACGAAGTCGGTTAGCCAGACGTAGGGCGCGCGCTTGCGTTCGGGGTTCTCGTGCAGGAAATAGTCGACCTCCCAGGCCTCGTCGGCGATCCAGACGTCGTAAGGATCGTCTCGGACTACATCGTCAAAGACCATGTAGTTCGCACAGAAGATCTCGTCCAGCCGCCGCAGCATCCCGAAGGCGTGCAGCCGATGACCCACGCCCTCCGCATCTACGCGCGGGGCCTCGGGAGCGAGGTGGGAGCTAGCAGGATGGATCGTCTCGCCGCAGGCCTCGAGCAGCGTCGTCAGCGGCGGCTGGGCCAGCCAGTGCACCTCGAGGTCGGGGACGATTCGCCGGAGTTCGCGCGAAATGGCCACGTCACGCCAGGCGTGACCCAAACCGATAGGAGACGAGAGCAGCAAGGCTCGACGCGGCCGAGCGGCCGCGCTCACCCATGTCCGTCGTCGCGACCGCGGCGGGTCGAAACGGCCGGCGAAGTCGTGGATCAACGTGTTGACAAGCACCGGATGACGCGCGTTCGGGATGTGCCCGGCACCACGCAGCAGAACGTGTTCCCCCTGAGTGAGCTCCGCCAGCCGGAAACCGCGCTCAAGCGGCTGGCAATTGTCGCGATCCCCCTGGATCACAAGGACGGGGCAGCGCACCAGACGGCACACCTCCTCGGCCTGCTCGGTGGTCTCGGGAAAGCCCTTGAGATCCATGAGGAGGGCCTCGACCGGTCCGTCGAGGGCATAAGCCACGGCATCCTCAATCTGCTTCTCGGAGTGCGGCTCCGGAAGCATCTCACCGAAGAAGAACTCCAGAAAATCACGGTAATTACGCCGGATGTGGTGGCGGTTGTGTTTCTGCCAGCCTTTCGGGTCGGGCGGGTCCTGCTCGAAGTTCGCCTCCGCAGCATATGTTCGCATGGGTCAGTCGCATCCTGCAACCACAAGAGCATGCCAGCACTCGCCACCACGTCATCACGTCACTTTGGTTGCCAGCACTGCGTGGTGGGAACATCCGTATCACGAGGCATGATGTGTGCGTCCCACGCAACATTGACGTGATTCGTGCGAAACGGCACGTGATGTTGTCGCTGGCAACAGATGCTGGTGATTTGCGTCGTCACGCTCTAGGATTCCGTTACAGACAACGGCGTCCGTTACCGATGTAGGAGGTGGCGCGATGGTCGTACACGAGAGAACAATGTCCCCGCAGGAGCACACATACACGCGTGATGAGTTGGTCGCGCTCGCCGAGAGCGAGGCGAAGCAGATGCTAGGAATGTCCTGGCACGACGCGACGTGCGCGCTCGAGCGTGGAGAACTTGCCGGAACCGCAGCGCACGCGGAGATCCGGATGCTCCAGTTCCTTCTCGGTAGCTAGCGACGATCGGCCTCGATGCCGATCGTCGAGCGCACCCCCCAGGAGTGCTTCGACGTCTTCGTGGAGCACGTGCGCGGCCTCATGTCGGCAACGGTCACGACTAGGCACGTCATCATCCCGGTGCGGGGCGAGGAACGCGTGACGATTGCGTTTCGGGCCGGCGGACCGCCCATAGCGGTCCCACTCGAGACCCGATACGGAGATCTGCATTTCTACTTTGGGCACGCGGCCGAAGCGGTCAAGAGGGACGACGGCAAGTATCAGCTCAAGACCCGCCAGTACTGGTATCGCCTCCAGCACGCGAGCGAATTCAACGCGCCGGCCGCGATCCGCTGGGAGTACGACCGCCTCCGACAGGCATGCGCGACATCACGTGCAGATGGATCCGGCGACCGTCCCGCTCGGAGATGGGCACCTGGACCTTGACAAGGCTCACGTTCCAACCGGCTGGGTGACGATCGAGGAGGTGATCCGCTTCCTGATCGTCGACCTGGGCGTCGAGCCGCCGTGCGGTTCCGACTGGGTCCAGTGCGTCACGAAGTCGGAGACGCGCTTCTATCAGGAGTTCACGGGCAAGTTCGACGACTTCGCAGCAGAGGGCTCGTGAGATGCTCGCTGCGGCCGTGGGTGAGCAGGATCTGATCGCGCTCGACGCCGCGATCTCCGGACTAGCAACCGCCGCGCAGTCGCTTCCCGCGACCTGACGCGAAGGCAGCCCGGACGTCCGTCAAAACCAGACGGGCACTCGAATGGGCGCCCGTTTCTTTCAGTGGATGCTGAAGTGCTGGGTAACCCAATGCACGTTCAGGAGGCCGAGGACAAGCAGCACGACGGCCGCCAGGCCGACGAGCGCAAGCACCATACGCCCGAACTCGGACAGCGCTAGCCGCGCAACTTGCCGGACTCCGACCTCGGATGGACGCAGGGGCCGCGGACGCGCCCCGCGGGGGGAGGCGGGGCGCGAGCTGCACCCGCGGGACCGCGGCGGGGACCGCGGCGTAGGGGCATCCGTTCCCCAACAAGATAAGTGTGTCTCGCCTGAGTGGACCGAGCGCGGCGCCGGCCCTGATCAATTCTTGCCCCCGTGATCCCCCAAATCTCCCGGGCCGCCAAGGCTCCCCTCGGCCCGACGCCGCGCATTTCGGTGCGGGAACCCTCTCAGCCTGGCCCGGAGCGGTCAATCGAACAAGCGTCCCGCCTGCGGCCTGGACGCCAGTCGAACATCTGTCCATCCGGGTTCGAGTCTGGCTGCCACGGCCGTCGGAGCATGGCGCTAACGCGGCTCGCTGCGATCGGATGACTGCCGGCTAGAGGTTGTCCCGGGGCCGGTCTGCAACACCGCGTCACTCGCGAAGTCGCGGAGCTTCGCCAGGGCCGCTCGCTCGATCCGTGAGACTTGCATCTGGCTGCGTCCGATGATCCGCGCGACATCCGACTGCGAGAGATCGTGGTAATAGCGAAGCCTCAGGACCAAGCACTCACGTGCGGGAAGCCGACGGAGTGCGTCCGCCAGCAAGTTCTCCTCAGCGTCGGACCGGTCGGGGAGTATGTCCAGTAATTCGTCGCCACTCTCCCCGACCGGGAAGTTGAGGGAAACTGGCGCGCCGCGGTCGCCCCTCTCCCACAGCGGGCGGGGAACGCCGCTGCGTAACTGTCGCCCGCGCCGGATCGCTGCCTCCATCCGTAACGCGGCGTACGAGGCGAAGCTCCCGCGGCCAGGCCGGAACGCACGACCCGCGAGCAGGAGGCCCCACAAGGCGTCCGAACGCGTGTCGTCGGGATCCTCCAACCACCAAAGGCACCGCTTGCGCGCAATCTTCTCAGCGAGGCGAACATGATTCTCTACGAGGCGACGCCGCTCGGCATCCAGCTGCCAAGCGTTCGCCGCAGGGGAACGGGAAACGACGGCCATCTGACTCCCAATCGATTGAATACGCCGCGGGCCCGGCAGGACGCTCCGCGGCCTTGTGGATGGTTCGACCGAGTCTCGGTATTCGCCCCGTGCAACTTCAGTTCGATGAGCGAACGGCATAGCTTTCAGGTCGCAGTCAGTGCGATGGCGGGACTTCACCTCCTGCGGCTGCGTGATCGTCTTTTCGGTCCTTCGGGCGTGTCGGCCGACGGGCTTGCAACGGCGAAGAACGCCGCCGCGGGGCTTGTGTGAGCCGCACAGGCTCGTGAGCGTCCCGAGGCGTCGGCTGGCCCCAGCGTTCGCGCGCGGGGCTAAGGCAAGTGGATGTGGAGCTGATGCCCGGGGGGCGGATCCCCCCAGATGTGGATCTCGATGCGCTCGGTGTACTGCGTCGGCCCGGTCGGCCGTCCCTCGAGCGCGTCTGCGACTTGCCCCTCGAACTCCTCGAGCGTGATGTCCTCCGCGACGTAGCGGTCCCGTAGACCGCTCAGCTCCCGCTCGCGCGGCGACGGTCCGGGAGCGGGCGTCGCGTGCTGCTTTCCGCGCGATGTCCGCCAGAGCGAGATCGCGACTGCTGCGAAGATGAGTAGTGCCAGGGTCATGGCGTCATTGTGAACCTTTGCGGGGACGCCGCGTACGATGTCGCGGCACGATTCGCACGTAAGGGAAGACGCGCGGAAAGACGCGAACGCGTCTGCAGACGGGTCGACTAACGAGCCACCAGATCACGAATGCCTCCTTCCCTGAGGAGCGCCGTACCGCGCCGCGGGCCTCCCTGTTCCAGTTCGGGCTCCGACTTCCAGTGGGCAACGATCTGCTCCAGCAGTTCGGCCGGCACAAACGCGCTTTGGAACCGCTGAAGCCCTACGCCCTGGCCGTCCTGGAGCAGTGCGTCTCCGTGCCCGAGGAGGGTTTCCGCGCCGCCCTGATCGATCGCCACTCGCGAATGAACGCCGGAGGCGACGCGCAGGGCGATCCTCGCGGGAATGTTCGCCTTGATGAGACCGCTCAGCACGGTCGCATGCGGCGATTGGGTGCCGAGCACCAAATGCACTCCGCACGCCCTACCGAGCTGGCCTAGGCGCGTCACCGCCGCCTCCACGCGCTTGCGCGACTGCATCATGAGGTCGGCGAACTCATCGATCACGCACAAGATGTTCGGCAGACGCCGCCCGCGTGCACGGTAGGCGCCGATGTCGCGTGCGCCTTCCTGCTCCAGAAGCATGTACCGACGTTCCACCTCGTCCACGAGGCTCTCGAGCACCGCGACAGCCTCGTCGGCTTCGACGATAACCGGCCGGAGTAGGTGCGGGATTCCGCGGTACGGGGTCAGCTCAACTCGCTTGGTATCCACGAGGACGAGCTGCAATTGGTCCGGCCTGCATCGCATCAGCAACGAGCAGAGCATCGCGTGTAGCAGCGAACTCTTTCCCGAACCCGACGCGCCGGCGACGATGAGATGCGGTAGCGCGGCGATGTCCAAGGTGAGCGGCTGGAGATCGGGGGTGACCCCGAGTCCTGCCACGAGCGGTGGCCGCGCGCAGTAGGCGACCTCTGAGAGCGCGACGGTTCGACGCTTGGGCGAGGGGATCTCGATTCCGACCCGATGCTTGCCCGGGATCGGCGCTTGGATTCTGACCGTCTCCGCTCCGAGGGCGTAGGCGATGTCCTTCTCGCGGTCCAAGCGTGTGAACTCGCGCATCGTGACGCCATCTCTTGGCTCGAGCTCGAAGCTAACCGTGGACGGGCCGGCGACGCACTGCACAACGGTGGCGCCGACGCCGAGCCCGCGTAGGGCTTGGGTGAGGGTTTGGGCGAGTTCCCCTACCGGGAGCTTCGTGTGCTCCGGCGGAGGAAGGATCTCGAGCGGCGGACGAGTCAGGCAGCTCGGGCACTGGATGATCTGCGGCTCGGCGTAGCTACTCATCGCCTGCCCCCTTCTGGCTGTGGTGTGCTATCCCGCGCGGGTAAGGCTTCCGACCTCGGTGTAGATGCCTTTTGGCCTTGCGGTGCTTCCTTGGCTTCTTTGGCGTGGCGACTTGATAGATGGTCGGGGTGCTGGCCGGAACCGCCCCAACCTGCGCTCCGACCTGGGTGATCAGCGCACAGGTGGCATCAAGCTGAGCCATGCTGATCTGCGGAACCCAGCTTGTCTGCCAGTTCTGGTCGATCCCGCAGTCCGCATAGTCCAGTGCGAACTCGAACTCAAGACCGTCCTCCTGGCCCTGGTCGAGGCTCGACAGACTGTCCCACCACGGGAGGTCGCTGCCCCAGACAGTCGCGAACTGTGCTCGCTCCGTAGTCGTCAGGTCTGCCCAGTCGAACTGGTGCCCCAGCTCCTCGTAGAACTGCTCTTGGGTGGTGCCGGTCCCGTCGGGATACGAGTCGACGAACGTCATCGCCGGGCCGTGGTAGCCGAGCTGGTCGTCGGGCTGATCGAGCAGCCGTAGTCGGCTCCAGCACACATCGACACGGCGTCATTGACGACGACGATCAGGTCGCCGCTCAGCGTCGGGACGTGAGCCTCGTCCGCCCACTGCTGCCACTGGCCGCCGACCGGCTGTCCGGTCGGCGTGACGAGCGTGACGGCTTGCGCCGGCGCGGCGAGGGCGACCAGGGCAACTGCGACAATTGGCGCGTTGCCCAATCCGTTGCCCACGAGCGCCAGGAGCCTCCGCGAGGGAAGCTCTGGGCTTGCCGAAAAGTGCCTAGATACAGGGGGTTCGGGTAGAGCCCGCCGGGGGACTCGAACCCCCAACCCCTTCATTACAAGTGAAGTGCTCTACCAGTTGAGCTAGGCGGGCGGGTGAGGCTCAGTCTTGCACGACCGAGACGGCGCGCTCGAGGGACCCGTGGCCGTTGCTGGCGTAGTTGGGTGCAGGCGCGGGTGAGTCTGGCTCGACAGGGGGGTTGAGGCGCCGCTCGAGCTCGCCGAGGACGATCCCGAACAGGAGGTGGCGCCAGGTCGCCTGGACGAACGCGCGATGGTTGCCGGTGAGCGCGGGCAGGTCGTGGCGCGCCGGGTGGTGGCGGTCGGTCAGCGCGACGAGCGGCCAGCCGGCGAAGTGCTCGGCGAGCGCGAGCACCGGGCCGCGGACCGCGGGCGCGATCGGCAGGGTGGGGGCGACGTTGGCGTAGACGGCGCCGAACAGGGCGCCGTTCTGGACATGGAGGGCGAGGCCGACGCGGTACCAGCCCGGGCCGTCGCGGACGGCTCGGCCGAGCAGCTCGACGTCGTCATAGCGGCTCGATAGTAGGAACTTGTCGAGCGGCTGCTCGAGGGCCCAGACCCCTGCCGCGAGGGCCCCGCAGAGCGCCCCTCGGAGCGTACGGATGGGGACGCTGCCGGAGGTCACGGAGGGCAGAACTGTAACGGGCGAGGCCGCCGCGGGTACGGCAAAGTGCGATGGATCTCGAGCAGCTGCACCGGCGCGCACGGGAGCGTGGGGTCAATAGGTTCGTGCTGCTCGTGGTGCGGTTGATCTTGACGCCGTTCTTCCTGATCTATCTGCGGATGCAGCGGATCGGGCGGGAGTACATCCCGGCGGAGGGCCCGGTGATCCTGGCCTCGAACCACCGGAGCTTCTTCGACCCGTTCGTGATCGGGACGATGACGCGGCGGCCTGTGTATTACGTCGCCAAGAAGGAGCTGTTCACGTACAACCGGTTCCTGAGCTGGCTGCTGAATGCGCTCGGGGCCTTCCCGGTGGACCGCGGCGCGGGCGACCAGGAGACGATCGAGACGGCAAAGGTCATCCTCGGACGGGGCGAGATCGTGCTGATGTTCCCCGAGGGGACGCGGACTCGGCCCGGCGCGCTCGGCAAGCCCAAGCGCGGCGTCGGCCGCCTCGCCCTCGAGACGGGAGCGCCGGTGGTCCCGATCGCGATCATCGGCACCGAGGAGGTCCGCCGGCGCTGGCGTATCCGCCCGCGCAAGATCAGGCTCCGCGCCGGACGTCCGCTGCATTTCCCCAGGGTTGACAGCGCCTCGCCGGCGCTCGCGGGCGCGGTCACCGACCGTATCTGGCCGATGGTCATGCTCCAGTGGGAGTGGCTCGGCGGCCTGCCCCCGATCCGCCGCGCCGCGATCATCGGCGCCGGCGCGTGGGGAACGAGCCTCGCCGTGCTGCTGGCGCGCGCCGGCCTCGAGGTTGAGCTCGGCTGCCGCACCCGTGAACAGGCCGCGGCGGTCGCCGCCGCGCGCACCAACGACGCATACCTGCCCGGCGTCGAGCTGCCCGAGTCGGTCCGCGTCGTGCGCGCCGCCGAGCTCGATCTAGCCGACCAGGATCTCGTGTGCCTGACCGTCCCCGCGCGGGGACTCCCGAACGTCCTCGCCGCGCACGGCGAGCGGATCCCGCAGAGCGCCGGCGTGCTCGTCCTGTCCAAGGGCCTAGTGCCGCCGCTGGGCACGCTCCCGTCGGCGTTCGTCGCCGAGCGCTGCCGCGCCCGTGCCGTCGCGGTGCTCGCCGGGCCGGTCGACGCCGCCGAGGTGCTCGAGAACGGCGCGTCGGTCGTGGTCGCGACGCTCGACCGTGGGTTTGCAAGAAATCTTGCCGACATGCTCGGACCAGCCGGCCTCGACGTCTCGAAGAGCAGCGATGTCACCGGGGTCGAGCTCGCCGCCACCGCGAAGAACGTCGCCGCGCTGGCCGCGGCGGTCGCGTCGGTCGCCGGCCCGAACATCGCCGGCGCCGCGGCGGGCAAGGTGTTCGCCGAGGTCGACGCGCTCGCGCGCGCCCGCGGCGGCCGCCCGGAGACGTTTGCCGGACTCGCCGGCGCGGGCGACCTGGTCGCGAGCGTCGTGTCATCGAGCTCGGCGAACCGTCGCGCCGGCGAACTGCTCGCCCAGGGGGTGCCGGCGTCAGAGATCGGCAACGCGCTCGGCCAGGCGGTCGAGGCGGTGGACTCGGCCCGGCTGCTGGCGAACGTGGCCCGGGACGCCCACCTCGAGGCGCCGGCGCTCGAGAGCCTGGCCGCGCTGGTCGAGGGCCGGATCGAGCCCGAGCAGTGGACGGCGACGATGACCGCCGATCAAGCCCCCCCGCCGCGTCACTATCCGCGGCACGTGACGAAGGCTAGGCTCTGATGTCGTGGACGGCGAGTTACCCAAGAGCAAAGCTGAGGTCGATGCTCGGTTCACGGAGCTGTACCGCACGCATCTGCGCGACGTCTACTCCTACAGCTACTACCGGGTCGGCAACCATCACGACGCCGAGGACCTCACAGAGCAGACGTTCCTGCAGGCCTATCGCCACTTCGAGCGCGCTCTGCGGGAGGCGAACGGTCGGCCGCTGCGGCCGTGGCTCATCCGCATCGCCCATAACCTGGCGGCCAACTTCTACCGGGACCGGTCTCGCAAGCCGGAGTCCGGGATCGAGGACGCGGATTTGATCTCCGCGCCGCACACGACCGAGTCGCTCGTCGAGGGGCGCGAGCAGCTGAAGTCGATCCTCGACGGCGTTCAGCAACTCCCCGACGATCGGCGCGAGGCGCTGATCATGCGGTTCGCGCTCGGAATGGACAATCGCGAGATCGCGCGCGCGCTCGGGCGCACCGACGGCGCCACCAAGGTGTTGCTGCACCGGGCGATCCGCCAGCTCGAGGGGATGGTCGCAGAGCCCGTCGCCGACTCGGGGGGAGCGCGCGAATGAGCGGCCCGCGGATCAAACGAGTAGGAGGATGCGAATGAGCTCGGGCGCTGCCGACTTCGAGGCGCTCCTACGGGAAGCGCTGTCGCCGGTCGACCCCCCGGCGGACCTCGTCCAACGGCTCGAGTTGACGCTCGTGAACCTGACCGAGCTCGCACAGGAGGAACTCGACGCGTGGGAGCTCAGGGCGATGCGCGACCCGCGCAACTGGGTCCGTCCCGCGGCCGCCGCGGTCGTCGGGGTCAGCGCCGGTACGGCACTGGTCGTGCTCCGCGTGCGGGCGCGCCACCGGGTACGCAAGCAGCGCTCCAACAATATGCTCGACCTCACTCAGCGCACGCTGCACGACGTCGGCGAAGAAGCACGCCGGATACTCCCGCATCGTCACTAGCCGGCGCCTGGCGAACCGGTCGACCCGAAGGCGGTTTCTGGCCGTAACCGGCCGCTGATAGCGTGGATCGCGATGCCCGCCTGCTACCGACACCCCTCTCGCGAGACCGGAGTTGCGTGCTCGTCATGCGGCCGGCCGATCTGTCCGGACTGCATGACGCCGACGCCGGTCGGGATGCGCTGCCCCGAATGCTCGCGCGAGCGCACAAAGGTCACGCGAATGCCGACGGTTCGGGGCGCGCCCGTGGTGACGCAGGCGCTGATCGCGATCAACGTCATCGCGTTCCTGATCGAGACGGCCGCGGGCGCCCCGCTTGGCGGTGGCGGTGGCGGGTCGGTGTGGAATCACGGCGTGCTGTACGGGCCGGCGCTCACGAGCACCGGCGCTGTCGGCATCGGCGCGCATGAATACTGGCGCCTGGTCACCAGTGGTTTTCTGCACGACGGGTTGCTGCACATCTCCGTCAACATGATCTCGTTGTGGTTCGTCGGCTCGGCGCTCGAGCCGGCGATCGGCCGGGTCAACTTCCTCGCGGTGTACTTCACGTCACTGCTCGCGGGGTCGTTCGGCGCGCTGTGGTTCCAGCCGATGACGGCGACTGTCGGTGCCTCCGGGGCGATCTTCGGGATCTTCGGCGCGCTGATCATCGTCGCCCGCAACCGGGGGATCCCGATCTGGCAGAGCGGACTCGGAATCGTGCTCGTGTTCAACCTGGTGTTCTCGCTCAGCGTTCGCGGCATCTCGGTCGGCGACCACATTGGCGGTCTGATCGGCGGCTTGATCACCGGCTTCCTGATCGTGGAGGTGGCCGAGCGCCGGCGGATGGCGTGGGCGGCGCTCGCCGGCTGCGCCGTGGTCGCGGTGGTGAGCGTCATCGGCGCGCTGGCGGTCGCCGGCGGCGCGGGATTGACGCCCAACGGCATCGGCTTCACGCTCTGAGCGCCGCTCGGCGCTCAGATGTCGACCGTGAACGCCTCCGCCGGCGCCTCGGGCACTAGCTCGGGATGGAGGATGTGCGCGAGCAGCTCGAGCCCGTCAATGATCCGCGGGCCCGGGCGCGAGAAGTACGCGGCGGCGTCGACGGCCACGACCTCGCCGGCGCCGACCGCGGCCAGCTGATCGCGGTGCATCTCCGCCTCCCGGTGCGCGATCTCGGCGTCGTAGCCGCATGGCATCACGACTACGACGTCGGGCTGGGAGGCCGCGATCTCGTCCCAGCTGCGCTCCTCGGACTTCTCGCCGGAGAAGCCGAGGACGTCGTCGCCGCCGGCGTAGTCGATCAGCTGCGGAGTCCAATGACCAGCCGCGAACGGCGGATCGAGCCATTCGAGCGCGGCCACCCGCGGCCGGCGGGCGCCGCGGACCGCGAGGCGGACCTTGTCGATCCGCGCCGACGCCTCACCCACGAGCTCGACCGCGGCGTCCTTGCGATCGGTGGCCTGGGCGAGCGTGCGGATGTCGCCCAGCACCTCGCCGACGGTGCGAGGGTCGAGCGAGATCACGCGGGGGTGGGATTCGATCTCATCCGCGACGGCGCGGACGTCGTCGACGGAGACGGCGCACACCGAGCACAGCTCCTGGGTGATGATCAGGTCCGGTCGCAGGTCGCGCAGGAGGTCGGCGTCGAGCTCGTAGATCGACAAGCCGGCGAGCGTCCGCTCCTTGACCGCGGCGTCGATCTGTCCGGCGCTCAGGCCCGCGGGGAGGACGTCGCGTGTGATCTTCGGCAGCTCGCTGACGCCGTCCGGATAGTCGCACTCGTGGGTGACCGCGATCACGTCGGAGCCGAGCCCGAGCGCGAACAGCGCCTCGGTGGCGGATGGGACCAGGCTGACGATGCGCATCGCCAATGTTTTTAGCAGCGGGGGGAGCCAATGGACGGATCTTCTCGCAGCCATGCGGCCGTCTGTGCCAAGCAGGCGGGTGCTACTGCTACCGTTTCTCCGTCGCTCCATGAACGACGACGATCCATCCCGAAGTAGCAGCTCACAGACGAGGGGCTGCCCAGTGCGGACGGAGCTTTGCCCCACGCGGGCCGCTGGTGGGGTCGCCCGGTCGCGGGCGTGGCAGGTGCTGGCGCACCAGTGAAGGCACTGTTCATCATCCTGACCGGGATACTCGTCCTGGTCAACGCGTTCTTCGTGGTCGCCGAGTACGCGCTCGTGCGCTCGCGGAAGACCCGGCTGGAGGCGCTTGCCGACGAGGGCGCCCGCGGGGCCCGGCTGGCGGTCCGGCAGATAGACAACATCGGCGACTACATCGCCGCCTGCCAGGTCGGGATCACGATGGCCTCGATCGGCATCGGCGCCCTCGGCGAGCCGGCGATCGCGCACTTGTTCGAGCCCTGGCTCGGAGGCCCGCTCGGGCACACGGCCGCGGTCGCGGTATCGGTCGTGATCTCCTATCTGCTTATCACGATCGCCTTGAGCGTCGTCGGGGAGATCGTCCCGAAGCTGTACACCATCCAGCACGCCGAGGGCCTGGCAAGGCGGATCGCGCGACCGATCCAGTTCTTCCGGATCCTGTTCCACCCGTTCATCATCGTGCTGAACTCGGCGTCGGAGTCGATCCTGCGGATGCTCGGCACCGATCCGGACGCGGAGGCCGAAGGCGGGACGCCGGATGACCTCAAGCGGCTGATCGCGCAGTCGACGACCGGCGGTCAGCTCGACGTGGGCGAGGGGAAGATGCTCACGGGCGTCTTCCACCTGCACGAGCAGGAGGCCCGGCAGGTGATGACGCCGATTCCCGCGGTCGTCACCGTCGACGTGTCCGAGACCGTCGAGACCGCGCTGCGTCGCTGCGTCCAGACCGGGCACTCGCGGCTGGTCGTGACCGAGGACGAGAACCAGGACCGCGTGAAGGGCATCGTCCACGTCAACCAGCTGGTCAAGAAGATGTTGAACGACGGGATGGACGCGCACTTCGACGGGCTCGTCCGGGAGGCGCCGATCGTGCCCGAGACGAAGCCGCTCGACGATCTTCTGGCCGATCTCCAGCGCGAGCGGACCGAGCTCGCGATCGTCATCGACGAGTACGGGCGGACGGCCGGGATCGTGACGATCGAGGACATCATCGAGGAGGTCGTCGGCGAGATCTCAGACGAGACCGACCCCGCCGGCGGGGCGGTGCGCCGGCTCGCGAACGGCGACTGGTTCGTGCGCGGGCACGTTGCCGTGTCGGACCTCGAGGACTACGGCCTCGAGCTTCCGGTCGATACCGACGCCTACAACTCGGTCGGCGGGTTCGTGTTTGCCGAGCTCGGCCGGCTTCCCAAGCGCGGGGACACGATCGCCGCCAACGGATTCTCGATCCGGGTCGAGTCGGTGCGCCAGAACCGGATCGAGGCGGTCCGGATCAGGCAGCGCCGGGCCGCCGCGTAAGCGCCCGGCCCCGCGGATCCCCGCCCCGGGGTGAGCGCGCGGTCTCGCGCGCCCGAACGCGCATACCGCAAACGGGTGGGGTGCGAACCCCACGCGCTCGCGGCATTCGTTACATTTCCCGCGTCAAGGCAACGGCCGGATGCGCGAGCTAGCGCACAGAAGCTTCCGGTGGTTGAGAGGAGAGATGGAAGCCGGCCCGTGGTCTGGGCCGGCTTCGCCCCCCGGTTCTAGCTCGGTCGGGGCAAAGTCCCCGCAAAACGCGGTGTCCCGGCAAATGCGTCGCAAAACGCGATGTCCGGGCAAAGTCCCCGCAAAACCGGTGTCCGGGCAAAAATGAAGCCGGCCCGCTGGGGACGGGCCGGCTTCGTGCTTCTGGGGAGGAGGTGCTGCTATGAGGTACGTCGCACGATGGAGTCTGCGCCCCGCACCTGAACGATCGATAAATACTTTCTTTCAGATCCGTCAGTCGTAGCTGTAGAAGCCGGCGCCCGATTTGCGCCCGAGCGCGCCCTCTTTGACCAGCTCGAGGAGCCGCTCGGGGACCCGGGCGCCGATCGATTCGCCGATCGCCTGGGCGACGTCGAGCCCGACGTAGTCGAGCAGCGCGATTGGGCCCATCGGCATGCCGGCGCCGAGCGTCATGCAGTTGTCGACGTCCTCGGGTGTCACGCCGGTCTCGGACAGCATCTCGACGGCGCTGAACAGGTACGGGAACAGCAACCGGTTGACGACGAACCCCGGTATGTCCGGGACCTCCACCGGAGTCTTGCCTAGCGCCTCGCACAGGCTCCTGGCCCGCTCGCGGGTCGCGGGGGTGGCCTGCGGCGGGAACGCGAGCTCGACCAGCTGCATCCGCGGCACCGGGTTGAACGGGTGAAAGCCCACGAACGACTCGGGGTGGCCGCTCGCCTGCGCCAGCTCGGCGATCGACAGCGACGAGGTCGTGGTGGCGAGCACCGCTCCCGCGCCGGCGTGCCGCGCCAGCTCGCCGAGGTCCGACAGCACGGCGGTCTTGCTGCCGTGGTGCTCGGCGACCGCCTCGACCAGGAAGGTGGCGGCGGCGAGGTCATCGAGATCGGTCACGATCCGCACGCGCTCGGGGTCGAAGCCCTCGAGCTTCGAGCACGTCTTCGCGACGCGCATTCGGGCCCGCTCGGCCGAGTCGTCCGACCGCGCCCACAACAGCACCTCCTCGCTCTCTGCAGCAGCGACCGCCAGGCCGCAGGCGATCACGCCCGAGCCGGCGATACCGAGTCGTTCCCGCAAAGTCTCAGCTCCTCAGGTTCGGTTGGCACACGGTCCAAAGGACCGCGAACGCCTCAGTACAGTACGGAACGACTCTTCTGAAGGCGCCGCTGAGAGCGGCGGGATCTGAATCCATGACAAGGAGCGCGGAATGCCGCAAGCTGGTCGCGAGGTAGTGATCGTCGAAGCAGTCCGAACCCCGATCGGGCGGGGGCACAAGGAGAAGGGCTACTACAAGGACACTCACCCGAACGAGCTGCTTGGCCGCTGCTACACCGAGGTGATCGAGCGGGCTGGGATCCCCGCCTCCGAGGTCGAGGACGTCGTCGCCGGGTGCGTACAGCAGTACGGCGAGCAGATGTTCAACGTGGCCCGCAACGCGTGGCTCCAGGCCGGCCTGCCGATCGAGACCCCGGCGACCACCGTGGATCGCCAGTGCGGCTCGGCCCAGCAGGCGATCAACTTCGCCGCCGCGCTGATCGCCGCCGGCGTCCACGACGCGGTCATCGGCTCTGGGGTCGAGCACATGGGCCACGTGCCGATGGGGATCGGCTTCAACTGGATCGATGAGGTGGGCTCGCCGTGGCCGCCCGCGCTGATGGAGCGCTACAACCTGATCCCGCAGGGCCTGTCGGCGGAGATGATCGCCGACCAGTGGGAGATCCCGCGCTCGGAGCTCGACGAGCTCGCGCTGCGCTCGCACCAACTCGCCGCTCGCGCCACGGAGGAGGGGCGGTTTGAGCGAGAGACCATCCCGTTCAAGGTCAACGGCTCGACTTATGTCTCTGACCAGGGGATCCGGCCGGACACCACGATCGAGGCGCTCTCGCAGCTCAAGCCGGCGTTCAAACCGGACGGCAAGGTAACGGCCGGCAACAGCTCCCAGATCTCCGACGGCGCAGCCGCCGTGCTGCTGATGGCCAGCGAGAAGGCCGACGCGCTTGGCCTGAAGCCCCGCGCCCGGATCGTCGACCAGACGACGGTCGGGGTCGACCCGGTGATCATGCTGACCGGCCCGATCCCGGCCACCCACAAGCTCCTCGAGCGCAACGGGATGAAGATGGACGACATCGACCTGATCGAGATCAACGAGGCGTTCGCGCCCGTGGTCGCGGCCTGGCGGCGTGAGCTCGAGCCCGACATGGATCGCGTGAACGTCAACGGCGGGGCGATGGCGCTCGGCCACCCGCTGGGGTCGACCGGAGCGCGCCTGATGACGACGTTGCTGCACGAACTCGAGCGCTCCGACAAGGAGATCGGCCTCGTGACGATGTGCTGCGGTGGCGGCCTCGGGACGGGAACGCTGATCCAGCGGGTCTAGACGCGTCTGCTCGGGGGCGCGCGTTCGCGCCCCCGGCAGCGGGGCGCTGCGCTCCCCGGCACAGGGGCGCTGCGCCCGCCCCCCCCGCACGGGCGTGCTGCGCCCGCCGGCAGGGACGAGGACCTGCGTGCCGAACACGCCGGCGTGGCCTCGCACGTCGCAGCCGTGGCCGTGCCGTCCGGGCAGGGAGTTGTCCGGCCGGCCGCCAGGCCGGACAACGGGACATTCGGCAGCCCCCGCTGGGTGAGCGCCGGTTCACCCGGCTCCGATGCGGACAACGTCTCGCTCGGCGGCCACGAGCACGCGAGTGAGCCGTTGACCGGAAAGCGTCGCTGAATCGACCCGGTGGCGCGGGGGCGTTGGACGCAAGTCTGCGCTCGGGCCGCTTTCCCTCGGTGAACGCCAGTTCACGCGCGCATGGTGTGCAGAGCGCCTCACGCAGCGACTGGCACCCGTCGAGCGCCGCGGACCACATCCCGCGCCGGCGCCCCCCAGCCTGCAGCGCTAGTTGTCCTGCGCGGTGGGCCGGATCAGGATCTCGTTGATTGCCACGTAGGCGGGCCGGGAGACGATGTAGAGGATCGCGTCGGCGATGTCATCCGCCTTGAGGATCTGCACGCCGGCGAACCGCTGCTCCTGCATCTTCTGGATCTCGGGGCGGTTGTGCAAGCGCAGTTCGGTGTCGGTGGCGCCCGGCTCGACCAGCGACACGCGGACCTGGCGCTCGGCCAGCTCCTGACGAAGCGACTCGCTGAACGCGCCGACGCCGTGCTTGGTCAGGTTGTAGACGCCGCTTCCGCGGCGGACCGTGCGACCCGCAACCGAGCTGACGTTGACCATGTCGGCGACCCCGCGCGGGCCGTCGCCGGCGGCGCGAAGCAGGTGCGGGATCGCCGCGTCCGCGCAGTTGAGGACGCCGTCGACGTTGACGTCGAGCATCCGCCGCCAGTCGTCGAAGTCGGCGTCGACGATCGGGCCGAGCAGCATCAGGCCGGCGTTGTTGATGAGGATGTCGAGCCGGCCGAGCTCGGCCGCGGTGCGCTCGACCGCCGCGTGCGCCTGGTCCCGGTCGCTCACGTCGGCCTCTATCGAAAGCGCGGTGCCGCCGACGCCGCGGATCCGCTCGGCCAGCTGCTCGAGCCGATCCATGCGGCGGGCGGCGATCGCGACCGCCGCGCCTTGGCCGGCGAGCGCGAGCGCGGTCGCCTCGCCGATTCCGCTCGACGCGCCGGTGACGAGCGCGACGGCGCCCTCGAGGGAACCCGGCATCAGTACGACTCCCAACGGAAGCCGACCGGCGCCGGCGACGGTGGCAATGGGCTCACCGGCAGCCCCGCCGGCGGGTCGTTCTCGTTGAACGGCACGGGAGCGAGATCGTTCGGGGTGTCGGGATGGAACAGCGACGCCAGATACTGTGCCTGTCCCCGCCCTGGGCCTAGCTCAAACTGGCCGCCGCTGTAGGCCTGGATGCCGCGCTCGGCGCAGTAGTCGTAGGTCGCACACAGCTTCGCCAGCCCGCCGATCCGCGACGGCTTGAGGTTGACCATGCGCGGTGGAAACGGCAGTGCCTCGATGTCGTCGATCGAGTGAATCGGCGCGTCCCACGTGATTCGGTCGTGCTCGCCGGCCAGGACCGCCGCGGTTTCGGGCGTGACGACGTCGGGATCCTCGATCCACGCGTGCGGGAACGCGTCGACCACGCGCTGGTAGAGCACCGGGTCGGGCGGCTGGTCGACGATCGTCCCGGTGTAAAGGCTCTTGAAATCGACCGAGTCGACGGCGCCGGTGGCCACCAGCGCCGCGATCAGGTCGGGGGTCCAGGACGTTGTCGGGTCGAGCTTGAACCGGAGCGTCGGGTACTTGGCCAGCCGGCGCTCGACCGGATCGAGCGTTGGTGGCTCGCCGAGGCGGATCGAGACCACGAACGTCAGCGGCTTCGGTTCGCGGCCGAGGCGCTCCCAGAGCGGCTGCCCGGCCTGCGCGAGCGCCAGGTCGAGCGCGGCGCTGTGGAACGTCCAGCGCCGGTACAGCCGCGAGACGTCCCGCTTCGGCGCCACCGGGAACAGGTCGAGCGAGTCGACGAGCTCACAGAACTCGGCCAGCGTGAAGCTTCCGGACAGCGCCCGGGCGTGGACCGGGCCGGCCTGCTGGAGCGCGACGTGATCCTCGGCGTCGTAGACGACGTCCTCGCCCACGCCCTCGAGCCCGCCGCCCGTCAGATGCACGACCGTGCTGAGGCGCTCGAACCCGCTCGACACGTTCGCCTGCAGGCCCTCGAGCGCGTAGCCGTCGACCTCGAGCGGCAGGTCGGCGAGGAGGTCGAACGTGCTCACCGGTCGGCCTTCGCTCCCTGGGCGCCCTCGAGCCGCGCCACCAGGTCGTCGAGCTTCAGCTCCTCGAGCCCCTTGCCGACCGCGTCGAGCTCGGCGGCGCAGTACTCGACGAGGTCGCGCCCCTCCTTGACTAGCGCGAGCGTCTCGCGCAGCCCCGCCTGGCCGGAGTCGAGCCGGCGGATGATCTCCTCGATCCGCGCCACCGCGGTCTCGTATGTGCGCTCGCCGGTGCTCATCGCGTCTCGGCGTCGATGGCGTCGTCGTGGAAGCGGACGCGGAGGTCGTGGGCGGTGCGGGCCGCGGCGGCCGAGGTCACCGGCTCGCCGGCGCGGTCCTCGACGAGCGCGTAGCCGCGCGCGAGCGTCCGCTCCGGATCGTGCGCCGCCAGAGCCATCCCCAGCCGCTGCAGCTCGCGTCCGCGCGCGGACCGATCGGATCCCCGCGCCCGCTGGACCGCGCGCTCGAGCACGAGCACATGGCGGCCCGCCTTGGTGCGGCGGTCCGAAACCGCGCGCCGGGTGCTCGCCCGCAGCTCTCGGAGCAGCTGGTGCAGACGCCGGCGCTCGCGGAGGATGTGCTGCGCCGGCGCGGCGGACAGGCGCTGGAGCACCCGGGCCCGCTCGACGATGGCGCGCCGGCTGTGGACCTGGAGCCTCCCGGCGCGGGCGGCAAGCTCGGCGCGGGCGGCGCGGCAGTCGATCGGGACCGCGGCCTCGGCGGCGTGGGTCGGCGTCGAGCAGCAGACTGCGGCCACGTCGTCGATCAGCGTTCGGTCGGTGTGGTGTCCGACCGAGGAGATCACCGGGACCCGCAGCAGCGCGACCGTCCGGCACAGCGCCTCGTCGCAGAACGCGTACAGATCGGCGAGCGACCCGCCGCCGCGGGCGACGATCACGACCTCGACCTCTGGGATCGCTGCGAGCTCGCGCAGCGCGCCGGCGATCCGGGGCGCGGCGTGGCGGTCCTGGACCGGGGCGAATGCCCACACGAGCCGCCCAGCCCACCCGCGCCGGCGCAAGCCCGCCAGGACGTCGTCGCGGGCCTTGCCTCGCTCGCCGGTCACGACCCCGATCGTCCGGGGCAGCAGCGGGCGTTCGAGGCGTTTCTGGTGCTCGAACAGCCCGTCGGCGTGGAGCCGGCGGCGCAGGCGCTCGAGCTGGACGAGCAGGTCGCCCTCGCCGGCGATTCGCAGCTCGGTCACCGCGAACGAGAACGAAGGGGACGACGACGCGCTGCCCGGGTAGTAGTCGCAGCCGCCGCCGATCACGACCCGCATGCCGTCGATCAACTCGACGCCCAGAGCCTCGAAGTCGGACGTCCACATCGAGCACGGCAACGCCCCGCGGGAGTCGCGAAGCTCGAAGTAGACGCGCACGCGGCTCGATCTGAAGCCCCACATCTCGCCGACGAGCTGGACCCGCGCGAACTCGAGCAGCCTGCGCTTGAGCTGGGCAGCGTACGTTCCGACCGGGTACGGGCCGGGCAGCTCGCTCTCGAGAATCGCGTCGGTGGCGAGGGCCGAGTCGGGCGGAGTCATCGTCCAAGCGAGGCTACCGGCCGCCCCACACGGATACGATCCCTGCCTATGGATCTGACACTGTCACCCGCCGAGGAGGCGTTCCGCGACGAGTTGCGGGAATGGCTCGCGGCCAATAACCCTGGGCGCGAGCCGGCCGGCGACGAGGCCGCATTCGAGTTCCGCCTTGCCTGGCAGCGCAAGCTGCACCACGCGGGCTGGGCCGGCGTCTCGTGGCCCGAGGAGTACGGCGGTCGCGGCGCCACGCTCGTCGAGCAGGCGATCTTCAACGAGGAGGTCGTGCGCGCGCGGACGCCGTCGGTGGCGAACGTGCTCGGGCTCGCGATGGGAGGCCCGACGGTGATCGCGCACGGGACCGAGGAGCAGCGAAAGCGCTTCCTGCCGCCGATCCTGTCCGGCGACGAGATCTGGTGCCAGGGGTTCTCCGAGCCGGGCGCCGGCTCGGACCTCGCCTCGCTGAAGACCCGCGCGACCCGCCACGGCGACGAGTGGGTGGTGACCGGACAGAAGGTATGGACTACGTTCGCCCACCACGCGAAGTGGTGCATGCTCGTGGCCCGGACCGACCCCGACGCTCCCAAGCACAAGGGGCTGACCTACTTCCTGATGGACATGCAGCAGGACGCGGTGCAGGTCCGGCCGCTGCGCCAGATCACCGGCGAGTCCGAGTTCAACGAGCTGTTCATCGAGGAGGCGCGGATCCCGCACGAGAACATCGTCGGCGCCGAGGGTGAGGGGTGGGGGGTGGCGATCACCACGCTCATGCACGAGCGCGCGACGCTGGCGTTCGGGCTCCAGGTGAGCGTCCAGATCGCGCTCGGCGAGTTGATCGAGTCAGCGCACGAGACGCGCGGCGAGAATGGGCGGGTCGCGACCGAGGATCCGGTGGTCAGGCAGCACCTGGCCCAGCTGCTGATCGAAGCCGAGGTGCTTCGGCTGAATGCCTACCGCGGTCTGTCCGCGATCATGCGATCGGGCGTCCCGGGTCCCGAGGGGTCGCTCGGCAAGTGGCACTGGTCGGAGGTCAACCAGTCGCTGACCGAGGTAGCGATGGAGATCGCCGGGCCCCGAGCGATGCTGGCCGACGACGAGTGGACCTACCGGTTCCTGCGGTCCCGGGCCAACTCGATCGAGGGCGGGACGACCGAGATCCTCAAGAACATCGTCGCCGAGCGGGTGCTGGGGCTCCCGCGGATGCGCTGAGGCGATCACATGAACTTCGGATTCTCAGACGATCAGCAGGCGATCAAGCGCACGGCCCGCGATTTCCTGGCCGCCCGGTATCCGCTGGCGACGGTCCGCAAGCTCGCCGAGGACGGCCGCGGGTTCACCGACGAGCAATGGAATGAGCTGGTCGAGCTCGGCTGGTCGGGGGTGATCGTCCCCGAGGACAGCGGCGGGCTCGGGCTCGGCCCCGTCGAGCTCGTGGTGATCGCCGAGGAGATGGGCTACGCGCTCGCGCCGAGCCCGTGGTTCTCGACCACGTGCGCGACGCTCATGGTGAGCGCGGTCGGCACCGACGAGCAGCGTGCGCGCTGGCTCGAGCCGCTGGCCGGCGGCGAGCTGCGCGGAACGCTGGCGGTGTGGGACGAGCGCTCCGGCTGGGCTCCGGACCACTCCGAGATCGAGCCTGCCTCCGACGGCACCCTGTCAGCATCCAAGATCGCCGTGCCGGACGCCGGCGCGGCCGCGTTCTTGATCGTCAGCGGGGCGGACGGCCGGCACTACCTGGTCGAGCGCGACGCGCCCGGCGTGACGGTCGAGCCCGAGCAGGCCATCGACCCGACGCGCAAGCTGTTCCGGGTGACGCTCGATGGCGCTGCCGCGGAGCCGCTCGAGCACGTTCCCGACCGGATCGCGGGCGTCTACGCCACGATCGTGACGGTTCTCGCCGCCGAGAACGTCGGCGTCGCCCAGCGGGCGATGGAGATGGCGGTCGCGTACGCGAAGGATCGGACGCAGTTCGATCGGCCGATCGGCTCCTACCAGGCGGTCTCGCACCGGTGCGCGCAGATGCTGCTCGAGGTCGAGGGCGCGCGGTCGCTGGCGTACTGGGCGGGCTGGGCGCTCGACAACGAGCCCGGGGCCGGACCGCGGGCGGCGTCGATGGCAAAGGCGTACGCCGGCGACGCGGGCTTCCGCGTCACCGCCTCGGCGCTTCAGGTCCACGGCGGGATCGGGTTCACGTACGAGCACGACCTCCACTTCTTCCTCAAGCGCGCGTTCGCCAACGCGCACGCGTTCGGGGACTCGCGCTGGCACCGCGACCGGGTCGCGGACCTGGCCGGCATCTGACACGCGTGTCCACCATCTGACAAGCGTGTCCGGCGTCTGACGCGCGCGCCGGCGTCTGACATGCGTGCGTGATTGCGCTCCCGCCGGCGGATGAATATGCTGCCCGCGTCTCGGGTCGTGGGGATCGGGCGACGTCGAGGACCAGCCGGTCACAAGCCGAAAGCACGGAGAGTTCATGCACGCCAAGCGCCTCAGGTATTTCGTCATCGTCGCTGCGCTCGCAGCGGCCGTCGCGACGCTCGTCGCCGTCCCGATCACGAGCGCCCGGTCGGCGGCCGGTGGTCAATCGCGGCTGACGGCGAAGGCGGCGCGGGCGCTGTCGACGCACGTCACCGACCGCGTGATCGTGGTGTTCAAGAACCAGCTCTCCTCGCTGCCCGACAGCAGTGCGCTGCGCGCTCGCCGGGCGGCGGCCGTGGCGCAGGTGCAGAACCCGGTCGTGTCCGAGCTTGCGCTCACGCGCGCGACCCACGTGAAGCGCTTCCAGATCGTCAACGCCGTGTCGGCGTACGTGAGCGCCGGCGAGGCGAAGCGGCTGGCGGCGAATCCGGCCGTCGCCGAGGTCGTCCCCGACGTGAAGGTCCCGCTGGTCCCGTCGCCGCTGTCGACACTGCCGCACCGCCACGGCGGCAGCGGGGGAAGCGGGAGCCTCGCGCAGGTGTGCCCGGCCCCAGGCCAGGTGCAGCTGAACCCGCAGGCCGTCGAGACCATCCACGCCGCCGAGCCGCCCGGAAACGGGCCGTCCGCGCAGGGGCTCGGCTACACGGGCGCCGGCGTGAAGGTCGGCTTCATCGCCGACGGGCTCGACATCGATAACCCCGACTTCATCCGGGCCAACGGCCAGCACGTGTTCGTCGACTATGAGGACTTCAGCGGCACGGGCACAGATGCCCCCACCGGCGGGGCCGAGGCGTTCCTCGACGCCAGCTCGATCGCCGCGCAGGGACTGCACACGTATGACCTGGGTACCTTCGGCGGGCCCGTCTCCAGCCCGTGCGACATCCGCATCCTCGGCGTCGCGCCCGGGGCGAGCCTCGTCGGACTGAACGTGTTCGGCTCGTCGAACTTCGCGTTCAACTCCGTGTTCCTGCAGGCGATCAACTACGCCGTCCAGGTTGCCCACGTCAACGTGCTCAACGAGTCGTTCGGCGCCAACCCGTTCCCCGACGAGGGCAGCCTCGACCTGGACCGCATGGCCGACGAGGCCGCGGTGGCGGCGGGCGTGACCGTGACAGTGTCGACCGGCGACGCCGCCCCGACCACCAACACGATCGGCTCGCCCGGAACCGACCCGGCTGTGATCGTGGCCGGCGCGACGACCACGTACCGCTCCTACGCCCAGACGGGCATCGGCGGGATCAACTTCCCGGGGGTCAACGGCTGGCTGAACAACAACATCAGCGCCCTTTCCTCGGCCGGCTTCACTCAGTCGGGCTCGACGGTCGACGTCGTCGCCCCCGGCGATCTGAACTGGGCGCTTTGCAGCCCGCTGGCCCAGTACGAGGATTGCACGAACTTCAACGGTGCACCGTCGTCGATCGAGCTACAGGGCGGCACCAGCGAGGCGTCGCCGCTCACCGCCGGGGTGGCCGCGCTGGTCATCCAGGCCTATGAGCAGAGCCACGGCGGGGCCGCCCCGACACCCGCGGTGGTCAAGCAGATCATCATGTCGACGGCCGAGGACGTCTCCGCTCCGGGGGAGCAGCAGGGAGCGGGCATGCTCGACGCGTACGCCGCGGTTCAGGCCGCGGCCTCGTACGCCGGGGCGCGCAGGGCCACCGGCCACGCGCTGCTGAAGAGCGACCCCCAGCTGAACGCCGTGGGATCGCCGGGCGCGCCCGAGTTCTTCTCGGAGACCGTGACCAACGCGGGCAGCACGGCGCAGCCCGTCGCGCTGTACTCGCGCACGCTCGGCGCCTACCAGCAGATCGCGCACAGCACGGTTCAGCTGACCGACGCCAACAACGAAACGGCGACGGTGACGTTCCGCGTCCGGCCGGGGCAGGCCCGTCTGAACGCCTCGGTCACCTGGTCCGGCGACGAGGTGGCCAACCTGTCGCTGATCTCCCCGTCGGGCAAACTGGCCGAGTACAGCCTCCCGCAAGGGGATGGCAACTACGGCAACGCCCAAGTCGCCAACCCCGAGCCGGGAACCTGGACGGCGCTGATTTTCAGCGGGGGGCCCCTCGCGCCGGTGCAGTTCGCGGCGGCGACTGCGCAATGGGTGCCGTTCGGCCAGCTCTCGACGCATTCCCTGTATCTCGCGCCAGGGGCCTCGCAGACGTTCAGGCTCCTCGTCCGCAATCCGGGGCAGCCCGGCGACGAGGCGGGATCGATCGTGCTGACCAGCCTCTCGAGGCAGCCGCGGTTCGCATCAACCACGACCGTCCCGGTCACGCTGCGGTCGCTGATCCCGACTCCGAACCCGACGACAGCGGTCACGGGGACGCTCACCGGGGGCAACGGCCGCAACACAAACACCGGTCAGACCGCCTACTACGAGGTGTACGTGCCGCCCGGATTGCCCGAGCTCAATGCCTCGGTGTCGACCGGCGATCCGGCCAATACGTTCGTGGCCGACCTGATCGATCCGGTCACCGGTGAGGCGGCTTCGACCGCGACCAACGACATCCCGGCGAGTGGCGGCGCGATGACCAACGAGACCGGTGCTCAGCTGCACGTCCTGCAACCCGATCCGGGTCTGTGGACGATCGCGGTCGACTTCTACGGCCAGGTGTCGGGCACGGCGATCTCGCAGCCATTCCACATCACGCTCAGCCGGATCCCGGTACCGGCGACGGCGGCGGGGCTGCCTAACTCGGCTGCCACCAAGCTCGCCGCCGGCACGCCGGTAACGGTCCCCGTCAAGGTGACGAACACGGGAGCGGCGCCCGAGGCGTACTTCGTCGATGGACGGCTCAACCACGCCACGCAGCTGAACCTGCCGGCGGTGACGACGTCCCAGACGACGGTGCCGATCTCGAGCCCGAACATCCCGCTGTACGTGGTCCCGACCCACACGACGTCGGTCACCGCCAGCGCCACCGCGCCGGCGCCGATCTACTTCGACTTCTGGACGGCATGGGGCGACCCGGACCTGATCTCGACGACCGGCGACACCGCCACCGGAACGCTCAGCGCCAGCGCAGTGACCGCGGGCAATTGGGGGATCACCCCGTTCCAGAAGGGTCCCGACGGGCCACACGGCGTCGCGCCGGTCAATGCGAACACCGCGATGAGCGTCACCACGGCGGCGTTCGACCCGGCTGTGACCTCGTCGACGGGCGACTACTGGCTCGAGGCGGTCAACGCCGGCGCCACGGTCACCCCGGTCGTGGTCAACCCCGGGCAGACCGCCACCATCCCGGTGACGATCACGCCCAGTGGCGCATCCGGATCGGTCGTCAACGGAACGCTATACGTCGACGATCTGACCACCGCCGGCGGCGCGGCGACCTGGAACGAGATCGGACCTAACGTCAGCCAGGGGAGCGACCTGGCGGCGATTCCTTACCAGTACAAGATCCGGTAAGCCCGGATCTAAGTCAGTGCGTTCCGGCGCCGGCCGCGTGATCCGCGGCCGGCGCCGGACGTTGGTCGCGTGGCCGGCGCACCGGACGTTGGCCGCGTGGCCGGCGCGCCGGACGTTGGTCGCGTGGCCGGCGCGCCCGACGTTGGTCGGGCGATCGGTGCGGCGGCGGTGTCGTGCCGGTGGGCGTCGGTGCGGTGGCGGGCCGTGCGCGATGCCGAACAACTCGCCACTCGGCCCCCCGGCCCGGTGAACGGCGATTCACTCGGCCATAGCGCGAGCTACGACGCACTCGCCGCCGGCGCGCCGCCGAGTGTCGACTTACTCGGCCTGCCTAGGGGCGCCTGTTGCGCGCAGCGATTGGACTCGAGCTCCCCAGCCCGGATCAAGCGTCCAGCTCAGATCAAGCGTCTACCGGAAGTCTGGTTCCGGCGGCTCGCCTGGAGTCAGCACGGTCTTGCCGTGCTCGGCGTCCGCCACGAGAATCGCCGGGTCGGCGGCTCCCCACCACGGGCGCGAGAAGAACTTCGGGAAGAAGGGCCACGAGGCGAACATCAGGATGACGCCGAGGATCAGGCCGCCGATGCCGACGAAGATCGGCGTCTGAATGCCGATGAACGGCTTCGAGTAGTTGTTGCCCGCGGTGTTGTAGTAGCTGTACGCCTTGATCGCGACGTAGGCCATCATGATCCCGCCGAGGACGGGGACCAGGCCGGCGAGGAAGAAGTTGCGAGCGCTCTTGAACAGGTCGCGGCGGAAGTAGACCGCGCACGCCAGCCCGGTGAAGCCGTAGTAGAAGCAGACGGCAAATCCGAGCGCCGAGATCGTGTCGCCGAGCACGTCCTGGTTGGGGTTGAACGCGAGCAGCGCCACCGTCCAGACGATCGACAGGGCGCCCATCAGCAGGGTCGAGAACGTGGGCGTGAAGAAGCGCGGGTGAATGCGCCCGAACGCCGACGGGATCGAGTCCCATTTCGCCATCGACAGCGTCGTCCGGGCTGTCGGCAGGATCGTCGTCTGCGTCGACGCCGAGGCGGAAGTCAGGACCGTGATGATCAGCAGCTTGTCGAGCGGCGACCCGAACACGCCCGTGCCGAGCGCGTTCAGGACGTCGGCCGAATTGCCGGAGAGGAATTTCGTGCCGTGATAAGCCTGCGCCGCGGCGGCGACGACGACGTAGATCAGCAGCAGGATCAGCGTCGAGACGACCGCGGCCTTGCCCGGGCCGTGATGCCGGTCGCGGGACTCCTCGTTGACCGCCACCCCTGAGTCCCACCCCCAATAGATGAAGATGCCGAGCAGCACACCGTCGACCATCGAGCTCCAGCTGAGGTCGAAGGGGTTGAACCACGCGCCGGTGACGTGGATCGAGCCGACCGGGTGGTTGGCGTAGACCTTGATCAGCGCGACGACCGCGAACAGCAACAGCGTGAACAGCTCGATGCCCAGAAGCGCGGTCTGTATGCGAGCCGAGAGCTCGATCCCCCGGTAGCAGATCCAGGTCATCAGCACGATCCAGAGCACCGCGCCGACGATCAATGCGAAGTTCGATCTCGCGGCCGAGTGCCAGCTGAACAGCAGGAACGTGTAGTTGGCCGCGATCGCCGCCAGCGACGCCATCACGATGATGTCGGCGAGGAAGATCGCCCAGCCGTTGATCCAGCCGATCTGCGGCCCGAACGCTCGCGTCGTCCATGCGAACGTGGTCCCGGCGTCTGGGTCGGCGAGGTTGAGGAAGCGGTAGCCGACCGACACGAACAGGATCGGGATGAACGACACGATCAGCACGGCGGGCGCGTGAACGCCGATGCCGGTGACCGCGACGATGAACCCGAGCGTCGCTGCGAGGCTGTATGCGGGCGCGGTCGAGGCGACCGCGATGACGAGGTTCGAGATGTAGCCGAGCGCGTCGGGCTTGAGGCCCTTGGCGCCGGGAGCGCTGGTGTCCAGCTCTCCGGGCGCGGAATTGATGGTTGAGCTCTCCAAAGTGATGCGAAACCTATGCGGACCGCCGCGGGGTGGCAAGGAGCAGGTGGATCACAAAGTATGGCCGCTTTGGACAAAACGTCCAAAGGCCCCGCCGGTACCGTGCGACGCGATGGCTGAAACTTCGGTGTCGGTCGCCGTTCTCGGCGCCGCGGGGACGATCGCGCCCGCGATCGTCCATGACCTCGGCGAGTCGGGCGAGGTCGCGAAAATGGTCTTGCTCGACCTCGATCCCGACAAGGCCGCCGCGGTCGCCGACGAGCACGGCCACGGGAAGGCCACCGCCGCGCGGGTCGACGCGCGCGACGTGGACGCGCTCGCCGGCGCTATCGCCGGCGCGAGCGCGGACGTGCTGCTCAACACCGCCTCGTATCGGATCAACCTCGACGCAATGCGCGCCTGCCTCAAGGCCGGGTGCCACTACCTCGACCTCGGCGGCCTGTACCGCATCACTCGCGATCAGCTCAAGCTCGGCGGAGAGTTCGAACGGGCGGGGCGGCTGGCGGTGCTCGGGATCGGCTCGAGCCCGGGGAAGACCAACCTGATGGCCGCGGATGCCGTGCGGCGACTGAACGAGGGCGCCGGCGAGGGTGAGGTCGCCGGCGGGGGCGCCGGCGCGAGCGCCGGCGGGATCGACGCGATCCACATATTCGCCGCCGGCCGCGACCCGGCGGCGCCGGCCGACGGGCGGCTCCGCCCCCCGTACGCCATCCAGACGCTGATCGACGAGCTCACGCTCGCGCCGGTGGTCCTCCGCGACGGTCAGGCGGTCGAGATCGAGCCGCTCAGCCCCGGCGGAACCATCGACTACGGCGACCCGATCGGCCCGGGCGAGACGATCTACACGCTGCACTCCGAGCTTGCGACGTTCGGTGACAGCTTCGGCTGCAAACAGGCGAGCTTCCGCCTATCGCTAGCGCCGGCGCTGCTCGCCCGGCTGGAGGAGCTCGCCGACGCCGGCGCCGACGAGATCGCCGCAGCCGCGCGCGAGGCCGCGTCGCCGTCGAACGAGACGGTGTCGGTTCACCTGGTCAGAGTCGTCGCCACCGGCCAACGGGCGATGACCGCGCGCGCGGTCACCCGACCCCATTTCGGCCTCGGCGGTGGGGTTGTCTCGACCGCGACGCCGGCGGCCGCGTGTGTCCGGCTGTTCGCGCGCGGCGCGCTGACCGCGACGGGCGCCCATCCTCCGGAGCGCTGCATCGACCCCGGCCTGATGTTCGCCGAGCTCGAGGCGCGCGGCTGCACGTTCAGCTTCAGCGACTGAGCGCTTCGTTCGGCGTCTGGTCGCGCAGCCAGTCGACGGTCTGCGCGAGCCCCTCGCGGAGGTCGACGCGGGCCTCCCAGCCGAGCAGCCGCCGGGCCTTCTCCACCGACGGCCAGCGCCGCTGCACGTCGACTTCGAAGCTTGGGAGGTGCCGCAGCTCGAACTCCGCCGGATCGTTGCCACACGCCTCCCAGATCAGCGCCGCGAGCTCCGCGACCGACAGCTCCTGCGAGGCGGAGATGTTGAAGTCCTCGTTCTCGCCGGCGGGGGCCGCCATCGCGGTGACGATCCCGTCGGCGATGTCGTCGACGTGCGTGATCGTCCGCGTCTGCTCGCCCGAGCCGAAGATCTCGAGCGGGCGCCGTCCGGTGAGGGCCTTGTGGATCAGGTCGGGCACCGCATGGGCGATCCCCGGCTCGTCGACGTAGGGGAGCTCGCCCGGGCCGTAAGCGTTGAACGGGCGGCAGATCGTGTAGCGGAGTTCGTGCTGATCGTGGGCGGCGCGCGTGTAGACCTCGCCGGCGAGCTTCGAGAACCCGTAGGCCGAGCGGGGGGTGAGGCAATCGGCGAGGTGCGCCTCGGTCGTCGGGAACTCGGTCGCGCGCTCGAACACCATCGACGAGGAGACGTACACGAGCCGCTGGACGTCGAGGTCGACCGCGGCGTGGACGACCGCGCCGGTGAGCGCGTTGTTGACCTCGGTGAGCGTGAACGGGAGCTTGTGGAAGTTGGCGATCCCGCCGACGATCGCGGCAAGGTGGATCACGTGCGAGCAACCCTCGACGGCGGCCTGCGCCTGCTTGGCCACACGCAGGTCGGTGGTGTGGATCTCGCATCCCTCGCGCATCCACAGCGGCGGCCGCCGGTGGTCGGCCACCCGCACCTCCCATTGGCTGTCGGCGAGCAGCCGCCTGACCAGGGCCGAGCCGATCGTCCCGGCGCCGCCGGTGACGAGCACGCGGCTCATCCCGTTGGGGTGCTCCCGGACGCGCGAAGCGCGTCCTCCGCCGCCGGCAGCATCGCCGGAGTCTCGGCGACGTATACGAACACCTGACCGGTCCCGAGCGCGTTCCACGGATCGACCAGGAGGCAGTCGCCGGACGCTCTCGAGACGATCTCGGCGAGCACGGCCCGGCCCTCGAACGCCGAATGGTTGGTGGCCACGATCACCACGTCGGCTTCCTCAACCGCCTGGTCGAGCGGTTGGGTGGGCGACGGGGCGTGCGGATCGCACACGGCGACGTCGGCGAGCTCGCGCTCGAGCAGCCTGATCAACTTCGGCGAGAGCGAGTCGCGCTCGTCGTCGGTGTCGCGCTTGTAGGTCAGCCCCAGCACCGCAACCTTGCGTGAGGCCAGGCTCCCGAGTCGGCGCTTGACGCCTTCGACGAGGAACAGCGGCACCGACTCGTTCACGCGCGAGACGGCCAGCAGCATGCCCGGCGCGGCCGAGCGCTCCTCGGAGAACGCGAAGTCCTTGCGCAGGCACGTGCCGGCGGTCATCCCCGGCCGCGCGATCCCGCCGCGGGGATAGTCGCGATTGATCAGGTCGATCACGTCGAATACGTTGGCGCCGTACCGCTCGCAGTCCATCATCAGCAGGTTCGGCAGCGCGAACGTCGTGTAGCGGAGGATGTTCGTCCAGATCTTGGCGAGCTCGGCCTGGACCGGGGTGGTCCTCACGATCGGGGCGCCGAACACCGAGAACGTGCTCGCTGCGCGCTCGGTCGACACCTCGTCGACCCCGCCGATGATGCACGGGAGCGTCGAGATCTCCTGCAGGAACCGACCGGCCGCGATCCGCTCGGGCGCGTGGGCCACGAACACGTCCTCGCCAACGCGCAACCCACGCCGCTTCTCGAGGTAACCCGCGACGAACTCAGTGGTCCCGGGCGCGATCGTTGAGCGCAAGATCAGGGCGTGGCCGGGACGGAGCATCGGCAGCAGGTCGTCGAGCGCCGCGCGCACCTGACGCAGGTCGCTCTCGATGTGCGAGAACGACGGGGTCCCGATCGTGATCACGATGTCGTCGGCGCGGGCCGCGTCGACGGCGCGCTCGGCGAGCTCGAACCGCCCGCTGGCGAGCACGCGCTCGAGCAGCTCCTGGGTCCCGGACTCGGTGAACGGCATTCGGCCGGCGCGGATCGACGCGAGTATCGCCTGATCGTGGTCGACGCCGAGCACGCGCAGTCCGCGGTCGGCGAAGCACAGCGCCAGTGGCAGACCCACGCGCCCGAGACCGATCACTGAGACGGACCTTGAATCGTTCACGAGGTCCTCAGTGGCCGGTGTCGCCCGCGGTCACGTCGCCCGCGGTCGCCTCGGACGGATCCACGCTGCGCAGCGGCGTGAGTCCCGGCTCGGCCTGGTGTCCGCGGATCTCGCCCGCGAACGCGATCCGGTCGAGCCGGGTGATCTCGCGCTCGCCCTCGACCCGGGCGGGGTGGTCGGCCGGAAGACCGCGGATCAGCGCCCGGATCCGCTCGCGCAGTTGCAGCGCGAAATGCGGCGTCGACGCGCCCATCAGCTGGCGGACGTCCTCGACGGTCACCTCGCGCCCCGGGGCCAACCGATCTGGATGCTCAGCCTGGCTCATTTCTGCGGTACCACCTCCAGAAGGCTATCCATCTCGGCCTGGACTGCCACCGAGATCGTGGTCGGGTCGCCGATCACCCACCCGTGGTTGTAGACCGCGGCCGTCGGGCCCTCGGCGGTGTAGCCGGGCGTCGCGTAGTCCAGGAAGAAGTTAAGGACCGACTGCGGGAGCACGTTCGCGGAGTCAACGAGCAGCTGCGGGCCGTAGCTGCCGCTGGACGACAGCGCGGCCGACGCGGCGGCATCGAGCGGGCGGGTGCCGTTGAGCAGCGTGTAGCCGTGGCCGGGACTGCGCATCGCCCAGCCGAAGCTGCCCGGGACGTGGGCGCACGGCTGGTTGGCGGGGCATGGCGGATCGCGGTACACGGCGAACGCCACGGAATTCGCCGCCGGGTCCTGCGCTCCCACCCGGGCGACCGTCCCGTATTTCTGGAGCTGGGTCAGGATCGTGTCGGGGATCACGCTCGGCGGGCCGAGGACGTAGATGTGGGGCATCTGATCGGACTCGAGCGCCTGCTGGGTCGCAGCCGGGATCCCCGTGGCGGACACGAACAGGATCGGATTGCCGCTCTCAGCGGCCCAGCCGGCCGCGGGCATCGCGTACGCGGGGTCCTCAGACGACGCGATCACGACGTCCGGACTGGGCTTGCCGGCGCTCGCGAACGTGTCAATCGCGGCGGCCAGCGCATACGGATTGGCTCCGGAGATCGCGGCGCTGCGCAGGCCCTTGACCGCCGGGACGTCGCCGACCCGGATCACCTGCGCGCCGGCGGCCTGGCCGGCGCCCGTCGGAGCGAGCAGGTTGAGCGCGTTGGAGGTCGCCGGTGGGAGCGCAGCGCTCCCAGACAGCAGGATCGGCGCGCGGATCGGGGGCGCCATCAGCACCGATGCCGCGATCGCCGCCTCCCAGTCGTCGGTGGGCGCGAGCGCCACGGCGGTCGGGTGGGTGCCGGCGGCGACCGACGGGAACACCGCGAGCGCCACGCCGGCGGCGTCGGAGATCGGGTCCACCCCGGACACGCGGGTGGTGTTCTTGGTCGCGAGCACCGGGAATCCGATGCCCGCGGCCGGCGATGCCGCGCTCTGGCCGGTGGTCGTGGTGGTCCTCACGATCAGGCGCGTGGCGCCGCCGCCACAGCCGACGATCGTCAGGCAGGCGGCGATCGCGGCGATCCACGCAGTCCATCGCATCCGGCGGCACGTTAGCGGGGCGTGGCGCCGACCGCCGCAGTCTGACGTGCGCGACAGGTAGCCGCAATTTGCGTAAAAAGAGGAGCGGTTCCCCTCGTGGCGGGGCTCCGCTCACTCCGCCAGGGATATATTGCCGCGACTGCCGAATCCGCGGGCCACGAAATCCGCGGAGCGGGGGACCCAGTTCCTTTGGGGCGAGTCCCGCGGTGAACCCGCGGGAGGCGCAGTCTCTTTTAGCGCCAGCCCGTCAGCTAACCCCGCAGGCCCACGAAAGAGAGTTTTGCGGGTAGCACGCTTGATCCTTCCGAGTCTGGCCGCGCTTGCGCTGGCAAGCGCCGCGACGGCCGGCGCCGCCGCAGGCTCGACGGGTGGCGGCGGGACTTCGGCTGCCGGCGGCGCTTCGAGCGCCGGCGCGTCGAGCGGAACGGGACCTTCGAGCGGAACGACGTCGCCCTCGCAGAGCGCCGGGGCGACGTCTGGCGGGGCCGGCCTCGGTGCCGCGCCGCCGCTGCCGTTCCCGCGGCCGACCGTGCCGGGCGACACCGCCAAGATCATCAACGGGCTCGCCTACGCCCCAGCGGGCGCCCCCCTCCAGGTGCAGGAGGCGATCTGGGCCGGCGACCGGATCCGGTTCAAGCCCTACGCGGTGGGCGGCGGCCACGGCCGGTGGAACGACGTCGCTTACGACTGCTCGGGCTCGGTGTCGTACGTGCTGCACGCCGCGGGCCTGCTCAAGGTCTCGATGGACTCGAGCGAGTTCGAGATCTGGGGACACCATGGCCTGGGGCAGTGGATCACGGTCTACACCAACCCGGCGCACGCGTTCGTCCAGATCGCCGGCATCCGGTTCGACACCTCCGCCGAGGATGACCCGCACCCGCCTGCGGGGACCGGCCCGCGCTGGCGGCCGGTGATGACGAGCACGGCTGGGTTCATGTCCCGGCATCCAGCAGGGCTTTAATCGGTCCTCGCCGTTAGGCGGAACCTGCGCTCGCGGCTGCCTCCCCGCTACGCTTGAGGGGCTCGTCCAGAAATACGCCAAGGAGGATGCGATGCCGGGCCTTTCCGGGCGCATGTCGACCGTCATCAAAGCGAAGATCTCGAAGCTCCTAGACCGCGCGGAGGACCCGGCGGAGACGCTGGAGTACAGCTACCAGAAGCAGATCGAGCTGCTCCAGAACGTCAAGAAGGGCATCGCCGACGTCGTCACCTCGAAGAAGCGCCTGCAGCTGCAGGAGCAGAAGCTCCGCGACCAGGTGGTGAAGCTCGACACGCAGGCCCGCCAGGCGCTTGCCGCCGGCAACGAGGAGCTCGCCCGCACCGCGCTCGAGCGCAAGAACGTCGCCCAGACCGAGCTGCAATCGCTCGACTCGCAGATCGAGCAGCTTGAGCAGCAGCAGGAGCAGATGACCGCATCCGAGCAGAAGCTGCGCGCGAAGATCGAGCAGTTCCGCTCGCGCAAGGAGGTCATCAAGGCGCAGTACTCGGCCGCCGAGGCGCAGGTCAAGATTTCTGAGGCCGCGACCGGCGTGGGCGAGGAGATGGCGGATGTCGGCCTGGCGATGCAGCGAGCGCTCGACAAGACCGAGAACATGAGGGCCCGTGCCGACGCCGTGCAGGAGCTCGAGGCGGCCGGCACGTTCGAGGACCTGACGCAGCTCGGTGGCGGCGAGGACGACATCGACCGCCAGCTCCGGCAGCTGTCGAGCACCAGCGAGGTCGACTCCGAGCTGGCCAAGATGAAGGCCGAGCTCGGAGCCGGCGCACCCCGCTCGGCGGGCGAGCTCGGCGCCGGCGGCGCGCCAGTCGGCGAGCCGGCGGAGGCCGATAACGCCGGGCCGGCCCAGGGGCAGGCCCCATGATCGTCCGGATCGCCACCGAGGGCCAGTACGAGGTCAGCGAGGGCGACGTTCCGGAACTCGAGAAGCTCGACAACGAGGCGGTCGACCGTTGCGAGGGCGCGGACGAGCAGCGCTTCCGCGACACGTTCGCCCGCCTGATCGAGTTCGTCCGCGCCAAGGGGCAGCCCGTCCCCGAGGATCGGCTCGACGCCTCCGACCTGATCCTCCCCCCGCCCGACGTGTCGTTCGCTGAAGCGAGGACGGAGTTCAGCGGCGAGGGTCTGATCCCGGGGTAGGTCGCGCCGCTCGTCTGGCGTCGGACAGTTTCGGCGAGCGGTTACTGGGAAGCCTCCTCGAAATACCCGAGGAGGTAGAGGATGTCGACCGTAGTGATTGTTGTGATCGTCGTAGTCGCCGTTATCGTCGTGGGCGCGTTGCTGTTCGCGATGACTCGAGGCCGTCGTGTTGCAGCCGAGCGCCGACGCCAGCGCGAGCTGGAGTCGCGCCGGGAGCAGGCCGTCACCGAGCACCGCCAGGCAGCGGAGACGCGCGAAGGGCGTGCCGAGGAGGCCGAGCATCGCGCGAGGCTGGCGAACGCCAAGGCCGAGCGCGAGCGGGCCGAGGCACGCTTGCACGAGGAGAGCGCCCGCGCGCACGAGATGGGGCTCGCGGACGATGAGCTGATGCCCGACGACGAGGGTGAGACCGGGCGCCGGCGGATCATCACGGACCGCGAGGACGAGCGCGTGGACGACCGCGAGCAGGTCGCCGCAGACTCACGCCCGCGGAACTCCGACCGCTGACACCCCCCAAGCGAGAAAAGGACTGACATGCCGAGCACGATCTCGGAGCCGTCGGCTGCCGAGCTGATCAAACAGCTGTCCGAGCAGAGCAGCCGGCTGGCCAGACAAGAGGTGGAGCTGGCCAAGGCGGAGCTTGCGATCAAGGGCAAGCGGGCCGGGATCGGCGCCGGCATGTTCGGCGGCGCCGGTGTGTTCGGGTTCTACGGATTCGGGGCGCTGACCGCGGCCGCCGTGCTCGCGCTCGCGACGGCGGTCACGGCGTGGCTGGCCGCGCTGATCGTCGCCGCGGTGCTGGCCGCCGTGGCGGGCGTCCTGGCGTTACAGGGCAAGAACAAGGTGGCGCAGGCGACTCCGCCGGTGCCCGAGCAGGCGGCCGAGAGCGTGAAGGAGGATCTGCAATGGGCGAAGACCCGGGCACAGTCGGCGCGCCAGTAGAGGCCGCCAACGCGCCAGTGGAGGCCGCCAAGGATCCCGCGCAGATCCGCGAGGAGATCGAGGAGACCCGCCGCGAGCTCGGCGACACCGTCGAGGCGCTGGCCGCGAAGGCCGACGTCAAGGCGCACGTCCACGAGCGGGTGCAGCGCACGAAGGCGTCGCTGCCGAGCCCGGTCGTGCTCGGGGCGGTGGCGGCGGTGGTCGTGGCGGGCCTCGTTGCCTGGCGGCTGAAGAAGCGCGGGTCCCAGCGCGGGGTCAAATAGGGGTTCCCCAGAGGGGGAACCAGCGCTCGAGCTCCTGCTCGACCGGGAGCTCCTTGCCGATCTGGGCCTTGAGCACGAGTTCGCGCTCGTTGTCGCGCTGCTCGCCTCCGGCGGCCGGGGCGAACGGATAGAACGCCCCGCGCTTGTAGTTGTAGATCCAGTAGACCGGCTTCTTGCGGCGCTCGTCGTCGAACGCGAACACCGCGCACAGGACGCGTTCGCCGTAGCCGCCGCCCTCGAGCGCGCTGCTGACGGCGTTGATCCCAACCACCAGGTCCTCGAAGTCGCTGCCGCGCAACACGAGCCACCGAAAGCCGTAGCTGTCGTCGGAGCTCGTGACCGTCGTGCCGCTGTCCGACGCGGTGGCGCGCACAACCTCCTCCATGTCGCGGACGATCGAGTCGAAGTCCGCGGTGGCGAGGGGCTGGAACACGATCGCAGCTGCCCCACGCGTGGTCAGCCCCATCGAGGTCTCCATCGTCACGTACGCGGTGCTCATCGCAAACAGCCGGTCGGGCGCCGGCTGCGCCAGCTTGCGACGGCCCATCAGGACGTCGAGGAAGCCCACTCGCGTCAGGCGGTGCCCTGGAGCTGGGCCTCGAGACGCTGAAGTCGCTCGATCCTCGCCGTCAGCGGCGGATGGGTCGAGAACAGCCCGCCAATGGTCTGCTTCGCCTTCGGCGGGAAGATGTAGAACGCGGCGAGCTCGCTCGAGGCGGCGCGCAGGTCGCGCGTCGGGATCCGCGCCATCCCGCTGTCGATCTTCATCAGCGCGCTGATCAACGCGCTCGGCCGTCCGGTGAGGATCGCCGAGCCGCGGTCGGCAGCGAACTCGCGGTATCGCGACAGCGCCTGCAGCAGCAGGAACGAGATCACGTAGACCGCCGCGGAGACCAGGATCACGACGAAGAACCCGTTGTTGCCGCCGTTGTTGTTGCGGTTGTTGCCGCCGAACCCGCCGCCGAACAAGAACCCGAACTGGGTGATGAACGCCGCGATCGACGCGAAGAAGCTGGCGATCGTCATCACCACGACGTCCCGGTTTACGACGTGGGTGATCTCGTGGCCGAGCACGGCCTCGAGCTCAGCCGGCTCGAGCAGCTGGAGGATCCCAGTCGTGGCGCAGACGGTGGCGGTCTTCGGAGACCGCCCCACGGCAAACGCGTTGGGCATCGGCGTCTGAGCGACCGCGACGCGGGGCTTGGGAATGTTGGCCTGGACGCACAGGCGGTCGATCATCGCGTGCAGCTGGGGCGCCTGCTCCGGGGTCACCTCGCGCGCGCCCATCGAGTACAGGGCGATCTTGTCGGATGTGAACAGCTGAACCGCGAACAGCCCAGCGGCGACGATCGCGATCGTGACCGCGCCGGCGCCCGAGGCGATGAGTACCGCCACGAGCAGGGCATACACGAGCCCGAGCAGGAAGATCGTGAGCAGCATCCGGGCCTGGAGTCCGGTGTCGCGACCAAATGAGTTTTTGCTGGCCATGGTGCTCTTAATGGTGGCAGACGGGGTAACTGATGCCTGAATCGTCTTTATGAATATGAGAAGTCATGGAAATCGCTAAAGGTTTCCGCGCTCGCGGCCGATATAGGGGGGTGGTGGGTGCCGCTCGGGCATATCTCGCCGGCGTTGGCACCACCGGATCCCTGTTGGCCGTGGCGGCGCTGATGTTCATCGTAGCCAGCGCGCTGGTGGCCTTTCGAGGCTGGCCCCACGTGGCGACTCCGCCTTCTCCAGGCCAGGTCGTGGTCTCCTCACGCCCAGCGTCCTCCACCGGCACGCGCGCCGCGCGGCGGCTTGCGTTCGTCGCGGCGGTGCCGACTGCCGGCGCGGGCGGCGGCGTGGCCGCGCCGGGGCCGGGAACGGCGGGTGGCGGACACGGCGGCCGCGGACACGGGTCGGCGAGCCCGCCCGGGCGGACGATCGGCTCGCCCGCGAGCACCTCGGTGCCGGTAGCGGCGCCAGTCACTGCCGGGTCGACCACGTGCGGATGCGGCGTCACGACCGCGCCCACAGCGCCGACCCCGGTTCAGCGGGTGACGCAGACGCTCGGCCAGGCCACGAGCACGCTCGGCAACGTCGTCTCGGATACGGGCGCCAAGGTCGGCACGGTCGTGCAGCAGACGACGAACACGGCCGCCGGCGCGCTCGGTGGCGTCAGCCCGGCGGCGGGCGGCGTGGTGAAGGGCGCGGGCTCCGGCATCTCGAAGACCGTCACCGGCGCCACCAAGGGGCTCGGCGGGATCGTGTCGAGCCTCGGACACTGAACCGCGGATCCTACGATCGTCCGAACGACCGCTCGATGAACCGGAGGCTCACGGCCTGCAGCTCGGCGTCGTGCTGGATCGACCGGTGGTGGCCGCCAGGGAGCGCGATCAGCCGGCTGCGAGGCGATCGGAGCAGCGCCGCCAGCTCTCGCGAGTGCTCGACCGGGACCTGCTCGTCGCCCTCGGCGTGGAGCAGCAGCACGGGAACGTCGAGCTCGCGCGCCGCGGCCTGGACGTCGTGCGCGGCCAGGAGCTCGTCGAGCGCCGGCCGGTTGGCCTCGAACGTGAACCGCCCGTTGGCGAGACCCCGTCGTAGGCCCTCGTCGCTGGCGGGGCAGATCGCGACGACCGCAGCGGCTTTCGCCGGCGCCGCGGACACGAGCGCGAGGTAGCCGCCCATGCTCGAGCCTCGTAGCGCGATCGGCGGGGCCGGCCCCGCGGGACCCGGCGACGCGCCACTCGGCCACGCGCCACCGTTGTCGCCGATCCGGGATCGCAGCAGGGCCGCCATCGAAACGACGTCGTCGACGGCGCGGCCGTCCATCGGGCCTTCGCTTTCGCCGTGACCTCGCTGGTCGAACACGATCGCCGCGAGGCCGGCGCCGATCGCGGCCCTGGCGAAGTCGTGGTGGTTCTCCTTGCACGAGCCGGCGCCGTGAAGCACGACGACGCCGGCGAGCGGTCGTGCCGGCGCCCTGGGCAGCCACAGCGAGTAAGAAAGCCCGTCGTGGACGCCGATCTCGCTCGGGAGCTCTGGCGTGACGGTCCTCGGCCGAGGCACCCGTCGATCATGCCAGGCGCGGTGACCGCAGGCGGGGTCCTGCGAGGCGCGGTACGTGCATAACATGACCGACCGATGAGCGCGACCGCCGCCACCCTGTCGCACGTGTATCCGATCGGGTCGCGGGTCAACGAGCGCGGCCGGCTCGAGATTGGTGGGTGCGACGCGGTCGAGCTCGCGCTCGAGTTCGGGACGCCGGCCTACGTGGTCGCCGAGGACGACCTCCGCGCCCGCGCACGCTCGTTCGTGGATGCGCTCGGCGCGCGCCACGCCGACTACGACGTGCTGTTCGCCTCCAAGGCGTTCCCCTGCACCGCGGTCTACCGCCTGCTGGCCGAAGAGGGGCTGGCGTGCGACGTCGCCTCGGGCGGGGAGCTGTTCCTGGCCCTGCGCGGCGGGTTCGACCCGGCGCGGATCTACTTCCACGGCAACGCGAAGTCTGAGTCGGAGCTGAGAGAGGCGCGCGCCGCCGGCGTCGGCCACATCGTGATCGACTCGCTGGACGAGCTCGAGCTGCTCGAGCGGGTCGTGGCGGCGGACGGGGGTCGCCGGCAGGAGGTGCTGATCCGGGTGACCCCGGGGGTCGCCGGCGACACCCACCACGCGATCTCGACCGGGCAGACCGACTCGAAGTTCGGGTTCTCGCCCGAGGCGGCGCGCTCCGCGATCGCCCGGCTGGCGGCCGCTCCTCATCTGGAGCTCGTCGGGCTGCATTTCCACATCGGCTCCCAGCTGCTCGAGCTCGAGCCGTTCCGCGCCGCGGTGCGCGCGATCGCGTCCCTCGGCGATTTCCCGGTGTACAACGTCGGCGGCGGGCTCGGGGTGGCGTACACGGCCGCCGTCCAGCCGCCGGTGGTCGCCGACTACGTGGACGCGATCGTGACCACTGTGCATTCCGAGCTGGGGGCGGACAAGCGGCTGTTGCTCGAGCCCGGGCGGGCGCTGGTCGCGAACTCCGCGGTCACGCTGTACACCGTGCAGACCGTCAAGCGCAACGTCTCGACCTGGGTGGCGGTCGACGGCGGCATGTCGGACAACCTGCGCCCAATGCTGTACGGCGCGCGGTACGAGGCGCTCGTCGCCGACCGGCCGCTGGCGAGCGCCGGCCAGCAGTGCGTGATCGCCGGCAAGCACTGCGAGTCCGGGGACGTGATCGTACGCGACGCCTGGCTGGCCGATCCCGCGCCCGGCGACGTGATCGCGACGCCCGTGACCGGTGCGTACGGCTATTCGCTGGCCAACAACTACAACGGCGTCCCCCGGCCGCCGGTGATCTTCTGCCGCGAGGGCGAGGCCCGCGTGGTCGTCCGCCGCGAGAGCTACGAGGACCTGGCTGCCCGTGACGTCCGCTGACGCTAACGCGCCGCCGTCAGGCGCCGCCGATTATCCCAACCGAGTCTTCCGCGTCGGGCTGCTCGGGCACGGCACCGTGGGGTCGGCGTTCGCCGAGCTCCTGCCCCTACAGGCGGCGCGGATCGAGCGGTTGACCGGATTGCGGCCGGAGCTGTCTGGCGTGATGACGCGTCGGTCCGGGTCGTTCGAGGAGATCCTCGCGGGGTCGGATCTGATCGTCGAGCTGATGGGCGGGATCGACCCCGCACGTGACTATCTCCTGCGTGCGATTCAGGCCGGGCGCCACGTCGTCACCGCGAACAAGCAGCTGCTCTCCCAATACGGTGAGGAGCTGTGGGATGCCGCGCGCACGCACGGCGTGCAGCTGCGGTTCGAGGGCGCGGTCGCCGGCGTGATTCCGGTCATCCGAGTGCTCCAGGAGTCGCTGGCGGGGGCGACGATCGACCGGGTGCACGGGATCGTCAACGGCACCACGAACTTCATCCTGACCGAGATGGCGCGCACCGGCATGAGCTTCGAGGAGGCGCTGGCGGAGGCGCAGCGGCTCGGGTACGCCGAGGCCGATCCGTCCGAGGACGTCGACGGCCGCGACGCCGCGGCCAAGATGGCGATCCTCGCGCGGCTGGCGTTCGACACGCCTGTGCACCTGGACCAGGTCCGGTACGAGGGGATCGAGCACATTCTGCCCGACGACCTCGAGTACGCCCACGAGCTCGGGCTGCAGCTGAAGCTGATCGGCACGGCGGAGCGGATCGGCGACGGCCTATCCGTCCGCGTCCATCCCGCGTTCCTGTACCCGCACCATCCGCTGGCGTCGGTGAGCGGGCCGTTCAACGCGGTCACGGTCGAATCCCAGGAGATCACCGAGATCACGATGTCCGGGCCGGGCGCGGGCGGTCCGCAGACCGCGAGCGCCGTGATCGGGGACGTGATCTCCGCGATGATCCCGCCGGCCTCGACGCCACCGACGAGCCGCGTCCTCCCGATCGTCCAGGACGTCATCTCGGCGTTCTACCTGCACCTGCACGTCGCCGACGAATCGGGCGTGCTGGCCCGGATCGCCCAGGTGCTCGCCCACCAGGACGTGTCGGTCAAGTCGGTGGTCCAGCGTGGCCTCGGCGCCCAGGCGCGGCTCGTAATGGTCGTCCACCCGGTGCTCGAGTCGCGGTTCAGCGCGGCGATGGAGGAGATGGCGGCGCTCGACGTGCTGCGCTCGCCACCGCGCGCGATCCGGGTGATCGAGGAGGAGTTCGGGTAGCCGGAGCGGTGTGGGCCGCGCTTCGGAGCCCGCACTTCCAGAACCCGAGTAACTCGTCACTCGGCGGGGCGCCGGCGGCGAGCGAGCCATAACTCGTGCCATAGCCGAGTGAACTGCCATTCACCCGGAGGGGCGGGCCGAGTGTCGAGTTAGTCGGGCCGGTGCGCCACCCCGTCGCCCATCCACAGGCTCCGGCTCGGGAGCGACTCGCGTCGCTCCTCGGGTTGGGTCATAACCGCGCAATCGACGCGGCTCGCTCGGCCAGCGCGGGATTGTGACCCCTATACGTGCGTGTAGACACGCTCGCCTCGACACGCATGTCGAGTGGGGACTTATGACCCGCGCGCCGTCCTCGCTCCGGTATCGGCTGAGCCGGGCGGCGACCGCTCCACTCCGGCCGCCATCCGCCACCGCCATCCGCCACCGCCATCCGCCACCGCCATCCGCCACCCCGCGACCGCTTCGGCTAGGGTGCCGCAACGATGAAGGCGGTCCAGATCGTCGAGCTCACCGGTCCGCGGACGGCGCTGCGCGTGCAGGACGTCCCCGAGCCCGAGCCCTCGCACCCGCTGACCCCGGGGGAGGGGGTGATCGTGGACGTCCACGCCGCCGGCGTGGCGTTCCCCGAGGTGCTTCAGACCCGCGGCAAGTATCAGGTCCAGCCGGATCTGCCGTTCACGCCCGGGGCCGAGGTCGGCGGGGTGGTCCGCTCGGCGCCCGACGGCGCCGGCGTGCGCGCCGGCGACCGCGTGGCCGCGTTCTGCATGCTGGGCGGCTGGGCGGAGGTCACGGTGGCGCCGGCGTTCTTCGTCTTCAAGCTGCCCGACGAGCTCGACTTCGCGCAGGGCGCGGCGCTGATCCTCAACTACCACACGGCTTACTTCTCGTTGAAGACCCGGGGCCGGTTCGTCGAGGGCGAGACCGTGCTCGTCCATGGCGCCGCCGGCGGCGTCGGCACCGCCACGCTCCAGATCGCCAAGGGGCTGGGCGCGCGCACGATCGCGGTCGTCTCGACCGATGAGAAGGAACGGGTGGCGCGCGACGCCGGCGCCGACGAGGTCGTGCGGAGCGACGGGCCGTGGAAGGATGAGGCCAAGGAGCTCTCGGGCGGCGGGGTCGACCTCGTGATCGACCCGGTCGGCGGCGACCGGTTCACCGACAGCCTGCGCTCGCTCAAGGAGGGCGGCCGCGTGGTCGTGGTCGGCTTCACGGGCGGCTCGATCCCCGAGGTCAGGGTCAACCGGCTGCTGCTCGCCAACACCGAGGTGATCGGCGCCGGCTGGGGGAACTACGTGATCCCCAAGCCGCAGCTCAACCGCGAGATCGGCGACGCGATCGACCAGCTGATCGAGAGCGGCTTCGTCCGCCCGGTGGTAGGCGCCAGGTTCCCGCTCGAGCAGGCGGCCGACGCGCTCGAGCTGCTCGACGGCCGCGGCGCGACCGGCAAAGTCGTGCTCGAGTTCTCCTAGCGCGACTGCCGGCGACCGCGCCACCGCGCGTCCGCCCGGCCAGCTTGGCGCCGGCTCTGACATGCTCCCGCCCATGCCGGGGATCATCGAGCGCTACCGAGAACGCCTGCCGTTCGCGAGCACCGACCCGGTGGTCTCGCTCGACGAGGGGTCGACTCCGCTCGTCCTCGCCGAGCGCCTGTCGGAAAAAGCCGGCGTGGAGGTGTGGCTTAAGCTCGAGGGTGCGAACCCGACCGGCTCGTTCAAGGACCGCGGGATGACGTGCGCGGTGTCGGCGGCCGTCCGCGAGGGCTCCGAAGCGGTGATCTGCGCCTCGACGGGCAACACCGCGGCCTCGGCCGCCGCCTACTCGGCGAGAGCCGGCCTGCGCGGGGCGGTGATCGTGCCCGAGGGCAAGATCGCCAGCGGCAAGCTCGCGCAGGCACTGATGCACGGTGCACGGGTGGTGGCGCTCCGCGGGAACTTCGACGAGGCCCTGAAGCTCGTGCGCGAGCTCGTCAGTCGCCACCCGATCTCGCTTGTGAACTCGGTCAACGAGTTCAGGATCGAGGGTCAGAAGACCGCGGCGTTCGAGATCTCCGAGCAGCTCGCCGGCGAGCTAGACGCGCTCTGCATCCCCGTCGGCAACGCCGGCAACATCACGGCGTACTGGAAGGGCTTCCAGGAGGACGGCCACAGACCCCGGATGTGCGGGTTTCAGGCCGCCGGCGCGGCGCCCCTGGTCCTCGGAAAGCCGGTCGAGCATCCCGAGACGATCGCGAGCGCGATCCGGATCGGCAACCCTGCGCGCTGGGAGGAGGCCATGAACGCGATGACCGCGAGCGGTGGCGCGGTCAAGGCGGTAACGGACGCCGAGATCCTGATGGCGTACCGCTTTCTGGCCGCGAACGAGGGCGTGTTCTGCGAGCCCGCATCGGCCGCGAGCGTCGCCGGGCTGCTCACGCACGGCGCCGGCGAGGGGGTGCGCCGCGTCGTGTGCGTGCTCACCGGCCACGGCCTCAAGGACCCGCAGACCGCGCTCGAGTACGCCGGCGCGGTCGTCCCGTGCGATCCCGAGCTCGGGGCGATCGAACGTGCGGTACTCGGGTGAGGCTCGTCGACGCGCGACGACGGCGAGCGGGATGACGCTCGCGCGACGCCGGCTGGTCCGCGTTCCCGCCTCGTCGGCCAACCTGGGACCCGGGTTCGACGTGCTCGCGGCGGCACTCGCTCTGCACCTGGAGCTCGAGGTCGTGGAGACCGGCACGTTCGCGGTGCAGACGGACCTCGACGTTCCGCGCGACCGCGACAACCTCGCGGTGAAGGCGTTCGAGCGGCTGCGCCCCGCGGACGACTTCGAGTTCCGGATCTCGTCGGACATCCCGCTGTCCGGAGGGCTCGGTTCGAGTGCCGCGGCCGTCGTCGCGGGGCTGATGGCGGCGGACCACCTGTTCGAGCTCGACGCCGACGTGTTCGCGCTCGCGGCCGAGTTCGAAGGCCATCCCGACAACGTCGGCGCGGCGCTCGAGGGTGGGTTCGTGGTCTGCAACGGTGCGGAGGCTCACCGGTTCGCGGCTCCGCCCGGGCTCGAGGCGGTACTCGTCGTCCCCGACGAGGGCCCTCCGACCGAGGAGGCGCGGGACGCGTTGCCCGCGACCGTGCCGATCGAGTCCGCGGTGTTCAACATCTCCCATGCCGCGATGCTGATGCTCGGCCTGGCGACGAGCGACTGGGATCTGATCTCCGCTGGCCTGCAGGATCGGCTACATCAACCGCACCGGGCCCACCTGTACCCGCGCTCGGCCGAACTGCTCGAACTCGCCCCGAGCCTGGGTGCGCTTGGCGCGACGATCTCCGGCGCCGGGCCGACCGTGCTCGTGTGGTGCCGCTACGACCAGACCGGCGCCGTCATCGACCAGCTGCGCCAGCAAACTGCTGGGTGGGCGACCGTGATGCGGGCCGGCTTCGAGCCCCAGGGCGCCGACGTCCGCTCGCTTTAGCGGCGCGGGTCAGCTACGCACGCGCTCGGTGTGATGGGCCGCTGACGCGGCATCCGTGGGGCCGTGCGACCCCGTCCGGACGGGGCATACGGCCCCACGGACGCCGAGCGCAGCGAGGCCCATAGATGGCGGCCGAACGGCGGGCACCTGGGGAGGGCGATGGCGCTGGATCGCGTCTTGTCGACCTGCATAACGCGTCACTGGAAGCGTTTCGGCTGGACCGTGCCGCGTCATGCGTGCCCCACATGCTTGACTCGACGAGGTCCGTGCCAGCCGCGTGCTTTGACGTGATTTGCAGGTCCGCGCGGGCGTCCGTGGGACCGTGTGCCCCGTCCGGCCAGACCGGTGGACCCTCGACGCAGCTGTCGGCGGGGCCGCAGGGCGGGCATGCAGCCGAAGACTTATCCACCCGGGCCGAACAACTGCTGCACGGGTCCGCCGCCACCGCCCGCACCGCCGCCCTGCAGCCGGCCCTGCCACACCGCCTTGGCCCCGAGGTCGCCGGCGTGGAACACGAAGTACGCGCAGAGGATCGCAAGGGCCGCGAGCGCGACCCGCAGGAGCACGAGCACGGCTCGGTGGCCGGCGAGCCCGTCGAGCCAGGCGAGGCCGCTGACCATCCCGGCGGCGACCCGGTGGGCGAACAGGGCCACGATCACGGCGCCCGTGAACAGGATCATCAGATCGCGCAACAGCATCCCGGCGTGGGCATGGCGCGCGATCAGCGCCGCCGGGCCGAAGCCCCCGTTCAGGTGCAGGGCGTTGCGCAGCGCCTCGCCGGCGCCGACCGTGAGGAACGTTCCCGCCAGCGCCACCACGGTCAGGATCCCGAGCAGCACCCCCGAGCGCATGAACCACGCCGGGCGCGCGACGAGCACGAGCGCCCAGATCGTCGCCACCGGGATCAGGATCACCGGGACGTGCAGGAACAGCGGATGCGCAGGCAGGCCGCTGTAGATCGTCGTGATGTGGACCGGGACGAGCGCGAGGCTGAGGACCGCGATCCCCGCCAGCACGTACTCGGCGCGCAGTCGGGAGCCCGCGCCGAGCGGGCTGATCGAGGGCTGAACGGCCACGGCCGGCGGGAGTGTCCGCCGGTCGCGTAAGAGGACGCTAAGAGTCTGTCTTCAAAACGCTGGCACGCGTCTGGCGGCGGCGGATCAGCGCGATGCTGCGTCCTCGGGGGTTCGACGTGGCTGGGCCACGCGTTCACCCCCTGCGTCCTTGTCTCGCTCGATCCGGCGCTCGCCAGCCACGCACCCCGTTTTGAGACGGACTCTAAGAAACCCGCACGCCATCGGCGAGCGAGGCGGCGCGCCGGCGCGCGGCGTCGAGCCCGAGCCGGCGCAGAAGCTCCTCGGCGACCGCGAGATAGTCGGCCGCGAGGTCAGGGCGGTAGTCGAGGATCGACACGGCGCGCTCGGCCGACTCGGCGTACGCGATCGAGGCGCGGATCGTCGTGTCGAGCAGCTTGTCGGCGAAGTGCTGGCGCAGCGAGTCGAACGCCTCGCGTGAGTGGCGCGTCCGCATGTCGGCGATGTTCAGCACGACCCCGAGCCACTCGAGGTTGGGGTTGAGGTTCTCGCGGGCCAGCTCGATCACCTCGAGCGCCTGCTCGACGCCCTGGAGCGAGAAGTACTGCGCCTCGGCCGAGATCAGCGCGTGGTCGGCGGCGACGAGCGCGTTGACCGTGAGCAGTCCGAGCGCCGGCGGGCAGTCGATCATGATCAGGTCGTAGTCGTCTCTGAGCTCGCGCAGCGCCTTCTTGAGCGCGAGCTCCCGGCCCATCTTTCCGCCCAGCGCGAGTTCGGCTTCGGCGAGGCCGAGGTTGGCCGGGATGATTCCGTCGTGCACCGCCGCGCGCGCCTTCGCCCGGCCGGCGAGGACGTCGCCGATCGTCGGGGAGGCGTCGGGGTCGACGTCGAGGTAGTCCGACAGGTTGCCCTGCGGGTCGAGGTCGATCGCGAGCACGCGCAGGTCGACCCGCCGGAACACGTCGGTGAGCGTCCGCACCGCCGTGGTCTTGCCGGTGCCGCCCTTTTGTGAGAGAACCGAAACGATCGACGCCATCGCCCGCGCCACTATAGGCCAGCGGCCACGCCGCCGGTCGACATAACCTGTGCGGGCCGGATCAGCCGGTCTGCGCGGCCGCGCCGTGGTCGGAGGCGTGGACGGCTCGCATCCCCGAAACGACTGGCACGTCCACGAAATGCAGGTGGTGGCGGCCGATCACGACCTCGTCGCCGTCGGCCAGCGTGCTCCACTCGACGCGCTCGCCGTTGACGAACACACCGTTGAGGCTGCGGTCGTCGAGCACGCGCAGGCCGTCCGGCTGGCGCACGATCAGCGCATGCCGGCGCGACACCGTCGGGTCATCGAAGCGGATATCGGCGGCCAGGCTGCGGCCGATCCGGGTCCACTCGCGCTGCAGCGCATACGCGACACGACTGTCGCCCTCGGTCCGGTACGCGAGGTACTGGCCCGGCTCGCTCAGCGAGTCGCGGATCTCGTCGAGCCAGCCCTGGTCATCGTCATCGGCAGCGACCTCGAGCACGCTCGTCTGGGCGGTTGTGAACAGAGAAGCCCTCACGAACTCGGTCCCGCCACAGTTCGGGCAGGTCGGCAGCTCATCCACCGCGTCGAGCGACACGGGGTAGTCGCAATCCGTGCATCGAAAAGTTCCGGTCCCCGCGACATTGCCCGACATCCAAGCTTTCATTAAGCCGCCTTTTTCGTCGTAAATCGCTACGAAATCGCCGACTTGGACAAGCCGGTTTCCTCATCATATCCCCTGAGTCAAAGCGGCAATGAGGCCTCTGGACGGATGATGGAGCGGCTCCGGAGCGTTTAGGTAACACAATTATGCGACCGGCAGGAACCCCCGGAGCAGCGCCGAAAAGACCGGCTGTGCAGCCATCTGACAACGGCACGCCGGAGCTCGAGCTGGCGCTCCTGAGGGAGGGAGTTGGACGCCGGGACGCGGTCCAGGAACGCTGCTGCGGCTGCAACAGAACACCGCTAGTTGGGGAAACTGTGTACGTAAACGGACAAGGTTCGGTGTTCTGTGAGCTGTGCCGGGCGCTCGAACCGGACCCGCCGCGGGAATCGCGCATCGTTCACGGGCCCGAATTCGGGCACACGATGAAGCTGACGGATCACCGGGCCGCGTAGCCCCCGCTCGCACCGGCGACGCCTTCGATCGTCCTCAAACTTAGAATCCACGGACGTGGAGCCCTTCACCGTGTCCTCGACGATCTCGAAACCCCGCGAGGAGGTGTTCGAGTACCTCGCCGACATCGCCAACCATCCCGAGTTCACCGACCACTACCTGGTCGACTGGCGTCTGACGCGTGAGAACTCGGTTGGGGTGGGCGCCGGCGCGCGCTTCCGGATGAAGGCGCCGCTCAACCGCTTCAGTTGGGGGGACATGACGTTCGCCGAGGTCGAGGCGCCGCACCGGATCGTCGAGCGCGGTCGCGGCGGCAAGTACAACCGCATCCGGATGCTCGGCACGTACACGCTGTCGCCCGGACCGGCGGACAGCACCCGGCTCGAGTACACGCTCGAGACCGTCCCGGTGATGCTGTCGGACCGGCTGCTGGAGACGTTCGGCGGCAGGCTGTGGGCGCACCGCGCGGCCGCGAAGTCGATTCGCCGGCTACGGACGATCCTCGAGGAGAATCGCGGGCGGGGCCGGCGGGCCTCGATCGCCGGTGGCTGAACCCGTCGTGCGGCGGCGTGATTACACTTTCGCCCCCGTGAGCGCTCGCCGCGTCTGGATCCTCGTCTGTGCCCTGGGGGTGGCCCTGGCCCTCGGAGCCTGTGGCCAGGAGAGCGCGCCGCCGAGCGGTGAGAACGACGGCGTGTACGTCGATGCGGGGCCGATCACGTATCAGCTCCAGATCTCGCGGCAGCTGAACCAGTACGCGGTCGAGGACCGTCAGTACCTGGCGGGGCTGCCCACCGGCAAGGGCACGCTGACGCCGAGCCAGTTCTGGTACGGCGTGTTCCTATGGGCCAAGAACCAGACGAACGAGTCCCACCCGACTGCGGACAAGTTCACGCTCGTCGACACCAACGGGGACGTGTACCACCCGATCCCGCTGAACGCGGAGCTCAACGGCTACGCGTGGACCCAGCAGATCCTGGCGCCGACGGATATCGAGCCGGCGCCGAACACGACCGCGAGCTTTGGTCCGACTCAGGGCGGGCTGATCCTGTTCAAGCTGCCGACGTCGACGTACTCGGACCGGCCGCTGACGCTCTTTATCTATCCGCCAAGCGGCGCGCCGGCGACGATCTCGCTCGACTCCTGACCCGGTCGCGACCCCGCGATCAGTGGCCCTCGAGCCCCGCGACCAGCACGTCGCGAACCGCCGGCGCGGCAGTCTGCCCGCCGGCGCCCTGATTCGGGAACAACGCCGCGACGACGATCCGCGGCTTTCCCACCGGCGCGTAGCCGACGAACCAGGCGTCGGTCAGCTGGTTGGCGTTGCTGACGCTCCCACCGCTGGAGGTCGTGGTGTTGGCGAGCTCGGCGGTGCCGGTCTTGCCCGCGACCGTCACGCCCGGGATCGCGGCCGCGGTGCCGGTCCCGTACTCGACTACCGCGACCATCATGCGCTGGACGAGGCCGGCGACGTGGCCGCTCGTGACGCGCACGAACCGGGGCGGCTGGTGGGCCTCGAGCGTGGGCACCGGCCGGCGGCCTCCCATTGCAATCGTCGCGCCGACGTCGCTCATCTCGAGCGGGGTCGCCAGGACCTCACCCTGACCGATCGCCGAGGAGCCGACCTCGAGGTCGCTGCCCAGGCTGGCCGGCGGGATCGAGCTCTCGGCGGCGCCCGGGATCGCCGGCGCCTGGTTGAAGCCGAAGCGCTCGGCCATGGCGAGCAGGCGCTTCCCGCCGAGCCGCGCGCCGAGCGGCGCGAACACCGAGTTGCACGACACCGCGAACGCGTTCAGCAGCGTGCCGCCGCAGTCTTCCCCGCTGGCGTTGTGCAGGGTGTAGCCGTCGAGTGTCGCCTCGGTGCTGTACGGAAAGACGTCGGTGAGCTTCACGATCCCGGCCGCGAGCGCGCCGGTCGAGGTGATGATCTTCATCGTCGACCCGGGCGGCTGGGGCGCGGAGAACGCGATTCCCGCAAGCGCGAGCAGTGCGCCCGTGCGCGGGTCCATCGCGACGATCCCGGCGTAGTTACCGCCGAGCGCCGCGACCGCGGCGCGCTCGAGCGACGGGTCGATCGTCGTCGTGACGTCGTGCCCCGGCACCGGGGGGGTCCGCGCCAGCGTCCGCTTGCCGGCGAGGAGCACGCCTCCGGGCGTCCCCGCGAGCTGGGTCTGGAACGCGCGCTCGAGCCCGTCGAGGCCGACCTTCGCGTTGGCGGGATAGCCCTCCATCATGTACATGCCCGCGTCGGCCGGTGAGATCGGCCCGAGCGTGCCGACGATCTGCGAGGCCACGTCGGAGATCGGCGAGGTGCGGTCGGGCCCCTCGGCGAGCGGCGTCCCGTCGGCGGCGAACAGCGTCGCCCTGGGCGGGAGCGCCATGTGCCGACTGAGTCGCTCGTTCCCCTGCAGCCCCGGGAACAGGAGGCTGCTCATGTAGTGCACGGTGGGGCTCGAGCCGCTGTCGTTCAGCGGCACCTCGAGCGTCTCCCGGAGTTCTCCGAACAGCCGCGTGAACACGAGCATCTGCACCGGTATGAACTGTCCGCGACGGCGGCCGACGTGCTCGTCGACCAGTTTCACAACCGTCGCCGTGCCGGCGTCATGCCCGTACGCGGCGGCGAACCGCCGCTCGCTCATCCCGGCCTGTGAGGCCGGGTCGAGCAACGAGTACATGTGGGCGTAGTCGCCGGCGACCCACGCCTGCACGTAGTTCGTGACCAGGCGGCGCTCCGAGCGGCCGGACGCGGCGTGGATCACGATCACGACCCCGACTCCGATCACCACGAGCACCGCCAGCGGCCCGAGCAACCTCGCGCGGCGTCGCCACAAGCGGCGCCGGCGCCGGGACCTCGGACCCCTCTCCGATACGCCACCTCTCAAAACCCCTTGTGCCACCTAACCTGGAACGGTAGGGCAAGGCTCGGAATAACCTCCAGTCGGTGACGGAGGTCGACTGGCTGATCGTTGCTTTCACGGTGCTGCTCGCGCTGTACGGCTACGCGCAGGGCTTCATCGTTGGGGCCCTGTCGCTGGTCGGCTTCGGTGCCGGGGCATTCCTCGGGAGCCACCTCGCCCCGCTCGTCCTGCCGCAGGGGTCGCACTCGCAGTATGCGCCGCTGTTCGGGCTGGTCGGGGCATTGCTCGTTGGCGCGGTGCTGGCCAGTGGCTTGCAGGGACTCGGGGCGCGCGCCCGCATGGTCCTGCGAGTTCCCGGGCTCCGCCTGGTCGACGGCGTGTTCGGCGCGATCCTGACCGCCACGGTGGCGCTCGGGATCGCGTGGATCGTCGGCGCGGTCGCGCTCCAGTCGTCCGGCTCGCCAGTGCTGCGCAGCGACATCCAGCGCTCGGCGATCCTCCAGGAGCTCAACGGGATCCTCCCGCCCTCGGGGCCGTTCCTCCATGCTCTTGCGCGAATCGACCCGGTGCCGTCGGTCCGCGGCCCCGAGGCGGACGTGCCGCCGCCGACGCGGGGGATCCTCGCCACGCGCGGCGTCAAGGACGCCGGCCGGAGCGTGGTCAAGGTGCTCGGCACCGCATGCGGTCTGGGAATCGAGGGAAGCGGCTGGGTGGCCGCCCCCGGCATCGTCGTCACGAACGCCCACGTCGTTGCCGGCGAGTCGGACACCACCGTCCAGATCGACGGCAACCCCCCGGGGCTCGATGCCGACGTGATCGACTTTGACCCCCACGACGACATCGCGGTACTGCGCGTGCCCGGGCTGCAAGAGCCGGCGCTGAAGATGGCGCGCAACACCCCGGCGGGCACAGCCGCGGGGATCCTCGGCTATCCGCTCGATGGCCCGTTCGACGTCGAACCCGGCCGGATCGGTCAGACCGAGACCGTCAGCACCGAGGACGCCTACGGCAACGGGCCGGTGACGCGCAGCATCACCGCGCTCCGCGGGCGCGTCCGACCCGGAAACTCGGGCGGCCCGATGATCGATCACGTCGGACGGGTGGTCGCGACAGTGTTCGCGGCGATCACCGGTTCACCCAGCGGCGAGGGCGGTTTCGCGGTCCCGAACTCGCTCGTGGCTGCCCAGCTCCAGGCGGCCGCGTCGCGGACGCATCCGGTCAGCACCGAGGCGTGCGCGAGCTGATCGCTCGCCGCGCGCGCGAGATAGTGGAGTGCGGTTCCAGTGGGGTGCGGTTCCGCCGCTTGCGAGCTAGTGGCTCGCGGCGTCGCCGAGATGAGGCTTGGATGCGCCCTCTGGGCGGGCGGTGGTCTGCACACCGCCCGCCCCGAGGTGCATGCCCCCGGGGGCCCCGAAAGTCTCTTGCCCCCCGACGTCCTCGGCCATTTGACTAACCATTCCAGGCCCCAGCGCCCCCAGGAGCTGCGGATGGTGGTGTGCGAGGTGCCGTTGAGCCGCTAGGAAGAGCTTGTGCTCGTTGTCGCCTGCAAGTAGCGCCCCGCACTCGCAGTGGGCAATCCGCCGGTGGCTTCCGTCGATTCTGGTCGTGAGGCCTTCGTCAACTCGGTCCTCCGGCACCTCTAGTCGCGCCCCGCCGAGGGCGTCGTTGCGTGAAACTTCGGTGCTCACTGCTCGGGCACGATGCAGCGTCGGCGTTGTCGATACGTTTCCAGAACGTTGCCGCAGGCTGAGCGCGCTCTCGAGATGACTCGGATCCAGCTCTGTGGACGATTGTCCGTGGAGATCGACGGCGTGCAACTTTCCGAGCGGCTGCGCGGCCGGCAGGTCCCGCTGCTGCTCGCCTACCTCGTGCTCAACCGCGCGCGGCACGTCGGCCGCGACGAGCTGATCAACGCGCTCTGGCCCGAAGAGCCGCCGGTTTCCCAGGACGCTGCGCTGCGGACGCTGCTGTCGCGCCTGCGCTCCTCGCTCGGGTCCTCGACGCTGGCCGGACGCGACGAGCTGATCCTGGCGCTCCCCGAGCCGGTGTGGATCGACGTGGAGGCGGCCGCGGCCGAGGTCGCGCGCGCGCTCGACTCGCTCGAGCGCGGCGACGCGCGCCGGGCATGGGCGTTGGCTCAGGTGCCGCTCAACATCGCCAGCCGTGGCCTCCTTCCGGGCGCGCAGGCGACGTGGCTCGAGGCGCCGCGCCGGGAGCTCGAGGACGTCCGCCAGCAGGCGCTCGAGGTGATCGGCCGCGCCGGCCTGCTGATGGGCGGCACGCAGCTGCAGTCGGCCGAGCGGGCGGCCCGGACCCTGATCGAGACCGAGCCGTATCGCGAGTCGGGCTACGTGCTGCTGATGGAGGCGCTGGCCGCCCGGGGCAACGTCGCCGAGGCGGTGCGCGTGTTCGACGGGTTGCGGACGCTGCTCCGCGACGAGCTCGGCACGAACCCGTCGGCGGAAGCGATCGCCGCGCACGAGCGGTTGCTGCGACCGCAGGGGCGCGGCGGCGACCAGGGCGGCGATCGAGGCGGCGCGGGCGGGGATCCAGGTCAGGGTGCGTCGTCGATCCCGCTGCCGGCGGAGCTGCGTCACCGCGCGCAGGGGCCGCTGATCGGGCGAGCGCAGGAGATGGCGGATCTCGAGGCGCGGTGGGATCGCGCCTGCGGGGGTGCTGGCGCCGGCGGCGGTCCGGATGTGCGCGTCGGCGTGGGCGAGGGGGTTGGTCCAGACTGGGGGCAGGGAAGCGGCCCGGAGGCGCAGAGCGGCCGGATCGTGCTGCTCGCCGGCGATGCCGGGATCGGCAAGACGACGCTGAGCGCCGAGCTCGCGCGGCGGGTCCACGACGCCGGCGCGATCGTGCTCGCCGGCCGCTCCCCCCGCGAGACCGTGGTCCCCTACCAGCCGTTCCTCGAGGCGCTCCGGCACTGGGCCATGAACGCCGAGCTCACCGATCTGCGGGCGAGCACGCGCGAGTACGGGTCCGAGCTCGCGCGGCTGATCCCGGAGCTGCGCCGGCGCGCGCCCGATCTTCCCCCACCTCCGCAGGACGAGCCCGAGACCGAGCGCTACCGCCTGTTCGAGGCGGTGGTCGGGCTGTTGACCGACCTGTCGCGGGCGGCGCCGGTGCTGCTCGTGCTCGACGACCTCCAGTGGGCCGACCGGCCGACATTGCTGCTGCTCCGCCACCTCGCCCGCGCGACGAACCCGGCGCGCCTGTTGATCCTGGGCGCCTACCGCGCGGCCGAGCGCCGCGGCGACACGTTCACGAGCGCGCTCGGCGAGCTTCGCCGGGACCGGCTCGCCTCGCAGCTCGACATCAGGGGGCTAAGCGAGTCAGAGACGGCCGAGCTCGTGCGGGTGCGGGCGGGGGAGAGCCCGGCGCGCGCGTTCGCGCGAGCGCTGTACGAGGAGACCGAGGGCAACCCGTTCTTCGTCGAGGAGATGATCCGGCACCTGATCGAGGCCGGCGTACAGGTCGGCAGCGCCAGCGCGTCCGAGCTCCAGCGGTTCGGGCTTCCCGAGGGCGTCAAGCAGGTCATCGCGCTCCGGCTCGGCCGGCTGGATGCGCCGGCGGCCGAGCTCCTGCGCGTCGCCGCCGTGATCGGCCGCGACGTCGACGCGGCGCTGCTCGAGGCGGTGGTGGTGCTCGGCGAGGACGAGTTCCTGGCCGCGCTCGACGAGGCGCTCGTCGCGGTGCTGCTGGTGGAGTCAGACGAGAAACCGGGGAGCTTCCTGTTCAGCCACGCGCTGATCCGAGAGACGCTGTACGAGAGCATGTCGGCGCCGCGGCGGGCACGGATCCACAAGCGGGTCGGTGAGGCGATCGAAGCGATGCAGGGGCGCCGGCGCGAGCGATATCTGCCCGAGCTCGCCTACCACTTCACGCGCGGCGCCGACCCCGACGACGCGGAGAAGGCGATCACCTACGCCTTGCGCGCCGGCGAGCAGGCGACGACGATGCTCGCGCACGAAGAGGCCGCCGAGCACTATGCGCGCGCGATCGACGTGCAGGGCCGCTTCGAGCCCGAGGCCTCCGAGCGCCGCTGCGAGCTGCTGCTGCGCCTCGGCGAGGCACGTGTCCGGGGCGGCGAGCGCGCGCTCGGGTCCTCGGCCTTCCGCGAAGCGGCCGCGCTGGCCGAGCGGCTCGGCGACGGTGCCTCGCTGGCGCGCGCCGCGATCGGAGCCTCGCGCCGGTACGTGCAGCCACCCGGGGTGGTCGATACGGAGCTGATCGCGATGATCGAGCGCGCGCTCGAGCTCGAGCCGGAGCGATCGCTGGTCCGGGTACGCCTGCTCGCCTCCCTGTGCGGCTCGATCTACTACTCGCCCGAGCGCGACCGGATGCGAGCGCTGAGCGACGAGGCGATCGCGATCGCCGACGAGCTCGGGGATCCGGAGGTACGCGCGTACGCCTGCTCGGCGCGCCGCCGGGTGCTGTGGGACGCGCCTCACCTCGCCGAGCGGATCGAGGTCTCGACCGAGATGCTCACGCTCGCGCGCCAGATCGGCAACATCGAGCTTCAGCTGCAGGCGCACGCCTGGCTCGTGGTGGACCTGCTCGAGCGCGGCGACCTCGACGCGGTCGACGCCCAGATCGAGGCGTTCGAGGTCGGCGCCGACCGTCTCCGTCAGCCGCTGTTCGAGTGGAATTCGATCCTGTGGCGGGCGATGCGGGCGCTGCTGGCGGGGTCGCTCGAGCGCGCCGACCGGCTCGCGTCGGAGGCGCTCGCGGCCGGGGCGCCGGCCGAGGCGGTCACCGCGTCCCAGTACTACGCGATCCAGGTTCTCGGGGTCCGCCGCGACCAGGGCAGGATGGGCGAGCTCGAGCGGTCCGCCCGCCAGCTGGTCGAGGACAACCCCGGCCGGCCCGCGTGGCGCGCGGCGCTGGCGACGCTGCTGTGCGAGGAAGGCAGGTTCGACGAGGCGCGGGAGGAGTTCGAGCGGCTCGCCGCCGGCGATTTCGAGGATATTCCGAAGGACCTCGACTGGCTGATCGCGATGGTGCTGCTCAGCGACACTTGCGCCGACCTGGGCGACGGCGACCGCGCTGCGCTCCTGTACTCGAAGCTCGAGCCGTACGCCGACGTCAACGTGGTGATCGGGCTCGCCGCGGTCTGCCTCGGGTCGGCCGCGAGCTTCCTCGGGAAGCTGGCGGCGACGATGGGGCGGCCCGCTGAGGCCGAGCGCGATTTCGAGCGCGCGCTCGAGGCCAACGCCGCGCTTCGCGCGCCAGCGTGCCTGGCCCGTACCCAGGTCGATTACGCCCGCTTGCTCGGGCGCGGGCCACGCGCGGCGGAGCTGCTGTCGGCGGCCGCTCAGACCGCGTCGGAGCTCGGGCTGGGCGCGGTGGCGCGCAAGGTCGCCGAGCTCGGTGGCTCTTAGCCGGCGCCGGGCGATCCGTCAGGACGGTCCGGGCGGGCCTCAGCTGGGGCCGATCGTCAACATCGCGGCAGTCGCCGGCGGAACGCGGAGCGCGTAGCCGCCGCGCGCCGGCGCCACCTCGGTTGTCGTCGGCGCGCCGGCGAGCACGCCAGTCGTGGTGCTGGTGCCGAAGCTCTGGCCCGCGAGCGTCACGCCGCTCCGGGCCCCGAGGCTCGGCGCGGTGAGGAGCTCGAGCGTCCCGGTTCCCCGGACCCCGGGTGCGCGCACGTCGACCACGCGCTCGCCGGCGCCCTGGTTGATCACGACGACCCGGATCGTGCCGCCGGGCGCTCGCGTCGCAAACGCCTGAACTGGGCCGGCTGAGGCGCTGCCGGGTGCGCTGCCGGGTCCGCCGCCGGGTCCGCCGCCGCGCGAAACCGTGAGCAGTCGCGACCCCGGCGGGGCCGCCTGGGCGAACAGGTCGAGGCCGTAGTACTCGGGCATGACCACTCCCTGCCAGCGCCCGTCCACCTGGCTGAACCTGAACAGCGCGTAAGTCGCTCCGGGGAACGTGTGGAAGTCGACGCCGTCGACTCCGGTCCTGGCGAGGTCGAACGACGCCTCGAGCGCCCACAGGGCGGACGCGAACGAACGGCTGGTGGCCGGATCCCAGCCGCACGAGACCGTGTTGATCTCGTCGACCCGTAGGGGGACGCCGTGGGCGTGAGCGGCCCGGACCGCGCCGGCGACGCTTGTCGCGAGCGCGTTCGTGGAGGCGGCGGACAGCAGATGCGGGATCGTCGGGTAGCTCGGATCGCGGCGCGTGACGTAGCAGCTCTCGAGCGGGTAGCGGTGGACCGTGGCCACGGTCACCTGGCGGTGCCCGGCGAGGAACCGCCCCATGTATGCGAACCACTGGGACGCTCCGGACGTCGGTCCGGCGAGCGGGACGCGCGGCAACGCGCGGGCGATCCGCGTGAAATCGCGGCTGAAGCCGGAGTAGTCGTAGTTGCGCGGCCGTCCCGGCTTGCCCGAGCGGCCCCAGTTGAAGCTGCCGTACAGCTCGGGTTCGTTGCCGAGTTCGAGCGCCTCGACGTGGTTGGTTCCGAGGCCGGCGACGAGCCGGTCGGCCTCGGTCGAGGCGACGGTGGCGCTGTCGGCCTCGAGGTTGATCCCGAGGGTGAGTTGCGCCCCTGTCGCGGTCGCGAGGGCGTGGGTGACCGCGGTCCACGCCGGGGTCAGCGTGTTGGTCACGCCGGCCGGGGTCCGCAGGCCCGCCACCGGCCACCAGGTCCGGTCGGTGGTGTCGCCGCCGATCCGGAGCTCGGGCGGCCGGCCGCCGGCGAGATTCTGGATCAGCTGCACGAACACCGGATCGACGGCCGCGGGGTTGGTTCCCGCGTACGCCGGAATCCCGAAGTATTCGAGCGAGAGGCCCAGGAAACCGGGCGGAATCGGGCGGCTCGTGGCGGGTCGGCCGACTGTGAGCACGGTCCGCGTCGCCGCGGGGCCCGCCTGCGCGACCGACGCCAGGACGAGGCCGACGGCAATGGACACGAGAAGTGACCGGGGACCTCTCATGGCGGCGCCACCATCGGTACAAGAAAAGCACCGACCCTAGGTTGCTGTTTGACGGAGACGCTACGCTCGCGAACTCATGAGTTTGACTCTGGTCATCGCCGAGAAGCCGTCGGTCGGACGCGACCTCGTCGCGGTCCTGCCCGGCGCATTTACCAAGCACGAGGGCTACCTCGAAGGCCCCGAGCACGTCGTGACGTGGGCCGTCGGCCACCTCGTCCAGCTCGCCGACCCCGACGAGTACGACGACCGCTTCAAGAAGTGGCGGATGGCCGACCTCCCGATCGTTCCCGACCGCTTCAAGCTGGTCGTCCGCGACGAGCGCTCTAAGAAGCAGATGAACGTGGTCAAGCGGCTGCTCGACCGAGACGACGTCGACCGCGTCGTCAACGCCTGCGACGCCGGCCGCGAGGGCGAGCTGATCTTCGCCTACCTGTACGAGAAGGCCGGCTCGAAGAAGCCCGTTATGCGGCTGTGGCTGAACTCGATGACCAAGGACGCGATCAGGAACGCGTTCGGCGACCTGCGGCCCGGTGCCGATCTCGCTTCGCTCGAGGAGGCCGCCCGCTCGCGCTCCGAGGCCGACTGGATCGTCGGGATGAACGCCACCCGCGCCGCCACGATCCGGCTGCGATCGTCGTTTGACGGTGCAGTGTCGCTGGGCCGGGTCCAGACGCCGACGCTGGCGATCCTCGCCCGTCGCGAGCAGGAGATTCGCGACTTCAAGCCCGAGCCCTACTGGGTGGTCGACGCCGTGCTCGATCCGGTGGAGGACGCGCCCCGGACCTACGAGGGCCGCTACCACGACGGCGCGAACCCACGGGTGGCGACCGCCGACGCCGCAAAGGCGATCGTCGACGCCTGCCAGGGCCAGACCGGCGAGATCACGAAGCTCGAGAAGACAGAGCGCAAGGAGCGCCCGCAGCTCCTATACGACCTGACCTCGCTCCAGCGCGACGCGAACCGCCGGTACGGGTTCACGGCGAGGCGCACGCTAGCTGCCGCGCAGCGGCTGTACGAGGAGCACAAGGCGCTCACGTATCCGCGCACGAATTCGCGCTACCTGACCGGCGACATGATCCCCGAGATCAAGCCGATCGCCGAGCTGCTCGGCGAGCAGCGCGAGTACGCGAAGGCGTCGGAGTACGTCCTCGGCCTCGACGTGCTGCCACTCGGCCGGGTGGTCAACGACGCCAAGGTCACCGACCACCACGCGATCATCCCGACCCGGGCCGAGCGCCATCCGGTCGACAAGATGAGCGACGACGACCGGCGCGTGTACGACCTCGTCGTCCGCCGGTTCCTGGCGATCTTCCATCCCGAGGCGGTGTTCGAGAACACCCGGGTCGAGACGACCGTGTCCGAGCACGTGTTCCGTACGCGCGGCAAGGTGATGCTGGTGGCGGGCTGGAGGGCCGTGTACGGCGAGACTGTCGACGGGGACCCGGACCAGCGCGAGGACGACGAGGGCCGCGAGCAGCAACTGCCGAAGCTCGCCCAGGGCGAGCGAGTCGACGTCACCGCGGTCGGCTCCGAGGAGAAGGAGACCAAGCCGCCGTTCCGCTACAACGACGCGTCGCTACTCGGAGCGATGGAGACCGCGGGCAAGCTCGTCGACGAGGAGGAGCTGCGCGAGGCGATGAAGGAGTCCGGGATCGGAACGCCGGCGACCAGGGCGGCGATCATCGAGCGGCTGATCCAGGTCGGCTACGTCGAGCGCGACGGCCGCGCGTTCGTGGTCAGCGAGAAGGGCCTCAACGTGATCCGCCTGCTCGGCGAGCACGCGCTGACCTCGCCCGGCCTGACCGGCGACTGGGAGCGCCGGCTGGCGCTGATCGAGACCGGCGCGGACTCCCGTGAGGCGTTCATGGGCGACATCGTCAAGTTCACCGAGAGCACGGTCGGCGAACTCGATCGGAATTTGAAGGACGTGCGGATCCCCCGGGCGAACCTCGGTCCATGCCCGGTCTGCGGCCACGACATCGTCGAGAACCGCAAGGGCTACTCGTGCTGGTCGCGCGAGGACCCGGGCTGCGGCTTCGTGATCTGGAAGTCGAAGGCCGGCAAGACGCTCCCGATAGCGGTCGCCCGCGAGCTGATCAAGACCGGGCGCACGGAGAAGCCGGTGACCGGCTTCAAGGGACGCTCGGGCAAGAGCTTCCGCGCCCGGCTGGCGCTCCAGCAGACCGACGAGGGCAAGTGGCGGGTCGAGTTCGACGAGCCGTGGGCGAAGGAGGGCGCCAAGCCCCCCGACGCCGAGGACGCCGAGGCTGCGGAGGCGGCGCCCGAGGCCGCGCAGCAGCCCGAGGCCGCTTAGGCCGCAAGTAATACGCGGTCAAACCTTCTAAATCCCACCACCCTGGCTCGAACATCCGTCCAGGGGGGCTAGAAAAGCTCAAGCCGAAGCCGATGACTATGCGGCAAGCGACTGACGAAGGCGCACGGCGAGAGCAGGGGACGTGAAGCTCGGGCCTCGGGAACCTGAGATAGCTCCGCCGTCAGTTGGGGACTGGCCCGCCACGGGCCTGACAACGAAGGTAGGATCATCATGTTCAGAAAGCTGTCCAAGAAGCGTCTCGCCGCGGTTGGATTCGTCGCCGCGCTGGCCATCACCGGCGCGGCGGTTGCGTACTTCACCGGCGGCACGGGCTCCGTCACGGGATCCGGCACCGTCGGCACGTCGAGCCCGTGGGCCGTCGCCACGGGGACCCCCACGTGGTCGGGAACCCTGACCGCGCTGTACCCGGGTGCGACCAACAACACCGAGCTCATCCCCTTCACCGTGACCAATAACGGGCACGGCCACCAGTCGGTGGCGGGTATCGCGGCCACGCTGCCGGCCCAGAGCAACGGGGACGCACAGACCGCGGCCGGCGCCGACATCCCCGGGTGCCTCGCCAGCTGGTTCACCGCCACCGTCGATACGGGCAATCCGGCCCTGCCCTCGAACCTAGCGCCCGGGGGCACGTATGTCGGCAAGATCGACCTGACCATGCAGGACAGCGGCACCAACCAGAACGCGTGCCAGAACGCTGCCCCTGCGGTGACGATCACGGCGTCCTAGCCACCGGTCCCGGCTCACCGGATCGTCAGGGAGGACAGCGCCGGGAGCCTCGGCGGCTCGTCTGAACGCGGAGCGTGCACACGGCACGGTCAACCAGATCCCCGGCCCGCGGCGGGTGCCGCAGGCGGCTCGTCGCCGCCTGCGCGTGCCTGCTGCTGGCTGCGGTCATGCCGGCGGGGGCCCGGGCCTACCTGACGGGTGCTTCCGCGTCCGCCGGCGCCTCGACCGCCGTCGGCGCACTCCCGGCAACAGCTGTGACCGCAACCGCCGGCGCCGGCACCGTCACGCTCACGTGGACTCCGGTCAGCGCGCCGGCCGGCGCGACCGTCAGCTACTACGTCACGCGGGCGGGGGGCGCGGTCGGCGGGAACTGTCCGAGCTCGGCCGCCGGCGCCACAGCCAGTACGAGCTGCACCGATTCCGGTCTGAGCAAGGGCAGCTACAGCTACACCGTCAGTGCGATCTGGCACTCGTGGACCTCGACGAGCGCCGCAGCGCCGGTAACCGTCCTGTCCGGCCCGCTGACGCAGTTCGTCGTCACCGCGCCGGCGAGCGCCACCGCCGGTACGGCCTTCTCGGTGACCGTGACTGCGCAGGACGCGGCCGGAAACACGGTCGTCGCGTACACCGGCGCGCAGGCGATCAGCTTCTCGGGGCCGTCCAGTTCTCCGGGCGGGACGGCCCCGGGCTATCCGGCGCCGGTGGCGTTCTCGAACGGGGTGGCCACCGCGTCGGTGACGCTGTACGACGCGCAGAGCGCGAAGTTGACCGCCGCCCAGGGCGCCGCGACCGGGACCTCGGGCTCGATTACGGTGGGGGCCGGCGCCAATCACCAGATCGGGGCCAGCGCGACGTCGCCGCAGACCGCCGGCACCGCGTTCACGGTGACGCTGACCGCGCAGGACGCGTGGGGAAACACCCCCGCGACCTTGTCGGGGACCAAGACCCTGAGCTTCTCCGGGCCCGCGAGCTCGCCGAACGGAAGCGCGCCCGTGTACCCGGCGACGGCCAGCTTCAGTGCGGGACACGCGAACGCATCGGTGACGCTCAAGGACGCGCAGACGACCACGCTCACGGTGAGCGATTCGACCGACGGGTTCGGTGGCGTTCCCTCGGCTGGCATCGTGGTCGGCCCGGCGTCCGCGGGTGCGTTTGGCGTCGCGGCGCCGGCCACGCCGACGGCCGGGGTGGCATTCAGCGCGACGGTCACCGCGCTCGACGCGTACGGGAACACGGCCACCGCCTACACAGGCGCGAAGACCGTGAGCTTCTCCGGACCGTCGAGCTCACCGGGCGGGACCGCGCCGGCGTATCCGGCGTCCGTGACCTTCGCCAGCGGGGTCGGAAGCCCGTCGATCACCTTGTACGACGCGCAGACCACCACGCTGACGGCGACGCAGGGCACTCTGACCGGGGTGTCCGGATCGTTCACGGTCGCGCCTTCGAGCGCGACGTCGCTCGCGTTCACCACCCAGCCCGCCGGCGTGACGGCCGGGGCCTCGTTCACGACCCAGCCCGTCGTGACCGCCAAGGACGGCTACGGCAACGTCGCCACCGGCTATGCGAAGACCGTGACCCTGGCGATCAAGACCGGCACAGGTCCGACCGGCGCTGTTTTGAGCGGATGCACGAGCGCGCTGTCCGCAGGGGTGACGAAGTTCTCTGGCTGTGAGGTGAGCCTCAGCGGCACCGGGTATCAGCTGACCGCGGGCGACGGGACGCTCACCGCCACCAGTGCCACATTCACCGCGGCGGGGCCGACGACCGTCACCAAGACCGCTACCGGCAGCTACACGCTGACCGCGCCGGCCGGCGTGACCTCGTTCACGTTCACGATGAAAGGCGCTGGCGGTGGCGGCGGCCGGAGCGGCGCCGCCGGCGGCAGCGGCGGAACGGTCAGCGGGACGATCACGATCCCGTTCAGCGCGAGCAGCACCACGTTCTCGGTGATCGTCGGGGGCGCCGGCGCGGGGTCGTCCGGCGCGGCGGGTGGCAGCGGCGGCGTGAGCGGCACCTCTTGCGGCGCAGGCGGCAGCGGCGGCACGGGCACCACCAGCGGTGGCGGTGGCGGTGGCGGAGCCACCTGCATCTACCTGTCTGGAGCGCCCGCGGGAACCATCGTCACAGTCGGTGGCGGCGGTGGCGGTGGCGCCGCCAGCGCGAGTGCGACGGGCGGTGCCGGAGGCGGCGGTCCGGCGAGCAACCCCGGATCGAACACTGCGGGCAGCGGGGCCACGGTGTCCTCCGCCGTTGGTGGCGCCGGTGGCAGCACCCTGACCGCGGGTTCCTTCCCGTTTGGCATCACCAATACCGGTGGCGCGGGCGGCAGCGGATCCGTGTCGGCGGGCGGCAGCGGTGGCGTGTGCAGCGCCGGTGCCTGCGGACCGGGCGGAACCGGCGGGAGCGGCGCCACCGACGGCGCCGGTGGCGGCGGTGGCGGCGAGGCCTCGGGCGGCGCGGGGGGTGCCGCCAGGAACGGCGCCAGCAACTTCGCCGGCGGCGGTGGCGGCGGCTCGGCCTACACCGGGGGAACGCAGGGCGGCTCGAGCAACTACACCGTCACCGTGACATCCGCCTCGGGCGGTGGCGGCGGCGCCGGCGGCACCGCTGGGGCCGGCGGGACCGCGGGCTCGGTGAGCTTCACCGGGCCGGCGCTAACGCTGGCGTAGCTACCTCGGGGTAACCGTTATCGCCGGCGAGGCACCCCTGCAGGCGTCCTGGTTCGTGCCGCTGTCGCGCATGACGAGGTCGACATGGCCGATGTAGGAGGCACCGCGCGAGAGCTCGACCGGCAAGGTTGGTCCTCGGTCGCCGATCGACGCGCTGAACCAGGCCGCCCGGCATCCGCGGATGTCGGCGCCGGCGGCCGTCTGGACGTCCCCGTCGGCCCGGGCCGGGATCGACACTGAGACCGAGGACAGGCGCTGCGCGGATCGGCCTCTGTTGGTCACGGTGATCGCGCACGAGCTCGGTGTCGCGCGAGGCGCCCGGGTAGAGCGCGGTCAGCTTTCCTGACCACGTCGTCGGTCCGAGGCTCGCCTTCCATTGGACCTGTGGTGGGCTCGACCCCGCGCCAATCGCGAATGCCGACGTCGACAGAACGAGCGCCGCTCCCGCGGCGGCCAGGAAGGCAAGCGCCTTCCAGAGCCTGGTCATCGGGTCCCTCCTAGTCATGTCGTCCCGCGGCGCCGACCGAAGATCTCCTTGATCTCTGGGTAGTACCCGGCACCAGCATTGGGCCAACCGCTTCCGTGCTTGTGATCTATTAATCGAGCGGAGAAGCGGTCGTGTGAACCGCTGGCGGGACGGCTGGACGTTAGGTCGAGGACGCCGGGCGCCTGAGCGCGAGGATGTCGTCGAGCACGGCGGCCGGCGCGTGGTCCATGCGATCGCCGGTGACGCGCAGCACGCGGATGTCTTGTTTCTGGAGAGTGGCGTCGCGGATGCGGTCGGACTCGAAGGCGCTCGGGGTCGGTGTGGTAGGGCTCGCCGTCGAGCTCGACGACCAGCTTCCACTGCGGCCACCAGACGTCGACTGTGAGGCCGGCGACGAGGACGTTGAACTGCGGCTCCGGTAGGCCGGCGCGGGCGATCAAGCTGCGGAAGTCGCGCTCGAGCTTCGAGCGGGTGTCGGGGTGCCGCGGTAGGTCGCGAGGACGGCGTTCGGGCGGTTGATGCCGGCGGCGCGCGGCCGGCGCGCGCTCGCGCGGTCGAGCGCCGGAGGTCGAAGCCGTGCGGTCTGACTCCTCGATCAGGCGGTCAGGGGTCTTGGCAGCTGCCGGCGAGGTCGAGGATCGTGCGGGCGACGCTCGTCGTCGGGATGCCGTCGCGGATGGTCGGTCCTCGGGTGGAGCTTGCGTGTGGGCCGGATCGTTTGCGGCCGCGCCTGCGGGCGGCGTCGTTACGTCGATCTTCCACGAGCTCTGGCCGATTCCCCAGAGCGCCGCCGCGGTCCTGTGGCTGAGAACCGCGTCGGGACCATAGGCGAGGACGGCCGCCATCCAGTGGCCCTGGCGGGTGAGCTTGGGGTGGCCGACGGCGTAGACGCCGCTGGTGGATGCGGTGCAGGCGGCCGATTGATCGCGGTATTGGATGGCGCCGCGGCCGAGCCCGAGCTCCATCAGCTGCCAGATGGCGACCACCCCGTGCTGCCGCTCGGCCAGTGCCGCGACCAGCCGCTCGATCGTCGATGCCACTGAGGTTTTCGCTCACGGTCATCGGTTTTCTCAATCGCATCGAAGGGCACCGCGGTTAAGAGCCGCCAGCCGACCCGGATTCACCCCGTGGCCAACGAAAATCACCCCGTCCACCCCGAGCGCCACCATGGGGAGCGATGCCGCTCACGCTCGTCCTCGGCCCCGCCAACTCCGCCAAGGCCGGCGAAGTGCTGGGCGCGTTCGCGGCCGCGGCCAACCGCGGCGCGATCCTGGTCGTCCCGACCGCCGTCGACGCCGACCACTTCGGCCGCGAGCTGGCCGAGCGACGGCGCCGTCCTCGGCTCGGTGCTCACCTTCAGCGGGCTCGCGGCCGAGATCGCCGGCCGCGCGGGCTACAGCGCGCGCCGGCTGACCCGGCTCCAGCGCGAGCGGGTGCTCGAGCGCGCGCTGCGCGGCACGCCGTTCGAAGCGCTCCGCCCGGCGGCCGCCACCGCCGGCTTCCCCGCCGCCGCCGGCGAGCTGATCGCCGAGCTTCAGCGCTCGCTGATCACGCCGGAGCGGTTTGCCGGCGCGCTCGCAAGCTGGGCCGAGCAGGACCGCCGGCGCCGACCGTATGCCCACGACGTGGCGGCCATATACGAGGCGTACGCGGCAGAGCTCGATCGCCTTCACCGCGTCGACCAGGAGCTGTACGCGTGGCGGGCGCTCGACGCGCTGCGCGCCGCCCCGGGCCGGTGGGGGACCGAGTCGGTGTTCTTCTACGGGTTCGACGATCTGCACCCGCTCGAGCGCGACGCGATCGAGACGCTCGCGCGCGTGGTCGGCGCCGAAGTCACGGTGTCGCTGACCTACGAGGCAGGCCGCACCGCGCTCCAGGCTCGCGCCGAGGTGGTCGAGGAGCTCCGCCCGCTGGCCGAGCGCGTGCTCGAGCTGCCGCCCTCCGACGAGCACTACGCGCCGCCCGCCCGCGCCGCCCTGCACCACCTCGAGCGCGAGCTGTTCGAGCCGGCGCCCGAGCGGATCGACCCGGGCGAGGCGATCGAGCTGCTCGAGGCCGGTGGCGAGCTCGCCGAGGCCGAGCTGGCGGCCGCCGCGGTGCTCGAGCTGCGCTCCGCGGGCGTGCCCGGCGAGGAGATCGCGGTCGTGTACCGCTCGCCGGCGCGCGCGGCGGCGCTCGTCGAGCACGTGTTCGGCAGCTACGGGATCGCGGTCGCGACCGACCGGCGCACCGCGCTGCAGCGCACGGCGCTCGGCCGCGCGCTGCTGGCGCTGGCCCGATGCGCGCTGCTCGACGAGTCTCACGCGAGCGCCGCGGACCTGCTCGAGTACCTGCGGGCGCCGGGGCTGCTCGAAGACCCCGACGCGATCGACCGCCTGGAAGCGCAAGTCCGGCGCGAGGGCGTGCGTACAGCGGCCGAGGCCCGCGCGCGCGCCGGCTTCGAGATCCCCGAGATCGACGCGTTGCGCGCCGCCGAGGACCCCGCCAAGGAGCTGCTCGCGCATGCCCGGCGGCTGCTGGCCGCGCCGCACCGGATGCGCGCGCCCGTGCTCGACGCCGACGAGGAGCTCGACGCCCGCGCGCTCGGGGCGCTCGCGCGGGCGCTGCCGAGCTCGAGGATCTCGGCGGGGAATCCCATCTGACCGGCCCCGAGCTGATCGAGCTGCTCGAGACGCTCGAGGTCTCCGGCGGCGCGCCGCAAGGGCCCGGCGCGGTGCTCCTGACCGACCCGCTCGCGATCAGGGCCAGGCGGTTTCGCGCCGTGCTGGTGTGCGGTCTCGGCGAGAGCGAGTTCCCGCTGGCCGCCGCGCCCGAGCCGTTCCTCTCGGACGAGCTCCGCCGCGAGCTCGCCCATGTGCAGCGGCCTGCGGCTGCGCCCGCGCGAGGATGCGCTCGGCCGCGAGCGCTACCTGTTCTACACGAGCGTGTCCCGGGCGACCGAGCGGGTGATCCTGAGCTACCGGAGCTCGGACGAGGAGGGCAACCTCGCGCTGCCCTCGCCGTTCCTGGCCGACGTGTCCGAGCTGCTGGTCGAGGACTGGGCCGATCGCCGCCGGCGCCGGATGCTCGCCGACGTCGTGTGGCCGGCGGCGCAGGCGCCCACCGCCCGCGAGCTCGCCCGCACCCGCGCGGCGGCGGCCGCGCCGCTCGCCGGCGAGGTCCCGTCGCCGATCGGCTCGCTGTCGGAGGCGACGCTCGCGCACGTCCGCCACCGCCGGATCCTGTCGGCCGGCGCGCTCGAGACCTACGCCGACTGCCCCGTGAAGTGGCTCGTCGACCGCGAGCTCCAGCCCGAGCGCCTCGAGCCCGATCCCGATGCGCTCGCCCGCGGGAGCTACATGCACGCGGTGCTCGAGCAGGTGCTCGAGCGGCTCGGCACCTCGGTCACGCCGGCGACGCTGCCGCGCGCGCTCGAGCTCCTCGACGAGGTGCTGGCGGAGCGCTCGCACGAGATCGCCGTCGGCCGCGGCGAGGCCGTGCGCGCGGCCTGGACGCGGATCGTGGCCGCGGACCTGCGCCGCTACCTGACGCACGAGGCGCGCGACGACTGCGGCTGGCCGCCGTACGGACTCGAGCTGCGGTTCGGGTTCGACGACGACCCGGACTCGCTCCCGGCGTTCGTGCTCGGCGAGGACCTCGGCGAGGACGTGCGGATGCGCGGGATCATCGACCGGGTCGACACCGACCCGGACGGCCACGCGATCGTCCGCGACTACAAGAGCGGCTCCGGGCGCCCCGAGCAATACGGCGCCCGGTGGGCGGCCGACCGCCAGCTCCAGGTGGCGCTGTACATGCTGGTCGTGCGCGAGCTGCTCGGGCTCGAGCCGGTGGCGGGCTTCTACCAGCCGCTCGGGGGCGGCGACCTGCGCGCCCGCGGCGTGTTCCTCCAGGGGACCGAGCTCGGCGGCTCGCTCGTCGACCGCGACGGCCGCACCCGCGAGGAGCTCGACGAGCTGCTCGCCGACACGCGGGCGCGGGCGCTGGCGCTCGCCGCGCGGCTGCGCAGCGGCGAGCTCGAGCCTTGCCCGGCGACGTGCTCGCGCGACGGATGCAGCTATCCCGGAATCTGCCGTGCTTGAGCTGGAGGTGGCCACGGGGTCCTTCACCGATGAGCAGCTCGTCGCGATCGAGCGCCGCGACGGCGACCTGCTGCTCGACGCCAGCGCCGGCAGCGGCAAGACGTCGGTGCTGGTCGAGCGGTTCGCGCGCTCGGTGCTCGAGGACGGGATCGATGTGGGCGCGATCCTCACGATCACGTTCACCGAGAAGGCGGCGGCCGAGATGCGCGACCGGATCCGCCGGCGCCTGCGCGAGCTCGACGCCGACGACGCGGCCCGCGCCACCGAGGGCGCGTTCATCTCGACCATCCACGGCTTCTGCGCGCGGGTGCTGCGCGCGCACGCGCTCGCCGCCGGGCTCGACCCGGCGTTCGCGGTGCTCGACGCCCAGGACGCCGAACGGCTCGCCGACGTCGCGTTCGACGAGGCGCTCGAGGAGCTGGCCCGCGGAGAATTAAATACCCACCCACCCGCCCACCCACCACCCGCGATCGACCTGATCGCCTCGTACAACCCCGCCGGCCTGCGCAGCGCGATCTTCGAGATCCACGCCGAGCTGCGCTCGCGTGGCGAGCGCCGGCCGCGGCTGCCGGCGCTGTCTCCGGCGCCGGATCTCGATGCGTTGCGCGGCGAGCTCGAGCGGGCCGGCGCGGCGGCGCTGGCCGAGCTCGGGGCTATCGACAGGGTAGCCCGACCCACCCGTCAAGGTACTCCAGGCGATCGCGCGGCTCGAGCGGTTGCCGGACGTGATCGCCGGCGCCGACCCGTGGCCCGGGGACCTGTGGGGAGTGGCGCTGCCGGGCGGCAACGGCGCAGCGCTGTCGACCGAGGTCTGCGTGCGCTACTCCGACGCCCTGATCGCGTTCCGCGGCGCCGCCGAGCACCGCCGGGCGGTGCGCGCGCACGACCTGCTCGATCGCCTGCTGCGCCTTTCGGCGAGCGCTACGCGCGGGCCAAGCGCGACGCCTCGGGGCTCGACTTCGAGGACCTCGAGCTCGAGTGCCGCGAGCTGCTGCGCGCGGACGCGGGCCTTCGCGAGCGCTACCGCGCGCGCTTTGCGCGGATCATGGTCGACGAGCTCCAGGACACCAACCAGGTGCAGCTCGACCTGATCGAGCTGATCGCGAACGACAACCTGTTCACGGTCGGCGACGCCCAGCAGTCGATCTACGGCTTCCGCCACGCCGACGTCGACCTGTTCGAGCGGCGCGGCGAGCGGCTGGCTCAGATCGGCGCCCGCGCCACGCTCGACACTAACTTCCGCTCGCGGCCCGAGATCCTGGAGGTGATCAACGGCGTGTTCGAGCCCGAGCTCGGCGAGCAGTTCCGCCCGCTGCGGGCCGGGCGCCCGGAGGCTCCGGCGGGCGGTCCTCGCGTCGAGCTGCTCGTCGCCGACAAGGGCGCGGACTGGGCGATGGAGGGCCTCGGCGCGCCGTGGCGGGTGGCCGAAGCGCGAGCGCTCGCGGCCCGCGTCGGGCGGTTGCTCGGTCGACGGGACGGCCCCGCGCGAGGTCGTGCTG
>CAWJVJ010000012.1:0-194228 GCA_963846265.1 uncultured Solirubrobacterales bacterium
CGCGCCACCTCGAGAACCCGGCGCTTGCGGGAGCGCTTGCGGTGAAAGGGCAACACCGGGCATTAATACCCAGTGTGTGACATTCGTTACAGGTCTTTCAGCCGCGGCTCGCGGGACGCGCCCGAGCCGTCAATCCGTAACTACGATTAGCCGCGTTCGTGCTCCCGCGACGCTTCTCACCGGACCCGTTTCGGCAGACCCAGCTCGTCGCTGAAGACCTGCGCGAACACCGGGTCGTGCAGACGCTTCTGCGCCGGCGCTCGGAAGGCTCGGTTCCGGGGTCGAGGACCGACGGGCGTCGCGTCGCGCTCGTGATCGAGGGCGGCGGGATGCGGGGGGTCGTCTCGGCGGGGATGACCGCCGCGATCGAGCAACTCTGCCTGCGTGACGCGTTCGACGAGGTGCACGGCGCCTCCGCAGGCGCGTTCAACGCCGCCTTCCTGCTCGCCGGCCAGGCCGCCTACCTGGCGACGCTCTACCAGCACGGGTTCGGCGATCCGCGCTTCGTCAGCGCCGTGCGGGCGCTCCGCGGCGGTCCGGCGTTCGACATGGACCACGTGATCAACCACGTGTGGACGCACGAGCGCCCACTTCGCTTCGACGCGATCCTGTCCAGCAGGATCGACCTCCACTGCACCGCCACCGACGCCGACCGGGCGAGCATCGTCGACCTGACCGGGCTACGCGACGAGGAGCAGATCCGCTGCGCGATGAGGGCCTCGGGTCGGCTGCCGTGGCTCGCCGGCGGGCCTGTCAGCTTCCGCGGAATGCGGCTCCTCGACGCCACCCTGGCGGAGGCGATCCCGGTGCATGTGGCGTGCGCTTCGGACGCGACCGACGTGCTCGTGCTGATGACGCGGCCCGAGGGCGTGGCCCACGCCGGGCTGTCGCCCGTGGTGGCGCGGCTGACCGACCGCTACCTGCGCGCGATCAACCCCGCGCTCGTACAGCTGCGCGCTTCCCGTTCGTCGCGCTACGACGCGCTCACGGCCGAGCTTGCCGCGCTGGCGGACGACCCGGAGTCCGCGCCGGCGGTGTGCGTGATCCGCCCGGCCGCCGGGTCGCTCGTGGTCTCCCAGCTCGAGAGTCGCATGTCGGCGCTGCGGACCGCGGCCGCCCAGGGACTGCGGTCGGCGTGGATGGCGCTCGCCGGCGAGGACCCCGAGCTGATCGGGACTTTACGGGCGTATCCGCGGGGGACCGATGGGCGGGTGGTCGGTGGCGGTGAGGTGGTCGGTGGCGGTGAGGTGTCCGCTCGAGGGCGCCGGTAGCGACCGGCGCCCCCGCGCGGCGCTAGACCTGCGCCGGCTCGCGCTCCACAGCCTCGTCCGGCCCGGCCGGTGGAACGAACCGCCGAGCCCGCGCGGTCGAGCCCTCGATGTTGATGTGCGGAAGGCGGGCGTCGAGCCAGGCGGGCAGCCACCAGGTTCTCGGCCCGAGCAGCTCGAGCACGGCGGGGAGCATCACACAGCGCACGACCACGGCGTCGAGCAGCACGGCGACGGCGAGACCGAACCCGAATTCCTTGAGCACCCGCTCGTTGCCGAGCATGAACGACAGGAACACGCAGATCATGATCGCGGCGGCAGCGGTGATCACCCGCCCCGTGAACGCGATCCCATCGGCGACTGCCTCGGATGCTTCGTGCCGGCGAATCCACTGCTCGCGTATGCGCGAGATCAGGAAGACCTCGTAGTCCATCGAAAGACCGAACACCACCGCGAACATCAGCACCGGTATCCACGGCTCGACCGGGCCCTTCTCGACGCCGATCACGCTCGCGAACCACCCGTGCTGGAACACGAGCACGGTGACGCCGAGTGCGCCGCCGATGCTGAGCAGGTTCATCAGCGCGGCCTGGATCGGGATCACGATCGAGCGGAAGATCACGAACAGCAGCAGCGCCGACAGAACCACGACGATCCCGATGAACAGCGGAAGCTTGTTCGCGAGCACGTGCGAGAAGTCGATCGAGCCCGCGGTGAACCCACCGACGAGGACCGTCGCGCCGGTTTGATGCTCGATCGGCGGGGCCACATCATCGCGCAGATGGTTGACCAGGTCGGTGGTCGCAACCGCCTGCGGCGCCGAGCTCGGATAGGCCTCGAACACCGCAACCTGACCGGAGGGGGACGTCCGCGGTGGCGTCACCGCGACGACGCCTGGCGTCTTGGCGATGGCGGCGCTCACCGCCGACTGCGCGGCGGCCTTGTTCTGGCTCGGGAGCTCGGTCACGATCAGCAGCGGGCCGTTGAATCCGCCACCGAAGCCCTGCGCGAGCAGGTCGAACGCCTGGCGCGTGTTGGTGCCCGAGGGATCGTTCCCGGCATCGCTGCTCTCGAGGCGCAGCGCGAACACGGGCAACAGCAGCACGATCATCAGGCCGACCGAGATGAGGGCGAGCGGCCATGGCCGCCGCTGGACCGTCCGGCTCCATTCGCGCCAGCGCGAGCGGTGCGGCGCGGTGTCCTCGACGACAGCGGCGCCGGACTTGGCACCCCTACGACCGAAGGGCAGCCGGCGGGTGCGGGGACGCACGATCCGGTCGCCGTACTTCGACAGCATCGCGGGGAGCACGGTCAGCGATGCGAACATCGTCATCAGCACCGCGAACACCGAGGCGATCGCCAGCCCGTAGAGGAAGCTCACGCCGGTGGCGAACATCCCGAGCAGGGCGATCATCACCGTGGTGCCGGCGAGCAGGATCGCTCGTCCGGACGTGTCCATGGCCTCGAGAACAGACTGTTCGACGTCGCCGAACGCAAGGTAGTTCTCACGGAACCGCGTGACGATGAACAGCGCGTAGTCGACGCCGACGCCCAGACCGATCATCAGCGCCAGGTCGGTGGAGACGTTCGGAATGCTCGTGACGTGAGTGGCCAGCCCGATCAGCGCGACGCCGGTGATCAGGCCGAAAGCGGCCGTGATCAGCGGCATCCCGGCGGCGATAAGCGAGCCGAACGTGAACAGCAGGATGATCAGCGCCGCAATCGACCCGATCAGGGTCGCCGGACCGACCGTGAATCCTTCGGCGTTCTCGATCACCTGCCCGCCCGCGGCGACCGTCAGGCCCGGCACTTTGACTGCGCCGACCTGATCGAGCACGGGCTTGCCGGCGTCGTTCGGGACCGCGTTCGCCGGCTTGTCGTAGTTGATCGTCGCGAACCCGGTCTTGCCGTCGCGCGAGACCTGAACCGCGCCTTCCGGGCCGTAGGGACTCCGCACCGAGACGACGTGCGGGTCGCCGGACACCTGTCCGAGCAGCTTCGTCATCGCCGCGCGAACCTGCGGATCGTCGACGCTGCCGTTCGCGTTGTGGAACACGATCGTGTCGACGTCACCGCTCTGCGCCGGGAACTCCTTCTTGAGCAGATCGAGCGCCCGCTGGGACTGCGTTCCAGGCAGGCTGAAGTTGGTCGCGTAGTTTCGCCCGGCAGCGCCCGCCAGCACGGTGGCGATGACCGCAACGGCGATCCAGGCGAGGAACACGCGACCGCGATGAGCGATGCACCAACGTGTGACTTTCAGCACTATGTGACTCCTGATCCGGTCTCGGCGAGTGGCCACGCTGCGCCCCTGCGCTCGCGGAGTGACCCGGTCTGGCTTAAGTGTTTAGCACGGACGCTCCGTGGGCTTGCGAGCCTCCCGCGGCAGGGCGGCGCCGTCGAATTACTTGACGCCCGCAACTACGAAAATGTGACAGCGAGCGCGTAACTACGCGAGCGCGTTCGCGGGCGACCGTCCGACCTCGAGGTCGGCGGGCCGCTCGGGCGGTGCGGTCGCGATGTGCGCAGGCTGGCGGCCGCGGCGGCGGGGGCGCCACACCCGCAGGTACTGCGCGCCGACATACGAGCCGATCACGAGCGCGAACGCGATGAACTGCCCGACGAACGTCTCCCAATTCGGGAAGATCGAGAACCACGTCCCCATCCACCCCGGAACGCTCAACCCTGCGACCGGAGTCGTCCCGATCCAACCGGCCAACTGCATCTCGTTGACCTCCTCCCCCACCGACACCAACAACACGAACAACAACATCACCCCCGTGATGATCAGAAGCCGCCGATACGGCAAGCGCGCATGCAACGCGAACGTCAGCACGCCAGCGGCAGCGGTGAACAGGCAGCCGATCACGACGCCCTCCAACACCACGCTCGCGCCATACAACTCCCGCAGATTCTGCAGAAAGATCACGACCTCAAAGCACTCCCGATACACCGACGTGAACCCCAACAACGCCAACCCCAACAACATCCGCCGCCTATTCGCCTCCGCATCCGCCGACAACAACCCCCGCCGGCGCTTGTGATGACTCGAGATCCAACCCGTCCAATACACCTTATGGAAGAACCAATTCATCACGATCAACAACACGATCAACGACGGCAACCCCGTCGCCGCCTGCACATCAAACTCGCCCCCATGAAACCGGCCGATCAACCACACCACGAACAACCACGTCCCAACCCCCGCGCCGATCGCGACGCCGCCACCAACAGCGACCGGACGGCGATACACCCGATTCCCACCCAGGAAACTCGCCATCACCGCCGCCAACACCAAAATCGTCTCAAGCCCCTCCCGAAACACCAGAATCGCGCTATCGATCACCACACTCGTATGACTCAAACGATCACCCGCCGGCAACGCCGTCGGATCCGTCGTCCCACCCCGCGCACGCCAACTAACCACCACAACCACCACCGCAGCGACCAGCACCACCGCCGTCCACACATAAAAACTGACGCGCTCGCCGGGGCGGGGACGGGAGGATTTCTCGCGCGTCACGGGCGCGACGCGACGCGGTTCTGACGCTGCCTGGGCCATGCCGGAGGGTTAGGGTACCCTAATAGGGCGAGCCCTGCTTCAGACCCCTTCCCAGGATCGCCACCGGACCCGCCCGGCGCGGTCCAAGTTCCGGGGCATCGTATAAGGGTCCGGGTGGTCATAGCAATCCCTACAGGTTTTGCACAAACCTGCCGATAGGAGACGGGGGCTGTCTAGCCTCGCCTCAGACGTATGAGACGCATTCGCTCCAGCCCTCCGAAAGCCTCCGTCCGTTCGCCCTCGCAACGGATGAGCCGACACGTAGCCGGCGGGCTGTGTGCCTCGATCTTGCTGCTGCTCGTCGCCGCGCTCACGCCCGCGGTCGGCGCCGCCTCGGCGCAGGCGCCGGGGAGCATCACCGACGCGACCACGGGGCTCTCGGACGCCGCCACGGTCACCCCGATCGACGCGTGCGCCTCGCCCAGCCCGTTTCGCGCGACCTGTCTAGCCCAGGTCCTCGGCGTTCGCGGGAGCGCCGCACTCGTCCATCCGAAGCTCCGCCGGCCGGCCTCCCCGTTCCGCGTCCAACGGCCGCGAGCCCGCGGCAGCCACGCCGCAGCAGACGTCGCAGCCGCCGGCGCGCCCCAGCCCGGAACGCCGGCGTACCTCCAGGAGGCCTACGACCTCGCCTATCTGTCGCAGACCGCGGGGACCGGCGAGACGGTCGCGATCGTCGATGCGTTCGACGATCCGAACGCCGAGTCCGACCTCGCCACCTACCGCGCCGAGTTCGGGTTGTCGCCGTGCACCACCGCGAACGGGTGCTTCGACAAGGTCGACCAGACCGGCGGGACCAACTACCCGTCGACGGTCGACTCCGGCTGGGAGCTCGAGATCTCGCTCGATCTGGACGCGGTATCCGCGCTGTGCCCGAATTGCCACATCGATCTCGTGGAAGCCGACAGCACCCAATCGTCGGACCTCGGAGCCGCGCAGCAGGAAGCCGACCAGCTCCCTGGAGTCGACGTGATCTCGGACAGCTGGGACGTGCCCCTGACCGGCCGCCAAGCGGCGCGCCAGTTCATGAACTCGGGCCCGTACACGTTCTCCGGGGTCACGACCGTCGCCGCTTCGGGCGACCTCGGCTATCCCGGTTCCAACACGAACGACTTCCCGGCGGCGCTGTCGAGCGTCACCGCGGCCGGCGGCACGACGCTCGAGCCCGCAAGCAGCAGCGGCGTTCAGAGCACTCGTGGGTTCACCGAATCGGCGTGGTCCGGTGCCGGGTCCGGCTGCAACACGGCAACGTCCCAGCCGAGCTGGCAGAGCGGCATCGCGTGCAACGGTCGGGCATATGCGGACATCTCGGCGGACGCCGACCCGGACACCGGGATGCAGGTCTACGACTCGGACGACAACGGCTGGGTCGTCGTCGGCGGGACCAGCGAGGCCTCGCCGCTGATCGCGGCCTACTACGCGCTGCTCGATTCGGCCGCCCAGGCATCGCCACCACTGCTGGCGTCGGCTCCCCAGGGGCCTTCGTGGGCATACGCGAACGCATCGCTGCTCAACGATCCCTCGAGCGGTTCGAACGGCTCCTGCTTGGCTTCGATGTCCTTCATCTGCAACGCCGGTCCCGGCTACGACGGCCCGACCGGAGCCGGCAGCATCTCGGGCGCCGTCGCAAACGGAGCGCCCGGCATAACGGGCCCCGGAACGAACGGCACCGACGCGCAGACCGTGGGCAGCGAGGCGGCCCAGCTTCAGGGCGGGGTGTACCCCAACGGCGAGGACACCACGTACTACTGGCAGTACGGCACGACCACCGACTATGGCCAGCAGACACAGCCAATCGACATCGGCGACGGCACCGATCCGGTTCAGGTCTCGGGCTCGCTCACCGGCCTGTCGCCGGGGACGACCTACCACTACCGGCTGGTCGCGGCGAACAGCTTCGGCACCTTGGACGGCTACGACTACACGCTGACGACGCCGGTCACGATGGCGGGGTCGCCTACTCAGACCACCCAGTCCCCGCCGACGACGACCACAACGAGCAGCCCGCCCGCCACCGGGAACGGCGGCTCTGGGACGTCGAGCTCGCCGACGAGTCCTCCGCTCGTGACCAACTTCAAGGTGGCTCCGGCTGCGAGCACCGCGACGGTGAGCGCCACGATCGCCGGTCGCGGCGCCGCCACCACGTACACGCTCCAGTACGGAACCACCGCGGCACTCGGGCGGAGCGCCGCATCCGGGTCGCTCGGATCTTCGCCGGCGACCGCCAACGTCAGCTGGACGATCCACAACCTGACGCCCGGCAAGATCTACTACCTCCGAGCTGTGGCCACCAACGCCGGCGGTACGACCCGGGGCGCGGTGGTCCGCTTCCGGACCTCGCCGGTGACGATTACGAGCAGCACGACGAGCGGCAACAAGCTCCGCGTGGTGCTTCGCTGCCACGGCTCGGCGCCATGCCGGTTCCGCCTAGAGGGCCGCTACGGGAACCGCGTGATGCTCTCGAGCCAGGCCAACATCCACGGCAACCGCAGCACGACGGTCACGCTGACGCTCACCCGCACGTTCGAGACACTCGCCACTCACCGCCGAACCGCCAAGCTCCTGGCGCTGAGCACCTGGAACGGCGTCACGGCGACGGTCAGCACGACGATCTGAGGCAACTCCCCCGCCGGCCGATCGGCGCCGCGCGTCTATCGTCAGTGGTCGATGGCATCCCGCCAGGACATCCGCAACCTCGCGATCGTCGCCCACGTCGACCACGGCAAGACGACGCTCGTCGACGCCCTCCTGTGGCAGGCGGGAGCGTTCCGCGTCGGCCAGGACGTGGCCGATCGGGTGATGGACTCGATGGACCTGGAGCGCGAAAAGGGGATCACGATCCTCGCCAAGAACACCGCGGTCCGCTACGGCGGTGTCAAGCTCAACATCGTCGATACGCCGGGGCACGCTGACTTCGGCGGCGAGGTCGAGCGTGGCCTGACGATGGTCGACGGCGTGCTGCTGCTCGTCGACGCGAGCGAGGGCCCGCTCCCGCAGACGCGGTTCGTGCTGCGCAAGGCACTCGAGGCCCGCCTGCCCGTGATCCTCGTGGTCAACAAGGTCGACCGGCCCGATGCCCGCATCGACGAGGTAGTCGACGAGGTCTACGAACTGTTCCTCGACCTCGATGCCGACGAGTCGCAGATCGAGTTCCCGATCGTCTACACGAACGCCAAAGCGGGTTGGGCGTCGCTCGACCCGGAGAATCTGGGCCCCACCCACCCGAGCGACCTGGCGCCGCTCGTCGACGTCCTGCTGACGCACATCCCCGCGCCGGAGTACGACCCGGAGCACCCGTTCCAGGCGCACGTGACGAATCTCGATGCCTCCCCCTACGTGGGGCGGCTGGCGATCTGTCGCATTCGCCACGGCACGATCCGCCGGGGCGAGACCGTCGCGTGGTGCCGCGCCGACGGGCGGATCGAGCGGGTCAAGATCTCGGAGCTGTACGTCACCGATGCGCTCGAGCGCGTCGAGGCGGACGAGGCCGCCGCCGGCGAGATCATCTCGGTGGCCGGGATCCCGGAGATCACGATCGGCGAGACGCTTGCGTCGGCCGAGGATCCGCGGCCGCTCCCGGTGATAACGGTCGACGAGCCCTCGCTGTCGGTCACGATCGGTATCAACACCTCGCCGCTGTCTGGCCAGGACGGTCAGAAGCTGACCGCGAGCCAGCTCAAGGCCCGGCTCGACCGCGAGCTCGTCGGCAACGTGTCGTTGCGGGTGCTGGACACCGACCGCCCGGAGGTGTGGGAGGTTCAGGGCCGGGGCGAGCTCGCACTCGCGGTGCTGGTCGAGCTGATGCGCCGCGAGGGCTACGAGCTCACGGTCGGCAAGCCGCAGGTGGTTGTGCGTGAGATCGACGGCCGGCGCTGCGAGCCCGTCGAGCGGATGAGCGTCGACGCTCCGGAGGAGTACGTCGGCGTGATCACACAGCTGCTCGCGATGCGCAAGGGCCGGCTCGAGCAGATGGTCAACCATGGCACCGGCTGGGTCCGGATGGAGTACGTGGTGCCGGCGCGGGGGCTGATCGGCTTCCGCACCGAGTTCCTCACCGAGACGCGCGGGACCGGGCTCGTCCACCACGTGTTCGACCGCTGGGAGCCTTGGCACGGCGAGCTCCGTACCCGCCCGACCGGGTCGCTCGTGGCCGACCGGAGGGGCACGGTGGCCGCGTTCGCGCTGTTCAACCTCCAGGAGCGGGGGACGCTGTTCGTCGCGCCCGGCGAGGAGGTGTACGAGGGGATGATCGTGGGCGAGAATTCACGCGCCGAGGACCTCGACGTCAACGCCGTCAAGGAGAAGCATCTGACGAATATCCGCTCGTCGACCGCGGACGAGCTGGTGCGGCTGGTCCCCAAGCGCGAGCTGTCGCTCGACCAGGCGCTCGAGTTCCTGCGCGAGGACGAATGCGTTGAGGTGACGCCACACTCGGTCCGGCTGCGCAAGGCTGTGCTCGACGTCACCGCCCGCCGCAAGCTGACCCGAGTGGCGAAGCAGTGACGCAGGTGCTGGCCCAGCTGTCGGTCCGGCGCGGGCGCGAGGCGGTCGAGTTCTACAAGGAGGCGTTCGGAGCGGTCGAGGTGTACCGCGTAGGCGGCACCGCCGTACACGAGGCGGTCGTCTCCCAGCTGCAGATCGACGAGGCGTCCTTCTGGGTCGCCGACGAGTCACCCGAGCACTTCAACTTCAGCCCCGAGACCGTCGGCGGGAGCACGACGCGGATGCTGCTGATCGTCGAGGACCCGGACGCTGCGATCGAGCGGGCGGTGGCGGCCGGCGCGACGCTCGTGCGGCCGGCGGCAAACGAGCACGGGTGGCGCCTGGGGCGGATCGCCGACCCGTTCGGGCACCACTGGGAGATCGGCAAGCCGCTGCGGCCGTGGCCGCCGAACGCCCACGACTGACCACACTTACGGTCGTTGCCTCCCTGCCGCGGTCGACAGCGCTTAGGCGGTCGGCGCGTTCTCTTCCCGGCGCGCCTCGTCGTCCCCGTCGAGCGCCTCTAGCCCGGCCAGCGCTGCCAGCCCGTTGGCGGCGTCGACGATCTCGTCGAGGTCACGCAGCAGCGCCTCGCCGTCGGCGTCGCGCGGCGCGACACGCTCGAGCGCGGCATAGCTCGCGCGCAGATCGGGCAGCGCCGACGCCGGCGTCGGCACGCCCGCCGCGGACCCATCCGTGCCGGCCCGCACCGTCGCGTCGACGCTCCCCAAGAGCTCGTCGAGATCGCCGGCGAGCGGCGCGAGCGCCGGCACGGGCCGCCGGCGCTGCTCCTCCTGGGCGTCGAGCCGGAGCACGTGGGCGGCCTGAACCAGCCGGCGCATCGCGGCGAGCATTCCCTGGCTCTGCTCGGCGTCGATCCGGCGCGTCGCCGGCTCCGACAGAGACCGCGCGACGGTCGCCTCGGCGGCCGTCCGGGTAACCCGGACTTGCCGGCTGAGCACCCGTATCTCGCCGTCCTCGGGCCGCCGGCCCTCGGCGATCGCCTTGAGGGTCGCGCGCACGTACGCCCGCTGGGCCGCGACCAGATCAGCCAGAGACTTACGCGCAGACGTCTCGGACCAGGTTGGCCACAGCGCGTAGGCGATCAGGCCGAGCGTGGCACCGACCAGCGTGTCGAGCAGTCGCGCCCATGCCGTCGCCAGCGTGTCCGGACTGATCGCGTTCAGCAGGAACACCACTACCGCGGTGATGAACGCGAAGCCGACCGCGTAGCTCGCGGGGAACAGCGCGTAGCCGGCCCACGCCAGCACGCCGACCAGGATCACGGTGACGCCGCCGGCCGGGTGCAGCGCGACTGCGATCGCTCCCGCCAGGCCGACGCCGAGCGCGGTCCCACCGGCGCGCTCGGCGCCGCGCGTGAACGTGGCGCCGAACTCGGGGCGGAGCGTGGTGGCGGCCGCCACGACCATCCAGTAGCTGCGGCTGAGTGGCAGATGACGCGAGATCAGCTCGGCGACCAGCACCACGACCGCCAGCCGCAGCGCGTGGCGGCCGGCCGGCGACTCGAGGCTGGCGTTGTCGCGCAGCACCGCGAGGCCGGACCTGAACCGCTCGCTCGGGCGATTGGTGCGCGCATGGGGGCGGCGGTCGCGCAGCCCGCTGGCCTCGCCGGCGCTCACCGCCAGCGCCCCGATCGCGCGGAGCTGCCCGGCCAGCGCGGCCAGCCGCCGCGACAGCGCCAGCCCCGATGCATCTGGCGTCAGCGCGTGCTCGGCGGTGTCTGAGCTCAGCTTCTCCATGTGCGCAGGGAGTTCCGCGGCGGCCGCGCGGTCGCCCTCGATCGCTCGCGCGGCCAGATCGAGCCCCTCCGCCGTAAGCGTGAGGATCCGCTCGGCGCCGCGGCCAGGCGAACCAGGACGAGTGTCTCCGTCGGCGCGCCGGCGCCCCACCAGCGAGTGGATCGCGCTCAGCCCGACCCGCATCCGCTGCCCTTCGTTGACCAGGCTGCGCAGGGTCAGCACCGCCGGATCGCCGAACAACGTAGTCGACGACAGCGTCGCCTGGGCCTCGTCGAGCGCGGTGGCGGCCGGCAGCGTCGAGGCCTCAGCCGACGCGGTGGCCAGGCGTGACAGCGCCCGGTAGGCGCCGGCGGTCGCGCTCCGCTGCGCGTGCAACGGCGTCGGCCAGCGGGCGATGCTCTGGAACAGAACCTGGGCGAAGCCTCCGGCGAGCACCAGCACGGCGAGCCCGAACGCGGGGCCCGCGGGCTGGCTGAAGCGCCCGAACACGACGAACGCGATGATCGACTGGGTCCCTACGGCCCCGCCGCGGTTGCCGAGCGCCACCAGCAGCCCGCCCGCCAGCGACCACACGCATAGCACGCCGAAGTGAAGCCACGGCACCGATCCCGTCACACACCCCACGAACGTCGAGAGCGACATCAGCGACGCATCGATCGCAAGCACGGCGATCGGAGGCCGGCCGCCGCCGACGCGCCAGGCGACTCCGACGAGCATCGCGCCCGCGCCCATGGTGACTCCCGCCACGGCGCTCCAGGCGACCGTGCCGATCGCGAGTACCGCCACCACCGGAATCGCGGCGAGCAGGCCGCCCTGGATCGAGATCGCGCTGCGGTCGAACTGGAACGCGTCGCGCACGGCGACGGTCAGCACCCCGCCGGGTGGCGAGGAGCCGTCGTCCGTGCGCTCAGGCACCCGCTCGCGCTCGGTTAGTGGGCTCGTCCGGACGGGTCCACTAGTAACGGCCTTCGAGCCAGCCGTCGCGGTAGCCGATAGCGACGTCGGGCTTGACGTCGGCGTAAGCCTCGCCGGCCTCGCGCGTTTCCTGCTCGACGCCGGCCTGGCGACGCACCGCGACCTCGGACCGGGGATAGACGACGTCGCCCCCCGACCGGGTCCCGACCGCGAGGAGCGCGCACGGACCCTCGCCGGCGCCGACGAACACGTGCTCGGTCCAGGGCGGGCAGTGGACGAAGTCCCACTGCCGCAGGAGTCGCTCCTCGCCCTCGATCAGCAGCAGGCACTCGCCGGCGAGCACGAGGAAGTCCTCCTGCTCGTCCTCGCCGTGGTACATAGCGGAGGGCTGACCCGGGGCCAGCACGCCGATGTTGAAGCCGAGCGTCGGGAAGCGCGCCTCGCCTTCGAAACGCGTGTAGGCGCCGAACTCTCCGTCGAGCCACTTCGCGTCGCGCGCGTTGAGGACGAACCAGCCCTCGCCTTCGGGCACGAGCCCGCCGTCTGTCGAGCTGAGCTTGGACTCCGGGACCACACAGCCATTATGGCCGCCATCGTTAACCTGCGCTGAGTGAGTAGGGGAGACGTCCCGAACGTCCGAGCGGACGCGCCCGCGGTCGAAGTCGACGGGTTGGTCAAGCGGTATCCGAAATCGACGGTGAACGCCGTCGACGGGATCGAGTTCGCCGTCCAGCCGGGCGAAGTGTTCGGCCTGCTCGGCCCTAACGGCGCCGGTAAGACCACCACCGTCGGGATGCTGACCACACGGGTGCGCCCCACGAGCGGCCGAGCGATGGTCGGTGGCGTCGATGTCGGCGCCGACCCGGTTCGGGCCAGGAGCATGCTCGCGGTGGTACCCCAGCGCAGCAACCTCGACCGTTCGCTCTCAATCCGCCGGAACCTGACCTTCCACGCCGCCTACCACGGCGTGCCGGCGGCCGACGCGGCCGCTCGAGCCGACGAGCTGCTCGAGCAGTTCGGGCTGGGCGACCGCGGCAACGTCAAGCCCGACCTGTTCTCAGGCGGACAGTCGCAGCGCGTAATGATCGCGCGGGCGCTCATGCACGAGCCGCAGGTGCTGTTCCTGGACGAGCCGACGACCGGGCTCGACCCGGCCGCGCGACTGTTCGTCTGGGACCGGCTGCGAGAGCTGCGGGGGCGTGGGGTGACGCTGATGCTGACCACGCACGACATGCACGAGGCGGCGCTGCTGGCCGACCGCGTCGGGGTCATGGACCACGGCAAGCTGCTCGCGCTCGACACCCCGGACGCGCTGATGCGTGGGCTGCCCGGGAGCTCCACGCTCGAGCTGAGCGTGCACGCCGGCGACAACGGGCGCTCGCCTGAATCACTGATCGATGCGTTCGAAGCGCTGGACGGCGTCGAGCGCGTCGAGCCGCTCCCCGAGGTCGAGCAGGAGCCCGACGACCCGCATTGGCGGGTTCGGCTGTACGTGTCCGGTGAGGCGTCGCAGCTGGTCGCGCCGACGGCGACGCTGCTCGCTGAGCGCGGGCTCAGCCTGAGCGGCGTAGAGCTCGGAGAGCCGACGCTCGAGGACGTGTTCATCCATCTCACCGGGCGGACGCTGCGATGACCGCCGCCGCCGTCGACGCGCCAGCCGTCAAGCAGCGACGTGCGTTCACCGCGGTGCTCCGGCGTGACCTGCTCGTGACCTGGTCTGAGCTGCCCGTATTCCTTGCGCAAGTGATCCTCCAGCCGCTGTTCCTGCTGTTCGTGTTCGGCAAGGTGCTCGGCTCGCTCGGTTATACGCAGCACGGCTACGCGAACCTGCTGTTCCCCGGCTTGCTGGCGCTGACCGCGGTGATCACCGGCATGCAGACGCTGGCGTTCCCGCTCGTGATCGAGTTCGGCTGGACCAAGGAGATCGAGGACCGACTGCTCGCGCCGATGTCGACCGCGCTGGTCGCGGCCGAAAAGGTCCTGTTCGCGACACTGCGCGCGCTGACCGCGACGACGGTGATGATCCCCATCGGGATCCTCGTGCTCGGGTCGATCCCGTGGCGCTGGAGCGGGGTGCCACTGCTGGTGCTGGCGATGGTGCTCGGCAGCCTGCTCGGCGCTGGCCTCGGGCTGGTGCTGGGCACGCTGGTGGTCCCGCAGCGGATCAACATCGTGTTCTCGCTCGTGTTCACCCCGCTGCTGTTCACCGGCTGCAGCCAGTATCCGTGGCCGTCGCTGTCGCACCTGCGCTGGTTCCAGATCGTGACGGCGTGCAACCCGATGACGTACGTGAGCGAGTCCATGCGCGCAGCGCTCGTCCCGGAAGTTCCGCACATCACGCCCTGGGTGTGCATCGTCGTGCTGTTCGGCGCGCTCACCGTGCTGATGACGATCGGGGCGCGCGGCTTCTACCGCCGCGCGATCGACTGAGCGATCGTGTGAACAGGCTCGAATCCGGCGCATGGGGAATGGCCGGATGGGTAGGCAAGGGGGACTTCCTGGCGATCTTCCTTGAAAGGGGACCGAACTCGATGAAGGCATGCGTGACCGGAGCTACCGGTTTCGTGGGCGCTCATGTCGTGCGGGCGCTGGCGGAACGCGGCGACGACGTGCGCGTTGTCTACCGAAACCCCGACCGTTTGAAGGCACTACGCGGGATCCGCTTCCGGCGAGCGAAGTGCGACGTGCTCGACTACAAGGCGATGCGCCGCGCGCTGCGCGGAATCGACGTGCTGTTCCACGTCGCCGGATTCGTCGCCTCGAGCCCCGTGCAGCGCGTGTGGGAGCTCAACGCCGACGGTCCGGTCGTCGCGGTCGAGGCGGCCGCCGCCGAGGGCGTCCGGCGGGTCGTGCTCACCTCGACGATCTCCGCGATCGGGACCGCCAATGGAAACGGGCCCGCGGATGAGTCGACCAGCTATCCCGAGGATTGGCTCGGGCTCGCCTACCCGGACTCAAAGCACGCCGGCGAGCGCGCCGCACTCGAGGCCGCCGAGCGCCACGGCGTCGAACTCGTCGTCGTGAACCCCGCTTATGTGCTCGGCGTACCCGTCGACCGCTCCCAGCTCGGCGTACCCGTCGACCGCTCCCAGCCCGGCGAGACCTCGACGCGGACGATCGGCAACTACCTGCGCGGCCGCTTGCCCGGCGTACTCGACGCGCCGATGAACTTCGTCGATGTCGCGGATGTCGCCACCGGCGAGCTGCTCGCCGCCGAGCACGGCAAGCCCGGCGAGCGCTACATCCTCGGCGGCGTCAACCTCGGCTGGCCGGCGCTGATCGATCGCCTCGCCGATCTGTCCGGGGTGCGCTACCCGATCATGGTGCTGCCGGCCGGCATCAGGCGGCTGGCGCAGATCCGCGAGGCGATCGGCCTTCCGGGCGCGCTGTCGGCCGAGGCCTCGAACCTGATGGGCCAGGACTGGCGCTTCACGTCGCGGAAGGCGCGCGACGAGCTCGGCTACGAGACCCGCCCGCTCGACGACACGCTCGATGCGACGATCGAGTGGTACCTCGAGCTGATCGAGGCGGGGGCGTTCGCGGATTCCCGCGTGTCCGGTCTGTCGCGATGGGCCGACTCGATGCGCATCGCCTCCCGGCTCGGGCTGCTCACCCCGCTGCGGCTCGGGCAGCGCGTGACCGGCCGGCGGATCGTCGCCGGCGGATAAGGCGCTTAGGCTGCCCGCGCCCCCGCTCGGCGCGTCAGGCTACGGTTCCCAACATGTCGTCGAGTCGTGAAACTCTGCTGCTCAGCGTCGACTACGAGGACTGGCATCAGCTCGTCCGCCGCCGCGTCGGCGCGTCGAACTGGCGCGAGGCGGGCCCCGCGCTCGCCCGCCAGACCGATGCGCTGCTCACGCTGCTCGACGAGCTCCACGCGCGCGCGACGTTCTTCGTGTTGGGAATGGCCGCCCGCGCCCACCCCGGGCTGCTCGAACGGATCGTCGCCCGCGGCCACGAGATCGGCTGCCACGGGGACGCCCATCTGCCGGTTCACACGCAGACTCCACAAGAGTTCGCCGCCGACCTCCGCGCCGCCCGGGCCACGATCGAGGACCTGACCGGACGCACTCCGGTCGGCTACCGCGCACCCGCGTTCTCGATCACCAACGCCTCGGACTGGGCCTACGGGGTGCTGGCGCAGGAGGGGTTCGCGTACGACGCGAGCCAGCACGACTCGCCGGCGCTCCGCGATCGGGCCGTTCCGTCGACGGCGGCCCCGCACAGACTCGAGCTCGCCGCCGCCGGCGACGAGCTATGGGAGTTTCCGGTCGCGGTGTGGCGCACCAGCCGGGTGAGCGGGATCCGAATCCCGGTCGGCGGTGCGTCGTACTGGCAGGCGCTGCCGACCCCGATGATCCTCCATGGGCTGGGGGAGGCCGGCCTGTTCGCAGGGCTGTACCTGCATCCGAACGAGCTCGATCCCGAGCCCCTCCGAGCGCTTCTTCCAAAGACCGCGACCATCGAGCAGAAAGCCCACGCCAGGCTGCGCGAGGCGCAGCGCAACGGCGCGCGCCGGCGCGCCCCCGGCGTCCTCCGCGCAATCGCGCGGCGGTTCGAGCTGATCCCCTATGGTGAGGCGCATGCACGACTCGACGGCAGCGCCTGAGCGGGTCCGAACCCGGTTCGAGGACAAGGCCCAGCAGTTCGACGACCTCTACGAGGACGAGCGCTGGCTCGTGCGCACGCTGCGCCCGGGGCTGTTCCGCCGGCGCAAGCTCGCGGTCGACACGGTCCGCGCCTACGACGCGCCTCGCGTGCTTGACGTCGGGTGCGGCTCGGGCCGGATCGGCGAGTTCGTGCTCGAGGCGGGCGCATCGCACTACGTCGGCGTCGACTTCTCCGAGCCGATGATCGACCTCTCGCGCGCGCGTCTGGACCGCTTCGCCCCCCGGACGCACCTGATCGTCGACGACTTCCTGACCGCGCCGCTCGAGGGCCCGTTCGACGTGATCCTCGCCGTCGGGCTGTTCGACTACCTGCCCGAGCCGCACCGCTTCAGCCGCCGCATGTTCGAGCTGTGTGCGCCGGGAGGCTGCGTCGTCGGCTCGTTCCCGACCTGGTCGGTGCTCAAGGGACCGGTTCGCAAGGTCCGGTACGAGTGGATCGGCAACTGCCCGATCTTCAACTACACCCGCCGCGAGCTCGACCTGATGTTCGGGGCGAGCGGGTTCACGCGGGTCGAGATCGCGAGCCCCGGCCGCAGCGGCTACCTCGTGCGCGCGCACCGGACCTAGGATTAGGCCCCCGCCCACCCCGCGCCGGCGCAAGCTCGATGCCCCCGCTCCACGCCCTGGCGATATTCGCGGCGGGCATCGCCGCCGGCGCGATCAACACGCTCGTCGGCAGCGGCACGCTAATCACATTTCCCGTGCTCCTGGGGTTCGGCTACGCCCCGGTGACCGCGAACGTATCGAACACGATCGGTCTCGTCCCGGGCTCGGTCGCGGGCGCGATCGGCTACCGCCGAGAGCTGGCCGGACAGCGCCGGCGCGCGATCCCGTTCGCCGTCGCCTCGGCGATCGGCGGGACGGTCGGCGCGATTCTGCTGCTGACCCTGCCGGCGTCCGCGTTCAAGGACATCGTGCCCGCGTTCATCGTGATCGCGCTCGTACTGATCGTGCTCCAGCCACGGCTCGGGCGTGCGCTCGAGGCCCGCCGCGCGCGCGAGGACCACGACGAGGTAGGGCCTGTGGCGATCCTCGCCGTGTTCGCGAGCGGGATCTACGGCGGCTATTTCGGCGCCGCGCAGGGAATCATGCTGCTCGCGATCCTCGGGCTGTCGCTCCCGGAGGAGCAGCTGCAACGGGTCAACGCGCTCAAGGTCGTGCTCGCCGGCCTGGTCAACCTGATTGCCGGGATCATCTTCGTCTTCGCCGCACACGTCGCCTGGTTGCCGGCGCTCCTGATCGCGGTCGGGTCGATCATCGGCGGGATCGGCGGCGCCCGCTGGGGCCGCGGGCTGCCGCCGTCGGTGCTGCGCGCGGTGATCGTGGTCGTCGGGATCACCGCGATCGTCCGCCTCGTCTAAGAAACGCGGAACTCCTTGCGCGCCCGGGTCGCCTGTGCGCGGGCCGCGCAACCGGTCATGTGGTCGTTGACGAGGCCCATCGCCTGCATGAACGCGTACACGGTGGTGGGTCCGACGAACCGCCACCCGCGCCGCTTGAGGTCCTTGGCGAGCGCGCGCGACTCCGGCGTCTCGGCGGCCACGTCCCCGCGATCGACCCGCCGCGGTCGGCGCGCCGGCTCGAATCGCCACGCGTAGCTCGCCAGCGAGCCCTCGCTCTCGACCAGCTCGACGGCGCGCCCGGCGTTGTTGATCACGGCTTCGATCTTGCCGCGGTGGCGAATGATCGACGCGTCGCCGAGCAGCCGCTCGACGTCGCGCTGACCGAAGCGCGCGACCGCGGTGAAGTCGAATCCGGCGAAGGCCCGCCGGAAGTTCTCGCGCTTGCGCAGGATCGTCAGCCACGACAGCCCGGCCTGGAATCCCTCGAGGCTGAGCTTCTCGAACAGGCGGATGTCGTCGGCGACGGGGAAGCCCCACTCGCGATCGTGGTAGGCGCGGTACTCAGGCGCGGAGTCCGCCCAGTAGCACCGCCTAACCCCGTCCTCGCCGCGGACGATTCCGTCGGTCACGACGCCCGCGCGAGGCACAGCCGCGTCACGAAGTTCATCCGGAAGCTGCCGCCCCGGCCGTCGATCACAGCGGCGATGTCGGTCAGCAGCTGCTCCCGTTCGGGCGGATCGAGTACCAGGCAGGCTGAGTGCGTACCGAGGAGGTCGAGATACTCGGCGGTCGTGTAGTCCCAATGCCATCGGTAGCCGCGCACCTCGGCCGCATCGAAGCCGGACGTGCGCGCCATCAGGGTCGACCAGTCGTCGTCCTCGGGCCCCTGCTTCGGGTTCATCGGGTCATCCGAGTCGCCGGCGCGGCCGTTTCGCTGGTACGCCTCGCCCAGCTCCTCGCGCAGATCGCAGGCGCTCCAGTCGGGCCTGTTCCAGAACACGGCCAGCGCGCCGCCGTCCACCAGCGCGGCCCGGGCGGCGACGTATCTGACCTCCGGTGAGATCCAGTGCCATGCCTGGCCGGAGAACACGAGCCGAAACTCCTGTCCCGGCGGCCGCCACCGTTCGAACTCGGTCTGCTCGATCGTCACGTTCTCGTAGCCAGCGCAGTTGCGCCGCGCGACATCGGCCATCTCCGCGCTCGGCTCGATCGCGACGATGTCCAACCCCCGGGCCGCGAACAGGACCGTCGCCTTGCCCGTGCCGGCGCCGACCTCGACCGCCCGGTCCGACTCGCCCGCGCCGGCGAACTCGAGCGCGTCGTCGACGAGCGCCTCGGGGTAGGACGGCCGGCTCCGGTCGTACAGGCCCGCCACACTTCCGAAACTCAGCCTCCGCCGGTCGTCCATGACCAACAGTCAACCAGGCCAGGTGGCGTGCCAGGATGAAACCGGGATGAAGGAGTACTACGACACCCGCGCGCCCGAGTACGACGAGTGGTACCTGGGGCTCGGGCGGTTCGCCTCGCGCGAGCGCCCCGGCTGGGACGAGGCCGTGAAGGCGCTCGAGCGTGCAGTCGCCGGGTTGGCGCCGGCGCGGACGCTCGATGTGGCGTGCGGGACCGGCTTCCTCACCCGCCATCTGCGCGGCGAGGTCACCGGCCTCGACCAGAGCGAGCGCATGATCGAGATCGCGGGGGAGCGGCTTCCGTCGGCCGTGTTCGTCCAGGCCGACGCGACCGCGCTGCCGTTCGCGGACTCCTCGTTCGACCGCGTCTTCACCGGGCACTTCTACGGTCACCTCGAGGGGCCCACCCGCGCGGCGTTCCTCGCCGAGGCCCGGCGAGTCGCGCCCGAGCTGATCGTGGTCGACTCCGCGGTCCGCCCCGATCACGAGCGTGAGGAGCAGCAGAAGCGCATCCTCAACGACGGCTCGGTGTTCGAGGTCTACAAGCGGTACTTCGACGGCGACGAGCTGGCCGATGAGCTTGGAGGAGGGATGGTCATGCATGCGAGCGAATGGTTCGTGATGGTCGCCACGAGCGCTGCGGCTGCGCCGGCGACCGGCTCGGTTGCACGTCCGAGCCGCTAGCCTCGACCAACAGGTATGGGACCTCTCTCGAGAGCTGGGGCGCTCCTCTCGGCCTGCACGCTGGCCGCGATGCTGTGGATCGCCTCGCCCGCGGCCGCCGCCGTCAGGGTCGGTTCGGCGCCGGCCGTGCCCGCAAACGCGCACACGGTCGGCGCGCTCGCAGCATCGACCCCGATGCGGGTCACGGTCACGCTCCAGCCGCAGGATCCCGCCGGCCTGGCCGCGTTCGCGAACGAGGTATCGACCCCGGGCTCGCCGCTGTACCGCGACTACATCACGCCGGCGGAGTTCGCGCAGCGATTCGGCGCGACACCCGCCACGGTGCAGGCGGTCGAGGACTCGCTTCAGGCCCACGGTTTGGTGCCGGGCCCGGTCAGCCCCAACGCGCTCTCGATTCCGGTGACCGCGACGGCCGGCGCGCTGTCGCAGGCGTTCTCGACCTCGTTCTCGCGGGTCGCGCTCCCCACCGGCACGACCGCGATCGTCAACCAGCAGGCGCCGTCGCTCGACACCGCGATCGCGCCGGACGTGCAGGCCGTGATCGGGCTGAACACGCTCTCGACGGCAAAGCCGCTGCTGATCCATCCGCACGCCGCCGCGGCCGCGGCCGCTCCGGCGCGGGCCCATGTCGCCACCGGCGGACCCCAGCCGTGCGCGGCCGCCAGCTCTGTGGGCACCAACGAGGGTGGGTACACCTCTGACCAGATCGCCGCCGCCTATGGGTACTCCGGCCTGTATCAGGCCGGCGACGAGGGTGCCGGGCAGACCGTCGCGATCCTCGAGCTCGAGCCCTACGACCCCGGCGACATCGCCCAGTTCGAGCACTGCTACAGCGTCAACGCGCTGGTCGCCAACGTCCCTGTCGACGGCGGGGACGGTAGCGGGCCCGGTTCCGGGGAGGCCGCACTCGACATTGAGAACGTGATCGGGCTCGCGCCTCAGGCGAAGATCGCGGTCTATGAAGGTCCGAACTCCAGCACCGGCCCGTACGACACGATGAACGCGATCATCAGCCAGCACGCGGCGCAGGTCATGACCACGTCGTGGGGGCAGTGTGAGCCGGCCGAGGGCTCGAGCGAGGCCAGCGCCGAGAACACCCTGTTCCAGGAGGCGGCCGCGGAGGGAATGTCGGTCCTCTCAGCGTCGGGCGACGACGGATCCGAGGATTGCGACGGGACGCTGGGAGCCGGGGCCTCACAGACGGCGCTCGAGGTCGACGACCCCGCGAGCCAGCCGTACGTAACCGGCGTCGGCGGCACGCGCCTGAGCACGAATCCGTCGACCGGCGCCCGCGTGGGCGAGACCGTGTGGAACGACGGCGCCACGACCGGCGCCAGCGGCGGCGGCGTCTCGAGCCTGTGGTCGATGCCCGGCTACCAGACGCAGGCGGCGTCGTTCCTGCACGTGATCAACGGAAACTCCTCGGGCTCTCCGTGTGATGCCCCATCGGGCGATTGTCGCGAGGTGCCCGACGTGTCCGCAGACGGGGATCCCGACACGGGCTACGTGATCTACTACGACGGGAGCGGCAAGGCCATTCCGCCCGCCGCCGAGGGATGGCAGGTCGTCGGCGGCACGAGCGCGGCTGCGCCGGCGTGGGCGGCGCTGCTCGCGCTCACCAACGCGTCGGGTCGCTGCGCCGGCACGCCGATCGGCTTCGCCAACCCTGCGCTGTACAACGCCGCCGCCACGGCGTACAGCAGCGATTTCAACGACGTCACGTCGGGCGACAACGACATGACCGGGTCGAACGGCGGGCTGTTCCCCGCCGCCCCGGGATACGACATGGCGACCGGGCTTGGATCCCCGAACGCGACCGGGCTCGCCCAGACGCTGTGCACCGACGCGATCACGCTGGCCAACCCCGGCACGCAGCGCACGACGGTCAAGACCGCTGCGAACCTGCAGATCAAGGCAGCCGACACCCGTGGCCAGCCCGTCAGCTACGCGGCCAGCGGGTTGCCGAGCGGCCTCAGCATCAACGGGTCGACTGGCAAGATCACCGGTCAAGCGAAGGCAATCGGAGACTCCACGGTGACGATCACCGTCTCCGATGCGGCCGGCACCGTCACCAGGGCCACGTTCGCGTGGATCGTCCAGGGCGCCCCCACGATCTCGCACGTGTCGCTGTCACGAGTGGCCGCGGCGCATCCGAGGCTGTCGTTCATCGTGGCGGCGGGCCGCGACGCGCCCTCGATCAAGTCGGTCAACATCACGCTGCCGCGCGGTCTGCACTTCACGAAGTCCCGCGCGACGGTCACAGTCACCGGCGCTAAGGGCAAGCACCTGAAGTTCACGGCCCGCCTCGTGCGCGGTGCGCTCGTGCTCACGCTGAAGACGGCGTCACCACAAGTGCACGTGACGATCTCCTCGCCGCGGCTGGCCGCGAGCGGCAGTCTGACCGCGGCGCTCGCGAGCCACCACACCGAACGCGTGACGGTCACCGTACGTACGACGGACGCCGGCAAGCTGACGACGCGCCTGTCGAAGAAGCTAAAGCCGAGCTGATCGCCCGACGTTACGCGGCCGCCGACTGGGCGGGTCCCCCGGTGTACCGCTTGGCCACGTCGGCCAGCACCGTGATCATCGTGCGCGCCGCCGGGGACACGCCGGCCGCGCCAATCGTGGCCGCGACCACGCGCCGCGCCGGGCTGCGCGGGGCGAGCGCCCGAACGACGATGCCCGGGTGGACGTGCGTGAGCGCGAGGCGCGGGATCAGCGCCACACCCACCCCGGCCGCCACCAGTCCCTGCACGGTCTCGTAATCGTCGCTCTCGAACGTGACCTTCGGCTCGTACCCGGCGGCCACGCACGAGCGGACCACGTGCCGCGCGCACGGGCTGGTGGCCGACGTCTGCACCCAGTCCTGGTCGCGCAGATCGGCGAGCGCGAGCGCCGGCTTGCCGGCGAGTGCGTGCTCGGCGGGCAATGCCACGAGCATCGGATCCTCGAGCAGCGGCTGGGTCCGCAGCCGGGCGCCGTGACGCTCCCTCGTCCCCGGGAACTCGAACAGCAGCGCGAGATCGAACTCGCCGGCGCGCAGCCGCGGCGCGATCTCCTCGGGCTCGCCCTCGGCGAGCGTGAGCGCGACGTCCGGGTGGCGCTCGCGGAACGTGGCGATCGCGAGCGGCATCAGCGTCGCCCCCGCGGACGGGAACGACGCCATCCGCAGGCGGCCGGCGCGCACGCCGAGCACCGCCGCCAGCTCTGCCTCGGCGGCCTCGATCCGCGCGAAGATCCCCTCGGCGTTCTCCACCAGGCTGGCGCCGGCGGCGGTCGGCCGCACGCCGCTTCGATCCCGCACGATTAGGATGGTGCCGGTCTCGGCCTCGAGCCGCGCGACCGCCTGCGAGACGGCGGATTGCGTGTACGAGAGCGCCTCAGCAGCGGCGGAGAAGGAGCCCCGGCGGACGACCTCGGAAAGCACCCTCACGCGGCCGACGTTCAGCATTAGCGGAGCTTATCAACGGCATGATCAACTTCATTAGCACTGATAGTAGGTAGCTGCGATCCTCGCGCCGAACAGGACGGCTACGACTTCTTCGAGGATTGGAGAAACCCCCGCAATGGCACCCCGAGCGATCATCTCCTACGACGACACTCCCGGCGATCACGACGCGCTGATGCTCGGGCGAATCCTCGCCGACGCCGGCGCTTCGCTGACGCTGGCCTACGTGCGCCATTGCACGCAGAACGAGCTCTCGCGGGAGGCGATCGAGGAGCAGGAAGCCGAGATGCTGCTCGAGCGGGGCGCCGAATGGTTCTCGGGTCTCCGTGTCGACGCGCGCATCGTGGTGAGCCCGTCCACAGCCGAAGGACTGCGCCGGCTCGCCGCGCAGGAGGAGGCCGACATCATCGTGTTCGGCTCGGACTACCGGACCGCGCCGGGACACGTAGCTCCGCAGCGTTCGACGCAGGCCTTGCTCGAGGGCGGGGCGACCGCGGTCGCGATCGCGCCCGCTGGCTATCACGGCCAGTGGTCACCCAGGATTCACCGGATCGGGGTGCTCGCGATCCCCGGAGACGACGCGACGCTTGCCACTGCACGCGCGCTCGCCGACAGCTTCGGCGCAACGCTCACGCGCGACGAGCCGCACCTCGACCTGCTGGTCGTCGGCTCCCGCCTGGAGGCCGCGCCCGGCCGCGTGCTGGTCAGCGCTCACGCCCAGAACGTGATCGAGAACGCCACCTGCCCGGTCCTGGTCGTGCCGCACGGGGTGACGCTCGACTTCCCGGCCGTGCTCGCACACGCGGCTTAGCTAGGCCTCGCTTCGCTCGGCGTCCGTCGGTCCATGTTCCCCGTCCGGACGGGGTACATGGACCCATGGACGCTGCGCGCCAGCGCAGCCCCTATGCAACGCTCACGGCAAGATCAGGTGGCTGTCGCCGAACTCGTGCCATAGATAGCCGGCCTTGAGCGCGGCTTCGTATGACCGCGCCAGCAACTCGGGGCCCATCAGTGCCTCGAGCAACTGGAGGTGCGACGCCTCCGGCTCATGCCAGCCGGTGATCAGGCCGTCTACGACCGCCACCCCGCACGCCGGCGTGACGACCAGCCCGGTCCATCCCGACCGGGCACAGCTGCACCGGTCGGGCCCGCCGGCCGACTCGAGCGCGCGGACCACGGTCGTCCCGACGGCGATCACGCGGCCGCCTCGGTTGCGAGCTGCAGCGATGTGCTGCGCGGTGCGCTCGGGCACCTCGTACCACTCGGGGAACGGCGGCTCGTGGCTCTCGGGCGAGGACACGCCGCAGTGGAGCGTGATCGGAGCGACCACGATCTCGCGCGCCACCAGCCGGGAGACGAGCTCGCGCGTGATCGGCCGCCCCGCGCTCGGCATCTCGGCGCTGCCCGGGCTGATCGCGTAGACGTTCTGATAGGCCTCGAGCGGCCACGGGCTGGGGACGTGGGAGTAGCGGATCGGCTCACCGTGGTGCTCGAGGTACTCATCGACGAGCAGCTCACAGCGCAAGCGCGCGAGCATCAGCCGCTCACCCGACGCGTACGGCGCCACCAGCTCGAGCGTGGCGCCGCCGCGGAGCGTCAACGACTCGCCGGCTTGGAGGCGGAGCGGCCGGCTGCCGTCGGCGCTGCGAATTTCGACCACGCGCCAGTCGTCCTCGAGGTGCGGCGCGCGGGTCGCGAAGTGCACGCGCACCGGTTCGCCGGCGCGGCGCCTCGCCGGCACAGCTGCCGGGATCGTGGCTGACAGGTTGATCACCACCACGTCGCCGGGCGCGAGCAGCTCAGGCAGGTCGCTGAACGTGCGGTGCTCGATCGAACCGTCCGAGCGGCGGGCGACGAGCATCCTGACCCCGTCGCGCGCTACGCCCCGCGCCTCCGGGGGCTCGTGGGCCTCGAGCTGTGACTCGAGCTCGAACGCCAGCGCGCTCATCGCGCGACGCTCTCGGTCGCGGCCAGCTCGCGCGCCCGGTAGCGGCCGCTCGGCAGATCGCCGTCGATCAGCGTGAGCAGGCCGGGCACGCTGTCCTCGGGCGGCGGGCGGTCCGAGATGTCCTCGCCCGGGAACGCGTCCTGGTGCATCTGCGTGCGCATATCGCCGGGATCGACCGAGTAGATCCGCAGCGTCGGGTGCTCCTCGGCCAGGATCGCCGAGGCCTGGTCGAGCGCCGCCTTCGAGGACCCGTAGCCGCCCCAGCCGGCGTACGCCTCGACGGCAGCGTCGGAGCTCACGTTGACAATCGCGCCGCCGTCGGGCATCCGCGGCAGCACGAGTTGCGCCAGCGCGATCGGGGCGAGTGTGTTGACCCGGTAGACGCGTTCGAGCGCGTCGAGCGGGTAGCGGCCGAGCGCCGGCTGCGGGCTCGGCCCGAGCATCGAGGCGTTGTTGACGAGCAGGTCGACGTGCTCGCCGGCGGCATCGACGAGCGCACCGCGGTGCCAGTCGTCGGCGACATCGCCCGCGACCGCGACGACCTCGGTGAGCGTCCCGAGCTCGCGCGCGGCGCGCTCGAGCTCCGTCCCGCCCCGGGCATCGATCACGAGCGCCCACTGCCGCTGCGCGAGCGCGCGTGCCAGCGCGAGGCCGAGGCCTCGGGAACTTCCAGTGATGATTGCTAGTGGCATGCCCGCCACGGTAGGACGGCGGCGGTCCCGGTTTCCAGCGGTAATTGGTCCTAAGACCTGCGGTGGTCCTGGTGCACTTCCGGGTCCGAGAGGCCCTGCTGCACGGCGAGCACGGCCGCCTGCGTCCGGTCGGTCACGCCGAGCTTGGCGAGCACGTGGCCGACGTGCGTCTTGACCGTCTTCTCAGAGATCCCGAGCTCGAGCGCGATCCGCTTGTTCGAGCGGCCGCGCGCGATCAGCAGGAGCACGTCCCGCTCGCGCCCGGTCAGCTGTTCGAGCGCGGTCGGACTGCCGGCGGGCGTCGCGCGGTTAGACAGCGCGTGCACAAGTCGCGCGGCGACGGTCGGATCGATGATCGCCTCGCCGGCGTGGGCGGCGCGCACCGCCCGCGCGAGCTCCGCCGGCTGGGAGTTCTTGAGCAGGTAGCCGGCGGCGCCGGCCTCGAGCGCCGGCAGCAGCCGGTCGTCTTCGAGGAAGCTCGTGAGCACGATCACGCGGGACCTGGATCCTCGCCCTCCGCGGCCCTTCAGCTCCTGCATCGCGCTGACCCCGTCGCGCTTGGGCATGACAAGGTCCATCAGGATCACGTCGGGATCGAGCTCCTCGGCCCGTTCGAGCGCCTCCTCGCCGTCTGCCGCCTCGCCGACGATCTCGAACCCGTCCTGGAGCCCGAGGAACGTGCGCAGGCCCTCGCGCACGACCGCGTGGTCGTCGACGACCAGGATCGTGATGACGTCAGCCATCGGGCCGATCGTTCCGGCGCGTCGCGGCCGGGGGCTTCAACTCGATCCGGACGGTCGTGCCGACGCCCGGAGCGGACCGGATCTGCAGCCGTCCGCGGAGCTCGCGCGCGCGCTCCTCCATCGAGGTCAGCCCGAGGTGTCTCGAGCGGAGGTCGGGTCGGTCGGGATCGAACCCGACCCCGTCGTCGGTGACCTCGACGACGAGCGCGCCATCGGTGCCGCCGACGCGGACGGTCACGTGCTCGGCGTGGGCGTGGCGCACCGCGTTGTGGAGCGCCTCGTGGGCGATCCGCAGCAGCGCCAGCTCGCGGTCGCCGGTTTCGATCTCGAACCCCGGTTCGACCTGGAGGTCGATGTTGGTCCCGTGCGCGCGGCCGAGCATCTCGACCTCCTTGCGGAGCGCGCCGTCGAGGCCGTCGCGCTCGAGCTCGGGCGGGCGCAGGCCGAGGATCAGCGACCGGAGCTCGTCGAGCGCCTCGCGAGCCAGCTCGCGCAATCGTTCGATCTGCGCCCGGGCGGCAACCGGGTCGCGGTCCATCTGGGTGGCGGCGGCCTCGGCGGTCAGCATCACACTGAATAGCTTCTGGCTGACCACGTCGTGGAGCTCGAGCGCGAGGCGGTTGCGCTCGGACAGGATCGACAGCTCACGACTCTGTTCGTACAGGCGGGCGTTGGTGATCGCGATCGAAGCATGCGCCGCCAGCAGCTCGATCAGGTCCTGATCCTGGGCATCGAACGTGTCGGCGCCGTTCTTCTCGGTCAGATAGAACGCGCCGATGATCGCGCCGTCGGGCGAGACGATCGGGACGCCCAGGAAGCTGCGCATGTCCGGATGCCGGCGCGGCCACCAGCCTCGGAACCGCGAATCGTCGTGGATGTCGTCGGTCCGGTACGCCCCGCGCTCCTCGAGCATCGCGCCGAGCATCCCGTGGGTGCGCGGCAGCGGCCCCATCGACGCGATCAGCTCATCGCTCATTCCCGCGACGAGGAACCGACGGAACCCTCCCTCCCCGTCCGGGATGCCGAGCGCGGCGTAGCGCGCGCCGGCGAGCTCGCGGGCCGCGTCAACGAGCTTTTGCAGCACCTCGTCCACGGACAGGTTCGCGGCCACGGCGAGGACCGCATCGCTGACCGCCTTGAGGGTCGGATTGAGCTGCTGGGCCATCGTTGCGGACGATAGACGGGCGACCGCGCTTCCCCGACTGACCGCACGCCACGCCCACACCTACGCCGGCGACGCCGGCGGACCGCTAGCTTTACTGACCGTGCCACGCCACTGGTTCTGGATGCAGGTTGTGCTGCTCGTGTTCGTGCTCGCCGGCATGGTGATCGCAATCACCAAGCTCGCCTAGGCCGGCCCGTGTTCACGTCGATCCTCGTCGGCACCGACGGATCCGAGACCGCACACACGGCCCTGCGGCGCGCGATCGACCTGGCCGCGAGCCTCGGCGCCCGCCTGCAGATCGTCAGCGCCTACGAGCCCGTCTCGGATCAGCGCTTGCGCGGCGAGGAGATGAAGGTACCCGCGGACCTCCAGTGGATGATCAACCCCCACGACGACGTGATGTCCCTGCTGAGGAACGCGGAGACGGAGGCGCGCGAGGCCGGGGTGGCGACGGTGGAGACGTTCGCGCGCCAGGGCGATGCCGCCGATGCGATCGTCGACGTCGCCGAGGAGCAGCGCTCGGACCTGATCGTGGTCGGCAACAAGGGCATGACCGGCGCCAAGCGCTTCCTGCTCGGCTCGGTGCCAAACAAGGTCTCGCACCACGCGCCCTGCTCTGTACTGATCGTCCGGACGACCTAGCGGCCGTCAACTAACGTCGGGCCGGGGCCGCCCCGGGTAGCTGCGCAGTCGCCGCGCCGGCGTTGACGAGGCCGTAGCCGTAGTCCTCGTTGGGCTGTGAGCCACCGAGCGGCGTCGCCGTCTGCTCGAGGTGGGCGAGGATCTGGTCGGGCGAGGGATGGGGCCCGATGACTCGGCTGGCGATCACCAGCGCCGCGGTCGCCGACACTTCGGGCGCGGCCATCGACGTGCCGTAGCTGCCGGGGAAGCCGAACCGGTCCGGCTGCGCGCCGGGATCGAGCGAGTTGAAGTCCAGGAACGTCTCCTGATGCACGGGCGGCAGATTGCGGAACGGATGGCAGTCGGCATCGTCCGACAGCGTGGCGTCGTCGCCACCTCCCGGCGCCACCAGGTCGAGCTTTGTGCCGACGTTCGAGTATCCGGCCAGGCAGCGGTCGGCTGTCGTTGCGCCGACGGAGATCACCGACGGCGCGGCCGCCGGATACGCGAGCTCGCGGGAGCTGTCGTTGCCGGCGGCGGCGACCACGACGACCCCGTGACGGTGCGCGAAGTTGATCGCGCTGATGATGTCGGGGATCTGCGGCGCTCTCACCGAGATGTCGAACTCCAGGCTGAGGTTGATCACCTGGGCGCCGTGCTTGACCGCGTAGCGAATCCCGCGCGCGATCGTCACCGAGTCGCCATTCCCGTCCGCGTCGAGCACGCGAACCGGCATGATCTTCGCGCCGTAGGCGAGGCCGGTCAGCCCGCGACCGTTGTTGGTCGCCTCGGCGATCATCCCGGCGACGAACGTCCCGTGGCCCTCGCGATCGACGGGAAACGCGTTGCCGGCGACGAAGTCGTACGGGTCGACGAAGTGGGTGCCGCCGAAGTCGGGCGCCTTGCGGAACCCATCCCAATTCGCGTAGGCAACGCCCGTGTCGAGTACCGCGATCACCACGCCCCGGCCGCCGGGGCGGTGGGCGGCGAACATGTGCCCCCAAGCGTCCGGGGCGTCGACGCCGGCGGCGGCAAGGAAGTTCCACTGAAGTTGCTGCCACCCCTGAGGTTGGTGGGCGATGCCCGGATCGTCGGGGATCCAGCCTGCCGCGTGGGCGATGTAGTTGGGGACGGCGTATCGAACGCCACGCTGGCGACGGAGCTTCGAGATCACCGGCCAGATGCTGCGGCCGGCGGGCACATGGATGATCTGCTCGGTCGCGCCCGACGCGAGCGCGCCGCCCGGCGTCGCGGATGCGGGAACCGCGCGTACGCCCATCTCGCGCGCCGCATGGGCCACCTCCGATGCCGCCGGACCGGACACGGATGCGTACCCGACCAGGACCTCGCCGGGGACGTAGTCGGGCGGCGCGACTGTCCGCGCCGGGGCGGCGGCGCGCGAGGACGGCGCGGCTGCCCGCATCGGCGCCGCTGTTCGGATCGGCGCCGCTGCGCGCGAGGACGCCGTCAACCCGCTCGCGCCGGCGCACAGGATCGCCGCGATGGCGAGCACCGCGATCGACAGACGCAAGGTGAGCTTGGCCGAGAACAATGAAGCTGGACGTGGAAAGCGGCCCCAAGCGCTAAGACAACTGCCGAAGCGCCAAAGTTTCCCTACTGCACGGTAGCGTCGCGCGATCGTGAGCACCCACTTCTTCCCCCGAGAGGAGTACTTCATGCGCCTCGCGCTGCGCGAGGCCACGCGAGCGCCCGAGCACGACGACGTGCCGGTCGGCGCCGTGGTCGTGCACGGCGGCGAGGTGATCGGCTCCGGTCACAACGAGCGAGAGCTCCGCGCGGACCCCACCGCCCACGCCGAGATGATCGCCCTACGCGAGGCCGCCCAGGCACTCGGGAGCTGGCGCGTGCTCGACGCCGTCATGTACGTCACGCTCGAGCCGTGCGCGATGTGCGCCGGCGCGATCGTGCTCGCGCGCCTGCCCCGCCTGGTGTTCGGCGCCACCGACCCCAAGGCCGGCGCCGCCGGCAGCGTGCTCAACGTCCTCGCCGAGCCGCGCCTGAACCACCGGCCTCAGGTTGAGAGCGGGCTGCTCGCCGAGGAATGCGCCAACCTGCTGCGCGCGTTCTTCGCCCCCCGGCGATAGCGCAGCGCCGGGCGAGCCGGCGCACCAGACCACGGACGTCCCGGCGCGTTATGGATACGAGCCAATTCCAGGCTCGCAGACGCGGCAGTTCGTCTAACTTGTCCTAGCCCCACCGGAGAGGTGGCAGAGCGGTTGAATGCGCCGGTCTCGAAAACCGGTATGGGCTTTTCGGTCCATCGGGGGTTCGAATCCCCCCCTCTCCGTTTTGTGATGTCTCGGGACATAGGTCTCAGGTGTCTCGGGACATAGGTCTCATTTCGGGGAGCTCGGCCAGCGGCCGGGCTCTTTGTTTTGGTTGCGCTAGTACGTCTTCTCGGGCGTGGCTGCGGAGCAGGTTCCAATGGAAGCGCTCACGATCGCTGCTCGACGCGCTCGTCACGGCCCTGAACGCGAACATCACGCCGCTCACACGCGCGCGCTGGAGGCACGTGGTCGGGCTCTGAGCCAGCGCTGCAGGGTCTGGTGGAAGCGTTCGGTCTTGCCCTGGGTTTGGGGGTGGCCGGGGGATCCGTTCTTTTGGCGAACCCCGGGCAGCGGGAGGACGTATTCGAAGGCGTTGCGGCCGCCGGTGAACCGGGAGGTGTAGACGCTGCCGTTGTCGGCCAGCGTGCTCGCCGGCGCGCCGTGCTGCTCCACCACATCAAGGAACACGGCGACGACCACGTTCGGCTATCCCGGGCAGGCCGGGGCTGGCCCGCTCGGAGTTCCGCTGCCGCGGAAGGCGGTGAACTTGATTTGTGCTGGCGCGACCAGGTAGCCATCACCCGCCGACAGGCCCGGCGACGGGTCGAATCCCTCGTACGGCGCATTCGAGCCGGCCGAGCCCGACCAAACCGAAGCCCCGGTGCAGGCATTCAGCGCCCAGACGGTGGCGTGACTACCCTCCGCGAACACGTATCCGTCGGCTAGCAACGGCATCGAGCCCATCGGATCGGTGCTCGCCTTCGGCTCATTGAAGGTCCACAGCGTGCTCATCGAGTTTGGATCGAACGCTTGGATCTCCAGAGTCCCCGCGCTGCTGGTTACGTCATGCACCGCTTCGTGGTAGCCGAAGGCTGGCGCGTAGCCAGGGAACCGGTTGACCACCGCGCCGGTGCTGACGTTGTAGACGTATCCCTCATTGCCACCTCCGGGATCCTCGCCCCAGACGTGAGTGCCGTCGTATGAGGCCAGCCCCTGCCCACCGCCGGAGCAGTACTGGCTGCGTTGCCATACGAGCGCTCCCGTCTTCGCGTTCAGAGCGCATGAATCGGCATCCGTCCCCGCGAGAACCAGGGTGTTCCCGGCCAGCGTGAGCGGATTGGAGTCGTAGGTATCGACAGTCCATTCCCGCGCACCGTTGGACTCGTTGATCGCGTAGACCGTGCCCCCCTGCCCCGAGCCCTCGAGATACAGAACGCCGTTGGCTGCGATCAGCGAGTTCGGGAAGACCTGCTCCGGGAGAGTGTCCCGCCACACGACAGCGCCGGTGATCTCGTTGATCGCCGACAAAACGATGTCTCCAACGCCCGTGCCGGCCTGCTCACCAGAGACCGCGGCGAACACCCGCCCGCCGTCCACGACGAGGAGGTTGTTGGTCGAGTTCACCTCATTAAGCGTTTGGCTCCAGGCCACCTGTCCCGACGACAAGCTCACCGCGTCGAGCTGCAACGAGTTGGAACCGCCGTAGGTCCCACCCGGGAAGGCGAAGGCATACGCGCGTCCTCCGTCGACGGGTATGTAGTCGTTTTGCCACCCCGTCGTAAACGTGAACGCCTTTGTCAGCGGCGGCACCACACCGGCGCCATAGACGTAGCCGCTAAGGCCGGAGTTGCCCTGGAACTCTCCGAAGCGGCCGCCGCCCGAGCCGGCGACGGGACGAGCAGTCCGCTCAACGCCACCATCCCCAGCACCAGCGCGGACCAGCGACTCATCCGGTGCACGACACCCACGCACTGACTCATTGCCCCTCCTCAGCGACGGATACTCGCAAGCGTCGAGAACCGTATACCCAGTCGAGATGCCGCTACCCGCAAGCGCTGTCATAGCGCTGACACTCTTGCCCGCCAGGGTCCGCGACCGTACCAGCCCGCGTCAGTCCCGCCGGGACGAACTCCGGCGGCCGGTAACACATCAACTCGTTCGTGCTGGCTTTCCGCGCATGCAGGCAGAATCGGCGGCTGTCGTTCCCGGGGGAGTCAGCGCCCGTACCTCCGGCGCGACTCTAGTCGCCGGGCGTTCTTGTACGAGCGGACTCGACATCGACTTGGCGGGGTCCGCTGGCGGCGTCCTTGAGATCGGGCACCACGCCGTCCGGCACAACCGGGCCACCATCGGTGGTGGCATCGGCGTGGTCGCCGCCGTGAGGGTCAACGCCGGTTTCGGTCGCTGGGTCCTCAGAGCGCGCTGGCCTTCCGAGCACGGAGCTTCCGAGCTCGGGGTCCTCGGGCAGGAGGTCGGCGGGGGCGTCCGAGCCCCCCAACTCGGCGGGAACGACTCCGCCTTTCGCCTTAGCGGCCCACGGGCCTTTCGCGCGCGCCTCGTCCTTTCCGGGGGCGGATCCGCCACGCTGCTCGGTTGCCTTTAGCGTGTCGTGCTCCTCATCGCTGCCCGCCATGACTTCCTCCTCATCTCTCGATCTCGTCGGTCATGTTCCTACCCCGTGGGGCCGAGGCTCACCCGGTACCTCCGAACGAGATAGAGGCGTTCCCCGGAGACTGGATTCCCCAACATGGGCCTGTCGGCTCGGACCTGTTCGATCCTCCATGACCCGAGCTAGCAGCCCCGGCAGACTCGTTGGGACGGCGCCGGTCCCCAGCGACCGCTCTGCCGGCGCCCGTGGCCGCTTCATGCCGTCGCTGCGCACAAAGGTGGCGAGTAGGCGGTTCGTTGTGTCGAGGTCATAACGCACCGGGCGCGTCGCGGAGTCGCTGGTCGAACTCTGGCGTTCTACTCTCCCCCCCAAAAATGAGAGTGAATCGCCAAAGTTCGCTTCGTCAGCCCATGAGCTCAGCAATAGCCAATCGCGACCTTGTGAGCCAATCACAACTCCCATCATATGCGACAGCCTCCGCCTACACCGGTCACGGCCGCCGGTCTATGAGCCGCTGGTGGTGATGGTGATTTGAAGGCGTACGTGCGGAACCGGGTACGTACTCATGCTTCCGCGCGCGCCTTGGTAGGCGCCGGTTCCACCGATGATGGCGTAGACCGCGTTGTCACCGTCGCCGGGCGAGATTCCTTTCGAGCCGACGCGGGTCGTGTGGAAATGCGCGTAGCCGGCGGGAGACACGGTTTCCGGGGTCTTCGACGAGCTCACCGAACGGGAGCGAGATGTCCTGCAACTGATCGCTCGCGGGCTCTCCAACGCCGAGATAGCCACGGAGCTGTTCGTCAGCGACGCAACGGTCAAGACCCACATCAACCAACTGCTCCAAAAACTTCACCTCCGTGACCGTGTACAAGCGGTCGTGCTCGCCTACGAGAGCGGCCTCATCCACCCCGGAGAACAGAACGCGCCGCTGACGAAGCAAACACGCGGCTCGAGTTAGTCGCGCATCACCAACTCGTCCGGCGCACACTGCGCCTCATCCGAGAACCATCACCAGTCGTTGGCGATATCCCACATGCGGCACACGAGCCTCCCCGAACCGCGGTGCCAGTTCCCTTGGCGCGCCTAGGCGAGCCGTGTCTCCGGCCCATCCGTACCGCTGTGACCAATCGCGGTCATTTCGGGCACCGGCCGGCACACGGGGCCTGTCGTCTGTAGGCCTAGATGTCGAGAGCGTCCGAAACGTCTTGGAGGGCGACAGTCAACGCGTCGGGCCGACTGCGTACGTAACACGGGCCGCTGACGTCACGGAGAAGTGTCTTGAGACGCGCGATCCCCAGAGGGGCCAGCGGCTCATCGGAGCGCAGCCGGGAGGCGGTTGAGAGGATCAGCGGCGTCGCGTCACGCACCTGCTCGGTGCACGGCCGAATGGTCCAGCTTAAGAACCGGGACCGAGGATCGTCCGCGCGTTCGACCAACCGATCGAGTGTATGCGCCAACGCCCGTCGGGTACGCGCCCTGGTCAGCTGGCCCACGCGGGCCGCGTGAGCCGCTGAAAGCGAAGGTCCGATGTCGCCGGCGAGCTCTCGGTCAAGCCAGGGCGCGAGCATGCGTGCGATGGCTCGATCCTCGAGCGTCGGCTCGCGGCGGGCGCGTGGCCCGGCGGAGGAAGCGGGGAGCCGGCCTTGCGCTCTGCTCATACGAGCTCCTTGCCGAGCGGCCCGGGTTCCGGTTCCACGAAAACATGGTGGCGCCGGCGGCGTGCAGAGCCCGTGCAGAGATGCCCGCCGTGCGTGCAGATTTCATGAAGATTGCGTTGGCGCTTACAGCGTCTCTTCGGCGGCGCCGTTCACGCCGCCCGCACGTTCCAGCGCGGCGAGTACTTGCTCGTGTTCGCGCTCCACGCGAGCACGGTCCTCCGGTTCGGGGACTGACTCGTTGCTGGCCCGGACGATCATCGTCGCTTGCTCGAGCAGCAGGCGTCGCTGGTCATCGGCTGTGGTGTGCTCGACGATCCTCGTGATCGCTTCGAGCTGGCGAATCAGCACTGCAGGCATTCCGCGTCCCGCCTGCCGGATCTTCTCGAAGGCCCGCTCGATCATCCTCGTGTAGCTGACGTGAGCAGTGATGACACGGACGAAGCCGTGACCGTCGCGATGTACGCGAAGCGGGTGCCACCGAGCCGTGACCTTGCACATGTTCGCGCCGAGCCAGTCGATGCAGGTGAGCGCAGTGAAGGTGTCGTTGACCGCGGGCGATAGTGCCCTGATCGCGATCTCGACCAACTGATCGACCGCGAACGGCAGGTCTTGGGCCAGGGTTCGATTCGGACCGGCGATGTGCGCTCGGCGCAACGCCGCGCGGATCGATTCAGCCGCCCCCGGGGGCCACACGGTCGCGAGTGGTTGCCCTTCGACTACGAAGTGCCCCGGACGCAGCAGAAGCTGGATCACGGCGCCCTTTTCGGCCGCCAAGCCGACCAGCGTCTCGTGCCGGATGAACTGGAGGTAGCCACTGGAGGGCGCCGGCACCACCCCGCCGGATTCCTCCATGCGCCTCGTGAGTTCGGAGACCGACGGCCCGGCCTCGAGCGCCGTTCCGGTGCCGTGCGATTCCGAATCGATCGCGCGCGAGAGGTCCTTGGCGATGCTGGCGATCACTTGCGGAAGTTGGATCGAGGTGGCGATGTGGTGGATGAAGTAAATGAGGACGGCCATCGACAGCGTGACGAGCCCGACCGAGATCGTGATCGACAGGTGCGGCACGAAGTCCTGCCCGCGAGTCCCGGGGCCGATCGAGATCAGCACGAGCGTGGCGTAGACGAAAGTCGCGACGAACGTCCCGAGCGTGAACTGCGTCCCGCGATCGCGAATGAAGTTCCGCAGCATCCGCGGTCCGAACTGCGTCGAGGCGAGCGTCAACGTCACGATCGTGATCGAGAACACGATCCCGACGACGGTGATCACCGCCGCTGCGAGAGCGGTCAGGATCTGCCGGGCGGCATCGGCGGAACCGAAGACCACCCATGACGGCAGCTTCAGGCTACCGTCGTATGCAGCCTTGTCGAGGGCGTGCGTGCCCGCGTACAACGCCACCGCGGCGAGTATCTCGAGACTCGGTACGAGCCACAGGTTCGTGCGCAAGGCTTCGCGACGCCACTCCCATTGCAGTGGAAGCGGAAACATCACGGTGGCTGGAGGTCGGCGGACACGAAACGGGCAGGGGAGGAGCGATGCCGACCAGACTTCCCGGCTCACCCGGTGGGATCGTAACGATTCGCGAGCGGAGTTTTTAGGCCAGCCCGTCTTGACTTGGCGTCCGGCTGCGTGAAAATCCGAGGGGCAACCAGCTTCACCCTAGGAGGAACGATGAGCACCGACTACATGCTCGCCTACGGGACGCATGGGACTCCGGACGAGGGACGGTGCGCGATGGAGTGGGTCAGCTACTTGGCGGGCGAGCCCCATAGCGATCAGCCTGCCTGTGTGAGCCCGGTGTTGCGAGCCTTCTGCACGACGCTCAACGATCATCTCGAGGATGGTCCGCGCCAGCGGCTACGCGCATATCTGACGCGCACGATCGGCACCGCCGACGACGGGCTGGACGAAGCTCGGTCCTGGATGGCCATGGATTGGCTCGTACGCACCTACGTGCCCCGATGGCTGACGATCGCGGGCCTGGCCGGGTCGGCGCATCTGCTCCAGGAGCTACCCACGATCGTAGATGTCCCTGAGCTTCAGTCCGCGCTCATCGCGCTCGGACTCGCGCGACGCGATACTCGCGCGGCCTGGTCCGCGGCGCTCGGCCCCGCGCGACCCGCGGCGTGGACCCCGTGGGCAGCCGGGCGGGCGGCCGCTCGGGAGGCTGCCTGGAGCTCGGCCGGTGCTGCGGCGTGGGCTGCCGCACGGCTGGAAGTCGGTGACATCAAAGGAGATCGCGCACGCGCCGTCGCGCGTGAGATCGCCGGCGACGCCGCCGCGACGGTCGCGCGGACGGCACGAGCGGGGGCCGAACGCGCTGCCGCGCGCGACGCCGCGCGGGCGGCTCTCGTTCCGACGCTAGAGGAGTTGCAGCGCTCGGCGTTCGCGCTGCTTGACCGGATGCTGCCAACGGTTGCGCTCACGCCTCCGGCCGCCGACGATGCCGACCGGGTATGGCGAGGCGAGCGCAAGGTGCCCGCGGCCTGAATCCGCAGTTTGACGGCGCGCGGCGTCTGTTCAATCCAGGACGTCGAGAGCCGCGGTCCGCTCGGCGCTTGGAAGCGGTGATTGCTCGAGGGCGGCGACCATCCCGGCGATCGCCTGGCGAAGCGTGGACAGTGGCCTCAGCAGGAGCGTTCCGCGTTCGATGCGTCCGGCGGCGTCACGGGTCTCGTAGAGCACGCCGCTCATCTGCTCCCCGCGGTGGGAGGCGGTGATGATCGTGACGATCTCGCGATCCGCGGCGAGCTCGCGCTGAGCCTCGATCTGGTCCAGGACGTTGCCGATCGTGGACAGGATGTGGGCCACGTCCGCGCGACCGTGGTAGTCCTTCACAGGGCTGTAGAAGACGACCTCCTCGGAAAGTGCTGGTTGGGGTCGGCTTTGGTCGTCGGGCCGTAGCAACGCGAGCAGTTGCGATTGCATGTCTCCTCCAGGAGGGGGATTGCTGTTGTCAGGGGTTTGATCGCCGTCCACGCTAGGTCGCCGCGTCCAAGATGTGAAAGACCGGTTTGTGCTTTCTTCAGTGCGCCTCGGCATCGCGGCCGCGTGCCCGCCGCTAGGCTTCCTCCGGTGACCGATCTGCGTCGGTTGCAGTACTTCGTTGCCGTTGCCCGCGAGCGCAACTTCACGCGTGCTGCCGAGCGCTTGCACGTCGCGCAGCCGGCGCTCAGCCGGCAGGTGCGGTTGCTCGAGCAGGCGCTCGGGGTCGAGCTGCTGCACCGGACCACGCACGAGTTCGAGCTGACCGAGGCAGGCGAGTTCTTGCTGGAGCGGGGACCGGCGCTGCTCGGCGCCGCCGATGAGCTGTGGCGGAACGTTCGGACCTATGGCACCGGGGAGCGCGGCGGGGTGCTGATCGCCTATGGCGGCAGCGCGAGCTATGAGACCGCGCCGCGCCTGCTGCAGGCGTTGACCGAGCGCCATCCGGGGATCCACGTCACGACCGCGGTCAAGTCCGTTGGTGAGATCCTCGCGGGCCTGCGCGACGGCTCCGTCGGCCTGGGTCTGGTCCGCTGCGCCTCGGAGAACGCTGACCTTGAGATGCGTCCGATTCGCCTCGAGCGTCAAGGGTTGTTGGTGCGCCGCGACCATCGGCTCGCGTCCAGATCTGCCGTCCGCATCGGAGACCTGGCCGATGACCGGCTGCTGCTGCACCCGCGGGACGCCAACCCGGGCCATTACGACGCCGTCGTGGGGCTTTGTCGCGAGCAAGGTTTCGAGCCGCGCGTCTTGCTGCGAACACTGACCTTCGACCTCGCCTACACCCCGGTGCTGCGCGGCGAGGCTGTCGTGATCATCGGGGAATCGTCAAGCTCGCTTGGGCTGCCCGAACAGCTGCGCTGGTTGCCCCTGTCGCCACCGGCGAGCTTTGAGGTCTCGTTGCTCGCCCGCCGCCACAACCGCTCGCCCGCCGTGGATCGGATGCTCGACGCGGCAACCGAGATCCGCGGCGAGCTCGGCTGGATCTAGCCGCCGGCGAGACAACGGTCGGCGGTCATGCCGGGCCGTACTGAAGACATGTCGGGGAGGTCTTTCACATCCGGCTCGTCGAGACCTACCGTGGCGGCAGATGAGGCCAACGCCGACCCGACGAGGAGATGCGAATGACTCAAGCACTGGACACCAAGACGGTCGCCCGGCAGTACGTCGCCGCGGCCGAGGCCGGCGATGAGAACGCCATCCGCGACCTGTTCGCGCAGAACGCGACGTGGACGCTCGCAGGAGAATTGCCGATCTCCGGCGTCTGGAAAGGACGTGAAGCGATCCTTCACGAGTTCCTCGCCACAGCCATGTCCCACTACGAGCCCGGCTCCGTCAGCCTCGAGATCACCGGGATGATCGCCGAGCACGATCAGGTCGTGCTCCAGTGGACCAGCCGTGCGCGCACCCGCGATGGCCGACCCTACGAGAACGGCTGCATCGGCGTATTCACAATCCGGGATGGACAGATCCAGCACGTGCGTGAATACATGGACACGCTCTACGCCCACGAGGTCGCATTCTCGGACCATGACACCCGGCGAGCCGTCGTCGCAATGGGCGAGTGATCATGCGGATCTTCCTCGCCAGGGCGAGCGGGGTGTCGCAACCATCCCGATCCTGGCCGCGCCCTCGGGCGTGGTGGAGCTAGTCGAGTGACGGCTCGCCGACAAACCGGCGGCTCGATGCACCTGCGCCAGGGGTGGGCGAGGATCGAGCTCGAGTACGAGATGACCTACGCCGAAACGATCGACGGACCGCTCGGCCCGACCACCGGCTCACCGCTCGGCGAGCGGTTCGCCGCCGCCCTCACGTCCGGCGAGGCCACCACATTCGATGACCAGTACATGCGGATCGTGCCCCAGTTCGAGGTCGGCGCCGGCCGCTACGCATGGCTTAGCGAAAGCCTGTTCCTCGGCCGCGGGCGGCTAACCGGCCCCAAGGCAATCGCGTACGAGATCTACCGGGTCAAGTGAAGCCCATCGCCGGCCGAATGTTCGGGGAACTGGTCGGGTTTGCGCCCGAAGGCGAGTATGGTTGGGTGCAGGGCCGTTATCGGCCGCTACTGCTCGAATCTCTCGCGCAGGCCCCGGCGGGCAAAATTACCTGCCTTTCGCTGACCTCACGGGCCGTTTCGTCCACAGCGACAGAAACGCCGTTCACAAGGTAGGAACCCGCGCAACCTGCCCTCATATTTGCGTGGGTCCTGGTAGGAGGCCAGTCATGACGATTCCGAAGAGTCCGGACGAAACGCGTTGAACATCAAGAGCATCACCGAATCTGTGAAGAGGCCAGTCGACGCCTCTCAAAGGCTTCGAGCGCTGGAGCGCGCCAACCGGGTGCGGGTCGCTCGGTCCCGGATCAAGGCGCAGATCGCGGTCGGCGAGCTCACCGCGGCGCAGGTCATCCTCAGCGCCCGCTGGGAGACCGAGCGCATGGCCATTTCCGAAGTGCTCGGCAGCCAACCTCAATGGGGCGCAGTGCGGTCTCGTGGATTTCTCGCCGGTCTGCACATGGCGGAAGCCAAGACAATCGGTTCGATGACCGAACGTCAACGGCTTACCGTCGCCGCGGCGCTCAGCCGCGACCCAAGCTTCGCCGGGAGTTAAGACGTCCCCGCCGATCAGCGGGGGGTGCGGCGCATCGCGGCCGCCGACTTGGGCGGCGTGGATACCACCGAAGCGTTGCCGTCCAAGGCGCGCTTGGCGCGGCGCTCCGCCGCTTCGCGCTTGAGCTCTGCTTGCTGCGTCGAAACCGTCGCGATCTGAGCTGCGCGACGCTCGGCGGAGCTTGGCCGTCGGTTCGTTGGTTGCACCGATACGGTCACCTTTTGCCTAACTGCCATCGCTGTCTCCTTAGTTCGATCTCACTTATTCGCTGCCGCTCGAATGGTGGTGCGAGCGCATCAGGTAGGCGTAGCGGCCCGTCCCTTGGATCGTGTAGATCCGCTTTGGTCCGGGGAGCCATACGGACGCCGGGTGTTCACGCGGTCAATCAAACAGATACGCGTCCACCGAGCCGGTGGGGTAAACGCCTAGGCGTACGACACTGGCCCCGCAGTCAAGCCTGTGGCTCACGCCTCTCGCCTCGTGGCGCAGGTTGCGCCGTCGGTGGCATTCGGACTTGAGTTGAGAATTCTGGCCGCAGGGCCAGCTCACCTATGACTGTACTCCGATTGCAGGCGATATGGGGCCGTGGCTCAAAATTTAGGACGGGGTCGTCCTCGCCGTGATCTACCTTGGCGCTATGTCGACCGAAGCCGACGCGCGCAGCTACGGCACAGTCTTCAACGAGATCGCCGGTGAATACGACCGGCACCGACCGACCTACCCGGACGCGCTCATCGACCAGGCCTGTGAGTTGGCCGGTATCGGACCCGGCGACCCGGTTCTCGAGGTCGGCTGCGGCACCGGTCAGCTCACGAGCTCGCTGCTCGCGCGTGGCCTGCGGGTGACCGCGGTCGAACCCGGTGGTCAGCTGATCGCACGGGCGCGTGATCAGCTGCAGGACGCCGGCGACGCTAAGTTCGTCAACGCACCCCTGGAGGACGCGTCGCTGGCGCGCGCGCACTACCGGGCGGTGTTCTCGGCATCGGCGATCCACTGGGTCGATCCGGATGTGAGCTGGCGGAAGGCGGCCGACGCGCTCGTCGACGGTGGGACCCTCGGGCTGGTGTCCTATTTCGGGTTACAGGAACCAGGTAGCGCGCGCGATCAACAGGCGCTGCATGCGGCCATCGCGAGGATCGCGCCCGAACTCGCCGACGCCTGGCCGACCTACCGCGACCTCGATGGCACGCTCGCCGGCGTCGCGGCCCGGCGCGGCAACGTGTCGGAGGTCTGGGGGTGGCTCGGGAGTTACGACCTCGCGCGCAGCTATGCCGCATGCCTGTTCGAGGAGGCGCAGATCGCTGCGGTGCCGATGCTGCTGGAGCAAACGGCCGACGAGCTCAACGCCCTGCTGGGCACGATGTCGTTCTGGCAGCGGCTGTCGCCCCGACAGCGCGACGCTCTGGCCGCCGAGAACGATGCCCTTCACCAGCGACTCGGGCGGCCGATTCGATCGAGTACCGTCGCCTGCCTGGTGACGGCGCGGCGCGCTCCCCGCGTGTCACTCGGCTCGCGACGCCGGCGGGAGTTCAGAGCGGTGGTTGTAACGGACGCGTCACCGAGCGTCCCATTGGAACCACCGGATGCCAATGGCGGCGAACACGACGATGTACCCGCCGCACGCAAGCAGGGCGAGCGAGTCGTGGGCGTCCCATGTGGAGAGGTCGAGGACTGCGGCGAAGAGATTCATGACGACGCCGACGGGGGACCAGCGCGAGATCGACTCCCAAGCGCTCCCGAGCGCCCCGCTCTGACCCAGCGATGAGAGCAGGACGAGCCCGAGCACAAGCACACGGCCGGCGGCGTTGATGCTGTCAGCGGATTTCACCAGTCCGACGAGCGCCTGCCCGATGCTCAGGAAGACAGCACCGCCGAGGATCGAGACAACGAGAACCAGTCCGTACGTGCCGGCTGACAGTGAGATGTGGTGCATTCGAGTGCCGACGATCAGGACGATCACCGTGATCACCAGGTTCGCGAGGACCTGCATCGCCAGACGGCTGGTCATGATCGTCCAGGTCGGGGCGGGCGTGACCCGCAGGCGTTGGAACACGCCCTGCTCACGGTCTCGCGCCACCGTAAGCGCGTAGCCCAGGATCGAGTTGGCCACGAGCCCGTAGGCGATGGCCAACCCGATGATGAACAGCGATCCCCCGAAGCTCTTCGTAGCTTTGCCCGAGTTCGTCGAGAACAGAATCAAGACCGGCAAGATGACGCTGATCAGGAGCGACCGCCGGCTTTTCAGGAGCACGGCGAAGTCCGCCCGCAGCAGCGAGCTCATAACCAGCTGAAGCGGCGGTCCCGTGGTTGGCTGAGAGCTAGTCACGGATCTCGCTCCCAGTGAGCCCGATGAACACGTCCTCGAGGGTCACCTCGCCGTGGGCGACCTTGCGAACCTCGGGGTCGTCCTTGTGCTTGGCGATCAGGTTCTGCGGTGTCTCACACGTCAGCAGCGTGCCGTGGTCGATGATCGCGACGCGATCGCACACGGCTTCGGCCTCCTCCATCGAATGGGTGGTCAGCAAAATGCTCCCGCCCTCCTGGCGGATGTGCTCGATCCGACCCCAGAGCTGACGACGCGACTGAGGATCGAGACCGGCCGTCGGCTCGTCGAGCAACAGGAGCGCAGGATCGTGAACTACCGCGACGTACAGCGAGAGGCGCTGCTGCTGCCCACCCGACATCTGCTTGAAAGGCTTGCTCGCCTCACCCTCGAGCCCGATCTCCTTGAGCCCCGCAGTGATCTCGGGGTCGGACAGCCGGAGTCCGTAGAGCCCCGAGTACAACCTCACGATCTGCTTGATCGTGAGCTGCGACTGAAAGCTGGTCGCCTGCAGCTGCACGCCTAACTTGGCCTTCGCCCGAGAGGGGTGGCGTCGGATGTCAACCCCATCCAGGAATACCGCCCCGGATTGCGGCTTGATCAGTCCCTCGATCGCGCTCAGTGTGCTCGTCTTACCAGCCCCGTTGGGACCGAGAAGCCCAAAGATCTCGCCTCGGGTGATCTGAAGGCTGACGCCGTCGACGGCCGTCTTGGTGCCGTAGACAACCGAGAGGTCCCGGACCTCCAGAATGACGCCTGCGCCGGCGGGGGCCCCTTGACTCACGTGGTCGCGGACGCGTTCCGCGGGCCGGGGTCGGACCACGAAACGATCCAGTACCGCGGCGGCGATCGGCTCCGCGACGCTGTGGGCGTCCTCGACCGGCTCCAGCCGATCTTCGTCGGACCGTCGCGCCGACAGCGCCTCAGCAATCACCCCCGCGAGCGGTTCGAAGAACTCCTCCGACTTCCGATCCGGTCGGACTGGGTCGGGGTCACGGTGTTCGCTCATGAGCCCCATTGTCGCCGGATCAGTCTGCGAGCCCGTAGACCCGTCGTGCGTTGACACTCGCGATCATTTGCGGACGACCTCCTCGGTGGACTCCGGCTCATTCTGAAGCTGCGGCGCCGGGACCGTAGTGCCCAGACGCGCTGCCCACCAGTCGACGGGGACGATGCGCATGGCCAGCTCCAGCGTCGTGCGGTCGAGATCCTCGGCGAGTTGCGTGATCGTCACGATCCTGTCGGTCAGACTGTCGTCGTCGAGCTCTCCTCCGAACTGGATGGCGGGGCTGCTCGCGTTCCTGCGTCGCGTGATCGAGTCTCCGGTCGGGTCCGAGCTGTCGAGCAGGCTGCCCAGCCAGGCGACGTCGGTCGCGAGCTCGACGTGCCTGTCGATGATCTCGGCGTACGCGTCGGCGTTGAGCATGACCCCGGCCCACCGTCCAAGCACCTCGTCGCCGTGGACGGTGAACGCGTTGATCGACTCCTGCATCCGCCGGCGCTTGGCATCGTCCGCAACGGCGGCGTGGACCGCGTCCTTCACGCGCGGAGTGTCGTGCACGGCTTGGGCGGCGGCATCGATCGATGCGGCGTCGGTCGCGTCGCCCGGCATCAGCCCCGTCAACTCCATCACGCCGGTCCAGACGAACCGCGCCTGGCGCACGAGCTCGAGCATGACGTACTGGGCGAGGACACTCCACCGCCGGCGCTTGCGACGCTCGACCGCCTCGTTCAGGACCGCGGCCGACAGCATCACGACGATCAGGCTCGAGAGGAGCCCCGCGAGCAGGGCGTTGCGGGCCCAGAAGTTGCGCGTGACGACGTCGAGGACGATGCCAGCGACCAGCACCAGCAACGCCACCACCGCGAGAGCCCGGGTCTCGACCAGGTACGAGTTGACCGAGCTCGAACGCTTCGGGCCTTGATCGTGGCGCGCCATGTCGCGAGCTTACGCCGGCACGCCCGGAGGTATAGGTTCAGCCGGATGGGGCGGAGCACGACGCGAATCCTGACGACGCACGCCGGCAGCCTGCCGTGGCTGGACGAGTCCGCGCCGGCGACTGACGCGCAGCTCCGCGAGGCGGTCGCAAACGTCGTGACCCGTCAGCGCGAGCTCGGCCTCGACCTGGTCAACGAGGGCGAGTACACCAAGGGCGGCGACTGGCTGTCGTTCGCCGACGACCGCTTCGGCGGGTTCGAGACCCGCGAGGCCGGCAACGAGAAGCCCCTGGTCGCGCAGGGCCGCGACCGGGAGGAGTTCGACGCGTTCTACCGCTACGCCACCGAGCGCGGCACGCTGTTCTACACGCCCGGCGGCCAGGTCAGCGCGCGGCGGTTGCGGTGGGTGTGCACGGGTCCGATCTCATACGCGGGCCACCAGCAGGTGCGGCGGGAGATCGAGATCCTCCGGGCCTGCGAGCCGGGCGAGGACGCATTCCTGACCTCGACCGCGCCGGCCAGCCTCGAGGTCTACCGAACGAACGCGTACTACGACGACGAGATCGAGTACCTGTACGCGCTCGCCGACGCGCTGCGCGTCGAGTACGAGCTGATCGTCGACGCCGGGTTCGTGTTGCAGGTCGACGACGCGTGGCTGCCGGCGCTGTGGGACCGGATCGGGATCGAGATGGGCCTCGAGGCGTTCCGCGAGCGTTGCCGTTTGCGGGTGCAGGCCCTCAACCACGCGCTGGCCGGCATCCCGGAGAACCGGATCCGGTACCACATGTGCTGGGGCAGCTGGCACGGCCCCCATGCCCACGACCTCGAGCTCGTGCACCTCGTCGACATCCTGCTCGAGGTCAAGGCCCAGGCGTACCTGATCGAGGGCGCCAACGCGCGTCACGAGCACGAGTGGGCGGTGTGGCGGGACGTGCAGCTGCCCGAGGGCAAGATCCTCGTGCCGGGCGTCGTCACCCACTCGACCGATGTCATCGAGCATCCGGACCTGGTCGCGCAGCGGATCGAGCGGTTCGCGTCGGTCGTCGGCGCCGAGAACGTGATCGCCGGAACCGACTGCGGCTTCGGCGGGCGCACCCATCCGCAGATCGCGTGGGCCAAGCTCCGGGCGCTCACCGCGGGCGCGGCGCGCGCGTCCGGCACGCCTACGTCGCCGGCTACTCGGTAGCGATCGCCGCCAGCACGTCGAGGTTCGCGGCTCGGCGCGCCGGCCAGGTCGCCGCGAGCAGACCGAGGACGGCGGATAGGACCAGGAACCCGATCAGGCTCGGGATCGGGACCGCGATGTTCGTGACGCCATCCCGCCGCAGCGAGGAGGCCAGCGCGATGCCAAGCCCCGCCCCGATCACGATTCCGACGACCGCGCCGAACAACGCCACGATCACCGCCTCCGAGCGGATCATTGCCCGGACCTGCCGGCGCTTCATCCCGACCGCCCGCAGCAGCCCGATTTCGCGCGTGCGCTCGAACACCGACAGCATCAGCGTGTTCACGATCCCGATCAGCGCGACGAGCACGGCCAGCGCGAGCAGCACATAGACGAGCCCGAGCTCCTGGTTGATCTTGTCCTGCTGTGACTGCTCGAACTGAGCCCGGGTCTTGTAGGAGACGTTGGCGTACGGTTCGAGCGCGCTGTTCAGCGCGGGGCCGAGATCGCCGGCGCCGGGGGCAGTGCTCAGCAGCACGCCGATCGGGAGTGGATCGTCGAAGTGCGTCGTGAAGAAGCCGTCGCCGACCACGAAGCTCCCGACCAGCGGGTTCGGCTTGTAGATCCCGCCGATCCTCATCGACGAGGCCCCGGTCTGAGCGAACTTGACCGGCACGAGCGAACCGACGTGTAGGTTGTCGGCGCTCGCGGTCGTAGTGTCGACCAGCAGCTTCCCGGCGGCCATCGCGGGAGCCCCGCTGCCGGCCGTGACATGCAGCGTCACCGTCCTCGAGAGATTGGCCGGTGTCGCGGCGACGAGCGTCGAGAGCGACCCCTTGAACTCGAACTGTCCCTGGTAGATCGTGGTCGCCGTGGCGACTCCCGGCAGCCGCGAGACCGTGGGCGCCACCGATTTGCTGAAGCCACCCGAGCCGGTGACGATGTAGTCCGCACTGACCGCGCTGTCGACGCTGTCCTTGGCCGACGTGCTGAGTGAGGCGCCGAGGACGGCGATCGTCGACACCAGCGCCAGCCCGATCATGAGCGACCCAGCGGTCTGCGCGGTCCGGCGAGGGTTGCGCATCGAGTTCTCTCGCCCCAGCCTCCCCGGGGTGCCCAGCAGCGAGGCGAGCGGACGCCCGAGGGCGCTCGCCAGCGGCCGCGCCGCGACCGGGACAAGCATGGCCACCGCGCCGAACACCAGCACCGCGCCGAGGCCGACCAGCCCGACCGCCGGTTTGGCGAGCCCTCCCAACACGGCGACGATGCCGAACGCGGCGACGGCGATGCCGGCGGTCACGCGCCACCGCCGCACCGTGTCGGCCTCCGCACCGCTGTCCTCCACCAGCGCGGCGACCGGTGCGATTCGCACCGCGCGCCGAGCGGGGACGATCGCCGAGATCACTGTCACCCCGACGCCAACCGCGATCGCGATCACGACCGTCCGCGCCTGGAACACCAGCGGTGCCGACGGCAGCTCGATGCCGAACGCCTTGAGCAGCGCTTTCAAGCCAAGCGCGGCGAGGACACCGAGGCCGAGGCCGATCACGGAGGCGACGAGCCCGGTCAGCGCGGCCTCTCCGAGCACCGACCGGAACACTTGCCGGCGGCTCGCGCCGACCACACGCAGCAGGGCGAGCTCGCGCGTCCGTTGGCCGACCGTGATCGAGAACGTGTTGAAGATCGTGAACCCGCCGACGAACAGCGAGATCGCCGCGAAGATGAGCAGCGCCGTCGAGATGAACGACAGCTCGTTGTCGACCGCGTTCGACAGCTCGTCCGCGACCGTCTGGCCGCTGACGACCTCGACGCCCGGCGGCAGGACCTTCGCGATCGCACGCGCAAGGTTGACGTTGTCCGCCCCCGGTGCCGCCAGCACGCTGATCGTGTCGTAGTGACCCTCGGAGTTGAACACCTTCTGCGCGGTCTGCAGGTCAAACCCAGCGAGTGTCACCCCGGCGAGGTTGTTGTCGTTACCGAAGGTGACGATCCCGGTGATCGTGAACGTCTGCGGACGGTCGGGCAGGTTCATCAGCACGCGATCGCCGACCGCGAAGTGGTGCTTGGTGGCCGTCGCCTTGTCCATCACCACGTCATCGGCGGTGGCGGGGGCCTTGCCCTCGACGAGCCGGTATGGAGACAGTTGCCGGTTGGAGTCGAACGAGAACCCGAGGGTCGAGCCGCCGCCGCCCCCGATCGCGTCTCCGTCGCGGTCGAGGAACTGGGCATAGCCCTCGACCGAGCCGTGCACGAACGCGACTCCCGGCAGGCGGCCGACGGCGATCGCGATCGATTCCGGGACCGGCTTGCGGTCGGCGGTGCCCTGGACGGCGGCGGCGCCGCTTTCGTTGAGGACCGCCTTGCCCCGGATCTCGAAGCTGACGTGCTGATACGCGGTCCCGATCAGACTGTTGAACGTGCTGTTGAGCGTGTCACCGAGGATCAGCGTGCCGGTGACGAATGTAACCCCGAGGACGATCGCGAGCGCGGTGAGCGCCAGCCGCAGCTTGCGGGCCAGCAGGCCGCTGAGGGTCACCTTACGCATGTCCGCTCCCGAGCCGCTTCATCCGCTCGAGGACACTGTCGACGGTTGGCGTGGTCAGCTCTCCCACCACCCCGCCGTCGGCGAGGAACACGACTCGGTCGGCATACGCGGCCGCGTACGCGTCGTGGGTGACCATCACGATCGACTGTCCCTCCTCGGTGACCGCGTGGCGAAGGAACTCGAGCACCTCCGCCGCGGCATTCGAGTCAAGGTTGCCCGTCGGCTCGTCAGCGAAGATCAACTCCGGACGCCCGATCAGCGCTCGCGCGCAGGCGACGCGCTGCTGCTGACCGCCAGACAGCTCGCTGGGGCGGTGTGACAATCGCTCGGCGATCCCGAGCCGGCCGACTAGGTAGTCGAACCAGGCCTGGTCGACCTCCGTGCCGGCGAGGTCGCTGGGAAGTGTGATGTTGTCACCGGCTGCGAGGGTTGGAACGAGGTTGAACGACTGGAACACGAAGCCGATCCGGTCCCGCCGAAGTTGCGTCAGACCCGCGTCGTCGAGGCGCCCGATCTCGTCGTCGCCGATGAAGGAGTGACCCGACGTTGGCACGTCGAGCCCGGCCATGCAGTGCATCAGCGTCGACTTGCCCGACCCCGACGGTCCCATGACCGCGGTGAAGCGGCCACGCTCGAACTCGACGTTGACCCCATCCAGAGCCCGGACGGCAACGTCACCGCTCCCGTATGTCTTGGCTAGATCGACCGCGCGGGCTGCCGGTGAGGTTCCGTTCAGCATGGCCGTAAGCCTGAAGCGCGCCCACCGCCTTGAACAGCCGGGCAGCCGGAGTCGTTCGAGGTAGGGCTAGCGGTACCGGCCGCCCGGTGCGCCGATCGATTCGTCCGGTCGCGATCGTCGGGAACGCGTGAGCGGGCGGCGGAATCAGGGACGCGATCGCCGGGCGAACTCGTAGGCGCGCCGCAGATGGGCGTCGACGAGGATCACCGCCTGCTCGCCGTCTCGCCGCTCGATCGCGGCGACGATCTCTCGATGCTCGGCGATGAACTGGGCCATGCGAGCCGGATCGCGCGCCACCAGCGCCGCGGTCATCCGCTGCTGGCGATCACGCAGCGCGTCGTACTGGCGGACCAGAATGGCGTTGTGGTTGGCGGCAACGATCGCGTGGTGGAACTCACGATCGGTCACGGTGAAGCGCGCGCCGCCGTCGGAGAGCGTGCGCTCCTGGCCGGCGATCGTCTCGAGCAGCATCGCCGCCAGCGCCGGGCCCTGCGCGGCGACGCGGCGGACGCAGTGCGTCTCGATCAGCAGCCGCGCCTCGAGCACGTCCTCGGCCTCGGACATCGAGACCGGGCGGACGAGCGCGCCGCGCCGCGGATACAGGTCGAGCAGCTCCTCGGCCTCGAGCTGCACGAACGCCTGGCGGACGGGGGTCCGGGAGATGCCGAGCTCGCGGGCCAGTTCGTTCTCACTGAGCAGGACTCCGCCCGGATAGCGGCCGTCGAGCAGCCGCTCCTTCACGTACCGATACGCCCGCGCCCCCGCTGATCTCGCGGGGCCTTCAGCGTGCGATTGAAGGTCTGCGCTCACGGGTCGATACACTTGGGAGACAGCTGGTATGCAAGATGCGTTCAAGTCTAGCTTGTGCGGGGGCATACGGCTCCCGCACGTCCAGCGAGCACAAGGAGAAAGCATGACGTCCCGAATCGCAGCTTCCGTCGGTCGAGCCCTGCGCCGCGTCATTCCGGCCACGGTGCAGCACGACGTCCATTTCCACGTCGACTCGGTCGGCCGACCCTACGTGTGCGACTACGCGCGATGCGACTCGCCCGGTCTGACTCCCGACGAGGCGCAGCCGATCAACCTCTAGCGGCGGCGCGCCGCCGTCGGGCTTCATCGCCATAACATGCCGCACGTGTGCGGCGTAGCGGATCGGGTTGACGTCCAGCGGCTCATGGAGCAGCCGGAATCATGATCACGGTCGCCGGCGAAGCGCTGATCGACATCGTCGTCGGCGCGTCGGGATCGTTGACAGCGCTGCCGGGTGGGGCTCCGTTCAACGTCGCGCGGACGATCGCGCGGCTGGGCGGCGACAGCCAGTTCCTCGGCAAGCTGTCCGACGACGGCTTCGGCGAGCAGCTGCGATCGTCACTCGAGGAGGCCGGCGTCCGGATCGCGGTCGCCAACGCCACGTCCGCCCCGACAACACTCGCGATCGCCAGGCTCGACGAGTTCGGCACGGCCGAGTACCGGTTCTACCTACAGGGGACGTCGGCGGCGCAACTGAGCGCCGCGGACGTACCGCCAGAGATCCTCGAAGGGTCGACCGCGATCGCACTCGGCGGCCTCGGACTCCTGATCGAGCCGACCGCGACGAGCCTGGCCTGGCTCATCCAGCAGAAGCCGCCGGGCGCGACGATCCTGCTCGACCCGAACTGCCGTCCCGGGGTGGTGACGGACCTGACCGAGTATCGCGAGATGGTCGACACGATCCTTCGCCAGGTCGACATCGTCAAGGTCTCTACCGACGATCTGCAGCTGCTGCGCCCGGGCGCGCCGTGGCTCGACGCCGCGCGGAGCCTGCTCGAGCTCGGACCCGCGGCCGTGCTCGTCACCGACGGGCCAGCGCCGGTCAGCATCCACACGGCGAGCGCTGAGCGATCGGTTCGGGTGCCGGTGGTAGAGGTGGTTGACACGATCGGAGCCGGAGACGCGTTCGTCGCGGGATTCCTCACCTGGTGGACCGCGCACGCGCTCCTCCAGCACGACGCCGCCAATGCGGATGCGCTCGAGAACGCGGCCACCGCCGCGATCGCGGTGGCCGCGGCTAACTGCACCGTGCAAGGAGCCAACCTGCCGGCCGGGTTCAAGTGGTCGACCCAACGCGCGGCTCCACCGAAGCTCGCGCACAGCTGAGCGCCGGCCACGTCGGTCGCCGTAGGGTCGAGCTGTGCGGCCTAGCGGTCCGGAGAGGTCGAGCTGTGCGGCCTCGCGGTCCGGACGGGCCGAGTTGTGCGGCCTAGCGGTCCGGACGGGTGGACTCGCGGGCGATGCGGGCCAGCACCGTGGTGGCGGCGCCGGCGAGGCCGAGCCCGACCGCGCCGGCGAGGATCACCGAGCCGTGTCCCGCCGCGGCGTGGCCGAGGATCACGAGCGCTCCCCCGATCACGACCGCCGCGGCGAGCAGCCAGGGAATCAGCCACAGCACGGCAACGGCCGCCCCGGCGGGGTTCGACGCGTCGAGGGTGAGGAGCCGCCCGAGCAGGTTCTCATCGACGCGCCCGCCTCGGCGCGTCGCGAGCGCGGCGCACAGGACCGCGGTGGCGATGATCGGCACGAGCACCGTCGGGATGAGGACGAGCGCGGCGACGCTGACGGCGCCCGCGACGACCGTGGCGACGATCGCGGTCGCGGCGATCGCGCTCAGGGCGAGGATCGGGAGCACGCAGTGGGCGAGGAGCAGGCGAGCGAACGGCCACGAGATCAGCAGCGCGCCGGTGTCGGGAGCGTCGACGTCGATACGAAGCGGTTCGCACAGCAGGCTGGCGGCGAAATAGAGGGCGACCGCGGCGAGACCGGCGGGCACCGCCCGCCCCGGATGCGTGAGCGTCTCGACGGCGGCAGCGGCGGCGAACAGCGTCGCCCAACCGAGCCGCGCCGGCTCCCGGGTCAACGCGAGCGCGTCGCGCCACAGGATCACCCACTTGGCTCGCCTTGGTCGCCGGACCCGTCCCAGCCGGATCGATTGACCCGGCAGCGCCGAGCGGTACGTGAGCGTGGCAGTCCGGTAGTCGAGCGTGAACGCCGAGGCGGTGAGGCCGGATCGGGTCTGCGCCCGGGCCAGGAATACTTCGGCGCCGGCGGTGCCCGCGCGGCGCCGCGCGAGGGTCGTCGCGGCCGTGGCCGTGACCAGGATCGCTGCGGTCGCTAGCGGCCACCCCGAGCTGCCCGCGAGCGGAGCGACCGCCCAGCCCCAGGGGCCCGACCACACACCGATCGAGCGGCCGGCCGTGGTGGCGCTGACCGCGACCACAGCGGCGGCACCCACGAGCACGGCGGGGCTCGCGCGGCGCACGAGCCCGGAGGCTCTTCGCGAAGACTCGACAAGCCAGCTCGCGGCGACCGCCAGCACCGCAAGCGCGGCGAGCGCCACGACGGCGGCGAGCGCCCGGCCGAGGCTGATGCTTGCGCCGCCGCCGGCCGTGAGCAGAATCGCGATTCCGGCGACGATCGCGCCCGCGGCCGCCCCGAGCCACAGACCGTGGTCGAGCTTCGGCCTGACCAGCGCCGCGATCGCGATCGGCGCGGTGAGCAGGAAGCTGACGTCGGCGGTAGAGAAGCCAACAGGGCCCTGCCACGTACCGAATCGCAACGCGGCCAGCAGCATGAGCATGAGCACGACGGGTCCGAACACGAGCAGCCGGTGAGTGTCGAGGCTGCCGCCGATCAGCGTCGAGACGGCATGGCCGGCGAGTGCTCCGGCGATCGCGCCGACCACCACCGTGGCATAGATCTGGTACGCGGTCGGCCGGAACCGTGTGCGGCGGGACCGCAGGAACGCGCGCGCCGCGCGAGCGCGTTCGCGCGAATCCGCTGGAGCGCCGGCGGTCACGCCGGCCCGAGGCGGTCAATCGCCTCGCCGTCAATGATCTCGTCGTACGGACCGTCGGCGACGACGACTCCCTCGCTGAGCACCACCGCTCGGTCGGCGATTCCGCGCGCGAACTCGAGCTGATGGGTGGTCAGCATCACGGCCACGCCGGCGCGCTTGGCCTCGAGCAGCAGCTCCCGCAGCGTCTGCTGCGAGGAGGGATCGAGGCCCACCACCGGCTCGTCGAGTACCAGCAGGCGGTGCGGGCGGACCAGCGCGCATGCAAGCTGGACCTTCTGTCGCATCCCCCGCGACAGCTCCCCGGGCCGGGCGTCGCGCTTGTCCTCGAGGCCGAGCCGACCGAGCAGCAGGTCGATGCGCCCGTCGAGATCATCCCCGGCCACGCCGTGGGCGACCGCGACCAGCTCGAGGTGCTCGCGAACGGTCAGATCCGGATACAGCGACGGCGTATCGGGAACGACCGCCATCGCCGCGCGGGCATCGATCCCGCCCGGCTCCTCGTGGACGGGCGAGCCGGCCACCGCCACGAGCCCGGCGGTCGGCTCGAGCAGCCCGGCGATCGTCCGGACCGCGGTGGTCTTGCCAGAGCCGTTGTGACCGACGACCGCGACGCACTCCCCCGGGGCAACCTCCAGCTCGAGATCCCGCAGCGCCTCGAATCGGCCGTAGCGCCGGCTGAGGCCATGAACGGTCAGCGCCGGCGTCGTCTCCATTCACGCAACGTACCGCGCTCCGCGCTTGGTCGGTGTCAGCGTGGGGTTCGACCCCGAGGCGCGGGCGACCGCTCAGGTCCGACCGGGAGCGGTGAGCTCGGCGAGGCTGCGGCGCTGGCGCCCGCTCTCGTCCAGATTCTCCGGCTCGAGCCACGCTCGGAAGCCGGCGCGCACCGCCGGCCATTCGTCCTCGGTGATCGCGAACCAGGCCGTGTCGCGGTTGCGCCCTTTGACCACCATGTGATGGCGGAAGACACCCTCGAAGCTGAACCCGAACCGCTCCGCGGCCCGGCGCGAGCCCTGGTTGAGCGAGTCGCACTTCCATTCGAGCCGGCGATAGCCGAGCTCGTCGAACGCGTTCGCCGCGAGCAGGTAGATGGCCTCCGTCGCGGCCGTCGTGCGGCGCAGCGATGCGCCGAACCAGATGTGCCCGATCTCGATCACGCCGTGCTCGGGCGTCATCCGCAGGTACGACGCCACGCCGGCGGGCCGTTCTGCCGGCAGCGGCAGCAGCGTGAAGAACAGCGGATCCTCCGATGCCTGAAATCTCCGGAGCGCGTCTCGGAGGCCGCCCGGATCGCGGTACGGACCGTACGGGAGATAGGTCCACATGCCCGGATCCGCCGCCGGCGGATGCGACTCGGAGTACAGCTGCCCGGCGTCGAGGTCTGCGTCGAGCGGCCGTAGCACCACGTGCGTACCCCGGAGCTCGGTGCGCGCCGGCCGCGCCGCCGGGCGCCATTGGAGATCGACCCCGACCGGGCGCGCGATCGCGATCGGCTGCTCAGTTCCCATCCGCTGATCGAACCACACAGGCTCAGAGATTGCTCGGCGGACGTTGGGTCCTTACCCAAGTGCGACTAGACCTTCTTGACGTAACTCGTAAGCTGCACTTCATGATCGAGCTCCGCCGCCTGCGCGCCTTGCGGGAGCTCGCCAACCGCGGCACGATCGCCGCGGCCGCGGATGCCCTCTACCTCACCCCGTCGGCGGTGTCGCAACAGCTCGCCGCGCTCGAGCAGCAGGTCGGACAGCCGCTGTTGATCCCGAACGGGCGCACGGTGCGACTGACACCCGCGGCCGAGGCGGTGCTCGGTCATGCGGACGTGGTGTTCAGCGAGCTCGAGAGGATGGACGCCACGCTCGCCGCGCTCGCCGGCGGGGCCCGGGGTCGCGTCCGGATCGGGGCGTTCGCGACCGGGATCGTCGGCCTCATCGTGCCCGCCGTCGGGCTGCTGCGCGAGCGGGCGCCGGGGGTTGAGCTGGCCGTGCAGGATCTCGAGAGCCCCGAGGTGTTCCACCTGCTCGCGCGGGGCGAGCTCGAGCTGGCGATCTCGATGGAGTCCGACAGCGCGCCGCGCCACGACGACGAGCGCTTCACCCGCACGCCGCTGATGCGCGATCTACTCGACGTCGCGCTCCCCCACGATCACCCGCTCGCATGCGAATCGGCGGTGCCGCTCGCCGCACTCGCCTCCGAGCCATTCGTGGCGCCGCCCCGCGGCTGGTCGTGCGAGGACGTGATTCGCGTCGGCTGCGCGGCCGCCGGCTTCTCGCCGGCGGTCGCGCACCGCTCCGCCGACTGGACCGCGGTGATGGCGCTCGTCGGCGCGGGACTTGGGGTCGCGTGTGTGCCGCGGCTGGCGCAGGACGAACCGCCGCCCGGGGTCGCGATCCGCCCGATCGCCGGCGAACCGCCCTTCCGGCACCTGTTCATCGCGTGCCGGCGGGGCGCAGAGGAGCACCCCGCGCTGCTGGCCGTGATCGAGGCCTTGCGCGCGGTCGCGTTGCGCGTGACCGCGAGGCCCGCAAACGACAGCGGCGCGCAACTGGCCGTGGCCGTCGAGACGTAGACGCTCCTCGGGCGATCGGCCAGAGTTCACGCCGTGGCGTTCCTCCACGCGGTCAGCGTGGGTTTGCCTGCCTGGTGCCGTTCGTCCCGAAGAGCGTTGTGCCTGCTGGGCAGTGTCCTACCCGCGCCGGCCGGAACCAAGACACCCTGGGGGTGGCCCCGCACACCTCGCGGCTGTAGGCTCGCGCCACGACCGAACTGCAGTCGACGACCATCATCAAACGAGGGGAGCCTTCCAATGGCAGACAGCGTCTATCGCGTCACCGAAGTGATCGGCGTCAGCAGCGATTCTTGGGAAGCCGCGGCGCGCAACGCGGTCGAGACCGCCGCCAAGACCGTCCGCGATCTCCGCGTCGCCGAGGTCGTGCGCCAGGACGTGACGATCGAGAACGGGTCGCTCGTCAACTACCGGGTGCGCCTAGCGATCTCGTTCAAGTTCGAGGGCGGCGACTGACGGCGGCGCCCTCGATCGGGGGCGGTAAAGCCGGGCTGTCCCGACCGCGGACTCGTCGGCCAGCAGTTCGGTCGGGGCCATGCGGGGGTCGGGGTCCGGTCGTCGGAGTGCGGGTCGCGCCTCGACCCTACCTGCGCTAGTGCGCCTGGCGGTGGCGGATCCATGAGCCATTCACGCGGTCAGGGCTCGCGCCGGCGCCCGCAACACCCCGCGCTCCTTGCCCGCCCGCGCCGGCGATGCCATCCTTGGGCCCTGTTCGAGCGGTTCACAGAGCGAGCCCGTCAGGTCGTGGTCCTGGCCCACGAAGAGGCGAACGGCTTCAAGCACGACTACATCGGGACCGAGCACATCCTGCTCGGCCTCGTGCGCGAGCGGGAAGGGATCGCCGCACGCGCCCTCGGTTCGCTCGACATCACGACCGAGCGAGTGCGGGGGGAGGTCGTGCGCACAGTCGGCGTCGGTCAGGCCGCCGGCGGCGGCCAGGTCCCGCTCACTCCGGGTGCGAAGCGGGTACTCGAGCTGGCGCTGCGCGAGGCGATCGCCCTCGGCCACAACTACATCGGGACCGAGCACATCCTGCTCGGCCTGGTGGTGCTGAACGACGGCGCGGCGCCGCGGATCCTGCAGGACTTCGGCGTAGACACGCAGCAGATCCGCAGGGAGGTGATCCGGACGCTGGTCGCCGCCGGCGCGCCGATGCGCCCGCCCGGCGAGCCGCCACCGGAGCACCAGGAGCCGGAGCAGCCGCGGTCCGGCTTCGACGAGTGGATCCGGGTCGGCCCGGGCGCCGGCGCGCGTCGGCTGCTGATCGTTGCCGCCGGGCGAGCGCTCGCTGACGGACGCTCGGAGATCGAGTCCGGCGACGTGCTGCTCGCGCTCACCCGCGACGAGACGATCGCACCGGTACTCGCCGATCTGGGAATCGACGAAGCCGCCGTGCTGGCGGCGCTCGATCGTGCCGGTGCATAAGTCCGCCATAGCCGCGTTTTTGGCCGGGCTGTGGCGAGATAAGCGTCTGAGCGACGCTTATCTGCGCGCCGTCGCTCGGCGGCGGCGACTTTGACGAGTTCTGCACCCGCCGGCGCGCCAGAAACGACCGCCGCCGGCGCCACGCCCCCGCCGGCGCCCCGCAGGCCTCGGTTGAAGCATGCGGGCCGTGCCGGTGGCTCGATGGCGGGGGTGATGGCGCCCCGGATGGCTCGATGACGGAGGTGATGGCGCCCCGGATGGCTCGATGACGCGTGAGGCGGGCGGCGGCCGTGCAAAAGGCCCGAAACCTCCCCGCCTTCGTCTTCCTCCGGGACATAAGCATCCCCCACATGCTTATGTCCCGCCGGCTCACCGCGGGTTGGGGCTTTCGGGCGAAATACAGGTCGATGGCGGTGGCCGGCATCCGCAAGATCCGCCGGCGCCACACCCCGCCGGCGCCACACCCCGCCGGCGCCACACCCCGCCGGCGCCACACCCCCGCCGGCGCCACACCCCGCCAGCGCCACACCCGCCCCGCCGGCGACCGCCCGCAACCCCGGCAAACCGACCCACACCCAGCCGCCACCCGGCCCTCGATCCGCGCCGAGCCATATATTCCCCCGCTTGGCAGGGAATCTACTTGTCGACGGCCGGGGCTCTCGCGACCACTCGGCTCCCTGGCCCGGAGCAATCGTGGAGTTCGTGGAGACGCCGGCGGTGCCGGCGCTGCGGGTCGCTAGGAGCGGACAGGGCTCGCCGCTGCTGCTGATCAACGGGCTCGGCGCGAACCTCGAGATGTGGCAGCCGTTCGCCGGCGAGCTCGGCGGCGAACGCGAGCTGATCGCGTTCGATCTCCCGGGCACGGGCGGATCGGCGCGGCCGCGCTGGCCGATGCGGATGCCGCAGTTGGCGCGGCTGGTGGCGGAGTTGCTCGACCGCTTCGGATACGCCCAGCTCGACGTGCTCGGATATTCGCTCGGTGGCATCGTCGCGCAGGAGCTGGCGCATCGCGCGCCTGACCGCGTCGGGCGACTGGTGCTGTGCGCCACCACCCCGGGGCTGCCGAGCATTCCCCCCAACCCGATCGTGGCGACGCTGATGCTCACGCCGGCGCGCTACTGGAACCGGCAGCTCGCCGAGCTGATCCTGCCGATCATCGCCGGCGGACGAACCGCTCGCGACAGGGATGCGCTCCACGCGGGTATCGAGGAGCGCCTCGCCCGGCCGCCGACGGCGCTCGGGTACCTCTACCAGCTGTACGCGCTGTCCGGGTGGAGCAGTCACGCCTGGCTTGGAACCGTGCGCCACCAGGCGCTCGTCGTGCACGGCGACCGCGATCCGGTCGTGCCACTGGCCAACGGCCGGTATCTCGCCGAGGCGCTGCCGCACGGCACCCTGGAGGTGGTCAGGGGCGCGGGCCACCTGTTCCTGCTCGACGAGCCCGAGAGCGCGGCGCCGGCGATCGCGAGTTTCCTGGCGTCCTGAGCCGGCGCATAGCCGGGCCCGCGACCTCGACCTCGACCTCGACCTCGACCTCGACCTCGACCTCGACCTCGACCTCGACCTCGACCTCGACCTCGATCTCGATCTCGATCTCGATCAGCGGCGCCGGGCGACGTCGATCTCGCCCGTCTGCACCACGTGGCCGGCGGCGCACCGCACCTCGACGCCGACCGTCTCGCCACAGTCGCGATGGATCAGCTCGATCGGCCCGCCACGGTCGTCGAGCCAGCGGTCGCCCCACTGCATCAGTGCGACCAGTACGGGGAACAGCTCGGCGCCCTTGTCGGTGAGGCGGTACTGCTGGCGGGTCCGCTGGCCGGGCTCGCGGTAGTCCTCGCGCGCGAGCAACCCATCGTCAACGAGCTCGCGCAAGCGCGCGGCGGTGGCGGGTTCGCTGATCCCGACGCGCTCGGCGAAGTCGTCGAAGCGGGTGGTGCCGTAGAAGGCCTCGCGCAGGATCAGCAGCGCCGAGCGCGTGCTCAGCACCTCGAGCGACTTGGCGATCGTGCACCGCTCGGCCTTCCACCCCTCACGGGGATCGAGCGTGCCGGTCAGGCGGACGGTGGTCGGTACGGGTGTGGACATCGCGGATATGGCAGACATAATAGCTGACTTTTGACGCCATAAGCCAGCATTGCTAGGATGCCTGGCTATGTCCTCTCTAAGCCAGCTGTCCGGTCGTGATCGGCGATTGGATCGCCGATCGCGAACCTCCCCGAACCTCATCCTCGTGATCGTCTGTGCCGGCGTCGTGCTGGCGAGCCTCGATCTGTTCATCGTCAACGTGGCGCTCCCGCAGATGTCGCGGAGCTTCGGCGCCACCGGCCTCGACGGGCTCTCGTGGGTCCTGAACGGCTACGCGATTGTGTACGCGTCGCTGCTCGTGCTGTTTGGCCGGCTCGCCGACCGATATCGCCGCGAGCGCGGCTTCATGCTCGGCGTCGCCGTGTTCGTTGCGGCCTCGGCGGCCTGCGCCGCGGCGACCAGCCTCCCGATGCTGGTCGCGTTCCGGGTGCTGCAGGCCGCGGGCGCCGCACTGCTCACGCCGACCTCGCTCGGGCTGATCTTGGCCACGTTCCCGGCTGAGCGCCGGCACAGCGCGGTGCGGACGTGGACCGCGGTCGGCGGTATCGCCGCGGCGCTCGGCCCGGCCGTCGGCGGCCTGCTCGTCGCCGCGAGCTGGCGTTGGGTGTTCCTCGTGAACGTCCCGATCGGGATCGCCGCGCTGGTCGCCGCCTGGCGCCTCCTGCCCGAGGTACCGGGCCACCCGATCCGTTGGCCCGACGCGCTCAGCGCGGCGCTGATCACCGGCGGCGTCGGCGCGCTGACGCTCGGACTGGTCGAGGGCGGCAGCTGGGGATGGGGCGACCCGCGGACGATCGGGGTGCTCGTGCTGGCCTGCGTCCTACTCACGCTGTTCGCCGCACGCACGGCGCGCCACGACAATCCGCTGATCGACCGCGCGCTGTTCCGCGTACGGCCGTTCACGGGAGCGTCGGCGGTGGCGCTGCTGTTCTCGATTGCGTTCGGGGGGATGTTGCTCTCCCGGGTCCTGTGGGCGCAGGACGTCTGGCACTGGTCGGCCCTGACGACCGGCCTTTCGATCGTCCCGGGGCCGATCATGGTGCCGGTGTTCTCGTTCCTGGTCGCGGGCCGGCTGATCGCGCGGTTCGGCTCGGGCGTAGTGATCGCCGCCGGATCGACCATCTTCGCCGCGGGCATGGTGTGGATGGCGCTCGCGGCCGGCCTCGTTCCGGACTACGTCGGCGACGTGCTCGGCGGACTCCTGCTGACCGGGATCGGCGTCGGGCTGACGTTGCCGACGATGATGGCCACCGCGGCGGCGTCGCTGCCGCCCGCGTCGTTCGCCACCGGCTCGGCCGTGGTGAACATGCTCCGCCAGGTCGGACTTGCGATCGGCGTGGCGGTCCTGATCGCCGTGCTCGGCTCACCTCAGTCACCGGCGCAGGTGCTGGCTGGGTATCAGCGCGGATGGATAGTGATCGCCGCGTTCGCGTTCGCCGGAGGCGTCGTCGGATTCCTGCTGCTCGTGCGGCGCCGCCCGGTGCCGGCGATCGCGTCGGAGCCGGCGGCGATCGCGTCCGAGCCGATCTCGACCGCCGGGCTCGTCGCCGCCGGCAGTAAGAATGTGTGATGGACATGCGCGACCAACTGACCGGCGCGAGCGAGTTCATGCGCATGCTCGAGATCGAGTTCGACGAGCGCGGTCCCACGCGCGTCGTCGGCTCGGTCGCCGCCGACGAGCGCCACCACCAACCATGGGGACTCGTGCACGGAGGGCTGTATACGGCTGTGATCGAGACGTTCGCGACCACCGGGGCGTTCGAGGCGGTCAAGGACCAGGGCATGCAGGCCGTCGGCGTCTCGAACCTCACCGACTTTGTGCGCCCGCACAAGAGCGGGCGGCTGTCGGTCGAGGCGACACCCATTCACCAGGGGCGCACCCAACAGCTATGGCAAGTCGAGATCCGCCGCCCCGATGACCGCAAGCTGGTCGCCCGCGGCCAGGTCAGGCTGCAGAACATAGAGCCGAACGCGTGAGCGACACGCAAGCACCCACGGTGGACGGTTGGGGAGAGCTCCGGAGCAAGACCGTCAGCTGGTACGACCCGGCGATCTCGGCCAACGCCCGCGGCTCGGTGTCCGGTCGCGAGCATCTTCAGGCGATCATCGACGGCAAGTTGCCGGTGCCGCCGTTTGCCGCCCTCGTCGGCGCCCGGTTGCACTCGGTCGGTGACGGCGAGGCGGTGTTCCGCTGCACTCCCGACGAATCCACCTACAACCCGGGCGGCATCGTCCACGGTGGGCTGCTGTGCATGCTCCTGGACTCAGCGTGCGGCTGCTCGGTCCAATCGACGCTGCCGAGCGGCGTCGCAATTTCGTCGATCGAGATCAAGGTCAGCTTCCTGAGCGCGCTCCGGTCCGACAGCGGCGAACTCGAGATCATCGGAAAGGCGCTCCGCGTCGGCCGCCAGGTCGCGTTCGCGGAGGCCTACGCCCGTAATGGCGACGGCAAGCTCGTCGGACAAGCCACGAGCTCAATCGCCCTGATCCGGCCGTAGCGAGGCGCCCATGTTGCGCCGGGTCGCTACTCGTACGAGAGCGCCTCGAGCACGTTGAGCCGGCCGGCGCGTCGCGCCGGCCAGATCGCGGCGATCAGGCCGGCGATCACCGCGGCGATCACGAACACGATCAACGTTCCCACCGGGATCGTGAACGTCCCGAAGTTGATCGCGGCGCCGACCAGCAGCGCCAGCACGATTCCGAGCGGGATCCCGAACGCCGCGCCGATCAGCGCGGTGATGACGCTCTCATGCCGGATCATCCGCCGCACCTGACGCCGGCTCATGCCGACTGCCCGCAGCATGCCGAGCTCGCGTGTCCGCTCGAACACGGTGAGCACAAGCGTGTTGACGATCCCGAACAGGCTGACCACGATTGACAGCGACAGCAGCACGTAGAGCAGGTTGAGCAGTGTGCTCAACCCCTGAAGCTGGTTGTTGATGAACTGCGACTTCGTCTGGAGCTTGGCGTCCGGGAATCCGGACAGGGCCGCGGTCAGCCGCTGCGTGTTGGCCGGAGCGACGCCGCCCTGCATGTTGACGAAGGTGAACAGGTTCTGGGGGTTCTGGTACTCACGATCGAACAGGGACTGGGAGATCGAGATGTCGCCGTAGGGCGAGGCGGCCTTGGGCGGATTGGTGATGCCGATCAGCTTGAGGTGGAGGAACTGTCCGGTGGGCGTCTCCATCGACAGCGGCGAGCCGACTTGCAGATGCTGGGCCTTGGCGTAGGCCTTGTCCACGAACGCTCCGTCGTTCCCGAGTCGCGCCGGAATGCCCGGTCCACCCTTCGCCCAATCGATTTTGATGGCTTGGTCGGCGTTCGGGGGGACGCCCGTCACGTTGATGTTCGAACCGAACGCCTTTCCAGCGCCGGCCCGCACGCCCACCACACCGGTCACTCCGGGGACGCTCCGCACGGCCTGCTCGGAGGAGAGGCTGATCGGCGAGAAGTTGTTCGTGGCGGTGATCGCGTAGTTGGCGATGAACGCGTCGTCGACCGCGCTCTTGAATCCGGTCCGCAACCCCGCGGCCAGCACCGCGACGAGCGTCACGAGCGCGAGACCGATCATCAGCGCGGACGCGGTCGAGGCGGTCCGAGCCGGGTTGCGCGCCGAATTGCCCTCGGCGAGCTTGCCCGCCGACCCGCCGATCTTGGTCGCGGGCCAGCCCAGGACCTTGACGAGTGGCGGCACCAGCTTCGGCGCGAGCATCGAGATTCCGATGAACAGCGCGACGGCCCCCACGCCCACCGCGAGCAGCCGCAGCCCTGTCGACAATCCGGTGAACAGCAGGCCGATGAGCATCAGCACGACCGCGCCGATCACGGTCGCCGCCGCGGCATAAGGGCCAAACTTCGCCCACCGCGACGGTGGCAGCAGCGCGCCCTCGCGCGCGGCGGCGATCGGGGGGACGCGGGTCGCGCGGAGCGCCGGCCGCAACGCCGCGAGCATCGTGATGATGATCCCAACCAGCAAGGAGATGATGATCGTCCGCGTCTTGAACACGGTGGCCGCCTGCGGCAGGTTGATCCCGAACGACACCAGCAGCGAGTTGAGCGCCTTGGCAAGCAACAGGCCGAGGAACAGCCCGACGATCGAAGCGAGCGTTCCGATCACGAACGCCTCGACCAGGACCGAGCGGAGAACCTGGCGGCGGGTGGCGCCTAGGGTGCGTAGCGTGGCGAGCTCCCGGGTGCGCTGCGCGATCGTGATCGACAGCGTGTTGGCGATCACGAAGCTGCCGACGAACAGCGCGATGCCGCCGAACGCGAGCAGGAAGTCCTGGAAGATGTTAAGGAAGCCGCTCGTGTCCTTCGTCGCCTGCTGGGCCTGGGCCTGACCGGTCTTCACCTGCGCGCTCGGACCGAGCAGGGGCTTGATCTGGTTCACGACCTGCTGGGGCGAGTACCCGTGCTTGGCGGCGACGCTGATCGAGTCGTATTTCCCAACCTTGTTGAACAGCTGCTGCGCCCTCGGCAGCGTGAAGACCGAGATCGTGGCGCCCCCGAGCGAGGAGACCCCGCCGATCTGAACCGTTCCGGCGATCCGGAAGCGCTCGACAGGACCACGCGCGACGACCCCGATCTCATTGCCGACCTTGTAGTTGTGCTTGCTGGCGGTCGACGCGTCGATGTCGACCTCGTCCGGGCTGCTCGGGAAGCTGCCGCTCGTGAGCGTGAGCGGGTTGAAGTGCTGGCCGGCGGGCGAGTAGCTGAAAGCCAGGCCCGGCGCGCCACCACTCGAGATCACCTTGCCGTTCCGCCCGACCAGCTGGGCGGTGTCCGAGATGCCTCCCGATGCGGCGCCGACCGACGGGAGCGCCCGCACCTGGGTCAAGAGCGAAGCCGGGAGCGAAGGCGTCGTCGGCGCGTTCCCGTTGTTACTGGACGAGATCGCGCTCTTGCCCGTGATCACCGCGTCGGTGTTCTGGTAGACGGTGGTGAACACCGTGGTGAACGCCGATTTGATCGTGTCGGTCAACACGAATGTCCCGCTCACCATCGCGACGCCGATCACGATCGCGAACGCGGTCAGAACAGCGCGGAGCTTGCGTCCGAGTAGGCCCCGGAGCGCGACCCTGGTCACGACTGCAGCGTGCTCATCACTTCGAGCACCTGGGCCGCATCCGTGTCGGTGAGCTCCTTGACGATCAGTCCGTCCGCAAGGAACAGAACGCGATCGGCGATCGCGGCGGCGCGGGCCTCGTGGGTCACCATCACGATCGTCTGGTTGTAGTCACGGGCGGAATCGCGAAGCAGATCGAGGATCTCGCCGCCGGTCTTCGAGTCGAGGTTCCCGGTCGGCTCGTCGGCGAACAGGATCGTCGGCTTCGTCACGAGCGCCCGCGCGATCGCCACGCGCTGCTGTTGACCACCTGAGAGCTCCGAGGGCCGGTGACGGCGGCGGTCGGCGAGCCCGGTCTTCGCGAGCAACTGCTCGAGCCACCCCTCATCCGGCTTCTCACCGGCGATCGACAGCGGCAGCAGCACATTCTCCTCGGCGCTCAGCATCGGCAGCAGGTTGAAGAACTGGAAGACGAAGCCGATGTGGTCGCGGCGCAGATGTGTCATGTCAGCGTCGTCGAGGCCGGTGATTTCGGTGCCCGCGATCGTCACCGTTCCACTGGTCGGCTTGTCGAGGCCCGCGAGGATGTGCATCAGCGTCGACTTGCCCGAGCCCGACGGCCCCATGACGGCCACGAGCTGGCCCCGTTCGACACTGAGCGAAACGCCGCGTAGCGCGTGGACTGCGGTATCGCCCTCGCCGTACTGGCGTTCGAGATCGCGCGCCTCAACGACCACCCCGCCGACGGCGGTTGCCACCGAAGGAGCTACTCCGGTTTCCTCTGCCGGCACCACCACCCGGTGTATAGCAGCCGTAATGCCGTTCAGTTGTTGCCGGGCAGGACCAATTTGGGTTTTCTCACCAGGACCAATGCCGGGTTCTCACACTGTCGTCTTCACAAACTGCTCACGCAGCGCGGTCTTCTTGAACTTGCCGGTCGCGGTCCGCGGGATCTCGTCGATGAACTCCACCCTTTCGGGCAGCTGCCACTTGGAGAATCCCTTTGCGAGGTGGTCGCGCAACTCGTCCGCGGTCGCCTCGGCGCCGCTCTGGAGCACGACCACCGCCATCGGACGCTCTCCCCATTGGTCGTCGGGGATCGCGATCACCGCCGCCTCGGCCACGGCCGAGTGCGCCATCAGCTGGTTCTCCATGTCAACGGACGAGATCCACTCGCCACCGGACTTGACGAGGTCCTTGGTGCGGTCGGTGATGCGCAGGCAGCCCTGACGGTTGATCCGGACCACGTCGCCGGTCTGGAACCAGCCGTCGTCGGTGAACTTCTCGGCGCCGCTCCCCTGGAAGTACGCCGATGCGACCCACGGGCCGCGCACCTCGAGTTCTCCCATCGCCTCGTCGTCCCATTCGATCAGTTCACCATCGTCTCCGCGAGCACGGATGTCGACGAACGGGGCCGGGGTGCCCGCCCGGGCGCGGTACTCGAACTGCTCCTCGGGCGTGGCGTCGTCGAGCTCCGGAGGCACCATTGCGGTGCTGGCGAGCGGCGAGGTCTCGGTCATCCCCCAGCCCTGCACGATGAACAGGTCGTGCCGCTGGTAGCCCTCGATCATGCTCTGCGGAACGGCCGAGCCTCCGACCAGGAGGCGTTTCAGCGAGCTCAGATCCCACCGCCCGGGCTCGGCCTCGATCGCCTTGAGCATCGCCATCCACACGGTCGGCACGCCCGCCGTCAGCGTCACGTGCTCGTCGGCCAGGAGGTCGAGCACGCTCTCGGCATCGAGTCGCGGCCCGGGCAGCACCAGCGCCGCGCCGACCATGCTGGCGGTGTAGGGGATGCCCCAGGCGTTGGCGTGGAACATCGGGACGACCGGCAGAACGGTGTCGCGCGTCGAGACGTTCATCGCGTCCGGCAGCGCCGCGTTCATCGAGTGCAGGACGAGCGCCCGGTGCGAGTACAGGACGCCCTTTGGCCGGCCCGTGGTACCCGACGTGTAACAGATCGCGGCCGCCCGGCGCTCGTGCGGGTCCGGCCACGTCATCGGTTCCGCCCCCTCGATCAGCGACTCGTAGTCGATCGCGCCGTCCGGGACGTCGCCGCCCTGCGAGACGACGAGCACGTGCTCGAACTCGTACGCCGAGCTGAACGCCTCGAACGCCCCTAACAGCGATTCGTCGACGACGATCGCGCGATCCTCGGCGTCGCCGGCGATGAAGGCGAGTTCGTCAGGATGAAGGCGCGGGTTGAGCGTGTGGATGACGGCCCCCATCGCCGGCACGCCGTAGTACAGCTCGAGGTGCTCGGGCTGGTTCCACAGCAGCGTCCCGACCCGGTCGCCCTCGCCGATTCCGAGCTCGGCGAGCGCTGAAGCGATCCGCCGCGCGCGCGCCGCGCACTGCCCCATCGTCGTCCGATGGATCGACCCGTCGGGCCTTCGCGAGACGACCTTGCGGTCGGCGGTGAGCTGCTCGGACCGCTCGACGACCGTCGTCAGCGACAGGGGATAGTTGTCCATCATCAGTCCGCTAAGAATCGGCTCGCTCATGCGCTCCCTCCGTGTTATCTGACGCCTGACAGCATGACGCTGATGGGCCGCGTCACGCAAGCGGCTACCCGCTAGGCGCTGTCGGCGACCAGCGCGCTGAAGAACTCGATGTCCTCGCGTTGGAGCTGGCAGATCTCGAGCCAGTGCCCGAGCTCCTCGGTCGTGTCGACGTAGCCGGCACGGACCCGGTCAGGGATCAGCACCGTGTAGTCCACCTTCAGGCCGGACGCCGCCAACAGGCCGCCGAGACGCTCCCACTCCGCGTCGCTGTTATCGATGAACGTGGCGATGTGATGCAGCCGCACCGCGAACGACCCGTCCGGCGGAAGGACCCGGGTGTAGAAGTCGATGTGTCCGCCGACCGGCTCGATCAGCTCGATTATCTTCCCGCCGCGGGCGCCCATCGCGAACTTCGCGTCCCACTCCGCGGGCTCGTCGCCGACGAGGAACGTGGCGCCGCCGGCGGGGAGCTTCAGAGCATGCTCGAGGCCGAAGCGCTCGGACATGAACTCGATCGCGCGGTCGAGATCCGTGGTCACGTAGCCGAACTGCCACACGTTCGCGAGCAGGTCGGCGAGCGCGTCGATCCGCCTGGGCGGGGCGAATAGCCCCTCGGCGGGACGTATCGCCTGGGCGCCGCTCATCGCCAACCGGTCATGCGACGAGATGCTCACTGCCCGCCTGCAGCTGGCCGCCGGCCCCCGAGTCCAGGTAGTCGGCAAGGCGGGCGCCGAGCGCCATGATCGTCAGCGAGGGGTTCACCGACAGCGTGCACGGGTGCGCCGAGCTGTCGCCGACGTACAGGCGCTTGATCTCGTGGGACTGCCCGTGGGTATCGACCACCGAGCTGGACGGATCGGCGCCCATCCGGCAGCTCCCCTGCATGTGCGTGGTGGCGAGACCGGACCACAGGATCTGCGTGGCGCCGGCGGCCTCGAGCACGCGCGCCGAGAACGCGCGCGCCTTGTGGATCCGCTCGAGCTCGTTCGGCTGGAAGTCGGACAGGAACAGCTCGTTCCCGTGCTCGTCGAGCGAGACGCTGGCGTTGTTGTCGTCGTTGGACATGTTCAGCAGCCCGATCCACCGGCGGTACTTCTTGGCGGCGTCGACCAGCGGCTGGCCCCACATCGGCCCGTTCTCGTCGCACAGACCGGCCGCGAACCCGATCGGGTCCTGGACGGTCACCGCTTCGACCGCGAACCCGCCGTCCTCGTCGGCGGCGAAGTCGTAGCAGTGCCCGCTGATCGGGGCCACCATGTGGGCGTCCTGGGGCTCGTCGAATAGGCCGAACACGAACTGCGCCGGATGCAGGCCGAGGTGCTTGCCGACGTTCGGGTTAGGAACCTCCGAGCGCATCAGGACCTGCGGCGTCCGCAGCGATCCGGCCGCCACCACGACGACGTCCGCCTCGACGGTGTGCGTCTCGCCCGATGCGTCGACGTACTCCACGCCGGTCGCCTCGGGCCCGTCGCCCCGATCCTCGATCAGCACCCGCTGGACGAACGAATTCGGCCGGACCGCGAGCGCGCCCGTCAGCCAGTTGCGCTGGATGTAGGTGTTCATCGTCGACTTGCCCGCGTTGGTTGGGCACCCTTGCAGGCACGAGCCGCATTGCTCGCAGTTCTCGTCGACATAAGCCCGGACCGGCTCAAGCGTCGCGCCGACCGCCTCGAACCCCCGCTTGGCGGTCTGCACGCACCGCTTGAGGTCCCAATCGGTCGAGCGGTCGCGCACGCCGAGGTAGGCTTCGACGCGGTCGTAGTAGGGGTCGAGATCGGCGCACGAGATCGGCTCGCCACGCTCGTTGCGAAGGCCGGTCGCGGCGTGCCACTTATCGAGCTCACGCTGCGTCGCGCGAAGCGCCACCTTTGTGTTGATCGTCGTGCTGCCCCCCACGCACCGCCCGCTGATCATCACGACCGGGCCGAGGGCGGGATCGCCCGACGGGAATGCGAAGCTCAGCGGCCACCAGTAGTCGTGCGCTGCCCGGCTCTCCCAGCGCGTGAAGTCGGCCGCCACCCAGTGACCGCCCGCCTCGAGCAGCAGCACCGAGCGGCCGCGCTCTGCGAGCTCGCCGGCGATCACCCCGCCGCCGGCGCCCGAGCCGACGACCACCACTTCGAGGCGATCGCTCATGACCCGACCAATCCCAGGTACGACCAGTCCTTCTTGATCCGCATCGCGAGCGGCGAGTGGAAGTCGATCTCCTCGTACGCGCTCGGGCCGCTCGCTTCGGGGGCGACGAAGTCGCTGTAGAAGGCCTCGATCGCGAGCGCGCGGATCAGCTGGAAGGCCGGCGTGAGCGCGTGCGGCTCGAGTGCCTCGGCTCCCCCGAGCGCCGCGTCCGCGAGCGCGTCGATCGACTGCTCGACCGCCTCTCGCGCAGGACCCGGCATCTCCGACATGATCGCGTCGATGTAGACGACCGGGCCGACGCGGCGCGACCCGGGAACGATCGACTCGCACAGCAATTCGAGCACTGCCGCACGCTGCTCGTCCAGATTGCGCAACGCTCTCGCCACCCGGGCGACTCTACGCTTCCCGGAGGCCCAGCTGCATGCCGGTCCGGGCGCGGATGGTTGTCGATGCGTGCACGTCCGACGGGTGTCATCCTCCTCGGTAGTCATGGGTGGCGGCACCACCGACAAGATCCACGCGCTCGCCGAGCTGATCGTCCGCTTCGGCGCCAACGTCCAACCCGGTCAGATCGTGAGCCTCGGCTCCGAACCTGGGAAGGAGCCACTCACGCGCGCGGTCGCACAGGCGGCATACGAGGCAGGCGCCAAGTTCGTTGACCTGAACGTGTTCGACATCCATCTCAAGCGCATCCGGGCGCTGCACGCCGGACCCGAGACGCTCGGGTTCGTGCCCCCCTGGTACGGCGAGCGGATGCGCGCGCTCGGCGAGAACCGGTGCGCGATGATCGCGCTGACGGGCCCGGTCGCGCCGCACGTCATGGACGGAGTCGATCCCGCGGTGCTCGGCCAGGATCTGCTGCCGCGGCTGCGGGAATCGATCGAGATCGTCAACCAGCGGACCACGAACTGGACCGCCGCGCCCTGTCCGACTGAGGCGTGGGCCGAGCTCGTGCACCCGGAGCTTCAGAGGACCGACGCGCTCGAGCGCCTGTGGCAGGACGTCGCGCACGTCTGCCGGGTCGACGAGGACGACCCGGTCGCCGCGTGGGAAGCGCGGATGGACCGCTTGACGACGGTCGCGGGCAAGCTCGACGCGCTGCGAATGGAAGCGGTTCGGTTCGAGGGACCCGGGACCGACCTCACCGTCGGCCTGCTGCCTTCGTCCCGGTGGCACTGCGCGCGCGTCACGACCGTCGACGGCGTCGTTCACGCCCCCAACCTCCCGACCGAGGAGGTGTTCGCGACCCCTGATCCAGCCCGCGTCGACGGCTATGTCCGCTCCACCAAGCCGCTGTTCGTATCCGGGGTGATGATCACCGGCCTGCGCGTGCGGTTCGAGGGTGGGGTCGCCGTAGATATCGACGCCGACCACGGCGCGGGCACGCTGCGCGCGTTCTCGCAGCGCGATCCGGGCGCCGCCCGCCTCGGCGAGGTTGCGCTCGTCGACCGCGACAGCCGGATTGGCAACCTCGACACGGTGTTCTTCGACACGCTGCTCGACGAGAACGCCGCGAGCCACATCGCGCTCGGCGAGGGGCTCGACTTCACCGTGCTCGACAGCGCCGATCAGGAGCGGATCAACCGCAGCGAGATCCACATCGACTTCATGATCGGCTCGAACGAGGTCGCGGTCACCGGGATCGAGCCCGGGGGCGCCGAGGTGCCGCTACTGCGGGACGGCGCCTGGGTGATCTGACGGCGCCGGCATCGCCTCGCGCCCCGGCGCGCCGCGGCACGGCGAGCGGTACGCTTCGCGCGCCTACCGGAGAGGTGCCGGAGCGGTTGAACGGGCGCGACTGGAAATCGCGTAACGGGGGTGACCTCGTTCGGGGGTTCGAATCCCCCCCTCTCCGCTTTGTCCGAAACCGGACACCGGCGACGTTTTGGTGCGTGCCTCGGACCAGACGCGACTCCGCCCCAAAGGTGCGGTCAGACCCACCCGAACCGGCGGTTCAATCGGGCCGACCCCCCCAGCCGGGGGGTTTGGGGACCATAGCTGCGCTACCGTGGGTATCGGTCGAAAAAGCACTCAATGCGCGCATATATCTCGTCAATGTCGCAATTTGCGCGGTTCGATTCGCGTTGTTTTGTGTGCGCAGCGCGACGTCACGGAACCGGTCATCCGTCGAGAGATTCGCGCCCGCACTCAGGCCCGTCCTAAACCCGGTCGAGGGGATCTACAACTTGCACAATTCTTCGGTGCAAGCTTCCGAAACGCCGATCTAAGAGTTAGCATCCGTACAGGGGCAATGAGGGGAAACACAGACCTACGTCCAGCACTGAGACTCGTACAGCCGGGACTAGCCGAGCCTGTCGAGTTCACCTGGTTCTGCGGCCATTGCGCCGCGCCCTCGCACGGCGAGCAGCCGCCGGCGCCGCTGGCGCGCGTCTGCCGGTCGTGTGGCCTCGGCGTGATGCTCGAGTCGCGTGCGGACATCGTTCCCAGCCATCGGGACGCGTTCCTGGTGATCGACAGCTCGCTGCTGGTCCAGGCGATGTCATGGCGCGCGGAGACGCTGCTCGGGGTAACCGAGGACAGCGCCGTCAACCAGCCGGTGGTCCAGCTGCTGATTCCCGCCGACGCCGAGGCCGGCCGGCCCGCCCGGTTCGCTGCGGCCCTCGCGGAGGCCGCCGCCGGCGCCGACGAGCCGGTCAGCGCGTTCGTGCGGCCCTGGAACACGTTCGGCGTGCGGCTCCGGGCGCGCGTCGCGTCGTGCGGCCCCCCGCGCGCCGCGCTGGTGGTCCTCGAGGACCAGTCGACGCGCGCGCTCCGCGTCGTTAATCAGGTCCCCGCCCACCCCCCGCCCGCCGCCGCCACCGGCCGACCGACTCCGGGCGGCGAGACCTCACGCCGCCGGCGGCAGGACCTCGGGCGCGCCGTAGCCGACCAGCGCCGGCGGCAGGCGCACCGACCCGCCGTCCTGCTGGCCGTTCTCGAGCAGCGCGATGATCGTGCGCCCGACCGCCACCGCGGTGCCGTTCAGGGTCTGGACGTGCTCGGGCCGTCCCTCCGCGGGCCGGTAGCGGATACCGAGCCGCCGGGCCTGGTAGTCGGTGGTGTTCGAGCACGACGTGAGCTCGCGGTAGCGGCCCTGACCTGGCAACCATGCCTCGCAGTCGTACTTCTTGGCCGCGGAGGCCCCGAGCTCGTCGACCGCGATCGCGACCACCCGATACGGGATCCCGAGCTCGCCGAGGATCGACTCCTCGATCGCCAGCAGGCGCTCGTGCTCGGCGGCCGCCTCGGCCGGCGCGACGAAGCAGAACATCTCGACCTTGTCGAACTGGTGCACGCGGAAGATGCCACGCGTGTCCTTGCCGGCGGCGCCCGCCTCGCGCCGGAAGCACGTCGAGAAGCCGGCGTAGCGGAGCGGCAGGTCGGCCTCGCTGAGGATCTCGTCGTCGTGCAGCGACGCCAGCGCGACCTCGGAGGTGCCGACCAGATACAGGTCGTCGTCCGGCAGCCGGTAGATCTGCTGCTCGGTGTCGGGAAGGAAGCCGGTCCCGTACAGCGCGCGCTCGCGGACGAGGACCGGCGGGATGACCGGCTCGAACCCCTCACCCCGCAGCTTCTCGAGCGCAAACCGAACGAGCGCGAACTCGAGCATCACGAGGTCGCCGCGCAGGTAGGCGAATCGCGACCCTGACAGCCGTGCCCCGCGCTCCATGTCGATCCGGTCGCCGGCGAGCTCGAGGTGGTCCTTGCCGGTCGCGCCGGCCTCCCCGACCTCATACAGGACCGTGTCCTCATCGGGGGCGTCCTCGGCGGGCAGGTTCGGCAGCGCCGCGAGCACGCGGTCCCGTTCGGCGCGCACCGCGGTCTCCTCGTCGCTCAGCTCCCGGCCGCGCGCGGCGAGCGAGGCGAGCTGCTCGCGCTCCTCGGGCGTCGGCGGACCCTTGCGGCCCTTGCTGGCGCGGTTCTGCTCGGCGCGCAGCTCCTCGAGCTCGGTCGTGGCCGCGCGCCAGCGCTGATCGAGCTCGAGCAACCGGTCGACGGCGGCGGCCGCCTCATCGCCGCGGCGGCTCAGCGCCGCGCGGACGGCATCCGGGTCGCGTCGGATCAGCTGTATGTCGAGCATGCGCTGCCGGGCGCGTGCCGCCGCTAAGGGGACGCGGGGGTGGTTGCGGTGCTGTTCCCGGTGACGGTCCCAGGCGACCCGGTCGGCGCGGACGATCCGGCGAGCGCCGCCGCGATCGACCCGATCGGGACCTGCTCGCATGGCACGACGCCGGGTATCTTCGGCGCCGTTCGGCCAGCGTAGGTCGCGACGAACTCCGCCACCGCCAGGGCCTGCGCGCCGACGACGATGTTCTGCGGCATGATCTCGCCGGAGAAGCCGCCGTTCTGAATCGCGTACAGCACCCGCGCCACCGGCCGCTCACAGCGGACATCGAAGTTCGGGCCGTTGTTCTCCTGGGCCGTGCGCACGTTCTGGGCCGAGCCGTGCGTGGCCGCGAAGGACAGCGTGTGGCATCCCGAGCAGCGCTGGTTGAACAGCACAGCGCCCTGGTAGAGCACCGGCTGCGACTTCGGGACGGAGATCTTCTCCGTCCCGCATGCGGTCGACAGGGCCACTGACGCGAGCAACGCGCCCAACAGGAGGACCTTGGCGGGTCGGCTCATTCGGGGCGGATCATACGAAAGGAGCAGGAGCCACGACCCCTGCGCCGAAGCTGTGCCCATCCCGGCGCCGGCCTGAACGACGTTCGCTCTGACCAACCCCCAAGTCGCGATCGTCTCCACGGCGGCAACCAGACGGGCCGGCGCCGGGTCACGCGAACGATCGCTATAACGAGACGGCGATGACCGGCGAGCCCGATCGGGAGCTGTTTCGCGAGGTGTTCGGACGGTTCGCGACCGGCGTGGCGGTCGTGACCAGCGCCACACCCGGGGCCTCGGGCGGCATGACCGCCAACGCGCTGTGCTCGCTGTCGCTCGACCCGCTGCTCGCGCTCGTGTGCTTCAAGAACAACGCCCGCACGCTCCCGATCGTCCGCGAGGCCGGCCGTTTTGGCGTCAACGTGCTCAGTTCCCGCCAGGAGGAGCTGGCCGAGGTGTTCGCCTCGAAGCTCCCCGAGTCCGAGAAGCTCGAGGGCGTCGCACACCGCTTCGAGGTCGGCGTCCCGATCATCGAGGGCGCGCTCTCCTGGGTCGCGTGCACGCTGCGAGAGCTGATCGCCGGCGGGGATCACACGATCGCGATCGGCGAGGTGGTGGCGATGGGCCTCGGCGACGGCGAGCCGCTGCTCTGGTACGGCGGGCGCTACCACGACGTGGGTTCCGTCGCCGAGCGCTGATGGGCCTCGCTCCGCTCGGCGTCCGTGGGGCCCTCCACCCCGTCCGGACGGGGTTGCATGGCCTCGTGGCTCGGCCCGCTCGGCATCCGGCCTCGCCACGACCGGGCCGGCCACGAGTCATCCGGCTGGACGCCGCGAAGCGGCCCAAAGCCCCGGCCTAATGCGTCATCGCCGCGCGAGCCAGCAGCACCGTGTTCACCAGCGCCGCCAGCGCCATCACGCCAAGCTCGCGTCGGATGATCGTGACCACGACCGCGCGCTGCTCGGCCTCGGGCAGCTCGCCGACCGCCTGCGCGGACTCGAAGCCGGCCTTGTCTAGCACCATCTGCGCGGTCGAGACCCGCAGCTGCTCGGCGACGAACGAGACGAACAGCGGCAGCACGCCGTACAGGGTGTGCAGACCCGGGGACTTGTGGCCGAAGAGCAGCAGCACGCCCCCAAGTGCGGCCTCGAGCACGATCGCGACCTGCGAGGCCCGCAGCAGCCACCAGAACAACCGGCTGTTCTGGATCCGCCACCAGCACCACCCGCCCCACAGCGCCGCGGCCCCCGAGAGGACGATCGTGATGACGCCGAGGACGAGGTGAACCTGCTTCATTGGTTAGCCGCAATCATCACTAAGTAACACAGTGTCACAAGGTCCCGACCAGCGGTGATATAACGGTCTGCCGTGCTTCGCGATTATCTGCCTGCGATCGTCTTCCTGATCCTGGGATCGGCGGTCGGCCTGCTGTTCGGCACGCTCAACCTGCTGGTCTCCCACCGGGTCCCGAATCGCTTCAAGGTCGAGCCCTACGAATGCGGGCTCCCCTCCGAGATCCAGCGCGGCTTCCGCTTCGGGATCAGCTTCTACCTGATCGCGATGCTGTTCATCCTGTTCGACATCGAGGTGATCTTCCTGTATCCGATCGCGGTCCAGCTGCGCGCGTTCGGGAGCTTCGCGATGTTCGAGACCGTGACGTTCGTGGTGCTGCTGATGATCGCGTTCGTCTACGTCTGGCGCCGGGGAGCGCTCGAATGGAAATAAAGCGCGAGCCGGTCAGCGGCTTCCGCGTCCGGCAGCTGAAGGCGCGGGACATGCTGCGCGGCATGGACGACGCGGAGCTCGAGCGCTACGTCGAGGAGCGCGTACTGACGACGACGGTGGACAAGGCCGTCGCCTGGGCGCAGGGGAACTCCATGTACCCGCTCACGTTCGGGCTCGCCTGCTGCGCGATCGAACAGATCCACATCGTCGCGGCGCGGGTCGACATCGCGCGCTTCGGCTTTGAGGCGTTCCGTGCCTCGCCTCGACAGGCGGATCTGATCATCCTGTCCGGCCGCGTCTCGATCAAGATGGCGCCGGTAATCCGGCGCATCTGGGACCAGATGCTCGAGCCCAAGTGGGCGATCTCGATGGGCGCCTGCTGCTCGTCGATGGGCGTGTTCAACAACTACGCGCTGGTGCCCTCGGACAAGTTCATGCCGATCGACGTCCACGTGCCGGGCTGCCCGCCTCGCCCGGAGGCGCTGATGCACGGGATCCTGAGGCTTCGCGACAAGATCCATGGACACAGCCCCGACGGGTGGCGCCAGCGCTACGACGCCAACGGCACCGAGGAGCTGCTGCCGGACGAGGCGGCGCTCGGCAGCGCCGACATCAGCGTCTTCAAGCCCGGAGACACGTCAGGTGCCTGACGCCACGGGGCTCGAGCTGACCGCCCAGGAGCTCCGCGACGCGCACAGCGACAGCATCCTCGACACCGAGTTCCACCGGGGCCGGGCCGTGCTCGTCGCCAACCCGATCCGGATCAAGGCCGTGCTCGAGCACCTGCAGGGCAAGGGCTACACGATGCTCGCGAGCCTCCACGGCGTCGACTACTACCCGCACGAGCCGCGCCTCGGCGTCCTCTACGAGATGCTCGACCGCCGGAGCGTCGACCGGATCTCGGTCAAGGCCAGGGTCTCGACCGAGGATCCGCGGATCGATTCGGTCGTTGACCTGTTCCCGGGCGCGGACTTCCCCGAGCGCGAGGTGTACGACATGTTCGGCGTGGTGTTCGAGGGTCATCCCGACCTGCGCCGGATCCTGATGCCCGAGGACTACGAAGGCCACCCGCAGCGCCGCGATTTCCCGATCGGCGGAGAGCCGGTCCTGTTCACCTACAACGAAGAGCAGAACTACGGGAAGTACGTATGACCGCCACCGGCTCAGGCACGGGCGAGGGGCAGATCGCGCTCACCCCGGAGACTTACCGCCAGCGCGAGGAATCGATCACGCTGTCGAGCTCGCCGGCGGGGATGGGCGAGACCCACGAGCTGCTGACGCTCAACATCGGGCCGCACCACCCGTCGACGCACGGCGTGCTGCGGCTGCTGACGACGCTCGAGGGCGAGGTCGTCCGCGACATCAAGCCGATCATCGGCTACGTCCACACCGGGATCGAGAAGACCGCCGAGGACAAGGCCTACTGGAAGGTGATCCCGGTAGTCGAGCGGATGGATTACCTCAGCTACTACTTCAACGCGATGGCGTTCTGCGGCGCGGTCGAGACGCTGCTCGACGTCGAGGTTCCGCCGCGCGCTCAATACCTGCGAGTGATCCACCTCGAGCTCAATCGGATCGCGTCGCATCTGGTCTGGCTCGGCACGAGCGCACTCGACCTCGGGGCGATCTCGATGTTCTGGTACGCGTTCCGAGAGCGGGAACTCGTGCTGGACCTGTTCGAGATGTCGTCCGGGCAGCGGATGCACACACGCTATTTCCAGGTCGGTGGAGTGATGGAGGACATCCCGCGCGGCTTCGAGAAGAAGGTGCGCGACTTCCTCAAGATCATGCCCTCGCGCGCGGACCAATACGCCGACATGCTCGAGAAGAACCAGATCGTGGTCGAGCGGCTTCTCGGCACCTGCCCACTCGACAAGGAGACGTTGCTCAAGCTCGGGGTGACAGGGCCGCTGCTGCGGGCGGCCGGCGAGCCCTGGGATCTGCGCAAGGCGCACCCGTACTCGAGCTATGACCACTTCGACTTCAAGATCCCGGTCGGGACCGTGGGAGACAACTACGACCGCTACCGGGTCCGCCAGGCCGAGTTCTACGAGTCGTGCAAGATCATCGAGCAGGCGCTCGACGGGCTGCCAGAAGGCCCTCACATCACCACGGACCGCAAGGTCGCGCTCCCGCCCCGTCACGAGCTCGCGACGTCGATGGAAGCGCTGATCCACCACTTCAAGCTCGTCACCGAAGGCTTCCGCGTGCCGCCCGGCGAGGCCTATTACCCGATCGAGAGCCCGCGCGGTGAGCTCGGCTGCTTCGTCCGGTCGGACGGGTCGGCCAAGCCCGCGCGCGTGCACATGCGCGATCCGAGCTTTGTGAACCTCCAGGCGCTCGCGCCGATGGTCAAGGACAGCTACATCGCGGACCTGATCGCGACGCTCGCGATGCTCGACCCGATCCTCGGCGGGATCGACCGATGAGTGGCACGGGATGGCAGCAGGTAGCGCGGTTCGGCCACGGGTCGCGGGTCCCCGGCTGGGACGACGCCGTCGACCTGACCAAGGACCCGGCGACCATCCCCGACCCGGCGACGACGCCGATCGCGCCCGGGCTCAAGGCGACGATCGAGGCGGCGATGGCCAAGTACCCGGACCGGCGCTCGGCCGCGATCCCCGCGCTCCACGCCGCGCAGGAGGTGCACGGCTGGTGCTCGCCGCAGGCGATCGACGAGGTGGCCTCGGTGATGGCGCTCACCCCGGCCTACCTCACTTCGGTCGCGACCTTCTACGACATGTTCTCGACCGTCCCCAAGCCGCGCAACGACGTGTACGTGTGCACGAACATCTCCTGCTCGCTGCTCGGCGCCGACGCGTTCTTCGAAGCGATGCTGGCCGCGGCCGAGGGCGACCCGGACGTCAACGTCCGCTCGTTCGAGTGCCTCGGAGGCTGCGACATCGCCCCGATGGCGTCGGTCAACGGCGAGTACGTGGGCCCGCTCGACCTCGACGATGCCGCGCTGATCGTCGAGGACCTGCATGCCGGCCGGGCTGTGCTCGAGCACAAGCAACTCCGCTACCGCCGCTGCGCCGATCCCGAGGTGGCCGAGGAGGAGACGGACTTCGGGCCACCGGATCGGGAAGCCACCGATATGGCCGATACTGCCGGGCTCGGCCCCGAGGGTGACACAGAGGACCGCCCAGGCCCGACCGCCGCGATCGAGATGACCACCGAACAGCTCGAGGCGCATCCGGAGCCCGAGAAGGCAGTCGACGACGACGAGCACGCAGCCGGCCAGACCTCCGAGGAGGCGCAGTGAAGATCCTGTTCGACCGGATCGACGAGCCCGGGCTGAACACGCTCCCGGTGTACGAGCGTCGTGGCGGCTACGAGTCCCTGCGCAAGGCGCTGGCGATGACGCCCGAGGAGGTCACCGGCAGCCTGTTGGACGCGGGCATCCGCGGTCGCGGCGGCGCCGGTTTCCCGATGGGCCGCAAGGTCTCGTTCCTTCCGCACGGCGACATGGACAAGTACCTCGTCTGCAACGCGGACGAATCCGAGCCCGGGACGTTCAAGGACCGGGAGATTATGCAGAAGAACCCCCACATGCTGATCGAGGGCGTCCTGATCGCATCGTGGGCCGCGGGGACCAGCCGCACGTTCATCTACATCCGGGGGGAGTACGCGACCCAGGCCGACATCCTCGAGGCGGCCATCGCGGAGGCCGACGCGGCCGGCTACATCGGCGAGCGGATCCTCGGGTCAGAGCACTCGGTCTCACTCGTGCTGCATCGCGGCGCCGGCGCGTACATCTGCGGCGAGGAGACGGGCCTGCTCGACTCGCTCGAGGGCAAGCGCGGCAACCCGCGGTTGAAGCCGCCGTTCCCGGCGATCGAGGGCCTGTATCACGGGCCGACGCTGATCAACAACGTCGAGACGCTCGCGACGGTGCCGGCGATCATCCGGATGGGCGGCAAGGAGTACGCGAAGCTCGGAACCGAGACGTCGACCGGCACCAAGCTCGTGTCGGTCTCGGGCGACGTGCAGCGACCGGGCAACTATGAGGTCGAGCTCGGGATCCCGTCTCGCGATCTCATCTACGGGCTTGCCGGCGGCCCCCCGGAGGGCCGCGAGATCAAGTTCTGGTTCCCGGGCGGCTCGAGCTCGCCGGTGCTGACCAAGGACGACCTCGACCTCCCGTACGACTTCGACTCGATGGCCAAGGCGGGATCGATGCTCGGGTCGGGCGCGGTCATCGTGATCGACGACTCGCACACGGTGCTCGAGGTCGCGCTGAAGGTGGCCAAGTTCTACGCGCACGAGTCGTGCGGGAAGTGCGTGCCCTGCCGGGAGGGCACCAACTGGACGGTCAAGATGCTCGAGCGGATCCAGTCGGGGGAGGCAACCCCGATGGATCTCGACATCATGGCGTCCGTGCAAGAGCAGATCATCGGCAACTGCCTGTGCGTTTTGGGCGACGCGATGGCGATGCCGATCGGTTCGATGGTCGAGAAGTTCAGGAGCGAACTCGAGGACGAGATCGAGGCAGCGCGCGAGCGTGCCGAGGGGGCGCAGTTGGACGACGTGGTCCCGATCGGGGTGGCCGACAAGCACGCCGGTCCCTTCCCTGTGCACTGACCTCGCTGAATGCCCCGTCCCAAAGAGAACATCATCCAGTTGACGATCGACGGCCGCGAGGTGCGCGCCCCCGAGGGGATGATGCTGGTCGATGCCGCCAAGCAGGGCAACATCGAGATCCCCTACTTCTGCTACGAGCCGGCGCTCGGCGCCCCCGTCGGCGCGTGCCGGATGTGCCTGGTCGAGATCGAGGGGATCCCAAAGCTGCAGACCTCGTGCTCGACGCCGGTCAAGGACGGGATGGTGGTCCACACCCAGACCGACCGCGTCCACCACGCGCAGAATGCGATCGTCGAGTTCCTGCTCGTCAACCATCCGCTCGACTGCCCGGTGTGCGACAAGGGCGGCGAGTGCCCGCTCCAGGACATCACGTTCGGGTGGGGGCTCGGGCGGTCGCGGTTCATCGAGCCCAAGCGCCACTTCGAGAAGCCGCTGGCGCTGTCGCCGCTGATCGCGATCGATCGCGAGCGGTGCATCCTCTGCTACCGGTGCGTGCGCTTCTCCCAGGAGATCTCAGAGGACTACCAGCTGATCTTCACCGAGCGCGCCGCCCACACGTTCGTGGGCACATTCGACGGCCATCCATACGTGGCGCCGTTCAGCGGCAACATCATCGAGCTGTGCCCGGTCGGGGCGCTGACATCCCAGCCGTACCGGTTCCGGGCGCGGCCGTGGGATATCGAGGGCGCCGGCGGGATCTGCATGCTCTGCCCATCGCAATGCAACGTCGAGTTCACAGTCCGCGACGAGAAGGTCGTGCGGGTGCGGAGCCGCGACGCCACGGGCGCGGCCACCGGCGGCGGTCCAGGGGGCAATCCGGATGTGGACGACGGCTGGTTGTGCGACAAGGGCCGGTTCGCCTACCAGGCGATCCACGTCGACGAGCGGATCACGCAGCCCTTGGTCCGGGACGGCGGCAGCCTGCGTCCGGTGCCTTGGGATCGGGCGCTGGATACCGCAGCGGGCCTCGCGCGCCATCGGGGCGCGGTCGGCACGCTCGTAGGCGGTCAGGCGACGAACGAGGAGGGGTTCCTGATCGCGCGATTGATGCGCGAGGCGCTGCAGTCCTCCGATGTGGACTCGCGCGAGGGCGAGCGCCTGTCGCCTGATCTGTTGCGTGCGCTTGCGGCGCCGTCGCTGCAGGCCACCGTCGTCGACCTGGAGTTCGCCCACACGATCCTGATGGTCGGCTGCGAGCCGCTCGACGATGCCCCGATCTTCGACCTGCGGATCCGCAAGGGCGTCCGGCGCAACGGCGTCAGCCTGGCGATCGCGACGTCACGGCCGAGCGCGCTCGACCCGAACGCGACGCTCTCGGTGCGCATCCCCCCGGGCGGCGACGCCGACTTCCTGGCCGCGCTCGATGTGGCGCTCGCCGGGGATGGCGGGGGCGGGCAGCGCGCCACGGGCTCCGACTCCGACTCGGATGCGGCGCGGGTCGCGAAGCTCCTGCGCGACGGTGGCGAGGACATCGTGATCCTGTGGGGCGAGCGGGCGCTGGGCGAGGCCGCGCTCGGCACGCTGCTGAGCATCGCTGGGCGGCTCGGCCTCGAGGGCCGCGACGGCGCCGGACTGCTCGAGATTCCCGCCGGCGCGAACGGGCGCGGGCTCCGCGAGGCCGGGGCGCTACCCGGCACCGGCCCGGGCTATAGCGAGGTTGCGGCGCCGGGGCGCGGCGGCTCGGAGATCGCACAGGCCACGGTCGACGGCGACATCACCGCGCTCTGGCTGTTCCAAACCGATCCGGTCCGCGATCGGCCCGACCGGGACCTCTGGGAGCAGGCGCTCCAGCGCGCCGGGCTGGTCGTCGCGCACGCCTCGGTCCTCACCGAGGGGCTCGCGGAGCACGCCAACGTGATCTTCCCGGCCGATTCCTACGCCGAGAAGGAAGGGACGGTCGTCCACCCCGACGGTCGCCTCCAACGGCTGCGGACCGCGATCGCTCACCCCGGCTCGGTCCGCGCCGGCTGGTCGGTGATCGCCGAGCTCTGCAACCGCGCCGGACTCGACACCGGCGTGCTGACCTCGCCGATGGTGTTCGAGCAGCTTGTCGCCGCGGTCCCGTTCTACCGCGGGATCTCGCTCGAGGCGATCGCGGGGCGGGGCGTTCGCTGGCCCGAGCTCGACGTGGCCTCGGAGCTGACCGCGCCGGCGTCCGACCAGGCGCGGCCGGCCGAGGCCTCGAGAGCCGCGTCGAACGGCACGCTCTCGAACGGGGCGCTGCGGCTCGGGACCTACCGCTCGATCTGGGCCGCACCCGAAGTCGAGATCTCGCCGGCGCTCAAGTTCACCGTGGCTCGCCAGCAGGTCGAGCTCTCGCCCGAGGATGCGTTGCGGCTCGGAATCGGGAACGGGGAGGCTGTGGCGGTCTCGCAGAACGGAACCACGCTGCGAGGCACCGCGCACGTCCGGTCCGGCATCCCGGCCGGCACCGCGTTTCTCGCCGACGGCATCGCCGAGGAATCGGCGAACGCCCTCACCGACCGCGTAGTGGAGGTGAGCAAGCCGTGACGATCGTGCTCGCGGACGTCAACTACTTCGAGCCCTGGTGGGTCCAGATCATCAAGGCGCTCGTGATCTTCGGGGTCGTGTTCGCTGTCCTGCCGATCATCACCGTGTACGAGCGCAAGCTGCTCGGCCGCTTCCAGGCCCGCTACGGCCCGAATCGCGTCGGCCCGTTCGGCCTGGCGCAGCCGCTGGCCGAGATCGTCAAGTTCGCGATGAAAGAGCCCTTCCGCCCGACCACGTCGGTCGGCTACCTGTTCCGGATCGCGCCGATGATCGCGATCATCACCGCGGTCACCGCGCTCGCGATCATCCCGTGGGGGGGCGTCCAGCACATCTTCGGCCAGCGCGTCGGGCTGTACGGGATCGACGTGTCGATCGGCCCGCTGTACGTGTTCGCGCTGGCGGGCATCTCGTTCTACGGGATCATGCTCGGCGGCTGGGCCTCGGGCTCGAAGTACTCGTTCCTCGGGGCGATGCGCGGCGCCGCCCAGCTGATCTCCTACGAGGTCTCGCAGGGGCTGGCGCTGCTCGGCGTCGTCATCACCGCCCAGACGCTGTCGCTGACCGGGATCGTCCACGCCCAGCTGGGCATGTGGTACATCGTCCCGCAGTTCGTCGGCTTCCTGATCTTCATGACCGCGTCGTTCGCCGAGACCAACCGCGCCCCGTTCGACCTCGTCGAGGCCGATGCCGAGCTCGTCGGCGGCTACTTCACCGAGTACGGCGGCACGCCGTTCGTCGCCTATCTGTTCTCCGAGTACATGAACATGATCGTGGTCGCCGGCATCGCGACCACGGTCTTCCTCGGGGGCTGGCTGCTCCCGGGCAACCCCTCCATACCCGGCTGGATTGACCCGTTCATCGTGGCCGCCAAGATGCTGATCTTCATCACGTTCTTCATCTGGATCCGGGCGACGCTCCCTCGCCTCAGGTACGACCAGCTGATGTCCTTCGGGTGGAAGATCCTGCTGCCGCTCGCAACCCTCAACCTGGTGGTCACCGCGATCATCGTGGCCTCATGAGCCCGTACGACGTCGGCGACGATGTGATCGAGGTGGTGCGCTCGCCCGCGCGCGGCCCGGTGGCCGGCGCCTACCGGACGTTCGGGGAGACGCTCAGGGGGTTGAAGACGACGTTCGCGCGGGTCGTCGAGGGGCCGGTCACGATCCAGTACCCGGAGGAGAAGACGCCCGTCTATCCCCGCTTCCGGGGACGCCACCGGCTTCACCGGTTCGAGGACACCGGCCTCGAGAAGTGCGTCGGCTGCTCGTTGTGCGCCGCGGCCTGCCCCGCAGACTGCATCCGCGTGGTCGCGGCCGAGAACACGCCCGAGAACCGCGTCTCGGCCGGCGAGCGGTATGCCGCGGTGTACGAGATCAACCTCAGCCGCTGCATCTTCTGCGGCTATTGCGAGGTCGCGTGCCCGTTCGACGCGATCACGATGGGCCACGACTACGAGATGTCCGACTACACGCGGTCGGACCTGATCTTCACCAAGGAGATGTTGCTGGCCGAGGCGATCGAGCGCACTCCGCTGCGCCGGGAGGGCGAGTGAGCGCAGTTCTCTTCTTCATCGCTGCGATCGGCACGATCACGGGCGCGTTCGGCGTTGTGATGTTGCGCAACCCGTTCTACAGCGTGCTCGCGCTCGCGGGGCACCTGGTCTGCCTCGCCGCCCTGTTCCTGCTGCTGCGCGCCGAGTTCGTCGCCGCCGCGCAGGTGATCGTGTACGCCGGCGCGGTGATGGTCCTGTACGTGTTCGTGGTGGCGTACATCGGCGGCGGCGAGCAGCTCTCGAGCGGGGGCGTGCTGCGGGTCCTCGGCCCGCTGTTCGCGCTGGCGCTGGCGATCGAGCTGTGCATCGCGATTCTCGGCGCCGGCCTGAAGGGCGTGTCCTCGCGCGGGGCGGCGTACGTGCCCGGCTTCGGCAGCCCCGGCTCGATCGGCCGGCTGTTCCTCACCAAGTTCCTGTTCCCGTTTGAGACCGCGTCGATCCTGCTGCTGGTGGCGGCGGTTGGCGCGGTCGTGCTGGCCCGCCGCCGGCGCGGGCTCGAGCCCGACGAGCAGACCGAAGCCCGGATCCACCTGCCGCGGCCGGCGTACACCGGGACGATGGCCGAGGCCGCGGGCGTCCGCCAGATCGTCGGCGGCGAAGCGGTCAAGCCCGACGCCCAGCCGGTCGGGACCCTGACCGGCGACGGTGCGGGTTCCGCGAGCTCCCCCGGTTCCGGGGGTTCTGCGGGTTCCGAGCACGAGGGCGGCTGGTAATGAACATCGGCTGGTACCTGGCCGTCTCCGTGATCATCTTCTGCATCGGCGCCGGCGGCGTGATGGTCCGGCGCAACCCGCTGGTGATCCTGCTCTGCCTGGAGCTGATGCTGAACGCCGCGAACCTCGCGCTGGTGGCGTTCGCGCGCATGTGGGGCAACGAGGACGGCCAGGTGTTCGCGCTGATCGTGATGGTCGTGGCCGCGTGCGAGGTCACGGTCGGGCTCGGGCTGGTGGTCGCGATCTACCGCCGCCAGCTGCCGATCGACGTCGATGAGCTGAACGAGCTGCAGGGATGAGCGCGACCACCTTCGGCTGGCTGGTGTTGGCGTGCCCGCTTGTCGGCTCGATCCTGATCGGCTTCGGCTACGCCCGGTGGCCGGGCCGGATGGCCGGGTGGCTCGCCACGTTCGCGATCGCGCTGTCGTTCGTCTTCTCGGTGCTGGCGTTCATCAAGCTGCTCGGGTTCAGCCCCCACCACCGCCAGCTGACCTCGACGCTGTGGGACTACGACGTCTCGGCCGGCGTGGACGCCAAGCTCCAGATCCTCGTCGACCCGTTGTCGGTGTTCATGATCCTCGTGGTCTCGGGCGTCTCCACGCTGATCCACCTCTACTCGATCTCGTACATGACGTTCGACAAGGGCTACACGCGGTTCTTCAGCTACCTGAACTACTTCGTGTTCTCGATGCTGCTGCTCGTGCTGGCCGGCAACTTCGTGCTGCTGATCGTCGGCTGGGCGTTCGTCGGCGCCGCCTCCTACCTGCTGATCTCGTTCTGGTACCGGCGCACGACCGCGACCCGGGCCGGGATCAAGGCGTTCGTGATCAACGTGGTCGGCGACGTCGGCCTCGTGATCGCCACGTTCATCATCTTCGACCACACCGGCACGGTGCAGTTCCTGCCGGTCTTCCACGCGGTGCCGCACACGTTCGTCCACAACGGGGCGCCGATCGTCGTCGCCTGCCTGCTGCTGCTCGTGGGCGCGTTCGCGAAGTCCGCCCAGGTGCCGCTGCACACCTGGCTTCCCGACGCCATGGAGGGCCCGACGCCGGTCTCCGCGCTGATCCACGCCGCCACGATGGTCACCGCCGGCGTGTACCTGATCGCGCGCATGCACGTGCTGTTCGAGTGGGCGCCGACGGCCGCCGACGTGGGCGCGATCGGAGGCTGCGTGACGCTCGTGGTCGCGGCCACGATCGCGCTGGTGATGACCGACATCAAGCGCGTGATCGCGTACTCGACGATGTCCCAGATCGGCTACATGATCATGGCCGTCTGCGTCGGGGCGTACTCGGCGGGGCTGTTCCACCTGATGACGCACGCGTTCTTCAAGGCGCTGCTGTTCATGGCGGCGGGGTCGCTGATCGGCGCGATGGCCGGTGACCAGTCGCTCGATCGGATGAGCGGCTTCCGCAAGGCGCTGCCATTCACGTTCATCATGTTCGTGGTCGGCGGACTGGCCCTGTCGGGCTTCCCTCCGTTCTCGGGCTGGCTGTCCAAGGACGACATCATCGGGTTCCTCGACCACCGCGGTGGCGGCTTCGAGGTCCTCGGGATCTTCGGCTACTTCGGCGCGCTGATGACCGGCCTCTACACGTTCCGGATGATCTTCCGCGCGTTCTTCAACGAGCCGTGCGAGGAGGCCCGCGAGCTCGAGCACGGACACCTCGCGCACGCCGAGGTGCCGCGCAACCCGATGACCGGCGAGGAGGAGGACACCGAGGTCGGCTTCCCCGGGCCCGGTCACTTCATCGCCGAGCGCGAGCTGCCCATGAAGGTTGCGATGAGCGCGCTCGCGGTGCTCGCGGTGATCGGCGGCGTGCTCCAGATCCCGGGCATCGACGACGCGGTCACGAGATTCCTCGAGCCGACGTTCGCCGACTCCAAGTATGCGCACGTCGAGGTCAGCTCCGGCCCGGCCTGGCTCGGGCTGGTGATCGGCGCGGTGATCGCGGTGATCGGCATCTCCATCGCCTACCGCATCTACGTGGTGAAGCGCGGTACGTCGAGGAGGCTGGAGGAGCGGTTCTCGGGCGTGTACGTGTTCCTCTCGCACAAGTGGTACTTCGACGAGATCATCGACTTCGCGATCGTCCGGCCCGTGCTGTGGACGGGCCGGGTGGTGGCTACCGCGTTCGAGCGCGGGGTGATCACGGGTGTCATCACGGACGGCACCACGGGCGTGGTGCGCGCCGGCGGTGCCGCCGTGCGCCGCGCGCAGACCGGCTTCCTGCGCTACTACGCGGCGCTGATGATCGTTTGCCTCGGAGCCGTCGCCCTCTACTTCCTGATCTCGAGCACCTAGCTGATGCGCTTCCCACTCCTTGGTTCTTCCAGTTCTCCCCGGAGCATCAGCCGGTGACCCTGTCGATCCTGATCTGGCTGCCGCTCGCGATCTCGGTCGTCGCCGCCGTCTTCCCTCGCAACCTGACCGGGCGGGTCGCCGCGGTCGGCAGCCTGGTCACGGTCGGCGTCGCGATCTCGTTCGTCGCGCGGTTCAAGCTCGGTCACGCCGGCCTTCAGTTCGTCACCGACGACGTGTGGATCTCCGCGCTCGGGATCCACTACAAGCTCGGCCTCGACGGGCTCAACGTGGTCCTGGTGTTGCTCACCACCGTGCTGTTCAGCGCCTCGATGTGGTGGTCCTCGTTCCGCGAGTGGGATCGCGCCGGGAGCTACTACTTCCACTTCGGTCTGGCCGAGAGCGCCGTGCTCGGGGCCTTCTGCGCCCAGGACCTGGCGCTGTTCGTGGCGTTCTTCGACCTGATGCTGATCCCGTTCTACTTCATGGTCGGGATGTGGGGCTCGGGCGAGCGGGTGCGGGCGACGACCAAGCTCGTGATCTACACGCTCGTCGGGTCGTTCTTCATGCTCGCTGCCGCGGTCGCCACCGGCGTCCTGACCGCCGACCAGACCGGTGGGTCGTTGAACTTCGCCCTCTCGGCGCTGCAGCAGGTGCACCTGTCACACAGCTCCCAGGACTGGATCTTCCTGTGCTTCGCACTCGCGTTCCTGGTCAAGATGCCACTGGTCCCGTTCCATGGATGGCTGGCCGACGGCTACAAGTCGATGCCGATACCGGCCGTCGCCGTGTTCTCCGGCATCGTCTCGAAGGTGGCCGCCTACGGGTTCCTGCGGATCGTGCTGCCGCTGTTCCCGTACGCCTCGGTGCACTTCCAGATGCCGATGCTGGTCCTGTGCCTGATCTCGATCATGTGGGGGACGCTGGTCGCGTTCACGACGACCGACGCGCGGATGGTCGTCGCGTACTCGAGCGTCGCGCAGCTCAGCTTCATCACGCTCGGGATCTTCTCGCTGAAGCCCGCGGGCGGACAGGGCGCGCTGCTGCAGATGGTCAACCACGGCCTCGTCACCGCGCCGATGTTCTTCATCGTCGCCGCGCTGGCCGCCCGTGCCGGCGGGTCGGAGGACCTGCGCGACATGGGCGGGATCGCGTTCCGGGCGCCGGTGCTGGCCGTGCTGGCGCTGATCGTCGCGCTCGCGACGCTCGCGATGCCCGGCTCCTCGAACTTCATCGGCGAGTTCATGATCCTGCTCGGCGTGTTCCAGGCTAAGTCCGCGGTGTCGGTGATCGCATTCATCGGCGTTGTCGGCGCTGCGGTGTACGCGCTGCGACTGTTCATCACCGCGCTCCACAACCGCACCGGGCCCAAGGTGGGCTCTCGTGAGATCGGCTTCTCCGACGCTCTGGCGATCGTCCCGCTCGTACTCGTGATCCTGGTGCTGGCGTTCTATCCGCAGTTCGGCCTGAAGCGCTCGGAGCCGTCGCTGCGCGCGACGATCGCGCCGGCGCAGATCCAGGCGGCGACCGGTCATGCGTTGAGGGTGGCGAGCCGATGACACCGTTGTTGCTGGCCGCTGCCCACATCAAGGGCCCGCACATCGACTGGAAGGCCTTCTCGCCGCTGCTCGCGTTGGGGGTCGGTGGCCTGGTCGTCCTGCTGGTCGGGCTGTTCCGGCCGGCGGCCATCCGTAAGAACGTCGTGCCGGCACTGACGATCGTGACGTTCGCGTGCACGATCGCGGCCTGCATCTGGCGCTTCCACGACACGACGTCGATCATTTCGGGCGCGCTCCGGATGGACAACCTCGCGCTCGAGCTCGACATGCTGTTCGCGGTGGCGGGGATAGCGACCGTGCTGATGTCGTGGCGCGCGATCGCTCCGAGCGAGTCCGGGCACGGCGAGTACTTCGCGCTGCTGCTGTTCAGCGTGCTCGGGATGGCCGTGTTCGTCTCGGCCCAGAACCTGATCACGCTGTTCCTCGGAATCGAGCTGCTGTCGATCCCGCTGTACATCCTGTGCGCCTCGGAGACCCGGCGCGAGAGCTCGCTCGAGTCGGGGCTGAAGTATCTGGTGGTGGGCTCGGTGGGCTCGGCCACGCTGGTCTACGGCCTCGCGCTCGTCTACGGCGCCACCGGCTCGACCGACTTCGCCGCAATCGGTCAGGCGCTGTCGCTGAACAAGTTCTCCGGTGGCGTGCTCGGGAACGCGATGGTGCTGACCGGCCTCGGGCTGACGGTCGTCGGGTTCGCGTTCAAGGCCTCGGTGGCGCCGTTCCACCAGTGGACCCCCGACGTCTACGAGGGCGCCCCCACCCCGATCACAGCGTTCATGGCCACCGCCACCAAGGCGGCAGCGATGGGCGCGTTCATTCGCTTCTTCGACTTCGCCGCGCTCGGAGCCCAGGACACGTGGGGGCCGCTGCTGGCGACGGTCGCCGCGATCACGATCATCGTCGGCAACGCCGGCGCGCTCGGACAGAGCTCGCTCAAGCGAATGCTCGGCTACTCGGGCGTCGGGCAGGCGGGCTACATGCTCGCCGGCGTGGTCGTGGGCACCCGTCTCGGGGTGCAGGCGACCGTGTTCTACCTGATGGGCTACCTGTTCATGAACATGGCGGTGTTCGCGGTGATCGTGGCCAAGGAGCACGAACGCCCCGACGGGGATTACCTGAGCGCGCTGGCGGGTCTGGGGGCCCGCAATCCCTGGCTCGCCTGGCCGATCACCATCGGCATGCTCGGCCTCGCCGGCATCCCCGGCACGATCGGCTTCGTCGGCAAGTTCCAGCTCATCGACGCGCTCGTGTCGGGCGACTACACCTGGCTCGCGATTGTGCTCGTTATCGGCTCGATGATCTCGTTGGGCTACTACCTGCGGGTCGTCGCCACCGTGTGGATGCGCCCGCCCGTAGCGGCGCCGGTGCCCGCGCCACCGGCGATCGCCGGCACCGGCGAGCTCGCGCCGATCGCCGGCGGCTCGATCGAGGCAGACGAATGGGACGAAGGCCCGGGCGCCGCTGGAGCCGGGTTCCGCTACTTCGAGGTCGTGTTCGTCGGGGTGGCGTTCGCCGGCGCGACGATCGTGTTCGGGATCTTCCCGACGCCACTGTTCCAGCTGGCGGCGCACGCGGCAAACGCGCTCACCGGGTTGATGTAGCTCCGGTACGTGTCCGCATCGGGTGACGGCGCTGCCCGTCCGCACTCGCTCAGCTTCTGCATCGAACGCGAGTCACCCGAGTGGGACACGAACCTCCGCAGCGGCGGCGGGCGCGACCGGACCGCCCACGGCGCCGGCGGGTCTGCGTGGCCGGCGCGGGACGGCGATCGCGCTATGTAAAACGACCGAAATCGCCCCCGGGTCCGGGGTTCCGGGGACATAAGCACTCCCCACGTGCTTATGTCCCAGAAACGCGGTGGCGCCCGGAGCTTTCGGGCCTTGTACAGGTAGATCGGGCGCTCGCGGCCGTTCGCAGGACGCCGGCGGGCGGGATCGCCGGCGGGGGTCCGGGGTGGCGCCGGCGCTAGTCCGTCACCGAGAACTGCTGGGAGGCTTCGAGGAGCCGATCGGCGGTCGTCGCGAGCTCGGCGAGCGAGATGCTGAGCTCCTGCGACTGCGCGCTCGTCTCCTGGGTCGCCGAGGACATCTCCTCCGCCGACGCGGACGATTGCTCGGCGACGGTGGCGATCTCGGTCGACGTCTCGGTCATGCCGCCGACGCTCTCGGAGATGTCGGCGATCGCGTCGCCGATCTCGGCGAAGGCTTGCTGGGCGAGCTCGGAGCGCTCGACACCATGGTCGGCCAGCTGAGCCGCCTGCTGAACCAGGTTGACCACGCGGTCGATCTCCTGCTGGATCTCCTTGACGAGCTCGCCGATGGTGGTCGCCGAGCCGCCGGACTCCTCGGCCAGCTTGCGGACCTCCTCGGCCACGACCGCGAACCCGCGACCGTGCTCGCCGGCGCGGGCGGCCTCGATCGCGGCGTTGAGGGCCAGCAGGTTCGTTTGGTTGGCGATGCCGGTGATCGTCTCGAGGATCCCGCCGATCTCGGTGGACTTGCGGGCGAGCTCGTCGATCCCGGCCTGCGCCTCCTGACCCGAGACCCGGACGCGCTGCATGACCGCGTTCGCCTCGCCGGCAGCCTCGACGCCCTGGCCGCTCAGCTCCTGGGCGCGAACCGTGGCGGCCGAGACCTCGTCGGCCAGCTCGCGGCTGCGCTGAAGCATCATCGCCTGCCGCTCGGCGCCCTGTGCGACCTCGCCGCTCGCCGCGGCGATGCCGTTCATCGCGTGCGTCGTCTGCTCGACGTTACCCCGCACGTGGGCAAACAGCTCGTGCATGTTCTGCGAGGAGTCGATGAACAGGCGCAGCGACTCGTGCACGGTCGACTTCAACTCCGACCCGCGGTCCGACAGGTCGTGCCGGGCGCCACGGCCGTGGATCCCGGAGAGATCGACGCCCATGGTCGCGAACGTGTCGAAGTAGAAGGCGTCCGTGATCGCCTGCAGGTCGTAGTTGAAGACAATCCCGATCGCGCGCTCAGCCTCGGCGAGGACAGCGGGATCGATGCCGGCGTCGCTGCGGCGGAGCAGACCCCGTCGACCCGGCCCGAGCGCGATGCTCGGCGGGTTGCCGTGCAATTGCCGGCGCACGGCATCGAGATAGGCCGGGTACCTCCCCAGGTACCACTTCATCGGCAGGTTGACCCGGTTGTACGCCGCTCCGGCTTCGAGCAGCGTCGCGAAGTACGCGATGCCGAACGGCTGCGGCTGCTCGGGCTCCGCGAAGATCCTCCGCCAGTGGGCTGCGCGCGCCGCCTGCCATTCGCCCCGGAGGGCCTCGAGCCCGACGCCCTTCTCCGCGGCGTAGGCGCGGAAGAACTCTGCAGTGGCGGTGACCCCGAAGTGATGGTCGGTCACGTCCGCCGCGACAGCATCGGCAACCTCCGTGGCCCATGGCGAGAGTTCAGCCAGGAGCGCCACCACCTCCGCGTCGAGGCCGATGAACTCACGGCGAAGCGCCAGGTTCTCAGGCGTGATGTGGTAGAGGCTGGACAGCGATCCCATGTATGAAGGTCCCCTTGTGCTCGTCTCAATCGGTGGCACGCAGCCGCTGCGCGCCTGGTCAGAGTTCTGTCCATCTAGATCGTCGTGTCGCAAATGAACCTTTAGCCGGACCGTTGGCGGCGGGAGAGGCTGGCCGGGCGGGTCGCTACTCTGCGGCGTCCGTGGACTATCCCGTCGAGAGCTTCACCGAGGCCGAGCGCGAGCGGCTCCGCCCCCACTTCACCAACCTCGACCGGCCCGTGTTCGCGCTCGTCAACATGCCCGAGACCGTCAAGGCGGCGCTGTTCGCCCGCTATTCGCGCTATCCCGGGACGCTTAGACGGCTGTTCCTCGAGGAGTTCTCCGACGACGTCCCGAGCGACCCGGCCGCACTGGCCGCGTTCGCCGCACAGGGCGAGGGTAAGCGCGCTGCCCAGCTGTACGAGCGCATCTTCCTCGGTTACGGCGACGACTCGGTGGCGCAGCTAGGCGGCGCGCACATCGCCTGCGAGTGGGTCTCGAACGTCCTCACGAAGATCCTCCAGCGCCCGCGCCTGGCCGCCTATCTCGAGCAGTCGACGCGCTACATCGCGTACGACGCACCGATCCCCGGATCAGATCCCGCCCACCCCAGCTACCGCTATTACCGCGACGCCTCGCTTGGCCCTCAGTACGAGCGCGCGATGGATGAGCTGTTCGGGATCTACTCGGACGCGCTGCCGCGGGTGTGCGCCTGGGCGGAGCAGGAGTACCCCCGCGCCGGCGACGAGCCGGCGGCCGCGCACGCGCGGGCGATCAAGGCCAAGGCGCTCGATCTGCTGCGCGGGCTGCTGCCGGCGAGCTCGCTGTCGCACATGGGGATCTTCGCCACCGGCCAGAGCTACGAGCAGCTGGTCCTGCACCTGCTCGCTCACCCACTCGAGGAGGCGCGCAGCTACGGCCGGATGATCCTCGACGAGCTGCGTACCGTGATGCCGAGCTTCTTCACCCGCGTCGAGCGCCCGGACCGCGGCGGGCAGTGGATCGGCTACCTCGAGTCCCGCGAACGCGCCGGCAAGCGCTGGGCGCGGCGGCTCGGTGTCGACGCCGCCGACGGCCCGGCTGGCCCGTCGGTCACGCTCCTGCGGGTCGAGGGAGACGAGGACGACCTGCTGGCGGCGCTGCTGTTCGAAGCCGGCGCCACCTCCGAGGAGCAGCTGCGCGAGGCGATCGGCACGCTCGATTCCGACACGCGCTCCGAGCTGATAGCGGACCTCGCCGGCGAGCGCACCAACCGGCGCTACCGCCCGGGCCGCGGCCTCGAGGCGCTCCGCTACCGGTTCGAGATCGTCGCGGACTACGGCGCCTTCCGCGACCTCCAGCGCCACCGGATGCTGACCGTGCAGTGGCAGCCGCTGACCCCGGATCTCGGCGCGGACATACCCGAGCAGGTCGAGCTCGCCGGCGCCGGTGACGAGTACCGGCGCGCGCTCGAACTCTCACGGCGCGAATACGAACGTCTCGTCGAGTGCGGCCTCGCCACCGCCGCTCCCTACGCACTCTGTCTCGGCTACCGCATCCGCTTCGTGCTCGACCTCAACGCCCGCGAGGCGATGCAGCTGATCGAGCTGCGCTCGGGCCGCGAAGGCCACCCGAGCTACCGCGCCGTGGCACACGAGATGCACGCGCAGATCAGCGCCGTCCACCCCGCCGTCGGCGCGATGATGACTCACGTCGACCGCGAGACGGAGCCCCGGCTCGAGCGGATCCTGGGCGAGATGCGCAGCCAGGCTCGCATTGCCGCGGGGTAGCTGGTCCCGCGAGCCCTGTCTGGACGGGGCACCTGGCCCCACGGACGCCGAGCGAAGCGAGGCCCAGACTAGCCGGTGCCCTTCACCCGCTCGTGCTCGCGCTGGCGCAGCTCGATCCGCCGGATCTTTCCCGTAAGGGTCTTCGGGAGGTCGGGTACGAACTCGATCAGGCGCGGGTAGGCGTAGGCCGAGTGGCGGTCACGCACGAACGTCTTGATCTCCTCGGCCAGCTCGTCGGACGGATCGTGTCCCGATGCGAGCACGACGAACGCCTTGACCACGTTGCCGCGCCGCTCATCCGGTGAGGCCACCGCCGCCGCCTCGGCGACCGCCGGGTGCTCGAGGCACGCCGACTCGACCTCGAACGGGCCGATCCGGTAGCCGGCGGCGATGATCACGTCGTCTGCGCGCCCCTCGTACCAGTAGTAGCCGTCTTCGTCGGCGCGGGCTGCGTCCTTGCTGTGGAACCACTCGCCGCCGAACGCCTCCACCGTGTCCTCCTCCGGCCGGTTCCAGTACCCGAGCGGATAGTGCGGATTGGACCGCGCCTTCAGGCAGATCTCGCCGCGCTCGCCCGCGGGAACGGGCCGCTCGTCCTCGTCGAGGATCGACACCTCCCAGCCGGGCATCGGCCGACCCATCGAGCCCTCGCGGACCTCCATGAACGGGTAATTGGCGCAAAGCGGATAGGACTCGGTCAGCCCGTAGTAGTCGAGCACGGTGATCCCGTACTGCTCGCGGAACCAGCGGATCGCCTCGGGGTTGAGCGGTTCGCCGGCCGAGCAAACGATCCGGAACTTCTGCGGGTAGCGGGTGCCGGCGTCCGAGATCGACATCATCGAGCGGATCGCGGTCGGGGTCCCGAACACGTTGCTGACCCCGTGCCGGGAGAGGAAGTCGAGCTGCTTGGCCGGATCGAACCCGCCCTCGCGCTGGAAAACGGCCTGGACCGCGCCGAGGCGCCACGGACCGAGCAGCGGGCAGATCCCGGCGGCCCATGCCCACTCGCCCATGCCGTGGAACAGCTCGTCGTCCTGGAGGTCGTGACAGTAGATGAACTCCTCGTGGGCGAGGATGTACCGGTGGGCGTGGAGGATGCCCTTCGCGAGCCCGGTGGTGCCTGAGGAGTAGTACAGCTGGGCGGCGTCGTCGGCGGCGGTGTCGACGACTTCGAATGACGTCGAGCCGCGCCCGAGCAGCTCGTCGTCGAGGATCAGCAGGTGCTCGACCATCGACCGGTCGATCCGGCCGGCGTTGTCGGCGTTGGTGAGCAGGACCTTCGGCCTGGAATCGCTCACCCGGTGGCGGATGCCCTCGTCGCCGTAGAGCACGGACATCGACAGCAGGATCGCGCCCGCCTTCCACGCCCCGAAGAACGCGGCGGCGGTCTCCGGCGTCGGCGGCAGCAGCATCGCGACCCGGTCGCCCGGCTCCACGCCGTGGGTCCGCAGAACGTTCGCGAACCGGTTGGAGTCGTCCTGGAGCTCGCCCCAGCTGACCTCCTGGATCTTGCCCCGGAAATCCTCGTGGATCATCGCGAGCTTGTCGCGCGGATGGCGGTCGCAGACGTCAACCGCGATGTTGTAGCGATCGGGCACGTCCCAGCTGTGCTGCTCGCGTGCCTGCTCATAAGAGGAAAAGGTCGTGGTCGAGGTCATGCCCCCATCATCCCGCCCGGGGGCAATCGGCACAAGCGCCACGCGCTCGCCCTCGCCGGGCCCAAAGGCCTCCGTCAGCGAGCGGACAGCGGTCGCCGGTAACAACCGTCACAAGCGCCGGTAACCTGTTGGAGGCTCACCATGGATCTGGCTCTGGGCGTAGTACTGGGCATCGGGATCGCCGCGGCGCTCGCGGCGGTGTGGCGAGCCGTGCGCGGCCCCCGCGCGGCGGGAACCCCGGAGGACGCGATGCAGGCCGCCCTGCATGCCGCCACCGCCACGCTCCCTCACCTGCGCCGGGGGCTGAACAGTCGCACCGCGGAGCGAGCCGTCCCGAGCCTCCGGGCACTGACCGGCGCGGCCGCCATCGCCCTGGCCGACACGCGAGCCGTACTCGCGATCGAGGGCGAGGGGCGCGAGCAGGTGCGCCCGGGGGATCTGCTGTCGCGGCTGCTCGAGCGGGCCGGCGACAACCGCCTGCACATCGTCCCCAGGCTGGTCTCCTCGGATCCCAGCTGCCCGCTGCGGTCGGCCGTGCTGGCGCCGCTGATCGCCCAGGACAAGCGGATCGGCACGCTCATCATGTTCTACCGGTCGGTCGGGCGCCCAAGCCACCACGAGCTGCGGGTCGTCCAGGAAGCGGCCAGCCTCGTGTCCGCCCAGGTCGAGCTGTCGCTGGTCGCCGCCCAGGAGGAGCGTCTGGCGCAGGCCGAGCTGCGGGCGCTCCGGGCCCAGATCTCGCCGCACTTCATCTACAACGCGCTGGCCGCCGTCGCCGGCGACATCCATGCCCGCCCCGAGGAGGCGCGCGACCTGCTGATCGACTTCGCCGAGTTCACGCGCTACCTGTTCCGCGACGGCCGTTCCTACGTGACGCTGGGCGAGGAGATCGAGCACGTGGAGCGCTATCTCCGGCTCGAGCAGGCGCGCTTTCGCGGAAGCCTGCACGTCACGGTCGACGTCCCCGACACGACACGCGGCACCGTGGTGCCGGCGATGTCGGTGCAGCCGCTGGTCGAGAACGCGGTGCGCCACGGAGTCGAGCGGCGCGCGGGCACCGGGCGGGTGACGATCTCCGCCCAGATCGTCGGCGGGGACGTCGAGCTGCGCGTGTCCGACGACGGCGCCGGGATCGAGCCCGAGCGCCTCGGGGCCGTGCTGGCGGGAGCCGGTGGCGGCATCGGGGTGTCCAACGTCGATGCCCGGCTGCGCGCGACGTTCGGGGAGCGGTACGCGCTCCGGATCGAATCCGATCTCGGCGAGGGCACCACTGCGGTGATGACCGTGCCGAACCTGCGGGGAGAGATTCCGGATCCCGAGCTCGTCAGCTCGGCATGAGCGCCGACCAGCTGACGATCCTCGCCGTCGACGACGAGCACACCCAGCTCGAGGACCTGGCGCGACTGCTGCGGAGCTTCTCGGGCGTGAACGAGGTCGAATGCGCGTTCGGCGGCCACGACGCGCTGCTCAAGGCCTCGAGCCAGGTCTACGACGCGATCTTCCTCGACGTCCGGATGCCCGACCTCGACGGCGTCGAGTTGGGGCGCGTGCTCAGGCGGTTCGCGGCGCCGCCCCAGCTCGTGTTCGTGAGCGCCCACGATGCCGCCGCGGTCGACGCGTTCGAGCTCCGCGCGGTGGACTACCTGCGCAAGCCGGTCAGCCGGCGCCGGCTCGAGGAGGCGCTCGAGCGCGTCGCCGCCGCGGTCGAGGCGACCGAGGCTCAGCCCGACCAGAACGGGCGCCGCGCACGCTCGCAACCCGCGGCCGAGAGCGAGATGATCGCGGTCTCAGGGGCGCGCGCGGGCTCGACGCGGTTGATCAACCGCGCCTCGATCCTGTACGTCCAGTCGCACGGCGATTTCGTTCGGATCGTGACCGAGGACGGGCGCTACCTACTCCGCACCACCCTCAACGACCTCGAGCACCGCTGGGAGGAGTTCGACTTCGTGCGCGTCCACCGCCAGTACGTCGCCAACCTCGCCCGGGCGGTCGAGCTGCGTCCGCTGTTCGGCGGCACGGCCGAGCTCGGGTTCGCCGAAGGGCAGTCGATCCCGGTGGCGCGCCGGCATGTGGCCGACCTCAGCCGGCGCCTCGGCCTCTAGACGTGCTCGTTACGGGTCAGGCGCGCAGTCGCTCGGGATCCCAGCCCAGGCAGACGCAGCCGTAGCGCTGACCGTGGACGTACAGGGGGACCGACAGCGTGGTCAGCACGGCGCCGGTGTCGCGCGCGTACGTCTGCAGCAGGAACGGCCGGTGATCATGGGCGGGCTCCCGGAGCCGGGCGCCGGCAGCCGTTATCTGCGCGCGCGTGAGCGCCTCGCCGGGGAGGTCGACGCCGAGCTCCATCCTCGACGCGCGGGTCAGGGCACCGGACTCGAGGAAGAAGCGCTTGGTGCGATTTCCACCCAGATCCTTGGCGGGGTCGCCCGTGATGTCCTGCGAGAACACGCTGTTGTGCGCGGGCGCCCAGGCGTTGAGATCGAAAGGCAGCGCGAACGTCAGCTTCGGCTCGGCCGCGAGGACCGCGTCCATCCGCTCCATCATCGCGCGGTCGACGAGCGCGTCGTAGGCGGTGTGGTACTTCGACGGCGAGAACCCGGATGGGTCTGCCCGGCTCACGTCGAACAGCCGCGCGAAGCGGTCGATCAGCGGGCCGGTCGCCTCCTGGTAGCGAAGCTCGAGCACCTTGCTCAGGCTCACCTGACGTTCGTCGACCGCCGCCTCGAGGATTGCCCGCAGGTCCTCAGCCAGGTCCTGACAGCGCCCGCGCAACCGCGAGATCAGGCCGCCCGTGTCGAACCGCGCGAGGGTCACCGACGCCCGCTCGGTGCTCGCCGAGAGATCGAGCTGTGCCTGCGCCACCGACTCCGCGTGCTGCTCGATCTCGGCGCTGCCGGCGGTGATCGCCTGAAGGTTGACGTCGATCTCCCTGACATCGACGAGCTGCTGGCGCGCGAGCGTCGCGATCTGCGTCGCGGTGTCGTTCGAGGAGCCGATCAGCCCCGACATCCGCTCAAGGATCTCGCGACCGGCGTCGGCTTCCTGGCTGCTCTTGGCCGTCTGCTCGCGCGCGGTCGCGGCCGCGGCGACGACCTCGTCCATCTGCGACCGGGTGCGGGTCACGGTCTCCCGGATCTGGGACGTCTGCGAGGAGGTCTCTGAGGCCAGCTTGCCGACCTCGTCGGCCACGACGGCAAAGCCACGTCCGTGCTCCCCGGCTCGGGCCGCCTCGATCGCGGCGTTCAGGGCCAGGAGCTTCGTCTGGCTGGCGATCCGGTGAATGATCGCCGAGAACTCCTCGATGCTCGAGAGCTCGTTCGCCGCGAGGGTCTCGACAAGCTCGTGCACGCGCACCACCCGGTCGCTGATCTGACGGATCGCGTCGATCAGGGGACCGAGCACGTCGAGGCCCCGGGCGCTCTCGAGCGAAAGCTGCTCGAGCGAGGTCGGCCGATTCGCCGGCCGATTCGGCGGTCTGCGCGGAAGACTCGCGGAGCGAGCCCGACCGGACGCTCAGCACCTCGAGCTGGTCGCGCAGACGCTGCACGTTGTCGCTGATGACCGACACCGCGAGCGAGCTGCGGGCGGAGCCACACGAGAACTCGGACGTGGTCTGCGCGAGCTCGTCGAGCGTGTGCGCGACGTCGCGGCTCAGCTCACCGAGCTCGCCGTCGCGCTCGGCCAATTCGAGCAGCGGCCATGCCTCGGCGTCTTCGCGCGGTGGCGCGTAATCGGTTAGGTCCCTGCTCAGGTGTTCGATTGCCATAAGTCGAGGCTCGGAGGAGTCGCCCGAATGATCGGCGACCCGACCAGATTCTTGAGTGAGCCTCAGGCGGCGTGAGCGAGGCGGCGCGACCGACGTCAGGTCGATCTGGACCTCGACGCCGTGTGTGTCCCAACGGACCTCGACCGGATAGCCGCAGCGCTCGAACACGGTGATCATCGCGCGGTTGCCCGGGAGCACATCGGCCATCAGCGTCGCGGACACCCCGCTGCTCGGCGCCCTGCGCCAGGCGTGAGAGCAGCAGCGACCCCAGGCCCTTGCCCTGCCAGCCATCGGTGACCAGGAACGCCGCCTCCGCCCGGTTCGCGTCGATCCGGAAGCAGCCTGCGTGCGCGACGATCGCGGACGTCGAGGCCTCGTGCACAACCAATCCGAAGTCCGCCTCCGCCACAGCCTTCAACGAGCGAGCGGCGGTCCGCGCGAGGTCCGGCGTGCCGAAGAACCGCCGGCGCAGCGACTCGGGCGAAACTCCCTCAAGGAAGTCCCGCAGCGCGGACCTCATCGTGCGGCGCCGCCGGTCGCACCTTAACCGCCGACCCGTCGCGCAGCGTCACCGGGCTCGAAGGCCCGGCAAGGCTCAGATTTCGGACAACCGCGCTCATTGAGGCGGCAGATCGGCCGATCTGCCGCCATCAGCGAGCAACCCCGGCGGATACGGACGGATGACCCTCCGTATCCGCCGGTCTGAGCCGCTAGGACTCTTCCTGCTTGTGTTCTTCTTGGACCTTGCCCTCGAGCTGCTTCATCACATCGGGATCGCGCAACGTCGTGACGTCGCCGAGCGCACGGCCTTCGGCGATGTCCCTGAGCAGCCGGCGCATGATCTTGCCCGAGCGCGTCTTGGGCAGATCGTCGGCCCAGATGATCCGCTTGGGCCGCGCCAGCTTGCCGATCCGCTTGGCCACGGTCTCGTTGATCTCCGTGACCAGCGCATCCGACCCTTCGGCGTCGTCGCCCTCGAGCGTCACGAACGCGCAGATCGACTGGCCGGAGTCCTCGTCGGCCTGACCGATCACCGCCGCCTCGGCCACCTTCGGATGGGCGACGATCGCGGACTCCACCTCGGCGGTGGACATCCGGTGCCCCGACACGTTCACGACGTCGTCGATGCGCCCGATGATCCAGAAGTAGCCGTCCTTGTCCTTGCGCGCGGCGTCTCCGACCAGGTAGGTCTCCTTCCCGAACTTCTCGAAGAACGTCTCGACGAACCGGTCGTCCTCCTTGTAGAGGGTTCGCAGCATCGACGGCCACGGGCGCTTGATGACGAGTAGTCCCTGCCCGTCGTCGACCGGCTCGCCGTCTCGCTCATCGACGACGTCTGCGGCGACCCCGGGGAACGGCCGCGTGGCGGAACCCGGCTTTGTGGCGACGATCCCCGGGAGCGGCGTGATCATGATCGCGCCGGTCTCGGTCTGCCACCAGGTGTCGACGATCGGGCAGCGCTCACCGCCGATCACCACGTGGTACCACAGCCAGGCCTTCGGGTTGATCGGCTCGCCGACCGTTCCGAGCAGCTTCAGCTTGGAGAGGTCGAACTTCTCGACGTGCTTGACGCCCCACTTCATGCAGGCCCGGATCGCCGTGGGCGCGGTGTAGAACTTCGTCACGCCGTAGCGCTCGCACAGCTCCCACCAGATCCCCTTGTGCGGGTAGTCCGGCGCGCCCTCGTACATCACGCTGGTCGCGCCGTTGAGCAGCGGCCCGTACACGATGTACGAGTGGCCGGTCACCCACCCAACGTCGGCCGAGCACCAGTAGACGTCCTCGTCCTGGATGCAGGTCGAACACGTAGCGGTGCGTGGACGCGACGCCGGTCAGGTAGCCGCCGGTCGTGTGGAGCACGCCCTTGGGCTTGGCGGTCGATCCGCTCGTGTACAGCACGTACAGCGGATGCTCGGCGTCGAGCTCCTCGGCCGGACACTCGTCGTCGGCCTTCTCGACGATCTCGTGGTACCAGACGTCGCGGCCGTCCTTCATCTCGCAGTCGGCGTCGGTTCGCTTGACCACGACGATGTGCTCGAGCGACTCGAGGTCGCCCATCTCCTCGTCGACCGTCTGCTTGATGTTCGCGGTCTTGCCCTTGCGCCGGGCGCCGTCGACGGTGATCAGCGCCTTGGCCTCGGAGAACTCCATCCGCTCGCGGACCGAGCCGACCGAGAAGCCGCCGAACACGACGTTGTGCGGCGCGCCGATCCGGGCGCACGCCAGCATCGCCACCACGACCTCGGGAATCATCGGCAGGAAGATCCCGACGATGTCGCCCTTCTCGATGCCGAGGTCCTTCAGCGCGTTGGCGAACTTCTGCACGTCGCGGTGCAGGTCGGCATAGGTGATGTCCTCCTCCTCACCTTCCTCGCCGCGCCAGTGGAACGCGACCCGCTCGCCGTTGCCCGCCTCGACGTGGCGGTCCACGCAGTTGTAGGAGGCGTTGATCTTGCCGTCCGCGAACCACTTGTAGAACGGCGGGTTGGAATCGTCGACGTCCTGGCTGGGCTCCTTGAACCAATGGAGCTCCTTCGCCTGCTTCATCCACCAGCCCTTCCAGTCCTTCTCAGCCTCCTCGTAGACCGACGGATCGTCCAGCAGCGCCTGCTTGACGAACTCCTCGGGAGGCTCGAACTTCTCGATATCGAGCATCTCCTCGAGCTTGGACTCGAGGGTCTGATCTGACTCGTGGGTCGTTGCCGTGTCTGCCACAGGAACTCTCTCCTTCCGGGTGCTCTCTCAGGTCTACTACCCAGCGGGCGTAGACGACTACCGCGAGACTACTCGCGTGCCCCCACCCGGTGGCGGATGCATGGGACCGCGCCCGGTCGGGGACCGGGCGCGGTATCGGCATCGGCTGTGGCAGGCGGCGGCCTGCGGCTACTCCGCGTGCCCGTACGCGGCGATTTCGGCCTTCTCCTGCTCGGACAGCTCGCGCGGGACGTCGCCCTTGGCCGACTTCTCGGCCTGCACGTGGTGGCGGATCTCCTCGACGATCTCGGGGTTGGCGAGCGTCATCACGTCGCCGACGTCGGTGAAGTTCGAGATGCTCGCGATCACGCGCCGCATGATCTTCCCCGAGCGGGTCTTCGGCATGTCCTTGACGATCCACACGTTCTTGGGCCGGGCGATGGCCCCGATCTCCCTGACGATCGCCTCAGATACCTTCCGGTCGATCCCCGCGTCGGCGGGTACCCCGGGCTTCAGCGAGATGTACATCTCGACGACCTTCCCGCGCACCTCGTCGACGACCGGCACGGCGGCCGCCTCGGCCACCTCGTCGACGGTGATCGCCGCCGACTCGAGCTCCTTGGTCCCGAGCCGGTGCCCGGCGACGTTGATCACGTCGTCGATCCGCCCGAGGATCCGGAAGTAGCCGTCCTCGGACTCCATGGCGCCGTCGCCGCACATGAACGGCCAGTCGCGCCAGTCCTTGCTGTCCGGGTTCCGTTGAACTTGGCGTAGTAGGTGTCGATGAACCGCTGGTCCTGGCCCCACACGGTCAGCATCCTGCCGGGCCACGGATTGCGCACGCAGATGTAGCCCGCCTTGCCGGAGCCCCTCGGGATCTCCTTGCCGTTCTCGTCGTAGATCACGAGCTGGATCCCGAGCGCCTCCGGTCCGCAGCTGCCGGGCTTCATCGGTTGCAGCCCCGGCAGCGTGCTGCCGAGGAAGCCGCCGGTCTCGGTCATCCACCACGTGTCGGTGATCGCCGCCTGGCCCTTGCCGACGAAGTGGTAGTACCAGCGCCACACGTCGGGCTCGATCGGCTCACCGACCGTCGTCATCGTCTTGAAGTGGTAGCTGTACTTCTCCGGCTCCTCCGGCCCGACCTTGCGCAGCATCCGGATCGTCGTCGGCGCGGTGTGGAAGATGTCCACGCCGAGCTTCTCGGCGATCCGCCACGGGCGGCCGGGATCCGGATAGGTCGGCACCCCTTCGTACATCACGCTCGTCGTGCCGAGCGCCAGCGGCCCATAGACGATGTAGGAGTGCCCGGTGATCCACCCGATGTCCGCGAAGCACCAGTAGGTGTCGTCGGGATGGATGTCCTGGTAGTACTTCGACGTGCCGGTCACGTAGCTGAGGTAGCCGCCGATCGAGTGCTGGGCGCCCTTCGGGCGGCCGGTGGTGCCGCTCGTGTACATCAGGAACAGCGTGTCGTCGGCGGCCAGCGACTCGGGCTCGACCTGCTGCCCGCGGTAGTCCTCGAGCAGGTCGTCGACGAAGTAGTCACGGCCCTCGACCATCGGGCTCTCAGAGTGGTACTCGCCGGGGATCCTCCTCCAGACCAGCACCTTCTCGACCTCGATCCCCTCCTTGCGCGCCTCCTCGATCGCCTGATCGGCCTTCGACCTTGTGATCGATCAGGTCGCCGTTGCGGTAGTAGCCGTCCATCGTGACGAGGACCGTGCTCTTCGCGTCGGCCATGCGCTGACCGCACGCGGCGCCGCTGAAGCCGCCGAACACCTCGGAGTGGATCACGCCGAGCCGCGCGCAGGCGAGCATCGCCACCGGCAGCTCGGGCACCATCGGCATGTGGAACGTGACCCGGTCGCCCGCCTTCACGCCGGCGAAGTCACGCAGCAGCGCCGCGAACTCGTTGACGCGGCGATGGAGCTCCGCGTATGTGATCTCGACCGGCTCCAGGTCTTCGGGCTCGGGCACCCAGATCAGCGCGTTTTTGTCGCCGCGGGTCTCGAGGTGCCGGTCGACGCAGTTGACGGACGCGTTCAGCCGCCCGCCTACGAACCACTTGAAGAACGGCGGATTGCTCGTGTCGAGCAGCGTGTCCCACTTCCGGTCCCACGTGAGCATGTCGGCGTACTCGATGAAGCAATCCGGGAAGCGCTCCGGGCTGAAGCGCTCGAGGATCGCCGGATCGTTCGCGTTCGCCTGAGCGGCGAACGCGGCCGGCGGCTCGAAGTACTCCTCCTCCCGCCAGTGAACTGCGATCTGCGCCTCCGAGACCTCATCTTCGGCGGTCTCGTCCTGAGTGGGCGCTGGCTTGGTGGTGTCAGCCATCTATGTCTCTCCTTCCGACCCGGCGGCAACCGGCTTCCTGACAGCCCAGAGCGCCGGCGTTGCCGCCGGCGCTCCAGGGTTCTGCAATGTTTCGATGAGTCTGTCGCTAGTTCTACTCGAGAACAGCGTATTGATGGGCTTTTCTCGACCGCTAGCGGTTCAACGGAACGACCGGCGCTATCACCCGACCGTAGGTCGAGTTGATCACCCCGGCGAACGACGCGTACCAGGCCGCGATCGCGGTGATGATCCCGAGCCAGCCGCCCAGCTTGATCGTGCCGTTGGTGGCGCTGGCGGTACCGGCGAGCGCCGAGTTGCCGATCCCGAGGATGAGGAACGTGATCGCCAACAGCAGGAATACCAGCGCGACCGCCCCGGTCGTCCGCAGCGACGCGATGAACATGTAGGCCGTGAAGATCCCCCACATCCACAGGTACAGCCCGAGCCCGCTGAACACCTCGGTCGGCGCGTTCTTGCCGACGGATTGGACGATGAAGAAGAACGAGATCCAGAACGCGCCGTAGGAGCAGAACGCCACCGCCCCGAACGTGTTGCCGGTCCGGAACTCCCAGAGGCCCGCGACGAACTGTGCAATGCCGCCATAGGCGAGCGCTAGTGCGGCCACCATCGGCAGCAAACCGCCGCCTGGCAACCTGTGCGTGCCGACCAGCCCGGCATTGATCAGGCTGAGCATGAACGTCGTTCCGGCGAACGCGGCCAAGCCCAGCGGCCCCGGATCAGCCGGCGTCCACCCCGCCATCCGACCACCGGCCGGATCGGCCGGCGCGACGTCCGCTTCACGCCCGCCAATGTTTGCGGCTTCCATCTAGTCCTCCTCTGAGGGATTGATAGTCGGCGCGAACCTTGCCCCTGCGCGCCGCGCTTCTCAAGAGCTGGATCGGTGAGCGGTGGTCGTACGGCCGCGAGCGGTCGCCTGAGCACGATGAACGGTGACCGCCGGACGGCGTTTGGCCGCCCGGCGATCACCAACTCGAGCCCGCACAGCTCCGGATCCGGTTCCCGACGCCCCAGGCGAGGATGCCCCAGGACCGGACCAGAGCTGAGTTTGTCTTCGCTCTTCCAGATACGGCTTGAAGCGAACCTGTCCCGGCCCCCGGCGTGGACAGGAGCCGGGACAGCTAGACCGATGATCGGCCAGTCAGCCGCGCCGGCGTCGGCACGGATGAGCGTTCCGGACGGATGTCGTACGGAGCTATTTACGCCGCTTGCGCTTGCGCTTGGAGGTCGTCGAACGCGTGCTCCGCGCCGGCGCCCCCACGGGCTCCGGCGCGGGCTCCGGAGCCGGCTTGGCCCGCCCCCGGCCGAGCAGCGGCTCCCGGGCCGGGCGCTGACGCTGACGCTGCGTGCTCGGCCAACGCTCGACGCGACCCGTGGTCCAGGCCGGCGGCACGCCGCTCGGCCAGCGGCCGCTCAGCAGATACGCAAGCGCGAGCAGCCAGTACGCCTCGACGATCGGAATCGGGACCAGCGGGATGATCGTGAACACGCCGGCGACGATCCCGACGTAACCGAGGAAGCGGCTCAGCAAGCCGACCCGCATCGCGGTCAGCGACACCATCACGAGCCCGATCGCGATCAGCAGGGCGCTCAGGTCGATCAGGATCTGCGGGATCACGATCGAGGTCTTCGTCAGCAGCGCGTTGGCCTCCGGATACGTCTGGATGCCGTGGTGCACGAAGTCGTGCGCCTGGACGCCGTAGGCGATCACGAACGCGAGCACGCTGACCGCCGACAGCACCGCCCCCGCCACCGCGAGCGGCCCGATGAAGTTCGGCTTGACGGTCGGGTCGCGGAAGCGCGTGCACCCCCACAGGTACCACAGCGTCGACGCCAGCGCGAGCAGGCCGATGGCGCTGACGATCGAGGCGACCAGGTCGCGCGTGAACCGCTCGTTCTCGATCACGAGCTTCAGCGTGTCCTCGGTGACCTTGGGCTGAGGTCCACCGATCTGGATCAGGACGGCGACCATCACGAGAATCCCGGCGAGCGCGGCCAGCACGACCTGGCGCGTGCGGACCCGGTGCTCGTATGCGACTCGCTCCTCGGGCGTCATCAGACGCCAGTCTAAGAGGTGTTCGGCACGATCGAGTCCTCCCGACTGCGCGCGCCGGGTACCATTGAGTCATGGAAGGAAGTGGATTCGGAGGCCTGTTCGGAGATCCTGACGAGCTGCAGCGTCGGCTGGGCGAGTTCGCCGAGCAGATGCAGGGCGCTCAGCGGCTCGCGTGGGCCGACAACGCGATCAAGCTCGCGGTCGATCTGACCGTCGCGGCGATGAACCGCATCAACATCCAGGGGACGACCGAGCAGCAGGCGGAGCAGCTGCGGACCGTGATGGCCCACATCTTCCCCGAGGCTGTGACGCTCGTGCGCGAGGCGCGCGAGGGCCTTCAGTAGACCGCGGACCGCGCGCTAAGAGCCGGCCAGCGCGCCCAGCACGAGTTCGTCGTGCTCGGCGGGCTTGACGGTGCGGAAGACGTCTCGGATCGTGCCGTCTTCGGCGATCACGAACGTGGTGCGCTCGTTGCCCATGTACGTGCGGCCGTAGCGGTTCTTCTCCACCCACACCCCGTAGTCCTCGGCCACCGCATGGTCCTCGTCTGAGAGGAGCGGGAAGCCGAGGCTGTACTTCTGGTCGAACTTCGCGATCGGCTTGACCGCGTCGGGCGAGACGCCGAGAACGACGGTGTTGGCGTTCGCGTAATCCGCGCGGTGGTCGCGCACGCCGCACGCCTGAGTCGTGCAGCCAGGCGTGTCCGCCTTGGGGTAGAAGTACAGGACGACGGTCTTGCCTTCGAGGTCCGAAAGCTTCACCTGGTTGCCGTGCTGGTCGGGGAGGGTGAAGTCGGGCGCCTTGTCGCCGGGCTCGAGTGCCATGAGCCTGCGGATCGTACCTGGGGCGCCGCTACTTGAGTAGCCGCGACAGGCGCCGGTCCTTGAGCAGCTTGCCGTCCGTCTGGCACGTCGGGCAGTAGCACATCACGTAGTCCTCGTAGAACACGGCCTCGAGCTGATCGCCGCACCGCGGGCAGGGCTCGCCGTTGCGGCGGTGGACGGTGAGCGGCATCGGCAGCTTGTCGGGGATCGGGAGCGACAGCGTCGCCTCGTAGTCCGCGATCGCGCCGCCGAGGACGCGCACGGTCGTGTCGCGAAGCCGGTCCGCCTCGTCCTCGTCGAGGTCGGACCCGCGCTTGAACGGCGAGATCATCGCCGCGTGGAGGATCTCGTCGACCCACGAGCGGCCGATGCCCGCGATCACGTGCTGATCGCGGAGCAGCGCGTACAGCGGCCGGGCTGGTCGAGGAGCTCGGCGAACGGCGGCGGGTCGGGCCACGCCTCGGGGCCGAGCGCCGCGATCGTCTCCTCGTCGTCGACGTCCGCCGCCCGCAGCACCTTGACCCAGGCCCGCTGGCGCGTGCCGAACTCGCGCAGGCGGAGCTCGCGGCCGTCGACGAGGCGGACGAGGAACCGCGACGTCCGGTCGCGCAACGAGGCGCGCGTGTCGAACAGCTGCAGGCGGCCGGCGGACATCAGGTGGATCACGACCGCCAGGTCGCCGTCGAGCTCGATCACGAACAGCTTGCCGCGGCGCCCGACGTGCTCGAACCGGCGCCCTCGAGCGCCGCGAGCGGTGGGTCGAACGTCTTCAGCGCATTGATCCCAGGCGCCAGCGCTGACTCGATCTCCGCGCCGGCCACAGCGGCGCCGATCAGACGTGCGGTGATCTCAACTTCGGGTAGCTCGGGCATGGTGGTGATGGAGAATTGTCGGCGGCGCCTGACGGCGGCGCCTCGGTCGATTTGTCGGCGGCGCCTGACGGCGGCGCCTCAGTCGAGAGTAGCTGGCACGCGAACGCCCGCCGGGTACCCTGGCTCGCCATGACCGTCACCCTCGCTCCGGACGACATCGTGCGCACGCACGCCGACGCGGCGGACAACGCGCGCGAGCCGCTGCTCGTGCTCGAGCCGCTGATCGAGTTCCTCGGCGCGCACGGCCTCGATGCGCCGGCGGACCTGACCGCGACCCCGATCGGCGAGGGTCACTCGAACGTCACGTTCGCGCTGTCGACCGGCGTCGTGCTCCGGCGTCCGCCGCGCGGACCGCTGCCGCCGAGCGCGCACGACGTGCTCCGGGAGGCGCGGCTGCTGCGTGCGCTCGCCTCGACCCCCGTCCGCGCACCGAGGGTGCTCGCGGTGTGCGAGGACGCCGGCGTGATCGGCGCGCCGTTCTACGTGATGGAGCAGATCGCCGGCGAGGTCATCACCGACTCGATCCCCGGCCAGCTCGACACGCCCGACCAGCGCAGCCGGATCGCCGACGAGCTGATCGACGCCCTGGTCGAGCTGCACGACACCGACTGGGCCGGCGCCGGCCTGGAAGGCTTCGGCAAGCCGACCGGCTATCTCGACCGCCAGCTGCGACGCTTCACCGGGCTGTGGGAGCACAACCGCACGCGCGAGCTGCCGCAGGTCGAGGAGGTCGGCGCGTGGCTGCGGTCGAGCATCCCCGAGTCGCCGCCGGCGACGATCGTCCACGGCGATTACCGGCTCGGGAACACGATGTTCGCCGCTCGCGCCCCGGCGCGGCTGATCGCGATCTTCGACTGGGAGATGGCGACGATCGGCGACCCGCTCGCCGACGTCGGCTACATGCTCATGCAGTGGACGCGAGCCGGGCGACGCGCTGGGCAAGTTCAACGTCCACAACGTCACGCTGCGGCCCGGGCTTCCCGACGCGTGCCGAGCTGACCGCGCGCTACGAGGAGCGGTCGGGCCGGTCGGTGCAGGCGCTCGATTGGTACGTGACGCTCGCGCTGTGGAAGGCCGTCGTGTTCATGGAGGGGAACTACAAGCGGGCGCTGGCGGGCTCCACCGACGATCCGTACCTGAAGTCGTTCGGCGAGGGCGTGATCGAGATCGCCGACCGGGCGCTGGCGGTGTCGCAACATGGCCTCTGAGAACGGGAGCCACCGCGGCCTGCTGATCGATTACGGCGGCGTGCTGACGACCGACCTGTTCGAATCGTTCGCCGCCTTCTGCGAGCTCGAGGGACTCGACCCCGACTCGATCGGCCGGGCGTTCGGTGGAGGCACCGAAGGCCGCGAGCTGATGCTCGGGCTCGAGACCGGCGCGGTTGGGCAGGAGCAGTTCGAACCGCGCGTGGCGGCGCTGCTCGGCGTGCAGGCGCCCGGCCTGATCAACCGGATGTTCGCCGGCGCGCGGCCCGACGAGCAGATGCTCGAGGCGGTCCGCCGCGCGCGCGGCACCGGGATCCGAACGGCGCTCGTCTCGAACTCCTGGGGAACGACGCGCTACCCGAGGGATGTGCTCGCGGAGTTGTTCGACGCGGTCGTGATCTCCGGGGAGGTTGGCATGCGCAAGCCCGACCGTGCGATCTACTCTCTCGGAGCGGAGCGGATCGGGCTCGCGCCGGAGGAATGCGTGTTCGTCGACGATCTCGGCGTCAATCTGGCGACCGCGGCAAAGCTCGGGATGGCGACCGTCCATCACCGCACCGCGTTGGACACGATCGCGCAACTCGAGCGACTCCTCGGCGTCAGCCTGCGGTGAACTGCGTCGCGATCGCCGCCGCGGCGCTCGCTCCGCGGTCCCCGTCGCCGGCCGCGGGGCTCGTCACCGTCGGTGAAAGGCAGTAACTATCACCTGCGTGTTGCACCACGTGCATTGCCCAACATGCGAGCGGGCCCGGTCGCATCCGCGACCGGGCCCGCGAGACATCGTTGTGTCAGTCGGTCAGTTGATCGAGTTCAGTGTGTTTTCGTCCGCGTTGACGATGTTCTTCGGCAACGGCGAGAAGTCCAGCGAGGGCCCGAAATTCTGTCCGCCGGTGATCGCGTAGCCGATGAAGGAGCTTGATCAGGGCTCCCTGCGCGGCGTTGGTCGGGACGAACGCGTAGGTGAACGTCGAGATCGGGTACGCCTTCTTCTTGCGCTTCCCCGGATCGACGATCGTGACCTCATTGTTCGACGGCACGCCGACCCCTGACGCCGCGGCCGCGATGTTAGCCAGGTTCGGAACCTCGTAGTTGCCGGCGGCATTCTTGATCGCCGCGGGCTGCAGGCGGTTCGCGATCAGGTACGAGGCCGCGATGTAGGCGATCCCGCCGTTCGTCGCCGATCAGCGCCTGCGCCATGCCCTGGTTGCCCTTCGCGCCTACGCCGACCGGGAAGGTCACCGTGGTGGACGCGCCGACTTTGCTACCGAACGTGCCGGAGACATCTGACAGGTACCGGGTAAACGCGTAGGTGTCTCCGGATCCGTCCGAACGCCAGAACACCGTGATCCGCTTGTTGGGGATCTTCACGCCCTTGTTCAGGGCCTTGATCGGCTTGTTGTCCCAGTTGGTGATGTTTCCGAGGTAAATGTTGGCCAGCACCGATCCGGTGAGATGAAGCACCGAACCCTTCGGCTTCAGGCCGTTGAGGTGATAGCTCACGCCGGTGGCGGTCAGCGCCCACGGGATCTGGACGATGTTGCTGGGAACGCCCGTATACACGGACAGCGGCGCGTCGGAGGCGCCGAAGTCCACGAGGCCGGCGGCGATGTCCTTCTCGCCGCTCCCGGACCCGACGGGGGAGTAGTTGACCAGGCTGCTGGTGGACGTGTCCCACACCGCGGCCCATTCGGCCTCGATCGGGGCCACCAGCGTCGAGCCGGCGCCGTTGAGAGTGGGCGTCGCTGCGGACGCGACAGCTGCGCTCAGGCCTAAGACGCAGCCTGCCAGCAACCCCGCGCACGTGACGCTCAGCGAACCTCTTGAAGAGCAAAGCAGTATTCCTTTCCTTTTGGGAATTCCTGAGAAACCTCCCGACGTGGCCCGGCCGCCCCTCGCGAGATGGCGGTAAGCATCTCCGTGAAGATTTGGCCACTTGTTGCCACCTTGTGACCACGTTGTTGAAAATCTGTGAGCGATGGAGACCGCGAAGGTCCGCGATCGAGCTTTTCCGTACGCTTCCGCGCCGTGTCCTCGAGGGCAAGGTTCACGCTGGCGCGGGACGGTTCCCGCGCCGTGCAGGGAGGCGGACCGCGCAGCGCCGCGCGGGGCGGCTAGGCGACCGCGTTTTGTTCGGTCTGTGCGCGCTGGCCGGCGTGCTCGTCGTCGCTGACCCTGGTCGACGTCGTCTACCAGCTGGTCAGCAACGGCCAGCCGGCGATCTCGAAGTTCGGACTCGGCTTCGTCACAAGCACGGACTGGAAGCCGAACTTCCACATCGAGGGCGCGGCGGCGCTGCTCTACGGGACCGCGGTGAGCTCGTTGATGGCGGTCGTGCTGGCCACGCCCCTGGGGATCGCGATCGGCCTGTACCTGAGCATGATCGCGCCGGGCCGCGTGCGGGCGGTCGTCGGGCCACTGGTCGAGCTGCTGGCGGCGGTTCCGAGCATCATCTACGGCTTCTGGGGGCTGGTCGTGCTCGTCCCATTCGTCGACAAACTCGAGCCCGGGCTCCACAGCGCGCTCGGCTTCATCCCGCTGTTCGGACCGGCGTCGCCGATCGGGATCGGCGTGTTCACCGCCGGGCTGGTCTTGACCGTGATGATCCTTCCGATCATCTCGGCGCTCAGCCGCGACCTGTTCCTGACGGTCCCCACCGAGCTCAAGGACGGCGCGGCGGCGCTCGGCGCGACGCCCTGGGAGGTCATTCGGGGAGTCGTCCTTCCCACCACGGTGTCAGGTGTGACGTCCGCCGTGGTTCTGGGTCTCGGGCGGGCGCTCGGTGAGGCGATCGCCGTCTCGTTCGTGATCGGCGATGCCACCGCGATCCACGCATCGCTGTTCGAGCCCGGCGCGACGGTCGCCGCGGAGATCGCCAATCAGTTCACGTCTCCGGTCAATTCTCTGCACACGGCCGCGATGTTCTACGCGGGCCTTGTCCTCGTGGTGATATGCGTCCTCACGAGCGTGGCATCGCGCACGATCGCCGGGCGCTTCGACGTCACCCGGAGGGTCATTTGAGCGCCGTGTCGGAGACGGCCCTGTTCGAGGGGATGCCGTTCGACCCGACCGCGCCCCTCACTCCGTCTGGCAACCTGCGCCGGCGCGCCGCGATGAGCCGCTTCGTCCAGGTCAGCGCGACGGCAGCAGCCGTGTTCGCCGTCGCAGTGCTCGTGATCGTGTGCTACGGCGTGGCCTCCCGCGGCGCGTCGGCTCTGAGCTTCAGCTTCGTGACCCAGAACCCGTCCGGGCTGGCCGGCGGCGGAATCTTCAACGCTCTCCTCGGCACGCTCGAGATCGTCGCTTTCGGAGCGCTGATCGCACTTCCGATCGGAATCCTCACCGGGCTGTACCTGACCGAGTTCGCGGGGCCTCGATCAAGGACCGCGAGTGCCCTCCGGCTCGCGCTCGACGTGATGGCGGGCTTGCCGACGATCATCGTCGGGCTGTTCGTTTACGGCCTGATCGTCATTCCCCAGCATCGACAGTCAGGTTTCGCCGGCGGGATCGCGCTCGCGATCGTGATGCTGCCCCTGATGGCGCGCTCCAGCCAGGAGGTCCTGCTGCTCGTCCCGGGCAGCCTTCGCGAGGCTGCCGACGCCCTCGGGGTGAACCGCTGGCGCGCCGTCGTCAGCGTGATCCTGCCGGCTGCGTTCGGAGGGATCCTCACGGGGGCGATCCTCGCAACGGCCCGAGCGGCGGGCGAGACCGCGCCGCTGCTGATCTGCGACTCGATCGGCTTCAACCCCTACAGCACATCGCTGAACCTGTTTCACGGTCTCCCGAGCGTGTCGATGTTCATCTACACGTCGTACGACCTGCCTCTGGCTCAGGCCGTCACCCGCGCGTGGGGGGCGGCGTTCGTGCTGATGATCTTGATTCTCATCGCCAACGTAGTGGCTCGGCTGATCCTCGCCCGCACCCGTGCAAAGATGGGCCAATGACCGACTCGGACCGGACAGCCAGCCAGATCCGACGCGCCGAGGAGGCGCGACGCCGAGTCCGGATCCGGACCGAGCCGGTGCTCCCGGTGATCACTCCGCGCCGGCCGGCAACGGCGCGGCGGCGCCCCAGGAACACGCAGTGGTGTTCGACATACGCGACGTATCGATCTACTACGGCGAGAGCCGGGCCCTGGCGGGGGCGTCGCTGAAGATCTACCGCAACCAGGTGACCGCGGTGATCGGTCCGTCCGGGTGCGGCAAGTCCACGTTCATCCGCAGCCTCAACCGGATGAATGACCCGATCCCGGGATTCCGCCTCACCGGCCAGATTCTCTACCACGGTCACGACCTGTACGACGGCCGGGCCAATCGCGTGGAGGTGCGCCGGCGGATCGGGATGGTGTTCCAGAAGCCGAACCCGTTCCCCAAGTCGATCTACGACAACGTCGCCTGGGCACCCCGGAACCTGGGGATGAAGAACCACCTCGACGATCGCGTGGAGCGGGCGCTCCGCCAGGCGGCGCTGTGGGACGAGGTCAAGGACCGTCTCAAGAGCAGTGCGCTTGGCCTCTCGGGCGGGCAGCAGCAGCGCCTGTGCATCGCCCGCGCGATCGCGATCGAGCCGGACGTGTTGCTCCTGGACGAGCCGGCGTCGGCGCTCGACCCGGTCGCGACGGCCTCGATCGAGGATCTGATGCACGACCTCAAGCATCGGTTCACGATCGTGATAGTCACCCACAACATGCAGCAGGCCGCGCGGGTCGCAGACCGGACGGCGTTCTTCAGCCTCGACACCACCGGCCCAGCCCGGGTCGGAACGCTGATCGAATACGACGACACCGAGACGATCTTCCGTAGCCCCGCCGACCCGCGCACGCGCGACTACGTCGCCGGGAAGTTCGGCTGACGAAGCCAGGCCCAGCGGGGGCGGGGGTAGTGGGATGGTCGGCGGCGCCTGACGGCGGCGCCTTAGCGGAAGATCGAGTCGCTCGAGACCTGTTGCAGGATGGGCTGGCCGCATTGCCAGCAGAACGACGCGCCGGTGCTGTGCGGCGCCCCGCAGGAGACACACACGCCGGCGGTGGCACTCTGCTCGAGTCGCAGGATGCGTTCGATCTCCGAAAGCTCGGAGTCCGCGTCCTGTAGCAGCGCCGCTCGCTTGACGAGTACGTCGACGTGAATCCGGTCGCGGATCGCCATCTCATAAACGAGGCCACCGAGATCCCACTGCATCTCAGCGACGCGTGCTTTGAGCGTATCCCGCCGGCGCTCGAGGTCGATGATTTGACTCTCGGTCGGGTTTGCGGCCGTCGCCGCCCCCGGTGGCGGCGGCGCGACGGGGACGCCCGCGGCCGGGGCCGTCGTCGCGCTCGCGGTGGCCACGGACGCCGGCGAACCCGCTCCGGTCCCGCGTCTACGCAGTAGTGCCATCAACGCGTCCTTTCATTGGCCGAAGAAATTCCCGCTGAAGTGACCTCCAGAGCACCCGGCCTGTCCGTTGCTACACGAACCGCCGACCTTGACCGTCGGCGCCGCCAGGTGGTTGGAGCCGCCGAGCACCTTGCTGGCGGCCTGGGTGGCCTTCTGCTGTACCGCCTTGGGCGGTGGTGCCGTGGACTCAGCGGCTGCCTTGAGCTTGCCGCTCAGGCCTTTGGGCGCTTTGTGCGCGGTGGTGGTCGTGGTCGTGGCGGCGGCGGCACTGGTACCGGTTCCGCCTCCTCCATCCTGCACCGTGATGACCTGGGAGGCCGGGGCCTGCGCCTTTGTGGTCGCGGTGTTGTTGGCGTTGTGCCCGATCAGGAAGCCCAGTCCGATCGCCAGCAGCAGCACGCCGACCCCGGCCACCAGCGTGGTGCCGGCCGAAGCGCGCGGCGTCCGCGACGCCCGGGCCGTACGAACCCGACGCGTCTGCACCTCCGGTGCCGGTTGAGCCACGGGCAATCTCGACTGGCCGCGGCGCTCGCCGCACTCGACGCAGTAGTGCTGGTCGTGCGCGAGCGGAGCGCCACAGGCGCCACACCGGTCCTCCGAGGGGGTCGCCGGCGCAGCGGGCAACTCGCGGGTCGGATCATCCGCGCCCCGTATGCCGGGCCCCGAATTCGCTCTCGCCGCGTTCTTCTCTGGCTCGTACGCCAGTGGTTCGTCTCCGTATTCGCTGTTTCTGGGTGGTCGCGGGCGCCCCTGGCGCTCCCCCGTCCGTAGTATCAGCGGAGGTCCCGCCATAGTTGTGAACGAGTCGTGACCGAGATCGACGGACTGCCGAGCGTCAAGGGTGACGGCCGATCTCAAGATGTTCACATCTAGCGGAGTTATGCGGACGACACTGGCGGACCGGCGATGAGCACTTCGGAATCCACGGCCACCGAGCCTCGCAACGCGACCCGATGTGCCGATTGCGACGCGCCGCTGGCTCACGACCAGCGCTACTGCGTGGAATGCGGGACTCGCCGCGGGCCGCTGCCGGCCCAGATCGCGGCGCTGATCGGCGCGATCCGCGAACAGGGACCCTCGCCGGATCTGCCTCCGGGGACGCCGCTCGCAGACTCGCTCTCAGAGGCGGATCGCCGGCCGCCCGCAGGCGCGTTCGCGATGCCCGGGCCTCGCGCCGCCGCGGTGGCGGTGATGGGGATGCTCGCGTTCGGCGTGATCGTCGGCTCGCTCGTGGGCGGAACCAGCGTCGAGACCCTGGCGAGCGCGCCTCTGATCGTGGTCGGACTCGGCCATCCGGCGACCACGCCGGCGGCGCGACCGTGGTGGTATCGCAGCCGGCGGATCGGGCGGCGGCGGCGGCGGTCGCCGCTGCTGCGGCGGGCGGCGGCGCGGCCGCAGCGGTGCAGCCGGACGACCAGGCGTCGGCTTCGCCGACCACGTCGCCGGCGTCGACCCCGGCACCGATACACCTCGGCAGGGCTGAACGGCCTTCCGCCGGTCAAGCACGTGTTCCTGATCGTCCTGTCGGACCGTGGCTTCACGCAGTCCTTCGGCGGGTCCAGCGGCTATCTGAGCGGCGCGCTCCGCCGGCAGGGAGAGCTCGTCCAGAACTACTACGCGGTCGCCGGCGCACCGCTCGCGAACGAGATCGCGCTGGTCAGCGGCCAGGGACCGACCGTGCAGACCGCGACCGATTGCCCGGTGTTCTCGCACATCAAGCCCGCGACCAAGGGGGCCCGAGGGCAGGTGATCGGCAGCGGGTGCGCATATCCGGCCGCCACCAAGACACTCGCGGGCCAGCTGTCGAGCGCCGGCGACACCTGGAAGGCCTACGTGCAAGGGGTGCCCTCGACCGCGAAGTCCGCCTGCCGCGTGCCGAAGGTCGGCAGCAAGGTGCCACAGGTGGCGGGTTCGAAGAACGCGTACCTGGCCTGGCGCAACCCGTTCCTCTACTTCCGCTCGATGACCGAGCGGCGCCGCGTGCCACAACAACGAGGTCGGCCTCGGTCAGCTTGGCCAAGCGATCTGAAGAGCGCGAGCACGACGCCGACGCTCTCGTACGTCATCCCGGCGCCGTGCAACGACGGAAGCGAAGCCCCGTGCACGCCGGATGCCGCCACCGGGCTCGCCGCCGCCAACCGCTTCCTGAAGTCCGTCGTGCCCGAGATCAAGCGCTCGCCGGCCTACAAGGACGGCGGGATGATCGCGATCACGTTCGACCAGGCGCCGCAGACGGGCCAGTACGCCGACCCGAGCGCGTGCTGCGCGAGCCCGGCGTCGTATCCGAACCTGCGCGGCCTCCCGGCCGGGACGCCCGCCGCGCCGCCGGGGGCGATGGGAACGACCACGCCGGGCACCGCGACCACGGGAACGACGACTACCGACACGACCACCGCGCCAGCAACGACCACCACGACCGACACGACCACAACCGCGACGACGACGACGACCGACACGACGACACCGCGGCGGCACAACCACCGACACGACGACCACCGACACGACCACCACGCCGGCAACGACCACACCACCGACACAACGACCACGCCGGCGACCACCACCACCGCGCCGGTCTCGCTCGGCAGCGGCGAGACGACCCCGACCGGCGGCGGCGGACAGGTCGGCCTGCTGCTGATCTCACCCTACGTCAAGGCCGAACAGCACCGACGTCGTCGACTACTTCAACCACTTCTCGCTGCTGGCGACGATCGAGAACATGTTCGGGCTGCACCGGCTGGGCTACGCCGGCGCTCCCGGGCTCCCGATATTCAGCACCGGCGTGTTCAACAACTACGCCGGGTAGCTAGCTGAGATCGATCGAGCTTGATCACCGGCGGCTCGACCGGACGGTCGCCGGCGCCGGTGGGCAGGCCCTCGATCGCGTCGACCGTGTCCATCCCGTCGGTGACCTCGCCGAACACGGTGTGCTTGCCGTCGAGCCACGGCGCGCTGTCGGCGGTGACGATGAAGAACTGCGACCCGTTCGTGTTGGGGCCGGCATTCGCCATCGCGAGCGCGCCGCGCACGACCTTGTGGCTGTTGAACTCGTCCTTGAACGTATAACCGGGGCCGCCCGTGCCGGTGCCCTCGGGGCAGCCTCCCTGGATCATGAAGCCGGAGATGATCCGGTGGAAGATGATCCCGTCGTAGAAGTTCTCGCCGGCGAGCTTGCGGAAGTTGGCAACGGTCTCGGGCGCGTCCTCGTCGAACAGTTCGAGCGAGATCGTGCCGAGGCTTGTGTTCATTTGAGCATTTGACATGGCCCGCAGCGTAGTGGGCCCGCGTCGTCAGCTGTTGCTCGCGGTCTGGATCGCGCTGATCGTCGTGTCGACCGTGACCGTCGGCGCCGGCGTGCTCGGCGTCGAAGTGGTCGGTGCAGCTGACGGTCGCCGGCTGGCCGGCGGTCGATGACGCCACCGGGAGCACGAGCGGGATCGTCCCCGCCTGCGACTGCGTCGCTCGGACCGAGATCGACCGCGAGGGTCTTCGTCGTCGTCGTCGGGTTGCCGGCGGCGGCGTGCCCGAACCCGGCGGGACCGACAGCGTGCAGTCGACCTCCACGTGCTGCCCCGCGGCTCCCGCTGATCACCGCGTGCGGATAGGCCAGCACCAGGTACGACGACCCCGCCGCGAGCGACTGCGACGCCACCTGCGTCGAGTTCGCCCCGAGCGTCGTGGCCGCGCGTGTTTGACCCGTACTCGTTCGGCAGCACGGGCGTGCAGGTCACGTCTCCCGACACCGCGATCGACTGCATCGCGCCGGCGGTGCACGGACCGGCGACCCGCAACTGCACCTGGCTCGAGTTCACCTGCGCCGCGCCGACCGCGCCCGGGATGATCTTGCCGGCGCCGACCGAGAACGGCCTGAGCTTGGCGTTGCCCACCGAGAAGTTCTGGAGCTGGGCGTTCCCGACGCTGTGTGGCGGCAGATGAATCGCCGCCCAGCTGACTCCGCCGAGCGCGACGAACAGGGCCAGGAACGACACCACGAGCGACGCCGAGGGACGAGGTGGGCGCATCGCATTACCTCCCATATGTCCGAATCCCGGCCCCGAGCGGCCGGGTGTTCATCGGACGCTATCGCGCCCCCGGCCGGTCCCGCCCGCCCCGGCGGGACCGGCCCTTCCCTCAGGCGTCAGTTGTTGCTGGCGGTCCTAGGCGTCAGTTGTTGCTGGCGGTCTGGATCGCGCTGATCGTCGTGTCGACCGTCGACCGTCGGCGCCGGCGTGGCCGGATTCGCCGACGTGTCGGTGCAGTTCACGGTCGCCGGCTGGATGCTCGTCGACGACGCCACCGGCAGCACGAGCGGGATCGTCCCGGCTGTCGAGTGCGCGTTCGAGCCGAGTCGACCGCGAGGGTCTTGGTCGTGGTGGTCGGGTTGGCCGGCGGCGGCGTGCCCGAGCCCGCCGGGACCGACAGCGTGCACTCGACCTCGACGTGCTGACCCGAGGCCCCGCTGATCACGACGTGCGGATAGGCCAGCACCAGGTACGACGATCCGGCGGCGAGCGACTGGGTGGCCACCTGCGTCGAGCTCGCCCCGAGCGTCGTGGCCGCCGTGTTCGACCCGTACTCATTGCCCAGCGTCGGCGTGCAGGTCACGCTGCCGGACAGCCCGACGGCCGAGATCGCGCCGGTCGAGCAGGCGCTGGCGACCCGCAGCTGCACCTGGCTCGAGTTCACCTGCTTGGCCCCGACCGAGCCGTTGATGATCTTCTTCGCCCCGACCGCGTTCGACTTCAGCTTGAAGTTGCCGACGCTGCCGTTCTGGAGCTGGCGCGTTCCCGACGCTGTTTCTCGGCAGGCTCACCGCCGCGTAGCCGGCGCCGCCGAGCGACACGAACAGCGCCGACGAACGAGACCACCATCGGCGCCGAGGGGCGCCGCCGGACGAGCGATTTCAGACGCAAGATCCGTACCTCCAAGCGTTAGGTTCCCGGCCTAACAGCCGGCCTATAGAACGCAACACGCCGGCGCGACCCGAAGTCGCGCCGTGACGTCCGGCAGCTGACGGAGATCTGACACCGCGCCGTGCCCGCGCCGCGCCGCGCCGGGCGAACGAACGTCGCGTCTACGTGGCGGCGGGCTCGAGCTGTACGAGCTGGCCGAGCAGCTCGGTGCCGCTGACGCGATCGACCACGCGGTCGACGTCCTGCTCGGGTACCTCGAGCAGCGTGAAGCGCTCGAGCACGCGGACGTTGCGCACGCGCTCGCCGTCCAGACCGGTCGCGGCCGTGATCGCGTGGATGATGTCGGAGGGCTCGAGCCCGGCGGCCCGCCCCATCGAAACGATCACCTTCCGCGCCCGCCCATCGCCGTCGGAGGAGTCGTGCGGCTTGGAGTGGCGGCGGGGCTTGGCCTTCACCGGGGTCGGGGCGACGTGCGCGTCCTCGACCCAGGGGGCGAGCGTGACGCCGGCGTTCTTCTCGAGCGCGAGGAGCTCTCGCCGCTGCTGGGGCTCGACGAACGTGATCGCGCGGCCGCTCCGGCCGACGCGACCGGTGCGGCCGATCCGGTGGACGTACACGTCCGGCGAGGTCGGAACGTCGTAGTTGATGACGTGCGAGATGCCCGAGATGTCGAGCCCGCGCGCGGCCACGTCGGTCGCGACCAGCAGCGGCAGGCGGCCGTCCTTGAACGAGATCATCACGCCGTCGCGGGCCCCTTGGGTCATGTCGCCGTGGATCGCCTTCACGTTCATCCCGCGGTCGCGCAGCGTGCGGTACAGCTGCTCGGTGCGCACCTTGGTCCGCACGAACACGAGCGCCTGGTCCGGCCGCTCGGCGCTGAGCACCTCGACGAGCTTGTCGGCCTTCTCCCGCGGACGTGACCTCGAGCGCGAACTGCTCGACGGTGTCGACCGTCAGCGTCGCGGCCTTGACCTTGACCGTCACCGGGTCGTACAGGTACTGATCGGCCAGCCGCCTGATCTCGGGCGGCATCGTCGCCGAGAACAGCGCGGTCTGGCGGCTCGACGGGGTCAGCGCCAGGATCTTCTCGACGTCCTCGAGGAAGCCGAGGTCGAGCATCTCGTCGGCCTCGTCGAGCACGATGAAGCGGCACGCGTGGAGCATCAGCGAGTGGCGCGAGATCAGGTCCTTGACCCGTCCGACCGTCCCCACGACGACGTGGCCGCCGGCCCGTAGCTGCGCCTGCTGGGAGCGGATCGGCGCGCCACCGAACACGGCCACGACGTCGATGCCCTTGCGCCGGCCGTACGCCCGCAGCGCCTGGGTCACCTGGATGCACAGCTCGCGGGTCGGCGTCAGCACGAGGCCCTGGACCTCGTGCTCGCCCGGGTTGACGTACTGGAGCATCGGGAGCCCGAACGCCGCCGTCTTGCCCGATCCGGTCTGGGCCTGACCGATCACGTCGAGGCCCTCGAGCAGGGGCGGAATCGCCTGCTCCTGGATCGGGCTCGGCGACTCGTACCCGACGTCGTGGACGGCGTCGAGGATCTCGGGGTCGAGTCCAAGGTCGGCAAACGTGGGCATTACCTAATGAAGATAGACGGACAGCGCCGATCGGCAGTGTCTGCCGACGTTTCGGCCTCTTGACAGCCGATCGTTCGGAGCCTAACGTTTCGGGCCCGATGGATTCCGGCGGCAACGGGAACGCAGCGATCAGCCGGCAGGAAGACGCCGGCGACCCGATCAGCGCACACGTCTGGCGCATCAGCGCGGTCGTGATCGTCGGATCGATCATGTCGATCCTCGACACGACGATCGTCAACGTCGCGCTGGCCACGCTCGAGCCACGAGCTGCACTCGACGATCGACCAGATCCAGTGGGTCGTGACCGGGTACATGCTGGCGCTCGCGGCGGTGATCCCGGTCACCGGATGGGCCGCCCGGCGCTTCGGCGCCAAGCAGGTGTACCTGGTCTCGCTGGTGCTGTTCACGGCCGGATCCGCGCTGTGCGGGCTCGCCACGTCGACGACCGAGCTGATCGTGTTCCGCGTCCTGCAGGGCGTCGGCGGCGGCATGATCCTGCCGATCGGCCAGCTGATGATGGCCGAGGCCGCCGGACCGAAGCGGATGGGAAGAGTCATGAGCGTCGTCGCGGTGCCGGCGATGCTGGCGCCGATCCTCGGCCCGACGATCGGCGGCCTGATCATCCAGAACGCGAGCTGGCGCTGGATCTTCTACGTGAACGTCCCGATCGGCGCGATCGCCGTGTTCGCGGCGCTGCGGTACCTGCCGTGGATCAAGCGGGAGCCAGGTCGAGAAGCTCGATACGCGCGGGCTGCTCCTGATGGCCACGGGCCTCCCGCTGCTCACCTACGGTCTGGCCGAGATCGGCGCGACCGGCAGCTTCACTTCGCTCAAGGTCATCATCCCGTGCATCGTCGGACCCGCGCTGGTCGCGGCGTTCGTGCTCCACGCGCTGCGGGTGCCCAAGCCGTTGCTCGACATGCGCCTGTACCGCAAGGCGACGTTCTCCTCGGCCTCGTTCGCGATGTTCTGCCTCGGCGCCGCGCTGTTCGGCGGGATGATCCTGCTGCCGCTGTACTGGCAGGAAGTCCGTCTCGAGAGCGTCGTCGACACCGGGCTGCTGACCGCGCCGCAGGGTCTCGGCGCGGCGCTCGCGATGCCGATCGCCGGCAAGCTGACCGACCGCTGGGGCGGCGGCGGGCTGGCGCTGTTCGGCGTGATCCTGTGCACGGTCGCGACGATTCCGTTCGGCCTGATCGGCGCCCACACGTCGATCTTCGGGTTGTCGGTGGCGATGTTCGTGCGCGGGATCGGGATCGGCTTTGGCTTCCTGCCCGCGATGGCGGCGGCGTTCGCCGCGCTCGAACGCTCCGAGCTCTCGAGTGCGACCCCGCAGCTGAACGTGATCCAGCGCGTCGGCGGCTCGATCGGCACCGCCATCCTCGCGGTCGTGCTCCAACGCGCCCTGGTCGGCGCTCACGGCCTCAGCGGAGCCGCCGCCGCCTACGGCACGGCGTTCTGGGTGTCGGCCGGGCTGACGGCGGCCGCGATCATCCCGTGCGTGATCCTGATGCGCGCCGAGCGTGCCGCGCGCGCGGCCAAGGGCGGCGCAGTCCGGGACGTCCGCCGAGGCGATGGCGGAGGCGATCGCGGCGTGACCGCGGCCGCCGGCGAGCGGCTATCGGCGCTTGGAGACGTGGTAGGCGAGCGCGACCAGCGCGACGCCGCCGAGGAGGTTGCGCGATCGTTCAAGCGAGCGCTGGCCGCCCTGCGACGGATGCGCGGGCGCGAGGCCCACTGCCCGGGCGAGCTCACCGACGCGCAGTACAGCCTGCTGTTCTGCCTTCGCGACCAGAGTCAGCTGTCGCTCCGCGATCTCGCGGATGCCGCCGACCTGAGCCCGGCGAGCGTCACCGAGATGCTGGAAGGGCTCGCGGCGGCCGGGCTCGTCGAGCGCCACCGCTCCGACCGCGACCGGCGCGTGGTGCTCACCTCGCTCACCGACGGCGGGCGCGGGCTGGTCGAGGAGCGCCGGGCACGGTTCGAGCCGCGCCTCCGCGCCGCACTGGAGGGATTCAGCGAGGACGAACTCGTGGTAGCCGCCTCGGTGCTCGAGCGGCTGCGCGATCTGTTCGAGCAGGTCGCCGACGAGCGGCGCGTCCTCCACGAGGCTCGACTTCCCGACGAGCGCGTCGTCTAGCGCCGGCGTCGGGCTTGATCTCGATCATCTCGTCGACGAGCGCGATCAGCGCCGCGTGCTGCTCGTCGGACCAGCCTCTCTCGGCCGACCAGCGCGCCCACGACGTAGTAGCCGATCTCGTCGCGCGGGCCCTCGGGATCGGGCGGCGCGAGCAGCGTGCCGCCACGCTGGCGATAGCGGTCGAGCGCCCAGTCGAGCGCGAGGTCGGCGCGCCGGCGCTGCACGTGGTAGTCGCGGCGCGTGTCGACGGCGTCGGCGGCGAAGCGGTAGAGGTCCTGCCGGCGGCGGTCGTCGACGTTGTCGTTGTAGGCGCGCAGGATCGCCCCGATCACCGGGCAGACGGACGGCGGGCGGTCGCCGAAGCGCTCGCCGGCGAGCATCGAGGCGAGCTCCATCACGCAGACGACCTTGCCCGGGCGGGGATGCCGGCCCGGTCCGAGGCGGACGTTCTGATGCGAGATCGCCTGTGGGCACGCCGAGGGAGCCATTGCCCCCGGTTATCGGCCGCCCGCGCGAGTCTTTAGGCGAAGCTCACGCGCCCGTCCAGGTGCGACTTGCCCTTACGCGGGTCCCGGACCCCGAACTGGACGCCGCCCGGCGCCTCGCGCCTCGCAGAATTCGACCTTCCCGGGCAGCAGGATCGGCTTCTTGAACGCGACCTCGACCGTGAACGCGTCCGGCAGCCGCGGCTCGAGCGCCGCCAGGCAGCGCGCCTTGGTCCACATCCCGTGCGCGATCGCCGACGGAAATCCGAACAGGCGCGCGCTCAGCGGGTGTACGTGGATCGGGTTCAGATCGCCCGAGACCGAGCCGTACCGGCGGCCGAGGTCGCCCGGGAGCGTCCAGGTTGCGGTCGCCGGGAGATCCTCGGCCGACGGGAGATCGGCGCCGGGCTCGATCCGCACCTCACCGCCGAGCCGCCGCGCCATCGCCGCCGCCACCGCCACGCTTCAGGTTCGTCGAGACCTCCTCCCAGACGAGCTCGTCGCCGACCCGCACCTCCGAGCGCAGCGAGAACTGCTTGCCGCGCGGGTGGTCCTCGACCGGCGTCGCCCACACCGTGACGTCGAGCCTTTCGCTCGCGCGGACCGGCCGGTGCTGGGTGATCCGGTTGGCGATGTGCACGAGCCCGATCGCCCCAAACGGGAAGCTCGAGTCGGTCATCAGCGACAGCTGGAGCGGGAACGCGAGGATGTGCGGGTAGGTCGCCGGCACGGCGTCGCGCAGCCCGAACCCGCACACCCGGTCGTACGCGGCCAGCCGGTCGCGGCTCGATCCCGACGTCGTTCAGCGCGCAGCGTCAGATCGGGGATCTCGCGGCCCCCGCCGCCCACGAACGGCGAGCGCAGTCGACGCGCCCGGGATCATCGCCGCGCCGGCGCGCGCGAACAGCGGCAGCATCGACGGCGAGCTGGTCAGTTCACGCGTCGCCATTCATGCCCCCACGAGGCTCTGGCCGCAGACCCGGACGACGTTCCCGTTGACGCCGCCGGTCGCCGGGCTCGCGAACCAGGCGATCGTCTCGGCGACGTCGACCGGCAGGCCTCCCTGCGCGAGGCTGTTCATCCGCCGGCCCGCCTCGCGCGTGGCGATCGGCATCGCCGCGGTCATCTGGGTCTCGATGAACCCGGGCGCCACCGCGTTGATCGTCAGCCGCTTCTTGCCGACCGGCGCCGCCATCGACTCGACCATCCCGATCACGCCGGCCTTCGACGTCGGCGTAGTTGGTCTGGCCGGCGTTGCCGGCGATCCCGCTCATCGAGGACACGCACACGATCCGCCCGTTCTCGCGAATCGCCTCGCGCGCGAGCAGCTCGTCGTTGATCCGCTCCTGCGCGGTCAGATTGATCTCAATCACCATGTCCCACCGGTCCTCGTCCATCCGCCCGAGCGTCTTGTCGCGCGTAACGCCGGCGTTGTGCACGACCACGTCGACGCCGCCGTGGGCCTCGAGCACGTGAGTGGCGATCCGCGCCGGCGCGTCGTCGTCGGTGATGTCGAGCACCAGCGTCGACCCGCCGAGCTCCCCGATCGTCGCCTCGAGCTCTGACTGGAGCCCCGGCACGTCGAGCCCGATCACGTGCGCGCCGTCGCGCGCGAGCACCTTCGCGATCGCCTTGCCGATCCCGCGCGAGGCTCCCGTGACCAGCGCGAACTTGCCCGCCAGCGGCAGCTCCCAGTCGATCCCGTCGGCCGGCAGCGCCGAGGCGCCGATCCGCACGACCTGGCCGGACACGTACGCCGACTTCGGCGAGAGAACGAACCGGAGCGTCGACTCGATCTGCGGCTCGGCCTTCGTGCCGACGTAGATCAGCTGCGCGGTCGCACCCTTGCGGACCTCCTTGCCGACCGAGCGCACAAACCCCTCGAGCGCCCGCTGGGCGGTCGCCTGGCGCGGGCGCTTGCAGTCCTCGGGCGTGGTCGCCGAGCACGATCACGCGGCCGGACCTGCGCACCCGGCGGATCGTCGGGTGGAAGAACGCCCACACCTCGCGCAGCTGCTCGCTGCTCTCGATCCCGGTGGCGTCGAACACGAGCGCCTTGAACGTCTGGTCCTCGGGCGCCGCGTCGGGACTCCACACCTTGGCCTCGAGGCCGCATCGGCGGCCGCGGTCCGCAGATGCTCGTCGAGCGGCGTGTGGACCTCGGCGTCGATCGCCGCGAGCACCTTCGCGACGGCGCCGGCGAGCCGTCCTCCCGGCGCCGCCCCGAGCAGGACCGGACCGCTGATGACCGGCTGCCCGCGCTCGTAGCGATCGAGCTTCACCGGGCTGGGGAGGCCGATCTGCTTGGAGACGATCTTCCCGATCGGCGTGTTGACCAGTTGCGAGTAGCGGTCGCTCATGCTGCTGCCTCCATGATCGCGGTGACGCCGAGGCCGCCGGCCGCGCAGATCGAGATGAGTCCCCGGCCCGTGGGCGGCGTGTCTCATTGAAGCATCTTCGCGAGCCCCGCGACGATCCGGCCGCCGGTGGCGCCGAACGGGTGACCGGCCGCGAGCGACCCGCCGTGGGTGTTGAGCTTGTCCACGTCGATCTGACCGAGCGGACCCTCGAGCCCGAGCCGCTCGCGGCAGTAGACCGGGTCCTCCCACGCCTTCAGCGTGCACAGCACCTGCGACGCGAACGCCTCGTGGATCTCGTAGAAGTCGAAGTCGCCAAGGGAGAGGCCGTTGCGGGCGAGCATGGTCGGCACCGCGTAGGTCGGGGCCATCAGCAGCCCCTCGCGCTCGTGGACGTGGTCGACCGCGGCGGTCTGGGCGTCGACCATGTACGCCTGCACGGGCAGGTTGTGCGCGGCGGCCCACTCCTCGGAGGCGAGCAGCACCGCCGAGGCGCCGTCGCTGAGCGGGGTCGAGTTGCCGGCGGTCATCGTCCCGTCGGCGCCCGCCGAACACCGGCTTCAGCTTCGCGAGCTTCTCGACGCTGGTGTCGGGCCGCAGGTTCTGGTCGCGCTCGAGCCCGAGGAACGGCACGACCAGGTCGTCGAGGAAGCCGGTGTCGTAGGCCGCGGCGAGGTTGTGGTGGCTGCGGACCGTGAGCTCGTCCTGCTCCTCGCGCGTGACCCCCCACTCCCTGGCCATGATCGCGGCGTGCTCGCCCATCGACAGGCCGGTGCGCGGCTCGACGTTGCGCGGGAGCTGCGGGACGATCTGCTGCGGGCGGACCTTGGTCAGCGCCTTGAGCCGGGCCGCGTTGCTCTTGGCCCGGTTCAGCTCGAGCAGCACGCCGCGCAGGTCCTCGTTGATCGCGATCGGCGCGTCCGAGGTCGTGTCGAAACCGCCGGCGATCCCCGAGTCGATCTGGCCGAGCGCGATCTTGTTCGCGACGAGGATCGCGGCCTCGAGCCCGGTGCCGCACGCCTGCTGGACGTCATACGCCGGTGTGTGGGGATCAAGGCGCGTGCCGAGCACGCACTCGCGGGTGAGGTTGAAGTCGCGGCTGTGCTTGAGCACGCCGCCCGCGGCGACCTCGCCGAGGACCTCGTCCTCGAGCGCGAACTTGCCGACGAGCGCCTCGAGCGTGGCGGTCATCATGTCCTGGTTCGAGGCCCTCGCGTAAGGCCCGTTCTGCCGCGCGAAAGGGATTCGGATGCCGCCGAGCACTGCCACCCGGCGGGCGCTTGCATTCATGTTCTAGTGACTCCTGAGGTCGTCGTAGCTACAGCTATGTAGCATTAGCGGCCGGATCCGCGATCCGCGTCTCGTGGCGGGCACGCCCAGGTCGCGGTCGTGAACGTCCCGCTCGCGACGTGCGCGCGGCGGACGATGCCGCGGGCGCGCAGGCACGTGCCGCGCCGACCGCCGCCAGCCAGTAGTAGCGGGGGACGTAGCGCTCGGCCTTGCCGCGCAGGCCGCACTCGACGATCGCCTCCGCCACCTTGTCCGGGCGAGGTCACGATCCAGCGGAGCACAGGGTGGCGGCGCAGCTCGGTCGCCGGGAAGCCCTCGGTCGCGACGAACCCCGGAAGCACGAGCCCGACGTGCACCCCGTGCGCGCTCTCCTCGGCGGCGAGCGAGTCGCTCCAGCCGGCGAGCGCGAACTTGCTGGCCGAGTACGCGCCGGCGCGCGGCCGGCCGACGCGCCCCGAGGTGCTCGACACGTTCACGATCGCCGCCGGCGCTCCCTTCGCCGCGGTCGCGCGCAGCAGCGGAAGCAGGGCCTCGGTCAGCCGCACCGGCGCCTCGAAGTTGAGCTTCATGTGGCGCTCGACGTTCTCCCAGCCGGTCTCGGCGAAGCCGCCGCGCCACGAACCGCCGGCGTTGTTGACGAGCACGTGCAGCTCCCCGTGGGCGCGCGCCACCGCCGCCAGCACCTCCGCCGGCGCCTCCGGCGCGGTCAGGTCGACCGTCACCACGGTCGCGCCGCCGATCTCGCTGGCGAGCGCGTCGAGCCGCTCCTGCCGGCGCGCGACCAGCACGAGCCGCGCGCCCGGCTCGCGCGCGAGCCGGCGCGCGGTCGCCGCGCCGATGCCGCTCGACGCCCCGGTGACCAGCGCTATGAATGGGTCTGCCAAAGCGCGGGCAAGGCTACCCGGACGGGCCGGTCTCCACCGCCACCGCCGCGCGCCGGCGCGGGTTCTCGATCCCGACCAGCGCGACCACGCCACCGAGCGATCGCCAGCAGGGCGGCGATCGCGATCCCGATCCGGAAAGCGTGCACCGAGGCGTCGACGAGCGCCGCGTGAACGCGCGGTCGCTCGGCCGCCGGCACCCCGTCAGCGCGGGTCACGAGCGGTCGCGTGCGGGCGGTGCCGAGCGCTCTCTGCGTCTGCGGGCCGAGCGTGACGGTGGGACAGGTCACTGGTCGAGCCGCGCGGCGAAGCTCGCCGACACGACCGCGCCGACCGCCGCGATCGCGAGCAGCCCGGCGACCCGGGCGACAGCATTGTTGGCGCCGCTGGCCAGTCCCGCGTGGCCGGACTCGACCGACCCGAGGACGGTCGCGGTCAGCGGCGCGACGGTGGCCGCTAGGCCGAGCGCGAACACGAGCACGCCGGGGAGGATCATCGTCAGGTAGTCGGGGTGCGCGTTCACGCGGGTCAGCAGCAGCAGCCCGGCGCCGGCGAGCATCGGGCCGCCGGCCATGAACAGCCGCGGACCGAGGCGATCGGCGAGCGCGCCAAACCGCCGCGACAGCGCGAACAGCACGAGCGTGATCGGCAGCAGCGCGAGACCCGCGCCGAGCGGCGAGTAGCCCGCGACCTGCTGGAGGAACACGACCAGGAAGAACGTCGCGACGCCGAGCCCGCCGTACATCGACAGCGTCGTGAGGTTCCCGACCGCGAAGTTCCGCACCGCGAACAACTGCAGCGGCAGCATCGGCTCAGGGAAATTCCGCTCCCACACCAGGAACGCCGCGAGCAGGAGGACGCCGGCGACGAGTGGCACGAACACGCGAGGATCGCCCCAGCCGAAGACGGAGTGCTCGATCAACCCGAACACCGTGCCACCGAGCCCGGCGACGCAGAGCAGGCCACCGACCCAGTCGACAGCACCGGCTCGGCGTGCGTCCGCGGGCAGCCGGCGCACCATCACCACGGCGATCGCCACGAAGATCGGGTTGATCAAGAAGATCCACCGCCACGACGCCGCCTGCACGAGCGCGCCGCCTCCGAGCGGGCCGATCACGGTGGCGATTCCGGTCCACGCCGTCCAGGTCCCGATCGCCGCCGCGCGCTCGCCCTCCTCGAACGTGTCGATGATCAACGCCAGCGAGCTCGGCACGAGCAGGGCGCCGGCAATTCCCTGCACCCCGCGCGCCAAGATCAGCACCGCGCTGCTCGGCGCGGCCGCACACACCAGCGAGCACGCGCCGAAGCCGATCAGACCCGCCGTGAACACGCGCTGTCGTCCGAGCACGTCTCCGAGCGCCCCGCCGAGCAACAGCAGCGAGGACAGCGTCAGCAGGTAGGCCTCGACGACCCACTGTTGGTCGGCGAGGCTGCCGTTCAGGCTCGATCGGATCGCCGGCAGCGCCACGTTGACGATCGTCCCGTCGAGGAACACGATCGCCGACCCGAGGATGCTCGCAACGAGGACGGTGCGCTTGGTGGAAGGGTCGGCGGCGCCTGGCGGCGGCGCCTTAGTCGCCCGGTCGCTAGCCGGCCCCGGCATCCAGGACCGAGTTCGGCTCGTACCCCGAGAATTTGACGCTGCTCTGGAACGGCAGATCCCGGTTGACGATCACGCAGTAGTTCCGATCGCCGCGGACGCTCGGGACACACGCGCGATAAATCGTTCCGGGCTCGATCGCCAGCAGGCTGACGAACCCCAGGTTGCGGCGAAACTCGTCCGGCGCGCGGTCGCCGATCCACGCCTGGGCGCGCGCGATCGCGTCGGCGGTGGCGCGCTGCCGAGCTTTGATGACCGGACGGTGGACGAGTCCCGCGGTGAGCAGGATCGCCGCCACCACGAACACGACGAACGTTCCGCCGTAGTCGCGCGCGACCACCATCGGCATGTCTCCTCTGACGCGGCGGACGAGCATCCCGAGCGGGCGCGACAAGAGGACGACCGCGATCACGTTGATGACCAGCCCGAGCAGGGCGGCCGCGACGAGCGTCTCGGTCGTGCCGGCGGGCGGAAGCATGTGCCCGACCGCGCCGTCGAGCACCGTCAGCGCCACGAACGACGGCCACAACCACGCGCCCGTCCGTCGCCAGCGCATGCGGACGTATCGGGCGCGCGTGCGCGTCAGCCAGGTAGGCCGGGCGCCGTCCATCGCGCAAGATTAGTCCCCGCCGGAGGTCCTGCACAGCGAGGACCCGGAGGCCGCTCGGCGATCCGTCGAATAAACTCGAACGTGCCCGACCACGAAGCCTGAACCGGAGATCCCGGAGGGCTGGTGAACCGGGGTCTGGAAGCGGAGATCCCGGTCCGGCCTACGGAGAAAGGGAAATCGGAGAGATGGCCACTCACACGGCTGAGCCCGCGGCCGGCGGCGCCGCGGCGGTCGAACACCTTACGGCGGAGGACCGGATCTGGCTCCTGCGCGCGATGCTGATGATGCGCGGCCTCGAGGAGCGCGCGATGAGCCTGTACCGGCAGGGGCGGGTGCCTGGCTCGTTCTACGACGGCTACGGCCAGGAGGCGGTGTCCGCGGGCGCCGCATTCGCGATGGGGCCGAAGGATGGCCTCTGCATCCTCCACCGCGACCTCGCCGCCCACCTGATCCGCGGCGTCACGCCGGCGCGGATCCTGTCGCAGTACATGGGTCGCGCCGCCGGCATCACGCACGGACGGGACGGCAACGTCCACTTCGGAGACCGCAACCTGGGGTGCGTCGGGATGGTCTCGATGCTGCCCGACATGATGCTGGTCGCGACCGGGATGGCGATGGCGTTCAAGCTCCGCGGGGAGAAGCGCTGCGCGCTGACCTGGTTCGGCGACGGCTCGACCTCGCGCGGCGACTTCCACGAGGCGATGAACTGGGCGGGCGTGCAGAGGCTGCCGGTCGTGTTCGTGCTCGAGAACAACCAGTACGCGTACTCCACGCCGGTCGACAAGCAGTACGCGGTCGACCCCGTGGAGCGCGCCGCCGCTTACGGATTCGTCGGGGTCACGATCGACGGCAACGACGCCGAGGCGATGTTCGAAGCCACCCGTGCCGCGCGCGAGCGCGCCCTCGCCGGCGAGGGGCCGACGCTGATCGAGGCGCTCACGATGCGGATGCACGGCCACGCCGCCCACGACGACATGAAGTACGTGCCCAAGGAGCAGGTCGAGGAGTGGCGCAAGCGCGATCCGATCGAGCGCCAGGAGGGTCGCCTGCGCGAGATCGGCGTGGACATCGACGCTCTGCGCGCCGAGATCAAGGCGGAGATCGATGCGGCAGCCGAAGAGGCGCTCGCCGGTCCGATGCCCGATCCGTCGACCGCGACCGACGGCGTGTTCTGCACGGGCGAGGCCGAGCCGCTCGGTGAGGGCCAGGCGCCGTGGAGTGGGTTTGCGGAAGGTGCCGCCTGATGCCGACGCTCACTTATCTCCAGGCAATCTCCTCCGCCCTGCGCGACGAACTGCGCGCCGACGACCGCGTCCTATTGATGGGCGAGGACATCGGCGTGTTCGGCGGCGCGTTCAAGGTCACCGACGGGTTCGTCGACGAGTTCGGGACCGACCGCGTGATGGACACGCCGCTCGCGGAGTCGGGGATCATCGGTTGCGCGATCGGCGCCGCCGTGGTCGGGATGCGGCCGGTGTGCGAGATGCAGTTCTCGGACTTCATCTCGTGCGGCTTCGACCAGCTCGTGAACGTCGCGGGCAAGATGCACTACCGCCAGGGCCTCGCGGTGCCGATCACGGTCCGCCTGCCCTCGGGCGGCGGCTTCTCGGGCGGGCCCTTCCATTCCCAGAACCCCGAGGCGTGGTTCATGCACTCGCCCGGCATCAAGGTTGTGGCGCCGTCGACGGCCGAGGACGCGAAGGGGCTGTTACACGCGGCCATTCGCGACCCCAATCCGGTCTGCTACATGGAGCACAAGCACCTGTACCGCCGGGTCAAGGGCGAGGTGCCCTCGGGCGTGTTCGAGACGCCGTTCACTGCGCGCGTCGCCCGCCCCGGATCGGACCTCGTCGTGATCGCCTACGGCGCCATGGTTTCGGTGGCGCTCGAGGCCACCGAGGATGTGGACGGCGCGTCGATCGAGGTGCTCGACCTGCGGTCGCTCGTGCCGCTCGACGAGGAGGCGATCCTCGACGCGGTCGAGCGCTGCTCGAAGGTCGTGATCGTCGACGAGGCCAACGCCACCTGTGCCGCCGGGGCCCAGGTCGCGGCGCTGATCGCCGAGAGGGGGTTCGAGTCGCTCGACGGTCCGGTCGTGCGGGTGGCGACGCCCGACGTTCCGATTCCGTTCTCGCCACCGCTCGAACAGGCGGTGCTGCCCGGCGTCGATCGAGTGAGGGAGGCTTGCCGTGAGCTCCTCGCCTACTGACGTTTTGGTGGATGTCACGATGCCCCAGATGGGCGTCTCGGTCGCCGAGGGCACCGTCATCGCCTGGCGCGTCGAGCCGGGCGACCGGATCGAGGCGGAGGCGACGATCTGCGAGATCTCGACCGACAAGATCGACACCGAGGTGCCGGCGCCGGCGACCGGCGTCGTGACCGAGATCCTCGTGCCGATCGGCGAGACAGTGGATATCGGGACGGTGATGGCGCGGATCTCCGTGGGAGGTGATGGCACGGTGCCGGCGCCTTCGCTCGAGGACGTCGCGGCCGGGCCATCGAGCACGCCGCCCTTGCCCGATGGCGGCACGGCCGGACCCTCCACCACGCCGCCCTTGCCCGATGGCGGCGCGGCCGGACCCTCGACCACCGAAACAAGATCTCCCTCCCCCGCCCCCGCGGTCCGTAACGGCAATCGGCGGTACTCCCCTGTCGTCCAGCGGATCGCCGCTGAGCACGACATCGACCTCTCGCAGGTCCCGGGCACCGGTCGTGGCGGCCGCGTTCGCAAGCAGGACGTGCTCGCTTTGGTGGGGACCGACGAGCCGCCGCTGCACATCGAGAGCCCGTACCGGCCCGATCCGGTGGCGCCACCAGTACGGACACCGCCGGCAGAACCGACCCCGCCGGCGCCCGTCCCGGGCACCGGTGGCGAGCTGTCGCGCATGCGCCGGCAGATCGGCGAGCACATGAAGCGGTCCTTGGACACCGCGGCGACGTGCACGACGTGGATCGAGGTCGACATGAGCCGGGTCGAGGCGGCCCGGGCACGGCTCGGCGTGACCGCGCTGGCGTTCGTCGCGCGCGCGTCGATCGACGCGATCCGCGAGCACCCGGCGCTGAACGCGTGGCTCGAGGGCGAGCGCTACACCCAGCCGAGCGATGTGAACCTCGGGATCGCGGTGTCGCTCGGCGACGAGGGCCTGATCGTGCCGGTTGTGGCTCGCGCCCACGAGCTGTCGGTTGAGGGCCTGGCGGCACGGATCCGGGATCTGGCGCGGCGGGCGCGGTCGCGGCAGCTCACCCCCGACGATGTCCATGGCGGCACGTTCACGATCACGAACCCCGGTCAGTACGGGTCGATCATGGCCACGCCGATCATCAACCAGCCGCAGGTCGCGATCCTCGACCTCGAGGCGGTGGTCAAGCGACCGGTGGTGGTGACGGACGCCGACGGCAACGACTCGATCGCGATCCGGCCGATGACGATCCTCGGGCTGAGCTGGGATCACCGGGCGCTCGACGGCGCGCAGTCGGCGCAGTTCCTGGCGACGATCAAGCGGAATCTGGAGAGCGTGTCGTGACTCCGGAGATCTGGGTGTGCCACCTGGGCGTGGTCGACTACCGCGAGGCGTTCGAGCTGCAGGAGCGCCTGCGGACCGCGCGCCAGGAGGACGAGCTCCCGGACGTGCTGCTAACGCTCGAGCACCCGCCGGTGTACACCCGCGGGCGCCGGTCGGGGCCGGACGAGCTGCCAATGGGCGAGGACTGGTACCTCGCGCAGGGGATCGAGATCGTCGACACCGACCGCGGCGGCAAGGTCACCTACCACGGTCCCGGCCAGCTCGTCGGGTATCCGATCGTTCGGGTCGACGACGTGGTGGCGTATGTTCGGACGCTGGAGGGCGCGCTGGTGTCGGCGCTCGCCGGCGAGGGCGTGGCCGCGCGGTCGCGGCCGCGCGAGGGGCACCGGTTCGCCGGCGTGTGGGTCGGCGACCGGAAGATCGCGTCGGTCGGGGTCCATCTGTCGCGAGGCGTGAGCAAGCACGGGTTCGCGGTGAACATCGACAACGACCTTCAGCCGTTCAGCTGGATCGTGCCGTGCGGACTCGACGACGTGCAGATGACGTCGCTGGCCGCGGAGGCGGGTCGCGTGTCGGGTGGGATGAAGTGCTTCCGCCGGCGGGCGGCATACGAGCTGGCGCACGCGCTCGGGCGCCGGCAACGGCTGGTCAGCCGGGCGCGCCTGGAGACCCGGGCGCCGGCGACAGTAGTTTGAGGAGTAGCGGCCGCAGCTCGTGCGGCCGTCGTGTCATCTGTTTCCAGGTGGTGCGGATGATCGTCCACCCGGCCGCGATCAGCCGCTGGTCGCGCTGACGGTCGGTCTCGAACCGCTGGCGGGTCAGGTGCCATTTCTCGCTGTCGGCCTCGATGACGACGCGCTGGTCACGCCAGACGAAGTCCACGCGGATGGGCGGGCCGCCGTCGTCGAGGATCACGAACTGGTTGGTGTCCGGGTCGGGAATGCCGAGCGGCCGGGTGATCGCGAGCAGCGCCTCCTCGTTCTCGCTCCAGGTGGGTGTCCTGCCGATGTAGTGCTCGTTCAGAACCCGACGAACGGCTTTGGCGCCTGGGCGAGTGGGGTTGCGGGCCAGTTGGTCGTCGATCGCCTTGAGGTCGAACACCTCGGCGATCTCGGCCTGGTCGAACGAGTGCTCGAGCTGGCGCATTCCCCAGTCGCGAAGCTCGAGCAGGGCCGCCGCCGAGCGGTGGGAGAGGACCGCGCCTGGGCCGCACGCGAGCACGGCCGCCATCCACAGGCCCTCGCGCTTCAGCAGCTCGCGCGGGACGAGCGAGTAGACCGTCTGATGGATGCGGTGGAGGCGACCGGTGGCGACGCGGTAACGGACCGCCGGCGCGCTTAGACCGAGGGCCCGGAGCTGATCCAGGCCGAACACGCCTTGCTGCGTCCGGCTGAGCTCCGCCAAGGCCTGGTCGAGAAACGCAAGCCCACCCAACGTTTCTCGACCATGCTCCTCGGGCATGCCTTGAGCCTGCAGAAAAAAACGTGACAGGTGTGCGACGCGGTGTGCCAATCCGGCGCAACCGACCCCCTAGACTTGGGGTATGGCGACGCGGTCCAGAGCCAACCCGGGGGGAAACTCGAATGTCCTGGAGATCCTGGGTCCGGACGTGCTGCCGCTCCGCTCCCGCAAGCCGCCCTGGTTCAAGGTGCCGGCGCCGGGCAGCCCGCGGTACCGCCAGCTCAAGCACCTGATCGAGTCTGAGAACCTGCACACGGTCTGCCAGGAGGCGGCCTGCCCGAACATCGGCGAGTGCTGGCAGCGCGGCACGGCCACGTTCATGATCCTCGGCGACACCTGCACCCGACGCTGCGGCTTCTGCAACGTCAAGACCGGCAAGCCGACGTGGAACGACCCGCTCGAGCCGGCTCGCGTGGCAAGAAGCGTCGCCAGGATGGGCTTGAGGCACGCGGTGATCACGAGCGTCGACCGCGACGACCTCCCGGACCTCGGGGCCAGCGCCTTTGTGGGCGTGATCAGGCAGATCCGCAGACAAGCGCCGAAGTGCAAGGTCGAGGTCCTCACTCCCGACTTCCGCGGCGAGGAGATGCCGCTCGCCAAGGTGATCGCGGAACGCCCCGACGTGTTCAACCACAACGTCGAGGTCGTCCCCCGTCTTTACCCCCTGGCGCGGCGCGGTTCGAAGTTTGAAAGGTCGTGTCGGGTGCTGAGAAACGCGAAGGAACTCGCCGGCGACGAGGTCACGACGAAGTCCGGCCTGATGGTGGGCCTGGGCGAAAGCTTTGACGAGATGGTCGATGCGCTCGGCACGCTGCGCGACCACCATGTCCAGGTCCTGACCGTGGGCCAGTACCTGAGACCCACCGAGGACCACCTGCCGATCGTCCGCTACTGGCACCCCGACGAGTTCAAGGAGCTCGAGCAGGCCGCGTACGCGCTCGGGTTCGAGCACGTCGCCGCCGGCCCCCTCGTCCGAAGCAGCTATCACGCCGACCAGCACGTGCCCCAGCATCAGCCCGGCGTCGGCCCCCTCGCAGCAGCGGAGGCGCAAGCATGATGACCCCGAAGCGCCGGCAAGCAATCCTGATCGCGGCCGCGGTCGCGCTCGCAGCCCTGATCCTCGCGCCGGCCGCCCTGGCGTCCGCCGGCGGCGGCTCCGCGGGCTTCGGAGGAGGAGGCGGCGGTGGCGAAGGTGGCGGTGGCGGTGGCGGCTTCGGGTTCTTCATCCTGATCCAGATCCTGTTCCGGATCGCGGTGCTCGGGCACGGCCTCGGCGCGCTGTTCCTGGTCGTTCTGGGCATCGCGTACCTGATCATCACCCGCGTCATGCCGAACGCGCAGCGTTCCTGGTCAGCCCGGGGCAGCTCCGGGCCGCGAGCTCGCCGGCGCGTCGCCGAGCGGCAGCGCCGCGTCGAGGCGGCCGCGGCCGAGGCTGCCGAGGACGACGCCGCGTTCGCGCCTGACGCCGTGAAGGCCAACGCCGCGGCGCTGTTCAAGCAGATCCAGGCCGCCTGGGACCGTGGCGACCGCGCCCGGCTCGCGAACCTCATCGGCCCCGACCTGTTCGCAGAGTGGGACCGGCGCCTGGACGACCTCGACCGCCGCGGCTGGCGCAACCGTGTGCAGATCATCGGCGAGCCGACCGTCGAATACGTCGGCCTCAACCACCGCGGCGACATGCAAACCGACAGCGTCACGGTCCGGATCGAGGCAAGGCTCCGCGACTACGTCGAGGACCGGTTCGGCCACCACATCAAGCGCGCCGGCCGCCTCTCAGAGACCGTCCGCCTCCGCGAGTTCTGGACCCTCCAGCAGCAGAAGACCAACGGCCGCTGGGTGCTCGTGTCGATCGAGCAGGGCGCCGAGGGCACCCACGCGATCGACGACGCGATCGTCGCCACCACGTGGTCGGACGAGACCGGGATGCGCGACGAAGCGCTGATCGAGGGCGCAGTCCAAGACGCCGTTCCAACCGGCACCAATATCGCCGAGGTCGCCGACCTCGACTTCAAGGGCGACGCGCACGCCGCCGCGCTCGACCTCAGCCTCGCCGACGGCCGGTTCGCGCCAGACGTGCTCGAGGTAACCGCGCGCCGGGCGGTCACCGCGTGGGCCGAGGCGGTCGACGGCGACGATGCGCGGCTACGCTCGATCGCCCACGGCCAGGCGGTCAGAGAGCTCCTCCACCCCGGCGATCCGAGCGGCCGCACCCGCGTGGTCGTGCGCGGGCCTAAGGTCCGCCAGATTCGCATCATCGGACTCGACGCCGGCGCCCAGCCGCCGACGATGTCGGTCGAGGTCGAGATCGAGGGCAGGCGCTACATCGAGGATCGCGACACGACCGCGGTGCTCGCGGGGAGCCAGTCGCACGCCACGAAGTTCACCGAGCGATGGACGTTCGCGCTCGACGGAGACGCCCGACAGCCGTGGTTGATCGCCGGCGTGGGCGCGCCGGTCCCGCAGGCGTAGAACCGAACCGGCCGGCTCGACACGACGGCGGTCGGGCGTAGGCTCAGCAGCCTCGTGATCCCGCTGAAGGACAACATCCCGACGGATCGGTTCCCGTTCGTCACGATGGCGCTGATCGTCGTGAACGTGATCGCGTACCTGCTGGCGATCCGCCACGGGGGGTCGCTGATCAGCGGCCCGACGCCCCAGCAGGAGATCAAGTTCGGCGCGATACCGTTCGCGCTCACCCACCCCGGCGATCAGTGCGGCGTGGTCCAGACGTCGGCCGGCCAGGCGATCGGCTGCGTGAAGGGCACGCTGCCGGGCGCGATCCCCACCTGGCAGACCGTGTTCACGAGCATGTTCATGCACGCCTCGATCATCCACATCGGCGGCAACATGATCTTCCTGTGGATCTTCGGCAACAACGTCGAGGACTCGATGGGTCCGGTCAAGTTCTTCTTCTTCTACATCCTCGGCGGGATCGCGGCGCTGGCGCTGCAGGTCGCGATCTCCCCGAACTCGGTCACCCCGACGCTCGGCGCCTCGGGTGCGATCGCGGCCGTGCTCGGCGGCTACATCGTGCTGTATCCCCGGGCGCGCGTCCTCACGCTCGTTCTGATCATCCTGTTCTTCACCGTGATCGAGTTGCCGGCGCTCGTGCTGCTCGCCATCTGGTTCGCCGAGCAGGCGGTGTTCGCCGCGGTCGGCCTCACCACCGCCACCGGGACCGGTGGCGGCGTCGCCTACTTCGCCCACATCGGCGGATTCGTGTTCGGCGCGCTGACGATCAAGCTGCTGGCGACCCGGCGCCGGCAGATCCCTACGAGCGCCCCGGTGTTCTGACCGCTTGCGCCTGCTCGTCCTCACGATCGCCCTGCTGTTCACCGCCGCGCTCGGCGCGCTCACGGTCAGAGACATCCACACACACGGCCTGACGCCCGTCGGCGTGCTCGCGGTGATGATCGTGGTGCTGTTCGCGATCGGAATCATCGGGGCCTTGCTTCATCCTCCACGACGATGAGCGTTCTGCAAGGGGGGCGAACCCGCCATAGATACGGCCGCCGGCGGGGGTCGGGTCGCCGTCGCCCGCAGACAGCCGGGCACGCGCGGCACTGGGTCGCGCTGGCGATCGGCGTGGTTGTGCTCACCGCCGCCGCGCTGCTCGGATTCATGGTCGCGCGAGCAGCTGGTCCCGCGACGATCGCCTTCCCGGCCGAGCACGTGGCGATCGCGAAGAAGCCCGCCCGCCCACCCGCGCCGGTCCGGGGCAACTACGGGCTCGCGCTCGCCCCGCCGGCGCAGCGCGTATCGGTCAACCTCAAGCTCCCGTTGAAGTCAGGGGTGCTGTTCGACGTGACCACGGGCCACGTCCTGTGGGAGCGGAACCCCACGCAGGTCGTGCCGATCGCGAGCCTCACGAAGATGATGACCGCGCTCGTGGTGGTGGCGCACGCGCGACCGAGCGCCAAGGTCCTGATCACGCAGGACGCGCTCAACTACTCGGGCTCCGGCGTCGGCCTGCTCCCGAAGGGAAAGCGCGTTCCGCTCGTGTCGCTGCTCTACGGTCTGCTGCTGCCCTCGGGCAACGACGCTGCGATCGCGCTCGCCGACCATGTCGCCGGCACCCAGTCGCACTTCATCACGCTCATGAACGCGCGAGCGCACGACATGGCCCTCGGCTGCACCCACTACACGACCGTCTCGGGGATCGTCGACCAGGGCAACCACTCATGCGCGTCCGACCTCGCGCTGATCGCGTACACGGTCCTCGAGCAGCCCCTGCTGGCCCAAATCGTCGGCTCGCGCAGCGGGGTCGTCCCGTTCCCGATCAAGGGCGGGAAGCTGTACCTCTACAACAACAACCCGCTGCTTGTGCTCCGCTATCCGGGGACCGATGGCGTCAAGACCGGATTCACCGATGCCGCCGGCGAGTGCCTGGTGGCGACCGCGCGCCGCGGGAACCGGTGGCTCGGTGTGGTCCTGCTGCATTCGGGCAACACCTACGCCCAGGCGATGCAGTTGCTGAACGCGGGATTCGCTAACCCCGCCGGCGCCTGATCCGTCCCGGCTTCAAGCCACCACCCGCCGGGTAGTGTGACCGGTTCCGATGCGTGAACCGGGCCCGTGCCGGGTAATCCACCGCACACCAGGTCAGTGCGCACAGAAGGAAGGCAGATGTCCCCGGTCAGCTACCAGACGATCAAGCTCAGCAAGGGCAAGCACGCCGATCCAGAGGACGGAGCGTGTGTGATGGAACTCGCTTCGATGCTCGCCGGCGAGCCGTTCACGGACCACCCGGCCTCCGTATGCCCGGTGATCGGATCCTTCCTGCGCGCATACAACGACTCGATCGACTCCAAGCGCCGCCAGGCGCTGTACGAGTGCGCGTCGAAGGTGGTCGCCAGCCGCCGGGGCGCGAAGATCCAGCAGGCGCGAGCCGCCCGCCTGGCGGAATGGGCCGAGGACATGCAACGGAGCCGGCGCACATGGTTCCTGCTCGGTCCGCCGCTACGGGCGATCGGCCGTTTTCGCCGGCCCCCGATCGACGCAATCGGCACCTACGCGGTCCACTCGATCCGCAAGCACACCGATCAGACCCACGCCTCGGTGCTGGCGCTGATCGACGAGCTGCTCGGCATCCCAGACCGCGACGAGCGAGTGTCCGCTCGCGTCCTCGCCGCCGCCCGCACGCGCGAGCTTGACGCGGCTGCGTGATCTTCATCAAACGACTGCCGCACAACGCCCGGTTGGGTCGTAGGCTGATGTACGAAACGGGACGGCGCTAAAGATGAGCAGTATCAGTCGAATCCTTGCGGATGACCCGGAGCTGACCGACGGTCTCGCCGGCGAGCGGCTCAACGCCGCGATCCACGACTGCGTGGCCGGGACGTGTGAATGTCCCGCCGGTCCGTGGTCGCCACCGGAGGAGGTGGGCGACATGAGCTTCGGCCTCGGGCTTCTGATCTTGGACGGGCTGGTCGCCCGCCGGGTCGGCGTGGCCGGGCGCTTCGGAGCGGAGCTGCTCGGAGACGGTGACCTGATGAACCCGTACCACCGCGCGGACATGGGGACCTCGCTGCCCCGAACCGGAAAGTGGCGCGTGCTGCGCCCGAGCCGCATGGCGATCCTCGACAGCGAGTTCGCGATGCGCGCCACCCGGTACCCCGAGGTCGTCTCGGCGCTGGTCACGCGCGCGCTCCGGCGCTCGCGCCACATCGCGACGAACATGGCGATCGTCCAGCAGCCCCGGATCGACCTGCGCCTGCACATGCTGTTCTGGGAGCTCGCCGACCGCTGGGGCACCGTGCACCAGGACGGCGTCCACGTGCGGCTGCACCTGACTCACGCGATGCTGTCGGACCTCGTCGCAGCCCGCCGGCCGACGGTCACCAAGGCGCTCGGCGAGCTCGCGGCGCGCTCGGCCGTGGTGTGGACGGGGACGCGACTGGCTCCTTCCCGGAGACCCGCCCGCCGAGTTCGACGACCTCGGCTCGCTGACGATCGCCGGCGCGGCTTAGATAGGCCTCGCTTCGCTCGGCGTCCGTGGGGCCGTGCGACCCCGTCCGGACGGGTATGCGAAGCTTCCCCGCCTTGGCCAACGTCGTCGGACAGCGCATTCGCCGCCGCGAAGATCCTCGCTTCCTGAGAGGCGAGGGCCACTACGTCGACGACCTGTCGCTGCCGGGCGCGCTGCACCTGACGTTCGTCCGCTCCTACCTCGCGCACGCCAAGATCAACGGCATCGACAAGTCGGCCGCGGAGGCCGCGGGCGCGCAGGTGTTCGTCGCCGCCGACACCGACCTGACGGTGAATCCGGTGCCGCCGTTCATCCCGATCGACCCGCAGATGTTCCGGCCGCTGCTGTGCACCGACACGGTCCGGTTCGTGGGCGACATCGTCGCGGTCGTGCTCGCCGACAGCCGTGAGGCGAGCGTCGACGCCGCCGAGCTCGTCGACGTCGACTACGACCAGCTGCCGTCGGTGACCGACCCGGAGGAGGCGGTGCGCGACGAGTTCGTGATCTACCCGGGCGTGGGCACGAACGTGTGCATCCACGTCCCGCCGCAGAGCCCCGACCCGGACCTGTTCGCGTCCTCCGAGGTCGTCGTCAAGGGCAAGGTCGTCAGCCAGCGGCTGGCCGCGTGCCCGATCGAGCCGCGGTCGAGCGCGGCGCAGTGGGGCGAGGACGGACGGCTGACGGTATGGATCAGCTCGCAGACGCCGCACCAGGACAAGATGGTGCTCGGCAGGCCTGCTCGGCCTCGAGCCCGAGAACGTGCGCGTGATCGCGCCCGACGTCGGCGGCGGGTTCGGCGCCAAGGGGATCGCGGTCGAGGATGTGATCGTCGGCTGGGTCGCGCGCGCCACCGGCAAGCCGATCCGCTGGACCGAGACACGCAGCGAGAACATGGTCGCGATGCACCACGGCCGGGCCTCGCACATGGAGTTCGAGCTCGGCGCGAGCCGCGAGGGCAAGGTCGAGGCGCTGCGGCTGAACATCGTCGCGGACGCCGGCGCGTATCCCGGGATCGGCGCGTTCCTGCCGAACCTGACCGCGATGATGGCCAGCGGCGTCTACGAGATCCCGAAGATCGAGATCGACGTCAAGGCGGTCGTCACCAACACGACCCCGATCGGTCCGGTGCGCGGCGCCGGGCGCCCCGAGGCGACGCAGATGCTCGAGCGCGCAATCGACCTGCTCGCGTGCGGAGCTGTCGCTCGATCCCGCCGAGGTCCGGCGGACGGAACTTCATCCCCAACGACGCGTTCCCGTTCATGACCGCGTCGGGGGCCAACTACGACATCGGGGACTACGGTGGCGCGCTCGAGCTCGCGCTCGAGAGCGCCGGCTACGAGGACCTGCGCCGCGAGCAGGTCAGCCGGCGCGAGACCGGCGGCCCGCGCCAGCTCGGGATCGGCCTGAGCGCCTACGTCGAGGTGACCAACGGAATCTCCGAGAGCGAGTTCGGCGGCGTCGAGATCACCGCCACCGGCGAGGCGATCGTGCGCACTGGCTCGTTCTCCCAGGGCCAGGGTCACGAGACGACGTTCGCGCAGATCGCGTCCGAGCGGCTCGGGATACCGGTCGAGAAGATCACGGTGAGCAAGGGAGACACGGACATCGTCCCGCGCGGCACCGGCACGTACGGCTCGAAGTCGACCCAGATCGGTGGCGTGGCCGCCGGCCAGGCGTCCGAGGAGGTGGTCGAGATCGGCAAGCGCCTCGCGGCCGCCGAGCTCGAGGCCGCGCCCGAGGACATGGTGCTCGACGTCGACCAGGGGCGGTTCCACGTGACCGGCGCTCCGGAGCCCGCGCTCAGCTGGGGCGACCTGGCCTCGCGCCTCGACTCCCAGAGCCGGCTCGGCGAGCTCAGCGCCGAGGTCGACTTCCAGGCGGCGCAGCCGACGTTCCCGTTCGGCGCGCACGTGGCGGTGGTCGAGGTCGACACCGAGACCGGCGCGGTCGAGCTCCAGCGGATGCTCGCGGTCGACGACGCGGGCCGGATCATCAACCCGCTCGTCGCCGAGGGACAGGTGCACGGCGGCGTGGCGGCGGGCATCGCCCAGGCGCTGTACGAGGAGCTCACCTACGACTCCGACGGCAACCCCCAGAACGCCAACCTCGTCACGTACGGGATTCCCGCCGCGACCGAGCTGCCGGCGATCGAGGTCGTGGGTATGGAGACCCCGACGCCGGTCAACCCGCTCGGCGTCAAGGGGATCGGCGAGTCGGGCACGATCGGCGCGACGCCGGCGGTCCACAACGCGGTGATCGACGCGCTGTCGCCGTACGGGGTGCGCCACATCGACATGCCGGTCAACGGCGAGACGGTGTGGCGTGCGATCCAGAACGCCGCCGGTAACCGCGGTTAGCCGGCGCCCGCCGGACGTGGGCGCTGACAGTTAGGTCTCGGTGAAGGCCGCTTGCCGGCCTCGCGCGGTCTGAGACGATCTCGGCCAACCGGTCGCGGCTAAGGGCGCCCTCGCTTGAAACAGTTCTCGGATCCGCATCTCGCGGCGCTGCTGACGCTGGTCATCGGCGTCGCCGCGAGCGTGTGGGGAGCGCGACGCCATCCCGGCCCATGGATGCGATGGTTCGGGGTCGCCCTGGCGGCGCTGATCTTTGCCGGCTGGATCGGCGAGTACGTGGCCGACGTGATCGTCGGCACCTGGAGCGTCCAGTACACGCTCCCGCTCCAGCTCACCGACCTCGTTTCGGCGGTATCGATCGCGGCGCTGCTGACGCGCCGGCAGATGCTGGTCGAGCTCGCCTACTTCTGGTCCTACACCGCCTCGCTCCAGGCGGTGCTCACGCCGGACCTCGGCCAGACCTTCCCGAGCTTCTTCTACTTCACGTACTTCATCTACCACGTCGGCGCGATCGTGGCGGCGAGCTTCCTGGTGTTCGGGTGCCGCCTGTACCCCCGCCCCGGCGCGGTCTGGCGGGTGTTCGGGATCACGCTCGTGTGGGCGGCGATCGCCGGCGCCGGCGACCTGATCACGGATGGCAACTACATGTACCTGCGGGCCAAGCCCGTCCACGACTCACTGCTGAACCTGATGGGCCCGTGGCCGTGGTACGTCGTCGGCGGCATCGCGCTCGGGCTCGCGCTGCTGCTGCTGGTGGCGTGGCTGACGCGGGCGTTCGGTGGCGTGCCCAACCCGAGGAGCGTCCGCGCGCCCGCACTCCGGTAGCGTTCGCCAACGCCATGCGCGCGATCGTGTTCGAGCGGAACGGCGGCCCGGAGGTCCTCGAACTCCAGGACCGGCCGGCGCCCAACCCAAGCGACGGCGAGGTCCTCGTCAACGTCGATGCGGTCGGCGTCAACTACCGCGACGTGTACGAGCGCAACGGCAGCGGGTACGGTTCGGCACCGCCGGCGATCATCGGTGTGGAGGGCGCCGGCATGATCGCCGGCACGGGCGAGCGCGTCGCCTGGGCGCACGTCGACGGCAGCTACGCCGAGCAAATCGCGGCGCCACGCGACAAGCTCGTGCCCGTCCCCGATGACGTTTCCTCCGAGGTCGCGGCGGCGGCGATCCTCCAGGGCATGACCGCTCACTATCTGGCAGCCGACTCCTATCCGGTTGCCGAGGGCGACTGGGTGCTCGTCCACGCCGCGGCAGGGGGCGTGGGGCTGCTGCTGACCCAGCTCGCGAAGTTGCGCGGCGGTCGCGTGATCGCGACGACTTCGACGGACGAGAAGGCCGAGCTGGCGCGTGCCGCCGGCGCCGACGAGGTGATCGGCTACGCGGGCTTCGCCGAACGCGCGAAGGAGATCACCGGCGGCGAGGGCGTCAAGGCCGTGTACGACGGCGTCGGCAAGGTGACGTTCCTCGACGGCCTGAAGGCGATCGCGCCGACCGGCCGGATGATCCTGTACGGCGCGGCCAGCGGGCAACCCGACCCGCTGGCGCTGTCAGCGCTCGCGCCCGCGGGCTCGCTGTACGTCCAGCGTCCGACGCTCCACACGTATACGCGCACTCCCGAGCTGCTGCGCGGGCGCTCCGCCGAGCTCTTCGAGCTGATCGAGTCCGGGGCGCTCGACGTCCGGATCGGCGCCCGCTACCCGCTCGAGCACGCGCGCCGGGCGCACGAGGACCTCGAGGCGCGCAAGACCACCGGGAAGCTGTTGCTGATCCCTTGAGGCGCGGTTGAAGCAACTGCAGGGAAGCGCGAGCGCCGAGATCGAGTTGCCCGTCGAAGATTGCTTCGCCCTGCTCGCATCGATCGACCGCTACCCGGCGTGGTTCGAGGTCGTGCGCGACGCGGAGATCCTCGAGCGGGAGCGCGACGGCCGGCCGCGGCTGGTGCGCGTAGTGCTGCACGTCCCGCAGAGCCCGTTCGGCACGGATTTCGCGTTCACGGTCGCGGTCGAGGCCGACCGTCCCGGAGCGATGCAGTTCACGAAGCTGCCCGAGGGACCGACCGATGAGGACCGGCTCGAGCTGACGTGGCGGCTGCGGGAGAACGGTTCGACCGAGATCGAGTTCGAGTTCGACGCGACGGTGTCGTTCGTGCCGGCGTACCTGCCGGTCGGCGGCGCCGGCGACGTAATCGCCGAGGCGATCCTCGACGCGGCCACCACGGCATTCGCAGGCGAACCGGAGGGTGGGTCGTGAGCTCAGGATCCGGAGGCTCGCCGTCCGAAGCGCTCACCGCGTTCGCCGACACCGCGTTCGCCGACGCCAAGGCCGCGGGGCGGGGCGAGCCCGACTGGCGCGTCTCGGAGGCGTTCGGACTCGGCTGGCAGATGTCCGAGATCTACTCGCCGGATGTGCCGGCGCAGTCGCCGGGTGTGCAGGCCGGCGATCTCCCGGACCTGTCCCAGCTCAACGCCAGCGACTGGGACCAGATCGGCCTGTTCCAGCTCCAGGCCGGGATCACCAAGCTGAGCCAGGCGATCGCCGCCGCCGGACTCGACGTCCCGAACGCGCAGGCGTTCGCGACACGGCTTGAACAGACCGCCGACAGCGAACGCGCCGGCGCCCTGCGTCAGTTCCACATTGACCTGCTGGCGACGCTCACCGCCGCCGACTACCGGCTCGGCAAGGCCTACGGCCTCGGGTGCGCGCTGGCCGACGCCACCCGCGACCCCTCGAACTACCGCGTCGAACTGCAGGCCGGACGGGTCGCGGTGCTGGCCGCCTGGATCCGGGACCTCGCCAGCGCGCTGCCCCCACACGCCTCGCATCCGGTCGCGAACTCGATCGAGCGCTGGGGCGAGTGGGCGGCGGAGGCGCCCCAGTCCGGCGGCGCGTCCGAGTCGGAGATCCTCCCCCGCCTCGGGCCCCAGGGGCGGCTGTGGCGCAGCCTGCTCTCAGACGAGAAGCGCGCGACCGACCTGCTCGGGCAGAGCGATTACCTGAACGCCGGCGAACGCGTGCTGAAGAACGCCGGCGCACTCGCCCGGCGCTTCCTGCGCCACTACGCGTGGGCGCTGGCCGGGGTGCTCGCGCTGGTGATCGTCGGGATCGTGATCATGTTCGTCGCCGGCAACGCCGCCGGCGTGGTCAGCGGCGCAGCCGCTATCATCACCGGGCTCGGCTTCGGCTGGAAGACGATCGGCACCTCGCTGGGAGCCGCCGCGGCGCACGTCGAGGCGCCACTGTGGGGCGCCGCGCTCGACGAGGTGATCTACCAGCGAATCACTCCGAGCCAGCTGATCCCGCCCAGTGCCCGCCGATAGCAACCTCGCCCGCCTGGCCGAGGCCGCGTTCGAGCGCCGTGGCGACTACGAGTCGCTGCTGTTCGAGGGCCGCTGGCATCGCTCGGCCGAGCTGTTCGAGCGCTCGTGCCGGATCGCCGGCGGACTGGATGCGCTCGGGGTCGCGCCGGGCGAGCGCGTGGTCGTCTGCATGGCCAACCGCCCCGAGGTGAGCGTCGTCTACCAGGCGGTGTGGCGCGCCGGCGCGGTGGTCACGCCGGCCACGTTCCTGCTCCCCGCCGAGGACCTCCGGCACGTGATCGCGGACTCTGAGGCGTGCGCGGTGATCACCACCTCCGAGTTCCTCGACAAGGTCAGCCAAGCGGTTGACGGGCTCGACAGCGTGCGGCACGTGATCTGCTCCGACGGGGCCGAGGACGGGGCGCTCGCGCTGAGCACGCTCGAACAGGCCGATCCGGCGCCGATTGTCGGCGGCGACGACGAGCTCGCCGCGCTGCTCTACACCGGTGGGACGACCGGTCGCGCCAAGGGCGTGATGCTGTCCCACGCCAACCTGCATTACTCGGGCGGGGCGGTCCAGAAGGCCGCCCACGTCGCCGGCGTGAACCGCTCACTGATGACGCTGCCGCTGTCTCACGCCTACGGGCTGCTGTTGACCGTGTCCGCGATGCACTCACCGGAGCGGCCGGTCACGGTGCTGCTGCGCTGGTTTGACCCGGCCGCGTTCCTCGGGCTGATCGCCGAGCACCGGCTGCAAACGAGCGCGGTCGTGCCCTCGATGATCCACGTGCTGCTGGGGGAGCCGCTCGAGCGCCTCGATCTGTCCTCGCTCGTGTATCTGGGCTGCGGGGCCGCTCCGCTGCCGCCCAGGACGGCCGAGGAGATCGAGCGCCGGATCCCGTCGGTGACCGTCCGGCAGGGCTACGGGCTGACCGAGACGGCGGCGCTGATCGCGACCAACCCGGCCGGTCGTGAGAAGCCCGGCTCGGTCGGGCTACCGATCCCCGGCACGACCGTCAAGATCCTCGACGACGACGACCGCGAGCTCCCCGCCGGCGAGGCCGGCGAGATCTGCTGCCGCTCGCCGGCGGTGATGCGCGGCTACTGGCACGCGGCGGACGCGACCGCCGAGGCCGTGCGCGACGGCTGGCTCCACACGGGCGACATCGGCTACCTCGACGAGGAGGGGTACCTGTTCATCGTCGACCGCAAGAAGGACCTGATCATCCGGGGCGGCTTCAACGTGTACCCGCGCGACGTCGAGGACGCGCTGCTGGAGCATCCGCGGGTCGCCGCCGCCGGCGTGGTCGGGCGCCCGGACGAGCGCTACGGCGAGGAGGTCGTCGCGTTCGTGTCGCTGCGGGCCCCCGGCGAGCTGAGCGAGGACGAGTTGATCGCGTGGGCACGACAGCGGATCGGCGGCTACAAGTACCCCCGCGAGGTGCATATCCTCGACGCCGTGCCGCTCACGCCGATCGGGAAGCTCGACCGCAAGGCCCTCCGCGGCCGTCTGCTATAGACAATCTTCGATGGCCGACCTCGCCAAACGCTCACTGGGCGTGCTCGGACCCGAAGTCTCGGTGATCGGCCTCGGCTGCAACAACTTCGGCCGCCGCGTCGACCTCGACGGTACCCGCGCGGTCGTTGACGCCGCGATCGAGCAGGGCATCACGTTTCTCGACACCGCGGACATCTACGGTGATCCCCACGGGCGCAGTGAGGAGCTCCTGGGCGAGGTCCTCGAAGGCCGCCGCGACCATGTCGTGCTCGCCACGAAGTTTGGGATGAACATGGACGACGGTCGCGGTCCCCGTGGCTCGCGCGACTACATCCTCCAGGCGTTCGAGGCGTCGCTGCGGCGACTTCGCACCGACGTGATCGACTTCTACTGGTACCACCAGCCCGACGGCGTGACTCCGATCTCCGAGACGCTCGAGACGCTCGACGGACTCGTGCAGGCCGGCAAGGTGCGCTGGATCGGGGCGTCGAACTTCAGCGCCGAGCAGATCGAGGAAGCGGACGCGGTCGCTCGCGACCGGGGCTTCACGCGGTTCACCGCTGTCCAGAACAACTACAGCCTGCTGAACCGCGAGGCCGAGCGCGAGGTGCTGCCGACGTGCGACCGGCTCGGGCTCGGCTTCGTTCCGTTCTTCCCGCTGGCCTCCGGACTGCTCACGGGCAAGTACCGGCGGGGCGAGGCGGCGCCGGCGGGCACGCGGCTGGCCGGGCGGGCCCAGGTCGGCACCGACGAGCAGTTCGACATCGTCGAGGCGCTCGAGAGCTACGCGACGGACCGGGGGCTTGAGATGATCGATGTCGCGATCGGCGCGCTGCTCGGACGGCCGGTGGTCAGCACGGTGATCGCCGGCGCCACCAGGCCCGAGCAGGTTCGCCAGAACGTCGCCGCTGCACGCTGGAAGCCGAGCGAGACCGACCTTGCAGAGCTGGAGGAGGTACTGAACCGATGAGCGATTACGACATCCATCTCGACGACAAGTTCGGCAGCCTCACGCTGATCGACCTGCCGGCCGAGATGGCGGCCAACGAGCCCTGGTTCAACGAGACCCTGACCACGGTCAACGACGCCGTCGTCCGCCTTGGCGTGATCGAGGGCGACTTCCACTGGCACCATCACGATCACACCGACGAGTTCTTCCTCGTGCTCGAGGGGCAGCTGCTGATCGACATCGCGGGCCGGGACACCGTCGTGCTCGACCAACACCAGGGTTACACCGTGCCGAAGCAGGTCGAGCATCGGACCCGCGCCCCCGTGCGGACCTCGATCCTGATGGTCGAGGCGGCGGGGGTCCAGCCGACCGGGGATTGAGCCGTTCGTATGGCCGGGTTGTTGGGGTCACCGAATGGTCGTCCGCCGACGCTGCGCGAGTTGTTCGAAGCCGGCGAGATGGTGCTGGCGCCGGGCTGCTACGACGCGCTCGGAGCGCGCCTGGTCGAGGAGGCCGGGTTCACGGCCGCGTACATGACCGGCTTCGGCAGCGCGGCATCGCGCCTCGGCCGGCCCGACGTCGGGCTGATGACGCTCCCGGAGATGGTCGACAACGCCCGACGGATCGCGCAGGCAGTCGACATCCCGGTGATCGCGGACGCCGACACCGGCTACGGCAACCCGATCAACGTGATCCGGACCGTTCACGAGTACGAGGCCGCCGGGGTCAGCGCGATCCACATCGAGGACCAGGTGATGCCCAAGAAATGCGGTCACATGGAGGGCAAGCAGGTCGTCCCCGCGACCGAGATGGCGGCGAAAGTGGCGGCCGCGGTCGCCGCCCGGCGCTCGGCCGAGTTCCTGATCATCGCGCGGACCGATGCGCGCGCGGCCGAGGGACTCGACGCCGCTTTGCAACGCGCGCGGATCTACCGCGACGCCGGCGCCGACGTGCTGTTCGTCGAGGCCCCGCAATCTGAGGCGGAGATCGAGGCGGTGGCAAGGGCGTTCCCGGACGTACCGCTGCTGTTCAACTACGCCGAGGGCGGCAAGACGCCGGCGGTCACGCATGCGTTTCTGCGCGAGCTCGGGTTCGGGCTCGTGATCTTCCCGCTCACGATCCTGCTCGCGGCGACGGCGGCGATCCGGTCGGCGCTGGCACGGATCAAGGCCGACGGCACCCCGATCGAGCTGCTGCCGTCGCTGCTGCCGTTCGGCGACTTCCTCGACTTCATCGGTATGGCCGAGATCCGCGAGCTCGAGCGGCGGTTCGCGGAGGGCTGAGCAGTGCGGCCGTACCGGGTGGCGCTGGAGTCGGACCTCGTGCCCGAGGAGGCCGTCGGCTGGCTGCGCGGCGAGGAGCGTCCGTTCGCGCTGGTCGGCGAGTGGCTCGGCGGCATGACCGTGATCGGGTCTTGTCCGCTTCAGGTGGCGGACCCGGATCGCGACCCGTTTGCGGTGATCGAGGACCAGCCCGAGCTGGATGCGGGCGACGTCAGCGTAGCGGACCGCGCGGGCGAGGCGGGCGAGGCGGGCGAGGCAGGCGAGGCAGGCAAGGCAGGCAAGGCAGGCGAGGCGATCGTCGGGGGGGGCTGGGTCGGCTGGCTCGGCTATGGGCTCGGCGCCCGGATCGAGCAGCTGCCACCGAGCCCGCCGGCGCCGATCCCGTGCCCGTCGTTCTCGCTCGCGTTCTATGACCACCTGGTGCTCCACGACGGCGAGCGGTGGTGGTTCGAGGGGCTGTGGAGCGAGGCGCGGGCCGCGTTCCTGGAGCAGCGGTTGCGAGTGTGGTCCGAGCGGGTACGGCAGGCGCCGGCCCCGGCCCCGACGCCCGAGCGCGCGCCGGCGCCATTCGTGCTCGCCTCCAACGCCGGGCGCGGGCACCTGGCGGCGGTGGCGGATTGCCGGCGGCGGATCGAAGCCGGCGAGCTGTACCAGGCGAACCTGTGCGTGCGCCTGGAGGCGCGGTACGAGGGCGATCCGCTCGACCTGTTCACGCGGGCGGTCCCGCGGGCCCGACCGCGGTTCGGAGCGTTCGTCGGCGGGCTCGTGAGCCTGTCGCCCGAGCGGTTCCTCCGGCGCGACGGCCGCGAGGTGTGGACCGAGCCGATCAAGGGCACCCGTCCGCGGACCGGATCCGAAGACGAGCGCGCGGTCGCTCGGGAAGCGCTGCTCGGATCGGCCAAGGACGCCGCCGAGCACGTGATGATCGTCGACCTGATGCGCAACGACCTCGGCCGGGTGTGCGAGTACGGAACCGTGCGGGCGCTGGCTCCGCGGGTCGAGGGCCACGCCGGCGTGTGGCACCTCGTCTCGACCGTGACCGGCCGGCTGCGCGAGCGCGTGCGCGACGGCGAGCTGCTGCGCGCCACGTTCCCGCCGGGCTCGGTGACCGGCGCGCCGAAGGTCCAGGCGATGAAGGTGATCGCCACGCTCGAGGCGACCCGCCGCGAGGTCTACACGGGCGCGATCGGGATCGCCAGCCCGATCGCCGGGCTCGACACGAGCGTCGTGATCCGCACATTCGAGACCGCCGGCGACGCGATCTGGATGGGCGCCGGCGGCGCGATCGTGGCCGACTCCGACCCCGAGCAGGAGCTCGCCGAGGCGCTCACCAAGGCGGCCGGCCCGATCGCCGCGATCGGCGGGTCGGTGGCGCCGTCGTCCCTCGCGGCTCCGACCCGGACCGGCGACCTCCCGGAGCGGGCGCTGCGCCACGGACGACGGCCGGATCCGGCGCTCGGCGTGTTCGACACGCTGCTCGTAGAGGAGGGCCGACCGGTCGCGCTCGAACGGCATCTGGCGCGGCTCGCCGCCTCGGTCGAAGCGCTGTACGGCGCCGCGCTGCCGGCGACCCTCGCCATCGGCGTGGAGGCCGCCGCGGCGGAAGCGGCCGCGCTCGGCCGCGCTCGGCTGCGGATCGACGCCGACCCCGACGGACGGGTCAGGATCACGGTGTCGCCGGCGAGGGCGCGTCCCGAGCGCCCGCTGTTGCTCGAGCCGTTCGCGCTGCCCGGGGGTCTCGGCGACCACAAGTGGCGCGATCGCCGGCTGCTCGACGCGCTCAGCGCGCTGCACTCCGGCGCGGTGCCGCTGCTCCTCGACACCGACGGCCTGGTGCTCGAGGCCGCTCACGCGAACGTGTGGATCGTCGAGGGCGACGCGTTGATCACGCCGCCGGCCGACGGGCGGATCCTGCCGGGGACGACCCGCGCCGTGCTGCTGGCGGACGAACCCAACGCCCGCGAGGAGCCGATCGACCTCGAGCGCCTCGCGAGCGCGGACTCGGTGTTCCTGAGCTCGTCGATCAACGACCGGCTGCCTGCACGCGTCCGCTCGCCGGGTCGCTCGCCCGTCCCTGCAGCGGCATCTCTCTGAGCAGGAACACGACGATCAGCGCGACTGCGGCGATCGGCGCCGCGGTGAGGAAAACCGCCTGGACGCCGTGGATCACGTCGGCGCGGGCGCCGGCGCCCAGGTCTCGCAGCCCGGCGGTCGTCGTGCTCGCTCCGGCCCGGGCGGTGAAGATCGCGCCGAGCACCGCCGCGCCGACCGCGCCGCCGAGACCGCGGAAGAACGATGTGGTGGCCATCGCAATCCCGAGCTGGGCTCGGGGGACGCTGTTCTGGACGGCGGCGATCAGCACCTGCCCGACCATCCCGAACCCCAGCCCGAACAAAACCAATCCGGTTCCCGTGGCCGTGCGACTCGGGTGCGGGACTAGCGCCGCGAGCAGCACCAGCGCGACCGTCATCAGCGCGAGCCCGGCGATCGGGTAGCGCTTGTAGCGCCCGGTCTTCGACATCGCGAGCCCGGCGAGGTTGGTCGACACGGTGATCCCGACCATCATCGGCACGAGCAGCAGCCCGGCCTGCGTCGGGGTGGCGTGGGTCGTGATCTGGAGGTACAGCGGCACGAACACCGTGATCGAGAACAGCGCCGCGGTGGTGAGGAACAGCGCCACGCTCGAGACCGCGACCGGACGTGTGCGCAGCAGGTCGAGCGGCACGATCGGATCGGATGCGCGCCGCTCGCGCGCGACCAGCGCGATCGCGAGCGCCACACCGCCGGCGATCAGCGCGACGATCGTCGACGAGCCCCAGCCGTAGCGGTCCCCGCCCCAGATGCAGGCGAGCAGCAGCGCGATCGTCGAGCCGGCGAGCAGGATCGCGCCGGCGATGTCGAGCGGGGCCGGGTTCTCGGCAGCCTGGGAGGAGGGGAGCTTGAAGTACAGCCCGACGAGCGCCACCGCGCCGACCGGAAGGTTCACGTAGAACACCCACCGCCAGCTCGCGTGCTCGACAAGCACGCCGCCGATCAGCGGGCCGGCCACGGTGGCGAGCGCGAACGCCACGGCTATGTAGCCCTGGTAGCGGCCTCGCTCGCGCGGCGAGACGAGATCGCCGACCGCGGCCATCGCGAGCGTCATCAGGCCGCCGGCGGCGACGCCCTGCACGGCCCGCGAGACGATCAACCACGTCATGTCCTGGGCGGCGCCGCACACCGCCGAGGCAGCCAGAAAAAGCATCAGTGCGACCCCAAGCAGCCGTTTACGACCGAGCCGGTCGCCGAGCTTGCCCCACAGCGGCGTGCTCGCGGCGGCGGTGACCACGTACGCCGCGACCACCCACGAGACGTCGGTGAGCCGCCCGAGATCGCGGGCGATCGTTGGGAGCGCGGTGGCGAGGATCGTCTGGTCGAGGACCGCCGGCAGCATCGCCAGCACGATCGCGGCGAACGCGACCCGGAGCTCCCGTGTGGATGTGGTGGATTCGTTCATATCTAAACCTTAGATATCTAATTCTTAGATGTCAAGCGGTCCTGTTATGATCATTTCCCAATGAGCTCGCGCCCCGTGTCCACCCCGATCGGCTTGCGACTCACGCGCACCTCGCGCGCGGTCACGCAGGCGTTCGAGCGGGCGATGGCGCAGGCCGGCGGCTCGGTGTCGACCTGGCAGGTGCTGCTGCTGGTCCGCTCCGCGAACTGGGACACGCAGTCGAAGCTGGCGGACGAGCTCGGGATCACCGGCGCGACGCTCACCCACCATCTGAACGCGCTCGAGCGCAAGGGGCTCGTGCGGCGCTGGCGCGAGGAAAGCAACCGGCGCGTGCAGCGGGTGGAGCTGACCGACGCCGGGGTCGAGCTGTTCGACCGCCTGCGCACGGTCGCGCTGCGCCACGACCAGCTGCTCCGCTCGCAGCTCAGCGACGACGAGGTCGAGCAGCTCGGCGGATTGCTCGAACGGCTCGAGGCCGGCGTCCAGACCGAGGCACGCTGATCCGTACTCTTTGGCGATGGCCAAGACCGTCGCAGTGCTCGGCGCCCGCAACCTCGGCGGCGCGATCATCGATCACTTCATCGAGCTCGGGTGGAACGCCGCCGGCGTGGCCCGGAGCGACGACACGCTCGCCGGCGTTCGCGAGCGCGGCGCGCTGGCGCTGACCGCCGACGCCGCGGAACCCGAGTCGCTGGCCACGGCGCTCGCGGATGTTCGCGGTCACTTCGGCTCGCTGGATGCGGTGATCAACGCGGTGAGCGCCAGCCGCGCCACCGGCGGACCGTTCGGCGGCGGCGAGCTGGCCGGCGCCGATCTAAACGCGTTCGACGCGTGGACCGTCGCCGTCGCCGAGCAGGCGTTCGTGTTCCTGTCCACCGGCATCGCCGCGCTCGAGCAGAACAACGAGGGTGGCGCGCTGGTCCAGATCACGGGCGGCTCATCCCGCCGCGCGCTGCCGGGCCGCGGACTTTGGGCTGCCGGCGCGTTCGCGACCCGCGCGCTCGTGCAGGCCGCCGCGCAGGAGATGCGCGCCTCGGGCATCCACGTGGCGCTGCTGGCCGTCGACGCCACGATCGCGTCGCCGAAGACCGCGGCGTTCACGCAGGGGACGCCGGAAGGAGCGCTCGCCGAGATGGGCGAGATCGCCAGGGCGGTGGCGTACCTCGTCGAGCAGGGCCCCCGCGGCTACACGCACGAGATGGTGGTCACGCCCGCCGGCGAGCGCTGGGTGCCGTAGCTCGACCTGCGAAACCTGACAATCGAGGCCCCGACGGCGGACCTCGTCGTGGGACGCATGTGGGGCATGCCGAATCTGACACGGTCCAGGCTTGACGCCTCCGTTGTCAGGTTTTGCAGGTCGCCGGCCGACCGCCGGCGACCGGAGAGACCACCGCCCTCACACTCCAGGTGCCCGCCTTGTCCGGACCGCCACCGAGCCCGCCGGCGCCCGCACGCTTGCCGGCGCTGGAGGCCACTGCCCGTGCCGCTTCAGGCCAGCTGCCGAACGCGGCTGCGGAATCCGACCGCGATCACCGACGCCAACAGCGAGGCCAGGCACGAGAACACGAACGGGGCGCCGACACCGCCCGGCCTGATCACCGCGCCACCGACCGCCGAGCCGGCGGCGAGCCCGCCGATCAGCGCCGCGGACACCCAGGTGAACGCCTCGGTCTCGCTGCCCGGCGTGACCGAACGACCGACGAGCGCGTACTGGCAGGAGAACACCGGCGCGATCGCGAGGCCGGCGAGCACGCTGCACACGACGCCGGCGGCGATCGACCGCGCCGCGATCAGCGGCACCGTGCAGACCAGCAGCACGACGAGCAGCAGCTGATACCGCGTCGACAGCCACGAGCGCCAGACGTGCGCGCCGTACCACAGCCCGCCGACCATGCTCCCGAGACTCCACAGCGCGAGCAGCAGGCCCGACGCGGGCCGGGACCCGGCATGGAGGGCCAGCGACGGGAGCCCGACCTCGACCGCCCCGAGCGCGACTCCGGTCAGCGCCACCGGTCCGAGCAGCGCGCGCAACTCGGGGCTGGCGAGCGCGGACACGCGCTCGTAGCCGGTGCCGTGAGACGTCGAGGACGAGCGCACCAGCGGCGAGCGCAGGAACAGCACGGTCCCGGCGATGCACACCACGCCGAGAGTCGCCACCGCCGCCTCCGGCGATGTGAGCGCGATGACCACCGCCACGATCAGCGGACCTAGGATCCAAACGGTCTCCTGGAAAATCGACTCCAGCGCGTAGGCGGTGTCGAGCACGGCCTGATCGTCGAACACCTCGCGCAGCAGCGCTCTGACCGCCGGAGCGATCGGTGGCAGGAGTGCGCCGCACAGCGCCGACAGGACGACGAGCAAGACCACGCCGGCGCCCGCCTGCGCTCCCACCACGAGCAGGACGTACACGCACGCCTGGCCGCACGCGAACGGAAGCAGGACGCGGGCCCGCCCAAAGTGGTCGACGAGCCGGCCCAGCACCGGCGCACACGCCGCGGTCGCGAGCGCGAAGCCGCCAACGGCGACGCCGGCAGCGGCGTACGAGTGCGTCGTGGAGCGCACGAGTAGCAGGATCGCCAGCGTCGACATGCCCTGCGGGAGCCGGGCCACGAGCGCGGTCGCGAACATGCGCGAGGCGCCGGGCACCGACAGCACCGACCGGTACTTCGAGACCATGCGTTCGAGCCTACAAGCCCGGGCGCTATCCGAGAGGCCGACAAGGCCGGTGGCGCGTCCGCTGACTACGATTCGCTGCCGTGAGCCGCGAGGAGATCAGCGATCTGGCGATGCTCGAACGGCTCACCGCGCCTAACGCAAAGGACGTCGTCGACGTCGGCTGTGGCGGCGGCGCGCTCGTGCGCGCGCTCACCGAGCGCGGCGCCCGCGTCACCGGCGTGGAGATCTCCGAGTCGCAGCTGGCGGAGGCGGTCGAGCAGGACAACGGCGGCGGCGCCCGCTATCTCGTCGGCCGCGCCGAGCAGCTGCCGCTCGACGACTCCTCCGTCGACATCGCGGTGTTCATGCGCTCTCTGCACCACGTCCCTCGGCCGCAGCTCGGTGCTGCGCTGGCCGAGGCTCGCCGGGTGATCCGGCCGGACGGAGCGGTATACGTCGCCGAGCCGCTCGCCGAAGGGAGTTTCTTCGAGCTCACGCGGCTGGTCGAGGACGAGCTCGAGGTCCGCGCCGCCGCGCAGACCGCGCTGTCGGAGGCGTCGAACGCCGGCCTGCAGCGCGCGACGACGGTCGACTACGACGTGCGGCTGTGCCTCGCCGGCCTGCCGGCGTTGCGCGCACGCCTGATCGCCGCCGATCCCCGACGGGCCGGCCGGTTCGACGAGCTGCAGCGCCGAGCTCGCGGAGGCCCTCGAACGCCTAGGGGAGCCCGGCGAGCGCGCCGGCGAGCGCTGCTTCCGGCAGCCGATGCGCGCCGACGTGCTCCGTCCGGCGCTCAGCTGAGCGCGCTACGGCGACGCGTACAGCGCCCCCGGCGGGCGCAATCGTGGTCATGTCGCTACTCCTCCGGGAAGCGGCGGCCGGCGACCTCGAGCTCTCGCACCTTCAGCGAGCCGATCTCGATCTCCTCCGCCTTGAGTTTGCGGATTACTGCTTCGGCGATCACGAGCCGCCCGATCGCGATTGCCCCAACTGCGGAGACCGCGATCGCGAGCGGGCCCATCGCGGACGGACCGAGCAGCCGCGCGCCGACGGCGTGCGCGCCCGTGAGATGCGCGCCGGTGACTTCGGCGGCCGCGACTTTATTCGCGCCGTCTCTTGATGCTGAGGGCCATGTGCGGGACCTCCCTCGAGTTGGTTGGTGCCGTGTGGTCTACACGGCACCCGGGGGGCGGGTCAAGGCGAGCCGGCCTCCCAGAGGCGTTCCCCGGCCCAGCCGCCGCGGATCACGGTGTCGGGATCGACCCCGCGCTGGTCGGCCAGCTCAGACGCGAGCTTCTGCAGGCGAACGGTCAGTGGCAGCTGCGCGAGCACCGGGTGAAGCCCGCCGGGCTCTTCCACGGTCCTCACCTCGAGTCCCTCGCTGGCGGCGGCCGCGCCGAGCAGCTCGAGCAGCCCGAATCGGTCGTCCGCCGGCTGGATCGCCACGAACGCGTCGCCCGGCCCGAGCGGGACCGCCGTGCCGTGGAGGAGGTACTCCGCCTCGTAGCCCTCGGCCGCCAGCTGGGCGGCCTCGCGCAGCTTGAGCGCGCCTTCGCGTGCTGTCACGGCGGCCGGGCCGGCGCCGGCGAGCACGATCAGGCGCTCCGGCGGCGCGGCGAGCGCGACCGGCGCCTGCGCGGCGGCGCGCACCCTCGGCGGCAACTCGGAGAGCTGACGCTCGTCGAACCCGGGCTGCCCGACGGCCACGCTCAGGCGCGCGAGCACGAGCAGTGCCGCGAGGTAGCTCGCGGTGTACGTCTCGGAGCGCTCGAGCGGCGCAGCCTCCACGGCCTCCGGCCAGCCCCGCTCCTCGGCGGTGATCGACACGACGGCGGCCTCGGTGTCGAGCGCGTAGGCCCGGGCCCGTCGCGCGAACGCGGTCGCGGTCGTGTGGGAAATAATCACGACCGCGTCATCGGCCGTGAGCGCGGGCGGATCTCCGCAGAACGCTGCCGAGGAGCTCCAGCGGGCGTCTCGCTCCCCGGGAGTGAACATCACCGCGCCGAGCTCGGCCGCGTGCTGGCTGGTTCCCGTGCCGACGAGCCAGAGCCGTTTCGAGCGCGCGATCCGCTCGGCCGCGTCGTCGAGGGTCAGCGCCAGCACCGACTCGAGCAGGTCCGCCTGCGCCGCGATCGTCTCCGATAGTGCGGTCATCGAGGCGGATTGTGACGAGGACCAGCGCTCGACGCACGACGCTCAGCGCGTGAATCGATCGTCATGGGTAGCCTCGGCGGATGGCAGGGATCCGGCCTAACGGGGTCAGATGCGCGATCGCGCTCGTACTCGCCGTCGCCGGCGTGATCGCCGGCGGGTGCGGAGGCTCGAGCAAGAAGACCACGACCCCAACCGGGACGAGCGCGACCGCGGCTGCGAGCGCGAGCACGACGGCGACGAGCACCAGCGCGCCGGCGAGCAGCGGCACGGCGCCGGCTTCCGGAGCGATTCCGGCCGGTGCCGTGGCCGTGGCCGCGGGGCGGCCGATCACCGCCACCTTGTTCGATCACTGGCTCGATGTGGCGGCCAAGGCACAGACCTCGGCGGGGCAGCCGCCGATCGTCCCCGGCGACCCGCCGGCGTTCAAAGCGTGCATCGCCCAGATTCGCAAGACCCAACCGTCACTCGCCAAGCAATCCACGCAGCAATTGAGATCCGACTGCGGCCAGCTGTTCGCGGCGCTCTCGACCCAGGTGATGGACTTTCTGATCACGTCCGACTGGTACGAGGCGGACGCCGGCCGGCTCAAGCTCCTCCCGTCGAGCGCGGAGGTCGATTCCGCTTACAACAGCGAGAAGCGCCAGGCGTTCCCGACCGAGTCCGGGTTCCGCGCGTTTCTCGCGAAAACCGGGCAAACCGCGGCGGACGTGCGATTCCGCGTGCTCGTCAACCTGGCCGGCGAGCGCCTCCTGGCCCGCGAGCACGGGAGCCAGACCGCGCGCACCGCGGCGCTCACACGCGAGGTCAAACAGCGGTACCTCGCCGGCACCCAGTGCGCGCCGCTGGTCGTGATGGCTGACTGCGGGAACGACAAGGCGTCCGGCTGATCCACCCGGCCGGCGCCGCCAGCCCGTCTCCGGCGGCGGTCCCCGGCGGCAGTCCCCGGCGGCCGTCCCGGGCGGCCGGCGGAGACGGGCCGTCTCAGGCGGCGCGGCGCAACAGCGTGGGCCGGCCGCGGCGCGGGCCAGGGCCCGGCCCCGAGATGTGCTCCGCCCGGAGCCGGAGCAAGTCGACCAGGTCGCGCGTGAACAGGAACGGGTTCGCGACGACACGTTGGTCGAGCAGCGACAGCGCCGCCACCGGCTCGCCGTCGACGAACGCGAGCAACACCGGTCCCTCGAGCGGGGGTGCATCGTCGAGCGCGGCCAGGCGCCGCACCATATGACCCTCGTCGCTCCCGGCCAGGCGCAGCGCCACCGTCGGCGCCGGCGAGCCGAAAGACCTTCTGTCAAGTATCGATGTAGCCATGATCGGGTCCTCCTGTTGGATACCGACGATGATGGAGTGCGAGCGGTGCGCGCACATCGGGCAAACGGAGCGAGCTCGACGAGCCGACCCCTTACGCCCACGCCGGGCATGCCTTAGTCCCCCCGTGTGAGAGTCTGTGGCCGTGGACGAAGAGCCTGTGGCCGTGCACGAGGGTCTCGACATCGAGCACATCCGCTCGCGCTTCTCCGCGCTCCGCCGGTACGTCAACGGCTCACCGGTCGTCTACCTCGACGGTCCCGGCGGCTCGCAGACCCCGGACTCGGTCGCCCGCGCGGTGGCCGACTACCTCGTGAACGCCAACGCGAACGTCGGCGGCCCGTTCGTGACCTCCCTCGACACCGAGCAGCTTCTGCACGACGCCCATGCGGCCGCGGCCGACTTCCTCGGCTGCACCGAGGACGAGGCCGTGTTCGGCGCGAACACGACCACGATCAACTTCCTGCTCGCGCACGCGGTGGCGCGGACGCTCGAGCCGGGCGACGAGATCATCGTCACCGAGCTCGACCACGACGCGAACGTGTCGCCGTGGCTGCTGATCGCCGGCGACCGCGGTCTCATCGTCCGCACCGCGCGGCTGGATCCGCGCGACGGGACGCTCGACCTGGATGCGGTCCAGGCGCTCCTGTCAGCACGGACGCGCGTGGTCGCGTTCACGCTCGCGTCGAACGCGCTCGGCTCGATCCCCGATGCCCGGCGGCTGTCGGCAGCCGCGCACGACGCGGGCGCGCTGGCATGGGTCGACGGAGTGCACATGGCTCCCCACCGCCGCGTCGACCGCGCCGGCATCGACGCCGACGTACTGCTCACCTCCCCGTACAAGTTCTTCGGGCCGCATCTCGGCGTCGCCGCCGTGCGCGGCGACCTGGCCCGCTCGCTGCCGGCCGACCGGGTCCGTCCCGCGCTGGAGATGCCAGCGGGCCACCGCTTCGAGACCGGCACGCTCTGCCACGAAGCGCTCGCCGGGTTCGTGGCCGCGATCGAGTACATCGAGTCGCTCGGGTCCGAGGCCGAGGACCGGCCTGCCCGCCTGGATCTGGCCTATGCGCGGATCGAGGCCCACGAGCGCGATCTGACCAGGCGGACGTTGGAGCGGTTGAACGGGATTCCGGGGTTGCGCCTCTACGGCATCGGCGATCCCGCTCGCGCGCAGGAGCGGACGCCGACGTTCTGCTTCAACCTCGACGCCCGCACGCCGGATGCGCTCAGCGCGGCGCTCGCCGAGCGTGGGCTGTTCACATACCCCGGGAACTACTACGCGCTCGGCGTGATGACCGCGCTCGGCCTCGAGGAGTCAGGCGGCGCGGTCCGCGCCGGCTATCTGCATTACACGACCGCGGAAGAGGCCGACCGTCTCTGCGACGCGGTGGCGTCGCTGGCCTGAGTCGCGCTCACTGCTTTCGCTCGTGGCCGGCACACGCGTCACCGAGACCGCCGCCATGCGACCACGAGCCGTCCGGACAATGCACGACGGTCCCGCCGAGCGAGATGTCCCGCTTCCAGCTCCCGACGCACGGGTGCCCGTCGCATTCCTCGTTCCCGGCGCAGCCGGCAAGGACCAGTGCCGCCAGCACCACTGTCATTAATTTGCGCCACCGTACCAGCACCAGCACCGGCATCCAAGTATCGCGGCACCCATCACGCCGCGGCTCGCCGAGGCAACGATCAGGGGCTCTGCGCCAGGCTCAGCAGCTCGTCCACGGACCACTGGTCGTTGGCGTTCGCACCGTACTTGGACGCGAGTACCTTGCCGTCTGAGGCGATCAGGAAGTCGGCGGGGAGCCCCGTCAGCTGTTCGCCCACGCCGAGCGTCGTCTTCAGGCCGGCTCGCTTGATCTGCGAGGCCATCCCCTGTATGGCAGCCATCTGCGATTTCAGGCTGAGCACTGCCTTGGGCGAGGACTCCACGCCGAACTCCGCGTAAAGCTTCTTCTCGGGATCCGCGATCACCGCGAACGGCAACTCGCTTTGGAACTCGCGCATGGTGTCGGCGCTCGAATGGAATACCACCACCTCACGAACGCCGGCGGCCTCGATCTCGTCGTTGCGCTTGGCGACCGAGCGCAGATGGAGATTGCAGATCGGGCAGCCGGCGTAGCGGCGGAACTGCAGATGCACCGTCCGCTGCGGATCGGGAACGTGCACCGCCTCCCCCTGAATCGTCACCACCTCGTGGTCTTCGACGAGATCCCCGGGCCCCAGCTTGTGGACGGCCTTTGTGCTCATGTGTGCGGCTCCCCTCAATAACGCTTCGTCTGTTCCAACGGCGGCCCGGACACGGACGCGCCCGTCTCCTGATCCGTGCCCACGATCTTCCCGGGGTTGAGGTGCTGCCCCGGGTCGATTCCGGCGAACAGCGCCTCGAGCATCGCCACTCCCGGCGCGGAGATGTCCTGCTCGAGCCACTGCGCGTGCTCGGTGCCGACCGCGTGGTGATGTGAGAGCGTGGCGCCATTGTCCACGAACGCCTGCTGGATCGCCGACTTGACGACCTCGTACTCGGCGACCATCGCGGCCGGGGTCGTCGCCTTGAAGGCGAACGTGAAGTACAGGCACGCCCCGGAGTGGTAGCTGTGCGACAGGTGACACATCACGTAGCCCTGCACGCCCACCTGCGCGAAGGCGCCGTTCGCCGCCTCGGTCACCGCGTCGTAGAGCGGCATCAGCCCGCTCCAGGTGGTGGCGGTCTCCGACACGTCGCCGGCGGCACCCCGGTCGAGCAGGAAGTCGCGGATGTAGGGAATGTCGAACTTCTTCTGGTCATACAGCGCGCCCGGCCCCGAGCCGATGCACAGACCGCCGTGACGCTTGACGAGCTTGCCGACGGCTCGGCGCTGCGCGGCGACATGCCGCTCACTGCCCTCGTAGCCGATGAACGAGAGGCACATCTGGTCCGTGTCGAACCCGAGCCGGCGGCGCAGGAAGATCTTCAGCGCGTGCGACTGGAGCTTGTCCAGGAGCGTCGGCCGGACGCGCATCGCGAACGAGAACCCGGTTTCGTTCGCGTCCGATACCCGCGTGACCGACACCGAGTACTCGCCGGCGGCGATCTCCTGCATCGCGGCAAGCGCGACGCGGAAGTTCGGGAACAGGTAGCCGAGGATCACGCGCTTGTCGGGGATCCGGCGAACCTGAACCGTCGCCTCGGTGATGATCCCGAGCCGGCCCTCGCTGCCGAGCACCATCTCGCGGATACTCGGTCCGGTCGAGCTCGCCGGCACCGGCCGGGTGACGAGCGTTCCCGACGGCGTCACCACGCGCAGCCCCTTCGTCATGTCGGCGATGTCTCCGTAACGGTCGGATTGCATCCCGGAGGACCGCGTGGCGATCCAGCCCCCGAGCGTCGAGTGCGTGAACGAGTCCGGGAAGTGCCCAAACGTGTACCCGCGCGCGGCGAGCTGCTCCTCGAGGTGGGGACCGAACACGCCTGCCTGCACGCGCGCCAGCCTCGAGTCCGCGTCGATCTCGAGCACCTGGTCGAATCGCTCGAGGTCGATCGAGATCACCGGCCTGGTCTCGGTCGCCGGCGCCTCGAGCGAGCCGGAGATCGACGAGCCCCCCCCGAACGGGATCACCACCGCGTCGAAACGCATCGCCGCTTCCAGGACCGCGGCCACCTCGTCCTCGGTGCCGGGACGAACGACCGCGTCGGGAACCCGCGGCAGCTCGCCCGCGCGCTGCCAGACCAGGTCGCGCAGGGACTTCCCGCGCGCGTGGACGACGCGGTCGAGCGGGTCGAGCGACAGGAAGTTGCGAGAGACGGCCTGTTCGAGCGCTTCCCAAAGGTCGTCAGGCAGCGCCGGATCGGGGATCTCGAGCTGATCGAACCGCAGCGGCGCGGCCCCCTTGCTCCGGACGTCGACGCCGATCGCCTGGCGGATGAACGGCGCCAGGGCGGGCTTGTCCTCGTGCGTGAACTCAACCCCCTCCTGACCCCATCCCCACCACTTCATCGCAGCCATAGCTCACCTTCGCTTGCCGTACTCAGGCGCCGGCCCGGTGCCCGGCGCGCCATCGCAGCGTAGTCGTTCTATGCGGCCGGGTGCGGCCTCCGGCGAATCGCCACATCCTGCCCGAGCGGATCTGGTAACCCTCGCGTATGACCTCTCAGACCGGGTTGCGCCCAAACTCCCTGTCCGCCGACGAGCTCGACGCCATGAACGCGTGGTGGCGCGCCGCGAACTACCTGTCCGTCGGGCAGATCTACCTGCTCGCCAACCCCCTGCTCCGCGAGCCGCTCCGCCCCGAGCACATCAAGCCTCGCCTGCTCGGCCACTGGGGCACGACCCCGGGACTGAACTTCATCTACGTGCACATGAACCGGGCGATCCGGGCGCGAGGGCTGAACGCGATCTACGTGACCGGTCCCGGTCACGGCGGTCCCGGTCTCGTCGCGAGCGCGTACCTCGACGGGACCTACAGCGAGGTCTACCCGCACATCGGGCTCGATGAGGAGGGCCTGCGGCGTCTGTTTCGGCAGTTCTCATTCCCGGGCGGGATTCCGAGCCACGTTGCGCCCGAGACGCCAGGCTCGATCAACGAGGGCGGCGAGCTCGGGTACTCGCTCCTGCACGCGTACGGCGCCGTGCTCGACAACCCGGACCTGCTGGCGCTGTGCGTGGTCGGAGACGGGGAGGCCGAGACCGGGCCGCTCGCCGCGAGCTGGCACTCGAACAAGTTCCTGAACCCGGCGCGGGACGGAGCCGTGCTGCCGGTGCTGCACCTGAACGGCTACAAGATCGCAAACCCGACCGTGCTCGCCCGGATCTCCAGCGATGAGCTGCGGGCTCTGCTCGAGGGCTACGGATACGCGGCGCGATTCGTCGAAGGCTCGGACCCCGACGAGATGCACGGCCTGATGGCGGCAACACTCGACGACGTCCTCGACGAGATCGCCGCGATCCAGCGGCGCGCGCGCGACGACCACGACCTGACGCGGCCGCGCTGGCCGATGATCGTGATGAAGACGCCGAAGGGGTGGACCGGTCCGAAGGTGGTCGACGGGCTTCCGGTCGAAGGCACGTGGCGCGCGCACCAGGTGCCGCTCGCCGAGGTGCGGACCAATCCCCAGCATCTGGCTCAGCTCGAGGAGTGGCTTCGCTCGTACCGACCCGAGGAGCTGTTCGACGACGCCGGCGTCGTCGTCCCGGGGATCACGGCGCTGGCGCCGGAGGGCGAGCGGCGGATGAGCGCCAACCCACACACCAATGGCGGGCTGCTCGTGCACGACCTCGAGCTGCCGGACTTCCGCGACTACGCCGTCCAGTTCGACGCGCCGGCGGCCACCACCAGCGAGGCGACGCGAGTGCTCGGCGGATGGCTGCGGGACGTGATCACCGCGAACCCCGATCGCTTCCGACTCATGGGCCCGGACGAGACCGCGTCCAACCGGCTGTCGGCGGTGTTCGAGGCCACGAACCGGGTGTGGGAGGCCGAGCTGCTCGAGACCGACGACCACCTCGGGCGCGACGGGCGCGTGATGGAGGTTCTGTCCGAACACCTTTGTCAGGGGTGGCTCGAGGGGTACGTGCTGACCGGCCGGCACGGCCTGTTCAACTGCTACGAGGCGTTCATCCACATCGTCGACTCGATGTTCAACCAGCACGCGAAGTGGCTGAAGGTCACCCGTCACATACCGTGGCGCCGACCGCTCCCGTCGCTCAACTACCTGCTGTCTTCGCACGTTTGGCGCCAGGACAACAACGGCTTCTCCCATCAGGATCCAGGGTTCATCGACCACGTCGTGAACAAGAAGGCAGAGATCATCCGCGTGTACCTGCCGCCCGACGCCAACTGCCTGCTGTCGGTCGCCGACCACTGCCTGCGCAGCCGCCACTACGTGAACCTCATCGTCGCCGGGAAGCAGCCGGCGCTCAACTATCTGACGATGGACCAGGCGATCGCGCACTGCACGCGCGGCATCGGCATCTGGGAATGGGCCTCGAACGACCAGGGCCAGGAGCCGGACGTGGTGTTGGCCTGCGCCGGGGACATCCCGACGCTCGAGACGGTAGCGGCGGCGTCGATCCTGCGTGAGCGCGTGCCCGACCTGAAGGTCCGCGTCGTCAACGTCGTCGACCTGATGCGCCTCGAGCCCGACACGGAACATCCTCACGGACTGTCAGACCGCGAGTTCGACGCGCTGTTCACCGCATCGCGGCCCGTGATCTTCGCCTACCACGGGTATCCCACACTTATCCACCGCCTCACCTACAACCGGAACAACCACGCGAACATGCACGTTCGCGGATACATCGAAGAGGGGACGACCACGACGCCGTTCGACATGGTGATGCTCAACGACCTCGATCGCTTCCACCTCGTGATGGACGTGATCGACCGCGTGCCCGAGCTCGGCGAGCGTTGCGCACACCTGCGACAGGACATGGCCGACGAGCGAATGCGGGCTCGGGCATACACGCGGGAGGTCGGCGACGACGTGCCCGACGTCCGCGATTGGACGTGGCCGAGCGGCTCGGACGCATAGAGGACTCGACCGCGTGCGGGTGCTCGTCGTCAACGCCGGCTCGAGCAGCCTCAAGCTGTCGCTGGTCGGATCGGGCGATGAGCCGCTCGCGGATGAGGAGCTCGCGGCGCCGCGGGCGGAGGTCGATCCGGACGAGTTGCGCGCCGCGCTGGGTAGTTCGCTCGGGAAGGCTGACGCGGTCGGGCACCGGATCGTTCACGGAGGCTCGCGGTTCCGCGAGGCGGTCGTGGTCGACGACAACGTGCGGCGCGCGCTCGGGGAGCTCGTCGACCTGGCGCCGCTCCACCAGCCGAAGTCGCTGGCCGCGCTCGACGCGGTCTCGGCCGCGCTCCCGCGGGTGCCGGCGGTCGCATGCTTCGACACCGCCTTCCACGCGACCCTGCCGGACGCGGCCGCGACCTACGCGCTGCCCTCCGAGTGGGCCCGGCGCTGGGGAGTGCGTCGCTACGGCTTCCACGGGCTCTCGCACGCGTGGATCGCGCGGCGGGTACCGGTCGTGCTGGGTGCGCCGGAGCAGGACCTGCGGATCGTGAGCTGCCACCTCGGCGCCGGCGCGTCGCTGTGCGCGATCGCCGGCGGGCGCTCGGTCGATACGACGATGGGCTTCACGCCGCTCGAGGGGCTGGTGATGGCCACGCGCTCGGGCAACGTCGATCCAGGGCTGCTGCTGTGGCTGCTCGAACGTGGAGAGATGTCGGCGTCCGACATGGGCCACGCGCTCGAACACGAATCGGGTCTGCTCGGACTGTCCGGTACCGCCGACATGCGTGAGGTCGTGGCGCGGGCCGGCGGCGGCGACGCCGGAGCCCGGCTCGCGCTCGACGTCTATCTCCACCGTCTGCGCGCCGGCATCGGCTCGATGGCCGCGGCGCTGGGCGGGCTCGACGCGCTCGCGTTCACCGGTGGCGTCGGCGAGCACAGTGCCGAGATCCGGGCGCAAGCCGCCGCCGGCCTGGCCTTCCTCGGGGTGGTCGTCGATTCGGCGCGCAACGAGGGCGCGTCCGGAGACGGTGAGATCTCGGGTGCGGAGGCGGCCGTCCGAACAGTGGTGATTCGTGCGCGCGAGGACCTCGAGATCGCCGGCCAGGTCCGTGCGGTGTTGGAAACGAAGCCGGGCGTGACCGGCTAGACCCGGAGCACGACCTCGAGGGCTCGCCCGGCCCGAATCGCCCCGCGCCTACCGCCCGATCGCCTGGGGGAAATTGAAGTAGTGGTTCGGGTCGAACTCGCGCCGGACCTTGAGCAGCCGCGGGTAATTCGAACCGTAGTACGCGCTCTGCCAGTTCTTCAGTCCGGGATCGGTGTAGTTGGAGTACGCCCCACCGGTCACGTACGGGCGCATCTGCGCGGCGGTCGAGGTCAGCCACGCAGCGTCGCCGTCGTAGCTGAGGTACTGGATGCAGAACAGGACGTTCCGGTGCACGAACGCGGTCGCGGCCGGCTTCACGCGGTTGATCGCGCCGCCGTAGCAGTCGAGCAGGATCGCGCCATGTCCGGCTGAGGCCAGCCGCGCCTCCACGGCCCGGACCAGAGCCTGGCGAGCGGCCGCCGGCAGCGGCTTGGCGACGTAGGCAGACTTGGCCTGGAAGTTGTCGCGCTGGAGCGTTCCGCCGGGTCGTGTGCCCGCCGTGTGGCACGCCGTGAGGGAGATCTGCGAGCACCCCGCCCACATCACCTGGGCCTGGAGGTAGCCGAAATTGCCGCTCGACACGCTGGCGCCCCCCACCCCTGTCAAAGGTGCGAGCAACTGACCGATACCGCTGGCGGGGCCGAAGTACTGGCCGCTCACGTTCACGAGCGTGACTCCGCCGCTGGCGGTCAGATGGAAGATCGAGGTGACCTCCGGGCGCGCGTGCGGATTCCAGGCCTGCCAGGCGGCGAGTGCGGCAGCGGCCTGCGACCACGGCCAGCTCACGGTGAAGCAGGCCACGGTCGGCGGCACCGGGTGGACGCGGAAGGTGAGGCTCGTCACAACGCCGAAGTTCCCGCCCCCGCCACCGCGCAGCGCCCAATACAGATCAGGATTGCTCTGTGCGCTCGCGGTCCGCAGCTTGCCGTCGGCGGTGACGATCTGGGCGCTCAGGAGGTTGTCCGCGGTCAGGCCGAACTGGCGACCCGCGAGGCCCATCCCGCCGCCGAGGGCGTGCCCGGCGATGCCGACCGACGGACACGAGCCGGCCGGGATCGTCAGCCCGCGAGCCGCCAGCGCCGCGTATACGTCGATCAGCTGGGACCCGGCGCCGATCGTCGCCGTGCGCTTTTGGGTGTTGATGCTGATGCCGCGCATGTTGCGCAGGTCGAGCACCATTCCGCCCGACAGCGTCGAGTAGCCGGCGTAGCTGTGCCCCCCCGAACGAGCCCGCAGCGGGACGCTGTGCGCGACGCCCCAGTTCACCGCCGTCCGCACGTCGGCAGCGTCTAGCGGGCGCGCCACCAGGTTCGGCAGCACGCCGTCGAACCGCTCGTTGTAGACGTGCGCGGCCTGCAGGAACCCGGACGCACCGCGGCGGATCACCTGTCCGCGGATCGGCGGCCCGGACGCTTTGGCCGCCGCGCGCGCCACCCGGCCCGCTCCCGCGCCGTACGCAAGCGACAGGCCGGCCACGCCGGCGCCGGCGAGAAACCCGCGGCGATCGAGCGGGCCGTCCAAGTTATTGCCCGCTGACCGGACCCGACCGATTGACAGGGTTCCCCGACATCGCGGAGATCCTAAGGCGCGGCGCCAGCGATTTGGGATTCGATGCCGGGGTGGCAGCCGGGGGAAGGCGCGGTTATTTCCGATAGTGCGCGTTATCCTGCGTCGTGGCGATGAAGCTCGCCTTGGACCGCGCCTCCTGGCGCTGATGGCTTCTACGGTTGGCCCATCCAGGGCCGCGCGCGTGGGCGACCAGGAGATGTGATGACCACCAAGGACAGGACACAGACGCCAGCCTCGCCGGCGCAGGGGGCTCCGAGCCGCGGCGTGCTGTCGGAGTTCGAACGGCTGCTGCGCGAGCCGGGGTGTCCGGCCTGCCGTTATCTCGCGGAGTCGGAGCGGAGCTTCTTCTCGTGGCTTCGGATCGAGAGCTTCAGCGTCGCCGAGGTGCAGGCCCGCCTGCGAGCCGGCATGGGGATGTGCGAGGTCCACTCGCGCCGGCTGGTGGAGGAGTTCGGCGAGGGCCACGTGATGACGATCATCGTGCGCGAGGCGATCGCCGGCGCGCGGCAGCGGCTGCGGGAGGAAGGCGAGCCGGGGTCGTGCCCTGCGTGCGACGCGGTGGGGTTCGGCGGTCAGCGCGCGCGGCAGCTGGTAGTCGATGGGTTGGCATATCCGGCCACGGCTCGGGCGTACTCCGACCATGACGGCGTGTGCCTGGCTCACTTTCTCCAAGCCGCTCCCGACGTTGACGCGTCGACCCTCAGGCTGATGGCGGACCGGCTGCTGGCGAGCTTGCGCGCGTCTGAGGACTCGGCGCGGGTCGTGCTGCTGGCGGGCGAGGACCCCGACGTCGATCGCCGCTCCCGGTGGCGCGACCGCCTGCCCGTGGGGTTGACCACGGGGTCGACGATCGAGAAGCTGAGCAGTCGCCTCGACATCGAGGCCTGCCCTGTGTGCCTATCCGGCGGGCTGGCCGAGCGCGGTTATATCCGGTGGTTCCTCGAGCGCGCCGTCGACGGCGATCCTTCGCTCGACAACGATCCCGGCGAGCTTTGCCGAGTGCATCTCCACGATCTGGCGCGGGCCAATCAGCCGCTCGCGGCCAACGCAATCGAGCACAAGCGGGCGAGCCGGGCGGGTCAGCTTGAGCGCATGCTGTCGCGGCTGGCGGATCTGCCCCCGCTCGGGAGGAGAGGGCGGCGGACCGGCGTCGAGCTCGACGCCGTGCGCGCGGAGGTCGTCACCGCAGCCTACTGTCCGGCGTGTAACGCCCGCGACGGGATCGAGCGCGCACAACTCGAGCTGATCGGCGCCGCTCTCGCCGTGACGCCGGTTCGGGACCACTACGAGCGCAGCCACGGATTATGTGTCCGGCATGCGCTGCAACTGCCCGACGGCCAGGCCGCCCGGACGGCGAGGCGCCACGCGGACGGGCGCCTGGGCGTGCTCAGCTGGGAGGTTCACGAGACCGCTCGGAAATATGGCTGGGCGTTCCGGCACGAGACCACTGGTCCTGAGCGAGATGCGTGGCTGCGTGCGCTCGCTCAGATCGACGGGCGGGTGTTCGAGGGCGGGCCTGCGCCTTGCGAGAGACAATCTGCACCGAGCGAGCGAGGAGCCACACCGGAGGAGCAGCCGTGACGGGAACCGACGAGGGCCTCGACCTTGCGGAGGTCGCGGTGCGCGCCGGGCGGATCTTGGATGAGGTCGAGCGATCTGTGGTCGGGAAACGAGCCGCGCTCGAGCTGGCGCTGTGCGCGCTGCTCGGCGACGGGCATGTCCTGATCGAGGACAATCCCGGACTTGCCAAGACACTCATCGCGCATTCGTTCGCGACCGTGACGGGGTCGCGCTTCTCGCGCGTCCAGTTCACACCAGACCTGATGCCGTCGGACGTCACCGGCGGATCGATATTCAACCAGCGCACCGCCGAGTTCGAGTTCCGACCGGGACCGGTGTTCACCAACTTCCTCCTGGCCGATGAGATCAACCGCGCTCCGCCGAAGACCCAGGCCGCGCTGCTCGAGGCGATGCAGGAGCGCCAGGTGACAACCGACGAGCGCACGCGCCCGCTCGAGCGACCTTTCCTCGTGCTGGCGACCCAGAACCCGATCGAGTACGAGGGAACCTATCCACTGCCCGAGGCCCAGCTGGACCGATTCCTGATCCGGATGAAAGTGGGCTACCCATCCGCCGACAACGAATGGGAGATCCTGCGCCGCCGCATCGAGCGCCGCGAAGACGACACCGAGTTGCGGCCGGTCGTCGACCGCGCCGAGCTGATCGCGATGCAGCGAGCAGTTGAGGACGTGCACGTCTCCGAAGCAGTCGGGCGCTACATCGTGGCGCTCGTCGGCGCCACGCGCGACAGCCCGAGCGTCCAGGTCGGCGCGAGCCCGCGCGGCACGCTGGCACTGATGAAGCTCGGCCGCGTCAAGGCGGCCCTCGACGGACGCGATTTCGTCGTGCCCGATGACGTCAAGGCCGTGGCGGTACCCGCCCTGGCCCACCGGCTCGCGTTGCGGCCCGAACTGTGGGTTCAGCGCGTGCAACCCGAGGACGTCGTGCGGGAGTGCCTCGCCTCAGTGCCGGTGCCCGCAGCCGATCCGGCCAGGCTGGGTATGTGACGCCCGGGCTCGCGAGACGCGACGGTCGCCGCTAGAACGTAGCGCCGGCCATCGGGGCGCCGAGCGCGATGTCGGCGGGCCGCTCGGGCGGTGCGGTCGCGATGTGCGCAGGCTGGCGGCCGCGGCGGCGGGGGCGCCACACCCGCAGGTACTGCGCGCCGACATACGAGCCGATCACGAGCGCGAACGCGATGAACTGCCCGACGAACGTCTCCCAATTCGGGAAGATCGAGAACCACGTCCCCATCCACCCCGGAACGCTCAACCCTGCGACCGGAGTCGTCCCGATCCAACCGGCCAACTGCATCTCGTTGACCTCCTCCCCCACCGACACCAACAACACGAACAACAACATCACCCCCGTGATGATCAGAAGCCGCCGATACGGCAAGCGCGCATGCAACGCGAACGTCAGCACGCCAGCGGCAGCGGTGAACAGGCAGCCGATCACGACGCCCTCCAACACCACGCTCGCGCCATACAACTCCCGCAGATTCTGCAGAAAGATCACGACCTCAAAGCACTCCCGATACACCGACGTGAACCCCAACAACGCCAACCCCAACAACATCCGCCGCCTATTCGCCTCCGCATCCGCCGACAACAACCCCCGCCGGCGCTTGTGATGACTCGAGATCCAACCCGTCCAATACACCTTATGGAAGAACCAATTCATCACGATCAACAACACGATCAACGACGGCAACCCCGTCGCCGCCTGCACATCAAACTCGCCCCCATGAAACCGGCCGATCAACCACACCACGAACAACCACGTCCCAACCCCCGCGCCGATCGCGACACCACCACCAACAGCGACCGGACGGCGATACACCCGATTCCCACCCAGGAAACTCGCCATCACCGCCGCCAACACCAAAATCGTCTCAAGCCCCTCCCGAAACACCAGAATCGCGCTATCGATCACCACACTCGTATGACTCAAACGATCACCCGCCGGCAACGCCGTCGGATCCGTCGTCCCACCCCGCGCACGCCAACTAACCACCACAACCACCACCGCGGCGACCAGCACCACCGCCGTCCACACGTAAAAACTGACGCGCTCGCTCGGACGTCGGGAACATGACCGCGAGGTGCGGACCGCGGGGGCTGGATGCTCTGTCATCGAACGACTTCCTCGGCAATCCCGACTCGAGCGCTCGGCTTTGCAGCGCGCGCCGGCAGCATAACACAGATTAGGTGACCCTAATTAGGAAGCCCTAATTCTAGGCGCGGCCGCGATTCTGGGCTCCGGCGCGACGTGCATCGCCACCCAGCACTGCTTCCCTCCGTGGCAGCGCTTGAGCCGCGAGAGCTCGGCGTGTAATCGCGCGAGCTGGGGAGGCGTCAGCTTTCCGGCGAGGTTGTGGAGCTCGAATGGGTCGTTCCGAAGGTCGTAGAACTCGCGTTCTCCGTCGGCGTACTCGACGTACAGGAACTGCGGAGTCCGCATCGCCTCGTACGTCGTCGGGCTGCCGCTCGCCGACTGCTGGTAGTCCGGGTCGAGCACGGACATGCGACCGCCGTGGTGCTCGACCAGGACTGCGTTTCTCCAGCCCGCCAGCCCGTCGCCATGCATCACCCCCAGCAGGCTGTGGCCGTCGGAGCGGATGGTCGTGCCGCCGATCGCGGTGAACGTCTTGGCCAGATCGATGTTCTCGGCCATCGCCGTGGTCGTCTGCCCTGCGGGCACACCGGGGCCGATGACCACGAGTGGTACGTGGATGTCGGTGTCGAACGCGGTCAGCTTGCCGGGCATCAGGCGGTACTCGCCGGTGTGCAGCCCGTTGTCCGAGCTGAAGATCAGGTAGGTGTCGCGGGCGATGCCGTCGGCGGCCAGCGTCTGCTCGATCGTGCCGACCATGCGATCGACAGCCTGCACCGCCTGGGCGCGTCGGCGGAAGGCGGCATTGATCTTGGCGATCTGCCTGCGGGTCAGCCTGGGGTGGCCGGCAAGCCAGCGCGGCGCCTGGGTCGGCAGGACGTCGAAGCTGGGCGGGCGTGGCGCTTTCAGGCCAGGAAAGTCCTTCGCGTCCTGGGGGGCCGGGGTGTACGGAGAGTGGGGCGCGAACGTCGCCAGCTCGAGGAAGAACGGCTTGTCGTTCTTGGCGGCGCGGTTGATGAACTGCACGCCGTCGTGCGCGATCACGTCGGTGAGGTAGTCGGACGGCTTGTCGCCGTAGCGCTGCAGGGTCCCGTTCTGATTGAGCGTGTAGTTGAACTCGGGATAGCCCCACCCAGCGACGTCCCAGTCGCTGAAACCGGGCGGGACGTAGCTCGCCGGAACCGACGTGATCTGCCCGTCGGCGGAATGGCCGCGGGTCTCCAGGTACCCGTTGAGGAACTTGCCCATCAGCGCGGTCACGTAGCCGACGTGCTGCAGGGCGATCGGAAACGTGTGCCGCTCGTCGCCGCGGTCATAGAACGCCTTGAAGCCGCCGCCGGGTCCGAAGTTGCTGAACACGCCTGTGTCGTGCGGGAAATCGCCGGTGAAGATCGACGCCCGCGACGGGCAGCACAGCGAGTCCGACACGAAGTAGTTTTCGAACGTCAGACCTTCATCCTCCATCGCCTGCACGTGCGGCATGTACCGGAGCAGGTTCATCGACAGGTCATCGGTGAGCACGAACACGATGTCCGGCCGGGCAGGCATCGCCGCCACGGCAGGCGCGCCGCGATGCGACGGTCCGCTCGACCGCGTGACCGCCACGATCACGCCGGCCACGATCAAGACCGCGAGCAATCCCAGCAGTGCGAACAGCCGACGACCACTCAGCACTGGGCGTCCCCTCCAGGCGCAGACATCTCAGAGAGATACAAGCAGGTAATCCGCGGGCACCGTGCTCCGGTCGCGCGGGCAACCGATCACGCGAGTCGCGGGGCAATTAGGAGAAGCGCGACGAACGCCAGCAGCAGGTACAGCAGATAAAGGCCGAGGGGTCCCGCCTGGATCTTTCGCACGGCCTCGGCGACGCGCGTGAACGCGCCGGTGATCGGCCGGTACAGCCAGACAGGGTCGAAGATCCGGGGCTCGGCGCGCATCATGCTGAGCCGTTCCGGGAAGCGCTGGTCGCCGATCGTGCGCAGCTGCGTCCGTACGCGGTAGACCACGTTGAAGATCACCCGAACCATGTTCGAGTAGCCGATCGAGGTGTACTGGACGCGCCGGCCCGAGACCGCCACCCCCGACGCCCAGACGGGGACCCGCCGCACGCGACGGAGGCCGGCGAGATAGCGAAGAGAGGCAGCACCGAGGCCGAACCCGACCAGCGCCAGCGCGAGCACCGACGGGCTGATGCTGGCGAACTTGGCGTACCCGGGTTCGATCAGCCAGCCGGGCCTGCTGATGCCGCCGATCGCCGTGGTCCCGCCCACCGGCGATAAGCCGTGTTCGAGCACCTTGACGACCCACGGCGCCGCGACCCCGATCGCCAGCGAGGCCGCCGCCAAGACCCCCATCCCAGCGCGCGCCAACCGCGGCTCCGGCGCGGGCCGGATCGAGGGGTCGCGCGGCATGCCGAGGAACGTCATCCCGGTGGCCCGGACGAACGCGAGCGCGGCCAGCCCGGCGGTCAGCGCAACAATCGCGCCTGCCAGCGCGATCGCCAGGTGCGAGCCCGTTCCGCTGACGCGGAATCCCTGCATGAACGCCTCGAGTCCCAGCCATTCCGACACGAACCCGCTGAACGGCGGCAGCGCGGCTAGCGCCGCGCCTCCCGCCAGCGTGGCGAGCGCGGCCGCCGGCAGCCGGCGGTAAAGGCCACCGAGGCGCTCCATGTCGCTCGTCCCGGTGCCGTGTTCGACCGCCGCCACCGAGGCGAACAGTCCGGCCTTGGCGAAGCTGTGCGCAGTGATCTGGAACGCTGCTGCGATCAGGCCGACGCCGACCAGGCCGGGGCGATGCTGGGCCTTGCCCATCAGCGCGAGTCCGAGGTCAGCCACGATCAGCCCTGAGTTCTCGATCGACGAGTACGCGACGAACAGCCGCAGCTCACGCTGCAGGACGCCGCCCAGGATTCCGATCAGCGCAGTGAGCGCGCCGGCCACCAGCGCGATCACCGCCCACCACACGGCTGGGTGGCCGAGGAAGCCGAACCAGATCCGCAGCATGGCGTAGAACGCGACGTTCAGCGACACCGCAGCGATGAAACCCGCGCTGTCGGGGTCCGCGCGGCCGTACGCGCCGGGCAACCAAGTCTGGAGCGGGATCAGGGCGGCCTTGACCGCGAACCCGGCGAACAGCAGCCCGTAGCAGACGCCGCGCACGGCGGACCCGAGATGGGGTCCCGTGTGCGCGAGCTGCTCGAACGAGAAGCTTCCTGCCTGGACGCCGAGCAGGACCATGCCGGCGAGCACCGCCGCGCCGCCCAGCTTGGCGAGCGTCAACGTGAGCGCCGCCGCGGCCTGGGCCTCCGGATCCTCGTAGCGCACGGAGATCACCGCGTAGATCACGACGACCGTCAGCTCGAACACGATCAGGAACTCGAACACGTTGTCCGCGACGATCACGCCGACGACGCAGAGCACGAGCAGCGGGCGCAGCACGCGCGCCACCCTCGGGCCACGGGACCCGGCGGCCAGAAACAACGGAGCCGACACGAGTCCCGTGAGGATCAGAAACAGACCGGCGAGCTGGTCGACGTGTACGCCACCGCGCCCGAGCGCGAACCACGAGAACGGCTGCCAGACGAGCTGCTCGGCGAACACGGCCACGACCCCGGCGGCAGCGAGCACGAGCGAACCAGCGACGGCGACGCCGACTCCCACGCGCGTCGCCGTGGGGCGCCGCGGTGCCGACGACGCGCCCCCGACGGCGAGACCGACAGAGCCCACGATCATCAACACCGCAAGCGCGCTCACGACGCGCCCCCATTCCGGTGGGGCGGTGCCGCCTCGGACACTCGGCCCGTTGCCAGAAGCAGGGCGTGCAGAAGCGCGATCGGACTGGGCGGATCGCCGGGCACGTACACGTCGACCGGCAACACCCGATCGACCCCGCCGAGCACCTCGGGTTCGGTCCAGATGCCACCGCTGCACGCATCGGTCCCGGCGGCGATCACAACCCGCGGCTCGGGCATCGCCTCGTAGGTGCGGCGCAGCGGTACCTCCATCGGCCGCGTCACCGGTCCGGTGACCAGCAGGACGTCGGCGTGACGCGGGCTGGCGGTGAAGAACAGCCCGAGCCGGTGCATGTCGTAGTAGGGATTCAGCAGCGCGGCTATCTCTTGCTCGATCGCGCCGTCGGAGCCGGTATCAACATGACGGATGTGCATCGAGCGGCGAAACGCCCGGTGCAGCGGCGCCGGCGCGATGTCGGCATCGCGAGCGCCGGCGCCGACGACGAGCCGCTCGCGGCTTCGCACGGCCAGCTCGTAGCCCGGGTCGAGCGCGAGCACGCCGTCATCGCACGCGTCTAGACACAGCCCACAGCCGATGCACCTGCTCGCATCCAGCCTCAGCCGCCGCTGATCGTCGAGCACGAGCGCGCCCGGGAGGCATGCGGCAGCGGCCCTGGCGGCACCAGTCTCCTCCGGTGCGTCGGGGTCGAGCAGCGCCCGAGCTCGGAATCCAGCCGGCGGCGGCTCTTGGCCGCGGGGGTAGCGGGTCGTCACCGGGAAGCGCGAGAGGCCGCGCAAGAACCAGCGGATCATGCGTCGCACCCCGCCGGGGACAGCCCGAGGCTGTGCTCGATGAACGAGAAGTCCGTCAGCACCTGCGAGTCGAACACGCGGTTGAAGATCCCGAAGTTCACAAACGACGCCGCGCGCAGCTTGCACAGCCGGAGCGCGGACGGCCCACCCGCCTCGAGCCAGTAGAGCGTTTCACCGCGCGCCGACTCGGACGCGCCCAGCGCGGCTCCCTGCGCGAACGGGCCGAGCTCGGTTCTTACGGCGCCCGGGGCGAGCGACGCGAGCGCCTGCCGGATCAGAACGAGCGAGGAGTCGACCTCCTGGAAACGAATCTCCATCCGCGCCATCGCGTCGCCATCGGAATGCCGCGCCACCTCGAACGCCGGATAGCCGTCGTACGGAAGATCGCGTCGGGCGTCGACGTCAACCCCGGAGCCCCGCGCGACCAGGCCGACGCAGCCAAAGTCGCGCGCGTCCTGTGCGGCGAGCGGGCCCGCGCTGACCAGCCGATCGAGGAACGAGTCGGTCCGGAGCAGGACCGACAGCACGCGCCGCCAGTCGCGCTCCCACTCGTCGAGCGTCGAGCCGATCACGTCGGTGGTGCTCGCGTCGAGGTCGATGCGGGTGCCGCCGGGGACGACCATGCCACGCAGGTAGCGATTGCCGGCGACCGTTCCTGCGAGCCGGTGCAGGCGCTCCTTGAGCACGGCGAACTGAGCCTGAGCGACCGCCAGCGACGCGTCCTCGCACTCGCGCACGGTCACCTCGAGGTGGTTGTAGAGGCGCTCGACCTCGGCCGCGACCCGCCGGATCGCCTGTGCCCGCGCCGGCACCTCCGCCTGAGCCAGCGACTCGACCGCGTGCGAGAACGCGAGTGCGTGCGCGACGCTCGAGGTCCCGGACACGCGCTCGGCCACGAGCACCGCGAGCTCGAGCGGGACCTCGCAGATCCGGCGCTCCGCTCCGCGCCGCTTGAAGAACAGGCGCTGCGCGCAGTAGGCGACGTCCTCGCCGCCGGTCTGGACCAGGAACTGCGCGGTCTCGAACACGCCCGACCGCACCGGTCCGTAAGGGATCACGAACACGCCCGGACCGGCGAGCCGCTGCGCACCGCGATGCTCGAGGCGCACGTCCGCCTGTTCGGGGAGCTGGAGCTCACCCTCGTCGGGTCCGTGCCGAACGAGCGGCTCGAGACGGGGGTGACCCAGCGGCGTGATTCCGAACAGGTCGTGGATCTCACGCTCGAACCAGTGCGCCGCCGGCACCCGCGGCGTGATCGCCGAATAGGCCTCGCCGTGCACCGGCGCTCGTAGCCGCACCACCGAGTCGCCGTCGCGGACGAGCGCGTTCAGCTCGCGCCCGGCGCCGGGGAGCGGCACGACGAACAGCATCATCAGCCGGCCGCCGGCGCGCTCGATCGCAGACGCGAGCGCGTTCGCCTCGACCGAGCGTTCCCGCAACGCGATCACACACGACCCCCGATCACGGTTACGGCGGCGTGCAGCAGCCGGTTGAGCGGCCCGGGAATCCACAGGCCGAGGATCAGCACCACGGCCAGGCTCACGAGCATTGCCGCCGCCATCAGCGGCTGCTCGGGCGCCCGCAGCCGCTCGCGGTTTCCGTGCTCGGGGTCGCTGCGGGATATGACCATCCGGTGGAACACCTGGTAGACCCCGACGAAGGCGACGTTGGCGAACACCACGAGCACGCCGGCGAGCGCGAACGACGAACGCGAGAAGCCGCCGGTGACGATCAGCAGCTCCGAGCGGAAGATCCCGAACGGCGGCACGCCGGTAATCGCGAGCGCCCCCAGGAGGACCATCACGCCGGTGAAGGGCGCGACTTCGATCACGCCTCGGACGTCGTCCGCGTCCCGCGTCTCGTAACGGTTGAGCACCCCGCCGGCGCCGAAGAACGCGAGCGTCTTGCCGGCGGCGTGCACCAGGACGTGGAAGAACGCGCCGTACGCCGCGATCGGACCGCCGATTCCCACGCCGAGCGCCACGATCCCCATGTGCTCGATCGACGAGTACGCGAGCAGCCGCTTGTAGTTGGTCTGGCGGAGCGTGAAGAACGCGGCCAGCACCAGCGACATCGCGCCGAACACGAGCAGCAGCACATGGACGTACGACGGACCGACCACGAGCTGCGTGATCGCACCCAGCCGTAGAACGGCATAGAGCGCGGCGGCGAGCAACGCCCCGGACAGCATCGCGCTGACCGGGCTCGGACCCTCCGAATGGGCATCCGGCAACCAAGCGTGCATCGGCACCAATCCCACCTTGGTGCCGAAGCCGACGAGCGCGAACCCGAACCCTGCACGCACGAGCGATGGGTTCAGGTGCGGGGCGGCGTGGGCGAGCGTCGTGTAGGTCGGCGTGTAGTGGTCGCCGAGGCTCGGCACGCCCGCGGCGTAGATCAGCACGATGCCGAGCAGGCCGACGCCGAGACCGGCCGACCCGATCACGATGTATTTCCAGCCCGCCTCGAGCGACTCGTCCGTGCCCTCGCTGGTGACGAGCAGCGCGCTGACCACGGTCGTCAGCTCCACGGCGACCCACAGCACGCCGAGGTTGGCCACAATCGGCGTGGCCAGCAGCGCCAAGCCGAACAGGTTGAGCAACGGCCAGTACCACCGCCGCAGCCGGATGTGGCCGACCCCAGGTCGCAGGTAGCCCACCGAGTAGATCGCTACCACCGCGTACACGAACGCGACCGCGAGCAGGAACACGCCGCTCAGGCCGTCCACGTAGAAGATGCCGCCGAGTGCGTGGCGTCCGCGAGCCGCGTGGTAAGCGAACACGGCCACGAGCGCGGCGCCGAACGCGCCCGCGGCGGCCAGCGCCGACAGCCAGCCGCTCCCGGGACGGTCGCCGAGGGCGAGCGTCGCTACTACTGCGCCAGCCGCCGGCGCGAGCATCGCTAGGAGCCAGACTGCCATCAGCCCCTCAGCACCGCCATGTCCTCGATGCTGGTGGTCTTGGCCCGTGCCGCGATAAGACGCGCGAACACGCCGTAGAACAGGACCGCCGGGAGCAGGTCGAGCAGCAGCAGGAACCCGATCGCGAACGGGAGCCCGGGCGCGATCGCAACCGTCGCGATGAACACGCCGTTCTCGAGCGTGAGCAGGCCGACGATTTGGCTGATCACGTTCTGGCGGGTGATCATGAAGAAGAACCCGATCAGCACCAGCGCTATGGGCATGCCGAGCGCCGGCGTCGGCAGGAGCGCACCTCGGATCGGCAGGGCAGCGCCCGACCAGTACGCGAGCCCGGCGAGCGCAACTCCGATCAGCAGCGACATCGGGACCTGCACGACCAGCGGCACCTCGTGCTCGGAAACCTGCCGGGTCACCGCGCGATCGATCGACACCGGGATCAGCACCACCTTGATCAATGCCGTACACACCGCGAGCACGATCAAAGCTGCGTCGCCCCGGTCGATCCCGACCAGGAGCGTGTAGCCGGCCGCGAACGCCGACAGCACCGCGTACACGCGAACCTGTTCATGCACCTGCTTGACCGCGAGCAGCGCCAGCCCGCTCAGCAGCGCGAGGATCGCGATCAGCGCGGCGGTCGCGTGTGCGAAGTCGTAATGGGGAGCGGCGTGCATGCGGGCTCAGCCGTTCGCCAGGTAGAAGACGAGGATCGCGAGCACGGACAGCACGAACCCGACGCCCATGAAGTCGGGGATCCGGAACAACCTGAGCTTGGCGAAGCTCGACTCGATCACGACCATCACGAGGCCGAGCCCGACCATCTTCACCAGCAGCCAGCCGAGCGCGATCGCCACCGACCCGACCGTGCGCGTACTCGCGAGGCCCCACGGAACCACGAGCACGTTGAGGAACACGACGTAGAGCAGGAACTGCTTCATCGTCGACGCCCACCGGAACAGCGCGAGTGCCGGCCCCGAGTGCTCGAACAGCCGCGCCTCGTCGATCATCCCGAACTCGAGCGTCGAACCCTGGCTCTCGATCGGCACCCGGCCCGTGTCGACGAGCAGCATCGCGAAGAACGCCGCGGCGGCCAGCAGGTGGCTCGGGCGGAAGTACTCCGACGAGGAGTGCGCCAGCGTCGCGTTCAGCGCGTACGGCAGATCGGTGCCGGTTACCAGCGCGACCGTGAAGAACACGAAGATCAGCGTCGGCTCAACCAACGTCGCCACCGACTGCGTGCGGCTCGAGCCGAGCGCGGCGTACACCGAGCCAGAGTCGACGCCGGCGAGCGCCGTCACGAACCCGGCGAGTCCGAACAGGAACGCGCCGCCGAGAATGTCCCCGGCGGTCCCGAGCGGCAGCGGGAAGTTCGTCAGCACCGGGATCAGCAGCGCAATCGAGCAGTACGACGCGAACGCGATCAGCGGCGCCAGCTCGAAGAAGGGCGAGGCCGTCTCCGGACGCAGCGATTCCTTACGGAAGAACTTCCAGATGTCGTAGTACGGCTGGAGGATCGACGGTCCGGTGCGCCACTGGACGCGCGCCTCCGCCTTCGCGATCACGCCGCTGATCGCGGGCGCGAACACGAGCAGCGCCAGCACCTGGCAAACCTGGACTCCCCATGGCGGCAGCATGATTTGGCTGAAAAACTCGGCTCCTACGGCAGCGTCGTGAACGACGCTATGTCGTAGGAGCCATCAGCCAGAAGGCGGTTCGGCACAGGGCCCGGCGAACTCCATCGCCGCTCTGTAAGCGTGACGCAATATAGCGGTACCCTCCCGCGACCGTGCCCGGCCGCCCGCGAACCGACGCTCGTCAGATACGAACGCGGCGATGACGCTCGCGGTCCGGATTCCGGGTCGCGCCGAGCTTCGCCTGGACCATCTCATGCTCGACGTGAACGGCACGCTGACCGATCGTGGTGCGCTGCTCAGCGGCGTGCAGGACAGAGTCGCGAAGCTGCGGCTGAGCCTCGCGGTTCATCTGGTGTCCGCGGACACCTTCGGCACGCTCGAGCAGGTCGCCGAGATGCTCGAGGGGATCGCCGTGCGGGCCGGCTCGGGCGAGGACAAGCTGCGCGAGCTCCGGCGGCTGGGGAGCCAGCAGTCTGCCGTGATCGGCAACGGCGCCAACGACGCGCTCGTGCTCGAGGCGGCCGCGCTCGGGATCGCGGTGATCGGGCCCGAGGGAGCGAGCTCCGCGGCATTGCGATCCGCTGACGTCGTGTGCGGATCGATCCTCGACGCGCTCGATCTGCTGCTCGAGCCGCGGGCACTGGCCGCAACCCTCCGGTCCTAGAGATGCCGGGCCAGGCGCGCGACCGCGCCGCACACGGCCACCGCCGCGACGGCCCCGACCGCGGTCAGGGTTACCGAGCGCCCGGGCGCCGCGGTCACGGCGAGCGCGGCGCCGGCCGCCCCGCAGGCGCCGAGCGCGGCCACCGCGACCGTCGCCCCCAGGCGCGCGCTGATCACGCCGGGGCCGACGAGCCCGACGTCGGCCAGCTCGATCGATCTCGTTCCGAGCTCCGCCACCAGCAGCAGACCCGCTCCGTACAGCGGCGCCAGTAGCAGCCGGGCGTCGTCGCGCAGCAGCAGCGTCGCGCCGAGCAGCGCAATCGCGACGTGCACGGGTGGGGATGATCGTGCGGCGATCCCGCTCGCGAGCAGCACCGCGGCCACGCCGGTGCCTACCCACGCCAGCCCGCTCAGCGCGCCGGCGTCGGTAGCCACGACCGTCCCGAGCGCGGCGGCGAGAACCAGCGAGGCCAGCGCGTTGGCTAGCCGGGCACGGCGTGCCGGGCGTAGCGGCGGAATGCGTTCACCCCCTCGAGCGCGGGTCCGGGCGTGTCGTCCTGCTCCCATACGGCGACGCCGATCCCGAGCGCCCGCAGGCGCGACCGTAGCGCTCCTCGCCGTAGCCGCCACAGGTCGTAGGCGAGACGGTCGGAGGCGGCCGGGCCTGGTGCAACGTGCTCGAGCGGAGACACCTCGATCACCGTCAGGTCGGAACCGCGCCGGCGCAGCTCGGTCACCAGCCGGATCGACCGCTCGTCGAGCAGCGGGCTGACCGCGAGGATCATCGCGCCGGGTGGGATCACCCGGCGCGGGATGCTGTCAACCGCCCGCCAGGCGTAGCTGAAAGCGATCTCGCTCGCGATCAGCGCATCGATGATCCGGTACAGCTGGGTCGTGCCGAACGCCGGCTCGAGCCAATGCAGCGTGCCGCCGAAGTCGACCAGCCCGACGCGGTCGCGACGTGCCAGGTGCGCCCGGGCCAGCGTCGCGACGGCGCGCACGGCAGCATCGAGCGTTCCGCTGGCTCCGGCCCGAGCCTCTTCGAACGTGTCGAGCAGCAGCACGACGTCGGTGGCGTGCTCGGGGTGGCGCTCGGTGACCTGCAGCGTGCCGCGCCGAGCCGTCGCGCGCCAGTGGATGTGACGGATCCGGTCGCCGACATGGAACGGCCGGATGTCGGCGAACTCGATTCCCTCGCCGCGCGCCCGCGCGACGTGGGCTCCGAGGAACGGGCGCGTGCGCCGTGGCGCCACAAGCTCCCGCAGCCGTTGCTCGGACGGGAACACGCGCACGTCCAACCGCCGCCCGAGCGTCCCACCCCAGCTCGTCAAGCCCAGCGGATCGCGCGCTCGAACCATCAGCGGGCCGATCGTGTGCGCGCCCCACTTCTCGGAGCGGACCGCGAGCTCGACGTCGACCGCGTCCCCAGCCTGCAGCCGGAGCAGCATCGGGCCGGGGGGCTCGACCGCGAGCCGTCCGGTGTGCGCCACCTCGAGCTCGACCTCAACCGCGCCCGCTCCGGTGTTGGCCATGGTCACGGTCGCCGTAACCTGGCCGCCTTCGAGCAACCGCGTCCGCTCGAGCTCGATCTGGGCCGTCACCCGTGGCTCGCGGGCGAGCATGAGCCCGGCGCCGACGAACACCAGGACGGGTCCGGCGAGCACCGCGAGCTCGGGTCGGCCGGTGGCCAGCGCCGCGATCAGGCCCGCGCCGCCCAGGGCAAGCAGGCCACGCGCCCGCGGCGAGAGCGAGCCGGTCATAGCCGCTCGAGCGCCTCGATCATCGCTCGCAGGTCCTCCGGTCCGACCCCGGGACCGTGCCGGTCCTCGGGGAACGGCCGGTCCGGGCGGACGATCTCCCACAGCCGCTCGCCCAGCAGCTCGCGACCGACCGCGTCGGGAATCCGCGCGAGCGTCTGGCCGTGGGCGGCAAGCCGCTGCGACGCGATCTCGGTCAGCACCGGACGCAGATATGCATGCACCTGCAGCGTGCTCGTGCCCGAGGTCGCCACGATCCGCTCGAGCGTGACCAGCTGCCGAGGTCGGGCCGGCTCGCGCTTGGGCGTCCGGCGCCGGCGCACGAACGGGACGCCAGGCACCGACGCCACGCACGCCGCGACCGCGACGGCCGCGATCAGGACCAGCGCGATCTCCGCCGCCAGCCTCACCCGGTCTCCCGTCCGGACAGCCGGGCCTGCAGCGAGCCCAGCGCCGAGAGCGCGACCCCGCGAGCGCGCTCGGGGATCGGATGCGTGCTGAACCGAGCCTCCTCGAACAGGCCGGTCAGCGTGCCCGCTTCGCGCTCGGTGGCGCGGCCGGCCAGCAGCACGCGCGACAGGAACTCGCGCGGCGCCTCTGACCGAGAGCGCACAATCCCATTCGCAGCCAGCGTCCCCTGCATCGCCGCATACGCGGCGATCACGGCGCGGCGCGGGTCGGTGTCCGCTTCGAGCGCGCCGATCGCCGCCTGAACCGCCGCGCCGGCGACACTCGGCCCGTCGGCGTCGGCCGCTGCGCGCTCCTGGCTGCGCACGCTCAGGACCACAACGACCACCGCCACGATCGCCGCCGCCACGACAAGTCCGAGCACGGTCCACGGAAGCCACGAGGGGAGCACGAACCCGGTCCGCGTCCCGCCGGTGGAAGCCGGAGCCGCTCCCCTGGATCCCGACCCCAGCCCCAGGGAAAGCCCCGAACCGTGGGCTAGGGCATCGTGCACCGTCCTCGCGCCAGTGAGCAGGGCCACGACGATCGCGGCGAGGAGCGCGAGCGGCAACAGGGTCACCACGAGCTTCACGGCCCAGGGCACCTTGGGCAGCGTGGGCTCTGGCTCGGGCAGATCGTCCTCGCGCCGGCGTCGCGCCGGCGCCAGGAGCGCGAGCCCGGCCAGCACCACGAGTCCGCCGGCTGCCAGCACCAGCATCAGCCCGCTCAGTGGAGCGCTCGCCGAGGCGGCATCGATCGGCGTCGAGCGCGACAGCGGCGCCCGAGCCGCAATCGCCACCACGGCGGTTCCGCCCGTCAGTCCGAGCGCCACGACTGCCGCACTCACCCGCCGCCTGGGAGCCTGTGTCTGGAACATGGCCTCCGTCGAATCGTGCCGTCCGGAACGACCGCCGCCGCTATCATCCCAGACAGGCGATGAGGCCCGCCTGAACTGCCGTTGCGGCTGATGGCTTCTACCGAAACAGAAACCGGTGGAAGCACGTTGAGATCAGTCCCGTCGTTTCACAGCATCCTGTTCGACCACACCGCGGACGGCGTCGACACCACGCAGGAGCCCGATTTCTTCGGTGACCTGCATCTGGATCAGATCCTGGCGGCGCTCGCGAACGGACGCGAGGAATATGACCTCGCGCCGTTCTTCTACGACCCGTTGCGCGATGTCGAAGCGGTCCATTACCGCCATCACGTGCTGCGTGACCTCGAGCGCGAAGACGTACTCGAGTCCGTGCGCACATTCGCCGGCGGGATGCGCCTGGTACGCAAGCATCTGGCGCTCGCGGAAAAGCTCTATTACACCCGGCAGAAGCAGCGGTGGATGATCGAGGCGGTGGCTGAATATGGACGCACGGTGGCGGGCTTCCACGAGCGGCTCGGGACGCTGGACCTCCGCTCGCAGGGATTCACTGGCCTGCGCGCTTACCTGACTCGCTACGTCGAATCCGACGTGTTCACGTCGCTCGTAGCCGAGACGCGGAACATGGAGGACAAGCTCGCCGCTGTGAGCTACGCGATTCAGATCCGGGGCAACCGCGTCAGGGTGACCCGTTACGACGGCGAGGCGGACATGAGTGAGCAAGTCGAGCGGACGTTCGCCAAGTTCAAGGAAGGTGCGGTCACCGACTACCGCGTGACGCTCAAGGGCTGGGCCGAGATGAACCACATCGAGGCACAGATCCTCGACCTCGTAGCGCGCCTGTATCCGGAGACGTTCTCCGAGCTCGCGCAGTTCTGCGCCCGCAATCACCGATATCTCGACGACACCATCGGCCGCTTCGACCGCGAAATCCAGTTCTACCTCGCGTATCTCGAGTTCATCGAGCCGCTGCGGGAGAAGGGCCTCGCCTTCTCGCATCCGCGAGTGTCGGCTCGATCCAAGGACGTGCGCGCGACCGAGACATTCGACCTGGCGCTGGCCCGCAAGCTCCTCGCGGACAACGACGCCTCCGTCGTCGGCAACGACTTCCACGTCACCGATCCCGAACGCATCCTCGTGGTCAGCGGCCCGAACAACGGCGGCAAGACGACGTTCGCCCGAACGTTCGGGCAGCTGCATTACCTCGCGAGCCTCGGCCTCCCAGTGCCCGGCGAGGACGTGCGGTTGTTCCTCCCCGACCGGATATTCACCCACTTCGAGCGCGAGGAGGACATCAAGACGTTGCGAGGCAAGTTCGAGGACGAGCTGTTCCGCATCCAAGCGATCCTCGAGCAGGCGACCAGCGCGAGCGTGCTGATCATGAACGAGAGCTTCGGCTCGACGACGTTGCGCGACGCGCTCGTGGTCGGCACCGAAGTGGTGAGGCAGATCATCGCCCTCGACGTGCTGTGCGTGTTCGTCACGTTCGTGGACGAGCTCTCGTCACTGGACGAGAGCACGGTCAGCATGATGAGCACCGTGGTTCCCGAGGACCCCGCGGTCCGCACGTACAGGGTGGTGCGAAAGCCGGCCGACGGCCTGGCCTACGCCGCGGCGATCGCCGAGAAATACGGCCTCACCTATGAGACCCTGCGAAGGCGGATCGCGACATGAAGGCGTTTCTGATGCACCCGGACCGGGACTTCGAGCTCGAGCGAGAGCTCCCGCGCAACCATCAGGCGCTGATCTTTGATCTCGAGCTCGAGGTACTGCTCGCGACGATGGCGGCGGGTGACCGGTTCATGTTCGAGGTGGCCACACGGGCACTGCTCCAGAGCCTGCGCGATCCAGACGAGATCGTCTACCGGCAGCAGATCCTGGCCGACTGCCTGGCCCAGCCGGCGGTCGTTCGAGAGCTCTACGCGGTCGCCGGCGAGGCGCTCAGAGCCGAGAGGACGATCTGGACGAGCCTGCTCAGGGACTCGCCCCGGTCGTTGCTCGGAGGTTCGGTTCAGAAGATGGAGCTGTTCGTGGGCTTTCTCCGGCGCCTTCGGGAGATGGCCGACGAGCACGCGGCTGAGTTCAGCTCCCCCGGGTTCACTCGCTTCTTTGCGATGCTCGGCGCAGAGCTCAGCGAGGACTACCTCGCCGAGGTCGAGGACCACCTCAGGACGCTCAAGTTCAAGGGCGGCATGCTTATCACCGCGCAGCTGGGCGCCGGCAACAAGGGCAGGGGCTACAGGCTCCGGCGGCCTCAGGAGCAGAGCAGGCTCGGGCGGATGTTCGATCGCTCGGGTTACAGCTTCACGATTCCCGAACGTGACGACGGCGGCTTTAGGGCGTTGGGTGAACTCGAGGACAAGGGGGTCAACCTCGTCGCCAATGCGTTGGCGCAATCGGTCGACCACGTGCAGAGCTTCTTCACGATGCTTCGGACCGAGATCGGGTTCTATGTCGGCTGCCTGAACCTGAGCGGGCAGCTCGCCGAGCAACGGGCGCCCAGCGCGTTCCCGACCGCGGTCGGGCGCGGCGAGCTCGCGCTCTCGGCCGAAGGGCTGTATGACGTGTGCCTGGTACTGACTACGAGGGAAGGCGCCGTCGGCAATGACGTCGCCGCCGACCACAAGTCGCTGGTGATGATCACCGGCGCCAACCAGGGCGGTAAGTCGACCTTCCTGCGCAGCGTCGGGGTGGCGCAGCTGATGACGCAATGTGGGATGTTCGTCGGGGCGCAGTCGCTGCGCGTGAACGTGTGCGACGGGGTGTTCACCCATTACAAGCGCGAAGAGGACGAGACGATGGAAAGCGGGAAGCTCGACGAGGAGCTCGTCGCGCATGAGCGAGATCGCCGACCACATCGGCGCCGGCTCGGTCCTTCTCTGCAACGAATCGTTCGCGGCGACGAACGAGCGAGAGGGATCGCAGATCGCGCGCCAGGTTGTGACCGCGCTCCTGGAAGGAGGGGTGAAGGTCCTGTTCGTCACACACATGTTCGATCTGGCCGACGGCTTCTACAGCCGCGGGCTCGACAGCGCGCTGTTCCTCCGCGCCGAGCGGGGATCTGAGGGGGCGCGCCCGTTCAAGCTGCGCGAGGGGGAGCCGCTCCCGACCAGCTACGGCGAGGACTCCTACAGGAAGATCTTCGGCCGGAGCGCTACGCTCCCGGCGCTTGCAGATCGCTGAGCCAACGCACAACCGCAGCTGACGGTGCCGGGTCGGGACAGGCGTGAGCTGGTTGCGATCTTCGCCGGGGGCGCGGTCGGTGCGCTATTGCGCGTAGCGCTGCTGCAGACGGACGCCGGGGCGGCCCCGGGATGGCCGTGGGTGACGTTCGCGGTCAACATCCTGGGCACGTTCCTGCTCGGCTACTTCGCGACCCGCCTCCAGGAACGCCTGCCGCTGTCGGCCTATCGGCGGCCATTGCTCGGAACCGGATTCTGCGGCGCCTTCACTACGTTCTCGACGATGCAGGTCGAGCTGCTGACGATGCTGGACGCCCATCGCTACGGGCTCGCGGCCGCGTACGCGGCCTCGAGCGTGATCTTGGGCTACGGCAGCGTTCACCTGGCGACACTGTTCGTCCGCCGGGCGAGGACCGTGACGTGAGCGTGCTCGTCTGGGTGGCGGTGGCGCTGCTCGGAGGGATCGGCGCGCTGGGTCGCTTCTTCGTCGACGGAGTGATCTCCCGCATCGGCCCCGACTACCCGATCGGCACTTTGGTCGTCAATCTCACCGGAGCGGCTGCGCTCGGATTTCTCGTCGGTCTCGGCTTCAAGGGCGACCGCCTGCTGCTCGCCGGCACCGCGACGCTCGGTTCCTACACCACGTTCTCGACCTGGATGCTCGAGACGCAGCGGCTCGTCGAAGACGGTGAGGTGCTCGCCGCCACCGGCAATGTCGTGATCAGCCTCGGCGTGGGTCTCGGCGCGGCGGCGCTCGGCCGCTTCCTCGGAGCTCACCTGTGAACAACGATTGTCTGAAGCTCACCACGTACTTCGGCGAACGTCACCGAACCGACGATCAGTTCGTCGCCGACGCGCTGCTCGATCTGTACGGGCGGCGCGAGGTCGAGGTGAGTGTGATGCTTCGCGGCGCCGAGGGCTTCGGGCTCAAGCACCGTCTGCGATCCGACCGGTTGCTGACGCTGTCGGAGGACCTCCCGCTGGTGTCAATCGCGGTCGACACTCGACCGCGGATCGAGCAGCTGCTCGACGAGGTCATCTCGATCAAGCGGCACGGCCTCGTCACCCTGGAGCGGGCCCGCATGCTCACCGGCGAGATCGGCGCGGTCGCGCTGCCGGAAGAGCTCCACGAGGCGACGAAGCTCACGATCTACGTCGGACGCCAGGAGCGGGTCTCCGGCTCGCCGGCGTTCGTCGCGGTGTGCGACCTGCTGCACCGTCGAGGGATCGCCGGCGCGACCGCGCTGCTCGGCGTGGACGGCACGGCGCATGGGGTGCGGCAACGAGCGCGCTTCTTCGGGCGCAACGCGGAGGTGCCGCTGATGATCATCGCGGTCGGCTCCGGCGAGCAGATTGCCCGCGTGCTGCCAGAGGTCGGCCGGCTTGTTGCGGCGGCCGCTGGTCACGCTCGAGCGCGTGCGCGTGTGCAAGCGCGACGGTCAACTGCTGTCACCGCCGACGTCGATGCCGGCGGCCGACGAGCAGGGTCTGGCCGTGTGGCAGAAGTTGATGGTGTACGCCTCCGAGCAGGCACGCCACGGCCGCAGCCCGCTGCACGTGGCGCTCATGCGCCGGCTGCGAGAGAGCGGGGCGAGCGGGGCGACATGCTTACGCGGGACCTGGGGCTTTCACGGCGATCATGCTCCGCATGGCGATCGCCTGCTCCAGCTGCGACGCCACGTCCCGGTCGTGACGATCATCGTCGACACACCCGAGCGAATCGCCAAATCGTTCGAGATCGTCGACGACGTCACCCGCGAGGCGGGGCTGGTCACGAGCGAGATGGTGCCGGCGATGGCGTCGCTCGCCGAGGGACGCCGCCAGCGCGGCGGACTCCGTCTGGCCCGGCACCGCTTCTGATCCGAGGACCGGCGCGACCAGAACTCCGGGCGGTTCCGCCCAGCGAGGCGCGCTAAACGGTCGCCGCTTGCCTCGGCCTGGCCGGCTGGATGGCCGAGATGGGAATCGCGCGACTGAGGACCACCGCGGCCAGGTCATCGGTGCAGTCGTCGGCGTCGGTCTGGATCCGGTCGACCAGCGCCTGCGCTGTCAACCGCTGCTCGACGAGCGACCTCAGGTGCGCGCGCCCGAGTTGCTCGCCGCGCCGGCGAGCTTCGACGAGGCCGTCGGTGAACAGACACACTCGCTCGCCCGGCGCCAGGGAGCGGGTGAACTGCGGCCAAGTGTCGCCCAGCCCGAGGCCGAGCGGCGTCGCCGCCTGCTCGTCGCAGTCAGCCTCGCCGGCGATGATCGGCGGCTCGTGCCCCGCCTTCGCCCACGTGAGCTTTCCGGTCGCGTGCGCGTAGCAGCAGATGATGACCGTGGCGAAGCCGGTGCCGAGCTCCCCGATCAGATACCGGTCGGCGCGGGCGAGCACCTCGGGCAGCGGATGCCCCTCGCCCATCAACGTTCGCAGCGTGTAGCGCACGAGCGCGGCGTGGATGAGCGACTCGCGCCCATGCCCCGACACATCGCCGATGATGATGCCCGTCCTCCCGCTCGAGATCGAGAACACGTCGAAGAAGTCGCCGCCCGCCGCAAGCCCCTGCGCCGGCCGGTAGGCGACCGAGACATCGAGCTCGCCGATGTTCCCGGGCACGGTCGGCAGGAGTGCGTTCTGCAACACGCCGACGTCTGAGAGGAGCGCGGCCCGCTGACCGGCCAGCGACCTCGCGCGTCTGCTCTGCAGGTAGGCGTTCAGCGCCATCACCGCCGCGATGACCGCGAACGCGAGCAGCGCGAACAACACCGCAATCGGAAGCTCCTTGACGACGCGGCCGAGCGCACCGACCGTCGTCGTGGGACGCGGGGTGATGGCCGACGCCGTCCCGGTCGACGGCCGCGAGCCCGAGCGCGAAGTGCCCGAGCCGGTAAGCGCCAGGGGCGTGCCGGCGGCGGTCACCGTGAGCGGGCTCGTGCCGTGCGTGCCGTTCGCGGTGTGGGTCGCCTGGCTGGTCGCGGGCCGGCCGGCGTGGCCGGTGCCAGCCGTGGTCCGTCCGCGCCCCGTCGGCGCTGCGCCGGCCGTCGAGCCGCTCGGCGCTGTGGACGCAGCGGTTGCTTGTGATTTCGTCGAGGTGTCTGGCGTGCCGCTCGCCGAAACCGGGTGCGTCGGCGAGGATGGCGCGCTCACGGGCGGGGCGTGGACCGGCGGGACCGTCACGGTCGGCGTGCGGACCGTCGGCGTCGTGATGGTCGGGATGCTGACCGTTGGAGTCGTGATGCTCGGCGTGCTCACCGTTCCAACGCCTACCGACGGCACCGTGATCGTGGGGACCGTGACTGGGGGGACGGTGATCGTCGGGACCGAGATCGTCGGCACGGAGATCGTCGGCACGGAGGCCTGCGCGGACGGCACCACCGAGGCGGCCAAGGCGCCACACGCGCCGAGAACGATCAGCGCTCGGCGGCTCATGAGCGGCGTCGCCTCCCACGGTCGACGCGCCGCTCGGCGGCGTAGACCCATCGACGAACGAGGCCGTCGAAATTGCAGAGCAACTGAGCACCCGGCCCTCTGTAGTCGGCTGGAATAACCGAAACTTGAGCTTACCGCAGGGATCTCGCCCTGATCGCGGAAGCCGACTCGATCATCCGTCCGCCCTGGGGGGGCGGGCAGCTTCGGTGGGTACCACTGCGATGACAGGAAGTCACACACACGGTCGCTTACGTAGCAGTGGGGTTCGGGCTGACGCTCGCCGCCTCGGCGGCGGCGCCGGCACGAGGCTGCACCCTCGCGACCGGATGGAGGCATCGGTGAGATTGGAAATCATTGCCCTGGTGGCAATCGGAATCTGGATTGCGGCAGCGCTCGTGGCCATGTCGGCGTGCCGCGCGGCGAAGCGCAGCGACGACGCCATGGACAAGGACCTGACCAGGGCGTCGGCCGTGAGTCGCGACGCCGGGATCACGCGCGCGCTGGCGCCCGAGCGGCCGCTGCGAACCCTCGATCTCGACGACGCGGCAAGCTTGCTCGGCGTGAGACCCGAGACGCTGCTGGCCTGGGAGCTGCGCTACGGCTTCCCCACGGCGAGTCCAGTCGAGCAGCGCTACAGCCCGTCAGAGGTGATCGCTCTGCGCGACAGCCTCGAGGACGGACTCTCGATCGCATCGGCCGTGGTCCGGGCGCGCGAGAAGGCCAGGCGACGCCGTGCCCCGGCCGGCGCCCAGCTGGCCGACGATCGCGACGGTGGTATCGCCTCCTAGGGCAGGTACGTGATGACGTCTGCCGTCGGCAGTCGTGCCGGCGGCTCGAGGATAACGGCGGCTCAGTCCGGGATCGCGCCGACGTCTGGGACGACAATCCCGAACAGGTCAGCGATCGCGGCGAGGCTCGCCGCCTGCAACGCCGCAGACGACACAACTCCGGTCGGACCCGGAAGCGCGCGGGTGGCCGTCGCGCTGGCAACCACCGTGGCCGCGTAACCGAGGTTGAAAGCACCTCTGGTCGTGGAGTTGACACACATGTGCGTCATGAACCCGGTGATCAGCAGATTCCGGGCCGACACGTCCTTGAGCCGATCGTCGAGCTCGGTTTGCACGAAGGCGTTCGGGAACTGCTTGACGATCACGATCTCGTCACCCTCCGGCGCCACCCGCTCGACAATCTGGCCGATCTCAGCTCGCACGTCATAGGGAGACCCGTCGCCAGCGTCGTGCTGGATGTGGACGATCGGGATGCCCGCCGACCTCGCGCGCGCCAGCAGCACGGCCGCCTCGTCCAGAGCGCCGGCCACCCCGTCGAGCGCCATCACACCTTGGGTGTACGTGTTCTGGCAGTCGATCATGACGAGCGTCGACTCCGCCAGGCGGGCCGGTGTCGCGGGCAGCCCGGTGAGAATTCGCAATGTCGTCGGTTCGGGCATCGTCAATCCAGTCGCTGCGGCGACTCTACTCCTCGGCGGCCGCGGCTCGCCCGGTGCCGCCCGGCGCTCACAGGACAAGCCTCAGCGGC
>CAWJVJ010000013.1:0-226421 GCA_963846265.1 uncultured Solirubrobacterales bacterium
GCCGGCGTTGGCGCCGGCACCGGAGGAGTGAGCGGTTGGCTGGCCATGCCGGGGATCGGCCGCCGTCGCACGGACGGCATCGGCTGTGGCTGCGCTCATCGCCCGAGCTCGCCGAGGAGGTGATGGGCGAGTTGCCGGTAGGCGTGGCTGACCATCGAGTCCGGCTCGAGCACCACGGTCGGCGCGCGATAGCGCGGCGCCGAGGCGACCCGCACAGCACGCGGGACCTGGACGGGCAGCACCCGCATCTCATCGGCGGTCATCCGGTCGGTCGCGTCGCGGGTGACCCGCCAGCGCCGCTCGCTCGCGGCGAGCAGCACCCCGAGGATCCGCAGGCCCGGGATCTCGCCCTCGACGAGGTCATACAGCTTGCCGGCGCCACGGACGTCGAGGTCCGCGGCGAGCGCCGGGATCAGCAGCCCGTCAGCGGCGAGGACGGCCATCCCCGACAGCGTGCCCAGCCCCGGCGGGGTGTCGAGCAGCACCAGATCGAACCGCTCGCGCAGCGGCTCGAGCACCTCCCGCAGCCGCAGCTCATAGCCCGGACCGGCGCGTCGCCGGCAGGTCCGCGGCGACGTCGGCGAGCGCGTCGGTCGACGGGATGATCCGCAGCCGCTCCCGCCACTCAAGCCCCGGCGCGACGTCCGGCTGAAGCGCCGCCGGCGGGGTGTAGCGACCGGCGGCGTCCGGGTTGGCGAGCAGGTCCTCGAGCCTCTCCCCCGGCAGCTCCTCCACCCACCCGAACGCCTCGGAGAGGTTCGCCTGCGGATCGCAGTCGACGATCAGCACCCGCCGGCCGGCCTCGGCGAGCGTCGCGCCCAGGTTCGCGGTCGAGGTCGTCTTCGTGACCCCGCCCTTGTGGTTGGCCAGCACGATCACGAACGCGCCCGCCGCCGGCAGTCCGCCGCTGTCTTTACCGGCAGCTTTACGTCCGTCTGTCTGTACGTCTACACGTCTGTCTACATGCTCGTCTTTACGTACGTCGTGGTGGAACGGTGTGGTGATGGTCATACGGCCTCCTTGTGATGGATTGGATGTGGCAAGCGCGGCAAGACGTCCGGCGCGGGAGCGGCGGCGGGGCTGGGGGAGGTGGCGAGCGCCTCGAGTAGCTGCAGCTCGCGCTCGTCCGCAAGGCGCACGCTTCGATCGACCACCACGCCGGCGTGGTCGAACGCGCGGGCGAACCGGTCAGCGACCCAGCTGCGGGTCGACGCCGGGGCAGCGAGCACCAGGCGCCCGCCGGGATCGGTGGCAGCTAGCTCGAGCTGAGCAAGCCAGATCTCAAACGTCGACTCGCCGACCAGGACCCTCAGCTCGCTGCGGATCCGCTCCCAGTCAGCGAGATCGCCGTCGCTCGCGGCTCGGAGCTGATGGCGGATCGCGTCGAGCTCGACGACGACGGTGCGCTGTCGTTTGCGGCCGCGGTCGGTGATGTAGTCCTCGACGATCGAGACCTGGTCACCGCTGCTCCCCCCATCGGGGGGCTGGGGGGGAAAGGTTCGAGGGTTCTGGGGTTCCCTTCCCGCGCGCACGTAGAGCGGCGGGGTTTGTGGCGGGGTTTCCGGCGGGGTTTGCCGCCGAAACCGTCCGACATTGAGCGGGGTTCCTCACCGATACCCCGCTCAATCCCGGACTGTTCCCAGCCGAAACGGTCTGGTTCTCGGCGGGGTTTGCACCCGATACACCGCTCGATCCCGGACCGTTTGCGATCGCCGCCGGCGCGACCGCCGGCTCGCGGCGATCGGCCGCGTCCGGCTCGATGACGGTGGCGAGCAGCGGCCTCGCCGTCCTGCTCGGCGCGACCCGGCCGCGCGGCGCCAGCACCGGCTCGGGGTTGCCCGAGCGCGGGTCGCGAAGCACCCAACGGTTCGTCTTCGCGCGCCCGCCGCCAGCGGCCTCGAGCGCGACCTCGCCGCTCTCCAGCAACGCCGCCCTCGCTCGGCGGTACGTGCTGTCGGCCATCCCCGCGGCCGCCCGCAGCTCCTCGGTCGACAGACGGCTCACCGCCAGCTGCTCGTCGGCGAGCGCCGCCAATGCGGCCAGCAGCAGCCGCGCAGAGCCCCGCGTCCGGCTCCACGACAACGCCGCCTCGAACAGCGGGGCGTTGATCTCGCCGTCGAACCACGGCCCCGCGTGCGCGAACGTCACCGCAACGACCGGCGAGTTCCCACGCCCAGCCCCCGCGTGCTCGACCACCACCAGCCCGCGCCGCACGAGCCCGTCGCGTGCGGCGAGATACTGGCTGCGGCTCAACCCCGCCCGGGCGGCCGCGACGCGCGTCCCCGGCCAGGCGCGGTGCTCGCGGTTGGCGAAGCTCGCCAGCGAGAACGCCGCCATCCGCTCGCCCGCGGACACGTCCGAGAGCGCCAGCGCCGCTGCGATCGCGACGTGACTCACCGCACGCCCTCGAAGCGCAGGCGCGAGACGGAGTGGTTGTGATGGCTGAAGGCCATCGCCAGCTGCCCGAGTCGGGCAGCTCGCGGGGACCTCAGACATCCAGGCGGCCCGCAGATCCCCGTCGCCGACGGGATAGCCCGCCGGGGCGGGCGTGAGGGGCGGCGCAATCGTCTTGTCCGGCGCGGAACGCGCCTATGCGGTCAGAGACCGGTGAACCCGGCCGGTCTTGGTGTCCGAGGGCGGGCCGCGGACCTCGGCGGCGAGAAAGGAAGCAACCTGCGTCGCGGATCTCCAGCACCGCCCACTCACCCCGCCGTCTCCTCGAACTTCCGGTCGCCGCGTCGACCGACGATCACGACCTGCCGATCGTCAGCGGTCCACATGACCTCGCCGTGGATACGTGGATGACCGTTGAACGTTCCGAAGCGGTCCCACACCGGGGCTTCGAGGGCGTGGCAGAGTTCGTCGCGGCCCGTCCAGCGTTCGACGTCCACCAGGGCCTCGCCCTCGAGACGAAGAAGCTCGATCACGTCCGTGTGGCCGCCGCGTCCGGCCTGACCTGAGAACGGCACGACGGCCGCGGTGGCGTCGCGCCGCTCCAACTCCTCCCAGACGGCCGTGCGGCGGACCAGCTCCCAGCGGGCCGGTCGCAGTCTTGCCGTGTGAACCTTCGACGCCACGCTGCCGCTCGGCGTGCAGCAGCGCTCTCCAGAGGGCGCCTTACACGTCGGGCATGGCCGCTCGAGCCAGCCGCGGGCTCCATGCAACTGGGCGGCTGGCTCATGGTGACCGCGAGTTCCACGGCGTCCCCAACGCCACACCTTGCACCTTGCGCCGGGCGCCGCACCGCAGGCCGGGCACCACTGCTCCAGCCAGGTCAGACGATCACTCATCGCCCCTCCCGGTGTCCGATGGCCGCAGACCGTGGGGCGCGGAACGATGCTGCAATGGTGCTGCAAATCGAGCAGCCGCAGTGTCTATCCGGGGGTTTCGGCGTCCTCTTCTGGGCAGGCCGTCATCTAACGGAACCCCCTGCATTTGCTGCGATTCCTGCCGTCTAGCAGGGAAACCGCCACCCAGGCCCAGACCGGAGACGCTTACATTACGAGTGAAGTGCTCTACCAGCTGAGCTACGTCGGCGATTGCTCGGGGCCAGTGTACCCGCGGCGCGGCCCTTCCAAAGGGGCCGGCGTCCCTCCGCTTCAGCTGGTGGCGGCACCGGGGGCGGGGCCGGCGTTTCGATCCCGCCAGTCCTCGGCCAGGATCGCCCATCGCTCGTGATCGCGCCAGCGACCGCCGATCTTGAGGTACCGCGGCGAGAAGCCCTCGCGGGCGAAGCCGGCGCCGCGCGCGAGCGCGATCGATGCCTGGTTGCCGGGCTGGATGTTGGCCTCGATCCGGTGCAGGCGTAGCGTCACGAACGCTTCGCGGACGACGAGCTCGAGGCCCTCGCGCATGTAGCCCTGGTTCGCGAACTTGCTGCCGGCGGCGTAGCCGAGGTACGCGCTCTGGAGCGAGCCGCGCGTGATGTGGGAGAGGTTGAAGAACCCGAGGATCGCTCCGTCGGCGCGCCGGCAGACGAGCATCGCCTCGAAGTCCGGCCGGCGCGAGTCGAGGAGATACGCGTCGAAGGCCTCGTCATCCGTTGGCGCCGTCGCCCACGGCCGGTGGAACGGGCGACTCGCCCGCATCAGGCCGACGAACTCTGCTCGATCGGTGTGGACGGGCGTCCGCAGGTAGACGCGACTGGTCGGGCCGCCGTCCACTCGGCCGTCGGCTTTGGCCGACTGCGGGGACGCGACGTCGTCCCGCTGCGTCATGCCGCGAGCAGTCGCTCCAAGCGATACGCGAGCGATTCGCATGCAAGCTCCTCGGATACGTTTAGCTGAAAACGCAACCGCGTGTCTTCGACGGCTTCGACCGCGGCACGCAGCCGCTGCGGGTCGACCCCCGATTCGGAATCGAGCTCCGTCAAGCGGTCGACATTCCTTATCAGGTCTCGGGCACCCCACGCAAGGCACGCGAGGTCGGCGTACCAGAGCGCAACCACTTGCAGACCGAGGTCGAGAGCGGCGGTCTCGACCCGGCGCCGCGCTCGCTTGATCCGCTCCTCCCATTCTGTCTTGATTCGCTTGCGCTCCTTGCTCGGGTACAGCTCGAGCTCCTCGAGCGCGCGGACCTCGAGCTCGGTCCGGGTCGCCTCCCCGCGCGAGCGAACCGCCCGGAGCAGCTCCGACCACGGCTCGGTGCGCGCCATCTCACCTGAGATCGCCGCGCGCGCGAACCGCTCCGCGGAAGCGCGCAGCGCGTGCCCGTCGGCGCCGGTCAGCTCGCGGGCCTGCTCCCCGTCACCAAGCGCGATGTGTGCACACGCGAGCGCCGTGTCACTCTCCTCGCCGAGCGCCTCGAGCGCCGCCGCCGTCTCCCCCACCGTCGGCGCGTCGAACCGGACCAGCTGGCAGCGGGAGACGATCGTCGGCAGCACCTCGGCCAGCCGATCGGACAGCAGGATCAGGTGCACGAACGACGCCGGCTCTTCGAGCGTCTTCAGCATCCGGTTGGCGGCCTCGTCGCCGAGCTCGTCCACGCGCTCGATCACGAACACGCGGCAACTTGCCTCGAACGGCGTTTTGCTCGCCGCCGACACGACCGGGCCGTCGATGTCGCCGACGAGGATCTCGTGTGCCCCGCTCGGCGCGACCCACGTCAGGTCGGGGTGGGCGCCCGATGCGACCCTGGCGCGCGCGCTCGCGGGATTCGCTGAACCAGCGGCAAGCAGCTCGGCCGCCATCGCGCGGGCAGCCGATCGCTTGCCGGCGCCGCCCGGCCCGTAGAACAGGTATGCGTGCGACGCGTGGCCGTCCTCCTCGAGCGCCGGCGCGAGGACCGCGCGGGCGTGGGGATGGCGCTCCAGCTCTGCGAGCATCCCCCGATCGTAGTGCGCCGGTAGGGTCGCGAGCCACGCAAATGAACCGCGGCCGGCTGATCACGATCGAAGGCATCGACGGCGCGGGCAAGACGACGCTCGCCGCGGCGCTGCTCGACGCCCTCACGGCCCGGGGCCTGGACGTGCTGCTGCTGCGTGAGCCAGGTGGCGTGCCCGCGGCCGAGCGGATCCGCGACCTGGTCATCGACCCCGACCTGCATGTCACCGCGCGCACCGAGGCGCTCCTGTACGCCGCGGCCCGGGCGCAGCTGGTGGAGGAGGCGATCGAGCCGCTCCTGGGCGAGGGACGCTGGATCCTGCTCGACCGGTTCATCGACTCCTCGCTGGCATACCAGGGAGGCGGCCGGGAGCTTGGGATCGACCGGGTGCGCTCGATCAACGAATTCGCGATCCGCACCGCGCACCCCGACCGGACGCTGCTGCTGACGATCGACTCGGGGCTCGGCCGCAGTCGGTCGCGCTCGCGGGCCGGACGACCCGACCGCCTCGAGCGCGAGCAAGCCGACTTCTTCGACCGTACCGCGGCGGCTTATCTCGAGCTGGCCTCCGAGGACCCTGACCGGATTCGGATGATCGACGCGGCCCGGCCGCCGGACGAGGTGCTCGCCGCGGCGCTCGGAGAGCTTGCCGACCTGCTCTGAGGCGAGTCGCCCGACCTACTCGGAGTAGCCGTTCGGATTCGCCTGCGCGAACGCCCAGGCGTCGGCGACCATCTCCTCGAGCGCGGGCTTTCGCGGCTCCCAGCCGAGCTCTGACCGGATCCGGTCGCTGGCGGCCACGAGCATTGGCGGGTCCCCGGGGCGGCGTGGCGCCTCGTTCGTGCCGATCTCCCGGCCGGTGACGGCTCGGGCGGCCGCGATCACCTCGCGGACCGAGAAGCCGCTGCCGTTGCCCAGGTTGAACACGCGGTGTTCGGATGCGCGCGCGCCGTCGAGCGCGAGCAGGTGCGCCGCGGCCAGGTCCTCAACGTGGATGTAGTCGCGGATCGCCGTGCCGTCGGGCGTCGGATAGTCGGTTCCGTAGATATCGACCGCGGCAGCGGAGCCGAGCGCCGCACGGAGGATGTTCGGGATCAGGTGTGTCTCGGGGTCGTGATCCTCGCCGAGGCCGCCGCTCGCGCCGGCGACGTTGAAGTACCGCAGGCTGACCGCTCCGAGGCCGGTGGCCGTGCAGAAATCACGGATCATCAGATCGACCGCCAGCTTCGAGGCGCCGTAGGCGTTGACCGGCCTCGGGATGGCGGTCTCGGCGATCGGGACCTCGTCCGGCTGCCCGTACACGGCGCACGTCGAGGAGAACACGAGGCGCGGGGCGCCCGCGGCGGCCATCGCCTCGAGCAGGTTCAGCGTCCCCCCCACGTTCGTCCGGTAGTAGCGCTCCGGGTGGCTGACCGACTCCGACACCAGCGCCAGCGCGGCGAAGTGCATCGTGCCGTCGAATCCGCCGGCGAGTGCCGCTCCGACGGCTTCGCGGTCGAGCAGATCTGCGACGACCAGGGCCGCGCCCTCCGGGACGGCGGACCGATGACCTCGCTCGAGGTTGTCGAGCACCGTCACCTCGTGGCCGGCGTTGAGCAGCTGGCGCGCGACGATCGAGCCGATGTAGCCGGCGCCACCGGTGACCAGCAGCTTCATGTGGGCCTGCCCCGTCGGACGACCGCGCTCATGTGGGTCGGATCTAACCAGACGGGCGCCTCCGCAGGGACTCCTTGCCACGCCCTTTGGATCCCGGGAACCGACCACCGACCTAGTAAAATTGAGACTCCGGAGAGAACTCGCCGACCAGGTTTTTCCGTCCGGGGCCTCCGCTTTCATTCACTGCCCGCTCGGCTGATCAAAAGCCGCTCCGGAGCAGGGGAATTCGCGGAAAAACGAGAGGAGCAGTACGCAATGGAGCAGACCCCCCAGACCCAGCTCGAATCCGACGTACGGACGGGGGAGGGCATCTCGGTCCGGCGCTTCTTCACGGCGCCCGGCGAGCACCCGTTCGACTCGATCGAGTGGGAGGTGCGGGATGCACGGATCGGCCATGGCGACAAGATCTCCTTCGAGCAGGTGGGCGTCGAGTTCCCGAAGTCCTGGTCTCAGAACGCGACCAACATCGTTGCCCAGAAGTACTTCCGCGGCCAGCTCGGCTCGCCCGCCCGCGAGCACTCGGTCCAGCAGATGATCGGCCGCGTCGCCGGCACCATCGCCGACTGGGGACGCGACCGGGGCTACTTCGCCACCGCCGAGGACGCCGACACGTTCGAGGCGGAGCTGACCCACATCCTGCTCCACCAGATGGCCGCCTTCAACTCCCCGGTGTGGTTCAACGTCGGGTTTGAGGAGAGCCCGCAGTGCTCGGCGTGCTTCATCCTGAGCGTCGACGACACGATGGAGTCGATCCTGGAGTGGAACACCAAGGAGGGGATGATCTTCCGTGGCGGATCGGGATCGGGCATCAATCTGTCTAAGATCCGCGGCTCGATGGAGCCGCTCGCGAAGGGCGGCACCGCGTCGGGGCCGGTGAGCTTTATGCGTGGCGCCGACGCCTGGGCCGGCACGATCAAGTCCGGGGGCAAGACGCGCCGGGCGGCCAAGATGGTCGTCCTTGACGTCGATCATCCCGACATCCACGAGTTCATCTGGTGCAAGGCCAAGGAGGAGGACAAGGCCGCGGCCCTGCGCGACGCCGGCTTCGACATGTCGATCGACGGCGAGGGCTTCTTCTCGATCCAGTACCAGAACGCCAACAACTCGGTCCGGGTGACCGAGCGGTTCATGCGGGCGGTTGAGAATGACGAGGAGTGGCAGCTGACGGGCCGCGTGACCGGCGCGCCGATCGGCGACCCGATCTCGGCGCGGCAGCTGATGCGCGAGATCGCCGAGGCGGCGTGGCGCTGCGCCGACCCGGGCGTCCAGTACGACACCACGATCAACCAGTGGCACACGTGTCCGAACTCGGGACGGATCAACGCGTCCAATCCGTGCTCGGAGTACATGCACGTCGACGACTCGGCTTGCAATCTGGCGTCGATGAACCTCATGAAGTTCCGCCGGGCCGACGGCACGTTCGACGTTGAGTCGTTCGAGCACGCGGTCGACGTGATGTTCCTCGCGCAGGAGATCATCGTCTCGCCGTCGAGCTATCCGACCGAGGGGATCGGCGCCAACGCCCGCTCCTTCCGGCAGCTGGGCATGGGCTACGCCAACCTTGGCGCGTACCTGATGGCGGACGGCGTGCCCTACGACTCCGACGCCGGACGCGGGACGGCGGCCGCGATCACCGCGCTGATGACCGGTCGCGCCTACCTCGGGTCCGCCCGCACCGCCGCGGCGATGGGCCCGTACGAGCGGTACGCCGAGAACCGGGAGCCCCACAACGCGGTGATGCGGATGCACCGCGATGCCTCGTACGCGATCCCAGACTCCGCGTGCACCGATACGGCGCTGCTGGCGCGCGCCCGCACGACGTGGGACGAGACGGTTGCGGTCGGCGAGGAGCATGGCTACCGCAACGCGCAGGCGACGGTGCTCGCCCCCACCGGCACGATCTCGTTCCTGATGGACTGCGATACGACGGGCATCGAGCCCGACTTCTCGCTGGTCAAGTTCAAGGAGCTCGTGGGCGGTGGCCAGATGACGATCGTCAACCGCACGGTGCCGCTGGCGCTCCAGACGCTCGGCTACAACGACGAGCAGATCGAGCAGATCGTCGCGTACGTCAACGATCACGGGACGATCGTCGGTGCGCCTGACCTCGCCGACGAGCACCTGCCGGTGTTCGACGTCGCGGTCGGCGAGCGGGCGATCTCGCACACCGGCCACCTGATGATGATGGGCGCGACCCAGCCGTTCCTCAGCGGCGCGATCTCGAAGACCGTGAACATGCCTCAGACGGCCACGGTCGAGGACATCGCCGACGCCTACATCCAGGCGTGGCGGCTGGGCATCAAGGCGCTCGCGATCTATCGCGACGGGTCGAAGACCGCGCAGGCGCTTCGGACCGAGGCCCAGCAGGACGCGCCGGCGTCGAGGGAGGCCGAGATCCAGAAGGCGGTCGCCGAAGCGCTCGCCAAGGCCCCGGTGCGCCGCCGGATGCCGCGTGAGCGCCATTCGATCACCCACAAGTTCTCGATCGGCGGGCACGAGGGATACATCACCGCGGGCATGTACGACGACGGAACGGTCGGCGAGATCTTCCTCACCGACATCGGCAAGGAAGGGTCGACGCTGCGGGGGATGATGAACTCGTTCGCGACGGCGATCTCGATCGCGCTCCAGACGGGCGTGCCGCTCGAGACCCTGGTACGCAAGTTCAGCTACATGCGGTTCGAGCCCGAGGGTATGACCACCAACCCGGAGATCCCGTTCGCGAAGTCGATGCCCGACTACATCATGCGCTGGCTCGCCTCGCGGTTCCTCGACGTCGACCTCCAGGAGGAGCTCGGGATCCTGACGCCGGCCGTCCGCGCCCGGCAGGCCGCGCAGGAGGCGGCCAGCTCGCACCTCGGTGACGTCGCGGCGCCGCCGGCCACCCAGGGCAAGCCCGGAAACGGCAATGGTCACAGCGGGCCCGCCGCCCCGCCGGCGCTACCGGCAACGTCCGCGCTGACGGACTCGCCACCGGTGATGCCCGCGATGCGCAAGGGCCTCGATCTCGGCCCGGCGTGCCAGCAGTGCGGCGGGATGATGCAGCGCACCGGCAGTTGCTACACGTGCTCGAGCTGCGGGTTCAACACCGGCTGCGGCTGATCTGATCCCGCAACCGCAACGAGACTGACCCGAAGCCCCGCCACGTGGCGGGGCTTCGGCGTTCTCCCGCGCGCTTACCCGGTGTGTTGCTGGACACCGAGGCACGAGCTCGCGCGGGGTCCTCAGGCGCTTGGGGCCGACTCGAACGATGCGACGCCAGCGGCGCTCACACCTGGGCCAGCGAGGCCGGCGCAGACGACGCCGGCGCAGACGACGCCGGCGCAGACGACGCCGGCGCAGACGACGCCGGCGCAGACGAGGCCGGCGCGGACGTCACTTGCTCCTCGGGGTGCTGGCGCGCGAACAGCACTTCGAGCTCATGGCTATCCGCTCGGGCCCGCGCCCGCTCCCCTTCCGGGGTGATGGGGAGGCCGGTCTGGATCTCAAACAGCCGCCGCTGGGCGTAGTCGAGCTCGGCCCAGTTCTTCTTGATGCGACGGATCGTATGGCTGGCGCGTGACCACATCCTGTCCTCTTTCGTCTCGCCGTTTGGTAATAGCGAAGTGATATCACAGGCGTGATGGCTTGTCAATATTGGCGTGATATCACGGGTTGCAGATCTGCCGGCCGCGGGTTAAGCGGTTCGCGGCGGCCTTCGGACCCGGCCACGGACCCTTCATACGTTCCAGCTGATACACAGCCGGGTGCGCGGGTAGGCTCAACGCCGCCCCGCCACCGTCGCCGATACGGCACGTAGTCAGGTGCCGCGCCGGCGTGGGACCCGCTGGAGCTGATTGTGGTGAGACATCGTCTATTTCTCCTCATCTGCATGGCCGCCGCCACGATCGCAGTCCCGGCCGCGGTCAGCACCGCCTCGGCGGCGAGCAAGCATGGGCGAGCCCCGGCGCACCGCACCATGCCTTCAATCGGCGGCAAGGCGTTCGCGGGCGACATGCTGCGGGCATCGCCGGGCCACTGGACCGGCGCTCGCACGGTCAGCTACCGCTGGGAGCGCTGCAACGCCGCCGCGCGTCGATGCAAGACGATCGACAGAGGTAACAGCCGCCGGCCGTACGCGGCGCGGAAGTACAAGCTGACCGCCTCGGACGTTGGTCACCGGATCCGCGTGAGGGTCCGGGCGGCGAACGCCTGGGGAGCGACCTCCGCGACCTCGCGGGCCACGGCGGTCGTCAAGAAGGCCGGCGCACCCGGCTCGCAGCCCGGTGGTCCTACGGGTGGGGGGAGCGGGGGTGCTGGTGGCGGGAGCGGCGGTTCTGGTGGCGGCGGTGGCGGAAGCGGCAGTGGCGGCCCGATCTACTTCTCGACGGTCCCGTCCTCTGAGAACGGCACGCCGCCCGCCGGGATCCCGCGATCCGACGCGACGTGCGCCGCGGAGGTCACCCCGGAGCCAGAGAACCGGCCGCAGAACACGACCGCCAACCACACGGTCCCGCCCAGTCCCTCGTCGGTCGATTGGGGCACCGCGCTGAACTCCTGGAGCGACTTCGTCGACGACCGTGACGCTGTCACCGGCGATTACACCGGGACCACCGACGAGATCCTGCAGTGGACTGCCTGCAAGTGGGGGATCGACGAGAACATCGTCCGCGCCGATGCCGTCCTCGAGTCCGACTGGGTCCAATCGCTGGTTGCCAGTCCGTGCGGTCCTGCGGGCGAGGCGACGTACGGGATTCTCCAAGTCGTGAACAAGGACTGCTCCGGCAACTGGGTCCACGGCGGATGGCCATACACGCAGGACGACACCGCGCTGGATGCCGACTACTGGGGAGCACGGCTCCGCGCCTGCTACGACGGCGCCTTCTACAACGGCGGCCAGTGGCTCTACAACGGGCAGACGATCGGCCAGGTGATCGCCCAGAACGGCCAGGATTACGCGCTGTGGGGATGCGTGGGCTCGTGGTTCTCGGGTGAGTGGTACGACTCCGGGGCGCAGGGCTACATCGCCAAGGTCCAGGGCTACTACACGTCGAAGCCCTGGCTGAAGCCCGGCTTCTGAGCGGGAGCCCCGCGGCGCGTCGGCACCGTAGGGCATTGCCCGAACACCGCAGGGCCAAGGGGTCGAACCTCGCTGCCCGGGGTGCTGCCCTCGAAAGCCTCGGTTAGCTGACGCCCTGCGCGGTCATGCGGCCGCTCGGCGCCTGCGTGTAGCCGACGTGCACGTTGGTGCCGAGCTCGAGGCTGTGAGTGATGCTCGTGTGCGCGCCCGTCTGGAAAGTCAGGATGCGCGTGAACGTGGTCTGCCCCTTGAGCACCGGGAGAAGCAGGTGGTACTTCTTGTAGAAGTGGCTCGTGGCGTCAGGGGCGCCGTCGTCGAGCCAGCCGGCGCCACCCGCGGGATTGGCGCCGCCATCGCCGTCCGAGGTGCCGAAGAAGCGCCCGTCGATGTTCATGAAGATGTGGATGCCGGGATCGTCGTACAGCGTCACCTCGGTGGCGCCGTGGCCCGCCCCGCGCGCGATCAAATGGCGCTGGAGCAGCTCGGCGATGATGCCGGCGTCGTTGGGAACGCCGGCGGTCGGCTGCCACACCCCGGCGCCGGACAGCACCGCCGCCACCGAGCCTGAGCAGTCGAAGCCGATTCGCCGGCCGTTGTACCCGGGACCCTTGATGCCGATGCTGGCGATGCCCGCCTGGGCGTGGCCGCCACCGTAGACATAGGGAAAGTCGCCCTCGGTCACGAGGTTCGCGGCTGAGCTCAGCGCGTTCACCGCCGACATCTGTCCCGCGGGGGCCTCGATCGCGAACGAGCCGCGGGCGACGCCGATCAGCGTGCCGGACGCGTGACTCTGGACGGGCTGGGTAGTGGTCGACGTGGGGGCCGGCTGGGCGGCAAGAGCGCCGGCCGGAAGGGCAAGGGCGCCGACGAGGGCGCAGACAATGGCTGTTAGTGGCTTCATCGACAGCCTTCATCGGCGCGGGCACCGGTAAAGCTTGAGGTCTGCAGTCAGACCTCCGGACGCGCGACCGAGCTCGGGTGGCGGGACCGGGCGCGTGCGATCGGAGGTCTCGCGGCGGGGCGACGCACGCGCGACCTTGGGCTTCGGTAGCGACGCCAGCCGCGTGCGACCGAGACGGCGCGCGCCCCCGGAAACGCCCGCGGGCCTGCCGCTACAGCCCCGCCGGATGCCGGACTACGAACCCCGAGAACTCGCCGCCACCGCGCGACCAACGCGTCCCGCCCTCGGCCAGGGCAACCGTGTCGAACCGCCAGCCGGCGACCTCCATCCAGACATGTCCGGCGTTGGCGTAGACCGTGATCCACCGGCCCGGGCCGGGTTCGCCCCAGTCCTCGAAGTCGCCCGACACCATCGGCGAGCTCACGAGTCCGGCGGCGGCGAGCGCGTAGCTCACCGAGCCCGAGCAGTCGTACCCGTCAGCGTGGAACGAGGCGTGACCGCCGCCGTAGATGTAGGGGAGCGTGGCGATCGCGTTGCCGGCGGCGATCACCTGCGCCACCGCGGCCGGCGCGCCGGGAGGCGCCTGCACCATCCCACCTGTGTTGACCGCGATCCCGCCGACGCTGGCATTGCCGGTGGCCGCGGCCCGCGCTGCCGCAGCGGCCGCCTTTGCCTCGATAGCGGCTGCCTTCGCTTCGAGTGAGGCGACCCGCCCGCTCACGGCGTGCAGCTTGGACGAGGCACTGCTGCGCGTGGCGACCTCGGAGATCTGCTGGCGGAGCAGCGCAGCCTCGAGCGCGGCGACGCCGTTGCGCTGGGCCACGACCTGGGCGGTCAGCTTCTGGTCGCGGCCCTCGAGCGTCGCGAGCCACCCGGCCTGCCGCGCCACGGCGGTCCGTGTGGCGCGTGTCCACCCGACCGTACGGGCGTTCTGCTCGGCAACCCGGTGCATGAAGTTGACGCCGTCCATCAGCTGGGTGAAGCCGTGCGCCTCGAGGATCACCGTGACCAGATTCGGTGGCGCCTGCTCGTAGCCGGCGACCAGGTTCGCCGCCAGTGCCTTGGTCGCGCGCTCAAGCTGGTTCTCGAGGTCGACCAGGTGGTTGCGCGCCTGCAGCAGCTGGCCCTGGACGGTTCGAAGCTGAGCCTCGCGAGCGGTCAGCGTCCGCTGGAGCGTCGCCAAGCGCTGGTTCGCATCGGCCAGGCCGTGCGTGGTCTGACCGATCCGGGCGCTGTCCGCGGCGATCTGCGCCCGGAGCGACGAGGCGGCCGACTTGCCGGCCGCGATCTGGCTCTGCAGGTCTCCCGCGCTGCTGCCGGTCAGTCCGGTCCCGAGCAGGACAGCGGCGACGAGCACCGCGACGATCCCGGCAACTCGGAGACGTTCATGGGCGAAAGGCATTCGGATCCGTATGGGCACGGCAACAGGCGAGCGCCCAACACGTCAGGCCCCGCAGAACTCGGTAAAGCCCCCTGGATGGAAGCCCGCAGCAACGTACCAAGCCGCGCCGCCATGACGACACCAGATCCTGCCGATGCAACAAATCCTGCGAACCCCGAGTGGCGCGCGGGGGTGGGTGGCGCGGCGGGCGTCGGGTCGCCGGCGGGTGGCGGCGCCGGCCGGTGGCGGTCGCCGGCCGGTGGCGGTCGCCGGCGGGGTGGGTGGCGCCGGCGGGTGCGAGGTCGCCGGCGGGGTGGGTGGCGTCGCCGGGGCGCGGTCGCCGGCGGTGCGGGGTCGCCGGCGGGGTGCGCGGCGTCGCCGGGGCGCGGTCGCCGGCGGTGCGGAGTCGCACAAGCTGTACAAGGCCCGAAAACACAGACTAGGCGCCCGATTTCGGGACATAAGCGGTCCCCAGATGCTTATGTCCCGGAACCAGGAGCGGCTGGGATGATGTCGGGCCTTGTGCAGGTTCGCGGTGGACTCGCGCGCTGCCCTGACGGTGCAAATGTCCCCAAAGCCCACCCGCGCCACCGAACTTGGCGACATAAGCGTCGCTCAGACGCTTATGTAGCCAAGCAATCGCCATGTCGGCCGATTTGGTTGGTTTTGCATCGCGCACGGGGCGCGACCGGCCGCCGCGGCTCACCCGATGGCGCCACCGGGTGGGATCGCCAGCGCGCGTGGGACCGCAGGCCGCCGGGGCGGGTAGGACCGCACGGCATCCGCGGCCGGTGGGATCGCCGGCGCCGCACGAGACGCGACCGCCCGCCGCTCACCTCCGGTGGCGCCGGCACTCCTCGACCGCCACCACAACTCGACCGCCACAACGGACCGTCACCGGGGCGCCACCGCCACCCGACCGCCACCGCCACCACAACTCGACCGCCACAACGGACCGCCACCGCCACCCGACCGCCACCCGACCGCCACCGCCACCCGACCACCACCGCCACCCAACCGCCACCGCCACCCGACCGCCACCGCCACCGCAACCCGACCGCCACCCGACCGCCACCGCCCACCCGACCACCGCTACCCCTCCATCAGCAGCACAGGCTTGACGACCCGCCCCTCCTCGGCATCGCGCGCCGCCTCGTCGATCCGATCAAACGAGTAGTGGGTCATGAGGCGGTCGACCGGGAAGCGGCCCTGGCGCCACAGCTCGATCAGTCGCGGCAGGAACACGTCGGGGATGCTCTGGCCCTCGACGATCCCGCGCAGGGTGCGTCCCATGGCGAGCATCAGGTTGATGTCGAGCGACACCTCGGTTCCGAACGGCGGGGCGCCGATCAGGCCGCAGACGCCACCCGGGCCGGTGCAGTAGACGGCCTGCTGAAGGACCTGTGGGATTCCGGTGGCGTCGATGCTGAAGTCCGCCCCCACCCCACCGGTGGCGGCGCGCACGGCTTCGACCGGATCCTCGGAGCCGGCATCGACAACATCAGTCGCCCCCAGCTCCAAGGCCAACTCGAGCCGGGAAGGCCGTATGTCCACGCCGATGACCGTCGTGCACCCGGCGACACGCGCCGCCATCACGGCGGAGAGCCCGACGGTGCCCGTCCCGAAGACGGCGATGCTCGCGCCGGCCTCTGGCCGGAACGCCCGCAGGACCGCGCCGGCGCCGGTCTGGATCCCGCACCCGAACGGGGCCACGATCTCGAGGGGCACGTCGGGATCGAGGCGAACCACGTTGCGCTCGGTGGCGACCGCAAAAGTGGCGAAGCTTGACTGGCCGAAGAAGTGCGAGTGGATCGGGCGCCCGTCCTCAGCGAGGGCGGTCGACCCATCCGGCCGGGAGGCACCGAAGTTGCGGGCGAAGAAGTCGTGGCAGACCCACGGCTCTCCCGCCTGACACTTGACACACGCGCCGCACGAGCCGTAACTCATCGCGACGTGGTCGCCCGGCGCGACCTTGGTGACGCCGGGGCCGACGGCGTCGACCACGCCGGCGCCCTCGTGCCCGAGCACCGCCGGCAGAGGGACCGGATACCACTGGTCACGAATGATCAGATCGGTGTGACAGATACCGCAGGCCACGACCCGGACAAGCACCTCGCCCGCCCGCAAATCCCCCAGCTCGACTGACTTGATTTCGAACGGCGCACCCTTCGACTCGGTGACCGCGGCTTGAATCTCCATGAGCGCGCAGCCTATGGCACTGGCCAACCCGATCCCCTGCCCACACCAATCCCCGCCCACACCAATCCCCGCCCTCCCCGATCCCCCGACCACACCGATCCTCGCCCACCCCGATCCCCCGCCGGCCGACGGACTTTTCCGCACGCGACAAGCGTTCATGCCCACAGAGAGAAATGTCTTGCGATCACTCGGGAACACATAGCGGGGCGTCGCGGTATCTCCGCGACGCGGGCGTGCTGCGCCTGGTGCTGTTGTGCGACCGGTGTGGGACGGAGTGTCAGGAGTTCGGGCGGGTCAGCTATCGACCCGAGGTGAAGTTCCCGGGGCCTGGCGGGGCTGGCGCGGCGGCGCGCGGTGGCGTCAGCGCCGCCGTTGTTCAGTGACGTCTCACACGGCGACAACGCTCGGCCAATCGTCGGCTGCGAGGATCCGCGACGTCATGCTGGCTGACGGCGACAGGGCGACGATTCGGCAACTGTGCCACCAGACCCTCAGCCAGAACTGGCGCGAGGGGGTGCGCACCGCCGACCGCGTGCCGTTCGCATACACGTGCCCGAGCCCCAGCCACTACCCGTGGCAGTGGTACTGGGACTCGTGCTTCACCGCGATCAGCTGGCGGCATTTCGACCCCATGAAGTCGCGGCGCGAGCTCGAGTCGCTACTGGCCGCCCAGCGCGAGGACGGGTTCATCGGCCACACGATCTTCTGGAACACGCCGCTCACGGGGCGCCGGCGGTTCACCTACAACGTGACCTCGTCGAAGGCGTTGATGACCGCGAGCATCCAGCCGCCGGTGCTGGCGTGGGCGTGGCGGATCGCGGTCGGCGACCCGGCGCTCGTCCCCGGGATCGTCCGCCACTACGACTGGCTGGCCGCCCATCGGGACCTCGACGGCGACGGGCTGATCTGGATCGTCCAACCCGACGAATCGGGCCTCGACGCGTCGCCGCAGTTCGACGCGATCTGGGGACGGCGCGCCCACGACCGGCCCGGGTTCGTGCTGCTAGTCCGGCGAAACCGCAGGTTCAGGTTTGACCTCCGCGGGATCGCGGGCGCCGGCGGCCCGGTGTGCTGCGAGGTCGCGATGAACGTGCTGCACGGGCTGTCGCTGCTGGCGCTGGGGCGGCCGTCGCTGACCCCGACGATCATCGAGCGCATGTATGACGCCGCCACCGGCCTGTTCAGACCACTCGCCCGCCCCGAGCCGAAGTGCACGCCGACGCTCACCTGGGCGACGCTCGCGCCGCTGGCGCTGCCGGACCTGCCGGCGGAGATCGGCCACCGGCTCGTCAAGGATTACCTGCTCGACAAGCGGCGGTTCTGGCTGCCGGTGGCCCCGCCGTCGGTCCCTGCGACCGAGCCGAGCTTCTCCACTCGCGAAGACAACTGGTTGTGGATCCGGCGCTACTGGCGCGGGCCGACGTGGATCAACGCGGCGTGGCTCGTGTGGCTCGGCCTCACCCGGCTTGGCTACCGCGCTGAGGCGCAGACGCTCGCCGACCGGATCATGGCCGCGGTGCTCGCGGAGGGGCTGCGCGAGTACTACGAGCCGTACACCGGGCGCGGAATGGGCGCGGTCGACTTCGCGTGGTCGAGCCTCGTGATGGAGATGCTCGCGGTCGACCCGGCGACCGCAGCCTCCAGCTACCTGAGCGTTACCTGAGCACCCAAGCGCTCAACCGGCCCGCCGGTACTCCTCGATCGCCGCCACGTATCGGGCAAGCCCCTCCTCGACCGCGCCGGCGCTCTCCTGCGGCAGCCAGAACACGACGCGGGCGACGCCGGCGTTCGCGAGCTGCTCGAACCCGGCCGGGTCAGGCGCAAAGCCGACCATGGTCGCCGGTATCCGATCCCGGCCCATGTCCGAAGCGCGGACACCGAGCTCCGCTATCCGCGCCGCCAGGTCCTCGATCGACATGCGATTCGGCATCCACTCGTCCCCGAACGCGAGCACGCGGTCGAGCACCTGCGGACCGTTGCCGCCAACCAGAATCGGCGGATGCGGCTTCTGCTCCGGCTTGGGCCAGCACCAGATCCGCTCGAACTCGACGTACTTGCCCGAGTAGCTCGCCTCGTCCTCGGTCCAGATCGCCTTCATCGCCTCGATCCGCTCCCGCATCAGGCCGAAGCGCCGCGAGGCGTCGGTGCCGTGATTGCGCATCTCCTCGACGTTCCAGCCGGCGCCGACGCCGAACAGGAACCGGCCGCCGGACAGGACGTCGACGGACGCGACCTCCTTGGCCGTGATGATCGGGTCGCGCTCGATCACCAGGCAGATGCCGGTCCCGATCAGCAGCCGCTCGGTCGCGGCCGCGGCGGCCGTGCAGGCGACGAACGGATCGAACGTCTCGGTGTAATAGGGCGGGAGGTCCTCGCCGCCCGGGAACGGCGTCTCGCGCGCAGCGGGAATATGGGTGTGCTCGGGGAACAGCAGGCAGTCGAACCCGCGCTCCTCGGCCATCCGGGCGAGCTCGCCCGGCGGCTGGACCTTGCGCGTTGGGAAGATCGCCACGCCGAATTTCATCTCTCGTTCACCCTATCCGAGGTGGGCACCGCGCTACCGTAGTCGCCATGGCTACCGAACGTGAAACCGACACCGCGCGGGACGTTCAGCTCTCCGACCAGGAGTGGCGCGAGCGCCTGTCGCCCGAGCAGTACAAGATCCTCCGCCAGCACGGGACCGAGCGCCCGTTCACCGGCAAGTACGTCGAGGTCAAGGACGACGGCACCTATCGGTGCGCCGGCTGCGGCGCCGAGCTGTTCAGGTCCGACACGAAGTTCGATTCGGGCACGGGTTGGCCGAGCTTCTACGAGCCGATGATGGCCGAGAACGTCGAACTGCGCGAGGACCGCAGCCTGTTCATGCGGCGCACCGAGGTCCTGTGCAAGAACTGCGGGGGCCACCTCGGCCACGTGTTCAACGACGGCCCCGCGCCGACCGGGCAGCGCTACTGCATCAACTCGTGCGCGCTCGACCTCGACGCGGACAAGTCGTAACCGCAGCTAGTCCGAGCGGCCCGTCATCCGGCGCTCGCGCCGCCTGATGAACAGGTAAATCGCCACCGGCGAGATCACCAGCACCACGAGCCCGACGATGCCGGCCCTCGCCAGCACGTTCGCGGCCGCCTGCCCGCCGAAGTAGCCGACGAGCCCGTAGGTGATGCCCCAGGTGATCCCGCCGAGCGCGTTCCAGAAGAAGAACTGCTTGAACGGCATCCGGTTGATTCCGGCCAGCCAGGCGGTGGCGAACCGGACGAGCGCGATCCACCGCCCGATGAACACCGCCTTCGGACCGTGGCGCTCGAAGAACCCGTCGCCGTACCGGGTCGCACGGATCCGCTGATGCATGAACGGTCCGGGAGCCGTGAACACGGTGCGGCCGTACCGGCGCCCGAGCAGATACCCGATGTTGTCGCCGACGATCGCCGAGCACACCGCGATCAGGATCACCAGCCAGATCTGAAGCTTGCCCTGGCTGGCCAGCACCGCCGCCGCCACCAGCGCCGTCTCGCCGGGCGACGGAATCCCCAACGACTCGAGCCCGATGATCGCCGGCAACAGGTAGCCGAGGCTGTTGGACGCGCCGAGGATCGCGGCAAGAGAACCGACGACGATCGCCGCAAGACCCCCCATCAGAGCACACCAGCCGTCAGGCGACCTCGCCTGGGTTCTCGAACACCGCCAGTAGCGACAGCCCGGCGGGCATCGTCCGGCCGGCGGCCAGCCAGCGCGCCTCGAGTCGCAGCGGTTGCTCGAGCAGCGAGTTGAGCCACTCGGGCCCCAGCGTCAGCTCCGGCTTGTAGTCAGAGTCGAGCTCGCGCAGCCGGCGGCGCTCGGCCAGCCTGACAGCAGCGGCCGGCGCCAGCAGCAGACCGTTGAACGAGGTCATCCGCACGACCCGCCAGCCGGCGTCGTCGGCCGCGGCCCGCAGGCGCGCACGCGAGTAGCGGCGGTAGTGATGGTTGGCCACGTCGTGGGTCGACCACAGGCCCTGGTAGGCCGGGACCGTGACGAGCAGGAAGCCTCCCGGCCGGCACACGCGCCGGAGCTCGCGCAGGGTCGCGCGGTCGTCGGGCGTGTGCTCGATCACGTCCAGGCAGGTGATCAGATCGAACCAGCCGTCGTCCCAGGGCAGCTCCTCGAGCCGGCCGATCTGCACCTCGCCGCGTCCGCGCGCCCGCGCCACGTCGGCGGCGCCGGGGTCGAGTTCGATGCCGTGCACCTCCCCGTACGGGCCGAGCTCCTCGAGCGTCCGTCCCGACCCGCAGCCGGCGTCGAGGACGCGCCCGCCGGCGGCGAGCGGCAACCGGTCGAGCTCGGCGCGGATGATGCGCCGTCGCCCGCGATACCACCAGTGGCGGTCGTCGAGCTCCAGCATCGCGTTCATCAAGCGCTCATCCATAGATATGCATCCTGTCAAGCCTCCGATCTGAGCCCCGGCGCGGGCTAATGGGCCTCGCTCCGCTCGGCGTCCGTGGGGCCATCTTCCCCGTCCGGACGGGACACGCTGCGCAGGTGCGTGTCCCACCCGGGTGACTCGCGCCCGATCGAGTGGCCAAGCGGAGCCGGTGGCGGTGCGCGTCACCCGGTGCGGACACGTACCGGAGCTCCTAAACCACAGCTAGCGGCTCTTCCTCCTGCGCCTGCGCCACCGGCAGACGCAACGTGAACTTAGCGCCCGGGACGACCGTTTGCTCGAGCACGAGCTCGCCGCCCATGCGGTCCGCCAGTTCCCGCCCGATCGCGAGGCCGAGTCCGAACCCGGCGCTGCCGCCGGCCCCGCGCCCGCGCTGGAAACGCTCGAAGATCAGCTCGCGCTCCTCCGGCGGCACGCCGGGGCCCTCGTCTCGGACGGTGAGCGAGGCGTGGTCGCCGTTGCGGAGCTCGACGGTGATCTCGCCGCCCTGGGGGCTGGCGCGCACGGCGTTGTCGAGCAGGATCCGGACGATCCGGGCAATCCCGCCTGGATCGCCACGCGCCCACACCTGACCGGCCGAGTCGTCGAGCGTCGAGACGAGCCCCCGCTCCTCGGTCCCGAGCTCGAACTCGGCCATCACGGCGCGGCTCAGCTCACCCAGCTCGACCGGCTCCGAGCGCAGATGCACCTGGGCATCGAGCCGGCTCAGGTCGAGCAGGTCCGCCGCCAGCCGCGACAGCCGGCGCGACTGGGTTCGGGCTCGCTCGAGCAGCGACCGGGCGTCGTCGAGGTCCGGATTGCCGCTCTCCAGATCGTCGTCGAGGAGCTCGAGCATGCCGTCGAGGGACGCCAGCGGCGTGCGCAGCTCGTGCGACGCGGTCGCGACGAACGCGCGACGAGCCTCCTCCTGCTGCTGGAGCCGCTGCTGCATCTGGGCAAACGCGCGGGCCAGGTCGCCCACCTCGTCGCGGCGCCGGTCGGCGGCGACGTCGACCGGCGGACCATCGGCGGCGAGCTGGAGCGCGGCTTGTCGCAGCCGGCCGAGGCGCCGGACGATCGTCGCTGAGAGCGGAATCCCGAGCAACAACGTGATCGCGAGACCGGCGAGGGCGGCGTATACGAACGCCCGCCGCACGGTGGACACGGCGTCGCTCAACGTATCCAGCGGCTTGCGCACGGCGAGTACCCAGTGCTCGGGATGGCCCGGATTCAGGCCGCTGGTGGAGAACGGGATCGCCTCCCGGACGACCTGGGTGCCGCCGATCGAGCCGACCGAGTAGACGCGACGCTGAGTGCGAAACGCCGTCGCCACGTCGTCGCGGGGGTCCTGTCTGACGGTGTCGAGGTTGGGGGCGGCGACGACGACGTGGGAGTTCTGCCCCGAGATGTCGGGATAGCCCAGCAGGGCGACCTCCGCCGCGCCCGTGGACGACTGAAGGCTCTGCACCGCCTTGACCAGGTGGTCCCGCACCGCCACGCCCTGGCGGTAGAGCCTCTCCTCCTCGCGCGCGGCCGTTCCGGAGTTGGGCGTGATCGACGCGCCTCCGGTGCCCTCGGCGTGAGCCGAGGTCGACGGCGGCGACAGCTCGGTGTAGCTCACCTTGCCAGGATCGAACGCGCGGGACTCGAACACGGCGGTGCCCCTGGTCCCGGCGAACTCCTGCTTGAGCGTCGTCTTCTCGGCGTTGCGCAACGACTGCTCGAGCGGACCGAGAAGCGCCAGGGCCGCCACGATCAGCGTGGCCACCGAGGAGATCAGGACCGCCCCGATAATTCGTCCTCGTAGACCGAGGGCGCCTGGGAATCGCGCCCTCATCGGCTAAGGCCCCCGGAGTCGGTACCCGGCGCCCCGCACGGTGAGGATGTAGCGCGGCTTGTCGGCCTCGGGCTCGAGCTTCTCGCGCAGGTGCCGGATGTGGACGTCGATCGCGCGCGGGTCGCGGTAGGCGCTGTCGCCCCAGATCGCCCGCAACAACTCCTGGCGGTTCAGCAGCCGTCCCGGATCCGCCATCAGCGCATCGAGCAGCTCGAACTCGGAGAACGTCAGCCGCACCGCGCGCCCCTCGATCATCACCTCGCGCTGGGCTCGATCGAGCACGATCGGGCCGACCACCAGCACCTCGTCGCCCATCGCGCGCGTGCCGGCGCGGCGAAGCACCGCCCGGATGCGGCTGCGCAGCTCGGCCAGGCCGAAAGGCTTGGTGACGTAGTCGTCGGCTCCGGCCTCGAGCCCGAGCACGGCGTCCGCCTCGGAGTCGAGCGCGGTCAGCATGATGATCGGCACGACATTGCGCCGCGCCCGCAGCGTTCGGCACACCTCGTATCCGTCAGGACCCGGACCGAGCGCGACATCGAGCAGGATGATGTCGAAGTGGTCGGTGCTCGCGCGGTCGATCGCCGAGCGCCCGTCGCCCACCGCCATCACCCGATGACCCTCACGCGAGAACGACCGCGTCAGCATCTCGCGGAGATCCGACTCGTCGTCCACAACGAGGATGATCAGCGAGGCGTCGGCGCTGCGCCCACCGGAAGTGTGGTTCTGGGTCGTGCCGTGTTGCGCTGACATCGATTTGACGCCGATCGTAGCGCCGCGCGTGGCTCAGTCCACGCGGCCGGCGAGCTCCAGCTCTCGGGCCGCGGCGGTCGGCTCGCCGGCGGGTACCTCGACCGCGCGTGGCGCCAGCCGTCCGGCCGTCGCCACCACCCACAGCAGGGTCAGCCATGTGACCGTCGCCAGGGCCACGTGGACCCAGACCATTTCGCTGGGCAGTTTCAGCTCGTACTGGACGCTTCCGACCAGACCCTGAGCGGCCAGCAGCACGCCGAGCACGGTCAGCGGCTCCAGCTCCTCTGCCGAGGCCCCGCGGCGCCGATGCAGGAACCAGACCCCGATCACCGCCACGCCGAAGATCGCGGCGATCGTCGCATGCTGATGAATCGTCCAATCGAGCGTGTCGGCACCCTTGAAGTGCAGGCGGTGGACCACCTGACCCGTGAAGCCCCCGGAGTGGGGCCCCGCCGCGGTGGCGGCGGTGCCGGCGAAGATCGTCAGCGCCCCGAGCGGAACCAGTCCTCGCACCGACCACACGCCAACCCGGTCCGTCGCCAGGGGCCGGGCTCCGGGCTCATAGGTACTCCGCCAGGCCAGCGCGAACGCAGCCACGATGATCAGCAGCGAGAGACTGAAGTGCGACATCACAAACCCCGGCGCGAGGTGGTTGAGGACCGTCAACCCGCCGAGCACCGCCTGTGCCAGGACGCCGAGCGGCAGCAGCAGCGCGAGCCACAGGAGATCCCGCCGGAACGGGCGTCTCGTCCAGGCGAGCACCGCGGCCACCACCGTGATCACGCCGACGACGCCCGACACGGCCCGGTTGCCGAACTCGATCAGCGCGTGCGAGCTGAGCGGCGGGAGCGGCGTGCCCCCGCACTTCGGCCAGTTCGCGCAGCCGAGCCCGGAGTCGGTCAGGCGCACCGCCGCGCCCGAGAGGACGATCAGCGTTAGCGACGCCAGCGTGACGTAGGCGACACGGCGATACTGGATCGGGGTGACGGCGAGACGGTCGCGCACTCACCGCAATGGTATTGCCCGGAGCCGGTTGGCTCAGGCAGGCGCGCCGGAGGCCTCGAGGACTGATCGCCGCGGCCCCCCAAGCCGGACGACACGCTCTCAGATGCTAAGACGCAACGACCCCGAGAAACCAATCGCGCCGCAAGACCCGCGCCAGCGGACCGGCGACCCGCTGATCGTAGGGCGTCGCAAAGCCCGATACACGAACGTGGTCGAACCCGGCTCCGGCAAACAGCGTCTCGAGCTCGCCCCGAGTGAAGGCGCGCGTACCCGGGCTCTCCATGTGGGCGGCCACGACAGCGGCGAGCGACCGCGACGGGTGCCCAGCCAGCAGCGCGTGCCGCAGCCACAGCGCGTAGGCAACCCAGGAGTGGCGGCCGTACAGCATGGCCCGTAGCTCGCCGCCCGGTGCCAGCACGCGCCGTGCCTCGCGCACGACCATGGCCGGGTGCTCGGCGTGGTGAATCACCCCCCACGAGTACACGAGATCGAACGACTGGTCGGCGTAGGGGACCCGTTCGGCGCTGCCGACCGTCAGCTCCCCGTCGAGGCCTTCGAGCTCGAGGCGGCGCTGGGCATGCTCGACCGCAGCGGCCGTCAGATCCATACCCGCGACGTTCGCACCGGCCCGGGCGAAGTTGACGAAATCGGTTGCCGCACCGATCCCTATCTCCAGCACCCGCCGGCCCCGCCATCGCTCGAACTCGGCGAAGCTGGGGATGAACGGCTCGAGCCGGTACCGGGCAGCCTCTATCTCGTCGTAGTAAGCCCGCGTCCCAGTCGCCGAGGAGGCATGCTCCGTCCCGCAGGACTCCGCCTGCCAATATCTGTAGACCTCAGCCGTGCTGGCCATTCGAGCGGACTATAGGGCTGTCGGTTTCGACCGGCCTCGAGGATGAACGACGACGTCACCGTAGCCATCACGTGCTTCAACTACGGCGCGTTCCTCCCGGACGCCGTGCGAAGCGCGCTCGACCAGGAGGGTGGGACGCCGCACGTGATCGTGGTCGACGACGGCTCCACCGATAAGCGCACGCTCGTCGAGCTCGAGCGCCTGCCCGGGCAGGTCGAGCTGGTGCGTCAGGACAATGCTGGCGTAGCCAGCGCGCGCAACACGGCGCTGGGGCGAGTGCAGACGCCGTACGCACTCGTGCTCGACGCCGATGACCTGCTGGCTCCGAACGCGCTCGCGCTCATGCGTCCGCCGCTCGAGACCGACCGCTCGCTGGGCTTCAGCTACGGCCAGATGCGGTTCTTCGGGGATTGGGAGGGCCTGCTGCGGATGCCGCCGTACGACCCGTACCGGCTGCTGTACCGGCACAACATCGGCTCGACCGCGCTGATGCGGCGAGAGCTGGTGCAGGACGTGGCCGGGTTCGACGCGGAGTTCGGCGGCTACGAGGACTGGGAGTACTGGGTCCACGCGCTCGCCCGCGGGTGGCATGGACGCCGGGTCGAGGAGGTGACGGTGCTGTACCGCCGGCACGGACCGAGCCGGCACAGCGAGGGCCGCGCGCGCTACCGGGACGCGTTCCGCGCGCTGCGCCGAAAGCACGCCGGCCTATACGACCGCGCCGGCCGCCGCCGGCTCGCGGGCGAGAGCGACCTCGACGCGTTCGGCCGGCTCGTCTACCGCTGGTGGTGGGGCTGGCGGCCCCTGCCCGCGCGGATCGAGCTTCTACTCCAGTCGATCCTGTGGCGCCCGGGGCGCCGACCGGGCGCGGGCCAGCGCCCGTGACGCTATCCTGTCGTCCGCTGGGGGGCGGTTGAGGGACCGAAACCTTTTCCTGCAAACGACGTTGTAATTGCGGATGCGGATGCGGATGCGAACTGGATCCTCCTACCTGGCCGTCGTTCCGGCCTACAACGAATCGGCCACGATCGTGTCCGTGATCGAATCGCTCCGGGACAACGCGCCGCGGTTCGACGTGCTCGTCGTCGACGACGGGTCGACCGACGACACCGCGGGACTGGCGCGGATGGCGGGCGCGCGCGTCGTCAGCCTGCCGTTCAACCTCGGGATCGGCGGCTCGGTCCAGGCGGGCTTCGAGTTCGCGCGCGCGCAGAACTACGACTACCTCGCCCAGGTCGACGGCGACGGTCAACACGACGCGGCCGAGCTGCGCCGGCTGGTGGCAGCCATGGACGGCGGCGACGTGGACATGGTATGCGGGTCCCGGTTCCTCACCGATGACTACCACTACCCGGCGCCGATCAGCCGCCGGACCGGGATCCACATCTTCGCGTTCCTGCTGTCACGGATCGTCAACGGCCGCGTCAGCGATCCAACCTCAGGCTTCCGGCTGTACAACCGCCGCGCGATCGACCTGTTCGCAAGTGACTATCCGCACGACTATCCTGAGGTCGAGGCTGTGCTGATGCTCCACCACCACCGGCTGCGCATGCGCGAGGTGCCCGTGAAGATGTACGTACGCGGCGGTGGCCGGTCGTCAATTAGCAACGGCAAGTCGGCCTACTACATGGTCAAGGTGCTGCTGGCCCTACTCGTCGGGCTGGCCCGCCGGCGCCCGGTGGTCGAGGCTGGCGATGAAGCTCCGGTGATCGCCGAGCAGGGGGTCTGACGCGATGCAGGCGCGCATCCAGCTTGTAGCGATCCTCGCGGCCCTGGCGCTGTTCTTCACCGTGCTCGAGATGGTCCGGCGCCGGCGGTTGATGGAGCGCTACGCGCTGCTGTGGCTGCTATCGGCGATCGTGCTCCTCGGGCTGGCGATCTGGAGCGACATGCTCGCGAAGATCTCCCACGCGATCGGGATCGTCTACCCGCCGAACGCGCTGTTCCTGGTCGCGTTCTGCTTCGTGATCCTGCTGCTGCTCCATTTCTCGGCGGTGGTGTCCCGTCTGGGAGATCAGACGAAGGTGCTGGCCCAGCGCCTCGCGCTGCTCGAGGAGCGGCTGCGCTGGCACGAGGAGCGGACCGATGAGCAGCCCGACAGCACCGACGCCGACGGCGATCGGCGCGAGCTCGCGCGGATGCGCGAGGACTGACCAACGGGCCTCACGCCCCCGCGCGGACCGTCAGCCCGGCCCCCCGGAAACAGCCAGCACCAGCCGCACCGTCTCCTCGTCCGACCCCGCCCGGACCCGGGCACGCACGACTGGCGCCGGCGCGCGCACCCCGTAGGACGGAGCGATCCAGCCGCGATCGACCCGCAGCTCGAGTCCGTCGGCGCGGATCTCGAGCACGCCGCCGGCGAACGTCGCCACCGCCCGTGATCCGGTCGCGGTGACCTCGCAACGGGCGAGCGGAAAGCTCCACTCGAGCTCCTCGCCGGCGGCCCCTGTCACCGTGTCGGCGATGTGGAGCTTGCGCCCCTCGCCGTCGAACCGGAGCTCGCGACGGTGGCTGACCGGGCGCGGCAGCGCGCGAAACCCCGTGTGCTCTCCCTCGAACGTCGCGGCCGGGCCGGAGGCCTCGAACCGCAGGCATCGCGCCTGCGTCTCGTCGGCCATCGCAAACAGGTAGTCCGTGCGCAGCGGGTTCTGCTCGGCTCCTCCGACGCGCAGGGTACTGTGCGCGCGGGTTGAGCGGAACTCGTTGCGGGCGACGGGGTCTGCGGTGTACAGGTAGGAGCCCGGATCGACGACCATCGGCTGCGCGCCGAGGGCGAGCTCGAACGACAGCTGGTCGTTGTGGGCGTGGCTCCCGACCCCGTACAGCCCGACATCGCCACAGCGGACGGCGCACCACAGGGCCCGATGGCGCATCACGTAGTAGCCGCCGTCCCGGTACGCCGCGTGGCCCCTCGGCCCGAGGGTCAGGTCGGCCTCCGGCGGGGGGTCCGGCGCGGCTGTCTGCCGAAACAGATGGCGGTGGTCCCGCGGGTCGGAGCCGTAATCGCCCAGGGGCAGGAACCGTCCGTCGTCGGCGTCGCCGATCTGGGGCGAGAGCCCGTCGGTCCGGGTGTAGTCGGCGACGAACTCGAGCATCCGCTCCAGCCGGCCCCGGTAGCCGGCCGACAGGCGCCCCGGGCAGAGCGCGTCGGCCGCCTGGGTGCCGCATACGAACAGCTCGGTGACGAGGCGGTGGTAGGGAATCGAGGCCTCGTGATCGCAGCCGTCGGGCCGCACCTGATGGAACATCTCCCGCTCGAGCTCGTCGGTCGCCCACACCGCCCATCCGCGCCCCTCGGCGCCGGCCGAGAACGGCGCGCAGGCGACGAGCAGTCCGACCACGTCCGAGAGGTAGTGGTTGCCGCGCGTCTCGCCCCACTCGAGGTGGCCGCGGATGAACCGGCAGTGCAGGAGGAGGCTCGCCATCGCAGGCTCGACCCAGGCGGCGTCGGCGCTCGCCGGAGTGGCCATGCACATCGCCGCCACCCAGTTCGCGGCGCGGATCGCCACGTCCATCGTGCACGCCCAGGGCGCTCCGATCTCGACCGGGTTCGCGTCGATGAACGCGGTCAGCTGCGAGCCCAGCTCGTTCAGATACCGGGGGTCGCCGGTCAGCCGATGGGCGGCCGCGAGCAGCGGCAGATGCTGGCAGCGGGAGAGCTCCCACGGCACCTTGATGTCCGATCCGCCTCCGAGAACGACGGGCACCCGCGAGATGTGGACGTCGGGCCACCGCCGGCCGGACTTGAAGTCGAGCTGCCAGTCGATCCGGGGGCCGAGGTCGGTCGGCCCCGAGCCGAGCAGATCGAAGCGGTGCTCGCAGATCCGCTCAGCACGCTCGATCAGGCCGGCGCGCGCCTCGCCGTCGAGCGCTTCGAGCTCGCGCTCCCAGGCGACCACGGTCGGCAGTGCCGGCAGCGCGAGGGTCCGCAGCGCACTCTGCGGGGTGGCACCGGCGAGCGCCCGCTCAAGCGCCTGCGGGGTAACGCGCGGCGGGCGCAGGCGGACGCGGGTGCGACGCACGGGCGTCTCCAGGAGCCGCCAGCCGGCACGCGCCGCCGCGATCGTGCCGGCGCGGGGGCCGAGCCTGCGCCACGCAGCCGCGCCGCCCCGCAACCGGGCCATCACATTCATCGGTTCCCCCCGCTCGGCAACCGCTCGAGCGCGTTCACCCCTGTTTGCGGCCGGCGATCGTCACGATGTCCCACAGGTTGACCGGGATCGGCGCGCGGCCAAACCCGGTCTGCGCAAACCGGTCGGAGGCTCGGGCGAGGGCTCGGTTGGCGGGCACCATCGTGCCGAGTTTGTGGACCAGGTACGCAAGCGAGTAGTACGCCGGCCGGTGCCGGCAGGCGAAAGGCTCGAGTCCGTGGCGGCGTAAGAGCCGCTCGAGCGTGGGGACCGTGAAGAAGAAGTTGTGGTGATGCGGGGTCAGCAGATGCCATCGCACGCCCGACAGGCGAGCGACGAGCGAGCCGGCGTCGCCGGTCGACAGGACGAGCAGACCGCCGGCGCGCAGGGCGCGGGCCGCGAGCTCGACGTCGAGCGAGGGATCGGTCGAGTGCTCGATGTAGTCCCACATCGTCACGCAGTCCATGCTGCCGGGGGTGACCGCGAGCTCCTGGAATGACCCAGTGCGGACGTCCGCGCCGAGCCGCTCGCGCGCGTACGCGGCCATCGGGCCCGACACGTCGATGCCGGAGGCCCGCCAGCCGCGGCGGCTCGCCTCGTCGAGGAAGAACCCGGCCGCCGTGCCCACATCGAGCAGCGTGCCCGGGGCCTGCACTCCCGCCAGCCACTCGAGCCGGCGCCGGGCGTTCAACCGATGCTCGGCCTCGTCGGCCAGATAGTCGCGATAGCCCTGAGCGTCGTGGGAGCCGTCCGGGCGCCGGAAGTATTCCTCGGAGTAGATCTCCGGAAGCTCCGCACCACTCGGCATGTCTCTGCGGAACACCAGCCCGCACTCGCCGCAGCGGACGATCTCATAGCCGTCCTTCACCCACACGGGCGGCTGGCCCGAGGGGATCGCCGTCCCGCAGACGTTGCAGGCGACCGGCCTCGCCCCCGCCCAGGGCGCGCTCGCAGTGGCGGGCTCAGAGCTCAACGAGCCACCCGGCGAGCCGTGACGCGGTCGGCGAGACGACGCCGATGGGGGTCGAAAGCGTAGGTCGCTTCTCCGACGCGTCCCAACGCAGGTGGTCGGACCGGAGCGGGCGCGCGGCCGCCCACACCGCGATGACCACGATCACGCCCGGAACCGCGACGCGTAGCCACATCCGCCACGGCGCGGCGCCCTTGACCGCATCCATCGACGCGCGGGCGCCACCACGCGCGCGAGCGAAACCGGCGAGCTCGAGCCGCGTCGCGGTCGAGCCAACGCACATCATCCCGAGGAAACCGAGCGCTCCGAGCAGAGAGAGCTCGTACTCACGCTCCGGAACACCGAGAAGTGGCGGCACGATCCCGATCACGACCGCCGGCAGAGCCATCAGAAGCTCCCGCCGTCCAAGCCGCGCACTCGCTCTAGCCGTGAGCGCTCCCGGGAGCAACAGCGCGAGGAGCAACAGGTAGGTGACACTGTCGCCGAGGATCACGACCACTTTCTCGCCGAGCTCCCGGACCACGAGACCGGGATCGTTCTTGACGATCTTGAAGAACAGGTGACGAAGGGTGTTCTCGTAGGAGGTGGAGAGGTACTTGACGCCGGGGTCGGCGCGCTCGGCCGCCACCAAGCCGTCCGCGTCGTTCCAGTGGATGTGGTACCGGTTGCTCGTGTACCCCAGCCCGAGGAACGCAGGATGCCACAAGCTGTGCGAGCTCGGACTGGTAGCGGTCAAGTTGACGTGAAGCACGCTGTCGCGATGCGACTGAATCGCCGACAGCCCCGGGCCTCCCGGAGCCCAATAGAGGACGATCACGGCGATCCCGGTCACGATCCGCCACCGCCACCGGATCGGCGCGAGCAGCGCCACCGCCAGGCACACGATCGCGACGGGCAGCCCAGCCTCGCTCCGGACCACGTTGATCACTCCGGCGAGAAGCGCGATACCGACCAGCGCGAAGCCTCCGGGCTTCGACCAGCGCCGCGAGACCAGGAGCAGGACCGGGAGGAACGTGAGTACCAGCCATGCCGCGACCCAGTACAGATCGGCGAACCCGAACGAGAATATGCACACGATCACCGCCGGCGCGCTCACTGCGGCGGCGAGCACCGACTCGAACCGCCGCTGGAACAGCAACGGGTACACGCAGATCGTCACCGCCCACATCAGCAGCCACAGATCGCGCAGCGTCGCCACCGGATCGGTGATCCCAAGCCAGTGATCTAGCGTCGGAATGATCACGTAGATCCCCAGGTCGTCGCCTACCCCGACCGCAGCCCAGGCTCCGCTCGGCAGTCGCATGGCCAGCAGCGGACCGCCGTGGTTCAGCACCGACAGGGAGTCGACCATCGAGCTGATGCGCCCACTCTCGATCGGCCACGGATGGGGCGAGAGCCAGTACAGCAGCGCGGCCCCGATGACCGCCCACACGAATCCGTACGCGAGCAGCGCGAGCGTCGAGGGCCGGCGACCGGAGGCGCCGGCGTCCGCCGCCGCGCCACCCGCCGCCGGCGTCAGAACGGTCGATTCCATGGAGCCGTCGGCGCGGGTGCTTCGACCGTCGGCGCGGGCTGCGGGCCGGACATCGACAGCACGATCGCGCGCGGCGTCGGCGGCGCTCCGGTGTCAAACCAGTCCAGCTCCCGGACGATGTAGAACGGACGATTCTTGACCTCGTTGAACACCGGCATCACGAACGAGTAGCGCGGGACCTCGGTTACGAGGTTCGAATCAGGTTGGACGTGCATCGCGTTCGGTGGATACACGGATCGACCGGCGCATCACCCGCGACGTCGACCGGCGCATCACCGGGCCATTGTAGCCCTCGTGCCGTCGCGCACCGACCGCGTCAGACCAGCGCGCGACCGGCCACCCACTGGTCGTGCCAGGCGCTGACGTTGTAGAGATTCCACAGTTGGAACGCCCAGTTGGCGCGCCCGGACCGGTGGGCGGCCCACAGCTCGTCGATGCGCTCGTAGTCGAGCAATCCTCGCTCGGCCAGCGACGAGCGCCTGATCTCCTCCTGAGCGCGATAGCCGAGGTCGCCGCGGAACCACTCGGACACGGGCGCCCCGAACCCCTGCTTGCGCCGGTTCACGATCTCGTCCGGGAGGAGTCCACTCACGGCACGCTTCAGCAGCCACTTGCCGGTGCCGTCCCGGACCTTCATCTCGGGCGGGAGGGCAAGCGCGAACTCGACCAGCTCGCGGTCCAGGAACGGCACCCGGGCCTCGACCGAGGTCGCCATTGTCATCTTGTCGACGCGCATCAGCAGCAGCTCGGCCAGCCGCAGCTTCAGCTCCAGGTAGGTCATCTTCTGGAGCAGATCGGCGCCGGGGCGGGCGCGCTCGGCCTCGTCCCACAGCTGCTGTACGACTCGATAGGCGTCGGGCCGGCTTCCGTTCCCGGCCAGGACCTGCCGCTTGAGCTCGCCGGTGTAACAGATGGCGCCGCCCCAGAACGGCAGGCGCCCGGCGGCGGCGTCGGCCACATACTGCGCGTGCAGCACGCCGCGACCGGTCCGGCGCGCCACGCCTATGGCGGATTCCGCAAGGAGGCGCTGCACCGAGGCCGGGACCCGCTGGAACGGCTCCCAGTATCGGCGGCGCCGGGCGACCGCGTCGATGTAGCCCTGATAACCGTGGAACAGCTCGTCGGAGCCCTCGCCGACCTGGACCACGATCGTTCCCGAGTCGCGCGCCAGCTTCGACACGTAGTAAAGCGGCACGCACACCCAGTCCGCGATCGGCTCGTCCTGATGGTGGATCATCTCCGGCAGAAACGACACGAGATCGTCGGCGTCGATCACCACCTCGTGGTGATCGGTGCCGTAGCGGGCGGCGATCGCCCGCGCGTACTCGAGCTCGTTGTACTGCTCGTACTCTTTGAACGCGACGGAGAACGTGCGCACAGGCTCGGACATCAGCTCTGACATCAGCGCGACGTTCGTTGAACTGTCCACCCCGCCGGAGAGGAACACGCCGAACGGAACGTCGCTCATCATCCGCTTGGCGATCGAGGCGCGCAGCAGCTCGAGCAGGCGCTCGCTGAGCTGAGCCTCGCCGAGCCCCGTCAGCTCGGCGGCCGCCGACGGTGACATCGGTGACCAGAACGTACCGCTCCGCACGGTCCCGTCCTCCCGCACGGTCATCCACTCAGACGGCGCGAGCTTGCGGATGCCGGCGAACATCGTCGCCGGCGCCGGCGTGCACACGAACGTCAGGTAGTCGTGGAAGGCCTCCACGTCGAGGTCGGCCGTAATCGCAGGGTGGCGGAGCAGCGCCTTGATTTCGGACGCAAAGGCGAAACCGGAAGGGGTGCGCGTCCAGTACAACGGCTTCTTGCCGACGCGGTCCCGAGCCAGGAACAGCTCCCGCCGGCGCTCGTCCCAGATCGCCAGCGCGAACATCCCGTCGAGCCGCTCGACGCACCGCTCGCCCTCCTCCTCGTAGAGGTGGATGATCGTCTCGGTGTCGCAATGCGATCGATATCGGTGACCCCGAGCCTCGAGCTCCGGGCGCAGCGCGGCGTGGTTGTAGATCTCGCCGTTGAACGCCACCCACACGGTGCCGTCCTCGTTGCACATCGGCTGGTGGCCGGCAGCGGAGACATCGACGATCGACAGCCGGCGGTGGCCGAGCGCCGCCCGGCCGGTGGGCGACGTCCATACCCCCGCGTCGTCCGGCCCGCGATGCACCATCGCATCGCGCATCGCGACCACGACCTGCTCGTCGCAGTCAAATCCGTCGTTGAAGGCAAGGACTCCGCAGATACCGCACATGGCATGCCGCTCGCCGCACGTCTTCCGGTGGACGGCGGCCGAGCGGAGAGCGCCATGATACGTACGTGACCACACCGACCCTGCCCCACGACATCCCGGATGCACCCACGGCGGCGCCCGGGCGTGGGCTCAGAGGCGATGCGCTGCTGATGCTGAGCGCCAAGCTGGCGGTGCTGATTCTCGGCGCGGCGGCGACCGTGATCGTCGCTCGCTCGCTCGGTGTGTCTGGGCGGGGCACGCTGGCGTCCACGTACGCCCTGATGACGCTGCTCGCGCAGCTCGGGACGTTCGGCGTCGCTTCCGCGAACCCCTACTACGCGGCACGAGAGCCTCAGGCCCGCGGCGGAATCGCCGGCAATTCCCTGTGGCTCGGCGGCATCTTCGGATCGACGATGGTCGTGGCAGGCGTCGGCCTCAAGCTGGTCGCTCCAAGCGCGCTGGGGGACATCGGCTGGCCCGAGCTGGCGGTCGCGCTCGCGGCTGTCCCTCTCGTGCTGTCCTCCCTGTTCCTACAGAGCATCCTGCTCGCCGAGGGGCGGACCGTGCTCTACAACGGGGTCGACGTTTCGGCGGCGCTGGTGACCGTGATCCTGCTCCTGACCGTGCTCCCGCTCGACTCGGGCAGCGTCCTGCTCGCGCTCTGCCTGATGATCGGTCCCCAGGCGGCGGCGCTGCTCGTGTACCTGTGGGCGATGCGCCACCACGGCCGCGTGCTGCGCCGGCCCGACACGGCGCTCGCGCGCCGGATGATCGGCTACGGCCTGCGCGCCTACGTGGTCACGCTGCTGGCCTATCTACTGATCCGCATCGACCTGCTGCTGGTCAACGGGATCCAGGGATCGAGAGCCGCGGGCCAGTACTCGATCGCAGTTGCGCTTGCCGACGGCCTGTACCTGTTGCCCGTTTCGGTCTCTATCAACATGTTCGCCCGCGTGGCCCGCGGAGCCGAGCGAGACCTCAGCGTTCAGGTCTTTCAGGTCGTCGCGGTGGGATATCTCGTGGTCTGCGCGATCGCTGCCGCACTGGCGGCGCCGGCGATCGCGCTGCTGTTCGGGCCCGAGTACCACCCCGCGGTGTCGCTGTTTCTCTGGCTCCTTCCCGGCGTGTACTGCCTGGGGGTCCTGAACGTGATCGCGTACCACTTCGCCGGCCACGGCCTGCCCAAGGAGCTGGCGCTGGTGTGGGTGCCCGGGCTCGCGATCAACCTGGCGATCGACTTCACGCTGCTACCTCACCACGGGACCTACGTCGCCTCGATCGCCTCGAGCATCGCCTACGCGATCGTCCTCGCCCTGCACCTGCGGATGTTCGCCCGCTGGCTCGGCGGGTGGTCGCTGCTGCGACCGAGCCTGTCCGGTGCGGCCTCGACCGTTCGCCTAGCGCTTCGGCGCGGGTGACCGGGCGCCCGTGCGGCGCCGCCCGGTAGCTTGCACACGATGAGCACCGCCGCCGAGATGCGGGCGGGGGCCGTGCCCCTCCCGCGCGAGAACGTCTACGGACACGTCAAGCGCCTGCACTGGATTCGCGACCAGCTCCGCCCCGGCGATCGGGTGCTCGAGTTCGGCTGCGGGACCGGGTACATGATCACGCTGCCGCTACGCACGTGGGGGTATGACGCGTCCGGCATCGATCTCGACGCCCCGAGCGTCGCACGCGGGCAGGAGATCCTCGCGGCGGCCGGTCAACCGCCCGACGCGCTCCGGGCGATCGACCTGCGCGAGGTCGATGGGCCGTTCGATGCCGTGATCGCCTCGGAGATCCTCGAGCACCTCGACGACGCGACGCTCCTCGACGCCCTCCGGCTGATCCGCGAGCGGCTGCGGCCAGGCGGCCTGCTGCTGGTCACCGTCCCCAACGGGTACGGCTGGTTCGAGCTCGAGGCGTTCACTTGGAACCGGACGCCGCTAGGCCCGCTGTTCCGTCACGGCTGGGTCCAGGGGCTCCTGCACCGGGTCCGCGGCCGGATTACCTCCGGGTACCTGGACGCGGCTCATCCCTCGACCGTCGCCGACTCGCCGCACGTGCGTCGGTTCACGCTGCGAACGGTCCGCGCCACGCTCGAGCAGGCCGGGTTCGAGGTCGAGTCCGCGCGCGGATCAGTGGCCTTCTGCGGGCCGTTCAGCCACACCCTGCTGACCGGCGTCGAGCCGTTCATGCGATGGAATGCCCGGCTCGGCGATCGGTTCCCGTCGCTGGCGGCCGGCTTCTACGTGGCCGCGCGGCCGGCGTAGTCGGCCGCCGGCGCCGGCACGGGCACCGTGACCCCGGCCGCGATCGACTCGAGTGCGGCCAGCGCCGCGCTCTGAGCCAGATACCCCGCTCGCACACCCGGCGTGAACGTCGACTCGCCCCGGCACGCCGCGAGCAGACTCCGTATCAGCGCGGCGTGGCCCTTGTCGCCACCGCCCTCCTCGACGATCCTCTCGCCGGCGCCGTCGAAGGAGATCAGCCGCCTGAAGTCGTCGAGGACCCAGGCGCGCCCGCCGGCCAGGACCTCGAACCGCTCCTTGGGAAGGGTCGCCGGACCCAGTCCCGAGTAGTGGACGGTCGCGACCGAGCCGTTCTCGTAGCCGACCGTGATCGATGCGCTCTCGACGGTCTCGACGCCCGGCGGCGCGGGCACCGCGGCGGCGCTCACCCGGGACGGGGCCCCGCACAGCCAGTTGGCGTAGTCGAGGAAGTGACAGCCCTCGCCGAGGATCCGGCCGCCGCCCTCCTTGGCGTCGTTCAGCCAGTGGTCGGCGGACAGCGGCGCGTTGACGCGAATGACGACCTGGAGCGGCCCGCTGACGCCCGCCAGCTCTCCGCGCAGCCGTTGCGACAGCGGCGCGAGCGTGCGGTTGAACCCGATCATCAGCTGCGCATCGTCGCCGCCACCGGCCTGCCAAACGTCGTCGATCTCCTCCCTGGTCAACCCGAGCGGCTTCTCGACGAACACCGATTTGCCCGCCCGCAGCGCCGCGGCGGCGATCTCGGCGTGCGAGTCGTGACGAGTCCCGATCATCACGAGGTCGACGTCGGGATGCTCGACTACCCGATGCCAGTCGGTCGTCGCCTCGGCGTCGCCGCCGGCGGCGCGGGCGACGTCGGTCGCGGCCGTGCCGCGCCTGGCCGCCACCGCGACCAGCGGCGCCGCCCCGTCGGCGCGCAGGTTCGGCAGGTGGGTCGCGCGCACGAACGAGCCCGGGCCGACGAGCCCGACCCGGACCGTGCGCGACTGTCCCGGCGTCCGACGCCGGCGAAGCGGCGGCACGCGCACAGTCGCGGCCACGCCCTCCGCGCGCGCCGGAGCATCTGGATAGCGGAGCAGTGCGGCCAGCGGCGGCGGTTGCCGGCGGAGCGCGCCGTACGCCTCCGCGGCTTGATCGACGGGAAGCTCGAGGGTGATCAGCGGCTCGACGTCCACTTGCCCGGCGGCCAGCAGTCGCAGGAACTCCTCCATGTTCCGGTTCTCGGTCCAGCGGACATAGGCGGGCGGATAGTCGACACCAGCCTCCTCGTAGAGCGGGTCATAGCGGCCCGGGCCGTAGGAGGTCGAGATCAGCACGTCGGCCTCGCGCTGGTACAGAGGCCCGCGCTCGAATGCGAGCCCGACGTCCCCCACGGGAACGACGCGGCCCTTGCGCCGGACCATCGCGACGGCGTCGTTCACGATCTGGTTCGAGGTCCCCGAGGCGGTCACGATCGCCGTGTCGACGCCGAGCCCCGCGGCCCACTCCCGCACCTTCTCGGGCGCCCCGTCCGGGGTCAGGACGGTGTCCGCGCCGAACCGCAAGGCGAGATCACGGCGGCCGGCGTCGGGCTCGATCCCGATCACCGGACAGCCCGCGGCCCTGGCGATCTGAACCGTGAGCAGACCGAGCAACCCGAGTCCCACGACCGCCACCCGCTCGCCGAGTGACAGCTGCGCGCGGCGGACTCCCTGCAGCGCAATCGCGCCGAGCGTCGTGAACGCGGCGTCGCGCAGCGACACGTCCGCAGGGACAGGCGCAACCAGGTTGCCGGGGACCGAGACCAGCTCGGCATGGTTGGCGCGTCCGGCGCCGGCGCACGCGACGCGCTCCCCGACCAGGAAGTCACCGAGGCCGCCCGTGTCCAGCACGACCCCGGCGGACGCGTAGCCGAGCACGGTGTCGTCCGAGACCGCGTTGCGAACGAGCTCGACCGTGTCGCGGATCCCGTGCTCACGGGCGTGACGGAGCGTCAGGAGCACGAGATCGGGGTTCCGCACTGCGCGCATCGGCAACGATCCGCCGCCGTCCGAGACCGCCGCTCGCTCGGTCCCCGACGAGATCACCGAGGTGTCGTTGGCGACGAGGACGTATCCGGCCTGGGGCGAGGGCGCAGGGGCATCTGCCACCAGCGGCTGCCCGTTGCGCAGCACGACCTGCTTCATCGAGGGCTCCTCTCGGCGCTCAACAGATCGAGCAAGCTAGCAGCGGCGCGGCCACCGATCAGCGCGCCTGCGCTCCGCGAGACGGACTGGCGATGATCATGATCTCCTCGCGGCAACGCGCGAACAGCAGGGTCGGCCACACATCGACCGCGAGCGCACGCAGCCGCCAGAGGCTGGAAGCGCCTCGCAGGTTGATCGAGTAGTTGAACAGCGCCGCCTCGTCGACCTTGAACCCCGTCCAGGACAGGAGGTTGATCGCCTCCTGGAGCGTGTATTCGCGGTGATGGCCGGTGAACGGCACGGCACTCTCGTACACGCTGGCCAGGTCGGGATGGACCGACCGCCCGAACAGGGCCTGGCGGCGCTTGGGGAAGTACGCGATGTTCGGCACTTCGACCACGAGCGCGCCGCGCTCGTCGGTGGCGGCGGCGAGGTTGTCCATCAGCGTCCTCGGCGAGTCGGCCAGATGCTCGAGCATGGCCATGTTCGTGACGAGCATGTGGCGCTCCGGCGGCGCCGGGAGCGGATTGGTGAAGTCCGCGTCCAAGATCGCCACGCCGGCCTTCGCGAGGTACTCGGCGAGCTCGTCGAAAGCTCCGTGGTAGTAGCCGTAGTGCTCGACCAGCGTTACCGGGATGTTCAAGCGCGCCAGCGTCAGCGGGTAGGCGCCGAGGAAGCCGCCGACCTCCAGCGCGCTCAGCTCGTCGCGACCGAAGCGAGCGTGCGCATTGACCAGCCGCACGAGCTCGCCGTATCGGCGCTCGGACGCCCGGAGGTAGGCACCCAGGTCGAACTGCCCCGGCCCGAGCGCCGGGTTGTGGGTGGCGATGACCGCCTGACGCTCGGGCGTGACGAACCGCATCACGTCCTGTACCGAGCGACGGTAGGCATCGCTAAAGCGAGTGATGTCCAGCACGGCAGCCATGTGCTCCTTCCCTATCATGCCCGCCCCGATGACTGCACGCCGAAAGGTCCTCTCGGTCGTTGGCACCCGGCCCAACTTCATGAAGATCGCTCCGATCGCCGGCGCGCTGGCCAAACGCTGCGAGGAGTTCGATCATGTGCTCGTCCACACCGGACAGCACTACGACGTCGAGATGTCCGAGATCTTCTTCGAAGAGCTCGGCGTGGGCGAGCCGCAACATCGGCTCGATGTCGGCTCTGGGAGCCACGCCCAGCAGAGCGCCCGCGTGATGGAGCGGCTCGAGCCGGTGCTGCTGGCCGAGCGGCCCGATTTCGTCCTGGTCCCGGGGGATGTCAACTCGACCCTGGCCGCATCGCTGGTGGCGGTCAAGCTCGGTCTCGTGGTCGGGCATGTCGAGGCCGGCCTGCGGTCGTTCGACCGCACGATGCCTGAGGAGATCAACCGGGTCGTCGCCGACGCCGTCTCGGACCTGCTGTTCATCCACTCACCCGAGGCCCGCGACCACCTGCTCGCCGAGGGACGCCCCGAAGGGCAGATCCACTACGTCGGGAACACGATGATCGACACGCTCGTCGCGATGCGGCAGCGGATTTACGATCAGGGCGCCGCCGATCGCCTGGGCCTGGACGACGGGGGCTACTTGGTTGTGACGCTTCACCGCCCCGCGCTCGTGGACGGGCCGCTGCTCGCCGACGCAATCGCCGCGCTCCGCGCGGTCGCGAGCACCGTCCCGGTTGTGTTCCCGATGCATCCCCGGACCAGGGCGCGGATCGAGGACGCCGGCCTGTCTCTCGACGGCGCGCCAGGCCTGCGCCTGCTCGAGCCGGTCGGGTACCTCGAGTTCCTGGCACTCGTGGCGACGTCCGCCGGCGTGCTTACGGACTCGGGCGGGATCCAGGAAGAGACGACTTTCCTCGGCGTTCCGTGCCTCACGTTGCGCGACAACACCGAGCGACCGATCACCGAGACGATGGGGACGAACATCGTGCTCGGGCTCGCACCCGACCGGATCCGCGAGGCTCCCGAGCTGATCGCCGAGATCCGAGCCCGGCCGCATCAGGTTCCTCCGCTCTGGGATGGTCACGCAGCCGAACGCATCGTGGACGTCCTCAGCGCGCAACCGCATCGAGCAGCTTCGCCATCCGGGCGCTGAGCGCCCGCCGGCTGTAGCGCTCGAGCTCCGCGGGCGGGGCTGGGGCGGCCGCCCCGTCACGAAGCCGCAGCAGCGATTCCACGATCTGCTCGACGTTGCCCAGGCGGGCGCAGAACTGCGCCGCGTCGAGCCGGCGGAGAAGGGCCTCGGTGGCGCCGCCGTCGGTCAGACATACGACGGGCTTGCTCAGCGCGAGGTACTCGTACACCTTGCTCGCGACCGCGGTCGCGTCGCCGGCTCCTCGCGCCTGGGTGACCAAGCATGCGTCGGCGGTGGCGATCCTCCGGACGGCGTCTTCCCAGGGGGAGGGCGACACCACGTCGATCGGCACCCGACCCTCGACGCGGGCCTGCGCAACTTCCTCCCGAGAGGCCGGGGACAGGTAGCCGTGCAGGACAAGACGGAACGCTCCAAGCAGACGCGGATCGTCTAGTGCCCGGAGCAGCGGCATCAGCGGTCGGTCCGGCGTGAGCGTTCCCGAGTGCAGCAGCGTGAGGGCGCGGTCCGAACCCGACGGCGGACGGGACCCGTCGGCCACTTCCCACATCGCCGGATCGAATCCGTTGGGGATCTCGACCACGCGTGCGGCCAGATCCGGGTGGCGCCGGCTCAGATCCGCGGCGGCCTCGGGCGTGCACGCGACCACGCGCGCCGCCCGGCGGAGCAGCCATTGCTCGATCGCCGGGAGCGCACGCCCGCCAGCATCGAACGCGGGGCTTCCGGCCCACAGGTCACGCAGCTCGACGACGAGCCGGGCCTCGCCGGGCACCCCGAGGCGAGCGGCCAGGGGTCCCGCCATCGGCGGGCCCGTCGCGAGCACTATCTGTGCATCGCGCGCTGCGAACTGGCGCCGCACGAGCCTGGCGCCACGCGGGACCCACATCATCGACAGCGGCAGGGCGTCCGGGCGGACCCCGGCGAGCCGGAACAACGGTGCGCTAATCGAGCCCACGCGCGCCATCACGCTCGCGCGCGCCGAGACTGCCTTCGATGCGACCGCGTCGAACTCGGATGCTCCCAGGCCCTCCGCGGCGCTCACGACGTCGACTTCCCAGCCGTGCTCCGGAAGGTAATGCGCGAATGCGCGCCACCGCGCAGCGGGACCACCTTCCTGCTCGATCGAGCGGTGCGTGACCAGCAGGAGTCGCCTCACCGCCCATATAGTCTCACGTCCGCAATGCGGCTCACGGTCGACCTCAGGTTCAACGGGCCGGCCATCGAGCCCGCGCCGAACACCCGCGTGATCACGATCGGCGAGCTGGCCGAGATGGTGCGGCGGCCCCGTCAGCTTCATGCGCTGCTGCGCGATCGGGAGGTGGCCGAGATGACCGTGCTGCGGGACGACCGCCCGCTCAACGGCGTGCAGTCCGGCGCGCTGCTGCTCGCGACGCTCAGTCGCCCGGGCACAATTGAGGTGAGCTCGCCGAGGCACACTACGGTCGCCGGCTCCGCAGCGATGCGTGCGAGGGCGGCCGCCGAGCTTGGAGTTGCGCTGCCGACAGAGGTCGCCCGTACCGCGCTCTGGTATCGGCAGGCGCGCAGGGTCGCAGCGACGTCGTTCGGTCTACCGCCACGGCCGCGCCACGAGGTCGAACGGGTCACCTACGTGCGCAGCGAGCCGTCGCTGACGTGGTTCGGCAGCCAGGTTGGCGGCGCCGCGGCGCACACCGCGGGCGTGATCAACGGGCTGTCGAACGCGGGCGTCGAGGTCACCGTACTCGCGCCGGAGCGGCCGGACGGGGTCCGCCGAGCGCGGTGCGAGGTCGTGCAACCGCGGCGCATCCTTCAGCTCGTCCACTGGCTCACGCTCATCGGCTACACCCGCGAGCTCGTAAGCGCCGCGGCGCACGTGCCGGCCGACCTCGTCTACCACCGGTACGCGCTCGGCTCGTACGCCGGGCTCGAGCTGGCGCGCCGGCTCGACGTTCCGCTAGTGCTCGAGTTCAACGGCTCGGAGATCTGGGCTGAGCAGAACTGGGGTAGCGGCCGGCTGCCCCTCGCCGAGGGCCTGGCCGCGCTCGAGCGGCGCAACCTGACCGACGCCTCGCTGATCGTGGTCGTCTCCCGTCCGCTCCAGGATCAGCTCGTCGAGCAGGGCATCGAGCCCGACCGCATCCTGGTCAACCCCAACGGCGTGGATCTCGACGCGCTCGCGGAGGCCCGGTCGCGGCCCCCAGCCGAGTGGCGGGAGCGCCTGGAGCTGCCCCAGGCGCCGACCGTCGGGTTCGTCGGCACGTTCGGCCTGTGGCACGGCGTCAAGCTGCTCCCGGAGCTGATCGAGCGGGTCGCTGCGCTGGCCCCGCGGGCGCGCTGGGTGCTGATCGGCGGCGGACCGCTCCATGCTGAGGTCGCAGCCGAGATCGACCGGCGGAGGCTTTCCGAGCGGGTCACGCTTACGGGAATCGTGCCCCGGAATAGCGCGCCCGAGCTGCTCGCGGCGTGCGACGTCTGCGTATCGCCGCACGTCCCCAACCCTGACGGGACGCCGTTCTTTGGCTCGCCCACGAAGCTGTTCGAGTACATGGGCCTCGGCCGGGCGATCGTCGCCTCCGACCTCGACCAGATCGGCGAGGTTCTCGAGGACGGCCGGACCGCGCTCCTGACCGCCCCGGGCGACGTCCCGGCCGCCGCGGCTGCGGTCACGCGGCTGCTCGACGACCCGGAGCTCCGCGGCAGGCTCGGCGAGGCCGCGCTCCGCGAGGCCACCGAGCGCCACAGCTGGGACGCGCATGTGCGCCGGATCCTCGAGGCCGTACAGGCCGTCGGACCGCGAGCGGAGCGAGCGATTCCAGCTAGCATCGCCGCATCTCAGACGTGAGTCGCAAGTCCTCCAACCCGGATGGTTCCCGCCTGGACGCCACCCCGCTCGCGCCGGTTGTCGAGCTCGGGCGACGCATCGCCCTGACCTACAAGTACCACGGGGTCTTGTCGCTGGTCATGCGGGTGCTGACGTTCCCGCTGCGGTTCACGCCGCTCGAGCAGTACGTCCGGTTTGGCCGGATCCCCAAGGGAGACCCAGCTCAGCAGACGCGCGCCGCAGCGGTAGCGTGGTACCGCTGGAGGTGGCGGCCGGTGACGATCGTGATCCCGAGCTATCGCGACGCGGTCCGAGTCGCGGCGCTCGTTGCGAGCATCCGCGAGACCACGAACGCCAAGCGCGTCCGGATCATCGTCGCCGACGACGCCAGCGGCCCGGACCACCTCGCGGCGCTCCGTCAGATCCCCGGGATCGAGGTGGTCGAGGGCGAGACCAATGAGGGCTTCGCCGCGAACGTCAACCGCGGGCTGCGCGCGGCCCCGCCGGATCAGGACGTGGTGATCCTGAACTCCGACATGATCGCCCGGCCCAGCTGGCTCGCATCGCTGCAATACGTCGCCAACCCCAAGTACAGCATCGGGATCGTGGGCGCGAAGCTGATCTACCCCGACGGCCGAATCCAGTTCGGCGGGACCGTGCGGAACCTCGGCGCGCCCGAATGGTTCGATCACCGCTTCCGGTTCCAGCGGCAGGACTGGGGACCGGCGAACGTCACGCAACCGGCGCTGGCGGTCACCGGCGCCTGCATGTACATCCGGCGCGAGGTGCTCGATCAGCTCGGCTTGCTTGACGAGGGCTACCCGATGGCCTACGAGGACGTCGACTACTGCTTACGCGCCTGGACGGCGGGCCACCGGGTGGTGTACTGCCCAGCCGCGGAGCTGTACCACGACGAGTCGGTCACCCGGGGAACCGAGGTCGGCGAGCGCGAGCGGGCGTCGCAGCGCCGGTTCTGGGAGCGGTGGAGCGAGTTCTTCGACGCGCGCAACGTGCGCAACTCCGAAGGCGCGATCCGCGTGATCTACGTCACCGAGGACACTGGCGTGGGCGGCGGCCACCGGGTCGTCTTCGAGCACCTCAATGGTCTGATCGATCGGGGCCACGAAGCCGAGCTGTGGACGCTCGGAGGGCCACCGGACTGGTTCGACCTCCGCGTCCCGGTCCGTAGCTTCGACAAGTACAGAGAGCTCACGGAGGCGCTGGCGCCGGTCGAGGCGATCAAGGTCGCCACCTGGTGGAACACCGCCGCGGCGGTGTGGGAGGCCAGCGTGGTCCACGGGATCCCGGTCTACTTCGTCCAGGACATCGAGACGAGCTACTACCCGCGCCAGGAGCGATGGCGAAACGCGGTGCTCGCGTCCTACCGGCCCGAGTTCCGCTACATGACGACGTCATCGTGGAATCTCGACAAGCTTCGCGAGCTCGGGATGGAGTCCGTGCTGATCCCGCCCGGGGTCGACCTCGACACCTTCCGTCCGCTGCCTGAGGTCGAGCGCCGGGCCGATGTGATCGTCGCGGCCGGCCGCACGAACCCGCTCAAGAACTTCCCACTGACCCTCGACGGCTGGCGAGCCCTTCCCGAGCCGCGGCCCGAGCTGTGGTTGTTCGGTACCGAGCCCGACATGGTCGACGGAATCGAAGGCGTGCGCTATTTCGAGGCGCCGACCGACGCCGAGGTCAATGCATTGCTGGCGCAGGCAACGGGATTCCTCCAAACCTCGACCCACGAGGGTTTCTGCCTACCGGTGCTCGAGGCGATGGCGGCGGGCTGCCCCACCATCTCCACCGACGCCGACGGCAATATGGATTTCTGCGTCCACGATCGCAACTGCCTGATAACCGGCGCTGACAGCCGTCAGGTCGCCGATGCGCTCGCACGCATGCTCGCCGACGGCGCGCTGCGCGAGTCGCTCCGTCGCGGCGGGATCGAGACCGCCGAGGGCTACGGCTGGTCGCCGCGAATCGACGCGCTCGAGCGGTTCCTCGCCGACACGGCCGAGCCCCGCCAGGTCGCACCCTCGACCGAGGCCGTCCCCGAGCTCCGACGCTCGAGAGTCAGCTAGGGGTTCCGACCGTGGAGATCGAACGGCTCAAGACGAACTGGGAGGCCTTCGGGCGCGACGATCCGCTGTGGGCGGTGCTCACCGAGCCCACCGCCCGGGGCGGCAGATGGGACCTCGACGAGTTTCTCGCCCGGGGCGAGCACGAGGTCGCGGCAGCGCTCGCCGAGCTCGACCAACTGGGAGCCAGTCCGGTGCGCGGCCGGGCGCTCGACTTCGGCTGCGGCGTCGGCCGGCTGACCCAGGCGCTGGCAGACCGGTTCGAGCGCTGCGACGGCGTCGACATCGCCGGTTCGATGATCGCCGAGGCGCGCCGTGTCAACCGGCGCGGCGACCGCGTTCAATACCACGTCAACGATGCGCCCGACCTCGAGCTGTTCGCCAGCGGGACCTTCGACTTCGTGCTGTCGTTCATCGTCCTGCAGCACATGGAGCCTCGGTACGCCACGGGCTACATCGCCGAGTTCCTCCGTGTGCTCAAGCCCGGCGGGGTCGCGATGTTCCAGGTGCCGGCGGGGGTCAGGACGCCGCCTCCGGCGCCGCTCCCCGAAGCCGCGTTTCGCGCCTCGATCTCGATCGTGGGCAAGGTGCCCCGGAAGCTGTCGGCTTTGGAACCGGTGCGGCTGAGGGTCCGCGTCCACAACGACAGCCCGTACGCGTGGCCGGCCGGCTCGCAGGTCACGCTCGGCAACCACTGGTTCGATATGGGCGGTCACGCGATCGCGTTCGACGACGGGCGGACCGCGCTCGACCGCGAGCTCCCGGCCGGCGCGGAGACGACCCTGGACCTGCTCGTCACCGCGCCCAACCTGGTCGGCCGCAGCGTGCTCGAAATCGACCTGGTCCAGGAGGACGTCAGCTGGTTCGCCCACCGCGGCTCGCCCACCGCGCGCCGGACCGTGTCCGTGCGGCCGGCGCCATGGCAGGCGGAGGAGCCCGACTCGGGTGAGCGGTCCCGGGACGACTCGGAGTTCGTTCCGCTCATGGAGATGTACGCCGTCCCCGTCGACGAGGTGAAGGCGACCGTGGCGGCGGCCGGCGGCGAGGTGCTGGACGCGCTGCCCGACGAGGCCGCGGGCAGCCGGTTCGAGGGCTACCGCTACGTGGTACGGCGGGTCGCGGACCGTCCTCCCCCGAGGCCACGGCTGTCGCTCGCTCCGCTCCGGGCCGCAATCGCGGCCGTACCCGATCGCCACGACATGCTGCCGGCACTCGTCGCCCGCCGGCAGGGCCGCGCCGGCGAGCTCGAGCTCCGCGTCAAGCAGCACCTCGCCCGGGCGACGCGCTGGCTCACATGGGCCCAAACCGAATACGACCACGCTGTGCTTCGCGCGCTCAGGGAGACCCGGGCCGCACTCGAGGAGCAGGAGGCCGAGCTCCACCGCCTACGCGAGGAGCTCGCCCGCCGAGGCGACCGCCCGGACGAGTAGAGATGGGGAGTCGCCCGCCGAAGCGACCGCCCGGACGAGTAAGTCAGGGATCGGCTGTCAGATGTTCTCGGCGACGTACGGCGCCGTGCGGTTGAAGACGAGCATCCCGAGCCCGAACACGACCACCACGATCCCGATCGGCGCGAGCAGCCTTAACCCTCCGCCCAGCAGCGCCGATGCCGATGGGGTGGCCGGGTTGATCATCGCGTGCCGGAACTGCTGGAGGACGGTCGCGAGCGGGTTCACCATGTACAGCTTGGCCAGCGCCGGGCTGAGTCGCGCCTGCACGGTGGTCACCGGCACGATCACCGGAGAGGTGTAGAACAGCACCTGGGTCAGCACCTCCCAGATCGGCTGCATGTCCCGGAAGTACACGAACAGCGCCGACAGCAGCATCGCCAGGCCGACCGATAGGAAGGTGAGCATCAGGATGATCAGCGGCAGCTCGAACCAGGTCCACATCGGCCGGACGCCGGAGGCCACCGCGAACACGAACACGACGATCAGGTTCAGGCCCAGGTTGAACATCGCCAGGAGCACGACCGACAGCGGGATGACCATACGGGGGAACTGGATCTTGCGGACCAGCGCCTCGTTGTCGACCACGCAGCGGACGGCGGCGTTCGTGGACTCGGCGAAGAAATTGAACAGTACGATCGAGCCGAGTAGCTGGGCGCCGTAGAAGTGATTGGGCTGTCCGGGCTTGGCGTCAGCTCCCTGGCCGATATGCGCGATCACCGTGAAGAACACGTACAGCACCCCGAACAGCAGCAGCGGCCGGACCAGTTGCCAGAAGTAGCCGAGGACCGAGCCGAAGAACCGCAGCTTCCACTGGTTGCGGGCGATGTTGAACGTAAGGTGCCAGAAGCGGCCCCAGTCGTCGGTCAGCGCACGCGGACCCCGGATTGGCGGTCCGAGGGACTCGTAACGGAGTGACTGTGTGTCCACGCTCATGCGAGCGCGTCTGGAACTGTCACCGCATCGGCGTGGGTGACCGTCACCTCGACCGGCAGGTCCACCACCCCGCCCAGCGCCCGGGATCCCGTGACCAGGAACGAGAAGCTGCTCTCGTACTGATCTACAGTGTCGAGCGGCGCGCCGCCGTCGGCGAGGTTGATCACCGGGCTGTAGCGGCCCGGGGCGAGCACGTTCTGGAACGAGTACGAGAACAGCGCGCGCTCGCCGGCGCGAAACCGGGTGCCTTCGGGCTCGAGGATCGTGCTCAGCACCAGCACCGCCTTCTGCTCGTCGTCGTGCAGGAACACGCCGGCGTGACCTTCCTCGATGTCGACCGCGTACGCGATCAGCACCTGGATCGTGACCTGATGACCGTGCGGGACCGCCGCGAGCCGCTCTCCGCGCTCGTTCTCGACCCATACCGCCAACACCTTTGCGTCGCCCTTCCAGCTGCCGTCCTCGTCGATGTGAACAGCGTGGGCCTCGCGTCCGAAGTTGATCTCGAGGTAGCGGTCGGCCACCACCTCTGTGTCACCTAGGTGCACCATCGATCCTCGTTCGAGCAGCAGTGCACGGTGACAGAACCGTTTCAGCGCCCCCATGTCATGGGTGACGAACACGATCGTCTTGCCCTGCTTGCGCATAGTCGCGAACGCGTCGAAGCACTTCTGCTGGAAGGACGCGTCGCCGACGGCGAGCACCTCGTCGATCAGCAGGATGTCAGCGTCGACCTGGATCGCCACCGAGAACGCCAAGCGGACGTGCATGCCGGATGAGTAGTTCTTCAGCTTAAGGTCCTTGAACTCCCCGAGCTCGGCGAAGTCGATGACGCTGTCAAACCGCCTACGCGCCTGCCGGGGAGTAAGCCCCATCATGATCCCGTTCATCACCACGTTGTCCTCGGCCGCGAGATCAGGGTTGAACCCGACGCCGAGCTCAATGAACGTCGACAGACGTCCGCGGCACCAGATGTCTCCACTGCAGCCGTAAATCCCCGCGATGCACTTCAGCAGCGTGCTCTTGCCGCTTCCGTTGCGACCGGCGATCCCGAAGAACTCGCCGCGCTCCACCGCGAACGAAATGCGGTCGAGCGCCTGAAACGTCTCGTAACGGATCCGCCGGCGAGGGTGCAGCGCACGCTCCTTCAGCGTGTGCACTCGCTCCTGGGGCATGCGAAAGGTCTTGCTGACATCGCGCGCGACGACTGCCGGCAGCCCATCATCGATAACGGACGAAGCCATGGCTGACAAGGGTAACGGGGAGGCCGGGACGCAGCCGGGGTTAGACGGTCTACGGGGCGCCGGGGCGCTTGTGGCCCCGGCCCTCGAGGGACAGACTGCTGACCGCCGCGTCGGGCAGCCGGTCGGCCCGAGAGCCGAGCACGGCGCCCGCGGTCCGCAGCGTGTGGTGGCTGAACGATCGCATGAGCAGCGCGGCGTCGGCGACCAGGCGCGCCGACCTCCCCGCCTCGGAAGGCGCGGTCGCCCGGACCCACCGCCAATCGGCGCCGACCAGCCCCCACAGGCTCAGCGGCGTCGCGCGAACGTCGAGCGGCGCGACGAAGCCGTAGATCTCTTCGAGCGCGCGGGCCTCGTCGAAGCTTCGGCGGAGCCACTGCCACCCGGAGTAGTCGTGTGAGTGGATGACCGCAGCGTCGGGGATGTACGCCTTCGCGTAACCGGCCCGCATCATGTCGAGGGCGAGCGCGTGGTCCTCGGCGTACGCCACCGCCCGGAACGGCACCGACTCCCACGCCGCCCTGGCCACGCAACCGTTCGCGTCGGTGAAGAAGCCGGGCGCGCCGAGCAGCGCCCGCGGCGCGATCCCGCGCCCGGCCGGCGCGAGCCGATCCAGTCGGGGTGATCCGTCGGGGGAGAACGAGGCGAACCAGTCGGTCAGCTCGCGCGCGATCATCGGGCTCGCGTCTGCGCGGGGCCGGTACGGGCCGAAGGCCAGCCCGACGTCCTCGGCGAGCTCGAATCCGCCCACCAGCCGCGCGAGCCACCGGTCGTCCGCGGGCACCGAATCCTGGGTGAGGAACGCGACGTGATCGCCGCCGGCGCGCTCCATCAGCAGGTTGCGGGTCCCGCCGTGAGAGAAGCTCTCGGGCGGGATCTCGATCACCTGCGCGCCGTAGCCACGGGCCACGGCGACCGATCCGTCTCGCGATCCCGAATCGCACACGACGAGCTCAACCTGCGCCTCGAGCTTCTGCCCCTGCACAGCCGCGAGCGTCTCGTCCAGAACCGCGGCACCATCGCGAATCGGGATCGCGACGCTGACCCGCACGCTCATACCTGTGCCCGGGCTCCTGTCCGCATCGCGGGCGAGTCTACGCAGGTATCTTCTGGTGCCGATGGTCGTTCCAACCGTTGGGGAGCGGGCGCCCGAGGAAGCTCCGTCGAGCAAGCCACGCCGCCGGTTCCCTCGCCTTCGCATCCGCATGCCCGCCGCGCTCGCGGCGATCCTCGGGATCGTGCTCCTAGCCGGTCTGTGCTGGGCGCTGCTCGTGCCGCCCTGGCAGTCGCCCGACGAGAACGCACAGTTCGCCTACGCCCAGTCGATCGCTGAGCGGGGCAAGCTACCGGGGGGCACCAACCGCCCGGGGTGGTCGGTCGACCAGCTGCTGGCCGACGACGCCGTCGGAGCCCAGGCGCTCGCCTTCCAATCGAGCATCATCAGACCTGACTGGAGCGCCCAGGATTTCGCCAACTACAAGCGGGACTTCGCGCGGCTGCACTGGCCGCGCAACAACGGAGGTGGAACCAATCCCGCCGGCTCGAATCCTCCGCTCTACTACGTATACGCCGACATTGCCTACTTCGCCACCTACACCGGCGATGTGTTCGACCGCCTGTACGCGATGCGGATCTGGGGCATCAGTCTGCTGCTCATGGCAGCGCTCGGCGCGTGGCTGCTCGCCGGCGAGGTGTTCGGACGGCGCCGGCTGCCTCAGCTTGCCTGCGCCACGATCGTCGGGCTGTTCCCGATGGAGACGTTCATGGCGACGAGCGTAAACCCCGATGGTATGCAGGTCGCGCTGTGGACTTTCGCGTTCTGGCTGGGCGCACGGGTGATCGTGCGTGCGGGGCGCCCCCGCGACGTCCTGTGGCTCGCAGCGGTCACGGCGGCGGCAATCCTCACGAAGGGAACGTCGTACGCGCTCGTGCCGGCGGTGCTGGTAGCGGTTTTGATCGGCTTCCTCAGGAGCCCGCGCGCCGGGCGTTTTTACCTCGGCTTCCCGTACACGATCGCGGGCCTGGTGCTGACCGTGCCGGTGTTCGCGTGGATCGCGCACGCCACCGCGCATGGTGGGGCCGCTTTCAACTCGGTCGCGGCCGCCCCGGAGGGGACGGTTCCGATCCCGTTCAAGATCAACGACTTTCTCGCTTACGTCTGGCAGTTCTACCTGCCGAGGCTGTCGTTCATGGGCCTCAACCGGACCACTCCCGGCCTGTCGGTCTACAACGTCTGGCTGAAAGGGGCCTGGGGAACATTCGGCTGGCTGGAGTTCGGGATGCCGACGTGGGTCTACACGGTGTTGGGAGGCGTAACCGCGGCGGTCGGACTGATCAGCGCGGGGATCGTGGCGACACTCCGCGGCGCGGTCCGCTGGGAGCTGTTCCTGTTCTTCGCGCTGGCGTTCCTCGCGCTCGTGTTCGGGCTGCACCTCACCGACTACCGCTCGATCATCCGCATGCAGGGAGCGATACTCCAGGGCCGTTACCTGCTCCCGGTGCTCGCACTGTTCGGACTCGCGGTCGCGCTGATCGTCAGCCGTGTGCCCGTGCGGTGGCGAGGCGCGTTATGCGGCCTGATCGTCATTGGGATGCTTGCGCTGCAGGTCATCGCGATGGCAGCAGTGGCCGGGAGGTACTACACGTGAGACTTCGCGCGACGATCATCACGATCGCGGTCGCCGCGGTACTCGGCGATCGTGCTGCTGATCCGGTCGGGAACCCACGACGAGCGGGTGGTCGCGTTCGCGCTCGACGTCAATCCGGATGTGCCCGCAGCGACGCTGGCCCCCGGCCAGCAGGTCTGCCAGGGCCCGATCGCGGTCGTCGCTCCGACCGCGAACGTGATCCTGTGGGTCAATCCCGTCGGCGGTCCGACCCCGGCCGCCACTGTAACCCTGCGCGATTACGCGACCCGGGCCACGCTGGCGTCGGGTCGGATCGCGCCGGGCCTGACCGCGGCGTCGGCGCCGGGGGTCCAGTTCAACCGAACCGTGCGGCAGGGGCGGACCGTGTCGCTCTGCGTACGGAATCCCGGCCCCAGGCCGATAGCGCTGCTCGGCAACGCGGGCAACAGCCATTCGGGGATGATCACGGTGGCGGGCGTGCCCCAGAAGTACGCGCTGGCAGGGCTGTTCATCCGCCCCCACCAGGTATCGCTGCTATCGCAGATTCCGACCGTGTTCAGGCGCGCAGCGCTGTTCCGCCCCGACTGGGTGGGGTCCTGGACCTTCTGGGTGCTGGCCGTGCTGCTGGTAGGCGCGTTCGGCGTGGCCGGCTACGCGGTGGTTCAGGCCGAGCGCGAAGACGCCCGGAGCAGCGAGCACACGAGCGCCCAGTAGAGCCCGAGCCCCCTGCGCACCCAGCCGCTATGCGCCGGCCCGCCGATATACGGCGATGACAGCTCGGCGGTCATGGCGCCCGCGAACGTCGCCGCGTCGATCCGGCGCGTGGCCTGGATCGCCCGCCGCTCGCGGGCCAGCCGCGGGAGCGCGACGATTACGTCGAAAGTCGCCAGGGCCTTCATCCGGCCCCACCCGCCGCGCAGCGCCACAGCCCAAATTGCCGCCTCGGTGGCGAGCAAGGGCCGGCATCACGAGCAGCAGCACGGGGCGCGGGTAGGTGCGCAGGATCGTCGCCCACCGGTTGCGCTCGAGCAGCCGCCACTTCTGCTGCCCCTTGGCGAAGTGGTAGTCGTGGACGACGCGCGCCTGCGGCAGCACCGCGAGCCGCCCGCCGCGCAGCCGGACGCGCAGCGACAGGTCGACGTCCTCGCAGTACATGAAGAAGTGCTCGGGGAAGCCGTCCAGCTCCTCCCACGTCGTGCGTGCCATCGCCAGGCATGCACCGGACAGGAACCCCACCTCCGCCGCGGCGCCCGGAGCGGCGGCGACCGGCTGCACCCGCCTGTCCCGCCCAGCCCAGGCCGGTGAAGTGCAGCACCCCGCCGCTCGTGTTGATCTCGGCGCCACCGTGCATGGTGACGAGCGCCATCCAGCCGTCCCATGGGCCCGTCGACGCCGCTCGCATCGTGCGCGCCCAGCCGGGCTCGACCTCCGCATCGGGGTTGAGCAGCACCACCACGTCCCCCACGGCCGCGGCCGCGCCGGCGTTGGCGCCCGCGGCGAAGCCGACGTTGCCGGCCGCGGTCAGCAGCCGCGCGTCCGGGGCGAGCTCGCGCAGTCCCTCCGCCAGCCCGTCGGTCGATCCGCTGTCGACGACGATCAGCTCATCGTCGGGGTCGAGCTCCCGCAGCAGCGCCGGGATCGTCGCATGCAGGCTGGCCAGCGAGTTGTGGGCGACGATGATCGTCGACATGCGCGGACCGGACACGATCCGCACGATACGAGGGTGGTCGCCGGCGAGTGGTCGCCGGCGGGCGGTCGCGGTGCATAAGTCGACAAACGCGCCGGCGCCAGCCGCTTTCGCGAAATAAGCGCCTCACGAGGCTGTCGCGTAAAACTGGGGCGTTGTGACGAGAGCACAATGGGCCGCCGTGACCGGGGGTCGACGAGCGCGATTTGGCGAAGCCTGGTCGAGAAACCGACCATATAAGGGGGGTTTCTCGACCAGGCTCCCCTCCCACGATGTGCCCCTTATGGCGTCGCCACAAGACAGCGCGTCGCGCCGAGGTTTGTGCAACAACCTCCACCGGCGCTTATGTGCGCGATGCGATCGCAGCTGGGCGGCTTTGCTGCGTTCTGCACCCCCCTGAGGTCCGCCCCCCGCGGACCGGTTGGCCAAGGGCCCCCGGCGGGGTCGCCGGCGGCGGGGGTCGCGCACACGGTCGCCGGCGCCTCAGGTCGTCGCCGTCGCCACACCACACGGCGCGCCCCGACCACCTCGCGCCCACGCCCCGCCGCGACGCGCCGCCCACGCCCGCCTCGCGCCACGCCCCGCTCCGCCCACGCCGCGCCCCGCCCCGCGCCACGCCCCGCCCGCCCCACCCGGCGCCACGCGCCACGCGCCACAACGCGCCGGCGCCACCGTCAGGTACATTCGCCGCGTGAACGGCGGAGGCGCGGTCCGCTCGCCCGGGATGGGTCGCCCCGGTTGGGCGACGGCTAATCGGGCAGCACTTGTCGAGCTGATCGCGACGCCGCCGGCGTTCGCGGCGTTCGCCGTCTACCTGATCCTCGCGCTGGTGCTGTTCGGGGAGCCGGTGCTGACCGGATCGACGACCCAGTGCATCTGCCTCGGTCAGGACGAGGGCATCTTCATCTGGGCGTTCGCATGGTGGCCGCACGCGCTCCTGCACGGACTGAACCCGTTCCACCCGAACATCATCTACGCACCGCAGGGGTTCAACATCGCGCTCGGCGCGCTGGTCCCGGGAGCGGCACTGTTGATGTATCCGGTCACGGCGCTCTGGGGTCCGCTCGTTGCCTACAACGTGACGATGCTGCTGTGCCCGGTGCTGGGCGCGTTCTTCGCGTTCCTGCTCTGCCGCCGCCTCACCCACCGATTCTGGCCGGCGCTGTTCGGCGGATGGGTGTTCGGCTTCTCGTCGTACATGATCGGTCAGCTGCTCGGTCACATGCAGGTGACGCTCGTGTTCCTGATCCCGGCGATCGTGCACATCGTCCTGCGCGGTCTCGCCGGCGAGTTCAGCCGTCGACGGGTGGTGGTTCTGCTCGTGGTGACACTGACCTTGCAGTTCTCCTTCGGCGCCGAGGTGTTCGTGACGTTCACCCTGTTCGGCGCCGTTGCACTGGTGCTCGCCTATGTCTTCGCCGACTCCCCGCAGCGCGTGGCGCTGCGCGGCGTGCTGTGGTCGATCGCGATCGCCTACGTGATCACCGCGGTGATCGTCTCGCCGTACCTCTATTACGCGTTCCAGCCGGGCGGCCTCCCGATCGTGCTGACACGAACCGACATGTTCTCCAACGACCTGCTCGCGTTCTTCATCCCGCTGCCGGACATCGCACTCGGCGGGACCCACTTCGCGTCGACGACCAAGAACTTCACCGCCGGCTTCATCGAGGGCGGCGCGTACTTCGGCCTGCCGCTGATCGCGCTGATCTGCCTGGGCGCCCGCAAGCGCTGGCGCCGGCTCGATGGCAAGGTCATGGTGGGCACGCTCGTGGTCGTCGTGATCTGCTCGCTCGGCGGCCGCCTCAACGTCAACGGTCCGACCGCCATCCCGCTCCCGTGGGCCGTCGGCCACCGCCTTCCGGTGCTCGGTCTCGCGATCCCGTCACGGTTCGTCGTCTACGCGTTCCTGATCGGGGCGATGCTTGCCGCGGTCTGGCTCGCGCAGGGACGGCCGCGGTGGCTCGCCTGGGGGCTCGCTGTGCTGTCCGTCGTGTTCCTGTGGCCCGCGGTCGGACAGGGTCTGTGGAAGGGCACGCCGGACATACCGCCGCTGTTCACGAGTGCCGCCTACCGCAACGTGATCACCCCCAAGGACACCGCGCTGCTCCTGCCGGTCGGCATCGCGGGCAACAGCATGCTCTGGCAGGCCGAGTCCGGTCTGCGGTTCAAGATGGCCAGCGGCTACGTCGTCCCGCCCGAGGCCCCCGATCCGTACAAGAACCTCCCGATCTACCCCACGCTCACCGGAGGCGCCCCGGTGCCGGACGAGATCGGCGCGGCGGCCACGTTCCTGTACACCCATCACGTGACGGTGGCGGTGGTCGACCCAACCGAGTCGACGGCGGCCCCGTGGGTCCCGCTGCTCCAGCGGCTCGGGTGGAAGGTCAGGCACATCGGTGGCGCGCTCGTGTTCCGCCCGGGATCGCCGACGGCTCCCTAGCCAGACCCACCACGAACGCCACTCAAGCCGCAACGCAGGGCCAGCCGCCACAGCACCAGCACCGGCGCCGCCACCCCAGCCCCATCCCTCCTCAGAGACCGGCCAGGATCCGCCGCAGCCCTTCCCGCAACGAAACTTGTGCCTCCCAGCCGAGCTCACGCCTGGCCCGGGTGACATCGAGCCAGCTGCGGCGGACCTCGCCGAGCCGCTCGGGCTCGAACCGCGGCTCGGGCATCGGCCCGCGGTCCGAGACGTCGCCGAGCGCCTCGAGCAGCTCGAGCACCGACGTCTCGCGGCCCTGGGCGATGTTCACCGGCCCGATCAGGTCCGAGTCGCCGGCGAGCAGGTTCGCGCGCACGACGTCGCTCACATCCACCCAGTCGCGGGTCTGACGGCCGTCGCCGAACACCGTCGGCTGCCGCCCGTCGATCAGGTGGCCGCAGAAGATCGCGACCACGCCGGCCTCGCCGTGCACGTCCTGCCGCGGCCCGTACACGTTGCCGTAGCGCAGCGACACGGTCGACAGGCCGTGCAGGCGCTGGTACAGCGCGCAGTAGCCCTCCGCGGCGTGCTTGCCCTGGCCGTACGGCGCCAGCGACCGGATCGGATGGTCCTCGGGCGTCGGCAGCACGTCGGCGTCGCCATACAGGCCGCCCCCGGTCGACGCGAACGCCACTCGCCGCGCCCCGACCTGCCGTGCCGCCTCGAGCACCGCGATCGTCCCGAGCACGTTGACGTTCGCGTCCTGCGCCGGCGACTCGACGGAGTAACGCACGTCGATCTGCGCGGCGTGGTGGAAAATCACCTCCGGTCGCGCGGCCTCCAGGATCGCCGCGACCGCGGGCCCGTCCGACACGTCCGCGACCTCGAGCGTCGCGCCGCGCGCCAGCGCCCCCTCGAGGTTCGACCGCTTTCCGGTCGAGAGGTTGTCGATCACGGTCACGCGATCGCCCCGGGCAAGTAGGGCATCGACCAGATTCGACCCGATGAATCCGGCCCCGCCTGTGACCACGCAGTCCATTAGCCGGATCGCAGCTTAATCGAGCCGATCCGATCGCCGCTCTGGCGCCCTCGCGCGGCTGCTGGTCGCGCGGACGCCGCGGCGATGGCAATCGCCGCCGCGCCGAGGAGGGCGACGACGAGCCAGAACCTCCAGCCGAGCGGCGGGCTCCACAACGTCCCCGCGCCGAGCAGACCGAGCCGCGCGTAGTGATGCGCGTTGACCCACCACGCGCCGAGTTGGAACAGTGCGAAGGCGACGAGACCGGCGCGCCAGAGGCCCGCGACGCCGACCTCGTCCAGGCGGCCCCGAGCGCTCTCGATCACGTCGCCGGCGAGCATCGGGGTGATGGCGAGGATCGGGAGGACGTAGCGGCCCTCCAGTCCGAACCCGCTGAGCCGGTAGGAGAACGCGAAGAACACGACTGGGAACGCGAGCCCCAGCGCCGCCGCGACCACGAGCACGCGTCGTTCGGGGCGCTTGCCGAGCCACACCCCGACCGCGACCAGGGCGATAACCGCCACCCACCAGCCCCTGATCATCGACCCCGGCAGCGGTACGTTCTGCGCACCGAAGTCACCGACCGCCCCGATCAGTGCCGGCCCGAGCTGGCGCAGACCCCCGTGCAAGGCGCTGAGCGGCGAAGCGAACGTGACGCTCGAGTGCAGAACGCCCGCAGCTCGACCGTACGCGACGAACAGCACCGTCGCCCCGACCATCACCGCGCCGGCGCCGAGGACGTGACGGCGGCGGATCGTATAGAGCGCGCGGAGCCCGTCGGCTCCCATCAGCGCGGCCCAGACCGCGATGTCGACGGCGACGAACCACGGCCCGAGCTGCCACGCGAGCACGGTCACCGCGCCGCTGACGACCAGGCTGGCCCAGGCCCACCTGGGAAAGCCGGCCGGGTCCAGCCGGAGCCTCAGCAAGCCCGCGAAAAATGCCAGATTTGCGGCGATTTCGAGACCATCAGGGTTCATCATCGAGCCGATGAACAGGACCATCGGCGTGGTCGCGGCGAGCAAACCGACGAGGCGCCAGCCCGATCCCGGGCCGGTCAGGATCAGCGCGAGCACCAAGAACATCAGGACCTGCACGAGCGAACCGACCCGCGCCAGGAACAACGCCGTCTGCCATGTGTGCGCCGCGGAGACGCCGACCGCCGGGAGCAGGTACCCGACTGGGTAGTAATCCCCGGTGTAGCTGACCTCGATGCAGCGGCCACTCGTGTCGCGCCGGCCGATACACGCCGCACCCGGGGGCGACAGCGCCGCCGGGACGACCACGCCGCGGCGATCGTGATCGATCCAGGTTTGCTCAGCCGCCGGCGATCCCCCGTCTGCCAGATTGGCGACGGCCGACGGGGTCAGCGGCTCCCGTGGGCCGAGAAGCTGTCCTTCGCTGATCCCGAGCGCGCGAAGGTACTGCGCGTGCTCGTCGGGCGCGGAGCCGGGCGGCGTGGAGAACAACCACGCCGCGCTCAGGAGAACGAAGCCGGCCAGCAGCAGGAGCAGCCCGCGAGGAGGCACCGGGCAACGATATGAGACGCCGCTCGCAGAGCGCGGTGCCCGAGCCCCTATTACCGGGACCCGCCTTAAGGGTGGCGGGCCCGCACCGCAGAAGGCGGTACGGGCCCGACCGAAGGACGACCCTGGTAGGGCTGGGGGCCGTCCGAAGGCCCGCGAGAAAGGGGGCGATGCTCGCGGGCCCGAGTGACATCCGTGTCAATGCCTAGCATAGCGCCGCCAGGACGGCCCTAGTCAAGGAGCATGGACATAAGTTGGACAGTCTTGTGGCGTCTGCAACGGACCACCCAGGTGATTCAATCGACCTGCTCCGAGCGAAAACACGCAACCTCCGCACCCGAATCTCGTTTTCGTTCTGATGCGGCCCCACAGTTTCCGCTTGCGCCCAAGCGGCTAAGCACAGACCAGCATGCGCCCGGACGCACCCGTTCAGCCACTACCGAATCCGATCCCGACCACCGCGACCGAGGAGATCCTCGGCGTCCCGGTCGGCTTGATCGACTACGAGCGGACGCTCGAGTGGATCGACGCGATGGCGGCCGAGCACCAGCCGGGCTACGTTTGCGTATGCAACGTGCACACCGTGATGGCCTCGCACGAGGATCCCGAGCTCCGGTCGGCGCTGATCGGATCCTCGCTCAACGTCCCCGACGGCCAGCCGCTCGTGTGGGCGCTGAACGCGCTCGGACACTCGCTCACGGACCGCGTATACGGCCCCGAGCTGATGGCGCGCGCGTGTGCGCGGGCCGCCTCGAACGGCCAGCGGTTTCTACCTGTATGGAGGCCGCAACCAGGGCGCGCTCGTGCAGCTCGCGCTCAACCTTCGCCAGCGTTACCCCGGAATCAGGATCGTCGGCGGCTACTCGCCCCCGCATCGGCCCCTGACCGCGGAGGAGCAGGCCGCGATCGTCGCCGAGATCAACGACGCCGAGCCCGACGTCGTGTGGGTCGGAATCGGCGTTCCCAAGCAGGAGAAGTGGATGGCGGCGCTTCGCCCGCGGCTCGACGCGCCGGTGCTGATCGGCGTCGGCGCCGCATTCGACTTCCACGCCGGACTGGTGCCACAGGCCCCGCCGTGGCTGCAGGGCGCGGGGCTCGAGTGGGCCTACCGGCTCGCCCACGAGCCGCGGCGCCTGTGGCGGCGCTACCTGCGGTACAACCCCCGCTTCGTGGGCGCCTTCGCGCGCCAGTTGGTCGCGCACCGGGACGCCGGCCGCAAGCCGTCCTAGTGCGGGCGACCCGGCGACGCCAGATGGCACAGGTCCCCGAGCCCGACGACTTCCTGTCGGGCAGCGCCGGCATGGTGGTGGGGATCAGGGCGACCAGCCGTGCGCTCGCCGCCGATGCGGTCGCGGACGCGATCGCCGTCGCCGCCGGCCGGCCCTGGCGGCTTCGCCGGGCCGCGCGGGCGTCGCCGAGCGCGCCGCGTGCTCGCGCTCGGGATCGAGCGCCCGGACGAGCCGAACCTGCTCGACGCCGCGCGCCGCGAGCTGCTCGGCTCCCACCACCAGGTTCGGTTCGCGGCCGCCGTCGCCGGCGACCGCGGCAAGTTCGAGAACCTCAACGCGCTGCTCGCGGAGAACCCGCCGGCGGCAAACGACTGGCTGCTGGTCGTGGACGACGACGTCGTGCTGCCGCCGGGGCTTCCTCGACGTGTTCATCTTCCTGGCCGAGCGCTTTCAGCTGCGCCTGGCCCAGCCCGCCCACCGCCGCCGCTCACACGCGGCCTGGGAGGTCACGCGCCGGCGCCCGGACGCGGTCGTACGCGAGACGGCGTTCGTCGAGATCGGACCGGTGGTCGCTTTCCACCGGGACACGTTCGAATTGCTGCTGCCGTTCCCCGAGCTCCGCGCCGGCTGGGGCCTCGATCTGCACTGGTCGGCGCTCGCCCGCGAGCAGGGCTGGAAGATCGGCGTGATCGACGCCACTCCGATCCGCCACGGACTGCGCCAGATCGCGAGCTCCTACGACCGCGCCGACGCGGTCGCCGAGGCGAGGGAGTTCCTATCGGACCGGCGCTACACCCCGGCGGCCGAGGCCCACCGGACGCTCGTCACCCACCGGAGCTGGAGTTGATGCCGTGGCCCCGTGCCCGCGTCCGAGCGGTCGTGCGGTGCCCGCCGGCGAGCGCCTCGGTGATCCGGCCGGCCGAATGCGCGCCCATGATCGCGCCCTGGGGGCAGGCGTAGTGGACGATGTGCCACGCGCAGCCGGCGAGCACGCGGACCTCGCGCAGCAGGCCCGGGGCCGTCCCGCGGCGCTGGTCGGTCACCCGCGCCGCGCGGCCGCGGTGGTAGGCGGCGCGCGCCAGCGCCGGCAGGCGAGCGTCCCCGGGGGCACGGCGATGGTCGACGCCGGCGCCGGCGAGGTAGACGATCCGCCCGCCGGCCGCCTTGAGCGCCTGCAGCCAGTCCTCCTCGTCGCCGTGGCCCGAGACCGACTCGTCGAACGGGCCCATCCGCTCGAACGTGCTGCGCCTGATCGCCATGTTCGCCCCCCACACCATGTCGGCCTCGGTGTCGTCGGGGCCGAGGTCGAGCGCCGTGATCGGCGGGTCCTCGCGGCCGCACGCCGACGGGGTGCGGCCCTCGAGGCGCGCCCGGATCGGGCCGCCGAACGCGTCCGCGTCCGGATGCCGGTCGGCGCCGTCCGCGAGCGCCCGCAGCCATCCCGCCGGCACGTCGACGTCGTCGTCGAGGAACGCGATCAGCGGCGCCGCCGACATCCGGACGCCGGTGTTGCGGGCGGCGTTCAGGCCGCGGGCGGCTCTCTGCACGGACGTATCGCACGCCCGCGTCGCGAACCACCTTCCCGGTCCCGTCGGACGAGCCGTCGTCGACGACGAGCACCTCGAACGGCCGGTCGAGCTCCTGCCGCGCGAGCGAGGACAGCGCCACCGCCAGGTACCCGGCGCGGTTGCGGGTCGGGATCACGACCGAGACGGCGGGGGCTTGCACTCCGGACGCGTCCTCCATTCCGTCCGCGAGCTTAGATGCCAACATCCCTCGCACGCTCGTGAGGCTTCCAGGCCGCGACATGACGGAGCTGCTTGGTGACGCGCTCCCCTCAGACCACAGCCACCAGGTGCTCGCCGACCACTACATCGAGCGCGAGATCGGCCGGACCCCGGGGCGGCCGTGGCGCGTGCTCGACCTCGGCTGCGGCGTCGGCAGCTCGGTCGACTACTTCCGCGCCCGCGATCCGGACGTCGAGTGGGTCGGGATCGACGTGCCGGGCTCGCCCGAGGCGCGCGAGCGGACCCGCACCGACGCGCGCTTCGAGACGTTCGACGGGGTCGCGCTGCCGTTCGCGGACGGCAGCTTCGAGCTCGTCTACTGCAAGCAGGTGCTCGAGCACGTGCGCCGTCCCGAGCCGTTGCTGGCGGAGGTGCGCCGCGTGCTCGCGCCGGGCGGCTGGTTCGCGGGATCGACGTCCCAGCTCGAGCCCTACCACTCGCTGAGCGTGTGGAACTACACGCCGGTGGGGCTCGCGGCGCTGCTCAGCGACGCCGGGCTGACGCCCGCCGAGGTCCGCCCAGGGATCGACTCGCTGACGCTGATCGCGTGGCGGATGACCGGCCGCCCGGGATGGTTCGGCCGCTGGTGGGCGCGCCCGTCGCCGCTCAACCGGGCGCTCGACCTGTACGGCAGGGCCACGCGCCTCGATCCGCGCCTCGTGAACGCGACCAAGCTCCTGTTCTGCGGCCAGTTCGCGTTCCTCGCGCAACGCGACCCGCCGGCGCCCCGGCAAACCCTGTGGCGGACCCAGCGGCGCCGTGATCGCCTCGCCGCCAGAGCGCTCGGCGCCGTACGACCGGGACAACTTGCTCGACGGGCTGACCCGCGAGTCGACGCTCGAGCTCCACTATCTCCACGCGATGCGGCGCGAGCAGTCGGTGCTCGCGCGCCGGCTCGCGAATCCCGAGCGGCGACGTGCTGTCGGTGGGCGCGGGCTGGCACCCCGGGCGCCACCTGTTTCCCGCGCCCGGCGTTCCGGATCGTGGCCGTCGACTCCGATCCCGATCGCGTCGCCGGCGTGGCCGAGAGCGGGCGCGCCGACGAGGCCCGGGTCGGGTACGCCGGCCGGCTGGGGCTGCCCGAGCGCTCGTTCGACGTCGTCCTCTACCGGCTCGTGCTGCACCACCTCGCCTACCAGGGCCCGCTCGAGCCGTGCTTCGCCGAGGCGGCCAGACTGCTCCGACCCGGCGGCGCGCTCGTGGCGATCGAGCCCGGGCTGTGGCATCCGGTCGGCGCTCGGGCTGGCGCTCGCCAACCGCGCCGGCGCGGCCACCGCGATTCACGGCACGCCGGACGACATCCCCCTGTCCCCCCGGCGGCTCGTCGCGCACGCGCGCGATGCCGGCCTGGTCCCAGAGCTGCACGCGATCACGTATACCTGGCGGCGCCTGCCCCGGAGCGTCCAGCGCGCTCTACAGCCCGTCGACGAGCTCGGTTCGAGGCCCCGCGCGGCCCCGTTCGGGCACACATTGCTGCTTATCGCCCGCGCCGGCAATGGTTAGGAATCCGTGAGGCCGCCCGGTCAGCCATCGCCCAGCCGTCCGGTGCGTTGCTACTCTCGCGCCGTGTCGTCTCTCGCCACGGCGCCATCGCGCGCCACGCCCGAGCCGGCCGGAGCGGCGCCCTGGAGCCGAGCTCGCCGCGTGGGTCTGATCGCCGATGTGGTCCTCGGGGTCGCTCTCGCCGCCGGCTTCGGGGTGATCGTATTCGCCGCCACCGGCGGCACCGACCTGGCCCCGAACACCTGGGTTGAGATCGCGCTGACCGCGATCGGCGCCGTCTGCGCGGTCGCGGTGATCCTGCTCGGCAGCCGCGGACGCGCCTGGGGCGGGGCGACCGTACTCCTGTTCGCGGCGCTGGCGGCGCTGACGTACGCCTCGATCGCGTGGTCGGTCCAGCCGGCCAATTCGTGGGTCGAGGCGAACCGCACGCTCTCCTATCTGGCCGCGTTCGGCGCGGCCGCGGCGCTGGCCAGGCTGGCGCCGCAGCGCTGGCCGGCGCTCGTGTGGGCGGTCGGGACCGTGGCGGTCGTGACCTGCGGCTACGCGCTGCTCGCCAAGGTGTTCCCGGCCACGCTCGAACGCCGCGGATCATTCGGGCGCCTGCGGGTGCCGTTCTCGTACTGGAACGCGACCGGGTTGATGGCCGCGCTCGGCCTGCCCGCGTGCCTGTGGGCCGGCGCGCGCCGGGAAGCCGGGCGCGCGGTCAGGGCGCTCGCCGTGCCGGCGATCTCGGTGCTGCTCACGGTGCTGATGCTGTCCTACTCGCGCGGCGCGCTGATCGCCGCTGTGGTCGGTCTCGGCTGCTGGTTCGTGCTCGTCCCGCTTCGCCTCCGGGCGACGCTGCTGCTCGCGCTCGGGGCGCGTCGGCGGCGCGGTGCCACGGGCTGGGCGCTCGCGCACCACGCGATCACGCACGACAACGCCACGCTCGCCGCGCGGACCAGCGCCGGCCACGAGTTCGGCGTGGTGCTGCTCCGGTCGTGGCGCTGATGGCGATCGCCGGCCTGGCAGCCGCGTTCGCGCCGACCGGATCGCGCTGGCCCGACGGAGACCGTCCGCCGGCGGATCGGCACCGCGCTGATCGTGCTCGTCGCGATGGTCCCGGTGGTGGCGATCGCCGGCGTGGCCGCGTCCTCGCGCGGGCTGACCGGCGAGATCTCGCACGTGTGGACCGAGCTGACGAGCCCGACGGCCCCGCAGCCCGGCAACAACCCCGGACGGATCGCCGAGCTCGGCAACAGCCGGCCGCTGTACTGGAGCGAGGGCCTCAAGGTCGGCGAGCACGCGGTGCTCGCCGGCGTCGGCGCCGGCGGCTTCGACACCGCGCGCACCCGCTACAGCTCGAGCACGCTCGCCGTCGCGCATGCCCACAGCTACGTGATCGAGACGTTCGCCGACTTCGGGCTGATCGGGATCGCGGTCAGCCTGGCGCTGCTGGTGGCGTGGGCGCTGGCGGTGGCGCGCACGCTCGGGATCAGGGCACGGCCGCGCGCCGGCCGCCACCGACGCGAACGGCGCCGACCACCGACGAACGGAGCCGCGCACCGCGAACGGCGCCGTCGCGCACGCGAACGGGAACGCGCCCGCGAACGGCCCCGCCCCCTCGGCCCACACCGCACATCTCACCCACGCGACCGACACGACCGCCGCCCCACGCAACGTCCCCCTACGCCGCCGAGCGCGCCGGGCTCGTCACCCTGCTCGCGGTCGTCGTGATCTTCGGCGTGTCGTCGCTGATCGACTGGACCTGGTTCGTCCCCGGCGTGGCCGTGCCCGCGCTCGTGTGCGCCGGCTGGCTCGCGGGCCGCGGGCCGCTCGGCGCGCCCGTCGGGCGAGCGCGCGACCGCCGGCGCCTGTCGCACTCGCACGGCGCCGCGGCGGCCGGGCTCGGCGTCGTCGCGGCGACGATCATCGCGGCCTGGTTCGTGTGGCAGCCGCTGCACTCGGCGGACGCGTTCAACGCCGCGATCGGCGCGATGGAGCAGGGCAACTCGGCCGCCGCGCTCGCCGATGCCCAGAGCGCCGCGGCGAGCGATCCGGTCTCGGCCGAGCCGCTGTGGGAGCAGTCTGAGATCTACTCCGCCCGCCGCGATCCGACCGCGGCGCGCGAGGAGCTCGTGAAGGCCGCGGAGGTCCAGCCCTCGAACCCGGAGACCTGGGAGCAGCTCGGCGAGTTCGACCTCGCCCAGCAGCAGGCGATCGTCGGCGGTGCTCGAGTTCCAGACCGCCCAGCTGCTCGATCAGCAGCTCGGCCGATCCTCGGCCAGCAGATTGGCCGCCGCCGAGAGCGCACTCTCGGATTCCTGAGCAGCGCACGGCCCGCGCTGATCAGCGCACCGCCCGCGCGAGCAGCATCCGCTTGAGCAGCGGCGGCCCCTCTACCGCCCGCATCCGCACCTCGCCGAACCCGAACTCGCCGAGCAGCGTCCGCAGCGAGCCCCGCGTGTACAGGTGCAGATGATCGCCCAGCGGCTCGGAGAACCGCTCGACGCCGCCCGAGCGCCACCCGCAGGCGGCCGTGCGACGGCGTGGTCACGAGCAGCCGGCCGGCGGGCGCGAGCACGCGTCTGACCTCTGACAGCCACTGGCCGGTGTCGGCCACGTGCTCGATCACCTCGCTGGCCCACACGAGGTCGAACGAGCCGTCCTCGAACGGCAGCGGGCCTTCGATCGGGACCAGGCGGAAGTCGAGCTCCGGGTGGCGGGTGCGCGCCCGCTCGAGCGCGGCCTCGGCCACCTCGACCCCGATCGCCTCCGCGCCGCTCTGCGCCAGCGCCGCCGTGAACTCCCCCGTCCCGCAACCCAGGTCCAGTGCGCGGTCGCCGGCGCGAACCTCGCCCCGCAGGAACGCCAGCCGGCGCTCGAGCGACGGTGGTTCCAGCTCGGCCGGTAGACGCTCCCACAGATCTTCGTAGTAGTCCCTGATCGCGCGACCGTATCGCGGCCGGCGCCGGTACTCAGGCACGCCCGGGTCCGACATACCGGATACCGGGGGTGTAGAAGTCGACATATAACGCGGGTGTAGGAGTCGACATTCGCGGGCATTCGCGGTTAGAGTCCGCAGACCGGACTTTCGTGCGTAATCCGGACGAGTCGTGAAAGTCGCTTTCGACAGCCGTCCCACCAAGAGCACCCATGGTGTCGGCCGCTATGCGCGGTGCCTGCTCGAGGCCCTGCGCGAGGCGGGGCACTGCGAGGTCGTCGAGACCCACGAGCCGCGCCGCTGCGAGCTGTACCACTCGCCCTGGATCGACGGCGCGATGCTGCGTTGCCCGGTCCCGATGGTCGTGACCCTGCACGACCTCGTACCGCTCAAGCGCCACGGCCAGTATCTGCGCTCGAGGCTGCGGTTCAAGCTGCGCTACCTCGCGGTCCAGCGCGCCACCCGCGTGATCGTGCCGACGTACGCGGTCGCCGAGGAGGTCGAGAACGTGCTCGAGGTCGCAGCGCGAGCGGATCGAGGTGATCCCCGAGGCGCCTGCGCCGGCGCTGCACGCCCGCTCCGAGGAGGAGGTGTCGGCGGTCCGCGAGCAGTTCTCGCTGCCCGAGCGCTACCTCGTCTGGGTGGGCACGATGCGGACCCCCGAATCCCGCAAGCGGCTCGCCCAGCTGACCCGCGCGACCCGGTCGATGCCGCTGGTGCTGGTCGGGCCGACAGCGTCAATGGGCGCGCGAGCTCCCGGGGGTCACGCTGACTGGCGCGGTCAGCGACGACGAGCTGGCGGCGATCTACACCGGCGCCCACGCGCTCGTGTTCCCGAGCGACGACGAAGGCTTCGGGTTGCCGCCGGTCGAGGCGCTCGCGTGCGGGACGCCGGTCGTGGCTTGCGACGTCCCCGCTCTGCGGGAGGTTCTCGATGGCCGCGCGACGCTCACCCCGGTCGACGACCTCGACGGCCTGATCGCCGCCGCGGAGTCGGCCCAGCGCCCCGCGCCGCCGCCACCTGCCTGGACCTGGCAGGACGCGGCGGAGTCGACATGGCGCGTTTACCGCGAGGCAGCCGCCGCGACAGATCTGTGCCAGATCGCCCGGCCGAAACATCGGGCCGCCGCGCTGGTTAAAGACGCGTGACGTCTGTCCACCGTCGCATCGTGCGCGGCGCCGCCGCGCCGCTTCTGGCCGTGCTCGCGCTCGCCCTCCCGGCCGGCGCTCAGGCGGCCCGCGTGCTCGTGATGGGGCCGACAGGCCACGTGACCGCCCGCCAGGACCCGTTCGTCCCCGCCGGCGAGCCCACGCCGGCGCCGGCGTCCGCCCCGGCGGCGCGGACCGCAACAGCTGCGCGGACCGCCACGGCCGCGCGGACCGCCGCAGCGGCGCGGACCGCCAAGAAGGCCCCCAAGAAGCCGCCCCAGAAGACCGTCGCAAGCGAGCTGGGGCGGCTGCGCAACTCGGGCGCGATCACCCCCGCCCAGTACTCCACCTACAACTCGCAGTGGGGCACCGCGCTCGCGCTCCGAGCGCCGGCTGCGCGGCACGCGTGCCACCGAGCTCGAGGCGGTGATCGAGAACCTCCACAACATCGCCGCCGCCGGCAAGCTCACCCCCGGCCGGCTGCCCGCGCTGTTCGAGACGCTCGACGTCAACCGCGAGTGGTGGACGACCGGTCCGCTGCTCAGCTCGGGCCAGTACGTCGAGTTCTCCGGCTCCCAGCTCGTGTGGGAGTACTACGCCGGGCAGGGGATCGAGCTCCAGGTGCTCGCCAGCTTCGGCAAGGCCGACGGGCTGTACACCGGCGGGCCGTCGGACTACGCCGAGATGCGCCAGGTGCTCAGCGAGATCATCCCGCTCGCCGTCAACCGCGCCGGCGGCCTCGTGTGGGAGTACTACTTCCGCTTCGACGGCGGCGTCCCGCCGTGGACCAGCGCGATGTCCCAAGGGACCGGGATCGAGGCGCTGACCCGCGCCTCCGAGGCGTTCTCTGACCCCAACTACCTGACGCTCGCCCACGAGGCGCTGCCGGTGTTCACCGCGCCCCCGCCCGTCGGGGTCCGCGTGCCGACCACGCTCGGCGCGCGCTACGTGCAGTACACGTTCGCGCCGAACGCGCTGATCCTCAACGCGTTCCTGCAGTCGCTGATCGGGCTCTACGACTACGCCCAGGTCAGCCACGACCCGGTGGCGCAGCAGCTGTTCGCCCAGGGCAACGCCGAGGCGCAGGCCGAGGTACCGCATTTCGACACCGGCGCCTGGTCGCTGTACCAGCCGGGGGTCGAGGACACGCTCAGCTACCACGAGCTCGTGACCGGGTTCCTCCAGCAGCTGTGCACCCGGACCCAGGCGCCGGTCTATTGCGTCACCGCGCAGCACTTCACCGCGTACCTGACCACGCCGCCGGCGCTCACGCTCCTGACCACGCATGCGGGCAAGGGCAGGGCCTCGTTGATCTCGTTCCAGCTATCGAAGATCTCGCGCGTCGGGATCGTCGTCATCGGCCCCGGTGGCAACACGCTGTTCTCGACCAGCGCGAGCTTCGGTTATGGCACGCGGTCGTTCTCCGTGCCGGCGCTCAAGCACAAGGGCACGTACACGATCCACATGTCCGCGACCGACCTCGCCGGCAACTTCAACCGGATCGTCGGCACGATCCAGGTGTCGTGAGCGCTACCGCCCGGCCGCCGGCGGGCTCTCGAGCAGCAGCGTCACCGGACCGTCATTGACGAGCTCGACGTCCATCATCGCCCCGAACACCCCCCGCGCCGCCCCGAGGCGCTCGCAGAACCGCTCGTACAGCGGCTCCGCGTGCTCCGGTGGCGCCGCCGCTACATAGCTCGGGCGGTTGCCGCGCCGGGCGTCGCCGTACAGCGTGAACTGGCTGACGCACAGCACCTGCCGGTCGCCAAGCGGCTCGTTCATCCGGCCGTCGGCATCCGGGAAGATCCGCAGTGCGCGCACCTTGTCGGCCAGCCGGTCGGCGTCTCGGCCTGAGTCCTCGTGGGTGACGCCGAGCAGCACGAGCAGCCCGGCGGCGATGTCTGACACGACCCGGCCCTCGACCGACACCGAGGCGCGACTGACGCGCTGGACCAGCGCCCTCACTCGCGGAGCTCGGCGGCGACCTGCTCGGGCGGGACGATGTTGAGGCCCACGCCGGCGCCGAGCTCCAGCCCGGCCAGGTGCACGAGGCGCGGCAGGATGTCGATCCGCCAGCAGAAGTGCTCAGCGCCGCGCGGCGCCGTCCGCACCCATAGGTTGAGCGGCGGGCTCGCGCCCAGCCGGCGCGCGAGGTGGGACAGCGCCTCGTGCAACATCCTCGCTCCGGTCGGCCCGTCGTCCTCGAACCGCCCCCGGGGCGTCCGCGGCGCGATCAGCAGCTGGAACGGGACCCGCGCGCCGTAGGGGGCCATCAGCACGGTCTCGTCGTCGATCGCGACGATCCGCTCGCGCCGGCGAACCTCCTCCTGCACGAGGTCGGCGAGCAGGTTGCCGCCCATCGTCCGCGTCGCGTACGCGCCGAACCGCTCGCGCTCGCGGGCGATCGCCGCCGGCACGAAGTCGAGCGCGTACAGCTGGGCGTGGGTGTGCGGGAGCGAGGCGCCGGCCTCACGCCGCTCGTTGACGATCAGGTGCACGTAGGCGGCCTCGTCGTGGGTCCGCATCCGCTCGCGCCACACCTCGACGGCCCCGACCACCTGATCCGGCGTCAGGTCAGACAGCGAGGTCACGGGGTCGGGGGCGTTGACGATCACCTCGTGCGCCCCGTGAGCCGGCCCGGCCCAGAACAGGTCGGGCTTGGCATCGGGCTCGGGCGGCTTCGAGTCCTCGGTCAGCGCCGGGTACAGGTTGGGGACGACCCGGACCGTCCAGCCGGGAGTGTCCGGCGCGCCGCCGCCCGGCCGCACCGCGTACACCTCGGGCGGCGTGCGGTCCTCGTGCCCCTCGGCGAACGGATCGCCGTCGCGGTCGAGCGCCGGCGGCGGCGTCGCGCTCAGCCCGCCCCCCGGACGCTGCGCGCGATCTCCGGCGACGATCGCCCTGAACCCCGTCAGCGGATCGATCCGGATCTCAGGCATCTCGATCCTCGGCGGCGCCCCCGACGCCGTCAATCAAGCAACTTCTCCATCGCGACGTGCTCGATTCCCGCTTCCCAGAACAGGCGCCCGCGGGCGCGGTAGCCGGCGGTCTCGTACAGCTCGCGCGCGTAGGTCTGGGCGTGGAGCACGAGCCGGCGGGCGCCGCCGGCTCGCGCCTCGAGGTCGGCCGCCTCGAGCAGCGCGGTCGCGATTCCCTGCCGCCGCGCCGACACCCTGACCGCGAGCCGGCTGAACTGGGCGGTGGTGCCGACGAGCAGGATCCGGCAGGTCGCGAGCATCTCCCCATCGCGCACCGCGACGAGATGGATCCCCTCGTGGTCACGGCCGTCGAGCTCGTCGCGCTCGGGCACGCCCTGTTCGACGCAGAACACCGCGTGGCGGAGGGCAAGCGCAGCCGCCAGCTCCTCTCTGCTCTGCGCACGCCGAATCTCGATCACGGCAGTGCCCGTGGACCGGAGCGGAGTCATCGCCCTAACAGGTTGCCACACACCCCCGCCGGTCTCGCCATCAGCGGCGGGAATAGGCCTCGCTCCGCTCGGCATCCGTGGGGCCGGTGCCCCGTCCTGGCGGGGCCCGTGGACCCTCGAGCGGCTGTGAGCGAGGCCGAGAGGTCCGGCCCGCAGCCCTCGCGCCCGATTCCTCACGACTTACGGCAACAATCCGGAAGCGCGCCGGGCTGCGGGACGGATGTTCAGCCGAAGCGAAGTGCTGTGAGCGAGGCCGAGAGGTCCGGCCCGCAGCCCTCGCGCCCAGTCCCGTGGTCCCGCGGCGACGAAACGGAGGCGCGCCGGGCTGGCGGGGCGGGCCTTTGGCCGAAGCGAAGCGCTGTGAGCGAGGCTGAGACGCCCGGGCCGCAGCCCTCGCGCCCAATTCCCTTGCCCTGCGGCGACACACCGGAAGCGCGCCGGGCTGCGGGATGGGCGTTCAGCCGAAGCGCCGGGCTGCGGGGCGGCCCTTTGGCCGAAGCGACCTGCTTTAATGGGGGAGGCCATTCCTCCTAGCCGGGTGGCGGCGAGGGGGCATCCGCTTTCTGAGGGTTTATCCTCGCCGTGCACGGCCTCTAGCGAGACCGCCTGAGTCGCTTCGAAGTACCTCCGCGGCTCGCTTTCCGAAACGCAACCTTTCGATTTGTATGGGTGATTCCACCCCCTTCCCCAGTCCTGCCGCGATCGCGCGGGCCGAGCTGTTCACCCGTGAACGGTTCGTCTACGACGGCGAATCGCTCGAAGACGCCCTCGCGCCAGGGTCGGCGCGCCGGCGGGCGCTCGACGCCGCGCTGACCGAGGTCGACGCCGGCGCCGACAAGCCTTCGATCGACTGGCGGCGGAAGTTCTCGCTGCTGCTCGGACTCGAGCGGGTGCTGTCCGAGGAGGAGCCACGTCTGGCCGACGACACCGTGCTCTCGGCCCACCAGGTCGACGCGCTGTCGGGCACCCTGACCGCTCTGCTCGCCGAGGCCCAGGTGAACGGCAACGGAGCGGTGCCACCACCGCCGTCCCCGGTTGAGCTCGCGTCGGTGGCAATCCCCGGCGAGGACGACCCCGATCTCGACGCCAACGGCGACGGCGAGGACGAGGAGCCCCAGGACTGGCAGGACGAGGGCGACGAGCTCCAGGACGACGAACAGCTCCCCGAGGCCCCGGACGACCCCAACGCCGACCGCCGCTTCTGGTTCGAGCACGCGACCGGGGCCGGCAAGACGGTCGCGGCGCTCGGGTTCGTCGAGGCCTCGCGCACCGGTGGCGTGCTGATCCTCACCCACCGTCGCAACCTCGTCGACCAGTTCAACGGCGAGCTGCGCGACCGCGGCTATCGAGACCGCATCACCGGGCCTCTGCTGAAGGGCAAGGACAACGGCAACGGCCCCGTGACCGTCGAGACCTACCAGTGGTTTGTGCGCAACGCCGGCAAGATCTCCGACGCCTACACGATCGTGATCTGCGACGAGGCCCACACAGCGCTCGGCGAGAAGACCTCGGCCGCGATCCGCGCCTGGTCGGGCCCGATCTTCATCGGCATGACAGCGACCGGCGCGCTGATCGCCCGCCACGTCACCGACCTGTTCCCGACCCAGACCTCGCGCTTCGACCTGGCTCAGGCCGCCCGGCGCGGCGTGATTGCGCCGCTGCGGTGCATCCGGATCCCGCCCGGACCGGGCGTCCGCACGATCGCCAAGGTGCCGCTCCGGCGCGGCGAGGTGGACACCGAGTTCGACCAGGAGATGCTGGCCGAGCTGCTCGACCAGACGCCGTTCAACATGGCGATCGCCGACCTCTACAAGACCCGGTTCAACAATGTTCCCGGGGTCGTCTACGCCGCCGGCGTCCGTCACGCCTACAACGTCGCCAAGGCCTTCCAGGACATGGGGATGAAAGCCAAGGGCGTGTCCGGCGAGACGCCCAAGCGCCAGCTGGCGCGGATCCTCGCCGACTACGAGTCGGGCAAGATCGACGTGCTCGTCAACGCTCAGCTGCTGGCCGAGGGATGGAACAGCCCACGGGCGACGATCTGCATGCACCTGGCGCCGACCGCCTCGAAGCGCATCTACCAGCAGCGGGTGGGTCGCGTGACGCGCCGGCATCCGGGCAAAGAGGCGGGCATCGTCGTCGACTTCGTCCACCCGGCGACCAAGCACGACGACCCGGTCGTGACTCTGCATTCGCTGCTCGATCGCGACGTCTACCGGGGTGGCGCGATCGTCGTCGGCCCGGTGCGGCGCGGCCGCGGTCGGCGAGTCCGGGTTGAGCGCCGCGTGTTGCCGGTTACGCCGGATCCCGAGCGTCGCGCGCAGGTATTCGAGCGCGAGCTGTGGCGGATCGCGGTCGAGCACCTCGACTACGGCGAGCAGCACGTGTGGGCGGCCCTCGCCGGCGCCCGCGTCGCGCCCAACGGCTGGCGGCGCGCCAAGGCGATGCTCCACTTCGACCGCGGCGGTGAGTTGAAACGGCGGTTCCTACTGACCGCGGTCCAGCGCAATCGCAACTCGCAGCTTCGACTGCGGGCGCTTCAGGAGATCTCCTCCTCGCGAGACGCCGAGGCGTTCGACAGCGCGATCGACATCATGGCCGGCTGGCCGCGCGACGAGCGCCGCGAGGGCGTGAAGATCATGCTTCAGGCGCTCGCCGAACGCCGCATCGGCCGCCGCGATCAGGCCAACGCGTGGATCTGGCGGATGGCGGAGTACACGCGCGAGGTCCACGAGGAGTACGCGGTGCAGCGCTGGCCCGAGACCAAGCGGCTGCTAGGGCTGCTGGTGAACTCAAGCGGCGCGGCGCACGCCCGCAACGCGCGCCGGCTCGTCCATGCCGCACGAAAGGAGGACCGCCGGCTGTCGGCAGCGCTGCTGGCGGCGGCGCTGGCGCACACCCCGGAGGCCGAGGAGGCGCTTCGCGGCGCGAGGACGCGGATGGCCCGCAAGCCCGCGGCACTCGCGCGCGAGCTGCTCCGCAACTTCCCCAAGGGCCGGCGCGGCAAGAGTCGGCGCAAGCGCAAGGCGCCGGCAACCGGCGCGGCCGGTGCTGGCGCGGTGGCGCAGCGCACGCGGGCGACCACGGTGGCGCAAAACGGCGACGAGCCGGTGTCGAACGATGAAGTAGTCGAGATCGACGTCGAGGTGGAGGTCGACGACGACGACGAGCTCGATGTCAATGGCGGCGCCCCGGAGGAGGACGACGTCGATGATGACGACGATTCCCCGGACGATGACGACGATGACGTCGTCGATTCCGCGGACGACGACGACGATGACGACGACATCGACGATTCCGACGACGACGACGATGACGACGATTCGCCGGACGACGACGACGACGATAACGGCGACAACGACGATGACGTCGACGATTCCGCGGACGCTGACGATGACATCGACGATTCGGCGGCCGACGAGGACGACTCGCACGACGCCGAAGCCGCGGCGTAGCGCCTGCATTTCGCCCGAAATCACCGCAGCCGCCCCCGTCCCCGGGACATAAGCATCCCCCACATGCTTACGTCCCGTTAGCCGGCGACTGCGACCCGGTTTCGGGCCTTGTGCATAGTGGCCGACGCCGGCGCCGGCCGCCTCACTCCCCGCCCAGGTGGACCTCGCCGGCGTCGAGCTCCACCTGCCCCGCCTCCGTTTGCACCACTAGACGGCCGTCGCGGTCGATGCCGGCACCCGTGCCCGTGCGGCCGCCCCAGCGCACCTCGCGCCCCAGCAGCGCGTCGCGGGCGCGGACGGCGTCGAGCACGGCGCCGGCGTCGGCGGCGACCCAGCGCTCGAGTCCGCGGAGCAGCGCCTCGAGCACCGGCTCGATCGCGCTCGGTTCGCGCCCGAGCGTCCCGGCGCGGTCGCGGAGCCCCGGCGGGAAGTCCTCGGCGCGGAGCGCGACGTTGACGCCGATGCCGACCACCGCCCAGCGCTCTTGTAAGCGACCCTCGACGAGGATGCCGGCGACCTTGCGTCCGCCGTCGAGCACATCGTTCGGCCACTTAATCGAGGCGTCCACCCCGACGACCTCGGCCACCGCGACCCCAGCCGCCAACGGCAGCAGCCGCAGCGGGTCGCGGATCACGATCGAGCACAGCAGCGCCCGGCCCGCCGGCGCGCTCCAGGTCCTGCCCTGGCGCCCGCGGCCCGCCGACTGCTCGGCCGCGGTCACGAGCGTCCCGTGGGGCGCGCCACGGGTCGCGAGCTCGCGGGCGCGGGCGTTGGTCGAGTCGGTCAGGCGGTAGTGAGCACGCGGATTGCCGAGCGCCGGCGGGCTCATTCGATGCTGATCCGCAGCTCGTCGTCGACGGCGAGATCGAGCCGCCTCGCGGCGTCCCCCTGGTTGACTGCCACCGCAAGATGCCGGGAGGCGTCCTCATAGACGATGAGCTCGCCGGCGCCCGCGTCCGCGAACGTGCTCACGTAACGGGCGGGCTCCGAGCTCCCGCCGCGGGCGGTGCTCACCGCAAACAACTGCCCCCGCTCGAGATCCGGCTCGTCGACGTTGAGCTGGATGTTCCCGAAGCGGTCGATGTAGAGGACGTGCGCCACGATCACCCGGTCGGAGAGCTCCGCGCGTGGTAGCTCGAGCGCGACCAGCCCACCCGGATCGCACGGCGTGCCGGCATCCGCGAGCGCCGCACCGCCGGCCAGCCGCGCCGCGACCGGCGCGAAGATGTCGCGGCCGTGGAACGTCGCTGACACGGGCTCGAGCGTGAACGGCGAGCTTGAGATGTCGACGGCCTCGACGACGCCGCCGGCGCGTTCGGCTGCCGGCGACAGCAGCCCGTTGTCCGGTCCGACCAGCAGCCGCCCGTCCGCGACCCGCACCGCCACGCCCCGCCGGTCGGTGCCAACGCCGGGGTCGACGACCGCGAGATGCACGCCGATCGGCAGGTACGGCAGCGCGCTGGCGAGGATCACCGCGCCGGCGCGGACGTCGTGGCGCGGGACCCCGTGGACGAGGTCGATGACTCGCGCCTGCGGGCAGATGCCGGCGATCACCGCGTGGCAGACGCCGACGAAATCGTCGTCGAGGCCGTAGTCGGAGAGGAACGTGATGACCGGGGGATTGGCCGCCACCGCCACGATGTTCGCAGAGGCGGGCGGACGGTACCGTGTGGCCCCGTGCCTGCAGCAGCCGGAAGCGAAGGGATCGTCTGCCTGGCCAACGACGGGATCATCGACGGCCTGATCGCGCTCGGCGAGAGCCTCCGCGCCAACAGTCCGAATACGTCGTTGACGGTGATCCCGTTCGACACGAACCTGCGCCGGACGCGAGCGCTCGCGGCGCGGCTGGGCTTCGACATCTACGACGATCCGTCGCTCGCGGAGATGGACTCGCTCGGCGCTCGCTACTGGCCGGGCGATGAGTGGCGGCCCCACACGATGCGCAAGTTCTGCGCGTTCTGGGGGCCGTACGAGCGGTTCATGTTCCTCGACGCCGACATCGTCGTGCTGCGGCCGCTCGATCCGTACTTCGAAGCGATGCGCGCCCAGCCCGCGCAGTTCATGTACTTCACGACCGACATGACGCAGGTCTACGAGCAGCCGTTGGGCAACGAGATGATCGCCCGCCGGGCATCGGTCGGCTTCAACACCGGGCTGTTCATGGGCCGCACAGGGACGGTCACGCCCTCGATGCTCGAGGAGTGCCTCGCGTCATCGCACTCCCACCGCCGCGAGTTCGTCGACATCAACGAGCAGACGTTCATCAACTACGTGGTCGACGAGACCGAGTTGCCCAAGGTCGACGCACACGAGGCGGTTACGGGCGTGGTCGACGCGTGGGCGGGAATGCGGCTCAAGCGCCGCGACGGAGGCTTCGTGCTCGCCGATGCCCGCATGCCCGAGTCGGGCCGGCCGGTGACGTTGATCCATTGGGCCGGCTACGCGCTCGCGCCGCTCATGCCGTATCGATCGACGTTCCTCTCCTATCGCCTCGCCGGCGCCACCCGCCGCCAACGGATCTCATATCAGGCCACGTCCCTGGCGGTGATCCGTAGCGTGTCGCTGCGCACGCCGCTGCGGCTCTACCACCGGTGGCGAGGGCTGCTGCGCAACTGGCTTCACTCCCGCGGCTACTCGTCCTGGCCCGCGTGACGCGCGCCGGCGTCGGCCACCAGCGCCTCGACCAAACCATCGATGTCGTGCCGGCTCGCCTCGACGTCGGGCTCGAGGCCATGCTCGCGGAGCGTCGCGCTCGTGACCGGGCCGATACTGACGAGCCTCGCCCGCAGGCCCGGGCCGCGACCGAGGCCGCCCGCGGACTCGAGGAAGAACCGGACGGTCGAGGACGAGGTGAACGTCACGTAGTCGGCATCGGCGACCGCGGCCAGCTGGGCTTCGCTGAGCGGCTCGGCGACCGTCTCGTACAGCGCGACCACGTCGACCTCGGCGCCACGCTCGCGGAGCGCGTCGACGAGCACGTCCCGGGCCTCGGCCGCGCGCGCCACCAGCGCGCGCTTCACGGGCATATCGGCGAGCGCGTCGACCAGGCCCTCGGCCACGAAACGCTCGGGCACGACGTCCGCGATCACCCCGTACGCCCGCAGCGCTGCCGCGGTCCCCGGGCCGATCGCGGCCACGCGGGCGCCCGCCAATGCGCGCGCGTCGAGCCCAGCGGCCGCTAACCGGGAGAACAGCAGCCGCACCCCGTTCGGGCTCGTCAGGCACACCAGGTCGTAGCCGGCGACCGCCGGCGCCGGCCCGTCGAGCGGCACGATCTTGATCGCCGGCGCCTCGACGACGGCCGCGCCGAGACCGGCCAGCCGCCCGGCCAGCCCGCTGGCCTGCGCCCGCGCCCGCGTCACGGCGACGCTGAGGCCGGCAAGCGGCCGCGACTCGAACCACGCCAGCCGCTCCCTCAAACCGGCGACCGCACCCACGACGATCAGAGCCGGCGCCCGGATTCCCGCCTCGGCCGCCACCCCCGCGATCGTCTGAAGCGTCCCGGTCACCACCCGCTGATCGGGCAGCGTCCCCCGCTCCACCACCGCCGCCGCTTCGGCCGCGTCGCGCCCGCCGGCGATCAGCGCGGACGCGATCGCCGGCAGCTGCCGGACGCCCATGTAGAACACGAGCGTCCCCGGAAACGCAGCCAGCGCGGCCCAATCGAGTGCCGACTCCGGCTTGGTCGGGTCCTCGTGCCCGGTGACGAACGCGACCGCGCTGGCGGCGTCGCGATGGGTGACCGGGATCCCCGCGTACGCCGGCCCGGCGACGCCGGCGGTGACCCCCGGGACGACCTCGAACTCGATCCCGGCGGCGAGTAGCGCCTCGGCCTCCTCGCCGCCGCGGCCGAACACGAACGGGTCGCCCCCCTTCAGACGTACGACCGTCGCCGCGGACGAGCCGTGCGAGGCCAGCAAGCGGTCGATCTCGGACTGCGGCATCGACGGCCCGCCGCCCTCCTTGCCGGCGTAGATCAGCGTCGCGTCGGGCCGGGCGCCGTCGAGCGCCGTGGCCGGGATCAGCCGGTCATAGACGATCACGTCGGCGGCGGCGATCAGTTCGAGCGCGCGCGCCGTGAGCAGCCCCGGATCGCCGGGACCGGCGCCGACGAGATAGACGGTCACGAAAGCAGCTCCGCCGCGCCCACCGCCAACAGCCGATCCGCCACGAGAGCGCCCAACCCATCCGGCAGTCCGCGCAGTCGATCGCTGAGCCACGCCGAACCGTCCGGACGGCCCACCCAGGCCGTGAGCTCGATCTCGCCGCCGTCGAACATCCGGGCATGGGCGCCGACCGGCGTGTTGCAAGAGGCGCCGAGCGCGCGCGTCAGCTCACGTTCGGCGGTCACGCATGCTGTGGCCTCCTCGTCGATCAGCCCGGAGATCGCTAGCCGGCCCGGGCGCGCTTCGAGCGCGAGAGCTCCCTGGCCGGCGGCCGGGACGAGCTCGTCGAGAATGCCGTCCGGGCGCCGGCCCAGGCGGTGAAGGCCGGCCACCGCCAGCACCAGCGCCTCGCACTGGCCCTCGGCGAGCTTTCGCAGACGCGTGTCGACGTTCCCGCGCACCTCCACGACCTCGAGGTCCTCGCGGACGGCGCGGATCTGAGCCGCTCGCCGGAGGCTGCTGGTGCCTACTCGCGCGCCGGGACCCAGCTCCGACAACGACGGCGCGCCGCAGATCGCGTCACGCGGATCCTCGCGCGCCGGTATCGCGACGATCTCGAGTCCTTCCGCCAGTTCTGCGGGCACGTCCTTAGCCGAATGCACGGCTACATCGATCTCGCCGGCGAGCAGGGCACGCTCGAGCTCCGAGACCCATCGCGACTTGTCCCCGACCGCGGCGCCCCGGTCGCCGGCGGTCGTAACGGGCACGAGCTCGTACTGCGCGCCCAGTCGCTCGCCCACCCACTCCGCCTGCGCGAGCGCCAGCGCGCTCCCACGGGTCCCGAGCCTGATCAACGGAGTCGCTGGCGAAGCCTTCGAGCTTCTTCGAGCTCGGTTACCGGCTGCTCCACCGGCGCGGCGCTCTCGACCTCCAGACCGAATAGGTCCCGGATCAGCGCCATCCGGGCGTGCACCCGGTCGTCGCGGAGCTCCTTCAGCCGCGACGTCGGGGCGTGCAGGAGCCGGTTGACGATCGCGCGGGCCATCGCATCCACGCGTTCGTGGTCGCGCTCGGACAGCCCCTCCCACTTGCCGGCGTTCTCGGCCAGCACCTGCTCGGCGATCGCGGTGCCGTGAGCGCGCAGCGCCGCCAGCGTCGGCAGCACCTCGAGCGACCCCAGCCACGCGGCGAACCGCTGAATCTCCTCCTCGATGATCCCCTCGGCCTTGCGCGCCTCGGCCTGGCGGACCTTGCGGTTGCGGGCGATCACCGCCTGCAGGTCGTCGATGTCGTACAGCGAGACGCCGTCGATCTCGCCGCAGTCGGCGTCGATGTCGCGCGGGACCGCGAGGTCGATCAAGAGCAGTGGCCGCCGTCTCCGCGCCGCCATCACCTCGCCCAGCTCGGCGGCCTCGAGCAGCAGATGCGGCGAGGCGGTCGCCGCGACCAGCATGTCGGCGCGTTCGAGCGCCTGAGGCAGCTCGTCGAAGCTCATGCTCTCCCCGCCGTAGCGCCGGGCGAGCGAGATTGCGCGGTCGCGCCGGCGGCTCGCGACGAACACGGTCCTCCCGCCGCTGTCGGCGAGCGCCCGGGCGGCCAGCTCGCCGGTCTCGCCGGTGCCGACGATCACGATCATCCGCCCGACCAGGTCCCCGAGCTGCTCGCGGGCGAGCGCCACCGCCACCGACGGCAGGCTCAGTTGCCGCTCGCCGATCGCCGTCTCGGTGCGGACGCGCTTGCCGGTCGCGAGCGCGGCTTTGAACATGTGGTTCGTAAGCGGACCGACGGTCTCGCCGGAGATCGCCGCCTCGTAGGCGCGCTTGACCTGGCCCTGGATCTCGGCCTCGCCGACGATCATCGAGTCGAGGCCAGCGGTCACGCGGTACAGGTGACGGGCGGCGTCGCAGTTGCGCAGCGAGTAGATCGCCGGAGCGAGCTCGGTGGGCCGGATGCCGGCCTGGCTCGCGAGCATCCCGAGCGCGCGGCTCTCGGCCTCGACCGGATTGCCGACGACCACGTACAGCTCGGTGCGGTTGCAGGTCGAGATCGCGACCGCCTCGTGCACCTCCCCCGTGCCACGCAGATCGCGCACGAACTCCGCGCCGCGCGCCTCGGGCAGGGCCACGCGCTCGCGCACCTCGACCGGCGCGGTCTTGTGCGAGACGCCGATCGCGAGCAGCTCGCTCATGCCACCGGCTCCCGCTCCCGGCCCGGATCGCGAGACTCCTCGTCGCGGCGCCGCTCGACGTCGCGCCGGAGCTCGATCAACTCACGTTCGGTCCGCGACAGCCGCGTGGCCATGATCGCCACGTACACGAGCACGAGCGCCAGGAACACGATGTATGCCCCGGCCACGTACTTGCCGGCGGAGTGCAGGGGGAGCGCCGGGGCGACCGCGGTGGGCAGCGAGGCCAGCAGCGTGAGGCTCATGACGGCGCCGCGCTCCGTTTCAGCGGCACGATCGCGTCCTCGCCCAGCAGCGCGCGGCGGAGCGCTCGCACCTGCATGCGCGTGCTCTTGGCCGCCATCTCGTACTTCCACAGCGTCACGTACAGCAGCGCGATCCCGATCAGCGACACCAAAAACGTCAGCCTCATCGAGCCCGGCAGGTTGCCGCCGGTCAAGGTCAGTACGCGCGGGTGGACGTACTGCTGGGCGGCCCGGACCGCGATGAAGTTGAGCGGGACGAACGCGCCCGCGACGATCGCGAACACGCTCGCGTAGCGGGACTGGCGCTCGGGATCCTCGATCGAGAAGCGGAGCGGCTGATAGGTCGCGAACAGCAGCATCACGATCAGGAACGAGGTCAGCGTCGGGTCGCTCCACACCCACCAGTGGCCCCAGGACGCCTTGGCCCAGATCGTGCCGGTGAACAGCGTCCCGATCCCGAAGATCAGCGCCATGTGGATCGCGACGTAGGAGCGGATGTCCCACTTGCGATCTCCCGTGCGCAGGTACATCGCGGCGAGCACGCCGCCGAACACGAACCCGCACAGCGCCGTGATCGCCAGCGGCACGTGGATGTAGAAGATCTTCTGGATGAAGCCCTGGTTGGCGTCGAGCGGCGCGTAGAAGAACGTCAATGCGAGCGCCACCGTGATGGTCGCGGCGGCGGCGAGAGAGACGCCGCGAAGGCCGCGGCCGTAAGTCGTCAAAGCCTTAGTCCTCCAGGAGAAAGTCGAAGACAGCGTAGGACAGGAGGGCGAAGACCAGATCATAGAGAGCGAGGATCGCCACCCACCTCCCCGGCGGCGAGCCCGAGGTGTGCACAGCCAGCAGCGGCCCCGCCCCCCGGGCCATCCCGATCAGGGCGGGCAGCAGCAGCGGCAGGCCGATGATCGGGCCGATCAGGTCTCGCGCCCGCGTCTGGACGGCGATCGCCGACACCAGCGTCCCGATCACCGCGAGCGCGACGTCGCCGAGCGCCAGCACGGCGATCAGGCCGAGTAGCGGCGGTCCGAGCGACGGGCCGAGCAGCAGCAGCCCGAACGCCGGGACCGCGATGACCTCGAGCACGACCAGGAACAGGAACAGCGCCAGCGCCTTGGCCACGAGCAGCGCCGAGCGGTCGACCGGCGCCAGCAGGAACGCGTCGAAGCCGCCCTGCTCGCGCTCGGCGACGAACAGCCGGTTTATCCCGAGCATCGCCGCAAACAGCAGCGTGACGGTCAGGACGCCGGCGGCGAGCTGGCCGCTGATCGTGTCGCGGTTGAGCCCGAAGTGGAAGATCACGAACGTGACGATCGCGAACAGGACCATCGCCGGGAGCGTCTCGAAGCCGCGGAGCTCGAGGAGCAGATCCTTGCGCAGGATGGTGAGGACCGTCTTCATCGGGCCCTCACCGGCCCGACGTCGGCGCGGGTCGCATGGGATCTCATGCGTACAGGCGCTTCACCGCCGCCGGGTCGACCTTGTCCGGGGTGGTCAGGAACGCCGCCTTCCCGGCCTCGAGCCCGAGCACCAGGTCGGCCTCGGCCAGGGCGGCCTGCGGGTCATGGCTCGTCAGCACGCGCGTGGGGCCGGCCGCCCGGCCGATCAGCGGCGCGACCAGCTCGGTGGCGGCGGGATCGAGATTGGCCAGCGGCTCGTCGAGGAGCAGCAGACGCGGGGCGTGGAGCACCGTCCGGCACACCGCCAGGCGCTGGACCATCCCCCGCGAGAGCTGGCGCACCGGCTCGTCGGCTCGCTCCCGCATTCCGACCGCTTCGAGCACCTCCTCGACGCGGGTGGCGCCCACCCCGTGCAGCCGGGCGTGGTAGACGAGGTTCTCGCGACCGCTCAGATCGCGGTACAGCAGCGGGTCGTGGGCGAGCAGGCCAAGGCTGCCGCGAACCGCGAACGCCCGCCTGGGCAGCGGCTCGCCGAGCACGGTGACCTCGCCGGCGTGCGGCCTGAGCAGCGTCGCGAGGATCCGCAGCAGCGTCGATTTGCCGGCGCCGTTGCGCCCGAGCACGGCGAGGGTCGACCCCGCCGGCACCTGCACCGACACGTCACGAAGCACGATCCGCTCGCCGAAGTGGCGGCGCAGACCCCGCAGCTCAATGGCCGGGGGTTGGTCCACCCTCGTGCTGGAGCGTCGCCACCACGTGCCCGAGCGTCGGGCCGATGACCGGGAACAGCTCCCCGATCGCCTTGGGGTTGCCGGGGAAGTTGACGATCAGGGTGCGGCCCGCGATCCCCGATACGCCGCGCGACAGGATCCCCATCGGGGTGTGCTTGAGCGCCTCCGCGCGCATCGCCTCGGCGAACCCCGGGGCCTCGCGCTCGATCACCGCCCGGGTCGCCTCGGGCGTCACGTCGTCGTGGGTGAAGCCGGTGCCACCGGTCGTGAAGATCAGCGCGGTCCCGGCGCGGGTGTGGCGGCGCAACACCTTCTCGATCGCCTTGCGATCGTCGGCGACGACCTCGGTGGCGATGATCTCGGCTCCCGCGGCCGTCGGCCAGCTTGGCCAGCGCCTGCCCCGAGCGGTCCTCGGCGTCGCCGGCGGCGACGGACGTGGAGACGGTGATGATCGCGGTCTTCATGACAGGAGTGGTCGGATGCACAGGGTAGGGGCGGCGAGGAGTCCGCTGTCGCGACGTTGGGCACGACGCCCAGGGCGAACCGCCGGCTAACCCAATCGCAACCTCGCGGGCGATACGTTCCCGCGCGGTCTATCGCTCTGGCCGGGAGCGGAAAGGGGTGTGCGATGAAGAGGATCTTCACCGCGGTGGTGGTTGTCGTCGGTTTGGCGTTCTGCTCGGTGGCGGTGGCCGCCGCCGGCTTGAGCGGGACGTACAAGAGGACGGTGCATTCGACTGTTCTCGGCGGTCAGCTCAACGGCAAGTGGACGGTCAATTTCAAGAACGGGACCTACAAGGTCGCCGATGGCGGTCACGCGGTCGTCCACGGCAACTACACGATCAAGGGGAGCAAGATCAGCCTCAAGGACACCGGTGGCGAGGGCAAGTGCCCGGGAACCGGCGTCTACAAGTTCAAGGTCTCCGGGGCTTCGCTTACGTTCACGAAGGTCAGTGATCCCTCCGCCGCCTGCATCGGCCGGCGAACGGTGCTTGTCGGAGGCGCGTTCAAGAAGAGCTAACTCTCGGCGGCGACCCCCCATTCGGTGGGTCTATTTCCGGCGGCGGGTTCGGCGTGTGAAGGCGCCGTTATCCTGCCGCCGGTGCGCCTGCTGGTAGCCAAGGCCCAGGCTCCGCTCGTGGGAGAGCTGGCGATCCCGCCGTCGAAGTACCACGCTCATCGCGCGCTGATGCTCGCGGCGCTGGCCCCCGGGCAGAGCACGATCGTCGAGCGCACCGCCGCCCGGCACGTCGCGTTCACGGTCCAGGCCCTGCGCGCGCTCGGCACTCGGATCGAGAGCGTCGGATCGGGGTGGCGCGTGACCGGCGGAGGGTTCTCGCCCGTCGGTGACGAGGTGTCGGTCGGCAGTTCGGGCACGACGCTGTACTTCCTGCTCGGACTCGCCGCGCTCGGCGACCGCCCGGTGCGGTTCGTCGGTCAGCGCTACTTCCGCCGCCGTCCAATTGGGCCGATGCTGCGGGCACTCAAGCGGATGGGGGTGCGCCTGGAGTACGAGGGCCAGCACCTGCCCGTGACCGTCTACCCCGGAGTCCCGCGCGGAGGGCGGATCCGGATCGACGGGACGCTGTCGCAGTGGATCTCGGGCCTGCTGATGCTCGCGCCGTACGCGCTCGAGCCGACCACGATCGAGATCCGCGGCGAGCTCAACGAGCGGCCCTACCTCGAGCTGACGCTCGACATGATGCGCGAGTTCGGCCTCGAGGTCACCGCGCGCGAGGACTGGCGGGAGTTCTACGTGACCCCGGGCCAGCGACCGAAGCCGACCGACGTCGTGCTCCCGCCCGATCTCGGTTCGGCGGTGTTCGGGCTCGCGGCCTGCACGCTCAATCCCTCAAAGGTGACGTTCCACAGCTCGACGCCGATCGCCGGACATCCCGAGGCGTCGGTGCTCGACTCGTTGATGGCCGCGGGCGTGCCGTTCCGCTTCGCGTGAGGACATGCGCTCGATCTCGATGGACCACGACGGCACGCCGCCCGAGGGCGGCCCGCTCGACTGCCGCGACATCCCCGACATGGTCCCGATCCTGTCGGTGCTCGCGAGCCGGGCGAGCGGCAAGAGCGCGCTCGGGCACGTCGCCCACGTGCGGCTCAAGGAGTCCGACCGCGTCGCGTCGATGCTCCAGCTCCGCAAGATGGGCGCGCGGGTCGAGTTCGACGGCAACGACATGACGTTCGAGGGCGTCGCGCGCCTGCGAGGAGCGATGCTGTCCTCGTTCAACGATCACCGGGTGCTGATGGCGCTGACCGTCGCCGGATCGATCGCCACCGGCGTGACCGAGCTTTCCTACCCCCACGCGTACCGGATCTCGTATCCCGAGTTCCTCGATCACATGAACGCGCTCGGCGTTCCCGCGGCGGTCTCGCGCGAGCCGGCCCGCGTGCCGTCCGTCGGGTAGGGACGTCGTGCCCGGCGAGCTGATCCTCGACGACCTGGCGCGGCACGCCCGCGAGCGGCCGGACGCGCGCGCCGTCGTCGAGGTGCGCGCGGGCGGCGGGGTGCGCGAGCTCACCTGGAGCGCGCTGGCGGACGAGACCGATCGGGTTGCGGCCGCGCTCGAATCCCTCGGGGTGGGCAATGGCGACACCGTCGCCTTCCAGCTACCGAACCAAATTCATTTCGTGACTATCGCGCTGGCCACGTTGCGCCTGGGTGCCGTGTGCGAGCCGCTGATGCCGATCTTCCGCGAGCGCGAGCTGTCGTTCATGCTCCGCGAGAGCGGCGCCCGCGTGCTGTTCGTACCCGGTGCGTTCCGGGGGCGCGACTACGCCGCGATGGCCGGCGGGCTGCGCGCCGAGTTGCCCGCGCTCGAGCACGTCGTGGAGCTGAACGGTGGCGAGCCGCTCGCGGCGGCGGACGACGCCGCGGTCGCCGCGCCAGCACCGGGACCCGATCAGATCGCGCAGCTGCTGTTCACGTCGGGGACCTCAGGCGAGCCCAAGGGCGCGCTCCACCGCCACGACGTGCTGATGCGCGCCGCCGATCATCACATCGACCATTTCGGGCTCGGCGCCGGCGACGTCGTGTACGTGCCCTCGCCGCTCGCGCACCAGACCGGGTTCCTGTACGGAATGTGGATCGCGATCCGGATCGGCGTTCCGCAGGTGCTCCAGGACGCGTGGGACGCCGAGGTCGGGCTCGACGCGATGCAGCGGTTCGGCGTCACGTTCGTGCAGGCCGCGACCCCGTTCCTCGCGGATCTGACGCGAGTGGCGGCGGACCGAGGTGAAGGCCCGGGACGGCTTCGAATCTTCGTGGCCACCGGCGCGGCGATCCCCCGCGAGCTGGCGCGCCGGTCTCGCGAGGTGCTCGGGGCCGAGGTCGGCGGGGCGTGGGGCACGACCGAGAGCTGTCTCGGTTGCGCGTTCGCGCCCGGAGATGTGGCTGAACGGGCCTGGGGCACCGACGGGCGTGCGTTGGACGGGGTTCGCCTGCGCGTGGTCGACGACGACGGCCGCCCGCTGGCCGCCGGCGAGGAGGGCAATTTCGAGGTCCACACCGACTGCCTGTTCGAGGGGTACCTGAACCGGCCGGCGCTGACCGCCGAGGCCGTGACTGCCGACGGCTGGTATCGGACCGGTGATCTGGCGCGGATCGACGCGCACGGATACGCGCGGATCACCGGCCGGGTCAAGGACGTGATCAACCGCGGCGGCGAGAAGGTGCCGGTCGCCGAGATCGAGCAGCTGCTGCACGCCCACCCGGCGGTCCGCGACGTCGCGATCGTCGCGATGCCCGACGAGCGCCTCGGCGAGCGCGCGTGCGCGTTCGCGGTGCTCGACGAGGGCGCGGAGCTGGACTTCGAGACGATGCTCGAGTACCTAGACTCCTGCCGGGTGTCGAAGACCTACTGGCCTGAGCGACTGGAACTGGTCGAGTCCCTCCCCCGGACGCCGTCGGGCAAGATCCAGAAGTTCGTGCTGCGGACTCAGGCGCGCGAGCTGGTGCAGAGCACCCAGGTGACGACATGACAACAGCTCCAACCGAATCGGCTTTCGAGACGCTGCGAGCGGAGGTCCGTGCGTACGTCGAGGACGAAGGCGAGCGCTGGGCCGAGCTGATCGAGCGCGAGCATCGCGTGCCGCTCGAGCTCTGGGACGAGCTTCGTGACCGCGGCTACCTGCGACTGGCGGCGCCGGTGCAGTACGGCGGCGCCGGCATCCAGTTCACCCGCTACCTCGAGCTGCTCGAGCTGTTCTCGATGTCGCACGCGTCGTTGCGGATGATCGTCCACGTCTCCAACGGCATCTGGCGCCCGATGGACTCCCACGCCAACGACGATCAGCGCGAGCGCTTCATCAAGCCGGCGGTCGCGGGCGAGATCAAGGTCGCGTTCACGCTGACCGAGCCCGGTGCCGGCAGCGGGGCCGACATCCGCTGCAGCGTGGCCCGGGAGGGCGACACCTACTACCTGAGCGGCGAGAAGCACCTGATCACGTTCGGGACGATCGCCGACTACCTGATGACGTTCGCCCGAGTCGAGGGGACCCGCGGCACCGACGGAACCGTCGCGCTGATGGTGCCGACCCGGGGCGAGGGTGTCGACGCGCGCGAGATGGCCGAGACGATGGGCGTCCGCGGCACCGACCATGGTCACATCGTGTTCGATCGAGCGCCGGTACCGGTCGCCGACCGGTTCGGCGAGGAGGGCCAGGGCGTGGAGATCGCCTTGAGCGGCTTCCTCGGACCGAGCCGGATCTCGCTGGCGACGACGTGCGTCGGGCTGGCCCAGCGGGCGCTCGACCTGGCGGTCGACTACGCCAAGCGTCGCGAGACGTTCGGCAAGAAGATCGCCGAGCGCCAGGCGATCGCGTTCAGGCTCGCCGAGATGGCGACCGACGTCGAGGCCGGCCGGCGGCTCGTGTGGCACGCGGCGTCGACCTGGGAGACAACCGGACAGGCCCCGATGGAGGCGGCGATGGCGAAGCTGTTCGCGAGCGAGATGCTCCAGCGGGTGACCGACGGTGCGCTCCAGGTGCACGGCGGGCTCGGGTACTGGTCGACCAGCCCGATCGAGCGCGTGTACCGCGACGCCCGCGCGCAGCGCTTCGAGGAGGGCACCGCCGAGATCCAGAAGACCACGATCGCACGGGACCTGCTGCGCCGATGACCACCCCCGCCTCCTCCTCTGATCCGGATTCGCTGCTCCCCGATCCCCGCCGCGGGTTCGAGGGCAAGGTCGCGCTGATCACCGGCGGCTCGCGCGGGATCGGCCGGGCGCTGGCGCTGCGGCTGGCCGCCCGAGGCGCGACGCCGATCGTCAACTACAAGCAGAACGAGGAGGCGGCGGCCGACACCGTCGCCGAGATCGAGCGCCTCGGCGCCGCCGGGATGGCGATCCGCGCCGACCTCGAGAGCCTCGAGGAGATCGACGCGATGTTCGACCAGGTGCAGGAGCGCTACGGGCGCCTGGACTTCTTCGTCTCGAACGCCTCGGCGAGCAACTTCCACCACTTCATGGATCTCAAGCCCCACCACCTCGAGCGGACGTTCAACCTCAACGTCCGCGCGTTCGTGGTCGGGACCCAGCGCGCTGTCCGGTTGATGCCCGACGGCGGCCGGATCGTCGTGCTGTCGAGCTACGGCAGCATCCGCTCGTTCCCGACCTACGCGAACCTCGGGTCGGCCAAGGCCGCGATCGAGGCGTGGGCCCGGTACATGGGGGTCGAGCTCGCGCCGCTCGGCGTCAACGTCAACGCGGTCAACGGCGGGATCATCGAGACCGACTCCTCGAGCTACTTCTACGCCACCGGCCGGGTGCCGTCGCTCGAGACCGTGCTACCGAAGATCCCCAAGAAGCGGATGGGCACGGCCGCCGAGGTCGCCGGCTGCGTGCTGTTCCTGCTGTCCCCTGAGGCGGAGTACGTCACCGGGACGACGCTCGTCGTCGACGGCGGGCTGACCGCGATCGCGCCACCGTTCCACGCGGACATGCCTGGCGCAGCCGGCGCCGCGGCGCTGGACGCGCTGTCCGAGGCGCTCCGCTAGCGCCGGCGCGTGCTCGAGTACGTGTGGCGGGCGGGCGCGATCGGCCCGCTGTCGCTGCCCCACCGGATAGTGATGGGCTCGATGCACCTCGGGCTCGAGGGCCTCGACGACGATGGCGAGGCGCTCGCGGCGTTCTATCGCGAGCGGGCGTTGGGGGGCGCGGCGCTGATCGTCACCGGCGGGTCGGCGATCAGCCGGGTGGGCGCCGGCGGGCGGAACTACAGCTTCGTTAACGAGGACGCGGATGGTGGGAAGCTTTTGCGGGTCGCTTCGGCGATCCACGATGCCGGCGGACTCGTGCTGCTGCAGCTGTTCCACGCCGGCCGGTACGCGTACGAGGCGTCGTTCGGGTTGACGCCGGTGGCGCCATCGGCGGTGTACTCGCGCTACAGCCGGTGCGAGCCGAGGGCGCTCTCGGGCGACGAGGTCGTTGAGACGATCTCGGATTTCGCTCGAGCCGCGCGGCAGGCCCGCGAGCTGGGGTTCGACGGCGTCGAGATCATGGGCTCGGAGGGATACCTGATCGACCAGTTCCTGGCGCCGGCGACGAACCTGCGCGACGACGAGTGGGGTGGGGATGCGGAGCGGCGGATGCGGTTCGCGTTGTCGGTGGCGGCCGCGGTGCGCGAGGGCGGCGGTCCGGGGCAGGCGGTCGTGTTCCGGATGTCGGGGGCTTCGTTCGTCGAGGGCGGCCCTTCTGCGGACGAGGTGCTCGAGTTTGCGCGGCGAGTCGTGGCCGGGGGCGCGGTCGACGCGCTCAACGTCGGGATCGGCTGGCACGAGTCGCGGGTCCCGACCGTCCAGGCGCTCGTCCCGCACGGGGCGTGGCGGCCGTGGGCCAGGGCGGTCTCCGACGCGGTCGCCGGCGCGGTGCCGGTGATCGCGTCGAACCGGATCAACACGGTCGAGCTCGCCGAGTCCGTGCTGGCGGCGGGCGACGCGGACTTCGTGTCGCTGGCGCGTCCGTTCCTGGCGGACCCGGAGATCGTGCCCAAGGCGATGGATCCGGCCTCGGGTCGGCGGCTCAACGTCTGCATCGCCTGCAATCAGGCTTGCATCGACCGCTCGATCTTCGATCGGCGGGTGTCGTGCGTCGTCAACCCGCGCGCCGGCTACGAGCTCGAATTGCCCGCGCCCTGCGCGGTGCCCGGGCCTGGGTCGGTGGCGCGCGTTGCGGTCGTAGGCGGAGGACCCGCCGGCATGGAGGCGGCGCGCGCCCTCGCGGCCGCCGGGCACGAGGTGTCGCTGTTCGAGGCCTCCGATCGCCTCGGCGGCCAGTTCCGGATGGCCTGCCGGATCCCCGGCAAGGAGGACTTCGCCGGGACGATCGCCTATTTCGAGGCTGAGCTCGAGCGGCTGGGGGTGGCGGTTATCGTCGGCACTCCGGTGCGCGACGCCGGCGAGCTTGGGGATTTCGACTGCGTGGTCGTCGCCACCGGCGTCGTCCCGCGGCCGATCGACCTGCCCGGGGTCGACCTGCCGCATGTCGTCAGCTACGCCGAGCTGCTGCTCGGCGACGGCGTACCCGCGGGGGCCAGCGTCGCGATCATCGGCGCCGGCGGGGTCGGCGTCGACGTCGCGCACCTGATCAGCCACGGCTATGCGAACGGCGATTTCTACGGCGCCTATGGACTGGCGCCACCGGGGTTCGATCGCCCGCCGGCCCCGGCCCCGGTCCCGGTCGACCGGGCGGGTCCTCCCGTGGTCACGCTCATGCGCCGGGGAACGCGCGTCGGCGAGCGGATCGGGCCGTCGACGCGCTGGGCGGTGGTGCAGGAGCTGCGGATGGCCGGCGTCGAGATCCTGACCGGGGTCGCGTACGAGCGGATCGAGCCCGACGCGGTCGTGATCCGTGACGCTGAGGCCAGTAGCGTCGAGCGGCGCGTCGCCGCGGACACGGTCGTGATCGCCGCCGGCCAGGAGCCCGAGACCGCGCTCGCGCGCTCACTCGCCGGCGCCGGCCGGCCGCACGTCGTGATCGGTGGCGCGGGCGGTGCGGCCGAGCTAGACGCCGAGCGCGCGTTTCGCGAGGGAGCCGAGGCGCCGGCCGCGATCGCGCGGCTGCTCGCTTAGGTTCCGCACGCGGCGCCGGCGATGGATCGACCCAGTCGCTCGCCCGGTCGGCGCCGGCGCCTCAGGGCTGCCCGTCGCGGGTCCAGTGGCCCGACCGGCCACCGGCCTTCTCGAGCAGCACGACCTCGGCGATCTCGGCGCCGCGCTCGATCCCCTTGACCATGTCGTACACGGTCAGCGCCGCCACCGAGGCGGCGGTCATCGCCTCCATCTCGACCCCGGTCTGCCCCGTCGTCCGCGCCTCGGCAACCAACGTGATCGCGCCGGCGTCGGCGTCGACCGATCCCTCAACGCCCACGAAGGCAAGCGGGAGCGGATGGCACAGTGGGATCAGGTCGGCCGTCCGCTTGGCCGCCTGGATGCCGGCGATCCGCGCCACCCCGAGCACATCGCCCTTGGGTGCGTCGCCGGCGGCCACCTTGCGCGCGGTCTCCGGCGAGACGCGCACGACCGCCCGCGCCACCGCGCGGCGCTCGCTCACCGGCTTCGCGCCGACGTCGACCATCCGGGCGCGGCCGGCCGAGTCCAGATGCGTGAGCTCGCTCAACCCACCGCGGGCGCCACCGCACGCTGCGCGTCGGCGATCAACGCCTGAACGCCGGCGACGTCGCCCGCCCGCAGCAGCTCGATCGGGTCGGGGTCGCCGTTGACGATCGACTCGAAGAACACCTTGCGGTCCTGATAGGTCGGAAGCGTCGCCTTCGCCCAGCCGCGGGCGTCGTTGAGCAGGATCGCCAGCAGCGCGTACGGCTCGCCGAACAGCTCGCCGATCTCGCGCTTCATACGCTTGGCCAGCGCCGGCGAGGCGCCGGCGGTCGAGATCGCGACCGCCAGCGGTCCGGTGCGCACGATCGCGGGCAGGATGAAGTTGCAGAGCGGCGGCACGTCGACGACGTTGACCAGCATCGCCCGCGCTTCGGCCTCCTCGAACACGCGTATGTTGAGGTCGGTGTCGTCGGTGGCGGCGATCGCGATCAGGCACCCGTCGAGATCGCCGTCCAGGTACTCGCGCCGTTCCCAGCGAATCGAGCCCTCGAGCGCCAACTGGACGAGCGCCGGATGCGCCTCGGGGGCTATCAGCGTCACGTCGGCATCGCACGCGAGCAGGCCCTCGACCTTCTCGAGCCCGACGTCGCCGCCGCCCACGACCACGCAGCGGCGGCCGCTCAGCCGCAGGCAGGCGATGTAGAACGGTGTCTCGAGCATCCCCTGCACGCACGACTGGTCGCACGTTCCCTTGCGGAGTTGGCAGACGCACTGCTTCCCGCGGTAAGCCTGGGCGGGCATCAACTACAGGGTAGCCGCGCCGAACTTTGGCGCTGCACCTGACGTATGCGAGGGTGGATCGCCAAACCCCGGTCGCGCTACCGGCGAACTGCGTCGCGAGCGAGGCGCGCGCCCAACCGCGTGAGCGGTGCGGCGCCGTCCCGCAGCGCGCGCCCGCGTGTCGAAGCGGGCCCGTACAGGAGCGCGGCGGTCTGCTTCAGCGCTCGTCCGAGCGTCTCGTCGTACGGATGCCACCATGCGTCGCGGATCGCCGACCCCTCCCACACTCGCAGCTTGATGTTGACGCACTCGTACAGCCCGAACTTCGAGTGGGTGCGTCCCAGGCCCGAGTCCTTGACGCCGCCCCACGCGCATTGGCAGGCGCCGTGGCTGAACATGTGGTCGTTGATCCACACCATCCCAGACTGGAGTTCCGCCGCGATCCGCTCTCCCCGCGCACGGTCAGACGTCCACACCGAGGCGCCGAGCCCGAACTCCGAGTCGTTCGCGAGCGCCACCGCCTCGGCCTCGGAATCGACGACGATGATCGGAAGCACGGGGCCGAAGATCTCCTCGCGCATGATCCGCATCTCGTGCGTGACGCCGGTCAGCACGACCGGGGCGTAGAACGCGCCTTCGAGCCCCGCCGGCGCATCGACCGGGCCGCCGCAGTGGAGCTCGGCCCCGGCGGCGACCGCGTCGTCGACCAGCTCGCGGACGAGCTCGAGCTGCTCGCCCGACACCATCGGGCCGATCTCGGTGTCCCAGCTCATCGGGTCGCCCACGCGCAGCCGTTTCGCCCCCGCGATGACACCTTCGATGAAGCGATCCGCCACCGAGCGCACCACGTACACCCGCTCGATCCCCGAGCACGTCTGGCCGGCGTTGGCGAACCCGCCCCAGACGGCGCCCGCGATCGCGTGCTCGAGGTGGGCGTCGTCGAGCACGATCATCGGGTCCTTGCCGCCGAGCTCGAGCACGGCGCCCTTAAGCCGCCGGGCACAGGCCTCGGCGACGCTGCGGCCGGTCTCGACCGAGCCCGTAAAGAACACCTTGCCGACGCTCGACTCGGCCAGCGCCGCGCCCGTACCCGGGCCGTGGACCACCCGCACGAGCCCTGCGGGCACGCCGGCGACCTCGAACACGCGGGCGATCCGGTCGCCAAGCAGCGGCGTCAGCGACGCGGGCTTGAGCACGACTCCGTTGCCGGCCATCAGCGCCAGCGCGACCTCGCCGAACGGGATGCTCCACGGGTAGTTCCAGGGCGAGATGATCCCGATTACGCCGAGCGGCTCGTACACGAACGACGAGTGCTTGGTCTTCAGGAACAGCTGCGGCATCGGGACCTTCTCCTCGGCGAGGATCTCTGCGCCGGCCTTCGCAATCCATTTGAGCGCGTCGATCGTCGGCAGGAGCTCCATCGAGAACGCCTCGTTGCGCGGCTTGCCCTGCTCGCGGACGATCAGATCGCGGATCTCGTCGGACTCGTACAGCAGCACCTCAGCCGCGCGCTCCAGATGGCGCCCGCGCTCCTCGAGCGAAAGCTGCGCCCAGGCCGGCTGCACCCTGGCGACGGCGTCGACGACGGCCTGTACGTCCTCGGGGGCGGTGATCTGGACCGCGCCGACGGGTTCGCCGGTCGCCGGGTTGAACGATTCGAGTTGAGCAGTTGCGGTAGCGGTGTCCATCCCGCCGAGACTAGCGATCAACCCCTACCGCGGCTCCGCCTGATCTCCTCGAGCCGCTCGCGCAGCAGGGCCTCGGCGTCGTCGGGCTCATAGAACCGCGCGCCGATCGCCGAGCCCGGCATCAGCTCCTGCGGTGAGAGGTGGCCGGCGCGGCGGTGCGGATTGTCGTAATCGCCGTCGCTCCGGGTTGACGAACGCAACCACGGCGGCGGCGCCTCCGCCCCGCGCTCGCGGATGTACTCCCGGGAGGCGATCACAGCGCGCTTCGCCGCGTCGGACTTCGGCGCGAGCGACAAATAGATCGCGGCTTGGGCGAGCGCGAATTGAGCCTCGGGCATGCCGACGTGCTCGACCGCTGCCGCCGCCGCGGTCGCCACCGACAGCGCCACCGGGTCCGCGTTGCCGATGTCCTCCGACGCCAGCACGACCATCCTGCGGACGATGAACCGTGGGTCCTCGCCACCCTCGAGCATCACCGCGAGGTAATACAGCGACGCGTCGGGATCCGAGCCCCGGGTCGCCTTGATCCAGGCCGAGATCGTGTCGTAGTGGCGGTCGGCCTGCCGGTCGTAGAGGAGCGCGCGGCGCTGGAGCGCGTCCTCGGCGTGCTCGAGGCTGACCGGCGCGCCCTCGCCGGCGGTCTGGCAAGCGAGCTCGAGCGCATTCAACGCAGTCCGGGCGTCCCCGCCGGACCGGGCGGCGAGGAACTCGAGCGCGGCGGGGTCGACCTGCGCGCCCGGCCCGCACTCGCCACGTTCGAGCGCCCGATCGAGCAGCGTGCGGACGTGTTCGGGCGTGAGCGACTCGAGCTCGTAGATCCGAGCCCGCGACAGCAGCGCCGAGTTGACCTCGAAGTACGGGTTCTCGGTGGTCGCGCCGATCAGCGTCACGAGCCCCTCCTCGACCGCCGGCAGCAGCGCGTCCTGCTGGGCCTTGTTGAAGCGATGGATCTCGTCGAGGAAGAAGATCGTCTTGCGCCCGCCGGCGCCGAGACGCTGGCGCGCGCGCTCGATCACCGCTCGCACCTCGGCCCGGCCGGCCTGCACGGCGCTCTCCTCCTCGAACGCGGCATCCGACGCGTCGGCGATCAGCCGCGCGAGCGTGGTCTTGCCGCTGCCCGGCGGTCCGTGCAGGATCATCGAGTGGGGATGGCCCTCCTCGATCGCCCGGCGCAAGGACGATCCCGCCGCCAGCAGCCGATCCTGGCCGACGAACTCGTCGAGCGTCCGTGGCCGCATGCGGGTCGCGAGCGGTGCCCCGGGCAACGTCGCCGACGGGCTCTGCGCCGGCGCCTCGTCCTCTCCGAACAAGCGCTCCATGTCACAAGTATGCGACGGCGGCCGTTCTAGGCTCGACTGATGCCGCTCCGGAACCGCGTGACGCCCATGGGCGAGATGATCGCCACGCCCGAGCGCGGGCTCGTTTACGCCAACCGCGGCTGCCTCCACGACCAGGACGGGCGGATCCGCGACCGTTACCCGACCCGGCGCTGGATCGCCTGCCAGCTCGATTTCAACGGCCGCCGGCGCGCGCCACTCATGAAGCCCGGCAGGTTCACTGAGCTGTTCTTCCTCGACGAGGCGACCGCGCTCGCCGCCGGCCACCGGCCCTGCGGCGAGTGCCGATACCGGGACTACGAGTATCTGACCGCGATGTGGACCGAGCTCCATCCCGGCCAGCACGGCGCCGATGCGATCGACGAGCAGCTCGACGGTGAGCGGCGCAACCCGGAAACGAAACAGCGGCGCTGCCACGAGGCCCCGTTCGGCGACCTCCCGGACGGCGCGTTCGTCATGGTGCAGGACAGGCCCCATCTGGTGCTCGGCCCAGAGCTGCTGCGCTGGTCGCCGGCGGGCTACACGACGCGCGTGGACCGACCGGGCGGCGCGGCGCGCGCCACCGTGATCACGCCACCGTCGCTGGTGGCGCTGCTCGCCAACGACCGGACCCCGCTCGTCCCGCTCCTGCACCCGTCGGCGATCGATCGATGACCCGCAGCGCACCGACAACCCGCAACAGGGACCTGGCATAGTCTTGGCTCTATGGGCGACGACTGGCGACTGCAGGTTGCGCTGTTCGAGCACGGCACCGCGCACGCGCTGACCGAGCGTCTGGCGGCCGGAAAGCTCGGCGACGACCTCGAGGAGACCTTTGGCAAGCGCCTGGTCGTCTCCTCCGATCCTCCGAACGTGTTCGTCTACACCGGCGACCGCGGACAGGCGGAGGCCGCCGAGGAGACGATCCGTTCGGTCGCGGCCGAGCACGGGTGGGACGTGGAGATCGAGCTCAAGCACTGGCACCCGACCGCGGAGGATTGGGAGGACCCGGACAAGCCGCTCCCCGCCACCGACGCCGCGCAGCTCGCCGAGCACCAGACGCTGCTCGCCCAAGAGCGCGAGGACTCGGAGATCCGCGGCTACCCCGAGTACGAGGTGCGCATCGAGTGCCCGTCCCACCGGGACACGGTCAAGCTCGACAAGCGCCTCCACGACGAGGGATTCCCGACCGTGCGCCGGTGGAAGTACCTGCTCGTCGGCGCCACCGACGAGGACAGCGCCAACGCGCTCGCTGAGCGCCTGCGTGGCGAGGCGCCACCGGGCACCACCGTGACCGCTGAGGCGAGCATGCGCCAGACCTTCGACGACGAGCCGACACGCGGTTCGTTCGCGATCTTCGGCGGCCTGGGCGGCTGACCGCCCGCGGCCCCCGGTCGCGACCCCGGGCCGCAAACCCCACCCGCGACCCCGGGCCGCGATCCCCACCCGCGAGCCGGCCCGCACCAACAGCCCCTCCGCTACGTGTTTCCGCCCTGGTTCGACGCGCCCGCCGTCGCCACGTCCTCCGGGTAGGTGAAACGCGCCCGCGCCAAGAACAGTCCCGCCGCAAACAGCGTCGCGAGCAAGATGAGGAAGCTGATCTCGAGGCCCCGGCCTTCGCTCGGGGATACCCCACCGGCATGGGTGCCGATTGGCGTCTGGAGGGGCACGATGCCCGCGATCAGCTGCGACAGCCCGCCGAACATCAGCGGCGCCAGGGCCTGGGCGAGCGAGCGCAAGAACGTCCGGACGCTCTCGGCACGGCCCCACAACCCCGCCGGCATGATGTCGAGCCGCGCGGCGTCGAGCGGCGGGTTCGCCGCCGATAGCAGCGAGGCGCCGGCGACGTCGAACCACAGCGCCGGCGTCAGGTGGCTCAACAGCACGCCCGGGATGAGCAGCGCTCCCGCGGCGAAATAGCACAGCGCCGGGATCCAAACGCGCGCCTCGACAAACCCGCGGCGAACCATGTTGTCCGTGATCCGGCCGCTGACCAGCGTGCCGACCATCGCTCCCCCCACCAGCGCCGCCAGCACCACCTCGGCTGTCGCCTGGTTGACGTGATAACGACCGCGAACGAACAGGAGCGCAAACGTCGAAAGCCCCGAGAAGTAGAAGTATCCGAGCGACGAGCTGACGATCAGGTGCACGTTGGTCGGGACCGACAGGATGTACCTGATCGCGCGAGTCAGCGGCATCTCGCGCGGATCCTCGGTCAGGACCCTGTCGGGGTTGGGCTTGACACCTCTCTTCTCGGCCGCCTGGCGGGCCAGGTCGTCCTCGGCCGGAGCGCCCCCGCCCGGCTGCTCCCACCCCCAGTCCTGGTTGGAGGCAGCCTGCGCGGCCGCTTCGTGGAGATCGAGTACTCCTGGCTCGAGGCGACTCTGGCCACCCCGAAGAGGCTCGGGGACGGTGCGCCACAGCTCGCGCGCCAGGAAGAAGCCCGGAATCGCCAGCAGCACGAACGCCGCCCGCCAGTCGATCAGGCTTGCCACGCTACTCGAGACGATGAAGCCCACCGCGGTCCCCGCGATCTCGCCGCCGAGGATGTAGGCGTAGATCTGCCCGCGCTCGCGCGCCGGGAAGTAGTCGCCCGTGAGCGAGGCAATGGCGGGGCCGGCGCTGGCAGCCACCGCGCCGAGCGCCAGGCGAGTCAGAAGGAGAGTCCCGTAGCTGCCGGCAAACGCGCTGAACAGTGAGGCGACGCTCCAGAGGACGATGCTGGCGCACAAGATCGGCATCCGCTTGAACCGGTCCACGAGCAACCCCACTGGGATCGTGAACAGCGCCCCAACGAGCAGCGAAACCGACACGAGCAACCCGATCTTGGTGTTGCCGATGTGGAGGGCAGTCTCGAGCTGCGGCGCCACGGCGCCGACGGTCGCGGTGTCCGCGCCGTTCAAAGCCAGCACCGCGCCGAACAGGACGATCACGCGCGCCCGCGCCGGCCCGCCCACGCGCTTGACCACCTCCCCACGCGCCAGGCGGCCCGTCCACCGCGTCGCCCGCCCCAGCCCAAACGCGGCCCGTGCGGGCAAGCCCCGCTCCCGCCGCCCTGAGCTCACGGCCTCAGCCCTCGCTCAGCGCCCCGGGCGCCTCGCCGTCGGCGACCGCCCCGCGCGCGTCGTCGGATGCGACCGCATCGCTCGCCTCGATGTCCGCGGCCCGCCATCCCCGAACCGTAGAACGCAGCGTGACGTAGCCCCCGATTCCGGGCAGCGTCGGCAGCCAGAACGAGATCGCGCGGTAGGCAAGCACGGCGATGACGGCACGGCCGGCCGGCTCGCCGAACGCCGCGAACGCGCCGATCATCCCGCCCTCGACGCCGCCGATCCCGCCGGGCAGCGGCAGCAGGCTCCCGAGCGTGCCGAGGAAGTACCCCATCACGAGGACGGCGACCGGCACGACCGTGCCGAACGCCTTGAACGATGCCCCGAGGCACGCGATGTCGAAGGCCCAATAGGCCACCGCCCCGAGCAGGCCCCAGTGACGATCCCGGATCAGGCCGAGCGCGGTGCGCACGCCGGAGCCGAGGGTGGCCGGAAGCGTCGCGAACCGCGTCGCCAGCCGGCCGATCCGGCCCGAGCGCCGCGAGAGGCGCTCGAGGCGCCGCTCGAAGTCGCCCGGCAGGAGCCCCATCGCCGCCCCCAGAACCAGCGCCACCGCGCTCAGGATCGCCGGGAGCAGAGTGAGGGCAGTCGGTCCGCCGCCGGCGAAGGCACCGCTCCACAGGCCGAACCCGCACACGACCATCGCCAGCAGGTAGAGCGAATACTGAATCGAGTAGGTGGCCGCCAGCCGGCAGGCGATCACCCGCGGCTGCATGCCGGCGCGGCGTAGCGCCCAGACGGTGACGGCAACCCCCCCGGCCCCCGCCGCCGCCAGCAGCCGGATCGCCGCGATCCCGGCGAGCGGGATCTCGATGCTCGCGCGCCACCCGAGTCGGGACACGCCGCGCGAGAACACGGTCCGGAACAGGACCGCGTAACCGACAATCGAGACGAGCTCGAAGCCAGCCGCCACAGCCAGCCACACCGGATCGCCACGCTCGAGCTGGCCCCAGGTCTGGTTGAGCCCGGTGAGCTTCGGAACCAGGAAGTACAGCCCGACCAGGGCAGCGGTGATGAACAGCGCCCCGAACACGAGATTGCGCCGCGTGAGCGGGCCGGTCGGCCCCTCCGTCGGCATCTCAGGGATGCCGACGTCGCCGTCCCCGAAGCCCGGTTCGACGTGCGAGTCCGTCGGCGGCTCCCAAGCCGTGGTGGGCTCGTCACGGTCCTTCGTCGGGTGAAGTTCGCCGCCCATACAACACTCTCCACCAGTGAAGTTACCCCCCGCCTTAAGCGGGCACGCCCATCTGGGGCCTGTCCCCAAGCGCCTACCCTGTCCGCCGATGCCCGAACTCGAGCTCCGCGCGATCCCCCTCGCGCAGACCCGCACCCTCCGGCGCGACGTGCTCCGGCCCTACCTGACGGTCGATGAGCTCGCCGAGCACGAGCCCAACGACGCCGTGGCATATGGCGTCTTCGAAGGCGACGAGCTGATCGCGGTGGGGCTCGTCGGACCCGAGGGCGACCCCGGCGACTGGCGGGTGCGGGGGATGGCGACCGAGCCCGAAGCGCGGGGCCGGGGAGCCGGAACCAAGGTTCTGCAAGCGCTCGTGCAACATGCGGCAGCCCACGGAGCCACGCGTATCTGGTGCAACGCGCGCAAGCGGGCGCTTCCCCTGTACGAGCGGGCCGGGTTCGAGGCCACCTCTGCCGAGTTCGAGACGCCGCGGATCGGACCGCACTACCGCATGGAGCTGCAGACGTGGCGCGAGGGGTAGGCTCCAGCCCGTGGCGGCCACATCTCGAGTCGAGCGTGTGAGCACCTCCGACGGGGAGTTCGACGCGCACGTCACGCTGCCCCAGTCGGGCTCGGGCCCGGGAATCGTGGTGCTGCAGGAGATCTTCGGCGTCGGCGGCTACATCAAGGAGGCGACCGAGCGCCTCGCCGGGATCGGCTACGTCGCGCTCGCTCCCGACCTGTACTGGCGGATCGCCCCCGGCATCGCGATCGACCACACCGAGGAAGGCATGGGCGAGGCCTTCCAGACCGCCCAGCAGCTCGACCACCCGCTCGCGGTCAGCGATTCGATCGACGCGCTGAAAGCGCTACGAAAGCTCCCCGAGGTGACCGGCGGCAAAGCCGGCGTGCTCGGCTTCTGCCTCGGCGGGACGCTGGCTTTCGAGGTGGCGGTGCAGAGCGATCCCGACACGGCCGTCTGCTACTACGGATCCGGGATCCCCGAGATGCTCGATCGCGCTGAAGAGATCCGCTGCACGGTCCTGTTCCACTTCGGCGGCCAGGATCCGTACATCCCCCGGGAGCAGGCCGAGCGCGTGTGCGCGTTCGCGAGGACGCAGTCGAACATGGAATGCCACATCCATCTCGACGCCGGGCACGCGTTCGACAACCACGAGGCTCCGATGTTCCACCAGCCGGAGCCCGCCGCCCGCGCATGGGCGCTGACCAGCGACTTCCTGGCCCGCACGCTGCCCGCCTGAGGCGACCTCCGAAGGTCAGCGCCCGACCAGCGCCAGCGCCTGATCGTGGAGAAGCCCGTTGGTCGCGAGCGCGTCGCCACCGTCGGCGGTTCGCACCCCTCCGAGGTCGGTGAACGTGCCGCCGGCCTCCTCGACGATCACCTGGGGCGCGGCCAGATCCCACAGCGAAACGACCGGCTCGCAACCAATCTCGGCCACGCCCTCGGCGATCAGCATGTATGTCCAGAAGTCGCCGAACCCCCGGGTTCGCCAGCAGCTCCGCGCCAGCGACAGCAGCTGGTCGAGCCGGCCCGACTCCTCCCACCCGTCGAACCCTGAGATCACCAGCTGCGCGTCCTCGAGCGCGCGCATCGCCGAGACGCGCAGCGGGCGCGGCTCCGGCGAAAGCCCGTCGGCCCCGAATGCCCCGACACCTCGAGCCGCCCACCACCGCCGCCCCAGCGCCGGCGCCGACACCACCCCGACCATCGGCTGATCGCCGTCATGCAGAGCCAGCAGCGTCGCCCACACGGGAATCCCGCGCACGTAGTTCTTGGTGCCGTCGATCGGGTCGATGATCCAGCGCCTGTGCCCGCCAGAGCCGCCTGAAGTCCCGTACTCCTCACCCACGATCGCGTCGGCCGGGCGGACCTCAGCCAGCCGGGAACGCACGGCCCGCTCGACGGCCTTGTCGGCTTCGGTCACGGGCGTAAGGTCGGGCTTGGTCTCGACCACGAGATCGGCGGCCCGGAACCGCGCGAGCGTGATCACATCGGCGACGTCGGCGAGCTCGAGCGCGAGCTCCAGGTCCTCGGCGGCGGCAGCCATGAACGCGGATCCTACGCAGGATGCCGGTACGCTCACGCCCTGCATGGCGACCAATGAGCTCGAGCGCGAGACGACCGACCTGCTGGCGGAACTGGTCCGCTTCAACACGGTCAACCCGCCGGGCAACGAGCGCGCCGCGATCGAGTTCCTCGCCGGATACCTGAAGGACGCCGGCTTGAGGACCGAGCTGCTGGCCGACGACGAGGACCGCCCGAACCTCGTCGCCGACCTCGACTGCGGCAGCGGCGGCGACGTCGGTCCCACGCTGGTGTACCTCGGGCACGTCGACACGGTCCTGGCCGACCCGTCGGAGTGGACGCACGATCCCTGGTCGGGCGACGTCGCCGATGGCTTCCTGTGGGGCCGCGGTGCCCTCGATATGAAGTCGCAGGTGGCGGCCAATGCGGTGGCGGCGGCCAGCCTGGCCCGCGGGGGTTGGAGACCGCAGAGCGGCTGCCTGAAGCTCGTGTTCGTCTCCGACGAGGAGACCGGCGGCGACGTCGGCGCCCACTGGCTCACCGCCACCCATCCCGACCGCGTCCGCTGCGACATGCTCCTCAACGAGGGCGCCGGCGACGTATTCGAGTACGCCGGCAGTCGCCGTTACGGCGTGTGCTGCGCCGAGAAGGGGATCTTCCGCTTCAAGCTGACCGCGCGCGGCATCGCCGGCCACGCCTCGCTGCCCAGGACCGGAGAGAACGCGCTCCTCAAGTTGGCGCCCGCGCTCCAGCGGATCGCGGACGCGAAGCCGACGTTCGAGCTCACCGAGGCGCCGGCCGCGCTGCTGGCAGGGCTCGGCGCCGACCCTGATGACCCGGCGGGGGCGCTCGAGAAGATCGCCGCCGCCGACCCGAGGCTGCTGGTGCTGGTCGAGCCGATGCTCGGCGTGACCCTGGCCCCGACGATGGCCCACGCCTCGGACAAGATCAACGTGATCCCGTCCCAGGCCTATCTGAAGATCGACTGCCGCGTGCCTCCAGGGCTCGGCGAGGATGCGGCCCGCCGGCGGATCGCCGACGTGCTCGGCGACGAGGCCGACAAGCTCGAGATCGAGTTCACCGAGATGGTCACCGGCAACTCGTCGCCGATCGACACCCCGCTGATGGACGCAATCGACCGCTGGGTCAGGGCCAACGACGAGGGCGCCGAGACCGTCCCGGTGATCCTCCCCGGCTTCTCGGACTCGCGCTGGTTCCGCGACCAGTTCCCGGAGTGCACGGCCTACGGCTTCTTCCCCCAGCGCCACATGACGCTGCTCGAAACAGCGCCGCTCGTCCACAGCGCGAACGAGCGGATCGACGTGCGCGACCTCGGCTTTGCGGCCGCGTGCTATGGCGACCTGGCGCGCGAGCTGCTGGGCGGCTGAGTCAGCCCGCGCGCCGCAACTGGGTCAGCTCCTCCTGCCCCTCCTGGAATAGGCCTGGTCCTGACGACCGCCGCCGATCGGCTGGTAGAACAGGTAGTTCCCGATCCAGTCGGTGTATTGCTTCGCATCTGGGGATATCACCGGGTGGAAGCTCGACGCCAGAGCGGGGTTCTCATTGTTGCCGTTGTATTTCGGGATCTCCGGATATGGGTACACGGGCCGACTCACCGTCGAGCTCCCGATCGTGTCCGTCGCGTCGACCTCGCTCGGCGCGATGCCCTTCTCGACCCACTGCACCATCGGGTACACCACGTCGAAGCTACTGTTGGCGTAGCCGCCTCCGCAGTGCGCCACGGTCGGGAACAGGAACAGCCGCGCGAACGACGCGCCGCCCATCCGCTGGGTCAGCGTGTCGTAGTAGTCGATCGTTCCGAACGGCGGGATCGCCTGGTCGGCCCAGCCCTGCCAGAGCAGAAGCTTGCCGCCATGCCGGGCGAACGCGCTCAGGTTCGTGTCCATCGCGTCGAACGTATTCGCGGCCGGGAACATCTCACGGAAGCCCTGGTCGTTGAACTGCCACTGGCTCGGGTCGGGGCCCAGCTTCCCGGGGGCGAGCAGCTGATAGCGCAGGTAGGGCTGCGACAACCCCGAGTACACGAGCGCGTTCGTGCTCGGGCCCGGCGCGAGCGGGACCACGAAGAACGACCAGGAGAGCTCCGATCCGTAAGGCAGGCCGCCGGGGTACAGCCGCCGGCCCTGCGGATCGACGGGGCCCTGGTAGATCTTCTCCGCGACCTTTATCTGCGCCGCCGTCAGGCAGTTCGGAGGGGCCGCGGTGCCGCACTGCACCCTGGTCAGGTCGGGGTGACAGCTCCGCGGGTCGGTGATGATCCCGTCGCCCGGGACGCCGTCGTCGCCCTGGCACTGATCGATCACCGTCTGGTGCAGGATCGGCAGCTGCGCGGCGGTGAGGATCGCGTTCCCGTTCGAGTCGGTGTTGACGCGGTACTGCCAGGTCTGGAGCTCGGCGTTCAGCGGCCCGGCAATGATCTCCGGAGCGCCGGCGATGATCCCGTTGAAGTCGTCGGGATAGCGCTCGGCCATCTCCATCGCCTCGCGCCCGCCGTCCGAGCATCCGTCGTAGTAGTCGTAGTTGGGGTCGACGCCGTAGTAGTCCTTGATGATCTCCCTCGCCACCACGTACAGCGCCTGCTCAGATTCGTAGCCGTACTCGTTGCGGAGCTTCTGGTCGTTGAAAGCGAACAGGCCGGCGCCGCCGAGACCTCCCGCCGTCGTGTGGCCCTCGTCGTCCGTCGCCATCGCGAAATCGCCCCCGAGCGTCGTATCGCAGGACGGGAACGCCTGGGCGCTCACGCTGCCGCAATAGCCCCCGCAGCCGTTCTGGAGGTAGCGGCCCTGCCACGTGCTGACCGGCAACTTCAGATCGAAGTGGGTCTGCGGAGCGATCATGCCCTGCACGTCGCAGTACTCGGGGTTGCCGGTCGCGGCGGGCGTGTCCGTCGAGGACATGATCGCCGCCGGGTACTGCGGATTCGCTGCAAGGTCGGTGAGACCTGTGATCACGCTGCAGCTCGCGTTCGGCGTCTTGATGATCGGGCTGGTCGTCGCCAGCTTCGCCGAGTCGGCGACCAGCTGCTCCTTCTGAGCGCCGGCTGCGCCGCCGGCAGAGCCAAGGATCACCACCAGTGCACCGGTAGCAGTGAGCGCGAGCACGCAGAGGGCCCACCCACGACGAGCACCGACTCGCCCAAGCATCTTGTCCTCCCCTCGTTGACCGGTGAGGAATCCCCACGCCGCGCTGCCTGGGGTTGCAAACGGTTGTGCACTGAAAGACAAGAGTCTGGTCATCGAGTGGCGAGTCATAGACTTTCCGCATGGCGACGCAGATCTCGACGCGGTTAGACCCGTCGATCTTCCGCCTGCCGGTCGACCGGATCAGGCAGGGGTACTACTCCGACCAGTACTTCGTCTACACGAAGTCGCTGCTCGAGGCCGAGGACCATCACCCGCAGGTCCTGATGCAGGTGTTCCAGAAGAAGGAGTCGGTCCTCGGCGGCATCGACGAGGCGATCGCGGTGCTGAAGCTGTGCTCCGGCCATGACCAGGACGGCGAGTGGGTGCTCGGGTGGAACGACCTCGAGGTGCACGCGCTTCGCGAGGGCGACCAGGTCGCCCCTCGCGAGACCGTGATGACGATCGCGGGGGACTACAGCCTGTTCGCGCACCTCGAGACGGTCTACCTAGGGTCGCTCGCGCGCCGTTCGCTGATCATGCGCAACGTCCTCCAGGTCGTCGAGGCGGCCCGCGGCAAGCAGATCTTCTACTTCCCGGCCCGACACGACCACTGGCTGGTCCAGACCGGCGACGGATGGAGCGCGCACGTCGCCGGCGCGATCGGCGTGTCCACCGACGCGCAGGCATCGTGGTGGGGCGGTCGCGGGATCGGCACGGTCCCCCACGGGCTGATCGCCGCCTATGGGGGCGACACGGTCAAGGCCGCGACGGTGTTCGCAGACCGCTACCACGACGAGATGAACATCACCGTGCTGGTCGACTGGGCAAACGATTCGGTGCGGACCGCACTCGAGGTCGCGCATGCGCTCGGGCCGAAGCTGTGGGGCGTCCGCCTCGACACCAGCGAGGACCTCGTCGACCGCTCGTTGTTCGACGAGATGGGCGCCTTCAAGCCGACCGGCGTCAATCCGCGCCTGGTCGAGAACGTCCGCGCCGCCCTCGACGAAGCCGGCTTCTCCGACGTGCGGATCGTCGCCAGCGGCGGCTTTACCGCCGAGCGGATCCGCGAGTTCGAGGCCGCCGGCATCCCCGTCGACGCCTACGGGGTCGGCTCATCGTTGATTCGGGGCGATAACGACTTCACCGCCGACGTCGTATGTGTCGATGGAAAGCCGTGCGCGAAGGTCGGCAGGCGCTATTCGCCGAATCCACGCCTGGAGAGAGTTGAGTGATCCGGCACGGGTGCCGATGAGCTTGTTGCTCCCATGATTGAGGCTCCGAGCATCATCAACGGTGGACCGACTGCCCCGAAGCTTGCCCACACCACCACCCAGCATCTGATCTTGCCGATCTTCCACGCCCCCAGCACGTTCATGGGCTACCCGGACGTGAGCTCGTTCCTCCAGGCCTGGCTGCCGATCATCTTCATGGGCCTGCTGGTGGTGGCGGTGTTCGCGCTGATGCGGTTCATGCCGCGCACGCGCCCGGCCCAGATCAAGCCCGAGTCCGCGCCACCGATCGCCTGGGCGGACATCGCCGGCGCCGATGAGGCCAAAGACGAGCTCCGCGAGGTCGTCGATTACCTGCGCGACCCCGCGCGATTCCGCGAGCTCGGCGCGAAGGTGCCGAAGGGAATCCTGCTCCACGGCCCGCCCGGGACCGGCAAGACGCTGCTGGCGAAGGCGGTCGCGCACGAGTCTGGCGCCACGTTCTTCTCAGCATCCGCGGCGTCGTTCGTCGAGATGTTCGTCGGCGTCGGCGCCGCCCGGATCCGCCACCTGTTCAAGGCCGCGCGCAAGAAGGCGCCGGCGATCGTGTTCATCGACGAGCTCGATGCGGTCGGCGGCCACCGCGGCCACGACGTATCAGGCGAGCGTGATCAAACTCTGAACCAGTTGCTGGTCGAGATGGACGGCTTCACCGCGCGCAAGGAGGTGGTCGTGATTGCCGCCTCGAACCTGCTCGAGAAGCTCGACCCGGCGCTGCTCCGGCCCGGCCGCTTCGACCGCCAGATCTTCGTCTCGCCGCCCGACGTGCTCGGGCGCGAGCGCATCTTCCACGTCCACTCGCGCAACAAGCCGCTCGCCGACGGCGTCGACCTGAAGATACTCGCGCGCCAGACCTCCGGTCTGACGGGCGCCGATCTGGCAAACATCTGCAACGAGGCCGCGATCTTTGCCGGCCGCCGCGGCGCGGACCGGGTCGAGATGCGCGACTTCGACGCCGCGCTCGAGCGGGTGGTCGCCGGAATGCAGTCGCGCCGAACGCTGACCGACCACGAGAAGCGGGTCGTGGCCTACCACGAGGCCGGGCACGCCCTGTGCGGCGAGCTACTCCCGTCGGTCGATCGCGTCCACCGGATCTCGATCGTGCCGCGCGGCCGCGCGCTCGGCTACACGCTCAACCTCCCCGAGGAGGACCGCTACCTGAAGACCCGCGAGGAGCTGATCGATGTCATGACGATGCTCCTGGGCGGCCGCGCCGCCGAGCAGCTCGTGTTCGGCTCGATCACCACCGGCGCCTCGGACGACCTCAACCGCGTCGCCGGCATCGCCCGCTCGATGGTCCACGAGTACGCGATGGGCACCGGCTCGAGCTCGCTGCGCGCGATCGACGAGGGCGCCGCCGAGGCGACGCGCCGCGTCCGCGACGTCGAGGTCCGGGAGCTCGCCGACGAGGCCTACCGGGCCGCACAGTCGATCCTCGACCGCCACCGGGTGCAGCTCGACGAGCTCGCCGCGACGCTGCTAGCCAAGGAGGTACTCGAGCGCTCCGACATCGATCGGATCATCGGCCACGTGCCGCGCGCCGCGCCGTCCCGGATCGGGCAACTGTCGGTGGCGGCGGCCACAGCGGTCAATCCGGCCGTACACCCCGCCCGCCGGGGCCCCTCGACCGAAGCCTGACTATCCTCCGCCCCGCGATGCTGTCCGCCGTCGACCACGTCGGCGTGGCCGTCGAGTCGATCGACGCCGCGCTGGCGCTCTACCGCGACGCCCTCGGGATGCCCCTCGTCCACCGCGAGATCGTGGAGGAGCAGGGGGTCGACGCGGCGCTGCTCGACGTCGGCGACGGCCACGTCGAGCTGCTCGAGCCGCTAAATCCGGACACCGCCGTCGGGAAGTTCCTCGCCCGCCGCGGGCCCGGCCTTCACCACGTCGCGTACCGCGTGGAGTCGGTGCAGGAGACGCTCCAGGCCCTCAGCGCGGCGGGCGTCCGGCTGATCGACGAGCAGCCGCGCACCGGCATTCGCGGCTCCCAGGTAGCCTTCCTTCATCCTTCCTCGACCGGCGGCGTCCTCACCGAGATCGTCCAGCCGGCTCACTGAACATGGCAAACGAAAAGCCTCAGAAGATCAGCATCGGTTTCGACGGCGGCCAGGTCCTCGTCGCGCGGGTCCAACCGGACGCGCTCGCCGAGCTCCGCAAAGCGCTCGGGTCGATGGGCTGGCACGAGCTGACCGCGGAGGACGGCACGGTGGCGCTCGACCTCAGTCGGGTCCTGTACGTGCTCGTCGACCACGAAGAGCACCGCGTCGGCTTCGGTACGCGATAACCTCGCGCACCTTGGCCTTCGAGACGCTGCTGTACGACACCGACGGCCCGATCGCGACGATCACGCTGAACCGGCCCGACCGGCTCAATACGATCGTGCCGCCGATGCCCGACGAGTTCGAGGCCGCGGTCGGCGACGCGACGCTCGACCCCGAGGTCAAAGTGATCGTGCTCCGCGGCGCCGGCCGCTCGTTCTGCGCCGGCTACGACTTCGGCGGCGGGTTCCACCACTGGGACGACTCGGTCACCACCGACGGGCGGTGGGACCCCGGTAAGGATTTCGCTTGGTCCACCTCGCCGTACGGGCCGACGCAGAAGTTCATGAGCATCTGGCGGACGCCCAAGCCCGTGATCGCTCAGGTGCACGGCTGGTGCGTCGGCGGCGGCAGCGACATGGCGCTCTGCGCCGACCTCGTGATCGCCTCCGAGGACGCCCAGATCGGGACGCCGTACTCGCGCATCTGGGGGTGCTACCTGTCGGGCATGTGGCTGTACCGGCTCGGGCTGACCAAGGCCAAGGAGCACGCGCTGACCGGCAAGCCCCTGTCGGGGCGCGAGGCCGCCGAGATCGAGCTGATCAACGCGGCGGTGCCCTTCGAGCAGCTCGAGGCCGCGGTCGCCGCGCAGGCCGAGCAGCTCGCGAGCATCCCGTCCTCGCAGCTCGCGGCGATGAAGCTCGTCGTCAACCAGGCCTACGAAAACATGGGACTGCGCGCCGCCCAGACGCTCGGACCGATCGTCGACGGGCTGATGCGGAACACGCCTGACGCACACGCGTTCATCGACAAGGCGACGCGCGAGGGGGTCAGGGCCGCCACCGAGGAGCGCGACGCCCTGTTTGGCGATTACAGCGCGGCAGACGCCGGGGGCCGGCCAGACCCGAGTCACGTGATCACCCCGGGCTGAGAGCAGCATGCCGGCGCCGGGTGAGGTCCCGGCCTCAGCCGAGCAGCGCGTCGACCTCGGCTGCCGTCGGCAGCGACGGCTGCGCGCCGGCGCGGGAGGCCGCGAGCGCGCCTGCAACACACGCTCGCTCGAGCGCGGCGCCGCGCTCCCGGCCCTCGAGCAGCGATACCAGCAGCGCCGCGCAGAACGCGTCGCCGGCGGCCGTCCCGTCGACCGCCTCGACCTCCGGCGGCGTCGCCCGGGCGACCTCCTCGCCGCGCTCGAGCAGCACCGCCCCCTCGGCTCCGAGCGTGAGCGCGACGAGGCCGTCGTACGGGGTCACCTGCTCGTACTCGTAGCGGTTGACGATCAGCAGATCCGGGTCCTTTTCGAGCTCGATCCGGCCCCGCGCCGGCGCCGCGTTCAGACAGAAGTACCGAGCCTGGGCGGCAGCCGCCGCCACCACCTCGAATGGGATCTCGAGCTGTGAGATGACCGCGTCGGCGTCGCCCACGTCGACGTCACCGGCGGACAACCGTCGGTTGGCCCCGGGGGCGACCACGATCACGTTCTCGCCGGTGGCGTCGACGAGGATCAGGGCGACGCCGGTCTCGCCGTCATCGCGTACAACCGCGGTCGTGTCGACACCTTCGTGCTCGAGCGAGCGCAGCACGAGATCGTCGGCGCCCATCCGACCCACGAACTTGACCGCGGCGCCGAGCCGCGCTGCCGCCACCGCCTGATTGGCGCCCTTGCCGCCGGGGACGCGTTCGAACGTCGCGTCGGTGACCGTCTCGCCCGGGCGGGGCAGCCGCTCGCAGTGGGCGACGTGGTCGACGTTGGCCGAGCCGACGACAGTGATGCGAGGAGGCACGTTCGGGACACTAACCACGGTGAGCCAGACACCACAGCTTCCCTACGGCGGCCCCGGCGACACTGAGGCCGGGCATCTCGGGCTCTCGGCGCGCTTCCGCCGGCATGCCGACGCCCTCGTGCGATGGGAGCGCTCGCCGCTCTACGTCCGCCTGATGCGGGCGGCCGCCGACGACATCGACGCCGGCGGCATCGTGGCACGCCTGTTCGTCGGCATCCGCACCCCTCCCGGCTCGGTGCCTCAGCTGCGCCTGACGGGCGCGCTGCACTACCTGGTCCTCTCCGGGCACGCTCCCGCCCTCGCCGCGTTCTACCCCAGTGCCGGCGGCGAGCGGCCGGTCGACGACGTCTGGCCGGTCGCCGAGGCGGCCATGCAGGAGCACTTCCACGAGGTAAGGGCGCGGCTGCACCGTACGGTGCAGACCAACGAGCCCGGCCGCTCAGCCGTGCTGTTCGCGGGTCTCTTGTGGTTGACCGACCGCCACCGGCGCCCTATCCGCCTCCTCGAGGTCGGCGCGAGCGCCGGTCTGAACCTCCTGGCCGACCAGTACTCGTACACCGTCGGTGGCCGCGAACTCGGGGATCCGGGTTCGCCGCTGCGCTTCGTCGACCCGTGGACGCCGCCGCCACCGATCGACCTGGAGGCCACCGCATCGGCGCTTCGCGTCGTGGCGCGGGCCGGTTGCGACCTGTCCCCGCTGAACCCGACCCTGCTCGATGACCGGCTCACGCTGCTCTCCTACATCTGGCCGGACGAGCTGCACCGGATCGATCGCATGCGGGCCGCCCTGTCGGTGGCCGAGCGAAATCCGATCCCGGTTGCGGCTGCGCGGGCGTCGGAGTGGCTGCCCCACGCCCTTGCCGACGTCCCCGACGGCGAGCTGACCGTGGTGTGGCATTCGGTCATGCGCCAGTACGTGGAGCACGAGGAGTGGGCGGCGATCGAGCGGGCGCTCGACGAACACCCGGGAGTCGTGCGGCTGAGCATGGAGCCGAGCCGCGACCGGGAGGCACCGATGCGGCTGACGGTTCACGATCCCGCCGGCGCGCCCGAGGTCAGGCTCGCCGCATGCGACGACCACGGACTCCCGATCCGCTGGTCTACGTAGAGTCCGCCGGCGTGAGCCTTCAGGACATCGACAGGTCCACGCTGGTGTTCGCGCGCACTCGTGGCCACAGCCCCGGGCTCGAGCGGGTCGTCGCGGCCTACTCGCGTGCCGGCGAGCACGCGGCGTGCTGGCTGGCGCTCGGGCTTGCGGGCGGGTTGAGGTCGGGGGCGGGGGATCGCCGGCGGTGCTGGCTCCGGGGCGTAAGCGTCGTAGCCGGGTCCTACGGGATCAACCAGGCCGTCAAGTTCGCGGTTCGCCGGCGCCGGCCCGAGCTCGACGGCTTGCCGCCCCTTACCCCGGTGGTCACGCGCCTCTCGTTCCCGAGCGCGCACGCCACGACCTCGTTCGCCGCGGCGCGGGCGTACCGCCGGGTCGCGCCGGCGTGGGCGCTGTATCTCGCCGCCGGAGCGTTCGCGGTAAGCCGCCCGTACCTCGGGGTGCACTACCCGAGCGACGTGGTCGCCGGCGCGGTGCTCGGGACTGCGGTGGCGGAGCTTTGGCCGGGTTGACTGCCGCTGGGTGGCGCCGCCCACATACCGACCGATCGGACCTCGCCCGTGGGTGGGGCGCGCCATTCCGTTGCCCGCCCCACCCCCACTTCGCGCCCCCTTATCGGCCCCCAGCAATCTGCGGTGTGCAGAAGCCAATCGGCTCCCGCGAGGCTCACGCTTGGCGCGACAGCGAGTGTGGCGCGCAGATCGGCGTCGGACTGGGGAATTACCCGAGACCCGCATGGGGATCTTTCTCCCCATGCGGGTTGGCGTTAGGTTGTGGATTGCTTGAGTGCTTCTTGTCGGCGTAGGCGTTCGCCGGCGATGACGGCGTCGTGGCGTGTGCGGACGTCGAGTTTGCGTAGGAGGCTTTTGACGTGGCTGTAGACGGTTAGGGGTGAGAGGACGAGTTGGTCGGCGATTTGTTGGGTGGTGGCGCCTTCGCTGAGCATTTCGATGATTTCCCATTGTCGGTTCGTTAGTCGGCTGCGTAGTGGCCGCCATCCGGTGGCGGGTACTTCTCGTAGTGCTTGGAGTAGGGATGGCATGACTGGTTGGGAGATGATTACTTCGCCGTCCGCGACTCGTCCGACGAGGTCCGCGAGGTTTTGGGGGTCGATGTCTTTGCCGATGTGTCCGACGGCGCCGGCGCGGAGCGCGGCGATCGCGGTCGGGTGGTCGGTGTCTGAGACGGTGAGGACGAGGAGGTCGGGGGTGTTCTCGAGGAGTTTCTGGACGAGGTCGATCCCGCCGCCGGGTGGGAGGCCGATGATCGCGATGGTTGGCCGGTAGTGGCGGGCGAGTTCGAGCGCTTCGCGGTTGTTCTGGGCGGTGTGGATGACGCCGATTCGGTCGTTGTCACGGAGCGCGAACCGGATCATGCTTCGCGCGAGGGCGTCGGGGTCGGCGACGAGCACCCGCAGGCGCGCGGCATCGGGGGGCCTCACCGATGCCGCCGCCAACTGTGAGCTGGTCAGAGCGGGGTTCACCACCTGCGCTCCTCGCCTCGGCTGAGCGCCAGCGCCCGCTCGCGCGCGATCGCCGCGATCTCGGGGTGATCACACGCTTGCGCCTGCTGGTAGGCCCGCAGCGCGCCTTGGGGGTCGTTCCAGCGTTCGAGCAGGACCCCGAGTCTGAGCGCTCCGTGGGCATGACCGCGTTCGGCGGCGCGACTGTACGCCTGCGCCGCGCCGGGGTAGTCGCCGATTCTCTCGAGCAGCATCCCGAGACTCGCCGGCGCGGTCGGATCGCCCCGCGCCTCTGCCCGCTCGTAGGCGGCCGCCGCGTGCTCGAGTTCACCGCGACCCTCGAGCAGGACGCCGAGATTGAGCGCGCCGCCGGGGTCCTGGCGCGCGTCGGCTCGCCGGTACGCGGCCTCCGCGCCGGCCATGTCACCGCCTTGTTCGAGCAGCACCCCGAGATCGGCGGCCGCGGCGCCGTCGCCCCGCTGGTCAGCGCGGTGATAGGCGGCGATCGCCTCCTCCATCTCACCCCGCTCCACGAGCAACGCAGCCAGGTTGAACGCGCCGTCGGCGCTACCCCCCGCGTCCGCCCGCCGGTACGCCGCCTCCGCGCCCGCGAGATCACCTCGATGCTCAAGCAGCACCCCGAGATTGGACGCGGCTGCCACATCACCGAGCTCATCAGCGGACCGGTACGCGCGCTCCGCTCCCTCCACGTCCCCCTGCTCGAGCAACCGGAACCCAAGCTCAACGGCCCGCTCCGCCTCCACACCCGAGTCCAGACCAGCACGCACGGCCGACTCGGGCTGCGGCTGAGGCAAATCCTCGGCTTCGACCGCCCCGGGTTCAACCGCCGCGGGTTCAACCGCCGCGGTTTCAACCGGCGGGGGTTCGACGGGCGGGGGTTCGACGGGCGGGGGTTCGACGGGCGGGGGTTCAACCGCCGCAGCCTCCACCGCCGCGGCTTCGACGGGTGCGGGTTTGACCGCTGCGGGTTCGACGGGCGTGGTGGTCACCGTCCCGCCGTCCACAGGCCGTGGCTCAACGGTCGCCAACCCGCGCCGGCGGCGACCGACGAGCCACACGCCGCCCGCGAGCGTCGCGAGGCCGATCAGAACCGCCAGCACCAGCACCACCGGCCACGAGCTCCCCTTCGGCCGGGTCGCGCCGGTTGGCCGGGTCGCCCGCTTGGGCCGGGTCGCTTGCCGTGTGCTCGGACGCGACCGCTTCGGAACGGTCGTCCGCCGGCGACGCGACCGCGACACCGTCTTCGGGCGCGGCCCGGGCGTGGGGTGAGCGGCCGGCCGCCGCGGGGCGGGCACGATCTTCAGCTCGCGGAATGTCCGCGGGCCGGCGATCCCATCGACCCCTAGACCGTGAGCCGCCTGAAAACGACGCACCGCGCCCGTCGTCAGCGGCCCGTAGCGACCATCGATCGGTCCCGGCGAATACCCGTCACGACGAAGCCGCAACTGCAGTCCGCGGACACCTCCGGACCCGTGGCCGGAGTCACCCGCCCCCGGATAAAACACCGTCGACGGTGCCCGCAACGCCGCGAGCGTGACCGGCCCCGCGATCCCATCCACCCGCAGTCCGTGAGCGCTCTGAAACCGCTGCACCGCCCGCTCAGTCCTCGGGCCATAACGCCCATCGATCGGCCCCGGGGAGTCCCCGACGCTATCCAGACGATCCTGCAGCGCGCGGACAGCCACCGCGCTCGCGCCGCCTCCATAGCCGCTTCCAAACGCCAGCACCACCGGATTCGCGGGGTGCACGGCCGGGGTGGACGCATGCGCCGGGTCCGCGCGCCGCGCCGGCGCGGCCAACGCGCGGGCCGGCTCGACAGCCAGAACCAGAATGCCCGCCGCCAGCAATAACACCGTGTATTTCGTGGCCGAGACCGCACTGGGCAGAAGCCGTCGCTCGCGACGCAACCGGCCGTCGAGGCGACAATGCTCCCCAACGCCGTGGACCGATACGCCACGCCGCCAGGTCTCCGCCAACGCCCAATCTGAGCATGACATGAGATCGTTCTCCTATAGCTAGAAACCAATGCACCCGGGCAGGGGTCACCCGGCTGCGCTTACCTGGGGAGACCGACCTCGGTCCTAACCAGGCTGCTCTAGCAACAGAAGAAGCGGCTCAGGCGCACGCGACAACGCGAACGCCCGCAACGCGAGCGTCACGCCCGGCACATACAAAACCGTCTCAGAACACGGCGTCGCCGCGCCCGAAGACCCGCCCGCGCCGCCAGCAGAGGCACCCTCGCCACCACCACCAAACCCCGCGCCAGTCAGAACCAGCGCCGTCGGACCGGCAGGCTCACGATCACTCCTGCCCGTCGATCCCACCGAGCCCCGTGAAACTCGCGAGCCAACGACGTGCCCGCCAACGAACGGGAAGAAAACCCCCGCCGCCCGACGCCCCAGCCACTCCAACGCCCCCGACCGACCCGCGCCAACATCCACCCGCACCGCCCGACGCCCGCTCCGCGCCACGGTCAGACCCGTCGCAACGGCGACCGTCTGCGCCGCGATCGCGGCATGCTGGACCGGGATCGCGGCGTGCTCGATCGGGGTCGCGGCGCGCTGGACCGGGGTCGCGACACCCTGAGCGGGCGCCGCGATCCGCTGCGCGGCCGGGGTCGCGGCCGGCGCTTGAGTCCCCGCGCTCGCGCCGGACGCCGGGGATCCCACATCAGTCCGGGCCGGAGCAGACACACGAGCCGAAGGCTCGACAGCCTGCGACGCCAGCACGGTCACAGACGACGCCGCAGCAGCGCCAGCGCCACCGCCGATCGACGGGACCACCGGGAGATCCCCGGCAACCGCGTGCACCACAGGAGCGACCGTCTGGGCCAGCGAGGACACCGACTGAGTCAGGGGAGCCACCGCCTGCGCCACCGGAGCGGCCGCCTTCGCGACCGACTGCACCACCGGCGCCACCGCCTGCGCCACCGGAGCCGCCGCCTGACCGACCGACCGCACCACCGGCGCCACCGCCTGCGCCACCGGAGCCGCCGCCTTCGCCACCGCCTGCACCACCGGCGCCACCGTCGTCGCCACCGGAGCGGCCGCCTGCACCACCGGCGCCACCGGAGCGGCCGCCTTAGCAACCGTCTGAACCACCGGAGCCGCGGCCTTCGCCACCGGAGCCGACGCCTGAGCAACCGTCTGCACCACCGGAGCCGCCGCCTTCGCCACCGTCTGCACCACCGGCGCCACGGACTTCGCCACCGGAGCCGCCGCCTTAGCGACCGTCTGCACCACCGGGGCCGCGGCCTGCGTAACCGGCTTCGCCACCGGAGCCGCACCCTTCGCCACCGTCGACACAACCGGCACCGCGGCCTTCGCCACCGGTGCCGCCGCCTTGGCCACCGTCGACGCCACCGGCGCCGCGGCCTTGGCGACAGGAGCCGCCACCGGCGCGGCGGCGGACGTGGCCTGGGCTGCGGGCCCAACGGCCGGGGCGACACTCGCGACTCCGCTCGAGGCGGCGCTCGCAACCGCGCTCGAGGCGACACTCGCGACGGCGGTCGAACCAGAGGTCGGCAGGACGCCCGCGGATGCTGTCCAGATCGGGCCCACGACGATCGCGATCACACTCGCAACCAATACTGCGCAGGCTTTCACCGGGAGCCGCATGCTCCTACCGGACTCTGCGTTCGCCGAAGCTGACTGTCGCCATCCGAACCTCTCCTCAACGCGCCGCGGGGGTACCCACGACGTCCAGCAATCACGAAGATCGCCAATAGTTAGGTATCCCGGTTGATCCCTCCCCAAACGCCACCTATTTGGGTAGTTCTGACTCGCCGTCGCCCTCGGGACCGGAATAGGGCGAGGATGCAGCCAGTTTCCACCTGACAACGCGCCGCCCCATCGCTGACGCGTACATTCCGGCACGTGAAGGTCGGGATCGTGGGCATGCCGAACGCCGGCAAGTCGTCGCTGTTCAGCGCGCTGACCGGCGTCGCCGCCGAGGCCGCGAACTACCCGTTCACGACGATCGAGCCGAACATCGCCGTCGTCCCGGTCGCGGACTCGCGACTCGACGCCGTGGCGGAGACCGTCAAGGCGTCGAAGATCGTCCCGGACACGATCGCGTTCCACGACATCGCGGGCCTGGTCGCCGGCGCCCACCGGGGCGAGGGCCTCGGCAACAAGTTCCTCGCGAACATCCGCGAGACCGACGCGATCGTCCACGTGGTCCGCGTGCACAACGACCCGAACGTCGTCCATCCGGAGGGCCGGGTCGATCCGCTCGCGGACATCGAGACGATCGAGACCGAGCTGATCTACGCCGACCTCGAGCAGGCCGAGCGCCGGCTCGATCGGGTGTCGAAGACGGCCAAGAGCGGCGACCGGCGCGCGATCGTCGAGGCGGCCTGGTTGGGACAGTTGGTCGAAGCGCTCGAGGCGGGCCGGCCGGCGCGGACCGTGCCGCCGCCGGCCGACGCCCCCGACGCGATGGCGCTGCTGCAGCCGCTGACCTCCAAGCCGGTGTTGTTCGTCGCCAACGTCGACGAGGGCTCAGGCGAGGTCCCGCCGGAGATCCTCGAGTACGCGCACGCGCAGGGGGCCGAGGCGGTCGCGATCTCGGCCCGGCTGGACGCGGAGCTCGCCGAGCTCGACCCCGACGAGGCGGCGGCGATGCGCGAGGAGCTGGGCGTCGCGCACTCCGGGCTCGAGACGGTGGTCCGAGGTGCGTTCTCGCTGCTCGAGCTGATCGCGTTCTTCACCGCGGGCGAGGACAAGCCGGCGCAGTCCTGGCACCTGCGCCGCGGTCTGTCGGTGTGGCACGCGGCGGGCATGATCCACTCCGACATCCAGCGCGGCTTCGTCCGCGCCGAGGTCGTTTCGTGGGACGAGCTGGTCAGCGCTGGCGGCTACGCCGGCGCGCGCGACCGGGGCACGCTGCGCCTCGAGGGCCGCGACTACGCCGTGGCCGACGGCGACGTGATCACGGTCCGCTTCACCCCCTAGAAGCCCGAATAACCCGCCAGTCGACGCCGCCCGTCCGGCGAACGGCGACTCAGTCGGCTATAGCGCGAGTTTGCGCACACCCGGCCGGCGTCGGGGGTCGAGTGCTGCGTTAGTCGCCCCCGGCCGGCGGGGCGATCGCTACAGCTCGCTGACGTCGCCGGCGTCCTCGAGCCGCTCGGCCAGCCGCCGCAGGCCCAGCTCCCGCGCGGCCGAGGCACCGCCGGCGAGGTCGGTCGCCCGATCCGCCGGTCGCTCCACCGAAACGCTGCGTAGCGTCGCGATATCCCGGAACGCCCGCAACTCGCCCGCGGACTCCGTAAGAGCCGCCGCCACCCGCGGCTTCTCGCCGGAAGCGCCGGCGATCGCGTCCTCCAGCGACCCGTACTTCGACAGAAGCGTCGCCGCCGTCTTCGGCCCGATCCCCGACGCGCCCGGGAGCCCGTCCGACGGATCGCCGCGCAGAGCGATGAAGTCCGGGACGAGCGCCGGCCCGACGCCGTAGCGGCGGTTGACCTCGGCCGGGTCGACTTCCGTAAAGCCGGTGATCCCGGACTTCAGGAACAGGACCGAGACCGCATCGGAAACGCACTGGTACATGTCGCGGTCGCCGGTGACGATCAGCGCGCGCCCGCCGGCGCCGGCCTCGACCGTCGCCAGCGACCCCAGCAGATCGTCGGCCTCGACGTCCTCCGAGGACTCGACCCCCCAGCCGAACGCCGAGAACAACTCGGGGGCACGCGAGAACTGCCATGCGAGCGCCTCGGGCACGGGCGGGCGGTCTGCATGATAGGCGGGGAATAGCTCAACCCGGTACGACGCAGCCTCGGCGCCGAAGCACATCACGATCGCCCTCGGGCCGAAGTCCGCGGCCGCCCTGAGCAGCAGGTTGACCCCACCGAGCAGCGCGTTGACGGGGCGACCGTCGAGCCCGAGGATCGTGTCCGGCAGCGCGTAGAACGAGCGGTAGAGGACGTAGGGCGCGTCAACGGCGATCAGGGGACCAGGCATTCCGCGCCCGAGCCTACCGAGACCGTCCTAGGAGACGAGGACCGCGACTACCGAGACCGCCCTCGGAGACGAGGACCGCGACTACCGAGACCGCCCTAGGAGACGAGCACCGCGCTTGCGAGACCGCCCCTGGAGACGAGGATCGAGGCTCTACGGGATGACGACCGAGGGCCCGTCGAGGCCCCGATAGACGACGCGGTACGTGCCCGCGATCGTCAGGTGCGCCGCATACACGCCACCTCGCGACACGCGTGCGACCGCCGCCTTGCGCCAGTGCTTTCCGTCACGGACCTGGATCGTCACGTGCGTGCCCTTGCCGGCGGGGAAGATCGTGCCGCTGAGCGTCTGCCCGGCGTCCGCGAGCGCCCCGAACAGGCTCTTCATCTGCGTGATGATCGCCAGGTCGCTGGCGGCGCTTGGGGTGGCGACGGGCGTCGGCGAGGCGGTCGAGGAGATCGTCGTGAACTGCGCCCAGGTGCTGAGCAGGCCGAAGGCGCCCTCGAGCTCGCTGCCGGTGACGGTCGTGGTGCCGCCGGTGCCGAGCACGTCGGCGGACATGATCCGGGGCGACGCGCCGGTCTGCGTGACCTTGATCCCGAGCAGCTTGCCCTTGACGAGTTTGCCGAGCTGCTTGGTGGCGGCGGACAGGCTCAGCTGGCGCGTCCAGTGGTGATATGGGTCGCCGCCGGCGCCGTCGTAGGGATCGGGGACGCCGCGCAGCCAGGGATCGGCGGTGGCGCCCGGCCAGGCGTCCTCGACGTTCTCGGTGTAGCCGCCAGAGCTCGAAAAGAAGTAGGTCACGGCCGGAGCCCCGTTGTACGTGACGATCTGGCCCGACGTGGCCGCCACCGCCGCGTCCGTCGCCGGCGTCTCGGCAGCGACTCCGCGATACATCTGCGAGCGAGTATCCGGATACAGGTTGTAGAAGCTGCCGGCGACGTCGGTGGTGATCGCATACGTGCGCGCCGCGACCGCCTGGGCGTCGAGCGCCTGCGGCGACCAGGTCGACGGCATCTCGGCCGCGATCACGCCCTGGACGTAGTCGTCGAGTCCGAGTGCGTTGACGGTGTACACGCCGCCCGAGCCGTTGGGACGGAACTCGAGTGAGCCGCGATACGAGCCCAGGCCGGCGACGCTCAAAAAGCCCGGTCCGGTAGCGGTCAAAGGCGCCGGGAACTTCCCGACCGCCTTCCCGGTCGTCTGGTTGACGAGCTTCAGAGACCCGTTTGCCAGCGGAATGACGTCGTAGGTGAGGCTCGGGTTCAGCTTCTTGTCGCCGGCGTGGGTCGCGCCGGCGAACGCCGCCGACCCGCTCCCCAGCAGGACCCGAACGGTCTGATCAGGGTTGGTCTTCCCGAGCGACGTGCCGGTGTAGTAGTGCGCGAGGATCTGCTGGTAGGTCCACCCGTGGAGCGCATAGCCGTACGCGCCGTACTGGCTCATGCCGATCCCGTGGCCGTAGCCTCCGCCGGTGATGTAGAGCGTGGTCGCCGGGACGGCGGCGTGCGGCCTCGCGCCCGTCTTGCCATGGGGCGAGCGCGCGTGGGGCGACGGCCCCTTGGCCGCGCGGGCCTTGGTCGGGTGCTTAGGGGTCGCGGGGGCGCCCGCGGCGTACGCAGGACCGACCAGGGCCAGCGTCGCCGCCGTCACCAAGCCGACTACCGCACGCATCCTTACGGAGAGACACATAACACGGAGCCGCGTTGCGGCATGCGTCCATGTTGATTTCGTTATGTAGGGTTTCGATATGAGCGAGCGCAAAGCTTCTGAAGTTTTTGTCGAGTGCCTGGAGGCGGAGGGCGTTCGGTACGTGTTCGGGATTCCGGGCGAGGAGACGCTCGATCTGAACGAGTCCCTGTCCGAGTCGTCGGTCGAGTTCGTCCCGGTCCGCCACGAGCAGGGCGGGGCGTACATGGCCGACGCTTACGGCCGTCTAACCGGACGAGCCGGTGTTTGTCTGGGGACCCTCGGCCCAGGAGCGACGAACCTGGTCACAGCGGTGGCCGACGCTTTCCTGGATCGCGCTCCTCTCGTCGCTCTGACCGGTCAGTCCGACATCGAGCGCATGCACAAGGAATCGCACCAGTACATAGATCTAATCGGCATCATGCGGCCGATCGTTAAGTGGAACGCGCGCGTCTCGAGCCCGGAGATCATTCCCGAGGTCGTACGCAAGGCGTTCGCGGTGGCCGAGTCCGAGAAGCCCGGATCGACCCACCTCGAGCTCCCCGAGGACGTGATGCAGCAGCCGCTCGACGCCTCGCCGCTCCCCCGCCACGCTCCCGTGCAGCCCGAACCCGGTGGCAAGGAGCTTCAGCGCGCGGCCGACTTGATCGACGCGGCCCGCAACCCGCTCGCACTCGCCGGCAACGGCGCGATACGCGGCCACGCCGGGCGGGCCCTGCGGGCGTTCGTCCACAACACGGGGATCCCGGTGGCCGAGACGTTCATGGCCAAGGGCCTCGTCGACTACGAGGATCCGAAGGCGCTCGGCACGATCGGGCTCCAGGCCCGCGACTACGAGATGGCCGGGTTCGACGACGCCGACCTGGTGATCGCGATCGGCTACGACCTGGTTGAGCACTCCCCCAAGCACTGGAACCCGCGCCGCGACAAGCAGATCATCATGATCGACAGCGTCGCCGCGGAGGTCGATCAGAACTTCGTCCCGGACGTCGAGCTGATCGGGGATATCGCGCATGTGCTGGCGCGGCTGGCCGCCGGCTGCACCCGGAGCCAGACCACCGCCGGCACGAGCCGCCTGCACGAGGTCGTGATGGGGGCGCTCAACGAGGCCCGCGACGACGAGCACTTCCCGCTGCGGCCCCCGCGCGTGCTGTGGGACATCCGCCAGGCCCTCGGGCGCAACGACATCCTGGTCTCGGACGTCGGGCTGCACAAGCTGTGGATCGGGCGGATGTTCCCGGCCCACGAGCCCGGCACGGTGCTGATCGCCAACGGCCTCGCCGGCATGGGCTTCGCCCTCCCCACCGCGATCGGCGCCAAGCTCGTGCACCCGGACCGCAAGGTGGTCGCCGTCAGTGGAGACGGCGGCTTCCTGATGAACGTGCAGGAGCTCGAGACCGCCTCTCGCCTCGGCACCGCTGTCGTCAACGTCATCTGGGAGAACGCCCAGTTCGGCTCGATCGTTTGGAAGCAGGACAAGAAGTTCGGCCGCCACTTCGGAGTGGACTTCGGAAACCCGGACTTCGTCAAGCTCGCCGAGTCGTTCGGGCTGCCGGCGTGGCGCTGCTCGAGTGCCGACGACTTCCCGCGCCTGCTCGGGGACGCGCTGGCCAAGGACGTCCCCTCGGTCATCGTCGTGCCGATCGACTACTCGATCGACGTCGCGATCTCCGAGACGCTCGGCGCCGAGACCGTCGCGACCTGACGCTGCGGCAGCCCGACGCTGGCCACGGCCCCGAGCAACGACAGCCCCGCTGAGACCGCGATCGCCGCCGTGAACCCGTCGCTGAACAGCTGCGCCGAGGAGTAGCTGCCGGCGCCCGTGAAGACCGCCACCAGCGCCGCGATCCCGAACACCCCGCCGAGCTGGCGCACCGTGTTGAACGTCCCCGAGGCCTTGCCGAGGCTCGCCGGCGCGACCGAGCTCAACACCGCGTTCTGTAGCGCGGGCAGCGCCATCGACACCCCGCAGCCGGCGATCACGAGCGGCGCCACCAGCCGCCAGTAGTCGACGTCGGGCCCGGCGATCAGCGCGATCCACCCCATCCCGGCCGCCTGGAGCAGGAGCCCGGCCACCGCGAACGGCCGCTCGCCGACGCGCGAGATCCGCGCGCCGGTGATCGGCGCAACGATGAACAGCGTCGCCGTCCAGGGCAGCAGGCGGACGCCGGCGTCGAGCGGGCCGTGGTGCTGGGCGATCTGGAGGAACTGCGCCATGAAGAACACCGCCCCGAACAGCGATCCGAACAGGAAGAAGACCGCCGCGTTGCCCGACGAGAACGGGCGCGAGGCAAACAGCGCCATCGGGAGCATCGGCTCCGCCGTGTTCCGCTCCCACACCACGAACGCCACCGCGAGCAGCACCCCCGCGGCCAGCGTCGCGATCACCTCGGCGCTGCCCCAGCCGGCCGAGTTGCCGCGGACGAGCCCCCACACGATCCCGAGCGCGGCGACGCTGACGAGCGCGAGGCCGGCGATGTCCGGGGCACTGCGCGGGCCGTAGCTCTCTCCGACCCGGCGCAACACCACCGGGATCGTCAACAGGCCGATCGGGACGTTGATCCAGAAGATCCACTGCCACGCGATCCCCTGCGTGATCGCGCCGCCGACGACCGGACCACCGAGCACGGCGAGCCCGGTGATGCCGCTGAAGATGCCGAGCGCTCGCGCGCGGCGCTCGGGCGCGTAGGCCGCGCTCAGCAGCGTCAGCCCGAGCGGCATGACGAGCGCCGCTCCGGCTCCCTGGACGGCGCGGGCTGCGATCAGGAACCCGACGCCAGAAGCGAGCGCGCAGGCACCGGACGCAACCGAGAACAACGCGAGCCCGGCGGCGAACATCCGCCGGCGCCCGAGCCGCTCCCCGAGTGCCGCGCCCGTCATCAGCAGCACCGCGAAGCTCAGCGTGTAGGCGTTCACGGTCCACTCGAGTTCCTCGATCGAGGCGCCGAGGTGCACCCGGATCGTCGGCAGCGCGGTCGTCACCACGAGCGCGTCGAGCGCCACCATCAGCGACGCTATCGACGCCACTGCCAGCACCCAACCTGGTCCTCTACGCATCTTGTCCTCCTCGCGGTCGGTTCTGAGTTCTCGGGGGTTGAGATGCGGACACGCGCGCAAATTGACCGATGAATTTCCGGCGCCGGCGGTGTCTCGGTCGGTGATGCCCCGTGACACGATCCGGCGATGACCACGAGCGCGCTGACCCGGGCCCGAGCCGGCGACGAGCAGGCGTTCCGCGACCTGACCGAGTCCCACCGGCGGGAGCTGCAGGTCCACTGCTACCGGATCCTCGGGTCGGTGCAGGACGCCGAGGACGCCGTTCAGGAGACGCTGTTGGCGGCCTGGCGCGGGCTTGACGGGTTCGAGGAGCGATCCTCGCTGCGCGCCTGGCTGTACACGATCGCGACCAACCGGTGCCTGAACGCGCTCCGCGCCGGCGCGCGCCGCCCGCAGGAGCGCCGAGAGCTGTCGTTCGAACCGCCCCAGCCCACCCGCCACGGCGAGACGCTGTGGCTCGAGCCCTACCCGGACGCGCTGCTCGAGGGCCTGCCCGACACCGCACCCGGGCCCGACGCCCGCTACGAGGCGCGGGAGGCGGTGGCGCTCGCCTTCGTGACGGCGCTCCAGCGCATGCCTCCCCGGCAGCGCGCGACGTTGGTGCTGCGAGACGTGCTCGGCTACCGGGCGTCGGAGGTCGCGACCATGCTGGGCACGACCGAGACCTCGGTGAACAGCGCGCTGCAACGCGCGCGGGCGACGCTCGAAGCGCAGACCCCACCCGCCCGCGAGCGCGCTCCGCTACCGCGTTCGGCGGCCGAGCGCGAGCTCGTCGGACGGTTCGCGGATGCGTTCGAGCACGGCAGCGTCGAGCAGATAGTCGCGCTGCTGACCGACGACGCGTGGGTGACGATGCCACCCGAGCCGTTCGAGTACCAGGGCCAAGCGGCGATCGCGGAGTTCTTCACGCACGCGTTCGCGGCGCGGGGCGACCGCCACGATCATCTGGTGGCCACGCGCGCCAACGGGCAACCGGCGTTCGGCCACTACATCGGCGACGTCCACGCCCGGGTCGTGCGCGCGGTCGGCGTGATCGTGCTGACGCTCGAAGGCGACCGCATCTCACACCTCACCCGGTTCGGGGGCAGCGCACACCTGGCGCGCTTCGGCCTCCCGCGCACGCTGCCCCTGTGACCGCCGAGCGCTACAGGTTGCCCTGCGCCATCTTGCGCAGGTCCATCGCCTTGTCGTAGGTCACCTCGTCGACGCCGAGCTCGAGCGCGACCTCCTTGAGGGTCCGCCCCGACTGAGAGGCGGTCTTGACGATCTCGGCGCCCTTGTCGTAGCCGATGTACGGGTTGAGCGCGGTCGCGGCGGCGAGCGTCATCTCCGCCGAGCGCCGGCAGCCCTCCTCGTTGACCTGGATTCCGTCGACGCACTTCTCGGCCAGGATCCGGCAAGCGTTCGTGAGCAGCTTGATCGAGTCGAGCAGGTTGCGCGCGATCAGCGGCACGCGGACGTTGAGCTCGAAGTTGCCCTGCGAGCCGGCGAGCGTGATCGCCGTGTCGTTCCCGATCACCTGGGCGGAGACCTGGAGCACGACCTCGGGGATCACCGGGTTGACCTTCCCGGGCATGATCGAGGAGCCCTTCTGGAGCTCGGGCAGGAACACCTCGCCGATCCCGGCCCGCGGCCCCGAGCCGAGCCAGGCGAGGTCGTTCGCGATCTTCGTCAGCGACACGGCGAGCACCTTGAGCGCGCCTGAGAGCTCGACGAGCGCGTCACGGTTGCCCTGCGCCTCGAACGGATCCTCGGGCGCGCGGATCTCGAGGCCGGTGGCGTCGACCAGCCTCGCACGGACGCGGGCCGCGAATTCCTTGTGGGTGTTCAGGCCGGTACCGGTCGCGGTCCCGCCGAGCGGAATCTGCGCGACCTGCGGCAGCGCGTTCGAGATCCGCCGCGCGCCGAGCCGGACCTGCGCGGCATAACCGCCGAACTCCTGGCCGAGCGTGACCGGCACCGCGTCCATCAGGTGGGTCCGCCCGGACTTGACGATGTCCTTGAACTCGTCCGACTTGGCGGCGAACGACGCCTCGAGCTGCTCGAGCACGGGCAGCAGATCATTGGTCGCGGTGTCGAGCGCGGCGAGGTGGACGGCGGACGGGAACACGTCGTTGGACGACTGGCCCATGTTCACGTCGTCGTTCGCGTGGACGCCTTCGCCCGCGATCGTCGCGATCACCTCGTTCGCGTTCATGTTCGACGACGTCCCCGAGCCGGTCTGGAACACGTCGATGGGGAACTGGTCGTCGAACTCACCCTCGGCGATCCGGTCGCCGGCGGCTGCGATCCGCGAGGCCTTGTCCTCGTCGAGCAGGCCGAGCTCGGCGTTGACCCGGGCGGCCGCGCCCTTAATCCGCCCGAGCCAGCGAACCACGGGCACCGGGATGTGCTCGCCCGAGACCGGGAAGTTCGCCACCGCCTTGGTGGTCTCCCCGCCCCACAGCTGCTCCTGTTCCTGAACGCCCAATGTCTTTCCTTTCGAAGTTTCGGTCGTGATCTCAGGCTACCGCGCGGATCACGAGGCCAGCAGCGCGCGTGCCGCCTCGACGTCGTGCCCGAACGCCCGGTCCTCGGGGCTCTCCGGGAGCACCTGCGCGGCGGCATCGAACAGAGCCCGGACCCCGGCACCCGTGGGCGCGCGGCCGCCGGCGCGCAGCGCGCGGACGGCGACGACCAGCTCGGTGGCGACAAGCACCCCCATCGCTTCGAGGAGCTGCTCGGTCCTCGTGGCCGCGGTCGCGGCGAGGCTGGCATGCGACTCCACCCCGAGCGACGCCCACACGCTCTGGACCGCCATCGGCGTCGCCAGCGAGCGCGCCTCCGCGGCCGCTGCGTGGGCGGTGTACTCGAGCATCATGACCCCGGAGTCGGGGCCGGGCTCGTTGGCCAGGAACGGCTCGAGGCCGCTCATCCGCGGATCGAGGATCGAGCTCACGCGGCCCGCGATCAGCGACGCGGAGTGCGCGAACGCCGCCCGCAGCCCGTCGAGCGCGGCCCCAAGCTCGGCGGCGTGGAAGTTGCCGGTCGGAAGCGCCCGGCCCTCGGTGATCAGGGCGTTCTCGGGGCGCGCGTTCAGCTCGCGTGCAACCACCTCCCCGAGCGTCCAGAGCGCGTCGCGGGCGACGCCGTCGACCTGCGGCAGCACGCGGAACGGATACGGGTCCTGGATCAGCCGGTCGGGCGCACGGGGATCGAACGGGGCGCCGGCGAGCAGCTCGCGCATCCGCTCGGCCACCGCCGCCTGACCGCGGGCGCCGCGGCCGGCCTGGACGCGCGCGTCGAGCACGACTGGATCGGCGTCGAGTGCCTCGAACGACAGCGCCGCGACCTCGAGCCAGCGCTCGTGAAGCGCCCAGGCGTCGACGCTCAGGAGCGCGGCGTGGCCGGCGGTGACGGCGTTCGAGCTCATGAAGCCGAGCGCGTCGCGCAGACCGAGGCGAATCGGCGTCGGCGGCGCCGGCGCGTCGACGAGCAGGCCGCCCCGCCACATCTTTCCTTCGCCGAGCAGGGCCAGCGCGATCTCCGCCAAGCCGGGAAGGTCGCCCGTGCCGAGCGAGCCGAGCGCGCGCGTGAGCGGCGTGATGTTCGCGTTCAGCGCCGTGACGAGCGCGTCGAGCAGCGCCGGCGCAACCCCGGCGCCGCCGGCGCCGATCTGGTTCGCGCGCGTGACCATGCCCGCCCGGACCTGCTCGGTGCCGAGCGGGCGGCCCGCGCTCACGGCGTGGCTGCGGAGCAGGTTCCATTGGAAGCGCTCGCGATCGGCGTCACCGATCACGCGATCGCGGAGCGCGCCCACGCCGGTGGTGGCGCCGTACAGGGCCTCGCCTCGCTCGAGCAGCGCCGCGATCGCCCGGTGGGCGGCCTCGTTGCGCGCGCGTGCCTCGGGTGCGAGCTCGACCGGGGCGCCGTTGCGAGCGACGACCGTGACAGCCTCCGGCGTGAGCGTCGCTCCATCGAGCACGATCGCCGGCACGGTTAGCATCGCTCCCGGTGGCTGCCGGCGACACAGCGACGATCCCGCCCCGCCCCGGCGGGTTGACGCGCGCGCCGTCGGCGGTGCTCGTCGTCGGCGCGATCGCCTCGGTCCAGTTCGGGTCGGCGATCGCGGCAACGCTGTTCGCGCAGATCGGACCCGCCGGTGCGGTCTTCCTGCGCCTCGTGTTCGGGACGATCATCCTGCTGGCGCTGTGGCGACCGCGGCTTCACGGGTACACGCGCTACCAACTGGCGCTCGCGTGTGTCTTCGGTCTCGTGCTCGGGTGCATGAACCTGAGCTTCTACAGCGCGCTGCACCGAATCCCGCTCGGGATCGCCGTGACGCTCGAGTTCGTCGGCCCCCTGACCGTCGCCCTCGCCGGGTCGCGGCGGCCGATCGACCTGCTGTGGGTCGCGATCGCCGCGGCCGGGATCATCGCGCTGACCCAGGGCGACGCCAACCACCTGAACGCTCTCGGCGTCGGCTTCGCGCTCCTGGCCGGCGCACTCTGGGGCACGTACATCATCGTCAACGCGCGAGTGGGGCAGGCGTTCGAGGGCGGGACCGGGCTCGCGCTCGCGATGTGCGTCGCGTCCGTCGTGATCCTCCCCTTCGGAATCGCCCAGGGCGGCACGCATCTGCTCGAGCCCCGCTCGCTTGCGCTCGGGGCCGCGGTCGGTCTGCTGTCCTCGGCGATCCCCTACTCGTTCGAGATCGAGGCGCTCAGGCGCATCCGTCCGTCGGTGTTCGGCGTCCTGATGAGCATCGAGCCCGCGATGGCCGCGCTCGCCGGCTTGATCGTGCTCGGGCAGAGCTTGAGCGCCAGAACGCTCCTGGGCATGTTGCTGGTCGTGATCGCCTCGGTGGGAGCGGCGCGCCGTACCCACGAAGCGCCAGTTGCCGTCTGAAGGCGCCGCCGTCAGGCGCCGCCGATAATTCCCATCTGATGACAAGGGCTTTCATTCTACGGTAAAGTCTCGACGAGATGCCGGAACCGAGAACGCGCACCGTCGAAAGGGCGCTGACGCTCCTGGCGGCAGTCGCCGAGGGCGGCGGCACGCTCAGCCAGCTCGCGCGGGCGGCTGACCTGTCGCCGAGCACAGCGTCGCGCCTGCTCGGCACGCTCGAACAGCGTGAGCTCGTGCGCCGCGACGAGCACGGGCGCTACCACGCCGGGACGCGCCTGCGGCAGCTGGCGGCGGCCACTCTGCGAGAGGACCCTCTCCACGAGCTCGCCGGCTCCCACCTCGAGGCGCTCGCGCAGGAGACCGGCGAGACGGCGAACCTGGCGATCGCCGCCGACGAGGAACAGATCGTCTATCTGCGCCAGGTCGTGAGCCGCCAGCTCGTGCAAAGCGCGGGCTGGGCCGGCCGTACGGTCCCGCGGCACGGCACCGCGGTCGGGGACGCCTTACGCGGCGCGGTCGACGGAAGCGGATATGTTGCGCGGATGGGCGCTGTCGAGCCTGACGTGACCTCGATCGCCGCGCCTGTCTACGGCGCCGACGGTGAGATCGCCGGCGCGCTCAGCGTGCTCGCCCCGAGCTACCGGGTATCGCGCCGGCGCATCGAGACATACGGTCGCGCCGTCGCGGGTCACGCCGCCGAGCTGTCCCGGAGCCTCGGAGCGCCGGGAGCGGTCGCCGCATGAGCGCCACGCCGATCTCCGGCATGCGTTGCAAGGGCTGGCAGCAGGAGGCGGCGCTGCGGATGCTCGAGAACAACCTTCATCCTGACGTCGCCGAGAATCCCTCGGAGCTCGTCGTGTATGGCGGGATCGGCAAGGCCGCGCGCAACTGGCCGAGCTACCACGCGATCGTGCGCGAGCTTCGGCGCCTCGGCGACGAGGAGACGCTGCTCGTCCAGTCGGGCAAGCCGGTGGCGGTGTTCGAGACGCACGAGGCCGCCCCGCGCGTGCTGCTCGCGAACTCGAACCTCGTCCCGGACTGGGCCAACTGGGACGAGTTCCGCAGGCTCGACGCCGCCGGACTGATGATGTACGGGCAGATGACGGCCGGGTCGTGGATCTACATCGGCAGTCAGGGGATTCTCCAGGGGACATACGAGACGTTCGCGGCAGCGGCGCGCAAGCGGTTCGACGGCACGCTCGAAGGCCGGCTCGTCGTGACCGCCGGGCTCGGCGGGATGGGCGGCGCGCAACCGCTGTCGATCACGATGCTCGGCGGGACGGCGCTGTGCGTCGAGGTCGATCTCCAGAAGATCGAGCGACGGATCCAGACCGGGTATCTCGACGAGCGCGCCGCCGATCTCGACGACGCGCTGGGCCGCCTCGAGGTCGCGAAGCGCGAGCGGCGCGCACTGTCGATCGGTCTCGCGGGCAATGCCGCGGAGGTCCTCCCCGAGCTCGTCCGCCGGCGCGCCGAGATCGACATAGTCACCGACCAGACCTCTGCCCACGATCCCCTGAACGGTTACATCCCGGCGGGAGTTACGCTGGAACAAGCGCAAGCGCTGCGCCAGACCGATCCTGACGAATATCTCAGACGGGTCGGCGAGAGCGCGCTGGCGCACGTCGCCGCGATCCGGGAGTTGGGCGCGGCGGGCGCAGAGGCGTTCGACTACGGCAACGCCCTGCGCGGGCTAGCGGCTGAGCACGGGGATAAGGACGCATTCAGCTATCCCGGGTTCGTCCCGGCGTACATCCGGCCGCTGTTCTGCGAGGGCAAGGGTCCGTTCCGCTGGGTCGCGCTGTCGGGCGATCCCGCCGACATCCACGCCACCGATCGCGCGATCCTCGATCTGTTCGGGGACCAGGAGCACATCGCGCGATGGATCGAGCTCGCCTCCGAGCGCGTGCAGTTCCAGGGCCTGCCGGCGCGGATCTGCTGGCTCGGCTACGGCGAGCGGCATCTGGCCGGGTTGCGCTTCAACGAGATGGTGGCCTCGGGGGAGGTCAAGGCGCCGATCGTGATCGGGCGCGACCACCTCGACGCCGGCTCGGTCGCCTCGCCCCAGCGCGAGACCGAGGCGATGGCCGACGGCTCCGACGCGGTCGCCGACTGGCCGCTCCTGAACGCTCTGATCAACACCGCCTGCGGGGCGAGCTGGGTCTCGATCCATCACGGCGGCGGGGTCGGCATGGGCAAGTCGATCCACGCCGGCCAGGTGTGCGTCGCCGACGGGACCGAGTTGGCCGCGCGCCGGCTCGAGCGGACGTTGAAGGCCGATCCCGGGATGGGCATCGTCCGCCACGTGGACGCCGGCTACGACCTGGCGCTGTCCGCGGCGGAGTCGCACGGTCTGCGGATCCCGATGCTCGACGAATGACGCCGGCCGGCGTGGGCGCGGAGCCGAGCGGATGACGACCTCCTTCGACAACGCCGCCCAGGTGCTGTTGCCCCCGGAGCCGGGCTTGCGGTATCTGCGAAGCGACCGCGCCGGCGAGGTCGGGCTCGAGCCGGGTGGCGTGACCGTCGAGCACGGCCGGATCGCGGCGGTGGAGCCGACGCCGGACGCGAACATCCACGTCGACGCCAGCGGCTGCGCGCTCCTCCCGGGCCTGGTCGACTGCCACACCCACCTCCCGTTCGCGGGGTGGCGTGCCGAGGAGTACGAGCAGAAGGTCGCGGGCGTCCCGTACGAGGAGATCGCGCGCGCCGGCGGAGGGATCGCGTCCTCCGCACGCGCTCTGCGCGACACGCCCGACTCCGCGGTCCTCGCCCAAGCACAGGAGCTCGCCGGCGAGATGCTGCGCTCCGGGACGACCACGTTCGAGTGCAAGTCCGGATACGGGCTCTCGACCGGCGGCGAGCTCCGGGCGCTCGAGCTTGCGCACGAACTCGACGAGATCGTCTCGCAGGTCACGACCCGGACGGCGCTGCTCGCGCACGCCGTCCCGGACGGGTACACGACCGGATCGTGGATGGACGAGGTGGAGAAGATGCTGCCCGAAGCGATCGAGCACGCGAGCGCGCTCGACATCTTCGTCGAGTCGATCGCGTTCGGGCTCGAGGACCTCGACCGGATGGGCGAGCTCGCGAGCGCGAACGGCGTCCGCCTCCGCGCTCACGTCGAGCAGTTCACGACGATGCGCTCGGTCCCCGTCGCCCTGAAGCACAACGCCCGGTCCGTCGACCATCTGGCGGCGATCCACCCGGACGACATCGGGCCGCTGGCGGCGTCCGAGTGCGCGGCCGTCCTGCTGCCCGGGGCAGAGGTCATGGGCGCCGAGGCCTGTGCGCCGGCGCGCGAGCTGATCGAGGCTGGCGCGATCGTGGCGCTCGCAACCGACGGAAACCCGGGTACATCGGCGATCTTCTCGCTCCCGCTGATCGTCGGCCTCGCGGTGCGGCGCTACGGCATCACCACCCGCGAGGCGCTGCTCGCCGTCACGCTCAACGCCGCCTGGGTCCTCGACCTCTCCGACGAGCTCGGGTCGATCGAGCTCGACAAACGTGCCGACCTCGTTCTGATCGACTGCCCGTGCGCGCACATCGCCTATCGCCTCGGCCGCAACCCGGTCGCGGCGGTGTTCGTCGGCGGCGAGCCCGCCTACGTCCGGCCGGATGCGGCGTGGCGAATCGCCGAGCGGTGACCGACGCCTTTCCCCTCGGCGGCGCCGTAACCCTGGAGCGGCTCGAGCAGGACCCGCATCCCGTGCTCGCCCGCCTGCGCGAGCACGAGCCGGTGTCGTGGCTGCCGGCGCTCGACGGCTGGCTCGTGACCCGCCACGACCTCGCGACGGCGGTCATGCGTGACTCGGGCACGTACACCGTCGACGACCCGCGCTTCTCCACGCGTAAGGTCGTCGGGCCGAGCATGTTGAGCCTCGACGGCGACGCGCACGCCCTCCACCGCGCTCCGTTCGCGCCGCCGTTCCGGCCTCTGGCCGTCCGCGAGCGGTTCGCCGGCGGGACTCAGGCGGAAGCCGAGCGCCTGATCGACTCGTTCGGTGCGGAAGGCTCTGCCGAGCTGCGGCGCGCGTTCGCGGGCCCGCTGGCGGCGTCCGTCATGGCGCACGCGCTCGGACTCGAGCAGACCGAGGTCGGGACGATGCTCGGCTGGTACGACGCGATCGTGGCCGCGGTCACCGAGGTGACCGCCGGCGCGGACGTGCCGGCGCGCGGGCGGGAGGCGTTCGGCGCGCTCCAGGCGCGCCTCGAGTCGGTGATCGCCGGCGGCGAGCCGGAATCCTCGCTGCCCGCCGCGGCGGCGGATCGAGCCGGCCTGAGCGTCGAGCAGGTGGTGTCCAACGCCGCCGTGCTCCTGTTCGGGGGCATCGAGACGACCGAGGGGATGATCGCCAACGCCCTGCTTCACCTCCTCGAGCACCCTGAAGCGCTGGCGGCCGTTCGCGCCGACCCGAGGCGACTCGACGCGGCGATCGAGGAGTCGCTCCGGCTCGAGCCCGCGGCGGCCGTCGTCGACCGGTACGCGACCGCCGATTCCGAGCTCGCCAGCGCGCGGATCTCTGCCGGTGAGCTCGTCCGGGTGTCGATCGCCGCAGCCAACCGCGACCCGGCGGTGTTCGCCGACCCCGACCGGCTCGACCTCGACCGGTCGCCCGCTCGCGGCCATCTCGCGTTCGCCCACGGTCCGCACGTGTGCCTCGGCGTCCACCTGGCCCGGCTGGAGGCGCGCTCCGGCCTCGACACGATCCTGCGCCGGCTGCCGGCGTTGCACCTCGATCCGGCACGCCCGTCCCGCATCCAGGGACTGGTGTTCCGCAAGCCGCCGACGCTGTGGGCGCTCTGGAACACAGGCCACGCGAGCGCCACCAGTCGCCGCGCACCGTGAGATAGTTCCCGGCCGGGTGCGTGTGTTTCGGAGAGCCCTGGTTCTGGCGGTCACGGGCGGGGCGCTCGCGCCGCTGCTCGCCGTCCCGGTCCGAGCGGCCGCGCCGGCGCCAACCACCACACCCGCGCCAACCACCACCCCGGCGCCAACCACTCCGCCGCCGCCGGCAAATCCGGCGCGCGTTTCCGTACGGGTGAGCACCGGCAGGGTGACCGGGCCGCTCCCGTCGGGGTTCCTCGGCTTCTCGTTCGAGTTCGATGCCGTGCGCGACTACACCGGATCCGATCCTCGCGCGATCAACCCGGTGCTCGTGAGCCTGATTCGCGACGCCGCGCCCGGACAGACGCCGATCCTGCGCATCGGCGGGAACAGCACCGACACCACGTGGTGGCCGATCCCGGGGGTCAGTCCCTCGCCGGGCATCACGTACACGCTCACGAAGAGCTGGCTCGCCACCACCCGGGCGCTCGCGGTGCAGACCGGGGCCAAGCTGATCCTCGGCGTGAACCTCAAGCTCGATAGCGCGGTCGAGGCGGCCGCCGAGGCGCGCGCCTACCGCGTGGGCATCGGCAACAGCCGGATCGAGGCGCTCGAGATCGGCAACGAACCCGAGCTGTACAAGGTGTTTCCGTGGTACGAGGTCAACGGCGTGCCGTTCTACGCCCGACCGTCGACGTACGACTTCGCCAGCTACATGGAGGACGTGGCGGACTTGGCCAAGCGCGTGCCGGGCGTCGCCCTCGCCGGTCCGGCCACGGGCGCCCCGTCATGGTTTGCCCGGGCTCCAAAGCTGATTCGCTCCGAGCCGCGCCTGAAGATCATCACCTACCACCGCTATCCGCTGCTCAGTTGCTTCTCGCAACCCGGCGATGCGCGTTACCCGTCGATCCCGAACCTGCTCAACTCAGACGCCGCGCGCGACCTGCTCGAAGGAGCCGCGAAGACGATCGCCTACGCGCACAGTCACGGCGTCGCCGTCAGAATCGACGAGCTGAACTCGGTTGCGTGCGCCGGCGCTCCCGGCGTCAGCAACACGTTCGCCTCGGCGCTGTGGATGCTCGACACGCTGTTCGCGATGGATCGAGCGGGGGTCGACGGCGTCAACATCCACACCCTCCCCACGGCCTCGTACAAGCCGTTCGAGTTCCGTCGCGTCCGCGGGCGATGGCTGGCCACGGTGCGTCCGGAGTACTACGGGCTGCTGATGTTCGGTCAAGCGGCTCCCCCCGGCTCGCGCATACTGAGCGTCGCTCAGACCGCCAGCACCGACATCCGCTCACGGGCGACGGTCACGCGCGGCGGCATCGTCCACGTCGTGCTGATAAACGACGGCCTGACGTCGGGTCACATCGTGCTCGTGCGCCCGCCCGCTCCCGCCGGCGACGCGGTGCTCGAGCGTCTGCGCGCGCCGAGTTCAGCCGCCACCGACGACGTGACGCTCGCCGGGCAGACCTTCGGGAACGCGACCGGGACCGGCGAGCTGAAGGGCACGTTCCGCACCGTCCGCCTGAAACCCGATCATCGCGGTCGGTATCTGATCAGGATGCCCGCGGCCAGCGCCGCGATGGTCACGTTCGTCCCAGCCGCAGGCTGATCCCAGCAAGGTCTTCGTACAGGCGAACCGCGCTGATCTCGCCGGCGTCGTCGCCGTACTGCGCGCGCGCCCGCCGGTGGATCTGCTCGACGAGCGCGGTCAGCTCGACCGGCACGCCGACGTCGCGCGCGAGATCGACGGCCAGTCCCAGGTCCTTGGTCACCAGCCGCATCGGGAACGCGTCGTCGTAGTCGCCGTCGTCGAGCACCATGCGCACATCGCGTTCGAGAAAGACCGAATTCGCCGGCGAGCCGACGAGCGCAGCGTGGAGACGATCGAGCGAGACGCCGGCCCGCACCCCGACGCTCAGCACCTCACCGACCGCAACCGACTGGATGAACCACAGCAGGTTGAGCAGCAGCTTGACCGTGTAGCCAGCGCCGTTCGGGCCGAGGTGGAAGATCCGCGCGGGATCGCCCACCACGTCCAGCAGCGGGCGCACGCGCTCGAACACGGCCTCGTCGCCACCGACGTAGATCGCGAGCGTCCCGGCCTTGGCGCCGATCGACTGCCCGGCAACCGGCGCATCCAGCACATCGACGCCCCGGGAGAGCGCGGCATCGACCACCCGCGCGCCCACGGCGGTCGAGCTCGTGCTCATGTCGATCGCGATCGAGCCGGGGTCGAGCGCGGCGATCACCCCGCCGGCTCCCAGGAGCACGTGCTCGACGTGCGGCGGCGCCGGGAGCATCGTGATCAGCGCCTGCACCCCTCGCGCGCAGTCGGACGCGCTGGCGGCGCCCCGGGCGCCGTCACCCACCAACCGGGCCAGCGCGCCGGCGTCGAGGTCGTACGCGGTCACGTCGAATCCGGCGTGCACGAGGTGCGAGCACATCGGGCCGCCCATGTTCCCGAGCCCGATGAAGCCGACCCGCGTGATCGCACCCCCGCCGTTCGGAGCAGCCATCAGAGCGCCACCCAGGTCGTCTTCAGGTGCGTGTAGGCGTCCAGCGCGTGGAGCGAGCGGTCGCGTCCGTGGCCCGAGTCCTTGACACCCCCGAACGGAGTGGTCAGCGACGACACGTCGAACGTGTTGATCCAGACCGTGCCGGCGCGCAGCCGCCGCGCGACCCGGTGAGCGGTCGTGATGTTCGAGCTCCACACCGCGGCCGCGAGGCCATAACCGGTTCCGTTCGCGAGCGCGATCGCGTGCTCGGCGTCGTCGGCCTCCTGGACGGCCAGAACCGGCCCGAACACCTCCTCCTGGACGATCGGATCGGCCGGATCCAGTGCCTCGAGCACGGTCGGCTGCATGTAGGCGCCCCCCTGGACCGGCTCGGCTCGCCCACCGCCGACCAGCAACCGCGCACCGTCCCCGGCCGCGCGCTCCACCCGTCCGAGCACGCCCGCGAGATGCTCCTCGCTCACGAGCGCGCCCAGCTGCGTGTCCGCGTCGGCCGGATCCCCGGGGACCATGTCGCGCGCAAAGCCGACGAGCCGCTCGGCCAGCGGCGCCACCAACGGGCGTTCCACGATCACGCGCGAGCCCGCGTGGCAGGTCTGCCCCGCGTTGTAGAAGATCCCCCAGCCGATCGCCTGAGCGGCGACGTCCAAATCGGCGGCGTCCGCAAGGACCACATGCGGGCTCTTCCCGCCAAGCTCCAGCGACACCGCCTTTCCGTTCGACTCGCCGGCGTACGTGAGGAAGCGGCGTCCGACCTCCACCGATCCCGTGAACGTGATCTTGTCGACGAGGGGGTGGCGCCCGAGCGGCTCGCCCGCCTCCTCGCCGAATCCCGGTACGACGTTCAGTACGCCGTCGGGCAGGCCCGCCTGCGCCCCCAACTCCGCCAGGGCCAGGGCGGTCAACGGCGACTGTTCGGCGGGCTTCAAGACCACGGAGTTCCCCGTCGCCAAAGCGGGCGCGAGCTTCCAGGCGGTGATGATCAGCGGGTAGTTCCATGGGACCACCGCGCCGACAACCCCGAGCGGCTCCCGTCCGATCAATGCCAGCGCGTCCGCCCCGGTCGGCGCGATCTCTCCGTAGATCTTGTCGATGGCCTCGGCGTACCAGGCGATGCAGTTGCGCGCGCCCGGCACGTCGACGTTGCGCGCGTCCGTGATCGGGTGACCGACGTCGGCCGACTCGAGCTGTGCGAGGTCCTCAGCGTGCTGGTCGATCAGCTCGGCCCATCGCAGCAGCACGCGCTTGCGCTCGGCGGGGTCGGCCCGCGCCCACGCGCCATCGTCGAACGTGCGCCGTGCGGCTCGCACCGCCAGGTCCACGTCCTCGCCGGAGCCGCGCGCGACTTCGGCGACGACGCTCCCGTCGCGTGGCGAGATGTCCTCGAACACCCACCCGTCGGCGGCCGCGACGAACCGTCCATCGATGAAGGCATCGCGCTTCAGAACCGTACCGTTTCCCGGTCTGCGGCGTAGAACGCCACCGCCTCCTCGTCGAGACGCACCCCGAGGCCGGCCGCGTCCGGAACTCGGACCATCCCGCGGTCGTCGACCACCACCGGCTCGGCGAGCATGAAGTCGCGCCGCGCCGGTGTCCATCCCGGCGGGTCGTACGGGAACTCGAGGTAGGGTCCGCCGCCGACGCCCGCGCAGACGTGCAGGTTCGAGAGCACGCCGATCCCGTTTGTCCAGGTGTGGGGCGTGAACCACCGGTTCCGGCGCAGCGCCAGTTCAGCGAGCGTGCGCGCGCCCGAGATCCCGAGCGCGAGCACGACGTCGGGCTGGTAGACGTCGAGCGCGTCGGCGTCGAGGGCGAGGCGGAGCTCCTCGAACGTGCGCGCCATCTCGCCGCCACCGATCCGCACCCCTGTGCTTTCCCTCAGCGTCCGCATCCCCCGAAGGTCCTCGCCCGGCAGCGGCTCCTCCACCCACAGGACCCCGTACGAGCGCAGCCGCTCGATCGTCCGGCGCGCGCCGCCGGGGGCGAGGCGCGGGCCGATGTCGCCCGCCATCCGCCACCACTGGTTGAGGTCGACCATGATGTCGAGCCGCTCGCCGACGGCATCGCGAACCGCCGCGACCACGCCGATCCCCTCGTCGGATCGCTCGGGCGCGATTCGGATCTTGACCGCCCCGAAACCCTCCTCGAGCAGCGCCAGCGCGTCCTCGGCGCGCCGGCTCGGATCCCGCAGCTCGCCCCATGACGCGTACGCCGGAACCTCCGAGAGCGACCCTCCGAGCAGCGTCGCCACCGGCTCTCCACACGCCTGCCCGAGCAGATCCCACAGCGCTGCCTCGAGCGGCCAGTAGCGCCCGGCGTGGAACGAGATCGTCTCGAGCACCCGTGCATGACGCCCGATGGCGAGCGGGTCCCGGCCCACGAACAGCGAAACAAAATCATCAAAGCCGTTCATCGTGTCGCCGCTGCCGACCCCCACGAGTCCTTCGTCGGTCTCGACGCGCACGATCGTCGCCTCGAACGACCGGCGCGGGTCCGGATCCCACGCGGCGTAGAAGGGCGGATCGAGCAGGAGGCGCAGCCGCTGGGTGCGGACGGCCGTGATCTTCACCTAGTGGCCCCCCTCCGCAAATACGGTCGCGACCACTCACTCACCGCCGTAGAACGGACTTGTGACCTCGTCCCGGCGCTCCACGAGCGCCCGGGCGGCGTCCGGATCACGACCCTCGACCGCCACGCCGACCGCGCGGCGCACCGCGATGCGAGCCGCCGCCCGCACGGCCGTCTCGTCCGAGGCGCCCGGGTCGATCCACACGCACACGAACACCAGCAGGTCCCCGCTCGGTTCGAGCAGCCCGTCCGCGACCGAGTCCAGGACGCCCTGCCCGATCCCCAGCTGCCCCGCTCCCCAGGTGATCGTCTGATGCCGGTCGTCGAGCGCGGTCGCCTTGTTGATCATGATCGTCGGCGGCCACACCGGCTCGTAGCTGTCCTGGCTCTCGCCGACCACGACGAGGATCGGGGTGTGCCCCGGCGTTGGCGTCGTGAACGTGCCGAGCAGCGCGGCGGCCGTCGGCGTGCCGCGGGCGCCGAGCACGACGTTCACGTGGCAGCCGTTGGGTCCGGGATCGCCGCCCCAGCCCTCGCCGACCCGTCCGTCGAGATGTTCGTAGCTCACAAGCGCACCCCCGCAATTTCATCGTCGATAACGATCACCGAACGGGCACCCTGACCAAGGCGCAACCGCTCGAGCGCCGCCTCGACGTCCTCGAGGCGGATCAGATCCGAGACGACATCGGCGAGGTCGAGCCGGCCGTCGATGACGAGCTGGACGAGCTGCCCAAGCGCGGCGTGAACGTCGGCCGAGCCGTAGTAGCTCCCGGTAATCGTCTTCTCTGAGAGGAAGTCGATCGCCGGCAGTTGGACCTCGATGCCCTTGGGCGCGAGGCCGACCACGGTGGCGGTGCCGCCGGGCCGCAGCACGTCCCAGGCCTGCCGGATCGTGACCGCGCTGCCGACGACCTCGAACGCGTGCTCGACCCCGCCGCCGGCGATCGCCAGCACCTCCTCGACCACGCCGGCGCCCCGCGCAACGACCGCGTGGGTGGCGCCCCGGCGAAGCGCGAGCTCGAGCTTGCTTTCGTCGGTGTCGACGGCGACGATCATCCCGGCTCCGGCGAGCTTCGCGCCGGCGATCACCTGGAGCCCGACCCCGCCGCAGCCGATCACGCACACGCTGGCGCCGACGCGCAGACCGGCGCGGTTGACGGCTCCGATCCCGGTGACGACGCCGCAGCCGAGCAGGGCGGCCTGCCACAACGGGATCGCCGCCGGAAGCGGCACCGCGCCGGCCGCCGGCACGACCGCGAACTGTGCAAAGCAGGCGACCATCAGACCGTGCTGGAGCACGGTCCCGTCGAGCGCGCGCAGCCGCGAGGTACCGTCCATCAGCATCCCGGCGACGCCGTGGCGCGCCGCCGTCTCGCACAGCGTCCGGCGCCCGGCGCGGCAGGCCCGGCAGGCGCCGCACGAGGGGACGAAGCAGAACGCCACGTGGTCGCCGACGGTGACGTCGACCACGTCCTCGCCGATCGCCGCGACGACGCCCGCGCCCTCGTGGCCGAGCACCATCGGCCACCGCCCGTCGCCGAGCAACCCGTCGGCAAGGTGCACGTCGGAATGACACACGCCCGCCGCCGCGACGCGGACCAGCACCTCGCCGCGCCGCGGTCGCCCTAGCACCACGGTCTCGATCGACACCGGCCGGCCCGGCTCGCGCAGCACCGCCGCTCGCATCTGGACGGGCTCTGACGCCGACATCGCGTCGAGGGACTCGCTCACCGGCGCGAGCCCGCGACGGTCAGTCGTCTCGGTCGACATGGACCATTGGCAGCGACTCCGTCGAGGGTGGCTCGACCTGGATGCGCCCCAGCTCCTCGATCGGGATGTGACAGCGGATTGCGTGGCCGGGCTCGGCGGCGAGCAGCTCCGGTTCGGTCGTCTCGCAGATCTCGCCGATCTTGCGCGGACAGCGCGTATGGAACACGCACCCACTCGGCGGGTTGGCGGCGCTGGGGATCTCGCCGTCGAGGCGGATGCGTTGCCGGTCGACCGCATCGATGCTGGGCACCGCCGACAACAACGCCTCGGTGTAGGGGTGGTGCGGGAACGAGAAGACCTTCTCGGCCGGTCCGAGCTCCATCAGTCGACCCAGGTACAGCACCGCGATCCGATCCGACAGGTAGCGCACCACCGCGAGGTCGTGGCTGATGAACAGGTAGGCGACGTCCTCCCGGGTCTGGAGATCGTTCAGGAGGTTCAGGATTGCGGCCTGCACCGACACGTCCAGCGCCGAGGTGGGCTCGTCGCAAACGACGATCCGGGGATCGCCGGCGAACGCTCGGGCGATCGCGACCCGCTGCTTCAGCCCCCCCGATAGCTGGCTGGGCCGCATCGGCAGGTAGCGATCGGTCAGCCGCACCGACTGGATCAGCGCCAGCAGCCGGGTCTGAAGGGCCTGGCCCGAGTAGTGGCCGAGCTTCGACAGCGAGCGGCCGATCAGGCGCCGCACCGAGTGGCGGCGGTTCAGCGCCGAGTCCGGGTTCTGGAACACGATCTGCAGGGCCTTCTGTTCCTCCGCGGTCCGCTTCTTGGTCAGGTAGGCCAGAGCGTGCCCATCGAGCTCGACCGACGACCCGGCGTCCGGAGCGGTCAGCCCCATCAGCACACGCGCGAGCGTGGTCTTGCCACTGCCGGACTCACCCACCAGGCCGAGCGTCTCGCCGGCCAGGATGTCGAGGCTGACATCGGTGAGTCCGTGAATCTCCTGGCCGGACAGCTTGAAGGTCTTGCCGACATCGCGGGCGCTGATCAGCGTCTTTCCGTCACCCGACTTGGGCTTGGCCGCTTCGGTCTGCGCCGGATCCGTACGCGGCAGCGTCTGCGCGCGCTCGTGGAAGTGGCAGCGCGAGCGGCGCACCGGGCCAATCTCGTACAGCGGCGGCGCCTCGGTTCGGCAACGGTCCTCGACGAGGCCGCAACGGCTGGCGAAGATGCAGCCGCTGGGGGTCTCACCCGGTCGGGGTAGGAAACCGGGAATGGTGTCCAGCGCGCGGCGATGCTTGTCGGCATCGCGGCGCGGGATGCACCGCAGCAGGCCCACGGTGTACGGATGGCGCGCGTCGTGGAGGACGTCGAGCGCAGGTCCCTCCTCGACGAGCTCGCCGGCGTACAGAACCCCGACCCGGTCGCACATCCTGGCGATCACGCCGAGGTTGTGGCTGATGAACAGCAGCGAGGTGCCGAACTCCTGGCGCAGCGCCCTGACCAGATCGAGCACCTCGGCCTCGACCGTGGCGTCGAGCGCGGTCGTCGGCTCGTCGAGGATCAACAGCGACGGCTCGGATGCCAGCGCCATCGCGATCACGGTGCGCTGGAGCATGCCGCCGGACAGCTGGTGCGGATACCGGCCCATCACGCTCCCCGGATCTGAGATGCGGACCGTGCGCAGCATCTCTTCGCTGAGCTCGAGCGCTTCCTTATCCGATTTGCCGGCGAGCTGGAAGACCTCCGCCACCTGCTGCCCGACGCGGAGCGAAGGGTTGAGCGCCCGGCCGGGCTCCTGGTAGACCATCGACACTGTGCTCGCCCGCAGGCGCCGCAGCGCGCCCTCGTTCATGCCGAGCACGTCCTGGCCGTCGATCGCGATCGAACCGGCGGTCACGCGCCCATTGCGTGCCAGATAGCGGACGATCGCCAGCGCCATCGTCGACTTGCCGCAACCCGACTCTCCTACGAGGCCGAAGGACTCCCCCCGTCCGATGCGAAACGACACGTCGCGCAGGACCGCCTGGTCGCGGCGGCGCACCTGGTATGCCACGTCGACGTGCTCGACGGTGAGCGCATCGGTCGAAACGGTGCTGGTGGCGGGCGCAGCCTCGGCGGCGTCGGTGCTCATTGATCGATCGCCCCCTCGACGGCATCGGCGATCAGGTTGACGCCGATCACCAGCGATGCGAGCGCGAGTGCGTCGAACAGCACCTCCCACCAGTAGCCGGCGCTGACCAGCCCGTAGTTGGTGGCGATGTCCAGGGCCCAGTCCGGCGACGGTGGCTGCACCCCGAAGCCGAGGAACGAAAGCGTGGCGATCGCGAACACCGCGTAGCCGATCCGCACGGTGAATTCCACGACGATCGGCGACAGCACGTTGGGCAGGATCTCGACGAACATGATGTACGGCGCCTTCTCGCCACGCAGCCGCGCGGCGGCCACGTAGTCGAGTTCGCGCTCGAGCAGCACCGAGGTCCGCACTGTGCGCGCGATCAGCGGTGTGAACACAAGCGCGATCACGAGGATGTCCACGAGGTTGCTGGCACCGACCGCGGTGATCACGGTCAAGGCGAGGACCACCAGCGGCAGCGCGAGGAAGGCCTCGAGGACGCGGGCGATCGAATCGTCGATGATTCCCCGGAAGTACCCCATGACGAGGCCCAACGCCGAGCCGAGCACAGTGCTGAGGATCACCGCCAGGGGGGCGATGATGATGATGTCGCGCACGCCGGTGAGCACGCGAGAGAACATGTCGCGCCCCAGCTGATCGGTGCCGAACCAGTGCGCGCCCGACGGCGCCTGGTTGATTGCGTTGAGGTTCTCGCTCGTCGGATTGTGCGGGGCGATTTGGTAGCCGAAGATCGCGCAGATGATCCAGAAGCCGACGATGATCGCGCCGGCGATGAACGTCTTCGAACGCACGATCTCGCGCAGCAGCTCGCCACGGGGGCTCGGGCCTGTGCGGTCGGCGGTGACGGCGCCAGCGGACTCGATGGGGACGACGTCGATGCTCATTCGAGGCCCTGGTAGCGGATTCGCGGATTCAGGTACGAATAGAGCAGGTCGGCGACGAGCGTCGCGACCATGTATACGACGCCGATCGTGAGAATTCCGGCCTCGAGCATCGGGTAATCCTTTTGGGTGGCCGCCTGGAGCAGGAGCGTGCCGACTCCGTTGTAGTGGAACAGGGTCTCCACCACGAACAGGCCTCCAATCAGGTAACCGGTCTGGCTGGCGATCACCGTGATCGTCGGCAACAGCGAGTTGCGCAGGACGTGGCGCCGGATGACCGTGCGGCGTGGCAGCCCCTTGAGCACCGCCGTGCGCACGTAGTCTGAGCCGAGCGCCTCCACGGTCCCGGCTCGGGCCATGCGCGCGATGTAACCGAACAGGACCAGCACGAGCGGGATCGCGGGCAGGATCAGGTGGTAGATCTGGTCGAAGAAGCCCGCGCCCTGCGGCGGCGTGGCTGAGAACGGGAGCACGTTCAGCCAGATCCCGAACACGACGATGAGGAAGATCCCCGAGACGATCTCGGGCGTCACGGTCGCCGACGTCCCGGCCACGACGATCAGCCGGTCGGAGGCCTTGCCGACATGCAGTGCGGCATACACGCCGGCGAAGATGCCGAGCGGCACCACGATCACGAATGCCAACAGCGCCAGCTTGAGCGAGTGTCCGATCGCGGTGAACAGCAGCGGCCTCACCGCCGAGTGGTAGACGTTGGACGTGCCCATATCCCCGCGCACGAAGTGGCTGATGAACAGCCAGTACTGGGTCAACAGGGGCTTGTCAGTGCCGTTCTGATGATCCAGCGCCTTGACCGCGCTCTCCGGGGCGAGCGGCCCGAGCGTGGAGCGTCCCGGGTCGCCCGGAAGCAGGCTGCCGAGTATGAACACGAGTGCGCTCAGAATCAGCAGCGTGATCAACGCGAGCCCGACGCGCTTGGAGATGAACCTGGTCATGTTCCGGAGGGTTCCGCGGGACGGCGGGACGACGGTATGCCGCCCCGCCGATCAGGTCAGCTTATGTACGCCTTGTCGAGGTAGATCTGGGAGATCGACGTCGGATTGAGTCCTTGGATGTTGGATTTGCTGGCTGTGAGCCCGTCGATGAAGTAGGGGATCACGAGCGGAGTCTCCTGCAGGAGCAGCCTCTGGATCTTTCCGGCTATCTGCTTCTGCGTCTGCAGATCGACCGCGGCCACGTACTGCTTGACGAGGTTGTCGTAGGTCGGGTTCTTGAACCGCGCGGCATTCCAGGTGCCGGTTGAGGTGAGCGTGCTGGTCAGGAACACGTTCGGCACGCCGCGGCTGCCGTAGTCGACGAGGCTCATCGTGCCGTCGAGCCAGTCCGAGTTACCGACCGTCGACTTGCCGTAGTACTGGGTCTGCGTTTCGACCTTCAGGCTGGCGTTGATTCCTGCCTTGGCCATGTCGGCCTTCATCACCTGCGCGAGCTGCGGGATCTCCTCGTAGATCTCGGTGACCAGCGACGTGCTGAAGCCGTTCGGGTGTCCGGCGGCCGACAACAGCTGCTTGGCCATCGCGATGTTCTGGGTGCGCTGGGGAACCGATGTGTCGGTGGAGGGGAACACCGGCGAGAATGCGCTGTCGTTGCCGAGGATGCCCTTCCCGTCGAGCAGGGCCGCCACCATTCCCACGCGGTCCATGGTCAATGCGACGGCCTGGCGCACGCGGGCATCGGTGAACGGTGCCTGGTCGTTGCGCATCGACAGCTCGCGGTGGTTCGATGACTTCAGCGTGATGATCGTGAAGTTGGAGTTGTTGAGCAGTCCCTGCGCCCCCTGAACGACGAACTGGGTGATGACGTCGACTTGGCCGCCCTGGAGCGCGAGGATCTGTGGCGGCTGGCTTGTGTAGAAGGTGAAGTTGGTCCCGTCCAGGTACGGGGCGCCACCCCAGTGGGACGGATTGGCGACGAACTGGGCGCCAACGTTCTGGGTGTAGCTCTTGAGCTTGAACGCACCGGTACCGATGAACGTGCTCTGCCACTTGGTGAAGTCGGTGCCGTTGGGCACGATGATCGCGTTGTAGTTGTCGGACGAGACGAGGTAGGGGAAGTTGCCGTTGGCAGCCTCGAGATGGAAGGCGACCGTCATCGAGTCGACCTTCTGTACGCCGCTCGGCGTGAGAACCCCCCCGAGGGCCGACAGCGCGTTGGACGCGTTCTTGGGATCCGACAGCTGCGTGAACGTGTAGACGACGTCGTCGGCCGTCATCGCCTGACCGTTGTGGAATGTGACGCCCGGGCGCAGCTTGAACGTCCAGATGGTGCCGTCGCTGTTGGGGCTCCAGCTCAGAGCGAGCATCGGCTCGAGCATCAACTTGAGGTTGTTGTCGAAGGCGAGGAACTCCCCGGTCTGGTTGAGCATGGCCAGGCCACCGGCGTCAGATACGGTCAGCGGGTTGACGGCCGCAGAGGGCGCCTGCGTCGCCACCCTCAGCGTGCCGCCCTTCTTGGGCGTACCCGCCGCGGGCGCCGTGCCCGTGCCGGACGAGGTCGCCGAGGACGTGTTGTTGGCGCCACCGCACGCGGCCAGGATCGCTCCGAGCAACGGCGCCGACATGCCGAGCACAGCGCCGCGGCGCACGAAGTCGCGGCGGCTCAGGTTTCCGGAGACGAGCTCGTCGATGTAGTGGTTCTCGAGCTCGGTGCGCTCGCTGCGGAGCCGGTCCAGCTCGCTGTTGCTGCGGCTCATTGAGCCACCTTTCTGTTGGAGTCGAGTCGGCGCGGCACCCGACGTTCCGCCGCCGTTATTAAGTTACTTGATTGAGTTAGTGAGAAAGACTCGGAAACCGGCTTTGCTCTGGAAACCGGCTCGGCGTTGGAAACCGGGTTTGCCCTGGAAGCAGGCTCCGCTCCGTTCCCGGTCGGTCCCCCGACGATCTCGTCAGCGGCGCGAAGCAGATCTGGGAGCATCTCGCGCTCGCGGGCCGCGCTCATCCGACCGCTCGGCACGCACAGGGTGATCGCCGCGGCAACCCGGCCGGGCGGCCCGACGGGAACCGCCAGACAATGGAGCCCTAGCGCGGTCTCGTCGATGTTCTCGGCGTAGCCTCGACTCCGAGACTCGCGCAGGATCTCGAACAACTCGTGTAGTCCATCCAGCCGCCGCCCGGTCGGCGTCACGAGCTCGCAACCGGCATATAGTGCGGCGACCTCGTCCTCGGGGCGGTCGGCGAGCAGCACCCGGCCGGACGCCGCGGCGAACGCCGGAAGCCGGCTTCCGACCGCGGTGACGAGGCGGACCTGGTGCGTGGTCTCCTCCTTGGCGATGAACACACTTTCGCGCCCGTCGAGGACGGTCAGGCACGTGGTCTCGTTGTGGCGAGCCACGAGCCGGCGGGCGACGCCGTGGAATCCCGCGGTCAGCGGCGACGCGGGCGCGGTGTGCCCGAGCCACGCGACCCTGGGCCCGAGCTCGATGTGGCCGGTGAGCGGATCGCGGGCGGCCCACCCGCGCTCGAACATGATCGAGCAGACCCGATGCAGCGTGCTCTTGGCGATCCCGGTCTCGCGCGCCAGCTCGGCGAGCGTCGTCGGTCCCTCGCGGTCGAGGACCTCGAGCACGTCGAGGACAGCCGAGATCCCCGGCGATCCGGCGCCGCCCGAGCGCGCCGGTTGATACCCGATAGCCGCGTGCATCTCCTCGTGTGGTCCGCAGGCAGAACGGCGTTCAGCCGGTGGACCGGCCACGTTTCTTTCACATCCGCCCCGACCGTGTCAAGTTAACGAAGCTTTAGGTTCTGCGGAGCGTCGTTCCCGCTGTACGGTGAGTGAGCGATGCTGCTCACGAACGCCACGGTCATCGACGGCACGGGGCGTGCCCCCCTCGATCGGTCTTCGGTGCGGATCGAGGACGGGCGGATCGTCGAGGTGGGGTCAGTCGGGGCCGAGGGCACGGTCCCCGACGGCGCGGTGGACCTCGGCGGACGCACGCTCATGCCCGGGCTGATCGACGCTCACGCCCACCTCTCGAGCGACGTCTTCCGTTCGCCGGGGTTCGGGCCGCCCGCGGCGCTGCATGGAGAGCTTCCGCGACCACGCGAGCTCGGGTACTTCATCCTCGCCAAGACCGCCCGCGTCCTGCTTGCTGCCGGCATCACCAGCATCCGCGACGTCGGCAGCTACGACGACGAGGCCATCGCTTTGCGAGAGGCGGTCCGGCTGGGCATCATCGAGGGACCCAGGATCCTGTCGTGCGGGCGGATCATCTCGGCCACCGGCCCCGGCGGCGCGATCTTCACGACGATGTACCGCGAGGCGGACGGTGCCGACGAGATGCGCAAGGCGGTGCGCGAGCAGCTCCGCCGCGGTGCCGACTACGTCAAGCTGATGGCGACCGGCGCGCGCTCGGTGCTCGTCGAGGACCCCGAGCCGGCGCAGATGACGCGTGTCGAGCTCGCCGCGATCGTCGACGAGGCCCACCGGCTCGGCGTGCGCGTCGCAGCCCACGTCGAGGGGCTCGAGGGCGCCCGGCTCGCGGTCGGCGAGCGCGTCGACACGATCGAGCACGGGCTGTCGCTCCACCGCGAGCCGGCGCTGCTCGAGGCGATGGCAACGCACGGAATCGTGCTCGTGCCCACGCTGAGCACGTTTCACGATCTCGCCGAGCGCTTCACGGACGACTTCCCGCGGGCGCTGGTCGAGCAGGCCAAACGCCAGCGCGAGGAGGCCTATGCGACGCTGGCGGCCGCCCGGGACGCCGGGGTCACGCTCGCGATGGGGCACGACAGCGGACCGCCGGGCGACAACGCGATCGAGCTCGTGCGGATGGTCGACGGTGGCCTGTCGGCGCTCGAGGGAGTGTGCGCCGCCACGTCTGGGTCGGCGACGGCACTCGGCCTGTCCTCCGATCTCGGCACGATCACCTCCGGAGCGGTCGCGGACCTGATCGTCGTCGACGGCGATCCGCTCGAGGACGTCCGCATCCTGCGCGACCCCGAGCGCATCTGGATGGTCGTGCAGGCCGGGCGGATCGTTGCCGACCGTACTCGCACGACCGAGCCGACCCCTGCATGACCGTCCACTCCATCACCGCCGCTCCCGACTTCTCGCTGCCCTCCGCCGCGGGTGCCTCCGTCGCGTTGGCGGACCTGCACGCCGACGGACCCGCGCTGCTGCTGTTCGTATCCGAGGAATGCCCGACCTGCGCGCTGTGCCTCCGTCGCCTCGCCCCGGTGGTGTCCGAGCTGGAGGGCGCCGGCGTGCGCGTCGCCGCGGTCTTCGAGGATCCGCTCGAGGTGGCCGCCCGAGTGGCGCGGCGAACCGGCTTCGGCGGCGTGGTCCTGTCCGAGCCCGCGCCGTACGACGTCTCGCGCGCGTACTCGCTGCAGAGCCTGCCCACGGCGGTGCTCGTCGATCGATCGGGGCGGGAGACCGGGCGAGTGGTCGGCTGGGATTCAGACGGGCTCGAGGCGCTGCTGTCCGTGCCCGTCACCGACGAGGCGCCGAAGCGGAAACCCGGCTGCGCGGCCAAGAGCACGTACGACGTCGAGGAGCTCCGGCTGCTCGATGGCGCCGGCTACGACGAGCTCGAGGAGATGTTCGATCGCGGCTGGACGGACGGGCTGCCGGTGATCCCGCCGACGCCCGAGCGAGTGCAGGCGATGCTCGCCGGCCGCGACCCGTCGGCGCTCCTCGGCGAGATGCCGCCGGCGATGGCTCGAGTGACTTTGGAGCGCGTCGCGGCGTGCGCCGTGCTCGCCGGCTGCCGGCCCGAGTACTTCCCGGTCGTGGTGGCGGCTGCCGAGGCGGCCTTGGAACCGGCGTTCAACGTCGGCGGGCAGGCGGTCACCACGCAGCCCGCCGGACAGGTGGTGGTCGTCAACGGGCCGGTGCGCGACGCGATCGGGCTGAACGGCTCGATCGGCGCGCTCGGACCGGGCTGGCGGCCGAACATGACGATCGGACGCGCCCTGCGGCTTGTGGTCAGCCTCAGCGGCGGCGGCTACCCGGGTCGCCTCGACCGCTCGACCCTCGGCAACCCGGGCAAGGTCGGGCTGTGCTTCGCCGAGGACGAGGAGGTCAGCCCGTGGGAGCCGCTGCACGTCGAACGCGGGTTCTCCGCGTCGTCTTCGGTAGTAACCGTGCTCGGAGCCGATGCGCCGCTGTCGATCTCGGACCATCGCAGCACCCGGCCCGAGGAGCTTGCGCGCGTGCTCGGGTGGGCCGCGGCGTCGACGTGGAGCCCGAACTGGTGGCCCCTCGGAGGCGTCTCCTTGTTCGTGATCTGCCCCGAGCACGCCCGGTCGTTCTCGGAATGGGGGTGGACGAAGCAGCGGGTCCGCCAGGAGATGTTCGACGCGGTCGTGCGTCCCGCGGCGTCGTTGCGCTGGGGGGAGACGACGCCGTTGGTCAACGCGGCCGAGGACGATCAGCCGGTCCGTAAGTGGTCGAGTCCCGACGACATCGTGATCGTCGTCGCCGGCGGCGAGGCCGGCCGCTATTCCGCGGTGTTCGGGCCGTGCCTGGGGATGAACACCGAGGCGATCTCAAAGGAGGTTCAGTGGACTACGTGAGCCCATTCGACGAGCGTAGGCGCGCGGCCGAGCCGCTCGCGGAGCGTCCCATGGATTTGACCGGCGCGCGAGTGGCGCTGCTCGACATCAACAAGCGCCGCGGCGATGAGTTCCTCGACCGGATCGAGGAGCTGCTCCACGCCCGGGGCGCCCGGACGTTCCGAGTCGTCAAGGAGATCTTCTCCAAGCCCGCGAGCGTCGAGATCGTTCGGCGCATCGCCGACCGCGGCGACCTCGCGGTCGAGGGCCTCGCCGATTGAGGGTCCTGCACGTCGTGCAGTGTGCGCGACATGGTCGAGCTCGAACGCCACGGCATCGCCACGGCGGCGGTGGCCACCGAACCGTTCGTCGACGAGGCGCTGGAGCAGGCGCGCCTGCTCGGCATGCCCGACTACCGGATGGTGTTCATCCCACACCCGGTCCAGCTGCTCACGCCCGAGGAGCTGAGGGCGGTGGCGGATCGGGCGTTCGAGGAGATCGTCGGGCGCCTCACGCGGCGAGGGTCCCCCTAGAGCAGACGGGCCGCCTTACGCAGCGAGGGTCCCCTCGAGCGGACGGGCCGCCTTACGCAGCGAGGGTCCCCTCGAGCGGACGGAGCTCATCGGCATAGCTGACCGACGCGCGGCGCATCACGCCGTCGTCGTCGATCGAGTACTGCCCGAGCCGCCACAGTGGCGGCGAATAGGCGTGAATCGAGACCGCAAGCTCGTCCTCGCCGGCGAGACGATGGATGTGCTCCGGTCCGAACGAGAACGAGCCGCCTTCGGTGACGATGCGGGCCGCCGGGTCGCCCCCGATCCTCGGGTTCGATTCGCGTACGGCGCCCCGCACGACCCGGACCGCTCCCGAGGAGATGTCGTGGTCGTGCCAGCCGGTGTCGTCACCGGGCACCCAGCACAGCAGCCACACGTCCACGTACTCGTCCCGGTGCAGCGAGACGAAGTGGCGCTGTCCGCCTTCGAACGCGACGTACTCTCGCCACCGATCGGGCTCGTCCGCGAGCGCGTCGACCAGCGCATTCAGCTCGGCGCGGTCGAGATTACGCGGGGGAAGGGATTGCCAGATCATCCAACACCTCCTTGGGATAGAGCAGACGCATTGCGTTGGCGCCGCGGATCGCCTGCACGGCCGCCGGCCCGAGATCGAGCGACACGGGATCGGCGTACGGCCTGTCCGATCCGTTCACGAGCGCGTCGATGCCGAGCACCCGCACCGTCGCGTCGACCGCCCGCGTGCCGTACGACGACACGTCGAGGAACACGTCCTGATCGACCACGCCCCGGTCGCCGGCGCGGCTGGCAAACCGCTCGCCGTGAAGCGGCGCGAGCCCGGCCAGCATCGCGAAGCAGACCCGCAGCCGCGGGTGGCGCGGGCGCCCGTACACGCGAAACGCGAACCAGGCCGCATGCATCTGCTGGACGTACGAAACCATCGCGGGCCACCAGCCGGGTTGGTCGCCGGCTGGGTCCGCTCCCGCCGGGACGCCGACCCCTCCCGTCGGGGCGCCCATGCCTCCCGCCACCGGGCCCGGGTGGATCATCAGCGGCAGACCCGCCCCCTCGAGCACCTCGAGCAGCGGGCCGGCGTCGTCGTACCCCGCGCCGTCGAGCAGCGCGGTCGCCGGCAACTGGAGTCCCACGAACCCGCGCTCGAGCTCTCCGGAGAGCGCGCCGGCATCCACGTCGGTCAGGCACGCCGCCGACCACGCGCCGAACGGCGCCGGCAGGCCGAGGGCGCCGTCGTGGTAGGCGTCGAGTAGCTCCGCGGCTTCCTCGGGCGCGAGCGACTCGATCCCGAGCGGACTCGAGAGCGAGACGAGCGCCAGCTCGAGGCCGTCGCTTCTGGCCAGCGCGGCTCGCTCATCGGGATCGTGCATGCGCGGGTCGACCTCGTAGTCCGGCTCGCCGGCGAGCTCGAGCGTCCAGCCGCGCATCCGCGGCGGCGACCGGCGGGCGCGCAGCGCATCGATCAGCGACGCCGGCCACACGTGCTGGTGGACGTCGATGATGAGCGGGAGTTCGCTCATGCGTCTCTGAACCGGTTCATGAACCGCTTCAGTGAAGCGGTTAAGAGAGGACTTGTCAAATGCCCCGCTGGTCGGAGGTATCGGGCAGCCGCAATCAGTTCCCAGGATGGTGGCCGAACCCGTCTACCCTTGCGGCGTGAGCCCTCAGGCCAAGCGCGTCACCATCCGGGAGGTTGCCGACGCTGCAGGGGTCTCACCGGCCGCCGTGTCCTACGCGCTGCGCGGCATCCAGGTCTCGGAGGAAACCCAGGAGAGAGTGCGCAAGGTCGCCGACTCGCTTGGGTACGAGGCCAATCCGATCGCCCGGGCGCTGGCCAGCGGGCGCACCGGAATGGTCGGGATCCTCGGCCCGTCGCTCGAGGATCTGTGGCAGCAACGCCTCGTCGCCGAGGCGGGTCGGGCGCTGCTTGAGCACGACCGGTACGCGCTCATCCTCGACGCCGGCGGGGACCGCGTCCGCCAGCGGGTGCTCGCCACCCAGCTCCGCGACCAGCACGTGGATGGGCTGATCCTCTCGCCGGTCGACCCGTCGGACGAGTTCTGGACCGATCTGGCCGAATCGCTGGCGATCGTCTCGATCGGCGACGCGCTCCCCGGCCGGGGCGCCGCCGGCGAGGTGCTGTTCGACAACCGCAGCGGCGTTCGGTGCGCGCTCGAGCACCTCCACGCGCTCGGCCATCGCCGGATCGCCGTGCTCCGACCGCCGGGCTCCCCCACGAACGACCGCCCGGCCGAGATCTACGTCGGCGCCGAGGCCGACCGCCTCGGGCTCGACGTCATCGTGGTCAGCGCGGAGTACGAGCTCCAGCAGGCCACCGAGGTCGCCCGCGCCGTGCTGACCGAGTCGCGCCGGCCGAGCGCCGCCTTCTGCTTCTCGGACTCGATCGCCTACGGCGTGTACGCGGCCGCCCGCGAGCTCGGGCTCAAGATCCCCACCGACCTGTCGGTGATCGGCTACGACGACCACCCGGTGTCGATCCTGCTCGCGCCACCGTTGACGAGCTTCTCCTGGAACTCCGAGCACCTGGTCGAGGTCGCAGTCGGGATGGTGCTCGCCGCGATCGACGGCCATCCTCGCCGGCGCCGGCGGGTCGTGATCGAGCCCGAGCTGCGCGAGCGGGCGTCGACGGCGCGGCGCCAGCGCTGAGGCGTCGCCAGCCCCAGGGCCGGCGCTGGGACTGCGTGACCGGGGCCGGCGCGGGGACGCCCCGACCGGCGGGCCGGCGACAACCTCCGCGATCTGCGCGCCGGCGACGACCCCCGGGCGCCGGCGAACAAAACCACGCGACCCCGGACGCCGGCGACAACCCGCGACAACCCCCGAGACCCCGGGCGTCGGCGACGAACCCCCGGCGTCAGCGAACAATCCCCCGCGACCCCGGCCCGTCGTCTACCAGCCGGCGATCCGGGGTGCCAAATGCAGCAAACCTCCATCCCATGCACAACTTTGGCGATATAAGCGCCTCACGGACCCTTATGTCGCCGATGTCGAGGGCGACTGCGCGGTTTGGCGAGATGTGCACCGCGACGGGCGGCCCAGGACCTGCATAACTCCCGAAACTACCCACCACGGCACGGAATTCCGGGACATAAGCGGCTGGGGGATGCTTAAGTCCCGACGACCGCGGCGCTAGCGGGGGTTTCGGGCTTTATGCAGGTCCCGCGTGCGCGCCGGCGCCGCTCGTTTCGCGCCACCGCCACCGCGACCCGCCACCGCCACCGCCACCGCGACCCGCCACCGCCACCGCCACCGGCCACCGCCACCGGCCACCGGCCACCGCCACCGTCACCGTCACCGTCACCCAAAGAACGAGATCAGCTCCCGCGCCACCCCGACCGGATCGTCGTAGGCCATCAGGAACCCCGTCCCCGGCAGCGTTCGCAGCTGGCAGTTCGGCAGCAGGTCGAGGGCCTGGTAGGCGCCGATCAGCGGATGCGCGGGGTCTTCGTCGGCCCACAGCAGCAGCACGGGCGTGTCGATCCGCGGGTAGGCGTCGAGTAGCTGGCGCTGGGCTTCGGCCGGCCAGCGGCGGGCGAACTTCGCCCACGAGCGGGCGCGGTTGCCGTTGCCGGCGACGTCGGCGAAAGCGTGGCGGACCAGGTCGCGCGCGGCCGGATTGCGCTGCGCGGACAGGCGCTCGCCGATCGACGGCCGAAATACGAGCGTGGCGCCACGCGCCAGGGTGCGGTCGAACCCCGGCAGGGCGGCGGTGCGGCAGACGACGCGCCACGCGGCGCGCTTGCCGGCGAACTCGTCGCGGCGGTGCAGGCGGTTGGGCAGCAGCGCCAGCCGGGCGGGATGGAGGCGGCCGGTGGCGACGGCCTGAAGCGCGAGCTCGGCGCCGATGTCGTGGCCGGCGAGCAGCGGTCGCGGGCCGGCCACCTCGCGGCAGAAGCCGGCGATCACGTCGGCCAGCCAGTCCGCGGTGTAGGGGTGGCGCGGGCGGTCCTCCGAATCGCCATGGAGCGGCAGATCGGGCAGAACGACCCGGAAGCGCGTGGACAGCTCGCGGACGACCGGTTCCCACTCCCGGTGCGAAAGGCCCAGCGAATGAAGTAGTGCAAGCGGCGGACCCGTGCCGGTTTCGCGGTACGCTATCCGCGCGCCATCTTGATGGTGGTAGAGCCTGAGTCGCATGTGCCTGGCAGGGTCACATGGTCGCAGCCGCAATAGTCCTGGCGGAACAGGCTGCTTTGTCCTCCCGCTTCATAGCCAAGGTTGTGCAATTGCTGCACAACCCACCGCAATCTTCGCAAATGCGTCTGAAATGCAGGTATGGATCATATGAGGAACAGTCCGCTCGGTTTGTCCACTTCGCAAGCCGCCAATGCCCTCGGAGTCTCGCTCGGCACGATTAGGCGGTGGGCCGACATGGGCTACCTCGAGTCGTATCGGACGCCAGGAGGACAGCGCCGGTTCAGCGTCGAGCAGATCGAGCAATTCCTGGAGACGCTCCAGCAGCGTCGCGCTGGCCAAGGCCAGCAACAGGAACGCCTGGTCGGCTAGCTGACTGACCTGGCGCCGCGTCGCGCGCCGGCCGGGCTGCACCGGCGTGGCGACGGGGGCCTGCCGTGCGCCGTCTTCGCGGGGCGCGGGGATGGTTGCTGTCCGACGCGACCACGGATCGCACGCGTCGTAAGCATGAAACCTGCCACGCGCCGCGGGTACGGCCTGCCGGCGTCAGCCGGCGCGTGCCTGCTTGATCCGCCGCTCCATGTCGAGCTCGGAATCGAAGCTCGCGGCGTCCGCGTGGCGGTACTCGACCCCCTCGCCGCTCAGCAACCCCGCCAGCACCTCGACGTAGCCCGTCGTCGAGCTGGGTGCCGGCGACCCGCCGCAGCTCCCGCAGCGCCTCGAACGAGCTCATCCGCGTCCGGTAGGTGTCGGCGGCGGTGAGCGTGTCGTAGACCTCGGCGACCGAGATGATCTTCGCGATCTCGGGGATCTCCTCCCCCGGCAGGCCGTTCGGATAACCGCGCCCGTCGATCCGCTCGTGGTGCGAGAGCACGATCTCGGCGATCGGGCCGTACATGCCGAGGTCGCGGAGCATGTCGGCGCCGAGCTCCGGGTGCTGCTGGATCGCGATCCAGTCCTCCTCGGTGAGCGTGCGGCCTCGCTCGGCCACGCGGTCCGACAGCGCGAAGTGGCCGATGTCGTGGAGCAGCCCGGCGGTGTGGGCGAGCTCCTGGTCGTGCGCGCCCATGCCGACGGCCTCGGCCATGTCGCTCGCGAACCGGGCAACCGCGGCGGCGTGGCGGGCGGCGCGCTGATCGCGGATGTCGAGCGCGCGCAGCAACCCCGCGAGCACGCCCCACGACAACGACACGTACTGCTCGGCCCGCCGGCGGGAGTCGTCGAGCAGATGCGCCATGTAGGCGAACGCCAGCACCGCGGCGAGCGCGAACGCGATCCCGCCCAAGCCCGAGCTCGACGTAGATGGCCGCGCCGGCAACAGCCAGCGCCACGTTGATCAGCCGCGCTCGGCAGATAGTCGACCAGCGTCCGCGGGCTCCACGCCGCGCTGTAGCCGTCGTACGCGATCGTTAACGGCGCCAGGATCAACCACGTCAGCGCGAGCATGGCCAGCGCCAGCCCGCCGAGCACCAGGTAGAAGCCCGCCGAATGGTCATGCGGCGCCAGGTCGCGGATCAGCGTTCCCGCGAGCAGCGCCGTGAAGCCGGCGGCGACCAGGTTGAACAGGAACGCCTGGCGCCGGGTGCGTACGACCCGGGTCGCGGCGACCTCGGAGATCACCGCCGCGACGAACGCAGAAGCCGGGCCGAGAAAGGCGCCGGCCAGGATGAAGACGATGAACGAGGCCGAGACCTCAACGCGTGTGCGCACATGCGCGACGCCGAGGCCCGCGGCAACGGCGGCCACGGCGAGCACAACCGATAACCCCTTGAGGTGGTCGTGCGGCGCGACCAGCGCCGCCCACACCACGCAGCCAGCTAAAGCGGCGCACGCGACGCCCGAGCGCCACGACCGGGCGAAGAGCACGCGACTGCGTGCGACGGTCATCGCTCACGAGACGCAAAGTAGCGCTTTAGGCTTCAGAGCGCCAGTTTTGCGGCGGGTTCCTAGCCGGATGTCCCAGCAAAGCTAGGTCACGACGTGCGGAAAGCCATTGTTCCTCCCAAGACACGCTGGCTGGCACACGTCCGCCAGTCCCACACCGAACCCCCAGAAAGTGGAGGTTTAGGTGGCACTTTGGACGAAAACTTGTGCAATTCTATGCCGGGGCACTCAAGAGGGCAATGCCTAGGTCGAAATAGCAACGTCTACGTTCCTTTAACTGCGCATGCGCTATCTCAAGACGAGCGAAGCGGCAGCGCTCCTGAATGTAAGCCCGAACACGCTGAGGGCTTGGGAGCGGCGTTTTGGGTTCCCCAAACCGCAGCGGTCGCCCGGTAAGCACCGGCTGTTCACGCACGGCGAAGTCGCCGCCCTGCGGGACGCTCTCCAGGAGGGTCTGTCGATCTCCTCGGCGATCTCCCGCGCCCGCGAGGGGCTCGCCGCGGACGCGAACTCGCTGGTCGGCGCGCTCGCCTCGTACGACCGCGAGCGGGCGGATTCCGCGATCGAGGCGGCGCTCGCGCTCCGCTCGGTCGAGCGCTCCGTCGAGGAGGTCCTGATGCCGACGCTCGACGAGATCTCGCGGCGCTACTCGGTCGAGTCGGCCGCATGGGCGTTCGCCGCCCACTGGGCCACCGACTGGCTGAGGCGCGCCATCCGGCTGACGCCGCCGCCCGTCCGGCAGGTGTCGATCGTCGTCGGCGACGCCTCGCGCGACGAACTCGACCGCGACGCGCCGTACATCCGCGCGCTCGAGCTGTTCTGCGTCCGGGCCGGCATCAAGGTCCTCAGCCTCTCCGCCCGCGGCGTGGCCGGGATCGGCGATGCCGCCAACGTCCACAGGCCGAACCTGGTGGTCGTCGCCGGCGGTCACCTCGACGACGACACGGTCGCGAGATGGGCGTACGCGATCAGGCTCGCGGTCGGGGCGATGCCGCTCGCGATCTACCGTCGCGGCGCCGAGCGTCCGCGGACGCGGGGCACCGGCACGACGGTCCTGCCGTCGGGCGCCGGCGACGCCCAGCGCATGCTGCTCGACATGCTCGAGTCCGATTCCGTCGCCGCCACGCCATCCGCTTCCGCCGCCGCCGCCGCGAGCGCGCGCCCAGCTACGGAGCGCCCGAAGCTCTCAGTAGACGATGCTCGACGGAACAGCCAGGAACGGCCGGCCCGCCCTTCGCCTGGTGGCGCGCGCCCGAGCTGGAGCCCGCCGCTCCGAGCGTCCCGTTCTGCAGCCACTGCGGAACGCGTCCGTTCGTCTCGGGTAGGTCGGGGAAGCCGAGCAGGTCGGGTGCGACGGACCGCGCGCCAGGCTCGCGCGTGTGCGGCGACTGCGGCCTCGGCCTGATCCTCGAGGCGGCCGAGGACATCGCTCCGCACGCCGGTGACGCCTTCCTGGTGCTCGATCGCGCGCTGTCGGTGTGCGCGGTGTCGCGCGGCGCCGAGCGCCTGCTCGCGACCTGCGAGCCCGACGCCGTCAACCGGCACGTCACCGACCTGCTGATGCCCGCCGATGCCGAGGAAGGCGGCGGGGACGGCCTGTCCGTCGCGGTCGCGTGGGCCGCGCGCGGCGACGGCGGCACCCGCACCACGATCGTCCGTCCGGCCAACACCTTCGGGATCCGGCTCACGGCCCGCATCGCCTCGTGCGGACCGCCGCGAGCGGCGCTGCTCGTTCTCGAGTAGTCCGGAACGCTCGCGACGAGCACCCCGAGGCAAGACCCGCCGACGTTATGCAAACCGATCACTTTTTGCGCAATTTTGCAGGTCTTCTTGCGGCACTTGCAGTGCGCCGCGCGGACCTAGATAACTCAAGTTGATGAACGGAATTCGCACGAACGCCGCTGCCGTGATGCTCGGCGTCAGCCCCAACACGCTCCGCAGCTGGGAGCGGCGCTACGGGTTCCCGCGCCCGCGCCGGACGCCCGGCGGCCACCGCCAGTACGCGCTGACCGAGATCGAGTCGCTGCGCGCCACGCTCGCCGAGACCCACAACGTCTCCTCGGCGATCGCGCTGGCCCGTCAGCGCGGCGAGGGACCGTCGTCCGGCTCGCGCCTCGCCGCCGCCTTCGCCACGTTCGACGAGGACAAGGCCAACGGTCTGCTCGAGGAGAGCCTCGCGCTCCGCTCGGTCGAGCGGACGGTCGAGGAGGTGCTGCTCGAAGGAGTCGCCGCCCACGCCGACGAGGCGGCCGCTGGCAGGACTCCCGAGTACGAGTTCGGCTGGCGCTACGCCACCGCGTGGCTGTCCGCGCTCAAGCGGCTGTCCCCGCCGGCGACCCGAGCTGCCGGCGTGCTCGTGCTCGACGCCTCCGCTGCCGCTCGAGGTCGACGCGCTGTACGCCCAGTCGCTCGAGCTGATGCTCCGGCGCGCCGGCGTTCGCACGCTGTCGCTGTCGACCGCGATCACCCCGAACCGCCTGGCCCGGGCGCTGCCCGCGCTCGACCCGCGCGCGGTCGTGCTGGCGGGGCGCAGCATCACGCTCGACGCGCTCGGGCGGCTCGTGTACTCGGTGCGCTCGGTCGTCGCAGCGCGCCGAGATCTTCGACTTCCGCGGCGCGGTGCCCGACACCGGAGCGAGCACCGTCCGCCGTCTCGGCCAGACGCCGCTGGCGGCGCGCGATGTGCTGCTCGCCCGGCTCGAGGAGACCGCGCGCCGCCGCTCGTCGACGTCCGCCGGCGCGCTCCCCGCGGTCACCGCTCGCTGACCGTCGCCCGCCGGATACGGGGACGGCCGCCGGCTTCCTAGAATCGGGCGCCCATGCCCGCCGCGCACCGCCCAGTCGACCCTCGCGTCTCGTTCCCCGAGCTCGAAGAGCGCGTGCTCGAGCGCTGGCGCGAGCGGGACGTGTTCGCCGAGTCGGTGAGGCGACGCCGGGGACGCTCCCCGCTGGGGCTTCTACGAGGGCCCGCCGACCGCGAACGGCCCGCCCGGCTTCCACCACGTGCTGTCGCGCGTGTTCAAGGACATCTTCCCGCGCTACCGCACGATGTGCGGGTACTTCGTCGAGCGCAAGGGCGGCTGGGACTGCCACGGGCTGCCGGTCGAGCTCGCGCTCGAGGCCGAGCTCGGCTTCACCTCCAAGGACGACATCGAGCGGTTCGGGATCGCGGAGTTCAACGCCCGCTGCCGCGAGAAGGTCCTCAGCCACGTCGAGGACTGGAACGCGATGACCGAGCGGATCGGATTCTGGATCGACCTCGACGACGCCTACCGCACGCTCGACCCCAAGTACATCGAGTCGGTCTGGTGGGCGCTCAAGACGATCCACGACAAGGGCCTGCTGTACGAGAAGCTCAAGGTCGTCCCCTACTGCCCCCGCGACCAGGTGACGCTGTCGAGCCACGAGCTCGGGCAGCCGGGCGTCTATCAGGACGTGATCGATCCGTCGGTGTACGTGCGGCTGCCGGTCACCGAGGGCAACGACGCCGCGCAACCCGGCGATCAGCTGCTGGTCTGGACCACGACCCCGTGGACGCTCGTCTCGAACGCGGCGGTCGCGGTCGACCCGGAGCTGACCTACGTCCGCGCCAAGCACGGCGACGACGTCTACATCCTCGCCGAGGCGCTGCATCGAGCGGGTCCTCGGCGAGGGCGAGCGCGCGCACGTCCTCAACCGCTTCCCAGGAAGGCAACTGGAAGGGGTCGCCTACGAGCCGCCGTTCACGTTCATCCCCGGGTCGGAATACGGGCCGCGCGGCCACACCGTCCTGCTCGGCGACTTCGTCACCGCGAACGACGGCACCGGGCTCGTCCACACGGCGATCGCGTTCGGCGAGGACGACTTCCGCCTCGGCGAGCAGTACGGCCTGCACGTGATCAATCCGGTGCGCCTCGACGGCACCTACGACGAGCGCATCGGTCCGTACGCCGGGCCGCAAGGTCAAGGACGCCGACCCCGACCTGATCGAGGACCTTCGCGCGCGCGGCCGCCTGCTCAGAGCCGAGACGTACGAGCACTCCTATCCGCACTGCTGGCGCTGCAACACGCCGCTGCTGTACTACGCCAAACCGTCGTGGTACATCGCCACGAGCCGGATCAAGGACCGCCTGCTCGCCGCCAACGAGACCGTCAACTGGGCGCCCGAGCACGTCAAGCACGGGCGCTTCGGCAACTGGCTCGAGCACAACGTCGACTGGGCGCTCTCGCGCGAGCGCTACTGGGGCACGCCGCTGCCCGTATGGCGCTGCAAGTCCGGCCACGCCCACGCGATCGGCTCGCTCGCGGAGCTCAACGAGCTCGCCGGCACGGAGCTCACCGATCCCCATCGCCCGTACGTCGACGACGCGGTGTTCCCGTGCCCGGAGTGCGGGGACCCGACGCAGCGAGTCCCCGAGGTGATCGACGTGTGGTTCGACTCGGGGTCGATGCCGTTCGCCCAGTACCACTCGCCGCAGGAGGGCACCGAGCTGTTCGAGGAGCACTTCCCGGCGGACTTCATCTGCGAGGCGCTCGACCAGACGCGCGGCTGGTTCTACTCGCTGATCGCGGTCTCGACGCTGCTGTTCGACCGCTCTCCGTATCGGAACGTGGTGTGCCTCGGCCTGATCCTCGACGACCAGGGCCGCAAGATGTCCAAGTCGCTCGGCAACACGATCGCGCCACAAGAGGTGATCGACCGCTTCGGCGCGGATGCGCTGCGCTGGTACTTCTTCACGTCCAAGCAGCCCTGGGACGGCTATCGCGCGTCGCTCGAGACGATCGGCGAGGCCGTCAGGCAGTTCCTGCTGCAGCTGTGGAACACGTACGGCTTCTACGTGCTGTACGCCAACGCCAACGGGATCGACCGCCACCCCGGCGCCGCAGACGGCGCAGGCGAGGACGGCGCCGGCGCGACCGAGCTCGACCGCTGGGCGCTGTCGCGCCTGCAGGCCACGATCGAGATCGTCCGCGATCGCATGGACAACTTCGACGCGACGAATGCCGGCCGCGCGATCCAGTCATTCGTCGACGAGATCTCCAACTGGTACGTGCGGCGCTCGCGCCGGCGCTTCTGGGACGGCGATCCCGCGGCGTTCGCGACGCTGCGCGCCTGCCTGCTCCAAACCGCCCAGCTGCTCGCGCCGTTCTGCCCGTTCGTCGCCGACGAGATCTACGACAACCTCGACGGGTCCGAGCCGAGCGTTCACCTGTGCGACTTCCCGACCGTCGGAGAACGCGACCTCGAGCCTCGAGCAGGCGATGGCGGTGGCGCGCGAGACCGTCCGGCTCGGGCTCGCCGCTCGCGGCCAGGCCAAGCTCGCGGTCCGTCGTCCGCTCCGCGCGGCGGTCGTGGTGGCGACCGGCTCGGAGCGCGAGGCGATCGAGCGGCTGTCCGGCATCGTCCGCGAGGAGCTCAACGTACGCGAGCTGCGGTTCGTCTCCGAGGCAGACGAGCTCGGCGAGGTCGAGCTCAAGCCGAACTACCGCACGCTCGGTCCCCGGTTCGGCAAGCACATGCCGCTGGTGGCGGCCGCGGTCGCCGGCCTCGACGCGACCCACGCCGCCGCGACGCTGCGCGACGGCGGGCGCGTCGCGGTGTCGATCAACGGCCAGGACCACGAGCTCACCGCCGAGGACCTGCAGGTCTCGATGAAGCCGCTCGAGGGCTACCAGGTCGAGCGCGAAGGCTCGCACGCGGTCGCGCTCGAGCTCGAGATCGACGAGGAGCTGCGAGTCGAGGGCTGGGCGCGCGAGATCGTCCGCGCGGTGCAGCTGGCCCGCCAGGACGCCGGGCTCGACGTCACCGACCGGATCGTGCTGACGCTCGACGGCGACGACTCGCTCCTCGCCGCCGCCCGCACGCACCAGGACTACATCGCCGGCGAGACGCTGGCGGTGCAGGTCGGCTACGAGTCGTTGGACGGGTCGGTCGCGCCCGTCACGATCGACGGGCGCGAGCTGCGCGTCGGGGTGGCAATCGCTTCCTAGGCGGAGGCGGTGAGCGCCGGCTCGAGCTCGGCGACGAGCTTCTTCTTGGGATACGCGCCGATGACGGTCTTCGCCGGCTGCCCGTTGCGGAACAGGATCAGCGTCGGGATCGACATCACGTTGAACTGGATCGCCGTGTTCTGGTTGTCGTCGATGTTGAGCTTGACGACCTTCAGCTCATCGGCGCGCTCCTGCGCGATCTCCTCGACGACCGGGGCGACCATCCGGCACGGCCCGCACCACGGGGCCCAGAAGTCCACCAGCACGGGGACGTCGGACTCGATGACCTCGGCCTGGAAAGTTGTTGTCGGTGACTTCTGAGACGGTGCCTGCCATCAGGGCTCCTTGGAGGTATCTGGTCGGTGGTTACTTCAAAAAGTATAGCGGGTCGTGACGAATAACGGGGTGCGCGCCGGCGGCCGGCTCCCGATCGAGTGGACGAAGGCCACTAGCCTACGGGGTGGCGATGCCGGATCCGACGAACACCGAGATTGCTGACGCCCTCGACGAGCTCGGCGACCTGTACGAGCTCGACGGCGCCGCGATCTACCGGATCGTCGCCTACCGGAACGCCGCCAAAGCGATCCGAGAGGCCCCGGTGTCGGTCACCGCGTTGGCGCGCGAAGGGCCGCGCCACCGAGCTCGCCGGCGTCGGAGCGATCATCCAGGAGAAGGTGCTCGCGCTCGCCGACGAGGGCGAGATCCCGACGCTGGTCAAGATGCGAGCCAAGTTCCCGCCGGGCCTGATCGCGATCACCCGGCTCCCGGGACTCGGCCCCAAGCGCGCCCGGCGTCTGTACGACGAGCTCGGGATCGACTCGCTCGAGTCGCTGCGCGCCGCCGCCGAGAGCCAGCAGATCCGCGCGCTGAAAGGCTTCGGCCCGAAGGCCGAGGAGACCATCCTCGCCTCGATCCGATTAGCCGGTGCCGGCGAGCGGTCGGCGCGGGTGGTCCTCAACAAGGCGCTCGCCTCCGGCGAGCCGCTGGTGGCGGCGCTCCGCGAGCACCCCGCCGCGATCGAGGTCGAGCTCGCCGGTTCGGCCAGGCGGATGACCGACACGGTCAAGGACCTCGACGTGATCGCCACCGCCACCGACCCGCTCGCGCTGGCCCGCGCGGCTGCCGCGCTAGAGCTCGTCAGGACGCGGGCACGCCGGCGGCGGCGGGCGTGCGGCTGCGCACCCATACCGGGATCGCCGTGGACCTGAGGATCGTCGAGCCCGACCAGTTCGGGAACCTGCTCCAGCATCTGACCGGCTCCAAGCAGCACAACATGGCGCTGCGCGACGCGGCCGTGCGCAAGGGCCTGCACGTGTCCGAGTACGGGGTCCTGGACGACGCCACCGGCGAGACCCACCGCTGCGCGACCGAGCACGAGGTGTACGCGCTGCTCGGGCTCGAGTACATCGAGCCGGAGCTCCGCGAGAACCGCGGCGAGCTCGAGGCGGCCGCGGCCGGCACGCTCCCCAAGCTGATCGAGTACTCGGACCTCCGCGGCGACCTGCACTCGCACACCACCGCTTCGGACGGCACCGCCTCGATCGAGGAGATGGGAGCCGCGGCGCGGGACTTCGGCTACGAGTACCTGGCGATCACCGACCACTCGGCGAGCTTCGGGTTCGGCGACGAGGTCTCGCCCGAGCGCCTGCGCGAGCAGGTCGCCCGGATCCGCGCCACCGACATCGACGGGATCGAGCTGCTCGCGGGCTCCGAGGTGAACATCCTCCCCGACGGTTCGCTCGACTACCCCGATGAGCTGCTGGCCGAGCTCGACTGGGTGATCGCGTCCGTCCACTCCTCGTTCCGGATGTCCGCGGACGCGATGACCGAGCGGATCGTGCGCGCTATCGAGCATCCGCTGGTCGACGCGATCGGCCATCTGTCGGGCCGCAAGCTCGAGCGCCGCCCACCCTACGCGTTCGACCTCGAGCAGGTGATCGAGGCCGCGGCCCGCACCGGCACGATGCTCGAGATCAACTCGAACCCCGACCGGCGCGACCTCTCAGAGCTGCACGCGCGGGTCGCTGCCGCGGCCGGCGTGCCGATCGTGATCAACTCCGACTCCCATCGCGTGGGCGGGTTCGAGGTCGCGCGCTACGGGATCGCCACCGCCCGCCGCGCGTGGCTGACCGCCGCGCAGGTCCTGAACACCGGGCCGTGGGCAGCGATCGAGGCGATCCGGCCGCGGAACCGGCTAGGGGTCGGCGTCGCGCCGCCGGCCGCCCGAGCGCGACGTCGGTCGCGCGCCTGACGCGGACTTCTTCCCGTACGTGGGCGCCGGCGGCTTGCGGTAAGGCCCGCTCGGCTTCCTGCGGGCGAATACGCGCGCGTCAGCGCGCGGCCCATCCAGCGGCAGCGGCTCATACTTACCTCGCCTCTGGATCCACGCGAACCACGTCAGCCCCGCCAGGAACGCCAAGGTCGCGATCCAGAAGTTCAGGCGCATCCCGAGTATGTGCACGGAGTAGTCGATCCGGATCGTCTCCTCGAAGATCCGGTAGCCCGAGTAGCCGGCGACGTACAGCGCGAACAGCCCGGGCGGCTTGATCTTCCGGTGGTTGCCGAGCCAGATCAGGCCGGCGGCGAGCAACAGGTTCCAGATGATCTCGTACAGGAATGAAGGCTGGAACGTCGCGAATTGCGTGTAGTGCGGCCGGTCGGTGATCGGGTGAGATCTTGAGCGCCCAGGGGAGCGTCGAGGGCTTGCCGAACAGCTCCTGGTTGAAGTAGTTGCCGATCCGTCCGATCGACTGCGCGACCAGCAGCGCCGGCGCGACCGCGTCCATGAACCGCAGGACGTCGCCGGGGGTCAGCCGCTTGCGCACGATGTACAGGCCCCCGATCACCCCGCCGATGATCCCGCCCCAGATCCCAAGACCGCCATTCCAGATCGCGAATAGGCCCCAGAAGTTGTGCGGCTCGATCTGGCTGGGCGTGGTGATCAGGAAGTAGATCCGCCCGCCGATCAGCCCGGCCGGGAAGCCCCAGGCCGCCGCCTCGTAGGCGAGGTCCGGGTCACCGCCGCGGTTCCGCCACCGCCATCGCGTCACGAAGATCGCGGCCGCCACCGCGAACACGTAAGCGAGCCCGTAGGCGTGCACGAATAGCGGCCCGACGTAGAAGCCGTTGTGGTTCGGGCTGGGGATGAAGGCTGGAGAGATCACGCGCGGGGCCTGGCCCGCCGGGAGTGACCCGACGCGCCGTTCAGCTCGAACAGATTAGAGCGGAAGCCCGGCGTCCGGATCAGCTGGATCGGCTTCAGCGGCGAGGTCTTCTCGACGTAGAAGCGCGCGCCGTCGCGCTCCTCGATCGCGGTCACCGCCGACGCCTGCCGGCGCCAGGCCAGCGACCAGATGATTGCGAAGCCGGTCGCCACCGCCGGCACCTGCGGCACCAGGAACGCCAGCGCGCCGGCGCCGAGGGTCGAGAACAGCAGCGGCCACAGGCGGTTGAGCACGGTCCGGGTGGGGTTGACCTCGGGGAGCGAGGTCTGGGTGCGCGCGCTGGCCAGCAGCGACGCGATCGGCGAGGAGGTCTCGGCGCGGCGCCCCAGCCAGATGCCGATCAGGCCCGCGGCGACCCACCATCCGGCCGCGAACGGCACGAGCAGGTCGTCGCTGGTGCTGGCGGCGGCCGCCACCGTGACCGCAGCAAGCGCGCTCGCCGCGCCGGCGCTGATCAAGACCGTGGTCCGCAGAAAGTCCGAGAACCTCACGCCCCGTGCCCTCTGTCCAGCCTGTGGACCACTTACTCTGCGGCCAGGACCGCGAGCAGCTTGGCGACGCCCTCAGGGCCGTCCACGACGACGTCGGCTTCCTCGGTGATCTCGGGGGGCCCTTCGTCCGACCGGACGCCCACCCGGATCGCCTTCGATATGCGCCCCTCTTCCGCGAGCGAAACCAAGGCGTGGAACGCGTCGAGGTCGGTGGCGTCGTCGCCGACGTACATCGCCACGTCGACGTCGGTGTCGGCCAGGAACGCGGAGATGCCGGCGCCCTTGTCGATCCGCACCGGCGGCCGGACCTCGAGCACCTTCCGTCCCCAGTGCGTGCGCAGGCCCGCCGCCTCGGCCTTGGCCGCGATCGAGTCGATCGCCGCGCGCGCCGCCTCCTCGTCGGGCGCGCCGCGCCAGTGGAAGGCGACGATCGGGCCCTTGTCCTCGATCCGCACGCGGCGCCGGCGCAGGTCCGCGGTGTCGGCCTCGCGGGCGAACTCGCGGATCCGCTCGACCCAGTCCTCGAGGGCGGGGTCGATCTGTGGCTCGGTCCATCCGGCGCGGAGGACCTCGGCGCCGTGGGAGCCCAGATAGGAGATCGCGCCGATCGCGACCATCGCGCGCGCCTCGGACGCGCGCCGGCCGCTGACGCACGCGACCACGCCATACCGGCGGGCGATCTGGGCCAGCAGCGAGCGCGTGCTTTCGGGCACGCGGGCGTCGGCGGCGTGCTCGACGATCGGGGCGAGCGTGCCGTCGATGTCGAACAGGATCGCCGCGCGGGCCGGATCTGCGCGGAGCGGCCCGAGCGCGTCGGACAGTAGCGCTGACGTCACGGCTTCTAGTATGCCCGCTCGGAGGTGTCCGCCGTGTCCAACGACCCCGTATTGATGCTCCACGGACAACCAGGTGCCGCGGCGGAGTGGCAGCTCGTCAGGGCATCGATTGGCGACGGCGTGCGGACAATCGCGTTCGATCGCCCTGGGTGGGATCGACGGTCGGCGGTGCGCGATCTGGCCGGGAACGCCAGCGCCGCGCGGGCGGTCCTGGATCGGGTCGGCGTCGCCCGCGCGACGGTGGTCGGGCACAGCCTCGGGGCGGCGGTCGCGGCCTGGCTGGCCTGGTCCCATCCCGAGCGCGTGAGTCGGCTGGTGCTGGTCTCGCCAGCCGCGAACGTCGACTCGCTCAGCGCCGGCGACTACCTTATGGCCGCGCCCGTGGTCGGCTGGCTCGCGAGCATCGGGGCGATGGCGGGCGGTGGTCTCGCGCTGGGCGCCGGCCCCGTACGCCGGTGGGTCGCGGACGCGACCGCGCTCGACGACCGCTACCTGCGAGCCGCCGGTCGGACGCTTCTCTCCCCGTACACGTGGCGGTCGTTCGTGCGCGAGCAGCGGCTGCTGGTTCGGGACCTGCCGGCGCTGCAGCGCCGGCTGGGTCAGATCTCAGCGCCGACGACGGTGCTCGCCGGCACTGTCGACAGCGTTGTGCCGATCGGAGCGGCGCGGCGGCTCGTCGCCCAGATTCCGCAGGCCGAGCTGATCGAGATCGAGCACGCCGGTCACCTGCTCCACCTGCACCATGCCGGCGAGGTGGCGCGGGTGATCGCCGGCGGGGTCGCGGGCGTGTGATCGCCTGCGGGTCGCCGGGTGTGATCGCCTGCGGGTCGCCGGGTGTGATCGCCGGCGACTCTTAGTGCGCGTCGGGCTGGGTTTCCGGGGTGCGCTCGGGCTCCGGGCCGGGCTCCGGCGCCCGCTCTGGCTCTGGCGCCTCGTCGGGGCCGGGATTCGGCGCGATCGGCTCCGCCGGCTCGTCGGGTCCTGGCACGGTCGATGGCTCCTCGGGTGCGGCCGGCGTACCCGGGTCGGGCACGGCGGGCGTGACCGGCGCGCTCGGGACGACGGGCGTCGCCGGCTCGCTCGGTTGCGGGACCTCGGCGACCATTGCTTGTGAGATGCTCATGTAGAGGCGTTACCCGGTCGGGGAGCGCCGGAACCCCGGACGAGCTTCGTGGTCGCGCACTCCGGCTTCGCTAGTGGCGATCCGCACAATGCTCATGCCTCTCCCGGATCGCGCCGTGTAGGCTCGGTTGTGCGCTAGGTCTTGGGGAACCGAGTTCCTGCGCGCTCACCGACGCAACAGGAGGGACCAGCATGCCCAATTGGAGACTCGCGCCCAGAGTCGCAGTGGCAACGGCGCGCCGGCCACGCCGGCCACGTAGACGCTGGCACGTCCGCGGCTGGTGGGAGGTGCTGAAGTTCGCATGGCTCCTCAAGCGTTTTCGCCGGCGCCGGAGCTCCCCGCCCGTCGGGCGGATAGTGCTGGCGGTCGTGGGTGCGGGCCTCGCGATCACGGTGATCGGCGCCGTGGCGCGACGGGTCAAGCGCACGGGCGGCGCGCCTGCGGGAGCGCCGGACGAGGCCCATGAGGCCGCTTCCGCTGAGACCACGACCGGCAACGACACCGTGGCCAGCGAGAGCACGCTGACCGACAGGGTCCAGAGCGAGATGTTCCGGCGCTCGGGCGCGCCGGCGTCCGCGACCGGGTTGGGCTAGCCGACCCGGCGCGCCGCCCGAGCACACCGGGTCGGCGGGGCTACTGCGACGCCGGATCGCACCGCGACCCGCAGAAGCCAGCGAGGCGCAATCATCCGGGTCGTGCGGTTCGTGCTGACCCGTGACCCGGCCGAGTTCGCCGCGCGCACCGAGCGCCTGCTCGCGGCGCGACTCGAATGCAACGTGCTCGCGACCGTATTGATTAACGTGCTCGACGGCCATGCGGACTCCGGTGCGCTGTTCGCGTACGGCCTGGCAGACGACGACGAGGTGCAGTTCGCGGCCCTGCGCACGCCTCCACACCCGTGGTTGGCAAGCCCGCTCGACGCGGATCCCGGGGAGCTCGTCGAGCTGTGGCTGCAGGCGGACCCGGAGGTCGCGGGCGTGACCAGCGTGCCGCAGACCGCGCGGGCGATCGCGGCCGCCTGGGCCGAGCAGACCGGCGGCACGGCTCGTCGCGCGCTGCGCGAGGCGATGCACATCCTCGACGAGGTGCGCGACCCGCCCCGGCCCGCGGCGGGCGAGCTTCGCCTGGCGGACGCGGCGGACCGATCGCTCCTCATCGGCTGGCTGCGGGAGTTCGTGATCGAGGCCGGCGTCGCGGGCGCCGCTCACGCCGAGGCGATGGTCGACGCTCGCATGCGCCGTGACGGTCTGCTGCTGTGGCAGGACGAGCTGCCGGTGGCGATGGTCGGGGTCACCCCGGAGGTTGCCGGCGTCGTCCGGATCGGCCCCGTCTACACCCCGCCTCCGCAGCGTCGCCGAGGCTACGCCGGCAGCGCGGTGGCGGCGGTCAGCCGCCGCGCGCTCGCACGGGGAGCGCAGCGGTGCATGCTCTACACCGATCTCGACAACCCGACGTCGAACAAGATCTACGCGGAGGTCGGCTACGAGCGGGCGGCCGACTGGGAGGAGATCGCGCTCGAGCGCGCGGCCGGGTGACGGTCCCTGGCCCCGCGTTGGCCTCGACGGACGGTCAGGAGCCCGGGAGCGGCCGGCCGTCGATCGTCCGCAACGCGTCGTCGACCGACTCGGCGACCTCCCCGGGTCGCTCGACGCCGGCGAGGCGGAGCGAGTCGTGCACGGGCGAACTCGACGGGATCACGAGGATCATCGCCTGGCCCCGGGCCTGCAGGCTCGCGCGCATCCCATAGATGACGTAGATGCCGGCGCTGTCGAGGTAGTCCACGCCCGAGAGGTCGAGGATCACGCCGTAGGCTTCGTTCGGCGTGGCGCCGATCACGGTCGCCCCGACCTCCTCGGCGTTGGACATGTCGACCTCGCCGGTCACATGTGCGATCAGCGCGCTGGCGGCCAGCGTGATCTGAACGTCGGCGAGGCTCATTTCGCTCCAATCCGGCGTCGCATCGCTATCTCGGTCCCTTCCGCGGTGCGATCGATCTGCACATCATCCATGGCGGCGACGATGATCGACAGACCGCGACCGCGGTTCTGACCACGCGGAGCGCGCCAGTGGCCGCCGTCGCGGACGGTCATCGTGATCTCCCCGTTCCGCGCCCATCCGTGCAACTCGAACGTGGCCGGGGAGGGCGAGTAGGCGTGCTCGATCGCATTCGCGCAGGCCTCGCTCACGGCGATCGTCATCTCCGCCACGTCCGCCTCGTCCGCGCCGCGCTCGTTCAACCACCGGCGGAGGATCCGCCGCACCTGAGCGAGGGTCTTCGGCTCGGCTGGCAGCGTCACGTGCAACTCGGCCGGGACCTCGGCGTTCTGTAGCGAGACGATCGCCACGTCGTCTCGGAGACCCTCTGGCGGCACCAGCTTCGCGACCGCCAACGCGCACGCGTCCTCGGGCGACCCGGCCGCCCGCACCGCGCTGACCAGCGCGTCGATGCCGGTACTGAGGGCGACGCCGCGGCGCTCGACGAGGCCGTCGGTGTACAGCAACAGCATCTCGCCACTCCCCAGCAAGAGCTCGTGCTCCGGGCACCGGCCGTATGGGAACGCCCCCAGCGGCGGCGCGGGTGTCACCTCGAGGATCCGCGTGTCCGAGCCCGAGATCACGAGCGGCGGGAGATGTCCCGCGGTCGCATACTGGAGCGCGGAGGTGTACGTGTCGAACACCGCGTAGCCGGCGGTCGCCATCGCTGTCTCGTTGAGCGATTGAACAAAGCGGTCGACGAGCTCGAGCGTCCGGCCCGGGCCGTGGCCCTCGATCGCGTACGCGTGCAGCGCCGTGCGGAGCCGACCCATCAGCGCGGCGGCCGCGATCCCGTGCCCGACCACGTCTCCGATCACGACACCCACGCGGCCGCGGGGAAGCTCGATCACGTCGTACCAGTCGCCGCCCACCTCTTCGCGCGCGGGCAGGTATCGCGCCGCGACCCTGACGCCGACTACCTCAGCCAGACGCTTGGGCAGCAGGCTTCGCTGCAGCAGCATCGACACGCCGTGCTCGTGCTCGAGCTCCGCGAGCAGCCGGGCGTGCTCGATCGCCGGCGCCGCCCGCGCGGCCGCCATCTGCAGCACAGCGAGGTCGTCCTGGCCGAACGGCCGCGGCTGCAACGAGCCGACGTGGAGCACGCCAATCAGCTCGCCCTCGACGATCAGCGGGACTCCGAGCAGCGAAGCGATGCCCTTCTCGCGCAGGATCGGATTGAGGACGTCGGCGTGGTCGACGTCGGCGATGAAGATCGCGACGCGCTCGGCCGCGATCCGGCCGGCGAAGCCCTGGCCCAGCGGAATCCGCACGCCGCGCTCGACCTCCTCCTCGATCCCCTTGGCGGCGCGGGCGACGAGCTGCTGCGTGGCGACGTCGAGCAGCAGGATCGCGACGGTGTCGACCGCAAGCGCTTCCTGGACGCGGACCAGAAGCTCGTCGAGCAGCGCATCGAGCGGCAGCTCAGACAGCACAGGGTCCGTCAGGCGGTAGGAGCTCCGACGCTCCCCGAGGTCCTCGCCGACCGTCTCCGCCGGCACGAGCACGACCTGCCCCGCCCCCGGGCTCAGGCGTTGACGTCTGTCTGCGCTGGCCTCGGCCACGCGGACAGTGTGCCTCACTGATCCCGGCGGTGGCGCACAACGCGCCCGATCCCAGGCGAACGGTGGCGTGGGCCACGGGCGCGGGGCGATCAGAACGGGCCCGGCGGGCGATTAGAGGCGGACGGGGTCGCCCGCCGGCACCACCAGCACCGAGCCCCGCGCGCTGTTGAGCATGTTGCGGCTCGAGCCGCTGAGGGTGATCCGTCGAGCCGAGGCGCTCGGCTGCGAGCCGACGACGATCAGGTCGATGTCGGGCGCGCCGAACTCGACGATCGACGCCCCGAGCTTCGTCGCCAGCGCGTCCGCTGTCTGCGCCGCCGCCATGTCGCCGTTGGCCGGAGACACCGCTATCGACTTGATCTCGGCATCGCCCAGGCTCCGCAGTCCGGCGGCGGCGACCGCGATCGCGACCGATCCACCCTCGAGCAGTCCCTGTGCGCTGGTCCCAGGCTCGGCGTGGCCGGGTGGCGTGCGGTAGTCGGATCCAAACACGATCACCGATGCCTTCTCGGCCTCGGCCAGCTGCTCGAGGCCTTGACCCGTGGAGCCGCTGAACACCACGTGCCGGGGGATCTCCGGATCGCCCAGCCACGCCACCCCCTGCTCGAGGCGGCGCTCGGCGTCGTGTCGGGCCAACTCCTCCCGGCCCGGGTCGAACTCGCGCGAATGTCGGATGTACGCGAGCGAAAGCGCAGCTCCGGTCAGCGCCAGCAGCCTGCCCAACGCCAGCGCGTCGTCGTCGTTGGGCGTCCCGTCGTAGGACACGATCAGATCCGAGCTCACGGGTCGACATCCTGCGCGAGCGCACCCTTGCCCGCATTGGCCATTGGGACAAGGATCCGCGGCCGCGGATATCCAAAGGCCAGGTCAGCCGGCGCCTAACCGCGCCGGCCCGACGGTGGTCGGGCCCGGAGGACGGCTTGGGACTGTGAGCGCGGCTAGCCGCGGCGGAGGCGAGACAGGCCGGGACGCCGGCGATACGTGGAGCTCGTGGGCGTGGCGCCCGTAGCCGAGGCTTGCTCGGTGTCGGATGTCGGCTGATCGCCTGGCGCGATCGGCTCGTTCGCGGGGGCCACGGGTTCGTCGCGCGTGGCGAGCGGTTCGTCGCGGGCGGTCAGCGGCTCGTCACGGGCAGCGATCGGCTCGTCATCGCGAGCGGCGATCGGTTCGTCGTCGCGAGCGGCTATCGGCTCGTGGTCGCGAGCGGCGAGCGGTTCATCCCGCACGGGGACGGGCGCAGGCTCCTCACGCGCGGCGAGCGGCTCATCTCGTGCAGCGAGCCGTTCATCGCGGGCCGCCACGGGCTCGCCAGCAGCGGTTGCCGTCACCGGCCGCTCGCGCGCGGCCATCCCCTCATCGGCCACGACCGCATCCTCCGCCAGCGCGGCCTCCTCCACCACGACACGCGGGCGCGAGAAGTAGCGCCCCATCGCGAACGCCGCCAGCGCGGCGATCACGACGCCCAGTGCCTGGAAGTAACCCAGAAGCTCGAGGGCCTGACGCGTGTGGCCGCCCATGGGCGCGCCGATCGGGTTGCCGGCGTGGTGCCAGAGAAGGCTGACCGTTGGACCGATCGCGAACCAGGCGCCGGCCGCCACGGCCAGCCAGCCCCCGATCAGACCGCTCGTCCGGCTCGAGCTGCGCACCAGCATCAGGCCGCCGATCACAGCGACCGCGCCGGGCACGATGTCAAGCCACAGCCGCGCGGAGGTGTAGTGCCAAGTCTGGAAGCTGCCGAACGCGTAGTGGAAGTAGGGACCGACAAATGGGATCAACGCGCCCCAGAGGCCGAGCAGGATCACGAGAAAGCCGCTCAACGCGCCGGTCGTCCGGGGGAGCCGCCTGATCTCGGTGTGACGGGTGGGTGTGGTGCCGGTGACAGTTGTCATGCGTCTCAGCTACCCACCGGTCGGGGCCGCGAACCCACCGCGGTTCGCGGTGGTACCCGCCGTGTATCTCAGCGGACTCCCTCGCGCGCCCAATGGCGCGGGACCTCGCTCGGGTTATGATCGACCAATGCCCGATCGCCTCTATTTCACCGACTCCGACGAAGCCAACACGCTGATCGCCTCCGACCCGATGGCGCTCCTGGTCGGCTTCGTCCTCGACCAGCAGGTGACCGTGCAGAAGGCGTTCGCCGGACCCCTCGTGATCCGCGAACGGCTCGGCACGCTCGACGCGGCGGCGCTCGCGTCCGCGGATCTCGAACCGATCTTCCGCGAGCGCCCCGCGATCCATCGCTACCCCGGCTCGATGGCCCATCGCGTGCAGGACCTGGCGGCCTATATCCGCGACCATTACGACGGCGACGCCGGCCGTGTTTGGACCGAGGCTCCGGACTCCGCCACGCTGCGCTCCAACCTCGCGGCGCTGCCCGGCTTCGGCGAGATGAAGATCAAGTCGCTGGGAGCGGTCCTCGCCAAGCAATTCGATGTCGAGGCGGCTCGGGAACTCGTGCCGCCCCACCCCACGCTCGGAGACGTCGACTCCCCTCAGGCGCTGCTCGACTACCAGTCCGCCAAGCGCGTCCACAAGGCCGAGTGGTCGAAGATGAAGGCCGGCGCCGGCTCGGAGGTCGGCGGCTAGGCGCGGTCGGATCGATGGCCCGCCTTGTCGGCATCAACCACATCGCGCTCGAGGTCGAGAACGTCGACGCCGCCCTCGACTGGTACGGGCGTTTCTTCGAGTTCGAGCTCCGTGGGCGTGCGGGCCGGCGGATGGCATTCATCGACATGGGAGACCAGTTCATCGCGCTGGCCGCCGGGCGCTCGCAGGCGCCGGACGGCGATCGCCACTTCGGGCTGGTCGTCGACGACAAGGAAGCAGCTCGAGCCGCGCTCAAGGACGCCGGCGTCGACGTGCAGTCCTCGGGCTCGCTCGACTTCGACGATCCGTGGGGCAACCACGTGCAGGTCGTCGACTATCGCGACGTCCAGTTCACGAAGACCCCCGAGGTGCTGCGGGCGATGAGCCTCGACGGGCTGGGGAAGACCGAGGCCGCTCAGCGCGAGATCCGCGAGCGCGGGCTCGGCGGGTAGGCCGGCCGGCGCCGGCAACGCCGCGAACGGCGCTGCTACGGACGACGGAGCGCCGGCAAGACAGCGGACGGCCAGACGCCGGCGGACGGCCAGACGCCGGCGGCGCCGGCGGCGCCGGCGGACGGGGCGACCCGCAAGCGCAGTCCCAGCAGGGTGCAAAACGCAGCAAACCTCGCCGGCGACGTCCGACGAGGCAACATAAGCGCCTCACAGATGCGTTTTCGCGCCGCTGCCAGCGCCGGCGGAGCTTTGGCGCCTTTTGCACCCCTGCTGGGACCGCGCTCAAGGCCCGAAACCTCACGCCACCCCCGCGCCACCGCCACCGCCAGGCCGCGCCACCCTCCACCGCCGGCGCCCGGTCCCCGGCCCGAACGCGAGGTTGACCGCCAGCGCGGACACGCCACAGACGCCGATCAGGATCCCCATCGGCAGCGCGTCCGCCGAACCGCCGATCCCGACGAGCGGCGCCAGCACCGCCCCCGTCCCGAACTGGCCGACGCCGAGCAGCGCCGAGGCACTCCCGAGCGCGCCCTCCTGCTCCGCGAGCGCGGTGGCGGTCGCGTTCGGGAACACGATGCCGTTGGACGACAGGATCACGAACAGCGCGATCAGCAGCGGCGCGAGGCCGGCATGAGTGACCGTCGCCACCACCACGCCGATCGACCCGAGCGCGACTCCGAATACCCCATACCGCAGCAGCGCCGGCGCCCCGACGCGACCGACGAGCCTGCCGCCCACCTGGGAGGCCGCGATCAGCCCGGCGGAGTTGACCGCGAACACGACGCTGAACGTCTGTGGCGACACGCCGTAGACGTCCTCGAGCACGAACGACGCGCCGGCGATGTAGGCGAACATCGCCGCGCACGCGAGCGAGAACGTGATCGCCGGCGGCATGAAGCTGCGGTCGGCGAGCAGCCGCCGGAAGGTGCCGAGCGTGACGACCAGGCCGCCGCCGTGCCGGCGCTCGGGCGGGAGCGTCTCGGGCAGCCACAGCACTGTCGCCAGCAGCAGCGGCACCCCGATCGCGGCGAGCAGGATGAAGATCCCCCGCCACGAGGTGACTGCGAGCGCCTGCCCGCCGACCAGCGGCGCGAACACCGGAGCCACGCCCATCACGGCCATCAGCAGCGCGAACACCCGGGCTGCGGCCGCGCCGCGGAAAAGGTCGCGGACGACCGCCCGCGCGATCACCACGCCGACGCCACCGAGCGTCCCCTGGATGAAGCGCAGCACGATCAGCGTCCAAATCGACGGCGCGCCGGCACACGCCAGCGACGCCGCGATGTAGCCCGCGAGCCCCACCAGGAGCGGCCTGCGCCGTCCAAGCGAATCGCTCACCGGCCCGGTGAACAGCTGGCCGGCGGCGATGCCAAGCATGCAGCCCGTTAGCGTCAGCTGACCGGTCGACGCCGACGCGCCGAGGTCGCGCGTGAGCGACGGCAGCCCCGGCAGGTACATGTCCATCGATAGCGGCCCGAACGCGGACAGCGCGCCAAGGATCAGCGTCAGCCGCAGTCCCGGACCGCGCGAGCGCGGCTGAGCGTCCGGCGCGACGAGGAGCGTCATAGCCGGGCCACGCTACCCGTTTGGTAGGTTGCCGCGGTGGTCCGGTTGGGACGGAGCAACATCGATGTGTTCCCGCTGTGCCTCGGCGGGAACGTGTTCGGCTGGACCGCCGACGAGCGCCAGTCGTTTGCGGTCCTCGACCGGTACGTCGAGGCGGGCGGCAACTTCATCGACAGCGCCGACTCCTACTCGGCGTTCGCCCCGGGCAACGTCGGCGGGGAGTCCGAGGCGATGCTCGGAAAGTGGTTCGCGGCCCGAGGCAATCGCGCGTCGGTCGTGGTCGCCACCAAGGTCGGCCGCAAGCCCGATCGCCCGGGGCTCTCGCGGGCGAATATCCGCCTCGCCGTCGAGGAGTCGCTCGAGCGCCTTCAGTCCGACTACATCGACGTCTACTACGCGCACGCCGACGATCCGGACACGCCGCTGGAGGAGACGCTCACGACGTTCGACGAGCTGATCCGCGAGGGCAAGGTCAGGTGCATCGCCGCTTCGAACTACTCCGCCCCGCGACTCGAGCAGGCGCTCGAGACATCGGACCGGAACGGCCTCGACCGCTACGTCGCGGTCCAGCCCCACTACAGCCTGGTAGAGCGCGACTACTACGAGGGCCCGCTCGCGGCGCTGTGCGAGCGCGAGGGCCTGTCCTGCGTGCCGTACTGGGCGCTCGCGCGCGGCTTCCTCACCGGCAAGTACCGCCCGGGGGTCACGGTGGACAGCCCGCGCGCGGGGCAGGCGAGCGCGTACCTCGACGACCGCGGGATCCGCGTGCTCGAGACGCTCGACGGGATCGCCGAGGCGCACGCCACCACCGTCGCGGCGGTAGCGCTCGCCTGGGTCCGGGCGCAGCCGAGCGTGGCGGCGCCGATCGCCAGCGCGCGCAACCCCGAACAGCTGGCGCAGATCCTGCCGGCGGCCGAGCTCGAGCTCAGCCCGGACGAGTTGCGCGGCCTGAGCGACGCCAGCGCTCAGTCGCCGTCCTCAACGTCCTGATCGCCCGGCTCGACGTCCCCATCGTCGACGTCCCCATCGTCGACGTCCCCATCGCCGACGTCCCCATCGCCGACGTCCCCATCGCCGACGTCCCCATCGCCGGCGTCCCCATCGCCGGCGTCCTGATCGTCGTGCGCGACGTCCGACGCGGTGACCTTCCGCGTCTCTGAGCTGCCGGGATCGTTGAGCCGCTCCATCGTCTCCTCGCTCCGCGTATCGGCATCGGGAGTCTCGAGCTCTGCCGGGTCCTCCACTCGCTCAGCCGCACCGGCTTCGTCGGGCACTACCGCGGCGTAGGACTTGTTGTCGTTGCGCATCTCCTGATCGCCGGTGTCGATCCCGTAGAAGTCGCGCAACTCGCGGTCGCACTCGGCCGAGATGCCGTCGCCCTCGGCGACTTCGGGGGCATCGGCCAATCGCTGCTTGCTGTAAGGGACGCGGAGCTCGCCGCCCTCCTCCTTGAGCCGAGCCAGCGGAACGAACACGGTCCGCCGGCCGGCGAGCCCTGTCGACATCTCGACGGCGACCCACATCGGGAAGCCGTCCTCGGTGGCGTAGATCTCCTTGACCTTGCCGATCGGGTTGTCCGCCTGGTCGGCGAGCTTCTTCCCGGGCAGGCTGCTGACGTCCTCGATCGGCGCCGTCATGTCTCTCCCTCCATCGTTGCCGTCGACGTCGTGCCTACCCCCGGCCCCGACCTGTGCAATCACCGTCAATCGGCCGTCGGCTGATGCGCCTCGATCACGTCGGGCCCACTTTGACGGTGATCGTCTCGGGCGGGGCGTCGCGATAGGCGCGTGCGGCCTCCTGCGCGGAGTCGTAGCGGCGGTCTTCGAGCCGCCGAGCGGATAGCTCGAGCGCGAAGCGCGGCTCCGAGAACGGATACGGGTCGAACGCCACCACCCCCGGCGCGCTGATGCGCATCGCAACGTCGATGTATGGGCCGCCGGGGGCGACCGGAACCATCGGAATCGAGCGCGCCCCCTCGGGCTGATCGACACGACCGAGCGTCGAGGGCACGGGGATCGGATCGCCGGTCGACGGCGTCCCCAGGTCGAGCAGGCCGAGCGCCAGCGACATCAGGTCGAACGCCTGAAGCAGCTCGTACGCGTACCAGGTCTGCCGTTCGAACTCGCTGCGCAGCCCGCTCCCGCCCCACGCCTCGCGCAGCGCGCCGACCCGGCGATGGTCCTGCTCGGCCACGACCTCGACCGCGAGTGGATGTCCCACCGGCACGCCCCCATGCAGGCCGAACCGCGTGTGATACAGGCCGGCCCAGTGCATGCTGACGAGCGCGCCGGCGTGGCGATCGCGCGCATACACACTGTCGACGCCACGGCCGTACGGGCCCACCGTGACCTCGAGCGGCAGCTCGAGGAAATGCGCCGGGCGCGCCTGCTCGACATTGAAGGACGGGCGGCCGTCGAGCTCGTACCAACCGTCGTCGTGGTGGGTCGCGGCGGCCAGCAGCGCCTCGCCGTGCGCCGGCGCCTCGAACCGCTCGTTCCCCCAGCGCCGGCACAGCTCGCCCGCGACGCGCCCGTGCTCCGGGTGGGTGATCAGGTACAGCATTCCGTGCCGGCGCGTGACGAGCATCGCTTAATTGTGCGGCAGCGGGTCGCGGTCTTCATCATCTCGCTCAGAGCGCCCGCGAGCGGCTTCAGATGATGATGAGCTGGGCCGCCTGAGCGGTCCTCGACCAGGAAGGAGTGGGCGTGTCGATGAAGGGCCTTGAGGACAGGAAGGTGATCGTGACGGGCGGAGCGTCCGGGATCGGCCGCGCCACCGCCGAGCGGCTCGTCGAGGAGGGCGCCCGCGTGGCGATCGTCGACGTCGACGGCGAGGCCGCGCGCCGGGCCGCGGACGAGCTCGGCGCCGATCGCGTGCTGGCCGTCACCGGAGACGTGTCAAGCGAGGACGACGTCAGGCGCTACTTCGCCGACGTGGCGGAGCGCTTCGGCTCGATCGACTCGCTCCACAACAACGCCGGGATCGAAGGCCCGGTGGCCGAGCTGATCGACTTCGAGCTCGAGGACTTCCAGCGTCTGATGCGCATCAACTACCAAGGCGTGTTCCTCAACCTGCGCGAGATGCTCCGCACCGCGCGCCGGCAGGGTTCGCCGGCGACGGTCGTCAACACCTCCTCGGGGACCGGCATGCACGGTGTGCCCGGCCTGGGCGCATACGGCGCCACCAAGTCCGCGATCCTCGGGCTGACCCGGGTCGCGGCGATCGAGAACGCCCACGCCGGCGTGCGCGTGAACGCGATCGTGCCAGGCCCGATCGAGACCCCGCTGTTCGAGCGCTTCCCCGCCGAGTTCCGCGGCGGCGCCGCCAGCCGGATCCCGCTCGGCCGGCTCGGGACCGCACAGGAGGTCGCGGCGCTGACCGTGTTCCTGCTGAGCGACGAGGCGCCGTACATCACCGGCGCGGCCTACCCCGTCGACGGCGGCGAACTGGCCTGAACGCAACCCGTTCTGGAAGACGACTACTTCGGTGGGAGGCTGCGCGCGTAGCCGACGCCCACGTCGACCCACCGCCGCAGATCGCCCTCGCTGTCGAGGCCTTCGGACTCGACCCGCAGCCACCCGTTCATCACGTTGCCCCGCATCTCGAACCGCGCGGCGTGAGGATCGCGCAGGAGCGCCTCCGTCTCGTCGGGGGGACACCTGAGCAGCATGCCGCCCTGACCGCTGGCGCTGACCGACATGTTGCCGCCGATCAGGAACGCGAGGCCGCCGAACATCTTCTTCTCGACGACGTCATGACCCGTTGCCAGCAGCGCGCGGATGCGGTCGGCGAGCTCCTCGTCGTAGGCCATCGGCGGATTATTGCGACCTCGGAGCTGAGGGATGGCCACGGTGCGATGCCCGTGCGGAGCGGACCGATGCGAGGTCACCGGTCCGCTCCGCGACGTGCTGATCTGTCACTGCGCCGAGTGCGGCGCGAGCTGAGCGGTCAGGCGACCGGCGCCGGCGACGAGCCCTCCGCGTAAAGCAGCGAGCCCGGGGTCGTCAACAACTCACCCGTCTCGAGCAGCGTCTTCAGCCCTGAGAGGATCATCGGCCAGCCACCGTAGAGCTCGTCGTTCGCGCCTTCGCGCAGCTGATCGTGGATCACGGTCAACCGGCAGGAATCGGCAACAGGCTCGATCTCCCAGGTGACCCGCGAGGTTCCCTCGGCCCTGACGTCGTCGCTCCAGTTGGCGGTGAAGCTCTGCACCAGCCGCCGCGGCGGCTCCACCTCGAGGTTCTCCCCCTCGAGGATCGGGTGAGGCGCTCCGGGCACGGTGCCGTTGTAGTGCGAGCCGTTCGTCCAATCGGACTCCACGCCCACTCCAAAGTTGTACTTGCGCCGCAGCTCGGGGTTGGTGATCGCCTCCCACAGGCGCTCAGGCGTGGTCTTGATGTAGATCTCGAACACCTTTTCCATCGTTCTGTCCTCCAGTGTGCTCTTGAGGCCGGTGAGCGTTGCTGCCCACGGCTCGGCGTACTTGCTCACCCACCGGTCGTGGACGAGCCGAATCGGGACGGTGTTCAGGAAGTGCAGCTTCTCGCGTCCGCGGCGCCGCGTGACGACGAGCCCGGCCTCCTCGAGCACCTTGAGGTGCTTCATCACGCCGAACCGCGTCATCGGCAACCGCTGCTCGAGCGCGCTGAGCGTCTGCCCGTCATCCTTGAACAGCTCGTCGAGCAGCATCCGGCGCGTCGGGTCGGCCAGGGCTTTGAACACCTCATCCATGAGACGATAATACGTGACCAAATGGTCACATGTCAATGTGCCCGCGCAAACTCGGACGATTTGCGCGATCTCAGCCCGGACGCGCCTGCCCGCTGTACTCCTCGTTGGGCAACATGTTCGTGGCCATCGCCATACGGTTGGTGAGGTTGTACATCGCGCTGATCTCGGCCACGTCCCAGGCCTCCTCGAGCGTCAGGCCGACGTCGAGGAGCGTCTGGAGGTCGGCGCGCGTCACCTCGCGCGGCCGCAGCGTCAGCTTCTCGGCGTAGGCGCAGATCGCGGTCCGCCGCGCGTCCAGGTCGGCCCGGCGCCAGTCGTAGGACACCCGCTCGCCGAGCACGGGGTCGCCGAGCTCCTCGCGCAGCGCGGCGCCGTGGGCGACCAGGCAGTACAGGCAGCCGTTTGCCGAGCTGACCACTACCGCGATCATCTCGCGGTCGGCCGCGCTCAGGTGCTCGCTGGGCACGTGGAGCTGGCGGAAATGGGCAAACCACGCGCTCAATCGCTCGGGCCGGAACGAGTAGACGCGGAACACGTTCGGGACGAAGCCGAGCCGTTCGCGCGCCTTGGCGAACAGCCCCTGCAGGCCCGACGGCAGGTCCGCCTCGTCGGGGACCGGGAACCAGGAGCCGGTGTCGGTGTTCTGCGCGGTGTCGGACATACGCGGGCACCCTCCATTGTCCCTTCTGGGGTCGGTCACCGCGTCGTCGCCATCGCACGGGCCGGCCTTGCGTCCGCGCTCCGCTTGGCTCATGGTTGTCGGTTGCCTGCCGAACGAACTGAGGAGTCCACGTGATCGTCGACTGTGCGCTTTACCGAGACGGGCAGCGTCAGAACGAGGGCCCGCTGGCATTGGAGCAAGCCGCCGAGCTGTGCTTGAAGGACCGTGGGTTTGTCTGGCTCGGCTTGTTCGAGCCCGACGAGGACGAGCTGACCGACGTGCAGCACAAGTTTGGCCTGCACGATCTGGCAGTCGAGGACGCCCAGAGCTTTCACCTGCGGCCGAAGATCGAACGCTACGCGGATGGCGACGTGCTGTTCGCGGTGTTCCGCACCGCGCGGTACGTTGAGGATCGCGAGGAGGTGGACATGGGAGAGGTGTCGGTGTTCATTTCACGCCGGTTCATCATCACCGTGCGCCAGGGTGGCGCGAGCGATCTGCACGGTGCGCGACTGCGGCTCGAGGAGCGCCCCGAGTTGCTCAAGGAGGGGACATTCGCAGTCCTCTGGGCGATCCTCGACACGATCGTCGACGGGTATGCCCCGGTGATCGAAGGACTCGAGTCGGATGTCGAGGAGGTCGAGCAGACCGTGTTCAGCGGCGCGGCCGCACCGACCGAGCGGATCTACCTCCTGCGTCGCGAGGCGACCGATTTCTACCGCGCGGTCCACCCACTACTGGCGCCGCTCGATGCGCTCGAGCGTGGCACCTACAAGCAGGTGAGCCACGAGCTCGGTCAGTTCTTCCGCGACGTCAACGACCACCTGAAGCTCGTCAACGAAGAGGTGATCGCGCTGCGCGACGTACTCGCCACGATCCTCCAGGCGAACATGGCGGTGATCTCGAATCAGCAGAACGAGATCAGCGTCCGCCAGAACGAGACGATGAAGCAGCTGACACTGGTGGCCACGATCTTCCTGCCGCTGTCGTTCATCACCGGGTTCTTCGGGATGAACTTCGGTTGGCTGACCGGAGACATCGGCTCGTTCTGGGTGTTCGCCGTGTACGGCCTCGGCAGTCTCGTGCTGTCCGCCGTCGTCATCTACATGTGGTTCCGCCGCAGCGGCCACATCGGCTAGAACAGCATCACGCCACCGGGCGCTCGTAGATGTCGAACCGGAACCGAACCGTCATCCCCGCGCGCTCGTAGACGCGCAGCGCCAGAGGGTTGTCCGAGGCGACACCCAGCTGCGCCTCTCGGAGCCCGGCGCCGGCGAACGCCGCGAACGCACTCCCCAGCAGGGCGGTCCCGACGCCCCGGCCCTGATGACGCGGGTCGACCGCGAGGATGTCGACATAGCCGACCGCGTCGTCCACGAAGCGGCGAGCCAGCAGGAACCCGGCGATCCTCCCGTCGCGCTGGGCGACGCGGCTGAGGCCGGCGTCGAAGTCGTGGGCCTCGAGGTGCTCCTCGCGAAACTCCCGCAACGACTCGGGGGCGTAATCCGGGCGGCCGGCGAAGCTCGCGGCGTCCAGCGCGTGCAGCGCAAGCGCATCGCGGGCGATGTCGACGGCGCGCAGGTCGAAGCCCGCCGGCGCCGGCAGGGCGGGGCCCACGCTTTCGAGCGAGCACACCATCCGCCAGTAGCTCCGAGCCACCGAGTAGCCGGCGCCGATCAGCAGCGCCCGCGCGCTGTCGTTGCTGCCCGCCGTCCACTGCCGGTGGAGGTCGCGCCCCCGCGCCCGGTCGCGAGCCTCCGCCCAATCCAGCAGACGCGCGCCGACGCCGTGGCCCTCGTGGTCGGGGTGGACGACGGCCAGCGTTCCCGGTCGACGGACGGCCACGTACCCGACGATGTGGCCGTTTCCGGCGTCGGCGACGCGCACGTCCGCGGCGAGATCGAGGTCGCTGCCGCCCCATTCCTCGAGGAGGTCCTCGAGCGTGGCGTCGGGCACGCCGAGATCGGCCACGTCGCGCGCGACCAGCACGGCGAGCACCGCCGGCGCGTCGTCGAAGACCGGTGCGCGCAACCGCATCGGCGCAGGTCTAGCACGCCTAGCGGGACGTCGAGAGCCCGGGCCGCCGACGCGGTGGCCTGGGCTCCCGCGAAGGGGTCAGGCCCCCAGAAGCTTGAGTCCGGCGAGGTACTTCTTGCGGCCCTTCTTGTCGGTGCTCACCGCGGCGTTGACCTGGCCGGCCGGTACCGGGCCGCCATGGGCAGCCTGGACGTCCTTGCGCAGCGTCCCATACGAGGATGCGATCAGGCCAAGTCCCTTGACGATGTCCGTCTTGGCCTTGCGTCCGGCGGACGAGGAGGCCGACTCGTGCGAGAGCTTTCGCTTCAACGAGTGCAGATCGCCGACCTCGTGATTCAGCGCCTTTACGAGCGGCTTGACCTTGCCGTGCGGATAGCCGGCCAGCCCCTTCTTGACCGCGTTCTCGTCCTTGACGATCTTCGGGGCGAAGCTGTTGATCGTCGTCCGGAGCGTGTTGTCGCTGGCTTGGGCGGCCGCGATCGGTCCGGCGAGAATCGCACACAGTGCTACCCCCGACAGCAGCGAGAACAGACGAACTGAGAGTGGCACGTGACTCCTCCTGATGATGGCGCTTGTCCTAGCGATGGTGGCATTACCCTGGCCCGTCCTGACCGTAACCGGTCATAACGAACTAAGTTGCGCCACGGATGTATGAACCACCGAAGATCGGTCGACGAGGGAACCCGAGCTCTATGTCCGCGGCGTGAACCGGGGCGGAGCCGACCGGTAGGTCGGAGGCGTCGCCGACAGGCGGATCGGGTTACGGGTCAGCCCGATCGTCGTGCCGTCTTCGCGCTCGATGTTGACCACCGGCTCGAGCCCGAGCCGGCGCGCGAGCTCGAACGCCGCCGCGATGTCGTTGACGACCCCGGCTGGGACGCGCGCGGCGGTCAGCAATTCGGCCCACTCGCCGGCCGGACGCGCTGCGAGTAGCTCCTCGAGCGCCGCCCGCATCGCGGGGCGATTTGCCACCCGCGACTTGTTGCTCTCAAAGCGTGGATCGCGCGCCAGCTCGGGTGAGCCGAGCACCTCGCACAGCGCCCCGAACTGGCGATCGGTGCCCACCGTCACGACGAGCTCCCCGTCGGCGCAGCGCAAGGGCTCGTACGGCGCGACGCTCGGATGCTCGTTGCCCATCCGCTCGGGAACCACCCCCGCGACGGTGTAGGCCGAGGCCTGATTGACCAGCCCCGCGAGCAGCGCGGACAGCAGATCGACCTCGACGAGCTGGCCCTCGCCGCTCTCCCGGCGATACTCGAGCGCAGCCAGGATCCCGACGGTCGCGAACAGGCCGGCGAGCACGTCGACGAGCGCGACCCCCACCTTCTGGGGTCCGCCGTCCGGCGACCCGGTGATGCTCATCAGGCCGCCGAGCGCTTGGACCAGCAGGTCGTAGCCGGCGAGCGTGGCGCCCTTGCCTGCGCCGAAGCCGGTGATCGAGCAGTAGATCAGCCGCGGGTTGCGGTCCCGCAGCGTCTCGTAGTCCAGGCCGAACCGCGCGGTCACCCCGGGGCGGAAGTTCTCCACGAACACGTCTGTCCCGCCCGCCAGCCGCTGCGCTCGCTCCAGATCGGCGGCGTCGGTGAGGTCGAGGACCAAGCTGTCCTTGTTCCGGTTGACCGCCTGGAAGTACGTCGCGTCGCCGGCCTCGTCGTATGGCGGCCCCCATTGGCGGGTGTCGTCGCCGGCCGGAGACTCGACCTTGGTCACCACCGCTCCCAGGTCGGCCAGCATCATCGTCGCGAGCGGGCCGGCGAGCACCCGCGAGAAGTCGAGGACTTCGAGTCCACCGAGCGCCGACGCCATCAGGCCGTCCCGGCGCTCACGGACTCGAGGCCGGCGATCAGCACGTCGAGACCGAACTCGAAGCGCTCTTCGCCGTCCGGGCCGGTCATGTCAGTGGCGACCGAGGCCAGCACCGGGAAGCGATCAGCCGGGAGTCGCCTGTAGAAGTGGTGGACTTCCTCGTAGTAGCGCTGTACGTCCTCTGGGGTCTTCCCCCCGTGCTCCATCAGCCCCTCCTCGAACGCCTCCGCGGACACGTACAGGGTGAGCTGATCGAGACCGAGCGCGATCACGCGATCGGACAGGCCGCCCGCCCGCAGAATCGCGACGACCGTCTCGGCCGCGGCGAGCGTCTTCGGGGTCGTCGGGATGCGTCCAAGACCGGCGAGCGCGGCGTCGCGGTGGGAGCTCAGAACGGCGCGTAAGTCCCGGGCCATCTGACGCACCTGCTCGCGCCAGATCTTCGGGTCGGGCTCCGGCAGCGGCACCTGCCCGACGAGCTCGTCGAACACCAACTCGAGCAGCTCGTCCTTACCGGTCACGTGCGCGTACAGCGACGCCGCCCCGGTACCCAACCGATCCGCGACCCGCCGCATCGACAGCCCGACCACACCGGACTCGTCGAGCAGCTCGATCGCCGCGGCCACGATCGCCTCCACGGTCAGCGCGGTACGGCGCGACGGGCGCTTGGAGGGGCGGGGGAATCGCGGCGGCGGGGGCAGGGCAGCCCCGGGGGCCCCCGCCGCGTCTGTGATCGAGGAGCCGGCCGACGTGAGAGCGGCAGCGGGCGGACGGGATTTCGGGCTGCCTCTTGACTCGCTCACGTCCATAGCGTATAACACTGTTCGTTGAACGAACACTGTTCCGAACGTTATTCGCCAAAGGAGGAGCCTGAGATGTCAACCCGAGTCAACGATCGCCGCAAGTGGGTGATCCTCGCGCTCGTGCTCATGGCCGAGTGCATGGATCTGCTCGACGGCACGATCGTCAACGTCGCCGCCCCCACGATCCGCACCGACCTGCACAGCAGCACCTCGGCGCTCCAGTGGGTGATCGGCGGCTACGCCCTCGCGTTCGCCGTCGGCCTGATCACCGGCGGGCGACTAGGCGACATCTACGGCCGTAAGCGCCTGTTCGTGCTCGGTGCGCTCGGCTTCGTGGCCGCCTCGGTAGCGTGCGCGTTCGCCGTCAGCCCGACGATGTTGATCGCCTGCCGGCTGGCCCAGGGCGGGGCCGCCGCGCTACTGATCCCGCAGGGCCTTGGGATCATCCGCGACGCCTTCCCGCCCGCGGAGCAGGGATCGGCGTTCGCCGTGTTCGGCCCGGTCATCGGCCTGTCCGCGGTGCTTGGCCCGATCATCGGCGGCGCGCTCGTCGACGCGAACCTGTTCGGGACCGGCTGGCGGCTGATCTTCTTCGTCAACCTGCCGCTCGGACTGATCGCGGCGATCGGCGCCGCCAGGCTGATCCCGGAGTCGAAGGCGGCACGCACGCCTCGCCTTGACTTCGTCGGGACCGCACTCGCGGCCGCCGGCATGGGTCTTCTGATCTATCCCCTGATCCAGGGCCGCGAGGCGGGCTGGCCGGCATGGACATATCTGATGGTCGCGGCTAGCGCGGTCTCGTTCGCGGCGCTCGTCGTCTGGAGCAGGTGGGTGCGTCGTCGCGGCGGCGACCCGCTGGTCGAGGCGAGCATCTTCAGCCATCGCTCCTACACCGCCGGCATCTCGATGATCGTCGTGTTCTTCGCCGGGATGCTCGGCACGATGCTGGTCCTGACGCTGTTCCTGCAGTTCGGCGAGCATTTCTCTGCGGTCCACGCCGGCATCACGCTCGCGCCGTTCGCCGCCGGCACGGCAATCGGCGCCGTGCTCGCCGCCACCGTGGTCGTGCCTCGGCTGGGGCGCACCACGCTGCAGATCGCGGCGGTTATCGGGGCCGCCGGCGTGCTGTGGCTCCGCCAGGTGATCCTCGCCCACGGCCTCGACACGAGCTCGCTCGCGATCATCGGTCCGCAGCTGGTGGTCGGGGTCGGGATCGGCATGATCGTCTCCCCGCTGTTCAACTTCATCCTCGCGTCGGTCACCGACAACGAGGTCGGATCCGCGTCGGGGGTCGTCAACGCGGTGCAGCAGCTCGCAGGCGCGGTCGGAGTCGCCGCCATCGGAACGCTCTTCTTCACGACGCTCGCACACGACGGATTCGTGACCGCGATCAGCCACTGTCTGCTGGTCGAGCTTGCGACGATGCCGGTGATCCTGCTGCTCAGCTTTACGTTGCCGGCGCGCGCCCCCGACCGCGAGGCAGTTCCGGCGGTCGCGGAGCCCGAGCCGATAGTGAAGATCGATCGTGTGCCCGTTGGCGCGGGCGACATGCTGTAGCGCTTCTCGCCAGCGGATAGCCTGCGCCCACCATGAGGCGGCGCGCCGGCCGGTATCCGCGTTCGGACCATGGGGCTCGGCGGCGACGCCGAGCCCCTGCGCTGTTGCTGGCAACGCTCGTGGCACTGGCCGGATCTGGTGGCGGACGGGCGGCCGGGGATCGTGGGACCCCTGGCGCCGACCCGCCGCACACCGACGTCGTGACGATCTCCCCGGAGCCGGCCGGCCACGCGGTCCCCGGAGCATTCGTCGGCCTCTCGCTCGAGTACCCGACGGTGTCCAGCGCGGAGCTCCCGGGCCCGGGCGGTGCCGATCCGGTGCTCGCGCAGCTGATCCGGAACCTGTCGCCGGGGTACGCGCCCGTCATCCGCATCGGGGGCGAGAGCGGCGACAGAACCTGGTGGCCCTTGCCCGGCACTCGCCGGCCGCGCGGCGTTTACTACGCGTTGACGCCGGCGTGGCTCGCGGACGCGCGCGAGCTCGCAGAGTCGGCACACGCGCGCCTGATCCTCGGGATCAACCTCGAGACCGATAGCACGGCGATCGCGGCGGCCGAGGCGCGCCACATGCTCGCGGGGATCGGCCGCCGGAACATCGAGGCGCTCGAGATCGGCAACGAGCCCGAGCTGTACGCGGGGCTCCCCTGGTATGTGACGCGGGCCGGACAGAAGGTGTTCGGCCGGCCGCTTACGTACAACCTCGCCGACTACATGAAGGAGTTCGCGAAGATCGCCGGCGCGCTTCCTCAGGTCCCGCTGGCCGGGCCGTCCACGGGCGCCGACGCATGGATCGCCGGTCTTGGCCAGCTGCTCGCGACGAACCCGAGGCTCCGCCTGGCGACGTTTCATGCCTACGCACTCGATCCGCGGGGTGAGGCGTTTCGCGGCCACGACTGTTCGACGGCCATCGGCGAGCCGGCTCATCCGAGCGTGCCCGCACTGCTCAACTCGTTCGCTTCGCAGAGCCTCGTGCAGGGTGCGCTCCCATATATCGCGATCGCCCACAGCCACGGCATCCCGTTCCGGATCGACGAGATGAACGCGATCACCTGCGCCGGAGCCCAGGGCGTCAGCAACACGTCGGCGTCCGCGTTGTGGGTGCTCGATGCGCTGTTCCAGCTGGTGCGCGCCGGCGTCGACGGCGTGAACATCCACACCTGGAAGGGCTCGGCCGGCAAGCTGTTCGACATGCACTACCGGCACGGACGCTGGGTCGGGACGGTCCAGCCCGAGTACTACGGCATGCTGATGTTCGCCCAAGCCGCTCCTCCCGGCTCCCGGCTCCTGTCTACCGGGCGCGCGAACGTTGGACCACTCCGGTCGTGGGCGGTGCTCGCACCGAATCACAGTATTCGTGTGGTGCTGATCAACGACAGCCTCCATCACACGCGCTGGGTCCTCGTGCGGTCGCGGCGCGCCGGTACGAGCGCGGAGGTCGAGCAGCTCGAGGCGCCGAGTGCGTACGCCCGCAAGGGGGTCACGCTCGGCGGACAGAGCTTCGGCACTCAGACCGTCACCGGCCGGCTCGCCGGGCCTCGGCAAGTCACACTGCTGCGGCCGTCGAGCGGCGGCTACACGGTGCGGGTGCCCGCAGCCAGCGCGGTGATGGTGACGATCCGCTGAGGACCGCCGGCGTCGCCGTCACGTGCGGCTGGGCGGCGCCTTGGCAAGGTAGCTCTGCCCCGCATGCAGCACGATCGTCTTGTGGCGGACGAAATCGGTCACGCTGACACTGTCGGTGACGTCGTGCGTAAGCGTTCCGTCGCAGCGGTCCGCGACCGTCCAGATCGTGCCGCGAACGGTCGCCGCGCTGTAGCGTCCGCGCGTGCGGAACTTGCCGTGGGCGCTCGCTCTTAGGAGCTGCAGGACCTTGCTGCTGAGGGCCGCCGCCGAAGCATCGGTGGCCTTGCCGGCGCGTTTGCACTTGGCGTAGGCGGGCGCGCCCTTGAATGCGCTCTCGACCAAAGACAGCGTCGCGAGGCCCTTGCTCGGGCCGCGCGTCGCCTGCGTCAACTTGAAGATCGCCCCGCGGAACATTCCGCTCTGCGTCGTGCCCTGCTTGGCGGTGGCGGTGGCGAGCTTCAGCGAGCCGTGCAGCGAGTTGATCTCCGAGCCCACCGGAATCTGACTGGCTGCGGTCAGGCGCAGGAACCCGGGGCCGGGGCCCGCGGCCGCGCCGGCGCGCGCGTCGCCGGCTATGTTCAGCGACTTGCCGGGTGGCGCCTTGACGAACACGGCGCCCGACACCGGCGTCGCGTTTGCCGTCTTGCCGAGAACCGGCGCCGGCAACGGCACCGGCGATGGCGGCGGCGGTGGCGGTGGCGCCGCGGCGCCGAACAGAAACGCGTCACCCGCGCCGTCGACCGCGGCGCAGAACGACGACGACGCACATGACACGCCCGAATGCGCAACGGCGCTCTGGAGGCTCTGCGGAGCGGTCCACGTGCTGCCGTTGAACGTCAGCACGCTCTCACGGCCGTCGATCGCGGCGCAGAACGAGGACGAGGGGCACGACACCGACTCGAGCTCGCCCCCGTCGATCTGGCCGTTGACGGTGTCGATCGGAGTGGCGGCGCTCCAGCTCGAGCCGTTGTACGTGTATGCATTGCCGCCGGTGTCGACGGCGATGCAGAACGTCGTCGACGGACACGAGACCGACGTCAGGTTGTCTGAGGCGATATCCACCGGCGTCGCGCTCCACGAGGCGCCGCCGTTGGTGGAGGTTTCGACGTCCCCGCGCTCACCCGCGGCCACGCAAAACGATGTCGAGACGCACGAGATCCCTCCGATGCCCTCTGAGTCGGAGTTATGGTTGATCGTGATCGCGCTAGTAGACCACGTAGTGCCGTTGTAGAGGAACCCGTTGCCGCCAACGTCCCCGGCCACGCACAACGACGCCGACACGCACGACACCGCGCTCAGCGAATTACCCGTGGTGTCCACAGGGACGGGCGCGCTCCAGGTACTGCCGTTGAACGTCATCGCGTTGCCGGCCTGGTCGACCGCGGCGCAGAACGAGGCCGATGGACACGAGATCGCGGTGAGCGTGTGACCACTCGGATTGCTGCTCGGATCGATATTCGTGGGCGCGCCCCACGAGCTGCCGTTGAAGGTCTGCCCCCATCCGCCGGCGCCGACCGCGGCACAGAACGTCGCCGTCGGGCACGAGATGTTCTCCGGCGGATTCGAGTTGTCGATTATGGTCGGGCCCGACCAACCGCCGGCCGCCACCCCCGACGACGGCAACGCGAGCACGGCGGCGGTCACCACCAGCGTCACCGCCACTCGACACCAATGCGCAGCGCGACGCCCGCGCCCGTCCCAGAACGCGCTCATACTGACTCCCGATGTCCCGACTTTCTCCACGGCCCGCCCAGCCCCACCGAACTGTGGACCTTGCAGTGGGACCGTACTCAGTCGGCCACGCCAAGTCAATGTAATACAGCGCGGCCACCCGACAGGGCGGGTCCCTAGGTTGTGGGAGACCGCGCTCACCGTCACCTCGTAGTGCGCCTAGACCGAACAGCCCCGGAACAGCAGTGTCAGCACTGGCACGACACGAACACCCGGCGGCGGATGCTCTCCTGCAGCTGCGCGTCACTCGGGCGAGCTACGCGCGTCAGACAGATCGACGTCCCACCATTCCTTGTGGGCCACCGAGTGATCCGCCGCGAACCCGAGCGCCTGCGCAGCCTCCGCCCATCGGCGCTGAACGAGCTCGCACAGCGGTGCGGGGACACCCGAACCTTCCGCGATCCCGGCCGCGATCGTCACGTCCTTGGCCAGCAAGCCGAGCGCGAAGCCCGTGCCGTACCGGCCGGTGACGACCTCGCCGGCAAACACGACCTCGCTGCTGAAGCTTCGCCCGGTCGAGTTGTTGATGACCTCAACCATGGTTGAGGGCGTGAGGCCGAAACTGCGACCGAGGACGAGCGCTTCAGCCAGCGCGGCGTAACTCGCGGCGGCACAGAAGTTGTTGAGCGCCTTCATCGCGTGGCCCGACGCCAGCGGACCGGTCCGGAACACCTGACGCCCCAGCGCGCCCAGAATCGGCAGCACGCGATCGAGTCCCGGCTCGTCGTCGGCTCCGGCCATGATCGCCAGCGTCCCATCGGTTGCCCTCGCGACGCCCCCGGACACGGGCGCGTCGATCAGGGCGATTGATCGACGGCCGAGCTCTCGACCGAGCTCGCGCGTGTCGCGGGGACTCGAGGAGCTCATGTCGACGACGACCGCACCGCTGGCAAGCGCATTGGCGATCCCATCCTTCAGCACGGCGTCCTGGACAACACGCCCGTCCGGAAGCATGGTTATCACCACACCCGCATTCGCGAACGCGGCCACTTCCCGCCCCGACATGACGGCCGGCTGATCGGCGAACCGCAGCTCGACGTCGCGATCCACGTCCCGGACGACGAGCTCATAGCCCGCGCGGAGTAGGTTGTTGGCCATCGGCCGGCCCATCCGCCCAAGGCCGACGAATCCGACCGTCTCGCGGCCACTCTCGTGTCCATTCGCGTCCAATGGGCCTCCTCTTCATTGATTTGCCACCGCCCACCGAGTATGGAGGCCCCCTTTGACGGGGGGTTTATGTCCCCACCGCTAGGAATGATTGGCGTTGTGATCGCGCGAATGCTCGGCTCCCGCTGTGCCTGATCAGGCGACCCGCCGCGGCCTGACCAGACGTCAGCTGCTGGGGGGAGCGGGAAGCGTGGCGGCGCTCGCGATTGCCGGTTCCGGGGTCGACAAGGTCCTCAGCAAGCGGCCCAAGCCGCTTCCCCAAATGAGCTCGTTCGCGCTCAAGCCGGCGGGTAGCGTGAGCGCCTTCCACTCGCGACCGGACCTGCGCCCGCCGACCGTCACGACGACCGTCAACACGACGGCGGACGGGTTTGGCAGCGCCGATCCCGGCCTGTTGTTCCTGGGGCCGGGCCCCGTGACCCTGTCCGGGTCTCAGCAGTACGGGCCGCTGATCGTCGACCGCGCCGGCACACCCGTGTGGTTCAGGCCCCTGGCCGCGGGGCTGCAGGTAACCAACTTCACGGCCTCGCGGTACCGAGGCAAGCCAGTGCTGGTCTGGTGGGAGGGGAAGATCCTGCAGTCCGGATATGGGCAGGGCGAAGCGGTGGTGCTCGACCACGCCTACCGCGAAGTCGCGCGCGTGCGCGCCGCAGGTGGTCGGTCGATGGATCTGCACGCCCTGACGCTGACCCCCCAGGGCACGGCCCTGTTCACCTGCTATCCAGCGAGCGTGGAGATGGACCTGTCCTCGATTGACGGTCCTCGCAACAACCAGGTCCTCGAGTCGATCATCCAGGAGGTGGACATCGCCAGCGGGCGGCTCGTGTCCGAGTGGCGGGGCCTCGAGCACGTCCCGGTTAGCGCTTCCGTCGAGCCAATGAGCGCGCCGTACGACTACCTGCACGTGAACTCGATTCAGCCGCTGCCGGATGGGAACCTGCTCGTGTCAGCACGCCACACGTGGGCCGTCTACAAGCTGGACCGCCGGACCGGCGCGGTGATCTGGACGCTGGGCGGCAAGCGCAGCCAGTTTCGGATGGGCCCGGGCACGCAGTTCGCTTGGCAGCACGACCCCGCCCTGGTCTCAGACCGCGTGTTGACCGTGTTTGACAACGGCACAAACGGCCCGATCAAGACCGAGCACCAGTCGCGCGGGCTGGTGCTCGAGATCGACGAGCAGCACCGGACGGTGACGCTTGGCAAGGAGTACACGAGCCCACAGCACCTCTCGGCGGGGGCGATGGGCTCCGTCCAGACGCTCTCCCCCGACCGGGTCCTCGTCGGTTTCGGCGTCCAATCGCACACGATCGAGTACGCCTCGGACGGCACCCTTCTGTTCGACATCGCTCTGCCCGCGGGCATGTACTCATACCGAGGGCTGTGGCTCCCGTGGAACGGCATCCCCCACCATCAGCCCGCCCTCGCCGCACGGCGGAACCGCCAGGGCGGCACCACGACCATGTACGCCAGCTGGAATGGCGCCACCGAAGTCACCGGCTGGCAAGTCGCCGCCGGATCGGAGCACGACCACCTGCGTCCACTCGGGGTCGCCAGGCGCCACGGGTTTGAGACGGTCATCCCGCTGCACCGCGACCTTCGGTATGCGTCGGTCACCGCGGTCGACCGCTCCGGTCGGCGGCTGCGGCACAGCCCCGTTGTCGAGCTCTAGCTACGCCGGCTCGCAGCGCCCCCGCGCGATCGTCACCATCCCGTCGCCCAGACCCGGTCGCGCGCACTGCCGATGATGCGGCTGCACGCGGCGCCCGCTATCAGGAGGATCACCGTGACGGACCCCTATAACGCTGCGCTGGACTTGGCCGGCGAGCTCCTCGGCCGACCGCTGGAGCTGCCGCTCGGACCCGGAGAGCCTGACAGCGGACGCGAGTTCCGCCGGCTCGCGACGCTGCACACGTTCGGCGACAGTTGGCCTCGAACGCGGCAGCTCGACACGCGCACCCGCAGTTTGATCTCGGTGGCGATCACCGCAGCGCTCGGCACACATGAACCGCTCCGAGGGCAGCTGAGGATCGCTTTGAACAACGGCGCGACCAAAGACGAGATCGTCGAGCTCTTCATCCACCTCGAGGCATATGCCGGCGCCGCACGTGCTTTCGACTCCTACCAGATCGCCGCTGCCGTGTTCGCAGAGCAAACCTGACCAACCCGCGCGCCGTTTGTCGTCGCGAGAACCGGTCACGGGCAAAGCTCCGTCTCCGCCCCGGCCAGTGGTGGACGCTGAGCACGATCAACCCGATCGTCACGCTGAGTCCGACGACCGCCAGGACCACATCGCCGTACCCGAGGATGATCAGGATGATGGGCAGCGCGAACAGTCTCCTCGGGGTTGCCACGGGTTGGCCCTGGACCCGCTTGAACATCACGTAGCCGATCAGAGCGACGTAGACGAGAATGTTGAGGACGGACATGTGGCTCTCCTTGATGAGCTGCTGAAGAGGGTTGTGCGAAGCGGCAACCCCGGCCACGGCAGCCCGGTCGCCGGCCGGCTGGTGACCGGCCGGCGACACTCAGGCGGTATGACGTAGGCCTCGTCGATGAAGCCAGCGTGGTCTGCCCAACGGCGGGGGAGGTTCCGACTCGGTGCGCGCGCCCCGTCGCCTCGGCGAGGATCTGACGCCACGTGAGGGCGAAGCCGCACAGGCAGTCCGCGACCCGAGTCTCGTCCTCAGTCATGCTGTGCGACTTAGATGGGGTCGCCGCGACAGGTCCAGACGGTCAAGCGGTTGCCGGGAGGCCAGCTGATCGGTCGAGACCGCGAGCGCGAGGTACTCGGCCGCGTGCTCAAGGCCGGGCGCGGCGGCGAAGGCGGGGTCTTGGTTGTGTATGGAGAAGCAGGCGTCGGGAAGACCGCGCTGCTCGAGTGGACCATCGAGGAGGGGCGGGAGTTCCGAGTAGTACGCACGGTCGGCGTCGAGGGGGAGATGGAGCTCCCGTACGCGGCGCTTCAACAGCTGTGCTCACCGATCCTCGATCTGTCGCATCGTCTGCCCGATCCCCAGCGCGATGCGCTTGCCGTCGCATTCGGACTGATTGGGAGCCCCGCCCACGCCGCTCCGAATCCGTTCCTGGTCGGGCTGGCGGTCCTCGGACTTTTGTCAGAGGCTGCGGAGGAGCGACCGCTCCTGTGTGTTGTTGACGACGCGCAGTGGCTCGACCGTGCGTCGGCGCGCGCGCTCGCGTTCGTAGCCCGCCGCCTGTTGGCGGAGAAGATCGCCCTGGTCTTCGCGGCGCGCGAGCCGGGAGAGGCGCTCGCGGGATTGCCCGAGCTTCACGTCATGTCGCTGGGGCATCGTGATTCACGGACCCTGCTGGAATCGGTCTTGCCAAGCCGGCTGGATGAGCCCGTGCTGGAGCGCATCGTCGCGGAGACGCGCGGGAATCCGCTCGCTCTGTTGGAGTTGCCTCGCGGGCTGACGCCGACACAGCTCGCGGGCGGGTTTGGCCTGCCAGCGGCGGTGCCTTTGTCCGCGAGCATCGAGCAGAGCTTCACGCGGAGGCTGGCCGGGCTTCCGGATGACGCGCGACGCTTCTTGCTCGTGGCCGCCGCCGACCCGGTCGGCGATCCGGCGCTGCTGTGGCGGGCGGCTGCGCGGCTCGGAATCCCGGAGTCGGTCGCGGATACCGTCGAAGCGGGAGGGCTGTTGGAGCTCCGTGCCCGAGTGGTTTTCCGCCATCCACTTGTTCGCTCGGCTGTGTATCGGGCGGCTGGGCCGAACGAGCGTCGCGCTGTCCACGGCGCCCTGGCGGAAGCCACCGATCCGCAGATCGACCCCGATCGCCGCGCGTGGCACCGGGCGCAGACGGCGTCCATGCCCGACGAGGACATCGCTGCAGAGCTCGAGCGTTCCGCTGGACGGGCGCAGGCGCGCGGCGGGTTGGCGGCTGTCGCTGCCTTCCTCGAGCGCGCCGCCGCGCTTACGCCCGAGTCCACGCACCGCGCGCAGCGCTTGCTTGCGGCCGCCGGCGCGAAGCGCGATGCCGGCGATCTGGAGGCCGCTCTTGCGCTGTTGGCAAACGTGGAGGACGGGGCGCTCGATGAGCTCGGGCGCGCCCGCGTCGGCCTTTTGCAAGCGCAGATCGCGTTGGAGCAGCGGCGTGGCAGCGAAGCCGGCCGCCTGTTTCTGAGCGCCGCGAGCCGCCTCGAGCCACTCGACCCCGAGCTAGCCCGCGAGACATATCTCGAGGCGCTCGGGGGCGCGATGGCCAGCGACGTTGAAGTCGTCGGTGGCGCCCCGGCGGTCGCGGCCGCCGCACGAGCGGCGCCACCCGGCGCCGTTCCGCCACGGACGGTTGACGTAGTGCTCGACGCTTTCGCGATCCGCTTGACCGACGGCTACGCAGCGGCCGCGCCGACACTCGCTCGGGCTCTCGAGCTTCTGGTCGCGATCGACGTCTCGGGCGAGGATGTCGGTCGGTGGCTTTCGCTCTCCAGCGGCAGAAACGGCAACATCGTCGCGCTCGAGATGTGGAACGACGAGGCTTTACATCTCCTCGCCGCTCGCCAAGTGCAAGTCGCGCGCGACACGGGCGCACTCGTGCACCTGCAGTTCGCGCTCAGCTTCCTGGCGAGAAGCCACATGCTCGCCGGCGAGCTGACCGCGGCCACGCTGATGATCGACGAAGCACGCTTGATCGCCGATGCGACTGGAAATCCACCGCTCGTGAACGCCCCGATGATTCTCGCTGCTTGGCGCGGCCAGGAGTCGCAAGCGTCTGAGCTGATCGAAGCCACCTCCGAGGAGGCGGCCACACGGCGATGGACATCCAACAAGTACGCGAGATCCGTGCTCTACAACGGCCTCGGCCGACATGAGGCCGCGCGCGACGCAGCCTGGGAAGCGTTGCAGCCCGATCCGATCGGATACGGATCGTTGCTTATGCCCGAACTGGCCGAGGCGGCATCCAGAACCGGAGACCGAGCGCTGCTCGAGTCCGCTCTGGAGTGGCTCTCGGAGCGCACCCGCGTGATCAGCTCCGAGTGGGCGAGCGGAATCGAAACGCGTGTGCGCGCCCTGCTGAGCGCAGGCGAGGCCGCCGAGAGCTTGTACCGCCAGTCGATCGCGCACCTCACCGGTACCCGTGTGCGACTCGAGCTCGCCCGGACTCACCTTCACTACGGAGAGTGGCTGCGCCGCGAACGTCGCCGCCTCGACGCCCGGGAGCAATTGCGCACCGCGCTCGAGGCGTTCACCAGCATGGGCGCAGAGGCGTTCGCGCGCCGCGCCGAACGCGAGCTGCTGGCGACAGGCGAGCACGCCCGCAAGCGGACCGCGGACACACTCGACCAACTCACGCCCCAGGAGACGCAGATCGCGCGCCTTGCGGCCAACGGACACACCAATCGAGACATCGCCGCCCAGATGTTCATCAGCCCAAGCACCGTCGAGTACCACCTACGCAAAGCGTTCCGCAAGCTCGGCGTGAAGTCACGGACCCAACTGGCGCAGCGCAAGTTCTAGTTCGCCGCCGGCGCACTCAGGGCAGCACAGGGGGCGGTGGCGCGCCATCGCCCCCTGTGGCCCGCGTGAGCCGGCGTCAACCGCCGATGCGGATCATCTTCTTGTTCACGAACTCGTCCGCCCCGTAGCGACCAAGCTCGCGCCCGAACCCGGAGCGCTTGACGCCGCCGAACGGCAGCTCCGCGCCCTCGCCTCCGACTGCGTTTATGAACACCATCCCGGCGTCGATCTTGTCCGCCACACGCTCCGCCTGCTCCGGATCGTTCGTCATTACGTAGGAGCCGAGGCCGTAGGGGGTGTCGTTGGCAAGTCGGACCGCCTCGTCCTCGTCGGCGGCCCGGAAGACCTGGGCCACCGGGCCGAAGAACTCCTCCCGGTAAGCGTCGTTGTCAGGCGTGACGTCGGTCAGCACCGTGGGCTCGAAGAAGTTGCCCTTGCGACCCCCGCCGGCGATCAGCTTCGCTCCGTGTTCCACGGCGCGGTGCACCTGGTCGTCCAGCCGATCGGCGGCCGTGGCGGAGGACAGCGGCCCGATCGTCGTCTCCTTGGACTTCGGGTCGCCGGGCTTGACAGCGGTCAGCGCGGCGGTGAACTTCTCCAGGAACGGCTCGTACAGCTCGTCGACGACGATGAAGCGCTTGCCGGCGTTGCACGCCTGCCCGGTGTTCTCCAGGCGAGCGCTCACAGCGGCCCCGACGGCTTGGTCGAGGTCGTCGGTCTTCAGCAGGATGAAGGGATCCGACCCGCCGAGCTCGAGCACGACCTTCTTCAGGTTGCGCCCTGCGATCTCGGCCACGGCGGCGCCGGCACGCTCGGAGCCGGTGAGCGACACGCCGCGCACGCGTGGGTCGGCGATCACCCACTCGATCTGCTCGTTGGTGGCGTACACGTTGATGTAGGCCCCTTCCGGGAAGCCGGCCTCCCGGAAGATCTCCTCCATCGCCGCCGCCGACTCCGGGCACTGCGGGGCGTGCTTGAGCAGGATCGTGTTGCCGATCACCAGGTTCGGACCGGCGAAGCGGGCCACCTGGTAGTAGGGGTAGTTCCACGGCATGATCCCGAGCAGCACACCGATCGAGCTGCGGCGGACGAGGGCTGAGCCCGCTCCGTCGAGCAGGGTGATCGGCTCGTCGGCCATCAGCGTCTCGGCGTTGTCGGCATAGAAGTCGTAGATCGCCTTACAGAACTCGACCTCCCCGATCGCAGCCTCGATCGGCTTGCCCATCTCGCGCACGATGATCTCGGCCAGGCGCTCGCTCTGCTCGGCATGCAGCTCGCCGACGCGGCGGATCAGCGCCGCCCGCTCGGCCACCGTCGTCGAGCTCGACCACTCGCGGTGGGCCGCGTCGGCGGTGGCGATGGCCGCGCGCAGTTCCTCGTCGGTGATCGACGGGTACTCCTTGACCGTCTGACCCGTTGCCGGGTCGACAACCGCATAAACGCTCATTTCGTCTCCTGTCGCTCGAGCCGCCGTATCAGCGCCGCTCACTTGATGTCCCAGGGATAGTGACATCGCCCGGTAGACACGCGCATGCGACCGCGACGGACGGGATTCTGAGCCTGAGGGCTGGCTACGATCGGTGTCTGGTGCAACCCAAACCTGGAGCTCGCTCTCGATGCCTGAAGCAACGCCTACGCCCGACGTCGTAGCTTGGGACGACCTCCCCGGCCTGGACGGTCAGCCACTTGACAGCGAGCACCTCGCCGGCAAGGCGGTGCTGGTCGTGAACGTGGCCTCGAAATGCGGCCTGACGCCCCAATACGAGGGACTCGAGCGCCTCCAGCGCACCTACGGCGATCAGGGCTTCACGGTGCTGGGCGTCCCCTGCAATCAATTCGCCGGTCAGGAACCCGGAACACCGGACGAGATCGAAGGCTTCTGCCGGACGACCTACGGGACGACGTTTCCGATGACCGCCAAGCTGGATGTCAACGGTCGCCGGCGCCACCCGCTCTATCAGCGGCTGACCGCTGTCCGCGACGCGGCTGGAGAGGCTGGCGAGATCGAGTGGAACTTCGAGAAATTCCTGGTCGCGCCGTCCGGCGAGGTGCTGGCCCGCTTCCGGCCGACGGTCGCGCCGGAGGACGAGCGGATCGTCGAACAAATCGAACGGGCGCTGCGGTGACGACGACCGTCAAGGCAAGTGACGTGCGGATCGGCGACCGGGTACGCACACGCACCGGCCTGGAGCTCACGGTCACGAGAATCGATCACGGGCTGCTCGGCCGCCCGGACTTCCTGTCGTTCGTGGAGGACTCCGACGAGCAATGGCTGAAGATGCCGGCGCCGCACGACGGGGACGTCGAACTCGTCAGCCGCGGCGAGCACTCAGGCTCCGCGTCCGGCTGACTGGGAACGCGTGAAGAAGATCGGATTCCTTTCCTTCGGTCACTGGAGCCCTGGCCCGCACTCGCGGACGCGCTCGGGCGCGGATGCGCTGCTGCAGTCAATCGAGCTTGCGGTCGTGGCGGAGGAGTTGGGCGCCGACGGCGCGTACTTCCGGGTTCACCATTTCGCCCCTCAGCTCGGGTCGCCGTTCCCGCTGCTGGCGGCGATCGGCGCGAGGACTTCGCGGATCGAGATCGGTACCGCCGTGATCGACATGCGCTACGAGAACCCGATGTACTTCGCGGAGGATGCCGGGGCCGCCGATCTGATCGCCGGTGGCCGGCTTCAGCTGGGGATCAGCCGGGGGTCGCCCGAGCAGGTGATCGATGGCTGGCGGTACTTCGGCTACGCGCCCGCCGACGGCGACAGCGATGCCGACATGGCGCGCAAGCACGCCGAGGTCGCACTTGAGGTTCTGCGTGGCGAGGGGTTCGCGCGGCCGAACCCGCGGCCGATGTTCGCCAATCCGCCGGGGCTGTTGAGGATCGAGCCGCACTCACCCGGTTTGCGAGAGCGGATCTGGTGGGGGTCGGGATCGAACGCGACCAGTGTCTGGGCGGCCCAGCTCGGGCTCAACCTGCAAAGCTCGACGTTGAAGGACGACGAAACCGGCGAACCGCTGCACGTCCAGCAGCGTAAGCAGATCGAGGCCTACCGCGCGGCGTGGAACGAAGCCGGGCATGACCGTGAGCCGCGCGTGTCCGTCAGCCGCAGCATCTTCGCGCTGACCACCGACACCGACCGCGCCTACTTCGCCGGCAACGGCGACTCCCAAGACCAGATCGGCATGATCGACGAGAACACACGCGCGATCTTCGGCCGCTCCTACGCCGCCGAGCCCGACGTGCTCATTGAGCAGCTTCGGATGGACGAGGCGATCCAGGCGGCGGACACGCTGCTACTGACCGTCCCCAACCAGCTCGGCGTCGAATACAACGCTCACGTCATCGAGAACATCCTCACCCACGTCGCGCCGGCGCTCGGCTGGCGCTGACCCGACCTTTGAGTCGGCGGGGCCTCCCAATGCCCAAGGCGGCCTTCTAACCTTTGGGAGCTGTTCCGGGGATCCTCAGCCGGCTAACGATGCGTGGCATCTGACCTCTCGACAGAGATTCAGCTTGCGCCCATTGAGGTGCAGCATGCGCCGCGGCTCGCGCTCCTTCTGCGACGCAATCACGACGATCTGAAGCAGGTACTCCCCGGTGCGCCCGAGCGACCCAGGCTCTCCTCCCACGACGCGGCGAAGGAATCGAACCTTCCAAGCCGGGGGCTGCCCGGCCCTGCCAGTTTTGAAGACTGGATGGGCCACCAGGCCCGTGCCGCGCCGCGGCCGATCCTAGTGGACCCGTCCCCAAGTCCTACGGCATACGGACGAGCCCACTAGTCCGTGTCCGACCGGGGGGTGGGCCCGAGGCCGAGGCCGTGCTCGACCGCGCCCTTAACGCCGGCGTCGAGTGCGTTCAGCCGGTACAGCGTGAGCGCCTCGACCGACCCGAACCGCCCACCCGGCGCCGCAGTGGCCCCGTGGTGGCACAACACGCAATGCAGGAGCGCGAGCCGGCGCTCATCGTCGAGCGCCCCGGCCCGCGCGGACAGGATCTGCTCGCCGAGCACGAGGTGCCCGAGCAGGCGCCCCTCGTCGGTCAGCCCGATCTCGGCGCCGTAGGTGAACTCGCGCGTGCGCCCCAGATCGTGCGTGATCGCGGCCGTCAGCAGTAGGTCTGGATTGAGGCGAGGGTGGAGCTGGCAGATCTCGAGCGCGAGCGTCGCCACCGCGACCGTGTGCTCGAGCAGGCCCCCCAGGTACGCGTGGTGCCCGCCCCGCGTGCACGGCGCTCGCCGCCACTCCGCCCGCAGCTCCCGGTCCGCCATCAGGCTGTCGAGAAGTACGCGAAACCCACGATCGTGGACTTCGCCGGCGAGGTGGTCGAGGAACCCGTCGAGCTCGTCGAGGTCTCGGTAGGCGATCGGCAGGAACTGGCCCGGATCGCCGGCCGGACCCGAATCCGCATCCACGCGCGCGATGTCGACCAGCTCGAGCACCGGCTGGTCGCGGAAGCGCTCCACCCGCCCGGACACGCGCACGATCTCGCCCCGCTCGAACCGACCGGCGAGCGCATCCGCGTCCTGGAACGCCCGGGCCTGGATCGCGCCGCTCCGATCCCTCAACTCCACGGCGAGGTACGGCGACCCGGTTCGCGTGAACAAGCGGTCCTTGCGCGAGCAGGCGAACACCCCGACCACTTCCTGCCCGGGGCGCAAACCGCTGATCGACACTGCGGTCGAATCACCAGGATCCATATGTCCATGATGTACGGTGAGGCGGATGCAGCCGCTGCAATGGGAATATCGCCCCGACGGCCTTCGGGCCCCCGCGCTGATCTGCGCGTTCAAGGGCTGGAACGACGCTGCCGACGCGGCCTCGAGCGCGATCACGTTCGTCGCCGGCGCGCTCGGCGGACAGCGGTTCGCGTCGATCGACCCTGAGGAGTTCTACGACTTTCAGAGCACCCGGCCCCAGGTCAAGCTGGCCGACGGGCACGCCCGCACGATCGAGTGGCCGGAGGTCGAGCTGTACGAGGCGCGCGTCCCCCGGGCCACACGCGACCTCGTGCTCCTGGTCGGACACGAGCCATCGCTCAAATGGCGCACGTTCAGCAAGGTGATCGTCGAGCTTGCCGAGGCCCTCGGCACGCAGCTCGTGGTCACGCTCGGTGCGCTGCTCGCAGACGTCCCCCACACGCGGCCGATCTCGGTTACCGGGATGGCCACCGACTCAGACCTGGTCACGCGCCTCGGGCTCTCGCGTTCCTCCTACGAGGGACCGACCGGGATCGTCGGCGTCCTCCACGCCGCCTGCCAGGAGAGCGGCCTGCCGTCGGCCAGCCTGTGGGCGGCCGTCCCGCACTACATCGCCGCCGCACCCAACCCGAAGGCGGCGCTCGCGCTCGTGCGCAAGCTCGAGGGCCTGGTTCAGGTCGCGGTCGACGCCACCGACCTCGAGTCCGCCACCGCCGATTACGACCGCCAGGTCAACCTCGCGGTTCAGAGCGATCCGGACGTGGCGGCGTTCGTGGAGCGTCTCGAGCAGGCGGCGGCGAGCGAGGCGAGCGAGGCCGGCCCGCTTCCCTCCGGCGACACGATCGCCCGCGAGCTCCAGCGGTTCCTCCGCCAGCGTGGCGACGACGACTCGTCGACCGCTCAGAACTAACCGACCGCACCGCCCAGAGCTGACCGACCGCCGCTACCCCTCGGCCGCCGGGCACACGAGGCGGTAGTCGCACATCGAACAGGCGGCGAACGATGGCGTCGGCTCGAACCCCTGGGACATGATCCCGTCGGCGACCTCCATCGCCACCTCCTGGATCCAGTCGAACCGGTCCCGCCGGTCGGCCGGGACCGCGACCTTCTGGTCGTCAAGCACGTAGTAGTACGCCTGCTGGGAGGCGTCGAGGCTCCACGCCTCGCGGGCACCGACCGCGTACAGCGACAGCTGCACGTCGTCGACGAGCTGCGTCGGGCTCTTCGGACGCCCGGTCTTGTAGTCGATCAGCTCGTACTCCCCGCCGGGGAGCCGATCGACACGGTCGACGCGGCCGCGCAACAGGTGCGGCCCGAGCTTGAACGAGAACGCCCGCTCGAACCACATCGGCTCGGCGTCCTCGGACTGGAAGCGGGTGTGGTAGCGGGTCAGCGCCACCGCGGCCTTGCCCCGTAGCTGGCGCTCCTCCTCGGACTCGCCGAACCCGCCCCGGCGCCAGCTCGTATCGAGCAGCCCGAGCAGCTCCGGCAGCGATCCCGACACCACCTCACCCGAGCGCGCATGGAAGCGCTCGAGCACCTGGTGGACGACGATCCCGAAGCGCTGGTGGATCGTCGGCTCCTGGGGGATCCGGAACACCCGGGCGAACTTGTATTTCAAGGGGCACGTCCGGTACGTGTCGATGTCGGAGGCCGACAGCACAACCCCGTCGCCACGCGTCGGCAGGAACGACTCGACCGACGGGTCGTCGCGCGCCACGACCGCTTGCGCCCGCCGGCGGGCGTCGCGCTCGGCATCGAGCAGATAGTCGTCCAACGCGGACGACGTATAGATCTCACGCTGCTCGGCGCTCACCGCCTGCAGGATCCGCGAGTTGACATCGCGCACCGCCTCGGCCAGCGATTGCCCGTCGGGCCGCTCGATCAGCGCGGCCAGCTTCAACAGCTCCAGATACCGTACTACCGCGTGCGAGACGTCGAGGTCGGTGTCGAGCCGCAACTCGCCGAGCCGCCCGCCGGCGCGCATCGTGCCCTCGAGCACCTCGTCGCGGAGCAGCCGGTAGGTCGAATGAAGCGTCTCGGCGGGCCCGAACATCTCCTCCTCGCGGTCCTCCCACGCGCCCTCCACCGCCTTGCGCATGGTCTCGACGACCGGCGCCGGGGCCAGTGCGGCGCTCCGGTCGTTGGCGGACGGATAGGCCAGCACCACGCGCCGGCGCGCCCGGGTCACGGCCACGTACAGCACCTGGCGCACGAGCGGCGCGCGGCCGGCCTCGCCGTCGCCCACCGGCTCCTCGTCCTCGGAGGAGGTCACGGGGATCGGCTCTGGCGCCGGCGCGGACAGCCCGGCGTGCAGCCCCAGCACATACACGTGCTCGGTCTCGAGCGCGCCGGCGCTGTCGAGCGCCACGATCTGCACCACCTCCGGCCCGAGCAGATCGGGCTCCTCGTGCTCGCGCAGCCCGAAGTCGGCGACCGCGGCGATGTGGCGGGCGAACTCCCGCGGCGTCGCCTGAGGAGTGCGGCGAGCGTAGGCGCCGGCGAGCTCGCCGAAGCGCGCGAGCGCCCGCAGGCGCTGCACCACGTCGGCGTGGGCGGCGAACAGCTGCTGGCGGCGCAGCCCGAGCCGGTCGATCAGCCGGTGCAGGTACAGGTCGGGGCGCGTCGAGTCGATCGTCGACATGCCCGCGCGATACAGCTTGAGGAAGCCGCGGATCCGCTCGCGCGCCTCGGGTGGCACCTGCGGGGACTCCATCGCGGCCACCAGCGCCGCCACCATGTCGAGCTTGCGCCGGCGCGCGATCTGCGTACAGCGGGCGATGTCGACCGAGCGCAGCTCGACCGGCGGACGCGCCAGCGCGCGAACCACCGCGGCCGCGTCGGTGGGGTCGGCCAGGAGCCGGAGCCACGCGAGCACGTCGCGGACCTCCGCGCGCCGGAAGAACGCCGTCTCCCCGACCACACGGTGGGGCAACGCGCGCTCCTCGAGCGCCACTGCGACCGCCTGGCCCTCGCGCGAGATCGCCGGCACGAGCACAGCGATCTGACCCGGCGCCACCCCCTCCCCGACGATCAGCCGCTCGATGTCGGCCGCCGCCGACTGGGCCTGGGCGCGCTCATTCACGCAGCGCCAGAACGCAACCTCGCCCTCCGCCGCCGTCGGCTCGCACGGGCAGCTCACCGCGGCCGAGGCGGCGCGGAGCACGCGCCGGGGGACGCGCAGGCTCTGCTCGAGCGTGATCACGTCCGGGAACCCCTCGCGGCGCACGCCCACGCTGGTCCGCGCCGGGTCGGCCGCGGCGGTCAGGCGCGATCCGGCCACGGCCCGGATCAGGGTCGATGACGCCAGATCGAGGTCGTGCGCGTCGTCCACCAGCACGTGCTCGAACCGCCGCGCCACCGCCGGCCGCTCGCGCGTGACGCGCAGCGCATCGCGGATCAGGTCGCCGGCGTCGCGCGCACCGACCTCGGCCAGCATCTGCTCGTGCACGCGGTAGACCTCGGCGAACTCGCGCTCGATCTCCGCGTCGGCGAACTGGCCGTCCCCGTTAGATCCCGCGCCGTCGGCGTCCGCCAGCCGCGCGGCCCAGCGCGCGTAGTCCTCGGCCCCCACGAGGTGCGCCTTGAGCCGGTCGATCCGGCGGATGAACCCGGCCAGCAACGCATTCGCGCTGCCCCCGAAGTCGTGCCGCTCGATCGACAGCCGGTCGATCCGCTCGAGCAGCATCGCGAACCGCTCGGCCGGGCCGAGGACCGGCTCCAGCGGGTCGACGCCCGGACCGGCCGCATTCAGGATCAGCGCCGCCAGCTCAACCGGCGGCAGCACGAACAGCTCGTCGTAGCCACCCTGCAGCTCGCGCTCGAGACGGGAGCGAGTGGCGTCCGCGCGCGCCGCCGAGGGCGTCAGCAGCAGCACCTGCTCGGGGCGGCAGCCCTGCTCGACAAGCGCCAGAAACCGGCCCTCGAGCGTGCGTGTCTTGCCCGTCCCGGCCGCACCGAGGACGAGCAGCGGCTCGCGTTCGCAGGTGACTGCCTCGAGCTGAATGGGAAGCAAGGGGTCTAGGGTGAGACCCATGTCTGACAGCATAGGGTCGGAGATGACCTCCACTCGCTCGGCTCTCGACGCGGATTGGCTGGGTCTGTGTCGCCGAGCGGTGACCGGGCTCGAGCGGATGCTGGCCGAGGTCCCGACCACCGCCGAGCGCGCGCTCGAGACCGGCACCCGCGGACGGGGAGGCGACCGCACGCTCGAGATCGACCAGGGCGCCGAACAGCTCGTGCTCGACGAGCTCGACGCGCTCCGGGACGAGGGCTACCAGTTCGTGGTCTGCTCCGAGGAGCGCGGCGAGATCGACTACGGCGACCACGACGTGCGCGTGATCATCGATCCGATCGACGGCTCGCTGAACGCCAAGCGCGGGATCTCCCATTACGCCCTGTCGATCGCGGTCGCCGACGGGCAGACGATGGCCGACGTGGCGTTCGGGTTCGTACATGACTTCGGCCCGTCCGAGACGTGGTGGGCGTGGCGCGGCCGCGGTGCCTGGCTCGACGGCGTCCAACTGGACCCGACGCTGCCCGAGCGCCGCGGGCCCGACGGTCTGCTCGAGGTGCTCGGGATCGAATCGGCCGACCCGCGCTGGGTCGCCAAATCGATCGAGCCGCTCGAGGAGACCGCATACCGCCTACGCGCGCTTGGCACGATCGCCGCCTCGCTGTGCCAGGTGGCGGCCGCCCGGTTCGACGGGCTGGTGTCGCTGCGGCGATCCCGCGGCGTCGACGCCGCCGCCGGCCAGCTGATCGTGCGCGAGGCCGGCGGCCTGGTCAGCTTCCCGTGGTGCGATTCGCCGCTCGGCGCGCCGCTGACGGCCGAGCCGAGCTCGCCGGTGATCGCCGCGCGCTCGCCCGAGACCCTCCGCCAGCTCGAGAGGATTCCGACGTGATCGACTGGATCATCGCCCAGCGGATCGCCACGTTCGTCGCCGGCAGCGGCACCGCGAGCGAGCCCACCGCCGACCTGGCCGCGCTCGCAACGGAGTCCGAGGCGCGCGTGGTCGCATACACCGGGCTCGAGCCCGCCCGGCCGCTGCCGCCGCCCGAGGGCATCAGCCGGCGCGAATGGGTGGCGAGCAACATCAACTCGATGCGGCTCCTGCTCGACCCGGTTCTCGAGCGCGCGACCGAGAACCTCGGCACGCTCAAGCCGGCGGTCGAGATCGGGATGGGGATCATGCTGAGCACCGAGGTCGGCGTCGTGCTCGGCTATCTGGCCCAGCGTGTGCTCGGGCAGTACGAGCTCGTGCTGCTCGACGAGGCGGTCGAGGACCGCCCGCCACGCCTGCTGTTCGTGCTCCCCAACCTCGGCCAGGCGGTCCAGACGTTCGGCGCCGAGGAAGACGAGTTCATGACCTGGGTGGCGCTCCACGAGGTCACGCACGCGGTCCAGTTCGCCGGCGTGCCCTGGCTGCACCCCCACGTCGCCGGCCTCGTCCGCGAGCTCCTGAAGAGCGCCGAGGTACGCCTCGACGCGCCGCGCAAGCTCCAGGTGCCGAGCCTCGACGAGGTCAAGCGCGTGCTCACCAACCTCCGCCGCGGCGACCTGATCTCGATTGTCACGACCACCCCCGAGCGCGAGATGCTCGATCGCGTGCAGGCTGTGATGGCGGTGATCGAGGGCCACGCCGAGCACGTGATGGACGCGGTGGCGCCCGATCTGCTGCCCTCGCTTCCGAAGCTGCGCGCAGCGCTCGACCGCCGCCGGCGCTCACAGTCGGGGCTGTCGCGGATGGTCGCGCGGGTGCTCGGGCTCGAGCTGAAGCTTCGCCAGTACGAGCAGGGCAAGTACTTCTGCGACGAGATCGTGCGCGCTCGCGGCCCTGTCGCGCTGCACCATCTGTGGTCGAGCCCGGCGGCCCTTCCGACGCTCGCCGAGATCCAGGATCCGCCGGCTTGGCTGGCGCGGGAGATGCCGCGCGAGCTCGACGAACCGCGCCGGTCGGACTCCGACGCCGCCGCCTGAATCGGCCCCGCGTCTCCGTCGACTTGGGTTGGCAGAGACGCAGTTCACGAACTTTTCATGACCCTGGCTGTAACGGCCACTACGCTATGGTTTACAAACACATGTTCGATAACTTCTCGGTAGGGAGAAACTGATGGCAACGAGCGCATCGGGCACGCAGAAGCCCGCAACCACGAAGCGAACCACCAGACGCAAGCCGGCGACGGCGGCATCGCGCAGCACCCGGACCGCGAGCTCGCGCCGCACCACTCGGGCGACCTCGACGCAGCCCAAGACCCGCGTCGAACATGCGCAGGTTCTTGCCGAGCGCGCCGTGCTCGTCCCCGTCGGAGCGAGCCTGCTCGCCCGCGACAACCTCGTCTCGACGGTCAAGGGGTTCAGCACCAAGTACCGCACCCGCGCCAACTTCGAGCGCGAGCTGAAGCGGTATGAGCGCCGCGGCGCCACCGCCCGCAACCGTTTCGAGCGCCAGGTTCGCCGCGCGCGCACCCGAGTGGAGCGCGACCTGCGCCAGCGTCGTAGTCTTGTGGAGCGGACCATGCGCCAGAACCGGCGCCGGTTGGATCGTGAGATAACCTCTGTGCGTAGGGACCTCGAGAAGCAGTCGGGCGCGGTCAGCGCCCGGGTCGAGCGACTCGTTTCAGACGCACAGGGCTTGCTCGGTTCCTGATCAAAGCTTCCCCCGCGCGGCGCCTCGGAGAGGGCGCCGAATCGCGGGAAGGGTTCGCCGGCCTCATAACCTCGCCGGCGAATGAAGCACCCTCTCCTCCCTCAACCGCCGGGGCGTCACGCAAGTGGCGCCCCGTCGGTCTTTAAAACGGGGCGCACCTCGGTCTCGGGCGCCCGGCGCGCTTTCGACCGTGATCCCGCTCCCACCCACTTGTGCGCAAGGGCGCCCGAGCCGAGGCCGCGCCCCCCAGACCAGCTCACCGCGCCCGCAAGACCGGCTCGCGGCCCGCGCTTCCAACCTGCATGACGCGTCAGACGAGCTGGTTCGAGCGAGCTGTGACGCAGTACGCATGTGTGGCATGCGTCACACGGCACAGTCAGGCGATCGTCTGCCGAGTGGCGCGTTGTGCATGTCCGGCGGCGGACACGTGGACCGCCGGCGCCCCCGACCGCCCGGCCCGCCACCTCCTCCCACCTACAATCAGATGCATGCCTACTAGAGACCAGATACTCGACTCCCTCCGTTCTGTGATCGACCCCGAGCTTCGACGCGACATTGTCGAGCTCGAGATGGTCCGCTCCGTCGAGATCCACGAGAACGGCGTAGTCGACGTAATGGTCTCGCTGACCACGCCCGGCTGCCCGATCCGGTCGCATTTCCAGACCGGCGTGGCGGAGGCCGTGCGCAAGCTCGACGGCGTCGCCGGCGTCAACGTCAGCTTCGACGTCCTGTCCGACAACGAGAAGCAGGCGCTCGGGCACAAGCTGGGCCGCGGCACGCTCCCCGAGGGCGCGCTCGCCCAGGTCAAGAACGTGATCTGCATCGGCTCCGGCAAGGGCGGCGTCGGCAAGTCGAGCGTCACCGCCAACCTGGCCGCGGCGCTGCTCGCCGAGGGCAAGCAGGTCGGCGTGCTCGACGCCGATGTGTGGGGTTACTCACAGCCGCGCATGCTCGGGCTCGGAGCGGAGCGCCCGCGGGTCAACGCCGACCGCAAGATCGTGCCGCTGCGCGCCGGCGACGGCATCAGCGTGATGTCGATCGGGTTCTTCGTCGAGCAGGACGCCGCGGTCGTGTGGCGCGGCCCTATGCTCCACAAGGCTCTCCAGCAGTTCCTCGAGGACGTCGAATGGGGCGAGCTCGACTACCTGCTGATCGACCTTCCGCCGGGCACCGGCGACGTGTCGATGACGCTCGCGCAGCTGCTGCCGCAGGCAAAGTTCGTGATCGTCACCACGCCGCAACCGGTCGCGCAGAAGGTGGCGCGCCGGTCGGCCGAGATGGCGACCAAGCTGAAGCTCGAGATCGCCGGCGTGATCGAGAACATGTCCGGCTTCGTGACCCCGACCGGAGAGCGCTACCAGCTGTTCGGCGAGGGCGGCGGCCAGCTGCTGGCCGAGGAGCTCGAGGTGCCGCTGCTCGGCAAGGTGCCGCTGACGATCGCGTTGCGCGAGCAGTCCGACGCCGGCCTGCCGATCGTGATCTCGGACCCCGACGATCCCGCGGCACAGGCGCTCGCCCACGCGGCGCGCGGCCTGATCGCGCTGTCGCCGATCGAGCTGCCCGTTATGCAGGCGCCGGCGCCGGCGGCCGCGCCAAAGCCCGTCGGCATGTCGCTCCCCATGGCCTGATTTTCGGGCCTCGCTCCGCTCGGCATCCCTGGGGCCGTTTCGCCGGGCGTCCATGCCCGGCGACGCGATCAGCTGTGAAGGAGGGGCGCGGCCCCTCGCGCTTGCCGCGCGCTCGGCATCCAGCCTCGCCTGTGCGCGCGGCGCGCGAGTCATCCGGCTGGGTGCCCCTCGCGCCCAGTTCAGTGGCACCGCGACACGGACACGGGCGCAGGCGGGGCGCCCGGAGTGGGCGCGCCCCTACTTCTTGGCGTAGTAGTCGGAGTTCAGCTTCGTGTAGTGCTGCCATTCCTCGGGCAGCTGGTCCTCGGCGAAGCACGCATCCACCGGGCACGCCTCCACGCACGCATCGCAGTCGATGCACTCCTCCGGGTCGATGTACAGCATGGGGACGTCGTCGTAGTCGGGTTCGTCGGGCGTCGGATGGATGCAGTCGACCGGGCAGACCTCAACGCACGAGTTGTCCTTCGTGCCGATGCAGGGCTCCGCGATGACATAGGCCATAGAGTTTTGTATTCCTTGAGGATCGGGGGCAGTCGGATGCGATTCTACGTGCGCAGGGCTTTGGCCGTTCCGCGGGAATAGGGTAAAGCGTGCCTCCGTCACACGACGGTGGCGTTGCGCAATTGGACGGGCGAATGGACGAACGGCCCCGCAACCGACGGCAATGGTCCGATACCGCGCTGCTGGCGGCGGTCGCGGCGCGGGACGGGGCGGCGTTCGCCGTCTTCTACCGGCGCCACCTCCCAGCGGTGCTGGCGTTCCTGATCCGCGAGACCCGCGACCGCGAGGTCGCGGCGGACCTCGCCGCAGAGGTGTTCGCGGCGGTGCTGCTCGGCGCGGCCAGGTACACCGAGCAGAGCGGATCGGCGACGCCGTGGGTGATCGGGATCGCGCGCAACAAGCTGCTGATGAGCTTCCGGCGCGGGCGCGTCGAGGCGCGGGCGCGTCACCGCCTCGGCTTTCAGGCGGTCGCGCTCGACGACAGCGACCTCGATCGGATCGAGGAGGTCGCCCGGAGCGAGGGCGGTCGGCTGGCGGCGCTGGTCGAGGACCTGCCCGAGGACGAACGCTACGCGGTCCGTTCGCGAGTGCTCGAAGACCGCCCCTATCGCGAGATCGCCACCGAGCTGCGGTGCTCGGAGATGGTGATCCGCAAACGCGTGAGCCGCGGGCTGGCGCGTATGCGAGATCAGCTGAAAGATTCGACCCCGCCCGCCCCATCGACATGAATGACTACCTGGATCGAGTCGAAGCGCAGCTGACCGAGCTGACCGAGCGCGGCGCCCACCAGCGTCTCCGGGCCCGGCGCCCCGCGCTCGCCGGCACCCGCGGTCCCAGGGAGCCTCGGCGTCCCCGCGGGCCGGGCCGGCGCTCCGAGGCGCTCGCGCTGCTGGCGGCGGTCGCGGTCGTGGCCGCCGTGGTAGGGATCGTCCTGGTCAACGCGCACACCTCCAATCCGCACCCCGTCCCGAGCAGCGCGCCGGCCGGCGAGCACGCGACGACCTCCACAACCGCCCACCACACTGCCACCACGACCACTACCGCGTCGAGGACCGCAACCGCGGCGGCCCCGCCCCCGAACGCGGGCCAGTTCTACCCGCAGTCGTTCACCGCGATCAGCGAGCTGACCTGGTGGGTGCTCGGCCAGGGGGCGTGCCAGACCGGCGGGCAGCCACCGTGCGGGAAGATCCTGCTGACGACCGACGGCGGCACTCACTTCACCGACGTCGCCGCCCCGCACGCGGCGCTATCGACCCAGCCGAACCAGCCCGGCTACTCCCAGATCCGGTTCGCCGACAGCGAGAACGGGTTCGCGTTCGGACCCAATCTGTACGTCACCCACGACGGCGGGCAGAGCTGGAATTCGGTGAACGTCGGCGGCTCGGTCGAGGACCTCGCGATCTCCGACGGCGAGGCCTACGCGATCGTCGACGTGTCGGGCAGCGGCGCCGCCGGCGCGCGGCTGATGCACTCGCCGGTTAGCGCGGACGAGTGGACGGTGCTGGGCGCCGCCGGCGACGTGTCCGTCGGTCTGTGGGTGCAGGGCTCGAACGTGCTCGTCCAGTCCGGCGTCGGCAACGGGATCGGCTCGGACCTGCTCGTCTCCTACGACAGCGGCGCGAGCTTCACCAGCGACCCGTCACCCAGCCCCGGTCTCGGCTGCCAGTACGCCGAGCCCGAGCCGCCGGTCGTGTGGGCGCATTGCGCGACCGGGACCGAGAGCGGCGTGTGGCTCTCGAGCGACGGCGGCGCGAACTTCACTCCGGCCGAGCCAAGCGGCCAGCTCAGCCTGCCGAACTCGGCGTCGTTCGCGGCCGCTTCCTCGGACACCGCCGTGGTCGGCTACCAGCAGCTCTACCGCACCGAAGACAGCGGTCAGGCGTACGCAAAGGTCGGTCCGCCCTCGGTCAGTTCGTGGGCGTACCTGGGCTTTACCGACGAAACCCACGGGATCGCTCTCGGGTACGTGGGCTCAGTCTCTCCGGCCAACGAACGCCTCTACTACACGACCGACGGTGGCCAGAGCTACCACCTCGTCCCGCTCCCGTGACGTGCGGCTCGCGGCGGTGGACCGCGCCCGGCCGGACCGCTACCCCTCAGTAGCGAGCGCGGGCACGCGCTCCGCCCATGGCAGCGCGCGCTCGAGCTGGGTGGCGAGCGCGAGCAGCACATCCTCGCGCGCCGGCGACCCGATCAGCTGGACCGCGGTCGGGAGGCCGTCATCGCCGTGGTACAGCGGCAGCGCGATCGCGGGCTGGCCCGTGATGTTGACGATCGCGGTGAACGGCGTGAACCCCGCCGACTTGCGGTAGTTGACCATCGGATCCTCGCCGCAGCCATCCATCTCGCCGATCGCCACCGGCCGGCCGCCGAGCGCCGGCGTCAGCACCGCGTCGTAGGGCGCGAAGAACGTCACGAGCGAGCGCGCCACCGACTCGAGCCGGTCCTGTGCGGCCAGGTAGCGGAGCGTGTCCTGGGTGCGGGACCGCTCCCACAGCGCCCACGTGAGCGGCTCGACGTCGTCGGCGGTCGGCTCGCGCCCCGCGATTTGGCCGCCGAGCCAGGTCGTGAACGAGATCAGCGGTCCGAATGCGCGAGTGAAGTCGGGAAGCAGATCGAGCGACGACCACGGCGGCGTGATCGCCTCGACGGTGTGCCCGAGCGACTCGAGCAGCGCCGCGGCGTCGTGGGCGGCCTGCAAGCACACCGGGTCGATCGTGGCGCCCTCGTAGGGCGGGTTCAGGACCAAACCGACCCGCAGCCGTCCGGGCTCGACCGTGGCCAGCGCGGCGTAGCCGTCCTCGGGCGGGGGCGGTGCCCAAGTGGCGTCCCCGGGCTCGGCGCCCGCCAGCACGTCGAGCAGACTCGCGGTGTCCGCGACCGACCGCGAGAGGACCCCATCCACGACGAGGAAGCTCTGCCCGGAGTCGGGCCCGACCGACACGCGGCCGCGGGCCGGCTTGAGACCGACGAGCCCGCAGCACGACGCCGGAATTCGGATCGACCCGCCGCCGTCGTTGCCGTGCGCCACCGGGACCATCCCGGCGGCGACCGCCGCGGCCGCCCCTCCGCTCGATCCGCCGGGGGTGCGGTCGGTGTTCCACGGATTGCGGCAGGGGCCGAACCGTCGCGGCTCGGTCGTCGGCAGGATGCCCATCTCCGGCATCGACGTCTTGCCGACGATCACGAACCCGGCCTCCCGGAGGCGGCGGACGAGGAACGCGTCGTGCGGGGCCACGAACTCGCCGAACAGGTCGCTGCCCATCGTCAGCGGCATCCCCGCGACCGGCCGGTTGTCCTTTATTGCGACCGGAACGCCCGCGTAAGGCCGGGGATCGCCGGGCTCGATCCCGTCCGCCGCCGCCAGCGCCGACTCGTAGGCGACGTGGGTGAACGCGTTGATCGTCGGCTGGAGCTCGTCGATCCGCCTGAGCGAGGCCTCCACGAGCTCCCGTGCGGACAGCTCGCCACCGCGCACGAGCGCGGCCAGATGACCAGCGGGGCGCAGCAGCAGCTCAGACACGGGCGGCCTCGGGCACGGCCCGCCAAGGCTATCCGGCTACGCTGTCGGGGCACTTGCGCCCCGGCGCCGATCCAGGAGAACTCGCCAATGAGCGTAACCGCCGAAGTCCAGTCCGGCCTCGAGGGCGTCGTCGCCTTCGCCACCGAGATCGCCGAGCCCGACCGCGCCGGCGGCGCGCTGCGCTATCGCGGCGTCGACATCGAAGAGCTAGTCGGGGTCGTCCCGTTTGAGCAGGTCTGGGGGCTCCTGGTCGATGGAACGCTGCTGCCCGGACTGCCACCGGCCGCACCCTTTCCGCTGGGCGTGCGCTCGGGCGACCCTCGCGTCGACGTGCAGTCGGCGCTGGCGATGCTCGCGCCGCAGTGGGGGTTCGAGCAGCTGATCGACATCTCCGACGAGGAGGCCCGCGACAACCTGGCGCGCGCGTCGGTGATGGCGCTGTCGTTCGTCGCGCAATCGGCGCGCGGGATCGGCAAGCCGCCGGTGTCCCAGAACGAGGTCGACAAGGCGAAGTCGATCCCCGAGCGGTTCCTGATCCGCTGGCGCGGCGAAGCTGACCCGCGACACGTGAAGGCGATTGACGCGTACTGGATCTCGGCGGCCGAGCACGGGATGAACGCCTCGACGTTCACCGCGCGGGTGGTCGCGTCGACGGGCGCGGACGTCGCGGCCGCACTTTCAGCCGCGGTCGGCGCGCTCTCGGGCCCGCTGCACGGCGGCGCTCCGCTGCGCGTGCTCAAGATGCTCGACGACGTGGCCGAGATGGGCGACGCCGACCGCTACGTCAAGGATCTGCTCGACCGCGGCGAGCGGCTGATGGGGTTCGGGCATCGCGTCTACCGAGCCGAGGACCCTCGGGCGCGTGTGCTCCGCCGTACGGCCAAGCAGATCGACGCGCCGCGCGTGGAGGTCGCCGAGGCGCTCGAGAAGGCCGCGCTCGCCGAGCTCCAGGCGCGCCGGCCCGACCGGGTGCTCGCGACCAACGTCGAGTTCTGGTCGGCCGTCGTGCTCGACTTCGCCGAGGTTCCACCTGAGCTGTTCACGCCGATGTTCACCTGTGCGCGGACCGCGGGCTGGTCGGCCCACATCCTCGAGCAGAAGCGCGAAGGGCGGTTGGTCCGCCCGACCGCCAAGTACGTCGGGCCCGGTCCACGACCGCTCTCAGATCTCAAGACCACCTAACACACCGTCCCCTCCGGCCTCCGTATGCTGGGACCGCGCCGGATGAACGTCGAACGTCAGCTCGATCCGGAGGGATGAACGTCGAACGTCAGCTCGATCCGGAGGCGCTGGGCGATCACGTCGATCGTCTGTATCGCGCGGCCTGGGGCCTCTGCGGCTCGCGCGAGGAGGCCGAGGACCTCGTGCAGGAGACGTTCGAGCGCGTGCTGCGCCGGCCCCGGTTCCTGCGCTCCGAGGACGACCTCGGCTACCTGCTGCGCGTCCTGCGCAACACGTTCTTCAGCCAGCGCCGGGCGGCCGGGCGCCGGCCGCAGACCACGCCGCTCCCCGACGACCTCGACCTGATCGAGGACCGCAGCGCGCCGGCGGCCGACTCCCGGCTTCAGTCGGCGGAGCTGTACGCCGCGATCTCGCGCCTGCCCGACGACTTCCGCGACGCCCTCGTCGCGATCGACGTGGCCGGGCTGTCCTACCGCGAGGCGGCGCGGGCGCTGCGCGTGCGCGAGGCGACGATCACCACGCGGCTGCATCGCGCGCGCCAGCGGGTCGCGGCCGACCTGGTCAGCGACGGCCCGCCTACTGAGAGTCCGCCGGGACGTTCCACGCCGCCAACTTCTGCAGCTCAGCGGCCGTGACGCCTGTCCCCGACAGCACGCACGTGTTGCCCGCCTCACGCCATGTCACGACCAGGCGGCCGTTCAGGGTCAGCGTGCGCAGCTCGGTGCCGTTACGCCAGGTGCGGTAAGCCACGGGCTGCGCCAGCGGCGGCGACTCCACGATCGTGTAGGCAATGAGCTTGCCGGCCCGCTCGTAGTAGACGGTGACGGCTCGGCGCCCGCCCAGGTTGTCAGTCCGGGCGCCGATCGCCCGCCACCCGAATCGTGACGTCCAGTCCGGGAAATAGGCGTCGCCCACGTTCTGCTGCAACCGTCCCTGCGGGCCGGCCTGATCGAGCGCCGGCGCGGGCTGGGTGGCCCCGCGGGCGGCCAGCGCCGCGGCGTCGGACACCGACGGCCCGCCGGGCGTGCCCGACGGCAGCGCCAGCACCAGCGCCAAAACGACGGCCGCGAGCGCCGCGGCGGCGGCGCCGGCGTAGGCAAAACGCCGGCGGGCCGCGGTCCCGCGGCTCGGGCGCGAGGCGTCGATCCGCGCTCGCAGCCCCGCGGGAGCGCGCTCGGTCGCGCGCGCCTGGTGCAGCGCATCGACCACCCGGCGCTCGCGCTCGTACAGCGCGGTCAGCTCCGGCGAGGCCTGGATGCGCGCCTGCACCTCGGCATGGCGAGCCGGGTCGAGCGTGCCGTCGGCGAGCGACGACAGCTCGGCCAGCTCAGTGGCTGTCGGCTGCGGCTGGTCGGCCCGAGAGTCCATCTTGCCCTGCAATCACGTTCGTGAAAACCATTCAACTTAACGACGCCGAGCTTCGGTTATACCTTCCCGCCCCGGTCAGGACCCCCGGTACGGACCCGAGAGGTACTCCGACAGCATCCGCGTGGCGCTGAAGCGCGGTCCGAGCGTCCTCAGCGACGCCCGGATCCGAGCGATCCAGGCCGTCGGCAGCCCCGCCGAGTCGCGATCGTAGAACTCGGGGACGACCTCCTCGTCGAGCAGGCGGTGGAGCTCGATGACATCGCGCTCGTCCTGGGCCTGATGGTCGTCGTCGACCTCGCCCGGGATCGCCCAGCCGTTGTCGCCGTCGTAGCCCTCGGCCCACCATCCGTCGAGCACGCTCAGCTGCAGGCCGCCGTTGATCACCGACTTCATGCCGCTCGTGCCACTCGCCTCGAGCGGCGGGCGGGGCACGTTCAGCCACACGTCGCAGCCGCGGACGAGCCACGCCGCGCTGGCGAGGTCATAGTCGTCGAGGAACACGACGCGCTGGCCGATGATCTCCGCCACCTTCATCCCGAATAGGCGCTTGAGCACCCGCTTGGCGTCCTCGTCGCGCGGATGGGCCTTGCCGGCGAGCACGACCTGGACGGGCTGCTTACCGCCGAGGAGCTCGAGCGTCCACTCCGGGTCCCGGGTCAGCAGGTCGAGGCGCTTGTAGGTCGCGACGCGGCGCGCAAAGCCGAGCGTGAGCGTGTGCGGATCGAACGCCATCGCGGCGGCGTCGACGTAGTCGCGGGAGTCGCCGCGGAGCAGCCGGTCGGTGGCGCTGCGCGAGCGGACCTGCTCGACGAGGTGGGTGCGCTGGAGCTCGCGGGCGGCCCACAGGTCCGCGTCGGAGATCTGGTCGACGGCGGCCCACGTGTCGGGTTCGGCCGCGTGCGTCATCCACCCCTCGCCGAGATGGCGGTCAAGCAGCTCGCGGATCGGCGTCCCGATCCACGTCGGCACGTGGACGCCGTTGGTGACGTAGCCGATCGGCACCTCGTCGACGCTCAGCTCCGGCCACAGCGGTTGCCACATCTCGCGCGCGACCTCGCCGTGACGGCGGCTGACGCCGTTGGCGGCCCGACTCATCCGCAGCGCTGCCTGCGTGACCCCGAAGTCCTCGTCGGTGTCCTCGGGGTCGGTGCGACCGAGCGCGAGCACCTCTTCGACCGGCAACCCGAGCTGTCCGAGCAGCCGGCCGATCGCGTCCTGCACCTGCTCGGGAGGGTAGGTGTCATTGCCCGCGGGCACCGGGGTGTGGGTCGTGAACACGGTGCGCTCGCGCGCCGCGGCCAGACCGACCGCCAGCTCCTGTCCCGAGTGCAGCTCCTGGCCGGCGAGCTGCACCGGCGCGAGCATCGCGTGGCCCTCGTTGAGGTGGATCACGCCGGGCTCGAACCCGAGCGCCGTCAGCGCTCTCACGCCGCCGGCGCCGAGCAGCACGTACTGAGCCAGGCGAATGTGCTCGTCGGACTCGTACAGCCGAGCGGTGATCCATCGCTCGACGGCGCCGTTCTCGGGGAGATCGGTGTCGAGCAGGAACAGGGGGATCCGGCCGACGTCGACGCGCCAGATCTGCGCGGTGACATCGGCGTCGTAGATCGGGACCTCAATCGTCAGCGGGGCGTCGCCGGCGCCGGTCACGAGCGCGGCCGGCAGCCGCTGCGGATCGGTGTCGACCCAGTACTCGTGCTGCCATCCGCCGGCATCGATCCGCTGGCGGAAGTAGCCCTTGCGGTACATCAGGCCGACCGCGACCAGCGGGACCGCGCAGTCCGAGGCCTCTTTCAGCAGATCGCCGGCGAGCGCGCCGAGGCCGCCCGAGTAGACGGGCAGCGACACGTGCAGCCCGTACTCCGCGCACAGGAACGCCACCGGCCGGGCGGGGTCGATCGACGGATACGGCGGACGGTCGAGGTCGGCCTTCACCTGAGCCTCGATCGCCGCGGCCCGCTCGAGCAGCTCCCGGTTGGCGGCGGCGCGACGCAGGGCGCCGGCGGAGGCCTCCTGGAGCAGCCGGACCGGATTCTGGTTCGTCAGCGCGAAGCGGTCCGGGTCGACGGAGGCGAACAGCTCCGGCCCGCCGGGCAGCCACGACCAGCGGTAGTTGTAGGCAAGGCGCGCCAGCGGCGCGAGGGCATCCGGAAGCCGCTCAGCGAGCTCCTCCGCCGCGCGGCGCATGTCCTCGCGGCCGTCATTCATCGTCACCCGGCCGTAACTCACGGCGGGGGATTATCGGGCAACCGCTACTCTCGCGCTTCTTGACCGGCCCCGCTCGCACTTCTTGACCGGTCTCTCCGGCGACGAGAGCAACTGCCGACTGGGCGTGCTCGCGTTCGGCGACTCGATCACGAACGGCGGCGGGGAGCTGCAATGGGGCGTCGCGCTGCAGTCGTGGGCGATGTGGGTGGCGCGCGGGCTGGCGCTGCCGTTCACGTGCTACGCGGTCGACGGAGCGCTGGTCTCCGATGTGGTCGAGCGGCAGATGCCGGCGTTCGAGCGTCTAACCGGCGGGCTGGGCCGCTATCAGCTCGGATGCCTGTACATCGGGGTCAACGACGTTCGGTCTCTCGATTGGGACCCGGCGGTCTTCGAGGCGCGGTTCCGTAGCGCTTTGCAGTTCTTGTGCGGTCGGTGCGACCGGGTCCTGACGCTCACCGCGCCGCTCGATCTGGGGCGGCCCCGGGCCGGCGCCAGGGTCAAGGATTTGAATGATGTTGTTTCGCGTGTCGCCGGCGAGCTCGGGACCCCATTGCTCGATCTGCGGTCGTGGGGCGCCCGCAATCTCGTGATGACCGACCACGTCCACCCCACCGCGTTCGGCCAGATCGACATCGCTGAAAGGGCGCTGGCGGTGCTGGCCGGCGCCGGCATGCGGGTCGAGGTCCAGCCGTCGTCGCTGATCTTCTACTCGGTCAGCCGGCAGGACCGGCTCAGGGGGGACTGGACGTACGCCTATCGCCACGCGAAGGTGAGCGCGCGGTCGGGGTGGCTGCGAGCGAGGGCGTTGAAGCGCGGCTAGAGCCCGGAGGGGTGCAGCACGGTCGGGAACGTCGCCAGGTACGCCGCGGACGGGGTGCCGATCTTCTCGACGCCGCCGCCACCGCCCCACGAACCGTGCGATCCGCCCGACTCGTAGAACTGCCCGTTGATGTCGATGATCACGTGGCCGTTCTCGCCCGATAGCGCCCTGTCGTAGACCGTGACGTACTGCCCGGGGCCCGACTCCATCCCGGCCTGCTGGGGCAGCGTGACCGTGTCGACCGGCTGGCTCAGGTAGCCGCCGGCGTGGAGCACCGCGGACACGAACCCTGAGCAGTCGTAGCCGCTCTGCGGACCCCAGCCGCTGTGGCCGCCGCCGTACACGTAGGGCTTGCCGACCAGCGAGTTGGCCATGTTCGTCATCGCCGAGACCTGCGCCGGCTCGGTGCCGCCGGTGCTGCCGGTGCTGGTCAGGCTCGAGCCGGCGGTCAGCCCCAGCGAGTTCGTCGCCGGCAGCAGCGAGGACAGATCCGGCGTCAGCGCCGAGCTGTCCGTCGAGTCGTCATCGGTTCCCCCGATCGCCGACGCCATCAGCGAGTCCGGGGATAGGGCCGACGTCGCGGCGTTGGTCCCGAGCGCCGAGGACAGCGCGTCGCTGAAGCTCGTGGACCCGGTGCCCGTGGTGCCCGTGGTGGCGCCAAGCGACGATCCGTCCGACGTGCCCGACGTGCCCGACGTCGCGGAGGAGGAGGAGGAGGAGGAGGCGAGGGCGCTGGGATCTGTGATCTGTTGCTGCATCGCCAGGATCTGGTCGATGCGGCTCGTCACAGCTTCGATACTCATCAGCCACTGGGATCGGCGCCGGCGCCGGCAACTTGAGCCCCCGCCCTCGTCCGAGACTCCTCGACCCGCCACCCGCCACCCGCCACCCGCCACCCGCCACCCGCCACCCGCCACCCGCCACCACCGAGTTTCGTCGCACTCGACCACGATCTCCCGGTGAATGGCGATTCAGTCGGCCATAGCGCGAGGATCGCGCCGCTCGGCCTCACGAGGTCGTCGAGTGGCGACTTATTCGCCCTTGCCGCCCTCACCGCCCTCGCCGTCGCCGTCCCTCGCCGCCCCTTACCGCCCTAATCGCCACCCCCTCGCGCCAGCCGCCCCGCGCCATCGGTCGCCTCCCGCAGCCGCCGCGCCAGCGCCGGCGTGAGCGCGCCCGCCTCCATCCGCCACCGCCAGCTACCACCCGCCCGCCCCGGGTCGTTCATACGCGCCTCGGACCCCAGCCCGAGCACGTCCTGGGCCTGCAGCATCGCCACCCGCGCCGGCGACGTCAACGCCAGCCGGATCAGGCTCCACCACGGCTCGCGCTCCACGACGCCGAACCGCGCGAACTCCGAGTCCACAAACGACCGTCGCTCAACGGACAACCCCGAATACCACCCCGAAGCCGTGTCGTGATCGTGCGTCCCCGTGTACACGACCCGGCCCTCGACGTGGTTCTCGAACGCGTGCGGGCTGCCCGGGGCGTCCGGGTCGAAGCCGAACTGGAGCACGACCATCCCCGGGAACCCGAGCGACTCGCGCAGCGCGGTAACCGCCGGCGTGATCACGCCGAGGTCCTCGGCGACCAGGGAAATCGCCCCGAGCTGATCTTCGACAGCCGAGAACAGCGCGCGACCGGGTCCGCGCTTCCAGGTCCCCGAACGCGCGGTCCGCGCGCCCGCCGGCACGGCCCAGTACGCCACGAACCCGCGGAAGTGGTCGATCCGGGCCAGATCGAACAACGACAGCGTCCGCCTCAGCCGCTCGACCCACCAGCGGTACCGGCGCCGGCGGAGCGCCGGCCAGTCGTACACGGGGTTGCCCCACAGCTGTCCGTTGTCCGAGAACGCGTCCGGTGGCGCGCCCGCCACCAGGCCGGCGCGGAACAGCTCGGGATGCGCCCGGTGGTCGGCGCTGCCCGGCGCCACGTAGATCGCCACGTCCCCGAACAGCCACACCCCCCTCTCCGCCGCGTACGCACGCAGAGCGCTCCACTCGCGCGAGAAGCGCACCTGGTCCGCAAGCGCGCCGCGCGCCGAGAACCGCTCCCAATCGACCGCCCAGTACGCCTCTCGCTCGCGAAACTCCACAACCTCAGCGGCAGACACCGGCGCCCGCGGATCGCCCAGGAGCCCCGGCCACGCCGCGAACGCCGAGCGCGCCTTGTACGGAGAGCCGTAGCGATCGGGCGGTCCGAGCGGCAGCACCTGCCACCACGTCTGCCCCGCCGCCGCCAGCCAATCGACGAAGCGATAGGCCTCGGGACCGAGCCGGCCACCGGGGAGCGACGTTAGATGAAGCTGAACACCGCTTGAGCGCGGCAGCTCGATCATGTATGAGCCAGTCTCACAGCCGGAGCCAGCCCAGCGCTAGCGTCATACTCAGCAAGCCTCAGACTCGACCGCCGAATCATGGATCGTTGTTTACCCATCGCGTAGGCGGATATTTTCGACGTGACGCACCCGCCTTGCGGGACCGCCTCTAGTCCCGTCCCGTCCGCCGCGTGACCCTCTACCCGTCCGTCCACCGGGACCCCATGACCACAACACCCACCGAAGCCAAGCCGAGCGCCGCGCCGCGCCGCACGAACCGCAAGTCAAACCCGGCGCCTCGCATTGTCATCCAGTACCCGACCCCGGCCGTCGACGGCGGCCTGTACGCCGCCAAGCGCTGCGTCGGCGACACCGTCAGGGTCGAGGCCGACATCTTCCGCGACGGCCACGACCTCCTCCGCGCGGTCGTCCGCTACAAGGGCCCCGGCGATGCCGACTACCGCGAATCGGAGATGGAGCGGATCGACGCCCACCTCGGCGGCGTCCGCTGGGCGGGCAGCTTCGACATCGACCGACAGGGCCGCTGGGAGTACACGGTGGAGGCCTGGACCGATGTGTTCGGGACCTGGCGCGACGAGCTCGAGCGCAAGGTCGCCGCGCAGCACCACGAGCTCGCCGGCGAGATCTCCGAGGGCGTCCTGCTCCTCAAGGTGGCGAAGAAGGCGGCCAAGGACGACGCCGACAAGGCCCTGGTCGGGCACGCGGCCACCGCGCTCGCCGACGACAAGATTCCCGAGTCGGCCAAGCACGACGTCGCCCTCGGCCCCGAACTGTTCGCCACCGTCGAGCGGATTCAGCCGCGCGACGGCAGCGTCACCCTCCCGGAACCCATAACGGTCGAGGTCGACCGCGTGCGAGCGCGGTTCGGCAGCTGGTACGAGCTGTTCCCCCGGTCCTGGGGCGGGCTGATCGGGGTCAAGGCCCAGCTCCCGCGGCTCGCCGAGCTCGGCTTCGACATCCTGTACCTGCCGCCGATCCACCCGATCGGCCTGACCAACCGCAAGGGCCGGAACAACTCGCTCATCGCCGGACCAAACGACCCGGGCTCCCCGTGGGCGATCGGCGACGAGACCGGCGGTCACGATGCCGTCCACCGCGACCTCGGAACCATCGAGGACCTCAAAGACCTCACGCAAGCCGCCAAGAAGCACCAGATTGACATCGCGCTCGACTTCGCGATCCAGTGCTCGGCCGACCACCCGTGGCTGCACGAGCATCCCGAGTGGTTCCACCGCCGCCCGGACGGCACGCTGAAGTACGCCGAGAACCCGCCCAAGCGCTACCAGGACATCTACAACGTCAACTGGGACACCCCGGACTGGAAGGGCCTGTGGGACGCGCTCCTCGCAGTGGTCATCCAGTGGGTCGACGCCGGCGTCAAGGTGTTCCGGGTCGACAACCCGCACACGAAGCCGTTCGAGTTCTGGCGTTGGCTCATCCAAAACGTCCACGAGCACGACCGTGACATCGTGTTTCTGGCCGAGGCCTTCACCCGCCGCGCGGTTATGCGCCAGCTCGCGAAGATCGGGTTCACCCAGTCCTACACGTACTTCACGTGGAAGAACTCGCGCTGGGAGCTGACCGAGTACGTCTCGGAACTTGCGCTCACCGACGAGAGCGACTACTTCCGCCCCAACTTCTTCGCGAACACGCCCGACATCCTCCACGAGTACCTCCAGCACGGCGGCCGGCCGGCGTTCGAGGCCCGCCTGATACTCGCCGCTACGCTCAGTCCGACCTACGGGATCTACTCCGGCTACGAGCACTACGAGAACGTCCCCGTGCGCGAGGGCTCGGAGGAGTACCTGAACTCCGAGAAGTACGAGATCAAGGAGCGCGCGCTCGATGGCCCGATGCTCCCGCTCGTGAAGCGCATCAACCACATCCGACGCGACAACGTCGCGCTCCAGGAGCTGACCAACGTCACATTCCTCGACACGGCCAACGACGCGCTGATCGCGTATGCGAAGCAGTCGCGCGGCAACGCCGTGATCACCGTCGTCAGCATCGACCCCCATCAAGTCCAGGAGGGCCTCGCGATCGTGCCCGCCAACCTCGGTCTGCCTCCGAGCTTCACCGCACACGACCTGCTCACCGACGAGCGCTACCAGTGGCGCATCGGTCCGAACTACGTCCGGCTCGAGCCGGGCTACCGTCAGGCGCACATCGTGCGCGTGGAGATGTGATGAGCGCGGGACCGCCCACCCTCACGCACCTGATCGCGCGCGAGCGCAGTCAGATGATCACGACGCCGCCGCCGCACGAGCCGACGACCGGGACGGAGGCGCAGGCGCGGCAGTGGTTCGAAGCCGAGCCGCTGTGGTTCAAGAGCGCGGTGTTCTACGAGATCCACATCCGCGGATTCTTCGACGCCAACGGCGACGGCTCGGGCGACTTCCGCGGCCTGACCGAGAAGCTCGACTACCTGCAATGGCTCGGGATCGACTGCATCTGGCTGCTGCCGTTCTACCGCTCGCCACTACGAGACGGCGGCTACGACATCGCCGACTTCACCTCGGTCCATCCGGATTACGGCAACGTCGACGACGTGCACGACCTGATCGACGCCGCCCACGCCCGCCGCATCCGCGTGATCGCCGACCTCGTGATGAACCACACCTCGAGCGAGCACCCGTGGTTCCAGGAGTCGAGGTCGAGTCCGGATTCGCCCAAGCGCGACTGGTACGTGTGGTCGGACACGAACGAGCGCTACCCGGACGCGCGGATCATCTTCACCGACACCGAGACCTCGAACTGGTCGTGGGATCCGGTCGCCGGGGCCTACTACTGGCACCGGTTCTTCTCCTATCAGCCCGACCTCAACTACGACAACCCCGAGGTCCGAGAGGCGATGATCGAGGTGCTGCGCTTCTGGCTCGACCTCGGGCTCGACGGGTTCCGGCTAGACGCGGTCCCGTACCTGTACGAGCGCGACGGCACGATCTGCGAAAACCTGCCCGAGACGCACGCCTATCTCAAACGAGTCCGGAAGGAGGTCGACGAGCGATACCCCGACCGCGTGCTGCTCGCCGAGGCCAACCAGTGGCCGGCGGACGTCGTCCAGTACTTCGGCGACGGCGACGAGTGCCAGATGGCTTTCCACTTCCCGGTGATGCCACGGATGTTCATGGCGATCCGGCGCGAGGAGGCCGTGCCGATCTACGAGATCCTCGAGCAGACGCCGCCGATCCCCGACAGCTGCCAGTGGGGGTTGTTCCTGCGCAATCACGACGAGCTGACGCTCGAGATGGTCACCGACGAAGAGCGCGACTACATGTACGCCGAGTACGCCAAGGACCCGCGGATGAAGATCAACCTCGGCATCCGCCGGCGCCTCGCGCCGCTGCTCGACAACGGCCGCGACGAGATCGAGCTGATGCACGCGATCATGTTCTCGCTGCCCGGCTCGCCGGTCCTCTACTACGGCGACGAGATCGCGATGGGCGACAACGTGTTCCTCGGCGACCGCGACGGCGTGCGCACGCCGATGCAGTGGACCGGCGACCGCAACGGCGGCTTCTCGCGCGCGGACTTCGCCCAGCTGTACCTGCCGCCGCTCATGGACCCGGTCTACGGCTTCCAGGCGGTCAACGTCGAGGCTCAGCTGCGCACCGCCACCTCGCAGCTGCGCTGGCTGCAGCGCTTCATCGCGCTGCGCAAGGAGCACCCCGTGTTCGGCTTCGGAACATACGAGCCGATCGAGCCCTCCAACCCGCGCATCTTCGCCCACTTGCGCCTTCGAGGATGAACTGGTCCTGTGCATCCACAACGTCGCCCGTTCGGCCCAGGCGGTCGAACTCGATCTCAGCGCCTTCGAGGGGCGCTACCCGGTGGAGCTGTTCGGCCGCTCGCGGTTTCCACGGATCGGCGAGCTGCCCTACCTGCTGACACTGGGTCCGCGCGGCTTCTTCTGGTTCCAGCTGGTCGAGGAGGAGCAACCCGACGATGAGTGAGGGCCTTCAGAACACCGCGGATGACATGCGCCGCGCCCTCGACAAGGAGGAGCTGCGCGAGTGGGTGCAGCGCCAGCGCTGGTACGCGTCAAAGGCACGCAACGTGGCCGGGATCGACATCGTCGAGAGCATCCTCCTGCGCGAGGACCCGCTACTGCTGCTGACGCTCGTCCAGACCCGGTTCGCCACCGGCACGCACGAGCTCACCAGCTGCCCCTGGCCCTCCGTGGCGCCGACGCCGACACGGAGTGGCGCAGCGAGTCGATTGCGCATACCGACGAATGGACCGTGTACGACGCGCTCGCCGAGCCCAGCCAGGCGCTCGAGCTGATGCGGCGAATCGAGACCACCGACGAGATCACGACTGCCATGGTCAGTTCAGCTTCACCAGTTCGAGGGCGCCACGTGACGGCTGTCGGCCGACACCAAGGTTTGCTTGAT
>CAWJVJ010000014.1:0-17797 GCA_963846265.1 uncultured Solirubrobacterales bacterium
TCGGCGTGGTGATCGTCGGCGGCGGGCCGGCGGGGCTAGCCTGCGCCAACCGGCTGCTCCAGCTCCTCGCTGATGACCCGGAGCTGATGGAGAAGCTCGGCGAGGTGCCGGTGGCGGTGATCGAGAAGGGCAAGGCGTGCGGGGCGCACAACCTGAGCGGCGCGATGATGCGCCCGTCCGGGCTGAAGGCGCTGTTCCCCGACGTCCCCGAGTCCGAATGGCCCTCGCACGGGACCGTCGCTAAGGACAGTGTCTACTGGATGCTCGGACCGGGCCGGAAGCTGCCGCTCAAGCCGACCCCGCCGCCGTTCCGCAACCACGGCAACCACATGGTCAGCGTGGCCGAGCTGTCCCGCTGGCTGGCCACGCGGGCCGAGGACGCCGGCGCCTACATCCTGACCGAGACGAGCGCTCAGCAGCTGCTGGTCTCCGATGGGGTCGTGCAGGGGATCCGGTCCGGCGACAAGGGCCGCGGCAAGGAGGGCCAGGAGCTCGGAAACTTCGAGCCCGGCTCCGATGTGACCGCGCGCGCCACCGTTCTGGCCGAGGGAACCTGGGGGCATTTGACCGGCGCCGCGATCAAGGAGTTCAGGCTCGCCGACGGCCGCGAGCCGCAGGTATGGGCGCTCGGGGTCAAGGAGGTGTGGGAGGTACAAAAGCCGCTCGACCGGGTGATCCACACGCTCGGCTGGCCGCTCCGCTACGGGTCCAAGTGGCACGAGTTCGGCGGCTCGTGGATCTATCCCCAGGGTGCGGACCGCGTGTCAATCGGGTTCGTGGTCGGGCTCGACTACACCGACGCGACCGTCTCCCCCCACGATCTCCTACAGCTGTTCAAGACCTCCGAGCTGGTGCGCGGGATCCTCGAGGGCGGCAAGCGCGTGGCGTGGGGCGCGAAGGCGATCCCCGAGGGCGGCTACTGGGCGATGCCCAAGCCCTCGGCGCCGGGGATGGTGATCTGCGGCGACAGCGCCGGCATGGTCAACGTGCCGGTCCTCAAGGGGATCCACTACGCGATCCACTCCGGGATCCTCGCCGCGGAGACGATCTTCAAGCGTTTGAAGGACGGCGGCACGGACTTTTCGGAGTACGACCAGCAGGTCGAGGACTCGCTGATCGGCAAGGAGCTCTACCAGTCACGCAACATGAAGCAGCCGTTCAGCCGCGGGTTCTTCGTCGGCGGCGCGATCACCAACGCGATGGTGGTCACCAAGGGCAGGTTCCCGGGCGGCCGGTGGTCCAACCACCGCGACGCCGACGCCGGCATGACGATCGACTCGAAGAAGGACGCCTATCCGCGCCCCGACGGCAAGTACACGTTCGACAAGCTCTCGTCGGTGTACGCGTCGGGCAACTCCACGCGCGACGATGCTCCCAACCACATCCGCGTGCGCAAGCAGGTACCGCGCGAGATCGCGGAGACATGGCAGTGGATGTGCCCGGCCGGCGTGTACGAGATCCCCGACGACGCCCCCGAATCGGGGCAGGTCGACGTGACCGTCAACTACACCAACTGCGTGCAGTGCGGCGCGATCACGGCCAAGGGCGGCCGGCTGACGCCACCGGAGGGTGGCGACGGCCCGCTCTACACCGTCACCTGACGTGGGTGGGCGGGGCGCGACTTTCGGCCCCGCGATTTGTTGGTATTTGCGGATGTCCAGCAAGCGCTTACTTGGGGTCGGCGCGGCCGCCGTCTGTGCGCTGGCGCTCGCCTCGGGAACGGCCGCGGCGGGCACGACCACGCCGCCGCGCGACCAGCTGCTCTCGTTCGTGTGCCAGAAGGCGCTCGACCCGCCGGCGCGCGCGGTCTCGGTCCAGTCGGTGATGCGGCCGCTCAGCGGTACGTCCAAGATGCAGATGAAGTTCCAGTTGCTGCGCCAGACCAAGTCCCACCCGCGCTTCATGGCCGTGCACGGCCACGGGCTCGGCAGCTGGATATCGCCCACCAACCCGACGCTCGGGCAGCAGGCCGGCGACGTGTGGATCGTCAACCACCCGGTCGTCCAGCTCGCCGCGCCGGCGACGTACAAGTTCCGGGTCATGTTCCGCTGGATCGGGGCGCAGGGACAGGCGCTCGGCACCGCCACCCAGACGAGCCCCGCCTGCTACCAGCCCGAGCTCCGTGCGGACCTGCTCGTGCGCTCGCTGTCGGTCACCCCGATCACTTCCGGCCCGTCGTCCGGTGAATGGGCCTACACCGCGGTGATCGCGAACCGGGGCCTGACGGGCGCGGGGCCGGTCGAGGTCGAGTTCGCCGACGGCAGCGACAACCCGATCCCGGCCACGGTCGCGTGGGTCGGGTCGAAGGCGTCAACGCAAAGGCGCTTCGTGGCGCCGGCGTGCACCGCCGGGACCCCGCTGACCGTGACTGTCGATCCGACGCAGAGCATCGACGAGTACGACTACGCGAACAACGCGCTGACGATGGCGTGTCCGGCGGCCTCGTCGGGTTAACGAAACGCCCTTTCGCGCCGATATACGACGGGTGGGGAGTGCAGGCGGGCCGCTAAACTCGAACGTACTATGAAAACTGGCGTACACCCTGAATATGTAGATGCGCATGTGCGCTGCACGTGCGGCAACGAGTTCGTGACCCGCTCTACGAAGCCCGACATCCGCGTCGAGATCTGCTCCGCCTGTCATCCGTTCTACACCGGCCGGCAGAAGCTGGTCGACACCGGTGGACGGGTCGAGCGCTTCCAGCGACGAGTGGCCAAGGGGCGGCGTGCCGCTCGCGGAACCACCGCGACCTCGTAGCCTGAGGAATTGATGAGCGCGGCCGTCGAGCAAGGACGCCTGACGGCATCGCGCGATGCCCCCGTGGGGGGACAGGCCGTGCTCGAAGGCGTGATGATGCGCGGCGTCACAACGTGGGCGGTCGCTGTTCGCAAGCCGCCGCCCGAAGACAGCGCGCTCGGCGACATCGGCGTCCAGACGTTCCCGATCGAGTCGTGGAACCGGCGCCGGCGGATCTATCGCTGGCCGGTCATCCGCGGGGTGGTGGCGCTTGTCGAGTCGCTCGCGATCGGCATCCGTGCGCTCGGGATCTCCGCCAACGCGCAGCTCCCCGAAGAGGACCAGGAGATCTCGAGCGGAGCGTGGATCGGCACGGTGACGGTCGCCGCCGTGTTCGCGATCGGCCTGTTCTTCGTCGTCCCCGTTGGCGTGACCAGCCTGATCAAGCATCAGCTCGGCTCGTCGGTGGCGTTCTGGGCCGTCGAGGGAGTGCTCCGGACCGCGATCTTCCTCGGCTACCTGCTGCTGCTCTCGCGCGTGAAAGACCTCAAGCGCGTGTTCGAGTACCACGGCGCCGAGCACAAGGTGATCTCGTGCTACGAGGCCTCGGACGAGCTGACCCCGGAGCGCGCGAAGCTGTACTCGCGGTTCCACCCCCGATGTGGCACGAGCTTCCTGCTGATCGTGATGATCATGGCGATCTTCGTGTTCGCCCCGATCGGACTGCCGGCGTGGTGGATCCTCGTGATCAGCCGGATCGTCGGCGTGCCTCTGATCGCCGGCCTGTCGTTCGAGGTGATCAAGTGGGCCGGCCGCAATCGCCGGCGCGGCTGGGTCCGCGCGGTGATGTATCCCGGGATGCAGCTGCAGCGGTTGACGACGGCCGAGCCCGATCTCGACCAGCTGGCGGTGTCGATCGCGTCGTTGCAGGCGGTGCTGGCCCGCCAGGAGGGCACGACCGTCTCCCCCGAGGATCTCGTAGGGCTCGAAGTAGTCGCGTAGGCACGCCGGCCGTCCGCGCGTGTTAGACCCTCATGAGTTCGAGTTCGCGCCGCGACTGCGGCCTACACTCGACTGACGATGATCGACGATTTGGTCTCCCAGATCGAGACGCGGTTCGGCGAGCTGCAGGACGAGCTGTCGGACCCGACAGTGATCGGCGACCGTGACCGGTTCACGGCCGCGAGCCGCGCGTACCGCGAGCTCGAGCCGGCCGCGAAGCTCGCGACTGAGTACCGGCGTGCCGCGGACGACCTGGAGGGCGCTCGTGAGCTCCTGGAGGACGGCGACGATCCCGAGCTGCGTGCGCTACTCGAGTCATCGCGGTTGCGCCTGGCCGAGCTCGAGGACGAGATCCGGCTGGTGATGGTCGAGCGCGACCCGAACGACGACAAGAACGTGATCGTCGAGATCCGTCCCGGCACCGGCGGCGACGAGGCCGGGCTGTGGGCAGGCGACCTGTACCGGATGCTCACGCGCTACGCCGAGCGGCTCGGATTCCAGACCGAGCCGCTGTCGATCGGCGACGGGACATACACGTTCGCGATCAAAGGCGACGGCGCGTACTCGGTGTTCAAGTTCGAGGGCGGCACCCACCGCGTGCAGCGGGTTCCGGAAACCGAGTCCCAGGGCCGCATCCACACCTCGACGGCGACCGTCGCCGTGCTCCCCGAGGCCGAGGACGTCGAGGTCGCGATCGATCCCAACGACCTTCAGATCGACGTCTACCGGAGCTCCGGGCCGGGCGGCCAGTCGGTCAATACCACAGATTCCGCGGTCCGGATCACGCACAAGCCGTCCGGGGTCGTTGTCTCGATGCAGGACGAGAAGTCTCAGCTCCAGAACCGCGAGCGCGCGATGCGGGTCCTCCGAGCCCGGCTGTACGAGCGCGCGCTGGCCGAGCAGCAGGCCGAGGTCGCGGCCTCGCGCGCCGCGCAGGTCGGGACCGGCGAGCGCGCCGAGAAGATCCGCACCTACAACTACGGCGAGCGCAGGGTCAAGGACCACCGCATCAACCTGCTCGTCCACAACCTCGACGCGATCCTGATGGGCGAGCTCGACGAGCTGACGGCGGCGCTCCAGGACGACGAGAAGCGCCGGAGACTGGAGGAGAAGGCAGTTGCCTGACGCCGTCGTCGGGGCCGGGAAATCGGTCTCGCGCGCGCTCTCGGACGCGACCGCCACGCTTGCCGCCGTGGGCTGCGACACGGCTCGGCTCGACGCCGAGCTGCTGCTGTCGTTCGTGTTGGGGGTGGGGCGGGAGCGGCTCGTGATCGACGCCTTCGAGGAGTTGGACGCTGCCGATCTCGAGCGGTTCGAGGCGCTGGTGGAGCGGCGCGCGGTCCGCGAGCCGGTCGCGTACATCCTCGGGCGCAAGCCGTTTCGCCGGATCACGCTGACGGTCGACCGCCGCGTGCTGATCCCGCGGCCCGAGACCGAGCTGCTCGTCGAGGTGGCGTTGTCGCTGCCTCGCGGGTCTCGCGTGGTCGATGTGGGGACCGGGTGCGGGCCGGTGGCGCTCGCGTTGAAGGAGGAGCGGCCCGATCTGTCGGTGCTCGGCGTCGACGTCAGCGACGATGCCGTCGCGCTCGCGCGAGAGAACGCGAGACAGCTGGGCCTCGACGTCGAGTTCGTCCGCGCCGATCTGCTCGAGGGCGTGCCGGGGCCGTTCGACGCGGTGCTCGGGAATCTCCCGTACGTGGCCGAGGGGTCCGCGCTGCCGCCCGAGATCGAGCTGTACGAGCCGTCGCTCGCGCTGTTCGGGGGCCCCGACGGCATGGACCTGACCAGGCGCCTGCTGACGATGGTGGACGGGGTCCCGCTCGTCGCGCTCGAGGTCTCGCTGGCCGAGGCCGTCGCCTCGCTGGTGTCGCGCGCCGGCTTTCCGTCGGTCGAAATTCTGCGCGATCTCGCCGGCCACGAACGGGTCGTCGTCGGCCGGCGGTGACCGACGCGGAGGCGTTCGAGCGCTGCATCCGCGCCGGCGGTGTGGCGCTGTTCCCGGCCGACACCGTCTACGGGCTGGCCTGCGATCCCGACGATCGGTTCGCGGTCGAGCGCCTGTATCTGCTCAAGCGGCGCAGCCTCGACAAGCCCTCGGCGGTGATGTTCTTCGCCTTGCAGCGCGCGCTCGACGCGCTCCCCGAGCTCGGGGAGCGGACGCGGGAGGCGATGGCGCGGCTGCTGCCCGGCGCGGTCACCGTGCTCGTGCCGAACCCCGGCGGCCGGTTCGCGCTCGCATGCGGGTCCGATGTCGGGACGCTGGGCGTGCGCGTGCCGTCGGTTGCGGCACTGGCCGGGGTTCGCTGCCCGGTCCTGCAGTCGAGCGCCAATCGCGCCGGCGAGGCGGATCCGCGCGCGTTGTCCGAGGTCCCGACACTGCTGCGAGCCGCCGTCGACCTGGTGGTTGATGGGGAGGAGCTGCCCGGGACCCCGTCGACCGTGGTCGATCTGCGCCGCTACGAGTTCGACGGCGAATGGCAGGTGGTGCGCGCCGGGGCGGTCGGAGAGGCCGAGCTGACCGAGGCGCTCCACTGGCAGTACCACTTCGACGCGGGGACGTACGCCGAGGAGATCCGCGCGGACCTGCCGGCATACGACGCGCTACAGGAGGAGCTCGCCGGCGCGACGGGCGCCGGCGCGCGCCGGATCCTGGAGTTGGGGACCGGGACCGGGGAGACGGCCCGTCGCCTGCTGGCGCGCCACCCGGACGCGGTCCTCGTGGGCGTCGACGAGAACGAGCAGATGCTCGCGGTGGCGAGCGGTGTGCTGCCTGATGGGCGGGTCTCACTGCTCGCCGGTCGGATCGAGGATCCACTTCCGGAGGGTCCGTTCGACGTGGTCGCGAGCGCGCTGTGCGTGCACCACCTCGACGGCGCCGCCAAGGCGGCCCTGTTCGAGCGGGTGCGCGACGCGCTCGCACCGGATGGGCTGTTCGTGTTGGGTGACGTCGTGGTCCCCGTCGACCCGGCGGCGGCGACGACGCCGCTGACGCCCGGCTACGACCGTCCGAGCCCGCTGGCGGACCAGGTGCGGTGGCTGGCCGAGGCCGGTCTCGAGCCGCGGGTCGTGTGGGAGCACGGCGATCTGGCGGTCGTGGCGGCGCGGCGGGTCTGACCGCGTCGAATGGTCGCTGCGCGGTAACTACGGCGACTGGTTGCGTTGCTAGGCTCGTTGCCTCGCGTGACCGCCACCGATCTCCCACCTGATTTCTTCAATCGGCCCTTGGCGGAGGTCGATCCGGAGATCGCCGAGGTGCTGGCGTTGGAGCTCGATCGCCAGCAGCGCACGCTCGAGATGATCGCGTCTGAGAACTTCGTCCCGATGGCCGTGCTCGAGGCCCAGGGGTCGGTGCTCACGAACAAGTACGCCGAGGGCTACCCGGGGAAGCGCTACTACGGCGGTTGCGAGTACGTCGATATCGCCGAGCGGCTGGCGATCAAGCGCGCGCTGGAGTTGTTCGGGGCCGAGCACGCCAACGTTCAGCCGCACTCGGGTGCGCAGGCGAACATCGCCGTCTACTTCGCGTTGCTGGAGCCCGGGGACACGGTGATGGGGCTCGAGCTCTCGCACGGTGGTCATCTCACCCACGGGATGCGGATCAACGTGTCGGGCCGGCTGTATGACATCGCTCCGTATCAGGTGGATCGGGACACCGGCCGGATCGATATGGACGAGGTCGAGCGGATCGCGCACGAGCGCCAGCCGAAGATGATCCTGGCGGGGTGGTCGGCGTACCCGCGGTTCCTGGAGTTCGAGCGTTTCCGTGCGATCGCCGACGCGGTCGGTGCGTATCTGGTGGTGGACATGGCGCACTTTGCGGGGTTGGTCGCGGCGGGGCTTCATCCGAATCCGGTGCCGTACGCGGATGTCGTGACGACCACGACTCACAAGACGATCGGCGGTGGCCGCGGCGGGATGATCCTGTGCACCGAGGAGCTGGCCAAGCGGATCGATTCGGCGGTGTTCCCGGGCCAGCAGGGCGGTCCGCTCGAGCACGTGATCGCCGGCAAGGCGGTGGCGCTGCGGATCGCCGCCAGCGAGCCGTTCCGTGAGCGTCAGGAGCGGACCGTCGCGGGCGCGCAGGCGGTCGCGGACGAGCTGCTCGGCGCCGGTGGCGGCGTGAGCGTGTTGACCGGCGGGACCGACGTGCATCTGGTCCTGTGCGACCTGCGCGAGTCCTCGCTCGACGGCAAACAGGCCGAGGATCGCCTTCACAGCGTCGGGATCACGGTGAATCGGAACGCGGTCCCCTTCGACCCGCGGCCGCCGGCGGTGTCGAGCGGGCTGCGGATCGGGACGCCGGCGCTGGCGACGCGCGGCCTTCAGCTCGAGGACTTCGTCGAGGTGGGATCGATCATCGCCGAGACGCTCGCGACCGACGCATTCGAGGACCGGCGGGCCGAGCTCACCGAGCGGGCGGCGGCGATCGCCGACCGCTATCCGCTGTACACGCGCCTCGGCGCGGCCGCGGTCGTTTAGAGGCTGGGCCGCCTACGGCGGCATCCCTGGGGCCGGAGAGCCCGTCCTGTCCGTGGTCGGTGGCCCCTCGACGTAGCTGTGAGTGAGGCCGCGACGCCCGGCCGGCGGCACTCGCGCCCGATCGGGTACGCATGACGATCCCTGCGGAAGCGCGCGGGGCCGCCGGGCGGGTGTGCGGCCGAAGCGAACTATTCGAACGCGGCGACCGTCGCGAGGATGACGAACGTCGCCACCAGCGCGACCCCTTCGAACACCGTGGCCTCGCCGTCGCCCGTGATCTGCCAGACGATGATCGCCGTTCCGATCAGGGCGCCGATGTACACCGGCGCGAGCGCGAACGTCAGCCGGGTGGCGGTCAGCAGCGACACCAGCACCAGCAGCGGATACAGGAACGCGGCGATCTGCGAGACCGAGTTCTTGACCACCGAGATCGCGAGCTCGGCCTGGCCCTTGGCCGCGAGCACGATCCCGGCGACGTTCTCGACCGCGTTGCCGGCGATCGCCACGATCACCAGGCCGGCGAACGCCTGCGAGATGTGAAGCTGGGTGATGGTCGGTTCCAGCGCGTTCACGAACCAGTCGGAGACGAACGCCGACGCGACGCCGGCGAGGCCGAGCAGGACGAGGCTCGTCCTCATGCTGAGCCGCGGCGGTTCTGAGGCCTCCCGCACGATCGACTCCGTGCTCAGGTACTGGCGCAGCCACGTGGCGTAGACGGCGAGGATCACGCACGCCCCGATGATCGAGATCGTCTCGGAGTGATGGCTGGCGGCATCGCCCGTGGAATGGGTCAGGCCGATCAGGACGATGATGAACGAGGCGACCAGCAACAGGGTCGCGGTGTCGTTCGGCAGCCTCGGGTTGAAGCGCATGACGCTGTCGCTCGCTTGCCGGGCGCCGGCGACGATCACCAGCCCGAGGACGAGCAGCGCGTTGACGAGGATCGAGCCGAGGATCGCGGTCTCGGCGAGCACCTGGTGCCCGGCGCCGAGCGCGAAGATCACCACGAAGAACTCCGGGAGGTTCGCGAGCGTCGCCTGCAGGACGCCGGTGACGGCCGCCCCCGCACGGCGCCCGACCTGCTCGATCGAAACCGAGACCACCCACGCCGTGCCGGCGAGCGCCAGCGTGGCGAACACGAACGCGATGATCCTGGAGACGCCGCTGGCGTAGCGGGTCACGCCGGCGAGCACGATCAACGCCGCAACGACGACGAGAAGCGCGCGCTCGAGCCGGGTGAGCCCGCTCAGCTGATCGTGGCTGGTGCTAGTCGCAGCCGCCAGCTAACCCACCCGCTCGAACTCCCCGGTCTCGACCTCGCGCTGTACGCGCTCGTCGATCTCGTGCTCGCTCGTCGCCGGATCGGCGGTTCGCAGCTCGCGGGTGCGACGGCTCTTGAACTTGAGGATCTCGAGCACGTAGATCAGATAGATGCTGGCGGCAAGCGCGATCAACCCGATCGCCACCATCACCAGCACCCACCCGAGGTGGTAGGTGCCGCGATGGTTCGAGTACGGGACGAACCGCAACGCGAGTGCGACGCCGGCGAGCATCAGCGTCCAGCCGTACAGGTAGAGGACCGTGCGGCGCTGGCTGAACCCCATCCGCGCCATCCGGTGATGGAAGTGGTTCGCATCGGCCGACCACGGCTTGCGCCTGTACTTCAGGCGCTTGGCGACGACGAAGCCGGTGTCGAGGAACGGCACCGCGAGCACGATCAGCGGCACGATCAGGGCGACGACCGCGCCGGTCTTCACCGACCCGATGACCGCGACCACCCCGAGCATGTAGCCGAGCAGGTTCGCGCCTGAGTCGCCCATGAATGACGAAGCCGGCGGGAAGTTGTGGAACAGGAAGCCGAGCGCGGCGCCGGCGGTCAGCGCCGCGAGCACGGCGGCCCCGCCGATGTGGAGGTCGAACGCGATGATCGCGAACGCGATCCCGTCGATCGTGCACAGCCCCGCGGCCAGCCCGTCGACCCCGTCAGACAGGTTGACGACGTTCATCATCCCGACCAGCCAGATCACGGTCAGCACTCCGCCGGCATTCGGCAGCTGGAGCGTGCCGAGGAACGGGATCGTGACGTCCGTGACGATCGCTCCGCCCTCGACGACGATCAGGGCCGCGGCGATCTGGCCGAGCAGCTTCCACTGTGGGGCGAGGGGGTGGGCGTCGTCGATCGCGCCGACCAGCGTGATCAGGCAGGCGCCGGCGATGATCGCCCAGGTGTGCACCTTTCCGCCCGACCCAGGCGCGGTACCGAGCGTGTGGCGCAGCAGGATCGTCGCCGGCAGCCACAGCACCGCCGCGACGACCACGCCGGCGAGGATCGCCACGCCACCGAGCGCGGGGGTGGGTCGCTCGGCCAGTCCCCGCTCGCTGGGCATCACGACAGCGCCGACCCGCCGCGCCAGCCTGGCCGCGAGCGGCGTCAGCGCGGCGGCGACCGCCATCGCCACCAGGAAGGCGAACAGAGCGTCCCAATACCGCATGCCGTCGACGAAGCATGGCAGGGCAGGAGGACTGGTGTGCTTCGGTGTGCTTTACCTGAGCGCCTGCGCGATTCGCGCCACGAGGGCGATCGGCTCGTTTGTCAGCTGGCGGTCGGTCACGCGGAGAACGCGAAGGCCGTTTGCGATGAGGATCTGGTCGCGTTTGCGGTTGCTCTCGAAGGCGAGCCGATGCCCGTGGGCTTGCCAGCCGTCGAACTCGACGACGAGGCCCTGCTGGGGCCAGTAGAGGTCGGCTTTGTAGCCGTGGACCGGGGCGTTCGTGAGCGGCGTCGGGAGCTGGGCCTGTCTGATCAGGCTGAGTAGAAGCCGCTCTTTCTCTGAGCGAGTCAGGCGGGGGTCTGCGATCAGCGCTCGAATCACCCGCGCGCCTCTGCGGCGCGGCTCGCGCTCGAGGACGGCTTCGAGGGCTTTGTCGGTGGCGACGTCGCGGTAGAGGGCCTCCTGAAAGGCATGCTCGGTGTCGCGGGCGGACTCGGTGGCGGCGATGTCGCAGATCGTGCGCGCCACCGATGTGATTTTGAGCCTGAGCATGTCGCGCGCGTCCTGCGGGGGTAACTGGGCCACGCGGTGGAGCCTGATTCCGGGATGCTCGCCAGGATTGCGGCTGGCAACGGTCACGTCGACATCACCACCGAGGTCGGGCAGAAGCCCGTAAAGACAGGCGGCTGAGCGATGGCTGACCACGGCGTCCGCTCCGCAGGCGAGGGCCGCGGCCCGAGCCCGGGCCATCGGCGTCGGTGGCGCCGGCCCGAGAAGGTAGACGTTGGTGTGGAGGCGCTGCATCGTGCGAGCCTTGAGGCGGTGGGCAACCGCGCCGCGCCCAAGGCCGGCGTTGCGCAGCTGATCGCCGGTGATGACGTTGTCCTGACGCGCCCCGATGCGGGCGATCGCGCGTTCGACAGCATGCATCACGCGTCATCCGAGCCTTCGGCAAGCAACCGTGCCGTCTCGCGCATGCCCCACATGCATCCTGCGGCACGGTCTTGCGACGGCGCACCGATTGTCGTGCTTTGCAGGTGATTTCGGGCCCACGGAGGCCAGTATCCATGCTCCAGGTGCCCGCCGTCCGCGATCGCGCCCGAGTTGGAACGAAGGCGTTGCAGAGTTGTGGCGGGGTGGAACTGAGATGGAACGCGCCGGCGACTGCGCCTGGCCGCGCCGGCGACCACGCCCTGGCCGCGCCGGCGTCCACGCCCTCGCCGGCGCCGGCGTCCACGCCCTGGCCGGCGCCGGCGTCCACGCCCTGGCCGGCGCCGGCGACTACGCCTGGCCGCGCCGGCGACCACGCCCTCGCCGGCGCCCAAATTCCTGCTATCTTACGTTTACGTAAGAATCAGATTTCGGAGCGTCCGGAGGAACATGTCAGCAGTACAGTCCAGTCGCGCCCGCCGCATCGGCGTCCAGGCCGGGCACGACTCGTACAAGTGGTGGGCGCTGTCGTGTACCAGCCTGGGAATGTTGCTGGCGACGATCAACTCGGGCACGCTGATCATCGCGCTGCCCGACCTCGAGCGGAGCCTGCATACGAGCCTGCTCGAGCTCGTTTGGGTGATTCTTGTCTACATGATCGCGTCGACCGTGCTCGTGCTGAGCGCGGGCCGGCTGTCTGACCAGTTCGGACGCAAGAAGGCGTATATCGGCGGGTTCGTGCTGTTCGCGGTGGCGTCGCTGGGCGCCGGGTTCGCGGACAACGGCACGCAGCTGATCCTGTGGCGGATCCTCCAGGGCATCTCCGGCTCGTTCCTGTTCGCCAACTCAGCCGCGATCGTGACCGACGCGTTCCCGCGCGAGCAGCTGGGCATGGCGATGGGGACCAACACGATGGTCGCGGCGATCGGGCTGGTGATCGGGCCGGTGCTCGGTGGTGCACTCGTGCTGATCTCATGGCACTGGGTGTTCTGGTTCAACGTCCCGTTCGCGCTCGGCGGCAGCGCCTGGGCGTGGCTCATCCTGCATGAGGTCAGTGGCCGGTCGGAGGACAGGTCGTTCGACGCGCTCGGCACCATCACATTCCTGATTGGGCTCACCGGGCTCGTGTACGGCATCTCCAAGGGCGGCCTCTCCGGATGGGGCGCGACGTCGGTGATCGTGAGTCTGGCCGCCGCGGCGGTGTTCCTGCCGGGCTTCGTCGCGATCGAGAGTCGCGTGCGCTCGCCGATGCTCGACCTCTCGATCTTCAAGAACCGCCTGTTCGCGGCGGCATCGCTGGCCGCCTTCATGAACGGTCTGGCGCGGTTCGCGCTGATGTTCGTGTTCGTCTTCTACTTCCAGGGCGTGCAGGGCAACTCGCCGATCCTCGCCGGAATCAAGCTCGCCCCGCTGGCACTCGGAATGCTCGTCGCCTCGCCGCTGGCGGGAATCTGGGCCGACCGGCGCGGCTCGCGCGGGATGGCCGTGGCCGGGATGCTCGTCCAGGCCGTCGGGCTGGCGTTGATGACCACGCTGCAACGCGACACCGCCTACGTCGCGCCCGGCGCATACATGCTCATCGTCGGGATTGGGTCGGGGATGTTCAACTCCCCCAACACCGCGGCGATGATGGGCACGGTTCCGGCGCACCGCCGCGGGATCGCTGCCGGCGCCCGGGTGCTCGTCCAGAACACCGGTGCCGTGATCTCGATCGCGTTCGTGCTCGCAGTGGTCACGTCATCGGTCCCGAAGAGCGTTCTGTTCGCGGTGTTCTCGGGTCTCGCCAACCACATCACGAACGCGCAGTTGGTGCCGTTCATGGCGAACATGCACACCGCGCTGTGGTGCCTGGCCGGGATCTCGCTGCTCGGCGCCGTGGTCTGCGCGGCGCGGCCGTCCCACGCGCAGGCAGAGGCCGAACTAACGGAAAGCCGGCGCCGTGAGGAGGCACAAGCCCCGCACGCGGAGGTCGCAGCATGAGCACTACCGCAAGCAAGCCGCTGCGGATCGGCGAGGTGGCCGAGCTGACCGGCACGACCCCGCGAACGATCCGGTACTACGAGGAGATCGGCCTCCTCCCCGGCGCGGATGACCGTGCCCAGGGCAAGCATCGCTGCTACAGCGAGGCCGACGTCGAACGCGTGCGCGAGATCATCCGTCTGCGCGACCTACTCGGCCTGTCGCTCGATCAGCTCGCGGTGCTGCTCGAGGCGGAGACCGCACGGGCCGAGCTCCGACGCGAGCTCGAGCACGCCGAGGACCCAAGCAAGATCCGGGGGCTGCTCGAGCAGGCGCTCGGCCACATCAGCACTCAGCTCGAGCTGGTAAGCGGGCGCCGGCAGGCGCTCGAGCAGCTCGAGGAGGAGCTCGTGGCCAAGCGTCGCCGGGTCCACAAGCGCCTGTCCGAGCTGCCCGCGGTGTGATAGCGACGAGCGCCACTGACGCCACCCCGGTGGCGCCGCGGGCCGGCGTGGATCGCCGCGCGATGACCGTGCTGTCGCTCGGTCACATGTTCACCGACATTGCGCAGGGCTCGGTTCCCGCGCTGCTGCCGTTCCTGATCGCCAAGGATCACATCACCATCGCCGCGGCGTCCGCGCTCGTGCTCGCCGCGACGATCTCGTCGTCCGTGATCCAGCCGCTGTTCGGGCACGTGTCCGACCGTGTGTCGTTGCCGTGGCTGATGCCGCTCGGACCGGCGCTCGGCGGACTCGGCGTCGCGCTCGTCGGCTTCGCTCCGACCTACGCGCTGACGTTCGCCGCCGTGCTCCTCAGCGGGCTCGGCGTGGCTGCGTTTCATCCCGAGGGATCACGGTTTGCCAACTACGTCTCGGGCGCGCGGCGCGCGAGCGGCATGAGCCGGTTCAGCGTCGGCGGCAACGTCGGCTTCGCGCTCGGACCGGTCCTGGTGACGCCGTTGCTGATCGTGTTCGGACTGCATGGAACGGCGTTTGTGCTGATCCCCACGTTGGCGATGGCGGCGGTCCTGGTTCGTGAGCTGCCTCGCCTGAAGACCTTCCGCGGAGACGTCGTCGGCGGACGTGTCCAGACCGGGGAGCACCACGAGGCGTGGGGACCGTTCGCCGTGCTGGGCGCGGTGATCGCGGTCCGCTCGTTCGTGTACTTCGGCCTGGTCACGTTCATCCCGCTCTATTACGTGAACGTCCTGCACACGAGCAAGGCGCTCGGCAGCGCGGCGCTCAGCGCGATGCTGCTCGGTGGCGCCGTCGGGACGCTGACCGGCGGTCCGCTGGCCGATCGCTTCGGCCGGCGCACCGTGCTGGTCGGCTCGATGCTCGTGATCCCGCCCCTGGTCGTCGGCTTCCTGGTGTCCGGACCGGTCGCGCGATCGGGTTCGCGGCCCTCGCCGGCGCGGCGACGATCGCGACGTTCGCGGTGACGATCGTGATGGGCCAGGAGTACCTGCCCGGGCGGCTCGGGGTGTCGGCCGGCGTGACGATCGGGCTGTCGATCGGGCTCGGCGGCGTTGGCGCGCCGCTGCTCGGACTGCTGGCCGACGCGCGGGGTCTGACCGCGGTGTTCGAGACGGTTGCGGTCCTCCCGTTCGTGGCGCTGGCACTGGCGCTCGCGCTCCCGCAGCGGACGCCCCGGGAAGCGACCTCCCCCCGGGAGGCGACCTCTCCCCGGGAGGCGACCTCTCCCCGGGAGGCGACCTCTCCCCGGGAGGCGACCTCTCCCCGGGAGGCGACCGCCGGCCGGGAGGCGACCGGCGGCCGGGAGGCGGCCGGCCGGGAGACGCGATCCCGGGCAGGATTGCCGGCGGCCACGCCGTAACCAACAGTCGCCGGCGCGGTAAGTCTCAGCGGGAGGCGTGTCTGCGGCGCGCCATCGGTCTGTGAGCGTTCTCTAACCGTGAGGACGGGAAGACGCGCTCTGGCGTTTCTATGTCCATGAGCCTTTCGATACAAGCACTCAAGAAGCGCGTGCCTGCGTTCGCGGCGGTCGCCGCTGCACTCGTCGGGCTCGCGAACATCGCCTCCACGCTGACGCCGAACATCCGCTGGCGCGGCCATCTGCTGCTCGAGTTCGAGCCCGTCGAGGCGATCCGGCTGTTCCACGCGCTGGCGCTGCCGGCCGGTGCCGCGCTGCTGCTCGTGGCGCCGTATCTGGCCAAGCGCCGGCGGCGGGCGCTCGAGACGGCGGTCGCGCTGATGCTCGTGCTGGGCCTGTTCGACCTGTTCAAGGGCCTCGACTTCGAGGAGACGATCCTCACGTGGGGGGTCGCGATTGTTCTGATCCTCAGCCGGGATGCCTTCCCCGTCCGCCACGACCCGATCACGCTGCGGTCGGCGATCTGGCGCGTGCCGCTGCTCGGCCTCGCCGGCGTCGTGCTCGCGGCCGTGGCGACGCTGGGCCACCCAGGGCCAACCGTCCTGGCACACGGTCGTGACCGAGACGTTCGACCTGCTGCGCTGGCAGCCGGGCCCGATCCACTTTCACCATCACATCCCCGTCGGCGTGCACATGCTCGAGTTCGGGACCCTGCTGATGATCGCCTACGTGATCTTCCGTCCGCTCACGGTGCCCCGGACGCCGGCGAGCCCCGCCGCGCGTCGGGACGCCGCGGACGTCGTTCGCGCTCACGGCGCCGACACGCTCGCGTTCTTCAAGCTGCGCGCCGACGGCCACTACATCTTCAGCGAGGATCGGCGGGCGTTCGTCGCCTACGCCATCGAGAACGGCGTGCTGCTGCTGTCGGGGGACCCGGTCGGACCGGAGGATGCCCTGCCGGCGCTGCTCGAAGACGTCCGCGCGTTCGCCGACGCCCGCGGCCTCAAGCTTGGCGCGCTCGGGGCAAGCGAGCAGCTGTGCCCGCTGTACGAGACGCTCGGGCTACGCGCGATCTATCTCGGCGACGAGGCGGTCGTCGACCTGAGCCGCTTCTCGCTCGAGGGCCGCCCGATCCGCAAGGTGCGCCAGTCGGTCACCCGGCTCACCAAGGCGGGATACAACGCCGAGCTGCACGAGCTGCGCGCGCTCGACCAGGACACGATCGAGCAGGCCGAACAGGTCGTCGAGCTCGGACGCCAGGGCGCCCCCGAGCGCGGCTTCTCGATGGCGATGGACTCCCTTCAGGGCGACAACGACCACGACACGCTCGTGATGCTGGCCCGCGACGAGACGGGCGCGATCCGCGGCGTCCTGCACTTCGTACCGTGCTTCGGCCGTCCGGCCGTGTCGCTGTCGTTGATGCGGCGCGATCCGTCGACGCCCAACGGGCTGACCGAGTTCCTGGTCGTGAGCGCGATCGAGCTGCTGCGCGACCGCGGGCTCGAGGAGCTGTCGCTCAACTTCGCGGCGTTCGCGAAGTGGATGCACAGCCCCGAGAAGCGGCTCGAGCGGGTGCTCGGCAAGCTGATCGCGCTCGGCAACCCGTTCTTCCAGATCGAGAGCCTGTATCGCTTCAACGCCAAGTTCTTCCCGCGCTGGGAGCCCCGGTTCCTCGTGTACGAGGGGGCGCTCGGGCTGCCGCGCGCGGGAATCGCGGCGATGTGGGCCGAGGGGCAGTTGCCCAAGCCCCGAATTCGCCGCCCGTCGGCTGCTCGCTGAACGTCCCGGAAGGCCGAACATCGGTTGCCGGTGTCAACGCGGCGGCGCTAACGTACCGCTAACGTAGTGCCCCCTCCGGATCACCCTCAAGGTGGGCCCGTCCGCGTCCGCAGGCGAACAACTTCTGACGCGACGGTCCCGTTGGCTCGCCGCTACCCTCCGGCCCTCTGAACATCGATGCTCGGCCCCAACCCTCCCCATCTCGACGACGACAAGGACCGGTATCGCCGGTGTCGCTGAGCGCACCCGCAACCTCGGACGGGCAAGTGACGCTGCTCGCCTACCTGGACGTGTCGCTGCTCGTCGTGGCCGCGCCGATCATGCTGCTGATCGGCGTGCCGGCGGCCGGCTACCTGGTCGCGACCGGCGTCTGGATCGCGCTGCGCGCGATCGGCGTCGCCCTCGACCGCGTGGCGCCCGCGTTGGGTGACCCGCGACGCGAGATCACGCTGCGGCTCGCGTATCCTGATGGGCCGGCTGTTCGTGCTCGCAATCGCCGTGATCGTCGTCCGGAACGACGCCGGCCGGGACGACGGGCTGACCGCGCTGGTCGTGGTCGTGTTCGCGTTCACGACGCAGCTCCTGCT
>CAWJVJ010000015.1:0-97185 GCA_963846265.1 uncultured Solirubrobacterales bacterium
CACTCCCGGCAACAGCTGTGACCGCAACCGCCGGCGCCGGCACCGTCACGCTCACGTGGACTCCGGTCAGCGCGCCGGCCGGCGCGACCGTCAGCTACTACGTCACGCGGGCGGGGGGCGCGGTCGGGGGAACGTCCGAGCCCGGCCGCCGGCGCCACAGCCAGTACGAGCTGCACCGATTCCGGTCTGAGCAAGGGCAGCTACAGCTACACCGTCAGTGCGATCTGGCACTGGTGGACCTCGACGAGCGCCGCAGCGCCGGTAACCGTCCTGTCCGGCCCGCTGACGCAGTTCGTCGTCACCGCGCCGGCGAGCGCCACCGCCGGTACGGCCTTCTCGGTGACCGTGACTGCGCAGGACGCGGCCGGAAACACGGTCGTCGCGTACACCGGCGCGCAGGCGATCAGCTTCTCGGGGCCGTCCAGTTCTCCGGGCCGGGACGGCCCCGGGCTATCCGGCGCCGGTGGCGTTCTCGAACGGAGTGGCCACCGCGTCGGTGACGCTGTACGACGCGCAGAGCGCGAAGTTGACCGCCGCCCAGGGCGCCGCGACCGGGACCTCGGGCTCGATTACGGTGGGGGCCGGCGCCAATCACCAGATCGGGGCCAGCGCGACGTCGCCGCAGACCGCCGGCACCGCGTTCACGGTGACGCTGACCGCGCAGGACGCGTGGGGAAACACCCCCGGGACCTTGTCGGGGACCAAGACCCTGAGCTTCTCCGGGCCCGCGAGCTCGCCGAACGGAAGCGCGCCCGTGTACCCGGCGACGGCCAGCTTCAGTGCGGGACACGCGAACGCATCGGTGACGCTCAAGGACGCGCAGACGACCACGCTCACGGTGAGCGATTCGACCGACGGGTTCGGTGGCGTTCCCTCGGCTGGCATCGTGGTCGCCCGGCGTCCGCGGGTGCGTTTGGCGTCGCGGCGCCGGCCACGCCGACGGCCGGGGTGGCATTCAGCGCGACGGTCACCGCGCTCGACGCGTACGGGAACACGGCCACCGCCTACACAGGCGCGAAGACCGTGAGCTTCTCTGGACCGTCGAGCTCACCGGGCGGGACCGCGCCGGCGTATCCGGCGTCCGTGACCTTCGCCAGCGGGGTCGGAAGCCCGTCGATCACCTTGTACGACGCGCAGACCACCACGCTGACGGCAACGCAGGGCACTCTGACCGGGGTGTCCGGATCGTTCACGGTCGCGCCTTCGAGCGCGACGTCGCTCGCGTTCACCACCCAGCCCGCCGGCGTGACGGCCGGGGCCTCGTTCACGACCCAGCCCGTCGCGACCGCCAAGGACGGCTACGGCAACGTCGCCACCGGCTATGCGAAGACCGTGACCCTGGCGATCAAGAGCGGCACGGGTCCGACCGGCGCTGTTTTGAGCGGATGCACCAATGCGCTGTCGGCGGGGGTGACGAGGTTCTCTGGCTGTGAGGTGAGCCTCAGCGGCACCGGGTATCAGCTGACCGCCGGCGACGGGACGCTCACCGCCACCAGCGCGACATTCACCGCGGCGGGGCCGACGACCGTCACGAAGACCGCTACCGGCAGCTACACGCTGACCGCGCCGGCCGGCGTGACCTCGTTCACGTTCACGATGAAAGGCGCTGGCGGTGGCGGCGGCCGGAGCGGCGCCGCCGGCGGCAGCGGCGGGACGGTCAGCGGGACGATCACGATCCCGTTCAGCGCGAGCAGCACCACGTTCTCGGTGATCGTCGGGGGCGCCGGCGCGGGGTCGTCCGGCGCGGCGGGTGGCAACGGCGGCGTGAGCGGCACCGGTTGCGGCACAGGCGGCAGCGGCGGCACGGGCACCACCAGCGGTGGCGGTGGCGGTGGCGGAGCCACCTGCATCTACCTGTCTGGAACGCCCGCGGGAACCATCGTCACAGTCGGTGGCGGCGGTGGCGGTGGCGCCGCCAGCGCGAGTGCGACGGGCGGTGCCGGAGGCGGCGGTCCGGCGAGCAACCCCGGATCGAACACTGCGGGCAGCGGGGCCACGGTGTCCTCCGCCGTTGGTGGCGCCGGTGGCAGCACCCTGACCGCGGGTTCCTTCCCGTTTGGCATCACCAATACCGGTGGCGCGGGCGGCAGCGGATCCGTGTCGGCGGGCGGCAGCGGTGGCGTGTGCAGCGCCGGTGCCTGCGGACCGGGCGGAACCGGCGGGAGCGGCGCCACCGACGGCGCCGGTGGCGGCGGTGGCGGCGAGGCCTCGGGCGGCGCGGGGGGTGCCGCCAGGAACGGCGCCAGCAACTTCGCCGGCGGCGGTGGCGGCGGCTCGGCCTACACCGGGGGAACGCAGGGCGGCTCGAGCAACTACACCGTCACCGTGACATCCGCCTCGGGCGGTGGCGGCGGCGCCGGCGGCACCGCTGGGGCCGGCGGGACCGCGGGCTCGGTGAGCTTCACCGGGCCGGCGCTAACGCTGGCGTAGCTACCTCGCGGTAACCGTTATCGCCGGCGAGGCACCCCTGCAGGCGTCCTGGTTCGTGCCGCTGTCGCGCATGACGAGGTCGACATGGCCGATGTAGGAGGCACCGCGCGAGAGCTCGACCGGCAAGGTTGGTCCTCGGTCGCCGATCGACGCGCTGAACCAGGCCGCCCGGCATCCGCGGATGTCGGCGCCGGCGGCCGTCTGGGCGTCCCCGTCGGCCCGGGCCGGGATCGACACTGAGACCGAGGACAGGCGCTGCGCGGATCGGCCTCTGTTGGTCACGGTGATCCGCACGAGCTCGGTGTCGCGCGAGGCGCCCGGGTAGAGCGCGGTCAGCTTTCCTGACCACGTCGTCGGTCCGACGCTCGCCTTCCATTGGACCTGTGGTGGGCTCGACCCCGCGCCAATCGCGAATGCCGACGTCGACAGAACGAGCGCCGCTCCCGCGGCGGCCAGGAAGGCAAGCGCCTTCCAGAGCCTGGTCATCGGGTCCCTCCTAGTCATGTCGTCCCGCGGCGCCGACCGAAGATCTCCTTGATCTCTGGGTAGTACCCGGCACCAGCATTGGGCCAACCGCTTCCGTGCTTGTGATCTATTAATCGAGCAGGAGACGCGGTCGTGTGAACCGCTGGCGGGACGGCTGGACGTTAGGTCGAGGACGCCGGGCGCCTGAGCGCGAGGATGTCGTCGAGCACGGCGGCAGCCGCGTGGTCCATGCGATCGCCGGTGACGCGCAGCACGCGGATGTCTTGTTTCTGGAGAGTGGCGTCGCGGATGCGGTCGGACTCGAAGGCGCTCGGAGCCTTGTGGTAGGGCTCGCCGTCGAGCTCGACGACCAGCTTCCACTGCGGCCACCAGACGTCGACTGTGAGGCCGGCGACGAGGACGTTGAACTGCGGCTCCGGTAGGCCGGCGCGGGCGATCAACGCGCGGAAGTCCCGCTCGAGCTTCGAGCGGGTGTCGGGGGTGCCGCGGTAGGTCGCGAGCACGGCGTTCGGGCGGTTGACGCCGGCGACGCGTGGCCGGCGCGCTCGGTCGAGCGCGGTTGCGGCCGCCCGACAGGCGGTGAGAGGGCGAACAGCTGCCGGCGAGGTCGAGGATCGTGCGGGCGACCTCGATCCGTCGGGTCAGTCCGGGTCAGCGGCCGGTGGGCGGATCGTCCGCCCCCGCGAGTGTGGCGTGGTACGTCGATCTTCCACGAGCTCTGACCGATTCCCCAGAGCGCCGCCGCCGTCCGGTGGCTGAGCACCGCGTCGGGACCATAGGCGAGGACGGCAGCCATCCAGTGGCCCTGGCGGGTGAGCTTCCGGTGGCCGACGGCGTAGACGCCGCGATGGATGCGGTGCAGCCGGCCGACCTACTCGATACCGGATCGCGCCGCGCCAAGCCCGAGCTCGATCAGCTGCCAGATTGCGACCACCCCGTGCTGCCGCTCCGCCAGTGCAGCGACCGCCCGGTCGTGATGCCACTGAGGTTTCCGCTCACGGTCAGCGGTTTTCTCAGTCGCATCGAATGGCACCGCAGTCAAGAGCGCGGCGACCGGATTCACCCCCGTGGCCAGCGAAAATCACCCCGTCCACCCCGAGCGCCACCATGGGGAGCGATGCCGCTGACGCTCGTCCTCGGCCCCGCCAACTCCGCCAAGGCCGGCGAAGTCCTGGGCGCGTTCGCCGCCGCGGCGAACCGCGGCGCGATCCTGGTCGTTCCCACCACCGTCGACGCCGACCATTTCGGCCGCGAGCTGGCTGGCGACGGCGCTGTCCTCGGCTCGGTGCTCACCTTCGGCGGGCTCGCGGCCGAGATCGCCGGCCGGGCGGGCTACAGCGCGCGCCGGCTGACCCGGCTCCAGCGCGAGCGGGTGCTCGAGCGCGCCCTGCGCGGCACGCCGTTCGAGGCGCTCCGCCCGGCGGCCGCCACCGCCGGCTTCCCCGCCGCCGCCGGCGAGCTGATCGCCGAGCTTCAGCGCTCGCTGATCACGCCGGAGCGGTTCGCCGGCGCGCTCTCAAGCTGGGCCGAGCAGGACCGCCGGCGGCGACCGTATGCCCACGACGTGGCGGCCATATACGAGGCGTACGCGGCCGAGCTCGATCGCCTGCACCGCGTCGACTCGGAGCTGTACGCGTGGCGGGCGCTCGACGCGCTGCGCGCCGCCCCGGGCCGGTGGGGGACCGAGTCGGTGTTCTTCTACGGGTTCGACGATCTGCACCCGCTCGAGCGCGACGCGATCGAGACGCTCGCACGCGTGGTCGGCGCCGAGGTCACGGTGTCGCTGACCTACGAGCCGGGCCGCACCGCGCTCCAGGCGCGCGCCGAGGTGGTCGAGGAGCTCCGCCCCCTGGCCGAGCGCGTGCTCGAGCTCCCGCCCTCCGACGAGCACTACGCGCCGTCCGCGCGCGCCGCCCTGCACCACCTCGAGCGAGAGCTGTTCGAGCCGGCGCCCGAGCGGATCGACCCGGGCGGGGCGATCCAGCTGCTCGAGGCCGGCGGCGAGCTCGCCGAGGCCGAGCTGGCGGCCGCCGCGGTGCTCGAGCTTCGCTCCGCGGGCGTGCCCGGTAAGGAGATCGCGGTCGTGTACCGCTCGCCGGCGCGGGCGGCGGCGCTCGTCGAGCACGTGTTCGGGAGCTACGGGATCGCGGTCGCGACCGACCGGCGCACGGCGCTGCAACGCACGGCGCTCGGCCGCGCGCTGCTGGCGCTGGCCCGATGCGCGCTGCTCGACGAGGCTCATGTGCGCGCCGCGGACCTGCTCGAGTACCTGCGGGTCCCGGGGCTGCTCGAAGACCCCGATGCGATCGATCGCCTGGAAGCGCAAGTCCGGCGCGAGGGCGTGCGTACAGCCGCGGAGGCGCGGGCACGCGCGAGCTTCGAGGTGCCAGAGATCGACGCGTTGCGCGCCGCCGAGGACCCCGCCATGGAGCTGCTCGCGCATGCCCGGCGGCTGCTGGCCGCGCCGCACCGGATGCGCGCGCCCGTGCTCGGCGCCGACGAGGAGCTCGACGCGCGCGCGGTCGGGACGCTGGCGCGGGCGCTGACCGAGCTCGAGGATCTGGGCGGGGAATCCCGTCTGGCCGGCCCCGAGCTGCTCGAGCTGCTCGAGACGCTCGAGGTGTCCAGCGGCGCGTCTCCCGGGCCCGACGCGGTGCTCCTGACCGACCCGCTCGCGATCAGGGCCAGGCGGTTTCGCGCCGTGCTGGTGTGCGGTCTCGGCGAGAGCGAGTTCCCGTTGGCCGCCGCGCCGGAGCCGTTCCTCTCGGACGAGCTCCGCCGCGAGCTCGCCCAGTGCAGCGGCCTGCGCCTGCGTCCGCGCGAGGATGCGCTCGGCCGCGAGCGCTACCTGTTCTACACGAGCGTGTCCCGTGCGACCGAGCGGGTGATCCTGAGCTATCGCAGCTCCGACGAGGAGGGCAACCTCGCGCTGCCCTCGCCGTTCCTGGCCGACGTGTCCGAGCTGCTGGTCGAGGACTGGCCCGATCGTCGCCGGCGCCGGATGCTCGCCGACGTCGTGTGGCCGGCGGCGCAGGCGCCCACCGCTCGCGAGCTCGCCCGCACCCGTGCGGCGGCGGCCGCCCCGCTCGCCGGCGAGGTGCCCTCGCCGATCGGCTCGCTGTCGGAGGCGACGCTCGCGCACGTCCGCCACCGCCGGATCCTGTCGGCCGGAGCGCTCGAGACCTACGCCGACTGCCCGGTGAAGTGGCTCGTCGACCGCGAGCTGCAGCCAGAGCGACTGGAGCCCGATCCCGATGCGCTCGCCCGCGGGAGCTACATGCACGCGGTGCTCGAGCAGGTGCTCGAACGGCTCGGCACCTCGGTCACGCCGGCGACGCTGCCGCGCGCGCTCGAGCTCCTCGACGAGGTGCTGGCGGAGCGCTCGCACGAGATCGCCGTCGGCCGCGGCGAGGCGGTGCGCGCGGCCTGGACGCGGATCGTGGCCGCGGATCTGCGCCGCTACCTGATGCACGAGGCGCGCGACGACTGCGGGTGGCCGCCGTACGGACTCGAGCTGCGGTTCGGGTTCGACGACGACCCGGACTCGCTCCCGGCGTTCGTGCTCGGTGAGGACCTCGGCGAGCCCGTGCGGATGCGCGGGATCATCGACCGGGTCGACACGGACCCGGACGGCCACGCGATCGTCCGCGATTACAAGAGCGGCTCCGGGCGCCCCGAGCAATACGGCGCCCGGTGGGCGGCCGACCGTCAGCTCCAGGTTGCGCTGTACATGCTGGTCGTGCGCGAGCTGCTCGGACTCGACCCGGTGGCAGGCTTCTACCAGCCGCTCGGGGGCGGCGACCTGCGCGCCCGCGGCGTGTTCCTCCAGGGGACCGAGCTCGGCGGCTCGCTCGTCGACCGGGACGGCCGCACCCGGGAGGAGCTCGACGGGCTGCTCGCCGAAACGCGGACACGGGCGCTGGCGCTCGCCGCGCGGCTGCGCAGCGGCGAGCTCGAGCCCTGTCCGGCGACGTGCTCGCGGGACGGTTGCAGCTACCCCGGAATCTGCCGTGCTTGAGCTGGAGGTGGCCACGGGGTCCTTCACCGATGAGCAGCTTCTCGCGATCGAGCGCCGGGACGGCGACCTGCTGCTCGACGCCAGCGCCGGCAGCGGCAAGACGTCGGTGCTGGTCGAGCGGTTCGCGCGCTCGGTGCTCGAGGACGGGATCGATGTGGGCGCGATCCTCACGATCACGTTCACCGAGAAGGCGGCCGCCGAGATGCGCGACCGGATCCGCCGGCGCCTGCGCGAGCTCGCCGCCGACGACGCGGCCCGCGCCACCGAGGGCGCGTTCATCTCGACCATCCACGGCTTCTGCGCGCGGGTGCTGCGCGTGCACGCGCTCGCCGCCGGGCTCGACCCGGCGTTCGCGGTGCTCGACGCCCAGGACGCCGAACGGCTCGCCGACGTCGCGTTCGACGAGGCGCTCGAGGAGCTCGCCCGCGGAGAATTAAGTACCCACCCACCCGCCCACCCCCACCCGCGATCGACCTGATCGCCTCGTACAACCCCGCCGGCCTGCGCGGCGCGATCTTCGAGATCCACGCCGAGCTGCGCTCGCGTGGCGAGCGCCGGCCGCGGCTGCCGGCGCTGGCTCCGGCGCCGGATCTCGACGCGTTGCGCGGCGAGCTCGAGCGGGCCGGCGCGGTGGCGCTGGCCGAGCTCGGGGCTATCGAAACGGAGTCCCCACCCACCCGTCAAGGTACTCCAGGCGATCGCGCGGCTCGAGCGGTTGCCGGACGTGATCGCCGGCGCCGACCCATGGCCCGGGGACCTGTGGGGAGTGGCGCTGCCGGGCGGCAACGGCGCGGCGCTGTCGACCGAGGTCTGCGTGCGCTACGCCGACGCGCTGGCCGCGTTCCGCGGCGCCGCCGAGCACCGCCGGGCGGTGCGCGCGCACGACCTGCTCGATCGCCTGCTGCGCCTGTTCGGCGAGCGCTACGCGCGGGCCAAGCGCGACGCCTCGGGGCTCGACTTCGAGGACCTCGAGCTCGAGTGCCGCGAGCTGCTGCGCACGGACGCGGGCCTTCGCGAGCGCTACCGCGCGCGCTTTGCGCGGATCATGGTCGACGAGCTCCAGGACACCAACCAGGTGCAGCTCGACCTGATCGAGCTGATCGCGAACGACAACCTGTTCACGGTCGGCGACGCCCAGCAGTCGATCTACGGCTTCCGCCACGCCGACGTCGACCTGTTCGAGCGGCGCGGCGAGCGGCTGGCTCAGATCGGCGCCCGCGCGACGCTCGACACTAACTTCCGCTCGCGGCCCGAGATCCTCGAGGTGATCAACGGCGTGTTCGAGCCCGAGCTCGGCGAGCAGTTCCGCCCGCTGCGGGCCGGGCGCCCGGAGGCTCCGGCGGGCGGTCCTCGCGTCGAGCTGCTCGTCGCCGACAAGGGCGCGGACTGGGCGATGGAGGGCCTCGGCGCGCCGTGGCGGGTGGCCGAGGCGCGCGCGCTCGCGGCCCGCGTCGGGCGGTTGCTGGTCGACGGGACGGCCCCGCGCGAGGTCGTGCTGCTGACCCGCGCCACCACCGACCTGCGGGTGTACGAGCGCGCGCTCGAGGACCGGGGGATCCCCACGTACGTGATCGGCGGGCGCGGCTATTGGGCCCACCCGCAGGTGATCGACATCGTCAGCTACCTCGAGGCGCTCGCCAACCCGCGCGCCGAGGAGGCGCTGTTCACGGTGCTCGCCTCGCCGCTGGTGGGAGTGTCCGCGGACGCGCTCGTGGTGCTCGCCGCGACTGCGCGAAATCGCCGGCGGGATCCGTGGTCGGTGCTGCGCGAGCCCGACGGAGTCGTTCGACGAGCTCGATGATGTGGATAGGGGGTTTCTGTTCGGGTTCGCCGACTGGTTCGCCATCGAGCGGGAGGTGGCCGCCCGCTCCGGCGTCGAGCGGTTGATCGACCGCGCGGTACAGCGGACCGGCTACGACCTGACCGTGCTGGCGATGCCCGGCGGCCAGCGCCGGCTCGCCAACGTCCGCAAGCTGATGCGCCTGGCGCGTGAGCACGAGGCGGCGCACGGCCCCGACCTGCGCGGGTTCCTCGAGCTCGTGGCCCGCCGTGCCCGCGCCGGCCTCGGCTCGGGCGAGGCGCGCGAGAGCGAGGCGCCGGTCGAGGGCGAGGCGCTCGACGCGGTGCGGCTGATGACGATCCATCGCGCCAAGGGGCTCGAGTTCGAGACCGTGTGCGTGGCCGATCTGGGACGCGGGCCGCGGTGGCGCGCCGAGCTGCTCCGGGTCGGCCGCGACGGGCGGTTCGGGTTGCGCCTCGCCGAGCCCGGCACCGGGCGGCGCGAGTCGGCGCTCGACTACAAGGCGCTCGGCGACGAGCGGATCGCGGCCGAGGCGCGCGAGGAGCGCCGGCTGTTCTACGTGGCGATGACCCGCGCCCGCGAGCGGCTGATCCTGAGCGGCGCGGCCAAGCTCGATGCCTGGCCCGCGCTCGAGAACGGCGGTGGCGGCGGCCCGATCGCGTGGATCGGGCCGGCGGTCGAACAGCTCGAGGGCGTCGAGGTGACGTTCGTGCGCCCGGAGGACGTGCCCGCTCCGGTGGCGTTGCCGGCGCCCGTGGGCGGTCCGGGGGCGGACGAGCCCGCTGACGCCGCGACCGTCCAGTTCGAGCCCGTCCCGCCGGAGCTGCCGGACGCCGGCGCGCCACCGGTCAGCGCGCTCAGCTACTCCTCGCTCGCCGCCTACCGGCGCTGCGGCTACCGGTTCTACGCCGAGCGCGTGTTGCGACTGCCGGCGCTCCCGGGTGACGTCGGCTCCGGCTCCGGCTCCGCCGGCGCGAGTGCCGGCGCCGCGTTCGCCGACCGGCCGGGCGGCCTCACCGCGCTCGACCGCGGCACGCTCGTACACGCACTGCTCGAGCGGCTCGACTTCCGCCGCCCGCGCCGCCCGACCGACGCGATGATCGCGGAGGCCGCCGAGCGCTCGGGGCTGCCGGCCGTCCCGGCTGCGCAGGACGCCGCCCAGGTCGCCGAGCTCGTCGAGCGGTTCGCCGCCGGCGAGCTGTGCCGGCGGCTCGGGCGGGCGACGGCGGTCCGGCGTGAGGCGCGCTTCCGCTTCCTTTTGTCCGATCCCCGCCCTCCCGTCCTGATCGGCGGTGTGTTCGACGTGATCGCGCGCGAGCCCGGCGGGCGCACGCTGGTCGTCGACTACAAGACCGACCGGCTCGATGGCGTGGACCCGCAGGCGCTCGCCGACCGCTCGTACGGGACCCAGCGCCTCGTGTACGCGCTGGCCGCGCTCCGCGCCGGCGCGAGCGAAGTCGAGGTCGTGCACACGTTCCTCGAGCTACCGCAGCAACCGGCGGTGGCGATGTTCACGCGCGAGCAGGTGCCGGCGCTCGATGAGCAGTTGACGGCGCTCGCGCGCGGCGTGCTGAGCCGCGAGTTCAAGGTGACAGACGCCCCGCACCGCGGCGTCTGCGACGGCTGCCCGGCCGAGGGCGGGCTGTGTTCGTGGCCGCTCGAGATGACCCGGCGCGAGGCCGCCGACCGACTCTTCTGAGGGCCCCGGCGGAGTGGTAGGCTGCCCGCGGGATCGGTCCGCCGGCGTGGAGGTTGGGAGATGCGCAAGAGTCCGCGAGTCGCAACGCTCGTGTCCATGCTGGTCGCCGTGGCGGTGCTGGTCCTGCCCGCGACAGCGCTCGCGGTTGCGACCTCGCCGACCTCGCCGGTGAACCTCGCCACCCCGGTCGACTTCGGCGCCGCAAAAGCGGCCCGGGGGGCCACGGTCGTGGCCGGCGACGCCCGCTTCGAGGTTCTGGGCGACGGGCTGATTCGATTGGAGTACTCGCCGAGCGGGAGCTTCGAGGACGCGCCGACCGTGAACGCGCAGAACCGGCGGTTCGCGGTGCCGCGCTACCGCGTCAGCCGATCCGGCGGCTGGCTGACGATCGCGACGTCGCAGGCCACGCTGCGCTACCGGCTGGGGTCGGGGCCGTTCGGACCGGACAACACGTCCGTGCGCCTGGCCAACGGGGACACGGTCACCCCGCAATGGGAGAACGTGTGCCCGTTCGACCAGGTTTGCGATGCCGGCGCCGCCGCGCTGACCGGCGGCGCGAACATCCAGACCAACCACGCCGGCTATCAGAGCATCGCCGGATTCATCGGCGGCCTCGATCAGGGAAGCGGCGCCGCTACCTGGAGCGTGCTCGGCGCGCCCGCCGGGCAGGCGGTGGTCACCCTGCGCTACTCCAACTACATCGGCGCGCTGGGAGGCCCGGCGCCGCGCACGATCGACCTGACCGTGAACGGGTCCGACGTCAAGACGCTGACGCTGCCGGCGACGAACAGCTGGGACGACTGGTCGACGGTGACCGCCACCGTCGACCTGTCCGCGGGCACCAACACGGTGGGCGTCCTGTGCGCCGCAGCCGACAGCTGCAGCGTCAACGCGGACACGCTGTCGGTCGCGCCCGCCGGCGCATCCGCGCCGTCGCAGCCCGACGTGCACTATCTCGGCGGGTACACCCGCGGGTTTGACACCGCCACCTACGGGCCGGGCTACAGCTGCCCGGCAGGGACCCCGACCGCTGCCCAGTGCACGGCCGCGCTGCCCGAGATGCATCCGGGGATCCTCGACCAGGCCGGGTACCGCCTGCTCGACGACAGCCAGAGCGCCGTGTGGACCGCCAATGGTTGGGTGGCGCCACGGGCGGCGGGCGGCGACGTCCAGGACGGCTACCTGTTCGTTTACGGACACGACTACACGCAGGCGCTCGGGGACCTGAACCGGCTGACGGGCGCCTCGCCGCTGTTGCCCGAGTACACGTTCGGAGTGTGGTTCTCGCGCTACTACGCCTACAGCACCTCCGACTATGAGAACACCGTGATCCCGGCCTTCCGAGCCAACCACGTCCCGCTCGACACGCTGTCGGTCGACACCAACTGGAAGTCGCCGAACGACTGGGACGGTTGGGAGTGGAATACAGCCCTGTTCCCCGCCCCGCAGCAGAGCTTCCTGACCTACGCCAAGCAGCAGGGCATCCATGTCACCCTGAACGTCCACGCCAGCATCGCCGACGACGATCCGCAGCTTCCCGCCACCCAGGCGCTCGCCGGAACTTCACTCGCCGACGACAACGCGTGCTTCACCCCCAGCGGGAAGTGCAAGACGTGGGATTGGAGCAGCATCCCGCAGGCCGAGTCGTATTTCGCGCTGCATCAGCCGTTCGAGTCCCAGGGCGTGTCGTTCTGGTGGCTCGACTGGTGCTGCGACTCCTCGACGACGTCGAATCCCGGCGTCACGCCCGACAGCTGGATCAATCACCTCTACGCCCAGGAGATGGCGAACAAGAACGAGCGAGGGTTCGTCCTGTCGCGCACCGGCAGCTCCTACCAGAACCCCGACGAGGTCTATCCGGCCGGTCCATGGTCCGGGCACACATCGACGCTGGCGTTCACCGGCGACACGTGGGGGACGTGGAACACGATGGCCTTGCAGGTCCAGTTGGCGGCCGACGAGTCGAGCATCGACGAGCCCTACGTCTCGGACGACATCGGCAGCTTCCTCGGTCCGCCCCCGGGCTCCGCGAACAATCCCGCCGACGCATCCGACGATCCCGACGTCTACTCCCGCTGGGTCCAGCTCGGGACCTTCCAGCCGATCCTCCGCCTGCACTCGAGCGCCGGCAACCGGCTGCCGTGGGACTACCCGCAGCCCGCCGACGACATCGCCGCGAGCTTCCTGCGCCTGCGCGAGGCGCTCGTGCCCTACACGTACACGCTGGCCGACGAGTCGGTGCAAACCGGGCTGCCGATCAACCGCCCGCTGTACCTCGACTACCCCGACCAGCCGGCGGCATACGCCAACCCGGGTGAGTACCTGTATGGGCCTGACGTGCTCGTCGCGCCGGTTACGACGCCCGGCACGGTGAGCACCGAGTCGGTGTGGTTCCCGCCCGGCCAGTGGACGGACTGGTTCACCGGCGCCACCTTCACCGGACCCTCGGAGCAGACGCTGACCGTGCCGCTCGACCGGATGCCGGTGTTCGTCAAGGCCGGCGGGATCGTCCCTGAGCAGGCTCCGATGAGCCACGTCGGGGCCAAGCCCGACGCGCCCACGACCCTCCGGGTGTACCCGGGCGCTCCGGGCCAGTTCTCGCTCTACGAAGATGCCGGCGACGGAACCGGCTATCAGCGCGGCCAATACAGCCTCACGCGAATCAACTCCTGGTCCTCGTCCGGCTCGGGCCGGATAACCCGCCTGAGCATCGGCCCCGCCAACGGACGCTACCCGGGACAGCCGAGCGCCCGGAGCTTCTCGGTCCGCCTCGAGCGTGTAACCAAGCCGGGCGCCGTGCTCCTCGGCGGACGACGCCTGCCGTCGTCGGCCTGGCACTACGACGCCGCCACCGACACCGTGATCGTGCCGGTCAACGGTCTGCCGCTGCGCGCCAGCGCGCTGATCACGGTGCGAGGCGCGACGGCGATCAGCTCGCCCGAGCCCGCCGCGGTTGATCTGAGCGTCGACCCATCGACGCCGCTCAGCTTGCCCGCCGGAGGGTCCACAGCCGTGACGACGACCGAGCGCAACGACGGGCCGGGTGCTGCCCGCGGCCTGTCGGTGGCGCTGAGCGCGCCGGCCGGATGGACGGTCAAGCCGGTCTCGCCGGTATCCGGCGGCGACCTCGCCGACGGAGACTCGGCCACGCAGTCCTGGACGGTGACCGCCCCCTCGGGGTCGTCCTCGCCGGCGACCGCCGTGCTGATCGCCACCGCGTCCTACCGGAGCGCCGGCCGAGCCGAGAGGGTGACCGCGAGCCAGCCGGGACCGCCGACGCCGGCGCCGCTTCCGCCACCCACGATCACCTCGACCTCGCCCGCCAACCCCGCTCCGGGTGACGCGGTTACCCTGACCGGCCAGAACTTCGGCGCGAGCCAGGGCTCGAGTTATCTGACGCTGGCCCAGGGCGGGACGAGTTGGGGCGCGCCATACGACGGCGCGAAGGTCACGATCACGAACTGGAGCGACGACTCGATCACGTTCGACCTGCCGCCGAACAGCGGGTCATTCCCGCTCGAGCCCGGCCAGGCGACGATCACGGTCACGGTGGCGGGCGCGACGTCGCCGGCCCAGACGCTGAACATCGCCGGGGCGGTGGCGCCCGCGCCCTCGATCACGTCGGTGTCGCCCTCGAGCACAGCCGCGGGGAGCACGGTCACGCTCTCCGGGCAGAACTTCGGAGCCACCCAGGGGTCGAGCTACCTGACGCTGGTCCAGGGCTCGACCAGCTGGGGGGCGCCGTACGACGGCGCGAAGGTGACCATCACCAGCTGGAGCGACACCTCGATCACGTTCCAGCTGCCGCCCGACAGCGGTTCGTTCCCGATCACTCCCGGGACCGCGACGGTGACGGTCACCGTGTCCGGTCAGGCCTCCAACATGGAGACGATCACGATCACGTCCTGAGCGACCGGTCGCGCCGGTCAGAAGTCCTCGAAGCGGACCTCGACCGACTCGTGCTCGTGACGCTCCTCGATCTTGGCCAGCGCGCGGAACGTCTCCCGGTCGGCGGGCGCGTCCGGCGGCCCGAGCAGGCTTCGCGGCCACAGCCGGCGGGCGACGACCGTGTTGATCTCGGCGGAGTACATGGTCAGCTGCGCGATCACGTGCAGCCAGACGAGCAGCCCGATCACGGTGGCGAACGTCCCGTATGCGTTGCTGGCATTTTTGACGACGTGGCTGATGTAGATCGTGCCGACCAACTGGAGGATTTCCAGGAACACGGCGCCGACCGCCGCCCCCAGCCACAGACAGCGAGTGGGGATCGAGGCCGCGGTCAGGAATCGGAATGCCGCGACGTAGAGACCGAAGTTGACCGCCAGCGTGACGACGTAGCCGCCGACCTTGACGAGCGGCCCGCCGGCCGTGGTCACGAGACCGGTGAGGACCGCGGAGGCCATGAACAGCACGCCCAGGGACCCCAGCAGCAGCAGCCCTCGCAGCCGCGATCGGAAGAAGTCCGGCCGGTCCTTGAATGGAACCGCCCAGACCTTGTTGAACGCGTTCTGGGCGGCCTGGGTCACGCCCAGCCCGGCCCATAGCGACGTGAGCAACCCGAGGACGAGCGCGGTTATCTTCCCGGTCAGGGCGTGGGCGTGCAACTGGCCGCCGACGACCGGAAACTGGGCGAGCACCGAGTTCGTGACATCGTCGTACAGCTCGGTGTTCCCCTGGAGCACGAACGCGAGGATCGTCGTGAACACGAGCAGCAGCGGGAAGATCGAGAAGAACGCGTAGTAGGCGATCAGCGCGGCCAGGCTGCCGGCCTGGTCGTTGCCAAACTTCCTGATCACCGCCACCGGGATCGCCCAGCCCCGGTGGGCCTGTTGGAACCGATCGAACCTCTTGATGGGGTGGAGCAGATCCACGCGCCTCAGTCCTACCCGACGGAAATGGCAAGAAAAGCCTCGCCGTATAGTGACGGCGGTGCCAGCGGTTCGCGCAACGGGGCTCGTCAAGCGGTTCGAGACGACGACGGCGGTGGACCACGTTGACCTGCTCGTCGAGGAGGGCGAGGTCCGCGGACTGCTCGGTCCCAACGGCGCCGGCAAGACCACGCTGCTGCGTCTCCTTTTCGGCCTCATCGGGGCCGACGAGGGGGACATCGAGCTGTTCGGGCGGCCGCTCGGCGCGTCTGACTCGGTGTGCCTCGACGGCGTGGGCGGCTTCGTCGAGGAGCCGACGTTCTACCCCTACCTGCCCGGGCGGGTGAACCTCGAGCTGTACGCCGAGCTCGACGGCGGAGCCTCGACCGAGCGAGTGGAGGAGGTGCTCGAGCAGGTCGGCCTCGCCGGCCGGGGCGGAGATCGGGTCAGTGGCTACTCGACCGGCATGCGCCAGCGTCTCGGGATCGCCGCCGCGCTGCTGCGCTCCCCGCGGCTGCTGCTGCTCGACGAGCCGACCAGCGGACTCGACCCCGCGGGAGCCCGCGACATGGGGCGGCTCGTGCGCCGGTTGGCCGCCGACGGCACCGCGGTGCTGCTCTCGAGCCATCTGATCGGCGACCTCGAGAACGTGTGCGACTCGTTCACCGTGCTTCGCCTCGGCAAGGTCGTGTGGAACGGAAGCGCCCAGCAACTGCGCGACCAGGCCCCGGGGTCGGCATACCGGCTCGCGACGAGCGACGACGCCCGCGCGCTCGAGATCGCCGAGCAGCATCCGAGCGTGCACACGACGACGTCGCCGACCGGGGAACTGCGGCTCGCGGTGCAGGGCCGGGTCGACGACTACGTGCTCGACCTGGCACGCGCCGATATCGCTGTGCGCCGGCTCGAGCTGGTCGTGAGCCCGCTCGAGTCGATGTTCTTCGCGCTCACGAGCGACGTCGAGCTCGACCCCGCCGGGCTGACCGAACTGATCGAAGCGGCGTTGGCGGAGTCGTGAGCGCGACCGCAGCTCTGAGGCCCGGCGCGGCCGTCCCGGGACCCGCCCCTCGGCAGCACGCCGGCGTCTGGCACGTCTATCGGGCCGAGCGGCGCAAGCTGTCCACGCAGCTCGCGACGCGCCTGTTGGCGCTGATCTGCGTGCTCGGGCCGTTCGCGTTCGCCGGCGTCCTGAAGATCCAGACGGGCAGCCCCGCGGACACGCTGTTCGGAGTGTGGGTGCACCAGTCTGGCTTCGCGCTGGCACTGGTCGTGCTGTCGTTCTGCGGCGCGTGGGGGTTCCCGGTGGTCGCCGGCGTCCTCGCCGGCGACATCTTCGCGTCCGAGGATCGCTACGGCACGTGGAAGATGGTGCTGACCAGGTCCTCGACCCGGCGCGACCTGTTCGCCGGCAAGGTGCTCGCCGCGATGACGTTCTCGGTCGGGCTGCTCGTGCTGCTGGCGGTCTCGAGCCTCGCCGCCGGCCTGCTGCTGGTCGGCGCGGGCAGGCTGGTCAGCCTCGGCGGCACGGCGCTGTCCCCAGGCCACAGCCTGGTGCTGGTGATCCTCGCCTGGCTCCTCAACGTGCTGCCGATGCTCGCGTTCACGAGCCTCGCGGTGCTGTTCTCGGTCGCGACCCGGAACGGGATCGTCGGCGTGATCGGACCGGCGCTGGTCGACCTCGTGATGCAGCTGCTGCTGCTCGTCGGAACGGGCGTGTGGCTCCACAGCTTGCTGGCCGCGTCCGCATTCCAGGGCTGGTACACGCTGTTCACCGCCCATCCGTACTACGGGCCGCTGGTGATCGCGTGCATCGTCAGCCTGATCTGGATCGTCGCCTGCCTTGTCGGCTCGTGGCTGATCATCCGCCGGCGCGACTTCGCCGGCGCGCCGGTCAGCCGCCGGCCGGGTTGGGTGGTGCCGGTCCGCGTCGCGGTCGGCTCGGCGGTAGTGGTCGCGTTCCTGGCGATCGCCAGCAACTGGGGCCCCGCCGGCGACACCGCGGCGAAGCTCAAGGCGAGCATCCAACCGGCGTTCAACAATCTGACCCTGCTCCAGCAGCGCGAGCTCGGCCGGACGGTCGCGCCCGGGGCCAAGCTCAACGTGCTGAGCAACTGCAGCCGGCGCGCGAGCACGCCGTCCGGACCTGGCGACTGGATCTGCACGCTCGACGTGTTCATCCCGCAGCCGGGGGCCGAGCCGTTCAACCAGACGCCGGTCACCTATGACGTGAGCCTGCAGTCCGACGGCTGCTACAAGGCCGAGTCGCCGCCGTCGTTCGTTGGTCAGCAGACGATGACGGACGCGCACCACAACCAGGTCGTGAACCCGCTGTTCGTCATCTACGGCTGCTTCAACCCGTTGTAGAACCCTCGACGGCGAGCAGCACCCGCTTGCGGTCCAGCCCGCCGGTGTAGCCGCCGAGGCCGCCGTCCGAGTGCAGGATGCGGTGGCAGGGGACGATGATCGGGATCGGGTTCGAGCCGAGCGCATTGCCGGCGGCGCGATAGGCGCGGGCGTTGCCGGCCTCGGTCGCCATCTCCTTGTAGGTCGCGGTCCCCCCATACGGGATCCGTGAGGTGGCCTCGAGCACGCGCCGGCTGAAGCCGCGCGTCAGCCGCCAGTCGAGCGGAAGCTCGAATTGCCGGCGCCGGCCGGCGAAGTACTGGTCGAGCTCGCGCCGCGGCTCATCGAGCCTCCGCGGCGCGGCCAGGACGCGCGGGGACACGCTGTTGGCCAGCTGCTCGAGCACGTCCGCCTCCTCCTCGCCGCCGTTCAGGTACGCGAGCCGCACGAGGCCCTGCTCCGTGACGGCCACCAGTAGCGTCCCGACCGGTGAGTCGAGGGTCGCGTAAGCGACGTCCAGCAGCCCGGCCGCCGCAGCGGCCGCGCTCAGGTCGGGAGGGTCCTGGGCCGGGGGCGCGCCCTGCCTGAGCGCCCGTTCGATCTGATCCGAGATGCTCATCTCCGATACTCCATTCTCAGTCTTTTCAGTGCTTCGTGGACGTTGCGGCGAGCCGCCTCCTCGCTCGTGCCCATTACCTCCGAGATCTCGTCGTAGCCGGCGTCGGCGACGTAGCGCAGCGCGAGCGCGGTCCGCTGCTTGTCGGGGAGGTCGCGCACGAGCGCCCACAGGCCGTCGTCGGGCTCGTCTCGCGGAGCCGCGCGTGTGTCCGCGGCCTCCGGGACATTGCCGGCGAGCACCGGGGCGCGGCGTCTGGCCCGTACGTGGTCGATCGCCTTGCGGTGCGCGACCGTGAAGATCCACGACCGCAGGTTCGAGGCGTCACGCAGCTTCGGATAGGCGCGAAGCGCAGCGATCCAGGTCTCCTGGTAGCAGTCGTCGGCGTCGACCCGCCCGACGGTCGCCGCGAGGAAGCGGTGGACGTCACGGCCATGGAGGTCGAGGAGCTGCTGAAACGGCGGAAGGTTCACCGCAGATGAAACGCGCCGGCGCGGCATGTCGTGAGATGGTGGCGGACCGCGGTGGCGGTCCGGTTGCTGGCGGGCGTGCGGGCGCCGGCGGGGCGCTGTCGGTGGCGGCGAGCCTGTTGGTGCGCGGGTCGGTAACGGCGGGCACCTGGAGTGTGAGGGCGGTGGTCTCTTCGCTGGGCCGTGGTCGGCTGGCGACCTGCATGACGCGTCAGTGGATCGGTTTCATGCGGACTGTGCCGCATCCTGCATGCCCCACATGCATGCTGCGGCACAGTCGGCGTCGGGCGCGTCGATTGTCGCGTTTTGCAGGTTATTTCGGGACCGCCCGGCCTGCGTCCGCCGCCGAGCACCCGCACCCTCCCTCCAGCTGCCCGCTGTTCAACGGCGCCGGCCCGCGACGACGCTCAGAGCGAGGCTGCGGCGCCCGGCCCGCGGCCCTCGCGCCCGATCCAGCACGCCGGTCGATCGGAACCGGGTGCGCGCGGGGCCGACGGGACGGGTGTGCAGCCGAAGCGCAAGCAAGAGGGCGCTCACCGCTTGATCACGAACCCGGTTCGCTATACAAACCTGATATGGCCCGCGCGATCTGGTCGGGCGCAATCAGCTTCGGACTCGTCAACGTGCCCGTCAAGCTGTACAGCGCCACCTCACCCAAGACAGTCCGCTTCAACCAGTTGTCGAGCAAGACCGGTGCTCGCGTCCGGCAGAAGCGAGTCGATCCGACGACCGACGAGGAAGTCCCGTACGAGGACATCGTCAAGGGCTACGAGATCACGCCGGATCAATACGTGGTGATCACCGACGAGGAGCTCGACTCGCTCGACCCCAAGGCGACCCGGACGGTCGATATCGAGGAGTTCGTCGACCAGGCCGAGATCGACCCGATCTACTACGACCACAACTACTACCTGGCGCCGACCGCCGGTGGGGCGAAGGCGTATCGCCTGCTCCTGGACGCCATGGGCGAATCGGGCAAGGTGGGGATCGGCAAGGTCGTGCTGCGCTCCAAGCAGCAGCTGTGCGCGCTGCGCCCGACCGGCGACGTGTTGACGCTGACTACGATGCTTTGGGGCGACGAGGTGCTGACGCCTGACCGGCTGGACGAGCTCGAGGCGGTCGAGGAAGCGACCGCGACCGACCGCGAGCTGAAGATGGCCGAGCAGCTGATCGACTCGCTGTCGGCCGAGTTCGAGCCCTCGAAGTTCCACGACGACTATCGCGAGCAGGTGCTCAAGCTGATCGAGCGAAAGGCCGCCGGCGAGGAGATCGCGGTCCAGCCGCAGGCCGAAGAGCCCGCCGCCGCGCCCGATCTGATGGCCGCGCTCGAGGCCAGCCTGGCCGCGATGCGCAGCGACGACGAGCCGGAGTCAAAGCCGCGCCGGCGGCAATCGTCGAAGGACGGCGACGAGGACGGCGACGGGGCCCGCAGCGGCAAGACCCGGAGCAAGGCCAAAGCGAAAACGTAGCTCCGGTACGTGTCCGCACCGGGTGCCCGTGCTGCCCGGTCTCGGTCGTTCGGCCTCTGGATCGGACGCGAGGCACCCGGGTGGGGCACGCACCTACGCAGCTCTTGTGAGCGGACTGTCGACCCTAGTCCCCTGTCAGGACGGGCCACATGGCCCCATGGACGTCGAGCGCAGCGAGGCCCCAGATCCGCGGTCGATACACGAGACCCATTACAGGGCCGTAACGGGCCGCTAACACGCGCTGGTACATTTCGGCGTCCAGTCTGCACGTCTGTGTTCCTCCTCACCCTCTTCCATGTACCGACGCATCGCTCCCCCAGGGGCCAGTGGCCTCTACGACCCCGCCAACGAGCACGATGGCTGCGGCATCGCGCTCGTGGCCAAGCTGTGGGGTGAGGCGAGCCACGCCGTCGTCGAGAAGGCGCTCGACGCGCTCGAAAACCTCGAGCACCGCGGCGCCGAGGGCGCGGACCCGAACACCGGCGACGGCGCCGGCATCCTCCTCCAGATCCCCGACGGCTTCCTGAGGGCCGCGGTCGCCGGCGTCGAGCTGCCGCCGTCCGGCCGCTACGGCGTCGGGGTGTGTTACCTGCCGCAGGACCCCGAGCGGCGGGTCGTGCTCGAGCAGCTGATCGAGGACACGATCGAGGCCGAGGGCCAGCGAGCGATCTGGTGGCGCGACGTGCCGATCGACGAGCGTCACGTGGGCGAGACCGCGCGGCTGTCGGCGCCGGTGATCCGGCAGGTGCTGATCGCGGCCTCGGACAAGATCACCGACCAGGACGCGTTCGAGCGCAAGCTGTACGTGATCCGCCGTGTGATCGAGCGCGCCGCCGGGCGCGACCTGGCGCTGCCGAGCTTCTCGAGCCGGACGCTGATCTACAAGGGGATGCTGACCGCGCCGCAGCTACCCCGGTACTTCACCGATCTCAGGGACCCGCGCGTGGCGAGTCGGCTCGCGCTCGTCCACTCGCGCTTCTCGACGAACACGTTCCCGAGCTGGGAGCTCGCCCACCCGTACCGGATGATCGCCCACAACGGCGAGGTCAACACGCTCCGCGGCAACGTCAACTGGATGCGGGCGCGCGAGTCGCAGCTCACCTCCGAACTGTTCGGCGACGACCTCGAGAAGGTGATCCCGGTCGTCCGCGAGGGCGGCTCGGACTCGGCGATCTTCGACAACGTGCTCGAGCTGCTCGTGCTCAGCGGCCGCTCGATCCCGCACGCGGTGATGATGATGGTGCCCGAGGCCTACCGGACGCGCAACGACCTCGACCCCGACGTCAAGGGCTTCTACGACTTCCATTCGTGCCTGATGGAGCCGTGGGACGGGCCCGCGGCGGTGGTGTTCACCGACGGGCGGATCGCCGGCGCCGTGCTCGACCGCAACGGGCTGCGGCCGGGCCGTTGGATCCAGGACACCGAGGGCTACGTTGTGCTCGCGTCGGAGACGGGGGTGATGACGGTCGCCCCCGAGCACGTCCAGCGCAAGGGCCGCCTCGCGCCCGGCAAGGTGTTCCTGGTCGACCTCGAGCAGGGCAAGATCGTCGAGGACGAGGACGTCAAGCGCCGGGTCGCCCGCCGGCAGCCCTACGGCGAGTGGTACGAGCGCTCGGTCGTCCACATCGACGATCTGCCCGCACGCGACCCGCGGACGCCGAGGATCGAGCCGCTGCGCTCGAAGCAGCTCGCGTTCGGCTATTCGCAGGAGGACCTGCGGATGATCATCGCGCCGATGGCGACGAAGGGCGAGGAGCCGGTCGCGAGCATGGGTAACGACGCCGCGCTGGCGGTGCTGTCCGACCGCCAGCCGCCGCTGTTCGCGTACTTCAAGCAGCTGTTCGCTCAGGTCACGAACCCGCCGATCGACCCGATCCGCGAGAACGTCGTGATGTCGTTGCAGGCCGGCGTCGGCGCCGAGGTCAACCTGCTCTCAGAGAACCCCGAGCAGGCCCACCAGCTCGTGATGGACCAGCCGATCCTCCGCAACCACGAGCTCGAGAAGCTCCGCCAGGTCTCGCACGAGATCTTCTTCGCGGCGACGCTCGACATCACCTGGCCGATCGAGCAGGGCTACGGGGGGATGGAGGCGCGGCTCGACGCACTGTGCGAGGAGGCCGCCGGCTACGTCGAGAACGGCGCGAACATCCTGATCCTGTCCGACCGCAACCTCGGCGCCGAGCGGGTCGCGATGCCCTCGCTGCTGGCGGTCGCCGCGGTTCACCACCACCTCGTGCGCCGCGGGACCCGCCTGCGTACCGGGCTCGTGATCGAGTCGGGCGAGCCGCGCGACATCCACCACATGGCGACGCTGATCGGCTACGGGGCCGCGGCGATCAACCCGTACGTGATGTTCGAGTCGCTCGACGAGCTCGCCGACCGCTCGTTGCTCCCCGAGGACCTCTCCCGTGACGAGGCCGAGCAGCGGATCGTCAAGGCGTTCGGCAAGGGGCTGTTGAAGACGATCTCGAAGATGGGGATCTCGACGATCCAGTCCTACTGCGGGGCGCAGATCTTCGAGGCGGTCGGGCTCGCGCCGGCGCTGATCGACAAGCACTTCACGGGCACGGCGTCGCGGATCGGCGGGATCGGTCTCGAGCAGCTCGCCCAGGAGGCGATCGAACGCCACTTCCGCGCCTATCCGCGGACCGACCGGGAGGTGCTGCCGGTCGGTGGCGTGCTCCAATGGCGGCGCAACGGCGAGCTGCACGTTTGGAACCCGGACACGATCGCGAACCTCCAGCATGCCGTGCAGGGCACGAATGGCGATCCCCGCAAGACGTACGCGGAGTTCGCGCGGATGGCCAACGAGGAGTCGGTGCGCAACGCGCTGCTGCGCGGCTTGATGACGCTGCGCGAGTCCGACGAGCCGGTGCCGCTCGACGAGGTCGAGCCGGCGACTGAGATCGTCAAGCGGTTCACCACCGGCGCGATGAGCCTCGGCGCGCTCGGCCGCGAGGCCCACGAGACGCTCGCGATCGCGATGAACCGGATCGGGGCTCGCTCGAACACCGGCGAGGGCGGCGAGGACGCCTCGCGCTACGTCGCCGATCCCGATGGCAACCTGCGGCGCTCGGCGATCAAGCAGGTCGCCTCGGGCCGGTTCGGCGTGACCGTCCACTACCTGGTCAACTGCGACCAGCTTCAGATCAAGATGGCCCAGGGCGCGAAGCCCGGCGAGGGCGGCCAGCTGCCGGGCCACAAGGTCGACGAGTACATCGCGTGGCTGCGCAACTCGACGCCGGGCGTGGGCCTGATCTCACCGCCCCCGCACCACGACATCTACTCGATCGAGGACCTCAAGCAGCTGATCTACGACCTGCGCTGCGCCAACCCGACCGCGTCGGTCTCGGTCAAGCTCGTGTCGCGAGGTCGGGGTCGGCACGGTCGCGGCGGGGGTGGCGAAGGCCAACGCCGACCACGTCACGATCGCCGGCCACGACGGCGGCACCGGCGCCTCGCCCCAGTCCTCGGTCCAGGGAGCCGGAGTGCCGTGGGAGATCGGGCTGGCCGAGACCCAGCAGACGCTGCTGCTCAACGACCTGCGCACCCGGATCACGGTCGAGGTCGACGGGGGCATGCGGACCGGGCGCGACGTGATCGTGGCCGCGCTGCTCGGCGCCGACGAGTTCGGGTTCTCGACCGCGCCCCTGATCGCGATGGGCTGCATCATGATGCGCGTCTGCCATCTCAACACCTGCCCGGTCGGGATCGCCACCCAGGATCCCGAGCTGCGCAAGCGTTTCCGCGGCACGCCTGAGCACGTCGTCAACTACCTGATGCTCGTGGCCGAGGAGGTGCGCGAGATCATGGCCTCGCTCGGCATCCGGCGCATGGAGGACATGATCGGCCGAAGCGACCTGCTCGACATGGACCGGGCGATCGATCACTGGAAGGCCAGCCGCGTCGACCTGTCCCTGGTCCTCGAGAGCCCCGATCTCCCGCCCGGGACCGCGCGCCGGCGGACGCGAGCCCAGCAGCCCGTGCTCGACGACGCGCTCGACTGGGAGCTTCTGCGCCGGTGCACGCCGGCGCTCGAGCGGCGTGAGCGGGTCAAGCTCGGCCCGATCCCCGTCCGCAACGTCAACCGGACCGTCGGCGGCATCCTGTCGGGCGAGATCGCCCGCCGCCACGGCGCCGCCGGCCTGCCGGAGGGGACGATCGAGATCTCGTTCAGCGGCTCGGCCGGCCAGAGCTTCGCCGCCTGGCTCGCCCCCGGGGTCGTGTTCTCGCTGCGGGGCGAAACCAATGACTACGCCGGCAAGGGCCTGTCCGGCGGGGTCGTGTCGGTGCGACCGCCCGAGAAGCACAACTTCCGCGCCGAGGAGAACATGATCGTCGGCAACACCGTCCTGTACGGCGCCACCGCCGGCCGGGCGTTCTTCCGCGGGCTCGCCGGCGAGCGGTTCGCGGTCCGGAACTCGGGGGCGTGGGCTGTCGTCGAGGGCGTCGGCGACCACGGCTGCGAGTACATGACCGGCGGCCGCGTGGTCGTGCTCGGGCGCACGGGCCGCAACTTCGCCGCCGGGATGAGCGGCGGGATCGCTTATGTGTACGACGTCGACCGGCGCTTCGAAGGGCGCTGCAACCTCGAGCTGGTCGACCTCGACGAGCTCGACGAGACCGACGTCGAGGAGGTCAAGGCGCTGATCTCCGAGCACGCCGCGCGGACGGGCTCGATCGTCGCCCGGAACGTGCTCGCCTCGTGGGACCGCGGCGCCGGCGAGCGGATGGTCAAGGTGATGCCGCGCGACTACAAGCGCGCGCTCGCCGAGCAGGCCGAGCGCGAGGCGGCGGTCTCGCGCTGATGGGTGAGCTCGGCGCTTTCCTGAAGATCCACCGGGTCGGCTTCGAGAAGCGAGACCCGGATCAGCGGGTGCACGATTACAAGCAGTACTTCGGGCTCCAGCCCGAGTCCGAGCTCCGCCGCCAGGGAGCCCGGTGCATGGACTGCGGGATCCCGTTCTGCCACGAGGGGTGCCCGCTCGGCAACCTGATCCCGGACTGGAACGACCTCGTCTACCGCGGCAAGTGGCGCGAGGCGATCGATCAGCTCCACGCCACCAACAACTTCCCGGAGTTCACCGGCCGGATCTGTCCTGCGCCGTGCGAGTCGGCGTGCGTGCTGGCGATCAACGACGATCCGGTGACGATCGAGCAGATCGAGCTGGCGATCGCCGAGCGCGCGTTCGACGAGGGCTGGATCGTCCCCAGCCCTCCGCCCCGGCGGACCGGTAAGACCGTCGCGGTGATCGGGTCCGGGCCGGCCGGCCTCGCGGTCGCCGACGAGCTCAACCGCTGCGGCCACACCGTGACCGTGTTCGAGCGCGACGAGGGACCGGGCGGGATGATGCGGTTCGGCGTCCCCGACGCCAAGCTCGAGAAGCAGGTCATCGACCGCCGCGTGGCGATCCTCGCGCAGGAGGGGATCGAGTTCGTGTACGACACGGAGGTGGGGCGGACGGTCACCTCGCAGGAGATCAAGGACCGCCACGACGCGGTCGTCGTCTCGACCGGCTCGCGCGTGCATCGCGACCTCGACGCGCCGGGCCGCAGCCTGAGCGGGATCCACTTCGCGATGGACTACCTGTACCAGCGCAACCGGTGGGTGGCGAAGGAGGAGGGGCGCCCGTCGCGGCCGCCCGAGCCGGGCACCGAGATCAGCGCCGCCGGCAAGAAGGTGATCGTGGTCGGAGGCGGCGACACCGGGATGGATTGCATCTCGAACTCGCACCGCGAGGGCGCCTCGGGCGTCGTCCTGCTCGACGTCTACGCCGCGCTTCCCGACACCGAGCGCGACCCCCGTCACCCGTGGCCGCTGCCGCCGAAGCGCACCCTCTCGACTTACGCGCTCGACGAGGGCGGCAAGCGGCGGTGGGGCACGGAGGTCACCGGGTTCGGCGGCCGGGAGGGCCACGTCAGCCACGTGTACGCGCGGAAGGTCACGGGAACGTCCTCGCGCGACCTGACGCCCGTGCCCGGGAGCGAGTTCGTGCTCGAGGCCGACCTGGTGCTGATCGCGATCGGGTTCGAGGGCCCTGAGCGCGTCGGGCCGATCGAGGAGCTCGATCTCGAGCTCGACAAGCGCGGCAACATCCGCACCGAGCATGACCTACCGCAGTGTCGACGAAGGGCGTCTACGCGTGCGGCGACGCGCGGATCGGCCAGTCGCTGATCGTCACCGCGATCGCCGAGGGTCGCAAGTGTGCGCGCGTCGTCAACAACGACCTCGGCGGCAGCCCGATGGACGCCGACCGGGAGATGCTGGCGATCGGCGCCTGGAGCGGCGAGGCCGACCGCACGCTGCGCCACGAGGCCGAGGCGGCCGGGACCGTCAGGGCCGGCGAGGAGTTCTTCACGGGCCCGGGCGCGCAGGGACGCTGAATCGCGGTCCTGAAAAGTGGCGTTTAGCCGGGCGTTGAAGGTTGGAAATCAACCGTGGCCGATCCCGGCGTTTGGCCTCGGGTGAACGGGGGGAATGGTAAGCTCAGAGGCGCGATTCGCGTGGTGGAGCGGCCTGCGGAGCAAATTAAGGTTTAGGGAGAGCTTGGGACGGGGAAACTCGCCCCTGTCGGTCAGGGAACTGCGCCCCCACTTCCCTGACTCTCCGGGGGACCCAGATGGATCTGGGTCCCCCGGGCTCTTTAATGGGTGACTGATGCCAGGGATCGCGGCAGCGTTGATCACGGGCGGAGCTCCGGTCGGGGCGGGCGCCCAGCATCACGCCTCGGTCGGATCGACGATCGACTCAGCTGATGGACTCGGCGGGGACGTTCCTGTCCCAGCTCGCGAGTCTCAGCTGGTTCTCGCTGCTGCTCGGGCTCGCGCTGTACGCGCTGTACCTGCTCCTGCGCTCGCGCGCGCTGTTCAACGCGCTGCGGGCCGCCTATCCGGGCCAGCCGATCCGGTGGCGCGAGGTGTGGGGCGCGTACATGGTCGGCTACGCGATCAACAACGTCTTCCCTCTTGGGGGCGGCAACATCGCGCAGCTGTTCCTGACCCGGACCGCGGTCCCGGACGGCAGCTATCCGGCGGTCGCCTCGGCGCTCTCGACCGGGGTGATCTTCGACTGGTTCATGGGCGTGCTCGTGATGTGCTTCGCGTTCACCCAGGGGGTGTTCCCGAAGCCGCCCGACTTCTCGAAGCTGCCGGCGTTCGACATCAGCTTCTTCGCCTCGAACATGCGGTTCACGCTGTTCCTGCTGACCGTGCTGGGGATCGTCTTCCTGATCGCGTTCGCGCTGCTCTCGGCGCGGGTCAAGGCGTTCTGGCAGCGCGTCCGGCAGGGGTTCACGATCCTGCGCGACCGCCGGCGCTACCGCCGGGAGATGGCCAGCTGGCAGTTCGCCAGCTGGATCGCGCGGTTCGCTTCCTACTGGGCGCTGCTCGACGCGTTCCACATCGGAGGGTCGGTCCGCAACGCGCTGCTCGTGCTCGGCGGTCCAGGTGGTCGCCTCGGTGTTCCCGTTCACCCCGGGCGGCGCCGGCGTCCAGCAGGCGCTGCTGCTGACGATCTTCGCCCGCAACCCGTACGTCGCCTCGTTCTCGGTCGGTCAGCAGATCGCGACCGCGGTGCTCACCACCGTGCTCGGGTTCGCGTCGCTCGTGCTGATCTTCCGCTTCAGGAGCTTCAAGGAGGTGATCGCGCGCGGGAAAGCGCACCGGCGCGGCGAGGAGATGGCGGTGCAGGCGTGATGACTGTCACCCGCGGGTTTGTTACGGTCGTCCGGTGGCACGCCTACCGAGCGCGCGGGGCGCAGTGCAGCGCTCGGGTTTGAGGGCGCCGCTACCGGTGCGGGACGGGAGTGTTGTTAACAGCGATGAACGTGTTCTCCACTCCCCAGTCCAATCCGGACGCGCATCCGTGGCCTACGGTACGGTCGGCGGCATGATCTCCAGCGGTGCAGGGCAATCCCTGCCGGCGACGCTCGACCAGCCGCCGGCGGCGCCGATGCTCCGCCTGGTCATCACGGGCTCGGTCGACGACGGCAAGAGCACGCTGATCGGACGGCTGCTGTACGACTCCAAGCAGATCCTCACCGACCAGCTCGAGGCCCTGCGCGCCGCGTCCGAGCGCCGCAACGGCGAGCGCGGGCTCGACCTGTCGCTGCTGACCGACGGGCTGCGGGCCGAGCGCGAGCAGGGGATCACGATCGACGTCGCGTACCGCTACTTCCAGACCGCCCACCGCAAGTTCATCGTCGCCGACACGCCCGGCCACGAGAGCTACACCCGCAACATGGTCACCGGCGCCTCGACCGCCGACCTCGCGCTGATCCTGATCGACGCCCGCAAGGGGGTGGTCGAGCAGACGCGCCGGCATGCCTTCATCGCCTCGCTGCTCGGCATCAGGCACCTGGTCGTGTGCGTCAACAAGATGGACCTGGCCGGCTACGCGCAGGTGCGCTTCGAGCAGATCGAGCAGGACTTTCGCGAGTTCTGCGCCCGCCTGGAGACGACCGACGTCACGTTCATCCCGATCTCGGCGGTGCACGGCGAGAACATCGTCGACCGCTCGGAGCACATGCCCTGGTACCAGGGTCCGGCGCTGCTTTACCACCTCGAGCACGTCCACATCTCCTCGGACCGCAACCTGATCGACTGCCGGTTCCCGGTGCAGTGGGTGATCCGGCCGGGTCCGGACTCGAGCGACCCCGACTACCGCGGCTACGCCGGGCAGATCGCCGCCGGCGTGTTCCGCTCGGGCGATCCCGTGGTCGTGCTGCCCGGCGGGGAGGAGACCCGGATCGCCTCGGTCGACACCTCCCAAGGGTCGCTGCCCGAGGCGTGCGCACCGATGTCGGTGACGATCCGGCTCGACGGCGACCTCGACGTCTCGCGCGGGGACATGATCTGCCGGCCGCACAACCGGCCGACGGTCGACCGCCACCTCGAGGCGATCGTGTGCTGGATGGCGGACGACCCGATCGTCGCCGGCGGCGTCTACGCGATCAAGCACACAACCCGCTCGGCGCGTGCGATCGTCGAGGAGGTGCGCTACCGGATCGACGTCAACACCCTGCACCGCGACGCGAACGCCGGCGCAGCTCGGGCTCAACGACATCGGCCGGATCAGGCTCCGGACCACGGTCCCGATCATCTTCGACGAGTACCGCCGCAACCGCACCACCGGGAGCTTCATCCTGATCGACGAGGCCACCAACGGCACCGTCGGCGCCGGCATGATCATCGAGGCGCACATCGAGCGTCCGGCCTCCCAGCGCCGCGAAGTCACCTGGGACCGCAGCCGGCTGGCCCGCGGCGCCCGGTGGGCGCTGCTCGGGCAGCGCGGCGCCACCGTGTGGCTGACGGGCCTCCCGGCCGCCGGCAAGTCGACGATCGCCGCCGCGCTCGAGGAGCGGATCGCGCGGGACGGCTACCGGGCCTACCGGCTCGACGGCGACAACCTTCGCTACGGGCTCAACAGCGATCTCGGCTTCGATCCCGACGACCGCGCCGAGAACATCCGCCGGGTGGCGCACGTCGCCAGCCTGTTCGCCGACTCGGGCGCGATCGCGATCGTCAGCGTGATCAGCCCCTACGAGGTCGACCGGCAGGTCGCGCGCAGCATCCACGAGGGCGGCGAGCTCGAGTTCCTCGAGGTGTTCGTGAACACCCCGCTCGAGGAATGCGAGCGCCGCGATCCCAAGGGCCTGTACGCGCGGGCGAGGTGCGGGAAGATCACCGGCTTCACCGGCGTGGACGCTCCGTACGAGCCGCCGCGGGAGGCCGACCTCGAGCTCCGTCCGACGGAGCACGCGCTGGAGGACCTGGTCGAGCAGCTGATGGTCGGAGCTGCGGGCGCGTGGCGTGTTCGGGGACGGGCGCGAGTAGCAGCGAGCTTCGCCTGCTCGCTCGTAGTCGGCCGTGCGCGAGAGCTGATCGTTGCCGGCGGGGGTGGTGGCGCTCCTGCTGGCGGCGAGACGGTTGGCAAGCGGTCGGTAAACGGCGGGCACCTGGAGTGTGAGGGCGGTGGTCTCTCCGTTCGTCCGTGGTCGGCCGGCGATCCCGCCCCCGCCCGTGGTCGGCTGGCGACCTGCATAACGCTGCCAACGGAGCGGTTTCATGCGGACCGTGCCGCATCCTGCATGCCCCACATGCATACTGCGGCACGGTTCACGTCGAGCGCGTCCATTGTCGCATTTTGCAGGTTGTTTCCGGCGCCGCCCGGCCTGCGTCCGCCACCGAGCACCCCGCACCCTCCTCCAGATGCCCGCCGTTCAAACCCGGGCTGACCGGCGACCGACGGCCCGAAAGGTCCGGACACGGTCCGGACCGCCCGGATTACGGCCCGGACTACCCCCGATAGCCCCGAGCGCCGGCTCGCGACCGTAGGTGCTGAACGCACGAAAGCGGGAGAACAGCTTGTGCGCCGGCCCGTGGAAGTCCGAGGAGCCGGTGCTGAGCAGCCCCAGCTCCGCGGTGCGGTCGGCGAGCAGCTCGGCCTGCTCGCGGGTGTGCGTCGTGTAGAAGCACTCGACGCCGTCGAGGCCCCAGGCGCGGAAGCGGTCGATCGTCTCGAGCACCTTGGCGGGCTCGGCCACGTCCCAGAACGGGTGCGCCCACACGGCGACGCCGCCGGCGTCGTGGATCGCGCCGATCGACTCGGCGACGGTCGGCGTCGTGCGCGGCTTGAACGCCGGCTTGCCGTCGATCAGGTAGGCCACGAGGAACGCCGAGCGCTCGGCGAGCCCCTCCTCGCGCAGGCGCTGCTCGTTGGCGGGGTGGCGGACGACGGCGTCGGCGAGGTGGGGGCGGCCGATCGGCTTGCCCTCGGCCTTGCGCCGCGCGAGCTCGGACTCGTCGAGCTCGTAGCCGAGCTCCCGCAGGGCGGCGCCCATCGCCTCGGCGCGGTGCTCGCGGTCATCGCGCCAGGTGCGCAGGCGATCGCGGAGCACCGGGTCGCGGTGATCGACGAGGTAGCCGAGGACGTGGAGGTCCTGCTGGTCGCGGTCGACGGAGGAGATCTCGACCGCCCGGACGACCCGGAGCCCCAGCTCTGACGACGGCGTCGATCGCCTCCTGCACGCCGTCGACGGTGTCGTGGTCGCTCAACGCGAGCAACTCGACTCCCGCCTGCGCGGCCGCGGCGACCACGTCGTGCGGCTCGAGCGCGCCGTCAGAGTGGAGCGAGTGGCTCTGGAGGTCGAAGGTCGGCGGATCGGTGCTCAAGCGCCGAGAGGGTAGCCGCTCCCCGGCCCGTCCCGCCGCGCGCCCGCGCCCGCCGGCGGCTCGGGTGCTACACGCCCGGGCCGGTCATCTGGAGCACCTGCAGAGAGCCCCAGGGGAAGTAGCTCATCAGCTGATTTGGCCATTTGCCCTGGAACGGCCCGCTCGCGCTCGGCTCGCCGCTGCTGTTGTAGAACGGATTGCTGGTGCCCGCCGAAGCCGGGCTCTGGATCCAGAAGCCGATCGGCCCAATTCGTCTGGTCGCGGACGATGATTCCGTAGGTCTGCGCCGCTTCCGCCATCATCTGGACAGAACTCGGGAGATGCAGCGCAGGGATGTTGAGGTCGGGATCGAGTCGCAGGTGGGCGCCCTCGGGGAGGCAATTCGACGCGGTCGCGACCCCGTCGGTGCGCTGCGCCGGCCAGGAATAGATCGTCTTGCACGCGGATGGGCAGGTTGACCGCGAGCGCGTGATCGATCTGGCCCTGCTCGACGTCGGCCATCGTGATCACGCCGGCGGATTGGGGCAGGCTGCTCGCGGTCGCTCCCCAGCTGGTTGACGCGCCCGGCCACGAGTTGGCGTTGAAATACCCGGGACTTTCCGCCACGTTGTCCATAGCGCCGCCCCAGGTGGCATGCCAGCCATCGGACAGCAGCTGCATGTGGAAGAACTCCCAGAGCTTGTCGGTCGACGGCTGCCAGACGGTCAGCTCCTCATCCGAGTCGCTCCCCGGCTGGGCGCCCGGCGGGATCGGGACGGCCATCCACGCTGCCTGCAATGCGCTCCGCACCGGCCCCGTGGTGTCGGCGAGCTGCACGGGGACGGTCGGCTGGTTGGGACCGACCACGTAGATGTTGGCGCCTACTGTGATCCATGGGCCGATGCCCGCCTGTTCTTCGCGCGACACCTCGGCGTCGAGGCCGCTGACCATGGACGGTGAGCCGGGGTCGAGCGCAGCGGTGGGAGACACCGGCTGGTTCCACACGCTCGTCAGTGCGAACGGCATCGGAGTCAACTGCACCGGCGGGATCGTCCCGGACGCCGGCGGCGTCGTTCCGGTCGACGGCGGGGTCGTCCCTGACGACGGCGGGTTCGTCCCGGGCAGCGGCGAGGTCGTTCCGGATGTTGGCGTGTTGGTCGTCCCGGAAACCGGCGCGGAGGTCACCGGCGAGCCGGGACTCAACGGTGCCGTCGTTGGCAACTGAGGCGTGCTCACCTGCGCGGGCGGCGGCGGGAGCGCGCTCGAGGCCGCGGGGCTGTGGGTCGCGCGCGCCGGCGTGGCTTTCTTCGCCGGGGCGGATTTCTTCGCCGGGGCGGAATGCCGGACAGGTCGCTTGCGCTTCGCCGCCGGCTTGTGCTTCGGCTTGGACTTCTTGTGCGCGGCGGCCGCCCGGGCAGTTGAGGCGGGGGGAGTCGAGAAGGCGCGCGCAGCTGGCGCGGAGGCCAGGCCGGCGGCGGCGATGGTGGCGGCGGCCAGCAGGGTGGCGGCAACCACAACGGCGCGCGCAGTCCCGAACAAGCGCCTGGAAATCGTCTGTAGGAGCATCGTGGACATGGAGGCCGGGAACCAGTTCCGCAGTGCCAACATCGGCCGACCTCGGACGTCGGAATACCCCTGCACCGTCGGACCAGACGAAGGTGCGAGGGACTGTCACGCTTATGCCGCGGCGCGCGCAGCAAATGGATCTCGCATGGTCCGCGAGGCCCCCACCGGGCTTGTTGATACGCGCCCTCGGGGTCCGCTCACGACGACCCTCGCCACCGGCGTCGAGTGTCCGTGAGGAGGCGACCTCACTGGCACTTTAATCCGACTTTTCCGTACCGGTCGTGAGGTCGTCCGCCACCCGTTGATGCGTGGAGTGACAAGCCTCCAAACCTCCTCAGACTTGAATGATCACCACAAATACGTGTCCCGATTCACATGGCGAATCGCCCGGAAACGTGCGCTAGGCTGTCCCCGTGGCGTCTCTCAGGGACACGCTCCAGCGACTCAGTCGCCGTGCGCTCGATCGGCTCCGCGGGGAGCCGGATATGGACCGGCTGGTCGCCCAAGGGCTTCAGCTGGGCGAGGGCACTCACATCGGCCATCCCATATACATCGATCAGCTCCATCCGTGGCTGATCACGATCGACGACTACGCGATGCTCGGCCCCTACGTGGCGATCATCACGCACGATGCGAGCCTCAACCAGCACACCGGCCAGACGAGGATCGGGCGCGTGACCGTCGGGAAACGCGTCCACATCGGCGTCGGCGCGATCCTGCTGCCGGGCACCAGCATCGGAGACGACTCGGTCGTGGGCGCGGCGGCGGTGGTGCACGGCGAGATTCCGCCCGGCTCGCTCGTGGTCGGCAATCCGGCCAAGGCGTCGCCGATCAAGCCCGTGGCCGCCTGGCATCGGGCGAGCGCTGCGCGCGCTCCGCGCTGGCCGGACGACGGATGGACGGTCTTCTCGGGCATCACCGAGGAGCGCAAGCACGAGCAGCGCGAAGCGCTGGCCGGCGGAGCCTCGGGCTACGTGCCAGCCGAGCCTGCCCCGGGGAGCCCGTTCGTGCTCGCCCAACAGCGCTCGTAGAGTTCGCGCCGACACGCGCGGACGGTAACCCGCATGGACGACCGGACGGCGGCCGAGCCGCCAAGCAAGGTAGCCATTAAATGGGGACCGGAACCACGACTGGAGACCAATTGGCCGAAAAAGTGAGACAGGCATTCGCCGAGGCGCTTGATCTGCCGGCCGAAACGAATATCGAGGCGCTCGAGATCGGCGCCAACCCACACTGGGACTCGGTCGGCCACATGGCGCTCGTGGCAGAGCTCGAGAATCGGTTCGGGATCATGCTCGAGACCGATGACATGATCGGCATGGACAGTTATTCCAAGGCGCTCGAGATCCTCCGGCGCTACGGGGTCGAGGTCTGACGCACGCTTCGCACAGGCCGGCGAGGGAAGTCGATCCCGCCGGCGGCCGGTGCCGGAGTCGCGTCGCGATCGCCGTGTGATCGATGGCCTCACCGTTCGCATTCATAGAACACCCGACGGATGCGCCGGCGTTGATCGATGCGCCAACCGGGCACATCTGGACGCAGGACGAACTTGCGGGTGCGGTCCGGTCATCGGCCGAGCGGCTGTCGACGGGCAGGCGCGAGTTGGTGTTCGCCCTGTGCAGCGGTGACGTCGCCTCGATCCTCGGCTATCTGAGCGCGATCACGGCGGGCCACGCGGTGGCGCTGCTCGATGCCGCGGCACCCGCCGAGCTGACGCAGGCGCTGAGAGACCGCTACCTGCCGGCGTTCGTCGTGCGCTCGCGCGATCCGCAGACAGTCGAGATCAGCGAGTGCTCAGAGCCGGCCGCGCCGGCGCCGGCGGATGAGCTCGCGGTCCTGCTGTCGACCTCCGGCACAACCGGTAGCCCCAAGCTGGTGCGGCTTGCCCATCGCAACATCGACGCCAATGCCACCTCGATCGCCGAGTACCTCCAGATCGACGAACACGAGCGCGCGATCCAGAGCCTGCCGATCCATTACTCCTACGGCCTGTCCGTGCTCAACAGCCACCTCGCTTCGGGGGCGAGCGTGATCCTGACGCCGCACTCGATCATGAGGCCGGACTTCTGGGCTGACGCTGCCCGTTGGCAGGCCACGTCGTTCGCTGGCGTGCCTTACTCGTACGCCATCCTCGAACGGACCGGACTCCTACGCAAGTCAATGCCCGAGACGATGCGGACCCTGACACAGGCCGGTGGTCGGCTCGCACCGGAGTCGATCATCTCCTTGCACGAGCTGATGAGCGAGCGCGGCGGGCGCGTGTGGGTGATGTACGGCCAGACCGAGGCCACCGCGCGCATCTCCTACGTTCCGCCCGAGGCGCTCCCCGACAAGGCTCACACGATCGGCATACCGATTCCGCGGGGAGATCTGACCATCCGGGTTGACGATCAGGAAATAGCCGACCACGATGTCGAGGGGGAGCTGGTCTACCGCGGACCCAACGTGATGATGGGCTACGCCGAGAGCCGAGAGGACCTGGCGCTAGGCGACGCACTGAGCGGCGAGTTGCGCACAGGCGACCTCGGGTGCTTCGACAGCGACGGCTTCTTCCGGGTCACCGGCCGCACCAAGCGGATCGCGAAGGTCTTCGGGTTGCGCGTGAACCTCGACGAGATCGAGGCCGCCGCGAGCGCTCACGGACCCGTCGCCGTCGTGGAAGCGGGCGAGCAGATCATGCTGTGGCGCGCCGCCGCGAGGGCGGACACGCCGGCGGACGAGCTCCGGCACGAGGTCGCGCGGCGGTTTGGCCTGAACGCGCGGGCGTTCGCGGTCAGCGACATCGACGAGCTCCCGTTGAAGACCTCCGGCAAGATCGACTACGACATGCTGGCGAAGCGCCGTGCAACTTGACGAGCTGATGGCACTCGAGCAGTACTCGCTGGCGGAGCGGGAGAAGCAGGCGATCCTGACCGCACGCCTGCGCGAGCTGACGCTGTTGCATCGCGAGCGATGTGACCCGTACAGGCGCATCCTGTCGGCTCTGACGCCGGACCCCGACGAGATCCGCTCGCTGGCCGACGTGCCGGCGCTACCGGTCGGGCTGTTCAAGACTCACACGCTGCGCAGCATCCCCGAGGACGCGGTGTTCAAGGTGGTCACTTCGTCGGGAACAACCGGTGCCGCGGTGAGTCGCGTCCACCTCGACGCCGCCGCGGCGCAACTCCAGACCCGGGCACTGGCCAGCGTCATGACCCACTGGCTCGGGGCATCTCGCCTGCCGATGATCGTGATCGACGCACGCTCGACCTTGCGCGAGCGCAACACCGTCAGCGCTCGCGGCGCGGGGATCATCGGCATGTCGACGTTCGGGCGCGATCACTTCTATGCCCTCGACGACGACATGCGCCTGGACCGGGACGGCCTCGCCGCATGGTTGAAGGAGCGCTCGGACTCACCGATCCTGATCTTCGGCTTCACGTTCATGGTCTGGGAGCACCTGGTGAGAGCACTCGAACCCGGTGAAGTCGATCTGCGGAACGCGATCCTCATCCACTCCGGCGGCTGGAAGAAGCTGACCGACCAGGCGGTCGGCGCCGACGAGTACAAGGCCGAGCTCGCGCGCGTAACCGGCCTGCGCAGGGTGCACAACTTCTACGGGATGGCCGAGCAGATCGGAACCGTGTTCGTCGAGTGCGAGCGAGGCTTCCTCCACGCCCCGAACGCCGCCGACATCATCGTGCGCGACCCCGCGACCTGGGAGGTCGTCGCCGACGGCGAGGTCGGGGTCGCCCAGACGTTCAGCGCACTGCCCGAAAGCTATCCCGGCCACTCGGTGCTGACCGAGGACCTGGCACGGGTCGAGGCGGTCGACAGCTGTCCGTGCGGACGGCGCGGCAAAACGGTGTCGTTCATGGGGCGAGTGCCCGAGGCCGAGCTCCGCGGGTGCAGTGACGTTCACGCGCGCGAGGTGCTGGCGGCCGCATGAACGTCGAGCAGCTTGTTCCCCGCGCCGGCGCGGTCGACGTCTCCGGCCTGCTGCGCGGCCTGCGCGGCGCGTCTCGTAATTCCGTAGGTCCTTTCGACCCCTTGCGGATCGACTTCAGCGACGCGCTGTCGCAGGCGATCCTGCGCGACCCCCGCGCGAGACCGTTGCCGCAGATGGTCGCGGTTGGGTTCTGGCTTCGCCGCGCGGAGGTCCAGCGCCTGGCCGATCGCTTCGCCGCGCTCGAGGAGGCCGGGGCCATCCGGGTTCCTCGTGGCCTCGCCTTCCATATCCCGCCGACCAACGTGGACACGGTGTTCATGTACTCGTTGATCGTCTCGTTCCTGGTGGGCAACCGAAACCTGGTGCGCGTCTCGCCCAACCGGCCGACCGAGCAGGCGACGCTACTGTGCGCGCTGCTCAGGGACGTCCTGGCCGAGGAGCGATTCGCGGCGTTTGCCGACGAGCTGGTGGTCGTCTCCTACTCCCATGAAGCTGAGCCAACGGCTCTGGTCTCGCAGGAAGCCGACGTCCGCCTGCTGTGGGGAGGGGACGAGTCGATCGATCGGCTGCAGGCCGTCCCAGTCCGTCCTGGGACGCACGATCTGACCTTCGGCGACCGCTTCTCGTTCGCGGTAATGCGCCCGGATGCCGTTCTCCAGCCGGCTCAGTCGTCGCTCCACACACTTGCCGAGGAGCTCTACAACGACGCGTACTGGTTCGACCAGCTGGCGTGCTCGTCGCCGCGACTGCTCGTCTGGGTCGGTTCGCGCGAGGACGTCGCCGACGCTCGCCGGGTTCTGTTCGCTGAGCTGTCCCAGGTGATCGCCGCCAAGGGCTACGCGCTCGAGCCAGGCGCCTCGATCTCCAAGCTGAACTTCCTGTACGGCGCGGTGATCGACCGACCGGTTGAAAGCGTGTATCGGTCGGGCAACGAGCTCGCCGTGATCGGCTTGAGCGACCTTGACGAGTTCGACCGCACCCATCCGGGCGCCGGGCTGTTCTTCGAAGCGCGGGTCGATGCGCTCGCGGATCTCGTCGGGTTCGTCGACCGCAAGGATCAGACGCTCACGGCGCACGGCTTCACCGGCGAGGAGCTCGCCGCCTTCGCGCGATCGCTGCATGGGCGAGGGATCGACCGCATCGTCGAGTTCGGCGAGGCGCTCCAGTTCAGCAGCCTGTGGGACGGCTACGACCTGCTGGCCGAGCTGACGCGCACGGTCACGATCGCGCAGGCGGCCTGACCACCCGGCGGAGCGCGGACGAACTACTCTGTGTGTGAGGGCCGATTCGCCGCCCCCGCCGTCTCGTGCCGACCTTCTGCCGCCACAACCGCCTAGTCCAGAACTGCCCGATCTGCTCTAAGGAGCAAGCGGTGGACCTGCGCCCGATCGTGAGCTCGAGCGCGCCCCGGACCGCACAGCCGCGGCCGACCGCTCCGGGCTCGGGCGGATCCCGCACCGCGCCAGCCGGGCGCTCGAACAGCTCGAACCGGCTCACCGTGCGCCGGGTGGCGCGTGGCGCCGATGACGGCTACCGGTCCCCGCTCGCGATCGGGCTGAGATCGAGCACGGACGCCGGGCGGCTCGCCGAAGAGCTGGCGTTCGCCGATCACCGGCTGCGACGGCTCGAGCACGATCCCCCGGGGCTCTACCGGGAGGTGGCCGACGCGACCGCCGACATCGAGGAGCGGAGCTGGCTCGCGTTCCTGATCGCCTACCTGTGCCCGCTCGAGGGCGAGGAGCCGTTCGCGGAGATCGAGCGCGTCCGCACGTCGTGGGCCTCGGGTGAGCTGCCGTCGCTCGACGGGGTGGAGTACGGGCCCCGGAGCGCGCACGAGCCGGGCCGCGGTACGAAGACGCTCGAGGCGTACAGAACGTGGGCGGCTCGGGCCGGCTCGCAGGCGTCGGCGTTCACGGGCGACGTCGCCTGGACGCCCGAGCGCCGCTTCGCGCGCGCGTACGAGCGGCTCTCGCTGCCCGGCCTGCATCGCGATGCACGGTTCGATCTTCTGGTCACGCTCGGCCGGCTCGGCGTCTACGACATGCGCGGCGCCTCGCTGGCGCTGGGGGGCGTGAACGACGTCACGGTCGGGGCCAAGCGCGCATTCGGGATCGGCGACCCGATGCTGCTCGAGCGCCGGGCGTCGGACCTCGCGCAGGCGTGCAGCATCCCGCTCGAGGCGCTCGATCTCGGCCTGCACAACTGGCAGCGCGGTGAGCGCGTGACGCTCGGTCTCGGTTTGGACGCGGAGGCCGAGCCGGACGCGGTCTCGGCAATTTCCCGGGCGCTCGGGCTATAAAACCGCGTTAGCTTTTACAAATAGGGGTAGTCTCTGGGCCGGTTTTCCGCGATGCGCCGCCTGATCCTTCCGTCGTCGGTTCTGTTCCTCGCCGCGTCGCTGTGCGCGCTGGCGATGCTGACCCCAGCCGGCGCGGCGGGAAGCACGCAGGTCATCTGCCCGCAGCACCGCGACCCGGGGATCGTCACGCCGTGCTGCCCGACTCCGGTCAACGGGCCCAACGACGCCGCGCCCGCCGCGGTCTGCTGCACGTCGACCGGCACCTGCTGTGCGCAGGCAGGCACGTGCTGCTCCGGGAGCACATGCTGCACGACGACCTGCTGCACGTCCCCGTGCACCCCGGGCGCGTTGACGATCGCGTCCTCGCCCGATCCGTCGACGGCCGGGCGGAAGGTGGTGATCTCCGGTGGCCTGACCAGCAATCCGCCCCCGTCCGGTGTCCAGGTGGTGCTCTGGCGCGAGCTCTCGGGACAGTCGACCTTCCACCAGGTCACGCAAACGACAACCAACAGCGCCGGGCAATACAAGATCACGCTGCCGCGCGGCATGGTCAATGCCGATCAGAAGTGGTACGTGACCGCGAACAGCCTGCAGAGCCCGACGCTTCAGCAGCACGTTAATGCGCTCGTCGGACTCGCCGGCGGCCACATCGTCTCGGTCGGACAGGCGATGCTCCTGCGCGGGCACGTGACTCCCTCCCACGCCGGACAGGTCGTGCTGATCGAGCAGCGCCACGGTGGGCATTGGACCGTGGTCGCGCGCCCACGGCTCGGGCACAACTCGAAGTACGGGGTCCTGCACCGGTTCGCGCAGGCCGGGACGGTCGTGCTGAGAACGGTGCTGCCGGGCGACGCCCGCAACAACCGCTCCAATTCGCCGACCCTCACGATCACGGTCAAGTAGCGGGGGGAGGGGCGGTCTCCGGGCGTGGGGGCAAGGAGCGGTCCCCGGGCGTGGCGGGAAGCCGCGCCGCCGGGCGTGGCGGGAAGCGGCGCCGCCGGGCCTGAAACGGCCGTTACGTCCGGTGCACCGCCTACCGTCTGCGGCATTCGGATCCCCGTACCGGAGACGCAATGTCACTCTGCTTCATCGAACCTCAGGACGCCATCCGCGTGATCGCCGAGTCGGTGGGTCGCGAGGCGCGTCGCCAGATCCTCGGAGAAGTGGTTCGGGCGTGGGTGGACGAGATCCCCGAGTCCGAGCTCGAATCGCACTACGCGAAGGCGCTCGCTGACCTCGACGAGCACGACCTGTCGCTCCTGGCAGCGTGGCACGCGTCGCTCGAGGTGGGACATCCGCTACCCAACCGGGAGTTCCTCGTCAACGTGTTCCCGTCGCTGGGCGACCACCGGCGGGAGGCGCTGAAGATCGCGGCCGGCTTTCGCGGCGAGGAGGCGTTCGAGGCCGGCGTGGGCGAGGATCAGGCGTTCGACACCGTGCTGCCCTGGCTCTCGGAGGCGCGCTGCGTCGAACTCGCCAAGGAGTGCCTCGAGCTGTACTGCTGGGACCGGCTGGGCGTCGAGAACTGATCCTGCTCGGCGTCCGTCGGGTCGGTGTCGGCGTCGAGCTCGAACCACACGCAGAAGCCCTCATCGCCGCCGATGTCGCGCCGGTCGGTTCCCCATCGGCTGGACAGCCCGTCGACGACGACCAGGCCGTGGCCGCCCGGCTCGCGGGGCTGCGACGGCCGCAGGCTACCTGGGTCAAAGCCGGCCCCCGCATCGGTGACCTCCACGCGGATCCGGTCGGTGTAGGCCGTTATCCGCAGCCCGACTGAGCCGCCGACGGCCTCGTTGGGGTGAATCACGGCGTTCGTTACGAGCTCTGAGGTCAGCAGCGTCGCGGTGGCGCTGTCGCCGTCGGACAGGCGCCCGACGATCGCCTGGCGCAGCTCGGCCCGCGCGCGCGCCGGCGCGTCAACGTCGCGGGCGAGCGCGATCTCGATTCGCTCGAGGAACGGGTCGGCCGGTCGCGTGTCCTCCGCGCTGGGTGCGAGCGGGAGGCGGTCGGCGATACCGGTGATCTGGAGCAACTCGGTGACGGGCCCGGGCGGCGGCGCGAACACGATCGCGATCCGCTCCTCCTTGGCGCGGCGCTCCATCACGATGATCGCGCGCATCCCCGAGGAGTCGACGAACGACACCTCCTCGAGGTCGATCAGGAGCTCGCGCCCGTCGAGCGCGGAAACCGCCTGCTCGAACCGTACAAGCAGCTGCCTCGAGGTCGCGCTGTCAAGCTCACCCGCGAGCTTGATCGTGGTCCCGAACTGGCTCTCCAGCGTGTCGATCCGGAAGTTGGGTTGAAAACCCACTGGGCCGCCTTCTTTCAGGTCACACGAAGGGTACGAGAAGGGTCTACCGGATGCGCTGCCCGGGGCTCCACGCCGGCAGCCACCGGCGCCGGCCGAAGCGCCAGCGCCGCGGTGTCGTCCGCCTGGGCGCCGACCTGAAAGCGGTCGAGCCCCGCTTCGAGCTCGGACAGCAGCAGCTCCGGCGTTTCGCCGGCATGCTCGGCCAGCAGCCGCTTGAGTCGCTCCGCGCCGAACCGCTCATGCTCTCCGAGCGTGTCGAGCACACCGTCGGTGTAGAGGAACAGCGTCTCGTCCGCGGCGATCGGAACCGTCCGCTCGGCCGGCAGGTCGGCGTTCCAAGCGCCGAGGATCGGGCCGACGGTCCCGATCTCACGGACGCGGCCGTCGTCGCGGACGACGAGCGGCGCGGGGTGCCCGGCCGATGCGATCACGGCCTGCTCATGCTCCAGCCGGACGCACACCGCCGTGCACAGCCACAGGGCCGGTTGCTCGCTCAGCGCCTCGTTGAGCCTGGCGAGGATCCGGCTCGGGCTTCGCTCGTACTTCGAGAGAAACCGGGCGCCGTGGCGCACGAGCGAGGTCAGCGCGGCGGCCTCGACGCCCTTGCCGGTGACGTCGCCGAGCAGCACGATCCAACCGTCGTCGCTTTCGTAGAAGTCGTAGAAGTCGCCCCCGACCTCGATCTCCTCGGCGGCGCTGGCGGCTCGGTACAGGGTGGCGATGTTCCATCCGTCGACCGGAGGAACGGCGTCCGGGAGCAGGCTGCGCTGGAGCGTGGCGGCGGTCTGGCGGCGGGACGTGGCGAGACGGGCGTTGTCGACGGCGACCGCGGCGCGTACCGCGACCTGCTCGGCGAACTCAAGGTCGGCGTCCTCGAAGCGACGCATCGACTCCGCGGTGACCAGCGTCATCACGCCGAACGTGCGCCCACGCGCGCTCAGCGGCACGAGCAGCACCGACCGGAATCCGAGCGAGCGCAGCAGGCCGAGGTGCTCGTCGTTGACGGCGGCGGCGGCGAGCGCCTCGTCGGGAATGTCCTGGTAGAGCTCGGAGGTGCCGGTCCGGAGGATCCTGCCGACGCCGCGATCGGGGTTCAGCTCCTCGGGCTCGTACGCGCGCAGCCGCTCGGCCAGGTCGAGCTTGTCCGGGTCGCGGTGCGCGACCGCGACCCGCTGACGTTCGCCGCGACTGTCGACGAGCTCGACCGCGCACCAGTCGGCGATCTCCGGGACCGCCAGCCAGGCGACGTTGCGCAGGGTCTCCTCGTAGTCGAGCGAGGCCATGAGTGTCTCGGTGGCGCGCGCCAGGAACCGGTCGCGAAGCTCGGCGATTCGCTCGCGCGTGATGTCCTCGATGATCGTGACCGCCGCGACCGGCTGGCCGTCCTCGCCGTGGAGCGGCGCCGCCTTCAGCAACCGCCAGCGAAGCTCGCCGGTCGACCGGTTGATCGTCCGCATCACCAGCGGCTCGGCCTGTCCGCCGGCGAGCAGGCGCACCGACGGGATCGCATCCATCGTGAGATCCTCGCCGTGCTCGTCCTGGACGATGTAGTCGTCGAAGATCGAGTGCGGGGGACGGCGCTGCATTTCATCGAGCGAGGCGAAGCCCATCGACTCGACCGCCGCTCGGTTCGCGTACACGATGTGATGGTGAGGGTCGCGGATCGTCACCGCCTCGGCCAGCGCATCGAGGATCTCTCCGAACCCGGGCTCGCGCCCGCGCAGCTGCGCCTCGAGCTCGCGCAGCAGTTGCGTGCGCTCGGACACGTCGTGGATCCAGGCGTGGAACAGTGGCTGGCCGCCCGCCCAGACGATCGTGGCCGATACCTCGACCGGGAGCTCGCTGCCGTCCCGTCGGACCGCCTCGACGATCAGGCGCGTCACGCGCGGCCCGACCGCCTCGTCATCTGCCGCCGATCCCGCCGCGTGACGCAATGCGGCCCGATGACGGTCGCGGTAGCGCTCGGGAACGATCAGCTCGGCCAGCTCGACTCCGAGCGCCTCCTCACGCGAGTAGCCGAACAGCTCGATCGCGCGGCGATTCCACTCGAGCACCCGCCCGTCGGCGTCGAGCGTCACGAACGCGTTGTGCGCGATATCGATGATCGCCGCGGCGGACTCGGGCCTCACGCCGGACGGGCTCCGTCTCCACGCAGCGCCGCCTCGATGTCCTCGATCGCTTGGTCGTTCGATCGGAACCGGATCGCCTCGATCCCGAGTTTCCGAGCGCCTTCGCAGTTGACCTCGACGTCGTCGATGAACAGCGCCGCCTCGGGCGAGGCGTCCAGCTGCTCGAGCGTGAGCTCGTAGATCCGCGGCTCGGGCTTCCGGCTTCCGACGAACGCCGAGTCGACGACGACGTCGAAGATCTCATCGACGGGGAGCATCGCCCGCCAGTGGGCCTCCCACTCGCGGATGTTGTTGGTGCAGATCGCCATCTTGTAGCCGCGCCCGCGCAGCTCCCGCATGAACTCGATCATCCGCTCGTTCGGCTTGAGCTGCTGGAAGTACCGCTCGCCGAACCCGTCGAGCTCGACGTCGCTGCCGCGCTCGGCGGACAGCTCGTCGGACAGCGCTTCCCAGAACGCCGCCTCGGTGATGCGCCCCGTCTCGAGCTCGAACAGCGGATTAGATCCCTGCCGCTCGGCGATCGCGCCCATCGCCTTGCCGACCGATTCGAGCGAGATCCCCGACTCCTGCATCAGGCCGGCGAACGACTCGAGCAACGGCGTCGTGAGCACGCCGCCGAAGTCGCTGATGATCGCCCGCACAGGGCTCATCGCCGGCGGGCGAGGATGTAGATCCCGGCGCCCTCGCGCCCACGGCTGTGCCACCGGAACGGCTCGGCGCGGAGGTCGAGCTCTCCGGCCGCGGACTCTGCGCGTGAGCCCGCCGCCTCCCCGGACGCCCGCCGCGGGAACTGCTCCTGCTCGCCATCGCGGGCGAGCCACAGCTCGAGGCCGGCGCGGACCGGCCATCCGCCGGCGTCATAAGTGGTCGTGAGGCGCGGGTCCTCAACTGCCGGCGAGCTTTCCGGGCCGAGAATCGCGGCGGTCACCACGTCGCCGTCGTGCGACTTGGCCTTGCGTGCGCGGAACGCCATCAGGGCGAGGCCCTCGTCGGGCTCGAACCATGTCGACACGGCGCGCACGGAATCGAGCTTCGCGAGGTCGAACGACCCTGACCGCGACGTCCGCAGGCCAAGGTAGTCGACCGCGTGCTCGGCGCCGTCGAGCTCGAACCGGCCGGTGACGCGGCACAGCTGATCGAACCCCTCGACGTCGTCGTCCTCGACGTGCACGGCGACCGGCTCGCCGGCGGGCGACACGCTCAACGCGGCCCCTTCACCGTCGAGGCGCCATTCGCCGTCCGGCGCATCTGCCGTCAGGTGGAGGCTCGGAGCGACCGTTCCCGCGCCTTCGGCTCCGAGCGTGGCCAGTGCGGATCCGTCGGCCCCTGGAATCCACGCCGCGCCCCACGCCGTGTGCTCGAGGTCGCCGAAGGCGAGCGTGCGCAATGCGGATGTTGTGGGGCTCATGGATGCAGCTGCGGCCCGTCGATGTCGCTGGCCGTCGAGTCGACATCGTATGGGCGCGCGGCGCCGGTGAACCGCGTCGCCTGGACCACCAGCCGGCTCTGGAGGTTGCGGGCGAGCTGGCGGCGCAGCAGCGCGCGCGTCGGCGGGAGCAACGCGAGCACGCCGACAACGTCGGAGATGAACCCTGGAACGATCAGCAGCAGGCCGCCGATCACAACGAGGGCGCCGTCGAGGACCTCGCGGCCGGGCGAGCGCCCGGCGGACACCGCGGCGCCCAGCCGGCGCCACGCCGCCCGTCCCTGCGAGCGGAGCACCCACGAGCCGACCGGCCAGCTCAACAGCAGCAGTACCACCGTTGCGAGCACGCCGATCGCGTCGGCGACCTTGATCGCGACGAACACCTCGGCGACGACCCAGACAACGAAAACGAGCACGGCAAGCATGTGTCAAAGGCTAGTCGCTCGCCAATCCTCCACAAGCCTCGACCACCCTTGACCAAGGGGGTAGCTTGATGCTGTGGGGGCTCGTGTGATCTTCCGCCCGTGGCCCCGAATGACAAGTGAGGAAGGGAGCGTTTGGTCATGGCGCGTGCCGACACACGGGGGACCGAGAACGGGAAGAGTGAGCCCGACATCTCACCCGAGGTCGAGAGCAAGGCCGCCGAGCTCGTCGGAGCGCACCCCAGGGACGAGGAGCGCCAGGGGCGGCGGTTCGGGTCAAGCCGGGTACTGACCGCGGCCGATCGCGACCGGATCCTCAAGGACGCGCGCACGGTCGAGTTTCCGGTGGGGCTGCGCGGCTACGACCGCGCCGCCGTGGACCGCTACGTGGAGCGGATGAGCCGCCTGATCACCGAGCTCGAGATGTCGTCCTCGCCCGAGGCGGCTGTCCGGCACGCCCTCGACGAGGTGAGCGACGAGACCCGCGACATCCTCCAGCGCGCCCACCAGACCGCCGAGGAGATCACCGCGCGCTCACGGTCGAAGGCCGACGACCGGCTCCAGCAGGCCGAGCGCGAGAGCGAGGAGCTGCACGAGTCGGCGCTTCGCCACGCCGCTCAGGAGCGGGACGTGGCCAAGCATGAGGCGGGCCAGCTCCGCGAGCAGGCCGCGGGGGAGGTCGCCGATTTGCGCGAGCAGGCCGCCCGGGAGGTCGCCGACCTACGCGAGACCGCGGACCGCGAGGTCGCCGAGCTACGCGAGACCGCCGACCGCGAGGTTGGCGAGCTGCGCGAGACCGCGGACCGCGAGGTCGCCGCGCTGCGCGACAAGGCCGCGCGCGAGACGCAACATCTGCGCGCCACCACCGAGCGCGAGACCGAGGAGATGCGCGCCAGCGCGCGCCGCCACGCCGAGGAGATGGTCGAGTCCGCCGAGACGCGCGCCCGCGAGCTGGCCCGGAGCGCCGAGACGATCTGGCGCGAACGCCGTCGGCTGATCGACGATATGCGCGCGGTCGGTGACCAGCTCGTCGCGATCGGCGATACCGAGGGAAAGCGGTTCCCTCGCTTCGGCGAGGACGGATCCGAGGTCGCCCAGCTGCTCCGTGACCCGGGTTCGGCGGTCGCCGCCGGGCTCGCGCAGGCGCAGGACTCGCCCGAAGCGGTCCCGCACTAGCGAACCGCCGGCTTCAGGCCAACGCCGGCGAGGCGCCTTCGAACCTGACGGCCGGCAGTCGGTGCAGGCCGACGTGCTTGATCAGCGCCATGATCTGGGGCTGGGCGCCGCGCACGAGGATCTCGCGTCCCTTCGCCCGCAGGCGGCGGGCCAGGACCGCGAGGTCGAGCATCACCGAGGCGTCGGCGAACGCCAGCTCGGAGAGATCGACGGTCACGTTCGTCTGCGAGCGGAGCGCGCGAACCATGGCTCGCCGGCGGCCACCCTGCGTAGACCGGTCCTCGTCTCCGCAAACCCGCAGAGTGCCCGAGTGTTCATCGAAGTCGACGATGCGGCGAAACCTACACAAACCGGTGTACTGACCGCAAGGGCAAACCGCACCAAGTCTCTAAACTAATCGCAGGATGGCAACTGTCGACGATGTGACCGACGCGCTGCGCGACGTGATCGACCCCGAATTGGGGCTGGATTTCGTCGAGCTCGGGCTGATCTACGACATCGAGATCGAGGGCCCCACCGTCCGCGTGACCTACACGCTGACTAGTCCCGGCTGCCCGATCGGACCGCAGGTGTCCGAGCAGATCGAGGAGTTCGTCTCAGAGCTCGACGGGGTCGAGGATGTCCAGCCGACGATGACGTTCTCGCCGCCGTGGACGCCCGAGCGGATGAGCGAGGACGCGAAGTTCGCGCTCGGCTTCTAGGCCGGCGAGGTGCGCCGCAGCTCGCGGCCGAGATCGATCGCCCGGATCTCGTGCTCGCCGGGGAGCTTGTCCAGCACCGCTGAGACGACCTGCTTGACGTCGTGCTCCTCGTGGCCGAGGTCGTCGAACAGCGATTTGAGCGCGGTGTGGACGATCTTCAGCTGCGCGGCGGTCAGATCGAGCCGGTAAGCGATCTCGTCGGGTGCGATCAGGTCGTCCACGTCACCTGGAACGGTAGCCGTACGCAGGCGAAACGGCAAGCCCGCGGACGAGTTCAGGACGGTTAGCCGGCGGGATCGTTGCGGGGCCGCCGGCTCCGAGCTCGCTTGGCCCGCATGTCCGTCGCGGGTCCCTGCCTCGGACGGGTCCTCGCGCCCGGCAGGATCTTCGCGGGGCCTCCGTTGCGCGCCTCGCCCTTGCGCGCTTCGCCGTTAGACGCCTCGCCGTTACGCGCCTCGCCGTTGCCGGCGGCGGCCTTGCGGGTGCGAGCGCGCGCCGCGGCGTCGAGCAGTTCCTTGAGGGAGGCGTCGATCCCGTCCGCGATCACGTCGATGTCGGGCAGCGCGTCGTAGTCTCCGAGCAGGCCGTAATCGAGCCCGCCGTTGTAGGACATGATTGCGACCGCGAGCGCGTGGTTCTTAGGCAGGAACGCCACCGGGAACAGATCCTTGAGCTGGCGGCCGAGCAGGTACAGGGGTACCTGAGGCCCCGGGATGTTCGTGACGAGCAGGTTGAACAGCCGCGTCGAGAAGTTCAGGCGCGAGGCCTCGGCGAGGATCGTCGGCGGCGCCAGGTCGTTGACGGCGGCGAGCGTCGCGGCGCCGACGGCCTGCTTTGACTCCTTGAGCCCATCCATCGCGCGTCTGACGAACGCCAGGCGCGGGACGGGGTCGTGGATGTAGATCGGCAGCGGGCCGCGCATCACCGTGAGCTGATTGCCGAGTGTGTTCCGGTGCGCTTCGGTGCGGACCGACACCGGCACGAGCGCGCGCATCTCGAGACCCTCGGTCCGGATGCCCCGCGACTGCAGCCACCGCGCCAGCGCGCCGGACACAACTGTCAGCACGACGTCGTTGACCGTGCCGCCGAACGCGTTCTTGACGGTCTTGTAGTCGGCCAGCTGGTGGCGGACGATCGCGTATCGGCGGTGCGGACCGATCTCGACGTTCAGCGGCGTCTCCGGCGCCGGGTTGAGCCCGGCCCAGGCGATCTCGCCGACGCCCTCGGCGGCGTCCCGGAGCTTGCCGAGCGAGCTGACCGGACGGGTGGCCGCGGAGACGGCTCGCCCCGCGAGTCCGGTGGCGACGCCGAACACCCCGCGCACGCCGGCGGCGACAAGCTCGACCGAAGATGGCTCTCGCTTGGGCTTCCACGGCTCGAGCTCCTCCGTCTCTCGGGCGGGCGGGTTCGGCTCGAGATCGAACAGCACCGTCCCGAGATCGACGCCCGATACGCCATCCACGAGCGCGTGGTGATTCTTGGAGATCAGCGCGAACCGGTCGCCCTCGAGCCCCTCGACCAGCCAGTTCTCCCACAGGGGCTTGTCCCGGTCGAGCTGCTGCGAGGCGATCCGCGAGGTCAGCAGGAACAGCTGCTCCTCGGTGCCCGGCGGGGGCAGCGCCGTGTGGCGGATGTGGTACTCGATGTTGAAGTCGGGGTCGTCGACCCACAGCGGGCGGCCGGTCTCGAGCGGTGGCGTCGCCAGCTTCTGGCGGTAGCGCGGAACCAGGTGCAGCCGGCTGCGGACGTGGTTGACGTAGTCGGCGAAATCGGGAGGTGGCCCCTGAAAGATCAGGACGCCGCCGATATGCATGTGCGAGGTCGGGCCCTCCTGATGGAGGAACGAGGCGTCGGTCGAGCTCAGGCGATCCAGATGGCGTTGCGTCATGGGGTCTGCTCCGGCGGGAGGGCGGGGACAGTTCAAGCCCTATCTTCTCGAATTCTCGCCCTACACTGCCTCAGGTGGGGTCGATGCCCGAGAAGCTCCTGCTCGCGGCGCCGCGCGGTTACTGCGCGGGCGTCGACAGGGCAGTGCAGACCGTCGAGCGCGCGCTCGAGTTGTACGGCGCGCCCGTATACGTGCGCAAGGAGATCGTCCACAACAAGTTCGTGGTCGAGCAACTCTGCGAGCGCGGCGCGGTGTTCGTCGAGTCCGAGAGCGACGTGCCCGAAGGGGCCACCATCGTGTTCTCCGCCCACGGCGTCGCCCCGAGCGTCCACGCAGGCGCCCGAGAGCGCCGGCTCGACACGATCGACGCGACCTGCCCGCTCGTGACCAAGGTGCACGTCGAGGCCAAGAAGTTCGCCGCCGACGGCTACACGATCGTGCTGATCGGCCATGCCGGCCACGAAGAGGTCGAGGGCACGATGGGGGAGGCGCCCGAGAACATCGTGCTCGTCGAGTCAGAGGAGGACGTCGACCAGCTCGACGTTCCCGACCCGAGCCGGGTCGCCTACATCTCCCAGACCACGCTGTCGGTCGACGAGACCCGCTCGATCATCAACCGGCTGCGGCAGCGGTTCCCCGCGATCGTGGGTCCGCGCACCGACGACATCTGTTACGCGACCACGAACCGCCAAGCGGCGGTCAAGCAGCTCGCGGTCGAGTGCGATCTCGTGCTCGTGATCGGCTCGCGCAACTCCTCGAACTCGAACCGGCTGGTCGAGGTCGCGCGCGAGCACGGCGCCGACTCGCACCTGATCGACAACGAGACCGAGGTCCGCGAGGAGTGGCTCGCCGGCAAGCGCGTGGTCGGCATTACGTCGGGCGCGAGCGCGCCGGACTCGCTCGTGCAGCGGCTGGTCGAGTTCTTCCGGGCTCGCGGAACCACCGACGTGCAGGAGCTCGAAGTGGTCAAGGAGGACGTCCGCTTCATGCTGCCCAAGGTGATCCGCCAGGCCGTGGCGGCCGGCTCCGCGTAAGGCGCCGCCGTCAGGCGCCCCGACCGTCCCACTAAGGCGCCGCCGTCAGGCGCCGCCGACCGCCCCACTAAGGCGCCGCCGTCAGGCGCCGCCGACCACCCCATTCCTCCGCTGCGCACGCTAGTCATCTCGGACCTCCACCTCGGCTCGAGCAGCCGGGCGGACGTGCTGCGCCGGCAGCCCGAGCGGGCCGCGTTGGCGGCGCGTCTTTCAGAGTTCGACCGCCTCGTGCTGCTCGGCGACACGCTCGAGCTGCGACACGGGCCGACGCGCGACGCGCTGGCGGCGGCCGCGCCGGTGCTGCGCGAGCTCGCCGCCGTCGTCGGGGAGGTCGTCGTGGTGCCGGGCAACCACGACCATGCGCTGCTGCGAGGCTGGCTCGATCGACGGGATCCGACGACGCCGCTCGGTCTCGAGTCCGGCGTCGAGTGGGATTCACGAGAGCCTCTCGGTGCGCTGGTCGAACTCCTCGCGCCGGCGCGGGTCCGGGTCGCCTATCCGGGCGTCTGGCTGCGCGACGACGTGTACGCGATCCACGGCCACTACGGCGATCGCCACAACACCGTGCCGATCCTCGAGCGGCTCGGCGCCGGGCTGACCGTCCGCGTCGCCGGCGAGCGCGCCGGCGGTCCCGTGAGCGCCGAGGACTACGAGGCCGCGCTCGCGCCGATGTACGCGTGGGCCGACACGGTCGCGCAGAGCGGCGGCCTGCGCCTCGGGGGCGGCGGCAGCTTCCAGGTATCGGCGTGGCACAAGCTGAACGGCGGCGCCGGCCGCCGGAGCATCCGCAGCCGCACGATGGCGCTCGGTCTGGCGGCGGCGGTGGCGGGGTGCAACCGGGCGGGGATCGGCCCGCTCAGGCCTGATGTGTCCGGGGTCGCGCTCCGTCGCGGCGCGCTCGCCGGCTTCACCGAGGTGCTCGCCCGCCTCGACGTGCAGGCGGCCCACGTGATCTTCGGGCACACGCACCGGGCCGGCCCGCTGCCCGGCGACGACGGCAGCGAATGGGGCGGGACCGGGCTGATCAACACCGGCAGCTGGGTGTACGAGGCCCGGTTCGTCGGGGCCGATCCGGTCGGCAGTCCCTACCGCCCGGGGTTCGCCGCGATGCTCGGCGACGACGGCCCGCCGGCGCTCGTCAATCTGTTAGACCCGGCGTGAAGCACACGGCGTGGCACGTCACGCCCGCGCCGATCTCGAGCGCGAGCTCCGCGGTCGTGCTGCGCTCGTGCGCGATCAGCTCGTAGCAGCCCGGGTGGTCGACCTCGAGCGCGCGCCCGTTGACCGAAACCGTGCCGTGGCCGTCGAGCACGGCCCACACACCGCCGGCGGTGTACGGGCCGGAGTACGGACCCTCGACGTCGTCGCTCTGCGGCTCGAGGGGAGCATCGGGCGCCTCCTCAGGCCGGAACGGCGCGAGCAGCGGCTGCTCGAGGCCGAGCAACTCCTGGATCGCCAGCTCGGTCTCCTCGTAACCGCCCTCGCCGTAGTGGTAGTGGAGCAGCATCCCGCGCTGGTCGAACAGGTACCGCGCCGGCCACCCGAGGTTGCCGTACAGGTCCCAGATTTCGTGCTGCGCGTCGATCGCCACCGGGTAGGTGATGTCGAGCCGGGCGACCGCATCCCGGACGGCGTGCGGGTGCTGGGAGGGCGGGAAGCCGGCGGCGTGGATGCCGACCACGGTCAGGTCGGCGTACCGCTCGCGCCACGCCTTCACGTACGGCAGCGTCCGCAGCGATTGCACGCGGCAGAAGTCCCAGAACTCGAGCAGCATCGGGAACCCGTCCGGACGGCCATTGACCCACGCCAGGCGTGGCGGGAACGGGGGGGCTGCGATGTGGTCGACGGGGGCGCGCATGAGCCGGATGCTAGGGGCCTCGCTGCGCTCGGCGTCCATGGGGCCGTGCAACCCCGTCCGGACGGGGTGGAGGGCCCCACGGACGCCGCCGAAGGCGGCCCATGATCAGGCTTCGACGAGGCCGCGCCGAATCGCGTAGCGCACGAGCTCGACGCGGTCGCGCATCCCGAGCTTGCGCAGCACGTTGGCGCGGTGCGACTCGACGGTCTTCTCGGCCAGGTGCAGGATCTCGGCGATCTGGGCGTTCGTGTACGCCTCGGCGATCAGCTTGACCACCTCCTCCTCGCGCGGGGTCAGCGAGATCGTCGGACCGCCGGCGTCGCCCTCCATCCACCGTCGGATGATCGAGCGCTCGGCCGCGTTCGTCAGGAACGGCTCGCCGCGCCCGACCGCGTGCACGGCCCCGACGAGGTCCTGGTCGGCTTCGCGCTTGAGCACGTAGCCCGAGGCGCCGGCCTTGAGCGCCTCGAACAGGTAGTGCTCGTCGTCGTGCATCGACAGCATCAGCACCCGCACGTCCTTGAGGTGCGAGCGGATCTCTCGCGCCGCCTGCAGCCCTGTCATGCGCGGCATGCCGACGTCGAGGATGCACAGGTCCGGGCGCACCGCGAGCGCCTGCTCGACCGCCTCGACCCCGTCGGCCGCCTCCGCTACGACGTCGAGCCCCGGCTGGCGCTCCAGCAGCAGCCTGATCCCCGACCTGACGATCCCGTGATCGTCCGCAATCAAGATTCGCATCCGTGCTCCTCTCTTGTTTATGCGAGCGTCAATTCGACTCGCGTCCCCTGGCCCTGTCCGGACCAGATCGAAAGATGGGCGCCGACCAGCAACGCGCGCTCACGCATCCCGGACAGCCCGAGTCCGCCGTCGCGACGTGAGACGAACCCCTGGCCGTTGTCGCTGATCCGGAGCACCGTGCGGCCGATGAACGACAGCTCGACGTCGACCTTCTCCGCGCCCGAGTGCTGCGCGACGTTCGACAGGCTCTCCTGGGTCACGCGGTAAACGACCAGCTGCTGCTCGGGGGTGAGCCGAAGCGCCGTGCCGCGGATGTTGAACGCCGCCTGGATCCCGGTCTGGTCGGAGAAGTCGCGCACCTGGCTGTGGAGCGCAGGCAGCAGTCCGTGGTCGTCGAGCACGGCCGGCCGGAGCTGACGGGCGAGCGCCAGCAGCTCTTCCATCGCCTGCCCTGCCAGGCGCTTGGTCTCGTTGAGCTCGCGGCGAAGGGTGGGCGGCGCGTGCTCGATCGAGGCCTGGAGCCGGAGCGAGACCGCGGTCAGCGCCTGGTTGACCTCGTCGTGGAGGTCCTGCGCGATCCGCCGGCGCTCGCGCTCCTGTGCCTGGATCGCGGCGCGGCCGGCGGCGCGGCGGGCGCCTTCGAGTCGCGCGAGCATGCGGTTGATCGCCGCCTCGAGCCGATGGGCCTCGGCGCTGTCGATCCGCTCGCATGCGAGCAGCTGGTTGTCGGGGGTGTCGAGGTCGACCTGCTCCATTGAGGAGATCAGCCGGTCGAGCGGGATGAACCGCCGGCGGAGCAGCAGCCAGTTGCCGAGCAGCGTGGCGACGAGCGCCAGGCCGAGCACGAACATCTCGCGGCCTTCGAAGGCGTTGCCGACGCGCCGGTCGATGGCGACGAGCGCGACCAGGAACGTGCCCGCAATCAGCAGCAGGTTGACGGACAGGACTTGGGCGAGCAGCGTTCTCGATTTCATGATCATCGGACGGCTCCCGCCTGAGGTATCGGTGGCGGCCGGCGGGAGCAATATGGGGTCTTGGCCCGATATCGGCCAGATTCGCCCGGGCCGATAACCACTACTGCAAGCTCTCCACAGGCGTTCCCTCGGGTCGGGGACAGTGGAAAGGATTCTGGGTCTGATTTCGCGGGGCGTTCCCTATGGGGTTGGGAACGCCCCGCCGGCGTCCTGGATGAGGGTGAACGCGCGGTCTACTAGCGCGGACCGCGGGCGGACGGTTTGAACGGCGGGCACCTGGAGGTCGGAATGGCGCGCACGGGCCGGATCGACCCCAAAAGTGCCTGCATAACACGACAATTGACGCGACCCCGGTCGACCTTGACGCGTCAGGCATGTGGGGCATGCGCGATACGGCAAGGCTTCGCCGTCGGGCGCCGATTGTCAGGTGGTGCATGTTCCGGGGCTGCCGAGGGACTCCGGAGGGACGCTGCCCCCACCCTCAGGTGCCCGCCGTGCATCCGTTCGCTTGCCCACAGGCTCGCCGGCGACGCCACCCCTCGCCGGCGACGCCACCCCTCGCCGGCGACTCAGCCCTCGTCGAGCTCGCGTTTCATGACCTTGCCCATCGCGTTGCGCGGCAGCTCATCGATGAAGTGCACCTCGCGCGGGCGCTTGTGCTTGGTTAGCAGCGTGCCCACGTGGTCAGACAGCTCCTCGGCGGTGGCGTCGTGGCCGGGCTCGGGCACGACCCAGGCGACGATCCGCTCGCCCAGGTCGTCGTCCGGCCGGCCGGTCACGGCCACCTCGGCTACGGCCGGATGCTCGAGCAGCGCGCCCTCGATCTCGCCGGCGCCGATGCGGTAGCCGCCCGACTTGATCAGGTCGGTGCTCTTGCGGCCGACGAGCTTCAGCGACCCGGATTCGTCGCGGGTGGCCATGTCGCCGGTCATGAACCATCCGTCGCGCATCGCCTCCTCGGTCGCGTCGGGGCGGTTCAGGTAGCCGAGGAACACGTTCGAGCCACGGACGGCAACCTCCCCGATCGCCTCGTCGTCGGCGGAATCGATCGTGGCTCCGTCGTCGTCGTCTCGGAGCTCGATCTCCACGCCGGGGAGAGGGGGTCCGACGCGGCCGGGGATCACCGCGTCGCCGACGCGGACGCCGGCATTCATCAGCGTCTCGGTCAGCCCGTAGCGCTCGAGGATCTCCTGACCCGTGAGGGCTTGCATGCGCTCGTGGACGGAGGTGGGAAGGGCGGCCGACCCGGACACGAGCAGTCGGGCCGTCGCGAATGCATGCGCGAGGTCGCGGTCCGTCTCGGCCTCCTTGGCGATGCGGCTGTACATCGTGGGGACGCCGAACATCATCGTCGCGCCTCGCGTGAATGCGTCCGCCAGGGCCTGCGGGGAGAAACGGCCGGCGTGCTCGAGCTGGCCGCCGCGCCGGAGCGGCCCGAGCAGCCCGATCACGAGCCCGTGGACGTGGAACACCGGGAGCGCGTGCGTGAGGCGATCCTCCGCCGTCCACTGCCAGATCTCGGCGAGCGCGTCGAGGTTGCTCGTGACCGCGCGGCGGGGGATCTGGACGCCCTTGGGCGGGCCGGTCGTGCCCGAGGTGTACATCACGAACGCGACGTCGTCGTCGCCGAGGTCGTCGGGTAGGGGTTCGTTGCCGGCGGCGGAGTTGCGGTCGACGTCGGTGCGGGGGAGGTGGTTGAGCTCGGCCGGAGGGTCGACACCCGCCCAGGCGACGAGCTTCTCGGGCGCGCTGTCTTCGAGGATGTGACCGAGCTCGCGGGGGCCGAGGCCGGGGTTGATCGGGACGACCGCGACGCCGGCGGCGAGCGCTCCGAGGACCGCGATCGCGAGCTCGAGCTTGGGCTCGGCCCAGATGGCCACGCGGCCGGCGCCGTGTAGCTCATGGGCGGTCGCGGTCGCGGCGCCGGCGAGCTCGCGGTAGGTCAGCGCGGCGTCTCCGATGCGGATCGCCTCGCGCCCGTCAGGGTCCGCCAGACTGGGGAAAAGCGGTTCGGTCATGGCTTTGATGTCTCGCTATACTCTTTGAAGTATTGAATCCATACCGCATTTGAGGAGTTTTCGACGATGAGCCCGTCCGGAGCAGAGGTTCTCCGCCAGATCAAGAGCCGGATCGATGAGGTCGACCCCGCTGCCGTGCGCGAGCAGGTCGGCAACGGCGCGGTGATCGTCGACGTCCGTGAGCCCGAAGAGTGGTCGGCCGGGCACATCCCCGGCGCCATCCACGTACCCAAGAGCTACTTCGAGTCGCGGATCGAGGGCGCCGTCTCCGATCGCGACCAGCACGTGGTCCTTTACTGCGCGTCGGGCAACCGCTCGGCCTGGGCCGCTCGCACGCTGACCGAGGACCTCGGTTACGAGCACGTCGAGTCGATGACCGGGGGCTTCACGCTCTGGAAGGATCGCGGTTACGAGGTCGAAACGCCGCGCACCCTCACAGCCGAGCAGCGCGAGCGTTACTCGCGCCACCTGCTCCTCCCCGAGGTCGGCGTGGACGGGCAGCAGAAGCTGCTCGACGCCAAGGTGCTGCTGCTCGGCGCCGGCGGGCTCGGCTCGCCCGCCGCGCTGTACCTGGCGGCGGCCGGCGTCGGCACGCTCGGGATCGTCGACGACGACGAGGTCGACCTGTCGAACCTGCAGCGCCAGGTGATCCACTCGAGCGAGCGGATCGGCGTACCTAAGGTCGACTCGGCCGAGCAGACGATCAACGCGCTGAACCCGGACGTGAAGGTCGAGAAGTACGCACTCCGCCTGGGCGTGGACAACATCATGGATGTGCTGCCCGGCTGGGACGTGGTCGTCGACGGCCTCGACAACTTCCCCACCCGGTACCTCCTGAACGACGCCTCGGTGCGGCTGGGCATCCCGGTCGTATCGGCCGCGATCCTCGGGTTCGAGGGTCAGCTGTCGGTGTTCAAGCCCTACGACGGGCCGTGCTACCGATGCCTGTTCCCGGTCCCGCCGCCGGCCGAGCTCGCGCCGTCGTGCGGCGCCAACGGCGTCCTCGGCGTGCTGCCCGGGACGATGGGTCTGCTGCAGGCGACCGAGGTCATCAAGCTGATCCTCGGCGAGGGCGACACGCTCGTCGGGCGCCTTCTCATGTATGACGCGCTCGCGGCGACGGTCTCCGAGGTCAAGGTCCGGCGCGACCCCGACTGCCCGATCTGCTCGCGGGAGCCCGACTCGATCTCCGACGACGAGCTCGGCGTGTTCCCCGACTACGAGGCATTCTGCGCCGGCGCTCACTAGGGTTCCCGTCTCTCAGCTATGGCGACGATCCGAATTCCACCCGTTCTGCGTGCCTCGGTCGGCGGCGAGAAGGAGCTGAGCGCCACGGGGTCCTCGGTCGGCGAGGTCCTGCGCTCGGTGGCCGAGGCCCATCCCGACACGCAGTCGCAGCTGTTCGCCGCCGACGGTGGCCTCAACCGGTACGTGAACGTCTATTTGAATGACGAGGACGTGCGCGTGCTCGATGGGCTCGAGACCTCCGTCGGTGACGGCGACACGCTCGTGATCCTGCCGGCGATGGCCGGCGGCGCCTCACCGCTGCAGCCTCGCGTGTAGGCAACGCTCGGGAAGGTTCGGCGTCACCCGGCGTCCCTAGTCGTAGACCCACGACTGAAGGGAGCCGGAGGATGCCAACTCGACTTATTCGTGCCCGCGGTCGCCGCGGGCGCCGGTCCGCCGCGACGCTGGTTGCAGGGGCCGTGGTGGTGGCCATGCTCGCCGTAGCGGCGGTCGCGATCGCGAAGTCGTTCACGCTGAATGTCGCCAAGAACGCGACGGTCACGAACATGACCACGATGGTGACCAAGCACGAGAACATCGCGGTCAACGGGAAGGGGTTCGCGGTCTACTGGCTGACCGGCGACTCCAAGAGCCACCCGAAGTGCACGAAGGGCAACGGGTGCTTCAGTTTCTGGCCGCCGGTGACGGCCGCGTCGGCCAAGGCGCTCAGCAAGGCGCCGGGGATCAGCGGCAAGCTCAGGAGCTGGAAGCGCAACGGCTTCACGCAGGCCGTGCTCGGCGGACACCCGCTGTATACGTTCGCGCCAGACACCAAGAAGCACGACGCGACCGGAGAGGGCATCGTCGGCTTCGGCGGCACCTGGCACGCGCTCACCGTCTCGAGCGGCCAGTCGACCACCCAGGCCGGGCAGCAGAGCACCCCGAACCCGATGCCGAACCCCTATCCGCAGGGCTACTGACGCGCTAGAACTCCCGGGGCGGGCCGCCAACTCGGCGCGCCCGCCTCGCTATACTTCGTGAAGCGATGGCCGCTGAGCGCCTCGAAAACAAGCCCTGCGGGGGCCGCTACGGCGACATCATCCAGGCCATCGGGCATACGCCCCTGGTCGAGCTGAAGCGCCTGAGCCCGAAACCGGGCGTCCGGCTGTGGGCGAAGCTCGAGTCCCGCAATCCGACCGGCTCGGTCAAGGACCGCGTCGCGCGCGCGATGATCGAGGACGCCGAGGAGAAGGGCCTGATCCGGCCCGGCCAGACGATCCTCGAGCCCACGTCGGGCAACACGGGCATCTCGCTGGCGATGATCTGCAGCCGCAAGGGCTACCCGGTCAAGGTCGTCATGCCCGAGAACGTGACCCGCGAGCGGACCCAGCTACTACGCATGTACGGGGCGGACATCGTCTACTCCGAGGGCTCGAAGGGCTCCAACGGCGCGGTCGAGCTCGCACTCGACATGGCCGAGAAGGACGCCTCGTATTACATGCCCTACCAGTACGGCAACCAGGCCAACCCGGCCGCCCACTACAACGGGACCGCGCTCGAGATCCTCGAGGAACTCGACGAGGTCGCCGCGTTCGTGGCCGGGCTCGGCACGGGCGGCACGCTGATGGGCAATGGGCGCCGGCTCAAGGAGGAGCTCGGCGATCAGGTGAAGATCGTCGCTGCCGAGCCGATGCAGGGCGAGCCCGTCCAGGGCCTGCGCTCGCTCGAAGACGGCTTCATCCCGCCGATCATCGACCTGTCGGTGCTCGACCGCAAGATCTTTGTCACCAACGCCGACGCGATCGTGTTCACGCGCAAGCTGCTCGACGAGGAAGGGCTGTTCGTCGGGGTCTCGTCGGGAGCGATCGCGCGGGTCGCGCTGCGGATCGCGAACGAGCTCGACGAGGGCAACGTCGTGTTCCTCGTCGCTGACGACGGCTGGAAGTACCTCTCGTCCGGCATCTACACGCGTCCCCTCGAGGAGATCGAGAACCTGGACTCCACCGTGTGGTGGTGACCGAAGAGGGGTCCGGGGGCGACGGGGCGTCGGAGGAGGACGAGGCTTCCTGGAGCGACAACGCGTCCGGGGGCGACGAGGCGTCCGGGGGCGAGCCGTCATCCCGTAGGAGGGTGATGCTGGCCGCGGGAGCGGGCCTCGCCGGCGCGGTGCTGGCCGCGTGCGGGAGCCAGTCGATCCGCCAGCAGGTTCACAATTCCCAGCCGGCGCTCTCGACCGATGTCGACCTGCTGAACAGCCTGCTCCACGTCGAGCACGTGGGGATTGCGGCCTACACCGCGGGCATCCCACTGCTCGCGCAGCCCACCGCCCAGGCCGGTCAGCTGTTCCTCAATGACGAGCTGTCCCATGCCGGCGACCTGGCCGGGCTGGTGCGCGAAGCGGGCGGCAAGCCAATCAAGCCCGCGCCGAGCTATGTGCTCGGCCACCCGCGCAACAGCGAGGAGGTGCTGATGCTGCTGCACGCGGTCGAGCGGGCGCAGATCACGGCCTATCTCAATGCGATCCCTCGGCTCGAGCCGGGTGTCGTCAAGCAGCAGGTGGCCTCGATCCTCGCCAACGACGCGCAGCACGTCGCGGTCGTGCGGGCCGCGCTCGGGCTGACGGCGATCCCGTCGGCGTTCGTGACCGGACGGGAGTGAGCTTGGGTCGCTTATCCACCCGACGGGAGATCGTGGCCGGCGCGGTGGTCGCGGCGGGGGGCGTAGTCGTCGGGGTCGCGACGGCGGCGGATCCGGCCGCCGCCGACACGCCGCCGCTGACCGACGCCCAGGCGCTGTCGAACGCGCTGGCGCTCGAGCGGCTGCTGGTTCTGGCATACCAGCGGGTCCTTACTTCGGGAAAGCTCGAGGCCGACATCGAACGGGCGATCGCGCCCTACCTGGGACAAGAGGCCGAGCACGTCAAGGCGGTCGCGGCACGCCTCGAGGCGATGGGCGTGAGCGCCCCGACGTCGCCTCTGGATATGTCCGCGGGAAGCGCCCTGCTGTCCAAGCACGACATTCCCGGAAGCCTCACCGACTTCGATTCGCAGAACGACTGCCTGCGGTTGCTGGTCAATCTGGAGTCGCTCGCCGAGGGCGTCTACTTCACCGCGCTCAAGACGCTCAGCACGGCCGGGCTGCAGCGGCTGGCGGCGCAGATCATGGCGTGCGAGGCCCAGCACTGGACCGCGGTGAGCGGTCTGCGGAACCCGGGCGAGTACGTCAAGGCGGTGCCGTGGCCGTTTGTGACCGGGAGCAGCTGAATCGGCGCGGGCGGCGCTGGTAGCCTCGAGCTGACCATGAAGATCCCGAGGGACCTGTACGACGAGATCGTTGCCCACGCCCGCGAGGAGGCGCCGAACGAGTGCTGCGGGATAGTGGGCTCCAACGACGGCCAGGCGGTCGAGGTCTACCGCGCGAGGAATGCCGAGGCGAGTCCGCTGCGGTTCCGCATCGACCCGACGGAACAGATCCAGCTCTACAACAAGATCGAGGATGCCGGGCTCGAGTTGGGCGCGATCTACCACTCCCACACCCGCACCGCGCCGAAGCCGTCGCAGACCGACATCAACTTCGCCAAGGAATGGCCGGGGGTGCTGTGGATCATCGTCGGACTCGCCGACGGGGTGGCTGAGGTCCAGACGTGGCGGATCGACGGCGGGCAGGTCTCGGACGCCGAGCTGGTCGTGGAGTGACCCGCAAACGGGCACTCGGAGTTCGCGAGCTCTTCTGCCCGGTCTGCGGTACGTCATTTCCCGAGGACGAGCGCTTCTGCTCGACCTGCAAAGTGCCGCTCGTCTACACCGACCACCCCGGCGAGGTAGGCGAGGTCGGCGAGGTAAGCGCGAGCCACGAGCGCGCCCGCAAGATCAAGCCGCAGCTCACCGAAGGCCGGCTCGTAAAGGTCGCCTATGCTCGCAACCAGGCCGAGGCCGAGTTCATCCAGGGCCTCCTGCTCGAAGAGGGCGTTCCCAGCATGCTGCGCCGCAGCGCCGGCTTCGACGTGCCCGATTTCCTCGCCGCGGGACCGCGCGACGTGCTCGTACCCGAGACGGCCGTGATGACCGCGCGGGAGTTGCTGCTCCAGGGCGACCTGATCTCCGATGAGCCGCCGGCGCGGGTGGTGGCGCCGGCGAGGCTGCTGGTCGGGTTGCTGGTGGCGCTGGTGATCGGGGCGCTCGTCGTGTGGCTGGCGAGCCAGGTTGTGCACTAAGCGCGGCCCCGGCTCAGCCGGGGGGCAGGCGAAGGTGGCGCCGGCCGCTCAGGCGCCGGCGGCCATGCGCGTGAGGTGGTCGCGCCACGACTCCTCGATGCGCGCCGGCGAGCGGCCGCCGAACGCCTCGCGCAGCGCGGCCCGCCTCCCCTGCGGGTGGAGGCGGCAGGCGAGCCGGGCGGCCGCCGGTTCGCCACGGTCGCGCACGAGCAGGTCGATCACGGTGCCGCCCAGCAGCGGCGCGTCCCTGACGCCGGGCGGAAACGCCGGCCGGCGCCCCTCGCGCAGGCGGCGTGCGATCGCCGGCCGGGCATGGGCGGTCTGCCCGCCGAACCAGCGGGCGGCGCCCTCGATCAGCCACGCCCACCGCAACTCGGCACGGATCCGCCGCGGGCTGCTCGTGCGCAGCGGCACATCCGGGTTGTTCTCGATGATCACGCGCCGCGCATAGAGCGCGGAGGCGGTGGCGGCGAGCATCTCGCGCGAGCCCGGGACGGTCGACGCCCGCGCTTGCAGCCGGTCGGGGCGCAGGACGTGCAACTCCTCGCGTCCGGACCAGCCCGCAACGTAGCGGCGCGCCGCAGGCGCCGCTGCGATCCACGCGAGCGGAACGAGCGGACACGCGACCGAGAGCGAAGCGACGCCCGAGTGGAATACGACCGACATCCCGTCGACCGTCTGCGGAAAGTGCCGGCCGAGGTGCTCGCGCGTGCGCTCGAGCGAGTGCAGAACCCGATCTACGTCATCGGCGTGGGTCGACTCGTGCCGTGCCCGGAACGACGGCGACGCCGACTCGACCCATGCCACCTGACGCGATTCTTGATGCGGTTGACCCGTTCGCCCGGGGTCAGACCAAGGCCGGCTCGCGGTCCGAGGCGATCGCGGCGATCTCCTCGGAAGCGCGGTCGAACTCGTCGTCCGACAGCACCGGGGTGCCCTCGAACGGCAGGTCGCGGGTCAACTCGAGCCACGATCTACAGCCGCCGTACTCGTCGCGGACCTTCACCGTCACGGGCCGCGGGATGCGGTACGTCCGCAGCAGAATCACGTGCAGCGGATGACGGCGCTTCCACGCCAGACGCTTCTCGGCGTAGTCGCTGGTCCAGACGTAGAACGGCGACAGCGCGTCGACCGTACGTCGGTCGGTGATCGTGTAGTGAGCGGCCACCTCGGCCCACGCCCGGATCCGCACCCGATCGGGTTGCGGAATCTCACGGTTGCGGCGCAGCGCGTGAGGGGACGGCTCACCGTCGCTCCAGACCCCCTCCTCGAGGGCCCGGGTCAGCTCAGGTTGATGGGACTCCCGCACCAGGTCCGAACACTGATGGTCGAACGTCGGGTATAGGAAAAAGCGGTCGTAGTCCAGCTTGAAGTGTTTGTCGGGCTCGCGGATGCCGCCCTTGCGGAGAGTCAGAAGCTGCTCTCCTTCGGCAAGGGCCCGCACGGTCACGGCCCATTCTTTGAAAGCAATCGGCATTTAGGAAATGGAGGGAAACGGGGATTGAACGGAAAGAAGGCCCGTGCGCGGTTCGCATTGAAAGTGCGCCACAGGAGGAGTCGATTGTACGCGAGAGTTGGCAAATCGCCAAATGTCACCGCAAATCGGTGAGTTTGCCATTGGGGGCCCGCACCGAACTCGTGCTGGGTGTGAAGAGTAGGCCCCGAACCTGTGCGAATCGCCACAAACACAGGACATCCGCGTCCGCGGTCGCCCGCGGCGGCTCGCTATGAAACCGGTTCCACACAATTGGCCGCTAAACGAACAACTCGCCGGATCCCGAACTATTGGGCGTTTGTGCCAATTTGGACTAGTTAGCAGCTAGCACTTGGACACTGGCGCCGGCGAGCAGCTACTTCGGCCGGCCGTGGCCGCCGCCCCCGGGCGTTTCGATCCGTAGCCGCTGGCCCTTCTCGAGCTTTCCGACCGACTTCGCGGGAAGCTCCTCCCCGTCGAGCAGGTTGTGACCGACGGCGCCGGGCTCGCCTCCGTCGGCCCCGCGGGGGGCGTGGCGCCGGCGCTCGGTGATCAGCGAGTAGCTGAGCGGTGCAAGCGCCTCGAACTCGCGGACCACCCCGTCGCCGCCTTGGAACGCTCCACCTCCGCCCGACTCACGGCGCAGCGCGTATTCGATCATCCGCATCGGAAACTCGAGCTCGAGCGCCTCGACCGGGGTGTTGAGGGTGTTGCTCATCGCGACGTGCACGCCGCTCGGGCCGTCCGCGTCCGGACATGCGCCCTGCCCGCCGCCGATCGTCTCGTAGTACACGACGTCGTCGCTCCCGAGCGTGACGTTGTTCATCGTCCCCTGTCCGAGCGCGCGCCCGAACGCCTGCAGGACGACGTCGGCCACGCGCGAGGAGGTCTCGACGTTGCCGCCGACGACCGCGGCGGGGGAGCGGGCGTTGAGCAGGCAGCCCTCGGGGGCGATTACCTCGACCGGGCGGTAGGCGCCCGCGCTCGGCGGGATGTCGGGGTCGGTCAGCACCCGGATCGCGAAGTAGCACGCCGACAGCGTGACCGCGAGCGGGCAGTTGAGGTTGCCCTCGTACTGGTCGGCGGTGCCGGTGAAGTCGAGCGTCAGATGGTCGCCGTCGACGGTGGCCGTGAGGACGATCTCGAGGTCTCCCTCCTGCGCCTCGAGGACGTCCCGGGCTGTGTATGTGCCGTCGTCGAGCTCCTCGATGCAGGCGCGTGTGCGCCGCTCGGCGTAGTCGAGCACCTCGCCGAACGCCTGGGCGAGCTTGTCGGCGCCGTAGCGCTCGTGGAGCTCGAGCAGGCGGCGCCCGCCGACCCGGCCGGCCGCGAGCTGCGCTCGGAGGTCCGCGCGGCGCTGATCGGGCTGGCGCATCTGCCGGCTCAGCTCGGCGATCGCGTCCTCGTCGAGCACGCGCGGCGAGATCACGACCCCCTCGTCCTCGAGCGTAGTGCTGTCGGCCGGCATCGAGCCGGGTGTCGGGCCGCCGACGTCGGCGTGGTGCGCGCGGCTGGCGGCGAACCCGATCAGGGCATCGCCCGCGAACAGCGGCGTGATCACCGTGATGTCCGGCAGGTGGGTTCCGCCGGCGTAGGGATCGTTGAGGATCCAGCTGCGCTCGGGCGCGTGCTCCTCGTTCAGGATTGCGGCGACCGCCGCGGGCATCGCGCCTAGGTGGACCGGGATGTGCTCGGCCTGCATGACCATCTCGCCGCGAGGGTCGAACAGCGCGGTCGACGCGTCGCGACGCTCCTTGATGTTCGCCGAGTGGGCGGAGCGGATCAGGACCGCGCCCATCTCCTCGCACACCGCGCGCAGCGCGCCGGTCAGGACCTGAAGCTCGACGGGATCGATGTTCTCGCCGCTCATCTCGACCTGCTCATCTCGACCTGTTCATGTCGAGCTGCTCATCTCGACCTGCTCATGCGGATCGTGCCGGTGTCGTCGACCTCGCTCGTCCAGCCGGGCGGAATGAGGACCGTCGACTCCGGGAGCTCGTACACAGCCGGGCCTTCGAGTTTCGCGCCGGGGGACGGGATTCCGCGCCGCACCTCGAGCTCGACGCTCTCGCCACCGATCGTGGCCTCGCGCGTGGAATTCTCCATGTCTGACTCGCCGTCGCCGCCGGCAAGCTCGACGTCGACCCCGGCCGCGGTCGCGGTCACGCGGATCGTGACGAGCTCGAGCTCCTGCTCGGTATCGCGGTAGCCGTAGCGCTCCTCGTGCTCGGATTCGAATGCGTCGCGGAGCTCGTCGGGCTGAGGGTTCGTGGAGCCGGGGATCGGAAGCTCGAACGACTGGCCGCGGTAGCGCAGCTCGTATACGACGTGGACATCGGCGTCGGGCTCGTGCATCGCCTCGCGCGCTCGTTCGCCGAGCTCCTCCACCGCGGAGGCGATCGCGTCCGCGGTCAGCTCGTCGCCGCTCAGCAGAACGCTTCGCTGGACGTCGCGCCGGCGAGGCGAGACGACCATCCCCAGCGCCGCGAGCACTCCGGACGCGCGCGGGCACAGGATCGTGTCGATCCCGAGCTCGTCAGCGATCTGCGCGGCGTGCAGCCCGCCGGCGCCCCCGAACGCCATCAGCGCGTAGCGGCGCGGGTCGATGCCGCGCTGCACGGTCACCACCCGGAGCGCGCGGGTCATCTCCGCGGCGGCCACGCGGCGGATCCCCTCGGCGCACGTCTTGACGTCGAGGTCGAGCTGGGTCGCGAGCTCTCCGACGGCTGTCTCCGCGGCCTGCCGGTCGAGCTCGACGCCACCGCCGAGCGGCGACTCGGTGGACAGGTAGCCGAGCACGAGGTTGGCGTCGGTGACCGTCGGCTCGGTGCCGCCCCGCCCGTAGCACGCCGGACCGGGATCGGCGCCCGCCGAGCGCGGCCCGACGCGGAGCGCGCCGCCGCCGTCGCGCCAGGCGATCGAGCCGCCGCCGGCGCCGACCGTGTGGACCGCGAGCATCGGCAACGCCAGCGGGCGCCCCGCGATCTCACCGCTACTCCGCTCCTGCACGCTGCCGCCGTCGACCACGCACACGTCGCACGAGGTTCCGCCCATGTCCAGGCACAGGGCGTCCTCGGCGCCGGCCTGTCGCGCCACGAACGCGGCGCCGGCCGCGCCGCCGGCGGGTCCGGAGAGCACCGTCCACGAGGCGTGGCCAGCAGCGGCCTCGACGTCGATCAGGCCTCCGTTCGACTGCATGATCGCCGGCTCGGGCAGGCCGGCCTGGCCCGAGCGCTCCACGAGCCGGCGCAGATAGCTGGCCAGCAGCGGCGACAGTGCGGCGTCGATCTCGGTGGTGGCGGCCCGCTCGAACTCGCGGAACGTCCCCACGACCTCGTGCGAGAGCGAGATGTGGGCGTCGGGGAGGGCTTGCGCGAGTGCGTCACCGATTGCCTTCTCGTGTTCCGGGTGCCGGTATGAGTGGAGCAGCGCGACGGCGACCGCCTCGGGCTCGGCCTCGGCTATCTGCTCGGCAAGCTTCTTCGCCGCTTCGGTTGTGAGCTCTGTCAGTGGGCCGTCCGGGGTCATCCGCTCGGGGGCGCCGAAGCGAAGCTCGTCAGGCGCGAGCGGCGCCGGCCGGGCGGCGCACAGGCGGTAGAGCTCCGGCCGATCCTGGCGGCCGAGCGCGATCACGTCGGTGAAACCCTCGGTGGCGACGAACGCGGTCCGGGCGCCCCGACCCTCGAGCAGCGCGTTGGTCGCGACCGTCATCCCATGGGAGAACTCGCGGACGTCGTCGGCCTTGGCGCCGGCCTTGTCGAGCGCGGCCTCGATCGCCGCCATCACGCCCTCGGACTGGTCCTCGGGCGTGGTCGGCGCCTTCGCGGTGATCAGGCGCCCGTCGAGCGCGAGCACGGCGTCGGTGAATGTCCCGCCCACGTCGACGCCGATCAGCATCGGGCGAACGTTACTTCCGGTGCGCCGGCGGGGTTGCAGGGCGCCGGCGCCCGGGGGAGGGTTTGGCGAGCGCCGGTGCCTGGTGTGCCGGCGCGCGGTGCGCCGGCGCGCGGGTCAGGGGGCGTGACCCGCGCGCCGCGCATGGCCGGCGCGCACGGGCCCGAGGGCACGACCCGTGCTGCGCGCGGCCGGCACGACCGCCCGAAACGACCCGCCGCGACCCTCCCGCGGCCGCGGCGGTACGACTTGGCCGCCGGCTAGGCCGCCAGCGGCGACTCGAGCTCCTCGGTATCCGCGAGGTGCTGATGGGACGGGCAGTATCCGTTGTGCGGCAGCGGCATCCGCTGACAGGGCGTGCCCTTGCGCGTGCTGGCGCGACATTGCAGGGGGTTGCCGTACGCGTCGAATCCGTTCTGCGGCAGCCGGCGGAGAAACTCGTCCGCCAGGCTCAGGTAGTGCTGGGTCACGCGTAGCACGCGAAGCTGCGACGTCATCGGGAAGTACACCCGGATGTCGTTGAACAACGTCCGCGAGGGGTGTGCGAAGTAGTGCCGGTCGGTCGCCAGGCGCTCGACGGCTGCTTCGCACGCCTTCAGGACGCGCTCGTGGTTCAAATACAGCCCGCCGTATGGGTCCTCGATGACCTCGTCGGCAAGCTCACGGTAAATGGCTCGGCTGAACCGATACATGTGAAAACACCCACTCCTAGGTCCGTGCCCCCGCCAGGGCGGTCTTTGTTAGCGCAGAGCGGTGCTACCCGCGATGTGTGAAGTTACGGTGGTGTAAATTATTAAGCTGACGTTAACCGGAACAAGGTGCGTTCGGCGGTCGTGCGCCGATTACCTTGATTCTGGAGCGTCTCGGCCGGACAGTTTGGCTGGATTCCGAAGCGCTAACACCGGATCCGGAGCGGCGGCCTGGGACTCTGAACGGGCCGAGTTGCTCAGGTCCAATTCTGAAGGACCGGCTGGCGGTCCGCGCCGATTGTCACGTGAGCGCCGTCGAAGCGCGGGTCCCGGTCGGGGAAGTCGCGTCGCTGGTGGGCGCCCCGGCTCTCGGTGCGGGCAAGCGCGCACTCCGCGATCAGACGTACCAGCGGATGCGGGTCGCCGGCCAGTTCACGCAGGCCTGCTCCGTCGCGCTCGAGGCCGGCGTGGCGCCACAGCGCCTCACGGCTGGCGGGCGAGATGGGTTGGGGCGCGAACGCGGCGGCGTCGGGCGTGGCGACGTCCGCCGGGTCGGTGCCCGCTACCGCGACGGGGTCGGGGCCCGGCTGGGCGACGGCCGAGCGCGCCGCTCGGGCGCCGAACACGAAGCACTCGGTCAACGAGTTCGAGGCCAACCGGTTGGCGCCGTGCAGGCCGGTGCACGAGCATTCCCCGACGGCGTGGAGCCCTCCGAGCGAGGCGCGGGCGTGGATGTCGGTCGCGATCCCACCCATCATGTAGTGCGCCGCGGGCGCAACCGGGATCAGCTCGCGCTCGGGATCGATCCCGGCCTGGCGCAGTGCGGTCACGACATTCGGGAACAGCGCGGAGTCGACTTCGCGCATGTCGAGATCGACCGATGGCGCTCCGGTCAGCAGCATCTGCCGCTGCACCGCTCGGGCCACCTCGTCGCGCGGGGCGAGCTCGTCGACGAACCGCTCGCCGGCAGCGTCGAGCAGCCTGGCCCCTTCGCCGCGGATCGCCTCGGTCACGAGGAAGCCGTCGGCGCCGTTGCCGAAGACCGCGGTCGGATGGAACTGGACCAGCTCGAGGTCAGCGAGCGTCGCGCCGCCGCCGGCGGCCAACAGCAGGCCCGCGCCGACTGCCACGGCCGGGTTGGTGGTGCGCGACCACAGCGCAGCGGCGCCGCCGGTCGCGAGCACGACCGCCCCGCTCGCGATCGCGCGACCGTCGTCGAGGCGGACGCCCAAGCAACGACCGCCGGCCACGATCAGCTCGATCACGCGCCTGCCCTCGAGCACCTCGATCCCCGGATGCTCGGCCACGACCGCGCTCAGCTGCCTGACGAGCCGCCGCCCGGTCGCCGCCCCACCGGCATGCACGATCCGCCGGCGGGAGTGGCCGCCCTCGAGGCCGAGCGCGAGCCGCCCGTTCCGGTCGGCGTCGAAGCGAACGCCGAGCCGGCCGAGGTCGGCGACCGCCTCGGGGGCTTCCTCGCACAGGACGCGTGCCGCCGACTCGCGCACGGCGTCGCGGCCGGCGACGATCGTGTCGCGCAGGTGGCGCTCAGGACTGTCGTCGGCGGACATCGCTGCCGCCAGCCCACCCTGCGCCCACCAGCTGGAGGACTCGGCCAGCGGCGTGGCAGAGACCAGCGTCACGCGCGCGCCGTCGCGAGCGGCGCACACTGACGTGTACAGACCGGCCGCGCCCGCGCCCACCACCGTGACCTGAGCGGCAAGAACCTGCACGTGTCCCGATACCGTACCCCGATGCCGTCTGCGCCTGTGTGGCTCGAGCATCCGTCCTCGCTCTTGCACGAGACCGGCCCGCATCCCGAGCAGCCGGCGCGGATCACGGCGATCGAGCAGGAGCTGTCAGCGCGCGACTGGCTCGGGTTCGAGCGCGTCAGGTCCCCCGCGGTCGAGCGCGCGCCGCTCGAGGCCGTCCATCCTGCGGCTTACGTCGCCGCGATCGAGCGCGCGTCGGAGCAGGGCGGTGGCTACCTCGACGCCGATACGGTCGTCAGCTCCCACTCGTTCGAGGCCGCGCTCCATGCCGCCGGCGGCGCCGTGCGGATGGTCGACCTGCTGCTCGACGGCGCGGCGCCGTACGCGTTCAGCGCTCATCGCCCTCCGGGTCATCACGCCCTGCCGTCGCGGGCGATGGGGTTCTGCCTGTTCAACAACATCGCGGTCGCCGCGCAGTACGCGCTCGATGCCCGGGCGCTCGAGCGCGTGATGATCGTCGACTGGGACGTGCACCACGGGAACGGGACCAACGACATCTTCCACGCGAGCGATCGGGTTCTGTTCGTCTCGATCCACCAGTCGCCGCTGTATCCCGGGACCGGGGCGGCGCGCGACGTCGGGTCCGGCGACGGCCGCGGCTTTACCGTCAACCTGCCGGTGCCTCCCGGCGCGGACGATCGGCTGTTCTGCTCGCTCGTCGATCACGTGGCGGTCCCGCTCGCGCGGTCGTTCGCGCCACAGCTACTGCTGGTGTCGGCCGGCTACGACGCGCATCGCGAGGACCCGCTTGCCGAGTGCCAGGTGACGGAGGGGGGGTACGCCGCAATGACGCGCTCGATTCACGGCGTGGGCGAGGAGCTTGGCGCCCCGGTTGGGTGCGTGCTCGAGGGCGGATACGCGCTCGGCGCACTTGGGCGCTCGGTGGCGGCGACGCTGGCGGCGCTGAACGAGCCCGTGCCGGCACCGGGGCGCGGCGCTGAGGACGGCGTCGCGCCGCTCGCCCGCGGCGCGCTCGAACGGCTCGCGCAGTGGTGGCCGGCGCTGGCCTGACCGTCCGCCCCAACGGCGATCCCAACCCGCCCCACACGAAAACCCCAAGCCGCCCGACGCGATAGACCCAACCCGCCCGACGCGATAAAGTTCGTGGGGATGGATCTCAGGCTCTGAAGCTGCGCCCGTTCGTGCCGTCGCCTTTCGCGATGGCCCCGCTGCTCTTGTCGTGCCTGGAGGTCCCTTGTCTGTTCGTAGTAATCCGTCACCGAGTCGCATCGCCACCGCCACCGTCGTGCCACGCCGCGGGGTCGCCGTGTCGATGCACGGAGTCGTCAAGCGGTTCGGCTCGGTTGCCGCGGTCAACGGGCTCGAGCTCGACGTGCCGGCAGGGCTCTGCTACGGCCTGCTCGGACCGAACGGCGCCGGCAAGTCGACGACGATGCGGATCCTCACCGGCCAGGCCGTTGCGGACGGCGGCTCGATCGAAGTACTCGGGCACAGCCTGCCCGGGGAGTCGAAGCTGGCCCGGGCGCGCATGGGCGTCTGCCCGCAGGAGAGCAACCTCGACGTAGACCTCGGCGTGCGCGACGTGCTCGAGGTGTTCGCGCGCCTCTACCGCGTCCCATCGCGCGACCGAGCGGCGGCGGTCGATCGCGCGCTAGCGCTTGCCGGCCTTGAGCAGCGGGCCAACGACCGCGCGACGAACCTGTCCGGCGGGATGCAGCGCCGGCTGCTGATCGCGCGGGCGCTGATCCACAAGCCCGAGGTCGTGCTGCTCGATGAGCCGACCGTCGGTCTCGATCCCCAGATCCGGCAGGAGCTGTGGTCGCTGATCCTCGCGCTGCGCGACGAGGGCACGACCGTGCTGATGTCGACTCACTACATCGAGGAGGCCGAGCGGCTCGCCGACCGGGTGGCGATCATGGCCGCCGGGCGGGTGGTCGCGGAGGGGACGCCGGCAGAACTGATCCTCGCCCACGCGGGCCACGAGGTCGTCGACGTGCACCGATCCGCGGCCGAGCTCTCGCAACTCCGCGAGCGTGCCGACGCGAGCGGGCTGCCGACGCGACGCTCGGGCCCGGCGCTCACCTACCTGCACGCCGACTCCTTGGACGGACGGGTGCCGGACGGGGCGCGCCGGAGCGCGAGCCTCGAGGACGTGTTCGTGCGGCTCACGGGTGACTACGTCGAATGAACGGCGTGCGTCCCGGCCGCATCGAGATATCCGCGCTGGTGGCGGTATGGGTCCGTGAGTGGATCGTGTTCAACTACTTCTGGCGCACGCGGACTTTCGCCGCGATCGTCGAGCCGGTCATCACGCTGCTCGCGTTCGGCTTCGGCTTCGGCAAGCTCGTCTCGCGCGTCGACGGCATCCCCTACATCCAGTTCGTGGGGACGGGCGCGGTCGCCACCGCCGTGCTGTTCAGCGCGGTGTTCTCCGCGATGTTCGACTCGCTCTACAAGCGCCGCTACCAGCGCGTGTACGACGCAATGCTGGCCGCGCCGGTCGACGTCGACGAGATCGTCACCGGCGAGGTCCTGTTCATCGGGACGCGCGCCGGCATCTATGGCGTCGCCCCGCTGCTGGTCGCCTTCATCTTCGGACTCAAGCCCGAGCCCGCGATGGTGCTCGTCCCGTTTATCGGCATCCTCACCGGAATCGGCTTCGCTGCGCTCGGGATGGTGTTCGCGGCGATGGTGAGCACCTTCGACGGGTTCAGCTACGTGATCAGCGGCGTGATCACGCCGCTGTTCCTGGTTGCCGGCACGTTCTTCCCGCTCAATCGGATGCCGGAGTGGCTGCGCTCGCTGGCCCAGCTGAACCCGCTGTATCACTGCGTCGAGCTCGTCCGGCACTGCGCGTTCGGGCTCGATCCGGCCGCCGATCTCGTGCATATGGGCGCGCTGGGCGCGTTTGCGTTGCTGACGTGGTGGCTCGCGGTGTGGCGGACGCGCGCGAAGCTGATCCTCTGATCAGGCCGGGAGGGACTTCAGCTCCCGAGTGCGGCGCGCCACGCGGTGACGACCGTCGCCGCCATACGGTCGGTCGAGAATTCCCCGGCTCGCGCGCGTCCGTCGATGCGCGGATCGTCAGTCGCAAGGTGCGGGGCGAGCGCGGCGCGCCAAGCGGCTTCGTCGAACGGCCCGCAATAGGTCCCTTCGATCCCGTCGAGCGCTGCCTTGTGGATTCCCACGGGTGTCGCCAGCACGGGCACGTCGCACGCCAGCGCCTCGAGTACCGCCAGCCCGAACCCCTCGCGCTCGGACGGAACCAACACCGCGTTGGCGGCATTGACGTACAGCGGGACCTGGGCGGGGTCGACCCTTCCGAGTGTCAGCAGCTGGACTTTCCCCGAGACCGAGAGCGCGCGGTCGTAACGCTTCTCCGGCCGGCTCGGGTCGGCCGGGAACAGCAGGTACGGGCCGTCGGGATCGAGCCCGATCGCGGCGCGCGCCTGTGCTCGCGGGATCGGCCGAAAGCGACCGATGTCGACGCCCGCCGGGAGCACCGCGCGCCGGCCCTGCACCGCCCATCGCGGGATCTCGGTCGCGAGCGGCTCTGACACGGTCGCGACCAGGTCGAGGAACGGGAGCGCCGCGAGCGTGATCGGGCGCGCACGGGGGTGGGCGAGGTCGGTGCCGTGGAGCGTCACCGCCCGGACCTTGCCGCTCGCCGCGAACGCGGGCCATGCGGTCAGGCCGTAGTGGGCGTGGACGACGTCGAACCGGTCGTGGCGGTGGCGCCGGTGCAGGGCGGAGGCCGCGCGGGCATAGGCTCCTCCGCCGCCCGGCGCGAACGAGAACACCTCGACGTCGACTCCGTCGATCCGCCGCAGCGCGTCGACCTGGTCGCGGACGAAGCTGCCGAGCGCCGGCCGGGTGGCGGTCGGGTACATGTTCGTGACGATCAGCGCTCGCATCAGGCGCGGCGAGCCTAGCGGTCCCCGCCTCTGGCACCATCCCCCCGCAATGTCCCCACTTGCTCAGCAGCCCGTCGGGGTGTTCGACTCCGGCGTCGGCGGGCTCACCGTCCTGCACGAGTTGCTCGTGTCGCTGCCCGCGGAGGACTATCTCTACCTCGGCGACACCGCCCGGTTCCCGTACGGCGACCGCACGCAGGCCGAGCTCGAGGCGTTCTCGATCGAGATCGCCGAGCACCTCCTCGACGCCGGGGCGAAGCTGCTGGTGATCGCGTGCAACTCGGCGAGCGCGGCGGCGCTCGAGGCCGTGGAGCAGCATGTACGGTCAAGCGGTCGTGACGTCGACGTGATCGGTGTGCTGAAGCCGGCCGCGCAGGTCGCGGTGGTCGAAAGTCACACCGGCCGGGTCGGCCTGCTGGCAACGCCGGCAACGGTCGCCAGCGGCGCCTACGAGCGCGCGGTCGCGGCAGCCGACCCGCACGTGCACCTCGAAAGCGTCGCCTGCCCCGACCTCGCCCCGATCATCCAGGGCGGCTTTCCGTTCGACGAAGCGGTCGTGGCCACCGTGCGCGGATACTGTGTCCCGCTCCGCGACGCCCACGTCGACACCGTGATCCTCGGCTCCACGCATTACCCACTTTGCGCCGCCATCCTGCAGCGGATGCTCGGCCGCGGCGTCACGCTCGTGTCCGCGGGGATGGGAGTCGCCCGCGGCGTCGAGCGCGCGCTCGCCTCGCGCGAGCTGCTCAACCCGCAAGCCGGCGAGGGCAGCTACCGGTTCGAGTGCACCGCCGACGTGGAATCGTTCCGCACGCTCGGCACGCGCTTCCTCCAGATGCCGCTCGGCGACGTGGTCCACGTCGATCTGCGCGCCAGGCAGGCGGCATGACCCCCGAGCGGAGTTATGGCCGCGCCCCGGACGCGCTCAGGCCGATGGCGATCGAGCCCGGATTCGTCCGCACCGCGACCGGTTCGGCGCTGATCTCGATGGGCGAGACGCGCGTGATCTGCACCGCGTCGGTCCAGGCCAGTGTGCCGCGCTGGCTTGCCGGATCGGGCCGCGGCTGGGTGACGGCCGAGTACGGGATGCTCCCCGCGTCCACGGGGGATCGCAAGCAGCGCGACATCAGCCGCGGGAAGCTGGACGGCCGCTCGGTCGAGATCCAGCGGCTGATCGGACGCTCGCTGCGCGGCGTGGTCGACTTCGAGCTGCTCGGGGAGCGGACCGTGTACATCGACTGCGACGTGCTCCAGGCCGATGGCGGCACGCGCTGCGCGTCGATCACCGGCGGGCTGGTGGCGCTGCAGCTCGCGTGCCAGCGCCTGATCGCCGAGGGCGCTTTGGATCGATTGCCGTTGACGGGCACGGTCGCCGCGGTGTCGTGCGGGATCGTCGACGGTGTGCCGCTGCTCGATCTCGACTACCGCGAGGACTCCTCCGCCGAGGTCGACGCCAACGTCGTGATGACGGGCGGTGGCGACCTGGTCGAGGTACAGGCGACGGCCGAGCGCACGCCCCTGTCCCGAGCCCACCTCGACGATCTCCTCGCGCTTGCCGCCAAGGGCATCGTCGAGCTCCGCGCGCTGCAGGACGCGGCGGTGGCCGCCGCCACGGGCTGAGACGATGTCCGACGCTCCCTCGCCCGGCCGCGCGGTCGTGCTCGCCACGCGCAATGCCCACAAGATGCTCGAGATGCAGCGGCTGCTCGATCCCGCGGGGATGTCGGTCGAGCCCCTGCCCGATGAGATCGAGCTGCCGCCCGAGGACGGCACGACGTTCGCCGACAACGCCCTGGCCAAGGCGCAGACCGCGGCTGCTCAGACCGGCCGGCCGGCGATCGCAGACGACTCGGGCATCGAGGCGACGGCGATCGGTGGCGGACCCGGCGTGCGTTCGGCGCGGTACGCCGGACCGGATGCGACCGACGAGCAAAACCTCGAGAAGCTGGTAAGCGAGGCGCCGGCCGACAGCCGGCTGCGGTACGTGTGCGCGCTGGCCTACGTGAACCCGCAGACCGGCCAGGAGCGCGTGTTCTTCGGCGATTGCCGCGGGCGGATGGCCAGCGAGCGTGCCGGTTCGAACGGATTCGGCTACGACCCCGTGTTCATTCCCGACGCAACTGGGGACAACCGAACCATGGCGGAGATGACCGACGCCGAGAAGGACGCCATCAGCCATCGCGGCCACGCGGTGCGCGCGCTTCTGAGGTGGCTTCGGCCCTGAGCACCGGCTAGTGGTCGCGCCGGCGGGGTCGTGGTCCGGCGCGGTTCGGTGGGGTGCCGGCGGGGTCGTGGTCCGGCGCGGTGCGGTCGGGTGCCGGCGGGGTCGTGGTCCGGCGCGGTGCGGTGCGCGCCGGCGGGGTCGTGGTCCGGCGCCGGCGCGCCTCGGCCGCCTGACCTGCAAAACCTGACAAAAGCGCCACGTCTGCGAGACCGTGTCATGGCGCGCACGCCCCACATGCGCGGACTGACAGAACCGAGCACACCGGGCTCGAATGTCACGTTATGCAGGTCCTTCGAGGGCGTGGGGAGCGCCGGCGAGGTCGGTGGCGGGCGCGGATCCATCCTGTGTGCGCCGGCGATCGAACACACCTGCATAGGTCCCGAAATCCCTGGAAATCGCACACTTCCTGGACATAAGCATGCGGGGGATGCTTATGTCCCGCACCTCGCGGCACGCGCGGTCGATTTCGGGCTTTATTCATCCCGCCGGCGCCGGCAACCCACCCCCTCCGGCGCACGACCCGCACCGCTCCGGTCGTCACCCCCTCAGGCGAACCACCGGAATCCGGCGTAACGGCGCTAAACCAGGTTGATCCCGGCCGCCAGCGCCACCGCGAACGTCACCGCGGCGTAGCCGAAATAGCCCTGCAGCACGAGGATCAGGACGACGACGAGGCACACCCCGACCGTTCCCAGCCACGCGATTCGAGCGAGATCGACGGGTTTGTCCTGATCGAGGTCCATGGCGTCATTCTGGCTGTCGTCGCCGACGTCAGGGCGTGTGGAGTCCGGCGGGCGCTCGGGGCGGTTGGTGGTCGTCGGCGTATTACGCAATTTACGGAAATCCAGCCCGTGTGATCGTGTGGAACGTCCTGCTGGGCGGGCAGAATGGCCCCGTTCCCCGGCAACGGCGCGACGCCGGCTGTCCGCCGCCCGTGTTAACGTCGGGAATTCCTACCACCTCGAAGGAGGGAGCAAGTGACGAAGCAAGAATTCGTGGACCAGGTAGCTGATCGTGCCGGACTGAGCAAGAAGGATGCAGCCGGAGCGGTGGACGCGTTCCTGGAGACGGTCGAGGACGCGCTCAAGCGCGGCAGCGACGTGTCCTTCTCGGGGTTTGGCAAGTTCAGCGTGTCACAGCGCAGTGCTCGTGAGGGACGCAATCCGGCGACCGGCGAGCGAATCCAGATTGCGGCTTCGGTCGTTCCGAGGTTCACGGCTGGGGCGGGCTTGAAGAAGGCCGTCAAGTAGCACCGTGCCGGACGCTGGATGCTGCGGTCGCGAGCGGGACGCCGTGACCGTGGCGTCCATCGACGTCAGGCACGGGACCCTGTGACCGAACACGCATGCAAGATCCCGTGATTCTGGCGTCTATCCAGGGGGCATCGAAGGCCGCCGATCCAGAGGAGGAGGGGGAGGTCAGAGGCTTCGGCGATCGGCTGGCGGAACAGGTCGCCGCGCGCCGGTCGCAGATCGTGCTCGGTCTCGACCCCGATCCGGGGCGCCTGTGGCCCGAGGCGATCCGGCGCGCGGACTCGGCCCCGCCGGCGGCAGCCGGCTCACCGGCCGCGCGCGCCGCCCGAGCGGTCGCCGCGCACTGCGCGCTGGTGATCGAGGCGACCGCCGAGGAATGCGTCGCGGTCAAGCTCCAGGTTGCGTGCTTCGAGCGACTCGGAGCCGCGGGATGGATCGCGCTGGCCGAGACCGTGGCGCTGGCGCGCGACCGCGGCCTGCTCGTGATCGCCGACGCCAAGCGGGGCGACGTCGACGTGACCGCGGTGGCGTACGCGCAAGCGTTCCTCGGCGAGACACCGAGTCCGTTCGGCTCGATCCCGGGCCTCGGCGCGGACGCGATGACGGTGAACCCGCTACTGGGTCGCGACTCGCTCGAGCCGTTCGTGACGACCGCGCGCGCTCACGGACGGGGCCTGTTCGTACTCGTGCGCACGTCCAACCCCGGCGCCGCCGACGTCCAGGAGCGGCCGCTCGCGGACGGCTCGGCGGTGAGCGAGCACCTCGCCCAGCTCGTGGCGGAGCTCGGCGCCGGCGGGATCGGGACGAAGGGCCTGTCGGACGTCGGCGCGGTCGTCGGCGCCACCGCGCCCGAGCGGCTGGCCGTGCTTCGGGAGCGCATGCCGCACGCGGTGTTCCTGCTGCCCGGGGTCGGGGCCCAGGGCGGGAGCGTCGAGCAGCTCGCGCCGGCGTTCGCCTACGGGGCGGCCGGCGGACTGATCGCGGCCTCGCGCGGGATCGTGGCGGCGCACGAGAAGGTCGGCGGGGATCCGGCCGCGGCCGCCGCACGCGAGGCCGGCCGCCTCCGCGAGCTGGCGTGGCGCCTGGCGGCGTGAGCCGGATCGCATGGCCTCGCGCCGCGTCCGCCGGCGTCCGACGCCCCACCGCGATCCCGCTCGCCGGCGTCCGACGCCCCACCGCGATCCCGTCCGCCGGGCGTCCGACGCCCCACCGCAATCCCGCTTGCCGGCGTCCGACGCCCCACCGCGATCCCGCTTGCCGGCGCGTGAACCGCGCCGGCCGTCCCCCAGCGCGCGCGACTGCGGCTCGCCCGCGCATGAGCATCTGCACACCGGAGAATGGTTTGTGCCGACAGCGCAGGTATGATCGCCGGTGCGATGGTGGGGTGGAGGAACCCGGCGCGATACATCGCGCCGCTCGCGCTGGCCGCGGCGGTTACCGCCACGTATCTCGTCGTCCACCATGCGCTCTTGCCGAAGCACACCTCGACATCGACGACCACGGTCCAGACGACCTCCACGGTCGCGCATCACCACAGCAAGGGAACGTCGGCGCCGTCGAAGGCGACCTTCTATATCGTCAAGCCCGGAGATTCGTTGTCCGGGATCGCGGCCAAGACCGGCGTTTCGATCACGGCGATCGAAGCGCTGAACCCGCACATCAACCCGAACGCCCTCCAGCCCTCGCAGCGCCTCCGGCTGCGGCAATGAGGTAGCCGTGACCCGGCGGTTGGCCGCGGTGGCGGCTGCACTTGTGGTCGCGCTGGCGGCCTGCGGGACGATACTCGCGGTCGGCTGGCCGCGGGAGGCGCTCGCCGGCTCCCCGACGACGCAGACCGCGCCCTCGCCGACGTCCACCGCCACGACCGTGCCCGCAGCTCAATCCGCGTCCGCGACCGGGGGCGCCACGGCAACGGGGGGCGCGCCGGCGACCACCGCCAAGACCTCCAACCCACCACCGCCACCGCTCGACGTCCGCGCCGCGGCCCTCATCGAAGAGAGCAGCGGACAGCAGTTGTACGGCCAGAACTCGAGCGCCGAGCTTGCGATCGCGAGCACGACCAAGCTGATGACCGCGCTGGTCACGCTGCAGCACGCCCCGCTGAGCCGGGTATTCGCCGATCCGAACTACATCCCGGCGTCGGAGGACTCGCAGATCGGCCTCGAGCCGGGCGAGCGGATGAGCGTGCACGATCTGCTGATCGCGATGCTGCTGCCGAGCGCCGACGACGCTGCGGAGGATCTCGCGTACAACGTCGGACACGGATCGGTGGCGCGCTTCCTCGGGATGATGAACGCCCGAGCCCGTCAGCTCGGGTTGACGCACACCCACTACACGACCCCGAGCGGGCTGGACACGCCCGGCAACTACTCGAGCGCGGGCGACCTCGTCGACCTGGCGCGGTACCTGCTGCAGAACGAGCCGTTCTTCAAGGCCGTGGTCAGGACGAAGCAGGCGGTGCTGCGGACCGGAAACCACGTCCGCGACGTAGTCAACCTGAATGACCTGGTCCTGCACTACTCGTGGGTCAACGGCGTCAAGACCGGGCACACGCTCGACGCCGGCTACGTGCTTGTGGCGTCGGGAACGCAGGGAGGCATGACGCTGATCGACGCCGTGCTCGGCACCTCGAGCGAGGCCGCCCGCGACTCGAACGCGCTGGCTCTCCTCAACTGGGGCTTTGCGAACTTCGGCATGCGCACGCCGGTTCACGCCGGCGCAGTGCTCGCCCGGCCGGAAATAAACGGCAAGCCCGGGGCGCATGTGCGGCTGATCGCGGCCTCCACCTACACCCACGTGTTCCCGCGCTCGGCCAAGGTCAGGCTTCGCGTGAACGCGCCGGCGCAGCTCACCGGCCCGCTATCACAGGACACGCAGGTGGGGTCGGTGGCGGTCGTCGAGGGCGGGCAGGTCGTGACGCGAATCCCGCTGCTCCTCGGCGCCGAAGTGCCGCAGATCAAAAAGCCGAAATCGATCGCTGGCGTGGTCGTGGTATCGGTTACGCTGTCAGGACTGTTGGTGGCGGCAGGTGCGGCGATCGGGCTGACTATGTTCTGGCGCGAATGGACCAGGGGAAAGAGGCGTGGCAGGCGTCGCTCTGGAACAAGGGCCGGTCGACCTAGGTCGTCCAGGTCGCGATGATCATCACCGTCACCCTCAACGCCGCGCTTGACAAGACGCTCGAGGTACCGAACTTCAGGGTCGGACGCCGGCACCGGTCGGTGGAGCAGATCACGATGCCGGGCGGCAAGGGGGTCAACCTGGCGCGCGCGCTGAAGCGCCTCGGGCAGCCCGTGATCGCGACGGGCCTCGCCGGCGGCGCGACCGGAAACCAGATCGTCGACGCGCTCAACGCCGAGGCGATCCTCAACGGGTTCGTGCGCATCCGCGAGGAGTCGCGGACGAACACGGCCGTGCTCGACCCGACGACCGGGCTCCACACCGAGATCAACGAGCGTGGACCGTCGGTCTCTGCTCACGACCTCGAGCTGTTCCGCGAGAAGCTCCTGTATCTGGCCAAGGGCGCGAGCATGTGCGTGTTCGCCGGCAGCCTGCCTCGGGGCGTGGCACCCGACGTGTACGCGGGCCTGATCCGCGAGCTCAAGAAGATCGGCGTGATCACGGTCGTCGACACCGAAGGGGAGCCGCTGCGGCTGGCCGTGCGGGCCGAGCCCGACGTGGTGTCGCCGAACGAGCTCGAGGCCGAGGAGCTGGTCGGCCACGAGTTCAATGACGTCGACGACAGGGCGAGCGCGGTGGTCGAGATGACCCGCCTCGGGCCCGCCGAGGCGATCATGACCGTCTCGGACGGGTGCTACGCGCACGTGCTCGACAGCGGCGGCCAGGCGCTGTACCGGGCGCGGATCGAAGAGCAGGAGGCGCGCTCGACGATCGGCTCGGGCGATGCCTTCCTGGCCGGCTACGTCGCGGCTCGCTATCTCGGCCGCTCGCCGACCGAGTGCCTGCGCTACGGGGTCGCCTGCGGCGCCGAATCGGTCCAGCATTTCGGCGCCGGCCTGCTCGATCCGTCGGCCGTGGACCGGCTCCTGCCGGAGGTCGAGCTCGAACCCGTGAGCATCGGCGCCGAGATCCGCTGAGAAACACCGCAGTTTGGGGTATCGCCGCGCAGCCGCCCGGCTGGAAGCTCCATAACGCGTTGCTACGATCGATCGACCCGATGCCCGACGCGCCGTTCCTGTCCGCCCCGACTAATACGATTCCGCAATGGAAGTAGAGATCGGACGCGGCAAGAAGGCCCGGCGGGCGTACGGATTCGACGAGATCGCGATCGTGCCCTCGCGGCGCACGCGCGACCCCGACGACGTCGACGTCTCGTGGAACCTCGGGCCGTACCTGTTCGAGCTGCCGCTGCTCGGCGCCGCGCTCGACGGGGTCGTCTCGCCGGAGACCGCGGGCGTGATCGGAAAGCTCGGAGGTCTGGCGGTACTCAACCTCGAGGGCATCTTCTGCCGCTATGAGGATGCCGACTCGCAGCTCGAGCGGATCTCAACCTTCTCGAAGGACATCGCCACGCGCGAGATGCAGGACATCTACCGGGAGCCGGTCAAGCCCGAGCTGATCGCGCAGCGGATCCGGGAGATCAAGTCGCAGGGAGTGGTGGCCGCCGCGTCGCTGACCCCGCAGAAGGTGCGCACGTACTACGAGGTCGCGCTCGAGGCCGGCCTCGACATCCTCGTGATCCAGGGAACGGTTGTGTCGGCCGAGCATGTCTCGCGCGACGAGAGCCGTCCGCCGCTCAACCTCAAGGAATTCATCCGCGAGCTGGCGCCGATTCCGATCATCGTCGGCGGCTGCGCGTCCTACCACACCGGTCTGCACCTGATGCGGACCGGGGCCGCGGGCGTGCTCGTCGGGGTCGGTCCGGGCGCGATCTGCACCACCCGCGGCGTGCTCGGGATCGGCGTTCCGCAGGCGACCGCGATCGCCGACGTGGCCGCCGCGCGCTCGCAGCACATGCTCGAGACCGGCGACATGGTCAAGGTGATCGCCGACGGCGGGATGCGCAACGGCGGCGACATCGCCAAGGCGATCGCGTGCGGCGCCGACGCGGTCATGCTCGGCTCCGCGCTCGCGCGCGCCTACGAGGCCCCGGGCCGCGGCTACAACTGGGGCATGGCCACGTTCCATCCGACGCTTCCGCGTGGCGCGAGGGTGGCGACGACGCCCAACGGCACACTCGAGGAGATCGTCAAGGGCCCGGCGCGCGAGAACGACGGCACCTTCAACTTGATGGGCGCGCTGCGCACCTCGATGGCCACCTGCGGCTACCGGGACATCGCGGAGTTCAACCGCGCGGAGCTGGCGGTGGCGCCCGCGCTCCAGACCGAGGGCAAGCACCTTCAGCGCGAGCAGGGCGTCGGCATGGGCGCCAAGGCCGCGGCTGCCACAGTTAGTGTCGAGTAATACTGGCCTCGCTGCGCTCGGCGTCCGTGGGGCCGTGCGACCCCGTCCGGACGGGGCAGATGGTCCCTCGGATGCCGCGAAGCGGGGTGGGCGGGGCCTAATCCAAGAAGAGGTCGTGGTTCTCGACTACGGCGGGCAGTACTCGCAGCTGATCGCCCGCCGCGTCCGCGAGTGCGGCGTGTTCTCGGAGCTGCTGCCCCATCACGTCGGCCTCGAGGAGGTGCGGCGCCGGCGCCCGAAGGGCGTGATCCTCTCGGGCGGGCCGGCGTCGGTGTACGAGGAGGGCGCGCCACCGTTGGAGCGCGAGCTGCTCGAGCTCGGCGTTCCGGTGCTCGGCATCTGCTACGGCATGCAGTTGCTCGCGCGGGAGCTGGGCGGCCGCGTCGAGGGCGCCGAGGTCGGGGAGTTCGGGCGCTCGGAGCTCGCGGTCGCGGAGCCCGGCCGGTTGCTGGCGGGCACGCCGCCTGAGCAGAGCTGCTGGATGTCCCACCGGGACACGGTGTTCGCGCCGCCCCCCGGATTCACCGCGCTCGCGTCGTCGACCGCGTCGCCGGTGGCGGCGTTCGAATCGACCGAACGCGCGATCTACGGGATCCAGTTCCATCCCGAGGTGGTCCACACGCCGTACGGCCAGCAGGTGCTGACGAACTTCCTCGAGGACGCGTGTGGATGCGAGCGGACGTGGAGCCCGAGCTCGGTGATCGAGGACCAGATCGCGGCGATCCGCGCCCAGGTCGGCGACGGGCGGGCGATCTGCGGGCTCTCGGGCGGAGTCGACTCGAGCGTGGCGGCGCTGCTCGTCCATCGCGCGATCGGCGACCGGCTGACGTGCGTGTTCGTCGATCACGGGTTGATGCGCAAGAACGAGGGCGCGCAGGTGGTCCAGGCGTTCGGCGAGCATTTCCAGGTGCCGCTGGTCGCGGTCGACGCATCCGACCGGTTCCTCGAACGCCTTCAGGGCGTGACCGACCCCGAACAGAAGCGCAAGCGGATCGGCGCCGAGTTCATCCGCGTGTTCGAGGAGGAGGCGAGGAAGCTCGACGACGTCCATTTCCTCGTGCAGGGCACGCTGTACTCCGACGTGATCGAGTCCGGCGGCAGCACTGGCGCAGCGACGATCAAGTCTCACCACAACGTCGGTGGGCTCCCCGACGACCTCGACTTCGAGCTGGTCGAGCCGTTGCGGGGGCTGTTCAAGGACGAGGTGCGCGCGGTCGGCGCCGAGCTCGGGCTGCCTGAGCGACTCGTGTGGCGCCAGCCGTTCCCCGGCCCCGGGCTGGCGATCCGGATCGTCGGGGGCGAGGCCACGCGCGAGCGCCTCGAGATCCTCCGCGAGGCTGACGCGATCCTCCAGGACGAGATCCGCAAGGCGGGGCTGTACCGCGATCTGTGGCAGTCGTTCTGCGTGCTCCCGGACATCCGCACCGTGGGAGTGCAGGGCGACTCGCGCACTTACGGGAACGTGATCGTGATCCGTGCGGTGACCAGCGACGACGCGATGACGGCCGACTGGGCGCGCCTGCCGTACGACCTGCTCGAGCAGATCGCCGCGCGGATGATCGGCGAGATCCGTCCGGTCGGGAGGGTCGTGCTCGACATCACGAGCAAGCCTCCCGGCACGATCGAATGGGAGTAGCCTGACCGGGCGTTGTTGATGGCTGGGGCAGTCCGTTGGGGGCAGTTGGTCGTCGCAGTGGCGGTGGCGTGCGTGTGCGCTGTGCTCGCGCCGGCGGCTAACGCATCGCTGTCGGTGCCGGCGGGGACGCCGGCTACGTTCACGGGTTCGAGTGCATCGGGCACCTCGGTTCCGTCCGCGCTCGCGGCGTTTGAGGCGGCCGCCGGCGGCGCGGACAACGGTGCGCTCGCCGGCGAGCAGGGCAGCGGCTTCCGGCACGTGAACTGGGACGCGGTGGCGCTCGACGGCAGCGATCCCGGCTCGACAGTGATCAACGCCGGCCGTGTGGTCGCGGTCGCGCGCACTCGCCTGCAGCCCTGGGGACTAGAGATCGGGCCGGCACAGCGCGGGGAGGACCAGCTGGGCGGATCCGGGGTCGCCGTCGCGAACGACGGCTTCCACTCGGTCAACTCGAACGCCCAGTTCACCCCGTTCAGCGCGCCGAACGTGTGGGCGCCGTTCAACTCGAACACGACCGAGCTCGACGTCGTCTCCCCGAGCGGCCAGTCGAGCACGCCGGCGCCGGCGCTCAGTCGGGGTCTCGGCGTCGTGTTCCTGAACGTCCGGAACAGCAGCCCGACCGAGATCTCCTACTACAACGACGATGCCCTGCTCGACCAGGTGTCCGCGCCGGCGGCCCCGGGCGGGACGTCGTTCGCGGGTCTGCTGTTCCCGAGTCCGGTCGTCACCCGGGTCGTGATCACACTCGGCGATGGAGAGATCTTCGGGTTCGACGGCACCACGTCCACGCCGGGCACCGCACCCGCCGCCGACCTCGTCGCCGGCGACGACGCCGTGCTCGCCGAGCCGGCGCCGGCCCGGCCGAACGTCGGCACGACCGCCGGCGTGCCGGTCTCGCCGGTCCTCGACACGTTCACCGAGAGCGATGCCCACGCCGACGTCACCGCCACGATCGACTGGGGCGACGGAACCCGCACCGCCGGCACGATCGTCCCCGGATCGGGCGGGGCGTTCAACGTGACCGGGACGCACTCCTACGCCGAGGCGGGCGGCTACACGGCGACGGTTACCGTCGACGACTCGACCCCGTCCGAGCAGACCTCCGACACGCTGATCGAGGTCGCTCCGCGCACGAGCACGACCAGCGTGGGGTGCTCGCCCTCGCCGGTCGCGGTGACCGCCTCGGCGATTTGCACGGTGATGGTCTCGGACACGGATACTGGCGGCCCGATCACCCCCACCGGCACGGTCGCGTTCAGCTCGCCCACGGCGGGGGCTGCATTCGCAGACGATTCGGGCTGCGTGCTCGGCGCGACCGAGACGCCCCGTGAGGCGATGTGCGAGGTCCAGTTCACGCCGAGCCAGCTCCCGCCGGCGCAGGCCCGAATCGACGCCACCTACGACGGCGACGACGCGCACTCCGCCAGCAGCGGATCCGCGATCATCGGCGTCCGCGCACAGCGATGCACGATGAAGGCGCTGTCGGTGAGGCTCACGCGCCACCCGGCGGAGCTCGGTGTGCTCGCGACCTGCGACGCCCGGGCGAACGTGACGATCACCGTCAAGGCGGTCGCGGCCCGGAAGGGAAAGCTCAAGGCGCTCAGCCTCGAGTTCGGCAGCCTGCGGGCGACCATCGCAGCGGGCCGCCCGACCGTGCTCGTCATCAAGCCCGCCGCCGGCGTGGTTAAGGTCCTTCGCGCCGCCGCCAGCCGGCACCGGCGCGTGTCGCTGAAGCTGACCCTGACCGCGAGCTCGCACGCCACGCGGACGACCACGACCACGCGGGTCTCAGCGCTCAGGATTCCGTAGACATCGCGGCCCGCGCCATGATCCGGCGGACGAACGGCCCGATGTCGGGCGGTAGCCGGTCTCGGTGGAACCAACTCGCCTCGTCGAGCTCGAGCAGGTCGATGTCGAGGCTGCGATCGGCGATGTGCGTCTGGAACAGGTGCACGTTGTCCCGGTGATGGTCGGTGGTCGTGAACAGCACGCCGAGGTCCTGCCAGTTCTCGATCCGGCGGCCGAGCTCCTCGTCCATCTCGCGCCGGGCGGCGTCGATCGGAACCTCGCGCCGCTTGACCGTGCCTCCGGGCAGGTCCCAGTTGCGGCGGCCGTACGTGTGGCGGACGAGCAGCACGTGATCGTCGTTCAGAAGCACGCACTTGACCCCCACGACCTTCGGCCTTACGAGGAACCAGTACACCCGGAGCCCGACGTACGCGCAGCGAATCCCGACCCGCTTGACCTTGAGGGACAGGGTCATGGGTTTGAGCGTACGCTGCGCCACGATCGGCCGTAGCGCGCGGGATCGCCTATCATTGGGCCGAGCCGCGCGACCGTCGCGCGGCTTGTGCATGCCATGAAGACCTACGTAGCCACCCCCGCCGACCGCGAGCGCAACTGGTTGCTCGTCGACGCCTCCGGGCTAACGCTCGGGCGGCTTGCGACGCAGATCGCCGACGCGCTCCGCGGCAAGCGCAAGCCGACGTACACGCCGCACGTGGACACGGGCGATTTCGTGATCGTCGTCAACGCCGAGAAGATCGCTGTGACGGGCAACAAGCGCGCCGACAAGCGCTACTACCGTCACTCCGGCTATCCCGGGGGGCTGAAGTCCCGGACCTTGAACGAAATGCTCGAGCGCCGGCCCGAGGAGGTCATCCGCCTCGCGGTCAAGGGAATGCTGCCCCGCAACCGTCTCGCGCGAAAGCAGCTGACCAAGCTGAAGGTCTACGCGGGCCCCGCACATCCTCATGTCGCACAGCAGCCGCAACCGATGGAGATCAAGCTGTGACCGAGCGCCCCGAAGACGAGCAGCAGGCCGAAGACCAGGACGAGCGGGCTCCCGAGGAGCCCACCGCCGACGAGCCTGAGCCCGTCGCCGAGCCCGAGCCCGAGCCCGCCCCGGCCGCCGAGGCGCCCGCTGAGGAGGCGCCGGCTGCCGAGCCCGAGCCCGTTGCCGAGGCTGAAGAGGAGCCGGAGCCCGTCGCGGAGGCGGAGCCGGAGCCCGTCGCCGAGGCGCCCGCCGATGCGGAACCGGCCGCCGAGGCGCCCGCTGATGCGGAACCGGTCGCCGAGGCGCCCGCCGATGCGGAACCGGTCGCCGAGGCGCCGGCTGATGCGGAACCGGTCGCCGAGGCGCCCGCTGAGGAGGCGCCGGCTGCCGAGGCTCCTGCTGCGCAGGCGCCGGCTGCCGAGGCTCCTGCTCCGCAGGCACCAGCGGCGGTGGACGAGGACTACGAGGATGTCGAGCTCACCCCCCGCCAGAAGCCGGAGATCCCCGGCGCCGACCTGATCCCCGACATCGTCTCCGAGGGCGAGCAGTTCCTCGACGCCGAGGCGCAGGCGGCGGCCGAGGCCGACAGGGAGGCGCTGGCCGCGCGCGAGCGGGAGGCCGAGGAGGACGCCAGCCCGATTGCCGACGCCGCGATCGATCTGGCGGCGGGCGCGCGCTACACCTCGACGGGCAAGCGCAAGACCGCGGTCGCGCGGGTGATCCTCAAGCCCGGCACCGGCACGTACGAGATCAACGGCAAGACGCTCGAGGCATTCTTCCCCCGCGAGACGCTCAGGCGCATCATCCGCCAGCCGCTCGAGACCGTCGGCTACGAGTCGCGGATGGACGTAGTCGCGCGGATGCACGGAGGCGGCGTGTCGGCCCAGGCCGGCGCGCTCCGCCACGGGATCTCGCGCGCGCTGATCGTGGCCGACCCCAATTTGCGCGGCGAGCTCAAGCGCCGCGGCTTCCTGACGCGCGATCCGCGTGTCAAGGAGCGCAAGAAGGCCGGGCTGAAGAAAGCCCGCAAGCGGCCGCAGTTCTCCAAGCGCTAGCGCCCCGATGGCGCGCCAGCTGTTTGGCACGGACGGTGTCCGCGGCCGTGCGGGACATTTCCTGACCGCCGACCTCGCGCTGGCGCTGGCCCGCACCGCGGTGGCGCGGCTGGACGCGGAGCGCCCGCAGGTGCTGATCATCCGCGACACGCGCGAGTCGGGCGAGATGCTCGAGTCGGCGATCGCCGCCGGCGTGGCCGCGGCGGGGGGCGATGCCTGGCTCGCCGGCGTGCTCCCGACGCCCGCGGCGCCGTTGCTGGTGCGCCGGCACGGCCTCGACCTCGCGGCGGTGATCTCGGCGTCGCACAACCCCTACGAGGACAACGGCATCAAGCTGTTCGCCGGCGACGGATTCAAGCTCCACGACGACACCGAGCACGAGATCGAGGCCGCGCTCGAGACGCCCCCGCCCCCGCCGCCGCACATCGGCCGGATCCGGCCCTTCGAGGGTGCGCTCGAGGACTACCTGCAGCAGCTATCCGAGCGCTTCTCCGGCCTTGAGCTGAGCGGGCTCCGCGTGCTGCTCGACTGCGCCAACGGCGCCACGTTCCAGGCGGCTCCCGAGATCTTCCGGCGGCTGGGGGCGGACGTCGACGTGATCGCCGATCAACCCGACGGGCTGAACATCAACCAGGGGTGCGGGTCGACCCACCTCGACGTGATTGCCAAGCGCGTCGCCGGCGGCCACTATGACGTCGGATTCGCGTTTGACGGCGACGGCGATCGGGTGCTCGCGGTCGACGGCCGCGGCGCGATCGTCGACGGCGACGAGCTGATCGCGCTGGCGGCGCTGCACCTGCGCGCCGACGGCCGGCTGTCCGGCAACGGCGTCGTGGTCACGGTCATGACGAACTACGGCTTTCACCACGCGATGGCGGAGGCGGGCATCGAGGTCGCGACGACGGCCGTCGGCGACCGCTACGTGCTCGACGAGCTCCGCCGGCGAGAGTGGACGCTCGGAGGCGAGCAGTCCGGCCACATCATCGACCTCGGCTTCGGGCCGTCCGGCGATGGGATCGCGAGCGCGCTGCTCACGCTCGAGGCGCTCGGAGGGCAGGATTTGGCCGAACGGGGTGCGATGGAGAAGCTGCCCCAGCGCCTGGTCAACATCCGCGCCGCCGACCGCAACGGACTGGTCGCGGCGATGGCCGACCCCGGGGTGGAGGAGGCGGTGGCACGCGAGCACGCGGGGCTGACGGGCCGGGGCCGCGTGCTTGTGAGGGCGTCGGGCACCGAGCCGCTGATCCGAGTGATGGTCGAGGCGCCGAGCCAGCAGGAGACCGACGAGATCTGCGCGCGTTTGCAGCGGATTGTGGAGACAGCGCTCAGCTAGTAGACGCGCCTCGACGGCTGTAAGTCGCGCAATCGCGCACCGAACGAGTTGCGGTGTCCGGTAGTCCTGCAACCCGTTGTGCGTTGATGAGTCGACCGTTCTTCCGTCTAACATCGTTCGCCCGCTCCGACGGACCGGAAGGCGATCGTGCAGTTGCCCGCCACGAAAGGGGAAGTTAAGGACCCATGTGTGGAATCGTCGGCTACGTCGGCCCGCGTAAGGCGCGCCCAATCCTGCTCGCCGGCCTCGAGAAGCTCGAATACCGTGGCTATGACAGCGCCGGCATCTCGGTGCTCCACGGGGACCGGATCGATGCCGTCCGCGCTGTCGGCAACCTGAGCGCGCTGCGCGACGCTATCGACGCCTGTGGCGGCCCCCAGCGCGGACAGGCGGCCGTCGCGCTCGCCGAGCGGCCTCAGCCGGGGACCGGAATCGGCCACACGCGCTGGGCCACCCACGGACGGGTCACCGAGGAGAACGCCCACCCCCACTTCGACAACACCGACCGCGTCCACATCGTGGTCAACGGGATCGTCGAGAACTACATCTCGCTCAAGCGCCGGCTGGTCGCCGAGGGCGCCGAGTTCACCTCCGAGACCGATGCCGAGGTGATCGCACACCTCGTAGCGCATCACAACGACGGCGATCTCGTCGAGGCGGTGCGCCGCGCCTACGCGGAGCTGCGCGGCCACTACGCGTTCGTCGCGATGACCGCGGACGAGCCCGGCCTGCTGGTCGGAGCGCGCAAAGAGTGCCCGCTGATCATCGGCCGCGGCGACGGGGAGCAGTTCATCGCGTCGGCGATTCCGGCGTTCCTGCGCCACACGCGCCACGTCCAGTACATCGAGAACGACGAGATCGTCGTGCTGCGGCCCGACGGGGTCGAGTTCTCCACCGCCGACGGCACCGCGCTCGATCGCGAGATCGTCGAGATCGACTGGGACCCCGAGACCGCCGAGAAGCAGGGCTACGAGACGTTCATGCTCAAGGAGATCCATGAGCAGGCCGACGCGGTCGCGGAGACGATTGGCGAGCGCGCCGCCCGCGGCGTCGGGATCGACCTTGGCGACCTCGGCCCGATCGACGACGAGCTGCTCCGGAACCTACGCCGGATCGTCGTCGTCGCCTGCGGCACCTCGTACCACGCCGGGCTGATCGGCCGCTATGCGATCGAGGAGTTCTCGCGCGTGTCGGTCGAGGTCGAGATCGCCTCCGAATACCGCTATCGCAATCCGATCGTCGGCCCGGGCGATCTCGTGATCGGGATCTCGCAGTCCGGCGAGACGGCCGACACGCTGGCGGCGATGCGAACGGCACGCGCCTGCGGCGCGAAGGTGCTCGCGATCAGCAACATCATGGGCTCGCAGGCCACGCGCGAGGCCGACGGCGTGCTGTACACGCGCGCCGGGCTCGAGATCGGGGTTGCGGCCACGAAGACGTTCGTCAGCCAGGTCGTGGCGATGTACCTGCTCGCGCTACGGCTGGCCGAGCTGCGCGGCACGCTCGAGCCGGGCGAGCTCAAGGCGATGATCAGCGAGGTCAAGCGCCTGCCCCACCGGATCGCGGAGATGTTCGAGCGCGACATGGGCGGCGTCGCTCGCATCGCCGAGAGCGTCGCCGACGCCGAGTTCTTCCTGTACCTCGGGCGCCACGTTGGGCTGCCCGTCGCTTTGGAGGGGGCGCTCAAGCTCAAGGAGATCTCCTACATCGCGACCGACGCCTACGCCGCCGGCGAGATGAAGCACGGCCCGATCGCGCTCCTTGACCAGAGCACGCCCGTAGTCGTGGTCGCAACCGAGTCGCCCGTGCTCGAGAAGGTGATCTCGAACATCCAGGAGGTCCGGGCCCGCGGCGCCCGTGTGATCGCAATCGCGACCGAGGGCGACGAGCAGATCGGCCAGCACGCCGACGAGGTGATCGAGGTGCCGCGGACGGAGTGGATGCTGACGCCGCTCCTGGCCGTGATCCCGCTGCAGCTGCTGGCCTACCACATCGCTCGCCGGCGCGGGCTGAACGTCGATCAGCCCCGGAACCTGGCCAAGACCGTCACCGTGGAGTGACTCCGGATCCCACCCGCTCGTCGTACAGGATCGGGATAGATCTGCTCGAAATCGAGCGGCTGGAGCGGGCGCTGGAGCGGACGCCACGGCTTGCCGAGCGCCTGTTCACCGAGGGCGAGCGTGCGTACGCCGCGTCACGCGGTCGGCCCGGGCAGCACTTGGCGGCGCGGTTCTGCGCCAAGGAGGCGGTGGCCAAGGCGCTCGGGATCGAATCGTGGAACTTCCACGAGGTGGAGGTGATCGGCACCGGCGGGCCGCCTCGGATCCGGCTATCGGGTTCGGCTGCGGCGCGCGCGGCCGAGCTCGGTGTGCAGGTCGAGGTGTCGCTGACGCACACCCAGCGGGACGCCGCTGCGGTCGCGATCGCCGTGTGACGCGGACCCATTAGGCTCCGGGGCGCGATGGCGACGCTTCCGGACTGGATTGATCCGCTCCCCGACGCCGGCGAGCAGCGGGCGCTCGACGAGTGGGCGATCGGCGGCATCCCGGGCCTCGAGCTGATGGAGCGCGCGGGCACCGGGCTGGCCGACCTGGCTGGTGAGGTGGCGCCGGCCGGACGGATCGTGGTCGTGTGCGGCAAGGGCAACAACGGTGGCGACGGATTCGTCGCGGCCCGGCTATTGCGCGATCGGGGTCGCGAGGTCGACGTGCTCCTGCTCGGGGACCCGGGCGAGCTGCGCGGCGATGCTCGGACAAGTCTCGAGCGTCTCCCGGGGGCGGAGCCGGCGCCGTTCGACGCGGGGGACCTCGCCGGTGCGGGCGCGATCATCGACGCGATCCTCGGGACGGGCTTTTCGGGGGAGCCACGGGAACCCGCGGCCGGCGCGATCGCGGCGATCAACCACGCCGGCGGGGGTGCGGGGGTCAACGACGCCGGCGGCGGTGCGGACGCCGGGGCGTGCGTGATCGCGTGCGATGTTCCGAGCGGAGTCGACGCGTCGACGGGTGAGATCGCCGGGGTCGCCGTGCAGGCGCGCGCGACGGCAACCTTCCACGCGGCCAAGCCAGGACTGTGGATCGACCCCGGCAAGACGCACGCCGGCGACGTTCGGGTGATTGACATCGGGATTCCCGCAGGCGGACCCGGCGAGCCGCAGGTCGGACTGATCTCAGACCGCGCGAGCGACGGGATCCCACGGCGGGGTAGGGACTCGAACAAGTTCGCCGCCGGCAGCGTGCTCGTCTGCGGCGGGTCGCTCGGGCTGACCGGCGCGCCGTGCCTCGCGTCGGAGTCCGCGATGCGCACCGGCGCCGGCTACGTGACGGCGTGCGTGCCCTCCTCGCTCAACTTGATCTTCGAGAGCAGGCTGCTCGAGGTGATGACCGTGCCGCTACCCGATACGGACGGGGCGCTCGAGCCCTGGGGCGTTGAGGGCGTGCTCGAGCGGGCGGATCGGGCCAACGCGCTCGTGCTCGGACCGGGGCTGGGGCGGGCGGCGGAGACCCAGGAATTCGCCCGGCAACTGGCGCGGTACGCGCCGGTGCCGCTGTTGCTCGACGCGGACGGGCTGAACGCGCACGCCGGCGAGCTCGGTTCGCTGGCCGAGCGCGACGCACCGACAGTGCTGACCCCGCACGCCGGCGAGCTCGCCCGACTGCTCGAGACCGACAGCGCGGCGGTCGGCGCCCGGCGCCTGCACAGCGCGCGCCAGGCCGCGGGCGAGGCTCAGGCAATCGTCGTGCTGAAGGGCGACGACACGATCGTCGCCGCCCCTGATGGCCGCGCCGGCGTCAACCGGGGCGGCGCGCCGGCGCTGGCCACCGCGGGCACCGGCGACGTGCTCTCGGGCGTCATCGGCGCGCTCCTGGCCAAGGGGATGGATCCATTCCACGCCGCGTGTGCCGGCGTGCTCGTGCACGCTCGCGCCGGCGTGCTTGCGGCGCAGGAGATCGGGCCGGAGGGCGTGATCGCAAGCGATGTGATCGCGGCGCTGCCCCGCGCCCTCGCGACCCGGGCGGTCTGATCATGGCGCTGCGCGCGCTGGCCCGGGTGAACCTCGCCGCGATCGAGCGCAACGTCGCCCGGCTCCGCTCCGAGCTGACCGGCGGGGCCGAGCTGATCGCGGTGGTCAAGGGGAACGGCTACGGCCACGGCGCGGTCCCGGCGGCGCGCGCGGCGCTCGCGGGTGGGGCGCGGTCGCTGGCGGTGGCGACCGCCCTCGAGGCGGCCGAGTTGCGCGCCGCCGGCATCGCCGCACCGGTGCTGGTGATGGGCGCGATCAGCGACGAGGAGCTGCCGGTGTCGCTTGAGGCCGGTAGCGAGCTCGTCGCGTGGAGCGAGTCGTTCGTCGGGCGCTTGCAGCGTGCGGTCCGCGACCAAGGTGCCGCCGGGTCGCAGGACTCCGTGCGGGTGCACGTGAAGCTCGACACGGGCATGGGCCGGCTCGGGACGCGCGATCCAGGCGAGGCGATCCGCGTGGCCGAGAGCATCGCCGCGGCCGCTCCGGCGCTCGAGCTCGCGGGCGCGATGACCCACTTCGCGACCGCCGACGAGGACCCGTCGTTCACCGCTGCCCAGCTCGACCGGTTCGCTCCATTTGCCGCGACGATGCGCGAGCGGTGGCCCGGGATCGTCGTGCACGCCGCGAACAGCGCCGCCACGCTGCGCGAGCCCGCGAGCCATTACGACGTTGTCCGCTGCGGGATCGCGATCTACGGCGCCGACCCGATGAACGAGGATCCGGGCGGGCACGGCCTCGAGCCGGCGCTCGAGCTGAGCTCGTACGTGGCGGCCGTGAAGCTCGCGCGCGCCGGCGACAGCGCCGGCTACGGACGCCGGTTCGTCGCCACGCGGGATACGTGGATCGCGACCGTCCCGATCGGCTACGCCGACGGGATCCGCCGGGCGCTGACGAACAACTGCGACGTGCTGATCGGCGGCCGGCGCTATCCGCTAGCGGGGACGGTCAGCATGGACAACATCACGGTCGAGCTCGGCTCGTCGGCCGGCGACGTGAGCTGTGGTGACCGGGTGACGATCATCGGTGCCGACGGCGCCGAGCATCAGACGGCCGAGGAGGTCGCGCGCCGGATCGGCACGATCAACTACGAGGTCCTGTGCGGGATCACGGCTCGGGTGCCCCGGGCCTACCACCGAGACGGGGTCGCGGTGTGAGCAGGAACGATCCGCTCCGCGCGCTCGCCCGGCTGGCCGCGGACGAACCCGCGTGGCTCGTGGGCGGGGCCGTCCGGGACCGGCTTCTGGGGCGGCCGACCGACGACTACGACGTCGTGCTCCTCGGCGATGCGCGGCGGCTGGCGCGCGAGCTCGCGCGCTCGACGGACGGTCACGCGTTCGGGCTCTCAGAGGCGTTCGGCGTCTGGCGGGTCGTCGACCGCGGTCACCGCTGGCAGGTCGACGTGCTGCCGGCCGTGGGCGAATCGATCGAGGCCGACCTGGCCGGCCGTGACTTCACGATCAACGCGATCGCCGAGCCGCTCGGCGGCGCCGGCTATGTCGATCCGTTCGGCGGCCTCGCCGACCTGCGCGCTCACCGGCTCCGGATGGTGTCAGCGCACGCGTTCGCGGACGATCCGCTGCGCACGCTGCGGTTGGCGCGGCTGGCGTGCGAGCTGGAATTCGACGTCGACGCCGACACCGCCGAGTCGGCCCGGGCGAGCGTCGCCGCACTCGTTCGAGTGGCGCCCGAGCGGGTGTTCGCGGAGCTCAAGCGGGTGCTGGCCGCCGACGGCGCGCTTGCCGGTATCGAGCTGATGGATGCGATCGGGGCCACCGAGGTCGTGCTGCCGGAGCTGAGCCAGCTGCACGGGGTCGAGCAGAGCCCGTTTCACCACCTCGACGTGTACGAGCACACCCGGTTGGTCCTGGCCCAGACGATCGCGCTCGAGCGCGCGCCCGAGCGGTGGTTTCCTGACCAGGCCGAGACGGTCCGGCGGTTCCTGGCCGAGCCGCTCGCCAACGAGCTGAGCCGAGGCCAGGCGCTGCGGTTCGGGGCGCTCCTGCACGACGTCGCCAAGCCGGAGACCCGTGGCGTGACGCCGGAAGGGCGGGTCACGTTCATCGGCCACGACGTCGACGGGGCGGCGATAGCGGCCGCGGTGCTGACCCGTCTGCGCGCGAGCGAGCGGCTGCGCGAGCACGTGGCGGCGCTCACCCGCCACCACCTGCGGCTCGGCTTCCTCGTCCACGAGATGCCGCTCAGCCGGCGGGCGATCTATCGCTACCTGCGCGCGTGCGAGCCGGTGCAGGTCGACGTGACGCTGCTCAGCGTCGCCGACCGGCTGGCCACGCGCGGACGCGGGTCCGACGAGGCGATCGCGCGCCACCTGGAGCTCGCGCGCGAGTTGCTGGGGGAGGCGCTCGCGTGGCGCGAGGTCCGTCCGCGGCCCCCGGTGAGAGGCGACGAGCTGGCGCGCGCCGTCGGGCTCCGACCCGGCCCGCAGCTCGGCCACATCCTCGAGGAGCTCGAGGAGGCGAGCTTCGCGGGGGAGATCAGCTCCCGCGAGCAGGCGATCGATCGAGCGCGGGCGATCGTCGGCCGGGAGGGCACGTCCGTCTCCGGACGATAGTCTGGGCGGCTGTGAGCGAACCAGATTGCATTTTCTGCAAGATCGTCGCCGGTGAGCTGCCCGCGCAGATCGTCGACGAGACCGAGCGGACCGTCGCGTTCATGGACATCAACCCCGGGACGCGGGGCCACCTGCTGGTTGTTCCGCGGCAGCATGCGCGGGACCTGCTCGAGATCGATTCCGAGGACCTGGCGGCGACGATGTACACAGCCCAACGCATGGCGCGCAGGGTCGTCGAACGGCTCGATGCCGACGGCGTGAACCTGCTCAACTCCTGTGGGGAGCCGGCCTGGCAGACCGTGTTCCACTTCCACGTGCACGTCATCCCGCGCTACGAAGACGATCCGTTGCGGCTGCCCTGGATCCCCGCACCGGGCGATCCCGGCGAAATCGAGGCGGCGGCACAGGCCTTGCGCTGACGCGCCCGGCGTGGTCTCCAGACCGGGGAAGTTGCATGGAATTAGTCCAGAAAGCCATGTGTCGCGCTTCCTTGCTACCTTCCCCGGGTTGGTCGGGGCCCTCGGGCACCTAACCGGCGTGTCCGATAGCAGGCATCTCAAGGGGAGTACATGGCAACGGGTACCGTCAAGTGGTTCAGCGACGACAAGGGCTTCGGCTTCATCACGCCCGACGACGGCGGGCGCGACTTGTTCGTTCATTTCACTGGAATCGTGGGGGACGGCTATCGCTCGCTGTCCGAGGGAATCAAGGTTTCCTACGAGGAGGAGGCCGGTCCGAAGGGACCGAAGGCGGTCAACGTCAGCAAGCTCTAGCCAGGCGGCTGGACTAGCCGATTTGCAGTAGAGAAACGCGATTCACCGGCGCCAGGTTGGCAATAGCCGCGTGGTTGCGGCGCAACTGGCGCCGGGGTGTCGTGTTGAATCTGAACATGAAACGTTCTTTTCTGGCCATCGCCGGCGCACTTGCGCTCTGTGGGCTAATTCCAGCGTCCGCGGACGCGATGATCACCGAACTCGGCGCCACCACGACGCCGGTCACCTCGCCGACCTGTCCGAAGGGCCTGGCGCCCTCAGACTGCAGGATCATCCTGAATCGAGTGACGGCGCTCGAGACGATCCGGGACAACGTCGCCTACCCATCGACGGTCAAGCAGGCCGGCCGCCTCGTCGCCTTCACCGTCGGGGTGTCCGCCCTTTCGACCAACGCGACGACCGTGCAGAGCGACCTCAAGTACCTCGACACGACGTTCGGCGGCGACGCGCAGGTCGGTGTCACCGTGCTCAAAAAGGTTGGCAAGAAGACGCAGTGGAGCTGGCAGGTGGTCGCGCAGAGCCCGCTCGTCGACGTTCAGCCCTATCTGGGACAGGTGGCCCAGTTCCCGCTCACGACGACGATTCCCGTCGTCCGCGGTGAGACGATCGCGCTGACCACGCCGACCTGGGCGCCGGTCCTCTCGATCAACCTCTCGACGAGCCACTTCGCCTACCGCCAGAGCCGCAGCCGCAACTGCCAGAATCCTCCCGGCAGCACGCAGGCTCAGGTCAACGTCGGTTCGAGCACGTCGTACTCGTGCGACTACCCCGGGACCCGCGTCGAGTACAGCGCGACCGAGGTCACGAACCCGGTGGCGCCAACCACGACGACGACCAAGCCCACGACGACCAAGCCCACGACGACCAAGTGATCTGAGCGCCGGCGGTTGGTCGCCGGCGCGGGCGGTGGCTGTCGTGACGAGGGCGGGGAGCGGTTGGTCGCCGGCGCGGGGATGTTGTGACGCTCGCGGGTGGTCGTGGGGTCTGTCCGGCGTGGGAGCGCCGGACAGGGGCCGCGGGCTGGCTGAGCGCCGGCAAGCGGTCCTGAGGCGGCCTGGGCGGCCGCGTGTGGGCCGCCAGCCGGATTGGGCGACTCCGTCCGGGGAGTCGCGGCGCCGGTTGGCGTCGGGGCGGCGCGGACCGGGCGCGGGACCGGGG
>CAWJVJ010000016.1:0-988676 GCA_963846265.1 uncultured Solirubrobacterales bacterium
TTCATCGCGCGTCACCAAGAATCGTTGGCCGAGTTGTTCGGTTCGGTCCTGAAACTGTGCGCGAAGGCTGGACTGGTCGCGTCCGGGGTGATCGCGGTCGATGGGACGAAGCTGTCGGCGAGCGCGGCCAGCGACTCCAATGTTGACTATGACCGGATCGCGCGGGAGATCATCGCCGAGGCGATCGCGACCGACGAGGCTGAGGACGAGCAGCACGGCGACGCGCGCGGTGACGAGCTGCCGCCGGAGCTTCAGACCGAGGCTGGCCGGCGTGAGTGGCTCGCGCGCGAGCTCGCGCGGGTACGTCATGAGACGCCCGAGGAGAGCGGCCGAGAGGAGCAGTCCGCGGGCGAGCCGATGGACGGGTTTGACGTTGAGCGGATCCTCGCTCGGACACAGGGCCGGGTGGGATGGCTGCGCGAAGCGCGCCGCCAGCAGGATCGGAAGCGGTGGCAGACCGCCGCGCCGATCCCACGCTCGCGGGCTGAGCGTCTGCGGCTTGCGGCGCTGTGGTTGGAGGACGATCTCGCCGCCGAGGAGCGCGGAAACGCGGCATATGAGGCGTTTCGCGAGCACCGGCGGCTGCACGACCCGCGTCGGCTTGGCGGGACCCCGAAGCCGTATTCGCCGCCAGAGATCCCGCAGGGCGAGGTGAACGTGACCGACCCGGACTCGCGGCGGATGATGGGCAACCGCCGCTACATCCAGGGCTACAACGCCCAAGCGGTCGTTAACGAGCAGCAGATCGTGCTCGCGGCCGAGATCACCGCCGACGCCGGCGACTTCTCGCACCTAGGCCCGATGATCACCGCGGCGCTTCGGGAGCTTGAGAACGCCGGGATCGACGACACGCCCGAGGTGGCGGTCGCGGACGCGCAGTACTGGAACGAGCAGCACATGGACGACGTCATCTCTGAGCACAGGATCCAAGTGCTGATCCCACCGGACTCCGGCAAACGCAAAGGAGAACGGCCCGGCTGGACCGGCGGACGCTACTCATTCATGCGCCGGGTACTCGCGACCGATCTCGGCCGCGAGACCTACCGAAAACGCCAGAAATCGATCGAGCCGGTATTCGGTCACACCAAGCACAACCGCAAGTTCACCAGCTTTCACCGAAGAGGCCGACTAGCGGTGCGGACCGAGTGGCGATTGATCATGATGAGTCACAACCTCACCAAGCTCCACCGCCACCAAACACCCACCGCGAGGGCCTGAAAAGGCCCCACGGCCGTCACACCGCCCGACCCGCGCCACCCGGCACCAACGACCCAGACAGCGTCGCGCCCCCCCCGACCCCCCACGGCTTTGCGCGACGGCCACCGCGGAAAGCGCTAAAGGCGGCCGCGAGCACGCCACGGAGACCTCGATGCGCTCGGCGCTAGCCAGGCGATCGAATCCTGCAAGCAGCAGAGCAGCAGCGCCCCGCCGGCGGACTCACTGCCGCTATCGGACAATCTCAGCAGCGTCGCACCCTCCGGCATCACGGCCCCTCTGGTTTGAGAGCAGTCGCCGGGCCGGCGTCAGCGACCTCGGCGGCGGCGGGAAGCCCACCGCGGAAGCGAGCGCCGCGTCGGCGTCGCGTCGCCCCTGGCGAGGAGGCGGAATGTTGCCAAAGCAGCGGCGGGACCCAGCCGGGGTGAACCACAAAAGCACTCGTCGGATCACGGTCGCGGCTGGGCCCTCGGAGTTGCGCCCGGCGGGTGGCCTCCGGGAGTCGCCGCCCTCCTCCTTCGCCAGCAAGCGGCGGCCTGGCCAGAGTGGTGGTGGTCGTGCAACGCGCTATGACGCGTTAGCTAGCGATCCGGATTCGAGTCAGAACGGGCTCCTTCTTGGCGACAATGCAGAACCACTGGAGGCTGCGTCGCTGCCTCCGAAGATGCCGCGCATTGCGTAGGCAAGTGTTCGGGCATCTACCGCGGGGCGACCACTCCTCAGTTTCGTCAGTTGGGGGCGCCAGATCCGCGCCTGATCCGTCAGTTAACGACCTCCCGTTCGCCGCCGCTCGCGGCTCGGCTCATGACTATTCGTCGCTGTGTTTGACCGCTTCTCATTCTGCGGTGCCGTCCGGGGCTAAATGCTCCCTAACGCCCGCCAAACGTTCTCAACGCTGGGCTTGACAGGAACAGGCACGAGCGATAAGCCTCCCGGTCGACACACTATTCCTGCGCCGCAGGACTTGCAGTCTCTTACTGTGACAAGTCGTCGAAGTCGAGAGCTCTGGCCAGAGCTGCTCCGCTGGCCTCACCTTCAGGAGCGCGTGGGTCGTGCGGCTCGGCACCGGGCCGGGTTCTATGCATGCCTACGAGGAGAGGAGCCAGCATGAAGACGAGGTACTTCACTGCGGTCAGCGGGAGAGGAGTGAAAATTACATGAGGTTTCTAAGTCCAGTCAGGGAGCGCGTCTCGTCGCGCGCGGCGATCGTCGGGATCGCGGGCCTGCTCTTCGTCGGCGGGGCAGCGGTCCTCTTCGGCGCGGCAGCGCCCGCGTTTGGGGGATCCGCGGGCCATTCCCAGCAGGGCTCGGCCGCGCACAGCGTTGCCGCCCCGGGCTCTCCATATCCTGGCGGCGTCTGGCAGCCCGGACCTGCGCAATACGGCGTTGGTCAGGAGCTTAATGACACCTTCCGCATGCCTGACGGAACACTCCTGGCCGGGGACGTCGAGTACCCGACCGATCCGTCCACGGGCCAGAGGGCGGCGGGCCCGTTCCCCGTGATCGTCCAGATGAACCCCTACTTCGCGTTCATCGGGCGCGACGGCGACGATACTAGCGTCGCCAACTACATCACTGAGCGCGGTTACATTGCGGTCGTTTTTGACGTGCGAGGAACTAATCGCTCCCACGGCGACTACACGCTCTTCAGCGCACAGCAGGAACAGGACTTCGTCGAGATCGCCGAGTACCTGGCCACGCATTACCCCGACGCGAACGGCACCGCCGCTTTGGCAGGTGAGTCCTATCTGGGTACTGATGTTCTCGCCGCCGGCCGGTACATCAGGCCTGGTTCGCCGATCAAGGCTCTCTTCGCCGCAACCGCGGGAAGCGATTGGTATCGCGAAATGATGGTTCCAAGCGAAATACCGTCGACCTTCGGCATCGGGTATGGCACGCTGGCCCAGATCCGGGATGGTGGGATCGCACCCTCCTATAATTCCGACGCGGTGAGCGGAGGCCCGTTGACCTACGACGGTGGGTTCTGGCAGTCTCGCGCGCCGATTAACTCGGCTCAGGAGATCGTCCGTGCCCATGTGCCCACGCTGATGGTGAGCGGCGAAGGCGATTACCCTGCGATGGGGTCGCTCGAGTGGTACGTGGCGCTGCAGAACGCTTCGCGGGGGCGGTCGATCTGGGCGCCGATGGCTCCGAACCAGCCCGCCAATGGCAACTACCAACTGATCTGGGGGACCCAAACCGACGCCAACATGGCGGGGTATGACTACCATCCTTACGAGCTGGAATGGTTCGATACGTTCCTGAAAGGCCAGAACACAGGCGTCCAGGACACCAGCACCCCCCTTCACCTGTACGAGTGGAAGGCAAACCAATGGGTTGACGCCGCTTCGTATCCACTCACGCGCTCCTACACCCGCTACTACCTGAACGGAAGCTCGACATCTCAAGCGCCGTATGCGATGAACAACGGTGGGTTGTCTACAACCGCCCCGGCCAGCACGACGAGCGCTGATGCGATCAAGTGGGCGGCACCGGCGAGCGCGCCCACCCCGAGCAGCGCATCAAACATCCTCGATTACACGTCCGAGCCGTTCTCGAATGAAGCCCTGCTCGCTGGGCCGATTACCGCTCGGATCTACGCGAGCAGTACCACGAGGAACGTCATGCTCGTGGCGACACTCATCGATGTCGCTCCCGACGGCACCACGACGTCCGTTTATCGCATCTGGGAGCCGGATGGGGTTCTGCTCGGGACCGCCCGCGCTCTTGACCCGAGCCGGAGCTGGTACGACAATACTGGCGGACCGATATTCGCCTACCAACCCTTCACGATCGGGACTCAAGAGCCTGTGATACCCGGCCAAACGGTGGCGATGGATATCTCGCTCACCCCAAGGATGTGGGCGGTTCTCCCCGGCCACCGTCTGCGCCTGCAGATCACAACTCAGGCGCCGACACTGTTGGCCCCGACAGAGCCGCAGATCGACTCGCTGACCGGTGCCACGTTCTCGATCGCGAGGAATTCGCAGGATCCGTCCTACCTCAATTTGCCAGTGGTGCCGATGAACTCTTTCACCCCTGACCCGGCATATGGGCACACCAGTTACACGGACGAGCCCCAGGATCCCGCCGGCGTGGGTTCTTCAACGACTTTTCTTGGCCCGCAGTTCAACATCCCTTCGCTCGGGCAATAAATCGATACGAGGACCGTCCCGGGTCCCCCTCGGAGGCTGTGGTTGCGCAACCTGTAACCCGCCGACGGGGACCCGGGTCCCGAGCCTTAACCGGCGATACACGGGCCGGGGGGAGCCAGACTTCAGGCTCGCCCCCCATTCCAGCGCGGAGGATCGCGACCTGTCAGAAGCCAGGCTGACGACAGCACGGCCCGGCCTGACGAGATGAGCCGACTTTAGGTGCGGCGGCCACGCGACTCGCCTGCGTCGTGGCTGTTGGTCTTCACGACCGACGGGGCCACGCGATCGCTTGGATTCTGCGCCCTGGTTTGACGTCGGCACGGGCATCGGGGCTCGAGGCCTCCTTTGGCAGTTGGCGGATCGGAAGCGGTCGTTCTTGATGAGCTCCGCAGCGGCGGCGATGCGGCTGTCTTGGCAGCGAGCGCGGGGGACCGACCGGTAGCGGTTCCGGCGCCTCGTCCGGGCGCGGGTGGCGGCAGCGCCGTGCGCGCGCCAGTGGTGCAGTGTGGGCGTCGTCCGCGAGCGTGTGGGCGCCGTTAGGGCGAGGCGTCGCCGGCGCGGCGTCGTCGCCAGGCTGCCGGTTCCGAGGTGGGTAGTACTTGAGAGGGATCCCGGGTCTGACCTTGTGGGAGGCGGTCCGCGAGCTGGTGGAGTACGTTCGATGCGTGAGCCGAGTCGAACATCTCGCCCGCACGTACTGGTTCGACCTGCTGATCGCGCTGCTGGCGATCGTGGCGATGCTTGACGTGGTGCTCGGACGCGGCTCGTCCGGAGCTCCGACAACGACGCTGTGGTTCTGCCTTCCCGCGCTCGCGATCCTGGTGCTACCCGTGTTCGCGCGGCGATGGTTTCCGTTTGCCGGACCGGCGGCGTACTGGCTTTTGGCCGCGGGAATCTCGTTCGTCGACCCGCTGCTGATCCCGTACCCCGAGTCCCTCTTCCTGCTCGGGCTGGCGGCCGCATTCCTGCTCGGGAACCTTCGGGACGTCCGGCGGGCTGGCCTCGGACTGGCGATCGTGGTCGGCGCTGCGGCGACCCTCGTCTACAACATCCCCGGGCACTCGGTCGACCAGCTCGTCTTCATTCCCGTCGACTTCGCCGTCGCCTGGGTTGCAGGCCTTGCCGTCCGCGCGCGGGCCGAGCAGGCCGAGGTGGCGGAGTCACGTGCGACACAGGCCGAGCACGCCGTGTTCGAGGAGCGCGTGCGGATCGCGCGGGAGCTGCATGACGTCGTCGCCCACCACGTGAGCATGATGGGCGTCCAGGCCGGCGCTGCCCGGGTCGTGATCGACCGTGACCGTGTCAAGGCGAAGGAGTCGTTGACCGCGATCGAGGTCTCGAGCCGACAGGCGGTGGGGGAGTTGCACCGCCTGCTCGGATTCCTGCGGCAGGCCGGCGACGAGGACGATCTGCTGGCTCCGCGCCCTGGCCTGAGCCAGCTTCCGCGGCTGGCGGCGAGCATGAGTGAGTCCGAGCTCGCTGTCGCGGTCAGCATCGAAGGGGAGGAACGCTCGTTGCCGCCGATGATCGGCGTGTCGGCGTACCGCATCGTGCAGGAAGCGCTGACTAACACCCTCAAGCACGCGGCGGCGTCGCGCGCCGACGTGCGCGTGCGGTACTGGCCCGACGAGCTCGAGGTCGAGATCATCGACGACGGCCGCGGCGCGACGGCGCTATCAGGGACGAGCCCGGGCGGCCTGGGGTTGATCGGCATGCGCGAGCGTGCCGCCCTGCACGGCGGCCAACTGACGGCGGGGCCGGTATCCGGCGGCGGGTTCGCCGTGCGCGTCAAGCTGCCGACCTCGGACGGTGTGCTGTGAGCATCCGTGTGCTGCTGGCCGATGACCAGGCGATGGTTCGCGCCGGCTTTCGGATGATCCTCGAGTCCGATCCCGAGATCGAGGTTGTCGGGGAGGCGGCGAACGGCGAGCAGGCCATGGCCAGCACCCGGCGCTTGCGGCCCGACATCGTGTTGATGGACATCCAGATGCCCGACGGTGACGGACTCGAGGCCACGCGGCGGATTACCGAAGACGGCGAGCTGCACAGTCGTGTGGTGATCCTCACCACGTTCGAGCGTGACGAGTACGTGTTCGAGGCGCTGCGGTCGGGCGCCAGCGGCTTCCTGCTCAAGAACGCCCCACCCGAGGAGCTCCTGCACGCGGTGCACGTCGTGACTGCCGGCGAGGCGCTGCTCGCCCCGTCGGTCACGCGGCGCATCATCGAGCAGTTCGCACGCCGGCCGGTCAGGCCGGAGCTCGGCACGCGGCTGGACGCCTTGACGCAGCGCGAGCGCGAGGTGCTGAGGATGCTGGCGCACGGTAAGAGCAACGCCGAGCTGGCCGCCGAGCTGTTCGTCAGCGAGGGCACGATCAAGACCCACGTCTCCAGCCTGCTCGCCAAGCTCGGGCTCCGTGACCGCGTGCAGGCCGTCGTCCTCGCGTACGAGAGCGGGCTGGTCACGCCCGGCGCGTAGACGCGCCTCTGTCCTTCGACAGAGGCGCGAGCGGCAAAGATCTGCGCTGAGGAGGAGCGCAGACGCGCCCTGCGGGCGATGACAGGCGCAGGCGGCGGTCCCAGACTGATCCCCAGGCAACTTGCACCAACCTGAGGAGCAGTGATGACGACCAACGGGAAAGAACGAACCATGCATCCCTCGACCAGACGCTTCAGTCGCGGCCGGATCACCGGCCTGACCCTGATCGCCGTCCTCACGCTCGGGCTCGGCTACCTCCACTTCGCCGGCAGTTCTACGGCCGTCTCTGTGCCTGCCGGCGCGCATGCAGGCCAGCTGACGCTCAAGAACTGTACCTACAACACCGAAAAGGGCGCCTACGCCGCCGACTGCGGAACGCTCGTGGTGCCCGAGAACCGCGCCGACCCGCACTCGCGGCTGATCGCGCTGCCGGTCATCGTGATCCGTGCGCATTCGGCCCATCCGGGCGTCCCGATCTTCCGCCTGCAAGGCGGCCCCGGCATCACCAACATGGTCTTCCCGGACGCGAGCCGTTTCACCGCCAACCACGACGTCGTGCTCGTCGGCTACCGCGGCGTCGACGGCTCCGTCCGGCTCGACTGCCCGGAGGTGAGCTCGGCAATGGAGGACTCAGGTGACCTCCTCAGCGAGCAGTCGTACCGCGCCGTCGCCGCGGCGTACCGGTCGTGCGCCGACCGGCTCCGCAGCGATGGTGTCGATCTCGCCGGCTATTCGATCCCCGAAGAAGTCGACGACCTCGACGCGGCCCGCCACGCCCTCGGCTACCACCAGATCGACCTGGTGAGCGAAAGCGCGGGCACCCGGGTCGCGATGATCTATGCCTGGCGCTACCCGAAGAGCATCCATCGCTCGGTGATGATCGGCGTCAATCCACCCGGCAACTTCCTCTGGGACGCAAAGACGACCAACGAGCAGATCCAGCGCTATTCCGCGCTCTGCGCCCAGGCGACGAGCTGTCGCAGCCGGACGCCGGATCTCGCCGCGTCGGTGAAGTCCGCGTTCGCTCACGTTCCCAGTCACTGGCTGGTCCTGCCGATCGAGAAGGGCGACTTCAAAGCCGCCGCGTTCTTCGGCCTGATCAACGAGACCTCCGCCGGCGGCAACTCGATCGCCTCGCCACTAACGATCAACTCACTCCTCTCCGCCGACAAGGGCGACGCAAGCGGCGCGTGGTTCCTGTCCGTGTTGGCACGGCTCACCTTTCCGAGCGCGTTCGTCTGGGGCGACCTGGCGGCGATCGGCCGCAGCGACGCCACCTACGCGAAGCACTTCTACGCGTCGGGAGCAAACCGTGGATCGCTGATCAGTGCTGCCGGCAACGACCTGATCTGGGCCGGCGGCAGCCTCGTCGACGCCTGGCCGGCGAACCCGGACGAGAACGAGTACACCCACGTGCAAAACTCGAACGTTCCGACGTTGCTGATCGGCGGCAACCTCGACTTCGCAACGCCGCCCGAGAATGCGACCAGCGAGCTCCTGCCTCACCTCGCGAACGGCCGTCAGGTCGTGCTCTCGAACCTCGGCCACTCCGACGACTTCTGGCCCTACGAACCGGCAGCCGGCACCCGTCTGATCAACACCTACCTCGACACCGGCAAGGTCGACACGTCCCTCTACACCCACAACAAGGTCGACTTCAGCCCAAGCTCCAGCCAAGGCGCCTACGCCGAAGACGGCCTCGGCGCGATGACGGGCTTCGGACTCCTCACGATCCTGTCACTGCTACTGATGTGGCGCCGGGCGCGCAAGCGCGGCGGCTTCGGGCGCAAGGCGAGCGCGATCCTGCGCTCCGTCTACCTGCTGGTGCTCGGCCTCGGCGGATGGTTCATCGGCCTGATCATCGTGCTGGTGGCTTTGCCGACAGTGCCCCTCAACAGCGAACTCATGGCTGTTCTCTCCATCGGCACGCCGATCGGCCTCGGCACCTACTGGGCCTGGGTCAACCGCGACCGGCCGGCCAGGGCCACGAGGATCGGCATCTGGGTCGCGCTGACGGGCGCCCTCGTCGGCGCGCTGCTGGGGTTCAACGCAACATCCGGGATCATGGCGGTCATCACCACGATCGTCGGAGCAGCTGCCGGTGCGAACCTCGGCCTGATCGCCCTCGACGTCGCACGAATCGGCGAGCGGCCGGAGACCGTTCCGCCCATCGCCATTCCAGCGCCCATCGCCATTCCAGCGGTCGAACACTGACCCCCGGAGTCCGTTCGCGCAGAGCATGTGGCGGTGTGCTGGTTGCCGCCACATGCTCTGCTGACGTACGTGCGCGCTCGGTGGTCTGCGCCTTGGAAAGGACCGCTCATGCAAGCCCCAACCACCCGACCACTCACCACCTTTGAACCGGAGACAGGAGCCATGACTCCAGTGACGCTTCAGACGCGCGAGCTCGCCGCCCGCGAGAACGACGGCATCCACGTCCTGCTGCTCTGGCACCCCCGCCAGGACGCAGTGACCGTCTCGGTCGACGACACGCGGGGCGGCCACCGCTTCGACCTTGCCGTCGCCCGCGACCGCGCGCTAGAGGCCTTCTATCACCCATTCGCCTACGCCGCCTAGCCGGGCGGACTCAACACATCACTCACGCCCACACCCACAGCAGAAAGGGACCGAGATGTCACCCCCTGAAGTACTCAAACAACCTGGCGGCCCGGATGGGCCGCTGGAGCGCGAGCCATCGCAAGACCGCGATCTTCGGCTGGCTCGCGTTCGTGATCGCCCGATGAGCTCGAGGTCGAGATCATCGATGACGGCCGCGGCGCGACGGCGCTATCAGGGACGAGCCCGGGCGGCCTGGGGTTGATCGGCATGCGCGAGCGTGCCGCCCTGCACGGCGGCCAACTGACGGCGGGGCCGGCATCCGGCGGCGGGTTCGCCGTGCGCGTCAAGCTGCCGACCTCGGACGGTGTGCTGTGAGCATCCGTGTGCTGCTGGCCGATGACCAGGCGATGGTTCGCGCCGGCTTTCGGATGATCCTCGAGTCCGATCCCGAGATCGAGGTTGTCGGGGAGGCGGCGAACGGCGAGCAGGCCACGGCCAGCACCCGGCGCCTGCGGCCCGACATCGTGTTGATGGACATCCAGATGCCCGACGGTGACGGACTCGAGGCCACGCGGCGGATTACCGAAGACGGCGAGCTGCACAGTCGTGTGGTGATCCTCACCACGTTCGAGCGTGACGAGTACGTGTTCGAGGCGCTGCGGTCGGGCGCCAGCGGCTTTCTGCTCAAGAACGCCCCACCCGAGGAGCTCCTGCACGCGGTGCACGTCGTGACTGCCGGCGAGGCGCTGCTCGCCCCGTCGGTCACGCGGCGCATCATCGAGCAGTTCGCACGCCGGCCGGTCAGGCCGGAGCTCGGCACGCGGCTGGACGCCTTGACGCAGCGCGAGCGCGAGGTGCTGAGGATGCTGGCGCACGGTAAGAGCAACGCCGAGCTGGCCGCCGAGCTGTTCGTCACCGAGGGCACGATCAAGACCCACGTCTCCAGCCTGCTCGCCAAGCTCGGGCTCCGCGACCGCGTTCAGGCCGTCGTCCTCGCGTACGAGAGCGGGCTGGTCACGCCCGGCGCGTAGACGCGCCTCTGTCCTTCGACAGAGGCGCGAGCGGCAAAGATCTGCGCTGAGGAGGAGCGCACACGCGCCCTGCGGGCGATGACAGGCGCAGGCGGCGGTCCCAGACTGATCCCCAGGCAACTTGCACCAACCTGAGGAGCAGTGATGACCGCACCACACGCCGTACTTGAAGAAGTTCCCCCGCTCGGAAAGCCGAAGAGCCCGGGCCTGGCCGCGGTCGCCGTCGGATCGGAGGGCCGATGGCCCCCGTCGAGATCCGCGATCTCTCCAAGCACTTCGGCGGCGTCGCCGCCGTCAATCACCTCTCGTTCGACATCGAGCCCGGTCGCGTCACGGGGTTCCTCGGACCGAACGGGGCCGGGAAGAGCACGACGTTGCGCGCGCTGCTCGGGCTGGTGCAGCCGTCGTCGGGGGCCGCCACGTTCGGCGGTCTGCGCTACGACGAGCTCGACGAGCCCAGCGCCCGTGTGGGCGCGGTGCTCGAGGACGCCTCGTTCCATCCGGGTCGCAGCGCACGAAACCACCTGCGGGTCCTGGCCATCACGGGAAACCATCCCCCCCACCGCGTCGAGGAGGTCCTGTCCGCGGTCGGGCTCAGCGACGCCGCCGACCGGCGTGTGAAGGGCTACTCGATGGGCATGCGTCAGCGGCTGGCGATCGCCGCAGCCCTGCTCGGCGACCCGCAAGTCCTGATCCTCGACGAGCCGAACAACGGCCTGGACCCGCCCGGGATCATCTGGCTGCGCGGTCTGATGCGCGAGCAGGCGGCAGACGGGCGCACGGTGCTGATCTCCAGCCACGTCCTGGCCGAGGTCGCCCAGTCCGTCGACGACGTCGTCGTGATCGCCGACGGCGAGCTGCGCGCCCACGGGCCCCTGGAGCAGGTGCTCGGCGGCGACGACGGCCCCGCGACCACGGTCCGCGCACAGGACCCGGTCAGGTTGACCGGCGCGCTCGAGCGTCGCGGTCACCGCGTCGACCGCGACGGTGACGTGCTGAACGTCCTCGGCGCCACCCCGGAAGAGGTCGGCAAAATCGCCGGCGACGAGCAGCTGGCCGTGCTCGGCCTGGCCCCCCGAACGCGCTCCCTCGAAGAAGCGTTCATCGCCCTCACTGGCGTGCAGTCATGACCGCGCTCCTGCGAGCCGAGCTGCTCAAGCTCCGCACCACCCGCACCTTCGCCGCGGTCGTCGCCAGCGCCGCGGCGCTGTCGCTGACCCTCGTCGTCCTCGGCGCGGCCCTAGGGAAGGAAACCAAAGCGCACGCGCTGTTCACCAACAGCGCGATCACCTACATCATCGTGATACTCGGTGCGATCGCGATGACGGGCGAGTGGCGTCATCGCACGATCACAGGCTCCGTGCTCGCCGCCCCCAACCGAGTGCGGCTGCTCGCCGCCAAGGCGATCTCCTACTCCGTGGCCGGCATCGCCCTCTCGATCCTCGTGACGGTGCCGACCATCATCGTCGGCGAGCTGGTCCTGTCAGGCCGCGGGCTAGCAACGCTGGGCGCCGGCGGCATCGCCGACGTGCTGTGGCGCAACCTGGCCGTCGCTGCCCTGCTCGGCCCCCTCGGCGTCTGCGTCGGCGCGCTGGTACGCAACCAGATCGTCACCGTCGTCGGGCTCATCATCATCGCCGCGGCGATTGAGCCCGCCGTCTTCCAGGCGGTCCCGGAAGTCGGTCGCCTCCTCCCGCTCGCCGGCGCTCCGGGCGGCGTCCTCGGCGGCACCCACGGGGACCTGTCGCCCGCTCCCGCGCTCGCGGTCATGGTCGCCTGGACACTCACCATCTTCGCGGCAGCCGCCTGGCGCCTGCGTAGCCGCGACCTCGTCTGACGCAACCATCCCGACAAACAACCAACAGACCACGCAGCGGCCACCACCATCCACTCGAACACAGGCCGGAGCTGCCGACCGAGCAAGTCGGCAGCTCCAGCCGCGCCTCGCCGGTTGCTACTTACAACGTAAGGCTCGATCATCGGAGGAACCATGAAGGCCGCAACGCTCAGCCAGTCGACAAGCCGCATCCCGCAGCCAGCTCTGTACCCGCTGGAGGGACTGACGAAGACGTCCACGAGGAAGACGGCCGTGCTCGTTGGACTCTGCTTCTTAGTGGCGACCTTCACCTTCGCCATCGGTAGCGCGCTCATCCACTCGCACTTCTCGAGCGGGACGTCCCGCGACGGCACCCTCGTCGCCGGCGTCTTCCTTCTCGCCTGCACCGGCCTAGCGGTCGTGACGAACGGCCTGGCGATGCGCAGTGTCTTGACGCCACACACACGCCTTCGTTCGCAGGCCTAATCTGATCTTGAGGGCGGTCGAGTGCCTGACCATCGTGGCAATCGGCGGATACTTCCTGACGAGCCGCACACAGTGGAACGCTTCCGTGCTTCCGTGCTTCCGGTCTACGTCGTCTCCGGCGCAGCTCCCTGATCCACGTCACTCACGGCGCCGGGATGCTCGCGCTGGTCCCCGGTGGCCTCTTCGAGTTGATCCTCCCGATCTGGCTCGTCGCCAAAGGATTCGCCTCCCCGCGCATCACACGATGACCCCGGCTGAAGCCAACATCCGCCACCAATAGCTGTCGTGCGGCTGCAGCAGTTGGCCCCACTCCAGCCTGACGTCGTGCGTAAGCACGATCTCGCCATCGTCACAGCGAACGACGCCTTCGCACCCGGACAGCTCGATCAACACGGCAGCCACTACTGAACTGTCGCTACCGGAACGACTCGGAGCATCCGGACCGAACCCATCTTACGGGTCTGCCTTGCGGCGATGCCTCGGGTCGCGCAAGCCACCATTCATGGTCGGCTCGGTCTGTCCGCAAGAGGTTGCCGACTGAGAGGCTGGCACCATCGCCGCGCCGGTCCCGCTTCGCGCTTGGCACGCGCCTCTCGTGGTCGTGCACGTCGCGCCTGCGTTGCGCGGCAAGCGCGCAAGGCGACCGCGAGCACGCCACGCGGACCTCGATGTGCCCGGCGCTAGCCGGGCGATCGAATCCTGCAAGCAGCAGAGCAGCAGAGCAGCAGAGCAGCAGAGCAGCAGTGCCGCGGCCGGCGGTCTCACTGTCGGTATCGGACACGATGGGTCACGCCGATGTCGGCAAAGGGACGCGCCTAGAGTCGGCACGACGCCGTCGACGAGGCCGCGCTGTCGCTTCACGCCTTTACCGGTCATGGCTGCTCGGTGGCTGCTTTCGCGGACGAGCGCGGGCCCGGGGTGTCGCGGCTCGCGCGTTTGACGCCGTCCCCGAGGTCTTCGGCAGATGCGCAGGGCGGGGATCGGAAGTGGGGAGCGGTCCCCCCGGGAACCACGGGCAGTGCGTCTGCCCGTTTGGTGTGAGACGCTGGTGAGTAGTGCCGCGATCCGCTCGCGACGGGTTGGTTACTGGTTCAGTCGCGCGATTAGCGTTGCGGCGACGGGTGCCATCTCAGTCGGCAGCCTGTCCAGCATCTTCGTCCAGTTGGGCTGCATCTCGATCGCTTGCCGGACACGCTCGACGCCGGCGTCGAGGTCGCCCATCTGGGCGAAACCGACGCCGGCCCGGAACAGCAGGTCATGACTTTCCGGCGCGAGGTCGCATGCTCGCTCGAACAACAGGGCCGCCCTGGTGTGATCGCCTGCTTCGACTCGCTCATTCGCTTCAGTCGCCAATTTGTAAGCATCGCCGAGCGCTATCAGCCTGCGCAACTCGTGCAGCGGCTCGCGGTGGTCATCGACCCGCACGGACGTCGTGGTGTCCCAGCGCTCCCCGGCCGCCGGCACGACCAAGATCGAGGCGGACTGCCTGCCGCGCAGATCGCCTCCCTCTGCCTCCGCTGCGTCCAACGCAGCGAGGAGGCGGTGGTGTAGAAGGCCCGAGGCCGACTCGAAGGCGTCCAGCATCGCAGACCAAACTGTGTCGCTGGCCAGAATGTTCCCCTGGCAGGAGACTCCGTTGCGCGCCACGTGCCCCGCCTCCGGGACGCACGAGCCACCGGTGTGAACGGCGGCGTTACCGGCCGCGTCGACGATCGCGAGCTGCCGGATGCTCGCGCCGTCGTCGGCGCCAATCAGTCGGTCGAGCACGACCTGTGCGTCTAACCCGGCTTGCAGCAGCTCGAGCGCCCGAGGGCCGTGCGAGACCTTGACAGCCGCTTGCGTGGCGACAGCGCCGACACCGGGACTTGCCCACGGCACGACGGCCCCAACCGCGAAGTAGCGCGACTGCACCGCCACTCCCAACTCGCCAGTCCCAGAATCGAGAGCAACAATCGAGTAGGTCATGGACGGCGTTACGCAGGCCGGGATCTAGGCGGTCAGCCACCGGAATATAGGCGAGCGAGACCGGCCTTGTCGCCGGCGCCACGCAAGAGCGGTCGGCGAAGCTGGCTACGGGGGTCGCCACGATCGCGATCGCGCGGCCGCTGTCGACACGGCCGTCGCCGCTCGACCAGGGAAGCAGCGAACACGGGTTTGCCGAAATGACGGGTCGCGCGCTGCCGCTATCGGACACTTGGGTGGCCGGAGTGGGCGAAACCCGCATGGACGTTTCGGCGATGAGCACCAATGAGGGGTCGGCGGCGGCCGACGCATGGCGATTGAACACCCAGGCCTCTCGCCGGCGATCGTCGGCCGGAACACTCTGCCAAGTCTGCTCGTCGTCGGCGGAGCGCGTCTTCGAGATGGCCCGTACCTCGCGATGACTCCGTTCGCAGTCGCGCACGCGCGGACTAATCGCTTAGGGGAGCGGCCAGGAGCGATAGTGCTCTTGCAGGATGTCGGTGGTGGACTCGGCGTCGAACCCGAGGTCCCGCAGCAGGCATGACTGCATCAACGCGGACGCCCGTCGAATCGATGGGAAGATGCCGTCGTCCGCGTCGCTCGGTTCTCGGCTCTGTCTGTGCTTGGAGGGATGTGCGAAGTAGCCGCGGATGGAGCCGAGTTGAGTCAGTGCGGCGTTGGTGCATCCGGTGACCGAGGCGGCGACGCCGGTCTGGTTGCGTAGCGCTTTGGGATCGGTCGTTTGGCGATGTATGTCGCCGTATGCCTCGGGGGCGGCGAACAGGAGGACAAGCCGCTCTGGTGAGTAGGTCGAGCCGTCGTTGACGTGCTGCGCGAAGGATCCGAGTGCCGGATCGACCTTCTCGTACAGCCCCCACCAGATCTGAATCAAGCTTGTGAAGTCCTCAATGTCGCCTATCCGGAAGAGGTAGTCGGAGCCGACTTGCCAGGGTCGCACCTCAGTTCGCGGGGCGACTCGCCAGATCAACGCCTCCCGACGCAATTCGGTGTTGACCAGGCGCTCGATGGTCGCGCTGTCAGGTCGGTCGGAGACGAAGCTCGTCAGGGCCCGCAGCGGATGTGCAAAACGCCGGCTGAGCTCCTCGACTTCGCTCGGATCGTTCGGGACGACCCACATCGTCTGCCACGTCGAGATGGACCAGTCGGCCGCGTATCCACGCCCGGGTGTCTTCACGTTCGAACCGAACGCCAGCTTGCCAGGGTCCACGGTGACTTCGCGTCGAGCGGGCGCCTTGTAGTGCGGCCGGATGAATACGTCCTGAGTGTCTGGATATGTGACGTCGATGCCACTCTCGCCGAACCACTCCGTGAGGTTTGCGGTCGAATACTCCGCCGCCGGCCAGCGTTCAGCGTCGTCGGTATGCACACCGAGCGCCAGCGTGTAGGCGCCGAGCTTCGCAATCCGTCCATCGGCTGACATGCTGTTGACGCGCGCGTTCAACATCGTGTATTCCTCGCCGCCGTTGACCGCGAGGTGCACAACGTGATGCCCGGAGTTGAATGGAAGTTTTCCATTGGTCGGTCGGCTCGACGAGCCGTACGGTCGCGCCCGACTCGAACGACCACTCCAGGGTGGCTGGCGCCGGATGCTCCTCGTCGGCCGGCCACACAATCGCGGTCACGACCCGCCCGGCCTCCAAGTTCGCGCGGGTCGTATCGCTGATCCGGAGCATGGTCGAACAAGCGTAAAGGCGACCGCGACGGTCTGGGTGCGCCATCACAGCTTCCGCTAGGGCGCCGCTTTGCGCACTACGGCGGGCCGTGCTGGTAGTGCCTCAGGGACGAGGTACCAAACTGGCGTCTGCATTACCACCGAGGAGCAGTCCCGGCCGTCGTCTGGCCCTCCGTGGCGCGACCGCTACCGGACACTTTGGGTCACGCCCGAGGGTGCCCGGCGTGTCCGGAGTCGCCCGCCGTCGTCGCGACCGCTCGACGCTTAAGGGGGTCACGACTGGTCCGTGGCCGCTCCGCTGGAAGTGCGGTAACGCAGGCGCCAGCCCCGGGAGGCCCATCGCCCGCTTGCAGCTCGCACGAAAGCCGGTTAGCGCTGAAGATGCTCGCTTCTGGCGACAAGCGCGGCTTTTGCGGAGTGCGGGCTGACACCTGCGTTCGTGTTCGCGCGGGTCTGGGCGTTAGTTGATGTCGCGCCGGGTGGTTAGGGCGATGCCGATGGCGGCGAGTGCGGCGGCCCAGGCGATCAGGATGACGGCGCCGGAGCCGGGCGAGAGTAGGTGATGGCCTTTGAGGCCCATCATCGAGTCCGCGGCGTGTGTCGGCATGAACCGTCCAATAGACGGCGCGAGGCCGAGTAGGAGGTTGTCGACGACGAACCCCCAGGCGAGCAAGGTGATGACAGCACCGACCTGGTTGTGGATGATCCCGCCGAGGGCGGTGCCGATCGCTCCCCATACCGCCACGCCGGCGAGGCCTCCGAGCGCGAGCAGCAGAACGTCGCTGCTGCCGAGCACGATCGTGATGCCGCGTGCGTCGAGGATCGCAATTCCGATCGCCCAGCCGATCGCCTCGCCGGTGACTCCGAACGCGACGCCGGCGAGTGCGCCGGCGAGGACCTTGGCGGCCAGGACGTGTGAGCGCGCGGGGTTGAACAGGATCGTCGGACGGATCGTGCCGAAGCGGTACTCGCTGGTTACGAGCAATACCCCGGCCAGGGCTGCGAACACGCCGGTGAGACTGCTTACGCTCAGCAGCGTGCGCTGGTTTTCCTTGCCCATTAGTCCGCTCGGGTGGCTGAGCAGTCCGTCGAGCAGCGTGAAGATCAGGATCAGCGCGATCATTCCGAGGATCAGGGCGATCGTGGTTCGGGTGGTGCGGATCTTCAGCAGCTCGGCCTTGGTCTGCGCGATCATGCCGGCGCCTCCGTCGTCTCCGTGGTCAGTTGCAGGAAGATGTCCTCCAGCGAGCCGCCGTCAGTCGCCAGCTCATGAACTGGAACGCCGGCGGCAAAGGCGATCTCACCGACCCGGTCGCTCGATGAGCCGTTCACGAGTAGGGTGTGGTCGGTGCCGGCCGTGACTTGTAGGTTCTCGCCGCGTAGCGCAGTGGCGAGCTGGTGCGGGTTGGCGCTGCGGACGCGGACCGCACCGCCAGCTCGGGCGGTCAGCTCCGCCAGCGGCGACTCGACCACGAGCCGCCCGCGACTGATGATCAACACCTGATCGACGGTCTGCGCGACCTCCGCCAGCACATGGCTTGAGACGAGCACCGTGCGGCCCTCCGAGGCCAGGGCGCGCAGGAAGTCGCGAAGCCAGCGAACGCCTTCGGGGTCAAGGCCGTTGGCGGGCTCGTCGAGGATCAGAAGCTCCGGGTTGCCGAGCAGCGCCGCCGCGAGCCCGAGTCGCTGGCGCATCCCCAGCGAATACCCCTTCACCCGCCGACGCGCCGCACCGTCGAGCTCGACCAGGCGCAACACCTCGTCCGCGCGTGAGTCAGGGACATCGACGGCTTGGCCGAGCATTCGCAGGTGATCGCGGCCCGAGCGGCCGGGATGGAAATCGGTCGCCTCGAGCACCGCCCCGATCCGCAACGCCGGACGCGTCAGCTGGGCGTATGGCTTGCCGAACACGAGTGCGCGCCCACTCGTCGGCGCCGACAGCCCCAGAACCATCCGCAGCGTCGTCGTCTTGCCAGCGCCATTCGGGCCGAGAAAGCCCGTGATCGTCCCCGCCTCTAACGCAAATGACAAATCCGTGACCGCTGAGACCTCACCGAAGCGCTTGGTCAACGACTCGGCTTCGACGACCGCCGTCACCCTCGTACCTGACCAGTAAACGGGATCGCGAAGTCCTGGTAGGTATCCTGACCAACTTCGCTGGGGAGATAAGTGATCCGCAAACCCATACTGGCCACGCGTATGTCGACGTTGTGCTGTTGCTGGTCGCTCCAAGCCTCCAGCGATCCCGAGGTAACTTGCCACTTGGCGCCGTCGATCTGCCCGTCGCCGATTGGCACGAACGCCTCCCCATGTGCGGGTTCGGTCCGCAGGGTCAGCTCCGGGCAGCGCGCGGCGAGCGCTTCCGCTTGGTCTGTTGGGATGGGTCGGCACCACTCGATCGGACCGTCGCTGTCCTCGCTGACCTCGCCCCAGAAGATCTGGAAGAACGCGCCAGCGCGCCCCTCTAGGGCAGGCAGCCGGTAGTGCCGGAGCAGGGCGATGAACTCCTTACCGAATGCCCATGCCGCCTTCTCGCCGGCAACGTTTCGCTTCACGCACAGCAGGCTCCGCTCGGGGATCTCCCTGGTGCTTACCTCGTACATGACAGACCTCTTTCCGCTCAGCTCGTCGATCACGTACGTGGCGAGCGCGCGAAGGGACGAGTGCTGGCTCTCGACTGCGGCCCAGAGTTGGCGGACACGCTCGGCCGCCTCGGCCGGCTCCAGCGGCAGGATCGCCTGGATCTCCGCAAGCGAGAAATGCAGCTGGCGCAGCACCGCGATCAAGCGCGCCTGCCTCAGCTGGTCGGGCTCGTAGAAGCGGTAGCCAGAGTCCTCATCCACCCGTGCCGGCGGCAGTAGACCCTGCTCGTCATAGAGCCGCAACGCCTTCGCGGACAGCCGCGAACGTGTGGCGAACTCCCCGATGCTCATCTGATCCACGTGCTCGCTCCTCATCGACATGACAGTTGCCGGACAAGTCTGCGGCTTCCCCCAAGGTCAAGGTCAAGCCGTCGCGTCGACGAAACATCGGTCTGTACCCAGTACGGGACAACCACGCGGCTCGGTGTGACCAGCACGGAAAGCTCGTCTAAGCCCAAAGCAAGGCCAGCCTCTCCTACACCGTCGGCTTTGGACACTGCGGCGGGATCCACCAGCTTGTGCCGGCCCAGCTCGTAAGGCGTCTAGCCAAGCGGTCGACCTTCACACAGGCCGAGGCCTGCATTCGACTTTAAACGCAACTCCACCGCGACTCGCCAGAAGATACGGTTTGCGCGGCAAGCGCGCAAGGCGACCGCGAGCACGCCACGCGGACCTCGATGCGCTCGGCGCTAGCCGGGCGATCGAATCCTGCAAGCAGCAGAGCACCAGTGCCGCGGCCGGCGGACTCACTGCCGCTATCGGACGAGGTTGTTGCACAAACCTCGGCGCGACGCGCTGTCTTGTGGCGACGCCATAAGGGGCAGATCGTGGGAGGGGAGCCTGGTCGAGAAACCCCCTTATATGGTCGGTTTCTCGACCAGGCTTCGCCAAATCGCGCTCGTCGACCCCCGGTCACGGCGGCCCCTTGTGCTCTCGTCACAACGCCCCAGTTTTACTCGACAGCCTCGGACAATTGCAGCCAGGCGACCGCCCTGCTCCAGCATGGCTGCTCTCAGCTCGAAGGGGTTGTGAGTGAGGCTTTAGGCGAGCGGCGCGCTGGGGCGGTCAAAGGACTCGTCCGTTTGAGGGTCCCCCTCCGGTCAGCGGGTGAGATGCTTGCGACCGGCGATGTGCCGCCGGTAGGGTCGCGCTGACCAAGACCAAAGCGACGGAGGCACAGGCATGGCTCGAAAAGCGGTAGTCAGTGATCAGGCGCCGGAGGCGCTAGGTCCATACAGCCAGGCGATCGTGGCGGGCAACCTGGTCTTCTGCTCAGGAATGGCGGGGATCGATCCCGCGACCGGCGAGGCTGCTGCCGGGATCGAAGCGCAGACCGAGCAGGCGCTACTGAATCTTGCAGCGGTACTGCGCGCCGCTGGCTGCTCGATGGACGACGTCGTCAAGACGACGATCTTCTACGCCGACGTAGATGACTTCCGGCGCCTCAACGAGGTGTACGCCCGCCACATGCCCGATCCCCCGCCAGCACGGTCCGCCCCAGCGCACGTTCGACTGCCCCGGGGCCTTCTCGTTTCGATCGAGGCGATCGCGGTGCTGCCGACCTCCTCGGAATAGCGGCGCCGACCGGCGAGCGGCCCACAATCGCTTCCCCGCGCCGGCCCCTCGACATGCGGGACAAGACTGCCGGATTGTCGCCATTGCTCTTGTGCGGCGTTCAGGCCACCGGACCGAAATGCGGTCGTCGCGCCAGCTGGGGCGCCGTGATCGTGTGCGTGGCCAAGCAATCGCGTGGCCCCGGGCCGGCTGACGACTCCTCGGTCGCCAAAGCAGCGCCGTCCGGAAACCCGCGGGCCGGCGGAAGCGATCGTAGCTTCAACGCCGTTGGCGCTTCATGCGGCCTCGCCGACTGTTGGTTGTTGAATCACCCCTCACGGGGTCATGCTGGCTGGCTGGCCGCTGCGGTCGGCAACCAGAGGCAGGCGATGTTGGTACTGGCGCGCGGGGTCCGAAACACCCGGCTTTCGGCGACCTCCGCCCATCCCGACGCCGACGCGAATCGAACGGGTTCTTGACCCGTGCCGTGGAAGGAGATGGAATGCGCGTTCGATAGGACACCGTCTCCAGACCCGGTCGTGAGCGCGGTGTGAGGCCCAACCAGTGGAGGTGCCAGATGGCCGAACTCCCACCGCCCCCGGAGGGGCTTGTGCTGACCCACTTCATCGTCTCGGACGATGTCGAGCGCTCTCGGCGCTTCTACACCGAAGTACTCGGCGGCAGGCTGGCCTTCTCCGGCCCCGGAGGGCTGACCTACGTCGCGCTATCCGACAGCTGGATCATCATCAACGTTGGGGGCGGCCCGACCGACGACAAGCCTACGGTCACCCTGCAGACGCCACGCGATCCCGACCGGGTCAGCAGCTTCCTGAATATCCGGGTCAAAGACATCGCGGCCGTGTACGCCGAATGGAGCGCGCGTGGCGCTGAATTCCTGACGCCGCCCAAACAGCACCAGTACGAGACTCGCTGCTACATCCGCGATCCCGACGGACACATCATCGAAGTCGGACAAACCACGGATCCAGAAGGGGACTGGACGCCCGCTCATTGGCCATCGAGTACGCTCCCGGAGGGGCTTGTGCTGACCCGCTTCATCGTCTCAGAAGATGTCGCGCGCTCTCGGCGCTTCTACACCGAAGTACTCGGCGGCAGGGTCGTCTTCTCCGGAAAGCCGTCCGGAGAGCCGACCAATGTCGCACTATCCAACAGCTGGATCGTCATCAGCGTTGGCGGTGGACCGACGGACGACAAGCCTACGGTCACCCTCGAGACGCCACGCGATCCCGACCGGGTCAGCAGCTTCCTGAATATCCGGGTCAAAGACATCGCGGGCGTGTACGCCGAATGGAGCGCGCGTGGCGCTGAATTCCTGACGCCGCCCAAACAGCACCAGTACGAGATTCGCTGCTACATCCGCGATCCCGACGGACACATCATCGAAGTCGGACAAACCACGGACCTAGAAGGGGACTGGACGCCCGCTCATTGGCCATCCGAGCAGACGACTTGAGAGACGGGTTCGGGTCATGAGCACCGCGATCATCGGCACTGGAGGGCTCGGGTCGGTCATCGCCCACCGGCTCGCGTCAGGCGGCGAGAGCCTGCGTCTCTCGAGCGCCGACACAGAGTCGGCACGAACGCTGGCTGCGGCGATCGGGCGAGGTGCGACCGCTGCCAGCGACAATCGCGACGCGTTGCAGGGCGCCGATGCCGTCATCCTCGCGCTGCGGTTTGGCGTGCTGAAGGGGGTCATAGAAGAGATCGCCGACTCACTAACCGACAAGCTTGTGGTCGTTCCGAGCAACCCGGTCGGCCTCGATGCACAAGGGAAGGTCGTGCGTCTGCTGCCGCAACGGCAATCCTCTGGCGAGGTTGTAGCTGGGTGGCTGCCGGACGGGGCGCGCCTGGCCATGGCGTTTGGCAGCATGTCGGGCGATCTCCTCGAGTCCTCTAGCAACCGGTCACCGGAGCTGGCCGTTCTCTTTTACGCGACGGACGACAAGCGTGCCGGCTGGCAAGTCGAACGGTTGGTCCGAACGGCGGGCTTCGAGCCCGTGAAGGTCGGTGGCGTCGAACAGTCCGGTCGACTCGAGGTGGGCGGCGACCTTCACGATCTCGTAGTCGGCCCCGCGGAGGCGCGGTCATTGATCGGTGGCACCTGATCGCCTCGCCGCCATGGCCCGCCGGCTTCGCGGGAAGGCGGCTGGCCGATCGCTGTGCCTTCTTCACCCAGGTTCATCGTGACGAGCGCTCTTCGGCGACATCTGGATCACGCGGCCGCCGCCGGCGGCGCGATCGGGTCGCCACGCAGGCGATCGTCAGCGCGCCGACCTGGCGCGCAAGTCCGTTGGCGACGCGGCCACCGCTCCCAGCCGACTCGCCCGGACCGACGGTGCAGCCTAGGCTCCCGGGAACTTACACAGCTTTGCGCCCTGCTTGAACGTAGGGGATTGGGGGTTGATCGTGTCGGGGATTGCGATGACCGCCCCGCGGAGACCGAACACCAAGCTCAAGCCGGCGGGGCTCGACGGAAGCGAGCTGACCGGGTCGGGGAAGCCGCTGACGCCGTGCGCGCGCATGCACTGCGATAGATGAAGCATCATGGCCTTCTGTTGCCCGGTCGCCGGTGACGGTCCCGCCCCTCCCGGCTGCAGTGCGCGGCAGTCCCGCACGGCCGCTTCCAACGCGGGCGATGAGCCCTGGGGGAGCTGAATCCCGCCGCCCTCGTCGCCGGGGTCGGGGAAGGTTGGCACCCCATGCGAACGTATGCAATCGGCGAACTTGATCCCTTGCGCAACGCCGCCTCCCTCGGCCGCGGTGCGCGCGGATTGCTCGAGGACCCGCACGCGGCGGTCGCCACCACGCACGCGGTGGCGGCGAGAGTGATCCAGGCGCCTCTGCCAGCACCGGTGAGCAGTGTGTGGGTCGATGCGTGACGCATGAGCTAGGCGGTCCGGGTCGGCCGACGCCCCGTTGTAATCGACGGTCGATAACACGCGCGTAACGCCGTTATGTCGGCGTTATCCGGGGCCTAGCCAGTTTGCGCTGGACTCCGCGCGTCGCAACCCGCGCCGTGCGCCACTACCGCTCTGGTTCCGTCGCTGTCGCCGGCGGCACGATCGAGTTGGCGGCAAGAGGATCACGCGGGCCGGGGTCTGAGGCCCGGGCCGGGCTGCTGAAAGCCGATTCAGCGCTTTACGCAGAAGGAGTGGGGCGCGTGGCGTTGGGGGCTAGGCAGCGGAACGCATCGGTGGGGGGTTGTTGGTGTCGATGGTGAAGATCACGACCTCGGTGATGTCGTTGCGGACTGTGATCTGTGCCTGAACGGTGGCGCCAGGGGCGAGAAGGCTGCTCTTGAGCGCCGGCGGCGGCCAGAACTGTCCAGTCGCACTGTCCTCTGGCTGATGCGAGCGGAGCCCTGCGGACACCAAGCTTGCCGACATGCACGACGGGCACCTCGTCGAGGGCCCGGACCAGAACCTCAGGAGGAGCAGATGTCGGCTACAGAAGTTGCAGAACCCGCGATCGGGGGCAACACGGCGATCCGCCCATTTCAGGTCGGCTTTCCGGAGTCGGAGCTCGTTGAGCTACGCCGTCGCATCAACGCGACACGCTGGCCCGAGCGTGAGACGGTTAGCGACGACTCGCAGGGGGTGAGGCTCGAGATGATGCAGGACCTCGCGGAGTATTGGGCGTCGGACTACGACTGGCGCGCGTGCGAGGCGAAGCTGAACGCCTTGCCGAACTTCATCACCGAGATCGATGGGCTCGACATCCACTTCATTCACGTTCGCTCCCAGCACGAGGATGCGCTGCCGCTGATCGTGACGCACGGGTGGCCCGGCTCGATTATCGAGCAGCTGAAGATCATCGAGCCGCTCACCAACCCCACCGCGCATGGCGCGAGCGCCTCGGACGCATTTCATCTGGTGATTCCGTCGCTGCCGGGGCACGGATTCTCCGCCAAGCCGACAGCCACCGGGTGGGATCCGGTCCGCGTCGCGCGGGCCTGGGCGGTCCTGATGAATCGGCTTGGCTACGCCCGGTTCGTGGCCCAGGGCGGTGATTGGGGCGCGGCGGTCACGCAGACGATGGGCATTCAGGCCGCTGCGGGACTGCTCGGCATTCATTCCAACATGCCGGGGACCGCGCCGGCGGATCTGGTCAAGGGGTTCGAGCAGGGCGACCCACCGCCACCCGACCTCTCGGGCGATGAGCTACGCGCCTACCAGCAGTTGAGCGGTTTCTACGCCAAGCACGTGGCCTACGCGCTGATCATGGCGACGCGCCCGCAAACGCTGTACGGGCTGGCTGATTCGCCGATCGATCTGGCGGCGTTCGCGCTCGATCACGGCGACGGCACCGGCCAGCCCGGGCTCGTGGAAAACGTCCTTCAGGGGACCTATCAAAGCGACCTCACCCGAGATGATCTCCTGGACAACATCACGCTCTACTGGCTCACGAACACCGGCGTGTCCGCGGCCCGCCTGTATTGGGAGAACAAGGCGGACTTCTTCGACGCCAAGCCCATCACCATCCCGTTCGCGATCAGCGTGTTCCCCGACGAGCTCTACCAGGCCCCACGGAGTTGGGCAGAGCGCGCCTATCCCAACAACCTCCTGTACTTCAACCAGGTCGACCGAGGCGGCCACTTCGCCGCCTGGGAACAGCCGGGTCTGTTCTCGGAAGAGATGCGAGCCAGCTTCAGATCGCTCCGACCGATGGAGGGGACGAAATGACCAGCGCCGCAGACACGGCCGCGAGCAAGGCTGAGATGGGCACCTCGTTTGGCCCGGTGCAGCAGATCGATGCCGGCCTGCTGAACGTCGGGTACGTCGACGCCGGGCCTGCGGACGGCCCAGCAGTGATGCTGCTGCACGGCTGGCCCTACGACATTCACAGCTACCTCGATGTGACCCCGTTGCTGGCGGCGCAGGGCTACCGGGTGATCATTCCCTACGTGCGCGGTCATGGAACGACGCGGTTTCTCTCGCAGGAGACGTTCCGCAACGGACAGCAATCGGTCCTTGCCGTCGATGCGATCGCTCTGATGGACGCGCTCGCGATCGACAAGGCTGTCGTTGCCGGGTTTGACTGGGGAGCGCGGACGGCCGACATCGTCGCGGCGCTCTGGCCCGAACGCTGCAAGGGGCTCGTCTCGGTCAGCGGCTATCTGATCGGCAGCCAGCAAGCCGGCAAGGTTCCGTTGCCGCCACAGGCCGAGCTGCAGTGGTGGTACCAGTTCTACTTCGCGACCGAGCGAGGCCGCGTCGGCTACGACAAGTACCGGCACGACTTCGCGAAGCTCATCTGGCGGACCGCTTCCCCGAAATGGAACTTCGACGACGCCACGTTCGATCGCAGCGCAGCGTCCCTAGACAACCCGGATCACGTCGCCGTCGCGATTCACAACTATCGCTGGCGGCTCGGAGCCGAAGGCGAGCCCGAATACGACGAGCTGGAAGAACGGCTCGCTCAAGGGCCGGTGATCACCGTGCCGACGATCACCCTCGAGGGTGACGCCAACGGTGCGCCGCACCCAGAGCCGAGTGCCTACGCCCACAAGTTCTCGGGCAGTTACTCGCACCGAACCGTCGAGGGCGGTGTTGGACACAACCTTCCCCAGGAAGCCCCGGAAGCGTTCACCAAAGCCGTAATGGACGTCGACACCTACTAACGAACGAGACTCTCATGTCAACGACAACCCCCAACACCGCTCCGCTCACCGTCGTTCTCGTCCACGGTGCGTAGGCCGACGCGTCGAGCTGGAATGGTGTAATGGAGCGCCTTCAGACCGCCGGCGTACGGGCGACGGCGCCAGCGAATCCGCTACGCGGTCTTTCCGCCGACTCGACGCCGTCGCTGATGTGATCCTGACCGCGGCAGCCGCGGTGGCGCAAGTCCCGGTGGGCGCGTGAGATGTCGGCCGCGACCACTCCGCCGCCGCCGCTCGACACCGTCACTCATTTCGATGCCGGCCGTGATGACAGTGACAGGCATACCGAGACAATCAGTGCACCCAGTGAAAAGGAGAAAGGGGCATGAGCATCATCGACGAGGCGCTGAGCGCCAATGGAACCATCGCCAACGACTACGATCCCGACCGTGGGAAGCCGCCGGCGCCCAAGATCGCAATCGTTACGTGCGCGGATCCCCGGCTGAGCGACATCTTGCAGATGCTGGGGCTCGCTGAAGCTGACGTCGGGTTCCAGCCAAGATCCGGGACGGGCAGCGGCTCTCGCTCTCGGTGATCGCGATCGGCCAAGCCGAGACGACAGGCGCGCCAGTGCCTGTGCTCGCCCAGAGCAACATCCTGACGGCAGGCGGTCGCAAGTAGCCAGACCGGGCTGCGACTCATGGCCCTTCACAGCCTTAAATCGTCTTGCGACCCACGTGCGGGTCAGTGTCCCGGCGCGAGGGCCGAGTAGATGGCGCTGAACTGGCCGAAGGCGACCGCGAACGCCTGGTCGGTGCCGGTCAGGTTCGCCAGCCGCCTGATTCGCGCTGATGAGTCCTCGCCCCAATTGTTCTGGAGCGCAGCGTTCGCGACATCGAGTTCCCGGGGGCCGGCGATCCCGACTGGGTCGATCACCGCGATCGTGCCGCGGTGCTCAAGGATGTTCGCCGGCTGGAGGTCGCCGTGCAGGGCGACGACCGGACGGCCCTCTCCTCGTTTGAGCAGCGCCTGGCCGAGTGCTTGCAAGGAAGGTACGTGCGTGACGGCGGCGTCGATGCTCGTACGCCAGTCGCCGAGTCCTTGCCGGCTCGCGCGCGTGGGTCGGTGAAGTACGTCGAGGAGGAGCGCTAACCGCGTGGGCGCGAGCCGCGACGGTCGTCCCGGACGGGCGCGTTCCAGCAGCAGCGCGCCTGGTTGATGTGCGAGCACGGGGACCGCCGGGTGCCCGCCCCAGGCGAGCATCGCGTTCGTCTCGGCAGACAGGCGCTGCTCGTTGGCGCACAGCTTCAGCGCCGCCTCGAGGCCGCTGTCGGTATGACACCACGCCACCACTCCCCACGCGCCTGCGGCCATCCGCTCATCATCGAGTGACAAGTGCCACTCCTCGCACACAGCATCGATGAGCTTGGGCAGATGCGAGACCCAATCCTCGCTGGCGCACGCCGGGCGGCGCTCGAGCTGTACCGAGGCGCGAGACTTCAAGCGTCGTGGCCGCGCGAGGCGTACCATCAAGCAGACCAGAACGCCGCTGCGAAGGTCGCGTCAAGCGGCCCTGAAGCGCCCGAGCGAGACCGAACGGCTCCTGTGCCGGAGACAGTCAGCGGCAGGTGCCGATCCGACACGGCGCAGCCTAGGACCACAGGCTGCAGCGAGCACAGCCCGGGCAACGAAGCACTCCGCTGCATGAGACCGATTCTGCATCCGCGCGCGGCGTGTGTCTTTGGCCACCGGGCCAAAGACGAACTCACCACAGCCAGCGGGTGCCGCCCGGCGAGAGCAACGGCTTCGCTGGCCTCCACCCCATCGCGTGCGACCAGTTCAGACCATCGTTCCCACCAGGGCCGCGGCCGCACGGATCAATGATGAGCGGCAGTGCGCCGCACCAGCGATCGAACCCGACGCGATCCGGCCTAGCACCCGGACCGCGTCGAGATGCCGGTCACCGGCGCCTGGCCTACCACGGACTGAGACGCGCGTGAGCGCCGATCCGGCGGACGCTCGATTCGACCGTGTCGGGGCTACGTCGGGCGGCGCTCGCCTTCAACGGAATCCGGGCCTCCGAGCCGGGATCTAGGCACGCTCGGTCGGCTATGGAGGGGGCGGTGGTTGCGTGTCGTTGTTGATGGGAATGCGAGGGACCAGGACCTCGAGGTGCAGCTGCTCAGGGTCGATCCGCAATAACGTAGACGTCACGTGATCGAGCCTCGGGAACACAGGCAGCGCCAGATCGCAGAGGTCCTTGCCCGGTACGGTCTCGACTACCTTGCGAACGCCGTCGGACTCGAGCGCCTGATCGCGCGCGAGCGCGCGCTGCGTGGGCGGAAACCACGCGAGGAGCACACACCACCGGAGGATCTACGACGGGCGCTCGAGGAGCTCGGCCCGACGTTCATCAAGCTCGGCCAGCTCCTCTCGACAAGGGCGGACCTGCTGCCCCCGGAGTATCGGACCGCGCTGGCCAAGCTGCAGGACGCGGCTCCGGCGATTCCGACCGAAGTGGTCCGGCAGATCATCGCGGCCGAACTACACACCAGCACGTCGGACGCGGTTGCCAGCTTCCACGCCGAACCGCTTGCCTGCGCATCCATCGGGCAGGCGCACTTGGCGACGCTCCAGGACGGGACCGAAGTCGTCGTGAAGGTACGCATTTGCGCCGGCTGCGGGCACCTCGTCGGCACGCGCCACTGTTGCGCTTTGCGCGGACACGAGGCCGGTCGCGTGCCTCCCGGCCGAGCTTCACCGCCAGACGCGAGTTTGGCGACAGGCAGGTGGGTCGCGACGCGCGGGTCGCGACCCGCATTCGTGCTCGCACGGGCATGGAAGGCGAGCACGTCTTCGTGGCTTCGTGTGTCCCGCAAGCAGAAGTGTCGCGCGGTCGTCGACGCCGTCGTGAGAGTGCTGCTGCTTCGTGGATGGAGAAGTCTCGTGGCGTGAAGCTCGCGTGGATTAGGCTTGTGGCCGTGGTCTCTGGAGAGCCGGATCGCTCCGTCGTTCGCACCATGGACGGCACCGCGTGGCATGTCGGCTCCCAAGCTGAGGTCGACTGGATCAACGATGGGACCTCGGTTGGCAAGGCAACCGCGGCCGCAATCCCGGCGGTGTTTGAGGCCTACGCCACTGTCGGGTTGCCCGTGGACTGGGAGGCGGCGCAGGGGGGTCACGACGCTGCCATCGTTGAGGTGCTGCGAGAGTGGTCCGATCAGCAGCCGTGGTGGCTCGGCTATCTCGACACGGGGGCGGACGACGTTGTGTTTCCGGACGCGCCGATGGTCACCGTCTATCAAGGCTGGCGTTACGTGCTCGTCCAGGCGGGACCCGAGCAGGCGTTGTCTTGGCGCCACAGCGACGAAAGCACGTTTTGGAAGGGTGCGCTTCCCAACCTCATGTTTCCTGCGGATCGCTCGTGGCTCGTCTCGACTCTGTGGGACGACGACTGGATGTGCATCGGCGGACCTGCGGGGCTGATCAATGGCTTTCTGGCACACCCAGTTCTTCGCTCACAGGCTCGGCGCGTGGGAACCGACGACCAGTCCCACCCGCGCTCATCCCTAGGAGGCCCTGTGATCATGGACGAGCCATTCGTCGTCAATCTCGCCGACGCTCCCGCATCGGGGCACCTACGCCGTGCGACCATCCTGGACTTCGAGGCGGGGTGGGATCCGTTCCCGGACACAGGCGTGAAGGTCCAGATCATGCAGCCGGGCCAGCCGAACTGCCGCTATCACCGTGAGCCGGTTCAAGAGGACTTCCTCGTCCTCCACGGCGAGTGCATCGCAATCATCGACGGCAAGGAGCGGCTCCTGCGCCGGTGGGACTTCCTTCACTGTCCAGCCGGGACCGAGCACGTCTTCGTTGGGGCTGGGGATGGACCGTGCGCTGTGCTGATGATCGGATCTCGGCGCGAAGACGCCGCCCACTATCCGGTGAACGCAGTGGCCGCGAAGTACGACGCATCGGTGGCCCAAGTGACCGATGACCCAGGCGAGGCTTACGCGGACTGGCGACAGGAGGCGCCCATGTGGCCAGTGCCGAACCCGTGGCCGTTGGTGGGCCGCACCACAGACTCCTTGTACTGGGGCGCCTGGATCGACAACCGGGGTCCGGGCCTCCCCCTCTACGGCATCGTTGTCGACCCCACGCCCGATGCCGACGGCAAGATAGAGGTGATGTTCGACGACGGCGGACTGCGCAGGTTCGACCCGGAGTGTGGAAGCCTGATCGATCCGGCAATCGTCAAGGCCGACGACCCGGACGTGTACGAGCGGATGTTGGTCTACATCGGGAACTACATCGGGCGCTAGAGACTCCGGACACGACCGAGCGGCATCGCTTGGGGCGCTCGCGGGCCAAGCATCAGCCGACCAGCGCCCGGGCCTGCCGCTGACGTAGCCGCCTGTTCGTGAGACCGGAAGGAAGTCATTTGGTGAGGCCGAGGCTTCGGAAGGCTCGGCCGTAGATCCCGCGTAGAGCGTCTTCCTTGCGGCCGTTGTAGTCCATCGTGTGCCCGTGGACCGCACGTGTTTCGTCGGCGGCCACGACCTTGGCCGTCTGATAGAGCGCGCGGTCGTCACGGTGGTTGCGCAGCCAATCTCGGAAGATGCAGTGGCGTTCAGCTTCGGGACTTTCTGGCGAGAAGACGTGCAGATTGCTGGCGGGAACGTGGTGCCGTAGGCACCGGTGTTCATACCACCACGGCTCGCGGATGACGAGGACAAATCCGTGCAGCCGGCCCCACCGCACAACCTAGGCGGCGCGCAGCCCGGCCCCGACACGCCGCAATCGCCCACCCCTGGACAACCGACGCCATGGGGCGATGCATGCCGAAGAACCGATCATCCGCCTCAAGACCGCGCGCGCCCAAGACAAGGTAATCCATCGCCGCTTCTCTTCCCACGAACACCCCGAAGTCTCGCCGGCGTCGAGCCGCGTGCGACTGGCTTCCGCTCTAAGTCAGGATGGGGCAGCGCGCCCTGCTTTCGCCGTTCGACGAGCATCAGGCCCCGCGCCGGTCACTGACCCCCTTTGCGGATAGGGCGCCTCAGCCACCGCCGGCGGTTCGTTCCGCACAGCGACGCCGCCGCCGGTCGCGCTTGCCGCGCGTTGCGAGACTGGTCGCTCCGGCTCCTAGATGCCCGCGCCGCTACGGATGCAGGGCTGCCCGGTCGGCGCGTCCGTTGGTCGCGCGCTGCTGCTCCACGCCTCAAGCGGCTGCCGTGGCCGAGGCGTCTGCTCGGCGCGAGAAGGGGCGGCCTGAGCGAGACCGCCGGGGGCGGCCGGAACGTAGCCGTGAAGATCCCGGCGGTATGGGCATCGTGTCAGGGCGACGAACTGATGTCCTCTGGTAACAGTCCATAGAGCAGGGTGTCCGCACGGTCACCGTCGTGGTTGGTCATATGGTGTCGCAGTCGACCTTCCTTCACGAACCCACAGCGTTCCAGCACGGCTTGTGACACGTGATTCTCGAGCTCGGTGAACGCGGCTAGTCGGCCGAGGCCGAGCGTCGCGAACGCCCAGCCGGCGAGCAAACGAACGCTTATCGTGGCGAGGCCGCGCCCGCGGCCCTGGAGGAGGAGCCAGTAACGAACCATCGCATTGCCATCGGCGATCTCGGCCAGTGCGACGGAGCCCACTGGGGCGCCTCGCTCGACGATCGCAAGCTCCAACCGCACGCCGGCGAGACGGTCGGTATGGGTCTTGGTGATCCACCGCTGTGCGTCCTCGGCGGTATGAGGCAATGAGTATCGGTACCGCGAGACGAGTTCGTCGTCGCCGGCGGTGAGCACGACGCGAGCGTCACCGTGGTCCCAGGCGCGCAGCAGCAGCCCATCAACAGACAATGCAGGCTTGGGAAGTATTAGGGCGACCACTGAGGCTGCGAGCCGTCTGGCTGCTGATGCGATTTGTAGCGTGCGGCCCGGCGCGGACGAGCTCTCGCGGGTCCGGTGGGCGGTGGCCCGGTCGGCCCGCGAATTGGTCTTCTACGTCGCTTGCGACGCATCGGTGAATTCGCGGAACAGGCCGGTGACGACGAACGCGGTCTGCTCGGCGATGTCGACGGTGTTGTCCGCGATCCGCTCGATCGCGCGGGCGACGAGGATCATGAACATCGCCCACTCGCGCAGTTCGAGGTCGTCGCCGATCTCGACTGCGCGATTGAAGATCGCTCGGTTGAGCCGGTTGATCTCGGCGTCCTGGCGGACCAGGTCCTGGGCCAGCCCGGTGTTGCGGCCGACGAAGGCCTGCTTCGCTTGGGAGACCTGGGAGCGGGCCAGGCGGCCCATCCGCTCGATCGCGTCGAGGATGTCCTTGTCCTTGGGCGCCTCATAGCCCGAGAGGGGGACGAGCTTGGCGATGTTGACGCACTGGTCGCCCATCCGCTCGACGCATCGGATCACGTGGAGGAGAGCGGCGACGATCCGCAGGTCGCCAGCCACCGGCGCCTGGCGGGCAATTAGCGACAGGATCCCCTGGTGCACCTCGAGGTAACGGCCGTCGATCCGGTCATCGTCGGCAACGACCATCCCGGCGAGCTCGACGTCCTGGTAGGAGATCGACTCGAGCGTGCGGTCGAGTTGCTGGATAACGAGGTCGAGCCCGTCGAGGGCTTGGCGCTCGAGCGCTGCCAAGTCTTCATGGAATTGATGACGCGTTTGCTGCACGCAGGCAACGGTATCCGACGATAGCCCGGGTTTTCACAAGACGTTCACAAGACGTAAACATCTTGCTTGCGCTTCCGGGAATTCGGGCGTCGCGCCGGAGGGACGACCGGCTCGGCGCCGGGTTGATCGCGACGGATCAGACACGACTATCGGGCCGCGTCCCAGCACACGTAGGGCAACGGTTGCAGGTCGTCCCAGTCGTGCGCCCGATGGCGATCTCGCCATGCCGGAACAACCGCGACGTGGGTCGCGGAGCCCGTCGATCGGCGCTGCTCAGGCCACTTCGGTCTGAACCTCGACCGGCACCAGACGCGGCACGTCGACGCGGCCGCGTCCCTCGTCCGAGATGTCCTCGAGGCTGCGCCGCGCGGGCTCGGGCAGAACGAGCGTGAGCAGCGTACCGACGAGCGCCATGCCGGCGGCGAACTTGAGCGCGCCGGCGAGGCCGAAGGCGTTGCTGATCTGAGGGAACAGGTAGACCCCCAGGAACGCGCCTAGCTTGGCGATTCCGGCCGAAAGGCCGTGGCCTGTCGTGCGCACCGACGTTGGGTAGCACTCGGCGGCTATCACGAACGTGGTCGTGTTGGGGCCGAATTCGGCGAAGAAGTAGCTCGCTCCGAACAGCAGCAGGAACGGCGTCGTGGCGCTGGTCACTCCCGGGATGAGCGCGATCATCAGGAACATCGCCCCCATCGCCGGGAAGCCGATCAGTTGCAGCCGGCGGTGGCCGATTCGGTCCATAAATGCGCACGCCAGGAAGTAGCCGGGGACAGCAAAGACCGAGAAGATCAGCAAGTTGAGCAGCAGCGACTGCTGCAGCGTCGCTCCATGGCCGAGAACCTGGAGGACGATCTTGGGGGCGGAGACAGCGTTGCCGTAGTAGGCGTAGTCGAACACGAACCACGTCCCGGCGGTCCCGAGCAACGTGAGCAGGAGGCGGCGGTCAGACAAGAACTGCCTGAGGCTGATCCGCTCGGCGGCTTGGGCCGTACCCGTGGCGACGACCTGGCCGCCCGAGAAGCGACGCACGCCGTCGGCGGCGCTCCGGCCGTCGCCCTTCACCTGGGCCAGATACCGCGGCGACTCCGGCATCCGCAGCCGGGCGTACAGCACCAGCGCCGAGGGCACCGCACCGAGGCCGAGCAGGATGCGCCATAGCAGGTCGTGGTCGATCCCCGCCCATATAAGCACCAGCCCCGCGATGTATCCGGCTACGGTCCCAAGCGCCTGCATCGCGAACACCAGACCAACCAGCCGGCCTCGGTCCCGGCGATTTGCGTACTCGCTCATCAACACCGCGGAGACGGGGTAGTCACCGCCCACCCCAAAACCAAGGAGGAAGCGGAAACCGACCAGGAAGATGAAGCTCGGCGCGAACGCCGAGGCCAGCGCGAACACCACCATCACCGAGGCGTCAAACACCGCGATCCGCTTGCGGCCCAGCAGGTCAGCAAGCCGCCCCAGCACGCAGGCGCCGAGGAAGGCGCCCAACAGCGTCATCGAGTTGATCAGCCCCGTCTGGGTCGCACTGAGATGCCACTGCTTGGCCAGCAGCGTCGACGCCACCCCGATGATGAAGAGGTCATAGGCGTCGGTGAAGAAGCCCATCCCCGAGACAAAGATCGCCTTCGCGTGAAAGCGCGACAGGCGCGCCTCGTTGATTGCCTCGATTACCTCCAACGAGGACCCCCGGGTAGGTTCGGTGTTCGCCCCCCGGGCGCAAAATCAAGCGCTCCTAACCCCACGCCTGAGAGTCTGAGCGACCGAGCGGCCGAGCGTGTAATCATCTTGTGAACGGATTGTGAAATCAGCCTCGGGCTAGGCGCATCATCCGTTCTGGATGACCGCACGGGCCGACCCAAGCCCCCCGAACGTCGCATTCGGAGGGCAAGAACCGGCAGGCGAGCAAGGAGGCGGTGCTCCGTTTTCGCCCCTTCTCGCAGTGAAGTCGGCAAACGCGCGATCTTTGCGCCCGCTGTTGGCGACCTGCCACCGCCGGACCGCGGGGTGCTGGTCCACGAGATCAACAACAGCCGGAATGACAACATCGGCCCCAGCGGGCACCTGCGATACGCGTTCCAGGCCCCGTCAGCTATCCGTCGGATCCCGAGCCGCTGCCAGGCGGACGAATCCTGCTCGCCGACTGCGCCAGTCCCGGCCACATCGTGCTCCTCGACCACACGGTCCGGGTGAGACAGCGCTACGGGCCCACCGGCGGCTACGGGCGCTTGGATCATCCCTCGCCGGCCATCGCCCAGCCCAACGGGGACATCGCGATCAACGATGACAACGCGACAGGGCGATGGTGATCGACCCGTGCCTTGGCCGGATCGTCTGCGGCAGTACGGCCACACACCGACGTGGCCGGCACCGGTCCCGGAGCACGCCCGACGGGATGGACTTCATTCCCGCCGTCTCTGACATGTTCGCCCGCGCAGCCGCCCCGCCGAGCGCGATCCCGACCTGGGCGCGGTAACCCACCTCTCACCGCTCGCGGCAGATCCGGGGCCTAGAGATCCTGTCCCCAAGCTGGCGCCACCGGGGCGGCGCTGCAGCAGCAACTGGCATTGCGCCGCGAGTCCGTCTCTCAAGCTTCTGGTTCGCGATGAGGTCGACGGCGAGCCGGAGCGATCCCTGCGCGACCAACGCTAAACCAACCACACCCCCCGCGTGGCCGACGGGAATGCGTCCGACGACGCTCGGCTACCGCGGACCAGCCGACACGGAAGTCAGTGCCGCTTCGCCGGCAAATCGCGTCTCACGCCAGCGCCGCCGAGCAACTCGCTTAGCGCTGAACGGGCGATTTCGTCGGCCGCCCCTTACATCGGGGTTGGCTACCGGGCCGACAGGTTCTCCCTTTCCGCGCGTTGCAGGGCAGTCGGCGTCACGCCTGACATGCCCTTCGCGGAATGAGAGCAGGGCTCGTGCCCGATCCGATCGCGGGTTCGAGAGCAACCGTCGGCACTGCCGGATGACGCCGCTAGTGGCCACCTATTCGCCGGGCCCCTTCGCATGGGAAGCGCAGGGACCCAGGACGTGGACCCTTCGAGCTCGCAGTGGCGCTTGCTTGGACCGACGAATCGCTAGTCGCTCGGCGGTCTGAGAAGATGCGCTGGTCGTGTGTACGTGCATCAGACGAGCGGCGTGCCCCGACGGCCGTTGGGCGTTGATTCCCTGCTGATGGCACGCGCTTATGACCCCGCAGCGTGGCAGGCGTTCTGCCAGGCGCTCGTAGGTGCCGCGGCGGCATTAGCCGGGCTGCTGTTCGTAGCGGTATCGATCAACCTAGAGCGCATTCTCGAGCGCCCGGATTTCCTGCCGCCCAGAGCCGCGGAAACGCTCGCCGCCGTCCTCGTGGTGCTGATCAGCTGCGCGCTCACCCTCGTCCCCCAGAACACACGACTGTTGGGCATCGAGCTGCTCGTGATCGCGCTCATGCTGCTCGCGGTCACCCCCCGGCAGCTCGCCACCCGGCGCGAGCGGCCCGAGGACCCTGCTGCGTGGCACCGTTCCCGCATCGCCACCACGGCGGCGCCAGCCATCCCGACGGCGATCACCGGCATCTCGCTCATCGTTCATTGGGGAGGTGGCCTGTACTGGCTGGTGCCCGCCGCCCTCCTCGGCATAGCGGCGGCCGTCTACAGCGGCTGGGTGCTGCTCGTGGAGATCGTCCGCTGAGCAGTCGCCATCTTGACGGCCGTCGCCGGGACAGGCTGGCGTGTCGATCGGTGCCAAAGCGTGGGCGGGTGAATTCATCGAGCCGCGCTGGCCCTGGAACGACGACCACCCACTCGAATGACGACGGCCAGTGCACGACTGGCTGCTGCTCCCGGGACAGAGAGAGCCTCGCGAACGCCGTGGTCGCAAATGCCTGCGCCAGCACGAACGCAGGGCGCGCGGCGGGCCAAGAGACCCCGTATTCGCCAAGAGCACAACGCGTCGCGTGACCGACGCTGAGGCCCGCGGCTGCCACTCAAGTCGGAGTTGCGCTTTGGCAGGAACGCGGGTGCGACGCCGCCGCCGGCTCCGAGGTCGCGAACGTGCTTGCCGATCGCGTGACCCGTGGCGGCCGGCAAGCGCCCCGGCGCTCTCGCTCTCATAGACCGAGCAGGCGCCAGGTCCAGCCCTCGGATCTCTTCCCAGTTGGACGACCAGGGGGAGCGACGAACCGGCCGCTGCACGCGCCGGCCGCTTCCGGTTCGACCCGGCGGAGCGGGACCGCGGCCTAGGGCTCGGCATGTTGATCGGGTGTCGATGACGGGTCGCCAACCGCGCTGCTGTTCTGTGACCAAACGAGTCACGACATGGATGCTGTGGCGCCGCTCACCGCGACCGCTGACGGACACCAACGGCCATGTCTGTCGGACTCGCTGACGACTTCGACCGTCCACTCGGACGAGTCGGTCCGGCAGGGCTACTCCTCGACGCCTGGAGCGGCAGTCCAGGCGCAGATGCCGTGGTGACCGCCTTTGGCGCTTGCGGCTTCGCGACCTTCAGTTAGCGCCGCGAGCAACGGTCGGGCTGATTCGTCGGCCATGCGCGGCGTGGGCGTTTGTGGCGATTTGCGAGACAGGTGGCGCCCTGCTCGTCGAGACCTGCACTCGTTGTCGCGCAGGCATCGCGGCGCGCGCTTGTGCAGCAGTGCGCGGTCGGCGTCAACTGGCGTGGCCCTGCGCCAGCTTCTCAGCCTCGCGCAATCGCGCGTCGATCAGGTCGAGGCCGAGATTCCAGAAGCCCGGATCTCTGAGATCCAAGCCGATCAGCTCGACGAGCCTTTGTGGGTCGCGTGAGCCGCCGGCGGCGAGCATCTCGAGATAGCGGTCGACGAATGGCTCCCCGATCTCTTGGTAGCGCGCGTAGGCCGCGAGCGCCACCAACTGTCCGAAGGCGTAGCTGTACACGTAGCCGGGTGTGTCGAAGAAGAAGTGCGGAACGATCGACCAGGAGCGGTCGCTGCCGGGGGTGGGCTCCACAGCCTCGCCGTAGTAGTCGCGCATAGCCTGGGCATACAGTGCGCCCAGCGTCTCGGGCGAGAGTTCCCCTTCGGCTCTGCGCGTTGTGTGCGCGGCATCCTCGAAGCGGTTGAAGGCGATCTGACAGTGCACGGGCAGCAATGCGTTGTCGATGCTGCGACCGATGATCGCCAGTCTCTCATGATCGTTCCGGGCGCTTTGAACCAGTCGCTGGATCAGCAGTGTCTCGCCGAAGGTCGACGCCGTCTCGGCGATGGTTATCGTCGGCATGAAGTCAAAGGTTCCGCGGGGCGCGGCGAGTACAGCGTGAAGGCCGTGGCCGAGTTCGTGGGCCATCGCCAACACATCACCGATGCGGCCGCGGTAGTTCAACAACACGTGTGGATGCACGGTGCACGACCAGTCACAGAAGGCCCCCGGGAACTTCGTCGGTCGCGCCGGCGCGTCGATCCAACCCTCATCGAAGAAACGTGCGACGATCGCGCGCGCCGTCGTTGACAACGAGCCGTAACTGCCGAGCACAAGCTCTCGCGCCTCGACATAGGAGTAGCGGCCTTCGATGTCTGCGATCGGTGCCATCACGTCGTAATCGGCGAGCTTGTCCAGTCCGAGCAGCCTCGCCTTCAGCCGGTGCCAGCGGTGGGAGATGTCGTAGCGGCCGACCACCGCGTCGACTAGTGCCTGCACCGCCTCACCGGAGATCTCGTTCTCACGGTTCCGCGCATCAAGCCAATGGCGGCGTCCTCGCAGCCGATCGAGCGTCGCGTGCCCCAGCAGCAATGAGTTGTAAACGAACGAGCGGGTTCCAAGACCCGGCTCCTGCGCCGCCACAAACCCCTCCATGAACCGCTTTCGCACCCCACGGTCGGGATCCTCGAGCATGCTCAGAAACGCACCGACACCGACCTGCTCACCGTCAACCTCACATTGCACCTCCGAGATCAGCTCGTTGGCCAGCCGGACCCACGCAAACCGGCTCGTCGCCGACGTCTCGGACAGGACCCGCTCCTCGGCGACAGTGAGCTGCTCGCTGGCGGCGTCGTGCACCCGACGAAGATGATGGGCCGCGAACTCGACCTCCGGACCCGCCTCCGCGAGGAGCCGCTCCACGGCGTCGTGCGATCCAGCGCCCCACTCCAGCTCAAAGAACCGCAGCTTCTGCTCGATCTCGGAGCGCCGCTCCGCAGCAAGCCCATACAACGCGCCGGCAGCCGCGTCCGACAGATCCAGCTGATGCGAGAGCGAGGCGTACAGAAACGCTCGCAGCATCGTCTCCCGGATCCCCGACCATTCCTGTGCCGCGGCAGCGAACTCCGGGACGTCAAGCTGCAGCACGCGCCCGCCGTACTGCACGGCGAAATCAGCGGCACGCCGCGCGGCGTCGTCAAGCAGCGCGCGCGCGCCGTCCGCACCGCGACCGTCGACGAGCGTGTCGAGATCCCACACCGCCGCCGCCAAACCCCCGTCACCGATCTCTCCCGAAGCCACGGTCACCCCGCAATCCTATTCGCGCGCGACCTGCTCTGCGACCGCCGCGAGCATCTCGGCGTAACGCCTACTCCCCCTGCGTTGCGCGGCAAGCGCGCAAGGCGACCGCGAGCACGCCACGCGGACCTCGATGCGCTCGGCGCTAGCCAGGCGATCGAATCCTGCAAGCGGCAGAGCAGCAGCGCCGCCGCCGGCGGTCTCACTGTCGGTATCGGACAACACCGGCCACGCCATCGCCTCACACCGGCGTGGCCGCCCTCCGAGGCCGGCGGTAGCGCCGAGCCCGCCAAGGCCACAGATGCGCAATGTCGCCAACGGAATCGCATGCTTTGAGAGCCGGCCTCAACAAAAGCGATCGTTCGGCTGGCTGATTTGCTGGCTGAGGGTGCCGCTGATTCTGACGTGTAGGCGGCCGCGCCCGATGCGGGCCGTTCGAGCCGCTAAGCGCTGGGCGTAGGATCGTTCTCTGAAATGACTGCAGACGACCAACGCGTCGGCTGACTCGGCCACTGGGCGCGTAAGCACTACAAACCGATGATCGTCGTGCGCGCCCTTCTCGCGCCGTGGATCCTCTTCGTCACCGTGTTCCTGTGTGTGAAGGGCTACTAGTGGGGACTCGTTTTCCTTCCGTTTCTCGCCCTCGACCTCTGGCTCTGCGTAGCCTCGTGCGGTACGCACGCACGCACGGCCGGTGACTTAACCGGGGCGCAGTAGTCGACGTGGTCATCGCAAAGGCTTGCCGACCGACTCGCCACCGATCCGAGCACTGAGTGGCAAAGCGATAACGCCGCCAGCCATGGTCGGGGCGATCGTTGGGGTCGCCAAAGTAATGGCGCGAGCCGCGCCGGGAAGACGACGAAAGGAGTCGTCCCGGGGCTCGGTCCGCGCCGCGTGCGTGTTTGTGGACAGCGATTGTGACTCGCCGCTGGCCCCGTCTGGCATCCGTTGGGCCAGCGTCCGAACGGTGGCCCTCGCGTGATATCGGGGTGGTGGATGTCGCGTGAGCCGAGCGGTGTGCGGTGCGGGTGCTCTAGTGTTGCTCGGGTGGCGAGGGTTGTGGGTCTAGGGTGTCGTGGGGGCGGCGCGCCGCTCGACGGTCCGGAGCCATCTGCTCGGTGAGGTGCCGAACCAGCCGCGGACGATGAAGCCTGACAGCGCGGCAGTGTTGACGAGGCCCCAGTAACCGGTTGTGAGCAAGATGAGCAGTGGCGGCAGCTTGCCGGTGGCGAGTCCGGCGAGGAACGCGAGCGGGACGATGGCCGCGAGTAGGGCGTGCGGGAGCGTCTCTCGCCAGTACCAGCGGACTTCGGTGGACTTGCGCGTGATCTTGTAGATCGGCTTGCGGTGCGGACCCCAGACCAGTGCCTTGCTGCAGGCCAGCATGTAGACCGGCGCCAGGCCGAGCCACATCAGCTTCAGCCGCCACAGCGCGCGCAGCGGCGAGCGTTGGCGCCGACGGCGGTCCCCGAACGGCTGGTTGAGGATGAACAACCGGAGCTCGGCGGCGAGTGCGTACGGCATCAGGTGCAGCAGGCACGAGACCGGGGATGCGCTGACCGGAACTGTGCCGAGGCAAGCCAGGGCAGTGCACGGCACGTAAACGAGCGCGGTGAACGAGTGAAGGTAGAAGAGGAACGTTTCGGTGAAGTGAAGCCGCTGCCTGAGGTTGAGCCCGCGGAGGTTGCCCCAGATCACGAGGCGAACGGTGTCGATCGCCCATGTGCCGCGTTGCTTGAACACGTTGGCGACGTCCTCGGGGCTGTGCTGACCGACCGCACCGACGATCGTGAGATATGAGCCTCGCCATCCGCGCCTGAGCGCTTCGACGCCCGATTGGAGATCCTCGACCAGGTTCCACGTCGGGAAGCCGCCGATGTCCTGGAGTGCTTCGCGGCGCCACACCAGGCCCGATCCGCATGGAAACACTGCGTTGGCGGAGTTGCGCGACAGCATCTGGCAGCGGTAGAACTGCCCGTCGAGGTTCACGAACGGATCGCCGGCGGAGACCTGTGCCTCCTTGACGGTCTGCACGAACGCGAGGCGCTGGTCGAACTCGAGCTGGCCGACCGTGTGGCGCAGAAAGTTATGCGTGCCGAGCTCGTCGTCGGCGTCTCGCGTCTCGATGTACGCGACTGACGGAAAGTGCGTGAACACCAGTTCGAGCGCCGAGTTGAGGTTGCCGGCCTTGGCCGCCCCGTCCCTGCCGGGAGCGTCCCTGGGCGGCGGCTCGTGATAGACGACGCCCAATCCGTCCAGTGCGGTCGCGAGCTCGGGATTGTGCGCGTCGTCGGATACAACGACGTGTAGGCGGTCGCAGGGATAGTCCTGCTCCAGGACGCTCAGGACCGTCCTCAGCACCATCGGAACCGGTTCGCCCCAGGTGGGGATGATCACCGCCACTTCGGGAGCGTCCGGTCCAACCAATGGCCGACGAGGCGTCACCTTCGTGGACCACCCATTGACTATCGAGAGAGTCACGCATACGGCGGAGAGCACATTGGCGAGCAGGAACGGCCAGGCCAGCCACGGAATCGCGGTATTGAGGTGTTCGAACAGCCACGGTGCGTAGAACAGCATGAGCGCCAGCACCAGGACGCCGCTGATCCGGATCGGCCGCTCGCGCCTGAGCAACGGGAACTCGTCGCCGAACCGCCGCGCCGCCGCAGCGAGGTTGCTCGGCGCCGCCGCTCGCTCCTGGGCAGCAGCGAGCGCCGCGGACTCGTCCGTGGATTCCGGCAGGGTGGAATGGTCGAGTGCGGTTGCCACGACGACCTTCCAGTCGGCCGCAAATCAAGCCATCATGAGCGGCGTCACCATTCCCTCGGTCAATCGTCGACCGAGACAAACGCCAACCCACGCACCCACGCACCCACGCACAGATCACCAGCCCGGAACCCTCTATCCGCCGGCGACGACACCGGCTCGAGCCAGCGCACACGCAAACGGCGCGAAGCCCAACCGCATCGCTCAAAATGGCAGCAGTTGCCGCGAACGATCCCGGCACACGCAGATCAGGTAAGCCGCGTCGAACTCGGACAACAACCAGTGCCCGGCTTGCCCAGAGGCAGGTACCGGCGCCGGTGCGACGGCGCGATGGCTTCGTCGCCGAAGCGCTCGCTCTCCGCTGGCCGGAACACGAATGCAATCGTGCGAGCGGAGAGAGCGCCGCGTCCCGAGCTGACCACCGGGTTCCCCGGCAGCGCCTCGGCCGGACTGCTCCCTTCGCGCCAACGCGGTCATGTAGGGTCGTCTATACGCTTGGCCCGGTCACGCATTTACCGGCCGTAGCGCGATCGTGGCCGCTATGCATCATCAAGAGCAGCGGTCTCGCCAACCGCCGTTCAGAAGTGCGGAGAGCCGAGTGGGCGCATAGCCGGGCTCGAGTAGGGTCTGAACGTGGCACGGTGGCGAACGTTTCAGTCCAGCCACCTTGAGGGCGAGGCGCCAAGTTCAGGCCGGCGGAGTCTCCCGGACCTCCACTAGCCACACTTGCCGGCGGCGACTTCTTTGGCGAAATCGCGTTGCTTGAGCCCGTAAGGCGGACCGCGACGGTCATGGCGGTGACGTCCCTTCGCTTCTTCGTCGTCAGTGATCGCGCGTTCCAATCTGTGCTAGACGCCGATCCCAAGATCGAGCGCAAGGTGCTGAGAACCCTCGCGCGCCGGTTGGTTTCGGTTTCTGGTGACCCGACGCTCCCGTAATCCCCCGACACGCTCGATCTCGCTTTCGTTTCTCGCGAATGGCACGGGTAACGTATTTTCTTTGATCACCTCAGGAAGGCGAATTGACACGCTTGGCGCCGTCGGCGCGGTCCGAAACGTCCAGCAGCCGCGACGCCGAGCGCCCGCGCTGTCCCGATACTAAGTTTCAGCGCTCTGCTCGAGCGCGACGGTCGTGCGTGAGGGCGTCGCGTCGTGACTGTTGTGGCGGCGAACTCGGCGGTCGCTGGGGTCGCGGTCCTGGTCCAAGCGGCGGCGCTAGTGAATAGGGCGTACGCTGACTCTGGATATGTTGGCTGCTACAGGGTGGATCCGTCGGAGCTCACCCGCTGGACGCGTCGCGAGGTGGGCGTGAGCGCGGCATCCCTACCGGCCGGCCGGGGCGACCCACGAGGGGCCGCTCGGATGGCACTCACACTCACCCGAGACCACCATCTGGCGATAGCTATCCGCGGTCCGAACCGCGCGCGCTTGGCCTCAAGGGCATCGCCGAGCGAGTGGAGGTAGTTGAGGTCCGCTGGCGATAGCGAGCGACGCGGCCGCCTCGACCATGCAATCTCCGCCGTCCGCCCGTAGCTGTCGCGACGACTGCTTTTCTTCTCAAGCCGTTGCCGCGCCTGGCGAGTCCTTTGGCGACGGAGCAGCCACGCGGGGTCCTCGTCACCGCCTGGCTCCAGCTGTCCGACAGCGGTCGCGTTGACCGGCGGCCTGAGCATCCACGTCGTGGCTGCTTTGGTCAGAGAAGAGCAGCACGTTCGGCGACCTCCCGCCACGCGTGATGAGGATCTCGAGCTTCGGGCCGGCTCCCGCTTCGCCGGCTCGAACCGGCAGCGGCGGGCGCGCCCCATGTGAGCCGCCTTCTCGCCGATGCAATCTTGGGTAGCAGATCGGTAGCAAGGCGCCACACCGCGCCTGAGACCACTCCAGCAAAAAGCCCCGCTATGCGGGGCTTTCGTAACGCGCCCGGAGAGATTCGAACTCCCGACCTTCGGTTCCGTAGACCGACGCTCTATCCAGCTGAGCTACGGGCGCTTGAAGCCCGACCATCGTAGCGACCTCGCCGCCGCTCACCTGCCGGGTCGTGTCGACGGGCCTACCGTGTCGGCAAGCCACTTCACGAGCGGACGAGCGGCGACCATCTCGGAGCGCAGGCGTTCGTCGCAGCTCGGCTCGTGCAGCCACGGCTCGAGCGGGTGGCGGTAGGAGACCGTCATCTGCTTCATGCGCAGGCGGTCGATGCGCGGGTGGTTCATCGGGTAGCCGCGCGGTGCGCGCTTGAGCTCGGGCTCGGCCGCGACCAGTCCGCCTCGCGCCGCCGCGGCGAGCCCGCGCTCGAAGCCCCGCGCCTTGCGGTCGTCGGCGATCGCGGCCCGAAACCGCTCGAGCTGGTCGGGGGCGGGGTGGTAGAGGCCGGCGGCGACGAGCAGGCCGTCGAGCGACAGGTCGAAGTAGTAGCCCCCGGCGGCGCCGTAGCCGATCGCGACCCCGAGGTGCTCCTTGAGCGGCGGACCGGGCCGGAAGCGGAGGTTGTTGTACGGCCGGAAGAAGTGCGCCGCGCCGAGGTCGTTCAGCTTGTCCGCGAGCTCTCGCGCCGGCGCCACCACATGCTCGTCGTAGCGCTGCCGGTTGGCCTTGAACCACTCCCGGTCGTTGTTGTCCTCGAGGTCGCGGAAGAACTCGAGGGCCTCAGGCGGCCACACGATCCCCGGAGTCTGCGTACGGCGCGGAGTCCGCGTACCGCGCGACCGTGAATCCCATCAGCATCGGCACGTGGACTGCGAACACCGCCAGCGAAAGAGTCAGCACCACGAGCGACCCGCCGCTGACGTGGTCCTTGAGGAACGCGTACTCGATCATGCCGGCGATCACCACGTAGGCGATCAGCGACCATTTCGCGACCGCGAAGAAGCGGTCCCAGGCGAAGTCCTTGACGCGCGACAGCGCCACCACGTTGCCGAGCAGCAGCAGCACGGACGCGACGAGCAGCGCGACCGCCGGCCCGAGCGGCACATGCCGTGGCAGGTGTGCCGACAGGTAGATGCCGCCGGCGACGATCAATGCCAGCGAGGCCATGCCCAGCTCGGTCACGGGCGGAAGCTTGCGCTCGTTCATCCGGACGCCAGCTTGGTCATGATCACGAGCGTCGCGACCTGCATCAGGCCGAGGATGCCCGCGCAGTAGATGAATCGCTTCATCAGGCGCTCGATCACGGCCGGGTTCGGACGGGGCTTCTTCAGCTCGACCAGAACCGCGATGTTGGCCGGCTCGAGCAGTCCGAGCGCGAGCACCGCCATCACCCCGACGATGATGTAGCTCGCCACCACCCAGCCGTGAAGCGGATTGAACGAGTACACGGTGCCGAGCTTCACCCCGAGCTGCCAGCCCGCCGCCAGCGTGGCCGTGACCACGGTCGGCATGATCAGCACCATCTTCGGCATCAGACGGGTTGTGAATTCGATCCTGGCCGGAATCGACATGCGCCCGATGATCGGGCCGAGGACCAGGCCGAGGAACAGGTCGACGATCGTCCACCCGGCTCCGCCGGCGACGTGGAAGAACATCAGCGGCCACAACTTGTTGGACTCGATCGCGGCGATCAGCAGCACGCCCACAACTGCGACGAGCACGAGCCCCCGCCGCGGCACGATCTCGAAGTCGGGCCGCTCGATTGGCGGCGCGTGTGGCGGCTCTGAGCGGACCGCGGGTGCCGGGATCACAGTGTCTGTCATGCCGGAATCCTACCGGTGCACGAACTCGTGATCCAGAATTTTGCCCGCCGGGAGCGGAGAGGGCGGGATTCGAACCCGCGATGGAGTTTGACCCCCATACTCGCTTAGCAGGCGAGTGCCTTCAGCCACTCGGCCACCTCTCCGGGGGAAAGCGCTCGGGGCAGTGTAGAGGCTGAGGGCGTCCCCGGCGGCCCGTGCGTGTGGCTAGCATCGTGCTCGCCGACCCCGGAGGGGTGGCAGAGCGGTCGAATGCGCTGGTCTTGAAAACCAGAGTCCGTGCAAGCGGACCGCGGGTTCGAATCCCGCCCCCTCCGTTGGTTCGATTTTGCGGGATCGGGCCGACCTCGGTAGCATGGCGCCACCAGGTAGCTCGCTGGTCCGGCGAGCAATGAAGGTCAGCCAAGCGCGAGGCCGGCGTGTGGCTGGCAAGCGGATGCGTGGATTGCCCCGACTCCGACTGCGACTGAGATTTACGACGCTGGCCCTGCTGGCGCTGCTCGCGGCCCCGATTTCGAGCAGCGCGGCCTCCGCGCGCGGCGGGTCCGCGCACGCCGCGTCCGCGCGACCCGGTTCCGCTCGCACGAAGGTAATCCGCTACCACGGCTACAAGCTCGTCGTGCCGACGTCGTGGCCGGTGTACAACCTGACGGCCGATCCAGCTACGTGCGTCCGCTTCAACCGTCACGCGGTCTACCTCGGCCAGCCGAGCTCGCGCCAGGCGTGCCCGGCCCACGCGGTCGGGCGCACCGAGGCGATCCTGGTGGCGCCGCTGACCGCCCACGGCGCCGGCGCGCGTGGCGGCTCCGGGGCCGGGCCGGCCCTGCCCCACGTGGCCACCCCGAACGCCCAGCCGCGCCTGGGATCGTCGACCCAGCTCACGATCCCCTCGGTCGGCGTCGTCGTGACCGCGACGTGGGAGGGCGACCCGGCGGTGGTGGCGCGGGCGCTCGGCGTTCGTTCGCTGCGCTCGACCGCCACTCCTCCAGCGTCCGCCCACAGCTCCAGCGCTCGCCCGCGGGCGGTTCACCGGGCGGGCGATCCGATCTATACGGGCCTCGGCTTCGACGCCTGCTCGACCCCGAGCGCGGCGGCGATGTCGGCCTGGGGTGCGTCGCCCTACCGCGCGGCTGGGATCTACGTCGGGGGCGCGAACGAGGCCTGCGCGCAGCCCAATCTCAGCCCCGGCTGGGTCGAGCAGGAGTCGGCGGCCGGCTGGGTCCTGCTGCCGATCTACGTCGGGTTGCAGGCCCCCAAGAACGGGTGCGGGTGCGCAGCGATCGTGCCGTCGCAGGCTTCGGCCGAGGGGACCGCAGCCGCCGACGACGCGATCGACCAGACGGAAGCCGAGGGGATCGCGCCCGGCAACCCGATCTACGACGACATGGAGGCCTACACGCGCAGCAGCACCAACACGCCGGCGGTGCTGGCGTTCCTGTCGGCCTGGACCACGGAACTCCATGCGCACGGGTACCTCTCGGGCGTCTACAGCAGTGAGAACTCCGGCATCGTCGATCTCGTCAACGCCAACGGCACCAGCTTCGTCGAGCCCGACGAGATCTGGATCGCCAACTGGAACGGCGAGGCGAACACCAACAGCACCGTCGTTCCCAGCACTGAATGGGCCAACCACCAGCGCTTGCACCAGTACCAGGGAGGACACAACGCCACCTACGGCGGCGTGACGATCAACATCGACAGCGATTACACCGACGCCGCCACGGCTTCCGGCGACGTCGAGTTCCCAAACGGCACTTACGTGCAGGTGAGCGGATCGTCGGACTACTACGAGATCGCCGGCGGCGCGCCGCTGTTCGTGAACAGCTGGAGCGACGTGGGCGGTGCGCAGTCCTGCACCGTGATCACCCAGCAGCAGTTCGACGCGCTCAATCCCGTTCCGACTGACGGCACCCTGATCGAGACCGACACGGGTGCGGTGTATCTGATCGCCGGCGGCGCGCCGATGTTCATCTCGAACCTCGCGCAGTTCGGTAGCCCTCAACCGCTGCTCGTCGACCAGTGGGACATCGACAACGTCGGGAATCCGATATCGCACCTGAACGTGGTGCCCTCGAACGGCACGTTTCTGAGCACGACGACCGGGCTGAACTACCGGATCGCCGGGGGCGCCCCGATCGCCATCACCACCTGGACGGTGTTCGGAGGTGCCCAGCCGGCCGTGACGATCGACCCGTGGGACGTCCAGAACATCTTCAACCCGGCTGCCCACCTCGTGTTCAGACCGGCGGTCGGGACCGTGGTCGAGGGCCTGCCGTCAAAGGCCTACTGGGAGTTCGGGCCCAAGAACCGCTACCTGGTCTCGCCGAATCCGCGTGCGGTACGGGTTGATGACCACGGCCTGCGCATGTACTCGGCGATACCGTGCCGCGTCCCCGGGCTCGGTCACATGACGCTCGCGCAGGTCCAGACGGCGCTTATGAAGGCGGACTGCCACCTCGGCAAGGTGCACGATCGTCCGCTGACCCGGCGCCGTCACACGCTACGGGTGACCAAGCAGGTCCCGAAGGCGCGCACACAGCACGTGGCCTACTACACGGTCGGGATCACGCTGGGCTGAGCGGCCGGCGTCAGGCCGGCTGAGCGGTTGGCGTCGCGCTCGGGCGAGCGGCCGGCGGGCGGGTTGCCTGCGCGCTCCACTGCATGACGGTCGCTCCCCACGTCAGGCCTCCCCCGAACGCGGCCAGCAGCACGAGGTCGTCGCCCTTGAGCCGTCCTTCGGCCTCGGCCACCGACAGCGCGATCGGCAGCGTCGCCGTGGAGGCGTTCGCGAAGCGGTCGACGTAGTCGACGACGCGCTCGGCCGGCAACCCGAGGCGCCGTCCGACGGCGCCGATGATCCGCGAGTTGGCCTGGTGGTAGACGAACAGGCCGATGTCCTCGGGGCGGCAATCGCATGATTCGAGCGCCTCGGTGGTCACCTGTGACAGCGCGGCCACCGCCGCCCGGAACGACTCGCGTCCGTCCATGCGGATCAGGTCGCCGCGGTCCAACCGGATCAGGTGCGATCCGGAGTGATCGGCGCGCAACACGATCGGCCCGATCCGTCCCGTCGGCTCCTCGGTGACCGACACAACGGCGGCGCCGGCGCCGTCGGCGAACAAGGGCGCGGTGTCGCGGTCGGAGATGTCGAGGAACCGCGACAGGAAGTCCGCGCCGACGACGAGCGCGTGCCGCGCGCGTCCGGACTCGATCTGCCCGCAGGCCATCGCCAGCGCCGACAGCCAGCCCGTGCAGGCGGCGCCGACGTCGAGCGCGCCGGCCCTCTCGGCGCCGATCAGCCCCGCGACCAGGGGTGCGGCGTTGGGCGTGATCTCGTCGGCGGTCGAGGTCGCGACCAGCACGAGATCGATCTCGCGGGCGTCGACCCCGGCGCGCTCGAGCGCTGCCCGGCCGGCGTCCGCGGCGAGCTCCGAGAGACGCTCGTCGCGGGTCGCCCAGGGCCGTTCGCGGGTGCCGGTGCGCTTGGCGATCCACGCCGCATCCACCCCGAGGTCAACCGCGATCTGCTCGTTCGACACGAGCTGCTCCGGGAGCGCCATCGCAACGCCGGCGATGCGCGCCCCCAAGCCCATGACCGGATCCCTCGATCGAGCCCGCGCTAGCGGGCGATCTTCTTCGGCGCGGTTCCGAACACGTGGTCCCAGAACGGGGCGCTGACTCCGTAGCCGCGCTCGTGGTTCTGGAAGTGGTGTCGCATGTGCAGCTCACGCAACCGCTTACCGAGCGCCGTCTTGGGCCGATGATGGTGCACGTGGTAGTGCAGCATGTCGTAGCCCAGGTACCCGGCGAGGAAGGCGGCGCCGAACGGGAGGAACCCGGGGCTGCCGATCACGAGGTAGAAGCAGTACACGAACACCGCGGCCAGCGGGATGCTCAGCGCCGGCGGCATCACCAGCCGCATCGGGTCGTTCGGATGGTCGTGGTGGACGCCGTGGATGATCCAGTGCAGGCGCGCGCCGATGCCCTTCTCGGGCTCGAAGTGGAACACGATCCGGTGCAGCCAGTACTCGGTCAGGGTCCAGAACACGTAGCCGCCCACCAGCCACACCGGCGCCATCCAGCCGACCCCGTGGACGAACCCCTCGACCAGCAGGATCGTGATAATCGGCACAAACAGGATCGGGGGCACGCTCCAGTGGACCCGCGAGAGCTTTTCGAACAACGCGGAATCGAACATCCGCGGCGAAGCGCGGAGAACCTCGCTGCGGCTCAGGCCATCGAGATCGTCTGCCTGCCGGGTAGCCATGCACACAACGATACATCCCCGCCGGGATCAGGTTACGAGGGCGGTTCGCGGCATTACCGCGGCCGGGCGGGGCTCAGCCGATCGCCTCGCCGTCGAGCGGCATCGCCAGCACGACGTGATTCAGCGACACCGCCAGGAACGGCCGGCGCTCGGGATCGCCACCGTCGAACGGCACGAGCTCGACATCGGTCAGCGCGACGAACGCGCGCTCGGACGAGTTGAGGTAGTCGGTCAGCCGGCTGCGGTACCCGTCGCGTGGCAAGCGCAGTAAGCCGGTGATCCGGTAGCGGTCGGTTTCGACCACGATCCGCTCGTCGCGATGCTCCATCGCGATCGAAGATACCCGGCATCGCCGGTCGGCGATGCAATGCTTGGACGCATGACCGACCGCACCCAGGCACGATGGTGGTACGTCCGCCGGGCCCAGAACCTGAAGCCCGCGACGTACCGCTGTCCGCTGTGCGGCCGTCACCTGCCGGCGCTCAGCGAGCATCTCCTGATGTACCCGGAGGGCGACTCGAGCCGCCGGCGCCACGCCCACACCGCCTGCGTCCTCGCGGCGCGCAACGCCGGCAAGCTGCCGACCCGCGAGGAGTGGCTGAAGACCCAGCCCCGTCCGCCGAGCGCGTGGACGCGCCTGGTGGCACGAATCAGCCGCCGCGACCCGAAATCACCTGCATAACCTGACATTCGAGTGTCGATCGACGGACGGTGCCGTATGACGCATGCCCCACATGCGCGACACGGCACGGTCCGCCCCGGACCGCTCCGTTGTCGCGTTGTGCACATCGGGGGAGGAACCGACGGCCCTCGACCAGCTTTCCCAGACGCGGGGCCGCAGGTGGCGCTCCGGGGGAGGAACCGACGGCCCTCGACCAGCTTTCCCAGACGCGGGCCGCATGTGGCGCTCCGGGGGAGTTCGCCCGCGATTACGCGACGAAGGGAGCTGGCCGGCGGTGCCGGGCGGCCGCCCTCGAGCGCCGCGCGACCCCAGTGGGACTTACGGCACTGGGGGCGGCCGCAGCGGCACGCCGGTCAGCTCTCAGGCATCGTGGTAAAGCGCGAACTCCCACGGATGCGGCCGCATCCGGATCGCGTCCACCTCTTCTTCGCGCTTGTAGCGCACATACGCTTCGATCAACCCGGGCGTGAACACGTCGCCCTCGCACAGGAACGCGTTGTCCGCTTCGAGGGCATCGAGCGACGCCTCGAGCGACGACGGCACGGTGGCGATCTTGGCGAGCGTCTCCTCGGGCAGCTCGTAGATGTCGGCGTCTAGCGGCTCGCCCGGGTCGAGCTCGCGCTTGATCCCGTCGAGCCCGGCCATCATCAGCGCGCTGAACGCCAGGTACGGGTTCGCCGCCGGGTCGGGCGAGCGGAACTCGATCCGCTTGGACTTGGGCGCCTCGTGGTACATCGGCACGCGCACGCAGGCGCTCCGGTTACGGGCGGAATACACCAGGTTGACCGGCGCCTCGTAGCCCGGCACGAGCCGGCGGTACGAGTTCGTGGTCGGCGCGCAGAACGCCAGCAACGCCGGCGCGTGCGTGAGCAGCCCCGCGATGTAGTGCTTGGCGAGATCGCTCAGGTGCGCGTACCCGCCCTGCCCGTACATCAGCGGATCGCCGTCCTTCCACAGCGACTGGTGGACGTGCATGCCAGATCCGTTCTCCTGGAAGATCGGCTTGGGCATGAACGTGGCGGTCTTGCCGGCGGCGTGCGCGGTGTTCTTGACCACGTACTTGTAGATCATCATCTGGTCGGCCATCCGCAAGAGCGGCTGGAAGCGCATGTCGATCTCGCCCTGGCCGCCCGAGGACACCTCGTGGTGGTGGAACTCGCACCGGATCCCGAGGGATTCCATCGTCGCCACCATCTCGCTGCGCAGGTTCGCGAGCGAGTCGGCCGGCGGCACCGGGAAGTACCCCTCCTTCTGGCGCAGCTTGTACGCCAGGTTGGGCTTTGGGCTCACCGCACCGCCGGTGTTCCAGAAGCCCTCGCTGGAGTCGACCTCGTAGGACGCCCGGTTCTCCACCTGCTCGTACGCGATGTGGTCGAACACGAAGAACTCGGCCTCGGGGCCGAAGTAGGCCACGTCCGCGATTCCGGTGGCGACCAGGTGCTGCTCGGCCTTGTGGGCGACGAATCGCGGGTCGCGGGCGTAGGGCTCACCGAGCACCGGGTCCGCCACCGAGCAGATCAGAGACAGGGTGGGGCGCGTGTAGTAGGGATCGATGAAGGCGGTCGAGGAGTCGGGCATCAGGAGCATGTCCGACTCGTGGATCTCCTGAAAGCCGCGGATCGATGAGCCGTCGAACCCGAGGCCGGACTCGAAGTCGCCGATGTCGAGCGCACCGAGCGGCAGCGTCATGTGCTGCCAGGTGCCGGGCAGGTCGACGAACTTGAGATCGACCATCTCGACGGCGCGCTCGGCGGCGAACTCGAGCACCTCCGAGGGGCTAGTGGCGCCGGCGGCCATCGCCGTATGTTCGCTCTCTGTGGTGGCCACTGTCTTCTCCTTTGAGTCTTGGTAGGCGCGAGCCTATCCAGGTTTCATAGTCGTTCGACGGCCGCGAGGATCTGCGCGGCCTTGAGTCCGAGGCTCAACCGTTCACGGCCATCGGACTCGTACGGCGAGAGCCCCGAGACCTCGTGCACGCGCGACAGTCGGTAACCGACGGTGTGACGATGCAGCCCCATCACCTCGGCGGTCTCGGTGGTCGAGCCGTGGTGCGCGAGGAACGTCCCCAGCGTTACCAGCAGGTCGGTGTCGTGCTCGCCGTCGTAAGCGAGCAACGGTGTGATCGTTCGCGACCTGAGCAGCTCGAGCTCCTCGGGGTCGCGCAGCAGCACGCCGATCAGCAGGCGGTAGGTCTCCTCCTGGCCGGCGACAGTCGCGTCCGGGGCGCACGAAAGCTCCGCCAGCACCATCGCCTCGCGAACGGCCTCGCGCAGCTGCGACGGCTCGCGACGCGGCGCCGACACCCCGAAGGCCTCGAACCCAGCGGCCTGAATCTCCTCGACGACCCCGGCGGCGTCACGGTCGGCGTGCTCGCGCGCGAGCGGCACGAGCCCGAGCACGCGTCCGTCGCCGAGCTCCGCGATCAGTGCCGCGTCGCCGTCGACGATCGTCGTCGGGAGCTCGCGCTCGCCGGCCGCCCGGGCGTAGACGGCGACCGCGCCGGCGCCCAGGTCAAAGCCGAGCCGGCGGGCTTCGGCGACGAGCGCGGCGACATCGGGCATCGGCCCGTCGATCAGCGTTCTGAGCACGGCGCGCCGTAAGTCGAGCTCCTCGCCGCGACGCCCATCGCCCATCAGCCTCGTCACGGCCGCCGCCGCGGCGGCCGCCTCGAGCCACGCACGGTCGTCGACCGACTCCGAGGCGACGTCCCCGTTGGCGTGGATCGCCGCCACGATCCCGACGACATCGCTTCCGATCCGGATCGGAACGGAGTGCGTGACCGCCGCGGGTTCGCCAACCGGCGCCAGAGCGCCGTCCGCGGCCGCCGACGCGAACCGCACGAGCTCGCCGAGCAGCGCGTCGGGGACCGAGTCGGCGGGCCAAACGACCGGGGCGCCCAGGGACGGAAGCACGATCACCACCGGATCCCCGAGCGCGTCCGACGCGGCGCAGGCCACGCGCTCGAGGCCATCGTCGCCGGCGACGGCCCGCGACACGATCGCCAGAGGCGTGGGCCGAGAGGCGCTCAGTTGCGCCCCCCGACCCGATTGCCCACTTTCGTCATGCGGTCGTTGGAGCCGCCGGAACGGTGGTCTGACCGGCATCGCCGGAGGTTCCCGGGATCCCGTTCGGGTACCCGAGCGACGGAACGTCGGACGGGTAGACCTCGTGGCCGTGCTCGGCGACGTCGCCGATCTCCATGTTCGCCTCGGACATCCGCAGCGGGATGAACAGCCCGACGAGCTTCAGCAGGATGAACGTGACCACCGCCGTCCAACAGATCACGAACAGCGCTGCCAGGAACTGCCACTTGAGCAGCGTGGCGTTGCCGTGGACCAGGCCGGCCACAGCGCCGCCCGCGACCAGCCCGTGCTTGCTGGTCTTGTAGAACAGCGCCATGTTCGGGTCGGCGAAGACCCCGACCAGCAGACCGCCGGCGAGACCGGCGACGCCGTGGGTGTAGATCACGCCGAGCGTGTCGTCGACGTTGCGGAAGGGCCGCAGGCGGCTCATGTAGTTAAGCGCGAAGTACACGAGCGTGGAGGCGATGACGCCCATCGCGATCGCGCCCCAGCCGTTCACGTAGCCGGCGGCCGGCGTGATCGCGACCAGTCCGACGATCATGCCGTTGACTGTGCCGATCATCGACGGCTTGCGGCCGGTCATGTAATCCCACGCGACCCAGACCAGCAGCGCGACCGCGGTGCACAGGTTGGTGTTGAGCACCGCCGCCGCGGCCGACATGTTCGCCGCGTACGGGTCGCCGCCGTTGAAGCCGTTCCATCCCAGCCACAGCAACCCGGCCCCGACGGCGACCATCGCGACGTTGTTCGGCGCGTCGATCTCGCGGTCTCGCTGGAGCCGCGGCCCGATCACCGCCGCCGCGACGAACCCGGCGATGCCGGCCGAGAGGTGGATCACGTAGCCGCCGGAGAAGTCGACCGCGCCGTGCTGGGCGAAGAAGCCGCCGCCCCACAGCAGGAACGCGTCAACCGCGTAGACGCACGTGATCCACAGCACGCAGAAGGGGATCCACGCCTTGAAGTTCACACGCCCGAGCACCGACCCGAGCGCCAAGATCGGCGTGATCGCCGCGAACACGAACTGGAAGTAGACGAGCGCGGAATTCGGGAATGCATCACTCCCGATCAAGGGAATGTTCGCCTGATGCTGCAGCTCGGTGTGGCTGAGCACCGCCCCCGGTTTCCCAATGAAGTTCCCGAAGAACCCGCTGTGCGAGAGCCCGTGGAACGGTGAGCCGAAACCCATCTTGAATGCCCACAGCACCCAGACGAGAAGTACTACCGAGAACGTGGCGAACGTCAGCATCATGCTGTTGATCGACCAGCGCTTTTGCATCACGCCGCCGTACAGGACGGCGAGGCCGGGAACGCTCATCAACCCGACGAGCGTCGCGGCGGTGATCTGCCAGGAGGTATCTCCTGAGTTGAGCCAACTGGGTGCTTCAAGCGGCAACTGGATCTCCTTGTCGTAGACCTCACGCGCAGACCAACCCCAATTGCGTGGCAAGTCCTGGCACGCCGATTTCCGCGACTAGTGTCCGCCGCGCCCGATGGGGCTTCTATGTCCTCAGGTCCAGCAAACCGAGGGGGGTCCTGGACATTGGGATAAGCGGATCCCGCAATCAGCGGGTTTGCGGGAGTTCAGGGGCGCAGATTGGGCCGCTGCGCGGCATCCATGGGGCCGTGCAACCCCGTCCGGACGGGGTTGCAGGGCCCCACGGCGCGGCCCGCTCGGCATCCGGCCTCGCCACGACCGGGCCGCCCGTGGGTCATCCGGCTGGACGCCGAGCGGAGCGAGGCCCTTAGGACGATCCGACCGGGAGCCCGGCCTTGCGGCACTCGGCCGCGACCGCCTCCGCCGCCTGCGGCGTGAACGCGCCCGGCGTCTTGGCCGAGGCGCATGTCGATCGCGCGGCGGCGCCGCACTGGTGGACCTGCTGCGCGCCCGTGGCGGCCGGGATCGTCGCGTAGATGCAGCCCGACTTCGAGCTCGGTCCGCTGGACGCGAACGAGATCACGAGCACGACCGCGAGCACCGCGATCGTTCCGAGAACGCCGCCGACCATCCAGAGCTCGCGCCTCGAGAGGCGCCGGCGGGCGCGGATGGCCTCGGCATGTCCGGGAGGGATGATCAGCACCGCGCTGAGTCTAGGTCCTGCCTGTATGCCACGATCGCGACAGTTGATCGTCTTCGCGCTCCACGTCTTCCACCATCACGTCGCCGCCGCCTCGATCGACTATTTCGCGCTCGCCTTGGGGTCGTTCGCGAGCTGGGTCGGGATCCCCGGTCCCGGCGAGCCGCTCCTGATCGCCGCCGGGATCGTCGCCGCCAGGCACAAGCTCGACATCACCCCGGTCCTGGTCTGGGCGTTCGTGGGGGCGGTCGCCGGCGGCCTCGTCGGCTGGCTGGGCGGATGGTTCGCGGGCAGGACCGTGATGACCGCGCCGGGTCCGCTGCGTGGCCTGCGCCTCAAGGCGGTGGAGCGCGGGGAGGAGGTGTTCGAGCGGCTCACGGTGGTCGCGATCCTGCTCGCGCCGTCGTGGGTGGCCGGTATCCATCGGGCCGGTCCGGTGATCTACAACGTGACGAACGTGGTTAGCGCCGTGGTGTGGGCGGTCGGCATCGGGCTCGGCGCGTACTACGTCGGGCCCCCGGTGCTCGACGTCATCTCCGACGTCGGCGTCGTCACCGCGGTCGGGCTGGGTGTGCTCGTGATCGTGGCGGTTGGGTTCGAGGTCACGCGCCGGCGCCGGCAGAAGCTTCGGTGAGCCCGGCTACAGGTTCGTGCCAGCCCAGGAGATCTCGTGGGGCGGCACGACCGGCGAGCCCACGTCGAGCTGAATCGACGCGTGGGGAAGCAGCGGGATCGCGGTCGGGTTCTGCGTCCACGGCTTGTCGTTGAGGAACGCGGTGACCTTGCCCTTGTCGCCGGCCACTTGCGTCTGGCTGAGCGGCTGGTTCCACTCGTTGAAGAAGTTGCCGAGCGTGTAAATCCGGACGCTCGGCGACTCGACGTGGATCACGCCGTCGCTGGCGTGGGTGTGGAGCCAGTAGTAGCACTGCTGCGCTCCGTAGAACGGGCCATAGGGGGTCTGCTCGGCGACCGGCCCGACCATGCCGATCGCGGGCGGGAGCGTGCGCGGCTTGCCGCCGACATACACCTGGAGGTGCGAGTGGATGTGGTAGACGAGCTGCTCGACCGGGGCGCACTGGATCCCGTCGACCGTGGCGCCCTGGGACGTGGTCCCGGCCGGCGCGAGCACCGGGCCCTTCTCGAGCGGGACTCCCTCGGGGCCGTAAGGTGCCGCCTTGGCCGGTGTGGTCGAGGTCGTGGTCGACGCGGTCGTGGCGGCTGCCGTGCTCGTCGCCGGCGTGGTCGCGGTCGTGCTCGTCGATTGCGCGGCGGCGGCCTGGGAGCTTGATGAGCCGCTTCCGCCGCACGCGGCGAGCAGCGACGCGGCAGCCAGCAGCATCACGAGCAAGACGCGGCGACCGGACATGGCAACGGCGAACGGTAGCTGGCCGCCGGTCGGCCGACACGCCAGCCTCCTGATAAGTTCCGCACCGGATGTCCGAGTCCGCTCCCGCCGACCTTCCGATGACCACCGCGCTCGAGCTGCCGGGGATGCGGATCCGGGAGAACCTCGGCGTCTGCTACGGGCTCGTGGTCAGGAGCATGGGTTTCACCGGCGGCGTCGCCGCGTCGTTCAAGGGGTTGCGTCGGGGCGAGATCCCCGAGTACACGCAGCTGCTCGAGGACTCGCGCCGCCACGCGATCGACCGGATGTCCGACAATGCCCGCCTGATGGACGCCGACGCGATCGTCGGGGTCCGCTTCGACTCCTCGGAGATCGGAAACCAGTTCACGGAGATCGTCGCGTACGGGACGGCCGTCAAGGTCGACCGCACCTCGTAGTCCCTGGCATGTTGCTGGGCGACGCCGATCGCGAACAGCTCTACGAGACGCTCAAGCGCCACGCTGCCGAAGGGCGGCTCGACATCCCCGAGCTGGAGCGCCGCGTGGCGCTGGTGGCGGGCGCGGACACCCGCGAGGCCGCCGCGGAGGCGGTCGCGGACCTGCCGGCGCTCGCCGGCGTGAAGGAGCCCGACCGGCGACCCCGCCGCGGACGTGGCCACGGCGAGGTCGACAAGCCAGGCCCAGACTGGCGGCCGACAAACGAGCGGTTCCGGGACCCGCGTACGCGCCGGGTGCTCCGCGTGTGGCTGGATCCCGCCGGCGAGCGCCACTACGTGGCGGAGTAGCCCGACGGTCGGGCGGGCGCCTGTGGCGCCCCGCCCGACCGATTACCAGCTGACTGCCGTTTAGCGGGTCGCCTTCTTAACGGCGCTACGGGCCTTGCCGACCGCGTTCTTCGCCTTCCCCTTCATCTCCTCGCCGGCGCCGCGCGCCTCGGTGCCGGGCCTGCCGGTGGCGGCTCCGGTCTCACGCTTGGTGCGGCCCTTGATCTCCTCGGCCTTGCCCTTGACTCGTTGCGTCCGATCTCCCATCGCTGCTCCCTTCTCCGGGGTCTTTAGCGATGCCTACCCCGACTCGATGGCGCCGACGCGCGCGAGTAACGTAGGACCTCGGACAGCACGCGCGGCCAGTGCTCGCGCAGGGCTTCGTGGCCCATGAACAGCCCGAGGTGCCCGCCGGTGCTCGTATGCCGGGTGACGTGCTCCGCCGGCGTGGAGGCGTGCTTCGCCAGCGCGAACACCTGATCAGGCGGCGTGATGTGATCGGTGGCGCCCGCGAGCAGGTTCAGCGGCATTTCGAGCCGTCCCAGGTCGACCTTCTGGCCGCCGACGTCGAGCGACCCGCTGATCAGCGCGTTGTCGCGGAACAGGTTCCGGACGATCCACAGGTAGAACGCCCCCGGGACGTCCTGGGTGTGCTTGAACCAATCCTCGAACTCGCGGTAGCGCGCGACGTGGGCCGGATCGTTGAGGTTCAGCAGGAGATCGATCTGACGCGAGATCTCGGCGCCGGGCTGGATCATGATGAAGCCCGTGAGCATGTGCTGGCCGCGGAGGATTCCGCCTCCGGAAGCCACCAGCGCCTCGTAGAAGCGCAGGTCACCGTCCGGCCCGATGCGCCGCATGACCTCGTGGATCACCGGCTCGCCGGCGTGGAAGTCGATCGGCGCGCCCGCGATCGTGAGCGTGTTGATGCGCTCGGGGTGGAGCGCGGCGTAGATCGTTGCGAGCCAGCCGCCCTGGCAGTCGCCGATCAGGTTGACGCGTCCACCGCAGTGCTCGACGGCACGGTCGACGACGTCGATGTAGTCCTCGACCGTCGCGTCCGCGGTCTTGCTCGTCGCGCCGACCCAGTCGAGCGACAGCGCCCGCTCGAGGCCGGTCTCCAGGATCGTCCGCATCTGGCTCTGTTCGGCCGAATAGTCGACGATGCACGAGTCGTGGCCGGCCTGCGGCGGTAGCACCAGCGTCGGCACCACGCGCCGCCTGGAAGCCGAGAAGTCCCGAAGCCGCGCGAGCGGGGTCTCGAACACGATCTCGTGCGGTGTGGTCCAAGACGGCGCCCTGCGCCCGGCTGTGAGGGCGAACCAGCGCGGCAGATCGAACGCCGCGGGACCTCGCTGGACGCCCGCGGCCCAGCACTTGTCGAGCCCGTCGACGGCGGCTGCGCAGCCGTCTATCCAGCTGTCCAGAAGGCCCGAGGCCATGCTTGGCGCGGGAACCGGGGGGCATTGCGGGACGACACTCATGTTCGACCTCCTTGCGAAAACTGCGTGAAACCTGCCAACACCGTTAAACGGTGAAGCACCGGCGGTACACCCACCGGTGCTTCTGAATAACGCTTGTTAGCGAACGCTACTAACGATCGTGGACAGACGGCTACTTCAGGAGGCTGCGCGCGGTCGTCGTGTACGAGCTGGCGAGCTCCTTCGAGACGTCGACCTGGGCCTCGATCAGGCTCTTGAGCCACTCCTGCTGGGTCAGCCCGGCGAGCTTCAGCTGGAGCTCGGTGGTGCGGTCGACGGCCTTCTCGTAGGAGTCGAGGTAGAGGTTGCCGGCCTTGCGGGCGGCGGCGAGGAACTGCTCGCTCGAGTCCTTGACCTGGTCGAAGGCGGTGTCGAACGTCGGAATGCCAGTTTTGGCGGAAGCGGTGGTTGCCATGTTTATCTCTCCTGCGTGAATCGGGATCTTGGTTTGTGTGCTTGCAGTTTAGCAAATAGTCTGCAAGCCTGCAAGCACTGATCACCGGAGTGGATGTGCTTGCGACTTTGCAGCTGCCGTGCAAGCAGCTAGCAAAGATACGCCGCCAGCGGGTGATCGTTACATCGCCACCGTGTGGGGTCTGAGGCGTAGGCTGCGGCCGCCCGTCCTTCATCCATCCAGCGAGGAGCTTTCGAATGGCAGACCACGTCTACTCCGTCAGCGAGATCGTCGGATCCTCCCCCGGGGGGATCGATGACGCGATCAACAACGCACTCGACCGCGCGCGCAAGACCCTGCGCCACCTCGACTGGTTCGAGGTGACCGAGATCCGCGGGCACCTCAAGGAGGACGGCGCGATCGACTACTACCAGGTCGGTCTGAAGCTGGGCTTCCGACTCGAGGATTGAGGCCGCGTCATCCCGCCGGCCCCGCCGCCGTACAGCACCAGCCTTCGAGCTGCGGAAAGCCGAGCGCGGCGCCGTTCGAGAACTGCTGCGCGATCCGCGACACGGCCTCGACGCGCGGAGCGCCGGCGACGCGGACGAACACCCATTGGTTTGCGGCGGGCAAGCTGACGAGCAGCCAGCGCCCGTCCGGCGACCAGCTCAGCTCCTCGACGCCTTCCACGCCGAGGACCTGCCGCATCGGCGCATGTGAGGAGCGGGCGTCGGCGACGACGACCTCCCGGCCGCCCAGCACGAGCGCGAGCTTCCGGCTGTCTGGGGAGAGTGCGCCATCGCTCACGGCCGCGGTCTGTGTAAGCGTGAGCTGCGACAACTGGGCGCCGTTTGCGGCGTACGTTCGGGTTGCATGCGCCGAGACCACGACCAGGCTCCGCCCGTCGGCCGACCACAGCAGCTCGCGCGGCCTCGGCCCCGGCGCCGTCGACCATAGGATCCGTCCGGTGTCGGCGTCGCGAACGACCACCCGCCCGCGCGCGGTGACGTACGCGAGCTCGAACGGGCCAAGCGATAGACCCGGTCGCCACGCCGGGGCAACGTGCGCCACCCCGGTGGCCATCAGTCGATCGCCGGTCCCGTCGCCGTCCACGACGCGCAGGGTGCCCGCCGACAGGTACGCCACCCTGTAGCCGCTCGGCGAGAACCAGCGCGGGTCGCTGACGTCTGGGCGCGCCAGCGCCCAGCGCACGGTGCCGCGCGGGTCGACCGCCGCCAGCCGGTCGCCCGCCGCGACCGCCACGAACAGCCCGTGCGGCGACCAGCTCGCCTGGCTCCATGAGCCGAGCCGCCGAGTCGAGCCGTCGGCGGCCGCGATCCATGTCCCACCGGACCCGGACACGAGGATCCGCCCAGGGGACGGCAGCGCGAACAGCGCCGGCGCTGCCTGCTTCTCGCCGAGCGTGTGGGTGATGAACCGCCGCACGGTCGCCCCCGCCGGCGACAGCACGAGCGCGGCGATGATCACTGCGACTGCCGGCGCGACCGCGAGGCGCCACCGCGGCCGCCGCGACACCACCGCCTCCCGCTCGAGGTAGGCAGAGCGGACGACCTCCCACGCGCGATTCTCGGCTCCGGCCTCGTCGGGCGCGCGGAACTCGCGCAAGCTGCGCTTCGCGCCGGCGCTCACGGGTCCATCTCCCGCAGGCGGATCTCGAGCGTGTCGAGGCCGCGCCGGAGCCGCGAGTTGACCGTCCCGCGCGGCAGGTCGAGCGTGCGCGCGATCTCGCCCGGGCTGTACTCGAGCAGGTAGCGCAGCACGATCACCGCGCGATGTTCGGGCGACAGCGACGCCAGCGCAGCCAGCACCTCCTGCGAGTACCGGCCGAGCGGGATCTCGGGCGGTGAGGCGGGGTCGGCGCCGGCATCGCTCGTCTCGCGCCGAGCCGTCCGGGCCCGCGCCCAGTCGATCGCACGGTTGGCGACGATCGCGCCCAGCCACGGCCCGAACCGGCGCCGGCGATCGAACCGGTCCAGCCGCCGGATCGCGGCCAGGAACGCTTCCTGCGCGATGTCCTCGGCGGCCGCGTGGTCGTGGACGATCAAGAACGCGGTCCGGTAAGCCCGCGGCCAGAAGCGCCGGAACAGTCCCTCGAGGTCCGCCTCGGACCCGGCGAGGGCGCCGCGGATGAGCGCCTGCTCACTCCGAGGCGGGCCTACGCGCCGGCGCCCCAACTCGCCCGCGACCGCGAGGCTCTCTGCGGCCGCCGGCACGGGTTCACCTGCAGGGGACACGGTCGGGGGACATCGTCCCCTGTACGGATTGCAGTGCGCAAGAGGTCCCGGGGGTGGTGGCGGGCGATTTTTTAAACGGCGGGCACCTGAAGAGGGCGAGGACGGTCGCGGTTCGAAACGGCGGGCATCTGGGGAGGGCGGGGATGGTCGGGGTGCGAACGGCGGGCGCCTGGAGGGAGGGCGGGGATGGTCGGGGTGCGAACGGCGGGCGCCTGGGGGAGGGCGGGGATGGTCGGGGATGCGAACGGCGGGCGCCTGGAGGGAGGGCGGGGACGGGTTGCCGGCGCCGGCCGCTCGCGCCGGTCGCCGGAACATGCATAACCTGACATTTGACGCGCCGAGACCGGACCGTGACGGTTCGCGCATGCCCCACATGCATTCTATGACACAGTTCGGCGGGAAGGCGCCGAATGTCGTGTTATGCAGGTAATCCTGGGCTTGGACCGGGTGGCCCGGACCGTCCCCTCCCTCCCCAGGTGCCCGCCGTTAAATCGCCCCGCCCCCAAACCGCTAGATAGAACGTTCTACTTGTGGTAGCGTGGCGCCACGCCGAGCGCCACCGACATCCCCACGCGCGACCGCATCCTGTACGCCAGCGCCGAGTTGTTCCGCCGGCAGGGCTACGCCGGCACGGGGCTCAAGCAGATCGCGAGCGAGGCGCGGGCGCCGTTCGGGTCGGTCTACCACTTCTTTCCCGGCGGCAAGGAGCAGCTCGCCGGCGATGTGCTGCGCACCGGCGGGCGCTTCTTCCTCGCGCTGTTTGAGGCGATCGCCGGCGCCGCGCCAGACCTGCCGACCGCGGTCGGAGACTTCTTCGCCGGCGCCGCCCAGACGCTTGAGGCCACCGACTACGCGGATGCGTGCCCGATCGCGACGGTCGCCGGCGAGATCGCGAGCACGCATGAGGTCCTCCGCCAGGCCACCGCGGACGTGTTCGAGTCGTGGCTGGCCGCGGTGGCGCGGGACGCGGTCGCCGCCGGCGTGCCGGCGGCCCGAGCGCGGCCGCTGGCGTTGAGCGTGCTCGCCGTGCTCGAGGGCGCGTTCCTGCTCAGCCGCTCGCTGCGCAGCATCGAGCCGATGCAGGCGTGCGCGGAGGCCGCGGTGGCGCTGGTCGAAGCGGCCCTGGCCCACGACCAAACGACCGCGAGGAGGGTTGGCGAGCCCACGGGACCGGAGACGACTCGAGAGCCCACGACCCTGGAGACGACCTCATGATCCACAAGCCCAGCCTGCTCGCGGGCGCCGGCGCCGCGATCGCCGTGCGCGCGCTGCTGCCGCGTCTGGCGCTGGTCAAGTTGCGTCGCGACGTGCGCCGGCTCAACGCCGGCGACTACGAGCCGCTGCTCGCCGGCTATGCCGACGACGCGGTGCTGCGCTTCAACGAGGGTCCGCACCGGTGGTCGGGCGATTACCGCGGCAGGCCGGAAATCGAGCGCTTCCTGCGCGAGTTCACCGCCGCCGGCTTGCAGGGCGAGATCAGCGAGCTGTGGATCGAGGGCCCGCCTTGGGCGATGACGCTGATCGGCCGCTTTGACGACCGCGCCACCGGCCCGGACGGCGAGGAGCTGTACGCCAACCGGGTGGTGATCCTCGCCCGGACGCGGTGGGGCAAGATCGTCGAGCACGAGGACTTCTACGTGGACACGGGGCGAATCGTGGCGTTTGATCAGAAGCTGCGCGAGCTCGGCATCGGCCCGCTCACGCCAGACAAGGCTCAAGGCCCGAGTACGGCCTGAGCCTGAGTGGTGTGCGCGGCGAGCCGGCCGTCGTCGTCGCGCAGCTCGGTCTCAACCACGATCACCGATTTGCCGACGCGCAGCGGGCGGGAGGTCGCGGTGACGTAGCCGTCCCGAACGCCGCGGAGGAAGTTGGTCGACGACGAGATCGTCGCCGTGCCGGCGCCGGCAGGGAGATTGAGGAAGGCGCACATGCCTCCCATGTTGTCCGCGAGCGACATCAGCGCGCCGCCGTTGAGCACCCCGCCGGCGGTGCACAGCTCCTCTCGCCAGGCGAGCCGGCCGACCGCTTCCTCGGGGCTCGCGGACACGACCTCAATCCCGAGCGTGCCCATGAACGGGACGGTCGCCAGCAGCTCGGCGAAGGGTGAATCGGACTGCGGCGCGGCAGGGTCCATGCGGTTCTCCTAAGTCACTCGACGTTCCACCCGAAGTACACCTCGGCACGGCACACCTCGGCGCCTCTGAAGGCCAGCACCTCAGTATTCCTGCCCTTGCGGCCGTCGGGGTGTCTCACCTCGTAGGTCACGATCACCTCGTTGCCGGACTGCACGAGCCGGACGAACTCGAACTCCTGACCCTGACCGGCACCTGGCCAGCACCGCTCGAAGTAACCCGCGCGGTCCAGCCCCACGTCAACCGGGCTCGAGAACGAGAAGTCGTCGCTCAGCGTCCGTTCGATCGCGGCGCGGTCCCCGGACGCGAAGGCCAGGTAAATGTCGCGGGCGCGGTCGAGCAGGTCAGGTGCGGGCATGTCGTTCCCTCCGGTTGCTTTGCCGATCGAGGATTAGACCTCCCGAGGATCCGAGTCTCATCGGCCTGTGGATCCGGTCACAGATCGCGGGCCACTGGGAGTTAATTGACGCAATGGGCGACTGGGAGTCCGACAGCGACGATCGGGTGCTCGCGGCGGCAGCGCGCGATCCACGGGCATTCGCCGCCTTCTACGAGCGCTACGAGCGACCGATGCTCGGGTTCTTCGTCCGCCGCACCGCCGATCCGGAGCTTGCCGCCGACCTGACCGCGGAGGTGTTCGCCGCCGCGCTCGGCGCGTGCGCGCGGTATCGCCCCGGTCAGGCGCCGGCGAGCGCGTGGCTGTTCGGCATCGCCCAGCACAAGCTGGCCAAGAGCCGGCGGCGGGGCGTCGTCGAGGACCGCGCACGCCGGCGGCTCGGGATGGCGCCGCTGATCCTCGACGACCAGGACCTCGAGCGGATCGAGCACCTAGCCGGCGCCGACGACTCCGTCGAGGGTCTGCTCGAGGGGCTCCCGCTGGACCAGCGAGCTGCCGTCCGCGCCCGCATCCTCGAGGAGCGCTCGTACGAGGAGATCGCCGGAGCGCTCCGGTGCTCGCCGGCGGTGGTGCGAAAGCGCGTGAGCCGCGGCCTCGCCCGCCTCCGCGATCAGCTCGGAAAGGAGAGCACGTGACGATCCTGCCCCAACTCGAAGCGGAGTTGCTCGCGGCCCACGGCCGCCGGGCGGTGCGCCCTGGTCGGTGGCCGGGCCGAGTGCGGGCCACCCCCGGGGGCGTGGCGACCGTGCTCGCCGTCGCCACCACGATTGCGGTTGCGGCCGTCGCGATCGTGCTGATACATACCCATACCCGTGGCGGCGCTCCACATCAGTCGCCGCCCGCATCCGGGCCGCCATCGCCGAGCCCGCCGGCGCCGCGGCTGCCGGCCCATCCGACCCGCACCCAGCGCCAGGAGGAGAACTACCTGTACCGCGCGCAGGAGACGGCGTTCCGTCGCTGCGGGGGCGGGCCGGCTGGCGTGGTGTCCCGGCCGCCGACGGTCAGCCAGGGCTCCCCGAGCGCGGCGCTACTGTCGATCCTCGGCGTGCTTCGCCGCTCGGCCGAGCCGACCGACAAGTTGCCCACGCGGGTGGTCGGGCGCGACCACCACGTGGTCCCGAACGGCAGCCTTCCGCCGGCGCAGGACATCTACGTCCGCTACATCCGGCGCGCGCGCTGGCGGTTCGGCGCCGGCTACTACATCGTCCCCGCGGGCAACGTGAACCAGAGCGGCCCGAGTCCGGCCGCTTGCTACGCGGCGCAACGGAAGGCTCTCGAGCTCGAGGTCCCCCAGATTCCCACGCGTCTCCGGTCGCAGACGCTCGCGCTTGAGCCGAGCTTCCTGGCGCAGATGAAGTCCGACTCACAACCGCGCGAGGGGATCTGTCTCCTTGCGCTCAACTCGACCGGTGGCGGAGACGTCGAGTGTGGCTCAACGGTGACGACCATCGAGCAGGGCAACACGACCGGGAGCGGAGGGCCCACTGGCGTCGGAGTCGTGTACGGAGTCGTGCCGGACGGCGTCGCCACCGTGACTCTGTATTACCGGGGCCTCTACCCGGGTCACCCGGAGACCGTGCACGCGATCGACAACGTCTGGATCCTCCCCGACCCTCGACAGCGGCTGCCTGACTACGGATTCCCGCCCAAGACCGTATGGCGGTCCGCGAACGGCGCCGTGATCAAGACGATCGGCTGAGCTCCTTGGAGTACTGCCACAGCGCCTTGTCGAGCGTGCGCACGCTCACGCCTGCCCGGTCCGCGATCTCCCGGCACGCGCTGAGGTACTCGAGCCAGAAGCTCACCGGGTACGTCGACCGAGGCTTGACCCCCAGCGACTCGAGCGCGCGGACGTCGAGGATCGGATAGTCGTCGGGAAACGCGAAGTAGAGAAGCGTCGACGCGGTCGGCACCCCGACTCCCTCGAGCTCGAGCAACGCCGCGATGCGGGCCGCCTCATCGCCGGCCGCCAGAGCCCGGCCAGTGGCGTCGAGGATCGCGGCCTCGGAGTTCGCCGCGACCTTCGGGCGGCTGCGGACCGTCTTCCAGGCGCACACCTGCACGAACTCATCGCGCGTGTAATAGCCGCGTGATCGAGCGGCCGCGCCGACAGCGAGCCGCGAAGGATCGTCCGACCCCGGAAACCGCGCCGCGAGCGCCGGGATCTCCTCGGCCGGGAACTGGAGAGCGAACGACCGGCCTGGTGCGGGCGTCAGTTCCGTCCGTTCCCGAACAGCTGCAGGAAGAACAGAAAGACGTTGAAGATGTCGAGGAAGATGCCCGCCGCGATCGGAACCGCGGCGTAGTTGTTCGCCCGGCGCAGACGGTTGAAGTCGATGATCGTGAAGCCGCCGAAGATCACGAGGCCGAGGACGGCGTAGATGATGTTTGCGTGCGGGATCGAGATGAAGATCGTCACGAGCCCGAATACGATCAGCGCCAGCAGCGCCCAGAACAGCGTCCGGTACCAGGCGGACAAGTCCCGGCGGGTGGCGTAGCCGAAGGCGCCGCAGCCGGCGATGAACGCGCCGGTGGCGCCGGCGGCCTGCCACAGCGCGGCCGGGTCGTCGTGGGCGTAGACCGCGATGATCGGTGCGACCGCGAGCCCGAGCGCCAACCCGAGGCCGAACAGGAGCGCGACCGCGAGCTGCTCGCGCCCGCGCGAGTTCGCGATGTTCAGGCCGAAGACGCACGCGAACGCGGCGATGAAGAAGAGGATCCCGGTGCCGCCGCTGAGGTTGCGCCCAATGTACGCGCCGAGCGCGGCGAACCCCGTCGTAACCGCGACCAGGCCCATGACCTGGCCGAACACCGCTCGCGTCTGATCGCGCGTGAGCGCGGCGCCACCGTAGGCAGGCTGGTCGTAGGTAGACATGGGGGCTGCTCCTTGCTGCGTAGTGGGTCCCGAAACTGCTGCACAAGGTAGACGATGGGCCAAGCGGGCGGACAGATTTTTCCGGCCCATCATGCCTTGACTAGTTATTCAATTACTAGTATGGTCATGACTATGCCGAATCCAAGAATCCCACAGGCCTCGTCCCTCGGCCTGATCGTGCTCTGGCAGCTCGTCGAAGGACCGATGCACGTGTACCGGATGCAGAAGATGTTCGAGGCGCAGGGCAAGGATCGCGTCGTCAATGTCAGGTCCCGGGCGAGCCTGTACCAGACGATCGAGCGGCTGCAGCGCCACGGGCTCGTGGCGGTATACGAGACCCATCACGCGGAGGGCTATCCCGACCGGGTCGTGTACGCGATCACCGACTCCGGACGAGAAGTCGCGCGGCAGTGGCTGCGCCAGATGCTCCGCAACACCGAGGGCGAGTACCCGGAGTTCGTCGCGGCGGTGTCGATCCTGTTCGGCCTGCCGCCTGAGGAGGCGCAGGCGGAGCTGGAGCTGCGGGCGGAGAAGCTGGAGGAGGCGCTGGCCGCCAGCGAGCGGGAATTGACAAGGGTGCCGCCGGGGCTGCCGCGCCTGTTCGTGCTCGAGGAGGAGTACCGCAAGACGATGCTCGAGGCCGAGATCTCGTGGGTGCGCGGCGTGATCGGAGACCTGCGCGAGGGGCGGCTGACTTGGAGTGCGGAGTGGCTGCGCGAACTCGCGACGAGGTTCCTCCCGGCCGACGATCAACAACCTCAGGAGGACCGTTAGATGACCGCGACGATCGAGGCCCGGGGCCTCACGAAGCACTTCGGCAAGACCGTCGCGCTCGACGGGCTCGACCTGATCGCCGACGCCGGAAAGGTGGTGGCCGTGCTCGGTCCGAACGGCGCCGGCAAGACGACATTCGTCCGCGCCGTGGCCACGCTGCTGCGAGCCGATGCGGGAACTTTGCTCGTCGCCGGCCACGACGCCGCCAAGGCTCCGGCCGCGGTGCGGCGGGTGATCGGGCTCGCGGGGCAGTTCGCAGCGATCGAGCCGGCGATGACCGGGCGCGAGAACCTCGAGATGGTCGCCCGCCTGTTCGGGCAGAGCCGCCGGACCGCGAAGGCGAGCGCCGCCGCTGTGCTCGAGCAGCTTGGGCTGGTCGAGGACGGCGACCGGCTTGCCCGCACGTACTCGGGCGGCATGCGCCGGCGACTCGACCTCGGCGCGAGCCTCGTCGGGGCGCCCCGGCTGCTCCTGCTGGACGAGCCGACGACCGGGCTCGACCCGCGTAGCCGGATCGAGTTGTGGGACGCGATCCGCTCGCTCGTGCAGGACGGAACCGACGTGCTGCTGACCACCCAGTACCTCGACGAGGCCGACCATCTCGCCAGCCAGGTCGTGATCATCGACCACGGACGGTCGGTGGCGACGGGCAGTCCTGACGAGCTCAAGCGCCAGATCGGCGGCAACATCGTCGAGCTCCACGTCCGCAACCAACGCGACCTCGCACGAGTCGCCGAGCTGCTCGGGCGGCTCGACGACGGTGAAGCGCGGATCGACGCGCCGACCCGCCGCGTCAGTGTGCGCGTCGAGTCCGGTGGCGAGGGGCTGATGTCCGCGCTGCGGTCGCTCCAGGACGCGGGCGTCGAGCTCGAGGACATCGCGATGCGCCAGCCGAACCTCGACGAGGTGTTCCTCGCGTTGACCGGCCGGCCCGCGGAAGACCACAGTGGGGCAATGGCCGCAAGCGCCGCCTAGCGAAAACCGAAAGGAAAATCTCAAATGACTTCCATCAGTCGGGCCCTGCACCCAACCGCGGGGTTCACGGGCGGACGGACCGGGCTCGCCAGGAGCACGGTGACCGTCACCCGCCGCGCGCTCCTGCGTTACGTCCGCACGCCGCAGCTGATCGTGCTCGCCACGGTCCAGATGTCGCTGTTCTTCCTGATCTACCGGTACATGTTCGGCGGCGCGATCCATATCGCCGGCATGTCCTACGTCGACTACCTCGTCCCGGGCTTCGTCGCGACCGGCGTGCTGTTCTCGGGGATCGGGACCGCAACCGCGATGGCCGAGGACCTCGAGCACGGGTTCGTCGACCGGCTGAGGTCACTGCCGATCCCGCGCAGCTCGGTGCTGATCGCGCGCGCCGCGGCGGACACCGCGATCTTTGCCTGGAGCACGGTGTTCACGGCGGCGATCGCGTGCGCGGTGGGCTTCACGCTCCACGGCTCCGCGATGGAAGGACTCGCCGCGCTCGGGCTCGTGCTGCTGTTCGGGTTCGCGTTCGAATGGGTGTTCATCACCATGGGCCTGTTCGCCGGGAACGCGCAGGCGGCGCAGGGGATGGGGATGATCGTGTTCCCGTTCGCGTTCGTCTCGAGCGCGTACGTGCCGGTCAGCTCGATGCCGAGCTGGCTGCAGGTGTTCGCCAAGCACCAGCCGCTGACCTACATGGTCGACGCCGTCCGGTCGCTGACGCTCGGCCCGCACGCGCAGGCGCTGCTCGGACACTCGAGCTCGTACTACGTGACGCGCTCGTTGCTGTGGACGCTCGCGATCATCGCGGTGTCGCTGCCGATCGCCGTCGCCAAATACCGGCGCGGGTGATGCGCGCGGTGAGGCCGCCGGCCGGCTGACCGGCGACCTCACTGGCGGCCTCGCCGATGCGACGAGACAGAGCAGATGGGACTGTCACCACCACGCTCTTACTCATACGCATCTAGGAGAGGCAGCACATGCAACAACACACTGCGATGCTCCGCGTCACGCGCTGGTGCATAGCCCATCGGCGCCGGGTTGCCGCGGCTTGGGTGGCGATCGCGATCCTCACCACCGTGGTGGCGGGATCGGTCGGTAACCGCTATGCCACCAATTTCACTCTGCCGGGAACCGAGTCACAGCGCGCCAGTGATCTGCTGACAAAGGAGTTCGGCGCCCAAAGTGGCGATGTCGACACGATCGTGTTCCACGTCGGGCACGGCACGATCGGCTCGCCGCGCGTCCGCGGCGCGATCATGCCGGTGCTGGCCCGGGTGCGCACCTTTCCTCACGTCTCGAAGGTCATCAGCCCGTACGCGGCCAACGGCGCGGTCCAGGTCTCGCGCGATCGGATGACGGCATTCGCCACGATCGACTACGACAAGGACGCCAACCTGCTCCCGAACGGCGCGGGCACGCGGCTGCTCGACGAGGTCAACGCCGTGCACGTACCGGGACTAACGGTGGCCGCCGGCGGTCAGGTGGTCGAGGACGCCGAGGGATACAGCGTCGGGCCGGCGACCGAGATCGGGGTGGTCGCGGCCCTGGTGATTCTGCTGATCACGTTCGGGTCCGTGATCGCCGCCGGGATGCCGCGTGTCACGGCCGGCCTCGGACTGATCACGGGAGTGGGGCTGATCGGGCTGTCGACGCACGTCATGAGCATGTCGAACGTCTCCCCCCAGCTCGCGCTGATGATCGGACTCGGGGTGGGGGTGGATTACGCGCTGTTCATCGTCACGCGGTTCCGCGAGAACTTCGCGGAGATCGGTGACGTCGAGCAGTCGATCCTCGGCGCGATGGACACGTCGGGGCGGGCGGTCCTGCTCGCCGGCGCGACGGTCGTGATCGCGCTGCTCGGGATGTTCGCGACGGGGGTCAGCTTCACGTACGGCCTGGCGGTCGCCTCGGTGATCGCAGTGGTGCTCACGCTCGCGGCGACGCTCACGCTGCTGCCGGCGATCCTGTCCCGGTTCGGCGCGCGGCTGGTTCGCCCGCGTAAGGCGCGCCGGCGGAGGTTCGGCGAGCGAGGGTCGGCGTGGCGCCGGTGGAGCGATACCGTCCGCGCCCGGCCGGTGCCGCTCGCGCTCGCGTCGCTCGCGGTGATGGCCGCGCTGCTCGTCCCGGCGTTCGCTCTCCGGATGGACATCAGCGACGCCGGCAACGACTCGGCCGATCTCAGCTCCCATCAGGCCTTTGGGCTGCTGGCGGACGGTTTCGGACCGGGCTTCAACGGGCCGCTGACGCTTGTCGCGGAGCTGCCCGGACGAGATTCGACGGCGAGTCTGGCGGCGGTCCGCGCCGCGGCGCTCGCCACCCCCGGCGTCGCGGCGGTCACCCAACAGCAGCTCTCGCCGACGGGGGCCCTGGCGGTTATGCAGGTCTACCCACGCTCGGCGCCACAGGCGGCGGCGACGGCCGACCTCGTCAATCGGCTGCGCCACCAGGTGTTGCCGCCACTCGAGCGCCGGACCGGCGTGCCGGTCCTCGTAGCAGGGCTGACCGCCGGCTCGATCGACTTCTCCCAGGTCCTGTCCAGGAAGCTGCCGCTGTTCATCGCGGTCGTGGTGCTGCTGTCGGCGCTGCTGCTGTTCGTGATCTTCCGCTCGTTAGTGATCCCGGTCCAGGCGGCCTTGATGAACCTGCTCAGCATCGGCGGCGCGATCGGCGCCACCGTCGCCGTGTTCCAGTGGGGGTGGCTCGGTGGGTTGCTCGGCGTGGACAAGGGACCGGTCGAACCATGGGTCCCGCTGCTGATGTTCGCGGTCGTGTTCGGGCTGTCGATGGACTACGAGGTGTTCCTCGTCTCACGCGTGCGCGAGCAATGGGTGCGCGGGCAGGACGCGTCCGCCGCGGCGGCCGACGGCATCGCGCTGACCGGACGGGTGATCACCGCGGCCGCGGCGATCATGGTGTGCGTGTTCCTGTCGTTCATGCTCGGGGACCAGCGGACGATCAAGGAGTTCGGGTTCGGTCTGGCGTTCGCGGTGTTCCTCGACGCGATCGTGGTCCGTTGCGTGCTGTTGCCGGCGGTCCTCGAGATGCTCGGCGCGACCACCTGGCGGCTGCCTCGCGGGCTCGAGGCGCGGATGCCGCGGATCAACATCGAGGGGTCGGCGGCGTACCCGCTGCCCGAGCCCGAGGGCTAGACATACGCCAGGTGCACGCCGTCGATTGACCAGATCGCGCTCGCGTCGCCGCCGTAGACCGCGAGCAGCGCCGCAAAGTAGTCGCGCAGGGACTGCTCGTAGGTGAGCGAGCCGTCGAGCAGCTCCTGCGCGGTCGCGACGATGCGGTCGAGGTCGTCGCGGATGCGCGCGGCCGTCATGCTCGGGGTGCGTGGACCGTCGCCGCCGTCGTCGACGACGGCGGCCGGGGCGAACTGGGTGAAGCCGGCGTAGCGCTCGGGGTCGGGAATGATCGAGCGGAACGGGACCCGGTTGAAGAAGTACTCGAACCAGCGCCCGCCTGACAGCGCCAGCCACGGGGTTCCGACGGCGAGTGAAGCCATCCCAAAGCCGGTGTGGGGGGCGAGGAACAGGTCGCAGGCCTCGACCACCGCGAGCTGCTCGGGGAGCCCGATGTCGAAACAGTCGAGCACTCCCGAGCGGTGCGCTAGGAGCTCGGCCAACTCGCCGGACCCGATCGACGTGGTGGTACGGGTGTCGTGGCGCCGCTTGCCGATGAGCGCGATCTCGACCCCGGGAAACGCGTCGGCGAGCGCGTCGAGGATCACGAGCCATGAAGCGGCCGACGGATACAGCAAGCGTTCGCCGGAGCCGGCGGGCATCAGGGCGATGCGTCCGCCACCGGATCGCCCGGCACGCTCGGCACGCTCGGCGAACCGACGCGCGGCAGCATCTCGCGCCGCTTCCGGCAGCTCGAGCCGTAGAGGCTGATGGGGGACGTAGCCCGGCGCGCTCGAACCGACGTAGCTCCGGCTGTGGGTCGCGCTCAGCAGCTGGTCGCTGGTCAGGTAGTAGTCCCGCAGGCCGGGGAACATCGCGAGCTGGACGTCCTGTGAGCGGCGGAAATCGTCGAGGACCCAATCCCAGCGGCGGGGAATGCGGGCCTGCCGGGCTGCCGAGTCCAGGCACGGCTCGAGCAGCGGATGCTCGACCGCATACGCGTGAGAGACGAACGGGCAGAACCCGGCCCTCGACTGGCTCGGGTCGACTCGCCACCGCGCGGCGAATCTCCCCTCGGTTGTGTCGGTACTCATGTGATCTCCTTTCTGCGGGGGTTTCAGACGCGAGCGGTGTCGCGCAGATAGGCGTAGCGGGCGAGGATCGCGAGGACGAGCGTCCACGCGGCGACGACGATCCAGCCGCCGGCCGTCCAAGCCTGCCCTCCGAGTGACACGTGGCTGGCCCGGACCAGCCAGTAGGAGGGGAGGAACTGGGCGATGTCGTACAGGAACCCGTGCGATCCGAGCGGGAACCAGGACCCGCTGACCAGCGCCAGCAACGAGACCAGACCGCCGACGGCGGGGCCGATCGAGTCGGCCGTGAGCAGGTGGCCGAGCAGGATGCCGAGTGCCGCGAACGGGACGAGCCCGACGAGGAGCAGCCCGGTCATCTCGAGCCAGCGACCGGCCCCGAGGCTGACGCCGATCGCGATCCCCGACGCGTACAGGATCGCGATCGTCGCCGCGGCCATCGCGTAACCGGTCCCGACCTTGGCGAAGAAGTACGCGCTCGTCTTCAGCGGGGTGATGCGGAGCTGGCGGGTCCAGCCGTCCGTCCGCTCGGTAGCGATCCGCGTCCCGCTCGAGATCAGCGCTGACATCGCCCCGAACGAAACGAGCCCGACCATGTAATAGAGCGGGATCGAGATCCCGGACCCGTTGAAGTTGTGCTCGTCGCGGTTGGGCGCGGCGATGATGAAGTACAGGACCAGCGGGAAGCCGAGCGAGAACACCAGCAGGCGCACGTTGCGGAACGTCCGCACCAGCTCGAAGCGCGTGTAGGCGAGCGATCTCATGCCAGTGCCTCCTGCCGCTCGTCGGCGGCTGTCGTTGGGTCCGGGTCGGCGGTGAGCTCGATGAACGCGTCCTCGAGCCCGGCGCTCGCGATCTCGATGTCGCGTGCGTCGGGGTAGGCATCGAGCAGCGCTCGGATCGCCGCATCCGAGTCGGTGCAGATCAGGACGATCGCCTCGCCGCGACGATCGGCCGCGGTCACGCCCGCCAGCGAGGCCAGGTCGGTCGCCTCGGCGTCCGGGAGGGTGGCGCGGATCGTGCGCGTGCCCACCCGGGCCCGAATCTCGCTCGTCGGTCCGTCGGCGACAACCCGGCCGTGGGACATCAGGACCGCGCGGTCGGCGTAGGCGTCGGCCTCCTCGAGGTAGTGGGTGGCGAAGATGATCGTCTTGCCGCGCGCGGCGAACGAGCGCACCGACATCCAGAACGCGCGCCGAGCCTCGACGTCCATGCCGACGGTTGGCTCGTCGAGGATCAGGACCGCGGGGTCCGAGACGAGCGCGAGCGCGAACCGGACACGCTGGGCCTGGCCGCCGGACAGCTTCTGGGTGCGCCGCCGGGCGATGTCCGCGAGGCCGGCGAGCTCGAGCGCCTCGTCGACTTCTAGCGGGTGAGGGTGGAGTGCGGCCATCATCGCGATCAACTCGCGCACGGTGACGTCGCGTACCAGCGCGCCCGCTTGGAGCATCGCCCCGACCATCCCGGCGGCGACCGCCTCCCGCGGCGGCCCGCCGAGCAGCGCCACGGTGCCACTGTCCGGCACGGTCAGCCCGAGCAGCATGTCGATCGTCGTCGACTTCCCGGCGCCGTTAGGCCCGAGCAATGCGACGGTCTCGCCCCGATCGATCGACACATCGACGCCGCGGACCGCGTGCACCACGGTCCCGGCGGTACGGTAGGACTTGGCGGCGCCGCGGAGCTCGACACCGATCGTGTGCTGTGTTTGCATGCCCGCCACGATGCCCCGGCTTCGCCGGGGTCGCATCGGGGCAGTCGCCAGTCTCCTCGCCGGTCAGGCCGCCACGGGCTCGCCGAGATCGACGCGGGCAAGCTCAGCGCGGGACGAGATCTCCAGCTTTGCGAAGACTTTGCGGAGGTGGTAGTCGATCGTGCGCGGGCTGAGGAACAGCTGTGCCCCGATCTCCGGGTTCGTGAGGCCGCCGGCCGCGAGGCGGGCGATGTGGAGCTCCTGGGGGGTGAGCTGATCGCGCGTGGAGGGGTCGCGGCGGCGAGCCGTCTCACCGCTGGCTCGCAACTCCGCGCGAGCCCGCTCGGCCCACGGCGTGACGCCGAGCTGCTCGAAGCTGTCGAGCGCCGAGCGGAGCTGGACGCGGGCTTCGATCCGCCGGCGGTTGCGGCGCAGCCACTCGCCGTACAAGAGCTCGGTCCGAGCGCGATCGAACGGCGACACAGCGTCGGCCAGACGGAGGCTGTCGTCGAAGTGGCGCTCGGCTCCTGACTCATCGATCAGTGCCCGGCAACGCGCGAGCGCCGCCCGCCGCGCGGGATGGGGGAACCGCTCGACCCAGCTCTCGAACGCCAGGAACTCGGTCGTCACCTCGTCGAGTCGCTGAGCGCGCATCGCCGCCTCAACGGCGTCTGGGACGGCCCGCACCAGGATCGGGTTGGACTGCGGTCGCACGGTGTTGATCGGAACGAGCAGCCGCTCGAGCGCCTCGGACGGTCTTCCGAGGCCGAGCTCGAGCAGGCCCTGGGCATACGCGATGTTCCCGGTGAGCCTCGAGGGGCCGCTCGAGCCCGCCAGCGCCTGCTGCTCGTCGTTGCGCGCGTGAACGAGCTGCTCGGCGCCGCGCAGCGCATCGACGATCGACAGATACGAAACGTTCATGCTGGCGATCCACGGCTGCCCGATGTCGCGCGCCAGGCGGCGGCCCTCCTCGGCCGCGGAGTAGACGAGGTCGAATCGCGCGAGCCCCAGAAGCTGCGCGGCCTGGGCCTGCAGCGCATAGGGGAGCGTCGCGACGAGCGCCCGCTCGCGGGCGATGCGGAGCGCGCGGTTGGCGTAGGCGAGGCCGTCGCCCTGTGTGCCCGCGCGGCCGGCCACGACCGACGCCCAGATCAGGCACCGAGCGTCGTCGAGTCGCTCCGCGAGCTCGATCGCCTCGGCGGACAGCTGTTCTGACCGTTTGAAGTCATCCTCGAGCTCGGCGGCGCCAGCCGTGAGCAGAATCACGATGAAGCGGTCAATGTCGGTTGCCGGCTTGAACTCCGAGGCAAGCCGACACATCGCGGCGAGCTGATCGGTGTCGCCGATGTACGTCGCCATCAGACACGCCTCGAGCAGCATCGCGAGGCTCTCCGACGGGTCGTCGCTCAGCGCAATCGCCTCGAGCAAGGTCCTCACGGCATCGGGCAGTAGCCCCGCGTCGCCATCGATGGTTCCCCGGAGGCCCAGCAATTGGGGCCGTTCTGACCGGTCCGCGATCGGGAGCGCGCGGTTCACGAGGTCGCTGGCGCGGTCCATCTGGCCAGCGACGTAGGCCGCCCGCGCGGCCGCCGCGAGCCGGCGGGCGCGGGCCGATTCGGTCTCGCTCAAGCTTGCCGCCCGCTCGAACGCGGTCGCTGCCGAGGCATGGCCGCCGCGCAGCTGCGACCGTTCCGCGGCCGCCTCGAGGCGGCCGGCAAGCTCCTCGTCGGCGGCGAGCGTGGCCACCGCAAGGTGCCACAGCCGCCTGTCGGCGTGTTCGTCTCCGCGGCAGGATTCGGCCAGCGCGCCGTGGGCCCGCCGGCGCTCGCCCGACGTCGCGGCCTCGTAGACCGCAGACCGGATGAGGGGGTGCCGGAAGGTCAGCCTCGCGTCGTCGGTTTCGATCAGGCCCGCGCGCTCGGCCGCGTCAAGCGCATCCTCGGGCAGGTCGAGCGCGACCGCCGCCGCGACGATGCCCCCAAGCTCGCCCCCGTCGTCAGCGGCGGCGAGCAGCAACGCCGATCGGGTGTCGCTCGGCAGTCGCTCGATCTGTTGCCTGAATGCCAGCTGCAGCCTCGAGCTCAGCGGAATCGCATCGGGCATCCTGGCCCGCCCGCTGAGCTGAGCGTCGGACAGGCAAGCCGGAAGCTCGATCAGCGCCAGCGGATTGCCCGCCGCATCGGCGAGCAGCCGCTCCCGAACCGACGGCGCCAGCTCGCGGTCGCCGCGATCGAGCAGCTCGACGGCCGAGTCAGAATCGAGGCCGGGGAGGACCAGCTCGCCGAGCCCGGGCGCATCGAGCCGGCGGCGGTCGCCCTCGCGCGCGGCGAACAGGATCACGACCCCTTCGGCACCAAGCCGCCTTGCGGTGAACACGAGGGACCCGGCCGACGGCACGTCGAGCCACTGCGCATCGTCGGCGAGACATAGGACGGGACGGTCCTCCGCGGCTGCCGCGAGCAGCGACAGCACGCCGGCAGACACGAGGAAGCGGTCTGTTCCATCGGCCGGCGCCAGCCCGAGCGCCGCCGCCAGCGCCGCACGCTGTGGCTCGGGCAGCCGTGGGAGCAGCTCGATGATCGGCCGGACCAGGCTGTGCAGCCCCGAGTAGTCGAGGTCGGATTCCGCCTCGACGCCGGTGACCGAGAGGACGAGCATCTCGCGCGCCTGCTCGGCGGCGTACCGCAGAAGCGCCGTCTTCCCCATCCCGGCCTCGGCGCGGATCACCAGCGAGCCGCTCTCGCGGAGTCTGGCCCGGTTGAGGAGCTGGTCGATCACCGCCCGCTCACGCTCGCGGCCGACCACCGCTCCCGTGCGCCCGTCCAGGTCAGAACTACCCATCATCGATAAACGACCTACCTCCCGCGCCTGGTAGGGACAAGGCTAACCGACCCAGCCGGCGAGTGGACTGGCGGTATCGCCGATGCGACCGGCGATCGCGGGTGGGAAGGTCACCGCATGCTTTCTCTGTCACTTCGGCACCGCTCGGCTGGGCGCCGCCGATGAGCGCCACGGTCCCCGCGGAGCTGGTCGATCGTCTGATCGAGCTCTACTGCTATTGGCGCACGCAATGCTGGAACGTGCGCGCCGCGTATGCGCAGTTCACGGCCGCGACGGCGGACGATCGAGCGCTCGCGTACGCCGCCTACCTGGCGGCGCTCGATCGTGAGGAATCGGCCGCCGACGTCTACGCGCAGCAGGTGGCGCGGGTCACATCGTTCGCTCCGTCGGGCACGCGCCGGACGTCGTTGCTCGCGTAGAGGCCCCAGCGCGTTCGCCAGGCGGCGCGCGGCTTTCGCCGGGCGACGCGGATCAGGACGTGATGATGCCGTCGGCCGCGGCACCCTGCTCGACGAGCCCGACCAGCTCCTGCCAGGCCCTCCAGCCGGCGTCCTGGGCATCCGGGTCGACGTCGGCGCCGGGCTTGGTGGTGGCGCGCACCAGGTCGGCGCATTCGATCGCGGTGACGTGCCACGGCGGGCCGTTCTCGAACAGCTTGAACGCCGGAACCCCGGGGCTTGACGGGCGGGTGCGCGCCGCCGCGATCTCGGCGTCATAGAACTCCCGCACTCGCTCGGCGGGCACGGCGGCCGGCGGGTCTCCCTCCCACAGCGCCTGCATCTCGTCCTGCGAGAGCTCGGGAAACCGGCGCCGCGGGCTCGGCATCGTGGGCTTGGGCGCGTCGTAGACGGCGCCGACCCGCCGAAGGTAGGCGGCGAGCTCCCAGATTGCCGTCGCCGTGAGCCACGCTTCGGGCGCGCCACGCTGCTCGGCCGCCTCGGGCCATCGGGACAGCGGAACGGCGTCCGCGATCCCTGCCGGCAGCACACGCCAGACGACTCCCATGAGCTACGGAGCGCCGATCGGGTCGCCGCCGTCACCGCCGTCGCCGTCGCCATCGCCGCCCCCGAGGACGGGATTCTCCGGGTCGGGCTCGCCGGCCTGGTCGTCGCCGGGCTGATCCTCCTGCGCCGCTGCCTCGCCGCCGTCGAGGCTGTCGACCTCGTCGGGCGGGACGCCGGTCCCGAGCTCACCGGTCCACGCCTCGTGCAGCGGGCCGAGCCCGATGTCGCCCGACTCCCTGACGGCGATCGTGACCTTGCCGCCGATGCCCTTGCTCGTCAGGAGCGTGTTGGTCCGCTGCACGAGCGACAGCATGCTGTCCGGGTCAGGTGGGGTGTCGAGCACGACTACGACCTCGTCGGCTCCCTGCCTGCGGATCGCGTCGAGGATGTTGCCGGCACCGGTGAACGCGTTCACCTGTCCATCGTCGTCGACGTTGAGGTTCTTCACCTCGACGAAATTCAGCGGTGACCCCGGCTTCAGTGAGTTGTAGGTGACGAGGTCGGGACGCGGCTTCGCCAGCGAGCGCTGCACGAAGCCGACGTTACCCACCCCTTCGCGGGTCTCGAGGATCTGGTTGGCCACGTCCTGCACGTCCTGTTGGTCCGGTCCCGCGTCGGGGCTGTTCTGGAGGACGTACACCTTCCCGTCGAGGGTCTCGACGACGACGTCGTTGCCCTGCTGGGTCACCTTCAGGATCGGGAACGCGATCGCGCCGAGCGGCGCTCCCGACAGCAGCGTCCCCTGCGGTGAGACCTCGGAGACCTGCCCGTGAGGCCCGGTTACCTGCCAGTGCGGTCCCTGCGGGCCGGTCGCCTCCCAGGTCCAGACGTTGCCGTGCGAGTCGGTCAGCGTCGCGACGCCGGCAGGCGGCATGAACGTGCTGAACGGCGCGCCGCCGGCAGCGCTGCCCGGGCCGCCGCCGAAGATGTTCTCCACCGTGCGCGCGATCGGCGCGGCGATCGCCGGACCGGCCACGCTCGCGACCATCGCGACGATCAACGCGACGACCAGCAGCACGCCCGTCCACTCGAGCGCGGCCTGGCCGCTCTGGGCGCGAACTCGCTGGTGCGCATGCACGCCGCCATTCTGCTCGCGAGGCGAGTGCCCGGACAAGAGCCGGCGGACCCATCCGAAAGCGTGGGCCGCCCCAGTGCCGGCGCCGCTCGTTGCCCGCCTGATGCGCGGGGACCTCCTCGGCATCGCCGGCCGTATAGCCGTCGTGCGCAGTTCCCGGCTGATCAAGCTGTCGATCGCGGTCGGAATCGGGGTCGCGGTTGCGGTCGGGGTCGGCGTCCTGGCCGCCGGCTCTGTCGCGGGCAACCCGACGCCGGCCTGCGCGAGAGTCGCGGCCTGCGGCGGCGAGGTCCGGCTGCCGGCGATCGGGATCACGACCGGATGGGGCAGTTATGTGATCGCGCCCAACGGCCGCGTCGGCCGCACCGCGAATCCTCGGACTGTCCTTCCGCCGGCCGCGTCCTGGTTCCCGGCCAGCGGCACGTGGTACATGCTCGATCGCGGCCATCTGATCGTCGGCCTCGGGAGCCGGCGCCTGTGGCGGTCGCGGGGAACGTTCACCTCGCGCTTTCAGCTGGGCGTGATCGTGGCCGGGCCGCATGTGGTGGCGTTCCAGCACGACCACGAGCTGTGGGTGGCGCCCCTCGGGGGCGCCGAGCGACCGGTCGCCACCCGGGAGCTCCCGCTCGGCTCGACGACCGGTGGGCTCTACACCTACCGCTACCAGGACCAAGCGCTGCTCCTGCGCGGCGACACCGGCGCGCTCGTGAAGGTCATTGGGCGCCGGCCGCTCGGATCCGACTACCAGGTGCAGGACGGCAACCTCTACTTCATCAGCGGCGGCGTCCTGATGAGCGCGCACGGGGCGCGCACGCGCCGGCTCGCGTCGCTGAGCCGCCTCGGGGTATCGGCGGAACCGTGGCTGGCACCGCTGGGTCGGTTCGTCGAGCTCCAGGACGATCGTCGCCTCGTGGTCGTTCGTCCCGACGGCTCCGTGTTCGCATCGATCCCGCTGCCAAGCAGCGACGGGCACGCCGATGCCATCTCGAGCGCGCTCGCCGTCGACTCGGATGGGCGCGCGATCGCGTTCGCCGCTGCGGCCGGCGAGTGGAAGGAGACGCCCAGCCACCCCAGCGGCGTCCACGGAACGGAGACCGTGTATCTGGTCCGGCCGGGCGCGCACGCCGCGGTCCCGGTGCACACCGAGCACCTCGTGTTCACGCCCTGCGAGCGGGGAGCCGGCGTCGAATGGCACGGAAGCTGGCTGCTCTACACCAACGCCGAGGGCAACGTCGTCGCGGTCGACACGGCCGGCGCTCATCGCGCGATCGACCTGACCAGCCTTGTCCGCCGTCTTCCAGGCACGCAGGAAGGCTTCACCGCTTATTGGAGTGGACAGGCGCCGGAGCTCTGACCGAAAGGGAGGGGTCGAGACGGACGACCGATAATGACCGCTGATGTCCGTCAGCGGCCTCACGTTCCGGCCGGGAGGCGAGGCCGATGGCCCGGCCGTGATCGCGATGTTCGACGAGGCGGTGGCGTGGCTCGTCGAACGGGGTCAGACCGGACAGTGGGGCGCAACCCCCTTCTCGGAGCGGCCAGGGATCCGCGAGCGCGTGTATGGCTTCCGGGCCGGCGGGGGATTGCACATCGCCGAGTCCGACGGCGAGCCGGTCGGTGTGCTGGTCGTCGGTCCCGCGCCTGCGTATGCGCCCCCGGCACCCGTATCCGAGCTGTACATCATCCTGCTGATCAGCTCGCGCCAACTGATCGGGCGCGGAATCGGCGCGGCACTCGTCGGAAAGGCGATCGCGCTCGCATACGAGCGACGCGCGGAGATCATCCGGGTCGACTGCTGGGCGCACGCGCCGGGCCTCGTCCGGTGGTACGAGAAGCAGGGCTTCACGCGGTCGAGCCGGTTCGAGCTGAACGGCTGGCAGGGCCAGATATTCACGATGGACCTGTGAAAGCGCGATTGGCGGTTTCAAGGCTCGGGCACGTGGGAAACCGAGTTGCCGTGCCGCTGTATTGCTGTCGCGCGTGTGGTTTCGCGACAACGGCCTCGTGGCGCAACGCCGCCACCGCCCACGACGTCGGCTCGCCGTACTGCGCCGGCGAGCTCGAGATGGTGGTCAGCTTCGCGGGGCGCCCTCCGGACTCCGATGTCGGGCGCGCGCGTGTGACGAGTCGCCGGTCCGGAGTGGCCGACCACAGCGATCCAGCGGCCGGCCCGGCGCAGGACCCCGCCTGAACCGCGGGGCGGCGGCCCAGCTTGCGCGGCTCAGTCCGTGGGCTTCTTGTCGGGTCCGAGCCGGGGCCCGGGGCGCTCGAGCTCGAACCACACATGGGTCGTGCCCTCGTGGATCCCCCAGCGGCTAGCCTCGGCGTCGACGATCGCGAGTCCTCGTCCGCCGATGTCCTCGAAGTCCCGCTGACGGACCGTCCGCTCGAACCCTCGGCCCTGATCGATCACCTCGACGAGCAGACGATCTTCGTCGAGCGTCGCTCGCAGGCTGATCTCGCCGTGCCCGTGGACGACAGCGTTCGTGACGAGCTCGCTCACAAGCAGCTTCGCCGTGTCGAGCTCTACGGGCCCGACCTCGGTCGCCAGCCAGCGCACGATCTGTCGGCGGGCGAGCGCCGGCGCTTCCGGCGTGTGGGGCAGGTTGACTTCGAGCATTTCCCCGGTCCGCGGACCGTCATTGGCGGACGAGCCGAACGCCCGTCGCACTTACGATACCCACGCGCACCGCGGGAAGAATCGCGATCAGGCCGCTGGGTCGGAGTTCATGCCGAGGCGATTGGCCAATGACTCCACGGTCGCGCCCTGAATCAGCGTGGACACGAGCACCGCGAAGAACACGAGGTTGAAGAACTCGAGGCTGCGCGGGACGTGTTCGATCAGCGGAAGCGTCGCGAGCACGACCGGCACGCCGCCGCGGAGCCCGGCCCAGCCGAGCAGCACCCGCTCGCCGCGGGTGAAACGGGTGCGCGCCGTGGCGGCGAACGCGGACACGGGACGGGCCACGAACGCGAGCAGCAGCGCCAGCAGCGTGCCCCGGACGAGGACCCCGCCGAGCTGACTCGGGAACACGAGTAGGCCCAGGGCGAAGAACATCCCGATCTCGGCCACGGCGGCGAGCCCCTCGTGGAACGGCAGCAGCGCGGGGCGCGAGGACGTCTGGGCGTCGCCCACCGCGAGGGCAGCAAGGTAGACCGCGAGGAATCCGGATCCATCGAGCGAGGCCGCTGTCCCGTACGCGATAGCCGCGGTCGCGAACGACGCCACGAGCGACAGACCGGACGGGGCCCCCTCAAGGCGCTTGAGCGCAGACGTGGCGAGCACGCCCATCAGAAGCCCGATGCCACCGCCGACCGCGAGCTGCTTGAACAGGAACCAGACCGCATCGAGCGGTCCGTAACCCGGGATGCGGATCACCTCGATCATCACCAGCACGAGCATCACCGCCACCGGATCGTTGAACCCCGCCTCTCCCTCGAGCGTCAGCGCGAGACGTCGCGGCAGGCGCACCCCGCGTAGCAGCGCGAACACGGCCGCGCCGTCGGTCGGCGACAGGATCGCGCCGAGGAGCAGCCCTCTCGCGATGGAGAAATGCAGCAGCCAGCTGGCCGCGAGGCCCGTGATTGCGGCGCTCCCCACGGTGGCGATCGCGGCGAGCGAGACCGCCGGCCCGAGCACGGGCCGGAGCGCGCGAAACCCGGTCGCGAGGCCACCCTCGAACAGGATCAGCACGAGCGCGATCGTCCCCACCAGGCGCGCCAGCGAGTAGTTCGCGAAGCTGATCCAACCGAGCCCGTCGCTGCCAACCGCCATGCCGAGCGCCAGGAACAGAACCAGCGCCGGCAAGCGCAGACGCGCGGCCACCGTCGAGGCCACCACGCCGGCGGCGAGCAGGCCCCCGCCGGCGAGGATCAGTTGTGCGTCGCCGACCATGCCGCGGACTCTTGCAGACACGGAGTGGCCGGCTCGGATGCACGTTCATGCGCGTTCGTGCACGAACAAGCAGGATCGTGTATTGTCCCGAAAATGCTTACCGACGAACGACGGGCGCTGATTCTCGACCGCCTGCGAACGCACGGGCGCGTCCTCGCGGCCGACCTGACCGCCGAGCTCGACGTCTCCTCCGACACCATTCGCCGCGACCTCCGTGAGCTCGACGACGCGGGCATGCTCCGGCGCGTGCACGGCGGCGCGCTCCCCCGCCACGGCGACGCGGCGCCGTTCCAGACCCGGGCGCGCCGCGCACCCGAGGCGAAGGCATCGATCGCGCGGCGCGCCGCCGAATGCGTGCGCGACGGCCAGCTGGTCGTGCTCGACGGCGGCACGACCACGCTCGAGGTTGCCCGCGCGCTTGCCGCCAACGCGCAGCTGCGCGCGCGCGTGATTACGACAAGCCCGCCGATCGCGCTCGCGCTGGCCGATCATCCCGGCCTTGAGGTGACGATCGTCGGAGGGACCTTGCGACCGAGCTCCCTCGTGACCGTCGGCGCCACCGCGGTCGAGGCGTTCAGCATGATCCGCGCCGACATCGTGTTCCTCGGCGTGTGCGGGCTGCACCCCGAGATTGGCGTGACCACCGAGGACGTCGAGGAGCGCCACGTCAAGGCGGCGATGATCGAGGGGGCCGCCGAGGTGGTCGCGCTGGCCGACCGCGACAAGCTCGGTACGGCGATGTCGATCGTCGTCGCTCCGCTGAGCGCGGTGACCTGTCTCGTCACCGACGCGGAGGCGGACGACGTTGCGCTGGCGCCGTACCGCGAGCTCGGGATCGAAGTGCTGTCCGCGTGAATCGGGTGGCCGCGCGCATGAACGCCCGCGCCGGCGTCACCACCGTGTTCTTCGTCAACGGCGCGTTGTTCGCGACGTGGGCGTCACGTATCCCGGCGCTGTCGCAGCGCGTCGGCGCGAGCACCGGCGTGCTCGGGCTGGTGCTGCTCGCGCCGGCGGTCGCGGCGATCGTGACGATGCCGATCGTCGGACGGCTGCTGCCAGGTCGGGCCAGCCGGGCGTTCTGCCGGTTCGGGGTGGCCGGGTTGATGGTGGCGATCCTGCTTCCCGGGCTGGCGCAAAGCGTCCCGGCGCTCGCGGGCGCGCTGCTCGCGATGGGCGTGGCCAACTCGTCGCTCGATCTGTCGATGAACGCGCAGGGCATGTCGGTCGAGCGCAACATGAAGCGGCCGATCCTGTCTTCGCTGCACGCTGCGTACTCGTTCGGCGGATTCGCCGGCGCCGGCCTCGGCGCGCTCGCCGCCGCGCTGTCGGTGGCGCCGCTCCCGCAGTTCGTGGTGGCCGCGCTGCTGTTCGGGATCCCCGGGCTGATAGCGACCATCCCGATGCTCGCGCACGACGACGACACGGATGCCGACGCGCCTACGATGCGCTGGAGGGCGCTGCCGTCGCGACTGGTACTGCTCGGGATCGCGTGCCTGTTCTGCCTGATCGCCGAGGGCGGCTCGTCCGACTGGAGCGCGAAGCTCGTGCACGATGATCTCGCCGGTTCGGCGGCGCTCGGGGCGATCGCGTACGCCGTGTTCAGCATCGGGATGGGCACGGGCCGACTGATGGCGGATCGGCTGTGGGCGCGCTGGGGCGCGGTCGGCCTGTTGCGCCGGTGCGGGGCGTTCGCCGCCGCCGGATTCGCCGCCGGGCTCACGATCGGCACGGCGCCCGCCGTGATCGCGGGGTTCGCGGTGCTCGGCCTCGGGCTGGCCGGTGTGGTCCCGACACTGTTCCGTGCGGGCGCGGATCAGCCCGGCGTGGCCACGGGATCGGCGCTCGCGGCGGTTACGTCGTTCGGCTACCTCGGCTTTCTCGGCGGTCCGCCGCTGATCGGTGGCATCGCCCAGCTCACTTCGCTGCGGGTGGCGTGCTGCATCCTCGTGTTCGCCGGCCTGCTGGTGGTGGTCCTCGCCGGCTCAGCCCGAGTCCCCGGAGAGGCCCCTCAGGTTCGCCCTCGTGGAGCGGATACGCTCGCGGGCAACGCAGCGATACGGTAGTTCCCATGCGGATGTTGAAGGGGCTCGCGTTCGGGGCATACGCGGCGGTGCTCCTCGCAGGGTGCGGAGGATCGTCTGCGCCGCCGAGCGCGGTGAACGCGGCCGCGCGCAGCGCAGGCCTGCACCTTGTGCGCGTCGGGGTGTTCGACCAGCCGGTGTACGCGACCGGCTCGCCCGGCGACACCCACCGCCTGTTCGTGGTCGAGAAGCGCGGGGTGATCGTGATCCTGGTCGACGGCCGCCGGCGGAGCCGGCCGTTCCTCGACATCACGAAGCTCGTCAACTCGAGCGGGGAGGAGCAGGGTCTGCTGTCGATGGCGTTCGCGCCGGACTACCAGAGCAGCGGGCGCTTCTACGTGGACTACACGGGCCGCAACGGCGATCTGCACATCGTCCAGTACCACCGCGCCGCGGGCGATCCGAACCTCGCCGATGCTGCCGGCGCCAGGTCCGTGCTGACGATCCCTCACCACCGCTACAACAACCACAACGGCGGCCAACTCCAGTTCGGGCCCGACGGTGACCTGTACATCGGCGTCGGCGACGGTGGGAACGAGGACGACCCGATGAACGAGGGGCAGAACACCGGCGTCCTGCTCGGGAAGGTGCTGCGGATCGCACCTGGCCCGGACGGCGGCTACTCGATTCCGGCCGGCAATCCGTTCGCCGGGAAGCCTGGCCGGCGTCCGGAGATCTGGGCTTACGGTTTGCGGAATCCGTGGCGGTTTTCGTTCGATCGGCTCACCGGCGCCCTCGTAATCGGGGACGTCGGACAGGATCAGCAGGAAGAGGTCGACTTCGCCGCTCGCGGCACGGGCGCCGGCACCAACTATGGCTGGAGCATCTTCGAGGGGGACCGCCGCAACAAACCCGGCACCGCGCCGGGCGCGGTGTTCCCCGTCCTCGTCACGCTCCACAGCAACGGGTACTGCGCGATCATCGGCGGGTACGTGGTCCGGGATCGGGCGTTGCCGGCGCTGTATGGCCGCTACGTCTACGGGGACCTGTGCAAGCCCGAGATCAGATCGATCGTGCTCAGCCCGCGCCACGCGACCGGCGATCAGGGAACCGGCCTGTCGGTGCGCGACATGTCGTCGTTCGGTCAGGACGCGCTCGGGCACATCTATGCCGTGTCGCTGGACGGACCGGTGTACCGGCTGGCGCAGGGGTAGCTCGAGTGGCTGACGACGCCAAGACCACGCGCGACCAGATCGGCGGGAGAGCGGCGCCGAAGTCACGTGAGAGTCAATCTGAGAGGAGTTGGTGATGCCCGGATTCCGGTTGGGGATCTATGTGTTCAAGGACGCGGAGATCGTCGATTTCGCCGCGCCCCACGGCGTATGGTCAGTGGCGCGGCGGTATGACCCCGAGCTCGACGCGTTCCTGATCGCCGACGCGATGCGTCCGGTGCAGGCCCAGGCCGGGTTCACGGTGCTCCCGAACTACTGCTTCGACGACCGGCCGGCGATGGACGCGTTCCTGATCCCCGGTGGCTTCGGCACCCGCCAGGAGGTGTACAACCGCCGGCTGCACGAGTTCATCCGCTCGCTCAGCGAGGAGACGCTGCTTACGAGCGTGTGCACGGGCTCGTGGGTGTACGGGCGGATCGGGCTGCTCGACGGCCTTCCCGCCACCAACCGCAAGGAGCCGGACAAGGTTGAGTCCGGCCCGTCGGCCAAGGTGCCGATCGATCGCCTGGCTGACATCGCGCCGGCATGCCGGATCAGCCGGGCGCGCGTGGTCGACGCCGGCCGGATCGTGACCGCTGGCGGCATCACCTCGGGAATGGAGATGGGATTCCACCTGCTCCGCCGGGCCGGGTACAGCGACGAGTTCGTCAACGACATCGCGCGCGTCATGGAGTACTCGGCCGCGTACGACCTCTACCGCGACGATCTGGAAACGGTGCAAGCCGGACCGGCGGCGTGACTCGCCGGGGCCAACGGTCGTGGGGCAGCCTCGCTGATAGCGTGCTCGTGATCGGCAGCGAGACAGGAGCGGGGAGATGAGCAAGCAGACATTCGTGATCGTCGGCGCGAGCCTCGCTGGCGCCAAGGCGGCGCAGGAGCTGCGCGAGCGCGGGTTCGATGGCCGCGTCGTGCTGGTCGGAACCGAGGCCGAGCGGCCGTACGAACGCCCGCCGCTGAGCAAGGACTACCTGCGCGGCGAGTCAGAGCGCGATAAGGCCTATGTTCACCCGGCCGACTACTACGCGCAGCACGACATCGAGCTGATGACCGGTACGACCGTCACCGCGATCGATCCGGACGGCTCCCGGGTGACGCTCGACGGCGGTGGCGAGCTTGCCTACGACAAGCTGCTGCTGACCACGGGCTCAGAGCCACGGCGGATCCCGGCTCCGGGTGCCGAGCTCGAGGGCATCTACTACCTGCGGTCGCTCGACGACTGCGACGTGCTGCGGCGCAGGCTCGACGACAGCGGACGCGTCGCGGTCGTCGGCGCGGGATGGATCGGCAGCGAGTTCGCCGCATCCGCGCGACAGCTCGGCCTCGACGTGACCGTGATCGATCCGCTGGCGCTGCCGAACGAGCGCATCTTCGGCGCGGAGATCGGCTCCTTCTACCGCGACGTGCACGTGCAACACGGCGTCGAGATGCTCCTCGGTCAGGCGCTCGAGGCGTTCGAGGGCGACGGCAGCGTCGCGCGCGTGCGCACGACCGCCGGAAAGGTGATCGAGTGCGACTTCGCCGTGGTCGCAATCGGGATCACGCCGCGGACCGGGCTCGCCGCCGAGGCGGGGCTCGCGGTCGACAACGGCGTCGTCGCCAGCGAGCGCCTGGAGACATCGGCGCCGGGCATCTTCGCGGCCGGGGACGTTGCCAACGCCTGGCATCCGTTCTACGGGCAGCACCTCCGGGTCGAGCACTGGGCCAACGCGCTCAACCAGGGGCCCGCGGTCGCGCGGGCGATGCTCGGCGAGGAGGTCAGCTACGACCGGATCCCGTACTTCTTCTCCGACCAGTACGACGTCGGCATGGAGTACTCGGGTTACGCGACGAGCCGGGACCAGGTCGTGTTCCGCGGTGACCGCGACGGGGGCGAGTTCGTCGCATTCTGGCTCAGCGGCGGGCGCGTGGTCGGAGGGATGAACGTCAACGTGTGGGATGTCAACGAGCACGTGCAGGAGCTGATCCGCTCCCGCCGTGTCGTCGACGTGGCCGCGTTGGTCGACCCGGACACCTCGCTCGAGTCGCTTGCGGCCGCACCGAACGCCTGACGGCCGCGCAGCGTTTCGGTCAGAAAGCGAACAGTTGGTAAGGCTGCCGGTGTCCGGGGTCGTGGGCGCGGCTAGGCTTGCGCGCCCATGAGCATGATCTTTGATCCGAAGGAAGAGCTCGATCACATCGCGGAGTTCGCTGACTCGGGCGTCCGCGTGTTCCAGAGGCAGGGCTCGCTGGTCGGTATCCCGGGCACCTACGGGTTCAAGCGGTGGCTGTACACCAAGTGGCGCAACCGTGGGAATGCGGTGTACACGTTCGTCGGGTCGCTGGTGGCGATCGGTCTCAGCGGCCTGTGGGCGTATATCGTCAAGCAGCCGCTGGTGTTCCCGAGCCTCGGCGCCACTGCGTTCCTGATCTTCGAGACGCCGATGGCCGAGGTGGGGACGCCGCGGAACACGATGATCGGGCACAGCGTGGGCGTGGCGGCCGGCGTCGCCTCGCTGGCGCTGTTCGGGCTGCTCGACGCGCCCAGCGTGTACGTGTCGGGAGTGACCCTGGGGCGTGTAGGCGCGATCGCGCTCGCCGTCGCGCTGACCGGGGGCATCCTGCGGATCCTGCGGTCCGCGCATCCGCCGGCCGGCGCGACCACGATCATCGTCGCCTCGGGACTGCTGGCGAAGCCGCGCCAGCTCCTCGACATCCTGATCGGTGTGCTGCTGTTGACGATCGCCGGCTGGTGCCTCAACCGCCTGATGGGCGTTCCCGCACCGGTCTGGGCGGCGCCGCGGTAGACCCCCGTTTGACACCGGCGGCGTAGCGGGCGACAGCGGACGGCTGAAACGGCGGGGCGCCCGAGGAGGGTGGTGGCGCCGGACATGCTTTACGCGTCACCGGAGGCGGATCCCAAGGACCTTGACGGCTCAGGCATGTGGGGCATGCGCGAAACGGCACGGTCAAGCCCCCGGGCGTCAAGTGTCGCGTCATGCAGGTGACTCGCGAACCTCGGCTTCGCGCGACGGCACGACGTGGCGACCCGACTCAGAGGCCGGGCGCCCGCCCGCAGTAATAGACCGCGAACCGCAGCTGCCCGGACGCCGGGGCGGTGGCCTTCAGGGGGAAGCATTGCCGGGCCACCTGCACGAGGCGGGGGTCGGTGACCGTCGGCGATTGGATCACGATGTGGAAGTCGCCCGCGCGGATCATCGATTGCAGCTTCGCGCCCGACGGCTCGGGGATCGTCCCGGTGTACCCGCCGATCGGCAGGACCTCCCTGCCGCTGTCGTAGATGAACGGGGCGGCGACGGCGGAGGTCTGGGTCGCCATCAGATCCGGCTGGTTCCGGGCTGCGGCCTCGAGCCCTGGGAGCAGCGGCTCGGTGTGCGCGGCGACGCCTCCTAGCGTCCGGGCCAGAGCGGAGGCGCGCGCTCCTTCGAACGGTGTGTCGAACGGTCCGAACCGTTTGGCCACGACCGACACCGACGCCGCCGCGGGGACCGCCACCACGGCGATCGCGGCGAGCCCCACCGCCCCCGCACGGGTCAACACCCGCGCCGGCAGGACTCGCGCCGGTAGTACCAAAACCGCCACGGCCGCGAGGCCGAGCACGCCCACGACCTCCGGCAGGCCGGAGACGAGGCCGACGCCCCCGGAGGGGAGGAGCCAGATCGCATACCCGCAGGTCACGGCGACCGTGCCTGCGACCACGCGCGGCGCCACGGGGCTCGTGCGGTGCTCCCAGGCCAGCGCAAGGCCCACCCCCACCAGCGCCGCGATCGCCGGCGACAGCGCGGCCGTGTAGTACGGATTGATCGTCGTGCTCGCGCTGAACACGACCAGCAGCACGACCAGCCACGTCCCCCACATCGCGGTGCCGGCGCGCAGGAGGTCGTTGCGCCGTCGGCACGCGAGCAGGCAGGCCAGGAGCGCAACCAGCGCCGCCGGGATCAGCCACGCCGTGTCCCGCCCGTTGCTCCCGCTGAGCAGGCGGTGCCAGCCGGGCGGGGTCGATCCCAGCGCGAGGCCGATCGACTTCGTCAGCAGCTGATTCGGGGACGCCTGGTCCAGGCGGCCGAAGCCGTTGTAGACGAACACCTGGCTGAAGACCGAGTTCGTGCTGCTTCCGTCGACATACGGGCGGTCGTGTGCCGGCCACACCGACACGAGCACCATCCAGCTGAGCGACACGGCCGCGACCACCGCCCCGGCCGCGACTAGCTGCGCGAGCTTGCGACCCAGCCGTCCGCGCCCGCTCACGAGATAGGCGAGGGCGAGGGCGGGCAGCACCAGCCAGGCCTCGATCATCTTGGCCTGGAACGCGAGGCCGACCAGGATCCCCGCGAGGATCAGGCTCCGCAGCCGCCCCGAGACGATCGCGCTGACGGTCGCATCGGCCGCCAGCAACAGCAGCAGCACCATCAGCGTGTCGGGGACGTTCCCGCGATTGAGCAGCACGGTCGCGGGCGACACCACGAGCACGGCCGTGGCGACGATCCCGGCCAGCGCCCCGGACAGTCGGCGGACGACTCGGTACAGGACGAGCACGCTAGCCATCCCCTCGACCACCTGGGGAGCGACGATCGCCCAGGCATGCAGGCCGAACACCCGTACCGACAGCGCCTGCACCCAGAGCGCCCCGGGGAGCTTGTCGACGCTGATCGTCCCCGCCGGATCGAACGACGCGAACACGAAGTCGTGCCAGCTCATCGACATGCTGCGCACGGTCGCCGCGTAGTAGATCTCGAGGTTGCCGGTGGCGTTCCATGCGTAAAGGAACCCGGCCAGTACCGCGAGGCCCAGCAGCGCCGGCCGCGCCCAGCGCGGCTGGTCCTCGGGTGATCGCCACAACACGCCTGAGCGCATTGCTTTACCCGTGCGCATACTCGACACCGACGCCATCGTCAGTGACGAGATTCAAGCAGCCGCAGCCACACCTCGCTGAGTGTCGGATACGACGGCACCGCGTGCCACAGCGTGTCGATGGTCACCTTACCGACGATCGCGATCGTCGCCGAGTGCAGCAACTCGGCGACGTCGGTGCCGACGAACGTCGCGCCGACGAGCGTGTCGGTGGCCCGATCGACGACGAGCTTCGCCCGTCCGATGTAGTCGTCGTGCAGCAGGCTCGCGGCCGCCACCGCACCGAGGTCGTACTCGAGTGCCTGCACGTCGATTCCCTTCTCCCGCGCGATTGCCTCGGTGAGCCCGACCGAGGCCACCTGCGGCTCGGTGAAGACCACCGCCGGCACCACGTCCTGGTCGGCCACGTCCCGATAGCGCGAGCCCTCGAGTGAACGTACCTCGGCGCGCGCGGCGATCACGTCGCCGGCGATTCGCCCCTGGTACTTGCCCATGTGGGTGAGCAGCGCGCGGCCGCACAGGTCGCCGACTGCGTACAGCCAGTCACCGCCGCCGATCGCCGCCATGTGGTCGTCGGTGTCGATATAGCCGTGCGCGTTCGCCTTCACCCCGATCCGCTCGAGTCCGAGCTCGGACGAGGCCGGAGTGCGCCCGGCGGCGACGACGATCTCGTCGACTTCGAACGTAGACCCTCCGGCGCTGATCGTGGCGGGCCCGCCGTGGATCGTGCCGATCCCGGTGTCCTGCACCTGCGGGCGCCGCACCGAGCGCACCTCGGTGTCGAGCAGGACCGTGATCCCGCGCTTGGCGAACTGCTCGGCCGTGATCGCGCCCGCAAACGGCTCCAGGTGGCCCAGCAGCGCCGGTTCGACCTCGATCACCGTGACCTCGCGGGCGCCGAGCCCCCGAAGCCAGGTGGCCGACTCGCAGGCGACGACTCCGCCGCCGATCACGGCGACCCGCCCGGGCACCGCGCGGAGATTGGTGACGTCGCGCGATGTCCACGGCCTGGCCTCGCGCAGGCCGTCGACCGGCGGGATCGACGCGGTCGTGCCTGTGGCAACGACGACTGCGTGCCGCGCGCGCAGCGTGCGGGTGGCGCCGTCGCGGGCGGTGACCTCGACCACCTTCTCGGCGGTCAGCCGGCCCCTGCCCCGGACGACGTCGATGCCGGCGCCGGTGGCCCACTCGATCTGGCTCGAGTCATCGCGGTCATGGGTGAACCGGTCGCGCCGGGCCAGGATCGCCTCGACGCCGAGCGGCCCGTCGAGCATCTGGGCCACGCCGGGGAGCGCCCGTCCGGACTCGGCCAGCTCGACCGGCCGCAGCAGCGCCTTGCTCGGCATGCACGCCCAATACGAGCACTCGCCCCCGACCAGCTCGGCCTCGACGATCACCGCAGTGCGCTCACTCCCCTGGATCGCGTACTGCGCCGCGTTCTCGCCGGCGGAGCCACCGCCGATGACGATGACGTCCCAGGTGTCTCCGGCCTCGTTCGTTCGTATGGACATGGCTGCAACCTAGCCATGTGGGAAAGTGCGTTCGCCCCTCGATCGCCGGGCGTCGCGACCCCCGGTCATCGGGCTTCGGCTCGCTCCTCGCCGGGCCAGGCGCCGGTGATGCGCGCGAAGGCGTGGCGCGAACCGTGGTCGACCAGGCCCTTGATCACGGAAAACAGGGCTCCCTCGATGAGGAGGGCGACGACCAGTTTCGGCACGCTGACGTCCCGGTGCCCGGCGCTCGGCGGCTTCTGGTCGTCGATCGCTGCCCAGAGGATCCCGTACAGCTTCTTGCCGATCAGACCTGCGAGCAGTCCGCTGCCGATGCTGATCGGCAGGAACATCACCTTCGACATCGCTCACCTCGTTCGTGTGCATCGTGGTCGCTGTTCGTCACCGCTTCGGCTCCCGCCGCAGCGGCAGGTACGGCTCGCGGTCGGCGGGCGCACCTCCCTCGATCTGGCGCCCGCGCTCGATCTCCGCGTTCAGCTCCGCCCCGAGCAGGATCACGGTGTTGGTGATCCACAGCCAGACGAGGAAGATGATCACCGACGCCATCGCGCCGTAGGTCTTGTTGTAGGAGGAGAAGTTGGCGACGTAGAACGCGAACGCGGCGGAGGCGAGAACCCACAACGCGACGGCGATGAGTCCGCCGGGGGTCACCCACCGGAATCCCGGTTGGCGTACGTTCGGCGCGGCCCAGTACAGAATCGCCAGGATGAACGCGACCACGAGCAGCAGCACCGGCCACTTGGCGATGTCCCAGATCGTCACGGCCGAGTGCCCGACGCCGATCACCTTCCCTAGCTGCTCGGCCAGCCCGCCCGTGAGCACCACCGCGGCGGCGGTGACCGTCAGCAGCAAGACGGTGATCAGCGTGACGGCCAGGCGCAGTGGGATCGTCGTCCAGATCGGCCGCCCTTCCTCGACGTCCCATATGACGTTGGAGGCGCGCATGAACGCGGCGATGTAGCTAGACGCCGACCACAGCGCGAGCGCGAGCCCGACGACGAAAAGGACCCCGGCGGTACTCCGGTGCGATTGGATGTTCTGGATGGCGTTGGTGAAGATCTGCCGGGCGTCGCTGGGTGCCGCCTTACCGAGATTCTGGATCAGGGACTGGGTGACCGAGTGGCCCAGCAGGCCGAGCAGCGAGACCACGACGATCAGCATCGGGAAGATCGCCAGCACGCCGTAGTAGGTCAGGGCCGCGGCCAGGTCGCCGAGGTTGTCGGCCTTGTATTCGCGAAGCGTGCGTTTGACTACCCCGGACCAGGCGCTGCGGGGTAGCTGGGTCGGCTGGTCGGGCTTGCTCTCCTCGCGCTCGCCGTCGACTTCGCGCAGGTGCGATCGTTCGCGCCTCGGGCGATCGTCTACCGGCGGCACAGGATCCACCCCACGAGCACCCCGCCGGCGAACGCGCCGGCCGCGGCGAACAGCACCGGCTTGCGCTGGACAGTGGAGGCGAACTGCTGGGCCCCGGCGGCGGCGGAGTCGGGGGTCGCCTCGCGCGCCCGCGAGCCGAGCTCGTCCTTCTTGTGCTGGGCGGTGTCCTTGACCTGAGCGATCCTGTCCTTAGCCTGCGCCTTGATGTCGGCCTTCCCGGCCAGCGCCTCGACGGTATCGCCGAGCTCCTCCCGGGTCTGCTCGATCTCCGCCTCGATGTCCTCGGGGGCCTTCGGCTGCCCCTCGCCCGCGAGGCTCATCGCCGACCCTCCTTCGCGCGCTGCTTGGTCCATTCCACGTCCTCCTTCACACTCTCGACGGTCTGTTCGGGTACGGGCGGGACGGCCTGCTTGACCTTGTTCTTGCCCGTCAGCGCGAGCACGCCGGCGATAGCGGCGTAGACCGCGGTCACGATCAGGGCCGCCAGCCAGCCGGTGACCGCGGTCGCCAGGGCCAGGATCAGGCAGGCGGTCAGTGCGCCGAGGGCGTAGAGCCCGAACATGCCGGCGCCTCCGAACATGCCCGCGCCCAGGCCGGCCCGCTTGCCCTTGACGGCAAGCTCAGCCTTGGCCAGTTCGATCTCCTGTCGCACCAGCGTCGTGGTCTGATCCGACAGTTGCTGGACCAGTTCCGCGAGCGAGCGATCAGCCGGCGTGGAGTTCTCGCCGGCGGGGCGGACTTCGGCCATTGGACGACTCCCTTCCATGACTAGGCGCTCGAGCTCTGCGAGCTCGCGTCGCGATTTGAGATCAGGCCGCGGAGAACTTCGCGCCCGTCGGCGTTGGAGACGAGGTACGCGCCGTACGTGCCGGCGAGCACCGCAAGCACGAACACCACTCGCCGTCCTCGACGTGGTGGGCGGCGTGTCTGCGCCGCGTCGATCGCGGCCACGAGCTGCCAGCTCGCGGTCGCTGCCCGCTGCGCTCGGCGCCGCAGCCGTTTGTCCTTGACCGCCTCGCCCGGGCTCTTGCCCCGGGCTCTGCGATAGGTGTCGCGTCCCGCACTCGTCGCCTGCCGAAGCGCATCCTGAACCTCCGGGTCGTCCAGCACTCTCTGCAGGTACGGCGCGGCTGCCGCCGCCCGATCGCTCACGGACATCTCGCCTCCACGATTAGCGCTCTTACGTTCCCACGTCCCGGTCCCATTTAAATGGGACACACAAACTCTCACCTACCCGCGCCGTCGGGTGCGAATCTGCCCGAACCAAGAAATTTGAGACGAGACGGGACTCGTTTTGGGACAACTGGCGCGTGGATTGGCTCCGTCGGAGGTCTGAGGTGGTACAAGTGGCCGGTGGCAGAACCCGCCGAAGCCCGGCCTCCGGCCACCGCTGGCGCACGCGCACTCATTCGCGCCGACGCGCTCGCCAGCCGCCAGCGGATACTCGCGGCGGCCCGCGCGCTCGTTGGCGACCGGCAGGTGACGATGGCCGAGTTGGCGGCGGCGGCCAAGGTCGGCCGCTCGACCCTGTACCGCCATTTCCCCACCCGAGAGGCGCTCGAGCAGGCGCTCGAGGAGAGCAGGCCCGAAGGCCGCGTGTCACCCACGGCGTCGTCGTTGACCGGCCGGGTGGCGACGATGCCGTTCCGCGCCCCCGGGCAGCTCGGCCGGGACAGGCCCCTCGCGCTCGAAGTGACTCGGATCCTGGACGAGGTGCCGCCGCACCTGGTGCCCGACCAGCTGGTAGCCGAGGCGCGCCGCGCTGCCGGCGTCGCCGTCGCGCTGTACGTGGTCGACATCGACGGCTCGCACCTGCTTCGCCTGGCCGGCTCGGAGGAATTTCCCGACCGTCTCGAAGACCCTCCCGCCCTCGGACCGGAGATCGTCCCCGAGGGTCTGCCGGAGTTCTACGAGCGACTCGAGCACCAGTTGCCGGGTTGCGTCCCGGAGCCGCTCTGGCTCAGGGGACGAGTGACGGGCCTGCTGCTGTGCCTCGGAACCCCGCTCGCCCCGCTGGCGGACATCGCCAAGCAGGGCGCCGCCGCGCTCGAGCTCGCCAACGACTACACGGACTACATCGAAGCCACCCGCCGCCGCAAGCCGACGACGCCGGCCGCGGAGGTGCAGCAGCACCTGCTCCCGCCTCGGATCGCCCGGATCGCCGGCGCCCAGCTCGCGGGGACCCTGCTTCCCACCTACGAGGTCGGCGGCGACTGGTTCGACTTCGTCGAGAACCGCGACGGCGCCTGGCTCGCGATCGCGGACGCTCCCGGCAACGGCGCCACCGCCGCCGGGCTCGGCGCTGCCGCGCTCGGCGCGCTCCGCGCCGCGCGGCGGAGCGGCCAGGATCTGGAGCAAGCCCTTGCCAGCGTGCACGAGACCGTCCGCCACCTGGGCAACCGCGAGTTCAACATCACCGCGATCATCGCGCGATGGCGTGCCGCGACCGGGACGCTCACCTGGGTCAACTGCGGCCACCCACCCGCCTACTTGGTCGATACCGAGGGCAACCTGAGCCAGCTTGAGGGCCGCGAGCATCCGCCGCTCGGTGCCCAGGAGTCAGAGCCCCGCTACACGCCGGCGCAACTGCAGCTGCATTCCGGAGAGCGCCTGATCCTCGTCACCAACGGGATCGTCAAACGGCGCACCGAGGACGGTGGACTATTCGGTGTCGACGGCCTCCAGCGCGCGATCGAGCGTGCCCAGAGCCCAACCGCCGCGGCGACCGCGATGGCGATTCAGGAGGCGGTGACCGACTGCTGGCGCGAGCCTCTCGAGGACGACGCGACCGTGGTCGTCATGGCAATCGAGTAGACGTGCGCCGCGCTACCTGGCGCGAGCGTTCCCCCAGCGAGCAGCGTCATAGACGGTCCGGCGGGTAGGGGCGTCCGAACACGACTGAGGGGAGGCGCAGATGAAGGCAGTCACGTACCACGGAAAGCGGGATGTCCGTGTCGACACGGTGCCCGATCCGACGATCGAGGAGCCGACTGACGCGATCGTGCGGGTCAGCTCCAGCGGGATATGCGGCTCGGACTTGCACTTGTACGAGGTGCTCGGTGCGTTCATAGACGAGGGCGACATCCTCGGTCACGAGCCGATGGGGATCGTCGAGGAAGTCGGATCAGACGTGAAGCAGATCAAGCCGGGCGATCGGGTGGTGATTCCATTCAACATCTCCTGCGGGCACTGCTTCATGTGCGATCAGAAGCTGTACTCGCAATGCGAGACGACCCAGGTCCGAGATCAGGGCAAGGGGGCGTCGCTGTTCGGCTATACCAAGCTCTACGGCCAGGTTCCGGGCGGCCAGGCCGAGTTTCTGCGCGTTCCACAGGCTCATTTCGGTCCGATCAAGGTTCCGAAGAGGCCGCCGGACGAGCGGTTCGTTTACCTGTCCGACGTCCTCCCGACCGCGTGGCAGGCGGTGGAGTACGCCGCGATCCCGAAGAAAGGGACGGTCGCGGTGTTCGGCCTGGGACCGATTGGGCAGATGTCGTCTCGAATTGCGCTGCACCACGGAGCGGCGGAGGTGTTCGGGATCGATCTCGTGCCTGACCGGCTAGAGATGGCGCGCCGCCACGGGGTCCACGCGATTGATGCGCGCGAGTACGACGACATTGCGGGGGCGCTGCGGTTGCTGACCGACGGTCGCGGCCCGGATTCCGTTATCGATGCCGTCGGGATGGAGGCGCACGGCGCACCGCTGGGGAAGCTGGCCCAGCAGTTGTCCGGGATGCTCCCGGATGCGGTGGCAGCGAAGATGACCGAAAAGGCCGGCGTGGATCGGCTTAGCGTGCTGCACGCCTCGATCGACAGCGTGCGCCGTGGCGGAACCATCTCGCTGAGCGGCGTCTACGGCGGGATGCTCGACCCGATGCCGATGATGGACCTGTTCGACAAGCAAATCCAGCTCCGCATGGGGCAGGCGAACGTCAAGCGGTGGATCGACGAGATCATGCCGCTGCTCGAGGACGAATCCGATCCGCTCGGCGTTGAGGACCTGGCTACGCACAAGCTGCCCCTCGACCAGGCGCCGCACGCCTACGAGATCTTCCAGAAGAAGCAGGACGGCGCGATCAAGATCTTGCTGCAGCCGAACGGCGGCTGACCCGGCACGCGGCGGGTTACGCGGGCGCTCAGCGGCGTCGACCGTTGCCGGATTGAAGCTCCTCGAGCGTTCGCTCAAGCGCGGCCATGAGATCCGACGGGGCCTCGGGCTCATCGGCGGTCTGCGGTGCCTTGATCGTCTCGCCCTTGCGCTTGCGGTCGACAACACGCTTCAGGCGGGCTCGGTAGCGATCCTTGTGCCTGTCGGGATCCCAATCGCAGGAAAGCGCCTCGATCACCGTCACCGCCGCGTCGAGCTGTTTGCGGGTCGGCTTGTGCGACTTCTGGTGGGCGGTATCGATCCCCTTGGTGTCGCGGATCTCATCGGCGAACCGCATCGTCGTCAAGGTCAGCGCGCCGGCCCGGTGGCGCACGATCGCGAGGTACTCCTTGGCGCGCATCACCAGTCGCCCGAGCGCCGCCCTGTCGGTCCGGCTCATCACCTCACTGAGTAGGCGGTAGGCGCGGACCGAGCCGTCGTCGTCGCCGGCAGGCACGAGGAAATACGGGTGATCGAAGTACATCGGGTCGATATCGGCCAGGTCGACGAACTGCTCGATGTCGATCGTGCGCGTCTTGCGCGGCTCGATCGCCTGCAGCTCGAGGTCGGAGACGATCACCTGGTCGCCGTTATCGAGGTCGTATCCGTGGGTGATCTCCTCGTAAGGGATCTCGACGTTCTCCTTCGAGCACCATCGCTGCACGTCGATCGGGGCGCCGTCCTTCTGATGGAGCTGTCGGAAATGAAGGTCGAGGTCGCGGCTGGCCGCCACCACACTGACCGGCACGTTCACGAGCCCGAAGCTCAGCGACCCCGTCCACAGCGCCCGGGCCACGGTCAGCTCCTCGCCCTGGTCTTCTTGCGCGCAGAAGATCCCGCCAGGCTGGCCTCGAGGGCGGTCATCAGGTCAGGCGCCTCCTCGGGCTCGGGGGCGTCGGGAAGGTCGGGCTCCTCGCCCCTGGCCTTGGCCGCAATCAGATTCAAGACCCGGTCGCGGTAGCTGTCGCGGAAGGACTTGGGGTCGAACCGATCGTGCAGCGAGTCGACTAGCGTGCTCGCCATCTCGATCTCGCGGCGGCTCGGCGCGCGGCTCGGTTTGGGAAGTTCGAGCGAGTCGGCGTCGATCAGCTCCGCCGCGAATCGCATCGTGTGCAGCGTGAGCACGCGCTCGGCGGGGCGGACGGCAACGAGGTACTCGCGATTGTGGAACACCCAGCGACCGATCCCCACCCGTTCGGAGCGCTCGAGCGCGTCATGCAGCAGTCGGTAGGCGTCCCGCCCGTCCTTGCCGGCGCCAAGGCAGTAGCCGCGGTCGTAGTACACGGGATCGATCTCCCCGGCCCGGACGAACTCCTCGAGCTCGATGCGGTGGGAGCGCTCGCCGGCGGCAGCGTCGATCTCCTCCTGGTCGAGCAGCACGTACTCGCCGGCGCGCACCTCGTAACCCTTGGCCACCTGCTTATAGGGCACCGCCTTGCCCTCCTTCGAGCAGATCCGCTTCTGCTTGACCTGGCCGCCGTCCTTGGCGTGGACCTGGTGGAAGTGGATCCCCTTGTCCTCCACCGCGGAGTGGACCTTGATCGGGACCGCCGCCAGCCCGAAGGTGATCGTGCCGTTCCAGATCGAGCGGGCCATCGTCGCCGCCCTACCCGGGGCGCTTGGGAAGAAACCCCGTTCGTCGGCCGAGCGCGCATCTCGCCGTCCGCGGGGGCATGATGGGTCCATGTCGGACACGGACGGCGTCAGATGAGTGAGGTCGTCGCGCTGGTCGTGCTGGCGGCGTGCCTCGCGGCAGCGGTGGCGCGGCCGCGATGGGCGCCAGACTGGGCGGTCGCGGCCGGCGGCGCCGCGTTGCTGGTGGCGGTCGGGATTCTGAGCCTCAAGGATGCCCGCGAGGCCCTCGGCCAGCTCGGCCCGACCGTGGGCTTCCTCGCCGCGCTGTTGGTGCTGGCCGACGGCTGCCGGCGGGCGGGTATGTTCGAGGCGCTCGGCGCCGGGATGGCGCTCGGCTCTCGGGGCCGCCCGGTCCGGCTGCTCGCGATGGTGTTCCTCGCTGCCGCCGGGACGACCGCGGTCCTGAGCCTCGACGCGACCGTGGTATTGCTGACGCCGATCGTGTTCGTGACCGCCGCGAGGCTCCGCACCAACGCCCGTCCGCACGTGTACGCGTGCACGCACCTGGCCAACAGCGCGTCGCTGCTGCTGCCGGTCTCGAACCTGACCAACCTGCTCGCGTTCAAGGCCAGCGGCCTGTCGTTCGCGCGCTTCGGCGGGCTGATGGCGCTGCCATGGCTGGTCGCGCTCGCGATCGAATGGCTCGTCCTACGCCGCTCGTTCGCCGGCGACCTGCGGCGATCCGCGCCCCGCTCGACACTGGCGCTTGAGAGGCCGGAGCTGCCCACGTTCGCGCTGGCCGTAGTGGCGCTGACGCTCGCCGGGTTCGTGCTCAGCTCGCTGATCGGGATCGCGCCGGTGTGGATCGCGGTCGCCGGCGCGCTCGTGATGGCGGCGCGCGAGCGCCCCGCTCCGAAGGAGCTGCTGCGCGCGGCCGAGCCGACCTTCCTGGTGTTCGTGCTCGGCCTCGGCGTCGTGGTCCGCGCCGCGAGTCAGCACGGTCTCTCGAGTGCGGTCGACGCGCTCCTTCCCCACGGCACCGCGCTGCCCGCTCTGCTGCTCGTGGCCGTGGTCAGCGCCGCAGTCGCGAACCTCCTCAACAACCTGCCCGCAACGCTGATCATCCTGCCGGTCGCCGCCGCCACCGGCCCGGGCGCGGTGCTGGCCATGCTCGTCGGCGTCAACGTCGGTCCCAACCTGACCTATGTCGGGTCGCTGGCCACGCTGTTGTGGCGTCGGATCGTTCACGCCCACGATCAGGAGACCGACATGGCTGAGTTCACTCGCCTGGGATTGCTCACGGTCCCGGCGGGGCTCGTGGCGTGCACCGTCGCGTTGTGGTTGGCTCTACAGGTCGTGTGATGCAAGCCGTCGTGTGGATATCCGAGGACACCTGGGAAGCTTGCGTCGATCAGGCACGTGCGCTGCTGCCCGAGACGGCGGACGTCATCTTGCTGCACGTGGCCCCAACCGACCTCGAGGACCTCGCCTCGCACGGCGGCGCGCGCCTGCTCGGCCGCCACCCGCCCCCGCCGCCGGGTCCGCCGCTGCGGGCGATCGCCGACGAGGAGGCCCAAGCGGTGCTCGAGGAAGCGCAGACCCGGTTTGCGCGACCGGCCCGGACCATGGCGCGGCGAGGCAAGATCGAGCGTGAGGTGGTCGAGGCCTGCACCGGCGCCGACCTGCTCGTGCTCGCGCGCGACGGCGAGCTTCGTCTGGGGCCGAGGAGTCTCGGCCCGCGTACTAGGTTCGCGCTCGACCACGCCCCGTGCCAGGTGCTGCTGGTGTGGCCCGAGCCGCCGCCCGGGATCGACACGATCCCGCTCCCGCCGCATCTGCGCTAGCGGGATCTGGGTTTCGCCTCATCCGCGCTAGCGGAGCTGCGCCCGCCGGCGGCGGAACCAGAGTACGGCAGCCGCGGTGACGATCGCGAGGAACGCGAGCGCGGCGACGCTGAGCTCGGTTGCGCCGCTGCCGCTGCCGCCGCCACCGCCGGTGCCGGCGGCGGGGACCCCGGGCGCTCCGCCGATCGGATGGCCGGCGGCGGCGGCGAGCTTCGACACGGCGACGATCGCGGCCTGCGCCAGATCGTCGCTCTGTCGGCCCGATGGCTTCGCCAGCGCCGTCACGGCGAGGGTCGCGGGGCGGGTGAATCCCTGCACGCCGTAGCCGTCCGGCATCACGACCAGCAGGAGCTGCTTCTTGCCCGCGAAACTGATCTCCTGGTCGAGGAAGTCCGCGTACTGCTGCGGCTTGGCGAACAGGCTCGGGATTGCCCCCAGATCGGCCGGCGAGGCGATCAGGGCCACCTTGATCGGGAAGTGGAGCCGGCCTGCGGCGGCCGTTTCCGCGTTCAGCGACTTCTGCAGACCGGCGGCGACCGGCGGGCTGAACGGGTAGAAGACGTTCGCGCCGATCAGCTCGTCGCTGGCGGGATCGCCGTCGGCCCGCGCCGGCGCGGGCGCTGCCGCCGCGAGCACCGGCGCGGAGAGCCCGAGCGCCAGGATCCAGACGACCGCCGTTCGCATCCGTCAGCCGAGGGCGCTTCGCACGAGCAGGATCGCCACGATCACCGCCGTGACGCCGGCGGCGAGCGCGACGACCGCGGCGAACAGGCGGAGGCGGACCCCAGCCGGCTTCACGACGCCACCGCGAGCGTGTACGGCGCGGTGACGATCCGCCCGCCGAGCTTCATCTGCAGGAACAGCCGCCAGGTGCCGGGCGCGGGTAACAGCACGCCGATCGTGAGCTTTCCGGGCGCCGTCGAGCTGCCCGAGATCCGCGACGAGGCCACGCCGGGCAGAACGCCACAGTTGGGCGCGTTCGGGGCGCAGATATGGGTGTGGAAGTAGTCGAGCGTTCCCTCCCGGAAGAAGATCGCGTGGGCGAGCGCGCCGAACCACGGGACGAACGTGGGCTTGTGCCCGTGCGAATCGGTCACCTCGACGTTCAGGAACTGCGCCTGGATCGCATGCACCTGCGGGTGGGGCGCCATGTCGAAGTGGTATCCGTCCACTACCAGTCGTGACTTGTATGGCGGCAGCGGCAGCGGCCGGTACTTACCGGTGACGTCGAGCGTGCGGAACAGCTGGAAGTTGGGCTGGCCGCCGGGGATGTTCGGATACACATCGACGAGCACCCGGTAGGGGCCCGGCGCCGGGAATGTGACGGTCTGGCGGAGGAGCCCGTTTGGTCCGATCGGCGGGTGCTGGTGGATGATGTACGCGAGGTCGTCGCGAACGATGATCAGGTGCACTCCCGTGTGCGGTCCGGGACCCGTCTTGTACTGAGTGAGCGGCTTGCCGTTCGGCAGCAGAACGGTGAATGTGACGGTGACGGGGTGACCGGGTGCCACAGTCGTACTCGGCTCAAAGCCGCCGAGCGAGTACACCCTGGCCGGCGCCACCGTGGGCACGGTCAGCCCGCTGCCGGCGCCGCCACAGCCGGTGAGAGCGAGGGTCGTGGCGAACGCCGCGCAGATCGTGAATGCGGGCCGCAGCGTCCGGCAGGCGGTGGGTCGTTTGGTCACGAGCTCTCCTCGGTCATCCGTTGGCCTGGTCGACGATTAATGCCGTGAACGGCAGGCCGTGCCTCGGGGTTACCTGGAACGTCAGCCCCCAGCGGCCGACCATCACGAGCGCCGGCGCCGCGCGGGAGTAGACCCCGGGCTCGGTCTCGGTGAGCTGGTACTCCTGGGTCGGCATCTGCATCTCGAGGTGGTTGAACAGCAACGTCACGTCGGCGCCGCGCACGGGGTGCCCGCCCTTGGTGATCCGCAGCGCGAACGAGTCGGGCGCGGCGGCCTTATTCGGGGACACCAGGACCTGGAGCGTGTAACCCGCATGGGTGATCGTCTGAACCACCCGGCCAGGGCCGACCTTCGCGAGCGCCGAGTTCTCGAGCGCGAACGCCGGAGGCGGCGGCGCGAGACTCGACAGCACCGCCGCGGCGAACACGATCGCGATGACGACGACGACCTCGCCGCTGACGAGCCTCCGCAGCAGCCGCGCCGCGGGTTCGCCGAGCTCGGGGCGCCGCTGTGCGGCGATCAGCTGTGGCCGCGACCGCAGCAGGTTGCCCGACGCGATCAGCATCGCGCCGCCGAGCAGGCCCGCCTTGACGAGGATTGCCTTCCCGTAGCCGGTCTCCCACAGCGCGTTGACCGCCGGCATGTGCTCGATCGCCTCCCCGATCCCGGTGCCGGCGAGCACGAGCACCGAGACGAGCGCGACGTTCGAGAAGCGGGGAACGGTCACCGCTAGCGCCGGCACCCGTTGTCGTGAGGGCAAGCTCGACCACAGCACGAGCACACCGACCAGCCCGCCCAGCCAGACCGAGCCCGACGCGAGGTGCAGCCAGTCGAACAGCAGCGTCAGCCCGCGAGGCGAGGTCTGGGCGGCGTGACCGGCGGCGCCCGGGACGATCAGCACCGCCGCCGCCGCGAGGAATGCGCCGCACGACGCGATCAACGCGGCGACCGACCGTCGCGCCCGGTCTGGGCGGTCGAGCCACAGGGCGATGCCGGCCGCGACGCAGAACAGCGCAAAGCACAGCTCCAGATCCACCATCGCCCGCCCGAACGCGGTCACCCGGTACAGCGGCACGAGCGCGGTCAGGTCGAACACAGACCGCAACGAGTCGTTCGCGGTTGAGACGTCGAGGTACACCGGGATCGCGATCAAGCCGAGCACGGACGCGACCACGAACGCGACCGAAAGCGCGTGCAGCCTCACTCCCTCCGCGGCCCGGACGACCGGCCGGGCGACCAGCAACCGCAGCACGAACAGGCCGATCGCGCCCATCACGAACAAGAACATCGCCCAGCGTGTGATCAGCAGTTGCGGCGTGGTCGCGGTCGCGGAGATGTTCGGGATCCGGAACTGGGGCGCAGGCCCCGGGTTCGGTCCAATCGCGTAGGTGAAGAAGCCGTTGACCGGGTGACCGTCGACCGAGATCGCCCGCCAGTAGATGAGGTACCACCCCTCGGGCAGATTCGGCCGCAGCGGCACGACGAGCGTGTCCGGGTCCGACGGCGATCGGTGCACGGGTGCCGTCGTCTCCTGGTGCCCGTCGACGTTGGTCACCGAGATGATTGCGAACCGCGGCTCAACCGCCTCGTCGTAGGTCAGCTGGATGTTCGGCGGCGGGGCGTTCAGCACGACGCTCGCCGCCGGGACCGTCTTGACCAGATACGCGTGCGCGGACGCGGCGCTCGGCAGCGCAAGCACCGCGGCAACCGCTGCCGCGACGAGCCCCGGCGCGATGCGGATCCCGCGGGTCACGCCAGCTCGCGCCCCCGCGAGCCGCCGATCAGCGCGAACCCGCCGGCGAGCAGCCCGAGCACGCCCACCACGAGCGCGATGATCGTCAACAGCGACACGCCCCCGCCCCCGAGCGAGCTCGCCACGTCGATCGACGGCGCCGGGTAGGCCGACGACTCCGATCCGGCCCAGTTGACGATCGACCCGTCGGAGTACGTCTGCTCGACCTCGAACGTGTACGTCTTGGCCGACGCCGGTTGCGCCAGGAACTGAAACAGCGAGTCCTCCCCGGTTGGCGTGTCGCCGCCGGTCCAGGTCACCTTCGTAACCACGGCGCTGTCGCCCGAGCCGGTCTGCTGCTCCTGCATGTGCCAGCCGGGCGGCGGCGGCACGAACGAGTCGATCCCGAAGCCCGCCGGAACCGTCATCACGATCGTGCTGGTCGTCAGACTGCTCTTCTCGGTCGGCACCGCCAAGCTGTAGAGCTGCAGTTTGCTCGCCACCGACACGGCCGGACTGATCCGGGCGTGCGCCGACGCCACCGCCGGCAACGACAGTCCGGCTCCGGCCGCCAGCAGCGCGACGAGCGCAGCTCTTTCCCGCAGTGACTTGCGGTTCAAGGTTGTCCTCCTTGGTTGGTGATCAGGACTGCGCCGTGGGCACGGCGCACCGCGAGATCAGCCGGGAGGACCGCGACCGGACCAGCCGTCCGCCAGCGGCGCGAGGGCTGGTAGGAGCACATCGAGTGCAGAGCGCGCGATGACGGGTGGGCGACCGGCGCGGACCACTCGCGGCGTGTGCCGCTCAGCGACTGCGTGGAGCACCCTGCGGGCCCCGTGGAACGTGGCCGCGAGCACGAGGCCGACGGCCAGTGCCGCCGGGATCGACCACCAGCCGCCGTAACCGAAGATTCCGGCCAGCCCCCCAGGATGCCCGGTCGCAAACAACCCTTCGAGGAACTCCTGGGTGGTGTACACCGCGACCAGGCATGCGGCGCAGAGCAGCCACAGGGCCGCGAACGAGAGCGTGTAGCGAGGGAGCGAGCTGCCGGCGCTGAGCGCCCGACCGAGCGCGAGCAAGAACGCGCCGACCGCCAGCGCGATCAGCAGCACGATCCAGGGCACGACCGAATGCAGGTACGAGTGTCCCTGAGCCGCCAGCTCGGCTCCCGCCCGATTGCCGTAGGCGAGCCAGTAGCGCAGCTGGTGGACCGCAAACGCGCCGGCGGGCATCAACGCCGCCGGCGCGAGGCGCCTAATCAGGACGCCGCGCTCCGGACGCACCGTCATGCTGCCTGGAAGATACCGCTCTGTCACGTGTCCGGCGGGAAGGTGTAGGACCGGTGTGGCGGCACGTGCGGTCCGATCTCGAGCACGACCTCGGCGTGGCGGGTCAACGGGACGAGCCCCGGGGAGCCGCGCCACCGCCGGCCGTCGACGAACACCGTCACTCGCCCTCCGCCGGCTGCCGAGAACGACGCGAGCCGGCGTGTCGACAAGGGCTGGCCCCAGGCGCGGAAGAGCTCCGCCAGCACCGGGCGCGATCCCGGGCGGACGAGCACGAGTCCGGTCGGGTCGAGCGTGACCAGCGCGCCGTAGCAGCCGGCCCGCGAGATCCGTCCCGCCGACATGTTCCGCGGTGGGCGTGTGCCGATACCGGCCGGCACGAGTACCACGCGGTTCGCGGCGAACACCTCGACGTGCACGCCGTCGCGCGGGCCGAGCCGGCGATCGCACGGACCGAGGACCGGACCGCTCGCCGGCGGCTGGAAGCGCGCGCCCCTCCCGATCGGGCGCGCCTCCGCCACGAGTGCCGCCGGAGGCGCCGCCGCCGCCGGCTGGCCGTCCGCTGTGGCTGCCGGCGCGCGGCTCGATCCACATCCGGCCGCGAGGGGGAGCACGAGCGCCGCCAGCGCTGCGGGAGCGATCCGGCGGAGCCTCATCGCCGCGCCCGCTACCGGCTGGGCTCGAGGCCGGAGTCGCTGTGGTCGGACAGACGGAACACGAGTAGGAGCAAGCCCGCGCCGGTGCCGAGGCACACGATCGTCGCCACGCGAGCGAGGAACGCCGGCAGATCGATCAGCACGAACCCGTACAGCAGTGTCGTGATCAGCTCACCTCCGGCCCACAGCGCCGCGATCCCGATCAGGAAGCAGGTGAAGTAGCCGGGTCGGCGGAGCAGCACTCGCGTCAACCCCCAACCGACGAACGCGAGGATCGCCGCTAGCTCGACGAACTGGAAGATCGAGATCTCCGGCCTCCCGTGGAGTTGGAGCCCGAGGCCGGCGATCGTCACCGCGCCCAGCGCCGTGATCGCGAGCACCCGCGCCACCAACCGGTCGAGCGACGGCCGGCGCACTCGCCAGGCGGCCAGCACGCACGCCACCAGTACGACGATCCCCCAGAACCACACGATCGACGGATCGTTCGCGTGCCACACGCCGCCGGAGATCGAGGCGAGCCGGCCGTCGATCCGGAGCGGGATCCGCCACCGGCCGACGAACGACACGCCGGACGAGGGCGACAGAGCGACCGCGGCGAGCGCGTGCAGCCTGCCGTCGTGCCACTCGTAGTGTCGGCCGCCGCTCACCCGGTGCCAGCTCGGTGGCGTCGTCGCGCTCAGGCTCGTGGGGGGAGTCTGCGGGACCGGGGTCTGGTTGAGGTAATACATCGAGGAGTTGTGGTTGACGTACACACCTTCGGACGTGAACCGCACGTATGGGGCGCCCCGGTAGTCGAGGATCACCACGGTCTGGCGGCGCGGGACCTGGAGCCACATCCGCAGATCGCCGTCGACCACCTTCGCCTGCAGTCCGGCCGGGAGCCCGAGCACCTTGGCGAAATAGCTCGTGGCCGCCGGCGCGATCGGACCGTGGGCCTGGGCGGCACCCGGGGCGGCGGCGAGCACGGCCACGGTTCCGGCCAGCGCGACCGCCATCGCCCGCGAACGCCGGCCGACCGTCAGCTCCCGTCGACTGGCTGCTCGCGAGCGCGGGCGGACCGCGATCCACGCGAGCGGGCGGACCGCGATCCATGCGAGCGCGCGGGCCCTAGACTTGGCCGCGGCCTGGTCCAAGGCTGACAGTCCACGTCCTTTCGCACTCATCGCAGTTGACGGACTCTACGGACAACCCGAACGAGCGCTGGCGCGCCCGCCGGCTATCGCAAGTCCTCGCGTCGATCGCCATCTTGGCACTCACGGCGGGATCGTTCGCCACCACGGCCCGCGCCGACGGCGATCCGGCCAGTGACGTCCTCGCCACCCAGTCACTGTTCCTCCCCCAGGACGCCGGCGTCCCGTTCGCCCAGCAGAATCAGCTGACCGCGCTGCTCGGGGCGGCCGGGACCAGCGGCTACCGCATTCGAGTGGCGATCATCGCGTCGCGGTCGGACCTCGGATCGGTCACCGAGCTGTGGCGCCAGCCCCAGACCTACGCCCGGTTCCTCGGGCAGGAGCTCTCGCTCATCTACACCGGTCCGCTGCTGGTCGTGATGCCGAACGGGTTCGGACTCGAGAGCCTCGACCCGGCGGTCCCCGCCGATCCTTCGGCACTCGCCGGCGTCCGGATCCCTGCCGGCGACGGGGGCCTCGGAGCGGTTGCCGTCACAGCGGTCGAGCGTCTCGCCCAGGCAGCCGGCCACTCCGTCCCGATCCCGCCAGAGGCCGCGACGACGACCGCCGCCGGCTCGGGGGACACGATCCCGATGATCGCGTTTGCGATCGGCGTCGTGCTGATCGTCCTCGCGTGGGGCGCCAGCCTGCGCGCACGCCCGCCGCGACTACGCGATCGCGACGCCTCGTCGACGTGACCACGGCGCCAGTGGAGCTCGAACGTCGGTTGTTGACGAGATCAGCCTCGCTCGTCGCCCGCCGTTGGATCCAGGGTCGGTGACCTTGTTGTGATGCTCCTTTTCTTCGAGTACCGCAACCGTCGCGAGTGTCTTGTCGCGATATGGACCGTTGTCCGGACTCGGACAGCTGCCGGAAGATCGTTGGGGTGCGCGACGTTCAGTTCTTCACCGGGATGGGCAGCCTCTTAGAACCAGTGGGCTGCGCGACGTCAGTTCGTTTGGTGGGCAGCGGTTTCAGATCACGGAAGAGCTTGGTAGGGGGTCGTCGTGCTACGTATCGCCATTGTCGGAGTAGGCCCGTGGGGGCTATGCGCGCTTGAGAGGGTGGTGACTCTGGCGCGCCAAGACCTGCCACGAGGCATTGACGTCGCGGTCCACGTGGTCGAGCCCGGAACCCCTGGCTCAGGTGTCTACGACATAACGCAGCCGGACTACCTGCTCCTCAACAACCCTTGCGGGCAGCTCACCCTGTACCCGTTCGAGACGGACTCCGATCAACCCTCCTACGGGGTCAGCCTGTACGACTGGGTAGTGGCGAGGGGCTATCGGTGGGTCGGCGACCAGTGCGCGATAGATCCCTTGGGGGAGCCGATCGAGCCCCATCACTTCTTGCCTCGTCGCTTGATGGGCGAGTACCTCCAATGGTTCTATAGCGCGCTTCTGACCAGCGCGCCGCCCAATGTGCAGATCATGCATCATCAGACGTCGGCCATTGGTTTGGTGGCCAGGCGCGACGGATGTGAGGAAATGCGCCTGGCCAACGGCAGCGCGGTCGTTGTCGACCACGTGATCGTCACTACGGGACACACGCCGAACCAGCATGTGAGTGGTTCCCGCGCGATCAGCCCGTACCCGGTTACGTCGTATGTGGAAAAGATTCCGGCCGGCACGAAGGTCGCGGTATCAGGGATGGGATTGGTGGCGGTCGACGTCGTGACAGCGCTGACCGTTGGTCGGGGCGGCGAGTTCGTGGCTGACGGCGCCGGATTGCACTATCGGCCTAGCGGCCGGGAGCCGATGGTTCGGCTTTACAACCGGAGCGGTCTACCGTTTGCTGCCAAGCCTGTCACCGGGTCAGAGCGCGTCACGGTTTACAAGCCGCTCATCTGCACCCCCGAGGCCGTGGATGCATTGACTGGTCGCTCGAGTGGTCGTAGGCGGCTAGTCGACGTGCGGAGAGAATTGTTCCCTCTTCTGTTCGCGGAGATGTACGCGCGCTACTACTCGCAGATGGCCTTCCAGGCGGAAGGCTCGCGCGCCGCTGGCGCCGCGGTCCGCGAGCGGTTGCGCGCTGCGTGGCTCGAGTGCCGCTTCAGAGATGAACTGGCGCGTCTCGCCTCCGTGTTTGGCAGCTTCGATGCCGAGGCGCTGTTCTTCGGCAATCAGCCGAGCTATCGCTCGAGCGACGACTACGAAAGGTTCGTCTACGAGGCGCTGGCCGACGATCTCCGCGAGGCTGAGGTTCCAGACGGCCGAAGCCCCGTCAAGTCGGCCGCGTGGGTATTCCGGATCTTCCGCGACTCGATCCGATCGGTGGTCGAACTAGGCGGTCTCACGCTAGATTCCTACCTGGACTTCAATGCCGACATCTGCAGCCGGAGCCACCGCCTCGTGGCCGGCCCGCCCGCGTTGCGCTCCCGCCAGATGCTGGCGCTCATGGACGCCGGGGTGGTCCGTATGCCATATGGTCCCGCGCCGGATCGAGAGTCGTCCGCAGGCGCGACCGGTCCTGGCGCGGCTGGCACGCGAATCTCTTCAACGGCGTTCGACCAGCCTTACGTTGACGACGTCGACCTCGTGATCCGCGGCCATCTCGAGGAGCCGCGGATCGCCAACTCGGGCTCGCCGCTGCTGACCAGCCTCTACAACTGTGGTCGCGTCAGCCAGTTCCGCTACGGCGCGGAGGTTGTGGGCAGCGTCAACATGACGCCGGACCACCACCCAATCGACATCGAGGGATGCCCGCAGCTGAGCATCTCGATGTTCGGGGTGGTGACCGAAGGCATCCGTCACTTCACGGCATACATTCCGTCCCTTCGCGGCCGGATGCGCGCATTCGAGGACGTAGGCGCTTGCGTTAGTGAGCTTTTCGCCAACGCATCAGTCAGCGAGCGCGTCGCGGCGTAGCTCTTGTCCGCCGGCCAGTGCTCCGAACCGCGTGGGCCCGGGCGCCTACGCCGGGGCGGCTTCGGCGTCACGGCTCGGCAGGGCGTCGTGGGGGGTCGGTGACGATCGCGCGCAGCGCACTGACAAGGCCGCGGAGATCCTGCGGGTTCTGGTCGGCGAGCTGCGCACGACAGGTCTCGAGGAGCTGGCTGCGAGCGTGTGTGAGTGCAGCGGCGATGAGCGGGTCGCGGGATCCGAAGTGGGTGGACGAGCATCCCTGAGCTCGTCGCGAGGTCGACCAGAGGCTGTAACGTCGGTACAAGAATTAGAGGCCGACTCAGGAGGCACCGTGATGGACACCGTGTCAGAGGATGTGTCTGTGTGACGGGCGGCAGTTCCACTGAGAATCCAGCAACGACCCTCGCCTTGCGATGACGACTCTGATCTTCGTCCACGGCGCCTGCGTGCGCGATGCCCAGTGGTGGTGGGCTCAGATGACCCGACCCCTCGCCGACCACGGAATCACTAGCCTCGCGGTGCCGCTGCCCAGCTGCGGAGAAACTGGCGATGAGCTCGGCGATCTCTATGCCGACGTCGATGCGTGCCGCGAGGTGGTCAGCGCCGCCGACGGGCCGGTCGTCTTGTGCGGGCACTCCTACGGCGGGATGGTGATCACCGAGGCCGGCGCCGATGACCGCGTCACGCAGCTGCTCTACGTGACGTCGGTGATGCCGGAGGCCGGACAGTCCCAGGCCGAGCTCATCGGCTCTGAGCCAGCGCCATGGCTGCAACCGGGCGAGGACGGCACCGTCGGTGTCGATCCGGAGATGGTCCGGGAGTTCTTCCTCCAGGACTGCGACGAGATCACGACCGAGCAGGCGCTCAACCGGCTCACGCGCCAGTCTCTCACTCCGTTCACACAGCCACCCCGCCAGATCGCCTGGCAGCAAAAGCCCGCCACGTACTTCGTCTGCACCGAGGATCTCGCCACCCCAGCCGACGTCCAGCGCCGACGCGTCAAGGATGAGACGCGAATCGTCGAGTTCGCGGCTGGGCACCACCCGTTCCTCTCACGCCCCGACGAATTCGCACAAAGCCTGGTCGCCACGATCGATCGCAATTAGTCGGAGGACCGTCGGCTTCCGGTTCGTCGCCCACGAGCGGGACCGCCGGCGCCCGGTCAGATGCTTACGCGGTAGTGGAGGTGAACGACGCCGTTTCGGAACCGGCGCTCGCCGAGGAGTTCGAGCTGTGCGCGGAGCCCGTCGGGCAGCGCGTGCCTGCCGCCGCCAACCACGACCGGCCCGAGGAACAGGTGGCACTCGTCGACTAGGCCCAGGGCAAGCGCCTGACCGGCGAGGTCTGCACCCCCGATCGTGATGTCAGCCTGGGACGTCTCCTTGAGCCGGCGGACCGCATCGGGGTCGAGGTCGCGCTCGATCCGGGTCCTCGCGCTGGATACCGTCTCGAGGTTCCGGGAGTACACGACCTTCTCCGCCGCCCGCCAGATCTCGGCGAAGTGCCGGCTCACTGCCGGCTGATCGGCCTTGGTGCTCACGGTCTCCCAGGACACCATCGTCTCGTACATCCGGCGCCCGTATAGGTAGGTGCCGATCGGCCGCTCGAGCTCGTTGACGAACGCATGCACCTCGTCATCCGGCGCTGCCCAGTCGAACCTGCCGTCCTCGTCCTCGACGTACCCGTCAAGCGAGGCGATCGCCGCATAGATCAGCTTGGCCATCTCCACTCCAATCGGTCGTTACGGTGCAGCCACGGCCGCATATGCTGAGACCGCGATCCGCAGCCAAAATTATCGATCACGGGGGAACCGATGAGTTCCTCGGTGCGCAGCTGTCTATGTCCTGAGAACCGACCAAGAAGACACCCAGCGACCAGAAACGCGTGATGACGACACCCCGCACAGAGCTCGACACCCGCTTCAGCGAACCAGCAGCACAGCCCACCAGTTGGGAGGAAACGCTCGATGCGATCAAGCAGGCCGAGATCTTCTGGATCTCGACCGTCCGCACGGACGGCCGGCCGCACGTCACTCCGCTCGTCGCCGTCTGGCTCGACGACGCACTGCACTTCTCCACGGGCCCGGACGAGCAGAAGGCGCGCAACCTCGCCAGCAACCCACGCGTCGTGCTGACCACGGGCGCCAATGGCTGGCAGAGCGGCCTCGACGTGGTTGTCGAGGGCGAGGCGGCACGCGTCACCGACGCACAGCAGCTCGACCGGCTCGCCGCAGCCTGGGCACAAAAGTGGGACGGGCGATGGCAATACGAGGTCGGTCAGGATGGCTTTCGACACGACGTCGGGACCGTCCTCGTGTTCGCTGTCCGCCCAGCGAAAGTCCTTGCCTTCAGCAAGGGCGGCTTCAGCCACACCCGACATCGCTTCTGAGGCCCGACACCACGTACGACCAGACCAGATAGAGCCGACGTGCGAGCTCTATCGCGTGGGGTCAGCTGCCTGGAGGGTGCGTTCGAGGTTGTCGAAGGCCCTGTTCCAGCCGTATTCGTGGGAGCGCAGGGCCTCCTCGTTCAAGAGGCCGCTGTGGGTGAAGCGGACGGTGGTGATGCCGTCGGTTTCCTCGAAGTCCAGCTCGATGAGCTGCCGCGTGGTACCGCCGTCCCAGATCCAGGTAAACGCGAGACGCGTCGGCGGGTCGATCTCGGTGTAGTGGCCGCTGCCGCCGTGCTCGACGTCCTTCTGTGGATCGCGCATGACCACGCGCACGACGCCGCCGACGCGGAGGTCGACTTGGGCCTCGGTCGTCTCCCAGTTGTGCTCAGCGTGAAACCAGCGGCGAAGCACCTCCTCACTAGTCCACGCGTCGAAGACCGCCTGGGCGGGCGCCTGGTAGGCGCGCTCAATTCGCAGCGTCGTGGCGTCGGTCATGTCTGGACGCCGTTATGCGGCCAGGCGGTAGCCGCGCGCGGGGTTAGGGTTCCACCACCCGTAGGGCGGAGTCTGCGGGTAGCCCTCGGGCGAGTCCTCCCATTCCTCCTGGCGTCCGAGCGCAGTGAGGTCGAGGTAGCTCCAGGTACTGCCCAGGGCCTCGTCGCCGCGGTTGTTCACGAAGTACGTGCGGAAGATCCGGTCGCCGTCGCGAAAGAATGCATTGGTGCCGTGCCACTCGTCCACACCGAAGTCGGCGTCGAAGTCGTCCGTGATCGTGTACCAGGGGATCTGCTCCCAGCCCATCCCCGTCTTCCACCGCTCGATCTCCGCCTGTGGGGCGCGCGAGACGTAAGCCAGCGTGGTGTCGCGCGCGTTCAGGTGCACGAGATTTGAGAGCTGATCGGCCATCATCGAACAGCCATAGCAGCCGCGCTCCGGCCAGCCGATCGCGCCGGGCTCGAAGAAGAAGCGGTAGAGGACCAGTTGACGGCGCCCGTCGAACAGGTCGTGCAGGCTCGCCGGGCCGCCCGGGCCCTCGAAGCGATAGTCCTTCTCCACGGCCATCCTCGGCATCCGGCGGCGCTCGGCCGCCAGCGCATCGCGGGCGCGGGTGAGTTCCTTCTCCTTCACCAGCAACTCTTGGCGAGCGGCCTCCCACTCCTGGGGCGAAACGATCGGTGGCATGTTCATTGCGAGGCTTCCTCCTTCAGGTACTCGTCGACGACATCGAACAGACGCCCCCAGAGGGCGCGCTGGCGATCCATCCAGTCGGCCGCGACACTGAGCGCGTCAGGCTCGAGCGATAGCCGGTGCGTCCGGCCCTCGACCACTCGCCTCACGACCCCCGTCTCCTCGAGCACCCTCAGGTGCTTGGAGATCGCGGGCTTGGACACCCCGAAGCCGGCGGTGACCTGACCGACGGTCGCCGGGCCCGCGGCGAGCCGCTCGACGATGCCACGGCGGATCGGGTGTGACAGCGCCCTGAACGGATCGTTAACCATTAGGTTAACCCTAGCAAATGGTCGTCGTTAGGGAACGAGCTACCCGACGATCGTGCGAAGCAGCAGCCGTTGGGATGCAGTCTGCAGCTCGCGCAGCGGACCGCCTACTGCCGATGTCCTCAGGTGAATAGGTGGTCGATCGAGACCTCGATCCGACGGCCCGCTGTCGTGGCTGACGGCGCGGTGTTGGCAGGGTCGTCGGCGAGGTGCACGACGTCACAGCACGCTTGTGCGGCAGCGCTGAGAAAGCGCGACGCCTTACCGTAGCCGTGGCTGTCGCTCCGGTCTTTGCGGTGGTAGTACCGGCGGGGGACGTAGACGGTAAGTGAGCGCCGAGCGCGGGTCAGGGCGACGTACAGCAGCCGTCGTTCCTCGGCGAGCGACTCGCGGCTGCCGGCAGCCAGGTCGGATGGGAAGTTGCCGTCATAGGCAGCGACGAGGTGGACGGCTTGCCATTCCAGACCCTTGGCGGAGTGGACGGTGGAGAGCACGAGCCAGTCCTCATCCTGCAGGGCCGGGCCGGCCAGATCGGCGGATGAGGTCGGCGGATCCAGCAGCAGCTCGGCCACGAACGTCCGCAGATCGCCGGCGTCGCGCGCCAGGCCGCAGAGGGCATCGAGATCCTGGACGCGCACAGCTCCGTCCACATAGTGAGCGCGGACGATGGGAGCCAGTGCGTCGCGCAGCCGCTCGGCGTCAGGACCGGCGGCGAGCGCCGCCGCGACGGGATCGCCCTGCTCCTGCGCCACGGCCGGTAGGTGCATTCGCGCGTCGGACCACCGCTGGGGTAGCTGCGTGGGCGACAGCAGGCCACCGGCGAGCAGCTGGTCCAGGCACCGACGCGCCCGTGCCGGACCCACCCCCTCCAGCAGCATCAGCAGCCGAAACCACGACATCTCGTCGGTGATTCGGTCGGTCAGTCGCAACAGCGCCAGGAAGTCCTTGACATGCGCTGCCTCGAGGTAGCGCAAGCCACCGTATTTGACGAACGGGATTCGGCGTCGCGAGAGCTCGAGCTCGAGCAGGTCGGTATCATGCCCCGTGCGAGCGAGGACCGCCTGTTCGCGAAGGAGCATCCCGCGCTCGCGGGCGGCCAACACGCGATCGCAGATCTCCGCGGCCTCTTGCGCCTTGGTCGCGGCAGAACACCAGCTCGGGGCGCTCGCCGCCCGCGCGCATCCGCGCGCAACGTCTTGGGGATGCCGATCTCCGCCTCGGCGGCGATCGCGTTGGCGAGGTCAAGCAGCGGCTGGCCGCCACGGTAATTGCGCTCCAGCAGAACGGTCGCGGCACCCGGGAACCGCTCGGTGAATCCGAGCAGGTGATCGGCACTGGCCGACCTGAAGCCGTAGATGGCCTGAAAATCATCGCCGACCGCGGTCACGGTCGCGCCGTACCCGGCGAGCGCAGCGACGACCTCCACCTGCAGCTCGTTGACGTCCTGATACTCGTCGACGAGCACGTGGTCAAAGCCGGCGGCCAACCGAGCTCCCGCGTCCGGGTCGCGGGCCAGCGCGCGCCAGAAGAGCAGCAGATCGTCTAGGTCGAGAACGCCGAGAGCACGTTTGCGGGCGGTGTAGGCGCGAAACAGGCCCGCCATCGCATCGCTGTGCTCGACACACCACGGAAACGCCGCCTCGATCACCGCCCTGACCGGACACTGCGCGTTGACCGTGCGCGAATAGACGTCGGCCAGGGTGTGCTTGCGCGGGAAACGCCGCCCGCTCTCAGCGTGACCCTGCTCCTGACGGACCAAGTCGATCAGGTCCGCGGCGTCACCGGCATCGAGCAGGCCGAAGTCGGCGGTCAGGCCCAGCGCGGCTGCGTCGGCCGCGCACGAACCGATGCGCCATCGCATGAAACGTCCCGCCGGCGATCCGCCGGGCGCCGCCACCAGGGTGCGCCCCGGTCAGCGCAACGGCCCGCGCGATCATCTCACGCGCCGCGCGGCGGGTGAAGGTCAGCAGCAGAATCCGCTCCGGCGAAGCACCGTCCTCGATCAGACGGCCAACCCGCGCGCACAGCGTCGTCGTCTTACCGGTACCCGCCCCCGCCAGAATCAGCAGATGGCCGCCCTCATGCTCGGCGGCAGCCCGCTGCTGCGGATTCAGATCGGTGAGCCACGCAGGCTCAGAGGGGCTCTCCAGGCTAACGAACATAGGTTCGCCAGAACCGTAGCCCACGCCCCCGACAGAGCGCGAACACCCACCCGACTCTTCCACCGCTAGCGCCGCAGCGATACTAAGGAAACTTCCGCTACCGAGTAAGGAACGACGCGATAAACACTCCACGTGCCCTCCCCTTGGAGCCCACCGCGATCCATGTGCCCGACGGGGTCCTGGATGATCTGCGCGCCCGTCTCGCACTGACCCGTCCGCCGATGGACGAGGGGAATGAGGACTGGTCCTACGGCGTCCCGGACAGTTATCTCCGTGAGCTGGTCGCCTACTGGCGGGATGGCTATGACTGGCGCAAGGCCGAGGCGGCCATGAACGCATACGAGCACTACCAGGTGAGCGTCGCCGGTGTTCCGGTGCACTTCATGCGCAAGCCCGGCCGCGGCCCCCGCCCGGTCCCGTTGATTCTGACCCACGGCTGGCCGTGGACGTTCTGGCACTGGTCGAAGGTGATCGACCCGCTCGCGGACCCGGCGGCGTTCGGCGCTGACCCCGCCGACGCGTTCGACGTGATCGTGCCGTCCCTGCCCGGCTTCGGTTTCCCCGGCCCGCTCACTGGCTTTTCGGACGTCAACTTCTGGAAGGTCTCCGACCTCTGGCACACCCTGATGACCGAGACGCTGGGATACGAGAAGTACGCCGCTGGGGGCTGCGACATCGGCGGGATCGTCTCCAGCCAGCTCGGGCACAAGTACGCCGACGAGCTGTACGGCATCCACATCGGCTCGGGGCTGCCGCTCGACTTCTTCAACGGCCCACGCGCCTGGGACTTCGCCCGGAATCGGCCCCTCACCGACGACCAGCCCGCCGACATCCGCGATCGCATCATCGAGATGGACCACCGCTCGGCGTCCCACCTCGCAGTGCACATGCTCGACGGCGCCACCCTGGCCCACGGGCTGAGCGACTCACCCGCGGGACTGCTCGCCTGGCTGCTGGAGCGCTGGAACGCGTGGAGTGACAACGGCGGCGACGTCGAGTCCGTCTTCACAAAGAACGACCTGCTCACCCACGCCACGATCTACTGGGTGAACAACTCCATCAGCACGTCGATGCGCTACTACGCCAACGCCAATCGCTACCCCTGGGCCCCCGCCCACGACCACACCCCGGTCGTGCAGGCCCCGGTCGGTCTCACCTTCGTCACGTACGAGAACCCGCCCGGCATCCACACCACTACCGAGCGCATCCGCGCGTTCAAGACCGGTCCGCGGGCCGATTGGTTCAACCACGTCAACGTCAACGCCCACGACCACGGCGGCCATTTCATTCCCTGGGAGAACCCCGACGCCTGGGTGAGCGACCTGCGCCGCACCTTCCACGGTCGCCGGCCCTGAACGACCCTTGTGACCTCACCGAGATCGGACCGCCCGCCTCGGCGAATTGGTGTGAGGGGCCCCGCCGGCGATCGCAGACTCAGATGGAGAGGATCGCACCGCCATCGACCGGGATCATGGCGCCCGTGACGTAAGAGGCGGCCGGGGACAGCAGGAATGCTGCAACCCGGGCGAACTCCTCAGGCTCGCCGTACCTGCGCAGCGGAATGTGCTCAGACTCCCGAGCGCGCACCTCATCGGGATCGCCGCTGAGGGCATCAAACTCACGGACTCGGTCGGTGGCGATCCTGACGGGCAGCAGACCGTTGATCCTGACCCCGGCGGGGCCGAGCTCGCTGGCGAGGGTCTTAGCCACACCGGCGAGCCCCGGAAACAGACCGTTCGAGATAGGCAGTCGCGCGAGCGGCACACGCACTGACGAGGCAAGCACGAACACCAGCGAGCGGCCTGTCCCGGTGATCGAGCCGTTCACGGGGTGCACCTCGCTTTCGTTGTTCAGGTCTTCCGCGAGAACTCGAGCCAGCCGCACGGCGCCGAGAAAGACGCTCTCGAACGCCGACCGCCACGCGTCGTCGGTAGTGGTGGCGATCGTCCCCGGCGGCGTTCCCCCAACGCTGACCAGCGCACCATCCAAGCGCCCAAAGCGATCCTTGGCGGCCGCGACCAGCCGATCCGGGGTGGCGGGATCGCTGTTATCCGCCACGACCCAGGTAACGCTCGCAGCCGAGGCAGCGTTCTGCGACAGGCGGGCGGCGGCCGCAGCGGCCGTCGCCTCGTGGGGCGAGCTGAGGACGACGCGCGCCCCGTCGGCGGTCAGTGCCTCGGCTGCCGCCAGCCCAAGGCCCCGGCTGCCGCCGGTCACGAGATACACCCTGTCGCTCAGTCCGAGATCGATGCCGTCATTCTCTACCAATTGGTCCAGCGAGCAAAGCCCCCCGGCCACGCACGAGCGCGGCACGTTCTGGACAGCGGCGGTAGGTGCTCATCGGTGTCTCCGTTGCGAGCCCGTGGCGTGTGACGGCGGCCGGCGCCGTGGTGGCGCCGGCCGTCGGGGTCCCGCTGGTGAGGGTGCCGGGGTCAGCGGACGGTCATCCAGGCGACAGTGTCCAGGGCCTTGCCCTGGAAGGTGCCCATCACCGCGTAGTTGGTGTGCTGCAGGCCCTTGGCGATCGTGGCCGTGGCCGAGTACTTGCCGTTGACCAGCACCTGGGTGCGGATCGCGGGGATCCCGTTCACTCCCTGCTTGGCGGCAAACGCGTCCGACATCAACGTGATCCACGTCCCGGCCCGCGCGTTGCGAGGCGCGTTGCCCGAGATCGTCACCCGCTGACCGGCATGCACCGTCCGAGCGGACACGGTCACCGAGCTGTAGGGGTGCGCCGCCGGACGGCGGACCGTGACCCAGGCGACGGTGTCCAGGCCCTTGCCCTGGAAGGTGCCCATCACCGCATAGTTGGTCGGCTTCAGGCCGGCGCGGATGATGGCCGTGGCGGAGTACTTGCCGTTGACCAGCACCTGGGTGCGGATCGCGGGGATCCCGTTCACTCCCTGCTTGGCGGCAAACGCGTCCGACATCAGCGTGATCCACGTCCCGGCCCGCGCGTTGCGAGGTGCGTTGCCCGAGATCGTGATCCGCTCGCCGGGGCGCGCGGTGCGCGGAGACACTGTCACCGAGCTGTAGGGGTTGGTCGGCGTGCGGGTCGCCACGTGGACGACACTCGTCTGAGCCGTGCCCGGGGCGTGAGCGCCCGAGGCGGTCGGGGCGGCGGTCGCGACGGCCGCCGAGGCCAGGACGGACGCGGCGACGCCGAGGCCGACGCCGGCCTGAGCCAGCCGGCCACGGGTCCAGGATCCGGCGCGAGAGGGGGTATGTGAGGTCATGGAAAGCTCCTTCGAATCGTGGTCGGCGGCTCCGGTCGGGAGTGCCGTTCGGTGTGTGCTGCACACGGTCTCAGCGCTCCGGCCGCGGGTCGTTCGTAGTGCGCTACGACATCTGACGGCCGTACTACGACGCGCCCCGCGACCAGTCCGTAGTGCGGCCGTAGACTGGCCCGGGTGTCAGACCGGGATTCAATGAGCGTCTCGCCGGCGGCCCACGGATGGCCGTTCGTTGGCCGCGAGCGCGAGCTCGAGCAGATCGCCGCCGCGCGCGCCGATCCGGCAGCTACCGGCGTCGTCATCAGTGGCGCGCCGGGCGTCGGCAGGTCGCGGCTGGCCCGCGAGGCCGTCGACGCGGCGGGCCGGGCGGGTGGGCTCACCTACTGGGCGCAGGGAACGGCGAGCTCGGCGGCGATCCCCCTCGGGGCCTTCGCGGCGCTCATCCCCGACGACGTGCGCTCCGACGAGCCACTCGAGCTCATCCGCCGCAGCACCGAGCGCGTCCGCGCCCGCGCGGAGGGACGCGCGGTCTGCCTCGGAGTCGACGACGCCCACCTGCTCGACGCGGCGTCGGCGGCGCTCGTCCTGCACCTTGCCACCGCGGCCGCCGTCTTTGTGGTGGTCACCGTCCGCGCCGGCGTGATGGCGCCGGACGCGATCGATTCGCTGTGGAAGGACGCTGGCGCGCGCCGGATGGAGCTGCAACCGCTCGGCGATGAGTCGATCGAGGCGCTGGTGGAGGCGGCGCTCGACGGCCCCGTCGGCCAATCCGTGGTGCGGCGTGTCGTCGACACCAGCGCCGGCAACGTGCAGTACGCGCGCGAGCTCGTCACCGGGGGGCTCGAGGACGGCCGGCTCACCTTCGACGGCGGCCTGTGGCAACTGCGCCGCCGGGCGGTGAGCCCCTCGCTGGCGGCGCTCGTGACCCAGCGGATGGGCGCGCTGGACGACGTTGAGCGCGCCCCCATGGAGCTGCTGGCGCTGGGGGAGCCCTTGCGGCTGAGCGAGATGGCGGCGCTGTCTGACCTGGACACGCTCCAGGAGATCGAGGCTCGCGGCATGGTCACCATCGACCCGGGCTCACCCGACGCCGTGCTGCGCCTGGCTCAACCGCTCTACGGGGAGGTGCTCCGCGACGACCTCTCGGTGCTCCGCGCCCGGGCGCTCCGTCTCACGCTCGCTGAGACCGTGGCGCGGCGCAGTCCCCTCACCCCCGACGACGCGCTGCGCGTCGCTCGCTGGCGGCTGGACGCCGGCAGCGACGTCCCACCCGAGCACCTGCTGGACGCCGCCCGCGCCGCCAACCTCGCCGGCGATCCCGAGCTCGGCGCGCAGCTCGCCCAGTCCGCGTCCGAGGCCGGGCTCGGCTTGAGCGCGACCCTGCTACTCAGCCGCGCCCACATCACCCGCAACCGCTTCACCGAGGCCGAGTCCGTCCTGGCCGCCGCCGAGCCCCACGCGCCCGGCGACCCTGCGGCGCTCGGCTACATCGCCCAGCGTGTCCACGTCCTCTTCTGGGGCCTCGGCCGCCGCGACGAGGCGGAGGCGTTCGTGGAACGCGCCGCCGGGTGGTCGGAGGACCAGCAGTGGGCGCAACGGCTGGACCCGTGGCGGCTGGTGCTCTCCGGCTTCGTCGAGGGCGTCGATCGCTACGAGGAGCACGTCGAGGAGATCGAGCACAGCCTCTCCGACCCTTCGCTGGACGCCCGGGCGCACCGCCAGGCCGAGCTGGCGCACATCTTCCGCCTGATGGCCATCGGCCGCGCCAAGGACGCCTACGCGCTGGTGCGCCGCAAGCGCCCGGCCGTCCCCATGCGCGACAACTACGACGCATCCATGCTGGGCCTCATGTGCGTGATCGAGCTCGAGGCCGGCGAGGATTGGAGCGACCTGGAGGCCTACGCGACTGGTGTGCTCCGCGATGGCGTACGGGCCGACGACCACCAGGCCGCCGGGCTCGGCGCGTTCGCGCTTGCGGCCCTTGCCATGGCGCGCGGGCGCTATCGCGATGCGCGGCGCTGGGTGGCCGAGGCCGACGGGCACTTCGCGCGCCAGGATGCCTTCGGGACGGCGCTGAGCGTGCGGGCGCTCGAGGTTGGGATCGGATTGTTCACCGGCGACCCGACGCGCGCCCGGGAGGCCCTGGCCGCCGTTCACGCGATGCTGGGTGACCGCAAGCCGATGCCGACCGAGACGGGCTACCTGGCCCGAGCCGAGGGGTGGGGCGCCCGCGCGCTCAGCGACTCGGCCGGCGCCGACGCGTTCCTCGCCGCGGCCGGCGCCACCGACCAGCCCAACCTCGCGGCGCGCCTGCTCTACGAGGCCCTGCGTGCGGGGGCGAGTCCCAAGCCGGTGGCCGCCGAGCTCGAGCGACTCGCATGGCGCTGCGACGCGCGGCTGGTGGCGGCGTATGCCGCCCACGCCGGCGCCCTCGCGGCCCGCGACGGCGAGGCGCTCCTGGCGGCGTGCGAGGAGATGGCGGCCATCGGGGCCGACGCCTACGCCATGGAGGCCGCGGTGAGCGCGGCCCGGCAGTTCGTGGCCGCGGGCCGGCAGGATTCCGCGCGCCGCGCCGCCACCCGCGCCCGCGAGCTGCACGCCTCCGGCCAGGGCGCCGAGCTCCCGATCATCGACGGCCTCGACGCCGTCGCCGTCGAGCTGACCCGTCGCGAGGCCCAGATCGCCGCGCTCGCGGCTCGCGGGCTCTCCAACCAGGAGATCGCCGAGCAGCTCGTCCTCTCCGTGCGCACCGTCGAGACCTACGTTTACCGCGCGATGCAGAAGCGCGGCGTGAGCCACCGCACGGAGCTGTAGGGCCCCGAGCCGCTGGGCCGCGCGCGTCAGCCGAGGTGCGGCGCCAGCCAGTCCAGCCAGGCCGCCTCGTCGTGAGATGCCGAGCGGGACACCGGACCCGCCACCAGCCCGGCCAGCCGCCGGGACTGTCCCGGCCATGGCGCGCCCGGCTCCGGCTCGACTAGGAGCAGCGGCGTGCGCACGGCCGCGGCCTCCTTGCCCAGGCGATAGCCGCCGACGGTCGCGAAGATCCGCGACGGCGAGGCCCCGGCCAGCCCATAGCCGGCGGCTCGCGCCCGCAGCGTGCCCGCCTCCTTGGGAGCGAACAGCAGCGCCAGGCGCATCTCATGGTCGAACGCCACGGTGTCGCCGCGGGCCAGGATCGCGCGTAGCCGGGCCGGTAACGCCGCGGTCCACGCGTCCACGACGTCGACGACACCAGGCACCAGCACTGCCGCCGCCAGCCGGTGTTCGTAGGCCATGGCACGGGGGAGCAGGTACCCCGCCTGACCGATGCCGACGGCCGCGACGCGGGTCGCGTCCACGTCGGGCCGCGCGGTCACCGCATCGAGCACCGCGGTGAGGACGTGCTCCCAGTCAGACCGGAAGAACAACCCCCGCTCGTGGAGCGCCGCCTGCTGGCCAGGCCCGTCGAAGGTCATCCAGTGATAGCCCCGTTGGGCAGCGGCTCCGCCGCCGAGCCCCCACATCGCCGAGGTCGGCCCGTAGGCGCCGTTGTGCATGATCACCAGCGGCCGCCGGGCGCCGCGCGCGCCGGGGGCGGGGAAGAAGGCGCCGGGCAGCGACCCACCGGCGTAGGGGATCTCGATGCGCCCGGCCGACGTGCGGGCTCGGTCCACCGCCTCGTCCCAGCAGACACGATGGCGCCGCCACAGGTCCGGGGCGCGATCGTGCTCGGCGGAGCGCGGGATCTGTGACAGGGCGGCGCCGTAGTAGACGGCCGCCTGCAGGTATCGCGTCCCGGCGCCGGCCGCCGTCCCCCGCGACGCCGCCTGGTTGGCCGCGGCCCAGGCCTCACCGGCGGTCCACACCCATTCCGTGACCCACGAATCGGGTTCTCGGTCACGGATGCGGGCGCTCGTGTCCAGCACCTCCTCGGTGCGCGCCGCGCCCCACCGCGCCTGTCGCAGCAGAGCGCTCAGCTCGGCCGTGAAGGCTGAGTCGGTGTAGATGGCTGGCCTGCGAGCCGGTTGGTCGATCTGAAGCATGGTCGACACGGTCTCACCCCCCGGGGCGCCCGTCGCTCGTAGCGCACTACGACACTGCGCGGCCCGGCTACGACCCCCTGCTCGTCGTAACAGCGGCCGCAATGACGTACTGACCTACGACTGTGCGCGGCGTCGGCGAGGTCGACCCTTGCTTCATGGCACCCCGCTCAGGGTGTGAGCGCCGCCGCCGCCTCCAGGAGCTCGCCGGCGAGTGACTCAGCACCCAGCCGGTCGGCGAGCGCGGCGGAGGCGCCCGCCCCGCCAATCGCGACTCGCGCCTGAGCTGCGAGTGCCGCCAGCTCGTCTGCGCTGTCGAGGAACCGCTGCGGGGTCGTCGCGGCGAGCACAACGATCGCGGGGGAGAGGTCGTCGAGCATCTCGGCGATGTCGCCGATCGGGGTGTCAGCACCCAGGTAGGTGATTCGCCAGCCCTGCTCTCGGAGCACCAGGCCGAAGCAAAGAAGCCCAAGGTCGTGAAGCTCGCCGGACGGGCAGGCGAGGATTGCGCGCGGTCCGACGCCCTCTCCCCAGCCGCGAGTCAGACCTCTAAGCCTCCCAGCGATGACGTTGCTCGCGAAGTGCTCCTGAGCGACGCTCGCCTGGGCGGTGGCCCAGCGCACGCCCAACCGGCGCAGGAAGGGCAGGATGACCTGCGAGAGCACCGCCCGCAGCCCGAAAGCCATCAGGACGCGGTCCAGCACAGCCTGTGCGGCGGGCTCGTCGAGCGCGTCGAAGCTGCGCTCGAGGGCCGTTTCAACGTCGGCCAGGCTCGCCGTTGCGGCCTCGGACTGCGGATCATCGGCGAGCTTCGCCAGGCGGGCGGACTCAGAGGCGGAAAGCCCCATGTTGATGTGGTGGCGCATTACGCGCACTCGTCGTTCGTCCTTCTCGGAGTACAGACGAAGGCCGCCAGGGGTCCGCTCAGGTGCCACCAGCCCGTAGCGCAACTCCCAGGCGCGTAACAGCTCCGGGCTCTCACCGACTCGTCGGCTTAGCTCTCCGATTCGCAGACGTCCGCTCTCGGACATTCCACGATCCTAACCTATCTAGACAGCAGCTAGACACAATCTATACAGATCCTGTACAGTGGGTTTGCGCATGACTCAACTCGAACTCACCAGCCGCGACCACCGCGACCACCGCGACCAGGACCCGGATCAGCTGATGGCGATGCTGCAGACGCGCGAGCTCTCGCGCCTAAGCGACGAAGAGCTTCTCGACACGCACTACCGCGAGCGGGATCTCGCCGCTCGCGACGAACTTGTGCAGCGCTTCATGCCCTTCGCCCGGAAGCTCGCGGTCCGCTACATCCACAGCCGCGAGCCGCTGGAGGACCTCATGCAGGTCGCGTCCATCGGTCTCCTGAACGCGATCGACAGATTCGATCCGGAGCACGGCAAGAAGTTCACGACGTTTGCCGCGCCGACGATCCTGGGCGAACTCAAGCGTTACTTCCGCGACAAGGGATGGGCGATCCACGTCCCGCGCGATCTCCAGGAGCGGGCGCTGGCGCTCAGCCGCCACGCCGAGCGGCTGTCAGCTGAGTTGAGTCGTTCCCCGACCCTCGACGAACTCGCCGAGGCGCTCGACTGCACGGTCGAGCAAACAGTTGAGGCGATCGACGCCGGCGAGAGCTACCAGCTGACCTCACTCGACGCCCCCGTCGCCCAGGACGAGGACGACGGGTGCGCACTCACGGAGACGTTGGGGAGCGAGGACGACGGGTTCGAACTTGCCGACGACCGACAGGCGCTCGCGAGCAGCTGGGCCGAGCTACCCGAGCTGGAACGCCAAGTCCTCGGCCTGCGCCTGGTGCATGGTCTCACGCAGCGCGAGATCAGCCGGCGGATCGGATATTCGCAAATGCACGTATCCCGTCTACTGCGTCGATCGATGCTGGCCCTCGACGCCGCTGAGGCGGGCTTTCCTGATGGGCACGGCTGGGCTCGAACCAGCGACCTCTCGCGTGTGAAGCGAGCGCTCTCCCACTGAGCTACGCGCCCGATGTGAGGGCGATTCTACGCACGGCGGCATTTGCCCGGCGGATGCGATGGCGCCGGCGACTAGCCTCCGCCGCTCACCGTTCCGCTTCCGCCGCCGTTCGAGCCGCTGCCGGAGTTGGAGCCGCCGCCACCGTGCGATCCCGTGCCGTGGGAGCCGCCGCCGGCGGCCGGCGAAGTACCGGTGTGTGTGGTTCCACCGGTGCTGCCGGTGTGTGAGCCTGTGCTCGTCGGGCTGCTGCCGCCGACGGAACCGACGCTACGAGTTCCGGTACCGGTCGAGCGGCTTGGGCTGTACGGCGCAACGGCCGGCGTGGTGTCGACCGGAGTCGGGCTCCCGCCGGCGAGCGTGACGTGATGAGCAGCGGTAGTTGTCTTCTTCTGGGCGGGCTTGGGCGTCGAGCGGCTCTGCGCACTTGAGGCCGTGACCTTCTTCCGAGCGGGAGCCTTTGCGGCGCGGCTTGATGCTTTGGCAGGAGTCGTTTTGTTCGCGGCAACGGCGTTTGTTTGGGTCGGAGTCCTCGGTCCGGGTGAGGCGGCGACTGTCGCCGGCGTCGTCTCCGCGGCGGCCGCCGGCGCCGGTCGCTGAGAGCCGGTCGCGCCTGAGTGGAGGACCGTCGCGATCGCGAGAGCGATGCCGCATACCGCAAGCACCAGCCCGGCGTGAAGCCATCGGCCGCGAATCCGGGGGGCGTGAAGTCGTGGGGCGTGAAGCCGGGGAGCGCGAAGCCGTGGGGGCTGAATCCGTGGGGCGTGAAGTCGTGGGGCATGGAGTCGTGGGGCATGGAGTCGTGGGGCATGGAGTCGTGGGGCGCGAAGTCGTGGGGCGCGAAGCATGGGGGCGGGCAAGCCGAGTCGAGCACGCTTGTCCGGATCATCCACCGTGTCTTGGTCGCCCCGATCGCGATCGCCGATCGCAGCAGGAACCGCTTCGGCCGACTCGTACGGCGCGTCGTCGTCAGCGTCGTTCTGAATCGACTCGGGACGGTCGAGCTCACGGCGACGTTCGCGTAGCTCGGTGAGCTTGCGAGCGGCCTCGGGGTGGCCCCGTTGCTCCGCGCGTGTAAGGGCTTCTTCGGCTTCGGCGAGCCTGTCGTGCGCGGCGAGCAGCATCGCGAGCGCGAACGCAGCATCGGCGACGCCCCGCTCGTCGGCCCGGCGGTAGGCCGCCGCAGCCCCCGCGATCTCGCCGCGTTCCTCGAGCAGCACCCCGAGGTTGTGAGCGGCGGTCGCATGGCCCCGCTGGTCGGCGCGCGCCAACCACAGCTCGGCTTCGGCGAGCCTGTCCTCACCAGCGAGCAGCATCGCGAGCTTGAACGGGGCGTCGGCATCTCCGCGCTCGTCGGCGCGGTGATAGGCAGCCGCGGCCTCGGCGATCTGGCCGCGTTTTTCGAGCATCGCGCCGAGGTCGTGGGCGGCGGCGGGGTGGCCGCGCTGGTCCGCGCGGGCAAGCGCGCCTTCGGCTTCATCCAGCCGGTTCTGCTCAGCCAGCAGGATCGCGAGTTGGAATGCGCCATCCGCGTCGCCGCGGTCGTCGGCGCGACGATATGCGGCGGCGGCGCGGGCGACATCACCGCGCTCTTCGAGCAACACGCCGAGGTTGTGGGCGGCGGCGGGGTGGCCGCGCTCGTCCGCGCGCGCTAACCATTCTTCGGCTTCGGCCAGTCTGTCGTGATCGGCGAGCAGCATCGCGAGCTCGAACGCGCCGTCGACAACGCCACGGTCGTCAGCGCGGCGGTAGGCCGCCGCCGCCCCAGCGATATCGCCGCGCTGTTCGAGCAGCAGACCGACGTTGTGAGCGGCGGCGCCATGGCCGCGTTCGTCCGCGTGCGCTAACCATTCTTCGGCTTCGGCCAGTCTGTCGTGGTCGGCGAGCAGCATCGCGAGCTCGAACGCGCCGTCGACAACGCCACGGTCGTCAGCGCGGCGGTAGGCTGCCGCCGCCCCGGCAATGTCGCCGCGTTGTTCGAGCAGCAGGCCGAGGTTGTGAGCGGCGGCGGGGTGGCCGCGCTCGTCAGCGTGCGCTAACCATTCTTCGGCTTCGGCAAGCCGGTTCTGCTCGGCGAGCTGGATGGCCAACTCGAACGCAGTGTCGGCATCGTCCCGCTCATCGACAGGAACATCCGCCGCCACGGAATCAGTCAAGTGGCCTTACCGATCGCCCTCGTAGAAGCCGGCCGAAACGAAACGCAGGGAGCTGGGTGGTTCTCTGATTGAAGGCATCACGAGCGCGCATGCCGAAAGAAACGTCGGCCGTCGCGTCGTTTATGCACGACAAGTAGTTAAGCGATCTGGCGTGGGATCGGTACTGCGTGGAACGAAATAGGCGGCGCTGCTTACGCTCGAGCGAGGGTGCTCGGCGTCTTATCTCGGGGCTGGTTCTCTCGATCGGAGTGGTTCTCTCGATCGCGATGGGCTGGTGGTTGGCCGCCGGGGTCGCGTACGCGGACACGCCGCCGTCGAACACCGTGTTGCCGACGATCTCGGGCGTCGCCCAGCAAGGCGACGACTTGACCGCCGACCCCGGCACGTGGGCGGGCGATAGTCCGATTAGCTTCAGTTACCAGTGGTCCGACGGCCAAACCGGTACCACGGACACTCTGTCGGTGGCGGACGTCGGGCAGAGCGTGAGCGTCACCGTGACCGCGACGAACGCAGCTGGGCAGATGTCTGCGACGAGCGACGTGATGGGTCCTGTGCTGCCGGCGGCTCCGGTCGTTTCGACGCAGCCGGTGATCAGCGGGTCGGCGGAGCAGGGGGATGCGCTGAGCGTGAGCACCGGGGGGTGGGATAATGATCCGACCGAGTACGACTACCTCTGGGAGGACTGCGACAGCACGGGGACGGTGTGCTCGCCGATCAGCGGTGCGACGTCGAGCACCTACACGCCCCAGGGGTCTGATGTCGGGAGCACGATCGTTGCACTCGTGACCGCGTCGAACTCGGGCGGCCAGATGTCGGATATGACCGATCCGACCGATCCTGTGCTGCCGGCGGCTCCGGTCGTTTCGACGCAGCCGGTGATCAGCGGGTCGGCGCAGCAGGGGGATGCGCTGAGCGTGAGCACCGGGGGATGGAGCAACAGTCCGACCGGGTACGGCTACGTCTGGGAGGACTGCGACAGCACGGGGACGGTGTGCTCGCCGATCAGCGGTGCGACATCGAGCAGCTACACGCTCCAGGGGTCTGATGTCGGGAGCACGATCGTTGCACTCGTGACGGCGTCGAACTCGGGCGGCCAGATGTCGGATACGACCGCTGCGGTTGGTCCTGTGCTGCCGCCGGCTCCAGTGAACGCCAAGGCGCCCGCGATCATCGGCGCACCTCAGCAAGGGGACACACTGAGCGTGAGCACCGGGGGGTGGAACAACAATCCGACCGGGTACGGCTACCTCTGGGAGGACTGCAACAGCTCCGGGAGCGTGTGCTCGCCGATCGGTGGTGCGACGTCGAGCAGCTACACGCTCCAAGCATCCGACGTCGGGGATTACGTAAGCGCGACGGTGACCGCGACGAACTCGGGCGGCCAGACGCCCGCGACAAGTGCGACCTTCGGTGTCGTTCTCCCCGCGGCTCCTGTGGACAGCACGGCGCCGGGAATCAGCGGGACCCCGCAGCAGGGAGTCACGCTGACCGCTAGCCACGGACTTTGGAGCAACAGTCCGACCGGATACAGCTACGCGTGGCAGGACTGCAACAGCGCGGATAGCAGCTGCTCGACAATTGCCGGCGCCACGTCGAGTAGCTACAAGCTCACCGCGGCGGATGTTGGGAGCTACGTGAGCGTGACCGTAACCGCGATGAACTCAGGTGGCCAGGCAGCGGTGACGAGCGCAAGCATTGGTCCCGTGCTGCCGCCGGCTCCGGCGAACACCAAGGCGCCCGCGATCACCGGCACGCCTCAGCAAGGGGACACGCTGAGCGTGAGCAACGGGACCTGGAGCAACGGCCCAACCGGATACAGCTACACCTGGGAGGAGTGCAGCTCGGCGAACTGCTCGCCGATTCCGGGCGCTACTTCGAACAGCTATACGCTGTCGGCCGCCGATATCGGCTACACGATCCTCTGCGTGGTCACCGCGAACGGTCCAGGCGGAAGCGCGTCGGCGAGCAGCAAGAACAGTGCTGCCGTGGCCGTGGCCCCCACGCCCCCGGCTTCGCAGCTGACCACAACGTCGTTGCTGGCGACGCCGACTGCAGCGGTCACGAACCAGGCTGTGACGCTGGTCGCCACGGTGACCTCCGTCACGAGTGGCAGCACGGCCTTGTGGGGAGCCGTCACGTTCGAGGACGGTGGGGCAGCGATCGGCGGGTGCGTGAGCATGCCGGTCACGCCGAGCGGCCCGAGCGCAACCGTGGCGTGCTCGACGTCGTTTGCCGCGTCGACGGCGCAACTCACCGCCGTCTTCACGCCGACTGCCGGCTCGGTCCTCAAAGGCTCGGCGAGTCCGGCCGACAGCATGCCGGTTGGTGCCGACTCAACTGCAACGTCCCTCGATACGCCGTCGTCGGTCAACATCGGCTCGAGCACGACGTACACCGCCTCCGTTGCGCCGCCGGCCGCACGCCCGGGACCGGTCGAACCGACCGGCTCGATCGAGTTTCTCGACGCCGGCCAACCGATCGCCTCCTGCGCCGGCCAGTCCTTGACCAATGGCCAAGCGACTTGCACGGTTACGTTCACGGCGTCCGGCGCGCACGAGATAACCGCCCGCTACACGGGCGACGCCAACTTCACCGGATCGAGCTCGCCGACCGAGCCGGTGAGCGCTGTGCCCGTTTCGGCGAGCGTGCTCGGCACGATCACGTCCACGATGCAATGGGCGTTCTATTACACCCCGTCGTTCACGCAGGTGCGAAATCTCGTCGTCAATGGGGTGTCCTCGGGCGCGACCGTACTCGTCAAGTGCCACGGCTCGGGTTGTCCATTCGTCCACCACGTCACGGTTCTCACGACGCACGCCCGCTGCGGGAAGAAGACGAAGGGGATGTGCCTGGCGTCGGGCAGCTTCGTGATCACGCCCGGCTTCGCACGCCACCGGCTCGGCGTCGGCTCGCGGATCGCGATCGAGATCATTCGCCCGAACTGGGTCGGCAAGTACTACAGCTTCACGGTCCGGGCCCGGCGCGGGCCGCAGATCCGCATCGGCTGCCTGGCGCCGGGTGGCAGCGTGCCCGGCCAGGGGTGCTGACCGTCGGTAGCGACTCCCTCGTAACATTCGTCGGGCCGGGACCGCTCGAGCCGGGCGGCGGTGGCTGCACCGTGACCTGGAACGCGGGCAGCTGACCTCGGCGCACGACGCTCGCGAGGCCAGCGCAACATGATCGAATCATTAGATCGCGCGATTCCGGGCTGCGACTCGGCGATCATCCGGCTCGTGGCCGTCGTCAAGATCGAGGACATTGCGGTCGTCAGCCGGGGCAGTGGGATCCTGACCAAGCCGCAGTCACGCGCGCCTCAGTGGCGGGGGCCAAGACTCGAACCTTCGCCGACACGGGGGAGACCGTCGAGCACCTGTCAGCGGGTGATCTGATGGGAGATCCGGAGACTGCGTGAGCCTGGCCCGCCGGGACGGGGCAGATTGTCGCAGACATTGTCTGCAGGATTGACAACAATCTGTTCACACGGATAGGATGCTGCCGTAAGCGCGTGATGCCCACCTCGTGAGTTAGCGCTCGCGCGGAGACGGTTCCTACGCGTTGTCGGTCGCGGCCGGGTTGGCCGCGGCCGGTGGCGCGTCAGGGCTGAACCTCGTCCAGGCGTCTGGTCAGGTAGCGGCGCTCGGCGTCGGTGCGGGCGAGGTCCAGCGCCACGCGGTAGGCGGCGCCCGCGTCGGCGTAGCGTCCGAGCCGACGGAGGAAGTCCGCGCGCGTTGCGTACAGGAGGTGGTAGTCGCGCAACTCGCCCGACGCGACGAGCAGGTCGGTGAGCGCAAGCCCGTCTTCGAGGTTCGTGGCCATGCCGACGGCGATCGCGTGGTTGAGCTTGACGAGCGGGTTCGCCGTGCCCCCGAGGAGCCGCTCGTAAAGGGTGGCGATCCGCGCCCAGTCGGTCAGGTCAGGGTGCGGCGAGTTGGCATGGCAGGCGGCGATAAGCGCCTGCAGCTCGTAGGCCCCCGTGGCTTCGCCGCCAGCCGCTGCTTCGAGCATCGCGTTCGCCTGCTCTATCTCCGCCCGGTCCCAGAGCGACCGGTCCTGTTCCTCGAGCGTGACCACGTCGCCCGCCGCGTCGGTGCGTGCCGACCGCCGGGAATGCTGCAGCAGCATCAGCGCGGTCAGGCTGCTTGCCTCGGTCTCGCCGGGCATCAGCTTGTTCAACAGGCGCGCGAGCCGGATCGCCTCGCGGCAGAGGTCGACCTTGATCAGCTCCGACCCGCTCGAGGCGGAGTAGCCCTCGCTGAACATCAGGTAGAGCACAGCGAGCACGCCGCTCGTACGCTCCGCCAGCAGGTGGGCTGGAGGCACGCGATATGGAATCCCGGCATTCGCGATCTTGCGCTTGGCGCGCACAAGCCGCTTCGCCATCGTCGGCTCCGGGACGAGGAACGCGTGTGCGATCTCCGCGGTCGTCAGGCCGGCGAGCGTACGGAGGGTCAGCGCGACCCGCCCCTCGAGTGCCAGCGCCGGATGGCAGCACGTGAAGATCAACCGCAGGCGGTCGTCGTCGATCGCGCTCTCATCGTGTGTCGCTGTCATGGCCTCGTCCTCGAATCGCGCGTCGATCAACGTGGCTGACTCTCTCAGCCGGGCATCCCGCATTCGTTCGTGGCGCAGCCGGTCAATCGCGCGATTCCGCGCGACCGTGGTCAGCCAAGCCCCCGGCTGGCCGGGCACGCCCTCGCCCGGCCAGCGTCGCGCCGCCTCGGCGAACGCCTGCTGAGCACAATCCTCGGCCAGGTCCCAGTTGCCGGTCCGCCGGATCAGCCCAGCCACGATCCGGCCCCACTCCACGGTGAAGGCCGCCTCGATCGCGAGCGACGCGTCCTTGATCATTCCTCCACGAACGGCCGCAGCTCGAGCGAGCCAAAGCGGGCCACCGGATGCTTACCGGCCACCTCGATCGCCTCGTCGAGATCGGCACAGTCGAGGATGTCAAAGCCCGCGATCTGCTCCTTAGCCTCCGCGAACGGCCCATCTGCAACCACGACCTCGCCCCCGCGGACACGAATCGTCGTGGCGTCCGCGCCCGCAGCGAGCCGCTCGCCCAGCACGCGCACGCCCCGCCCGTCCATCTCGTCGACCCAGGACTGAGTCTCGGGACCGATCGCCGCGCTCTCCTGCGCAGGAAGCTCGATCGCCTCGTCAACGCACACCAGCATCATGTACTTCATCTCAAATCCCCTTTTCGTAGGGCTTGAGATTGATTCAACATCCCTACGACGAACGAAAAGGGCGAGATGGACACCCTCCCAGCAGATGCCAGTCGTCCAAGTACCAGCGGCGGCGGGCACCCCGGTCGCCCGGGGCGTGCTGTCGCTTAGAGACGAACGAGGTTCTCGGCCCGCAGACCGCGGGTCACACCTCGGAGGTCCACGAACAGCGCGCTCCGGGCGGCGATGGACATGTGATCGATCCGGGGATGAGCCGTGACCAGGACGACGACGTCGGCCGCTGAGACGGCGTCGTCGAGTGGCACGCTCTCGAGCCCGAGCATTGGGAGCGACGGCACGTATTCGTCGTGATAACTGACGATGCCGCCGCGGCTGGCCAGGACCTCGATGATCCTGAGCGCCGGTGACTCGCGGATGTCGCCGACGCCGCCCTTGTAGCTCGCCCCTAGGATCAGGATCCGCGAGCCCTTGACCGGCTTGGCCACATCGTTGAGCGCCTGTTCAACCCGCTCGGCGCAGTGGTAGGGCATGTACTGGTTGATCTTGCCGGCGAGCTCGATGAACTCGGTGGACATGTGGAACTCGCGGGCACGCCAGGTGAGATAGAAGGGGTCTACCGGGAGGCAGTGGCCGCCCATGCCCGGACCCGGCTCGAAGCGCATGAACCCATAAGGCTTGGTCGCCGCGGCGTCGACGACCTCCCAGATGTCGATTCCCATGCGCTCGGCGAGCACCGCGAGCTCGTTGACGAGCGCGATGTTGACCGAGCGGAAGATGTTTTCGAGCAGCTTCGTCAGCTCCGCGGCCTCGGGCGTCGAGACCCTGACGATCTCATCGCACACCCGGCTGTAGAGCTCGTCGGCGCGGTCCAGGCAAGCCGGCGTGATCCCGCCGATCACCTTGGGGGTGTTGCGGAGTGCGTAGTCGGTACGCCCGGGATCGACGCGCTCGGGCGAGAACGCGAGGTTGACGTCGGCGCCGACGCGCAGGCCGGAGGCCTCGAGCAGGGGCATCAGCCGCTCGCGCGTCGTGCCGGGATAGGTCGTCGACTCGAGCACGACCAGCTGGCCGGGCTGGAGCACCTGCGCCAGCGACTTCGCCGCCGCGTCGAGCGGACCCAGGTCCGGCTCGCGGTTGTCGGTCAACGGGGTGGGGACGCAGATGATCACGGCATCGGCCTGCGCTAGGTCTGCGTAGCGGTATGTGGCGCGGATCTTCGGCAGCACCGCACGAAGGTCCTCGGACCGGACGTCCTCGATGTAGGAGTCGCCGGCCGCAACGGCCGAGACCTTGAGCGGATCGACGTCGAGCGCGACGACCCCGCAATCGGCTTGCGCGAATGCGACCGCGAGCGGCAAGCCGACGTAGCCGAGCCCGACGATTCCGACTTTCATTTTCTTTTGCCCGTCCGAAGTGTTCGCTGTGTCCATGCGCGAGCAAGATAGCGGCCGCCGGGGGCGTGCCCCGCAACTGCGGCGCCATCAGCGGCGCCATCATCACAACAACGGCTGGGACCGGAGCGATCTACCGGTTCCCGCCCAGGAGCGATACGATCTACGCGGACCGTGCTAGGCGGGGTGCTAGCGGTGCCCTGTACCCGCAATCCGCTCTAGCGGGGCTGAATCCCCTCCCGAGGGGCACAGGCCCCGGGGTTAGCGCCCTGTGCGCGACGTCGATCGTTCGGTCCCTAGGCGATGAAGACCCGTGAACCAGGTCAGGTCCGGAAGGAAGCAGCCTTAAGCGGTCACCTTCAGGCGCTGCGGGAGCACCGAACAGGAGTCGCGACATGGTGGCCGCGCCCCGGGTACCGGCTTCGACGGGGGGTGCACGGTCCGCTATGCCGTCGCCAGAGAGCACCACTTCGCAGTGGTGGCGACCGACAATTCGCCACGTGCTGAACCGTTTATCCGACATGGGGCACGAACGGGATCGGCTTGTCGGCTACTGCTCGCGGCTGGCGAGCGGCTTGATCGCCGTCGCCGTCGTTGCGGTCTCGCTGCGCGCCGACGTGGCGGCGGTCGCGATCCTCGCGGCCGTGATGGTTGTGGTGCTGGCGGTCACGTCCGCCATGCTCCGCGACGGCGACCTTTAGCAGCGCAGCGCGACCTGCGCTGCGACCGAACGCCCCACCTGTGGCCGCCCCTCTCGAGTGCGACCGTACCCGCGGGGACGACCACTAGACTCGACTGTCCGTGTCCACAGGTCCCTCGCTCTACCGCCGCCACCGTCCCCGAACGTTCGCCAACGTCGTCGGCCAGGAGCACGTGGTCCGGACGCTCCGGAACGCCGTCGAGCAGGGGCAGGTCCACCACGCCTACCTGTTCGTGGGCTCGCGGGGGACGGGCAAGACGAGCATGGCGAAGATCCTCGCCGCCTGCCTGAACTGCATCCACGGTCCGACCGCGGAACCTTGTGGGAAATGCGAGTCGTGCGTGGCGATCGCGAGCGCCACGTCGCTGGACGTGATCGAGATGGACGCGGCGTCCAACAACTCGGTCGACGACATCCGCGATCTGCGGGAGAAGGTGGCCTACGCTCCGGTCTCCGGGCGGCACAAGGTCTACATCCTCGACGAGGCACACATGCTCTCCCCCCAGGCCTGGAACGCGTTCCTGAAGACGCTCGAGGAGCCGCCGCCGCGGACGATCTTCGTGCTGGCGACGACCGAGGCGCAGAAGGTGCTGCCGACCGTCGTCGATCGCTGCCATCGTTTCGATTTCGGCCGGCCGACGGTGGAGCAGGTGGCGACGGTGCTCGAGCGAGTCGCCGGTGAGGAAGGGATCGACGTCGAGAAGGGCGCGCTGGCTCTGATCGCGCGCCACGCGACCGGAAGCTTCCGCGACGCGCTCGGGACGCTCGAACAACTTGTCACCTACGCCGGTGGCCAGGCGATCGAGCCTGCGGACGTCCTTGCGGTGCTCGGGGTCGCCGACGCCGAGCAGCTGTTCGACGCCGTCGATGCGGTCATTGCCCGCGACCCGGCACGAGCGCTGAGGGCAGCGGCGAGGCTCGCGGACTCAGGCCGGGATGCCGGCCAGCTGCTCCGGGACCTCGAGGTGCACGGCCGCGAGCTGCTCGCGGTTCAGGTGCTCGGCGACGTTCCTCCGGAGTTCCAGGTCACTCCTGAGCGTGACATCCGTCTCGCCGAGCAGGCCACCGCGCTGGCCGACACCGACGCGGTGCGACTGCTCGACCTGGTCTCGACCGCGCTCGACGCCACCGCGAACGGCGCCCAGGCTCGGATCCAGCTCGAGCTCGTGCTGGTGAAGGCGGCCGCCCCCGAGCTCGATCCATCGATGGCGGCGTTGCTCGCCCGGATCGAGCGGCTCGAGCGAGGCGGTGGCGCTGGCGGCGGCGTCGGCGTCCGCGCCGCGCCGCCCGCTCACGAGACCGCCGCTGCGCCCCCCGCTCACGAGACCGTCGCTGCGCCCGCCGCGCGCGCGACCCCCACGCCGTCGAGGCCAGAACCGCCACCGCACAACGGGGCGTCGGTCGAGGCGACGGACCCCGAACCCAGCCCAGCCGCCGAGCCCGCGGGCGCGCTCGGGCTCGACGACGCCGCCGCCTGCTGGCCGGCGGTGGTCGACCTCGTGCGCGCGGAGAACGCGATGCTGGCCGCACTCCTGTCGGACGCGCGTCCGGTGGCGGTCAAGGAGCGGGAGCTGACGCTGGCGTTCCCGGGGGGCGCCGCGTTCCTCAAGCGCAAGGCCGAACAGGAGGACTACCGGCGCGTGGCGGGCGAGGCGCTGAAGGCCGTGACCGGCCGGCGGCTCGCGCTCCGCTACGAGCTCCGCGACGACGAGGAAGAGCCGGAGGGCGAGGCGGTGCTCTCAGGCGAGGAGCTCGTTAGACGCTTCGTGGAGGAGTTCGACGCCGAAGAGGTCCTCGAACACGACCCAGACGAAGGTGAGGCGAAAGACTGATGCCCCAACCGAACATGCAGCAGATCCTCAAGCAGGCTCAGAAGATGCAGCAGGACATGCTCGCCGCCCAGGAGGCGCTCAAGGACGAGGTCGTCGAGGCCTCGGCCGGTGGCGGGATGGTCATCGCGAAGGTCAGCGGCGACCTCGTGGTCAAGTCGATCACGATCGACCCCGAGGCGGTCGACCCCGAGGACGTAGAGCTGCTCCAGGACATGGTCCTGGCCGCGATCAACGAGGCGCTCCGGTCGGCCCAGGAGCTCGCGTCGGCGAAGCTCGGGGGAATCACCGGTGGCCTGGGCGGCGGTCTCGGGGGTCTCGGCGACCTCGGACTCGGCGGCCTGGGCCTGTAGCGGGCCGGCCCACCGAGCGTGTACGCACCGCCCGTACAGCGGCTGATCACCGAGCTGTCGAAGCTGCCTGGCGTCGGCGGTCGCACGGCGCAGCGGCTGACCTTCCACCTGCTCCGCGCGAGCGACGAGGAGGCGCTCGCGCTGGCGCGAGCGATCACCGAGGTCAAGGAGCGGATCGGCCTGTGCGAGACGTGCTTCAACCTCGCGGACGGGCCGAGCTGCCGGATCTGCGCCGACGAGCGCCGCGACCCCGACGTGATCTGCGTCGTCGAGGAGCCCTCGGATGTGATCTCGATTGAGCGCACGCAGGAGTTCCGTGGCCGCTACCACGTCCTCGGCGGGGCGCTCTCGCCGATCGACGGGGTCGATCCGGAGGACCTCAAGATCGCGGAGCTGTACGAGCGGGTCAAGGGCGGCCGGGTCCGTGAGGTCGTGATCGCGACGAACCCGACGACGACGGGGGAGGCGACCGCGCTCCATATCGCGGCCGGGGTGCGCGCGCTGGATGGCGAGGTCGCAGTCACGCGGCTCGCCAGCGGCCTGCCGGTGGGCGCGGACCTCGAGTACGCGGACGAGCTGACGCTCGGTCGCGCGCTGGTCGGACGGCGGGCGGTGTGATGCCCGAGACGGTCGTGATGAAGTTCGGCGGGACGTCCGTGGCCGACGCCGACCGGATCAAGCGCGCGGCGTCGCGGATCGTCGGGAAGCGCGACGCCGGCAAGCGCGTGGTCGCGGTCCTGTCCGCGCGCGGGCAGACGACCGACGAGCTGATCGCGATGGCCGAGGAGGTGTCGCCTACTCCCGACCCGCGTGAGATGGACATGCTGCTTTCGACTGGCGAGCGGATCTCGTGCGCTCTGTGCGCGATGGCGATCAACGATCTCGGGCACCGCGCGGTCTCGTTCACCGGCTCCCAGGCCGGCATCGTGACCGACACCTCGCACACGAAGGCCCGGATCCTGGAGGTGCGCGCCGACCGGATCCGCGAGGCATTGAACGACGACTTGATCGTGCTGGTCGCAGGCTTTCAGGGCGTCTCGACCAGTCGTGACGTGACCACGCTCGGTCGTGGCGGCTCGGATACCACCGCGGTGGCACTGGCCGCCGCGATCGGCGCCGAGGTGTGTGAGATCTACACCGACGTGGCGGGAGTGTTCACGGCGGACCCGCGCCTGGTGCCGAGCGCACGCAAGCTGCCGCAGGTCAGCTTCGAGGAAATGCTCGAGATGGCGGCGTCCGGAGCCAAGGTCCTTCAGCTCAGGTCGGTCGAGTACGCTCGGACCCACGGCGTGCAGATCCACTGCCGCTCGAGCTTCCACGAGATCCCAGGTACCTTTGTGATCGGAGAAGACGAGACGATGGAGCACCCACTCATCACCGCCGTGACTCATTCGACCGAAGAGGCGAGGATCACGTTGACGGGTGTTCCGGACCGCCCCGGCGTGGCAGCGGCGATCTTCAGAGCGCTCGCCGACGCCAACTGCAACGTCGACACGATCATCCAGAACGAGCCGCGCGAGGAGGGTCGCGACGCCGAGGTGTCGTTCACGATCTCGAGCGAGGACCTCCGCGCCGCCGAGCGCGCGCTCGGGCCGATTCAGTCCGAGCTCGGCATCGCCGCGATCGACACCGACCCCGAGATCGGCAAGGTCTCGATCATCGGCGCCGGGATGCGCTCGCATCCGGGCGTCGCCGCTCAGGTGTTCGAGACGCTCGCCGCCGAGGGCATCAACATCGAGATGATCACGACCTCGCCGATCAAGATCGCGTGCGTGATCCGCTCCGAGGCGGTGCCGCGTGCAGTCCAGGCGCTCCACTCGACGTTCCAGCTGAGCCTCGCTGAGGTCCAGCGCGAGCGCCCGATCGGGCAGGAGGCGCGATGAGCCGCGGCCTTCGCGTGGCCGTGGTCGGCGCCACCGGTGTCGTCGGCACGACGATGCGCGCGCTGCTCCGCGAGCGGCAGTTCCCGGCGAGCGAGATCGTCTCGTTCGCGTCGCCGCGCTCCGCCGGCCGGGAGCTCGACGGCCAGCCGGTGCGGCCGCTGAGCGACGGCGTCGACATCGACGGCTTCGATCTTGCGCTGTTCTCCGCCGGCGCCGGCGTGTCCCGCGAATGGGGCCCGCGGTTCGTGCGGGCCGGCGCCACCGTGGTCGATAACTCCTCCGCGTTCCGGCGCGATCCGGACATCCCGCTGGTCGTGTCCGAGGTAAACCCGCACGCGCTCGAACGCCACCGCGGGCTGATCGCCAACCCCAACTGCTCGACGATGCAGTTGATGGTCGCGCTGGCGCCGATCCACCGTAAGGCTGGGATCGAGCGGCTGGTCGTGGCCACGTATCAGTCGGTATCGGGCACCGGCAAGAAGGCGATCGACGAGCTCGACGCTCAGGCCGACGCGTCACTGCGCGGGGCCGACATGCCGGCGTCGCAGGTGTACCCGGAGCCGATCGCGTTCAACGTGATCGGCGCGGCTGGCTCGTTCGCCGACGGAGACGACCACACCGACGAGGAGCGCAAGATGATGTTCGAGACGCGCAAGATCCTCGAGGACGAGACGATCGGGATCGCGGTCACGTGCGTGCGCGTGCCCGTCCGGGTCTGCCACTCGGAGGCGGTCAACGTCCAGACCCGCGAGCCGCTGTCGGCTGAGGAAGCGCGTGAGCTGCTCAGCGCGATGCCCGGGGTCGTCCTCGAGGACGTGCCGACGCCGCTTCGCGCCGCCGGGCGCGATGAGGTGTTCGTCGGCCGCATCCGCCGCGACGAGTCCCATCCGCGCGCGCTCAGCATGTGGATCGTCAGCGACAACCTCCGCAAAGGCGCCGCCACCAACGCGGTCCAGATCGCGGAGGTATTGGTCGACCGGGGCCTGCTCCGCGGCCGCGATTCGGTCGCGGCGTAGCGACCGCACCCGGACGACCGCCGGTTGTCAGGAGGCTGACCATACATTCCGGTTAAGGAACGGTCGGATGTGGGTATCCACCTGCCGAACTTAGGAGCCTCGTGCTCCGCAAGGCTTCCAACGGGCGGACATCAGGGGTATGACGAGGGCGAGGCACACGAGCCTCGCTCTTCGTCGTTAAGAGCCTCGCCGGTTCCCGGTCTCCGGTACCCGGATGGCGGGCTGAGTAGCCTGATGGCTATGCCAATTCGCGCGAGATGGGCGCTCGGGTTCGCGGGCGCGTGCGCAGCGATGGTTGGCCTTCTGTGGCTCGCCGCCTTCCACGTCGGATTCATCGAGCGGGCCGACCACAAAGTCTTATTCGCCTTCTACAACTTCAGCTTCCTGTACGAGCAGCATGGTGACGCCGCCAGGTTCGTGGTGTCGCTTTGCGATCCGTCCCGGGTCGTCTTCCTGGCGGCGGTGCCGGTGGTGGTCACGCTGGCGCGACGCCGGGCCCACGACGCATGGGCGGTCCTGGTGCTGCTCGCCGGAGCGGGCCTTACGACGTTGGTGCTGAAGCACGTGCTTCCCGAGCCGTTCGTCGGCGGTCCCTCGCCGGTTCCGTACCCCCGCTTTCCCAGCGGTCACTCGACCGCCGCGATGTCACTTGTGCTCGCGTTGACCCTCGTTGCCCCGGCTCGCCTCCGACCGCTGATCGCGGGGCTGGGAGCTGTTTTCGCAGCTGCCGTCGGCTACGCGCTGCTCACGCTCGGCTCGCACTATCCGACCGACGTGTTTGGAGGGTTTCTCGTCGCGACGACCTGGGCGCTGCTCGCGGCGGCCGCGTTGTTCGCGTTCGAGGGCCATCACGGCCGATCGGCCAGGTCGAGCCGTCGACTCTCGTTCCAGGAGGTGCTCACACCTCCGATCGCCGCACTGATCGCGGCGACGGTTCTGGCCACGATCGTCCTGCTCAGCGACCCTGGTGCGGTCGTCTCGTACGTGGGCGGCAACACCGCGTTCATCGTGGGCGTCGCTGTAATCGCGGCGCTCAGCACGGCGGTGGCGACCGGAGTCGTGCTCAGCGTCCAGCGCTGACGAGAGGTCAGGCCGGCGCGCCGGCGACGACCGACGTAGACCAGTCGATCACCCTTGTCGGCCTGACGATGTGCTTGCTCATGCCGAGCTCCTTGGGCGACAGCCCGAGCGCGAGCCCGACGAGCTGGGGCAGATGCAGGACCGGCATCCCGAGCTCGCGGCCGACGACCTTCGACGCCACCGGCTGCTGGAGGTCGAGGTTGAGGTGGCACAGCGGGCACGGAACCACGAGGCAATCGGCGTCGGCGTCGATCGCGTCGCCGAGGTGGCGGCCGGCCTGCTTGAGCGACGCCTCCTTGTTCATCGTGATGATCGGGAACCCGCAGCACTTGTAGACGCCGGCGTAGTCGATCACGGTGCCACCGAGCGCGTCGATCACCCAGTGCAGGTAGCGATCGCGCGGGTGCTCCTCGTCGACCCCGAGGCGCTCGGCCGGGCGGATGATGTAACACCCGTAGAACGGGCCGACGCGCAAGTCGGTGAGCGGTCGCTTGACCTTCGCCTTGAGCGCATCGAGGCCGATCTCCTCGACCAGGAGCCACAGGAAGTTCTTGTTGGTGAATGGGCGGGCGGGGTCCCTATCATAACGCAGGCCCTCGTCGGAGAGGTTCGCGTTGACGTGCTCGCGGTATTCGGTGTTGGCGTCGAGCCGCTCCTGGCACTCCGACTGCGCTCCCTGGCACGTCGAGCAGATATTCATCATCAGCTCGCCGTCGGTGCGTTGGGCGAGCGCGAACGTCCGCGCGTTCAGCGTGTCGGCGAGCTCCTGGTTGTGCTCGGCGATCACGCCCGCGCCGCAGCACGCCGCCCGATCGAGTTCGATTAGCTCGATATCGAGCAGCGGCGCGACCTTCGCCATCGATCCGTGGAGCTCCGGCGTGAACCCGCGGCTGACGCAGCCGGGCCAGTACGCAACCTTCATGCCTGCTCCTCGGACGCCGATGCCGACGCCGACGCCGACGCCGACGCCGCCTCGGCGGCCTCGGTCTCGGCCGCGTTCTCGTATCCGCTCACGTACAGATTGAGCTCGTAGCGCTCGGGCTTTCCGTCGATCGTGTCGAACAGCTTCTTGACCTCGGGCGGGGCCTTGTGGGGATGCCCGAGCGCCGTCCTCGGCGTCATCTTCCCGCGCGCGAGGCCCTTCACCGCCGTCGGCAGCCCGCTTAGCAGCTCCTTGCCCGCGGCCGGGTGGAGCTTGCCCCCGTACGAGTCCGCGAGCAGATCCGGCTCGTGCAGGATCCCGTTCTTGCGGATGTTCTTGACGAACGCGTGCTCGTGGTTGTAGCCGTTGTTGCCGTCCTTGATCTCGAAGTCCGACCCGGCGAGCCGGCGCAGGCGCATGATCTGGCTCATCGGAGCCACGCCCTTCGGGCAGGCGTCGATGCAGTTGAAGCAGTGGGTGCAGTCGTAGATCCCGTGCGGGTCCTCGGAGAGGTCGCTGAGGCGCTCGCGGTGTTGCGCGTCGCGGGGGTCGCCGACGAACCGGTAGGCCTTGGCGAGCGCGGCCGGCCCGACGAACAGCGGATCGACCTCCATCGACAGGCAATCCGACACGCACGCTCCGCACTGGATGCAGGCCATCGTCTGGGTGACGTCAACCATGTTCTCGTGGGGCACGATGTATTCGCGTTCGGGCACCGGCTGCTTGTTGATCAGCCACGGGGTGACGCGCTGGATCTTCTTCCAGTGGACCGCGTCCATGTCGACGATCAGATCCCGGATCACCGGCATGTTGCCCATCGGCTCGACCGTGATCACCGGCGTCTCCTGACCCTCGTCGGGCGGGTTCCAGCCGGTCCCGTGACCGCGCTGGGCGGCTTCCTGGAGGTGGGTGTTACACGCGAGGCCCGGCTTGCCGTTCATCCGCACTCCGCACGAGCCGCAGATCGCCTGCTGGCAGGAGCAGCGGATCCCGATCGAGCCGTCGGTGTCGTCCTTGATCTTGAGGATCGCGTCGAGCACGGACTGCACCGGCGAGAGGTCGACGACGTGGGTGTCCCAGCGCGGGGCCTCGCCGGATTGCGGGTCGTAGCGCCGGATCCTCAGCGTGTACTCGGGCATCAGTAGGTCCTTTCCTCTGGCTGCCAGCGGGTGATCGTGACCGGCGAGAAGCTCACCAGCGGCACGTCGGCGCCGTTCATCGAGATGTCGATGTGCTTGAGCCACTCGTCGTCGCGGCGGCCCGGATAGTCGATCCGCCATTGCGCCCCGCGGCATTCCTTGCGCTCGAGCGCGCCGACCACGATCGTCTCGGCCACATCGAGCATGTACCCGAGCTCGATCGCGGCGATCACATCCTGATTGAAGACCGACCCGCGGTCGTCGATCGCCGCGCGGGTCGCCTCGTCCTTGAGCCCGCGGATGATCTCGTGGGCCTTGGTCAGCCCGGCCTCGTCACGGAACACCGCGACGTACTCGTTCATGGTCTCGCCGAGCTCGTTCTTGATCGCCCCGATGCGCCGGCCGCCCTGCGGACGGTTCATGATCGCGTTGATGTGCTTCTCGGTGTCGGCTACGCGCGCGGTCGGGGTGGACGGCATCGGCATCTGCAGCGCGCGGGCGGCGGCATGCGCGCCGGAGCGGCGGCCGAACACGAGCGTGTCGAGCAGTGAGTTCGCGCCGAGGCGGTTGCCGCCGTGGACCGAGACGCACGCGACCTCACCGGCGGCGTAGAGGTACGGGACCGTGGTCTCCCCGTCGGAGTCGGTCTTGATGCCGCCCATGATGTAGTGCATCCCCGGAAGGATGTGGATCGGCTCGAGGGTGATGTCGACGCCGGCGAAATCGCGCCCGATGTTGACGATCTCCCGCAGCGCCTCGAGCGTGCGGCGGCGGGGAACCTTCGTGATGTCGAGCGCGACCGTGCCGTCAGGGAACCCTCGGCCCTCGTTGATCTCAGTCTGCTCAGCCCGCGAGACAACGTCGCGCGAGGCCAGCTCGAACTTGTTCGGCGCGTACTTCTCCATGAACCGGTCGCCCTCGGCGTTGAGCAGCCACGCGCCCTCGCCGCGGGCGCCCTCGGTGATCAGCAGCCCGTTGCCGGCGAGCGTCGTCGGGTGGTACTGGACCATCTCCATGTCCATCAGCTTGGCCCCGATCCGGTACGCCTGGGCAATGCCGTCGCCGGTGACGATCAACCCGTTGGTCGTCGGCTTGTAGACCTGGCCGGCTCCGCCGGAGGCGAGGATCGTGGTCTTGGCGTTGAACACCTCGATCGCGCCGTCGCGCAGGTCGCGGCAGATCGCGCCGGTACAGCGGCCCTCCTCGTCCTGCAGGAGGTCGGTCGTGAACCACTCCTCGTAGCGGTCGATCTGCTCTGAGCGCTTCATCAGCTGCTCGTAGAGGACGTGAAGGATCGCGTGACCGGTGATGTCCGCGACGTAGTAGGTGCGGGCGGCGGACGCGCCACCGAACGCGCGCGTCCCGAGGTGGCCGGTCTCGTTGCGGTGGAAGGTGACGCCGAGGTGCTCGAGATAGAGGATCTGGTCAGGCGCCTCGCGGCACATAATCTCGATCGCGTCCTGGTCGCCCAGGTAGTCCGACCCCTTAACGGTGTCGAACGCGTGCGACTCCCAGGTGTCCTCTGGGTTGAGCGCCGCGTTGATCCCGCCCGCCGCCGCCACCGAGTGCGAGCGGACGGGGTGGACCTTCGAGATGATCGCCACCGACGCTCCGGCCTCGGCCGCCGACAGGGCCGCTCGCTGGCCGGCCAGCCCGGCACCGATGATCAGCACGTCGTGGGAGGGCACGGCGGCGAATTCTAGGTGGGTGGCCGGTCTGGCGCGCGCAGGCTACAAGTTGCCCGCCCCGGCGCGCGTTAAGTCTTCGCCTGAATCTCTACAAGGACTCGATATGGCCGTTTACGACTGGGTAGGGGCAAGCTCGGCGCGCGTGGAGCGTGCCAACGGTTCGCCGGCCGAGACGCTTGCCGCAGGTGGGAAGCTCCTGAGCTGGCTCGCCGGCATGATGGCGCAGGACCGGCACTACCACACGGTCATGGCCACGCTCACTGCGAGCGAGAACTACCCGAGCACGATCGTGCGCGCGGCAGCCGCGTTCGCCGGGGGCGAGCACTACTTCTTCGACGCCCCGGCCCCCGGGCACTGCGGCGAATGGTCATTTCCCCGGTCTGGCACGCTGCCTGCGCTGCAGGCGAAGTTCCTCGCCCAGATGAAGCGGTTGTTCGCCGCCGACATCGCCGATTGGCGGCCGAACGGGGGATCGATGTGCGAGCAGGCGGTCGTGATGGCTGCCTGCAAGGGCGGAGACGCGTTCGTCGAGCTCGCGCCCGAGGATGGCGGGCACTTTGGCGCCGCCGTGCTCGCGGAGAGGCTGGGGATCGAATCATTCGCGTTCCCGATGCGCGGCGACCTGATCGACGTCGACGCGACCCTCAGCCTCGTCGAGCAGCATCCAAACATTCGGCTGCTGCTGGTCCAGCCGTCGCATTGCCGCCGACCGCAACCGATCGAGGAGCTTGCGAGTGCGCTGCCCGACCGGGTCACGCTCGCGGTCGACATCAGTCACACCGCCGGCCTGATTGCGGCCGGGTTGCTTCCGCAGCCTCTCCTCCAGGGGGCGGACATCCTCACGTTCAACACGCACAAGACGATCCCCGGGCCGAATAAGGGTGTGATCGCGTTCGCCGATCGCAACCATCCCCTGGCCGAGCCGATGTGGGAGACGATCTGCCCGCAGCTGCAGTCCAACAGCCATCCCGAGTGTCTTCCGGGCATGGTCATAGCGCTCGAGGAGATCAGCATCTTCGGTCGTGCCTACGCCGAGCAGGTAATCGCAAACGCCCGGACGCTTGCCCACGTGCTCGACAGCAACGGCGTCAGCGTGGCCGGCATGGAATACGGCGGCACCGAGACACATCAGGTCCACGTGAGAGTCGGCACGGCTGAGGCCGCGAACCGGCTCGCCAACGAGCTGCTGCCGACGTGCGGGTTCCGCACAAACTCGGTGAATATCCCGGGAACCGGCGGTGAGTTTGGCCTTCGACTGGGCACGCAGGCATTGACGCGCCGGGGATTGACCGAGGTCCAGTTTGCCGAACTGGGCCGTCTGCTCGCACAGGCGACGCGATGGACCGCGGATCCTGCCCGCATCCGTCAGGAGGTGGCCGAGATGCTGGTCAACTATCCGCTGTCCCCGTTGCATTTCAGCTTCGACCAGCTCGACCACAGTGAGCACGTCGGAAGGCTGCTCGACGAGGTGCTGCGGTAGAGCAACGCTGCTGGGCCACAAGCTGACGTCGGCGGCGAACCCGCCGCCCGAAAGGGCGGTTGCGAGGCGCACCGCCGAGCTCACGAGGTTGCCGAGAAGTGGGCCTGAGCGACGTTCGCCGGCTGAGTGCGCGGACATGGCTCCGAACCGTCGCTAGGTGGTCCGCGTCCGGAGCACAGACCTTTCGCATCTGCCGACGGCCGCCGCCCTGGAGCTCGCCATCGGAGCAGAGCCCAAGGTGCTGGGCGACGACGGTCCGCAGGGCAACGTTCTCGCCCGAGGAGCGATGCGGATTTGGGTAGCGCCGTGTGGGGACCGGCTCCACCCTGCTCGCTCTCGCTCGGTTGGTCGCCGGCGCTGTGTTCTTCCGGAATGTGCTTCGCCGCGAGCGCCAGCTCGACGAGCTGGTCGCTCGGGGCAGCCTGGATCTGCCGCGTCTGCCCCTTGCACCAGTCGACGGCGCGCCTGCTGGCTCGACCGGGCAGAAGGCCGCGGGCGCATCTTGCAACCGGCTCCAACCGAGCCGGCTCAGCCCGCGGCGTCCTGATCGGCGTCGCCTTATAGGAACTTGATTCCGCGCGGGAAGGAGGACGTCGACCAGTTCTCGAAGCTCGCAGACTTCCACCTGCGGTCGGCAAGATCACCACGAACCTTCCTGATGTAGCTCGCCTGATCGGCGTTGCCCCACGGATACGGGCGGTACCAGCCGCCGATGCTCCTCCACGGTTCGCACGGAGAGTACGTTGCATCGCCCCAAGAGGTGCGCGCGCCACTGGGGTTGTCGTAGTAGAAGCGGACCATGGCGGCTTGGTAATCGAGGTTGAACGCCGTCGACTCCCAGCGCAGCGGGTTGCTACCCGGTCCGATCGATCCGTCTGGTGTCCACTGAACCTGGGTTATGCCCAGCGACCGGTAGACCTCGAGGGTGTTCGGGACGCGCGCCTGCAGTGGATACAGGTCGTACCACGAGCGCGGGACGGTGTGCCGATCGCCCAGCTGAAACTGGTTCCAGTAGGACTCCACTACGTATTCCGACCGGAGCCAGTTTTCGGGAATGCCCCATTTGTGAGCGGACCACTGGATCAGCTCGTCGGTAGACGGATCGTGCATGCCGTCGCGCCCGTCCACATACCGTAAGTAGGGATTGAACTGGAGGGCCGGCTGTCCCGACGAGGTCTGCGAGCCCCGGAACCGCTCTACCTGGGCGGTCGTCGGTACGTACTCATTGGCGCCGGGATACTGCTTCCCCCCCACGACGTACGGGCGATCGTTGTACGGCCGAGTCTCGGGCTCCGGCGTCACCTGCGCGGCCGCCTCGGCGTCGGACAAGGGCGTGAACGTGGATGGCTTCGAGTTGTGGGCGTTGCGGTTGCAAGCAACCCAGACGGTCTGGGGATCGCGCTCGGGTCGCGCAGTGCGCTGTGCTGCGGAGTCGCCGACACGGCCGATGACAGCGGCCGTCGCAACCGTTCCTACCACAAGAAGAATCACAGTCGAGAGGCCAGCGATGCGCCACGACGGCCTGCGACCCGAGGGCATTATGAGGCCACGGTGAGAAGCGGTCTTCCGTTCGTGATTCGAGGGGAAGCAGGTCCGACCAGGCCTCGGACATGGGCGTAGTGGCTGGCCTCCGTGCGGTTGACCACGTTGAGCTTGCGGTAGATGTTCCTGAGGTGGAACTTGACCGTTTGCTCGGTCACCCACAGCCGGCGACCGATGTCGCCGTTGGTCGTGCCTGAGGCGACGAGTCGAAGTATCTCGAGCTCGCGGGCCGTCAGGAGAGGGTCGTCGTCGGCGGCAAAGCCAGGCGCCGTGGCGGTAGTCGCCTGAGTCGTGGGGACGCGGTGGACGATGTGACCGTCGATCGTCTCGCGCACGAGCGTGGCAAGGGCAAACGGCTGGGTCTCCTTCGAAATAGCCGCGGTGGCGCCGGCAGCGAAGGCCCTAGAAAGCCAATCGGGATCGAGATCCAGGCTGAGCACGATCAGCGCGACCTGGTCGTCCTGAGACCGGATTTCGCGCGCGAGCTCGAGCACTCGTTCCGAGTGCCGCATGTCGTCCAGCAAGATCGCATCCGGGTCGGCACCGAGGATCGTCCCGGCGGTCGTCTTCCGCGCGTTTGCGTAACCGACCAGCTTGAAATCACCACTCTGGCGGAACGCGATGTGGATCGCCTGCACCACCAGCGAATCGTCCGCGACGATGACTAGACGTCTCAGCGTGCTCCCAGCCTGCCAAGGCGAGTTCGACGTTTCCAACGTAGCCCCCATCATGTATTTCCGGCCTCCTGACCCCATATGGATGGGCCGCGTCCGACCTGGCGCGGCCTGAGCATAATTCCATGCCCGCAGCATCGGTCTCAATGGGCCAGCCGGACGTCGCGTCGTTCAATCCCTGAACGGGAGAGATGGAAGCCCAGGCTGCATTGCACGCGGATCTAGTCTTTCGACTAGGAATTCCGCCTTTATGGACGTTCTTAGGTAGGGGATCTGCGCGTGGAAGCCCGTGACCCCCGCCGGACAAAGCTAGGGTTCCTGGCTCGGCCCGTCGCGGCTAGAAGCCGCCTGCTTCGCGTCGCGGCTAGAAGCCGCCTGCTTCGCGATACGCGACTGCGGCCGTTCGCGTGGGATAAGGAGAAACGTGGCGAACACCAGACACACCAGCACGACGTCGGCCAGCGTCGCCGTCGATCGCGTGGCGAGGGAGATTCACGGTCGAGTCAGTCCGTGGCTGGAGACCCGCGAGGGCGTCGCGGGCGCGAGCCTCGCCGCCCTGGTTTTTGCCGTCCTGTGGGCAGCCGTGAGCGCACCGGTTCTTTCCGACCTGCTTGGTGCTGCGTTCGCAATTGTTTTTGTGTCGCTCGCTGCGCGACTGTGGGAGTCGCACACAGCACCACCCGCCCCGGCTTTCTCCCTGATCCGTGAATCGGGCGACGGGAGCGTCGAGCTGAGCCACGACGAGAACGCCGGCTTCTGGACGGACAAGCGGGGATTCCTTGGCGCTCGCCGCGTCTGGTTTGCCGGCACCGGGTGCCTACCATGCCGTCTGCGCCCCGATGTGTATCTCCGCCTTCGCGCATGGCGCGATCAGGGCGACTTGCCCGTCTTCGTCGCACGTGCGCACGAGCGCCAATGGTGGTGGTGGCGGGAAGCGTTCTACTGGGAGTCCGCCGACTGCGAACCCGAGGATCTCCGAGCGCTCCTCGTGATGCTGGACCGTAACGATGAGCAGGGCCTCGAGTGGGAGCTCGGCCTCCATCTGGCACAGCCGATCCCAGTCGACGTGAAGCGTCTCGTGTTCGAGCGCGACCGGGGCAGATGCCTGGCCTGTGGATCCGAGGAGCTGATCCAGTACGACCACGTCGTGCCGTCCTCGATGGGCGGCGGCAACGAGCCCCAGAACCTCCGGCTGCTTTGCGCCGGGTGCGTTCGTCGCCAACGACGACAGCAAGAGCTCGAAACCCGAGTCTAAGCAAGGTTGTCTGTCCGTTAAGCGCCTGGTAGGCGGGCCGATAGCGAAAGTCTGGGCTCGTGCCCGGCGTTGTCTTTGCGGATCACAAGTTTGACCGCATGAAAGGCATGTGCTTTGGAGCAGACCCCCGACAAGAGCAACCCGCCCTCGACCTCCTATCGCCAGACGTGGCGGCGACATCGCAAGCTGTTCTTGGTGCCGGTGGTTCTGGGGGCGCTGGCCGGCGCCTTCTTCGTCTTCAGCTCCCATCCGAGCTATAAGTCGACGGCGAGCCTCTGGGTCGACACGGCTGCTCCGCTGCCCTCGACCGTCGGGGTCGGCCCCACAACTCCGCTCAGTACGCCGCCGGCAGCCGCCGAGCAGGGAATCCTGACCGAGCTGCTGACCACCCAGTCGTTTGCCGCCTCGGTCGCGAAGAACTCGTCGCTTGGAAAAACCCTGGGGAACGCCGCGTCGATCTGGAAGAAGGCCCCCACGTACCTCGAGGGTGGGCAGATCGTGCCGACCGTTGCGGGCGAACAGATTCTGCGGATCACCTACTCGGGTCCTTCTCCGGAGGAGGCGCAAAGCGTCTTGGCCGCGGTCGTCGCCCAGCTCCGCGACTACAACAATGACCTGACCGCTCAGCACGATCAGAACTCCGTCGCCTATGACAAGGAGCAGCTGAAGCTCGCCCAGGACGCACTCACGGCTGCGCGGGACAACGTCAACTCGTATCTGCAGCAGCATCCGGGCGCCAGCCAGGCAGACCCGAACCTCCTGGCCCTGACCGCCGCCGAGAACAACGCTGTTACGGCGCTCGGGACGGCAAACGCCACGCTGAGCCAGGCGGCCGGCACGCGCAACTCGGGCGGTTGGACGATTCAGCTGGTCGATCCGGCGAGCCCGGGCCTCGCTCCCGGGGTGGGCAAGAAGAAGATGCTCGAGGTGATCCTCGGAGGAGCCTTCGGTGGCTTCCTGCTCAGCTTCCTCATCGTGGTCGCGATCACTCCGGCCAAGAAGGAGCTGTGGGAAGACGAGCTCCCGCTCGGAACCCCGCTTGATCCGAGCTCGCCGCCGGCCGATGCCTTCCGACGGCAGGCGCCCATGGCGACGCCGTTCGCCCACACGCACTCGTCCGACGCGCAGTCGCCGGTGCCGGCCGCGGTGGGTCAGCCTGGGCCTCGGCTGCTGTCGAGTGGTGAACGGCGATTCACCTTCCGACGGCCGTCCGAGCAAGATCACTAACCATGACGGAATGGGGAATGCTGTTGCTCTGCGCGTATATCGTGCTGGGAGCAACAGGTCGGCTCACGTGGCGTCAGGCAGGTCGCGTCGCCCTCGGGCTGACGGTCATTGTCCTGGCTGTGGTCATGGTCACGTACTCGCGATCTACGCCGACGGACCAGTACCTCCGCTCGATCGATGCAACGGTGTATGCGACTGGTAACCCGGCCGAGAACACCGGGGCGCCACCCAGCACCGAGGATCACACCGGCGTGAAGGCGGCTACATGGCTCTCGACGGATCACGCCTACGATTCCTCCCAGACCGGCAGTAGCGACGGGGGCGGGAATTGAGCGCGATCGCGGCACGGGCCCCCGGTGGCCTACCCAAGCTAAGCCTTAAGCTCCGGGTCGGGTTGGGAACGGGAGGCCTCCTCTTCGGAGTCCTCGCGGGTTATCTCGCCTCGTCGGGCAGCGTGACTCGCGTTTTCGCGCTCTGCGCCATATTCCTCCCGGTCATTCTGTGGAGGCGCCCGTACCTGGCGCCGGCTGTGTTGCTGTCCGCGGCGGTGCTGTTCGAACAGACGATTCAGTCTCCGCACATTCCGATAACCGACAAGATTCCCATGTTCACTGGGCTCGGTCCTGGTCACTTGGAGGGCGCGGACATCCTGCTCATCATGGTGCTGGTCATCTACGTGATTAAAAGCAAGGAGTGGGGACCACGTTGGTTTCCCCGCACGCACGTGAGCGTCGCGATGCGCGCCGTCCTGGCCTGCGTGGGATTCGCGGTGGTTGTTGGGCACCTTCACGGTGGCAGTCTGCGGGAGAGCTTGCAGGAGGCCCGTCCCTACGTGTATCTCGCGGCGACCTACTTCCTGACGTCAGTTCTCGTCCGGGATCGCAGGGCGATACATGCGGTGCTCTGGGGTTTCGTCGGATCCGTTGGGTTCAAAGCCTTCCAGGGCATCTACGTCTGGGTCGACAACCGCCATATGGTCCCGAAACCAGAGGCCTACATCAGTCATGAGGCCTCGTACTTCTTTGTGACCTTCATGTTCCTAGTGCTGGCGCTCTGGCTGTTTGACCAGAGAGGACGACTTCGCACATGGGCGACCTGGCTCCTGCCAATCGTCCTCTGGGCAAACATCGTCAACGATCGGCGGGCGGCCTGGGAGATGCTGGCCGGCGGCTTGCTGTGCTTCTTTGTGATCGTCTACAAAGCGATGCCGGTGCGCAGGCACGTGCTCGCAAAGTCGATCGTTGGCCTGGTGCTCGTCTCAGCCGTTTACTTCCCGGTTATGTGGAACAGCACCAGCAGCCTGGGCGAGGCGGCGCGGGCGGTCAAGTCGCAGGTCCAGCCAAGTGCTCGCGATGCCGACTCGGACACATATCGGGTTCAGGAGAACGAGAATCTCGAGTTCAATATCAAGCAAAACGGTCTGTTAGGCAGCGGCTTTGGCAGCAAGATCGACTATGCCCTCCCGATCGCCGACATCAGCTCGATTGATCCAGGGATCGCCTACATACCGCACGACGACGTGCTCGACGTGCTCATGCGCATGGGCTTTCTCGGCGGCGTGGCGATGTGGATGCTGATAGGCACCGGCATCATCTCCGGATCCCGGCTCGCCAGGTCACGGGATCGCACGGTCGCTCTCATAGGAACAGTCGTTGCCTGCTCGTTGGTCGCATATTCACTCATGGGTGCCCTGGATCAGGGTTTCTTCTTCTACCGAATAGCGTTCATCACCGGCGTCCTTTTAGGACTCGCCGAAGCGGCCCGTCGCATGGCGCGAGTCGAGTCTGGGCTGGCCGCCCCAGCCCGGGTGCCTGGACGCCCAGCGTAGGTGTGCCGTTGGCCTGCGCCTGCCCGGATGCACCCGATCTGCGCTAGAAGGTGGCGGGCCCGGAGCGCTCGAAGTCAACGCCCCGTGGGCCGGTCCGCGCACCGTTCAGATATTGAACGCATGATGCGCGCATCGTACTGATCGCCCACTTGGCACACAGACAGCTCGTAATCAACTATTGTGCCGTCGACCGAAAATCGGACCGGAGATGATGTTCCGTTGCGGGAGCCCAGAAATATACGCGTCCAGTACTCGGAGGGTGGATTGTGCGTGGCGATCGCCGCATCTTCCTAATCCTGCTCGGTGTCCTCGTGCCGCTGGCGCTTGCTGGTTCTGCCGTAGCGTTGGCGATTAGAGGGAACCAGCCGCATCGCAAGCCCGCTCACCGGAGGCTGCCGAGCATCGCGGGCTCGGCGCAGGTGGGTCGCACCTTGCACGCCTCGAAGGGTCGCTGGATCATGGCGTCCAGCTTTACTTACAGGTGGGAGCTCTGTAACGCGCACGGAGCACGTTGCAAGTCGATCGCCAAAGGCGCCAAGCGTCCAAAGCGCAAGCCCTCGAGCTATCTGATTCCGGCGAAGGACCTCGGCCACAAGATCCGCGTAACTGTCGTGGCCACCAACAAGTTTGGAAAGACCTCGGCCACATCGAGGGCTACAGCGGTCGTAACAGAATTTCGTGCTTCGGGCCAGAATCCCGCACCCGGATCCGGCGCGCCAGGATCCGGAACGCCGCCGTACCAAGGGCTCCCAGGCGACCTCGGTAACCATCAGATGTTCGCTAACTACCTCGCTTGGGCGAACGATCTCGGGTCGAACCTCCCGTGGAACGACATGACGCAGGTCGTCATGTTCGCTCTGAAGACGACAAATGGGACGGCACTCGACGCATCAACGAACGAGGTCAGCCACTACAACCTCCCGAACTGGACAGCAATGGTTCACTCGCACGGCGAAGACGCGTTCATCGCGATCGGTGGCTCGAACGACGAAGACTGGCAGGACGCCTGCGATTCCAGCAACCAGGCCGGGTTCGTGACGAACCTTGTCAACTACATCGTGAACAATGGTTTCGACGGCGTAGACCTCGACATCGAGCAACCCGGGAACCTCACGGCCAGCCAGTTGGAGGGCTGCGTGCGGGCGATTGCGACTGCAGCTCATGCGACGACGACCAAGCAGGGCAGGACTCCGGTCGTCGCCGAGGAGATGGACGAGTCGCTTTATAACAGCATGCCGTATAGCACCATTCAGTACGACATCTCCTACCTCGATCAGGTCCAGCTCGAGTACTTCGGATACGACCCCTACTCCGATTGGAACTGCGGCACCGGCAGCCCAGCAAACACTTGCGGGTATGTGACCCAGATGGTCGCCCACGCGACCAGTCAGGGCATACCGGCCGACAAGCTTCTGCTCGGCATGGCGGTGTCCGGTAGCTACGCTCAGGCTAGCTACTCGGCGCTAGCGCCGACTACCTCGGCTGTGGGCACCACCTCTGGGACGCCCACCTCGATTCCCGTGGCATCGATCAGTTCGGCCATCAGCGCCGGAGACATCGTGCTAGCGACCACCGAGAACCCGCCCACCCACTATCAGGTCCTCAGGACCTCGGGTGCCGCGGTATGCACATCGAACTGCTCGATTCCGATCACCGGAGAGGTGTACGGTAACGGCCAGTACACCTTCCCCTCTGGATCTGTCGTGCAGAGTGCCTACGCCGGGCCGTGGGACTGTTACAACATGGGAAACTACGCGGCTACGCACGGACTCAAGGGCGGCATGATCTTTGAGCTTCAGAGCGACGAAGGCAACCACAACGGATCTTTCGCCTGCTCTGACCAGATCGCGCTGGGACTCGGGTCCTAGCCGACATCCCGCCTTCCCCGGGTTCCAGACGACATACGCGCTGGGCCCTTTGTTCCGGCGCGGTCGAGAAGAGCTGTACCACGACTGCCGGGCCGGCCATATTCGTCATCGTGGGCGGCGGTTAGTGCGCCCTGTCAAGCAGAGCCAGGGTCGATGAGCTTGAGCCGCTGACCCCTCCTGGCGGAGGTGCGAATGCTCGCCCGCATGACGCTGCGATCGGGCCTTCCTGAGCGGTGTCGGCGAGACCACGGCCTGGCGCAGGGCGGAACTCTGCACGGCTCACACCGCTGAGCCTTTCTTGGACGTTTGGTGGAGGCCTAGGCCGCCCGCGATGCCGGATGCCCAGTTCCTGCCGAGAACACTCCGTGCACCCCCATATTTTGGATGATTGGCGGCTTTCCGCCGCCACCGCAGCGCCCCAGCCGACCGTCAGATCCTCGGAAAGCCCGCGTTGAAGCCACGGCCTCGACGTTTGCTCGAGTTGCGCACAGCCGGCCATCGGGAGAGGGCAGTGTCTTCGTCAAAACATATTCAGGGATCGGGAGGGATCGGATGCGGCGTTTGAGCATTCTCTTGGTGCCGTGCTTCTTGCTGGCTGGGACCGCCGCGGTCGCTTGGGGTGAGGTATTGCCTTCTAGCAGCTCTGCAGGCCCCGCACGACGGAGCCATCACGCGACCCCGCGGATCCGCCGCCGGCAAGTGGCGCAGCACACAAGCATGGCGTTCTTGTTCGGTCGAAGGAGGGCCGGCTCGAGGGTCCGCCACAACCGCGCCGGCAGCGCTGAGGCTTTCCGCTTCAATGAGAGCACCTCCGGATCGGCGGGCGCGATCACCGTTTATGTGCCTGCTGCCAGCACGTCGAAGACGCTCGTGGCCGGGCTGTATACCGACCGCAGCGGCATGCCCAGATCGCTACTCGCCTCGGGGTCCACGTCCGTTCCGAAAAGCGCGCAATGGGTGACCGTCGCGATCAAGCGGACGGCTCTGGCGAAGGCCCGCGCCTACTGGATCGCCGTGCTCGGTAAGGGTGGGACCCTTGATACCGGCGCGCGTCGGAGTGCATCGTGCCAGGGCGTGACCGAACGCGAGGCCGGCCTCGTGGCCCTTCCGCGGTTGTGGGCCGAAGGCGCCCGAGTGAAAAACTGCGTGGGGGCCTATGTGAGCGGCTCGCAGATCACAAAGGGAACCTTCTCGGGCGCAGGCACGGGTAGCCCTTCGCCGACAGGCGGAGCTCCGACCACGGGCGGGACCACGACAACGATGAACGCTCCGCCGGCGGCATCGCCTCCGGTGAATACGGCGGCTCCGGCTGTCAGTGGTACGGCGCAGCAGGGTCAGACGTTGGCGGCGTCGACCGGTTCGTGGTCGAACAGCCCGAGTTCGTATGCGTATCAGTGGCAGGACTGCTCGTCGTCGTCGAGCTGCTCGAACGTCTCGGGTGCCACGAGCTCGAGCTACGTCCTGCAGTCTTCCGACGTCGGTAAGACGATCGATGTGGTCGTCACAGCGTCGAACGGCGGCGGGTCGGCATCGAAGGCCAGCGCGCAGACTGGCGTTGTTACGAGCGCCAGCACTGGCGGCGGTGGTGGTCATCAGGTGTTCGCTAACTACCTCGGTTGGGGTGCCAATCTTGGCTCGAACCTCCCGTGGAACGACGTAACGCAGTTCGTGATGTTCGCCTTGGACACCGAGAACGGCACTGGGCTCAACGCCTCGCAGAACGAGGTCAGCAGCTACAACCTGCCCAATTGGACCGCGATGATCCACTCCCATGGCGACCAGGCATTCATCGCCATTGGTGGCTCGAACGACGAGAATTGGCAGAACGCCTGCGATTCCACCAACCAGGCCGGGTTCGTGACGAACCTCGTCAACTACATCGTCAGCAATGGCTTCGACGGCGTAGACCTCGACATCGAGCAATCCGGCAACCTCACGGCCAGCCAGCTAGAGGGTTGCGTGCAGGCCATCGCGACCGCTGCGCACGCCGCGACGACCGAGCAGGGCAAGACGCCGATCGTCGCCGAGGAGATGGACGAGTCGCTTTATAACAGCATGCCGTATAGCACCATTCAGTACGACATCTCCTACCTCGATCAGGTCCAGCTCGAGTACTTCGGATATAACCCCGACACCGATTGGAACTGCGGCACCGGCAGCCCAGCAAACACCTGCGCGTACGTGACCCAGATGGTCGCCCACGCGACCAATCAGGGCATACCGGCCGACAAGCTCCTGTTGGGGATGGATTCATCCGGCGGCTACGCGCAGGGCAAGTACTCGACGCTGGGGACGACGACCTCGGGTGTGAACACGACATCCGGAACGCCCTCCTCGATTCCGGTGTCGTCGATCAGTTCGGCCATCAGCGCCGGAGACATCGTGCTGGCGACCACCGAGAACCCGCCCGCCCACTATCAGGTCTTGACGACCTCCGGTGCCGCGGCGTGCTCCTCGAACTGCTCGATCCCGATCACCGGAGAGGTGTACGGTAACGGCGGGTACGCATTCCCATCCGGATCAGACGTGCAGAGTGCCTACGCCGGGCCGTGGGACTGTTACAACATGGGAAACTACGCGGCTACGCACGGACTCAAGGGCAACATGATGTTTGACCTCCAGGACGACGAGAGCGGTCACAACGGATCATTCGCCTGCTCTGATCAAATCGGACTCGGACTCGGCTTCTAGCCGATGTCCCTCGTGTTGCTCCCGCATCATTCTCGGAGGAGTCGAAGGTCAGCGTTGACCATGCGATGAATGAGCTCAGTGAACGTGAGGGTTGGTTGCCAGCCGAGCCGCGTCCGCGCGCGGGTCGGATCGCCGACCGGCGGGGTGGTCTCGGGCGGCCGCCGCAGCGCCGCCTCGACGCGGATGTGGTTCTGGGCGCGCAGGCCGACGTGCGCGAACGCGATCTCCGCAAACTCGGCGACCGTGTGGCCCGTGCCGCTCGAGAGGATGTAGTCGTCCGGCTGGTCCTGCTGGAGCATGAGCCATGCGCCACGCATCATGTCGCCGGCAAACGACCAGTCCCGGACGGCGCTCACGTCGCCCAGGGTCACCTCATCGGCCAGCCCGAGCTTGATCGCGGCAGCCGCGCGGACGATCTTGCGCGTGACGAACGACTCGGGCCGGCGCTCTGACTCGTGGTTGTAGAGGATGCCCGAGCAGGCGTAGATGCCGTCGTGGACGCGCATTTGGCCGACCAGTTGGTGCGCCGCGAGCTTGGCGCTCGCGTACGGCGTCTCCGGCCGGCACGGCGTGTCCTCACGCTGGGGACTCTCGGGAGCGGCTCCGAACATCGCACTGGAGCCTGCGACGAACAGACGAGTGTGCTCGCTCTCCTCGCGGACCCAGTCGAGCAGCGTCGCCGTCGAGCCGACAATCGCAGTCATGGTCTGACCTGGGCGCGCCCACGAGTCCGGCACGAACGAGGGCGCGGCGAGATGGTAGAGCTCATCCGGGCGCACCTGCGCCACGGCCGCTCTGAGCCCTTCGGGATCGAGCAGGTCGCCGCCGATGACGTCGATCCGGTTGCCTAGATACCCGGGCGAGCCGAGTGGCTCGTCCGGCGCTTGGCGGATCATGCCCGTGACCTGGTAGCCACGCGCTAGCAGTAATTCGGCGAGGAACGAGCCGTCCTGACCTGAGACGCCGGTCAGAAACGCCCGACGTGCCTGGCTGTTCGCGGCCACACCTAGCGGGACGACTGGGACGGCTTCTGCTCGTCCCGTGCCCGGCCCAGCTCGGCCCTGGTCGACTGTCCGCTTCCGCTCAGCAGCTGGTAGTCGGCATCGACCATCAGCCGGATCAGCTCCTCGAAGCTTGTCTCTGGCGTCCAGCCGAGATCGCGCTTGGCCTTCGATGCGTCCCCGACCAGATGGTCGACTTCCGCGGGTCGCTTCAGGGATTCGTCGGTCACGACGTGATCGCCAACATTAAGACCCGCTTGGTCGAACGCGATTTCGACGCACTCGGCCACCGAGTGCGCGACCCCAGTGGCGATCACGTAGTCCTGCGGCTCGTCCTGTTGGAGCATCAGCCACATCGCTGCCACGTAGTCTTTTGCATAGCCCCAGTCCCGCTCGGCCTCGAGGTTTCCCAACTGGAGCTTGTCGACCAGGCCGAGCTTGATCGCCGCGGCATGCCAGCTGATCTTGCGAGTCACGAACTCGAGCCCGCGGCGAGGCGATTCGTGGTTGAAAAGTATCCCGCTGGTGGCGTGCAGGCCGTAGGACTCGCGGTAGTTGACCGTAATGAAGTGGCCGTAAGCCTTCGCGACTCCATACGGCGAGCGTGGATAGAACGGGGTCAGCTCGGTCTGCGGTACCTCCCTGACCTTGCCGAACATCTCGCTTGACGATGCCTGGTACAAGCGCGCCTCGGGACAGACCTCGCGCATCGCCTCCAGCATCCGCGTGACTCCGACGCCGGTGAATTCCGCGGTGAGCGTAGGCTGGATCCACGAGACTGCAACAAATGACATCGCGGCGAGGTTGTAGATCTCAGCGGGCCTTGCAGCACGGAGCGCGTCCATGAGCGAGCGCTCATCGAGGAGATCGGCCTGGTGGAGCGTGACCCGGTCGCGCAGATGCTCGATCCGATCGAACTTCTCGCTCGAGGAGCGGCGGACCATCCCGTGGACCTTGTAGCCCTTCTCGAGGAGTAGCTCCGCCAGATATGAACCATCCTGGCCGGTGATCCCGGTTATAAGCGCTGAGCGTTGGCTGGGCACGGCGGGAAGGCTACAGCTTCAACCGGAGGAGGCGCGGCGCGCAGCCGAGCCGGAGGCGTCGGGGGCGTCCGCGGCAGCGAGACGCCCGAGCCCGATCGGTGGACTCCGCATCGGCGGTTCACCGCCGTCCGCCACCATACCCGCGATGCGCACCTGCTCAAGCGGTCCGGAGAGCCGATCGCCGACTCTGTCGCGCCGTAGCTGGCGAAGTGGCGAAGTACGCGTCCCAGGGCTCCGCTGAGGGCCGCCGTCCAGCGTTCAGGCCTTGACCGGCTGGCGCCGGGACATCCACTCCTGAGGTATAGCTGCCTAAAGCTGGTGGAGTGGCAACGGCAAAGACCGTGGCTGGACGGATGTTCTAGAAGAGGGCCAGTTTGCTCGCCGAGAGCGCCGGGAAGGATCGGCATCGCCTTCGAGCCCGGGCTCACATTCCTTTCGAGGCCAGGCTCAAGCGCCATCGTCCGACAGGGTCCCCGTTTAGGCGGGTCCCTGCCTGGGTCCACCACCAGAAGAGGACCGGTCTAATGTCCCGAGAGGGTACGCGTACTCTGCTCAGGTTCATGCCTACGCGGCTGAACGTGATCGGACAGAGCATCATGGGAAGCGGGTGGAGTGTGTTGTTGGTCGTGATCGGTTGTTGCGCGATCATGCCGGCGGCGGCACTGGCCACTACCGTGTCGAGTTCTGCGGGCGGGGCACTTGACATCGTGCAGTCGACGCAAAAGAGCTGTTTGTCAACACCGGCCGCCAAGCTCAGCTTGAGCGGCCCGGTCTCCGCGGGTGATGACCTCTTGCTCGCGGTGACTGGGCAAGGGTACGGCAGCGCCGCGCCGGTGGTTAACGGCGTCAGTGATCCCGTGAACGGAGAGTGGTCAGCGCTTGTCAACGACAAGTCGCGGACCCTCGGCGACAAACGCTATCTGAGCTACGCCGTCTATCAGGCGACAAACGCGAAGGCCGCGCCCAGTGGTGTGACCGTGACGGTAGACCAAAAGGCAGGACAGTCCGCAGCCGGCGCAGTGCTCTTGGACGTCGGCGGAGCGCTGAAGGAGACCCAGGTCGAACTCGGAACGAATCTCCAGAAGTCCTCAAACAATACTTTGACCAGTCCAAGCGCCACCGGCGCGGCTGGTGACCTGGCGGTGGGCCTGTTCGGGGCTTACAACATGGGGCAGACGTTCTCGGCAGGTACGGGATGGACGCTGGCGTCGACCGCGGGCCACTGTACCCGCGCGGTCGCCGAGTCCGAGCCCGTGAGCAAGAGCACGTCGATGACTGCCAACGCGAGCGCGAGTAGTTGGACGAACTACATCGGCGGACTCGTCACCTTCGCCGCGAGCGCGTCACCGACGCTCGCTCTCCTACCGGTGCCGCCAGTCAACACGGCTCGACCGACAATCGGCGGCACACCTAGGGAGGGGAGCGCCCTGACGGCGGATCCGGGCTCCTGGACGGGAAGCCCGACATCGTATACGTACCAATGGCAGGATTGCGACGGCTTGTTGTGCTCGAACATCTCGGGCGGGACCGGTTCGAGCTATACGTTGCAGGCCTCGGACCTGGGCAAGACCATCGATGTGGTGGTGACGGCGGCCAATGCGGGCGGCTCGACATCTGCGGTGTCGGGGCAGACGAGCACCGTGCAGACGCCGCCTCCGCCCGCGAACACAACACTTCCAACGATCACCGGTAGCGCTCGTCAGGGTCAGACGTTGACGGCGTCGACCGGTTCGTGGTCGAACAGCCCGAGTTCGTATGCGTATCAGTGGCAGGACTGCTCGTCGTCGTCGAGCTGCTCGAACGTCTCGGGTGCCACGAGCTCGAGCTACGTCCTGCAGTCTTCCGACGTCGGTAAGACGATCGATGTGGTCGTCACGGCGACGAACGCGGGTGGCTCCACTGTTGCGACGTCGGCGCAGACGAGCACGGTCGAACCGCCGGCGCCTGCAGACACGGCGGCTCCGGCTGTCAGTGGTACGGCGCAGCAGGGTCAGACGTTGACGGCGTCGACCGGTTCGTGGTCGAACAGCCCGAGTTCGTATGCGTATCAGTGGCAGGACTGCTCGTCGTCGTCGAGCTGCTCGAACGTCTCGGGTGCCACGAGCTCGAGCTACGTCCTGCAGTCTTCCGACGTCGGTAAGACGATCGATGTGGTCGTCACGGCGACGAACGCGGGTGGCTCCACTGTTGCGACGTCGGCGCAGACGAGCACGGTCGAACCGCCGGCGCCTGCAGACACGGCGGCTCCGGCTGTCAGTGGTACGGCGCAGCAGGGTCAGACGTTGACGGCGTCGACCGGTTCGTGGTCGAACAGCCCGAGTTCGTATGCGTATCAGTGGCAGGACTGCTCGTCGTCGTCGAGCTGCTCGAACGTCTCGGGTGCCACGAGCTCGAGCTACGTCCTGCAGTCTTCCGACGTCGGTAAGACGATCGATGTGGTCGTCACGGCCAAGAACGGGGGTGGCTCCGGATCGGCGACGTCAGCCCAGACGGGCACGGTTCAGCCGCCGGCGGCATCGCCTCCGGTGAATACGGCGGCTCCGGCTGTCAGTGGTACGGCGCAGCAGGGTCAGACGTTGGCGGCGTCGACCGGTTCGTGGTCGAACAGCCCGAGTTCGTATGCGTATCAGTGGCAGGACTGCTCGTCGTCGTCGAGCTGCTCGAACGTCTCGGGTGCCACGAGCTCGAGCTACGTCCTGCAGTCTTCCGACGTCGGTAAGACGATCGATGTGGTCGTCACAGCGTCGAACGGCGGCGGGTCGGCATCGAAGGCCAGCGCGCAGACTGGCGTTGTTACGAGCGCCAGCACTGGCGGCGGTGGTGGTCATCAGGTGTTCGCTAACTACCTCGGTTGGGGTGCCAATCTTGGCTCGAACCTCCCGTGGAACGACGTAACGCAGTTCGTGATGTTCGCCTTGGACACCGAGAACGGCACTGGGCTCAACGCCTCGCAGAACGAGGTCAGCAGCTACAACCTGCCCAATTGGACCGCGATGATCCACTCCCATGGCGACCAGGCATTCATCGCCATTGGTGGCTCGAACGACGAGAATTGGCAGAACGCCTGCGATTCCACCAACCAGGCCGGGTTCGTGACGAACCTCGTCAACTACATCGTCAGCAATGGCTTCGACGGCGTAGACCTCGACATCGAGCAATCCGGCAACCTCACGGCCAGCCAGCTAGAGGGTTGCGTGCAGGCCATCGCGACCGCTGCGCACGCCGCGACGACCGAGCAGGGCAAGACGCCGATCGTCGCCGAGGAGATGGACGAGTCGCTTTATAACAGCATGCCGTATAGCACCATTCAGTACGACATCTCCTACCTCGATCAGGTCCAGCTCGAGTACTTCGGATATAACCCCGACACCGATTGGAACTGCGGCACCGGCAGCCCAGCAAACACCTGCGCGTACGTGACCCAGATGGTCGCCCACGCGACCAATCAGGGCATACCGGCCGACAAGCTCCTGTTGGGGATGGATTCATCCGGCGGCTACGCGCAGGGCAAGTACTCGACGCTGGGGACGACGACCTCGGGTGTGAACACGACATCCGGAACGCCCTCCTCGATTCCGGTGTCGTCGATCAGTTCGGCCATCAGCGCCGGAGACATCGTGCTGGCGACCACCGAGAACCCGCCCGCCCACTATCAGGTCTTGACGACCTCCGGTGCCGCGGCGTGCTCCTCGAACTGCTCGATCCCGATCACCGGAGAGGTGTACGGTAACGGCGGGTACGCATTCCCATCCGGATCAGACGTGCAGAGTGCCTACGCCGGGCCGTGGGACTGTTACAACATGGGAAACTACGCGGCTACGCACGGACTCAAGGGCAACATGATGTTTGACCTCCAGGACGACGAGAGCGGTCACAACGGATCATTCGCCTGCTCTGATCAAATCGGACTCGGACTCGGCTTCTAGCCGCGCTTAACAGCGACAAGGCCTGAGCGCGCTGTTGTGCTCAGGCCTTGTCGTCGTCGGCCCGGATGGCTCCAAGCACCGGCGCCTCGTCCCGATTGGCCGGCCGGCGGTTCACCTCACGCGCTCGCGCAGCCTCCGAGCGGGTCGCCTCATGGCACCGCGAACCTCTTCAAGAGCACGCACAGTTGCCCCCTCGGCGCCGCGGGTGAAGCGCGAGGCAAAGACGCCGAGCAACTCAGGCCGACATGAGCCGCTGCGAATCGCGTTCACGAGCGCCGATGCCGACGGTGCGGACCCCGCCGGTATGGACATAGCCAGCGGAAAGAATTGTCGGGCGTTGTGGAAATCGAGGCCGACGAAGGGCACGAGGTCGTGCTCATCGGCGAGGGCTTGCACGTCGCGGTTGGGGGCCACTCCGTCGTACTTGCGGTTCCAGATCTCGACCCCGCTGAGAAGGGAGGCCCAGTCAGCTTGGAAGTGGCGCATCGCGTCTCGGCGTTTTGGGTGGGCCAACAGCGTCGCCGCGTCGTACTCACGGGCGGCGTTCAGGATCTCGAGCGTGGGGCGGGCGGAACCGAGGAACGGCACCGATGGGCCCCAGACGACCGTGTGGACGCAGTTATCGCCGTCCTCATACTCGATGCCCGGGACGAGGAGCAGGCCACCGCCGCTCGCGAGGGCACAGGCAGCGCGGTACTGCTCCCAGCGCTCCTGATCGAAGGTCCGGCAATGCTCGGCCATCAGGATAGCGTCGTACCCCAACCGGCGGAACGCACGAGCGAGATGCTGGAGGTCCCACTCGCCATCGTACGACCACGAGCTGTGAACGTGCGACGCAACGCGTAGCGACTTCATCGCGCGCTCCTGACCATTTTGCGGGCATACTCGCCGAGCGTCTTGGCCGTGTCGGTCACCAGGACGTGCGGTTGCGAGCGGTTCCAGTTGTACATATGACTGCCTGGCTGACGGCTGAAGACTTCGCGAACCGAGCGGCTAAGCCGTGGCCAGCCCATCTCCGCGTCGGACTGCGGTCCGCGCGCGACGAACAAGAGGTGGACCAGATCGAGTCCGAGGTGGCGGCAGATCACGTCAGGGGGGCTCTGCGGGACCGGTGCGGCGAAGTCTGGGTCGAGAGTGGCATGCACCGTCCACGCCGGATACTCGAACCCCCGCCGGCGGGCCAGCGCCATGCTGCCCCAGGCGCGACCGTTAAGCTCCATGAACCACGGCATGCCGTCGCGATCGCGCAGGAACTCGATCATGAACATCCCGCTCCAGCCGATCTCGCTGAGGAACCGCGTGCAGGGTGCGACCAGTTGCTCGTCGACAGGGGCCGACCGGCAGGCACTCGAGGCTGAGCCCTGAGGGTTGACCATGCGCACGCGACGGTGAGCGGTCCAGCCGGACACGCCATGCTGCCCACTGTGTCCGAATAGGCCCTCGCCGACGCCGCTGATCAGCGGCTGCACGAGCACCGGCCCATACCATGGCTTCGCGGCGGCCCGGGCGAGCTCCGCGTCGTTGGCGCACACCACAGCGTTCGGGCGGACGAGCACTCCGCCGGACTCGCACACGGGGTGCGCCGCCTTGACGATGACCGGCGAGTCGAGCGGCCCGGCGTCACGCGGGTCATCGAGGACATAGGTCCGAGGCGTGGGTACGCCAGCCCGCTCAGCGGCGGCGACCTGGAGGCTCTTGTCGAGCGCACAGTCGATGGCGCGTCCGCTAGGGCCGGCGATCGGGACGCCCTCGTCCTGGACCTGGCTACAGGCCCACAGCGAATGGTCGTCGATGGGGAGCAAGGCAGCCGGGCGTAGCGTGCGCAGCAGGGAGCGTAAAGCCTCCACAGTGCCGCGGGCGTCACGCTCCGGAGGCGGGACGTCGTACATTTCGACGCCACGCACGTGGCGGAGCGCCGGCCGCTGGCCGGCGCGCCTGAAGGCGATGACCCGGTAGCCGGCACCCTGAAGTGACCACGCCGTCTCGATCGCGGCTAGAGCGTCGGCAAATCCCATCAACACGGTTGGCATGCCATTCCGGGAGCGAACGGTCGCCAGGTTGTTCGAAGAGAGAGACACACTGTTGAGAGAGATCGACACTCGTGCTCCGTCCGCCGCCATTTACAGAGTCCTAGCGCAGCCGCTTGATCAGCGTCTTGCCGCTGCGAACAGCGGATGTCAGCGCGACGCCGCGGCGGGGGCACGCGAGACGTTCGATATCGGCCGGCGTGTCATCCTTCTGCACCGTATACCGGGGTTGCAGCCAAGCATCCCGCTTGGCGTGACCGCCATCGACCGTGTACACGCGCCTGAACCCGTGACGCCGCAGCATCGTGAGGACGCGCCGATCGTATGAGCCAAAGGGGCAGGCTGCTTCGCGAATCGGCACGCGCGCGAGTTCGGCGATCGTATGTGCGGCGCGCATCTCGGCCTCGAGACCGTCGTGGTCCAAGCTCCGCCACGGGCGGTGGGCGAGGCCGTGGGCGCCGATCCTCATCCCCGACCCCACCAGCGCCCTCACGCCGTCCGCGCTCAACGATCCCGGTGTGTCGATGCGGCCCGCGACGACGAAGAAGGTTGCGTTAAGCCCGTGCCTGAGGAGCGCGGGCAGCGCGGACGTGACATCGGACGCGTTGCCGTCGTCGAAAGTGATACGGATGAATGAGTAGCGCCGGATCATCTCGAGCATTTCCTCGAACTGATCGACCTCGACCCAGTATTGCTCCTCGTCGACCTCAAGCCCGCGCTGGGGCGCCCCGATTCCGTGGAAGCAGACGTTGAACACTTCCGAGGGACGCCGGTGTGATAGCTCAATCATCGCGGCGTCTCCGTCGTGGCGAGCAGCGCGTTCGAGCGTTCGCCGCGTAGACCGAGCACACGCTCGTAGACGGCGTCCAACCGCTCGCCGGCCAGATCCCACGAATATTCCTCCTCGGTCAGCCGGCGGCCGGCGGAGCCGAGGCGATCTCGCAGCGCGGAGTTGGCGAAGCACTCGATGATCCTCGTCGCGAACTCGCCCGCACCATCGCCAATCAGCAAATGTTCGCCGTCGCGCACCGCCACGCCCTCGCAGCCGAGCGAGGTCGATACCATCGCCTTACCCATCGCGAGGCCTTCGACAACCTTCAGACGCGTGCCGCCGCCCATCCGCACGGGCACCGCGACCAAGGTCGCGCGCCGGAGGTAGGGCCGGATGTCAGGTACCTCGCCGGTGACGAGAACTCCCGGACGCGTTAGGCTCCGGCGGTCGGCATCGCTCGCACGGCCGACGATGGTGAGCTTGGCATCGGGACAGCGCTCGAGCACCAGGGGCCAGATGTCGTCGACCAAGTGATAGGCCGCGTCCAGGTTGGGACGGTACCCAAGCGTTCCATTGAAGACCACCGAGTTAGGCTCAGTGGCGTCACTCAAGGAGGGCGAGAAGTAGTCCAGGTCCACCGCGTTGGGAACGACGCCGGTGACGATGTGCGGGGCAACGCTCTCAACGATAGGAGCATCCCGGTCGGAGGTCACGACGCAAGCATCAACGCACTTCCAAAGCTGCTGCTCGAACCGACGGACGCGCTCGTATTCCCAGCGGTTGTACACGCGCCGGATCAGCGAGCGCTCGTTCTCGCGCATACGGTTGTAGACCTCGTAGGCGACGTCCGGCTCGTCCAGGATCACGCGCACCCCGTGGGGTACTGATAGGCCGCCCAGCACCATACCCTCGATGTGCACCATGTCGCACGAGGTGGTGACACACAGCTCGTCGAGTGTGCGCTGCAACTCCTGAGAGTAGGCCTCCCGACTGGTGAATGGTGTCATCGAGGCAATCGATCGGAGTTGATCAGACCGCTTGGCCACTCCCGACCGCAGGCGGCGCTCGGTAACGACGACCGGCAGGTCTTCGCGCAGCTCCATGAGGGCGTCATGGTGGGCCGGCTCCGCGTAGCTCAGTAGCGTCACGTTGTGACGACGGGCGAGTTGCCTGACCAGCTGGTATACGCGCATCGTGATCCCCGACCGAGGCGGGTACGGGAACTGCGCCGTTACGAAGATGACGTTCACCGCGTGTTTTCCGTATCGATCGCCCGCACGATGGCGTACGTTAGTCGACTGCTTACGAACCCGGACATGGTCACCAGATCAACGATCCCACGCTAACGCTCCTTCTGCCTCCCGGACGACGCCCATGCCGACAGGCAGGCGCCCTATCTGACACGCGAGCTGTCGTCGCGCTCCCACCTGTCGGCGACGACGACAGAGCCAAGCGCAGATCCCACGGCGAGGCCTAGTCGTGCTCCCGAAGCGTAAGCCGCATATGTCGCGGCATCTCGCGCGGCGGTTGGGCTGGAGTAGCCTAGGCGGACCAGGTCCCGGAGCGTCGACCCTGTGGTTTCAGCCGGCCGATCGTCGCCTCCGCACGGCGGCGGGCTCTCCCCCTTGGTCCTGCAGTTGCGGCGGAGCACGTTGACAAGGTCGCGAGGACGATGTGGCACATTGACGACAACCGGGGCACAGTCGACGATCTCGACTTCGTCAGGCGTGAATACGCGGTCGATCCAGAGGTCATCAGCGACAACGTCGGGGAACACGTCAAACCGGCCACGGCCTTCTGCCGAGAGCCCATAGACGCCGGCCCCCCAGAGGGACCGGAGGACGGAGGGCATCCGAGACCGCGCCCGGTAATAGCTGCGCACGGACGGGGACGATCGGCTGCTGTCGTACCGGATCGGCGGACGAGCGGCAATCGCGCCGGCTCTCAACCTCTCCACCACCGCGAGCGCAGATGACCCGTGCAGCACTACATCGGCATCGACGTAGAGCCGAGGGAGCGTGAGCGCCGCCTCGTCGGCCGCCCGAAGCGCCGCGGCCTTCGAGGGCGTGGGGAGTTCGAGCGTACGTATTGGGTGGCCCGACGACCTGGCCAGCACGGCGGTGTTGTCGCTGCAGCCGTTGCACGCGACCACGACATCCAGCTGGCCGCTACCGATACCGGTGAACAACGCGTCGAGACAGCGTTCGATCACGGCTGCCTCGTTGTGCGCGGGTATCACCACCGACGCCAGGGGCTCACCAACGACTGAAATTCCCTCGGCCCGGATCATCGCTGAATCCCGCGACGGATCACAGATTCCCGCGTCGGAACACATAGCGAACCGTGCGCAAAAGGATCTTCAGGTCCAGCCACAGGGACCAATTGCTCGCGTACAGATAGTCGATTTCGACCATCTCTTGCAGGGAGACGCGCGAACCTAGCAGCTGCCACGGGCCGGTCATGCCCGGCTTAGACCGGAGCCGGCTGCGGTCGAGGCCGAGGATTTGGGCATCCTCATCGGTGACCAACGGCCGTGGGCCGACCAGGCTCATCTCTCCGCGCAGAATGTTGAAGAGCTGCGGGAGCTCATCCAGCGAGGAGCGGCGTAGGAAGCGTCCCACGCGCGTAACCCTTGGGTCATCTTTCGCCTTGAACAATCCGGCACCTGCGACGTTGAGCGACGAGATCTCACTCTTTCGCGCGTCGGCGTCGGTCACCATTGATCGGAACTTCACCATGAAGAACTGCTGACTATGGCGCCCGACCCGAACCTGGCGGAAAAAGATCGGACCCTTGGAGTCGAGCCGGATTGCCAACGCAATCGCCGCGAGAGCGGGGCTGAGAAGCACAAGGCCGATCGTCGTTGCCGCCACGTCGAAGGCACGCTTGAGGAAGCGGGCTGATCGGCCCAGGCCGAACCGGGGGACGCCAAGCATCGCCATGCCCTCCACCTCATCGAAGGCGACGGCTGTCCCGACGGCTCCGAGTATGTGCGGCAGCACGCTGACTCGAAGGCCAATCGCCTTCGCCAGTCGGATGAGTTCGAGATCACCGTCCGTGCCTGTGGCGCTCGGGGCGATGATGACCCGATGGACGCCCAGGTCGCGCGTGCGCCGGAGAAAGGCCTCCGGACCTCCAAGGCCGCTCAGATCGGCGCCCTGAACAGAATCCGCGACCGTCGTCCTGGCTTGACTGGTCGAGATCCTTTGGCGGATGCGGTCCGCATCACGACTGTCGCCGATAATTACGCAGCGTTCTACGGGCACGATGCGCTGGGCCACCGACCGGGCCACCACGCGACCCCCTAACACTGCTGCGAACAGCGTCATCCACAGCACGGCCACATGAGTTCCCGTTAGGGCCCCAGCCGGAAACGGAGGATGCACGATGGCGACTCCAAGGACAAACAGGCCCGTCAGCTGCAGCAGTAGCGGCGCCTCGTCGAGTGTCGTGTGCTTGAGTCGGAGCCCATCGCGGCTGTAGAGCCCAGCGATCGCGAACAGGAAGAGGACGAGCGGCACCGAGGCGGCCGCGACGACCGCCCCGGTATCAAGGGCGAATCGGCTGAGGACGGCGAAAAATGCCGCCGAGATCGCTGTCACATCCGCAACTGCGAGCAAGCGAGGGTGCAGCGGCTCGTTTGACTCGAGGGCGTCCGGCGCGGACGCGTCGAGCTCCAACGGCGCGGCGGTGGCGCCTGTAGCCCCGCCCGCGGGAGCAAGAGCGAGACGTGCTGGCTCAGGCACGACGGTCGCGTCGCTGTCTGGCCCAGCGTTCCTGAAATCGATCGCGGCTTGCTGAGGCGTCATCTCTCTGATCCAGAAACGGGCGATCATGGTCTGCGCTTTCGCGCAGGAAAGCTGGTTCGGTCGGACGGCTTGGTACACGCGCGCGCAATCGGAAGCCGGCCGTCTCACCCTGACGCAAGTAGGACAAACCGCCGACCGTTGGTCGAGCAGTATGAGGAAGAGGCAACCGAGGGTCTTGCTGGTGGCGTCGAGTGGTGGGCACCTCGTCGAGCTCCTGGAGCTCGCAAGCGCATATGACCGAGCGTCCCGACACTGGGTGACCTTTGACAAGTTCGATGCCCACGTCCTCCTGGCCGGCGAGTCGGTTGTCTACGCGTACAGCCCGACTAACCGCCACATCGGCAACCTGATACGAAATAGCTTCCTGGCCTTCCGCGTCCTCGCGCGGTTGCGCCCCGACGCGGTGATTACCACTGGCGCCGGTGTCGGCGTGCCATTCATCTACGCCGCGAGGCTCCTCGGGATCAAGGCGATTTACGTGGAGAGCCTCGCGAGGATCGAAAAGCTCTCCCTGACCGGACGGCTCGTGTACCCCATGACCTCGCACTTCTTCGTGCAATGGCCCGAGCTGGCCGACCGCTACCGCAAGTGTCGCTACGAGGGGGCGATCGTATGATCTTCATGACGCTTGGGACGCACGACCAGCCCTTTCATAGGGCGATCGAGCTCGTCGCGCCGCTCGATCAAGAGGATGAGATCATCATCCAGCACGGCTCTACTCCGCCGAGGTCCGATCTCGTCACCGCCGAGTGGGTCGATTACCTCGAGTCCGGCGATCTCCTGGACAACATCCGGCGGGCGGACATCGTGATCTCACATGCCGGAGTTGGATCGATGATCACGGCGATCAGGAACTCCAGGAAGCCGATCGTCCTGCCGCGTCTGGCCCGGTTCGGTGAGCACGTCGACGATCATCAACTGCAGCTGGCTAAGCGCTTCGCGCAACGAGGCCTGGCGTTCGTGTGCGGTCCCTCTGACTCGATGGAAGACCTTGTGTACCGCGCCCGGTACGCCGCGTCTCTGATCACCCCGTCGCAGAGCGCCGGGCTCCGGGACGCGGTCGCCAAGATCGCGCTGGTCGGCGCAGACACCGAGATAGCCCGTTACCGGGTACGCTCGCAGCCGTTCGGCGATTCGCGCCGCAGCCGGTCACGTGCCGGGCTGGGTGGGTAAACGTCACTCCGACCGTCTGGGTCCGCGTTGCCGTCCGCGCAAGTATGGACCGCAGGCGCGCGTTCTCTCATTGATACGAAATTCAGACCACACGGTCGGATCGCCTCCGCGTCGGCGCTGGTCGCCTTTGTGGAGGCGGTGCGTCGGTTCCACCGGCGCAGCTCCCGGTTCGCTGTCGGGGGGCGAACCAATGCTTCGAACATCATGACGACTATCGCAACTCCTGGGCGGGAACACGATACGGCGCAAGCATCGAGCGCTGGTATCAGCTCTGTTTGCGGTCGGTCCCTCGGGCGCCCGTTAGCCACGCCCCTAGTGATCGAAGACAATGTCTGGATCGGGACGCCCGCCGTCATCATGCCCGGCGTCACCGTCGGACAAGGGGCCGTGGTCGGCGCCGGAGCCACCGTCCTACGTGACGTGCCGCCCTTGGCCGTAGCCGTCGGCTCCCCCGCCCGACCCGTCGGCGCCCGAGCTGCAGAAGAAGCAGTCTATCTCCTCGACAGCCCGTTCCCGTTGTTCGAGTAATGGCACACGAGGCATCCGCCTTGACCGTCGACGAAGGCACGATGCCTGTCGACACAGAGCGTGGGGCCGGACCACGCGCTCCGCTCGCGCTGGCTGCCCCAGCGGGTGAGCCTCCGGCGACTGTCGATCCGGCATTCCGAGTCCGCAAGGTCGTCCGTGCGGAGCCGGTTGCGCCTGTCGGACCGGTCGGCGAGCCGGTGGCGCAAGCGTCGGACGCCGGACACCGCGTCGCGCGAAATCTCAGCGTGCTCGTCGGCGGTCAGGCCGTCACCTGGACGATGACACTCGTGTGGACGCTCATCGTCCCGCGAGCCCTTGGTCCGGTCGGACTGGGCATCCTGGTCTCCGCCCAGTCGGTGGCCGGTGTGCTCGGCATCGTCCTCGGGATGGGCACGCGCAACTACCTCGTGAGAGAGACCGTGATCAACCACACCGCGGGCCCGAAGCTCGTAGGTACCGCGCTCATCCTCCGTATCATCGTTGCTCCCATCGTCGGGCTGGCGGCTGTTGTGTGGGCGCGCGTGGCCGACTACGGACACGACGCGACGGTGGTCCTGTACCTCATCACGGCTATGACGGTCTTGACGCTTCTGACCGAGCCTCTGCAGGCTGCTTTTCAGGCGATCGAACGGATGAAGTACCTCGCCTTTGCCGACATCGTGAACAAGACCGCGCAAAGCCTTATCGGCATCGGCTTGGTCGTGGCTGGGTTCAAGGTTGTTGGGATCGCCGCGAACATGGCAATCGTGACGGGTGTTGTGCTCGTCATCACCTTCCTGTGGCTTAGACCGCACTTCCGCGTCGACATGAGGACAGATTTCAAGCTCATGTCCCACATGACGAAGCAGAGCGTTGCCTACTGGGCGTTCGGGTTGTTTGGGATGATCTACTTCTGGATCGACACGATCATGCTGACCCTGATGACCCGCTCTGAGGTTGTCGGTTGGTACGGAGCCAGTACCCAGTTGTTTCAGACGCTCATGTTTCTGCCGGTGCTCGTGCAGACCGCTTGGTTGCCACGGCTGGTGACTGCGTTTGTGAAGGGCAAGCGGGAGCTGGTCGAGACCGCCCGAGCTCCCGTCGAGATGGTGCTCGTCATTAGCTTTCCAATTGCTGCGGGTGTGGCAATTGTCGCGTATCCCCTGATCCACGCGGTGTATGGGCCGGGCTTCGCACAGGCAGTCCCGGTCATGATCATCCTCGCAATGTGTGTTCCGGCGATTTACCTGAACATCATCTTGGCCTCGGTGCTGCTCGCGGCGAAACGGCAGGTCGTTTGGACGATCGTCATGGCCGGCGCCGCGGTGGTGAACCCGCTACTCAACCTCGTGTTGATTCCGCTGACCGAGCACCGGTACCACAACGGCGCGATCGGAGCGGCCATCAGCCTGGTGTTGACCGAGCTGCTGATGGATGTCGTTGGATTCGTCCTGGTCGGTCGCCATGTGTTTGACGGACGCATGCTCAAGCGGTGCTCGTTGGTGGTGCTCGCATCGGTGGCGATGGTCGCCGTGGCGCTCGTCGCCCGCCCGCTCGGATCGGTGGAATCGGTCGCAGCCGGCGTCGCCACGCTGGTGATCCTCGTCGTCGCGCTACGCATCGTGAGGCGCGAGGAGCTGGAGCTGGTCCTATCCGGGTTCGCGCGCGTGCGAGGGCGGGCCGGCGACAAATCGGCCTAACGGAAATGGATGCACCGAGATGCAACGGAGATGGGGGGCAGGGACGCAGGGTGAGGGCGCTGCGTCGACCGCTTCGAGGGCGAATGCGCGACAGTCGCTGCGGGAGGTTGCGGCACGGACCGAGCCGCCAGATGCCGGGCTTTGCGGCAAGCTCTCGCGCGCCGCGCTCGAGTTAGCGAATTACGAGGACGCGTATCAATGGCTGCTGCGGGCAGCCTCCGGGAGCGGTCCGCTTGTCGGTTGGCCGTCTGCCGCGGCGCTCCTGCAGAAGCTGGAGGCCGCAGGGCCGCGGCCCGCGCGGTGCGAGATCCGCGTGGCCCTGGCGGGAAGCTACACGACGTCACAGTTTGCCCACTGTTTCGTCTTGGGGCATTTCGCAGGGGGTATCTACCTCCACCTGATCGACGGCGATTTCGACTCGTGCGCCAGATGGTGCTCGACCCGGCGAGTGCAATGCATGAGTTCGAACCCGATTATGTGATTCCCGCCCGGAACGAAGGCGCGGCGGGGTTTCCCGCCCCTCCCGAGGATGTGGATCGCGTGCCCGCCCGCGAGCTGGCACGGTGGAAGGCCCCATGGGACATGATCGCGCGGTGCTCCACTGGCATCTCGCCTGACATTTGCGCCGACCAAGAAGATCAAGCTCGTCCGTGACCTCTTCCCGCGACTCGGATTCGAGCTGGAATACGGGCTCGCCGGCGCTACGAGTTGGGCCTACGACGTGACGAGCCAAGATCCTCCGCCGGGCGAGTACGTCAAGAGATCAGGCAATCGTCCTCGGTTGACTGTATGACGATGCCGCCAGGAACGAAAGTCGCCGCGCGCGGGGGGCTATTACTACAGGAATGGGAAACTTGCGCTTTATGTGCCGCCCGGAGAGGCCGCCGCTCGCACGAGAGCCCGGCTCGCACGAGCAAGTGCGACCGGAAAGCAAAAGGGGTTGAGTCACGTGGACGGCGCAGAAATCGACGAGACGCTGACGACGCGATCGAGGCCAAGCTCGACAGTAGACCTCGAGAGATCGAGGGCTAGGACTCCCTCGCCAACGCGAATAGTTGTGGTTAGCGTGGAGGAGTCGCTGGGCGCCCGCCTGGGCACGATGTCTTGCTAGCGATCCAGTCCGTGGGCGATTGTCGGCGCCGGTGGAAAACTGACCCTCCTTCGCCGGTTGAGATTTGACCCCCTGGATGTGGGCGGAGGTGTCCGGGGTCTGGTTGAGCCTGGCTTGGTCATTGGGATCGAGTGCCAGGAGGAGGCGTGCTGGACGTGGAGGGTTGGGCTGAACTTCGTCGGGAGCACTTTGTTCGTGGTGTGCCGATCAAGGAGCTGGTTCGGCGGACGGGTCTGGCGCGGAACACCGTCAGGGTGGCGTTGCGGTCCGATACGCCGCCGGTGTTCTGTGTGCCGGAGCGGCCGTCGATGCTCGAGCCGTTCAAGGATGAGATCCACCGGCTGTTGAGGGAGGATCCGAGGCTGCCGGGGGTCAGGGTCCGGGAGCTGTTGGAGCCGTTGGGGTTCGGTGGCGGCAAGACGATCGTGGATGACTATCTCCGCGAGATCCGGCCGATGTTCGTGCGGCCGCGGGCGTATCAGCGGACGGTGTATCGGCCGGGCGAGATCTGTCAGTGGGATCTGTGGGAGACGAGTCGGCCGGTGCCGGTCGGTCACGGCCAGGACCGCCGCGGCTGGGTCGTGGTGGCGTGCCTTGGCTATTCGCGGGCGGGCGCGGGTGCGTTGATCTTCAGCAAGGAGGCGCCGGACGTGTTGTGGGGCATGAGCCGGTGCGTGTGGTTGTTGGGTGGGTTGCCGGAGTTGATGGTGTGGGATCGCGAGGGGTGTCTGCACGCGCGCGGCGGCAGGCCGACCGACGCGTATGCGGCGTTCTGCGGTCAGCTGCCGGTCGGCTGGTTGTTCTGCGAGCCGGCGGACCCGCAGGCGAAGGGGTGTGTCGAGCGGTTGCAGGGATACATGGAGACGAACTTCGAACCGGGCCGGAAGTTCGCGAATCACCTCGACTATCAGCTGCAGCTCGACGACTGGTTCGTCAAGGCGAACGCGCGCACGCACAAGACGCTGCGGGCCCGGCCGATCGACCGGCTGATCGAGGAGCGGGCGCTGATGCGGCCGCTGCCTGAGCACCGACCGGATGTCGACCGGCGTTGGGTGATGAGGGTGCCACCGGATCCGCACGTCCGCTTCGACACCAACGACTACTCGTTGGACCCGGCTGTGGTCGGCCGGCGTGTCGAGGTCAGGGTCAGCCAGCAGGAGGTCGTTGCGGTCGTCCGGGATACCGGCGAGCTCGCGTGCCGGCACGAGCGCTCCTTCGCGAAGAACCGGATCGTCACCGCGCTCGAGCACGCCCGCAAGCTGCGCGCCCAACGCGGCTCGGTCGACGACGAACTGCTCGTTGAGCAGCGGTCACTGTCGGTCTATGACCAGCTGATCGCATGAGCCGCGAGTCGGAGCTTGCCCATCTGTTCCGGGCGATGAAGATGCCGGCGGCCGCGCGGGCGATGCCCAGCCTCGCCGAGCGCGCTCGCCAGGAGGAATGGCCATATGAGCGCCTCGTCGAAGCGTTGCTCTCGACCGAGATCTCCTCGCGCGAGTCCTCCGGCGGCCGGTCGCGGATCCGCGCCGCGAGGTTCCCGGCTCACAAGACGCTGGAGGAGTTCGACTTCACCTTCCAACGCTCGGTGAAGAAGCAGGTGATCGAGCACCTCGGCCAGCTCGACTTCCTGCACGCCAAACAGAACGTGATCCTGCTCGGCCCGCCCGGCACCGGCAAGACCCACATCTCGATCGCCTTGGGGGTCCGCGCCTGCCTGGCCGGGCAGCGCGTGCTGTTCCGCACCGCGACCGAATGGGTCGCGCTGCTCGGCGACGCGCAACGCCAGGGCAAGCTCGACGCCGAGCTTGATCGACTCGAGCGGATCCCGCTGTTGATCTGCGACGAGGTCGGCTACATCCCGTTCGACCCCCAAGCCGCGAGCCTGATGTTCATGCTCGTCTCACGCCGCTACGAGCGCGCCAGCCTGATCGTCACCTCCAACAAGCCGTTCAGCGCGTGGGGTGAGATCTTCGGCGACGACATGGTCGCGGTCGCGATGGTCGACCGGCTCATCCACCACGCCGAGCTGATCTCGTTCAAAGGCGACAGCTACCGCCTCAAAGACCGAGACCTCGGACCCCGCCCCGCCCGCCCCAGCGACACCACCTAACCGGCGCGCCCGCCGGCATTTCGCTCCGCTCGCCTACGGCTCGCTACGCAAAACGCCGGCGAGCCCCACCCTCAAGTGGCCTACGTTTCAACCGGCACGACACCCACAGGGGGATCAACTCTCAACCGGCACCAAGGGGTCAATTCTCAACCGGCCTTGACAGCGATCTCGTCAGACCCGTCGAGCGTGACCGGGGTTCGGGCACAGCCCTGGTGGAGCTGCCGTGATGCTCTCCCCAGCGCGGGTTCACCAAGTCGCGGCGGGGGGCCCGCCGATCGAGCGCGCAACCGACGTGATCGAGCTCCTGGGCTCGCGGAGTACTACCGAGGCTATGTCGAAGCATACTGCCCGCGCACGCCGGTCAAAAGTGTCTTTCGCGCCTGGCTGGGTGTGTCGGTTGGCGGCGGTTTTCATTGGACGAGCCCTAGGCGACGAGCGGAGCGAAATGTCACGGGTCACGAATCTCCTCGTAACGCCCGTCCGCGAGGCCCGCGTAAGACCCACACCCCCAAATCAGATCGCCGCGGTCCGGCTCGACGGCAAAGTCTCTCAGGTTCATGTGGACGGCGCGTCCGACGCGGCGTCGGACTGATGGCCTGTTCAACGCGACGGACACCCCTCCCCCGGGAAGCCGAGGAAGTACTCGGCGCCTGTCACGCCGTTCGCTGAGGCGGTCGGCCGTCCGCCGGCCCGATGCGATGTCGGCCCAGGTCCGCTGGCGCACCTCGTCCGCACGACCGGCCCGGCGTCGTCCGGAAGCATGTACGAGCTGTCAAACGCGTGCTCGGAGCGATGTGCCCTACAACATCTCAGCCCGGGCACGGAGCCCGCCCGCGCTAGGCGAGCGCAGGCCGGCGGGCTCGCCTAGGGCGAGCCCGCCTGCGCTGCGTCAGTTGAGTGTGAGGTTGCTTGCTAGGGTGGCGAGGGTGCTGGCCTGGGTTGACGTGAGCCACCCGCCGTTGGCTAGGCCCGTGACCACGGCCTTGTAGGCGGCGACCGCCAGCGCGAGCTGCCTAGAGGTAAGCTTCGCGGTGATATTTCCCAGTTGGTTGCACGCCATAGTCAAGGACTGGTTGATCGCGTTTTTGGCCGAACCTGGGAGCGCCTGGTACTTGGCGCTGCTCTCCACGTCGCTCACGGTCAGCTGGCAAAGCGCCGTGGGTGTCTCGGAGGTCTGGATACGGCCGATCGAGTTACCGGTGTAGTTCGTGAACCACATGGCGCCGTCGGGTCCTGCGGCGATGCCCTCCGGGCCACTGATGCTGGGGTCGGTGTAGTTCATGACTACGCCGCTGGTGGTGATGCTCCCAATCGAATTACCGGTGTAGTTGGTGAACCACAGCGCCCCGTCATTGCCCACCGCGATTCTGGCGGGTCCATTGATGCTGGGATCCGTGTAGTTCGTGACCACGCCGCTGGTGCTGATTCGACCGATCGAATTACCGAAGTAGTTCGTGAACCAAAGCGCGCCGTCAGGCCCCACCGCGATGCCCTCCGGGCCATCGATGCTGGGGTCGGTGTAGTTCGTGACCACGCCGCTGGTGGTGATCCGCCCGATCGAGTTGTTAGCCGTGTTCGTGAACCACAGCGCGCCGTCGGTGCCTGCCACGATCTGGTTGGGATCGCCGATGCCGGGACCGGTGTAGTTTGTGACCACGCCGCTCGTGCTGATCCGCCCGATCGAGTTGTTGCCGTAGTTGGTGAACCACATCGCGCCGTCAGGCCCCGCCACGATCCCTTGGGGGTAGTTGATGCTCGGGTCGGTGTAGTTCGTGACGACGCCGCTCGTCGTCATCCGTTCGATCGAGTAGGTGCCGTAGTCATTCGTGAACCACAGCGCGCCGTCGGGCCCCACTGCCATCGTGATGTCCTGTGGGCTGCTGATGCCGGTGCCGGTGAAGTTCGTGACCGTGCCACCGGTGGTGATCCGCCCGATTGAGTTGCTGTACTGGTTTGTGAACCACAATGCGCCGTCGGGTCCTGCCACGATCCCGTAGGGCGCGACGATGCTCGGGTTGGTGTAGCTGGTGATCACCGCTGCCTGTGCTTGGCCGGCGATCAGACACGCGGTCACCGCAAGCGCGGACATCAGACCAACAAGCAAGCGCACCCGGCGACGCATGCTACCGGTCACTCCAGCTTCGGTCGATGGATCCACGCAGACTGCCCTCAGGTCCGACATTGAGTTACCCCTTTCGTGCGACCCCACGGCCGCCCAACTCGATCTCCGAACCGCCACTGGGCCCCAGTGTTGATGACACTCGAGCGGCAGAGGCAATCGGCTAACAGACAAGCAATGATCCGCTCAAGGGTCCAGGTCCATCTGAACTCGCGCCCAGAGCGGAGCGTTCCGGCGGGAAAGTAAACCTCACCCGACACCAAGAGTCAACTCCACCTGGGAGTAAGTTCGTACAGTGATCCCTGGTCGGGCTCCAACTGCAATATGGCCGGCGCGCCTCCGCGCCGGCCCTACCGCGATGGTGCTGCGAGTACCCTGCGGCTCTCAACGCCAGAGGTCCTGCTCGATCTGCTGAATTGAGTGGCCGGCAAACACCGACCGGCACCAGACTTCAGCGGACCAGAGTCGCACTCGCACCACGTGGTTGCCGGCCTTGACGACGTTGTCGAAGTCCTCCTGCGGGATCCGTAGCGTGTCCCTCAGGAGGCCGTCGGTGAGGAAGGCTGGATTTGCGGCCTCTTCGATCCAGGTGCGGGCGTCGAAGGCCATTCCGTAGATCTTGGGTCGATGGGCGATGGACCAAGGCAGCACCCGGCGAGCGACATCGCGCAGGATGCCCTTCGACCACGGCCCGACCCTCGCTTCGAGCGGCAGGTTTAGCACGAGCTTGACCACATCGGGCTCGAGGAACGGAACACGAGCCTCCACCGAGGCCTGCATCACGTTCTTGTCCATGCGGTTGAGCAGCCAGCACAGCGAGTAATCGAGCTGGCTGAGAAGCCCGGCTTCGAGCGAGCCCCGATCGCCGTCGTGGTGGGCATAGGCCGCGATCGACTCACGAGTGGGAACGTGCTGGTTCGCACCCGGGGTCGACACCGGCAACCACTTGTTGGTCGGCGGCGGGCCAACCGCCGCGCCCACGAGCTCGCGCGTGCGCCGAAGCACGTTGATTGGGTTCAGCGCCCGCATCGGATCGCTGCACACCATCGGCTCGGCAGCGTGGACGACTCGGTCGTACCACGGGAGGAAAGCGGCCAGCGCCTCGGCGTGGAGCTTGGTGTAACCGCCGAACAGCTCATCCGCACCCTCGCCGGTCAGGAGCACCTTGACACCACACTCCCGAGCGCGGTCGGCGAGCTGCGCGACGGTGACCGCACTTGCGTTCGCGATCGGAACTCCGTAATGCACGGTTGCCGGAACAAAGGCGCTCCGCCAACTGGCCGGCGTCACCTCGATCAGCTCGAGCTCGAGGCCGAGCGCGTCGGCCACCCGCCGGGCAGCAAGGCCCTCGTCCAGCCTCCCGTCTCCGGCAAAGCTGGCTCCGAACGCCACGAGGTTCGGCATCTTCTCCGCCGCCAGGGCGGTGATAACACTGGAGTCGAGGCCCCCCGAGCACAACGTTCCAACCGTCGTATCGGCCAGGAGAGACCTGTGGACGGCGTTGCGCAGACTGGTTTCGAGCTCAGACACGAGCTCCGAGCGCGAGTGATTTTTCAGACGCGCCGCGCTGATCGGATCGACGTCGTCCGCGGGTGCGTGCCAGCGCCAGGTCGTGTACCCGGCATCCTCGAGCGAGATCTCCGTCCACGAGCCCGGCGGGAGCCGCGTGATGCCCTTCAGGAGCGTTCCCTCGCCTCCGAGGTACGTCCCGTTGAACAGATTGTCCCAGGCGGTGTCGACCGGCTCGTCCGGCGCGCCAGCCGCGATCAGAGCGGCCGGTTCGCTGGCGAACCAAACGCCCCCGTCGAACTCGGAGAGATATAGCGGCTTGATCCCGAAGCGATCGCGGCAGAGCAACAGGCGATCCCCGCGGACATCCAGGGCGGCAAACGCGAACTGGCCGCCCAGCTCCGACACGACGTCCTGGCCCCATCGCATGAGCGACCACAGGAGGGTCTCTGTGTCACTCGTCCCGACGAACGGAGATCCTTCCAGCTTGCTCCGCAGCTCGCCGTGGTTGTAGATCTCACCGTTGTAAGCGAGCAACCACTCGCCGTCCGGATCGCGCATCGGCTGATGGCCATTCGCGCTGAGGTCGACAATAGACAACCGCGTGTGTACCAGCGCGACGTTGTCGATAACGTGGATCCCGGCGTCGTCGGGTCCGCGATGGGCGAGGGCATTCCGCATCGCCGTCAGGCGATCCGGGTCGGGCGTCGCCCCACGCCCGAGTACACAACCACCGATTCCGCACATGCCGGATCAACGCGGGGTGCGAGCCAATGCTTGCGCAAGTGCTCGCGCAAAAGCTCCTCAATATCTTCCTTAGCGCCATTGCGATGGTCGAAGCAGCCGGCGCCGCGAAAGTGGGATGGTCGGCGGCACGTTCGTTCAAACGCTGGAGCCGCATCCGCGAAAGTGGACGGGGCGGCCGTACGTTCGTTCAACGAGAGGAAATGACGATGACCGCAACCATGCCACTAATCACAGACGAGATCGAAATCATCAGAGACGAGACCGAGGCCGACGCGACGGGCTTGCCCGAGAAGGGCCGTACTGACCTAGACCCCCGGACCGTGCACCCGCAATCGCCCAATCGCGGTCTGCGGGTGTTCCTCATTCGGGCATTCGCGTACCTGACCAACTACGTCGTGGCCTACGTGCCCAGCTTCAAGATTCGGCATCTCTGGTATCGCCGGATATGGGGATTCGAGCTCGGAGAGGGCGTCGGCATTCACATGGGCACGTTCGTGTGGTCCTTCGGGCCGCGCCAGACCCGCGAGGACGGCGCACGCATCGGCCGGAACACGCGGATCAACCGGAAATGCACGCTCGATGTCCGCAGTGGCCTGACAATCGGCAACAACGTCAGCATCTCGACCGAGGTCATGATCCTTGCGGGATCGCACGACATCAACGACCCGCAGTTCGGGCAGGTGCCGGGCCGGATCGTGATCGAGGATCACGTGTGGATAGGGGCCCGTGCGATAGTCCTCCCGAACGTGACCGTGGGACGCGGGGCGGTCATCGCGGCTGGATCAGTTGTCACGAAGGACGTGGAGCCGCTGACGATCGTCGCCGGCGTTCCCGCCAAGCAGATCGGGCTGCGGGATCCCCGCGCGACCGTATATGAACTCGATGGTTCGCTACCGCTGTTCGAGTGATCCTCGAGCGCTCGCGCCGGCGGTTTGGTTGTCGAGCTCCAGTAGAAATCCGAGCGGCCGTGCCATTTCCGGGCCCGGCCGGGGAGGTGAAGGGCAATGAGTAGGGAGACGCGGTTCTGGCATCCGTACGCGGACATGGGCTCGGTCCGCCATTCCGAGCTCGTAATGGAGCGCGCAGAGGACGTGTGGGTGTGGGACGCGAGCGGGAAGCGATACCTCGACGCGACCGCCGGCCTGTGGTACGCGAACGTGGGGCACGGCCGACCCGAGATCCGGGACGCGGTCGCTGCCCAGATGGAGCGCCTCGGCGCGTACTCGGCGTTCTTCGATCTCTCCAACCGGCCGGTGCTGGAGCTCGCGGAGGTCCTCGCGGAGCGGGCACCAATGCCCGCGAAGGTGTTCTTCGGCTCCGGCGGGAGCGACGGGATCGACACCGCCGCCAAGCTGGCCCGCCGATACTGGTGGGAGCTTGGCCAGCCGGACCGCACGGTCCTCGTCAGCCGTACCGCCGCGTATCACGGCACGCACGGGTTCGGAACCGCGCTCGGCGGTATTCCGAGCAACCGCCAGGGCTTCGGACCGCAGGGCGAGACGGTGCAGGTGCATCACGACTCGCTCCAGGACATGGAGCAGACGATCGCGCGGGTCGGTCCCGAGCGAGTGGCGGCGGTGTTCATGGAGCCGGTGATCGGGGCCGGTGGCGTGTACCCGCCCGCCCCCGGGTACATCGAGGGCGTCGCGGAGCTGTGCGAGCGCACCGGCGTGCTGCTCGTGATTGACGCGGTGATCTGCGCCTTCGGTCGCCTCGGCACATGGTTCGGGATCGAGCGCTGGAACGTCGAACCGTCGATGATCGTGTTCGCGAAGGGCGTGACGAGCGGCTACCTCCCGCTCGGCGGGGTCATGGTCTCCGAGCGAGTCGCCGAGCCGTTCTGGCGCGAGCCGGGAGGACCGATCTTCAGGCACGGCTCGACGTACTCCGGCCACCCCACGTGCTGCGCCGCGGCGCTCGCGAACCTCGAGATCATCGAACGTGAGGGCCTGCTCGAGCGCGGCCGCGACCAGGAGCAGGCGCTATTCGACGCGCTCGCGCCGCTCGTAGCGCACGAGCTCGTGTCCGAGGTCCGGGGCGGCGTGGGGACGATGGGCGCCATTGAGCTCACCCCAGAGGCCTGCAACGCGGAACCTCGCGTCGTTGCCTCGCTGGCGGTCGCGATCCGTCAGGCAGGGGTGCTGGTGCGCCCTGGCGGATCCGCGATCGCGGTGTCGCCGCCGCTAACCGCGACCACCGAGCACTTCGAGATGATCGCCCAGGGAATCGAGCAGGGCCTCGACGAGCTTGCCGGCCGGCTGTCGTCCGCTCGCGCTAACAGCGTTCTGCTACGAGCGGCCTGATCGCGTTCGCCGCCCGATCGCCGGTCAGCGGCTTGAAGCGCGCTGGGCGTATCCGACGACCACGGGTGGCGGAGGCTCGACGGGGACCACAACCTCGATCAGGTGCGGGCCGGGCTCGGCGATCGCCTCTTCGAGGGAGTTGGTGAGCGTATCCGGGGCATCGACGCGCCGCGACGCGACCCCGAGCCCGGTTCCGAGCTCGACGAAATCGAGGTCCGGATCACCGAGCCCGAGCTGAGCCTGGGCCTTCGCGCCGGGGTCGTGCACGCCGGCGCGCGCGAGCTCGGCGTCGAGGATGCTGTAGGCGCGGTTGTTGAACAGCACGACGGTGACGTCGAGTTGCTCACGCGCCATCGTCCACAGCGACTGGATCGTGTACAGAGCCGAGCCGTCGGCCTGGAGCGCGATCACATGTCGATCCGGACACGCGATCGCTGCTCCGACCGCGACCGGCAGCCCCTGGCCGATCGCGCCGCCCGTCAGCGTGAGCCAATCGTGCCGCGGACCCCCCGCGGTGTTCGGCGGCAGGGCGAATCCGGACGTGATCGCCTCGTCGGAGACGATTGCGCCTTCAGGCAGGACCGCGCCCACCGCCTGGCAGACCGCCGCCGCGTTGAGCGGACCGTCGGGATGTGGCGGCATCGCCCGCTGCTGCAGCGTCGGCGTGGCATCGGCGGCATCGAGCGCCTCGACCAGCTCCTCGAGGCTCGCGAGCACGTCGGACGCCGGCGGCGAGAGCTCGAGCACCTCGCAACCATCCGGTACCAGCGAGCTGCTCTTGCCGGGGTAGGCGAAGAACGTGACGGGCGCGCTCGCGTCGACCAGGATTAGCTGCTCGAGCCCTTCGAGCTGAGCAGAGGCGAGCTCGGGCCAGTAATAGAGGCGCTCGACGGCGGGGAGGCCGGCGCCGCGTTCCAGGCGGGCCGGGAACATCTCCGCGAGCAGCTTCGTTCCAGTAGCCGCAGCGATCCGCGCGGCCGCGAGCAGGCCCCGCTCACGCAGCGCCCGCCCGCCGAGGAGGATCCCGGTCCGGCGGCCGCTCCGGATCGCTTTCGCGACCGTTTCGATCGCCTCTCCGGAGGCCGCCGGTGAAGCCGCGGGCTGGGGAGCCGCCGCGGGCTGTGCGCCTTCCTGCCAGGACACGTCAGCCGGCACGATCAGCGTCGCCACCCGACCGGGCGGTCCGATCGCGGCCGTGACCGCCTCGACGGCGTCGCGGCCGATGTCTTCGGTCCTCGTGGATGTCCGCACCCACGCCGACACATTGCGCGCAACGCTCTCGATGTCGGATTGCAGCGGGGCGTCGTAGGGCACGTGGTAGGTCGCTTGATCCCCCACGATGTTGACCACCGGGACCTTGGCGCGCCGCGCGTTGTGGAGGTTCGCGAGGCCATTGCCGAGCCCCGGGCCTAGGTGCAGCAGAGTCGCCCCGGGCCTGTCCGCCATCCGCGCGTAGCCGTCGGCCGCCCCGGTCGCGACGCCCTCGAACAGGGTCAGCACCGCTCGCATCTCCGGCACCGAATCGAGCTCGGCGACGAAGTGGATCTCCGACGTACCCGGGTTCGTGAAGCACGTCGTGAGGCCCGCGTCGACGAGCGTACGGATCAGGGCCTGAGCGCCGTTGGGCATGCCAGCACCCTATCGAGGTCGAGCAGCACCACGTCAGGACAGCGCGGCGAGCGTCAGGTCTGCGTCTTGACCCCGGCGCGTCGGACTCGGAGCGCGTAGATGAGGCCCGAGCCGAGGAACAGCACCACCGAGATCAGCAGCCAGTTGCGCAGGTAACCCTCGAGGTGGTGGCCACTCTCCGCGAAGTATGCGGAGTCGGCCCTCCCTGAGATGAGCGGCGAGTACATGACCAGGAGCAGCCCGGAGATGAACATCGGCGCCCGAACGTGGTTGATCACCGGAACCTTGGCCGACCACCGGGCCGACAGCCGCGCGAGCGCTCTGCGCGTGACGCTGTCCAGACCCGAGTAGAGCGGAAGGAAGATGAGATCGTGGGCGATCACGAACCCGACGTAGAGAGCGATCACCTCTGTGACACCGCCCGCGCTGGCGATCCGGTCGAGCGCGAATGCCGCGATGGCGAACACGACGAAGTGACCCGCCAGGTGTAGCGGGCTCGCCCCGTAGCGGCGCCGGAAATGCCCAAGCAACGATGCTCGTCTCATGCCGCCTCGAACCTGAGCTCGCGGACCCATTTGGTGTTGTACTCTCCGAGCCCGCCGGACAAGATCACTCGCGCGGGATAGCCGTGGTCGAGCGACAGGTCGGCACCGTTGACCCGCAGGGCGAGCAATGACCGCTGGTCGCTCCATTGATCGTGGGCCAGGGCCACGTTGGCGCCCGGGCCTACCGACTCGAGCGACAAGGCCCGGAGGATCGCCCCCGAGGGCGCCCCGACCGCCCTGGCCAGATCGACCAGTCGCACGCCGGTCCAGTGCTGCGTCGTTGACCACCCCTCGGTGCAACTGATCGTCAAAGTCTCGTTGGCCTGCGCCATCGCCAGCAGCTGCTGTCGGCTGAACGTGGCCTTCCGCGCGCCGACAACGGTCACGCGCCAATCGGGACCGGTGACCGCCGAGGTGATCCCGGCCGAGGCGGCGCTGTGGGTCACCTGGAAGTCGTTGGGACCGGTTCCGAACACGCGTCCGCGAGGCGCCAGCAGTGCGAGCCGACGCAACGGCCCCCCAATCGACTGGCCGACCTGCACCGCGAAGATCGTCAGCGACGCACCGCCAACCAAGGCCAGCAATCCGCGACGGCTGATCGTAGGGGCAGCGGGGTTGACCGGCACGAGCTCGCTTGACTCAGCCGGTTCGGGCTTGGTGTCCTGAAGGCCGGCGCGCAGAGGCTTGAGAACCCCGCGCTCGCGATACGCACGGCGCACCGACGGGACCTTGACGCACGCGTGCAGCACGAACATCGTGCCGAACACCCATGCGCCGTAGTAATGGACCGAGTAGAAGTCGATCTTGAACGGGAAATAGTCCTCGACCGCGAAGATGCCGGTGACGAACTCGATCAGGACACTCCCGACGAGCAGCAGTAGCGAGAACCGCTCGAGTGCGCTGGCGAGGGTCCGCACTGTGGGCAGCTTGAACAGCTTGGGGATGACCGACCAGAGCTTCGCCAGCACTAGCGGGAGCGTCACCAGCCCCAGCGTGACGTGGGTGCCCTGAGTGACCGCGTAGTCCCACGACGGCCACGACTGCGGGAAGTGGAAGAAAACCGGGATGTCGAACGCCGGGTTGCTCGTGGCGTTGCCCGCGAGTTCGGGGTAATACGCCCAATGCGAGATGAAGCCGGTGAGCGCGATCACCGTGATCGACGGCACCAACAGCATGCCCAGGAACGAGGTCAGCCATGGCCCGCGCAATGGGCTGCGCCAGAAGTCCGGTCGAAACGGACCCGGCGGGCGCGGAGTCGCGAGCTTGCGCGCCACGGTTATAGGGCGGGTAGCTCAGTCGTTGACAAGACCTGGGCCCGATCTCATGCCCATTGAACGCCCGGCCGCTCCGACTTTTTTCGAACCCCTGGAAGCCATAGCTCCCAGGCCTCAGCCGCTAGGGGCCGACTTTCACAGTGAAATGCTCGCGCAGCTCCGCCTTCTTGAACTTACCCGTTGCGGTTCGCGGGATCGCAGTGATGAACTCGATGCGCTCGGGCAGCTGCCACTTGGCGAACTCGGCGCCGAGGTGCGTGCGTAGCTCCTCAGGGCTCGCCTGCACTCCATCGCGCAGGACGACGGCGGCCAGCGGACGCTCGCCCCACCGGTCGTCAGGGATCGCGATGACCGCCGCCTCCGCGACAGCGTGATGAGCCATCAGCTGGTTCTCGAGGTCGACGGAAGAGATCCATTCCCCTCCTGACTTGACCAGGTCCTTTGCGCGGTCGCAAATGCGAATACAGCCGCGGTGGTCGATCCGCACGATGTCACCGGTCCGGAACCAGCCGTCGTCGGTGAAGTTTTCAACGCCGGCTCCGCCATGGTAGCCCGCGGCGACCCACGGCCCCCGGACCTCGAGCTCTCCCATCGTCCGGTCGTCCCAGGGGACGAGCTCGCCGTCCTCACCTCTGGCCCGCACTTCGATGAGCGGGATGGCTACACCCTGCCGAGCCCGGTAGTCGTACTGCTCCGTCGGCGAGCCGACGTCGAGCTCGCGGGGCAGGCGGCACACGGTGCCAAGCGGCGAGGTCTCGGTCATGCCCCACCCCTGGATGATCGTGAGGCCGTGCCGATCGAAGCCTCTGAGCAGGCTGCCAGAAACCGCGGCGCCCCCGAGATCCACCGTCTCGAGCGCGCTGAGGTCCCATCGGTCAGGCTCGGCGTCGAGCGCCCCCAGGACCGACATCCAGATTGTCGGCACGCCGGCCGTGAAGGTCACCCGTTCGCTGGCCAGCAGGTCGAGCAGGCTCTCCGGGTCAAGCCGGGGGCCGGGCAGTACCAGCGCCGCGCCGGTCATCGCGGCGGTGTAGGGAAGGCCCCACGCATTGACGTGGAACATCGGTACCGCCGGCAGGATCACGTCGCGCGAGTTGATCCCGAGGACGTCGGGGAGGGCTGAGACGAGCGAGTGCAGGACCAGCGCTCGATGCGAGTAGACGACCCCCTTGGGGCGACCCGTGGTGCCCGACGTGTAGCACATGGCCGCGGCTCGACGCTCGTCGATCGGCGGCCAGTTGATCGGGTCCGCCGAAGCGATCAGCCACTCGTAGTCGATCGACGCGCACGGAGTCGACCCGGAGTGGGAGACGACGATCACGTGCTCGAACCGCCACTCGATCGAGTCGAGAACGTCGAGCAGGGACTCGTCCACGACGATCACGCGGTCCTCGGCATCGGCAGCGATGTAACTGAGGTCGTCCGCGTGAAGTCGCGGGTTGAGTGTATGGATCACCGCTCCCATCAGCGGTACCGCGTAGTAGAGCTCGAGATGCTCCGGCTGGTTCCACAGTAGGGTCGCCACTCGGTTGCCGTCGCCGACCCCGAGAGCGGCCAGTGCGCCCGCGAGCTGCCGGGCCCGCGTTGCGCAGTCGCCGATCGTCGTGCGCGTGATCGAGCCGTCCGGGCGGCGAGCGACGACTGGACGCGTACCGCTGAGCTGCTCGGCTCGTTGCACGAGCGCCGTCAGCGACAGCTGGAAGTCATCCATCATCATTCCGGTGAGCATCGTGTCGGTCATCTTTGTAGTGCGAAGGGCGGTGGGGCGAAGGCGTATCGCCAATACAACGTCGATGAGCTTCGCGTGCTTGCTCGCCGACTCGTGCTTGTAAGCGTCGCGGTCCGCGACCTAACCTCCGTGGCGTCTCACCCAGCGTGACCCGCGCCCTCCCCTGGCGCTCTGAATCGTCCGCTGGCGCGGGGCCGCAGGTGGCGCAGCTCATAGCCGAGCAGATGCTGGTAGTGGTGGACGTTGGTGCCGAAACCGAGCGCTCCAAATGTCCCACCGCCTTCCCCGAGGAGGTATCTGACTCCGCGCGCGATCAGAATTCGAACGAGGTGGTCATGAAGCGCCCACCTTGCCTCATGGCTACACGCCAGGGCAAAGCGAATGACGCAGACGGCGTCGTCGATCACTGCTCCCACGAGTGCGACCGGGCCCCCCAGTTGGTCGCGCGCGACCATGAGCGTCATCTCGGGCCGTGTGAGTAGCGCATGCCAGCTCGCTAGCACGGGCAGTCCCGCGAGCGTCACCGCAGTCTCTCGGCGCTTGAGGATCTCCGCTAACTCATCGAAAGCACGGCGACGGTCGCTGATCGCCTCGCACCGAATTCCCGCGACCTCGGCTTTCCGAAGATTCGTCCTGAGCGCCTGGCGGCGGCGCCCACGCAGATATTCGGAGTGACGCTCCGGGAGGATTAGGACCCCTCGGCAAAGCCGGTTTTGCGGGAAGAAGCCCAAGGACCGCTCGTCGAAGTACGAGGTCAACACGTGGCCTGTCAACGACGTCGATAGGACCACCTGCTCGGACTGCGTCCGAAACAGAACCACGATGAGCGCTACGGCCTGCCGCGGTCGCCGCAGTGCCGCTGCGAACAGCGTCGCCAATGGCTTCGGTCGCGACAGCCCTCCGTCGAGGGGCAGGGCGCTCGCAGCCACGAACCATGAGCCGCCATATTCGAGACGGGAGCTTGATCTTGTAGGGGATGCCACGATGTTGTCAGTGGTAGGGGCCCACTAAACACAACGAGTGTTTGCTCGGATTCTTGCGGTCGGCCAGGCGAGCTGGACGTTTTGGTTTGAGTTCTGACCTTAGTCCCGCGCGGGGCCGCAAGTACTCGTATTACCGGTGCGTAAGTGCTCGTGTTGTCGGTGCGTTGATCGGGTGTGAGCAGCCTCGCCGCCAGAGAGTCGCTACCGAGCGTTACGGACGTCGCCATAGTGGCAGGGGAACGCTCCGTGCAACTGAGGCTTTCCAGCGTGCTCGCCGGACAGCCTGCGCTTCACTTGCGCGTCGTTCCATCGCTGCGGCGGATGATCGCCATCGAGGCCGCGGACGACTTGATCGTGTCCTATCACCAAACGCTTGGCCTGGAAGATTGCGAGTCCTTCAAGCGAATGAAGACCAGCGCTCCCGAGTTGCTCATCATCGCCGTCTGCGAGTCGGCCGACGGTCGAGCCGTCCGCCGCTCGCTGGATAGCGGGATCGACGGTCTGGTGTTCGCCGACGAGCTCGAGGTGGCGCTCCGGCCCACGGTCGCAGCGGCGCTGGCGGGGCAGATCGCCGTGCCGCGCAACCTACGGATGTCCGTTCGCAAGCCGTCACTGTCGGCGAGCGAGCGGAAAGTACTTGGCCTGCTCGTGAGGGGATTCACTAACGGCGAGATAAGCGCCCGGCTGTTTCTGGCCGAGAGCACTGTGAAGAGCCACCTCTCGTCGGCTTACTTGAAATTGGGCGTGCGCTCCCGGGGCGAAGCGGTGTCCCTGTTGCTCGATCCGACCGAGCCGCTCGGCCCGAGCATCGGCGTCGTGCCCGGGGCCTCCGCCCCGTCGGGCGCGCTAAGCCCCCACGCCTGACACCTGGGCGCGCGACGCCGACTCCGAGCCCGTCAGTCCGGCGGTCCGCCGCTAGCCCAAGGTCACTCGCGATCCTGACGGCAGTCGCAGGTGCAAGCCCTTCGGTAACTCGAAACTGCGCGAGACGGACGAGCGCTCACCGATGATGCTTGCTTCGATCCGCAAGCCGGGATGTCGGACTTCGGCGAACGGGAGGACCATCGTGTTGTCGAGCTCGCACCCAGCTACCGTGGCACCGCGACCAATGGCTGTGTACGGTCCGACGAACGAGTCGCTGATCACAGCGTCGTCGTCGATCACGACGGGGCCGTGCAGAGTGGAGTTGGAAACATGCGCGCGCGGGCTGATCGCCACGCGCCCGTGGACCTCGTTGTCGTCCGGGAAGCTCCCATCCACCACTGGCACCGGAAGGTCGTCGAGGACCAGGCGGTTGGCGGCCAGGAGGCGGTCAGTGGAGTCGCTGTAGTACCACTGCTTCGCTGCCTCCCACATCGCGACGCGACAGCCGGCTGCGGCCAGTGTGTTGGCCAGACCACGCGGGTTTCGGCCGGGAGACATCGAGTTGCCCAGAACGTATTGAGCGCGCGGTCCGAGCAGGGCCGCGGTCGCGAACACGCGAGACCCCGACGACATGGATTCGGGAGGCTGCGTCAACAGGACGCAATCGACGTCCCCCTCGGAGAAGCGATTGCGCATCTCCGTGACCTGACCCGGGAACAGGCAATCCGCCGGATACACGAGGACCGGCCCGGAGGAGAGCGTCTGCCTGGTCTGCGCCAACACCGTCTCCTCGCCGTCGGCATCTGGCGTCTCGGAATAAGAGACCTCGACGCCCCACGACTTACCGCCTTCGAGCACCTGCTCGAGCTCGCGTCGGACGCCGGCGCGGGCGATGATCACAGCGCGCTCGACGCCGCCCTCCGCCAGCTCGTCGAAGACGTGCCAGATAAGCGGCAGGTTGGCGATAGACGCCAGGTACCTCGACGGCGCCTCAAAACCAGGCTCACCGACGGGCTCCGCCGCCGCGTCGACGATTGCCAGGCTTACATTCTCTCCCACCGCGGGTGGATGGTAGTCAGCGGCACCGGCGCTTGGGGCGGATATCACGAAATGTTCGATGTCCGCCGGTGCGGCGTCGCGAGCCTGGACGCTCGTGGGGCCGCCCTCAACTGAAGGCCATCTCTGCATTCGCCCCGACATGGAGCCGGATCCCGCGCGGTAACGCGAAGTCTCGGAAGATCGTCGCGCGCTGCCCGATAGTGCTTCCCTCGATCCGCCGGCCGACGTGCATGATCCGCGCACCATCGGCGATGATCGACCTTTCAACTTCAGCGCCATCTATCTCCGCGCTGGCTCCGATCGACGTATACGGACCGACGAAGGAGTTCGAGATACGTGCGCCGGGCCCGATGATCGTCGGCCCGACAATGATGCTCGACTTGAGCTCAGCCGTCGGGTGAATGCTCACCCGACCCTCGATGCGGTTGTCGCCAGTATCGACGGGATCGGCCTCCGGGGCATGCTGATCGAGCACGAGCCGGTTGAGCTCCAGCAGGTCGAGTGAATCGCCGCGGTACCGCCGCCAAGTCTGGACGAATCCAACCTGAGGCTTGTGCCCCTGGCTGGCTAGCCACTCGGCGACCGCGATCAAGTCGAACCGGCTGTCGGGACCCGCAGGAGCGGTAGAGGCTCGGCTCAGAAGACCTGGTCCAAACGCGCAGACCCCCGCCACTGAGAGACGGCTGCGGGAGCCGTTCAACTCCGTCACACCGAGCAGACGCTCGGTCACCGCTCCCAGCCCGGCATGCTCAGTCGCGCTCCGATGAACCAGCAGCACGAGGCCTTCCGGTTCGTCGGCGAGGAATCGTGAGAATCGGTCCGGTGGTTCTCCTACAAGGCCATCGGCGAGGTGCACGACGGCCGAGTCATCGCCCACGAACGGGGCTGCGGCCTCGAGCGAGCCCAGAAGGTCTGGCCGGTCTGTCTGTGCCAGGTACCTAACGGTGGCTCCGGCCCCGCCGTCGTTCTCCACACACTCACGGATGGCTTCGAGCGCGGGCGCCGGGGCCACTACCGCCAGCTCCGTGATTCCGCCCGACACGAGTGTGTCGAGCGCGTGGCAGACGATCGGACGATTGGCGACGCGCTCGGTACAGAGCGCTGCGAGCGGGGCCGCATCGTCTGTCGGAGCCACGACAACTCCCTTGGTCGGCATGCACATAGAACGGGCGCAGCATGACCATCCTCGCGAGGTAGGTCATATTTCAGACCTCGATTGCGCAACTGTTGCATCCCGGGCGCCCGCGAGAGGATCGCGGCGCCCCGCTCGGGGCGATGTTATGGTCGCCGCTGGTAGGGGCAGCGCTGGAGGACCGGTTCTCGGAAGATCGCACCAGCCCCCGACGTTCACTAGACAGAACTCGGGGAGGACACGTACTTGCTTAGAATCGCGATAGTCGGACTCGGCCCATGGGGCGCCTGTGCGCTGGAGCGCGTCGTCACGACCGCTCGCCAGGGCCTGCCCGCCGGGCTCGAGGTTGACGTGCACGTGATCGAGCCGGGCACGCCCGGGTCGGGGGTCTACGACGTCACTCAGCCTGACTACCTCCTGCTCAATGCCCCGTGCGGCCAGTTGACGTTGTATCCGTATGCCACCGAAGCCGACCAGCCGTGCTACGGCGTTGGGCTCTACGACTGGGTGCTTGAGCGAGGCTACCGGTGGGTCGGGGATCGCTGCGAGGTCAATCCCGCCGGCGAGCCGATCGAGCCCCATCACTTCCTGCCCCGGCGCCTCATGGGCGAATACCTCCAGTGGTTCTACCGTGCGCTCGTCGCCGGCGCGCCGCCGAACCTCGAGATCACCCATCACCGGACCTCGGCGGTTGACCTCGTCGGGAGGCTCGATGGACGCGAAGAGGTATGCCTGGCGAACGGCGACACCGTAGTCGTCGACCACGTGATCGTCACGTCCGGCCACACCGCCAATCAGGACAACGGCAACGGCGGATCGCGGCCGCGCGTGCTGAGTCCCTACCCCGTCGCGCCGTACGTCGACAAGCTGCCGGTGGACTCGACGGTCGCGATCGCCGGAATGGGACTGGTCGGCGTCGACGTCGCGATTGCCCTGACAGTCGGCCGTGGCGGCAGGTTCGTCGAGAACGGGAACGGGCTGCGCTACGTTCCGAGCGGACGGGAGCCGCTGATTCAGATGTTCTCGCGGAGCGGGCTGCCGTTCACCGCGAAATCGGTGACGGGAGTCGACCGCACCGACGTCTACAAGCCGATCATCTGCACCCCCGACGCGCTCGACACGCTGAGCGGTCGCAACAATGGACACCGGCGACTGGTGGACGTGCGCCGCGAGCTGCTGCCGCTCCTGTTCGCCGAGATGTCCTCCCGCTACTACTCCCAGCTCGCTTTCCAGGAATCGGGATCGCGCGCCGACGGCGCGTCGGTGCGCGAAGGCCTGCAGACGGCCTGGCTTCGCGACCGCTTCGAGCACGAGCTCGCGAGCCTGGCGATTCGCTACGGCCGGTTCGACGCCGAGGCGATGTTCTTCGGCCACCAACCGAAGTACGACACGACCGGCGACTACGAGGCGTTCGTCTACGACGGCTTCGCCAACGACCTGCGCGAGGCCGAGGTGCCCGGGGGAGCCAGCCCGGTCAAGTCTGCGGCTGAGGTGCTTCGCATCTTCCGCGACCCGATGCGCACGGTCGTCGAGCAGGGCGGGCTCTCGCTCGACTCCTACCTGGACTTCAACGCGGACATCTGCAGCCGGATCCATCGCCTCGTCGCCGGTCCGCCGGCGCTGCGGTCCGCGCAGTTCCTGGCCCTGATGGACGCCGGCGTGCTGCGGATCCCGTACGGTCCCGCGCCGAGCATGGGTCCGACTCCCGGCCGGGACGATCTCGCGACCGCGCCCACCCGGATCTCATCCACGGCGTTCAAGCAGGCCTACACATCGGACGCGGATGTCGTGATCCGGGGCCACCTCGAAGATCCGCGGATCGACGGGTCGGCGTCGCAGCTGCTGACCCGGCTCTACAATCGCGGCCGCGTCAGTCAGTTCCGCTACGGCGCGGTCACGGTCGGCAGCGTCGACCTGACGCCCGATTCCCATCCGATCGACATCGACGGGCGGCCGCAGGAGCGGATTTGGATGTTCGGGGTCCTAACCGAGGGCTTCCGCCACTTCAACCACTACATCCCGTCGCCGAAGAGCCGCATCCGCGCGTTCGAGGACCTGGGGGCCTGCGTCGCCGAAATCCTGGATCTCGGCGCCTGCGTCGCCGAAGTCTTCGTCTAGTGATCGTCCCCACGGCGACCACGCACTAGTTGTAGGACCCGAGGACGTTGTTCATCCGGGCCGCCTTGGAGGCGCTGGCTAGCCCGGTACCGCGCCGAGGGTCGTGACGGCCTGCTGGATCGCTCTTCGGCCCCGATGATCGTGGCGAATCGCGTCGACGAACGCCGCGCCGAGGTGATCGCCGCGCTGAGGCGATTGCGGATGACGGGCGCTGAGATCGCTGAGACGCTCGGCATGGCGCTCTCCACGGTTTCCGGGATCCTGACCCGGATCGGGATGGGCAAGCTCGGGCGGCTCGGCTTGGAGCCCGCACAGCGCTATGAGCCGCGAGCGTCAGGTCTGCGGCGTGCTGCCGTTGTTGTGCATGCAGAGGAGGCCCTTGGTGACCGTCACCCGGGCGCGCCCGGCCACGTCCGATGCGATCGCGGTGAACCGCACCGAGTCTCCCATGTGGAGCGGAGCGGTCTTGAACGAGGCCGAGTACCAGGCCAGCTTCGCGTTATGTCCACGGGCCGCTTCGCACTTTCCCGCGAGGCAAACGGTCACGTGGTTGCCCGCGCTCGGCCCGAGGTTCGAGTACACGAACACGCTGACCTGATGGGCGACGACGCCGTTACCGAAGTAGCCGATCTCCTCGGTCTTTATCGCCGGCGCCTGGTTCTGCTTCTGCTTCGGCTTCGGCTTCGAAGAAGTACTACCCGAGGCAACCAGCGGAACCGCCGCTGCAGCGACCAGGAGCCCACCCACCAGCACGGCCAACGCCTTCGTTCGCATCAAGCCCCGTCCTTTCCCTGAGGAGTCCGCGCGCGGACAGCGATTCTATAGCTGACGTCGAGGCGGCTCCGTCAGCCGGCCGGCCGGCGCCTCTAGACCCACGGGGCGGGGGCGGCTAGTGCGTTGCGTGCGAAAGTGAGGCCGTCGAAGCGGCCACGGCCAGCGCCTGGTCGAGATCCTCGATCAGGTCGTCGGGATGCTCGAGGCCGATCGAAAGTCGCACCATGTCCGGAGTGATCCCGGCTGCGTCGAGCTCGTGCGGCCTGAGCTGACGGTGCGTCGTCGAGGCCGGGTGGGTGATCAGCGACTTGGCGTCGCCCATGTTGAGCAGCCGCTTGAACAGGTTGACGCTGTTGAACACCCCGATGCCGGCATCGCGACCGCCGTGGACGCCGAAGGTCATGATCGAGGGCGCGTGGCCGCCGAGGTAGCGCTGAGCGAGGTCGTAATACGGGTTGTCGGGCAGGCCGAGGAAGCTCACCCACGAGACGCGCGGGTCCTGCTCGAGGTACGCCGCCACCGCACGGGCGTTGGCCTCGTGGCGCGGCAGGCGCACGGACAGAGTCTCGAGTCCTTGGAGGTGCTGAAACGCGTTGAACGGCGACAGGACCGCGCCGGTATTGCGAAGGCCGATCGTCTTGCAGCGGGTGAGGTAGGGCGCCAGCGGGAAGTCGTCGGTGTACGCGACGCCGTGGAACGCCGGCTCCGGCTCGAGCATGGCCGCGTGCCGGTCCGGATGGTCAGCCCAGGGAAACGTGCCGCCGTCGACGACGATCCCGCCCATCGACGTGCCGTGGCCACCGATGAACTTGGTCAGCGAGTGGATCACGATGTCGGCACCGTGTTGGATCGGCTTGAGCAGCAACGGCGTCGCCACGGTGTTGTCGGCGATCACCGGCACACCGCAGGCGTGAGCGACATCGGCGACGGCCGCCAGGTCGATGACGTTGCCGGCCGGATTGCCCACCGTCTCGCAGAACACCGCCTTGGTGCGCCCGTCGATCAATGCCCCGATCGCCTCGGGGCTGTCGTCCGCGGCAAAGCGGACCTCTACTCCGAGCCGGGGAAGCACATGGGCGAAGTACGTGTAGGTCGCTCCGTAGAGCTGCGGGACCGACACGAAGTTGTCGCCCGCGCCGACCAGGTTGAGGACCGACATGCTGACCGCGGCGGCGCCGGAGCTGACCGCCATCGCGGCGGCACCGCCCTCGAGCGCGGTGATCCGCTGCTCGAGCACATCGACTGTGGGATTGTTGAGGCGGTTGTAGTGGAAGCCCGGGGTCTCCAAGTCCATGATCCCGCCGGCATGGTCGGCGTCGATGAAGTCGTGCGCGACCGTCTGGTAGATCGGGACCGCCACGGCGCGCGTGGAGTCAGGGGTGTAACCCCCGTGGATCGCGAGAGTCTCGTCGTGCATGGGTCCTCAGATCTGGACGGGTGACGGGGCGCGGGCCAGGCTCAACCAGTTGGCGTACAGCGTGGCCGACGGCGTCGCCCACGTGTTCTCCACGCTAGCGGCAACGTCGTCGAATGGGAAGCATGACCAGAGCTCGCGCGGATCCGCGTCACGCGCCCTCGCGCGCTCCGCGAAGACGTTGAGCGTGGCCACCGCTTCGGGGCACAGATAGCCGTCGGGCAGGCGGGGGTAGGGCACAGCGCCACGGCCGAACAGGTATCGACGCACGTCGCGTCGGTACTCCCGCAGCAGGCTCAGCGTGCCGTACTCGGGGTGGCCCTGACACAGCACGAACAGCCCGTCGCCCTGTTGACGTGCGGCCACCGCCCAGCCGGCGCCGGACGAGCCGGAGCCGACGACGATCCGATAGCCGGCTTCGATCAGGGCGTCCTCGGGCACGTCGTTGACACGGGAATGGGGGAACGGGACCGTGTCCGGGAGCCCGAACGCCAGCGGGTCGTACGGATCCTCGACCACACCCTGAAACACACCACTGCACTTGATCGCGCGTGGCACCCGCTCGATCCCATCGAACAGGAGGGTGCTCGCGTGCGACGCGAGGCACGAGAGCAGCGTGGCGGGAACCGAGTCCGCTGCCCATTCCAGCAGGCGCGCCAGATAGGGCCAGTACGGCTCGTAGCGAAGGCTCACCTGGGCCGGCTCGGTGCCGGTGACGATCAGCGCATCCGGCGGCTGGCTCCAGAGCTCGTCGAGCCCCCGGTAGCGCGACTCGATCACTTCGGCGATCGCCTCCGACCTCGGGATCTCGGTGATCGTGTAAAGATTGAAGTTGACCCCGGTGCTGTCAGTTCCCTCCGCCGCGCACCGGAACTGGTTCTCGGTGTCGACGAATGCGGAATCCGGCATGTTGTTCACCAGCGCCACGGTGATCGGTCGAGTGGCCGGCGTGCGGGTCTCGGTAACTAGCATCGTTGTCATGCAGCAACACGGGCCGCGTCGGCCCTCTCCTTCCATGTCGAGCTTGTCGACGTCGATAGGCTGGTGGGCCCCTGAACCACAGTTCCCCCGCACCTGAAGCTCGTCCACGGCTCGCCGTTGTCTACGGCTACCGGTCGCTGGACCTGATGCAGATATGTGACGGTGCCAGGGATTGGTGTGATCTGGTGTGGCTTGTCGACGCGGACGACCCCTCGGTGGCGAAGGTCCGGCCGATATTGCGAAAGTTCGGGGTAGTGGTCGACGCTCTGGGTGACTCTCCCGAGCGGGCCGCTGATGCGCTCGCCGCTCATTCTCCGGATGGGCTGGCCACCTTCTATGACACTGGGATGGAACACGTCGCGGCCATCGCCGAGCGGCTCCGGGTTCCGTTTCACTCGACGCACACCGCGCGGTGCCTCGAGGACAAGCTCCACCAGCGCGACGCCTTCCGCGCGGCGGGCGTGGCCGGGCCTCACTTCGCGGCCGTGCCGCAGCACGCCGATCGAGAGACGCTCGCGCGGATCGCCGAGTCGGTCGGCTTTCCCGCGGTGCTGAAGCCCCGCCGGGCGTCGGGCAGCTGGCACACCTTCACGGTGACCAGTGTGGGCGATCTGTGTGACCTGTCCGGGCAGCTCGCGTCCGATGAGCCGGAGGCCATGCTGCTCGAGGGGTACCTGCCCGACGGACCCGCTATGCCCGGCGGCTTCGAGGCTGACTACGTCTCGGTTGAGACAATCGTGCAAGCGGGCAAGATGACCCACCTGGCGATCACAGGAAGGTTCCCGCTGGCGCCACCGTTCCGGGAGACGGGCTTCTTCATCCCGGCGACGATCGCTCCCAGGCGGCAGTCTGAGCTGCTCGACCTGGCCGGCGAGGCCCTGCGCGCGCTCGGTGTCGGCATCGGCCCGGCGCATACCGAGATCAAGTTGACTGCGGACGGTCCTCGGGTGCTCGAGGTGAACGGACGTGTCGGCGGTGGAGTCCCAGACATGCTGCGCCTCGCGTCGGGTGTCGAGATCGTGAGGCTGGCGATGCGCGCCGCGCTCGGACTTCCATCCGAGGTTGACGCCGTGCCTGCCACCAGCGGCGTCGCCTACAGGTTCTTCTGCCAGCCGCCCCATACCGCCAGCCGGCTCACCTCGATCGACGGGTTGGAGCGTCTCAAGCAGCTGCCCGGCGTGGAAAGCGTGTTCCTGCATCACCTGCCCGGCTCGGAGATCGACGTGCGCGATGGGACCCGGTGCTATCTGTTCGCTGTCGTCGGCTCGGCCGCCGACTATGCGGGCGTCCTGGCGATCGAGGAGTTCATGCGCACCGAGATCGCGGCCGTGTACGAGCACGCTGCGCCGGGCTGACCGGCGGTTCATGTGCCCCTCGTGATAACGCTCCATTACCTCGAAAACGGCTGGCTAGGCGCGCTTCTTCCGGCCCGGCGGGCCGCCGGCATCAGCTTGTCGCCGTTGCCGGTAGGCTGTCTACCGGCAGCGGGTCGGCCCGGTCGCGGTCGTGGCACACCTCAAGGATGGGTGACGAGCTCTACTCAGAGATCAGGCGAGTTCTGAACGATGCCGGGAGGCTTCCGCTCGATGCCGGCGCGCTCGACGAGCACGCGGACCTGTATGCCGCTGGTATGAGCTCGTACGCGAGCGTCGATGTGATGCTCGAGCTCGAGGACACTTTCGAGATCGAGTTTCCGACCCGCATGGTCAACCGCAGCGTGTTCGAGAGCATCGCCGCGATCGCGGAGGCGATCGGCGAGCTCAAGGCCGAGGCGGCCTGAGCGCGCCTGTCGGCTACCACAGGCGGCAGCGCACCTCGGCCGGCCAGCCCGACGGATCGAAGCCGTGCGTCGTGAGCAAGGCGAGCACGATCCGCTCCTGGCCGAACCCGAGGCAGGCCGTGTGGGCGACGTCGCCGTCGGCCAGCTCGATACCGAACGCGCTGCCGAAATGGTCGCGATGCAGGTTGAACGAGGCGACCGCGGTGGGCTCGGGGCCTGCGATCTGGACCAGCACCTCGAGCTTCAGCTCGTCGGCGCGCTGGTTGGCCACGAGCAGGCGCGCGCGGCGGCCGAAGAACGGGTCGTTGGCGATCTCGAGCTCGGCCGCAAGCCCGAGGCCCTGGAGGATGTCCAGGCCGCGCTGAGCCCACTCGTCTCGCCACTCGCGGACCACGTCGGGCTCGCCGATGCGGACCAGCTCGTGCATGTGGAACATCTGCCGGCGGGCTGGATCGTGTGAGGCCTCTCGGCGGAACACTTCGGCAGCGCCCGTGTCGACGAACGCGCCGCCCGGAGCCAGCGTGCCGCGCGCCGCGACCGCCGGGTATACCGGGTAGCACGCCGCCGGCACGAGCGCCAGGTCGGTCATCCGCTGGAACTCGCCCCAGTCCTCGCGGCGCGCCGCCCGCGCGGCCTGCACCTTCGCCTCGGCGTCGTTGCCCTCGAACGCGAATACGGTCCCGGCCAGATGCGGGAAGTTCGCCAGGTAGCCGGCTTCCTCGAGCCGGCGGCGCGGAATCACGGGCGGGAACCGCAGAGACTCGGCTCCACTCGCGGCGGCGGGGCCGCTCAGCAATGCGTCCAACCGCCTGCGCACGTCCTCGAATACGGCGCTGTGACCGTAGATGCCCGGAACGCCGGCGCCGATCAGCAGCCCGCGGTCCGTCAGCTCGGCGAGGAGCGCCCGCTGCTCAGCGGAGGTTTCGCTCGTGGTCTCGGGGACGTCGTCGTCGGTCGTGGCCGTCCTCAGCGTCGGCTACCCGGCTGCGCAGTCGTAAGTCTCGGCGGCGGAGCGGGCGACCGCCTCGCTCACGAGACGACCGACAGGTGACGCTTCGCGCGAGTGGACGGTGTCGAGTCGAGCTCGGTCAGCTCGCGCTGGAGGGCCCGCCGGCCACGGTGGTGAAGACCGTGGATCGCGCTCTCGGTCCGACCCATCCGGTCGGCGATCTCGCCGGGTGTGAGTCCAACGACGTGGCGCAGAACGACGACCTCACGCTGCTCCTCGGGCAGCGCAGCGAGCGCGGCGCGAAGCGTCTCGGCGCGGTCGAGGTCAGCCCCCGTGCTCGTGCTCGGATCGAGAACATTCTCGGTCGGGGTGAGCCGGTTCGAGCGCAGGTGGTCGATGGCGACGTTCCGCGCCATCCGGACTAGCCATGCGAAGAACGGAATACCGCGATCGTCGTACTTGTGGATTGTCGTCATCAGCTTGGCGAACACGTGCTGCGTGACGTCCTCGGCCTCATGGTCGTTGCGCACGATCGAGCGGACGTAGCCGTAGATGTTATGGGAGTAGCTGACGTAGAGGAATCGCAGCGCCTCGTGATCGCCTTCCTTAGCGCGAGCAACGGCGAGGCGAGTCTTGCGCACCATCTCCGGCGATGTGTTGACCGCGGTCCGGCTCGTGAACCCGACCGTGGCCGGGGTTGTTGCTAATGCGGCTTCCCTAATCACTTTTTAGTCCTTTGCAGCGGCTTTCGCCTCGAACGAGAGCCGCGCCCGCGAGCGTTGGGAGACGCTCACACCGGGCGCTTTGCCGGCTCTCATTCAGGCCCCCTCCGAAGGCATGTCCACCTTCGGATTACTTCTCGTCGGAAGTCTCAGCCCGGAGCCCCCGCCGGTCAATGACCGGTCTGACCCATTGCGCCGTTCAGCCCGATGAACGCCCGTGAACGGCGCCCGTGTCCTTGCGCGTATACGCGCCCGGGCGTGGAAGAGATGGGCCTCTTCCGTCGTCTATGTATATGAGATGGAAGGTTTCGCTCAACGCAAGGAAACTTTGGGAGCTTTGGCCTAAGGAAGCTTTGCGGTTGGGCCGATATTCGGTATGATGCGCGATAGCGAGGGATTCGCACAGGGCCTTTTGGGGGCAAACATGGGGCAGAATGATGTGAAGTACGAGGCGCTTGCCGGCGCCTCGGTGATCGACAACTGGTCGTGGGGTCTAAGGCGCCGCCTTCCGAGTCGCGGTGCGAAGGTCGCTGGCGTCGGGCGCAGCGCGCTCGATCCTGGACGGCTGGCAAATGCCGCATGGTCGGGGCGCCTCGTCGCGCCCGCCGTGCTCGGCGCGACGGCGGTGGCGTTGCTGCTCGCGGTCGCCATGCGGACGGTGTCGCTCAACGCGCCCGCGGTGCGCGCCGCCCTGGAGATGACGATGACGCTGTTCGCGCTTGCCGGGGCATGGCTGCTGCGGACCCAGTTCGCGCACTCTCGTCGCCTGCGTGACCTGCTGCTGCTCGGCGGGTTCCTCGTACTGGGACTGATGAACTTCTGGACAGCCGCGCTCCCCGCCGCGCTGAATCTGCGGACCGGGTCCTTCTTCCCCGCGGCCGAGTTCTGGAGCGAGCTGGCGGTGGGGGCGATCTTCGCCGCGGCCGCGCTCGTCCACTCACGCCGCCTGGTCACGGGCTCCCGGCATCCGCTCGCGGTCACCGCCCTGCTCGGCATGGTCGCGCTCATAGCTGCCGCGGTCGGTGGCCTGCTGCTGGGTGGGCAGGGCCGGGAAGCGACAACCGACGCGACGACGTTCGCCGGAGCGCTCACCCATCCGCAGCTGCTCATGCTCGCGCTTGCGGCCGCCGGCCCGCTCGCTTACGCGGCGACCGGATTCGTCCGGCGGCATCGCATCGAGGCGGACCGTGGCGCGGCGCTGCTGGCGGTCGCGATGATGTTGCTGGCGTTCGTGAGCCTGTCTCATCTGGTGACGCTGTCGGTTTCCCCGGGGCGGGTCGGTCCCGGCGAAGGGCTGCGCGTGATCGCGTTCGCGTTGCTGCTGGCGGCCGCGGCTACCGCGGAGAGGCGCGTACGTACACGGGTGGCGCGGAGCGCCGCGCTGGCCGAGCGCCGGCGTGTCGCGCGGGACCTGCACGACGGGCTCGCCCAGGATCTGGCGTTCATCGCCGCTCACGGCCCGCGCATCGCGCAGGAGATGGGCGATGAGCATCCCGTCGTGATCGCCGCCAGGCGCGCGCTCGCAATCTCGCGGAGCGCGATCTCGGAGCTGTCCGATCCCGAAGGAGCAACCGCCTACGAATCTCTCGAGGCCGTTGCTCAGGAGCTGCGGGATCGATTCGACGTCGCGATCGCCGTCGACGCCCAGCTCGACACCGATCTGCCGTCGGCTGCCCGTGAGCACGTGTCGCGGATCGCGCGCGAAGCGATCGCGAACGCGGCGCGGCATGGAGGTGCGCGCAACGTGATCGTGTCGCTGCGGAGCGGTTCGACCGGCGTTGCTCTCCGAGTCGTGGACGACGGCTGCGGAATCGCCGACGCGAACGGAGTGGCCGCGCCCGAAGGCTTCGGCTTGAACAGCATGCGTGAGCGTGCTGCCGCGCTCGGTGGCCAATTGAGCGTTCGCCCGGCGCGGAGAGGCGGAACTGAGCTGGAGGTTGTTCTACCTTGACGGATCGGCTCAGATTGCTGATCGCGGATCGGGAAGCCACGCGAGTCGGTATCAAGATGGCGCTCGACGGCGAGGTCGAGGTGTGCGCCGAGGTCGACGACGCCGAGCAGGCGATCCGCGCGGCCATGCGCGAGCAGCCCGATGTGTGCCTGGTCGGCGACGATCTCGCCGGCTCCGGGCTCGCCGCGGTGCGCGGGATCTGTCGCGCGGCGCCGGACGCGTCGGTCGTGGTGCTGACCGAGGGTCACGACGTCGATCTGCTGCTCGACATCGTGCGAGCCGGTGCGGTTGGTTACGTTCCGGGGGCGCTCGATGCAGAGCGTCTGCGCCGGATCGTCCGGGCGGTCAGCGAGCGTGAAGCGGTCGTTCCCCGATCGATGGTCCTCGAGCTCCTGCTGGAGCTTCGCGGCCGAGGCGATGGGGCCGATGCGCTCACGACGCGTGAGTCGCAGGTGCTGGGCATGCTGCGCCGCGGCCACAGCACCGCCGAGATCGCCGACCGGCTGGCGATCGCGCCGGTCACGGTCCGACGGCACATCTCCGAGCTGGTCCGCAAGCTCGGCGTCGAGGATCGCGCAGCTTTGACGAACGCCGACGCACGCTCGACACGCGCCGGCGTCTAGACGGCCCAGCACCACCGGCGTCTGGATGGCCTAGCGCGCCGTGCACCGGACCTGAACGCTCGGCGGCCACTTAGCTCATTGTGGCCGGTCCCCAGGGCGGCGACCATGTCCGGATCGGCCGCATGATGCCCCACCCCCGCGATTACCTACCAGCTCTCGATCGGATCGAGGCCGCGCTCGAAGCGAGCTGCGCAGCATTGGTCACGCTCGAGTCGATCAACTCCGTTGCTGGTGACGGCTCGGACAACGGGGACAGTATGGGCGGCCATATCGGGCTGGCCATCGGGTCGCTTCGAAACGTGATCGAGGAGCTGCGCCTGGCGCAGAACAACGGCGCGTGCGCGCTCGCGATCGGGTTCGTGCTGAAGGGGAACGGGCGCGTGCCACGCGCCCTCGACCCCAGGCTCGACCCCCTGCCGCCCGACCCCGGTCAGTCCAGGCCGCGGCGCACGGCGTAGATCGCGGCCTGGACCCGGCCGGGCAACCCCAGCTTCGAGAGGATGTTGGAGACGTGATTCTTGGCCGTCCGTGGGCTGATGTTCAGCGCTTCCGCGATCTCTGCGTTCTCCATGCCGCGCGCGATCAGGCGCAACACGTCGAGCTCTCGTGCCGACAGTTGATCGAGCAATCCACTCTCGAGCTCCTGCTCCACGTTTCGCTGCCGCACTCTCCCCAGCACGAGCTCGGCGGCGCGCGGCGACAGCCAGGCCACGCCCTGTGCGGCGGCCCGGACCGCGATCACGACGCTATCGATTGGGGTGTCCTTGGCCATGAATCCGGTTGCGCCGGACTCGAGCGCGGCATCGACATCAGCGCTGTCCGAGGCCACCGTCAGGACCAGCACCCGCATCCCTGGATGCATCGCGAGAATCTCACGGATGGCGTCCGGACCGTCGAGGTCCGGCATACGGAGATCCATCAGCACGACGTCCGGACGGAGCTCGTCCGCCAGACGCACGCCCATGCGCCCACCGGACGCCTGCGCTACCACCTCGATGTCCGGTTGAGATGCGAGGAGCGTGGCCAGACCGGTGCGGAACAAGTCGTGGTCGTCGACGACCAGCACGCGAATGGGTGCGTTCTGCCGGTCGGCTTCGCTCATCGACATGAAAACCGTCTTGTGGCCCCTTGTTTCAAACGTCGTCGGCTTACGGCACCGACGCAACCCCGTTGCCAGGATTATAAGCGGAGGGCGTTGATCCGGTTCCGGATCTGCGTTCACCCCGTTGAACGACGCATGGGCATGGCGCCCTATTTATCGGTGTGGCCCCAGCTGCCATAAATACGGGACAAGGAAATACGGGGCGAGGACGGATAAGTGAAGGCAGCAACAATCGCCGCAGCGCAGCGCAGCGACGTCATGCGCTTTATCGCGGTCGACCGACAGCACGGCCGCATCGAAAACGAACTGAACGACGCATTCTCTCGCCGGCTCGCTTCCAGCGCGTTCGCGCTCGATGGGGAGGTGGACCGGTTCGAGGCTGAGTTCGCCGAGTACTGCGAGGCGTCGTATTGCGTGGGCGTGGCATCCGGAACCGCCGCGCTCGCGCTCACTTTGAGCGCATGCGGGGTCGGTCCGGGCGACGAGGTGATCGTGCCCGCGCACACGTTTGCGAGCGCGGCGCTTGCCGTCCTGCAGGCGGGCGCCACACCGGTGCTATGCGACGTGGATGACGGCACCGGCTTGATCGACGCGAGCGCCGCCCGTGCGGCGATCGGGCCTCGCACTGCCGCGATCGTTGCCGTCCACCTGTACGGCCAGCTGTGCGACATGGGCGCCCTCGATGACATCGCGAGAAGGCACGGCCTGATCGTGCTCGAGGACGGCTCGCATGCGCCCGGAGCGCGATACCGCGGTCGCCGTGCCGGTTCGATCGCCGCCGCCGCCGCGTTCTCGTTCCAGGCGAAGAACCTCGGCGCGCTCGGGGACGGCGGTGCCATTTGCACCAACGACTCGGTACTGACCGCGCGCCTGCGTCGATTGCGAGAGTCACGTCAGCGCGAGGACGAGGTCGGGCGCAACCACCGCCTCGACGGTCTCCAGGCGGCCCTACTGCGCGTCAAGCTGTCGCGCCTGGACGAGTGGGCGGACGCACGGCGCGCTCACGCCCTGCGCTACCGCGTGCTGCTTTCACCAGACGTGAGGTTGCTGGAGGAGCGACGGAATACTCCCTCTGTGTATCACCTGTTCCCAGCGCGGTTCGAGAATCGCGACTCGGTGGCGGCGACGCTCCGTGCGCACCACATCGGTACGGCGGTCCACTATGCGCCGACCGTGCGCCACCACCCCGCGCTGAGGGATGCGAATCTCGGCCACGGCGAGTTTCCGGTTGCCGAGGCTTGGGCTGCCGAGGAGCTGTCCCTGCCCATGCACCCAGACCTTCAACCCCACGAGATCGAGCGCGTGGTCCGTGCGGTGCATGCCGCGATCGGCGGCGTTGGAGTTGCCGTGGCGGCCCGCGCGGCCTGAGCCGCGCCGATCGCTGGCCTGCCACCGGTGCCGACGGCGCTGCGGCTGACTAGCGCTGATGGAGATGGGCGAGAGCAGCCTCGGCCATCTGCGACACCTCACCATGCCCGCGCTGGTAGGCGCGCCGGTACGCCGCCTCTGCCCCAGGAAGGTCGTCCCGCCGAACGAGCAACTCGCCCAGGTTGAATGCACCCGCGGCGTCGCCCCGCTGATCGGCGCGACGGTACGCCGCCTCCGCGCCCGCGAGATCGCTCCGCTCCGCGAGCAGCCCACCGAGATTGAAGGCGCCGGTCGCATCGCCGCGCTCGTCGGCGCGACGGTACGCGGCTTCCGCTCCGTCAAGGTCGCCGCGCTGTTCGAGGAGCACGCCGAGGTTCGCCGCCCCGGACGCGTGGCCGCGCTCGTCGGCGGCGCGGTAGGCGGCCTCGGCGCCAGCGAGGTCGTTGCGCTGCGCGAGCATCCCACCGAGGTTGAAGGCGCCGTCAGCGTCGCCCCGTTCGTCGGCGCGGCGGTACGCGGCCTCCGCCCCATGTACGTCGCCGTGGTCTTCGAGGCGCAGGCCGAGCCGCGTCGCCGCTCCGCCGTCGCCGCGTTCATCGGCGCGGCCGAGGGCGGCCTCGGCGTCGGCCAGATCGCCGCGGTCTGCCAGCAGCGCGGCGAGGTTGAACGCGCCGTCGGCGTCGCCGCGTTCGTCGGCGCGACGGTACGCGGCTTCCGCTCCGTGCAGGTCGCCGCGCTGTTCGAGGAGCACGCCGAGGTTCGCGGCACCCGATGGGTGGCCGTGTTCGTCGGCGGCGCGGTAGGCGGCCTCGGCGCCGGGGAGGTCGTTGCGCTGCGCGAGCATCCCAGCGAGGTTGAAGGCGGCGTCGGCGTCGCCCCGCTCGGCCCCGCGGCGGTAGGCAGCCTCCGCGCCGGCGGTGTCGCCACGGCTCTCGAGGAGCATGCCGAGGTCTGCGGCCCCGGATGAGTGGCTGTGTCCTTCGGCCGCGCGGGGGGCGGCCTCGGCGTCGCCGAGGCCGTTGCGCTGGGCGAGGATCCGAGCGAGATTGAGGGCGCCGTCGGGGTCGCCCCGCTCGGCAGCGCGACGGTAGGCGGCCTCGGCGCCGGCGAGGTCACCCCGCTGCGCGAGCATCCCACCGAGGTTGAAGGCGCCGGCGGCGTCGCCCCGTTCGTCGGCGCGGCGGTAGGCGGCTTCCGCTCCGTCAAGGTCGCCGCGCTGTTCGAGCAGCACGCCAAGGTTCGTGGGGGCCGATGCATGCCCGCCCTGGTCAGCCCGGCGGTAAGCGGCTTCCGCCCCGGATAGGTCAGAGCTCTGCGAGAGCGTCGCGCCAAGCTCAAACGCGGCGAGAGCGTCGTCGAGCTCGGATGGGGGGGCGCCGGCGGCCGTCGGGGCGGTGGCCGGTGGTTGGGGTACCGGCGTGGCCGCGGATGCCGAAGCCGCCTCGGCCACCTGGGTCTTGCGACGCTCGGCTTCTTCCTCGCGCCGGCGGTGAGCGGCCTCGCGCCGACGCTGGGCGGCCTCGAGACGGCGCTGGGCGGCCTGCCGGGGCCGGCGGACCAGTGCCACGGCGCCACCGGCGACGCTTGCCAGAGCCACGCCTAGGCCCTCACGGACTGCGCGCAGGCGGGCCGGGCGAGGCGCGGCGGGCTCGACCGGCGGAGCGCTCGCGCCATTCATTCCGTGCGCCGGCCTCGTGGGGCGGCCCGCCGGCGGCGCGACCGGCGGCGTGGCTGTCGGTGCCGCGGGTGCGGGCGGCAGCGGGCTTCCGGCGCCACCGTCGTGCGTGCGCTCGCGGGGATGGCGAAGGAGCGCGACGAACCCGGCCGCGGCTTCGGCCCGGTGCCGAAGGGCTCGCCAGCGGTCGGGCTGCCCGAGCGCGCGCCAGCGGGCAGGCCGCCCGTCGGCGACGCCAGGCTCCGGCTGCTGCCGGAAATAGCCGAAGATCAGCATCAGCGCGGCCGTGCCGGCCGCGATCATCAGCGCCAGCATCAGCCAGCTCAGGCCGCCGTGGTCTGGCGCGACGATGCCCGCGCTTCTGGGGCGAGCGCCGGCGCCGGGGGTGGTCGCCGTCCGCGGCGCCGAAGAGTGCTTGGTACGAGCGTGCCCCCGCTTCGCGGAGGTCTTGGGGGCGATAGAGGCGGGCGCGGCCGCGGGGGACGTGCTCGGCGCGGCGAAACCGTGAATGAAGTTGAGTACGGCGCGCATTGTCAGCGACACCGCCCGCTGGACCGATTGCACCGGGCTGGCACAGCGACTCCCGGCGGAGGCCTTGCCCAGCCTGGTCACCGCCTGGTGCTCGAGGCGGCCTTCCTGCGCGATCGTGACATGCAGGATCTTCGCCACCTGCGCGCGGGTGTAGGTTCGCCGAAGTCCCGTCCCGGTGCGCAGCACGAGCACCTCCGACTGGCGCGCCGGCAGGGACGACAGACAGCCTTTCAGCTTCGATACGACGCGGCGGAGATACGGCTGCGAGAGCGGCCCGCGGGGAGGCTGCGCGATCGCGCTGCCCGCCCCATCGCTGGCCGCTCGACCCGCGAACGACTCATTCGCGGCGCCCGCCGAACCGGTGGCGCCGCCCGCCGTCGACGGTGCGCTCGACGAACCCTCCGCGGTGGAGACGGCGCCACCGCCTGCAGGCTGGCTCGCGGACCTCGACCCGGCGCCTGCGGCCGGCGAGCGCGAGCTCGTCGACGGCAGATGGGTGGACGGCGCCGAGGCCGCCGGCACGGTTGGCGTGTGCACCGGGGGGGTCGCGATGGTCGGCACGGTCACCTTGGGGACCGACACCGTCGGCACTGGCGGGGTCGTGACGGTCGGCACCGTAACCTTCGGCACCGTGACCGTCGGGACGGTCACGGTCGGCACGGACACGGTCGGCACGGTCACCTTCGGCACCGACACCGACGGGACCGACACGGACGGAGTCGAGATCGAAATCGTCCCAGCGCTGCCCTGGCGGGGCAGGACTCCTCCCACGACCAGCGCAAGCAGGAACCCGGCGACCGCGGCGTAGCAGCCAACGCGGCGCAAGCCCCCGGCGCGAGATTCGTGCCGAGTGCGGACCGTTCGGCGCCCCCAACTCATGGTCAGCGATACCTACCCATTTCTGGTGAAACCGAATCGGGCTCGATGCGAGACTCACCTGCCGGGTAGGGTCTGACGCCGATGACGATCGGGCTGTTCGACACCGAAACGCCGCTCGAGCCGCTCCGGGCCGCGATCCTCGAGCGGATCGGCGCGGTCGTGGAGCGCGGCGCGTACATCCTCGGGCCCGAGCTGAGGGCGTTCGAGGAGGAGTTCGCCGCCTACCTGGGCGTCCGCCACGCGATCGGGGTCGGCAACGGCACCGACGCGATCACGATCGGCCTGAGGGCGCTCGGGGTTCGTCGTGACGACGAGGTCGTGGTGCCGTCGTTCACGTTCTACGCAACCGCTGAGGCGGTCGTCAACGCCGGCGCGCGTCCCGTGTTCTGCGACATCGACCCGGCGACGCGCAACGTCACCGCCGACACCGTACGCGCGGCCCTCACGCCGCGGACCACGGCGATCGTCGCCGTCGACCTGTTCGGCTCTCCGGCCCCACTGCCTCAGATCCGCGAACTCGGGCTGCCCGTGCTCGAGGACGCCGCCCAGGCGGCCGGCGCCCGCCTAGACGGAGCCCGCGCCGGCGCGCTCGCCGACGTGGCCACGTTCTCGTTCTACCCGTCCAAGAACCTCGCCTGCTTCGGCGACGGCGGCGCGATCACCACCGACGACGACCGCATCGCGGAGCTCGCGCGCGCCCTGCGGTTCCACGGCTCGCGCGACAAGAAGACGTTCGACTACGTGGGCTACAACTCGCGCCTGGACGAGCTCCAGGCGGCGATCCTGCGCGTGCTGCTACCTGAGCTCGACGGCTGGTCCGACGGTCGGCGCGCCGCGGGCGAGGCTTACGGGGACGCCGGCATCGGGCGGTACGTCACGCCGCCCGCCGTTCCCGCCGGCGCCGAGCCGGCGTGGCACCTGTACGTGGCCACGCACGCTCGCGCCGACGAACTGATCGCGGGCCTCGCGGACCACGGCGTTCAGTCGCGGGCGTACTACCGCACGCCGCTGCACCGCCAGCCGGCGATGTCGCCGTTTGCCCCCGTGGCCGGCTCGCTGCCGGCCACCGATGAGCTGGCCCGGACAAACCTCGCGTTGCCTATGAGCCCGGCGCTCGATTCCGAGCGCGCCGGCGAGGTCGTGGCCGCGCTGGCTGCTGTGCTCGGCGACTGACCCCGCTGGCGGCCGCCCGGGCGTCTCACCCGGCCGGCAACCGATCAGGAATCGAGAAGCGCCGGCCCCGAGCCGCAACTACAGTGGCCGCCAGAATCCAACCGCAGGAGGATGGAGTGACATGACCGGCTCTTCCACGCAGGGCATCAAGATCGTGCTGCATCCCGTGTCCGACCTCGACGCCGCCAAGGCGGTGTACACCGCCCTGCTCGGCATGGCGCCGCAGGCCGACTCGTCCTACTACGTCGGCTACGACGCCGAGGGCCAGCACATCGGGCTGGTGCCGGGCGGCGGACCGGAGGGCATGACCACGCCGGTGGCCTACTGGGACGTGGCGGACATCGAGGCCAAGCTGGCCGAGGTGACCGCCGCCGGCGCCACCGTGAAGGAGGCACCGCACGAAGTCGGCGGCGGACGTCTGGTGGCCAGCTTCACCGACCCCGACGGGAACGTCCTCGGGCTGGTTCAGGACAGCTGAGCGCCGGCGGATTACATCGGCTAGCGGGAGCTCCACTAGCTCCAGTGCTCGATCAGGTCCTCGTCGGGGACGCGCCGGACGACCCGCGCCGGCACTCCCATCACGACCTCGCGCGCGCCCACGTCCTTCGTCACGAGAGCGCCGGCGGCGACGAACGCTTCCTCGCCGATCTCGACTCCGGGCACCAGCACGACGCCGCCGCCGACCCGGCACGCGCGCCGAAAAGTCGGGCCCTGGAGCGGCGCCCCCCGCGGGTGGCGACCCATCGCGTCGTCGTTGGTCGTCGTCACGCCCGGACCGAGGAACACATCGTCCTCGACCAGCGAGCCGCCGGTCACGTACACGCCGGTCTGGATCAGCACGCGGGCGCCGACCTGCGCGCCGAAGTCGACCGACGAACCACGGCCGACGACCGATCCGGGTCCGATCCGGGCGCGCTCACGCACCTGCGCCTGGTCGCCGATGATCGCCCGCGCCGCGATGTGCGCGCCGGCGTACACGACCGCGCCGACGCACACGGTCACGTCTGCTTCGAGCACGAGCGGGACGAGCTCCGCGCCCGCCGCGCTCGACCCGGCCCGGAGCCGAGGCCGCTTTCCGAGCACCGCGCCGTCCTCGACGATGCAGCGCTCGCCGACCTCGGTGCCGGCGTGAACGACCGCGCCCGAGCCGATCGCCGATCCGGCGCCGATACGGGCGCCCTCGTAGATCACCGCTCCCGGAGCGACCACGACATCGCCGGCAAGCTCGGCCCGAGGGTGGATGCTCGCGTCCATCGGCGCGCAGTCTAGGTGGCAGTCCCGGGCGCCGGCGTCGCGCGAGCGCGCTCAGCCGGCCGCCAGCTCGTCCAGTCGGCGGGCGATGAACTCCTTCTCGGCCGGGTTCCGCGTCAGCTCGAGCGCCCGGCGATAGGAGTCGCTCGCCTCGGCGGAGCGGTGCAGGCGCCGCAGGAAGTCCGCCCGCACCGCGTGCAGCAGGTGATAGCGCTCGAGTCCCTCGATCCGGTCAATCAGCTCGAGCCCGTCCTCGGGCCGGCCGGCCTCGGCGACGGCGACCGCGCGGTTGAGCGCGACCACCGGCGAGGGCACGAACACGAGCAGCTGCTCGTACAGCGCCGCGATCTGCGGCCAGTCGATCTCCGCCGCCGAGGGTGCGGACGCGTGGAGCGCGGCGATCGCCGCCTCGAGCTGGTAACGACCGGGGCGCTGGAGTCGGAGCGCGTGGTTGAGCACGCGTACGCCTTCCTCGATCTCGGCGTGGTCCCAGCGCGAGCGGTCCTGATCGGCGAGCAGGATCAGCTCCCCTTCGGGTCCGGTCCTCGTGCCGCGGCGCGAGTCGTGGAACAGCATCAGCGCGACGAGCCCGAGGGCCTCGGGCTGATCGGGCAGCAGCGTCGCGAGCAGCTTGCCCACGCGAAGCGCCTCCGCGCACAGCTCGGTCCGCACCAGGTCGGCGCCGGCGGTGGCGGCATAGCCCTCGTTGAAGATCAGGTAGATGACTGCGAGCACCGCGTCGAGGCGGTCAGGCAGCGCCGCGTCGCCGGGAAGCTCAAACGAGATCCCGGCGTCGCGGATCTTGCGCTTGGCCCGCACGAGGCGCTGCGACATCGTGGCGTCGGGCACCAGGTAAGCGCGTGCGATCTCGGCGCCGGTCAGGCCGCCGACCGCCTGCAGCGTCAACGCCACCCGCGCCTCGGGCGCGAGCGCGGGATGGCAGCACGTGAACAGCAGCGACAGGCGCTCGTCGCCGACCTCGGCGAGCCGCTCGGGCAGGGGATCGATCGTGTCCCCGGACTCCTTGGGCACGCCCAGTTGCTCAAGCTTCTCCTCGGCGGTCCGCCGGTGTCGCAGCCGGTCGATCGCGCGGTTGCGAGCGACCGTGTACAGCCACGCCGCCGGCTTCTGCGGCGTGCCGGTGCGAACCCAACTCTCGAGCGCGAGCGTGAACGCCTCCTGGAGCGCGTCCTCGGCGAGCTCGAAGTCGCGCAGCCCGCCGACGAGCGCGGCGAGCACGCGCGCGCGGTGTTCGCGGAATGCCTCCTCGACGGCGGAGGCGGCCGCGTCCTCGGGGCGGGCGGGCATGCGGGCAACGTTACGTGAACCGCTGTAGCAACCTATGCGTTGTGATCGTCCGCAGAGCGCGCTACGAGGACCTCGATGCGGCGGCCCGCACGGTCGCCGCGGTCGCCGAGGAGGACGTTCTCGGCGCCGAGCCGCCGGTCGACATCGACGATCGGATCGGGCGCTTCCGCGATCTGATCGACCGCGGCGATCCGACCGCGCTGTGGGTGCTAGAGGACGACGACGGCCAGGTCGTCGGGCACGTTGCGGTGCAGGAGACCGTCAGCGGCGTGCTGTCGGTCGGGATGGCGATCCTCGCCCCGGCGCGCGGCCGGGGCGGTGGACGGGCGCTGCTGACCAAGGCGCAGGAGCACGCGCGGTCGTGCGGCGCCCACAAGATCTCGCTCGAGGTGTGGACCGACAACGCCCGGGCGATCGCGCTGTATGCGGCGGCCGGATTCGAGGTCGAGGGCCTGCGGCGCGATCACTACCGCCGGCGCGACGGGCGATTGCGGAGCACGCTGCTGATGGCGTGGCGAGCCGACACCGCGAAAATCACAAGCGGCGCGGCTAGGTAACTAACCTCTGAGGTGTATCCCACGAACGGAGCGAGAAGATGAGCAACCCACTGCGCGACATCGAGGCCCTCGGTCAGTCGATCTGGCAGGACAACATCAGCCGGCAGCTCCTTGACGAGGGGACCTTGCGCCGGCTGATCGAGCAGGACGGGATCAGCGGTGTGACCTCCAACCCGACGATCTTCGAGAAGGCCATGGGCCACTCCGACCGCTACGACGACGCGTTTCGCGAGCAGCTGAACGAGACCAGCGACCCCGAGGAGATCTTCAACCAGCTGGCCTACAAGGACATCCGCGACGCCGCCGACCTTCTGCGGCCGACGTTCGACCGCACGGCTGGCGCCGACGGCTACGTGTCATTCGAGGTCGCGGCTTCGCTCGCCTACGATGCCGACGGAACGATCCAGGCCGCCCAGCACCATCGGGCCGCGATCGATCGCGCCAACGTGCTGATCAAGGTGCCGGGTACCGACCCCGGTGTCCGCGCGTTCGAGGAGCTGACCGCGATCGGTCTGAACGTGAACGTGACGCTGCTATTCGCGGTGTCGCGCTACGAGGCGATCGCCGAGGCTTACGTCCGAGGCCTCGAGCGTCGCGCCGAGTCCGGGGAGTCGCTCGAGTCGGCCGCGTCGGTCGCAAGCTTCTTCGTATCGCGCGTGGACACCAAGATCGACGCCGCGCTCGAGGGCACCGGGCGCGAGGACCTGCGCGGCAAGGCGGCCGTGGCCAACGCCAAGATCGCCTATCGCTCGTTCCAGCGGATCTTCAGCGGCCCCCGGTGGGAGGCGCTCGCGGCCAAGGGCGCGCACGTGCAGCGTCCGCTATGGGCCTCGACGTCAACCAAGAACCCGGACTACAAGGACACGCTCTACGTCGATGAGCTGATCGGGCCCGACACGGTCAACACGATGCCCGATCAGACGATCGACGCGACCCGCGACCACGGCACCGCCAAGCGGACGGTTGACGTCGATGTCGATGAGGCAGTCGAGACGATGACGGCGATCGAGGCCGCCGGAGTCGACGTCGAGCAGATCGTCCTGCACGACCTGGTCGACGAGGGCGTCGCGTCGTTTGCGAAGTCCTACCAGGACCTGCTCGACACGATTGAGCGCAAGGCGTCAGAGCTGGCGCATGCCTGACCTCGCGGCGAGGATCGTCGCGGGAAGCTAGGCCAGCCGGCCGGGCGTTCCGAATGCGGCTTGGAGCGCCCGGCGAACCTGGTCGACGGTGACCACGCCTCGCAGCACGCCGTCGCCGTCGACGGCCATCAGCGCCCCCAGCCGGCCCAGGTTCTCCGAGGACAGGACCTCGGTGATCGGCCGGTCCTCGTTGACCTGCCATCCGCCGTCCTGCTCGGGCTCGAGCACAGCCTCCATCGTGAGCCAGTCCTCGCCGCGATCCTGGGCCTCGGTCAGGCGCTCCTGGCGGGCGATCCCGAGGAACCGGCGGCTGTCGTCGACGACCGGGAACCACGACCACCCGTAGCGCAGGAAGAACTCGTCGAGCGCCTGCGCGACCGCCGTCCGCGACGGGATCGCGACGGGCTGACGGTCCATGATGTCCGCGACCCGGACCCCTTCGATCCGGGCGTTGAGCGCGGTCTGCACCAACGCCGCGCGCGCCGACTGGTAGAGCAGGAGGGCGATCCCGAGTAGCCACAGCCCGGTGAAGCTCCGATAGTCGATCAACAGCCACACGCCGAGCCCGGCCACGAGCAGCCCGAACCCCTGCCCGAGCTTGGCCGCTACGCGCGTTCCCCGCTGCTTCTGGCCGGTGACCCGCCATACGATCGCCCGGGTCATCCGCCCGCCGTCCAGCGGGAACGCCGGCACCAGATTGAACAGCAGCAGCAACACGTTCCAGAACAGCAGCCAGCTCAGCGACAGCAGGACCGGCGTGATCCTGACCGAGGTGTCGAGCTTGGCCGCGTGGATCAGCCGGTGTGGGCCGACTATCGCGAGGTCGACCGCGAGGCACAGAAGCACGAATCCGAACGTGGCCAGCGGCCCGGCGCCTGCGATCTTGAAGTCCTCGCCCGGCGTCGCGGCGTCGCGGCTCATCTCGGTCAGCCCGCCGAACAGGAACAGGTCGATCCGGCGAACCGTGATCCCCTGCCGGCGGGCCACCAGCGCGTGGCCGAGCTCGTGCACAATCAGCGACGCGAACAGGACGAGCACCGTCACCACCGTTGTCAGATAGGCCACGCCGTCCGAGCTGTGCAGGGCCTGGCGAAACTCGCCAGACAACAGGAAGATCAGCAGGAATAGGATCAGGAACCAGCTGCGATCCACGCCGATCCGAAAACCGAAGAGGTCCACGAGCTTGATCGACGTTCGACGCCGCCACATGCTGCAATGGTCGCACAGGCGCAAAGCGACCTTGGCTGAATTGGACCCGGGGAGATCAGATGTCAGACCCATTTGAACAGCTACGCGAGCGAATGGCCGAGTTGGCCGACCTCAAGAATGTTGCCCAACTGCTCGATTGGGACCAGCAGACGATGATGCCCCCGCGGGGAGCCGTCGCACGTTCGGAGACAGTCGCAACAGTTCAGAGGATCAGCCATGAGATGTTCGTCTCCGATGAGACCGGTCGGTTGATCGAGGCCGCGACGACGTCTCTCAACGGCTTCCCGCCCGACTCCGACGAGGCGGCGCTGGTCCGGGTCACAAGCCGCCAGTGGGACAAGGCGCGGCGCGTGCCGGCCCGGCTCGCGGCGGACCTCGCGCGCGCGTCCTCGGTCGGTCACGCGGCGTGGGTGGAGGCGCGGCAGCGCTCCGACTTCGACGGATTCGTTCCCTACCTGGAGCGGAACGTCGAGCTCGTGCGCGAGTACATCGACTGCTTTGACAACTTCGACTGCCCCTACGACGTGCTGCTCGACGACTACGAGCCCGGCGGACGCTCGAGCGACGTCGCACGGTTGTTCGATGAGCTCAAGGCGGAGCTGCGGCCACTGATCGCGGTCGTCGAACAGCACCACGACCGGGTGGACGACTCGCCGCTGTACGGTGACTTTCCGGTCGACCGCCAGCGAGAACTGGTCAGGTGGCTGCTCGAGCAGATGGGATTCGACCCCGCTGGCTGGCGCATCGACGACGCTGTCCACCCGTTCGCCACCGGCTTCAGCAATCACGACATCCGGATCACCACGCGCTGGGACGACAGTTTCCTGTCGACGTCGCTATACGGCGCGATGCACGAGTGCGGTCACGGTCTGTACGAGGAGGGCATCGCGCAGTCGCTGCAGCGCACGCCAATGGGCCACGCCGAATCGCTGGCGATGCACGAGTCACAGAGCCGTCTGTGGGAGAACATGGTGGGCCGCGGCCGCCCGTTCTGCGGAGTGCTCGCGCCGCGAATTGTGAGCCTGTTCTCAGGAACGACACCAGGGCTGGACGCGGAGACACTCTACCGTGCGGTCAACCGGGTTGCACCCTCGCTGATCCGCGTCGAGGCCGACGAGGTCACCTACAGCCTGCACATCATCATCCGGTTCGAGCTCGAGCAGGAGCTGGTCGAGGGGCGGATTGGGATCCGCGACCTGCCCGAGGCGTGGAACGCCCGCTACAAGGAGTACCTCGGAGTCGAGGTGCCCGACGACGCTCATGGTGTGCTCCAGGATGTGCACTGGGCAGCCGGGCTGATCGGTTACTTTCCAACCTACGCGCTCGGCAACCTGATCGCCGGGCAGCTGTTCGCGCGCGCACACGAGGAGCTGCCGCTCCTCGACACGGAGATCGGCGCCGGCGACCTGCATGGCTTGCGCGAGTGGCTGCGCGACCACGTCCACCGCCACGGCGCGAAGTTCTCGACCACGGAACTTCTGGACCGCGTGATCGGCGGTCCGATCGCGGTCGGTCCGTTCGTCGACTACCTGAAGGCGAAGCTTAGTCAGGTGTACGACGTCGAGCTTCGCTGACAGCCGCATCCCTTCCGTTCGCCGTACGAGGCCACCGGGGCCCCGCGGCGAGCGGCACGATAACTTGGCGCACCAAACCGACAAGGAGATGAACCGAAGTGACTGATTCCCCCGTACGAGTAGCCATCACCGGAGCCGCCGGTCAGATCGGTTACGCGATCCTGTTCCGTATCGCCAGCGGCCAGTTGCTGGGTCCTGACACGCCCGTTCACCTGTCGCTGCTCGAGATCCCGCAGGCGCTGAAGGCCGTCGAGGGCACCGCGATGGAGATTGATGACTGCGCGTTTCCGTTGGTGGCCGGGGTCGACATAACCGATGACCCGAACAAGGCCTTCGACGGTGCCAGCGTTGCGCTGCTGATTGGTGCCCGGCCGCGGACCAAGGGCATGGAGAGAAGTGACCTGCTCGAGGCTAACGGCGGCATCTTCAAGCCTCAGGGCGAGGCGCTCAACGATCACGCGGCGTCGGACATCAAGGTGCTCGTAGTGGGCAACCCGGCGAACACCAACTGCCTGATCGCCAAGAGCCACGCGCCGGACATCCCGGCCGAGCGCTTCACCTCGATGATGAGGCTCGATCACAACCGCGCGATCGCCCAACTCGCGGCAAAGGCCGGCGCCACGGTCGGGGACGTGACCAACATGACCGTGTGGGGAAACCACTCCCCGACCCAGTACCCCGACATCTTCCACGCAAAGGTCAACGGTCAGAACGCCGCCGAGGTCGTGGACGACCAGGATTGGCTCGAGAACGACTTCATTCCGACCGTGCAGAAGCGCGGGGCGGCGGTGATCGACGCGCGCGGTGCGTCGAGTGCGGCATCGGCAGCCAATGCAGCCGTCGATCACGTCCGGGATTGGGTGCTCGGGACGCCGAAGGAGAACTGGGTCTCGATGGGGATTCCGTCGGATGGCTCGTACGGCGTCGACGAGGGCCTGATCTTCGGGTTCCCCGTCACGTGCTCGGGCGGCTCATACGAGATCGTCCAGGGACTGGAACTCAACGACTTCTCGAAGTCGCGGCTCGACGTGACTGTCAACGAACTGAAGGACGAGCGCGAGACGGTGAAGGGGCTCGACCTGGTCTGATACCGGGTCTGATCTAAGAGCCTGTCTAAGGACCTTGGGAGCCGCCTCGCGGTGACGCGCCGGCGTCGAAGATGCGAGGCGACGCTCCCGGTCCTGACAACTTCTCGATGCTGATTAACCGGCTGGGTGCCAGCCCTGCCCCTCCCGCTTCACCTGACCGTCGGTGAGAAGCCGCGGCATCACCCGGTACAGGTAGTTCGGCTCGATACCCATCTTCTCCGCGATCTGCGGAATCGTGATGCCCGGCGTGCTGCGCACCAGCTCCAGCGCCTGGTTGGCACGCGTGCCACCACGGCTACGACCGCGCGGCCGACCGGGACGGCGGCCCGTGCGGCGACGGGTGGTAGTCGACGCCGCTGCTCGTGCGGCGCGCGGGCGACCCGGTCCACGACGTGTACCGACCAGCGCCGAGCGTGCGGCCTCGAGCTTCGAAACCTCCTCCTTCAGCTCGCGGAGACGGTCATCGATTTCCTTCACGGTGCTATCGACGAAGCCTGCCAAATTGCCTTCCCTCCTAGGGGATGAACGATAAAAGCCCCAAACAAGATACAGGTAGTTACTGACGGCGTGTCAGGCGCGTTCGAGCAGTGCCTTGAGACGAGCCAGTGAATTGTTCGCCTCGCGCTCGGATGTGGCCCCGACAATGAACCTGCTGGCCACGCTCCCAAGTCGCCCGCCGGGAGGGGCGAACTCGTTCGTGTAGGCGAACTTGGTCGGCCCGTCCCCGCCGTCCGTAAGCTCATACCGGATCCGTGCCAGCGAGTGCGCGGGGCCCTGGCCTTCCCATTCGGCGTGCTTCGGCGAGCTGACCTCAGTCAGCGTCCAGTGAACGTGGAACGAGACACCGCGTATGTGGAGTGCCTGCACCATCGTCGAGCCCTTGCGCAGCGGCCGGTCTGAGACGTCCCTAACCGAGCGATGAATCGTGACCCAGTCTTTCAGGTGTTGGGGATCCATGATCGTGTCCCACACCCGTTGCGTCGGGGCATCGATCTCGATCGTCGCGTGTACGGTGCTCATGACGGCGCAGACACTAACGGCCCGCGACCACAAGTGGTCGTCCCCGTACTTGCGGGGACGACCATTAACGAGCAGCCAGCGGTTCGGTTGCCTCCCACTCGGCCAACGCATGCTCGATCGCAGCGTCGAGTGAGTGGAGCCTGACATCGAGCAACTCGGTCGCGCGACTATCGCGAGGAAGGAGGTCCTCGGCGAGGCTCTCCATCAGCGGTCCAATCAGCTCGTGCCGCTCGCCGGCGATGAACGCCGACACCCGGCTCGCGATCGGTGTCAGCGTCAGACGCTTGAAGCTGATGGTGGGACGTGCCAGCAGCATGTGATCCCCGATCCTGTCGATCAGCTCGCCGTAGGTCACCGTGTCGGGTCCTCCGAGGTCGAGCGACTGGCCGCACACCTCGTCGCGGGTCGCGGCACGCGCGAGCATCTCGATCACGTCGCGTTCATCGATCGGGTCGGTGACGTGCGACTGCCACGCCGGCACCGCCAGCACGGGCAGCCGCTCGACGAGTCTGACCAGGAACCGGAACGACCGCGACTGAGCGCCGATCACGATCGAGGCGCGGAACGCCACCGAGCACGGAGTCGAGGCCAGCAGGATCTCCTCGACCGCGAGCCGGCTGGCGAGGTGAGCCGAGGCGGGGCCGCCATCGGGAACGAGGCCCCCGAGGTAGATGACTCGTTTGACGCCGGCGGCGCGGGTCGCGCGCGCGAAGTTCTCCGCCGCCGTGCGCTCGCGCTCGCCGAACGCGAGGTCGCCGGCATCGCCGACGCCGGTGTCGGTGCCGTCGGGCGAACCGGTCCCGGGTACCGGCTCCATCGAGTGCATGAGGAAGTAGGCGACGTCGATGTTCTGGAGGGCGTCTTCGAGACCGGCGCCTGACACCGCGTCGCCGGTCAGCACTGGGATGCCCGAGTCGGTTGGCGACGGGCGCCGGCTGAACCCGCGGACGGTGTGTCCGTCGCGCTCGAGCCGGGGCGCGAGGCGCGAGCCGACGAACCCGGTGATGCCGGTGACGAGGACGTTCATCGCGGCGTGCGGTTGGGTGGTGGGAAGCTGGGCTGCTCCATCTGCTTTCGAAAGCTACGGAAATTGCGCGACGTTTCCCCCCGGCGCCGAAATATCCCGCTGTTTGCAGGTATTTACCCAAGTGTGAACTTCTTGCGATTTCCGGGAATCGTCGTTGCAGAAGGGGGGAGAAGTCGGGTTTGATGCAAGCCCGATGAGGTCGAGCTTTTTTGAGGAGGACGGGCGTTGACAGAAGTACGCACGCGGAAGACGAAGGTGAGCTGCGAGGACTGCTTCTTCCGTCAGAACCTTCTATGTGCCGTGTCTGATGCAGGCCCGTGCGCGACCTACCGCCCGAATCATCCGGACGGTCTGCGGCCTCCGAGTCAGCTGCGGTTTGTGTTTCGTCAGGACCGCCGGCTCCAGGTGGCGTGGGCGTTCCCGTCCGCCAGCGAGCAGGTCGCCATGCACGCTGGCGTGTAGCGCCGGCCGCGGCGTGTGGCGGACGTCTCGCGGGACGCCTGCGTGTAGTGTTCGGGGCCATGTACTGGCCGCTCGCAATCGGGTTCGTCTGCTTCGTGCTTCTCACGATCCTGATCGGCTGGGTCGTGGACGCCCCGCGCCGGCGCGACCCGGATCGGCACTGAGCACACTTCGTCCTCCCCGGGGACGAGCGGTCCCCGGTAGGCCATGATGGAGCGACTTCCCACCAGGCTGTCCGGCCCGGCGCTGCTGAAGCCGGTCGTGCACGGCGACGATCGTGGCTTCTTCGTGGAGACGTACCGGCGTAGCGCCCTGGCCGAGCTCGGTATCGCCGACGAGTTTGTCCAGGACAACCACTCGCGCTCGCGCCGCGGGGTCGTGCGCGGAATGCACTTCCAACCGGGACAGGCCAAGCTCATCCGCTGCGCCAGGGGCGCCATCTACGACGTCGTGGTCGACCTGCGTCGCGGCTCGCCGACGTTCGGTCAATGGGAGGGATTCGAGCTCGACGACTCCGCTCATCACCAGGTCTACTGTCCGGACGGCTTCGCGCACGGCTTCTGCGCGATCAGCGACATCGCCGACGTCGTCTACATGATCTCGGCCTACTACGACCCGACGCTCGAGAGCGGGTTCGCCTACGACGACCCCGGCGTGGGGATCGCATGGCCGGACGGCGTGGTCCTGTCTGCGTCAGCGCGGGACTCGAGCGCGCCGGCGCTGGCGGCGATCGCGGACTCGCTGCCGTTTGAGTACCGGTAGCAGGGGCATGGCGCTCGGTGGGCGCTCGGTGGACGCGGTGCGGGCGCCCTGGGGATCGACGCTGACAGCCGGGGCGAGCAACTAGAGTGGCGCGTGGATTCGAGAGAGGAGAGGCGTGCGGATCACCGTCCTGGGCAAGTCGCCGGCGTGGCAGGACGCCGGCGGGGCGTGCAGCGGTTACCTGGTCGAGGAGGACGGATATACGTTTTTGCTCGACTGCGGCAACGGCGTGTTCTCGAAGCTCCGTCACCATCGCGACTACGTCGACGTCGACGCGGTGCTGATCAGTCACCTCCACGCCGACCACCTCCTCGATCTCGTCCCGTACAGCTACGCCCTCACGTACGCGCCGCGCCAGCAGCCGGTCGCGGTCGGCGGCTGGCCGGGAACGAACAAGCCGGCGCGGCCGCAGCTGTACGCGCCGATGGGCGCCGGCGAGCTGTTCCGTCAGATCGTGTCGGCGTTCGGCGACGAGGAACTGATCGAGCGCGCGTTCGAGCTGACTGAGTACGACGGCCCCGACGAGCTCGAACTCGGTCCGATCAACGTGCGCTTCTGTGAGGTGCCGCACTACACCCGGACGTTTGCGGTCGAGATCGCGGGCCGCAGCGGCCGGCTCACCTACAGCGCCGACTGCAGCCCCAACGACCAGCTCGTGCGGTTCGCGCGCGACACCGACCTGCTGCTGATCGAGGCGACCCTGCCCCGACCCGAGCGCACCGGCATGCGCGGTCACCTCACGCCGGCGGAGGCCGGCGAGCACGGTCGGCGCGCCGGCGCCAGACGGCTCGTGATCACCCACTTCTCGGACGAGCTCGACTCCGATTGGGCGCAGGCCGAGGCCGCCGCCGCCTACGGCCACGCGGTCGAGCTGGCGTATGACGGCGCCGTGTATACGTTGCCGGCGCTGGGCGAGGGTGGCCGGTCGAACGGCGGGTGAGGCGCCGGCGGGGTCATGCGCCGGCGAGCGCGGTCCCGCGGATCGGATCGCAACTCACGCGCCGGCGACGAGCCAGGCCCGACCGGCTACTGACCAGGCCGGTATCAGACGGTGCATAACTCGCCAAACCGGCTGCCGGCCCGGCGATTAGTGAACATAAGCGCCGTGGAGGCGCTTATGTGCGCGCGGTGGAGTCGGGGACGGGGTTTTGTGCCGTTATGCACCCCTGCTGACGCCGGGGGGTCCCGCCCACCCGCCGGGAGCGCGATACCGCGGCACCGGACCATGTACAAGGCCCGAAACATCGGCGGCGCCCGCCGCTCTGGGGACATAAGCATGTGGGGGATGCTTATGTCCCGCCGGCTCCGCGACCCAGCGATCTTTCGGGCGAAATACAGGGTTCGGTTGCCGGCACGGGCACGACCAGGCGGAGAGCGGACCATCCGCGCTCGCCAGCCACGCACCCCGTGTTGAGACAGCCTCTAAGCTGCGCAGCACATGTCCGAGCGTGACCTGTTCGCGAACTTCGAGCGGATGCGGCGGGAGATGGATCAGCTGTTCGGCGACGTGTTCGAGCGCGCCGGCATGGCCCGCCGGCGCGTCGGCTTCCTGCCGGCGGTCGATGTCGCGTACACGCTCGATCCGCCGCTGGCGATCGTGACCGCCGAGCTGGCGGGGATCGACCCGACCGAGATCGGGCTCGAGATCGAGGGCCGCAAGCTGATCCTGTCCGGAACCCGGCGGCCGACGGGGTCGCAGACCGACGTCTACCAGCAGGTGGAGATCGAGCGCGGGCCATTCCAGCGCGTGATCGAGCTGGGCGCGGACGTGCGCGCGCAGGAGGCCAAGGCCACGTACGAGGACGGCATGCTGAAGGTCGAGCTGCCGCTGGTGCGGGGCGTGGTGGGGGTGGCGCGGACGGTGCCGATCACCGAGTTGGACGAGGACACGTGAGCGACGACGGGCACGGCGTGATCGAGGTCGGCGCCGCGGAGCGGGCCGCGCGGGACGTGGCGGTCGGCGCCGGGCGCGAGCTGCCCCACGAGGTCGGCGTGCTGCCGCTCCGGGACTCGGTCACGTTCCCGGACATGCTGATCCCGCTCAACGTCGGCCAGCCGCGCAGCGTGGAGCTGATCAACGAGGTGCTGCGGGGCGACCGGTCGATCGCGATGCTGGCGAGCCGCAACACCGAGGCCGCGACGCCGTCGCCCGAGGACCTGTACGAGGTCGGCGTGCTCGGCGTGGTGGCGCGGATGATCCGCGTGCCCGACGGAACCCTGCGCGTGCTGATCCAGGGCAGCCAGCGGATCCGGATCGAGAAGTGGGTCAGAACCGAGCCCTACCTGGTGGCGGAGATCGCCGAGGCGCCGGACGTGGTCGACCCGACCCCCGAGCTCACCGCGCTGATGCGCAACGTCCAGCACACGTTCACGGAGATCATCGAACAGGTGCCGTACCTGCCCGAGGAGCTGCAGATCATGGTCGCCAACGTCGACGACCCGAGCGTGCTGGCGCACCTCATTGCCGGCGCGCTGCGGATCTCGACCGAGGAGAAGCAGGCGCTGCTCGAGGAGCTCGACGTCGGCAAGCGCCTGCGGCGCCTGTCGGAGATCCTGGCGCGTGAGCTCGAGGTGGTGGCGATCGGCTCGAAGATCCAGTCCCAGGTCCAGTCCGAGCTCGACAAGGGCCAGCGCGAGTACTTCCTGCGCCAGCAGCTCAAGGCGATCCAGGAGGAGCTCGGCGAGACCGACGAGATCCAGGCCGAGGTCAACGAGCTGCGCGCCCAGCTGGAGGCGATCGAGCTCCCGGAGATCGTCTCCAAGCAGGTCGGCCGCGAGCTGTCCCGGCTCGAGCGGCTGCAGCCGGCGATGGCCGAGTACGGGGTAGTACGCGGCTACCTCGAGTGGATCGCCGCGCTGCCGTGGGACAAGAGCACCGAGGACAACCTCGACCTCCAGCATGCGCGCAAGATCCTCGACGAGGACCACTACGACATCGAGCAGGTCAAGAACCGGATCCTCGAGTTCCTCGCGGTACGGAAACTGAAGCCGGACGCGCGAGGCTCGATCCTGTGCTTCGTCGGCCCGCCGGGTGTGGGGAAGACGTCGCTCGGACGGTCGATGGCCCGGGCGCTCGGCCGCGAATTCGAGCGCCTGAGCGTCGGTGGCGTTCGCGACGAGGCCGAGATCCGTGGGCACCGGCGCACGTACATCGGCGCGATGCCGGGCGCGATCATCCGCGCGCTCCGCGATGCCGGCGCCAACAACCCGCTGCTGATGATCGACGAGATCGACAAGATGGGCGCGGACTTCCGGGGCGATCCGTCGAGCGCGATGCTCGAGGTGCTCGATCCCGAGCAGAACCACTCGTTCCGCGACCACTACCTCGACCTGCCGTTCGACCTCTCGAACGCCATGTTCGTGACCACCGCGAACACGCTCGACACGATCCCCGGTCCGCTGCGCGACCGGATGGAGGTGCTCCAGCTCGCCGGGTACACCGAGGCCGAGAAGCTCGAGATCGCCAAGCGCTACCTGGTCCCGCGTCAGATCGACCGCAACGGACTGTCCAAGAGCCGGATCGCGTTCAGCGACGCGGCGCTCCGCGTGGTCGTCTCCGACTACACGCGCGAGGCAGGCGTCCGCCAGCTCGAGCGCGAGATCGGCACGATCTGCCGCAAGGTGGCGATGCAGGTCGCCGAGGGCACGGTCAAGCGCAAGGTGACGATCGGCGAGCCGCGTGTCCGCGAGTTGCTCGGCAAGCGCAAGTTCTTCTCCGAGACGCGCCGGCGGACCGCGCGGCCGGGCGTCGCAACCGGGCTGGCGTGGACGCCCGTGGGTGGGGAGGTGCTGTTCATCGAGGCAACCTCGATGCGGGGCAGCGGCGGGCTGACGATAACCGGCCAGCTCGGCGAGGTCATGCAGGAATCAGCGCAGGCGGCGCTCTCGTACGTCCGCAGCAACGTCTCCGACCTGATCCCCGACCTTCCTGAGGATTGGTTTGCGACCCACGACATCCACATCCATGTCCCCGCCGGCGCGACGCCCAAGGACGGCCCCAGCGCCGGCGTCGCGATGGTCACCGCGCTCGCCTCGCTGCTGTCGGGACGGCCGGTCCGCGCCGATGTGGCGATGACCGGAGAGATCACGCTGAGCGGCCAGGTGCTGCCGATCGGCGGGCTCAAGGAAAAGGCCCTGGCCGCCCAGCGGGGCGGGATCCACACGGTGATCGCGCCGGCGCGAAACGAGCAGGACGCCGACGAGATCCCCGAGCACCTGCGCAAGAGCCTCGAGTTCCGGTTCGTCTCGACCGTCGAGGAAGCGCTCGAGACGGCACTGCAGCGGCGGGCCGCGCGTCGCCGCCCGAAGGCGCTGCGCGCAGCCTGAAAGGGACTCCGCGGATCGCCCCCGTGAAGCTCCGCAGTTGCGGGCAGAAACGTCCGACGCTGGTCCCTATTCGCGTATCCTGACCTCTGACGACCCCACGCAACGAGGGAGACCAATGTCAACAAGAGGCAAGAAGTCCATGGCGGCTCCATTCAATGCCGTGGATATGGACACGATCAACAAGGCGACGCCGTACATCCGGCGGATCATCCAGGACGCTCAGCTGCGGGAGAACGTCCGGACCGCCTACGACTCGAGCCGGAGCGCGTACTCCCGGCTGACCAACGGGAAGGCCCCGACGAAGGCACTGCTCGAGGACAAGAAGCTCCATCGAGATCTGCAGGTCGCGGTCGAGGCGCTCCGCGACGCGACCACCGCGCTCACCGAAGCCCCGAAGAAGCAGGCGAAGAAGAGCCGCGGGTTCGGGCGCAAGCTCTTGATCGTTGCGCTCGGCTTCGGGCTGGCGCTCGCCGGGAGCGAGACGCTGCGCACGAAGGTGCTCGATGCGATCTTCGGCAAGGAAGAGGAGTTCCAGTACACCCCGCCGCCAAGCACGCCGTCGACGCCGCCAAGCTCGCCGGTTGGAGCCGCTTAGCCAGACGTGAGTCGATATCGACTACCTGGATCGGAGGCGCCATCGGCGCCTCCGGCGCGTTAAGGGGGAAAAGCGTCGCGTAACCGGTAGGGGTGTGCGGTGCTCGATCGGGCCTCTTGGGGGCTGGACTAGAATCGGGGCCTTGGAGGCCGCAGCGGAACCTGGCGTTTCGAACCCGCGGGGGCTGTCCGGCGACAAGGCCGCGCGGATCGTGGACGCAATGCGCGCCAGCGTCGCCGCGCGCGGCATCGCCGGCTCGACGTTCGATCACGTCGCCAACGAGGCCGGCGTGTCGCGCGGCCTGCTGCACTATTACTTCGGCACCAAGGAGCGGCTACTCGTCGAGGTGGTGCGGCGCGAGTCCGACGTCCGGATAGAGGGCCTCGAGGAGGCGATCGGCGGCGCCGCGAACGCCGAGGACGTGCTCGAGGCGCTCGTACGCAGCTTCGAGGAGTGGCTCGGTGACGGGCCCGCCCCGGTGATGATCTACGAGATGCTCACGCTGGCCCAGCGCAACGACGAGATCTCCACCGAGCTGGCGGAGCTCGGCCGGCGTACGCGGTCCCATCTCAGCGGCGCGCTCGAGCGAAAGCGCGACTCCGGCGTGCTCGCGCTGCGAGTCGAGCCCGAGCTGGCGGCGATGTTCCTGTTCGCGCTGGCCGACGGCGTCATGGTCCGGCGCCTGAGCGAGCCCACGCTCGACATCGGCCCGCTCATTGAGCAGGCGATCGTCGCCGCTCGCGCCGTCCTGAGCTGAGCGCGCATGCTGGGCTGACCGCGCGGTGCGTCGGATAGCGGTCCTAACCGCGGCCGGCCTCGTGTTGCTGGTCCTGGTCGTCGCGCAGCTGCTGCTCCCCGGGATCGCCGCGCAGGAGCTCCGCAATGATCTTAAGCAGTCGGGCACGGTGCTCGAGGTCAAGGTGACCGCGTTCCCGGCGATCAAGCTCCTCTGGCACAAGGCCGACACCGTCGTCGTGCGGATGGGCCGCTACAGCTCGGGGGCGAGCCAGCTCGGCGACACGTTGGGTCGTGCGGTCGACGCCGGGTCGCTCGACGCCTCGGCGCAGGAACTCGACGTGGGACCGCTGACCCTGCTCGACGCGACGCTGCACAAGCGCGGCGGCGAGCTCACCGGCGCCGCGACGCTCACCGAGGCGGCCGTCCGGTCGGTGGTCTTCTTCCTCGATGACGTCGAGCCCGTGGCGTCCGGAGGCGGCAGGCTGACGCTGCGCGGCACCGCGAGCTTCCTCGGCTTGAAGGCGACCGTCGATGCCACAGTGGCGGCCCAGCACGGTGCGCTTGTGGTCGCGCCCGACGTCCCGTTCGGGGGTATCGCGACGATCACGCTGTTCAACGACCCGCACGTGCAGGTGCAGTCGGTCAGCGCGACGACAGTGCCCGGCGGGTTCAGGATGACGGCGGAGGGTAAGGTTCGGTAGAGGGGAAGATGACGTCGGATGAACGCAGCGGCCTGACGCGCCGAGCCGTGTTGCGCGGTGCGGCCGCCGCCGGTGCCGCCTCGCTGGTGGCGCCGGGCGCGGGGATCGCGGCGCTCACGTCGGGCACGCCGGGCGTGTTCAGTCGCTGGGTCGGGACGGTCGCACGCGAGTCTGCGCCGATCGCTGCGCCGCGGCGGTTCGCGCTGGTCGGCGTCGAGTGGGCCGGACCAGCGGACGCGACGATCGAGTTGCGGACCCGGACGCACGCCGGCGGCTGGTGCCCGTGGACGATCGCGTCGGTGCTCGGTCACGGCCCGGATCGCCCAACCAGGCAGCAGGCTGGGCTGTTTGGCGAGCCGATCTGGACCGGCCCCGCCGACTACGTGCAGCTCCGCAGCTCCCGGGCGGTCCGGGGCGTGCGCCTGCATTTCGTTGCGCCGCGGCCGGTGGCGGCGACCTCGGCGGGCGAAACCGCGGCGGAAGCGCGCGTGGCGCAGGCGTTCCCGCTGGCCCAGCCGGTGCTCGACGCCGGCCCTGGCCAGCCGCCGATCATCGCCCGCTCGGCCTGGGCTCGGGGACACGCGCCGCCCAGTCACGTCCCTCTGTACGGGACGGTCAAGCTCGCGTTCGTCCACCACAGCGAGACGCCCAACGGCTATGGCCCCGGCGAGGTCCCGTCGATCCTGCTGTCGATCTTCGACTACCACCGCTACGTCCGCGACTACTTCGACATCGCCTACAACTTCGCGGTCGACGCCTTCGGCGGGATCTGGGAGGCTCGCGCCGGCGGGATCGATCTTCCGATCGTGGGCGCGCACGCCGGCGGCTACAACGAGGAATCGACCGGCATGGTCGTGCTCGGCTCATTCATGGACGTCGTGCCCACGCCGGCGGCGATCGGCGCGCTCGAGCGCCTGCTCGCGTGGAAGCTCGCGCTCCACGGCGTTCCCGCGCTCGGCCGCGTCACGGTCGAGGTCGATCCGTACGACGCCTTCTACACCCGCTTTGCGCCCGGCGCGCACGTGTCGCTGCCGCGCGTCGCCGGCCACCGCGACGGCGACGAGACGAGCTGCCCCGGGAACGCGTTCTACGCCCGGCTTCCCTCGATGCGCCCGCGGGTGGCGCAACTCGCGGGCTCGCCGGCGCGGGCCACGATCGCCGCGCCGGCCACGCCCGTCACCGCCGGCACCAGCGTGACGCTCACCGGCGTGCTGGCCGGCGTCGCGAGCGGCAGCCCGCTCGCCGGCGCCCCGATCGAGGTGCAGCAGATCGGTCCGCCGCACTCCGAGCAGACGATCGCCACCGTCACGACCGACGCGAACGGGAGTTGGAGCTACACGTTCGCGCCCGCGACCAGCATCCTGCTCCGAGCGCTGCACCAGCCGGCGCCGGCCGCGCTCTCGGACGTCGCCGCGGTCGAGGTCGCGCCGACGGTGACGCTGACGCTCGACTCGCAGGCGCCGCTCGTCGTCAGCGGCACGGTGTCGCCGGCCGTCCACCCCGTCACGGTCGCGCTCTACAAGTTCGTCCACGGCCGCCGGCGCCTGATCGCGAGCAAGCGCGTGGCGGCCGCCGGCGGTCAGTTCCATGCCCGGCTCAGGACCAACGGTCCCGGCCGCTACGTGGTGATCGCGCAGACGCCGGTGAGCGCGGAGTACGCCGGCGCCAGTTCCGCGCCACTCACGGTGACGATCTGATTTCCGCTAGCCGAACAGCTTCGGCGCGCGGATCAGCATCCGCAGCTTGCCGGTCGGGCGCACCTTGCCGCGGATCAGGGCGCGCCACGGCTCGGTCCGCCCGGCGGCGATGTCGACCCAGTCCTCTAAGCGACAGTGGAACGTCAGATCGGGGTCCTCGGCGCGGCCCGGTGACACCACCGTGGGCACGCCTGAGCCCGCCGCGACCCGCAGGTGCCAGGGCTCGGCGTCGCGGAAGTCCCACTGGATCGTCGCGCCGGGCGCGGCCGAGGCGTTGATCTGCCGGCGCAGGCCGTCGAACAGCATCGCGGTTGCCTCGGAGCTCGGCTTGACGCCGCCGTTCCGTTCGCCGAGATAGCCGGCGCGGAGCAGCGTCAGTCCGCGTTCCGCCCGCGCCGCCGGCGGCAGGTCGAACGGGAGGCCCAGGCGCATCGAGCCGGGGTCAAGGCCGGCCGCCCGCAGCCGGCCCTCCATCGCCTCGGCTCCCTGGGTGTAGATGTCCTTAAGCGTGAAACCGAAGGTGGTCACGTACCGCTCGTCCCAACCCGGAGGCACGAACACCGCCACCGTCCACGGCAGCACCTCCCGCACCAGATCGGCGATCGCCGGCTCGCACTCGGGGTCCTCGCGGACGAGGTCGGCGATCATCTTGACCCCGAACGCGATGTGGCGCTGCTCGTCGCGGGCGACGTTGCCGACCCCCTCGCGGAAGCCCGGCAGCAGGTCGCGGCGGCTCAGCGACTCCTCGATGAAGTGCTGCCCGGGCTGCGCCAGCGAGGCCTCGATCACGATGTGGTAGAGCGTGATCGCCTGGGCGAGCTTCGGGCGGGAACGGTCCGCGCGCAGCTCGTCGGCCATCCGATCGAGTCGCTCGAACACCTTGCGAAATCCCCAGGTCAGCTTTGGGCGCGTCTCATCCAAAGCGGATCCGACATCGGCGCCGGCGCCGGCGACCTCGCGCATGAACCGCGCGAACAGGACCGCGTGGCGCGCCTCGTCGACCTGCTGAGTGGCCAGGAAGTACTTCTGCTCCTCACGTGGGGCGGCGTCGATGAACGGCGACAGGTTGTCGGCGACCGCGTCCTCGCCGTGGAAGAACAACGAGTACGTCCACATCGCGGCGCGGCGCTCGAGATCGGTGAACTCGTGCTCCCACTGCTCGCGATCCCGCGTGAGGTCGAGCTCGGTCGCGCGCCAGTTGCCCTGCTCCCAGCGGGCGTACAGGTCGGCGTAGGAGATCTGGTCGGCGGCGATCGACGTCGTCATCCTTCGCCTATGTAGTTTGGCACTCCGGGCGCGGGCGAGCGCCGCTAGGCGTCCAGCTTCGGCGAGCGCCATGACTCACCCAGCCGTCCCCGGATCACGTCGACCAGCTCGCCGATCGCGACCCGCACCTGCACGAGGCTGTCACGGTCGCGCAGCGTCACTGTTCGGTCCTCGAGCGACTGGTGGTCGATCGTCACCGCCCACGGGGTGCCGATCTCGTCCTGGCGCCGGTAGCGGCGGCCGATCGCGCCGCCCTCGTCGTACTCGGCCTGAACGTGGTCGCGGAGCTCGCGGTAAACCTCGGCGGCCAGTTCGGGCTGGCCGTCCTTACGCACCAGCGGCAGCACCGCAACCTTGACCGGGGCGAGAATCGGATGCAGGCGCAGCACCGTTCGTTGCTCGCCCTCGATCTGGTCCTCGTCGTAGGCGTCGACGAGGAACGCGAGCATCGCGCGATCGACGCCGGCCGCCGGCTCGATCACGTGCGGCACGTAGCGATCGCCCGATGCGGTGTCGACGTACTCGAGCTTCTGGCCCGAGAACTTCGCGTGCTGGGTGAGGTCGAAGTTGCCGCGGTTGGCGATCCCCTCGAGCTCGGACCAGCCGATCGGGAACAGGTACTCGACGTCGCTGGTGGCGGACGAGTAGTGCGACAGCTCGTCCTGATCGTGCGGGCGCAGATGCAGGTGATCGGGGCGCAGACCGAGTGAGGTCCACCAGCTCATCCGCTCGGCCAGCCAGTGCTCGTGCCATCTGCCGGCCTCGTCCGGGGGCACGAAGAACTCCATCTCCATCTGCTCGAACTCGCGCATGCGGAAGATGAAGTTCCCGGTGGTGATCTCGTTGCGGAAGCTCTTGCCGATCTGGGCGATCCCGAACGGCAGCTTCTTGCGCGCGAACTGCATGTAGTTCTTGAAGTTCAGGAAGATCCCCTGAGCGGTCTCGGGGCGCAGGTAGACCGTCGACCCCTCCCCTTGACCGGACCGATGGTCGTCTCGAACATCAGGTTGAAGTCGCGGGACTCGGTCAGGTCGCAGTCGGGGGTCTCACCCGGGTGTTTTGACGGCTTGCGGCCGCAGGCGGACTGATCGATGTGATCCGCGCGGAAGCGGAGCTTGCACGTGCGGCAGTCAACAAGCGGATCGGTGAACCCGGCCAGGTGCCCGCTCGCCTCCCACGTCCGCGGGTGCTGGATGATCGCCGAGTCGAGCGCAACCACGTCGTCGCGCTCCTGGAGCATCGCCTTCCACCACTGGTTCTTGACGTTGTTCTTGAGCAGGACGCCGTAATGGCCGTAGTCGTAGCTCGACCCGAGGCCGCCGTAGATCTCGCTGCTCGGGAACACGAAGCCGCGCCGCTTGCACAGCGAGACGATCTTGTCCATCGTCACGGAGTCGTGTGCGGTCACGGGGGCGTCAGGGGGATCATCGGGCACGGCGCTGATGGTATCCGGACAGGGTTGGCGAGCGTTCGTTGGCACTCTCCCCTTGAGAGTGCCAAAAAGGCGGCCTATACTTAGTGAAGCGATGCCCATCTACGAGTACAGGTGCGAGCACGGCCACACGTTCGAGGTCATGCAGCGCATGAGCGACGATCCGGTCCAGGTCTGTGAGACGTGCGAGGCGCCGGTCTCCCGCGTATTCCACCCGATCGCCGTTCACTTCAAGGGCTCGGGCTTCTACAACACCGACTACGGAACCCGCAAGCGCGCCCGCGAGAACAACAGCGAGAAGGGCGAGAAGAGCGAGAAGAAGGACAAGAGCGACAGCTCGTCCAGCTCAAGCTCGGGCTCGTCGGACTCCGGGTCGTCGAGCTCAAAGAGCTCGGACTCCAAGTCCAAGTCCGAGTCCAAGGCGAGCTCCTCGAGCGGGGCCGCCTCCAAGTCCTCCGACTGACCCCGCGCGGCCAGTCGGGCATCCGGGCGTCACGTGCCCGGCGCAGAGGTCCTCTAGCCGCCCAGGAGCTTCGACACCTGGGCGTGGACGTTGGACTGGCTCGGGATCAGGACGTCCTGGCCGTTGTAGGTGCCGTTCGTCTCGCTCAACAGGCTGGGCGGCGCCGACCCGCCGATCTCGGAGGCCGCGAACATCTGCAGCAGGGTGAGCCCGCCCATGTCGGTCTGGAACACGCTGGGCGCATCCCAGGCGGCCCACGGCAGGTGCAGGAACGTGTGGAAGGTCAGCAGTTGGGACTTGATCGAGTTGAGGATCTGCTGCTGCGCCGCCTCGCGGGTCAGGTCGTTGCTGGACGGGTTGCACGTGTTCTCGCGGGTGCGGGCCAGGACCATCGCCTGCTCCCCGTTCAGGTGGTGGACCCCCGGGCTCAGGTTCAGCGTGAAGCCGCCCCTGGCGGTGCCGCCTGAAATCGTCGAGCAGATCCGGCCGGTCTTGACGTTGACGCCACCGATGTCGTTGATGAACTTCGGGAAGTTGGCCAGGTCGATCACGACCAGGTGATTGATCTGGAGGCCGGTGAACTGCTTGATCACCTTCAGCGCCAGCGCCGGCCCGCCGTAGGGCCAGGCGGCGTTGATCTTCGCCTGGCCGTGGCCGGGGATGTTCACGAGCGTGTCGCGCGGGATCGAGAGTCGTCGCGAGACGCCTCCGCCGACGCGCCACAGCATGATCGTGTCGGTGTTGGCGTCGGCTTCGTTCGTGTTGGCCCCCCCGCCCTCCTTGGAGTCCTGACCGCTCGTCGGCCGGTTGTCGAGGCCGAGGATCAGAATCGTGTTGGCCGAGGTCAGCATCGGACCGCCGGAGCTCAGCTCGGGCTCCGCCGCCGCCACCAGTGGCCCGCCCGAGTGCGTCTGGGCGCTGATCAGGAACAGCACCAGCGACAACAGCAGCCACGCCGCGATCGCGCCGATGACGCCGAGCATCACTCGCTTGGGCGTGATCCGCCGGCGGGTCCCGCGCTCGGGTCCGCCCTTGTACTTCCGGTAGTCGACCGGGCCCCGGAGCTCGTCGTCCTCGCCTCGCAGGCGGGCTCTCAGCCCTTTCGGGCCGGACCGGTAGAGCTTGTACTCAGGCTGTTCGAGATCGCTGGGCATGGCTACGCATATAGTGACGGCATGCCTGGCCGGCGCACCATCGGCGTCGACATGGGCGGTACGAAGCTGCTTGCGGGCGCGGTCGATTCCGGGTTGTCGGTCCACCACCGCGCGCAGCGCAACATCAACCGCCTCGACGTCTCCTACCTCCTCGACGTCGTCGTCGACGCCGTTGAGGAGACGGTCGCCGGCGCCGGCGGGGAAGTCGCCGCTGTCGGGTTCGGAATCCCCAGCTTAATCGATCAGCGGACGGGAAATGCCGTGATCGCCGTGAACCTCCCGCTCAAGAACATCATGTTCGCCGACGTGATGGCCGAGCGGCTCGACCTGCCCGTGTTCGTCGACAACGACGCGAACTGTGCGGTGCTGGCCGAGCACCGCGCCGGCGCCGCCCGCGGCTGCAACGAGGTCGTGCTGCTGACGATCGGGACCGGCATCGGCGGCGGCCTGATCATCCGCGGGGAGCTGTACCGGGGGGCGGTCGGGGCGGCCGCCGAGCTCGGGCACGTCGTGATCGACCGCAACGGCCCGCCCTGCCAGGGCAACTGCCCCAACCACGGCTGCGTCGAGTCGCTGGCGTCCGGCACCGCGCTCGCGCGCGAGGCGCTCCGGATGGCCCACGAGCGACCCGATTCCGGCCTGGGCCGGGCGCACGCCGAAGGCCGCGAGCTGGTCGGCCCGCTCGTCACCGAGCTCGCCCACGACGGCGACGCGGCTGCGATCGAGACGATCGCGACGATCGGACGCAACCTCGGGGTCGCGATCGCGGGCTTCGTCAACACCTTCAACCCCGAGGTCGTGGTGATCGGCGGCGGCGTGATGGGCGCCGGCGAGCTCCTGCTCGGCCCCGTGCGGGCGGAGGTGGCCGCGCGGGCGCTGCCGCCCTCCCGCGACCTGGTCGAGATCGTCCCGGCTGCGTTCGGGGTCGAGGCCGGGATGATCGGCGCCGCGGCGCTCGCGTTCGACGGCCTCCGGCAAAGGGCGGAGGCGGGATGAGCGCCGGCCGCCTGATCATCTGCCCGACTCCGATCGGCAACCTCGAGGACATCACCCTGCGCGTGCTGGCCGCGCTGCGCGAAGCTGACATCGTCGCCTGCGAGGACACCCGTCGGAGCCGCGTGCTGCTCGACCGCTACGGTGTCGGCGGGACCCTCGTCAGCTACCACGAGCACAACGAGCGCCAGCGTGCCCGCGAGCTCGTGGCGAAGATGCGCGACGGCGCCGTCGTCGCGCTCGTGTCCGACGCCGGCACCCCGCTCGTCTCCGATCCGGGATTCCTGCTCGTCCAGGCGTGCGTGGCGGCCGGGCTGGCGGTCGAGGTCCTGCCGGGACCGTCGGCGGCGCTGGCGGCGCTGGTGGCGAGCGCGCTGCCCGCCGACCGGTGGCGCTTCGCCGGCTTCCTGCCGCGCAAGCGGGCTGCTCTCGAGCAGGCGTTCGCCTCGCCGGAGACGCTCGTCGCGTTCGAGTCGCCGAAGCGGGTGGCGGCGTCACTGCAGGTTCTCGCCGAGCTCGACCCCGACCGGCCCGTCGCGGTGTGCCGCGAGCTGACCAAGCTCCACGAGGAGATCGTCCGCGGCACCGCCGCCGAGCTGGCGGCCCGGTACGCGTCCGACCCGCCCCGCGGCGAGGTGGCGCTCGTGGTCGGTGGCGCCCCGTCGGTTGAGGACGAGATCGGGCCGGCGCTCGACGCGCTGCGCCGGCTGGTCGATGCGGGCGCCAAGCCGCGCCCCGCCGCGTCCGTTGTGTCGGACCTGACCGGGGTCGCAGCCAACCGGTTGTACCGCGCGCTGACCGATTATTAGGGGCCGCCTTCGGCGGCTCCGTGGGGCCTTGTACCCGTCCGGACGGGGTTGCACGGCCTCGTGGCTCGGCCCGCTCGGCATCCGGCCTCGCCACGACCGGGCCGGCCACGAGTCATCCGGCTGGACGCCGAGCGCAGCGAGGCCCAATAAAGTCAGACGCAGCGATGTCCTTCTACATCACCACCCCGATCTACTACGTGAACGCGCAGCCGCATCTGGGCCACGCGTACACGACGATCGCCGCCGACGTGGTTGCGCGTCACATGCGCCAGCGTGGGGAGGACGTGTTCTTCCTGACCGGGACCGACGAGCACGGCGAGCCGGTCGCCGACGCCGCGGCGGCGCTGGGCATCGAGCCGCGCGAGCTCGCCGATCGGAACGCCGAGAAGTTCAAGGCGCTGATGCCGATCCTCGACGCCACCAACGACTTCTTCATCCGCACCTCCGACGAGGAGCACGAGGCCCGGGTGCAGGAGGTACTCCAGCGTGTGCACGACAACGGTTACACACACAAGGGGATCTACGAGGGGTGGTACTGCCCGCGGTGCGCGGACTTCAAGGTCGAGAACGAGATCCTCGAGGGCAACCGCTGCCCGATCCACGAGATCGTGCTCGAGCGCCACCAGGAGGAGAACTGGTTCTTCCGCCTCTCGGCGTTCCAGGAGCCGCTCGAGCGGCTATTCGATGGACAGCCCGATTTCGTGATGCCGCCGCATCACTTCAACGAGGCGCGGTCCTTCATCGCGTCCGGCCTCCAGGACATCTCGCTGTCGCGGAAGCGGCTGAAGTGGGGTGTAACTGTGCCCTGGGACCACGAGCACGTGTTCTACGTCTGGTTCGACGCGCTGCTTAACTACTACACGGCGCTCGGGTACGCGCGGCCGGGGGAGGACTTGACCGCGCACTTTTGGCCGGCCACGTACCACCTGATCGGCAAGGACATCCTCAAGTTCCACACGGTGTTCTGGCCGGCGATGCTGATGGCGGCCGAACTGCCCGTCCCGCAGCACGTCTTCGTCCACGGTTTCCTGCTCGGCTCTGATGGACGCAAGATGAGCAAGTCGCTCGGCAACGTGCTCGACCCGTTCGAGGTGATCGAGAGCTACGGCACCGACGCGCTCCGCTTCTACCTGATGCGCGACGTGTCGTTCGGCGGCGACGGGAGCGTCGGGATCGACGCGGTCCGCGCGCGTTACGAGAGCGAGCTGGCCAACGAATACGGGAACCTGGCGAGCCGGACGATCGCGATGCTGCTCCGGTATCGCGATGGGTCGATTCCCGCGGTGACGACCGACCCGGAGCTGGTGGGTGCATTTGAGGGCCTCTCGGCCGACGTGTCCACGTTGCTCGACCGCCTCGAGGTCACCCAGGCGCTCGAGCTGATCTGGCAGCGCGTCCGCCGGCTGAACCGGTATGTCGAAGAGCGCGCTCCCTGGCAGCTCGCGCGCGATCCGGACTCCGCCGGCGCACTCGACGAGACGCTCGCGTCGCTGGCCGAGGGAGTGCGGGTCGTGAGCGTCCTGCTCCATCCGTACATGCCGGCGAGCACGGCGCGGGCGCTCGACGCGCTCGGGGCGCCACGGTTCGATTTCGAGGCCGCCGCGTTCGTGCCGCAAGCCCCGGGCGGCTCGGCGAGCGCGCTCGAGCCGCTGTTCCCCAAGCGCGCGTGATCGACAGCCACACGCACCTGGAGTTGTGCGAGCCGCCGGATGCGGAGCTCGTCGCCGCGGCCGTCGATGCCGGCGTGAGTCGGATCGTCACCGTGGGAACCGACGGGGCCTCGTGCCGGGCGGCGCTCGCCGCCGCCGAGGATTTCCCGCAGGTGTACGCCGCGATCGGGCGCCACCCGAACAGCGCCACCGGTTTCGACGACGCCGACCTGGCCGAGTTGAAGGCGCTCGCGGCGCATCCGAAGTGCGTCGCGATCGGCGAGACCGGCCTCGACTACTACCGCGAGTACGCGCCGGCGTCCGATCAGATGCGCGCGTTCGCGGCCCAGATCGAGCTGGCGCGTGAGGTCGGCAAGCCGCTGGTCATCCACACGCGCGCGGCCGACGACGACACGCTGTCGATGCTCGGCGACCTTGCCGGCGGCGTCCGGGTCATCCTTCACTGCTTCTCGATGGCTGACCGGGTCGAGGATTGCCTTGCGCATCCGGACTGGTGGTTCTCGTTCGCCGGCAATGTCACTTACCCGAAGGCGGAGGGGTTGCGGCTCGCGGCGGTGCGGGTGCCGGCCAAGCGGCTGCTGGTCGAGACCGACGCGCCGTACCTGTCGCCGCAGGTCAGACGGGGCAAGCCCAACCAGCCGGCGCACGTGGCGTTGACGGCTGCGGCGCTCGCGGTCGAGCGGCGCATGCCGTACGAGGAGCTCGACGCGGCGATCGACGCGAACGCGGCCGAGGTGTTCGGGTGGTCATCCGGATGATCAGGCGCGCCGCCGAATGAGCGAGGCTGGACGCCGAGCTGGTGGCGGGCGCCTGGGCCAGAACTTCCTCGTCGACCGCAACATCCTGGATGTGATCGAGCGGCTCGCGGGGCTGTCGGCGGACGACGTCGTGCTCGAGATCGGTGGCGGGCAGGGCGTGCTGTCGTCGCGGTTGGCGTCTGAGGTCTCCTATCTGCACGTGGTCGAGATCGATCGGCGGCTCGAACCCGTGCTCCGCGAGTCCTTGGTTGGTTTTTCCAACGTGACGGTCCATTTCTCCGACGCTCTCGAGCTCGACCTCGCGGCACTGGAACCCGCGCCAACCGCGGTCGTCGCGAACCTTCCGTACGGGATCGCGGCGACCGTGATCCTGCGGACGATCGACGAGTTGCCGTCGGTCGAGTCGTGGGTCGTGATGGTCCAGCGGGAGGTCGGCGAGCGGCTCGCGGCAGCGCCCGGGTCCTCGGCGTACGGGACGCCGTCGGTGCTGGCCCAGCTGGCGTGCGAGGTCAAGGTGCTGCGACCGGTGGCGCGGACCGTGTTCCGGCCGGTGCCGCGCGTCGACTCGGTGCTCGTCGGCCTGACGCGGCGCCGGCTGGGCCCGGATGCTGCGGTGAGGGGGCTCGTCCACGATGCGTTCGCGCACCGCCGCAAGGCACTCCCCAGGTCGCTCGCGCTGGCGCCGGGGGCCGCGGTGGGTGTGCGCGAGCAGGCCCGGGAGGCACTGGTCGAGATGGGTCATCCGCCCGACGAGCGTGCCGAGCGGCTGTCGCCGTCGGAGTTCGCGGAGCTCGCGGCGAGGCTGGGCCGGTGAGGCCGCCCGATGTGGCCACCGCGGTGTGGGCGGCGCGGTGAGGCCAGCGCGATGAGGCTGCTCGCGAAGGCGCCGGGCAAGGTCAACCTTTGCCTGTTCGTCGGTGGCCGCCGCCAGGATGGACGTCACGAGATCGTCACGCTGTTCGAGTCTGTGTCACTTGCGGACGAGCTCGAGCTCGTCACTCGCGTGGCCCTCGACGACGAGGTCGTGTGCCCGGGCGTGGAGGAGCCGAACATCGTCTCGCGCGCGCTGGCCGGGCTGCGGGCGCGCGGCTGGGATGCGCCTCGGGTGCGGGTGACCATTCGCAAGCAGATCCCGACCGCCGGCGGGATGGGCGGCGGCTCGGCGGACGCGGCGGCGGTGCTGCGGATGGCACAGCGGTTCGCCCCGATCGATGAAGGGTCGCTCGCCGAGCTCGCGGCCGAGCTCGGCGCCGACGTGCCGAGCCAGCTCACGCCCGGACTCGTGCTTGGGACTGGGGCGGGAGACGAAGTCGAGGCAAGGGCGGTGATCGCCGAGCACGCGTTCGTGATCGTTCCGCTGCCCCACCACCTGTCGGCGGCCGAGGTGTACGCGGAAGCCGATCGCCTCGGGATCCGGGAGAGCCAGGTCGAGGCCAATCTGCCGGACCTGTGGTCGGAGCTCACTCAGGGGGTGCGCCTGCCCGAGCGGTTGCTCGTCAACGAGCTCGAGGCGGCCGCGGTGTCGCTGTGCCCTGAGATCGAGACCGCGCTCGAGGTGGTGCGGGATGCCGGGGCAGACCACGCGTTCGTGTCGGGGTCGGGACCCACGGTCGTCGGGTTGTTTTGGGACCCGCTCGCCCCGCCCGCGCCGCCGGGCGCGCCGGTGGGGGCCTCCCCGTCGGGCGCACCCGCGGGGACCGCCCCGCCCGCCCCGCCGGATCCGCCCGCCGTGGCCGCCACGCCCGCTCCCGCCGCCGAGGGCCGCGTGCGGGCCGAGGCTGCGGCTGCCGCGCTCGGTCCCCGGTACCCTGGCGCGTGCTGCGCGGTCCCGGTGCTGAGCGACTTCGGTTTTCCGCTGTTTGCGTGAAGGTGCGGCGACGGCGGTGGTCGAATTCGTGTCTGAGCGCGCCGCAATGCTCGGTCATCGCCAGCATCGGGCACAATTCCTGGGAGATCCATGACTAACCAGCAGATCACCTATCTGGTTGCCGCGGGCCTTGGCGCGCTCGGCGTGATCGCGTACCTGCTGCTCGTGGTCGTTCCTGCGGTCACGGCATACCGGCGTATTCCCGAGCGCCTGGTCGCCTTCGCGCTCTCGGCCTACGTACTCGCCGCGTTAGTGGGGGTCGGTGTGCTGGTCGGCGCCGTGGTCGTGGTCGAGTGGCCCAGGGTGTTCTGACCCGGACCGGGACTGCGCCCCTTGGCTGATCGCGCCCAGGAGCAGACCGGGGCGGCCGCGCCCGACCTGGCTGCGCTGGCCGCAATCACCGACGCCGTCGAGGACGGCGCGGGTCTGCCCGCGATCCTCCGCGCGGCGGCGCGCGCGCTCGGCACGAGCCTGATCCTGATCGATCGCTCGGCGACCGTGCTGGCCGTCGCCGCACGCAGCCCCGCCGACGAGCGCTCGCTGATGCGCGACGCCGACGATGTGACGACGATCGAGCTAAAGGTGGCCGAGTCGAGCGTCGGACGGCTGCGGATGCGGGCATCCGATCGACCGCCCGACGCGTCAGTGCTGCGGCTGGTCACGACGCTGATCGCGTCCGAGGTCGAGCGGGTGCGCGCGCCCGAACGCGCCTCCGAGGAGGCGGCGACCAGCTTCATGCGATCGGCGCTCGACGCGCGGATCGACAGCCGTGACGATCTGATCGCGCGCGGCAAGGAGCTCGGCACCGACCTCGGCGCGGGCGCCAGCGTGGTGATCATCCGCGCCCACCCGCGCAACCCGACCGAGGAGGACTGGCGCCGGCGCCTGCTCGCGCTCGCGGCCCGGGGGGCGCGCTCGATCGCGCCCGGCGCGATCGCGGCGCCGACCGCGGAGGAGGTCGCTGAGATCGCGGTGCTGCTACCCGACGCCGACGGCGAGACCGGACGGCGGGCGGTGTCGGCGATTCTGCGCGAGCTCGAGTCGGGGCTGCCCGGGTTTGCGTTCGCGGCCGGCCGCAGCCGGCGCGTCCAGGATCCCCTCGAGCTCCACCGCGCCCGCAACGAGGCGCTGCTCGCCGCGAACGTGGTCGAGGGCGAGCCCGAGCGCACCGAGCTCGGGTACGAGGAGACCGGGACCTACCAGCTGCTGTTGCCGTACATGAACGATCCCGTCGAGCTGCAGCGCTTCTACGACGAGACCGTCCGGCCGCTGGTCGCCTACGACGAACAGTACGAGACCGATCTGCTCGGCACGCTGTCGACGTTCCTCGAGTGCGATGCCAACGTCAACGCCACCGCGCAGCGGCTGATCACCCATCGCCACACGGTCCGGTACCGGTTCGAGCGCGTGCGCGAGCTGACTGGGCTCGACGTGTCGTCCACCGACGGCCGCGAGAAGCTGTCGCTCGGTCTAAAGGCGATGCGCGTGCTCGGAATCGCACCGCCGCGCGGGCCCGCCCGCGAGCGCGGGGCGGAGGGTGGACGGGTGCCGCGGTAGGTTGCCGTGGATGATGGGTCGTAGGTGGGTCGGCTCGCTTTGTGGGCAGTAGCTGGGTCGGGTCGCTTTTGGCGATCCGCCTGAGGCGGGTAGGGTGCCCGCCATGAACGGACCCGGCCCCGCCGTCCTGATCATGGCGCGGGCGCCGCGCGCCGGCGAGGTCCGGCGGGCGCTCGAGCCGCTGCTCGGGCGCGAGGGCTGCCTGGAGCTGCAATCGGCGCTGATTGCGCGCGCGGCCGCCTGGGCCCGGGAGGTGTCCTCCGCCGCCGTCCACGTCGCCCACGACCCTCCCGACTCCGGCGCCGAGCTCCGCCGGTTGGTGGGCGCGGACGCTGTGCTGTTCCCCCAGAACGGCGAGGGGATCGCCGGACGGCTCGCCGACGCCTCCGCCCGTGTGCTGGCCCGCGCCGGCGGTCCGCTGCTGATCGTGTGGCCTGATCTGCCGCGCTTTCGCGTAGCCCATGCCGCGGGCGCGCTTGGTGACTTGAACGCCGGCTGCGACGTCGTGCTCGGCCCGGCGATCGACGGCGGCCTGTACCTGGTCGGGATCGCGCGGCCGTTGCCCGACCTGTTCGCCCTGCCCGAGCAGACGTGGCGCCACGACGTGATGGGGGTCGCGCTCACCGCGATCCGCGACGTCGGCTACGAGGTCGGCATCCTGCGGGCCGAGCGGGCGCTGCACCGGCCGGCGGATGTGCGCGCCGCGCTGGCCGATCCGCTGCTCCCGGGGGATCTCGCGACGATCCTCCGCCGGGGTCGGTAGCGCCACCGCACTCGGCTATCCGTCCAATTCGGTTTGGGCCGCTAACCAGGCGCCTCTGCGCGACCGACATATCACCAGACGCGCGCGAGCAAACGTCGGGTTGCTCGCGCGCGCAACCGACCCACGAACCAGCCAATGCTCCGAGCCTCACGGACCCCGCACCTCGAATCATCCAAGTCCCGGAACGCCGGCAACGTCCGATTGCCGGGGGTCGGGTTTCTCAAGCAGCGGTGGGGATGGGCCGATCCATCGGCTGTGAACAAAGGACTTGGGTACCGCCTGCGCGCTCGCGCGGTTTCAGAGCAGGGGTTCACGCTGATCGAGGTCCTGGTCAGCGCGCTGCTCGTGGTGCTCATCTCGGCCGCGGTCGCCGAGGCGCTGGTCACAAGCAGCGACTTCACCGCTTTCACGCGCAACCACTCCCAGGCCAATGTGGTCGCCGAGCAGGACCAGGAGCGGATGAAGGCGATGTCCGACGAGCTGCTGACCTCCCTCCATCAGACCAGGACCGTGACGCTGAACAACACTCAGTACACCGTCACCTCGGCCGCGACGTTCCTCGACGCCACCGGCGGGTCGAGCTGCACCTCCAGGGGCGCCGCCTACTTCAAGCTCACCTCGACCGTCACCTGGGCCGGAGCAGTCGGCGGCGCCGGGAAGAGCGTCACCGAGGAGTCGCTGATCACGCGGTCTCTGGCCGGCACGATGGTGGCGACGGCCGACGACCAGACGGCGACACCGCTCGCCGGCGTGACCATCAACGCGAGCGGCCAGAACACCGGCTACACGGCCGGAGCGACGACCGATCAGAACGGTTGCGTCGCGTTCGCGGGTCTGCCGAGTGACAGCTACACGCTCACGTACACGGACCTGGGCTACGTCGACGTCAACGGCAACAGCAGCCCAACGCAAACCCAGTCGGTGAACCAGACCTCGACCGCCTCCGCCAACGCGGAGGTGATGGGGTTGGCCGGGAGCGTCACCCCGAGCTTCTACACCGAGAACTCGAGCCACACAGCTCTTCCCACGGCCGGATACGAGCTCTCCTACTACGGGAGTGGAAACGGGAACAAGATGTCAGCCGCGAAGACCGTGGGTTCGCAGAGCGCCCCAGCAACGTTGACCGCTACAAGCCTGTTCCCGTTCTGGGCTTCGTCGTCGACGACGTACACCAACAATTACCAGCTGTGGGCAGGCGCATGCGAGCAGGAGCAGCCGTTGGTGCCGCCAACAGGGTCCGGCACAGCGACGGTGCCGCCGGCGACGGCCGTCACGTCGGTGTCCGGCGGGGCTCCTGCGGTGGCGGAGCCAGCGGTCGATGTGGCGGTGAAGTACAACGGCGCCTACGTGCCGCCGGGCGCCGTGTATGTGACGTTCACGGGCAGCGGCACCGGCGGGTCCTGCTCCGATGAATGGAAGAACATCCCCGTGGCCGGAACCGAACTGGTCTCCGGGGTGACCAAGTACATCTATCCCGCCCCCTTCGCCAGCAATGCAGCGGTGGGCGCATCGAACGCGAGCGCTACCGGTGATCCCGGCACGATCTCCGTCTGTGTGCAGTACACGACTGGGTCCACGACGCGTCACGAGTCGACGACCGCGATGACGAACACGAACTTCACCGCGCCCACGCCGTTACCGGCAACCATGGATCTCAAGAATGACACGACGTCAGGGACCGGCCACACGGCGTCAGCGAGCGGCCCATGCACCTGACCGCGGCACACAAGCGAGTCGGCGCGCGGATCCGCCAGGAGGCCGGCTTCACCCTGATCGAGCTTCTGGTCACGATGGTGGCCGGAATCGTGGTCCTGTCGGCGCTGTACACGATTCTCGACGTCACGCTGCGCCAGACCACCAACACCTTCACCCGGCTCGATTCGACCGGGCGCGGCAATGCGATTCTGGCCGGGATCGAGAACGAGCTGCACTCCGCGTGCGTGGCCAGCGGAGAGACCCCGGTTCAGGGCGGGGCCAACGGGACCCAGGTCAGCGATGCCCAGGACCTCGTGTTCCTGAGCCAGTACGGCACGTCGGCGAGTCCCACCCCGGTCGAGCACAAGATCGCCTACAACTCGACCACCGGGACGCTCACCGATTACAGCTATCCGAGCACCGGCGGGCAGGCACCTACCTGGACGTTCGGCTCGACGCCGTCGAGCAGCAAGATCCTGCTCACCAACGTGAGCGCGAGCGGGTCAACGCCGATCTTCCAGTACTTCGCCTACGAGCCGTACACCGACGCCAACGGCAACCTGGACATGATGTTGATGGACGGGACGGCTCCGGTGCCTGGGACGACGTCGCTACCCAATCCCGATCCGCTGCCCGATTCCAGCGGCCTGTCGGCCACCAACGCGGTGGCGACCGCGGAAGTGGTGATCAACATGGTTGTGGGCGCCGCCGGCCACGATCATGAGAACACCGGCATCCTCGGCACCGCCACGCCCCTCACCGACGCGGTCGTATTCCGGTTCACGCCGGTTGCAAACACATCTGGGGCAGGCACGACCTTCGGACCATGCGAATGATCTCGGCACGGTCGATATTCAAGTCTTTGCGGGCGATCCGCCGGCGTCTGGCCGCGGACGACGGCTTCACGATGGTCGTGGCGCTGGGGGTCCTGATGATCACGAGCCTGCTGATCGCGGCGGTCTACGTCGCGGTCGACAGCGGCGTGCAGCAGAGCCAGCGCGATCTGAACGGACAGCGCGCGTATTACGCGGCGCGCGCCGGCGAGAATGCGTTCCTCTATCAGCTCAACCAGAATCCCAACTACTGGTCGACGTGCTCGAACGACTACCAGCCGACGCCGACGGCGGTCCCCGGAACGAGTACCGGCGGGATGTACTCGTTCGTCCCGGTCTACAACACCGGCTACAGCAACTCCACCTGTACGACGGCGAGCTCGATCTCGGCCCTGATCGACGCGAACACGGGAACCCTGCGGATCGAGTTCACCGGGTACTCCGGTCCGCCCAACGCGTCGGGCACGCCCAGCGTGCAGCGCACGATCGTCGCGAGCTTCCGCAAGCCGAGCCCGCTCGATTTCCTCTGGTACACCGATCACGAGATGGAAGACCCGCAGCTGAATTCCAACTGCACCGGCGAGAAGTACTACTACCAGTACAACGGGTCGCCTCCGTCGACGATCGCGAACAACTGCGAGATCAACTGGATCACCGGCGACACGATGTACGGTCCGATGTACACCAACGACCAGTACCTGATCTACTCGGGCGCCGCGCCGGTGTTCGGTCGCGCCGGCAGTGACGACCAGATTGAAAGCAGCGCACCGGAAGCGAGCGTCTGCGTCAGTAACAGCTGCCAGAAGGCCAAGTTCAACGGCCAGGGTGCGGTGGCGGGAGCCGAGCCCGTACCGCTGCCGCAGAGCGTGTCGAGCACCCAGCTCCTGGCCGACGCGAACGCCAACGACGGATCCAACGACAGTGTGTTCACGGGCACGACGACGATCAACCTCACCAGCGGCGGGTCGGCCACCATCAGCAACTGCCCGGGCACGACCTCATCGGCGTCGTGCACCTCGGGGTGGGTGAACAAGACGGTGACCACGTTGCCGCCCATCATCTACGTCCAGAGCGGCTCGAGCTGCCCCTCGACATATTCCGCCTCGACCTACGCGACGAACTCCCAGAGCCAGTATTACGGCGCGTGCGGCGATGTCTACGTCCACGGCTACTACACGCAGCCGCTGACGATCGTCTCTGACCACGACATCATCATCATGGCCAACACGAGCGGCCTGACCAACCCTGGGCTCACCACGACCACGGACGGATCGGGCAACCCGACTGGTGCCGCGACGCTCGGGCTGGTGGCCGGCGACTTCGTCCGGGTGATGCATGCGTCCGGTGTGACTCCGACCGCCGTCACCATCGACGCGGCGATCCTCACCCTCGCCCATTCCTTCATGGTCGACAACTACAGCAACGGCTCGGCCGGCAGTGCGCCCCAACTGACAGTCCACGGCGCGATCGCCCAGCGGTACCGCGGCATCGTCGGAACCGTCGCCGGCGCCGGCTACATCAAGAACTACTTCTACGACGACCGGCTCAAGGTGCTACTGCCGCCCTACCTGTTCTCGATCTCGACCGCCGGGTGGGAGGTCTCGCGAGAGACGCTCTGCACGCCGAACTCGAGCACGACGAGCTCGGTCAGCTGCTCGTACCAAGGGTCCTGACCCTTCTCCGTCGGCGTCGCGTCGCAGGTAGGCCCGGGGTGCCGTCGGCACGGGGACGGGGCGGCTGGTCACTCGACGGGCTTGGCTGGTCGGTCGGGCGTTGGGCGCAGTGGCGCGCGGCGGATGAGATAACTTGATCGCCTGCGCTTATGCCAATGCACTGGGGAGTGGTGTAACTGGCGAGCACGGGAGGCTTTGACCCTCCAAGATCTGGTTCGAATCCAGGCTCCCCAGCCTCTCTCCGTGTCACGGAAAGTGCCTGCATACCGGCCATGTTTCCGTCCGAGGCACGAACTATTGTTCGGGTATGCCAAGGGTGACGCGCTACACGGAAGAGGAGGTTCGAGCGGCGGTCGCTGAGTCGCCCAGCTTGACCGCGGCGCTGCGCCGACTGGGTCTCCGTCCGGCTGGGGGCAACCACCGTACGCTGCGCAAGCTGATCGAGCGCTACGGCATCCCCACAGACCATTTCAATCCGAATTGGGCGCTTCGCGGCCCGAGACCCCGGACAGCGATACCGCTGGACGAGGTGCTCGTGCAGGACTCGTCGTATGACGGGGGCAAGCTCAAGGAGCGCCTCTACGCTGCGGGGTTGCGATCGCGGCGATGCGAGCTTTGCGGCCAGAAAGATGAGTGGCAGGGTCGACCTATGTCGCTGATCCTCGATCACATCAACGGCGTGGCAACCGACAACCGCCTCGAGAACCTTCGAATCGTGTGCCCAAACTGCGCTGCGACGCTCGACACGCATTGCGGCCGCAAGAACCGGATCGATCGCGAACCCCGTCGCTGTCTGCACTGCGGCAACGAGTTCATTCCGAAGTATCAGAGGCATCGTTACTGCTCGCAGGCCTGCGGTACCCATTGCAAAGGTCCTCGTGCACCCAGGCCGGAGCGCCGCAAGGTCGAGCGGCCGCCCTATGACCAACTCATGGCCGATGTTGCGGCGATGAGTTTTCTGGCGGTCGGCCGGAAGTACGGCGTCTCGGACACCGCGGTCCGCAAGTGGATCCGGTGGTACGAGTACCAGCGCGAGATGGAGGCGTGGAGGGAGCAGGAAGCTGAGGCCAGAAGCAACGCGGCCTGAATCCGCGTCGCGCTGCCGGCACGCCATGGCGTCGGGGTCGCCGGCGTCCACGCGCCACCGCCGATCCCCTACGATCCTGGACGTGGCCGCGCCTGTCGTCGTGATCCTCGCCGCCGGGCAGGGCACGCGGATGCGTTCCGCGACGCCGAAGCTCCTCCACGAGGTCTGTGGCCGGGCGATGATCGCCTGGCCGGTGGCGGCTGCTCGGGGGGCCGGGGCCGGCAGGGTGGTCGTGGTCGAGGGTCCGGACCGGCCGCTGGAGGCGTCGCTGGACGGCGAGGTCACGGTGGCGGTGCAGCGGGAGCCTCGCGGCACGGCCGATGCGGTCAAGGCGGCGTCGGCATACATCGGGCCGGACGACACGGTGATCGTGCTGAACGGCGATCACCCGCTGGTCAGGGCCGAGACGCTGATCGGACTGATGCAGGCGCATGAACGCTCGGGCGCGGCGGCGACGCTCGCCACCGCGGTGCTCGATGACCCGAGTGGGTACGGGCGGGTGGTGCGAGCGCCGGATGGCACGGTCGAGCGCGTCGTCGAGACTAAGGCGCCCGGCGACGCCACCGAGCTCGAGCTGCGGATCCGCGAGATCAGCACCGGGATTTACGCGTTCGAGGGCGCGGCGCTGATCGCGGCGCTCGACGACGTCCGCAGCGACAACGCGCAGGGCGAGCTGTACCTGCCCGACGTGCTGCCGATCATCCGCGCGAGCGAGCGGAGCGTGGCCGCGTACGAGATCGATGACGCCAGCGAGCTGGGCATCAACGACCGGGTCGGATTGGCGGCGGTCAGAGCCGTGGCGCAGCGACGGATCCACGAGCGCCATATGCTCGCCGGCGTCACGATCGTCGACCCGGACACGACCGTGATCGACGTCGACGTGCGGATCGGCCAGGACGCCCTGATCGCCCCGTTCTCGAGCCTTCAGGGCGCCACCGAGGTCGGCGCCGGCGCGACCGTCGGCCCGCTGTCGACGGTGATCGACACTCGCGTCGGCGCCCAGGCGAAGGTGGTCCACTCATATCTGACCGGAGCCGACGTCGGAGACCGGGTCAGCGTCGGGCCGTTCGCCTACCTGCGGCCGGGCGCCGTCCTGCGCGAGGGGTCGAAGGCGGGCACGTTCGTCGAGATCAAGAACTCCGACATCGGGGCCGGCGCGAAGGTCCCGCATCTGTCGTACATCGGCGACACCGACATTGGCGAGCGGACCAACATCGGCGCCGGGACGATCACCGCCAACTACGACGGGACGAACAAGAGCCGCACCTCGATCGGGGCCGGCGCGTTCGTGAGCGTCGACACGATGTTCGTCGCACCGGTCAGCCTCGGCGACGGGGCGTACACGGCCGCCGGCTCGGTGATCACCGAGGACGTGCCCCCGGGAGCGCTTGGCATCGCCCGCGCGCGGCAGAGAAACGTCGAGGGCTACGGGGAACGTCGCAAGCAGCGGGATTCGAGCTCGCGCGATGGACGTAGCGGCGATAAGAATGTGCCCGAGGGCGCTGGCTCCAGTAGCAGTAATGAGGGAGAATCCACCAGGTCCGCCGAGTAGTTCCGAGCCGACGATCCGTCCCCACTCGTTCCTAAACTCGAACCCACGATGAGCCTGCTCGAGCCGACTCTCACCGCACCGAGTGAGCTCCAGGTGGAGTACAGCAAGCGCTTGATGCTGGTCTCGGGTCGCGCGAACCCGGGCCTGGCCGCGAGGATCGCGTCCAAGCTCGGCGTCGGGCTTGGCGGGATGACGCTGAAGACGTTCACGAACGGCGAGGTCTACTGCCGCTATCAGGAGTCGGTCCGCGGCGCGGACGTGTTCATCGTCCAGCCGACCTGCGGCAACCCGGACACCGGCCTGAGCGCGAACGACGCCCTGATGGAGCTGATGGTGATGGTCGATGCGGCCGTCGGCGGCTCCGCCCACCGGGTGATTGCCGTCACCCCCTGGTACGGCTACTCGCGCCAGGACAAGAAGTCGATGCCGCGGGAGCCGATCAGCGCCCGGATGGTCGCGCGCATGCTCGAATCGGCCGGGATCGACCGGATCCTGACGATGGACCTGCACCAGGGCCAGATCCAGGGGTTCTTCCAGAAGCCGTGCGACCACATGACCGCGCTGTTCATGCTCACGCAGTACTTCCAGGACCTCGGACTCGACGACCTGGTGGTGGTGGCGCCCGACGCCGGCCGGGTCAAGCTGAACAAGCAGTTCGCGTCGAAGATCGGCGCGGACCTGGCGATCCTCAACAAGGAGCGCCCGAACCAACAGGTCGCGGAGATCGGCTACGTGATCGGCGACGTGGCCGGCAAGACCGCGGTCCTCGTCGACGACATCATCGACACCGCGGGGACCCTGCGCGCGGCCGCCGAGGCCGTGTACGAGGCGGGCGCCAAGCGCGTGTACGCGGCGGCCACGCACGGAGTGTTCTCGGGCCATCCCTGGGATCAGCTCGCGGCGGCGCGGCTTGAGGAGATCGTCGTCACGGACACGATTCCGCTCCCGGCTGGCGCGCCGGACAACGTGCGCGTGCTGTCGTGCGCGGACCTGCTGACGAGCTCGATCCGCCAGATCTTCACGGACGGATCCGTGAGCGACGTGTTCGGCGGCGAGAACCAGTTGTTCTAAGACCTGCGCCGCCGGCAGACGCGCGGAATCCGAGAGGAGGGCCCGCCGGGCGAATGGGAGAGCGCGACGATCCGCACCTCGGCCGGCGCGCCCAGAGCACCCGCGCCGTCCGCCTGATGGAGCTGCTCGGGCTGAGCGAGGACGAGCTGTGCCGGACGCTCGACACCGACCCGCTCGCGCTGCTCTCGGGTCAGCTCGAGCACCGGGGTGAGTTGCCGATCCTGCTCGACCTGCTCGACGAGGCGTCCGAGCGGGCGGGGCCGGCGGTGCTGAGGCGCTGGGTCCGAGCGGCGGGCCCGTCGGGTCGTCCGATCGATGCGCTCCTCGGCCGCGACTTCGGCGCGTTCGAGAGCGCGCTGGCGGAGCTGGCCGCGCGCGGGTTCGTGCTCAAGGGCGGCGGCTGACGGGGCCGTGAACCGGCCGCTCGTCCACACGCTCCGCGTCCGCTACGGCGAATGCGACCTCCAGGGGATTGTGTTCAACGCCCACTACCTGACCTACTTCGACACGAGCATGACGGAGCTGTGGCGTACCGCATACGGGAGCTACCAGGCGATGCTCGACCGGGGGATCGACATGGTCCTGGCCGAGGCACAGCTGCGGTTCCGTCAGCCCGCACGGTTCGACGACGAGGTGGCGCTGTCGGTCGCGATCGCCCACCTCGGCAACACCAGCATCGTCACCCGCCACGTCGCCCGCCGCGGCGGCGGCGAGCTCGTGGCCGAGGCCGATCTGCGGCACGTGCTCGTGGACCTCCAGACGCTCCAGAAGACGCCGATCCCCGACTGGGCCCGGGACAGACTCGAACCCTGGCACGTGCCCGACGGCGAGCCCAGTTAGCGTTCAGTCGGACGGGCGCGGGTAGGAGAAGAGCGATGCCGTTCGAGCACGAGACGATCTTCACGATGGAGGCGACGCCGGTGAAATTCGGCCGCGGCGCCTCCGCCGAGGCCGGTTGGGAGCTGCGGCGCCTGGGTGTCCACCGGGCGATGTTGGTGACCGATCCCGGCGTCGCGGCGCTCGGGCATCCGGAGCGGATCAAGGCGCTGATCGAGGCCGAGGGCATCGAGGTCGTCCTCTACGACCGCGCCCAGGTCGAGCCCACGATCGAGTCCTTCCAGGACGCCGTCGAGTTCGCGCTTGAGCATGAGGTCGACGGGTTCGTGTCGGTCGGCGGCGGCTCGAGCATCGATACCGCCAAGGTTGCGAATCTCGCGTCCACCCACCCCGGACCGGTGATGGACTACGTCAACCCGCCGGTCGGCGCCGGCAAGAGGCCGCCGTCGCCGCTCAAGCCCCACCTCGCGATCCCGACCACCTCCGGCACCGGCTCGGAGGCGACCACGGTGGCGGTGCTCGACATCCCGGACCTGAAGGTGAAGACGGGGATCTCGCACCGCTATCTACGGCCCACGCAGGCGATCGTCGATCCGGATCTGTGCCGCTCTCTCGCGCCCGAGGTGACCTCCTCGACTGGGCTCGACGTGGTCTGCCACGCCGCCGAGTCGTTTCTGTCAAAGCCGTTCGGGACCCGCGCCCGTCCGGACTCGCCCGACGACCGGCCGCCGTATCAGGGATCGAATCCGGTCGCCGACGTGTGGTCAGCCAAGGCGCTCGAGTTCGGGGGCCTGTACCTTCGCCGGGCGGTCGCGGACAGCGACGACGTCGAGGCGCGGGGGTTCATGATGCTCGCCGCGACGATGGCCGGCGTCGGGTTCGGCTCCGCCGGAGTGCACATCCCGCACTCGTGCGCGTATCCGATCGCGTCGGTCAAGCACGAGTACCAACCCGCCGGCTACCCGGACGACCATCCGTTCGTGCCGCACGGTCACTCGGTGATCGTCACCGCGCCGGCCGCGTTCCGCTTCACCTACGACGCGATGCCGGAGCGTCACGCGCACGTGGCCGAGTTGCTCGCCGGCGAGCGGATCGCCGATCCCGGCCCGGACACGCTCCCGGATGTCCTCCGCCGGCTCATGCGGGACATCGAAGCGCCCCGCGGTGTGGCCGAGTTCGGCTACACCGAGGACGACATCCCCGACCTCGCCGCCGGCGCGCTGAAGCAGGAGCGGCTGCTCGCGGTGGCGCCGAAGGAGGTCACCGAGCACGATCTCCGGCACATCATCACCGCATCGATGACGAACTGGTAGAGGTCGAACGCGACCCGCGTGGCCCGGCGGTCGAACGCGACCCGCGTGGCCCGGCGGTCGAACGCGACCCGCGTGGCCCGGCGGTGGAACGCGATCCGCGTGGCCCGGCGGTGGAACGCGACCCGCGACGCCCGGCGGGTCCGTCGCCGGCGTCTCAGCGCCCGAGCGCCTCGTGCTCGTCGAGGGCTCGCGCGAAGCCGAAGCGCGCACTTGACCGAGCCGCTTCAAGCGGAGATTCGCTCGTTTCCGCGAACAACTCGGCCAGCGGGGTCGGCCGGTCGACGCGGCGCTCCTCTCCCCGCGCCGCCAGCCATGCGTTGGCCTCGGCGCACGAGAGCGGCGCGAACTCGATGTCGGCCAGGCAGCGGCCGGCCCGCCGCGTGGCCGGGTGGAGCCGGCCGACCGGCTCGTTGGTGGTGATCAGCAGCATCGTCCGCGTGCCCTGGCCGAGCAATCCGTCGGTCACGTTCAGCAGCCGCGACAGGGCCTGGCCGGCGATCGCGCGGGCGTCGGCGGTGATCAGCTCGCCGGCGTCCTCGAGGATCAGCAGCCGCCAGCGGTCCTTGTCGCCGCCGTCCCAGGTGAGCACATCGAGCATGTATGCGCCCCCGCGTCCCAGCAGTTCCTCGGGGTCCATGATGAAGTGCGCCGAGCACCACGGGGTCCACGCCCGCGCGAGCGCCCGCAGCGCGTGCGACTTCCCGGTGCCCGGCTCGCCGCGCCACAGGATCAGGCGGCCTCGCTCCGGCGCCCGTCGGGCGATCAGCCGCTCGAGCGCGCCGCGGACCGGACCGGAGTAGTTGCCGGCGATCTCGTCGAACTTCTCGGCCTCGATCTCGCGGTGGCGCACGTCACCGCCGCAGTCGCCGCGCATCCAGAACGCGACCGACACCTTCTCGGGCGCCGGCGCTGCGCTTGCCAGCGCCGCGCGCAACGCCGCCGCCAGTGCGCTCGCGGCCTCGTGAGTCTCGGCGGCGGCTTCGACCGAGACGCGGCCGTAACCGGCGTCGACCAGCGCGAGCTCGCCGGTTCGCGTCCGCACGAAGGCCTCGACCTCGTTGCCCCGGGAGTCGGTGCGGACGAGCACCGACGCCCCCAACCGCGACAGCTTGGCCGGCGCGGCGTCGCCCCGGAAGCTGTCCTGGACCACGTGGGCAAACCGGCGCGCCAGCAACTCCGCCACGAACAGCGCAGGCGGAAGCACGCCCGGCCGGATGGGGTGCGGTGCTCGCCGCGCTCGACCGAGGTCGGGTCGAAGGTCCGTATTCGTGATGTTCATGGTGGTGTCCATGCGAGGCCCTCCGGAGGAGTCGAACCTCCGGCCTGCCCACAGCGCGAGCACGATCGTTCAGCCGAGCAGCGAGGGCGGCCGATGGGTGAGTCGTCGCGCGAGGCCCGCGTGACTGATTCGCTCAGAAGCTAGGCAGCGTGACGCGGGCGCCGGATGACGACGCACTCATCAGGTGTTGCTTAGGTGGGAGCGACATGACGGGTTTCCAAGGTACCGCCCCGCCGGCGGCTGCACAAGGCCTCGGAGTGCCTCGCTGTTTCCCGCTACCGCTCGGACTGCTCGGGATCACGGTGCTCGCCCGGCCAGATCCCCGTCAGGTGATGGAACGTCCGGGCACTGGCACGGTCGACGGCGGCCCCGACCGCGGCCATCGTGGCGGCCTCGAGCGCGGCCGCGCCCACCACTTTCGGGAAGCCCGCCTCCAACGTCGTCGGCTTGGGCGGCGCCTCCTCGTCGATCCGAGCCCACAGCACCTTGAAGACGCTGTGGGCGATTTTGGCGCCGATCAGGCTGGCGATGATTCCGAACGGCTTGTAGAGGATCTTCATGTTGTGCGCAGCCTACCCTCCTATCCAGCGGGATATAGCGGCGGGATGGGGTAGAAGTTAACCTGCTGCAACCGCACGGATCGGGAGGAGGCACCCGAGATGATCGAAGAGGACCCAAGGCGAGGCGAGAGCTCAGCGGAGGAGTTGCTGCGGCGGGCGCTTCTCGACGAGTCCTCCTCGGTGGCCGTGTCCCTCAAGGTAGGCGGCCTGCCGCTCAGCGAGTCGGTCACGGTCATCTTCCACGGCCGCCGGGATCTCGGCACGCTTCAGACGTACGTCACGCGTGGAAGCAGGGCGGCGGGTACGACGGTCGCCGCCAGCGAGATGCTGCGGGTCCCGTGCGATCTCGACTTGGCTGACGCCGACGATCGGGCCGAGGCGGAGCGGCTCTACATCGAGCAGGCCAGCGCGTTCCGTGACGCCTTGGTCGGCGCCGATGTGGTGCTCGACGTGTGGCGCGAGCCGCTCGGCGAGATGCTCGGAAGCGACGTGAGCGTCGACCACTCGATCGAGCTGTCGGTTCGTTTGCCCGCCCATCGACTGCTGCCGACCGCACTGATCGCACCGGAGCTGCACCTACTGGTCACGCCCGTGTGCGGCGCGCGGACGCTCGCGGAAGGCAAGCCGCCGCTCGGCATCGCGTGCGCCCAGCAGGACCTGATCCGGATCTACCCGCTCGCCGACGACCCTGAGCGATGCGTCGAGGACTTCATGGAGGCGGCCGCCGACCACGCGCGCGCCCTCGCGCATCGGCTCGATCACCAGGAGGCGTCGGTCGAGCGGTTCCTCGAGCTGAGCGAGTAGCCAGCAGGCGCGGCGCTCGCCGCGGGCGGGTTTGCGCTTAGCTTCGCGCCGTGCGTCGGGTCTACATCGTCGGGATTGTCGTCGCCGCGATCCTCGTGTTCTTCGTGATCAGCGCCCTGCTGGCGAGGGTGTTCAGCGCGAACAGCGCCGAGCAGTCCGCGATCACGTCGCTGGTGCAGTCAGAGGCCAAAGGTGATGTGAACGCGGTGCTCGGCGACATCCTCGGGTGCCGGAGCGATCCGTCCTGCCGCCGCCGGGCCGCCGCGAACGCGGTGGCGCTCAAGCGCCCCGGGACGGTCTCGATCATCCAGCTTCACCCATCGACCAGCTTCTCGATCGGCGGCACCGAGGGGACGGCGCGGGTGGCCTGGTCCGCCGGCTCCTCACTGCCGATCGTGCAGTGCGTGAAGGTGCGTCGCGCCGGCAATCCGATCAGCGGGCTTCGCGTCGAGTTGCTCGTGGTCAGCGCGCGCATCGCCAGCGACGCCGACTGCCCGGCCCACTACTAGGACCTCGCCCGCGTCGCTAATGCGATCTGACCGGGGTGCGCTCCGGCTCGCGGGCCGGTCGGCGCACGCGGTTGGGGAGCCGCTCGGAAAGCTTGCGGTGATCGCGCAGCCGGATCAGCGCCTGCTCGGCGTCGGGGAGCGGGATCCCGCCCCGCGGCGGGACCGGCGGCTTCGGCGGGAGGTCGGGACCGCGGCCCCAACCGCCATCGGAGCCCTGATCAGGGCGACGAGGCGGAATCTCCGGCTGGTCACGTAGCGCGGGAATGATCAGCACCGCCGCACACACAAGCCCCAGGAGGTGCATCCCGGCGATCATCAGCATCAGCTGAGCGTCGCCCGACATAAAGTCAAGCTTAGCGCGCAGTTGTGCGGTGGTGAAGAGCGGATTTGCAGTCGGTTGTCGAGACCTCGTGGCCGCTTGACCGCTACCATCGCCGGTCATGGCGACGGGACAGACGACAGCGCTTGCAGTCGAGCTTCGCGAGCCCGCTGGATCGCGGGCGGTGCGCCGGCTGCGTCGCGCCGGCAACGTTCCCGGTGTGGTCTATGGCGGTGGCGAGGACCCGATCGCGTTCCACGTCGAGGCGCGCCTGCTGCGTAACGCGCTCGCCCATGCCGGCGCGGTGCTCGAGCTGAGCATCGGCGGCGACACGTCCACGCCGGTCGTCGTCAAGGAGATCGCGCGCCACCCCGTGACGGGCGACACGGTCCACATCGACATGCTGCGGGTCCGCCTCGATCAGGCGATCAGCGCGACCGTGGTGCTCGACCTCGTCGGCGCCGAGGACGCTCCCGGCGTCAAGGAGGGCGGCGTGCTCGAGCAGGTGACTCGCGAGCTGACGATCGAGGCCCTTCCCACCGAAATCCCCGACGCGATCCACCACGACGTATCCACACTGGTGATCGGCGACACGGTCACGCTCGAAGCGGTCACCCCGCCCAGCGGGGTCACGCTGCTCGACGATCCCGAGACGGTCCTCGCGACGCTGTCGCCGCCCAAGCTCCAGCTAGAGGAGGAGCCCGGGATCGAGGAGGAGACCGAGCTCGTGGCCGAGGGCGAGACCGGCGCGGAGGCGGAGGCGGAAGCCGGCGAGGACGGCGCCGCCGGCGAGAGCGAAGGCGGGGACGAGGGCTAGTTAGCCCGGCCCGACTTGCCGGGCGAAGCACCTGTCGATTGGCTGATCGTTGGCCTCGGGAATCCGGGTGCCGAATACGACGGCACGCGCCACAACGTCGGGTTCGAGGTTGCGAACGTGCTCGCGGACCGCTGGTCACTGCCGAAGGCCAAGTCGAAGTACCGCGGCCTGCTGACCGACGGCCGGACCGGCCCAGGCGGGCCGCGGGTGGCCATCCTCAAGCCTATGACCTACATGAACGACGCCGGCGATTCGGTCTCACCGGCACGCGGTGCGCTCAAGGTCGACCTCGACCACGTGCTCGTGATCCACGACGAGATCGATCTCCCGTTCGGCGAGATCCGGGTCCGCACCGGCGGCGGCCTGGCCGGCCACAACGGGCTGAAGTCGCTAAGAGCGGGGCTCGGCTCGCCCGACTTCGCCCGCGTCAGGATTGGCGTGGGGCGTCCGCCGACGACCGATCCCGACCGTGTCGCCGCGTACGTGCTCGGGCGCTTCCGCGAGCCCAAGGAAGAGGTCAAGCTCCTAATCGACCGTGCGGCCGACATCGCCGAGGAGACCGTCCTCAGCGACGCGCCGGACTGACCCGGCCGCTATTCCCCGAGCCCGCGCGGGAACGAGAACCGCTATTCCCCGAGCCCGCGCGGGAACGAGAACCGCTATTCCCCGAGCCCGCGCGGGAACGAGAACCGCTAGTCCCCGAGCCCGCGCGGGAACGAGAACCTGATCGCCGGTTGCCGGCGCCCAGCCGCTCGCCGCGCGATCGCCGGCGCCGCGTACCACGACCCGACCACGAACCGCATCACCGGGCCGAAGCTGTACGCCGCTGGCGCGCCCACGAAATGCAGCCCCGCCACCGATGACTCGAGGCCGGGCCCGAGCACCGGATAGCCCCCGGCGAGCTCGAGGTCTGCCAGCAGGTCGTCAGCGAGGAACGGGTAGCGACGCACGTCGATGCTGAACCCCGTTCCGAGCAATATGCGATCGACCACCCGAGTCGAAGCATCGCTCAGCGACAGCTTGACCGCGTCGCCATCGAGCCCGGCTTCGACCACGGAGCGGCCGCACGAGATCGGCACGTCGACGAGCCGCGGCTGCAACCAGCCGGCGCCGGCCGGCCGGATGCACCGGTATGAGATCGTCGGATGGAGCGACTCGGGAACCGCGCGGAACACGTCGGGCGCCGCCGCGATCCACCCGTTCAGGCGTCCGCCGACGTCGGTCGGCGGAAGCGAGACCGCCTCCTTTACCGCTTGTCCGGCGCTCCGGCTCGTGGGCACGCGGCCGCTGAGCTCGCCCAGCCACCGGATCGACGGCGCCCGAGCGAGCACCTCGACGCCGGCGCCGGCCTCGTGCAGCAGCGCGGCGGACTCGAGCGCGCTCTGGCCCGAGCCGATCACGGCGGTCCGCAGGCCCGCGAATACCGCCAGATCGGCGTGCTCATACGAATGTGACCAGACCTCCGCCGGCAGGGAGGCGAATGGCTCCGGGCAGTTCATGAACGGCGACAGCCCGGCGGCCACGATCACGCGCGAGGCGGCCACCTCCTCGCCACCTTCCACGGTCACCCGGAACGCGGCGGCGCCGTCCCGGCCTACCGACATCACCCTCCGCGGGTCGACGTCGGGCACGGACGTGCGCTGGAACCAGCGCCCATACTCGACGAACTCCTCGAGCGTGATCGTGGGGTTGCTGACCCGCGTTCCCCGCGCCCGCTCGTATGCATCGATCGTCAGCTCGAGGCGCGGATCGGCGATGTGGCTCGAGCGCCGGCGCGAGCGCAGCAGCATCCCCGCGGGCATGTGCGCGTACCACGACTCGAGCGGCTCGCCGAACGACACCGTCGGGATACCGGCGCCCCGTAGATGGGCGGCGACCGCGAGCCCGTTCGGCCCGGCCCCGATGACCACCGCCGGCAGCCGCCCGGCCGGAGACCGCCGCCGACGGCGGTTGCGGGCGAGCGCCGCACCGCCCAGCTCGAGCATCCGTGCCAGGGCGGGTCCCGGATCCGAGCGACGGCCGAAGGCGTGCACGACGCGATGGCGCGGGCGCAGGACGGCGGCCGCCGCCGCGGGACTGCCGGCGCGCAGCTGCCACAGGCCATGGCGGAGATCGGCGTCCGTCCACCGGTAGAACCTGCCGGGAACGGCCGCCACCGGGTCTGGATCGTCGCCGAGCACGTGCCGGCACCACAGCGCCGGCAGATTCGCGCCGGCGCCGATCGCGAGCGCGAGCGAGCCGTACGGACGCGGGTTCATGTCGATCGCGTGCCACCCACCACTCGTGGAGTCGATCAGCTCGAGCTCGAACATGCCCTCCCAGGCCAGATCCTCGAGCACGCCCACGACCTGCCGGCGCAGGCCAGCGGGAGCGGCGGCGGTCTCCGAGTAACACGCGTTGCCGGCGTGCGGATGCCATGTGCGGTGGTAGCGCGAGAACGCCTCGCCGAGCAGGCGACCGCCGGCGAACACCCCGGCGAACGACACCACCCCGCCGTCGTCGCGGCGCTGGATGAGTCCGGCGCCGCCGAACGTGGCGATCGCTCGCGTAAGGCTGTCGGCGTCCGGCGCCCAGACGCTGCTGAACCGCCGCGGCGGCGTCACGCTGTCGCTGATCGACGTCAGCGGCTTCACGAGCACCGGGAAGCCGAGTTGGCGCGCGGCGGCGAGCGCCGCTGCCGGGCCGGAGCACGCGACGGTCAGCGGGGGATCGAGACCGTGACGCGCGGCGGTCGCCGAGAGGTCGGATTTGTTGAGGGCGCGTGTCACGCGTTCGTGGGCGGGCAGTCCGAGGCGCACATGGGGCTCGAGCCGGGCCCGGCCTGAGGACACGCGCAGCAGGGAGGCGTCGGCGCCGGGAATCAGCACGCTGAAGCTCCCTCCGGACACGGCGCGCTCGAGCGCATCGACGAACGCCTCGGGCGCGGTCAGCGGGCCAGGAACGACCAGACGCTCGCTCACCGAACGCGACAGATAAGCGGGAGCAAGCCAACCCGGCGCGCCGGCGGTGACCGTCACGTCGAAGCCGTCGGCGGCGAGCCCTCGAGCGACGGCGACCACCGCTCGGGTCTCGCCGTCGGTAACCAGTATTCGTCGTGCACTCATGCGCGCGGCTACCACCGTATCGGCAGCGCGTGCGAGAGGGTCCAGGGTCGGTGCCGACGACCTAGACTCGGTAGTGGATGCTCCGCACGCTCCTGACCCACGCCGACGACGACCCGCAGGCGGCCAAGCTCGCCGAACAAGGGGGTCGCGCGTTCGTTTCCCAGTCGCTGCGGCCGTACCTGCTCGCGGCGCTCCTCGACCGCGATCCGGCAACTCCCGTGATCGTCGTCGCCGGCGACGACCGGGCCGCGCGAGACCTCGCGTCCGGGCTGAGGACGTGGCTCGAGCCGCGCGTCGTCCGCTACTACCCGAGCCGCGGCGTCGCGTACGAGTCGCACCTGGCGCCGCCCCCGCATCTCGTGGGTCTTCGGATCGCGGCGCTCGACGCTCTGCTCGAGACGAGTGGGGACTCCGCCCCGATCGTCGTGGTCAGCGCGGTGGCGCTGTCGGAGAAGGTCCCCGACCCGGCGCTCAGGCCCCATGGCTTCACGCTCCGGCAAGGCGACCTGCTCGACCTCGACGAGACCGCACGCGACCTGGTCGCCGCCGGCTACGAGCATGTGGACCAGGTCGAGGACCGGGGACAGTTCGCGATTCGCGGCGGCCTGCTCGACGTGTTCCCCGCCACCGAGGACCGGGCGGTGCGGGTCGATCTGTTCGGCGATGAGATCGAGTCGCTGCGGTGGTTCTCGACCTTCACCCAGCGCTCTCTCGGCGACGCGGAGCTCGTCGAGATCGAGCCGGCTGCCGAGCTCGCCGAGGAGCACCGCGAGCTGGCCGAGATCGCCGCGCTCGAGAACGAGGCCGACCGGCCCGACATCGCCGAGCTTCTCCCGGTTGACAACTTCCACCCGTTCCTGGCCCTGGTGCCGGAAAACGCAAACATCGTGATCGCCGGCGAGGAGGACGTCGCGCCGGCGCTGGCCGACCACTGGCAGGACGTCAGTGCCGCGTTCCGTGATCGGGACGCGCGCCACCTGTACGTCGACGCTGACGAGATCGACCGTACCCTCAGGCAGCGCGCCCGGATCCTGCTGTCGAGCATCGACCAGGATCAGCCGTTCTCGTTCCGCGCCCAGTCGGCCGACCTCCAGGCCCGCAGCCTGAAAGAGGCCGAGCCCGAGCTCGAGAAGCTCCACCGGTCGGGCTACCGGACCGTGGTGACGTTCGCGCGCCGGGGCGAGGGCGAGCGGGCGGCCTACAACCTCGGTCGCCTGAAGGTCCGCTGGCTCGACCCGGGTGAAACCCAGGACGCGCCACCGCGGGACGGCATGATCACGTTCGCCCACGCCAGGCTGCAGAACGGGTTCATCGCGCCGCAGCTCCACCTCGCGGTGATCCCCGAGCACCGCCTGTTCCATCGCCGGCGCGCGCCCGAGGGGGAGGCCGGGGACCGAGCCAAGCGCCGTCGCGGCGTGCTGCGGAGCTTCTCCGACCTGCGCACTGGCGACATCGTCGTGCACGAGGACCACGGGATCGCGCGGTTCGCGGGGTTCGACACGAAGACGGTCGCGGACGTCACGCGCGACTACCTGTACCTCGAGTACGCCGGCTCGGACCGGGTGTTCGTGCCGGTCGACCAGCTCGCGAAGATCAGCCGCTACGTCGGCGCCGGCGGCGCCCATCCGCCGCTGTCAAAGCTCGGCGGCACGCGCTGGGACACGCTCAAGGCGCGCGCCCGCCACGCGGCCCAGGAGCTCGCCGGCGAGCTGCTCAACCTGTACGCCGAGCGCAAGCGGCGCCAGGGTCACGCGTTCCCCTCCGACAGCGACTGGCAGCGCGACTTCGAGGACGCGTTCCCGTTCACGGAGACGCCCGACCAGCGCGACGCGATCGAGATGGTCAAGGCGGACATGGAGGCCCCGCGCCCGATGGACCGGCTGATCTGCGGCGACGTCGGATACGGAAAGACAGAGGTCGCGCTCCGGGCCGCGTTCAAGGCCGTCCAGGACGGCAAGCAGGTGATGCTGCTCGTGCCGACGACGATCCTCGCCCAGCAGCATTACGGCACGTTCACCGAGCGCCTCAAGGACTATCCGATCACGATCGAGCACGCGTCGCGCTTCCGTCCGCAAGCCGAACAGAGAGAAGCCGTCAAGCGCTTCTCCGAAGGCAAGGTCGACATTCTCATCGGCACGCACCGCCTGCTGTCGCGGGACGTCCGCCCCAAGGAGCTTGGCCTGCTGATCGTCGACGAGGAGCAGCGGTTCGGTGTCAAGCAGAAGGAGCTGCTCCGCCAGCTGAAGCTGAGGGTCGACGTAATCGCGATGAGCGCCACGCCGATCCCGCGCACGCTCCAGATGTCGATGGCCGGGATCCGCGACATCAGCGTCATCGAGACGCCGCCCGAAGGCCGCCGCCCGATCAAGACCTATGTCGGCGAGTACGACGAGGAGCTGGTCAAGGGCGCGCTGCTCCGCGAGCACCAGCGTGGCGGGCAGGCGTTCTTCCTGCACAACCGGATCGAGTCGATCGACGAGACCGCCGAGCGGCTGCGCGCGCTGTGCCCGGGAATGAAGTTCGAGGTCGCGCACGGGCAGATGGACGAGCGCGAGCTCGAGGCGCGGATGCTCGCGTTCCTGCGCGGCGACGCCGACGTGCTCGTGTCGACCAGCATCATCGAGTCGGGGATCGACATCCCGCAGGCCAACACGCTGATCGTCGAGCGCTCAGACACGTTCGGCCTCGCGCAGCTGTACCAGATCCGCGGGCGGGTCGGGCGCAGCCGCGAGCGCGCCTACGCCTACCTGCTGTATCCGAGCGCTGCCGCGCTGACGCCGGACGCGGCGCAACGGCTGAGCGCGCTGTCGGACTACACCGAGCTCGGCGCGGGCTTCAAGATCGCGATGCGCGACCTCGAGATCCGCGGCGCCGGCAACCTGCTCGGCGACGAGCAGTCCGGGCACGTCGCGGCGCTTGGGTTCGAGCTGTACATGCAGATGCTCGACGAGGCGGTGGCGGAGGCCGCCGACGGCGCGTACTCCGACGACGACTGGGAGCCGGTGCGCCTCGACGTGAACGTCGACGCGTACGTGCCGACGGACTACATCCCCTACGAGCAGGCCAAGGTCGACGTGCACCGCCGGATCGCCGGTGCGCGCGAGGTCGCGGACCTGATGACGCTGCGCGACGAGCTCGAGGACCGGTTCGGCGAGCTGCCCGAGCCGCTGCGCAACCTGATCGCGCTTCAGCAGGCGCGGATCAAGCTCGGCCAGGCCGGCGCGCGGGCGGTCACGTTCCGCGACGGGCGCCTGGCGGTGACGCCGATCGAGCTCGACTCGGTCCGCGCCAAGCGGATCCGCCAGGAGATCCCCGAGGCGCTGTACGAATCGGGCAAGTCGCAGCTGTCGATGCGGGTGCCCGAGGACCCGGTCAAGCGCTTCCCGGCGCTCGTAAAGGCCGCAGACGTCCTGCTCGCGGTCACCCGGGAAGCCGCGTAAGCGCCGGATCCACTCTTAGCCGATTCTTCACACGTGGCGGGTCGAGATCGCGATACCCCCGCTACCATCACCCCCCGATGAAGGTCCGTAGTTCGATTCTGGCGCTAGGCGCCTTTTTTGTGATCGCAGTCGGAATCTCCGCCTGCGGCAGCGGCGTTCCCGGTAACGCGGTCGTCGATGTCGCCGGCAATCCGATCTCGACGCAGGCGGTCAACCACTGGATGTACATCGCGGCCAAGAGCCAGGCGGAGCAGCAGAGCCCGACTTCGCCGGTGATCGTGCCCAACGATCCGCCGCAGTTCAACAAATGCATCGCGCTCGCCAAGAAGGAGTTCCCGAGCCTCGCGAAGACCGCGGACAAGACCGTGCGGGGCGAGTGCCAGCAGGCGTTCACCTCGCTCAAGAACTCGGTGCTGCAGTTCCTGATCTCGGCGTACTGGTACCAGGCCGACGCCGCCAAGCTCGGCATCAAGGTCACCAACGCCCAGGTCCAGAAGGCGTTTGCCACGGCGCGAGCGACGGAGCCCACGGTCGCCACGGCGGCAGGGCTCAACACCTTCCTCAGCCAGACCGGCCAGACGCTCCCGGACCTCCTGTACCGCTTCCGGGTCAACGCGATCCTGCAGAAGCTCCTCGCCCGGCACACTAAGCCCGTCACCCAGGCGCAGATCCAGGCGTACTACAACAGCCATCTGTCGCAGTTCGGGACGCAGGAGACGCGCAACATGAAGATCGTCCTGGCCTCGAGCCAGGCCCAGGCGCTCGCGGCCAAGAAGGCGCTGAGCTCGGGCCAGAGCTGGGCCACGGTCGTCAAGAAGTACTCGATCGACCCGACCACCAAGAGCACCGGCGGCGTTCTGAATGGGATCAACAAGTCACAGGAGGACGCGGCGCTCAGCGACGCGGCGTTCGCGGCGCCCGCGAACAAGCTGCTCGGGCCGGTCAAGGGCCAGTTCGGCTACTACGTGTTCGAGGTCACGAAGATCACCCCGGGCACGCAGCAGACGCTGACCCAGGCGACGGCGCTGATCAAGCAGCAGCTCACCTCCCAGGCGTCGACGAGCGCGCAGACCGCGGTCGACAACACCGCCAAGAAGCACTGGCTCAACCAGACCACGTGCGACGCCGCGTACGCGATGTCCGACTGCAAGGGCTACAAGGCCCCGAAGTCGTCCACCACCTCCTCCACCCCCACGGCGACCACGGGGTGACGCCGCCCGAGCCCCCGGCGATCGCCGAGGCGCTCGCCCGGCTCGACGCGATCACGCGCAGGCTGCGCGTGGAATGTCCGTGGGACCGCGAGCAGGACGAGCGCTCGATCGTGCCGCACACGGTCGAGGAGTCCTACGAGCTCGCCGACGCCGCCCGGCGCCGTGACGACGCGAAGATGGTCGACGAGCTCGGCGACGTGCTGTTCCAGGTCCACTTCCTGGCGCTGCTGCTCGAGGAGCGCGGCGCCGGCGATCTGGCACGCGTCGCCACTGACGTCACCGACAAGCTGATCCGTCGTCACCCCCACGTGTTCGGCGACGTCGAGGCCGAGACCTCGCACGAGGTCCGCCGCAACTGGGACCAGATCAAGCAGCGCGAGCCCGGTCGCGAGCCCGGCGTGTTCGGGGAGGTCCCCGAGAACCTGCCCGCGCCGCTGTACGCGCGCAAGCTCCAGCGCCGCGCCGCCACCAGCGGATTCGACTTCCCGGACGTCGAGGGGCCGCTCCAGTCGGTGCGGGACGAGCTGGCCGAGCTCGAGGCGGCTGGCGGCGAGGACGAGCGCTTCCACGAGCTCGGCGACGTGCTGTTCGCGGTCGTCAACGTGGCGCGGAAACTGGCGGTCGACCCGGAGCTTGCACTCCGGGCCGCGGCCGATCGGTTCAAGGCCCGCGTGCAGGCCGGGGGCGATCTCGCCGCATCCGAGAACCGTTCCTGGAACGATCTCGCTCCTGATGAGCAGCTCGCCTACTACGCCCGAGCGCGCCTGACCGAAGGAGGGCTCCGACCCCAATGAGCCAGATCGAGCACGTACACGCCCGGCAGGTGCTGGACAGCCGAGGCAACCCGACCGTCGAGGTCGAGCTCAGCGTCAGGTCCGGTGCGTGGGGGCGCGCGATCGTGCCGTCCGGGGCCTCGACCGGGGAGTTTGAGGCGACCGAGCTGCGCGACGGCGGCTCGGACTGGAACGGCAAGGGCGTGACGCAGGCGGTTGAGAACGTCAACGGCGAGATCGCCACCGCGGTGCGCGGTCAGGACGCCTCCAGCCAGGCCGCGCTGGACAGGATGCTGATCACTTTGGACGGGACCCCGAACAAGTCGCGGTTGGGCGCGAACGCGATCCTGGCCGTGTCGCTGGCCGCCGCGTACGCCGCCGCCGCCGAGGAGCGGCTGCCGTTGTGGCGATACCTGGGCGGGGAGAGCGCGCACGTGCTGCCGGTCCCGATGATGAACGTGATCAACGGCGGCGCGCACGCGGACAACGCGATCGACTTCCAGGAGTTCATGATCGTCCCGGTCGGAGCGGCGAGCTTCCGGGACGGCCTGCGGATGGGCGTCGAGGTGTTCCACAACCTGAAGACGACGCTCCACGACAAGGGCATGTCGACGACGGTCGGCGACGAGGGCGGGTTCGCGCCCAACCTCGAGTCCAACGAGGCCGCGCTCGGGGTGCTGCTCGAGGCGATCCGCGCATCGGGCTACGTCCCGGGCGATCAGGTCGCAATCGCGCTCGACCCGGCGGTCTCGGAGCTGATCAAGGACGGGTCCTACGTGCTCGAGCACGAGGGCAGGACGCTGACCCCCGAACAGCTCACTGACTACTGGGCCGAGCTGGCCGACAAGTACCCGATCATCTCGCTCGAGGACGGGATGGGCGAGGAGGATTGGGCCGGGTGGGCGGTGCTGACCGAGCGCCTCGGGAACCGGCTCCAGCTCGTCGGCGACGACATCTTCGTCACGAACACGGATCGGCTCCAGCGTGGGATCGACGCCGGCGTCGCGAACTCGATCCTGATCAAGGTCAACCAGATCGGGACGCTCACCGAGACGCTCGCAGCGATCCGGATGGCGCGCGAGAACGGCTACACCGCGGTGATGTCGCACCGGTCGGGGGAGACCGAGGACGTGACGATCGCGGACCTGGCGGTCGCCACCGGCTGCGGCCAGATCAAGACGGGCGCGCCGTCGCGCAGCGATCGCGTCGCCAAGTACAACCAGCTGCTGCGGATCGAGGAGGCGCTCGGCGCCGACGCGCGCTACCCCGGTCGCAGCGCGTTCCGGGCGTAGCCCTCCTCAGCTTGCACGGTTCGATTCAGGAGGAAGGATCGGGGGGGCGTCGAACGAAGGCCGCAGCGGATGCCTTCAGCCCGTACCGCCACCGCGCCACCTCGCCGGCAAACCAACCGCAAGGCGACCACCCGACCGCGACGGATAGGAGGTCGGGGGCTCCGTGGCCGGGTGCGCTGGGACCGCGTCGGCCGGGTCAGCCTGCTCGTCGTGCTGTGCGTGGTCGCCGGGGTGTACGTCCAGCGGGCGCTCGCGTACGTCTCGGTGCATTCCCAGGCCGATCAGCAGCGCGCGATCGTGCAGCAGTTGAGCCGCTCGAACGCGAGCCTGCGCGCGCAGCAGCGCTCGCTGAACACGCCGGCGACGATCGCGAGCGACGCCCGTGCGCTCGGGATGGTGCGGCCGGGCGAGCATCCGTACGAGGTCACGGGGCTGCCGGGTCGCTGATTCGCGGTTCGCGGCGGGCTCATGGTCCGCGGCGGGGTCGCGGTCGCGTGGGGAAGGAGCGGTTTGCCGGCGCTCCGGTTTGATGATGTGATCGGCCTGTGGCGCGAGGGACAGCGCCGGCTGGCCCAGGCCGACCCGGTTGACCGGCCTGCGCTCGAGCGGGTCACCGACGAGATCGTGACCGTGCTGCGCCGGCGGGTCGGCGGCACGTTCACGACCGAGGAGCTCGCGCGCTTCTACGGCGAGCAGGGGACCGACTGGTGCTTCGACATCGCAACCCGCGTGGCGCCCGGCAACCCTGCCGCCTGGGACCTCACGACGGTCGCCGGCGCCGCGTTCGCCCGGTACGTGCGCGAGGCCTCAGACTACGCCGGCGGCGCGCGCATCGTGCAGGACTGACGGCCCGGCCGGCGCCTACTCGGCGTCGCCGTTGTCGTTGCCGTCGTCCGAGTCGGCGTCGTCGTCGCCCACGCGACGGATCACGATCTGATCCTCTTCGATCGCGACCTCGACCGGCCGGTGACCGGCCCAGTACTCGGCGTAGATCGGGTCATCCTGGACGGCGGGATCGAGCCACAGGCCGTAGCCCTCGTCGCCGTGGTCGAACGTCGCCTCGAGCGTCGTCGCCTTGCGCCGGCCACTCCGCCGCCCGCCGCGGCGGCCTCGCCGGCGCTTGGCCGGGGCCTTCTCGCCCTCGTCGTCGTCTTCCTCTTCGTCGGGCTCTTCGGCGCGCTGGGCCTCGGCGGCTTCGAGCTCGGCGGCGATCAGCGCATCGTCCTCGGCTCGAAGATCGATCTCGTCGTCGAAGTCGACGCCCACGCCGGCGTCGGGGTCACCGTCGGGCTCGAGGCCCTGCTCGCGCTTGAACGCCTGGATCTGCTGCACGGTCACCTCGAGCTGGTGGGCGATCCAGGCGTCGGTGCGCCCTTGGCGAACCCACCCGCGGATGCGGTTCAGCTCGGGTCGTAGCGATCTGCGGGCCATCTTCGGCGCGGAGACTAGTACAGGCAACGGTTGGACCGCGGCGGGAGGCGTCTTCGGCGACCGATCGCTTGCCCTGGATGGATCGATCGGGAGGGACTGCTGCACATCCTCTATGCCGCTTGTGTGCGTCAGATCCCAACCGGTATGCTGGCCTTGGCGGACCGGACCCTCGTGGAGAAGAGTGGTACCGGTCGCCTCGTTGACGACCAGGCGAGCAGGGAGGCACATCCCAAATGTTGGTACTCACCCGCAAGTCCAACCAGAGCATCATGATCGGCGACGACATTGAGGTCTCCGTACTGGCGATCATGGGCGAGAAGGTGCGAATCGGGATACAGGCACCGCGCGACATCCCGGTATTTCGCAAGGAGGTTTATCTGGAGATTCAGCAGGAGCGCCTCGGCTCCGGCAAGGGTGCCCGCGAAGAGGTCGACGCGGCGCTGCGCGGCCTGGGAGAGGGCACCTAGAGATCGTCCGCTCTGCGGCCGACGCCGGACCGGAGGTCCCGAGCGGCTACCCGAGCAGGTAGTAGAGAGTTTCGAACATCGCGATCGTCACCACGACCGCAGTACCGATCAGCGTGGCGACGAGCAGCCAGAAACGAACCGAGCTGCGCTTCCTCTCGCGTTCACGTCGTCGCTTGCGTGAGCGCGAGAGCGCACGCCGCATCACGCGGTCGTCCCGGCGCCGGTCCAGTTGGATCTCCTGCCGGAACTCCTGCTCGAGTTCGGCGAGACTCTGGCGCATCTTCATCGCCATGCCGGCGCGAGCCTACCAAGTGGCGATGCCCGGCGTTATGTAGATGCAGGAATGGCCAGTTTTAGTGGCCCGCCTCGACCGCGGTGCGGGCGGCCGCTAGTGAACCGCCTGGCCTTCGTAGACCTTCACGAAGTGCAGGTAGTTCTCGGCGATCTGCTTGGCCGCGGCCTCGCGCTCGAGGTCGTTGGCCAGCCAGCTCTTCAGCGCGTCCCACCAGATCGAGCGGCCGATCGCGAACCCGATGAAGCCTTCGACCGGCGCGGCCTCCCGGAGCCACTGCTCGACCTTCTCGGTCGACGCGCCGCGACCTAGCAGCACGCACGTGACGCCCTCGCGGCCCTCGCCGGTGCGGGCCTGCTCGGCGAGCATCGCGGCGTCCGACTGCTCGTCGACGCCCTCGATCTTCCAGATGTCGACCTCGACGCCGAAGTTCTGCGCGTCCTCGATCGCGCGGCGCATCAGCTCCGGCCGCAGCTCGGCGTCGTAGCGGTCGCTGTCGCCGCCGACCGAGGCGAGCTGCTCGTCGGTGGCGGGAACCAGGAGCTCGAACAGGAACTTCCGATCGTTGTCGTGAAGCCAGTCGGCGAGCCGCTTGAGCCGCGTGAGCTGCTCCTTGTTCATATCGGCGTCGCCGTCTGAGTTGTACCGGACGAGCACCTTGGAGAAATCCGGGTTGAACTTCTCGATGTGCGCGGGGAAGTCGTCGCCGTACTGGAAGTCGAAGTCCTCCTGCCCGGACTTCTCGACCGGCATCGCCAGCTTCAGGCCGTGCTCGCGGGCGCGCTCGGGAATGTCCGAGCCGAACTGCTCGTCGACGAGCACGCCGGTGGCGCCGGCTTCCGCGCCCTCGCCGACGGCGACGAGCATGCCCTCGAAGATCAGCCGCTTGGCGTCGGCGATGTGCTCGGTTTCCTCGGGCGTCGGGTCGCCTTTGATCCCGAACAGGTTCTTCTGGAACGACCCGCGGTGGTCGAACGCGAGGATGTACAGCTTGCCGTCGTACCCGAGAGCCATCTGCGCTCCCCTTTCGTTCCGATGAGGTGTTTCGTTCAGTCTACGGCCAGAGGTCACGCTAGCCTGCGCCGCGATGGAGCACAAGTTCCAGGTCCGGGGGGCTCCGTACACGATCGGGGTCGAGGAGGAGCTGATGATCCTTGACGCCGAGTCGCTCGAGCTTGTCAATGCGATCGAGAGCCTGCTCGAGTCGGCGCCGGCCGGCGAGATCAAGCCCGAACTGATGGAGTCCGTGCTCGAGGTCTCGACCGACCCGTGCCGGAATACCCCGGAGGCGGGCGAGCAGCTCCGGGCGCTGCGCGCGCAGGTTCGCGAGACCGCGGCGCGCAAGAACCTGACAATCGGCTCGGCGGGCACGCACCCGTTCGCGATGTGGGAGGACCAGCGGATCGTGGCGCGGCCGCGGTACCGCGACCTCGTGTCGGCGTTGCGGTTCGTCGCGCGCCAGGAGCTGATCTTCGGGATGCACGTGCACGTGGCCGTCGACGATCCCGAGAAGGCGATCCACGTCGCGAACGGGATGCGCGTGCACGTCCCGATCCTGCTCGGGCTGTCGGCGAACTCACCGTTCTGGCGCGCCGAGGCCACCGGGCTGGCGTCGACCCGGACGCCGATCTTCCGGGCGTTCCCGCGGATGGGCATCCCGCCGACGTACAAAGACTGGGAGGACTACGAGGCGCGGATCGAGTTCATGGTCCACTCGCGCGTGATCGAGGACTACACCTACCTGTGGCACGACGTGCGGCCGCACCCGAACTTCGGGACGGTCGAGATCCGCGTGATGGACTCGCAGACCCGCGTCGAGCACACCCTCGGCCTCGCCGCGCTGGTCCACGGGCTGGTCCGCGAGCTGTGCGAGCACTTCGACGCCGGCAAGACGCTGTCGCGCTATCCGTTCGAGATGCTCGACGAGAACAAATGGCTAGCGGCGCGCCACGGTCTCGAGGGCGAGCTCGTCGACCTGCCGCACTGGGACCGGGTACCCGCCCGGGATCTCGCGCGACGGCTGCTGGACCGGATGCGGGACCACTGTCAGGACCTCGGCTCGCTCGCCGAGCTCGAGGCCGTCGAGGATCTGATCGAGCGCGGCAACGGCGCCGCACGGCAGGTCGTGGTGTACGAGGCCAACCACGATCTTCGCGAGGTCGTGGCCGAGATCGTCGCCGCGACGGCCGTCTAGGCGCAAATCATCGCGGTCATATCCAACTCGGCGCATCCGAGGTCTGTTGCCGACAGCCGCGCCGTCATACAATCGTTCGGGCGATGAGCACCGGCGGCCCGGACCTGTTCGTAATTTGCAAGAACTGCCAGTCCGAGGTAAGCCCGTACATAACCGAGTGCCCGTACTGCGGCAGCCGGCTGCGCAAGCGGGCTCCGAAGCTTGACCGCGAGGGTCGCCCCACTGAGCGCAAGCGCCGGGCGCCGGCCCCGTTCCTGCCCCCGCTGCGCCGCGGCGAGATCCCGGGGATCCGGGGCGAGTCGCGGCCGTACGCGACGATCGCGCTGGTCGTGGCGGGGTTCGTTGGAACGCTCCTGTGGCGGGCCGCGCTCGTCGGCTCGACGCACGCGATCCAGCTGTGGGCGCAGTACGGCACGCACCTGTGGTGGCGGCTGCTGGTGGCGCCGTTCACCTACATCAACACCGGCTACGCGATCGTGGCGCTCGGCGCGATCGCGGTCTACGGCTGGCTGCTCGAGCGCCGGCACGGTCCCGTGCTCGTGTTGGTGCTGTTCGCGATCGCGACCGTCGGCGGGGCGGCCGTGACCGCCGCCGACTCGACGCTTCCGTTGGCGCTCGGCGCGAACGGCGGCGCGCTGGCGCTGCTGATCGCCTGGGCGATCCCGGATCTGCTCTCACTCCGCGCCGGCGAGGACATCGACGGCGACCTGCTCGGGACCGCCGTGATCGCGGCCGTGCTGGTCCTGATGCCGCTGGCCGCGCCGGGCGCAAGCTGGGTATCCGCGGGGGTCGGGGTGGTGGCGGGGATCCTGGTCGGGCTGCCGCTGGCGGTGAGTGGCGGCCGTTAGTCCGGCGAGCGCTCGGCTCTCTCGCCGCGGATCGCCCCCAGCCGTCCGGGCCTACCGACGTATGATCCGTAAGGCCCCGTGGTCGACCGCGCCTACACCGACGCCGAGCTGGAGGCTGCGATCGCAGCGATCACCGATCCAGAGCGACTGCGAGAGGCGCAGACTCTCGTCGCGCGCTCGGCGCCGGCGCTCCAGCAAGTGCTCGCCGCCGCGCTCGAGGAGGGAGGTTGGTTCGACCTGGGCCACAACCAGGCCGTTCGGGAGGCGACCGGACACGACGACGTCTCCGAGCGGGTCCGGGCCGTGCAGACGATGCTGGCCGAGGAGACCCGCCTCGGGATGCTTGTAGGCGTTGCGGTCGGGTTCGAACTGGCGCGAGAGCTCGGTGGAGAGCCCGGCGCGGAGGGATCGCAAACGAAAGAGGAGGATTGAGAATAGATGGATGTGCGCTTTCTGGGACACGCTTGCTTTGAGCTCTCCGACGGGGGGGACACGACCGTTCTGATCGACCCGTTCCTGACCGGCAATCCGAAGGCCGCGATCAGCGCCGACGACGCCGCGGCCACCACGATCCTTCTCACCCACGGGCACGGCGACCACATCGGCGACACCGTCGCGATCGCCAAGCGCACCGGCGCGCCGGTGGTCGCGATCGTCGAGCTCGCCGGCGAGCTCGGGGAGGAGGGGGTGGACGTCCGCGACCCGAACCTCGGCGGCACGGTCAAGTTCGACTGGGGCTGGGTCAAGCTCGTGCCCGCGTGGCACACGTCGACGACGCCCAAGGGCACTGTCAACACGCCGGCAGGGCTCGTGATCAGCTTCGAGGACACGATCGTCTACCACCTCGGCGACACGTGCGTGTTCTCGGACCTCGCGCTGGTCGGTAAGCGCACGCCGATCGACGTCGCGCTGATGTGCATCGGTGGCCACTACACGATGGACCGCACGGACGCCGTCGACGCCGCCGAGTTGGTCGGCGCCAAGACCGTGATCCCGTGTCACTACAACACGTTCCCGCCGATCGAGACCGACGCCGAGGCGTTCAAGTCCGACGTGGAGTCGGCGACGAGCTCCAACGTGGTCGTGCTCGATCCCGGACAATCGCATTCGACGTGACCCATGCGATCGTCCTTATCCAGGCGGACCGCTCGGCGCTGGCGACGCTCGGCGGCGAGTTGGCCGACCTCGAGGGCGTGGCCGAGGCCTATTCGGTGACCGGCGAGTGGGACTTCGTCGCGCTGCTGCGGCTGCGCGAACAGGCGGACCTCGCGACCGTGGTGACCGGCGGGATCTCGCAGCTGTCGGGCGTGGTGCGGACGCACACGATGGTCGCGTTCGAGGTCTATTCCCGCCACGACCTCGAGGCGCTGTTCTCCGTCGGGCAGTAAGCCGCGCTTGCGAGTCGCGGTCGTAGCCGAGTGGTACCCGTCGCCGGGCGATCCCGTGCTCGGGATCTGGGCGCACCGGCAGGCGCTTGCGGCGCGGGACGCCGGCGCGGACGTGCGAGTGTTGGCGCTGCGTCGCCCGGTGCCGCCGCTGTCGGTGGCGCGGCGCCTGTTTCATGTTCCCCCGGCCATCGGCGCGCTCAGCCGCTGGATCGCGGGGGCCCGGACATCGTTGCAGCCGATGACCCTGGACGGGCTCGAGGTCGTGCCCGTGCCGTTCGTGGCGCCACCGCACCCGATCTCCTACGGCGGCTGGGGCTATTGGATGGCGCCGCCGCTCGGGCGTGCGCTCGACCGGCTGTACGCGGAGTGGCCGTTCGACGTTCTCCACGCCCACTGCCTGGCGCCGGCCGGGCATGCGGCGGCGCGGTGGGTGCGCCGGCGCGGCTCGTCGGCGTTCGTGGTCTCGGCGCACGGGCCGGACATGATCAACGTGCCCGTGCGCAGCTCGATCGGCCGGCGGGCGTGCATCGCGGCGCTGAGCGCGGCCGACCTCGTGATCGCGAACAGCAGCTGGGCGCAGCGGCGCTGCGAGGACATCGCCGGCCGCCCGTTGCCGGCGCGGGTCGTGCACCTGGGGGCGGATGTGACGGCGGCGGAGGCTGCTCCGCGGCCTGCGAACGGCGCGCTGCGGTTGGTCACGGTGGCGCACCTCGTCGCCCGCAAGCGTCACGAGGTCGTGCTGCGGGCGATGGCACTGATGCCGGCCGAGCGTCGGCCGGAGTATCTGGTGATCGGAGACGGGCCACGCCGCGAGCCGCTCGAGCGCCTGGCGCGGGAGCTCGAGATTTCCCACCGCGTGCGTTTCCTCGGGCAGTTGCCCAACCCGGACGCGGTGGCGCGCGCCGCCGGCTGCGACCTGTTCGTGATGCCGGGCGTCGAGGAGCCGTTCGGGGTGGCGTTCGTCGAGGCGATGGCCGCTGGGTTGCCGGCCATCGGCAGCCGCGGCGAGGGCGGTCCTGAGGACATCGCGGCCGCCGGCGGGGGGATGGTGCTCGTGCGCCCCGGGGACGCCGGCGAGCTGGCGACGGAGATCGCGCGGCTGTCGGATGACCGCGGCGAGCTCGCTCGGCTCGGGGCGGAGGCGCGACGGACGGTGGCGGCGTCGTTCACCTGGGAGCGCTGCGGCGAGCAGACGGTCGCAGCGTACCGGACCGCCCTGGCGGCTCGACGCACGTGAACGAACGCGTGGACGTGCTCGTGGTGTCGCTCGGCACCACAAGGGGCCTGCGCCTCGCCGACGCGCAGCTGGTGGAGATGCTCCGCGAGGCCGGTGCATCGGTGGCGGCAGTGGCCACTCGCATCGGACTGACCAACGCGCTCCGGCGGTCGTACCCCATCAACGACATTGTCGAGGCGATCGCGGCGCGGCGGGCGTTCGCTTCGGCCTTCCGGCGGCATCGGCCCCGGGCCGTGGTGTTCTCGACGACCACGGTGGCGCTGCTCGTGGGCTCCCCGGAGGTGCCGTTCGCGGTGTGGCTCGACTCGCCGGCGCGCCTCAACCGCCCCGGCCGCGCCAGCCAGCCGCTGCATATGCTCGAGCGCCGGCAACTCGCTCGCGCGCGCGTGCTGATGCCGCACAGTCCGGGCGCGGTGGCGTCGCTGCCGCTGGGCTCCGCGCCGACCGTGCTGATCCCGCCACCGGTGCCGGCGGCGCCGACCCCGGTGGACGCCCGCGACCCGATCGCGGTCGGCTACACCCCCGACCCGAAGGCCAAGGGGCTCGCGCTGCTGTGCTCGGCCTGGGAGCAGGCCGAGCTGCCGGGTGCGCGGTTGCTGATCGCCGGGATCGAGCCCGAACGCGCGCACGCGTTCCTTCACCGCCGCGGGCTCCGGCTGCCGGCTGGCGCCGAGCTCGTCGGGATGCTGCCCCAGCCGGCGTTCGGAGATCTGCTGGCGCGCGCGCGGGTGTTCGTCAGCGCGGCGGACTGGGAGGACTTCGGGGTCGCACCGCTCGAGGCGCTCGACCGTGGCGCCGCGCTCGTGTGCGCTCCCGGGGGTGGGCCGTTCCCCGGGCTCGGGCTCGCCCGCTCGCTCGCACCCTCGTTCGTCGCCGGGGACCGGGATCCCGGGTCGCTCGCGCACGCGCTCGAGGCGGCGTTCGCGGCCGATGACGCGGACCTCGCCGCCTACCGCGTGGCTGCGCGCAATGCACTCGAGCCGTTCCGGCCCGAGGCGTCGGTCCGGCGGCTTCAGGAGGAGGTGCTGCCGGCCCTGCTCGGCCGGTAGCGGGCGCCGGGCGCGTGGCCGTTGCGCGTCGGGTCGCTCGGCGGGCTGGTGCGGCCACGCCGGGCCGCGGCGGCGGTGACCGCCTCGACGAACGCGTCGACCTCGGTGCCGTCGGTCTCGCGGTCGATCGCCCGGCTCTCGTCGCCCATCCGCCGGCGCAGATCCGGGTCGGAAACCAGGCGAGCGAGCGCGCCGGCGACGTCGTCGAGGCTGTAGGGGTTGATCAGGAGCGCGTTGCGGCTGTCGATCGCGACGTCGCCGGCGGCGCCGGCGGTCTTCGTGCAGATGATCGGCAGCCCCGCCGCGGCTGCCTCGCGGACCGCGACGCCGAACGGCTCGTAGGTGCTTATCAGCGCGTACACGTCGGCGGCCGCGTACAGGTCGGCCAGATCGTCGGGCGACAGGTGCCCGTGCCAGCGCACCGGCACGCCGAGCCGGGTCGCGAGCTGCTTGAGCTGATCCTTGAGGAAGCCGACGCCGGCGATATCGAGCTGCGCCTGCGCGCGCGTCAGTCCAGCCTTGGCGAACGCCTCGATCAGCAGGGCGAAGTTCTTGTCGGGGACGAGTCGGGCGGCGCTGATGATTCGCACGGGCTCGCCGGCGTCGCGTGATCGCTTCGCGATCGCGGCGGCGGCGCGGAACCGCTCGACGTCGGCCGCCTGGAGCGCGACCGCGACCTTCTCCTCCGGGACGCCGAACGCCAGCAGCCGCGCGCGAGCGGCCGAGCTGGTCGCGATGAATCCGTCCGCGCGGGTGCCCAGCCACTGGTGGAGCGCGAGCTGCCACCGTGGGAGCATCGGATCGATGCCGGGCGTGCACTCGGTGAAGATCACGTACGCGCGCTTGTGGCGGCGACACCAGTTGAACACCCGCAGTGACGCCGGGCCGTATTCGGACACGACCACGCAGTCGGGGTCGGCTGCGCGCAGCGCCCGCTCGAGCCCGCGCGGCCAGAGCATCGGCGAGCGGCCCGCGCGCCGGCGCTGGCGCGAGTGCAGGTGCACCGCCGGGTAGGCATGCTCGCGCGGGAACCAGTCCGTCGGCACGTCCCAGCTCGGCTGGCCGGCGGACTGGTAGATCACGCAGATGTCGAGCTCGGCGCGCCCGTGCAGCGCCCGGAACAGCGGCTCTCGGTAGGGCACGGGCGTCGGCGGGACGATGGCGCAGCGCAGGCCCATGGCCGTACGAAGGTTATTGCCCCTCGGAGCCCGTCAAGGCGCTGTGCCTCAGATGAAGTAGTGGCCCGTCTCCACGTCCTCGACCCAGCCGGGATGGGTCGGCTCCCAGCCCAGCACATGACGGGTTTTGTCGTTGGAGGTCGGGTTGTCCAAGCCGGCAAAGGAGGCGAGGAAGCCGAGGTACTGCGGTGCCTCCTCATCCGTGATGCTCTTGGTCTCGACCCCGAGCTTGCCAGCGATCGTCTCGGCGATCACCTTGCGCGAGATACCCGTGTCACCGACGCCGTGGAAGGTCGAGCCGGCGGGAGCCTTCTCCAACGCGAGGCGGTAGAGCACGCCGATGTCGTATGTGTTCGCCGCCGGCCAGCGGTTGCTGCCGTCGCCGGTGTAGGCCGCGACGCCGTTCTCGCGGGCGAAGCCGATCAGCGCGTGTGTGAAGCCGTGATGGTCGAGCGCTGAGTGGACCATCGGCGCGAGCCGGACGACCGAGGAGCGCACGCCCTGCCGCCCCAGGCCGATCGTGTAGTTCGCCGCGTCGGTCCGGGGACCGCCCTCGGACTGGTCGTCCTCGGTACCGACCCGTCCATCCCGGCCGGTGATCCCGGCCATCGCGAGCATCAGCGTGCCCCCGGTCGACACGAACGGCTTGTCGGTGCCGATGAGGGTCTCGCCGATCGCCTGAGTGGCCGCCATATCGGCCGAGACCGCGCCCATGAAGTCACCCGTGCGCATCGCCTCGTGCTTGAAGGCGAGGTGGATAACGCCGTCGGCCTCACCGGCGGCGGCCCTCAGACCGTCGACGTCGTCGAGATCGCCGCGGCGCACCTCGGCGCCGAGCGCGGCGACGGCCGCAGCGGATGCATCAGAGCGGGCCAGGCCGACAACCTGGTGGCCGTTACCAAGAAGTTCGGGGATGACGGCGGAGGCGATGTGGCCTGAGGCGCCGGTTACGAATACGCGCATTTTTGGATCTCCAGTCGGTGGTCTATGTCACCTGGTGTCATCAAGATAGCACCTCGATGTCGCTTGGTGTCATCACTGGTGTCATCAACTACGCTCTGCTCCGATGTCACGCTGGAAACCAGACGCACAGGGCCGCCTGATGAGCGCCGCGATCGAACTGTTCGACGAGCAGGGATATGAGGCGACGACCGTCGCCGAGATCGCCGAGCGCGCGGGGCTCACGAAGCGCACCTTCTTCCGCTACTTCTCGGACAAGCGCGAGGTGCTGTTCAGCGGCAGCCAGGAGCTCCAGCGCCTCTGGCTCGAGGGGGTTGCCGCCGCCCCGGCGGACGCGACTCCGCTCGCGGTCGTGGCGGCCGGACTCGATCCGGTCGCGGCGATGTTCACCGAGCGTCACGACTTCGCCCGGATCCGCGCCGGGATCATCGAGGCCAACCCGGAGCTGCAGGAGCGTGAGCTGATCAAGCTGCAGACGCTCGCCGGCGCCATCAAGGCCGCACTCGTCGAGCGGGGCGTTTCAGCGAACGCGGCGATCCTCGCCGCCCAGGCGGGCGTGACCGTCTTTCACGTGGCCTTCGCCCACTGGGTGGAGCAGGATGATCCGACTGCCTTCCGGCGACTGATGGACGAGTCGCTGGGGGAGCTGCGGTCGGTGACCGCCGCCTAGAGCTGCGAACCGCGACCGCGCTCGAACCAGATCGAGCGGTCCTTCCAGTCGTGGGCCATCATCAGCGCCCCACCGGCGGCCGTCAGCGCGATCACCGAGCGCGGCCCGGCGTACGGCTTGGGTACCGGCACCGGATCGGTGAGCAGCACGAGGAACGCCGCCGCGGCGACGACGCTGCCGGTGGCGCCGTGGTGGCATCGCTGCCCGAGGATCCACAAGCGGTGCCTGAGCGCGTCGTATTCGACGAGCTTCCTAAGGGAGGAGTATCCAGCGCCCTGTCGCATCTTCTGATCCGCCCCGTTAATCGGCCTTTATCCTGCAAACGTGAGGGGAAAAGCAGTTCTTTTGTGGCTCGTGTTACTTGTCGCCCCGGCGGGGTGTGGATCGTCGTCGTCGGGGAGCAAATCGTCCACCGCCTCGGGCCCATCGGCCACCTCCTCGACGACCCGGGCGGCCACCGGATCGACGGCCGGGACGACCACGGGAACGAGCACCGGAACGACCTCCGAGACGACGCCCACCGCGACCGGCACACCCCCGACCGGCCCGGAGACGACCACCAACCCCGGCGCCCCGGCGACCGGCGGCGCGCCACCCTCGAACGTCCGGCTACCCGCGACGTTCACGATCCTGCCGGGCGATTCGCTCACCCCCGCGACGATCACCGCGCCGGCGCACATCCCGGTGGCGCTCACGGTGATCTCGGGCGACGGGCGGTCCCACCGGGTGGTGCTCCGCACTCCCGTTCAGTACGTGCTGACGGTGCCTGCGCACGGCCGCGGATCGATCTTGCTCACCGGCGTGAAAGCCGGACGCTATCCCCTCGACGTCGACGGAACGGCCAAAGGGACGCTCGTGATCGGTGGCGCTCCCGGACCGTAGCCCGCGCGAGACGAACGGCTATGCGATCCGGGACCCGACCGCGGCGTCCTTGTCGGGCCGCAACAGCACCACGCCCTCGGTCTCGTCGAGCGCACCCAGCACGAGCACCTCGGATTTGAACCGCGCGATCACGCGCGGCGCGAGATTGACCACGGCCACGACCAGGCTCCCCTCGAGCTGCTCGCGCGGGTAGTGCGTGATCTGCGCTGAGGACTGCTTGATGCCGATCTCCGGGCCGACGTCGATCGTCAGCTTCCACGCCGGCACGCGCGCCTCCGGAAACTCCTCCACCGACACGACGCGGCCGACGCGCATGTCAACGGATTGGAACTGGCCGACGTCGATCACGTCGGCGAAGCTTAGGGCGCGGTGCCCCCGGAGGACAGCGCCGAGCCCGCGTCGCCGGCGCCGGTGCTCGAGCTGGCGCTGGACGTAGAGCCGGAACCGGTGCTCGAGCCAGCGGTCGAGCTCGAGCCCGCGCTGGAGGTCGACGAATCCCCAGCGCACGACGAGCCGGTGCTGGGATCGGGGCTGGTGCCCGGAGTGGTCGAGGACGTGGTCGTCGTGCCCGGGTCGGAGCTCGTCGTGCTCGGGTCAGAGCTCGTCGTGTCCGTGCTCGTGCCGGTCGTCGTCGTCGTCGTCGGCGTCGGCGTCGCAGTGTCGGTGCTTTGGGCCGAACCACTCGTCGTCGAAGACGGAGTCGAGCTCGCCGGCGTGGTGCTGTCAGAGCTGGTCGCCGGGCAGCCCGTGGTCCCGGTCGTTCCGGTGGTACTCGTGGCCGGAGTCGATCCTGCGAGCACGGTCGGGTCGGTCTGCGTCTGGGTCCGGCCTGGGAGCGTCGTCGGCGTCGTCTTGGTCTTCGTCCCCGCCTTGGTGGTGGAGAGGCCGCCGTGCTTGGCCGGCGTCTTGGCCGCCGACTTGTGCGTGGTCGACGCGACCTTGTCGGCGGCCGTCTTGTGTCGGTGGGTCACCGCGGCGGCGTGGCGCAGAACGCTGGCGTGGAAGACCGGCGCGGGAGTCGTGGTCGCGGCGACCGTGTGCGGGCTGGGGACGGAAGCGACCGGGCTGGTGACGGCGGCGGCTGCGTGGTGATGGACGTGCGGGCGCGCCGGCTGCTCGACCTCGACCGCGCCGGCGGTGACGAGCGCGGCCGCGGCCAGGCCGGCGGCCGCCTTGGTCGCGATCGCTCCGACGCTGGCCGACAGGAATCCGGTCGTGGTCGTTCCCATCACCGCGCCGGCTCCGGCGGCCGCGGTGCCTCCGACCGCGGCGGCCTGGCCGGCGGCGCTCGCGCCCGACGCGCTCGACCCCGCGCCGGCGCCGGCGGAATGGCCAATGTGCAGGATCGCGAGCTTGCGTAGCAGCACGAACCCTCCGACCGGGAGGACCGCGGTGAGCGCCTTGCTCGTCTCGTTGAGCTGGCCCTTGAAGGTCGAGCAGCGGTCGCAGGTGCGCAGATGCCGGCGGACGAGGGTCCCGGGCCGCCGCTGCAGGCCTTCGGCGACTTCGGCAAGCTCGATGCGCACCTGCTCGCACGTGAGCAGCCGCGCCTCGGCGGCCTCGGCCAGCGATACCCGTGCGCGCACGAGCAGCGACTTGACGCTCGGCACGGTCGTCTCCATCGCCTCGGCGATCTGCTCGTAGGACAGCGCGTCCATCTCGCGCAGCACGAGCGCCGACCGCTGGGTCTCGGGGAGCCCCTGGATGTCCCCGACGAGCATCCGGAACTCCTCGCGCTCGTGGACCTTGTCCGCGGTGGTTGCGCCGTGTTCGGACAGGTGGATGTCCATCGAGTCGACGCCGACGGCCTGGATCCGGCGCAGGTGGTTGAGGCTCCGGTTGCGGGCGATCCGGTACAGCCACGGCCGCACATTGATCGGGCGGTCGTCGTCGAGGATCGCGTTGAACGCGGCCGAGAACACCTCCTGGAGCACGTCCTCGGCGTCCTCGCGGGACCCGAGCAGGTGGCGGCAGAACGCCAGCAGGCGCGCGTGGTAGCGCGCGACCAGCACCTCAAAGGCGGCGGTGCTGCCGCGCCGGATCAGGGCCACAAGGCGCTCGTCGGACTGCAGCCTCAGCAGCGGCGAACGCGCGTGAAGCCCGATTCCTCCCGAATATCTGAGCGCTGAGACTTCCATCCAGCTCGCGTGAAGGCCGACCAGGGGCCGTCGGTGGCACTGACACCGTAGCAACGCGTTAGTTGCGGTCCTGCAGGCCGCGTACCGCAGCCGAGGTACCCGGGGAGGGACTCGAACCCTCATGCCGCTGGGGCAGTCGCTCTTAAGGCGACCGTGTCTGACCAATTCCACCACCCGGGCGGGGCCCTACACGCTACCGGCTGAACGGGCGCTCCCGCGCGCACGAAGGAGGTTTAGCCCCGGGTAGATATCCCCCGTGATTACTGGGGCGTTGGCTTCCGACACGGCCGTCGGTTCGAAATTGACAGTCGAACAAACCCCTTGCTAGGTTCGGCTGCAAGTCCGCTGCTGGGATTGCCAGGGTCCTCGCGGGAGGAGATCGCATTGGCAGGTTTGACAGCGGTGAAGAAACTCGACCGTGGTCGGCAGGGTGGCCGCAGTCGCTGCGGTCGCGATCGCGGTGATCGTCGTCGGCGTAATTCTGCTTTCCGGTGGAACGAATTACCAGGTAAAGCTGGTATTCCAGGACGCGAGCCAGATCGTCAAGTGGCGATCAGGTCCAGGTGGCCGGGAACTCGATCGGTTCGGTGTCGAGCATCGCGCTGACGCCGAACGGCCAGGCACAGCTGACGATCAACATCAGCGACCCGGCGTACGTGCCGCTGCACCAGGGAACCGAGGCGACGGTCCGGCTGACGTCGCTGTCGGGGATCGCGAACCGCTACATCGACCTGCGGCTCGGCCCGGGCAGCAGCCCGAAGATCCCGTCAGGTGGGGTGATCGGCGCCGACGACACGACCAGCGCCGTCGACATCGACGAGCTGTTCAACACGCTCAACCCGCCGACGCTGAAGGGGCTCCAGAACCTGATCCAGGGTGCGGGCTCGCAGTTCGCCGGCAAGGGCGCCGCGGCGCAGGCGGCGTGGGCGTACCTGAACCCGGCCGTCGCGTCGAGCAGCACGCTGTTCCAGGAGCTCAATCGCAACGACGGCGGCGACTTCACGAACTTCGTGGTGCAGTCCTCGAAGCTCCTCTCGACCATCGCGCACGCGGTCCTCGACCTCACCGCACTCGTCAAGAACCTGGGGACGACCACCGAGGCGCTCGCCTCGCAGCAGACCGCGCTCGGGCAGTCGATCCAGCGGCTGCCGCAGTTCATGGCGCTCGCGGACACGACGTTCGTGAACCTGCGCAACGCGCTCGACGACCTGACGCCGCTGGTCAACGTGTCCAAGCCGGTGGCGCCGAAGCTGCAGAAGTTCCTCGCCCAGCTTCGGCCGCTGGCCGAGAACGCGGTGCCGACGGTCCGCGACCTGGCCAACATCATCTGCTCCCGAGGGTCCAAGCCGTGCTCGGCGAGCAACCCCGGCCAGAACGACCTGATCCAGCTGCTCGAGCTGAGCGTGAAGCTCGCCAACGTCACGTGCGGCACCAGCGCGGCGGCGAGCACCTGCAACGGGACGCTCGCAGCCAACGGCGCGCAGCGGCTCGGCGCGTTCCCGCAGTCGACGATCGCGCTCAACGACTCGACCCCCGAGCTCGCCACCGCGCGCCCGTATGCGGTCGACCTGACCGGCTGGTTCGAGGGCTACTCCCATCCCGGCACGATCGACGCGAACGGCGGCGCGAGCCGGATCGCGCCGGTCGTCGGCGTCGGGTCGATCGAGAACGGCAGCCTGAACCTGCTGCCGTCGTTCCTGCAGCCGGTGCTGCGCCAGGTGCTCGCGTTCGGCGGCAGCGGCACGGGCACCGGAACCGGAACCGGAACCGGCACGAGCTCCGCCGGACTGCTGACCTCGGGCCAGGGAGACCGCTGCCCGGGGTCGATGGAGCGCGGATCGATCTGGTACCCGGAGTCGGGCTTCCCGTGCGACCCGAGCGAAGTCCCGAGTGGGAACTGAGAGGCGATGAGAAGAATCCTCCTCAGCGCCGCGATCGTGCTCGTGCTCGGGGCGTTCGTCGTGGTCGCGGGCGGGTTTACCGGCGGACCCGAGCAACCCGACCTACAAGCTCGAGTTCGACAACGCGTTCGGACTCGTGCAACGGCGCGCCGTTCAAGGTCGCCGGCGTGCCCGCCGGCTCGATCCAGTCGATCGACCTCTGTTACAGAGACAAGGGCTCCCACTGCCAGAACCCGCTCGACGCGCTGGTCACCGTGCAGGTGACCTCGAAGGGCTTCGGCGCGTTCCGCTCGGACGCGTCGTGCCAGTCGCGGCCCCAGTCGCTGATCGGCGAGTACTTCGTCGACTGCCAGCCCGGCCAGTACGGCAAGGCGCTCGCCTCCGGCGCGACGCTCACCGCCTCGCACACGTTCTCGACGATTCCCGCCGACCTGCTCGCGGACATCATGCGGATGCCTCAGCGGGAGCGGTTCACGCTGATCATCAACGAGCTGGGCGCCGCGGTGGCGGGGCGCTCCACGGATCTGCAGACCGCGCTCCAGCGCGCGGTTCCGGCGCTCGATGAGACCGACAACCTGCTCAACCTACTCGGCAACGACTCGAACACGCTCAAGGCGCTCACCGCCAACTCCAACGCGGTGGTCACCGCGCTGGCGAACAACTCCAAGCAGGTCCAGAACTTCATCGTCGAGGCCAACAACGCCGCGACCGACACCGCGACCCAGCAGGCGAGCCTGAAGACGACCCTGCAACGGTTCCCGAGCTTCCTCGAGCAGCTCAAGCCGACGATGGCCAAGCTCGGCTCGGCGGCGACCGCGAACACGCCGGTCGTCGACGAACCTGAACGCGGCCGCCGGCCAGCTGCACACGTTCTTCACGAACCTGGCGTCGTGCTCGCAGCCGCACTCGGGCAACGACTGCGGCTTCGCCAACGCGTCGCTGCCGGCGCTGAAGTCGCTCGGCCAGGCCTCGGTGACCGGCAAGCAGGCGGTCGACGACCGCGGCGCCGACGGTCTCGATCCTCAACAAGTTCGCCGCTCCGACGAGTCAGGGCGGCGCGGGCACCGGCGAGCTCGCCCAGAACCTGGCGATCGTCCTGCAGGACCTCGACACGCAGAACCGCGCGGTCGAGCCCGATCCGCGCAGCCCCGGCGGCAAGGGCTTCAGCGGCCTGCAGGCGCTACTCCAGTACGTCTTCAACCAGACGCTCGCGATCAACACGTTCGGGCCGTTCGGGCACATGCTCGCGGTCGACGCGTTCGTGAACCCGACGTGCTCGCCGTACGCGACGCCCGGGACGATCTCCGCGAACCTCAAGCAGGACGGCGCCGCGTACCGCCAGTGCTACTCGTGGCTCGGCCCGAACCAGCCGGGCGTCAACGAGACCGATCCGTCGAACCCGAGTGGCTGCGTGCCCGACCCCGGTGGCGCGCCTCCCGGCGAGACCGGACCTACGACGACCGCGTCCAAGTGCCCCGCCGAGGCGCTCAGCACCAGCGCGCCGAACGCCAAGAGCTCGAAGAAGTCGAAGACCCCGGCGGCAACCGGCTCCGGCTCGACCACGACGCCCTCGACGGGGACGAGTCCGCCGAGCGTGCCGAGCGTCCAGAACGCGCTCGGGGCGGTCAACAAGGCGATCGGCGCCGCCACCGCTCCGCTCGGCGGCGTGACGACGCCATCGGTCCCGAGCGTGACGCCGCCGGCCCAGCCGCAGACCAGCCAGCCCGCCAATGACGGCGCTCCCTCCGCCCAGCAGGCCCAGCAGCTCCTCAACTACCTCCTCTCGCCATGACGCGCCGCAGGCAATCCGCGTTTGCCAACCCCGTGCTGATCGGCGCGGTCACCGTGCTGGTGCTGCTGGTCGGCGTGTTCCTGGCCTACAACGCGAACGAGGGGCTGCCGTTCGTACCCACGCGCGAGCTCAAGATCGACATCTCGAACGGGTCCGAGCTCGTCGCCGGCAACGACGTGCGCGAGGGCGGCTACCTGATCGGGATCGTGTCCTCGCTGCAGCCGGTGACGATGGAGAACGGGCAGACCGGCGCACAGCTGACGCTCAAGCTGAACAAGGCCTACGGCGAGGTGCCGATCGACTCCACGGTGTCGATCCAGCCGCGGTCAGTGCTCGGGCTGAAGTACCTCGATCTGCACAAGGGCACCTCGACCCACATGTTCGCGGACGGCGCGACGCTCCCCGCGTCGCAGACGAACGTGCCGGTCCAGTTCGACGACGTGTTCAAGATGTTCGACCCCAAGACCCGGGGCGCGGTCCAGGAGGACCTCGACGGGTTCGGCGACACGCTCGCCTCGCGCGGGTCGGCGCTGAACGACACGATCGCGAGCCTGCCCGTCGCTGTTCGGAAACCTCGAGCCGGTCGCCCGCTACCTGTCCGATCCGAGCACCGAGCTGACGCGCTTCTTCAACGGGCTCAACTCGTTCATGGGGGCCGTGGCCCCGGTAGCGCAGGTCAACGCCGAGCTGTTCGGGAAGATGGCGACGACCTTCGGGGCGATCGACCGCAACCCGCCCGACCTCAAGGCGACGATCAGCGAGTCGCCCTCGACGCTCCAGGTCTCGACTCAGTCGCTCGCCGCCCAGCAGCCGCTGCTGACCGATCTGACCACGTTCGGGCAGTACATGACGCCGGCGACGAAGTCGCTCGAGGTCGCGCTCCCGGTGCTCAACCCGGCGCTCGAACAGGGCACGCAGGTGCTCGGGCGCACGCCGGCGTTGAATGCCCGACTGCAGCAGACGATGCAGGCGCTGCAGACGCTCGCGGCGGCGCCGGGGACGAACATCGCGCTGAACGCGCTCGTCGACACCGTGCAGACCCTCAACCCGATGGTCCGCTACCTCGCGCCGTTCCAGACCGTGTGCGACGACTGGAACTACTGGTGGACGTACCTGTCCGAGCACCTCTCGGAGGCGACCGCGTTCGGGTTCGCCCAGCGCGCGATGCTGATGACGACGAACACGAGCCAGAGCAACAACGTCGGCAGCCAGGGCGCGACCGCGCCCGTCAACGGCGGCAGCTTCGATTCGCCTCAGGGCGGCAACGAGTACCTGCACGGCGAGGTCTACGGCGCGGCGGTCGACAACCAGGGCAACGCCGACTGCGAGACCGGCCAGCGCGGCTACCCGCTGAAGCTGAACTCCTTGGACCCCCAGGGCCGCAACCTCGACAGCGACTCGCACACGCCGGGCGATCAGGGCGCGACCTTCGCCGGCCGCACCCACGTGCCCGCCGGCGAGACGTTCACCCGCACACCGCAAACCGGCGTTGTCACGCCCTCCGTCCCGGGGAACAACTGATGCTGCGAAGGCGCGGACGCAGAGGCGGACTCAGCCCGTTCAAGGCGGGTCTGTTCGCGCTCGTCGCGATCTGTCGTGTTCGTCTACCTGGGCTTCACCAAGTTCGCCAACCCGTTCGCGAGCCCGTACACCGTCCACGCGGTCTTCTCCAACGCCAACGGCGTGAAGCCGGGCTCGCCGGTCCGGATTGCCGGTATCAACGTCGGCCAGGTGGAGGGCGTCGGACCGGTCCCGGGCTGCAAGGTCGGCGGCACGCCCCAGCAGACGGCGGCCGGGTCGGGCCAGCAGTGCAGCGCCGCCGACGTGACGATGACGATCGACAGCTCGGGGCTGCCGCTGCACAGGGACGCGACGTTCGCGATCCGGCCGCGCATCTTCCTCGAGGGGAACTTCTTCGTCGACGTCAGCCCGGGCACGCCCGAGGCGCCGGTCGCCCCCAAGGACTACACGTTCCCGATCCAGCAGGGGACCGAGCCGGTGCAGTTCGACCAGGTGCTGACTTCGCTGCAATCGAACACGCGCCAGAACCTCCAGACGCTGCTGCAGCAGCTCGGCACCGCGCTCAAGAAGGGGGGCCCGTCCTTCAACGCCTCGATCAAGTACTGGCTGCCGGCGTACGAGTACTCGGCGATCGTCGCGCACGACGCGCTCGGGATCGATCCGCACGACCTCTCGAACGCGATCAACGACCAGGGGACGGTCTCGGGTGCGATCGACACCCACCCGCAGAACCTCGAGAACCTGATCACGAACTTCAACACGACCGCGAACGCGTTCGCGCGTCAGAGCGTCTCGCTCCAGAACGCGGTGGCCGCGCTGCCGAAGACGCTCGCGGCGGCGATCCCGGCGTTCAACGCGCTGAACTCGGCGTTCTGCTCGGGGCCGCAGGTGCCCAACTGCAAGCCCGGCCCGCTGCCGCAGCTGGCCAAGGCGCTGATCCCGGGCGTCCAGTCGACCGGCCCGATGATCGACGCGAGCCTGCCGTTCATCACCCAGCTGCGCTACCTGGTGTCGCCGTCAGAGCTGCGGGGCCTGACCGCCGATCTGTCGAAGACCGTGCCCGCGCTGTCCAATCTGACGCGGGCGAGCATTCCGCTGATGGCCAACGGAGTGCGGCCGGCGTCGAGCTGCATCGCCAACGTCGTGATCCCGTGGACGAAGCTCACGATCAACGACCCGAACTTCAACGCCTCGAACGGATTCCCGGCGCGGCCGGTGTACGTCGAGGCAATCGACTACCTCCCCGGGCTGGCGGGCGAGTCACGCGACTTCGACGCCAACGGCCCGTACGTCCGGATCCTCGGCACCGGCGGCACGCTCACGTACTCGCTCCAGCCCGGTCTGCTCGGTCAGTCGCTGTCGCCGCTCCAGGGCGAGCAGCCCCAGCCGCCTCCGGGCGAGAAGTCGCCGCCGCTTGAGCCGAACGTTCCGTGCGAGACCCAGCCGGCGATCACCGACCTGTCGACGCCGACCGGCGGGCCGCCGCAGCAGATGTCGAGCAACCTGTCCGCGCCGGGCGCCTCGCTGCGCTGGACCTCGGCCGCCGCGGCGGCGATCCCGCAGGTTCGCAAGCTCGCCTCGCTATCGGGGCTCGGCCTCGGAACCGCCGCGATGCCCAAGCTGGGGACCGCCAGCAGCGACAAGAGCAGCTCGAGGCCCGCGAGGAACGCCAAGTGAAGCGCGCGATCAGAGAGCACTGGAAGGACTTCGCGGCGATCATCGGCCTGCTCGTGATCACGGTCGCCGTGGCGGGATACATCCTCACCAACGAGCGGCTGCAGATCCCGTTCATCTCGCCGGCCCAGTTCACGCTCAACGCCGACTTCTCGACGGCCCAGGCGGTCACGCCCGGTCAGGGGCAGAGCGTGCGGATCTCCGGGGTCCAGATCGGCCTGATCACCGGGGTGTCGCTGAAGAACGGCGCAGGGCGTCGTGAAGATGAGCATCGACAAGAAGTACGAGGGGCTGATCCGCACCAACTGGACGGCGCTGCTCCGCCCCCGCACCGGCCTCGACGACATGTTCATCGAGCTCAGCCCCGGGATCGGCAACGCGCCGGCGGCGAAATCGGGCTTCACGATGCCGGTCTCCAACACGATGCCGGTCGTCAATCTCGACGAGATCCTGTCCTCGCTCGACGCCGACAGCCGCGAGTACCTCGACCTGCTGGTCAACGGCGCCGGGCAGGGCCTCCAGAACAACGGCGGCGATCAGCTCGCCCAGGTGATGGAGCGGTTCGAGCCGACCCACCGCGACCTCGCGCGGGTCAACGGCGCGGTCGCCCAGCGCGGCGCGGACCTACGCCAGCTCGTCAACTCGCTCAAGCGCCTCAACGTGGCGCTCGCGGCCAAGCAGCCGCAGATCGTCCAGCTGATCGACTCGAGCGAGAAGGTGTTCGCCGCGTTCGCGTCCGAGAACCAGAACGTCAGCCGGGCGGTCGCCGACCTGCCGAGCACGCTCAACCAGACGACCGCGACGCTCGCCAAGGTCCAGGCGTTCGCGAAGGAGCTCGGTCCGGCGTCCACGAACCTGCTCCCGGCCGCCCGCGCGCTGAAGGGAGCCAACCAGGCGCTGACCGCGCTTGCCGTTCCGGGCGCGCCGATCGTGCAGAAGCAGATCCGGCCGTTCGTGGTCGCGGCGCGCCCCGTGGTCCGCAACCTCCGTCCGGCCGCGGTGAACCTCGCCGCCGCCACGCCGAATCTCACCAAGGTGTTCACGGTGCTCAACCACTTCGTGAACATGGTCGGCTACAACCCCGGTAACACCGAGCACGGCTACCTGTGGTGGCTGGCCTGGCTCGACCACAACGCGCGCACGCTGTTCTCGGTGCAGGACGCCAACGGCGACTTCCGTCCGCTGTTCCTGCAGGCCAGCTGCGCGAGCTACGCGCAGCTCGCCAACGGCTCGCCGCTGACCGAGGTGCTGATGAACCTCACGCCGATCCTGACCAACTCCGGCCTGTGCCCGACCCAGGCCGCGGCCGACCAGGCGGCGTACGCGAAGTACCAGCAGAAGCACCCCGCCACCGCGACCGCGTCGTCGAACTCGGCCCTGGCGAACGTGCCGGCGCTGACGCCGCATGCCGGCTCGGGCCTCGGCGGCTCGAAGTCGAACAACCTGTTCCTCCCGAAGCTCCCGACCGGCTCCAACTGATGCATACCGGCAGCCCCCCGATCTCGCGCGTCATCACGATGGTTCTGTTCGCGCTCTCGTGCGTCGGGCTGCTGCTGTTCCTGTGGCTGTCGTTCGGCGGCACGATCCCGCTCGGCGCCCAGGGCTACCGCATCAACGTGTCGTTCCCCGACGCGCAGGATCTGGCCACGCAGTCGGACGTGCGGATCGCGGGCGTGACCGTCGGCAAGGTCGTCTCGACGCAGCTCGATCCCAAGGGCAACCGGACGATGGCCACGCTCCAGCTCCAGAGCAAGTACGCGCCGATCCGGCAGGACACGCGCGCGATCCTGCGGACCAAGACGATCCTCGGCGAGACCTACGTCCAGCTGATCCCGGGTAGCCCGAACGGCCCGCCGATCGCCGACGGCGGGACGCTCCCGCGCGGGCAGGTGCAGTCAGACGTGCAGCTGTCGGACATCTTCAACGCCTTCGATCCGACCACGCGGCACGCGTTCACGGTCTGGCAGCAGCAGCTCGCCAAGGCGGTCGGCGGCAACGACCAGAACCTCAACGACGTGCTCGGCAACCTGCCGTCGTTCGCGGCCGACGCGACCGACATCCTCCAGGTCCTCGACGTCCAGCACCAGGCCGTGGTCAGCCTGGTGCAGAACGGCGGCACCGTATTCGGGGCGCTCGGGGCGAACCAGACGGCGCTCCGCAACCTGATCACGAGCGCCGAGACGACGTTCGCGACGACCGCGGCCAACAACAACAAGCTCGCGCAGACCTTCCAGGTGTTCCCGACGTTCCTGAACGAGACCAAGGCGACGATGACCAAGCTCCAGGCGTTCTCGGTCAACACCGACCCGCTGATCAAGGAGCTCGACCCGGTCGCCCAGCAGCTGGCGCCGACGCTCCACTCCGTCCAGGAGCTCTCGCCGCCGCTGCGCCACCTGTTCACGAACCTCGGGCCCGCTGATCACGGTCTCGCAGACCGGCCTGCCCGCGGTCAGCGACATCCTGACCGGCGCGACGCCGATGCTCGGCTCGCTCGGGACGTTCCTCGAGCAGCTCAACCCGATCCTCGGCTGGCTGTCTGACCATCAGCAGCTGATCTCGGACTTCATCTCCAACGGCGCCACCGGTATCGCGGCGACCACGACCTCGTTCTCGGGCGATGGCGTCGGGCACTACCTGCGCCAGTTCTCCCCCGTCGGGTCCGAGACGCTGTCGTTCGCGGCCAATCGCGACTCGAACAACCGCGGGAACACCTATCCCGGGGCCGGTCTGGCTCGCGAACGCCCAGAACTTCTCCAAGGGCAACTTCCCGTCGTGGGACTGCAAGAACACGGGCGCGGGCGGCGACGGCTCGGTCTCGGCCAACGGCGTGCCCGCCGGCGCGCCGGGGTCGCAGGAGGCGTGCTGGGTGGCGCCGACGCTGCCAGGGGCGCAGCCGGGTCAGATCCCGCACCTGCTCGCGGCGACGTACCCGGACAAGTAGTCAGTCGCGGGGCTACGCGGCTTCGCGAGCGCGGTCCGAGCGCGCGCCCACCCGCGCCGAGCAGCCCGTCGATCAGCGCGCCGGCGAGCTGAACATCGCCGAGCAGCTCGAGCCCGGTGCGGTCGCGCTCCGGTGAGAACGCCTTGATCCACGCCGCGCTCGGGCCGGCGACCCGCGCGTCGGCGGCGTCGGACCCATGCTCCTCGACGGTCACCGAATCCTCGGCCACCGTGAACGTGTACGCGTCTCGCCCGTCGGGCCCGTCGACGTCGAACTCGACGGTGCCGATCGCGGCAGAACGGACGACGAGGCCGGGGGCGAGTCTGAAGATCGCGCCGAGGTCGACCGACTCAGAGGCGCGGGGCGGGCTCCACGCCCACTCGTATCCCCAGCGGGCGAGCTCCCCGAGGATCGGCATCAGCTCGCGAGCCCGCTCGGTCAGCTCGTAGTCGACGCGCGGCGGAACCTCGCGATAGCGCTTGCGGGTGAGCATGCCGTCGGCGACCATCCGGTTCAGCCGCGAGCGGAGCTGCTCGGTGGAGATCCCCGGAAGCACGCGCTGAAGCTCGACGAACCGCCGGGGGCCGGCGGCGAGGTCGCGGACGATCAGCAGCGTCCATTTGTCGCCGACCAGGTCAAGCGCCCGGGCGTCTGGCGACCACTGGTCATAGGGGTGGCGTTTCGGTGGGGGTACGTGCGGAATGGGATTTCCTCCCGGTGGACGGTGCGTACCTACCAAGTTCGAGTCTAACGGACGTTCAGCGATTTCCTGCCGCTGTAAATGCCCATTTTGTAGTAGTCCAACGACCCTTCAGGTAGGGGTTCGTAGGGAAACAACGCATGAGAGAGCTTTACGTCAGTTTTGATGTACCGGAGCGTTGCTGAGGTACATGGGTGAAGTGATCGAGCTGAAGGATCAGCTTGCCGATCGGTCTCGCCCCAGGGGACGAGGGGTGGGTGCGGCGTTCTTCTACGACGTTGCGTGTCCGTTCTCCTACCTGGTCGCGGAACGAGTCGAGCGAGTGCTGGGCGAAGTTGAGTGGGTGCCCGCGCCGGCGGTCGGACTCGACGGCGGCGCTCGCTGGGCGCGGTTCGACGACACGCGCGCGCTCGCCGAGCGGCCGCGCGCTCGCCGCGCGACTTCCGCTCGTCTGGCCCGACCGGTTTCCGGCCAATACCCGCCACGCGCTGCGGGCGGCGTCATACGCCGCGGAGAACGGCGCCGGCGCCAGCTTCGCGCTCGCAGCGACGCGGCTCGCGTTCTGCGGCGGGTTCGACCTCGAAGATCCCGAGATCCTCGCAGTCGCCGCCGCGGCGGCAGGGATCCCGCTGGAAGGATGCCTCCTGGCGGCGCGTGACCCCGCGCGCGATCGCCCCCTGTGGGCGACCGCGCGGGGCCTTCACGCTCGCAGCGTGCGGCGCTGCCGGCGCTCCGGCTCGGGCGCCGCTTCATCGAGGGCGAACGCATCCTGATCGAGGGTGCGGCGCTGCTCGGGGCGCACGCGCTGTAGCGTCCCCGTCCGTGGCGACGGAGGCGGACGCGAGCACCCAGGTTCACGGCGGGCGGCTGCTCGCCGCGCGGCTGCGCGCCCACGGCGTGAGCAAGCTGTTCACGCTGTCCGGCGGTCATCTGTTCTCGATCTACGACGGCTGCCGCGCCGAGGGGATCGAGATCGTCGACGTCCGCCACGAGCAGACCGCGGCGTTCGCCGCCGAGGGCTGGGCCAAGGTGACGCGCACCGTCGGCGTGTGCGCGCTGACCGCCGGCCCCGGCGTCACCAACGGGATGACCGCGATCGCGTCCGCCGCCCACAATCGCTCCCCGCTGCTGGTGCTCGGAGGGCGGGCGCCGCAGTTCCGATGGGGCCAGGGATCGCTCCAGGAGATCGATCACGTGCCGTTCGTCCGCCCGCTCGTCAAGCTCGCCGCCACCGCGCAGGAGACCGCCGAGATCCCGGCGCTCGTCGAGGAGGCGATCCACACGGCGATCACCCCGCATTCGGGGCCGGTGTTCCTCGACTTTCCGCTCGACCACGTGTTCGGCGAGGCCGACGACCGCGCGCCGGCCGTCGTGCCGCCCGAGCCGTGGCTAGGCCCGGCCGCCGACGGCCGCGAGATCGAGCGCGTCGCCGCCTCGCTCCGCGATGCCGAGCGGCCGGTGATCATGGCCGGCGCCGGGCTGTACTGGGGTCGGGGCGAGGAGGCGCTGCGGGCGCTGGCCGAGGAGCTGCGGATCCCGGTGTTTCTCAACGGCCTCGCGCGAGGGTGTCTCCCCGCCGACCACGAGCTCGCGTTCTCGCGCTCGCGGAGCACGGGACTGCAGGGGGCAGACCTCGCGCTCGTGATCGGCGCGCCGCTCGACTTCAGGCTCGGCTTCGGCGCCGCGTTCGCTCAGGATGCGGAGATCGTCGCGATCGACGTCGCCGAGCCCGACCAGGATTCGCCGCGCCAGCTCGCCGGCGAGCTGTACGGCGCGCTGCCGGCCACGCTCGACGCGCTCCGTGTCGCCGCCGGCGGGGGCGCCGGCGCGGAGTCTGAGCGCGCGACGTGGATCGAGCCGGGGTCCGAGCGCGCGACGTGGATCGAGTCGCTGCGCGCGACCGAGTTCGAGATCCGCGCCCGCGAGGACGACGAGCTCGCCGACGAGCGCGCCCCGCTTCACCCGGTGCGCGTGTACGGCGAGCTGATCGCGATGCTCGACCGCGATGCGGTCGTGGTCGGCGACGGCGGCGACTTCGTCTCCTACGCCGGCCGGCTGATCGACTCCTACGAGCCCGGCTGCTGGCTCGATCCCGGGCCGCTCGGCAGCTCTCGGCTGCGGGTTCGGGTACGCGCTCGCCGCCAAGCTCGCCCGACCCGACCGTCAGGTCGTGCTGCTGCTCGGCGACGGCGCCTTCGGCTTCTCCGGGATGGAGCTCGACACGCTCGCCCGCCACGGCGTCGCGGTCCTCGCGGTCGTCGGCAACAACGGCATCTGGGCGCTCGAGAAGCACCCGATGGAGGCGATGTACGGCTACTCCGTAGCCGCCGACCTCCGCCCGGGAACCCGCTACGACCAGGTGGCGGAAGCACTCGGCTGCCACGGCGAGCTCGTGTCCACGCCAGCCGACCTCCGTCCCGCCCTGGAGCGCGCCCTCGCCAGCGGCGCCCCCGCCCTAGTAAACGTCCTCACCGACCCAACCGTCGCCTACCCCCGCCGATCGAACCTCGCCTAGCGGAGGGGTGCGGGGTGTGGCCCAACGCGCCCGGGGACGAAACGCTTGAGGGGGCACCGCGCGACGCTCACCGAAGCTTGAGCGGGCACCGCCCGCGACGCTCACCGAGGCGCGACGTGTGGCCCAACGCGCCCGGTAACGACAAGCTTGAGGGGACGGTGTCCGGTTGCGCCCCGCGGCACTCGCGCCCAATCCGCGCGAGCCCTCAAAAACAATCGAACGGCGCAGGTGCCGCGGGGCGTACCTGACACCGTCCCCGAATACGAAAACCGCCCGCATTCTCAGCGGGCGGCTTCCGATCCAGGTTTGGCCCAATCGGGACGGGCAGGGGTACGTGCCAGAAAGGGCCGGTTAGAGTGGCTCGGACGGCGGGAGGCGCCGATGTCTGCGGCTTCGCCCGAGCCTATGTTGGGTGCCAAGGTAGAACCCGGCCCCGAGGCAATCATTCCCACTAACGCTCCCGGGAACAATCGTACATTCGTCCAGATGTGTTTAGGATCCGAACTGGACGTTTGTTCGAGCCAAAATCTGGAAAATTCACCCGAGCCACTGAGCGCACAGTCCGCCCGCCACCGGGGACCGATCTGTGCGCCACCGGGGACCGATCTGTGCGCCACCGGGGACCGATGTATGCGCCACCGGGGCAGATAGCCATGAATTCCGGTCTCTTATACTGGAAATGGTGGCGCGGTTGTTTTCTTTTCCGAACCCCGTCAACGAGAAAGCGGCCCGTGTCGTCGCCGGCGTCGTCCTTGTCACGGTGCTCGTAATCCTGGCCACGGGCGCGTACTGGCTGCTGATCCCGCTCACCTACGGATTCTGGGCGCGGGTCCTGACCGGGCCGACCCTGAGCCCGCTCGGCTGGACGGCCCAGAACGTGATCGCGCCCCGGCTCGGCCCGAAGAAGCCGGTGCCCGGGCCTCCGAAGCGCTTCGCCCAGGGGATGGGGGCGGTGATGGCGACCGCCGCGCTCGTGCTCGGGCTGATTCTCGGCGATGACACCGCGGCCGACGTGGTCCTCGGCACTGTTCGTGGTCGCCGCCGGCCTCGAGTCGATCTTCGCGGTCTGCCTCGGGTGCCAGGTGTTCGGGTTTCTGATGCGCGTCGGGCTCGTGCCGGCGTCGGTGTGCGAGGAGTGCGCCGACATCAGCCTCCGCCTCCGCGCCTCGGCCTGACCTGCATAACACGACAATCGGCGCGGCAATCGGTGACCGTGCTGTAAGACGCATGCCCCACATGCCTGACACGGCACGGTCACGGGCTTCGCCTCCGGTGACGCGTAAAGCATGCCGGGAGCAACCGCGTTCCTCCAGGTGCCCGCCGTTTTCAGCCGTCCGCTCGTCGCACGCAACGCAGCCGGCGCGCCGGGCGCCGCCGCGCCACCCGCCGCCACCCTACGACAACCCGAGCGCCGCGCCGCGCAGGATGTCGTGCTCGGACACCTCGAACTCGCGAAGCCCGAACAGCGCCAGCGTCTCGAGCAGGATGATCACGCCGGCGACGATCGTCGGCGCCCGATCCGGATGCAGCCCGCGGACCTCGCGGCGCTCCGTCAAGCGTCAACCCCGCCAGCCGATCGAGGATCTCGCCGGCACTGCTCGGCGGTGACCACGTACCCCTCGACCTTGTCCGGGTCGTAGGGCTCGAGCTCCTGGGCGATCGATGCCATCGACGTCGCGGTCCCCGCCACCGCGATCGCGTGCGCCACCGACCGCCGGCGCTCCTCCGGCACTCCGGCGGCAAACACGGCCCGGACGTCGAGCGCCAGCTCCTCGCGCTCCTCGGTTGTCGGCGGATCGGAGTGGAGGTGGCGCTCGGTCTGGCGGACGACGCCGGCCTGGTTGGAGACGTGGAAGGTCATCTCGCGGCCGGTCCCGATCACGAACTCGGTCGAGCCGCCACCGATGTCGATCACGAGCGTCGGCGTCCGGTCGGCGGGATCGCGCTCGCTCGTCGCGCCGAGGAAGGTGAGCCGCGCCTCCTCGTCGCCGGTCAGGATGTGCGGCTCGAACCCCCACCGAGAGCCGACCGCCTGGGCGAACTCCGCGCCGTTGGCGGCGTCCCTGACCGCGCTTGTCATCACGGCGACGGCATCAGCGCCGCCGTGGCGGTCGATCAGCTCCCGGTACTCGTCGAGCACCGTGAACACGCGCTCGATCGCCTCCGCACCCAACCGCCCACCCGCGTCGACGCCGGCGCCCAGCCGGGTGATGACCGTCCGGCGCTCGAGCACCGCGCCCACACGGCCGTCGTCGACATCAGCCAGGAACAGCCGCGTCGAGTTCGTACCGATGTCGACGACCGCTCGACGCACGTCAGCGAGGCGTGTTGACCTGGTGCGGCATCGGTCGACCGTCGAGGCCGGCGAGCAGATTGTCGACCGCGAGGTCGGCCATCTGCTCGCGTGCGACCCGGGTGGCCGAGCCGATGTGCGGGGCGACGATCAGGTTCGGCGCGTCGAGCAGCGGGTCGTCGGGCGGGAGCGGCTCGGGATCGGTCACGTCGAGCGCGGCGCCGGCGATCTCCCCCGAGATGAGCGCGCTCCGCAACGCTGCGTGGTCGACGATCGGGCCTCGGGCGGTGTTGATCAGGATCGCGCTGCTCCGCATCGACGACAGCGCCGACGCGTCGATCAGGTGGTGGGTCTCGGGCGTCAGCGGGCAGTGGAGCGAGACGAAGTCCGAGCGCTCGAGCAGCGTCTCGAGCGAGCTCGCCGCCGGCGCCGCTGCCGGTGTGCAGAACCGTCATCTCGAACCCGGACGCGCGGCGCGCCACCGCGCGCCCGATGCGCCCGAGCCCGACGATCCCGAGCGTCGCGCCGTTGACCGCTGCGCCGAGATACTGCCCCGGCTCCCACGTCAGCCAGTCGCCGTCGCGAACGGCGGCGATCGCCTCGGGCAGCTTGCGCGCCGCCGCCAGCAGCAGCGCGAACGTCAGGTCGGCCGTGGCGTCGGTGAGCACGTCGGGCGTGTTGCCGACCGGGATCCCGTGTGCCGAGGCGGCATCGAGGTCAACGTTGTCGTACCCGACCGCGTAGTTGGAGATCGCCCGCAGGCGCGGGCAATGCTCGATCAGCGCCGCATCGACGTTCTCGGTGAGCAGCGTCAGCAGCCCGTCGGCGTCGGTGGCGCGGGCGGCGAGCTCGTCGGCGGACGGCGGCAGTCGCTCGGGCCACACGTCGACGTCGTGCTGCTCGCGCAGGCGGTCGAGCGCGGGGCCGGGCAGCCGGCGGGTGACGAAGCAGCGGGCCATGCCGCGCTGCATTGTCCCGTGCCCGCGCTCCGGGCGGCGCGGCGATCACCACGCCGGCGGGGGTGCGGGGGTCGCCCGCGTGCCGTGGGGCCTGACGCCTACGCGCCCGCGAGCGAACCCGGGCCTATGCGCCTTCGGCGGCGATCGCCTGTCGGCGTCCCGACCGCACCGAGACCTGGGGCAGCCCGACCGCCGCCGATCACCGCGCCAACCGCCGCGAATGCCGCGGCGATCGCGAACGCGATCACGAACCCGTTGGTGAGCGCCGCGTGCACGCCGACCGCGTGCCGGAGGTCACTGTTGGTGTGCGCGGTCGCGATCGCGGCGAGGATCGCGAGCCCGAGCGCGCCACCGAACAGGCGGGATGTGTTCACGAGCCCCGAGGCAAGGCCGGCCTCGTGGGGCGCGACGCCCGAGACCGCGGCGATCGTCACCGGGACGAAGGCCATTCCCATTCCGACCGCCGCCAGCAGCGACGGAACCAGGATCTCGCCGAGGTAGCTTCCACCTGGCGACAGCTGGGTGAACAGGAACAGGCCCAGAGCCAGCAGGCCCATGCCGGCCACCAGCAGAGGCTTCGCGCCGACGCGGGTGACGCCCCGCGAGGCGAGCGTCGACGCGACGACGATCGAAAGCGTCATCGGGAGGAACGCCAGACCCGCGCGCAGCGGTGAGTACTCGCGTACCTGCTGGAGGTACAGCGACAGGAAGAACCACATAGCGAACGTGCTCGCCCCGAGCATGAAGACCACGACGTTCGACGCGCGCAGCGTGCGCGACGCGTAGATCCGAAGCGGCATCAACGGAGCCTGGGCGAACCGGCCCTCGATCGCGAGGAACGTCGCCAGCAGCGCGACGCCCGCGGCCATCAGGGCCAAGGTCGGGATCGAGCCCCAGCCGGTGACGTCCGTGCGGACGATGCCTAGCACCAGCAACGACAGCCCGAGCGTTGCCGTGACCGCGCCGGCGAGGTCGAAGCTCCGATCGCTCCGCTCGGCACGACCCGCGACGATGTAGCGCTGGGCGATGACAGCTGCAATCAGGCCGATCGGGACGTTGATGAACAGGATCCAGCGCCAGCTCAAGAGATCGGTGAGCACGCCGCCGAGGAGCACGCCGGCAGCGCCGCCGGCGCCTCCGGTCGCGCCCCAGATCCCGACCGCGCGGTTGCGGGCCGGGCCTTCCGCGAACGTCGTCGTGAGGATCGAAAGGGAAGCGGGGGCGACGATCGCGCCGCCGAGGCCCTGCACACCGCGCGCAACGATGAGTTGAACCCTGGTGTCGGCGAACCCGCCGGCCAGGGAAGAAAGTGCGAACAGCGTGAGCCCGAACACGAACACCCGCCGGCGTCCCAGCAGGTCCGCGGCGCGGCCACCGAGCAGCAGGAAGCCGGCGAACGTGACCGTGTAGGCATTGACCACCCACTGCAGGTCCTGCTCGGAGAAGTGCAGCGAGTTCCGGATCGAGGGAAGCGCGACGTTCACGACGGAAACGTCGAGGATCACCATGAATTGGGCCAGGCAGCAGAGCAGCAGCGTGGCGCGGAGGTTGGGATGCTCTGAAATCTTTGTCATATAGGGATGACGATCGGGGCGGTTCCGGTTCGACAGTCCTCTGACGAATCTGCGCCCCGGAGTACGATGATTATCGAACCATAGCAGATGTTTGATGATCGTCGTACTATGATGGGAGTGAGCGACATGGCTGTCGAGGTCACAAAGATCGAGGTTTTCGCGCCCGCCGCGCCGGCCGGGTCGGGCGTCGCCAACGCGCCCGTCGAGTCGCTGCCGCATCCGGCCGCCGACGACCTCGAGTTAGCCGCAGTCCTTCACGCCCTCAGCGATCCGATGCGCCTGCGGATCGTGATCGGTCTGGCGACCGAGGATCACCGGCCGTGCGGGAGCTTCAACCTCCCGGTTACCAAGTCGACGTGCACGCACCACTTCAAGGTGCTGCGCGAGGCCGGCGTGATCCGGCAGCGGCTCGAGGGGACGACGCGCCTGAACTCGCTGCGTCGCGACGATCTCGAGCAGCGCTTCCCCGGGCTGCTCGCCTCGGTGCTCCGCGCCGCCGGCTGCTAACCGCCCCGCCGGCTGCTAACCGCTCCGCCGGCGCTAGCTCGACGCCCGGGCGCGGTATGCCGAATAGTCCGGCTGGCGATCCTCGGCGGACGCACGCACGCCCTCCCCAGCCTCCTCGGTGCCGTAGAACAGCCCGAGCCCGCTGAACGACAGCCCCGCGATCCCGGCGATGTGCTCGGTGTCGGCGTTGAACGACTGCTTGAGGAACCGCAGCGCGGTCGGCGACAGCGCGAGCATGTCGTCGGCCCAGACGCGAACCTCGTCCCGCAGCCGGTCGAAGGGCACCACCTGGTTGACCAGTCCCCACCGCTCGGCGGTCGCAGCGTCGTAGCGCCGGCAGCGGAACCAGATCTCGCGCGCCCGCTTTTCCCCGACGACGCGCGCCAGGTACGCCGTCCCGAAGCCGCCGTCGAACGAGCCCACCCGCGGCCCGACCTGGCCGAACGTGGCCCCGTCGGCGGCGATCGTGACATCGCACACCACGTGGAGCACGTGTCCGCCTCCGATCGCGACGCCGTTGACGGCGGCGATCACGGGTTTCGGGACCTCGCGGATCAGCCGGTGCAGCCGCTCGATCTCGAACAGCCCCGAGGCGCTCGGGCCGTAGTCGCCCGTCTCCGCACGCTGCTTCTGATCGCCGCCGGCGCAGAACGCCCGGTCGCCGGCGCCGGTCAAGCAGATCACGCCGACCTCGGACGACGCCCAGGCGCGCGTGAACAGATGGATCAGCTCGTCGACCGTTCTCGCCCGGAAGGCGTTCATCCGGTCGGGCCGGTCGATCGTGATCCAGGCCAGGCCGTTCTCGACGTCATAGCGCGTGTCGGTCAAATCCATCCGTCTCTCCTTTCAAGCCATCGTCAGCCCGCCGCTGACCGACAGGGTCTGGCCGGTGATGTAGCCGGCGGCGTCGGAGGCGAAGAACGCCACCGCGGCGGCGATGTCCTCCGGCTGCCCAAGTCGTCGCATCGGCACCGCCCGGCGGAGGGCTTCGATCATCTTCGCGCTGCCCTCGCCGGCGCCGATCATCCCGTCGAGGAGCGGCGTCTCGGTCGGGCCTGGGCACACGCTGTTCACCGTCACACCATGGCGGACGACTTCGCGGGCCAGCGTCTTCCCGAATGCGACCTGGGCGGCCTTGGCGCCGGCGTAGACGGCCTCGAGCGACGAGCCGACCCGGGCGGCGTCCGAGGAGATGTTGACGACGCGGCCGAAATCGCGCTCAACCATCTCCGGCACGACCCGGCGGCAGACCCGCAGGACCCCCTTGTAGTTCAGCTCGATGATCCTGTCCCAGAACTCCTCGTCGGTCTCGAGGAAGGCGTGGAACTCATCCCAGCCGGCCGTGTTGACGACGATCTCGATCGGCCCGAGCTCGCGCTCGGCGCGCGTCACGGCCGCGTCGACCGAGTCGCTGTCGGTCACGTCGAGATGCACGGCGAGCGCCGCCTCGTCGGCCGCGCCGTCGGCGATGTCGCCCGCCACGACACGGTGGCCGTCGGCCGCCAGCGCGCGGACGATCGCACGACCGATGCCTCCGGCTCCGCCTGTGACCAGGGCTACGCGTGGAGCTTGTGCGGAAGTTGTCATCGCCGCGAAGTATTGCGGTGGCGCGGGGTACGATGCGCCCGTGGGCAGATTCGGGCCAGCCGGGTTGCCGAGCGCTCTCGTGCTGACGATCGACAATCTCGGCGAAGCCCGCGCGCTCGAGCGCGGCGCCCAACCGGCCGACGCGCCGCTCGGAAACGATCCGTCGGTGACCGAGGCGCTGCCCTGGCTGCTCGACACGCTCGCCGGCCACGGGTTGACCGCCACGTTCTTCGTCGAGGCGATCAACTGCGAGCTGTACCCGGACGCGCTCCGTGAGATTGCGGCGCGTGGCCATGGCCTCGGGATCCACGGCTGGCGCCACGAGGAGTGGGGATCGCTGTCGGGCGCTGACGAGCGCGACATCCTCACCCGCGCGGTCGAGGCGTTCTCGGCACTGGCGCTCGACGCGCGGGGATTCAGGCCACCTGGCGGCGAGCTGAACTCGCGTACGCCGGCGCTCCTGCGCGCGGCGGGGCTGCGGTGGTGCTCTCCGGCCGGGGGCAGCGCGGGCGTTCGCCATGGACTGGCCTACGTCCCGTTCGCATGGGAGATGGTCGACGCGTACCACCTGATGGACAGCTTCGGAGCGCTCCGGGCCTCGCGCGGGGACCCGGAAGCGGCGCTCGATCCTGACGAGCTGGCCGACCGCTGGGAGGAGGAGCTCGCCGACCTGGCCGTCATCGGCAGCCTGCGCACGCTGGTCCTGCACCCGTTCTTGATGCTCGACGAGCGCTGGTCGGCGTGCGTCGCCCGCCTGCTCGGATTCGTCGCCGAACTCGCCCGCGAGCGCCGGACCTGGGTGGTCGCCGGCGACGCGTTCGCCGAGTGGCTGAACGGGTCGAAAGCCGCGCTCAGGTCCTAGTTCCACCGCGCTCGCGTCCTAGGAAGCGCTTGCGCGCTCAAGTTAGAATCGGCTCGTTGCGACCACGAGGACGAGGAGCAGGATCATGGCTCGGGGCTTCATCCGCGGTACCCATCACCTGACGTTCTGCGTCGGCGGCGCCCAGGAGGACTACGACTTCCACGTGCGCGTGCTCGGCCTTAAGAGCGTCAAGAAGACCGTGCTGTTCGATGGCGAGATACCGATCTATCACCTGTATTACGGCAACGGCCTCGGCGATCCGAGCACCCTGCTCACGGCGTTCCCCTACCGCCAGGCCGGCTGGATGGGCAAGCGCGGAACCAACCAGGCCAAGTCGCTGAACCTGTCGGTGCCGCTCGGCTCGATCGGCTTCTGGTCCGATCGTCTCTCCGAATTTTCGATCGCACACGAGCCGGGCGAGCGGTTCGGGACCGAGCGGCTGTTCTTTAGCCACCCGTGCGGGATCGAGTATCAGATCGTGGCCGATCGGAACCCAGACGACCGTGAGCCCTACGGCGGAGTTGTGCCCGCCGAGTACGCGATCCGCGGTGCCTACGGCACGACGACGTCGGTGCGCGAGCCCGACCCGATGAGCTTCTTCGTCACCGAGGGCATGGGCGGCGAGCTGCTGTCCTCAGAAGGCGCGCACCACCAGTTCCAGATCGGCGACGAGCAGGGCTACGGTCGGATGCTCGAGCTCGTCGAGGAGCCGGATCTGCCGCAGGGAACCTGGAACTTCGGCGAGGGGACGATCCACCACCAGGCATTCGACGTCGTCTCGCCCGAGAACCAGCAGGAGGTCAAGGACTGGATCGTCGGCCTCGGCTTCACCGACGTGTCCGAGCCCAAGGACCGCGGCTACTTCTTCTCGATGTACTGCCGCAGCCCCAGCGGCCTGCTGGTCGAGATCGCCTACGGAACCCCGCAGGGCTTCCTGATCGACGAGTCCGCTGACGAACTAGGCACGCATATGTGCATCCCGCCCCACTGGGAGAACCGCCGGTCGGAGCTCTCGCAGCTCGAGCCGATCGAGACCATCGAGACGGTCGTCGGGTAGCCGGGTAGTCAGGGGCTGCGCTTCGCGCAGCGTCCGTGGGGCCAGTTCCGCCGGGCATCCATGCCCGGCGGTCCTTCGATCTGGCTGTTAGCGAGGCTGAGACGCCGGGCCTGCGGCACTCGCGTTCAGGACGGTCGGCGCCGCGATCCGAACGCCACGCGCGGTGCCGCGGGACGGGCGATCAGCCGGAGCGCACTACTATGCGGAAGCCAGCGCCTTCGCCTTGATTGCGTCGAACTCGGTCTGGCTGATCGTGCCGTCGTCGAGCAGCTTCTTCGCGCGCTCGATCTCGGCGGTCGGGCTCGCGGCGACGGCGGTCTGGCGGACGTAGTCGTCGAACTGCGTCTGAGCGGTCTGAGCTTCCTGCATCCGACGGTCCGCCATGCCATCGTGGTTGAAGATCAGGTAGACGAGGACTCCGATCCAGGGCAGGATGACGACGAACACGACCCAGGCGGCCTTGGCCCAGCCCGAGATGTCGCGCCGACGGAACACGTCGATGAGCACCGTGATCGCGATCCAGAGGAAGATGAACCACGCGAACAGGATGAGGATGTCCCAGAGGATGTTCAGGAACGGATAGGAAGTTGCTATGACGAACACGTCGACTCCGATCTGTGGCGTACGTAGGCGGGCACACTCAAAGGCGGCGCCGCCGGGTTCGCATCACCCAACACGGATGATCCCGACGGCTTCGTTGGGGCGAACATACCGCTGAACGACGATCACGAGGAGAAAGAGCATGACCGGCAAGAGCGATTTCACCGAGCAGGAGTGGGACACGGTCCTCAAGGGACCGCCGGCCGCCGGCATGCTGGTGGCCTCGGCCTCCAGGGGCGGCACGTTCAAGGAGAGCTTCGCGATCGCGAAGTCCTACACGGAGGCCCGCCAGCAGCACGGCTCAAGCGAGCTCCTGGACGCGATCGCGTCCGCCAAGCCCGAGGTTGATCACCACTTCTATCACTCCGTCGATGACGTGAAGGCGGCGACGCTGAAGCACATCCGGGACGGCGTCGAGGTGGTCGAGCAAAAGGCGACGCCCGACGAGGTCAACGACTACCGCCGGTTCGTGCTCACACTCGCCGACCACGTTGCCAATGCCCACCGGGAGGACGGGGTGGCGGTCAGCGCCGGCGAGAAGACCGCGATCGCGGACATCACGACCGCGCTCGGCGGCGACGGAAGCTAGTGCTCGTCCCCGTAAGTGCGGGGACGACGACTAATCAGCCCGGTACAGCGTCACGTTTCGGTCGAGGGGGCCGCCGGCGAACCCCTTCGGCCGCCCGCCCTGGGCGTCGAGGTAGGCGAGCTGGCGGGAGATCTGACCGAGGTCGCCCGGCTCGACGTGGTCGAGCATCCAGGTCTGGATCGCCACGCCCCCGCCGGCGGTCGTCACGATGCGGAGGGCGCGGGCCTGCTGGGGGTAGTCGATCAGTGACGCCGTGCTGATCAGCCAGTAGCCGCCGGCGGCGTTGCTCCGGGGTTCGATCAGGTTGCGGTGGGTGTGGCCGGACAGCGCGGCGATCACGCGCGGGTGCTGGTCGAGTAGAGCCAGAAGCTGGTCGCCGCCCTCGGAGCTGTCGAGCGGCTGGTGTGACACCGCGATCACCCAACGCTGGCCCGCACCGGCAAGCTGGCTGGCCAGCCAGGCGGGTTGGGCGGGGCGGACGAGCCCGCCGGAGCCGCCGCCGCGGCGGGCCAGGTCGAGCACGATCAGGCGAATCTCGGATCCGAAGTCGACGACGTAGTCGAGCGACTCGCCGACGCCGGGTCGGAGCGGGCCGACCACCTCGCCGGCGCCCGGCCGCAGGCTCGAGGCCACCTCGCCGACACCGGGGCGGAGCGGGCCGACCACCTCGCCGGCGCCCGGCCGCAGGCGCGAGACCACCTCGCCGGGGTCCATCTCCCGCCGCGACGGATCCGCCGGCACGCGCACCTTGGGCCCGGCCAGCGCCTGCGCGAGGAACCCGTTCACGAGGCCGGGCAACGGCGGACCGTCGGGCGACCCGCCGGCCGTCAGCGACGTGCCCGGTGGCACGGTCAGACCCGCTGGCGGCTCCCACAGCGCCTCGTCGCCCACCGCGAGCGCTCGCGTCTGGTCGGTGGGTCGGATCTCGCCGGCGACGAGGATGTCGTGGTCGCCCAGCACCGGGTACGTCGGCGCGCCCGCACCCGGGCTGACGAACGGACGCGCGGCGCGCGACAGCAGCCCGGGATGTTGTGGAGCGTCGAGGTCGGGTCGGTAGTAGAACGGATCCGGATCGCTCGCCAGCTGGACGCCGTAGTAGCGGTCGGGAACCACGACACCGCCGCGGAGCGCGGCCAGCGCCCATGTGAGCTCGTTGTGCTGGTCGTTGTCGATCAGGTCGCCGCCCTGGATGACCGCGTCGGGCGCCAGCGCCCGGATCGCGCGGGTGGCGCCGGCGAGGACGTGTGCGGTCAGCGTCTCCTGCGGCCGGAAGGTCGACTCGAACGGCGCGCCGAGCCGGTCGAGGAACGGGACCCGGGCGGGGGAGGAGGCGTCGAGCACGTGGGCGTCGGTGACGTGGGCGAGCGTGGCGATCACGCGCTCGGCGGCACGGCGCCGGCCGAGCTCGGTGCGCGCGATCAGCGCCTCGCCGGGACCGGGCGACAGCGTGCCGGTGCCGCCCGGGTCGATCCAGGTGGACGCGAGCGTCGAGCCGGTGGGCCCGGCAGCAGACCGCGCGCTGCCGCAGCCGGCGGTCAGGAGCGCGCCGGCGCCGAGGATGATTGCCTCCCGCCGTGTGATCAAGGCGTCCTCATCGGTCGGGTCACGGGGCTCCCATCCCGGCGATCACGCTCTCGCGCGTGGTCTGGCGCGCGACCCACGCCACCGCGACCGCGCCGGCGAGCACGAGTCCCGCGAGCACCGCGGCGATCTCGAGCGCGCTCGCACCGAGCGGCAGCGTCACATAGCTCGCGGCCAGCCGCGACAGCGCTGGGCCGAGCACGAGACGCTCGAGCAGGACCCCGAGCACGGCCGAGGGCAGCACCAACGCGATCACCGCGCCGGCGAGCAGTCGCCTCACCGCCGCGCCGCCCGCACCGAACGCGCGCAGCACCGATACCGTGCGCCGGCGCTCCTGCACCGTCAGCGCGCACGCCTGGATCAGCGCGTACAGGCATACCAGGCCGTCGACGATCGCGACCGCACGCAGGATCGAGCGGAGCACAGCGACCAGCGGCACGCCGCGGCCGATCGCGCCGGTGGCGGGGGCCGCCGGCGCTCCGATCGCGGCGCTCACCGCGGCGACGTTCGCGCCCGGTGCCACGACGACCGCGAGCTGCTCGTCTTGGGCCGCCGACGGGTCCGCGGCGAGCAGAGCGGCCGCCGGCACGTAGGCGACACGGCCGTCGTGATCGAGCGAGCTGACCACGCCGGCGACCTGGAGCCGCAGCTCGGTCCCCGACGCCAGTTCGATCGCGAGCGTCGACCCCGGCGACAGGCCGAGCGTCTGCGCCAGCCCGAGCCCGACCTCCGCCTCGTGGGCGCCGCTCAGCCGCCTCCCGGACGCGAGCGGTGGCGCCTCGAACACGGTGTGGTTGCCCGGATACGCGATCACGTCGATCGTCTCGCCGAGCGAATACGAGTCGACCGCCTCCTCCTCGTAGCGCGGGGCGACGGCCAGAACGCCCGGAATCGAGCGCACACGGGCGACCGCCGAGGCGGGCAGGGCCGCGGTCAGCTGGTAACGCTTGCCGAGCGCCTGCGGGTCCGTCTCGAGCGAGCTGAGCGCGGAGGCGAGCGCGAGCAACAGCAGCACGAACCCGGTCGAGAAGCCGAGCGCAGCGACGGTGGCGATCAGGCGGGTGCGGCGGGCGCCGACGAGCCGGGCGCCGAGTGCGGTGAGGCCGGCTCCGGGCGTCGGGAGGCGGCGAGACCCGCGCGTGAGCTCGGCGCCTCCGAGCAGCGCCACCGGCGACCGTCCGGCCGCCCGCCACGCCGGCCACGCGGCCGCGATCACGGGGATCGCCACGCTCGCCAGCCACGCCGCCACGAGCGCGGGCACCAGCGCCGCCCCCGGCGCGGGCTCGTTGAGCAGCACCAGCAGCCGGCTCGTCGGTCCGGCGGTGGCGAGCGCCCCCCCGATCGCTCCGATCGTCGCCGCCGGCGCCGCGACGAACAGCGCCTCGAACGCCTGGGTGGCGGCCAGGTGGGTGCGCGAGGCTCCGACCGCGCGCCGGACGCCGATCGCTCCAAGACGACGCTGGACCTCGGCGCGCGCCGACGCGGCCAGCATCACGCTCGCGGTCGCGAGCGCGATCAGCGACAGAGCGACGAGCAGGTCGATCACGATCCCGGCGGCCTGGTCGAGCAGCACGCGCACCCCCGAGCGCGTGACGAACCGCAACCCCTGCAGGCCGTAGCTGGTTGCGCGCGCCTGGACGAGCACCTCGTTCAGGTTCCGCGGATCGCGCAGCCAGATGTCGGCCAGATTCACGTTCGGGTTGGGCGGGGACCCGAGGTCGGCACGGGAGATGTAGACCCGCGGGGTCGCGAGCGGATAGGAGACGTTGTCGGGGCTCTCGGAGAAGCCGACGACGCGGAGTGGGCCGAGCCCGGCGACTTCGAGCAGGCCACCGAGCTTGATGCCCCAGGCCGACGCTAGGCCGCGCTCGACGACCACCTCACCCCCACGGCCGGATAGGTTCTGCCCGGCGACGATCGCGTAGCCGCGCCGGCCGGGCCCGACTACCTCGACCACACCGTTGCCGGCGCTGTTCTCGCCGGCGTCGAGACCGACGTTCGTGGCCTCCTGGCGGAGTGTGTACGCGGCCAGGTCGGGGAGTGCGGCGATTCGCTGCGCGACCCGGCCGGCGTTCTGGGGGTCGAAGCGGACGATGATGTCGGGGAGGTCCGACGCGCGGGCGGCCCGGTCGAAGCCGAACCCGAGGCTGTCCGAGACGACCAGCGCCGCCACCAGCATCGCGGCCGCGAGCGCAATTCCGAGCCCGGTCAGGAGCGAGCGCCGGCGCCGGGTCCTCATGCCCCGGACGGCTTCTGCGAATGCAGCCCTCAGGCGGACTCCCTGACCCGCGCCTCCTCGGTAGCGAGCCGTCCGTCGCGCAGGTGGAGCACTCGGTCGGCGATCGCCGCCGCGTCCTGCTCGTGGGTGACGATCACCACCGCGCGCCGCGTGAGGTTGCGGAGCAGGGCCATCACCGTCGCGCCGTTCTCCTGGTCGAGGTTGCCGGTCGGCTCGTCGGCGAGGACGAGCTCGGGGTCATTCACCAGCGCCCGGGCGATCGCGAGCCGTTGCTGCTCGCCGCCCGAGAGCTCGTGCGGCCGCCGGCCGGCAATCCCGGCGAGTCCGAGCTCGTCGATGAGCCGGCGCGCCCGTTGCTCGCCACCGCGGAGCGCGCCCGGCAGGCGGCCAGGAAGCAGCACGTTCTCCTCGCCGCTGAGCTCCTCAATCAGCTGGAAGGACTGGAACACGAACCCCACGTGGCGGAGCCGGGTGCGGGCGAGCGCGCGCGGCCGCTGCCTCGTGATGTCCTGCCCGGCGAGCACGATCTGCCCTTGGTCCGGTCGATCAAGGCCGCCGAGCAGATGCAGGAGCGTCGACTTGCCGCTTCCCGAGCGGCCGAGCACGGCGACGACCTCGCCGGCGTCTACGTCGAGGCTGACGCCGTCGAGCACGCGGCGCTCGGCGCGCCCGACGCCGAGCGTCTTGACGATGCCCCGTGCTTCCAGGACGGGCATGGCTCAACGGTACTGAGTAACTCCGGCGGTTCCGCCGGGGGCCGCCCGGCTGCGCTCGCGCTCAGGACGTGACGAGTGCGGCGCTCTCGGCCGGCAGCGTGAACACGTAGCGGCCTTTGCTCGCGGTCAGCTTGGCGACGCTCGAGCGGCCGCGGAGCCGGCCAGTCGTCGTTCGGGCGCCGAAGCTCTGACCGCCGAGCGTGACCCCGCTGGTGCTGGTGAGCCGCGGGGCACGCAGCCGCTCGAGCGTCGCCGGACGGCCGCCCGGGGAGCTCAGCGCGATCGTGCGGCGGTCTGGGCTCTCGTTGATGAGCACCACTCGCGTGCGGCCGCTCCGCCCGCGAGTGGCCCAGACTGTGACGCCCTGGGCGTTCGTGGTCGTGGTGTCGATCAGCCGCGATCCCGCCGGCGCGGCCTGGGCGAACATCATCAGGCCGTAGTAGTCAGGGGCCATCGATGCGCTCCATCCGCGGGCTGTGTGGGTGAACGCGAACGGCTCATAGGTGGCCCCTGGATAAGTGTGGATGTTCACGCCGTCCACGCCGACCCGGGCCATCTCGAACAGCATGTCGAGCGCCCACAGCGCCGACGCGAATACGTTGCTGACGCCGGGCGCGGGGCCGCATGAGACGCTGTTGATCTCGTCGATCCTCAGCGGGATGTGACGAGCGTGGGCGAGCGCGACGTCGGGGACGAGGCCGTTGGCGAGGCCAGCCGTCGCCTCTGGGGCGAGCAGGTGCGCCACCGTGGGGTACTCCGGCGAGGATGGCGGGACAAAGCAGGTCTGCAGCGGATACCGGTGCAGGGTGAGCATCTTGACGCGCGGCTCTGCGGCGAGGAACTCCGCGGTGTCCGCCATCCAAGGAGGCCCGTCGGCAGGTCCGGCCAGCGGCCCCGGCAGCCCCTTCGCAAACGAGGTGAAGTCGTCGAGGTACGACGAGAAGTCATATCCGGGCGGGCGGCCGAACACGTGGACGCCGTCGGGCCGGACGTACCAGGTGAGCGTGCCGTACAGGTTGGGCTCGTTGCCGACTTCGAGCGCCTCGATCGATCGCTTCCCGATCACCTGCTCGAACGCGCTCGCCTCGCCGTCGGCGGCCGCGCGGCTGTCGGCCTCCAGGTCAATGCCCATGATCAGCCGGGCGTTCAGGTCGGTGGCGAGCGCGTGCATCATGGCGAGCCAGCGCTGGGTGAGCGTGACCCGCACGCCCTTTGGCTTGCTCAAGCCGGGGACCGGGGTCCATGCCCAGTCCGTGCTGTCCCCGCCGATCCGGAGCACGGGCGACTGACCCGGGGTGAGGTTGCGGACCAGTTGCAGGAATACCGGGTCGGGCGCCTTCGGGTCCCTGCCGGCGTACGGGATGATCGCGGTGTTCTCGAGCGACAGCCCCAGAAAGCCCGGTTGAATCCGAGATCCGCCGGCGGCGTTCGAGACCGTGACGACGGCGACGTCTCGGGGGACCGAGACCGGCGCTGCCCGCGCGTATCCGGTGAGCGCGACGAGCGTCGTCACCAACGAGGCGGCGAGGACGAGACGATGCCTGGGTAGGCGATGCACGGTCCCGGCAATTTGCCACGTCGGCGCCGGCTGCACGAGATATCACGGTGCCCGCCTGCCGGCGCGCGCCGATAGGCTGGCCTTCGATGACCGCAACGCTCCCGTTCGAACGCCGCCGCCTCGGGTGTTCCGAGCTCACGATCCCGCGCGTCGCACTCGGTTGCGGCAACTTCGGCGGGGTCGGCTCCGCTCCCGAGCTGTTCGGGCAGGGGCTGAGCCAGGACCAGGCGTTCGAGCTGATGGACGCGGCCTGGGAGCAGGGGATCGACCACTTCGACACCGCCGACGCGTACGGCGGGGGTCGCAGCGAGCGGATGATCGGCGCCTGGATGCGGAGCCGGGGCGTGCGGCCGATGCTCACGACCAAGACCTACAACCCGATGGACGCCGGCGCCGACCACGGGCTCGCGCCCGACCGAATCGCGCGGCAGCTCGAGTCGAGTCGCGAGCGGCTCGGGGTCGAGCAGGTCGATCTGTATCTCGCGCACGAGTTCGACCCGGACGTCCCGCTCGACGAGACGCTCGGGTCGTTCGACGACCTGGTCGCGGCCGGCAAGATCCGCGCGTACGGGGTCAGCAACTTCGACGCCTCCCAGCTCGAGGCGGCGCTCGCCGTGGGAACGCCGGCCGCGATCCAGAACGAGCACTCGCTGCTGGCGCGGGGCGACGAGGACGCGGTGCTGCCGCTGTGCGAGCGCGAGCGCGTGTCCTACCTCGTGTTCAGCCCGCTCGGCGGGGGCTGGCTGACCGGGAAGTACCGCCGCGGCGAGGCGTTCCCGCCGGGTTCGCGGATGACGCAGCGTCCCGAGCCGTACGCGGCGCTCGTAGACGACGGCACGTTCGACCGGCTCGACGCGCTCGACGAATTTGCGCGCGGGCGCGGGGTCTCGATGGCCGGTGCCGCGCTGGCGTGGCTGCTCGCCGACGACCGCGTCGCCCAGATCGTCGTCGGCCCCGGCCGGCCCGACCATCTCGTTCCGGTTCGCGAGGCGCTCGAGCGCCCGCTGAGCACTGACGAGCGCGCCCACCTCGGCGGCGTGTTCAGATGAGCTCGGTCCTGATCCTCGGCCACGACGACGTGATGGAGGCGCTCACGCCCGACGAGTGCGCCGACGCGATGGCCGAAGTGCTCGCCGCGCACGCCCGCGGGGAGGCGCTCATGCCGCTCCGGTCTTTGGTGCGGTTCGAGGGCGCAGCCGGGTTTATAGGGTTGATGCCCGCCTGGCGCGGCGGTCAGGACCCGGCGTTCGCGCTCAAGTCCCTGTGCGTGATGCCCGGCAATCCGGCGCGCGGGCTCGACTCTCACCAGGGGACCGTGACGCTGTTCGACGGCGCGACCGGAGTGCCCACGGCGATCCTCGACGCGTCCGCGGTCACCGCGGTGCGGACTGCCGCGGTCAGCGCGGTCGCCACCGGCGTGCTCGCGCGCGAGGGCGCGAGCGTGCTGGCGATCCTCGGCGCGGGCGTGCAGGGCAAGGCGCATCTGAAGGCGTTGACGGCGGTCCGCGAGTTCGTCGACGTGCGCATCTACTCGCCGACCGAGGCGCACGCGCGGGCGCTCGCCGCCGGTGGTGGCGACAGGGGGGCGACGGTGGTGAGCTCCGCCGAGGACGCGGTCCGTGGCGCCGACGTCGTCGTTACCGCCACCAGCGCGCGGGAACCCGTGCTGCGGCGCGAGTGGCTCGGTCCGGGCACGCACGTCAACGCGGTCGGCGCGAGCATGCCGTCCGTGCGCGAGCTCGACGTGGACACGGTGGCGGCCTGCGCGCTCTACTGCGACAGCCGTGAATCGCTCCGCAACGAGGCCGGTGAGTATCAGCTGGCGTTGAAGGAGGGCGCGATTCCAGGCGAGGAGCACGTCCGCGGTGAGCTCGGCGAGGTGCTCGCGGGCACCGCACCCGGTCGGCGCAGCGACGACGAGCTGACCGTGTTCAGATCGCTCGGGCTCGCGGTCGAGGATCTGGCGGCCGCGCGGTGCGCCGTCGAGCGGGCGCGCCGGATGGGTATCGGGACCGAGGTCGAGCTGTGATCGAGCTCCGCGAGATCGAGGCGGCGCGGGCGCGAATCGCCGACGTGGCTGTGCGGACGCCGCTGGTGCGGCTGCGGGTCGATGACGCGCCCGCGGAGATCTACCTGAAGCTCGAGACGCTGCAGCCGATCGGCTCGTTCAAGATCCGCGGCGCGACCAATGCGGTCCGGCTGGCGCCCGAGGAGGATCGCCGACAGGGTCTCGTCACCGCCAGCGCCGGCAACATGGCCCAGGGCGTCGCGTGGGCCGGGCGCGAGCTGGGGCTGCCGGTCACGATCGCGGTACCCGAACACGCGCCGCAGGCCAAGCTCCGAGCGATCGAGCGCCTCGGCGGGACGGTCATGAAGGTGCCCTACGAGGAGTGGTGGCGGGCGATCGTCACGAGCAAGGTTGAGGGAGTCGACGGGTTGTTCGTTCACCCGGTCCAGGACGAGGGGGTGATGGCGGGCAACGGCACGATCGGGCTCGAGATCCTCGAGGACCTGCCCGATCCGGATGCGATCGTGATCCCGTACGGCGGCGGCGGGCTGACCGTTGGGATCGCCAGTGCGATCCTGGCGTTCCGCCCGGAGACGAAGATCTACACGGCCGAGCCGGCGACCGGGGCGGCGCTCGCGGCGGCGCTCGCAGCGGGGTCGCCCGCCGACGTCGAGTACAGCCCGTCGTTCGTCGACGGGTCGGGGAGCCGGCGCGTGCTCGACACTATGTGGCCGCGGGTCCAGCCGCTCGTCGACGACGCGTTCTCGGTTCCGATCGCGGACGCTGCGGCGGCGGTCAGGACGCTCGCTGAGCGCGCGCACGTGATCGCCGAGGGAGCGGGCGCGCTGGCCACGGCGGCGGCGCTCGCGGGCCGGGCCGGGACCGGAAAGGTGGTGTGCATCGTGTCAGGCGGGAACATCGACATGGCCAAGCTGGCCGGCATCCTCGAAGGAAGGGCCGCGTGACCGACGGCACAGAGGACGACCTGCGCGGGCCGATCCTGCCGGGCGAGGGTGCGAGCGACTACGAGCGCTACCTGCGCACCGACGAGCTGCTGTCGCTGCAGAAGACCGCCGAGGAGCGCGTCCACCACGACGAGCTGCTGTTCCAGACCGTCCATCAGTCCTCGGAGCTGTGGCTGAAATTCGCCACCACCGAGGTCGACGAGGCCGCCGGCCTGCTGGAACAGGACCCACCCGCCGAGCAGATCGATCCGGCGCTGCGCCTGCTCCGCCGCGCGGTGCTGGCGTTGTCGTACGTCACCACCCAGATGGAGATGCTCAACCAGATGGACCCGTGGGAGTACTCGCAGATCCGCGTCGTGCTCGGGCACGGCAGCGGCTTCGACTCGCCCGGGTTCCGGCGGGTCTCGGTCGTGACCCAGCGGGTCGCCAAGGCGTTCGACCGACTGCTCGAGCGGTCCGGCCTCGAGCTATCCGAGCTGTACCGCCACGGCCGCGAGCACGAGCAGCTCTACCAGCTGGCCGAGCTTCTGACCGAATGGGACGAGCGGGTCTGGATGTGGCGGTTCCGGCACTACGCGATCGTCGCGCGGGCGCTCGGCGAGGAAACGATCGGGACGCAGGGGACGCCGGTTCAGGTGCTCGGCAAGCTCATCGCCCAGCGCCAGATCCCGAAGCTATGGGAGGTGCGGAGCCGGCTGGTCGAGCTGTTCGACGCTGAGCGCAAGGGCGGCGCCGCCTAGCGCGGCCTACGGCGTCGTCCGGCAGCTGCCCATCGTGAGCATCGCGTCCACGGAGCACACCGGCACCCGCGATGCGGTGGCGGCGCTCGGCGGTAGTGTTGGCGTCCCCGCGCCACCGGGCGGTTGCGTCGAGATGCTGAAGCCCAGGCTGAGCGCGTCACCGACACCGGGGGGCACGGTGATGAAGACCTCGACGGTCTGAGCGCCGAGTCCGCTGGACGGGTCGGCCTCGAACAACCACGACCGCGTACCGTTCACGCTCACCGGCAGCGGATACGGGATGTGGTTGTCCGGGAGTGTGCACGCCGAACCCGCCTCGCATGCCGACCGGGCGCCGGTCACGATCAGGCTCTGGGCGCTCGAGCCATATGGGGCGGTGGCACCGAGCGACAGGAACCATCCGGCGCCCGTTCCGCGCGCATCGGTCACGGACGTGCTGACCTCGAGCCGCCTCGGGTTCTCGCCGACGACCCGGACCGATGGGTTCGCGAGCGTGAGACCACCCCCGGTGATCGCCACGGTGGCGGTGGACGCGTCCGCCCACGGGATGTTCAGCGCAGCGGCCGCGACCAACAACAGCGGAAGGCAGAGGCATACAAGGGCACGGCGTCGCCGCGGGGGCGGAAAATTCACTGCGGTGAGGTTGTGCCCCCGGGGGTGCGGCGGGAAACCGCGCGCGCATGTGAGCGGTCAGCATGAATACCCACATGTCGGCCTTCTTACCTCCGGGTCAGCGCACCAACTGGTAATTGCTACTCACAGCTCCGAATGCCTGCGAGTGCCCGCGTCATGATCTCGGCGACGACGCCGGTCTTGGCATCCGCGTACTGCTGCATGTACTTCCAGTCGCGCGCGGCCAGCTCGCGCTTGGTCCGTTCGTAGAGCGCGCGATCGGCGTCGTTGGCCCGAAGCCAGTCGCGGAACCGCACCATCCGGTCGGTCTCCGGACAGGCGGCCGAGAACACGTGGAGCTGGACACGGCCGTCGTCGGTGCGGAAGAACCGGTGCTCGAACCAGTCAGGCTCGCGGATCCGAAGGATGTAGCCGGCGTGCTCGAGATCCTGGACGTACGCCGGCTCGTCGGCGGAGTCAGGCACCTCGATGACGATGTCGATGATCGGCTTGGCGGCGAGCCCCGGGACAGAGGTGGAGCCGACGTGCTCGACCCGAACCGCGCGCTCGCCGAGCGCGTCCCGCACGCGCGCGGCTTGCTGGTCGTACAGGTTGGGCCAGCGCGGGTCGTAATCGCGCAGTTCGATCGGCGCGGTCAGCGGCGCAGGGCCGCCGATTCGGCGCTGCTCGGACTCGTCATATGCGGCGACGTCGTCGGGATCGGGGAGACCCACGTCGGCATTCTCCCGCGTATGTGTGACGCGCCGGCTCGGGGCGCGTAGTTTTCGAGGTATGCGACTGCGCGCGCTTGTGCTGATCGGGTTGCTCGTGCCGCTCGCCGGCTGCGGGTCCTCAGGCGACGAGACGCGCACGGTGGCGCCACAGACGGTGCGAGCGAGCGTGCCGCGGGCTGAGCCAACCGTGTCCCGTGCAGACGCGGCCGCGCTCCGGGAAGGCAACGCGCTGTTCGCCGGCCGGATCCTTGCTCGTCTCGCGTCCGCCCGGTCGAATCTCGCGCTGTCGCCGGCGAGCATCTCCCAGGCGCTGGCGATGGTGTTCCCCGGCGCGCGTGGCACGACGGCGTCGCAGACGGCGCGCGCGCTCGACTTCCGTCTGCCGCCGGCTCGCCTCGGTGCCGCGTTCAACGCGGCCGACCGCTCGCTCGCGAACGTCAACGGCCCTGACGTCACGCTCAACGTGGCCAATGCCCTATACGGCCAGACGGGGCAGCACTTCCACCAGGCGTTCCTGCGCGTGCTCGCACGCGACTACGGCGCCGGTCTGCGGACGGCGGACTTCGAGCACGACTCCGCCGGCGCTCGGTCGGACATCAACGCCTGGGTGTCCGATCAGACCCGGGGGAAGATCCCGGAGCTGCTCGGGCCGGGCGACGTCGACGCGCTCACGCGGTTGGTGCTGGTCAACGCCGTGTACCTGAAGGCGAAGTGGCTCGAGCCGTTTACCCACGAGGACACGTCCAGCGCCGCGTTCCATGCGCCCGGCGGAACGGTCCAGGTCCCGACCATGCACCAGACCGGAATGTTCGGCTACCTCCAGGGCTCGGACTATCAGGCGCTCGAGCTGCGCTACGTGGGCGGGCGGCTCGCCTTCGACGTGCTGCTGCCGAGCCCCGGTCACCTCGGGTCGCTGCTCTCGCGTCTCGCCGGCGAGGGACCGCTCGCGCTGCTCGGCGGGCTGCGCCAGACGCACGTCGCGGTGGCGCTGCCGAAGTTCCGGCTGACCACGCATGTCGAGCTCGCGGGCCCGCTGCAGGCGCTCGGGATGCGGCTGGCGTTCGAGTCCGGGCGTGCCGACCTATCCGGCATCGCGGACAAGCCCGGCTACCTGTACGTCAATGCGGTCGTCCACGAGGCCTATCTCGACGTGGACGAGGCGGGCACCGAGGCCGCGGCCGCGACCGGCGTAGGGATCAGCCCGACCGCGATCGCGGCGCCACCGCACGTCGACTTCGTTGTCGACCGGCCGTTCGCGTTCGTGCTGCGGGACACGAAGACGGACGCGGTACTGTTCGCGGGCGTCGTCTCGCGCCCCTGAGCCGATCGCGCGGCGCCGGCGCGTCGCTGCCACTTGACGCGGTCGAGCGTGGAACGTTCTACGCCGCAGAGCCGAATTAAGATTTCGCCCCTCTCTCATGCGTCCGGGTGTATGGTTGGCGTTCGCTTTGCCCCAATCCTCGGCGGGCGATGACTTTCGGCTCTAGCTCTTGGCCGACGTGGCGTGTGGACCCACCGCGGTCAGCGCCGAACGCGGATAACTACCTCGAAACCACTTCGGTGGTCACCCGGCTCGTGTAGCCGGACCACCTGACATGGCGGGCTCCTCCCAGCCCTCCAGGATCACCATCAACCGCAGGACCCACCTAAGGAGAGGGAAAATGGCGGATCGAGTAGCTCGAATGGTCTGGGCCAAGCCGAGGCGCCGTATCGGGGCTGGCGTGGGCTTAGGCGTCTTCTTTGTTGCCGTGGCGCTGCTGGTCGGCGGTCTGTCGACGAACTCGAATGCGGCGTCCACCAGCGCGCATGGCGGCAAGGTCCATCACGCCGCCGGCGGTGGCGCCGGGTCTGCGGTGGCAACACCCCAGCAGCAGCGGAGCATCAACGCGAAGGTCAACGCGTTGCTCCGCCGGATGACCGTCGCCGAGAAGTTCGGTCAGCTCGAGATGGCCGGCCCCGACGGGCCGAACGGCACTCCCGGTGATTTGTTGACGTGGGCCAAGAATGGGCAGATCGGCTCGGTGCTCGATCTGACCGGTTATGCCCAGATCAATCAGGTCCAGAAGCAAGCGCTCGATTCGCGCCTGGGCATCCCGCTGATCTTCGGCCTCGACGTGATCCACGGCTACCGGACGATGTTCCCGGTGCCGCTGGCCGAGGCATCGACCTGGGACCCGACCGCTGTCGCGAACGACGAGTCGGTTTCGGCCGCCGAGGCCACCGCGGACGGAATCAAGTGGACGTTCAACCCGATGGTCGACATCGCCCGCGACCCACGCTGGGGCCGGGTGGTTGAGGGCGCCGGCGAGGATCCGTTCCTCGGCTCGGCGATCGCCGCTGCCAAGGTCCACGGCTATCAGGGCGACGACAACGACTTCGCCGTGCCGGACAAGATGGCCGCGACCGTCAAGCACTTCGCGGCGTATGGCGCTCCGGTCGCGGGGCGCGAATACAACACGGTCGATATGTCGACGCAGCAGCTGTTCAACGACTACCTGCCGCCGTACAAGGCGGCTATCGATGCCGGCGCCGCGACCGTGATGAGTTCGTTCAACTCGCTGAACGGGGTCCCGAACACCGCCAACCCGTACACGCTGACCACGATCCTGCGCGACGAGTGGGGCTTCAGTGGGACCACGCTGAGCGACTACCAGGCCACCCAGGAGCTCGAGACGTTCGGCTACGCGGCAAACGGCGCCCAGGCGGCGCAGCTCGCCCTGACGGCTGGGGTGAACATCGAGATGGCCGTGACGCTGACGGGCACCCCGGTTAACGCCACGTACTCCACCTACGGCCCGAACCTTCTGGGGCGGGGGATCTCGATGGCGCAGCTGAACGACGCGGTCCGGCACGTGCTGACGCTGAAGTACCTGGCCGGGATGTTCTCGAACCCGTTCCCGGGCAACCAGCAGCGGTTCAGCACCTCGGAGCTGACCTCGTCCAACCTCAAGGCCGCGAGGACCACGGCCGACGAGTCGCTGGTCTTGCTGAACAACAACAACAAGGCGCTGCCGCTCAGCCCGAGCGTGGGCAAGGTCGCCGTGGTCGGGCCGCTGGCCGACGATCCGCTCGATCAGCTCGGTCCTGACGTTCCGATCGGCTACAGCACCACTCCGGCCGACCTCGGTCCGGGCGGCGCGAACCAGATCGTCACGGTGCGGCAGGGGATCGCGAACGTGGTTGGCAGCGGCAACGTCAACTACGCGCCGGCGTGCACCACGTTTACCGTCGCCGATTCCTGCAACGAGACGAGTGGGTTCGGCGCGGCGGTGGCGGCGGCGCAGGCCTCCGCCGTGACTGTTGTGGTGGTTGGTGAACCGTCGGGCGACACCGGCGAGGCATCGTCCCGCAGCAACATCGACCTCCCCGGCCAGCAGGACGCGCTCATCCAAGCGATCGCGAACACCGGCAAGCCGTACGTGGTCGTGCTGATGAACGGGCGGCCGCTCACGATCCCGGAGCTCGCGAACACGCCGGCCCTGCTGGAGGCGTGGTATCCAGGCACCGAGGGCGGTAACGCCGTCGCCGACGTCCTGTTCGGCAAGTTCGACCCGAGCGGCAAGCTCCCGATGTCGTTCCCGGTCAACGTCGGTCAGATCCCGATCTCGTACAACGAGCTCCCGACCGGCCGGCCGGCTGACCCCAACAACAAGTACACCTCCAAGTACCTGGACGTGGCCAACACCCCGCAGTACGCGTTCGGCTACGGGCTCTCGTATACGACGTTCTCGCTGTCGAGCCCCCATCTGTCCTCGACGACGGTGTCGCCGAACGGTCAGCTGACGGTCACCGACACCGTCACCAACACGGGATCGACCGCCGGGACGGATGTCGCCCAGTTGTACCTGCACGAGAACTACACCACGATCCTCCAGCCGGTCGAGAAGCTGGAGGGCTTCCAACGCGTGACCCTGGCACCGGGCCAGTCGAAGACGGTCACGTTCAAGCTGGGCCCGCAGAACCTCGGCTACTACAACAACCAGGGCCAGTTCGTGGTGCAGCCCGGGCCGTTCAACCTGTGGGTCTCGGACAGCTCGGCGGTGGGCGCGCTCACGCCGGCGACGTTCACCCTCCAATGAGGATCCGCGGATTGATCGCCGCCGCAGCCGCGGCGGCGATCCTGGTGGTGGCGGCGCCGGCTTCGGCCGGTGCCGCCAGCGGCGGCCCGCCGGCGGGCCCCCCCACGTTCACCTCCGGTCAGAAGCAGGTTCTGCTCGGGATCGCGCGGGACACGTGGCGGTTCTACGCCGCCGATGTCGATCCGGTGACGCACCTGCCGCTCGACAACCTCGGTCCGGGGACGGTCCGCGGCGAGTACACGTCGGCGGCGAACGTCGGCGTGTACCTGTGGGCGGTCGTCGCCGCCCATGACCTCGGGCTGATCACGACGACGCGCGCCGATCAGCTGGCGTCTTCAACGCTCAACGAGGTCGCGACGCTGAAGCGCTACGACGGATTCCTGTACCAGTGGTACGACACGAACAACGGCAACGTGCTGTCAAACCCGGGCGATGGCGACTGCAACGAGACGACGCCGACACAAGACAACTGCTGGTTCGTCTCGGCGGTCGACAACGGTTGGTACGCGTCGGGGCTGATCGAGGTGAAGCAGGCCCTGCCGGGTGTGCGCGAGTTGGCGTCGTCGCTGCTGAAGCCGATGGACTTCAGCATCTTCTACGACAACCGCGCGCAGACGGATTGCAACGTCAACGCGGCGCTCGGCAACCAGCACACGGGGGCGATGTACGGGGGCTTCTACGTCGACCAGGGACCGGCCCCCTACCACGTCGACACGCTGTACTCAGACCCCCGGATCGCGATGTACATCGGCATGGGCCGGCACCAGATGCCCGGCGACGTGTGGTGGCGGACGTGGCGGACCCTGCCTCCCAAGCAGTGCTCGACCGACCCTGACTACTCCTCGCAGGGCCAGTGGCCGGTACCGGGGTACTGGCAGACCTACACCGACCCGCAGTCAGGCAAGAAGTTCAAGGTCTGGGAGGGCCACTACACCTATCCCGGAACCTCGCTCACGTTCGTGCCGACCTATGCCGGCGGCATGTTCGAGGGGCTGATGGCGAACCTGGTCGTGCCCGAGACGACTTGGGGCCCCCACAGCTTGGGCCTCGACGACCTGCGATGGGCCCAGGTCCAGGAGAAGTACGCGACGCAGGTTCTGCACTATCCGGTCTGGGGCATCTCGCCGTCGAGCACGGCGGATAACACCGGGAACTACGGCGGCTTCGGCGTCGAGGGACTCGCGTTTCCCGCCGGCGAGGGCTTGGCCCAGTGCACGACGTGCGCCACCGAGACCACCGTCAGCCCGCACGCCTCGGCGATCGCGCTGACGGTCCTGCCGCAGCAGGCGTTGTCGAATCTGGAGACGCTCCGGAGCCGCTACCCGGGGATATACAGGTCCGACGGCGGGTTCTACGACGCGGTCAATCCGGTCACGGGTAAGGTCGGCCACCGGCGGCTGGTGCTCGACCAGTCGATGATCATGGCCGCGATCGACGATGCGCTCAACGGTGGCGCGATGCAGAAGCACTTCGCCGCCGACCCGGAGTCGTACGCCGCCCGGCTGTACCTGGGAGCCGAGCACATGTCGATCCACTGATCAGGCGGTCCGGGGTGTTGCGTGCTGGAAAAGGCCCCACTGAGGGGCCTTTTTCAGCACGCCCCTAGGATGCCAACCCGTTTAGCGCTTCCACGAGTGCGTCGACCTCGGCCGCCGTGTTGTAGTGGATGAACCCGAGGCGAACGGACTGGTCGTTGTAGCCGAGACGCTGGTACAACCCGAGCGAGTACCAGGAGTCGTGGGCCCAGACGCCCATGTTCTGCTCGGCGAGGCGGACCGCGACCTCGCCGGCGGGAACCCCCGCCACGTTGATGAGGAACGTCGGCACGCGGCCTTCCATCCCCTGTAGCCCGTAGACGGACACCGCGTCGGAGATCCCTGACAGGAACCGGGCGCCGAGCGACCGCTCGTAGGGCACGATCGCCTGCAAGCCGCCGATCGAATCGAGGTAGTCGATCGTGGCGTTGAAGCCGGCGAGCAGCTCGTACGGCTGCGTGCCGGTCTCGAACCGCCGGCTGAGCGGGGTGCTCGGCGCCGGCCGCGCCTTGTACGGCCGCCACCGCTCGATCACGTCCGCGCGGCCGTAGGCCATGCCGAGATGCGGGCCGCAGAACTTGTACGGCGAGCAGATCAGCACGTCGGCGTCGATCTGGCGGACGTCGATCGGCTCGTGCGCGGCGTAGTGGACGGCGTCGACCCACGCGAGCGCGCCGGCGTCGTGGGCGAGCCGGCACACGCGCTGGGCATCGACCACCGTCCCGACCGCGTTCGACGCCCACGCGAACGCCACCACCCGCGTCCGCGGCCCGAGCTTCGACGCCAGGTCGTCGTAGTCGAGCGTGGTGTCGTCGAGCAACTCGATGTGGCGGACGACCAGGTCCCGGTCGTAGGCGAGCTCGAGCCACGGCGCGACCCCGCCGTCATGATCGAGCGACGACACCAGGATCTCGTCGCCGGCGGCGAACTCGCGCCCGGCCGTCCGCGACAGCGTGAAGTTCAGCGAGGTCATGTTCGGACCGAAGATCACCTCGTGCGCCTCGCATCCGAGCAGCCGCGCCGCCCCGGTCTCGGCCTGCTCAAGGATCCGTCCCACCCGGCGGCTGGTCTCGTATACCGCGCCGAGGTTCGCGCTGGCCTCGCGGAGCGCGCGGGCGATCGCGTCGCCGACCTCGTCGGGCACCTGCGAGCCCCCCGGGGCGTCGAAGAACGCGAACCCCTCCTGAAGGGAGGAGAAGCGCTGGCGGGCCGCGGCGACGTCGAGCTTGTCCACCATGTGAGCCATCTGTAGGCTCCCTTCCTGTCGGGGTTCTGGATGGCCCCGGCGGTAAGACGGGGCCTAACGCATAACGCAATCGCAAGGTTAGTTGGCTTACTCTCACCCGGCCATGAGCGTCCGCGTCACACGCACCGCAAACGCGAGCTGGCAAGGCGACCTGGAAGACGGCGGCGGCCGGATCGGCGTGGGCAGCGGCGCCTATGAGGGCCCGTTCACGCTGCGGGCGCGGGTCGAGGACGTCGAGCGCTCGACCAATCCGGAGGAGCTGATCGGCGCCGCCCATGCGGGCTGCTTCACGATGTCGCTGGCCAATCTGCTGACCGAGTCCGGCCATCCGCCGGCCGATCTGCAGACATCGGCGAAGGTCCGGCTCGAGCAGCTCGAGACCGGATTTGCGATCACGAGCATCGCGCTGAAGACGGTCGGCGACGTCCCCGGGGTCGACGCCGACACGTTTGCGAGCGTCGCCCAGCAGGCGAAGGACACGTGCCCCGTGTCCCGGGCGCTCGCCGGCACGGAAATAACGCTGGAGGCGCGGCTTGACGCTGACTGACCCGGCGCTTGGACGCCGCCGGACCGGGCTCGAACAGGCGGTGATCGAATGCGCTCCGGGCGCGTCGATGACCCGCGCCACCCGCGAAGCCGAAGAGGTGCTGTTCGTGCTGGCGGGGACGGGCGAGCTGTCGCTGGCCGGCGAGCGCCACGCGCTCGAGCCGGAGACGGGCGCGTACCTGGCGCCGGGCGAGGAGTACGAGCTCGACAACCAGGGCCCCGAGCCGCTGCTCGTTGTGTCGGTGCGCATCTCAGATCCGGTGGCGCCGGGCGAGTCCGCCGATGGGGCCGAGCGTGCCGTCGTCCGTCGGCTCGCCGACCAGGACGAGCAGGAGGCGACCACGTCGCGCTCCTTCCGGATCGTCGCCGACCCCAGCACCGGCCTGCGGTCGGCAACCCACTTCGTCGGCTACGTCCCGACCGAGCGCGCGCCGGAGCATTTCCACACTTACGACGAAGTGATCTACGTGATTGAGGGAGAGGGCGCACTGCACACCGGCGGCGACCGCACCCCGGTCGCCGCCGGTTCGTGCCTGGAGTTGCCGGCGCGGACCGTGCACTGCCTCGAGAACACCGGTGAGGACGTCATGCGCCTCGTCGCGGTGTTTCGGCCGGCCGGGTCGCCGGCGGCCGCGTATTACCCCGACGGCACCCCGGCCTATCCGGGCACGCCGCCTGTCTTGTCCGTATGAAGGACGTTGCAAAAGGATCCATACAGGAGGAGTTCGAGCGCCAATGAAGGTACGCATCAGCCTTGCAGTCTTGGCCCTGACCGTTTTGGTCGCGGCCGGCTGCGGGAGTAGCAAGAGCAGCAGCAGTAGTAGCAGTAGCGCGAGCAGTGGGAGCTCAACGGCGGCCGCCTCGAGCGGCTCGAAGTCGTGCACCGCCTCGATCGCGATCGAAGCGCCGTTGACCGGTCCGGTGGCGCAGGTCGGCCTCGAGCAGCTGCACTTCGCGCAGCTGGCCGTCGCCGACGACAACGCCGCAAACCACACGAACGTGACGCTGGCCCAGGACGACACCCAGCTGACCCCGTCGCTTGCGGTCCAGAAGACGCAGTCGATCGTGTCGTCGAACGCGGTCGCGGCGGTCGGACCCGCGGGCAGCCAGGAGGTCGAGGCGGTCGGTCCGATCTTCGGCAAGGCCGGGATCGCGTTCGTCTCCGGTTCGGCGACGTTGCCGGCACTCACGAGCAGCGGCAAGAACCCCACGTACTTCCGCGTCGTTCCCGACGATGACGTCCAGGGCCCGCAGGACGCCAACTACGTCGTCAATCATCTGCACACGAAGGCCGTGCTGATCATCGACGACGACGAGGCGTACTCGCAGGGTCTGGTCAACGTGATGGTCCCGATCCTGAAGAAGGCCGGGATCTCGGTCGACCACCAGACCCTCAACGGCACTGACACCGGCGCGACGCTCGCGGCGGCGATCAAGTCACTCGTAACGTCGCATCTGACCGCGGCGGATGGCGTGGTACTGCTGCCGTGGCAGACCGCCACGAACGCCCAGATGTTCGGCCAGGACGCCAAGCAGGCCGGCAAGACCACGATCCTGTTCGGGACCGACGGCACCAACTCGCCGTCGCAGTTCAACATCCCGGGCAGCTACGTGTCGACGTTCGGGCCCGACATCTCAGAAGGTAACCCCAGCGCGCTCGATAAGCAGATCGTCGCCGGAGTGGCCAAGTACGGTCCGTACGGGCCATTCGGCGTCCCGACGTACGAGGCCGCCGATGTCGTGATGAAGGCGATCGCGTCCGTCTGCAAGTCCGGCCAGACGCCGAGTCGGTCGAACGTGCTCGCAGCGATCAAGCAGACGAACATCCCGCCGAGCGCGAATCCGCTCGGGGTTACGGTGGCGTTCACCTCCGATGGCAACCTCGCGGGCAACAACGGCTACCTGTTCAAGATCAGCAGCTCAGGCAAGTACGTGGAGATCCCGTCCAAGTGAGGCACGTGACGGATCACGGAGCGACGACGAAAGTCGGCGGCGCCTGACGGCGGCGCCTTAGTGGCTCTGGACGGCGCCGCCCGCGATACTCCGCGGGCGGCGTCGCCGGCCATCTAGCACTCACGGCAGCACACGAACGTGCAGGTCTTCATCCAAACACTCGTCAACGGCCTCGTCACCGGCTGTCTGTACGCGCTGATCGCGCTCGGCTACACGATGGTCTACGGGGTGCTGAAGCTCCTCAACTTCGCCCACGGCGACGTCTACATGGTGGGGGCGTATATCGGCTACTTCGTGATCCAGTGGTTCGGCGGACCGAACCACCTCGTGATCCCGGTACCACTGCTGATCGTCCTCATGCTGCTGATCGCCGGACTCGGGACGGGCCTCCTGGGAGTGGCAATCGAGCGGTTCGCCTACCGACCGCTGCGCGACGCGCCCCGAATAGCACCCCTGATCACCGCGCTCGGGGTGTCGTTCGTGCTCGAGAACACGGTGCTGCTGCTGTTCGGCGGCTTCGTGCGCAGCTACAACACGACCGACTTCATCTCCGACACGAACGGAATCCACATCGCGGGCGCACACATCGACAGCGTCGAGATCATGATCATCGTCCTCACGGCGATCCTGGGCTACGGGCTCATCCAGATCATCGACCGGACGACCCTGGGTAAGTCGATGCGGGCGGTCGCGTCCGATCGCGAGGCCGCCGAGATGCTCGGCATCAACGTCGACCGGACGATCGCGCTGACGTTCTTCATCGGGTCGGTGCTGGCCGGCTTCGCCGGCGTGATGTCCGGGCTCGAGTTCCAATCGATCTCGGCGACGATCGGCTTCCTGGCCGGGCTCAAGGCGTTCACCGCCGCCGTCGTCGGCGGCATCGGCAGCATCACCGGCGCGGTCGTCGGCGGCATCTTCATCGGCATGTGCGAGGCGTTCAGCCTCAGCTACATCTCGGAGAAGTACTCCGACCTGATCGTGTTCGGGATCCTGATCCTCACGATGCTCATCCGGCCGACCGGCATCTTCGGCCGGAAAGCGCTGCAGAAGGTCTGATGCCCCAGATCGGCGTCGACGAATGGGTCGCCCAGTCCGGCGACCGCCGCGAGCAGGGCACCGGGCCGGGCCGCGTGCTGTACGAGCTCGACAAGCGACTCGGATGGTGGCAGCGGTTGGCGCTGGCGGCCCTCGTCGGCGTCGCGTTCGGGCTGTGGACCGGCAACGTCAACCTGCTCACGGTTGGTTTCACATGCCTGCTGTACGCGATCCTGTCGCTCGGGCTCAACATTGCGGCCGGGTGGGCCGGTCTGCTCGACCTCGGCTACATCGCGTTCGTCGGCTTCGGCGCCTACGGATACGCGATCTTCTCGTCGACCGCGCTCGGTTCGGGAGGGTCGGGCGGGGCCCATCTAGCCGCGTTCGAGTCGATCCCGATCGTGATGATCCTCGGCGGCCTGGTCGGCGTGCTGATCGGCCTGGTCGCCCTACGGCTCGAGGGTGACTACCTCGCGATCGTGACGCTGTTCGTCGGGCAGGCGTTCGTCGAGGTCGTCAACAACGTCGACCCTGGAACGCTCGGCGGCGTGAACGGGATCTTCTCGATCGATCCGCTCCACGGCCTCGGCGGCAACGTCTCGACCCCCCGCGGTCTTTACTTCGTGGCGCTGATCGTCATCGTCGTCTTAGCCTGGCTCCTGCACTTGCTGGACGGCTCGCGAACCGGGCGCGCCTGGCGCGCGCTCCGCGACGACCAGCTGGCCGCGTCCGCGATGACGATTCCGGTCAACAAGCTGAAAGTGATGGCGTTCAGCTTCAGCGCCGCGATCGGCGCGCTCGGCGGCGCGCTGTTCGCCGCTCAACAGTCGAGCGTGTTCCCGACGAACTTCACCGAGAGCATCCTGATCCTGATCTTCGCCTGCCTCGTGCTCGGCGGCGCCGGCAGCATTGCCGGGGCGATTGCCGGCGGCATCATCGTGTGGGCGCTCGAGCAGATGCTGTCGAGTCCGACCGACGCCGGCTACCTGTTCTACGGTCTGATCCTGCTCGCGCTGTTCCTGCGGATCCGGCCTTTGTGGAAGTTCTTCGCCGTGCTCGCCGCGATCGTCGTGTTCGGGTTCGTCGCGCACGCGATCGTCGGGGCGATCTCGAGCTCGGCGACCGCCGGCCATCCGGGCAGCTCCGGGTGGATCGGGTCGGCGGTGAAGCACTGGGTGATCGTCCCGCACGACGCGATCAGCTACGGGAACATCCTGTTCGTGTTGGTGATCTGCCTGGTCCTCGTGCTGATCCGCCTGGAGGGGACCGCGCGGCTGCTGCTCGTGATCCCGACCGTGTACCTGGCGGCATGTTGTTGGGAGTCGCGGCTGATCGTCAATCCGGCGATCACCACCCAGATCATGCTCGGGGTGATCCTGATCGTCACGATGGCGGCGAGACCGAATGGGCTCCTGGGGACGCGACGGGTCGAGGTGGTCTGAGCGGTGACCGATGGCGACCGGCTACCGCTGCTCGAGCTCGACAAGCTATCGCTGACGTTCGGCGGCCTGAAGGCGCTCACCGACGTCGACCTGCAGGTGTTCGAGCGCGAGATCGTCAGCGTGATTGGCCCCAACGGCGCCGGCAAGACATCGATCTTCAACGTGATCACCGGCGTGTACAAGCCGACCTCGGGCGACGTGCGGTTCGCGGGCGAGAGCATCGCCGGCAAGCGCCAGCACGCGATCACGAACCTCGGGATCGCCCGCACCTTTCAGAGCCTGCGCCTGTTCCTCAACATGTCGGTCAAGGAGAACGTCAAGGCCGCGACGTACGGCCACACCAAGGCGTCGCCGGTCGAATCGATCCTGCGGCTGCCGCGCGCGCGCCGTGAGGAGAAGGAGGTCGACCGGCTCGCCACCGAGGCGCTGGGGTTCTTCGGCGAGCGGTTGATGGGATATCGCTGGGATCAGCCGGCGTACGTGCTCTCCTACGCCAACCGCCGCCGGCTCGAGATCGCCCGTGCGCTCGCGACCGAGCCTCGCCTGCTGTTGCTCGACGAGCCCGCGGCCGGAATGAACCCGAACGAGACGCACGAGGTGACCGAGGTGATCGGCCGGCTGCGCGACGAGCTCGGCCTGGCGATTCTCGTGATCGAGCACGACATGCACGTGGTCGAAGGAATCTCCGATCGGGTCGTCGCGCTCGACCACGGCGTCAAGGTCACCGAAGGCTCGTTCGACGCGGTCGCCAATCACCCAGCCGTGGTCGAGGCGTACCTCGGCCGCGACCCGGAGGCGCTGGCCGAGGCCTGATGCTGCTCCAACTCGACAAGGTCACGACGTACTACGGCCAGATGCGAATCCTCGAAGGGGTCGAGATGTCGGTCGACGCCGGCGAGCTCGTGTGCCTGCTCGGCGGCAACGCGTCCGGGAAGTCGACCACGCTGAAGACGATCCTCGGTCTGGTGCGGCCCCGCTCCGGCCGCGTCATGATCGAGGGAGAGGACGTCACCCGCTGGTCGGTGGCGCAGCGCATCGCCAACGGCATGGCGATCGTTCCGGAGAACCGCCGGCTGTTCGGGCAGATGACCGTGCGGGAAAACCTCGAGCTCGGCGCCGTGCTCCAGGACGGGACGACTTTCGACGCGGACCTCGACCGCGTTCACAGCCTGTTCCCGCGGCTCGAGGAGCGCAAAGACCAGCTCGCGGGCACGCTGTCGGGCGGCGAGCAGCAGATGGTCGCGATGGGGCGCGCGCTGATGTCGAGGCCCCGATTGTTGCTGATGGACGAGCCGTCGATGGGGCTCTCGCCGGCGCTCGTACAGCAGAACTTCCGGATCATCAAGGAGGTGCACGCGTCGGGCGTGGCGATCCTGATGGTCGAGCAGAACGCGAACATGGCGCTGTCGATCGCCGATCGCGGGTACGTGCTGGCGACCGGCAACGTGGTGCTCAAGGGCTCGGCGTCCGAGCTTCTGCACCACGAGGACCTCAAGCGCGCGTACCTGGGGCGGTGATCGACTCCCGCGAGGCCGCCGCGAGCCTCGACGGCCAGGATCCGCTGCGCGAGTTCCGCGAGCGGTTCGTGATCGACCCCGCCGTCGTGTATCTCGACGGCAACTCGCTCGGCTGCATGCCTCACGCCGCGCTCGCGCGGCTGCACGAGGTGGCGGCGATCGGCTGGGGGCAGCGGGGTGTCCGGTCCTGGGACGAGGGGTGGCTCGACCTGCCGGTCGAGATCGGCGACCGGCTCGGCGCGGCCGTGCTCGGGGCGTCGCCGGGACAGACGGTGATCGGCGACTCGACCACGGTCTGCTTCTACAAGCTTGTGTGCGCCGCGCTTGACGCCCGCCCAGGCCGCTCGCAGATCGTCACCGACGTCGACAACTTCCCGACCGACCGCTACGTGCTCGAGGGAATCGCGCGCTCGCGCCCGGGTCTCGAGATCGTGTGGCTCGACGGGGATCCGAGTGGCGGCCCGGAGCCGTCCGACGTCGCGCGGGTTCTCGGGCCGCAAACCGCGCTGGTCACGTTCTCGCACGTGTCCTACCGCTCAGCGCACATCGTCGACATGGCCGCGGTCAACGCCGTCGTCGACGACGCCGGCGCGCTGATGCTGTGGGATCTCAGCCATAGCGCCGGTTCCGTCCCGCTCTCGCTCGATGGCGATCACGCCCCGCTCGCGGTCGGGTGCACCTATAAATATCTAAACGGCGGTCCCGGAGCGCCCGCGTACATGTATGTGCGCCGCGACCTCCAGGCCGAGCTCCGCCAGCCGATCTGGGGCTGGCTTGGCCGGCGCGACCCGTTCGAGATGGCGCCGGGCTACGAGGTCGCCGAGGGGATGCGCGGCTTCACGTCTGGCACCCCGCCGGTGCTCGGCCTGGCCGGGGTCGAGGAGGGCGTACGGGTCGTGGCCGAGGCCGGGATCGAGGCGATCCGGGCGAAGGGGATCGCGTTGACCGAGCTCGCGATCGCGCTCGCCGACGCGCGGCTGGACGGGCTCGGTGTGAGCGTCGCGTCGCCGCGCGCGGCCGAGCGGCGGGGTTCCCACGTCGCGCTCGCGCACCCGGACGCGCAAACGCTGTGTGCTCGTCTGATCGAGCGCGGGGTGATCCCCGACTACCGGCGCCCCGACGTGATCCGGTTCGGGTTCTCGCCGCTGACGACGAGGTTCGTCGACGTGTGGGATGGCGTCGACGTGCTGCGCGAGTTGCTCAGCCGGCGCTAGCCGGAATCGTCAGCATTGCCGCGCTCGCCTGGGACAGGCGCACGGCGTAGGTGCCGTTCGCGGGCTTGACCGACACGATCCCGGAGCGGCCGCTCAGCAGTCCCGTCGTGGTCGCCGTGCCGAAGCCCTGGCCGCCGAGGGTCACGCCGGTCAGCGCCGTCACCCCCGGCGCGCGCAGGCGCTCGAGCGTGGCCGCGCCGCCGGCGCCGGCGATCCGGACGTCGACCGTGTGCGACTGCGCTGTGTCGTCGTTGATCAGCACGACGTGGATGGTGCCGTCGGATGCGCGCGTCGCCCACGCCCGCACGTTGCCGAGCGAGCCCGAGGTCTGCAGGAGACGCGAACCGGCCGGCGCCGCCTGCGCGAACATCTCGAGGCCGTAGTACTCGGGCGCGACGAACCCCGTCCACTTCCCGTCCCGGCGGGTGAAGGTGAACAGCTCGTACGGAGCCTTTGGGTAGGTGTGGATGTTGACCCCGGCGACGCCGACGCGGGCCATCTGGAAGACGGCGTCGAGTGCCCACAGCGCCGACACGAAAGCGTTGCTGACGCCGGGGGCCTGGCCGCATGAGACAGAGTTCATCTCGTCGATCCGCAGCGGGACGCCGCGGGCGCGCGCGACGCCGACGTACGGCCTGACGCTGTCCGCAAGCCCCTGCGCAGCTATCGGCGAGAGGAAGTGCGCGATCGTCGGGTACTGCTGCTTCGCGGGGGCGATGAAGCAGGTCTGCAGCGGGTACTTGTGGAGCGTCGCCACGCGCACCGCCGGCTCGGCGGCGAGGAATCGCGAGAGGTCGGGGATCCAGTGCGGCCCGCCCGTCGCCGGTCCCACGAGCGGGACCTTCGGCAACGATCGGCTGATCCGCGAGAAGTCGCGCAGGTAGTCCGAGAAGTCGTAGCCCGCCGGACGGCCGTTGACGTGCGTGCCGTTCGGGAGTCGGTAGAACGAGAAGCTCCCGTACAACTCGGGCTCGTTGCCGAGCTCGAGGCCTTCAATCGAGTTGCGCCCGATCCCGCTCACGAGCGCCCGCGCCTCGGCGGAGGCGTCGGCCGAACTATCCAGCTCGAGGTTGATCCCGAGTATCACGCGCGCGCCGAGTGCCTTTGTGAGCGCGGCGGTCACCTGCACCCAGTTCCTGCTCAGCGAGTAGCGGACCCCGAGCGGCTTGCGCACGCCCGGAATTGGCCACCAGGTCCAGTCGCTCGTGTCGCCACCGATGCGCAGGTTCGGCGCCTGCCCGGGGGTGAGGTTTCGGATCAGTTGCTCGAACACCGGGTTGACGGCCTTCGGATCCTTGCCGGCGTAGGCCTCGACCGCCGGGTACTCGAGCGACAGCCCGAGGAAGCCCGACGGGATCGCCCGCCCGGTCGGGGTGCTCGTGACGGTCAGCGCAAGCGTGGCCGGTGCGGTCGCGGCCTGACTCTCATGCGCGCTCGAGCGGTGCGAGGCAATCAGCCCGACGACGACGGCGGCCACGACGACCACCGCGAGTGTCAGGGCGGTCAGGCGTCGACGCGAAAGGGTGCCCACGGGGTGGAACGGTGTCACACCGCGGGGCGGCGCGTCAGTCGGGCAGGACCGCGACGCCCATCAGCTCCACCTGGGCGTCGGGCTCGAACAGCTCGGTCACGCCGAACAGCCCCATCGCCGGGTAGTGGCTGCCGAAGTGCTTGCGCCACACACGCCCGAGCGCGGGCAGCGAGTCCTTGTAGTCCGCCACGCTCGTCGTGAACACCTGCAGCGAGACGAGATCCTCGACGTCGCCGCCGGCCGCCCGCAGCGCGACGATCATGCTCCCGGCGGCGCTGTCGAACTGCTCGGCGAGCGTCGCGCCAGTACCGATCTGGCCGGCGAGATGCACGGTCCGGCCCGACGCCACGACCGCATGCGAGAAGCCGCTGGGCTCGCCGAGCTCCGAGGGGTTGACGATCCGGTGCGGACTCATAGGCTCGCGCGGCGCCGACGAAACCCGGTCCTCTCGGCGCCGCGTGGCGACGATACTCGACATGGAACTCCGGAGCAATGTCAGGTATTCTCGCCCGAGCCGGTGGCGACGGAAAGCCCGTACTGGAACCCCAAGACCGAGACCCTCGATCGGGAGCGGATCGAGGCGCTTCAGCTTGCCAAGCTGCGCCGCCATTGCGAGTGGGCGGCGGCGCGCAGCCCGTGGTACCGGCGACGGTTCGCCGCCGAGCGCTTCGGCCCGGGGCAGCTGAACACGCTCGATGACCTGCGCCGGATCCCGTTCCTGACCCGCGACGACTGGATGGCCTCGCAGGAAGCCCTTCCGCCTTACGGCGAGATTCCGGTGATCGGGGGCGAGGGAGCGATCCGGATCCACACGACCTCGGGCACGACCGGCCGCGGGCCGCTCCGCGCGCTCGACTCGCGCAAGGACTGGGCGTGGATCGCCGAGATGTGGTGCTACGGGATCTGGGGCTGCGGCATCCGGCCGCTCGACACCGCCTACATCGCGTTCGGATACGGATCGTTCATCGGCTTCTGGGGCCTCCACTACGCGATGGAGAAGATCGGCGTGCTGAACGTGCCCGGCGGCGCCCAAACCACCGAGGCGCGGGTCCGCCAGATCGTCGACTTCGGCGCCACCGTGGTCGCGTCCACGCCGACGTATGCGCTCCGGCTCGCGCAGGAGGCGGATGTGCTCGGAATCGATCTGCGCGGATCGGCCGTGTCCCGATTGATCCTGTCGGGCGAGCCCGCCGGCTCGATCCCTCAGACCAAGGCGCTGATCGAGGAGGAGTGGGACGCGAAGGCGTTCGACACCGCCGGGATGACCGAGATCGGGACGATCATGGTGTTCGAGTGCGCGCACCAGCCCGGCGGGACTCACATCATCGAAGATCACGTGATCGAAGAGGTGCTCGATCCGGACACGCTCGAGCCGGTGGGCTTCGGCGAGCGCGGCGAGCGGATCGTGACGTCGCTCGGGCGCGGGACGGTCCCGCTGATCCGGTATCGGACCGGCGACCTCGTGTGCCGGGTGCCCGCCGCGACCTGCACATGCGGTCGCGGCTTCGACATCTACGAGGGCGGGATCCTCGGCCGCGTCGACGACATGAAGCTGATCCGCGGGACGAACGTGTATCCGCGGGCGATCGAGGCGATCGTGCGCGAGTTCCCCGAGGTCGACGAGTTCCAGGCCGTGATCGCCCGCGAGGGGATTCGCGACGAGATCAAGCTGCGCGTCGAGATGAAGCCGGACTGGCCGGTTGAGTCGTGGGATCAGCTTTCCGACGCGCTGCACCGCCGCCTCGGGCTCGCCCACGAGGGGCTCAACTTCCGGATCGAGCGAGCCGCCGCCGGCGAGCTGCCGCGGTTCGAGCTCAAGGCCAAGCGGATGATCGATCTGCGCGAGTCGCCGGTGGCGGGCGCGGCGGTCGGTGGCGCGGCGATCGGTGGCGCGGCGGTCGGGGGCCGGACCAAATGACTGTCGATCTCCTTGGATCCGAGCTGAGCCCGAACGAGCAACGATTGCTGGCGGTGTATGAGGAGCTCAAGGCGCTGTGCGCCGAGGATCTCCCGCCGAACGCGCACGCCGGCATTCGCGCCTCGCTGGCGCTGATGCACAACGTGGTAAACGGCCTCGCGCTCGAGTACGAGCACCTCACCGACCTCGGGTTGTGAAAGGCTCGCGATGAGGATCGCTGTCTGCGGCGGCGGGCCCAGCGGGCTCTACTTCTCGATCCTGATGCGCAAGATCCGCCCGGACTGCGAGATCACGCTGTACGAGCGGGGGGCGCCGACCGACGCGTTTGGGTTCGGCGTGGTCTTCTCGGACGAGACGCTGACCGTGTTCGAGCACGCCGATCCGGAGACGTACTCGCAGATCGCCGAGCGGTTCACGCGCTGGACCGACATCGACATCCACCATCGCGGTTCCTTGACGACCTCCGGGGGTCATGGGTTCTCGGCGATCGGCCGGCGCGAGCTGCTGCGGATCCTCCAGGAGCGCGCGATTTCCCTCGGTGCGGATCTGCGGTTCGGATGCGAGGCCCCGCCCGTCAAAGACCTCGGCTGGGCGGATCTAGTGGTCGGGGCCGACGGCGCCTCGAGCGCAGTCCGGACCGCGCTCGCGCGTGAGTTCCTCCCGACGCTCGACCGCCGCCAGTGCCGGTACATGTGGCTCGGCACCGACGTCGTGTTCGAGGCGTTCAAGTTCTTCATCGCCGAGACCGAGCACGGCGTGGTCCAGGCGCACGCATACCCCTACGACGAGCGGATGAGCACGTTCATCGTCGAGATGCACGAGCGGACGTGGAAACGGCTGGGGCTCGGGGAGTTGTCGGTCGACGACAGCGTGGCGTGGGCTTCTGAGGTGTTCGCCGATGCGCTCGAGGGCCGCCGGCTGGTCGCGAACAAGTCGCGATGGATCAACTTCGTCACGGTCCGCAACCGGCGCTGGTGCACCGATAACGCGGTCCTGCTCGGCGACGCGGCGCACACCGCGCACTTCTCGATCGGCTCGGGGACGAAGCTGGCGATGGAGGACGCCGTATCGCTGGCGTGGGCGTTCCGGTCGTTTGGAGACGACGTCGGGGCGGCGACGGCTGCCTACGAGGCCGAGCGGCGGCCGATCGTCGAGAGCACGCAGCGCGCTGCCCAAGCCTCGCTCGAGTGGTTCGAGGGGATCGGGCGCTACGTCGGGCAGGAGCGGCTCCAGTTCGCGTTCAACCTGCTGACGCGATCGCGGCGGGTGACATATGAGAACTTGCGGCTGCGTGATCCGGGGTTCGTCCGGGCCGTGCATCCGGATCCGCGGCCGCCGATGTTCACGCCGCTACGGTTGCGGGGGCTCGAGCTGCGCAATCGCGTCGTCGTCTCGCCGATGGACATGTACTCCGCGGTCGACGGAACGCCGGGCGACTTCCATCTGGTGCACCTCGGCGCGCGGGCGCTCGGTGGCGCCGGGCTGGTGATGACCGAGATGATCTGCGTGTCGGACGTGGGGCGGATCACGCCCGGGTGCGCCGGCATGTACAGCGCTTCGCACGTTGCGGCGTGGAAGCGAATCGTTTCGTTTGCCCATGAGCACGGTGGGTGCGCGATCGGGGCGCAGATCGGGCACTCGGGGCGGAAGGGATCGACGCGGTTGATGTGGGAGGGGATGGACGAGCCCTTGCCGGATGGTTTTAACTGGGAGGTGATCGCGCCTTCGGCCGTTGCGTACTCGCCTCGAAACCAGGTGCCGCGAGCCATGACCCGGACCGACATGGACTTGGTGCGCGACCAGTTCGTGTCGGCAACGCGGGGTGCATTGCAGGCAAGGTTCGACCTGCTCGAGCTGCACATGGCGCACGGCTACCTGCTGTCGAGCTTCCTGTCGCCGGTGACGAACCTGCGCAAGGACGAGTACGGCGGGTCATTGGAGGGACGGGCGCGGTTCCCGCTCGAGGTGCTCGATGCTTGCCGCTCTGTCTGGCCTGACGATCGGCCGTTGAGTGTCCGGATCTCTGCCACCGACTGGGTGCCTGGAGGGTTTGATCCCGACGACGCGGTCGAGCTTGCCCGGATGCTCGCGGCGCACGGCTGCGACATCGTCGACGTGTCCTCCGGTCAGGTCACGCCGTTCGAGAAGCCGGCGTTCGGCCGCAGCTACCAGACGCCGTTCGCCGACCGTATCCGCAGCGAAGCCGGGATCCCCACGATCGCGGTCGGCGCGATCGCGAGCTACGACGACGTCAACACGATCGTGTGCGCCGGCCGCGCCGATCTGTGCGCGCTCGCGCGCCCGCATCTGTACGACCCCGCGTGGACGCTGCACGCGGCGGCCGAGCAGGAATACGACATCGACTCGTGGGTGCGGCAGTATCAGGCTGGATCGCGCAAGCCGCCGGCCGGCCGGGATCGCGTGCGGGCCGAGCTCGAGCGGACCTTCGACGAGACCGCGCTGATCTCGTCCTCTGAGTTGCCGGGCTGAGGGCGGCGGTTCCGGTGCTCGGCGCGGCGGCGAACGGGGAGGCGCTACAGCCGCAGGACCTGGTGCTCACGCTGCTCGGAACCTACGTGCGTCCGTTCGGGCGGACCGTATGGAGTGGCGGCCTGGTGATGCTGCTGCGGGAGTTCGGGTTCTCCGACGGCGCCGCCCGCGCCGCGCTGACCCGGCTCGTCCGCCGCGGCCTGATCGCGCGCGTGCGCTCGGGTCGCCTGGTCCACTACGAGCTGACGCCCCGGTGCGAGCGGCTGCTGATCGAGGGCGACGGGCGCATCTTCACGCTCGGCCACCTGCCCGCCGACATCGGCCCGTGGACCGTGCTCTGGCACCAGATCCCCGAGGATCATCGGCTCGAGCGCACCCGGCTGGGGCGGCGGCTGCGGTTCCTGGGCTTCGGGTCGGTGCAGGACAGCGTCTGGGTCTCGCCCCACGATCACTCCTCCGAGGTCGCCGGTCTGCTCGGTGAGCTCGGTGTGGCGGAGCACGCCACCGTGTTCGTCGCGCGCGTGGGCGCCGGACCCGGCGAGGGCGGCGGCCTGCCGGCGCTGGTGTCGCGGGCCTGGGATCTGAGCGGGCTCGCGGAGCGCTACGGCGCGTTCTGCTCGGGGTTTGAGCGGTACGCGGCGCCCGATGCCCCGGCGCTGTCGGATCAGGAGGCGTTTCTCGTCCGCACGCGGCTCATGCACGTGTTCCGGGCGTTCGCCCAACTCGACCCGGAGCTGCCCGAGGAATACTCGCCGCTGTCGGGGCCGCGGACACGGGCGGCGGAGATCTTCGAGGCGCTGTACGCCGGGCTGGCGGCGTCGTCGCAGCGGCACTTCGATGTGGTGACGGCGACTGGTCGCGCGCCGGCGGCCGTCTCGTAGCTCCGTTCGGCCCTCGCGATCCGCGTCCGCTTGGCGGATAACTCGCGGCCGGCGCGAGTTATCTGCCAACGGCGGTCCGGGACGGCTACGCCTTAGGCACGAATGCGAACACGCGGCTCGGGCTGCCGGTGCCGCCGACGAGGCGGAGTGGTGAGACCACCAGGAGCGCCCCGGTCGCCGGCAGCTTGTCGAGGTTCGCGAGCTGGGTGAGCCCGAGCCGGCCGGCGCCGAGCAGGAAGTTGTGCAGCGGGAACGGCGGATCGAAGCTGTGGGCGGCGCCGGCGTCGATCCCAACCGTCTCGGTGCCGAAGCCGAGGATCTGGCGGTTTTCGCTCGCGAGCCAGCGCGACGCCTCAACGTCGGGCCCCGGGGTCTGCGGTCCGGTGTCGCCGGCGTTGAGGAACGCGTCCTGGTCCTGAGCTCGCGACTGCCACCCGGTACGGAGCAACACCCAGGCGCCGGCCGGGATCCGGCCGTTCTCGGCCTCCCACGCCTCGAGGTCGGCGACCGTCAGCAGGTAGCCGTTGTCGGCCTCGGTCTCGGCGGTCTTGTCGACCACGCACGCCGGCCCGATCAGCTGGCTCGGGCCGAGCGAGCCGATGTCGGCGCCGTCCTTGCCCGTGACCCAGTGGATCGGGGCGTCGAGGTGGGTGCCGACGTGCTCGCCGATCGTCAGCGTGTACCACGCCCAGGCCGGACCGCGGTCGTCGTAGCGGCTGATCTCCTCGCGCGTCAGGCCGGGCGTGTTGGCGAACGGTGTCGGGAGCTGGATCACCGGCGTCGACTCGCTGAGCGGCTGCGTGCAGTCGACGATCTCGACGCTGCCGTCGGCGACGGCGTCGAGCAGGGCGGCGGTCTGGGTGCTGGACATTGGCTTGGCTCCTTGGTGTCGGGCGGTCGGGCTTGTTGGCGGGCGGTCCGGGCGGGGGTCATCCCGCGCGGAACGCCTCCTCGAGCCATTCGGCGCAGATCGTGGGGTTCACCTTCACGTCGAGGACCAGTGGTCCGTGCGGGTTGACCAGCCACTCGGTGACGACGTCGAGGTCGTCGACGCGGCGGACGGTGGCGGCCTTCGCGCCCGCGGCGCGCGCGATCCCGGCGAGGTCGGCATCGGGGAACCGGACGAGCGAGACGTCGTGGCCCATCGGCGCGAAGTGGTGCACCTCCGCGCCATACGCGGCGTCGTCGTAGATCAGGACGAGAAGCGTCAGCTTGAGCCGCGCCGCCGTCTCGAGCTCGGCGAGCGCCATGAACGCCCCGCCGTCGCCGATCGCGGCGACCGTCGGGCGGTCCGGCTGGGCGATCGCCGCGCCGATCGCGTTGCCGAGCCCGAGCCCGACCGCCTGGAAGCCGTTCGGGAACAGCCACGCGCGCGCGTCGGGCACGTCGAGGAACATCGACGGGTAGCCGAGGAAGTGACCCGAGTCGACGGCGACGGCGCGGTTTGCCGGGAGGAGCTTGTTGATCTCGATGCTGACCGTGCGGGGGTCGATCCACTCGTCGGTGGAGGCGTCCTCGTACGGGTCGTCGCGCCAGGTGTTCGCCGCGATGTCTGCTGCGAGCTGTTCGGTGCGGAATCCCCGGCTTCGGTGGCCCCGTGCTTCGAGGGCGTTCGTGAGCGCGCGCGCAGTGGCGTTCGCGTCGGCGATGATCGCGAGGTCGGCCGGGCGGTTTCGCCCGATCGCGCGCGGCTCGACGTCGATCTGGATCACGCGCGCCGCGGGGCCGATCATCGCGCCGTGCTTGGTCGTCCAGTGGTTGGCCGAGGCGCCGAACACGAGCACGACGTCTGCCTGGGGGAGAATCTGGGTGGCGAACGGGCTGGCAAAGCCGCCAGAGATGCCAAGCGCGTAGGGGAGTCCCGCGAACAGGCCGTTGGCCGGCGCGGACGTCGCCAGGACCGCTCCGATCGTCTCGCCGAGGCGCTCTAGCTCCTCGCCGGCGCCGGCGAGGACGGCGCCACGTCCCGCGATGATCGCGGGACGTTGCGCTCGGGTGATGAGCTCGGCTGCCTCCGTGATTGCGTCGGCTGCCGGCTCGCTCGGGCTGAGCGGGGGGAGTGGGGGGCGCGAGGGCTCGGTCTGGACGGCCGGCTGCGGCTGGATGTCGATCGGCAGCATCAGCACGACCGGGCGGCGTTCTGTTACTGCGCGTTGGTAGGCACGCACGGCGTCGTCGGCGGCGGTTTCGGCGCTGTACACGCGGTCGGCGATCGCCCCGACCGACTCGACCAGGCCGTGCTGGTCGATCCGGAAGTTTGAGGTCAGCGCCGCCGCGGGCGTCTCGCCGGCGAGCACCAGCACCGGGGTCCGGCTCTTGGCGGCCTCGGTGAGCCCGGTCATCGTGTTCGTCAGGCCGGGTCCCTGATGGACGCTGCAGACGCCGACGGCGCCGGTGACGCGGGCATAGCCGTCGGCCATGCACAGCGCGCTCCCCTCCTGGCGGGCGTGGTGGAACCGGACCCCGTGCCGGCAGAGCGCGTTGGTGACGACCAGGTTGCCGCTGCCGAGGATGCCGAACGCGTCCTTGACCCCCTGAGCGGCGATCGTGGCGCCGACGACGTCGGCGACCGATGAGTGCCGTTCTTCCGGGGGGCCTTTAGCGTCGCGCCCGACCACACCTGGCTCGGGTCCGTTCACGCCTTGTTCCGGGGAAACCTCAACCTCACTCACGAGGGGCCCCATGCTAACCCTCGCCGCAGGCCGGCGATGGTCTAACAATCCAGATGTCCCCAGCTGAAAGGACCACTCATGGCCATCACTCGTGTCGCGGCCGCCCCGGGGCTGCCGACCACCTTCCCGTTCAGCCTCGCCGGCGCCGCTGACGGCATCTGCTTCATCAGCGGCATGCCCGCCATCGACCGCGAGGGCACGTACTCGCCGGGGACTTTCGAGCAGGAGGTCGAGCTCGCGTGGCGCAACGTCGCCTCGATTGCGGACGCCGCCGGCTATTCGGTTGGCGAGATCCTCTACGTGCAGTGCGTGCTCGCCGACATCGGCGATTACGCCGCACTCAACGACTGGTGGCGCCGCCAGTTCCAGGATGTCGATACGGCGCCGGCGCGGTTCACCTTCCAGGCCGGCGCGCTCCCGTTCGCGGCGAAGATCGAGCTCCAGGCGGTCGCCGGGCACTGAATCCGATCGCGGTGGCGGTACCCTGGGCGGGTGAGCTCCGCGCCCGGGATCGAGTACCGGAACGTGGCCGTTGCCGTGGACGGGACCTCGGCCCGGATCACTCTGAACCGGCCCGAGAAGCGGAACGCGCTCTCGCTCGAGTTGATGGAGGAGCTGATCGCGGCGCTGCGCGAGGTGTCCGCGCTCGAGTCGGTGCGCGCGATCGTGATCGAGGGCGCCGGCCCGGCGTTCTCGGCCGGCCACGACCTGTCGGAGATGATCGACCGCGACGAGGCGTTCTTCGCCCACCTGTTCTCGGTCTGCACGGTGATGATGGAGACCATCCAAGAGCTGCCCCAGCCGGTGATCGCGAAGGTGCACGGGATCGCGACCGCCGCCGGCTGCCAGCTCGTGGCTGCGTGCGACCTGGCCGTCGCGGCGCGAGACCGCGCGGTTCGGCACGCCCGGCGTGAAGATCGGCCTGTTCTGCTCGACGCCGATGGTTCCCGTCTCCCGGGCCGTCGGGCCGCAAGCGCGCGATGGAGATGCTGCTGACCGGCGAGACGATCGACGCCGCCACCGCGCTCGACTGGGGTCTCGTGAACCGCGTCGTCCCCGTTTCCGAGCTGGACGCGGCCGTGGCCGAGTTGGTGGACGCGATCGCGCGGTCGAGCTCGTACACCGTCGCGATCGGCAAGCGCGCGTTCTACGACCAGGTCGACCGGGCCGAGCACGACGCGTACGAGCAGACCAGGACCGTGATGACCGAGAACGCGCTCGCCGCCGACGCCCAGGAGGGCATGAGCGCGTTCCTCCAGAAGCGCGCGCCAACCTGGACCGGCAGGTAGCCCGGGCCCCTCAGCTGCCGAACGCGCCGGCGATCGTGCCGCCGTCGGTCCGTCGGGCGTGGCCGGCTGTTGGCACGTACTGGAAGCGGGGCGTCAGCGAGAAGCCTTGCGCTTTGCCGGGGTGCACGCCTGCGCGCCGGCACGGGGAGCTCGGTTTCAGGCCGTAGTCGTAGCGGGCGGGGTTATCGAACCCCGGACGGCTCGTGATGCAGTCGTGCCGGATCCGTGCGCGCGGTTGTGAGACGAAGACCGTGCTGCCCGTGCTGATGTCGTTCTCCGCGAGCACCGGCTGGGTCACCTGTGACCCGACGAAGATCGCGTCGCCGCGGCGAAGGTCGTTGACGAATGTGTCGTTGACCGCATACAGGCGCGAGTCCGGGTTCAGGTCGCCCTCCTCGCCGTAGGCGAGCATGTTCGGGTTCTGCGTGCTCGTGCCCTGCTCGATCACGGTCCCGATCACGTACGAGAGGCCGCCGTTCGGGAGGTCGAGCTCGTAGCTGTCGGTGCCGTGCTCGCCCGTGAGGCGGTCGTACAGGATGTAGTTGCGGAGCGCGCGCGACTTGACCAGATGCCCGACCCGTGCGTCGGTCGAGTAGCTGTAGCGCAGCGTGAAGCTGCGGACGTGGTTGATGTAGATGTTGTGCGAGAAGCCGTCGCCGGCGCCGTTGTGGGCGAACACCGATGAGTCGATCACGATGCTGCTCGCGGGGTTGTCGGCGGCGAGGATTCCCTCCTGGTTGTCGTGGAAGTAGCAGTGCTCGACGAGCAGGTTCGCGCCCTCCTGCCTGATCCCGGCGCCGTTCTGGTCGGGCACGCGCGCGCCCGAGAACTCGATGTTCTCGATCGTGGTGTCGTTGCCGGCGATCACCCAGATCGCCTTCCCCTCGCTGTTCTGACCCGCGGCGTCGATGTGGGCGCGACCGTGGACTCCGACGATCGTCAGGCGATTCGTCGACCAGGCGCACACGTCGCCGCGATAGAGCGGTTGCCGCGCGCGTCGATCTCGATCCGGTCCCCGGGGCGGGCGGCGGCGATCGCCTGGCACGGCCGGCGGTACGTCTGCCCGGGGCCGACGTGCAGGACGCGTGCCTGCGCGGCCGGCGCGGTGGCGGTGGCGGTGGCGGTGGCGGTGGCGAGGGCGAGGGTGAGGGCGAGGGTGAGGGCGGGGGCGGGGGCGAGGGCGAGGGCGAGGGTCATGCTGATCGGGGGCACGAGCCAGGGGATCGTCCACGACCGCTTCAGAGCGAGATCACCGCGCCGTCGGACGCCGCCTCGAAATCCACCTCGGCGAGGTGGCCGAGCATGCGCTCGCTCATGTGGGTGAGCACGAGCCGTTCGCAGTTGATCTGAGGTCGCTTCTCCGCGAGCGTCAGGTAGTTCAAGTGGCCGGGGACCTTCAGGTCGTAGAAGTTGCACTCGCACACGAACAGGTCGGCGCCGTCGGCCACGTCGATCAGCGCGTCGGTCCACTCGGTGTCGCCCGAGTAGGCGATCAACTTGCCCCCGTACTCGATCCGCAGGGCGTACGACGGCGCGCCGCTCGAGTGACGCACCTCGAACGGGGTGATCCGTGCCGGCCCGAGCTCGTACGCCGTCCGCTCGGAGAACTCGACGAAGCTCGTCGCGAACGCGCGCTCGACCCCGGCCGCACCCGGGTACAGCGCCTCGAACGTCCGCTCGACTCGCTCGCGGACGCCGGCCGGGCCGGCGATCTCGAGCGGCCTAGTCCGCTTAGAGAACTGCCCGTCGAGGATCAGCCACGGCAGGCCGGCGAAATGGTCGCCGTGGAGATGGCTGAGCGCGACGAACCCGATCGAGGCGGGGTCGATGTCCGCTCGCCTGAGCGCGATGAGCGTGGTCGCGCCGCAGTCGAGCAGCAGCGGCTCGTCGCCGCCGGCGAGGTGAAGGCAGGCCTGAAACCGTCCGCCGCCGGCGAACGCGTCGCCCGAGCCGAGGAAGGTGAGTTGCACGGACCGGAGGTTGCCAGGATCAGCGGGCGGCCGGCAGCTGCTTCTCGAACCAGTGGTGTGCGAACGGTTCTTCGTTGAACGCCGGCACCTCGACATAGCCGGCCGACCGGTACAGCGCGATCGCCTCGACGAGCGCCCGGTTCGTCTCGAGCCGGGCCACGGTGGCGCCGCTGCGGACGGCGTCGGCCTCGAGCTCGGCGAGGATCCGGCGCGCGATCCCCAGGCCGCGCGCGGACTCCGCCACCCACATCCGCTTGATCTCCGAGGGTTCGCCGGGATGATGCTTGACCGCGCCGCACCCGACCGGCTCACCTCGGAGATACGCGACCAGGAACAGGCCGGCGGGAGGGGTGACCTCGTGGGGCTCGGCCGAGATTCCGGCGGCGGCATCGAAGCCGGAGTCCGAGCGGCGGTCGAGCTCTGCGAAGTACCCGCGCACGCAGCTCATGGCGTCGGGGCCTGCTGGATCGACGCGACGGATCTCGATTGCGGCGGTCGTGAGCAGGCGCTTGGCCGTCCGCATCGCGGCGACGAACTCGTCAGAGATCTTGGGGCGGGTCGTCGTCGAGCGGTTTGATCAGCCGGCGAGGTCGCTCGTCGAACCCGGCGGCGCGATAGAACGCCAGCGCCTCGGCCCGGTCCGCTCGGCTCGTCACCTCGAGCCTGAAGCACCCGAAATCGCGGGCCGTTTCCTCGATCGTGTGGAGTAGCGCGTACGCCACGCCCCGGCGCCGGAAGCGATCGTCGACCACGAGCGCCGTGATCCGGCACTGCGGATCGGGGCGCTCGAGTACGTCGATCAGCACGTACGTGGCGACCCCGACAACCTCGCCGTCGAGCTCGGCAACCAGCACCTCCCCATCCGGGCGATCTGTCAGGCGCTCGAGCCGCTCGCCGACCTCGTCCGCGGAGGTGGGGTACCCGAGCTGACCCAGCAGCGGAGCGATCGCGCCGGTGTCGCGCTGGCCGGCGATCCTGATCGTGACGCGGTGCTCGGGCGGCGGATGGTCGGGCGTCGAGGTCACGCGAGCCGCTTCTCGAACCAGTACGCCGCGACCGGGTTGCCGTTGTAGTCCGCGATCTGCTCGTAGCCGACCGAGCCGAACAGCGCGACCGACGCCGGCTGCCGAGCGCCGGTGTCCATCCGCAGCCGGGTGTAGCCGACGTCCTGCGCGATGTCCTCGAGCCTTGCGAGCAGCGCGCGGGCCACGCCGGCGCCGCGGGCCTCGGGTGCGACGTACACCCGCTTGATCTCGGCGGTGTGGTCGTCGAGGCGCTTGAGCGCCGCGCACCCAACGGGCTCGCCGGCGCGATAGGCCACGAGCCAGCGTCCCGCCGGCGGCTCGACGTCCTCGGGCATCAGGCGGGGCGGGACGTTCGGCGTCCAGTCGGGGTACATCTCGCGGATCTCGGCAACGTACGCCGGGACGAGAACTCTGCCGGCAGGGGCGTCGTACGACTCCTCGGCGAGGTGGATCTGGCCGGCGGCGGTCGCAAGATCGTGGTCTCTGAGGTCAGCCACGAACTCGGCGATCGCGGCGATCGTCTCCCTCGGCATCTCGGTCGGAGGCGAGTGCTGGCAGTCGAGGTGCACGCGCCGCACCGGGCCGGTGGCGCGCTGCTCGATCGCGTCGAGCTGCGCCATCGTCCCGTACTGGTCTCGCTCGCCCTGGATCAGCAGCAGCGGGCACGAGATCCGCTCGAGCTCGTCGGTGATGCTCCAGTTCGGAAACTCGGGATCAAGCCACACGTCGTTCCAGCCGAAGAACGCCGCGTCGGGGTCGCGGTGGTGGCGGGCCATCCGCTCGCGCAGGCCGCCGTCGTCGTAGCCCTCGCGCGCGTGGCGGATCTCGTCCAGGCACATGTCCTCGACGAACACGTGCGGGGCGATCGCGACGACCCCGCGTACCGGGTGGTGGGCGGCGTAGATCAGCGCGATCGACGCGCCGTCGCTGTGTCCGACGAGTACCGGGTCTGTGAGGCCGAGGCCGGCGAGGAGATCGGGCAGCACCTCGAGCGCCTCCTCGTGCATGAACGACGGAGTACGCGGCCTGGGCGGCGGGTCCGACTGCCCGTGCCCGAACCGCGAGAACGCGACCGTGCGCCGGCCGGTGGCTGCCGCGAGCCGCTCGGGAAAGCCCCGCCACAACCCGACCGACCCGAGGCCCTCGTGCAGGAGCATGAGCGCCGGCTCGTCGGGATCGCCCGGGATGTCGAGGAGCTCGAGCCTGCCGGTCGAGAGGGTGAGAGTCGTGGGCGGCACGGCGCTCCGAGCCTACCGCCCGTACAGATGCAAACGGCGCCGGGCGGTTGGCCCGGCGCCGTTTGTGGTTCACGTGTCGATTGGTTCAGTCGCCGCCGTCACCTCCGCCGGCGTCCCCGCCGCCGTCGAGTCCACCACTGTCGAGCGATCCGCTGTCGTCGAGCGAGCCGCTGTCGAGTGAGCCGGTGTCGTCGAGGGAGCCGGTGTCGTCCGAGCCGGTGTCGTCGAGCGAGCCGGTGTCATCGGAGCCGGTGTCGTCGAGCGAGCCGGTGTCGGGCGAGGGCGTGTCGATTGGTGCCGGGGTGGTGTCGATGGGTGCGATTGGTGCCGGGGTGGTGTCGATGGGTGCTAGTGGTGCCGGGGTGGTGTCGATGGGGGCTAGTGGTGCCGGGGTGGTGTCGATTGGCGCCGGCGTGGTGTCGATGGGCGCTGGGGTCGTGTCGATTGGCGCCGGGGCGGGGGTGGTGTCGACCGGTGCTGGGGCCGGTGCCGGGGCCGGGGTGGTGTCGACCGGTGCCGGCGCTGGCGTGGTATCCGTCGGTGCGGGCGCTGGGGCCGGGGTGGTGTCGGTGGGTGCGGGTGTGGGTGCGGGCGCCGGCGGGGTGTCTGTCGGTGTGGGTGCGGGCGCCGGCGACGGTGTCTGTCGGTGCGGGTGCGGGTGCCGGGGTGGCGTCGGTGGGCGCGGGCGCCGGCGCGTTCGGGTTGTGCGGCAGCGAGATCCCCGACGGGGTCGCCGGAGCGGTCGGCGCGGGCTCCGAGGTCGAGATCGGGAACCCGGGCCCGTCGAGCGAGTTCGGGATCGTCGTGCCGCTACCGGACGAGTCCCACATCGTCGTGCCCGCCGGGCTGGTCTGACTCACCGATCCGTCCGGATAGAACGTCGTGGTGGCGCCGAACCAGTGACCGTCGCTCGTGGTGACGTTCCCCGTGCTCGGGTCGTAGCTCACGGTGCTGCCGTCCGGGTTGGTCTGGGTGACCACACCCGAGGTCGATTGCTGGACGGTGGTGCCGTCCGGGTTCGTCTGCGTCAGCGTCCCCGACGGGGTCTGGGTGATCGTCGTGCCGTCGTTGCCCTGCCAGCTGTACTGATCGGTCCTCTGCCCGAGCGTGTCGATCAGCTGGTGGGTCAGCTGGCCGCCCTGGCTCGAATCCAGCCCCTGCTGCTCCAGGTAGTTCGGGCCGAAGTTGGTGACGTCACTCGTCGGGGTGTGGAGCGTGTACGACCCGTCCGGATTGAGCGTCACCGTGTCGCCCTGGCCATCGGGGTAGCCGAGGTTCGAGACGTTGCGCGTGGCGCTGATCGCCGGCGGCCCCTCGGCGCCCGTCGGGGTGATGACGTCGGACACGCCGTCGGAGTCCGGCGGCGTCGTCTGGGTCAGATCGGGCAGCGGGATCGGGACGCGCACGGCCAGCTTGACCTGGTCGGTCGCGTCGAACAACTGGTTTGTGCCGGAGTATTGCCCGCCTTCGGTCAGCCCGGTCGCCGGGCTGTAGTTCCCGGAGACCCGGAGGTTGGTCAGCGGGATGTTCGTCCCCGGGATGTTCGTCAGCGACGAGGTGCCCGGTAGGTTGAAGCCGAAGTTGCCGCCGACATTCGTGTTGTCGAGGCTCGGATCGTTGAGCGGCACCGTCACCGTGCCCGAGCCCCGATAGCCGACCGGTCCGATCTGATCGCCACCGGTGAACCCGAGCTGGAGCTGCGGTGCATTCGGCACGTTGACGTTCGAGCCGGCGGCTGCCGACACCGACGGCCCGAACCCGATCCCGAACTCCGGCACGATGTACATGCCCTGCGGCGTCGCGATGAGCGTCGCCCCGCCACCGATGCCCTCGTAATAGCTGGCGCCGACCGAGACGCCACCGGTGCCGCCGGTCGTGGGGGTCGGGTTCGGCACCATCGGAGGCGCATCGGGATTGATCGATTGCGGGTCGGTCTGAGCTGCGGCGGGAGCGGTCTGAGCCGGCGCCGGCACGGGCGCGATCGCGGCTCCTGCGTCGGCCGGACCGGAGGGTGCGGGCGCGGCCGACGGCGCGGCCGGTGCGATCGTGCTGCCGGCGTCAGAAGGGCTGGGGGGTGTGGCTGGCGCGACGGGCGTGGGCGCCGGCGTGGGCGCGATCGTGCTGCCGGCGGCCGCCGGGCCGGACGGTGCGGGTGCGGCGGGCGCGGGTGCCGCGGTGACGTCGGGCGGGGTGGTCGCCGGCGCCGGCGCGATCGCGCTGCCGGCCTCGGGGGTCAACGGCTCCGTCAGCGCAGCGGGGGTGGCGGCGGGGGCGGTGGTCGAATCGACGGGAGCGGCGGTCGAGTCGGCCGGCGCCGTCTCGGCCGGGGCGGTCCCTGCTGGGGCGGCGGTCGAATCGGCTGGCGCCGGAGTGGCGACTGGAGCTGGAGTGGCGGCTGGAGCTGGAGTGGCGACCGGAGCTGTAGCGGGCTCGTTGGAAGGCGCGGCAGTCGACGCCGGCACCGGGACGACTTGAACCGCCACCGGGGCGGCGACCGGCGCGAAGTTCGCCGGCGCCAGCGGCGTGGGTGCGGCAGGGCGACGCGGGCGGTTGGGCTTGGGGCGGTAGAGAGCGGCCGCTTGGCCAGTCTGCGTGGCGTTCGCGATCGCCTTCGCCGCGGACGCGCGCTGGCGAAGGAGGCGATTGTCGGCGCGCGCCACCGCGTTGTCGGTGGCCTGCGTGCGGCCGCCGAGCGAGGCGCCGTCGCCGGTCAGGCGCGCAAAGGAAGCGTGGTCGGCGTGGCGAGTGACGGCGCGGGCGCGCACAACTGTCCCGTCGAGGTGGAGCACGCGCGGCGCGGCCTGCGCGGCGGGTGCGGCGACCGCCGGCGCCGCCACCGCGGCGAGTGCCAGAGGAACGACGGTTCGTCGCTTCGAGTGCTGCATGTGCAGACTGCGACGTTCAGTCACGCGACGACGCTGACGCTTGCTCATCGTTCCGCCTCCTGGAACATGTGACGGGGCCTTGCACCCACGTATGTGTTTTTGCCAACGGACCGGCTGAGATCGCCGGCGCTGCCGATCCTCCGTCGCGTCAGAGCGTCCTGCCGAACTCGTCGCGTCGGTCGTGTTTATGGACGGGCAATGTTTCGTTTCCCAAGCCCGCGTCCTCGGAAACGAGTTTCGCTATCCCATTTCGAAATGTTCACAACCGCTTGGGAAGAAACGTCGGAATAGTGAACGTTTCATCCCAAAGGCCACGGGCAACGGGTGTTGGGCCGTCGGCGGCCTCGGTTCACGACCCCTTGGGAAGAAACTACGGTATGGACGGGGTTTCTTCCCAAGCACCTGGGGGCGACTAGCGTGGCCGCCGGCGACCGCGATGAGCTCCACGCGCGACCGGGCGCTCCGCACCCGCCGGCGACCCGGACCCGCCGGCGACCCGGACTGGCCGGCGACCCGGACTGGCCGGCGACCCGGACTGGCCGGCGACCCGGACGGGCCGGCGACCCGGACCCGAAGGCCGGCGATCCGGACCCGAGACCGGCGACCCCGCCTCAGGCGGCCTGGGCGGCCCGCGGCGAGCGACCCGCCTCGAGCTCCGCGAAGTACGCCCGCGCCGGCGCCTGCCACCGCGCGTGCCGGCCGGTGAACAGCTCGTGGGCTCGCCGGCGCGGCCAGCCGGCGGGCAGCAACTCCGAGGGGAGGTCGGGGTCGAGGAACGGGAACTTCCGCCACGCATGCACGAGCAGGGTCTGCATGCGGAAGCACGCCTCGTCCGACGAGGGTCGGATCGCGGCGAAATCGTCGATGAACGCCTCGTAGTGCTCTCGGACCTCGTCAAGCTCCCACGCCGCCGCGACCACGTCCTCGGGCCGCCCAAGCGCGCCGAGCGAAGCCACGAACGAGGTGGCCTCGGCCGCCGGCGCTTCGCGTATCGCGTCGCCCAGCTCGGCCTCGCGCTCCACGTGCGGGGTCAGCCACACGCCACCGCCCATCGAGCCGAGCCCGGCCCAGGCCAGGCGCGTGCGCAACTGGTGGCGGACCTCGCGCCGCGCCTCGGGGACGCGCAACACCAGCACCAGCCAGCGGCCGTCCCAGCGCCAGGGCGAACCGAACGAGTAGATGCGCTCAGCGCCGGTCCGCAGCAGCGCCGCCGTCCCACCGCTCAACGACACCCGCGCCCGGCGACCGTGCCGGGAGCTCTCGAGCCAGCCGTCGCGCACGCTGCGAGCGAGTGCCTGGCGGGCGGCGTGTTGGGTGTAGCCGACCGACACGAGCGCGCCGACGAGCGTCTCCTGCCACACCGCCTCTCCCCGAGGCAGGACGTACTCGCCCAGGATCGTCAGCAGCAGCGACCGGGCGGCCGGCGCGCCTACCGATCGTCTGCGGAGCTGCTCATCCATGAAGACGTCCCCTCGGGCTCGCCCGCGACCCGGTCGTCGACCTCGCCGTCGAACTCGCCGTCGAACTCGCCGTCGAACTCGCCGTCGAACTCGCCCTCGAACTCGCCGCCGGACTCGCCGGCGAACTCATCCCGGATCGCCTCGAAGTACGTGTTGCACGCCCGGCAGCGCATCTGGCTGGTGATGATCTGCCCGCCCCATGGCGACACCAGCTCGACGTCCTCGGACTCGCAGAACGGGCAGGTCATCGCCGGCGCTGAGAATCCCAATCCGACCAGTCCGTGGGCTCGTCGAGGGAGACGCCGGCGACCCGCGGCGCCAGCCAGTCGCGGACTCGCGCGCGAATCGCGGCCGGACCCGAATCGACCATGCCGGCCGCGATCGCCTCCGCGTAGCCGGGGTCGGAGTCGGGTCCCGGCCAGCGCGCCGCCTGCGCCCACATCTCGTCGATCCGCTGTCACGAGCAGCTCCAGATCCGGACCGCCGGCCCCCACGAACCGGCGAGCCCACGCCTCGGCGTGCACCCGGTGCGCGCCCTCCTCCTGGAGGATCTTGCGGGCGCGCTGCGCGAGCGGCTCGATCGAGCTGTCCCGCGCACTCGCCACGAACGTCGTCAGCACGCCGTCGACGACCAGGTTGGCGGCGATGAACGAGGCCCAGTCGGGCAGCTCGCGCGAGATCACCAGCATCGGATGGCCGGTGTCCAGACCGGAATCCGAACGCTCCACGCCCAGCTTGGCGAGCACCGGGTAGGTCGAGCGGGCGTGGCCGAGCTCGTCCTGGGCCATCGCGGCCGCCGCCACCGCCGACTCGATCGTCGGCGCGCTCACCGCCCACTCCCCGTAGCGCCGTCCGAGCGCGCTCTTGTTGTCGGCCAGCGACCCGATCAGCGAGATCATCGTCGCCGTCGCCGGATCAACTGCGCCAGAGCGCATTCATGCCCGGATCGCCTCCCGAATCGAGACTCGCGGCACCAGGATCATCTCGATCCACGGCTGTTCGTCATAGATCGCGCGCGCCGACACCACGGCGAGGTCCTCGTCGTCTTCGGTCACGGTCCCCACGTGGTGCAACGGCTCCGAATACTCCTTCCGCGCGAATACCTCCCACACGGTCTCGTCGGCCCGTCTCATACCGCGATCCCGAGCTCGCGCATCCTCGAGCGCGCGTCGTCCCGCAGCCGGGACTTGGTCCAGACCGGATCCCAGACGACCTCGATGTTCACCACATCGACATCCGGATCACACAACAGCGCGTCCCGGATGTCGTCCTGGATGAAGTCCATCGCCGGACACCCCATCGTCGTGTACGTGATCTGCAAATCCGCGGCCCTCTGCGACTCAACGTAAGACAGCGACACGATCAGGCCCATGCCAACGACCGAGACCGGGATCTCGGGGTCTTCGACGCCCCGAAGCGCCTCCCACAGCCGCGCTTCGACAGAACCGCTCACGCCGCCCTCCGCAGCGACGTCGTCTGGTAGCCGCGCTGCAGGGTCCGCACGTAGTCCTCGTTCATCGGCCCGCGCGCCCGCCACCGCAAGATCACGTCATCCCACGAAATCGCGCCCTCGCCCAACAACCACGAGCGCTTTTCCTCGTCGAACGCCACCGGGAACGGGCAGTCGATCACGTACCGATCCGCGTCCGCATCGAAGTGCGCCGGCACCCGGATGTCGATCTCCTCCATGAACGGCACCACTTCGGACATCCACCACTGCCGCAGCTCGTCGTTCGACTTGCCCTTGAACCCGTAGTCCAGCTGCACGGAGTGTTGCTTGAAGGCATCCGGGAGGCCGAACCATTCCAAAGTCAAGATGAACATCCAATCGACGGCGGCCTGAACCGCCTCCCTACCAGAACGTTCCCGCACCAATTTCCGAATCCAGGTGCGGCCGTGGCGCAGATGGAACGTCTCCTCCTTGTCGACCTTCGCCAGCGCCCGCTTCCACGGACCGAACGTGCTCGACTGGAAGACGTCCGACAGCAGCACGAACCCGGCCTGGTCGTACAGCGCGTTCGCGCACACGAGCTCGACCCACGAGTTCAGCGGCACGTCGAACGCGTAGGGGTACTTGAACGAACGCGCCGGTCGCTCGTACACAAGCTCGTCCATGTCCACGCCGAGATCGCCGAGCAGCCTGTACCCGATGTGCGCGTGCGCGAGCTCGTCCTGGATGATCGACATCGCCGACCCGAAGTTGTTGAGTGCCGGCGCGTGCTGGGCAGCCCGCAGGTACGACGGGGCGCTGACGAACTCGGTGTCGGCCGACACGGTGAGGATCCGCCGCATCCCCTCGAGGTACTTGGGCGACATGTGCTGGACACCCTCGACGAGCTTGCCGGCGGCGAGGTGCTCCTGCACTTGCTCCTCAGTCCACGGCGCGAGGTCTTCGACTGCAATCGTTGGCAAGACGCAACCCTCTCACGTGTGACACTTGACTAACGCTCGCCATCGTATAGTCTCTCCACCGTGAGGTCAAGAGAGGCCCATGGCGACGATCGTTGAGATCGACGGCGTCGCACCGACGATCGGTGAAGGCGTGTATCTAGCCCCGACTGCGGTCCTAATCGGCGACGTCCGCGTCGGCGACCGGTGCAACATCTGGTTCGGGACCGTGCTCCGGGGCGACGCCGCGAACTCCTACATCGAGGTGGGCGCCGGCTGCTCGATCCAGGACAACTCCGTTATCCATTGCGCCGACGACCTCCCGACCGTGATCGGCGAGGACGTAGTCATCGGTCACGGCGCGTTGCTCGAGGGGTGCACGGTCGACGACCGCGCGCTGATCGGGATGGGCTCGATCGTCCTGCAACACGTGCACGTCGGAGCCGGCGCGATGGTCGCCGCCGGCGCGGTCGTGTCCGAGCGCACCGAGATCCCCGCCGGCGTCCTCGCCGCCGGCGTGCCCGCGCGCGTGAAGAAGGAGCTTTCCGGTTCGGCGCTCGCCTGGACCGAGTCGGCGGCGGGGCACTACCAGCAACTGCGCGAGCATTATCTGAGAACGAGTCGCGTTCGCCTGATCGAAGACGAGCGCGTCCCCTGAAACTGACACAGGAGGCAACGTGCCCGAGATGCTGATCGGAGGTGAGTGGCTAAAGGCCAGCGCTCACGAGGAGCTCGAGGTGGTCAACCCGGCCACGGGAGAGACAGTGGCAAGCGTCCCCGCGGGAAAGCCCGAGGACGTCGAGCTGGCCGTGGCGACCGCCAAGCGTGCGTTCGCCGAGTGGTCCAGGACGGACGTCGAGAAGCGCGCCGCGATTCTGACCAAGGCAGCGGAGCTCATCCAAACGAACGCCAAGGAGCTGGCGGCGACGCTGACCGCCGAGCAGGGCAAGCCGATCGCCGAGGCGATGGGCGAAGTGACCCACCTGGCCCACGGCGTCCATTACTACGCCGAGGCGGCGACCAAGGTGCGCGGTGCCTACCAGGACCTGCCGTCAACGCTCGGCCCGGCCTACGGCATGGTGATCCGCCGGCCGATGGGCGTGTGCGCGGCGATCACGCCCTACAACTTCCCGCTGACGCTGCTCGGGACGAAGGTGGCGCCGGCGCTGGCGAGTGGCAACACGGTCGTGGCCAAGCCCGCCTCGACGACGCCGCTCGCGACCCTCGCAGTCGCGAAACTGTTCTCCGAGGCCGGCGTCCCCGACGGGGTCCTCAACGTCGTGACCGGACGCGGGTCAGAGATCGGCGACGCGCTCGTCAGCCACCCTGACGTAAGACGCGTCGCGTTCACCGGGTCGACAGCGATAGGACGCCACGTCGCCAAGCTGGGCGCCCCCGACCTGAAGCGCCTGACCCTCGAGCTCGGCGGCAGCGATCCCGTGATCATCTGCGCTGATGCCGATGTCGATGCGGCGGTCAAGGCCGTGATCATCGGTCGCTATTGGAACGCCGGCCAGGCCTGTCTGGGCTGCAAGCGCGTGTTCGTCCACGACTCGGTCTACGACGGCTTCGTCTCACAGCTCGTCGAACGGGTCGGCCGCTACGAACCCGGTGACGGGACCATCAAAGCCGAGAAGCCCAAGCTCCGCATGGGTCCGATCCACACCAGGGCCGGCCGCGACGAGCTGCTCGAGCAGATAGAGGACGGCGTGGCCACCGGCGGCGAGCTGCTCATCGGTGGCGGAACCACCGACCAAACCAACGGCTGGTTCCTCGAGCCGGCGGTCATCGCCGAGCCGTCGGAGACCTCGCGCCTGAGCCGAGAGGAGGTCTTTGGCCCGGTGCTGCCGGTGTTCCGCTTCACCGACTTCGACGACGCGCTCAGGCGGGCGAATGACACCCAATACGGGCTCGGCTCCTCGATATGGACGCACGACGCCCGTCTGATCCACCGCGCCGCGCAGGAGATCGATTCGGGCATGACCTGGGTCAACCAGATCCACTATGGCTATGACGAGCTGCCGTTCGGCGGGGTCAAGGCGTCGGGCTACGGCAAGGAGCACGGAATCGAGGCACTCGACTCGTACGTGGAGATCAAGTCGGTGGTCGTGGGAGGTCTCGCATAAATGCCTGTCACGTTCAACAGCGAAGGGCCGCTCGGCTTCATCACGGTCGACAACCCGCCGGCGAACTCGTACGACCTCGCGTTCATGAGCGAGTTCTCCGAGGCCGTCGATCAGGCCGTCGTCGGCGCCACCCGCGTCGTGATCGTCCAGAGCGCGAACCCGAAGTTCTTCTCCGCCGGCGCCGACATCAAGCGGTTCCTCGAGGGCGACGTCGACGCGAACATGCAGATGATCAAGGTCAGCCAGGCCGCGTTCCGACGGATGGCGGCCACGCCGCAGGTGTTCATCGCGTACGTCGCCGGCCACGCGCTCGGCGGCGGGCTCGAGATCACGCTGGCGTGCGACATCCGGCTGGCCGCGGCGGGCGGCTACAAGCTGGGGACGCCCGAGGTCACGCTCGGTCTGCTGCCCGGCAACGGCGGCACGCAGCGGCTCACTCGGCTGATCGGCCCGAGCCGGGCGCTCGAGCTGCTGATCACCGGCCGCACGTTCGGCGTCGAGGAGGCACGCGAGATGGGGCTCGTGGCGGCCGTCTACGACGCGGAAAACGCCGAGGCGCAGGTGCGCGAGTACGCCGAGCGCCTCGCTGCCGGCCCCGCGCTCGCGATCGCCGCGATCAAGCGCTGCGTCCACGAGGGCGGCGAGCTGCCGCTCGCCGACGGGCTCGTGCTCGAAGCCGAGTTGATGGAGACTCTGTTCAGATCCAAGGACGCGTCCGAAGGGCTGAACGCGTTCGTCGAGAAGCGCACGCCGGAGTTCGTCGGCGCATGACCACCGAGACGCTCACCACTCACGCGGGATCATTCATCGCCGGCGCCGAGCACCGAAACGCCGGCGCGCCGCTCCCGGTCGTCAACCCCGCCGACGGCCAGCCGTTCACCGAGGTCGCCGGCGCGACCGCAGCTGACGTCGACGTCGCGGTGCAGGCGGCAGCCAAGGCCCTAACAGACTGGTCCCCGCTCGCGGTGTCAAAGCGCGGCGAGATCCTCGGCCGCGCCGCCCACCACGTCGAGGAACACATCGACGAGCTGATCCCGCTGCTGACCCGCGAGCAGGGCAAGACGCTCCGCGACTCGAAGATCGAGATCACCAAGGCGATCGACACGCTGATGCACTACGTGGGTCTGTCGAAGGCGCTCCGCGGCGCCCACACGCCGAACCTCGATCCGGGCGTCGACGGGTTCGTGCTGCGCCGCCCGCTCGGGGTGGTCGGCGCGATCGTGCCGTGGAACTTCCCGACAACGCTGCTTTGCAACAAGCTCGCGCCGGCGCTGGTGGCCGGCAACACGGTCGTGGCCAAGCCGGCGGCGACGACGCCGCTGACCACGCTGCGGTTCGCCGAGCTGCTCGCCGAGGGCGGACTCCCCGAGGGTGTCTTCAACGTCGTCACCGGTAAAGGCTCCGAGGCCGGTGAGGCACTCGTGACTCACCGACTGATACGGAAGATCGCGTTCACCGGGTCGACTCCGGTCGGCGAGCGGATCATGTCGCTGGCCGCGCGCGGCACCAAGCGGGTGACGCTAGAGCTCGGCGGGTCTGACCCGATGATCATCTGCGACGACGCCGACCTCGCCGCCGCCGCCAGCGCCGCCAGCATGGGCCGCTTCTACAACTGCGGCCAGGCGTGCCTGGCGATCAAGCGCGTGTACGTGTTCGAATCGGTTGCGGACGAGGTGATCGAGGCGATCGTCGAGAAGGCCAAGCGGCTGAAGGTCGGCCGCGGCGACGACAAGGGCACGCAGATGGGCCCGATGCACACAGCCGGCGGCCGCGAGGAGATGGCCGCGCAGGTGTCCCGCACGCTGCAAGCCGGCGGCGAGCTCCGCGCCGGCGGCGGTCCCCCCGACGACGCCGATCTCGCGGACGGCTTCTTCTATACGCCCACCGTCGTCACCGACGCGCCGCACGATGCGCCGATGGCGACCGAGGAGGTGTTCGGTCCGGCGCTCCCGATCTGGCGCGTTAGCGACCTCGACGAGGCGATCGCGCGCGCCAACGCCTCGCCGTTCGGCCTCGGGTCCTCGGTCTGGACCAAGGACCTTCAGCGCGCGCGCCACGCGGCCGAGCGGATCGAGGCCGGCTACACGTGGATCAACTCGCGCACGAAGGTCTACGACGAGCTCCCGTTCGGCGGCTGGAAGTCGAGTGGCTACGGCAAGGAGCACGGGATCGAGGCGTTCGACTTCTACACCGAGACGAAATCGGTCGTGCTCGGAGCCGGATGACCGAGCCGGCGCCGTGGGACCGGGCGACGCTGCCGTCGCCGGTGATCCCTCTCGACCGGACGTTCGAGGGCTTCCTCGGGCTCGAGTGGGTCGATCTCACCCTCGACTCCGCGCACGTCCGCTTCGAGGTCCGCGAGAACCTCAAGCAGCCGTTGGGACTCATGCACGGTGGCATCTATTCCGCGGTGGCGGAGACCGTGGCGTCGGTTGCCACGGTCAACAACGTGTGGCGTGACGGCTTCACCGGCTCGGGGCTGAGCAACTACGCGAGCTTCCTGAGACCGATCACAGGTGGCGTCGTCGACGTCACGGCCAAGCTCCGCGGCCACGACGAGCGGGAGTGGACATGGGGCCACGAGTTCCGCGACGAGCGCGACAAGCTGTGCGCGCTCGTCGACGTGACGATCGCGGTCAGGCCCGCTCCGCCCGGGACCCGCCCGCCGGCGTAATCACGTCGGGACCGGGCGGTTCCGCGTACAGGCGGACGACATCGTCGGCGCGGCACTCGAGGCACCGGCGCTGGTTCAGGTAGCCCTTGTCGGTGATCTCGCCGGCGTCGAGGCTCGGCGGCTGGTCGAGCAGGAGCAGCCGCTCGATCCGCGAGGCTGAGCCGGCCCGCTGGTTGAGGCGGGTCAGGGCCTCCGCCAGGTGTCCGCGAAGCTCGCCGCCGGCGAGATTGCCCGCTTCGGCTTCGTTGACCCAGGCCAGCGCCGCCACATAGCCGGCATCTTGGCCGCAGATCACGGCGTCGCTGAGGACGCCGGCGGCGCTCAACAAGCGTGTCCGGAGCGTTCCGGCCGCCACCCACGTCCCGGTCAGCAGCTTGAAGTTCTCAGCGATCCGCCCGTCGAACGCCATCCCCTTGTTCGGATCGTGCTCGTCGAGCAGCCTGACCGCGTCGCCCGACCGATAGAAGGCCTCCTCGTCGAAGGTGGCGGCCGTCAGCTCGGGGTCGCGGAAGTAGCCGGGGGTGACGTTCGGGCCGCTCACGCGGATCTCGAGCTTGTCCTGCACCGGCGCGAGCTTGACCGTGACCCCCGGATACGGAACCCCGATGCAGCCGATGGGCGCGCCTCGGAAGTTCACGGTGGTGGCGGCCGGTGAGGTCTCGGTCGTGCCCCAGCTCGAGGTCAGCAGCACCTCGTGGTCGGCATGTCGCGATGCCAGCTCGCGCAGGCGCGCGGCCAGCGCCTCGGGCAGCGCGGCCGCGGCGTAGAACATGAACCTGAGGCGACTGAAGAACCGCTCGGCGAGCGCGGCGTCGCGCTCGAGCGCCGGCGCGAGCAGCGCGTACCCCGCCGGGACGTTGAAATAGAGCGTCGGCGGAACGTCGCGGAGCGCCGCCAACGTACGCGGGAACAGCGGCGGCGCCGGCTTGCCGTCGTCGATGTAGATCGTGCCGCCGTTGAACAGCGCCAGGTTCAGGTTGTGGTTGCCGCCGAACGTGTGGCTCCACGGCAGCCAGTCGACGAGGATCGGGGGCTCGTCGGCCAGGAACGGCCACACGGAGCGGATCGCCGCCTGGTTCGCGCACAGCATCCGGTGCGTGTTGATGACCCCCTTGGGGACGCCGGTCGATCCTGATGTGAATAGGAGTTTCGCGACCGCCTCTTCGCCGGGCTCGCCATCGAGCGGACTCGCGTCCTCAGCGGCGGTCTCCAACATTTCGTCGAGGCGGAGCGCACCCCCGCGCTCGCCGCGCGCCACCAGCACCTTGTCGAGCGCGAGCGCGTCGAGGGCGCTGGCGAACGGCCCGGCGTTGTCGGCGAACACGAGTCCGGGCTCGGTCAGCTCCGCGATCGCCCTGATCCGCGCGTGATCTTTGCTCATCAGCGAGTAGGCGACGCTGATCGGCATCGCGGGCGCACCGGCAGCGTACGCGGCCAGGCTCACCAGCAGGTGCTCGAGCGAGTTGCCCGACAGGATCATCACCGGCCGCTCGGGACCGAGCCCGAGCTCTCCGAACGCGCCGGCGAGCGCCTCGGCCTGCCGCCGTGCCTCGCCGTAGGTGAGCGTGACCCAGCGATCCTCCGCGTCGCGCTGCGCCGCGAGTGGCCGGTCCGGGTGCTCCGCCGCGCGCTTGCGCAGCGCCGCGGTGATCGACGGCTCCCACCCGGGCACGGCCCGACGTGACCTGAGGATGATCGTGCCGTCGTCGCGGCGCTCCATCTCGGTGTCCGGTGGCGCAAACGTCTGTGGCGTCATCGCTTCCTCACGGCCGGTCGAGCAGCGTTGAGAGCACGATCAGGGTCCGGGTCCGCACGATGTTCGGATCGCGGCGCAGCCGTTCGACCAGTCGCTCGAGGTGCTCGATGTTGTCCACTCGCGCGCGGATCACCGCGTCGGCCTCGCCCGAGACCGTGAACGCCGAGACGATCTCGTCGATCGTGGCCAGCGAGCGTCCGACGTCCGCCGGCGAGGTCCGGTCGGCGCAGTAGATCTCGATCAGCGACTCGATTCCCTCGCCGAGAGCCCGCCAGTTGATCCGGGCGCCGTAGCCGATGATCACGCCGTCGCGCTCGAGGCGGTCGACGCGACGCTTGACGGCCGTCGCCGACAGCCCCACTTCGGCGCCGATGTCCGCGAACGTGCGCTTCGCGCTCGCCTGGAGCAACGCAACAATCTTGCGGTCAATGCTGTCCAGAGGGCGACTGAGCTGCATCCGAATACCGATCGAGTGCGTGTGAGTTGCGTCGAGCGTACCACCGCGGAACAGTTCACAGATGGCCATCACCAGTCCGACAGGCGAACTCTCGAGTCGGACGGTGCTCGAGCTCGACGGTGCTTCCCTGACCGTCCGCGACGCGCTCGAGATCTCACGACGTGGGCGCGCAGTTCAGTTGTCCGAGCATGCTGCCCGGGCCGTCAGCGCGAGCAAGCGGCTCAAGGACGAGCTGATCGCCAAGGAGATACCGATCTACGGGGTTACGACCGGTTTCGGCGATAGCGCGCACCGCCAGATCTCCCCTGGCAAGGCGGCCCGGCTGCAGCAGAACATCTTGCGCTTCATGGGCGTCGGCACCGGTCCGATCGCTCCGCCCGAGGTAGCCCGCGTGACGATGCTCCTCCGCGCCAACTGCCTGTCGAAGGGCAACTCGGGCGTGCGCGTCGAGCTCGTCGAGCGCGTGCTCGACCTCCTCAACAACGACGTCGTGCCGTTCATCCCCGAACGCGGCTCGGTCGGGGCGAGCGGCGACCTGACCCCGCTCTCCTACGTCGGGCGCGCGCTGGCCGGAGACGGCGTCGTCGCGTTCGAGGGCGTCGAGCGCGAGGCCGCCGATGTGCTCGCCGAGCTCGGCCTCGAGCCGTTCCTGCTTGAGGCCAAGGAAGGGCTCGCGCTCACCAACGGCACCTCGTTCATGAGCGCGTTCGCGTGCATGGCCGTCGGGGCCGCGCAGGAGCTCGCCGACGTTGCCGATCTGATGACCGCGATGGCCTCCGAGGCAATGCTCGGCAACCGCGGCCACTTCAACGCGTTCCTGTTCGACGACGCCAAGCCCCATCCGGGGATGGTCACGAGCGCGCGCCACATTCGCGAGCTGCTGGCCGACTCCCGCCTGGCCGCCGACAGCGACGAGCTGTTCGAGGGCGGCCTCGACGGCGCCGAGTTCGTCGAGCTCGACCGCCAGGTCCAGGACAAGTACTCGATCCGCTGCGCGCCGCACGTGACCGGCGTCCTGCGCGACGTGCTCGATTGGGCCGAGCGCTGGCTCACCATCGAGATCAACTCTTCCGACGACAACCCGCTGTTCAACGTCGCCGGCGGGCGGGTCGAGAGCGGCGGCAACTTCTACGGCGGCCACGTCGGCCAGGCGATGGACTCGCTCAAGGTCGCGCTCGCCAATCTGTGCGATCTGATGGACCGTCAGCTCGAGCTGATCGTCGACGAGAAGTTCAACCGCGGCCTGACCCCGAACCTGATTCCGCGCTTTGAGCCGAGCCATCCCGAGGCGGGGCTGCACCACGGCTTCAAGGGAATGCAGATCTGCGCGTCGGCGATGACCGCCGAGGCGATGAAGCTGTGCAACCCGGCCACGATCCACTCGCGCTCGACCGAGTGCCACAACCAGGACAAGGTCTCGATGGGGACGATCGCCGCGCGCGACGCGCGCTCGATCGTCGAGCTCGCCCAGAACGTCGCGGCGATCCATCTGCTGGCGTGCTGCCAGGCGCTCGAGCTCCGCGGCGTCGAGAAGTGCAGCCCGCGAACGCAAGAGGCGTTCCGGCTCGTCCGCGAGCACGTCCCGTTCCTGGACGCCGACCGTTTCCTTGACGTCGACATCGCGACGACGGTCGAGCTGATCCAGTCGGGGACCATGTCGGCGCTCGTCGGCTAACTGATTTCGGACAACTGGGGCAGGTGCTGCTCGGGGCCGGAGGCGCAGTCGCTTCCGGCCCCGCGCTTTATCCGGCGGTAGAGCCGGCGCGGTAGCGCGCGAGGGCTTCCCGGCGGGCCTGTGCGTGGTCGACGATCGGCTTCGGGTAGTCGTTCGGGGACCGGCTGAGCTCGGGGACGTACGTGCGGACGTAGCTGCCGTCGGGGTCGTGCCGGGCCTGCTGGAGCGCCGGGTTGAGGATCCGGCGCGACACCGGTTGGGGATCGACGCCGACCGACGCGATCCACTGCCAGTTGCCGTTGTTGCTGGCCTCGTCGCCGTCGAGCAGCAGGCGCATGAACCAGCGCTCGCCCCAGCGCCAGTCGATTCCGAGGTCCTTGGTCAGGAACGAGCCGACGACGAGCCGGGCCCGGTTGTCCATCCACCCCTCGCGCCTCAGCTGGCGCATGCCGGCGTCGACCATCGGATAGCCGGTGCGTCCCTCGCACCACGCTTCGAACCGTCGCTGCGCGCGACTCCATCGGATCGTGCCGCGGTACCGGGGCTGGTGCTCGGACCGCGCGTTCTGTGGATGGTGCAGCAGCACGTGGGCGAAGAAGTCGCGCCAGCACAGCTGCCTGCGCACCGCGGCGCCGCTTTCGGTGTCCGCCAGGCGGTCCTCGAGCTCGCGCGGTGAGATGCAACCGAGGTGCAGGTAGGGCGAGAGCGGCGAGGTGCCGTCGCGCATCGCCCGGCGCCCGGCGCGCTCGCCGCCGCGACAACGCGGTTTCTCGATCTCCTGCGCGAGACCCAGATCGGACACGCGCGGGAGCAACCCGGGTTCGAGCCCGCTGGGGAGCGGTGGGAGCGAGCGCGGGGCACCGCGCTTGTGGCGACGCGGCAGCTCGGTCCACCTCCGGTAGAACGGGGTGAACACGGTGTACGGGCCGCCGGCCGTGGTCCGGATCGCGTCGAGGTCGTCGACCACGAACGTCCCCGGGTGCTCGTGGACGGGGACGCCGATGTCGGCGAGGGCTCGCGCGACGCGTGCGTCGCGGGCGCGCGCGAACGGGCCGGCGTCGTTGGTTGAATGCACCGCGGTGGCGTCGGTCTCAAGGGCGAGCCTCGGGATCTCGCGCTCGGGCGGGCCGCGCCGGATGATCAGCCGGCTGTCGCGCCGGCGCAGCGACGCGTCGAGGTCGGCGAGGCACTCGAGCAGGAACTGCGTACGCGGGCCAGATGCATGGCGGCCGTGGAGCAGGCGGTCGTCGAAGCAGAACACCGGCACGAGATGGTCGGCACCGGCGCGGGCCGCGTCGAGCGCCGGTTGGTCGTGGATCCGCAGGTCGCGCCGGAGCCAGAGCAGCGCGGTCATCCGAGCAGGCGCGCGACCGCGGCGCGACGGAAGTCGAAGATCCGCGCGAGGTCGCGCTCGACGAACGCTTCGTAGGCGAGCTCGCCGAGCGGGCCGAGCGGCAGCGCGTAGGCGACGTGATCGCGTACCACCGTGCCGTCGCCCGAAGGCTCGAACTCGTGCCGGTGGCGCCAGATGCGGTACGGCCCCCTGACCTGAACGTCGACGAATGTCCGCCCCGGCTCCCACAGCGCGATCCGCGACACCCACCGGAGCGGTAGCTGGTGGAGGTGCAGCCGGTACTCGATCAGCGCTTCCCGGCCCATCACGACCGGTTCGGCGCTCAGCAGCTTGAACCCGAGCCAGGGCGGGGTGATCAGCTCTAGGTTGGCGGCCTCCGCGAAGAACCCGAACACTTCGTCCAGCGGGCGGGGCACGAGCTGCTCGCGCCACAGGTGGTGAAGTCCGTTGTTAAACAAGATGTGGCCTATTATCTAAACAGAATGTTGATCGCAACGGCAATCGACACCGCACTCGACCGGAGCATCGTGCTCGGCTATGGGCGCACCGGGCTGTTGGCGCGCCGGCACCTGCCCGGATGGCCGGCGGACCCTCCGCGGATCGACGGCGCCGCCGTACTCGTGACCGGGGCGGCGTCGGGGCTGGGGCTGGCGGCCGCCTGCGGGTTCGCGCGCCTCGGCGCCACCGTCCACGCCCTCGCCCGGAACCCGGAGCGCGCGCAGGAAGCGGTCGCGAGCATCGCAGCGGCGGTCCCGGGAGCCGACGCGCGCCCGCAGGCATGTGACCTCAGCAGCCTCGCCGCCGTCAAGTCGTTCGCCGAGGGGTTCGTCGCGAACGAGCCGCGGCTCGACGTCCTCGTGAACAACGCCGGCGTGATGCCGGACGCGCGGACGGGCTCGCCGGACGGCCACGAGCTGATGTTCGCCACCCATGTGCTCGCGCCGATCGCGCTCGGAACGCTGCTCGCCGGCACGCTGAGCGCGAGCGCGCCGGCCCGGATCATCAATGTCAGCTCCGGTGGCATGTACACGCAACCGCTCCCGGTCGGCGACTGGGAGTCCGAACGGACGTCGTACGGCCCGACGAAGCTGTACGCGCGCACCAAGCGCGAGCAGGTCGCGATCACGTGGCTGATGGCCGAGCGGTTGCGCGACCGCGGGATCGTCGTGCACGGTATGCACCCCGGGTGGGCGGACACCGAAGGCGTGAGGCGCTTGATGCCGGCGTTCCGGACGATCACCGGCCCGATCATCCGCACCCCCGACGAAGGCGCGGACACGATCGTGTGGCTCGGCGCGGCGCCCGAGCCGCTGCAAGACACGGGGCTGTTCTGGCACGACCGGCGCCCGCGTCCCACCCACTACAGGCTTGGCGCACCGCGAGATGACGATCAGGCTTGCCGGCAGCTGTGGGATTACTGCGAGGCCGCGCTCGCCGCGGCGGGGATCGGGCCGCTATGAGGCGGCGGCGTAGCGCACCATCCGGGTGCTGAGCTGGATCGCCGAGCGCAGCTCGTGCTCGCGGGCGACCGGGGTCGACTCGAGCTGTTCCCCCAGGTCGTCGAGGAGTTCGGGTTCAGCCGTGGCGGCCAGCCGCAGGCACACCTGCGCCGCCAGGCGGACGGCGGTCGCCTCGATCGTCCAGGTCGCCTCAAACATGCGCTGGCCGCTATCCCCGTCCTCGCCGGGGCGCTCCCAGCCCGCCAGGCACGCGCCGAAGCTCGGCGACTCGCACACGATCGCCCACTCCCGGGCGACCGGATCGGAGTTGTCGATCGGGATCTCGATGGGTCCGTTCTTCGGCCGGCGCGCGCGCCCGAAGTCGGCCAGCACCACCGCCCGCTCGGCCGTCCGCGCGAGCTCGCGCCAGCGGCTCTCGGACGCTCGGTAGAAGCGCTCGCGCTGAAAGCACCCGAACAGCAGCGGCCGCTCCGCCCGCGCCAGGCACTCGTCCTCGATCGCGTGCGACATCACCAGCATCGCGCGCTTGGATAGCACCTGGGTCTCGAGCTCGGGGTAGCGCGCGCGCAGCGACGCGTATACCGAGGGCACCTGCTCGTCGCCGAGATCGCGGGCGAGGTCGATCGCGGCCTGGAGCGACAGCCCGCGCGCGCGTCCGCGCAGTACCGCGCGGACGCGGGCGAGGTCCTGCTCGGAGTAGCGGCGATGCCCGCTCGACATTCGCCGCGGCTGCGGGAACCCGTGCCGGACCTCCCACATTCGCAGCGTCGCCTCGCTGATCCCGCTCCGCGCGGACATCTCGCGCATCGTCAGGCCGGGCTCGGGGGGTGACGACGGCACGAGCCCGGACCGTAGCGCAGGGATGAGAGTTAAACAAGCTGTTGAGTTTTATCTCGACCAGATGTGATACGGTGAGGCCGGTATGAAGCTCGCCCGAGTCACAGCGGGCGCGGTCCTCGCGCTCCGCATCTCCTACGGCCTGGCCCTGATCGTGGCCCCGCGCCGGCTCGCGTTCCGGTGGCTCGGGCCGGCCGCCGAGGACGCGCCGGTTCAGGTCGCGCTTCGCGCCCTCGGCGCTCGCGAGACGGCCCTCCACACGGGGGCGCTGGCGGCGGCGATCAATGGCAAGCCGCTCCGGCCCTGGCTCGCCGCCAGCGCCGCCGGCGACGTCACCGACGTGATCGCCACCGCGATCGGCCGCCGCCGGCTGCCGCGTGGTTCTACCCCTGCCACGCTCGCGGTCGGCGGTGGCGCGGCCCTCGCGAGCGTCGCGCTCGCGGCCGCCGTCGACGCGTGATCCATCTGCGCTCGGGATGCGAATCACCTACATGACCCTCCTTGGACAGCGATGAGGATTGCGGTCGTCGGCGCCGGCGTGTCGGGGCTGGTCGTAGCGCACCTGCTGCACCACCGGCATGAGGTCACGGTGTTCGAGGCGGCCGGCTACGCCGGCGGCCACACGAACACGATCCGGGTCGACACACCCAACGAGACGCACGACGTCGACACGGGCTTCATCGTGTTCAACGATCGCAACTACCCGAGCTTCGAGCGGCTCCTCACGAAACTCGAGGTCCCGTGGCAGCCGTCGACGATGAGCTTCAGCGTCAGTGACGCGATGGGCGACTTCGAATATTCGAGCGCATCGCCGAACGGCTTGTTCGCGAACCGCCGGCATCTGCTGACGCCGTCGTTTCACCGGATGGTGGCGGACCTCGCGCGCTTCAACCGCGCCGCGCACGAGTTGCTGTCGCTGGATCTCGTCGCGAGCGGTCCCTCGCTCGGGGACTGGCTCGAGCGCCAGCGGTTCTCGCGCGCCTTCGTCGAGCGCCTGATCGTGCCCCAGGCGTCCGCGGTGTGGTCGGCGGACCCGCGCCAGATGTGGACCTTCCCGGCGCGATTCCTGGCCGAGTTCTTCGACCACCATGGGATGCTCGGCTTCCGCGACCGCCCGCGGTGGCGGACGATCCAGGGCGGATCCAAGCGCTACGTCGAGGCGCTGATCGCCCGGTTCACGGGTCGCCTGCGCCTGTCGACGCCGGTGGCCTCGGTCGCCCGCTGCTCCGACCACGTGCTCGTCCGCCCGCACGGGGGCGAGGCCGAGCGGTTCGACGAGGTCGTGCTCGCGACCCATTCGGACCAGGCGCTCGGCCTGCTCGAGGACGCGACCGACCGCGAGCGGGAGCTTCTCGGCGCGATCCCGTATCAGCGCAACGAGGCCGTGCTCCACACCGATGCGCGGCTGCTGCCGCGACGCCGGCGGGCGTGGGCGAGCTGGAACTACCACCTTCAGCCCGCGCCGGCGGGTACCGCGACCGTCACCTACCACATGAACCGCCTGCAGTCGCTGCGCGCCGAGCGCGAGTTCTGCGTAACGCTCAACCGCACCGAGGTCGATCGACCCGGCGAAGGTGATCCGGACGATCGAGTACGCCCATCCGGTCTACACGGCCGCCGGCGTCGAGGCGCAGCGGCGCTTTGACGAGATCAACGCCCGCCGGCGCACGCATTTCTGCGGCGCCTACTGGGGCTGGGGGTTCCACGAGGACGGCGTTCGCAGCGCGGTGCGGGTGGCCGAGCGGCTCGGCGGACGGTTGTGATGACCGCAGTCGCTGTGAGGACCGTGACTCCGATGGCAGCGACGCCGGTGAGGACGGCGAGCTGCATCTACGAGGGCACGATCCGCCACCGGCGGTCCGAGCCGCGGCGCGAGTTCCGCCATCGCGTGGCGCTGTTCTACCTCGACCTCGACGAGCTGCCATCGCTCCTCGGTGGCCGCCTGACCGCGCCGTCGCCCGGTCTCCTGCGGTTTCGTCGTCGCGACTACCTGCGGCCGGCGTGGCTTCCGCTCGACACCGCGGTCCGCGACGCGGTGCAAACCCGAACCGGCGTCCGGCCGGAGGGCCCCGTTCGCCTCCTCACCCAGCTCCGCTCGTTCGGGCACTGCTTCAACCCGGTCAGCTTCTACTATTGCCTCGACGGGTCGGGTGAGCTGGTCGAGGCGGTCGTCGCCGAGGTCACGAACACGCCGTGGGGCGAGCGGCATGCGTACGTCCTGCCCGGCGGGTCGGGCAGCTTCGACAAGCAGCTGCACGTGTCGCCGTTCATGGGGATGGATCATCGCTACACGGCGCGCGCCGGCGCGCCCGGCGAAAGCCTGGCCGTCGACATCGAGAGCCGCCGCGCCGGCGAGCTCACGTTCGACGCCACACTCGCGCTCCGCCGCCGCGAGCTCACTCCGCGCTCGGCGGCGGGCCTCACCGCGCGCTACCCGCTCGCGAATGTCCGCGTGCTCGCGCTGATCTACGGCCACGCGGTCGGCCTCAAGCTCGCGGGCGCCCCCGTGTACCGGCATCCGGAAGCGGGCGCAGCGTGATCGACCGGATCGCGAGATGGCTGCTGTCGCTGTTCCTGAGACGGATCAGGACCGGGACGCTCACCGTGATCGAAGCCGGCGAGCGGCGCACGTACGGCTCGGGGCCGCCGGCGGCAACGATCCAGGTCCGCTCGCCCCGGATGTGGCGGATGGGGCTGACGGGCAGCCGTGGTCTGGCCGAGGCCTACGCGCAGGGCCTGTGGGATTCACCCGATCTCGCCGCGCTCGTCCAGCTGGCGGCGCGCAACGCGGGCGGGCTCGACCGCCTGCGCGCGTTGATCGCTCCCATCCGCGTGCCGGTCCAGCGCGCCCGCGCCCACCTCAGGCGCAGCACGCGTAACCGCCGCCGGCGCGACATCGCCGCCCACTACGACCTCGGCAACGAGCTGTTCTCGCGGATGCTCGACCGGACGATGAGCTACTCGTGCGCGGTGTTCGGTGACGCCGCGACGACGCTCGACGACGCCCAGGTGGCGAAGCTCGAGCTGATCTGCGACAAGCTCGACCTCGGACCCGAGGATCACCTGCTCGAGATCGGCACCGGGTGGGGAGGACTCGCGGTCCACGCCGCGGCGACGCGCGGGCTGCCGGGTGACGACCACCACGATCTCCCGCGAGCAGCATGATCACGCGATCGCCGAGGTCCGCCGCGCCGGTCTGGATGACCAGGTCACGGTCCTGCTCGAGGACTACCGCGACCTCACCGGCCACTACGACAAGCTCGTCTCGATCGAGATGATCGAGGCCGTCGGCTGGCGCCACATCGGCGCATTCTTCGCCAAGTGCTCGGAGCTGCTCACCGCCGACGGCGCGATGCTCCTCCAGGCGATCACGATCGACGACCGCGCCTACGAGGTCGAGAAGGCCTCGCGCTCGTTCATCAACACGCACATCTTCCCGGGCGGTTGCCTGCCCTCGCTCGAGGTGATCGCGCGGAACGTCGCCCGCCGGTCCGATATGCAGGTGGTAGCGCTCGAGGACCTGACCCCGCACTACGTCGAGACGCTGCGGCGCTGGGAGGGGAACTTCGCCGCGCACGCGGAGGAGCTCGCCGAGCTCGGATACGACGAGCGTTTCCGCCGCTTGTGGACGCTCTACCTCAAGTACTGCGAGGCCGGGTTCGCGGAACGGCGCATCTGCGACATCCAGCTCACGCTCGCCAAGCCGTTCAGCCGTTCCCCCGGAATGTGTAGATTTGCGCCCGTGCGACTCGGCGGCGGTCGCTTGACCGAGGAACGAACTATGGGGCCGGACGGGGAGAGACTATGGCCAAGCGAAGCTTCCGTGCGGAGGATGCCCTCCGGCTGAGGACCGCGAGCGATCCGGACCTGTCGCCCGATGGGCGGCGGGTCGCATTCGCCGTCATCGCCGCGGATGAACGAGGAGGACAAGCTGTGTTCGTCGATCTGGGTGGCGGCGCTCGACGGCTCCTCCGCCCCGCGCCGGTTCAGCGACGGACCGGCGGACAAGAGCCCGCGCTGGTCTCCGGACGGGCGCTGGCTCGCCTACCTCTCGATCACCGATGACCAGCCCGAGCACGCTCACGTGCGGCTGGCGCCGCTCGACGGCGGCGTGCCCGCGCGGCTCGGCGAGCTGCCAGGCCCGGTCAGCCAGCTGGCGTGGTCGCCCGACTCGACGCGGATCGTTGTCGTCTGCCGCGTCGGGGCTCCCGACCGCGCGAAGGCCAGCGCGCCGGAGCGCAACGCGCCGCGCGTCGTGCGAGGGCTCGCGGCGCGCCTCGACGGGGTCGGCTGGCAGGAAGGCCGGCGCCATCTGTTCGTCGTCGATGTGGCGGACGGATCGACCCGCCAGCTGACCCGCGGCGAGTACGACAACGCCGACCCGTCGTTCTCCCCCGACGGCGCCACGATCGCGTTCGCGTCGGACCGCCATCCGCGCCGGGACGATCGCCAGTTCCGCGGGGATGCCTGGGTCGTGTCCGCCGCCGGCGGCCGGCCGCGCCGCGTGACGAACGGGAAGGGCCGCGTCTCCTACCCGGTGTTCTCTCCCGACGGCAGCATGATCGCGTTCGCGGGCAGCGACACGCGACGAGTGGAACGCCGACACGCACGTGTTCGTCGTGCCCGCCGACGGCGGCGCCGCCGCCGAGCCGATCGCTCCCGAGCTCGATCGCCCGACGGTTCTGTTCCCCGGTCTGCCCGCCCCCGTGTGCTGGACCGGCGACCGCGAGCTGCTGATGCTGATCGCCGACCGCGGCTCGGTCACGCTGCACAGAGCGCGGGTCGGGGAGCGGCGGAGCCGCGAGCTCGTCGGCGGCGACATGATCATCGACGGGCTCACGGCTCGACCCGGCCGGCGCGCGGTCGCGCTCACGGCCTCGTGGCCCGACCGGCCGAGCGAGGTGCTCGTCACCACCACCGCCGGCGCCGAGCCCGCGCCGCTGACCCGCCTCAACGACGACTTCCTCGCCGGCGTGGATCTCGCCCCGGTCACGCGCACGACGGTCGCTCGCCCCGACGGCACCGAGGTCGAGTACTTCACGCTCCTGCCCACCGACCGCGCGCCCCGCGGGTTGCCGCTCCACGTCGACATCCACGGTGGCCCGCATGCCTCCTGGCCGTCGGGGCGCTGGCTGGCGTTCCACCAAGCGCTCGCGGCCGCCGGGTACGCGGTGGTCCTGCCCAATCCGCGCGGCAGCACGAGCTACGGCCAGGCGTTCACGAGCGCCTCCACCGGCGACTGGGGAGGAGGCGACTACGAGGACATCCTCGCGTGCTGCGACGACCTGATAGAGCGCGGCATCGTCGACTCGGAGCGTCTGTTCGTAAGCGGTGGCTCCTACGGAGGATTCATGACGAGCTGGCTCGTCGGTCACACCGATCGCTTCCGCGCCGCGACGGCCGTGGCGGCCGTGATCGACCAGACGAGCATGGCGCTCACGACCGAGATATCGGAGTTCGCGGTCGTTCAACATGGGCGGCCTTCCCTGGTCGCGCCGGCACGAGTACGAGCTCCGCTCTCCGCTCACGTACCTGCCCAACGTGAGCACTCCCGTGCTCGTCATCCACTGGGAGGGAGACATTCGCGTGCCGATCAGCCAGGGCGAGGAGCTCTACACCGGGCTGCGCCTACTCGGCAAGAAGGCCGAGTTCGCGCGCTATCCGGGCGGTTTTCACATCGCCCGCACCCCGTCCCAGGCGGTCGACTACATCAAGCGCATTCTGGCCTGGGACTCCGAGCACGACGCTCGCCGGAAAAAGCGGGCGCGCCACTGAGCGGGCCCTTAGACTCGATCACACCGTGAGCGGAGCGGAGCGACTGAACGCGAGCACGCTGCTCGACCGGAATCTGGAAGCGGGGCGCGCGGACAAGAGCGCGCTGCTGACGGCGGACGGCGCGGTCACGTACGGCGAGTTGGCGTCGCTGACATCCGCGGTCGTGTCGTATCTGCTCGATCTCGACGTCGAGCGCGAGCAGCGCGTGCTGATGATCCTCGACGACTCGCCGGCGTTCCCCGCGATGTTCCTCGGCGCGATGCGGATCGGCGCGGTGCCGGTGCCGGTCAACCCGATGGACCGGGTCGACAACTACGTCTACTACCTCGACGACAGCTACGCCAAGGTGCTGGTGATCGAGGCGTCGCTGCTGTCCGGGCTCGAGGCGGAGCTCCAGTCGCGGGTCGGCCTGCACGTGCTCGTGGTCGACGGCGACCCCGGGCCGCACGCGAGCTTCGACGCGGTCGCCCGCGAGCACGCCGGCGCCGGCGAGCTGCCGCCGCCGGCGGACACCCACCGCGAGGACATGGCGTTCTGGCTCTACAGCTCGGGCTCGACCGGGCGGCCGAAGGGCGTCGTCCACGCCCACCGCGACATTGGCGTGACCGTCGAGCAGTACGCCCGCAACGTCCTGCGGATCGACGAGCAGGATCTCTGTTACTCGACGACCAAGCTGTTCCACGCCTACGGCCTCGGCAACAGCCTGTCGTTCCCGCTGTCGGTCGGCGCGAGCACCGGTCTGGTCAAGGGCCGCTCGCTCCCGGACCGGATCTTCGAAGCGGTCACCCGCTACCGCCCGACGCTGTTCTTCTCGGTCCCGGCCCTGTATGCGGCGATGGTCAAGGCCCCCGGCGGCCGCGGACGTCGACTTCGCGAGCGTCCGCGCGTGCGTGTCCGCGGCCGAGGCGCTGCCGGCGGCGGTGCTCGCGCGCTGGCAGGCGATCACCGGCGTGCCGATCCTCGACGGCATCGGCTCGACCGAGATGCTCCACATCTACTGCTCGAACACGCTCGAGGACCTCGCGCCCGGCACCTCGGGGCGGCCGGTGCCCGGATACGAGCTCCGCGTCGTCGACGAGCGCGGGCTCGACGTGTCGCCGGGCGAGGCCGGCGACCTGATGGTCCGCGGCGACAGCTGCGCCGCCTTCTACTGGCACCAGCGCGAGAAGACCCGGTACAGCATGCGCGGCGACTGGTTCCACACCGGCGACCGCTACGTCGTGGACGCCGACGGCCACTACGTCTATCAGGGACGCTCGGACGACATGATCAAGGTCGGGGGGCTGTGGGTCTCGCCGGCCGACGTCGAGGGCTGCCTCGTGCGCCACCCGACCGTGTCCGAGGCGGCGGTGATCGGGGTCCAGGTCGAGGACGTCAGCCGGATCAAGGCGTTCGTGATCTGCGCCGCCACCCCCGACGAGCCCGACGCGCTCGCCGACGAGCTCCGTCAGTGGTGCAAGCAGCACCTGCGCCGGTACGAGTACCCGCACGTGGTCGAGTTCGTCGAGGACCTGCCGCGCACGCCGACCGGCAAGGTTCAGCGCTACAAGCTGCGCGAGGCCGAGCAGGTCCGGACCACGTTGGCCGGGTCGCAAGCCACGCCCTAGCCACCCCGGCCCTTGCGCGCGGACATCACATAATGTATTCACACCGTATGGAGCACGAGCGCCCCCGGATCCTCGTGACGTGCTGGCGCCGCCCGCTTCCCACCTACCTCGGCGAGCGGACAGTGCTCGAGACGCTCGATCCCGCCTACGCCGAACGCGTCGCCCGCGCCGGCGGGTTGCCGCTGGTCCTGTCACGCCCGCCCGGGGACACGGCCCGCGTGGCCGAAGAGGTGCTCGCGCTCGCCGACGGGCTGCTGATCACCGGCGGCGGCGACGTCGACCCCGCGAGCTACGGCGCCGAGCCCGAGAACGTCGATGATCCGGACGCCGGCGCCGACGACTGGGAGCTCGCGCTGATCGCGGCCGCGCGCGAGCTCGTACTGCCGACGCTCGGAATCTGCCGCGGTGCGCAGCTGCTCGCGGTCGCGCACGGCGGCCGGCTCGCCCAGCGTCTGTCCGCGGGCGAAGGCCACCGCGATCTCGGCGGCCTCGCGCCGCAGGAGATCCTGTCGGCTCGCCACAGCGTCGAGCTCGTCCCCGGGTCGAGGGTGCAGCGGGCGCTCGGCGGCGAGAGCCGGATCGTCGTCAACACGATCCACCACCACGAGATCGCCGATGCGGGCGGGCTCGAGGTGACTGCGATCGCGCCGGGCGGCCTGATCGAGGCGGTCGAGTCGCGGTCCGAGTGGGCGTGCGTCGGCGTCCAGTGGCATCCCGAGAAGATGTCCGAGCCCGAGCAGGCCGGGCTGTTCGCGCAGCTCGTGCAGGCCACCCGATCACGGGTGACCGCATGACCCTCCGCGGCTACACCGCGCCGCTGTCCCCGGATGGGCGCGCTGGGATCGTCCCGGAGCCACCGTGGCACTACTCGGGCGATTTCCTGATCGCCGAGTACCGCACCGACCCCGACGCCGTCGCCGCGCTGCTGCCGCCCGAGCTCGAGCCCGCGGAGGACCCGGGCGCGGTCGCCGCGATCTGCGCCGACTGGCAGTCGTGCTCGCTCGACTTCCACGAGCTCGAGGATCCGATCCAGTCCCAGTACCGCGAGTTCTTCATCGTCGTCGGCGCTCGTTACAAGGGCCAGCCGGTCAGCCGCTGCGTGTACATCTGGGTCGACAAGGACTTCGCGATGTATCGCGGCTGGATCCAGGGCTTCCCCAAGAAGCTCGGCTCGATCCAGATGACGCGGCTGTTCGCGGTCGGCAAGGCGACGCCGCGCCTGGAGCCGGGCGCGCGCTTCGGCGCCGCCTGCACGGCGAACGACCGGCAGATCGCGCGGATGGTGGTGACGCTCGAGCACGTGTCCGAGACCGGCCCGAAAGTCAACGACCCGCCGATGCACAACACCCGGCACTTTCCGGCCGCGGCCGGCGACCGGCCGGACGTGTTCGAGCTGGTGCGCGCCGGCGGCTACGACCGCGACGTGACCGAGATCTGGGAGGGAAGCGCGGAGCTCCGCTTCTACGACGACACGCTCGAGGACCTGCAGGCGATCGCCCCGCGCGAGATGCTCCGCGGCTATCGCTTCTCGTTCGGCTACACCGTCGACGGCGTCGAGGTCGTGGCCCAGCAACGACAGGAGGCCCACGCATGAACCATGTCCGCATCGAGCACGACGGCCGCGCGCTCGAGGGCACGCTCGAGGGCGAAACGGTCCGCGCGGGCGGCGTCGAACTGGCGGTCGACCACGTCCAGCGTTGGCTGTCGCCGGTGACGCCGAGCAAGATCCTCGCCACCCACCTGACCTACCGCTCCCGCGCCGAGGAGTACAAGATGGCGCGCATGCCGAGCGAGCCGTCGTACTTCATGAAGCCGCCCTCGTCACTGTCAGGCCATCTCGCCCCGGTGTATCGACCGCCCGGCTGCCGCTTCCTCAACTACGAGGGCGAGGTCGCCGTCGTGATCGGCCGCCGCTGTCATCGCGTCAGCGTCGACGACGCGCTCGACTACGTCGGCGGCTACACCGTCGTCGAACGACTGGGGCGTCCACGACTTCCGTCACGCCGACCGCGGCTCGATGCTCCGCGTCAAGGGGCAGGACGGGTTCTGCCCGCTCGGCCCGGTGATGGTCGACGCCGGCGACGTCGACCCGGATGACCTGACGCTGCGGACGTTCGTCAACGGCGAACAGGTCCAGGAGGGCCACACCGGCACCGACCTGATGTTCTCGTTCGCCTATCAGATCGCGGATCTGGCGCGGCTGATCACGCTCGAGCCCGGCGACGTCCTGCTCACGGGAACGCCGGCGCACTCGCGGCCGGTCGAGCCCGGCGATGTGGTCACGGTCGAAATCGAGGGCATCGGCGAGCTCCAGAACCACGTCGTCCAGTCCAAGAAGCCGCTCCCGGAGGTGGGAGAGCAGCCCGCGGTGAGCGCGCAGACGCTGCACGTGGCGCTGACAATGCCCGAAGACGAAGCCGAACGAACTGTGGGGGTTACGCAATGAGTGTTCCGAATGTCCTGCATCCATTCGCGGTCCCGGCCAAGCCCGCCGAGGAGTACCTCGAGATCGTGCGCGGCGAGGGTTGCCGCGTCTGGGACGTCGACGGCCGCGGCTACCTCGACGGCACGGCGTCGCTGTGGTACTGCGCCGTGGGCCACGGCCGGAAGCGAGATCGCCGACGCGGTCGCCGCGCAGATGGCCGAGCTCGAGGCCTACCACACGTTCGCCCGGTTCACCAACGGTCCGGAGGACCGGCTGGCTGAGCTGCTGCTGTCGCTCGAGCCGATCCCCGACGCCCGCGTGTTCCTCACGTGCGGCGGCTCAGAGGCGATCGACTCCGCGCTCAAGCTCGCGCGCGCTGGGCACAAGGCCGCCGGCGACGGCGGCCGCACCGTCGTGCTCAGCCGCCACTACGCCTACCACGGCGTGATGCTCGGCGGCACGTCAGCGGGCGGGCTCCCCGCCAACCGCGATCCGTTCGGCACGCTGCTGCCGGACTTCTTCCAGGTCGATCGCGACAGCGTCGAGGCGATGCGGGAAGCGGTCACGTATCACGGACCCGAGCGAGTGGCGGCGATCGTCGCCGAGCCGGTGATCGGCGCGGGCGGCGTGTTCCCGCCGACCGACGGCTATCTGGAGGGCCTGCGCGAGGTGTGCGACGAGAGCGGCGCGCTGCTGATCTTCGACGAGGTGATCACCGGCTTCGGACGCCTGGGCTCGTGGTTCGCCACCCAGCACTACGGGGTCACGCCGGACATGGTCACGTTCGCCAAGGCGGTCACGAGCGGCTACCTGCCGCTCGGCGGGGTGATCATCGGGCCGCGCCTGCGCGGCTGGCTCGAGGCCGACGATGCATACCTGCTCGCCCACGGCGGGACGTACGGCGGTCATCCGACGTGCTGTGCCGCCGGCATCGCGAACCTCGAGCTGATGCGCGCCGAGAACCTGCCCGAGCGGGCTGGTGCGGCGGGTCGCCGGCTGCGCGCCGGGCTCGAGGGTCTCGTCGGCCGGCCGGGGGTCGCGGAGGTCCGTGGCGAGGGGCTCATGCAGGCGATCGGACTCGAGGAGCCCGTGGCCGCCGGCGCGATGTCGGAGGCGCTGCTCGCCCGTGGCGTGATCGGTCGCGCGCTTCCGTATGCGAACTCGCTCGCGTTCTCGCCGCCGCTGATCATCTCCGACGACGAGGTCGACGAGCTGGTGTCGGCGACCGAGGCGGTGCTGGGAGAGCTCGCCGGATAACCGCGATCGATGGAAGCCGCCAGCGACCCAGGGCCCGCGCCTGACCGGCTGAACATCGCGAGCGTCGTCGATCAGGTGTACATCGCGATCCGCGAGCGGATCACGAGCGGATCGCTCGCGCGCGGCGCGCGGGTCCATCAGGAGGACCTCGCCGAGGAGCTCGGCGTGTCACGGACGCCCGTGCGTGAGGCACTGCGCCGGCTGGCCGCCGAGGGGCTCGTCGAGATGCGGACCAACCGTGGCGCGCGCGTCGCCGACATCGACCAGGGCGGAGCGCGCGGCGCCTACGATGCGCGGCTCGTGGTCGAGCCGGGGGCAGCCCGGCTGGCGGCGGGACGCCGGCCGTCCGAGCCGCTGGCGCGGATGCGCGCGGCGGTGGCGGCGCAGCGGCGCTCGCTGCGGAGCGTCGAGCGGAGCTTCGAGGCCAACCGCGAGTTCCACCTCGCGCTGGTGGCGGCAGCTGGCAACGAGTTCCTGCTCCAGTTGGCCGAGCGGCTGTGGGTGGCGCGGATCGGCGCGACGATCTACGAGCGCCAGGTCGAGACCCAGGAGCGGATGGTGCTCGACGTCGGCGAGCACGAGCAGATCCTCGAGGCGATCGAGGCCGGCGACGGCCGACGCGCCGAGTCGCTCACGCGCCGCCATCTCGCCGACGCGATGAAGCGCTCGCTCGACATCCTGGGGGAGTGACCCCAGCTGCCGGGCCAGACTCATCACACGCACCAGACGCACCACACGCACCAGACGCGGCACGCGCTCAGCGACGTGAAACGTCATCTGCGCAAGTCCGCGCTGAAGCTGGTCGGCTATCTGGTGGTTGCGTATCTCATCCTCAGGCTGATTCCGACCCTCAACGAAGCGCTCCACAGCCTCCGGCAGGTGTCGTGGGAATGGGTCGTCGGGGCGATCGTGCTCGAGGTGATCTCCGAGACCGGCTTCGTCTTCGCGTGGCGGGAGATCGTCGACCCGGAAAGCGTGCTCGACCGTGATGGGCGCGGCCGGGGCATGGACCAGCGCGTCGCCTGGGCACAGCTTGGAGGCGGGCTGCTCGTACCCGGTGGCTCGCTCGGTGGAATGGGCGTCGGAGGATGGATCCTTCACCGCTTTGGAATGCCGACGAAGGTGATCGCCGAGCGGCAGTTCAATCTCAGCTTTCTCAACACGGCCGTCGACGCACTGGCGCTGATCGTGTTCGGCCTGGGACTCGCGGTGGGCATCTTCGCCGGCGAGGACAACCTCCTGCTGACGCTCTTACCGGCGGCGCTCGCGGCGTGCGGGATCGCGCTCGCGTTGCTCATCGCTGCTCGCGCGCAGACCCGTACCGATCCGGAGCAGGTCAAGCACGCCAAGGTCGCCCGCGCGATCAGCACGCTGGCCGACGCCGTGAACGACACGAAACGACTGCTGTCCCGTCGCGGCAGCCTGGCGACGGTGCTCGGGGCGTTGGCCTACCTCGCGTTCGATCTGCTGATCCTGTGGCTCGCCTTGCGCGCGGTGCATGCGCGCCCGGTGCCCGGCATCGCGGTCGTCCTGATGGCGTACATCATCGGCGCGCTCGGAGGGTCGCTCCCGCTCCCCGCCAGCGTGGGCACGATCGGCGGAATCGCCGGCATGCTGATCGTCTACGGCGTTCACCACAACCCCGCGGTCGCCGCCGTGCTGCTTCACCAGGCGATCGGCCTGCTCGTGCCGCTGGCCGGCGGCACCATCTCCTATTTCGTCATTCGCCGCAAGCTCGGGCCGGTGCCCATCGGCGCGCACGCCGGATCGAGCTGACGAAAATCACTGCTCGTTGCGGACCGGGTTCGAGAGCGTGCCGACGCCCTCGATGTAGATCTCGACCGTGTCGCCCTCGCGCAGGTAGCGCTTCGGCGAGCGCGAGTCGCCGACGCCGCCGGGCGTCCCCGTCGCGATCACGTCGCCGGGCTCGAGCGTCACCCCGGCCGAGATGTACTCGATCAGCTCAACGACCGAGAAGATCAGGTCGCTCGTGTTGGCGTCCTGCATGACCTCGCCCGACACGGTCGTGCGGACGTCGATGTCGGCGAGGTCGACGTCGTCGGCCGAGGCGATGCACGGGCCGAGCGGCGAGAACGTGTCGAAGCTCTTGCCGAGCGTGAACTGGCGAAGCGGCGTCTCGAGCTGCGCCCGCCGGCCCGACACGTCGTTGATCGCGGCGATGCCGCCGACCGCTCCCCGCGCCTCGGTCGGGTCGGCCCGGTACACACCCCGTCCGATCACCACCGCGAGCTCGCCCTCGTAGTCGGGGCGGGTCTCCTCGCGCGGGATCACGACCTCCTCGCCGTCCCCGACCAGGGACGAGGAGAACTTCGCGAACACGACCGGCACGCTCGGGATGTCGAGCTCCGACTCGGCGGCGTGCGTGCGGTAGTTGAGCCCGATTCCGATCAGCTTGTTCGGCACGACGGGATGGAGCAGCTTGACCTCGTCGGCGCTGTGAGTCGGGCCATCGGCCTGCCCGAGTGCCTCCCACGCCAGGGTTGTGGGGACGAAGCCCTGCGGTCCGGCGGCGCCGGCATCCGTGATCGTCCCGTCCTCGCCCAGCGCCCCGATCCGGGTCTCGCCCGCCGGGTTCACGAACCGCACTGCCTTCACGTCTGGGCCTCCTGTTCCTCGCGGAGCACTTTCATCGCGTTGACCGCACGCGGAATCCCAGCGTACGGAGTCGTCTGGAGAATCGTCTCCTCGATCTCGCTCCACGGGACGTCGATCGCGCGCAGGGCCCGGATGTGAGCCCGGACCTGAGGATCGCTCGAGCCGAGCGCGGTCAGGACCGCGACGATGATCAGCTCGCGCTCGCGCGCCGGCAGGCCGGGGCGAGTGTGGACGTCGCCGAAAGCCCAGTCGACGATCCAGTCGCCGAGCGCTCCCATCCGCTCGATGAACTGATCGCCGCCGGGCTCGTCGGCGAGCTCGGCGAGGCGCTTCAGGGCACGAGCGCGGCGCTCGTTATCTTCTTGACCCGGTGCCAAGGCGCGGATACTGTATCCAAAATTGCTGCTTCTCCGGCGAATCCATCACGTCTGCCTCCGGACCGGCGATCTCGCCGACGCCGCCCAGCGGTGGTCGATCCAGTTCGGCCTGACCGTTCGCGAGCTCGCGCCCGACCGCGCACGGCTGGCCTGCGCGTATGAGCCGTATTCGCTCGAGCTCGTGCCGTCGGACGTACCGGGCGCCGACCACGCCGGATACGAGCTCGCGCGCGGCGTGACGCTCGACGACGCCGCCGCGCATCTCGACGGGCTTGGGGTGACCTACGAGCGCGACGAGCTGGCGGTGCGGCTGAGGGACCCGGACGGGTTCGGGCTCGAATTGGTCCCGTACGCGCCCGACTCCGATCCGCGGCCGGCCATCGCACGGTCGACCACGACGCTCCCAGGCTTCCATCCCCGCAAGCTCGGCCACGTCAACTCGCTTACGGGGGATCTCGCTGGGCTGAGCGACTTCTACTGCGACGTGCTCGGGCTGCGGTTGACCGATCGCCTCGGCGACGAGGGCTGCTGGCTGCACCTGGGAGCCGATCATCACACGGTCGCGCTCGTCGGCAAGGGCCACTACCACTTCCATCATCTCGCGTTCGAGCTGACCGACTGGGGCGAGCTGCGGGTCGCCCTCGACCACCTCGCCCAGCACGGGCGGTGGCTGGCCTGGGGTCCCGTCCGCCACGCGCTCGGGCAGAACCTCGCGGCCTACGTGCGGATCCCCGAGGAGGAGTGCATGGTCGAGCTCTATAGCGACATGGAGCAGCTGAGCGCCGACCACGAGCCGCGCGAGTGGCCCGACGACGCCCACTCCTCGAACACGTGGGGCATCCTTCCGCCACGCTCGTACTTCCGCTTCGACCCCGTGGCCGTCGATTGGGAGCGCCAAGGCCTCGAGGCGCTCGGCCACGCGTTGCCGCCGGGAGGCGAGTGATGGCTCTGTCGTCGGTTGGTCAGGCGACGGGGGCCCGCACGGGCGAGCAGTTCCTCGACGGCCTGCGCCAGGGCGGGCGCGAGATCTGGCTGCGGGGAGAGCGGATCAGCCATCCGCTCGACCATCCCGAGCTGCGCGAGGCGGCGCTGTCGCTCGCGCGCGTATTCGACCTCCAGCACGAGCACGCCTCCGAGATGCTCGCCCCACCGCCCAATGCCGGCGGCTCGGAGCAACTCGTCAACGTGACGCATCTGATTCCGCGCTCGTATGAGGACCTGACGCGACGCCGGCGGGCATTCGAGCTGGTCGCCGCGCTGTCGGGCGGGGTGATGGGGCGGACCCCCGACTACCTGAACGTGACGTTCGCGTGCTTCGCAGGGCGCTCGGAGGTGTGGGCGCGGCGGGGGAACGAGTCCCTGGCTGCGAATCTCGTCGCGTACCAGGAGTTCATGCGCGATGCCGATCTGTCGACGACCCACGCGCTGATGAACCCGCAGGTCGACCGGACCAAGCCCGAGGCCGACCAGGCGATGGGCCAGGTCGCGCTCCACAAGGTCGCGGAGACCGCGGACTCGATCGTGGTGCGGGGCGCGCGGATGCTGGCGACGCTGGCGCCGTTCGCGGACGAGCTGCTCGTCTACCCGGGGTCGGACATCCGGCCCCAGGATGGCCGCTACGCGCTGTCGTTCGCGATCCCGATCGCGACGCCGGGGCTTCGTTTCATCTGCCGCGACAGTTATTCCAAACAACGGGACGTCTACGACTATCCGCTGTCGGCACGGTTCGACGAGATGGACGCGGTCGTGATCTTCGACGACGTCGAGATCCCGCGGGAGCGCGTGTTCCTGGACGGCGACACCGTCGGCTACAGCGAGGTGATCACGGACACTGGCTGGCGCGGCCACATCATGCATCAGGCGTTCACTCGCGCGTACGTCAAGCTGTCGTTCGCGCTCGGGCTGGGGCATCTGATCGCGACCACGACCGGGGTCGCGCGGTTTGACCACATTCAGGAGAAGCTCGGTCAGATCTGGTCGATGAGCGAGCTGGCGCGGTCGGCGATCGTCGCGGCGGAGACCGGCGCGGTCCTTGATGCCGGTGGGGTGATGGCTCCGGACGAGCGGCCGTTCGTAGCTTTGCGAGCGGAGATGCCGAAGTGGCTGCCGCGGGTAAACGAGCTGCTCCAGCTGATCGGTGGCGGCGGGTTCATGGCGACGCCATCGCGCGCGGACGTCGACGGCCCGCTGCATGACCAGATCGAGCTGTATTTCCAGGCCGCCGGCGCCGGCGCCGAGCGGCGGATCCGCCTGTTCCGCCTCGCCTGGGACTTCCTCGGCTCGGAGCTCGGCGGCCGCGGCGAGCTGTATGAGCGCTTTTACCTGTCGGACTCGTGGCGGATGACCGCGCTCGCCTACAACGTCGCCGACAAGTCGTTCCCCGAGTCGCTGGTCGAGCAGTTCCTGCGCGACTGATGGCCCCAACGGTCCTCGTCATCGGCGGTGGGACCGGGATCGGCGCCGCCGTGGCGCGACGGATGGCCGGCGACGGCTACTCGGTGTGCGTGAGCGGCCGGCGTCTGGCGCCGCTCGAGGAGGTCGCTGGCGCGGTCGGGGGCCTGGCGGTGAGCGCCGACGCTTCGACTCCCGAGGGGGCGGCGCGCGCGGTCGACGCCTGCGTCGAGCGGTTCGGGCGGCTCGACGCGCTCGTCGTCAGCGCCGGCGCCGGCGCGGGGGCGATGGTCGCCGAGCAGACGATCGAGCGGTGGAACCTCGTGATCGGCACCAACCTGACCGCCCCATTCCTTGTCTGCCGCGCCGCTCTTCCCCATCTGATCGAGGCCCGCGGAGCGATCGTGACGGTCTCCTCGCTGGCCGGGCTGCGCGCCGACCCGGCCTCGGCGGCCTACTGCAGCTCGAAGGCCGGGCTCGTGATGCTCACCCAGTGCATCGCGCTCGACTACGGGCCGCGCGGTGTCCGCGCCAACGCCGTCTGCCCCGGCTGGATCCGAACGGCGATGGCGGACGAGGAGATCGACGTGCTCGCGGCGCGGCGGGGTGTCGACCGCGAGGCGGCCTACGCGATCGCCGCGGCGGACATTCCCGCGCGGCGCGCGGGCAGTCCCGAGGAGGCGGCCGAGGCGGTTGCGTGGCTGGCCTCGCCGGCGGCTTCATACGTGAATGGGGCGGTCCTGACCGTCGACGGTGGCGCCGCGATCGTCGACGCCGGTACGCTCGCGTTCGCACCCAGCCGCGCCGATGCCTAGGCGGTCGCGCGGCACCCGCAACTCGCGGGGGAGATTGAGGGTGCGACCGCGCACTGGTCAACGAGAGGAGACACAGATGGCCCAAGATCTCGGCGATCACGCCGCCCACGCGCGACCAGACCAGCGCGAACAGCGCGCCGCCGCCGCGCGAACGAGGCTGGTGGGGAGCCTGTCCGAGCTCGCCGACGTCGGCGTCCGGGCCGTCCGCCTCCAGTACGCCGATCTGCACGGCATCTGCCGCGGCAAGCTGATTCCGATCTCGGCCTTCCCACACATCGCCGAGGAGGGGATGGGGTTCGTCGAGGCGATCATGACCATCGACCTGCGCCACAACGTGATCGCCGGCTTCGAGGGCGGCTTCCCCGACCTGCTCGCCCGCCCCGATCTGAACACGCTCGTGCCGCTGCCGTGGGAGGAGGACGTCGTCGCGTGCCTGGTCGACCTCGAGGATCCGGTCACGCACGAGCCGCACGAGCTCGACTGCCGCGGCGTGCTCAAGCGCGTGCTCGGCCAGTTCGCGCAGTACGGCGTCTCGCCCGTCGTCGGTCCCGAGCTCGAGTTCTACCTGCTGGAGCCGGACGCGAGTTCGCCGCGGGGCTACCGGCCCTACGCCGGTCAGGACAGCGCCGTGTACACCGTCGGCGACATGGCCGACCCGAGGGGGACGCTCGCGCGGATGCTCGACGCCGCCGTCGAACTCGAGCTCGGCGCGATCGCCGCCGCCCACGAGTACGGGCGCAGCCAGTTCGAGATCAACCTGCGTCATTCCGCCGCGCTCGACTCGTGCGACCGCGCGTTCCGATTCCGGGCGATGGTCAAGGAGATGGCGGCGCTCGACGGGCTGCTCGCGACGTTCATGGGCAAGCCGTTCAACGACGACGAGGGCTCGGGATTCCATCTGCACGTGTCACTCGTCGACGCCGACGGTGCGAACGCCGGCGAGGGCGACGACGGCGAGCACGGCCTGACCAAGTTCATGTGCCACTTCATCGCCGGCGTGATGGAGCACGCGCGGGCGATGATGGTGTTCTTCAACCCGACCGTGAACGCCTACCGGCGGATCAGCGCCGAGGCGCTAGTGCCGACGCGCGTGTGCTGGGGCCACGATCACCGGATGGCGCTCGTCCGCGTACCCAAGGAGCGCGGCCCCTCGACCCGGCTCGAGCTCCGCCTCGGCGACGGCACCGCCAACCCATACCTCGCCTACGCCGCGGCGCTGGCGGCGGGGCTCGACGGGGTGCGGCGCGAGCTCGAGCTACCCGAGCCCGTCGAGGGGATGATCTACGACCTGCCCGACGAGGCGCTCGGCGCGACGCTGCCGACGACGTTTGCCGAGGCGCTGGCGGCGCTCAAGGAGGATCAGGTGATGATCGACGCGCTCGGGTCGCGCCTGGTCGACACGTTCGAGACGATCAAGATGGCCGAGCTCGAGCGGTTCCGGACGTGGGTCACCGACTGGGAGTTCGCGGAGTACTCGAAGCTGCTCTAGTGGGGCTCGTCGAGTTGGTCGTTCAAGTACGCGCGGCCATTGCCGCTGACCTGCCGGCTCTCCGCCGTCTCTTCCGGCGTTCGTCGCTGTCGAACGAGGGCGACCGCGAGCTGATGCTGGCCCATCCCGAGCTGGTCGGGCCGTCCGACGCAGCGGTGGCCGAAGGAAGAACTCGCGTCGCGGTCGCCGCTGACGGCACGATCCGGGGGTTCACAACCTGGCGGCGGCTCGAGCAGGGGGCGCTGGACCTCGAAGATCTGTTCGTCGATCCGGACTGGATGCGCATGGGAGTCGGGCGGCGACTCGTGGCCGACATCGTCGCGCTGGCGGCGCGCGAGGGCATCGGCAGCGTCGAGGTCACGGCCAACCCGCACGCGGACGCGTTCTATCGCAGCGTCGGGTTCGTCCACGTGGGCGAGACCGAGACGGAGTTCGGGCCGGCGGCGCGGATGGAGCTGCGAGTGGTGCTGCATCCGTCGTGAATCACCGCGTGGTGATCCGCCAGTAGTAGCCGCTCGGATCCAGCAGCCGGAAGTCGGCGAGTCGGAAAGGCCCCACGGGCGGTGGGTGATGTCCTCTTCTAGCGGCCATCCGTTTTCGGCCACGCGCTCGCGGTCGGCCTCGAGATCGTCGACCTCCAGCACGAGCTCGATGCCGGTCGGCGGCCGGCGCTGGTCGCGATCCTCGGGTTCGGCCCGAGCCGCCGCGCCAAGGCGAACCTCGCCACGTTCGAGCGCGACGTACGGATGGTCGGGGGTCCGCTCATCCCGGACGAGGCGGAACGCCAGGACGTTTATGTAGAAGTTGACGGTCGCGTCGAGATCGGACGGGAAGATCTCGCACCGGAGGCTTGCGGGCACCCGTTCGGGTTCGGTGTCAGCCCGCGGCGCCAGGGGAGGGCTGCGGGATCGGCTCGTCGAGCGCCGGCACGCCGTGGTGCTCGACTGCGTATCCCGCGGCGGCCTTGACCTGCTCGGGCCTCGTGAAGTGGAGGATTCCGTACCAGACCAGCGCGATCACGATGCAGGCGATCGCGATGAACACGCCACGATCGTTCGGGAACGTCGGGAACGGGTCGAGCGCGCCCTTGAACGCGAGGATCGGCGTGACCAGTCCGAGCACCACGAGAACCACCTTCCACCACAGCCCGCCCTCGGTGTGGCGGTCGCGCCACAGCAGACGGAGCGCGAACACGGCGAGGAAGATGTAGATCAACTCGACCAAGTAGCTCCCGGCCCCGGTCGTGATGTTGAACGCCTCGATCGGGTTGGGCAGCTTCACCGGAACCCCGTAGTTCGTGACGCCGGCCCAGATCAGCAGCAGGATGCTCCAGATCGCGATCGCGACGTTGCCGACCACCGGCGTGTCGTAGCGGGAGGTCTTCGCGGCCGCCTTTGGGAGGAGCCCGTCGCGACCGAACGCGAAGATGATCCGCGACGCGGTGACCATGATCGCGATGCTGAGCGACAGCGCGTCGAGGATGATCACAAGGTCGATCACAAAGCTCAGCCAGTTGCCCACGTAGATGGTGGCGAGCGTGCCCAACGGGCTCGGGGACGCGAACCACGCGCCCTTCTCGAGCGCGACCTTGCCGAATCCGATCGTCGCCGCGTAGCAGACGAAGATGTACAGGGCCGCGCTCAGCGCGACCGCACCGACGACCGCGATCGGAATCGACCTGCGCGGGTTCTCGGTCTCCTCGGCGATCGACGCCGCCGCCTCGAACCCGATGAACAGCGTCACCGCGAACAGGATCCCGTTGAACACCGCGTTCCATGAGGTCTCATTCGGGTTGAACACAGCCAGCGTGTTGCCGCCGACGCCGCCCTTGGCGATGATCACGACCGACAGGAACAGCAACGGGATCGACGAGATCGAGGCCAGCAGCAGCACGCCTCGGATCGCGAGCCTGACGCCGAAGTGGTTGAGCGTGAACGCGATCGCGAGGCCGGCGGCGCCACCGACCCACCACGGGATCGAGGTGTGGAGGTGGCTCTGGAAGAACCCCTGGACGAGGAACCCGAGGCCGATGTAGATCCCGCCGGCGCCGAGGAACAGCGTGCCGAGCAGGTACACCGAGCCCGAGAAGATCCCGAACGAGTTGTGCACCGCCTGCGCCAGGTACTCGAAGATCGCGCCGGCGCCGGCATACCGCCGCGCGTAGATCGCGATCACATACGCGAGCCCGATCGAGCCGATCGACCCGAGCACGATCGACGCCGGGGTGGAGAAGCCGGCCACGTTCGCGACCAGGCCGCTGACGAGCCCGACCGAGAAGATCGGGCCGATCGCCAGCGCCTGCCCGATCGCGTGCAGCGTCGTCAGGTGCTTCTCGCCGAGGTGCGGCTCGGGAGTCGCGTCGGCGCCCGCGCCGGCGCTGCTGACGGGATGAGTTGCCATTGCCTCTCCTTACCCTCCGCGTCCTAAGGGGTGGATCTCCGGGTCGCCAACCATGAACTCGCGGATCGCGGGGAGCTGAACATGAGCTCTCCGATCCCTCGTTTCGGATACATTCGCAAGTACTGGGTGGCGTGTCAAGAGACGCGGCCGGGCCGAATCAGCAACAGCTCGCTCGCCTGCGCCATCAGCGTCCACGAACCCCGCGCGACGGTAGAACGGCACCGACCGAGCGGTTGGCGCCACGGTCAGACGGACGTAGCCGCGCTCGGTTGCGGCGTCGATGAGCGCCCGAAGTAGCGCGGTGCCAACGCCCCGGTTGCGCCGGTCCTCGCGCACGAACATGTTGGCTACGTAGCCCCAGCGCGAGTCCATCCGGCCCGGTCGGGGCATCCGCCGGAACTCGAATAGCGTCGCCATCCCAACGGGCTCGCCGGCGAGCTCGGCCAGCCAGATCGTCCGGCGGTCGCCTTCGTTCGCGAGCCACTCGGCCATGGAGCGCTCGAAGTCCGCGTCTGGGCCCGAACCGGCGGCGGGTCCGGCGCGGTCCCCCCACGCCAGCCGTAACGACGCCACCGTGCTGAGGTCGCCCTCGCTGGCGACGCGCACGATCACCTCAGAAGTCATTTGCACGGTGTTCTACCGCGGGCGGGGCAATGGCGACCCGCCACGCCCGCCACCGCCGAACCCAAATCTTCTCCAGATCCGCCCTTCCACTCGTGGATACATTACGCAGAACGGTGTATGCTCCGCGCCACGATGGAGTCGGTCGATCTGCTCGACTACGACCTGTTCGCGGACCACGAGCCGTGGGAGGTGTTCGACCTTCTTCAGCGTGAGGCGCCGGTCTACCGCCACCCCGAGCCCGACGGCCGCGGCTTCTGGGCGCTCACCAAGTACGACGACGTGCTCGCGGTGCTGCGCGACACGAAGACGTACTCCTCGGAGGTCGGCGGCGCCGCGACGATCGAGGACCTGCCCGAGGACGTGCTCGCGGCGCGCCGGAACTTCCTCGAGTTCGATCCCGCCCAAGCACGGCCGCTACCGCCGGCTGATCTCGACTCAGTTCACCCCGGGCGCGGTCGCGCGGTACGAGGAGTGGCTGCGAGAGCTCGTCCGCTACCGGCTCGATACCGTGTTGCCCGCTGGGCGAGTTCGACCTCGTGCACGAGCTCGCGGCACCGATCCCGATCCGCGTGCTCGCGCACATCCTCGGGCTCCCCGAGGAGATCCTGCCCCACCTGATCGACCTCGGCGACCGGCTGCTTGTCGATACCGATCCCGAGTACGTCGGCGACCACGCGTTCGCCGGCGAGCGCGACGAGTATCGCTACAAGCCGTTCGGGTCCCCGTGGGCCGACGAGCTGTGCGCGATCGGGCGCGAGTTCTACGCCGACCGTCGCGCGTGCCCGCGCGACGACGTGCTCAGCCTGATCGCGAACGGCGAGATCGACGGGGAGCCGATGTCCGACCAGGATCTCGACAACACGTTCGCGCTGCTGATCGTGGCCGGTAACGAGACAACGCGGCAGGCGATCAGCCTCGGGACGCTCGCGCTCGCCGAGCATCCCGAGGAGTACGCGCGCCTGCGCGCGGATCCGTCGCTGATCGCGTCGGCGACCGAGGAGCTGTTGCGGTTCTCCTCGCCCGTGTGGTTCTTCCGGCGGACCGCCACCCGCGACGTCACCGTGCGGGATGTCGACATCGCCGCCGGCGACAAGGTGATCGTGTGGTTCGCCGCCGGCAACCGCGACCCCGACCACTATCCGGATCCGCATCGCCTCGACGTCGCCCGCAACCCGACCGATCATCTGACGTTCGGGCGGGGCGGGCCGCACCAGTGCCTGGGCGCGCACCTCGCGCGGCTCGAGTTGCGCGTGTACATGGAGGAGTTCGTCGCTCGCGTCGAGCGGGTCGAGCTCGCCGGCGAGCCGGTGCGCCAGCGGACGAACTTCACCAACGGGCTCAAGCGGCTGCCCGTCCGCGTCACCTTGGTTTGATCTTGAGCTCGTTGGCTCGCGCGCCCCGGTTCGTCCTCGTCCTGAGCGAGAACTGGACGATGACCTCGCCGAGGGATCTGCGGGCTTTGGTGCGGATGGCGGTCGAGGCTGAGGATGCGGGGATCGACGGCGTGATGCTGAGCGAGCACATCGTGCTCGGGCCGTCTGCCGGGGCGGGTGGTCGCCCGGAGAACCCGCGCGACTACGCGGCGCCCGGCAACCAGGACCCTGACACGCCGTGGCCCGACTCGATCGTGCTGATGAGCGCGATCGCCGCCGTGACGACGCGGTTGCGGCTGATCGGCGCGGCGATCATCGCGCCGCTCCGGCATCCGGTGCTGCTCGCGCATCAGCTCGCGACGCTCGACCTGCTGTGCGAGGGGCGGCTCGTGGTCCAGCCGACGGTCAGCTGGCACCGTCGCGGAGTACGCGGCGCTCGGGGTGCCGTTCGAGCACCGTGGCGAGTTGCTCGACGAGCACCTGGCGGCGTGGCGGGAGCTGTGGCGCCCGGGTCCGTCGTCATTCGCGGGACGGTGGTATTCGTTTGCCGACGTCTACCTCGAACCCAAGCCGTTTCGCGCTGACGGGCCGCGGCTGTGGTTCGGCGGGATGACGGTGGGGCCGTGGATCGTGCGCCGGCTCGTCGAGTACGGCCACGGCTTTCACCCGTTCGGCCAGCCTGGCGCTGACGAGCTCCGGGTGTTGGTCGACGCGATGGCGGCGGCGGGGCGGACGTTTTCTGAGGTCGAGGTCGTCGGCGGGATTCGCGGGCGCTTCCCGTCTCGCGGGGGTGTGGCCGATCTGATGGAGGCGGCGGAGGCGATCCCGGCGCAGCTCGAGGCCGGCTACACGACGATCTGCTTCAAGCCCTCGCAGTACACCGATGACCCGGCCGAGGTGGGGCGGCTGTGCCGCCGGCTCGTCGGGTCATTCGCCGGATGAGAACAGCGCCGTCCGCTCGACGACCGTCTTGACGTCGGAGTAGAAGTCGAACGAGTGGTGTCCGCCCTCGCGGCCGATGCCCGAGTCGCGCGCGCCGCCGAACGGCGTCTCGAGGTCGCGCACGTAGAAGCAGTTGACCCAAACCGTGCCGGCGACGACCGCGGCGCTGACGCGGTCGGCGCGCTCCGGCGAGCCCGTGTAGATCGTCGCCGCGAGGCCGTAGTCGGTGGCGTTGGCTTTGGCGATCGCGTCCTGCTCGTCTTCGAACGTCTGGAGGGTGAGGACGGGGCCGAACACCTCTTTTTGCAGGATCTCGGCTCGCGGCGGAACGTCGGTGAACAGCGTCGGCGGGTAGTAGAGGCCGCTGATCGGTTTGCCTCCGAACACGAGGCGCGCGCCTTCTGCGAGCGCCCGCTCGACGTGGCCGGTGACGCGCTCGAGCGCGACCGGGTGGATCAGCGGGCCGTACGTCGTGTCGGGGTCGCGCGGGATCGCCGACCTTGATCTTGTTTGTGTTGGTTATCTAGGCGTTCGAGGAAGTCGTCGAGGATCGAGTGTTGGACGAGGAGGCGCGTGCCCGCGAGGCAGACCTGGCCCGAGTTGTCGTACTGGTAGGCCGCGGTCGCCGCCGCCGCGTCGAGGTCGGCGTCGTCGAACACGATGAACGGCGACTTGCCGCCGAGCTCGAACGACACCGGGGTGAGGTTCGCGGCGGCGTCGCGGTAGACGGTGTGCGCGGTCGCCGGCGAGCCCGTGAACGCGACCCGGTCGACATCTTTGTGTCCGGTGAGCGGAGCGCCGGCGCCGGCGCCCGTCCCGTGGACGATGTTGAGGACCCCGGGTGGGAGGCCGCGCTTCGTCGGCGAGGTCGCCGAGGAGCGAGCACGTGAGCGGCGCCCACTCGGGCGGCTTCAGCACGACCGTGTCGCCGGCCGCGAGCGCCGGCCCGACCCGCCAGGTCGCGAGCATGAACGGCGCGTTCCAGGGGGTCGAGACGGCGGCGACGCCGGCGGGGTCGTAGCGGACGCGGTTGCGCTCGCCGCCGGGGAGCGTGCGGGTCGTGTTTTCGGTGAGGCGGTCCTTCGCGAAATCCGCGAAGAAGCGGATGTTGTTGGCCGCGCGCGGGAGCACGCGCAGGCTCATCGCCTCGTACAGCGATCCGTTGTCGGCGCGTCTCGACCTTGGCCAGGTCGGGGACGGCCTGGTCGATCGCGTCGGCGAGGCGAGTGAGGTGGGCGTGTCGTTTGCTCGGCCCGAGATTTGCCCACGCCGGGAACGCCTTGCGGGCGGCGGCGACGGCCGCGTCGACCTCGGCATGGCCGCCGTTCGCGACCTCGGCGAGCTTCCAGTTGTCCCAGTCGATCGGGCTCCGCACCTCGAAGGTCGTCTCGCTGGCGAGCCGCCGGCCGTCGATGTAGTGGTCGACCGGGACGGTTACGCCCTCGACCTCGACCTTGTTGCTCATGCGGTTGCGGTCGCGAGGTCGGCGACGACCGTGAGGATCGCGCGCACGTCGTCCTCGTTGGTTCTGTGGTTGACGAAGCATGCGCGCAGCGCGGCGGCGCCGTCGACCTCGGCCGGCGCGAGCAGGATCCGTCCGTCGGCGGCGATCGCGCGCGCGAGGGCCGCGTTGTGCTCGTCGGGGTCGACGCCGGCAGGGGGGAGGTAGCGGAAGCAGACGGCCGACAGCTGCGGCTCGACCAGCAGCTCGAAGCGGGGGTCGGCGTTGATCAGGGACGCCAGCAGCGTCGCCTGGTCGAGGTTGCGCTCGATCGCCGCGCGGATCGCGTCGGCGCCGTGCACGGTGAACGCGAGCCACAGCTTCAGCCCCCGTAAGGGTCGCGAGTACTCGAGCGAGCGGTCGACCGCGTGGAGCTGCTCGCCGTGCGGCATGTACCCCTCGTGGTGCGAGAACGCGTCGCTCGAGCGCCTCGACGTCGTGCATCAAGAGGACGCTGCACGCCTTGGGGACGTACAGCCACTTGTGCGCGTCGACGGTGGCCGAGAAGGCGCTTGCGGCAGGCCTTTGAAGAGGTGGCTCGCGCGTGTTCGTCGACGCGGCCGGGAGGCCGTAGGCGCCGTCGACGTGGAGCCACACGTCATCGCCGCAGACCTCGGCGAGGCCTTCGATGTCGTCGACCGCGCCGGTGAGCGTCGTGCCGGCGGTGGCGACCACCGCGATGGGCGTTACGCCGTTTCGTTTGTCTTGCGTTCGATCGCTTCGGCGCACGCGGTGACGTCCATGCGTCGGTGTTCGTCGATCGGGATCGCGCGGACGTTGCGGCCGCCGATGCCGAGCACCTCGGCGGCGCGGCGGACCGAGTAGTGCGCCTCGGCCGAGCAGTACAGCGCCATCTTGCGGCCGCCGGCGCCCTCGTGGCGGACGCCGGGCACGGCCCGCTCGCGCGCCGCCGTGAGCGCGGTCAGGTTGGCGATCGTGCCGCCGGCCGCCAGCAGCCCGCAGGCGTTGTCGTCGAAGCCGACGAACTGCCCGACCCAGCGGATCGTCTGCGCCTCGAGCAGGTCGGCCGCGCCGGCGCTGTTGGCGACGTTCACGTCGTGCGAGGCCATCAGCGCGTCGGCGAGCACCCCGATCTCGAGACCGGATGAGCCGATGTAGGCGAAGAAGCGGGGGCGCGCCTGCGCCAGCGAGCGGTCGAGCACGTCGACGGCGGCGTCGAGCGAGGCGATCGCGTCCGAGGGCGCGCTCGGGAGCGGGCGGCTCAGCAGCTCGCGGGTGTGCGCGTTCGGGAGCGGCTGGCCCGGGCGCGGGTGGTCGAAGCTCCGCCAGGCCTCGGCGATCAGCTCGGCGGCGTGCTCGAGGACCTGGTCGCGGTCGGGGAGCGGAAGGGCCTGGCCCTCGGTCGTGCGGGTGTCGCTCGTCGATGTCACTGTGTTGCCAGCGTATCGCCGGGCGGTGGCGCGGCCGGCGGCGGGCCGGACGGCCGGGTTTTGCCCCCGGGTCGCGCGGGCGGGCGGGTCGGGAGCAGGGAGCTAGAGTGATCTGCGAGTTGAGCTCGAAGCCCGCGCTGATCTTCCAACACGGCCGACTCGGCCCGCCGGTCCGGGTGGCCGAGTGGCTGGAGTCGCGAGGGTTGCCGTACGTGGTGCACCACGCCGGTTCGGACGGGCCGGTGGCGCCTGACGAATTCTCGTTCGTCGTCTCGCTCGGGTCCGAGGCGTCGGCCGCGGGTTCCGAACCCTCGTGGGTACCCGCGGAGGTCGCCGTTTTGCGGGACGCGGTCAGCGCCGGCGTGCCCGTGCTCGGTCTGTGCTTCGGCGGGCAGGCCCTGTCGTTGGCGCTCGGGGGCGGGGTCGATCAGCTCGCCCGGCCCGAGATCGGCTGGTTCCCGATCGAGACGGTCGACGGCGACGCCGTTCCCGCCGGCCCATGGCTGATGTGGCACAACGAGCAGATGCGCGTCCCACCGGGCGGGGTCGAGCTCGCGCGATCGCCCGCCGGCCCGGCGGCGTTTGTATTCGGTCCGCATCTCGGTGTGCAGTTCCATCCCGAGGTCGACGCCGAGCGGGTGCAGGCGTGGGCCGAGCGCGACCCGCACCTCGCGGAGGTCGGGCTGACTCCCGAGGAGGTGCGTGGCGGAGTCTCGGCAGTACGCGCCGGCGGCGCGCGATCAGGCGTTCGCGATGTTCGATCGTTGGCTTGCCGGCGCGCTTTCACTGTCGGATGTCGGACGCGATCGCCTGACGCGCGGGGCGCACGCGCAGTGACCCCCGACGACAACGATCCGCGTTCCGATCCGCCGGCAGTCGAGCTGCGAGCCTCCGATCGTGACCGCGACGAGGCGCTCGAGCTGCTGTCCGCCGCTGCCGGCGATGGGCGGCTCACGCTCGAGGAATACTCGGGGCGTGCCGAGCTCGCGCTGAACGCCCGGCTGCAACGCGAGCTCGCCACGCTCACGAGTGACCTGGAACGGGCCTTCCCGGACACCTCGCCGGTGGAGCCCGCGGAGATCACCGCGATCCTCGGCAACGAGACGCGCAAGGGCCACTGGCACGTCCCGGCGCACATGACCGTCCGCTCTGTGCTCGGTGACTGCCACCTCGAGCTCCAAGAGGCCGTCCTCACCGCCCAGCACACGACGATCGACGCGAGCGCCACCCTCGGTTCGATCACGATCTTCGCACCCGATGGCGTCGACGTCCGGCTATCCGGGCGCGCGACCCTCGGCTCCAAGTCCAGCCAAGTCCACGGTACGCCCGCCCCGAACGCCCCCGTGATCGAGGTCCGCGCCAACGTCCTCCTCGGCAGCGTCACCGTGCGCCCACCAAAGCTCAGAGATCGCCTGCGCGCCGCGCTCCGGGAGCTGCCCACCGGCGGCGGCGTGCCGCGAGGCGGCGACGACGGGCCGTAGGTGGAGCCTCCCCAGCTCACATGGCATCTCCGAGGTCGGAACTGACGCCATAACGGGCGGGGCCGAGGATGTCCTCGTGGACGACCACGCTGCCTGCGTCCGAAGCGCCGCGAGACCTTGATCAGGCGTTCGGCCTGCGCGACCTCGCCCTCCGAGTTCGCCCTGGCGGCACGGGGCTGGACGAGCTCGACCGCCAGGCCCTGCACCGGATCCGGCGCCGTCTAGAGCGGCTTTAGCCGAGTTGCGCGAGGCCACGGACACCGCACCGGAGCCCGTTGAGCTCGGGGCCGCGAGCCCGGCGCCCGAGCTGGACCTCGCGATCACAAAGAAAGGGCGCGCGCTCAACGAGGCGGTGCGGGTGTTGGGGGAGGACGCGCCGCACGTCGCCGGCGCCGTCGCGAGGCGCGGCCTAACTCCCAATCGATTCCCGGCTGCCTTCTCTGTCCCGCCTGCCTACCGTCAGCGAGGACGGCGAGGCCGCGAGCCGTTTCTCCCACGTCGCCTGCCCTTCGCGCCTGCTGCGATTTGCTCGATGGGAACGAAGAAGATGTTCTCGCAGATCTCGCTTGTCGCCTCCTGAATGATCCGTGCGGCAGCTTCGATTTGGCCATCGGAATGACGGTCCGCCAGGTCCTCCAGCACCGAGCGGATCACGCCATGGGCGATCTCGGGTATCGGCGCGGCATCCGGAGCCGACCGGCCCGATGCCTGGCTCTTGATCATGTGCCCAATGATCTGGCTGAGGGCAGCGCCGCACTCGAGGAGTTGGTCGGTGAGCTCATCGAGTGCGTCGCCCGGCCTCGAGGGTGAGAGGTGATCGTTCATACGTATCCAGAGCCGCCGTGGCGCGATTTCCTCCCCCCTTGATCACCGGATCGATGCGGGCCAGACGCGGCGACCTCGACGGAGAGTCCATGAGCCGGCCGCGACCGATAATCGCCGCGGTTCGTGCCGCGGTGCTACGATTCTGAGTCCGCCGCGGGGTGGAGCAGTCTGGTAGCTCGTCGGGCTCATAACCCGAAGGTCGCGGGTTCGAATCCCGCCCCCGCTATTGCGAAAAGGTCCGCTTTTGCGGGCCTTTTCTATTTTCCGGTGTGTAATCTCCACCGATCTTGTTGGGGTGGAGTACCAAAGTGGAGTACCAAACAGGGCTCGAAAACGACGGATTTGACCAGGACCCGGAGCGCCTGGATCGTCGCTAACACCATCAGCTCGGCCCAGTTCTGCAGGTTTACGGCCGCTCCCCTACGCCGCGACAAGGCGCGCGACCTCGAGCAGCGATTCGGGCATCGGTGTATGCAGCTGCCACGTGATCTGGATCGGCCGCTCGCCACGGTCTTCGACGAACGTCGCCTGGCCGAGCAACGTGAAGGGCGCTGCCGCGCCGTTGGCGAGCGTTGGGCTTTCGCGCACGAAGAGCAGGACCGTGGTGCCGGCTTCGCGTTGCTGGCGATAACGACGCCCCGTTGGACTGTCCCGGGTCGTCGTGCTCTGCGATTCCCAGTGGAAGAGTCGAGACGAGAGTGCGTAGTCGCGGTAACGGGTTGACGGCGAATACCGGCTCTCGCTTTTTCTAAGCGTCACAAAGAGGACATCCGTGCTGATGTCGCTGAGCCAGCGAACGCCCTCGCGAGCGGTGGGTGGCTTTTCGAAGGTGCCGTCGTCCAGCGCGAGAAGCGCCTCGTCTCGCGTGTAGCGCGCGTGAACGCGAAGCGGGCCGAAGTCGAAGGGTTCGGTCGCAGAGTCAGCTTCCTCTCCGAGGATCTCCAGGACCTGGGCAAGCTCGTCGCGGACGGCCGGATTGCCCCAGATGGCATCCAGCGCGGCGTCGAGATCCACCATGCCGTGCCGCCGACCAAAGATGTCTATCGCGAGCATGCTCCGGAGACGCCGGTCCCGTTCCGAGAGCCGTGTTGGCTTGTTCGCGGCGGTCAAGAACCGACGGTAGGTCTCGACCCGGTCTGCGTCGTCGATGTGCAGGAGCCGATGGATCGCTCGGAGCAGGGTCTCCTGATGCGCATCTCCGGCCGTAACGGGGAGCCCGGCATCGCGGCGAAGCAGAGTCCAGGTGCGATCCCGTGATCGGTAGAGGTCGCCCAGACTCCGTTCGGAACCACGTAGGAACGCTCGCAGCGACACATCACCCATCTGTCGCAAATCGTCGACGAGCACCGACCAATTTCCAGCGCCCGCGGCGGCGCGGAGGCTGCTCAGGATCACCTCGCGACTCTGGCGGTCGAGCTTGATTTCACAGCCGGCTGGGAGGTACGGGAAGTCGTTCTCGACTTGGTCGACAAGTCGCCCGTTGCGGGAGTCGATCAGCGCCCGGAGCTTCGCATCGAATCGGAAGCGCCGATGCTGTTGGCCGATCAGGTCCACCACTGTGAGCGTGGTCTTGTTCTGATGCTCTCGCAGACCGCGACCGATTTGCTGGGTCAGGACTGTGGCGGACTGAGTTGGCCGCAGAAGCAGCACGGTGTCGACGGACGGAACGTCAACGCCCTCGCCGAGGACATCGACGCTGAACACACAGCGGAGCTCGCCTTGCTCAAGGCGCCTGAGGATCGAGTCACGCTCCGTGGTATCCGTCTCACCCGACAGGGCCACGCTAGGAAGGTCGCGGCCCGTGAAGGCACGAGCCATGTATTCCGCGTGCTTGACGGACACGCAGAACCCGAGCGCGCGCATCTGACCGGGGTCCAGGAGGATCCGCTCGAGCGCATGCAGCAGTCGCCTTACGCGTGCGTCATCACCGGTGAAGATGCGGTCGAGGTCTTCCGTCCGATAGCCGCCGCGACGCCATTCCAGGGCCGACAGATTGACATCGTCGTGGACGCCGAAATACTGAAATGGCGCGAGATAGCCGTCGTCGATCGCCTCCCACAAGCGGAGTTCGACGGCTGTCCGATGACCGAACCAGCGGGTGATGTCCTCGCCATCCATGCGTTCGGGTGTTGCCGTCAGACCGAGCAATTCGACGGGCTGGAGGTGCTCAAGCAACGCGCGGTAGCGCGGCGCAGCAGCGTGGTGAACCTCATCGATCACGACGACGTCGAAGGCGTCGGGGCTGAGCTTCTCGATCGCTTCGTTCGGCAGCGATTGCACCATCGCGAAGACATGACGACCAACGAGGGGCTGCTCGCCGTCTCCAAGGATCTCGCCAAAGTCTGGGTCCTTGAGGACCGTGGCATACGTCGCCCGGCTCTGATCGAGGATGCGCCTGCGATGCGCGACGAAGAGCAACTTCGGCTTGCGCCCGGGTTGATCGCAGAGGCGGCGATAGTCGAGCGCCGCCATCACGGTCTTGCCTGTGCCGGTCGCGGCGACGAGCAGGTTCCGGTGGCGGTCGTGGCGGTCGCGCTGGGCCTGCAACTGCTCGAGCATCCGTGCCTGATGCGGCTTGGGAGTCACGTCAAACGCGACGTAACCGCCGCCGAGGTTTCGCCGTTTGGCCCGTCGTTGGCTGTCCAACGCTTCACGTAGCCGCTGGCCGTCCTGTTCAGGATCAAAGGCTTCGAAGGCCTCGCTGGCCCAGTACGTCTCGAAGGTAGCGCGCATGCGGTCGATCAGGCCGGGAACAGCGACCTCGCTGAGCCTGACGTTCCATTCCATGCCCTGGTGGAGCGCTGTAAATGACACGTTCGACGAACCGAGGAAGGCGGTCGTGAGGCCCCCCGGCCGGTGGACAATCCAAGCCTTCGCGTGAAGCTTGGTCCGGTCAGCTTCGTAGTCGACCCGTACCTCGGCGCCGGCCTTAACAAGCTCCTCGAGCGCCTTTGGCTCAGTCGCGCTCATATAGGTCGTCGTGATGACACGGACGCGCCCTCGGCGTTGAACGACGTCAGCGATCTCGTCAATAAGCGTCCGTATCCCCGTCCAACGGACGAAGCTCACAAGGAAATCGACATCCGATGCGCTTGGGAGTTCGCTGCGGATCTGCTGACCGATCGCCGGCTGTGCATGGCCGTTAACAAGCAGTTCGTTCGCCGACAGCGCGATCATCGGGTTTGCCGGGAGGATCGGTATGCCAAGACCCACCGCCGGCCGGCGCAGACCAGTGAGCAGCCGCGACGGAAGACTGATCGCGTCGTCGTCAGAGAGGTTGATTGCGTCCCCCGCTAGGACCTGGATCACCCTGTTCACCGCCACCGCCTGGGCGTCGACCGACTCGTCCGCGTCGTGCATGTCCTCGAGGGCGCGGCGAATAGCCTCTCCCGCGTGTCGCCCGAAACGCTCCGGGGCATCAGCTACGTCGAGCTGAGCCAGCTGTGCAAGCTCTTCGCTCATCCCTGCCAGGCGCCTAGCAAGGCGGAGCGTGACCAGCTCATCACGCAGCCCCGGTATCTCGTCGGACACGCTCGTGAAGATACTTGGCGGGCATGCGGCCGCGAGGTCAGCGATCAGATGAGCGCCCTCCGCTCATCGAGCTCCGAATCTCACGCGTCTCATCCGCAACGGCGGGCGCGCCACGGGGCCTCGAGCACTCAAACTCATCATCTGTCCTAGCCGTTCGTCGTCCGCGCAGCCTGGACCCGGCGAACGCCGCCGGCGCAGCTGATGCCCAGAGTCCCCCGACTGCGCCGGACCACTACGTCGTCGCCGGAGGACGCGTCAGCCAGGTGGCGGACTCACGATGGCCTCCGTCGCCAAGCACGCGTCAGCTTCGGCCACGGCTGGTGCGTGCTCTCGTGGCGAACCAGCAGCCGAATGAACTACAAAAGCAGCAGCGCGGCGTCTGACGTCAGCCTCGCGCCATTCGGATTGCGCGTCATCCGGGCTATGCAGCCGTCCGCCGCGCGCGGCGAGACAGCTGAGTGCGTGGCGAAGGAGTCGCGACGCTAGCGGGCGCCCGGACGGCCGAAGCGATCGTGCCGGCGATCGACCCCGACGATCGCTAGCCGGGCATCGTGCGCAACGAAGCCAGAGACGTCGCGACATCCGAAACAATTGCCGATGTTGCCAGCGATCGCGCGGTTTCTGCTGTCCGCGCCGAGCCGGGCGCCTCTCGGGTGCGACCGTACTGAAGTGGACGACTACTAACTGATGGGCACGGTGTCGGCGACCTGCCTGCCGCCGCCGAGGTGATCCCTCCTGAACAAGACCAAGGCTTCCCACGCCGCCTGAGGAGATGTCACAAACGCCTGCCGCGTCTCGGCCAGCCGGTCGATCGGCGCGCTGCCGTTCTCAACCGCCGCCATCGCCTCGAAGTACTCGGGCTGCCGGTCGGGCGAGAACACTTCGAGCAGCGTCGAGGCGAAGAGACAGAAGGCCAGGAACTCAGAGGCCAGCGCCGCGGGTGTTCGCTGCTTGCCGTTCGGGTTCTGGGCGGTGAGAAGGGGCTCGAGAGGCCCTCCCGCGTTCGTGCACGCCGTGTGCAAAGCATCCACGGTTACAGGGGATCCGCCGATTCCCCTCAGCCACGACTGAAGCACGGTGAGCTGACTGCCCCGGCACGTGCGCCGCGCCGCCATGGCGCTGGACTGCGCCTTGCTTCTGACGTCGGCCTGGATAAGCGCGGCGCACATGTCGCTCACCGTCATGCCGGTGGTGGCAGCATCAACGTTGAGGGTGATCATGTCGCGGGCCACGCGGATCAGATCGCGCGGCAATCCCCCCGCCACACAATGACCGAGCAGGATGAAGGGGAGCGGCATGCCCACCACCCTCTCCTGGATGAGCGAGATCGACGACTGTGCGTCGAGATAGCTCACGCGGACGATGTCGTCGAACGAGCTGTCGAACACGTCCCGGAACGGCAGTCCACGCCGGTCGAAATCGCTCATCGCGTCCTCTGACACCGAGACGATGAAGAAGCAATCCTCGATGCCGAAGAGAACCTTGATTTCGTTCATGAACTGTCGCGCGGCCTTCGGCGACTCGATCTTGTCGAGCTCGTCGATACCGATGTGCACGGCGATCTTAGGCGCCGGCTGGACATCCTCTAGGCCCTGCGCGGTGGGCGGCTCGGTGATCGCCGTCACCAGATTCCTGAGCTCCCCGACTATGTCCGGCATGCTCATCTGCTGCTGCGCGAGTTGCGTCGTGCCCGTGAGCCCGCCCGCGAGGCCGAGCGGGAGACTGAGCGCACCCGACCAGCCGGTTGTGAACGTTTGCTGGAACCAGATATCTTGTAGCCGTCTGACGGCCAGACGCTGGGCCTCCTCGGGGATGTTCGTCGCCTTAATTGTGGCTTGTACATCATCGAAGCGCCGTCGCTCGGTGGCCGGGCCACGGCCGACGCGATCTCGGTATTGGAGGACGAAGGCGACCAAGCCCACGGCCACGCCGGCCAGCACGGCAACCGCTCCCCATACGACGGCCGTGGGAATGTGGATGTGTTTGACCCTCCCGCCGAGGAAGATGGCGGCTGTACCGCCCGCCACCAACGCGTAGGCGAGCCCCATGGTCGCGATGCGAACCACTCCCGGGGGAAGGTCGAGGCGCCCGACGGCCTTTGGAGTCCGGAGCTGTTCGACGGTATCCGGTCCGAGGATCGTCCGGCACAGCTCACCGAACAGATGCAGGATGAACTCACGGGCGTTGAACTGGACCGGGGCGGCCACGAGAATGCCAACAATCGAGCCGCTGCGGGCGGTCGGGCACGCGGCCCGGATTAACGTCGACTTCCCGGCGCCGCGCGGCCCCGAGACGCCGATGCTGCCACCCGGCATGTCGGTGAGGAAGCGGTCGAGGCGCGTTCGCGCCGCCGTGGGTATGGGCGCGCGGGGGGTCTGCAGCTCGGCGAGCCCCTGCTGCTCGACGATCGTCAGCGTGATGCGGTAAAGCGCGCGAGTCTCGTCGTTCGCGAGCTTTCGCAAGCGGGGCTTGACGAGCTCCTCAAGCAACGCTGCGTCGAGCGCGCGCTCGGCGCGCTCGACCGCGCTGTCGGCGGCATAAACGCTGTCCCGGTAGTGCGACGCCGCCTCTTCCCGTCCGTGGTGGCGAATCTGCAGCGGCAGAAGGCTCAGGCCGATAGCCAGGCCGGCGGCGACAACCGCGACGCTCTCCCCGCTCAGCAACGTCGTCACACCCGCCACCGTGAGCGCGACCGCCACGACTGCCCCAAGGACGATGAACGCACCGATAAATTTGTTGACGGGAAGTCTTAGGATCCGCATCTCGCGGGGCTCCGCGACCGGGTGAGCGCGCAACTCAGCAGCCGTCCGCCTCGCCTGCTCTACGTCCGCCCGTTCCTGGCGGGCGACGAGCATTTCGTCCTCGCCTGCGATCACCTCAACCAAACGCGGCACGGACATACCGGCGGTCGTCGTCCACTGCCGGAGGCTTGCATCCTGCTCGAGTGCTCCTTGCACCAGACGCGTGCGCCAATCCGTGGTCTGGGGCGGATCCCGCGATACCCCCTCGGCAGCGTGTGTGGCATCCGGACTGTCGGATTCCAGAGCGTTTGCCGATGTCGCCATCTCACAACCGCAATGTCCCAGTCCAGTAATGGAATGCTCGTGACTCGCGATCACGGCCGGGTCGGTCGTCGGCGTTGCGGCGTGAAGGTCGCCGCCGACGATATCCGCCATTTCGGCGGTAAGCACCTCGCAGGCGTGACGTACCACCGCGCGGATCTCGGCCTCGCCAGACTCAGAGTCCAACTGACGAATCGCCAAGAAACTGATGTAACTCAGATCCTCGGTTATCGTTGCGCCGGATTCGGCGACTACAAACAATCGCTGCCGGTCATGGTGTTGCGAGAGCCGTCGCAGTGCCCTCAGCAAACGGTCGCGAGAACCAAGCTCCGACGAGTCGGCCTCGACGAGTTCAGGGTCCGGTGGCAGGACAAACACGGCGAAGTCGGCGTCTTCCACCGGTGGCTCGAGAATCTCCGGTGCAGCCGCATCTGCGGGGTCCCACGTCAGCACATCAAGGCCGCTAAGGACGGCGTGCCCTGCAGCTGCCAGCTCGAGCTCGCGTTCGACGGCGTCGCCGAGCGTCGACGTTGCCGAGCGAGCGACGTAGACCCGCACGATCTCGGGGCTACCCTGCGCTGGCGCGGTCTGGCCCACGACGCGCCAGCGTACACCCAACGTGGGCCGGCTTGGCGGTGGTCTGAGCGTCGACCGATCGAGCGCGAGGCGCGGTTCCGCTAAAGGCTCGGCCACTGTCGCTTTCGCCTGGGACATGTTCGCGCGCCTCAGCCTCGCAATCGCGTGGATCCGTTCGCCGACACCGTCTCCGCTTTCGCTCAGCCCGTGCCGGCGGACCGCAGATCGCTTTCACCGCAGACGAGGCCGAGGACTGACGAGCGCTTCGGCCACATCTCGATGTCGCGACGTCTGTGGCTTCGTTGCGCACGATGCCCGGATAGCGATCGTCGGGGTCGATCGCCGGCACGATCGCTTCGGCTGTCCGGGCGCCCGCTAGCGTCGCGACTCCTTCGCCACGCCAGGGTCACTGGTGGCTGGTTCCTGCTTTCGCGCGGAGCGATCGTCTGACGGGGCGGGGGTTTGGGGGGTGCGGGAGCGCGTGATGCGCTCCCGCGGGGTGCTCTATAGGGCGAGGCCGGCGCTGGCATGCATCATCGGCGCGCGCCGGGCGTGGACGGTGGAGATGATCTCCTCTGAGGAGATTCCTTGGAGGTAGGTGCCGGTCGTGGAGAGGTGCGAGTGCCCCAGCTGGCGTTGGATCAGCGGCAGCGGGATGCCCTCATGCAACAGCTCGACAGCGTGCGCATGGCGGAGCTGATGGGGCGCGAAGCGCCGGCGGACCCCCGCCTCAAGCGCGATTTGGTGCAGCTGGAGCCTGGCGGCGCCGGCCGACCAGGCGTGTCCGCGTGTGGGTCCGGCGATCACGCAGAACAACGGGCCGACCGGCAGCGTCGCGCACTCGGACAGCCACGGTCCGAGCGCTGACCACCCCCACGCGTCCATCCCGACCCGGCGGCGGCGATCGTTCTTGCCATGCCTGACCAAGATCGACCCGCGCTGTTCCTCCAGATCGGTCTCGGTGAGCGAGAGCGCCTCGTTGATCCGTAGCTCGGCACGCCAGAGCACGACGATCAACCCGTTGAGGCGATTGCCGTACCGCGCGTGTCCAGCGTGGCGCATGACCGCGATGATCTCATCGACCGTCGGCGGGTCAGCCGCGTAGCGCTGCCTCTTGTTCCCGGGCGCCCTCCCGGCGTGAAAGTCCGGCATCGTCGCTGGCGAGCGGCGGCGGCCAGCAGCATCGAGCAACTGCACAGCAGAAGACATGGCTCCTCCCTTGAGAGCTAGACGTTGACCACCCACCTCTACCGCCTGCGAGCCCATCCATCGAACCTGCGATACATGTCGAGCGCGATCCCGGTCACGCACTACCGCATCCTGACCAAGGGCAGCCAACCGCTACTGCTCGGCCCGTGGCGAACGAGTAGTCCGATGTCCTACAGAAGCAATAGCGCGGCCTCCGAGTTCGACCTCGCGCGGTTTGACTTGCGCATCGCCAGGGCTATGCAGTCGTCCGCCCGCCGGCGGCCCGACGGCTGATTGCGTGGCGACCAAATAGCGGGCCGCCGGCAAACAGGCCGATAGAAGGAGCGAACGCAGAGCCGGCTGCCGCGCATCTGGCGATCAAATCTCTGGTGCTGGCGACAATCGTCGTTGTACGCCTGTCGAAGGCGAGCTCCCCGTTGGTGAGCGGCTTGTTAGCCCCTCTGACCGATCTCATCGTCGTGCCCGCAGTGACGACGCCGACCACCGCTGAGATCGCCACCGCTGCCACTAGCGACATACACGACAGCCTCTGGGAGGCTCATGCGCGATCGGATCTTCGCGCAAACCACGGACATCACTTTGGTTATGGCTCCGACCGACCTCAAGGGACAGGTAGCGAACGCAGAGGAGCGGTCGGCAATTCCGCGAACTATGTCGCAGCGGTCAAGGCTTCCCCACCGACCTCTCTGACACCTATGAGCGAGATCCGTGACATGAACAGGTCGATAGCGATCAACGGGTCCGCCTCGACGCTTGTCCTCACTGCCGCCGTCTTGGTCGCGGCCCAACCGGGTGCCGTCCATGCGATCGTCCACCATGGCCTCACGAGCGACTCTCTGTGGGCTGTGCCCGCTGCGATTGTGATGGCGGTGTTGACGATCTTGGAGGCCGTGGGCGTGGGGCGCAACACGCGGCATCGGGGCAAGGTAGACGGCATCATCGCGCGCGACATCGTCCGTCGGGTCTGCACTAACCAGGCATGCCCCAACCTGCCCAACCCGTCATCGTCAACGGCCAAAGCGACAAGAGCGGTCTTCTATGCCAGGATCGACGCGCCATCGCGTGAGGTCGCCTTTTACGACTGGGGCTGGTACTACACAAGCATTCTGTGGGTGTGGCAGGCGGGTATCGCGGTGATCGTTGCTCTGCTCGCCGCTGCATTCGCCCACACGTCGCACCACGCTGTTCGGTGGTTGGTGATCCTCGGCATCGCGTGTTGGCTGCTCCTGACCTTTTACATTGCGCGGCGGTGGCGGGCAAAAACCGAGGCTCACACTAAGTCACAGCTCCTACAGATCTCCGGCTCGTTGGGATCGAAGCTCCCTGACGTCGACTGCTCTGCGGAAGCTTGTCCATGCAAATAGCTCCGGAGCTGTCGGCGATTGCGAGCCCTCGTCCCGCGAGGTCGATCGCCAAGGCCGCGGCATTACTCGCGACCGACGACGATGTTGTGGCCGACGTGGGCTGTGGGTACACCCAAGGCACACGTGAGCTCATGCGCCACCATGGGATGACGTATGCCGTGGACACCCGGCGGCAGCGCGAACGGATCAAGGAGCGGCTAGATGCCTTGGAAGGAGACCCGCTGTTCGGAGGCTTCAAGACCGCAGACCAGTTCGCCAAGTCCCGCCTGCGGCTAAACGGCGCCTACGTCATAAACGTGCTCCACGTGCTGCCTGCTGTCACTGATCGCGTGGCAGTTCTCCGCACTGCGGTCCGGAATCTTCGCTCTGACGGCTTCGTTGTAATCGATGTCCCTAGCTACGAGCACTACTACTCCACGAGGATGACCCCCGAGAACGCGTTCGGGGATGGCTACGTTTTCAGGCGCCCTGGGCGCAAGGAGTGGACGTTCTACCGCCTGAGTCAGGCCGACGACATCGACGCCTGGGCGACGGCGGCGGGCCTGGGCTTCGATCAGCGCGTGGTGGACAATCATCACCTTGTCCGGATCTATCGCCCCGACGCAGGCCGGTCATAGTCTCAGACAAGGCCACGCTCTGACCCCTCGGATTCCGTGCGGATCTATGGCTTCGTCGCCATTGCGATCTTCCGCGTCGCTCTGTCGCCGCCGATCTCATCGTCAACGAGCCATCGCATCGTCAACGAGCGTTCCTCTGTCGCCTCCGACGCTGGTCATGCCGTCGTCGCCACTGCCACGACGGAACCAGGCTTGGAGACGCGAGTCCAGTTGTGGAAGCTGCCAATGCCTCATGTGGCCGCCGTCCCGTCTGACATCGTCTGTCCGCCGCGCCCTGCTACGAGGGAGGTCCCGTCCGCAGTGACCGCTTCCGCTAGACGCGCGCCGCCACTTGGCAGACCTCAAGCAGAAACGTGGGTATCGCAGCATGCTCCGAGAAGCTAATCGGGACCATGCTCAGTTCGCGTAACTCTGCAACCTTGTCGGCGTCGTGAACACCGAGCACAAAGCCGAGAGGGTGATCGACACCAGAATCTCGTGCACGACCGAGTGACACTCTGACATCGGTGTCCGCTAGGCTCGTGCCGACGACCAGAAACACTTTCGACTGTAGGCGACTCAGCAAAAGCGCCTCCCACGGGTACGTGGAGCTACGAACAAGCCGCTCCTCAAGTTGCCTCTTCGACAGAATCATCCACGACGAAGCGTCGTAGCGGTCCCTCATGAGCGGGAGGAATCCGTGGATGTGGAAGACATGCACGTCAACGTCTCCGCGAAGCGTTCGGGGCAGTTCGCAGACGACTTCTGATCTGAAGCCATGCAGATCGAGGTACCACTCAAGGACGTCGTCGAAATTGAGGGTGAATACCTCGCCAGCAGAGCCGCGAGCGGATGCCATCATGAGGGCGCCAAGTGCGGTCAGGAGCCGGCTGTCGATCACGTCCAAAGAATGCTTGGGATATGCCTCTGCCGCCGCCGGCCCATACAGGGCCGACCGCACAGTCGTGAGCATCTGCTCAGACGTCGCGCCACTCGTTCGTCGCATCCGATCGATCGCATCCATCAGATCGCCAGCGGAAGTGACGTCGGAGTAATCCGCGGTGTCTCCGAGCAGCGCGGCACACCGTGTCACCAGGCCACCCCATTCCGGCAGGCCTAGATCCGTACTGATACCAGCACCGAGTAGGAGCGCCAGCTGCCCGGATTTGAGGAGCGTGGCGAGGGCACCCTTGGCGACCTCAGGCTCGGATAGGTGCTCAGGCGTATTGAACGCCCAGATTGACTCGATCGCGCTCACCCGTGTCCCTAAATAGAGCCAGATGCCTCGTCAGGACTAAGACGGCGATGTGGCAGATCATGCGTCTGAGCCAAATAGCCATCCCGTCCGAGGGACGCCAAGGCCGCTGCCGCAAGCCCGAAAGCCTCGTCGTTTGCCTGGTGCCACCAGAAATTGCCGTGCCGATCCATATGAAAACGAAGTGGTCGGCCCACACGCGGCATCTCAAGCCGGACCGCGTAGGGCCGGGTTACTGGTGCGAGGCTGGCGCGAAGTGAGGAGATAAGGGGACTCTTGCCAGTAAGCGAGACCTTCTCTACGTCGACGTTGCTTGGTATCTGGAGGGTGATCTGAGTAGCCTTGTAGGCAGCGGAGCTCGTGCCGAGGTCGTGGAAGAGCGGATCGAGGCGAGGCGTGGCGTACTGTGGGCGGGGGTTTTCTACTGCCTCGGAGAGAAAGGTCGCCCAGGCTCCAACGACTCGAATGTGCGGAGACGCAAACAGAAGCGTTGGTCGTGAACCTGCCGCTCCGCCGATTTCGGCCAAGAAGCATCTGTGCTTGTAATCTCCAGCGCGGCTGGGACGAGCTGCTCGTCGGAGTAGAGAGCCGGATGGGTAGAGATTCCGCTTCTGGTGCCACTCGGCGCGAAATGCTCTTAGCCCACGTCTTTGGGGCGTACCAACCGATCGCGTCACTTCGAGGCCTTGCACCACACCTACGAGGTCATCCAAGGACCGGAGCGCCTTATGCGTTACCGCAACGGCGGAGTATCGCCGGCCGTCGAACGAGAAGTCAATGTCATCGCTCATTACTCGTCACCACTCGGTTTCTGGATCGATCAAGAGGAGCAGTTGCCACAAACTTGGAAACTCTGAGTCCGGGGAGGCCGGGTGGGTTTCCACACCGAAGCGGTCGCTGAGGAACGCAAGAGGACTTTCAATGGCATCCTCCGGGTATTCCCCGGGGTCAAAGACATATAGCCGGCCGTGGGAGCCCCCGAGCGTCGTTTGGTCATCAGTTCGGAGCGCTGTCGCCACGTCGGGGTCATAGAGAAAGATCCGTGTAAATCTTGCGACGTAGTACGCTTGGGCGAACTCGAGCTGCAGCCGCCTCACCCCGATGTCATTTTCTAGATACGCCACAGCCTGACCCACTACCGGCGAGTCGAAATCGTTGACGAGATCCCGAAGAATCTCGAGCGAGGCATCGTAGACAGTGCGGAAGACTTCGCGATCGTCACGTCGAGGCATTGCGGCATCTGCCGCTAGTGCGCATAGGCTGCGTAGTAGATAATCGTGGATGCGCTCGGTGACCGACGGCACCGTCGACCACGATTGCCAGATCGCTGCGAGATACTTGGATGGCTCGCTGGGGAAAGTGTAGAGGAAGTCCAGGACGTGAACCACGATCTCCTGGAGGTATCTAAGCTCCTCCGCCGCCGTGGCGCGCAGCTGTTCGCCCGTTGGGCGAGCGTTATAACCATCAACGATGATGTGGTCAGCCTCTGTGGTGATGCCCGGGGACGCGAGCCGCGCTGCCGCGTAGCGCAGCATGCCCTGCGCTAGAACCACTCGCATTGACTCAAGTCCGCTCGTGGGCGGCTCGGCTCCGGCGACAAGGATTCCGAGGCGCTCCCAGTCGGTGTCGGCCGGAAAGATAACCGCAGTGAGATGGCGAACCTGCGAGTGGAGAAATTCGTGCGTGAGAGTGAGAAGATGCCACTCCTGGCTCGAGCACGCGTGGAGCGATTGCCAGCTTGCGCCGAGTGTGTACTCAGTCTCATGGAAGCCAAACCGCGAGCTGTAGTGGACTAGGTGCGGCGCAGCCGGATGGGGTTCGACGTGCGGCAGACGCGAGAGCCGTGCTGGAGAATCGTCCCAAAGGGTGTAATCGAGGTCGGCAAATGTCACGAACGGATCAAAGGGAGCCAGCCCAGGTCCGCTCTCGGCAAGCCGGTTGACATGGTCGGCAGCGGCGAAACAGCGCCTCAGGTGGTTGTAGAAGGACCAAAGGGCTCGCGCCGCTGACCCGATGCCGAGTAGGCCGTACTCCCCGACGGGATAATCGGAGTTAAGGAGTGGCACGGTTCCGCTCAGCGTTTGGGAGATCACCATCGCGAGGCCGGCGTTGACTTCCAAGACACGACTTACGTAGTAGTGATGCCTGCGGACAGTGGTTACGGTCGGTTCGGCCGCCGCAATGTCGCGAAGCTTGTCGACGAGAGTCGCCGCCGAGTCGGCTAGGGCGCGAAACGCTGCGGCGAGTTCCGGCGTATAGATGGCGGCTCGCTGCGCAGCAAGTGCAAGACTGGCGTTGAGCTGGCGAACTTGGCACGCCGCGTCGTATGGCAGCGAGTCCGCGCTGATCTGGGGCATCCATGGTTTCTCGCCACTGCGGACATACCGCTCGATCGTGGAGGTGGTAAGCACCCCTTCCTCGAGTTGCCAGAGTTCCCATGCGTTGAGGATCGGCTGAAGCGCAGCCGCGTGCTCGCGAAGTTCGATTGCGTCCCCGGCAAGGAGAACGGAGGCCAACCCGTAGCCGACCATGGTCTGCTCCTGAAGATCCCTTGGGAGCTCGTTCTGGATGAACTTGAGGACGCTATGCGGGCTGGCGGCGAAGCACAGCAGTAGGCCGGTGGCGCCAGTGATGTCGGCTCGCGTTCCGAATGCGGCGAAGACGGGGCTGACCAGCCCGCCGACCTTCAGTGCTTCAGTAGATAGCCCGAGCGAGATCTCGTACTTGTCTGCGCCGCACGGCAGGGCGGCCAGCAACTGCCTCACACCGAGTCTTCGAGGCTCACGGCAAATCCTCGAACGTCACCACGACGCCGTCGTCCGTCCAGTCCGCGACCAGCTTGGTGGTGGGGCGACCGAACTTGTCCTGGCGACCTGGCCTCGGCTCGTTTTCGACGCCCGCGCCATCGTGCCCCTTTCGGCCGGTGTCGTAGGTCGGACGATGCTGCGCCCGACCGTCGAACATGGCGAACTCACTCTCAATGACGCGCAGAATCGGATCGTCGGCTGGCATACGTGGCGTAGGTTCGCGGACCGCCCCAGGCCCTCGAAGCCCGCAAAGATGCGCGATCCTAACACGTGCGTCGCGCGGCGAGCGATCCCGCAGCAGTCTTGATGTCGATGACACGGCCGCCGCTAGGCGGCGCGTGCCGCGCCTTCGATCTTATCGTGGCGTCCGCCCCCCCTGTCAACTTTTCTGGTTTCGGCGAAGGCATTCTCCGGCCGTGCGACGAGAGCAGTTCGCAACCAACGGCAACGCCCGCTCCGAGGCTGCGCTAGCGACCCATCCAGCGACGGGTCAGCCGCGGAAGCGCGGAGAGCACCCGATCGCGCCTCGACGAATACGAGGGCCGCGGTGCCACGACGGGAACGATCGCAACGGTAACGACTGGATCGCTCGGTTCGCTGCAGTGATCAGGACGCCAGAGGTTCGGCTGCGTCGGAAGTAGACCGGCGCGGTCCGATCGGCACGCCGGCACGCTTGCATTGGCATCGGACAGCTCTGAATATCTGAGTTGGCTCCTGCGACCGGCGACAAGCACAGGCGCGGACCCATCGGCTCTCGCGATCGCATTCGTCTGTTCACCTACGCCTGAGAGGACGAGTCCTATGCCACGCACTCAGCCGTCGTGCCGCGGGCGGGCGGACGACTGCGTGGCCCGGATGATGCGCAAGTCGAACCGCGCCAGGCCGACCTCGGACGCCACGCTATTGCTTCTGTAGGACATCGGACTACTGGTTCGCCACAAACCAGTCGTCACTGGTGCGGCGGTCCGGGCGCTCGCAACCAACGGAGCGCACTCGTCCAGTCGACTCGTGGCTGACGCCTGCTCATAGGACATCCTGTGGTTGCCTCGACCGCCGCCGGGAGAGGGCCACGATTGCTTGCCCTTTAGCGGAGGGCCTGCCGAAGACCAGCCCGTCCCGACGGTGGTGAGGTGCCGCGAGCGGCAACAGGACGTAGCCCCAACTTGCGAGGGCCTTGTCTATGAGCATCCGCAACGGTACCTCTCGGTCGGGGCGGTGTGAAGGTGACCTGACCGTGGAGGTGGAGATGGCGGGCCGGTATGCCGGGATCGACTGGGCGTCGGAGAGGCACGAGGTGCTTGTGGCCGACCAGGCGGGCGCGGAGCTGTTGAGCGCAACCTACGCGCACGACGAGAGGGGCGTGAGCGCGTTGTGCAGGATGCTGGTGCGGATGGAGGTGGTGCTGGTCGCGATCGAGCGACCGGACGGGCTGCTGGTCGAGCGGCTGCTCGATGCCGGGCTGCGGGTGTTGGCTCTGCATCCGAACAAGGTCGCGGCTGCTCGTGATCGGTTTCGGGTCGCGGGCGGAAAGTCCGATCGGTTTGACGCGTTCGTGCTGTGCGAGCTTGCGCGTACTGATCATCACCGCTTCCGGGTGCTTGAGCCCGACTCGGACGCGACCAAGGCGGTCCGGGCGTTGACTCGGGCGCGGGAGGATCTTGTTGCTACGCGCACGGGGATCGTGAACCAGCTGCGGGCCGAGCTCGAGCGGTTCTGGCCTGGGCCGCTTGCGCTGTTCAGTCACATGGACGCCGAGATTCTGCTCGCGTTTCTGGAGCGCTACCCCAGCCCGACGGATGCCCGCGGTCTCGGGGTCGCGCGGATGCAGGCGTTTCTCGAGCGCGAGCACTATTCCGGCGGGCAGCGTCCGACCGCGCTGATGGCCAAGCTCCGCAGCGCTCCGCGCGGCAGAGTCGGCGAGCTGGAGCTCTCCGCGCGCCGGCACCTCGTGCTCGGCTTCGTCGCGATGATCCGGACGCTGAACGCGCAGATCAAGCAGCTCGAGGGCGAGATCAGAACCCGGGTCCGTGCACACCCGGATGGGCCGATCTTCCTCTCGCTGTTCAAATCCCCATCGAGCGTGATCACCGCCGCCGAGCTGCTTGCCGAGATCGGTGACTGCCGCGAGCGCTACCCAGACAGGGACGCGCTCGCCGCCGATGCAGGCCAGGCCGCGGTCGCCGTCGAGTCCGGCAAATGGAGGACGGCCGGGTTCCGCCGGGCCTGCAACAAGCGCCTCCGCGTCGCGTTCTGCCGCCTGGCGGACAGCAGCCGCCACTGGCACCCCTGGGCCCAGGATCTCTACGCCCAGGCCCGCCAACGCGGACACGACCACCCACGCGCGATCCGCACCCTCGGACGCGCCTGGTGCCGAGTCCTCTGGCAGTGCTGGCGCAACCACACCCCATACGATCCCGCGCGTCACCGCGCGCTGCAACGCCACGTCACCGTCACGATCCCGACCTCGTCGGGCCCTGTGCCCGACCTCGCTGCCACCCAGCGGATGGCCGGCGCAGCTGTCACCCAACGGGCGGCCCGCACGGGCCGAGCGCGCAGCGCTTGACAGCAAGCCGCCATCCGCTACTCGCATTGGAGGTTGACACAGGACGTCTTCGGCGACGAGGCAGAAGCGCGTCGTATGTCGGTACGCCCCCGCCAACGCCTTCACCTGGCGCCTTCGGACTCATCACGGTTCCCAGCCCGGTGGCCCGGTGGTCTCTGCGTTGTCGCGGATAGATTCGCGCAGGTGGCGGGCCGGCTCGATCCCAGGTCGACGTGGCCATCGCCGGTGGGGCGTGCCTTGATCGCAACGGCCGGGAGTACTCGGGTCGAGCCCAGAGTCGCGTGCGGCGTCGGGCTCGGCCGCCGTCGGGTCGCGTTCAGTCGCCCCGTCGATCGCAACCGACTTGTCGGTCGAGGTCCGCTCACGGACTCCCAGGTGATCGTGGCCCGCCGGCTGTCTGGCCGGCCCGTCGGGCTCGATCGGCTCGCGGCCATTGGTTGTCGCCGTGATCGTCCGGTCGTGCTCGAGCGGGATGGCGATCGACGGAAGGTCGGGCTCGGTCCGGCTGATCCGTTCGGCGAGGGCTTGGAGGCGATCGCCGTCCCGGTCGGAGTCAAAGGACTCCTCGGCGTAGAGGTGTGTCTCCTCGCGGGCGCGGGTGAGCGCGACGTACGTGCCCTCGCGGGTGGCGTGGGCTGAGACGATCAGGTGGGCGGTGTCGGTCGTGATGCCCTGGGCGGGGAATGGGTGCTGGACGTACGCGAGCCGGAGCTGCGCGGCGTCGGCCTGGTCGATGCTCAGGGTGACGGGCTGCCCGGTGGGGAGCGCGAGCTCGATCGTCTGGGCGTCGGGGTCGATGTCGCGGATCAGCGCGGTGGTGCCGTTGCGCAGCGGTCCGTGATCGGGGTGGTTGATGGTGCGACGGATTTGGACCTGGTCGCCGGGGTGGAGGCTGTACGGGCGGCCGGGCGCCGGGATCGCCTCGGTGCCGAGCTCGCCGTGCTGGTGGCGGATCGCCTGGTAGCGGGCGTTCAGTTCGTCGAGGTGGTCGTTCGAGGTCTGGGCGAGCACGATCGTCGTGCGCCCGTTCCGGGTGTCGGTGTGGGCGGCCTCGAGCGCGGCGTCTTCGGCGCGGGTGAGGTCGGCGCCGGTGTGCACGCGTGCGCGGGCGGCGTAGCCGCGGATCGCGAGCTCGTGGTGGCCGTCGCGGAAGCGGGCCTGGTCGCGGCGGTCGGCGGGGTCGCGGGCGCGGAGGTTGCGGGTCAGAACGGCCCTGGCTGTGCTCGTCGCGGGTGGCGGCCTCGAGGTGGGGCCAGAGTCCGCCGGCGCCGACGGGCGGGTTCTGGTGCGGGTCGCCGACGGCGATCAGCCTCGCGCCGGAGGTCTCGACTGCGGCGAGGAGGGCGTGTTGTTCGCGGGTGGAGGCGAGTGCGGCTTCGTCGTGGATGATCGTCGTCTGCGGCCCGAGGACGACCGTGCCGTTGGTGATCGCGGTCTGGAGCGCGGCGAGCGAGTAGTGGCGGGTGTCGACGCCGGCGTGGTGAAGATCGCGCGCCAGGCGCTCGGCGGCGACGGCGGCGGTGCTGGTGACGACGATGTCCCGGCCGGCGTCGTGGTGGGCGCGGGCGATGCCGGTCAGCGCGGTGCTCTTCCCGGTGCCGGCCTGGCCCTCGATCATCACGAGTTGGCGATCGCTGCAGGCGAGCATGATCGCCTGGCGCTGCTCGTCTGACAGCCGGCCTCCGCGACCGTGAAGCTCACGGTCGAGCCGGTCTGCCTGCGCGACGACGGAGTCGCGATCGAGCGCAGTGATGCGGTGGTCGATCACGCGCTCTGCGGTGCTGATGGTCTCGTGTTCGCGGGCGCGGTGCTCGCGGGTCGTGCCGCTCCCGTCGGCGAGGCGGAGGATCTCCCCGGCGTCACGCAGCTCGACGAGCGGCCGGAGCGCGTCGTCGATCGGAGTGCCGGCGGAGCGCTCGAGCGCGACCGCGCGCGCCTCGCGGGCGGGGAACGTCGCGTCGAACTCCGTCAACGCGTCGAGCACCCGATCCGGCGCGGCCGGCGTCAGCGGTTGACGCTGCTGGCGGCGGAGCACCTCGACGCGCTCGGGCGTGAACCCGATCCCCCGCGCCGTGCGCCGCCACTCCGCATCGAGATCGGCCGCGGTGACCGCGACCTTGCCGGCGCGGGTGATCGTCCCCATCAGACGTCTCCTCGGCGGGGGCGAGCTGCCCGTTGGCGAGCAGCAGCTCGAGGCGCTCGTGCGCGTCGGCGGCGGCAGGGCCGCCTTCGGCGATCACCGCCCGCAGGTCGCGCTCGGTCGCGCTCAGCCGGTCGCGGATCGCGGCCTGGACCTGGTGGTGGCGGCTCGACCACCGGTCCAGCAGCGGCTGCGGGACGCCGGCCAGCTCGAAGTACCGCTCCCCGCGGCCGGTGCCACGCTCGACCGCGAATCCGAGCGTGGCGAGCTCGCGGGCGAGCTCGGTCCGGTACGCCGCGCCGACCTCGCGCTGATGCTGCAGCCACGTCCGCGAATCGATCGCCACGAGCCGACCATCGCGGCGGTGCGCGGCGTGCAACAGGACGTGCGAGTGCAGCTGCGGGTCCGGGACCTGATCGGCCACGGCGCGAGCCGTGGTGTGCCGCCAGCTCGTCGCGACCACCCCGACCGCCTTGGCATGCAGGACCGTGTCCGCGTCCACGCGCTGGCGCAGCATCGGGACGTGCCGGACCGCGTAGTCGAGCGCGCGGTCGATCGCGATCTCGTGCGCGGCCTCGATCCGCTCACGCAGCTCCGGTGAGCCGAGCGCCCAGACGGCGCTCACGCACTTCGGCGCGGAGAACGTCGCGTCCAATGCCGCGACCGCCTCACCACTGCCGCCGACCCGGCGCAACTCGCCGCCGGTGTCGGGCCGGCGGACGTCCATCAGCGTCCGCAGCTGCTCACCAGTCACGGCCACGTTGGCGTCCATGCCGAACAGGTGAGCTCCGCCCGCCCAGCGACCCGGAGCCTCGACCCGTTCCCCGTCCTTGAGGTAGTAGTCGCCCAGCTCCGACGACCTGGCCTTCCCCTCGAGGTACTCGGCATACCCGCCCGCCGTGCCCTTCGTGATCTTCGCGACGATCAGCACCCCAGACCCCCGACTCCCGCCACGTCCACGGCCCACCGATCCAGGCATACACTCCACGCACTGGCAGTGCTGGGGGCAAGACGTCCCAACTCGTCCCAAGACGTCCCGCCCGCGAAACGCCACCCAAGCCCGAGCGACGGCATCGGCTCGATCGCGATCATGACCCGGCCGGCGCGGTGAGCGTCCGCCACGGCTCGTCGCGATGCGCGGCGGTGAGGGTGACGAGCTCCCAGTCGGCGCCGTCGAGGTGCAGCCCGCGGCCCGCGGGGATCCCGGCGATCTCCCCGGGCGAGAGCACCCGGGTGCGCTGCGTGGACACCGTCCGGGATTTCTTGCCGGGGTCGCTGAACAGGCTCGCGTCGCTGGTGCGCGAGATGACCTGCCGGTCGTACTCGCCGAGCATCGTCGAGACCGCCTCAAGCGTGGTCGTGTCGGCGATCCCGGGGAGCAGCAGCTTGGTCCCGAACAGCGTCAGGAACCCGTCCGCGGCCTTGCCCCACCGGGCGCGCGCCTGGGAGAGATCCTGAAGCGCCGCGAGGAGGGTGAGGCCCTGACCGCCACCCTCGGACGCGATCTGCGGCAACTCCTGGAGCGGCGCGATGTTCGCGACCTCATCGAGCGCGAACAACACCCGGCCGGGGAGCCGGCCGGCGGCGTGCGCCCGGTACGTTGCGCGGCGGACCTCGGCCAGGAGGCCGCAGACGACCGGTGCGACCGCGGCCTGTTCCTCGGCGGGCGCGTAGATGTAGACGGTGTCGCCGCCGGCGATGAACGCGGCCGGGTCGAAGTTCGGGTCGCTCGAGGTGGCCAGCGCGCTCTCGCTCGTGTACGCCTGGAGCGCGTCGGCTGCGGCGGAGAAGATCGAAGACCGCTCGCGGTCCTCAGTGTTCAATAGACCGACCAGCGACCCGAACGCCAACCGGCTCGACCGCTGATCCTCCAACAGCATCCCGGGCTCGTCGAGCTCGTGACGCATCACCCAGCCCACGACCGTCTCCATCTCTCTGCCGTGCACGGCCGCGGCGTGCAGGAAGGGTGCGAGCAGCGCCTGCGCGCGGTTGGCCCAGTGCGAGCGGTCGGTCGTCCCGACCCCGACGTTCAGGGTCATCGCCCGGGCGATCACGACCGCCCCGTCCCACGTCAGCGCGCTGGTGACCGGCGACCACCGCAACTGCTCAAGCCCCGCCGGAGGGCTGCTCGCGCCCGTCGGATCGAACATCCACACCCGCCCATCACGCGCCCTGGTCCGAGCGGTCGCGCGCGCGACATCCGGCTTGGTGGACGTCGCGATCGCCGGCCCCTGGTGCGCGAGCACCGCCGGGATGATCACGCCGCTGGTCTTGCCCGACCGCGGCGGGCCGAGCAGCAGCACCGCCCGCTCCGGCTGCGCGAACCGCCACTGCCCATCCTCACCCGCGCCGAGCCACACACCGCCACCCGCGTGCGCGGCGAGCGTGCGGATCGCACCCAAGGGGTCCGCGTCGGCCGGGATCGCAGGTGCCCTCGGTTTGCGGGGTCGAGCGTGGGAGGCGATGATCGCGTCAATCACGACGACCGTCAGCAGCACGAGGATCAGCGCGATCGCGATGCTGGGCGCGCCGAAGTGGATCGCGCTTGCGATCAGGATCACCACGCCCAGGGCGGCGACCTGCACCGGCGGCTTGGTGATCCACCGGCGGCGCGGCTCGGTCTGGTGCGACGGTCCCCACCCGTCCGGTCTGTCCACAGGGCTCATGTCAGCAGGGCACCCGGCGGTTACTCCTCAAGCAGCCGCTCAATCCGCGGACGCAGGAACCGCCACGTCCGCCCAAGCCGACTCGCCGGCAGTTCGCCGCGGCGCGCGAGGTAGTAGACGGTCGAGACCGGAAGGTGCAGAAGCTCGGCGACCTCGGAGGCGGTCATCACCTCGTCCCGGGTCAGCGCCACGCGACCAGCCTGGTCGCGCGAGCCGGTCATCTGCGGGGTCGCGGTGAGCATGCTCATCACCATGCAGGCTCGCCTGGGACGGCGCAAGGGCATCTCGGGACGTCCCCGAGGACGTCCTGGGACGACTTCGGACATCTACACTCACCCCCTGGAAATCCGCCACTTTTGGGAGGGGGAGAGGGTTTGGAGAACGAGCACCTCAGGACCGCGATCACGCGCGCGGGGCTGACGCTCGAGGAGTTCGCCGACATCGTCCAGGTCGACGTCAAGACCGTGCGGCGCTGGCTCGCCGGCCGCACCCCATACCCGCGGCATCGCACCAGGGTGGCCGGCGCGCTCGACACGACCGAGCACGCGCTCTGGCCCAACACCGTTCCGGCGCCGACCGAGTCTCCCGAGCGCGGGCAGCGCATGCCGGTGGTCACCGACGTGGTCGCGGGGTACGGATACGCGACCGACCGCGACGCGCCAAACCCCGTCGACGTCCTGCGCGCAGCGGCGGAGCGGATCGAGCTCATCGTCCCCAACGTCATGGCGGGCATCGTCGATCTGCTGCTTGCGAAGGCTGCCGAGGGCTGTCATGCGCGGGCGATCATCGAGGACCCTGATGGACAGGTCGAACCGCTCCTCGGCATCGACGGGATCGAGATCCACGCCTCTCCCGGCGCCGGGAACTACGGCCTCTACCGGACCGACGAGCAGATGCTCCTCGCGCTCCACCGCATCGGCGTCCCCAGCGAGCCGCCACCGCTGATCCTCATCCAGCGCCGCACCAGTCGCGGGCTATTCGACCGGCTCGCCGACGAGTTCGACGAACGCTGGGAACGGACGACACCGCTCCCCACCCGCGATCTCCTTCACGCGTACCTCGCCGAAGTCGAGCTCGAACGCCCGCATGAGCCAGACATCGAGCCCGAGCCCCGGCTGTCACAGTCGCCGGCGCCGCCGACCGAGCCGCGCCCGGAGCCGCCGCGCCGCTGGCCAGGACGACGGGCCTGACCCCTGCGCGGTCGGGCGCAGCAATCGGGGGGGCGCCCTGTCACGAAGTCGGCGCGATTGTCGCGCGTGCCGCCGGGCCGTCAAGGTCGGGGCCCCCGAGGCTGCTGGGGCTGCCGACCGCCCGCGGCCCCTCCCCTGACTGCCCGTCGGTCACGCGCGGTGCTCCGCCGAAGTCGTGACAGGGAGAGCCCTGGCGAACCCGCAGAACGGAGCACCACCACCGTCGCATGGCACGGTTCGACGGTTACGAGGTCGGCTGGGGCGCGATCAGATCACGCAGCCAATCCGCGGTCTTCTGTTCGTTCCAGTCGCCGGCGGCGATCGCGAGGACGGCGTGCTCAGCCTGGTCGATGTCGGGCATTCGCGTCCAGTGCCAGCGGTTGATCTCAAGGAACATGCGTAGAGAGACCCACGCGGCGCGTTTGTTGCCGTCCGGCAGCGGATGGTTCTTGGCGAGACGAACGATCAGGACGGCGGCCTTATCGACGAAGTCGGGGTAGAACTCGGTCCCGCCGAACGCAGCGGCGGGAGCGTGCAGAGCGGAGTCAGCCAGGTCGAGCTTGGTGACGCGGATGAGCGTCTTGACGTCGAGGCCGGTGACTTCGGCTGCGATTGAGAGGTAGTCGACGAGATCGAGATAAGCGACCGTCACTTCGCGAGCCGCTCGAGCAGCTCGCGGTCCTGCTCGATGATCCGTCGCACGCGATCAGTAAACGCAGGGTCGCTACGCCGTCGCTCGACCGCCTCGCTGAGCGCGAGCTTCACGGTCTCGTTCAGGCTCTTGCCCTCGGCCCGCGCCAGCGCTTCGGTGTCTGCTGCGAGATCGTCATCAAGCCGCACCGTCAGGTTCTTCGCCATGACACCATGGTATCACGCCTTCTTGCGATCTCCCGGCTGCGGCGTTGCTCAATGCTCCCGTTCGGGAACTTGCGCAGCGAGGCGGTCGATAAAGCCGGCGACGGCCCCGATCGGGAACATGGCACGGCGCAAAGCCACGCTCCGCCCGAAGTCGTCGCCGTCGCCGGCAGCGCGTTCGCCGCGATGCGCGTTACGGCTTTCGGAGCGCTGCGCGCGCGAGCTCTGCGACTTCGCGACCGATCCGCCAACGGTCGCTTCGGCTGAAGTGCGCGGTCGACACGTTGCGGAGAACATCAAGAGCGCGCAGCCGGTACAGGTCGTAGTCGACGATCGGTGTGCCATCGCGGCTCTGCCAGCCCAAGTGGGTGAGCGCTGTCGCGATCGAGTCGAGCGGAAGCTCGCTGTCGGGGGACGTTGCCGCGTAGAGAAGCAGCAGCAGCGTCGCATCGGTGTCGAACCCGTCGGTGTTCGGGACGAGGCGGTCCGCCAGTTGGTTCCATAGGGTCTGCCACGCGGCGCGCGAATCGTGTCCGGCGCGTGTCAGCAGTAACGAGCCCTTGTGCTTGCGGACCAGCCCCAACGCCTGGAGTGCCTTGCGGAAGTGCAGGACCGGCGTCGTGTCGATCTCGCGGTTCGCCTGCCCGATCCACCCGTGCATGGTCGGTAGCACCTCGGCGGCGGCCGTCACATCCGCGGGCTTGAGGTAGCCGCTTGCGGTGAGCTGGATCCCGCCTTCTGCGGCCCGATCAAGGAACCAGATGAAGGGCGTCAATGACGCGTGAAGCACCTTTTCATCCGGGACGGGCCGCTCGTCGAGCAGTGATAGCGCACGGGCCGCGAGATCCTCGCCGACCGGGCTGTAGGTCAGACGGTCGATCAGGGCCGCCAGTCGTGGATCGAGCCCATGGTCGCGCAGCACGATGAACGGGTTTTGGAGCGCCTCGTTCACCTCGCCCAGGTCAAAGAGCGATGGCTCCTCAAGGACTTCCGCCAGCTCATCCGCAGTCCGGCGCCCCCCGCAGTCCTCCGGGGGTGCAGCGCGGCGACCGTCCACGGCGACGGCCGAAGGCGTGCCAGCAGCCGCCGGCAGGACATTCTCGAGCCGTAGCGTGAGCTCCCAGTTATCGCCATAGTCGTAGGCGTAGGACAGGATCTCGCCCGGAATCTGGACCGCCTCGTCCAGCCGTATGGCGGCGGCAGGGATACCGCCTTCGTCCTCGAAATCGCCCTCCTCGACGTCCCAGGGACAGAGAAACACCTGACTTGAGGAACTGAACGCATCACCACCGAGCGAGAAACGCCACAGATGCGAGTCCGTCCAACCGAACGCGGCCTGCAGCACCCGGTGGACAACATCGAGGGTCAAATCCGAGCGAACCTCCAGCCGACGCCAGATCGGTGGTTTCGCGTTCCGGAGATCGACCCTCACCACGAAGCGCTGCAGCTCTGGGAGAGGGGGTCGGCGCAGCTCGGGGCGTCGAGGTCGTGGCTGTTCTCCCGGTCGGACACCGAGGCGCGACAGAGCGCCGGCGAGCTGTCGAAGGTCATCGAGCTCAGCTCCGCCGATGATCGCGTCGAACTGGCGCAGCAGGTCAGCCTGGCGGTCGTCCTGGCTCACGCGCGAACCGTACCGCCAAACGCGAGGCCGACAGCAGCGACCCGACCGTGCTCGCCTGGCTGGGTCCTGAGGATGCCACACATCTTATTGACGGATGTATATCATCCTAGGCGAGAATGATGAACATCAGCTCAGGGCGGCTCGACCAAGCGCTGTTTGCGCTGAACGACCAGCTTGCACTCCGTCATGCGAGCGTTCATCTGGTCGTGATCGGTGGCAGTGGCCTGATCGCCATCGACGTCGTCTCCAGAGCGACCCGTGACGTGGACGTCGTCGCGCTGGAACGAGACGGCAAGCTCGTGTCTGCCGAACCGTTGCCTTCAACCGTCCGAGACGCAGCTGCGACCGTGGCGCGGGATCTCGGTCTGGAAGCCAACTGGCTCAACGCCGGTCCGACGGGGCTGTTGCTCCATGGTCTGCCCGTGGGCTTCGTTGAGCGATTGGTGACTCGCGAGTACGGAGTGGCTCTCCGAGTTTCGTTCGCTGCTCGCGTCGACCAGATCTTCTTCAAGCTCTACGCAGCCGCGGATCGAAGAGAAGCACGCGATTTCAACGATCTCCAGCGGCTTGCGCCAACGGATGACGAGCTGCGAGCTGCGGCTCGTTGGGCACGCACGCACAACATGCCCGGACCGTTTGACGACGCCATGGCGCGCGCACTTGCCGACCTCGGGGTGGAGGATGAGGGCCGCACAGCTTAGAGAGGAGATCGTCGCCGATTCGGTCGCGCTGGCCTGGGACCAATGGTCCCAACTGGGCGTGTCGGCCGCTTCCCCTCTGCGCCGTGAGGAGCGCGCAGCCGACCCGGAGGCGCTTCTGCTGTTCACCTTGGAAGTTGGCCGCAACGACCCACGCCTGTTCGATGAAGTGCTCGATTGGATCGCTCTCAACGAGCATCTCGTGAGCGTCCATCGGCTGCGCAGCGTGTGTGTCGATGCAACGGACAGTGCGCTCGTCGGCGCAGCACTGGACTGGAGCGCGCGCTCACGCGGGCGCGGACGGTCGCTTGGCGACGTAGTACCCACCACGGATTTGGTGGCGCTCTTCCATTCTGTTCCCACGCCTACTGAGAACCTCGATGAGTCATTTGCGCGACACGGCTTCGCTCGTGCGCGCGTCAAACGATCCGGCAAGTCGCAGCCGCCACGACTAGGCGACCCAATCAGCTTCGCCTTGCGTCTGCGGCGGCTGCTCGGCGTCGGCGTCAGGGCGGAGGTAATCCGCGCACTGTTGACAATTCGAGCGGCCCGAGTGTCTGGGAAGGTGATCACTGCCTCGGCCGCCTTTGCTCAGCGCAATGTCAGGGAAGGTCTCACGCAGCTCCTGGAGGCAGGGGTCATCAACGTCGTTGACATCGCTGACGACCGCTACTACTCCGTCCGCCACGGCGACTGGGCGACGCTACTAGGCTTGCCTGCCGCTCCATCGCTTCCATTCCACTTCGACTGGATCCCCGCCTACCGAGCGCTTACGCGTATCGTCCGGTGGCTCCAGGAGCCTGGCCTTGACGATCTCTCGGAATACCTCCGCGCCAGCCAGGCTCGAACGCTCGTCGACGAGCTCGCCACTGACCTGAGTTACGCAGGGGTCCCGGTCGGCCCTTACATGGCCTTGGGCCTTGATTTCTGGGAGGCGTTCACCGAGATCGTCCGAGCACTCGTGCGACAAATGCGGGGCGTGCCGTAGACACGCAGGCAGGCGCAGCGCGCGGACCGAGTCGCAGCCCTCAGGTCTCGCTACGGATCGGCCGGCTCCTCGAAGCTGTCTCGGCGTCGGGGATACGAAGCCGTGTCGGCGCTGCCGCCGAACGCGGCGGTGAACGCGGCCGCCCGTTCGGTTGCCGGTCGGGCGTGGAGGTATCGGCTGGTGGTCGTCAGCTGCGAATGGCCCATGGCGTCCTTGATGCTCACCAGGTCGACCCCGCCTGCGACGAGCAGCGACCCAAACGTGTGGCGGAGGTCGTGCCAGCGCAGCGGGCGCAGGCCGGCGGCGTCGCGGGCGCGCTTGTAGCGGCGGCGGAGCGCCGAGCCGTCGAGCGGCCGGCCCAGGGCATTGCAGAAGACGTAGTCGTCGGGGGAGACGAAATCCTGGCGCTGTGAGAGCCGGTCGAGTGCGGCCGCGGCCTGGTCGGCCATCGGCACTCGCCGGACATGTCCGGTCTTGGTCGTGCCCTCGACGCCAGAAGAGAGCGACCGGCTGATCGTGAGAGCCGAGCCGGTCCAGTCGACGTCCCGCCAGCGCAACGCGAGGAGCTCTCCGAGGCGGAGCCCGGAGTAGGCCGCGACGCGGATCGCCTCGCCGTCGCGGTCGTCCTCGAAGTGCTCGAGCTCGCCGCGGGCCAACACGGCGGGACGGTGGAAGCCGGCCTCGAGCGAGCGGGCGATGGCCTCGATCTCCTCGGGCGAGTAGAACAGGAGCACACCCGGCTCGGGCACGCGCCGGCGGTCGGTGCCGAGGGCCGGATTCGTGGGCAGCGAGTACGTCGTCGGCTTCATGCCGTAGTTGAACGCGGCGCAGACGATCTCCCGCGCCCGGTTCACGCTGCGAGCCGACACGCCGGTGGCGGCGACCGTCCGCAGGAGCGCCTCGACCTCGGCCGGCGGTGATCTTCGCCGCCGGCCTGTCGCCGAGCGCGGCCATGACGAGTCCCGCGGTCGTGCCCGTGCCCCGCTTGTGCGGTGTCCCCGGCTCGGCGAGGTCGGACTGGTGTGAGCGGATCGTCGAGGGCTTGGCGCCGCGGACCTTCTCGAGCCACTCCAAATACCCGTGCGCGAGCTCACGGAACGTGACCCCGCGTGTGCGGCGCTCGCGCTCGACGCGCTCGGTCTCGTTGAAGTCCTTGACGTAGGCGCGGACGAACTCCGCGGCGGCCACGTGCGCACGCCGTTCGTCGAGGTACCCGTCGGCGATGCGGCCGCGGCGGGGCACCCAGCCGCCGGCGCCATCCGGGGTCAGCCACGCCCGTCCGATACGCCGCTTGACCTGGCGGCCGCCGTAGCGGAACTTCGCCTCGTAGTGGACCTCGCCGCGCTGCTCGACGACGATCAACGCGGCGGTCGGAACGGGGTCTGTCGGAGGCATCACACGAAGGGAAAAAATCGGTGGAGTACCAGCAGAGTACCACTCTTCGTGGAGTACCACTTTGAGTACCAAACTGGCCAAAACTAACCCCAAAGCTGGTCTTTTACGGCCGAAATCTCGCCCAATTTGCGGGAACTAGAGCGACCTTTTGTAACTCATAACCCGAAGGTCACGGATTCGAATCCCGCCCCCGCTATTACAAGTCCCTGGTAGTCGAGACCTTCGAGAGATCGGAGGCCTCGTTGTTTAAGCGGGGACGGGCGTTAGATTCCGTTTGACGTTGCTCCTGCTGTGAGGCGTCGCGATGGGCCGCCGGTAACCCCGGGTACACGAGTCACGTCGCGGCGGTCGCGACGTCGTCTGGGTCGTCGCGACCGGGCGTCCGCACTTGCTCCCACACGGATGCGTTCCGCGTGGCTGATCGCGACGTCGAGTCCTGCTACTGGCCGCCGACGCAGCCACAATCGTGCTCTCCCGAGCCGCGGCGAACACGCGGACCTTGGATTGGCGCCGCTCGAGTCGATGGCAGATGGGCAGCGGCGCTCCACGACATGCGCGCCTGGCTGGGTGGACCCGCTCGGACCGACTCACGCGGTTAGGAAGACCGCCAACCTGATTGTTGCTCCCGACCCGGTAGCGAGCTTTCTCGAGCAGCTTGTACCGGAGGCGCTGGTGGAGCGCCTCGATACGCGGTCTGTGGGTGACCACTCCTGAACCGCCACCCGCCGTATGGCGGACCACCGATGATCGGTCCGTTTCGTCGTCGGGAAGTGGGCTGCCGGACCTCGAACCTGTTCTCGAGCGCCGGATCGTCGGCGCCGACGCGTTGCCTGCCGCGACGGCCGCGACAGGCTGATCGACGCGCCGCGACAGGACCGTCGGTCGCCGGTCGGTCACGGCAACCCCCTCGTCGAGGTGGGGCAACCCGGTGGCACCGGTCGCGCTCCCTGTTGGGCGCTCGCGATGCCGATTCATAGCGGCCCGTGCGGGTGCCGCCCTGCATTGCGCGGTCGTCGTCGTCCGGCCGCGGATCCTGGGACCCGCCACCGCCGTCGGGGTCTCGGCTCGGAGCCGACGCCTGATGCTGGCGGAACGTCACCCTCCCGCGCCTGGTCCCCGCTCAGACGCCGGCGACGCGGGCCGGCAACTCCTCGAAGTCGCTGCCTGGCGCGTATGCCGCGACGTCGTGAGGACGCGCTGTCGTGGCGATCGATCCCTCCTGGATGCTCGGACGGCAATCGGCGTTGAACACGATTGCAACCAGGTCAGCGAAGCCGTCGCCACCGCTCCGCCGATCGGGGTGGACGTCGGTCGACCGCGTCATCAGCAGACGTCAGTGACCGCCGGTCCGAACGGATCGGAGTCGGCCAGTATGCAGCGGGCGTGGGTGAGACTCGGCGGCGAGGCGACCGAAATCGCCGCCTGCTCCGGCAGCCGTTTTGTCGGTATGCGGGACGCTGCTCGACGGCGATGAGCACTGATGTGTTGAGCCGCCGCTTCAGAACTCGCCCATCGTGTCACGGTCACGCGCAGCTCTCCTGCTCCAGCGGTGAGTGCAAATGCTCCCGATTTCGACTCATCTGTCTTACTGAGATCGGGTGCGACGCATGAACCAATCGAACCGGCTCTCGGAGGGTGTCGCGACATGTCGCGATACCAGGTTTCAAGCACGTTTTCAATGCATGAGGTTGCAGAAAAAGCCGCAAATTCCGAGTTTAAATCTCTCCCGAGGCTTGCTGAGAGACTGATTACTTACTAGGTTCGACGCAGCCTTTGGGGGCCATTGCTTGTTGATTCTCCTCGATACCAGGGTGGGATCGGGAGTAACTCGCTATGTGTGCGAATCATTCACCGCTTCAGTTCTTCGGCCTGATCGCGACGGCCACTCTGTTGGCATTTGGCGTCTACGCGAATGCGGCAGTGGCCGGGACGATGGCCTCCACGACCGCGTCGAACGGAGCTTCGGCTTCGCCGGTGATGGTCGGTAACAGGCCCGGGTCGGAGACCGGAGCACGGAGTCTCGTGGACGAAACGCGGACGGCCGTCGATTCCAATCGGACCTCCCGGGCAATGCACAGCGTCACCAGCGCCGCCACCAATGGCGGGTTGTTGAGTCCCACAAGTGGCCCGCCGGAGAGCGGCTCGGCGATCCGTGGCCAGCAGCTCGGACAGGTCACCCCAACCACCGCGCCGGCGAAGGCCACTCCGCCAACGCCCGCTAGGCGCTCTTCTCGCGTTGACGTCGGGGGCACCCCGCTGATCGGCGGCCGGGACTCGGCAGGCGCTCCCACCAGCGCCACCGTCCCATCGGCGAGGACCACGACGACTGCCCCGACGGATCCCTCACCCGCCGACTCCACTGCAGGGAACCCGTTGGCGACTCAGCTCTCTGCGCGGCAGGATCCCGCGTCGCGGCCCCAGGCGACGCCGCCGGCCGTCGCGGCGCCGCCCTCCGCGACAGGGGCCGCGACGCAGCCGTCGGTCACGCGCCCGCCCGCGACCCAGCCAGTCGCGGCAGCGCCCCAGACGAGCGTGCCGCCCGCGACACAGCCCGTCGCGACACCGCCGAGCGCGACAAGCCCAGTCGCGACAGAACCTGTCGCGACAGAACCTGTCGCGACGCAGTCGCTCCAGGCTCAGTCGGCTCCGCTGTCCGCCGGCAACCGGACGCGGAGGCTGCACCAACGTCAGACCTTGGTGACGGAGTGGCTCCGGGCCGAGAAGGACCAGGCCAAAGGGCCCCTCACGCCGCCCGACTCGCCGCTTTCGCCTGCGCCCAGTCACCCCTCGTGGGAGTTGGCCAAAGTACCGCTCGGGCCGGCCATAGGATCGTCGCGAGTCCTCGCCAGTGACGCTCAGCGCGAGAGTGGATTGGCGAGCGTGGCTGCGGCGCCACGGCGCCCCGAGCGGGCGCAGAACCCGCCGTCCGTCGCCCCCCCGCGGGCCGCCACGCAGCCGCCGATTCCGCAGGCGCTGTCATCGGCGCCGACGGTTCAGACACGACTGCCCGTCGGTGGCGCGGCTGCCGCCACCGGCGGTGGTGTCGGCTCGGTCGCACCCTCCGTCGTGGCTGACTTTGAGGCGCTCGCTCTCGCGCTCGCAACGATCCTCCTGGTGCGCTTCTCCCTGGCTCGTGCGACGTGGCGATCGACATTGCTCGCCTCGCGACTCGAGCACCCAGGCTGACCATCACGTCTGATCACCAACGACGGGTCGCCTAGCAGAGGCGCTCGTCGCGTCACGCAGGGGCAGTCGCCTCGCGTGACCCACAGTTAGACGCTCTGGTAACGGTCGCGTTCCCGCGCTGCGACATCAACGAACGAGGACTCAGCAACGATGCAGGTCATACCGGGTGGGTTCCGCCTCCCGAAGAAGCCAAGAACTGCAGCATGGTGGACGCTCGCGATCAGCGTGCTCGCTCTGGGCTTCCCCGCGACGGCGCTCGGAGCGGGGCCTGGCCCGACGGAGCAGACGGCATCCGCGGCCAACCGAGCGAGCGCGGCGCCACCGCGCGGCGCCCACGCCCGCTCAGTGCTCGCGGTAGGTAGCGGCTACAGCAGCCGCGGCGGTTCTCCGCTCGTGCGAGTCCTGCAGCGCGATCTCGAGACGGGGAGCTACCCGCCCGGGTACATCGACGGACTCTTCGGACCGCGTACGCGACACGCAGTGGTCGCGTTCCAAGCGGCGCACGGCCTGCAGGTGGACGGAATCGTGGGTCCCCGCACGTGGGCCGCGCTTAGCGAGCCGGTCCTCATCCTGGGCCTGGGGGCAGGCGATCAGGCCGGCGGTGAGAACGTTGTGCGTTCGCTGCAACGCCGCCTCGTGTCTGCCGGCGATTCACCGGGTCCGATCGATGGCCGCTATGGGGGGCTGACCGAAGGAGCGGTCAGGGTGTTCCAGCGCGCGCACGGCTTGCCGGTCACCGGGATTGCCGGCCCGCGCACGCTCGCGCTTCTGGCCAAGCCCGAGCCATCCTTCCGCCGGTCGAACCCGCTCCCGCACCAGCCCGCGCCATCGGCGACCCGATCGAGCGGCAGCTCGCGGCCGACGGGTTCCACCGTGGCCCCTGCGCCTCGGCAGCGTCCAGTGAGTGCCGGCCGCAATGCGCCCCGAGGATCAGCCCACCGGCCGCGCTCGGGAAGCTTGCCGTGGATGATCATCTTGGGCGGTCTGGCGCTCGCGCTGGCAGTGGTACTCGTTGCTCGGTTGCTCATCGCTTCCCTCCGGGACGCGCCCTTGGGCAGCGAGAGCCGGTCCGCCGTCGCGGAGAGGGCCGCCAGCGATGCGAAATCGGCGCCGCTCGAGCAGACGGGACTCACAACGACGAACGGCGATCACGAAGCCGTCGCCCGAACGAGCGGGACCCAGATTCACACCAACGGGCATCGCGCCATTGCCAGTGCGGCTGGGAATGGCAACGGTGCAAACAGCCTGCTGTCTCATGGACAAGGGGACGATTTCCCCGAGACAGCCGAGACCGCCGGCGCTTTCAACCTCGGTCAGCCACTCGCTGGCCACGGGGGCGTGGTTGAAGCGCATGCGGCCAATGGTCACGCCGATCAGCGTGGCCGTGGCACCGCCGCCTCGAACCTCGGCCGATTGCTCGAAGAGCAAGGGGCGCTGGCCGAGGCCGAGGCGGCTTACCGTCGCGCAGATGAGCTCGACGACAGCGCTGGCGCTTTCCACCTCGGCCTGCTGCTCGAGGGCCAAGGGGGCGTGGTTGAAGCGCAAGCGGCCTATGGTCGCGCCGATGAGCGTGGTCATGGCACCGCCGCCTCGAACCTCGGTCGATTGCTCGAAGAGCAAGGGGCGCTGGCCGAGGCCGAGGCGGCGTACCGCCGGGCCGATGAGCGTGACGATGCCGACGGTGCGTTCCGCCTCGGGGTGCTCCTCAGTCGGCATGGGGCACTGGATGAGGCCGCGGCCGCGTATGGTCGTGCGTCCGGTCGCGGCCACAATGCTGCCGCTGTAGACCTCGGCGTGCTGCTCGCTGAGCGTGGGGCGCTGGCCGAAGCTGAGGCGGCGTTCGGGCGCGCCGACGAACGGGGCGACGCGGCTGCGGCGTTCAATCTCGGTGTTCTGCTCGCGGAGGACGGGGCGCTGGCCGAGGCGGAGGCGGCGTTCAGGCGCGCCGACGAACGCGGCGACGCGGTCGCGGCGTTCAATCTCGGTCTTCTGCTCGCGGAGCACGGGGCGCTGGCCGAGGCCGTGGCGGCGTTCGGGCGGGCCGACGAACGGGGCGACGCGGTCGCGGCGTTCAATCTCGGTGTTCTGCTGGAGGAGCGGGGTGCATTGGCCGAGGCCGAGGCGGCTTACCGCCGGGCCGATGAGCGTGGCGATGCCGACGGTGCGTTCCGCCTCGGGGTGCTGCTCAGGCGGCACGGTGCATTGGATGAGGCCGCGGCCGCGTATGGTCGTGCGTCCGGTCGCGGCCACAATGCTGCCGCTGTCGAGCTCGGCGTGCTGCTCGCGGAGCATGAGGCGCTGGCCGAAGCCGAGGCGGCGTTCAGGCGCGCCGACGAACGCGGCGACTCGGCCGCGGCGTTCAATCTCGGTGTTCTGCTGGAGGAACGGGGTGCGCTGGCGGAGGCCGAGGCGGCTTACCGTCGCGCCGAGCAGCGCGACGGCGGCGAAGCCGCGAATATGGCTCGGTCGCGCTCCTCGATCTGAGTCAAGAGGGAGGGGAGACCAGCGCGGTCGGCTCGGCGCCGCTCGAGCCGGCGATGATCCCAGCGGAGACGAGCGTCCGCGACGCGGCCGCGAGTGGCACCCATTGGATGCCGGGCTCGGCGGAGCAGCCGACTGGTGGGTCAGTCAGCCTCCGGGCCTGGCTCGGACGGATCGTCCCCGACGATGTAGTGCCGGAGCACGGCTCTGCGAGTTTTTCTCCGGCCCCACCAGCCGCTTGTCGCGAGCGCGAACAGCAGCTCGTCGCGCTTGCGCTCCTGCTCGGCGCGAGCCCTGATGCTATCGAGCTGACTCTGGAGGACCGCGGCCCGACTTCGTACGGCCACGAACTCGTCGAGCAAAGGCGCGAGGACGGGAACGAGCACCTCGCGGAGCGCTGACCTCGGGTCCTGGGGCGAATCTTGGCTGAACCGCTCGGTTCCTGATCCGGCTTGCTCAATCTCGGTCGCCCGCGCCAGATGGGTGACGTCCCGGCGGCGTTGCTCGAGAGCGGCTACCAACGACCGCTTCGAGACCGTTGCCGCAGCGTTCGACGGTCCACGCTCGAGCTGTCCGCGCTTGACCATTCGTTCGACCGTCTTGCGCGAGACGCCGAGCGCCCTGGCAGCGACGCCAAAGTGGACGTCATCGTCCGCTTCGGGCCTTGGAGTGGCGAGCGACATGGTTAGGGCCGTATCCGATGACGCATCCCCGTCGGCGATCGGCTCCGAGTCCTCGACTACTTCCGCCTCAGGCGGCGGTGCCTCGGGCTCGAGCCACGAAAGGTCCACCAACTGCTCCAGCGGCGTAGATCCCGACAGTTCGGGAGTTGGGCGCCGTGACCGCACCGGGAGCGGGCCGTACGGGAGATCGGCGGACGAGGGAGTCTGTCCGGCGGCACGGGGTGGCGTGGAAGGTTGCATGGCGAGCCTCTCAGGGATCAAGTATGTCTGGTGTGGTCGGATTGGTGGCCGCGACGGGACGCGACAGCGCCGCGACGGGACGCGACAGCGCCGCGACGGGACGCGACAGCGCCGCGACGCGGCGCGTCACCCTCGCGTCACGGTCGCGACGGCGTCGCGACATGGTCGAGCGCTGTCTCGGCAGATGCCCCACTGAGTCGCTCACCTGTCGTGACCCTCTTCGCCGGTGACTCCCGCGGTCTCCAGCTGGTGGCGGTGGCGAAGCAGAAAATCCAAGTTTTCGGCGGCTCTGGCATGCCCTCGGGCCGCGCTCCGTCGCCAGGCGGCCTCGGCGCCGTCGAGATCGCCGGCCTCGTACAGAAGCACGCCGAGGTTGAACGCGGCGTCGAGGTCGCCTCTCTGCTCTGCGCGCTCGTACGCGGCCGCCGCTCCAGCCGTGTCGCCCTGTTGATGGAGCATCGCGCCCAGGTTGAACGCGCCGCTGCCGGCGCCGCTCTCGTCGGCGCGGCTGCGGGAGAGCTCTTCGAACTCGGCAAGTCCCGCCGTCTCCGACTGGATCTCTATGCCGCGCTCCAACTCATGGCGACGACGAGACAGGAACAGGAGGTTCGCGGCCGCTCGTACGTGCCCTCGTCCGGCGCTCCGTCGCCAAGCAGCGTTGGCGCCGTCGAGATCGCCGGCCTCGTAGAAGAGCACGCCCAGGTTGAACGCGGCGTCCGGGTCGCCTCTCTGCTCGGCGCGCTCGTAGGCGGCCGTCGCGCCCTCGACGTCAGCGCGCTGCTGCAGCACGACCCCGAGGTTGAAAGCGCCGCCGGCGTCGCCGTTCGCGTCGAGCCGGCGGAATTCCCGCTCCTCGGCCTCGGACGCGGCCACGGGCGGAACGGGCGAGTGATCCCACGTCGCGTCCGCGCGAGGCGTGACGTTGTCGGTCGCACGACTCGCGGCAGCGGCATTCGAGTGCGGCAGTGGCGCTGGCAAGGGAAATCCGCGTCCGAGGGCCGGTGCGGTTCGCCGGCGCGTCCGGTACGCGGCTGTGGCACCGACGACCAGCAACAGCGCCAGTACGCCGAAGCCGATCAGGAGCGCAGTCGACACGCCACCGGTCGCGCCGTGGCCAATCGGCTTGCCCGGGGTACGCGCCCGCCCGGGCGCCGAGGTTACACGGGTGGGTGGCGCAGATCGGTTCGGCGCACTCGAGCCGGTCGTCCCGCTCAAACCGGTCTGTCCGTTGCAGCACAACTGCTGAGGACCCAGGGGGTATTGATTCACCAGCTGCTGCGGTGCCGTGGCGCTCCCCGTCGTCGAGGCGGCGACCGCCGGCGCCACGGTTTCGCCGGTCACTCCGCCGAGCGCCAGGCAGCCACTGGCGATCACGGCCACGATGTCGCGTCGTCGGCTCATTCGATCGTCACCGGGGTGCCGACCTGCATGAGCTTCCCGAGCTTGACGATCGCGGCATTGGTAAGCCGGACGCAACCGTGGGAGATCCGCCCTGGGATCAGGGCAGGTTGGTCGGTCCCGTGGATCCCCACGACGCCGCCGCCGGGCCAATCGGTGAGCGTCGGGGAGCGAGCGTTGGTGCCGAATGCGAGCGGTCCATAAATGGGGCTCGAGAAGCCGCTCAGGCGGTCGCGCACGTAGAACTGTCCGGCGGGCGTGGGTGAGCCCGGAGCCCCCACACCGACTCGGGCGCGAAAGATGACGCGACCGGCCTGGTACAGCGTCGCGGTGAATCGGGCCCGGTCGATCACGAGTCGCGTATCGACGAACGACCAGCCCCCGAGCGAGCTCCGCGGCACCCAGCCCTCGGTGTCATTGGGAAGGACCGACAGACCGACGCGAACCCAGGTTGCGCCGTCCACGTCCGCCTCGCCGTCGGCAACCACGATGTTTGTGGTGCCGTCCGGAGTCAGCGCCGGGAGCTGCCCGACCGGGGCGGCTTTCGCACTCGGCCGCTCGCGAGCGACGGTCGCTCGCAGCACGGGCGCCCACCGGGTATCAGCGGCGGGATCGCTCAGTGAGACCAGGCGGCGTATATCGAAAGCCGATGGCAGCGCCGCCAACGGCGCGCCGACATAGGCCGCCAGCGGCGGCGCGGGTTGGTCGCGCGCAAGAACGCGTGACGGCAGAACGCGGGACGAGACCACCGCGGCCGCCACGAAGCTGACGGTGAATGCCACAACGAGCACGACTCGCCTGCCCGATCCCGCGCTAGCGCCTGTCATGCCTACCCCGTGAACCGAGGCTTCGCCTCCATACTCGTTTGCGGGTCCTTCAATGTCACGAAGTGGGTCGAGTTGACGATCTCGACCACCTTGGCGTCGCTCAGCGGATCATCGAACGCGTGCGCCGCCGGTAGGAATCCGGCGAGCCGCCTGATCCAGGCCGCATGGCGCGCCTCGACCGAGTGGATCGCGAGTGCCGCGGCCAGATAGCTCTTCGACTTGATCAGGGGTGCCTGCTCCTTGTACGCGGCAGTCGCCAGGTCCTCTAACGCAACCGCGGTGCTGCGGAACGCGTCCGGGTTCTCTGTGACGCCGTGGAAATTGAACGTCGGTTCCTTGATCGCCGCGGGGCCGAGCACCTGCTTGAACGCCTTGACATGTGCGCGTTCATGCATGCCGACGACATGTGCCTGGTTGGCCAGAGCCCCACGGAGCGCTCCAATCTGCTCGGCCTCGGTATAGAACGACGCCTGCAGGTATTCGAGGGATAGCGCGAAGTTGAGGATCGTGATGTCGCTCGAATACGGTTCGGCGGACGCCACGGTTGGCCACACCGCCACGGACCCGAGCGCGGCCGCCCCTGCGGCCAACGTCCGGCCCAGGAACCCTGAGCGGGTGTGCTGTGGCACGCGCTCGAACGCTTCGCGCACGGCGCCGTCGACGTCGAAGTCGTCGACCTTCAGGGATAGGGAATCGCTGTCGGGCATCACTTGATGATGAACGGCCCGAAGGTTTGCTTGGCCTGGGCAACCGGGATCGGGACGTCGACCGCGACCGGCGCGGGTTGCTTCCCGGCGATCGCGCGTGCCCAGGCGGCATGCCGGGCCTCGACGGATACGATTCGGGCGGCGGCCGCGAGCGTCTTCGGCGTAAGGCGGACCGCTTGTCCGTTGTAAACGCCGAGCCCCGTCTCCTCGAGCGATATCGCTGTGGCGATGAACTTCGCGGGGTCGGTGGCGGAATCGCCGAAGCTGAAACGGGGGCTCGCCCCGGCGCTCGACCCGAGTGCGGCGCTCAGGTACTTGACGTGCGCCTGCTCCTCGGCGCCGACGACCTGAGCGAACTGCCGAGCCTCGCCGGTGAGCTGTCCGCCGGCAAGCGCCGCGGCATAGAACGCGGCCTGAAGTCGTTCGATCAGCAGCCCGTACGTGAGGATCTCGCGGTCGGTCGCAGCCGAGCCGCCCGTATTAGCAGACGCGGCCAGCTCGGCGCCGCCGACCGCGGCACCTGCCAGCGCACCGACTACCGCAACCGTTCCTCTGAACAGACTCCCCCGCGACACACGAGCCACGAGAGGGCCGCGTCCCTCGTCGGCTGACTGGATCCGAGGTCGGACACCGTTGACCAATCTCGGCCTCCTCTCACTAGCTGCCCCACATAACCCCACATAACTACTCCAAACCGCATCATCGCACACGAAATCTGCGATTGCCAGCCGACCATAACGAATTCTTCACGCCTAACCCGACGGCTGGTAATTCAACGCACACCTGTCTATCCGATAGCGCCAAACCGCCACGCGCTGACGAATGTTCCGCCGACAGTCAATCGTGGTCGTGGCCCCTCGATGAGGGTAATCGTGACGCTCGGTCTAGTCGGGGTCCGGCGCAGCGAGGCTTAGACGTCGATGCGAGCGGACGTTCGGAGTGCACAGCCGACCTGATTCACAGGAAGGTAAGAGCGGCACCCAATCACAGTAAGGCCCGGGGGGCCAAGATCCATCCGACCCCCCGGAGGGTCAGGGTGGCTGGGGGCAATTCCCCTGACCCGTGGGACGAGTTTCCTCGTCCCAGCTCTGCGGAAACATCCATCTGCAATCCCCTCGCTCCTGCAACAAAACGAGGGCCTCCTATGTCCAAAACCGTAGCACCGATCGATTATTTGGCAAACCTCCCTTAAGTTGGCCAACCTTTCGCAGCGCTCCGCGTTGATATGAGTAGGGGGCGACGGGGCAAGCCTGGTCGGCTTACTTCTTTTCGGTTTGTCGCATGGTTGGGGGCACGGCGCCCCGGGAGGACGGATTCCCCCGGGGCGCCGTCAGGCCGACAGCGCCCCGGGGAACGGGCGCACAGTCTGCCTCAACCAGTTGGCCAGCCAGCCGATTGCATATGGACTAGTGGAACGTGCTCGGCTGGACTTTCGGAGTTATGTAGCGGACACTATGCGGATGGGGGTGAGCGCGGCAATCGCCGGGTTCCGGTTGGATCGCGGGTCCGTTTTTGGCGACAGCGACGAGTGCCTTGTGGCCGGCGTGCGGGCTGGGGACGATGCCGCCTTTGAGGCTATCTACGATCGATACGCTCGCGGCTTGCTCGCGTTTTGCGTGCACATGCTCGGAAGCCGCGAGGCGGCGGAGGACGCGCTCCAGCTGACGTTTGTCTCCGCGTTTCGGGCGTTGCGCGGCGGCGAACGCAACATTGCGCTTCGGCCATGGCTGTACACGATCGCTCGCAATCGCTGCCTGTCTGAACTGCGCACCCGCTGCGATGTCGTCGATGTCGAGGGGGTGGAAGTAAATCGAACGTTTCTCGAGGGCGTCGCGGATCAAGTCGAGCGGCGGGAGGATCTACGCGAGATGCTGGAGGACGTGCAGCGGCTGCCGTCCGACCAGCGCGCGGCGCTCGTGCTGTTCGAGCTCGGGGATCACTCGCACGAAGAAATCGCTGCCGTGCTCGGTGTGCGCAAAGAGAAGGTGAAGGCGCTGGTCTTTCAGGCGCGCGAGGGGCTGATGCGTGGACGGCGCGCGCGGGAGCGCCCGTGCGAAGAGATCCGCGAGCGGCTAGCAACGTTGCACGGCAAGGTCCTGGCCCGCGGCATGGCACGCGCCCATATCGACCGCTGCCCCAGCTGCGCAGCCTTCGAGAGTGAGGTCCGCCGTCAGCGCGCCGCGCTGGCGCTACTGCTGCCCGTGGCGCTGACCAGCCAGCTCAAGGCCTCAGTGCTGGGCTCGGCGCTTCGCCGCGGCTATGCGCTCGCTGCGGGTGGCGGGACTGCCGTCGGGGGCGCGGGCGGCGCTGGTGCGCTCGCCGTGGGTGGCGGGACTGCCGCCGGGGGCGCGGGCGGCGCTGGCGCTCTCGCCGTGGGTGGCGCTACCGCTGCCGGTGGCGCTGGCGCAGTGGCAGCAGGCAGCGTCGCCGCTGCCACTGGTGCGGCCGGCGCCGCCGTGATCGCTGGCGCACCGTCGGTCGCTGCTGTCGCCACCGGACTCACGGCCTATGCCGCCTCTGTCGGGGTTGGTGGCCTAGGCGCAGCGGGGGTCCTCGCGAAGATCCTCACAACAGCCGCGATCGCAACCGCCGGCGCAGGTGCAATCCATGCCACCAGCCACGGGGGCCACCTCCTTCCAGCGGCTCCGGCTGTCCTGCTGGTCCCGGCTACGCCCCCCAATGCCGCGACAGGGCTGACCATCGCGTCGACCCGTGCCAACCTGTTGAGCTCCGCCCCGATGGCAGCCGCGCCTACCACCACCACAACGACTGCGCCGGGCGGCGCACCGGGCATGACCGCTACGGCAACGGCGACTGCGCCGGGCGGCGCACCGGGCACGACCGCGACGACAACGGCGACCGGGCCGGCCGCCGCATCGAGCACGGGCACCACGGATATGGCGCCGGCGCCGGCTGGCGCACCGGGCAAGACCGCCACGACAACGGCGACCGGGCCGGCCGCCGCATCGAGTACGGGCACCACGGATACGGCGCCGGCGCCGGCTGGCGCGCCGGGCACGACCGCCACGACCACGACGATTACTCCGGTCGCATCGAGCACGGGCACCACAGATACGGCGCCGGCGCCGGCCGCCGCACCGGGCACGACCGCCACGACCACGACGATTACTCCGGTCGCCGCATCGAGCACGGGCACGACAGATACGGCGGAACCTAGCGTCCCGGCTACCACCACGACGATTACTCCGGTCGCATCGAGCACGGGCACGACAGATACGGCGGAACCTAGCGTCCCGGCTACCACCACGACGACTACTCCGGCTGCCGCATCGAGCACGGGCACCACGGATACCGCGGCGACGTAGCGCTCGTCCGGCTCACCCCGATCCGCACGACGGGGGCGATGGCAATGGCCCAGAATCCGGCCCCCTTCTACTAAGAAAAGCCTGGAAATCCGGGCGTTTTCTTTACCCGCGCGCTTCGGACGTAGAAGGGGGTGCCAAACGGGTACGTTGGCAAATTCGGCCGCGACCCGCGGGAGTATCGTCGGTTGGCAGACAAGCGCTGCAGCAGGCGAGCGCCCGGCGCGCGCCAGAGCCGACCATCCGGGTTCGTCTTCAAGCTCGAGAAGGCCCGGGGTCCGTCCTGGTCGGCCAGTACCGGCTGCCGGACGGGACCCACAGCGCTCGGCTCCGGGAGTGCGCGTTGCGATCCAAGAAGCTCAGGGGGCCATCGCGATGCCCCTTCAGCATCGGCGCCGCGTCCGTTGTGTTGCATGCCCGTCGGCGCGGTCGTGGACGTCTCGAGTCCGCGAGTTATCGGCTTGCTGATAACCCGAAGGTCGCGGGTTCGAATCCCGCCCCGCTACCCGAGCGGCAGCCGGCTCCTGCCTCGGCGGAAAGCTGTCCTCACAGATCGCGCGCGAAAACGACTCGCTCGCCCGCTCGACGAGCGGGCGATTGGTACTGGCCTGGACCGCCTTGGCCGAGCACGGCGCTGCGCCCACCGTAGATGGCCGACATCCACGAGCATGCCCCGGGCAGGTGAGCGGGGACCCAGTCCGTCAGGCGGCGTGCCCCGTTCATCGGACGGCGTATTCGCTGAGTGGGTCGAAAGATCGGAGCGAATCACACGCCGGCGCGTGCCTCGGCACCTTGACACATGTGGTCGAGCAGCTTTGCGCAGGCGTGGATCGCGCGGGTTCGGGGCACGTCTACGTCGACTCGCTCGGCGAGTTCGGTCACGACGCCGGTCATGCAATCGAGCTCGAGCGGCTTGCCGGCCTCGAGGTCTTGGAGCATCGAGGTCTTGTGGTCACCGACCTCGATACCGGCTTGGAGCCGGCGCTCGAGCGACAGCGGGATGTCGATGCCGACGGCGTGGGCAACCGCTGCGGTCTCGTCGAACAGCTCGCGCAGGAGCGTCATCATCTCCGGGAGCTCGCCGAGCTGCCCGAGGGTGGCGCCCGTGAGCGCGGTGATTGGGTTGAAGGCCGCGTTGCCGATGAGCTTTAGCCAGATCTGTTCGCGGATGCGCTCGTCGACCGGCGCCTTCAGGCCGCCTTGTGAGAACGCCTTGGAGATCTGACGGCACCGCTCGCTCCGAGTGCCATCGGGCTCGCCGATCGTGAACCGTGTGCCCTCGAGGTGGCGGATCACGCCCGGTGCCACGATCTCGGTCGAGCAGTAGACGACGCATCCGATCACGGATTCAGGTGGGAATGAGCGCGCGATAGAACCTCCGGGGTCCACGCTGTTCAACACGAGCCCGTCGAGTGGACCACCGTGTGACTGGAAGTACCACCACGGGAGACCGTTCTGTGCCCAGATCACGCCAGTACCTGGCTTGACGGTACGTGCGAGGCGGGGCGCCACGTCTGGAAGGCTGTGCGCCTTGAGGCTGACGAAGACCACATCGGCTTCGCTGGCCGCTTCCAGGTCATCCGTAACAAAGGGGTGGACGTGGAAGTCTCCTCGGGGGCTCAACACCTGGACACCCTTCGTTCGCATCGCCTCAAGGTGAGGACCACGCGCGATCAGGGTCACCTCATTGTTGCCTCGGGCGAGGGCCGCACCCACGTACGCTCCGATGGCGCCGGCTCCGAGGACCGCGAACTTCACCCTCCACCTTCGAGCAACAGCGTGGCGACCCGCCGTCGCTGGAGTTTTCCGGTCGGCGTGCGCGGGATGGCGTCAACCACGTAGACCGTCTTCGGCACCTTGAATCCGGTCAGCGACTCGCTGCAGTGGCGGATCAGCTCGTCCGCGGAGGCCTCGGCAGCGAGGGCGACTGCAGCCGCTACCTCCTCACCGTACTTCTCGTTTGGTACGCCGAAACAGGCTGCGTCGATGACGGCCGGGTGCTCGAGCAGAATCTCCTCGACCTCTGCCGGCGAAACGTTTTCGCCTCCCCGGATGATCATCTCCTTCAGCCGGCCTCTCAAGCTCAGATAACCGCTCTCGAGCACGCCAATGTCACCGGTCCTGAACCAGCCATCGGCGAAGCTCTGTTCGTTCGCCTCCGAGTTGTTCAGGTAGCCGCCGGTCACTCCCGGGCCTTTGATCTGGATCTCGCCGGGCAGACCCGCGCTGACCTCGGCGCCCGAGCTGTCGACGATGCGGAGCTGCGTGCCGGTTGGGAACCCGACCGAGCTGGGAAGGTGGTGCGCCGGCGGGAGCGGGTTGGAGCTGATCTGGTGACTGGCTTCGGTCATGCCGTAGGCCTCGAGCATCGGCACGCCGTAGTACGCCTCGGCTTGCTCGAGGAGCGCAGGAGGGAGCGGCGAGCTGCACGAGCGCAGGAAGCGCAGGTGCGGAAGCTCCACGTCGCGTTCGTTCGCGTCCTCGAGCAGCATGCGGTGCAGTGTGGGCCCGGCCGAGAACCAGCTCACTCGGTGTTCAGAGAGATGCGAGATCAGCCGCCGACGGCTGAGTCGCCGCGGAACCACAACCGTGCCGCCCGCCAGAAGGGTCGCAATCGTCGAGGCGACCAATCCGTGGACGTGAAAGAGCGGCATTGCGCAATAGGAGACGTCCGTCTCGGACAGGCGATAATGACTCGCGATCGCCGCTGCGGAGGCCAGCAGGTTGCGGTGCGTGAGAGGAACCTGCTTGGGCCGGCTGGTCGTTCCGCTCGTGTGGAGCAGAAGCGCCTGATCGTCCGCGTGCGCTGGCTCGAATGACGTGACGTCCGCGACCGCCCGTCCGTCGTGGATGAGTTGGACGCCGTCCGAGTCGTGGGAGACCTCGACCACGGCCGTCGAAGACGGTTTCGCGGCGCGTGCTGCCTCGAGCTCCCCGGCCGGCAGCAGCAACAGAAGCGGATCGAGATCGGTGAGGAAGAACCCATACTCGTTCTGCGTATACGCGGGATTGAGCGGTGCCGCCGCTGCGCCCAACGACGTGATCGCGAGTAGCAGCTGAACGAACTCGGGCCCGTTCGAAACCGCGAGCGCCACGCTTCCCCCGCGTTCCACCCCGAGCGTGCGCAACCGACCTGCCAGCGACTCGACGCTGGCGGCCAGCTGTGCGTAGTCGGACGCGGCGCTTCCGTCGGCTGCCAGAATCGCGACCGCCTCAGGGCGTCCGGATTGCGTGAGCCCCGCGAGCGTCTCGATCTGCGCGCTCGCCGGATCGATCGACCGGCGTTTGGAAGCGCTGGATTCCGTGCCCTCGTCGCCGATCGGATGCATGTCTCGCCCTCCAACGAATTCCTAATCGACCCGGAGTGTATCCAACTGCGCGCGTGTTGGATCCATTAATCTAGACTGGATGATCTCTTGCGCCCCGATCTCCCATCTGTCCCTCGATTGGCGGCTTCGGCATCAATGACTTCGCTTGCGGACAAGGTCGCGGTGTTGACCGGAGGTGGCTCGGGCATCGGTCGGGCGACCGCCGTCGCGCTCGCCCGCGCAGGCGCGGCGGTTGCGATCGGCGACGTCGACGAGCCGGCAGGCGCGGAGACGGTACGGCTGATCCATGCGGACGGCGGGCAGGCGCTGGTGCTCCGCTGTGATGTGACGAGCCCCGAACAGATCGATCATTTGGTTGAAGCGACGTCGACGGCGTTCGGCGGCCTGGACATCGTGTTCGGAAATGCCGGGATTCTGGCGGCCGCCGAGCTCGACGAGCTATCGCTCGAGGCCTTCGAGCGTCACCTGTCGATCAACCTCACGGCGAACTTCCTGCTCGCGAAGGCGACCGTCCCGTTGCTCCGCCGCCGCGGCGGCGGCTCGGTCATCTTCACCGCTTCGGTCGGCGGCCTCAGAGGGTCGCCGGGAAGCGTCGCCTACAACGCATCCAAGGGCGGACTCGTCAACATGACTCGCTCGCTCGCCGCCGAGCTAGGCCCGGATGGGATCAGGGTCAACTGCATCTGCCCGGGATGGGTGGACACACCGTTCAACGATCCTTTCTGGTCGCACGAGCCAGCCGGGGCCAAGGAGGACGTCGTCAGCCGGATTCCGCTCCGGCGCCAGTCGATTCCGGCAGAGATCGCCAGCACGGTCGTTTTCCTTGCCACCGACGCGAGCCGCTACATCACCGGCCACGCGCTGGTCGTCGACGGTGGGGTGCTGGCCACGTGACCGAACGTTCCGAGCCCGCCGCTGTCCTGCAAGGAGAAAGGCAAACGTGAGGACCCTGATCATCAACGCGGTTGTCGTCGACGGGACCGGAGCCACTGCCCGTCCGGAGTCGACGGTCGTGGTCGAGGACCACGAGATCACGGAGATCATCGAACGCCGCGCCCCGTACTACGACCGGGCCGGAACGATCATCGATGCCCGAGGCGGGTTCGTGTTGCCGGGCGTGGTCAATCATCACGTCCACGGCCTCACTCGGGGTCCGCTGATGATCGTGGGTGAGCCCGCGCTCGACGACGCGCGCGTGCAGGCGAACCTGGACCGGCTGCTCGCGCAGGGAGTCACCACCGCGCTGAACGTCGACGGCTATCCGACGACCGAGGAGGCCCTCGCCTCGAGCCGGTTTCACCCCCTGATGGTGAAAGTCTCGACGCTCCACACGCCGGCGCACATGGCCTGGGCGCAAGACGGACCGTTCCCGTTCGGCGGGATCCAGGAGCGGCATCGGTGGACGCTCGAGGAGATGCTCGAGCGCGGCGCTCCGGCGATCGGCGAGGCTGGCCCGGGCGTCGACGCCCACTGGGCCGACTACACGCTGATCCCGGACGCAATCGAGCGGCGAGGCGGCCGGACGACGATCGAGTCGGCCCGGGCGCTCAGGCTCGCCGCCGAGGCCGGCGACCGTCCCGAGATCGAGCGGCTGCTCGCCGAAACGGGCGCCGCCGGCGTCACGGCCGATGATTTTCTGGCTATTCACGAGGCCACGATCGAGTGGCGCCGGCAGGCACGCACAGCGCTTGACGAGGCGATCGCCGCCGCCCGGACGCACGACGTGCCGCTGATCCTCCACCACACGCCCGGCACGCACGATGCGGTGCTCGAGGCCGTCGGAGATCTCGGCGGGCGCGTGATCGCCGGGCACTCGAACTTCCAGATCTACGATCCCGAAGACGCCTGTCGCAGAGCCCGGGCGATCCGACAGCGCGGAGGGCTGATCGACATCATGTCGGGTGATGCATTCTCGGCCCGGCAGTTCCAATCGGGTCCCGAGGTGACATTCACGATGCTGCAACAGGGCGTTGTCGACCTGATCTCGACCGACTACGCCGGCGGCTTCTGGGACCCGATGCTGCTGATCGCTGAGAAGGCCCACGAGGCCGGGGTGATCGCGCTCGAGGAGGCCGTGCGGCTGATGACCTCCGCCCCGGTGGATGCGATACCGAAGCTCGCGCCCGGACGCGGGCGCCTGGTCCCCGGTGCCGTCGCCGACATCGTCATCACCGAGCCGGGCAGGATCTCGGCGGTGCGCGACGTCCTGGTATCGGGACGCCAGGTACCGGTTCCTGAGAGCTGGTGAGCGCTTGCCCGGCCCGAGCGTGAGTACGATTCCCCGACCGCTCCTGCGCGGCCGTGCCGGAGCCGTGGCTTGCGGGCATCCGCTGGCCGCCTCGGCCGCGATCGCGACCTTCCGCGCGGGTGGCGGGGCGATCGACGCCGCGGTGTCCGCCGCCGCCGCACTCGCGGTCATCCTTCCCGACGCGTGCGGCCTCGGGGGCGACGCGATGCTGCTCGTTCGCGCACCGAACGGCTCGGTGACGGCGTTCAACGGCAGCGGCGCCGCACCCGCGGGGCTCATCGCGCCGGTACCCGCCGACGGCGCGGGCTGTGCAGCCGTCCCCGGCGCCGTCGCCGCGTGGGAGTCCGCGCACAACCAATTCGGGCACCTCCCGCTAGCGACCGTGCTCGAGCCGGCGATCACGCTGGCGCGCGAGGGCTACCCCGTTGGCGAGCTGCTGCTGGCCGCCGTCGAGGCGCAACGGCATCGCCTCGAGCGCGGTGCATCGACGTGGAGCCTGCTCGACCGCAAGCTGCTCCCGGGCAAGCTGCTCCGCCAACCGGAGCTGGCGGGTGCGCTGTCCGCCATCGGCACGTACGGCGCCGGCGCGTTCTACACCGGTCGGCTGGCGCTCGAGATCGAGCGCACGGTCGCGGCCGAAGGCGGGTCGCTGTCTGCGGCGGATCTTGCCGCGCACCAGACGGTGGAGCGCGGCCCGGTCGTGGCCGAGCACCGCGGTGCCCGGCTGTGGCTGCAGCCGCCGGTGTCGCAGGCCCTGCTGGCGGCGATGGTGCTCGGAGAGCTCAGCCGCGCCGAGCCCGCGAGGACCGATGACAGCGTCCATCTGGCGGTCGAAGCCGTCGAGGCCGCGTTCGGCTATCGCGATCAGATCTCTTCTCCGGGGGCGGAGGAGCGCCTGCTGGCCATCTCGCTCGACGTCGACCGCGACCGCGCCCGTCGACGCGGGGGGCCGCGGGCCTACGCCCACACGACCGCGGTGGCGACCGCCGACGCCGACGGTACGGTCGTGTCGCAGCTCGTCAGCGTGTTCGACGACTTCGGCTGCGCTTCGCTGGTCCGCGAAGGCGGATTCGTGCTGAACAACCGCCTCACGGGGTTCTCGTCGGATCCCGACTCGCCGAACGCGGCGGCACCCGGACGTAAGCCGGTCCACACACTTTCACCGACGATGATTGACGACGGCAGCGGCCCGCTCGCGCTCGTGACGCCGGGCGCCGACGGGCAGGTGCAGATCCTCGTGCAGGTGATCGAGGCGGTGCTCGGGCAACGGATCCCGGTCACGGAGGCGCTCGGCGCGCCGCGGTGGCGATCGATCGAAGGCAGGCTCGCGCTCGAGGCCGGCTTCGACCGAGCGGTGGCGAGGTCGCTGCGCGACCGCGGGCACGAGGTGTCGTGGCTGCCGGCAGGCGATTCGCTGTTCGGCGCCTGTGCGGTCGCCGGTTTTGATGCGGCGGCCGGAACGCCATTCGCGGCGGCCGACCCGAGACGCGAGGCGTGGGCGGCCGCGTGGTGAATCCGAGCCGGAACGAGCGATGAGCGGCGGGGGCGGCAAGCCGGTCGCGAGCGGGCGCCTTGCCGGCGTCGGCGCGCTCGTCACCGGCTCGTCGAGCGGCATCGGCCGCGCCGTCGCCCTGCGGCTCGCGGCCGAGGGTGCGCGCGTGAACTGCTGCGACCTGGGGCCCGAGCCGCGACCGGGCGGATTCGAAGAGCCGGGCGAGCTGGCCACCCACGAAATGATCCGCTCCCGCGACGGTGAGGCGAGCTTTCATCGATGCGACGTGGGCGACGACAAATCGGTCGACGCCGCGTTCGATCTCGCCGCGCCGACCCGCGTGTACGTGCTGTGCGCGGGGGTGTTCGCCGGCGACGCCTCGATCCTCGACGAAAGCGTCGAGGCTCACGACGCCACGTTGAAGGTCAACGAGCGCGGCGTCTGGCTCGGCTGCCGGGCTGCTGCGCGCAGGCTTGTGGCCGCCGGCCAGGGCGGGCGGATCGTCTGCATCGCTTCGATCTCCGGGCTTGTCGGGCTGACCGAGGAGCCTGCGTACTGCGCGTCCAAAGGAGCGGTCGTGAGCATCGTCCGCGCGGTCGCAGCCGACCTGGCTCCTTATCGGATCAACGTCAACGCCGTGTGCCCAGGGTTCGTCGCGACCGCCATGCTGGCATCCGCCCTCGGCGACTCGACAAAGCGTGCCGAGATGGAGCGCGCGACGCCGTGGCCGCGCCTCGGGCGGCCGGAGGATATCGCCGCGGCGGCCGCGTTCCTCGTGTCCGACGACGCGGAATGGATCACCGGAGTTGCCCTCCCCGTGGACGGCGGGTACACATGCCGTTGAGATTTCTGCATCCAACTTCTTGCAGCTTGGATCCAGATCTGGAAAGATCGTGGGGGAACAGATGACCGACCCTCCGGCAAACCTCGATCGCGACCAGCTCCTGCAGATCATGCGCAGGATGCTTCGCATCCGGCGGTTCGAGGAGAAGCTCGCGGTTCTTTTCAAGCGCGGCAAGCTCCCGGGCTTCATTCATCTCTACATCGGCGAGGAGGCGATCGCGGTGGGTGCCTGCGCCGCGCTCGGCGAGGGCGATCGGATCACCTCGACTCACCGGGGACACGGCCACCTGATCGCGAAAGGTGCCGAGGTCTCGCGGATGATGGCAGAGCTTCTCGGTCGAAGCGACGGCTATTGCCGCGGCAAGGGCGGCTCGATGCACATCGTCGATTTCAGCCTCGGGATAATGGGCACCAACGGAATCGTCGGAGGCGGGATCCCCATCGCCGTCGGATCGGCCTGGGGCGACAAGGCCCAGGGGCGAGACTCGGTGACCGTGTGCTTCTTCGGAGACGGCGCCGCCAATCAGGGCGTGTTCCTCGAGGGGATGAACCTCGCGGCGCTGTGGAAGCTGCCGGTGATCTTCGTCTGCGAGAACAACCAATACACCGAGTGGACGTCGACCACGAAACTGACCTCGGGACGGATCGCGGACCGCGGAACGGCGCTTGGGATCCCGGGCGAGCAGATCGACGGTAACGACGTGACTGTCGTGCATGCGGCGGTCGCCGCGGCGGTGAACCGGGCCCGGCAGTCACAAGGTCCGACGCTGATCGAAGCGGTCACCTACCGCTGGCACGGCCACAACGAGGGCGAGGAGGCGTTCTCCGGTCGCTACCGGCCCGCGGAGGAGATCGCCGAGTGGAAGAGCCGTGACCCGATCGAGCAGTTCCGGGCTCGCCTGCGCGAGTGGGGCGTTCTCGACGACAGCGGCTTCGAGCAGCTCGACGTCGACGAGGTGACCCGGGTTGAGGAAGCGCTCGCGTTCGCCGAGGGGTCCGATCTGCCCGATCCCGAAGAGGCGCTCGAGCATCTCTTCCCCGGTGACCAGGCAGCGTCCGCGAACGCAGGAGTGGCGTGACAATGGCCGAGCGCGAGATCTACTTCATCCGGGCGATGTACGAGGGCCTCAGGGACGCGATGCGCGAGGACCAGACCGTCGTGGTCATCGGCGAGGACGTCGACCGGTCGATCATTGGCGCGACCAGGGGCCTGATCGACGAGTTCGGTCCCGAGCGGGTTCGCAACACACCGATCTCCGAGGCGACGTTCGTCGGCGCGTGCATCGGCGCCGCGGCGGTCGGGCTGCGCCCGGTCGTCGACCTGATGGTCGGATCGTTCTTCTACGTGGCGATGGACCAGGTGGGCAACCAGGCCGCGAAGCTGCCGTACATGTCCGGCGGCCAGGTCTCGCTCCCGCTCGTGTACTTCACGGCGACGGGCCCTTCCGGCTCAGCGGCGGCCCAGCACTCCGAGAACCCGCACCCGATGCTGATGAATCTCGCCGGCCTCAAGATCGTGATGCCGGGGACGCCGTATGACGCCAAGGGTCTGATGCTCGCGGCGATACGCGAGCCGAACCCCGTCGTGTACCTCCAGGACGCGGTCCTCGGTGGCGTCAAGGGGCCGGTGCCCGAGGAGGCCTATGAGATCCCGCTGGGCGTCGGCGAGGTCAAGCGTGAGGGCGAAGACGTGACGGTCGTAGCGATCGGCAGCCTCGTGCTGAAGGCGCTCGCGGTTGCCGCCGAGCTCGAGAGCGAGGGGATCTCGGTCGAGGTCGTGGATCCGCGCTCGCTCGCGCCGCTCGACACCGACACGATTCTTACCTCGGTGCGCAAGACCGGGCGTGTCGTGGTCTGCGACAACGCGCGCCGGACTTGCAGCGCGGCCAGCGAGATTGCGGCCACCGTCGCCGAGGAGGCATGGGACGCGCTGAAGGCCCCGCCGCAGCGGGTGGCCTGGGAAGACGTTCCGATCCCGTTCTCGCCGCTGCTTGAGAAGCGCGTCCTCGTCGACGAGGAAGACATCCGTTCCGCGGTGTTGAGGACGGTCGCGGCGGCGGCGAGAATCTGATGGACGTCATCCTGCCCAAGTGGGGGATGACGATGCAGGAGGGAACGATCACCAACTGGCTCGTTTCCGTCGGCGATGAGCTCGAGGAAGGGGACGTGATCGCCACGGTCGAGACAGAAAAAGTCGACACCGATCTCGAGGCACCGGCAACCGGGGTGCTCGACGAGATCGTCGTCGCAGCGGGCGCCACGGTCGAGGTCGGTTCGGTGGTTGCGCGCATACGCGCCGCGTGAGCGATGCTCGAAGCTGCTGACGTCCGTGGCAGCGCCGGCGCGATCGTGCTGATCGAGACGATCCCGATCGCGCTTCCGGTACGTCGGGAATGGCGGTGGCGCGGACTCGACGCGGAGCTCGGTCGGTGGGTGATCGTTCGCGTCCATACCGATATCGGGCTGATCGGGTACGGCGAGGCGACACCGTTGCCCGATTGGGGAGGCGACTTCAACTCGTACGCCGGCGAAACCCCCGCCACGGTTGCCCATGTGACCTCCGAGCTGCTTGCGCCCGCACTCGTGGGCGCCGATCCATTCGACATCGAGCGGATCGCCGAAGGCATGGACGACGTGATCAAAGGTCACACGTACGCGAAGGCCGCGATCGAGATGGCTCTGTACGACCTCCAGGGCAAGAGCGTTGACCTTCCGGTCTTCCGCCTGCTCGGGGGCCGATACCGACGCGGCGTGCCGATCGCGCACATGATCGGGATCATGACCCTCGACGAGGCGCTCGAGGAGGCGACGACCGCCCACGCCGACGGCTGCCGTGCCTTCCAGATCAAGGGAACCGGCGAGCTCCAGCGCGACGTCGCGGTCGTGGCCGCACTCCGGGAGGCGCTGGGTGACGGAATCATGCTGCGACTCGACGCCAACCAGGGCTACCGGCGCCGCGGCGTCAAGGAGGCGATCCGGTCGGTGCGCGAGCTCGAGGACGCCGGCATCGACGCGGTCGAGCAGCCTACGGAGGGACTCGAGCAGATGGCGGCGATTCGCGCCGCCGTCGGCGTGACGGTGATCGCCGACGAGAGCTGCTGGCAGCCGACCGACGTGGTCCGGGTCGCGCAGGCCGGCGCCGCTGACGCGATCTCGATCTACGTCGCCAAGGCGGGGGGCCTCGGGCGCGCGAGAAAGATCGCGAGCATCGCCGAGGCGCACGGCTTCCCATGCGACGTCAACGGCTCCCTCGAGAGCGGCGTCGGTAACGCCGCAAGCGTTCACCTCGCGACGGCGATGCCGGCGATCTCACTGCCGGCGGTCATCCCGATCACCGCACCGGCCGGCGCTGCAACGACACGCGCGGCCGGCTTGTACTACGCCGACGACATCGTCACTGCCCCGTTCCGGTACGAAGACGGGTTGCTGTTGGCACCGGACGGCGCGGGCCTCGGGGTCGAGATCGACGAGGACAAGCTCGCCGCCTACCGGGTGGACGCGCGGTGAGCGAGCCGGTCCGGCGACCGCTCAGCAGGATGCGGCGCGCGATCGTCAAGTCGATGACCGCGAGTGCGCTTGTGCCACAGTTCACGATCGAATCGGAGCCGAGCGTGGAGGCACTCGCCGAGCTGCGGACGGAGCTTCGGCGCGCCGACCCCGCGATCTCATATTCCGATCTCATGGTCGCGGCGTGCGCGCGGGCGCTGATCAAGTTCCCGGCGCTCAATAGCTCGCTGGTCGAGGACGCGATCGTCGAGCACGGGGAGGTGAACATCGGACTCGCGGTCGCGCTTCCCGACGGGCTCATCGCCCCGGCGATCTGCCACGCGGATCGCATGACGCTCTCGCAGATCGCCGCCGAGCGGCTGCGTCTCGCGGAGGCCGCCCGGCACAACACCCTGACGGCCGAGGACGTCTTCTCCACGACGTTCACCGTCTCGAACCTCGGGCCATTTGGCGTCAGGCGGTTCCGCGCGCTCGTCGTGCCTCCCCAGGCCGCGATCCTCGCGCTCGGCGCGATCACGCCGGAACGGACCCTATCTCTGGCGCTCTCGTGCGACCACCGCGTGCTCGATGGCGCGGTGGCGGCCGAGTTCCTCGGTCACCTGGTCGGCTTGCTCGAGAGCCCGGCGTGGTTCGAGCAGTCGCTCGGTGTGGTAGATGTCTCGGAGCCCGATCGGTATGAGTGACCTACTGATTGGGCGCACTGCGTTCGTAACCGGCGGCGCACGCGGGATTGGGCGCGCGCTCGTGGAGCGGTTCGCGGAGGAGGGCGCTCACGTCATGGTCGGCGACGTCGCGGGGGACGACGCCCGCGCACTCGCGGAAGAACTCCGCGAGCGTGGGCTCGAGGTGCACGCCACGACGCTCGACGTCACCGATCCGAGCTCGGTGAACGCTGCAGCCGAAGCCTGCGAGCGCGCGGTCGGAGTCGCCGACGTTCTCGTCGCCAACGCCGGCATCCTGCTGCTGGAGCCCGTTCTCGAGATGCAATTGGAGCGCTGGCAGCGGGTCTTGGATGTCAATCTCACGGGGGCTTTCCTCTGCTGCCGTACCTTCGGGCAACGGATGGTCGCCGCCGGGGGCGGGGGCCGGATCCTCGTCACGTCCTCGCTGTTCGGAACCCGGGGCGGGCGTGACAACGGTGCGTACTCGGCGTCCAAGTTCGGCGTGATAGGCCTCGTCGAGTCGCTGGCGGCTGAGCTCGCACCTCACGAGATCCTCGTCAACGCGGTATGCCCAGGTCAGGTGGACACCGAGATGATGCAGCAGCTGTTCCGTGACTTGGCCGAGGCCCGTCAGGTCGCCCCCACGGATATCGAGCGCGAGCTGCGCGCGCAGATCCCGCTGGGCCGGATGGCAGTACCGGCCGAGATCGCAGACGTGTTCGTCTTTCTTGCCTCACCTTTGGCACGGTACGTCACGGGCCAGAGCATCGTCGTAGACGGGGGATCTACCGCCGGATGAACCGGGGCGCCTCGTCCGAGCCCGATGGGCTGAATGGAAATCCGGCCACCGTCACCACGGCCACCGACGACCGGTTGTCAGGATGGGTCAAGATCGAGGGCTAGCGGCGGACGTAGTCGTCGTCGGAGCCGGCGCCTCGGGCGCCGTCGCTTCGCTTCGGCTGGCTGAGGCTGGGGTGCGCGTCGTATGCCTCGAGCAGGGCGACCGAGTCGACCCGAGTGCCTTCCGTGGCGCTCATCCCGATTGGGAGCTGACCGCGCTCAAACAGTGGCACCCCAGCCCGAACGTCCGGTCTCAGGCGGCCGACTACCCGATCGACGACGCGGAAGCCGAGATGAAGCCCTTGATGTACAACGCGGTTGGCGGAAGCACGATCCTGTATGGGGCGCAGTGGCCGAGGATGACCCCATCGGACTTCCGGGTGCGGACACTTGACGGCGTCGCCGACGACTGGCCCCTCTCCTACGACGAGCTGGAACCGTACTACGACCGAACTGACACGGACGTCGGGCTAGCCGCGCTCGCGGGTGACCCAGCGTATCCGCCACAGACGCGAGCGCCGCTGCCGCCCCTCCCGATTCGCGAGATGGGCCGCCGGGTTGCACGCGCGCACAATGACCTCGGATGGCACTGGTGGCCCGGCCCAAACGCGATCGCGTCACGCCCGTACCGCAGGCTTCGCGCGTGTGTGCAGCGAGGGACCTGCGGGTCGGGGTGCGGCGACGGTGCCAAGGCAACCCACGACGTCACGCACTGGCCACGTGCTGAGAGGTTGGGCGTCAGGCTGGTGACGGGCGCCCGCGTTCGCGAAGTGGTGCTCGACGCCCGGGGGCGCGCGAACGGCGCGATCTATCTCGACCGCAGCGGGGGCGAGCACGTTCAGCGGGCGTCGGTCGTGATCCTCGCCGCGAATGCCATCGGCACGCCACGGCTGCTGCTTCTCTCGAACTCGCGGGCGTTTCCCGATGGTCTTGCAAACTCGTCGGGGTTGGTCGGAAAGCGATTGATGATGCACCCGTTCACTCGCGTGGTTGGCTTCTTCAGCGACTTTCTCGACAGCGGGCAGGGCACATGGGGCCAGAGCATCCACTCGATGCAGTTCTACGAGACCGACGCGTCGCGCGACTTCGTTCGCGGGGCCAAGTGGAACCTCGTTCCGACCGGCGGACCGCTCGGTGCGGCGTTGTTCCCGTGGCCCGGACAACGGCTATGGGGACAGGCGATGCACGAGCACGTGACGAAATGGCTCGGGCGCTCGGCCATCTGGGGCATCACCGCCGATGATCTCCCCGACGACCGCAACACGGTGACGCTGGACCCGGAGCTGACGGACTCCGGCGGGCTCCCGGCTCCAAAGGTGACGTACCGTGTGTCTGAGAACTCACGCCGGATCCTCGCGTTCAACGTGGTCCGCGCGGAGCAGTCTCTGCGCGCTGCGGGCGCCTATGAGGTTGTCTCGTTGCCGTTGATGTCGGATTTCGGCTGGCACCTACTCGGGACGGCGCGGATGGGCGCCGACCCCGGGAGCTCCGTCGTCGATCCGTGGGGCCGAGCGCACGACGTCCCCAACCTTTACATCGTCGATGGGAGCACGTTCGTGACTGGCGGCAGTGCCAACCCGACTTCGACTATCTCCGCTCTCGCCTTGCGGGCCACCGATCACCTGATCGAGGAGCGGCACAGGTTGCGCGTGGCCTAGCGTGTCCAGCCTCGATCAGCTCACCCCGTCCCGTCGCGAGACGCTCGCCTTGCTCGCCGAGATACTGATTCCCGCTCGCGATCGGATGCCCAGTGCACGGATGGTTGGGGTCGCCGAGCAACGGATTGATCAGGTGCTCGCAGCCAGACCTGATTTGAAGCCGATCCTGCTCGACCTGCTCGACCGGGTCCGCGGCGAGGAGTCCCACGGAGCGATCCAACGCGTCGAGCAGACGGAACCGTCAGACTTCACGGCGTTGCTAGTTGCAGTCGCCGGTGCGTATTACATGAGTCCCGAGGTCCGGCACATGATTGGGTACAGAGGACAGCAGGCTCGTCCTATCGACTCATCCGACGAGATCGAGGAGGCTCTACTCGCTCCGGTGAGACGACGCGGTGCTTGTTATCGCAGGCCGAACGAAGGTGACGCAGATGAGTGAACGAACGGTCGATGGTGAAGGCACCCGGGCGAACGATGCCGGTTCGGGCTCCCGCCGAGCCGCGGTCGAGGAATCCCTATCAACGCTTGTGGACGAGGTCGCACAGAAGATCCAGAGCCGGATCCTGTCTGGCTCGATTCCGATCGGCTCCTGGTTGCGCCAGGAGTCATTGGCGACCGAGTTCGGCGTCAGCCGGACCCCCATCCGCGAGGCCCTGCGCAAGCTCCAGGCCAGCGGGATCGTGGAGTTCGTTCCCAACCGGGGTGCGCTTGTGAGCGGTCCCACCGTGCGCGATATCCGCGAGGCCTACGAGGTCCGCGCGGAGCTCGAGGCCTTCGCGGCCGAGCTCGCGGCGCGGTGGATCCGCCCCGACCAGCTGGAGCGGCTGCGTGAAGCCGAGGCGATGTTCCGCGATTCTGTTGCCGAGCTGGGCGAGGGGCGCGCGCCGTCTGGATCTGGAGCCGAGAGCGCGGGGGAGGAAAATTGGTTCCACGCCAACACGGTGTTCCACGAAGTCGTGCTGGAGGCGGCGCAGAACGATCGGCTGCAGGCCATCATCGCGGATCTGCACCGGAGCTTTCCCCGGAATCTGACATGGGCCGCATTACGCGAAAACGTCCGACTGCTGGACGAGAACGTGGCGCAGCACGGCCGGATCCGGGAGGCAATCGAGAGTGGCCATGCCGAGGCGGCTAGGCGGGAGATGAGCCTGCACGTTCGCTTCGCAGAGGAACTGGTGACGACCTGGTTCGAGCGTCAATTGCGAGATGCGCAGTCTCGTACACGCAGTCAGCAGGGCGACGGCGATGACGTCCAGGCGGGCTAGCCTGGACCGCGACTGAGACTCGGAGCAACGCCGCGGTCAGCCGCGCACGAACTGCATGCCCACAACACGATCCGGGGCGATACGAATCACGGCACCGCGCAACACGCCATCGGTGTACTCACTTCCAGGGTTCACGCAAAGCGTCCGCCCGATGTCTATCCGGCCCTGAGACTCGTGAATGTGTCCGTGGAGGCCGAGCCTGGGCTGATGACGCTCGATCACCGTACGGACAGCTGATGAGCCGACGGGCACCATGTCGGGCTCCCCACCCGCACGCTGGACTCGAAAATCGCTGTCGAGACGTGGCGCGGAGTCAAGCGCCGATCCGTATGGCGGCACGTGGAGCGAGGCGATCGCTGACTCAGGTCGCTCGAGTTGCGCGAACAATCCCTCCATCAGCTCCTCGAGCTTGTCCTCCGGAAGCTCGCGAGGGGTATTCCATGGGGTCACGTTGCTCCATCCGGTTGCAACGAGCTCGACGCCGTTGTCGAGCTCGATGCGGCGCCCATCCGGATTGGTGATGGCCGACGAGCTCTCGAGTACGGCGTCAACGCCTTCGAGATCGTCATTGCCGGGCGCCATGAGGCAGGTAACACCGCTACCGGCCAGCCGCGTGTCTGCGAGCTCGACCCAGTCATTCAAGGACTCAAGAGCGACACGGGAGATGAGTTCCTCGATGGCCCCCTGGTCGGCGTAGTGACGCAGTTCGTCCTCGTCGCACTCATAGGGGTACGCCCCGGAATCTCGCAGCATCGCGCGGAAGCCGTCGACCTCCGCGCGAGTATCGAACTGGAGAGTCCGCCCTCCGTAGTCCGCAGACCAGCCGGTTTTCGCCGGCGTGATCGGGACCAGCATCTTCCCCATCAGGTCGCCACCCATCAGCAGGACGTCGGCACTGTAGAACGCCGCCGCGTTCAGAAACTTTCTGAAGCAACGCTCGGAACCGTGGATATCGGTCGCGAAGAAGAGCGTTACCGAGTCCCCATCGTCTCGACGCCGACGCCATTTCATCTCACGCCTCGACGCTACTATTGGATCCAAGAGATGTCAAGCTGCATCCAAAATGCGTCGGGTCTACGCTGGGTCGAGTGTGGCCAGCATCGTGTAGCCGCGCCTGGCGGTCTCGAGGTCCGCGAGGCTGACTGACTCGTCGGCCTGATGAGCGTCGCGGGGATCGCCCGGGCCGAAGATGACCGTTGGGATGTCCAAAGAGGCGCTGCGGCTTCCGTTGGTGCAGAAGTGAGCCGGTGGCCCCTCGGGCAAGATCGCCAGCGCCCCGGCGACGAACGGGTGGGCGCGGTCGGCTCGCCATGCCGGCAGAAATCTCCGAGCGGGGAGAGATGCGCCGGTGTAGGTGATCACCTCGCCGTCGCTGATCGAGACGCGGGCCGATGCGCCAGCGCGCGTGGCGGCGCCCAGGTAAGGACGAAGCTCTTCGAGCACATCCGTAGGCGTCTCGCCCGGAAGCGTGCGGCGATCCAGGCGCAGCCTGGTGAGGGCGGGCACGACGGAAATTCCGGGCAACGGCTCGCTGGCACCCTCTGTTACGACGAGTAATCCGTCTCCGAGCTCCGCGTCGGTAGGCGTGAGCCGCTCCTCCAGTGCGAGGATCACAGCAGCGGCACCTACCAGCGCGTTGGCGCCAACCTCGGGAAAAGCGGCGTGGGCAGCTCGCCCTTTCACCTCGATCAGCAGCTCCGCACGTCCCTTCTGAGCGAGCGCGAGCTTGGCGTCCGAGGGCTCGGCGATGACGACGGCATCGGGGCGAAAACGCTCGAGCACAGGTGCGAGCGCCGCACCTTCCATCACCTCTTCGAGGGTCGTGATCGAGACACCGACGGTCGCGCGCAGCCGGCCGTTGCGCGCGGCGTCGGCGACGCCGTGGATCAGCGCGACGAGCGGGCCCTTCATGTCGGTTGAGCCGAGGCCGTGCAGCCGTCCTCCCTGCACGGCAGCGTCGAGTGGGTCGCGCGTCCAGGCGGGATTGGCGGCGACCGTGTCCGCGTGGCCGTCGAACAGCAGCCGTCTGGGTCCTTCGCCGACTACACCAAGCGCATTTCCGAACTCGTCGATCTCGACGTCGTATCCGAGCTCGCGCATCGCGTCGGCGCAGAGCTCGACTACGGCGCCTTCGTCCCCGGAAATCGACGGAGTCGACACGAGCGATTGCAGGAACTCGATCATGGCCACTTCGCCGGAGTCAGGACCTCTGGCCCGGACTCGGTGACGAGAACGTCGAGCTCACCGCCGACCGCGATTCCGTCTCGTCTGATCACAGTCTCGATCGCGAGCGCGAATCCGGGCGCGAGTGATTCGTCGCTGTCGGCGAGTAGGAACGGACCCTCCCAGCCCATCCCTAGTCCGTGTCCCCAATGGGGCGGATAGGAGGTTTGGACCCCAGGGGGCAATGAGGCTTGCCCTGCACGCGCCACCCCGCCTGCGGTGCCGCCCGCGACCGCGGCGCCGACGGCGCCCTCCAGTCCCTGCTGCAGGGCCTGGATGAGCGCCGCGGCAGGCGGGTTGGTCGCGCCGCCGCCGATGACCCACGAGCGCCCGAAGTCGCAGTAGTAACCCTCGTAGACCCACGCGAGATCCAGCCGTGCGACCTCGCCGGCCGTCAACCGCCGCTCCGCCCGGTAGCCCGGGAGCGGGCGGCCCGTGAATCCTTCAGCGCGGTCGGCGACGGCGAGCGTGGTCGCGTACATCGCGCCACCGCTCCGCAGGATCAACTCACCGGCTGCAGCCACTGCTTCGCCTTCCGTCGCGCCCGGGACCGCCGCGGCCGTTAGGGCGTCTACCGCCTGCGTCCCGATTCCGCACGCATATCGCAGCAAGCTCTGCTCAGCTGGGCTCTTGCGGCGACGGAGCGCCTCAATGATCGACTCGGCGGGCTGGAAGACGTCGAGCGGGAGAGCGAACGAGACGGGCGCGACGTCGAAGCCGGAAAATCCTCCGCCTCCGAGCTCACGCAGCAGCGCTGCCGCCTCGGCGGGAAAATCTTCGGCCACGCGGACGTCGGCGACCGCCAGCTCGGGGTCAGCTTCAGGAGCGCTACACAGAAGCACGGGTTCGCCGTCGACTGGTAAGACGAACAGCGCGTGGGACCGTCCGCTCCAAAGCGGAGGATTGTCGGGCAGGTACACGAAGGTCTGGTAGTGGCCAGTCAGGTACATGAGATCGCCGTGGCGGTCGTAGGTTCCGCCGCCGCGACCGAGCACAGCCACACCTGCCCAGCCGAGCGCGTCAGCCTGCTCGCGCACCCGCGCTTGCCGGGCGAGATGTTCAGCACGAGAGATGCGGATAGGCGCGTTCATCGCACGAACGTGAAGCCCCCGTCCACCACGAGCGCCGCCCCGGTCATGTAGGAAGCCGCGTCCGAGGCCAGGAACAGCATTACGTTCGCGATCTCCTCCGGATGGGCTTGCCGTCGCATCGCGACCGTGGCCAGCACGGATTCCTCTACCTGCTGACGGCCGCCGGCAAATTCCCACACAGGATCGTTGAAGCTTGTGTCGACCCAGCCCGGGCAGACGCAGTTGACGCGAATCCGGTCCGGTGCGAGCTCCGCGGCGAGCACGCGCGCGAGGTTCAGGAGACCCGCCTTGGTCGAGCCATATGCCGCTTCCCCCGGTGCTCCGACCAGCGAGGACGTGGACCCGGTGAAGACCATCGCGCCGCCGCCCGCGGCACGGACGTGCGGGATTGTGTACTTAGCGACGAGGAAGGCCCCCCGCAGGTTCACGGCCAGGGCACGATCGAACATCGTCTCCGCCATATCCTCGACCCGAGCGGCCTCGAGGACCCCGGCGTTGGAGAACACCAGGTCCAGCTTGCCGTGCTCCTTCACCGTCCGTTCGACGGTGGCGCGCACCGAGGCGGAGTCCGAGACGTCGGTGGGCTCTGGCTCGGCCAGGTCAGCGACGGTCACGGCCGCCCCCTCTTCTCGCAACCGCTCGACAAGCGCGGCACCGATGCCACTCGACCCTCCTGTCACCAGGGCTACGCGACCTTCGAAGCTAGCCAACTTCGTCGGGCTCCTCATACCAGCGCTTGCGGTCTCCGATGCGATCGCGCAGCTTGAAACGGGCTCCCTTGGGCTCTTCGTCGACCCGGCGCCAAAGCGACTCGAGGCGTTCGGCAATGCGATCCCGATCGGCGGGGTCGAGATCGTGGACCTTAAGGGCCTCGCGGATGCGTTCTACGTTCAACTTCGCCGTCCGCCACAGGCCCCACTCGTTCGCGCACAGCTGGGCGATGTACTTAGCGTTGATCGTCCCAGCATCGCTCTCGCCGACCTCGTGCTCGAACAGCAGCGCGAGGATATCCCGCTGGTCCTTCTCGTTGAGTTCGACGATCTGAAGCTTTGTGAGTAGCAGCTCGGCCAGCGGCAGGGTGATCGGTTCCACGTCGATCCGGTCGGTGATCGGGATCGTGTGGCACATCTCGAAGTCACCAACGAACACGTCCAACTGCCGCTCGTTGTCCATGTCGTAAAACAAGGCCCGCCTGCCACGGTTCATCATGTTGAAGCGCTTGTTCGGCTCGTAACCGAGCCGCTCGAGTAGCTCCCCGGCGGCCTCGCCGCTCTTCCTGGGAACGGCGATATCGATGTCCTTGGGTGTACGGACCAATGATTCCGGCAGCGCGGTCGCGGAGTGCAGTTGCACCGCGATGCCACCCATCAGCCGGACGGGTACCTGCTGCTCTTGAGCGGCACCGTAAACGCGTAGCGCTTCGTCGACGATGTTGGCGATCATGCTGGCGGCCCCGCCCAAGCCTTGTAGTGCGCCTTGACGTAGGGGAGAAGCTCCGCGGCCAAACCAGCCACGTCCGGATCGGGTGTCGGCGCAGACGTCGAGACCGCGGGGCCGTCGGGCGGGGCCAGGCGCCCCCCTGCGACCACGGCCTTGAGGTCGCCGGCCCGGGCGGTCGCCAGCGCGACGTCGAGGAGATCGGCGCCGGAGCGAGAGCGGGAACGATCATTCAGGTCAATCAGGACGATATCCCCGCAGGCGCCCGGCTGTATGACCCCGATGTCCGGTCGGCCAACCGCCCGCCCTCCTGAAGCCGATGCGATTTGGAGACGCGTAGCGGCCGGGAATCCAGCCTCGTCGATCCCGGACCGCCGGTGGAGGGCATCGAGGAGGCGCAACTCGGCGAGGAGGTCTTCGCCGCCACCGAGCGCCATGTTGTCCGTTCCCAGTGCGACGTTGACGCCGGCCTCCAGCAGTGTGCGAACGGGTGCGATTCCGGCGTGAAGGCGGAGGTTCGAGCTGGGATTCGTGACGACGCTGACACCGGCCTCGCCAAGCGTCGCACACTCTCGCTCATCGAGCCACACCCCGTGCGCGACCGATAGGCGCTGATTCAGCAGTCCGATCCGAGCCAGCTCGGCAACGGTTCCGTGGCCGTAGTCGCGAACACCAAAATCACGCTCATACCAGGTCTCGTGCAGATGCATGTGCACGTGTCCCCCCGCGCGCGCGACGCGCTCGAGCAGCTCGCTCGAGCACCAGGGCGGGCCGGGCGGCCCGTAAATCAGCTCGACGTCTCCAAGCGCGCCCGAGTGCACCTCGCTCCGCAAGCCGGCCACGACTTCCAGCAGCGAATCGATGGATGGAGCCGGATGCGTCAGAGTCGAGGCGCGTTCTCGGAGGTCGGTCGGCAGGCTCCGTGTGAAACTCCCGTCGTCGCCGTAGACAGGCTGTCCGCGGTCGCGCAAGTCGGCGGCAACGACGCCACGCACGCCACCATCGCGGTAGCCGGACAGAACCGCACGGAGCTCAGTCTCGAACGCCTCCGGCGTGGTCGCGCCGGAGTAATGGCTGTGGACCGCGGTCGTCACTCCTGCGTGCAACAGCCGCCGGCACAGGCGCCGGGTGTCGGCATACGGGTCGGACGCCGGCAGGGACAGGAGAGTCACCAACCAGCACTCGAGCGGAGCATCGGGAATCCCCATCGCCAGAGTCGAGTCGGGTCGACCATGTTGATGGGCATTGACCAAGCCCGGCAGAGCCAGGGTATTGGTGCCGTCGATCCTGGACTCGGCGTCGGTGTCGGCCATCGCGCCTCGTCGATCAACGGCCACGATGCGTCCGTCCTCGATGAGGATTGAGACTCCTTCGCGCACACCGCCGTCAGGCCCGGCGGTCCAAGCAGGCTCAACGATCAGCCGCATTCAGCGAGCACCGCATGGCCGATTCGCCCTGCGTCCGCCTCCAACCTCGTACATCATGTCGGTCTCGTCGACGGCCGAGTCCTTGGGATTGGCAAAACCGTCGGCAACCACAAGCGAGTACGATACTGTTGTATCCAATACATGTCAAGCTGGATCCAACTGGGTCCAACTTGAAAGGATCGCAATGAGCACTGAGTACGCCGAGCGGCTGTTCTTGCTGCAGTTCGGGGCTGAGCCTTCGCCGAAGGCGATCTCCGTGCGCGGTGCCGGCGACTGGATTATCTGGTGCCCGGTCGTTGGCGCTGTCGTCGAGACCAGGGGCGGCCTGGTGCTGCTCGACGCGGGATTCAGCCGCAGGTTCATGGACGACGACGCGGCGAGGCGCACCATCTACGCGTCTACCGAGCAACCCTGGGCACTCGACGGCGAACCACTCATCAGCGCGCTCGCCGAGATCGACATGACGGTCGCCGACTTGACGCTCGCGGTCATCAGCCATCTGCACTGCGACCACGGCGGAGGCCTCACGATGCTCGCGCAGGCCGGCGTGGAGGTCGCGATACACCGCGACGAGCTCGCCTTTGCCCACGAACGCGCGGGGCTCGAGCTCGGGTATTACCGCCCGGATTACACCAGCCCGGCTCTGCGATGGCGTGAGCTCGATGGAGATGATGACCTCGCTCCGGGTCTGTCTGTGCTTGCGACTCCGGGTCACAGCCCCGGCCATCTCTCCTTTCGGATCGACCTGCGCGAGTCCGGAACCTGGATCCTGGCAGTCGACGCCGCTGATCTGGGCGAGAACCTCAACGACCGAGTGCCGCCGGGATGGACCGCTGACCCCACGGATTTAGAACGGGCCGAGATGTCGCTGACACGCCTCCTCTCCGAAGCGGACGCGCTTCACGCACGTCTCGTCCCCGGCCACGACCAGGTGTTCTGGAACGCGGTCCGCCATCCGGCAGGCGGGCACCGTTGACCGCGTCGGACCTGGTTATCCGCAACGCGCGTCTGCCAGATCACGCACAGCTCACCGACATCGGCATTCGCGGCGGGTCGATCGTCGGCGTAGCCGCAGGCCTGCCCGAGGGCGCCAGGGAAATCGACGCCGAAGGCCGTCTCGTCGGGCCAACGTTCGTCGAGAGCCACTTCCACCTCGACAAGTGCTACACCGGCGAGCGCTCCCAGGAGCTGCTCAGCCTCGAGGACTACATCGAGGCGGAGGCAGAGCGTAAGCGGCGCTCGACCGTGGAGGACGTCGCGGAACGCTGCGGGCGCGTCATCGAGACGCTGGTCACCGCGGGGGTGACCGTGATCCGAACCAACGTCGATGTCGACACCGCGGCCGAGCTGCGGGGGCTCGAGGGCGTGCTCGAGGCCGCGCGCCGCTACGCGGACCTGGTCGACATCCAGGTGGTGGCGTTTCCCCAGCAGGGCATCATTCAGGACCCCGGGACCGAAGAGCTGTTGCGCGAGGCGATGCGGCGTGGCGCACACGCGATCGGCGGCCATCCACAACTGGAGATCTGTCGCGAGGACTCGGAGCGGCATCTCGAGATCGTGTTCGAGCTGGCGCGTGAGTTCGACGTCGGCGTAGACCTCCACGTCGACGAGACTGACGACCCGGCCTCGACCTTCATCCACGACGTCGCGGTACACACCCTCAGGCGAGGCTGGCAAGGCCGAGTGGTGGCCGGGCATGCGTGTGCGCTGGCGATGTACAACCCGTATTACGCGGACAAGGTCATCCGCCTCATCGCTCGGGCGGGGATCACGGTCGTCACCAATCCGACCTCCAATCTGCTCTTCCGAGGGTTACGTGACCCGGAGCCCCGACCGCGGGGCCTCACCCGGGTGCGTGAATTACTCGACGCCGGCGTCCGCGTCTGCTTCGGCCAGGAAACGGTGCAGTCGGTCTACATCGTCACCCTGCGCCACCCCGACCCGCTGCTCACCGCCCAGATCCTCGCCCACGGCGCTCAGCTGAAGTCGAGCGACGACATGCGACTGCTTTGGCAGATGCCCACGACCTCAGCCGCTGCGACGCTCGGCATTCAGAACTACGGCCTCGAACCAGGCTGCCGCGCGAGTCTCAACGTATTCGATGCAGAGTCCGTGACCGACGCAATCGCAAAGATTGCGCCTCGGCGCTGGGTTTTGCGAGACGGCCACGTCGTGTCCGAGACGGAAGTTCGGCGCCGGCTCCACCGCGACGCGAGCTAAGGCATTCCCCCGGCGGGCGGCGTTGTCGAGGATGGATCCAATCTCCGCATCTCTGGATCCACAGATCGACGGGGCGGTGGCAATGATCGGCGGTCCGGTGCCCGGGTCGATCGGGTCGAGCAAATGGCCCGGAGTCGGTCGGCAGCCACCTTCCGCGACGTCCTCGCGCTGACGCAACCAGCGGTCGGTGGTGGCCCGCGACCGAGTCGGTGGTGGCGCACGTCCGGGTCCGCGGTGGCGTGCCACCGAGACGCTGCTGGCGGACGCCGGGACCCGTTGCATCCACCTTGACAGGCATTGTATCCAATGCTACGGTCGCGGCCCACAAATCTGCGGACCGACCTGGTGGCATACCACGGGAGGGAGTAGCGAATGAGCGACACGAGGTCTGAGGATCCCGTCGACGTCCAGTCCTTTGCCGGGGGTCAGCGTCTGTTTCTTCGCAACGCGACCGGTCTCGTCAGAGTTGCGCGGCCATGGGACATGGCCATCTACAACATCGCCGGAAGCGTCGTCATCCCGTACGCGACCGGAATGTTCTGGGCCTACACCATCTGGCCCCACACCAACTTCCTCATCGCCATTCTTGCGGGCGGCATCCTCTGCTCATTCGTATGGGCAACGTGGGCGCTCCTCGCGGCCACCATGCCACGCACGGGCGGCGGCTACATATTCAACAGCCGCATTCTCAATCCGGTGTTGGGGTTCGCCGGCGACTGGTTGGGGGGTTTCCTCCAAGCGGCACTCGCGATGGCGCTGTGGACGACCTGGTTCGCGACCGTCGGGCTTGCCGGCGCCTTCTCGGTCTGGGGCGCCCTGCGACACAACGACACCGTCTCGGGTTACGCGACAACCGTCGCCGACCATGCCTGGACGTTCGGACTGGGGGCGGCACTTACGATCGCCATGTTCGGCGTCGCAATGTGGAGCTTCAAGAAGTCTCTCAGGCTGCAGAATCTGACGTTCTACATCTCGACAGGCGGGCTCATCCTTGCCGTGATCGTGATGCTCTTCACGTCACAATCTGACTACATCCATAGCTTTAACCACTTCGCACAGTCCTACACCCATCAAAAGGACTCCTACCACCAGATCATCGCGACCGCCCGGAAGAATGGCTTCCACCCCGGAGGGTTCACCGCTGGAGACACCGTCGGCTCGATCTACGTCATCCTAACGGTGTCCGTATGGGCATGGGGCTCGGCCTACATGGGCGGCGAAATGCGCGGCGCACGTAGCGCGAGTCGGCAACTGAAGGTGATGGTCGGCTCCGGTACGTTCCAAGTGCTCTTGATCTTTGCTGCAACCGCCCTGTTTCTACATGCCGCGGGGAACGACTTCTTTTCATCGATCAACTACCTGAACAGCATCGGTAAGAACCCGCTGCCGGCGCCGCCCTATTACACACTCTTGGCCGGCGTCACGGTCACGAGTCCGATCCTAACCGCGATTATCACCTTCTCGTTCGTCTTCGGCATCTGGTGCGGCCTCTGGAACCTCCTTCCGAGCGTGACGCGGACCCTCTTCGCGTACTCCTTCGACGGCATCCTGCCCGAGCGGATCTCACGCGTGAACGCGCGCACGCGCACACCAATTTACGCGCTTGCCCTCATGGGCGTCGTATGTCTGCTGTTGACTTACTGGGCGACATACGACAACAGCGGCTTCTTCGGCATCTGGGCATATGTCGGCCTCTTTGCGTTCTGCAATCTCACGCTCGTCTCAATATCGGCGATCTTGCTACCTAACCGGCGACGGGCAGATTACGAAGCGTCGCCAGCCAGGCGATCGGTGTTCGGCATCCCGGTGGTGCGGGTCCTCGGGGTTCTCTCTCTGGCCACGTGCCTGTTTTATTTTGCGATCATCTTCATTCACCCCTCGCTCCTGGGCACTGTCAGCCTGCTGGGCGCCTGGGAAGGTGTCGCGGCGGCGGCTCTGAGCGCTGTCATCATCTACTACATCGCGAAAGCTGTGCGCAAACGGAGCGGGGTTCGACTCGACGCCGTGTTCAACGAGATCCCGCCCGAATAGTTCACGCGCGGGGAACTCGATGGCGCGGGTGCGTCGGCGGCTGGTGTCCCCGCTGTTAGGCTGACGAGGAGATGGCCGACGCCCACTCAGGAGGGCTGCTCGAGGGCAAGTCCTGCGTAGTAACGGGTGGGGCGAACGGCATCGGTCGGGCCGTCGCCCAGCGGTTCGTTGAGGAGGGCGCGAACGTCGTCGTGGGCGATATCGACGAACGCGCCGCCGCCGCGGTCGCCGAGCAACTCGCGGCGGACGGCACGACTGTGGGATATGCCGCATTGGACGTCCGAGACCGCCGCTCGGTCGAGGCGGCGCTCGCGACTGCACGCACGGCCTTCGATGGGGTTGACGTCCTGGTCGCGAACGCGGGGATCCTCCGTCAGGACCGGGTTTTGGACATGGCCGAAGAAGCGTGGACCGAAACGCTCGCGGTCAATCTCACCGGCGTCTTCAACTGCTGCCAGACCTTCGGCCGGGCGATGGTGGCGCAGGGCCGCGGCGGGCGCATCATCATCACGTCGTCGATTGCCGGTCTGGTTGGCGGCTCGTTTTACGGCGCCTATGCCTCCAGCAAGTTCGGAGTCATTGGTCTCTCGCAATGCCTGGCCGCCGAGCTGGCCGAGCACGACATCCTTGTCAATTGCGTCTGTCCGGGTTCAGTCGACACCCGGATGATGACCCAGGTCGCGACCGAGCAGGCAGCGGCGACCAACACCAGCGTCGGCAACGTGGTCGACGCGACGTTGGGACGGATTGCGCTGAACCGTTACGCCGATCCCCGCGAGGTGGCGGACGCCTACGTCTATCTCGCCTCGCCGCTGGCACGATACGTGACGGGCCAGCGGATCGTAGTCGACGGTGGCATGCTGATCGAGTGAGCCCGGCATGAGGGATGACATGCCGATCAGTTGGGATACCACCTCGGAGCCGTCTGCCTTCGACCCCGAGGATTGGCTAGCCCACTGTGAGGCGCTGGCGGGTCGCACGAGACCGACCCTGCCGGCGCTGTGCGTACAGACGGTCGTGCCGACCCATCTCCACGCGGTATGCGAGCGCTTCGGGCTGGAGCCAGACGACTTCACCCGAGCCGGCCACCCGTTCGTAACGTTCCAGTACCGAGACCGAGAGGTGGTTCTCGGCGCCTCCGCCAAAGGCTCGTACGCAGCAGGCGGCCTGGACGAGCTGATCGCGCTCGGGGCAAGATCGATCGTAGTCTTGGGTGGCGCGGGGTCGCTCGTAGGGCACGTGGCGGTCGGCGACTACGTCGTTGCGACGAAGGCCCTGCGAGACGAGGGCGTGTCATTTCACTACGAGCCCCCGAGTCGGTACAGCTTTCCGTCGTCGGGGCTGACTCGAGCGCTCGAGGAAGCCCTCGCGGCGGGGGCCTCCCAGGGGCGTACGCACTTCGGTCCAGTGTGGACGACGACGGCACACTTCCGCCAGACCGTCGCGCGCGTGAGGGCGTTCCGGGCAGAGGGTTGCTTGGCGGTAAACAACGAGGCGGCGGGCGCGTTCGCGGTCGGACGGCATCGTCAAGTCGAGGTTGCGTCCCTTCTTCGGATCGGCGACACCTTGGCCGAGGATCGCTTTACGGTGCCGCCTCACGGCCGAGTCGCCCGGACGAGAGACGATCTCTGGGGGGAGCTCGAGATCGCTCTTGACGCGCTGGTCGCCCACCACGGAAACGCGGAGCGCCCGCCGTCTGAGGCTTAGGCCGGATCGATTGGCTCAGTCACCACTCGCGTCAGGGTCCCGAGATCACCGAGGTGCTGAGCCCAGTAATCAAACAGCTGGCGACCGCCCGGGTCGTCGTAGGTCCTCTGCCACGCTTCCCAACTGTCGGTGTCGACACTCTCGATCACTGAATAGGGAAAGGCGCCAAGCGGGGCGCCTCGCACGACGGACGCGTGACAGTCGCGCACGAATGGAAGCGAGGCGATATATGGTCGATCGGCCTTGCGCCAGAACTCGCTGTATCGCTCCGGCGTGACGCCGGGCCGCAACGAAAAGAGAAAGAAGATCCTTTCCATTCGCGCTAGTTTGCCCGCGCGTATACGCCGCGCTCGATCGCGGCCAGGATCTGATCCAGACGTTGTACGGGCAGCCGGTCGTTGTAGAGGGGGCTTGTGATCGGCTCGGAGAGGAGCCGGACCGATAGGGCCGCCGCGATCGGACTGACCTGGAGGCTCTGGTCCGCGAAAGCACTCGCAAGCCGATCGAGGCGATGAGCGTAGAGCTCGACTCGCTCCGTGCAGAAGGGAGCAACGCTTGCCATCGGGTTCCGCATCGTCTCGAGCGCATCTCGAAAGCCGGCTGCGACGACCGGTCGCATGGCGACCAGGCGATCCGCGTGATGTCTGACTGGACCCAGGCCGAAAGCGTCACCCTGAGCGACGAGGGCGGTGAGGAGCCTTCGTGTGTCACTCCTGACGACGACGGCGGTTCCGATCGCGGCCAAGGCGCCGGCGAGCACATAACATCCCGTCACGACGCGGCCCGTCGCCACGAGCAGCACCCCCGCGACGCTAAGCACGAGGGCCGCCCACCCGAGCCGCGTGACCCGTCGTTGATCTTGGACGAGATCGCCGGAGACCCTCTTCAAGTCGTAGCCGGTCACGCTGAGAAATAATACGCCACGCTCTGGGCCGTTCCGGCGGCTATCCCTCAGGTCCGCTACCCAGGATGCGTTGGTAGAAGGATGGGTTGGTATCGCCCTCGGTGCTGATCACCAGCACCCGGCTGTCGGAGCCGAGACCGAGCGTTGATCGCTCCCCCAGCCGGATCGCCGCCAGCACGCCGCCGAGCCCCGCCGCACCGGTTTCCCCGGAGACGATCGGCGGGTCGCCGGGGTTAGGACGTCCGAGGACGCGCATGGCCTCAAAGGCGCTCGAGTCCTCGATGGCCTGGAAGAAGTCGGCGCCCCGATCGAGGATACGCCACGCAGGCCGGGACACTTCGCCAACGGCGAGTCCCGCGAGCGCAGTGTCGAGAGGCCCGCTCACCGACGTCGGCCGCGCCGCCCGAGCGCTGAGGTAAAGGCACGCGGCTCGCGTCGGCTCGACGACGACGAATACGGGATGTCGGCGACCCCTGCGCTCGTCGGCGAGGTGCGTACGCATAGCCGCGGCCAGGCCCCCGCATCCACCTTGCGCGAACACGTGTGTTGGCCAGTCGCCTTCGAGTTGCCCGAGCGCTTCGGCCATGAGAACTCGGTAGCCCTGCATGATGTCGAGTGTGATCCCCGACTCACGCTCCGGGCTGGTGTCAGAGACGACGGTCCAGCCCTGGCGTCTGGCGTCCTCGGCGCACTGCCGGACGGAGTCGTCATAAGTGCCTTGCACCCTTACGATCTCAGCGCCCAGTGCGGCGATGGCCGCCTCTCGGTTCGCGCTCACGTCGGCGTGCAGGTAGATGACGCACCGACATTTCGCGGTCGATGCTCCCCAGGCCACCGACCGCCCGTGGTTGCCGTCGGTCGCTGAGGCGACGACCACCTCGGACGCCTCAGGCCCGGCGACGACCTTGCCGACCGCGTAGGCGCCGCCGAGCGGCTTGAAGCTGCCCAGGCCGAACCGGGAGGATTCGTCTTTCACCCATAGACAGCCCAACCCCAGCTCGGTCGCCAGCGCCCGCAGCTCTCGTAACGGTGTGGGCTGGTAGCTGGGCCATCGGGTGATCTCGGACGCTGCGGCGCTGAAGCCGGCGCGCGGCAGCAACAGCGCAGCCTGCTGATCGCTCTGGCCGTGGTCCACTCGAGGCGACCGCCAGACGCTTTCTGTCACCTCGGTCACGTGGCTCATGGTAGAACGGCGGTGACCTCGATCTCGATCATGAGGTCCACGAGGGCGAGACCAGTTACACCAACTACGGTCTGGGCAGGATGGTTGCTGGATCCTTGCACCTCCTCAACCGCCGCCGCGATAGCCTCGAACTCCGTGGGTTGTGTGGTGTAGATCGTTCGCCTAACGACATCGTCGAATGTTGCGCCGACAGCCTCAAGCGCGATCTGGACGTTGCGCATGGCAGCGCGGGTCTGCTCCGCGAGATCGCCGGGTCCGATGATGCTGAGATCGGGCGCCACCGCGACTTGGCCAGCGACAAAAATAAGCCGTGTACCTGCTGAGAATGCAATGTGACTGAATCCGGGAGGGGGATGCAGCCCCAGGGGGTTAATGGTCTCACGCTGTGCCATGGATCTCCAACTTCTCTTCGTAGGAACGGTAAAAATACAGAGATGTGCTGTAACGCGGCGGTCCAGTACAGCCTCGGGGCAGGCTTGGAACAGACGCGACAGCGACGTGATGTGGTCTGGCTACTCGCCGTCGTAGTAATCGACGTGGCCGTCGGCGCGGCGCACCATCACCACGTCCGCGTCCCTCCCGGGCCAGACACCGATCTTGTCGCTGTCGGGATAGACGGCGACGGAAGGCTCATGCGCGCTGGAGAACATCACGACTCGCGCGGGAGCGCCTCCCCGGTTGGTCAGCTTGTGGGCACCGTCCGGCCCGGCCGGGAAGCACACCGCGTCACCCGCGCCGGCCTCCTCCTCGCCCTCCGGAGTGCGAACGGCCACTGAGCCCTCGAGCACGATCAGCCACTCCTCGACGTACTCGTAGTGGTACGGGCAGAGACTCTCCCCGGGCGGCACCTCGAACGCCTTGACGGCGAGCTCCCGACCGCCCAAGACCTTGGTCAGATGTGCGGCGGCCGAGCGGTACCCCTCCGGGTCGGCGGAGTCGTACTCGAGCGCATCGAACATGGTGGCGCGCCTCATCGGCGGATGATCGCATCGAGCCGTGGCCTGTGCTGCACCCATGGCCTGACCGCCTCGAGCCGCGCAATCGGAAAGGGCGATCCCTGCGCGTACTGCAAGGCCTGAAACCCAGCCGCGATCGAGCCCCAGTCGGCCCGTGAAAGCGTATTGGTCGCGATGCGCGGCGAGCGGGGCTTCCTTTCGACGATCGAGGGCCCTCGACAGCGGCGAACTCGCGCATTGTGCGGGCCGCATGCCGGATCAAGCCGTGGGCCGTGGGTCCGGTGGCGTCTGCCGGCGAGCGCAGTCGAGTAGCGGTGGTCAGGGGTTCGAGTTGGAACAGAGTTGGCACGAATGTGTCTTGATCCGTAACAGGGCTCCGGAGGATGCTGCTGGGCATGGCAACCCTGGCTCAGAAGATTGAGGCCGAGACGCGGATGCGGGAACTGCTCGAGGAGGGCGGGCTCCCTCAGCCGGACTACGTCGAGTACGGCTTCACGTGCGTCAGGCTGTTCTTCAACGACACGAAGCACGTGATCATCATCGATATCGACGACCCCGAGGACACCGAGGCGGACGTCGACACGGACGCTGCGTAGACCGGCGGCTCCACCGGGTCGCACGCCGGCCTCGTCCAGTCTCGAGGTGCGGTCCGAGTTTCGGAATCGTTGGCAGACGACCAGGTCAAGTTGGTCGACGAGCCTGTTGCGCTCCGGTCTGTGGAGGCCACCGTCCAGGAAGCAAAGACGCAGTTGTCCCGGCTGTTGCGTCGCGTAGAAGCCGGCGATGAAGTGGTGATCCGTCGCGGACGCGAGCGTGTGGCGATGCTCGTTCGTGTCGAGGATCAGGGGACGCGGCGCGAGATCTGGGGCGACCTCGAGGGATCGATGGCACCGGACTTCGACGAAGTCCCGAGTGCCTTCGACCCGTACGCGTGAAGCGGCTTCTGCTCGACACCAACGTCGCGGTCTGGCTCCTGCTTGGAGACCGCAAGCGAGTCTCGAGCGACGCCGTTCAGGCGCTCGAGGACACCACCAACGAGGTCGCGCTCAGCGCCGCCAGCGTGTGGGAGATCGCGATCAAGCGATCGCTCGGGAAGGTGACGCTTCCAGATAGCTGGGCGTCGGCTCTGCGGCGCCTCGGATTCGCTCCGATGCCGGTGACCGCTATCCATGCCGCCGCAGTCGAGAACTTGCCGTGGCATCACCGCGATCCGTTTGACCGGTTGCTCGTCGCTCAAGCCTCGGTCGAGCGCCGCGCTCTGGTCACGGCCGACCGCCGTTTCGCCATGTACCCCGTCGATACGCTCTGGTGATGCTTCGCCCGCGCGGGAGTGAAGGCCAAGATGCCTGCTAAGCGCAAGGCGTCGAACGGTTCGCAGGAGCCCGCCACCGGCACGAGGCGCGGGCGGACCCCACGGAAGCCGCCCGAGCAGCCTGCGCGGCCAAATCCCCCGAAGCCGCCGAATCCGCCGGGACCGGATGGTCCGGGCAGCAGCACGCCGTGGACGAGCAACCTCGAGGGTCCCGACGGGCAGTTGTTTGGTGACCCCGCCCCGACCCCGGACGAGACCGCCTTCCAGGTCGATAACACGAGCGACGAGTACTACAACTCGCCGTACTACGCGCAGCACGCGAAACAGGTGCTGGCGGTTCCGATGGGCCCTCCCGGGCAGGCGCTCGAGCTTCAGAACATCGTCGGCGAGGGATTCTTGGCTCCGGTGCTCGCCGGCAACCAGATCACGTTCCACGTCGTCGGGGACACCGGCGCGTCGTCGACGGGGGAGATCACCACCGAGGCCTCGGTTGCCGATGCGATGGTGGGCGATCTTCGGAGCGCCACGGCCGACGCGCCCGCGTTCTTCTTTCACCTGGGCGATGTGATCTACAACTTCGGCGAAGCCGGGTACTACTACGACCAGTTCTACGAACCGTTCCGGGAATACGACCGGCCCATCTTCGCCATCGCTGGCAACCACGACGGCGCTGTCACTTACACGAACGGTGGCGCTGAACCCGACGTGCCCTCTTTGCAGGCGTTCATTGCGAACTTCTGCACGAATGCTCCGCAGAAGCCTCAAGACGCAGGCGGGCTGGCCCGCACCACGATGACCCAGCCCGGCGTCTATTTCACGCTGGACGCCCCGTTCGTCTCGATAATCGGCCTCTACACGAACGTGCTCGAAGGGCCCGGGGTCATCACTGACGAGGGTGGCGCTTATCCGGCGCTGACCGGGGATGGCCAGTACGACTGGCTGGTCGGCGAGTTGAAGCGCCTGGCGCCTGCGCGGGCCGCCGGGGAACGGGCGGTCATTCTGGCTTGTCATCACCCGCCGGTATCCGCCGACCTCATCCACGGCGGGGCGACCGGGCTGTCGAACGATCTAGATCGGGCGTTCGCGGCTGGGGGCCTCTGGCCAGACGCGGTGCTGTCCGGGCACGCGCACGTCTACCAGCGCTTCGCTCGGGCCGTCAACGGCAAGCAGATGCCGTACGTTGTGGCCGGGAGCGGCGGTCATGACGCACGAGTTCCCCAGGGGGAGAAGATCGGAGAAGCGCCGCGGACCTGGAACGACTACACCCTGCTTGTGGGCCCGGTCACCGAGTACGGATACCTCACGGTGACCGTCGACATGCGCGACGCCAGCGCGCGCACAATGACGATCGCATTCTCTGCACCCGGTGTGCCCTCGGCCGCGGACCGGGTGACGATACCGCTGGCCTGAGCTGCCACGCCATGAGTGTCGCAGCCGGCTTAGACGCTCGAGGGCTCGACGATGCGTGCTGGAAGACGACGACTTCGCATGCGGGAAGTATACGAAATGGCATGCGTAGTGCATGCAGCATGCTATCTTCCTTCTCCGCGATGCCGACCTCCCGTGATCTGAACCCGTTCCGCTTCTCCGGTCCCCTCGCGTCAGAGGACATGATCGACCGGGACCCCGAGGCCGAGGAGCTGCTGGCGCTCGCCGAGGGCGGCCATTCGTTCCGCCTCGTCGGTCCGCGACGCTACGGCAAGACGACGCTGCTGCGACGAGTGCTCGAGACGGCCGAGCGAGAGAAGATGGCGACGGTGCTGGTCGACCTCCAGGATGTGCTCTCGATCGGGGAGATCGTGGTCAGGATGGAGCGCGGGTACGACCGGCTCAAGGGACCGATCCGGCGCACTGTGGACAATCTGTTCCGGAGCTGGAATATCGGGCTCGCGCTCGGAGGAGGCGGTTTCACCGCGGTCCTGCAGCAGAACCGAAATGTGGACGCCGAGTCCGTGCTGTTGCGGCTGCTGGAGCTGCCGGCAGCGCTATTCGACCGGGACGGAACCACGAGCCTGATCGCATTCGATGAGATCCAGGATGTCCTCGCGGTCCAGGGAGCGGACGGCAAGATCCGCAGCGTGATCCAGCACCAGGCGGAGGCCGCGACGTACGCTTTCGCGGGATCGGCCCCTGGTGTCATGCAGCAGCTGTTCGCCGACCCGAAGCGCCCGTTGCTCGATCAAGCTGTCCCGAAGAATCTCGCGCCGCTGCCGCTCGACGACGTCGGGGAATACGTCACCGAACGCTTCGAGAAGACCGGGCGTAACGTCGGCACCGCGCTCGGCCCGATGCTCGAGTTCACGCGTGGTCACCCGCAGCGGAGCATGATGCTCGCGCACTACCTCTGGCAGCGCACACCCCGCGGCGTGACGGCCGACGAGGGAACCTGGGTCGCGGTGGTCGATCAGGCTGCCGCCGACTCAGCGCCACTGATGCGCGCAATCTGGCGGACGCTGACCGTGAACGAGCGACGCGTGACGCGTGCGCTCGCGGTGACGACCACGCCCCTCTACAGCGAGGAGACGGCCGCCGCCGTGGGGATCAAGCGCGCGAGCATCGGGCGTGCGCTCGAGAGCCTCGTGAATGCCGCCGACGTCATCCACGAGGGGGACAGACCGCGCCTCACCGATCCGATGTTCGAGCACTGGCTCAAGGCTCGCGGCCTGACCCCCGACAGCGGCGACGACGCCACGGAAGATGAGTGAGGCCAGCACAGTGCCCGTGTCTGTCGGGCTTAGGATACGAGAAGCCTCTTAGTCAACCAGCCTCTTAGATGCGAGCTGCATCTAATTCAAAGCTAGTCGGCGCGCGCAACGGCTACGGCTGGCGCAGGACGAGCGGGAGGAAGATCTCGTCGACGATCTCCTCCAGTGTGTGCTGCAAGGGTGGGCCTTGGGTGAGGATCAGCTCGTGGCGGAGGAGGTCGAACGGGAGGCGGGCGACTCGGGGGCTGACGTCGTCGCGGGCCTCGCCGCGGGCCGCCGCCCGGGCAAGGACGACGGCCATGATTTCGCCGCCGCCGCGCATCAGCTGGTCGCGGATCTGGTCGAAGGCCTCGTGGTCTGAGAGGAGGTCGTTGAGCATGCCGATGGCGGTGTCGGGACCGAGCTCCGTGATCCGGGCGGACGCGCGGCGCAGCAGGGCGAGCACGTCGCCGCGCAGCGTGCCGGTGTCGGGGATCGTGCCGGACAGCACGGGCTGGTGGTGGCGCATGGCGGCGATCGCGAGCTCCGCGCGGTTGCGCCAGCGGCGGTAGATGACCGCGCGGCTGGTGCCGGCCCGTTCGGCGACCCGCTCCATCGTGAGCTTGGCGTAGCCGGACTCCTGGAGCTCTGCCCAGGCGGCGTCCAGGAGCGCGAGCTCGAGCGTGGCGCCACGACGGCGGGTGGGGCGCTCCGCGGGATCGGTCTTGGGCTGGGCCGGCGCTGTACGCGCTCGCTTGGCAGGCGGCGAAAGATTTTTAGGAGACATCTTGACTCTTATATCCTCTCCTGATTAGATACGGACCGTTCCTTATCTTAGTTCGAGGAGTCCGCGTATGTCAATCATCACCGAACCGATCCGCCCCCCGCTCCGCGGCAACGTGCGGGCCGAGCGCTCGGCGTCGCGCTGGTGGCCGCTCGGGGTGATCGCGTCCGCCCACCTGATGGCGGTCATCGACATCACGGTCATGTTCGTCGCGCTGCCCTCGGCGCAGCACGCGCTGGGCATGTCGGTCGGCGAGCGCCAGTGGGTTCTGACGGCCTACACGCTGGCGTTCGCTTCGCTGCTGCTGCTCGGCGGCCGGCTCGCCGACCGGTTCGGCGCCCGGCGGACGCTGGTAGTCGGGGTCGTCGGCTTTGCCGCCGCGTCTGCGGTCGGGGGCGCGTCGGTCGACGGCGCGATGCTGATCGCTGCGCGCGCGGTGCAGGGTGCGTTCGGCGCGGTGCTCGTCTCCTCCACCAAGTCGCTGCTGGCGACCGTCTACACGGACGAGCACGAGCGGGCACGGGCGATGAGCATCTTCGCCGCGACGCTGACGGCCGGCATGGCGCTCGGCCTGATTCTCGGCGGCGCGCTGACCAGCGGCCTCGGCTGGCGCTGGTGCCTGTACATCAACGTGCGCGGTCTGCCTGCTCGTCGTCCCGGGCGCGTTGCGGGTGCTGCCCCGAGTCGCGCCACGCCCGGCGGTGCGGCTGGACCCGGTCGGCGCGGCGCTGTGCTCGATCGGGATGGTCGCCCTGGTCTACGGGCTCGGCGACGTCACGCTCCGCGGGCTGGGGATCGCCGGCGGTGATCGGGTCACTGGTCTGCGCGGTGGCAGGGCTCGCGGCGTTCGTAGCCCGTCAGGCCGGACGTACCAATGGGATGCTGCCGTTGCGGGTGGTGCGCGACCGGAACCGCGGCGGGGCGCTGCTGGCGATGGTGTTCAACGGCCTCAGCACGGTCGGGCTGATGCTGATCCTCACCTATCAGCTGCAGACGGTTCTGCACTACTCGCCGCTGCGCACCGGCTTGACGCTGGTCCCGTTCGCGCTCGCCGCGGCCTGCGGCTCGGTTCTGATCGCCCGGCGGCTGATGACGCGCGTCGCGCCCGCGATGGTTGATCAGCGCCGGCCTGGTGCTCAGCGCGGCCGGGCTGCTGCCGCTGCTCGGCCTCACGCCGAGCAGCCACTGCCTGCGCGCTGATCGTGCTCGCCGAGGTGGTCGAGGGCATCGGCACCGGCCTCGCCGGCCCGCCGATCCTCGCCACGGCCCTGCGCTCGGTCGCCCGCGAGGACACCGGGGCCGCCTCGGCCGCGTCCAGCACAGCCGGGCAGCTCGGCTCCTCGATCGGCGCCGCGCTGCTGAACACGATCGCCGCAACCGCCACGGCCGTCTACCTCACGGCCCACGCGACGGCCGGCGTCGCGGCCGCGACGGTGCACGGTTACACCGTCGCGGCGACATGGGGCGCCGCGATCCTGCTCGCGATGGCGATCCCGATCGCCTGGCTGATCACCGCCGGCGTACCTCGCCGCGCTGCGCAGGCCAAGGTCGGAGGGATCGGGCGATGACGAGCCGACCAACGACGCACGGCCGCGGCCACCGACCCGATCGTCTCGATCCACGATCTGCACAAGCGCTACGGCGATCACGAGGCGGTCCGCGGAGTCGACCTCGAAGTCCGTCGCGGTGAGATCTTCGCGTTCCTCGGCCCCAACGGCGCCGGCAAGACCACGACCGTCGAGATCATGGAGGGCTTCCGCCAGGCCACCAGTGGCGCGGTCGAGGTGCTCGGACACGACCCGTGGCGGGCGCCGGCGAGCTGGCGCGCGCGGATCGGGATCGTCCTGCAGGAGTCAGAGGCCGAGCCGGGCCTCAGCGTGCGCGAGTGCCTCGGGCTGTACGCCGGCTACTACCCGGCCCCCCGCGACGTCGACGACACGCTCGCGCTGGTCGACCTCGCCGACCAGTCCGATCAGCGCGCGTCGACTCTGTCGGGTGGGCAGCGGCGTCGGCTCGATGTCGCGCTGGCGCTGATCGGCGACCCCGAGCTGATCTTCCTCGACGAGCCGACGACCGGCTTTGATCCGGCCGCCCGCCGCGCCGCCTGGGAGGTGATCGCCGGCCTCAGGGACCTCGGCAAGACGGTGTTTCTCACCACGCACTACATGGAGGAGGCCGAACGACTCGCCGACCGCATCGCTGTGATCGCCGCCGGCCAGATCGTCGCCGAGGGCACGCCGCAGACGCTCGGCGATCGCCAGCTCGAAGCGGCGCAGATCTCGTTCTCGGCGCCGGAGGGCAGCACCGCCGCCGAGCTCCCGGACGCGCTCGGCGGCGCGGCTGACCCAGCACGCCAGCGGCCGGCTCGTGCTGGCGAGCACGCGCGTGACCGCCGACCTGTACGCGCTCGCCGGATGGGCGCTCGAGCGCGGGCTGGAGCTCGACGACCTGGAGGTCACTCGCCCGACGCTCGAGGACGTCTACCTGCAACTGACAACCGAAACCGACGACCCGCAAAGGAGCCAACCATGATCTGGCTGTTCAAGTTCATCTCCCGCAAGTGGCGGGAGTTCACCGCCAATCGCAAGCGGAAGGGGTAGCGCGATGCCCGCCGCAAGCGCTCCGGCGGGCCCGCCGGCATCAGCGACCAGGTCGCGCACGCGGCGGCGATCCGCCGCGTCGCGCGGGCCGATTGCCGTGCTCGCCCACCAGGCACGCTACGAGATGCTCACCGCCGGTCGTAACCCTCGCGCGCGCTTCTTCACGTTGTTCTTCCCGGTCGTGATGCTCGTCATCTTCGCCGGCGTGTTCCATGGCACCACGACCGTCGACGGAGTCCAGGTCAAGCTCTCGCGCTTCTTCACGTTCGGCATCCTGACGATGGCGATCGTGCTCGCCTGCTACGCCAACCTCGTCGTCGCGATCGCGACCATGCGCGAGTCCGGCGTGCTCAAGCGGCGCCGCGCCACCCCGGTCCGGCCGGCGGTCCTGATCGGCGGCCAGGCGATCACGCGCCCTGGTCACGGTAGCGATCATGAGCACGATCGTGCTCGTGATCGCAAAGCTGCTCTACGGCGTCGGCATCGCGCCGGGCGCGATCGCGGCGGTCGCCTGCACCGCGGCGCTCGGAGCGCTGACGTTCGTGGCGATCGGCTACGCCGTCTCGGGCCTGATCGGCTCCCCGGAGGCCGCGCAGCCGATCGTCCAGGCAACGACCATGCCGTTGTGGTTCATCTCCGGCGTGCTGATTCCCACCCAGAACCTCAGCGCCGGCCTACGGACGCTCGGAGCAATCTTCCCCATCGAGCACCTCGCCGCCGGACTGCACCTCGCATCCGTCCACACCACTTTCCGCAGCTCCATCTCCGTCACGAACCTGCTCGTGCTCGCCGCCTGGGGCGTCGGCGCGGCGGCATTCGCCGTCTGGCGCTTCAGCTGGCTCCCGAGCACCGCGGCCACGTGATGGCATGAGCGCCCCGGTGTTTCTCACCGGGGCGCTCTGCGTTTGTGTCGGTCTAGGGGTGCGTCACGGACTCGGCGGGTTGTACAGCGCCGGCGTTCCGTTGGGATTGATGATCTCCATCGCCGCGTCGACGTCGGAGATGTTCTCGTAGTTCTGCGGCGTGCGGGCCCAGACGATGCCGAGCGTGTTGATGTTGAGGTGCTGGAGCTGATTCATGATCGCGGTCTCGTCGAGCTTGCCGGCCTTGTTGACGGCCCAGTTGATCTCGAGGCCGGCGTCCCAGCCCTCCTGGCTGTTGTCGATCTGGTTCTCGCTGGTGAAGCCGGCCAGCTTCATCCCCGAGAAGTACTGCTGGAGGCCGGCGGCGGTCGCCTTGTCGACGGCCGACGAACCCTTCTGGGCGTTGGTCAGCCAGTTCTGCATCGATCCCAGCACGTAGATGTGCTGCATGTTGGTCGCGCCGCCGGCGGCCGAGATGAAGCTCGGGAGCTCACACGCGGAGCACTCGCTGATGGGGATGTTGGGGTCCTGGCTGCGGATCGCGCGGATCGCCGTGATCGACGGCGGTCCCGGCACGAGGCCGAACAGGATGATCTGCGGCTTGGCGCTGAGCAGCGCCAGGACCTGTGGCGTGATGTCGGTCGCGGCGAGCGGAACGACCTGCGTGCTGACCAGCTTGAAGTTGTTCTTCGCGGCCAGCTGCTGCACAGTTGCCTGGTTGGACGTACACACCGGCCCGCAGGCGTCCTCGATCAGCGCCACGCGTGTCATGTGCTGGGGCACGATGACGTTCTGAACGCTGGCCAGCTGGTCCTGTGCGAACACGTCGTAGAACCCCGGGAACCCGTATGAGGTCAGCTCGCTGGACTTGTACCCGTTGCTCTGCCAGCCGGACGAGAGGCTGATCAGGATCGTCTTGTTGGCGATGGCGATCGGAAGCGCCGCCTCGGTGTCGGCTCCGGACTCGGGCCCGACGATGAAGCTGGCCTTGGTTTGCCTGATGCACTTCTGAGCGATCAACGCTGACTGCGCGGGCTGGGACTGGTTATCGACCACGGTGTATTTGACCTGGTGTCCATCAATGCCGCCATGAGCGTTGATGTACTTGAAGTACGCCTCCGCCCCCCAGTTGTCGGTCTGCCCGATCTGCGCGTAGGGCCCCGACAAGGCGAGATCGCCGCAGACGTTGATCGGGCCGTTGGAGCTGGCGACGGTCTTGCTCGAGCTGCCGCATGCCGCGACGAGTCCGGCGGTCGCCAGGAGCATCGCTGCTGCCGCTCCTCTCCTCCGGAGCGACCGAAACGCGTTGGTGATGATCACAACTCTCCTCTCTGCAATTCGATTGACCCCTTCCCTCTCCTGCTGCCGTCACTCACACGCCGATGAGCAGGGAGCTCACGAGCTCCGACTCTCGGAACTCATCGGCGCTGCCTTCGAAGACCAGGGCGCCGCTCGACAGCACGAAGATCCGTTCCGCCAGCGACGCCACCAATGACAAGTCGTGCTCGATGAGCAGCACGCACGTGAAATCGCCGATCGAGCGCAGCACCTCCTTGAGGCGCTCTCGCTGCGGCGCGCTCAGACCCGACGCCGGCTCGTCGAGCAGCAACAACGTTGGCCGAGATGCGAGTGCCCGCGCCAGCTCGACCATTCGCTGCGCCTCCAGAGTCAAGGAGCCCGCGAGGCGATCGACGACACCACCCATACCGAGGTAGTCCAGGGCGTACATCGCCTCGCGGCGGGCGTCGGCGAGATGGTTGGCGACGATCCCCCGGGCCAGCGACGACTGCTGAGACCGAAGGCACGCGACGGCCACGTTGTCGAGCACCGTGCGCTCCGGGATCAGATGCACCGCCTGGAACGTCCGGCTCACGCCAAGTCGGAACCGGCTCCAGGGCAACAACTCGGTGATGTCCTCGCCGTCCAGCGATACGCGGCCGGCTGAGGGCGCGACGCTCCCGGCGATAACGTTGAGGAGCGTCGTCTTGCCGGCGCCGTTGGGCCCGCACAGGCCGAAGATCCCGCGGTCGGGGATCGTGAGGTCGACGTCCTTGAGCACATGCAGTCCGCCGTACTCCTTCTCGATGCCCGCGCACTCGAGCATCGCGGCGCCCCCGGATGCCGATGGCGCCCGGCCGTCGGCGAAGTGCGCTCGGAACGACGACGCCGACGGACGCGGAGCAGCGGTCTCGCCGTTTTCGGGGCCGACAAGCTCCACGTCGGCGGGCAGCGGGGAAACGGTCGCGGGCGGGGACGCTGTCGCCGGCGCGGCGCGGCCGCGGGTCGGCAACACGCGCGCCGCTCGCCAGAGCCGGTTAGCGATTCCAGCCACGCCTTCGGGCTCGATCAGCAGGATCACGGTGATCAGCACGCCCTCGATGAGCAGGATGTGGATGCTCACGAAGTTGCTGACTCCGGAGAAGTACTCGATCGCCACGGCGCCGAGCACGGCGCCGAGAACGCTGCGCCGGCCGCCGACGAACAGCATGATCAGCAGCGACAGCTCAGCCGTCGCCTGCACCAGCGTGGGAGGCACGAACAGCTGCGTGCCCGCGTACACAGCGCCCCCCAACGACGCGAGCATGGAGCCGAGGATGAACAGCTCGAGCTTCCGGCGCGCGGTCCGCACGCCCATCGCGGCGGCGGTTCCCTCGCTGGCGCCGAGCACGTACATCTCCAGTCCGACGTCGGAGGCCACGAGTCGGGTGGCGGCGTAGACGACGCCCGTCAGGATGAACACCGTCAGCAGTCCGTTGGCCACGGCTGAGCTACCGCCCGGCCAGAGGTTCCCGGTGAGCGGGAACCCGATGCTGCCGCCGAGCCAGTTTGCGTTCGTCAGGTAGCTGTAGCCGATCAGCGGAAACAGCAGCGTCGCCACCGCGAGCGCCAGCCCGGACGCTCGCGAGACCGCCTTGCCGATCACGAACGCCACGAACCCGCTGGCCAGGGTGATGAGGACCGCAGCGAGGAGGCTCGGCATGCCGACGTTGGAGTTGAGCACCGCCACGCCGTAGGCCCCGAAGCCCATGAATACCGACTGGCTGAAGACCACCTGCTGGCTGAAGCCGATCTGGACGGCCATGCCGGCGGTGACGATCGCGTAGGTAAGCGCGAGGACGACGACGCCGCCGAAGTACGTGGACGAGAAGAACCCGGCCACGATCACGCCGCCGACGAGCACGACCGAGGTGGACAGCAGCGGACCGCGCTGGGAGGCGGCCCACGTCCACCGTCCCCGCGCGTGCCACCGCCCGCCCCGGGAGTCGCCGGCGCAGGGGAGGCGGCGCTACCGGCTGCTCGAGATCGGCGCCGCGCCTGCTGAACGGTGGCATCCGCTGGTCCTCGGCTTTCCCAGGTCAGTCGAAGGCGACGTCGAGGCCCATCGCGCTCGGTCGGATCAGAATCGCGGCCACCAGGATCGCGTACAGCAGGGTTTCGCCATACGTCGTGCTGACGTAACCGCTGAGGACAGCCTCGAGGACACCGATCACGAGACCTGCCACCACCGCCTTGCCCGGCTTTTGAAACCCGGCGTATGCGGCCGCGATAAAGCCGGTGATGGTGATCGCGGCGCCGGAGGCGTACGTGTAGCCGGTGATCGGCGACTCGAGGATCCCGAACACGGCCGCCAGGACCGCCGACAGCACGAACAGCCGGCGACGGTACAGGCGATTGTCGATGCCGACGATCCGGGCTCCGATGCGGTTCTCGCCACAGGCCTGAACCGCTTTGCCGCTGAGCGTTCCTCGCAGGAACAGCGCCATCGCCACGCCGACGCTCGCCGCGAAGCCGATGACGAGCACCCCGGCCCGCGAGATGTGCAACCCCCCGAAGATGCTCAGGGACGTCCCCGGCCATATGTCAGGAGCGGCGTGGACATTCGTGCCGTACAGGACCTCCGCCAGCTCCCTCTAAGAAGAACGAGAGCGCAAACGTGAAGAAGAACGTCACGACGATGCCCTCCTGCCGGTTCGGCCCGTCCTGCGCCAGCGTCAGCACGACGCGGTCGTAGACGTAGCCCCCGAGCGCCAAGACCGCCAGGACTACCAGGATCGCCGGCGCGATCGCCCAGTGCCGATCGTGCACGAGGTTATCGACGCCGAGAGCGCCCAGCATCGCGAAGTCCCCGATCGCCAGGTTGAGGATGTTGCTGACGCGGTACCAGAGCGCCACCAGCGCCGCGAACGCGGCGTAGATGGATCCGGTCACCAGGCCGGCGATGATCAGGTTGCCGAGCTTCACCGGGGCGCTCCTCGGGCTGTCCGACGGTCGTGACCGACACGGCGGTCATGCGGGCACTCCGACGACGACGCCGTTGCGGACCTCCACCTGCCGGGTGGCGAGCTCGAGCGCGCGGGTCGGCGCCTCCTCGACGATCAGCAGCGTCCGGCCCTGGTCGCGGATGCCGGCCAGCGCGTCGTACACCCGCCTGCTGACGGCTTCGGCGAGGCCGAGGCACGGCTCGTCGACCGCGAGGATCCGTGGGTCGGCGGCCAGGCCCCTGGCGATCGCGACCATCTGCTGCTCGCCGCCGGAAAGCGATCCCGCCTTCTGGGTCATGTGGCTTTCCAGCTCCGGGAACAGGGCGAGTGCCTGTCGATATGACTCTGACCGCCGCGCCTTGCGCAGGCTGCGAGTCCGGCTGTAGCCGCCGAGAATGATGTTGTCGGCGACCGACAGCTTCGGATACAGCTGGCGGCGCTCGGGCACCAGTGTCAGGCCGTGCTGTGCCATGAACATGACATTGGCGGGCGGGGCGGCTACGGCCGAATATCTCCACGCGGCCGCCGCGTGCGACGAGCCCGGCCACTCCCATGACGATGCTGCTCTTGCCGTTTCCGTTCGCGCCAACGAGCGCGACGCATTCACCTTCGTCGATGTCGAAGCTGACGTCGTGCACGGCGGCGACGCGTCCGTAAGCGACCGACAGGTTGGTGACTCGCAGAGCGCGAGTCCCGGACTTCTCGCCCTCGTGCCGGCCGGGCTCGGCGGCCGCCGAGTCACCTCCTGTCATATGACACTTGGTCCCTCCACCCTGCGGACATCATCAATCGGAGGACGGCGTGGCGCGCGCCCTCGAAGGTAACGACGAAACCAACCTCTCCTGCGACTGTGAAGGCGGCGATGATACCGAGCCACCTACGGGCAAGCGCGGATTCGCGCAAGCTCGCGCTAGCGTGGCGGGTAAACCTGCACGCTTAGACAACTGATCCGGGCGGGCCATCTAGGTGACGCAGGCGCCGTGCGAAAGGTGACAGCCGTCACGGGCACGCGAGGGTGATGGAAAGCCGACGCCGGCGGATGTTCGGGCCACTCACAGCTCCGAGGTCGGGGCGACGATCGGTCGCGCCGGCCGGCATAGGAGCGGCCGGCTCGCCCACGTATGCAGGGTGGTCGCGTCGGGGGTAGCGAGGCGCACACCGCCGACCAGCGGAGCTCTACCGCGAGCGGTCCGGCTGTTTGGGGGCGCTGACCCGGCACGCGACCGGCGTCCAGCTGCACCAGTACGCCCCCGGGCTCGTCGCCAGCGACCGCCCGCAGGCCGGCTCGGTCGCGCTCGGGCTACGCCGAGCTGACCGTGATCCCCTACGCGTTCTGGGGCAACCGGACCGTCGGGCCGATGCGAGTGTGGATCCCGCTCGCGCAGTAGCCTAAGACTCGTGACCGTTGCTTGAAGCGCCATGGAGCGACGGTGGCGGGACACTCGCACCGTTTCGCCGCTCCCTGCGAGCCTCGAGTGCCGCGATCAGGTGACCGGCAGCTTGAGCGTGAGCGCTCTCGCCGGTCCGATCGCCGCGCTCCTCCGCGATGTACTCGAGCTCGCCGATCACCCGATTGATCTGGTCATCGGTCATGCGCCGGATCAGCGCGGAGGTAAGGACGCGTGTGACGTCGACATCGTCTTTGGTTTCCATGGGTGACACATCGCGCCCGTCGCCGCGGAGCGTGCGCGATACGTACCGCAAATGGACGAAGGGACGATCAGACGCGGTTGCGCAACGTCGCCCGCAGATCGTCGTCGCAGAAAGCGGCGTCGATCGCGGTGGCGCGTGATCTCGCGAAGATCCTCCGAGCTGAAGCCCATCCGCTCGGCGCACACCTCGTACTCGCCCTCGATCGTGGCGCCGAAGTAGGGAGGGTCGTCGGAGCCGAGCGTGACCCTGACGCCGGCGTCGCGCAGCTCGGGCAGCGGGTGGACCTCGTAGCTCGGGTAGACGCCGAGCACGACGTTGCTGGTCGGGCAGCACTCGAGCACGATCCCCCGCGCGGCCAACTCGGAGACCACCGACGGGTCCTCGATCGCGCGCACGCCGTGGGCGATCCGGGTGACCGGGAGCGAGAGCGCCGCGCGAACGCTGTCGGCGCCGGCCCACTCGCCGGCGTGGATCGTGCAGCCGAGCCCGGCGCCGGCGGCGATCGCATACACCTCGGCGAAGTCGCCGGCGGGGAATCCGGCCTCGTCGCCGGCCATCGAGAAGCCGACGACGTAGGGGTGGGGGTGCTCGGCGGCGTGGCGGGCGACGCGCAGCGCCTGCTCGACGCCGAAGTTGCGCACGGCCGAGATCAGGATCCGGCCCTCGATCCCGGTGTCGCGACGGGCGTCGTCGATCCCCAGCGCGATGCCGGCCAAGTGCTCGGAATCGCTCAGCCCGACGAGTGCGGCGTGGTCGGGCGACGCGGTCAGCTCGACGTAGATCGCGCCGCCGCGCGCGCACGCGCACAGGTACTCGTAGGTGATGTCGCGGTAGTCCTCGGCGGTGCGGATCACGCTCGCTGCGAGGTCGTAGGTGCGCAGGAAGTCGAGGAAGTCCGTGTAGCGGAAGCGGCCGTCGTCGCCGAGCATCCGTTCGGGCAGCGCGCAGGCCGTTGCGCTCGGCGATCCGCCGCACGAGGTCGGGCGGGGCGGTGCCCTCGAGGTGGACGTGCAGCTCGGCCTTGGCGACTGGCGGCATGAGGGCGGATGTCTATCAGGTAGTTCTGATAACTCTGGGCGGGTGAGGATTCTCGTCACCGGCAGCTCCGGACATCTCGGCGAGGCGCTGACGCGCGTCCTGCGCAAGAGCAGGGCCACGAGGTCATCGGGCTCGACGTGCTCGAGTCGCCGTCGACGGCGTGGTCGGATCGATCGCCGACCGCGCGTGCGTGCGGCGGTGCGTGGCCGGCGTCGACGCGGTCGTGCACACGGCCACGCTCCACAAGCCCCACGTCGGCTCGCACGATCGCGCGGAGTTCGTCGCGACGAACGTCACCGGGACGCTCAACCTGCTCGAGGAGGCGGTCGCGGCGGGCGCCGGCCGGTTCATCTTCACGAGCACCACCAGCGCGTTCGGCCGGGCGCTGGCGCCCGAGGAGGGTGCGCCGGCGGCGTGGATCACCGAGGACGTCGCGCCGGTGCCCCGCAACATCTACGGCGCGACCAAGACCGCGGCCGAGGATCTGTGCGAGCTGATCTCGCGCGACCACGGGCTGCCCGTGCCTGATCCTGCGGACGTCGCGGTTCTTCCCGGAGGCGGACGACCGCGACGACGTCCGCAGCGCCTACGACGACCTCAACCTCAAGGTCAACGAGCTGCTGTACCGGCGCGTCGACCTCGAGGACGTGGTCAGCGCCCACCTGCTCGCGCTCGACCGCGCGCCGGCGATCGGCTTCGGCCGCTACGTGATCAGCGCCACCACGCCGTTCACGCGCGGACGACCTGACCGCGATCCGAGAGGACCTGCCCGCAGTCGTAGAACGGCTCTTTCCGCGATACCCGGACATATACCAGGCGCGCGGCTGGCGGATGTTCCCGTCGATCGAGCGCGTGTACGTCAACGAGCGAGCGCGACGCGAGCTCGGCTGGGCCCCGCGCTACGACTTCGCCCACGCGCTGGAGCGACTCGGCAACGACGAGGACCCGCGCAGCCCGCTCGCGCGCAGCGTCGGCGCGAAGGGCTACCACGCCGTCTCGACCGGCGTCTACACCGTGCGCTGAATCTCGGCCACCGGACCGGGGATCTCGCGAGGCGGGTCTCCGAGCACGAACGCGGCGCGGACCGCGTCCGCGGCGCGGCGCGCGCTGTCCTCGTCACGCGCGTGCACGAGCGCGAGCGGGCGAGCCGCCCGGATCGACGCGCTCACCGAGCGCGGCCACCTCGGTCAGGCCGACGCTGTGATCGACGACATCGTCCTCGCGGGCGCGTCCGCCGCCGAGGTTGACGATCGCGATCCCGACCGCGCGCACGTCGATCACCGACACCACGCCCGCCGAGGCCGGCTCGACGGCCCGCACCACCGGCGCGCTCGGAAGGTGGCGCGAGGGGGCCTCGATCAGATCCGACGGACCGCCGAGCTCGGCAACCATCGCGGCGAAGAGCTCGGCCGCCCGCCGGCTCTCCAGCGCCCCGACCGCCGCGGCACGGGCCTCGGAAACATCGGCATACAACCCGCCCAGGACGAGCAACTCCGCGGACAGCGCGAGCGTCACCTCGAGCAGCCGCTCGTCCCGGGCGGCGCCGGTCAGGTGGTCGATCGACTCGCGCACCTCGACCGCGTTGCCCGCGGTTCGGCCGAGCACCTGGTTCATGTCGGTCAGGAACGCAACCGTCGGCAGGCCGTTCCCGACTGCCACCTCCACGATCGCGTGGGCGAGCTCGCGAGCGGCACCGAGCGACGGCATCATCGCGCCCGACCCGAACTTGACGTCCATGACCAGCGCGTCGAGCCCGGCGGCGAGCTTCTTCGACAGGATCGAGCCGACGATCAGCGGGATCGATTCCACGGTTCCGGTGGCGTCGCGGATTGCGTACAGCCGGCGGTCGGCCGGCGCGAGGCGAGCCGTCTGGCCGACGATCGCGCAGCCCACACGCGTCACGACCTCGCGTAGGCGATCGGTCGAAGGCGTCACCTCGTACCCCGGGATCGACTCGAGCTTGTCGAGCGTGCCGCCCGTATGACCGAGGCCCCGGCCGGAGATCATGGGGACGAAAGCGCCACACGCCGCCACGATCGGCGCCAGCAGCAGGCTGACCTTGTCGCCCACGCCGCCGGTCGAGTGCTTATCCAAAACGGGCCCGGATAACCCGGCGCCGCTCCAGTCGAGCACGTCTCCCGAGCGCGTCATCGCGCCGGTCAGCGCCACCCGCTCGTCCGCGCTCATCCCCCGCCACACGATCGCCATCGCCAAAGCGCCGACCTGAGCATCGGTCACCGTGCCGTCCGCGATCCCGCTCACCAGCGAGGCGATCTCCTCAGCCGACAGCTCAAGGCCGTCGCGCTTACGCCGGATGAGCTCAGCCGTCAGCATCGGGCGCGGGGTGGGGGGTGGCGCCCGGGAGGTCGGGGGAGAGCCGGGGGATGAAGTCGAGCAGCAGCCGGGCGAGGTCGCCGGCGCCGGCCTGCGCCGCGCGGAGCGTCTGTTCGTGCGAAAGCGGCTCGTCGGACATGCCCTCGGCGAGGTTCGTGATCACCGACACGGCGGCGACGCGCAAGCCGCAGTGGCGGGCGAGGATCGTCTCCTGGACCGTCGACATCCCGACGGCGTCCGCGCCCATCACGCGGAAGGCGCGGATTTCGGCCGGCGTCTCGAAGCTCGGCCCGCTGACCGCCACGTACACGCCCTCGGCGAGCGCAATGCCAAGCTCCCCGGCCGAAGCCCGAAGCGATGCCAACAACGCCGGGTCATACGCGTCCCGCAACGAAGGAAACCGCGGCCCGATCGAGGCATCGTTGGGCCCGGCCAGCAGGTTCACGCCGGTCATATTGATGTGGTCGGTGATCGCCATCAGCGACCCCGGCCCGACCTCCGGGCGCAGCGACCCGGCGGCGTTCGTCAGGACCAGAACCGACGCACCCGCGGCTCGCAAGGCCCGGACCGGAGCTCGCAGCGCGTCGAGAGAGCCGCCTTCGTACAGGTGCGCGCGACCCTGGAGCACGGCGACCGGCACGCCGCCTATGCGACCCAACACGGCCCGCCCAAAATGGCCCGCGACGGTAGGCCGCGGAAAGCCGGACAGCTCCTCGTAGCCCACCACGACCGGGTTCTCGACGGCATCGGCGACCGCGCCGAGGCCCGACCCGAGCACGACACCGACGCGCGGCGCTCCCAGGTTCACGCCCCGAGCGCCTCGCGTCCGAACGACCCGGGCAGGAGCTCGCCCAGCGTCGTCACAAGCGGATTCGAGCCCGGCCGCCCGAGATATACCGGCGTCTCGGAACCCCCGAACTCCGCCAGCCGCTGCCGGCAGCCCCCGCACGGCGGGCAATGCTCGAGGCGCTCGGCCACCACAGCGACGGCCGTGATGGAAGACTCGCCGGCGGCGACGAGCGCGCCGATAGCCGAGGCCTCCGCGCACTGGCCCTGGGGGTAGGCGACGTTCTCGACGTTCGCGCCGGCGTAGATCGCGCCGCTCGGTGCGCGCACGGCGGCGCCGACCTTGAACTCGGAGTACGGGGCGTACGCATTTCGCATGACCGCGTCAGCGGCCCGGAGCAGCGCTTGGCGCCCGTCCATCAACAGATCCGCGTAACCGACCGAGACGAGGGCGTCGTCGGCGATCCCCAGCGAAGCGCGCAACCGCGCCACCTTGTCCCGGGCGGTCGCGAGGTCGCCCGCCTCCGGGAGCACGGCCTCGAATTCCACAAAGCTCCCCAGGTCGTCGACCTCGTCGAGGTGGATCCGCACGCCCTCCCACAGGAACAGGCGCCGGCGCTTGGACACGACCACGACCGTCCCGAGCGCCGCGTCGAGCGCCTCGGCCAGTTCCTCGGGCGCCGCCGTCGAGGCCAACACGTACCCGCTCTCCACCGCCTCCGTGGCGTCGTCGCGCCGGTAGGCGATCAGCTCGCCACCGAGCGCTCCCTCTTCGACGCGCAGCTTGAGGCGCCCGCTGCGGGCCGCAAAGTAAGTGTCGCGCTGGCGTAGCGTGCCGCCGTCAACCGCGCCGACGGCGAGGCAGCGTCCGGCCGTGGCCTCGGGGTCGGGATCGCGGGCTTTCAGCTCGACGTTCACGCTCGCCATGAGCGGGCGAGCCTACCGCGATCCCCGCCGCCGATAGCATCGCGCCGTGCCCGAAATGGTCAAAGTGGTCGAGCATCCGGTGCTCGCCGATCGCCTGACGGTGCTGCGCGATCGCAACACGCGCCACGGCGACTTCCGCCAGGCGCTGTTCGAGGCCGCGGCGATTATGGCCGTCGAGGTCGCTCGGGAGTTGCCGGTCAAAGCGGTCGAGATCGAGACGCCGCTCGAGCTGACGCACGGCATGCGCCTGCGCGACGAGGTCGCGGTGGTACCTGTCCTCCGCGCCGGCCTGGGGATGGTCGAGGGCTTCCTGCGGCTGCTGCCCGACGCGCGCGTCGGCCACGTCGGCATCTACCGCGACGAGGAGGACCACGTGCCGGTCGACTACTACGAGCGGTTGCCGCGCGGGATTCCGGAAGCCCGCGTGTACGTGCTCGACCCGATGCTGGCAACCGGCGGCAGTGCCGTACACGCGCTGCATAAGCTCAAGCAGGCGGGGGCCGCGCACCTCGAGCTCGTGTGCCTGGTGGCCGCCCCGCAGGGAATCGAGGCGGTGCAGGCCGAGCACCCGGACGTCCGCATCTGGACCGCCGCGATCGACCGCGAGCTCGACGAGAACGCCTACATCCGTCCCGGATTGGGCGACGCCGGCGACCGAGTGTTCGGCACCGCCTGACCACGGTCGATCCACTTGTCGGGCAACTGGTGGCGATGCGCGGCCAGGCGATCGAGCAGCGCCTCTGGGCTTCGCTCCACCAGCAGCGTCTCCAGATGCTCGGCGCGCAGGAACCGCTCGTTGACCGCATGCTCGAGGAACGCCACCAGCGGCTGCCAGTAGCCGTTCACGTCGAGGAGCCCGAGCGGCATGCGGTGCAGGCCGAGCTGCTTCCACGTGAACAGCTCGAACAGCTCGTCGAGCGTGCCGGTGCCGCCCGGGAGCGCGATCACCGCGTCGGCCAGCTCGGCCATCAGCGCCTTGCGCTCGTGCATGGTCTCGACGACGTGCAGCTTGGTCAGGCCGGCGTGGGCGATCTCGTGCTCAACCAGTCGGGTCGGGATCACGCCGGTCACGGTCCCGCCGGCGGCGAGCGCGGCATCGGCGAGCGCCCCCATCAGGCCGACGCTCGCCCCTCCGTAGACGAGCTCCAACCGCCGCGATGCGAGCAGGCGACCGAGCTCGCCGGCGCATTCCGAGTAATCGGGCAATCGGCCCGGGCTCGATCCGCAGAAGACAAGCACCCGCTTCACCGTCGGGAGCGTAGTAGCCTCGCCTCGTGATCCGTCGTCTGCCCCATGTCGATCGAGTCGGGATCGAGGAGCGCGCCGCTCAGCTCGGTAAGCGCTCGATCAAGACCACGGCCAAGCAGCAGGGCATCCGCCTCGCGGTGTCGATGGTCGACCTGACCACGCTCGAGGGCGCCGACACCGCCGGCAAGGTGCGCCACCTGTGCGCGAAGGCGGTGTGCCCGGCACCCACGATGCCGGAGATCCCGAGCGTCGCCGCCATCTGCGTGTACCCCTCTCTCGTGGGCGTCGCCAAAGAGGCACTGAACGGCTCGGGCGTCAAGACCGCAAGCGTCGCCACCGGCTTCCCCGCCGGCCAGGTGTCGCTCGAGGCCAAGCTCCGGGACACCGAGGACGCCGTCGAGGCGGGCGCCGACGAGATCGACATGGTGATCTCGCGCGAGGCGTTCCTCGCCGGGGACGACGCCCGCGTGATGGCGGAGATCGTCGCGGTCAAGGAGCGCGCCGGCGGGGCGGGCGGGCCCATCTTAAAGGTGATCCTCGAGACGGCCGAGCTCGGGTCCTACGATCACGTCCGCCACGCTTCGATGATCGCGATGGAGGCGGGCGCTGACTTCATCAAGACCTCCACGGGCAAGGCCGCGAGCGGCGCCACGCCGGGCGTGTGCCTGGTGATGCTCGAGGCGATCCGCGACTACGCGGAGCGCGCCGGACGGATCGTCGGGTTCAAGGCCGCCGGTGGCGTATCGACGAGCAAGGCGGCGCTGCACCGACTGGTGCTCGTCAAGGAGACGCTCGGGGACGAGTGGTTGACGCCCGAGCGCATCAGGATCGGCGCGTCGTCCGTCCTCAATGATCTCCTTATGCAGTACGCCAAGACCGAGAACGGCCGCTACGGGCGCTCAGAGGACTTCTCCAAGGAATGACGACCTCGACGCGAACCAGCATCGTCTGGGACTACGCGCCCGCGCCCGAGTCGGCGGACCACGTCCGGCTACGCGATCGCTACGGCCTGTTCATCGACGGTGATTTCAAGGACCCGTCGGATGGCGGGTACGTTCCGACGATTAACCCCGCCACGGAGGAGCCGATAGCGGAGGTGGCATACGGGGGCCCGGTCGACGTGGCCGCGGCCGTTCGGTCCGCGCGTGCCGCACAGCCGAAGTGGGCGGCGCTCAAGGACCTCGAGCGCGCGAAGTACCTGTTCCGGATCGCGCGCCTGATCCAGGAGCGCGCGCGCGAGCTCGCGGTCGTCGAGACCATCGACGGCGGCAAGCCGTTGCGCGAATCGCGCGACGTCGACATCCCGCTCGCCGCGGCGCACTTCTTCCACTACGCCGGCTGGGCCGACAAGCTTCGCTACGGCGTCAATGCCCGCGAGGTCAGGCCGCTCGGGGTGGTCGGGCAGATCGTGCCCTGGAACTTCCCGCTGCTGATGGCGGCGTGGAAGCTCGCGCCGGCGCTCGCGTGCGGGAACGTCGCGATCCTGAAGCCGGCGGAGACGACGCCGCTGACGGCGCTGCTGCTCGCCGAGATCTGCCAGGAGGCGGAGCTGCCGCCCGGCGTGGTCACCATCGTCACGGGCAATGGCGACACCGGCGCGGCCCTCGTGCGCGAAAAAGACATCAACAAAATTGCCTTCACGGGCTCGACCGCGGTGGGCCGCGAGATCCAGGCCGCGCTGGCCGGGAGACAGGTCGGGCTGACGTTGGAGCTCGGCGGCAAGTCGGCGAACATCGTGTTCGAGGACGCCGCGCTCGATCAGGCCGTCGAGGGGATCGTCAACGGGATCTTCTTCAACCAGGGCCACGTGTGCTGCGCGGGATCGCGCCTGTTGATCCAGGAGAGCGTGCGCGACGAGGTGATCGCGAAGCTGTGGCAGCGGATGCGCCGCCTGCGCGTCGGTGACCCCCTCGACAAGAACACCGACGTCGGCGCGATCAACTCCGCCGAGCAGCTCGAGCGGATCGAGGTGCTCGTCGCCGCCGGGGTGGAGGAGGGGGCCACGAGGCGCACGATCGACTGCGAGCTCCCCGAGCGCGGCTACTGGTTCGCGCCCACGCTGTTCACCGACGTCTCGCCCGCGCACCGGATCGCGGTCGAGGAGATCTTCGGGCCGGTCGTGTCCGTGCTGACGTTCCGCACCCAGGCGGAGGCGATCGAGAAGGCGAACAACTCGCGCTACGGGCTCGCGGCCGGGATCTGGACCGACAAGGGCTCGAAGGCGTTCGAGGTCGCGAGCGCGCTCAAGGCCGGGGTCGTGTGGCAGAACACCTACAACCACTTCGACCCGACCGCGGCGTTCGGCGGCTACAAGGAATCCGGGTTCGGACGCGAGGGCGGCCCCGCGGGACTGCGTCCGTACCTCGAGGTGGTCAGGTGACCGAGCGGCTCGCGGTCCGCAAGACGTACAAGCTGTACATCGGCGGCGCGTTCGTGCGGTCAGAGTCCGGACGCTACGACGAGGTCGGCGGCGTGAACTTCCCCCGGGGCTCGCGCAAGGACGTCCGCGACGCGATGGGCGCCGCGCGCAAGGCCGCCGGTCCGTGGGCGGCGCGCACGGCCTACAACCGCGGCCAGATTCTGTACCGCGCCGCGGAGGCGCTCGAGTCGCGAGGCGGCGCGATGGGGGTGTCGCGCGACGAGGTGCAGGACGCCGTCGACGTGCTCCTCCATTACGCCGGCTGGACGGACAAGCTCCACGCGGTTCTCGGCGGCGTCAACCCGGTGGCGGCGCCGTTCCTGTCGTTCTCGCTGCCGGAGCCGACCGGCGTGATCGGCATCGTCGCGCCGGACTCGCCGCCGCTGCTCGGCCTGATCGCCGAGCTCGCGCCGGCGCTCGCCGCCGGCAACGTCGTGGTCGCGATCCTGTCCGAGGCCCGTCCGCTCGTCGGACTCGATCTCGCTGAGGTCCTGGGCGTCTCAGACGTGCCGGGGGGTGTCGTGAACCTCTTGTCGGGGCGCCGCGCGGAGCTCGCCGGCGCGCTCGGCGCCCACCGCGACCTGAACGCGATCGTCGACGTCGCCGGCGACGCCGAGCTTTCTGCCGAGCTCGACCGGCTCGCCGCCGAGACGATCAAGCGCGTCCGCCACGGCGCCGCGGCCAGCAGCTACGAACACGCCACGGACGATTCGCTGAGCCGGCTCGAGGCGGTCACCGAGCTCAAGACCGCCTGGCATCCGATCGGCGCCTAGGTCGTCGGGCTCAGTTGCCCGAAGGAGTGGGCGGGAGGGGGTGCCCGTGCGCGTACAGGCGGACGGGGAGGGCGCCGGTCGGGCGCTGGTTGGTGTCCTTGCGATCGCCGTAGCGGTCGTAGATCGCGAGTATTTCGTTCATGATCGCGGCGAGCTCCTCACTGGTCAGGTAGGTCACGGTGTCGGTCACGAACGCGGAGCGCCGCCACTTCACCGGATACGTCAGGCGTCGGGACCACCATTCGCGGAGCTGCTCGTAGATGCGCTCCACGAACGTCCGCTCGAGTGCCTCGCCCGCGGTGGCCGTCTCGGGGTCGGTCATGCCGGTTTCCAAGGTCCGGTAGGAGCTGGTGACGCGCCACGGACGGCTGCGCCCGCGACCGTCGCCGGTCTCCTCCACGAACCCATACTTGGCCAGGGTCTGGAGGTGCCACGACATGTTCCCGGGGCTCTCGCCGAGCAGCTCGGCCGCGCGAGTGGCGGTGATCTCGCCGTCGCGACGCACCGCCTCCAGGAGCGCTACGCGCAGTGGGTGCGCAAGCGCTCGCATGGCTCGCGCGTCGGTGATCACCTGACGGCGTCGCGGCGCGGCCTTGCGGCCGGATCGTTTAGGGGTCGTCATACGGATCGGCTGCGGCGGCTGAGCATTCTCGCCGCGCGCGCCCGGGGGTGGTTCAGAAGCTCGCTGGCACGATCTCGGCCGAGGGCTTGAATGAGACCGGGGCTTGGGTACATGGTTCCTCCTTTCACAAGAACTCTTGTCACAATGATAGTTGTCACAAGGACTCTTGTCAAGGGTCGTCTCGGATGACGTAACGTCCGCATGGGCGCGGCGGAGGTATCGCCAGCTCGCGATCGCGCGTGTCACGTTCCTCCTTCGCCGCGTGTCAGCTAGATAGACCGCGGACTGTTGTGTCCGCGGCCCCGCAACTCACGATTGGAGGACCGTCATGCAACCCCGAATGAACAACCCGGCGATGATCGTCCCCGGCGCGATGGAGGCGCTCCAGAAGCTCGGCGCCGCCGCCCGGCGCGCCGGTGTGCCCGCCACCACGCTGTACCTGGTCGAGGTGCGGGCCAGCCAGATCAACGGGTGCAGCGTTTGCCTGGACATGCATTCGCGCGAGCTGAAGGCCGCCGGCGAGACCGACGAGCGCATCTTCATGGTCGGCGCGTGGCGGGAGGCTCCGTACTTCAGCGACGCCGAGCGCGCCGCCCTGGCGCTGACGGAGGAGGCCACGCGGCTCGCCGACCGCTCGGACCCCGTCGCCGACGAGGTGTGGGAGGAGGCGGCCCGCCACTACGACGAGCAGCAGCTCGCCGGGCTGGTGATCGCGATCGCGTCGATCAACGCCTGGAACCGGATCAACGCCTCCACCCGCCAGATCACCGGCGATTGGGTCGAGCAGTGGATCACCCGCCCCGAGCCGGCCGGCCAGGCTGTCTAGTCGCGGGCGGGCCGGCCACCGAGCACGCCCTCGAGCCGCAGGATCCGCCGGAGGATCGCGAGCGACGAGGCGTACGTCGAGTCCATGCCGTAGTAGCTCAGCCCGGGCGCGCCGAGTGTGCGCGCCTGGGTGTACGGCGTGTCAGACGCGTAGTGGATGATCCCGAGGTCGATCGGGAGCTTTGAGAAGTTGACGGCCTCGCCGACCGGATGGCGGTCGGCATCGGCGATCTCGTACACCGCGTTGCAGTACGGACCGGTCTCCATCTCGACGACGGTGAACGCCTCGCGGTAGTAGAAGTCGAGGTACGAGCGGTTCTGGAGGAACGTGCTCTTGACCGTGACCGCGCGCTGGTTGTCGAGCCCGGTCCCGAACCGCAGGTCCTGGGCGAGGTCGTCGACGCGGAACGCGTTGTCGAGCCAGTAGGTCGAGCCCGAGTGCTCGTCGTGGACGACGTTCGAGATCATCACGTCGCCGACGTCGGCGTTCAGGGTCGCGGCCTTGCCGAGCACGTACACGCCCCGTAGCCCTGTGCGATCGACCGCGACCTCACGAAGGATGTTGTAGGCCGCCACGCCGAGCGGGTAGTCGATGTTCACGATCACCGCGCCGCTCGCGGCCAGCGCGTCGTTGTCGACGCGGCCGAGCCGCGGATCGAGCGACCCGGGGTCGAGCGCGGCGAGCGAGATCACCTGGGCGGGCACCCGCAGGGCGTTAGTGCTGCGCAGGTGGGTGACCCCCTTCCGCTGCTCGGCGGCGCGGCGCTCGGCCGCGGCTCCCGGCCCGCGGGCGCTGAAGTAGAGGCGCGCGACGAAGTACAGGAAGTTCTCCCACGAGCCCTGGCTCTCGCCGGCGCGGAACGCCGCCAGCTCCTGGCGCAGGATGTCGTCGTCGCCGAGTTGCTCGACGAACGCGATCAGCTCGGGCTCGAGCTCGTTGGCGATGCCGGTGACGATGTTCACGAGGCTGTGGGAGTTCGAGCTGACGAAGTACAGGGGACGCTCGGTGAGTCCCTCGCCGGCGAGCTCGGCGGCGACCGGCGCCCACCAGCGGCGGGTCAGGCGGGCGTAGCCGGTGTGCGTGCCGCCGAGCATCCGGATCCGCAGCGACAGTCGCTTGTCGGCGATCAGCCGCATCCGCTCTCCGAAGTCCTCGCCCCAGGCGCCGCGGAGGCGGGCCCAGTCGTCGGGGCTGCCGCCGAGCTCTCGCGCGCATTCCTCGGCCGGCACGTCGGGGGAGCGCGCGGCGTCGGGCCAGCCGGCGCCGCGCATGCGAACCCGGATCTTGTTCCACTCGATCTGGAACGCCACGAGCGTCGGAACCAGATCGTCGACGTCGGACGCGCTCGCGAGCAGCACGGCGAGGGTCCCGGTGCCGCTGTCGTACCACCGGCGCCGGCGGGCGGGCGCCTCCGCCTCCTGCCAGGACTCGACCGGCAGCCCGCTCGCGATCAGCGCCTCGACGTCCTGGCCCATGACCACGAGCTGCGCGCCGACGATCCCGTCCGGAAGGCGGCGCACCGCGTACAGGAACGCGCCGAGATCGAGCTCCTCGCTCGCGGCCAGCGGATGCAGGGCCGAGCCCATCGCCATGTGCGAGGGCTCGAGCACGCGCAGCTGCGTCTCCCCGCTCGAGCGCAGCAGCGTCGTGTACGTGCGCTGGTACAGCTCGACCTCATCGCTGAGACGGACCTCACCGTCGGCGAAGCTCGAGAGGGATAGCCTGGCGACCGCCACTGGGCTCCGCTACTCCCTCACGTACGGAATGCCGTCGGCCGCCGGCGCCCGCGAGCGGCCCACGAGCCCCGCAACAGCGACGAGGGTGAGAACGTACGGCAGCGCCTCGAACAGCGTGCCGAGCGTCGGATTGACGCTCGAGACCCGGTCGGACATGGCGTTTCCGAATCCGAACAGCAGGCACGCCCACAGCGCGCCCCAGGGCTTCCACTTGCCGAAGATCATCGCTGCCAGCGCGATGAAGCCGCGCCCGTTGGTCATGTCGTTGCTGAACGATCCGACGAAGCCGACCGAGAGGTAGGCCCCGCCGAGCGCCGCGAACATGCCGGAGAAGACGACGGCGACATACCGGATCCGCAGTACCGGCAGCCCGACGGTGTCGGCGGCGCGCGGCTTCTCGCCCACCGACCGCAGCCGCAGGCCCCAGAGCGTCCGGAACAGGAAGAAGGTGAGCGCGGGCACGAGCGCCAGCCCGACCCACGTCATCAGGTTCGCGTCGCCGAACGCCGCGCCGAAAAACCCGACGTGCTGGATCAGCGGGATCTTGACGTTGGGGACCATCGAGATGTTGAGCGGCGTGCCGTTGTCCCCGTAGTGGTACTCGAGGAAATAGCCGGTGATCCCGAGCGCCAGGAAGTTGATTCCGGTGCCGCTGACGATCTGGTTGGCGCGCAGGTGGATCGAGAAGAACGCGTGCACCAGCGCCAGCAGCCCCCCGGCGAGCATCGCGACGAGCACGCCCCAGACCCAGGAGCCGCAGCAGGTCGGCGCCGTAGATGCCCCAGAAGCAACCCATCAGCATCATGCCTTCGAGGCCGATGTTGATCACTCCGCTGGACTCGGAGATCACGCCCACCGAGCGCTGCGAACAGCAACGGCGTCGCATACCGGAGCGTCGCCGCGACCAGCGCCGACCAGGTGAACACGGACTCGAGCGTCGAGACCGACGAGTTCGCCGATGCGGCAGCGCCGGCAACCGCGAACAGGGCGACCACGATCGCCTCGGATCCGAGCTTGCGCTCGCCGCCGGCGATTGACCACGCACCGGCCAAGACGGCGATCACGGCGAGCACGATCGACGGCACCATGCTGCGAGCCTCGATCGGCGGGATCGTGATCACCCACGCGATCGCGGCGAGGACGATGCCCGCGACGCCGACCTGCTTCGGCGAGACGGCGCGCGAGGGCGCCACGGCGATCGTGCCCACGCTCACGACGCACCACCCTGGTTTGCGCCGGACTCCTCGGAAGGCCTGCGTCTGAGCGCCACGCGGATCTGCCGCCCGCCCTTCAGCAGCCGGAGCGTGATCACGTCGGTCGAGACGAGCAGGATGATGATCCCCTCGATCATGAACGTCAGGTACTCGACCAGCGTCGGATCGATGCTCAGGTGGATGTTGCGATCCGAGGTGCCGGTCAAGAGCGCCCCGAACAGCACCGCGGCGGCGACGGTGCCGCCGGCGGTGTTCCGACCGAGCAGAGCCACCGCGATCCCGTAGAAGCCGATCTGCGAGACCTGGATGTCGTTCGTGAACAGGCTGAACTTCCAGCCGAGGATGTCGAGCGCGGCCGCTACGCCCGCGAACGCACCGCAGATCAGCATCACGCGGATCCACGTGCGGCCGACGTTGATCCCCGCGTAGCGCGCCGCCTCTGGGTTGAAGCCGACGGTGCGCGCCTCGTAGCCGAGCCGCGTGCGCTTGATCAGCACGGAGAACACGACCGCGAGCGCGAGCGCGATGAAGATCCCGACGTCGAGCCCCTGGAGCGAGGCGCTGCCCCAGAAGACCGGCAGCTTCGCGCCGGCGACGACGGTGTTCGACACGGGGGTCGACGCCATCGAGCGGGTTCTGGAGCGGGCCCCCGAGCTGGAAGCAGTAGACGCCGAGCCAGATCGCGATCCAGTTGAGCATGATCGTCGAGATCACCTCGTTGGCGCCCGTGGCCGCCTTCAGGACACCGGCGATTCCGGCCCACACGGCGCCGGCGGCGGCAGCGGCGACGATCGCGAACGTGATGTGGAGGACCGGCGGCATCCCGGCGAAGGAGGAGCCGATCCAGACGGCGACGATCGCTCCGACGGTGTACTGGCCCTGGCCGCCGATGTTGAACATGCCGGCACGGAACGCGAACGCGACCGCGAGGCCGACGAGGATCAACGACGTTGCCTGGATCAGCGTCTGCTGGAGGTTGCCCGCCGCGGTCGCGCGCTCTGACCCGGTGACCCATGGGAACAGCCAGTTGAGGCCGGTCCCGTTGAAGATCGAGGAGTAGGTCGAGATCGGATTGTGGCCCGTCGCAAGCACGATCAGCCCGCCGGCGATGAACGCGATCACCGTCGTGATGATCGGCACGGTGACGCCGCTGGCACCGCGCCGGAACGCGGTCAGGGCCGCCGGGGACCGGGCTGCTTCGCCGCTGCTCTCTTCGGCTTCGGCCTTGAGTTCCTCTTCGAGCAGGTTCACGGCGCCACCTCGGCCGGCTGCGTCTTCCCGCCGGTCATCGCAATGCCGAGCTCCTCCTCGCTCGCCTCAGGCGGGAACTCGCCGACGATCCTGCCCTCGTAGATCACGAGGATCCGGTCGGCAAGCGCCTTCACCTCCTCGTACTCGAGCGACACGAGCAGCACCGCGCGGCCCTTGTCGCGCTCGGCGATCAGCCGGCGGTGCACGAACTCGATCGCGCCAACATCGAGGCCACGGGTCGGCTGGTGGGCGACCAGCACCTTGGGGTTGGAAGCGATCTCGCGCGCGACCGCAACCTTCTGCTGGTTGCCGCCCGACAGTGCCGCGGCGTATGCTCTCGGCTCCGCCGCCGCGAACGTCGAACTCGGCCAGCAGCTTCTCGGCGCGCTCCTTCATGTGATGGAGGCGCAGCCAACCGCGCCCGCTGAGCTCCGGCGATCGGTACTCGCGGAGCGCGAGGTTCTCGGCGAGCGTGAACGGGAGCACGAGCCCGCGGAGCTGGCGGTCCTCGGCGATGTGGGCCACGCCGGCATCCGTCGCCGCTCGCACGCCCTTGCCGGCGATGTCCTGACCGTCGATCGCGACCGCGCCCGACTCGGGCGCGCACATGCCGGTGATCGCATCGACGAGCTCCTGCTGGCCGTTCCCGTCGACGCCCGCGAGCGCGACGATCTCACCCGCGCGCACCGTGAGCGAGAGCCCGGAGACCTTCTCGAGCTCGCGGTCGTCGCGCACGTACAGGTCGCGCCACCTCGAGCAGCGGCCCCTCGGGCTTGCCCGGGGTCTTCTCGACCGAGAGCATCACATCGCGGCCGACGACCAGGCGCGCGAGGCTCAGCTCGGTCGCGCCCTCGCGCGGAACGGTGTCGACCTTCTTGCCGCGCCGCAGCACCGTGATCCGATCGGCGACCTCGAGCACCTCGCCGAGCTTGTGGCTGATGAACACGATCGCGGTCCCGTCCTGCTTGAGGCGGTTGAGCACCGCCGTCAGCTCGCGGACCTCCTGCGCCGTCAGGACCGCCGTCGGCTCATCGAGCACGAGGATCCGCGCGTTGCGATAGAGCGCCTTGAGGATCTCGACCCGCTGCTCGGCCCCGACCGTGATGTCCTCGATCCGCGCGTCCGGGTCGACGGCCAGGCCATAGCGATCCGAGAGCTCGCGCACCCGGGCCCGCGCGGCCTTCAGGTCAAGCACGCCCCTCCGGCTCGGCTCCTGGCCGAGCACGATGTTCTCGGCGACGGTCATCACGCGAACCAGCATGAAGTGCTGGTGGACCATGCCGATCCCGAGGCCGATCGCCGCCGACGGCGAGCTGATGTCGACGGGCTTGCCGTCGATCAGGATCTCGCCTTCGTCGGGCTTGTACAGGCCGTACAGGACCGACATCAGCGTCGACTTGCCGGCGCCGTTCTCGCCGAGCAGCGCGTGGACCTCTCCTGGCGACCACGTCGAAGTCGACTCGGTCGTTGGCGACGACCGAGCCGAACTTCTTCGTGATCCCCCTCAGCTCGAGGGCCGGAGGGCTTGACTGCGACACGGCGGGTGACTGGGGGTGGGTGGGCGGGCGGGCGTGGGTGGGCGGGGGGTGGGCGGGGGCCGAGTCTCCTACTTGACCAGAAGGGTGGTCGGCGGGTTGATCTTTCCGGACTTCATCTCCGCGATGATGTTGTTGATCTGCGACGTGTACTGGGCGCCGGCCGGTCCGATCTTGCCGATCCCGACACCGCCGTTGGTGATGTTCTCCTGCAGGTTGCTCGAGAACTGGCCGGCCTGCAGGTTCTTGATCGCCGTGAACACGCCGGTGTTGACCATCTTCTCGGCCGACGTCAGGACGAGGGTCGGCGCGAGGTAGCTCTGGTCGGCGTCGACGCCGATCACCTGGGTGTGCGTCTGCACGCCCGCGGAGATCACGCCGAGCCCGCAAGCGCCGGCGACCTGGAAGACGACCTTCGAGCCCGCGTTGATCTGGTTGAGCGCAAGCTCCTTGCACGAGGACTCATCGGTGAAGTTCTGCGAGTACGCGTTGAGCAGCTTGGCCGACGGGTCCGCCGCCTTGACGCCGGCCTGGAATCCGGCGATGTACAGGGTCACCGGTGGGATGCTCTGGCCGCCGACCGTGGAGGCGGTCGTGTACTTGTGTTCCTTCAGGTAGAGCCCGGAGAGGTAACCGGCCGGGTAGCCCGCCTCCTGCTCGGCGAAGTCGATCCCCTCGATGTTCTTGGCCGTGTCCGGAGCCGCGCCGCCGGGGCTGTCGATGATCGCAAAGTGCGTCGTTCGGGTACTTCAGCGCAACCTGCTGGAGCGGAGCGGCCATCAGGAAGCCGACCGCGATCACGAGCTTGTTGCCGGCAGCCGCGAGCCGAGTGAGGTTCGGGACGTAGTCGGCGCCGGAGTTCGACTGCAGCACCGTGCCCTTGACTCCGAGCTGAGACTCGGCCTGGAGCAGGCCCTCATAGGACAGATGGTTGAAGCCGTGGTCGTTGAGTCCGCCGATGTCGGTGACCAAACCGACCTTGAAGCCGGAGCTGCTCGACGATGCGCCGCCCGACGAGCTCGTCGTGCTGCTGCTGGCCGCGGGGGCACTTGCGCTGCTGGTACTGCTGCTGCTGCTCTTGCTGCTACCGCATGCGGCCAGCCCCAGGGCCGCCGCCATGACCAGAGCAGCGAGAGTTATGCGCCTCATCCTCCCCGACACCGCACTTCTCCTTTCCTCATGACCGAGTGCGCAACCATAACCCGCGCGGCGGACCCGTGGCGACTCGCCTAACGTGGCTTTAAGCAATGACGCGCATCGTCCGGGCTCAGGTGGCGCACACACCGCGCAATCCGTTCGGGCACGAGTCCGCGCTCGAGGCGTTCGAGGACGGCGCGGTGGCGTTCTCGGGCGGCCGGATCGTCGCGGTGGGCTCGTGGGCTTCGGTCCGAGGCCGGTGTCCGGATGCGGAGGTGGTCGACGCCCGCGATGCCGTCCTGCTGCCCGGGTTCGTCGATTGCCACGTCCACTATCCCCAGATCCGGGTGATCGGGGCGATGGGGCTCGAGCTGCTCGATTGGCTGCGCCTGCGGGCCCTGCCCGAGGAGGTGCGCCTGGCGGATTCGGCGTACGCGGCTGCGGTCGCCGACGCAGTTCGTCCGGGGCCTGGCCGCGAACGGGACGACGACCGCGCTCGTGTTCGGGTCGCATTTCCCGGACGCGCAGGATGCGCTGTTCTCGGCGGCGTTTGCGGCAGGGCTCCGGGTCGCCTCCGGGCTCGTCGTGTCGGACCGCGGCTTGTTGCCGGCGCTCCGGGTCCCGGCGTCGGCCGTTTTCGAGCTGAACCGGGAGCTGATCGAGCGCTGGCACGGCCGGGGGTTGCTCCGGTATGCGGTCAGCCCGCGCTTCTCGGTGTCGTGCTCGGAGGAGCTGCTGGAGGCGTGCGGGTCGCTCGGTCGGGAGTTCGACGGAGTGCTGTTCACGACCCACCTCAACGAGAACGTTGGCGAGATCGAGCTGGTCAGGCAGCTTTTCCCGTGGGCGCGGGACTACCTGGAGACATACGAGCGGTTCGGGTTGGTAGACGGCCGGTCGGTGTTCGCGCACGACGTCCATGTGAGCGACGAAGAGTTGCGGCGGCTCGCCGCCGCCGGCGCCGCCGTCGCGCACTGCCCATCGAGCAATGCGTTCCTGGGGAGCGGGCTGTTCCCGCTGCGGCGCCATCTCGATTTCGGGGTACCGGTCGCGCTCGGCACCGACGTCGGGGCCGGCACCGGGCTCAGCATGCTCAAGGAGGGGCTGACGGCCTATCAAGGGCAAATGCTCGCGGGCTCCGATGGTGCGCGGCTGAGCCCGGCCCACCTGCTGTGGCTGGCCACCGCGGCGGGCGCCTCCGCGCTCGGGCTGTCGGACGAGGTTGGCGATCTGGGGGTCGGCAAGAGCGCTGACTTCGTGTTGGTGCGCGCGCCACAGGGCAGCACACTGGCCGCGGTGCTCGAGCGCTCCGAGTCGGTCGAGGAGACGCTGGGGGCGCTGTTCACGCTGGCCCAGGAGGAGTCGATCGCCGAGGTGCGCGTGGCCGGTGACGTCGTGTGGGGCGGGTCGTTGTGAGCGGATGGTCGGCTTGATGCGGCGAGCGACGGTTGTGGTGATGGATGCATGCGGGGTCGGGGAGCTGCCGGACGCGGCCTCGTACGGCGACGGCGGTTCGAACACGCTCGTGCACCTGGCCGAGCAGGTCGGCGGGCTGCGGTTGCCGACGCTGGCGCGGTTGGGGTTGGGGTCGATCGTGCCTCTTCAAGGGGTCACGCCGGCGGTCGGGCCCGGCGGTGTACGGCCGGCTCCGCCCGCTCGGCCCAGGGAAGGAGTCCACGACCGGTCACTGGGAGCTGATGGGGGTCGTGCCGGCGCAGGCGCTCCCGACGTATCCATACGGCTTCCCGGCCGACGTGGTGGGCGCGTTAGCGGACGCCACCGGGCTGCGGTTCTGCTGCAACCGGCCGTACAGCGGCACCGAGGTGATCGAGGCCTACGGTCCGCACCACCTCGAGACCGGCGAGGCGATCCTCTACACCTCGGCGGACTCGGTGCTCCAGATCGCCTGTCACGTGGACGTCGTGTCTGAGGCGGAGTTGTACGCGGCGTGTGAGGCAGCCCGGCGTGTGATGACCGGCGAGAACGCTGTCGGCCGGGTGATCACGCGGCCGTTCGAGGGCTCGCCGGGATCGTTCCGCCGGCGCGACGGGCGGCGGGATTTTTCGCTTCGCCCTCCGGGCCGCTCATACCTGGAGGAGCTTCAGGACGCCGGCGCGCCCGTGCACGGTGTCGGCAAGATCCACGACCTGTTCGCTGGCGTCGGAGTCGACGTCAAGCACGCCGGCGCGACCAACCTGGCCGGGATCGCGGAGACGAGTCGGCTGCTGCGCGAGGTCGAATCCGGGCTGATCTTCGTGAACCTCGTCGAGACCGATCAGGTCTACGGGCACCGGCACGACGTTGAGGGCTTTGCTCGCGCGCTGACCGAGATCGACGCCGCCGCGGCGGAATGGTTGGATTTGCTCCGTGGCGACGATCTCCTGATCCTCACCGCCGACCACGGCGTCGACCCGACCGCCCCGCACACCGATCACACCCGCGAGTACGCGCCGCTGCTGGCGACGTACGCAGGCTGTGCGGGCCGGCGTCACGACGGTCTGCTCGCCGACGTGGGGGCGAGCGTGCTGTCGTGGGTCGCCGGCCGGCGCGCGCCGGGATTGCCGGGCGAGCCGTTCGTGTGACGGCGGGACTTCTACGTCAATTCGTGTCGGGTATGACCAGCGGACCGTCGGCGCCGGTCACCGGGTCCTGGTCGGGAAGCGGAACGCGGGCGATGTTGGCGAGCACTTCGTCGTGCTCGGCGGGATCGCCACGGCGGAGGTCCCAGCGCATCCCGTTCGGGTAGGCGCCGACGACCAGTAGGTCGGCACTCGAGCCAAGGTTGCGATGACCCGTGCCGGCAGGGAGGATGACCACGTCGCCGGCGGTCAGCTCGAACGTCTGGCCCTGTGGGCCGCCGAGCATCACGTTCGCCGTTCCGCCGGCGATGCCGAGGACTTCGTGAGCGGTCGAGTGGAAGTGGTGGAACGGGAAGATGCCGTCCCGCCACGCGCCCAGCCAGCCGTGGCCGGCGAACAACTCCTCGTATGCGGTGGCGCCGGCATCGGTGGCGAGCGCCCCGTGATAGATGACCACCGGAAGGCGTGAGTTGGGGATGCTCCCGTCGTCGTGGAATATGTGTGTCTCAACTCTCATATCTGTCGACTTACTGTTTGGCGGCCAGAGAGCGGCGGCGGGTGGGCGGGCGCGGTCTGCGGCCGAACGGCGGGCACCTGAGGAGGAGCGGACGGTCACCGCGGCGCGCGGGCCTCCCAAGGCCCCGAATGGCATGTATAGCGCGACATTCGACGCGCGCCGGCCGGGCCGTGCCGCAACCTGCATGCCCCACATGCATCTTCCGACACGGTCGGCGCGATCGTGGTCAATTGTCGTGCTATGCAGGTGATTTCGGCGTCCCGTGGGTCCAGTCCCGCGGGGCGACGTCCTCTCCTCCCCAGGTGCCCGCCGTTCGCAGCGCGAAGCGCGCCGGGAACCGCGCGCGCCGGCCACGCCGCCCGTCCACGCCCCCCGCGGAATCATTCATGTGGTGCTTGGCTAGCCGCGGCTGTCGCCCCGCCGTGCCCGACCGGAGGCGTGCTCGAGCAGCAACATGCCAATCCGCCTAGCTCGCTGCGCCGCGGCCCGATCGCCTTCCCCCGCGGCCACGATCGATCCCTTCATCAGGATGTGCCACTGGCGGGCGAAGTCCTGGGCGTCGCCAATGCCGGCCTCGCGGGCGAGGCCCTCGACGAAGCCGCGGATCCCGGCCAGGTAGGACACGCTCGCCCGATGGACGGGATCGGACGGATCGGGGTGCTCGAGCATCACGTTGATGAACGAGCATCCCTCGAAGTCGGGGCGAGCGAACCACTCGTCGAACACGTCGAAGATCGAGCAGCAGTCGCGAGCCCGGGTCGTCCGCGCGCCGGCACACCTCGTCCTCGAGCCAGCGCCTGGTCCACTGGTCCTCACGGCGCTCGAGAAACGCGAGCACGAGGTCCTGCTTGGACGCGAAGTGCCGGTACAGCGTCTGGCGGGCAACGCCGGAGCGAGAGATGACCGCATCGATGCCGACTGCCTGGATGCCGTTGCGAGAGAACAACTCGTACGCGGCGTCGAGGATCCGCTCGCGGGCTCCGGGGCTCTTGGTCGTCGTGGCGGTGTCGACGGACGTCGCTCATTTTCCACCCTTGATCATAGGAGAACGTTCGGTCTGATCTTTCAGTTGACGCCCGGTAGCACAGGGCGTAGGCTCCGACGAGAGAGGGAGACCAGTCGGTCTCATAAGCCACGGCGCGCACTAGACGAGCACGGCGCGCATTAGAGGAGCCCAGATGGACTACGACCTTAGGTCCGAGACAGGCATCCCGACCCAGCCCGTCGGCTCGCTACCTCGGCCGGCAAAGCTGCAGGCCGCATACGCGGACTACGACGCGGGGAAGATCTCCAAGGACGACCTCGAGGCTGAGCAGGAGGCGGCCGTCAAGGACTCGATCAGCCGGTTCGAGGCGACGGGCTCGCCGGTCATCGCCGACGGCGAGCAATGGTGGTCGAGCTTCGCGACGTACCCGGTGACCGACACGCTCGCGGGCACCGGTCTTGCCGACAACCTCGCGGCCGGCGGCCAGTACTTCGCGATCTTCTCCGACGGCCACTACCGCCAGTTGCCGAAGCTCGCCGGCGGGCCGTTCCGCTACAAGACGTACGCGGCGGACACGCTCCGGAAGTCGATCGCGTTCGCGACCAAGCCGATGAAGCAGGCGGTGATCGCACCGTCGATGCTCGCGCTGCTGTATCCGCTCGACGAGGAGATTCCGGGCTACTCGCGTGAGCAGTTCGAGGAAGACCTCGTCGCCGAATGCGAGAAGGACATTCGTGGTGCGTTCGACGCCGGCGCCGTGTGCGTGTCGATCGACTTCACCGAGGGGCGGCTGGCGCTTCGCGAGGATTCGCGCAACCCGTGGACGGGGCGCGGCATGCTTCCGCACTTCATCGACATGATCAACCGTGTTCTCGCCCGGTTCACCGCGGATGAGCGGGTCAACATCGGTGTCCACACCTGTCCCGGCGGAGACCGCGATGCCGTGCACAGCGGCGACGTGCCCTACAGCGCGTTGCTGCCGAGCCTGTTCGGGCTGAACGCCGGCTACTTCCTGATGCAGTGCAAGAGCGAGCGGGACCGGGAAGCGGTGTACAAGCTCGTCGGCGAGCACAGCCGCGAGGACGCGGACGGAGTGGCGCAGATCGTCCACATCGGCGTCATCAACCCGCAGAACCCCAGGGTCGAGACTCCGCAGGAAGTCTGCGACGAGCTCGTGGCGGCGGCGAAGTACATCCCCAAGGAGCGGCTCGGCGCCACCGACGATTGCGGCTTCTCGCCTTTCAGCATCGACGAGAAGCCCTTGCACGGCTCGCCCGACTTCGCCCGCGATGTCGCTTTCGAGAAGATCACGAATCGTGTGCAAGGCACGAAGATGGCAGCGGAGAAGCTCGGCATCCACGTCGCAGCGGCCGTTTAGCCCGCCCCCGGCAAGGCCCGGCCACGGACGCGGCCGGGCCTTCGCTTCCGGTCGCCGACGGTGGCGATGACCACCGTCGACGCGACCCCCTACCTCGCGCTGTACCGCCGTCGGCGGGTGCGCCGGCCGATCCGGATCCGTCTGACCGAGCACACCTATCCGCTGGAGCCGGCGGTCGAGCAGTCGTGGCTGCCGATCGCGTTCCGGGCGTTCGAGCGGCTTGGCCGCCGCCAGGCTCGCGACGACGTGCTGATCGTCGGCACCGGCAACGGCCTCGACGCGCTCGGTGCGATCGAGATCCTAGGCCCGCGCGCGCTGGCGATCACCGATCTGTACGACGAGGGCGTCGCGGTCGCGCGGGAGAACGTCATGTCGAACCTGGAGGATCCGGACTCGATCGAGCTGACGTTCCACGCCGGCGACCGTCTCTCGTGCGTCCCGAGTGAGCGGTCGTTCTCGCTCGTCTACGAGAACCTGCCAAACGTCACCTCTTCGCCGGGTCTCGAGTTGCGCCGCGGCACGATCGGCGGGCGCTTCTTCGCGCCCGCCGAGCTCCGCGTACCCGAGCCGTTCTCGACGTACATGCTCGACCTCCACCATGGCCTGCTGCTCGACGCACGGCAGCGCCTCGGTCCCGGCGGAGGAGTCTTGACCGCGCTCGGCGGACGTGCGCCCGACCACGTCGCGTTCGGGCTCCACACGGCGTGCGGTTATCGCCCCGAGCTCGTGGCGTACGACCTCAAGGTCCAGGGTGAGCCCGAGTTGATGGTCCCGCCGTACGAACGCGCCGAGGCCGAGCACGGGATCGAATACAGGTTCTACGCCCCGGAGGCGGTCGAGATCGTGGCCGGGCTGCGGCGGACCGGCCTGGAAGGGCAAGAGCTGGCCGACGCGGCCGCGCCCGAGCTCGAGCGGCTCACGATGTCCGCGCGGGAGGCCGGCGCACTAACGCGCGCGGGCCGGCCAGTCGCGCACTCGGTGCTGATGATCTTCGGCGTGCCGGCCGGCGACGCCGGGCCGCCCGAGGGCGGGAGCCAGCTAGGCTGAGGCGTAGCCGATGGAGCGCGTCAACGTCACGATCTACACCGACCCGGGTTGCCCGTTCGGGTTCAACGCGCAGCGCCAGGAGACGCAGCTGCTGTGGCACTACGGGGACGGCCTGGACATCACGCGCAGGATGATCGTGCTGACTGAGAACAGCGCGTCGTTCGAGGAACGCGGGCTCAGCCGCGACATGGTCGCCGGCAACACGAAGCGCCTGCGGACCTCGTACGGGATGCCCATGCTGACCGAGCCGCCGGAGCGGCTCGCCGCGACGATTGAGGCGTGCCGCGCATACGTCGGTGCCCGGATCCACGAGCCCGACCGTGCCGACATGCTGCTGCGCTCGCTGCGCCGCCGCGCGTTCTCCGAAGGCCAGCCGCTCGATCAGCTCGAGACGATCCACGGCGCCGGCGCGGACGCCGGCGTCGAGTCCGAGACGGTCGATGCCTGGCTCGCCGACGAGTATGTCGGCACGGCGCTCGCCGAGGACATGGCCGCGACGCGGGCCCCGGCACCGGAGGCGCTCGCACTCTCCCACCGGCTGTCCGGGAGCGCCGGCGGGCTGCGCTACTCCACCGCCTCGGCCGTATTCGAGCGCGGCGATCGGCGCGTGGTGATGCCCGGCTTCCAGCCGTTCGCGGTGTACGAGGTGGCGGTCGCCAACGTGGCCCCTGACCTCGAGCGTCGCCCGGCGCCGAAGGCGGTCGATGAGGTCCTGTCCTGGGCGTCGTATCCGCTCACCACGGCCGAGGTGGCCGAGCTTCGCGGCATCGGCCTCGACCAGGCGCGCGACGAACTGCAAGCGGCGGGCGCGGAGCTCGCCGAGGCGGCGGGAGACGGTTACTGGTCGTCGGGGTGACTGGGCGCTTGTGGGTGGAACGTTGAGGTGAGACCCACTAGGGTCTAACGATGCCGAGCGGGCCACAGATCGGCGGAGTCGATGTTCTCGGTCTGCTGTACCTAGCACTCATCTTCGGCGTGATATTCCTGCCGATGGTTCTCGGCCGGCGTGGTTCGTCCGGTGACTCGGACTCGGACTCCGACGGGGGCGGCGGCAACGGCCCGTGGCGGCCACGCCCGCCGTCGAAGCCCCCGCGGGGTGGGATTCCACTTGAGGATGCGGAGCCGGGGCGAGTCCGACTGCGCGGCCACGATCGGCTGGTCGATCTGCTCCCCGCCCGGGCTCGCAGACCGGCGCCGGAGCCGCATCGCAGACGGGTGCGGACTCCCGGCGGCAGCTAGGCGGCTAGCGAGAGGCGTTCACGAGCGTGCGGCTCGATGTACTGCCCGCGGGCTTTCAGATCGGGCACTGGACCGATCCGGAAGCTCGAACCGGATGCACGGTCGTGATCCCGCCGCCCGGGACGCGAGGCGGAGTCGATGTCCGCGGCGGCGGCACCGGGACGCGCGAGATCGAGACGCTGTCGCCGCTCGCCAATGCGGAAGGGCCGACCGCCGTGCTGCTCACCGGTGGCAGCGCGTTCGGCCTGGCGGCTGCGGACGGCGTCGCGCGGTGGCTCGAGGAGCGGAGTCTCGGCCGACCGATGCCGATGGGCGTGGTTCCGCTGGTATCCGCGGCGGTCGTCTATGACCTGGTGGAGGGCGCTTCGGGTCGCCGTCCCGGACCGGACGAGGGTTACGCCGCGTGTGAGAACGCGTCCACCGTGGTCCCCGAGCGCGGCCCGGTGGGCGCGGGCTCGGGCGCGGCTGTCGGAAAGCTGTTCGGCCGCGAGCGATCGACGCGCGGGGGAGTGGGTTACGCCGCGAGCGTGCTCGCCGATGGGGCGATCGTTGCGGCGATCGCGGTCGCCAACGCGTTCGGAGACGTGGTCGGCGCGGACGGGGAGCTCCTCGGCGGTCCGCACGACGAGAGCGGCCGGCTCGTCCGGACCGCGGACGCGCTCCCGGGGATACTGGTGCCGCCGCCGGGCAGGTCGGGACCGGGGGCCGGGTCAGCGACCGGCGTGGACGCCGCGACCGGAAACACGACGCTTGTCTGCGCGTTCACCGACGCCGCGCTCGACAAGCGCAGTTGCGCGATCGCCGCGCGCATGGCTAGCGCCGGGATCGGTCGCGCGGTCGACCCGGCATTCACCCCGGTGGACGGTGACGTCGTTTTCTTCCTGGCGTCGGGGTCCGAGCCACCGCCTTCGCCCGGCCTCGAGGCCACGTGGGCGCTGACGGTGCTCGGAAGCGCGGCTGCTACGGTCACGGCACAGGCGGTCCGTGACGCCGTCCGGCAAGCCGTCTGATCGTTCAGCCCGCACGGAGGGAGTTAGAAATGGTCGAACTCGTGGCAACTCCGGACGCGGCAGGCAGCGCGGCGAGGAGTCGAGAGTTGCGCCTCGATCGTCTGCTCGAACAGGCGGGCGCCCGCGGGCTCGACGCGCTGCTGATCACCGGCGACGAGTCGATCGCTTACCTGACGGGCTTTCGCCCGATCCAGATGGAGCGGTTCTTCGGCGTGGTGGTCGCGCCCGAGCGGTCCGCGGTGATCGTGCCCGCGCTCGATCGGGGCCAGATCGAGGGAGCGCCGCGGCGCCTGACTCCGATCTCCTACGGCGCCGAATCCGACGGCATGCCCGAGCTGGCGGCGGCGCTGTCCGGTGCCCGCACGGTCGGGGTCGAGGAAGATCACCTCATCTACGCGCGAGCGCGCGCGCTCGCCGAGCAGGGCTTCGAGCTGGTTCCCGCCGGGTCGGTCGTGATGGGACTGCGAATTGCGAAGGACGCGGATGAGGTCGAGCGGATCCGTGCCGCCTGCGCGCTCGTGGAGGAGGGACTGCGGCGCGCGTTCGAGTGGCTGTCGGCCGGCGTGGTCGAGCACGCGCTGAACGCCCGGGTCGAGGGGTGGCTGCGCGAGCAGGGCGCCACCAGCGCTCACCCTCTGATCCTGTTCGGTGAGAGCGCCGCCAACCCGCACGCCGATCCAGGGCAGCGAGAGCTGCGGAACGGCGACGTCGTGTGCGCGGATCTGTCGGCCTGCCTGGACGGGTACTGGGGCGACCTGACCCGGTGCGCGACGGTCGGGGCTCCCTCTGACTGGGCGACGAGCGCGTGGAAGGTCGTGCTCGACGCACAGCGCGCGGCGATCGCCGCGGCGCAGCCCGGCGCGTCCGGGCGGGACGTCGACCTCGCCCAGCGCCAGATCGTCGAGGCCGCGAGCGAGCTCGGCGCGTGCCTGCACGGCGCCGGCCACGCCATCGGCCTGTCGATCCACGAGCCGCCGTTCCTCGTGCCCCGAGCCCACGAGCCACTCGTCGAGGGAACGGTCCTGACGATCGAGCCGGGCATCTACCAGGCGGGGCTCGGCGGGATCAGGCTCGAGGACGACGTGGTCGTGCGTCCGGGCGGACCCGAGATCCTCTCCACGCTCCCGCTCGAGCTGGTCGAGATCAGCGCGTGAACCGGACACGCTCGGGAATCATGTCGATCTTCGCGGTGTGCGGAATCTGGCTGGCCGCGGGTGCCGGGTCGGCCTCGGCGGGCACGGCGAATGCCGGGTTGCCCGGCGCGTCACCAAGCAACCCGCTGGCGGGCATAACCTGGGGGATCTACCGGGGGCCCATCGACGGCGTGTACCCCGCCTACCAGTCAGCGCGCGGGCACAACAGGGAGCTCATGGGGAAGATCGCGTTGCGTCCGCTGACGATCTGGGCCGGTTCGTGGTACCCGAACAACTACGCGCGGACGGTGGCGCAGGAGATCATCCAGGACACGACCGGCGGCAACCCGGCCGTGCTGTCCCAGGTTGCGATCTTCCGTCTCGATCCGTGGGAGGGAGGGGCGTGCCCGGGGTCGTGGGGAGCCGGCGATCAGAGCAGCTACCGCGCGTGGGTCAATCAGTTCGCAGCCGGGATCGGTAACTCTCGCGTGGCGCTGATCCTGCAGCCGGACCTGCCGTTTGCTCTGTGCGCGCCCTCTCCGGTGCCGCTCCAGCTCGTCTCCTACGCCGCGAACAAATTCACGTCCCTGCGGCACACGACCGTGTACATCGACATCGGCGCGGCCGAATGGGCGTCGGTGGCACAGGCGGTGTCACTCCTCAAGCGGGCGGGCATAAGACACTCGCGCGGGTTCGCCCTGAATGTCACCCAGTACGGCAGCACCGCGCTCGAGCTCGAGTACGGCGGACAGATCGTGCAGGCACTGGCCGCGGCCGGCATCCCGGGCAAGCACTTCGTGATCAACACGGACGAGAACGGCGCCCCGTTCCTGGCCGGCCAGTACCCGGGCAACGCCAACGAGGCGCGTGCGTGCAATAGCCCGCACGACCATATCTGCGTGACCCTCGGGATCCCGCCGACGACGAATGTCGCCAGCCCCCGGTGGGGTCTCAGCGGGGCCGATCGCGCGACCGCACGCAAGGACGCCGATGCCTACCTCTGGGCAGGACGGCCTTGGGTCGACAACGACTCCGGGGCGTTCGTGTTCTCGCGAGCTCTCCAGCTCGCCGCCTCGACCCCGTTCTGACTTCGACCCCGTCCTGAGCTAGACGGCCGCTGTCACGCGAGGGAGCTGATGCGCGTGATCAGGAGCTCGCGAAACCGGTCGGAGTCGATGTCGACCGCGGCGTGGCAGTTGTGCTCCCACCCCGTGGTTCCGCGGAGGTCAACGTGCGTGCGCCCGCGCGAGAGCTCGGGGCCGGTGTCGACGACCACGCCGACATGCTCGGTGCTCAGGAGGCTGCCGTCGATCACGTGCGCCATCGCGACGGCGTCGTGCACCGGCGCGCCCTCCCACCCGTAGTGCCGGCGGTGGTAGGAGCCGTAGAACTCGAACAGGTCGGCGACCAGCTTCCCCGCCTTGCCGGCACCGCGCAGACGCTCGACGTCGACCGGTCGGAGCAGTGCCCGGTGGGTGACGTCGAGACCGACAATCGTGACGTCGAGCCCGCTCGTGAACACGCGATGCGCCGCCTCGGGGTCGGCCCAGATGTTGAACTCGGCGGAGGGCGTCGTATTGCCCTCGCCGATAGCGCCGCCCATCAGCACGATCCGCTCCACGCGGTCGCGCAGCTCGGGATACCGCGCCAGGAACAGCGCGATGTTCGTGAGCGGTCCGGTGGGCACGAGCGTGACGGGGTGCGGGGTGGCCGCCAGCGTCATCGCGATCCAATCGATGGCGTGCGCCGCCTCGGGCGCCCGGGACGGCGGCGGCAGGTCCGGGCCGTCGAGGCCGGTCTCGCCGTGCACCTCCGCGGCGACGTGACGCTCACGGACCAGCGGCCGGTCGGCGCCGGCGGCGACGGGGATGTCGGGACGGTCGGAGTGATCGAGGACGCGGATCGCGTTTGCCGTCGTCTTCTCGAGCGTCTGATTGCCCGACACGGTGGTTACGCCGAGCAGGTGCAGCTCGGGGCTGGCGAGCGCGAGCAGCAGCGCGATCGCGTCGTCATGTCCCGGGTCGCAGTCGAGGATGATGTCGGTGACGGTGGCGCTCATCGAAGCACCGATCCGCCGTCGGCGACGAGCGTCTGGCCGGTGATCGCCGCCGCGGCGTCGGAGGCGAGGAACGCGACCACCGCGGCGATGTCCTCGGGCATCGTCGTCCTCGGAACCGCCTGGCGAGCGCGAGCGTCCTCGAACATCTGCTCCGGCAGGTTCGATTCGGTGAACGGCGTCCGCGTCAGCCCGGGCGCGACGCAGTTGACCGTGATCCCGTGCTCGCCGAGCGGCTTCGCGAGCGACCGGGCGAGACCGATGAGCGCAGCCTTGCTGACGACATACGGCAGGAAGTCGGCAGCCGGCGGTCTCCACACCGTGTTCGAGGCGATGAACACGATCCGGCCGAAGCCTCGCTCCGACATCCCCGGGGCGAGCGCCTGGCACAGCCACAGCGCTGCCTCCACGTTCACCGACTGCACTCGGCGCCAGGTCGCGAGGTCGATGTCGGCGAGTGAGGCGCGGTCGAACGCGGCGGCGGCGTGCACGAGCACGTCACGCGGCCCGAGCCGCTCGACGATCCGCCGCACCGCCTGCTCATCGGCGAGGTCGACCGCGAACTCGCCCTCGTGGTCGAGGATCGCCACCTCGTGCCCGGTCGCGCCGAGCGCGCGGACGACCGCGCCACCGATTCCGCCGGCGCCACCGGTTACAACCGCTCGTCGCTGTTTGCTCGAATCGCTCATGATCGGCGAGCTCACGTCTGGCAGACGGGGCACCAGTATGTCGTTCTGCCGCCGACCTGGGCGCGCTCGAGCCGGTGGCCGTCGCGCGGGCATGTGCCCTCGCGCCGGCGCGCCTCGATGAAGTTGCCGGTGTGGGCTCCGCCCTTGCGGATCGCCGAGCGGACGGCGGCGCGGAGCTCGCGGCGGAGGCGGTCGAGGTCCTCGGTCGAGAGGTCCGACGTGCTCCGTCGCGGCGAAATGCGCGCCTGCCACAGGATCTGGTCCGCCAGCAGGTTGCCGATCCCCGAGATCGCGCGCTGGTTGAGCAGCCGCGCCTTGATCGCGGTGTGGCCCGAGCCGATCAGGCGGCGGAAGTCGTCGCGGCCGACCTCGGCGGCGTCGGTTCCGACGTGGGAGAAATTGGGGTTGAGCACGGCGCGCCCGAGCCGGCGCTTGTCGCGGAGGACGAGCCGGCCGCCGTCCTCGAACTCGATCGTGAAGCGGTCCCAGCGCGTCGTGTCCTCGGGGTCGACCAGGATCCGCCCCGCCATCCCGAGGTGCAGCCCGAGCGCCGGACCGTCCTCGGTCTCGAGCCACATGAACTTCCCGCGGCGGTGGGCGGTGGCGAGCGTGTGGCCGACCAGCGCGGCAGCGATCTCGCCGGGCGCGTGCGGCCGGCTCACGTACGAATCCGTGTCGTCGACCGCGGCGATCCGCCGGCCGAGCGCGGATTCGAGCGTCTGGCGGGCGCGTTCGACCTCGGGCAGTTCGGGCATGAGCTCTTCAGCCTTCCTGGGTCGCGGCCACGAGGTCAGGCGTCATGCCCATCGCGCGGAAATGCGAGCGCGCCGGCGCGCGTCCGGCTCCCAAGCGCAGGGCCGCGCGGTCACGTCGCCGTGAGTTGTCAGCGTCCATACCCCGAGCCTACCCCGCGTTCTGGGTGGTCGCGTCCACGGCGCCAGCATGTGCGCGCGGGCGAACGCCATCAACCCCGCCTTGCCGCCTGATACCCGAGCCCGAGACATCCGGCAAACCACGTCTCGCAGAAATACGTATGTCATTTGCTGCGAAGAGCGATCATTGACGGCTGCAATGGCCGCACCCGTGAAAGTCGCGATCGCAGTCCCACTCCAGCCGGAGCTGATTGAGCCGATCGAGGCCGTTGATTCCCGAATCGAGGTGGCGTACGAGCCGGACCTATTGCCGCCTGCGCGCTTCCCGAACGACCACCGCGGGGTTGACGGCTTCAGGCGCACGACCGAGGACGAGCGACGCTGGTGGGACATGCTCGGCACGGCCGAGGTGCTGTTCGGGATTCCGGGTGACTCTCCGGAGGGGCTGTCCCGGGCGATGCGCGCGTGCCCGGGACTCCGATGGGTTCAGGCCACGGTGGCCGGCGCCGGCGAGCAGGTCGGCGGGGCGGAGTTGACGGCCGGGGAGCTCGACCGCGTGATCGTGACCAGCGCCGCGGGCGTGCACGCTGGGCCGCTCGCGGAGTTCGCGTTGTTCGGGCTGCTCGCGTTCGCCAAGGGCCTTCCACGGCTGCTCGCCGACCAGCGCGCCCACCGGTGGAACCACTACGCGATGGATGAGCTATCGGGTCGCACGGTGGTGATCGTCGGCCTCGGGCAGATCGGCGGCGAAGTCGCTCGGCTGGCCGCGGCGTTCGGCATGCGGGTGATCGGGCTGAACCGAACCGGCGCCGGACACTACCCCCACGTCGATGAGCTGGTCAGCATCGACGCGCTGGGGGATCGGCTCTCGGAGGCGGACGCGATCGTGATCTCACTGCCGCTCACCGACGCGACCAGGGGCCTGATCGACGCGGCGGCGATCGCCCGGATCAAGCCCGGCGCCACCCTCGTCAACATCGGCCGCGGCGCCGTCGTCGACGAACCCGCGCTGATCGCGGCACTGCGCGTGGGCAGGCTGGGCGGTGCCGCGCTCGACGTGTTCGCCAACGAGCCGCTAGACGCTGATAGCGCGCTATGGGATCTGCCCAACGTGCTCGTGAGCCCGCATACAGCGGCGCTGTCGCTGCGCGAGAACGAGCGCATCGTGGCGCTGTTCGCAGAGAACCTTCGCCGCTACGTGCGTGGCGACGATCTACTCAACCGGGTCGATCCCGAGCTGCGGTATTAATCAAGGCGCGGTTGTACCGCTACGGCACGCTCGACGAGGCGATCCAGCGCGCGAACGGCGTCCGCTTCGGCCTGTCGGCGGCGGTGTTCACCACGAGCATCGCCACCGCCAACCGGTGCGTGAACGAACTCCAGGCGGGACTGCTGCACGTCAACTCACAGACCGCCGGCGCCGACGTGCACGTCCCGTTCGGAGGAACGAAGGAATCCGGCTACGGGCCGCACGAGCAGGGACGCTCGGCGATGCAGTTCTACACCGAGGAGGTCACCGTCTACCAGGATGTCTGATCAGCGCGGCCCGAGCTGCGGGTTCGACGTCGGCGCAGACGTCAGCCGAGGATGAGCTCCTGGTCGTGGTAGTCGATCGTCACCGACCCGAACCGGGACAGCACGTCGGAGCCGAGCAGCCCGAACCCGTGGGCGTTGAGCCCGGCGATCGGCGCGCTCGACACGACGACGTTCGGGAGCGGCACTCCGCCGACGTTCCAGTGTGAGACGCGCACCCGCTTCGCCATCGCGCAGCCGGTCACGCCGCAGAAGCGGTGCGGCTTACCGACCGTCTTCAGGTGCAGGTGACGGGCGGCGGTGACGTTGATGACGGTCACGGTCGCCCCTGTGTCGACCAGCATCGGGACGAGGTGGCCGTGGATGAACACTCTGACGAGCGCCGCCGTCGCGCCGTCCTTCGACTTGACCACGACCAGCGGGACCGTCTGGGCGGTATGGGCCCTCGGAGGGCTGGCGGCTGCCACCCCTCCCGTGACGCCAACCAGCGCCACCGCGGACACCAGGCTGACAACGACGAAACGACGCATCTCTCTACCTCCCCTTGTCGGCCGCGACGACGAACCCCCTCCTCTGCCGCCCAGTTATGACCGAACACGCTACTGCAGAGTGGCGAGCGCCAGCGGCACCACGCGCTCGGCGCCGGCACGGCGGAGCTGGCCGCCAACCATCGCGAGCGTCCAGCCCGAGATGCGGCGGTCGTCGAGCAGCACGCCCAGCCCGGGCGGGGGCGCGCCGACGATCCGGAACGCGCCGCGGACGTTCGCGGCCTGCTGGGCGGCGTTGGCCATCTCGCGCTGGGGTGGGCGCTCGGACACTCGCGTCACCAACCCGATGTAGGGGACGGCGAGGGCGTCGCCGAGCTGGCGGCCCAGCCGCTCGAGCACGTCCCCGAGCCGAACAGACGGCATCGACGTCACCCAATCGGGGCCGCCGGCGCCGCCGGCGCGGACGATGTCGGCGAGCGCGGCGACGACGTCATCCTCGAAATCGCCGCTCGCGAGACCTCGTTCGATCGCCGGCCACCAGCCGCCGTCGCCGAACCGCGCGAGCGCCCAGCCGGGCTCGACGAGCACGTCGGCGGGGATCTTCCGCATCACGCCCTCGACGTCCGGCGCCATCTTCCTGACCTCGAGCTCGATCGGCGTCGAGCGCAGGTGCCGGCCCGCCGCCTCGACCAGCGCCGGATCGGGCGGCGCGTCGAAGCGCGCGCCGGCGCACACCGAGCAGCGCCCGCAGTCCTCGGGCGAGGGGTCGTCGAGCTGCTCTTGGAGGACGCGCATCAGGCAACGACCGTCGGTGCCGAACGCGGCCATCGCCCGCTGCTCGGCGCGGCGGAGCGCGGTCACGGCCGCGTAGCGCTCGGCGTCGTAGCTCCAGTCAGTATTGGGGACGAGCTTCCAGCGGTTGCCGGCCCGGGCGACCGCACCCTCGACGTCGAGGATCTTCAGCATCGCCTCGATCCGGCCCATGCCGAGGTTGACCGCCGGCATCAGCTCGCGGGTGCTGCGCCCGTCCTCGCCGGCGGCCTCGAGCTCGCCCAGCACCGCTGCGGTTCGCTCGCGATCGGGGAACGCCTGCTCGATGAAGAAGTCCTGGATCCGGCGGTCCTCGCCGCCGCGGAGCAGGACGATGTCGGCGTGCTCGACGCCGCGGCCGGCGCGGCCGATCTGCTGGTAGTAGGAGACGACCGAGCCCGGCGCCTGATAGTGCACGACGAACGTCAGATCCGCCTTGTCGTAGCCCATCCCGAGCGCGCTGGTGGCGACGACCGCCTTGATCTCGTTGCGGAGCAGCCGGTCCTCGGAGGCGATCCGCTGATCGGTCTCGTGCTCGCCGCTGTACGCCACCGCGCTGATCCCCCGCGCGCCCAGGAACGTCGCGACCTGCTCGGCGTCGCGCTTGGTCAGCGTGTAGACGATGCCCGACCCGTTCATGCGAGGAAGGTTCTCGGCCAGCCAGGCGAGCCGCTCGGCCGGCCGCGGCAGCTCGAGCACCTCGAGCCGCAGGCTGGAGCGCGCCAGCGGACCTCGATACGTGCGGAGCGGCTCGCGATCGTCGGCGGCGAGCTGCGCGACGACGTCGGCCACGACCCGGTCGTTGGCGGTCGCCGTCGTGCCGAGCACCGCGACCCCCGGTGCGAGCGCGTCGAGGATGTCCTTGACCCGCCGGTAGTCGGGGCGGAAGTCGTGTCCCCAATCGGAGATGCAATGCGCCTCGTCGATCACGAGCAGGCCGACCGAGGCCGCGAACAGCGGCAGCATGTCCTCGCGGAAGCGCGGGTTGTTGAGGCGTTCGGGGCTGATCAGCAGTAGGTCGATCGTGCCGGCCGCGAGCCGGTTGCGGACGTCGTCCCACTCGTCGCGATTCGTGCTGTTAATCGTGTGTGCCCGCAGCCCGAGCCGCTCGGCGGCGGCGATCTGGTTGCGCATCAGCGCCAGCAACGGGCTGATGATCAGCGTCGGACCGGCGCCCGCCTCGCGCAGCAGCGCGGTGGCGAGGAAGTACACGGCCGACTTGCCCCAGCCCGTCCGCTGCACGCACAGGACGCGGGCCCGATCGACGACCACGTCGCAGATCGCCTCGAGCTGACCGGGGCGGAACTCCGCGTCCGGATTGTCGGTGAGAATGCGTAGCCGATCGAGGGCGGCCGCGGGAATCGTGTCCGGGTTGGTGGTCAACACTGATCCATAGAGTCGCAGGCGGCCCGGAAATCACCCCGGCTAGGGTCACAAGCATGCTTCACGTCCATCGAGCCGAGCGCGCGGACCGTCTCGCCGACGGCCTAGCCGAGACGCTGCTCGAGCCGCTCGAGGACCCGTTCGCACCCGACGTGGTCGCGGTGCCGACGCGCGGGATCGAGCGCTGGCTGACCCAGCGGCTCTCCACCCGGCTCGGGGCCACCGGGGGTCGCCAGGACGGCGTGTGCGCGAACGTCGAGTTCCCGTTCCCCGGCCGGCTGATTCTCGGAGCGCTCGCGGCCGCGACCGGGATCGAGGCCGACCGGGACCCGTGGCTCGCCGAGCGATCGGTGTGGCCGCTGCTCGACGTCGTCGATGAGTGCCTCGGCGAGCCGTGGCTGGCCACGCTCGCGCTGCATCTTGAGGGCACCCGCGGCGAGGCGGGAGACCCGATCCGGCGGTTCGGCGTGGTCCGCCACATCGCCGACCTGTTCGACCGCTACGGCGTGCACCGCCCCGACATGGTGAGCGGATGGGCCAGCGGGCGAGAGGACGGCGAGTGGCAGGCCGAGCTGTGGCGCCGCGTGCGCGCGAGGATCGGCGCGCCGAGTCCGGCCGAGCGGCTCGGCACCGCGTGCGAGCGGATCCGCGAGGACCCCGGGCTGCTCGACCTCCCGGCGAGGCTTTCGCTGTTCGGACTGACGCGGATGCCGCGCTCCTACCTCGAGGTCCTGGCCGCGATCGCCGCCCGGCGCGAGGTGCACCTGTTCGTCCTGCATCCCTCGCCCTCGCTGTGGCGGCGGGTCGCGGAGGAGCTCGGGAATGGCCCGGGCATCACCGATCGCCGCGACGACTGGACGTCCATTCTGCCCACCAACCGGCTGCTCGCCTCATGGGGCCGCGACGTCCGCGAGCTCCAGCTCGTCCTCGCGAACACCGGCGACGGCGTCGACCACCACCATGAGCTGCCCGTGGCCGAGGCGCAGACGCTGCTCACGGCCATCCAGAAGGACATCCGCGAGGATCGCCAGCCACCCGGCCCGCCGCTCCCCGGTGAGCCGGATGCCCGCCCGCCTCTCGCCGCCGGCGACCGGAGCCTCCAGATCCACGCCTGCCATGGGCGTGCGCGCCAGGTCGAGGTCCTCCGCGACGCGGTCCTTCACCTGCTCGAGGACGACCCGACGCTCGAGCCGCGCGATGTGATCGTGATGTGCCCGGACATCGAGACGTTCGCGCCGCTGATCCAGGCCACGTTCGGCGCGGGGCGCGCCGCTGCCGATGACGACGACTCCGCCGAATCCGCGGGCAAGCGCCTGCTGGACCTCCGGGTCAGGCTCGCCGACCGCTCATTGCGCCAGACCAACCCGCTGCTCGGCGTCGTCAGCCAGCTGCTGGCGCTCGCCGACCAGCGGGCTACCGCCTCGCAGCTGCTCGACCTCGCCGGGCGCGAGCCCGTGCGCCGGCGGTTCCGCTTCGACGACGATGACCTGTCGCGGATGCAGGACTGGGTCGCTGCGTGCGGGATCCGGTGGGGGTTCGACGCGCCGCACCGCGAGCCGTTCAGGCTCGGCACGGTGAGCGCGAACACCTGGCGCCGGGGCCTCGACCGGATGCTGGTCGGCGTCGCGATGACCGAGGAGGACCGACGGCTCGTCGGAGGCGTGCTGCCGCTCGACGACGTCGACAGCGGCGCGATCGATCTCGCCGGCCGGTTCGCGGAGTTCATCGACCGGACCCGGGCCGCCGCCGACGCGCTCTCGGCACCCAAGCCGATCCACGGCTGGACGGAGGCGATCGCCGGCGCCGCCGACGCCCTCGCGGCCACCAGTGATCGGGACTCGTGGCAGCGGCGGGAGCTCCAGCGCCTGCTTGGGGACGTCGACGCGGACTCCGGGGACGAGACCGGCTCGAGCGGTGCGACGCTCGAGCTCGCCGATGTCCGCGTGCTGCTCGCCGACCGGTTGCGCGGGCGCCCGACGCGCGCGAACTTCCGGACCGGGCACCTGACCGTCTGCACACTCGTCCCGATGCGCTCGGTGCCGCATCGGGTGGTGTGCATCCTCGGGCTCGACGACGGCGAGTTCCCGCGCCGCGCCCGGCGCGACGGCGACGATTTGATGCTGGCCGAGCCGCACGTCGGCGACCGCGACCCCCGCGCCGAGGACCGTCAGATGCTGCTCGACGCGCTGCTGGCCGCGACCGAGCGGCTGATCGTCACCTACACCGGAAACGATGAGCGGACGAACCTGCGCCGACCGCCGGCGGTGCCGGTCGGCGAGCTGCTCGACATCGTCGAGCGCACGGTCAGCTGCGCGGACGGCTCGGCGCGCGAGCAGGTCGTGATTCACCATCCGCTGCAGCCGTTCGATCCCCGCAACTTCACCGCGGGGCGGCTCGTGCCCGGCCGCGCCTGGGGGTTCGACCCGCAGGCGCTCGCCGGCGCAAACGCGCTCAACCGTCCGCGTCAGCCGGGCCGGCCATTCCTGCTGGCGCCGCTGCCGCCGCGGGACGACACCGTGGTCGAGCTCGTCAACCTCATCCGGTTCGTCGAGCATCCCGTCAAAGCGCTCCTGCGCGACCGGCTCGGGATCAGCGTCGGCGAGTTCTTCGACGAGGTGCAGGACGCGATCCCGGTCGAGCTCGACGCGCTCGAGCAGTGGGGGGTGGGGCAGCGGCTGCTCGAGGGCGTGCTCGCCGGCGCGGAGCTCAAGGCGTGCATGCAGGCCGAGATCGCGCGCGGTGCGCTGCCCCCGGGCGAGCTCGCGCGCCCGGCGCTCGCCGAGATCGGCGCGGTCGTAGGTCAGATCGCGGGTGCGGCGAAGGACCTCGGCGCCGACCGCGACCCCGGTTCGCTCGACCTCAACCTCGCGCTTCCAGACGGGCGCACGCTCGCCGGCACCGTCACCGGCGTGTGCGGGGACACGCTCCGAACGGTCTCCTACTCGCGGGTCAAGCCGCGCGAGCGGCTGCGCGCGTGGGTGAGACTGCTCGCGCTGAGCGCCGCGCGCCCCGAGCGCCCGTTCGAGTCGGTCGTGATCGGCCGGGCCCGCGCCGACGCGCGCTGGGCGGGCGTCACGGTGGCGCGGATCCCGCCGCTCGCAGACACTCCGGAGGCTCGCCGAGGGACTGCGCTCGGGCATCTCGCGGTACTGCTCGAGCTGTACGACCGCGGCATGTGCGAGCCGCTCCCGCTCGCGTGCGACACGTCCGCCGCGTACGCCCAGGCGGTGGTGGCCGGCGAGGACGGCGACAGCGCCGCGGCTGCGGCACGAGCCGCCTGGGAGACCGTGTTCCGCTACGACAAGGAGGACCGCGACCCCGAGCACATGCTGGTGTACGGCGACGCGATCCCTCTCGCCCAGCTGCTCGAGGCCGGTCCGCGCGACGATGAGCAAGGGCCGGGCTGGGACGACGCCGGGAGCACGAGGTTCGGGCGGTACGCGCTGCGGCTGTGGCGCGGGTTGCTGGCGGTCGAGGCGGTGAGCGATCGATGAGGATGGTCGAGGGGTACGCCGAGTTCGACCTGTGCGGTCCGCTGCCGTCGGGCGTGACCGTGCTCGAGGCGAGTGCCGGCACCGGCAAGACGTACACGATCGCCGCGCTCGCGGCGCGCTACGTGGCCGAAGGGACGCCGCTCGACCGGCTGCTGCTGATCACGTTCACGCGGATGGCGACCGGCGAGCTTCGGGATCGGGTCCGCGAGCGGCTGGTCGCGTGCGAGCAGCAGCTGTCGCGGATCCTCGCCGGCGCGCCCGACCTCGCAACCGATCCGATCGTGACGCTGCTCGCGTCGGGGTCGCCGGCCGACGTCGAGCTCCGGCGCGACCGCCTCGCACGTGCGGTGGCGGACTTCGACGCCGCCACGATCGCGACGACGCATGGCTTCTGCCAGGAGGTGCTGGCCGAGCTCAGCACGGTCGGCGACCTCGATCGGGAGACGGCTTTCGTCGAGGACGTGTCCGATCTGCTCGAGCAGGCGCTCGACGATCTGTACGTGCGGCGATTCGGTCCGCGCGGCAGGGCGGGCGGGGTCCGAATCACGCGGGCGCAGGCGCTCCAGATCGCCCGGGCGGCGGTGTTCAACCCGATGGCCCAGCTCGAGCCCGAGGACGAGCCGGACGACACCACCGCCGCGATGCGCTACCGGCTCGCGGGGAGGGTGCGAGACGAGCTCAACCACCGAAAGCGGCGGCTCGCGATCATGACCTACGACGATCTGCTGACGCGGCTGAACCAGATCCTCGTCGGCCCCAACGGGTCAGCGGCGAGGGAGCGGCTGCGCACCCGCTACGACGTGGTGCTCGTCGACGAGTTCCAGGACACCGATCCGATCCAGTGGCAGATCCTGTACCGCGCGTTCGCGACCGAGGGCGTGACGCTGGTGCTGGTCGCCGACCCCAAGCAGGCGATCTACGCCTTCCGCGGCGCCGACGTGTACGCCTACCTCACGGCTGCCGCGACCGCCGACGCGCACGCCACGCTGCGGGTCAACCGGCGCAGCGATCAGCCGCTGCTCGACGCGTTCGACGCCCTGTTCGCCGACGCCCGGCTCGGCCACGAGGACATCATCTACCGCCAGGTGAGAGCCGCGCCCACGCACCAGACCAGCCGTCTGAGTGCCGCGCCGAACGACGCCGCGCTCCGCATCCGGGTGGTGCACCGCGACGAGCCGACGGTCGAGCAGACCAACTACGGGTACGCCAAGGCTCCGTCGGCCCGCGCGCACGTCGCCCGCGACCTCGCCGCCGACGTCGTCCGACTGCTGTCCTCGGACGCGACGCTCGAACATCGCGCGCCCGACGGCGAGCCGACCCGCACCGAGCCGATCTGCCCGCGGCACATCGCGGTGCTCGTCCGCACGCATGCCAACGCGGACCTGGTGTGCGAGCAGCTGAGGCTCGCACGCGTCCCGGCGGTGATCAACGGCGGCGGCAACGTGTTTGGCACCGCGAGCGCCCGGGCGTGGCTGCGGCTGCTCGAGGCGCTCGAGCGGCCGGCGTCGACGGTCAGAGCCAGGACCGCCGCGGCGACGCCGTTTCTCGGTTGGAGTGGCGAGCGGATCGCGACCGCGGCCGAGCCGAACTGGGAGCAGGTTCACCAGCGCCTGCACCGCTGGGCCCGGATCGTTCGCGAGAGCGGGGTCGCCGCGCTCACCGAGGCGATCACGGTCGGCGAGGACCTCGCCGCGCGGGTGCTCACCGATGCCGGAGGCGAGCGGCGGCTGACCGACATCAACCACATCGCGCAGCTGCTCCACCGCGCTGCCACGACCGAGCAGCTCGGCGTGACCGCGCTGCGTGGCTGGCTGGCCGAGCGAATCGCCGACTCCGGGCGCGACGATGCCGAGGACGAACGGACGCGGCGGCTCGAGTCCGACGCCGAGGCCGTGCAGGTGCTGACGATTCATCGCAGCAAGGGGCTCGAGTTCCCGGTCGTCTACTGCCCGTTCCTGTGGGAGCCCAGCTACATTGCGCGCGACCCCGAGCCGGTGTTCTTCCACGATCCCGCGTTCGGATTCCGGCGCACGGTCGACGTCGGGCTCGAGGGGCGCGCGTGGAGCGGCCACGTGCGCCGGCACCGCGTCGAGCAGCGCGGCGAGGATCTTCGCCTGGCCTACGTGGCGCTGACGCGCGCCAAGCATCAGGCCGTGATCTGGTGGGCGGGGTCGTATGACAGCCGCAACTCTCCGCTCGGGCGGATGCTGTTCGCCATGAGCCCGGACGGGGATGTCGCCTGCGATGGGGGCTCCACCGCCAGCGACGTCGCCGCGGACGCGCGCTTCGCCGAGTTGGCCGAGCACGCCGCCCCCCGCGCCTTCAGCGTCGAACGCTCGGCGCTCGGCGTCCCGACCACGTGGAGCCCGCCGGTGGAGCCGTCGGTGGAGCTCCAGGCAGCGCGTTTCGATCGCCGGCTCGACCTGGGGTGGCGCCGGACCTCCTACAGCGACATCACCGCCGAGGCGCACGACCCACTGGTGGCGAGCGAGCCCGAAGCGCCGGTGCTGAGCGACGAGCCCGAGACGCCGGCGCCGGTGTTGGCGCCCGGGGCGGGAGGCGTGGATCCCGAGCTCGAGCGTGAATCGCCGCTCGGAGCGGCGCCGGCGGGGGTCGAGTTCGGAACCTTCGTCCACACCGTGCTCGAGGCGACTGATTTCACGGTGCCAGACCTGGGCGCGGAGCTCACCGAGCGGGTTTCGGGCGCTCTGTCTCGACGGCCGCTCGACCTTGGTGACCCCGAGCAGATCGTCGGCGGGCTACAAGCGGCGATCGAGACGCCCCTCGGTCAGGTCGTCGATGGGGTGCGCCTGCGGGATGTTGCTCGTGCGGACCGCCTCGACGAGCTCGAGTTCGAGCTGCCGCTCGCCGGCGGCGACGACCCGACCGGGCGACTCACGTTGCGCGCGATTGCCGGCGTGCTCCGCGCGCACCTCCCAGCCGGCGACCCGATGGCCGGGTACGCCACCCGGCTCGAGGACCCGGCGCTTCGCGCGAGCGTACGCGGGTTCCTCACCGGGAGCATCGATCTGGTGATGCGCCTGGACGGGGTAGGTGGGCCGCGATTTTTGATCGTGGACTACAAGACCAACTGGCTCGGTCCAGTAGGAGAGCCGCTCACGCTTGCCCACTATCAGCCCGACGCGCTCGCGCTCGAGATGAGCCGCGCGCACTACGGACTCCAGGCGTTGCTGTACACGGTCGCGCTCCACCGCTACCTGCGCTGGCGGCTGCCGGGGTACGCGCCGGACCGCCATCTGGCGGGCGTCCTCTACCTGTTCGTTCGCGGCATGGCAGGCGAGGCGGCTGGGGGGTCGGTGAGTGCGCCCCGATCAGGTGTGTTCGCGTGGCAGCCGCCCGGAGACCTCGTCGTGGCGCTGAGCGACGTCCTCGACGGGAGCACAGCGTGAGCGCGATCGCCGACCCGTTCGAGGCTCGGCGCGCGGTGGGCGCCACCGGGCTGCTGCGCGTGTTCAACGAGATCGACCTGCTGTCGGCGGCGGACGTTCACGTCGCGACGGCGCTTGCGAACCTGTTCGGCGAGGGCAGCGAGCCGGTCGCGCTTGCCATCGCGCTCGCGGTCCGCGGGCCGCGGCTCGGGCACGTGTTCGTCGACCTCTCGACAGTTCGCGACACCGCCGCGGTCGAATCCGACGAGCCCGTCGACCTGTCGACGTTGCCGTGGCCCGGGGTCGACGAGTGGCTCGGCGCGCTGGCCGGGAGCGAGCTAGTGGCGGTCGGTGAGGATGAAGGCGGCGGCGCGGTCGCCGGCGGGGAGGCCGGGGGCGGGGAGGGCCCCGGCGGGGAGGTCGCGGGCGGGGAGGGCGAGGCCGCGGCGCGGCCGCTGCGGTTGCTCGGCACGCGCCTTTATCTCGACCGCTACTGGCGCGAGGAGCGCGCGGTCGCCGCCGACCTGAACGAGCTGACCGCGAGTGGCCGGCTGCAGGTGATCGCCGGCGGCCCCGGTACCGGGAAGACGACGCGAGTTGCTCGGATGGTCGCTGAGCTGCTCGAGCAGGCCACTGCACCCGGTCCTCATCCACCCCGGCGGCTACTGGTCGCGTTGGCCGCGCCGACCGGCAAGGCCGCGGCCCGCCTGCAGGAGGCCGTCCACGAGGAGACCGCACAGCTCCCGGTTGACGAGTCGGTGCGAGAGCAGCTGATGGCCTTGCGCGCGTCTACGCTTCACCGCTTGCTCGGGTGGCGCCCGGGGAGCCACAGCCGGTTTGCGCACGACCGCGGCAACCGCCTCCCGCACGACGTCGTGATCGTCGACGAGACCTCGATGGTGTCGCTGTCGCTGATGGCGCGCCTGGTCGAGGCCGTGCGTCCCGACGCGCGGCTGATCCTGGTCGGCGACCCCGGACAGCTCACCTCGATCGAGGCCGGTGTCGTGCTCGGCGACATCGTTGATTCCGGTCCCGGCCCCCGCCGCGAGGGCATCGTCGTGCTCGACCGCGTTCACCGCTACGGCGGCGCGATCGCCAAACTGGCCGATGCGATCCGCGGCGGCGACGCTGACGGTGCCGTGGTGGCCTTGGACGCGTCTCCCGGTGAGGTGACCTGGTTCCCGGTCGACCCCCACGAAAGCGAGGACGAGCTGGCGCTTGTCCGGGAGCGGGCGGTGACGGCGGGAAGCGCCGTGTTCGCCGCGGCCCGCGCCGGCGCCGGCGAGGACGCGCTCGACGCGCTCGGGCGCTTCCGGCTGCTGTGCGCGCACCGGCGCGGCCCCTACGGCGTCAGCGACTGGACCTCGCGACTGGTGGCGTGGCTCGCCGCCGAGCTCGACGACCTCGACGTCGACCAGCGCGACTACGTCGGGAGGCCGCTGCTCGTGACCGAGAACGACTACGAGCTCGGCCTCTACAACGGGGACACGGGCGTGATCGTGCAGGGCCCCGGGGAGCATCCGACGGCCGTGTTCGAGCGCGGCGGCGAGCTCCTCCACTTCAGCCCGCTGCGGCTCGGCGCCGTCGACACCGTGTACGCGATGACCATCCACAAGAGCCAGGGCTCGCAGTTCGACACGGCGGCCATTGTGTTGCCGGCGGCGAGCTCCCGGCTCCTGACCCGCGAGCTCCTGTACACGGCGGTCACCCGCGCGCGCCGCGAGCTGATCCTGGTTGGGACCGAGGACGCCGTCCGCCAGGCGGTGCAGCGCCCGGTGGCGCGCGCGTCGGGATTGCGAGAACGGCTTTGGGGTGGAGCTGCGCCCCACCCGCGGCCCCGCCGCCGCTGACGGACCGGGGGAGCGGGCGCGCGCGACTCACCCAGGGCGTCCCTCGGCGTGGTCCCCCGAAACAGCTCTATGCGTAGCTGCCGAACGAGATACACGGTCGCCATCGCTCACCGATCGCTCAACACCGCTGTGGGACGCGTGCTGCCCTGTTACCTTTCCCTGGTGGGGCCGGTCCTTGAGCTGGGGTTGCTCGGACCTCTTGAGGTTCGGATCGACCACGGCGCGCCGGTCGCGCTAGGCGGCGTAAGGCAGCGGGCATTGCTTGCCGTGCTCGGTCTTCACGCCAATCAGGTCGTCTCGACCGACCGCCTGATCGACGAGCTCTGGGGTGAACATCCACCATCGACGGCCGTGCACACGGTCCAGGTATTTGTATCCCGGTTGCGTGGCGCACTGGGCCCGGCCGGGCGCCGTCTACTCACAAGGCCACCCGGGTACGTGCTGGAGCTGGGTGCCGATGAGCTCGATGCTGGGCGCTGCGAGCGGCTCTACGACAGCGGGCGTTCGATGCTGGGCGCAGGAGACGCCGCGGGCGCCTTAGCGCTGCTTCAGACCGCGCAGACCTTGTGGCGGGGCCCTCCGCTGGCCGACTTCACCTACGAGCGATTCGCGCAGGCTGCGATCGCCCGTCTCGAGGAGTTGAGGCTCAGCTGCCGTGAGGAGAGAATCGAAGCCGAACTCGCTCTGGGGCGGCATCAGCAGTTGGTGGCGGAGTTGGAGGCCTTCGTTCACGAGCGGCCGCTCCGCGAGCGGGCGCGAGGTCAGCTCATGCTCGCGCTCTACCGGTGCGGACGCCAGGCGGAGGCGCTCGAGAACTTCCGCCAGGCGCGTCAGAGGCTCATCGACGAGTTGGGGGTCGAGCCGGGTGTCACCTTACGAGAGCTCCACGAGGCGATCCTGCGTCAGGATGCGATCCTCGAGCTCCCCACACTCCCGTCCGATAAAGCGGGGGCGGGGCTCGACCAATCACTTGCCCCACCGCGAGAGCCGCACGCGACGTCGGTTCCATCCACGCGCGGCAACGGTGACGCGGGACTCCCAGTCGAGGCCGGCGCACCACTTCCGGTGCGCAAGGCGCGCAAGATCGTCACGGTCCTGTTCGCCGACCTAGTTGACTTCACCGGCCTGACGCGGGAGTTGGATCCTGAGGCCCTGCAGCGGCTGATGTCTCGCTACTTCAATGAAATGCGCGCCAGGTTGGAAAGTCACGGAGGGACGGTCGAGATGTATCTCGGTGACGCGGTCATGGCCATCTTCGGCGTTCCCGTTGTCCACGAAGACGATGCGGTGCGCGCGGTGCGGGCTGCGGCCGGCATGCGCGATGCGGTGTTCGATCTGAACCGAGAGCTCGAGCAATCCTGGGGTGTGCCGCTTGGCGTCCGCATCGGTGTGAACACCGGTGAGGTCATCGTGGGTGATCGGGCCCAGGGTCAGCCACTGGCCACCGGAGCGGCGGTCAACGTCGCAAAGCGGCTCCAGGAGGCGGCCGCAGCGGGCGAGATCCTGATCGGCCAGTCGACGTCGACGCTTGTCACCGGCGCCGTGGAGATCGAGCCCGTCGAACAGGGCACCTGGGGTCGTGCTGCGGCGATCGACGCGGTTCGCTTGGTGGACGTGCTTCCCGGTGCCTCCGGGCGTCCTCGTCGCTTCCATTCTCCGCTAGTGGGGCGTCGCCGCCAACTCGAAGCGCTCTCGAGCGTTTTCTCCAACATCGAAGCCGACCGGGCCTGCCATCTCTACACCGTGCTCGGGTCAGCAGGCGTAGGGAAGTCTCGCTTGGGGCTTGAGTTCGTCGAGCGGCTCGGTGACGGCGTCACAGTGCTGGCGGGGCGATGCCTGCCCTATGGCGACGGCATCACGTACTGGCCGCTTGCCGACGCGTTACGGGAGCTCGCAAGTTCAGGTGGTCGTGCAGATGCAAAGCTGTCGGTCGAGGCGATCGCCGAGCAAGTTGCCGCTGAGCCAAGGGCGCAGGAAATCGCCGAGCGTGTGGCTGCGGTCCTCGGAGTCGGTGCTCCGGTGGCTTGCACGCCGGAGGAGACGTTCTGGGCGATACGGAAGCTTCTAGAGGCACTCGCGAGCCGCCGGCCACTCATTGTCGTGTTCGATGACTTGCAATGGGCGGAACCCACATTTCTCGATCTCATCGAGCACATTGCGGATTACTCGCGCGGGTGCCCGATCTTCATTCTCTGTCTGGCGCGGCCGGAGCTGCTGGACGAGCGTCCGAGTTGGTCAGGCGGCAAGCTGAACGCGACCTGCGTATTGCTGGAGCCGCTCAGCTACGACGACTGCGCGGAGCTGATCGCCAACCTGCGCGGGCCAGTGCCATTGCCCGCCAAATCGGAGGCGCGGATTGCTGAGGCGGCTGAAGGTAATCCGCTGTTTGCCGAAGAGCTGCTGGCGATGGTTGTCGACGACACGCAGGCCGGTCGCATGGGTGGGCAGCGGGCGTCGGACGACCTATCCCGCCTGTCTCTCCCGCCCACGATCCAGGCGCTGCTGAGCGCTCGGCTTGAGCTCTTGCCCGAGGACGAGCGCTCCCTCGTCGAGTTGGCGTCGGTAGAGGGCACCCAGTTTCACCGCGGCGCGCTTGACGAACTCGCTCCGGGTCGGTCCGAGGTGTCCCTCGATCGCAGCCTCAGCGCGCTGGTCCGCAGGGACCTCATCCGTCCAGATCGGGCGACGTTTGCCGGGGAGCAGGCATTTCGATTTCGTCACGTACTCATCCGTGACGCCGCCTACGAGTCGCTGCAAAAGGACGCGCGCGCTGAGCTACACGAGCGCTTCGCAGCCTGGATCGAGCGCACGGTCGGTAACGGGATACCTGAGTTCGAGGAGATCGTCGGGTACCACCTCGAGCTCGCCTATGAATATGTCCGGCTGCTTCGAGGCGCCGACGCGGACAGTCAAGCCCTGGCAGCCCGGGCATCGCGCCGGCTGGAATCCGCGGGGCGGAGAGCTCTGCGCCGAAGCGATCTTCCTGCGGCGATCGGGCTGCTCGAACGGGCCGCCAAGTTGACGGGCGATGACGATCCGCTCCGCGCCACCCTCCTTCTCGATCTTGCGACCACGCAGATCGAGGCGGGCAAGCTCACGAAGGCGAAACCCGTGCTCGTCAAGGCCGGGCAGCTGGCGGCCGCAAACCACGACGCGCGCACGTTCGCACACGTCGAAGTCCAGAGCCAATTCCTGCAGCTCGAGGAGGTCACGGGGCAAGGAACCACTGAAGCGAAGCGGGTCGTCGAGCGCGTGCTTCCCGTCTTCGAGGAGGCGGGCGATCGCCTCGGACTGTGCCGGGCGCTTCGCCTTTTGGCCTATTCGCACTGGATCGAAGCACACGCAGCCGCGGCAGTGCGCGCTTGGGAAGAGGCGGCCGAGCAAGCCCGTCTTGCGGGAGCCGAACGTGAGCGCATCGAGCTTCTCACGTGGGTCGCATCGTCCCTTTTCTTCGGCCCGACTCCGGTGGACGAGGCCATCATCAGCTGTGAGCGAATCCGCCGCGAGGTGAGCGCCGACGCCGCGGCCGAGGCCGCGACCCTGCATCCGCTCGCCGGGCTACACGCGATGGGCGGCCGCTTCGCGCTCGCCCGGGAACTTCTGACCACGAGCCGGGCGCTCCGCGCCGACATCGACCCCACGCTCAACTTGGCCGTCTCGCATCCCAGGGCGATCGTCGAGATGCTCGCCGGCGATCCAGCTGCCGCAGAGGTGTATCTAAGGGCGGACTCCGACACTCTTGACGACATGGAGGATGAGGCCCTGCTCTCGACGACCGACGCGTTCCGCGCGCAGGCGCTTCTCGCGCAAGGGCGAGACGCGGAAGCAGAGCGCTACACGCGGCTGAGTGAGCAACGAGCCGAAACGAGCGATCTACTTACCCAAATGATGTGGCGATCCGTCCGCGCGCGCGTTCTCGCCAGGCGCGGAAACACGGCGCGGGCCGAGGCGCTGGCCCTTGAAGCCGTCAGCCTGGCCGAGCAGACGGACTTCCTCAACCAACGCGCAGATGTGCTGCTCGACTTCGCACACGTCCTCCACCAAGCCGGACGTCTCGAGGTGGCACGCGCGAGAGGCGCCGAAGCCCTCCATCTCTACGAACAGAAAGGAAACTCGGTTGCCGCCGCGAGTGCCAGCTCGTTTCTGGCTCATCTGAGCGGCAACGTCACCACACGCAGCGATTCGTCCCACACGCTCGCCGCAGGTCACATCGTTCGCGAATAAGTAAACGACTCGCATAGGGGGTAAACAATGCCGGCATCAAATATCCAGTCGGTTAGGCTTTCTGGAGGCGGGGTTACAATCGTTGGCACGCTCACTAACACGAAGGGCTACGACGTCGCGTTGTTCCACGTTTGGCTGGCCCAGCCCGGAGGGCCTGGGCAGAGCGGCGCTGGTCTCGCGATCGACTACCTCGCGGGCAAGCCCACTCCGTTCACCGGAGGACCATTCACACTAACCGCTGGACTGGGAGATCCGGGCGTCTTCGGCCCGTTCTTCCAGGGACCAGCGACCGCATCTGCGATAGCCGTCTTGTCCAAGGACGGCGTAGTGACAGAAGTCATCGAGTGGAGCCGTATCGTTATGTTGCCCAAGGATCCGAAACAACCCGTGCCGCTAGCCGCCTCCACGAAGGCCAGGCCGAACCGAACTAGCTCCGCAAGCTGATTCATGACATAACCCCCGGCACGGTCGCCACCAGCGTAGGATCGACCTTCGGGCACGGACTGCCTCGGCGCGATCAACGAGGAGGACCCTGTGATGGCAGAGCGTGTGGAGATCCCGGGCAGTGAACGACAGGCCGATCCGCAACACCAGTCTGTTGGGGAGGTGGATCGGGACAAGCCGATCGAGGTGACCGTGTACCTGCGGCCGTCCGGATCGCTCGAGTGGGTCGATCAGGAAGCGGGTCGCGCCCCGTCGCAGCGGCGGACGATGACGCGCGAGGAGCTTGCTGACGCCACCGGCGCGAGCGATCCGGACATTGCCGCCGTGCGTTCGTTTGCCGGCGAGTACGGCCTCGAGGTAGCCGGCGTCGACAAGGGACGCCGAGCCGTGTCGTTGCGCGGCACGGTGGAGGCGGTTGCGAAGGCGTTCGGAGCGCAGGGGCTGCAGCTGTTCGAGCATCCCACCGCGGGGCGGTATCGCGGCCGGAGCGGACCTCTGACCGTTCCAAGCGACCTCGGGGAAGTGATCACCGGGGTGTTCGGGATCGACGAGCGGCCGCAGGCGCGGGCGCACCTGCGCCAGAGCAGCAGCGCGGCCACCGCCCAGTCGTACACCCCGCCCCAGGTCGCGGCCGCTTACAACTTCCCCTCCGGGACCAACGGCTCGGGGCAGACGGCGGGGATCCTCGAACTGGGGGGTGGGTTCAGCCAGACCGATCTCGACACCTATTTCAAGAGCCTCGGACTGACGTCGCCCAGCGTCAGCGCGGTGAGCGTGGACGGGGGAAAGAACTCTCCGGGTACCGACCCTGATGCCGACGGAGAAGTGATGCTCGACATCGAGGTTCTCGGTTCCGTTGCCCCCGGCGCCAAGATCATCGTCTACTTCGCGCCGAACACCGATCAGGGCTTCATCGACGCTCTTTCGACGGCGGTGCACGACACCACGAACAAGCCGTCGGTCGTCTCGATCAGCTGGGGCGGTCCCGAGGATTCCTGGACGCAGCAGGCCCAGACGCAGATGGAGCAGATCCTCACCGAGGGAGCCGCGGCTGGCGTGACCGTGACAGTGGCGTCGGGGGATGGCGGCTCGACGGACGGGGTGAACGACGGCAAGCAACACGTAGACTTTCCCGCCTCCGCGCCACACGCACTTGGTTGTGGCGGTACGAAGCTCACCATCCAGAACGGCAAGATCGCGAATGAGGTCGTATGGAACGAGCTGCCCAACGACGGCGCCGGCGGCGGGGGGATCAGCATCGAGTTCGCGGTGCCCTCGTATCAGTCCGCGATCAAGATGCCCGAAAACGTCGACACGGGCAAGCCGGGCCGCGGCGTGCCCGATGTCGCCGGGGACGCCGATCCCGAGACCGGCTACTCGATCCTCGTCGATGGGAAGCAGCAGACGATCGGTGGTACGAGCGCGGTGGCGCCGCTTTGGGCCGGGTTGATCGTGTTGATGAACGCGTCGCTCGGGAAGCCCGTCGGGTTCCTCCAGCCGCAGATCTACACCGCCTCGGCCGACTCCGGGTTCCACGACATAACCCAGGGGAACAACCCGGCCTATCAAGCCGGGCCCGGGTGGGATGCGTGCACGGGCAACGGCTCACCGGACGGCGCCGCGCTGCTCACTGCGCTGGGCGGGTAGCCGCCACCGCACGTGGGTGTCACGGCTCGTCGAGGGCCCGACTGGCATCCGTGATACGTGTCTTCGCGTCTGCGTTGATCGCTCGTCGTCTCGCGGCTTCGCGCTGGCTGGCGGTGGGCGCGGGTCGGTGGGGTGACGACGCGGATGAACGCTTGTCGCGGCCCCGGATCGCCGCGCGGAGCTCAGTCAGTGAAATGGGGTCGGGCGGGGTTAGCCACATGCACCCGAAGCCTCTAGTAGCGGAGGTCGCTCGCTGAGACCCCCGTCGGCGCCACCGACAGTCTGCTCGCGACCCGATGGCCACCGTCCCACTCGATGTGGGAGGAGCGACGCGGGGTAGCTGATACACGCGTGGCGTCTGATGCCGCGATCAGCTGGGTGCGCCACCGGGCGAGCTGAACCCGCTGGCACTCAGGGCAGGTGCCCACGTGCCGGGTGTGGCCGCAAGCGCTCATTCGACCACGCTCTCGGTCCCGGGGACGACAGCGCCACGGCACGGTTCCGCCGATTGCCGTGGGCGCGCGAGGTCACGGGCGGCCGCCGCTTCGCGTTCGAGCGAAGCGCGGTAGGCGGAATAAGCGGTCGCGCGTTGCTCCCCGGTGCTCTGGAACCAGGCGTGGAGAGCGTGCTCGCATTCGCTCTCGGCGCTGAACCACGCCAGGTACGCGTCGTCGAGCACGCGTACTCCGATCGCGGCGACTTCAGTCGTGGCGTTATCGGTCATCTTTCCTCCCTCCGATTAGTCGATCATGAGGCTGAGCGTTTGCTCGCTGTCGAGCAGGTCTCGCAGCCGCGCGAGCGCGCGCTGCCGAGTTGGGCCGATGCTTCCGATCGGCATATCGAGGGCGGCCGCGATTTCCTCGTAGGGAGGAGGCGGATCGGCCACCAGCAGCCGGAGCAGCGCCTGATCGCTCGCCCGCAGGCGAGAGAAGCTGCGCCACAGCGCTTCGTTGCGCTCGATGATGAGGAGCGGGTCCCCGGGCGGTGGCTCCGGCGACTCGTGCTCCGGACAGTTATCACCGAATAGGACGCGGCGCTCGCCGCCACGCAGGAGCGCGAGGCACTCACGACGAGCGGTAGTCGCGAGCCAGGCGCCGACGCACGCGGGGTTATTCAGCTTGTTGATGTGCTGGAGCAGCGCGACCCACGTCGTCTGCGAGACGTCGGTGGCATCCGCATCATGCAGACGGTGGGCGCGGGCGATCGCCCAGATCAGGCCCCCGAACTCCCGAACGAGGCGGTTCCAGGCGTTCTGGTCGCCCGCGCCGGCCGCCTTGACCAGGATCGTGATGGCCTCGCCGGAAAGGCGTGCGCGCGCAGCGCGCGGCGTTGGGTCAGGCTTGGGTGTGGCGGGCATCATGTGTCACCGGTGGAGTGGGGCGCCGCGTCAGCGGTCCTCCATCCGGGCGACCGCCGGCGCCTGTCGTGCTTGGGGCGCTCGCTTGACGCGGCGCGCTTTCCGCGGCTTAGCCGGCGCCTCGGGACGAGGGGTGGTGTCGCGACGAAGCTCGGCGATCCGCTGGATCGCGAGCAGCTCCATGATGTGGGGGTTGATGGTGGTCACCTGCGCTCCTCGGTGGTTGATCACGGGATGCAGGATGCGGGCTGGCGGTCACCGACCGATCACCACCGGTCACCATTCGCTCACCAACGCCGGATGGTGGCGGGACGACGGTTCGGGGCGCTGAGATCGGGCGCTCAGCCGAGTACCCGATCCCCGCCGGCCGGCGGAGCACTGTTTCGTTGCCACGGTGGCCGTAGCGCGCGCGACCCGCTCGGCTGCCCCCGGGCCTATCTCGGGCCGCGCGCGCTACGTCGGTCAGAGCGCGCGGGGGCGGTGCCTGATACATCGAGGGTGCGGATCTATGAGGTCAGCGCGCTATCGCGGCCGGCTGAGGGGCCGCCGCCGTCTGATTTGTCAGTGTTGGAACGAATGTGTCTTGTTCCGTAACAGGCACTGACATGACCCTGTTCGGGTGGCGTGGGAACTAGAGTTCACACCCGAGGCAGAGCGATGGTTCGACGGCCTGGGCGCCAAGGACGCCGACCGGATCGGGGCGGCGATCGACGCGCTGCGAGAGCACGGGCCGCACCTCGGTCGAGAGCGCGCGGACTCGATCCGCGGGTCGCGCCACCACAACATGAAGGAGCTACGTTCGGTCGGAGGTCACATACGGATGTTGTTCGCATTCGACCCGCGCCAGCGCGGAGTCCTGCTGCTTGGTGGTGACAAGACCAACGACTGGAAGGGTTGGTACAAGCGCAACATCCGGGTTGCTGACAACCTCTACGACCGGCACCTTCGTTCGATCGGAAACGGAGCACCATGGGCGGGCAGAACAAGAACTGGCGAGCGATCCGCGAGCGGAGACCGCTGAACGAAACGCGAGTCGCCATTTACCGGCGGCTGATGGACGCGGAAGCTCGCCTCGAGGCGGTGCGCCGGCGGCGAGGGGTCGGCGAGACAGCGCTCGCCGAGGCACTCGAGCTGAGCGAATCAGGCGGTCCGCACGAACGGGACGAGGACGTCTACCTCGAGACGCTCGCTCGCTACGTCGCCGCGCTCGGTGGTCATCTCGAGGTCCAGGCGGTGTTCCCGGAGGAGACGATCACGGTGTTGCGCGAGCCGGCCGCGGAGTGAGGCGCGGCGGCCGCGCCGGGTCCGCGCTCTCGGCTCGTGTGTGGAGGAGACGGAGAGCGGGGTCGGGCTCATGCGCGCCGGTACCACCGCGGCGACGTCGTCGGCGGGGGCTTCAGCCGCGCGCGGACGATCAGCATCCGCGGTCCGTCATCGGCCACCGACCGGCGCAGCTCCTGCTCGAACTCCGGGCCGAAGCCGTCGACCATCGTCGCCGGCACGCCGAACGACGCGGCCAGCGCGGCGAAGTCGGGCTGGACCAGGTCGACTCCGAATGGCTCCTCGCCGGACTGCACCTGGTCGTACCGCAACATGCCGTAGCCGCCGTCCTCGACGAGCACGATCGTCAGCGGGATGCGGGCCTCGACGACCGTCGCGAGCTCGCCGCAGGCGTACATGAAGCCGCCGTCGCCGATCACGCACACGGTTGGGCCGGCGCCCGCCAGCCCCGCTCCCACCGAGGCCGGGAACCCGAACCCGAGCGTGCCCCAGCCGAGGGGATAGGCGAGCTTGCGCGGCTGCGGCGGCCGCCAGTAGCCGGCGAGCCAGTAGCCCGGGATGCACATGTCGGTGACGAGCACCGTTTCGGGCGGCAGGGCGCGGTGCACGACATCGAGCATCCGGGCGGCCTGCTCCTCGTCCCGCTCGACCCAGGCCGCCACGTCTGATCCGATCTGGGCCAGCCGGTGCTCGAGCGCTTCGAGCCCGTCGCGCGCCTCGACCCGCGGGAGCAGTTGCTCCACCACGGCGCGCGCGTCGCCGACGAGCGTGACCTCGGACGCGTAGCTCTTGTTCGCGTCGGCTTCGTCGACGTTGACGCTGATCAGCGCCGGCGGCGCCGGCATCTGCCAGTTCTGGGTGTTCGTGCCGTCGAAGTCGGTACCGATCGCGAGCACCACGTCGGCCTCGTCCCACAGGGTGCCGATCTCCTCGGCGTGCGCCGGTCCGGGTACCGCGCACGGGTGGTCGGGCGCCAGCAGTCCGCGGCCCATGAACGTCGTGATCACCGGCGCCGCCAGCTTCAGCGCCAGATCTCCGACGATCTGTCCCGCGCCGGCGCGGAGCGCGCCGCCGCCAGCCCAGATCAGCGGACGCTCGGCGCTCGCGAGCAGCTCGCAAACCCGCTCCACCGCCGCCGGGGGCAGCGGACTCGGCGCCGGCACGACCATCGGCGTCGGCGCCGACGACACCAGCTGCGTGAGCAGGTTGGTCGGGACGCCCAGGTAGACCGGCGCCGTGGGCGCGGCGAGCGCCGCCGCGCCGGACTCGAGCACGGCGTCGCCGATCTCCTCAGCGGTGTCGACTAGCCGCGCGGCCTTCGTGACCGGCCTGAACATCCCGGTCTGGTCGCGCGTCTCGTGCAGCGTGCCGCGGTAGACGCCTTCGCGGCGGAGCGCGGTCGATATGTCGGTGGCGATCACGAGCACCGGCGAGCCCGCCGCCATCGCCTCGCCGGTGGCGCCGAGCGTGTTGGCTGCGCCGGGGCCCGTGGTCACGAGCGCGACGCCGAGCCGTCCCGTGGCGCGGGCGTAGCCGTCGGCGGCGTAGGCCGCGGTCTGCTCGTGGCGGACGCTGACCAGCCTGATGTCCGACTCGGACAGCGCCTTCCAGATCGGGAGGTTGTGGACCCCGGGCAGCCCGAATACGAGCTCGACCTGGAGCTCCTCGAGCATCTCGACCAGGCGCGTGGCGCCGGTCGCAGTCGTTGGCGTTATCTCGACCACAGCCGTATTACTAGACGATGTTGTACTCCGGGCGCAGCGCGGCGGCGTCGAAGCGCTCGACCGTGAGCGGCGCGATGTCCACGAACGTCGGGCGGCGCAGGACCATGTCGCGCAGGATCTCACCGACTGCGGGGCCCTGCAGGAACCCGTGGCCGGAGAACCCGGTCGCGTACAGAAAGCGCGAGACGCCGGCGTCCTCGCCGATGATCGCGTTGTGGTCGGGAGTCATCTCGTACAGTCCGGCCCAGCCGCCGCGGATGCCGGCGTCAGCGATCCGCGGCGCCCGCCGGCGCACCGCCTCCATCAGGCCGGGGATCCAATCCTCGGTGGTCTCCACGCTGAAGCCCGCCGTCTCGCCCGGGTCGGACATGCCCATCAGCAGGCCGGGGCCCTCGCCGTGGAAGTAGAAGCTCGAGGCGAAGTCAATCGTCATCGGCAGATCCGCGGGCAGGCCGTCGATCGCCTCGGTGAACAGGATCTGGCGCCGCAACGGGGTCACGGGCAACGGGACCCCGACCATCGCGCCGCAGCCGCGCGACCAGGCGCCGGCGGCGCAGATCACGACGCCGGTCCGGATCCGCCCCTCTGACGTCACGACCTCGGTGATCCGGTTCCCGTCCGTCTCGATACCGACGACCTCGCAGCCGACGCGGATGTGTGCGCCATGGGCGCGCGCGGCGAAGGCGTACCCCTGGACGACGCCTTCGGGGGTGGCGTGGCCGTCGCCGGGCGAGAACGCCGCCGCGAGCATGTCGTCCCCGTCGAGCAGCGGGCACAGCTCACGCGCCTCCGCCACCGACAGGATCCGGGAGTCGAGGCCGCACTCGTTCTGGAGCGCCACGCTGTGCTCGAACTCCGACACGTCGGACTCGCGCGTGAGGACGAACAGGTACCCGACCTGCTTGAGCTCGATCTCCCAACCCGGGCGCCGGCCGAAGTCGCGAAATGCGGCGAGGCTGCGCTTGGCGATCTCGATGTTGAGCACGTCCGAGAACTGCGTGCGGACGCCGCCGGCGGCCTTGCAAGTCGAGCCACTGCCGAGTTGGGCGCGCTCGATCAGGACCACGTCGACGCCGGCCTCGGCGAGGTGAAAGGCGGCGCTCGTGCCGATCACGCCGCCGCCGACGACGACCACGGACGCAGAGCGCGGGAAAGGCGGAACGGGACGCGGCATCAGGCGGGATTCACGGGTGGGCGTGGACGGAGGGCGGCGTTAGGATCGCTCGGCCGACTGCGGTTTCGTCGCCGGCGCAAGTCGAACACAGCGACTTTGGGGGAGGAGTGGAATCTTGACTCAGCCGAAGAAGGACCCGTGGAAGCTCTGGGGACCGCTCGCGGATCGCTACCGGGAACCGCGACCGCGCAAGATACTCGCGCTCGACGGCGGCGGAATCCGAGGGGTGATCACGCTTGGAGTGCTCGAGCAGCTCGAGCAGCAGCTGCGGGACGCGCGCGGCGGGGATCCGGAGTTTCGGCTGTCGGACTTCTTCGATCTGATCGGCGGGACCAGCACGGGTGCGATCATCGCCGCCGGACTCGCTCGCGGCATGTCGGTGCAGGAGATCACGAGCTTCTACAACGACTTCGGGAAGATCGCGTTCGAGCGGCGAAAGCTGTGGATGCGCTGGCAGTCGCTGTACGGCGACGGCAAGCTGGCCAAGACGCTGCAGGAGAAGTTCGGAGCCAAGACCGACCTGAGCCCGAAGAACCTGCGGTGTCTGCTGACGGTCGTGACGCGCAATGGGACGACCGACTCCGCTTGGCCGATCAGCTCCAACCCCGCGGCGAAGTACAACGCGCCCGACCGGGACGATTGCAACCTGAAGATCGAGCTGTGGAAGCTCGTCCGGGCCAGCACGGCCGCACCCGTGTTCTTCCCTCCCGAGGTGATCGCGTGGGACAACAAGGACCCGGCGAAGTCGTTCGTGTTTGTCGACGGCGGCACGACGGCCTACAACAACCCGGCGTTTCTGCTGTTCAAGATGGCCACGGAGCCGGCCTACCAGCTCGGCTGGCCCACCGGTGAGCGCAACCTGCTGATCGTCTCGGTCGGCACCGGATCGGCGCCGGTGCTCGGTGGCACCGCGCAGGATCCGGACAGCAACGTGCTCGAGGCCGTCACCAACACGCTGTCCGCGCTGATGTCACAGGCGTCGGTCGATCAGGACGTCAGCTGCCGGGTGGTGGGACGGTGCACCTACGGCGGCATCATCGACCGTGAGATCCGCGACCTGATCCCGGTGGACCCGATGACTCCCAATGCCCCGCTGTCGCTCGCCGAGAACCTCGGCAAGGCGTTCATCTACGTTCGCTACAACGCCGAGCTGACGCCTGACGGACTCAAGCAGCTGAAGCTCAGAGGGATCGACGCCAAGCGGATGGGCAAGATGGACGACGTCGAGAACATCGATGACCTGGCCAAGATCGGCGCCGCCGTCGGGAAGACCGTCGATCTTGCCCATCTTGGCGACTTCGTGACGGTATGAGCACGACCCGCGCGTGCAACGTGTGGCGCTGCGCCGGGTCCGTTACTGCCCGAACGTACTCGTCAGCAGCGGCGTGAGCGGTCCGTGCAGGGCGTCGTGCTCACTCGCGCCGGCGCCACGCGTGCAGACACCGTAACCAGGGTCTTGGCCATTCTCGGCTTGCCGGAGGGGAGACACCGGGCCGGCGACGTGCACGTACTTGGCGACCGCGGTCGTCAGCGTGTCGGCGGTCGGATCGACGACCTCAACCCCTTGTTTGGCCTCGCCGAAGTGACCCGGCCAGCAGGCCCAGCTCGTCTGACCGAGGTCGACGAGCGGGGTGGTGGCGGCGCGGAACGCATAGCGGCCTCCGCCACACACGACCCAGTCGTACAGCGCGCCGCCCCCCTGTGAGCGCTTGAAGCCGCCGCACGTGTTGGGGTACGACGGGTGACCGCCGATTGCCGCCTGCACGATCGGATGCAGACGGCCGGGACCATCGAACGTGAGCTTGCTGCTGTTCCAGTAGTAGAACACCCCCTCGTTGGCGTGACGGGCCGTGTACAGCGCCACCGGGTTCAGCGTGCGCTGATCGAGCAGGACGTCGACGTGCTCCCAGTCCCCCTGGTGCAGGTCGACGTTCTCGACGTCGCCGGCGACGGGGGCCCCGTTCATCAGCGAGGATCGGGTCACGAGCGGGTAGTAGTTGTACGGGTAGAAGAACCAGTACTCGAGGCCGATGAGGCCGTCGGAGATGTCGGGGACGTCGCCGGGTGATGACACTGCCTTGACCGTCGGCCAAGCCGGCAGTTGCCCTCCGACGCCACCGAAGTGAACGGGGCCGGCGTAGTAGAAGTACAGCTGGGCGCTGCGCCAGGGATCGAGGATCCCCGGGTCGGCCAGCCAGTGACGGAGCGGACCGGTGACCGTGTGCTGTCCGGCCTCGAACACGCGGAACTGGGCCGCGGGGTTCTCGGTCAGCGCGCTGGTGTTGAGGCTGGCGGTGGTCGGGAACCTGAGGTAGTCGGCCGGCTGACCGGTCGTCGGGACCGAGGTGATCGGCTTGCAAGCCCGCGACGTGGCCGGGCTGACCAGGCACGTCCGGGTCCCGTCCGGTCCGGCGTCGGCCAGCAGCGCCCCGACCGAGACCGGCCAGAAGCGATCGGCGACCGAGACCTCGAGCGTCGGCTGGAAGCGCCGGGCGAGCGCGGCGATCCTCGGGTCGGTGGTCTGCTCGATTGGCGGTTCGCCGTCGGCGGCCCGTCCTCCCGGCGGCGCCGGCCCGGCGATCACGCCGGCGCCGAGCGCGGGATCCTCGGCTCCGGCCGCGAGCCTCGGCGGCGGCGCGCCCGCGCACGTCGGCTGCCGGGCGTGGAGGTTCGGCACGATGATCGCGGGGGGCCAGTCGATGCCGACGAGGTTGAGCACGAGCGCCGGCAGCGACGGCCGGTCGCCCGAGTCGAGCGCCGCCGACTCGCTCGCCGGTGAGATCTTCTCGATCGTCCTGGCCGGCACGGCCTGGAGGCGCGCGTCGACGGAGGTCGCGTCCGCGATCGGCGTGCACACGATCAGATGGACGGCGTCACTCGTCTGCGAGAGGCTGCCGCCGATCACCTGCCCCGAGGCGGTCTGGACGGTCACGCCGTCGAACGACACCGGTGGCATCGCCAGGTAGCCGACGGCGACCGCCGTATATAGGCCGGCCATCAGCCACGGCAGTGGAGATCGAAGCCGTGACTCCCGCGGTTGCGAGGCCTTGGTGCGGACGAAGATCCGCCCCCAGGTGGAGACGATCGCGCCGGTGATCACCAGCAATCCCACCGGTGGGGAGGACAGCGCCGCCAGCGCCGCGACGAGGACCCAGGAGGCGATGTGGGCGCGCGGATGCGCGTCGAGCGGCCCGAACGTGGTCAGGATCCGGTGGACCACGAGGAACGCGATCACGCTCGCCGGCACCACCGCCCACCAGGCGGACTGGAATGCGGCCACGGCCTGGCCGACGCCGAGCGCGAGGACACCAGCCAGCACGAGCAGGTTGAACCCGGCGAGGATCCGCAGCAGACGCTGGCCGGCGGCCGTCTGGGTCACCGCGCCCGTGCCCTCGCCGGCGCCGGTTACCGGGGGGGTGCGGTCGCCGGCGGCGGTCTCGGTCAGCGTGACGGTGCGGTCGCCGGCGGCGGTCTGGGTCACCGCGACGGTGCGGTCGCCGGCGGCGGTCTGGGTCACCGTGGCGGGCGCGTCGAGGGCCGCGCGGGCGTGCGCGGCTGCGGCCTTGTTCTGCTCTGTCGCCACGGCCTTGCTCTGCTCGGCGGCGGTGTCCTCGAGCGCCTTAGCCGTTCGCTCGCGCGAGGACGCGACCATCGTCAGGTTCAGCGCCCGGCCGACCCCCGCGATTCTTCGCTGCCGCCTCGCCTTTCTGCGCGTGTTCGCGTGCGTGTAGCGGGCGGTCCGGGCGGCACGGCGGTGCTCACCCTCGGGTCCGGGGGCGTGCAGAGAGTCCCAGGCGTTGCCGACGCCCTGCTTCTCGACGATCTGCTGCCAGTCGTGGCCATGGAAATCCCAACGCCTCGAGGCGGCCACGTACGCCGCGAGGCAGGAGGCGACGAACGTCGCGCAACCGATGCCGGTGAGGATCAGGCCGGTCAGGATGCTGTGCCAGATCGGGACGACGAACAGTCCGTGGCCGGGTGACAGCCCGGCGACCGCGAGGCGAAGACCGGTGCTCACCAGTCCGATCAGACAGGCAAAGACGGCGACGGCGGCGGCAGCAGCGAGCCAGAGCCTAACCCGGTGTGACATGCGGGCAGGTCTGCTGGAACGGTATGCCCGGAGCGTACTGCGACCACTCGGTCGCGTTCAGACCCGCGCCCAGGAATCGACACACCTCGTTGCGGAAGTCGGCAAATGACTTCGGAAGTGCGGGAGCCTGCCACAGCCGGACGCTGCGGTCGTCGGCACCGGAGACGAGGAACCGCCCGTCCGGACTGAACGCCACGCTCTCGACCTGCGCGGTATCGCCCGTGAGCGGGTTACCCAACTGAGTGCCGGTAGCGACGTCCCACAGACGAACGTCGGAATCGCCGCTGGCGGAGGCGAGCGTCTTCCCGTCGGGGCTGAAGGCCAGCCCGCGAAGGAAGGCGGTGTCACCGACGAGGACCTTCGGCGGGGCGGTCGGCGGAGCGTTGACGGTCCACACTCGGATCGTGCCGTCGGCACCGCCGGACGCGATTTGACGGCCATTGGGAGAGAACGCCAGGGCAAACAGGGCGTCGCCCTCGCCGTAGCTGCGCCACCGAACCCAGCCACCGCCGCGGGGCTTCCAGACTCGAATCGTGCGGCCGTTGCCGCCGGCGGCGATGTATCCCGTCGCCGGATTGAACGCGACGGCGAACACGCCGCTGAGGTCCCCGGTCAGCGGAGCGCCGATCTCGCTCCGGCTGGCCACGTTCCAGATGCGCACGTTTCCCTGTGCGTCTCCCGACACGAGCGTCGCACCCTTGGGATCGGAGGCCAGCGAAAGGATCTGCACGCGAGGTCCGGGAGGTCGGAGTGTGCCCAGACTGCTTCCCGTGGTCGGATCCCACAGGGTGATCTCACCGTTGTTGCCGGCTGAGGCCAGGATCCGACCTCCCTCGAGGAATACGACCGCGTGCAGAAGCTTCGGCGCTGAGAACGTGACCACCTTGTTCGTGGTGCGATTGACAATCGCGATCGTTCCCCCATAGCTACCCGCGGCGATCAGACCGGTGGGAGACACCGCCACGCTGAGCACCGGGCGGCGGTAGGCCTGGGGCAACGGAACCCCGTACGTGCGCACGACCGGGAAGTTCCAAACGTGGATCGTCCGGTCGGCGCCGGCGGACACGAGCACGCGACCGTCCGGGCTGAAAACGACGCCATAGACGGCTCCCTGCTGCTCGGTCAGCGGCGCACCGAGTGACTTGTCAGTGCCAGGATTCCACAGTTCAACGTCGCCCATGCCACCGGCGGCGAGGGCGTCGCCGAGTGGGTTGAACGCGAGGCTGTAGATGAAGCCGCTTTGCGCGTCGATGGTCGGCTCGGCCTTGTAGTTGGCGGCGACGTTCCACATAGCGATCTTGTTCCCGGCGCCGCCCGCGGCGAGGGTCTGGCCGTTCGGGCTGAACGCGACCGCGTACACGTCGGTCTTGTGGCCTGGCAGCGCGCGGACCTCCTGATCCGTCGCGACATTCCAGAGGACGACCCTCCCGCCGCTTTCGCCGGCGGCGAGCAGGTTGTTGTCCGTCGGGCTGAAGGCGACGCTTCGTACCTGTCTCGGCGCATTCGCCGGCAGAACGTTGGTCTGACCGGTGACGAGGTTCCACAGGAACACCGTTCCACTCAGGCTCGCCGCGGCGAGCCATTGTCCGGTTCGGCTGTAGGCCACGCTGACGACCGCACCGCCTGGATGCTCAACGCGTTGCTGTCGTGTTGCGAGGTTCCACACGATCACCTTGTCGAAGGACCCGGAGGCGAGACTGTTCCCGTCGGGGCTGAAGGCGACGCCCAGCACCGGGCCGCCGGCTTTCAGTGGCCGGCCGAGTGGATAGTGACTGTTCTGGTCGACATGCCACAGCCGGATCGTCCCGTCGCCGCTCGCCGAGGCCAGCGTGGAAGTGGGGCGACTGAACGCCACCCCTTCGATGGCGTCGGTCTGACCGTGGAGGATGGCCGTGGCCCCCGACATCTGGACATCCTGCAGCGTCGCGACCAGGCTCCGTTCGGCGAGCGGTTGCGGGCTCTCCTTGTAGGCGGCGAGGAACAGCAGCAGCGCGACGTCGGGCCGGGTTGACAACTCCGACTCCGCTCGGCTGGTGAGCCCGAAATACGCGGCGCGGTCGCTTGCCATGAGTGCCTTTGCCGTCGCGTTGACCGCGGTGGCCTTCTCGGTGTCAGCCTTACGCTTCTGAAGGACGGCAATCGCAGCCACTACAACCAGGCCGACGAGAACCCCGACCAGCCACCTGGTCCGGACCCGGAGGCGGTGCGCCTGCGCTGTCTGGACGCGTGCCTCCTCTTCGGCTTTTGCCTTGTCAGCCTCGGCCTTCTCCTTATCGAGGCGCAGCTGCTCGGCGTCCAGCTGGCCGAGCCAATCGAGGATGGCCGCGGCGAGCTTGTCATGGAAGACCTCGTAGCGGGTCTCGGTAGCACCAGGCGCGGGATCGACTGCTCGCACGATCCGCTGCTCGTCGAGCTTGTGCAACACCGACGCGACGGACTCCTCGGGAGCCTTGGTGATCTTGACGAGGTCAGCCGCGGTGTGCGCGATCTTGGCGCCCGACGGCGTGACGAGTTGGGCGAACAAGCACTTCGCGGTGACCAGCTCGTCGTCGGTCAGCGCGGCGAGCGCATCGGTGAGGTGATCGCTCACGATTCGCCCGGCTCCTCCAAGTGTGTCGTCGAGCGTCTCCTTACGCAGCACCCTCGAGCCCTGCTTGCGCTCGCACTGCCACAACCGCTCCATCACGAGCTGAAGGAACGGGGCCTCGATCTCGTCGCTGGCAGGGGCCGACGGGATCTCGATCACACCTGACTCAGCGCGCCGGGGGCCGAGCGCGAGGTTTCCGCGCCAAACCTCGTCGAGCACCCTGTCGGTCAACCCACTGCCGAGCGTGATCTCCGGTTCGTCCTCGTGGTCCTCGTTATACCGCCTGACCGGGAGCTCGATCGCCTCATGTGCCGCCGCCCGGGTCAGGTACTCAAGATGGATGTAGTTCCTGTAGACGTTCCCGACTCGACCCCGGAACAAGTCGCCCAGCCCGCCGTATGCGTCTTCTCGCACGGCAATCAGGAAGCGCACGGGCAGGCCGGGAGCATTTACGCAAGCGGCGACTTCGTCGGCCAGTCGCTCGGGATCGCGTTGGCTGGTCCGATAGCGGAAATGCTCCTCGAACTGATCGAGGATGATCAGCACCGTCGCATCGGTGGCCTTGGCGACACGCGCGATCGCCTTGGCCATCTCGCTCTCCGGCGCATCGGTCGGGCAGTCACCGTTGTCCCCGGATGGTTCGAGATGCTCGGCTTCGGCCAGCGCCGTGCCGTGCACCGCCAAGACCCGGGGCCTGGGCTCGACGGTGAATGGCGCCGCTTGGCTCTCGATGGCCGCGAGCAGTCGTTCGACCGGTTTGTCCTGCCAATCACTGAAGATGATCGGGACGAACCGAGCGGAGCCTCGCTGCTCGACGCTCGGGTCGGCGAGTTGTCGCAGCCGGGCGACGACGCCCGCGCGCAGCAACGAGCTCTTACCGACGCCGCTCTCGGCGTACAGAATCGTCAGCCGGCTCGTGCGCAGGTTCGAGATGATCCGCGTGCGCTCGCGGTCGCGGCCGAAGAACCATCTGAAGTCCTCCTCGGTGTAGTAACCGAGGCCCTGGTACGGGCTCGGCTCGTCCCCGTCGCCGACCTGCTCCCGACCGCGGTGCCCGTCGTCGTCATCCATGTTCAGGCGACGGCGCTGGCGGCGGTCAGAGCGTCCAGGCGGAGATCCAGCGCCGAGCTGAGCCCACGCACGTACTCGGATAGAGGAGCGTCCAGCAGCTCCATCCGACCGATGGCGCCCCACGAGCGCTTCTCGAGATCATCGGGGCCATCCTCGATTGCCCAGGAGATCTCGGCCATCTCGCGCGCGGGCCAGATCCGCCTGAGCAGGACCCGGGCGCTCCACTCACTTAGCATGTGGCCGAGGAACAGGCATCGCGATCCCGTCAGCTGATCGAGTATCTGCCTCGGTAGGTAATCCTCGATGGCGTGCGTCGGCAGATAGTCGATGTACTGATCCTCGGTCACCACGTAATCGTCTTCCCATTCCACGTTCCCCTCCCAGAAGGTGAATGAGCCGTGCACCTTGACGATCACGGTGCGCTTGAGCCTGTAGTCGTCTCCGATTGGAAAGTCGAAGTAATTCCCTGGATCGTTGATCGTCACTGCGCGCGGTTCGTCGTCTTCCTCCCCCCACGGGAAATGCACGAATCTGCCCGTGCTGGGCATATAGATCGCATAGTCGAATGGCTCGTTCACGTCCTCGAATGCGCGCTCGAGTGCCCGGTCGTAATTCGTGCTGATGATCAGCTGATAGGAGGCGGGCACATCGCGGCGCCGCATCCGCCCGGGGAGCTCTGCGAGGAATCGATGGACATGGATCGGCTCGGAATGCTGCTTGATCAGCTCGCGCAAGCTCTCCTGAAGCTCTCGTCGTCCCTCTCTGATCAGGATGCTCTGGGCGATCTCGGCGAGGTCGGAGGACTGGAGCTTGAGCTCCGCGTACTCCTCGGCGAGTTGCCTGGCGAGGAATTGCGAGTCAGGCAAGGCTCCGCGGACGGACGCTCCCAGCCATGGCACCACCATGCCCCGGGTCATCCGCTTGATCACCTCGAGATAGTGATCGTCCGTTGGTTGTGGGACACCAGTGGCACGTAGACGCTCTGTGGCCGCCGGCGGACCGCTGTCGGGTGCCTCCCCCGAGCGATCCGTCGCCTGATCCTGCGGTACGTCAGCCGCGGGACTCATCTGTTCCAGACGCGTGATCAGCTGGGCGACGTCGGGGTCGAACGACTCGTGTCTGATCCCGGCAGCCTGCTTACGACACAGTCCCTTGATCGAGCGCGGGAGCTCGTGCTCATCCGGCATGCTGGTACTGATCAGTACCGGGATGACCTCGCCCGGCCAGTCGCTGAGCCCCCACTCGATCTCGCGCCGGACGTAGTCAACGGCGCCACTGGATTTGGCCGCGGCCGTTCGCACCTTGAGCTCGGATAGCCAGCGCGGGCCGATTACGGCGAGGAACACATCTGCGTGCTTGCCGCGCTCGCGGATCCGCGCTTGCCAATCGATCCCGGGCCGCTCGTCGACATCGAAGTAAACGGAATCCTCACCGAACCTCACACTGAGCCTGTCCCTGAGCGAGCGGGCAGCGTCCGCGACGTCATCGCGTCGGTAGCTGATGAATACGCCCCGCGGCCCGGCTGCCGGGTTGGCTGACAAGTTGCCCCTCGTGTCTGTGGCTTCCCCGCGCCGTATTGTGGCGCTTCGCGAGTGTGATAGCAAGCGCGGGCCGTCAGGCCTCGTACAAAGTGCGCAAACCTGGGGTGACATAACCGGGCAGGTTCATCTCCTGCCCGACGCGGTCGAGCCAGGAAGGATCGTCCGCCACCGTCAGCGGATCGATCTGGATCGCCGACAACAGAGAGGAAATCGGCGCGGCGTCCGCCTCCGGAATGTCGACCGGTCCGGTCACGTGCCCGTCGAACGGCAGGTGCGGACGCTGGGTGAAGTCGGTGTGCTCGAACTCGTCGAGCGCCAGGCGCGGATGGCCCGCGTGGACCGCCGGCGCGGCGGCGAGCGCCTCGGGCCCGTGCTTGGCCTCCTGCTCAATCCGGATCGCCTTGATGTTCTGCAGCGCGTCGGCGAGCTTGGCCTGCGCCTCGCCGTAGCTGAGCGCGGCCACATCGGGGTCCTCGGTCGCTTGCACGAGATACAGGACGCGCGCCTGACCGCCGATCGTGACCGTCTCCAGCCCGGGACCGTCGACGGCCATCATCGCCGGCGTGCCGTAGCGCGGGGTGCCGTTGATCGCCACCAGCTGCACGGAGCGCTCGTCGCCTTCGAACAGCGGGGTGAGCGGGGCAGTGTCGTTCTGGCCCGCGACGACGACCAGGTCCGCTCGCTTGCCGACCTCGAGCGAGCCGAGGGCCGCGTCCCAGCCGAGGATCTCGGCGCCCGCGGTCGTGGCCAGGCGGATCAGCTGCTCGTCGTCGAACACGTTCCCGTTGCTCTCGCTGTAGACGCGGGCGACCTTGAGCTCACCGAACAGGCTCTTGCTGCCGCTCGTCGACCAGTCCGATCCGAGCCCGATCCTGAACGGCTCCTCAGCCGTCCCGGCGACGGCCGCGGCGCCGACGTCCGCCGTCTGCCCGTAGAGCAGAAGATTGCTGAACGGCGACCACACCATCGACGCGCCGTGAGCCGCCATCACGGCGAAGTCGGCGGGCGCCAGCGCGACCGAGTGGATGCCGGCGAGCGACGGCGCGATCGCCCACTTGTTTCCTGGAAGCGCGAGCGCCTCGAAGTGCTGGTGGGCGGCCGTGTCGGTGCCCTCGCTCAGGTGCAGGAGAAAGCACGTCTTCTTCTCGATCTCGGTGAGGAACGCCTGGGGATCGCTCGCGTCGACGTCGGCGATGCGGCTGCCGGCCTCGGGCAGCAGCTTGTCGCCCGTGTCCTCGACGTTGCGGACGATTCCCCGGTAATAGCGCCGAACGCCGGGCGCGCTGAACAGTGCGATGCCCTGGGTGGTGGTCACCCCGCCGACGAGCGCCTTGCACTCGACATAGCGGACCAGCGCCGGCAGCAGGTCGGTCGCCTCGCCGATGGTCTTCATCGGCGCGGTGACGAGCTGGTGATACGCGGGCACGTTGCCCCACTGGTTGCGGTTGGTGTAGCGCTTGGGAACGTTCCACAGCGGCAGCGCGTTGTAGGCGAGGTGGTTGTGGAGCTCGATCAGTCCCGGAAACACGGTCCCGCCGGTCTCGAGCGGGACGACGCCACCGAATCCCTCGGGGCTGGGGTCGCCGCGCTTGGTGATCGCGGCGATCGCGGCGTCCGCGATCCAGACGGCGCCGTCCATCACGATCGTCGAGTTCGGGTCCATCGTCACGATCCGTCCGGCGAGCGCCCACTTGGGGCTGCCGGCGGGGTCGATCGGGCCAGTGGCGTTAGGCATACGCCTACCGTACATTGCGGGCGATTCGGCGGTAAGCTTTCCGCGCGCGAGCCTGGGCTCACCGGCCGTGCAACGGTCGTGGCGATGACGCACATATATGACCCAGGCCCCGTGGGCGAACCCTATGCCTCGTTGGTCGGCGCCTACCCCGGGGCCGACGTGTACCCGCCGGCCGCGTTCCGCGTCGAGTGGGGCCCGATCTTCCATCGCGGACGACTCGACGGCAGCGCCCGGCTGCTCGTGATCGGGCAGGATCCCGCCCAGTCGGAGGCGGTCGTCCGGCGGATCCTCGTCGGCGAGGCCGGCCACCGTACCCAGGGCCTGATGGCGAAGCTCGGCTTCAACCGCAGCTATCTGCTGATAAACACGTTCCTCTACTCGGTCTACGGCCAGACCGGCGGCGAGCAGCACAAGGACGATGCCGGGATCGTCGACTACCGCAACAGCTGGCTGCGGAGCATCTTCGGCGGCAACATGATCGAGGCCGTGGTCGCGCTCGGGTCGCTCGCCGACGACGCCTGGCAGAAGTGGAAGCAGACGCCGGTGGGACAGACCTACTCACCCGCCTACGCGCACGTCACCCATCCGACCGAGCCCGAGAGCAGCTCGGGCGGCGACCCCGCGAAGCTCAAGGCTGCGATCGCCGCGATGCTCCAGAACTGGAACCAGGCGCTGGCCGCGCTCCATCCGCTGATCGCCCACCCGGACACACCCGGCCCGCTCGTCCCCTACGGCGACTCGTTCGCGCCCGGCGACCGGATCGAGATCCCCGAGCTGGACGCGCCGGCTGGCATCCCCGAGTGGATGCGCTCGCCGGCCGCGTGGGCGCAGCGCGTCGGCAAGACCGCAGCCGACAAGCGCGCGAACATCACGATCACGATCCCTGCCGGCGTGATTTAAAGGGGAGGGGCCTCGCTTCGCTCGGCGTCCGTGGGGCCATGCAGGCCCGTCCGGACGGGGATGCTTGGCCCCACGGATGCCGCGAAGCGGCCCCAGATGCCGTTTACGCTACGCCACCGGTAACCAGAGAGGAGCGACAGTGGCAAGTGTCGAGACCGTGAGAGGCCCGGTGGAGCTGGACGACCTCGGTCGAACGCTCATGCACGAGCACATATTCATCATGGAGCCGGAGGCGCTGCAGAACTGGGGCCACGCGTACGGTCCGAGCTACTGGGACGAGCAGGAGCGCGTCGCCGATGCGGTCGAGAAGCTCACGCGCGTGCGCGAAGCGGGGATCAGCACGATCGTCGATCCGACCGCTCCCGGCCTCGGCCGGTACATCCCGCGGATCCGCGAGGTGGCGGAGGCGGCCGACGTCAACATCATCGTCGCGAGCGGCTTGTACGCGTTCCTCGAGCTGCCGAACTTCCTCGCCTACCGCAGCCTCAAGGCGATCGCGGAACTGTTCGTCCGCGAGATCCGCGAGGGGATCGACGACACCGGCGTGAAGGCGGCGTTCCTGAAGTGCACGGTCGAGCGACATGGGCTGGTCGGTGACATCCCCCGGATCCTCGAGGCGATCGCGATCGCCGCCACCGAGACCGGCGTGCCGGTGATGGTCCACACCAACGCCGAGCAACGGACCGGGCTGCTCGCGCTCGACGCGCTCACTCGCCATGGCGTCGACCCCGGGCAGATCGTGATCGCCCACGCGGGCGACAGCAACGACCTCGACTACCTGCGGACGATCGCGCATGCCGGCGCGTGGCTCGGATGCGACCGGTTCGGGATCGATCACTTCAACCCGCTGGCCGACCGGATCCGGACGCTGGTCGCGCTGGTCGGCGAGGGCTACGCGGACCGCATCCACCTCTCCCACGACGCGGCCTGCTTCCTCGACTTCTTCGTCGGCAATCCGTACTTCGCCGATGAGAAGCCCGACTATCTGCTGATCTCAAACCAGGTCCTGCCGGCGCTGCTCGAGGCCGGCGTCACCCAGGACCAGATTGACCAGATGATGGTCGAAAACCCCGTTCGGTTCTTCGGTGATTCGTGAGGATCGAGCCCGCCAGCGCGCTGGACCTGTCGCTCATCCGCGAGCTGTTCAACGAGGGCTTCTCGGACTACCTGCTGCCGATGCAGCTCGACGAGTCCGTGTTTCGCGACCACGTGAACGGCAACGACATCGATCTCGACTGCTCGCAGGTGGCGATCGACGACCGGCCGGCGGCACTGGCGTTGATCGCGCGACGCGGCGCAGCGGGCTGGGTGGGGGGCATGGGGACGGCGCCGCCGTACCGTCGGCGCGGTCTCGGCGAGCGCGCGCTTGTCGCAGGGCTCGAGGCTGCGCACCGGCGCGGCTGCAGCGAGGTGTGGCTCGAGGTGATCGACGCCAACCGCGCAGCGATCGGCCTGTACGAGAAGCTCGGCTTCGACCTGGTCCGGGTGGTGGACGTGTGGTCGCTGCCGGCGCGGCGAGACGGGGTCCCGCCGTCGCGACCGGTCGAACCGGAGGCCGCCCAGGCCTGGATCGCAGTGCACCGGGAGAGCCGGGAGCCGTGGCAGCGCACTGACGAGAGCGTGGCCAAGATACGCGCAAGGGGATCGGCGCTGCGCGGACTGATGGTCGACCGCGGTGGCGAGGTCGCGGCAGCGGTTTTGTTTCGCGACGATGCCGACCCGGTCTCAACCCTCCAAATCGCCGCGCTCGACGATGGCGCGGCCGCCGACGCGTTGCTGGCGGCGGCGGGGCCGGATCGGGGCCTGCGCCTGTCGAACGCCCCGGTTGGCGAGGCGCCGGCGCGGGCGCTGACCTCGCTGGGCGCGCGTCCGCTCGTCCGTCAGCACGAGATGCGGCTCGCGCTCTGAGCGGTCCGAGCGCGATCAGGCGCCGGCGCGGTCGACCGGGAGCGCCGCGAAGCTCTGGCTCACGGGCATCAGCTCGAGCACGTTCACGTTGACGTGCTCGGGCTGAGAGGTGACCCAGTCGATGGCCGCCGCGATGTCCTCGGGGCCGAGCGGCTCGGTGCCCGAGTACACGCCGGCCGCCTTCTCGGTGTCGCCGGCGAACCGCACCTCGGAGAACTCGGTGCCGCCGATCAGTCCGGGCTCGATGCAGGTGACCCTGATGCCCGTGCCGTGCAGGTCGGCGCGCAGGCCGAGGCTGAACTGGTGCACGAACGACTTGGTCGCGCCGTAGACGTTGCCGCCCGGATACGGATAGGTGCCGGCGATCGAGCCCATGTTTACGACGTGCCCGCGCCGCCGCTCGACCATCCCCGGCAGGAGCGCACGGGTCATGTACACGAGGCCGGTGCAGTTCGTCTCGATCATCCGCTCCCAGTTGTCGAGCACCGCGTCCTGCGCGGGCTCCAGCCCGAGTGCGAGGCCCGCGTTGTTGACGAGGACGTCGACCTCGGCGAACGCCGCCGGGAGCGACCGCACCGCCTGCTCGACCGCGTCGTCATCGCGGACGTCGAGCACGATCGGCAGGACCGAGGCCTCGCCGAACTCGGCCACGAGCGCATCCAGCCGGTCGCCCCGGCGGGCGGTCGCGACGACCTTGACTCCGGCCGCCGCGTAGCGACGGGCGATCGCCTCGCCGATGCCCGAGCTTGCACCGGTGACCAACGCGACACGGGGCTGCATGACGCGGGATCGTAGTTCAGCTATCGAATCCCAGGCCCATCCGGTCGAGCGTCCTCAGCCAGATCCCGCGGCGGCCGTCGTTGCGGTCGGCGGCGGCGAGCCGGTTGCGGGTCAGCTGGATCACGCCGGTCCGAAGCGGCTCGGGCGGGAACGGCAGCGGGCGCCGGCGGACCATCGTCAGCGCGGTCGCCTCGCTCGCGCGCCCATCGAGCAGGTCGAGCCCGACCCGGCCGCCGAACCGGCTCGCGCCGACGCCTAGGCCCGTGTAGCCGAGCGCGTACGCGACGCGGCCGCCGAGCGCCGTGCCGAAGAACACTGAGAAGCGACTGCAGGTGTCGATCGCGCCGCCCCAGCGATGGCTGAAGCGCAGGCCCTCGAGCTGCGGGAACGTCGTGAAGAAGTGCTGCGAGAGCCTGGCGAACGTCGGCTCGTGGTCGTCGAGCTGCGGGCCGACCGGACCGCCGTAGCGGTAGACCGCGTCGTACCCGCCCCACAGGATCCGGCCGTCGGCAGTCGGCCGGTAGTAATGGAACTGGTTACCGAGGTCGCTGACGCCCTGGCGGGCCGCCCACCCGATCGCGGCGCGCATGCGCTCCCCGAGCGGCTCGGTCACGAGCACGTAGTCGTACACGGGCGCGATGTACCTCCCGATCGCCCGCACGAGCGGCGGATAGGCGCTGGTCGCGAGCAGGACCCGGCGGGCGCGGACGACCCCGCCGTCGGTGGTGACCGATGCGCCGGCGCCTGTCCTCTCGAGATCCCGGACCGGGGTGTACTCGCACACGCGCACGCCGGCGCGGACCGCCGCCGCCCGCAGTCCGTCGGCGAGCTTGCCCGGGTGCACGAGCGCCGACCCCGTCCTGATCCACAGGCCGCCGAGGTATATCGGCGAGTTCACCTCGGCCCGGAGCCGCTCGCGGTCGAGCAGCTCCGCGTCGTGGCCGAACCGTCGCGTAAGGTCGGCCTCATCCTTTAGGTCGGCGAGCTCGCGCGGCTCGAGCGCGACGATCAGGTCGCCGGCGGCCTCGAACTCGGCGTCGACGCCGAGTCGTTCCACGTCGGCGGCCAGCGCGTGAAAGTTCTCGAGGCCCATCCGCTCGAGTTGCTCGAGCTCATCCGGGAAACGCGACAGGCCGTTGCCGATCCCGTGCGTGAGCGAGGACTGGAGGAAGCCGCCGTTGCGCCCGCTGGCGCCGGCGCCGCAGCGGGTAGCCTCGAGCAGCACCACCTCGCGCGCCGGGTCGAGTTCCTTGGCGTACAGCGCCGCCCACAGTCCGGTGTAGCCGCCGCCGACGATGCACAGATTTGTGTCGAGCGCCTCGTCGAGCGGCGCGTGCGGGTCGCGCGCCGGCAGCGTGTCAAGCCAGAACGACTTGTTGACCGCGTCCGCGTAGGCAGACGTTTGCTGTGCGGTCGGCGGAGTTCGGGACCACGGCGAGGGCAAGCCGCGATCCTAGAGCGTCACGGATGGCGCTTCAGGCCACGAAGGATCGCGTCGGCGTCGCGGTGCGGAGCGCGAACCGCGATCCCGACGAGGTCGAGCTCGTCGGTGGCGACGGCGCGGACCGCGGCGCGGTTGTCCTCATCGTTGCCGGTGCTGAACATTTCGTTGGTGTAGATGGCGATCGGGACGCCGCGGCGCTCGGCTCGTTCGCGCACGGTCTGGAGCTTGGCGGCAGCCGCTTCGAGGACGAGCACGGGTTGGATCAGCAGCGGCAGGTAGCGGCGGTCATCGGCGTCGATGTAGTCCTGGCCGATCGCGGCGGCGCCGCCCTGCGCGGTGACGCCGCTGATCATGAACGCGGTGACGTTCAGGCGCTGCCACGTCGCGAGGTCGTCGCGGACCACGACTGCGATCTTCGTGTCGAACTGGCCAACGCCCATCGGCGACATGATCGCCGCCCGGTGCATGGGGTGTCTTGAACGATGTTGCGGTCTGTTGCCCGGTCAGGGGCCGACCGCGCGGGCGCCCGGCCGGTCAGGACACGACCGCGCGGGCGTAACGGCCGGGGCTGACGCCGACCGCGCGCTTGAACACGCGCGTGAGGTGGGGCTGGTCGGCGAATCCGCACTCGGCCGCGACCGCCGCCGGCGCCATCCCCGCGGCCAGCAGGTTGCGGGCATGCTCGACTCGCAGGTTGGTCTGGTACGCGTGTGGGGTGACGCCGTTCTGCTCGCCGAACCGCCGCACAAGCTCGAACCGGCTGAGCCCGGCGTCGGCGGACAGCTCGGCCAGCGTGACCCGCTGGTCCCATCGCTCGCACAGGTGACGCCGGGCCCGGCGGACCGCCGCGTGCTCGGCCCGATCGCGTCCGCGCGCCGGCGGTCCCGGCCGCAGGTGCGGCGCCAGCGCTGCGACCGCGGCGAGGACCGCCTCGTCGATCGCGAGCTCTCCCGGCGTCTCGGCGGCCAGCGCGGCGTGGGCGCGCTCGAGTGCGCCGCGCAGTGCGCGGTCGCGGAACACGACCCAGCGAGCGGCGCGGGGCGCGGCGCCGTCGCGCTCGGCCCAGTCGTGCAGCAGCGTCGGTTCGATGTACAGCACCTTGTACGCCCACCCCTCCGGGACCGCCGCCATGCCGGTGTGGACGGCCTCGGGCTCGAGCACGAACAGCTCGCCCTCGCCGGCGCGCTGGTGAGTGGCATCCACCTCGAACCGGGCGGCTCCGCGCTCGACGACCGCCACCGTCCAGGTCGGGTGCGAGTGCGGCCGGTAGGCGTGCCGGACGAACCGGGCGTGCAGCGCCTCGATGCCGTCCAGGCCCTTCGGCCGGAAGTAGGTGGAGTACTCAGCCACCGTCGAGTGAAGGTTAGGACGCCGGCGCGCGGGTGCCGGCGCCGGGAACGGGGCGGGTCGCCGGCGGGGCCGCTGCGGCGCGATTACCCGCCGGGACTGCTGCGACGCCACGCGGATCACCTGCATGACCCGACAAACGGGGTGGAACCGGCGGACGGTGCCGCATGCTGCATGCCCCACATGCGCTGTCCGACACGGTTTGACGGGCGGGGGTCATTTGTCGAGCTATGCATGTCGCGGGCGCACTGCCGGGGTGCCGGCGCCGGGAACGGGCGGGTCGCCGGCGCGTCGCTATCCTCGGTCCGCGCCATGTCGATAAGCACAAATCAGCTCAAGAGCGGCAACCACGTCGAAGTGGACGGGACCGTCTACAAGGTGATCGAGTTCCAGCACGTCAATCCCGGCAAGGGCGCCGCGTTCGTCAGGACGAAGCTCCGCCGGGCCAGCGACGGGGCGGTGATCGACAAGACGTTCCGCGCCGGCGAGAAGCTGCGGTCGGTCCGGAGCGAGGCGCGCCGGATGCAGTTCCTGTACTCGGACGGCGATGCGGCTCACTTCATGAACACCGAGACGTACGAGCAGATCGAGCTGCCCGAGGCCACGCTGACGGAGCCGCTCAAGTGGATCAAGGTCAACGACGAGGTCGAGATCCTGTTCATCGACGACAGCGCGAGCGACGTCCAGGTGCCGGGCTCCGTCGATCTCGAGGTGACCGAGACCGACCCGGGGTTGCGCGGCGACACCGCTTCGGGTGGTGGGACCAAGCCGGCGACGCTCGAAACCGGCGTCGTCGTGCAGGTGCCACTGTTCATATCGACCGGCGAGAAGATCAAGGTCGACACGCGCGAGGGTAGGTACCTGTCGCGCGCGTGAATGCGCGCCCGCGCGCTGGCCCCCTGGGTCCGGGGGCGAGGGCTATCGTGGCCCCGATGGAGATGGTTTACGGCAAGCACTCGGTCCGGGCCGTGTTCCTCAAGCGGCCCGAGGACGTGCGGCGCGTGATCCTCGGCGGCAAGACCGAGTACCACGCCGACACGATCAAGGCGGCGCGCCGGGTCGGCATCGAGCCCGAGTTGGTCTCGTGGCCGGAGTTTCGCCGTGAGACCGGTCTGACCGACGATGACAAGCACCAGGGCGTGTGCGTGTTCATGGCCCGGCGGGCGGTGTACGGCGAGCACGACCTCGATCGCCTCGCGTCCGGCCGACTCGTGGTCGCGCTCGATCAGATCTCCGATCCGCAGAACCTCGGCGCCATGCTGCGGGCCGCGGCGTTCTTCGGCGCCGACGCCGTGCTCCTGCTCAAGAACCGCTCCGCCGAGCTGACGCCGAAGGTGGCGCGGATCGCGGTCGGCGGCGCCGAGTTCGTCGACGTGTTCCGGGTCACGAACCTGGCGCGGAGCCTCGACATTCTGCGCGAGTACGGCTACTGGGTGTACGGCCTCGACGAGCGCGGCGAGAGCACGCTCCGCGAAACGGAGTTCGACCCCAAGTCGGTGCTGGTCGTCGGCGCCGAGGGTCAGGGGCTGCGACAGCGAACGCGAACCAAGTGCGATGCGCTGGTGCGGATTCCCGGCGGGCGCGAGGGCGTCGAGAGCCTGAACGCCGCTGTGGCCGCGGCGATCGCGATGGCCGAGATCGCCGGCGCTACCCGTCTCGACCCAGAGCCGGCACCCGGACAGTCGTGACGTGCCGCCTCGCGGTCATAGCCGGCGCTAACCGCAGCATCGGGCGCGAGGTCGGCCGCCAACTCGCCGTTGCGAGAGACACCGTGATCTTCGACCACGAGGTGACGTATTTTTGTCCCGTGGCCCTTGAATTTGTCCGGGCGCTGAGTTACCCTGCGATGGCAGCAAGGAGAAGAGCCTCATGATCACGACCACCACGACATATTCATTCTCGGCCGAAGCGGATCGGAAGTCGGCGCACGTGCGCGGGCTTGACGCCATGGCGCCGTTCATGAATGTCACCCTCGTGGAGAGGCTCGCGCGCTAGGTCTAGCGCGACATACGAACCACTCGCGAGGGCGACCCAAAGGGTCGCCTTTTTTATTGCCCTCTCACGGTTAGGTGACACCGCGAGAGGCACTCGACTCACACATGCGTGACGCGCGTGTGACATAGCGCGCTGCCCGGAAACGGCAGTCCGCGTAAACGCAAACAACCAATCCCAAAGGAGACCTCCCATGAGAGGGAACCCGCAGGCGGTCAGCGCACGCCTGCTCGCAGTCGTGCCCAGCCGTCGATTGTCCTCGTGGTCTGCGCCGGCCCGGAGCCCGCGCATCGCCGGCGAGGGGAGGCCGCGTGTCAGCCCGGTCGAGCGCATCTCGATGATCGAGCGGCGCGAGGCTGAGGAGCGGGCGGCCCGGCGATCCGGCCGGTACGTCGCCGAGGCGGCCTACCTGGGACGCCGGTGGTAGCAGTGTGGCTGACGCCACCTCCAGGATGGCCAGGTCCTGCCGTAGGGCTGGTGGGACGAGTGGTCGCCCCCGTGAGTACGATCGCGCCACGAGCGCGAGCGTATTTGCGGGGGCGGTCACTGGTATCGGCTGATCCGACGGTAGGCGCGCCGCACGACATGTGTCCAAATTCGCGCCCATTACGCGGGCGTGCGAGGGCGGCGGCCAATAGGGATGTATGCGCCGCTCGACAGGGCTCGCGTCGGGCCCGTGGCTCGGTCGCGCGCTCACATTCCTGCTGCCGCTGCTGGCGGTGTGCGTACTTGCGTCGCCGGCGCACGCCGGCGCCAGCTCCCGTGCGGCGATCGCTCCCGCAGTCGCCAGCGTGCACACCGGCGTCCGCTCTCAGGCCGCGAGCGAGCAGGCGATCGCGAGCGCGCTTTCGGAGTCCACGGGCCTCGCTCCGTCGCAGGTGACGTCCGAGGCCGCGTGTCCGCCTGCGCCGGCGGGATTCGCGCGCTGCGCTGCGGAGGCGCTGGTGCTCCGCTCAAACCACGCTCGCGTCCGCCCGGACGTGCACGGCGGGGCGACCTTCACCCAGGTGTTCCCGACCGGCGCGCGGGGGATTCCATCCGCGCACCCCGCTGACGCCGGCGTCGCGCCGCCGTGGGCGGGGACGCCGGCGTGGCTGCAGCAGGCCTACGACCTGACCTACCTGTCGCAGACCGCCGGGAGCGACGACACGGTGGCGATCGTCGACGTCGGCGATGACTCGAACGCCGAGTCCGACCTCGCCGTGTTCCGCAGCGCGTACGGGCTGCCGGCGTGCACGAGCGCATGCTTCGCGAAGGTCAACGAGAGCGGGCAGTCCTCGCCTCTGCCGGCCCCGGACCCCGATTGGGAGACCGAGGAGTCACTCGACCTCGATGCGGTTTCGTCGCTGTGCCCGAACTGCAAGATCGTGCTCGTCGAGGCGAGCACCGCCAGCGAAACCGACCTGCACGCCGCGGACGTGGCGGCGGCGGGGCTTGGCGCCAACCAGATCTCCAACAGCTGGACCGACAGCGCGGCCTCGCCGATCGGCGACAGTTACACGTTCCCGGACACGGCGGTGATCGCCGCCACCGGCGACCACGGTTACTACGGCGACGGCGCTGACCCCTATCCGGCGGCGTTCGGAGGGGTGACGGCCGCCGGCGGCACCAGCCTCGCGCCGGCGACCGGCGGCCAGAGCGCTCGGGGCTTCAGCGAGTCTGCGTGGTCGCTCGACGGGGGCTGGGGCGCCGGGTCGGGGTGCGATGTGAACGAGCAACCCCCGCCCGCATATCAGCCGGCCCTGGGTTGCGAGGGACGCGCGTACTCCGACGTGTCGGCCGACGCCGATCCCGACACGGGCCTGGTCATCTACGACTCAGGGGCTGGCGGCTGGATGCAGTACGGCGGCACGAGCCTCGCGACGCCGCTGATCGCCGCCTACGAGGCGATCACCGGCGTCGACGGCACGACCCCGCAATGGGCCTACACCGACAGCGCATTGCTCAACGACCCGACCAGTGGCTCGAGCGGCGACTGCGACCAGCCGATCCTCTACATCTGTGACGCCGCGGTCGGTTATGACGGCCCGACCGGGATCGGCTCGATATCGGGAGCGGTGGCGCAGGGTGCGCCCGGGATCGGCGGTCCGTCGTTCGGCTACGGCATCGGAAACACATACACAGCCGGCGTCGGTCCGACGACGGCGACGCTCAGCGGAGGCGTCTACCCGAACGGACTCGACACGACGTATTACTGGCAGTACGGAACCACCACCTCATACGGATCGCAGACCGCTCTCGTCGACATCGGTGAGGGTCAGGCGCCCGTCCCGGTCACCGGTGCGCTGTCAGGCCTCGCGTCCGGGACCACCTACCACTACCGGCTGGTCGCGCACAACAACGACGGAACGATGTACGGATACGACTCGGAGCTCACGACCGAGTCCGCGCCGATCAACACGATGCCTCCGGTGATCGGCGGGCTTGCGCAGCAGGGGCAGACGCTGTACGCGTACGCGGGCGGCTGGACCCCGGCCGGTCCGTCGCTCTCCTACCAGTGGCAGCGCTCGGCCGACGGGGTCACGTGGACAAGCATCGCCGGCGCCACCGGGTCGAGTTACACGCTCAGTGCGGCTGACGGCGGCGACGAGGTCCGGGTGGCGGTGACCGCCGGCAACGCCGTCGGACAGTCGACGGCGACGAGCGCCGCGGTCGGCCCGGTGCCCGGATCTGCCGGATCCGCTCCGGTGATGACGTTCGCGGCGCCGCGGTGGACCGCGCCGCCGCAGATCTCCGCGGGTCCGGGACGCGTCGGGGCCACCCTGAACGTCACCCCTGCCACTTGGACCGGATCGCCGCTCCAGAGCAGCGTCACCCAGGTGATGCGATGCACGAACACGTGTGTCGTGGCCGGCCCGTCGAACGTCGCGAGCTACAGGATCACGCCGGCGGACGTCGGCTCGGTTCTCTGGGTGCGGCAGACCGTGTCGAACATCGCCGGAAGTGCGGTCGTCTGGTCGGCGCGATCCGTCGGTCCGGTGGTGTCCGCCGCATCGGCGGCCGTCGTACTGTCCGCCGGACAGATCGCCCTGCGCAACTCTCACGGAGCCACCCTGGCGTTCGCCCGGATCAGCCTGGTTTCCGCCGCGAGCGACGCGCGACGGTCGCGGGGCGGCTCCCGGACGCTCGCCCTGCGCCGCGCGCGAGGAGTCAGCGGCCAGGTCGCGGCATGGGTGTGCTCGGTAGCGGGCAAGCTCGGCGGCCCCCCGCCCAGATGCACGGCCCGCATCTCGCTGGGGGCTCAGGCGAGCGTGCGGCTCCCGGCTTCGATGACCGGCAAGGTCAGGGTCGTCGTCGTTCGCCGGGGTCGCTGACGCGGTCGGGAGCGTCGCGCGGGGCCGGCCGGGGCCGCTGACGCCGGCGCGACATCGGCCAACCGCGCGCTAGCGTTCGGGGCGATGACGGGCGCCCAGGTCCTCACCCCGACGCGGACGATCGGCGCTCCGCCGCCGGCGCCGATGGAGCTGGGGCTGGTGCAGCGCATCGCCGCCGACGTGCGACGCGAACGGCGGGTGCGCCGGCGGGCGAAGCTGCCGCCGGGCAGCACCGCCCCGAGCTTGTCGCACACGCGCAGGATCATCTCCGACCCGCTGGGGCTGCTGCTCGAGCACGAGCGCCGCTTCGGGCCCGTGTTCACGATCCGCCTGCTGCACGAGCCGATCGTGTGGGCGGTCGGCGCTGAGGTCAACCACCAGATCCTGGTCGGCGAGTTCGACGCGTTCTCGTGGCGCGACGGGCGCTTCGCCGACCTCTGGCCGCTGCTCGGCGACGGAATGCTGAACATTGACGGCCCGTACCACCGCGAATTCCGCATGCTGATGCTGCCCGCGTTCCATCGCGACTACGTCGCCGGCATGGCGGAGACGATGATCGAGGAGGCCGTGGCCGCCGCCGAGTCGCTCGTCGAGGGGCAGGAGCTCGAGGTCTACCACTGGACCCGCGAGCTGGCCCTGCGGATCGCGCTGCGCGCTCTGCTCGGGCTCGAGGCCGCCGGCGGGCGCGAGCAGGAGCTGGCAAAGGCGTTCGAGGATTCGCTCGCGATCCATGGCGAGCCGGTCCTGCTCCAGCTGCTGCCGCCGGTGGGCGGGACGCCGCTGGCTCGCGCGATCGCCGCCCGGACCAGGCTCGACGCGCTCGTCCGCGCGGAGATCGACGAGCGCCGGCGCCGGGGCGATCCCGGCCGGGGCGTGCTCGGGCTGCTGCTGGCCGCGACCGACGACGCGGGGTCGCCGCTGCCCGCCGGCGTGGTCCGCGATCAGGCGGTGACGCTCCTGTTCGCCGGGCACGACACGACCACGACCACGTTCACGTTCCTGCTGCACGAGCTCGGGCGGACAGCGCCGGCGCGCCAGGCCGTCGAAGACGAGCTCGATCGGGTGCTGGGCGGCCGGAATCCGACGCCGTCCGAGCTCGACGGGCAGGCCCTGCCGGTGCTCGAGCGGACGCTGAAGGAGACGCTGCGGTGCTATCCGGCCGCGTGGGTGGGGCCGCGACGGACGACGCGCGACGTGACCCTCGCCGGGGTGCCGGTGCCGGCGGAGATCGGCGTCCAGTACTCGTCCTGGGCCACCCACCACCTGCCGCAGCTGTATCCCGACCCGTTCCGTTTCGACCCCGACCGGTTCCTACCCGAGCGCGAGGCCACGCTCCCGCGCGGCGCCTATATCCCGTTCGGTGGCGGATCGCGCATGTGCCTCGGCAAGCGCTTTGGCGAGTACGAGCTGCGCGCGCTCGCCGCCGTTCTGCTGGCGCGCGTGAGGCTCGAGCCGCAGTCGGTCGCCGACCCGCAGATCGTGACCACGCCGACGCTCGGCCCCAAGGGCGGTCTGCGGTTCGTCGTGCGCGCGAGATGAGCGATGCGTTTCGGGTCGGGCCGGGTATAGGTAAGCGATGAGCGACGACGACGACCGGTTCGCGCCTTGGGCAGCGACGGAGGAAGAGATCGAAGCCGATCCCGGTGAGTCGGGTTCATCCGGCTCCGGATTCGCGTCCAAGAAGGAGCGCCGGTTTGCGGCGATCGTTCTGTGGCGGCGCCACCTGTTGTCGCTCACCGGCAGGCGGGCCGTGCTCGAGCTGAGGGGCGACTTCGACAACACCGCGACGCTCACCAGCAAGGCCGGCGAGGTCCTGTTCACGGTGCCGATCGGCGAGATGCGCTGCCGGCGCAGCTGGCCGTACTGCTTCACGATTGGGTGCGACGGGAAGCGGTGGCGGATGTGGGGGATCGGGGTCGACAGCCGCAAGATGGCGCTCCGCGAGCTCGAGAACGCCAACCGCGACGACGTGTTGACGATCGTGCCGAAGCCGCCGGGCCTGAGCGAACAGCAATACCGCAACGTCATGAAGCACAAGATGGCCCAGCAGAAGCTGTGGCGGGAGCTCTGGCTGATCGCGCTGAAGGCGTACGGCGCGAACGTGGCGTGAGGGCAAACTCCGGGCGAGGGAAGCCGGTCGCGGATACGAGCTGGCCGTCGGGCACGCGACGGGGCGTCGTATCTTGGAGGCAAGGCAGTTTTCACCGCCAACGACTGGAGCATCAATGAAAACGCGCAAGCTTGGCTCGCTCGAGGTGTCAGCCCTCGGGCTTGGATGCATGGGGATGTCCGCCTTCTACGGCTCAGCCGACGAGGGCGAGGCGATCGCCACCATCCAGCGGGCCCTCGAGCTCGGGGTCAACTTCCTCGACACGGCGCAGCTGTACGGGCCGATGACCAACGAGGAGCTCGTCGGGCGCGCGATCAAGGGCCACCGCGACGAGTACGTGATCGCGACCAAGTTCGCCCGCCGGATGGACTCCGCCACCGCCGGCGACATGTCGACGGTTGGGAAGCTCGACGGCTCGGCGGACCACGTTCGCAGCTCGATCGACGGCTCGCTCGAGCGCCTCGGGACCGATCACATCGACCTCTTCTACCAGCACCGCGTCGACCCTGATGTCGAAATCGAGGAGACCGTTGGGGCGATGGCCGAGCTGGTCGAGCAGGGCAAGGTCCTCCACATCGGCCTCAGCGAGGCGGCGCCGGAAACGATTCGGCGCGCTCACGCGGTCCATCCGATCACGGCCGTCCAGACCGAGTACTCACTGTGGTCGCGCGACCCCGAGACGAACGGAGTGTTGGCGGCGTGCCGCGAGCTCGGGATCGGGTTCGTGCCCTACTCGCCGCTCGGGCGCGGCTTCCTGTCGGGCCGCTTCACGTCCCCCGACGAGCTCGACGAGAACGATTTCCGCCGGCACGGTCCTCGCTTCACCGGGGTGAACCTCGACAGCAACCTGAAGCTCGCCGCGAAGGTGGCCGAGATCGCGGAGGAGAAGGAGATCACGCCGGCCCAGCTCGCGCTCGCGTGGGTGCTGGCCCAGGGTGAGGGTCTCGTCCCGATCCCTGGAACCAAGCGGCGCGAGTACCTCGAGCAGAACGCCCGCGCGGCCGATGTCGAGCTGACCGCCGAAGACCTCGCGCGGATCGAGTCGGAGCTGCCCGAAGCTGCGGGCGATCGCTACGACCAGACCGGGATGGCGTCGGTCAACCTGTAGAGCATGGCGACGGGTCTCACCGACGCCGTGCGCGACCGGGTGCGCGCGGCCGCCGAGCAGCACATCGGCGACACGCGCATACCCGGTCTAGTCGCGCTCGTGGCCGGGGGCGACGACGTTCACGTCGAGGCGCTCGGGGTGCTCGAGGTCGGCGGGGCGCCGGTGCGCCGCGACTCGCTGTTCCGGATCGCCTCGACCACCAAGCCCATCACCGCGGCGGTCACGCTCGCGGTGATCGAGGAAGGACTGATCGGGCTCGACGAGCCCGTAGACCGGCTGCTCCCCGAGCTCGCCGGCCGCCGCGTGCTGACGCGGATTAACGGGCCGCTGGAGGAGACGGTCGCCGCCGAGCGCGCGATCACCACCCGTGACCTTTTGACGTTCACGCTCGGGTTCGGGATGGTCGTCGAGATGTTCATGGCGCGCACGCCGTGGCCGGTCGTCGCGGCCGAGAGGGAGCTGAAGCTGTCCACGATCGGCCCGCCCGACCCGGCCGTGCAGCCCGACCCCGACACGTGGATCGCGGGCCTCGGTTCGCTCCCGCTGCTGGCCCAGCCGGGCGAGCGGTGGATGTACAACACCGGCGCATCGGTACTCGGCGTGCTCGTCGCCCGCGCCACCGGCCAGCCGTTCGCCGACGTGCTCAGGACACGGCTGTTCGAGCCGCTCGCGATGCGCGATACGGCGTTCTGGACGTCGGAGACCGACCGGCTCGCCACCGGCTATGAGGCGCGTCCGGACGGGCTCGTCGTGTGGGACGAGCCCGGTGGCGCGTGGAGCCGGCCGCCGGCGTTCGGTGACGGGGCCGGCGGCCTACTGTCGACCGTCGACGACCTGCTGGCGTTCTCGCGGATGCTGCTCGCGGGCGGCGCGTCCGTGCTGCCGGCAGAGGCCGTGCGCGCGATGGGCACCGACCAGCTCACCGACGCGCAGAAGGCGCACGGCGGCCTCGGGCCGAACTTCTTCGCTGACAAGTCGTGGAGCTACTGCCAGGCGGTGTGGGACGGTGGCGCGTTCGGCTGGGACGGCGGCTTCGGGACGTCCTGGCGGGTCGACCCCGCCAACGACCTGGTCATGATCGTGTTGACGCAGCGGTTGTGGGAGAGCCCGGAGCTTCCCGACGTGCATCGCGACGTCCAGGCGGCCGTGTACGCGTCGGTCAGCTGATCGGCTGGCGCCCGGCGGGGATCGGAACCGGGCGCCGGCGCGGAGGGGGACGCGCGCCGGCCGCTACCGTCCCCGCGGATGTCGGTCTCGACAGATCTGCGCGATGTAGCCGCGATCCGCTACGTCACCCCGTTGCGTGAGGGCGGCTCGCTGCCCGGGCTCGTCGAGGCCGACGACGACGGCCTATATGTGGTCAAGTTCCGCGGCGCCGGCCAGGGCCCGCGGGCGCTCGTCGCCGAGGTGATCGTCGGCGAGCTGGCGCGCCGGCTCGGCCTGCTCGTGCCCGAGCTGGTCACGGCCGAGATCGATCCAGTGCTCGGCGCGGCCGAGCCCGACCCCGAGATTCAGCAGCTGATCACCGACAGCGCCGGCGCGAACCTCGGCGTCGACTTCCTCCCGGGCGCGCTTCCGTACACGCCGGCGGGCCCGTGGGTGCCCGACGAGCGGCTCGCCGCCGACGTCGTGTGGCTCGACGCGCTGACCACGAACGTCGACCGGACCCCGCGCAACCCCAACCTGCTGATCTGGCACGACCGGCTGTGGCTGATCGACCACGGCGCCGCCCTGTACCTCCAGCACGGCGGACTCGACCCGGCCGCGCACGCGGACAAGCCGTTCCCGCTGATCGCCGAGCACGTGCTGCTGCCGCACGCCGGTTCGATTCTCGAGGCCCACGAGCGGCTGGCGCCGGCGGTCGACGCCGGGACGCTCGCCGAGGCGGTTGCGCTCGTCCCGGACGAGTGGCTCGCGAACGGCGGCGACGACCCCGAGACGTACATCGACTACCTGAGCCAGCGGCTGCGGAGCGGCTCGTTCGCAGCGGAGGCGGAGCGTGCCCGCGCCGGCGCGTAGCCCGTTCGCGTACGCGATCCTGCGCGTGGTCCCCCGGGTCGAGCGCGGCGAGCGCTTCAACGCCGGCGTGGTCGTCTTCTGCCGGCAGCGCGGCTTCCTGGGGGCGCGGGTCACGCTCGACGAGCGCCGGCTCGCGGCGCTTGCGCCCGGCACATCGGCGAGCGACGTCCGGGCCTACCTCGAGGCACTCGTAAACGTGGCGGCGGGGGAACCGGCCGCCGGCGCGATCGCGGCGCTGCCGCCGTCCGAACGGTTCGGCTGGCTGGTCGCGCCATCGAGCACGATCATCCAGCCTTCCGATGTGCACACGGGGTTGACCGACGACCCCGAGGCGACGCTCGACTCACTGTTCGCGGAGCTGGTCGGATGACCTCACCGGTGGTCGTCGTTCACGGTGGCGCCGGCGGCCTCACCGACGAGCTCCGCGAGCACGAGGCGGATTGCCACGCGGCGCTCGCGGCCGCACTGAACGCGGGGGCCGACGCGCTCGGCGGGGGCTGTGGCGCGGTCGAGGCGGTGCGTGCCGCGGTGATCGTGATGGAGTCGTTCCCGCTGTTCAACGCCGGCTACGGGTCGGCGCTGTGCTCGGATGGGTCGGTCGAGCTGAGCGCGGCCGTCATGCGCGGGAGCGACCGGGCGGCCGGGGGCGTAGCGTTGATCACGCGGACGCGGCATCCGGTGGCGGCCGCGGTGGCCCTGCTCGACGAGCCGGAGGTGCTGCTCGCCGGCGCCAGCGCGGACGAGCACGCGGCGGCGCACGGCCTCGAGCAGTGTGACCCCGCGGAATTCGTGACCGAACGCCAGCGCGAGCGGCTGGCGAAGAGACTCGCGGGCGGCGGGGAGACCGTCGGCGCGGTCTGCCTCGACGCCGCCGGCCTGCTCGCCGCGGCCACCTCGACCGGCGGCCTCCACGGCCAGCGCCCCGGTCGCGTCGGCGACTCGCCGCTGACCGGGGCCGGGACGTGGGCCGATCGGCACGTCGCGGTGTCGTGCACCGGGCAGGGGGAGACGTTCATCCGCGCCGGTGCGGCGCGGCTCGTGGCGGGGCTCGTCGAGCACGGCGCGACGCTCGAGGCGGCGGCGCAGGCGGCGATGGCGGCGGTCGCAGGGTGCGGCGGGAGCGGCGGCTTGATAGCGGTCGACGCCCGGGGAAACGTCACCACTCCGATGTCGACCGCCGCAATGCCTCGCGGGGTATGGCGGGTCGGGGGGCGGCCCACCACGACCGTGCCGTGACGCGTGCGCCGCAGGCCCGCCGTGGATCGTGCCGACCCCGGTGTCCTGCACCTGCGGGCGCCGCACCGATGCCGGCGTGGAACCGGCGACCACGGTCCCCTAATACCATTGACGCCTGAATGGAGGGCTCTGTGATCTCGGCGGGCAAGCGGCTGCGTGCAAAATTGGAGTCCGGCGAGCCCGTATTCGGGCTGTGGGCCGGGATTCCGAGCTCGTACACGGCGGAGCTCGCAGCGCTGGCCGGCTACGACTACGTGTGCATCGATCTCCAGCATGGACTGAGCACCGAAGCGACTTTGGTCTCGATGTTCCAGGCGACTCAGGCCGGCGGCTCGGTGCCGATGGTCCGGCTGGCGTGGAACGAGCCGTGGCTGATCATGCGCGCGCTCGATCTCGGCGCTGCCGGCGTGATCCTGCCGCTGATCGACAATCCCGCCGAGGCCGCCCGCGGCGTCGAGGCGTGCCGGTACCCGCCGCATGGCAAGCGCTCGTACGGGCCGATCCGCGCCGAGCTCATCATGGGCTCGGCGGAGCCCGAGGAGCTCGGGGACGCGCTGTGCTTCGCGATGATCGAGACGCGCGAGGGGCTCGACAACCTCGACGAGATCGCGGGCACTCCCGGCCTCGACGGGCTGTACATCGGGCCGTCGGATCTGTCGCTCGCGCTCGGGCTGCGGCCCGGCGGAATCGTCGATGAGCTCGGGGCGGACCGCAGGGCTCTGTCCGACGAGATCGAGCGCATCCGCGAGGCGTGCGCGGCCCACGGAATCGTCCCGGGGCTCCACTGCTCCGGCGCCCGCGCCGCCCAACTGTACGCCGAGGCCGGCTTCAAGATGATCACCGTCGGCGTCGACTCGAGCATGCTCAAGGCGGCTCTCCGCCGCGAGCTGGACACCGCGCGAGGAGCCTGACCCGCGATGCCGTACGCACCCGATCTGGCCGGCCGCGCCCTCGACGGGCGTTACGAGCTCCGCGAGCTGATCGGCGAGGGGACGTTCGGCCGCGTGTACCGGGGATACGACCGGCGGCTGGCGCGCGAGGTCGCGATCAAGGTGATCAAGCCGTGGTGGGCCGAGGACCCCGACGGCGCGGAGAGCTTCGAACGCGAGGCCCGGCTGCTCGCCCGCGTGAGCGATCCGGGCATCGTGCAGATCTTCGACGTCGGCCAGGCCGAGGAGGGCCTCTACTTCGTCACCGAGCTTGTCGACGGCGAGAGCCTCGCGGCTCGCCTGAAGCGCGACGGCCCGATTGCCGCACCGGAGGCGTGCGAGATCGCCGAGCAGCTGTGCCACGCGCTCGAGCACGCGCACGCCGAGCGCATCGTGCACCGCGACATCAAGCCCGCCAACGTCCTGATCTCCGGTCGCGGCCAGGTCAAGGTGGGCGACCTCGGGATCGCTCGGCTCGCCGAGGGGAGCACCGACGGCGGCACCGCGACGATCGTCGGCACCCCCCGGTACATGGCGCCCGAGCAGGCCAGCGGACAGCCGGTCACGCCCGCGACCGATGTCTACAGCGCGGGCATCGTGCTGTACGAGATGCTCGCCGGGCGCACGCCGTTCAGCGGCGAGTCCGCCGTCGAGATCGCGCTCCAGCACGTGCAGATGCAGCCGGCGCCGCTGCCGCCGGGGACTCCGCGGTCGCTCGAGCGTGTCGTTCGGTGCGCGCTCGCCAAGGACCCGGCGGACCGGTACCAGAGCGCGGCGGCGATGGGCGGCGCGCTCGCCCGCGCGCCGGAAGCGCGCGGCGCGGTAGCGCGAGCGAGACCTATACACCGGCGTCGAGCGCGGAGTGGTTCCAAACGCCGACCGAGACCGGCGACGGCCACAACCGAGATCTTCGCGAGCGACACGCGCACGCTCTGGCGGGACGGGATCGAACCCGACCCGCCCGGCCCCGCGGATGAGCCCGCGCCGGACGGTGAACCCGGCCGGCCGCCGGCGCAGCGCCGCCGCGTTCGTGTTCGCGCTGGTCGTGCTCGGGGGGATGCTGGTTGCGGCGAGGGCGCTGACCGCGCCCGCGACCGTGGCGCTCCCGCAGCTCCACGGGCTGACCGCGAGACAGGTGACCGCGAAGCTGAACCGCCTCCATTTGCGCGCCACGTTCGCGCACCGATATAGCCGGGCCCGACCGGGTACGGCGTTCGCGCAGGACCCCTCAGCCGGCGCGCGGCTGAAGACCGCCTCGGCGGTCAGCGTCACCATCAGCAAGGGTCCGGCCCCGATCAAGGTGCCGCACCTCACCGGGCAGAGTGCGACCAGCGCCAGCTCGAAGCTGCACCACCTCGGCCTTGACGCCGGCGTCACGAACGTGCCGGCGCCCGGCGCCGTTCCCGGCGTCGTCACTCGCCAGTCGCCCGCCGCCGGGAGTCAGCTGAAGCCACGGGGCATGGTCGAGCTGTTCGTCGCCGAGGCGCCGACCTGGCGGGACGTGACGTCGTTCAGCGCCGACGGCGGCGGCCACTCGGTCCCGTTCCAGATCCAGGGCGCGCAGTGGCGGGTCGTGTACAGCATGTCCTACGACGGGACCTGCGATTTCGTGTTCTTCTGTAACGGACCGAGCGCGCAGGTGCTGGGTCTCGGAACCGACTCGACCGACGAGTCGTTCGATCTGAACGGCGGCAGCAGCAAGACCCGGGTGTTCAAGACCGGGCCTGGCCTGTACCAGATCAACATCAAGTCCGGGTGGGACAGCGCCCACTGGTCGGTCGAGGTCGAGGACTGGTTCTAACCGCATGCGTGTGAGCTCCGGCCCGGTCCCCGCTGCTGAGGTGATCAGCATCGTCGATGCTGACCCGGACCTCGGCGAGCTGCTCGACCCGGCCGAGCGGGTACGGGCGCGTCGCGAGGCGGTGACGCGGGTGCGCCGCCTGTCCCCGGGCGAGTGGAAGGCGGCCGAGGCACTCGAGCCGGACGTCCACCATCAGGGGTTCCTGGTGATCGACGGGCTGCTCAGCCGCGAGGTCGAGGTGCTCGGCCGCAATTGCGTCGAGTTGATCGGGGACGCAGATGTGCTGCGGCCCTGGGGCTGGGACCCGACGGGATCGCACGTGAAGGCCGAGGTCGGATGGGTCGTGCTCGAGCCGATGCGCATGGCGGTGCTCGACCACGAGCTGGTGTTACGGATGAACCCGTGGCCGCAACTCGGGCTCGAGCTGTTCAGCCGCGGCACGCGACGAGCCCACGCGCTGGCGGTCGCGCTCGCGATCTCCCATCACCCGCGGGTGGACGACCGGTTGCTGCTGACGATGTGGCAGATCGCCGAGCGGTGGGGCAGGGTCCGGCCCGACGGCATCGCGATCCCGCTGACTCTCTCACACGAGCGGCTGGCGAGCCTCGTCGGGGCGCACCGGCCAGCGGTGACGACCGCGATGGGCGAGCTGGTTCGGGCCGGCGCGGTGAGCCGCGGTGAGAATCGGCTGTGGGTCCTGCACGGCGAACCGCCCAAGGTGATCGGTAGCCACCGGTTCGCCGCCGCGAACGCCGAGGACGCCGACGCGCCCCCGGAGAACCTGCCCACGCCGGCAAGCTGAGCGGCGCCGGCAACGCGCCGGCAAGCTGACGAGCGGCACCGGCACTGGCACCGGCACCGCGACCGCGCCGGCCCGGTAAAGGAGGGGTGAAGGGGACAAACCGCACGTACATGCGGTCGCGTACGTACGTACGGACGTACAGACGCGCACGGGTGGTGTGAGTCAAAGGACGCATTCGGCGCGGGTCAACCGACCTGGGCGGTCGCGACGGTGGGTGGGAGATTGCCTATTGCAAGCCCGGGCCGTGAAACCAGACCAACAGCAGTCGCGCCACGCGACCCCCCAGGAGGACCGCGCCATGTTCACCACGCAGCTCATCCCGTATCCCGAATCGATCGTCACCACCCCGCGCCGTTTGGGGATGACCGCGCTGGTCGCGATGGTTGCCACCGGACTGGTGGCCGTGCTCATCGCCCTCGCGCTCACCGGCAGCATCGGCGGCTCGACGAACTCACTGCCACAGACGCGCGACATGGCGCCGGGGTGGAACCGGAGCCATGTGGTGCCGACGTGGGACCGGATCGCGCCGGTCGGGCAGGCTTCGGTCGCGCCGGCGCCCTCTACCTACCGCGCGGCCGTGATCCGCTCCCGCCCGTAAGCAGTCATCATGGTGGCCCCGCTCCCGGCGGGGCCACCGACATGACGAGCCCCACGCGCACCGTAGTCCTCGCCCTCGCCGCCGCCGAGCGCATACGGGACGAGCTCGGGGAGATCCCCGAGATCAAGCTGGTCGAGCGATACGGGTTGTCCTCGGTACACGACGACGAGGCGCTCGTCAGCGGTCTCGAGGGCGCGTGGGCGGTCGTCGCGGGCAGCGAGCCTTACACCCGCGGCGTCCTCGAGGCGACGCCCCAGCTGGCGGCGATTCTCCGCTGGGGCACGGGCTCGGATGCGGTCGACATCCCCGCAGCAACCGACGCGGGGGTGGCGGTCGTCACCACCCCCGCCGTCAACGCCGAGGCGGTCGCCGATATGGCGCTGGCGCTGATGCTCGCGTGCCTGCGTGGGCTGCCGGCGCTCGACGCGGCCGTCAGGTCCGGCGAGTGGCGCGCCACCGGGCCCACGCGCGATCTGGCTTGCGCCACGGTCGGGATCGTCGGGCTCGGGGCGGTCGGACGCGCCGTGACCCGCCGCGTTCGCGCATTCGGCTGCCACGTGCTCGCGCTCGAGCCGAGTCCGGATCCCGAGTTCGTCACCGAGCACGAGATCGAGCTCACCGATCTGGACGCGATGCTTCCCCAAGTGGACGTGCTCACCCTGCACGCGCCGCTGACGCCCGGCACCCGCCGGCTGCTCGGCGCGCGCGAGCTCGCGCTGCTCCCGCGCCACGCGGTTCTCGTCAACACCGCGCGCGGCGAGCTGATCGATCAGGCCGCGCTCGCCACCGCGCTGTCCCAACGAGCAGATCGCCGCCGCCGGCCTCGACGTGTTCGAGCGCGAGCCCCCGGACTCGGACGACCCGATCCTGTCGGCGCCGAACACGATCCTCTCCGGCCACCTGTCCTCGTACAGCGAGCTCGGCCTCGACCGCACCGGCGAGGCCGTGATCGCCAACCTGCGCGAGCTGCTCGCGGGCCGGCTGCCGGCGAGCTGCCTCAATCCGCAGGCTTGGAGTTAGTGGAGCCGTCCGCAGGTCCTACGGCGCTGTCGGTGCCGCACCACTGACGAGGGCCACCAGATGATTGGTTCGCGGGGTCGGAATTGGGTGGCTCAGCGTGAGAGGCTGCCGGAGGTGGTCCACGCCGGCGATGCGGGCTAACGCCACGCTCGACGGGCTGCTGAGCTCGAGCGCGGACTTTGCCCCCTGTGGAGTGGCTGAACCCGCATTCACCGAAAGGAGGCGGTCGAGTGCGGAGTTATGCCCACACCACCGGCGCGGGCCTGGTCACCCAGGGCGAATAAGTCGACAGTCGACGTCGCGCCGGCGGCGACTGAGACGTAACTCGCGCCATAGCCGAGTGAATCGCCGTTCACCTCGCGGGGGGCTGTCGAGTGGCGAGTTGTTCGGTCTCGGGCGCCCGGGCCCCCAAATATCACCGCCGGCGCGTACCGGGATCGCCGGCGCCGGCAGCTCCGGCGACCGCCGGCGGTTACCCCTAGCTGATCCGGTGCGAGGACTGCTGCTCGATCACCGTCAGCAGCGCCGAGTGATCGAGACCGCCGTCGCCGGCGGTCTCCAGCGCGCCCAGCATCTGATCGACCATCGCAGTGGCGGGTACGTACACGCCGAGCTCTCTAGCGGTCCGCAGGGCGATCCCGAGATCCTTGTGGTGGAGCTCGAGCTTGAACCCCGGCGTGAAGTCGTGCTCGAGGAAGTTGCGGCGCCTGACCTCCATCACGCGGTTGCCGGCGAGCCCGCCTGACAGCACCTCGATCAGCCGCTCGGGGTCGACGCCGGCCTTCGACGCGAGCACGAGTGCCTCGCTGACGGCCTCGATCGTGATCGCGACGAGGATCTGGTTGCACGCCTTCGCGGTCTGACCGGCCCCGGCCTCGCCGAGGCGCACGATCGTCTTGCCGAGCACGTCGAACAGCGGGCGCGCCCGCTCGAACGCCTCCTCCGGCCCGCCGACCATGATCGACAGCGTTCCCTCGCGCGCGCCGACGTCGCCGCCGGAGACCGGAGCATCCAACGCCGGCGCCCCCACCTCGGCGGCAGCGTCGAACACCGCCCGCGCCACCGCCGGCGCGATCGAGCTCATGTCGATCAACAGCATGCCGTCGCTCGTCCCCGCGATCACGCCGTCCTCGCCGAGGTACACCTGCTCGACGTCGGGCGAGTCGGGCAGCATCGTGATCACCACATCTGTACGCTCCGCGACCTCCTTAGGCGTCGCCGCGGCGTCCCCGCCGTCCCGCACGAACTCCTCAACCTTGGCTTCCGACCGGTTGTGGACGACGAGCGGATAGCCGGCCTTTCGGAGGTTGGCCGCCATCGGCGCGCCCATGATCCCCAGCCCGATGAATCCGATCTTGGTGTCAGGCATATCCAAGCTCCCTCATCCAGCCGAGGCTCTCCTCGGTCGTCGTGGTCGACGGGTTGTACTCGCACCCCACCCAGCCACCGTAACCGCTGCGGTCGAGCAGCCCCAGCACGAACCTGTAGTTGACCTCGCCGGTCCCCGGCTCCCCGCGACCAGGAGGGTCCGCGATCTGGACGTGGCCGATCCGCGGCAGCAGGCGGGTGATCGTCTCGGACAGGTTCCCCTCCATGCGCTGCATGTGGTAGACGTCGTACTGGAGCTTGACGTTGTCGGCGCCCACCGCGTCGATGAAGCTCATCGCCTTAGCCGTCGTATCGAGCAGGTAGGGTCCGTTCTCGTACGAGTTGACGGCCTCGATCGTGATGGTGGCGCCCTGCGCTCGGGCCTGCTCGGCAGCCCAGGCGACGTTCTCGCGCGCCTCCTCGAGTTGAGCGTCGAGGTCGCGCCCGGGCCGGTGGACGCCGACGAGCGCGTTCAGGCGCGGGCAGCCGATACGGGCGGCGAGTTCGAGCGCGATCGGGACGTTGCCGCGGAACTCCGCCCGGCGGTCGGGGTCGCCGGCGAGCCCGCGATCGCCGGCGGCCATGTCGCCCGCGTCGAAGTTGAACAGCGCGACCTCGAGGCCGGTCTCCTGCACCGCACGGGCGACCGCGTCGGCGTGCTCGACCCCCGGCCACATGAACTCGACTCCTCGGAATCCCGCGTCAGCGGCTCGGCGGAACCGCGCTTCGAACGGCACGTCCTTGAACAGAAAGCTGACGTTGGCGGAAAATCTCATCAGTGGGGTGCGGATCGCTCGTGAGGCGCCGACATCGGCATCGTATGCGGATGCCGCGGCTCCGCGTCGTCCTGCTCGCCGCCTGCGTGTGCGCGGCGGCGCTCGCCGGAACGGCCGCCAGCGCGTCAGCGGAGGACAACGGGCTCGCGCTGGCGCCGCCGATGGGCTGGAACGACTGGTATTCGGTGTATTGCGGCGTGAACGCGCAACTGGTCGAGCAGACCGCCCAGGAGATGGTCGCCGACGGGATGAAGGCTGCCGGGTACGACTACGTCAACATCGACGACTGCTGGATGGCGGGGAGCCGCGACTCCTCCGGGAACCTGGTCGCCGACCCCACGCGGTTCCCGGACGGGCTCAAGCCGGTCGCCGACTACGTCCACAGCCTGGGGCTCAAGCTCGGTATCTACGAGGACGCCGGCACGACCACGTGCGCCGGCTACCCCGGCAGCTACGGGCACGAGGCGCAGGATGCGGCGACGTTCGCGTCGTGGGGCGTCGACCTGGTGAAGTACGACCGCTGCAACATCCCCTACGGCGACTTCCCGGGCGAGTCCGAGGAGCAGGTCCAGCAGATGCTCTACACGCGTATGAGCAACGCGCTCAAGGCGACCGGCGCCCCGATCGTGTTCTCGATGTGCAACCCGGATCCGGGCGATGACCCGTGGCAGTGGGGGGCGCCGATCTCGAACCTGTGGCGGACGACCACGGACATCCAGGACAACTTCGGCTCGATGCTCGCGAACTTCGAGGGCACCGTGAACCTGTTCAAGCACGCCCGGCCGGGGGCGTGGAACGACCCCGACCTGCTCCAGATCGGCAACGGCGGCAGCAGCCTGCTCGAGTACACGAGTGAGTTCAGCCTGTGGGCCGAGATGGCCGCCCCGCTGATCGCCAGCACGAACATCTCCGCGCTGACGCACCCTGAGCTCGCGATCTACGAGAACCCGAACGTGATCGCGGTCGACCAGGATCCGCTCGGCCGTCAGGGGGTCCCGATCTCGAACGCGAACGGGCTGTGGGTGATGACGAAACAACTGCGCGGCGGAGGCCGCGCCGTGCTGCTGTTCAACTCGACGAGCACCGCGACGACGATCTCGACGACCGCGACCGCGGCCGGCCTCCCCAGCGGGCGGGCCTACGAGCTGAACAACCTGTGGACGAACGCGGTGACGCAGACCGCCGGCGCGATCAGCGCGTTCGTGCCCGGGCACGGGGTCGCGATGTTCAAGGTGACGACCGTGGACAAGCGGCGACTGCGCAAGCTGCCACCGCACACGGTGCTGTCGCTCGATGCCGCCTCGCCCGAGCTCGGCGTCGGCGGTTCGACGATCCTGTCCGAGTCGTTCACGAACAACGGGGTGTCCGACGTCAAGAAGCTGTCGCTGTCGCTGTCGGCCTGGCCCGGCTGGCTGGTCAAGCCGCTCGGCAAGGCGAGCGCCCCGCTGCTCGCATCCGGCCAGCGGTTCACCGTCGCCTATCGCGTCACCGCGCCCCCGTCCGGGCCGCCGCTCGCGATCTCGATCTTCACCGGGGCGGCGTCGTTCGACCCGCTCGACGGCCGGCGGACCCGTTCGGCGACCGTCGGCGAGCTGGTCTCCTCCCCGGTGCCCGCGACGCTCTCGACCGCCGACGTGACCACTCACCCGGCGCTGTTCGGCGTGGCCGCCCCGGACCTCGCGATCAGCTCGCGCGGGGTGGGCGTGTTCAACCCTCCGTTCGGGGCGCCACGGACCGACTCGTACGCGGCGATCTACGAGCATGCCGCCGCGCGGCGCTCCTCGACCGCGCAGGTGACGGTCACCGCGGACCCGGCCGGCGGTCCCTCCGGTGGCGCGGGCCTGATCGAGCGCGACGACATGACCGCGGGCAAGCATTCGCGCGCGGCGGTAGTGCTGTACATCAGCGGGCAGGCGACGCTCGTGATGGCGTGGAACGCCGCGGGCGGCGCCGACGTCGACCACCACCTCGTGCTCCCGTCGGTGACGGTCCGCGCCCCCGTGGGCCTGCGGCTGGTCCGCCGGGAGAGGACCTACACCGGCTACTACTCAACCGACCGGGGCAAGACCTGGAGCCCGGTCGGAACGGTCACGGTGGCGGACGCCGCGGCGCGCGGCCGGCAGGACGTGGGCGTGTTCCACGCCTCCGGGCTGTCGACCTGGATGACGACCGCTACGTTCCGCGGCTTCCGGGTGCGCTGAGCTCGCCGGCCACGCCGGCCACGCCGGCCACGCCGGCCACGCCGGCCACGCCGGTCACGCCGGGCGCCGGCACGAGCGCGTCGGGGCCGATCTCCGACACCGAGCGGCATCCCGACAGCCCCATCGTCAGGTCGAAATCCGCCGCCAGGTTCTGGATCACCTCACGCACGCCGGCGCGGCCGGCGATCGCGAGGCCGTACACGTACGGGCGGCCGATCAGCACCGCACGCGCGCCGAGCGCGAGCGCCTTGAACACGTCGGCGCCGCCGCGGACACCCGAGTCGAGCAGCACCGGGATCCGGCCGTCGACCGCCGCGACCACCGCCGGCAGCGCGTCGAGCGATGCGATCGCGCCGTCCACCTGGCGCCCACCGTGGTTGGAGACGATCACGCCGTCGATGCCCTCGGCGACGGCGCGGGCGGCGTCGTCGGCGTGGAGGATCCCCTTGAGCACGATCGGCAGGCTGGTGCGCTCGCGCAGGAAAGCGAGCGTTTCCCAGGTCAGCGACGGGCGCGAATAGATCTCGGTGAAGCGCTGGACGGCGGCGCGCCCCCGTCCAGAGAGGAGCGTCGGCAGGAAGCCGTCCGGATAGGCGCGGGTCAGCTCGATCAGCGTGCGCAGCGCGGCCAGGGTCGGACGCGGTTGCGGCTGGTCGGGATCGGACGCCGGGGGGTCTTCGGTGATCAGCCGCCGGAACACGGGATCGCTCGTGTACTGCGCGATCCCCTTGCCGTGCAGGAACGGCAGGTACGCGCCCTCGAGGTCGCGCGTGCGCCAGCCGAGCATCGTCGTGTCGAGCGTGACCACGATCGCCCGGCACCCACACCGCTCGGCCCGCGTCGCGAGACTCTCGACGAGCGCGTCCGACCGGCTCCAGTACAGCTGGAACCAGTGCGGGGAGTCCCCGAGGATCCGGGCCAGGCCCTCCATCGGCTTTGACGCCTGGTTGGAGAACACCATCGTCGTGCCCATGTCGCGGGCCGCTCGCGCGACCGCGCAGTCAGCCTCGGCGTGTGCGAGCTCGAGCACGCCGACCGGCGCGAGCAGGAACGGGCTCGGAAGGCGCTGCCCGAACAACTCGACGCTGGTGTCGCGCCGCTCGACGTCGCGCAGCATCCGCGGCACGATCCGCCAGCCGTCGAACGCGGCGCGGTTGGCGGTCAGCGTCCGTCCGTTCCCCGCGCCCGCGGCCACGTAGGCGAACGCCTCGGGTCGCATGCGCTTGTTCGCGGCCGTTTCCAGCCGGTCCGCGTCGAGCGGAACGCGTGGCCGCCGGCCGCTTACGCCGTCGAGGTAAATCTGGGTCTGGCGCCGCACGCCGATCATGCGGCTGGATCACAGCACACCTCGGCCGCCGACCGCGCCGTGGCGATCCACCGCTTCGGTTAGCGGTGGCGCCCTCCCGGATGGAGCACGTCTGCTAGCTCCCGGAGAGACGCGACGTGAATCGTGTATCCCCGTTCCGAGAGGGCGTCAACCGCTTCACTACAGCCCCCGGTCAAAGCCCCCAGCCCATGGTGTTGGCGCTCATTCCGTTCTTCTTCGCCAGGCCCCCAAATCGGGGAGCCAACCCCGTGCCCTGCCCCTTCTTGCCCCGTTCCGGTCCTCTGGTGGCTCCGCGTCATGGCGACAATGTAAGGCCGCCGGCGGGGCATTACAGCCACCCCTAGGGTGTCGGTCTCACACCCTTCGCTTCGCCTGAACGCCCGTCCCGCAGCCCGGCGCGCTTCCGGTTTGTTCGTGGAGGACGACCGAATCGGACGCGAGGGCTGCGGCCGGGCGTCTAAGCCTCGCTCACAGCCAGGTCGAGCTCGCACCCGGCTAAAAGTCGCGCGGGGCGAGGACGCCGGCGTCGAGCACGGTCGCGACCAGACGGGCGCGCTTCTCGTTCTGGGGCAGTTCGGTCAATCCGTAGCGGTCGAACAGCACGCGCAGGTGCGCCTTGACCGCGTCGACCGTCAGGAACACCTCCTCGGCGATCTGGCGGTTGGTCGCCGGCGTCGCCGAGTCGGTGTCGTGCACCGGGCGGCACAGGGCGATCACCACCTTGCGCTGCATCGGCGTCAGCGGGATCGCCGACGGGGCGTCGATCGCCGAGGCGGTCTGCGTCGTGCCGCCCGAGGTCTCGCGGTAGGTCACCTCGGTGACGCCGACCACGAGGTGGTCTTTGTCCCGCAGGCGCCGGCGCCCGACGACGCGGGCGCCGTTGACGAACGACCCGTTGCGCGAGAGGCCGTCGTCGATGACCGTCCAGCCGCGGCCCACCTGCTCGAGCAACGCATGCGTGCGCGACACCTCGGCATCCCATGGCAGCGACACGTCGGCCGCTTCGTCACGGCCGATCGTGACCCGCCAATTCGCCTGAGCGAGCACCAGCAGCCGCTGCTCGCCGTCGTCCGTTCGCCACACCAGGAACGGGAAGCCCGTCCGCTCGGCGGCGATCACTTCCTTGAGCTCCATCGGCGTCTGCTGCGGCATCGTTAAGCAGCCTAATTAATTCGAAGGTTTGCGCCGGTTCGTGCGCCTAATTTTTTTGGTTTGCGGGTAGTAGGTCGCCGCTGCACTACACCCGAGGCAAGTGCGGCCGATAAAGGGCTCAGAAGCAGTTCGCGCACAACCGAGACCGGGACTTCATCAATGCTCCGTACTCCAGTTTCCTCCGCCAGCGCCACCTCCGCTCGCATCCAGCTGGGTCAGTCCGCCAAGGCCTGCGGTCACGTCGCCCACGTGGGCACGTGCTCCGCCTGCCAGCGCGCCCAGCTCGCGAAGTGGCAGTCGCAGCTCGCGGCCGTGGCGCGCTGATCTAACCGCTCAGGCCGCGACCGTCGAGCGCAGCCGGCTCGTCAGCGAACCCGGCCGTCGCCGTTCCCATCGATCGCGCGCCAAACCCGCTCGGGAGTCATCGGCAGCCGGCGCATGCGGACCCCGCCGGTCGCGGCGGCGACCGCATTGGCGACGGCGCCTGCGACCGCGATGACCGGGGCCTCGCCGACGCCCTTGGCGCCGAACGGGCCCTCGGGGGCCGGGACCTCGACGATCGCCGTATCGATCCAGGGAACGCCGCCGGCGGTCGGCATCGTGTAGTCGACGAACGAGCCGGCGATCGGCTGGCCGTGCTCGTCGTAGGCGATCTCCTCGAGCAGCGCCCAGCCGAGGCCCTGCGTCGCCCCGCCCTGCATCTGCCCCTCGACGAGCGCGGGGTTGAGCGCGCGGCCGACGTCCTGGGCGACCACGTGCCCGAGTACGGTCACCGCGCCGGTCTCGCGGTCGACCCGGACGTGCGAGAGATGCCCGGCGGACTGCGGCACCTGAGGCAGTGAGACCAGGCCCTGTCCCTCAACCGGCGGATACGGGCTACCGAACGTGAGCACCTTCTGCGCGAGCGCCTCGATCGCCATCGCCTTGGCGGGCACTCCGACGGGTTGTACCGAGCCGTTGACGATCTCGAGGTCCTCGGGCGCGATCTCGAGCTCCTCGGCGGCGACGTCGAGCAGCCGCTCACGCGTCTGGCGCGCGGCCATCTCGACCGCGCGGCCGACCGTGTAGGTGATCTTGCTGCCGCCACTGACGCCGGCGTACGGTGCGCTGGACGTGTCCGCATGGACGACTCGGACGCGGTCGGCGCTGACGCCGAACGCCTCGGCGGCGATCGCGGCAAAGGTCGTCTGGACGCCGGTCATGTCGGCGACGCCGGTGACGATCGTGAGATGCCCGTCCGAATCGAGCCGGCAGGCGGCGGCCGCCGGCTCGTAGCCGCCTGGCCACCAGCCGATCGCGAGGCCGACGCCCTCGTCCTCGGGTAGCGAGTGACGCTTGGCCCAAAGCGGCTGCTCGCCCAGGCGCTCGAGGCACTCGTGCGCGCCGAACACCTTGAGCTCCTGGCCGGCGACCGTCTTGTCTCCGGGGACGAGCACGTTGCGCAGGCGGAGCTCGAGCGCGTCGATCCCGAGCCGTCCCGCGAGCTCGTCGATCAGCGACTCGACCGCGAACGCGGCCGGCGGCGCGGTCGGGGCGCGATAGGCGCCGAACGTCACGCGGTTGGTCGAGACGCCGTAGCAGGTCAGGTGGTGCGCGCGCCACCGGTACGGGCCGGCGCTCAGCATCGCGGCGATTGACTCGACTCCCATGCTCTCGGTCGAGCCGCGGTCGCACCAGATGCGGGCGCGGATGCCGGTTAGGTTCCCCTCGCGGTCGGCGCCGAGCTCGAGGTCGAGGATCTCGGCGCCGGCCGGGTTGGCGGCCGCGAAGTCCTCGCTGCGCGTCATCGCCAGCCGCACCGGCCGGCGCGTCGCGAGCGCCGCCGCGACCACCAGCGGCTCGGGAATCATCATCTTGCCGCCGAACCCACCACCGAGCGGGGCGCAGCGGACGCGGACCCGGTCGACGGGCAGCCCGAACAGCGACGCGACCTCGTCGCGGGTCATGAACGGGGCCTGTGTCGAGGTGCTGATGACAAGCTCGTCGTCGACGTCGAACCAGGCGGTGGCGGTCTGCGGCTCGATGTAGCCCTGATAGACCCACGGCGTGTGGAAGCGGCCGCGGACGACGACCTCGCTCGCGGCGAACGCGGCGTCGACGTCGCCGTTCGTAAGGCGGGCGGTACCGAGGACGTTCTCGGACAGCTCCTCATCGTCGCCGACCCCGCCGGCGGCGACCGACGCGTGGGCGTCGCCGAGGTCGCCGTCCTCGCCCGCGTCCGCGACGTGGAGTCGGGTGCGCGGGGAATTGGGTCGGGCGCCGGCTTCGATGTCGGTCACGGCGTCGACGGGCTCGAGCTCGACCTCGATCAGCTCGATCGCGTCGGCCGCCAGCGCCTCGGTCTCGGCCACGGCGATCGCGACCGGCTGCCCGGCGTACATGATCTCCTCGCGGGCGAGGGGCGTCTTCGAGCGTCCCGGCCCGGTCGCCACGATCGGCAGGTCGGCCGCGGTCAGCACCGCGATGACGCCGGGAAGCGCACGAGCGGCGGTGGTGTCAATCGACTTGATCAGCGCGTGAGCGTCGTGGGCGAGCAGCAGCCGCGCGTGCAGCAGTCCGTTCACGGGGATGTCGGCGGCGTAACGAGTGGTGCCCCGAACCTTCGGCTCGGAGTCGCGACGGGGTGTTGAGACGCCTATCGAGGGCATGTTTCGCAAGCTATCAGGGGCCGGTCGGTTGCCACCCTCACGACCGGGACGGTACGCTCGCGTCAGCGGAGATGGCGGACCACAAATGGGTCTACGACTTCGCCGAGGGCTCGAAGGACATGCGCGAGCTGCTCGGCGGCAAAGGGGCGAACGTCGCCGAGATGACGCGCGTGCTCGGCGCCGACCGCGTTCCGGCCGGGTTCACGATCACGACCGAGGCGTGCGTGGAGTACATGCGCTCGGGATCTGAGCCCGAGGGATTGGATGGGCAGGTGGCCGACGCATTGGCGCGCCTGGAGGAAGCGGCGGGCAAGCGATTTGGTGACGACGAGGATCCGCTGCTGGTCTCGGTCCGCAGCGGCGCGCGCGAGTCGATGCCGGGGATGCTCGACACGATCCTGAACGTGGGCCTCAACGATCAATCCGTGCTCGGGTTGGCGGGCGCCACCGACAACGAGCGGTTCGCGTGGGACTCCTACCGCCGGCTCGTGCAGATGTTCGGCAACGTCGTCGAGGGTGTGGCCGGTACGCGGTTCGAGGATGCGATCGCCGCGGCCAAGCGAGACGCAGGGGTCGACAGCGATTCAGAGTTGTCGGCGGACGCGCTGAAGCAGCTCGTCGAGCAGTTCAAGGGGTTCTACGACTTCCCCGAGGACCCGCAGGAGCAGCTGCGCCGAGCGATTCTGGCGGTGTTCGACTCGTGGACGGGCGAGCGCGCGGTCTCCTATCGCCGGATCAACCGGATCCCCGACGACTGGGGGACCGCGGTCAACGTGCAGCAGATGGTGTTCGGCAACAAGGGCGACAGCTCCGCGACCGGGGTCGCGTTCAGCCGCGACGAGGTCACGGGCGCGCCCGAGCCTTCTGGCGACTTCCTCGTCAACGCGCAGGGCGAGGACGTCGTGTCCGGGGTCCGGACGCCGCGCGACATCTCCGAGCTGGCCGAGGTGATGCCCAAGGCGCACGAGCAGCTGATGGAGATCATGCGCACGCTCGAGGCCGAGTACAAGGACATGCAGGACGTCGAGTTCACGGTCGAGGACGGGCAGCTGTACATGCTTCAGACCCGCAACGCCAAGCGGCCGGCGCAGGCGGCGGTGCGGTTTGCGGTCGACGCGGTGTCCGAGGGGTTGCTGACGCGTGAGGAGGCGATGGCGACGATCGACGCTTCGTCCTTGGACGCGTTGTTGCATCCGACCTTCGACCGCAGCGACGGGTACGAGGTGCTGGCGCAGGGCGTGGCGGCCTCCCCGGGCGCGGCCGTCGGCGAGATCGTGTTCACCGCTCCCGAGGCGGTCTCCGAGGCGGCAGCCGGCAAGGACGTGATCCTGGTCCGGCCGTTCACCGAGGCCGACGACGTCGCGGGCTTCAACGCCGCTCGCGGGATCTTGACGTCGGAGGGCGGAAAGGCCTCGCACGCCGCGCTCGTGGCGCGCGGGATGGGGGTGCCGGCGGTGACCGGCGCGGCGCTCGCGATCGACCTCGACGCCGGCGAGCTGAGGATCGACGGCCAGGTGTTCAAGGCCGGCGACAGGATCGGGATCGACGGCTCCGAGGGCACGGTTGTCGAGGCCGGCGCGAAGCTGGTCCAGCCCGAGCTCGACGAGCGGTTCGACACCGTGCTGGAGTGGGCCGACGATCTGCGCCGGCTGGGCGTGCGCGTGAACGCCGACACCCCGCGCGACGCGGTGCGCGCACGCGAGCTCGGTGCCGAGGGGATCGGGCTATGCCGGACCGAGCACATGTTCATGGCCGAGGACCGCCAGCCGAAGATGCGCGCGATGATCATGGCCGACGACCGCGAGGGCCGGCGGGCGGCGTTGGGCGAGCTGCTGCCGCTCCAGGAGGAGGACTTCATCGGGATCTTCGAGGCGATGAAGGGGCTGCCGGTCACGATTCGCCTGCTCGACCCGCCGCTGCACGAGTTCCTGCCGAACCTGCCCGAGCTCCGCGCCCAGGTCGAGCGCGCTCGGATCGAGGTGACCGACGACCTCGATGAGCTCGAGAAGCTGCTGACGCGGGTCGAGGAGATCCACGAGGGCAACCCGATGCTGGGCACGCGCGGGGTCCGGCTGGGGATCCTGTACCCCGAGATCTACGAGATGCAGGTCCACGCGATCATGCGCGCGGCCAAGGCGGTCGACGAGCCGCCCCACCCCGAGATCATGATCCCGCTCGTCGCGTACGAGCACGAGCTCGAGATCGCGCGCGAGCTCGTCGTAGCGGTGGGCAACGAGCACGGCATGCGCGAGCGCGAGGACTACACGGTCGGGACGATGATCGAGCTCCCCCGGGCCTGCTTCATCGCGAACCTGATCGCCCGCCACGCCGACTTCTTCTCGTTCGGGACCAACGACCTGACCCAGACCGCGCTCGGGTTCTCGCGCGACGACGTCGAGTCGAAGTTCATCCCCACCTACATCGAGCGGAAGATACTCGACCGTTCGCCGTTCGAGACGATCGACAGCCCTGGGGTGGGGTGGCTGGTGCGGCTCGGGGCGTGGGTCGGCCGCGAGGCGCATCCCGGGTTGAAGCTCGGGATCTGCGGCGAGCACGGCGGGGATCCGGACTCGATCAGGTTCTTCCACAACGCCGGCCTCGACTACGTGTCGTGTTCGCCGTTCCGGGTGCCGATCGCCCGAATCGCCGCGGCGCAGGCGGCGATCGCGCCCGACGGCTGAGCGCCGGCGCGCGCCGACGTAAACGCCCAGTCCGCCACCGCCAGCGCGCGACAGTCATCGCCCGATCTCGGTCGACCGCGACCGCCCGAGATTGGTTGACCGGACCGGAGCTGCGTTCAGCAGAGCCGCGCGCCGGCCGATTATCCGATGTGATGCAAAACGCTCAATCAGCCGCCGGCTCGCGTCTCGCGCTCTGGCTGGTCATAGCGCCAGCCGTGCTGGCTCTGGCGGCGATGGCGATCGGCCACCTGACGTCGCCCGGGACGCTGTGGTGGGACACCGCCTGGACATCGGCGGCGGTCAGCGCGCTGACCGGAACGCTGCTCGGCCGGCGGGCCGCCGCGTCCTGCAACCGGGGGCATTGGACGCTGTGGGCGGTCGCCTCGGGCTGCTGGCTGTTCGGACAGCTGGGCTGGGATCTGTTCAGCATCACCAGCGCGGCACATGTCCCCTCATCGCCCAACATCGCCGACTTCAGCTGGTGGGCGTTCGCGATCCTCGTTACGCTCAGCCTGGTGCGGATGCGGACCCGGTCGCGAGCGCTGCTGATCGTCGGGGCCGCCGAGGTGCTGCCGGTGACCGCCGCGGCGGCCGCGCTCACGTTCGCGCTGCTGTGGCACGCCGCCGGCGCCTCGATGCTGCCGGTCGCGCAGAGGCTGTCCGCGCTCGTGTACCCCGCGCTGTACGTGTCGGCCGCGGTGCTGGCGCTGCAGGCTCTGATCGGCGGCGCGCTCACGAGCATTCGCTCGACCGGGGCGCGCGTACTGCTCGTCGGCGTGATGGTCGAGTCGCTCGCGTTCATCCTGTGGAGCGAGCAGCTGCTCGATCAGAGCTACGTGTCGGGAAAGAGCGTGCTCGACCCGCTGTGGGTGCTCGGGCTGGTGGCGATCGGCGTCGGCGGAGCGCTCTCCTCGCGCTGGCCCGAGCCGGCCGAGCAGACCCGCGAGCCGGGGCTGCGGGGCGGGATCCTGCCGGCGGGGCTGTTCGTCGTCCTGCTCGGCGCGCTGCTGCGGGCAAGGCTCGAGCAAGCGCCGAACCCGGTCGCGTTCATCCTGTACGCCGGGCTTCTGTTCTGCGGGGTGTCGCTGGTCGTGCGCGGGACGCTGCTCGAGGGCCGGCTGCGCGGGTTGCTGAACCGCGAGCGGTTGGCGCTCGCGGACCTGGCCGACCGCGAGGTCGAGCTCGCGCGCCTCAACGAGCGGCTCAAAGAGGATTCCCGCCGCGACCCGCTGACCGGCATGCGCAATCGCCGTGCGCTCGCCGACGAGCTGCCCGGTCTCGAGGCCGGTCACCAGGATCGCGGCGACTCGCTCGCGATCGCGCTGTGCGACGTCGACCGCTTCAAGGTCTACAACGACGAGCTCGGCCACCTCGCCGGTGACCAGGCGCTGCGGGCGATCGCCGCGACGATTCGCGGCAGCCTGCGCGGCAAGGACGTGGCCTACCGGTTCGGCGGCGAGGAATTGCTGATCGTGCTCCCGGACACCACCGACGCGGAAGCGCTGGTCGCCGTCGAGCGCGTCCGCGCCGCCGTGCAGGCGGCGGCGCTGCCCCATCCGGCCGGGATCGGCGGCGTGCTCACGGTCTCGATCGGCGTCGCCGCCGGACACGCCCACTACGGCACCCTGCTCGCTCGCGCCGACGGCGCGCTGTACTCAGCCAAGCACGAGGGCCGCAACCGTGTCATCGCCGCGACCCAGTCGGAGGAGCCGCGCGCCGTCGCTCGTAAGCGCACCGGGGCCGAGCAGGGGACAGTGCCGCGCCATCTGCGCAGCATGCTCGCGCTGTCACGGGCTGCGGCGTCCGGTGCCGGCGTGATGCCGGTGCTCGAGTCGCTCGCGCAGACAATCCGCTCCGAGCTCTCGTTCCAGGTGGTGGCGATGAACCTGCTCGACGACGCCGGCGCGCGGATGCGCGTGGTCGCGGTCGACGGTGACGCGGAGGCACGCGAGACGCTGCTCGGAACGTCGACCAGCTGGGCGGAATGGTCCGCGCTGATGCGACCCGAGCGCATGCGGGAGGGGGCGTTGTGGCTTGCGGCCGGGACGTACGAGTGGGAGGACGAGGGGGCTTGCTGGACGCCCCCGGCGGCGGCCGCGCTCGGGCCCGACGGGTGGCATCCCGAGGACATGCTGATGCTGCCGCTGCGCGGGGCGGCCGGCGAGATCATCGGGATGGTCTCGCTCGACCAGCCGCTTCACGGCCGGCGACCCGACGACGCGGAGATCGCGGTTCTGATGGCGGTGGCCGATCAGGCGGGACTCGCGATCGAGCAGGCACATCGCACAGCTGCGGGAGGGGCCGGCGCGCCGGACCAATCGGACGAACTACGCTTAGCTGCTGTGATGTTGCTCGCCGAGGCGCTCGACATGCGCGATGCCCGAACCGCGCAGCACTCCCGCACGGTCGGCACGTTCGCCAAGCACACTGCGGTGGAGCTCGGCCTCGAGCCCGACCGCGTCGAGCGGATCCACGCCGCCGGGGTGCTCCACGACCTCGGCAAGCTCGGGATCGCCGACGCGATCCTCCACAAGCCCAGTGCGCTCGACGAAGCCGACTGGAAGGAGATCATGCGCCACCCGGAGATCGGCGCGCGCATCCTCGAGCACGCCGGCATGCGCGACATCGCGGCCTGGGTCAGGGCCCACCACGAACGGATCGATGGGGGCGGCTATCCGAAGGGGATCGCCGGCGGGCAGATTCCGCTCGAGGCGCGGATCCTCGCGGTGGCCGACGCCTACGAGGCGATGGTCGCCGACCGCCCGTACCGCGCGGGGATGCCGGAGGCGAGCGCCTGCGAGGAGCTGATCCGCTGCTCGGGCACCCAGTTCGACCCGGTCGTCGTCGACGCCTTCTTGGCGGCGCTCGAGCGGGACGACGGGGAGCTCGACGCGCAGCCGCCGGTGGCGCAGGCGGCGTAGGAACGCGCGCCGCGCCAGGGCCGGCGTAGGGTCAGCCGGAAGCTTCCGCGACCGCCAGCGCGCGCTCGCCGAGGGCGCCCTTGTCGGACGGGGATGGAAGCGCGTTCGTACGGGCCACGGTCGAGTAGAAGCCGGCGCTCGCCTTCGGGATGCGCCGCTGGGTGCCGAAGTCGACGAAGTACAGCCCGAACCGGCGCTGGTACCCGCGCGCCCACTCGAAGTTGTCGAGCAGCGACCAAACGAAATAGCCGGCGAGGTTGACGCCGTCGTCGATCGCCCGCCACGCCGCGTCGAAGTGGCCTTCCAGATAGCTGACCCGCTCGAAGTCGTTCACCTGACCCTCGGGGTTCACGTAGTCGTCCGCCGCGCAGCCGTTCTCGGTGACGTACAGCGGCAGTCCGGGCGCTTCGCGGTCGAGCGTGCGTAGAGCGTCGTATATGCCCTCGGGCTCGATCAGCCACCCCATGGTCGTGCGGGGAATCTCAGGCGGTACGTAATTGACGACGCCCGGATACCCGGGAATCGGGGTTTCGCCCCGGCGCAGATCGTCCCAGTCGCCCAGCCGTACGTAGTGAGGGCAGTAGTAGTTGAGCCCGAGAAAGTCGAGCGGCACGGACACCCGAGCCATGTCGCGGGACTCGATCAGCTCCTCCTGGGGGAGCAGCTCGGCGCGGGCGGCTCCGGGGTATGAACCGTGCAGCACCGGCTCGAGGAATATGCGGTTCTGCTCGTCGTCGAGGACCGCGGCGGCGTGCGCCGCGTCGTCGCCCATCGGCCGAACCGGGTGCAGGTCGATCGTGATGCCGACCGGGACCTGTGTCCTCAGTGCGCCACGGATCGCCTCCACGGCCAGTCCATGGCCGAGCAGCAGATGATGCGTCGCCGCCGCGGCGAGCGAGAGGTCGGTCTTGCCCGGGGCGTGCGTACCGGTGCGGTAGCCCTGATTGGCCGTCTGCTGTGGTTCGTTGAGCGTGATCCACATGCCGACCTCGTTCCCGAGCGCGTCGGCCAGCACCCCTGAGTATTCCGCGAACCGTTCCGCCGTATCGCGGTTGGCCCAGCCGCCCTCGTCCTCGAGCGCCTGTGGAAGCTCCCAGTGGTAGGCCGTGGCCACAGGAACGATTCCCCGGCCACGCAGCCCGGCGACCAGCGCGCGGTAGTAGTCGAGTCCTCGTTCGTTGACCGGGCCACGTCCGTCCGGCTGGACGCGCGACCATGCCACCGAGAAGCGGTACGCGCCGACGCCGAGCTCGCTCAGCAGCGCGAGGTCCTCCTCCAAGCGGTGATACGAGTCGCAAGCGATGTCGCCCGTGTCGCCGCCGTGCACCTTGCCGGGCGTGTGGCTGAAGGTGTCCCAGATGGACCGGCCGCGGCCGTCCTCGTCGACCGCTCCCTCGATCTGGTATGCCGAGGTCGATGCGCCCCAGATGAAACCCGGCGGAAACCGGCGGGCGCCGGATGCACCGTCGTCTGAGATCCCATTCATGTGGTTCTCCTAGTTGATGTGATTCGAAGTTCGGTCAGCTGGCGCGCGCTCCCCGCGTGAGAGGACACGGGGAGCGGGCGCCTTGGGGTGGAGAAGAGGCCTAGCTGGTCGGTCGCAACCGCAAGATCACGACCTCGTTGGTGGGTGTGTTCGGGCTTCCCGACTCGTACGGGTTGCTCTGCGACGGCCATCCGGTGAACTTGCCGGTGTTGTACTCGTCGAACACCACGCCGTAGACCGTGGGAATAATCGGCAGGTTCTGAGCCACGTACTGCTCGATCGGCGCCAGATCCGCCTGTTGCGCCGCCGCGGTGTTGTCGGCCGCGAGCTTGTTGAGGGCTGCGTCGACCGTCGGGTCCTTCAGCCGCTCGAAGTCGCCGGCCGCGTTGTTCGTGGCCTGAGCGCTGTTCAACCAGTCGTTGTAGAGCTGGTAGGGCGACACGCTCGTTTGCGACCAGTGCGCCGTGAGCTGGAAGTTCCCGGTCGCGATATCCGACGACCACGCCGTCACCGACTGGCCGACGAATGTGGCGTCGATGCCGGCCTGGCGTAGCCAGCCGGCGACCATCTGGTCGCCGGTCGCATAGTCGGCGAACGACGATGGGTTCGTGATATCGAGTGACAGCTTCTGACCGGACTTCGTGCGGAAGAAGCCGTCGGACCCCATCACATAGCCGGCCTGTTGGAGCACCTGCTTGGCGGCGGCGATGTTCGAATGCGCCGGCAGGGTCGTGTTCGCCACCGAAGGCGACAAGAACTGCTGGAAGATCGGCAGCGTCAGCCCGCTGGCGTTGGACACGGGCGGCTCCAGTCCGCCTTCGGCCTGCTGGCTCAGCGCGGTCCGGTCGATCGCCAGGCTGATCGCCTTGCGGACCGCTAGCTGGTTCGTCGGGAACTTGGTCAGGTTCGGTTCAAGGCTGTTGGTCTGCACCGGTGGGAACCACACCTGGTGGTCGGCGTGGCCCGAGACGAACACCTGGTTCACGCCCGGGATGAAGTTGCCCGCCCAGTGGAGCTGATCGGTCTGGAGGGCCGCCAGCGCAGTGTTGGCGGACGCGTAGGTCGGGAACTGCACCTTGGACACCGCAGGCCTGCCGCCCCAGTAACTGGGGTTGGCCTTCAGCGTCACGCCCTGCGGGCTGAACTGGGAGACGGTATAGGGGCCGGTACCGACCGGGTTCGGGTCCGTGTACTTCCCGGGATCGCCGACCTTGCTCCAGATCGATGCCGGAACGATGTACGTCTGGCCGGCGATGTTCTGCAGGTTGGCGTACTGCGGCGAGGAGAAGTTGAGCGTCACCTGGTTACCGGTCGAGCTCACGCTCTCGACGGCCAGTCCCGTGTTGTTGACGTCGGGGTACTGCTTGATCATGTTGAAGGTGAAGGCGACGTCGGCCGCGGTCATCGCCGTGCCGTTGGACCACTTCACCCCGGGGCGGATCGTGAACGTGATCGACTTTCCGCCGTTTGACCAGCTGTATCCGGTGGCGAGCCAGTGGTAGTACTGGCCGGGCTTGATCGCGTTGGTCTGGAGCAGCGGCTCGTAGATGAGCGACGTGGCCCCGAGCAGCGTCGCCGCGGACGATTGGATGAATGGGTTGAAGTTCTGGGTGATCGCGTTCTGCTGGCTCGACTCCACGGTCAGCACCGAGGAACCGCCGCCAGCGCCACCGCTGGCGCCTGAAGAGGAGGAGCTGGAGGTGCCGCCGCAGGCGGCGATGAGTGCCGCGGCGCCGAGCGCCGCGCCGGCCGCCAGCCAACTACGTTGGTTGATCCATCGTTTCATCGAGGGGTACACCTTCTCTCTGATAAAAGAGTCGTGTCGCGTATGTAGACATTCACGGCGCCTGGTTCAGGCCAGGGTCGTGTCGCGTATGTAGACGGTCACGTGCCCCCGGGTGATGCCGGGGGTGCGGGCTTTAAAGGGCTGTCGGGCCTAACCCGTCGGGCCCCACCCGCACTGCGGCGGCGTTGCACCGAGGCGCAACCCCGCGTCGGATCACCTCATCGCTCGATCCTCCCTTCGAGCAGGGAGCTGCCGGCCAAAGGCGTCGGGGTCGGGGGCCGAGGCGATCAGCAGCCGCGTGTACTCGTGGCTGGGCTGCTGCGTCACCTGCTCGGCGGGACCGCGCTCGACGATCTCGCCGGCGTACATGACCGCGATCTCGTCGGCGAAGTAGCGCGCCGACGCGATGTCGTGGGTGATGTACAGCACGGCGAGGTCCAGGTTCTGGCGCAGCTGATCGAGGAGGTCGAGCATCTCGAGCCGGATCGAGACGTCGAGCATCGACACCGGCTCGTCGGCGAGCAGCACGCGCGGCGCCGTCGCGAGCGCGCGGGCGATCGCGACGCGCTGGCGCTGGCCGCCCGAGAGCTCGTGCGGGTAGGCGGCGCGGAACTTTGCGGCCGGGGTGAGACGAACCTGCTCGAGCAGCTTGTCGAGCTCGGCGGCGGTCTGCTCCCGACCGCTGCGCCCCGAGTGCAGGCGCAGCGCCCTTTCCAGGACATAGTTGACCGTGTGCAGCGGGTTGAGCGAGGCGAACGGATCCTGGAAGACCATCTGGACGTCGCTCTTGTAGGCGCGGAAGCCGCGCCGTGCCGCTGGCTCGATCGGCTTTCCGTCGAGTAGGATCTGGCCGCCGGAGCGGCGCTCCTGGCCGGCCAGCAACCGCGCCACCGTGGTCTTGCCCGAGCCGCTCTCGCCGACCAGTGCGAGGACCCGGCCCCGGCGGAGCTCGAGCGAGACGTTGTTGACCGCGGACAGCACCGTCGCCTTGCGGCCCCGACCCAGGCGGAACTGCTTGTCGAGCTCGACCGCTTCGAGCACGACCGGACCGGTCGCCGTGCGGCGGTCCTCGGACGGAGCCGGGCGAGCCTGCGCGACCTGCGCGGCGCTCACGAACGGGCAGGCGGTGACGTGATCGGGCTCCTGCTCCACGCGCGTAAGTGCCATGTCAACGGTGGCGCAGGCGTCGGTGGCGAAGCCGCAACGGGGAACGAACGGACAGCCCTTGAGTGCGCCCCGGAGGTCGGGCGGCGAGCCGGGGATCCCGGACAGCTTCAGGCGCGGGCCGCTGAGCTTCGGGAACGAGGTCAGCAGGCCCTTTGTGTAGGGATGGGCAGCGCGGAGGTGGATCTGCTCGCGGGTGCCGGCTTCGACGATCTGACCGGCGTACATGATCACCACACGGTCGGCGATCTCCAGCAACAGCGACAGGTCGTGGGTGATGAACAGGACCGAGAAGCCGAGCCGGCGCTTGAGCTCGAAGATCTCCGACAGGATCTCCCGCTGAACGACGACGTCGAGCGCGGTGGTCGGCTCGTCCATGATCACGACCTCGGGCTCGGCCGCGAGCGCCATCGCGATCATCACGCGCTGGCGCATCCCGCCCGAGAGCTCGTGCGGGTAGCTCCTGAGGCGCGCCCGGGGGATTCCGACCATCTCGATCAGCTCAACGATCCGGTCGTGCTTCTGATCATTGTTGAGCGGGAGGTGCGCGCCGACCGCGTCGAGCAGCTGATCGCTGACGCGGAGCACCGGGTTCAGCGAGTTCATCGCGCTCTGAAACACGATCGCGATCTCGCGCCAGCGGAGCGCGCGGAGCTGGTCCGGGGTCGCCGCAAGGACGTCCACGCCGTCGGGGCCGACACGGCGGCCGTGGTAGGTGACACTCCCGCCGGTGATCACCGCCGGCGGGCGCAGCAGCCGGATCGACCCGTACGCGAGCGTCGACTTGCCGCAGCCGCTCTCGCCGGCGAGGCCGACGACTTCGCCCGGTCCGAGCGCGAGCGACACGTCGCGCACCGCGCGGACGTCACCCGCCCCAGATCGATAGGCGATCGAGAGGTCGCGGATGTCGAGCACGGGCTTGCGCGTCTCGAGGACTGCGTCGCCCGTGCGGTCGTCGGCCGCGCCCGGCTCGGCCACGGTACTCACACCGTCTCCCTTGGCTGATCGCGCAGCACCGGCGTCGGGTCAGATGGCCGCCACGTCCGGCGCCCGATCCGAGCCGTCCCCGCCGCCCGGAGCTGCGGGTTGCCGAGCTCGTCGAGCCCGAAGTTGAGCAGGACCATGCTCATCCCGAGCAGCGCCACGCAGATCCCGGGCGGCGCGTACCACCACCACGCGTTCAGCTGTACGGCGTTGCCGTTCTGGGCCCAGTACAGCATCGTCCCGTAACTCCATTGCGATAGGTCGGCGACCCCGAGGAACGCCAGCGCGACCGAGGTCAGGATCGCGTACAGGACAGTCCCCACGAAGCTTGCGGCGATCAGTCCGATCTCGTTGGGGAAGATCTCGAACAGGATGATCCGCCAGGTCCGCTCGCCCGACTCGCGCGCAGCAGCGACGTAGTCGCGGTTGCGAAGCGAGAGGGTCTGGGCGCGGATCACCCGAGCTCCCCACGGCCAACCTAGCGCGCTCAGGACGATCGCCGTTGGAAGCTCACCCGAATGCGGTAGGTAGCCGAGGATCACGACCAGCAGCGGGAGCGCCGGCAGAACCAGGAACACGTTGGCGAGCAGCGACAGTCCCTCGTCCGACGCCCCCCCGAGGAACCCCGCCGACATCCCGATCACGATCGACAGGATCGTCGCGATCACACCGGTCAGGAGCCCGAGCACGACCGTCGAGCGCGTGCCGACGAGCAGCTGGGAGAACACGTCCTGGCCGGTCGCGGTGGTGCCGAGCAGATGGGTGAGGTTCGGTCCGAGCGGGAGCGCCTGACCCGGGGTCGTTGCGGTCGGGTCAAATGGCGCGATGGTCGGGCCGATGATCGCGACGAGGATGAACACGGCGAGGAGGGCGGCGCCGACCTTGGCCTTCCCGGGCAGGCGCCGGTGCCACCCCCGCTTGCGTGCGATCACGGCCGGCGGCAGCTCCTGTGCGCCCCCGGGGAGCGGATCGAGCGGTTCGGCGAGAGCGGACATCAGAAGGCGTTCCTCGTCCGCGTGCGGGGGTCGGCCACGAAGTAGACGATGTCGGCGAGCAGGCACGCCAGCAGCACCGAGAACGAGATCACCAGGAAGATCCCCTGGAGCAGCGGGAAGTCGTCCGAGGTAACCGCGTTGTACAGCGTCAGCCCGATCCCGGGATAGGAGAACACGATCTCCATCACCAGCGCGCCCGCGACCACGAAGCCGATCGATAGCGCGAACCCGGCGATGTTCGGCAGGATCGCGTTGCGCGCCGCGTAGCCGAACATCACCCGTCGCGGCGACAGCCCCTTGGCCTGCGCGACCAGCACGTAGTCCTCCGCGACCGTCGTGATCATCACGTTGCGCATCTGCAGCATCCACCCCGCCATCGAGGTCACGATGATCGTCAGTGCCGGCAGGATCGAGTGGTAGATCGCGCTCGAGATGAACGACCAGTTCCAGCCGGGGGCGAGGCCGAGGCTGTAGCCCTGGCCGAACGGGAACAGGCCCCAGCTCACCGCGAACAGCTCGATCACGATCAGCGCGAGGAAGAAGTAGGGCGTCGCCTGCAGGAACGTGAACGCCGGCAGCGTGCGGTCGAGCCAGCCGCCGCGCCGCCACGCCGCGAGGATTCCGAGCAGCGTGCCGACGGCGAAGCTGATCACCGTCGCGGTGCCGACGAGGATCAGGGTCCACGGCAGCGTCGTCGCGATCACCGTCGTGACCTTGGCGGGATACAGGTTGACCGACGTGCCGAGGTTTCCGTGCAGCAGGTCCCCGAGGTACGTGAAGTACTGGCTGACCAGACTGCCGTGCGTGTGCGTGCCGAACTCGGCCTCCAGCGCGCGCAGCGAGTTCGCGTCGAGCGTCGGGTACTTCGCGAGCAGCGTGTCGACCGCGTTGCCCGGCATCACCCGTGGGATCGCGAAGTTGATCGTGATCGCCACCCACGCCGCGACGGCGTAGAACGCCAACCGCCGGGTGATGAACCACATTGTGTGTCTTCCTCTCCTCGTGCCTTCGGACCGTCCGCACCCCACGAGCGGACGCTGGGATGAAAACGCTACCGGAACTGTTTCATGAAAGTCAAGGCTTGTTTCATATGAATTTTCCCGGTATCTTGCGAGCCGTGTTAATCGCCATTGCCCGTAACGTTTCAGAAATTGTGATTCAATTCCCCGTATGAGTTCCATGACCGGACCCGAGAACGGCCGCGGCGGCCGGCTGACGATCCGCCAGGTGGCGGACCTCGCCGGCGTGTCGACCGCGACCGTGTCGCGGGTCATCAACGGGCGCGCCGAGGTGTCCGAGAAGGCTCGCGACGCGGTGCTGCGAGTCGTGCACGAGCACGGCTACAGCACGAACCGCACGGCCCGAGGACTGTCGGCGGGGCGGACCGGGCTGGTCGGAGTGACCACGCCCGTCGTCCATCACTCCTACTTCGCCGTGATCCTCGACGGTGCCGGCGAGGCGCTGTACGAGCAGGACATGCGGATGGTGCTGTGCCGGACCCACCACGAGCACGACCGCGAGGTGTCGCTGCTCGAGCGGCTAATGCAGGGCACGACCGACGGCGCGCTGCTGATCCTGCCCGAGGAGTCCCCGGACGAGCTGGCGGCGCTCCACGACCACGGCTACCGGTTCGTGATCGCCGACCCATTGCGGCCGCTCGACGAGCGCGTTCCGACCGTATCGGCGGCGCATTCGTCGGGGGCCAGCGAGGCCGTCGAGCACCTGCTGTCGCTCGGGCACCGGAGGATCGCTGCGATCACCGGACCGCGAGGGTGGATCGCGACCGAGGAGCGGCTGCGCGGCTACCGCGGTGCGCTCGCGGCTGCCGGCGTGATGCCCGACCCGGAGCTCGTGGTCGAATCGGACTTCCACTCCGAGGGTGGCATGGAGGCGGCGCTGTCGCTGCTCGACCGTCCCGATCCACCGACGGCCGTGTTCGCCTTCAACGACATGCTCGCAATCGGGGTGATGCAGGCGGCGCGGCTGCGCGGCGTGCCGATCCCCGATCAGCTCTCGGTGGTCGGCTTCGACGACACGTTCGAGGCCTCGATCGTCACGCCGCCGCTGACCACCGTCCGCCAGCCGCTGGCCGAGATGGGCCGGATGGCGGTGAACCTGCTCGTGCGTCAGCTCCAGAACCAGCGGATCGAGGCGCTGCACGTGCAGCTCGAGACCAAGCTCGTCGTGCGCGAATCGACGGGGCCGGTGCGGCCGGTTTCATAGACGCGCCGCCTGCCTCCGAGTAGGGTCGCCGGGACACGAGCTTTCCGAGTCGAGGAGGACTTCCCGTGGCCACGATCGTTCCGCCGGCGGTATCCGAGCATGACCTGTCTGCCGCGCTCGGCGAGTTCGCCCAGGTTCTCGGCGCCGATCGGGTGATCAGCGACGAGGACGGGCTGCGCGAATGGCGCGACCCGTTCCAGCACGCCTCCTGGGATTCGTATGTGGCGTCCGCGGTCGTGATGCCGGTGACGGTCGAGGAGGTGCAGGAGGTCGTGCGGATCGCCGGCCGCCACGGTGTTCCGCTGTGGACGCTCGGTCAGGGCCGCAACAACGGCTACGGCGGCCCCGCTCCCCGCGTCGGCGGCTCGGTGATCGTGTCCCTGCGGAACATGAACCGCGTGCTCGAGATCAACGAGGAGCTCGGCTACGCCGAGATAGAGCCCGGTGTGCGGTGGTTCGATCTGTACGAGGCGATCAAGGCCGGCGGCCACCGCCTGATGCTGTCGATCGCCGACGTCGGCTGGGGCAGCGTGATCGGTAACACGCTCGACCACGGCATCACGTACATGCCCTACGGCGTGGACTTCGGGTTGCCGTGCGGCATGGAGGTGGTGCTCGCAAACGGCGACGTGATGCGCACGGGGATGGGTGCGATGCCGGGCAACCGCTCGTGGCATCTGTACAAGCGCGGCCTCGGACCGACGCCGGATCAGCTGTTCATGCAGTCCGGCTTCGGGATAGTGACCAAGATGGGCGTGTGGCTCATGCCCTACCCGGAGGTGTACATGCCGTTCTGGGTACGGGTGTGGAACGACGACGATCTCGGCGCGGTCGTCGACACGCTGCGGACGCTGATGCTCGACGACACGATCCGAATGGTTCCGCAGGTGCTGAACACGGTGGCGTACGGATCGGTGTTCACCGAGCGGTCGAAGTGGTGGACGGGCGAGGGGCCGATCCCCGATGAGGGTCTGGAGCGCTTGGCTCGGGGCCTTGACGTGGGGCGGTGGCTGATGCGAGCGGCGCTTTACGGCGATGAGGCTGTCGTGGATTACAGGTTTGCCAAGGTACGTGACGCGTTCGGCCGGATCGGAGCGGACGTGTGGGGCACGAAGGTCGCGCCCGAGGACATCCCGAGCCTTGAGAACCCGGCCGAACGGGTCCAGGGCGGCGTCCCGAGCCTCGACATCAACGCGATGACCGCCTGGTACGGCGGCGAGGAGGGCGGCCACATCGGGTTCTCGCCGATCGCGCCGCTGACCGGACGCGACGCGATGGCGCTGCGCGACCTCCTCCGCGGCATGATCGAGGAGGCCGGGCTCGACTACATCGCCGCGATGCTGCCGATCAACGCGCGCAGCTTCGCGCACATCACGCTGATCATCTTCGACACCAAGAACGAGCCGCAGGCGCGCGCCGCGTACGACGTGGCTCGCCGTCTGGTGCGCGATGCGGCGAAGCTCGGCTACGGCGAGTACCGCGCCCACCTGGACTTCATGGACCTGGCGGCGGATCAGTACTCATGGGGCGATCACACCTACCGGCGTTTCTGCGAGACGCTCAAGGACGCGCTCGACCCGCAGGGCATCCTGGCGCCCGGCAAGCAGGGGATCTGGCCGCGGGCGATGCGGGAGCGGTGAGCGCCGGCGCCGGGTCGGCTGGGACTCCGCTGGGGTTGCGGACGGCGGGCATCCGGGGGTGGGCGGGGTGGGTTGCTGGCGCGGGGTCGGCTGGGGCTTCGGTTGGGTTGTGGACGGCGGGCGTCTGGGGGTGGGCGGGGTGGGTTGCTGGCGCGGGGTCGGCTCGGGCTTCGTTCGGATTGCGGGGCGGCGGGCGTCTGGGGTGGGCGGGGGAGGGGCCGTGCTGCGGTCTGGGGTGCACAAGGCGCAAAAGCCGGACTTCGTCGCCCGCCGCGGCGACATCAGCGTCTGTGAGGCGCTTACATAACCTCGGCCGAGCGGGGCGAGGGGATTTGGTTAGTTGTGCACCGCGTGCCGCGTGGCGGACCATGCATAACCTGACATTCGGCGCCGTCGCGCCGAACTGTGTCGGAGGATGCGTGTGGGGCATGCGAGATCTGACACGCTCGCGGGTTGACGCCTCCGTTGTCGTGTCATGCAGGTCCGCGTGGCGGTTCGAATATGGTTGCCCGATGGAGGACGGCACCGCTCGAGCCCGACTCGACCGTGACTACGGCGATCGCTTCCTGCCGCTGCGCCGGCAGCTCGGAGTGACTTCGTTCGGGATGAACCAGCTCGTGCTCGAGCCCGGGCAGCGGGGCCGGATCCACCGCCATGCCCACCAGGAGGAGGTGTACCTGGTGCTCGAGGGTCAGCTGACGATCGTGATCGAGTCCGAGCCGGCCGAGCTCGGCGAGGGGGACCTGATGCGGGTGGCGCCGCAGGTCCGCCGGCAGCTCGTCAACTACGGACCGGGGCGCGTGGTGCTGCTCGCGGTCGGTGGCGGGGCCGAGCACCACGGACGTGACGCCGAGGCGTTCGCGGCGTGGGAAGACGAGAGCCCGACGAGCCCGCAGCAGATGCCGATGCCTCCGGACCTCGAGCCCGGCGAGCTCCGTACCGCCTGAATGCACCCGACGGCCGCGAGGGTCCAGGAACGGCTGCACGCACGCGGCCTCGACGTCTCGGTCCAGGTGCTGCCGGACTCCGCGCGAACCGCGGCCGAGGCCGCGGTGGCGGTCGGGTGCGACGTCGGCCAGATCGTCAAGTCGCTGGTGTTCATGCGCGACGACCGGCCCGTGATGGTCTTGTGCGCCGGCGACCGGCGGGTCGCCGCCGAGCGGCTGGGACTTCGCGCCGCGAATGCGGACGAAGCTCGTGCCGCCACCGGTTTCGCGATCGGCGGGATCCCGCCGCTCGGCCACGACCAGCCGCTCGAGACGCTGATCGACGAGTCGCTGTGGCGCTTCGCTACGGTCTGGTGCGCGGCCGGCACGCCGCACGCCGTGTTCGAGGCGGCCACCGACGCGCTGATCAAAGCGATCCCCGGTGGCGCCGTCGTGGAAGTGTCTTAGTGGCCCAGAGGAGGCTTGCGATGGCAGAGTTACCTGCACCGACCGAGGGGTTCGTGCTCACCCACTTCATCGTGTCGAACGACGTCGAACGCTCCCGCCGGTTCTACGCGGACGTTCTCGGCGGCGAGGTCGTGATGGAGGGTGAGCCGACGATCGTCGCGCTCGCCAACGGCTGGATCATCATCAACCTCGGCGGCGGGCCGACGGAGGACAAGCCGACGGTCACGCTCGAGGCGCCGACGGACCCGAACCGGACGTCGAGCTTCCTGAACATCCGGGTGGCGGACATCGCGGCGATCTACAAGGACTGGAGCGCGCGTGGCGCCGAGTTCCTAACGCCGCCGCAGCAGCGCGCCACCGAGATCCGCTGCTACATCCGTGACCCGGACGGGCATCTGATAGAGGTGGGGCAGTCGACCGGGAGGCCGTAGGACCGCGCTCAGCGCAGCCGCGCGACGAGCTCGGGCGTTATCTCTGGGAGCGTGTGGACGCACGCCGCGGCGAGCGCGAGCGCGTCCTCGTCAGGCGGATAGTGCTCGTTGGGCATCGCGATCACCGCCATCCCGGCCGCGACGGCCGAGCGCAGGCCGTTGCTCGAGTCCTCGATCGCGACACAACGCTCGGGCGCGATCCCGAGCCGGCGCGCCGCCTCGAGGTACACATCCGGGGCGGGCTTGCCGCGCTGCACCTCCTCGGAGGAGACTGTGGCGCTGAACTCGCCGGCGATGCCGGCGGCATCGAGCACGAAGTCGATGATCTCGCGGTTCGCCGAGGAGGCGAGCGCGAGCGGCCACCGGCGGTGGAGGGAGCGCACGACGTCGACAGCGCCGGGGAGCAGCGGAAGATGCTCGCGGTACAGCTTCTCTATCCGCTGCACGACCTCCCGGTTGATCTCCGGCGCGTTCAGGTCGACCCCGAGCTCGGTGTGCATGTACTCCGACCACTCCGGCGAGCTCATGCCCATCATCGCGTGCGGTGCGTCGTCGCGCCAGTGGCCGCCGCGAGCGAGGACGAGCTCTTCCTTGGCCTCGTTCCACAACTGCTCTGAGTCCATCAGGACCCCGTCCATGTCGAAGATCACCGCGTCGGGCACGATCGCAGCGTTGTAGCAGGGTCCTCGATGTTTCGACGTTCGTCGAAGCGTTCGCGGGTAAACATGATCACGTGACCTCTTGGCGCGCCAGCCCCAGGTACCTGGCCGTGTTCGCCACCGCGGTGCTGTGCTACGCCGCGCTCGGCACGGTGCTCGGGATCCTGCCGGACTACGTCCACTCGCTCGGCGGCGGAGCGGTGCTCGTCGGCTTCGCGGTCGGCGCTCCGGCGCTGACCGGTGCGGCCGGGCGTCCGTTCGGAGGACGGCTGTCCGACCGCCTCGGGCCGGCACGGATCATGATCGCCGGCGCGCTGGTGATGAGCGTCGGGACGATTCCCGCGTTCGTCCCCTCGCTGCCCGTGCTGATTCTCAGCCGGCTGGTGGTCGGCGCCGGCGAGGCGTCGATGATGGCGGCGGCCGTGCTGTGGCTGCTCCGTCTGGCCGGTCCGGAGCGACGCGGTCGAGCGATGGGTCACATCGGATTGGCCAACTACGCGGGACTGACGATCGGGCCGCCGCTGTCGCAGGCGCTGTCGGGTCAGGCGCACCCGGACCGGGTGTGGGTCACGGCGGCGGTGCTGCCGCTGATCGCGGCTACGCTCGCGGCGGTGCTCGGGCGTGCACCCAACCGCGGCGTTGCGCCCGAGACGATCCGCGAGACGACCGAGGCTTCGGACGAGCAGCCGGACGCGCACGGTGCGCGCAGCACGCTGCGCGCGACGCTTCGCCCGGGGCTCGGGCTGATGCTGGTCAACTTCGGTTACGTCGCCGTGCTGTCGTTCGGCGCCGCCGCCGCGACCGAGCAGGGCACGGGGATCGCGGCGCTGGTGATCCCGGTGTTCGGCATCGGCGTGATCGCGAGCCGGACGATCCTCGCCGGCGTGCCCGACCGCTTCGGCGCGCGACGCACTCTGATGGTCGCCGTCACGATCGAGGCGGCGGGCCTGGCCGGGATGGCCGCGACCACGAGCACGCCGGTCGCGCTACTCGCGCTCGTCGTGATGGCGATCGGGCAGGGGCTCGCCGTTCCGTCACTCGGAATGCTCGCGCTCGCGTCGGTGCCGCCGAGCCGGCACGGTCGCACCGCCGGTGCGTTCTTCGCCTTCTTCGACGCGGGCGTGGGGCTCGGTGGTCCGGTCGTTGGTCTCGCGGCGCGCGCCGCCGACCCGACCGGCGCGCTGTTCGCGGCGGCCGGCGCCGTGCTCGCGACCACACCCGTGGCGTTGCTCGCACGCACGTCGCGCCAGTCCGGCCGATCCCGCGACGGCGTCGGTTCGCTTGAGCAGGGCCGGGCGCGCGGGTAGCGAGGAGTGTGCGACTCCGGTCACGCCAACCGCGTGGTCCTACGTGCAGGTGTCGCTGATCGGCGCGGTTACTTGAGCATCCCGCGCGCGGCAGCCGTCCAGGCGGTGGTCACGTCGCGGAGGAACTTCGCCTGCGTCGTCGCGAGCGCGGAGATCCACTCGACGTCGCTCTTGCCCGGTCCGCGCTCGAGTGTGCTCGCGATCGCCTTGAGCGCCTTCTCGTAGCTCGACAGCGTTGCCGCGCCGGCGGACTTGCCATCCTCGATGATCCGCTCGTTCAGCTTGCGGATGCGCTGGGCGACGGCGTCGAGGCGCGGGTCGACCGCGGTCGCGCCGTTCGACTTCGCGCCGGCGGAGGTCGATGATGCGGACTTGGTGGCGCGTGAGGAGCGGGTACGGCTTGCGCCGCTGCTCGCGGACGCGCTCTTGCGCGTCGTTCGCTTGGCCGCCGGCTTGGCAGCCGCGGGCTTACTGGCGGTCGAGCGCTTAGTCTGCTTGCGGCTCGACGTGCCACTCGACTTCGAACCGCTGCTTCTGGCCTGGGGCACAGCTTCCTCCTTGGGATGATCGGCCGGCGTACAGGTGGATGTCGGTGCCGGCGCGCGAGGTTGACGCGGACAAGCTAGCGGTTTGCGCGGGCGTTACGCGCCAGCCGGCGTGCATGGCGTAACGGCTCGGGCGTGCGATGACCGAATGCGCAGGACAGCACGACGTCGATCGCGTCGTCGAGCGTCGTCCGCCAGCCGGCGTGCACCGCAACCGGTCGGGCGCCGGCGCGAGTTCGCACCCACGCGCCGACCTGCGCTCCGTCGAGTGACAGCGGCGAGTGCGCGCCGCGCGCGTCGCGGGGCCACGCGCCCTCCGCGAGGAGCGGGCGGTGCGTAAAGCCGACGGTGGCGAGTCCGGTGATAGCGCCGAGCTGCAACGCGAGCCCGGCGCGGCGTGGATGGTCGGCGCCGGTGGCGTCGACGAGCAACACGTCGGGTGTGACAGCGAGTGCGCACACGGCGTCCTCGAGAGACGGACCTTCGCGCAACGCGAGCAGGCCGGGGATGTAGGGACCGGCGGCCTCTCCGGTGACCGTCGCTTGCGCGAGCACCTGCCGGCCCCGCAGCACGGCCGCCGCGGCCCACGCGGGATCGCCACGCGCGCCGCGCCCGGTCTGCCCGCGAGCGAACACGACGACGCACGCGCCGATCGCCAGCTCGCCTGAGGCGACAAGGTCGCACGGTTCCGGCGTGGTTGCCGCGAGCGCGTGCTGTGCGTCGATCAGCTCTGTGGCGGAGGTGGGCCAGCGCGTCACGCGATCGCGGCGACCCGCGGCGCCGCCAGCCAGCGCGGCGGCGCGGTCGTCGAGCGGACCACCAGCGTCGGCTCGATCAGCCGCACCTCGCTGCGCCGGCGGTTGTCGATCCGGTCGAGCAGCAGCTCGAGCGCGAGCCGGCCCATCTCGGTGCGCGGCTGATCCACCGTCGTCAGCGACACGTGCGCGAGGTGGGCGATCGAGATGTTGTCGTAGCCGACGATCGACACGTCGCCGGGGACGTCGACGCCGGCGCGATCGAAGCCGCCGAGCAGGCCAGCCGCGACCATGTCGTTGGCAGCGAAGATCGCGGTCGGGAGCTCGCGCCGGCGGAGCAGCTCGCCGGCGGCGTTGAAGCCCGCCTCCTCGGTGAAGTCTCCCGGGATCACGAGCGCGTGGCGGCCGAGCCGCCGAGCCCGCATGCCGCGCAGGTACGCGGACCGGCGCTGTGGTCCGCCGGCGCCGCTGCCGCCGTCGACGTGGGCGATCCGCTCGTGTCCGAGCTCGACGAGGTGATCGAGCACCAGACCCGTGCCGTGCGCCTCGTTGATCAGCACGACGTCGACGTCGGCGCTGCGCAGGCCGCGCCCGACCATCACGAGCGGCGCCTCGGCTGCGGCCGCGGCGATGTCGCCGGCGGGCATACGCGGGCTGACCAGGATGAGCCCGCTGACGCGGTGCTCGAGCAGCGCTCCGAGCGCGGCGCGCTCACGCCGCGACGACCGGCCGCCGGCGGCGAGCAGCAGCTGGTAGCCGGCCTCGGAGGCGTGATCCTCGACGCCGCCGGCGATCTCGGCGAAGAACGGGTTGCGCAGGTCGTCGAGGATCACGCCGACGGTCTTGGTCCGCCGGCTGGCCAGACTGCGCGCCATCGCGTTCGGCCGGTAGCCGAGCCGAGCCGCCACGTCCAGCACGCGCCGGCGGCGCTCCTCGCTGACGTTCGGCCGCTCTCGCATCACCAGCGACACGAGCGCGCGCGACACCCCGGCTTCGCGCGCAACGTCCTCCATCGTGGGTGCGCGTCGGGACTGGAAGATCGTCGCGGGGCGGCGCGCTGGCCTGGGCATTTCGCGCTGACCTTACTTAGAGCGCGACAACATTGCAATCGCGTTGACGCGCTCTAATCAAAGAACCCCCACGTTGCGCGAATTCCACCGGCGGCCTTCACTTGACTTCACGGGAAGTCACGGGATATAGTCGCCCGATTCCGCTATTAGAGCGCTCTAATCGCTGACAAGCACTAGCGCGATCTATCGGCCGGGAGAGAGAGGAACAGCAGAACCATGCAACAGGCGCGTGCGCGGGCGACCCGCGAGAACCTGACGATCGACGATCGGCTGGCCGGCGCGCCCATCTCGTGGGGGGCATGCGAGATCCCGGGCTGGGGTGTGATGCCCACGCCCGATCGAGTGCTGGCCGAGATGGCCGCGCTCGGGCTTCGAGGCACCGAGCTCGGGGCGGTCGGCTTCCTACCCGACGACCCGGCGGGCATCTCCGAGCAGCTCGGGCGCCACGGCCTCGAGCTCGTCGGCGGGTTCGTTCCGCTCGTCCTCCACGAGGCGGATCTGAGCAGCACGATCGACGAGGCCAATAGGTCCGCGCGCCTGATCGCGGAGGCCGGCGGCCGGATGTTCGTCGTCGGGGTCGTTCAGGATCTGGCGTGGAGCGTGCCGCAGGTGCTCGACGACGCGGGCTGGGCGCGGCTGGCGCGTCATCTGAAGGAGATCGAGCAGTTGACCGCCGAATACGGGCTGACGCTGGCCCTGCATCCGCACGCCGGCACGCTGATCGAAACGGCCGACCAGGTCGAGCGGGCACTCGACGTGGTGGAGGTGGGCTGGTGCCTGGACACCGGTCATCTGACGATCGGCGGGGCGGACCCCGTCGAGTTCGCTCGCGAGCACGGCGACCGCATCGTGCACACGCATCTCAAGGACGTCGACGCGAAGGTCGCGGCCGAGCTCCGTTCGGGGCGGCGCTCGCTCGTGGACGCCACTCGCAACGGACTGTTCTTGCCGCTCGGCAAGGGCGACGCACGGATCGCCGAGGTCATGGAGGCCCTGCAGGCGCACGGGTACGACGGTTGGCTCGTGCTCGAACAAGACACCGCTATCACCGGAGATGAGCCGACGGTGGCAGGCGGCCCGATGCGCGACGCTCGCGAGAGCATCGCCTTCCTTCACCACACGGCTCGGACGACGGAGGAGATCAATCGATGAGACGACTGTCTCGCACTATCGGCATCGTCGCCGCCGTGGGTGTCGCCGCCCTGCTGGTGGCGGCGTGCGGCAGCAGCAGTTCGAGCAGCAAGTCGAGCAGCAGTACCACGACCAGCGCGGTGAACATCGCGAGCAGCGGGAAGCCGTGCTCCTACAAGTTCGCGCTGATAACCCATGGCGACAACGGCAGCTTCTGGAGCGTCGTGTACAAGGGCGCCAAGGACGCCGCCGCCGACCTCGGGTGCACGCTCACCGAGACGTACGGGTCCCAGCAGCAGGGCCAGGCCGAGCCCGACGACAATGCGGAGAACGCGCAGATCCAGGACGCGATCAACGCGAAGGTCAACGGTATGGCGGTATCCGATCACGATCCTGCGCTGATGAACCCGACGCTGGCCAAGGCGGCGGCGGCGGGCATCCCGGTGGTCCTGCTCAACGCGGGCTGCGACGACACCGACATCGCCGCCAGCGGCGCGATCACGTGCGTGGGGCAGCCTGAGCAACTCGCCGGCGAAGCCGCGGGCGCGTATTTCAAGAAGCTCGGCGCCACCAACGTCCTGTGCGTCATCCACCAGTCGGGTCAGAACCTGCTCGACAGGTGCAATGGCATCGCGACGGGACTCGGAGTCGGTTCGCAGTGCAAGACTGGCAGCGCGCCCTCGAAGGGGCCTGGCTGCACAGAGCTGACGCTGTCCACGCCGAACGCGGCGTCGAACCCGCAACAGGCGATCCAGCAGGTCACGGCGTACCTGCAGACCCACACGGGGATCAACGCCGTGATGACGCTGAACAACGCGATCGGGACGGCGCTCGTCACCAGTGCCCCAGCCAGCAAACCGAAGATCGCGACGTTCGACCTGAACTCCGGCGTCGAGCAGGACCTCAAGAACAACTCGATGGCGTTCGCGATCGATCAGCAGCAGTACCTCCAGGGCTACCTGCCGATCGTGTTCCTGTATCTGTACAACAAGGACAACGGACAGAGCGTCGGCGGTGGCACGACCGTGGCCAGCGGGCCGCTGGTCGTGACCAGCGCGAACATCGGCAAGGTCGCGGCCGCGATCGCCGCCGGACAGGACTAACGGAGAAACACGAATCACACAGCGAAAGGTCACCGGGCGGGAGTGCGGTCCCGCCCGGTGGCGACACCGGACTGAGATCCCCGTCCACCCCCACTCACCCACCCCATATGAGCGCCACCTCACCTCCGATAGCAACGCCGCCCGGAAGCGCGGGGGCGCGAGACGACCGGCTGCTTCCGATCAGCCGGATCACCCGCACGCTCAGGCGTCCGGAGCTGGGGGCGCTGCTCGCGGCGGTGTTCGTGTTCGTGCTGTTCGCGATCACCGATTCGAGCTCGAATCACCTGTGGCTGAAGCAGACCGGCATTGCCGCGTGGACCACGCAGGCGGCATTCTTCGGGATCGTCGCGGTGCCGGTCGGGCTGTTGATGATCGGCGGCGAGTTCGACCTCTCGGCGGGCGTGATGACCGGAGTGACCGCGATCGTGATGGCGCTGCTCGTGGGCAAGTGGCACGTGGACACCTGGATTGCGATTCTGATCACGCTGGCGTTCGCGGTCGTGATCGGGCTGATCAACGGGTACACCGTCGTGCTGACGAAGCTACCGAGCTTCATCGTCACACTCGCGACGTTCTTCGTGTTGCGCGGCGCGAGCACGGGAGGCGTGCTGCTGCTGAACAGCGGGAGCACGCAGATCACGGTTACGCAGGCGCACCCGGCCGGCCTGAGCAGCGCGAAGTCGATCTTCGGCAGTTCGTTCTTCTCGAGCGGCGCGCTTCCAAGCGGCTACTCGACCGCGATCCTGTGGTTCATCGCGGTGACGATCGTCGGCACGTGGGTGCTGAGCCGGACCAAGTTCGGGAACTGGATCTTCGCCTCCGGCGGTGAACAGAACGCGGCCCGCAACACCGGCGTTCCCGTCAACCGCACAAAGGTCCTGCTGTTCGTAGGGACGGCGCTGGCGGCGGCGCTCGTCGGGATCATCTCGTTCACCCAGGCGTCCTCGGCCGTCTCCGAGCAGGGGGTCGGCTACGAGTTCTTCTACATCATCGCCGCGGTCGTGGGCGGTTGCCTGTTGACCGGTGGCTACGGCTCCGCGGTCGGGGCGGCGCTCGGCGCGTGCATCATCGGGATGGCGTTCGAAGGGGTGATCTACGCCGGCTGGGACAGTTCGTGGGACTTCGCGTTCCTCGGAGTGATCCTGTTCCTGGCCGTGATCGTCAACACCATGATCTACCGGCGGGCCCTGAGAGCGCGGCGATGAGCGAAGGAGGGCCGAGCATGAGCGACAGCACGCCCGGCGCCGGCGACGTCCAGGAGGACGCTCCCATCGTGGAACCGCAAGCGAATGGGACGCCGGCGCTCGAGGTGCGTTCGATCTCGAAGTACTTCGGGAGCGTCAACGCGCTCGAGGACATCAGCCTGTCGGTCTACTCCGGCCAGGTCACCTGCGTTCTCGGAGACAACGGCGCCGGCAAGTCGACGCTGATCAAGGTCCTCTCCGGCGTGCACTCGCCGGACATGGGAGAAGTGCTGTTCGACGGCGAGCCGGTGTCGTTCTCCGGCCCGCGCGACGCGCGGGCCCGGGGAATCGCCACCGTGTTCCAGGATCTGGCGACCGTGCCGCTGATGTCGGTGTGGCGGAACTTCTTCCTCGGCAACGAGCCGACGCGCGGGCGGGGACCGCTCCAGCGGATGGATATCAAAGGGGCCCAGCGAATCATGCGCGAGGAGATGTCCAAGATGGGCATCGACGTCCGCGACCCCGACCAGACGGTGGGAACGCTGTCGGGCGGCGAGCGCCAGGCGATGGCGATCGCGCGCGCGGTCTACTTCGGGGCGAAGGTCCTGATCCTCGACGAGCCGACCTCGGCCCTCGGCGTTCGCCAGTCGGGGATCGTGCTCAAGTACGTGATCCAGGCCCGCGAGATGGGACGGGCGGTGATCTTCATCACGCACAACCCGCACCACGCCTATCCGGTCGGGGACCGGTTCGTGCTGCTCCAGCGCGGGCGCATGCTCGGCGCCTACTCGAAGTCGGAGACCTCGATCGCAGAGCTCACCTCGATGATGGCCGGCGGCGCCGAGCTCGAGGAGCTCAGCCACGAGCTCCAGCGCACGGTCGACCCGTCGATCAAGGAGGTCGCGAAGGAGCTGGCCGCCGAGGCGTCCGATCCCAATGCCTCCGCCTGAGCAATGGCGAGCGATCTCGAGCTCCTGACGGTCGGACGGATCAGCATCGACCTGTACTGCGATCAGGTCGGGGCCGACTGGAACGCGGCCGAGACGTTCAGCAAGGCGGTCGGTGGCAGCGCGACCAACGTGGCCATCGCTGCCGCCCGCCTCGGGCACCGGACCGCGGTGTTCACCAAGGTCGGCGAGGATCCGTTCGGCGAAGTGGCACTCGCAGAGCTGCGCGACTTCGGCGTCGACACGCGCTTCGTCGGGGTCGCGCCGGACACGGTCACGCCGCTGGCGTTCGCCGTGCTCGACCCGCCGGAGAACCCGCAGCTGCTGTTCCGCCGTGACCCGCCGGTCCCCGACTTCCAGCTGAGGCCGGACGACGTCGAGCTCGCGACCGTCACCGGTGTGCCGATCCTGTGGGTGACGGCGGGCGCGCTGTCGCACGATCCGAGCGCGTCGACGGCGGAAGGGATGCTCCATGCGCGCGGTCGCCGGGGCCACACCGTGCTCGACCTCGACTACCGCCCGACGTTCTGGCGCTCGCGCGAGGAGGCCTCGGCGCGGATCGGCGCCGCCGTCGACCACGCGACGATCGCGGTCGGCAACCGCGAGGAGTGCGCGGTCGCGGTCGGCACCGAGGACCCGCGGGAGGCTGCGGCGAGGCTGCGCGCACGGGGGGTCGAGGTCGCGATCGTCAAGCTCGGCGGCGACGGCGTGCTGCTGTCGAGCGAGCAGGGAGAGCGGCTGATCCCACCACCGCCGATCCAGGTGCTGTGCGGGCTCGGGGCGGGCGACGCGTTCGGCGGCGCGCTGTGCCACGGGTTGCTGTCGACTTGGTCTCACGAGCGGACGATCGCGTTCGCGAACGCGGCCGGCGGAATCGTCGCCTCGCGCCTTCTCTGTTCTCAGGCGATGCCCTATGAACACGAGGTGGCCGAGATATTGGGAAAGGTCGGCGGCGCCTCACGGCGGCGCCTTAGCGAGCGGTCGCCGGAGTGAGCGCGACGCGGCGGATCGGCGTCGGGGTGATCGGCTTCGGCTGGCTCGGCCAGGCCCACACGCGCTCGCTGCTGCGGATCCCGACGCTGTTCGAGAACCGCGCGTTCGACGCCGAGCTGGTCGCGTGCAGCGACGCGCTGCCGGCGCGGGTGGAACAGGCAGTCAGCTCGTTCGGGTTCAAGCGCGCGTCGGCGGCGTGGGAGTCTGTGATCGAGGACCCCGACGTCGAGGTCGTGTGGATCGCCGCGCCGAACATGGTGCACGTGCAGCTGGTCGAGGCTGCTGCGCACGCGGGCAAAGCCGTGTTCTGCGAGAAGCCGGTGGGCGGCACGCCCGAACAGGTGGCCCGGGCCGCTCAGGCCGCCCGAGCTGCCGGCGTGATCAGCGGCGTCGGCTACAACTACCGGTGGGCGCCGCTCGTCGGATATGCGCGGGAGCTGATCGCAACCGGCGAGCTCGGCGAGATCACGAACTACCGCGCGCGGTTCTTCTCGATGTACGGCTCAGACCCGCTCGGCGTCAACTCGTGGCGGTTCCAGCGCGACCAGGCAGGCTACGGCGTCACCAGCGACCTGATGAGTCACGCCATCGACCTCGCGCATGCGCTGCTTGGTCCGATCACGAAGGTGACCGGCACGATCGAGACGTTCATTCGCGAGCGCCCCGCGCCCGGCGACGGCGCGAGCCACTACGGGCGGGGACGGGCGGAGGACCCGCGCACGCCGGTGACCAACGAGGACTACGCGGCGATGCTGTGCACGTTCGCGTCGGGCGCGCGCGGCACGTTCGAGGTCAGCCGCACGCTGGTCGGACCTGAGAGCGAGAACGCCTTCGATGTCTACGGCACGCTCGGCGCTGTCGGCTGGAACTTCGAGCGGCTAAACGAGCTGCGCGTCTACCGGACCCCCGCCCGCCCCGAGGACCGCGGCTCGGGCTACACGACGGTGCTCGGCGGCGACCGCTTCGGGCACCACGGCATCTTCGTGCCCGGCAGCGGCAACACGATCGGGTTCGAGGATCTCATCACGATTGAGGACTACGAGTTCTGCACCGCAGTGGCCGAGGGGCGGCCGTACGAGCCGAGCTTCGAGGAGGCGCTCGCCGTTGCGGCCGTGCAGGACGCGCTGCTGCGCGCGGTGCAGAGCGGGTGTTGGGAGGAGGTGCGTTCGTGACCGCGACGACGGCCGTCGCGCCGCTGCGAATCGGGATCATCGGCGTCGGGCGGATCGGCCGGATGCACGCGGAGCTCGTCGCCCACCAGGTGCCCGGGGCGGCGCTGGGCGCGGTCTACGACGCGTACGAGCCGGCGGCCCGCGGTGTCGCGGCCGCGCTCGGCGTGCCGGCGGCCGCGAGCGTTCAGGAGATCCTCGACTCAAAGCTCGACGCGGTGGCGATCTGCTCGAGCTCCGACACCCACGTCGATCTGCTGATCGCAGCCGCGCAGTCCGGCAAGGCAGTGTTCTGCGAGAAGCCGGTGTCGCTCGATCTAGCCGAGGTCGACCGCGCGCTCGGCGCGATCGACGCCGCGGGCGTGCCGTTCCAGATCGGTTTCAACCGCCGGTTCGACCCGGCTCACGCATCGGTGCGCGATGCCGTGGTGGCGGGCGCGGTCGGCGATCCGCATCTGGTCCGGATCTCGAGCCGCGACCCCGAGCCGCCGCCGCTCGACTACGTCAAGCGCTCGGGGGGGCTGTTCCTCGACATGATGATCCACGACTTCGACATGGCCAGGTTCGTGACCGGCAGCGAGGTGGTCGAGGTTTACGCGCGCGGGGCGGTGCGGATCGAGCCGTCGTTCGCCGAGGCCGGCGACATCGACACGGCGGTCGTGACGCTCGTGCACGAGGACGGCTGCCTGACCATGATCGACAACTCGCGCCGCGCCGGATACGGCTACGACCAGCGCGTCGAGGTGTTCGGCTCCAAGGGAATGGCATTGTCCGAGAATCCCCGCGCGCACACCGGGGCCGTCGTGACCGCGGCGGGCGAGCGGCGGCCAGCGAACCCGTACTTCTTCCTCGAGCGCTATCTGCCGAGCTACGTGCGGGAGTGGGAGGCGTTCGTCGAGGCGGTCAAGCGCGGAGAGGACCCGCCGGTGTCGAGCGCCGACGCACGCGCCCCGCTGGTGATCGGGCTTGCAGCGGGACGCTCGGTGCGAGAGGGTCGTCCTGTGCGCGTCGAGGTCGTGCAGCCAACATGAGGATCTACGTGACCGGGGCGACCGGCTTCGTCGGCTCGAACCTCGCGCACGTGTTCGCTCGCGATCACGGCGCGGAGGTGGTGGCGCCGGGTCACGAGCACGTCGACCTGACCCTCGAGATGGTCGTGCGCCGTTCGGTGCTCGCCACCCGGCCGGACGCGATCGTGCACGCAGCGATCTGGAACAACCCGGCGGCGCTGCACACCGATCGCCGGCGCGCGTGGGACGCGTACGTTGGCGCCACCCGCAACGTCGTGGCGGCCGCCAACGCCGTCGACGCGCACGTGGTGCTGATCTCGACCGACTGGGTGTTCGAGAATGATGTCCCGCCCGCCCACCCGCCAACCCCCGCGACCGAGTTCGAGCCGCCGAACCCGATCAACTACTACGGGTTCCTCAAGGCGTGCTCGGAGCTGATCGTCACCGAAAGCGCCGGGCGCGGCACGGTCGCCCGGATCGCCGGCGTGCAGGGCATCCACCGCGCGCGCCGGCACACGCCCCGATCGCAGGACGCCGGGTTCGGATACCTGGTCGTGTCGCTGGTGGACGCGCTGCGGGCGGGCGACCGGTTCGCCCTGTGGGACGGACCCGGGCTGAATCTGCTGGCGACGCCCACGCTCGCCACCGACGCCGCCGACCTCGTCTGGCGTGCGCTCACGCGTGGGGTCACGGGCATCCTGCATTGCTGTGGCCGCGAGCACGTCGACCGGGTCGGCCTCGCGCGCCGCGCGATCGAGGTGTTCGAGCTCGATCCAGACCTGCTCGACGTGGTTCCGCCGCCGGCCCACGTCGTCGCAGCAGGCGGCGTCCCGCGCGATACGCGGCTCGATGCCCGCGCCACCGCGCGCGCTCTCGAAGTCGAGCTGCCCGATCTCGGCACCATGCTCCGGCGGCTGCGGGCCGAAGTGGAGTCATCATGGAGCCCGGCATGAGTCGTCTCACCGTCGCCCAGGCGCTGGTTCGGTTCCTCGCGCTCCAGGAGGTCGAGCGCGATGGCCGGCGCTCGCGTCTGATCGCCGGCTGCTACGGCATCTTCGGGCACGGCAACGTCGCCGGGCTCGGACAGGCGCTTCACCAGTACCGCGACCTGCTCCCCTACCACCCGGCCCGCAACGAGCAGGCGATGGTCCACGTCGCCGCCGGCTACGCCCGCCAGAAGAATCGCCTCGGCACGTTCGCGTGCACGACTTCGGTCGGACCAGGGGCGACGAACATGGTGACCGGAGCGGCGCTCGCGACGATCAACCGCCTCCCTGTGCTGCTGCTACCCGGTGACACGTTCGCGACCCGGACGCCGCACCCCGTGCTTCAACAACTCGAGGTGCCGAACGACGCGACCGTGTCGGTCAACGACACGTTCCGGCCGGTGTCGCGTTACTACGAGCGGGTCGAGCGGCCCGAGCAGCTGATCCCGGCCGCGCTCGAGGCGATGCGGGTGCTGACCGATCCGGCCGGCACCGGGGCGGTCACGCTCGCGCTCCCCGAGGACGTCCAGGCCGAGGCGTTCGAGGTGCCGGCCGCGTTCCTCGAGGAGCGCGTGTGGACCGTGTACCGCCAGCCGCCGGCGCCGGACGCGCTCGCGCGCGCGGCCGAGCTGATCCGCGCCGCGCGCCGGCCGCTGATCGTCGCCGGCGGGGGCGTGATCTATAGCGAGGCGGTCTCGGCGTTGCGGGCGCTCGTCGACGCCACGGGAATTCCGGTGGGCGAGACGATGGCCGGCCGGGGGGCGCTCGTGTCCGCGCATCCGCTCAGCCTTGGCGCGATCGGCGCCACCGGGACCAGCGCGGCGAACCGTCTGGCGCGGGACGCGGATCTCGTGATCGGGATCGGTACCCGCTGGAGCGACTTCACGACCGCATCGAAGTCGGCGTTCCAGCACCCGGACGTCCGCTTCGTCAACGTCAACGTCGCGGCGTTCGACGCCGGCAAGCTGAGCGGGCTGCCGGTCCTGGCCGATGCGCGGGTCGCGCTCGAGCAGCTTCGCGACGCGCTCGCTGGGCACCGGGTCGATCCGGCGTGGGAGCAGCGGGCGGGCTCTGAGGCGCGCGACTGGGCGGCCGAGGTCAGGCGGTTGATGTCGCCCGATGGCGGCACCGCCGCCCTGCCGTCACAGGCACAAATCATCGGCCAAATCAACGAGGCCGCCGGCGAGACCGGTGTGATCGTGTGCGCGGCCGGTTCGGCTCCCGGCGATCTGCACAAGCTGTGGGTGGCGCGCGACCCCGCGGGCAAGGGCTATCACGTCGAGTACGGGTACTCGTGCATGGGCTACGAGATCCCCGGCGGCATCGGCGTGAAGCTGGCCGCCCCCGAGCGCGAGGTGTACGTGCTGGTCGGGGACGGGTCGTACCTGATGCTGCCCGGCGAGCTCGTGACCGCTGTGGCGCAGCGGGTGCCGATCGTGATCGTGCTCGTCGACAACCACGGCTACGCGTCGATCGGCGCGCTGTCGCGGTCGGTCGGCTCGGGCGGGTTCGGGACGCTTTACCGGTTCTCCGAGAACGGCTCGGTGCCGGTCGACCCGGCCTCGACGGATGTGCTGCCGATCGACCTCGCGGCCAATGCCGAGAGCCTCGGCGCTCGCGTGATCCGGTGCAAGACGATCGCCGAGCTGGGCGACGCGCTCGCGGACGCGCGCGGCGCCGACGGCCCGGTCGTGGTCCACATCGAGGCCGACCGCTACCAGGGCGTGCCGAGCTACGACAGCTGGTGGGACGTGCCGGTGGCGGAGGTGTCGGAGGAGGAGGCGGTGCGGACCGCCCGCGAGGGATACGAGCGCGACCACGCGGCTCAGCGTCAGTATCTACGCTCCACGCATGAGTGAGCTTCTCGTCTCCGGGGCCTCGACCCCCGAACCCGACGGCACCATCCTGACCGTGACCCCCGAGTCCGCGGGATGGGAGCGCATCGGCTTCGAGGTCCTGGCCCTTTCCCCCGGCGGAACCGCCGAGCGTGTGTGTGGTCCGCGCGAGCTGTGCATCGTGGTGATCTCCGGCGTCGTGAACGTGGCTTCGGAGCACGGCGAATGGTTCGACGTGGGCGGCCGTGCCGACCCGTGGTCAGGATTGCCCGACGCCGCCTATCTGCCCCCGGAGTCGCACGTCGGGCTGCGCGCCGCCGACGACGGCGCCGAGGTCGCGTTGTGCTGGGGGCCGGCGCACAAGGGCGGCGCCCACCCGCGGGTACTTCCCGGTGCCGCGATCGAGGTCGAGACGCGCGGCCGCGGCGATCACGAGCGCCTCATCCGCCCGATCCTGATGGAGGATCAGGGGGCGGAGTCGTTGCTGGTGGTCGAGGTGCTGACGCCGGGCGGCCACTGGTCGAGCTACCCGCCCCACAAGCACGACCACGACGATCCCCCACGGCAGTCGCACCTCGAGGAGACCTATTACCACCGCATCCGACCCGACCACGGGTTCGGGCTCCAGCGCGTGTACGACTACGAGAGCGCGACCGATGAGGCGCTGACGTTCCGCGATCGCGACTGTGTGCTCGTGCCCCGCGGCTACCACACCGTCTCGGCCCCGCCGGGCTACGACCTCTATTACCTGAACGTGATGGCCGGCCCCAGCCGCTTCTGGGCCGTCGTCACCGACCCCGACCACGAATGGATCCTCCATGGCAGTAACCGCAACCCGCCTTCTTGACAACTACATCGACGGCGAGTGGACGCCGGCGCAGGCCGCGACCGACGTGCTCGACGTGCTGAACCCGGCCAACGGGGAGGTGCTCGCGCGCGTGCCGCTGTCGGGATCCGCCGATCTGGACATCGCGGTGCGTGCGGCGCGGGAGGCGCTGCCGGCGTGGCGCGCGGTGTCGACGATCGCCCGCGCCCGCAAGCTGTTCGACCTGCGCGAGCGGTTGGTGGCACGCGAGGAGGACCTTGCGCGCTCGGTCACGACCGAGATGGGCAAGACGATCGGCGACGCGCGGGCCGAGGTGGCGCGGATGATCGAGATGGTCGAGGCCGCGTGCGCGATCCCGACGACGATGCAGGGCCGCGCCCTCGAGGACGTCTCGCGGAACATCGACACCGCGATGATCCGCCAGCCCGTCGGCGTGTGCGCCGCGATCGTCCCGTTCAACTTCCCGGCGATGGTGCCGTTCTGGTTCCTCCCGTTCGCGATCGCGTGCGGCAACACGTTCGTGCTCAAGCCCTCCGAGCAGGTCCCGCTCACGCAGCAGATCGCATTCGAGGAGTTGCACGCGCTGGGGTTGCCGCCGGGCGTCGTGAACCTGGTCAACGGGGGCCGGGAGATTGTGGAGTCGATTCTCGAGCACCCCGGGATCGATGCGGTGTCGTTCGTCGGGTCGGCGCCGGTGGCGCGGATCGTGTACGAGCGCTCGGCCAAGGCGGGCAAGCGCGTGCAGGCACTCGGCGGGGCCAAGAACCACATGGTCGTGATGCCCGACGCGGTGATCGACAAGACCGTCGACGGGATCCTGGGGTCCGCGTTCGGCGCCGCCGGCCAGCGGTGCATGGCGGGTTCCGTGGTCGTGACCGTCGGCGACGCGCACGAGCAGCTGATGCCGCCGCTGATCGAGGCCTCACGTGCCCTGCGCGTCGGCGACGGGCTGGATGAGGGAAGCGATGTGGGGCCGGTGATCTCGTGCGGCGCACGCGACCGGATCCGCGACTGGATCGAGCGGGGCGAGTCTTCAGGCGCGAAGTTGGTGCTCGACGGACGCGATACCGAGGGCGATCCGAGCGGCTCCTACGTCGGGCCGACGATCCTCGACGACGTGACCCCGGAGATGGACATCGCCAACGAGGAAGTGTTCGGACCGGTGCTGTGCGTGATCAGCGCGGCGACGCTCGATGAGGCGATCAGGATCGTCAACGCGAGCCGGTTCGGCAACGGCACCTCGATCTTCACCGAGTCGGGCGCGTCGGTGCGGCGCTACCGCCACGAGGTCCAGGCGGGCATGGTCGGCGTCAACATCGGCGTCGCCGCGCCGGTGGCGTTCTTCCCGTTCTCGGGCTGGAAGGACTCGTTCCTCGGCGACCTGCACGCGCACGGCCCCGACGCGGTCGAGTTCTACACGCGCAAGAAGACCGTCACCAGCCGCTGGTTCTCGAGCGGGCAGGGGAGCGGCACGTACTTCGTCGAGCGCTGAGGGTCCCGGCTCGCCGTTGTTGCGGACGGTTAGCGTCCGATATGCGGCGACGTCTGGGCGCCCGCGTGGTGGCGCGGGGCATTGCCGCCCGTCGGAATCGAGAGCATCAACACGAGCACGGCTAAGCCGAGCGCCAGCACCACGATCAGCGGCGCGAGCCCCGAGCGAGCTCGCGTGGTGGTCGGCGCGGGCAGCTGAACGGTTTCGGACACGGACACGGCGGCCTCCTCGGGCTGATCTCATTACGTCTTCGCTTACTGTGAAGAGGCGCTCAGGGCGCGCGTGATACAGCCTTGTCCCGTGCCAAGGCGTCGGCGGAGCCTCAGCCCACGACGGGCAGCGAGCGCTCGTTCGACAGCCGGGTCAGCGTGCGCTGCATGGTCGACGTCACGAGCTTGTAGCCCTCGTCTGGATCCGGGCGCGAGCCGAGGCGCTCGTGCAGATCGATCGGCTTCAGCACGCGAATCGAGATCTTGGCCGGCAGCGGGAAGCGGCCGGGTAGGTCGAGGACCGTTAGCCCGAACGGCGGTCCGATCGCCGCGGGCAGGACCTTCAGGCGCAGTCGGCGGTCGAGCTGGAGAGCGCGTGCGAGCCGCCTCCCCTGCCCGAGGAACAGCGCGGTCTCCTGGCCGCCGACGGCGACCACCGGGACGATCGGGATCTGATGCTTCAGCGCGAGCTCGACGAATCCGGTCCGGCCCGCGAAATCGATCTGGTCAGATTCCCACGAGGGGCGGTAGGTCTCGTGGTCGCCGCCCGGGTACACGAGCAGAGCCGCGTCGCGGCGCAGGGCCCCAGCCATGTTGGCCGGTGAGGCGGGAACGGTTCCGTAGCGCTCGAGCAGCGCCCGCAGGCCGGGGAGCTTGAACACCAGATCATGCGCTAGCTGGTGGAAGCGTCGCTCGGCGCCGAAGCGGTCGTAGAAGAACTGTCCGAACACGAACGTGTCGGCGATCAGCGTGCCGCCGGAGTGATTGCCGACCAGCAGCACCGGGCCCTCTGCCGGGATGTGTCCGAGCCCGCGGACGTCGGCCCGGAAGTACAGCTCAGAGGCGAGCCGGACCGCGGGCAGCGTGCGCTCGATGTAGGCCGGGTCGCGCAACTTGAACGGGTCGCGTTCGCCGCGGCCGCCGGCGCTCGCGGCGAGGTCCTCACCGAACGCCGCCAGCATGCTCAGGTACGCCTCGGCGGGGCCGAGCGGGGCACGCAGGATTCTCGTGAGCCCAGCGGTCATATCCGGGCTCTACCCCGGGAACCGGTGGGCTATCCGTACGGAATTGTGCGCGCTTGCGGCCGGGCGCGGGCAGCGGTAGGTTGTGAAGGGTGCGATGGGTGGCGCTCGCATCGGTGGTCGCGTCCCTGGGGGTCGCGGTGCCGGCTGCGCAGGCGGCGGGCCGTTCCGACGGCTCAGTTCCGGCGCCGGCACAGATAACTCAGCTGGTGACGAGCGTGCCGGCCAGCACACTCAACCAGGTCGGGGCCGGCGACAGCCGGAACCCGATCACCAGCCCAGACTTCGGGATCTCCAAGCGTCGCGGGCACCTGACGAGCGACGGCAAGCCCGAGATCGTGACTATGAATCTCGCGTGGTGCCCTCACTGCGCGGCCAACAGCTGGGCGTTGGCGGTGGCGCTCAGCCGCTTCGGAACGCTCACGGGGCTGCGACAGATCAACACTGGCACGTATTACTGCAAGGTCGATCAGGATCCGTGCACGCTGAAGACCGTCCCGTGTTTCCCGTTCACGAACGGCCTCAGCTTCCTCGATGCCCGCTTGCACAGCGCCTACATCAGCTTCGCCGCGATCGTCTTGCAGGATGTCAACGGACGCAACCTCGAGAAACCCACTCGCCGTGAAGCCCGCTCGATCAATACGTTCGATCCCCAACACAGCGCGCCCGCTCTCGATATCGGGGGCGCCTGGGCGTTCCAAGGGGCCGGATATGACCCCGGGACGCTCGCTCACAAGTCGTGGTCGCAAATCGCTGGGAGCCTGGCGAACCCGCACGATCAGATCGCGCGTCGCGTGGATGGTCTGGCCAACCTGTTCACGGCCGCGATCTGCCGCGTGACCCAAGGCCGCCCCGGGAGCGTCTGCAAGTCACGCGCCGTGCGCACGGCCGTCGCCGCGGTCCTTAGCCAATTCCCCTCTCAGCCGCCACCGCCGCCGCCGTCGTGATCCGGTCGGCGACATCGGCACGCCGTCGCGTGCTCGCGGTCGTGATCTTCTGCGGCGTGCTGTTCGGATCGGCCGCCGCTGCCGAGGCGGCGCAGGCACCAAGAGACGCCCTGCGGCAGGCTCTGCGCGACGCCCACGCACTCGTGCCGCAGGCGAGCGCGAGCGCGGAGCCGGCGAGCGCCGCCGTCGCCGCGCTGGCTCGAGCCACGCAGCCACAGTTCTGGATCAATAGTCGTGAAGCGGACGCTGCGCCGTATGGACGGAACGTCTTCACCTCCTCCGCAGAAGCCGTCACGGACCTGCAGCTTCTGGGGGAACCGTCATTTCCAGTCCGGACGACAGCGGTCGAGCTGATCCTCGCCGGGGACCGGGGCCTCGCTGAAGACGCGATCGCGGAGGCGCACGGCGGCAGCGCCGCATTGCTCGCGACGGCACGAAAGGCCCTCTCGACGGGGAACCGGCAGGCACGTGCGGGCAGGCTGCCGGCGGCCGTCGGTTCGTACGCGAACGCTTGGCAGTCAGCCTACGGCGCCCTGACCCGGCTCGTGGCGAGCGAGCTCGCCAGTTTCCCGTCGGGCGCGCTGGCGGCGGCGGCCGAGCAGGCGCTCGTCGGCACGCGCTTCGGCATGGCCGGCCCGATGATCGAGCAGGCGCCGACCCCGCTCACCGCCGGCGGCAAGCCGGAGGTCTTCTACGGTGGCTCCGAGGCGTGTCCGTTCTGCGGCGTCCAGCGCTGGGGCATGATCGTCGCGCTATCGCAGTTCGGGACGTTTTCGCATCTGCACCTGATGCAGAGCATTGCCACGAATGCCCCGCAGGTCACGACGTTAACGTTCTTCGGATCGAGCTACCAGAGCCCCTACATCTCGTTCGTTCCGGTCGAGGTGTGGAACAACCTCGCCAAGCCCCTGCAGCCACTCACCGATCCCGAGAGCGCGCTCTTTCACGAGTTCGACCCCTCGCGCCAGACGCCGTTCATCGACGTCGCCAACCGCTTCATCACGGTCGACTCGACCGTCGATCCACATCTGATCGCCCACAAGTCGTGGACGCAGCTCGCCTCGGCCCTGACCGACACGAGCAACGTCTCCACCCAGGCGATCGCGGGCGAGGCGGAGGTGTTCACCGCGGAGCTGTGCGAGGCGACGGGTGGCAGCCCGCAGTCGGTTTGCTCGTCAACGATCGTACAGCAGTACGAAGCCGCGCTCCCAACCCTGCACGGGCAGGGCGGGTCGTGTCCGGCGCCCATCGGTCCGGGGGGCCCGCCGCCTGCGGGCGATACGGTGGCGTCCGCGCAGAGCCGGGGTGGGTCGTCCGGCCCGGTCGCCACCGCGGCCCGCTGCCAGGGCTAGCGTCGGTCGATGAGCTCGACGTGCCGCAGCTGCTCGGCTGAGGTGCCATCCGGGGCGAAGTTCTGCGGCCATTGCGGCGCGCCACAGGCGCTCCACTGTCCGGCGTGCGGAACGCTCACCAGCCAACCGGACCAGCGGTTCTGCCTCGAGTGCGGAGCGGCGATACCGGCGGTTGTCCGCCGGGAGCAGGCGTCCGAGGCCGTGAGCTCTCGGGCACCTCTTACGCGAGCGCCTCAGTCGCCTTCCCGGCCCCCGGTGTTCGATCTGCCTTCGGTCGAGCGCCGCCTCGTCTCGGTGCTGTTCGGCGACCTCACCGGCTTCACCGCCTACAGCGAAAGCCACGACGCGGAGGATGTGCGCGAGCTGGTGACCACGTACTACGCCGCGGCGCGCAGGATCACCGCTGCCTATGGCGGCACGATCCGCAGGTACGAGGGCGACGGCGTGATGGCCACGTGGGGCGCACCGGTGGCGCGGGAGGACGATGCCGAGCGGGCGGTGCGAGCCGCGCTCGATCTGGTCGCGGCTGTGACCAGCCTGGGGGACCGGCTCGGCCTCGACCTACCGCTCCGGGTCGGTGTGCTCACCGGCGAGGCCGCGGTGGACATAGGCGCGGTCGACGAGGGAATGGTTCAGGGAGACGCGGTGAACACCGCGGCACGGCTTCAGGCGATCGCGGAGCCGGGCACCGTGCTGGTCGACGACGTCACCCGACTGGCGACCGAGCGCGCGATCGTCTACCAGGACGCCGGCACGCACGTGGTCAAGGGCAAGTCGATTCCGGTGCAGGCGTGGCGCCCGATGCGGATTGTCGCCACCGTGGGCGGCGCGGGGCGGCCGCTGCTCGAGCTGCCACTCGTCGGGCGGGCCGCGGAGTTGGACGTCCTGCGCGGAGCGCTCGATCGCGTGCTCGAGACGGGGGCCGGATTGACGCTCGTATCGGTCGTGGGGGAGGCCGGGCTCGGCAAGTCCCGTCTGGCCTGGGAGCTCGAGAAGTACATCGACGGTCTCGCCGCGACTGTGCTCTGGCATCGCGGGCAAGCCTCGAGCTTTGGGCAAGGGGTCGGTTTCAGGGCTCTGGGCGACATGGTCCGGATGCGGGCCAGGATCACGCTCGAGGACTCGCGCGACACCGAGCGGACGAAGCTCGACGCGCTCCTCGACGATGTGTTCGCCGGCGACGCCGAGGGCCACGCGCGCGTCGGGCGGGCGCTGCGCCGCCTGCTGGGACTCGACGACGGGAGCGCGCTGATCGACCGCGGCGAGCTGTTCTCCTCGTGGCGATTGCTGTTCGAGCGGCTGGCCGACCGTCACCCCGTAATGCTCCTGTTCGACGACCTCCACTGGGCTGACCAGGGCCTGTTCGACTTCATCGCTCACATGGTCGATTGGGCGTCCGAGTCCCCGATCCTGATCCTTGTGCTCAGTCGCCCGGACGAGCGTCTCGATGCGCTCAGCAAGCGCGAGCGGCGTCTGGAGCTCACGCCGCTGGCGCCGGGAGAGATCGAGACGCTGGTGGCCGAGGCGGTGAGCAACGCCCCGGCGGAGCTGCTGACCGTCGTGCGGGATCACGCCGGAGGGGTTCCGCTGTTCGCGGTGGAGTCGCTGCGCATGCTCGCGGACCGAGGGGTGATGGTGGCCGAGCGTGATGCGGACGCCTACCGGCTCGTCGGAGACGTGCACGAGCTGGCGGTGCCGCCGAGCATCCACGCGCTGATCGCCGGTCGCCTCGATGCGCTCGGTGCCGACGAGCGTCACGTGCTGTTCGACGCGGCCGTCCTCGGTCAGCGTTTCAGCGCGGCGGCCGCGACGGCCGTTGCCGGGGCTCCGGAAGGCGATGTGCGTGTTCTGCTCGGCGGGTTGGTCGCCAAGCAGCTCCTGGCCGTGTCGACCGATCCGCTGTCACCCGAGCGAGGCCAGTACACGTTCTCGCATCGTCAGGTCCAGCGGGTGGCGCTGGCGACGATGTCCAAGCACGCCCGGAAGGCGAGGCATCTTGCCGCCGCCGACTGGCTGGCCCAGGGCGAGCCAGACCCCGATGTGGCAGGCGTGTACGCCGGCCATCTGCTGGCCGCCGCGGAAATCGACCCGACCGCGGACGATGCCCAGTTCATCCGCCGGCGAGCGCTCACCACGACCGTCGAGGCGGCACGCCGTGCGGCGAGCGTCGGCGCGCTGCGCGAGGCGGTGGCGCTGTTCGAACAGGCCGCCGGGATCGAGCCGGACGAGAGACGGCGAGCCGAGTACCTCGTCGAGGGTGCGGGGTGGGCCGAGCATTACGGCGAACGAGCCGTGGCCGCGGACCACTACGGCACGGCGCGAGCACTGCACGAGACCGCCGGCCGCACGCGCGAGGCGCTCGTGTTGCGGGCACGTGAGCTGTACGCGTACCGCTGGACCCGCCCCGCCGCAGAGCTGATCGAGCCGCTCCGTGCCGTGTACGACGCGCTTCGCGGAACCGACGACGCGGCATTCGCCGCCGCTGCCGCCGCGCTCGCGGGGGTGCTCTACTCCGACGGCGACGCGTCCGCTGCCGAGATGATCGCCGGCGAGGCAGCCGACGCGGCCGAGATCGCCGGAGCTCCCGTGGAGCTCGGCGTTGCCCTCAATTGGCGGGCGTCGGCGTTAGTCGAGCTGGGTCGGCCGGCGGACGCGCTCGAGCTGTTCCGCGCCGCGCTGGAGGTGCGCGAGCTCCACGCGCCGGCTGAGGTTCCGTTCACGCTCGCGAACGTCGCGATCTCTCTATCGGCGCTCGGCCGGTTCGAGGAGGCCGCCGAGGCCGCCAGGACGGCGATCGCCGCCGCCGAGCGGGTCGCGAGCAGCGCGAGCCGGGAGGGGGCGACGCTGCATCTGGCGCGGACCTTGTTCTGCCTCGGAAACTGGGACGACGCGCTCGAGACCGTCGGCCGGGTGGCACTCGACGCCACGCCGGCGAACGCGGGCATGGCGATCGGTCCGCCTGTGCTGGTCGCGCTCGCGCGCGGGCAGTTCGACACGGTGCGACCGATCATCGACGACTTCGATCGGCGCCAGGCCGAGACGGGCGCGGCGTTCGAGAGCGACTACCGCGGGGTCCGCATGGTCGCGCTCGCGCACCTCGAAGGGGCGCCGGACCTGGCGCTGGCGGCGATCGTCGACGCAGGGTCCGGCGACTACGCCGAGTGGCCGGCCTGGCTTCCATTCGCGGTCGATCTCCTGGTCGTCGGGGATGATGACGGCCCACTGGTGGCAGCGCTCGAGGCGCTAAACGGGCCGGTGGCGCCGGATACCTCGCCCTACGTGACCGCGCAGGCGCGGCGGCTCGCCGCGCACCTGGCTGCCCGAGCCGGGGACCACGACGGCGCCTCCGAGCACCGGCGCGCGGCGTGGCAGCTCATGAACGATGCCGGGGTCGTGTTCGATGCCGCCGTGCTCGCGCTCGAGCTGTCACAGGCCGAGTCGTCGGACGCCGGCGGCGGGGCCGGGGATTTGCGCGCTGGCGCGATATCCACGTTCGAGCGTCTGCGAGCGGCGCCATGGGTCGAGCGCGCCCGCCGGCGCGCCGTACCCCCGGTCCGCTAGCCGGGCGGCGGTAGCGCCGGCGGATCCCGACGCCGCACTGGCGTGGCGTTGACGATCGAGGTCGTGGTCTCGCCGTACAGCAGGAACTGGTCGAGCACGGTCGGGAGCTCCTCGATCGAGCCCAGATGGAGCTTGATGTAGAAGCAGTCCTCGCCGGTGATCCGCAGACACTCCTCGATCTGGGGGATCTCGGCGGCGAGCTCGGCAATCTTGGCCAGCTGCCGGACCGCGGGTTTGACGCGGACGATCGCGGTCAGCTGATAGCCGAGCGCGCGCGGGTCGATCTCGGCGCGGTAGCCGGTGATCACTCCGGCCTGCTCGAGGCGCTTGACGCGCTCGGCCACCGCCGGCGAGGACAGGCTCGTCCGGCGCCCGAGCTCGGCGAACGAGACGCGGCCGTCGGTCGAGAGTTCGCTGATGATCTTGTGGTCGATCGCGTCGAGATCCGAAAAATAGCCGGCTGGGGTAGTGTTAGAGCCGTTCTTCATAAGGCAGGACGAGGGTAACACCTTCGATTCCCCATGTTCAATCAGGCCGCGGCTGGCGACACTTTTCGGGGACATGTTGGGTTTGCGCTCGAAGGCCGTCGCCGTACCCCCGCAGGCATATTTCGCCGGGAGCGCGGTGTTCCACTACCTCGGGCCGGCGTTCGCGGTGCTGCTGTTCGCGCGGGTGGCGCCGCTCGGCGTCGCCTCGCTGCGGATCGTCAGCGCGGCGGTCGTGTTCGCGCTGTGGCGCCGGCCGTGGGTCTCGCTTCGGCGGGTTGGCCGCTCGACGGTGCGGGTCGTGGTCGCGCTCGGGGTCGTGCTGGCGGCGATGAACAGCTGCTTCTACGAGGCGATCGCGCGGCTCCCGCTCGGGACCGTGTCCGCGATCGAGTTCCTCCCGGTAATCCTGCTCGCAGCGATGGGCGTCCGCTCGCTGCGCAACGGGCTCGCGCTCGTGCTCGCGGTCGCCGGCGTGTTCGCGCTCGTCGCCGTCCAACTGCGCGGCGAGCCACTCGGTGTGGCGCTGGCGTTCGGCAACGCGGCGCTGTTCGCGCTGTACATCGTGCTCGCGCACCGGGTGTCGCGCGCGCCCGGGATCTCCGGCGTCGACGGGCTGGGCGCCGCGATGCTGATCGCCGCGCCGCTGAGCACTCTGATCGGCGGCTGGGCCGTGGTCCCGCACTTGCTCGACCCGGTGGCGATCGGCGCCGGGATCGGCGTCGGCATCACCTCCTCGGTGATCCCGTACGTATGCGACCAGCTGGCGATGACGCGGATGAGTCGCTCGAGCTACTCGCTGATGGTCTCGCTGTTGCCGGCGACCGCGACCCTGATCGGGATCGTCGTGCTGGCGCAGATCCCGAGCGTGCGCCAGGTGCTGGGCGTGGCCCTCGTGGTCGCGGCGGTCGGGCTGCATCGCGACCGCGCCGGCGGTGACGCGGAGGGTCCTACAGAGGCCGCCGCACGCCGACCTCGTCCACGTGCGCGAGCAGGTCTCGCGGGTCGTCGTAAACCCGGTAGGCGCCCGAGTAGATCAGCTCCTCGCGGCCGTACCCGCCCGAGAGCAGACCGACTCCGAGCGCGCGCGCCCGCTGGGCCGCGAGCAGGTCCCAGACGCTGTCGCCGACCACGATGGCGTCGCGGATGTCGACGCCGATCAGCTCGGCGGCGGTCAGGAACAGGTCGGGGTCGGGCTTGGCGTAGCGGACCTGGTCGCGGGTCACGAGCGGCGTGTCCGGCGGGAGCCCGAGCAGCTCGACGCCCCGGCGCGCGTAGCGCTCGGCGCCGCTGGTGGCGATCGCCCACGGGACTCCGAGGTCGGTGAGCACGGCGAGTAGCTCACTCGCGCCCGGCAGGGGCCTGACGCTGTCGTAGTGGCGGATGTAGTTGTCGGCGTGGAGCTGCGGCAGGGTGTCGAGCGTCTCGCGGTCGAGCGGCGTCTCGAGCTCGCGCACGAGCGCACTCACGAACAGCCCGCCGCTCATCCCGATCCGGCGATGGATCTTCCACACCGGCAGGTTGACCCCTACCTGCTGCAGCGATTCGCGCCAGGCGACGACGTGCTGGTAGACGCTGTCGATCAGCGTCCCGTCGAGATCGAACAGGAACGCGGGGTTGCTCCGACCCTCGAGAGCCACCACGTCATCTTCGCTCAATTACCGTACGTGCGTGATCTCGACCGAAAGCTTGGCCGCCCGCCTGGACGACCTCGGGGACATCGGCGTCGGTCCCGAGGGCGTGCAGCGGCTGGCCTGGACCGATGAGGACGCCGCGACGCGAGCGTGGTTTGACCGCCAGGCTGCGGATATTGGGTTGCACGTCGAGCGTGATCCCGCCGGCAATCTCTGGGCCTGCCCGGACCGGGAGCCGCCGTGGTGGGGGATCGGCTCACATCTCGACAGCGTCCGGGGCGGTGGCCGGTTCGACGGACCACTCGGCGTCGCGTGCGCGTTCGAGGTCGCGGCGGCCGTGGCGGCCGGCGCGGGCGGGGTGGCGGGCGTGGGCGGGGTGGCCGGTGGGGTGCCGCCTGTGGCGGTCCTGTCGTTCGCCGACGAGGAGGGCGCGCGCTTCAACACGCCGACGTTCGGGAGCAAGGCGCTGAGCGGACGGCTCGATCTCCCGGCCGTGCTGTCGCGTCGCGACGACGCCGGCGTGGCGCTGGGCGACGCGATGCGCGCGGCCGGCGTCGATCCGGTCGGGATCGAAGGCGCGCCCCGCTGGCTCGACAAGCTGGCGGGCTTCATCGAGGTCCACATCGACCAGACGACCGAGCTCGCCGGCGCCGGCGCCCCCGTCGGTGTGGTCAGCTCGCTCGCCGCGCGGACGCGGCTCGAGGTGGTCCTGCGCGGGAGGGCCGATCATGCCGGGACCACGCCCAGGTCCGAGCGGCGCGACGCGCTGTCGGCGGCCGCGCGCCTGATCGTCGGCGCGGAGGATCTGGCGGACGACGACCCGACGCTCACGGTCACGACCTCGCGGATCCTGGCCAGACCGAACGCCCCGACGACGATCGCCGCCGAGGTGCGCCTGTGGATCGACTCGCGCGCCCCCGGTGGGTTCGCCGCGATCGACGCGTGGCGGGCCGCGCTGGATGAGCTCGCCCTGGGTCTGTCGGCGCGGTCCGGGGTCGAGATCGAGCTTTCAGTTGCCTCGCGGACCGACGCCCGCGAGTTCTCGCCGGCGCTCCAGGCCTCGCTGGCGCGGGCGAGCGAGGAGGTGCTCGGGCACGCCGCGCCGGAGGTCGTGAGCTTCGCCGGCCACGACGCCGGCGTCCTGGCCGAGCGCGTCCCGGCGGCGATGCTGTTCGTCCGCAACGAGACCGGCGTCAGCCACTCGCCGGCCGAGGACGTCGAGGTGGCGGACGCGGCGGTGGCGGCCCGGGTGGTCGAGCGTGCGCTGGTTGCGCTCGGGGGTGGCGCGTGATGGTCGAGCGTGCGCCGGGTCCGCTCGGAGGCGGCGCGTGATGCGCGGGCCGGTGGTCACGCAGGCGACTCCCGGAATGCCCAACGCGCACTCGCACGCGTTCCAGCGCGGGCTGCGCGGACGCGCCGAACGCCCCGGCCCGGCCGGCAGCGAGGACGACTTCTGGACGTGGCGGACCGAGATGTTCCGACTTGCCGAGACGCTCGACCCGGCTGGGATGCACACGGCCGCACTCGAGACCTACCGCGAGATGGCCGGCGCCGGCTACTCGGTCGTGGGCGAGTTCCACTACGTCCACCACCAGCCCGACGGCACGCCGTACGCCGAGCCGAACGCGATGGCGCATGCGGTCGCGCAGGCCGCGATCGAGGTCGGACTGCCGATCGTGCTGCTCCCGGCCGCCTATAACCGTGGCGGCTGGGACGGCGAGGACATACCGCCGGCGGCGGGCCAGCGCCGGTTCTGCGATCCCGACGTCGAGGTGTTCCTGGCGCGGGTGGACGCGTTGCGCGAGTGGGCGTCACTCCGGTTCGGTGTCGAGGTCGGCGTCGCCGCGCATAGCGTCCGCGCCGTCCCGGAGGCGTGGCTCGAGGCGATCGCCGAGTACTCCGAACGCCACCGGATCGTCCGCCACGTCCACGCCCACGAGCAGCGGCGCGAGCTCGAGCAGTGCCGGGCCGAGCACGGCTGCTCGCCGATCGAGCTGCTCGCCCGCACCGGGTTCCTCGGTCCGCGCGCGAGCGTGATCCACGGGATCCACGTCTCGGACGCCGACATCGAGGCGCTCGCCCGCACCGGGACAACTGTTGTGTCCTGCCCGACGACCGAGGGCAACCTCGGCGATGGATACCTGCCGGCGATGGCATATGCGGAGGCGGGCGTGCCGCTCGCAATCGGCAGCGACTCGCAGGTGCGGATCGACCCGTTCGAGGAGGCGCGCGAGCTCGAGACCGGGTCGCGCCGCGAGCGCGAGCTCCGCTCAGGGCTGCTCGCGGCGGTGGGGGACCTGTGGACCGAGCTGTGCCGGAACGGCTACCGGAGCCTCGGCGTCGCCGCCGAACTCGAGCAGCCGACGATCGAGATCGACCTCGGCCATTCCGATCTGCGGGGGGTCGAGCCGGCGGACCTTCCGCTCGCGCTGGTCACGTGCGCGTCGGCGGCGGTCGTGATGCGGGGAGTCGATGGCTCGCACGGATGAGTCGCGGGGTGCGCGACTCGGTGGCGGCCCGTTCGAGTGAGTCGCCTGCCCCTGATTCGCCCGCCCCGTTAAGTGAGTCGCGCCCCGAAACCGGCGGAGAGGGAGGCCGGAGTGCCTGGGGCGCGCTCAGAGGGAGGGTGCAGAAAAGGATGACTTACGAAGAACTAGTTGTCCAAGACGGATTTTCGCATGGACTTATAGGCGCTGCTTATGGATTCGTGAACACGATCTTTCCCGACGTTTCGCCGCGGAGCATCGCCTCGAATCCCTGCCGGGCCTCGACCAACGGCAGCGTCGCGCTGATCACCGGGCGCACGCCCTTGTCGACGCAAAGCCGGATCAGCCGCTCGAGCTCCTCGCGGGTCCCCATCGTCGACCCGACCACCGACAGCTGCAGGAAGAAGATCCGGGTCAGCTCCGCCGGCGGAGCGTCGCCGGTGGTGGCTCCGGAGATCACGATCGTCCCGCCCGGCTTGAGGGCGCGGATCGAATGGGCCCAGGTTGCCTGGCCGGTCGTCTCCATCACCGCGTCGACGCGTTCGGGCAGTCGCGCCCCGGGTTCGAAGGCCTGGTCGGCGCCGAGCTCGAGCGCCCGGGCGCGCTTCTCCTCCGAGCGCCCGGTGACCCATATGCGGATCCCGGCCGCGCTGCCGAGCACGGTCAGGGCGGTGGAGACCCCGCCGGTCGCGCCCTGGACGAGCACGGTCGCGCCCGGCGGCACGCGGCCCCGCCCGAACAGCATCCGGTAGGCGGTCAGCCACGCCGTCGGCAGGCACGCGGCCTCCTCGAAAGTCAGCTCCGGCGGCTTGGGCACCAGGTTCCAGCGCGGCACCGCGACCCGCTCGGCGAACGTGCCGGGGTAGCGCTCAGACAGCAGCGACCGGCGCGGGTCCAGCGTCTCGTCCCCGTGCCACGAGGGATCGTTGATCACCGAATGGACGATCACCTCGTTGCCCTCGTCGTCGAGCCCGGCGGCGTCGCAGCCGAGGATCATCGGCAGGCGGTCCTCTGGCAGTCCGACACCGCGGAGCGACCAGAGATCGTGGTGGTTGAGCGAGGCGGCCTGGAGCGTGATCATCGTCCACCCGTCGGGGACGTTCGGCTCGGGGCGGTTGTCGATGCGCAGGCCGCTGAGCGGATCGTCGCGGTCAATGGCGGAGGCGTAAACGGCGAGCATCGGGCAATCATGCCGTAGGGGCGCCCGTGACGAGGTCGCGGTCGCCGGCGGGACGAGGTTGCGGTCCCCGGCGGGGACGACGTCGCGGTCGCCGGCGGGGACGACGTCGCGGTCGCCGGCGGGGACGACGTCGCGGTCGTCGGCGGCAGGGTGCGACAATCCTGTCCACATGGCCACCGTCACCGCGCGCGCCACCAGAGCGGTCGACGCCTCGCCGGACCGAATCCTCGCCTTCCTACGGGATTACCGGGAGGCGAGGCCGCGCATTCTCACCGACAACTACACCCACTACCGAGTCGAATCGGGCGGTCAGGGTCAGGGCACGGTGATCGGATACCACTTCGCGGCCGGGCGCCGCGAGCGCGACTACCGCCTGAGCGTCGAGGAGAACTCCGACGGGCTGTCCGAGCGGGACCAGCTGTCGTCGTACGTCTCGCGGTGGACGGTTGTCCCGGACGCCGACGGCTCGCAGGTCACGCTCGAGGCCACCTGGGACGGCGCCGGCGGAATCGGTGGCGTGTTCGAGCGGACGTTCGCGCCGCGGGCCCTGGGCGGGATCTTCGGCGAGATGCTCGACAAGCTCGCCGCGGCCGCGTCAGCCTGACTCGATCTCCTTCTTGAGCTCGCCGGCGCGCGCTCCGGCGAGCATCTGGCGAAGCATGTCGACGACCGGGCCGCGGACCAGCATCCCGAGCTTGCGGCCGAGGTCGACCTCGATCGAGTAGGTGGCGCGGGTGCGGTCGCCACCGAGATCCTCGAGCTCCCAGCTCCCCTCCACCGACTTCAGGTCGCCCTCCTCCTGGGTCCAGCTAAGCCGGCCCGGCCCGTCGTAGGTGAAACGAACCTTCGCCCTGACCGAACGCACCTTCGCGTCGGTCTCGCTCTCGCAGAACGTGGCGCGGCCGTCGCCATCGCGCTCGAGCGCCTGCATCGACTTGAGGCCACCCTGCCACCGGGGCGCGCTCTCGACGTCCTCGACCAGCGCCCAGACGCGGTCGCGCGGAGCCTGGATCTCCGCGGTTGAGCTCCCGGTCAAATTCGCCATCGATTCGAACCTCCTGTTTGGATCGCGGGGATTATGTCCGGCAACCGGAGCACGTCGCGGCGCCGGCCGCCCGAGCCCGACTCCGACCCCGACCCCGAGCCCGACCCCGAGCCCGACCCCGAGCCCGAGCCCGACCCCGAGCCCGAGCCCGACCCCGACCCCGACCAAGGCCCCGACCCCGAATAAGTCGTCACTCGGCGGTCCTCCTGAGGCCGAGTGTCGCGATCGTCGCGCTATGGCCGACTGAACCGCCATTCACCTTCGCGGGGGGTGCCGAGTGTCGAGTTATTCGGGTTACGCGAGAATCGAGGTCGAACGATGCCCGCCGCCACCACCGCCACCGTCCTGGAAATCGAAACGCCCCACGGGCCTGCGCGCGTCCACGTCGCCAAGGTCCGCGGCGCCGCCGGCGCGCTCGTGCTCGGCCATGGCGCCGGCGGGGGCGTGGCGGCGCGCGACCTGGTGGCGGTCGCCGAGGAGGCGGCGTCGCTCAAGCTCAGCGTGGCGCTCGTCGAGCAGCCCTACCGGGTCGCCGGCCGGCGCTCGCCGGCGCCGGCCCGCCAGCTCGACGCCGCCTGGATCGCGGTCGCCGAGCACCTAAAGGCCAAGGTGCTGAAGGGCCTCCCGATCGTTTACGGCGGCCGGTCCTCGGGCGCTCGGGTCGCGTGCCGTACGGCGGCTGACACCGGCGCGGCGGCGGTGCTGTGCCTGGCGTTCCCACTCAAGCCGCCGGGCCGCGCGTCCGCGCCGAGCCGCCAGGACGAGCTCGACGGGGTAACCGTTCCCGTGCTCGTCGTCCAGGGCGCGAGCGATCCGTTCGGGATGCCGGCGCCCGGCCCTTTGCGAACCGTGGTCACGGTCGCCGGCAACCACAGCCTGCGCGGCGATCTCGGCACGATCCGGACCGCTGTGAGCGAGTGGCTCTCACAGGTAGTCTGAAACCGTGATGCTGTGTCAACGGATCGGCCATGGCGGCGCGAGCGCGCTGGCCCGGGCAAACACGCTTGCCTCGTTCGACGCCGCGTGCGAGATCGGCATCGACATGGTCGAGTTCGACGTACGCGCGTGGAACGGCGAGCTCGTCCTCGCCCACACCGTGCTGCACGCGCGCCGCGGCGGCAACGTGCGGCTGCAGGACGCGCTCACGCACCTGTCTGGTGGGCGGTTCGCCGGCGTCGAGCTGAACGTGGACCTCAAGCACGTCGGCTGCGAACCGGCGCTGCTCGATCACCTGCGCCGGGCATCGCTGCTGGATCGGACGCTGATCTCCTCGCAGGTGCCGGCCGTGCTCGACGGGGTGCGCGCGCTCGATTCGCGGGCTCGCGTCGGCATCTCGGTCGGCGGCCGCCTCGCCCGGTTCAGCCAACGCTGGCGCGACTGGCGGGCGGTGGCGCTCGCGGGCCTGTACAGCGGCCGCTGGGACGCGCTGATGGCCCAGCACAAGCTCGTGGACGCCGGCCTGCTCGGCGACGTCGTCGACCGGGGTGGCCGGCTGTACGCATGGACCGTGAACGAGCGCTCGGCGATCGCGCGGCTCCAAGCGCTCGGGGTGCACGGGATCGCGACCGCCGACCCCCGGCTGTTCGGCTAAACGTGGACCCGTCCGCAAGTCCTACGGCATTCGAGCGGCCCTGGCGGCGCTGCGCTTTGTCCTCGGATCCTCACGTAGCGCTGCTACGCGTCGGATCCTGCGTCCTCGCGCAGCATCCACCAGTGACCACTCTCGGTGCCGCATGACTTACGGACGAGCCCACTAGCGCGTCACCTGCGTAGCCTGATGACCGTGCACGCGGTCAAGCTCAGCGAGCTGGTGGCGGCGCCCGAGCGCGGGCGCGTGTTCACCGAGCCGGCGCGCCCGACGCTGGCGGACTGCGCGCCGACCGGCAGGATGCGGCTGGACGCGCTCGCGCGATGGGCGCAGGACGTCGCCTACGCCGACTCGGTCCAGGCGGGCATGGCGGGGCGCGCGGCGTGGGTCGTCCGGCGGACCCGGATGCGGGTCGGCCGGTTCCCCCGCTTCGGCGAGCAGTTCGTCGTGGGTACGTTCTGCAGCGGCCTCGGGCGGATGTGGGCCGAGCGGCGGACGTCGATCACACGCGCCGGCGAGGCCGGCGGCGCCGTCGAGCTCGTCTCGCTGTGGGTCCACCTTGACCCGCTGAGCGGGCGCCCGACCAAGCTGAGCGAGGAGGAGATCGCCATGTGGGGGGACTCGACCGCGGGGCGGACCGTGACCGCGCGACTCCGGCACCCGACTCCGGACGGCGTCGAGGACGGCTTCCCATGGCGGTTCCGCGGCGCCGAGCTCGACCTCGCCGGCCACGTCAACAACGCCGCTTACCTGACGCCTCTCGAGGAGGAGCTGCTCGTGCAGGACGCCGAGCCGGAGTCGATCGATCTGGAGATCGAGTACCGCTCGCCGGCGCAGCCGGGCGAGATCCGCGTGCTCCGCCACGGGCCTCGCCGCTGGATCGTCAGCCCCGAGGGCGAGACCCACGCATCGATAATCATCGGTCCCACACCGACACAGGAGGTCTGAACTTGCGCGCCGTCGTCATCACCCAGCCCGGAGGCCTCGACGTTCTCGAGGTCGTCGACCGCCCGGCGCGCGAGCCCGGCCCCGGCGAGGTCCGGATCGCGGTCAAGGCCGCGGCTGTCAACCCGACCGACATCGGGCTCCGCCAGCGCGGCGGCGGCCCCGACCTGCCGGCGCCATGGGTGCCCGGGATGGACGCCGCCGGCGTCGTCGAGTCGGTCGGGCCCGACGTCGACCGGTTGGCGGTCGGCGAGGAGGTCATGGCCGCGGTCAGCCCCCGCCGGCCCGAGGGCGGGGCGCAGCAGGAGCTGCTGGTCGTGCCGGCGGCGTCGGTCGTGCCTATCCCGGACGGCGCGACGCTGATTCAGGCGGCGACGCTGCCGATGAACGGCCTGACCGCGTGGAGCGGGCTCGACCTCCTCGGCCTGGCCGCCGGCGAGACGCTCGCGGTCAGCGGTGGCGCCGGGGAGCTCGCCTCGTACGTGATTCCACTTGCCAAGCTGCAAGGACTCCGGGTCATCGCCGACGCCAAGCCCGAGGACGAGGCGCTCGTCCGCAGCTTCGGCGCCGACGTGGTCGTGCCGCGCGGGCAGGGCTTCACCGACGCCGTGCTCGAGGCTGCTCCCGACGGCGCCGACGCGCTGTACGACACCGCGCTGCTCCGCCGCGCGGCGTTCGCGGCGATCAAGGACGGTGGCCAGATCGTGGTCGTGCGCGGCTGGGACGGCGACGAGGTCGAGGATCGCGGGATCCGCGTGCACCCGGTGATGGTCGGGAGGGTCCTCGAGCGGACCGATTGGCTCGAGGAGCTGCGACGGCTCGCGTCCGACGGACGGCTCAAGCTGCGCGTCGCGCACGAGTTCCCGCCCGAGCAGGCCGCCGAGGCGGAGCGCGTGATGGACGCCGGCGGGCTGCGCGGCCGGGCCGTGATCGTGTTCTGATGTGGCGGAATCCGCCGCATCGACGTGGGCGGCACGCAGCGCGCCGCGGCGGATTCCGCAGCGGTTCCTAATCGCCCAGGGCCGCGAGCACCGCGCGGGCCGCGTTGTGGCCCGGGATGCCGCTGACGCCACCGCCACGGCGCGCGCCGGCGCCGCACAGCCACACGTTCGCATGCGCGGTCTCGACTCCCCAGGTGCCGACCTCCTCGTCTGACTCCGCGAACGGCCAAGCGAGGTCGCGGTGGAAGATGTGGCCGCCGGGCATGCCGAGCTCGGCCTCGATCTCGGGCGGGGTCAGCGCCTCGAGGCCCAGCAGGCAGGGCTCGATCGGCTCGGCCAGCACCGAGTCGAGCGAGCGGAGCGTGGCGTCGACGGCGCGCTGCTTGGCGGCGGCGTCCGTGAAAAGCCGGGCCGGCATGTGCAGCCCGAACAGCGTGAGGGTCTGCGCCCCCTGCGACCGCAGTTCGTCCGACAGGATGCTCGGATCGGTCAGCGAGTGGCAGTAGACCTCGCACGGCGGCACGCTCGGAATCGACCCGGCGCTCGCCTCCCGGTACGCGCGCGCAAGCTGCTCGTAGCCTTCGTTGACGTGGAACGTCCCCGTGAACGCTTCCTCTGAGCTCACGCCCGGCACGCGCGGCAGGCGCTTCAGCAGCATGTTGATCTTGAGCTGGGCGCCTTCGGGGCGTTCGGCCGGCTCCCCCAGAAGCTCGGACAGGACGGCTGGGGCGACGCCGGCGAGCACGTGCCGGGCGGTGTAGGTGCGCCCGTCGGCGCAGGTCACCTCGGCGGTCTTCTGGTCGGTCTCGATCGCGATCACCTCCGCCCGGGTCGCGAGCTGCGCGCCGGCCGCGCGGGCGGCGCTCGTCAGGCCGGCCGACAGCGCGCCCATGCCGCCCACCGGCACGTTCCAGCTGCCGCCGATCGTGTGGTACAGGAAGCAGCGGTTCTGGCGGAGCAGCGGATCGTCGGCTGGCGCGAACGTCCCGATCAGCGCGTCGGTGAGGACGGTGCCGCGCATCAGATCGGACCCGAACGTCCGCTCGAGCAGCTCCGACAGCGGTTCCTCGAACAGCGCGCTCCACGCGGCGTCGTCGTCGAGGAGCCGGCGAAAATCCTCGCGCGAGCGCAGCGGCTCGGTCAGCGAGGGGAAGATCCGTTCGGCGACGCTCGCGAGCATTGCCTGGAACGCCACGTTCGGCTCGAGCGGTGGATACGCGGCGACGCGGCGTGCGCGGATCTCGGTCGACACGCCGAGCGCGCGCAGCAGCGCCGGGGGGAACAGGCTGACCAGGTAGGAGTAGCGCGACAGCCGTACGTCGAAGCCCGGGAACGGCGCGGCCGAGACGGCGGCCCCGCCGAGCTCGTCGCGGCGCTCGAGCACGGCCACCGAGCGACCCGCGCGCGCGAGCAGCGTGGCGGCGACCAGCGCGTTGTGACCCCCGCCGGCGATCACGACGTCGAGGCTCCGGCGCTCGGGCATCCGACCAACGTACTAGGACCAATTGCGTCTGGTGATTGCGCCCCGTCCGGCCTAGTCTGCGATGCATGAGTAATTCCACTGGAGAGCAAATTTCGACCGCTGTGCAGTCGTGGCCGGGCGTGGAGGCCGCGCCGCACCGGTTCGGCGGGGTCGAGTTCCGGCTCGGCCGCCGCGAGCTCGGTCATCTGCACGGCGACCGAATCGCCGACCTGCCGTTCCCGCGCCGTGTCCGCGACGAGCTGATCGCCGACGGTCGCGCCCGCCCGCACCACGTGCTTCCCGACTCGGGCTGGATCACGGTCTCGATCCGCTCGCCCGAGGAGGCGGAGAGCGCACTCGAGCTGTTCCGAATGGCCTACGAGCGAGCACAAGCACAGGGCGCCCGGAGGAGCGCTCATGTCTGATCGCTCCCGAATCTTCGTGGTCACCGGCGAGGAGGTCGTCCGCCTCACGCTGACCGGCTCCCGCGCCGGCGACGTCGAGACGGTGCTTGCCGCGCCGGCGCCGCGCTGCGTGGCCGTCGATCCGCTCGACCCGAACCGGGTGTATGTGGGCACGTTCGACGACGGCGTGTACGCCACCCACGACGGCGGCGATACCTGGCGCGAGGCGTGGCACGGCGTCGAGGACCGGCGGGTCATGGCCGTCGCGGTGTCACCGTCGCATCAGGAGGGGGGCGTGTCCGTCGTGTACGCCGGCACCGAGCCCAGCAACCTGTACCGCTCCGAGGACGGGGGAGAGACCTGGCAGCTGCTGCCCGAGCTGCGGCGCCTTGAGAGCGAGCCACGCTGGTCTTTCCCCCCGCGCCCGTGGACCCACCACGTGAGCACGATCGCGCTCCACCCGACCGATCCGGACTCGCTGGCGGTAGGAATCGAGCTCGGCGGCGTGATGCGCTCCGTCGACGGCGGCCGGACCTGGATCGACCACAACCCGCAGGCGCACAGCGACGCCCATCAGCTCCTCACGCACCCACTCGCGTCCGAGCGCGTGTACGAGGTCGCGGGGCAGGGGATCGCGATCTCGCCCGATCGCGGCCAGAGCTGGCGCCGGCTCGACGGTGGGCTCGACCGCCACTACGCGTGGGCGGTCGCGGCCGATCCCGCCGATCCGGACCTGTGGTACGCGTCGGTCAGTCGCTCTCCGTACGCCGCCCACGGTCGCGGCGACGGACAGGCGGTCCTTGTGCGCTCGCGCGGGGATGGCTGGTCGGCGATCGATCGATGGGGCGACGCCGCGCCGCTCCGCCGGATGCCGTACGCGCTGTCGGCGCTCCCCGGACAGCCACGCCGGCTACTCGTCGGACTGCGCGGCGGGTCGCTGCTCGTCACCGACGACGCGGGCGAGACGTGGTCACGGGCGACCTCGGCGGTGGGCGACGTGATCGCAATGGCGGTCGCGCCCGCATAGTGCGAGGAGGTTTCCGCAGCGTTCGTGAGGTTTGGCCCTCGGGGGTGGCCGCCGCCGAATCCGGTCCGCGCCGCCCGTTCATGCGGCGGTGTGAGGTTTGCGTAAAAACGGGTATCTGCTCGCCATCATGGACCGCGACGAGCTCCGTTACCACATCGAATCAGCCGCGCCGCTCGGCCGCATCGACCCGCGTCGGCTCGCCTCGCTGATCGTCGGTGCCTGCTGGCCCGGCGGACCCGAGGACCGGTCCGAGCGTCTCGCGCTCGACTGGCTCCGGCACTGGCATCCAGAGCGGATCCAGGCGGACTTGCCGGCGTGCTCGTGTGCGACCGGGCATTGCGTACTCTGTAACTGAGTGGGCATCGACCTTCGCCACCGCGTCGCGATCGTGACCGGTGGCGGCCGCGGTATCGGCCGCTCGATCGCCCTCGGCTACGCGCGCGCCGGGGCGGACGTCGTGATCAGCGCCGCCCGCAACGCCGGCGAGGCCGAGCAGGTAGCCGCACTCGGCGCGGCGCTCCCCGGCAGCATCCAGGCCGTGCAGGCGGACGTGACCGTGTCCGGCGATGTCGACCGGCTCGTGCAGCGAGCCCTCGACGTTCGCGGCCGCATCGACGTGCTCGTCAACAACGCCGCGCGGGGGATGCGGTTTGTCAACGAGCGGTTCATGACCGACCCACGGCCGTTCTGGGAAGCGGACCCGGAGGCGTGGCGCCTGGTGATCGAGACGAACGTCGTCGGGGTGTTCCTGATGTCCCGAGCGGTCGTGCCGCACATGCTCGCGGCTGCCGGCGGAAGCATCATCAACGTGACGATCAACCACTCGACGATGGTCCGCCGGGGCTTCTCGCCCTACGGACCCTCGAAGGCCGCGCTCGAGGCGATGACGGAAGTCTGGGCGGCCGAGCTCGAGGGGAGCGGCGTGCGGATCAACCTGCTGTTGCCGGGCGGCGCCACCGCCACCGGGATGGTCCCGGAGGGGATACCCGAGGGGGTCGAGCTGCTCGACCCGGACATCATCGTGCCGGCGGCGCTCCATCTCGCGGTGGCGCAGAGCAGCGGCGAGCGGATCGTCGCCAGCGAGTGGGACGATCCCGGCCGCGGCCGCGGCTGAGCCGGCCGGTCGACGCCACACACCGTGCCCAACGGCGTCCGCGCCGCTACTCGGTGGTAGCTTTTCCGGGTCGTTTCGTCTGCGGGCATTGGGTGCCGGAGTCAGCCGTGAACAACGATTTCAGCGTAGTCGTGCACAACCAAGGCAGCGCGTCGGTGCTGGCGGTCAGCGGCGAGCTTGACCTGCGAACGAGCCCGGAGCTCGAGGAGCGGCTCACGAGCGCGTTCGACGCCGGCGCTGAGCTCGTGATCCTCGACCTCAGGCAGATCGAGTTCATGGACTCGACCGGCCTGCGCGTGCTGCTGAGCGCGCACCAGCGGGCGCACGAGAGCGGCCGGCGGTTCGCCCTGGTGCGAGGCGCCGACCAGGTCGAGCGGGTGCTGACTCTGACCGGTGTGCGCGACCTGCTGACGGTGGTCGACGCCCCCGAGGAGCTCCTGACAGCCGGCGAGCAGTCCGCCGAGGGCGCGTAAAGAACGCCTAGAGATTTGTCGCAGCCGGTGTTACAAGCCGGCCGCGAGGGAAAGACTTACGGTGGGGCCGGGAACAGGCCGCACCGTCCACAGGGAGTCGGAGCAAGCGTAAGCGTGACCGTCTGCGAGCACACGTTGGAGCCGGTGGAGGCGCACCAGGCGCTGTTCTACCGGGATTCAGACGAGTATTTAGACGGCATCCTAGAGTTCGTCAACCCCGCGCTGGTCCGAGACGAGGCGGTGGCGATTGCCGTCCCCGAGCCGAAGCTGTCGAGACTCCGCCTTGAGCTCGGGGACCGCGCGAGCCGGATCGAGCTGCTCGACATGGCGGAGCTGGGGCGCAACCCCGGCCGGATCATCCCAGCCGTGCTGGGGATGGTCGAGCGGCACGGCAACCGCCCGGTGCGCTTCGTCGCCGAGCCGATCTGGGCCGGGCGCACGCCCGAGGAGGCGCGCGAGGCCACGCGCCACGAGGCGCTGATCAACCTCGCCTGGCCGGACGCCGACATGCGCCTGCTTTGCCCGTACGACGTCGCGACCCTCGACGACCGGGTGCTGACCGGTGCCGAGCACACCCATCCCGGCGTCGTCCGCGACCGGCGGCTCGAGCCGAGCCCGGCGTACGGCGGCGGCGCGGTGCCGGCCGGATGTGAGGAGCCGTTGTCCGATCCCCCGCCGGAAGCGCTGACGCGTGCATTCGAGGTCGGTGACCTCAAGCGACTGCGCGCATGGGTCGCCGAGCGGTCTGCGGCGTCGGGCCTCGACGAGGACTCCACGCAGGGGGTCGTGCTCGCAATCAACGAGCTCACCACGAACTCGATCAAGCACGCCGGCACACACGGAGTGCTTCGGTTCTGGGCGACGCCGGGAGAGGTGATCTTCCAGGTCGAAGACTCGGGCTACATCGCCGATCCGCTCGCGGGCCGGCGGCGCCGGGTCGCGGCCACCGGTGGCCTCGGGCTGTGGATCGTGAACGAGCTGTGCGATCTCGTCGAGGTCCGCACGAGCACCGCGGGGACCATCATCCGCGTCCGCTCGACCGCGCCTTAACGCCCGGCCGGCAGCACCACGCCGGCCTCGCTGCGTAGGCGAACGCGACACGCGAGCTGAGTGGCGCCGGACCGCCGCAGTTTTCGGCGAGCAGGTCGCGGGTAAGCCTAGTGTGAAAGGACAGGGAGATGTCACACACAGCGCCTCGCAGCACTCCGACCGAACAGTCGACGGTGAGGGGACGTCGTGGCAGGCCTAGTGTCACCGCGCGCCTCGACCGCATTCCGGTGTGGCCGTATGAGCGCAAGCTCCTATGGATCGTCGGCGCCGGTTACTTCTTCGCGTTCTTCGACATCGTCACGATCTCCTTTGCGACGCCGGTCATCGCGACGCAGTTCCACGTCTCCAAGGCGACGGTCACACTGTCGGTGACCAGCAGCCTGATCGGTTACATCATCGGCGCGTTTGCCGACAGCACGATCGCCGACAAGTGGGGACGAAAGCTCAGCCTCGGTATATCTGTGGCGGTGTTCTCTATCGGCACCGTGCTCGCGGCGGCGAGCACGAACGTCACGGAGTTGATCGTGTTCCGTTTCATCTCGGGGCTCGGAATCGGCGCTGAGATCGCTGCCGTCACCACTTACATCAGCGAGCTGTCTCCAGCTCGCCTGCGCGGGCGTTATACAAGCTGGGCGACGACGGCCGCCTACGCGGGATTCGCGGTCGTGCCGTTCATCGCGCGCGCCCTCGTGCCCACGTTCGCGTCCGGGTGGCGGATCCTGTTCCTGATCGGCGCGCTCGGCGGCGCGACGATCCTGTTCATGCGACGCGGTCTCCCGCCGTCTCCCCGCTGGCTCGTCTCCCAGGGACGGATCGACGAGGCGAGCGAGATGGTCGCCGAGGCCGAGGAGACGGCGCTCGAGGTGATCGACGGCGACCGCCTCCCCGAACCGGAGGCCGTGCCCGACGAGGCGCCGGCCGAGCGCGTCCCGGTCAGGGCGCTGCTCCGCCGTCCGATGGCGGGCCGCGTGCTGCTGTTCGTCGGGATCTGGTTCGTCTACTACATCGGCAACTACGGCTGGCTGACGCTGGCGCCGACGCTGTTCACCGACAAGGGCTACAGCCTCGCCGACAGCACGACCTACCTGGTCGTGTCGGGGATCGGCTTCCTGGTCGGCGCGTTCGCCACCACACGCTTCAGCGACCGCTTCGAGCGCAAGTACGCGACCGCGCTGTTTGCGGTGGCGTGGGCAATCTCGCTGTTTGTGATCGGCTACTTCGTGTCGCCCGCGGTCATCATCGTGTTCGGGTTCATCGCCTCGATGACGATCGGGCTGCTCGTTCCATTGCTGTACACGTACACGGCGGAGCACTTCGCCACCAGCGCTCGCGCCACCGGCGTCGCGCTGAGCGACGGACTCGGCCACATCGGTGGCGCGCTCGCGCCGCTGATCGTGCTCGGGGCGAACGCTGCCTGGGGCTTCTCTGCCTCGTTCCTGGTGATGGGGATCACTGGGCTGCTCGCCGGCGCCCTGATCCTGCTCGGAATCCGCGCCACCGGGCGTTCGCTCGAGGAGGCGACGGCGTAGGATCCGGCCTCGAGTGAAGGAGCTCACCGGAACCGCCAGCGCCACCACGCCCGCCTCACCCGAAGCGTGCATCGCGCTGCTGGCTGCGGTCGATCGATACCCGAGCTGGCACCCCGACGTGGTCAAGGCGGTCGACGTGCTCGAGCGTGACGACCACGGTCACCCGAGCAAGGTGCAGGCGAAGCTGCATGTCCAGCATGGCCCGGTCACCCGCGACTTCGACCTCACGATGGACGTCCAGGCTGACCCCGCGGGCGCGGTTAAACTGAGCCGGATCCCGCACCACGGTCGCGACGGCGAGAAGTTCGAGGTCAGCTGGCACGTGGATGGAGGAGGACCCACACGAATCCGGCTCGACCTCGCCGCCGATCTCGACGTCCCCCGGTTTCTCCCGCTCGGCGGCGTCGGCGATTCGATGGCCGAGGGCTTCGTCAGCGCGGCGACTCGAGCGCTGACGTCGTGACCGCGCGCGGCTCGAGGTCGAACGCCTCGGCCAGCAGCTCGTAGGAGCGCCGGCGCGCCTGGTGGTCGTAGGTGATCGTGACCACGATCACCTCCTCCGCGCCGTACTCGACCGCGACCTGCTCGACCTCCGCTCGGACCTTCTCGGGCGAGCCCATGATGCTGCGCCGGCCGGGGCGTCCGCCCGACGGGCTCTTGCCCTCGCGCCGGAAGAACTCGACCGCCTTATCCGGAGGCGGAACCGGGATCAGCTCGTTGCGGTGAAGCAACGTGAAGCACATCCGGCTGCTTGACGCGAGGTACTGGGCCTCCTCGTCGGTCGGGGCACACAGCACCCAAACCGCGACGGCCGTCCTCGGCAGCGGCGAGTGCTCGGTGGCGACGAACCGCTCGCGGTAGAGCCTCGCGATGTCGGACCCCTCGGAGTTGATGAAGTCGGCGAAGGCATATGGCAGCGCCAGCTGGCCGGCCCAGATCGCGCTCTGAGGCGAGGAGCCGAGCAGCCACGGCACCGGGAGCTCGGGCCGCCCGGGCAGCACGCCCGCGAGCCGCGCGAACGGATGGTCGTCCGGGAGGTCGTCGTCGAAGTACGCGAGCAGCTCGGCCAGCTGCTGGGGGAAGTCGTCGGGTGCGGCTTGCCGGCGGTCGCGCTGGAGGGCGAACGTGGTCAGGGGGTCGGTGCCGGCGGCCCGGCCGAGTCCGAGGTCGATGCGCCCCGGGAACAGGCCGGCCAGGATCGTGAACGTCTCGGCGACCTTGAGCGGGCTGTAGTGGGGGAGCATGACGCCGCCGCTCCCGACCCGGATTCCCTCGGTGGCGGCCGCGATCGGCCCGATCAGCGCCTCGGGGCTCGCGCTCGCGAGCATCGGGCCACCGTGATGCTCGGCCACCCAGTAGCGGTGATAGCCGAGCTCGTCGGCGAGCCGCGCTAGGTCGAGCGTGTTGCGCAGCGCGTCGGCGCCGGTTGAGCCCTCGGAGATAGGGGATTGGTCGAGTACAGACAGCCGCATGTACTCGATATTAGAAAGGCCGGCGCCGGAGGTCCGGTCGTCCGCGTCAGCCGGCGGCGACGGTCGTCCGGGGCGCGTCGGTCTCGGCGGGCGGACCGGCTCCGTCGGGCTGCGCGTGGTGGACGTCGACGAAGTCGCGCTGGCGGATCAGCACGAACGTGAGCACGGCGGCGGCGAACGCGACGACCGCTGAGATGACCAGGATCGAGTTCAGCCCGTCGACGAAGCTGGCGCGGGCGGTGCCGAACGCGAGCTCGCGCAGGTGGACAGGGACCGCGGTCATCGCCTGAAGGATGCTGCCGTTGCTGACCGCCGACGCGAGCGCGTGCGATCCGTGCGCGAGCGGCCCGCCCGACAGCTTCGAGATCATCGAGCTCGAGACCTCGCTGGCGAGGATGCTTCCGAGCGCCGCCACGCCGGTCGCGATCCCGATCTGGCGGAAGGTCGAGTTGATCCCGGACGCCATGCCGGCGCGCGCGGGCTCCACCACGCCGACGGCGGTCGACGCCAGCGGCACGTTCACGAGGCCGCAGCCGACGCCGCCGACGATCATCCCCGCCAGCAGGTGGGTCCAGTCGTCGCTCGGGGTGATCCCGCTCATCAGCAGGAGGCCGGCGCCGATCAGCACGAAACCCGGGCCGATTAGCAGCCGGATGGGCACGCGACCGGTCAGCCGTCCCGCGAGTCCGGCCGTGAGGAAGATCGCGCCGGTGAACGGGAGCAGCCGTATGCCTGTGTCGATCGCCGAGGACCCGAGCACGTTCTGGAGGTACAGAACGAGGTAGGTGAGGAGCGCGAAGATCGAGGCCGAGATCGCGAAGGCCGCGATCAGGCCGCCGTTGAACGTGGGCACGCGCAGGAGCTTGAGGTCGAGCATCGGCGCGCGCGTGCGCATCTCGACGACCACGAACAGCGTCAGCAGAACCGCGGAGGCGATCAGCGACCCGAGTACGGTGGGCGAGCCCCAGCCGGCGGGATGGCTGCGGATCAATCCGTACACGAGCCCCGTGAGCCCGAGCGTGAACGTCACGAAGCCGAGCCAGTCGGGCCGGTTGGCGACCGGCGCCTTGGACTCAGTGACCTCGCGCAGCGTGACGACCAGCGCGAAGATCCCGATCGGGAGATTCACGAAGAAGATCCACCGCCAGGAGAGCCAGCTCGTCAGCGCGCCGCCGAGCACCGGGCCGACTGCCACGGCGATGCCGGTAACTGCGCCGAACGCCCCGAACGCGACGCCGCGCTCCCGGGGCGGGAACGCGTCGGCGAGCAGTGCCAGCGACGTCGCGAACATGATCGCGCCGCCGATGCCCTGGAACGCGCGCGACAGCGCGAGGAACGTCGGATCGGCGGCCACCCCGCACAGCGCGGACCCGATCGTGAACACGACGATGCCGACGGCGAACACCAGCCGGCGGCCGACGAGATCGGCGACGGACCCGGCGGTGAGCAGGAAGGCCGCGAGCGTCAGCGCGTACGCGTCGATGACCCACTGCAGATCGGCGAGCGACGCGTGGAACGCCTGCTGGATGTACGGCAGCGCGACGTTGACGATCGTGATGTCCAGCAGCAGCATGAACACGCCGGTGCAGACAGCGAGCAGGGTCCACCATTTGCGAGCCATCGGAGCTACCTCCTATTCCGCCGCGAAAGCCCAGAATAACATATATACTGAGTGGACGGTCAGGAAATTGTCACCGCGGCGTGAACATGTCGAACAGGCTGCCGGCCGGGTGCCGAAACGCCGCGGCCGACCGCCGGCCGGGGGCCGCGAGGCGATCCTCGCCGCCGCGCTTCAGGTAATTCGCGAGCGTGGGATCGCTCGGCTGACGGCGCGCGAGGTGGCCGGCCTCGCCGGCGTCTCCGAGGCGAGCGTCTTCTACCACTACAAGGATCGCTTCGGCCTGCTCCAGGCGGTGTTCGAGGAGGGCCTGCGGCCGCTCCAGGCGCTGGCCGACGGCGGCGTGCAGCCGGGCACCGACCCGCGATCGGTGCTGACGCTGTACGGGCGCACGCTCGAGCAGTTCCTGGACGGGGTGCTGCCGGTGATCGCGGCGGCCCAGTCCGACACCGAGCTCCGCGACGCGATGGCCGCCTACATGGCCGACCACGACCTCGGGCCGCACCGGGGAGTGCGAGCGATCGGCGACTACTTCGCCGCGGAGCAGGCCGCCGGCCGGGCCCGCGCCGATGTCGACGCGCACGCCGTCGCGATGATGTTCATCGGCGCCTGTTACACGCGCTCGTCGCAGCGGCAGATGCCGCTTCCGAGCGCTGAGTTGCCGCCGCTCGAGGACATCATCGAGGCGACGGTGGCGCTGATGCGACCGGTCTCCGGGTAGTCGTCGTCCCGGCGGCAGTGGCCCCCCAGATGCCGCACCGGCGGGGCGTATGATCCGAGACGTGCCTGGTTGACGTTAGAGCGCTGCGCACCGCCGATTCCGTGCTCGCTCCACCCCGGAGCCTGTGGCGCTGGGTGGTGGTGCGCGTGCGCCGCCTGGGCTGTACTTACGGGCCCGCCGGGATCGCGGCGAAGTCTGGGACCGCCGGCGAGGTCTGCGATCGCCCGCGACGTCGACGGTCGCCGGCGACGTGTGCGGTCGCCGGCGACTAGAGGGTTCGGGTGGGACTACGCCGGCATCGGCGCCGGCGCGCCTGGACCGCCGGCCGTATCCGGCTCGGCGGAAGTGCGCCCGGGTAGATCGGCCGCGCGCTCGGCATCCGACCGCCTGTGGTCGGCGTCGGCGTGGACGATCAGCACCGGGATCGGGCAGTGGTTGAGCGCGTAATGGCTGACGCTCCCGAGTAGTGACGCCGTGAGGGCGCCGCGGCCGCGGGAGCCCATCACCAGCAGGTCGTACTCGGAGCTCTTGACGCGGCCCATCAGGGCATGCCGGATCGGCTTGCGGCTGATGATCGTGGTGACAGGGACGTCCTTGGGAACTCGCTCGACCGCACGGCGCATGTTGTCGACGGCTTCCTTCTCAAGGTCGGCGGCCGTCACCGCGCACGCGCCGGCAGCCATCGCCGACGCGGCCCACACCGGTGGTTGAGTGATCGCGGTCAGGATCGTGAGGCGCGCCTGGTCGGCGCGGGCGATGTCGATCGCTTCGTCGAGGGCCCGGTCCGAATGGTCGGACCCGTCGATGCTGACGAGGATGTTGTGGAACATAACCGTTCCCCTAGGATCGACGATATTGATTAGCATGCCAAATATTAGCATGGCATCCACGATAATCTCAAGGAAGTATGGACCCGGATGCCGGCATTGATTTCGTCGCCGCCTTCGATGCGCTGGCGCAGGCGGTGCGGCGCGCCCGGGGGTCCGCGGCCGCGGACGGCGGCCTGACGCTATCCCAGTACGGCCTGCTCGAGGGGCTGACGAGCCGGCCGGCGGCGCGGGTGCAGGAACTCGCCGGCGAGGCCGGCATCACGCCGTCGACGGCGACGCGCATCCTCGACGCGCTCGAGCGCCGCGGGATCGTCCGGCGGGTGCGCTCGCTCGAGGATCGCCGGGCGGTCGCGGTCAGCCTCACCGACCACGGGCAGCAGCTTCTGCAGGACCAGCAGGAGTGGCTCCGAGGGAGACAGCGCGCGTTCTACGCCTCGCTCCCGGCGACTGAGCGGGAGCTGGCGCCCGACCTGCTGCTCCGCCTGGCCGCGCTGATCGACGAGCTCGCGGCCGGACCGTACTGCTAGTAGCTCCGAGGACGCTCCTCGGTCACATGCCCGGACGCTCCTCGGTCACATGCCCGGACGCTCCTCGGTCACATGCCCGGACGCTCCGCGGTCTCCTCCGCCACGGCCCGCCGGCACGACCGGATTGCGTCCCGCGCGCGGCGGGCCTCGTCGACGCGACCCAGCGCATACCAGGAGATCACGTGCCGCTCGTAGTACCGAATCGCGGCGTGCAGTCGCTCAGGGGTGGGAACGCCGGTGTCGTTCCCGGGTTGCGGACCGGATGGGATGACGTCCGGCACCGGCCGGCGCATCGGCGCCGTCTTGCAGACGAAGCGCCTCCGTGCATCGTGGTAACTGCGGTCGGGCCCGAAGAAACACTCGTGGCAGCGGGCCAGCTCCTCGTCCCGGTAGGCGCGCAGCGGCTTGATCCACTCATCCTGAGCACGCCGAAGGCGCTTGCGCTTGAGCAGGCCGGGGAGGCCGTCGTCGCCGGCGACCTGCTCGGCCCGAGGCCGGGTCTCTCGATCGAATGCCGCCAGGTTCTCCCCGAATGCTGCGTCGATGAGTCCCAGGCGGAGGGACTCTCGCGTTCCCACGGGCGTGAACGGCGGCCTGGTGAGCCGCGTCGACTCGGCGTCGCCGACACGGCGGGGCAACAGGTAGGTCCAGTACTCGGATCCGTACAGGCCGCCCATGTGCCGGTAGTAGGGGTTGAGCACCACGTCCGCGCGCGCCAGCACCAGGTCGGCGGCCAGCGCCAGGGGCACGCCGCCGGCTGCCGCGTCGCCGCGCAGCGCGGAGATGACGAAGTGTGAGCCGGTGGTGACGATCTCGGCCACGAGGTCATCGATCGCGTTGAGGTTCTGCCACGACTCCTGCGCCGGATCGTCCGCGGCCTCGATCACATTGAGATGGATGCCGTTGGAGAAGTAGTCACTGCCGCCGAGCAGCACGATGACCTTGGTGTCACGTGACAGCGCGTGACGGTAGGCAGCGTGCAGGCGCCGGCACTGATCGGTGCTCATTGCCCCGTTGTGGAAGTCGAACCGCAGGTAGCCGACGCCGGCGTGCTCCTCATAGACGATCTCCCGATAGGTGCGGCCCGGGACGAGCGGCTCGTCGGGTGTGATCCCGATCTCCGGTGCGTCGAGCGCGCTTCCGCTGAGCGCTAGCGCGCGTGTCGCGGGGACCTTGAAGTGCCGCTCGGTGTCATCGTCGGCTTGCTTGAGGTGGGTGATCCAGACCGCGCCGTCGACAGTGGCCCGGCAGATGGCGCCGTCGCGCTGCGCGACGATCTCGCCAGCCAGCCCATGGAGGTGGGTCTCCTCATGGGCGCCGAAGAGGTGGAACCGGGTCCCCTTGATCGTGTCGAGCACGCCGGGGTAGCCGTCGCCCGCGCGGATCTTGCGCATGACGGTCTGGGTGCAGTCCTGATCCCACTCGATCGCGCGGTCGGCCTGGGTCATCAGTGGCCGCGCGCAACCGGTCACCTGCCCCACTACGCCGTCCGGGCGGTCCGCGCCCTCATCGAACGGCTGCTCGCCGAGCCGGCGGAGCGCCTCCCCGATGGCGGCGACGGCCGCATGACGGACCTCATGGCGGTACAGGCTGCTCTTGGACGCGGGACGCATGGCGAAGCTCCGGGTCGCCAGCACGGTCCCGGCGTCCGCATCTCCGTTCGCCTCAAGGACGGTGACGCCCCACTGCTCGCCGCCGAGCTCGACCGCCCAGTCGAGCGACGACGGCCCGCGATCACCCCGCGGGCCCGGATGCACGATCAGGCATCGGGTCCGAGACCAGATCGACGCCGGAATCATGGTCTTGAGGAACGGACAGATGATGAGCTCGGGCTCGGAGGCGTGCACCGCCGACTCCATGGCGCCCGCCGAGTCGACGACGGCAACCGTCACCGCATGTCCCTCTTCCCGGAGCTCGGCCTGCACCCTCTGGCTGAGGCCGTTGTGCGCTGAGACCAGGAACAGGACCCGCAGGAAGGCTGGTGGGCTCTCCACCCGCGCGGCCTGATCGGCCGGGGTCGTCAAAGGCAGACTGGCAGCGACATCTGACAACGTCATGGCATTGGTCCCTTCACGCGTCGGACTGTGTTGCCGGCAGCGTCCCGGGGACCGGTCACGGGCCGGTCACATTCGGTCACAGCTCCGCCTAAGACGACGTTTAGAGCCGGGACACCGCTCCGTAACGACCGCGGCGGGCGGGCTCCATATAAGTGCCCCCGCACTGACTCGCAACGAGAGGAGCCATCCGCATGCGTAGGGTCATGAAGCTTGGGGCGGTCGCGGTGATCGCCGCCGGCGTGATCGGGGGCTCGGCGGCCGCCGTGTCCGCGCACGCCGATCATCGCGATCGCGGCGATCGCCACCATCGTCGGAACGCGATCACGCACGTGCTGCTGATCTCGGTCGACGGTATGCACCAGTCTGACCTCGACTGGTACATCGCCAGCCATCCGGGCTCGGAGCTCGCGAAGCTCGCCACCGGTGGCGCCGAGTTCACCAACAACCACACCTCGGACCCGTCGGACTCCGATCCGGGCGGCACGGCGGTGATGACCGGCGGCGACCCGAAGGTCACCGGCATCTACTACGACGACGAGTACAGCCACGGCGTCTTCCCGCCGGGGACGACGAACTGCTCCGGTCCGGTCCCGGGCGGTGACGTGATCTACGACTCGCCGGACGACAAGCTTCCCGCGGTGCCGGACCTGCTGAATAACGGGAGCGGCAACACGTTCCCGTCCTTCGACGAGGGCGGCTCGATCTTCCCGAACGGTGTCGACAAGAACCCGGCCGCGATCATGAACCTGACCCCGCATCCGCAGTCGGGTCTGAACCCGGCGACGTACCCGGTCGACCCGAAGACCTGCAAGCCGATCACGCCTTGGGACTTCCTGGGAGTCAACACGATCTTCCAGGTGATCCACGACGCGGGCATGCGGACCGCGTACGCGGAGAAGCACGCGATCTACACGTCGTTCAACGGTCCGGGCTCGAACGGCATGAGCATCGACGACTTCTTCGGGCCGGAGATCGACTCACAGGCGGTCGAGCCGAACGGCGTGCCGTATCCGGTCGACGGCGCGTGGACGGACGACAACGCCGCGACCAAGCAGTACGACTCCTACAAGGTCCAGGCGGTCATCAACTGGATCAACGGCTATGAGCACTCCGGAACCGGGCCGAAGGTTGGCACGCCGGCCATCTACGGGATGAACTTCCAGACCGTCTCGACCGCCGAGAAGCTGAAGCACTCCCCGGCGGTGCTGATCGGCCCAGACGCGCAGGGCAACTACACCGAGGGCCCATCGCTGCCGGGCGGCTACATGACCGTGAACGGCGAACAGGTGCCGGGGCCGCTCCTGCAGAGCGCGCTCGACTACGTGAACAACGCCCTTCAGCGGATGGCCGACACGATCCAGTCCGATGGTGAGGCTGATTCGACGGCGATCATCCTCACGGCCAAGCATGGCCAGTCGCCGCTGAACAACAGCCAGCTGCAGCGGATCGACGACGGTCCGATCATCTCCGGCGTAAACGCCGCCTGGGCCGCACTGCACCCGAGCAACCCAACGCTGGTCGTCCAAGAGGCCGACGACGACGGGCTGCTGTGGTGGCTGTCGGACCGCTCGCAGGCAGCGGCTGACTTCGTCAAGGCGTACCTGTGGACGCATACCGCCCCGGCCGTCAACTTTGCCGGCGAGACGGTCACCGTCGAGCACTCCGGGCTGAAGAGGATCTACGCCGGAGATCAGTCCGCGCGATTCTTCGGCGTCGCCAACTCGGACCCGCATCACCCTGACGTGTTCGGGATCGCTCAGGTCGGCACGATCTACACGACCGGCTCGAAGATCGCCGAGCACGGCGGCGACAACGCGGGCGACCGGGACGTGCCGCTCATCGTTTACGCCCCGGGCGTGGTCCGGCCGGGCTCGTCGGACGCATGGGTCGAGACGACCCAGGTCGCGCCGACCGTCCTGAGCCTGCTCGGGCTAGACCCGCGCGCCCTGGATGCGGTCCGCATCGAAGGCACGCAGGTGCTTCCGGGAATCGGTCGCGGCCGCGACGGGAGGTAGCTCGGTAGCGAAAGGAAATTGGTGGACGAGCGTGTCGAAACGCGGCACGCTCGTCCGTCGTACGGTTGAAGCCGCAAAGTGAGCGGCCAACCGATTCAAGGAGGCCAGATGCCCCAATACATGCTGTTGATCTACAACCCGGTGGAGAGCGAGCTCACGCCGGAGCAGTTCCAGGAGATCGGGTCTCGCTACGACACCTACACGCAGGGTCTGCAGGAAGCGGGCGTGCTCGTGGGCGGCGACGCGCTCGAGCGGGCGGATGTCGCGACCACCGTGCGCGAGCGCGACGGGCAGACCCAGTTCACCGACGGGCCGTTCGCCGAGACCAAGGAGTTCCTGGCCGGCTACTACCTGCTCGATTGCCCGGACCTCGACACCGCGCTCGAGCATGCCTCGCACATGCCGAACATCCAGTTCGGCTCGGTGGAGGTCCGCCCGGTGTGGGACCGGACGGGTCCGATGGCGACCAGCCGGGCGCAGACGGCACAGGCGGGCGCGTAACCGCTTCGCAAGCCTCCGGGGGGCGGTTTGAGCTGGCCGGGAGGCCAACTCGACCGACCCCCCGCGTGTCGGGTTTGGGCCGCGTGGCCGTTGGCATCGGCCACGTCTTTGGTGACTGTGTGATGCATGAGTACGACGATGCCAAGGCTCCAGGCCGATCTCGTGTCAGAGGACACGATCGTCCCGGCCCCCCCGGACGGCGCCGCGATCGCGTCCGTCGGCGCGAGTCTTCCGCGAAAGGTTGTCCCCAACGCCGAGATCGCCGCGCGGATTGGCGTCACCGACGAGTGGATCGTCCGCCGCACTGGGATCCGCGCGCGGCACGTGGCCGAGCCGAGCGAGCGCCTCAGCACCCACGCGACCAGCGCGGCCGCGGCCGCACTCCGCCGAGCCGGAGTGTCGCCCGAGCAGGTCGACCTCGTGCTGGTCGCCACCACCACCCCCGACGAGGTCATGCCGAACGCGGCGCCGCTCGTCGCCCACGAGCTCGGCGCGGTGCGCGCCGGCGCGTTCGACATCGGCGCGGCGTGCACGGGCTTCCTGTCGGCGCTGGCGGTTGGCACCGGCCAGATCGAGGCCGGCCGCGCGCAGTGCGTGCTCGTGATCGGCGCGGACCTGATGTCGCGGATCCTCGACCCCGACGATCGCACGACCGCCGCCGTGTTCGCGGACGGCGCCGGAGCGGTGGTGCTCACGGCGACCAGCGAGACGAGCCGGATCGGGCCGATCGTGCTCGGCGCCGACGGCGCGGGCTACGACCACATCATCGTCCCGCGCGACGAGGGCGTGATCCGGATGCGCGGTCACGAGACCTTCCGCGAGGCCGTCGCGCGCCTGTCGCTGGCGACGGTCCAGGCCGCACGGGCCGCCGGCACGAGGCTCGACGACATCGACCTGTTCGTCTATCACCAGGCCAACGGGCGAATCCTGACCGCCGTCGGCGAGCGGCTGGGCCTGCCCGCCGACCGCGTCGTCGACTGCATCTCTGAGTACGGCAACACCTCGGCGGCCACGCTCCCGCTGGCGCTCGCGCACGTCGAGAGCGCGGGCCGGTTGAAGCCCGGGCACCGTGTGCTGCTCGGCGCCTTCGGCGCCGGCTTCACCTGGGGCGCCACAGTCGTTGAATGGGGCCTACCCACCGGTGCCGCATGAGTGGCCGCGTCCTGATCACCGGCGTCGGCGCCGTCACGCCCCTCGGCGTCGGCGCATCCGAGCTCTACGAGGGTTGGACCGCCGGCCGCACCGGCATCGAGGATGGCCTCGGCGCGTGCAAGGAGTTCGATCCAACCGAGTTCATGACGGTCAAGGAGGCCCGGCGGAGCGACCGCTTCGCCCAGCTGGCGATCGGGGCCAGTTCGCAGGCCGTCGCCGACGCCGGCTGGGACGCGGACGACCTGCCCGCGGACTCGGCCGACATCGGCTGCGTGATCGGCTCGGGCATCGGCGGGATGTGGACGTTCGAGAGCCAATGCGACGTGCTGCGCGACCGCGGGCCCGGGCGCGTGTCGCCGCTCGCGATCCCGCTGATCATGGGCAACGCCGCCGCCGGCCTCGTGGCCATGCGCCACCACCTCGGCGGCCCCGTGTTCGGCGTCATGTCCGCGTGTGCCTCGGGCACGCACGCGATCGGCGAGGCCGCGCGGATGATCAGGAATGGAGAGGCACAGGCGGTCGTCGCGGGCGGAGCCGAGGCCACGCTCACTCCGCTCGCGAAGGCTGCTTTTGCTGCGATGGAGGCGACCTCGCCAACCGGGATCTCGCGGCCGTTCGACGCGCGCCGAGACGGGTTCGTGATGGGCGAGGGCGCCGGCGTGCTCGTGCTCGAGTCAGAGGAGCTCGCCAACGCGCGCGGCGCGCGTGTGCTCGGCGAGGTGCTCGGGTACGCCTCGACTGCCGACGCCCACCACCTGACCGCGCCCGAGCCGACGGGCCGCCCGGCGTCCCGCGCGATTACCCGCGCGATGGCGGACGCGGGGGTCACGCCCGAGGGAGTCCACTACATCAACGCGCACGGGACCTCGACGCCGCTCAACGATCGCGCGGAGACCGAGGCGATCAAGCTCGCGCTCGGTGAGCGGGCGTATGACATCCCGGTGTCCTCGACGAAATCGGCGATCGGCCACCTGCTCGGCGCGGCCGGCGCGGTCGAGGCGATCGCCACCGTGCTCGCGCTGAACGCCCGGATGGCGCCGCCGACGCTCGGCTACGAGGAGCAGGAGGAGGGGCTCGACCTCGACTACGTTCCCGACGGCCCGCGACCGCTGATGGTCAACGGCAACGGCCACGGACGCGCGGTCGCGCTCTCGAATTCGTTCGGGTTCGGCGGACACAACGCCGTGCTCTGCCTCGGAGGTGCGTCGTGAGCGTCACGCTCGTACCCGGCACCGAGACCCCGCTCAACCCGATCGAGCGCCTCGAGACGCTGTGCGATCCGGGCACGCTCGAGGTGATCCGGTCCGAGGTCATGTCCTCGACGATGGGCGACAAGGCCCGCCCCGGCGACGGCGTGGTCGCGGGCGCCGGCCTGATCGACGGACGCCCGGTGTTCTGTTACGCCCAGGACTCGACCTACGCCGGCGGATCTCTCGGCGAACAGCACGCGAACACGATCGTGCGGGTGCTCGAGTTGGCGGACAAGGCTCGGGCTCCGGTCGTCGGCTTCGTGTCCTCGGGCGGCGCTCGGATGCAGGAGGGCGTGGCCGCGCTCGGCGGCTACGGACGCATCTTCCACCGGACCGTCAAGCTGTCCGGCCGCGTTCCGCAGGTGTCGATCATCACCGGCCTGTCCGCCGGCGGCGGCGCGTATTCGCCGGCGCTGACCGACTGGGTCGTGATGACCGAGCAGTCGAGCATGTTCCTGACCGGGCCGGGCGTCGTGCGCGACGCGCTCGGCGAGGACGTCACCGCCGACGAGCTTGGCGGGACGCGCGTCCACGAGCGCAACGGCGTCTGTCACTTCGTCGCGCCGACCGACTCGGGCGCGGCGTACCTGGCGCGCGAGCTGCTCGGCTACCTGCCCGCCCATCGCGGCGCGCGGTCGCCGGTGCTGCCGGCGCGGCCGCCGCTCGGACACGATCCCGCGGCGCTCGTTCCCGACGACCCGCGCAAGGTGTACGACGTCCGCGACGTCGCCCGAGCGCTGGTCGACGGCGGCGAGCTGCTCGAGGTCGCGGCGGGATGGGCGCGCAACCTCGTCACCGGGTTCGCCCGGCTCGACGGCGCCACCGTCGGCGTGATCGCGAACCAGCCGCGCTACCTCGGCGGGATCATCGACTCCGACGCCGCGCAGAAGGGCGCGCGGTTCGTCAACAAGTGCAACGCGTTCGGGATCCCGCTGCTCGTGCTGGTCGACACCCCGGGTTACATGCCGGGCACCAAGCAGGAATCGAATGGCGTGATCCGGTTCGGCGCGGAGTTCGTGCATGCTTTCGCCGCGGCGGAGGTTCCGCGGGTCACGCTGATCCTGCGCAAGGCATTCGGCGGCGCGTACATCACGATGAATTCCAAGGACCTCGGTGCCGACTACGTGTTCGCGTGGCCGAACGCCCAGATCGGCGTGATGGCCGCGCGGTCCGCGGTCGGGATCATCAACCGCCGTGAGCTCGCGGCAGCCGACGATCCCGACGCCGTTCGCGATGCGCTCGCCGAGCGCTACGCCGAGACGAACCTGTGCCCGCGCGTCGCGGCCAGCGACGGTTACATCGACGAGCTGATCACTCCTGCCCAGACGCGCACGCGCCTGACCTGGGCGCTCCGCTCGCTGTCCTGGGAGCGCGGCGAATGACCCGGTGCGATGGCCCCGTGCTGCTCACCGGCGCGACCGGGTTCGTCGGGATGGAGCTGCTCGCCCGGTACCTGGAGCGGACCGAGCGGCCGGTGCTCACGATCGTCCGCGCCGGCAGCGACGAGGACGCGCGCGGCCGGATCGACGCGGTGCTCGCGAACCTGTTCGGGGATCGCGCGGGGAGCTACGCCGATCGGGTGACCGCCGTGGCGGGCGATCTGACGGCGCCGCGGCTCGGCCTTGATCGGGCGCGCTGGGAGTGGCTGGCAGAGGAGTCGACGATGATCGTCCACTGCGCCGCCTCGGTGTCGTTCGGCCTGACGATCGAGGAGGCGAGAGCGATCAACGTCGAGGGAACCCGCCGGATGCTTCAGCTCGCCGGTAGGGCGCAACAGCTCGGCGTGCTCGAGCGGTACGGCCAGGTCTCGACTGCGTATGTCGCGGGCACCCACGCCGGCCGGTTCTTCGAATGCGACCTGGATGTCGGGCAGAGCTTCAACAACTCCTACGAGCAGTCGAAGTTCGAGTCCGAGCAGCTTGTGCGCTCGCATCCTGAGCTGCCCTTCACGATCATGCGTCCGAGCATCGTCGTCGGCGATCGCCACAGCGGCTGGACCTCGGCATTCAACGTCCTGTATTGGCCGCTGCGCGCGCTCGCTCGCGGACTGTTCCCGGCGGTGCCGGCGACAGCCTCGGCGCCCGTCGACGTGGTCTCGATCGACTACGTCGCCGACGGGATCGTCCAGCTGTGCGAGGCCCCCGGGGGCGCTCGCCAGACCTATCACCTCACGGCCGGCACGGATGCGAGCACGATCGCCGAGATAGCCGAGCTGGCCAGCGACTATTTCCAGCAACCTCCGCCGCGGCTGCTCCCGCCGGCCGAGTTCGAGTCGCTCGACCACGGCCTGGCGCGGTCGATGCTCGAGGAGGGGCGGATGTACTTCCCATACTTCTCGGTCGCGACGACTTTCGACGACTCGTTCACGCGCGCGCAGCTCCGGCCGTCAGGGATCAGCGTCGCGCCGCTGCGCGAGTACATGAGCCGCCTGCTCGACTACGCCACGTGGAGCCGCTGGGGCAAGCACCCGATCGCGCGGGTTGACGCGGCGGCGGCGTTCGCCGGCGTTTGATCTGGGCCTCGCTTCGCTCGGCGTCCAGCCGGATGACGCGCGGCCGGCCCGGCCTTGGCGAGGCCGGATGCCGAGCGGGCCGTGCCGCGCGGCCATGCAACCCCGTCCGGACGGGGTTGCATGGCCCCACGGACGCCGCCGTAGGCGGCCCCAAAAACTCTCCCCCCAGCCGGGGGGTTGACCCCCCGCGTCCGGTTGCGTGGCGATCCGGGCGCGAGGATGCTCGCTAAGTGGTATTGCTCGCCGACACGGCCAGGTTCCGGAGCGACGATCCCGATTCGCTGGTGATCGCGTCGCTGGCCTGCCCGATCTGCCTGCGTAGCGACGAAATCGAGTGGCACGCGGCCCTCGACGGATACGATCCGTCAGTGGAATGCCGATGCCCACGCTGCGAGGAGAGTTGGCGGGTGTACCTGGAGCCGCAGCAGGCGCTGCGGTTCGCGCTCATGGACCCGTTCTGAGCCCGGGCGCCGAAGTCGGGATCGACGCGCTCGAGCTGTTCGTCGAGGTGCTGTCGCAGTCCGACGGGAGCGAGCCGCTAGGCGCCGCGAGCGGCGATGGGTTCTACGACCGGTTGTGCGACGCCGTCTGCCGGCTCGCGCGGATGCGACGGGCGCTGATCTTCCGCTACGACAGCGCGGTTCGGCGCGTGCGCGCGGCGGGCGCACACGGCCTCAACCTCGAGCATTTCGCCAACGCCTACGTGACCGTCGAGTCGGCGCCGATCGCGGCCCAGTCGCTGCGCGAGGACCGGGTGATCGAGATCGTGGGGGACATGACCGGCCAGTTCCCCGAGGAGTACGCGAGCATCTTCCCCGAGCCCGTCCGGCTCGTGTGCGCTCCGATGGCGGCAGCGGGCCGCGCGATGGGCGTGATCTTTGCCGACCGGCTGCTGACCGAGCCGCCGCTCGACGACTCCGAGCGGCACCTGCTGTGGACGCTTGGCAAGGCCGCGGCGCTCGCGTCGGTAGCCCGGATCGTGGCCAAGCAGGCCGAGGAGGCGCAGCAGCTCGAGCAGCGGATCGATCTTGCGCGCGACATCCACGAGGTCGTCATCCAGCGGCTGTTCGGGGTCTCGATGGCGCTCGACGGGGACGGCGATCTGCCCGCGGAGGCTCGCCAGCGATGCGCGAGCGAGACGCAGGTGGCGCTCTCGGATCTGCGCACCGCGCTCCAGCGCCCGCTCGGCCGGAGTCCGCGGGCGACGCAGACGACGTTCGTGGCCGAGATCGAACGGCTTGCGCGGGTGCACCCGGACCTGGGGGTGACGCTCGAGGCCGGTGGGGAGGGGGATGTGCCGCCGGCGCTCGAGCCGCTGGCCCAGTCGGTGCTCGCCGAGGCTGTCCGCAACGCCCACAAGCACGCCAACCCCAGTCGTGTGCGCGTGCGGATCGAGCGCGACAACGGCGCGTTCGTGCTCGTGGTGGCCAACGACGGGCTCAGCGGCGGACGGCAGCGCGCCGGCATGGGGCTGCGGCTGGCCGCGCTCGAGGCGCTGCAGAGCGGCGGCGTGGTCGAATTCGGCGAGCGCGAGCCCGGCACCTGGCAGGTTCGCCTAGTGGTTCCCGATGTCTGACTCCGAGCTGCGGAGCCCCGAGAAGCTGAGCGTGCTCGTGGTCGACGATCACGACGTCGTGCACTGGGGGATCCGGCTGATGCTGACTCAGCAGCCGTGGGTCGACCGTTGCCTGAGCGCCCACTCGGGCGAGGAGGCGCTCGCGCTGGTCGCGCGCTACCGGCCGCACGTAGCGCTCGTCGACCTGTTCATCGGCGAGGAGTCGGGCGCGGAGGTCTGCGAGCAGCTGCGGGCGGCCGAGCCGATGACGCGGGTGCTGCTGTTCTCGGGCGCTGGGGAGATCTCGCCTCACGCCGCGCGGGCCGCGGGAGCGTCGGGGTTCGCCTACAAGGACTGGCCGGCGCGCAAGATCGCCGGCGCGGTGCGCCTAGTCGGCCTCGGCAAGACCGTGTTCGACCATCAGGACAGGCCCGTCGCGATGGGCCTGTCCGACCGCGAGCGCGACGTGCTCAATCTGATGGCCTCTGGCGCCACCAACCCCGAGATCGCCGAGCAGCTGCACCTGTCCAAGCACACGGTCAAGGAGCACACGAGCTCGGTGTACCGCAAGCTCGGCGTTCGCAACCGCACCGAGGCGGTCCAGCGAAGCCAGCGGCTCGGGTTGCTGTCGTAGTCTCAGGTAGGCAGATGTCTACCGCGAAGTTGAGGAGCTTCCGCTGGATGCGGCGCTGAGCGAGATCGCGCGCTTCCTGGCCGTGCGCCCGCCGTTCGATGCGCTGACGCCCGAGCAGCTCGGGGAGCTCGCGTCGCAGACCGAGATCGAGTTCTACGTGTCGGGCGCCGCGATCCTGACCGAGGACGGCGGACCGGTCACGTTCCTGCGCGTGATCCACTCGGGGGCGGTCGACATCCTCCACGACGGCCGGCTACTCGACATGCTCGGGACCGGCGACACGTTCGGGCACGCCGCGATGCTGTCGGGGCTCCCTCCGGGGTTCGAGGCCCGCGCCGCCGAGGACACGCTGTGCTACCGGATCCCGGCGAGCGTCGCGCGACCGCTGCTAGACGGCGTCAGGGCGCGGGCGATCGAGATCGCCGGCGGACCGCCGGACCACCGGCCGGTCACGCGGCTGCTGCGGTCGCCGACTGTGCGGTGCGAGCCGATGGAGAGCATTCGCGAGATCGCCCGGCGGATGACCGAGGCGGGCGCGAGCTCCGCGATCGTCAACCTGCGCAGCGGCGGCTTTGGGATCGTGACCGATCGCGACATCCGCACCAAGATCGTCGGCGCGGGACTGCCGTTGAGCGCACCGGTGGCGACCGTGATGACCACGCCGGTGTTCACGGTCACGCCCGACCGCCTCGGCGGCGAGGTGCTGTTCGAGCTGCTCGAGCGCGGGATCCGCCACGCGCCGGTCGTCACCGAGAGCGGCCAGCTGGTCGGCGTGATCGAGGATGCGGACCTGTTCGCAGCGCAGTCGCGTTCGTGGTTCGGAGCGCGTCGCTCTATCTCGCGCGCTTCCTCGCCGGATGATCTTGCTGCCGTGGCACGGGAGCTGCCTTCGGTTGTGGCTGACCTGCACGGGGCGCGCCTGCGCGCGCCCGAGGTCGTGCGGGTGCTCTCGGCGCTGGTCGACGCGCTGACCACGCGCGCGCTCGAGCTGGTCGCGCCGGCGCCGGCGTCGTCCGAGGGCGTGGTGTGGGTGGCGGTCGGCGCCCAGGCGCGCCGGGAGCTGACGCCGGCGTCGATCGCGCGCGGTGCGATCGTCTGCCATCAGGCTCCGCCGGTTGAGTGGACTCGGGCCGTAACCGACGTGCTCCACGCGTGCGGGTTTCCCGGTGAGATCGTCGCCCGGCGCACCGAAGAGTGGAGCAGGCCTGACGACGAGGACGAGCTGTCGCTGTCGGTGCTGATCGAGCGCAGGGCGCTGTGGGGGACGCCGATCGATCCGCTGCCGGCGCCCGAGGGGGCCGTCGGCGAGCGGATCGTCGCGGCGCTGGCGCGACGAGCGCTGGCTGCGGTGCCGCCCACCGGCTTCGATGCCGATTCGGTGCTCGAGGCCGACGGTCGCCACAGCGCACGGCTCGACATCCGTCGGGCCGCGGTCGCTCCGATCGTCGAGCTCGCGCGGTGGGGGTCGGCGGCCGCGGGCGTGGTCGAAGGCTCGACGCCCGAGCGGCTGTTCGCCGCCGCGGCCGGCGGCGTCCTGAGCGACGCCGACGCGCGGACGCTCGCCGACGCGTTCGACCTGGCGCTCGAGCTGCGGATCGGGCATCACATGTCGCGGGTCGCCGCGGGGCGGGCGCCTGATGACCAGATCGAGCCGGCCGAGGTCAGCCCGCTGATGCGCGACCACCTGCGGGACGTGTTCCGCGCGGTGACCACTGTGCAGCGGAGGTTGCGCGGGTGAGGTCGGGGAGGTTGCGCGGGTGCGGTCGGGGAGATTGCGCGGGTGAGGTCGGGAGGTTGCGCGAATGAGGTCGCGGTCGTGAGGCTGAGGCGCGCGCCGGAGGGGGTCGCGGCCGAGTTCGCGGACGCTTCCCGGCCCCCGGATCAGACGCCCTGGCGCGAGGCCCGCTGGTGTGCGCTCGACCTCGAGATGACCGGACTCGATCCGCGACGCGAGGAGATCATCGCGGTCGGAGCGGTGCCGATCGACGACGGCCGCGTAGTCCTCGGGGGCGGGATGTACACGCTCGTCCGCACCACGAAGCGCTCCCAGCACGGGGCCGTGCTCGTGCACAAGCTGCGGGTGCCCGACCTCGCCGACGCGCCGCCACTCGAGGAGGCGATGGATCGGGTCCTCGAGGTGCTGACCGGGCGCGTCCCCGTGTTTCACACCGCGGCGATCGAGCGCAGCTTCCTCGAGCGGCAGTTCGCGCGCCGGCGGGTGCGGCTGCCGGCGGTCGCCGACACCGAGATGCTCGGCCGGGCGTGGCTGCGCCACCGCGACGGCTCAGCGCCCGAGGGGATCTCGCTCGGGCGGCTCGCCGGCGAGCTCGGGCAGCCGGCGGAGACGCCCCACCACGCGCTCGGCGACGCGCTCACGACCGCGAAGGCGTTCATCGCGCTCGCGAGCCTGCTCGACACGGTGGCGCCGCAGACCGTCGGGTCGCTGGTGGAGGCCAGCCGGCCGGCGGTCGCGTTGCGGCGGTTCGGACCGGGCTGATTCGGGTGCCGTGCCGTCCGGGATTGCCCGGGCGGGGGTCGGTGGCGCGGCGGCGAGGGCTCGTGTGCCCGCCGGCGGAGCTCGTGTGCCCGCCGGCGGGGTCGGTGCGGCGCTGGCGAGGACCCGTGTGCCCGCCGGCCGGGGTGCAGTTCTCGCCAAATCCCACCTAACTGCAGCGGCCCGGCGATATAAGCGCCTGCCAGGCGCTTATATCGCCAGGGTCCGCGGGAGGCGCGGGGTTTGGCGACTTTTGCACCCGCTCGCACGCCGGCCGGGCATGAACAAGGCCCGAAAAGGGCTAGCCGGCACCGACCCCCGGGGGATAAGCAGCTGGGGAATGCTTATGTCCCGAAAACGGCGGCGCCGGCGGGGGTTTCGGGCTTTGTGCAGGTTCCGCGTGCGCGCCGGCGCCCGAGCCGGCGTCGCACCCGGCTGGCGTCCACGCGGCACGGCGCCCTACGCGGCACGGCGCCCTACGCGGCACGGCGCCCTACGCGGCACGGCGCCCTACGCGGCACGGCGCCCTACGCGGCACGGCGCCCTACGCGGCACGGCGCCCTACGCGGCACGGCGCCCTACGCGGCACGGCGCCCTACGCGGCACGGCGCCCTACGCGGCACGGCGCCCTACCCGGCACGGCGCCCCACCCGGCCGGCGCCCCACCCGACCGCCGCCACCACCCGCCGGCGGTGGACTTCGTGCCCGCGCCCGCCGTAGGCTTCGACCGTGATCGTCAGCGAGTCGTTCGTGGTTGCGGACTGGACCGATCCGGGAACGCATCCGGGCCGGCCGATCGCCGGCCTGCATTTGCACCGCTCAGACGACGAGGCGTGGATCGTGCTCAGCGGGACGCTGGGGTTCCAGGTCGACGACGAACAGCGTGAGGTGCCCGCCGGCGACTCGATCCTCGTCACCCGGGGCACGCGCCACTCGTTCTGGAACGCGAGGCCCGAGCCGGCGCGCTATCTGCTGGTGATGACCCCGCGCATCTATCACCTGGTGCAGGAGCTCCACTCGGGCGAGCGCACGGACTACGCCGAGATCTTCGAAGAGCACGACTCCGAGTTGCTCGAGTGACGCACTTCGGCCCCCCGGACGCGACGGTTGCTCCTCGCTACACGGGCGTGCGCACGTTCGCCCGGCTGCCGCACGTCGAGCTGCCGCGCGACGACGTCGACGCCGCGGTGATCGGCGTGCCGTTCGACACCGCCACCAGCTTCCGGAGCGGGGCGCGGTTTGGCCCCGAGGCGATCCGCGCCGCGTCGATCCTGCTCCGCCCGTATCACCCGGTGCTCGACGTCGACGTGTTCGACACGCTGTCGCTGGTCGACGGTGGCGACCTAGTGGTCACGCCCGGCAACGCGCAGAAAACCGCCGGGCAGATCGACGAGCAGATCCGACCGCTGCTCGCGGCCGGGATCGTTCCGCTCGTGCTCGGCGGCGACCACTCGATCGTGCTCGGCGAGCTCCGTGCCCAGCACGCCGTGCACGGCCCGGTGGCGCTCGTACTGCTCGACGCCCACGCCGACACATGGGACCAGTACTACGGCGAGCGATACTTCCACGGGACCCCGTTCCGCCGCGCGGTCGAGGAGGGGCTCGTCGACCCCGCGCGCTCGCTGCTCGCGGGCATGCGCGGGCCGCTGTACGGGCCCGAGGACATCGAGGTCCCGCGCGAGCTCGGGTTCGAGCTGATCTCCGGGCCGGACCTGGTGGCGATGACGCCCGATCAGTACGGCGCCCGCGTGCGCGGCCGGATCGGCGACGGGCCGGCGTACCTGTCGTTCGACATCGACGTGCTCGACCCGGCCTCTGCCCCCGGGACCGGGACGCCCGAGGTAGCGGGCCTGCAGCCGCGCGAGGCGCTCGCGTTCCTGCGGGCGCTCGCGGGCATCGATTTCTCCGGCTTCGACGTGGTCGAGGTCGCGCCGGCGTACGACTCGCCGGGTCAGATCACCGCGCTCAACGCCGCCGCGGTGGCGTTCGACCTGCTGGCGCTGCTGGCGGTGGCGCGCAGCCGTGACGCCCGGCGCGGGCGTTAGAGACTCGTCGAATCTCAGCCCCCGAGACTCATGGTGGAGCCGACTTGCGCCGACGCAACGGTGATGTCAGGGATCTGCTCGCCGTTCGTCAGCGACGCCCGGCGAGCCGGTCCGCCGGCGCGGTCGACGACGCGCCAAGTCGCGCTCTGCGTGCTCGCGCTCCTCAGCGCCTGGGCGGTCACCTACGAGCTCGCGTTTATCGCGTTTCCGGGCATGCTCGCCGCCGTCCCGTTTCGCGGGATCGCGCCGGACGTGGTCTTCCTGATCGCCGCCGCGCTGCTGATCTGGCGGGGCCTGGGCGGCGAGCGCGGCTGGGCGCTCATCGGGATCGGCGCGCTGTGTTGGGCTTCGGGCGACATCTACTGGACGCTCGCGCTCGGGAACCTCGCCAACCCGCCGGTGCCGTCCCTGGCGGACGCCGGCTACTTGTCGTTCTGTCCGTTCGCATTCGCCGGGATCCTGGCGCTGGTCAGGCAGCGGATGTCCGGCGTGCCGAAGGCGCTGGCGGCGGACTCGGCTGCCGCCACCCTCGCGGTCGGGGCGCTCGGCGCCGCGCTTGTGGTCCAGCCGGTGGTCGCCCACGCCGACGGCGGAGTCCTCGCGGTCGCCACCAATCTCGCCTACCCGATCTCCGACCTGCTGCTGCTGGGCTTGATCGTCGGCGCGACCGCGCTCGGCAACTGGCGCCTGAACCGGACCTGGGTCCTGCTCGCCGCGTCGGTGCTCGCGTTCTGGATCGCCGACAGCGTCTACGTCGTAGCCGACGCCAACGGCACCTACACGCAGAACGACTGGTACAACGCCCTGTGGTACTGGGCGCCCGTCCTCGCCGCGTTGGCGGGGTGGTTGCCACGCCGCGTCTCGGTGTCCGCACCCGGACGAGTCAGCGCCCGCGGGATCGTCATGCCGGTGGCGTTCGCGTCGGTCGCGATCGCCGTCCTCGTCTGGTCGAGCTTTGATCGCGTCGGCGTGATCGCGATCGTCCTGGCCACGGGTTCGCTGTGCGTGGTCATGGGCCGCCTTGTACTGACGTGGCGAGAGAACGCCCGCCTGCTCCGCGCCAGCCAGAATGAGGCGCTGGCCGACGCGCTGACCGGTCTCGGGAATCGGCGCGCACTGCTTGCCGACCTGGAGCGGCGACTTTCGACCGCACGCGATGACGACCCGCTCACGCTCGTGCTGTTCGACCTCGACGGCTTCAAGCAGTACAACGACAGCTTCGGGCACCCCTCGGGCGACGCCCTGCTGCGCCGTCTCGGAGCGAAGCTCGAGTCGCAGCTCGGCACCACGGGCCGCGCGTACCGGATCGGGGGCGACGAGTTCTGCGCGCTGATCGATGCTGTGCGGGGAGCTTCGGGCGCCCACGTCGAGGCTGCGGCGGCAACGTTGTTCGAGCAGGGCGACGGCTTCACGATCGGGTGCTCGCACGGGGCTGTGTTGCTGCCGACCGAAGCGCAGGACTCGAGTACCGCGCTCACGATCGCCGACCAGCGGATGTACGCGGCCAAGCGGGTCGGCCGAGTGTCCGCGGCGCAGCAGTCAAAGGATGTGCTTCTGAGCGCCGTCGCCGAGCGAAACCGCGAGCTGGGCGCGCACGGGCGCGACGTCGCCGAGTTGGCCGCCGCCGTCGCAACCGCGTTCTCGTTGCCGCCCGACGAGATCGAGATGGTCCGCCACGCCGCTGAGCTCCACGATGTCGGCAAGGTGGCGGTGCCGGACGCAATCCTGGACAAGCCGGCCGCGCTGGACGAGACCGAGTGGGCCTTCATCCACGAGCACACGCTGATCGGCGAAAAGATAATCGCGGCCGCGCCCGATCTCGCGCGCGTGGCGAGGCTGGTCCGCTCGAGCCACGAGAACTACGACGGGACCGGCTATCCCGACGGCCTCGCGCGCCGGGAGATCCCGCTCGGCTCGCGAATCATCGCGGTGTGCGATGCGTTCGACGCGATGACGACCGACCGCCCGTACCGTGACGCGATCGACGAGCGGAGCGCAGTCGCCGAGCTGTGGCGGTGTGCCGGCACCCAGTTCGACCCCGAGGTCGTCGAGTTCTTCTGCGCGGCGCTCGAGTCCGAGCGTGCAACCGTGCGCCGCGCAGCCTGAAAGCGTTCCTCAGAACAGCTGCAGGTAGCGGTCGAGCTCCCACTGGGTGATCTGCTCGTGCGCGGCCTGCCACTCGCGCCGCTTGACCTTCGCGAAGTAGTCGACGTAGTCGCCGTCACGGGTCTTGCCGAACGCGGCGCGGAGCACATCGTTCTTCTCGAGCTCGCGGACGGCATCGAGCAGGTTGGCGGGGAGCAGCTCGATCCCGGCCGCCTCGCGCTCGTCGGGATGCATCTCGTACAGGTTGGCCGAGTTCGGCTCGCCGGCGTCGAGCCCGCGCTCGATCCCGTCGAGCCCGGCGGCCAGCATCGCGGTCGCCGCCAGGTACGGATTGCACGAGCCGTCGACCGTCCGGTCCTCGATCCGGCCGCCGTCGGGGATGCGGAGCATCTGCGTGCGGTTGTTGTAGCCGTAGCTGACGTACGCCGGCGCCCAGGTCGCGCCGCTCGTCGGCGCGCCGACGACGAGGCGCTTGTACGAGTTGACGGTCGGGGCGGTAACCGCGATGTAGGCCTTCGCGTTGGCCTTCAGGCCGCCGATGAACTGGTAGGCGAGCTCGGACAGGCCGAGACCTCGGGGATCGTCGGCGGGATCGCGCTCGAACACGTTCTCGCCGTCCGACCACAGGCTGACGTGGAAGTGGCACCCGTTCCCGGTCAGGTTCGCGAACGGCTTGGGCATGAACGTCGCGATCAGCCCGCGCTGCTGCGCCAGCGACTCGACCATGTAGCGGAAGAACACAGCCCGGTCACACGTGGTCAGCGCGTCGTCGAACTGGAAGTTCTGCTCGAACTGGCCGTTGGCGTCCTCGTGATCGGTCGCATAGTTGTCCCACCCGAGCCCCGTCACCGCCTTCGAGACCGTCGAGACGAAGTCGAGATTCCGGGTCAGCGCGCGCATGTCGTAGCAGGGGAGGTCGAGCGTGTCGAGCTGGTCGGCCACTTCGATCGTGCCGTCCTCACGTCGGCGAACCAGGAAGTATTCGAGCTCGGCGCCCACCTTGAGCTCGAATCCGAGCTTCTTCGCGCGGGCCAGCTGGTTGCGCAGGATCGTGCGGGGGCAGAACGGCCAGGGCTCGCCCTCGACCGTCACGTCACACGCGAACCGCGCCACGTTCGGCTGCCAGGGCAGGATCGTCAGCGTCTTGGGGTCGGGGATCGCGATCATGTCCGGATCGTGCGGACCCTGACCGATGTCGCCGGCGGCGAACCCGGCGAAGCCCGCTCCATCGTTGAGCAGGTCGTCGATGTGGTGCGCCGGGACGAGCTTGGCGCTCGGCTTGCCGTGCATGTCGACGAACTGAGCGAACAGGAACTCGATCTGTCGCTCGCTGATGATTCGCCGGACGTCGTCGGCGCCTGAGACCTGCGGCGCGACCTGTTCGCGATGCTCACTTGTGATAGCCATGTACGAGGTATATCCGGCGAGCCGGGTACCGGACAATGGCTGCCGGCACCGGGTATCGGTGGCTAGGATGTGCGCTTCGCACATAGCAGGAGGCACCTAGCTGTCGGTAACCACTGAGGCCCACGGGCTTCGCGAAGAGAACCGCACCCTTTACCGGGTCATCAACCTCGTCGGCTCGTCGGTCGAGCTCGGCCCGATGCTCCAGGGGATCGTCGACCTGGCGACCGAGGCCACCGATTGCCACGCCTGCTTCATCTACCTGCTCGAGGGCGGCGTGCTCACGATCCGGGCCGCCTCGCCGGTGTATGCCGGAGCCGTCGGGGCCGTGCAGATGCGCCTCGACGAGGGCCTGACCGGATGGGTGGCCCGGCACCGGCAGCCCGAGTTCATCCGCGAAGGCGCGATGGCTGATCCGCGGATGAAGTTCTTCCCGATCCTCGAGGAGGAGCGCTTCCAGTCGATGGTGGCGGTCCCGATCCTGTCGCGCGCCGGCGAGACGATCGGCGTGATCGTGCTCCACACCCAGGCGCCGCGGGAGTTCACCGAGGACACGCTCAAGCTGCTCGTGCACATCGCGTCACTTGTCTCGGGCGCGATCGAGAACGCTCAGCTGTACGACCAGCAGCGGCGCCGCGTCGACGCGCTCACGAGCCTGTCGGGGCTCGCGCAGGAAGTCGCAACCGCCGGCGACGCCGCGGAGATCGGGCGCGCGGTCACGCTCGGGATGCGGAGGCTGCTCGGGGCCGAGGTCTGCCAGCTGTACCGCTTGGACCGAGACGGGAGCAGCCTCCAGCTCCTGTCCTCCTCGCCGGAGACGACGGCCGAGCCTGAGGCGCTGTCGGCCACGGCGCTCCTGCTGGCGGCGTTCGACGCGAGCGCGTCGCGGCCGCCGGCGCGAACGCTGTGGCCTGACCTCGACGTCGCCGACCTGCTCGTGACACCGCTCGTCTCGGGCGGCGAGCGGCTCGGGCTGCTGTGCGCGGGGGCCCCGCCACGGCGGCCGTTCACCGGCGAGGACACTGAGATGGCGCGCGCGATCGCGCATCTGGCGGCGATTGCGATCAAGCGCGCAGAGCTGATCGAGGGGCTGACGAACACGAACATCGTCAAGGACCTGTTCGAGGCGCTGGCGGCCGGAGCGACGACGTTCGCGGCGGCCAAGGCCGCGGAGGTCCGCTGCGATCTGTCCAAGCCGTACCTGATGCTGTGCGCGGAGCCTGCGGCCGGCCACGAGCAGGGTTCGGGTGAGTGGCGCGCCACCGCCGAGGTGCTCGGGCGCGACGTCGCGGAGCTCGCGCCCCGTGCCGCGGTCGAGGCGGGGCCGGGGCCGGTGCGTGCGGTGCTGGCGCTCGGCGCCCGTGCCCCCCAGCGAATCGAGGACGTGGTCCGAGCCTGCCGCGACCTCGGCCGGCGCCGCGGCGCCGCGATCGGGCTGAGCGAGCTCCACACGTCCGCGGCCGACTCGGCACGTGCCTATCGCCAGGCGCTCGACGCGACGATGATCGGACGCGCGCTGCTCGGCGACGGTGGCGCGATCGGCTACGCCGAGGTGGGCGCCTACCGGTATCTGGTGCACATCGGCGCCGAGAACGCCCCGCATGATCGGATGCGGGCCGCCGTCGATCGCCTGATCGATTACGACGTGCGGCGACGTACGTCGCTGCTCGACACGCTCGAGCGCTACCTGGCCGAGCGGCGGAGCGTGATCGAGAGCGCCCGCGAGCTGTTCATCCACCCGAACACGCTGCGCCAGCGCCTCGGCCGGATCGAGGAGCTGACCGGCCTGCAACTCGACGAGGACGACCTGCTGTCGCTCGAGCTGGCGATCAAGCTCGCGCGGCTGCACGGGCGGCCGGCGGCGGCGCGGGGGACTTAGCTCTCTTCGGGAACCAGGAACACCGGGATCTTCGCCTTGCGGCGGACCCGCTGAGGCTCCTGTGACCACATCATGTCGCCGGCGAACCGGTTGCGGTCGGGATCGGCCGCCATCACGATCGCGTCGCAGCCCGCGAACTCCGCCTCCTGGAGGATCCGCTTGGTCGACTTGCGGGTCCCGACCACGTGCCCGTCGGCTTCGAGCCCCTTGCGCTCGAGCCGTTTGACCGCCTTGTTGACGATCGAGCGCTGCTCGGCCCATTCGGCCTTGGTTGGGAGGAGCCCCGGACTCTGCATCCCGAACGCGACGCCGTGGATGCGGGCGATTGTGAACACCCGGACGCTGCCACCGGAGCGCTTGGTGAGCTCCACCACGCGCGCGATTGTGGCGTCGGAGAACGGCCGACCCTCGGACGCGAGCAGGATCCGCTCGAACGGCCCCTCGGACGGGCTCGGTGGCTGGGGTTTGCTCAGCCGCGCCGTCGCGCTCACGGGTCCGAGGCGCCCGCGATCGGCGCCGGCGTTCCAGCCCCGACCATCTCTGGGGCAGGCGCCGGCCGTTTGTCCTCGACCCGCTTCCGGTACGCGTAGAAGAGCAGGTAGGACAGCAGCACCGCCCAGCCGATGAAGTAGTACGGCAGCGTCTTGCGCCCGGCGGCGTTGCACGTGCAGTTGGCGTACACCGGACCGCCGTAGAAGTAGATGACCGCGTACACCGCTGCGATCACCAGCGCCACGTATTTCATCCACTCGGGCAGCTTGAACGGCCGGCGCACGTTCGGCCGATGCTTGCGGAGCAGGTAGTAGCCGACCAGGACCGGGATGAAAGAGGCCAGGTAGCCGACGTTCGAGAACGTGTAGATCTCGACCGCGCCACCCATGAACACGACGGCGATCGAGCAGGCGACGTTGAACCACATCGCGCGGTTCGGTACGCCGTGCTGATTCACCCGCTGGAAGAAGCGCGGGAACTGTCCGTCGGTCGACATCTGGTGCAGCGACCGGGCGGTGCCCGTGATCGCGTTCAGCGCCGACAGGATCAGGGCCAGGATCAGCATGATCGCGATCAACCACTCGAGGATGCTGCTCCCGGTGCCGGTCCCGAACACGGCGGCGGCATAGTGGACGAAGATCGTCTTGGGGTCGACGAGCGCCGCGTTCCCGAGCGCGGGGAGGCCGAGCACGATGATGAACGCCACCGGGATCATCGTGTAGATGAACAGGCCATAGAGGCCCTCGAGGTTCATCGCGATCTTGGCGTCGCGGTCGGGGTTCTTGGTCTCGCCGATGTAGCAGGCGGCTGCCTCCATCGCGATCACGTTCCACGTCAACAGGAACGAGAACGCGATGTACAACGTGAGCCATCCGTGCCCGAACAGCGGCGTGAAGAAGCCGGTTTCGTTGGTGTGGCGGAAGTGCCACAACCAGCTGAAGTCGACTGCGGAGGGATTGAAGATCCACGAGATCGCCAGGAACGTCAGCGGGATCATCGAGAGCAACGCGAGTGTCGTCGCGAACACGGTCCCGAACCGCAGCCCCCTCACGGCCGGAATCGCGAGGAGCAGCAGCCCGCCGATTGAGATGCCGAGCGTCCACCAGGCGATCGGCGTGTGGATCGGCGTGAACCCGGCGGTCGAGAGCTTGAAGCGGTCAACGATGTAGTACGACGCCAGGATCATGTTGAGCGGCGCCACCGGGAACCAGCCGAGCCAGTAGGCCCAGGCGGTGAAGCCGTTCACGTGCTCGGCGAACCGCGGCCACTTTTCCTTGTACGCGGGATACGCGTACGACGGCAGGCCGCCGGAACGGTCGGGCATCATCGCCGAGAGTTCGGCGAGCAGCAGACACACGATGTACCCGGTGAACGTGATCACGACGATTACCGGCACCGACGCGGCACCGAGCTCGGTGACCATCACCGGGGCGATCCCGGTGACGAGGATCGTGCCCGCGAGGCCGATCACGAACGCGCCCCACCAGTTCGTCGTCTTCGGCAGCCCGGCGGACTCGTATACGAGTTCGTCGTGTGCCGGTGATGACCCGTCCGCCATGTGTCCTCCAAAAGCCGGTTGTACCTAGCCGCGGCTAGGCTCCCACGTGGGCGGTGCACGTCCCAGGCGTGATGCGCACACAATTGCGGGTCCCCACATGGAGCACTTGGACACATTCCTGGCCCGTCACCCCCCGTTCGACGCGCTGGATCCTGACGATCTCCGCGAGCTTGCCGCCGGCGCCCAGGAGCACGGGTTCGACACCGGTGAGGCGGTGCTCGTCGAGGACGGTCTGCCGACGCCCGGGCTGTGGGTGCTCCTCACAGGTTCGATGGATGTCGTGCACGACGGGGAGCCGATCCAGGTGCTCGAGCCGGGCGAGTGCTTCGGCCATCCGTCGTTGCTCACCGGGATGGCGCCCGCCTTCACCGTGCGCGCGCGCGAGCCGTCGACGTGCGCGCTGTTCAGCTCGGAGGCCGGTCGCCGCGTGCTCGGGACGGAGGCCGGCGCGGCCTACGTCGCGATCTCGATGCGAAAGCGGATCACGTACGCGGGACACACCGTGCACGGGCTACCCGACGTCGGGACCACGCCGGTGTCGCTGGTGATGAGTCGGCCCGAGTTCTGCGAGCCCGAAGAGCCGCTGCGCGCGGCTGCGGCTCGGCTTGGGCGGGACGGGGTGTCGGCGCTGCTGGTCCGGCTCGACGACGGTGGGTTGGGGATCCTGACCGACGCCTCGATCCGGGCGGCAGTCGCGGTCGGCGGCGTCTCGCTCGACGCGCCGGCGCGCGCCGCGGCCCGCGCCCCGGTGGCGACCGTCGCGCCGACCCAACTCGCGATCGAGGCGACGGTCGAGATGCTCGCGGTCGGGTCAGAGCACCTGGCCGTGCTCGACGGCGATCGGATCTGCGGCGTGCTGTCGGCTACGGACCTGCTCGTCCTGGATACGCGCAGCCCGATCGCGCTCCGCCACATGCTCCTGGGGGCGCCCGACGAGGACACGCTCGTACGCGCCGCTGGCGATATTCCCAAGCTGTTCCTGCTGCTGTCGCGCGCGGGTGTGCTCCCCCGAGACCTCGGCCGGGTGCTCAGCCTCCAGCTCGACACCGTCGTCGCCCGGCTGATCGACTTCTCGATCTGGAAGCGCGGACCCGCGCCGGTCCCGTGGGCCTGGCTCGACCTCGGGAGCGCGGCCCGCAGAGAGTTCACGCTCGCGTCCGACCAGGACAACGCGCTCGCCTACGCGTCGGTTGAGCAGGGTCTGGCTTCGGAGGTGGACGCGTACTTCGCCGCACTCGGAGCCGACGTCAACGACGGGCTCGTCAGGTGCGGGATCGGCATCGACAACAACGGCGTGCTCGCCGGCAACCGCCAGTGGCGCATGTCGAAGGACGCCTGGTTGCGCACGTTCGACAGCTGCCTGAACGAGCCCGACGAGTCACACCTGATCCGCGCCACCGTGTCGTTCGACTTTCGCCCGACCGCCGGCGGCCTGGCCGTCGCCGCCGAGCTGAACGCGCGGATCCGCGCCGCCCGCCACCACGCCCAGTTCATGCGTCTGATGGCGCGGACCGCGACGGGCTACCCGGTGGCGCTCGGGTTCCGCGGGCAGCTCGCCACCGGACACGAAGGCGATCCCCCCGGGAAGCTCGATCTCAAGCGCGGAGCGATCATCCCGCTGGTCAACCTGGTGCGATTCCACGCGTTGGCGGGCGGCGTGACGATCTCGCCGACGCTCGACCGGATCGACGCCGTCGCCGGCGTCGGTGAGCTCGACCGGGCGACTGCGGACGCGCTCCGCGAGGCGTTCGTGGTCATCAACGGCATCCGCTTCGAGCACCACGCGGCTCAGGTTCAGGCGGGTGAGACGCCCGACAACCTGGTCGATCCAGAGGAGCTGGCGCCGATCGCGCGCACTGATCTGCGCGAGGCGCTGAACGTGGTGCGGCGAGCCCAGAAGCGCATCGGAGCGTGGTCGCCGCCCTGACCTGGGGTGTGCGATCCAGCCGTGCGGAGCCGTGCGGTGTGGCCATGCGGAGCCGTGCGGTCCGGCCGGGCGGAGCCGTGCGGTCCGGCCATGCGGGACGCTAAGAACGCGTCAAGAAGTAGAGCCCACAACCACATTCACCACTGAAACTGTGCGCGTCACAGCTATTGGACCGGTCATGCGCAGGCTCTAGCCTCACCCCGACGTGTGTGGAATAGCAGGTCTTTACACGAAGTCGGCCACGCTTCGTGAGCACCTCGGGACGCATCTTGCGAGCATGCTCGAGCAGCTCTCGGACCGTGGGCCTGACAGCGCAGGCGTGGCGTTCTACCGCGATCCGGCGCCGGCTGGCTGGTGCAAGGTGTCACTGCACTCGCCCTCGGCAACGCCGGATTGGGAGGCACTGACCGCCGAGCTCCAGGTCGAGTTCGGCGAGGCCTCGCCGCCGCGCGTGCGGGCGTCGCACGCGGTGTTCGTGATCGCGGCCGAGGCCGACGAGGCGCAGGCATGGCTGATCGAGCGTCACCCCGAGCTGACCTTGATGAGCGCCGGGCGCTCGATCGAGATCTACAAGGAGGCAGGCCCGCCGGCGCGGTTCGTCGAGCGGTTCGGTCTGGCCGAGATCGCCGGCAGCCATGCCCTCGGGCATACCCGGATGGCGACCGAGAGCCGGGTGACCACCGAGCACTCGCATCCGTTCTCGACGGGGCTCGACCTCTGCCTCGTGCACAACGGCTCGCTGTCAAACCACAACCGGCTGCGGCGGTCCCTGGCCCGCGAAGGGATCCGATTCCGGACCGACTGCGACAGCGAGGTCGCCGCCGGCTACCTGACGTGGCGGCTCCGCGAGGGCGCCTCTCTGGAGCAGGCGCTCGAGGGGTGCCTCGATGACCTCGACGGCTTCTACACGTTCGCGGTCGGGACCGCCGACGGCTTCGCGGTGCTGCGCGATCCGATCGCATGCAAGCCGGCCGTGATGGCGGAAACCGACGAATGGGTGGCGATGGCGTCCGAGTACCGCGCGATCGCCGTGCTGCCGGGCGCAGAGGATGCGGTCCTGTGGGAGCCCGCGCCGGGCCACGTGTATAGCTGGGGCACCGCTTCATTGGTGGCGTGATGGCCGGGGTCGGGGGCCTTCCAGTCACGCGCGAGGCGCTGTGGTCGTTCGACCTCGCCGAGCAGACGGTTCGCGACCTGAACGCGCGTCTTCACGAGGGGCCTTCGGGGCCGTCCTCTAACGGCGCCGGCGGTCGGGTGGTCGTGCTCAACCCGGGCGGGCGCCACGCGATCGCGGTCGGGCTCGACGCGCCGTACGAGGTCGAGATCGAGGGGCATGTCGGCTACTACTGCGCCGGCATGAACAAGCTTGCGAGCGTGCGCGTGCGCGGAAACTGCGGCGTCGGCGTGGCCGAGAACATGATGTCGGGCGTCGTGGTGGTCGAGGGCAGTGCCTCGCAGTCCGCCGGCGCGACCGCCCGCGGCGGCCTGCTCGTGATCCACGGCGATGCGTCGGCGCGATGCGGGATCTCGCTGAAGGGCGCCGACATCGTGGTGCGCGGGTCCGTCGGGCATATGAGCGCGTTCATGGCCCAGCGGGGATGCCTGGTGGTGGGCGGCGACGCCGGCGAGTCGCTCGGGGACTCGCTCTACGAGGCGCGGCTGTACGTGCGTGGGTCGGTGGCGGGACTCGGCGCCGACTGCGTCGAGAAGGAGATGCGCGCCGAGCACGTGACCCAGGTCCGTGACCTGCTGGCGCGGGCTGGTGTTGACGATGTCGATCCGGGCGAGTTCCGCCGGTATGGGTCCGCGCGGCGGCTGTACAACTTCCACGTCGACAATCTGGGCAGCTACTGATGGCCGCATCGGCGGGCTCGAACGGGTGGCACCCGGGGCTGCGCGAGTCGGCGACGTTCGACCGCGGGGTGATCGCCGAGATTCAGCGGGCCGCGCGCGAGGGCATGTACGACATCCGCGGGTTCGGGGCCAAGCGAGCGGTCCCGCACTTCGACGACCTGCTGTTCCTGGGCGCGTCGGTGTCGCGATATCCGCTCGAGGGCTACCGCGAGAAGTGCGCGACCGACGTCGTGATCGGGACCCGGTACGCGCGCGAGCCCGTGCGGCTCGACATCCCGATCACGATCGCCGGCATGAGCTTCGGAGCGCTGTCGGGGCCGGCGAAGGAGGCTCTCGGCCGGGGCGCTACTTCGGTGGGAACGTCGACGACGACCGGCGACGGCGGGATGACGCCCGAGGAGCGCGAGCACTCGCGCGTGCTCGTGTACCAGCTCCTGCCTTCCCGCTACGGGATGAACCCGGATGACCTTCGGCGTGCGGACGCGATCGAAGTGGTCATCGGCCAGGGCGCCAAGCCGGGCGGCGGCGGGATGCTGCTCGGGCACAAGATCTCCGATCGGGTCGCGGAGATGCGCGACCTTCCGCCGGGGATCGACCAGCGCAGCGCCTGCCGGCATCCGGACTGGACCGGCCCCGACGACCTCGAGATCAAGATCGAGGAGCTGCGCGAGATCACCGACTGGCGGATCCCGATCTACGTCAAGGTCGGCGCCTCTCGCACGTACTTCGACGTGGCGCTGGCGGTCAAGGCCGGGGCCGACGCGATCGTCCTCGATGGCATGCAGGGCGGCACGGCGGCGACCCAGGACGTGTTCATCGAGCACGTCGGGATCCCGATCCTAGCCGCGATCCCGCAGGCAGTCGAGTCGCTGATGGAGCTCGACATGCATCGCAAGGTGCAGCTGATCGTGTCCGGCGGCATCCGGACGGGTGCGGATGTCGCCAAGGCCATGGCGCTGGGGGCGGATGCGGTGTCGATCGGGGTGGCGGCGCTGATCGCGCTCGGGGACAATGCCCCGGGCTTTGACGCCGAGTACCGCGCGATCGGGTCCGCCGCGGGCTATTACGACGACTACCAGGCCGGGCTCGACCCCGCCGGGATCTCGACCCAGGAGCCCGCGCTCGCAGCGCGGCTGGATCCGGTCGAGGGCGGCCGGCGTCTGGCCAACTACCTGCGCACGCTGACGCTCGAGGCGCAGACGCTGGCGCGGGCGTGTGGCAAGTCGCACCTGCACAACCTCGAGCCCGAGGATCTGGTGGCGCTGACGATCGAGGCGGCGGCGATGGCGCGGGTGCCGCTCGCGGGGACGAGCTGGATCCCGGGGCTGGTGGCGCAGCCCTAGCGTCGGCCGCCTCGTAGCTGACACCATGGCCCCGTGGACGTCGACGACCTCTACGGGCTCCCGCTCGACCGGTTCGTCCCCGAGCGCACGGCCCTGGCGCGCGAGCTGCGCAAGGCGGGCAACCGCGACGATGCGGCCGAGGTGGCGGGGCTGCGCAAGCCGTCGGTGGCGGCCTGGGCCGTCAACCAGCTCGTGCGGACGCAGCGCCGCGCGGTCGCGGAGCTGCTGGAGGCCGGGGATGGGTTGCGCACGGCGCAGGACGACGTGCTCGCCGGCCGTGGCGACGCACGCTCGCTTCGCGCGGCGGTCGACGAGGAGCGGATGGCGGTCGGGGCGCTCACCGACGCGGCGCGGGGACTGCTGTCCTCCGCGGGGGATGAGCTAAGCGCGACGGTCATCGAGCGCGTCGCCGACACGCTGCACGCCGCGGCGCTCGACGACGACGCGCGCGAGCAGTTCCGTGAGGGCCGCCTCGAGCGTGAGCTGCGCCACGTCGGGCTCGGGACGGCCGCCTTCGGGGGCGGATCGACGGCGCCGGCGCCGGCGCGGCCGGCGTCGAAGAAGTCGAGCACCGGTGGGAAAAAGTCGAAGGCCCGCGGGAAAGAGTCGAAGGACGGCGGAAAGCAGCTCGCCACCGACCGCGCTACCCGCGCCGAGCGCGAGCGCGAGGAGCGCGAACGCGCGAAGGCACGCGCGGACGCACGCGCAGCGGAGCGCGAGGCTCGCCGGCGCGCGGAACGTGCCGAGCGCGGCGCCAAGCTGGCGCTCGAGCGCAGGGACAAGGCCGCCGAGGCGCTGCGCGAGGCCGAGGCCGGCGTGGAGGAGGCCGAGGCGGAGGTGCAGGCGGCGCAGGACGCGGTGCGCGACGCCGAGGCAGCGGTTCGCGAGGCCAGCCGGTAGCTCAGCGCAGCAGCGCGATCACGATCACGACGATCACGAGCACCATCAGCGCCGCGCCGGCGAATGCGACCGGGCGCTGGCGCCACCAGAACTCGGGGTTGGCGCGATCGCGGCTGTAGCGTCCCTCTGGCGGGGTGCCGACCCAATCGTCATCGTCGTCGAAGCCGCTCACGGCACCAGCTTAGGTGAACGTCGGCGGGACGCATGCTGATCGTCCGGGACGAGCCGCGGTTCGCATCAACGACGACCGTGAGGCCAAGCGCCGGCGCCGGCAGGAGTAGGTTGCCGGTAATGAACTATCGAACGCTTGGACGTACCGGAGTAAAGGTCAGCCCGCTGTGCCTCGGCGCGATGATGTTCGGCGCCTGGGGCAATCCCGACCACGACGAGTGCATCAGGATCATCCACCGCGCGCTCGACGGCGGGATCAACTTCATCGACACGGCGGACGTATACGCGCGAGGCGAGTCGGAGGAGATCGTGGGCAAGGCGCTCGCCGGCGGCAAGCGGGACAACGTCGTGCTGGCGACGAAGGTCCACGGGACGATGGGCGACGACCCCAACGAGTTCGGAAACACCCGCCGGTGGATCACGCGGGAGATCGACAACAGCCTGCGGCGGCTGAGGACGGACTGGATCGACCTCTACCAGATCCACCGCCCCGAGGACGACACCGATATCGACGAGACGCTCGGCGCGCTGACCGACCTGGTGCGGGCCGGGAAGGTCCGCTACATCGGCTCCTCGACGTTTCCGGCGAGCCAGATCGTCGAGGCCCAGTGGGTGGCGGAGAGGCGCGGCCGCGAGCGGTTCGTGTGCGAGCAGCCGCCGTACTCGATCCTGGTCCGGGGCGTGGAGAACGACGTGCTCCCGACGTGCCGGCGGCACGGAATGGCCGTGATCCCGTGGAGCCCGCTCGCCGGCGGGTGGCTGACCGGTCGCTACCGCAAGGACGGCGAGCTACCCGACTCGCACCGGGCGGAGCGGATCCCGGCTCGCTTCGACATGTCCCTGCCCGGGAATCAGCGCAAGCTCGAGGCCGCCGACGGGCTCGCCAAGCTGGCCGAGGAGAACGGACTGACGCTGATCGAGATGGCGCTTGCGTTCGTCCTCAACCATCCCGCGGTCACGGCGCCGATCATCGGGCCGCGCACGATGGAGCAGCTCGAGTCGCAGCTGCCCGCCGCCGAGGTGACGCTGACCGCCGAGATGCTGGACCGCATCGACGAGCTGGTTCCGCCCGGCGTCAACCTCAACGCGGCCGACGGCGGCTGGCAGAACCCGGCGCTTGAGCCGGAGGCCCGCCGCCGGCGGTAGCCCCCGGCGTTGGGCGCCGATGCGGGATGCGGGCGCCTGGGGCGCGAGGCCGAACAACTCGCCACTCGGCAGCGGTTCCCGGGCGAGTGGCGATTTACTCGGCCCTGGCGCGAGTTTCGCCACTCTCGGCGCAGGCGCGGCGTCGAGTGGCGAGTTGTTCGGCCTACGCGAGCGCGGAGTGGGCGTGGCGCCGGCCTGGGTCATAAGTGCGCGCGCTCGACCCTCCGCCGACGGTGAATGCTCGTTCACGCACGTATGGGGTCATATCGCGTGCTCGGCCGCCGGCGTCTGTCGAGTCTGGGGTTGTGCCCTCATCCGGCGCCCAGCCAGCTCCCGCGATACGGTCATTGCATTCGGACCCGCCTCATCTGGCGGTCGTCCCGGCCCGGTGGCCGTCCCCGGGGCGACCGCACAGCGCACAATCGTTCGAAATCTGGACCGTCGCTGGAAGCGTGACGTCCGGCGAGACGTTCATTCTGTGTCTACTGCTTTACGGAGGGCTGAGCGGTGTTGGACGCGAATAGGAGTGCGCTCATGACAACCGGGTACGTCACGGAGCTCTTGTACGAGCTGCTCGACGCGCACGTCGACACGATGCGGCTGGCGCGCGAGATGGACGGGGACCCGGACTGGGCGGCGCACCTCGACTATCTGCGGGACCTCCAGCGGGTCGGGCGCGAGGCGCTCGCACACGCTCGGAGCCCGGTCGCTTAGGGCACGGCGGGAACCACCGCGCGCGGGCCGTCCCCGCCCGGGATCGCATCGGTATCGAAGCCGGTCTCGGACAGCCGCTCGACGTAGGGCATCTTCTCGAGGAACTCGTCCGCCGTGTCGAGGAAGCCGATTCGCGGCGTGCGGTAGTGCATCGGCACGACCCATTTGGGAGCGAGGCGGTGGGTGATCGTCGCGGCCTGCTCGCCCCCGATCGTCGGGCCGCCGCCGACCGGGAGGAACAAGAGGTCGATCTGACCGATCGCGTCGGCCTGTTCGTCGCGGAGCGCGCGCTGGCCGAAGTCGCCGAGGTGGGCGACGCGGAGGCCGTCGAGCTTGAACACGAAGATCGTGTTCGGCCCGCGCTGGGTCCCGGCCGCCTCGTCGTGCTCGGAGGCGATCGCGACGACCTCGCCGACCGGGGACTCGAGGCGCCCGGCGGTCGAGCGCAGGATCGTCGGATCCCCGCCGATCGTCTCGACGCCATTGTGGTCGAGGTGCTCGTGCGTGACCAGCAGCAGGTCCGCGTCGACGCCTTCGATCGCGGGGTAGTCGAACTGCATCCCGCTCGCGGCCAGCGGAGAGACGTCGCCGAACGGGTCGATGAACACCGTGGCATCGCCTCCGCTCAGGCGGAAAGCGGCCTGGCCGTACCAATCAACGCGCAATGTCGCTCCTCTCGTGCTGTGTCCGCTGCCGACCCGTCGCGCACGCGATGCGAGCGCCGGCCGTAGCTTACGCGGCGTGATCCGAGGCGGGATCGGCGGAGCGATCCGAGAGGCGGCGAGCCCTTGGCCCAGGTCCTCTAGTGGAAGAACAGGGCTTCGGTCGCGACGATCGCGAGGGCGACAAGGACGCAAAGCGCGACGGTCACAATGATCCGCTGAGCTTCGCCGCTCTCGCCCCGGAGGATCTGCATCAGGCCCGGCTGGTCATCACGGGTCTCCATGAGCGTGCCGGTGGTCTTTCCGCAAGTTGGGCAACGATCGAGCATTGCTCCCTCCAAAGGAAGCATCGTGAGGTGACAGGTTCGTGAACGATTACCCGGTCGCGACGGAACGCACGCTAAACATCACCTAAGAAGGTACGGCGGGTGCCGACGGTTTCGAGGGAACCGGTTATGTACGTGATCGGCAGCCGGCTCCGACACTTGACCCAGTCGCCGAGCCGCTAGGGTTCCGCCGGTGTCAGACCGTGCCGCACTAGTCACCGGGGCTTCCCGCGGAATCGGGCTTGCTCTCGCGCAGACGCTCGGAGAAGAGGGCTTCGGCCTGACGATCACAGCGCGCAACCCGGACACGCTCGAACGCACCGCAGGCGAGTTGCGGGAGCGCGGCTTCGAGGTCGAGCACGTCGTGGCGAACCTCAAGGACGAGGAGGCGATCCGCGAGGTTGTGCGCCGCCACCGCGAGCGCTACGGCCGTCTCGACGTGCTCATCAACAACGCCGGCGTCGGGGTCGGCGCGTCCGCGACCGAGCACCAGACCAAGTACGTCGATCTCCAGCTCGACATCAACATCCGCGCGATCATCCTGTTCTACCGCGAGTGCGGCGAGCTGCTGCGGGCCGCGGGCGCGGAGCACGGCAACGCGCTCGTGGTCAACATGGCCTCGATCGCGGGTAAGTCGCCGGACCGCTGGTTGTCGGTGTATTCGGCGACGAAGGCCGCAGTCGCCGCTTACTCGTTGGCGATGAACAAGGCGTTCGCGAGGGATGGCGTGAAGTCGGTGGCGTTTGCGCCGGGCTTCGTGGACACCGACATGACCGACTACGTCAAGGGCAAGGTGCCCGCCGAGGAGATGCTTCGCCCGAGCGACATCGCCGAGGGATTGCGCTTCCTGCTCCGCGTCTCGCCGGTGTGCATCGTGCCCGAGATCCTGTTCCAGCGCGCGGCTGAGTTCACCTAGACGAATCGACGCGCGCGCGGCAGGCGACCGCCCGCTACCGGCTCGGCGTTCGGCTGGGCTGGGTATCGTGAGCCGTGCGATGACCATCGATCTGTCAGGTCGCCGGATACTGATCACGGGTGCCGCCCGCGGGATCGGGGCGGCCACCGCCAAGCGTCTGCATCAGCGCGGCGCCCGAGTTGTGCTGGCCGGGATCGAACCCGACGTGCTGGCGCGAACCGCGGCGGAGTGCGGCGACGCGCTCGCCGTGATGTGCGACGTGCGCGACCGCGAGCAGGTCGAGGCCGCCGTCGAGGCGGCCGTCGAGCACCTTCGCGGGCTCGACGTCGTGGTCGCCAACGCCGGCGTGGCCGCGCAGCTGCCGCTGCTCGGCGGCGACCCGGACCTGTTCGAGCGCACCATCGAAGTAAATCTGATCGGGGTCTACTACACGCTCCGCGCGGCCGGCCCGCATATCGCCCACGAGGGCGGCTACGCGCTGGCGATCGCGTCGCTCGCCGCGGCGGTGCATCCGCCCCTGCTCGGCGCGTATTGCGCGTCCAAGGCGGGCGTCGAGGCGCTCGCCGACTCGCTCCGGATCGAGCTCGCGCCCACTGGGGCGCGGGTCGGCGTCGCGTACTTCGCCGAGCTCGATACGGACATGGTCCGCCAGGGCTTCAGCACCGCGGCGGCCAAGCGGGTCGCCGAGATCCGCCGGCCCGGGCGGCGCGTGACGCCGCTCGAGGCGGGGATCGACGCGATCGAGCGCGGGATCGCACGGCGATCGCGGCGGGTGGTGGCGCCGCGGTGGGTGGCGGCGGCGCTGCCGATGCGAATGCTGGTCCAGCGCGCCGTCGACCTGGCGACCCGATCCTCGATCGAGAGCGTGCTCGAGATCGCGCGGGCCGAGGACGCGCCGCTGACGACGCCCCAACCGGGCGTCCACTCGCGCTCTTAGCACGATCTCGCCTACGGGAGCCTGGCCCCCCGGGCCACGCCGCACCGGAATCCGGTGTGCGTAGAGTAGAGATATGGCCTCGATCGGCAACGGACGGCGGGCGAGTATCGCTTCGCGACGGCCCGACCCTCGAGGCCCGAACTACAAGTGGCTCGCGCTTTCGAACTGCACGCTCGGCGTGCTGCTCGCCACGCTCGATGCGTCGATCACGCTGATCGCGATGCCGGACATCTTCCGAGGCATCCATCTCGATCCGCTCGTGCCTGCCAACAGCTTCTACCTGCTGTGGCTGATCTTCGGGTTCCTGATCGTCACGAGCGTGCTGATCGTCAGCCTCGGCCGGCTGGGGGACATGTACGGCCGCGTGCGGATCTACAACCTCGGGTTCGTCATCTACACGGTGGCGTCACTGGTCCTGACCGTTGACTGGCTGAATGGCCGGGCCGGCGCGACCTACCTGATCGGCTTCCGGATCGTCCAGGGAATCGGCGCGGCGTGCCTGCTCGCGAACTCCGCCGCGATCATCACCGACGCGTTCCCGGCCAACCAGCGGGGGATGGCGCTCGGCATCAACAACATCGTCGGCGTGAGCGGCGTGTTCATCGGATTGGTGGTCGGCGGCATCCTCGCGCCGATCGACTGGCGCCTCGTGTTCCTGATCTCGGTGCCGGTCGGACTGTTCGGGACCGTCTGGGCGTACCTCAAGCTCCAGGAGACGTCGACTCCGCGGCGGGCGAAGATCGACTGGGGCGGCAACATCACGTTTGCCGTAGGGCTCGTCCTGATCATGGTCGCGATCACATACGGCATCCGCCCCTACGGAGACTCGGCGATCGGGTGGGGGAGCCCGAAGGTGCTGATTCTGCTCGCGCTCGGCGTCCTGTCGCTGTTCGCGTTCGTGATGATCGAGCAGCGAGTCACCGATCCGATGTTCCGACTGCCGCTGTTCAAGATCCGCGCGTTCACCTTCGGGACGCTGTCGACGTTCCTGTCGGCCGTGGCGCGCGGCGGGCTGATGTTCATGCTGATCATCTGGCTCCAGGGCATCTGGCTCCCCCTGCACGGCTACGACTTCACCAAGACGCCGCTGTACGCGGGGCTCTACATGCTCCCGCTGACGTGCGGGATGCTGATCGCCGGGCCGACCTCCGGCTACCTGTCCGACCGCTTCGGCGCCCGGCCGTTCGCGACCGGCGGGATGATCGGAGCCGCATTCAGCTTCTTGGCGCTGGCCCTGCTCCCGGTCGATTTCGCGTTCCCCGTTTTCGCCTTGGTTCTGTTCCTGAACGGCGTCTCGATGGGGATGTTCGCCTCACCGAACCGCGCCGGCGTGATGAACAGCTTGCCGCCGGGCGACCGTGGCGCCGGCGGCGGCATGAACCAGACGTTCCAGAACTCCGCCCAGGTGCTGTCGGTCGGCATCTTCTTCACGCTGATGATCCTCGGGCTCTCGGCGACCCTGCCGCATACGATGGCGAGCGGGCTCGAGGCCCACGGCGTCTCGGCTCAGGCGGCCCAGCACGCCGCCAACCTTCCGCCGGTCTCGATCCTGTTCGCGGCGTTCCTCGGCTACAACCCGATCCAGCATCTGCTCGGGGGCTCCGTGCTCAGCCACCTGCCGGCGCACACGCAGGCGCTGCTCACCGGGCGCTCGTTCTTCCCGCAGCTGATCGCAGAGCCGTTCCGCCACGGACTCCACGAGGCATTCGCGTTCGCGATCGTGGCCTGCCTGATCGCCGCGGTTGCGTCGTGGTCGCGGGGACAGCGTTACGTCGACGGTGACTTGCCGGTCGAAGCGGTCTCTGGCAATGGCGCCGGGGCCGGCGCCGCGCCAGCGCCAGAGAGCGTGGCGAGCTCGAGGTAGACCGGCTGGCGAGCCAGCCATTAGGATCGGGCCGCTGTGTCACCGACGCGCGGCGACCTCGAAGATATTTTCGTCAGCGAGCTCGGGCTCTGGCGCGATGGTCCGCCCCACGAGCTGTTCCGGCAGCTGCGCTCCGGGTGCCCGGTGCACTGGACCGACGGGATCCCGGACTACCCGGCGGAAGCCGGCTACTGGTCGGTGACCCGGCCCGAGGACATCCACACCGTCAGCCGCGACTGGCAGACGTACTCGTCCGAGCTTGGGGGCATCACCTCGGTCGGCGTGTTTCCGCTCAAGCTGATCCGCGCGATGTTCATCGGCATGGATCCGCCGAGGCACGACCGGTTGAAGATGCTGTTCCAGGCGGGTTTCACGCCCAAGCGGATCGCCGCCCACGAGCCGGCGATCAGGGCGATCGTGAACGATGTGCTCGATCGCCTCGACGGCCGCGATCATTGCGATCTCGTGACCGAGGTCGCCCAGCCGGCGGTGTCGCGGGTGATTGGAAGCTTCATGGGGATACCGCCTGAGGACGACGCCGCCTGGGCCCGGATCATGAACTCGGCGCTCGCGGTGGGAGACCCGGACATGAGCCCCGAGGGCACCAGGACCCTGTACGACCACGACATCCCGGAGCTGTTCGAGCGATGCGGGCGGATGATCGCCGAGCGTCGCGAGCGTCCGACCGACGACCTCACCAGCGTGCTCGTCCACGCCGAGATCGACGGCGGACAGCTCGACGAGCAGGAGATCGTGATGGGGTTCTTCCTGCTGGTGGCCGCCGGCAACGACAGTACGAAGGCGACCTACTGCAGCGGGATGCGCGCGCTGCTCGAGGACCCCGAGCAGCGCCGGCTACTGCTGGGGGACCCGTCGCTGATCCCCGGCGCGGTCGAGGAGTCGCTGCGCATGTTCCCGGCGTTCGCCCACTTCCGACGCACGGCGACCCGCGATACCGAGCTCGCCGGGAAGACGATTCGCGAGGGCGAGAAGGTCGTCATGTGGTACGTGTCCTCGAATCGCGACGAGTCGCGCTATGCCGATCCCGACCGGTTCGACGTGCGCCGCAACCCCGAGCACCAGGCGTTCGGCGCCGGCGGCCGCCACTTCTGCCTCGGGACCGCGCTGGCGCGGCTCGAGCTGCGCGTCCTGTTCGAGGAGACGCTCGCGCGCTATCCGGGCATGGAGCTCGCCGGCGAGCCGACGTGGGTGCTCTCGACGTTCGTCAACCAGCTGAAGACGCTGCCGGTGACGCTCGCGAGCTAACCCGTCGTCGGGTTGTTTTTGAACAGGAGCGGGTGTAACTGGCCTGACGGTCGGGTATAAAGCCTGGGCATCGTGCGCAAATAGCGGATTTCCGAGGAGGCACAGGCATGAAGCTCAACCCGTTCCGGTGGCGCGTCGCTCCCATTTCTGCTCCCGCGCCGAACACCACCAAGCAAGCGTTTGACGCGCCGGTGCCGCGACGGTCCGCGCCGGAGCCTCCGCGCATGTATTCGCTGATGCTGCCGTCGTTCACCGACCGCAAGTAGCGCTCAGCGCGCCGCGCGCCGCAGCGACAGCCCGAGCAGCGCCAGTGCCGCCAGCGGCATGACCCACCACGCCGGCGCCCCGGTGTCGGCGATCAGCGCGGTCGCCCCGAGCGCCACCACGACGCCGAAGGCGGTGAACGGGTCGTCGCCGACGACGAACTCCCACACCGCCCGCGCGGCACGCACGATCCAGCTCATGCGGGCTCTCCCAGCGCTCGATGCGCGGGCGCATGTCGCAGCCACCTGACCATCCCGAGCGACGCGAGCGCCACGCCCGGGATGATCACGAGCAGCGCGGCGTCGCTGCCCGGCCATGACGCGCCCGCGCCTTCGGCTCCCCAGAAGACGCCGAACGACGTCAGCATCACGCCGACGAAGAACTTCATCGTGTTCTCGGGCACGCGCGCGAGCGGAGCGCGAACGAGCACGCCAGCGAGCACGACGACCGCGATCGCGACGGCCGCGGCCGCGGCCGCGAGGCCGACGTCATGCTGGCTCGCGCCGAACGTGAGCACGATGAACGCGACCTCGAGTCCTTCGAGCAGCACGCCCTTGAACGCGATCGTGAACGAGTAGCCGTCGAAGCCAGGGCCGGCGAGCGCCGTCGCGCGGGCAGCGTCGGTCTCCGAGGCGAACGTCGCGTCCTCGTCATGTACCGCCTTGAGGCCCGCGTACCGGAGCACGGCCTTGCGCAGCCACTGGAGCCCGAACACGAGCAGCAGCCCGCCCACGACCACGCGCAGCACGTCGATCGGCAGCGCGGTGAGCGCCGGGCCGAGCGCCACGACGATCACCGCGAGCGCCAGCGTGGCGGCGCCGACACCGGTCAGGGCGGAGCGCCAGCTGCGGGTGACCCCGACGGCGAGCACGATCGTGAGCGCCTCGACGGCCTCGACCGCGCAGGCGAGGAACACGGATACGGCAAGTCCGATCTCTTGTCCCGACACGCCTCGGAGTATGGCCCGTCTCAGGCGTCTAAGACCGCCCTCACGTGGGGGGACCTGGGTTCAGGGCCCGAGCCCGGAGGTCAGGTATCCGAGGCCGGGGTGAGCTCGACCCCGAAATGATCGCGGAGCCCGTCGAACCCGTCATCGCTCACGTGGACGGCCCGACTGCGCGTTGCCTTGCGCACCCAGCCGAGCTCGATCATCCGCGCCGCCATCGCCGCGCCCAGCGAGCCCGCCAGGTGATGCCGCTGCTCGCTCCAGTCCACGCAGTAGCGGATCAGCGGCCGGCGCGAGGGCAGCGAGTCGAAGTCGATGCCGAATGCCTTGAGCTCGCGCAGCCCGCTTGGCGTGAGCCGGTAGTCGAGGTCGAAGCCGGGAGCCGACAGGCGGTCCTCGCGCGCTGAATCGGGGTCGAACACCCCGTCACCGCCGGTCAGCAGCTCGCGCTCGATCATCGCCTGCATCAACTGCGTCCCGAGTATTCCCGCGAGGTGGTCGTAGCACGTGCGCGCGAAGCGGACGGCTTGCGCCTTGCTGCCCTGCTTGAGCGAGCGCACCGGAGCGGGGGGCGAGATCCGGGCGAGCGCCTCGATCAGCTCGCCGACCTCCGGGCCGGCGATCCGGAAGTAGCGGTGGCGGCCGTGTCGCTCGGCGCGCAGCATCCCGCCCTTGACCAGCTTGCTGAGATGCGTGCTGGCGGTGGAGGCGGCGACTCCGGCCTCGTCCGCGAGCACACTCGCCGGCAGCGCGCGACCGTCGCCGAGCGCCAGCAGGATCTTCGCGCGCCCGGGATCGGCCACGAGCGCACCGATGCTGGCAATGTCGGCGTCGCCTTTCATGACACACACGGTAGCGCGGCGACATTTCGTTCCCGGTCGAAACGTTCGACCTCGGGTTGGGCGGGCGGCCTGGCTGGCGCAGTTTCGGCCGCTGTCATTATGAGTGTCATGAGCTCTGGAAATCACGGGTTTGCGGCCTCGCAGGGCGCCGGCGGCAGCGGCGCGATGCGTTCGCTGCGGGGGGCGGGTGGGTCCGGCAAAAAGCCGCCGCCGCTGATGGATCCCACGCGCGAGCGCGACACCGCGCGGATCCTGGCGCTGTTCAAGCCCTACCGGATCCGGCTCGCGGCCGTGCTCGTGCTGATCGTCGTCTCGTCCGGGATCGCGATCCTCCAGCCGTTCCTGCTCAGGGAAGCGCTCGACGTCGGGATCCTGCAGCACGACGAGACGGTCCTGACCGTGACCGTGCTGGCGATGATCGGGATCGCGATCTTCACCAACGCCACGAGCGTGTGGCAGACGTACATGTCGAACGTCGTCGGCCAGCGCGTGATGCACGATCTCCGCGCCGCCGTCTACCACCACCTGCAGAAGATGTCGCTGGCGTTCTTCACCCGGACTCGAACGGGCGAAGTGCAGTCGCGGATCGCCAACGACATCGGTGGGCTCGACAGCGTCGTCACCACGACCGCGACCACGATTGCGCAGAACGCGACGACCGTGATCGCCTCGATCGTCGCCATGTGCATTCTCGACTGGCGCCTGGCGATCATCTCGCTCGTGTTCGTGCCGCCGTCGGTGTACATGACGCGGCGCGTCGGCCAGATCCGCCGCAGGATCACCACCGAGCAGCAGCGCCGTCTAGCCGACATGTCGGCGTTGGTCGCCGAGTCGCTGTCCGTCTCGGGAATCATGCTCGGCAAGACCATGGGTCGCGGGGCCGACCTTGCCGGTCGCTTCACGGGCGAGTCGCAGGGCATCGCCGACCTCGAGGTCCGCTCGCGCATGGCCGGGCGCTGGGTGATGGCGACGATCCAGTTCACGTTTGCGGTGCAGCCGGCGATCATCTACTGGCTCGCCGGGCAGACCTTCATCGGCACCTCGATCTCGATTGGCACGGTGGTCGCGTTCACGACGCTCCAGGTACGGCTGCTGTTCCCGATCCAGTCGTTGCTCGGAGTCCAGGCCGACATGCAGACCTCGCTGGCGCTGTTCGATCGGATCTTCGAGTACCTCGACCTCCCCGTCGACATCGTCGAGGCTGAGCGTCCGGTCGAGCTGCGGCCGAGCGAGCTGCTCGGCGAGGTCCGCTTCGAGAATGTCTCGTTCCGGTACGGCGCGAACGGGGACGACAGCTGGACGCTCCGCAGCGTCGACCTCGTCGTCCCAGCCGGAACGAGGACGGCGGTCGTCGGCGAGACCGGCGCCGGCAAGACCACGCTTGGCTATCTGGCCGCGCGGCTGTACGAACCCCAGGAGGGACGGGTCACGATCGACGGTGTCGACGTCCGCGACGCCTCGCTCGAATCGCTGGCGGCGACCGTGGGCGTGGTCTCGCAGGAGACCTACCTGTTCCACGCCAGCGTTCGCGAGAACCTCCGCTTCGCGCAACCGGACGCGACCGACGAGCAGATCGAGGAAGCGGCGCGGACAGCCCGGATCCACAACCTGATCGCGTCACTGCCCGACGGGTACGACACGGTCGTCGGCGAGCGCGGCTACCGCTTCTCGGGCGGGGAGAAGCAGCGGATGGCGATCGCGCGCACGGTCCTGCGCAACCCGCCGGTGCTGGTGCTCGACGAGGCCACGAGCTCGCTCGACACGCAGACCGAGGCGGCGGTCCAGGCCGAGCTCGAGCGGCTGGCCGAGGGTCGAACGACGATCACGATCGCGCACCGGCTCTCGACCGTGCGCGACGCCGACCAGATCGTCGTCATCGACAAGGGCCAGATCGTCGAGCGCGGCACTCACGACGAGCTCATGGAGCGCCGCGGGGCATACGCTGCGCTCGTGGCGCGCGACGTGACCGACGTGGTCGACGAGGTCGCCGGCGGCGAGATCGTCGGCGAGACGCCGTGAGCTCCCGCGCGGCGAGTGAGCTGCTGCTCGTCGGGAGCCTGCCGGCGCAGTCGACCGACGAGGCGTTCCGCGCCGGCGCCGAGCTGTTCGGCGATCTGGTGTTCGCGCTCCCCGACGGCGAGACCGGCCCGCGCGCGGCGTGGGTGGGGTACGAGCGCGAGCGGCTCGTGCGCCCGAACCCCGACGTCGAGGTCGTGGAGGAGACCGCCTCGCCGACGGGCATCCCGAGGCACGCGTACGAGACACCGGTGTTCAAGATCCGCGCCGGCGCCGGCGAGCTGCACTTTGACACCTGGCCGCGGATCGACGATGCGATCGCGTCGTGGCGGCAGTTCCGGGCGCTTCGCGACGAGGGCGTGATCCCGGCGGGCCTGCGGTTCCAGGTCGGCCTGCCGTTCCCCTCGAGCGCGCTGAACGGGTTCAAGGCCGACTTCGCCGGCGACTACCCGGTCGCCGAGCGCGCCTACGAGGACCTCGTCGGCCGCGAGCTCGTGCGCCTGCTCGACGAGATCCCGGCCGCCGACCTGGCGATCCAGTGGGACATGGCCTACGAGGTCCAGGACATCGAGCGCGTGCTGGCGTGGACGGCCGAGGGGGCCTGGGAGCGCTACGCCGGTCCGGTCGGGCGGCTCACGCCACAGGTCCCCGAGGAGGTCATGCTCGGCTACCACTTCTGCTACGGCACGTTCCCGGACTGGCCGATGTACGAGGCCCGCGACCTCGAGGTGCTCGTGCGGATGGCCAACTACGCGGTCGCCAACTCGGGTCGCACGGTCGACTGGGTGCACGTGGCCGGGCCGCGCTACCTGCGCAGCGAGGACCGGCGTTTCTTCCGGCCGCTCAGCGACCTCGACGTCGGCGACACCCGCGTGTTCCTCGGGATCGTGCTGCCGCTCGACGGGGAGGCGGGGCTGGGCCGGCGCCACGCCACCGCGTCGCGGTACCTGAGCGACTTCGGCGTGGCGATGTACTGCGGCTTCGGCCGCCAGCCCGGCGCGGACGGGATGCAGACGATGCGCGAGCACCGTGACGTCGTGCGGGCGCTCCGCCACGATCCGGTGCCGTAGCCGGGCGGGGCTTTGGTGAGTTTTACACCGCGGCGCCGCCGAGCCAGGTAGTGATCAGGTAGTTCCCGATCGTTCCCGGTGGAGGCAGGACGATCGCGCCGGCGCTGAGCGCGCGATCGAGCTCTTCGCGCCGCCACCACCGCGCCTCGACCAGCTCCCCCGGATCGGGCGTGAGGGTCTCGCCGCCGACGGCCGGATCGACGAATCCCCAGAAGCCGATCATCAACGCCTGGGGGAAGGGCCACGGCTGTGAGGTGACGTACTCGACCGCCACGACCTCGACGCCGGTCTCCTCGCGGGCCTCGCGGACGACGGCCTCCTCGGGCGTCTCGCCCGGCTCGACGAAACCGGCGAGAGCCGACCACCGGTTCTCGGGGGCGCCGACGCGGCGGCTCAGCAGGCAACGGTCGCCGGACTGCACGAGCATCGTGATCGCCGGATCGGTCCGCGGGAACTGGACCAGGCCGCAGACAGGGCACCGGCGCCGGTGGCCGGCCGCCTCGACCTCGGTGGCGTTGCCGCAGCGCCCGCAGTAGCGCGTCACCCGGTGCCAGCCGATCAGCGCGACCGCGTAGGCCGCGAGCGCCGCCGCGTCCGGCTGGAGCTCGCCGGCGAGGCCGCGGAGCGGGGCGAACTCGAAGATCTCGCCGGTCGCGGGTTCGCCGGCCGTGGCGTCGTGGGCGAACAGCGCCGCGCCCGAGGCGTCGAGTCCCAGGAACGTCAGCTCCGCATCAGCCGGCACCGCGGTGGTCGGGACGAGTGCGAGCCCGGCGCCCTCGCCGGCGACCGCGACCTCCTGCCCCTTGCCGATGAGCACCACCCGCGAGTCGCCGGCGTCGCGCAGACGCTCGGCGCCGCCGTCGGTGCGCAGGTGCGCGGCACGGTCGAGCGTTCCGCCGGCGAACGCGATCTTCGGGGGAGCCGGCCACATCGCCAGGAACGATTTCAGATGTGGCGAGGGGGGGCCTGCTTCATGCCCGCGGCCACCGGGTAGGAGGTTGTGGGTAGAGGACAGCAAGGAGGACCTGCAAATGGCCACAATCGCGTCATCGGCCGGCGAGCTCGGCACGATCGAGACCAACATCCCCGCACGGCTCGACCGGCTGCCCTGGTCGCGCTGGCACTGGAAGATCCTGATCGGGCTCGGGACGGTGTGGATCCTGGACGGGCTCGAGGTGACGATCGTGGGGTCGATCGCCGGCGCTATCTCCGCCAAGGGCAGCGGGATCAATATCTCCTCCGCCGAAGTCGCGGGCTGGGCGGCGTCGATGTACGTCGCCGGCGCCTGCGTGGGCGCGTTGCTGTTCGGTCAGCTGACCGACCGGTTCGGGCGCAAGAAGCTGTTCATGATCACGCTCGGCGTGTATCTGGCCGCGACGATGGCGACCGCGTTCGCGTGGACGCCGCTGTTCTTCTTCGCCTGCCGGTTCGTGACCGGGATGGGCATCGGCGGCGAGTACAGCGCGATCAACTCGGCAATCGACGAGTTGATTCCCGCCAACCACCGCGGCCGGATCGACATCCTCATCAACGGCACCTACTGGGCGGGCGCCGCCGCTGGCGCGCTGCTGTCCGTCGTCGCGCTCCACGTGTTCTCGCCGCTGCTCAGCTGGCGCGTCTGCTTCGGGCTCGGGTTCGTCCTCGGAATGGTGATCCTGTTCGTACGCCGCCACGTGCCTGAGAGCCCGCGCTGGCTGTTCATCCACGGCCGCGACGACGAGGCCGAGCGAATCACCCGCGAGATCGAGCGCGAAGTCGAGGAGAGCACCGGCAAGCCGCTCGAGGATCCCGACCCCGACGACGAGATCGCGATCCGGCAGCGCAAGACCATCAGCCTCGTCGAGATCACCCGGACCGTGGTCAAGACCTATCCGAAGCGCACCGTGCTCGGGCTTGCGCTGTTCATCGGACAGGCGTTCCTCTACAACTCGATCCTGTTCGGCTACGCCACGCTGCTGAGCACGTTCTTCCACGTCGCGACCGCGAATGCGCCGTACTACCTTGTCGCGTTCGCCGCGGGCAACCTGCTCGGACCGGTCGTGCTCGGCGGCCTGTTCGACTCGGTCGGGCGCCGTCCGATGATCGCGGGCACCTACATCCTGTCCGGCGTGCTGCTGCTCGTGACCGGCTACCTGTTCGAGCAGCACCAGTTGACCGCCGCGACGCTCACCGTGGCATGGTCGGTCGTGTTCTTCTTCGCCTCGGCCGGGGTCAGCGCGGCGTATCTGACGGTCTCGGAGATCTTCCCCCTCGAGACCCGCGCGCTGTGCATCGCTCTGTTCTACGCGGTCGGCACCGGACTCGGCGGGATCATCGGGCCGCAGCTGTTCGCGCCGATGGTCGCGACCGGCAAGGCGTCCGAGGTCTTCAAGGCACTGGCGATCGGCGCGATCCTGATGATCATCGGCGGCGTGACCGAGATCGTGTTCGGCATCGCCGCCGAGCGAAAGGGGCTCGAGTCGATTGCCAAGCCGCTCACCGAGGTCGACTCGCCCGTGCGTCGCCGCGCCGGCGCGGCGGCCCGGCGGGCCGGACCGCGCACCACCGCCCCACAGGCCCGCTAAGCGCTATCGCCTCACACCGCGCCACCGCAGACCGAGGGAGGGATCGGTCTGCGGCGCGCGGTGCGGGCTCAAACGACCCGGACGTACGTCAGCTCATGCGATCTGGACGTACGTCATCACCACCGGCCCGATGCGGATCACGTCGCCGCCCGAGATGTTGGTGGCGATGATCTGACGGCCGTTGACGAACGTGCCGTTGGCACTGCGGTTGTCAAGGAGGCGGGTGGCGTGCCCGTGGCGCACGAGGATCGCGTGGCTGCGGGACACGCGCTGCTCTTCGATGCGGACGTTGGACGTGAGCCCGCGGCCGATGTGGACGACCTTCTCGTCGAGCGGGACGAGCCAGTCCGTGCCGTTGTCGGCGAACGCCAGGTAGTGGCCGAACGGCGCCAGCCGGCTGCGGATCGCGCGGCTGCGAGTGCGGTGGTCGAGCAGCGCAAGCGAGTTGAGGATCGGCGCTGCGGGGCCGGCCTCGATCGGCGCAGTCTCATGCTTGCGGGGGACGAAGGCGGTCTCATCCCGCCGCGACGGGGCCGATTGCTCTGGATGTTGGGGGGGCGCTTGCGTCGTCATGTCGTACATCTGATCAAGCGTCCGGCAGGGCAACGTCAAGCCATGCTAAGAGGTGTCGAAGACCGGGCTGACGCGGACGTGACACCGGTCACGCGGGCGTAACAAGCCGCACGCCATCCGCTCAAGGCGCTGGTCGGTGCGGATGGCGCCGCGCATGCGTTGACGAGCGGATTCGGGCTCGCGTTCACGGTCGGAGCCGCACTCGCGCTGACCGGCGCCGCCGTCGCCGCGTTCGGGCTCCGTGAGCCACCGAGCCCGGAGGTCGTCCGTCTACGGGACATCGAGGAGGTTGAGAATGAGGCGCTGGCTGCTTGACGTCACCCGGCGGCCGTGACCGTCTACGCGATAACCGACGGTTCGCGCGGGCTGGATGTGGGCGCAATTAGGATGGGGCTCGGACATGCTGCCGACGCATCACCTGCTCGCGTTCCTGCTGACGGTCTACATCCTGATCCTGATACCTGGGCCGAGCGTGGTATTCGTGGTCAGCCGCGGCGTGTCCCTGGGCCGGCGGGCGGCGCTCGCGACGGTTCTCGGCAACTCGGGCGGATTCACGCTCCAGCTGGCGCTGGTGTCGATCGGGGTGGGTTCGCTGGTAGCGCGCTCGGACGCGGTGTTCACGACGCTGAAGCTGCTCGGCGCCGCGTACCTCGTGTTCCTGGGTGTGCGGAACATCCGCGACCGTAAGCAGCTGGCCGCGCTGTTCGCGCCGGCGACGCCGGTCACGCCTAAGCCCCTGGGTCGGATCGTCCGCGAGGGGTTCTACGTCGGCGCGACCAACCCCAAGGGCCTGCTCGTGTTCACGGTGGTGCTGCCGCAGTTCGTCGACCGCTCCCAGGGGCACGTCACGTTGCAGATCGCGCTCCTCGGGGCGATCTGCATCGCGATCGGACTGCTGTCCGACGCGGTGTGGGCGATCGCGTCGGGGACCGCGCGCGACTGGCTGGGCCGTTCGTCGCGCCGGCTCGAGCGGATGACCGCGACCGGCGGCGCGATGCTGATCGCGCTCGGGTTCGGGCTGGCGCTCACCGGCCGCCGGAGCTGATCGGGACCGCGTGAAGCGGAGCGCCGGCATTCTTCTGCACCGCGGGCGCGGCGACGGGCTCGAGGTGCTCCTCGTGCACCCCGGCGGGCCCGCGTGGTCCAAGCGGGACCTCGGGGCGTGGTCGATCCCGAAGGGCGAGTATGCGGACGGCGAGGAGCCGCTCGCCGCCGCCCGACGCGAATTCGAGGAGGAATTGGGAACCCCCCCGCCCTCACCGCCGGATGCCGAGGTCGCCGACCTGGGCGAGGTTCGCCAGCGCAGCGGCAAACGTGTGCATGCGTGGGCGCTCGCCGGCGACCTCGACGCGACCGCGATTGTCAGCAACACCGTCCCGTTCGAGTGGCCGCCGCGCTCGGGCCGGATCATCGAAATCCCCGAGGTGGACCGGGCCGAGTGGTTCGGTCTCGACGACGCGCGGGAGAAGATCAACGTCGGGCAGGCGCCGTTGCTTGATCGCCTGGAGGAGTTGCTGGGTAGCAACGCCGGGTGATCTTCGATGCGTCCATGAGCGGCGTGCTGCGTCGACCCGGATTCTCCAGGATCGGGCCGACGGCCCATTACACCGGCTACGTGTGGGCGCGCAACGGGCTGTCGCATCCGGAGCTCACGACCGCCGAGGGGCGCGTCCTATTCGAGGCGCTCCAGCCGATGATGATCGTCAGCCGGGCGGCCGGCGGCGCGACGCTCGAGGCGTATCTGCTCGCGCGCCACCGGGCGATCGATGCGCTGCTCGAACACGCGATCGAGCGCAGCGAGGTGACCCAGGTGATCGAGGTGGCGTGCGGTCTGTCGCCGCGGGGGTGGCGGTTCGCGAAGCGCTACGGCGATTGCCTGGACTACGTGGAAGCCGATCTGCCCGAGATGGCCGCGCGCAAGCGAGCCGCGCTCGAGCGCATGGGCTCGCTGGGCGATCATCACCGCGTCCGCGAGATCGACGCGCGGCGAGACGACGACGGACCGGGGAGCCTCGCCGCGATCGCCGCGGAGCTCGACCCCAGCCGCGGCCTCGCGATCATCACCGAGGGCCTGCTCGGATACCTCTCGACCGACGCGGTAGCGGGGCTGTGGCGGCGGTTCGCGCGCACGCTCGACGGCTTCGGGGGCGGGCGGTACATCTCCGACCTGCACCTCGGAGGCGCCGTGACGCCGCAGGTCCGGGCGTTTCGCGTGCTGCTGTCCGCGTTCGTGCGTGGTCGCGTGTACCTGCACTTCACCGACGCGCGGGAGGCGGAGGAGGCACTGGTCGCGGCCGGGTTCCGGGCCGCCCGCGTGAGCCCTGCCGCGGACGTCGCGGGCGACGATCGAGGGCGGGGAGGCCGACTCGCTAACATCCTTGAGGCGTCAATCAACTTACCTCTGGAGGCGTCAACGACATGATTTCCGCCACCCTGTACAGCGATCCGGCTTGCCCCTGGGCCTACTCCGAGAGCTCGGCACTCCGCGTGATCGAATGGCGGTACGGAGATCAGCTCGACTGGCGCCTGGTGCTCGTGGGGCTGACCGAGGAGGCCTCCCAGTACGCGGCCCGTGGCTACTCGCCGATCCGCGGCGCGCTCGGGCAAGCGCTGTTCCGCAACCGCTACGGGATGCCGTTCTCGGCCGCGCCGAAGGCTCGGCTGAGCGCGACCTCACGGGCGTGCCGGGCGGTGGTGGCTGCACGGCTGACGTGGCCGGGCAGCGAATGGCGCGTGTTCCGGGCGATTCAGCTCGCGAACTTCAACACCCCGCTAATACTCGACGACGACGCGAACCTGGCCGACGCGCTGCGCGGCATACCGGGGATCGACGCCGACCAGCTGGTCGGCCTGATCGATTCGCCTGAGATCGTCGAGGTCTACCGAGCCGACAAGGACGACACTCGCAAGGCGGCCGGGTCGGCAGCTGAGCTGCAGGGCAAGACCTCGACCAGCGACGGCCCGGTCCGGTTCACGGCGCCGTCGATCGTGTTCGAGCAGAACGGCACGCAGCTCGTGGCCGGCGGCTTCCAGCCGGTCGAGGCCTACGACATCCTGGTCGCGAACATCGATCCGACGCTTCACCGCGAGCCGCCGCCGGAGGGGCCGGCGCCGCTGCTCGAGCGTTTCAACGACGGCCTCACGACCCAGGAGGTCGCGGCGCTGCTGGCGGGGAACAACGAAGCGCCCGACCGCCCCGCCGCCGAGAGGGCGCTGCTCGAGCTGGTTGGCACGGGCGAGGCGATTCGCCATCCGCTGGGCGACGATGCGGTGTGGCAGTCGGCCACGGCGTCGGAGCCGATGGCCTTCGACGCGGCTCTCGCTCTCGCCTTAAGCTGACGCCGATGGGGCGGACGCGCCCCAGTCGCTGGAAGGACCGGAGAGCACGTTCGACCTGAACACACTCGAGCTGCCGATCGTTCAGGCGCCGATGGCCGGCGGTCCGTCGACGCCCGAGCTCGCGATCGCGGTCAGCGAGGCGGGCGGGCTCGGCTTCCTCGCTGCCGGCTACAAGCAGGCGCCGGCCGTTCGCGATGAGATCGGGGCCGTTCGCGCGGGTACATCCGCGCCGTTCGGGGTCAACCTGTTCGTGCCGGCGCCGGAGCCCGCCGATCCCACCGCGCTCCGCGACTACCTGAAGCGGATCGCCGCCGAGGCCGAGCGCCAGGGCGCCGAGCTCGGCGAGGCTCGGTTCGACGACGACGACTGGGCCGCCAAGCTCGAAGTGATTTACGAGGAGCGGCCGGCGGTCGTTTCGTTCACGTTCGGCTGCCCGGATGCATCGCTTGTGAACCGCCTCCACGGAGTCGGGGTCGCCGTGTGGGTTACGGTCACGAACGTGCCGGAGGCGCTCGTGGTGCGCGAGGCCGGCGCTGATGCGCTTGTCGCGCAGGGCACAGAAGCAGGAGGCCATCGTGGCGGGTTCGTCGACGACGGGTCGGACGAGGGCGGGATCGGGTTGCTCGCCCTTCTCCGGCTCCTTGCGCGCGCGACGCCCCTTCCGCTGATCGCCAGCGGCGGTGTCGCCGACGGCGCCGCGCTCGCGGCGGTGCTGTGCGCCGGCGCGAGCGCCGCCCAGGTCGGCACCGCGCTGATGCTCGCGCCCGAGGCCGGAACCGCGGAGGCTCAGCGCGCGCTGCTCGCCGAGCGGCGGCCGACTCAAGTGACCCGCGCGTTCACCGGGCGGGCGGCGCGCGGGATCGTCAACCGGTTCATGACCGAGCACTCAGGCGCGGCGCCGGCCGGGTACCCGGAGATCCACCACGTCACGAGTCCGCTGCGCGCGGCCGCCCGCCGTCAGGGAGACGCCGACGCGTTCAACCTGTGGGCCGGGCAGGCCCACGAGCTCGTGCAGGAACGACCGGCGGCCGAGATCGTGCGTGAGATGGCGGTCGAGGCCCGCAGGGTCCTGGCTCGGATCAGCGCGGCCCTACGCGATCCAGATACCAGTGCCGGCCGCCGCTGATCAACCGGCTCGCCTCCTCGGCGTCGTCGCGGCGATTCGGCACCAGCGTGAACCGGGTGATCGTCCGCTGCGCGCCGGCCTGGTCTGAGTACAGGAGCTCGACCGAGATCGCCTCGTGCTGGGCGATCGCGCGCGCGACCTCGTCGTGCACGGGATCGCTCCGGTTGCGGATCGCCCCCTGCCAGAGGCCGATATCGCCGGCCGGAATGTAGAGGTCGCGCGTCTGGACCCGGAGTTCTTCCTCGGGGAAGTGGTCGACGTCGTTGCGCACGAGCCCCGCGCGCACGCCCCAGCCCTGGCACACGCCGATCCCCGCGCCGACGTTGCGCAGGCTCATCACCAGGTAGATCACTCCGTCCCTGTCCTCGGCCGTGGCGTAGCCGCCGCCGACGTGGACCCAGTGCTCGTCGACGAACATGATCTTCTGCTCGGGGTCGACGCCCAGCCGTGACTGGACCAGCAGCGGCCGGCGCTGCTCCTGAAGCGCGAGTTCGGCGATCCGCGCCGAGCGGTTCGACGAACGGACCGCGGCGAACGTCGCCACCGCGAGCACCAGCGTCCCCGCGCCGGTCGCCAGCGAGGAGACCGTCTCCCAGTTGGCCACTGCGCCTATCCGCCCGTGAACGCCGGCGCGCGCTTCTCGACGAACGCCGCGGTGCCCTCGAAGAAGTCCTTGGTGCGGCCGAGCGCGTGCTGGAGCTCGGCCTCGAGGTCGAGCTGGGCGTCGAGGTCGCCGTAGATGAACTGGTTGAGCGCCCGCTTGCTCGCGGCGTAGGAGCGCGTGGGGCCCGCGGCCAGACGCTCGACGAGCGCGTCGGCCTCTTGCATGAGCCGGTCGTCGGGGTGGACCCAGTTGACAAGGCCCCACTCGAGCGCCTGCGGCGCCGGGATTCGCTCGCCGAGCAGCGCCATCTGGAAGGCGCGAACGCGCCCCACCGCTGGTGGCACGAACGCGGTCGACCCTCCGTCGGGCATCAGGCCGATGTTGACGAACGCGAGTCCGAAGAAGGCGGACTCCGCGGCCATGATCAGATCGCACGCCAGCGCGAACGAGCAGCCGATCCCGACCGCCGGGCCGTTGACCGCCGCGACCACGGGCTTCTCGAGGCGCCGTAGGCCGGCGATCGCCGGGTGATAGACGTCGTGCAGCTCCTTGTAGATATCGGGCATGCCGTCGTCGGCGAGCTCGAAGCCGGCCTTCAGGTCCGCGCCCGAGGAGAACCCCCGGCCGGCGCCGGTGATCAGTACGGCTCTCACCGAATCGTCGGCGGCGTCGCGCTCGATGATCGTCTGGAGATCGAACCCGAGCTGGGGCGTCCAGGCGTTGAGTGAGTCCGGGCGGTTGAGGGTCAGCCGCCCGACGCCGGCGGACTGCTCCCAGATGATCGTCTCGTAAGACAAGTCGACTACTCCTCTCGTTCGAGCTTCAGCGGCAGGGTCTCGAGCCCATAGATCCCCGACGGGGTCCCGAACTCGGGCTCGCCGTCGAGCGCGATCTCGGCTACGCGCTCGGCGAGAAAAACGAGCGCCTCCTGCATCTCCGCGCGCGCGAGATTGGCGCCGACGCAATAGTGGATGCCGGCGCCGAATGTCATCAGGCGCGCGCCGCCGCGCTCGGCGGTCAGGTCGAACCGGTCGGGCTCCACGTCTTCCCGGTTGGTGTGCCAGGCCGACACGAGCACGATCGAGCCGGACGGGAACCTCACGCCGCGGTGCTCCACCTCCTCGATCAGGATCCGCGCCGTGAACGGCGTGATCGGCTCGAACCGGAGCGCCTCCTCGACCGCTGCCGACGCGAGCCCGCGCGGGTCGCCGCGGAGCAGCTCCCACTGGTCCGGGTGCGCCGCCAGCAGCCGGATCGCGTGGGCCAGCTGGCTCTGGCTGGTGTCGACGCCGCCGACGAGGATGTTCAGGATCAGATTGCGCAGCTCGTCGTCGCTCAGGCGATCGCCCGCTTCCTCCGCCTTGATCAGCGCGGAGATCAGGTCGTCGCCGGGCGCGGGCCGGCGGCGCGCGATCAGCTCGTCCTCATAGGCGTAGAACTCCGCGACCGCCTGCTCGATCTCGGCGCGGTCGGTCATCAGGCTGGTCGGGTCGAACTGGCGCTGGATCAGGTTCGACCAGCGGTAAAGCTCGGGCGCGTCCTCGAGTGCGGCTCCCATCACCTCGGCGATCACCAGCGACGGGTACGGCTTGGCGAAGCCGCCGACGAACTCGCAGCGACCGTCGGCCGGAACTTGGTCGAGGAGCTGCTCGAGGAAGCGCCTCATCGCCGGCCGGTAGCGATTGACCGACCGCGGCGACAGCGCCGGGTTGACGAGGTTGCGCAGCCGGCGATGATCGTCGCCGTTGACGTTGATGATGTTCTTGACGATCTCGTCGCGCAGCGGCCCCTCGGTGATCTGGAAGATGTCGGCGATCGCGAGCCCCGGAAACACCGCGCGGCGGCTGCGTAAGAAGAACTCGCCGGCTTCGCGGTCGAGCACGATGAATCCGAACGGGCTCGCGGCTAGCCAGCCGTCGTGGCCCTCGAGCTCGGCCATCGCGGTGCGGTACCGGTCGCCTCGCAGCTCGGCGTCGGTGTGGTCGAAGGTTGGGAGTTCGAGCTCGGCGGCGAGCGGCACCGGCGCGAGCATAGTGGTCCCGCGCGGTCGCACCGGTCAGACCGAGGGCACGGAAACTCATCCGTGCCTGTCGGCGACCCGCACCAACGCCACCCGGTCCGCGCCACCACCACCCGGCCTGCGCCACCACCACCCGGCCTGCGCCACCACCCGCCTGGCCCGCGCCAAGACCTGCCCGGTCCGCGCCACCACCACCGGCCCGCGCCAACACCTGCCCGGGTTCCTCGATACACCGGAATTCAGGGCGCCTAACGTCGCACTCGACGAACTTCCGCCGCCGAGTGCGCGGAGAGTCGCGCATATGGCGACTTTCGTCGATCTCGGCAAATGCTGGTGGTCGAGTGTGCACTTATCCGCGCCTACAGCGACGACTTTCGGAGCACTCGAGGTGGACGCCGCACCGAGTGTCGACTTATTCGCCCTCGGACCACCCGTCCCGGTCGACCACCCGTCCCGGTCGACCCCGCCCCCGGCAACCACGTGCGACCGCGCCGCTCGGCGCCGGCGCTAGGCCAGCCCGGATCCGACCCAGTCGCTCGCTCCGCGGGTCCCCGACGGAGCGAAGAAGTAGCCACCCCCTACCGGCGTGATGTAGTCGACCATGGGCTCGGGAGTCAGGCGATTCTGGATCGTCGCGAACTGGCGAGCGGGATTCTGGTTGAACGCGATGAACATCAAGCCCTGGTCGAGGTCGCCGGCGTCATCGATTCCGCGGTGGTAGTTGTAGCCGCGCCGCAGAATCCGTTCGTTGGCGGTGGCGTCCGTGCGCGGGTTGGCCAGGCGGATGTGTGCGTTCAGCGGGATCCGGTCGCCGTTCGGGTCGAGGTTGTAGGCGGGATCCTGGTACTCGTTCGTGCCGCCGAGCGGCGCGCCGGTGACCCGGTCGCGCCCGATCATCTGCTCCTGCTCGAGCAGACCAACGCGATCCCAGAACTCGACGTGCATGCGGATCGTGCGCGCCACCATGTATGTGCCATCGACGGCCCACGCCGGCTCGCCGGCGCCGGGCTGCACCCATATGAGCTCGTTCATCAGCTTGGCATCGGTGACATCCGGGTTCGCGGTTCCGTCGCGGAACGCGAACAGGTTGCGGCGGCTGCTTTTCGGGCTGGGGCCTCGCTGCGCGCTCGAGAAGCCGTCGATGGTCCAGCGGATGACCATGGCGCCGGTCACCGCACGCATCAGCTCGCGGTACGTGTGGACCACGGTGTCGCGCCGGCCGGCGCAGATCTGCACGAGCACGTCGCCGCCGGTGCGGAGGGGATCGAGCGCGTCGTTCGCGAACCCCGGCATCGCCGTCAGGTATCGCGGGCGCAGGGCGCTCATCCCGTAACGATCGTCGAACAGCGACGCGCCGAAGGCGATCGTGACCGTCAGCGAGTCGGGGAGGTTGACATCGCCGAGAATCCCCGAGTCGGGGGGAGGATCGTCGATCCGGGGGACCGAGAAGCGATCGCCCTGCGTCAGCGTCCGCGCCTGGGCGGAGAGGGCAACCAGCGCGTCGATCAGCGCGCCACGGGTCGGCGCAATGCTGTCGAGGGCCACGAACGTGGCCTGATCCGGGCGCGACGTGAGGATTCCAGCCTGGTGCGGGCCGTCGAAAGGAACGCGGACGCCCAGACCAGGGGTGAGGGCATCCCCGGTCGAGGCCGGCTTTGCGGCGGTGCTCGCTAGTGCGTCCGGCGCCGCTATCGACCCCACGGCGGCACCGACCCCGCCGGCGCCGAGGGCAGCCACGGAGCGGGTCAGGAAGCGGCGGCGATCGAGCGGCTTCACTGGGACGCCGGGAGCTTGGGGATCTTCGGAGTAGGCGTCGTCTCGAGGCTCCCCGGGATCTGTGAGAGGGGGACGAGCGCACCGGCCAGCGTGCCGTTGAGCAGCTCGCGCTCGCTGAACGTAAGCTGCCCGAGCGTCGGCAAGGTTCCGCCATGGTCGGTCCGCAGCCGCTGGAACACGCCCTGCAGCCGATCAAGCCAGTTGTTCACGTCAAGCAGCGTCCCGTCGCGCTGTTCCAGCACGGGCGTGAGTGTCGAGACAACCTCCTCCGTGGCGGTCAACCCCGCGGCGGTGGCCAGCACGCCCGCACGGCTCCACGGCACGTCGGTGCCGCTGAGGAAATCGCGCTGGGCGTCCTCGAGGATCTCGTGCGCCCGGGTGGCGTAGTCGAGGGGGTCGATCTGCACCGTGGGGAGGACGCGCTTGAGCGTCCCGACGTCGGTCTGCAGGCGGGTCGCCCACGGGACGAGCGAGGCGGGCGGTGCGCCCGTCCACAGGCCCATCTCGATTCGGTGGAGCCCGGAGAACGACACCGTCGGGGCGCCGGGGCCTGGGAGGGCCTGCGGCAGCCCGTCGATCTGCTCGTCGAGCGTGCCCGGGAGCAGGCCGTAGACCGCCCCCAGGTGCAGGTACTCGCTGAACGCGACGCCCCACTGTTGCTCGGCGGCGGCGCGGTCACCGCCCGCGAGCGCATCACGCAGGCGGGGAACCTCGCCGGCCAGCGTCGCGGCCCAGCGCTCGGCGTAGGCGCGGTAGGCGGCAACAGGTCCGGCAAACGCGGTCGGGGAGACAGGAGTGAGCGGGGCTGCCGGCGGGGCTCCGGCCACGCCGCCGTCGTCCGTGTCCGAGCCCTGCTGCTTGCTCAGCTCGTTCCCGTACTGCTGGGGCGGGACGCTCGAACCGAAGACCGTGGTCACGTGGACCGGGAACTGGGTGTGCGATGCAGAGGAGTGCGGGTGACCTCCACCTCGGCCCGCGATGATTGCTCCTGCTGCCGACCCCACGAGCACGGCCAGCGCCAGCACGCCGACCACCGCCACTCGGGCGGACGGGCGTCGGAGACGGTGCCGGCGTTCCCCCGCCGAGCCTTCCGCGCTCGTTTCGGGTGAGAGCAGGGTCATCGGGACCGCTGGCCAAGGTAATGGCCGACGGTGCACATTTTGTTAACAAGAAGTGGCCGAGGCCGACTATTGGCCCGATCACAACTCGACAACAACTCGGTCACAAGCCAGTTACTCGCGCGCCTCCGTGGCTAGGGAGAGTGGTGCGCGCGGCGCCCAGGCCGGACGCCGGGGAAATCACCACCGACCAGAGGAGACTTCGATGGCGCGCAAGCGCGTGTTTTCGTTGTTGGTGGCGGCACTCGCTTTAGCCGGCGTGTCCGCCGTCGCGGTGGCCCAAGCAAGCTCGGGTCACTCGCACGCATCCGCAGCTATTGCCTCCCAGGCAGCCCCTAGCTATCAGGGAGGAGGCGGCGGCACCAGTACAAGCACGGCGACGCCGATCAAGCACCTCGTCGTGATCTTCGACGAGAACATCTCGTTCGATCACTACTTCGGGACCTACCCGAACGCCACCAACCCGTCCGGCGAGCCGCAGTTCCACGCCGCTCCGGGGACGCCGCGGGTGAACGGCCTCACCCAGCAACTGCTCACCCACAACCCCAACACGGCAAATCCCGCGCGGCTCGACCGCTCGCAGGCGGTGACCTGCGACCAGAACCACGGCTACACCGCCGAGCAGAACGCCTACGACCACGGCTTGCTCGACAAGTTCGTCCAGTCCACCGCGGGCAGTGGCTGCACGGACAAGAGCATCGTGATGGACTACTACGACGGGAACACCGTGACCGCGCTGTGGAACTACGCCCAGCACTTCGCGCTCAACGACAACTCCTACAGCGAGACGTTCGGTCCCTCGACGCCGGGCGCGATCAACGTGATCTCCGGCAACACGTACGGCGTGATCTGCGGGCCGGCGAGCTCCACCATCAACGCGCCGACCTGCCCGACCACGGCCCCGGGCAGCACTCCGGCCTCGCCGGATCACCCCCAGCCCCAGGGCCCGGGCACCAACTACAGCGACTCCGACCCCTACTACGACGTCTGCTCTGACACCGAGGACGGGAACACGTCGGGCGCTACGACCATCCAGATGGGCGGCAAGAACGTCGGCGACCTGCTCGACGAGTCCGGGATCTCCTGGGGTTGGTTCCAGGGCGGCTTCGCCAGCCCCAACTACGTGTCCGGCAAGCCGAGCACGGATGACCTGAGCAAGGTCTGCACGGGCGCGCACGACAACATCGCCGGCGCGAGCGAGACCGACTACTCGGTCCACCATGAGCCGTTCCAGTACTACGCGTCGACGGCGAATCCGAAGCACCTGCCGCCGACGTCCATCGCGGCGATCGGCCATCAGGATCAGGCCAACCACCAATACGACATCAAGGACTTCTTCGCGGCGGCCGATGACGGCAACCTGCCCGCGGTGTCGTACCTGAAGGCCCCGGAGTACCAGGACGGTCACGCCGGATACTCGGATCCGCTCGACGAGCAGACCTGGCTGGCCTCGACGATCGACCAGCTGGAGAAGCTCCCGAGCTGGAGCAGCACTGCAGTGGTGATCGCCTACGACGACAGCGACGGCTGGTACGACCACCAGGCGGCACCGGTTATCAACCAGTCGCAGGTTGCGTCGCTCGACACGCTGTCCGGCGCCGGCCAGTGCGGTGCCAACGCGGCCGACGTCCCCAGCGGTCAGCAGGGCCGCTGCGGTCCCGGCATGCGCCAGCCGCTGCTGGTCGTCTCGCCCTACGCCCGCCGCAACTACGTGGATTCGGCTCTGACCACGCAGGCATCGGTGGTGCGGTTCATCGAGGACAACTGGCTGAACGGGAAGAGCGTCGGCGGAGGCTCCGACGACGCCACGGCCGGCACCCTGGACGGAATGTTCCAGTTCCGCTATCCAAGCGCTCCGCGCCTGTTCCTGAATCCGGGCACCGGCGAGCCGGTGGGCGGCAGGGAATGGGGTGGCTGGAGCAGTAACAGCCGCAAGCCCTAGCGGCAGAACCATCGTCTCTCGGGGCCGTCGCGGCGAGGCCGCGGCGGTCCCGTGGCGTTCACGGGGAGGCCTGGATGGCGAGCGTGTGGCCGAGCCAGGCGGTGATCCGCGGGATATCGCCGGGATCGACGTTGTGGGCGGCGTCGGACTCGCGGTAATCAACCTGGAAGCCCGCCTGCTCGAGCAATTCGTGGGCACGTCGCGCGAACGTCACCGGAATCACCGGATCGTTGCGTCCGTGGGCGATCAGGACCGCGGTGTCCACGCGATCGGACAGCGACGGCTCCCAGCCGCCGACGGTCGGGATGAACCCCGATAGCGCGAGGATCCCGGCCGGCGCGGGCCGGTCGCCGTCGAGGCCGAGCGCATAGCTCATCACGGTGCCCATCGAGAAGCCGCCGAGCACCGTGCGGTCGGGACCGAGGCCGGTCCGTTGCCACAGTTCGTCGTGGAACGCCGCGAGCTCGGCGCAGGCGGCGCGGAAGCTGTCCGGATCCGGGTAGCCGACCCGCGGGACCAGGTACCAGTGATAGCCGGGCGAGCCGGGCAGGCGGAGCGGCGCGCGCGGGGTGACGATGTGGAAGCGGCGGTCGGGGTCGAGCACGTCGCCGATCCCCATCAGGTCCTGCTCGTCGCTGCCGCGGCCATGATGGAGAACCAGCAGCCCCTGCGGGTCGCCGTCGGCCGGTCGTTCGATCGCGGTCAACGCCATCGCGTGCAGAGTAACTCTCGCGGGCTCCTACACTCCCTCACGTGGCGCCCAATCCGCTCAAGGCCGCACGCGTGATCCCGATGGCGCGCCTGTTGGCCGCCGCCCAGGTCGTGATGCTCGCGCGCCGGCACTGGCACCGTCTCGAGCCGCAGGAGCGGCGTCGCCTGCTCACGCTCGTGCGAGTCGCCGGCGGGCGCCGCGGCAGGCTCACGTCGGGCGAACGACTGGAGCTCGCGCGGCTGATCGCCAAGGCCGACCCGAAGCTGTTCGCCGGGCTCGTCGTCCAGAAGTTCTCACCGGTCCCGCTACCGGGGCTTGGGAAGAAACTGCGCGCATCCTGAACTTTCTTCCCAACGACGGTGACCCGCTCCGAAGCGGCCGCGCGTCAGTCGGTGATCAGGATGTGGCCCGGCTGCGCGGCGACGCGCTCGAGCCACGAGCGGATCGCCGGGTAGCGCTCGAGCTCGAAACCGGCCTCCGGGGCCACGTGGGTATATGCGTACAGCGCGATGTCGGCGATCGTGTAGCGCTCGGCGACGAGGAACTCGCGCTCGGAGAGATGGCGCTCCATCGCCTTCAGCGCGGCGGTACCGCCACGGATCTTGGCCTCGCGGTCGGCGTCGGCGGGCGTGATCCGGGCGATCGCCCAGAACCGTGCGACCGCGATGTACGGCTCGTGGCTGTACTGCTCGAAAAACAGCCACTGGAGCACGTGCGCCCGCGCGAACCGGTCCTCGGGCAGGTACGGCGTGCCCTCGGCGAAGTAGAACATGATCGCGTCCGACTCGCCCATCGAACGGCCGTCGTCGAGCACAAGCGTCGGCACCCGCAGGGCCGGGTTGAGCGCGCCGAGGAGCTCGAGGCGGCCGGAGCGGTCGATCACGTCGACCTCGCGGCGCTCGTATGCGATCCCCAGGTGCGCGAATAGCTGGCGGACCTTGTAGCAGTTGCCCGACACTCGGGAGTCGTAGAGCAGCACGGTCGCTGGTGTGTACCAGCCGGCGCCGCTCCTGACTACGGGCGACTTGCTTACGGGATCGCTGAAGCCCGGCTTACGAATCGCGCCGGCGCGCCGCGCGACGCGCGCCGACCGGAATCACGTGCCGCAGCTCGTAACCGAGGAGGTGCTGGTAGTGCTGCACGTTGGGCCCAACGCCGAGTGCCCCGAACAGCCCGCCTCCGTCCGCGAGGAGGTATCGGACGCGCCGGGCGATCAGGAGTCGAACGAGGTGGTCGTGGAGCGCCCACCTCGCCTCGTGGTTCCTCGCCACGGCCGCCCTGATCAGACACACCATGTCGTCGATGACGGTGGTGGCGATTGCCACCGGTCGACCGTGTTCATCTCGAGCCACCATGACCGTTGCCTCCGGCCGCTCGGCCATCGCGCAGATGCGGTTGACCAGCGCATGGAACTCGGCCTCTGCCCACCAGAGGCGGTAGTGGTCCAACACCTCGACGATTTCGTCGATGGCCCTTCGCCCGTCGCTGACCACCTCGCAACGGATGCCGGCGGCTGTCGCTCTCCGTACGTTCGTCCTGACCGCTTGGCGGCGGCGTCCGCGCAGGTAGTCGGCGTGCTCGGTTGGGAGGCACAGCACGCCTCGGCAAAACCGCTTGCGGGGGAGGATCCGCCACGCCCGCCGGCCGAAGTACTCGTCAAGCGCCTGACCGGCGGACGTACGTGATAGAGCGACGTATTCCGTGGGGGTTCGCAGGAGCAGAGCGATCAACGCCGCGAGGCGGCGCGGGCGCCGCACGGCCGCGGCGACGAGGCGCGCCACCGGTCGCGGCCGGATCGCGTCCGCATCCAGCGGCAGCGCGCTGGCAGCCACGATCCATGGGCTGCCGTACCTCAGCCGGGCATCGGCGCCTCTTCTGGATGCTGTGATCTCGCCGCCCCGGGAATCGGGGATTGATGCACTGCGCGGAGTGATGCAGTGTGCTTCGTTAGGTACCACCCTTACCAATCAACGGAACCCGGGGTCTGCGGCTTTCGGCCGGCGGCGGCGTCATCGCTTGGCTTGGACCTGGCTCGGACTTGACTTGTAAGTCTCCGTAAGTCTAGACTTACCGTTAGTGCACGCTTACCAATACCAGCAGGCGCTCCAGGCTCTCGGCGATCCGATGCGCCGGGAGATCTTCGAGCGGCTCACCGACGGCCCGCTGGCGGTGGGCCAGCTCGCGCAGGAGCTTCCCGTCAGCCGACCCGCGGTCTCGCAGCACCTCAAGGTGCTCAAGGACGCCGGGCTCGTGTTCGACCGTCCGGCCGGGACGCGACGCGTCTACCAGGTCGATCCGGCGGCGGTGGCGGCGCTGCGTGAGTACTTCGACTCGTTCTGGGGCCATGCCCTGGAGAGCTTTCGGGCCGCCGCGGAGAGCGCCCCCGAGGACCCATCAACAGAGGAGGAGAGGACATGACCACAGACACCGCCGTACGCAAGGCGATCACCGTGGCCGTGCCGCAGGAGAAGGCGTTCTCGGCCTTCACCGCCGGCATCAACCGATGGTGGCCGCGCGATCATCACATCGGCCAGGCAGAGCTCGACGAGGCCATCATCGAGGGGCGCGAGGGAGGACGCTGGTACGAGCGCGACGTCGATGGCAGCGAGGTTGAATGGGGGAGGGTCGTCGTTTGGGATCCGCCGTCGCGGCTCGTGCTCAGCTGGCAGATCTCCGGCGAATGGGCCTACGACGCGGATCTCTGGACCGAGCTCGAGGTCACGTTCGTGGCCGAGGCTCCGGACCGGACCCGAGTCGAGCTCGAGCACCGTGGCCTGGACGCGTACGGCGACAAGGCGGGCGAGATGCGCGACCTGTTCGATTCCCCGGGAGCCTGGCAGACGACCCTCGAGCAGTACGCGGAGGCCGCGTTGGCCGAGGACTAGCGGCTACGCGGCGTTCGGCCGGCGGGCCGGTACGCCGGCGTTCCCGAACAGCGGGCCGGCCGCGTCGTTGGCCCACATCAGTGCCTCGAGGTACAGGTCCCCGGCGCCGCGGACCAGCTTCTGCGCGCGATCGAAGTCGCCGGCCTCGAGCGCGATCACGCACGCGAGCAGCGAGCCCTTGTCGCCGGCGCGTGACACCAGCGCCTCGCGCATGTCGGCCGGGAACGGGATCAGCGCGACCACGTCCTCGATCGGGGCATCCATCAGCGCGTCGATCACCGAGAACAGACCGAGCGTGAACAGCTCTCCGGGGCGCGGACCGGGGAGCTGCTCGCCGGCGAGCTCGCAGAAGCGCGCCCGGACGAGCGCGGTCACGGTCAGCTCCGGCGGCTTGCCGTCGATGCTGGCCAGGACGGTGAGCGTCGCCCAGCGCCGCAGGTTCTCGACCCCGAGCAGCGCCAGCGCCTGACCGACCGAGCTGACCTCGAACCGCAGGCCGAAGAAGGCGGAGTTGATGTAGCGCAGCAGGCGGAAGCTCAGCGCCACGTCGCGGCTGATCTTGCGCTCGAGCTGCGCGAGCTGGACGGTCGGATCCTGGAGCGCGGCCACGACATCGAGCACCGACGCGCGGTTGGCGACGATGCCGCGGTTGTGCACCAGCTCGGGCTGACAGAAGAAGAAGCCCTGGAACAGGTCGCAGCCCTGCTCGACGCACCACGCGTGGTCCTCGTGCGTCTCGACCTTCTCGGCGAGCAGGGTCACGCCGTACGGACGCAGCCGCGCGACCTCGCGGGAGATGCTGTCGCGTCCCATCGCGAGCACGTCGAGCTTGACGACGTCGACGAGCCCGAGCAGCCGCTCGGCGCTGACCGTGTACTCGAAGTCGTCGAGCGCGAGCCGGTAGCCCTGGCGCTTGAGCTCGATCAGCGCGTGGACGAAGCGCTCGTCGAGCAACTCATCCTCGAGGATCTCGAGTCCGACGACGCTTGGCGGCAGCGTTGCGGCGAGGCCGCTCAGCACGAACTCCCGCGAGACGTTCACCCACGCCGGCTTCGGGCCGACGAGCCGTTCGAGCCCGATCTCGGTGAACGCGTTGAGCACGACCGAGGCGGTCGCGCCCTCGGGGTCGGCGACCAGCGCGTGGCTCGCCGCGCCTTCCCGGAACAGCAGCTCGTAACCGGCGACCTGGAGGGTCCGGTTGAAGATCGGCTGTCGTGCGACGAATACCTCTGCCATGGGGGAGCGGTGGGGATTTACCGCTTTACGCATAATCGACCTCAGGCGGCAGATCCTGAACCCCCACGGTTCGCATCCTGACCGGGGGTGGACGACCACTACGCTACGTCGAGCCGTGAGCGCGACGACCAAGAGCCGCCAAGCGGTGGGGCGCGGGCGACGTCATCGCCGGGTACGGCCAGTCCCCGTGGCCGAGTTCTGGCGGCTGCGCCTGGTCGCGTTCTTCGTCGGCGCGTCGAGCCTCGGCGCGGAGATCGCGGCCGCACGGCTGCTCGCCCCCTACTTCGGGGCTTCGACGATCATCTGGGCGAACACGATCGCGACCGTGCTCGTGTCCCTATCGGTCGGCTACGCGGTCGGTGGGCGGATCGCCGACCGCCGAGCGGACATGCACGGCCTGTGCGCGATCGTCGTGTGCGCGGCGGTGCTGCTCGCGATCGTGCCATTCGTCGCGGACCCGTTCCTGCGCGAGGCGGTCAAGGCGCTCGGCGCGCTGTCGATCGGGGGGTTCGCCGGGTCGCTCGCGGCGGTGCTCGCGCTGGTCGCGGTCCCGGTGCTGCTGCTGGGCATGGTTTCGCCCTATGTCAACCGGCTCGCGGTGGATCGCGTAGCCGACACCGGGACGGTCACCGGGAGGCTGTACGCGATCTCGACCGCGGGGTCGCTGGTCGGCACGTTCCTGGCGGCGCTGCTGCTGATCCCGCTGATCGGGACCCACCGCACGTTCCTCGTGTTCGCGGTGATGCTCGCGATCGCGGGCGCCCTCGGCGCCGGCTCGTGGCGGTTCCTGGTCGTCGCCGGCGCGATCGGCGCGCTGCTGGCGGTGCCGCCGGCGGCGATCGGCGCCGACGTCGTGGGGGCGCGGGTGATCTTCTCGACCGAGACGCAGTACCAGTACGCGCGCGTGCTCCAGTTCCCGACGGGCGAGCGCTGGCTCGAGCTGAACGAGGGCGTCGCGGTCCACTCGGTGTACCGCCCCTGGAGCTACCTGAGCGGTGGCTACTGGGACGACTTCCTCGTCCTGCCGTTCGCGGCGGAGTCGCGCGCGCCGAGGCGGATCGCGATCCTCGGCGACGCGGCGGGCACGGTGGCGCGGTCCTACGGCCACTACTTCCCGCACACGCGCGTGGATGCGGTCGAGATCGACGGCGAGCTGACCAAGATCGGCAAGCGCTACTTCGGCCTGAGCGGGCCCAACCTGCATCTGTACACCGCCGACGCCCGACCGTGGCTCGAGATGAGCAAGGCGCACTACGACGCGATCTTCCTCGACGCCTACCGCCAGCCCTACATCCCGTTCTACCTGGTCACGCGCGAGTTCTTCGCGTTGGTCCGCCAGCACCTGAACCCCGGCGGAGTGGTGATCGTCAACGTTGGGCACCTGCCCGGATCTGATTCGCTCGAGCGGGTGGTGTCGGCGACGCTGCACGCCGTGTTCCCGGTGGTGGCCCGCGATCTCGTCAGCGACAGCAACTCGCTGGTGGTGGCGAGTACGCAACCGGTGTCGGCCGCGCGGTTGGTCGCCGGCACCCAGGGCCTCCCGGTCGATCTGCAGGTGCTGGCGGGGTCGATCGCGGACCGAATGGCGCCGGCGCTCACGGGCGGTCCGGTCTACACCGACGACAAGGCGCCGGTCGAATGGCTGACCGATCTCTCGATCCTGCAATATGCGATCGGTCAGCGGTGAGCGACTCCGAGTTGATATCGGTTGACGGGCTCCGGTCCGCACTCGCGAGCGCGGACGCGCCGGCGCTCCTCGACGTCCGCTGGGAGCTCGGCGGGCCGCCCGGCCGGGAGCTCTACCTCGAAGGGCACATCCCCGGAGCGGTGTTCGTCGACCTCGACACCGCGCTCGCCGGCCCGCCGGGGGTCGGTGGACGCCACCCGCTTCCGGATCCCGACGCGTTCACCCGCGCGATGCGGGCCGCCGGCGTCTCAGGGGATAGGCCGGTCGTCGTCTACGACGCCGGCAACTCGATCGCCGCGGCGCGGGCGTGGTGGGTGCTGCGCTACTTCGGGCACTCGCGAGTTCGGGTATTGGATGGGGGTTTCGGTGGCTGGCTGGCCGCGGGGTACGCCATCGAGCGGACCGTGACCTCACCCGAGCCCGGAGACTTCGTGGCGAGCGCCGGCGGGATGCCATTGCTCGATGCCGCGGCCGCCGGCGCGCTCGCACAGGCGGGCGTGCTGATCGACGCGCGGGCGCCCGCGCGGTTCCGCGGCGAGCAGGAGCCGATCGACCCGGTCGCGGGCCACATTCCCGAGGCGGTCAACCTGCCGGCGTCAGAGCTCGTCGACGCCGACGGGCGGTTCCTCACGCCCGAGGCGCTGCGGGCGCGGTTCTCGGAGCTCGGCGTCGATTCTGCCGCTTCGGTGGGCGCCTACTGCGGCTCCGGGGTGGCCGCGTCGCACGAGGTGCTGGCGCTCGAGCTCGCCGGCTACCGCGGCGCGCTGTACATCGGCTCGTGGAGCGACTGGGTCACGGACCCGGATCGGCCGGTGGCGACTGGCGAGTGAAATGTGCGAGTGGCTGTGCCGCTGAGTGCAGCGTTGCGAGCTCGCGCTGGCTGTTGTCGAACCCGCCGATGTCGTATGCCGCCGCCGGGTAAGAGTTGTTCACCGTCCGCGTCAGCTGCCAGTACCACGACAGCCGCGGCGGTGGCCTCCACTACGCGAGTGCCGCGGGGGCCGAGAGCACCAACGTCGCGACCGTGGTCGATGGCAGAGCTACCGTTGCGTGAATCGCGATCCTGCGCGGGCTGGCACCACATCCACCCGTAGCAATGGCTGCGGGGCAGGAAGCGTCTTCTCAGAGCAATCGGATTTCGGCCTCTGAGAGGGCACGGGCACTCACGCCAGGCCTCTGCGAACCGCGCGGACCGCCGCCTGAAGGCGGTTCTGGACCTGCAACTTGATGAGGATGCTTGAGACGTGATTCTTGATCGTGTGCTGACTCAGGAACAAGGCCTCCGCGATTTCCGAGTTGTCAAGGCCGCGGGCGACCAAGTCCAAGACTTCGAGTTCGCGGGGCGTCAGCTCCGGCCCGGCGATCGCGGGCTCGATGTCATGAGGCTCGCGCAGGCGGCGTATGAGATGGCCGGCAATGGACGGCGAGATCGACGACTCCCCGCGCTCTGCCGCCCTGATCCCCTCCACGATCTGATCGACCGTCGAATCCTTCAGCAAATAGCCGCAGGCTCCCGCCAGCAGTGCATCCATCACGTGCCGATCGTCCGCCGAGACCGTAAGCACGAGGACCCGAGCGAGCGGGGCCACCGCGGCCAAGCGCTGCGTCGCCTCGATCCCGGACATACCAGGCATGGTCAGATCCATAAGCACGACCCCTGGTCCCATCTCGGTTGCCTGCTCAATGGCGTCGGCGGCAAGCATCGCCTCGCCGAAGACGTGGATCCCGCGCTCCTCGAGTAAACCGATCAGCCCGCGACGGAACATTTCGTGGTCGTCGACCACGATGACCTTAAGGTCACCGCTCCTCACGACTACGAGGTTACCTCGTTGCCAAGCTCCGAGCGTGTTTTCCGCCCGTGGCGGCCGCCGTCGAGGTAGCCCTCGGACCGTGTCGCTGCCAACGGTTGAGGACGTACCGCCGGCGCTAGCGCGGCCGCCGGTTGAAGGGCCGCCTGTCGAGGTGCAGCGCCGGACTGAGGAGCCCCCAACGTTTACGCGACCTCGGCATCACTCCCATACCCTGGGTTCGGTTGCCCGGGCCGAGCAGGCGCGACAAGTTGTAACTCGGTCCCGCCACCGGCACGGGGACGCGTGCTCAGACGACCGCCGAGCGCCGCGGCGCGAGCACGCATCGTCCGCAAGCCCATACCGCACCCGTCTGCATCGGTGATCCCGCGTCCATCATCGCTGACAGTCATGAGAAGATTTTTACCTTCCTGTATTACGAGCACGTCGACGCGACGGGCCGCGCCGTGCAGAGCCGCGTTGACGATTGCCTCACGAGCAATACGAACGACATGCTCGCGCTCCGCTGGATCGAGGTCGCTACCACCCGTTAGGGCAGCCGTCGTCTGGATTCGGACCGCGATCTGCAGACCGTAGCGGTGCCGGAGCTCGTCGCCGATGATGCAGAGCGCGGCTTCGGTGGTGGGAGCAGTCGAAGCTGACAGGTCCGCGATCACACCGCGCGAGGTGGCGAGAGCGTTGCGGGCAGCGATCATCAGAGGATGCCGAGGTTCCAGCTCGCCGCCGAGTCGCTGCCCTTGTGCCGCGATGCACGCCAAATCCTGCGCAAGCCCGTCGTGCAGATCGCGGGCGATCCGCTCACGCTCCGACGTGATCGCTGCAAGCGCTCGAGCGCGCCGCCGCAGCGCGTACTCCCAGTACGCGCTTCCAAGCAGCAAGGCATAGGCGGCGGTCCGCAGGCCCTCGCGCGGCGTGATCCAATCCGTGGCCACTGCTGGTAGTGCGAGATACTGCAGCCGAGCAGCGGCCAACAGAAACGCTGCCGCGGCGAGGAGTTCACAGCGGATTTCTCTCCGCCGACCGCCGCAGAGGAACGCGAGCGCCGACACGATCAGCAAGGCCGCGGCCACCAGTTCGACGATGAGTGCGACCGGATGCCGGATCGCGCCTTGGATGCCGACATCCTGCAACGTTGCGTTCCAGTGCGAGCCGGTGGCGTGCTCGATGAACTGGGAAAGCATGACGACGGTGGTGGCGGCGAGGATCGCGCCACCGATTGCGCGCGGGCCTGGATACCGGATCGCCTTGTCGGGTGCGAACGCCGTCGCGGCAAACGCGACCGAGACGATCAGGCTGCAGCAAAGTCGAGCGCCTCCGCCGGCCTCGGGCCTCACGCCGTCTGCGAGGGCCGGGGCAGCGCAGTAGACGAAATCAGTGAGCGACACGGCCACGAGGGCGCACAGGAGCATCAAATCGGGCAACCGGCCGCTGTCTCGGAAGTTCGCCGCGAGTAACCGGGCCGTGAAGATCGCCGAGAGCGCGATCAGCGTCTCGAGCGCGGCGCGACCGCTGGGGCTCGTGACATGGATCGGCTTGACAAGATCCACGCTGATCACGATCGTCGACAGACAGCCCGTCGCGACGGCCAAGCGCACTGACCAACCTGGCCTCGGGCCTGTCCTCAAAATCCTGACAGGCGAGGGATTTACCGCCATGTTCATGGCGACGCGATCACCGCCATACAGTTGCCCCTTCGATCATGCCTGGCTCACATGATCGTCACCGCTAGACGTCCGAATGGACCCCTATCGCGATTCCGGCCTTGCTGCCCCTTGCGTCACGCGCTCGCCGAACCTTTTCCCACAACGTGATCAAAAACTCTACTTCGCGCGTATCTCCTAGTAAAGTCCCACAAATATTAGCTTAGCCGTCAATTAGTGTCAATCCCTAGCAGTCCTAGCCGAAGCCGCGACCGGAAAGGGCTGGGGCCGCACTGCCCGAAAAGACAGTTCCCGCTCCAGGTGACGGTCCTGGAAGCCGCGGAGGGGCTCCCCGCCTGTGCGAGGCCGGCATCGGTCGCAAACACGGCGCAAGCAAGTACCAGCCTCAGGACGTGCAACGCGCGGTCACACATCCTCGAATCAGCCCAAGCGTTCGACACTTTTCGGCGAACCCTCGGGCTTCGTCAGCATCCGACGCCCGGATGGATTCGGTTGGGGGCGAGGCAAGAGATCTGGATGGTGGGTTGATTTCCAGCCCGGATCGTGAACTTGTAGTACTTGCCGACCCAACCTGAGCGCCGGATCATCACGATGATCGTGGCCCGAGGGTGCAGAGGATCCTCCTGGAAAGGCGCGGCTAGGTTGATGCTGCCACCGATCGGGCACTTGGGCTTCCCCTTGTTCCCGCACCGCTTGGGTTTCGCAACCCTGCTGGTATGCGTGGCGAACGGGCAGCCTCGACCGTGGCATTTGAGGAGCACGGTCGAGTCGGACGACACCCAGTTGACCAAAAGCGTGTCGACCTTCGTGTAGCGACGCGCGTAGGCGAACGTCCACTGCATCGTGGCGTTGATCCGACCGAGCACGGGCACGGGGTCCGGCACGACGGTCACGGGCTGCGCCGCTGCGGTGGAGCCTGTGAAGTTGGAGTCTCCACCGTAGCGGGCAGCGATGCTGTGCGTGCCGACCGCGTTGTAGGTGAGCGTGCACGTTGCGCTCAGGTTAACCAGCGCCTGATTGAGGCATGACGATATCGGCTTACCAGCGTCGAAGAATTCCACCGAACCCGACGGCTCGACGGGGCCGGAACGACTTGCCGGAGGCGCGACCGTGGCTGTGTAGGTCGTACCCTGGCCCACGTCGACCGTCGCCGATACGTTCAGGGAGACGGAGGGCGAGTCCGGCATGACCGTGACGGTAGTAACGCCCGTCGATCCCGGGGCGGTCGATTTGGTGTTTGGTATAAAAACGGCCGTGAGCTGCTCAGGGGATGTAGCGGCGGCAAATGATGTCTGACACGTGGCGCCGGGGTTTGACGGAGTGATCAGTTCCGCGACACAGTTCGCTATGGACACGCCGCCGTCGCTGAACGTGATCGCTCCTGACGGCGAGCCGGCTCCACCATTGACAGTCGCGAACAGCGTCACGCTTTCGTTTGTGACGAGCGCTGAGGAAGAGGTCACAAGCGAGGTAGTGCTTGGGCCGGCGGCCTGATCGAGCGTCCACTGACCGGAGACGGCGGGCGACACGGAGCTATCGGTCGCTGTGATGGTTGCTGAACCCACCGTCGTCGAGCTTCTCACCTGGACGCTGTAGGTGCCGTTGCCGTTGTCCGACACCTGACCGAAGAACTCCCCTGAATCAGTAGATTTGAAGCTGACGCTTTGGCCGGTCAGGAGATGCCCCTGAGCGTCTTCGACGGTCGCGGTCACGCCGGCGGTCGAGGTGCCATTGGCGAGGATCGCTGCCGGGTTCACCGCAACCTGTACCGTTGCAGCCGAACCTGCGGTCTGGGTCAGGGTCGCCATTCCGAACACGGTGCCATCGGTTGCCGTGATCGTCGGGGTTCCGACGGTGGTGGAGCTCGTGATGGTCGCGGTGTAGATGCCGCTACCGGCGTTCGTCGTGGCGCTGACCTTGTCGCCTGTGTCGCTCGAGGTGAAGGTGACGGTTTCGGTGGGCAGGAGATGCCCTGCGGCGTCTTTGACGGTCGCGGTCGCGGTGGTGGTGGTTCCGTTGGCGATGATCGAAGTAGGGCTCAGCGCCACCGTCACGGTGGCCGCGGGCCCGGCGGTCTGGGTCAGGGTCGCAGTTCCGGACGCGCTGCCATCGGTTGCGGTGATCGTCGGGGTTCCGACGGTGGTGGAGCTCGTGATCGTCGCGGTGTAGGTGCCGTTCCCGGCGTTCGTCTGGCCGTTGAACTTGTCGCCTGTGTCGCTGGAGGTCCAGCTGACGCTTTCGCTGGGCAGAAGATGCCCTGCGGCGTCTTTGACGGTCGCGGTCGCGGTGGTGGTCGTGGTTCCGTTAGCGATGATCGAGGTAGGGCTCAGCGCCACCGTCACGGTAGCCGCGCCCCCCGCGGTCTGGGTCAGGGTCGCAGTTCCGAACACGGTGCCATCGGTTGCGGTGATCGTCGGGGTTCCGACGGTGGTGGAGCTCGTGATCGTCGCGGTGTAGGTGCCGTTCCCGGCGTTGGTCTGGCCGCTGAACTTGTCGCCCGTGTCGCTGGAAGTCCAGCTGACGCTTTCGCTCGGCAGGACATGTCCCTGAGCGTCTTTGACGGTCGCGGTCGCGGTGGTGGTGGAGGCTCCGCTGGCTACGATCGAGGTCGGGTTCAGGGCCACCGTGACGGTGGCCGCGGGCCCCGCGGTCTGGGTCAGGGTCGTGGTGGCGGTCAGCATTGAAGTGCTATCGGTTGCAGTGATCGTCGCGGTTTCGACGGTGGTGGAGCTCGTGATGGTTGCGCTGTACGTACCGTCGGCATTGTCGATCGTGCCGCTCACCGTCTCATCGGCGTCGCTAGATGAGAACGTGACCGACTCGCCGCTGACGATCGCGCCCGTGCTGTCCTCCACCGTGGCGGTGGCGATGCTCATCGAGTTGCCGTCGGCGGTGATGCTGGACGGGGACAGCGACACGCTGATCGTCGCCCCTGTCGCTGCCTGGGCCGGACAGGTGAATAGCCACAAGCTGATCCCCGCCGCCGCCAACCCGCACAACCACAAACGCGCACGTTTATGGAACGATGACACTATGCGCTCCCCAGCAACGGGTCTCGAAGATCTGCCGCGTATCCGACCGAGTCGTGCTCATGCGTCCGTGGCAGCGGTGGCCAGCAAAGCGCGGTCGCGGAAATGCCCCTCAGGGTCGCTTCGGGGACCGCAACCTCGCCACGATCGGTGAGCCACAGGACTTTCATTTCGATCTACGGCCCAAGTTTGTTGGCTGCTGAGTCCCTCGCCAATGGGCTTCCTCGCCCTTCATGCGTTCAGTGCTGAACGCTCCGCTCGACAGGCCTCGGCGTGCCGGCTCTTAGACACCAAGCGCGAGCGTTTTGCGACCGACGACTCGGCGGGCCGGATGTCGGTCAGGTAGCCACCCGAGCGGACCACGTATCGAACTCCTCGGAGGCCCGACCGCTGCTTGCCGATGCCCCGGCCGATTCGCTCACGAAGCGCGATGGGTGCGGTTGCGGTCAAAGCCTGAAGTTGGTTCAGGACGCGTATGCGCTCGGCGACAGCCGAGCGACGCGCGATCAGCACGCCCGGATGGCGGTGAGAACCCCGCGATGCCTCGCGATCGAGACGTTCTCGTCTGAGAGCACCCGCTTGGCAGCCGCGATCGCATCGATGCGATCGGATTTTGCCGTGCGCCGGTCGCGATGACGAGGACGCTCGACCTCCAGGAGCACGTGTCCGACCCGGAGCAGGTGATCTGACAGCCCCGCGCCCCAGCTGCCAGCACCCTCGATCCCGAACACCAGCTCGCGGCCGGAAGCAAGCTCTTCGGCCCATCGCTGCAGTTCGCGGTAGCCGGCCGCGGTGGCCGCGAACGTGAGCTCGGCGAGCGCTTGACCGAGGTGATCGAGCGCGAACTGCGTAGTGGCACTCCTGTGGGTGTCGACCCCGACTGCGATCGTCGCATTCACCTCAGGTCGACGCTATTGGTGATGTGGAGGCCGTCGGACAGAGCTGTGTCGAATGATGTCCAGGCTGCTATGAACAGAGGAGGGCGCGACCGAAAGCCTCAATCGGCCGTTCGCCCTTCAGGTGCGAACGAACTCTCCGTTCATCGAATGAACGCCGATCTGCACCAGCCAACCCCTCGGAGACTCGGGCCCGGAGGGCTACTGTGCCGCGACACCAGGTCCAGACACCGAATCGAGAAGGGCAGCGACGATTAACGCGCTTGTAACCGAGGCAGTGGCGGTCGCACCAGAGTCAAACGAGTTGACTGTGATGCTGGCGTACGATCAAGCGCCGGCGCGCGCTGGGATCAGGCGAGCGATCGAACCTCACGGACTCCGCGTCGCCGGTGAGGCGGCGAGCGCGTCCGAAGCGCTGCGCATGGCGTTCGCGCTTCGTCCCGACATATGTGTGCTGTCGGTCGAGCTGCCCGACAACGGAATCGACGCCGCGCGGGCGATCAAGCAGGCCTTGCCGGCGACGAAGATCGTGATGATCACGGCGTCGCCGCGCGAGGAGGATCTTTTCGGTGCGCTACGTGCCGGCGCCGATGGCTATCTGCTGATGAGCACGTCGGCCAGCCGGCTGGCCCATGCGCTCCGCGGCGTCGTCAACGGCGAGGCCGCGCTGCCGCGCGGTATGACCGCTCGCCTGATCCAAGAGTTTCGCGAGCGAGGCACCAGGCACCGGGTGAACCTGCCAGCCGGGGCGGGCGAGGCAGAGCTGACGGCGCGCGAGTTCGAAGTTCTCACGCGGCTGCGACGGCGCGAGCGGACGGCCGACATCGCCGCCCACCTGAGCATCTCCGAGGTCACCGTGCGTCGGCACGTGTCCTCCGTACTGCGGAAGCTCGGGATGCCCAATCGCCGGGCGGCCCTCGAGATCTTGGAGCAGGCCGAGCGCGACGAACTACAGGCCGGCGCGCGGTCGGAGTAATTCGTCGATCAGGAGCGGGCGTTGCTGCGCAGGCCAGTGTCAAGCGAGCCGGGATCGGACCGGCAGAAGAAAGGCTTCAATGATCCAGAGAGCGAGTTCGATCGCGGTCTTCGCCTCGAGGGGTCGGGGAAGATTCCCGCCGCCGAGCTCGCGGTCCGGCTGGCCGACTGCTTCGGTCGTGCCCCGGCCGCGTGCAACCTCGGCCTCCCGCTCGAAGCGCAGCAGCCGCTTGCCGGCGCCGCAGCGGCATACCAACGCGCTCACACGCAGGGTGACGCTGGCGTCCCATCCGGTATGGGCGCCTTGCTGGAAGAGAGCCGAGAGCTGATCGCCAAGGAGTTGCCGGACCGGCGAGCACATAAACGTCGGGCATGGCGCCACCGCAACGAAGATCGGGGTACCGGTCGAAGAGCGCCGCGCCATCGCCGGCACGGAGGCTGCCTTTCGCAGCGCGCAAAGACGAGGCGACGCGGTCGGAGTGTCCAATCTCGCCGCATGAGAATGGGGCGAGGACGGTGATGACCGTTACAGACAAGCCAAACCGTGACCGTCAGGTAGATATGGGACCGACCGATGCCACGATTCAGGCGGAGACAGTTGCTCGCAGGCCTAGGGCTGACCGAACCGCAGCTCACCTCAGTCAGCGACCGGAAGGACAACCGATCCACCACGGTCGCGTGCGCCGGACTGCGTTTCAGCTGGTCGGCGGTATCTGCACGCTCCTGATCTTCGCCGTGCCGCTCGCCGCGTTCGTCCATGAAATGTTCAGTCGGACAGTCCCTCGTCCTACCGCAGCACCAACGTCATGGCGCCCGACGCCGCCGCCAATCATGTTGGCAGATCCGGGGAATGTGGGCTGGGCGCTGAACGGGCACAAGCCGTCAGCGCTCGAGATGGAGGAGCTGGTTCTCACCGGTGCGATCACCCTCACCCCAAAGCCGACCATGCCAAAGCCGACCCAAATCCCAGCATCGCTCACTAGCATGCCTACGACCGGGTGGACGCTTGACAACGGCGCCACGATCACGACCGACAGCCATGGCGTGCTCGTGCTGCGTCCGCTGACGAACGGACGGCCATCGCTCCCGGCGCAGGGGAAAGGCTGGCGGGGCGCATACTGGCTGCCGCGGAATACCGTGGACTGGGAGAACTATACCCTGGGCGTCACGATCACGAACCTCGGGTCAGAGGGTTCGGGAGGCAGTGCGACAGTCGTCGTCGGTCATACCGACAAGCACGTCGGCTACGCGGTCTCGATCTCCGCGGCGAGGATCACGATCCAGAACCAGAATGGCGGTGACATCTTCAGTGGCGTTATCGCAGCCGCGACATCTCACCGCGTGGGCGTTACGCTAGCCAAGCAGCTCCGCGTCGCAATCGATGGGTCGCCGATCGGCACATTCCCTGCGCCCAAGGTCCAGGGAGGCATTGGGTTCGGGGTCTACAAGCCGACGCCTAGTAGCAATTTGCCGTTCTTCACTCGCCTATGGGTAAGGCCGATTTGACTGTTCGCTCAGGCTCCCGCAGGCGGTGGTGCGCTGTCGCGCTCGCGCTACTGATCTCCGCAGTGGTGTTGGTGGTGAGCGTCATCGATGGTGGCGGGAGCACGGATGCTCACTCTCACGGAAACGTTGTAGGGTCCTCCCACAACGCGTCTGTAGGGGCGCCACCCTGGTTTGCGCCGTACGTGGATCTTACGGTCTCGTCTGTGCCTCGGTTTCAGGACTCGGCGGCCAACCCAAGCCGTCATGTGGTGTTGGGATTTATCGTCGCCGGCGCCCACGACCGGTGTGCCCCGACGTGGGGCGGTCTGTCTACGCTCGACCAGGCGGCGACGCTCAACGAATCGGTTACGCAAGCACAAGCTGCTGACCAACGAGTAATCGTCAGCTTCGGCGGCGCCGAGGGTTCTGACCTTGCTGTTAGTTGTGCCGATCCGACAGAGCTCGAAGGCGCCTATGAAACCGTCGTCGATCGCTACAACCTGAGCACGATCGACCTCGATGTTGAGGGCCCCGCATCCCTCAACGCCGCCGTCGCTGCTCGTCGTGCTCAAGCCATCGGCGCCGTTCAGCGAGCACGATTGACAGCGGGCAAGCCGCTAGCGGTCTGGCTGACACTGACGGTGTCGCCTGCTGGTCTGGCGCCGGAGGGCCTCGCGGCTATTCAGCAGATGATCTTAGCCGGCGTGCAAATCGCCGGCGTGAACGTCCTCGCGTTCGATTATGGGCCTTTGGCTGGTCGAACCGTCCTGAGTGCCAGTGAGAGCGCAGTGACCGCAACCGCAGTCCAGCTCCAAAGCTTGTATCGGTCGCACCACATCGCTACGGGTCCCGATAGGGTGTGGCCTGACCTGGGGGCGACGATTATGGTAGGTCGCACAGATAGCCCGGGCCAGGTGTGGAATATCTCGGAGGCTCAGGCGCTATACGGGTTTGCGACCGCACACCATCTCGGGCGCCTCTCTGAGTGGTCCCTCGGCCGCGATCAAGCGTGTTCGGGTGCACCACGGCAGCCAAGTGATTCCTGCTCGGGCGTGTCACAGCGACCATTGGAGTTCTCGGAGATCCTTCTCGGTAAGGGATCAACCCCATGACATTACCGCCCAACAATACGCAGATGCACAATTCCAATCATCAGTTGTCACTCATCAATCGCACCGACCGTCTAAGGGGGCCGTCAATGGTGAAACGCATCGTGCTGCTCGGCGCAGCATTGGCAGTAGTAGGGCAAGCAGTCGCGATGGCAGGGCCGGCCATCGCCAAGACCAGGACACGTACGTGTTCGAGCGTGACGGTCGGCCTTTATAGGGCGAGCAACGTCCGCGTCACCCCGAACCTAACGTGCGCGACGGCCAGGAGCGACCTCCGCTTCTGGCTTAAGCACGCCTCGAAGTTGCCTCGCAAAGCCAAGGGGTGGCATTCTAAACTGGTTGGCGGGACCTGGGAAATGGCCTATGGTCGTTATCCGGTGAGCCTCTTCTTCGTGCTCGGGAAGCTGTCGGGTCCGAAGCCGACACCGACAAGCACCCCGACGCCGAGTCCAACCTCGACTCCGACCTCGACTCCAAGCCCGACTCCAACCCCTAAGCAAAGTCAGACGATTTCGTTCGCCTCCACAGCGCCTACCCATCCGGTCGCGAATGGATTCCCTTATACGGTTGCGGCAACCGCGACTTCGGGCTTGCCGGTTGTACTATCGCTTGACGGCAGCAGCACCGGGTGTACGTTGTCCGGTGCGACCGTTAGCTTCACCGGAGCGGGTACGTGCGCGATCGACGCTAATCAGGCTGGAAACACGGCGTATACCGCGGCGGCCCAAGCTCGTCAGTCATTGGCAGTCACACAGGCAAAGACGGTGGTGACGCTGACCTTCGATGACGGCTACGAAAACATGATCAGCCACGCGCTGCCTGTCCTACAGCAGGATCAGCTTCACGGCACGTTCTACATCATCTCGGGTAGCTCTGAACAATGCCGCCAACAATTTTCCTGCACTATATGACCTGGAGCCAGCTCGAGACGCTCTATCAGAACGGCAACGAGATCGGCAGCCACACGGTGCTTCACGAAGCTCTGCCGCAAGTGGATAATGATGAGGCAATTCAGGAGATCTGCCAGGATCGTTATGCCCTGATGAACCCGCCGGGGTTGCCAGCCGGCTCGCTGGGGCCGATCACCAGTCTTGCCTACCCTGACGGCGAGGGCATCGCGTCTGGTAGTCCCAATACGACTACCGATCCCAGTACTTGGAGTTCGACTGCCAGCGACAGCGGTAGTAGCACCACCATCGAGAGCATCATCAAGGCATGTGGCCTTAACAGCGCGCGCACGGTCGATGGTATCGATGACCGCCGGGAGCACTCCTGCGGCTGTGCCACTGACCTCTACCGACCAATACGATCCTACAACTGCTGATTCCTCCACCACGTTCGACGATCCGCTTGCTATGCCGACGACCCCAAGCGTCGGTTCTGCTGACGGCATTACCACTGCCACGCAGGTCGAATCCTGGGTCACTGGTGCAGAGAAAGCGGACACAGCGACGAACGGTTGGCTATCGGTCACGTTCCACGACATCTGCACGGTGGCTAACGAGTCGACGTGTAACAGCCCTGATGGATACCAGATGGACACGACGCAGTTCACGACGCTGATGAACTGGGTTCAGCAGCAGGAGGAAGCCGGCAACATCGTGGTGAAGACGATGGCGCAGGTAGTCGGTGGGCCGAACACGCCTGCCGTCGCTCCCGCGACGACCTCGCCCACGAACGAGTGGTCAAGCGTAGCTGGGTGGACGTCGACGGGACTCTCAACCGCTGTAGTGAACTCGAATTTCATCGACGCGGCGAATCCGAACCACCTGGTACAACGGTCCCAGTGGCCCACCCTGCTACCAGCTGCAGCAATCTGGAAGCAGCACGGTGACGCCCGTGATCACCGGGACTAATGGGACCGGGTATATCTCGAGGGTTGCAGCGCCGACTGGCGAGCCCAATGCGGATACAGAAGCTGGCCAAATCAAGGTGACTACCGCCAGCAGTGGCAGCGATGCTGGCATCGTCACTGCGCAGGACCTGGGGGAATGCTCGCCAATCCTGGCACCGGGCAGCACGTACACGTTGAAGGCTAACTATCAGAGCGCTGTGCCGGTGTTCTTCGATGTGTTCATTCGCAGTGATAGTGGGAGCTGGACCTACTGGACAGACGACAGTGCCTCTCCATTCCCGGCAACTGCGGCGGCTGCGTGGGCCACGGCGACGTGGACGCTGCCACAAGCGCTCCCGGCCGGCTACGACGGCATCAGCTTCGGGCTATCTGTTGGGGCGCCGACCACCCTCACGGTGGACGACTACTCGATGACTGGCTGATTGGCCTCATCCGCCGGCTATTACGTCACCGCGGTGGCGTAATAGGCCGGCGGATGAGCGACTACCGGTCCGATTGGCCGGGGACGCCCAGTGGACACCGCCACTGGGATGTGCTGGGATGGCGAAGAGAGGGTCAGTCGTGGCTTCAGCCGAGCCGGCAGGAGCGGCCAGGTGGTGGATGGGTAAGGCCCGAATTGCGGCAGCGTCCGAGTCGCCCTGCGACGAGGGGCTCACTGCAGACCTTTGGGACAGCGCGCGCGTGGTGCGTTGGACCGCGCTGGCGGAGATCGCGGGCGGTCGAGGCGCTCGCGGAGATCGCCACGAAGGCCATGATCGAACGCCGGTCGCGGTCTGTGTTGGCTTCCGCGGCGCTCGGGTGATCGGTCAGCGTGCCTCGGCCGAGCTGGTTGCCGGTAGAGGGGAGGGATGGTCCGACGGTCGTCTCTCCTGAGATGACGCACGATCTCACGCCGCCCAGTTCGCTTTCGCGAGCTCGATCGGCCGGATCCGGACGAGGTACGTCGCCCAAGACACAGGCCGGGATGAGGCGAATTCGACAGGCTGCGCTGTTAGGCTATTATCCTGCGGTCCGTTCCGCTGTCTCGGCGTCATCGCGGGAGATGACGAACCCCGGCTCCGTGCGCTTACCAGCATCACGAACCACCGCGCCCATTATGAGTGCGCGCGCGCCTAGCGCGTCGCGCAGCTGTGCTGCTGGCGCCGTGCATCGGACTACTGATCGCGGTATTGCCCGCAGGATATGCCTCCGCCGGGCAATCACGCTATCGCCCGCTTGCCCAAACAAGGCCGACGATCACCGGGGCCACCGCAGTCGGTCACGTCCTCCGTGCCTGGAGTGGACGCAGGAGAGGGGCGGCGACGTTCCGCTACCAATGGCAGCGCTGCAACTCGAAGGGACAGGCTTGCAAGCCGATCGGTGTTCCGAGGCGCGGTCGAGGCGACAAGTACGTGCTCACCCGTCGAGACGTCGGGCACAGGCTACGGGTCACCGTCATCGCCCACACCGCACGGGGCGCGACATCATCGACGTCGAAACCGACGCCGGTTGATCAGAACTGCGCGGGCTACCGCAGGTCATCCGGGCCCTGCGCCCGGTTCGTCGGGCCCCCCGCCTGGTTCGCCGGCGCCTAGTTCGCCGGCCCGGAATCTCACCGCGTATGTCACGGGGTACGACATTTACGACAACACCCCGCCCGGGAGCCCGGTCATCTCAAACCCCGTGCTACATCAGGTAGCTGGTGGTACGGGCACCTACCAGGACCCGATCACGGTCGCGGTCGGCCACTCGATCATCAACGGCCAGGACATTCTCGACTGGCCCCAGGCAACCAGGTTCTACTTCCCGAACTTGCGCCGCTATTTCATCGTGGAGGACACGTGTGGCGATGGACCGACCCCGCAGGACGAACCGTGCCATGACCTGAGTACCGCCGATCCCGGGGCGCAGACGTGGCTGGACGTCTGGGTCGACGGCAGCCGTATGAGCAGTTCTGCGGCGAGCAGCTGCGAGGACGACATCACCCATAACCAGCTCGTCATCGAGAATCCTCCTTCCGACTATGCAGTGATCCCCGGCCCGATCGCGGGTTCGAGCTGCACACAGCAGTATGGGAACACTGTTGTGCTAGCTGGGAGTTAACGGGCTGCCGACCGGTGGGGGGTCGGCTTACCCGACCACGACCCCCGAGGCCTGCGGAATCATCGATCCTCGGGCCGCGTCGGCCGCCTCCCGAGAGCGGTCACAATCTTCGCCGATCCCTGCGGATCCGCCCCCGACGACCTCCGGAATCCGGGAGAAAGCCGCTCGGCCTGGCGATGGTTGCGACTTCATGGGCCATGGCGCCGGCCGTGACCTGCCCCGCCTGCGTTCCCCGGTAACTCGAGGACGCCACCGCAGGCTAGAGAGCCCGGGAGTCTCGTCAATCCGGTGGCAGACTCCGCGCTGGCTGGGCCAGTGCTCTGACCCGCCCCATTCAGCGGCTAGTCAGTCCCGTAGTTTGGTATAGGTAGGACACAGCCTCGATGCCGGTGGCCGGGAGCCGCGTCAGCCGATGCGAGTCACAGGTCCGCCACCCAGCCAGCTGGCGAACTTGTCCACCGCGGGGTAGCCGCTTGCCCGACATGGTGATAGGTGCGGAGGCGTCTCTCGATCGTCGTGGCTCGCAGGAATGCGGCCGGCTGACCATGTGCGGAAGTGGCCGGCCACGTCGACGCTCGATCTCCCGGGGCTTCGCGGCAAGTCGAAGTTGACTATCAGGGCTTGCTGCTGGGAACGCGCGGCGGCGGCCGGTCTGCGTTCAATCTTGAACGCGTCAGGGCCCAAGTCGGCCATCCAACCGCTGCGGGCAATGCATTACCTTCTGCGCAGATGAAGTTCTGACGACCACGGAATGGGACAAGGGGGCGGCCTCATGGGGCCCGATTCGGAATCGCCACTCGACTTGACGGTGGTCGTTGCCGACGATCAAGTGGTAACCAGACCGGCGTCCGCTGGGCGCTGTCGGCAGCCGCGATACGCGTGCTGGCGAAGACGTCGAGCGCCGTCGATGCCGTCAGCGCCGCGGCGGCGCATCGCCCCGAAGCGTGCCCGCTGACGGTGAAGCGGCTCGAACTACAGGCAGCAAGATGAGCTGCGCCACGACGCTTCCGGCGCCTGCGACCGTGGTTGTCCCTTCATCACTGAACGACCAACCAGGCACCAAACCCCTGGCGGCGGGTGCCTCTCACTGCACAGTCCAGAGCGATCTCGGCGTGCGGGCAGGAGCTGGCGCGCGTTCAGCGAGCCGAGCGCAGTTCTCTCAAATCACGGCCAAGGAGGTCCGCAGACCAGCTCGGCGGCAATCCCGTTGCAGGGCCGGTAGGTGCGCAGCTCGATCGCGAGCGCGAGCGGCACCCGGGTCGCTGCAGCTCGTCGGGGTGCCGTGCGGCGCGGAGTTTACGCAAGCTCCATCGGGGTACACGTGGCCATGGACGACAAATGCAACCGATGAGAACATACGATGAGCCTGGCAGCGACTCTGACCAAGGACGAGGTGACCAGCAAGGCTGAGTCTCCGTGGGATGTGCCCAACGAGGGACGTCTTAATCGCTCAGTTCGCTGGGCGGCGGCGCTAGTCACAGCGGCGTTGTGCGGTCTGTTGATCTTCCACGTCCTTGGGCTGCTCAGGGGTACGGGGTTCGGCACCATAACTGGCGTTTACACGATGGTGCTCGCCTGCTACATCTTTAGTCGTTTCGTCTTGGCCGCGATCTATAAGCCACCGCGTGATGCTGGTCTTGAACCAACGATCGCTATTGTCGTGCCTGCCTTCAACGAGGGTAACGGTGTCGTGCGCACGATTGACTCCTGCTGCACGATCGCTTACCCGCCCGAGAAAGTTGAGATCGTGGCAGTCAACGACGGGTCGACAGATGACACTTGGGAGCAAATGAATCTCGCTGCTACGCGCTATCCCGGCCGGGTGACTTGCATCGACCTCGGTTACAACCAGGGAAAGCGGGCGGCAATGGCGGCGGGCATTCGTGCGACCGACGCTGAGATCCTGGTGTTCGTTGACTCGGACTCGATGCCCGCTCCGTGGGCGGTGCGCAAGCTCGTCCAGGGATTCGCGGACCCTAAGGTTGGCGGGGTCTCCGGGCTCACCTACATTCGCAATGCGAACACCAACGTGCTCACGCACATGCAAGCGGCAAGCTACTACGTCAGCTTCCAACTGCTCAAGGCGGCTGAGTCGGTTGTGAACGCTGTGTCATGCGCCAGTGGCTGCTTCGCTGCCTACCGTCGCTCCGCCGTGATGCCAATTCTCGAGCAGTGGGAGCACCAGACCTTGTTTGGGCGCCCGTGGTTGCACGGAGACGATCGTGCTCTGACAAACATGGTGCTGCGACGCTGGAAAGTAATATATGACGGCGAAGCGGAGGTTTGGACCGAGGCGCCGGAACGCTATCGCAAGTTCTTCAAGCAGCAGCTGCGCTGGCAGAAGTCATTCGTGGGTGAGAGCCTCGTGCTGGTCAGACACTCATGGCGGTCGCATCCACTAGCTTTCCCGGCGATCCTCATCGGCGCGATAGCTGGGCTCGCCAGCCCTGTGGTGACTCTCTACCAGGTCGGCTGGCAGCCGATCGTTCACGGGACGACGCCGGTGGTCTACCTGCTCGGCCTGTACGTGATGAACACGAGCTACGCGCTGCTGTATCGAAGCTTGCGCAACGACGGCGTCTGGAAGTACGCCGTCGTCTCCGCGTTTTTCTACGTTGGTTTCTCGTTCCAGGTCTTCTGGGCGGTCATTCGAATCCACGACAACAGCTGGGGCACACGCGGTTCTACACCGCCGGCGGGTTCGACTGCTGAGCCGCAGGCAGCTTTGCCGCCGGCGCTGCCACCGCTATCCGCACCCGAGGGAGCGACGGCTGCGTGCGGACAGCCCGAGGGAGCGCGGCATCGTATGGACACCCAAGGGAGCGCGCCTCGTGCGGACACCCGAGGGAGCGCGGCTCGTGCGGACACCCGAGCGGAGCGCGGCTCGTGCGGAGACGTTGGGAGGAGCATCCCGCCGCGGCTGATCCGGTCCTGGCTTTCGAAGCCGCCCACATCGGCAAGGCGTCCGGCACCGAACGTCCGCGCAAGGCTGCAGGCTCCAGATCCGGACTGCATAGTGCGAACCGCGCTAGGCGTAAACGGCTAGTGCTCGCCACCTGTCCGGCGCTGATCGCCGTCGCTGTGGCCGTCAGCGTGATCGCGACGCGCCCACCGACGACGGCGTCGCTCGGCGCATCGGTCGGACAGGGAAGCGTTCCACCGCTCGTCCCAGCAGCCGTGGGGCCCCCGCCCATTTCGCCGTCAGGGCCCCACGTAGTGAGGCCTAACCGGCCAGCACCGACGGCCAAGACCCCCGCCGCGTCCGCGCCCAAGCTGAAGCGCGGCCAGGGCGCCGGAGGCCGATCGGATCACGCGGTCGCCAGACACCCCGTCTCGAACTTCAGGACGCGAGTGCAAGTTGCGCCGATCAGTCGGCATGCCGACAGCGCAGTCCGTATCAGCACTCCGAGTGAGTCCGGCGCCGGGCGGTCGACTGCGCCAGCTGCCCACGGAGGCGGTCCTGGAGGGTCCGTGCCATCGACCAGCGGGCCGTCGGGCGGGCGCGGAGGCGGCACGAGCGGCACGAGCGGCGCAGGCGGCACGAGCGGCGGAGGCGGCACGAGCGGCGCAGGTGGCACGAGCGGCGGACGCGCTCCGGGGGCGGGCGGCCACCACGGAAATCCGAGCGGCGGCTCGGTCGGTAGCGGCTCGGGTGGCGGCAGCGGCGTCTCCGCGGTGCCCGCTGGCGGGCAGGGCAACGGCATATCGTCGGGCGGCGGCTGATCCACCGGCACGGACCTGCGCGTAACTCGCTTCCATTCCGGGCGCGCGAGACCGTTCAGTTTTGAACTCCTAGGATTGCGGCAGCGTCGCGCCGCAGGAGCACGGGAAGGTGTGCGGCGCGGTTCACCCCTGCCCGCCTACATCGCGCAGTCGGACCCGCGCCGGACCAAGCCCAGGACCGCCAACGTCCCCTGCCCTTCGGCGTAGGTCTTCATCCGTAAGCAGGGTGCCCACGCGGATTCAAACTCGCAGTCCGCACGATACGGCAAATGTTCATCGCGATGAACGATTTATGCACAGGGTGACCCCTTTACCGCCTCGTGACCTACCGGAAGACTCACTGCCCTACGTGGTGAAGCCTGAGCGCGGAGATCACACGAGGCGCGAGCCTCGATCGAGTGGCGCTGACCTGGACCAGCGTATGTCCGACGCGCTGACAGATCTCGCCGCGTACGCGCTTAACCTCGACATCGAGTACTCGCGGCTCGATAAGCGGGTGGGGGAGCTCACCCAGGAGGAGTGCCCGGCCGCCGACCTTTGGGCGTTGCTGCACGAGCGCGCCGAGCTGGCGGAAGAGCGGGAGGAGTTCCGCGGTGCGATCGCGGCCTTCCGGGAGCATCTCGCTCGACAGTATTGGACCGGAGCCGATCACGGTATGAACGCCGGATAGCTCGGCGACCCCATTGACCGCCACCCGTTATTGACTCATTAATGGCTGGTAAGGAAACGAGGGGCGAAAGGACTGCAGAAATGTGCGGAATCATCGGCTACGTGGGCGGCCGGCCTTGCCAGGAACTGCTGCTCGAGGGTCTCAGGAAGCTGGAATATCGCGGTTACGATTCCGCCGGGATCGCCTGGCGCGAAGGCGATATGGCCCGGTGTATTCGGGCGGTTGGGAACCTCAACGCGCTCGAGGCGGTGCTCGCCCGCAGTCTGACGAACGGCGCCGGGACCGCAACGTGGACCGTCTCAGCCGGTATTGGCCACACCCGGTGGGCGACGCACGGCGGAGTCAACGAGGTCAATGCGCATCCTCAGGAGGACGCGAGCGGGCGGTTCAGGATCGTCCTCAACGGCATCATCGAGAATCACAGGGAGCTGCGCGAGCGTTTGGCCGGGGACCTGGTCTGGCTACGTTCCGACACCGACGCCGAGGTCGTTGCCCACCTCATCGCCCTGAACTACGACGGCAGCCTGTCCGAGGCCGTGCGCCGCTCGCTCGACGAGCTCCAGGGTCATTACGCGATCGTGGCGATGTGCGAGGACGAGCCTGACACGCTGGTTGGCGTCAGGCGCGAATGTCCACTCGTCGTCGGCCTGGGCGAGGGTGAGCAGTTCATCGCTTCGTCGATCTCGGCGTTTCTTGCCCACACCCGCGAGGTGGCGGTGCTCAGCGACGGGGAGATTGCTGTCCTGCGGCCGAATGACGTCGAGGTCTTCGACGTGAGCGGTCCTCCGCGCCGGCCGGACTCGACGCACGTCGACTGGGACGAGGAACGTTGCGAGAAGGACGGCTACGAGACGTTCATGCTCAAGGAGATCCACGAGCAGGCCAGTGCGGTGAACGAGACGCTCACGCAGTGGCGCGCCGACCTGGCGCACAACGAGTTAGGTTGTCTGTCCGCTGCTCGCCTGCGCCAGGTGAAGCGCATCATCATCGTTGGCTGTGGCACCTCCTACCACGCCGGCCTGGCGGGACGGAACGCGATCGAGCGTTGGGCTCGCATTCCAGTAGACGTCGAGGTCGCTTCCGAGTTTCGCTATCGCGAGCCAATCATCGAGCGCGGGACGCTCGTGCTGGGGATCTCCCAGTCTGGGGAGACGGCTGACACGCTCGCCGCGATGCGCCTGGCCAGGACGCACGGCGCCACCGTGATCGCGGTGACCAACGCGCCGGCAAGCCAGGCCACCCGGGATTCGGACGGGGCGTTGTTCACCCGCGCCGGGCTCGAGATTGGCGTGGCGGCGACGAAGACGTTTGTCGCTCAGGTGGTGCTTCTGTATGAGCTGGCCATCCGGCTCGCCGCGGTAACGGGGTCACAACCAGAATCGATACTCGCCGACCTGCAGTGGGCACTCGACGAGATCCCCGAGCTGATCGACCAGGTCATCGCGTCCGTCGATCAACCGATCCGTGAACTCGCCGAGCGCCTGGCCCGCAGTTCCTTCTTCCTTTACCTCGGCCGTCTGTCGGGTGTGCCGGTCGCGCTCGAGGGCGCACTGAAACTGAAGGAAATCTCCTACGTGCCGACGGACGCGTACGCCGCCGGTGAGATGAAGCACGGGCCGATCGCCCTGTTGGGCCCAGACACGCCTGTCGTGTGCGTCGCCACAGACCGGCGTGTATTGCCGAAGCTGCTCTCGAACCTATCCGAGGTACGCGCCCGGGGCGCTCAGGTGCTTGCGATTGCGACCGAGGGATGTATGGAGGTCGCCGAGGAAGCGGAGCACGTCATCTACATTCCAGACACCGATCCGCTGCTTCAGGTTGTGCTGGGAATCGTGCCCTTGCAGCTGTTCGCGTATCACCTGGCTCGCGCCCGCGGGCTCAACGTCGACCAGCCGCGGAATCTTGCCAAGACCGTCACCGTCGAATAACGCGGTCGTCGTTCTCGGGGCGGGTCGTGGCCTTGCCGCGGTGCTGCGCGCGCTCCGAGGGCAGGGCACACGGCTCACGGTGATCGTGAGCATCGCCGATCGGCAAGGGGACGGTGACGAGGTGCAGCGACGCGTCACCGGAGCATCGGTCGAGGACCTGCGGCGCTCGTTCGAGGCGCTGAGCGGAGAGGAGGGAGCTCTGCTCAGGGCGATGCGCCGTCCGCTGACGATCGAACGTCTCGGACGGCATCCCCTCGGGAACCTCGTGATCGCATCCGCCGCCTCCGCGTTTGACGATTACGGCGCGTGCCAGCGCGTGGCTCGGCGAACAGCTGGGGATCGAGGGTGCCGTCCTGCCGGCCACGATCGAGATGGTGCGGTGGGAGATCGAGCCGTTTGAAGACACGGAGGCAAAATCTCAGCGCGACTCTGTGGATCGGCCAAGCAGGCTTCGCTTTATCGGCGACCGTATCGATTCTCCCGCCGCCGCGCTCGATGCGATCGCGGACTGTCACTGCGCGCTGCTGGCTCCCGGCTCCCTCTACCGAAGTGTCCTGTCGACGGTCGCTGTCCCGGATCTGGCAGCGGCGCTGAGAGCGACCCAGGCCCGGATGGTCTGGATCGCCAACCTGGAGCACGACGCAGACCAGCGGCCGAACATGACCGCTATCGGTCGTCTCCTGGCCCTCAGGCTAAACGGTGTCAGAGTCGACGCGGTGCTGTATGACCCGTCGGCGACCCTGAGGTTTGACGCCTCTGAGCTTGCGCGTTACGGCGTGGAGGCGATGCCGCGTGCGTTACGGAGCGCCCGGGAGCCTCGTGTGCACGATCCGGAGCGGTTGCGCTCGGCGCTCGGCGAGCTGGTTGCGTTGCAACCTGCCGACGGATCCGGTCGCCAGCGCGATTGAGGGCTTACCCAGCGCGCCGGCCGGTGGCGGGCGGACGGTCCTGGACCACGCGCACACCGGCCTTGGGCGCGAGCGTGATCCCGCGGAACTGCACCTTCGCCTGCTTGCGATCGGCGGCTCGGAGCGCCGCGCGCTCGAGCACGCGGGCGAGCACGATCCGCATCTCCATCAGCGCGAAGCTCGCGCCCAGGCAGCGGCGCGTGCCGCCGCCGAACGGGATCCACGTGTAGGTATCTGGCGGGTCTCAGCGAGGAACCGCTCGGGTCGGAACGCGGTGGCGTCCGGGTACAGATCCTCGCGGCGGTGCATGACGCGGATCGACGGGTTGATCTCGATCCCGGGCGGGACCTCGTAGCCGTTCAGGCGAAACGGCTCGCCGCGCACCACCCGTCCGACGCCCGGGATCACCGGCCGCAGGCGGAGCGACTCCTTGACCACCGCGTCGAGGTAGCGCTCGTCGCCCTGGCGCGCGCGCTCGCGCACGGCCGGGTTGTGCAGCAGCAGGTCGAAGCACCAGGCGAGCCCGGTGGCGGTCGTCTCGTGCCCGGCCAGGAGCAGCGTCACGAGCTCGTCGCGGACCTCGCGGTCCGACAGCCGCTGCCCGTCCTCGTCCTCGGCGAGCAGCAGCGCCGAGAAGATGTCGTCGCGCTGACCGAGTGCGTCGAGGTCGGCGCGCCGGCGCGCGATCTCCGCGTACAGCATCTCGTCGACCGCCTTGCGCGCGGTCTCGAAGCGGCCGGTCACGGCGGCCTGGTCCCCCCGGATGAACGGCAGCGCCGCGAGCAGCATCATCGCGCGCGGCCGCGCCAGCGGCTCGAGCATCGCGCGCAGCCGCCGGCTGAGCTCATCCTCCTCGGCTCCGGGCTCGTAGCCGAACACCGCGCGCAGGATCACCCGCAGCGTCAGCGACTGCATGGTCGGCAGCAGCGAGAACGGCTCGCCGACGGGCCAGGAATCGATCTCGACGTCGGCCGAGGCGCGCATCGCGTCGGCGTGAGCCTGCATCCGCCGGCCGTGGAACGGGCCAAGCAACAGGCGGCGGTGGCGCAGGTGCTGGTCGCCGTCGAGCAGCAGCACCGAGCGCTCGCCGACGATCGGCCCGAGCATCACGTTGGCCTCGCCGGCGCGGAGCCGATCGCCCGGTCCCTGGAACAGCTCCTTGATCAGCGCCGGATGGAACACCATCACGAAGCGCTCGTCGAACACCGTGCTGAACGTCACCGCGTCGCCGTAGCGGCGGCGGCAGGCGTCGATGAACCGAGGCCCGGTGAGCATGAAGCCGGCGGTCTGGACGACGCGCGGGAGGCGTGGTCCGGGCGGGAGGCGTTGAGCGGCGGTCGTCTCTTGAGCGGTGGTCATCTCTTGAGCGGTGATCATCTGGTTCGCTCGCGATCGTTGCACACCGGCGACGCCGGCCGGATCAGGCGGGACGGCTCGGCGCCTGCGAGGCCGCGGCCTTGACGCCGAGGTTGGCGAGCGTCAACTGGTGCGCCGGCGGCTTGGTCAGCGGCCGGGTGATCGTGACCTTCAGATCTGGGTCGACGTGCAGCAGCTCGCCAGGCCCGAGCGCCCGCCAGCCCGCGTCCTCGTCCATCCGCTCGCTCGCCACGATCACGGCGGGGCGGTCGGCGAGGTCGCCGGCGCGAACCCGCATCGAGCCGCGAGCGCTGGCGTGGTCCAGGTGCCTGTGGCCGCTCGGTCCGCCGGCGGCGCGCTCGAGCACGAACAGCTCGTGCACGTCCGGGTAGCGGAGCGCCCACAGCTCAGTTGCGGTGATCAGGATCACGTTCAGCGCGAACACGGGCAGGTTCTCGGCGATCCAGGCCGTGGCTCGGACGATCGATGCGCCCACGTCACCGTCGCGCTCGATCTCCTTCGTGATCAGCGCGAAGTAGCGCTCGGAGTCGGTCTCGCCCCGGACGAGCTCGGCCGTGTCGCCGAGCTCCGGCTCGATCCGCTCCGGGTCTCCGATCACGCCGTTGTGGGCGAACAGCCGGTCGCGCTGCTGGAACGGATGCGTGTTCTCCGGGCTGACCGCGCCGGTCGACGCGTACCTGACATGGGCGACGAACGTGCGCGAGGTGACCTCGCGGGCCTCCTGCGCGAACTTCTGGTCCTCATAGGCGGCCAGCGGCTGCTTGGAGACGATCGGGTGTCCCTGGTCGTCGAAGGTCCCGAGGCCGGTCCCGTCGGGCTCTCGCCGGCTCTGCTGCGCGAGCGAGTCGGGCGCCTCGAGCAGCCAGAAGGTGGCGCGGACCGGTTCGCGCCCGCCACTCATACCGAACAGGCGGCACACGGCGCCGACCTTAGCGCGTGGCACTGTCAATGTAATTTCAAGTTCCTGCCCTATCGTGGCCTCAGGACACGAGAAAGGGTCATGCCGTGATGAAGCTCCTGCGCACAATCTCCACCCAACGTCTGCTCGCGATCGTCGCCGGATTGGTGATCGCGGTCGCCGGCGGCACTGCGATCGCGTTCGCCGCCGCGGGCAACGGCACGGTTCCGAAGCCTGAGCCGCTCGCGCAGGCGCTGCATCAGGCTGCCGCGGCACCGGCCGTGACCGCGATCAGCGCCAGGATCAAGTTCACCGACAACCTGATCGACAGCACGGCGCTCCAAGGTTCGGATCCGATCCTGAGCGGCGCCACCGGCCGGCTGTGGCTGTCGACGACGACGCATCAGCTCCGCCTCGAGCTCCAGGGCCAGAACGGCGACGCCCAGGTGTTGGTCAAGAACGGCACGTTCTCGATCTACGACCCGATGTCGAACACGGTCTACAAGGGGACGCTTCCGAGCGGGAGCGCTCAAGGCGGCAAGTCCGGGACCGACACGATCCCGAGCGTCGCCCAGATCCAGTCGCAGCTGACCCAGCTGATGCGGAACGTCGACATCGCCGGTCCGCTGCCGCGCAACGTCGCGGGCCAGCCCGCGTACAAGGTCGTGCTGACGCCCAAGCACTCGGGCGGCCTGCTCGGGAGCGTCCAGCTCGCCTGGGACGCCACCCACGGCATCCCGCTCGGGATCGCGATCTACTCGACGAGCAGCAGCAGCCCGGTGCTCGAGCTCAAGGCCACACAGATCTCCTACGGCGCGGTTTCCGCCGGCGTCTTCAAGGTCGGCGCGCCCGCCGGGGCGAAGGTGGTCAAGATCTCGTCGCCCGCGCACGCTGTCAGGGCCCACGCCAAGCGCGCCGGCAAGGTCCATACCGAGATCACGGGCGCGGCCGCGGTCCAGGCCCACCTCCCGTTCACGCTCGTCGCCGCGAGCCCGCTCGATGGCCTGCCCCGGCAGACGGTCCAGCTGCTCGACTGGGGCGGGACCCCTGCGGCGCTCGTGACCTACGGCCAGGGCCTCGGCGGGATTGCCGTGATCGAGCAGAGCGCTCAGGGCAAGTCGCCTTCCGCGTCCCAGAGTTCGGGCAATGGCGGTCCCCAGGGCCTGAGTCTCCCGACAATCTCCATCAATGGCCATAGCGCGCAGGAGCTCCCGACCGCGCTCGGAACGGTCCTGCGGATCCAGAGCGGGGGCGTCCAGTACACGTTGATCGGGTCGGTGCCGCCCGCGGCAGCCGAAGCGGCGGCGAGGCAACTGGTGCCCTGAGCGACGTGACCGACATCGCGCCTCCTGTTGAGGTCCGGGGACTCGTCAAGCGCTACGGAGACCTCGAAGCGGTCGCCGGCGTCGACCTGACCGTCAACGCCGGCGACGTGTACGGCTACCTCGGTCCCAACGGTGCCGGCAAGACGACCTGCCTGCGGATGATGCTCGGGCTGATCCGCCCGACCGCGGGCACCGTGCGGCTGTTCGGCCGCGATCCGCAGGAGACTGTGCAGGCGCTCGACGGTGTCGCCGGCTTCGTCGAGGCGCCCACCTTCTATCCGTACCTGACCGGCCGGCGCAATCTCGAGCTGCTCGCCGGGTTCGACGGCGGCGACGCCGTCGACCGGATCGACTACGCGCTCGAGACGGTCGAGCTCGCCGACCGGGCCCGCGACAAGATCGGCGGCTATTCGCACGGGATGCGCCAGCGGATCGGGATCGCTGCGGCGCTCCTGCGCGATCCGAAGCTGCTGCTGCTCGACGAGCCGGCCACCGGACTCGATCCGGCCGGGATGCGGGACATGCGCCTGCTGATCCGGCGCCTGGCCGACCAGGGGATGACCGTGCTGCTCTCGAGTCACCTGCTCGCGGAGGTGGAGGAGCTGTGCAACCGGGTGGCGATCGTCCGCACCGGCAGGATCGTTTATGAGGGTGCGATCGCTGACCTCAAGCGGGGGGCCGGGGCGACCTATGCGCTGTCGAGCACCAATGATGACCGCGCGATCGCGGTGTGCCGCGCCCAGCCGGGTATCGGCGACGTCCGGACGGTGCACGGACGGATCAGCTTCACGGCATCCGACGAGGGTGCGGTCGCGGATCTGTCCCAGGCGCTGATCGAGGCGGGCGCCCTGATCCACTCGCTGGCGCCACAGACCGTGACGCTCGAGGACCTGTTCTTCTCGCTGACCGAGGGCGACGGCGTCGTGAACGCAGGGTTGCCGGCGGGCGATCCCGCGCCGGCGAAGGCGTCACGATGAGCTCGGGCGTCGGTGCGGCGGAGACGCCGCGCTTCGGTCCGGGCGCCGGCGTCGCTGGACGATCGCGGTCGCGGCCGGGGGTCGCGACCGCCTACCGGTGGGAGCTGTTCAAGCTTCGCCACCAGAAGCGGACCTACCTCGGACTCGGCGCCGCAGCGCTCGTCCCGATCCTGTTCGTGGTGGCGATCCACTTCCGCCACCACCGCTCGGGCGGCGGCGACTTCGCGTTCTCGTCTTACCTGGACAAGAGCGGGCTGGTGGTGCCGCTGGTCCTGCTCCTGTTCGGCGCGGTGTGGATGTTCCCGCTGATCACCGCGCTCGTGGCCGGCGACATCTTCGCCTCCGAGGACCACAACGGCACGCTCAAGACCGTGCTGACGCGCTCGCTCGAGCGCTGGCAGATCTTCGCCGGCAAGACGCTCGCGACCGCCACCTACGCGGTGGCCGCGATCTTCATCGCCGGGACCGTGGGGGTGATCGCGGGGAGCATCCAGTCCGGCTTCAACTCGGTGCAGACGCTGTCGGGGTCGATCGTGTCGGCGCCCAAGGGCCTCGAGCTCGTCTACCTGAGCCTGCTCGTGTACCTGATCCCGATCGGCACCGTCGTGTGCATCGGGCTGCTGCTGTCGACGATCACCCGCAACAGCGCGGCGGCGGTGGTGGGGACGCTGATGATCTCGCTGCTGTTCCAGCTGATCGGGATCCTGCCGGGCCTCGGCGCGCTCGGGCCCTACCTGCTGAGCACCCAGTTCAACGCCTGGCAAGGCCTGCTGCGCCAGCCGATCGACTGGGCGCCGATCGTCCGCGCCGTCTGGGTGTGCGCGATGTACGCCGTGCCGGCGCTCGTCACCGCGTTCCTCGTGTTCCTGCGCCGCGACGTCGCCGGTGGCTGATCGCGCCGCGGGCGAGGGCCTGCGCGACAGGGTGCTCGTAGTCGACGACGATCCGCCGCTGCGGCGAATGCTCGCCCGGACGCTCGCAGCCGAGGGGTACGAGGTCACGGTTGCCGCCGACGGCGGGGCGGCGCTCGCCGAGGCCGAGCGGGCCGCGCCCGATGTGATCGTGCTCGACGTCGCGATGCCCGCGCTCGACGGCCTGGCGGTGTGCCGGCGGCTGCGGGGCAAGGGCCTTCCGACGCCGATCCTGATGCTGACCGCGCGCGACGCCGTGCCCGACCGCGTCGCCGGGCTCGAGGCCGGCGCCGACGATTACCTCGTCAAGCCGTTCGCCGTCCAGGAGTTGATCGCGCGCCTGCGGGCGCTCACCCGGCGGGGCGCCGACCTTGGCGGCGCCGGGCTGCGGTCCTATGGCGACCTCACGCTCGACGTGGCCGCGCGGCGGGTAACTCGAGCGGGACGCCCGATCGAGCTCACCGGTCGAGAGGCGGCGCTGCTCGAGCTGCTGCTGCGCGAGAGCGGACGCGTGGTCACGCGCCAGCGCGCAATCGAGGAGATCTGGGACGACGGCGCCGAGGCGAACGTCGTCGATCGCTACGTGACCCGGCTGCGCCGCAAGCTCGGGACGCCGCCGGTGATCAGGACGGTCAGGGGGAGCGGGTTCACGCTGCGGACGTGAGACGCCCGCGCCGGCGCGGGTGAGACGGCCACGCGAGTGCGGGTGAGCCGGCTACGCGACCTCGGCGACCAGCAGCGCCTCGGTCTGCTCGCCGGATACCGGGCGTCCGACCACATCGCCCTGGGCGGCGTCGCAACCGAGGTCGCGGAGCTGTTCGAGCTGAGCCTCGGTCTCGACGCCGTCGGCGACCACGCCGAGCCCGAGCGCGTGTGCGAGCTCGATCAGCGCGATCAGGATCGACGCGTCCTCGTCGGACTCGCCGAGCGAGTGGATGAAGCTGCGGTGGATCTTGAGTGCATCGACCGGCAGCTCCCGCAGCCGGGACAGCGACGACCCGCCGAGGCCGAAGTCGTCGAGGGCGATCCGCACCCCGGTCGCCTTGAGCGTCCGGAGCGCGGCGATCGCGGTGTCGGGATCATCGCTGACGGCGGCCTCCGGGACCTCGAGGCAGATCGCGCCGGGGTCGACCCCGCTTGCACCGATCGCGTCGCTCAGGGTTACGGCCAGGTTCGCGTCGCGCAGCTGCGGCAACGAGATCGCGAGCGACAGCCGCATGTCGGGCTTGGACGCGCGCCAGCGCGCGAGCTGGGCGACCGCCTGCTCGAGGGCGAACCGCCCGATCGGAATCGCGCAGCCCATGTCCTCGGCCAGCGGCATGAACTCCGCGGGACCCAGCAGGCCGCGGCGCGGATGCTGCCAGTGGACCTCCGCGTCGACCCACAGCGTGTCGGTGAACTGGTTCAGGGCGATCCTCGGCCGGTAGTGGAGGCGAAGCTGCCCGTGCTCGACCGCCTGCCGGATCGCGTCCTCGAGCTCGATCCGTGCGACCGCCCGCCGCCGCGAATCCTCGTTGAACAGCTCGAAGCGCGAGCGGCCGCGCTCCTTGGCCCGGTACATCGCGGCATCGGCCTCGCGGATCACCGTCTCCGGCGCGACCGTCGGGTCGGCCACCATCGCGATCCCAACGCTGACCGTGACCGTCAGCTCGACGCCGTCGACGGTGACCGGCGGCGTGGCGGCATGGAAGATGCGGTCGGCGATCAGCACCACCTCGCGCTCGGAGGTGAGGTCCTCGAACAGGAACGTGAACTCGTCCCCGCCGAACCGAGCCACGGTGTCCATCGGCCGCAGCAGCGCGCTCAGCCGCTCGCCGAGCGCCGCCAGCAGGCGGTCGCCGGCGGCGTGCCCGTGGGTGTCGTTGATGTGCTTGAAGTGGTCGAAATCGAGGAACATGACGGCGAGCTGGGTCCCCGAGCGGCGTGCGCGCTCGAGCGCGACCCCGAGCCGGTCGAGGAACAGCGCCCGGTTGGGCAGACCGGTGAGCTGGTCGTGGAGCGCCTGGTGGGCGAGCTCCGCCTCCGCGCGCTTGCGCTCGATCGCGTGGGCGAGCGCGCGGCGGAGCAGCGCCGGTCTGAGCTCGGACTTGACCAGGCAGTCCTGGGCGCCGGCCTTGACCGCCTCGAGCGCGAGCGCCTCGTCCTCGCCGGCAGACAGCATCACGATCGGTGCCTCCGGCGCCGACAGCCGGACGTACGCGAGCAGGTCCATCGCCGCGCTCCGCCCGTCCGGCGGGACGTCGAGCAGGACGCAGCACGACGGATGGTCGACGAGCGCCTGCGCGGCCGCCTCATCCCACTCGGGATGCGTCAGCAGCTGGGTACGACTCGACGTCGCGTGCAGCAAATCGTCTATGAGCTGCGCTGTCCGGACATCGGCGGACAGAAGCAGCACCCTCATGGGGCCGGCGCGCACCGAATCCCCCTGCAATGAAACTCCTTTTCGAGCAACAGCTCTACATCCTTGTTGAAACCTGCCCACGTTAAGAATGGGCGGTTACCCAAAAAACTTGTGGATCAGCCTAAAAATCGCGCGATAACTCTCGGATGAGCCTCAGGCGGCCCCAAACGCTGCGGTCCCGGCTCGTCCTCGCGGCGGCCGGATCGATCCTGGTCGCGCTCGTGCTGTTCGGCGTCGCGACCGTCGTGATCGTCGGCCACGAGCTCCGCAGCTCGCTCGACAGCGCCCTGCGCCAGCGTGCGCAGGAGGTGGCCGAACTGGCCATCTCTGCGCCCGCGGTGCTGAACGCCCCGGGCGCGCTCGAGACGCCGGTGTCGGGGCGGTCGATCGCGGTCGAGGTGATCGACGCGCACGGCCGGATCCTCGCCCGGTCACTCACGCTCGGCGCGGGGCTGCTGCCGCAGGACCGGCTGGCCCGCGCCGCGCGCGTGTCCGGCGCCACCGGGTTCGAGAACATCGACTTCGACGGTCGCCCGTTCCGGCTGTTCGCGGCGCCGATCGCGCTGAGCGGCCCCGCCGGCGGCGGCGCGGTGCTGGTCGCCTCGGACACATCCGACATCTCGCAGACGACGGGGCGTCTGGGCGTGCTGGTGATCCTGACCGGCGTCGGCGCGGCGCTGCTGGCGGCGCTGCTCGCCGCCGCGCTCACCCGGCGCGGGCTGCGCCCGCTGCGCAGGCTGGCGGCCGGCGCCGGCGAGATCGAGCGGACGGCGGATGCTTCGCACCGGCTGCCCGAGCGCGCCGTCGCCGACGAGATCGGGCAGCTCACGGGGGTGCTCAACCGCATGCTGGCCTCGCTCGAGGCGGCCCGCGCCGGCGAGCGGCGGTTCCTCGCCGACGCCTCGCACGAGCTGCGGACCCCGGTGACGACGCTGCTCGGGAACGTCGAGTTCGCAGTCCGCCACGGCGCCGATCCGGAGGTGCTCGAGGAGTTGCAGCGCGACGCGCGCCGGCTGGCCAGGCTCGTCGACGATCTGCTAGCGCTCGAGCGTGCCGACGCCGGGGTGGCCGCCGCCTCGTCGCGGGTCGACTTGGGGGAGGTGGCGCGTGGGGTCGTGGGCGCTTACGGCGGCGAGGACGGCGGCCGGGTCGCCGGGTCGTTCGGCATCGACCACACGGTCGTCCGGGGGGATGAGCGCGCGCTGACCCGGGCGCTCGAGAACCTAGTCGAGAACGCACTGGTGCACGGACCCGAGGGTGGGCAGGTCACGGTGTCGGTGTCGCGGGTCGAGGGGTGGGCATTCGTCACCGTCCGAGACGAGGGACCCGGGCCGGACGCCGGGGACCGCGATCGGCTGTTCGAGCGGTTCTGGCGCGGCGGCCGCGCGGCCGGCCGCCCGGGATCGGGACTGGGGTTGTCGATCGTCTCGGCGATCGTCGAGCGCCACGGTGGCCGGATCGTCGTCGATGGGTCGGCGTTCACGCTCGAGTTGCCGGCGGTCGAGGGGCGACGCGGTTCCTGAATTCTCATACTGGTCTTACTCAGCGCTGATTCTCTGTTCCGGTAACGCGTCATGATTGGCAGCGACGATCGGATGAGAAGCGACAGCACCCAGTCTCGCGCCGCGCTCGCCCGCGACGCGGCGCTTGCCCGCGTGGGCCGCACGCGGCGATGGGTGATCGTCGGGGCGGCCGCGCTCACCGCGGGGTTCGCGGCGCTCGTCTCAGCGGTGGCGCCGGGCCGGTCGCTGGCGTCCAGGCCGGCGACCCGGACCGAAGCCTCGACGGGGTCGTCATCCGCCGTTCCGCAGCTGCCGCCGGTGGCGAATCCGAGCACGCTCGGGTTGCAGGGACCGAATCAGCCGCCGCAATCGGTGCCGAACCCGCCCTCGCCGGCGCCTTCGCCTTCGCCGGCGCCGGGGGGGTCGTCCGGTGGTTCGTCCGGTGGTTCGTCCGGCGCGGGTTCCGGAGGCGGGGGCGGGGTTGTCTCGGGTGGCTCGTGAAAGAAGAACATGAGCCAGTCCGAGGAATGCACGACGCTCGAAGCGTTCGGAAGCACCGCGTTTGTCGCGGTTACTGAGGCCGGCGCGCTCGCGGCGGCGGTGGCCGTCGTCGAGCGGATCGTCGCCGACTTCGACCAGGCGTGCTCGCGGTTCCGCGACGATTCGGACCTTTCAGCGGTCAACGCGGCAGCGGGGGCTCCCGTCCACGTGGGGCCGGTGCTGCTCGAGGCCGTGGTGGTCGCGCTGCGCGCTGCCCGGCTGACCGGCGGCGACGTCGACCCGACCGTCGGGCAGGCGCTGATCACGCTCGGGTACGACCGCGACTTCGCGTCGCTGTCCGGCGGGTCGTCGGTTCCGGAGCGTCCGCTCGCATCGGTTCCCGGTTGGCGGACGGTCGCCGTCGACGAAGAGCGGAGCACGATCCGCCTTGCCGGCGGGGTCAGGCTCGACCTCGGCGCTACCGCGAAGGCGCTGGCCGCGGACCGAGCGGCAGCCGAGGCGGCGGCTGCGGTCGGCTGTGGCGTGCTCGTGTCGTTCGGCGGCGACCTCGCGATCGCCGGACTGGCACCGGCGGACGGGTGGCGCATCCGGGTGACCGACGACCACCGCTCCGGCTTCGATGCGCCTGGCCAATGGATCTCGCTCAGCTCAGGCGGGCTGGCGACCTCGAGCACCGCGGTCCGCCGCTGGGACACGGGCTCGGGGCCCGCGCATCATCTGATCGATCCGCTCACCGGCCGGTCCGCCGACAGCGTGTGGCGGACGGTCAGCGTGTGCGCCGGCTGTTGCCTGGATGCGAACATCGCCAGCACCGCGACGATCATCCGCGGCGAGAGGGCGGCACCGTGGCTCGAGGCGCTCGGGCTGCCGAGCCGGCTCGTGAGCACCGGCGGCACCGTCCGCCACATCGGAGGATGGCCGTCCGACGGCGACGATCTACCGGTCCGCGAGGCTGGACCGGCGGTCCTGAGCGCGTGAGCCTCGCGGTCGGAGTGACGCTCGGACCGAGCGCATACTGGTACCTCGCGCGCGGCACGGGCGTGGTCGCGCTGCTGCTGCTGACCGCGAGCGTGGTCATCGGCATCGTCGGGACGGTGCGGTTCACCGCCGAGCGGTGGCCACGGTTCGCGATCGACGCTGTCCACCGCGACGTCTCGCTGCTGGTGCTGGTCGTGCTCGTGATCCACATCGTCACCAGCGTGCTCGATGGGTTCGCCCCGATCACGCTGCTCGACGGCGTGATCCCGTTCACCTCGCCCTACCGCCCGGTGTGGCTCGGGCTCGGGACGCTGTCGTTCGACCTGCTGGTGGCGATCGCGGTCACCAGCATCGTCCGCCAGCGGGTCGGCTACCGCACTTGGCGCGCGATCCACTGGGCCGCGTATTTGAGCTGGCCGGTCGCCGTGCTGCACGGTCTCGGCACCGGCAGCGACGTCAAGCAGTGGTGGGCGCTGGCGCTGACCGTGGCCTGCATCGTGGCCGTGCTGGTGGCGGTGTGGACGCGGATCGCCCACGTCCCCTCCGACAACGCCGGGCTGCGCGCGCCGGCGACGGCGCTCGCGGTGATCACGCCGATCGGGCTGATGATCTTCACGGTCGCCGGCCCGCTACAGGCAGGGTGGGCGCGGCGAGCGGGGACCCCGGCGTCGTTGCTCGGGCATTCGCCGGCGCCGGCTGCTGCGAGTACGGCCTCGTCCGCAGCCTCCCCGAGCGGCGGCGCGTCTGCCCCGGCCGGCGCCTCGGTGACCAATCATCCGTTCACGGCGACGGTCGCCGGCACCTTGCACGAGAGCGCCGCGCCCGGCGGAGCGGTCGTCGACCTGGCGCTCCGCGTGAGCGGCCAGGTCCGCGGGCGCCTACGGGTCAGGATCGCCGGCAAGCCGGTGGGCGGCGGCCTGTCGATGACCGGAAGCCAGGTCGACCTGGCCGCGGCGGGTGTGCCGTCCGTGCTCGAGGGCACGATCGACTCGCTCCGGGGGACCGACTTCACCGCTCGCGTGACCGACAGCCAGGGATCGGTGGTGGTGTTGCGCGCCGCGCTCCAGATCGACAACCAGAGCGACACGGTCACCGGGACGCTGTCGGGCGCGCCCGCGGGAGGCGGCTGATGACATTCGCCGACGCCGGCCACCACGGATTGCCGCGCCTGCTCGCCGGGCTCGAGCCGGGCGGCCCAATGTCGCTGGCCGCGCACACGCGCATCCACGGCCCGCTGCCGCAGGTGCCCGCCCATCAGCTGATCGAGGAGGTCGAGCGCAGCGGGCTCCGCGGCCGTGGCGGCGCGGACTTCCCGACCGCGCGCAAGCTTCGCGCCGTGGCCGAGCGCCGGCGTACCGGACCGGTGATCGTCAACGGCTCCGAGACCGAGCCGGCAAGCGCCAAGGACCGCCTGCTGCTGTCGAGGCTCCCGCACCTGGTGCTCGACGGCGCGGTGCTGGCGGCCGGCGCGGTCGCCGCGGGCAACGTGATCGTCAAGGTCGGCTCGAACGCGGTGGATGCGGTGAGCGCGCTGCAGGGTGCCGTAGCCGCGCGCGAGCGCGACGCCGTGCCGATCGAGGTCGTGCCGGCGCCGGAGGGGTACGTCGCCGGCGAGGAGAGCGCGGTCGTCCATTACCTGAACGGCGGCGCCCAGCTGCCCACGTTCGTCCCGCCGCGACCGTTCGAGCGCGGCTACCGCGGCCGGCCGACGCTGATCCAGAACCCCGAGACGCTGGCGCAGCTCGCGCTCGTGGCCCGATTCGGGTCGCGGTGGTACCGCGAGCTGGGCACGGTCGCTGATCCCGGCTCGGCGCTGGTCACGATCACCGGTGCGGTCCGGGCACCCGGGGTGTACGAGCTCGCGTTCGGGACCGCGATGAGCGACCTGTTGGCGGCGGCCGGCGGCCCGTCCGAGCCGCTCCAGGCTTTATTGGTGGGCGGGTACTTCGGCACCTGGGTCGACGCTTCGCAGGCAATTGGGCTCCGGCTCGCCCGCGAGGACCTGCGCTCGGTCGGCTGCACGCTCGGGTCGGGCGTGCTGATCGCGCTCGGCGAGAGCTCGTGCGGCCTGCACGAGAGCGCGCGCGTGATCGCCTATCTAGCGGGGCAGTCCGCCGGCCAGTGCGGTCCGTGCGTGTACGGGCTGCGGGCGATCGCCGATGCCGTCGGCGCGCTCGCCGCCGGCGTCGCGCATCCGCAGGACCGCGACCGCGTGCTGCGCTGGACGGCTGATGTCGGCGGGCGCGGCGCCTGCCACCACCCCGACGGCGCCGTGCGATTCGTCGAGAGTGCGCTCGCGGTGTTCGGCGAGGACATCGACCGGCACCAGAACGGACCCTGCAACGCCGTGCCGGCGGGGCTGCCGCTGGGTGGGCCGGCGGTCGCCGGCGGTCGGCTTCGGGTCGGTGGCGGTCGGGGCCTGGGCGCAGGGGGTCGGCTCTGGGTCGGCGGGGGGCGGGGCCGGTGAGCGGGTGGCGGTGCCGGTTCGCCGGGGGTCGGTTCGCCGGGGGTCGGTTCGCCGGGGGTCGGTTCGCCGGGGGTCGGTTCGCCGGGGGTCGGTTCGCCGGGGGTCGGTTCGCCGGGGGTCGGTTCGCCGGGGGTCGGTTCTGGTGAGCCATCGGTTGCGGGTCAACCCGATCGCCTGCGAGGCACACGGGCTGTGCGCGGAGCTGCTGCCCGAGCTCATTCGCCTCGACGACTGGGGCTACCCCATCCTCGACGAGTCCGACGTGCCGGCACACCTGCTCGGTCTCGCCCGGCGTTCGGTCGACGCCTGCCCGACGCTGGCGCTGCTGCTCGACGAGGACTAGGCGGCTCTGGGGCCCGAAGTCCGACGCGATCGAGAAAACCCGCGACTATCGCGGGAAAACTCGATCGCATCGCGGCGGGCGACCGGTGTCGCGCGTGACCGACGCGGGCGGTGGGCGGTCGGAGTTGCTGCCGAGGTCGAGCTGCCACCAGCCGACGTCCCACCACTTGCCGTGCTTGAAGCCGAGCCGCCGGTAGACGCCCACCAGCTCGAACCCGCACGCCTCGTGGAGCCCGACGCTCGCGTAGTTCGGCAGCGCGATGACGCCGAGCGCGATCCGGTAGCCCTGCTCGGACAGCGCTCCGAACAGCGCCTCGTACAGGGCGCGGCCGGCACCGCGTCGCTGGTGTCGCGGGTCGACGTACACGCTCACCTCGGTCGTCCATCGGTAGGCGGCGCGCTCCCGGTGTGGGCAGCCGTACGCATAGCCGAGGATCTCGCCGCCGTCGTCGGCCACCATCCAGGCGTGGGTCTTCGTCAAGCGCTCGATTCGCGTGGCCATCTCGCCTGCGGTCGGCGCCACGTCCTCGAACGAGATCACCGTGTCGGTGACGAACGGCGCGTAGATGTCTGCGATCGCCTCAGCGTCGCGGGCGTGGTTCGCGGGGCGGATCAGCATCCGGTTCAGGCGCCGGCGGCCTGCTGCCAGACGCCGATCTCGTTGCCGGCGGGGTCGCGGAACGTCGCCACGGTCAGGTTGCCCTCGGGGTACGGCTCCGTCGCGATCTCGGCGCCGTTGGCGAGCGCCCGCTCGAGCGTCTGCTGCACGTCGTCGACGTACACGTACGGCCGCACGCCCGCCCCGCCGGCGACGGGCAGATCCGCCATGAAGTGGCCGATGACGTGGCCGCTGCCGTCCGCGAAGCTTGGACTCTCACGGTGGTTGTCGACCGTCCAGTCGAACACGGTTGCGTAGAAGGTCGCCGCGCGCTGCGGGTCCGGGGCCGGGATGCGCAGATACGACACTCCGCCGGGCCTGAATATCGTGGACTCCGCCATGAGCCGATTATCTCAGCGGTCCGCGCGCTCTACCGGGAATGTAGTCTCGGCCCGAGACAGCACCGGCGCACCAGGAGGGACATCAACTTGAACCTGACCGACGAGCAGCGCGCGTTCGTCGAAGCGATCCGCGACTTCGCCAAGCGCGAGTGCGGGACGCGCGAGCAGCGCGACGCGCTCACCCACAACGGGACCGAGCCCCACAACCCCGAGATCTACGCGAAGATCGCCGACCTGGGGTGGCTCGGCGCCGCGATCCCGGAGGAGTACGGTGGCACCGGCGGTGGCTCGGTCGACCTGTGCCTGCTGTGCGAGGAGTTCGCGCGCGGACAGATCCCGATGGGCTTCTTCCCGGTGACGATGATGTCGGCGCGTCCGGTCGAGCTGTTCGGGACCGATGCGCTCAAGGAGGAGATCCTGCCCCGGATCGTCGCCGGCACCGTCTACGCGATCGCGATGTCCGAGCCCGAGGCCGGATCCGACGTGGGCAACCTGTCCTGCCGGGCCGAGCGCGCCAACGGCGGCTACCTGGTCAACGGGCAGAAGACGTGGATCACCGGCGCTCACGCCGCCGACCACATCCTGCTCGTGTGCCGCACCTCGCGCACCGGCAACAAGCATGAGGGGCTGACGATGTTGTCGGTGCCGCGGGAGGTTGACGGGCTCGAGATTCGAGGAATCGACACGATGGGCGGTCGCGAGGTCAACGACATGTTCTTCACGGACTGCCACGTCCCCGAGGAGCGGGTCGTCGGCCGGCCCGATCAGGCGTGGATGCAGCTGATGGCGGGTCTCAACAATGAGCGTTTGATCATCGCGGCGCAGGCGCTCGGGATGGCCGAGCGGGCCTTCGAGGACGTGCTCGGGTACGTCAAGGAGCGAAAGCAGTTCGGCAAGACGATCGGCAGCTTCCAGACCCTGGCGCACCGACTGGCCGACCTAGCCACCGAGATCGAGGCGACCAGGCACCTCGTCTACGGGGTGGCGGAGACCGTCCAGGCGAACCCGGACAAGATGCTTCCGCGCGAGGCCTCGATGGCAAAGCTCAAGGCGACCGAGGTCGCCAAGCGGACCGCCCTAGAGGGGATGCAGATGATGGGCGGGTACGGCTACGCCACCGAGTACGACATGGAGCGCCACGTCCGCCACACGCTGGTCACCACGATCTACGGCGGAACCAGCGAAATCCAGCGCGAGATCATCTCCCGGTCGCTGGGTCTGTAACCGCTCTTCGGCGACTCAGGGTGGCTCGCGGTCATGGCTCTCGTTACTAAGCCGCTCGATGTCGGAACGTGGGCGGACTACGCGCAGCTGATGGAAGACCATCACGGAGTCTGGGACGGGTGCTGGTGCCTGGGCTTCCACGCCGAAGGCCGTCCGGGAATCCACACCCCCGAGCAGCGGCGCGCGCTCAAGGAGGCGCGCGTACGAGAGGGACGCGCGCACGCCGCGCTCGTCTATGACGGCGTCCGCTGCGTCGGGTGGTGTCAGTTTGGTTCACCAGACGAGTTACCGAGAATCAAGCATCAAAAGGCGTACAGTGAAGGTCTGCGCGAGCTGCCGGACTGGCGCATCACCTGCTTCTTCGTCGGTCGCACCCACCGTCACCAGGGGGTCGCCGACACTGCGCTCACCGGCGCGCTCGACGAAATCGCGCGACTGGGTGGCGGGACGGTGGAGAGCTTCCCGGAGGACACCAGCGGCCGGACGGTGTCAGGGTCATTCCTGAACAACGCAACGGTGGCGATGTTCGAGCGCCACGGGTTCGAGCGCCAGCGACAGATCGGTAAGCACCGCTGGGTCGTCAGCCGGTCCGTCGGCTGAGCGCTCAGCCGGTCCGTCGGCTGCGCGCGGTCGCCCGCGGGCTTTAGCGATCGCGCCGCAGCCAGTCCGCGATCAGGCGCGTCGATGCCTCGCTGTCCTGCAGGATCGGATTGTGGCCCCAGGCGTCGGCGACGTGCAACTCGATCAAGGGGGACGAATCCGCGAACTCGCGCCAGGCTTGCTCTCTGGTCGCCCGGCGCTCGACGGGCTGCCCACTCGCGATCAGCAGTGTCGGGACCTGCACGCGCTTGGCCGGAGTGAGCACATCGTGGCCCACGACTGCCAGAACCTGGTCGGCCATCTCCTCGGGCGGCGTGGTTTCGCGGATCTCACCGTCCACCTCGGCGTAGACCTCGCGAATGTAGGCCTCGAGCGCCGCGGTGGGTTCGCCGCCGATCATCATCGCCATGTTGCGGATCGCGGTCTTCCAGTCGGGAAAGCGCAACTCGTTCGCCCGCATCCAGGCGATCAGCTGCTCGCGCCCGGAGGCGACGGGCATCCCGCTCTCGGCCATCGTTGGCAAGTCCATGAAGCCGCCATCAATCAACACAGCCGCGCGGAGTCCGGCCGGCGGGTCTGCGGCTACGCCGACGGCGATATACGCGCCGAGCGAGTGACCGACGATCGCCCAACAGCCGCACGCCTCGGCGACAGCGGCCGCGATCTCGATCAGCCGCTCGGATGTGTAGCCATCGAGGGGTGCCGAACGACCGAAGCCAGGGGGATCCACGGCCACGGCTCGACCCGGCAGCGCCGGCGCGAGTTCAGCGAAGTAGGCACCGGTCGAGCCCAGACCGGGCCACAGCAGAATCGCGGGGTCGGCAGGATCGCCCCATTCTCGGACCGCCACGCCGGCGACTACCCCTTCGTTCACGCCCTACTCGACTCGGCAGTCGGACGCCCGCCAGTACAGCACCCCAGTGGCAGCCGCCGTCAAGAACACCGCGGGCCACGCCCCGATGATCAGCCCCAGGAGATGCGAGAGCGCGAACGCGAGCAGTCCGGCAAGCGTGAGCCTGATCGCGGTTTGCTGCCCGTCGCGGCGCAGCCAAATCGCGATACAGGCAAGACCGCAGATCGCGAGCACCAAACCGCCGAGCGTTCGAGATCCCGACAGCACCGCGACGGCGAAGCCGCCGATCAGCCCCATCGCCGCGATGGGTGCGGTAGGCAGATTCCTCACATGCCCATTGTCGCGGTTCGCCCAGGCGGCGGCCGAGCCGGCGAGCCGACCCCGGGGCTCCCAGGTTCGCTCCGTTTCGGCTGTCACAACTTTTTCCCTCCTCCTCCGTCGGCGGCCTGCTCAGCTTGAACGACCTGCTGCCGACCCGATGTCCACTTCGTACTCTCTTGGGAGATCAGTGCCTCGACGCGCTCGGCGAGCAGTCGCTTCGGGTCGGGCTGGCCGGCGTAGTCTCCGGCTCGGGAGAGGTAGAGGTACTTCTCGCGGTTCAGCGCCTCGGCGGTCGACCTGTAATTGATCCAGTTCGCTTCGAGCTGAAATAGCTGTTGTACTCCCTCGATCACGACCACGAGGGCACCGAGTCCGCCGGTAATCCAGACGGCGGCGTGGACGCTGGCGACGACCGGAACCAGCGCCGCGCAGACGAGCTGCATGACCTTCAGGCTGACATAGCCAAGCTTGTTGTTAGCGCTCTTGTCGTCATACCACTTTCCCTGATCTATCAGGCGGTCCCATGCGTAACCGCTCTGGAGATCGTCGGCCGGCGCGACCGGCGTGGTTTGATTATCCACGGTATCCGAGCCTATTGGCGAGTCCGATCGCATGTCAAGGATGGCTTGCCATCGCTCGACGGTTCGGAGATAGTTGGGCTCGTGCGCGCGTTCATCGTTCGTCCGTTCGGCACCAAGGAGGGAATCGACTTCGATCACGTGCAGAGCGAGTTGATCCAGCCGGCGCTCAAGGCGACTGAGATTGACGGCAACACGACGGCGGTCATCGCGCGCGCGGGGAACATCCGGACGGACATGTTCGAGCAGTTGCTACTCGCCGATATCGTGATCGCCGACATCTCGATTGACAACGCCAACGTGTATTACGAGCTGGGAATCAGGCACTCGTTACGGCCGCGCACGACGATCCTGATTCGGGCGCGCAAGACCCGACCTGAAGGCCAAGCCGATGGCGCAACCGCTGGGCAGGACGCCGGCCCGTCCCGCGAGGTGCCATTCGACCTGAAAACCGATCGCTACCTCGAATACAACCACCAGGATCCGGGCGGCTCCCGGGCGAACCTGATCGAGGCGCTTCGCCAATCGCTCGCGGCGAACAACGACGAGAGTCCTCCCGACAGCCCCGTGTACCTGCTGCTGCCGGCGCTCGAGGCGCCCGACGTCGACAAGTTTCGGCCGGTCCCAATCGGTTTCAGAGCGGCCGTCACGAGCGCGCAGCGGAACAAGGACCTGCCGATGCTCGCGGTGCTGGCGGATGAAGCAGCCGACTTCGAATGGGCTCTGGCGGGCCTGAGGCTCGTCGCGGATGCGCAGTTCATGCTCAAGGCGTGGCCAGACGCGCGGGCCACTTGCGAAGCGATCCGTGACCGGCGCCCGGGTGACTCCAACGCAAACCTCCTGCTCGGGACGATCTACGACCGGCTGCACGAGCCGGTCGCGTCGAGGGCAGCGCTGGAACGGATCCTCGGCAGCGGCAAGCTGACCTCCGAAGAGAGGGCCGAGGCGCTCGCGTTGAAGGGCCGCGACATCAAGAACCTGTGGATCGCGGAGTGGGAGGGGCTGGACTCCGAGCATCGTCAAGCAGCAGCGTTGCGCTCCCCGCAGCTGGAATCTTCGCGCCGCGCGTACGACGAGGCCTTCCTGACTAACCAGAATCACTGGTACTCCGGGATCAATGCGCTCGCGCTGCTCGTGGTCAGGTTGACGCTCGCGGAGCTCCAACCCGCCGTCTGGTCGGAGCGCTTCGAGGACGAGGAGGAAGCGGCGAGCGAGCTGACCCGCCTTCAGAAAGCCTGCCGCGACCTAACCTCCGCTGTTCGGCGGTCGCTCGAGGCGGAGGCGTTTCGCACGCGCGGCGAGAAATACAACGTGTGGGCGGATCTGACTAAGGCCGATCTGCGGCTACTCACGTCCAACAAGCCGGCATTCGTCGCCGCCGCCTACGACGAGGCGCGTGCACGCCTTGCGGCCGAGAAGGGCGGAGATTTTCCGGCCGACTCCGCCGCCCAGCAGATCCGGCTGTATCTCAAGCTCGGTGTGTTCGCCGACAAGGCACAGGCGGCCCTGGAGGCGCTCGGTGTCCCTGAGGAGCCGCCGCCGACGCCCCGCAGCCGGGTCATTGTGTTCTCCGGCCACCGGATCGATGCTCCTGGGCGTCAGGAACCGCGCTTTCCGTCCGATCGGGTGGATGAGGCGGCCGAAATGATCCGCGCGGCGGTCTTAGAAGAGAAAGAGCTGGCGGGGGCGAGCGCAGTGGAGGGGATCGCAGGCGGGGCCAGCGGGGGCGACATCCTGTTCCACGAGATATGCGCTGAGCTCGGGATCACGACCACGCTCCTGCTGGCAATTCCTCAGGACGATTACGTCGCCGCGTCGGTGGCGGACGCCGGACCCGACTGGGTGGAGCGCTTTCGAAAGCTTGCCCACCGCCTGGACGTAAAGATCCTCCCCCAGGACGGGAAGGAGCTTCCGAGCTGGGCTGCGCAACGCGGCGACTACAGCGTCTGGCAGCGCAACAACCGCTGGACGCTGCATACGGCACTCTCGCGGGCCGACACCGACGTCTCGCTGATCGTGCTGTGGGACGGAAAGGGTGGCGACGGGCCGGGCGGTACCGAGGACATGGTCCGGCTCGCGCAGTCGCGCGGGGTGAAGGTCGTGGAGCTTCCCGCCTCGCGCCTGACCGCCGAGACCCGCGCCGGCGGCTGACGCAGGGGGCTCACCTCACTTGTTGGTGCCGCACACGTGAAAGCCGAACGACTTGGCGGCGGCGATAGTGGCCGTCTGGGCGTTCTCCAAGCGGAATTGGACCGCTGCGATCTCGCTCGTCAGATGCAGATACTGCGGGGATACGTGCGCTTGGATCGGCGAGCTCAGCGTCTCCGCCAGGAGCCTCATGAGCGGGATCTGCGATGCGAGGGTGTCGACGTACTGCACAGCGCCGGGCCGGCTCGTCGACGGAAGCGGGAGCGCCCGTATGGCCGCGAGGTCGGTGTTGAAGATCGCCGCGACCGCGAGAAAGTCTCGGGCGAGACGCCTGCGGTTGGCAGGCGTGTCTGATCGCACGGAAGCGCTGTCGCGCGTTTCGTCGGCGTACAGGCGGTTCCGGACCGGTGTGATGAGCGCGTTGGTGTGAAGACAGATCGCGTCGGCACGGCTGATGAACGCGGCCTTGTCCGAGGCGACGGTGGTCAGGGCGCTGGTCGTGGTGCTCGCGGCTTGGCTGGTTGTCGCCGTCTTTGGCGGTGAAGGGGTTGCGCCGCACGTGCCTACGCACGGGGCCGCGGGCCCGCGCGTCAGCACGCCAGCCGGAACGTTGAACTCGACGCGCTCACGCGGCGTCAGTGCCCGGGTGGTGCCGCGCGCCGCAATCGCGACCAAGGTGGTCGGGGTGACGCAGATATCGCAGTGCAGCACATAGGCGCCCGTCCTCACCGTTGCCGCGGCGATCAGCTGCCGGGGCTGGTCGACGGCGACACCGGCGACGCCGCTGGGCAGGGTGAACGACTCCGCCGGCTCGCCGGTGCGTGGGTCCCACACGGTCACCTGACGGTCGGCGCTGCCGGCGACGATGAGTCCCGTGCGGCCGGCGTAGGCAAGGGCGGTCACGTCCCCTGTATTCGTATTGAACGTTTGCAGCACGTGCCCGTCGGAGAGCCGTAGCACGGCGATCTGGCTGCCGCTGCCTACCGCCACCGCGTCGCCCCGCGGATCCGCGGCCAGCGCCAGAACCGCTGCCGGTAGCTTGGCGAGCGTCCGCAGGAAATGGCCGCGCCCGTCCCAGAGCCAGATCGCCCCGCTCGTCCCGGCGGTGATGATCCGCTCGCCGGAGGCGAACGCCACCACGTAGACGTCGCTGCCGTCGCGTTGCAGTGACGCAACGAGTTGCCCTGTTTTCGCGTCGATCAGGCGTGCCTCGCCGCCGCGTCCTGAAACCGCGAGCCGCCGGCCGTCCGGAGAGAACGCGAGTTGGTCGACGCGCTGCGCGACCGGCGCGGCACTGGCCACCTCGCTCGCGTCGGCGGTGCGCCAGATCGCCACCCGGCCAGTCTGGGAGCCGACCGCGATCTCCGCTCCGTCAGGGCTGACCACCGCGTCGGTTGGTAGCCCCTCCTGCAAGGCAGCGCTGGTTGCGAGCTGCTCGGTCTGCGCCCGCGGCGCACCGCAGGCAGCTCCTGCCGGGCATGTGGTCGCTCCGGTCGCGGTGCTCGAGCTCCACACCAAAACGCCCGCGGTCACCGCAACGCTCCCCCCTTGAGACAGTGCGATGCTGTTGACCGGAGCCGTCGACGAGCCGACGCGCTGGACGGTGAGCGGAAGGGGAGTCGCCGGCAGGGCCCACGTGAGCACCGCGCCGCTCCCGTCGCCGGCCAGCAGGAACCGGCCGTCGGGTGAGAACGCCAGCCCGGTCACGTTCTGCGCCACCCCCCGGAGCGCGACGACGGATCCGCCGCTGATCGCCCACACCCGCGCCACGCCGTCGAAGCCTCCGACCGCGAGCGTCGTGCCGTTATCCGAGAACGCAATGGTGTCCTCCGGCGTGCCGTTCTGCTGCAGGGTCCGGACGGTTCGGTGCGAGACGTCGTACAGCTGAACGCCACCGTTGATGTCGGTCGTCGCCAGATCGCGGGCGCCAGGGCCCAGGGCGGCCTGGAAGACATGGCTGACGCGCAGGACGACATGCGCGTCCGAAGCGCGTTGAACAGCCGCCGACCCATCCTCGGAGTACGTCAGGATGTCGGCGCCGGTGGCGTCGAAGGAGCACCCTACGGCGGGCGTGGCGTACCTCGCAACGACCGTTGTCGAGCCGTGAACCCGCCACAGCACAGCGCTGCCGGCGCCCCCGCCGATCAGCGCCTCGTCTCCGGTGACGGTGAGCGCGACGCAGCCGTATCCCTTCTCACCGCTGAGATGAAGGACGCGTTTCGACATCGAAGGCAGTCGCCAGAGCGTGACGTTGCCGTCCATGTCCCGAACGGCCGCCACTGCACCGTTGGCGCTGATCGCGACGTCGGCGGCCCCGCTCGAGGCGAGCTGTGCCACTCGCTGCAGCGTCTCCGAAGTGGGAGACAACCGCCACAGGACGGCTTGGCCGTCGGCGGTCTTCGCCACGCCGAGCATCCCCGTGCGGTCCGCGGCAAATCCGACGACCGAGCCGGAGCCGGCCGTGATCAGGCCCTGTGAGCGGTCATCGCTTGCGTCCCATGCGCCGATCTGGCCTTTGCCGCCGGCGGCGATGACGGTCCCGTCGCCGCCGGCCCAGGCGACGCCATTGCCGCCGGGCGGAAGGCCGTTGGCGGTGAACCGGACCCGTGAGGCGACGACCGACGCCTCCAAGGCGTTCAGGGCCTGAGCCGTATGAGAGACCTGCCAGGCCGCCCGGGCGAGCAGCAGCGAGCGCTGGGGATCGGTGCCGATCTGGGACAACGCCGCGGAGGCGAGGGCGCGGGACTCAGACTGCCGGTGGCTGGCGCTCTTTCCCTCGAGCTCGATGACTGCGACGATCGCAAGCGCCAGGACGAGCAGCCCGGATGTCGTGACCGCGACCACCCGGCGCCGCCTGCGCAGGCGCTCGTCGGCGCGGCTGGTCTCGATGAAGAGCCGCTGGAGGGGCGTCGCCGACGGCTGGGCGCCGGCGCGCGACACCCACTGCTCGGCCTGGAGCAGCTCAGAACCGCGCAGCAGGAGCGACCGGTCCTTGCCGCCGGTCTCCCAACGAAGCGCGCGAGAGAGCCAGGTCGTGTGCTCCTTGACCCGTTCGTGGTCGGTGTCGATCGCCGCGAGCAGAGCCGCGACGACCTCCGCTGGCGCGGCCTGACGAGCGTCGATCCAGTTCAGACTGGAGATCTCCTCGGGCGCATCGCACTCCGCCAGCAGCACCGGGACGATCCGCTTGCCCAGCGAGAGCGCCCGCACGAACTCGAGACGGCACTCGGTTGAACGCACCCACTGTGGGCTGAGCACGCATACGAAAGCCAGTGCTGCTTCGATCGCGCTGCCCAACTCCTCGCGCCAGGGTGCGCCGGGTGGAATGCCATCGCGATCGAGCCACAGGACGCGGCCGACCTTGCGCGCGGCGTCAACGAGCTCCTGCACGTAGTCGGCGTCGGTGCGCGAGTAGGAGATGAAGGCATCCAGCGCGAATGCCGGATCCGCGGCATCTGACACCACCATATCGGCGGTCGGCAACGCCACAGCCATCGCGGTGCCACCGCGACTCGCGGCCTCACCATCTGCACTGACATCAGACCCCGACGGTCTACGGCGGGCACGCCCCCACCGAACCATCACAACCCCCTAGTGACTCTCGGTGACGCTGATCTTACAGTCCGCGCCTCGCCGACGCAACCTGTCTCGGCGAGCGGGAGCCAGCCGCCTCAGCCCCTCGGACGTATTCCATGTATCAGACGAGCATCGTCTACCTCTATTGAGCAAGCGTCGGACGCCCGACTTCGGTCGCTCCGTTATTCCCGCTGGATCATCACCAATTTCTAATCGAAGCGAGGCCACATGCCCGGCTCGTACAAGCTCGGTAAGCATCCCGCTGTGATCGACAAGCGCACCTTGCGCTTCGATAAGTATGTGACTCCCGCCCTCCCAAGCCCTCCCGCATCCGTCGACTACGGAGCCAAGGTCTCAACCTGGCCAATGTACGCCAACGACAAGTACGGCGACTGCACCTGCGCCGCGGCCGGCCACATGATCCAGAACTGGACTGCCAACGCCAACGGAGAGGTAACGCCACCCAATAACGCGGTCGTCAAGTTCTACGAGCACTTCGTCGGCGATCCTCCGCCGCCGGACGCGGGATGCAACATGCTCCAGGTGCTCAACTACTGGCGAACGGCTGGCCTGGCTCAGCACAAGATCAACGCGTATGCCGCGCTCGGGCTGAAAAACCAGACGGAGGCGATGACCGCGCTTTACCTGTTCGGAAGCGTCTATATCGGGGTGGAGCTCCCAGAGTTCGCCGTCGAAGGTGACATGTTGACCGTTCCATGGGTCGTGCCGCCGGGCGGACCCGTAGGGAACGCCGCGCCGAACCCTAATAACGGACACTGCATCCCAGCGATCGGATACGACGCCGACAACCTCACGGTCGTCACATGGGGCGAGCCGAAGACCATGAGCTGGGAGTTCTACGACGCCTATGCCGACGAAGCGTTCGCCGTCCTCAGCCAGGACTTCATCGAGAATTCCGGCACCGACCTCGACGGATTCGATCTGGCGGCGCTAGAGGCTGACCTTAAGGGTTTGTAGCTCGGCCGCTACCAGGCATGCCGAGTGCGGCATCAAGGCTCCGCTCGGGTTGGCGCTTACGTTACCCAGCGGAGCGTCTGGGGACGGACTCGCACAGGGTCCGCTCCAGATCGCACATCACCCGCACGTTTTCGGTTCGACAGTCGCGGACAGTGAGCCAGCCGCCACCGGCCCGACCGAAGTTCTGGCACCAGCCGATCTCCTCGTACAAGTGCACACCGTCGGTCAGGTAGCTCATGGGTCTCTGACCAGATGCAATGTCTAGTCCGGCTGTCGCACAGGCTTGGCTTGAAGCCAAGCGGTCTCAAGGGCGGCCCGTGCCTTCGCGAGGTCCTCGTCGAGCATCTGTTGCTCGGCGGCGTCGAAAACTCCGCGTGGTGCGTTGAGATACGCCGCGTAGGCCTCAGTCGCCGCGGCGAGATCAAATGACGCATTCATTTTCTACCTCCAAGCATGGTGCTGAGGATGGCGGATATCGCGTGTCGCCACTTCCGACAGTTGGCTAGGATTTGGCACCGTGCTTTGTACATCGGCACGATTCGAGCGCACGCGGGTGCGCTCCGTGCTCGCGGCACGCTCGGACGGCACAGCTGGGTTCAGCCGCGATCGACTTCGCCATCCTTGCGCTCAAGGACGTCGAACGACCACAGCTCGCTAGCCGTCCCGACCGGCCCGCTGTGGCGGTGCTGAGCGTGACCGGCGGCAAAGTCTCGGCTGGCGACCCAGGCCTCGAAGTCCTCTTCCGAGCGCCAGCGCGTCATCACCAGACACACCTCGCGCTCGTCATTGGGGCGCAGCAGCTCGAATCCCTCAAAGCCCGGAGCGTCGTCCACCTTCCCGGCTCGGGATGCGAAGCGCTGCTCGAACTCACCGAAACGCTCGCGCGGCACGGTGATCGCGTTGATCTTGACGATGCTCATGTCGGGGATCCTCAGGTCTTGACGAAGCGCTGGACGAATTTCAGGGCGGTATCGGCGACTTCCCGCCAACCGCCGTCGATCGTGAGCGAGTGGCCGCGGTTCGGAATCTTGACGATCTCGGTCACGCCTTCGTTGCGCTGTTGGCGCTTGAACGAGGCGTTGGCGATCGCCCACGGCACGGTGTTGTCCTTCTCTCCGTCGATGATCAACAGCGGCCCACGGTCAGGGTTCTTGGTGTCGACCTTGGCCTCGGTCCAGGGATTGAGGTTCGCGCTCGCCGCTTGAAACAGCGGCTTGCCAGACGCCGGGACTGCGAATGTCTCGTATAGCGTCTTGGCCTCGTCCTCGCTCACCGCGTTGGTGAACGCAAACCGGAACTGCTCGTAGGTCAGCGGAACCGCACGGTTGCGGTTGGCCGGTTTGCCGAGCACGGGCGAGGCGGACTTGAGCGAGGAGATCGGCAACGGAAGCACACCGCGGAAGGGCGCGGGATCGATCGCGACCGACGCTGCCGCGAGTCCGCGTCCCGCGATGATCTGTGTGATCAGCCCACCGAACGAGTGCCCGATCACAGCCGGCTTGTTGTCCAACTGGCCGATCAGGTCAGCGAAATGATCGGCGACCTGCCCCACCGTCTTATGGGCGAACACCTCGGGATGAGCCTTTGCCTCCTCGACGGTCTCCGGGTCGTCCGGCCACCCGGGCGTGAGCGTCGTGTAGCCAGCCTTCTTGAACACGGCAGCCCACCGATCCCAGCTGCTCGGCAGCAGCCACAACCCATGAATGAACACCACCGGCTTTCGTCCGGACGCGTTGGCCCGCTTAACCTGCCGCTCCTCGTGTTCGGTGATGGTCGCCATCAAATCCTCGCTTCGCTCGGTTTGGAAAATGCCGTTGGCGACCCGCCGCGACACGTCTGGCGTCGGTGCAGCCGCGCCCGCAGATCGATCGGGCCACGCAGCATCCCACACGTCGACCGCGACCGGGATGATCTTGCGCGAGCGTCCGCGTGATCGGAAACGTGGCGCGCGTTGATCGGTTCGGGAGCAGCCGACCCGGGCGCCGCGCCGACTGCTTCCTTGTCGCCACCTGGGAATTGAGCCGCCGAGTGCTGCTTCGGGTCTGCCGGCTTCGGTGGTCCGCGCTGCGGCTGCATCCCATGCCGCGTCAGGAACCGACGCCGATCTTGCGTCCCTGGCCGATCACGCCGCTGACATGCCCACGGACCTTGAATGAGGCCGATCCACCGGGCGCGCCTGGATCAGACGCGTGCGGTCCTGGTATTGACGCGCGAGCTGGTGCGTCCTCATCTTGCCACGGTCACTGTCGCGCCGATCACGACCACCATCCGCGGTCTGTCGACCGAAGTCGCGCTCGGCCCTGCCAACGGCTTGGAGAATCAGTGTGTCGTCGCATGCGAGCACGTCACCACCATTCCGGTCGCTGCCCTTGGCGAACAGATCGGCCGACTTCTCGATCATCAGGAACCCGAGCTCAGCAACGCGATCCGTGCCGCGTTTGACCTCGACTGACCTGACGGTGTCAGCCGACCGCGACGGTGACCACACCTCTCGTTCGCCGCCGACTATCACGTCTCTCCTGAGATAGACGGCTGCCTATGGGTGCACCTGCCGGCGCGTGCGTTGCCGGTCGCGGTGCTCGAGGACGGCGGTGCTGAGGATGCTGAGCTCGTAGAGGGCGAGCATGGGGATCAACTCGAGGAGGGTGGTGACGGGGTCGCTGCCGGGGAGTAGGAGCGCGAGCGCGGCGATCGCCACGATGGCGTAGCGGCGGTGCTTGCGGAGTTGGCGCGTGCTGAGGATCCCGGCTCGGTTGAGCCCGAGAACGGCAATCGGGATCTCGAAGAAGAGGCCGGTGGCGAGCATCGTGAACAGGATGAACTGGTAGTAGCTGCGCGCCTGTACGAGCGTGTCAAACGAGCTCGCGTTGAAGTTCAACAGGAAGCTGACGGCTCCCGGTAGCACGACGAAGTACCCGAACGCGAGGCCGAGGGCGAACAGGAGCGGCGCCAGCGTGAGCAGCGGCGTCGCCACTCGCCGTTCGCGAGGCGTGAACGCAGGCGTGATGAACGCATACAGCTGCCACAGGATCACCGGCAGGGCGAGCAGCAGCGCAAAGTACGCCGAGACGATCACGGTCTGTGAGAACGGTTCGCCGATTCCGAGGGTGACCGGACGGAGCCCCGCGGGTGAAGCCGGGGCGGCGGCGAGATAGTGCGCATCGGCGCGGGCGGCGGACGCGAGCGCTTGGCGCTGTGTCACGGTGAGCGGGGTAGCGGACGCGGCGAGGAGCCCAAACGCGACCCGCTGACTGTCGAGCGCGGCAGCCAACTTCTGCTGGGTGCCGGTGGTCGCAGACAGCGGGGCGCTTGAGTCGGTGAGCGATGAGGAGCCGACGCCGGCCAGGGGGCGGTTGAGCACCTGAAGCAGGGCATGGTTCTGCCAGAACGCGAACGCGAATGCGATCGCGAGCACGGCGACGCTGACGATCAGCCGCAGGCGTAGTTCGCCCAGGTGGGCGAACACGGAGACCTCGTCGTGGTGGCTGATGGGTCTGACGGAGATCGCCATAGTGGGTCAACCGCGGATACCTGCGGTCATTCGACCGGACGTGTCTGGCTGTCGGGGGTGGCCGGAGGCAGAGGGGGCTGGTCTGGTGATTCGCCCCCGATCGAGGCCTTGAACTCCCTCAGGCCCTGTCCGAGGGCGCGGCCGGCGTCGGGGAGGCGCTTGGGCCCCAGGACGATGAGCGCGATCGCGAGCAGGATGATGAGGTGGGTGGGCTGCAGCATTCCGGTGAGCATCAGTGGTCGTGTCCTTTGATGGTTGTGTGAGCGGACCGGCCGCAACCCGGTGAGAGGTTGCGGCCGGTAGTTAGGTGCTCCTGGGCTAGGCGATGCCGCTTTGCGCGGCGAGCGCCGCCGTGGCCTGGCCTCCGAGTGCGACGGCGACAGGGGTCTGGGATCTGGTGGGCATGTCCGTTCAGACGCCGCGCACAGCCGCATCAGCGGCCTGCGCGAGCGCTGTCGCCGCGGCAAAGAACGCGCTCGACTGGCCCTTGAAGAGCCCGGTTGAGGTCAGGAACTTGACCGCTGCCATCGCGCCCCCGTTCGCTGGAAGTGTCGGGCGGATGATCGAGCAGTCGGGGAGGCTCGGGGCGATGAACTCGCACGGCTGCGGGAAGATGTTGTTCGCCCGAGTGGAATTACGGCCGCTCGCGTCGAGATTCGGGAAGAACGTTCCCGTCTCTGGATCCTTCACCCCCGCCAGCGGTGGCTCGACCACGTTGGCGGCGACGTCCTGCCAGACCCCGAAGTGATCGACCTCGGTTCCGCCGATGCTGACCACTATCCGCAGGACCTCGAGGCTGGTCACCTGTAGTGACAGCGTCGTGTACAAGCTTGAGCCGCCCTGCTCAATCATCGCGAAGTGGAATGCCGCGCTGTTCGCGATCGCCTGCATCCGTGACTCATGCCGGGTCTTCGGAGGTACCGGGGCCGGCGCGTTCGGTGGCGTGTCGGTGTCGTTCAACGGGATCACCGGCTGGTTCTTGATGGTCACGGCCTGCCTGAATGTAGCGCCGAAGTCAGGGTTGGCCATCGACCGGTAGCGCAGGTACCAGCTGGTGTCGACGTTGGTCCCTCTGAGCAGGTTCGTGAGCCGCCGCCGGGATCGGTCAGCGCCCTTTGCCTGGCTACCCTTGAGAGTGCGGAAGGGCTCGAGGCTCACCGGCTCTGCGCCTTTGGAAACCAGGTAGGCGTTGATGAAGTCGGCATGGCTGCGCTCGTCACGCGTGTTGCCGGAGATGTAGGCCGGCATGTCGGAATCGATGTTCGACAGCGCCGCCACATATGCCGGGTTACCACCGTCGCGGCCTCCCAGCTCGTTGTACTGCTCCCACAGGTCCGTCTCCAGAATCTCGGCCGCCGCGAGGAACCTCAGGATGGCGATGTCACCATCGGTCGGCCCGGTTGATTGCGCGCTGGCGGACGACGTCGCAAGCGCCGAGAATGGCACAGCCGCGCCACCGACGATGGCCGCCTGCTTCAAGAACGAGCGACGGCCGACCGCTCGCTGCCACAGCGCCTGCAGCTCGTGTTCCGGGGCAGATTCCTTCGATGACGCATCAGGGTGCAAGTCATGCACTGTCATATGTTTCTTCCTTTGTGAAATGGCGGTTTGACGGCTACTAACGGGCCCACGTCAGCGTCACGCCGCGACCCACCTCCCAGCGCACCGGACGTTGGTGAACCGGATCGGTGGATAAGACCCGAGAAGGTGCAACTCATAAGGACCGGTGCCGGCTGCTCCGACCGTTACAAGCCCAAGACCCCTCCCTGCGCGCATTCCTTCCCCAACGTTTTCGACGATCGCGACCGGCGCGCCCAACCCGCGACGCAAGAGTGACCTTGGCCCAGCAGCTGGGGAGGAGCGCCGCGGAGCCCTCGGTCACTGCCCCCCGTCCTACTCCCTGTGCGGCCTTGGTGACGACGCCGTGATCGGCGGGGCCGTTCCGCGATGCGTCGATGCCGGCGCCAGCGAGGTCCTCAGCCCGGTGCCGGCACCGGGTTCGACCAGCCGCTGCGAGCGACGGGGGCGCCTGGTTAAGCTCCTGCGGCCATCGACAGGTTCAGGACGTTCATGTTGCCGGTCGCCCATTGGAGGGTGAAGGTCAATCCGGAGATCCGCCAGCCGCCCGGGGTCCGCTTGAGCTGGTAGACGTGGCGACCGCCGACCGTCCACATGGGGCCACCCGACGCGTTGGCAAGCACGTGCGTGCCCTGCATGTTGGCCATGCATGTCGCCTCATCGCCATCCAGGCTGATCACGTGATTGGTGATCTGGTGGTGGACCGCGTCCATCGCCTGCAGCGTTTGGCGCCATCCCTCGACGAACCGCGCGACAGGCGCGGTGTATGGCTCGCCGCCAGTGAGTGATGTGCGGTCGTGGTAGACCGTCTCGGTAAACAGCTGCCCCATAGCGTCCCAGTCCTTGGCGTCGATCGCGAGCGAGAGGCGTCCGATCAGCTCGATGATCGCAAGGCGGTCCTCGAGCTCGGTGACCGTGGAATCTGACGTTGTCATCGTCATGCTTGCTCCCTTTTATGGCGGGTCTGAGCTTGGTCTATCTCTGCGAAGCGACGAGATCCACCGCGAGATGGCGAACCGCTGATCCAGTCGGGAAGGCATCTCCGTCCACAGCGCGTTCAGCATTCCGATCGGTCAGGCGACTACGCATCACCTGATCCTGGTGATTCGCCTTCGCGAGGCGAAGCACCAGCGACCCGCGGAGTCGTCACCCTTTGCGCCTGCCGGGGGGTCGCGGGCATACTGAGCCGATGGATGGCGTCGTGGCGGGTCGGCTTGGTGAGCTTGTTGGTCGTGGCGGTGTGTGCGTGCTGTCGGGCGCGGGCCTGTCTACTGAGTCGGGAATTCCGGACTATCGCGGTCCGAGCGGCGCGCTGCGCGCCCGGCTGCCGATGACGATCGCTGAGTTCCGCGGCTCGCCGGAGGCTCGTCAGCGCTACTGGGCTCGCGCTCACATCGGCTGGCGGCGGATCGTCGCCGCGCGGCCCAACGCCGGGCACCGGGCGGTAGCCGCGCTTCAGCAGGCGGGCGTGGTGCACGGGATCATCACGCAGAACGTCGACGGGCTGCATCAGGCCGCCGGCGCTCGAGACGTTGTGGAGTTGCATGGAGCGCTTGGCCGTGTTGTGTGCCTGGAGTGCGGCGCGCGCAGCAGCCGGGAGGCGCTTGATCAGCGGCTGCGTGCTGCAAACCCCGATCTGGACTGGGACGAGGGCGCCGCCAGCACCCCGGACGGAGACGCCGTACTCGGCGAAGAGCAGGTCGCGCGGTTCCGGCTCGTTCGCTGTGAGTGCTGCGGGGCCGACATGCTCAAGCCCGACGTTGTGTTCTTCGGCGAGAACGTGCCGCGGTCCCGGGTGCAGGGGTGCTTTGAGCTCCTCGACGGCTCGGCCTCTCTGCTCGTGCTCGGGTCCTCGCTAATGGTGATGTCGGGGCTGCGGTTCGTGCACCGGGCTCAGCAGGCGCGGATCCCGGTGGCGATCGTCAACCGGGGCGCGACTCGTGGCGACCCGCTCGCCGATATCAAGGTCGACGCCGCGCTCGGCGAGGTACTGCCCACGCTGGCCGGCGGGCCCGAATAGGCCGGGCTGCTGGTTAGTTAGGGGCGCTTCGGCGCTGTCGATATTCCTGCTGAACCCGGGTGGTCCAGCGTTGGGCGGCCGCCATCGCTCGCTCGCCGCGGCTCCCGGTGGCGGGCATGACGCCCAGCTGGCGGGCGAGGGTCATCATGTCGGTGACGACCCTGAGCTTGCTGATGCGGCCGTCGCGGTAGTCGTGAAAATCGGCGCCGTCGATCTCCCATCGGCGCCCGGTCGGCGCGAAGCCGGGGGGATCCATCCGCCCGGTGAACGTGCCGAAGCCCCGCCAGTGGAACGATGCGCGAGGCTCGCCGGGGATCACGTACGGCCCGTCGAGCAGCTCGAACGTCATATCCGGAACCGCGTGCCACAACGCCCCAAGGAACTCGCGGACGTCGGCGTGGCCGTGCATCGTCTTCGGCCACGAGTCGTCACGGACCTCGACGTCGTCGGTCAGGAGCGAGACCACGCGATCGGGTTGATGTGAGTTCCACGCCTCCAGCCATCCGCCGACGAAGGACGCGATCCACTCGAGCGACGGTGCCTCACCAGTGTGAGGCGGAGATTCCGATCGCATGAGCCGAGCCTACTGCGTAGGATCACCCAGGTGAACGAGGGCGCGGCCAATGACGCCGAGCGCCGGCGCTGGAACGACGCCGCGTGGGCGGCGGCGTGGCCCAAGCGCGAACGGCTGACCACCGCGGTCACCGACGTCCTGCTCAGCCAGGCCCAGTTGCGGCCGCCCGACAAGGTGCTCGACGTCGGCACCGGCGGCGGCGTGGCTGCGCTCGCGGCCGGTGCACTCGTCGGCGACGGCACGGTCGTAGGCGCGGACATCTCCGCGCCGCTGCTCGAGCTCGCGGGCGCCCGTGCCGAGGCACAGGGCGCGGGCAACGTCTCGTTCGTCGTCGCCGACGTCCAGCGCGAGACCGTCCCGGGCGGACCGTTCGATGCCGTGATCAGCCAGTTCGGCGTGATGTTCTTCGACGAGCCCGAGACCGCGTTCACGAACATCCGTCGCCAGCTCGTCGACGGCGGCCGGCTGGCGTTCGCGTGCTGGCGGGCCCCCGATCTCAACCCGTGGTTCACCGGCCCGGCGCTTGCCGGGATCGCGCCACCGCCACCGCCTCCGGCGCCCGGCAAGAGCGCGACCCATCCGTTCAGCCTCGCCGACCCGGTGCACGCCACGGAGATTCTCGAGGCGAGCGGCTGGCGCGACGTCGCCCACACCTCGCACGACCTGGTCGTCACCGTCGATCGCGACGCGATCGTCGACGACGAGGCGCTCGGGTTCTTCGGCGTGCCCGCGGATTCGTACGGCGCGGTTTGGGAGGCGATCGAACGTCAGATCGCGCCGATCACCCGCGACGACGGCCGGATCGACGCGCCACTCGCGTTCCAGATCTTCACCGCCATCGCCTGATCAGGAACCCCGCGAGATCGCCGGAGGCCCGAGCTACAGGGGCTTGGCCAGGCGAACCTCGGGCGCGCGCTCGGGGTCGAGCAACGCCTCGAGCGCGGAGTCGTAGGACGGGAGCGACAGCACGCCGCCGTCATGAAGGACCATCAGGAACCGGTCCATGCGACGGAGGAACGCGCGGTCGTGAGATACGGCGACGACCGTGCCCTCGAAGCTGTCCAGCGCCTTTTCGAGCGCCTCCGATGAATCGGTGTCGAGGTTGTCGGTGGGCTCGTCGAGCAGCAGCAGGTTGTGGCCCTCGAGCTCCAGTATCAGCACCTCGAGTCGCGCCTTCTCGCCGCCGCTGAGCACGTCGTACCGGCGGCGGGCGGCATCGGCCAGTCCGTAACGCGCGAGCGCGCCCATGGCCGCCTGCATGTCGCCGCGCCGCGCCATAACGATGTCGAGGACGACGCGACCTGAGAAGTCGGCGCGCGACTGCAACTGGGTGAACAACCCGGTTGAGACCCGCGGGCCTATGCGAAGCTGTCCGCTGTCGGCGACTGTGACGCCGGCCATCACATTCACCAGCGCGCTCTTGCCTGACCCGTTGGGACCGATGACACCGATGCGCTCACCGAAGTGAATCTCCTCCGAGAAGGGCGCCACGAGTCCGGCGATGCCCAGCGATCGCAGGTCGAGCACCACGCGGGCGGAATCGCCGCCGCGGATCCGGACGGCGATGGCCTGGTCGGCGACTGGCGACGGCGGCGGGCCGCCGGCGCGGAACCGGCGCCATCGCGTTTCCATCGCGTCGGCTCGTTTGGCCCAGTCCGGGGCGTAGCGAGCGCGCTCCTTGAACATCTTCATCAGGTGGAACAGCCGCCGCTCCTCCTCATTCCAGCGCTTGACGGCGTCACCGAGCCGCCGCTGGCGATCCTCGCGTGCCTGCGCATATGTGGCGTATGAGCCGCCGTGGACCCACGCGCCGTTGCCCTCGAGGGTCACGATCGTCCCGACCGCACCCGCGAGGACCTCACGGTCGTGGGAGATCATCACGATCGTCTTCTTGGACGCCCGGATGCGGCGCTCGAGCGCCAGCTTCGCCGGCACGTCGAGGAAGTTGTCGGGCTCATCGAGCAGCAGGACCTCAGCATCGGAAGCGAACAACACGTCGAGTACGAGCTGCTTGCGCTCACCGCCGGACAGCGTCCGCGCCGGCCGGTCGGCAACCTCGGCGAAGGAGGAGCCGATGATGCGACGGCACGAGGCGTCCCACTGGCCCTCCAGCTCGTAGCCGCCGAGCGCCGACCAGTCGGCGATCGCCTCGCCCAGCTTCATTCCCGCTGACGGGTCGCCGTCCTCGAGCTGGGCCTCAAGGGCGAGCATGCTCTCGCCGGCCTGGCGCACGGACCGCGGCGCCATCGACAACAGGAGCGCCCGCACCGTCCGGTCGCCGTCGCTCACGCCGACGTCCTGCGGCATGAAGCCGAGCAGTCCACCGACCGCGTACTCGCCCTCGTCCGGCGACAACTCGCCGACGAGGATCTTCAGAAGCGTGCTCTTGCCGACCCCGTTCGTCCCGACCAGCCCGACGTGCTGCCCCGGCGAGACGCGGAAGGAGACCTCCGAGAACAGAAGGTCGCCGCCCGGATGGGCATACGCCAGATTCGAGACCCCCACATGCGCCACGGCTCCATATTGGCACCGTCGATCTACGAGTCGGCGTCGAGCGGGGCGCCGCCGAAGGCGACCTCGTTGCCGTCGGGGTCGCGGTAGATGGCCTTACGCACGCCGTTCGAGAGCGTCTCCCGTTCGTCGGGCTCGAGACCGCGCGCGGCGATCGCCGCGACGTGGGCGTCGAGGTCATCGACGAACACCGTCACGACGGAATTGCCGGCGCCGTCGGGGTGCTCGACGACGTAGATCGACCGCTCGCCGGCAAGCGTCCATACCGCCTCGGTGGGAAGAGGGAAGAACGCCGGCTCGCCGAGCAACCGCTCGTACCACGGGCGCGCAGACTGGTACTCCCGCACGCGCAAACCTGCGAACAGGTGAAGCGGCATCGGTGTGAGTCTAGGCCTCGCCGCGAGCGCTCAGGCGGCCGGCTTCCCCGGCCGCTACCGCCTCGGCCACGAACGCGCGCACGAGTGCCGAGTCGTCGCCCGCGCGGGTGATCGCGACGAGCTCGGACCGCGGCGCGCCGGTCACGGGACGGTAGGTGACCCCGTCGAGTGCGAGCCGGCTGACCGACGCCGGGACCAGCGACACGCCGGTGCCGGCGGCGACCAGTCCGATGATCGTCAGCATCTCGGGGGCGTACTGGATCACCCGCGGCCCGGCGCCGGTGCCCGCCAGGGCGCCGATCAGGAGGTCGTGGAAGCCGGGTGCCTGGTCGCGAGGGAACAGCACGTGCGGCTCGGCCGCCAGCCGGCGGAGCGGCACTCGGGTCAGCGAGGCGAGCGGATGCGCAGCTGGCAACGCCGCGACCGTCCGCTCCCGCAGCACGGTCTCCGCGTGCAGGCCGTCGTCCTCGATCGGGGGGCGCACCAGCCCGACATCGACCACGCCGGCGGCGACGGCGCGGAGCTGATCGACCGTCGAGCGCTCGCGCAGCTCGATCGCGACGCCCGGCCGCGAGGCCCGGAACCGCTCGACGGTCCCGGGGACGATCGACAGGAGCGCCGAGCCCACGAACCCGACCCGCAGCCGCCCGGTCTGGCCGGCGTCGATCCGCCGGGCGGTGGCGACCGCACCCTCGAGCTCGGCGATCAACGCCCGGGCGTCCCGCAGGAACGCCGCCCCCGCCGGCGTGAGCTCGACTCGCCGGCGCGTGCGGATCAGCAGCGCGAACCCGAGCTCGTCCTCCAGCGCTCGAATCTGCTGGCTGAGCGGTGGCTGGGACATGTGCAGGCGCTCGGCGGCGCGACGGAAGTGGAGCTCTTCCGCGACCGCGACGAAGTAGCGAAGCTGGCGCAATTCCATGATTCGATCACCGAATCAATAGAGCTTAATTAGATATTGGACAAGATCACAGCTACGGGCGTAGGTTTGCCCTGTAGAGACGAGTCATGTCTTACCTCCTAACGTGCCCAAACTGCGGCGTCCGCGAAGTGACCGACTTCGGTTACGGCGGCGAGATCTCGACGCGGCCGCGGTCCCGCCCCACGCTGAGAGAGCTCGGCGAGTACAACTACTTTCGCCGTAACGTCGCCGGCGTCCAGCGCGAGTGGTGGTTCCATCGCTCGGGGTGCCGCGCGTGGTTCATCGCCGAGCGCGACACGCGGACGAACGAGGTCCTCCTGACCGAGCTGCCGGTTGATCCCGATGGAGGCGGTGCCGCGTGAGCCGCCTTCCCAACCAGCCGGGTGAGGTGATCAACCGCCTCAACGTCGTCCAGTTCACCTTCGACGGCAAGCCGGTCGAGGCGTTCGAGGGAGACACGGTCGGGTCGGCCCTGTATGCCGCCGGCCGGCGCACGTTCTCACGGAGCTTCAAGTACCACCGCCGGCGCGGGCTGCTGTGCTGCGCCGGGCAGTGCCCGAACTGCATCGTCGCAGTCGACGGCGCGCCCGGCGTGCGCGCCTGCACCGAGCCGGTGCGCGAGGGGATGCGGGTCGAGCACCTGAACGCCCAGCCCGGCCTCGAGCTCGACGTGATGCGCGCCACCGACATCGTCGGCGGCCCGTTCACCCCGCCCGGCTTCTATTACAAGACGTTCATCCGGCCACGCAAGCTGTGGCCGGTATACGAGAAGGTGCTCAGGCACGCCGCCGGCCTCGGCGTCCTGCGCAAGCAGCAACCCGAGCGTGAGTGGCGGACCGAGTACCGCCGGCGGCACGCCGACGTGCTCGTCGTCGGCGGCGGGATCGCCGGGCGCCGGGCCGCTGCTGCCGCCGCCGAGCAGGGCGAGGACGTTGTGCTGGTCGACGAAGGGCCGCTTCCGATCGAGCCGATCTCCGGCGTCGAGGTCCTCGCTCGGGCGAGCGCGCTCGGCTACTTCGACGGGATGGTCCCGGTCTGGCAGGGCGACACCCTGCACCAGATCCGAGCCCGCCGCCACGTGTTCGCCACCGGCGCGATCGAGCAGCCGCTGGTGTTCGCCGGCAACGACCTTCCTGGAGTCATGCTGTCCGGCGGCGCGCTCCGCTTGACCCAGCTTTACGCGGTGCGTCCCGGCACCCGCGCCGTGATCGCCACGACCTCAGACCGAGGACTCGCGGCCGCTGCCACGCTGCAGGACGCCGGCGTCCAGATCGCCGCGGTCGCCGACCTGCGGGAGACGAGGAGCGCGGCCGCGGCGCAGCTCCGCGAGCGCGGGATCGAGGTGCTGGTCGGCCACGGCATCCTCGCAGCGAAGGGCGGCAAGGCGGTCCAGCACGCGGTGCTCGGGCCGATCGGGGTCGAGGGCGCGTCGGTTGAGAAGACGTTCGACTGCGATCTCGTCGTCGTGTCGGGCGGGTTCGCGCCGGCGACGTCGTTGCCCGTCCAGGCCGGCGCCCGGACGCGCTACGACCCCGCGCGGGGATGCTTCGTCCTGGACGAGCTGCCGCCCGGCGTGAGTGCCGTGGGCGACGTGGCGGGCGTCGACGAGGCCGCCGGCGACGACGATGCCGGCACGGTGGCGGTCCCGCCGCCTGTCAGCGGCGCCGGCCACGGCAAGTGCTTCGCGTGCCTGTGCGAGGACGTCACCGCCAAGGACATCAAGCTGAGCGTCGAGGAGGGGTACGACTCGATCGAGCTGTCAAAGCGCTACACCACGGTGACGATGGGACCGTGCCAGGGCCGGATGTGCCAGCTGACGGCGATCCGGCTGATGGCCAAGGAGACTGGGCAGAGCCTCGAGGAGGTCGGGACGACAACCGCGCGCCCGCCGTGGGTGTCGGTGCCGATGGGGGTCCTCGCGGGCCGGCCGTTCGAGCCCGCCAAGCGATCCTCGATTCACGGCCGCCACCGCGAGCTCGGCGCGAATGTCAAGTGGGCGGGCGACTGGCGCCGCGCCTACGACTACGGCGACCCGCAGGCCGAGGCGCTCGCGGTGCACGAGGCCGCCGGCCTGATCGACGTCTCCACGCTCGGCAAGCTGCTGGTCCGCGGACTCGACGCCGGCGAGTTCCTCGACCGGCTGTACCCCAATCGCTTCAGCGACCTCAAGGCCGGCCGAATTCGCTACGGCGTGATCAGCTCCGACGCCGGCCGGATCGTCGACGACGGCACGATCTGCCGGATCGACGAGGAAACGTTCTACGTGACGACGACCTCGAGCGGCGCGGGCGCGGTTGAAGAGTGGTTCTCGTGGTGGCTGGCGGACTGGCGCATGCGGGTCCAGCTGACCGACGTGACCCAGGGACTGTCAGCGGTCAACCTCGCGGGTCCGCGGGCGCGGGAGATCCTCGGCGAGCTGACCGATCTCGACTGCTCGCCCGAGGGGTTCAAGTACCTCGACGGCAAGCAGGCCAAGGTCGCCGGCGTCCCGTGCCTGATCCTGCGGATCGGGTTCGTCGGCGAGGTCGGCTACGAGATCCACTTCGCCGCCGCGTACGGCGAGCACGTCTGGGACGCGCTGATGACGGCCGGCCGCGACAAGGGCATCCGCCCGTTCGGCCTCGAGCCGCAGCGGATCCTCCGCCTGCAGAAGATGCACATCCTCGTCGGCCAGGACACCGACTCGGAGTCGACCCCGTTCGGCGCCGCGATGCCGTGGATCGTCAAGCTCGACAAGGAGGCGGACTTCATCGGCAAGTGGGCGCTCCAGCACTACTCCGAGGAGGAGCCGGTGACGCGCCTGGTCGGGTTCACGCTGTCCAACGGCCACGTGCCGACCGAGGGCTCGGTGATCCTCGACGGGCTCGGCGACCCCGCCGGCCAGGTCACGAGCGCGCGCTTCTCGCCGGTGCTCGACCGGGTGATCGGGATGGCCTGGGTCCCCGGAGCGCTCGCGCAGGACGGGGCGCAGGTGACGATCTCGGACGAGGGCACGACGATGCAGGCCGAGGTTCAGACGAGGCCGTTCTATGACCCGGATGGAGAGGTGCTGCGGTCGTGAGCCTCGCGTTCCTGACTCCGCAGGCAGCCGAGGAAACCGCGGTCGCGCGCAGCCCGATGGAGCGCAAGGCCAGGGCGGCCCGCGCACGGTTCGAGCGACGCGACGGGTGGAACATCGCGGTCGAGTATCCCGGCGAGGACAGGGTGCGGGATACCGTCGCCTGGACCGACCTCTCGCACCTGCGCAAGCTCGAGCTCCAGGGCGACGAGGTTCCCGGCGAGCTCGGCGAGGCCAAGCGCGAAGGCGATGCCTGGATATGTCAGCTGACTGGAACGAGGGCCCTGCTCCTCGGAGGCGACCACGCCGCGCCCGCCGATGCCGTCGATGTCACGACCTGCTTCGCCGCGCTCATGATCTTCGGACCGCAAGCCCGCGAGACCATCGCCCGGTTCTGCGCGCTCGACCTCCGCCCGCGGGCCGCGCCACCGGGCAGCTTCCGCCCCGGCTCGATCGCGCGCCAGCCGGGGATGATCCTGGTGCAGGACACAGATCGGTTCCTGCTGCTGTTCGGCTGGGCCGTCGGTGAGTACATGTGGACGGTCGTGGAGGACGCCGCGCGCTCGCTCGATGGCGGCCCGGTTGGCTTGGGAGCACCGAAAAATGATTGACATCTTCCGAAAGCGCCGGATGTGGCGCCAGCAGGACGAGCTCAAATCGGCGTACGACGTCGTGATCGTCGGCGGCGGCTCGCACGGGCTCGCGGCCGCGTACTACCTCCAGAAGGACCACGGGATCCGCAGCGTCGCGGTCCTCGAGAAGCGCTACCTCGGATCGGGCGCCGCCGGGCGGAACACGACGATCCTGCGCTCGAACTACAAGACCCCCGAGGGTGCGAAGTTCTACGACGCGAGCGTCAAGCTGTACGAGGGCCTGTCGAAGGACCTCAACTTCAACCTTCTGTTCTCGCAGTGCGGCCACCTCACCCTCGCCCACTCTGACCGCGCGATGTTCGTGATGGCCAACCGGGCCGAGGTCAACCGCCTGCAGGGGATCGACTCGCGCGTGATCTACCCGGACGAGATCCAGCGCCTCGCGCCGGCGATGCAGGTGACAAACGAGCACGCCACCTATCCGATCCTGGGCGCGCTGTACCACCCGCCCGGTGGGATCATCCGCCACGACGCGGTCGTGTGGGGGTTCGCACGCGGCGCGGACCGCGGCGGGGTCGAGCTTCACCAGAACACCGAGGTGCTGGGGATGGAGCGGTCGAACGGACGGGTCACCAAGGTCAGGACCAACCGCGGCACGATCAGCGCCGGCACCGTGCTGAACTGCACCGCCGGCTGGAGCACGCTGATCTGCGACATGGTCGACGTGCCGCTGCCGATCACGACTCACATCCTTCAGGCGTGTGTCACCGAGCCGATCAAGCCGCTGCTCGATGTGGTGATCGTGTCCTCGCAGATGCATGTGTACATCAGCCAGACCGACCGGGGCGAGTTCCTGATGGGCGCGGAGATCGAGCCGTGGACCACCTACCGGATGCAGGGAACACTCAACTTCCTCCAGGAGGTGTGCCGCCACACGATCGAGTTGTTCCCGCAACTCGAACGCGCGCGCCTTCTGCGAAGCTGGGCGGGCCTGTGCGATCTCAGCCCCGACTACAGCCCGATCCTCGGCAAGACCGAGGTCGAGAACTTCCACATCAGCGCGGGGTGGGGTACGTACGGCTTCAAGGCAGCTCCGATCGTCGGCAAGACGCTCGCGGAGCTGGTGGCGACCGGTCGCACGCCCGAGCTGATCGCACCGTTCGAGGTCGAGCGCTTCTACCGAGACAAGCTCGTCTCAGAGCTTGCCGCCGCGGCCGTCAGCCACTAGAAGGGAAGAGGACAGGATGGACACAAGCGCCGAGGAGGCGACCACGATGAAGACCAGCCTCGAGATCGCTCAGGAAGCCGAACTCATTCCGATCGAGAAGATCGCGGAACGCGCCGGGCTCGATGCCGACGAGATCGAGCCTTACGGGCGGTACAAGGCGAAGATCGCCCTGTCGGCGCTCGAGCGGCTCAGCGACCGGCCCGACGGCAAGATCGTCTGCGTCACGGGCATGACGCCGACCAGAGCCGGCGAAGGCAAGACCACGACGCTCGTCGGGCTGACCCAGGGCCTCGGCGTGATCGGCAAGAACCCGGTGGCGTGCCTGCGCGAGGCGTCGCTCGGTCCGGTGTTCGGGATCAAGGGCGGCGCGGCCGGCGGCGGCCTCACCCAGGTCGTTCCAATGGAGGACCTGAACCTTCACTTCACCGGGGACATCCACGCGATCGGCGCCGCCAACAACCTGCTCGCGGCGATGATCGACGCGTCAATCCTGCACGGCAACCCGCACAAGATCGACGCGCTGCGCATCCCCTGGCGCCGCGCGGTCGACATGAACGACAGGGCGCTCCGCGACATCGCCGTCGGTCTCGGCGGCCGCGCGAACGGCTATCCCCGGGAGACCGGCTTCGACATCACCGCGGCGTCTGAGGTGATGGCGCTCCTCGCGGTCGCGCGTGACCTCCAGGACCTGCGCCGGCGGATGTCCCGGATCACCGCCGCGTACTCGTTCGACGGCGGCAAGGCGATCACCGCCGAGGACCTCGGCGCGGCGGGCGCGATGACCGTGCTGCTCAAGGACGCGATCAAGCCGAACCTCGTGCAGACGCTCGAGGGTCAACCCGTGCTCATGCACTGTGGTCCGTTCGCCAACATCGCGCACGGCAACAACTCGCTGATCGCCGACCTGATCGGGATGAAGCTCGGCGACTACGTCGTCACCGAGTCCGGATTCGGCGCCGACATGGGCATGGAGAAGTTCTTCGACATCGTCTGCCGGTTCGGCAAGCTGACGCCGTCGGCGGCCGTGCTCGTGACCACCGTTCGAGCGATCAAGCACCACGCCGGGCTCGAGGACGATCCCCGCCCCGAGCGCTCAGCGGCGCTGCAGGCGATCGAGACCGGCTTCGCCAACGTCCGCCGCCATCTCAACACGATCCGCACGTTCGGTGTGCCGGCGGTCGTCGCAGTCAACCGGAGGCCCGGGGACACCAACGAGGAGCTCGAGCTGGTCAAGCGGCTCGCGCTCGAGGCTGGCGCGTTCGCGGCCGAGACCAATGAGGGATTCACCAAGGGCGGCGCGGGCGTCGCCGACCTCGCGTCGGCTGTGGTCGAGGCGTGCGAGCAGCCGAACACGTTCCACCAGCTCTATCAGGACGACGAGCCGATCCAGGACAAGATCGAGGCCGTGGCCAAGCAGGTGTACGGCGCCAAGGACGTGTACTTCTATCCCGAAGCGGAGTCGAAGCTCACCCAGTTCACCCGCGAGGGGCTCGGACACTTCCCGGTGTGCATGGCCAAGACCCACCTGTCGCTGTCGGCGGACGCGAGCCTGCTGAACGCGCCCGAGAACTTCACGTTGCCGGTCCGGGATATCCGCGCGTACACGGGCGCCGGCTGGCTCGTGCCGTTGTGTGGCGACGTCATGCAGATGCCCGGGCTCGGCAAGACCCCGGCCGCGCTCAACATCGACATCGACTCCGAGGGTCGGACCGTCGGCCTTTTCTGATCTCCCATTCGGCGAGCTGCTGGATGCCGTCGCGGCGCGGACGCCGGCGCCCGGCGGCGGCTCGAGCGCGGCGAGCGCGTGTGCGATCGCGGCCTCGCTGGTGGAGATGGCGGCGGCATTCAGCCCGGATCGCGAGGAATCGGCGCGACGGGCCCGCGAGCTCCGAGCGCGCGCGCTCGAGCTGGCGGAGATCGAACTGCACGCGTATGAGCCCGTGCTCGAGGCGCTCCGCCTGCCGCGCGGCGATCCGGCGCGCGCCGACCGTGTGCAGGACGCCCGCGACACGGCGTCACGGTCGCCGCTCGCGATCGCCCGCGTAGGAGCGGAGCTGGCCGGGCTTGCCGCCGACCTCGCCCGCACCGGAAACCAGAATCTGGCCGGCGACGCGATTGCCGGCGCCGTGCTGGCGGAGGCCGCCGCCCAGGCCGCCGCGCGGCTGGTCGCGATCAACCTCAGCGAGGGTCCCGCTGTCAGCGAGGCGACCGGATTTGCCGACCGCGCGCTGAAAGCGCGCCACGAGGCGTTAGATTGATCAAGAGAGCCCAACTCTGAAAGGGAGATATGCGCGCTCGTACTCGATTGACCCAACCGCTCGTCCGTCGCGACGGGGAGCTGTGCCCGGCCACGTGGGAGGAGGCGCTCGAGCGCACCACCGCGGCGCTGGAGCGCGCGCGGGAGGCTGACGCCTCGCGCTCGTTCGGGATGTTCTCGTGCTCGAAGTCGACCAACGAGATGAACTTCCTGGCGCAGAAGCTCGCCCGGCAGGTGATGCGGTCGAACAACATAGATTCCTGTAACCGAACTTGACACGCTCCTAGCGTCGTCGGTCTGGCGGCGGTATTCGGAGCGGGCGGCGGAACGTCGTCCTACAAAGAGGTAGAAGAGGCTGACTTGATCATCCTCTGGGGGTCGAACGCGCGCGAAACCCACCCGATCTTCTTCCACCACGTGCTCAAGGCGATCCACAACGGCGCCCGCCTGGTGGTCATCGATCCGCGCCGGAGCGCGTCGGCGCAGTGGGCCGACCTGTGGCTGGGGCTCGATGTCGGCGGCGACATCGCGCTCTCGAATGCGGTCGCCCGCGAGATCATCCACGAGGGACTGGCCGACGAGCGCTTCATCGCGAACGCGACCAGTGGTTACGAGGAGTACGCCGCCTCGGTCGAGCCGTACACGCTCGAGGAGGGCGAGCGGCTGAGCGGCGTGCCGGCGGAGGCGATCCGCGAGCTGGCCCACGCCTACGGCCGAGCCGATCGCGCGATCCTGTGCTGGACGCTCGGGATCACCGAGCATCACAACGCGACCGACAACGTGCTCGCGCTGATCAACCTGGCGCTGCTGACCGGCCACGTCGGCAAGTACGGCTCGGGGCTCAATCCCTTGCGGGGGCAGAACAACGTGCAGGGCGGCGGCGACATGGGCGCGATCCCGAACAAGCTCCCCGGATTCCAGGACCTCGAGAAGCACGCGGACGCGAGAGCGCGGTTCGAGGAGGCCTGGGGCGTCCCGATGATTCCGCACTACGGCTGGCACCTGACCCAAATGTTCGAGGCGATGGATCGCGGCGAGCTGCGGACGCTGTACGTGATCGGCGAGAACCCTGCGGACTCCGAATCCGACCGCAAGCACGCGATGGAGCTGCTCAGGGGCCTGGACTTCCTGGTCGTGCAGGACATCGTGATGACGCGCACGGCCAAGCTCGCCGACGTCGTGCTGCCCGGGTCGGCGTCGTGGGCCGAGGCCGACGGGACCGTGACCAACTCAGAGCGCCGGGTGCAGCTGTGCCGCAAGGCGCTCGACCCGCCGGGAGAGGCGCGCGACGACATCTGGATCATCGCCGAGCTCGCCAGGCGGCTCGGGTTCGACTGGGGTGAGCCGACGGCCGAGCAGGCGTGGGACGAGCTGCGCTCGCTGAGCCCGATGCACCGCGGCATGCGCTACGACCGGCTCGCCGAGCACGGCGGCCTGCAGTGGCCGTGCCCGAGCGAGGATCACCCGGGATCTCAGTACCTCCACGACCGGTTGTGGAAGGACCCGGTCGAGGGGCCGCTGGCGCCGTTCAGCGTGACCCCGTTCGAGCCTCCGGTCGACGAGCTCGACGAGGACTTCCCGATCCGCCTGACGACAGGCCGGCGGCTCGAGTCCTACAACACCGGCGCCCAGACGAACCTCTACCGCTCGCCGCTGCATCGCGGCGAGTCGCTCGACCTCTCGCCCGAGGACGCGGAGCGGCTCGGAATCGAGACCGGCGAGGTCGTGCTCGTGTCCTCGCGACGCGGGGCGCTACGGGTGCCGGCGCGGATCGACCGCATCCTGCGCCCGGGTCTCGCGTTCATGACGTTCCACTTCCCCGACCAGGTCGCCACCAACGACCTCACGATCGACGCCACCGATCCGAGGTCGGGCACGTCGGAGTTCAAGGCGACCGCGATCCGGGTTGAGAAGCTGCCCGTCGGGGATGCCGAGCGCGTCGAGGCCTCGGCCGTTGCCGGGAACGGCGATGGCGTGAGCGCCGGTAACGGCGCTCGTGTGGCGGCCGGTAACGGCGATCGCGTTGCGGCCGGGAACGGGGACCGCGTGTCTACGAGCAACGGCGACAGCCAGCCTGCCCGGGAGCGCGCCTGATGGACCTGCGGCTGCTGCTCGCTGCGCCGACGGAGGACGAGCGAGCCGCGGTTGACACGTTCCTGGATGGCGCCACGCCGTCGCAGAACGGCCGCGCCCACGCGGTCGACGTACAAGGGCGGAGCATGCACGGAGGCCACGAGGCTCGCGGCCGGCGCCATCTGCTGCTGCCGGTGCTCGAACACGTGCAGGCGCGGATGGGCTGGATCAGCGAGGGCGCGCTCGGCTACATCTGCGAGCTGCTGACGGTGCCGCCGGCCGATGCATACGGCGTCGCCACGTTCTACGGCCTGCTGTCGATGAACCCGCGCCCGGCGCGCGTGCTGCACGTGTGCGAAGACGTCGTCTGCCGCTGCAAGGGCTCCGAGGACCTGATCGCGGCACTCGAGGAGCGGATCGGACCCGAGGACGCCGACTGCGGCGGCTGCTCCTGGCTGCGCAGCCCGTGCCTCGGCCAATGCGACCGGGCGCCGGCGGCGATGCTGACGGTGGCGGGCGAGCATCCTACCGAGCACGCGCTCGCGGCCGTGACGCTCGAGGAGGCGCTCGGTGCGTTGAAGGCCGAGAGCGTCCCCGCGCCGGCTCCGGCCGGCGTACCCCAGCAAGGCGACCCCGAGCTCCGGCTGCTCCGCCGCGTCGGTGCCGTCGACCCCCGGAGCCTCCACGACTACCGCGCGCGGGGCGGCTACGAGGCGCTGCGCCGCGCGATCGAGATCGGACCGCGCAACGTGATCCGTGAGCTCAAGGACTCCGGCCTGATGGGGCGCGGCGGGGCGGCGTTCCCTACCGGCCTCAAATTTGAGGCGGTGGCGCAGCAGCCCTCCCACCCGCACTACCTGATCTGCAATGCGGATGAGTCCGAGCCCGGGACGTTCAAGGACCGCGTCGTGCTCGAGGGCGATCCGTTCGCGGTGATCGAGGCGATGACGGTCGCGGCGTACACGGGCGACTGCCGGCACGGCTACATCTACCTGCGCGGCGAGTACCCGCTCGCGCGCGAGATCGTCGAGTACGCGCTCGAGATGACGCGCCGGCACGGCTATCTCGGCGAGCGGATCCTCGGCGAGGACTTCACGTTCGACATCGAGATTCGCAGCGGCGCCGGCGCATACATCTGCGGCGAGGAGACCGCGATCTTCAACTCGATCGAGGGCTTCCGCGGCGAGCCGCGCGCGAAGCCGCCGTTCCCCGTTGAGCGCGGGCTGTTCGGCAAGCCGACGATCGTCAACAACGTCGAGACGCTCATAAACGTGCTCGAGATCCTGCGGATCGGCGGGCGCGAATACGCGCGGATCGGCACCGAGAAGTCGACCGGCCCGAGGCTGTTCTGCCTGTCCGGGGCGGTCGCGCGGCCCGGCGTGTACGAGGTCCCGTTCGGCGAGACGCTGGGCGCGCTGCTCGAGCGCGCCGGCGGGATATCGGCTGGCCACACTCTGCAGGCCGTGATGCTAGGCGGCGCCGCCGGCGGGTTCGTCGGACCCGATCAGCTCGACCTGCCGCTGACGTTCGAGGACGTTCGCGCTGCCGGCGCGACGCTCGGTTCGGGTGTCGTCGTCGCGTTCGATGAGACCGTCGACCTGCGCGACATCCTGATGCGGATCGCCGCCTTCATGCGCGACGAGTCCTGCGGTCAGTGCACTCCCTGCCGGGTCGGGACCGTGCGCCAGGAGGAGGCGCTGGCGCGGCTCGTGTCGGGCAAGACCCGCGGCACGGTCGCGGACGAGCTCGCGCTGCTCGACGAGATCGGAACCTGCATGCGGGACTCGTCGATCTGCGGGCTCGGCCAGACCGCGTACAGCGCGCTCGCCTCGGCGATCGACAAGCTTGGGGTGTTCAAGGAGGAGGTGGCTTGATGGAAGGTGCAGAGCGCATGGTCACGCTGACGATCGACGGCACCGAGGTGAGCGTCCGTGAAGGCGCCACGCTGCTCGACGCGTGCCGAAAGCTCGAGATCGATACCCCGACCCTGTGCTACGGCGAAACGCTCCAGCCGGCGAACGCGTGCCGCGTGTGCATGGTCGAGCTCGAAAAGGCACGGACGCTCGTGCCGGCGTGCTCGCGCAAGGCCGAGGACGGGATGGTTGTTCACACCGACTCCGAGCGCGTCCGCCTGAACCGCCGGGTGGTGCTCGAACTGCTCGCCTCCTCCGTCGACCTGTCGACCACGCCGATTGTGCAGCCGTATCTGGAGATCTACAACGTCAAGCCTGAGCGTTACGGGCCGCCGGCGCCCCCGGATCCCGACCGCGAACGCCGGCGGGCGGGCCATCACGTCGTTCCCGACGGCCAGACCGCGGCGACCGTCGCCGGTCCGGTCAAGATCGACAACGACCTGTACGTCCGCGACTACTCCAAGTGCGTGCTCTGTTACAAGTGCGTCGACGCCTGCGGCGACCAGCACCAGAATACGTTTGCCATCGTGGTCGCAGGCAGGGGGTTCGACGCGCACATCTCGACCGAGTACGCGGTGCCGCTGCCCGAGTCGGCGTGCGTGTACTGCGGCAACTGCATCGCGGTGTGTCCGACCGGCGCGCTGATGGCGAGCCACGAGCACGAGCTGCGCGAGTCCGGTGACTGGGACCCTTCGCGCCAGACGACCACCGACACGATCTGCGCGTTCTGCGGCGTCGGCTGCAGCCTGACCCTGCACGTGCAGGACGAGCGGATCGTCAAGGTCACCTCGCCCGCCGATCACGACGTGACGCTCGGGAACCTGTGCATCAAGGGCCGGTTCGGGTTCGAGCACGTCGGGAGCTGAGTCGGACCGCCTAATATTTCGGGCATGGCACGAGAGGGGCGGATTGCCACTGCTGACGTCGTCGAGAGGACGGTCGGCGAGGTGATGATGTCGGGGCCGAAGACGCTTCCGGGCGACGTGCTCGTTGCCGAGGTCCGGAGGGCGTTCGAGCTATCGAGCGTGCGGACGGTGTTGCTGGCCGACGACGGGGTGTTCCGCGGCGCGATCCAGCGCGACGACCTGCCGGCCGACGCCCCCGCGGATGAGCGGGCGGCCCGCTATGCCGACACGCAGCCGGTGACGGCCACACCCGCGACGCCGATCCCCGACGCGCTCAAGCTGCTCGAGGATCTGAGCGAGCCGCGGCTGATCGTCCTCGACGAGGACGGCGCGACGCTCCGCGGCCTGTTGTGCTTCAACCGCAGTGCGGACGAGTTCTGCGTTCGGTAGCCGCGCTGCCTGCCGTTTGCACCTGTTGAGACAATAGGTTCAAACTGTTCGGGGAGGAGGGCGAGAGTTGGCCCGCGAAGACGCGGTGGCGCGATGGCGACGGTCAACAGTCTCTAACGACGTTCGCGCGGAGCAGCCGCAGCGGAATCCGTCGCTCGTGGACAGTGCCGAGGAGGCGCTCCACATCTGGCTCGCCGGCGGCCGCTACCGGCAGGGCGATCGCCTCCCGCCCGAGCACGAGGTCGCGACGATGCTCGGGGTCTCGCGCGGCACGCTGCGCAGCGCGCTCCACCGCCTCGAGGAGCGAGGCGAGATCGTGCGCCGGCAGGGGAGCGGGACGTTCGTCGGGCGCGCCGCGGTCCCCGCCGCCCTCGGTGAGCGGCTCGAGCGCCTCGAGCCGTACTCGTCCCTGGCCGAGCGCCGGGGGCTGACGCTGTCGTCGGTCGAGCTCGCGATCGAGCGCCGCGCGGTCGGCGCCGAGGTCGGCGAGGCACTCGGGCTCGCGCCGATCGCGCCCGCGCTCACGGTCTCGCGGACGCTGGTGGCCGACGAGGCGCCGGTCGCGGTCATGTTCGACGTCGTCCACCCCAAGGTGTCGCTGCCCGACGACGGCGTGCTCCGAGCCGCGCTCACACGGGGTCAGATGGTGCTCGACGTGCTGATCGGCCTCGGCGTGCCGGTCACGTACGCGCGCACGCGCGTGATCCCGTCGCTGCTCAGCCCGCGCGAGCGCGCCGGCAAGCTGCTGGGCGTGCGGCGCACGACCGCGGTGCTCGAGCTCGAGGAGCTGATCTACGCCGGCCGGGACGAGCTCGTCGCCTACTCGCGTGACCTGTTCGCTCCCGGCGGGCTCGACGTGACCGTGATGCGCTCGCTCGAGTCGACCCGCCCGACCCCGATCGTGAACTTCCGCAGCTCGCGCAACTCGCGCGACGGCGGCTCGCGCAACCGCCGTCCGTGAGCGCCGGGTCACGGCAGCGGGTGGCCTCGGTGGCTCGCGCGCTGGCGCTGCTCGACGAGGTGGCCGGCAGCGACGCCGGTCTCGGCGTCAACGAACTGGCGCGGCGGATCGGGGTCAACGCGAGCACGGCCTCCCGGCTGCTCGGGACGCTCGAGGCCGGCGGTCTCGTCGAGCGCTCCCCCGACGGCCCATACCGCCTCGGGCTGAAGCTGGTGGCGCTGTCGGACCGCGTGCTCGGGCAGCTCGACGTGCGCGAGCGGGCGCGGCCGTGGCTGACCTGGCTCGTGCGGGAGACGGGCGAGACCGCGACCCTGTCGGTCCCGGGCGGGGGCGCGGCGATCACCGTCGACTTCGTCCCGTCGCCGTCGAGCGTGGTCAGCATGGCGCGGCTCGGCCGCCCGAGCGTCGCCCACGCCACCGCCGCCGGCAAGGTCATGCTCGCGTTCGGCGCCCCGGTTTCAGTTTCGGCGGGTGATTCCGAGGACGCGCTCGTTGCCTACACCGAGCGGACAATCACGGACCGCGCCGCGCTGGCGGCGGAGCTCGAGGCGGCGCGGGCGTCGGGGGTCGCCGAGGCGGTCGGCGAGCGCGAGCCCGACCTCAACGCGCTGGCGGCGCCGGTGATTGGGCGCGGCGACGAGCTCGTCGCGATCCTCGGGTTGCAGGCACCGGCGGCGCGGCTGCCGGCGAGCACCCGCCGCGCCCTGCGCGCGCCGCTGCGCAAGGCGGCGGCGGAGCTCGGGCGGTCGCTCGGTGGACCGCTCGGTGGACCGCTCGGTGGACCGGGATAGGATTGGGTATGCCCGGAGCGCGCGGCCGCTTTCGCTCGACGGACTTCCGCAGCCTTGCCGACGAGGAGCTGATGGAGCTCGTCCGCGGTGGCGAGGTCCCGGCGTTCGAGGTGATCTTCGATCGCCATTCGGCGGCGGCGTTCTCGCTCGCGTACCGGATGTGCGGGCGCCGCTCGCCCGCCGAGGACATCGTCCAGGACGCGTTCCTGTCGCTGTGGCGGAGCAGCAGCGGCTATGACCCCGTGCGCGGCAGCGTCCGGTCGTGGATCCTGAGCGTCGTCCACAACCGGGCGATCGACGCGTTCCGGCGGCAAAGTTCCAGGGACAGCCGCGACGTGCCGGGCGACGGCATCACCGACCGCCTGCCGGCGCCCGACGCCACCGACTTCGAGGTCGAGCGCCGCGACGACGCCCGGCAGGTGCGGACCGCGCTGGACGAGCTGCCGCCCGACCAGCGGCAGGTGATCGAGCTCGCGTACTTCGGCGGCTGCACCCACACCCAGATCGCGGAAATGCTCGATCTGCCGCCCGGTACCGTGAAGGGACGCATGCGTCTCGGGCTAAGCAAGATGCGACACCTCCTCGGCGAGGGGTCGAGGGTGACAGTATGAGTGGCGAGGCATCGAGCGTGAAGTTATGAGCGGCGAGGTATCGACGGTATGAGCGGCGAGGACCGGATCACGAACGGGCGCCGGTGCGGCGACGACGCGGCCGCGTACGTGCTCGGGGCGCTCGAGCCCGAAGAGCGCGAGGCATTCCGCCGGCACCTCGCCGGCTGCGCCGCCTGCCAGAAGGAAGTGGCGGAGTTCGAGGGGATCACGGGCGCCCTGCCCGACTCGACCGTCCAGTATCAGGTGCCCAAGGACCTGCGCCGGCGCGTGCTCGCCGAGGTGCGGGCGACGCCGAAGGCTGCAGCTCATGCCGCCGGCTCAACGCGGGTCAGGCGTGAGCGGTCGTGGCGGCCGATGGTGGCGTTGGGCGGCGCGTTCGCCGTGGTCGTGATCGCGGTGATCATCGCGTTCGCGGTCGGGTCCGGCGGATCCAGCACCCGGACGATCCAGGCATCGGCGGGCAACGCTGAGCTTCGCATCGCCGGCGGCCGCGGCGACCTGATCGTGCGCCGCCTGCCGCAACTGCCCGCCGGTCGCATCTATGAGATGTGGGTGAAGCGCGGGAGCGCGCAACCGGTTCCGACCGGCACGCTGTTCGGCGTCACCTCGAGCGGGACGGCGTCGGTCGGCGTTCCCGGCAGCCTGAGCGGGGTCGGCGCCGTCTTGGTGACGCAGGAGCCCGCCGGGGGAACGCCGGCGCCCACGACTGCGCCGGTGATCGTGGCGCCCGTAACCTAGCTCCGGTACATGTCCGCATCGGGTGACGCGCGCCGCCAAGCGTCCCGGCGCAGGCGGCCCCTAGCTCCAGGGGTACGGGCTGTGCGAGACCGGGTGCAGGTCGCCGGTCTCGAACCGCTCGAACCGGAACGGGTGCAGCAGCGATGAGTGCTCGCCGGCGAGGACGCGCGCGATCTCGCGGCCGACCGCGATCATCTTGTAGCCGTGGTTGGAGTCGGCGGCGACGAACACGTTCGGGCGCATGTGGTCGAACACCGGGAAGTTGTCGACGGTGAACGCGCCGGCGCCACCGCTTCGGGCCTGGCGGTACGTCGGCCTCGCGCCCTCGAACCGGCCGAGGCAATGCGACAGCGCCGCGCACCACATGTCGGGGAAGCCGGGCTCGACGGTCCCGGTCGGGTAGGGGTCGACGTCGATCGCGTGGCCGAGCCTGAGCGGCTGCGCGCCGCCCTGAACGGTCTCACGGTCGGGCTTGAAGTACACGCCCCAGGGCTCGCTCGTGATCAGGCGCGCCGCGTCGTCGCGGAGCGTCTGATCGCTGTCGACGTGGAGCACGGGTGATTCCCTGCCGTCGTCGGTGATGAACCGCTTGGGGTCGAATTCGATCTCGCCCTCCTGGAGATACCAGTACGTCCACATCGGCAGATCGCGCTCGAGCGCGCCGTCCGGCTGGCGGACGTCGATCCGCGCCGGCAAGTCGAGCATCGCCCAGATCGAGGCGATCCATGGACCGACCGCGACGACGATCTGCTCCGGTCGCGTGGTGCCTGCCGTGGTGTGCACCGCCGTGACGGCGCCCGAGTTGTCGAGCTCGAACCCCGTGACCTCGACGCCCGCTCGGATCTCGGCGCCGGCCTGCTCGGCCTTCGCGGCCAGGCCGAGCATCGACTCCTTGTTGAACGCGAACCCGCCGGCGCGCTCGTGCAGGCAGACGGTCAGGCCGGGGGCACGCCAGTCGCCGTAGAGCGAGCGCATGTGCGCCGCGACCGCCTCCTCGCCGACGTACAACTCGGACGGATAGCCGATCCGTTGCTGGCGCTCGTGGACCGCGATCAGATCGCTCTCCTGCGCCGGCGGTCCGAGCGCTATGTAGCCCGTGCCGTGGTAGTGGAGCGCCTGCGGGTCGGAAGCCCACACCTCGACGCACGCCGCCATCAGCTCGGACATCGCCGGCTGGAAGTAGTTGTTGCGGATCACGCCGCAGGCGATGCCGGACGCGCCGGCGGCGACCCCGGTCTTGTCCACGACCAGCACGCGCTGGCCCTGCTGCGCAACCTGCCAGGCGGTCGACAGGCCGTGGACGCCGGCGCCGATGACCAGGACGGGGACGGAGTCGGGGAGAGTGTCTGGCATAGCGGGAGCTCCTAGCTGTTGCGGTCTGCGCAACGCTATTGCGCGGTGCGCTTCGTTGAGCATATGGACGGCGGTCGGTGCGGTCAAGAGACCCGAACTTTGGCGATGCACCTGTCATATATGCAGTCCCAGCGCCAAAGTTCGTTGGAGGAGCGGCGGTCTTGCCTACGCCAAGAGCAACTGGTATAACCGCGGCTGTACGAATTTGTACAAGGCTGGCCAGGTGCGAGAAAGGAGTGGAGGATGGCGGTAGCAGTCGATGGCGGCGACCCAAGTGCAGTGACGGTGCCGCTTGGTGGAACCGTCCAGACGGTGCTCGACAGCCCGCGGATCGCGCCGGCGCCGGCGACGCTCGAGGAGGCGCGTCACGCACCCGGCCGGCGGGAGAAGATCGAGGAGATCACCAAGCGGATCGAGGCCCAGGGCATCAAGTACGTGTTCTTCCAGCAGGTGTCGATCACCGGGCGGGTGATGGGCAAGGGTGTCGTGTCGACGTTCTTCCCGCAGGTGGCCGAGAAGGGCTACCAGCTCGTGTACGGCGCGACCGCCAACCTGTTCACCGATCGCCTGGGCAACTACATCGGCTTCGGCCCCGAGGAGTCCGAGCTCGCGGCCGTCGCGGACCTCGACACGTTCGCGGTGCTGCCGTGGGACGACCGCGTCGCTCGCGTGTACTGCGACTGCTACGACACCGAGACCGGTGAGCTGCTCGACGCCGACTGCCGCCAGAACCTCAAGCGCGTCGCGCACGACTTCGAGCAGGAGCTCGGCTACCAGTTCCTGATCGGGATCGAGCCCGAGACGATGTGGCTCAAGCGGCCCGAGGACGGCGCCGAGCTCGAGGGCGTCACCAAGCCCTACTGCTACCACATCCACCAGTTCGAGGAGCTCCGTCCGGTGCTGCTCGACGTGGTCGACTGGGGCCAGCGGCTCGGCCTCGACATGAGCTACGGCGACCACGAGGACGCGCCGGGCCAGCTCGAGTTGAACTTCCGCTTCGACCGGCCGGTTCGGACCGCCGACAACATCACGACGTACCGCCAGGTGTGTGCCGCGGTCGGGCGCAAGCACGGCGTGCTGCCCACGTGGATGCCCAAGCCGTTCACGGGCGTGTCGGCCAACGGCCATCACCACCACTTCACGCTCGTCGACGAGAACGGCGTCAACGTGTTCCACGACCCCGAGGGGCCCGCGCAGCTGTCGGAGATCGCGCGCCACTTCCTCGGCGGGATGCTCGAGCACTTCGGCGCGCTGATGTGCATCGGCAACCCGACCGTGAACTCGTACTGCCGGATGTGGGACACGGGCTTCTGGGCCCCGATCTATAAGAACTGGGGCTGGCAGAACCGAACCACGACCGTGCGCGTCGCGACCGGTGGGCGGTTCGAGTACCGCGGCGTCGACTCCTCGTGCAACCCGTATCTGACGACCGCCGCGTTGCTCCAGGCCGGGCTCGACGGCGTGCGCCGCAAGCTCGACCCGGGCCCGCCGCAGCAGGGCAACACGTACGAGCTGCTCCAGCAGGGCGTCGAGATCGAGCGCGTGCCCGAGAGCCTCGGCGCGGCGCTCAACGCTCTCGCCGCCGATGAGCTGGTCAAGAGCGCGCTGCCCGGCCGTCTGTACAAGGTGTTCGATTGGTACAAGCGCGACGAGTGGGAGCGCTACCTGGCGGCGGTGACCGACTGGGAGCGCAACGAGTACCTCGAGGTGCTCCCCTAATCCGCGCAGGGGGGTCAACGCTCATGTGCGGAATCGCGGGGATCATCTACAAGGACAGGGCCCACCCAGCCACCCCCGACCACAACGGCGCCCACCGGATCGGGTCGGACATGATGAGGATGCTTCAGTCGATGAAGCATCGCGGCCCCGATTCGACCGGCTTTGCGCTGTATCACAGGCCGACCGCTGACCTGATTTTGCGAATCAAACTCGCGGACGGGGGCGGGAACGACGACATCGAATACGCCGACCGGCTGCGCCGTCGCCGGCGCGAGGTGGAGGCGCGGCTGCGGGGCGCCGGCGCCACCGTCCACTCGATCGAGGACATCAACGAGTACACGATCGCGGCCAACCTCGACTACCACGGCGAGCTCAAGCACCTGGCCGACTACGTCGAGTCGGTACCCGGGGCGGAGGTGCTGTCGGCCGGCTCGGCGCTCGAGATCATCAAGGACCTCGGGGATGCGCAGACCGTCGGAACCTCCTACAAGCTCGACGGCTACATCGGCACCCACGGAATCGGCCACGTGCGGATGGCGACCGAGTCCGAGGTCGACATCTCCAACGCGCACCCCTACTGGGCGTACCCGTTCTCGGACGTGGCCGTCGTCCACAACGGCCAGCTGACCAACTACCACCAGTGGCGCCGCCGCCTCGAACGCCTCGGCCACCGGTTCGCGTCCGATTGCGACTCGGAGATCATCGCGGTGTACCTCGCCCAGCGGATGCAGGACGGGGTTTCGCTCGAGGAGGCCATGCGCCAGAGCCTCGAGGACCTCGACGGCGTGTTCACCTACATCTGCGTGTCCGACGACGCTCTCGGGATGGCCAAGGACGAGCTCGCGGCCAAGCCGCTGGTGCTGTACGAGGGCGACGACATGGTCGTGCTCGCCTCCGAGGAGATGGCGATCCGCGCGGTGATCGACCACGAGATCGAGACCTACGACCCGTACGAGAGCCAGGTGATGGTATGGACGCGGTAGAGGCGCCGGGCGCGGTCGCGCAGGCACGGTTCGACCCGCGCGGGCTGGTCGAGCTCGACGAGACGATCCCACGGATCGCCGAGATCGACGGCGACCGGGCGAGCTTCGACGCTCGCGAGCTGACCACTCGGCAGATCAACCTCGAGCTGCGCCGGCTCGTCTACGAGGAGGGGGTGCACGAGGTGAGCGTGCGCAACCCGGGCGCCAAGCACTCGCTCGGCGTCGGGATCCTCCAGCGCTGCCGGATCCGGTTCGAGGGCAGCCTCGGCTACTTCGCGTGCGGGCTGATCGACGGACCCGAGGTCCACATCACCGGCCGGGTCGGTTGGTCGTCGTGCGAGAACATGATGTCCGGCGTGTGCGTGATCGATGGCAACGCCGGATCGCTGACCGCGGCGGCGCTTCGCGGAGGAGACGTGGTCGTCCGCGGACAGGTCGGGGCCCGCACCGGGATCGACCAGAAGGGCGGGACGATCATCGCGCTCGGCGACGCCGGCTCGATGACCGGGTTCATGATGCAGCGAGGACGGCAGATCATCTGCGGCAACGCCGGTCACGGTCTCGGCGACTCGATGTACGACGGCGAGATCTATGTCGGCGGCAAGGTCGCTTCGCTCGGGATCGACTGCGTGCCGGGCGAGTGGACCGACGCCGATACGGAGCTCGTCACACGGAAATTCGCGATCTACGGGCTCGGTGATCCGCCCGAGCTCCAGAAGTTCGTGTGCGGCAAGAAGCTCTACAACTACGACTCGCTCGAGCCGTCCGAACGGAAGCTCGTGCTGTGAGGGAGGCGCGCGATGGCTGACGAGAACGCACCGGTGGCCCGTAATCGCCTCGGTCGCAGCCGGATCTTCACCCCCGAGGTGATGGACGACATCCACGTCAAGGCTGAGCTCGGCCGCTACCGGATGCGCGGCTTCTCGATCTTCAAGCCGATCCCGCACTGGGACGAGCTGATGTTCCTGCCCGGGACGCTGACCCGGTTCGTGATCGAGGGCTACCGCGAGAAGTGCGTGACGAAGACCGTGCTCGGCGCGCGCTTCGCCAAGAAGCCGATCGAGCTGGACATCCCGATCTACGTCACCGGCATGAGCTTCGGGGCGCTGTCGCTCGAGGCCAAGATGGCGCTCGCCAAGGGCGCCTCGATGGCGGGCACGGCGACGTGCTCGGGCGAGGGCGGGATGATCCCGCCGGAGCGCGACCTCTCGACCAAGTGGTACTACCAGGTGATTCAGAGCCGCTACGGCTTCAACCCGCATCACCTGATGCTGGCCGACGCGGTCGAGTTCTTCATCGGCCAGGGGTGCAAGGTCGGGCTCGGCGGCCACCTGATGGGCCAGAAGGTCACCGAGCAGGTCGCCGAGATGCGCTCGCTGCCGGTCGGGATCGACCAGCGCTCGCCGGCGCGCCACCCCGACTGGCTCGGCCCCGACGACCTGTCGTTGAAGATCCAGGAGATCCGCGAGGCGACGAACTACGAGGTCCCGATCCAGCTCAAGCTCGGCGCCGCGCGCGTGTACGACGACGTGCGGATGGCGGCCAAGTGCGGCCCGGACATCATTTATCTCGACGGCGCCGAGGGCTCGACCGGAGCCGGCCCGCACATCGCGACCGAGGAGACGGGGATCCCGCTGATGGCGGCGATCCCGGAGGCGCGGCGCGCGCTCGAGGACGTCGACATGGTCGACGAGGTCGACCTGGTGGTCGCGGGCGGGATCCGCAACGGCGCCGACGTGGCCAAGGCGCTGGCGCTAGGTGCGAACGCGATCGCGATCGGACACTCGGCGCTGATGGCGCTCAACTGCAACAAGGAGATCCCCGGAGTCACCGACTACGAGGGGACGGTGGGCGTGCCGGCGGGCCAGTGCTACCACTGCCACACCGGACGCTGCCCGGTCGGGATCACCACTCAGGACCCGGAGTTGCGCAAGCGCCTGGTCGTCGACGAAGCCGCGCAGCGCGTCTACAACTTCCTGCACACGATGACGCTCGAGTGCCAGATGCTGGCGCGCGCATGCGGCAAGACCAACGTTCACAGCCTCGAGCCCGAGGACCTGTGCGCGCTGACGGTCGAGGCCTCGGCGATGGCCCGGGTGCCGCTCGCCGGCACCGACTACATCCCGGGGGTGTCCGAGGAGCGGACGCTGGCCCGGATCGAGCAGCTGCTCGAGCGCCACGTCGAGAACCCGATCGACTTCCTCGCCCCCGACGCCGACGGGTTGGGAGTGGGCGCCGCCGGGCACGAGGGGGTGGGGTCGTGAGCGAGACTGAGTACACGAGCTCGATCGACGCCGAGTACCTCGCGGGCCGGCGGTTCCCGTACCAGGAGGACATGTCGCTGGTCGAGGACGTCGACCTGCTTGCCGCCACCCCAGGCGAGGACATCAACTGGCTCGAGGATGTCGAGCTGCTCGAGGAGGACGGCGTGCCGGCGGTGTTCGACCGCTACTCGAACTCGTTTCTGAAGATCTACTTCCCGATTCCACCGGGCCGGGAGAACGAGCTCGCGCGCAAGGTGCTGATCAAGCATCTACAGTCCGGGAACTCGTACGGGATCGCCTTGAAAGAGCGCCATTGCAAGTTTCCCCAGCCGGAGCTCGGCCCGTGGATCGAGGGCTCCCGGACGGTAGGCGCCGACTGGAAGCCGAGCGTGCTCGAGGGGTGGGAAGCTCCCCAGCACTGACTCCGCCCGGCAACGAGGCGGATCTCCCGCGGTCGATCCGACGAGGCCCGCCGATCACGATCGGGTGCGAGTGCGGCGAGCGCCGCGACCTCCATTACGGGGAGTCGTGGACGTGCGAGAAATGCGGGAAGACGTGGGACACGCGGAGGATCCCGCTCGAGGATTACGCGCGGCTGTGCCGAACGCAGGCGCGGTTTCGGTGGATCCCGCTGGCGGCCGCCGCGCTCGTGATCGCTTCGCTGATCGCGCTGATCTTCCTCGGTAAGGCGTTCAGCGGGATCCTGCTCGTTGGCCTGGTCGCGGTCGGGTGGAGCACGTACGGTCGGCCGCAGTGGAAGCGCCGCTACCTGAAGGCGATCCAGGATCGGCCGAGCTGGAACATCGAGCACGAGTAGCTTCGTCGTGCGGGTGATCGTCGTCGGCGCGGGGTTCGCGGGGCTGGCCGCGGCGGACGCGCTTGCCCGTGCCGGGGCCGAGGTTGAAGTGCTCGAGGCGCGCGATCGGGTCGGCGGGCGCGTGTGGTCGGTGTCGTTTGCCGGCGCCGTGGTCGAGCGCGGCGCCGAGTTCATCCTGCCGCACGATTCGACGGTACTCGCCACCGCGGAGCGGCTCGGGCTGGCGCTCGTGCGCAAGGGGACCCGCTACGGCAACCGCGAGCTTCGCGGCGGTCAGCCGGTGACGCGCGACCAGGTGGCGGCGGCGCTGCGGCGGATCGGGTCCGAGCCGCCGCCGGCCGGTGGCGGGGTGCTGAGCGACGCGCTGGCCGGGTATGGGCTCGAGCCGGGGGTGGCCGAGGCGATCCGAGCTCGGATCGAGGTGAGCTCCGGATACCCGGCCGACGATCTCGACGCAGGGGTGCTCGATGAGGGGGCGTCGGCCTTCGGCGACTTCGACTCGCACACGGTGGCGGGCGGAAACGACCGCATCGCCCGCGAGCTCGCCGCCGGGCTGGGCGATGCCGTGCACCTGTCGGCCGCGGTTACGCGCGTGGGCTGGGCTGAGGACGAGGTTCGGTTGAGCGCCGGCGAGCGCGAGCGGGCCGCCGATGCCGTGGTGATCACGGTCCCCGCCACCGCGCTGCGCGCGATCGGATTCGACCCGCCGCTACCGCCCGACAAGACAGCGGTTCGCTACGGCCAGGTCGCGAAGCTGTTCGTCGCGCTGCGCGCCCCGGCGCCACCGAGCGAGGTGCTGTCGGTACCGGAGCGCTTCTGGTGCTACACGCAGCTCGGCGCCGACGGGCGCCCGCTGCCGTTCGCCGCGGCGTTCGCGGGAACGCCTGGCGCGCTCGACTCGCTCGAGGTCGGGTCCGGACCGGAACTTTGGCTGGCGTCGCTCGGCCGTCTGCGTCCGGACCTGGACCTCGACTTCGACACCGTGCTCCTCTCGACCTGGGCCGACGACCCTTGGGTGCGCGGCGCCTACTCGGCGCGATCGGCGGCGTTGCCGCTCGACGCCGAGGCGCTGGCGCGGCCAGTCGGGCCGCTGTTCTTCGCCGGCGAGCACACCGCCGGCGCGTGGCACGGGCTGATGGAGGGGGCGCTGCGGAGCGGGGAACGGGCGGCAGCGGAGGTGCTGGCGGCCCTTGGGCGATGACATCTTGATCCGGATCCCGCCCACCCGCGGTCTAACCTGCCGATGACCGTGGCCCCAGCTGATGCCAGCCGCTCCGTCGAACTCGAGGTTGACTCCAGGACGGTCAGGATCTCCAGTCCAGACCGCGTCTATTTCTCGGCGCGCGGCGAGACCAAGCTCGACCTCGCTCGCTACTACATGAGCGTGGGGGACGGGATCGTGCGCGCGCTGCGCGAGCGGCCGTGCATGCTTCACCGCTTCCCGAAGGGCGTCGACGGCGAGAAGGTGCACCAGAAGCGGCTACCGAAGGGAGCGCCGGACTGGGTGCAGACCGTGAACGTGTACTTCCCACGGTTCGGCCGGACCGCGGATGAGCTGTGCGTGACCGAGCTCGGCAGCGTGATCTGGGCGGTGCAGATGGCGACCGTCGAGTTCCATCCCTGGAACTCGCGGCGGGCCGACGTCGAGCAGCCCGACGAGTGGCGGATCGACCTCGACCCGATGCCCGAGGCCAGCTTCGACGCCGTGCGGCGCGTCGCGCACGTCGCGCGCGAGGTGCTCGACGAGATCGGCGCGGTCGGCTGGCCCAAGACCTCGGGCGGCAACGGGCTGCACATCTACGTCCGGATCGAGCCGCGCTGGGGCTTCGCCGAGGTGCGCGAAGCGGCGCTCGCGTTCGCGCGCGAGGTCGAGCGGAGGATCCCCGCCGACGCAACCACCACGTGGTGGCGCAAGGATCGCGATCCTCGCAAGGTGTTCGTCGACTACAACCAGAACGCTCGCGACCACACGATCGCGAGCGCGTATTCGGTGCGGGGGAACCCGTTCGGAACCGTGTCGACGCCGATCGCGTGGGACGAGCTCGACGACGTCGACCCGCACGAGTGGACGATCGCGACCGTGCCGGCGCGGTTCGCCGCGATCGGCGACCCGCACGCGGGGATCGATGACGCGGTGTTCTCGCTCGAGCCGCTGCTGGAGTGGGCGGCGCGCGACGACGATTAGGCCGGGCCCGAGAGGTTCTCGATCGGCACTGGCTCGATCTCCTCGTCCGGCGGTAGGTCGAACCCGAGCACCTGGGCGTAGAAGCTGAGCTCCGCATCGAGCGCGCGGCGTATGTTGTCCGCGCGGCGGAGGCCGTGCTGCTCGCCGGCGAAGGGGAGATAGGCCACGGGCACGCCCTTGGCGCGGAGGGCGTCGACGATCATCTCGGACTGGTTCGGCGGGACGACCTCGTCCTCCAAACCCTGGATCACGATCAGCGGCCGTGTGAACGCGTCGACATGGTGGATCGGCGACCGCTCGCGGTAGACCTCGCGCCCTTCGGGATACGGCGCGATCAGGCTGTCGAGATAGCGGCTCTCGAACTTGTGCGTCTCGCGGGCGATGACCTCGAGGTCGGCCAACCCGTAGTGGTCTGCGCCGGCCGCGAACGGGGTATCGGTTCGGGCCAGCGCCGCCAGCGTCGTGTAACCGCCTGCCGAGCCACCGCGGATGCACAGCCGCGCCGGGTCGGCGCGGCCCTGCTGCGCCAGCCAGCGGGCCGCGGCCACGCAGTCATCGACGTCGGCCACTCCCCACTCGCCGCGCAGCGCGTTGCGATAGGCGCGGCCGTAGCCGCTCGAGCCGACGTAGTTGACATCGATCACCGCGAACCCGCGGCTAGTCCAGTACTGAAGCTCGAGGCGCAGAGACGAGTGCGCGGTGGAGGTCGGGCCGCCGTGGATGAAGATCAGAAGCGGCGGTAGGTCGCGCTCGGGGGCGGCGCAGTACGGATTGACCGGTGCGTAGAACAGCCCGTAGGCGGTGCGGCCGCGCGCGGAGGGGAACGCGACCGGCTCGGGCGGCGACACGTAATTCGCGTCGACACCGAGGTCGGCCAGGTCGCGAGCAGGCCGCAGCGTGACGAGCGAGCTCACGTCATCGGAGTCCCCGAGGCTCACGCGAGAGATCGACGGCTCGGCCGCCGGCGTGCCGGCGATCAGCACGACCGACGAGCCTCCCGCCGCCCGTACGCAAGAGACCGCCGAGAAGTCGAGCGCGAGGTCGGACACCGTGCCGTCGGGCAGCCTGAGCGCGAGCCCGTCGACTCCGTCTCGCCACCGGGCGAACACGATCCGGCCGTCGGGCAACGTCGCGTAACGGGACGTACCGAGCACCCAAGGCGGCTCGCCGATGTCGGCGGCGATCTCGACCAGCGGCGTAACTGTTCCGTCAGCCGGGGAGTACCGGTACAGGTTCCACCAGCCCGTGCGATCGCTGATGAACACGAGCGATCCGTCGGGTTGCCAACTCGCGCCCTGGCACGCCTCGGCCGCTCCTCCCGCTACGACCGTGTTCTCGCCGCGAGCGAGATCCCGCACGACGAGCCTGGTCGCGTCCCACGGCATGTTGGGGTGATCCCACTCGATCCAGCAGAGACGGTCGCCGGCCGGGCTCCAGCGGGGGCCGGCAACGAAATCCGGGCCGGCCACGAGCACCTCCGGGAGCGACTCCTCGTGCGCGGCCAGCCTCACGAGCTCGTTGCGGACATCCACCGCACCGCGGGCGCCGGGAGGATGATGCTCCCGCACGCACGCGATCCACCGTCCGTCGGGACTGAGATCGCCATCGGCATAGCGGTCCCCGCGGGGCGTCTGCGGGCTCGGAGTGATCGGAGTCGCGCTGCCCGCATCGATGTCCAGGCGGTAAAGCCGCTGATCGTCCCAGGCCGCGAACCAAACCACGCCGTCGCGAGCCCACCAGGCGCCCCCACCGTATTCGTGCACCGCCGTGCGCGCGCTCTGCCCCTCGGGAAGCAGGTCCGTCCTGGTGCCGTCCGCACACCGCCGAACGAGTTGCGTCCGGCCACCCTCAGCCGGCCGATTCTCGGCCCAGATCACGTCCGCTCCGTCCACCCGGACGTCGGAGAACCCGACGGCCGACTCGACCACAACCGCCGATGTCACCGGCGTCCTCCACGAGCCGTACGGACGCACGTCCCGTCCGGTCGCGTCGGTGGACACGGCCGGGACGCTAGCTAATGGTCGTCGTGCGGATGGTGCACGATCAGCACGTCGCAGTGCGCGTGATGCGCGACCGCGTCGCTGACGCTCTGGCCGAGTAGGCGCAGAACCAGCCCGGGCTCACGCGTGCCGATCACGATCATCTCGGCCTTGCGCTCTTCGGCGAGCTGGACGATCGCGTCGGCCGGCTCGCCGATCGCCGGTTGATAGTCCGCCTCGATTCCCTGCCCTTCGAGGTAAGTCCGCGCGGCCTCGAGCTCGGCGGCGTGCTTTTCGGGCGGTTCGGTCGGATCGATCGGGCCGCCCGAGCGGCCGGCGCTGATCATCAGCGGCGTGACGCTCGTGACCACCAGCTTCGATCCCAGCGCCTTGGCGAGCGTCGCCGCGCGCTCCAGCGCTCGGTCGGATCCGGGCGTCTGGTCGTAGCCGACCACTATCGTGCTCATTAGCCTCTCCTCGTTATGCGGGCAGTGCGGCTTATACGGGCATCGCGGCCGGAGGCGTCGGCTCCAGGCCGAGCATTGCGGCCTCTTCCTCCGGGGTGGCGGGGGTGTGCTCGCGGAAGTGCACGCGCTCCTTGTCCTGAACGATCCGGCGGAAGAGGTACAGCAGCACGGACGCGACCAGCACGCCGACGCCGATGGCGAAGTCGGTCCAGGTGCCGTAGCCGTTGAGGTGCGGAGCGAGGGCGCCGACGACCAACAGGAACGCCACCAGCGCCGTCATGAAGCCCGCGATCCAGACCCATACGTTGCCAAGCCTGACAGGTCTCGGCCAGTTTGGTCGGTCTTTTCGGAGCAACAGGAACCCGCTGACCGCGAACAGGTGGGCCAGCACGTAGCCGATGTTGCTCATGTACAGGATCGCCAGGTTGCTCGAGATGAACAGCACGAGCAGCACGTTGACGACCAGGTCGACGGTCATCGCGCGGCCAGGGACGTGGAAGCGGTTGAGCCTGCCGAGCTGCTTGATCGTCATGCCTGCCCGGGAGATCCCGTACAGCGCGCGGCCGCCGTCGGCGGTCGATGACGACATCGACAGCACGAGGCTCGCCAGCAGGCAGATCAGGAAGAAGGTCCCGACCGTGTTCCCGGCGATCTTCTCGAACGCGGCCGAGTAGAACTGGCCCGTGGCGGTGGCGGCGGATACCGATCCGGTGACGCCGCCGAGCGCGAACGGCAGGAGCGTGAACACTCCGACGACGAACGCCGCCGAGCTGCGCAGCGCGATCTTGGCGTCCTGCTTGGTCTTGTACTCGGGCGCGAACGTGGCGCATACCTCCGCCGCCCACGCCGACCAGGCGAGGATGAACAGGTAGACGAACGCCTCCTTGGTGCCGCCCCACGGCCCGGTGAACGTTGCCTTGACATTGCTCGCATGCCAATGGCCGGTCACAAACGGGAGGATGATCAGTCCGATCAGCGCGATCGTGAGCAGACCGGCGGTCACGTACGTGAAGCCCTTGAACGGTCGGACGCCGAAGATGTTGAACGCCCACACGGCGATGATCACGCCGACCGCGATGAAGTTCCCCAGCGTCAGATGGACGATTCCGTCGTACACCGTGAACGTGGTGTTTGGGAACCAGCGGGCCTGGACCAGCACACCGATCAGGTTCCCGAAGATCGAGAGCACGACCGACCATCCGATCCAGTAGCCGAAGGCGGCCACCGGACCGACGAACGTCGTGTACCTGCGCCACGCCTCGTTCGCGTAGACCGAGATCCCGCCCGACTTCTCCGGGAACATCATCGCCGGCTCGACGTAGATCCAGGTCAGGATCCACCCGAGGATCGCGGAGATACTCCACAGGATCACCGAGCCCCACACGCCGAAGATGTTCAGCGTAAATCCGAGCGTCCCGAACAGGAAGCCCGGATTGCACATCGCGATCGTGAACCCATCCCACCAGCGGAGCGACTTCAGCAGCTGACGCTCCTCGACTACGGCTGTCGCCATATCACCACTCCTGTGAAGTCATTCTCCCCGCTGCTGGCAGGCTTATACCAGTTTGTACAAAGATGGTCAACACGATTAGGTGGGGTTTCGGAGGGGCCGCGGGTGGGGGTTTGGCCGCTTGCGCGAAGGCGGGTGCGGTCCGGGCGTAGTCTCTGGGGCGATGCGCCAGCTGCTCGACCGTCGGCGGCCAGGAGCCGAAACCATGCACGACCGGGGTTCGTCGTCGCGGCCGGTGCTGCTCGGAACGCTGTCGGTGCGGGTCGATCCAGCCGCAGAGCGCATGGCGATCGACACCGCACTCGAGGTCGGCGCCAAGCTGATCCTCGCCAACATGCTGCTTCTCGGGCCGTATCCGTTGACGGTGATGATCGCCCGGGAGTACGCGACGCTGCCCCACGAGGAAGACCTCGACGCGGTCCGCGAGACCGCTGGCCGCGCCGCCGCGCTCGGCATCCCGACCGAGCTGCTCAGGGTCTCGAGCCCCCGCCCGCTCACCGCACTGATCGAATTGGCACACGATCGCGAGGTTGGCCTCCTCGTGTTCGGGCCGGACCGCTCGCGCATCTCCGGGCGGCGTTTCCGAGCGGCGGCCAAGGTCGTGCGGCGCGACGCTCCGTGCCTGGTGTGGGTGGCGCCGGACTAGTGGCCGGCTGCGACGACCGCTAGCTTCCGTCGCGGATTTCTGTGATCGTGCCGAACCGGCCGGTGTAGAACAGCAGCGGCTCGTCGTCGCGGTGGTCGAGGTACTCGACCTCGCCGATCCACAGGACGTGATCTCCCGCGCGGTGCACGTCGACGACTCGGCAGACGAGGTGGGCAAGCGCACCCTCGAGCAGCGGTAGGCCGCCCTGCCAGGTGAACGTGGGCTCGACCGGCGAGAGCTTCTGGGCGGCGAAATGGGCCGCGAAATGGTGCTGCTGCTGCGACAGGACGCTGATGCCGTAGCGGCCGCTGCGCGGAAGCATCTCGTTCATGCGGCAGCGCCCGAGCGAGACCAGCACGAGCGGTGGGCGGAGCGACACCGACAGGAAGCCGTTGGCGGTCATGCCGTGGACCGTGTCCTTTTCGACCGTGGTGACCACGGTTACGCCGGTGGCAAACCGTCCCATCACCTGCCGGAATGTCTTGGCAGCCTCCAGGACCGCCGGCGCCTTGGGCGTGAGCTTGGCGACGCCGGTGGCGGGGGGCAGGGTGGCGCGTGCGGTCGGCGGCTCCCGTTTGGCCGGCGCCCGTAGCGGAGGCATTAGGCCGCCGGTGCTCTCCGTCGGACGGACCACCCGGGTGAGGCGCGCTACTCCCTCGCGCTCGGTCACGACCGCCACGATAGCTCCGATTCCCGCCGTGCCGCCGAGGTCAGGACCGGGGCCGGGTCTTGTCGGGGTCGTAGAACGGGATCCGGACGACCTTCGACGGGATCCGCTTCTGGAGCCCGTCGAGCTTGCCGACCTCGACCTCGGTGCCGATCTCCGCGTACTGGATCGCCATTCGGCACAGCGCGATCGAGCGTCTGAGCGTGGGACTGCGGGTCCCGGACGTGACCACCCCGACGCGTTGGTGGCCGACGTATACGTGATCGCCGTGGCCGGCGGTCTCGTTGCCGGTCAGTTCGAGTCCGACGAGCTTGCGCTGGGGATGCTCTTTGCGCTCGATCAGGGCGTCGCGGCCGATGAAGTCCTCGTCGCTCGAGAGCGCGACAGCGAACCCGATCCCCGCCTCGAACGGGTCGACCTGGTCGTCGAACTCGTAGCCGGCGAAGATCAGCCCGGACTCGATCCGCAGCATGTCGAGCGCCTCGAGCCCGAGCGGTTTGATCTGATGTGGTTGGCCGGCTTCCCAGATCGCGTCCCAGACGGCGGGGCCGTCCGACGGATGGCACCAGACCTCGTAGCCGAGCTCGCCGGTGTAGCCGGTGCGCGAGACGATGATCGGGATCCCGTCATGAGTCTTGATTCGGCCGACGAGGAACCGGAACCACTTCAGCTCGTTCAGCGACGGCTGGGTCGGCGGCGTCCAGACGATCTCGGTCAGGACATCGCGGCTGAGCGGACCCTGGACCGCGACGTTGTGGAGCTGGTCCGTGGTCGGCTTGACCCAGACGTTCATGTTGCCGCGCTCTGCCACCTGGCGGAGCCATACGCCGTCGTACTCGTCGCCGCCTACGAAGCGGAAGTTGTTGTCGCCGAGGCGGAATACGGTTGCGTCGTCGATCATCCCGCCGGTCTCGTTGCACATCGCCGTGTAGACGACCTGCCCGACCGACAGCTTGCGCGCGTCGCGCGTGATCGTGCGCTGGATCAGCGTCTCGGCGTCGGGCCCGAGGACCTCGAACTTCCGCAGTGGCGACAGATCCATGACCACGACCTTCTCCCGGCACGCCCAGTACTCCGCGACGGCGCCCTCGTTGTTGAAGCAATGCGGCAGCCAGTAGCCGCGGTACTCGAGGAATGACTTGGTGAGGGCGGAGGTGCGGGGGTGGAACGCGGTCTCCTGCGTCAGCACCGGCGGGGCGTCGGCGGTCACTCGGTGGGCGATGGCCACCGAGAACCGATTCTGCGGCGGATAGACGCGTACGTGGACATCTGTCACCTCCCAGGCATTTGAAGGGTCGACGTCGTCGGGGCAGGCCGATGATGCGCAGACCAGGTCGGTCATCGCGCGCAGCATCACGTAGTCCCCCGGGCGCGACCACGGCTCATCGGAGACCAGCTGCATGTTGGAGTCGAACGCCGTGTTGTAGAAGAAGTTGAGCGCTTCCCAGCCCTTGCGAGGGGCGATCGGGTATTGCCCAAGCGCGCCGTTGAAGTTGTCGGTGCAGTTGACGTGGCCGGGATAGCCGAGGTCCTCGTAGTACTTGGCCTGGCACGCGAGCGCGAACGTGTCGTGGCGGCCTACGGTGTCTCGGATGACCTCCACCAGCGGCTCCATGTCGAGGTCGTAGAACTTCCCTTGGAGGCCCGGCGTCGGGTACGCGTTGCCCATCAGGGTCCTCGTGACCGTCGAGTCGAGGCCGCGCTCGACGCCGCTTTCCAGCTTGGCGCGGTGGAAGGCGAGGAAGTCCGAGCACTGCCGGCCGTGGACGTCGATGACCTGGATGAACTCGCCTTGCTTGACCTCGTAGGACATCGCGGTGGCGCGGTCGACTCTGAAGTCGAGCCGTGGGTCGGCCAGCGGCGGCGGCAGCTCCGTTTGCTCGCCGGTGTTCGGCACCGCGCGGCGGACCTCGATCAGCAGCTCCGAGGCCGGCGGGTCGCCGTCGACGATCCGCCCGCCCGGGGCGGCGACGACCAGCGTGGTGGCGGCCTCGGCGGTTAGCGCGATCTCGCTGCCGGGCTTTGAGTCGCGGCCGAACAGCTGTAGCGAGTGCGATCTCGCGTCGGCCTTCAGCCCGAGCGCGGCCAGGCCCGCGCCACCGTTCGCCGTGAGCTCGGCCGTCTGGCCGCCGTGGCGGTCGATCAGCCGGACGCGGTCGTCGCCTTCGAGCTTGACCGCGGTCGCCGCGCCCGGGGCCACGCGGTAGAACTCGAGTCCCGGCTCGCTCGGCCGCAGCCCGTTGATGAGAACCGCCACGCGCGTCGCTCCTGCTCTAGGAGGTGGCGGGAGCGGAGGCCTTCTCGACCTCGGCTAGCAGCTGTTCGGCGAGCTCGCGCTTGCCGTCGGCGTCGAGCTTCTTGAGCTCGTTCTCGACCGCGCGGCGGTTGTAGTGCTGGTTCCAGTAGTCGAGGCTCTCGAACCCGAGCAGCACCGCCTTGCCGACGAACTGGCGGAGCACCTCGTTGGTCGGTCCCATCACCCAGCCCGCCTTGGCGTCGCGGAGGTAGCGCTCGAGCTCCATGTCGCGCTTGTAGCCGGTGCCGCCGCAGGCGTGGAGCATCTTGTCGACGACATGCGCTGTGTTCTTGGCCGCGATGAACTTGATCTGCCATGCCCAGTGCAGGAAGTTGGCGCGCGCGAATTCACCTGGAGGAGGCTGGACCGTGTTGTGCTCGGTGGCGTTGTCCATCGCCTGCGCGACCGAGTACACGAACAGCCGGGAGGCATTGGTGTCCATCACCGCCTCGCCGATGTAGTCCTGGATCGTGGGGTAGTCCGCGACCCGGAGGCCGACGTCGACGTGTCGCTTGCGGGTGGTCTGGCGCTTGCCGATGTCGATCGCGCCCATCGCGATCCCGTTCCAGACGCTCGATGACCCGATCAGGAACCAGGGGTCGACCGATTCGTCGTTCGAGGCGGCGCCGTCGCCCTCGGGTCCGACGATCTGATCGCCGGGAATGTCGACGCCGTCGACCTCGATCGGCCCGGACTGGTTACCCCGGAGGCCGAGGGCGTCCCAGCTCGAAGGCTGTGATTTCACGTGCTCACCGTCGATCACGAACACGCTGAGGTCGTCGTAACCGGTGAAGTCGGGGCTCGTGGTCTGGACGACGTAGAAGTCGGCAAACCCGCCCGAGGTCGTCCAGGACGCCTTCTTGCGGACGTTGTAGCCGCCGTTCGAGCGCTCGGCGCCCGACGAGATCGGGTACCAGAAGTGCGACCCGGTCTCGGGGTCGCTGTAGGAGAGCGTCCCGATCTTGCCGCTGTTCAGCGGGCGGATGTACTTGTCGATCAGCGCCTCGGTCGGGCGCAGCATCAGCGTGTTGACCGCGCCCATGTGCATCACGTAACACATCGCGGTGGACGCGCAGCCGTACCGCGCGATCGTCTCGCACGTCATCGCGTAGGCGACGTGGTCCTCGCCGAGACCGCCGTACTCGGTCGGAACGGTGAGCGCGAGGAACCCGTGCTCGCCGAGCAGCTCGAGGTTGCGGCGGGGGAACTTGAGCTCGTCGTCGGAGACCTTGGCGTTGGCGCGCATCTCCTTCTCGCACAGCTCGATCAGCTCGTCGCGGAGCTCCCGCTGGCGGTCGGTGAGCACCCACTCGGGATCCCACTCGTAGCCCAGTCCCCAGAAGGGCTCGCCACCCCATGTCTTGTCGGCCATCACACCCTCCACTCGCTTTTCTGCACAAATATGTCCAATACAGTTCTACCTGAGTGGCTCAGCCCTGTCTAGAGCACGCAGCGCCCGGGGCCTGATGGCGCGTAGGCCACTGATTGGCGTGTCCGCGAGCGTTCACGACTTCGGCGACTACGGCGGCGTCGGCGTGCACCGGCCGCTGCTCGACGCCGGCGGCCTGCCCCTCGCCCTGCCGCAGTTGGTGGACGCGGTCGGGCCCGTCTTGGATGCGGTCGACGCAATCGTGCTGGCGCCCGGGCGGGACATCGAGCCTCTGCGCTACGGGCAGGAGCCGCACTCGCTGCTCGCCGCCACCGAGCCCCAGCGCGACGCGTTCGAGCTGGCGCTGGTGTCTGCGGCGCTCGAGCGCGAACTGCCGATCCTCGGCATGTGCCGCGGGATCCAGCTGCTGAACGTGGCTTTGGGCGGGACCTTGGTGCAGGACGTTTCGCTCGTGGCGGCGGGGCATCCGTCCGACCCGGGGTGGGCGCGTTGGAAGGAGGTCGAGGCGGCCTCGGTGGCGGGCTTGCCGGTCCCGGCCCATCCGCGCCACCAGATCGAGATCTCGCCGCAGAGCCTGCTCGCGCGCGCGCTCGGGACTACCGCGATCGAGGTCAGCTCGTTTCACCACCAGGCGATCGATCGGGTTGGCGAGGGGCTCGCGATCGTCGCCCGGAGCGTTCCCGATGGGTTGCCCGAGGCGGTCGAGTTGCCGGGGCGGCCGGTGCTGGCGGTCCAGTGGGAGTTGCAGGAGGAGTGGCGCGTCGATCCCCGCTCTTCGCGGGTGTTCGGGTGGTTCGTGGACGCGGCCCGGGGTGGCACCCGGAGGTACTGACCAGCCCGCAAGCAGGTGGCGGGTCGCGGCTCGGCGGCTTCCAACGGCGGGCACCTGGAGTGTGAGGGCGGGTGGTCTCTCCGTTCGCCCCGGGTCGGCCGGCGACCTGCAAAACCTGTCATCGGAGCCGTTTGGCGCCGACCGTGTCGTTCCACGCATGCCCCACGTGCACCGTCTGACAAGGTCGGCGTCGATCGCGGCGATTGTCGTGTTTTGCAGGTCGGTCTGGGGCCGTCCGGCCGGCGAGGTCGGGTCGAGTGGCGATCCCGCCGCTGCCTCGCGGATTGGCGGCTGGTGGCGGCTGGTGGGGTTATCCCCACCGTTGGGGACGGGGGTCCTCAGCGGGCCAGACGCCCGATCGCCCCAGCGATTTCGGCGGCCGCCGAAGGCAGTCTCCGATCCATGCAAATCACACCTTCATCCACCACATCTGGCGAGTCGTTCGGCTCTGGCGGGTCGTTCGGCTCTGGCGGGTCGTTCGGCTCTGGCGGGTCGTTCGGCTCTGGCGGGTCGTTCGGCTCTGGCGGGTCGTTCGGCTCTGGCGGGTCGGCAGGCTCCGGCGTGCTCGCCCGCTTCGTCCACGCCGCGGCCCGGAGCGCGGCGCGTCGCCCGAAGACGACGGTCGCGCTCTGGCTCGCGCTGATCGTCGCCTGCGTTGTGCTCGGCTCGAGTGCTGGCATGCGCACGCTCTCGAACTCCGGTTCCGGCACCGGTGAATCCGCGCGTGCCGACGCTCGGCTGTCGGCCTCAGGGCTCCAGGGCCCCGCGACCGAGAACGTGCTCGTCCGTTCGAGCAGCCCGCAGCAAACCGCGCACGCGGTCGCGGTGCTCGAGGCCGGTGCGCGCCGCCTGCCGGCGGTGAAATCGGTCGATGGACCGAACCGCTCGCCCGAGCTCTCTCGTGCGGGTGGCCGAACCGCGCTCGTCGTCGTGACGCTGCGCGGCGATCCCAACAACGCCGACGGCCGCGCCGCCGAATTGCAGCACTTCGTCGAGGGGCTGTCCGCGCGCGAGCACGGCGTCAGCTTCCTGGAGGACGGCAGCGGCTCGGAGGACAACGCGATCACCCAACTCGTCAACAACGGGTTGCACCGGGCGGAGCTGATCTCGGTTCCGATCACGCTGCTGATCCTGGTGCTCGCATTCGGTGCGCTGGTGGCCGCGTCGGTGCCGTTGATGCTCGGCCTGACGTCGGTGGGAGCAGCCATCGGGGCGCTGGGACTCGTCTCACACATCGCGCCCAACGGCTCCTCGACGGCCCCGGTCGTGGTCCTGATTGGCCTCGCGGTCGGTGTCGACTACTCGCTCTTCTACATCCGCCGCGAGCGAGTCGAACGACGGTCGGGGGCATCCGCCGACGCGGCGCTCGCCGCCACCTCGGCGACCGTCGGCCGCGCGATCCTGGTCGCCGGGATGACGGTCGTGATCGGACTCGCCGGACTGCTCTTCACCGGCTTTGGGGTCTTCACGTCGATGGCGCTGGGCGCGATCCTGGTCGTTGCGATCGCCGTGATTGGATCGCTGACCGTGCTCCCCGCGATGCTTGCGCTGCTGGGCGACAAGATCGACCGAGGCCGGATTTGGCCGCGCCGCCGTCGCACGCAGGCCCGCCGGCGGAGAACGATGTGGCAGGCGCTGGCGGCCGGGGTCACGACCCGTCCTCGCACGTCGCTTGCGCTTGCCGTCGTCATCCTGGCCGCGCTTGCGGCACCCGTGATCTCGATCCGGACCGCCGAGCCCGGTCAGAACGACGTGTCGCCGAACACGCCGATCCGCGTCGCCGCGACGGCGATCGAGCGGGCGTTCCCGGGATCCTCCGACACGGCGGACTTGGTCGTCAGCGGACACGGACTCGATCGCGCGCAGGCGGTATCGCAGCTCCGCGAGATCGGCCACCAGGGTCTGGAGATCACCGGCGGCCGGGGCGCGGTAGCGATGCAGGTGTCGCGCGACGGTCAGACGGCGCAGCTCCAGATCCCGATGCCCGAGTCCAGCCTCACGGTCGCCGACCACAAGGTGCAGACCCTGCGGCACCAGCTCGAGCCGGCGGTCGCGCGGGCGATCCCCGGAGCGCACGCCGATCTGACCGGCGACTACGCGGGCAATCTCGACTTCTCGAGTCGCCTGTCGAATGTCACCCCGCTGGTAATCGCGTTCGTGCTCGGGCTCGCGTTCATCCTGCTGGTCGCGACGTTCCGCTCCGCGCGACTGGCCCTGGCCGTGATCGGCCTCAACCTGCTGTCGGTCGGGGCCGCGTTCGGCGTGCTGGTCGCGGTCTTCCAGCACCACTGGGCTCAGTCGCTGCTCCACTTCCAGTCCGACGGCGCGGTCGTCGACTGGCTGCCGCTGTTCGCGTTCGTGGTGCTGTTCGGCCTGTCGATGGACTACACCGTGCTCATGCTCGAGCGGGCCCGGGAGGCACGGCGGGCAGGCGCGTGCGCCAGGGAGGCCGCCGCCGAGGCGCTCGGCTCGACCGGCGGGACCGTGACCAGCGCCGCGCTCGTGATGATCGCCGTGTTCTCGGTGTTCGCCACGCTGCCGCTGCTCGAGTTCAAGCAGCTCGGCGTCGGGCTCGCGGCCGCGATAGCGCTCGACGCGACGATCGTCCGCGGTCTGGCGCTGCCGGCGGTGCTCACGTTGTTGGGCGACCGCGGCCTGGCTCCCGCGCGGGCGCGCGCACCTCGCCGGCGCGCGCGGGGCTGGGATCATGAAGTCGGTGTCGCAGCGATCGGATCGACAAATGAGTGACCACCGGCACGACACGGTTGTGCAGTCGGTAGTGCGGGGGGCGGCGTTCGCGCCGTCCCTCGTGGTCGTGCTCGCGCTGATCGTCATCTGGGCGGCGACCGGAGCCGGCTACTTCTGGCCGATGTGGGCGGTGCTCGGGCTCGCGATCCCAACCGGCTTGTGGTCTGCAGTGCGCTGGGCTCGGCTTCGGCCTAAGGGACCGACTCGCTGGTACGCGATGCAGGCGAGCATTTCGCTCGTGCTCGTCGTCACCGACGTGGCGGTCTGGGCGATGTCAGGTGGCGGCTTCTTCTGGCCGATCTTCCCGGTTGTCGTCCTTTCCGTCGCGCTTGCTCTGAACCCGGTGTTCCTCCGGCCTAATCAGCGGAAGCTCCAGGTCCGCGTCGACGAGCTGACCCGCACGCGCAGCGGAGCGCTCAACGTTCAGGCATCCGAGCTGCGCCGAATCGAGCGCGATCTGCACGACGGAGCTCAGGCGAGGCTGGTCGCCCTCAGCATGCAGCTTGGGCGCGCTGAGGAGCGTCTGGCCGATCACCCCGACAGCGCGGCACTCGTGCGGCAGGCCCGGGAGGAGGCGACCGCTGCGATCAGAGAGCTGCGGGACCTCGCGCGCGGGATCGCGCCGCCGGTGCTCGCGGATCGGGGTCTGGTCGCCGCGGCCGAGTCGCTCGCGAGCCGAGCGAGCGCGAACGTCGAGGTGCTCGGGCATCTCGACCATCGCCCCCCGCCGGTGGTCGAGACCGCGGCTTACTTCGTCGTCGCCGAGTCGCTGACCAACGTCGTCAAGCATGCGCCGGGCGCCACCGCGCGGGTGACGCTGAGCCTCGACGGCGCGATGCTCGTGGTCGAGATCGCCGACAACGGACCCGGCGGCGCGAACCCCGCGGGGGGTGGGCTGACCGGGCTAAAGCAGCGAGTCGAGGCGCTCGACGGCCGGCTCGAGGTACACAGCGTGGCCCGTGAGGGAACGGTCGTCTGGGCGGTGCTGCCGTGCGAGTAGTCGTCGTCGAGGACCAGGCGCTGCTGCGCGAAGGGATCGTGTCGCTGCTGACCGAGAATGGGATCGAGGTCGTCGCACAGGCGGACGACGGTCCCGGATTGCTGCGGATCGTCGACGGCCACAAGCCCGATCTGGCGATCTGTGATGTGCGGCTGCCGCCCACGTTCACCGACGAGGGGATCCGGGCGGCGCTGGAGGCGCGCCGGCGCCACCCCGAGCTCGCGGTCCTCGTCCTCTCCGCGTACGTCGAACCGGTCTATACGGGCGAGCTGCTCGCCGCGGGCGAGAGCGGAGTCGGCTACCTGCTCAAGGAGCGCGTCAGCGAGGTGAGGACGTTCATCGACTCGGTCAAGCGTGTCGCCGCCGGCGGGACCGCGCTCGATCGGGAGGTCGTGAGCGCGCTGATCGCCGATCGCGATCGCAGCGGCGACCGGGCGGAGCTGCGCGCGCTGACGCCCCGCGAGCGCGAGACATTGGAGCTGATCGCCCAGGGCCGGACGAACGCCGCCATCGGCCGCGAGATGGTGGTCACGCTCGGCGCGGTCGAGAAGCACGTCTCGAACATCTTCGCCAAGCTCAACCTGCCCGCCGGCGACGATGATCACCGGCGGGTGCTGGCGGTACTCGCGTATCTGCGCGCGACCGCAGCCCAGTGAGCCACACCGCGCCGCAGGCGCTCAGGCTTACGAGGTCATGCCGCCGAACTGGCCCCCGGTGATGCTCAGCACCTGGCCGTTGATGTAGTTCGCCCACGGCGTGCACAGCAGGAACACGCCACCGGCGGCCTCGCGGGGAGTGCCGGCGCGGCCGAGCGGGATCAGCGCGGGGCCCATCGCGCGCAGCTGCTCGGGGATGCCGAGCTGGACCTTCTCGCCGGCGATCTCGACGACGTTCTCCTCGTTCTTGGCCGCAGTCAGGCGGGTCTCGATGAATCCGAACGCGACCGCGTTGACGTTGATCTTGAACTGGCCCCACTCCTTGGCCAGCGTCTTCGTCAGACCGATAACGGCCGACTTGCCCGAGGAGTAATTGGCCTGGCCGGCGTTGCCCATCGTGCCCGAGATCGAGGACACGTTGACGATCTTGCGGAACACCTCGATGCCCTCCTCGCGCTCCTTCTTAGCCGGCTCGCGCAAGTGGGGCGCGACCGCGCGGCACATCCGGAACGGGACGACCGTGTGGATGTCGATCATCTTCTGGAACCAGTCGTCGCTCATCTTGTGGATCGGCGCGTCGAGCGTGTAGCCGGCGTTATTGATCAGGATGTCGACCTTGCCCCACCGGTCGATCACCGCCTGCACGAGCTCGTCCGGTACCCCCGGCTTGGTCAGATCCCCGCCGAACACCAGCGTCTCGCCTTCGATCTCGCCCGCGGTCTGCTCGGCGACGTCGGCGTCGAGGTCGTTGATCAGGACCTTCGCGCCGTTCTCGGACAGCAACTCCGCGGTTGCGCGTCCGATGCCGCGGGCCGAGCCGGTGACGATCGCCACCTTGTCATCGAGGATTGCCATTTCCGGGCCTCCAATTTCGTGTGTCGAGGCTGGGCATCATGCCAGCGCGGCCGCCAATGATGCGCCACGCAGGCCCGACTCGATCGCGCCGTCGATGAACCCCGACCAGCCGTTGGCGATGTCCGAGCCGGCGAACACGACCCGGCCCTCCGTCCGCCGCATCGCGCCGTGGTGGTGCTCGTACCAACCCGGCCGGTGGATCGCCCAGGTGCCGCGGGAGAACTCGTCATGCAGCCAGTCGTGGGCGGTGGCGTCGAGCGCCTCGTACCCCGGCAGGATCGCATCGAGCTGACCCTGGACCGCGGGCAGGTCGCCGGCGTCGCACCGCTCGGCGTCGATCCCGAACCCGATCATCAACTGCGAGCCGTCTCCGTTGACCGACTCCGTGCCGAGGTAGCCGAACGGATGTCCCGGCCGGATCGCGTTCTGAAGCACCGGCTCGCCCCGGGCATCTATGAATATCTTGATCCCGCGCGAGGCCTGGCCGAGGGCAATTGCGCGCCGCTTGTCCTCGGGGAGGTCCGGGGTGAACTCGATCGCGCCGAGCGCGTTGAGCGGGACCGCGACGACCGCCGCGCGCGCCGCGAAGGCCTCGCCGGCACGCGTCTCCACCTCGACCCGATCGCCGTGCTGCGTGATCGCGGCCACGGTCGTACCGAGCCGGCGCTCGAACGGCGCGCCGGACGCGATCGCGTCGAGGAGCGCGCGGGTGCCGTCGACGATCGTCACCCGCCCGCCCGTGAACTGGGTCAGCTCGAGGCTGTACCCCGACAGCGCGTGCCAGCGCAGCACCGACACCGCTCCCGCCTGACCGAGCGGGGCGTGCGCGAGCGACTCGAGCTCCGCGGTGAGCACGTCATGCTCCTCGGGCGAGAGCATCAGCTCGTCGATCCGCTCGGCGATCGTCTGGCGGTCGAACCGGGCGAGCGCGCCGAGCGCGTGGGTCGGATCGTGCGGCGCCGGCAGCGCCTCCCGCACGCCGTCGACGAACCGGTCCCAGCCGCGCCGCGCGATCTCGTCGCGCTGCTCGATCGACCCCGACCGGCGCTCCTGGCCCACGTACCAGCCGGCCGCCTGAGCGCCGTCGCTGACGCACGTCCGCAGCCCGGCGCGCGTGAGCTCCGACCAGGTGTGCGGCTGGTGCCAGTGGACCCAGGCGCCTCCGTACTCGATCGCGTGGCCGCGCCACTCGGCGGTCCACGTCCGGCCCCCGAGGCGTTCGCGGCCCTCGAGCAGCAGCACCGAGCGGCCGCGCAGCGCCGCCTCGCGGGCCGCGGTGACCCCGGCGAAGCCGCCGCCGACGACGATCACGTCGTTCATTGGACCGCCACCGCAGGAGCAGCGACCGGGACTCGCCGGCTCGCGGTGGCGTCCACCGCGACCGCCCCGTCGGCGCCTACGAACACGGGGTTCAGCTCGATCAGATCGAGCCCCTCTTCGACGAGGACCTCTCCGACCCGCTCGGCGAGCCGCGCCACCGCCGCCAGGTCGACCGGCGCCGTGCCCCGGCCGCCCGTCAACAGCGGGGCGCCGCGCAACGAGCGCAGCGCCCGCTCGATCCGCGCTGCGCCGGCCGGGAGCGGCACGATCGCCACGTCGGTGAGGACCTCGGTCCAGACTCCGCCGAGGCCGACGATCAGCGCCGGCACGACCGCGTCGGCGCGCGCGGCGACGATCAGCTCGACCCCGGGCGTGGCCATCCGCTCGGCGAGCACGGATGCGGTCGGCCCGCCGTCGAGCGCGGACAGCCGGGCGAACGCGCTGCGCACCTCGGCCTCCGTGCGCAGACCAAGCTCGATCGCGCCGACGTCCGACTTGTGCTGGATCCCGGGCGCGCTCAGCTTCAGCGCGATGTGTCCGCCGAGCGCGCCGAGCGCGGCCACGGCATCGTCCTCGTCGCGCACCAGGCGGCCCTCGACGACGCTCACGCCGGCGCCACGCAGCAGCTCCTTGGCTTCGTGCTCGGACAGCCACTCGGCCTCTCCGCCCAGGTCGGCGGCGCGGGCGGACCGCGCCGCCGCAGCGATCTCGAGCAGCCGTCCCGCGTCTCCCGGCGCCGCCGCCAGCGCCGCCACGCACGCGAGCCCGGTGCGCAGGCCCGCGATCGCGGGCACACCCGCCTTGACGCACCCCCACGCCGCCTCGTCGTCGAGCAACTCGGGGAGCGTCGAGCAGATCAGGGTCGTGGCCGGGCTGAGCGCGGCCCCGGCAAGAATCCCCTCGCGGACCGCGTCCGAGGCATCCACGACCGCGCCGGTAAGGCCGGGGAACTGGTCATAGAACACGAGCACACGGTCGAGTGCCGGGTCCTCGCCGAGCGTCCGGACGAGCTCGCGCAACGTCTCGCCCTCGCCCCAGATCATCGCGGTGTAGTCGAGCGGGTTGGCGACGGTGGCGGCCGAGGGCAGCAGCCCGCGCAGCCGATCGCGCGTCGCCGGCGCGAGCGCCGGCAGCTCGAGCCCGAGACGCGCCGCCTCGTCAGCGCCCTGCGCGGAGTCGCCGCCGGAGCAGGTCATGATCGCCAGCCCGCGCCCGCCTCCGAGCCGGCGCTTGGGTGCGCGCCGGATCGGGACAGCGAGCGTCTTCGCGAGCTCGAGCAAGTCGTGGACGTCGTGCGCCCAGACCGCCCCGGCCTCCTCGATCAGCGCGCGGAAGATCCGCTGGTCGCCGGCGAGCGCCGCGGAGTGGGCCGCGGCCGCGCGCGCTCCCGCGGCCGAACTGCCCACCTTCAACACCGTCACGCGCACGCCGGCGGCCGCACACGCGGCGAGCCCCTCGCACAGGCCCGGACCGCCGTCGTCCTCGAGGTACAGCGCGATCGCGCCGACCCGGTCTTCGCCCGCCAGGAACGACAGGTAGTCCGCCGCTGACAGAACCGCCTGGTTGCCGCTGGCGATCACCGTGTGGAAGCGCAGCCCCCGCCGGGTCGCGAGCGCGTTGACCGCCACGTTGCCGCTCTGGGAGATCAGCGCCACCGCGCCCGGCTCGCTTGGCGTCAGCGCATCGCCCCAGAGAACGGTCCGCGCGTGTGTCGAAACGATCCCGTTGCAGTTCGGGCCACACACCGGAAGCTCGTGACGCGCCGCCGCTGCGACCAGGTCGCGCTGCAGAGCGACACCCTCTGGCACCTCCGCGAAGCCGGCGCTGAACACGACCGCGCCGCCGCAGCCGCGCGCCCCGGCTTCCTCCACCACCGCCGGCACTCCGGCCGCCGGCACCGCCACGACGACCGCATCGACAGCCTCGGGGAGGTCGGAGACCGTAGGCACACACGGCCGACCGAGGACGGAGGTGCGCCGCGGATTCACGCCCCAGACCGCTCCCGGGAAGCCGATCGCGTCCAGATTCAGCAGCGCCTGCGCGCCGTAGCTCGCCGGGCGGTCGGTGGCGCCGACGACCGCGATCGAGCGCGGGCGCAGCAGGCGGCTCAGGTCCACGGCGAAGCTCAGTGAATCGTCGCCTCGACCCCGCGGCGCTCGAGCGCGCGCGCGATGACCAGTCGTTGCACCTCGCTGGTGCCCTCCCAGATCCGGTCGACCCGGAGCTCGCGGTTGAACCGCTCGGCGACGTTGCTGCGCATGTAGCCGCGCCCGCCGAACGCCTGGACGGCGCGGTCGGCGCAGCGGCCGGCGGCCTCGGAGACGAACAGCTTGGCCATCGAGGCCTTGGCGTGGATCAGCTTCACGTCGGCGCCGGCGTCGACCATCCCCGCGACGTGCATCGCCAGCAGCCGGCCGAGCGTCGCATCTGTCGCTGAGTCCGCGAGCGGGAATGAGATCCCCTGGTAGTCCATGATGCGGACGCCGCCCTGCCGGCGCTCGAGTACCCACGCCGTCGTCTCATCGAGCAGGCGCCACATCGCGCCGAGACCGTGCGTGGCGATCCCGAGGCGCTCCTCGGTGAACCAGGCGCGCTGCAGCGCCTCGCCGTTGCCGACGCCCCCCACCACCGCGTCCGGGCCGACCTCGACGTCGGTGAAGCGGATCGTCGGATGGCCATGCGGATAGTTGTGGGTGAACCTGGGGCTGTCGACGAACTCGACGCCGGGGGCGTCGGGCTCGACCAGGAACAGCGTCGGCAGCCGGTCGGGTCCGTCGACTGCGTTGGCCATCACGATCAGCACGCGGGCGACGTCGCCCGAGGTCACGAACCACTTCTCGCCGTCGATCCGCCAGCCCGCGTCTGTCGGGGTCGCGGTCGAGGCGATCCCGCCTGGGTCCGAACCGGCCTCGGCCTCGGTCACCGCGTACGCGTCGCCCCCCTCGCCGCGCAGCGCCGGCACGACGTAGCGCTCGATCTGCTCGGGCGTGCCCTGGAGCAAAACGTTGTAGGCGCTCGGCACGTGCCAGTGGAGGCCGTTCGTGACGCGCCCGAACTGCTCGTTCACAAGGAACCACTCGAGCATCGACCAGCCCTGGCCGCCGAACTCGGGGGCGAACCGTCCGCCGTTCAGTCGTTGGGCGATTGCCTCGCGCTTGATGTGCTCGACGGTCTCCTCGGGTAGTTGCCCGCCGAGATCCTCGGCTTCCTGCTCGAGCGGCATCAGCACCGTCTCGACGAACGTCCGCGCTCGCTGCTGGAGCTCGAGCTGTTCGGAGGTGAGCTCGTGCCCGGCGGTCGTGGGAAAGACGGCGGTGCTCATGGTTGCTCCTCGTTTCTCGCGGCGAGCAGCTCGGAGAGCCGCCGCCTGTCTGTCTCGGTACGCCGCGCGGCGCGACCCGGCAGCGCCAGCAGCAGGTTGTGGTGATTGGCGATCACGGCGATCGCGACCTCGCGGGCTTGCGCCACGTCGGGATCGGGATCGCCGGCGCGGTGTTCGATCAGCTCGACGACGCCGTGGAGGTATCGGTGCCACGAGCGCTGGCTCCCGTGCAGGACCAGACGCTCGACCCGCGCGGCCTCAGCGGCGACCGCGTCGCCGGTCGCGCCGCCGCCGCAGCGGAGAGTCGCGACCGCGGCCGGAAGCTCGTTTTCGGGCTCGGGCGTGACCGACAGCCAGGGCGCGCGCTTGACCATGGGCGGTAGACTAACGCAAACTAATCACAAAGTCAGGATGGTTTCCATGTCAGCTGTGATGACCGCCGCGGGTGAAGCACTCGATCCCCGCCTGTATCTCGATCCTGCGGTGCTCGAGTCCGAGCAAGCGCGGATCTTCGAACGCACCTGGCAGCTGATCGGCCACGTCTCGGCCGTGCCTCGTCCCGGCAGCTACACGACCGGGTTCGCCGGCTCGCAGCCGGTGCTGGTGGTGCGCGACGAGGCGAACGGCCTGCGCGCGTACCGCAACGTCTGCCGCCACCGCGGCTCGTGCCTGCTCAGCGGGTCGGGCCAGTGCAAGGGCGCGATCCGGTGTCGCTATCACGGCTGGACGTACAAGTTCGACGGGACGCTGATCGGCGCTCCTGAGGCACTCCAGTTCGGCGAGCGCCTCGACAAGCCCGCGCTCGGGCTGATGGCGGCGCGGGTCGAGGAGATGTGCGGCCTGGTGTTCGTCAACCTCGATCCCGACGCCACGCCGCTGGCCGAGCTGGTCGGCGACCTGCCGGAGCGGCTCGAGCGCTACCGGATCCCGGAGCTCGAGCCGTTCGCGCCCTCCGGCGGCACCCAGCCCGCGAACTGGAAGGTCGTGGCCGAGAACTACCTCGAGGGCTACCACATCCCGATCGCCCATCCCGGCTTGATGCGGATGCTCGACTACAAGCACTACGACACCGACCTGCACGAGCACTTCGCGTGGATCGAGGCGCCGCTCCGCAAGAAGCCGAGCAGCAACCGGCTCGAGCGGCTTTACGCCCAGCTGGTGACGCCGATGCCGGGACTCGGCGAGGAGGATCGACGCACGTGGCGCTACGTGTTCATCTATCCCAACACCACGATCGACCTGTATCCCGACCAGGTCAACACCTGGCAGATGGTTCCTGACGGGATCGGGCGCACGCGCGACGTGTTCGCTGGCTACCGCTCGCCGCGGACCGGCCCGCGGACCCGCGCGGTCCAGCGGCTCAACAACTGGCTGAACGAGCTCGTGCTCAAGGAGGACATCGACCTCGTCAAGAACGTTCAGCTGGGGTTGCGGACGCGCGGATACCGCTGCGGACCGCTGTCGCGCCGCGAGAGCGCGGTGGCGTGGTTCGCGGACCGGGTGCGCGCGGATCTCGAAGAGGCCGCCACGTCGTGAGCGAGGGAAAACCGAGCGCGCGCGACCGGATCCTCGCCGCCGCGGTGGGGCAGATCGCCCGCGACGGGATAGACGGCGTGCGGATCGCCCGGATTGCGATGCAGGCGGGCGTGTCGACCGCGCTCGTCCACTACCACTTCGAGACCCGGGATGCCCTGCTCGCCGAGGCGCTCGACTACTCGTACGGACACGCCGGCGACGCGCGCATCTCGAGCGGCGAGCTGCCGGCGGGGTCGCACGCCGAACGTCTGCAGTCGATGATCGAACAGTGCCTGCCGACGACGCCGGCGCTCGAACAGGATTGGGTGCTGTGGGTCGAACTGTGGCTCCGAGCAGCACGCGCTCACGAGCTTCGGCCGGTGGCCGAGGAGCTCTACGCACGCCTGCATGCGTGGTTCGCGGACGAAATCGCTGCCGGTGTCACCGACGGTGAATTCGCCCGGTGCGATCCCGACGAGGTCGCCGATCGCACGCTCGCGATGCTCGACGGCTACGGCATAAGGACGCTGATCGGCGATGGTGCGATCCCGCTCGAACGAGCTCGGCGGGCGGTCGCCGGCACCCTGGCTCGCGATCTCGGCCTGGGAGAGGAGCTTCAGGCCGGCGAGCCCGTGCGTAAGGCCGCGCGTGCGGCGTCACGCCCCGTGCGGACCGCGCCCTCCATGTAGCCGGCCACCCAGTGGTCCGAGCCCGCGACGTAGAACGGCGGCTCGTGGGTGCCGTGCATCGGCCCGACGCGGGTGAGGTCACCGGGCGCCCAGCTCGCGATGTAGCCCTGCGTGAACGGATCGACCCCCCACGCGCGCTCGAGCATCGCCACCGGGAACCGGGCCGCCTCGCCGTACAACGCCACCAGCCCGTCGACCACGGTGCTCGACCGCACCGCCTCCGGAGTGGCCAGGAAGGCCGACAACCGCTCGGGCGGGACGAGCAGCGACAGCACGCCGTTCCCTTGCGGCCAGGTCGAGCCGAACAGCCACTCGGTTTCGGCGAGCCCGTTCTGGCCCGCCTGCTGCCAGAACGATGCCTCGTAGGCGGCGACGACCTTGGCCGCGAGTGCGTGGCGATGTGAGCGCAGCGACCGAAGGCGCGCATCGCTGAGCCCTGAGATCGCGACCGCCCGCAGCGGGCCGGCGGGGATCGTGCACACGACCGCCTCGGCCGCGACCACCTCGTCGTCTTCGACGGTCACCTCGACACGGCCAGGCCGTATGGAGACCTGCCGGACGGCGGCACCGAAGCGGATCGCCTCGGGGCCGATCTCAGCGGCCATCGCCAGCGCGACCGCGGCGGAGCCCTCGGCGACCCGGAGACCCTCCCAGCGCTCGAGGTCGTAGAAGCCGTCGCCGCCGAGCGCCGCGTGCTTGCGCAGCTCGGCGAGCAGCGAGGTCCGCGCGGGCGCGTCGCAGGCGAGCGACAGCGACGCCAGGTCGTGGCGCCGGCGCACCGCCGGCAGCGCGTCTTGGTCGCGGAGCCAGTCGGCCAGGCTGAGCGCGTCGAGACGGCTCGCGTCCGGGTGACTCCACGGATCGTCGGGATCGACGGTCGCCGCCAGCCGCACGAAGTCCTCCTGGATCCGTTTGTCGTCGAGCCGCTCGGCCTCGCTCATCCACGGGAGGTCGTCGCCGACGTACACCCCATCGACGAGCCCCCAGCTGATCTCGCCGGGATCGGCGACGTAGCTCGCCTCGACGGTCAGCCCGAGCTCCTCGACGAGCTCACCGTAGGCCGTGTGGCCAGGCCCGAATACCTCGCCGCCGGCCTGGACAACGCGCCCGTCGGGCAGCGTCACCGCCTCCACTCGGCCACCGACCCGGTCCCGCGCCTCGAGCACGATCACATCCGCTCCCGAGCGCTTCAGGTCGCGCGTGGCGCTAAGTCCCGCCAGCCCCGCCCCCAACACCGCCACATCGAACACCGGGGTGACTCCTCCTCAACGTAAGGCGTTGGTTAGCGATGGGGCGGTGCGCTTGACAGCGTCGACCCAACCGCTGTAGTTTTCTGAATCACCGTTCAGTATACGAATTTGGCGGCGCCTAAGGCGGCGCCTGACGGCGGCGCCTTAGCGAATTTGTTCGAGGGTGAGAAGGGCAGTTAGGGTGGAGAGAGCAGTTCGAGTCGTGACGGGTCGCTGGGTGGACTGAGGTGAGCCCTCGGCCCAAAGTCGAGCATCTGCGTAAGCCACAGATCATCTCCGCGGCCGCCGAGGTGCTGTATGAGCGCGGCCTATTCGACACCCGGATCGGCGACATCGCGGAGCGTGCGGGGACGAGCGCGCCGACGATCCTTTACTACTTCGAGTCCAAGGACCGGCTGCTCGAGGAGGCGGTCGACCAGACCGACCGCGACTTCTACGAGCGCCTGACCGAGGGCCAGGCCCGGCAGGAGGGCGCGGCCGACAAGCTCGTCCACCTGATCGAGGAGACCAGCCTCGGTCCGGGCGGGCTCAGCGACTGGACGCTGTGGATGGAGATGTGGGTCCGGGCCCGCCGCGACGGCGCTGTACGCGATACCTACTTCCGGCTCGACCGTCGCCAGCGCAAGCTGATTGCGGACATCGTGCGCGAGGGCCAGGAGGAGGGAGCGTTCGACCGAGACGCCGACCCCGATGACTTCGCGCTGGCGCTCAGCGGTCTGATGGACGGCCTTGGCGTCCAGGTGACGTTGGGTCAACCCGATGTAACAGCCGAGGGGATGGTGGCGCGCTGTCTGGCGCTGGCATCGGTCGAGCTCGGATGCGATCTCCGCGGGCGGGGGCAGTCTCGTGAACTGGGGAGTGCCGATGCATCCACGTGAGGGATGGTCCGAAGGAGGGATCCGGCGCCGTCCCTCGCCAGGTGGACCCGGGATCTCCCGTCGTGACCTGCTACGCGCCGGCGCGGGGCTCGCACTGGGTGGAATGCTCGCCGGCTGCAGCTCGACGAACCCCGCCGGGGCAAGCAGCGGCGACCCGCCGCTCCCACGTCAGAACAGCCCGGTCAAGTGGCCCCTGTACGCCGACAACAAGCCGATCGCCTCGGGCCTTGCGCCCGAGGAGGGCGCGACGCTGAGGCTCTACAACTGGGTCGCGTACATCAACGAGTCGGTGATCAAGAGCTTCTGTAAGAAGCACAACTGCAACTACTCGATAACGACGTACAACACAATGGAAGAGGCGCTCGCCAAGCTGGCCAGCGGGGAGCTCAAATTCGACATCTTCTTCCCGACCGTCGCCGTGCTCGGCCAGTTGGTCGCGGCCAAGATGATCCGGCCGCTCAACCACAGCTACATCCCCAACATGGCCAACGCCTGGCCCGACTATCGCGACCCGTTCTACGACCTCGGCTGGCAATACACGACGCCGTACTCGATCTACACCACGGGGATGGCCTGGCGCAAGGACAAGGTGAATCTCTCCCCCTCGTGGGATATGCCCTGGCAGGGGGCGCCGTACAAGGGCAAGGTGGCGGTTCTGGACGATTACCGGGAAACGATCAGCCTGGCGCTCCTTCGGGCCGGCAACCTGGACCTCAACACGACGAGCACCGCCCAGATCCACGCCGCCGGCAGAGCGCTCTCGCAGCTTTCGGCCCTCACCAACGTGCGGATCGACAACAACGATTACACCGACGTCCCGACCGGAAAGACCTGGATTCACCATGCGTGGTCGGGTGACATGGCGACCGCGGCCGACTACCTACCGAAGGGCACCTCCATCGACACGGTCGGCTACTGGTTCCCGGCCGACAGAAAGGGTCCGGTCGCCAATGACCTGATGGTGAATCTGACAGGCGGCTCCAATCCGGTGCTGTCGCATCTCTTCATCGACTACATGCTCGACGTGAGCAACGCGCTGGAGAACTACAGCTACGTCGGTTACATGCAGCCCCTGACAGAGGTGACCCCGGCCAAGCTGACCTCCGAGCAGCTGCTGCCTCCGCAGTTGACGTCGACGGTGGTGCTACCGGATTACTTCCGTAACGGCCTGTTCCAGCTCGAACTGCCCGGCGCCGCCGACGCGGTCTGGGAATCCACCTGGAACTCGTTCTCCAAGGGGCTATAGGGTAAGACGATGGCTGGCCAGCGTGACACCCACGACCGCCGTAATCGCGGGCTGTGGATAGCGCTGGCGATTCCCGGAGCGATCTGGCTGCTCGTTCTGTTCGTGGCGCCGTTCTACGTGATGCTGTCCGTCGCCGGGGGCGGCGTCAACGAGTTCTTCCAGACGGTGGTCCCGGTGTGGAATCCGCTGCACTGGTCGAGCTGGAACCTGAGCGCGGTGTGGCACGACATCTTCGGACCCGGAGCGTTCATCGGCCCGCCTGCACTGCGGACACTCATCTATACCGCGATCGCCACCGTGATCTCGCTGGCGATCGCCTACCCGGTCGCCTATTTCGTCTCCCGCTATGCCGGCAGGCGCAAGACCCTGTTCCTGGTGCTGTTGATTGCGCCCTTCTGGGTCAGCTACATGATGCGGATGCTGGCGTGGATCGATCTCCTGCAGCAGGGCGGCTTCTTCAACAGCGCGTTGTCCTTCGTCGGCCTGCCCGGGAATACCAACTGGCTCGGAGGCAAGTCGGTGACGGTGATCTTCGGGCTCGTGTACGGCTACATCCCGTACGTGATCCTGGTGCTCTACGCCTTCCTCGACCGTATCGACCAGAGCCTGCTGGAGGCCGCCCGAGATCTCGGGCTCAGCAAGTGGCGAACCTTCTGGCACGTGACGATTCCCTTGAGCAAGCCGGCGATCATCGCGGGGACGTTCATCACGGCGCTACCGATGCTCGGCGACTACTACACCAATCAGCTGCTGTCGGGGGCGCCCGGGACGACGATGATCGGCAACGCGATCGAGGGCCAGCTCGACTCGCCGGGCGAGGTCGGACAGGGCGCCGTGCTGTCACTGATGCTGCTCGTCGTGCTGCTGATCCCGATGTTCTATTACGTGGTCAGCACCGCCCGTGCCTCGCTGGAGAACGCCTGATGGCAAGCGCGGTCGGCGAATCCGCAACCACCTCCTCGTCGGGGCAGACGGAAACCGCCTCGCGCGGCCGCCCGCGAGGGAACCCGTGGCGCCGGCCGTGGGCGATGGAGGGCTTCACCTGGCTGTACATCATCTGGTCGATCGTGCCGATCGCGATCGCGGTGCTGTTCTCGTTCAACAAGGGCGCGTCCCAGGCCACCTGGCAGGGCTTCTCGACCAAGTGGTACGTCGGCAACCAGGTCACCTCGGTCCTCCATAACCCGAGTCTCCACCAGGCAGTGATCCAGACGCTCATACTCGCGGTCGTCACCACGTTGATCTGCGTCCCGATCGGAGTTTGCTTCGCGATCGGCATCGATCGCTGGCGCACCCGGACCTCGAACGGACTGAACTTCGTGATGATCTTCTCGTTCGTGATCCCGGAGCTGCTGCTCGCGGTGGCTCTGTTCCTGCTCGTAACGCAGGGGCTCACGTTCATCAAGCTCGGAACGCCGGCTGAGGTGGCCGGGCTCGTCGTATGGAACATAAGCTGGCCCGCGATCATCGTGCGCGCGCGGCTGGTGTCGATTGGACGGAGCTATGAGGAGGCGGCCGCCGATCTTGGGGCGTCGCGGCTCGGGGCGATCCGGCGGGTGCTGCTTCCGCTGCTGATGCCGGCGATCTTCGCGAGCGCGGTGCTCGTCTTCGCCAGCACCGTCGATGATTTCGTGATCGTGGAGCAGCTGTCCTCGACCTCGAACACGCAACCGATGTCGGTGCTGATCTACTCGAACGTCCATGGGGGGCTCAGTGGCCCGGCACTCAACGCCTTGGCCACGATCATGCTGTTCATCTCGCTTGTCGCCGCGCTGATCGGGTTCCTCGGCTACAGGTGGATGAGTCGGGGCGAACGCACCAAGGGCGGCGCCGAGGCACTGGTCGGCATCGCAGGAATCTGAGAGGACTGAATATGAGTGGAGGACATGTCAAGCTCGAGTCACTGACCAAGCGGTTCGGCGATGTCACCGCGGTCGACGAGATCTCGGTCGAGATCCAGGCCGGCGAGTTCTTCTCGCTACTCGGGCCAAGTGGGTGTGGCAAGACGACCACGCTGCGCATGGTCGCGGGCTTCGAGCCGCCGACCACCGGACAGATCCTGCTCGACGGCACCGACGTTGGAAACTGGGCGCCCAACCGCCGCAATGTCAACACGGTCTTCCAGAGCTATGCGCTGTTTCCGTTCCTGACCGTCGCCGAGAACGTCGCCTTTGGCATGAAGTACAAGTCGGTGTCGAAGTCCGAGCGGGACAGCCGGGTGGCGGAGGCACTTGCGCTGGTTCAGCTGTCCGGGTACGAAAAGCGACGCCCCAACCAGCTCTCGGGCGGCCAGCAACAGCGAGTTGCTCTGGCACGGGCACTGGTGCTGCGTCCGTCGGTCCTGCTGCTCGACGAGCCCCTGGGGGCGCTCGACGCCAAACTCCGCCGCACGCTCCAGGTCGAGTTGGGCGCACTGCAAAAGCAGGTTGGAATCACCTTCCTGTATGTCACCCACGACCAGGAAGAGGCGCTCACGATGTCCGATCGCCTGGCCGTCATGAACCACGGCCGCATCGCCCAGCTCGGCACCCCGGAGGACGTCTACAACGAGCCCGCCGATGCCTACGTGGCCGACTTCCTGGGCGTGTCGAATCTGATGGACGCTCGAGTCGAGCCAGGCGGGACCGGTCAGGGACCCTGCCGCCTGCGCCTGGGCGATTTCACGCTCGAGGCGCAAGCAGGCCAGCTCGATGCAACGGGCGATGTCAAGCTCGCGATCCGACCGGAGCGCATCCACCTGCAGCCGTTTGAGACAGGTGGTGTCAACTGTCTGCCGGGGATGGTCGAGCGCCTTGTGTTCCTCGGCTCGACCACGCACATCTACGTCCGCCTCGCCACGGGGTCGGCGCTTCAGGCGCTGGTGCGCAACGAGGGGAGCGCGGTGCCGTACAGCCAGGGAACGCCCGTCCAGGTGGATCTTCCAGCAGACGCGCTGCGTGTCCTGCCCGACCCCGGCGTCAGCGTCGCGGAGATTCGCGACGAGACGCTCGGCGACGAGCCGCTGGACTTAACCAGCACGGCGCCGGCCTCGAGCTGATCGAGCGCGGCGTCCGACCGGGCGGCACGCGCGGCGTCAAGCGTTGTCGTACCCGCCACGCGAGCGGGCCAGCAGCACCGACACGAGCGTCGCCAGCATCGCCACCGCCAGTACCGCCAGCGGCACGGCATCGCTCGTCGCGCGGGAAAGGCTCGCGGCTGCCGGCGCCCCGATCGTCTCACCGACCGCCCACGCCAGGTTGAACATCATCGACCCGAACACGAGCGCGGCGCCGATCCGCTCGATCGCGTCCGTCATGATCGAGATTGCCGGCATCGCATAGGCCGTCAGCGGTCCGCCGAGCGCGAGCGCGGTCAGCGCCGCCAGCAGCAGCGCCGATCGCGGTAGCGGTAGCAGCGCGAGCAGAACCGCTGTCGCGCCAAGGCCGGCGCTCAGCGGCAGCACGATCCCGCGCCGATCGACCAGGCGTCCGACCACGGGGTTCACAAACAGGCTCAGCAGCGACGCGAGCACGAACGTGACGCCGATCGCCACCCCGGACGCGCCGAACCGCGACAGCCGCAGGGGAAGCAGGGTGCCGGTTGCGCCGATCGTGCAGGCCTCGAGCAGGATCAGCCAGCAGCCGAGCACGATCCTGGGATCTCTCGCCAGCACGCGCAGCGGCGCTCCGGCGCCGAGCGCGGCGCGAGGAGGCTCCGGGTGCCGGAGCGTCCACGCGGTCAGCGCGAGGGACACACCGCCGACGCACGCGAACACGACTGCGGTCCCGGCTGCCGCCGCCACCGTACCGAGCACTGGGCCGACCAGCGTGCCGAAGATCGCCGAGGCGAACACCGATCCGAGCATCGCGCCGCGCCGACCTCGCGGCGAGATCGCGATCACCCACGCCAGGCCACCACCCCAGACACAGCCGCACGCGATTCCCTGGACGAAGCGCAGCGCGTCGAGGGTCTTGAGGTCGGAGGCGAACCCGAACGCGACGATCGAGACGGTGAACAGCAGTAAGCCGACCACCGTTGTGCGCCGCACCCCGGCGCGGGTTGCGATCCACGCACCGAGCAGCGAACCCGGGAGCATCCCCGCCGGGTAGGAGGCCACGAGCACACCGATCGCAGGCTTGGAGGCCCCGAACGCGTGCGCGTAGTGCGGCAGTAACGGAGTGACGGCCGAATATAGAACTGCCTCGAAGCCGAGCAACACGCCGATCAGGACGACCGTGCGCCGGTCGGGGTCGGGCTCGAGCACGCGCCGCCGATAGCGAGGCCGGCGGGATAGGAGCGTGGTCACGCTTTCACCAGCGCGTCCGCGAGCCGGCGCAGCCGCGGAGCAAGGTCAGAAGAGTCGCCCGAGGCGAGCTGGTCGACGAGCAGGCCGTCGGCGGCCGCGAGCAGGAGCTCCGCATCGGACCGCGGGTGCCGCGAGCCCGCCGCGGCGAGCAGTGGCCGGAGCGCCTCCAGGTAGGCGTCGGTCCAGCGCCTGGTCACGGCGCGCAGCGCGGGCCGGCGCGCGGCTTCGAGCACCAGTGCGTAGGTGGCGAGCAGCCAGCCGCGGCTGGTATGAATGGAATTGTCGGCGGCGCCTGACGGTGGCGCCTTAGTCGAATTGTCGGTAGCGCCTGACGGTGGCGCCTTAGTCGAATTGTCGGCGGCGCCTGACGGTGGCGCCTTAGTGGAATTGTCGGTGGCGGCTGACGGCGGCGCCTTGGCCGAGTCCTCGATCGGGCCGAGAATCGCGCCGACCACCAGCCCGAGCGGGTCGGCGGCGACCTCCGGGGACTCGTGGAGAAACGCGCGCAGGCGCTCGATGTCGCGCTCGGCGGCGCTCTCCAGCGCTGCCGTCAGCAGGTGCTCCTTGGATTCGAACCAGTAGGTCGTCGAGGCGAGCGGCAGCCCCGCCTCCTCGGCGACGCGCCGGTGCGTGACGGCATCCACTCCCACCTCGGCGACGACCCGCAACACCGCATCCAGCAGCGCCTCGCGGCGGGCCGCGCCCCGGGGTCGAGTGCCGTTGGGAGTGTTTGCGAGCATAGTGGTACAAATGTACCAATTGCCCGTGGCCGCGATCAGCGATCGAGCACGCGATATGCGGATCGCCACGCGACGCAACCATCTAGAGTCCGATCGGCCATGAATGCGAACGAATGGTTGGCAGCGTTTGCCGAGCGGCTCGGTACGACGCCGCCATCGACCGAGGAGTTCAAGAGGATCCTCGACCTGGCAGGCGTAGCGGCCCACTCCTCCGAACGCGTGGCCGCGCCGGCCGCGACGTGGGTAGCGGCCAAGACCGGCATTGACCTCGACGAGGCGATTCGGATCGCCCGCGAAATCGGGGGCGATGACTGACAGCGCGGGCGATGGCTGACCGCCCGTACGACATCGTCGTGTTAGGCGCCACCGGTTTCACCGGCGCGCTGACTGCCGAGTACCTGGCGCGGAACGCGCCCGCCGGGATGAGCTGGGCGATCGCGGGGCGGAACGCGGCCAAGCTCGAGCAGGTGCGTGGGCGGCTGGCGGCGGTCAACCCGGCGTGCGCGGACTTGCCGCTGCTGCAAGCGGACGTCGACAATCCCGGGTCCCTGCGGGCGCTGGCAGAGGCGACGAAGGTCGTGATCACGACCGTCGGCCCGTACATGCGCTACGGGGAGCCCGTAGTGGCGGCGTGCGCGGCCGCCGGCACCGATTACGTCGACCTGACCGGCGAGCCCGAGTTCGTCGACCGCATGTGGCTTGGCTATCACGAACAGGCGGAACGGAGTGGCGCGCGGCTCGTGCACTCGTGCGGGTTCGACTCGATCCCGTACGACCTCGGCGTGCAGTTCACCATCGAGCAGTTGCCAGAGGGCGTGCCGATCTCGGTCGACGGGTTCATGCGGACGAAGGGGTCTTTCTCCGGCGGGACCTACCAGTCGGCGATCGAGATCCTCGGCGGGCTGCGGTCGAGCTCGAAGGTGGCACGCGAGCGCCGCAAGCTCGAGGGCGACCCGACCGGGCGGCGGGTTCGAGGCGTGTCGGGTAGGCCGCACCCGGACCAGTTCGCGGGCGGCTGGGTTGTCCCATTGCCGACCATCGATCCGGCCACCGTGCTCCGCTCCGCACGGGCACTCGACCGCTACGGGCCGCACTTCAGCTACAGCCACTACGCGGTCGTCGGGCCGCTGCCGATGCTCGTCGGGCTGAGCGCTGCGGCCGGGTGGCGGTCGCGCTGGCGCAGATCCCGCCGACTCGCAACCTGCTCTTGAAGCTGAAGAGCTCGGGGGAGGGACCGTCCGAGGAGAAGCGCGCGAAGTCGTGGTTCAGCGTCCGGTTCGCGGCGCGTGCCGGCAATGGCGCCGTCGGCGGCGGCCGGTTGCGGACCGAGGTCAACGGCGGCGACCCCGGCTACGGCGAGACCTCGAAGATGCTCGCCGAGTCGGCGCTGTGCCTCGCGCACGACGACCTCCCCGAACGCGCCGGGCAGCTGACGCCGGCCGTGGCGATGGGGCCGGCGCTGAGGCGGCGGCTCGTGGCGGCCGGGATCGAGTTCAAGGTGCTCGATGGCGGCGTCTGAGCGGTCATCCGGAACGGCATCACGAGAGGAACACTGAGATGAGCACGACGAACTGGACAGCCGCCGATATTCCGGATCAGAGCGGGCGCGTGGCGGTCGTCACCGGCGCCAACAGCGGGCTCGGTCTGGTCACCTCTCGGCAGCTCGCCCGCGCCGGCGCGCGGGTCGTGCTCGCGTGCCGGAGCACCGAGAAAGGGGAGAGGGCTGCGGCACAGATCGGCTCCGCGGTGCCCGGCGCGGCGGTCGAGCCGGCGGTCCTCGACCTCGCCGACCTCGAGTCCGTGCGCTTGTTCGCCGCGACCGCGCCGGAACGCCTCGATCTGCTGATCAACAACGCCGGGTTGATGGCGGCACCCCGCCGCCTCTCCCGGGACGGCTTCGAGAGCCAGTTCGCCACGAACCACCTCGGCCACTTCGCGCTCACCGGGCTGCTGCTGGGGCGGTTGCTCGCGGCGCCGGCGCCGCGCGTGGTCACGGTGTCGAGCACGCTGCACAGGACCGGCAAGATCAACTTCGACGATCTTCAGGGCGAACGCAAGTACAACCGCTGGCGCGCGTACGGGCAGTCGAAGCTCGCGAACCTGATGTTCTGCTTCGAGCTGCAGCGCCGCGCGGTGCAGGCGGGAACCGCGCTGCTGAGCATGGCCGCGCACCCCGGCTACGCCGCCACCAACCTCCAGGCTGCCGGGACCGACCGCTTCTACGAGCGGTGGTACATGGCGATCGGGAACAAGCTGTTCGCGCAGAGCGCGGAGATGGGCGCGCTGCCGACGCTGTACGCGGCCACGGTCGCGGATCTGCTCGGCGGCACCTACGTCGGGCCGGGTGGCCGCAGCGAGCAGCGTGGGTATCCCAAGGTCGTGGGTGCCGCCGGGAGGGCGTACGACGAGCAGGCGTCGCGCCGGTTGTGGGAGGTGTCCGAGGAGCTCACGGGCGTGCACTACGAGTTCGACGCGCAGCGGGCGGCGGTATGAGCTCGACCGACCGCGAGACGCGTTCGGCCGGCGCCGGCATCGGCGACTTCCGCGCCGACGGCCACGCCGCGGTCGAGTGGGCGGCCGACTACCTCGAGCGGGTCGGCGAGCTGCCGGTGCTAGCGCAGGTCTCGCCCGGCGACATTCGCGCCCGCCTGCCGGAGAAGGCCCCGGACGAGCCCGAGCCGTTCTCCGCGGTGTTGCGTGACCTCGACGAGATTCTGCTCCCGGGGGTCACGCACTGGCAGCACCCGCGTTACTTCGCGTATTTCGCGACGAGCGCGGCCGAGCCGGGAATCCTCGCCGAGCTGCTGGCGGCGACGCTCAACTCGATCGCGATCCTGTGGCGGACCGCGCCGGCGTCGACCGAGCTCGAGGGCGTCGTGCTCGACTGGGCCGCCGACCTGCTCGGACTCCCGTCCGGCTGGCACGGCCACATCGAGGACAGCGCGTCGACCTCGACGTTCGCGGCCTGCGTGGCCGCCCGCGAGGCCACCGGCCGCGATCTGATCGTGTGCGCCGACCACGGGCATTCGTCGATCGAGAAGGCCGCGCGGATGCTCGGGATGCGGTTACGGAAGGTGCCCAGCGACGACGCGTTCCGGATGCGGGCCGATGCCGTCGGCGATCTGTCCGACGCCGCCGTGATGGTGGCTACCGTCGGCACGACCGCGACCGCAGCCGTGGATCCGGTGCCGGCGATCGCCGATGCGTGCGCCGCGAGCGGCACGTGGTTGCACGTCGACGCCGCCTACGCCGGCTCGGCGATGGTGTGTTCGGAGAACCGGTGGGCGTTCGCCGGTGTCGATCGCGCCGATTCGTTGGTCGTGAACCCGCACAAGTGGCTGCTGACGCCCATGGACTGCTCGCTGTTGTGGACTAGGCGGCCGGAGGACTTCCGGCGCGCGTTCAGCGTGGTCCCGGAGTACCTCCGGACACCCGACGCCGAGGACTCGCTGAGCTTGAGCGAGTACGGGCCGGCGCTCGGCCGGCGCTTTCGGGCGCTGAAGCTGTGGGCGGTGCTCCGCTGCTTCGGTCGCAGCGGTCTGCAGCGCCATATCCGCAGTGGCATCGAGCTCGCCTCGGAGTTCGAGCGCCAGGTGCACGAGGCCGACGGCTGGGAGGTGTGCGCGCCTCGCCACTTCTCGCTCGTGTGCTTCCGGCTCGAGGGCGACGACGACCGCAACCGCAAGCTGCTTGAGCGGGTCAATGCCAGCGGCGAGATATTCATCTCGCACGCGGTGCTGAACGGCCGCTACGTGCTCAGGCTGGCGATCGGTCAGCAGAGCACTACCGCAGACGATGTGAGCCGCGCGTGGGACGTGCTCGTGCGCGAGGCCAAGTCGGTATGACATCGGAACCCGACCTCGACCGAGGTGCGGCTGGGTCGCCGCTGCCCTGAGCCCTAGCCACTTTGCGTCATCTGTGGTGCGCGCACCACTCCATTTGAGCGCGGACGTGCCGACTACACGGATGCGGGAGGCAAAACACCAACCGCGGCACCGGGGGCCGCAGAAGGATGTGATGCTTCCATGATGTCAGGCATGTATGCCGCGATCAGCGGCCTAGATGCGCATCAGACGATGCTCGACGTGACGGCGAACAATCTCGCCAACGTCGACACCGTCGGTTACAAGGGCCAGAGCACCCAGTTCTCCGACGAGCTGTCGCAGCTGGTCGCAGCAGGGACCACTGCCAACGGCTTCTCTGCCGGGACCAACCCGATGCAGGTCGGGCTGGGTGTCCACGTCGGTTCGATTGACAATGTGATGACCGCCGGAGGTGTGGAGTCGACCGGGAACGCGACCGACGTAGCGATCCAAGGCAACGGGTGGCTGCGCGTGGCGAACGGCAACACCGCCACCACCCCGAATACGTTCGACGCGACCCAGTACACCCGCGCCGGCGATCTGACGTTCAACCCCAACGGCTACCTGACGACTCAGACCGGCCAGTACGTACTCGGCTACGCCGCGCAGTCGAACGGGTCGGGCGGCTACCAGCCCAACACCGCCGGTGGCGCAACGAACGCGATCGTGGTCCCGCCGGGATCGACGAACGTCACGATCGGCCCCGACGGCAGCGTCGACTACCAGGACACGAGCGGCAACACCGTCACGGCCGGGTACATCTCGCTGGCGACATTCCCCAACCAGGCCGGCCTGCAGCGTGACGGCGGGTCGTTGTGGAGCCCGACCTCAGCGTCGGGCACGGAGACCGCCGGCCAGCCCGGAACCGCCGGCTACGGGCAGACGATCAGCGGCGAGCTCGAGCAGTCCAACGTCGACATGGGTACGGAATTCACGAACATGATCGAGGCTGAGCGCGGATACCAGGCCAACGCCAGCACGATCACCACGGCCGACCAGATGATGCAGACGGCGGTGAACATGAAGCAGTAGGAGCTCTCCGTGGTGTGACGGGCGGCAACGGGAGGCCGCTCGCTCTGCCCGCGCGCCGGATCCCCCGTGGGCAGTCGGCGCCGACGCCACCGCGGGCGCGCCGTCAGCTCGGCAGAGGGAACAGCGTCAGGAATCGCACCGCCGCCTGACGGTCGCCGGTGATCGACAGGTCGTCGGTCGCGAGCGGTTGGCCGTGCCACAGGATCTGCTGAAGCGTTTCGGAATCGGTGGTGATCGTCGCGACGGGATCGCTGGGGGCTCCGCGCGCGACGTCGAGCCGCCCGTCGGCCAGGCGGGCCGCGAACCGGTGCTCCCCGAGCCGCACCTCGAAGCTCGCGCCGGCCAGGCCATCGGCGCCGCTCGGGTCGTACAGGGTCTTGAGCGCGAGCATCAGCGCATCGACGCCGAGCTCTGCGTGGCCGGGCGGGAACGGTTCCCTGCTGCCCCAGCGGCCCAGTCCGAGCACGATCGGCTCGAGCTCGCGCCCGCGATCGGTCAGCTCATAGACCTGGGCGGCGATCGGCGGCGGGAGCTTGCCGCGGCGGAGCACGCCGGCCTGCTCGAGCTCGCGCAGGCGCTGCGAGAGAACGTCGGGGCTGAGGTGGGGAAGGCCCTCGCGCAGGTCGGTGAATCGCTTGGGTCCGAGCAGCAGCTCGCGTACGACCAACAGCGCCCACCGCTCCCCGACTACGTCGAGGGCTCGAGCGATCCCGCACGGATCGCCGTAGGTGCGCTTGCCGGCCATTTCTCCGAGTCTATCACTTGACAGTTGGGAAAACCGACCCTATGGTTGGTTTCTCCAACTAGTGCTGTTGTTCCAATTTTGTCTTTTCCGGAGGTGCCGAGGATGAGTCTTCCCGCAGTCGTCTCAGAGGCCGAGTGGCAAGCCGCCCGTGACGAGTTGATGGCCAAGGAGAAGGACGCCACGCGAGCGCTCGACGCGCTCGCCGCCGAGCGCCGGCGGCTGCCGGTGGTGCGGATCGATAGGGACTACGAGCTCGAGGGCCCCGATGGCAGGGTCCGGTTCGTCGACGTGTTCGAGGACCGGCGGCAGCTGATCGTCTACCACTTCATGTTCGGGCCGGGCGAGGAGCCGTGCACCGGTTGTTCGTCGTTCACCGACAACATCGCCGACCTGTCACATCTGCGGGCTCGCGACACCGCGTTCGCGCTGATCTCGCGCGCGCCGTACGAGGAGATCCGCGCGTTCAAGGAGCGCATGGGCTGGACGGCGCCGTGGTTCTCCTCGTTCGGAAGCGACTTCAACCGCGACTTCCACGTGACCACCGACGACGGGGAGACATTCGCGCTGAGCGTGTTCGTCCGAGACGGGGACACGGTGTATCGCTCGTACGTCACCTCGTCGCGGGGCGTCGACAGGCTGCGGCTCGACTTCAACCTGCTCGACCTGACCCCGTTCGGGCGCCAGGAGGAATGGGAGGACTCGCCGGCGGGGTGGCCTCAGACGGAGGCGTACACGTGGTGGCGCAAGCACGACGAGTATGAGGAGGCGGCGCGATGAGCGAGCGCGACAGTTATCAGCCCGGCGTGCCGTGTTGGGTCGATCTGCTGGCGCCCGATGTGGCGGCGGCGATGAGTTTCTATGGGGAGCTATTCGGCTGGGAGTTCGACGGCCCCGCCCCCGGTCAGTACTTCGTTGCGCGGATGCGGGGCCGCGACGTCGCCGGCGTCGGGTCCCAGCCCGGCGGTGTCCCGGTGGCGTGGAACACGTATGTGTCGGTCGAGAGCGCCGAGCAGGCGGCGGAGGCTGCGGTCGGCGCAGGCGGTCGGGTCGTCGTGGAGCCATTCGACGCGCTGCCGGCCGGGCGGGCGGCGGTGCTCGCCGATCCGTCGGCCGCGGTCGTGGGTCTCTGGGAACCGCGTGATCGCAACGGCGCGCAGCTCGTCAACGAGCCGAGCGCGTGGTCGATGAGCATGCTCCAGACCCGCGATGCGGATGCGTGCGCGGCGTTCTACCGACAGATGTTCGGGTGGGAGACCGAGACGTTCGTGCCCGGCGTGGAGTTATTTCGGCTGCCCGGCTGTGTCGCTGGCGAGCCGCAACAGCCGGTGCCGCGCGACGTGGTGGCGGTGATGGCGCCGGCCGATGAGGATCCGTACTGGAACGTCAATTTCTGGGTGGATGACGCGGACGCGGTGGCGGAGAAGGCGGCTCGGCTTGGCGGGAGCGTGGTCGTGCCGCCGTCCGACGCGGCGGGCATGCGCCAGGCCGTGCTGGCCGATCCGGACGGGGCGGTGTTCTCGGTGACAACGGCCCCCGGGGGGTAACCGCGACCGCTGTCCGGACGGGGTCGCACGGCCCCACGGACGCCGAGCGGAGCGAGGCCCTAAATCCCGGGGGGTGTGCAGGCCCCTACTTCAGTTCTGCTGACGTCTTGCCGAGCAGCTGTCGCGCCACGATCAGCAGCTGGATCTGCTGGGTGCCTTCGAACAGGTCGAGGATCTTAACGTCGCGGGCCCACTTCTCGAGCAGCTCACCCTCGCCGTAGCCGATCGAGCCGCACAGGGCCACGCACTGCAGCGCGATGTCGGTGGCGGTCCGGCCGGCCTTGGCCTTGGCCATCGAGGCCTGAAGCGAGTTCGGCTTCTTGTTGTCGGCCATCCAGGCCGCCTGCATCGTCAGCAGCCGGGCGGCCTCCCAGTCGGACTCCATCGCGATGAACTCCGAGGCGGCCGCGACCTGCGCGTGCGGCGGGAGGTCGTAGTCGATCTCGACACCGGCCTCGTCGAGCAGCTCGCGCGTGCGCTCGAGGCACGCTCGCGCGACGCCGATCGCCATGCCGGCGACGAGCGGGCGCGTGTTGTCGAACGTCTGCATGACGCCGGCGAACCCGCGCTTGGGCTCGATCTCGGGGCTGCCGAGCAGGTTCTCCTTGGGGATCCGGCAGTCCTCGAGGCGGAAGTCGGCGGTGTCGGAGGCGCGGATGCCGAGCTTGTGCTCGAGTCGCTCGAGGATCAGCCCGGGGTTGTCGCGCTCGACCACGAACGACTTGATCGCGGCGCGGCCCTGCTTGCGGTCGAGCGTCGCCCACACGACGATCAGCTCGGCCCGGTCGCCGGCGGTGACGAAGATCTTCTCGCCGTTCAGCACGTACTCGTCGCCCTCGAGGGTCGCGGTCGTGCGGATCGCCGCGGAGTCCGATCCGGCCTCGGGCTCGGTGATCGCCATCGCGGCCCACTTGCCGCCGAATCGCTCGAGCTGCTCCTCGTTGGCGACGGCCGCGATCGCGGCCTGGCCGAGGCCCTGGCGGGGCATCGTCAACAGCAGGCCGACGTCGCCCCAGGACAGCTCGATCAACCCGAGCAGGCTCGCCATGTTGCTGCCGTTGCGGTTGCCGTCCCGCTCCGCCTTGGCGCCGTTGCCACCGCCCACCGAGCCGGCGCCGGCGCCGCTGAGCGCGCCGCCCTCGTTCATGCCGTCGATGACGGCCGCGAGCATGTCGAGCTCCTTGGGGTAGCTGTGCTCGTCGCGGTCGTACTTGCGCGAGTTCGAGCGGAAGATCTCGGTCGCGACCTGGTGCGCCTGGCCGAGCAGGAATTCGAACTTCCTGGGGGTCTCGAGGTTGATCAAACGACCAGCGCTCCTTCCATCACGCCGGCCGCGCGCAGGTCGCGGTACCAGCGCTCGACCGGGTGCTCCTTGGTGTAGCCGTGGCCGCCGAGCATCTGCACGCCGTCGGACCCGATCGCCATGCCACGCTCCGAGCACAGGCGGCGCGCGAGCGCGACCTCGCGCGCGAACGGGAGGCCCTGGTCGACGCGGCTCGCGGCGCGGTAGGTGGCGAGGCGCATGCCGTCGAGCTCGATCGCGACGTTCGCGACGGTGAACGCCACCGACTGGCGCGACGAGATCGGCTCGCCGAACGCCTTGCGCTCGTTGACATAGGGGATCAGATAGTCGAGCGCGGCCTGGCCGGTCCCGACCGCGAGCGCGCACCAGCCGAGCCGCCCCAGCTGGACGCACTCGGCGAACACGTCGCGGCCGGCGTCGCCGAGCAGCGCGCCCGCTGGGAGCTTCACGCCTTCGAGGATCAGCCTGCCGGTGGCGGCGGCGCGGATCCCCATCGCGGGCTCGGGCTCGATGCCGAGGCCGGCGGTCCCGGATTCGACGATGAACAGCGCCGGTTGAGCGGGATCCTCGCCGTCGCCCTCGAGATCGGCGGCGACGATGAACAGCTCGGCGTCGGCGGCCCGGGGGACCAGCGACTTGACGCCGTCGAGCACGAACCCCTCGCCGGCGCGGCGCGCCCGGGTGCGCAGCCCGAACGGGTTGAACAGCGGGCGCGGCTCGAGCAGCGCGAGCGCGGCGGCGGGCACGTTCTCGCCGACGAACTCGGGAAGATATGTCGCCTGCTGATCGGCGTCACCCCACAGGCTGAGCGCGGTCGAGACGCCGGCGGGCGCGAGGCACGCGACCGCGATTCCCATGTCACCCTGCGCCAGCGCCTCGGCCATCAACACGGTCGTGACCGCGGACCGCTCGGCGACGGCGCCGCCGAGCTCCTCAGGCACGCCGACCATCGTCAATCCGAGCTCGTTCGCCTGCGCGAGCAACTCGACCGGGGCGGTGCACGCCTCGTCAGCGTCCCGCGCGGCGGGGCGTAGCTTGGCAAGCCCGAAGTCGCGGACGGACTCGCGCAGCATCTGCTGCTCGTCGTCGGGGGTGAGGTCGAACAGGTCGCTTCGCGGGGTCCGCGGCTGGCGGGCTGGCCGTGAGAGCTTCTGGGTCGCCGCGAACGTGCGGCCGGCGCGGGTGGCGGTGCGCACGGTCGCCTTCGACGCGGTGTGCAGCACGCGCTGGGCCGGGTCACGCAAGCCGAAGCGGTCGATCAGCGGGTTACTCGCGAGTCGGTTCAGCGCGCGCAGCCCGACTGCCATTCCCCGCTCGGTGAAGTTCTGTTGCGTCATGCTCGGTCTCCAAAACGATAACACGAATCGATGTCACGTCAATCGATGTCGAATTACCGGGCGGCGGGGGGGTTGGCGGGCGGGTGGGTGGGGCCGGGGGTCGGTGGAGGGTCGGTGGGGGCCCAATCTTCGGCCGAATCTTGCCTCTTATGGGTTCCTTATGCGCCGGCCGTCATCCTGGATCGCACATTGCGCGTGCTGATCGCAGAGGATGAGCAGAGACTGGCAGAGGCAATCGCGCGGGGGCTCCGCCGCGAGGGGATGGCGGTCGACCTGGCTCCCGACGGGACCGATGCGCTGGTGAAGGCGCGCGTCGTGCGCTACGACGTGCTCGTGCTCGACCGCGATCTGCCCGGGCTACACGGCGACGATGTGTGCCGGGCGGTGCGCGGCGAGCGCCCCGAGACCGGCATCCTGATGCTGACCGCGGCCGGCGCGCTCGAGGACCTCGTCGAGGGGCTCTCACTCGGGGCCGACGACTATCTGCCCAAGCCGTTCCGCTTCGCCGAACTGGTCGCGCGGATCCACGCGCTCGCCCGCCGCGCCTCGCCGAGCCGGCCGCCGGTGCTCACGCAGGGCGACATCGAGCTCGATCCCGCCCGCCGGCTGGTGGCCCGGGCCGAGCAGTCGATCGAGCTGACGCGCAAGGAATTTGGCGTGCTCGAGGTCCTCATGGACGCCAATGGGGCTACCGTATCGGCAGAGGAGCTACTCGAGCGCGTGTGGGATGAGCACACCGATCCGTTCACGAACGTGGTGCGTATGACGATCATGACGCTGAGGCGCAAGCTGGGCGAGCCGGCGGTCGTCGAGACCGTGATCGGCGTCGGTTACCGGATGACCTGATGCGCATCGGGCCGGCCTCGATCCGCATGCCGGCGCCCACGATCCGCCTGCGCCTGACGTTGCTGTACGGCCTCGTGTTCCTCGTGACCGGGGCGGTGTTGCTGACGATCGGCTACGAGCTCGTCCGTCACAACCTCAACCAGCCCTCGGACTACCGCAACGAGCTGCGCAGGCTCGGGCTTGCGCCGACGTTCTTCGGTCGCCCGCCCGGCTTCACCACCGGCGCCGCGAGCGCGCGAATCGCCGAGGCAGTCCGTGCCCAGTTGCGCAGCGATGCGCTCCACCGGCTGCTGATCGAGTACGTGCTCGCGCTCGGCGCGATGACGATGGTGTCGGTGGCCGCCGGCTGGCTGCTCGCGGGCCGCGCGCTCCGGCCGTTGCGTGCGATCACCGCGACCGCGCGCCGTGTGTCGGGCGAGAACCTGGGCGAGCGGATCAGTCTGAAGGGTCCCGCCGACGAGCTCAAGCAGCTCGCGGACACGTTCGACGGGATGCTCGGCCGGCTCGATGGCGCGTTCGCCAGCCAGCGGCACTTCGTCGCCAACGCGTCGCACGAGCTGCGCACGCCGCTGGCGATCATGCGGACCGAGGTGGACGTGTCGCTCGCCGACCCGGACGCGAGCGTCGAGGAGCTGCGGCGGATGGGCGAGGCGGTTCGCGAGACCGTCGATCGGTGCGAGCGGCTGATCGAGGGGCTGCTGATGCTGGCCCGGAGCGAGGCCGCGACCGGGCGCGAGGAGCCTGCCGACCTGTCCGCGCTGGCGGCCGACTGCGTCACCGACTTCCGCGCGCAGGCGAGGCAGGCGGACGTCGAGGTGAGGGACGACCTCGAGCCGGCGTGGACGCGAGGGGAGCCGGCGCTGCTCGAGCGGATGATCGCGAACCTCGTCGACAACGGCATCCAGCACAACCGGCCGGGCGGGTATCTCCGGGTCTCGACGCGGACGGTGGCCGGACGCGTGCAGGTGAACGTCGCCAACGGCGGCCCGCGGATCGACCCCGCCGACGCCGAGACGCTGACCGAGCCGTTCCGGCGCCTGGATCGCGGGGCCGGCGGGTTCGGGCTCGGGCTGTCGATCGTGCGCTCGGTGGTCGTGGCCCACGGTGGCACGATCGAGATCACCGCTCCGGAGGCGGGTGGCCTCGAGGTGCGGATCGAGCTTCCGGCGCTCCCGAGGGTGAGCGTCACCGTGGTTCCTAAGAGGACCGCAAGAGTGCTTACGCAGAGCTGATACACCCGGCGCTACAACGCTGATGCATCGTGCCTTCCGCTTCAATCACAGCTGCGCGCGGTCTGCCTGCCATCAACGCGGCAATGGATTGCCATTCCTATGAAAACTCGCCGGGATCGATCGTCTAGGCCCTGGCTTCTGTACCTGCTGGGAGTCGTGGCGATTGCCGTCGCCGCTCTAGCGGTGTCGGAAATCGGCCCGCCGACCAGTTCGGCGCGGACGTCCAAGGAGATCGTCTCCGCCGAGCAGGGCGTGGTCCAGTCGACGGTGACCGGCAGCGGCAACATCGCCGCCGGCACCGACGTCACCGTCAACTTCAACACCAGCGGGACGCTCCAGGACGTCTACGTCCATCAGGGCCAGCACGTGACGGGCGGCCAGCTCCTCGCCGATCTCGACCCGACGTCGGCGGACCTGACGCTCAGCCAGGCCGAGCAGAGTCTCACCGCGGCCCAGGACCAGTTGACCTGCCTCGAGGACCAGACGACCGCCAACTGCGGGTCTGGCAGCGGCGCGGGGTCGGGGTCCGGTGGGTCGGGGTCGAGCTCGGGCTCGGGCTCGGGCTCGGGTTCGACGAGCGACACCAGTTTGACCGGGGGCTCCGGCGGCACGGTCGAATTTGCCGCGTTCAACCCGGGGTCCTCGCAGACGGGTAAGAAGAAGAAGCCGAAGTCCGGATCCGGCGGCACGACCACGACGATCACGAAGACGACGACCAAGACCGTGACCACGATCGGTCCGAGTTCGAGCCACCCGACGACAACGAGCGGTGCCGGGAGTGGATCCGGCTCCGGGTCCGGCTCCAGTTCCGGGTCGCGGTCGAAGTCGGGCTCGGGGAGCGGCTCGGGCGCCGCGAAGACCACGAACACGCAGACCACCACGACGACGAGCACACCGTCGCCGGCGAGCCTCGCTTCGGCTCAGGCCGCTGTGTACAGCGCGCAGGCCGCCGTGCACAACGCCGAGACCGGGGTCAACAACACCAAGCTGTATGCGCCCACGAGCGGCACGATCGCCTCGCTGTCGAGCCTCACGCCGGGCGACGCGGTTTCGAGCGGCAGCTCGGGCAGCTCGTCGAGTAGCTCATCGTCCTCGAGCTCGAGCTCGGACACGGGGAGTGGGTCGACCGGAGCCGCGACCGCCGGCAGCCTCGGCGGGTCGGGCTCCTCGTCGAGCGACTCGAGCTCGGGGTTTGCGGAGATCGTCAACACGAACTCGCTGACGATGACCGTCGCCTTCAGCGAGTCGGACATCAGCAGCGTTCACGTCGGGCAGCCCGCGACGGTCACGCTCGACGCGCTGGCGGGGGTCGAGCTCGCCGCCCACGTCAGCTCGATCGCGCTGGTGGGCTCGACCAGCAGCAGCGTCGTCTCCTACGACGCGACCCTGACGCTCGATCAGAACGATTCCCGCGTCAAGCCGGGGATGAGCGCGTCGGCGTCGGTGATCACCGGCCAAGCATCGGGGGTCACGGTTCCGAACGCCGCCGTCACCGGCAGCGGCTCGCTGGGCACCGTCAACCTGATGAAGAACGGCAAGGAGGTCTCCCAGCAGGTCGTGGTTGGGCTACGGGGTGACTCGCGGACGGAGATCATCAGCGGCGTCAACGCCGGTGACCAGCTCGTGATCACGATTGCGCTCCCGTCGCTGTCGACCTCGACGGGCAGCTCGGGGACCGGGAGCGGGACGCTCGGAGGCACCACCGGCCTCGGCGGCCTCGGCGGCGCCGGTGGCGGCGGTGGGTTCTTCCGCGGTGGCGGCGCCGGTGGCGCCGGCTTCCGTGGCGGAGGCGGCGGCTGATGGCAGCCGAGGAGCATCTCTCGCGCCGCACTGCCGTGGCGCGGGCGCAGCGCGTGCTCCAGTCCCGCCGTGCCAAGTCCGACCGGCCCGCATCGGCGCCGGCGGCGAGGGCCGCGACCGGGGGCTCGCCGATGGCGCGGCCCTCGATGACGGGCTCGCGCGGGGGACCGGTGATCGAGCTCAACGATGTGCACAAGACCTACTCGGTCGGCGACATCGCCGTGCACGCGCTGCGGGGCGTGACGCTCCGGATCGAGCGCGGCGAGTACGTGGCGATAGTCGGCGCGTCCGGCAGCGGAAAGACGACGCTGATGAACATCCTCGGATGCCTCGACTCGCCGACCACCGGCACGTACCGCCTGAACGGGCTTGACGTCCGCGGGCTCGACGAGGACACGCTCGCCGACGTCCGCAACCGTCACATCGGCTTCGTGTTCCAGAGCTTCAACCTGATTCCGCGCACCCGCGCGGTCGCGAACGTCGAGCTGCCGCTGTCCTATGCCGGCGTGCACCGGAGCGCGCGGCACGACCGTGCGCTCGCCGCGCTGAATCAGGTCGGGCTCGGCCCGCGCGTTCACCACATGCCCTCGGAGCTCTCGGGCGGGCAGCAGCAGCGTGTGGCGATCGCCCGCGCGCTGGTCACGAACCCCGCGATGATCCTCGCCGACGAGCCGACCGGCGCGCTCGACACGGTCTCCTCCGCGGAGGTGCTCGGGATCTTCAGCGGACTCAGCGACCAGGGAAGGACGATCATCCTGATCACGCACGAGCAGGACGTCGCGGCCCACGCCCGCCGGGTGATCAGGATCAGCGACGGCACGATCCTGTCCGACGAGGTCACCGACTCAGACTCCGCGGAGCGCGTGCGGTGATCGAGACCGTTCGTGTGGCGCTCGCCGGCCTCGCCGCGAACAAGCTGCGGTCGGGGCTGACGATCCTCGGGCTGATGATCGGGGTCGGCTCGGTGATCGTGCTGATCGCCGTCGGCACCGGCTCATCCGCCGCCGTCGAGAACCAGATCGACCAGCTCGGCAGCAACGTGCTGCTGGTCAGCGGTGCGCCGACGCTCGGCGGACTGTTTCGCCGCTCCACAGCGACCGCGAGCTCCGGCTTGACGGTGGCCGACGCGAACGCGCTTCAGAACCCGTTCCAGGCGCCGGACGTGCAGAGCTCCTCGCCGGTCGTGACCGCGAACGGCGTGACGCTGACCTCGGGCGAGACCACGTACTCGCCGTCGTCGTTCGTCGGGACGACGACGTCGTACGAGGCGGCGCGGAGCTACACGATGGCCGAGGGGTCGTGGTTCACGAACGCCGACGAGCAGAACCACACCCGGGTTATGGTCATCGGGCCGACTGTCGTGAGCGAGCTGTTCAGCGGCCAGGACCCCGTCGGCCAGACCATTCAGGTCAACGGCACGAACTTCCAGATCATCGGCGTCACCGCGTCGAAGGGGTCCAACGGCACCTCAAACCAGGACGACGTCGCGATCGCACCGCTGACCGCGGTCCAGGACACGCTGACCGGGTACGGGAACATCAGCCAGATCGTCGTCCAGGCGAAGTCACGCGATCAGCTGAACGCGGCGCAGACCGAGGTCACGAACATTCTCAACCAGCTAGATCCGCCGACGGCCGGATCTCTGACCACGAGCAACTTCAGCGTGGTCAATCAGAGCTCGATCCTCCAGACCTCGACCGCGAGCAGCAAGGTGTTCACGACGCTGCTCGGCGAGGTGGCGGCGATTTCCCTGCTGGTGGGGGGGATCGGCGTGATGAACATCATGCTGGTGTCGGTCACCGAGCGCACGCGTGAGATCGGGATCCGCAAGGCGGTCGGTGCCCGGCGCAGCGACATCCTGACCCAATTCCTGGTCGAGGCCGTGCTCGTCTCGTTCTTCGGCGGCGTCGCGGGGGTGATCGCGGGGATCATCGGCAGCCAGTTCAAGATCGCCGGCGTGGAGCCGGTGATCGCGCCCTACTCGATCGCGCTCGCGTTCGGCGCCGCGGTCTTGACCGGGCTCTTCTTCGGGACCTATCCAGCCGGCCGCGCCGCGTCGCTCCGGCCGATCGAGGCGCTCCGTTTTGAGTAATGACTGATCAGCCTGAACAACAAACCAGAGGTGTCGAGATGAACGCCATCCCCTATGACCGGCCCGAGGAGGAGTGGGACAGCTATCAGGAGGGGACCGAGGAGTTCGCGACCCCCGGGCGTCCTCGCCGGCAGTGGTTCAACCGCAAGAGCGCGGCGCTGTTCGCGGTCGTGCTGGGCGCGATCGGCTTCTATGCTGGCGTGCGGGTCGAGAAGAACCAGCTGTCAAACTCGAGCGCCACGTCGGGCACTGGCGGTGCCGCGGCGGCGCTGCGTGCGCCGGCTGCCCGCGGCGGGGCCGCGGGTGCGACTGGCGCTACCGGGCGTGCCGGCGCGGCGGGCGCGACCGGCACCGGGGGCGCGACGGGCGCGGCTGCCGGCGGCGGCTTCCGCTCGCTGTTCGGCGGCGGCGCCGGCGGCGCTGGCGCCGGGACGTTCGGAACGGTCAGCACGATCAGCGGAAACACCCTTTACATCACGGAGGCCAGCGGCAACACGGTCAAGGTCACGCTGTCGAGCGCGACCAAGGTCTCCAAGAACGTCACCGTCGGCAAGAACGCCGTGCGCCCTGGCGACACCGTTGTCGTCGCCGGCGCGAAGAACTCCGATGGCACCGTCGCGGCGACCACGGTCAGCGACACGGGTGCCGGCGCCGCGGCCGCTTCGGGTTCCGGAGCGAGCGGCGGCGGTTCGAGCACTACCAGCGGCTCCTCCGCAGTGAGCTCGCTGTTTGGGGGCGGGGGCGGATGAGCAGCTTCTCTTACGAAAGGACGCAGTGTTGAAACGCAAATTCATCGAGATCGGATCGAGACGGGTGCCGGTTGCGCTCGTCGCGGTTGCTGCCGGCTGTCTGATCGCCGCGTGCGGCAGCGCCAGCAGCGCCAGCAGTTCGAGCAGTTCCACGAGCACCACGACGGCGTCGGCATCGGCGTCGGGGACGGCTGGGAGTGCCGGCGGGACCGCCCGGCGCGCGCAGCTCGTCGCGTGCCTGAAGTCGCACGGCGTGACGTTGCCGGCGCGACCGGCCGGCGCTCCGGGCGGCCCCGGTGGCGCTGCCGGTGGTTCCGGTGGCGCGGCCGCCGGTGGAAGCGGTGGCAGTAGCTCGGGCACCGGGACGGGAACGACCACGGGTCCGCGGCGCGGATTCTTCGGTGGCGGTCGCAACATCACTCCGAAGATGCAGGCCGCGTTCAAAGCGTGCGGGGCGAATTTCGGCTTCGGTGGCGGGGCCGGCGGTCGCGGGTTCCGCGGACGGCTCTCGCATACCGCGATCACGAAGTACGTCACGTGCGTCAACCAGCACGGCTACAAGCTGCCAAGCCCGAACTTCTCGGGCAAGGGTCCGATCTTCCCCCAGAGCATCCAGAGCAACGCGAAGTTCCAGGCCGCCAGCAAGGCTTGCCAGAGCCTGCTGATCCCAGCGCGACCGAGCGGGGGCACAGGTACGACATCGGGGGCCTGAGGCCGCCATCGGGAGTTGACATGATGAAGATCAGACTGCCGTCCAACATCCGTCCCGAGACGGCGACGGCTACCGGCACGGGTGTTCCCGATCCCGCAGAGCCTGTGGGCGTGGCGGATCCGGCGGGCGTGGCGGAGCCCGTCGAGCCGGTGGTTCCGCCGCCGGTCGCGGCCCCCGGGACCGGCGCGGATGCGCCGGCGCCGGCGCCGGCGGGCGTCGTGGTCGGCCAAGTGCTACCGATGTACTTCGTCGGCGACGAGTCGTACTCGATGGCGGGCGATCCGATCGCCGCCGTCAACCAGGGTCTGGTCGACCTGCGCGACGAGGTGGCCAAGCACCCGCTGATCGGTAAGAAGGTGCGGTTCGGGATCATCACGTTCGCCGAGACCGCGCAGACGCGGCTCGAGCTCTCGGAGCTGAGCGAGGATCTGGTGCTCCCGACGCTTTCGCCGCGCGGCCGCGGGACGAGCTACGCGAGCGCGCTCGAAGTGCTGCGTCAGACGATCCCCGCCGACGTGGCCCTGCTCAAGGGCAACGGCTATCAGGTGCACCGTCCGTCGGTGTTCTTCCTGAGCGACGGGTTGCCCACCGAGAAGGCCGAGAAGTGGCAGGCGCGCTTGGAGGAGCTCAAGGATCCGAGCTTCAGGGAGCGGCCCAACATCCTCGCGTTCGGCGTCGGCGAGGCCGACCCGGCGGTGATCGGGCAGCTCGCGAGCTCGCCCCGCTACGGGTTCATGATGACCCGGGGCGCCTCCACCGCGGGGGCGATCGCGGAGTTCGCGACGTCGATGCTGAACTCGATGGTCGCCTCCGCAGAGCGGCTGGATCGGGGCGACCACACGATCGAGTTCGAGAAGCCGGAGGGGTTCGTCCAGCTCGACGCCCCGCTCGTGTAGCGTCGAGCGATGACTGCCGCCGGACGCCCCGCGTCGGTGCGTCGCCGCGTAAGGCTGGCGCGGGGGCCGGTGACGATCGGCGAGCCGGCGGCGGAGATCGAGGCCATCCTCGCGGGCGGCGATCCGTACCGCCCGGACACGATCGCCGACGGCGGAAACGCGTTCGGGCTGACGGTCAGGGCGGCGTCGGTCAGAGGTCTGTACAAGCGCTACACCGGCGGGCCGCGCCAGGACGACATCTGTCTGCGGGTTCATGCGGTGAGTGAGACGCTGGTGGCAGCCGTGGCGGACGGCGTCTCCGGGGCGCCGCGGTCCGACCTCGGCGCGGCGCTCGCTGTCCGGTATGCGACGGCGGCGGTTGTGCGTCAGCTCGACGGCTCGTCAGGCGGGGTCGATGGGGGCGCTGTGATCGATTGGCGCGAGGTGTTCGACCACGCCGCGTGGGCGCTGATCGAGGAGCATCGGCGCGCGTGCGCCGATGCCGGCGCGGGGGTGGCGGAGGCCGCAGCGTCGCTCGCGACGACGCTCCTGGTCGCGGCGGTCCGGGACTCCGACGTGCAACTCGCCGGCGTCGGCGACTCGCCGGCGTTCGTGCTGCGGGGCAAGGAATACGATGCGGTCGTGAGCGAGCCTGAACGTTTTGACGGATTGATCGGGGGCGGGGTGCAGGCGCTCCCGGCTTCGGCCGGCGCGGTCCAGGTGTCCCGCTGTTCGCTTGACCCCGGTGCGGTTCTGCTGCTCTGCACCGACGGCCTGGCGCTGCCGCTTGCCGGCGGCACCGGGGAGGTCGGTCGCGCGCTCGCCCGCGAGCTCGCCCGCCCCCCCGACGTCGTCGATTTCGCTCGCCTGCTCGACTTCAGCCGCAGCACGTACGACGACGATCGCAGCCTGATCGCGGTCTGGGGCCACGCTCGGTGAGCATCGCGGTCGACGTCACCGCGGGGTTCGAGCGCCGCGCGCTGAGCGTCGAGGAGCTCGGCGAGCTCGTGCCGATCTCCAGGTTCGGGGGGCAGGGCCGCGTGTACCGGCCGGGTGCTGTCCCCGCCGGGCTCGGGGCCGAACCTGTGGTCGTGAAGCTATACCGGCGCCCGCCGCCGGTTGGCGCCGGGCATGTGCTCACCGAGATGGTGGCCTGGGCGCATCTCCTACCGCAGGAGCAACGCGCGGCGTTGGAGAAGGTCGCGGCGTGGCCCGTAGCGGTCGTCCGCTCCGGCGAGAACGCCGCCGGAATCGTCATGCGCGACCTCAGCTCACGCTTCGCCGCGCCGTTCGTGATGCCGAGCGGTCGCCGCGAGAACGTGCTGCTCACGCTCGAGCACCTGCTCGGAGCGGATGCCTTTCTGCAGATGCGCGGCCTCGGCGTGCGGCTGGACACGTTCACCCGGACCGAAGTCGCAGAGCGGATCTGCGACTCGCTGGCATTTCTGCACCGGCACGCGATCGTCGCGAGCGACATCGCGCCCAACAACCTGCTCGTCGCCTTCGGCCCAGGCGACGAACCCGAGGTCTGCTTCATCGATTGCGACTCGATGGTGTTCCACGGGCGCCAGGCGCTCACATCGGTGCAGACCGGCGACTGGGACATCCCGGCGGCGTTCGGCGAGTCGCCCAACACGCGGGCCGCCGACGCGTACAAGCTCGGGCTTGTCGTCCTGCGGCTGTTCGCGCGCTCGCACGATGCGCGCGCGCTCGGCCCGCATCTCCGGCACATTCCGGCTGAGCTGCGCGACCTGCTCGCCCGATCACTGGCCCCCGACGCGGTCAACCGGCCGCCGGCCGGTGAGTGGCAGCGCGCGCTGCGCGGGGCGCTCGCCGACGGTCGTCTGAACGAACGCTACCCCGGTCCCTCGCCGCCCGCGCGGCGGATTCTGGCTCCGGTGGGGACGCCGGGCGCTACGGTCGTGCCGGCGGCCACGGGGGCGGCGGTCGGAGTTCCGGCGACGGCCGCGCGGTCGGTGGCGCCCACTCCCGGGGTGTTGGCACGCGCGGCGGCCCTCGGGATGCAGCTGAACGGCGCGCTGTGGCTGCGGCGCGCGGTCGTGGTGGCGTGGATCGTCGCGGGGACGGCCGTGCTCCTGCTCGTGCTGTCGCGGCTGTTCGCCGCGGCGATCCCGGTGCCGGACACCGGCAACGCCGGCGCCGGCTCGCAGCTTGGCTCGGGGGCGACCAGCACCTACCTCTACCAGCCTTACTACTACCCGACGCCGCGCACCGTGCAGCCGGGGTCGCCCGGCTTCGGCAACGTTCCCTGATCGCTTACGGAGAACTGACGTGTCGGGGCATAGGCTCGCGGACGCGACGAAAGTGCGCCTCGTCGCTTGCGGACGGACTCCCCGAACCCCGCAGCTGGGGACCGGCGGCGGCCCCGGGTCGTGACTCCCGCCCGGGTCCGCCAGCCGGTCCGCAGACCGTCCGTTCTCATCGGTGGCGCGGGCTTTGGCGCGTGCGGTGTCGCGTCGTTCACCGGCAGCGGACGCGTCACCAGGCGTCGACGTAAGGCCGGCGTTTGCCGGGGCTGTGGCGCCAATCACCGGCGTGGTCGTCGAACAGCGTCGCAATCCAGCGCCGGCTGTCGGCGGGATCGATCACGTCGTCGATCTCGAAGTAGGCGGCCATGTTGAGCCCCTTGCCTTTTTCGTAGGCCGCGGCGACGGCCTGATCGAAAGCTTGGTCGCGCTCCGCGGGGTCGGCGATCGAGTCGAGCTCCCGGCGCATCCCGAGCCGGACCGCGCCCTCGAGCCCCATCCCGCCGAACTCGGCGGTCGGCCACGCGACGGTGAACAGGGGCGCCTTGAAACTCCCCGCGGCCATCGCCTGCGCCCCGAGGCCGTAGCCCTTGCGGAGCACGATCGTGCCGGTGGGGACACTCAGGTTGGCGCCGGTCAGGAACATGCGGCTGAAGTGGCGCACGGTCGCGGTCTTCTCCGCGTTCGGGCCGACCATGAAGCCCGGCGTGTCGCACAGGAACAGCAGCGGGAGCGCGAACGCGTCGCAGAGCTGCATGAACCTGGCCGCCTTATCGGCGCCCTCGGCGTCGATCGCGCCACCGAGGTGGGCGGGGTTGTTGGCGATCACCCCGAGCGGACGGCCGTTGTCGGCGCGGGCGAGCGCGGTGACGATGCCGGCGCCGAACCCGCGGCGGAGCTCGAGCACATCGTCGAGCAGCGCGTCGATGACAGTGCGGATGTCGTAGATCCGCTTGCGGTTGGCAGGGATCAGGTCCCTGAGCGCCTCCGGGTCCTTCGGTGCTCCGGGCTCGCCACTGGCCTCGTTGAAGAACGACAGGTAGCGCTGGGCGGCGGCGACTGCTGCCGGCTCGTCGGCGACGCGTATGTCGACGACGCCGTTCGTGTCCTGCACGTCGATCGGACCGACGTCCTGCGGGTCGTACGCGCCGAGCCCGCCGCCCTCGATCATCGCCGGCCCGCCCATGCCGATGCTCGAGTCCTCGGTGGCGATCACGACGTCGCAGCAGCCGAGCAGCGCGGCGTTGCCGGCGAAGCAGTAGCCCGCCGCGATTCCGACCAACGGCACGAGGCCGCCGAGGCGCGCGAACAGATGGAACGCCCGACAGTCGAGTCCGGCGACGATCGGCCAATCGACGTCGCCCGGCCGGCCTCCACCGCCCTCGGCGAACAGCACAACCGGCAGCCGCCGGCGCTCGGCGATCTCGAACAGCCGGTCCTTCTTCTGGTGGTTGCGCATCCCCTGCGTGCCGGCGAGCACGGTGTAGTCGTAGGACATGATGATCGCCGGCGTTCCGTCGATCGCCGCAGTCCCGGCGACCAGCCCGTCCGCCGGCGTGTGGGCGATCAGCTCTTCGCGGGGGCGCCGGCGCTCCTGCGCGGCGAACATCAGCGGTCCGTACTCGACGAAGCTACCGGGATCGACGAGGTCCGCGATATTCTCGCGCGCGGTGCGCCGGCCCTGCTCGCGGCGCCGGGCGACGGCGTCGGGGCGGGCGGCGTCGAGCGTCTGGGCGTGGCGCAGGGTGACCGCGTCCAGGTCGTCGCGGACGGCCGGTGGGGCGGTGTCTCTCGGCGTGTCCGCCCTGGTGCCCGCGCCCACACCCACGTCCACGCCCACGCCGACGCCCGCGCCCGCGCCGGCGTTTCCCGGCGCGAGGACCGCCAGCAGCTGACCCTCCTCGACGGTGTCGCCGACCACGACCTCGACGCTGCGGACGATGGCGTCGACCTCCGGCGCGACCTCGTGCTCCATCTTCATCGCCTCGATTACGACGAGTGTCTCGCCGGCGCCCACCTGCTGATCCGGTTCGCGGGCGATCGTGATCACCGTGCCCGCGAACGGGGCGTGCAGAGGGAGGTCGGACATGGTCGCCGAACGCTACGCGACGACGTCGCGCGCCGCGGCGAGGATCTCCTCGGGCGAGGCGTTATCGCCGGCGTTGGCCGACATGTGCGACCAGGCGACGTTGCCGTCGGCCCGGATCAACAATGAGCCCCCGAGCTGCGCCGCGTTTCCCACGGTCCGCGTCTGGATCTTGCGGCTCCGCGCGCCGGCGATGAGGCCCTGTGAGACGCTCCTGGGGCCGAACAGCTCGGACACGCTCGCGACCTTTGCGCCGGCGGCCCGGTAGCTGACCCGGTTCTGATCGGCGAGCACGGGAAGCTGGATCCCCTGCCGGCGGCGGAACTGGGCGGCGTGGCGCGGAGTCGCCTGGCCGATCAGCACGAGCCCGACGCCGGCGGCTTTGAAATCGCCCCGGGCGCGATCCAACTGGACCGCGTGATCCTTACAGAGGACTCACCCGTAATGCCGCAGCCAGATGAGTGCGGCGGGGCGCTCGCTCCACAGCTCGCCGAGACGGACGTCGTGGCTCTCGTGGTCGGGAAGGACGATCTCGGCGAGTCCGTCGGCGCGCGTCGGCGGGGTCGGTTTGCCGGCGGGCATGCGCGCCCAAAGCTACTACGGGATACTCCCCGGGGTGGCAGCAACCGAGCCCAAGCTCCTGTGGACACCCTCACCGGAGTGGATCGACCGCACCACGCTGACGCGCTACCAGGCGTGGCTCGAGGAGAAGCACGACCTGCGGTTCGAGGGCTATCACGATCTGTGGCGCTGGTCGGTGTTCGACACCAACGCGTTCTGGAAGTCGCTGGTCGAGTTCCTGGGCGTTCGCTTCTCCGAGGGGGGCGACCGCGTCCTCGGGAGTGAGGCGATGCCGGGAGCGAAGTGGTTCCCGGGCTCGCGGATCAGCTACGCCGAGCACATGTTCGCCGGCAAGGACCCTGATGCGCTCGCGATCCAGCACGCGTCGGAATCGCGGGAGCTGGGTTCGTTGACCTGGGGCGAGCTGCGGGCGTTGACCGCGTCCATCGCCGCGGGGTTGCGTGCGTCTGGCGTGGGCGAGGGCGACCGCGTCGCCGCGTACATGCCGAACATCCCCGAGACCGTGGCCGCGCTGTTCGCGTGCGCGTCAATCGGTGCGGTGTGGTCCTCGGCGGCGCCCGAGTTCGGGGTGCGGAGCGTGGTCGACCGCTTCTCGCAGATCGAGCCGAAGGTGCTGCTGGCTGTGGATGGCTATCGCTACGGCGGTAAGGACTTCGATCGCCGGGACGCCGTCGACCGGATCGCCGCCGAGATCCCGTCGCTGGCGCGGGTCGTGCGGCTGGGGTATCTGGACGGAAGCGGATGGGAGCCCGGGTTCCTAGGCGGCTCGGGCGAGGAGCTCGAGTTCGCGCAGCTTCCGTTCGACCATCCGCTGTGGGTCCTGTACTCGTCCGGGACCACCGGGCTGCCGAAGCCGATCGTCCACGGCCAGGGCGGGATCCTGCTCGAGCACCTGAAGAAGGCTCGCCTGCACCTCGACGCCCAGGCCGGCGATCGCATGTTCTGGTTCACGACGACCGGCTGGATGATGTGGAACTTCATCGTCGGGATGCTGCTCAGCGACGCCTCGATCGTCCTGTTCGACGGCAACCCGGGCTATCCGTCGCTCGGGACGTTGTGGGACCTGGCCGCCGAGTCCGGGATGACGTGCTTCGGGACGAGCGCGGCGTTCATCGGCGCGTGCATGAAAGACGAGGGTCTGACGCTGCGGGACGGGCGGGATCTGAGTGCTCTGAAGTCGGTCGGGTCGACGGGTTCGCCGCTGTCGCCGGAGGGCTTCCAGTGGATCTACGACGAGCTCGGATCCGACACGTGGCTGTTCTCGACGTCGGGCGGCACCGATCTGTGCACCGCGTTCGTCGGTGGCGTGCCGACGCTGCCGGTGTACCTGGGCGAGCTGCAGGCCCGCGCGCTGGGGGCGGCGGTCGAGGCGTGGGACCCGGACGGCAAGCCGCTGATCGGCGAGGTCGGCGAGCTCGTGATCACCAAGCCGATGCCGTCGATGCCTTTGTACTTCTGGGGGGACGAGTCCGGGGAGCGCTACCGGGACAGCTATTTCGAGACGTACCCGGGGATCTGGCGCCACGGCGACTGGATCGAGATCACCCCGCGCGAGACCGCGATCATCTACGGGCGCTCGGACTCGACGATCAACCGCGGCGGCGTGCGGATGGGCACCTCGGAGATCTACCGTGCCGTGTTGGCGGTGGACGACGTGATCGACGCGCTGGTGGTCGACGTGCCGCGCGAGGGTGGCGAGGCCTGGATGCCGCTGTTCGTCGTACTGCGCGACGGCCTGTCGCTCGATGACTCACTTGTCTCGGAGATCCGCCGCCGGGTGCGCGAGGACTGCTCGCCCCGGCACGTGCCGGACGAGATCCGCCAGATCGACGAGGTGCCGCGCACCTTGTCCGGAAAGGTCCTGGAGGTCCCGGTGAAGCGAATCCTGATGGGCACGCCACCGGAGGAGGCGGCGTCGCGCGAATCGCTGGCGAACCCGGCGGCGCTCGACTACTTCGTGGGTCTCGCCCCCTGAGGGGGGCGAATTTCGGGCCGTTATCGCCTCTTACGAGTGCGGTGCTGAAAAAGGCCCCACCTTGGGGCCAAATCCAGCACGCATCAGGTGGTGGCGGTGGTGGGCGAACAGTTCCACAAGGCGATCGCGGCGCTGGCGCGCAAACAACACGGGTATGTCACCCGACACCAGCTGCTGGCGCTCGGCGTCGGCCGGCGTGCAATCGAGTACTGGGTGGGGGTGGGCTTGCTCATCCCGGTCTACGCCGGCGTATACGCGGTCGGGCACATCCCGTCAGGGCAAGAGTCGCGGGCGCACGCCGCCGTACTCGCCTGCGGCGCCGGCGCGGTCCTCAGCCACGGCTCAGCCGCGGCGCTCTGGAAATACGCGAAGCACTGGACGCCGCGGTTCGAGGTGATTGCGACCTGGGACCGGCGCCGGCAGGGCATCAACGTCCACCGCACGAAGACGCTCACCCGCCGGGACATCACGCGCCAGCTCGGCGTCCCCGTCACCAGCCCCGCACGCACGGTGTTCGACATGACGCCGCGCCTCAAGACCGACGCCGCGGTGCGCCGCTTCGTCAACGACGCCCGCCTCACCCGCACCTTCCACGTGAGCGACCTCGCCGAGCTGCTCGCCCGCCACCCCCGGCACCCGGCCACGAAGCGGCTGACGTCCTTCCTGGAGGGAGCGCGGAGCGGTCCGACTCGCTCCGAGTTCGAGGACGCGTTCACCGACTTCGCGAGCCGATACGGCTTGCCGGCGCCGATCACGAACACGGAGCTACTGGGGTACGAAATCGACGCGCTGTTTCCCGAGCACCGATTGATCGTCGAGCTCGACGGATGGGATTTCCACTCCGACCGCGCGACCTTCGAGAGCGACCGCGATCGTGACGCAGAGCTGCTCGCGGCTGGCTACCAGACGGTCCGTATCACCTGGGAGCGGCTCAAATCACAGCCGGCGCGTGAGGCCGCGCGGCTCCGTAGGATCCTCCAGGCCCGGGCGCGAGAGGCCGCTTAGGAAGTTCTTACGGTTCTCTCAAAATTGCCTGAGAGCATGCCGCCCACGGGCGCGCCGTCCTCGGGGCGCCCGGCCAACTGAGGAGCGCACGTTGCACCGCCGTCTGAAGCGAAACCTCGTGATCGGCATGGCTGCGCTGGCTGCCGCAGCCTTTGCCGGTGGCGCGTACGCCGCCACCCAGAATTCCGGTCCGAGCGGGCGTCAGGCGTTTCTGAACGACGTCGCCAAGCGGCTGCATGTCACGCCGCAGCAGCTCAACTCCGCGCTCGACGGCGCCACGACGGATCAACTCCAGGCCGCCGTCAAGGCCGGCCAGATCACCCAGGCCCAGGCGAACGAGCTCGAGCAGCGGCTGAAGAACGGCGGCACTGCGCCGTTCCTGCCGCTGACTCCCGGCCTCGCCGGCCCGCACGCCCTGCCCCGCGGAGGGCCTGGCGCGGGTCCGGGCCGGCTCGGGTTCGGTGGACCTGGTCTCGGTCTGCGAGCCGCCACGAGCTACCTCGGGCTGACGAACGCACAGCTATTCCAGCAGCTACAGAGCGGGAAGTCGCTGGCGCAGATCGCCTCCGCGAAGGGTAAGACCGTCGCCGGCCTCGAGCAGGCCATGACCGCTCCGCTGAAGAAAGCCCTCGACGCCGCGGTCGCCAAGAAGGCGATCAGCGCCGCCCGGGAGAAGCAGATCCTCAGCCGTTACACGTCTAGCCTGACCCACCGCATCAACCAGAAGGGCCTCGGAGCGACTCCGCAGCGCGGGTTCTTCCGCGGCGGCGGCGGGCCGGGAGGAGGCGGCGGCCCCGGTAGCCCCGGCGGCCCAGGCGGCGGCCCGGGACGCCCGTTCTGGGGCGATCCATACGGCGGTGGCCAAGGCCAAGGCAAAGGCAAAGGCCCCGCATTCGTCCCGCCGTCGGCGACCCCGCCCAAAGCGCCGGGCTCGCCCGGTAACGCGCCGGCCTCGCCCGGCAAGGCGCCGGCCCCCACGCCCGGTGGCGCGCCGGCGCAGCTGTTCATGCCGGCGCCGACGGCGTAGCCCGGCACCCGGACTCTTACGCGGTTCTCATTGATTTCTGACTGGTTTCTCATGGGTAGCTGCTGTACTGGGAAAACCGAAACAACAGCCACGCACTTGCTAGGAGACCCAAACCCATGAAACGCCTGAGCCGTCTGCTCCCGATCATCGGGGGTGCAATCGCAGGCGGGGCAATCGCTCTCGCCGTCGCCAGCGGGAGCACCACCACCCACTCGGTGACGACGACGACCGTGGTACAGCCGTCGACCTCGTCGACGCTGCCTACCAGCTTCACCAGCGGTCGCTCCGAGTCGATCAATCAGATCTACCGGTCGGTCGGACCGGGCGTGGTCGACATCACAACTTCCTCGACCCAGAACAGCGGTGGCGTGTTCGGCTTCGGACAGTCGCAGCAGACCGAGGGCGAGGGCGCCGGCGTCGTGTTCGACAAGAAGGGCGACATCATCACCGACGAGCACGTCGTGTCCGGCGCGTCGAAGATCACCGTCACGTTCCCGGATCAGGTCAAGGCGTCGGCGACGCTCGTCGGCTCGGACACGGGCACCGACCTTGCGGTCATCCACGTCCAGAACGTTCCCTCCTCTGAGCTTCACCCGCTGACGATCGGCGACTCGAATGCCGTCCAGGTCGGCGACGCCGTGATCGCGATCGGCAGCCCGTTCGGCCTGCCCAACACCGTCACCGCCGGCATCATCAGCGCGGTCGGCCGCACGATCAACGCGCCGAACGAGTTCACGATCCCGAACGCGATCCAGACCGACGCGCCGATCAACCCGGGCAACTCGGGCGGCCCGCTGGTCAACGCCGCGGGTCAGGTGATCGGCCTCAACGACCAGATCGAGACCAACAACACCAACGGCGAGGGCGAAGGCTCTAGCTCGGGCATCGGATTCGCGACCCCGTCGAACAGCGACGCGCGGGTCGCCCGCGAGATCATCTCGACTGGCCAGGCGCATAACGCCTACGTTGGTGTGAGCCTCGATCCGACGGTTTCCGGTGGCGCAGCGATCGCCAAGAACGCCTCGACCGGCGGCTCCTCGCCGATCGTGCCCAGTTCGCCGGCGGCCAAGGCCGGGCTTCAGGCGGGCGATCTGATCACCGCCGTCAACGGCCAGGCGGTCGCCTCGGTCAACCAGTTCGTGGCGGCGATCGCCAACTACGCGCCCGGCGACACCGTGACCCTGACGGTCAACCGCAGCGGGCAGACGAAGAGCATCAAGGTCACGCTCGGCTCACAGCCCGCGAGCGCCACCACCGTGACCCAGGGTCAGGGTCAGGGTCAGGGCCAGGGCGGCAACGGCTTGTTGAACCCCTAGACCCGCCTCGAGCGAAGCACCAGAACGAACTACCGTGGCCGGCCCAAGCGCCGGCCGCGGTGGTTTAAGAAGCCGACGTCGAGCTTACGAAGAAGAAGACGTCGCAGCCGAGGAGGCCTGCTGCTGGAGCGTCCGCTCCATCAGCTCGCGGTGGACGCTGCGCGTCCGCCCGGGCCGCCGGGTCCAGGCTCCCTCGGAATCCAGCGTCCACGAGAACGTGTCGTCGGCCAGGCACCGCTCGAGCGTGTCATCGAGCTCGTCTTGAAGCTCGGGATCCTCGACCGGCGTAAGCAGCTCAACGCGGGTGTCGAGGTTGCGCGGCATGAGGTCGGCTGACCCGATGTAGTAGACGCTCTCCTCGCCGCGATGGAACGAGTAGATCCGCGAGTGCTCGAGGAACCGCCCGACCACCGATACGACCGTGATCGTTTCGCTGACGCCCGGCACGCCCGGAAGCAGGCCGCAGATACCGCGGACGTTCAGGTCGATCGGGACGCCGGCCTGTGAGGCGCGATACAGCGCCTCGATGCATGCCTGATCGACCAGCGAGTTCATCTTCATCACGATCCGCGCCGTCTCGCCGGCCTCGTGCGCGGCGGCGGTTCGCTCGATCTCCTCGATCAGCGGCCCGCGCATCGAATTCGGGGCGACCAGGACCTTGCGCTCGCGCGCCGGGTGGCCGTAGCCGGTCAGCGTGTTGAACAGGTTCGCGACCTCCTGGCCGATCTCACGGTCGGTCGTGAACAGCCCCCAGTCCTCGTACAGGCGGGCGTTCTTGGCGTGGAAGTTGCCGGTCCCGATCATCACGTAGTGGCGGACGCCACCGCGTTCCCGGCGGACCACGAGAATCGCCTTGGCGTGGGTCTTGAGCCCGGGGATGCCGTGCACGACGTGTGCGCCCACCTCTTCGAGCGCGCGGGACCAGCCGATGTTCTGGCGCTCGTCGAAGCGCGCCTTGAGCTCCACCAGGCACACGGCCTGCTTGCCCTTCTCGGCCGCCTCGATCAGCGACGGGACCAGCGCCGAGTCGTCCGAGGTCCGGTACACGGTCATCTTGATCGCGAGCACGTTAGGATCGTCGACCGCCTGCTTGACGAACCGCTCGACGCTGGTCGCGAACGATTGGTAGGGGTAGTGGACCAGCACGTCCCGCGTGCGCATCGGGGCGAACACGTCGGGCTGGTCGTCGCGATCGCTCGGACCGGGGACGAACGCGGGATGGGTGACCGGGGTCCATGGCGTCTGGCGAAGCTCGGGGTGCCCGTCGAGCCCTGCGATCTCCCACAGGTCTCCGAGGTCGAGCGTGCCCTCGACGTCGTAGACCTGGACCTCGTCGACGCCGAGCCACTCGATCAGATGGGTCCGGAGCGCCGGGTCCATGTTGGCGCCGACCTCGAGCCGCACGACCTCGCCGAACCGCCGGCGTCGCAACTCGTCCTCGACCGCCTGCAACAGGTCGTCGGCCTCGTCGGACACCTCGAAGTCGGCGTCGCGCGTGACTCGGAACAGGTCGTAGCTGATGATCTCGAGGCCGGGGAACAGCGCGTCGAGGTGGCGCGCGATGATCTCCTCGAGCGGGATGAACGTGCTGGGTGAGATCTCGACGAACCGGGGCAGGACCTCCTTGGGCACCTTCACGCGGGCGTAGACCTCGTGGTCGAGGTCGGGGTCATGGAGGCGCACGATCAGGCTCAGCGACAGGTTCGAGATGTATGGGAAGGGACGGCCCGGGCCGATCGCGAGTGGAGTCAGCACCGGGAAGATCTGCTCGCGGAAATGGCGCGCGATCAGGCTCGCCGGCGCGGTCGACTGCTCGCACGTGACGATCCGGATCCCGTTCTCGGCCAGCTCGGGCCGAACGACGTCGGTGAACTGGCGCGCGTGGCGGCGGTCGAGCTCCCGCACCTTCTCGGCGATCCCCTGGAGCACCCGCGGCGGCGACAGACCGTCGGGTCCGCGGGCGTCGATCCGCGCATCGATCTGGTCGTGGACGCCGGCGACCCGCACCATGAAGAATTCGTCGAGGTTTGTGGTGAAGATCGCGAGGAACTTCACGCGCTCCATCAGGGGCATCGTCTCGTCCTCGGCGAGCTGCAGCACGCGATCGTTGAAGTCGAGCCAGGACAGCTCGCGGTTGATGTAGACCGCCGGGTCGGTGAGCTCGGCGTGCGCCTGGTCCGCCTCGGCGCGTCCGTCCGCGGGCGCCTCGGAGGTCGTGCTCTCACCCGTCTCCAACTTTGTGTCGCTCATGTCACTCCTACGTTGGCCTTTGCGATCGCGCTGAGCTCCGACGGGCGCAGCAGCGCGACCAACTCGCCCTTGGAGACGGCGGCGAGACCGCCCTTCTTCATCCGCGCCTGGGTCCCCGTGAGATCGTGGAGGAGCAACGAGAAGGACGGGTCGTGTCCGACCAGCAGCACGTCGCCGAGTCCTGCGGTCAGCGCCTCCACGTCGAACGGCTCGCCGGATAGCGACCGCTCGACCGTCACCGGCACGCCGAGCGGCTCGCACGCGCGCTCAGCGGTCTGCACGGCCCGGAGCTTCGGACTGCTCAGGCAGGCGTCGAGGTGGACCCCGAGGACAGCGAGCGTGCGGCCGGCGGCGTCAGCATGCATGGCGCCGCGCTCGGTGAGCGGGCGATCGTCGTCCGGCAGGCCGTCTTCCGCTTCGGCGTGGCGCAGAAGCCAGAGCATGCAGACACTCTAGTGGGAGAGGCAACCTCCCTGTAAAGCCCGAGCTGACCGCGAGGCGGCTCTGATCCCGACCACGCCGGCGCGGGCTATCCGATGAGCAGCCGCCGGCCGAACACGCGCTGGAACGCCTCGCCGTCGCCGTAGCGCTCGACGCTCCACCGCGGCAGGGTGAGATCGCCTCCGGCCTCGAGGTGCAGGTCGACGCCGTGGCCGTTGGCGCGCAGGCGCGCCTCACGGACCGATTGGTCGCGGCCGCGCTCGAGGTGCTCGGCGAGCCGGAGGATCACCGAGCAGCGGTCGAGCAGCTCGTCGTCGCCGGGGGCTGCGAGCGCCGCCATCTCGCCGAGCTTGGCGACGCCCTTGCGGTGATAGCGGGTGATCTGGGCGATCAGCGCGCGCTCGCGCGGATCGAAGCCCGGGAGCTCGGCGCTGACGATCAGGTAGTACGAGTGCTTGTGGTGATCGTCGTAGGAGATCGTCATGCCGACGTCGTGGAGCATCGCGGCGGCCCACAGCAGCTCGCGCTCGCCGGGCTTGGGCTCGAACAGGCGGGCGGCCGCGAGCGAGTCGAACATCTGAAGCGACAGCAGGGCCACATGTTCGACGTGGGGGAGGTCCGACTCGTATTGGATCGCGAGGTTGCGCACGCCGGCGACGCGCACGTCCTCGAACAGCGGCTCCGGCGAGTCCGCGAGCAGCTCGCGCGTGATGAACACGCCGTCGCGGAGGCTGGCCTCGGTGACCTCGATGCCCTCGAACGACCCGAGCTCCACCACCGTCTCGATCACTAGCGCCGACGCGAGGATGATGTCCCCCCGTCCGACCTTGATCCCGGGCACTTCACCACGTTCGTCGACGGGCAGCTCCGCCAGCGTCTGGACCAGGTTGGCGAGCATCGCGCGGGTGATCACGAATCCCTGCACGCCGATGTCGGGCTGGTCGATCATGCGCTGGGCAGCGGCGGCGAGGTTGCGGACGGCCCCGCCCATTCCGACGATGCGGTCGCCTACGCCGGCGAGCGCGGGGAACCCCGCGAGCGATTCGCGGACGTGCGCGCGCAGCTTCTGCAGGTCGCGCTTCCTGGCCGGCCCCTGCCCGGGGAGGAACTGCTCGGTGAGCCGGACGGCGCCGAGCGGGAACGATTGCAGTGACTGCGCCCGGCGGTCGGCGACCTTGATCAGCTGGATGCTGCCGCCGCCGGTCTCGAGCACGATCCCGTCGGTGATCGTCGAGCTGTTGATCGCGGCCACGTAGCCGAACCGCGCCTCGTCCTCATCGGAGATCACCTCGATGTTCAGCCCGCTGGCAGCGCGCGCGGCCTTCAGAAACATCTCGCCGTTGGTCGCGTCGCGGATTGCGCTGGTCGCGACCGCATGGACCGCGTCCGGCCCGAGGCCGTGCGCCGCTAAGAAGCGCTCGAACACCGCCAGCGTCTCGAGTCCGCGTCCCATCCCGGCGTCGCTGAGGCGGCCGGTCTCCGCCAGGCCGGCGCCGATCCGCACGGTCTCGTAGATCTCATCGGTGAGTTTCCACCAGTCCCCCGGCGCGAACATGTAGACCACAAGGCGCCATGAGTTCGACCCGAGGTCAATGACGGCCACGCGGCGGACGTCCTCGCCCGCCTGGGCGCTCGCTCGGGTCGATCGCCAGCTCACGTGGCTGAATGATCCGGTTTGCGGCGGACGACACCGGCCGACCGTGTCAGGATGGGTTCGTGGCCTCCGAAAAGGACCGGATGTTGCGAGGATCTCCGTATCTCGCCAACGACCCTGCGCTCCTGGAGGAGCGCCGGCAGTGCCGGCTCGTGTGCGAGCGCTTCAACGCGACCAGCTTCGCCGACACGGCCGCGCGGCGGGCGATCCTCGACGAGTTGCTCGGCGCGCTCGGGGAGGACGCGGAGGTGATGGCGCCGTTCGAGTGCGACTACGGCTACCACATCACGGTCGGCGCGCGGACGTTCATCAACTACGGCTCCGTTGTGCTCGACGGCGCCACGGTGACGATCGGCGCAGACGTCCAGATCGGCCCCGGCGTGCAGCTGCTGACCGCGCTGCATCCGCTGGACCCGGTCGAGCGGCGTCGCGGCACCGAGACGGCCAAGCCGATCACGATCGGAGACGGCGCCTGGCTCGCCAGCGGTGTGATCGTGTGCCCGGGGGTGCACGTCGGCGCCGACACCGTGGTCGGCGCCGGCAGCGTGGTCACAAAGGATCTGCCGGCGGGTCACCTCTGCTTCGGCAACCCGTGCCGGGTGATCCGTGAGATCTCCTGACGCCACCGTGTGGGACAAACCGCCGACCGCGCCGAGGGGGATCCTGGTCCTCTGCGAGCACAGCCGCGCGGGCGGGGCCGCGATCGACCTCGCCCGTGAGCTGGCCGAGGTCGATCATGCGGCGGTCACCGTCGTCGGCATCGCGCCGCAGGCGCCGTCGGGCCCCCGCTGCGGCAACTCGGCCATCGAATACAACGAGGCGGTCGCGGACTCGGTGGTTAAGGACCTCGAGCGGGCGCGGGAGCGGCTCGCGGGCGCGGCGGAGCGGGCCACGTTCGTTCTCCTGGTCGACGGCGTCGATCAGACGCTCGAGCAGCTTGCACGTAGTGGCGGCTTCGAGCTGGTGCTGCTGCCGGCCCGGCGCCGTCCCCTGCGCGGCACCTACCACCCCGAGGCTCAGCGCCTCGAGCACCTCGCCGGCGCCGAGGTCAGGATCGTCGCGCCCGCTTAGGAGCCGGAGCGGCGGCGGCGATCGCGGCACGCCGCCGGCGCTGGCGGATGCGGAACGCGGCGCCGATCGCGGCGCCGAAGAACAGCGCCCCGATGTAAAACGGGCTGACCAGCAGAATGACCGCGATGCCCAGCATCGTCAGCCAGATCGCCGGCCTCCAGTCGCGCCAGTCCCCGGTCATAGCCGCAATCTAGCGCCCCTCATCGCACGCCCATCTTCAGCTCGGCGGACACGTGCTTCTGGACTGACGCGACCGCGCGAAACGCCTCTCTCAGGTAGCTGCGCGTCAGTTGGCTGAGCGTCGCGGGCTTGACGAAGTCATCGGGCTCCTCGCCGGCGCGGAGCTGGGCCACCTGGTGCTCGACGCGCAGATCGGTGATCAGAGTGAGCGCGTCCTCGAGCGTGCGGGCGTGCGTCTCGGACAGAGTTCCGCCGGCGGCCGCCGCGCGCAGTCGCTCGCCGGTCGAAGCGCTGGTGACGCCGGCCGCGATGCCGGCCCAGCGCGCGAGGTCGACGATCGGGATCACGCCGCCCTGCTTGAGGTCGAGCTGGCCGCGGTGCTCGCCGGTCGATTCGACCACGAGCCCGCGCAAGAAGCCGGTGGGCGGGCGGTGCGAGAGCGCGAACCGAGCGAGCAGGCGGAGGAGCGCCGGGTTGCCGGGCGCGAGGCGGAAGCTGTCGGCGACCGGCGTACCGGTGTGTACGCCCCACACCGGCCGGCTGTCGACGAGGACCGAGACCAGCACCAGGGCCTTGTCCTGGGTCGGGTCGGCGATCCAGCTGCGCACCGCCCGCTCCCAGGAAGCGAGCGAGCGGACGAAGCGCGGATCTGACGCGGTGGCGCCGTGCGCGTCGGCGTGCAGCCCGCACAATTCCAGCCGCCCGACCGTGGTGGTCGCGATCGCCTCCAGGCGGGACTTGACGCCAGCGTCCTCGGGCGCCCCGAACCAGACGATCCCGCTGTCAACGTCCGAGCTCGGCAGCGCCTCCCGCCGCGCCTGGCTGCCGAGCGCGAGCCAGGCGAACTCGGCGCCGACCTCCGGGGCCTCGATGACCGTGAGCTCGAGCATGCGGCGCGTGAGCGCATCGACGACGACCGAATAGACCGCGGTTATGTTCGCCGGCGCGACGTGCGCGTCATGCATAGCGAGCACCGCCGGACGCAGATCCTGCGCCGCCTCGACGAGCTCGGCGACGGTCTGGGCTCTGGCGATCCGCCGGCGCAGGTATAAGGACGAGCGCGTCTGCGCCGCGACCAGGTCGATCTCCTCGATGACGCCCATGATCGTCCCCGTCGCCGAGACCACCGGGAAGTGGCGAAAGCCCCGGTCGAGCATGTCGAGCAGCACGTCGCCACCGAGCCGGTCGGGCGGGCACGTGTACGCCGGCGCCGACATCGCCGCCGAAACCGGTGTATCCCCGGTCAGCCCGTTCGCGACCACGCGCGTGCGCAGGTCCCGGTCGGTGAGGATCCCGAGCGAGCCGTCGCCGAGGTCGACGACCGCCGACGACACATGAGCGACCGTCATCAGCTCCGCGGCCTCGCGGATCGTCGTCTCCCGCCGGCACACGACCGGGTCGCCGCGCAGCAGCGAGCCAACCGGCTGAAGGGGCGGATCGACGCCGGGCTCGGTGGCGACGGCTGCGCCAGGGTGGGCGGGGGTCTGATTATTGAGGTCGAGCAGCGAGCGGGCCACGAACCGCAACCCGGCCGGGCGGGAGAGTGGCTCCTGTGCGACCGCGGCGGGGATCCGGTAGCACACGGTGTCCTCGCCGGCGCGCGCCTCGAAGCCGGTGGGAAGCCCAGACAGCATCGAGGCGTGGCCGAACAGCTCGCCCTCGCCGAGCAGATCGAGCACCCGGCCGTCGAACACGATCTCGACCGCCCCGGCGCGCACGACGCGCAGGTGCTCGACCGGCTCGGCGCCCTGGGAGAAGATCGTCGCGCCCGCGCGATGGAACTCGACCTCGGCCGCCGCGGCGACGCGATCGACATCGTCGGCGTCGAGCGCGTCAAACGGCGGGTGCTCGTGGAGGAAGCGGGTTACCTCGGGCGCCGCGGTGGCGCTCATGCGCGCACCTTTACCCGACGGCTGCGGGCGCGGCGTGCTCGGCACCGCGCTGCGCGTCCTCCTTGAGCATGTCGGCACATTTCTCGCCGATCATCATCGTCGTGATGCACGGGTTGATCGCGGGGAGGAACGGGAGGATCGACCCGTCCGCGATTCGCAGCGACCGCACCCCCCGCACGCGCAGGCGCGGGTCGACGACCGCAAGCGGATCCGAGTCCGGGCCCATGTGACAGCTGCACGCCGGGTGGTAGACCGTGTTGTGGGTCTTGTGCATGTAGTCGACGAGCTCGTCGTCGGTCTGCGCCTCAGGCCCGGGGGCCAGCTCGGCACCGGCCCACTCGGCCATCGCCGTCTGCGACACGATCTTTCGCGCCAGCCGCATCCCGTACGCCATCACGCGCTCGTCGTGGCCCTCGGCATCGGTGAAGTAGCGCGGATCGACGCGCGCGCGATCGCGGTAGTCGGACGAGCGCAGCCGCACGGTTCCCCGCGAGCGGCCGCGGCAGACGTTCGGCGTCAGGCAGAAGCCGTTCTCGGTCGTCGGGTAGCCCCAGCGCGCGGTATTCATGTCGAACGGCACCGATCCGTAGTGCATCATCAGGTCGGGCCGGTCGAGCCCGGGCTCGGACGTCGAGAACAGGCCGATCTCCCACCACTGCGTCGAGGTGCGGATCATCGGCTTCTTCGCGTCCCACTGCACGATCCCCTCGACGTGGTCGTCGAGGTTCGAGCCCACGCCCGGCGAGTGGACGAGCGTCTCGAGCCCGAACTCGTGGAGGTGCTCGCCCGGGCCGATGCCGGACAGCATCAGCAGCTTCGGCGTGTCAATCGCGCCGGAGCTCAGGATCACCTCGCGCCGGGCCTTGACAGACGCCTGGGTGAGCAGATCGGGCGTCAGGTACTCGACCGCGGTCGCCCGGCCATCCTGGAGCGCCACGCGCTTGACCCAGCACGCGGTGCGGATCTCGAGGTTCGGCCGCGAACCCATGATCGGATGGAGGTACGCGTGCGAGGACGACATCCGCGTGTTGTCCGCCGAGGAGTTGATCTGGAACCATCCCGCCCCGTTGGTCACCGTGTGACCCTCGTTGAACCGGCTCGTGGGCAGCCCCGCCTGGGCGGCGGCCTCGAGCACCGCAACGCCGCAGGGGTCGTCGGGCGGCACCGTGCGGATGTTGACCGGGCCCTCGCGCCCGTGGTGATCGCCAGGCCCGTCGTTGGTCTCAAGGCGCTTGATCAGCGGCCAGCAATCGGCCGAGCTCCAGCCCTCGCAGCCCGTCGCGGCCCACTCGTCGAGGTCCTCCTTCGGAGTCCAGAACGCGATGCAGGAGTTGTGCGACGAGCAGCCGCCTAGCACCTTGGCCCGGGCGTGCCGCATGAAGCTGTTGCCTCTGGCCTGCGGCTCGATCGGGTAGTCCCAGTCGTAGCCCGAGTCGAGCAGGTACATCCAGTCCTCGAGCCGCAGGATCCGCGGGTCGTCTACGTCGGACGGACCGGCCTCGATCAGGCAGACCGTGACCGACGGATCCTCGCTCAGGCGGGCCGCCACGACGCAGCCCGCAGTGCCGCCGCCGGCGATCACATAGTCGAACTCGCCGGCGTCGATCATGGCGCCATCTCCCCCATCGCGGGCAGGTGATCGAGGTCCGGGACGTTGGCCCGGTGTTCCTCCAGCACGTCGCCGCCCTTCTTGACCTGCACCGTGAAGTAGTAGATCGTGCCGATGATCACGACACCGCCGACGAACAGGAACGGCGACCACTGCCAGTACCAATGCGGCGTGCCGAGCGAGTTGTAGATCGCGTTGCGCGGCCAGGCGATGTTGAGCGCCACGAGCGCGCCGTAGAGCACGGCCGCGATGTTGACCGGGAGCCCCCACCGGCCGAGCGAGAAGTACGGTCCATGATCGGGCTTCGGCCACTGGCCTCGCAAACGCTTGACCAGCATCGGGACGGTGACCCCGAGGTACGCGAGGTAGAACATGATGATCGCGAGCGAGGTGAGCACGAGGAACGCGCTCTGGTTGCCGAGGTTGATCACGAGCAGCACGAGCGTCAGGCCGCCCGTAACCAGCGCCGGCACGATCGGCACCTTGCGATGACCCGAGACGCGGGCGACTGCGGAGCCGGCCGGCAGGCGGTTGTCGCGCGCCATCGAGAACAACATCCGGATCGTCGCCGTCTGCACGGCCAGGCAGCAGACGAAAATCGCGATCGCGCAGTCGATCAGGAAGATGTTCCCGACGGTGTTTCCGAACGCCTGCTTCATGACGTAGGGAAGGCCCAGGAGCCCGACGTTCTTGTCGAGGATGTGCTTGTTCGCCATCGATGCGAGCAGGATCACGAGGCCGCCGATGATCGCGGCGGCGGCGATCGCGCGGATGATCGCCGGCGGCGCGTGCTTCCGCGGGTTATTGGTCTCCTCGGCGAGCGTGCCGGCGGTGTCGAACCCGTACATCACGTACGCGCTCAGCAGGCCGCCGACGAGCAGCGCGCCGAAGTAGCCCCACGGATGGCCGGCGCCGAAGCCGTAGGAGTGGAAGATGATCTGCGGCCCGTGGTGCGCGTTGAACAGCAGCAGGATCACGAGGATGGTCGAGCCGATCAGCTCGCAGGTCACGCCGACGTTGTTGATCCGCGACATCAGCTTGACGCCGAGCATGTTGATCGTGGTCGTGATGCAAACCAGGATTCCGCCGAGTACCAGTGCGTTCTGTGCGCCCGCCTTCGTCAGGTACGACCCGGCATCGGCGGAGGTGCCGAAGAACTGGAGCTTGGTGGTGACCTGGGGCAGAACGATCTGCCAGTCGACCGCGACCGCGGCGATCGTGACGATCGCGCCGACGATGTAGATCCAGCCGGTCATCCACGACGTGAACCCGCTTGAGATCTGCTTGGACCACTGGTAAACCGACCCGGCGATCGGGTACTGACCCGCCATCTCCATGAAGCACAGCGCCACCAGGATCTGCCCGAACACCACCGCCGGCCACGTCCACCAAACGCCAGGCCCGGCGTTCAGGTAGCCGAACCCGTACAGCGCGGTGACGCCGGTCAGGATCGAGATGTAGCTGAAGCCCGCCGCAAACGCGGAGAAGCTCCCCAGCGAGCGGTCGAGTTCCTGCTTATACCCGAAGCCGGCGAGTTCGTTCGTGTCCGAACCAGCGGCGGCGCCCGGAGCTTCTACGGTTGCCATCAATCAACCTCCCCGGTCCGCGCAGCGCCGCGCGGGCCATAGAACACCAAGGCCTTGCCCACATATGGGGCGCACGCGCACCCTCTCATCCATTGACCAGCGCCTGATCGGGCGGTTATATATCAGTTGTCGAACGGTGTCAACGCGACCAGGCTGAGGGTGAAATGGCGACGCAGACCATGCGAGAGATGTTCGTGGACGGAAGCTGGCAGCCGAGCGCCAGCGGAGAAATGTTCGAGGCCACCAGTCCCGCGACCGGTGAGCTGATCGCCACCGTTCCGCAGGGCGACCGGGGCGACGCCACCCGCGCGATCGACGCGGCGCGCGGCGCCGCCGACGGCTGGGCGCGGACGGGCGCGTTCGAGCGCGCGGCCAAGATGCACGCGATCGGAGACCTGATCGAGGCCCGCCGCGATGAGCTGGCCCGCACGCTCACGCTCGATCAGGGCAAGCCCCTGCGCACCGAGGCATTCGACGAGGTCGACGAGCTAGTCGAGTACTGGCGGATGGCCGCCGAGGACGCCAAGCGCCTCCAGGGCGAGCTCCCGAACTCGTTCTCCCCCGGCAAGCGCGTGATGCTGGCGCGCCGTCCGCGCGGCGTGGTCGGCGTGATCAGCCCGTGGAACTGGCCGTACACGATGCCGGCCGAGCTGATCGCGCCGGCGCTCGCGTGCGGCAACGCGGTGGTGTGGACGCCGGCGCCGTCGACGGCGGTGTGCGCGGTGGCGCTCGCGGAGTGCATCGCCGACGCCGACCTTCCGCCGGGCGTGTTCAACCTCGTGACCGGGCCCGGGCCGGTGGTCGGCGACGAGATCGCCCGCAACCCCGGGACGGACGGGGTCGCGTTCATCGGCTCGACCGCGACCGGACGGCTCGTCGGGCAGGCGGCCGTCGGCAAGGCGACGCTGCTCGAGATGGGCGGCAACGGCCCGCTGGTCGTGATGGACGACGCCAACGTCGAGGCGGCGGTCGACGCGACGTTGACCGCCTGCTACCTGTGCGCTGGTCAGAGCTGCACCGCCGGCGAGCGGATCCTCGTGCATCGCGCGGTGCGCGACGAGTTCGTCGAACTGCTCGCGCGGCGCGTGACCGAGCGGATCCTGCTCGGCGACCCGTTCGACGACGCGACCACGATGGGCCCGCTCAACAACGAGCCGGTGGCGGCCAAGATGGACGAGCACGTCGGCGACGCGGTGGCGCGAGGCGCGAGCGTGGTCAGCGGCGGCGCGCGCGCCGACGGCTTCGCGACGTCGCTGTATTGGGAGCCGACGGTGCTGACCGACGTGCCGGCTGACGCCAGGGTCGCGGTCGAGGAGACGTTCGGTCCGATCGCGCCGGTGGTGGCGATCGACTCGCTCGAGCAGGCGATCTCGCTGGCGAACGCATCTCCGTACGGCCTGCTCGCGGCGATCTTCACCGCCGACCTGCAGGCCGGCCTCGAGTTCGCCGACCGGGTCCGCACGGGTTGGGTCAACATCAACGAATCGAGCAACTACTGGGAGGCGCACCTCCCGTTCGGCGGCCGCGCGGGGACCGACAGCGGGATCGGCCGGGTCGGAGGCTCGCACGTCATGCAGTCGTTCACCGAGCTGCAGACGATCGTGCTCACGCCACACGCGCGCCGCGGCTGATGTAGGCGACGGCTGTTCCGGGTGGGTCGGACGGCGGCTGCCCGACCCTGAGTATCGGCAGCACGCGCGGGGTCAGTATTCGGACGGGGCGTTACTCCGTAATCCGTCCAGACGACTCCAGGCGTCTGTGGGCCGGGTCGATGCAAGCGGCCATGGAACCGCCCAAGAACTTCGAAGACGTCCTGCGCGGCGGCCCCGGACGGCTGCGTGGAGAAGCGCCGCCGCCGGTCGCAGAAAACCCGCTGCGCATCCTGTTCGTGACGTCCGCGCACAACAGCCTCAGCCAGCGTTGCTACATCGCCCTCACCGAAATGGGTCACGACGTCACGGTTCAGGTCGTCGACTCGAGCGAGATCATCGAGAGCGCCGTCGAGGTGCACAAGCCCGACCTGGTCGTGTGCCCGATGCTCAAGCAGTTCATCCCCGAGTCGGTGTGGAGCAAGTACACCTGCCTCGTCGTCCACCCCGGTCCGCACGGCGACCGCGGTCCGTCGTCGCTCGATTGGGCGATCGAGCTCGGGATGGAGGAGTGGGGCGTGACCGTGCTGGAGGCGGTCGAAGAGGCCGATGCCGGCGACATCTGGGAGACCCGCAAGTTCCGGATGCGGCCGGTCGGCAAGAGCAGCATCTACCGCCACGAGGTGCGCCGCGCCGCAGTCGAGATGCTCGTGTTCGCGGTCCACAACTTCGCGCGCGGTGACTTCGAGCCGAGGGCTCTGAACTACGACGATCCGAACGTGACCGGCCGGCTCCGTCCGCTGATCAAGCAGGCCGACCGCGCGATCGACTGGCGCTGCGAGTCGACCGCCGCCGTGGTTCGCAAGATTCGTGCTGCCGAGGGTCATCCCGGCGTGCTCGACACGATCGCCGGCGTCGAGTTCTTCCTGTTCAACGCGTATCCCGAGCGCGGCCTCCGCGGCCGTCCGGGCGAGATCATCGCGACCCGCAACGGCGCGATCTGCCGCGCCACCGTCGACGGCGCCGTCTGGGTCACGCATCTCAAGCAGAAGGACCCGAACGCGAAGGCCCCGTTCAAGCTCCCCGCCACCCGCGCGCTCGAGCTTGCCGGCATCGTGCCAGACGCGCCCGAGATCCCGGTGGCGCTTCACGCTCCGATTCCGCCGGGCCACACCTACCGCGAGATCTCCTACGAGGAGAAGGCGGGCGTCGGCTACCTGAACTTCGACTTCTACAACGGCGCGATGAGCACCGAGCAGTGCCGGCGCCTACGCGAGGCCTACCAGTACGCGCGAAGCCGCCGCACGACCAAGGTGATCGTGCTCGCCGGAGGGTCGGATTTCTTCTCCAACGGCATCCATCTCAACGTGATCGAGGCGGCCGCCGACCAGGGCGAGGAGTCCTGGTACAACCTCCACGCGATCGACGACATCGTCGGCGAGATCGTCGAGACCGACTCGCACATCACGATCTCGGCGCTGTCGGGTGACGCCGCCGCCGGCGGGGTGCCGTTTGCGGTCGCGGCCGACCACGTGGTCGCCCGCGAGGACGTCGTCCTGAACCCCTACTACCAGCACATGGGCGGGCTGTACGGGTCGGAGTACTGGACCTACCTGCTTCCGCGCCGGGTCGGCGCCGAGCTGAGCGCCGAGCTCACGAGCGCTCCGTTCACCCCGATCGGGACGCGCCGCGCGGTCGAGATCGGGCTGATCGACGCGGCCTTCGGCGACTGCATCGCGAGCTTCCGTGCCCAGGTGCAGGGCCTGGCCGAGCGCCTCGCCCGCCACCCCGACGTCGGCCACTGGCTCGAGGGCAAGCGCCACGCCCGCGCTCGCGACGAGCAGATCAAGCCGCTCAGCGCCTACCGGAGCGAGGAGCTCGCGAAGTCACACGAGTGCTTCTTTGGGGAGAACCGCAGCTACCACGAGGCGCGCACCCTGTTCGTGTACAAGACCGGCGCCCCCTGCAAGGTGGCGCTCCCCGCTGCGCCCGCGGCCACCGAGGAACCCGCGCTCACCCCGGCGCAGCGCGCGGTGACCAAGGTCCGTCGAACGAAGTTGGCCGCCGCGCGATGAGCGCTCTGGCCGGCGCCCCCGTGGCCGAGGAGGGGGCGGCCCCCGTCGTCGGCGGCGTCGTCGACGGTCACTCCGACCGCGCCCGCGGCGCCCGCTCGGGCGGAGCCGGCGCATGGTTGAGCGGCAAGTGGCTCTCGCTCAAGCACTGGCTTCCCAAGGGGCAGCTGCTGCCCGAGCACGTGCTCCTTCGCCGGCACCGCTCGATCGTAATCCTGCTCTGGCTCCATGTTCCGGCGCTGTTCGCGTTCGGCGTCCTGATGGGCAACTCGGTCCTGCACACCAGCGTCGACGTGAGCCTCGTCGTGCTGTGCGGGCTCGGGGCGAGCTTCGAGCGGTTTCGCCTCAAGGCCCGGATCATCGCCGCGTCGTTCGGACTGGTGACGTGCTCGGCGGTGTTGGTCGACCTGTGGGGCGGCATCACCGAGGCGCACTTCCACTTCTTCGTGATGATCGGCGTGCTCACCCTGTACCAGGACTGGACGCCGTTCCTCGTGGCGATCGCCTTCGTCGTCGTTCACCACGGCGTGGGGGGCGTGCTCGACCCCAAGGCCGTGTTCGGCGACAACCCCCAGGCGGACAGGCACCCATGGTTGTGGGCGCTGATCCACGGCGGCTTTGTGCTCGCCGCGAGCGTCGCGCACGTCGTCGCCTGGCGCACGAACGAGAACCAGCTGCTGCGCGACCCGCTCACCGGCCTGCCCAGTCGCCTGCTGTACCTGAACAACCTCAAGCTTGCGCTCGAACGGCTTGGCCGCGGGCCGGACCGCTCGGTGGCGGTGCTGTTCCTCGACCTCGATCGCTTCAAGGTGATCAACGACAGCCTCGGCCACGGCGAGGGCGACGAGCTGCTCGTCGCGGTCGCCGAGCGCGTCGGACACTCGCTGCGCCGGCACGAGACGATCGCCCGGTTCGGCGGCGACGAGTTCGTGATCCTGTGCGAGGACCTGTTCGATGACGAGGACGCCGTCGCCGTGGCCGAGCGCGTGCTGAAGGCGTTCAGCCTGCCCTTCCAGCTCGCCCACGGCGAGACGATGGCCGCGGCCAGCATCGGCATCTCGGTCACCTCGAATCCGAATCAGGACCCCGACGACCTGATCCGCGACGCGGACGCCGCGATGTACCGGGCCAAGGCCGCCGGCGGTGCACGCGTGGTGCTGTTCGACGAGGTCACCCGCGAGCGCGCGCTGGCGCGCCTGCACAACGAGAACGCGATCCGCAAGGCGATCGAGCGCGAGGAGTTCCGCGTGTTCTTCCAGCCCGAGGTGTCGATCGACGGCGATCGCATCACCGGCCTCGAGGCGCTCGTCCGCTGGCAGCACCCTGAGCGCGGCCTGCTCGGTCCGGGCGAGTTCATCTCGCTGGCCGAGGAGACCGGCCTGATCGTCCCGCTCGGGACGTGGGTCCTGCGCGACGCCTGCAAGCGCGCGGTCGTGTGGCAGCAGGGCCGCCCGAGCGATCAGCCGCTGATGCTGCGGGTCAACGTCTCGGCCCGCCAGCTCGCCCGGGACTCGTTCAGGCAGACCGTGTCGGCGATCATCAAAGAGACCCGCATTGATCCGGCGTGGCTGTGCCTGGAGGTCACCGAGAGCGTCCTGATCGAGGATCCCGAGTCGTCGATCCGCGTGCTCACCGAGCTCAAGGAGCTCGGCATCAAGATCGCGATCGACGACTTCGGCACCGGCTACTCCTCGCTCGAGTACCTGCGTCGCCTGCCCGTCGACTGCGTCAAGGTCGACCGGTCGTTCGTGCGCGGGCTCCCGGACAACGAGGAGGACGTGGCGATCGTCAACGCGGTGATCGAGCTCGGGCACGCGCTCAAGCTGTCGGTCACGGCCGAGGGCGTCGAGACGACCGAGCAGCTGGGCAACCTGCAGACGGCCGGCTGCGACACCGCGCAGGGGTTCCTGTTCTACCGCCCCGAGCCGCCAGAGGTCGTCGAGCAGCTGTTCGCCGACAGCCAGGCCATCGCTGCGCCGGCCCCCGTCGCCGCCGAGGCTTCCGCCCACGCGGTCAACCCCGTCGGCGCCGGCCCGGTCGACCGTCGTCGCACGCATACGGCGGCCGCTCCGCAGCGCCGGCTGATCCCGCCGCCGGGGATTCGTGGCAGCCGCCGCCGGCTGGCGAGGCATTCGTTTGTCGCCGGCCTCAAGGCCATGGCCCACACCTGGGTCAGCGGGCAACCGGCGCCCGACTCAAGCGCGGGCTGACGGCGCCGATCACAGGGCTATGGAATCGTCCGTCTCTTCCCTCGTGGCGGCTCGCGACCGCCGGTCCGCCCGCCGTCGGGCCCTCCGCCTCGTGGTGTTCGCGGCGCTGCTCGAGATCGTGCTGATCCTTCCGTTCGTCGATCACCTCGCGGACGCCCATCCGATGATCCACTTCACCCAGCACGGATTCATCTTCGCCGGCGGGGTCCTGATGGGGTTGGCGATTCGCGACGTGCAGCGCGCCTCCCGGTCCTGAAGCCCCAGGCTCGCCGTGGGCAAGATCCTCGCAGCACACTGGCCACATCTGATCTTCGTGGGCCTCGGGGTCATCGCGTTCCTGTGGGCCGCCTATAAGCCTGAGCGCGAATCGAACGACCGGGTTCGCATCGATGTGCCGGTCGAGCCCGCGGCGCCAGCCCCGAAGGCGCTGACCGTGCGCCGGTCGGCGGCGCGCCGCGGTCTGCTCGCGCTCGGGCCGTTGCTCGGTGCGGTCGCCACCGGGGCGGTCCTGTACGGGCTCGACGTCGGCGGTGGCTCGGTTCCCGGTGCCGTGATCTGGATCCACTCCGGGATCTCGCTGCTCGCGTTGCTGCTCGTCGTCTACAAGGTCGCCTACACCGGTACGGCCCGCATACGCCGGGCGTTCAGCCGCGACCGCCTTCCCGAGCTCGTGTCGGTGATCCTCGGGATCCTGTCCGTGCCGCTGCTCGTCACCGGCGTCGGTCTCCTGTTCGCGCCCAGCACCGGCTCGTTCTTCGCATACGCGCACCTGATCTCCGCCGCGTGGTGGACGGGCTTGCTCGTCTGGCATCTGCGCCGCTACGTCGGCGCGTCGCTGCGTGCCGCGTTCCGCGCTGACCGCAGCATCCCGGTTGCGGTGACCCGTCTTCCGGTCGTCCCGCTGACCGGTACCCCGGTCGTCTCGGCCCCGGTCGTCCGGGCTCCGCTGACGGTGCGGCCCGACCGGATCCAGTGGCGCACGTCCGGCGAGTAAGCGGCGAGTAGGCGCTCAGAGGACCGAGCGGATCTCGCGCTCAAACGTCGCCACGTGCGCGGCGACCGCGTCGCGCGCCTGGTCAGCCTGGCCGGCGGCGATCGCTAGCAGCACGTCCTGGTGCTCGTGCACACGCGCGAACAGGTGCGGCAGCCGATCGATCACGAGGTACCAGATCCGCAGCGACAGGTTGAAGTAGCGCCCGAGCGTCTCCTCGAGGAACGGGTTGGCGGCGCACCGGTAGATGAACCGGTGCACGCGCGCGTCGAGCTCCATCAGGGGCTCGAGGTCGTCGGTGCCGTGGCTTGCCTGGAGCTCTTCGAGCAGCCCCGAAAGCTCCGTGCGCTGGGCGTCGGTGATTCGCTCCGCGGCGCGAAACGCGGCGTGACCCTCGAGTTGGGCGCGCACGTCGGAGATGTGGGCGAGGTCGGTGATGTTGATCTCCGAGGCGAATGTCCCGCGCCGGGGGAACACCGTGACCAGGTTCTCGAGCGCGAGCCGCTTGATCGCCTCGCGCACGGGGGTACGGCCCATCTCCAGCTCGCGTCCGATCAGGTCTTCGTCGATCGGTGCGCCGGGGGCGATGCGCAGCATCACGAGCCGGTCGCGCAGCTCGCGGTAGGCACGGTCAGCGAGCAGCCCGCGTGGGGCTGCCCGGCGTGGTGGGACGACTGATATATCAGTCATCGGTTAGCGGAGTTTATCTGCGGCGGCAAGAGCGGGGGGCGGTTCGGCCCCTGAGGCGCAAGCGCGACCCGGATGGGGCGGATCAGAACCAGACCGAGCGTCACCGCGCACAGTCCCGCCGACAGCGCGAACGGGACGGCGTCACCAGTGGCCTTGGCGAGCGCCCCGCCGCCGGCCGCGCCGGTGACCTGGCCCGCTGCCCACGCCAGGTTGATCAGCGCCATCGCGTAGCCCTGGCCGATGCCGCTCGCCTCGGCGGCGTCCGACAGCATCGCCATCGCCGGCGCCCAGAAGCTCCCGAGCGCGACGGCCGCGAACACGACAACTGTGGCGACAGCCAGCACGCTTTCCGACAGCGTGAAGCACGCGAGCACGACCGCCGCGGCCGCGAGCCCGATGCGCAGCGGGTACAACCGGCCGCGTCGGTCGGAGACGCGGCCGACCACCGGGCTGACGACGGCTTCAGCGGCGGCCGCGATCAGGAACGTCGCGCCGATGCCGGCGGCACTGGCCCCGAGCGCGCTCAGCCGTAGCGGCGCGAGCACGTTGAGCACCCCCGAGGCGATCGCGGGCAGCGCGACCAGCCACATGCCGATCGCGATGGCCGGACGGGCGAGCGCCGCGAGCATCCGGGCCGTCCCGGGCTGGGGTGGGGGCGGCGAGGGCGCGGGCAGCAGGGCCACAGCAACGGCGAGACCGCCGGCGACCACGACCACCGCCGAGAACACGGGCGCGCGCCCGAGCGCATGCGCGAGCGTGCCGATCACCGGGCCGAACAGTGCGCCGCCGATTCCCGCCGCCAGCGCCCCGCCGATCGCCCCGCCGCGTCGGTCGGCGGCGACCTCGCCGATCAGCCAGGCGAGGCTGCCCGACCACGTGCACGCGCCGCCGAAGCCCTGGACGAAACGGGCGGCGTCGAGCAGCACGATGTTGTCGAGGAACCCGAACGCGAGGCTCGACGCTCCCATCAGGAACAGGCCGGTGTAGATCGTCGTGCGTGGCCCTGCTCGGCCGGCGAGGATGCCCCCCGGGATCGAGCCCACGAGCGTCCCGGCGGCGTATCCCGCGGTGAGCACGCCGGCGGACGCCTTCGAGAGGTGGAGCTCGCGCGTCAGCGTGGGCAGCAGCGGTACGACCGCTGCGTAGAACATCGTGTCGACGAACACGATCGCGCCAGCGACTACAAACAGCAGCCGCAGGTCGCGCGCGTTCATGCGGTATGGCTCAGTCGCCGAGCTCGGCGCGCCGGCGCACCACGAACTCCTCGAGCTCGGCGCGGATCGCGTCGTCGAGCGGCGGCTGCTCGTAGCTCTCGAGCGTCGCGCGCCAGATCTCGCCGGCGCGGGCGGTCGTGTCCTTGGCGCCGCGCTTGGACCAGCGGTCGAAGTTCTCGGTCGAGGACAGCAGGGGGCGGTAGAAGCACTCGCGGAAGCGCTCGAGCGTGTGGGCCGCTCCGAGGAAGTGCCCGCCCGGGCCGACCTCGGTGTGGGCGTCGAACGCCAGCGAGGCGTCGTCGATCTCGAACGGCGTGAACTCGTGGCGGAGCTCGCGCAGGAGCTCGACATCGACGATGAACTTCTCATAGCAGGACACGAGCCCGCCTTCGAGCCATCCGGCCGAGTGCATGACGAAGTTCGTGCCGGCCAGGAACGTCGGCAGGAGCGTCATCAGCGACTCGTACGCGGCCTGGGCGTCGACGGTCTGGGAAGCGTTCAGACCGCCGCCGCCTCGCCAGGGCAGCCCGAACCGGCGCGCGATCTGACCCGTGCAGAGCACGCCCATGCCCGACTCGGGCGTCCCGAACGACGGCGAGCCCGACTGCATGTCGGTGTTCGAGAGGAAGCTTCCGAACACGACCGGACACCCGGGGCGGATCAGCTGCGCCAGCGCGATCCCGGCGAGCGCCTCGGCGATCTGCTGGACGAGCGTCGCCGGCAGCGACACCGGCGACATCGCGCCCATCAGCAGGAACGGCGTGATCACAACGGCCTGGTTGGCCTTCACGTACTCGAACATCGCCGCCAGCATGCGGTCGTCGTAGCGGAGGGGGGAGTTCACGTTGATGAGGCTGATCGATACGGGCGCGCGCTCGATCGCCTCGCGGCCGCCGAACAGGATCTCGCCCATTCTGATCGTGTCGGCCGCGTTCGGGCCGCTGGTCACCGATCCCATGTAGGGCTTGTCGGACAGCGTCTGGAGCGCGAACACCATGTCGAGGTGGCGCGAGTCGAGCGGGCGATCCTCGGGCTCGCAGATCGTCCCGCCGGGGGAGTCGAGCTCGGGGAAGGCCTGGGCGAGGCGGACGAGGTTGTCGAAGTCGGCCATCTTGGCGTCCCTGCGCACGTCTCCCTCGCGGATGAACGGGCAACCGTAGACCGGCGCGAACACCATGTGGTCGCCGCCGATATGGGCGGTGTTGGCGGGGTTGCGGGCCTGGAGATCGAACTCGCGGGGGGCCTTGGCGACCTGCTCGAGGATGAACTCGGGGTCGAAGCGCACCCGGTTTTCGTCCTCGACGATCTGGCCCGCCTTCTCCAAAAGGTCCACCGCCTCCGGGAGCAGGAACTCGATCCCGATCTCGGACACGAGCCGCCTCCAGCCGCGATCGATCACGGCCATCGCGTCTTCGCTGAGGATCTCGTAGCGGGGCATAGCGTTGACGAACAAGGCGGGCTCCTCCCGGGCTTGGGGTTTGTCGGCGGCGCCTTAGGGGGTTGACCTGGCGACTTCTGTGCGTAATCTATACCGCGTGGAACAACAGTTCCAAGTCCAGGCCCGGACACCTCCAGCCCACGGCACCGCCGCGATCGATCGCGGCGCCGACCTGCTCGTGCGCGTGCTCGAAAGCGAGGAGCCGGTTGCGCTGACCGACCTCGCATCCGCCGCGGGGCTTCCCAAGAGCACGGCCTCGCGGCTCGTCAGCGCGCTCGAGCGGCGCGGGCTGATCGAGCAGGACGGCGAGCGCGGGCGCCTGCGACCGGGACCGGCGATCCTGCGAGTGGCCGAGCGGAGCATGCTCGAGCGCAGCATCGTCGAGTTGTGCAAGCCGGCGCTCGACGCGCTGGCCGACGCCACCGGAGAGACGATCAACCTGGCCGTTCCCGGGCTCGAGGGAGTCGAGCACATCGCCCAGGTGGACAGCCGGCACTTCATCGGTGCCGGGCAGTGGCTCGGCCGAGCGGTGGACTATGAGCATTCCGCCAACGGCAAGGTGTTCGTGGCGTTCGGCCGCGCGCCCGGCAACGCGGCTGGGGCGGCGGCGAACACCGAGCTCCAGGCGGTCCGGCGGGACGACTTCGCGACATCGATCGACGAGCTCGAGACAGGGCTGGCCGCGATCGCGGTGCCGGTGCGAGGCGCCCGGGGCGAGGTGATCGCCGCGCTCAGCATCTCGGGTCCGACGCTGCGGATGACGCCGGCGCGAATCGAGGAGCTGAATCCGATTTTGACCAGCGAGGCGCGGACGCTCAGCCGACGCCTCGGCCATCGCGATCAAGGAGAACGAGCGGCGTGACGGATGAAGAGATCCTCCAGCTTTTGTATGACGAGACGCTGATCGGGAATGCCCCGGTGGTCAGGCAGGGCGTGGAGGACGGACTGGAGCAGGGGCTCGCGCCTGACCGGATGCTGTACGACGCGCTGATCCCGTCGCTAGAGGAGGTCGGCGCGCGGTTCGAGCGCGGCGACTTCTTCGTTCCCGAGATGCTTATCGCGGCCCGCGCGATGCAGGGCGCGCTCGACATCCTGCGACCGCTGCTGGCCGACACCGACGCGGCACAGGTGGGGACGTTCCTGATGGGTACCGTCAAGGGCGACGTTCACGACATCGGCAAGAACCTCTGCAACATCATGCTCGAGGGCGCCGGGTTCCAGGTGATCGACCTCGGCGTCAACGTGCCGCCCGAGAAGTTCATCGAGCAGATAGAGGAACACAAGCCGGACGTCGTCGGGTTCTCGGCGTTCCTGACGACGACGATGCCGATGTTCAAGGCGAACATCAACGCTCTCCAGAAGGCTGGACTGCGCGACCAGGTGATCGTGATGGTCGGCGGCGCCCCGGTCACCCAGGAGTACGCCGACGCGGTCGGCGCGGACGGCTACTCGGCCGACGCCTCGTCCGCGGTCAAGAAGGCGAAAGAGCTGATCCAACTGCGGCGCGCGAAGGTGCCCGCATGAGCACCGGCGCCGTTCCGGCGCAGACCGTGCTGCGGTCGCGGTCAAAGACCGTGACGATCGCGCGCGACCGGCCGTTCTGCGTCATCGGCGAGCGAATCAACCCGACTGGGCGCAAGAAGTTCGCCGAGGACCTGCGCGCCGGCGAGCTGTCGACGGTTACCCACGACGCGGTGGCGCAGGTCGAGACCGGCGCGGACATGCTCGACGTCAACGCCGGCATTCCGCTCGTCGACGAGGCCGAGCTGCTCAAGGCGATGCTGCGGACCGTGCAGCAGGCCGTCGACGTGCCGATCTGCATCGACTCCTCCGTGATCGAGGCGCTCGAGGCGGGGTTGTCGGTGTACGAGGGCCGGGCGCTCGTGAACTCGGTCACCGCCGAGGACGAGCGGCTCGAGGAGATCCTGCCGCTGGTGGCGCGGCACGACGCCGCGGTGATCGGGCTCGCGAACGATGAGACCGGCATCCCGGAGACGCCCGAGAAGCGGCTCGAGTGCGCGCAGAAGATCGTGTCCGTCGCGGCCGATTACGGGATCGCGCGCGACGACGTCGTGATCGATCCGCTGGCGATGACCGTCGGCGCGGACCCGCAGGCGGTCAAGACCACGCTGGCGACGATCAGCCTGATCCGCGACGAGCTCGGCGTGAACATGTGCCTCGGCGCCTCGAACGTCTCGTTCGGGTTGCCGCAGCGGCTCATCCTGAACGCGGCGTTCCTGCCGATGGCGATGGCGGCGGGGCTGACGAGCGCGATCATGTCGGCCTCGGAGCTCTGCGTCGACTCGGTGCGGGCGACGGACCTGCTCCTCGGCCACGACGAGTGGGGGGCGAGCTGGATCGCCGCGCATCGCGCGCGTCAGGCGACCGTGTCAGAGGCAGCGCGCGTGTCGTGAGCAGTCCCTCGCCGCAGCGCCGCCGGATCGAGCTCGCGCAGGAGATGGTGTCCGCGCCCGACGACGGCGCCCAGCGCGTCCGGCTGCGCTTCCTCCCCGAGGGCGCGGAGGTTCGCGTCCCCAGCGGCACGCCCGTGTTCGACGCGGCGAGCTGGAATGGGATCGCGATCGACTCGACGTGCGGCGGACATGGGACCTGCAAGAAGTGTCGCGTGCGGATCGTCTCGGGGGACGTGCCGGTGGGCCCGTTGGACCCGAGGGCCTTTACGACCGACGAGCTACGGGAGGGCTGGCGGTTGGCGTGCCGCGCTTCTGCCCGGGGTGACCTGGTCGTCGAGGTCCCGCCGCTTCAGACTCGGCCGAAGGCGGCTCTGGCGGGCGTCGGGCGCCACGTGATCCTGCGACCGGCGGTGCAGAAGCGCCACCTCGTGCTCGACGAGCCGACGATGGAGGACCAGCGCTCGGACCTCCAGCGGGTGCTCGATGGGCTCGACGACCTCGAGCCCCATGCGTCGATCGAGATGCTGCGATCACTGGGTACGGTCCTGCGGTCGTCCGGGTTCGACGTCACCGCGGTCGTGTGCGACCAGGAGCTGATCGACCTCGAGCCCGGCGACACCACCGCGCGGCGGTTCGCGATCGCGTTCGACCTCGGGACGACCACGGTCGTGGCCACGCTGCTCGATCTCGATAGCGGCCAGCCCGTCGCGGTGCGGTCGATGCTGAACCGCCAGCAGCCCTTCGGCGCGGACGTGATCACGCGCATCTCGGCGACGATGATGGACGACGACGCGATGGAGGCGCTGCGCGCGCGGGCGCACGAGACTCTTGCCGATCTCGTCGGAGAGGTCTGCGCGGAGGGGCAGGTCGAGCCACACGAGGTCTACGAGATCACCGTGTGCGGCAACGTGACGATGATGCACCTCGCGCTCGGGATCGACCCCGAGCCGCTGTCGATGGCGCCGTTCGTGGTCTCGACCCACTCGTTCGGCGACGTGCTCGCGCGGGACTTCGGGGTCGAGGTCCACCCCCGGGCGCCGGCGTTCGTGTTCCCGTCTCTGGGCGCCTACGTCGGAGGGGACATCGTCGCCGGAATGCTCGCGACGGGTCTTACCCGCGACCGCCGCCTCAGGTTGTTCATCGACGTCGGCACCAACAGCGAGATCGCGCTCGGCTCGCACGAGCGCGTGGTCGCGACCGCCGCGCCCGCCGGGCCGGCGTTCGAGGCGGCGCAGATCCGCTGCGGCATGCGGGCGTCGGAGGGCGCGATCGAGGGGGTCAAGGTCTTGGACGACGGTGTCGCGCTCGACGTGATCGGGGACATAGAGCCGGTCGGGATGTGCGGCTCCGGGCTGGTCGACGCGGTCGCCGAACTCGTCCAGTGCGGGCTGCTCGATCACTCGGGGCGGTTCATCCCCGATGAGGACGCGGCCGCCTCGCACCCGGGCTTGGCCGATCGGCTCACGATGATCGGCAAGGAGCGCGTGTTCGTGCTCGATTGGCGCGGCGGCACCGATCCGGAGCGCTCGGTGTTCCTGTCCCAGCGCGACGTGCGCGAGCTGCAGTTCGCGAAGGCCTCGATCGCCACCGGGTGGAGCATCCTCATGAGCCAGCTCGGCGTCGATGTCGCCGACATCAGCCAGGTGTTGCTCGCGGGGAGCTTTGGGGCGTATCTGAGCCCGCTGAGCGCGGTGAGGATCGGGCTGGTTCCGAAGATTGCGCTGCCACGGATCGTGTCCGCCGGCAACGTTGCCGGCGAGGGCGCGAAGATCGCGGCGCTGTCGGTGCGCGAGCGCGCCGAGGCACATTCGATCCTGCGCGAGGTCGAATACGTCGAGCTGTCGGGGCGGTCTGACTTCAACGACATGTTTGTGGACCAGCTCGCGTTCCCGGGATGAGTCGCGCCGCGGTTGTCGCCTGCGGGGCCCTGGCGGTCGACGTGCGGCGGATCGCCAAGCGTCGCGGCTGGGACGTCGAGGTGATCCCGGTGCCGGCGTTGCTGCACAACCATCCCGAGCGGATTGGCGCCGCGGTCGCCGCGCGATCCGCGGGCGTCGACGTCGTGGCCGTCGCCTACGGTGACTGCGGGACGTACGGCGCCCTCGACGGGCTTCCGCGCCTGCAGGGCGAGCACTGCTACGACGTGCTCGCGCGGTCCGAGGTCGCGCGTGCCCTGGAGGACGAGCCGGGCACGTACTTCCTCACAGACTTCCTCGCTCGAACGTTCGAGCACACGGTGTGGCGGGAGCTCGGCCTGGATCGGTATCCAGAGCTCCGCGACGACTACTTCGGCAACTACACCCGCGTGATGTGGCTGGCGCAGCGACCGACGCCGGCGACGCGGGCGGCGGCGTCACGGGCGGCGGCGCGGTTGCGGCTGCCTCTGGTGGTTCGAGAGGTCGGCAACGCCGGCCTGGAGCGTCAGCTCGAACGCCTCTTGGGAAGAAACGTCAGCATGGACGTGGTTTCTTCCCAAGCGCTCGCGGGCGCAGGGCCCTAGCCGGCGTCCTCGATCGACTCGGACAGCAACGTCGCCACGTCGACCACGCGCATCTCGGCGCCGGCGCTTTGCACCCCGTCGTCGAGCATCACCGTGCAGAACGGGCACGCCACCGCGAGCGTGTCCGCCCCGGTGGCGACGGCCTCGCGCACGCGCTCCTCGTTGATCGGCTTGGCGCGCTCCTCCATCCACATGTGGGCGCCGCCGGCGCCGCAGCAGAAGGTCTGCTTGCGCGAGCGCTTCATCTCGACGGATTTTCCGACCGCGGACACGATTTCCCGCGGCGACTCGACCACGTCGTTGTGGCGCGCCAGGTAACACGAGTCGTGGTAGGTGATCTCGCGCTCGCCGGCCTTGGTCGGCTTGATCCGGCCGTCGCGGACGAGGGATGACAGCAGCTCGGAGTGGTGGACCACCTCGTAGCTCCCGCCGAAGTCCGGGTACTCGTTGGCGATCGTGTTGAAGCAGTGCGGGCAGCCGGTGACGATCTTTGTGATCCCAGCGTCATTGAGGGTCTCCACGTTCTGCTCCGCGAACGCCTGGAACACGTACTCGTTGCCGATCCGGCGCGCGGGGTCGCCGGTGCAGCTCTCGCGCGGACCGAGGATCGCGAAATCGAGGCCGGCGTTCGTCAGCAGCTTCGCGGTCGCCTCCGCGGTCTTGCGCGCGCGCTCGTCGAACGAGGATGCGCACCCCACCCAGTACAGGTACTCGGGCGCGGGGTCGCCCGGCTCGAGAACCTTGACGCCCAGCTCGGCCGCCCAGTCGGCGCGTTCGGACTGCGCCTTGCCCCACGGGTTCGATGCCCGCTCGACATCGCGGAGCATCTGCTCTGACTCGCTCGGGAAGCTCGACTCGACCATCACCAGGTGCCGGCGCAGGTCGACGATGTGGTCGACGTGCTCGATCGAGACCGGGCACGCCTGCACGCACGCGCCGCAAGTCACGCAATCCCAGATCATGTCGGCGGGGACCCCTCCTGGGACGAGCGGCGTTTCGTCGTCTTGGGCGAGCACAAGGTCGCGCAGCCCCATGATCACGAGCTTGGGGCTGAGGATCTTGCCGGTGGCGAACGCCGGGCACGCGTCCTGGCAGCGGCCGCACTCGGTGCACGAGAACGTGTCGAGCACCTGCTTCCAGGTCAGGTCTTTTGCGACGCCCGCCCCGAAGCGGAGCTCATCCTCGGGAACGTCCGGGTCGTCGAACTTCAGCGGCTCGAGGCGCCCGCCGGCGCGCGTGCGGCCGAACCACACGTTGATCGCGGCGACGAAGATGTGGAGGTGCTTGGAGCGGGGGAGGTAGGCGAGGAAGCCCAGGATCGTGAGGACGTGTATCCACACGAAAACCCGTTCGAGCACCTTCGTGGTCTGGTTGTCTGCGAACAGGTGTGAGAGCGCGTTGGAGACCGGGGACCACGACGCCGGCCACTCGTTGAGGTGCAGCGCGATGCGGGTCGCGTGCCAGAGCAGCAGGCTGATTACGATCGTCGCGATCAAGGCGAGGATCAGGTCGGCCTCGCCGAGATGGCTGCCATCGAAGCGCCGCGGCTTCTGCACCTTGCGGATCCACAGCGCGGCGATCACGCCGCCGAGCACGAGCACGCAGAAGATGTCCACGAGTAGCGCGTACCAGCCCTGATGGCCGAGCCACGGCAGCGTCGAGTCCTTCGCGACGATCCCGATCAGCGCGATCAGGATCGTCGGGGCGAGCACCAGGAACCCCCAGAAGATGAACGCGTGCATCAGCCCCGGGCCGAGTCGCTGGAGCAGCTTGCTCTGCCCGAGCACGATCTCGGCCTCGTTGCGAGCGCGACGCGGCACGTCGCCCGCGCGCTCGGTCGGCGCGGCTCGCTGTACGAGTCCGGCGAGCAGGCGGACGCGGGTGATGAACAGCGTGCCGCTCACGGCGAGAGCGGCGGCCAGCGCCACGGCGGCGACGGGAGAAGCTATCCGCCCTTCACCTTTCTGATCTCGGCCGAGATCGCCGGCACCACCTCGTGGAGGTCGCCGATCACCGCGTAGTCGGCACTGGCGAAGATCGAGGCCTCGGCGTCGGGATTGATCGCCATCAGCTTCTTGGCTCCCTTGCAGCCGGCCATGTGCTGGGTGGCGCCGCTGATCCCGCAGGCGATGTACAGCGAGGGCGAGATCTTCGTTCCGGTCTGGCCGACCTGGTCGGTGTGGGGCCGCCAGCCCGCGCTCGTCACCGCGCGCGAGCAGCCGACCGCCGCACCGAGCAGCGCCGCTAGCTCCTCGATCACGGCAAAGCCTTCGGCCGAGCCGACCCCGCGCCCACCCGAGACGACCACATCGGCGTCGGCGAGCGATACGCCGGCGACGGCGGTCTCGACTCGCTCGGACACCCGCACGCGTGCCTCCGCGCCGGCCGGGACGAGCTCGACGTCGGCGCTCTGTTCGTCCGCAGCGACGGCATGCGGGGCGACCGTCAAGAGCGCCGGCGAGCCGTGCAGCCGCGCCTCCTCGAGCAGGCTCCCGCCCCACCGCACGCGCGTCAGCGTGAGCGGGTCACCGGGCGTCGCGGAAGTGCAGTTCGCGGCCATCGGCAGGTCGAGCATCGCCGCGACGTGGGCGAGCACCTCGTTGCCACGCTCGGTTCCGGGCGCGACGATCACGGTCGGTGCGCGCTCCCCGGTCACGCCGGCGAGCGCGGTGGCCCAGGCGTCGGGGGAATAGCCGGCCGGATCGTCGATGCCGATCGCTTGCACCTGATCGCCTCCGAGGCTGCGGGCGAAGGTCAGAGCCTGGCGATAGAGATCGTCGTCGGAGCGCTCGGCGAACAGGAGGATCATGGTTTAGACGAGGCCCAGTTCTTGGAGGACCGTTACGACCGCGGGCGCCGCTCCAGCGCCGTCGCCGAGCACCTCGGCCTGCTTGCCCGAGCCCGGCGGCAGGGTGAGTTTGACCATCTCGAGCTTCGGTTCCGGACGGACGGGGGTCGAGCTCGTGAGCGGCTTGCGCTTGGCCCGCAAGCGCCCCGGCACCGATGGGTAGCGGGGCAGGTTCAGGCCCTCCTTGACCGTGACCACCGCCGGCGCCGGGACGACGTACACGTCCCGCCCGCCGGGGACCTCCTGCTCGCAGCTGAGCTGGCCGTCGGTCGCGGTGATGCCTTTGACGCCGTTGACCACGGGGAGCCCGAGCTTGTGCGCGACGCGGATCGCGACCTGGTAGTTGCCGGCGTCGGCGGACTCGTTGCCGAACAGGATCAGGTCTGGTGCTTCTGGCTCGTTCTGGATCGCGTCCACGATTGCTTGTGCCGTCGCCTGCGGGTCCCACTCCTCGCCGTCGGTCACAAGGTGGACGGCGCGGTCGATCCCGAGCGCCATCATGTCGCGGAGCTGCTCCTCGGCCTCGGGCGGGCCGAGCGTGAGCACCGTCGAGGAGCCGCCGTGCTGCTCGATCAGGCGGACAGCCTCCTCGACGCCGCACTCCTCGTGGGGGCTGACCGTGAAGCCGAGGTGGCGCGTCGAGATCGCGCGCTCGTCTTCGGTGAGCACGATCCTGCCGCCCGTGAGGGGCACGCGCTTGACGCAGACGAGGACATTCATGAGCTCAGGAGCGCACGCGCGAGTTGTCTGGGTCGAACACCGGCGTCGAGTCGTTCGTGACGACGGTCACCGGATAGCGCTCGCCCATGTACTCCACGGCCAGCTCCGCGCCGACGACGGCATGCTCGGGCGGAAGGTAGCCCATCAGGATGTGCTTGCCGAGTGAGGGGCCGGCGCCGGAGCTCGTGACGTACGACCGGCGGCCCTTGCGGTCTGTCAGCGGTTCGCCGGCGCGCGTGACGATCGGCTCGTGCCCGAGCATGTAGCGTTTGACGCCCGACTTCGAGGTGTGGTCGTCGACGGTCAGGGTGCACATGATCGCGGCCGGCTCCTCCTCGCGGTGGCGCACGTGCGCCTCCTTGCCGACGAAGTCCTGGTCCTTGACCTTGCCCCAGGCCATGCCGGCCTCGACCACGTTGAAGTCGCCCTCGAGCTCGGCGCCGTAGGCGCGGTAGCACTTCTCGAGGCGACCGGTCGTCCCGTACACGCCGATCCCGGCCGGGATGATCCCGTGCGGCGCGCCGGCCTCGGCGACGATGTCCCACAGCCTCGCGCCCTGCTCGATCGGGACGTACAGCTCCCAGCCGAGGTCGCCGACGTAGGAGATGCGCGACGCGAGCACCTGGAGCGGCCCGACCTCGATCTGCTTGCAGCGGGCGAACGGCATCCCTTCGTGGGAGACGTCGTCGCTCGTGACGGCGCTGAGGATGTCTCTCGCGCGCGGGCCCCAGAGCCCAAGCGTGGTCCATGCGTTCGTCTGGTCGTGGATCTGCGCGGAGCCGTCGTCGGGGAGGTGGTCGGCGAACCACTTCTTGTCGGACATCCCGTAGGCGCCACCGGTCACGGCGCGGAACACGTCGTCGGCCAGGCGCATGATCGTCAGGTCCTGCTTGAAGCCGCCGCTGCGGGTCAGCAGCGGCGTGTACACCACGCGACCGTTTTCGACGTTCATCTGCCGCATCGCGACTCGCTGCACGACGTCGAGGGCCGCCGGGCCGGTGACGTCGAAGATCGCGAACGCCGTGAGGTCGATCATCGCCGCGCGGTCGCGCATCGCCAGGTGCTCGGCATTGATGATCGGCGACCACCAGCGCGAGTCCCACTCGGCCTCGCGCCGGGTGACGCGGTCGCCGTACTCGTCGAGCAGCGGCGCGTTCGACTCGTACCAGTTGGGCCGCTCCCAGCCGGCGCCCTCGATGAACACGGCGTTCAGCTGCTTGGTGCGCTCGTAGAACGGGGACAGGCGGACGCGGCGGTCGGACTCCCACTGCTCGCCGGGGTGGACGATCCCGTACATCTTGTTGAAGCCCTCGGAGGCACGGGCGACGATGTGGGTCCGGGTCTTCTGGCAGGGGTACGCGCGTGCGATGTTCGACTCGAACACATCGATCTCGGACTCGCCGTGGAGGATCAGCTCGGCGACGGTCTTGCCGGACCCCGGTCCCTCCTTGATCCAGATAGCCGCCGCTGACCACAGCCCCTTGACCTCGGGCGTCTCGCCGAGCAGCGGCATGCCGTCGTAGGTGACCGACAGCACGCCGTTGATCGCGTACTTCACACCGACGGTCTCGTCGCCGACGATCTCGGGCATCAGTTCGAGCGCGAGCTCCATCTGCGGGTCGAAGTCGTCCTGGGTGAACGGCAGCTCGGTCGGAGTCAGCGCCGACTCCTCGATGCTCGGAATGTCGTCGGCGTCGAGGGTGATCGGGCGGTGGGCATAGGACCCGATCTCGAGGCCGGTGCCCTCCTGGCGCTCGTACATGTTCGTGTCGACGTCGCGGACGATCGGGTACTCGATCATGCCCGTGGTGTTCGCGAACCGCGGCACGGGCCCGATATCGATCATCTGATGGACCATGGGGGTGAGCGGGATCGAGGCGCCGGCCATCCGCGCGACGCGCGGGCTCCAGGCGCCACAGGCGATCACGAGCACGTCGGCCTCGAAGTCGCCCTTGGTGGTTCGGACGCGCTTGACGCGGCCGCCTTCGACGTCGATCCCGAGGACCTCGGTATTGGCCGATACCTTCATGCCCGCTTCGATCGCGCGCTCGCGCATGATCGTGCCGGCGCGCAGCGAGTCGACGACGCCGGCGCCCGGCGTGAAGAACCCGCCGATGATCAGCTGTTCGTTGATGAACGGGACGAGCTCCTTGACCTGCTGCGGCGTCAGCATCTCGACGGGTTCGATGCCCCACGACCGGGCGGATACGACGCGCCGGCTGAGCTCCTGCATCCGCTCTTCGTTGCGCGCGATCTCGATCCCGCCGCTCTCGACGAACACGCCCAGATCCTTGTACTGACGCATGCTCTCGAGCGTCAGCAGCGTCATCTCCTTCGAGTGGTCGACCGGGAAGATGAAGTTCGAGGCGTGCCCGGTCGAGCCGCCGGGATTCGGCAGCGGGCCCTTGTCGATCATCGTGAGGTCGGTCACGCCGAGGCGGGTGAGGTGATACGTGAGGCTGTTGCCCACGATCCCCGCCCCGATCACGACTACGCGTTGGTTGTTTCCGGCGCCGGCCATCGTTGCTCGGCTCCTGATATATCAGATGGATGCCACGAATGGGAAGTAAGTGGCGCGGCTGGCTGGTGCTTGGTGGGTGGCGGTGGCGGTTGGCGGTGGCGGTTGGCGGTTGGCGGTTGGCGATGGCGGTGGCGGGAGCTTCGAGGGCGGATAAGTGCCCACTCGACGACGCGCTCAGCTCGAATGTGCCGAAAGTCGCGCTCTACGCGCGTTTCTGCGCGCTCGGCACAGAGAGCTCGCCGAGTGAGACATTATTCGCCCTGAATTCCGGTGTATTCGGGCGGGGACGCGGTGGCGCGTGGCGACTCGGCGGGTGCCGGTGGAGCGGACCGCGCCGGCGGGGGTGGCGGTCGCGCGGCGCGGGTGGTGGCGCGTCGCGGTGCGGGTGGCGCCGGCGGGGGTCGCGGTCGCGCGGCGCGGGTGGTGGCGCGTCGCGGTGCGGGTGGCGCCGGCGGGGGTGGCGGTCGCGCGGTGCGGGTGGTGGCGCGTCGCGGTGCGGGTGGCGCCGGCGTGGGTCGCGGTCGCGCGGCGCGGGTGGTGGCGCGTCGCGGTGCGGGTGGCGCCGCCGTGGATGGCGGTCGCGCGGCGCGGCTGGCGCGGCGCGGTGGCGCCGGCGGGGTTAGCGGCGCCCGGCCAGCTGGCGCCGGCGCTCTGCGCGATCCATCTGCTTCCTCGGCCTCGGCGGCTCGGGTTCCGCGCGGAGGAGGCGGATCGCGGTGAGGATCGCGAGCAGCGTCATGATCGCCGCGCTGCCGAGGCACCACTGGCAGTAGGCGTGGATCGTGAACGCCTCGCGATAGGTGAGGTACATGCTGAACAGGAAGCCGATCAGCGCGAGCCCGAAGCCTGCGGCACGGCCGAGCTCACCGCGGAACGCCAGCGAGAGCAGGATGCCGATGTAGCCGGCGAGCCCGAGGGTCGCCACCGGGATGCCGTCGAGCTTGGAGTAGACGGAGTGCTGGACCGTCTCGCAGCCGCCGCTCGACAGGCACAGGACGTTCAGCTTCGCGTAGTGCGTATAGGTGAGGTAGGTCCCGATCCCGATCCCGATCACGGACAGCACGCCGATCGCGATCTTCAGCCGGCGGTCGACGCTGGTGGTCCGAGGAACCGCGGTGCTTGCCGTGGCCGTCATGCGACCTGCTTGATCACCTGCTCGAGCTGGGCGTAGGTGGGCACAGCCTCGTTCGCTGCCGCCTGGCCCTTCGGTCCCGAGAAGATCAGCGTCGGCGTCCCGGTGACGCCGATCTTGGCAGCGGTGGCCTGATCGCTGTTGACCTGGCTGGTCAGGCTCGCGTCGTTCCGATCCGTTTGCCACTTGGTCAGGTTCAGCCCGGTGGTTTGTTCCGCGAGCTTTTGCAGGTAGGCCTCGTTCACGTAGCTCGTGTCCTCCTGCCCCTGCTGGCGGTAGAAGAGCTCGGTGTATTGCCAGAACCGCTGCTGCTGGCCGGCGGCCAGGCCGGCGACCTGCTGGGTCGCGAACAGGTTCTTATTCGGCCCGCCGCAAGTGGCGGTGCAGAACGACTTGTAGACGACCTGGACCTTTCCCTGGCGGACATCGTTGGAGACCAGTTGGGGGAACCCGCCCTCCAGCGTGAACGCCTGGCAGACCGGGCACTCGTAGTCGCCGTAGTAGGTCATCGTGACCGGCGCCTTCGGATTACCGAGGCGGGCGCCTGACTGCGGGATGCCCGACAGAAGCTGGTTGACGGACGCCACGGTGGCGTTCGCCGTGGTCCCCGTCTGGATGCCGGCCTTCTTGCCGCCGGAGCTGCTGATGACGACCAGCGCCACGACGACGATCACCGCCGCGAGGACGATGCCGCCGATCGTCCGTAGACGTCGGTCGCGGCGGGCACGTTCCTGGCGCGCGCGTTCCTCTTCGAGGCGGCGGGCACGTGCCTCTTCCTTCTGCTTGGTTCGAGAAGCCATCTTTTCAGGGGCGCCCGGAGGGGGCGCGTCCGACGGGAGGATAGCGGTACATATCCAGGGTCCCGCCGGTTCGGAGCAGGTCTTCATCACCTCTTCAACTTCTGGCGGGGACGCGGTTTCGGGGGTCCCCGGGGCGCCGCGGGCGCCGCCAGGCGCCGGGGGTGCCCGCTTAACCGCTTTTTGCATGTAAACATCCTGTGATCGGGATGCGCTCCGGTGTGCTTTCGACACCAGCGTGAACTACAGTGGCGGCCATGTTGCGTGAGCGCACCGACGCGCAGCCCGGGGCACAGCCTCCTCACCAGCGAGCCCAGGTCAGGCTCCGGGTGGCGGTGGTAGACCGCGACCCCGGGTTCATGCAGGTTTTGGCGAACCGTCTCGGGGCGCTCGGGTGCGATCACCGCGCGCTGTCCAGCCCGGCGACGGTCGAGACGCTCGTATCGATGCGGCTGAACGCGCTCGTGCTCGACCTGTCAGTGATCGGCCCGGACAGCTGGGACTACCTCGAACGCGTGTGCGGTCGCCTTCCCGGTCTGGCGGTGATCGTTTGCACCGGGCCGTCGTCGGTGGCGCAGCGAGTCCGCGGGTTGCGGCTCGGCGCCGACGCGTGGATGACGAAGCCGTGCCATCCCGAAGAGCTGATCTGCGTGATCGAGGCCGCCGTGCGCCGGCATCGGCGTCAGGAGCTGCCTCAGATCGACGTCGGTACGACGATCGGGGAGATCACGATCCGGCCGGACCTGTACCAGGCGTATGTCGGCGAGCACAGCCTGGAGCTGACCGCCCGCGAGTTCGAGATCCTGCAACTGCTCTCTCAGTCCGACCGGGTGCTCCGCCGGGAGGAGATCTACGAACGCGTATGGGGCTATGCGATGGCGCACGGCGACCGGTCGGTCGACGTGTTCGTCCGCAAGCTCCGCCAGAAGCTGCGCGCGATATCGCCTTCCTGGAGCTACATCCACACGCACTTCGGGGTTGGCTACAGGTTCGCGCCCGAACTCGACGCGGACGAGATCGAAGTGCGCGCCAATGCGGTCGAGTCACCGACCGCATTGCCGGCGGCGTTCGCTCGCTGATCTGAGCGGCGCGCCACGGCTCCCGTGGCAGGCGTTCGGTACCTGGCCGTTGGGGCAAGCCCGTTGCCTCGATCACAGGTTGTTCACATCGTCGTCACGATTCGATAACCAGCGGCTCGGTCGGGGCCGACAGCATCGGCACCATGCCGGCTACTGCCAGGTCGAGGAGCGAGGTCATCGAGGTGGGTCCGCTCCAGATCTTCCCCGAGGAGCATCTGGCGCGGGCGAACGGCCGCGCTCTCATCCTCTCGATCCGGGAACTACGCCTGCTGACTGAGCTCGGCCGCCGTGCGGACCGGATCATGCCGCGCGAGGAGCTCTTCCGTCTCGTCTGGGGTCGCGACATGCGGGCCGGTGACCGGTCAGTGGACGTGTACGTGCGGAAGCTCCGCGTGAAGCTGGAGGAGGCACTACCGGGGTGGCGGTTCATCCACACGCACTTCGGGTTTGGCTACCGACTGGCGGCCGAGCCAGCACAAAACGCCAACGATCGGTTCACATCTGGATAACACCTCAGGCGATCGTTGCGCCGAGACTCTCGCGCACACCTAAGTGAAGGAGACATGACCTTGACACCTCGACGTATCGCAATGCTGGCCGTCGTGGCCGCCTCATCACTGGCGGTTGCGGCGTGCGGCTCGAGCAACAGCAGCAGTAGCACCAGCTCGAGCGGCGGCGCCGCAGCGAGTTCCAGCAGCTCGAGCAGCAGCAGCGGGTCCGGGACCATCAACGGGGCCGGGTCGACGCTCGCCGCGCCGATCTACCAGCAGTGGGCCTCGACGCTCAAGGGCCAGGGCGTGACCGTCAACTTCAACCCGGTCGGCTCGGGCGCCGGTCAGACCGAGCTCGAGGGCGCGACCGTTCAGTTCGCGGGCAGCGACCCCGCGCTGAAGCCATCGGACGTGGCAAAGATGAAGGGACCGGTCCTCCAGTTCCCGGTTGCCGCGGGCGCGATCACGGTGTCCTACAACCTGTCCGGGGTCAAGAGCGGCCTGAAGCTCGACGGGCCAACGCTCGCCAAGATCTTCTTGGGTCAGATCAAGACCTGGAATGACCCCGCGATCAAGTCGCTCAACCCGGGCATCAGCCTGCCGAGCACGGCCATCACTGTCGTGCACCGCTCGGACTCGTCGGGCACCACGCAGGGCTTCACCACGTTCCTTTCCGACGTCGACCCGACGTGGAAGTCCTCGATCGGCGAGGGCAAGGACGTCAAGTGGCCGACCGGTACCGGCGGCAAGGGCAACTCGGGCGTCGCCGCCGTCGTCAAGCAGACGTCCGGCGCGATCGGCTACGTCGAGCAGGCGTACGCGCTCGAGAACGGCTTCACGTACGCGGCGGTCAAGAACTCGGCCGGATCGTACGTCCTGCCGACGATCGCGAACACCTCGGCCGCGTTCCTGGGGGTCGCGGTCCCGCCTGACCTCGGGATCAGCACGATCAACTCGTCGAACCCGGGTGCGTACCCGATTGTCTCGCAGACGTTCCTGGACGCGTACAAGGACCCCTGCAAGGACGGCGGGGCCAGCTCCGGCACCGCCGGCGCGCTGAAGAAGTTCCTCACCTACGCGTTCGGCGCCGGTCAGCAGACGCTCGGCGCAGGCTCGAACCAGCTGCCGTACGCCGGGGTGCCCTCGTCGCTGGCGGACAAGGACAACACGCAGCTCGCGACGATGGTCTGCAACGGAGCAGCGATCTCGTAGAGGCTGGGTAGTTGGAAGCAAGCGCCACACCGGTCAGCGGCGGCCGCTCGGGTCTCGAGCGGTCGCCGCTGTCGCGCCTACCCGATCGGGTACTGCGATGGGGGCTGAGCGCCCTCGCGGCATTGATCCTGATCCTGATCGCGTACTTCTTCATCAGGCTGATCGGGCAGTCGAAGGACGCGTTGAACCAGTTCGGTCTCAGCTTCGTCTTCGGCGACGACTGGGACGTCTCGCGCAACATCTACAAGGGACTCGCGCTTGTCGTCGGCACGCTGGTCACCTCGACGATCGCGCTGATCATCGGCGTGCCGGTGGCGGTCGCGAGCGCCGTGTTCATCAACGAGCTGTGCCCGCGCCGCATCCGGGTGCCGCTGTCGATGCTGATCGACCTACTCGCCGCCGTGCCGTCGGTCGTGTACGGCCTCTGGGGCGTGTTCGTGCTCGCCCCGCACCTGCTTCCCGCCGAGAAGTGGTTCGCGAGCACGTTCTCGTTCATCCCCTGGATCGGCGGCGGGATCCCGACCCTCTACAACTACTTCATCGCCGGCCTGATCCTGTCGATCATGATCCTGCCGATCGTGTGCGCGATCGCGCGCGAGGTGATCGCGACCGTGCCGTCGGAGCACAAGGAGGCGGCGCTCGCGCTCGGGGCGACGCGCTGGGAGATGATCCGGATGGCGGTGCTCCCGTACTCGCGCCCGGGCGTAACCGGCGGCGCGATGCTCGGGCTCGGTCGCGCGCTCGGTGAGACGATCGCCGTCGTGCTCGTGATCGGAAACGCGCCGGTGATCCCAAGCCACCTGTTCAACCAGGGCTACACGCTCGCAGCGGTGATCGCCAACGAGTTCGGCGAAGCCACCGGACTCCACACCTCGGCGCTGTTCGCCGCCGGCCTTGTGCTGTTCGTGCTCACGCTGATCGTGAACATCATCGCCCGCTGGTTCGTCATCCGCGGCGGCGGCGGCGGCACCGGTGCCACCGGCATGACGATCACGCAGGGGTCGGAGGCATAGGCGATGAGCATCAGCGCGACCACGCTCCCGCACATCAGCGCCCGCCGCCGGCGCACCGACAAGGTGATGCGCGGCCTGCTCGCGGCCGGAGCCGGGATCGCGCTCATACCGCTGATCCTGGTCGTTTACTACCTGCTGAAGAACGGCCTCGGTCAGTGGAGCGGGAGCTTCTTCACGACCGATCCGACCGGCAGCTTCTTCGGGAATCCGGGCGGGATCCGAAGCGCCCTGCTCGGTTCGATCGAGATCGTCGCGCTTGCCACGCTGATCGCGATCCCGGCCGGCGTGGGCGTCGCTCTGTACCTGACCGAATATGGGAAGGACGGACGGTTCGCGAAGGTCGTCCGCTACTTCGTCGACGTGATGACAGGCGTCCCCTCGATCATGTTCGGCCTGTTCATCTACATCACGCTGGTGCTGGCGCACATCGGGGGCAATTTCACCGGCTGGAAGGGCTCGATCGCGCTGTCGTTGCTGATGCTCCCGATCGTGATCCGTTCGGCGGAGGTTGTGCTGAACCTCGTACCGAGCCATCTGCGCGAGGCCGCCCTGGCGCTCGGCGCACCCCGCTGGCGCGTCGTCACGAAGGTGGTGCTGCCGACCGCCACGCCGGGGCTCGTCACGGGCTGCCTGCTCGCGATCGCGCGCGGCATGGGCGAGACCGCCCCGCTTCTGTTCACAGTCGCGACCGCGACGACCTTGACGTTCAATCTCAGCGCCCAGATGAACACGCTGCCGATCCTGATCTACACAGACATCCAGTCGCCACGGCAGGCGATCGTCGACCGCGCGTGGGGCGCGGCGCTCACCCTGGTTGTGTTCGTGCTTATCTTGAACGTGATTGCCCGAATCGTCTCTCGAAGGAGCCGCATGGCATGAACCCGCCCGAAACCTCGAGTAAGGAGCAGAACGACTTGGCGGCCAGCTCAGGGACTCCGTCCGAGCAGCCGCAATCGGCGGCACAGCCCTCGGCCCCCCGCACCGAGCGGAAGACTGGCCACGCCATCAGGCTGAAGGACCTGAACGCGTACTACGGCGCTGAGCACGCGGTCAAGAACGTCTCGATCGACTTCCCGGCCAACGAGGTGACGGCGCTGATCGGCCCGTCGGGATCCGGGAAGTCGACCGTTGTTCGCTGCATCAACCGGATGCACGAGGAGATCCCCGGCGCGCGTGCCGAGGGCAGCGTCACGCTCGACGAGCTCGACGTGTACAGCAAGGATGTCGACGTCACGGCCGTTCGCCGCTTGATCGGGATGGTGTTCCAGAAGCCGAACCCGTTCCCGACGATGTCGATCTTCGACAACGTGGCGGCCGGCCTGCGCCTCACCGGTACGAAAAGCAGCGACCTCAAGGATCTCGTCCATCGCTCGCTGCATGCGGTCGGCCTCTGGGACGAGGTCAAGGATCGTCTTAACTCGCCGGGCGTCGGCTTGTCCGGCGGCCAGCAGCAGCGGCTGTGCATCGCGCGAACGGTGGCGATCGAGCCCGAGGTGATCCTGATGGACGAGCCGGCGTCCGCGCTCGACCCGATCTCGACGCTGAAGATCGAGGAGCTGGTCGACGAGCTAAAGGAGCGCTACACGATCGTGATCGTCACCCACAACATGCAGCAGGCGGCGCGCGTCGCCAACTCGACGGTGTTCATGCTCGAGGGCGAGGTGATCGAGCATGACGAGACGAACAAGATCTTCACCAACCCGAATGACGAACGGACCGAGCGCTACGTGACCGGGAAATTCGGTTAGGACTCGGGCATGCAAGAGACACGGCATCAGTTCCACGAGCAGCTCCGCGCGCTCGAGACCCAGGCGCTCGACGGGCTAGACCTCGTCATCCAGCAGCTCGACCGCGCGCTCGAGTCGATCTCCTACCAGGACGTCGAGCTGGCCGGGATGGTCGTCGCCGACGATGACCGGATCGACGGCCGCTACCTCGAGGTCCATCAGGGGATCCTGTCGTTGCTGGCCCGCCAGGCGCCGGTGGCGGGCGACCTGCGGATCGTCGCTGCGCTCCTGCACGTGATCCGGTGCGTCGAGCGGATGGGCGACCAGTGCGTCAACATCGCCAAGCTCGTGCCGCTGTCGGGCTACGAGGCGCCGAAGGACAAGGACATCCTCGATGCGATCGAGCGGATGGGCCGCCTCGCGCGCTCGCAGGTCTCTCAGGCCAAGCAGGCGTTTGCGGGGCGCAACGTCGAGCTCGCGCAGGACATGGTGCGCCAGGACACGGAGATCAACCGCTTGAACCGGGCGATCTTCCGGCGCGCGGTCGAGGTCGGAGACAACCTCGAGCTGCGCGAATGGGCGATGTTCATGATCCTCGTGGCCCGGTGCCTCGAGCGGGTCGGCGACAACACCGTCGACATCGCCGAGCAGACGGTGTTCGTGGTCACCGGGCTGTTCCGCGAGTTCGCTGACGCCTCCACGCCGCCCGAGGCGTCGCGGGCACTGTAGTAGCTCCGGTACGTGTCCGCACCGGGTGACGTGCAGCGCGACCCACCTCCCGTGGCCGCCGAATCGAGCGCGAGTCACCCGGATGGGACACGCACCTGCGCAGCCACTGTAAGCGGACCGTTATCCTCGCCCCACTGTGGCGACTCAGAGGTCTAAGCGGCGCTCGCGTAAGCGGCGGGGACCGGGCGCGGCAGGCGCCGCGCCGGCCCCAGCGCGGCGCGAGCAGCGGGTCGACCACGTCGGCAGCGCGCGCCGCGCCGCAGACCCAAAGGCGCCGTACCGGCGCGGCGGTCCGCTAGGCGCCTACGGCGAGCGGCCGCCCGGGCCATTCGGGGGCGTTCCCGTGTCCGAGCTGGCGATCCTCGCCGGGATGGTGGCGCTGGTGTTCGGCGTGATCCGGCACGGCGGACCAGCGCTTGTCGGCGGCGTGGTCCTATGCCTGTTCGGCGTGGTCGAAGTGACCGCGCGCGAGCACTTCTCGGGCTACCGTTCGCACACCGTGATGCTCGCGGCGATCCCGGCCGTGGCGGTCGAGTTCGTGGTGGCGCTCACCGTCGGCGGGGAAGCGGCCCGGGTGGTGCTGCTGATCCCGGTTGCCGTGGTGTTTGCGGTGTGCGCGTGGTTCCTGCGCAAGCGCTTCCTGGTCGCGCGCCAGGCGCGGATCGCCAAGCCGGCCAAGCAGTAGCGCCACCGGGCGCGTGTCGGGCGGCTACCCGAGCGGCAGCGGATCGCCGGCCGCGGGGAACGTGGCCTCCGAGCCGTCGAGCTGATCCTCGGGCACAGTCGGCAGCGCGAGCGTGAAGACCGCGCCCCCATCCGGGGCGTTGGCCGCCTCCACGGACCCACCGTGCTGTGCGGCCGTCTGTCGGACGATCGCAAGTCCGAGGCCGCTGCCCTGGCGGTGCCGGGAGTTTGCGCCGCGGAAGAATCGGTCGAACACGTACGGCAGGTCGGCCGGGTCGATGCCGGTGCCGTGGTCGCGCACGCGCACGCCGTGCTCGTCGACGACCACCTCGACGAGCCCACCGGCGGCGGAATGATGGGCCGCGTTGTCGAGCAGGTTGTTGATCGCGCGTGCGAGTCGCTCGGGGACGCCGTCGACGACGATCGGCTCGAACGAGCTCTCGAACTGGACGTCGGGGAAGTCGCGGCGCGCGCGCGTGAGGCAGTCCGCGACGAGGCGATCAAGCCGGATGTCCTCGGCCGAAGTGAGCGGCAGGTCGCCGCGGGCAAGCTCGATCACGTCCCCGATCAGCGCGCTCAGCTCTTCGCTCTGTTCGAGCACGTCGGCGAGCAGGCGGTGGCGGTCGTCCTCGCTCAGCTGATCCCCCGCCATCAGCACCTCGATGTTCGTGCGCAGGCTGGTAATCGGCGTCCGGAGCTCATGGGAGGCATCGGCCACGAGCTGGCGCTGCGCCCGCACCGACTCGTCGAGCGCGCCGCGGGACACCTCCATCCGCTCGATCATCGCGTTGAAGCGGGTTGCAAGCTGGCCGACCTCGTCGTCGGCGCGGTACTGGATGCGGCTGGTCAGGTCCTCGGTTTCGGTGATGTGCTGAGCGGTCTGGGCGACCTCGGCCAGCGGCGCGAGCACGCGCCTGGCCGCAAGCCGCCCGAGGCAGGCTGCGAGTGCGATCCCGCCGGCGCACAGCAGGAACAGGACCAGGCGCAGGTCCGCCAGGACGTTGCGGACGGGGGCGAGGGGGCGCGCCAGCTGCAAAGCCGCCGGCTGGGACTCGAAGCTGTTACCGACGCTGACCGGCACGGTCAGCTCGCGCAGCACGGACCCGCCGACGGTCACGTCCTGTAGGTACGGGCGGCCACCGCCGTTGCCGCTGGCGATCGACTGCACGCGACCGTCGAACGGAAGCGGGACGTTGCCGTCGCTGCACACCACGTTTCCGTTGCCGGTCGTCACCTGCCAGATCGGGGCGCCCCCTCCGGCCGTCCCGGGCGGCACCGGGAGGCTGTTGACCGTGCACGAGCGCAGCTGAGAGACGAGCCCGGCCTGCGATTGGAGCTCGTTGTCGACCTGTCCGAGCAGCTGGTCACGGACGACCACGTAGACGACGATCGCGGCCAGCAGAATCGCCAGCGCGACTGCCGAGGCGCACGCTAGGGCAAGTCTCCGGCGCAGAGGCACTCCCGACCTCCGTCAGTCCCGCAGCACGTAGCCGACGCCTCTGACGGTGTGTAGGAGGCGCGGCTCCTCGCCGGCTTCGGTCTTGCGCCGCAGGTAGCCCATGTACACGCCGAGCGCGTTCGAGGTCGGACCGAAGTCGTATCCCCAGACGTTCTCGAAGATCGTGGAGCGGGTCAGCACCTGTCGTGGGTGGCGCATGAACAGCTCGAGCAGCAGGAACTCGGTCTTGGACAGCTCGATCAGGCGATCGCCGCGCCGGACCTCGTGCGCGATCGGGTCGAGCACCAGGTCCGCGTACCTGAGGATCTCGCCGTCGGCGCCGTCGCCCGAGCGGCGCAGCAGCGCCCGCAGCCGCGCCTGGAGCTCCCTGAGCGCAAACGGCTTGACCAGGTAGTCGTCGGCGCCGACGTCGAGCCCTTCGACCCGGTCGTCGACCGCGTCGCGCGCGGTCAGCATCAGGATCGGGGTCCGGTCGCCCGCCTGGCGCATCCGCCGGCAGACCTCGAGGCCGTCGAGCTTGGGCATCCCGATGTCGAGGATGACCGCGTCGGGCGGCGCCTTGGCGAGCGCGTCGAGCGCCTCCTCTCCGTCGCCGGCGAGCTCGACGTCATAGCGATCCAGTCTCAGCGCACGCTCGAGCGCCCGCCGGACGGCGGGCTCGTCGTCCACCACCAGAACGCGCGCCATGCGGGCAATTGTGGCGGGTTGACGTAAACATTTGTGAAGACTCGGGTCAACCGCATTCGCGATCATCACTCTCGTGCCCAAGACCAAGGACAAGGACAAGCTCTCGAGCTACCGCGCCAAGCGCGACTTCGCCGCCACGTTCGAGCCGGCGGGCGGCGCCGGCGCGGGCGACGATCAGCGGTTCGTCGTCCAGGAGCATCACGCCACCCGCCTTCACTGGGATCTGCGGCTCGAGCACGACGGCGTGCTCGCATCGTGGGCGATCCCGAACGGCATCCCGGCTGACCCGAAGGACAACCGCCTGGCGGTCAGAACCGAGGACCACCCGCTCGAGTACCTCGAGTTCCACGGTGAGATTCCCAAGGGTCAGTACGGCGCCGGCACGATGACGATCTGGGACGAGGGCACGTTCGATGTGCACAAGTGGGAGGACCGCAAGGTCGAGGTGACGTTCCATGGCGAGCGGCTGAGCGGGCGCTACGGGCTGTTCCCGATTGGCAAGCCGGGCGACTCGAAGAACGACTGGATGATCCACCGGATGGATCCGCCGGCGGATCCGGGCCGGGAGCCGATGCCCGAGCGGGTGCTGCCGATGGCGGCCAAACCGTCGACCACGCTCCCGCCGAACCCGCGGAAGTGGTCGTTCGAGGTCAAGTGGGACGGCGTGCGCGCGATCGCCTACGTGCAGCCCGGCCGGCTGCGGCTCGAGAGCCGGAACCTCAACGAGATCACCGACGCGTATCCCGAGGTCCGTGGGCTGATCGGGGCGCTCGGGATGCACGAGGCGGTGCTCGACGGGGAGATCGTGGCGTTCGATGAATCGGACCCCGCCCACCCCCGCCCCAGCTTCGAACGCTTGCAGCGAAGGATGCACGTGACCGCGCCGAACGCCGTCCGGCGGCTGATGAGCAGCACGCCGGTGGTCTATGCGATCTTCGACCTGCTGTACCTCGACGGACGGTCGCTGATCGAGCTGCCGTACTCCGAGCGCCGCGCGCTCCTGGAGTCGCTCGAGCTCACCGGACCGGCGTGGCGGGTCCCGGCCGCCCATCCGGGCGAAGGCCGGCTGCTGCTCGACGCGACGCGGAAGCAGGGTCTCGAAGGGGTCGTGGCCAAGCGCCTCGACACCCGCTACGAGCCCGGCCGGCGCAGCGGGACGTGGCTGAAGATCAAGAACACGCTCCGGCAGGAGCTCGTGATCGGCGGCTGGATCCCAGGGGAGGGGCGGCGGACGGCGAGGATTGGGGCGCTGGTGATGGGCTTCTACGAGGACGGCAAGCTCCGCTACGCCGGACGGGTCGGGACGGGGTTCACCGAGCAGCTGCTCGACGATCTCCGCAAGCGACTCGAACCGCTCCGCCGCGACACGAGTCCGTTCGACGCAGGTGGTGGGCGGGGGGGTGGGCGGGCTCGAATTCCCCGCGAGGTCGTGTTCGTCGAGCCGCAGCTCGTCGCCGAGATCGAGTTCCGCGAGTGGACCAGCGAGCGGGTGATGCGGGCGCCGTCGTTCAAGGGCCTGCGCGACGACAAGCCGGCGGTCGACGTCGTGGCTGAGTCGGCCGGCGGCGACGGCGGCGAGGAGCCCGCAGCGCCGGCCGAGGATGGGCGGGCAGCCAATTCCCCGGAGGCGCTGTTCGACGAGGTGCAGCGGCTGCCAGAGGGGGCGCTCGCGGTGATCACCGAAGGCCGGCGGCTCAAGCTCACGAACTGGGACAAGGTGCTGTACCCGGAGGCGGGCTTCACCAAGGGCGACCTGATCGCGTACTACGCGCGCGTCGCGCCGGTCGTGCTTCCGCACCTTCACGATCGGCCGCTGACGCTCAAGCGCTATCCGAACGGCGTCGACGCACCCTATTTCTACGAGAAGCAGTCGCCCTCGCACCGGCCCGAGTGGGTCCAGACGGCGCGCATCGGCGACGTCAACTACACGCTCGCGCAGGACCGGCCGACGCTGATCTGGCTGGCCAACCTCGCCGACGTCGAGCTCCACACCTCGCTGGCGCTGGCGGCGGCGCCGGAGCGTCCGACGATGATGGTGTTCGACCTCGACCCGGGCGCGCCGGCCGGGATCGTCGAGTGCTGCGAGGTCGCGCTGGTCCTGCGGGGGCTGTTCGATCAGCTCGGGCTCGAGAGCGTCGCCAAGACATCAGGCTCGAAGGGGCTCCAGGTGTACGTGCCGCTGAACACACGGGTCGACTACCGCGCGACCAAGCCGTTCGCACGGCGCGTTGCGGAGCTGCTCGAGCAGCGCATGCCCAAGCTGGTCGTTTCGCGCATGACCAAGCGGTTGCGGCCCGGCAAGGTGCTGGTCGACTGGAGTCAGAACGACGAGCACAAGACGACCGCGACCGTGTACTCGCTCCGCGCGCGCGAGCGTCCAACGGCGTCGACGCCCGTGACCTGGGACGAGGTGAGCGACTGCCACGAGCATGGCGACGAGGGGCTGCTCACGTTCGAAGCCCACGAGCTGCTGGCGCGGGCGGAGGATCAGGGCGACCTGTTCGCGGCCGCGCTCGGCGTGCAGCAGAATCTGCCCAATCTGCGCTGAGCGCGCGGCGAGCGATCCGTTAGGCTGGCGCTGATGCCGCCGATCGATCAGATCACGCTGCGAAACCGACTCCTCGTCGCCACCTCGATGTGGAAGGAGACGATCGCGGAGCCGCTGCCGAAAATGCCCCCCGGCGACCCCGGCGATCAGATCACGAGCTTCGAAATCACGCTCGTCGATCGCCTGTGGCAGAGCGCCACGGCCGAGTCCGCACGCGAGATCGCCGACCGCACGTGGGACCTCGTCCACGACCGTCCGGATGACGATCCGGTCAAGCGCCGCGTGGTCGAGTGCCACGAGGCGCTCGCGCGGCTGACCCGGCTCGGCGACTGATCAGCGCAGCGGGCGCTCGGGCGCCGCGTCGGCGTGGAGCGCGTCGATCGTGACGTGCGGCTCGGGCTCGGCGAGTGGATTGCGGGCCAGCCCCGCCGCCGAGTACGCGTCGGCCTCGTCGAGCGTCTCCTGCTCGAGCAGCCCGCCGACCAGCGAGTCGAGGTTTGCTCGATGCTCTCGCAGCAGCGTGCCGACCTCGCGTTGGGCGGACTCGACGATCCGTCTGACCTCCTCGTCGACGAGGCGCTGAGTCGACTCCGAGGTCTCGGATACGCCGGGTAGGAGCGGTCCCATCCCGTCCTGCGGGATCACCGCGATCGGGCCGATCGCACGGCTCATTCCCCAGCGCCCCACCATGTGACGGGCGATCCGGGTCAGGTGCTGGATGTCGGACTCGGCGCCGGTCGTGATGTCGCCGAACACGAGCTCCTCGGCCGCGCGCCCTCCGAGCGCGACCTTGATCTGGGCGAGCAGGTGCTGCTGCTCGAAGTTGAAGCGGTCGGCGTCGGGCGCCGAGAACGTGACCCCGAGCGCCTGGCCGCGGGGGATGATCGAGACCTTGCGGACCGGGTCGGCGCCAGGCGTGAGCATCCCGACGATCGCGTGGCCGGCCTCGTGGTAGGCAGTGCGCCGGCGGTCCTGCTCGGAGATCATCACCTTGCGCTCGGCGCCGAGCACGATCCGCTCGAGCGCGTCCGTCAGATCCTCGCGGTTGACCTGCTCGTGGTTGCGCCGGGCCGCCAGCAGCGCCGCCTCGTTGACGAGATTCTCGAGGTCGGCGCCGACCATTCCGGGCGTTGTCGAGGCGAGGGCGCCGAGGTTGACGTCGGGCGACAGCGGAACGCCGCGGGTGTGTACGCGGAGGATCGCCTCGCGCCCGGTCCGGTCGGGCGGGGATACGAACACGCGTCGGTCGAACCGACCGGGGCGGAGGAGGGCGGGGTCGAGGATCTCCGGCCGGTTGGTCGCACCGAGCACGATCACCCCGAGCCGCGGGTCGAAGCCGTCCATCTCTGTGAGGATTTGGTTAAGCGTCTGCTCGCGCTCGTCGTGGCCGCCGGAGATGTTCGGTCCGCCCGACGAACGCGAGCGGCCGATCGCGTCGAGCTCGTCGATGAAGATGATCGCGGGAGCTGCCTGCTTGGCCTGCTGGAACAGATCGCGCACGCGCGACGCGCCCACGCCGACGATCATCTCGACGAACTCCGACGCCGACATCTGGAAGAACGGGACGCCGGCCTCGCCGGCGACTGCCCGGGCCAGCAGCGTCTTGCCGGTGCCGGGCTGCCCGCTCAGCAGCACGCCGCGCGGGATCCGGCCACCGAGCTTGAGGTACTTGTCCGGGTTCTTGAGGAAGTCGACGATCTCGGTCAGCTCGGCCTTGGCCTCGTCGATGCCGGCGACGTCGTTGAACGTGGCGCGCTGGTCCTGGCCTTCGACGCGCCGCGCCCGCGAGCGGCCGAACGACATCAGCCCGCCGGCGCCGCCGCCGGACGCGGCCGCTCGGCGGAAGATCCACACGAGCAGGAGCAGGAACAGCAGCGTCGGACCGAAGCCGAAAATGAGGCTGGTCAGGAACGACGGGCCGTTGTTCTCGGACTGGGCGTTGATCGTGACGTTGTTCTTCTGGAGCAGCGAGAACAGCTGCTGGTTACTTGCGAACGACGGGATCTGGGTCGAGAAGTAGGCGTAGCTCGTGCCGCCCGCCGGGTACTTGACCGCAGTCTTGAACGTGCCATCGATCGAGGCGCCCGTCGACGAAATCGACGCCACATTGTTGTTCTCGGCCTGCTGTAGGAACGTCGGGGAGTACGGGATGTGGACGCGAGGGCTCGGGCTGAGCGCCCGCGAGGAGACCCAGAAGTTCAGCGCGACCAGCGCGATCACCAGGATCACCGCGATCCAGCGGATGTTCGGCCCCGACGACGGCTTGGAGGGCCGTCCACCGCGACCGTCCGGCGCCGGCGTCACCCGCCAGCCCGAGGGTTGCTGCTGCGTAGGACCGCCAGGACGGAGCCGGGGACTGCTTTCCCGTCGCCGTGGTTGGTCGGCCATCGGATGATTGTGGCAGCGTGCCGCGACCGGGCACGCAAGTCTTCGGGCGTTATTCGATCCGGGTCCGGAACGAATCCGCGCCCTCGACACTCGCGCCGGCGGCCCACGCGCGGTCGGCCAGCCACCGATCAGAGGTCACGACCCGCACCGCCGCGGGATCCGGGTCAACGCGCAGCCGCCGGACGATCTCGTCATCGGCTGCGTTGGGGCGGGGCCGCGGGGCGTTGGCGACCTCGATCACGGTCGAACGGATCGGCGGCCGCGGGGGGCGCTCGAACACGACCGTGACGTCCTCGCCGCTGTCGGCGGCCCACTGCTCGAGCATGTTGACCAGCCGCAGCATCGCCGCGTCCCGGTCCTTCCACCACGCGTCCGGCCGGGTGCCGATCACGTTCATCCCGTCGACGAGCCACCGCATTTCGGGTGAGGCTAGTGCGCCAGGAAGGATGGTCCACTCGTCAGTCGTCGGGCGAGGGTCGTTGCCGGTTGCGCTTGCGTGAGGCCTGGCGACGCTTGCTGTCCAGGCGGCGGTGGACCGAGGTCGCCGTCGGGCGCGTCGCGTGCCGGTGACGCGGCACGGCGAGCGCCTGGGTCAGGCGCCGGCGCAGCCGCTCGAGCGCGAGCTCGCGATTGCGGGCCTGGCCGCGCGCGTCCTGGGCGACCGCGGTCACTCGCGGGCCCGCGCGCGCGATCACGCGTCGCTTCTGCTCCTCGGTCAGCGCCGAGGACGCCTCGACGTCGAAGCTCGCCTCGACGCGCGAGGCGGTCACGTTGGCGTGCTGGCCGCCTGGGCCCGAGGAGCGCGACGTCCGCACCGTTATCTCGCGAAGTGGCACCTTGACGTCACGACCGATTGACATCGGGTCGTCCATGTCCTGTACCTTCCCAGGTCGTAAGGCCGTCCGAGTGACCGGGCGGCGCCAAGCAGGTGCAGGCTCCGGGCGGCACATCCTCCGCGGTAGCAGCACTTCAAGCGGAGGGCACTCCACATGCCAACTGGCACAGTCAAGTGGTTCAGCGACGAGAAGGGGTTCGGCTTCATCACCCCGGATGACGGCGGCCGCGATCTGTTCGTCCATCACTCGAGCATCACCGCCGACGGCTACCGCTCGCTCGCCGAGGGCAGCAAGGTCTCCTATGAGGAGGAGGCCGCCCCGAAGGGCCCCAAGGCGGTCAACGTAGCGAAGCTCTAGCTGCACGCCCGTCCCGCAGCCCGGCGCGCCTCCGATCGTTGCGGAGAGCGACCGAATCGGCGCGAGGGCTGCGGGCCGGGCGCCGCAGCTTCGCTCGCAGCATGGTCGAGGGCCCACGGTCCCGGTCAGGACGGGGTTGCACGGCCCCATGGATGCCGCGTCAGCGGCCAATGAACGGCGTTAGCCACCCATTCGGGGGGGCGGGGCGAAACTTCGTCGGGCCCGACGCGTACTATGGGTAAGGCGGTTTGGACCTTGGGCGCACATAGATGACTAAGACGGTCGAGGAGCGCGAGCGAGTAGTAGTCCGGTTCGCGGGCGACTCCGGCGACGGAATGCAGCTGGTGGGCAGCCGGTTCACGGATGCCACCGCGATGGTCGGCAACGACCTGGCCACGCTGCCGAACTTCCCGGCGGAGATCCGGGCGCCCGCTGGCACGCTCGCCGGCGTGTCCGCGTTCCAGATTCACTTCGCCTCGAGCGACATCCTGACCCCCGGCGACAAGCCGAACGTGCTCGTTGCCATGAACCCGGCTGCGCTCAAGGCGAACCTGAGCGAGCTCGACCGCGGCGCGACGCTGATCGTCAACGAGGACGCTTTCAACAAGCGCAACTTCGAGAAGGCCGGCTACGGCTCCAACCCGCTCGAGGATGGCTCGCTGAGCGGGTATCGCGTGCACCGGATCCCGATGACCTCGCTGACCGTACGCGCGGTCGAGGGGATCGAGGGCGCGTCGACCCGTGACGCCGGCCGGGCCAAGAACCTGTTCGCGCTCGGGGTGCTGTCGTGGTTGTACGGGCGCCCGACGGACGTCACCAAGACATGGATCGAGCAGAAGTTCGCCAGCAAGCCGGCGGTGCTGCTCGCGAACCTCGCCGCGTTCAACGCCGGCTGGTCGTTCGGCGAGACCACCGAACTGCTCGACGTGCAGTACAAGGTCAAGCCGGCGACCGACGTCCCCCCGGGCACGTACCGCAACGTCAACGGCACGACCGCGCTGTCGCTCGGGCTGATCGCGGCGAGCGCACGCAGTGGTCTCCCGCTCCTTCTGGCGAGCTATCCGATCACGCCGGCCTCCGAGCTGCTGCATGAGCTCTCGCGCCATGCGGCGCTCGGGGTCAAGACGATCCAGGCCGAGGACGAGATCGCGGCCGCGGGGATGGCGCTCGGGGCCGCGTTCGGCGGACGCCTAGGCGTGACCGCGACGAGCGGGCCGGGGATGGACTTGAAGGGCGAGACGATCGCGCTGGCGGCGGCGCTCGAGCTGCCGATGATCGTGGTCGACGTGCAGCGCGCCGGCCCCTCGACCGGGATGCCGACCAAGACCGAGCAGTCCGATCTGCTGATGGCGGTCTACGGCCGCCACGGCGAGTCGCCCATTCCGGTGATCGCGCCGAGTACGTCCGGTGGCTGCTTCGCGACGGCGTTCGAGGCGGTTCAGATCGCTATCCGCTACCGAACCCCGGTGATCCTGCTGACGGACGCGTTCCTGGCCTCCTCCTCGGAGCCGTGGCGGGTGCCGGTCGTGGCTGACCTCCCGTCGATCGACCCGGCGTTCGCGGTGGCGCAGGAGGGCGAGGAGTTCATGCCCTACGCACGCGACGAGCACCTCGCCCGCCCCTGGGCGATCCCGGGCACCCCGGGCCTGGCGCACCGGATCGGCGGCCTCGAGAAGGCCGACGGCACCGGCAACATCTCCTACGACTCGGCCAACCATGCGCGGATGACCGAGCTCCGGGCCGCGAAGATCGAGGGGATCGCGCGCGACATCCCGGCGCTGCACGTCGACATCAACCGGGATCCCACGCACCCCACGCGGCTGCTGGTGCTCGGCTGGGGGTCAAGTGAGGGTGCGATCCGCGCCGGCGTGCGACGGGCCCGAGAGGCCGGTCACACGGTCGCGTGCGCCCACCTACGCCACCTGAACCCATTCCCGGTCAACACCGGCGACGTGCTGCGCTCGTTCGATCGCGTGCTCGTGCCCGAGATGAACACCGGCCAGCTCGCGCAGCTGCTGCGCGCCAAGTACCTCGTCGACGTCGAGTCGTTCTGCAAGGTGCAAGGGCAGCCGCTGTTCGCGTCCGAGATCGAAGAGCAGATCGCGGAGCGGCAATGAGCGCGGTGATCAGTAACGGGAATGGCTCCCCGCCCACCCCGCCGGAGGCGCTGACCAAGGCCGACTTCCAGTCCGATCAGGAGACGCGCTGGTGCCCGGGGTGCGGCGATTACGCGGTCCTGTCCGCGGTCCAGCAATTCATGCCCGAGCTCGGGATTCCGCCGGAGCGGATCGTGTTCGTCACCGGCATCGGGTGCGCGGGGCGGTTTGCGTACTACATGAACACGTACGGGATGCACGGCATCCACGGTCGCGCGCCGGCGCTCGCCACCGGGCTGGCCTCGGCGCGTGAGGACCTCTCGATCTGGATCGTCAGCGGCGACGGCGACTCGCTCTCGATCGGCGGCAACCACCTGATCCACGCGCTGCGCCGGAACGTCCCGATCAAGATCCTGCTGTTCAACAACCAGATCTACGGTCTCACCAAGGGCCAGGCGTCCCCGACGTCCGAGCTCGGGAAGGTCACGAAGTCGACCCCGTTCGGCGTCGCCGACCACCCATTCAATCCCGTCTCGCTAGCGCTCGGGGCGGAGGCGACGTTCGTGGCGCGCACGATCGATCGCGATCGCCGGCATCTCACCGACGTGCTGCGGGCCGCCGCGACCCACGAGGGCGCGGCGCTCGTCGAGATCTACCAGAACTGCCCGGTGTTCAACGATGGCGCGTTCGCCGCGCTGACCGAGAAGGACACCAAGGACGCCAACCAGATCCGACTCGAGGCGGGTAAGCCGATCCGGTTCGGCGTCGAGAACGAGCGCGGCGTCGCTCGCGCGGCGGATGGCGGCCTCGAGATCGTCGACGTCGCCGACGCGGGCGAGGAAAGGTTGATCGTGCACGACCCGGCGCGGCCCGATCCGGCCCTGGCGTTCTCGCTCGCCCGGCTCGCCGACGATCCGACCGTGCCGACGCCGATCGGGATCTTCCGGCAGGTCGAGCGTCACGTCTACGGGCGCGGCGGGCCGGCCCGCTCGACGCCGTCGACCGACGTCGAGCTCGCGGACCTGCTGCTCGGCGCCGACAGCTGGACCGTCGGCTGACTGAGTGGCCCCGGGCGGCGCCGGCCGGCGGTGTGGCGCTCGCTGAGGGCCCGGACGTCGGCGGAGCGATCGCTACGCTCGATACGTGAACGTAGAGCTGTTGTGGTGGGAGGGATGTCCCTCGACCGACCGCGCGCTGGTGGCCGTGCAAGAGGCGCTGGGCGAGCTGGGCCTGTCCGACGTCGAGGTCCGCATGCGCGAGATCAAGGACGACGGGGACGCCCGCGAGACCGGGTTCGTCGGGTCGCCGACGATCCTGATCGACGGGGCCGACCTCGTGCCTGCCGCCACCGAGGAGCAGATCGGCCCGAGCTGCCGCGTGTATCGCCGGCGCGACGGTCGTGTGAGTCCGATTCCAGATCCTGAAGACCTGCGCGAGGCGCTGTCGCGTGCCGCCAAGCGCGCGGAGGTGACCCGATGAGTCTTTCGATTGGTCAGGTGGCGCCTGATTTCTCCCTGCTCGACACGCAGGGGAGGAAGTGGTCGGTGGCCAGCTACGACGGCGCGCCGGCAACCGTGGTGGTGTTCACGTGTAACCACTGCCCGTATGCGTTGGCCTGGCACGACCGGATCGTCGACGTCGCGCGGGAGTACGCGGCCCGCGGCGTGCGCGTGCTGGCTGTGAACTCCAACGACGCCGACCGCTATCCGCGCGACTCGCCCGACGCGATGAAGGACCGGGTCGCCAAGGAGGACTGGCCGATGCCCTACCTCCACGACGCCACCCAGGAGGTGGCGCGCGCGTACGGCGCCAAGGTGACGCCGGACGTGTTCGTGCTCGACGCCGAGGACCGGCTGCGCTATCGCGGCGCGCCCGACGCGGACTACGACAACCCGGGCGAGCGGGCCGAGTGGCTGCGAGAGGCCCTCGACGCGGTGCTATCCGGGTCGATCCTGCAGCGGGCCGAGACCAAGCCGGTCGGGTGCTCGATCAAGTGGAAGCAGTAGCGATGGACGGCTACACGCCCCAGCAGGTGGCGGAGCTGATCGGGCGCGGCGAGATCCAGCTGATCGACGTGCGCCAGCCCGAGGAGCACGACGCGGGCCGGATCGCCGGCGACCGCCTGGTGGTGCTCTCGGACCTCGCCGCGGAGCTCGACAGCATCGACCGCACGCGTCCCGTGGTGTTCTATTGCCGCAGTGGCGCGCGCTCAGCGATGGCGACCGAGGCCTTCCGCGGCGCCGGTTTCGACGCCCACAACATGCTGGGCGGGCTGCTCGACTGGCATGCGGCCGGGTTGCCGCTCGAGCCGGCCGACGGCTTCGTCGCATAGCCACGCCTGCGGCCTGAGCACAACGCCCTCGGGGAGTAGCGTCGTGACCGAGCCGTCCGGCTCGGCCAGCGCGGCCCCCTGCAAGTTTTCATCCGCACTAAAGGAATCTGCCCGCGGAGCCCGATAGGGGGTTATGTGACATTTGTCGGCCCGGTCGTGTAGGCTGCCGCGCCGACATAGAAAAGCCCAGCCGAGTTCCCGGTCGCCACGGCTCCGGGAAGCGGGGAACCCAGTGGGACCAATAGGTCCCGGGGGGCGAATCGCCGGATATCCGGCGTAGCGCACTCTTTCAGCGCGAGCCCGACAGCTAACCCCGTAGGCGCAAGAAAGAGAAGGGGTTGTACTTGTCGAGCCTGGATTTTCAACGCGTCGCCCGTAGGGCGGGTGCGTCCGCACTCATAGCGACGGCGATGCTTGCCGGCGCAACCGCCAGCGCTAAAACGCCGACCAGTCATCCGGCGTCCGGAGGCGCGGCGATGTCGGCCACGATCAAGACCGCGGGCACGCTCAACAAGGCGAGCACCGCCAGCAAGCTCGGCGTGCGCATGCTCCGCCAGGGCTTGCACGGCACCGACGTGACCATTCTCCAGGGATATTTGACGATCGCGGGCTACCCGACGTCGGTCGACGGCCAGTTCGGGCCGGAGACGGCGGCGAGCGTGGCCGCGTTCAAGGCGGCTCACAGCCTGACTCCGGCCAACGGAGTCGCCGGTCCGGCGTTCATCAAGTCACTCGAGTCGGCGATCAGCACGTTCGAGACCGACGTGCCGACGTCGAAGGCCGTGATCAACCCGGACGGCACCGCCACGGTACCGGCCGCCGCGCCGGACGCGGTCCAGTCCGTCGTCGCCGCGGCCAACAGCATCATCGATACCTCGTACTGCGTAGGCGGCGGTCACGGCACGTGGAAGTCGAGCTGCTACGACTGCTCCGGCTCGGCCAGCTTCGCACTTCATGGTGGCGGCCTGCTGTCGAGCTCCGAGGATTCGACCGGGCTGGAGTCGTACGGCCTGCCCGGCCCCGGCAAGTGGATCACGATCTACTCCGACCCGAGCCACGCGTTCATCGTGGTCGACGGGATCGCGTTCGACACAGCCGACTATGGCGGACCAAACATTCCATCGGGGACCGGGCCACGGTGGCGCTCGAACCCGCTCGGGAACCTCGCTGACGGCGGCGACTACGTCGTCCGTCACCCCGCCGGCTATTAGGAGGAGGGTTGGGCAGGGGCATCCGGCGTCTGCCGCCGGGTGCCCCACTTCCTTCGCTGCTTCGTTGGTCGCGTAGTGGCGCGGCCGGGGCGCCGGCGACCTGATCCCGCCGGCGCCGGCGCGGACGTCTAACGCCGGCGTCTCTGTCGTAGCATGAGTAGAGCCATGCGGACAGGATCGAGGTTGAGCTGGTGATCGGGAGGGCGAGATGAGGCCGAGCGAGCCCACCGCCCGCCGCGTTCTCCTGTCGGCGCTGGCGGCGGTGACTGTCGGCCTGGGCGCGGTGAGCCTGATGGCCGGCTTCAGCGAATCGCCACCGGTCCGCCTGCTCCAGGGGATCGCGGTGTTCGGCGCCGGCGCGCTGATCGTCGGTGGCGCGGTCGTCCTGGTGATGATCCAACTGGCCGGCTGGGGCGATCCGGAGTCGGAGACCGACTTCGAGGCGCTCGTGCTGCAGACCGAGCGGCTCGCCGCCGAAGGCTCATGGGGCGAGGGGGAGGACTACGACGATCAGGACGACGAGGACCTGTTCGACCCCTACAACGAGGAAGACTTCCGGGCGCTCGTCCGGGCGGCGATCGACGATCTGCCGCTCGAGTTCCATCGCGCGCTGGAGCACGTGGCGGTCGTCGTGTCCGATAGCGGCCGGCACCAACGCGCCTACGGCCTGTACCAGGGCGACACGGTCGCTCAGGACTACTTCCACGACCGGATCGTGATCTTCCGGGACACCCTCCTGCGCGACTTCGCCCACGATCCGGACCTGCTGAAAGCGCAGGTGACTCGCACGGTCCGCCACGAGCTCGCCCACCACCTGGGGTGGGATGAGAAGGGCGTCCGCGGGCTGGGGTTGTAGTCGGCCGGCGGGTGTGGGTTGCCGGCGGGTGTGGGTTGCCGGCGCCTTGGCGAGTTCGGCACGGCTTCATGTGAGGCGGGACGCAGGCGCGCGAACTACGCTTGGAATGCCGGGCCGACCAGGCGCACGCTAGCGGCAGCGTTCGGTCGTTCCCACCTGCGACACCCGAAAACCAGGAGCGAAACCAGATGCCAGAAGCCGTGATCGTCGACGCCATCCGAACGCCGATCGGGCGGGCGGGCAAGGGCTCGCTCAAGACCGTCCGCGCCGACGAGCTGGCCGCGATCCCGCTCCGGGCGCTAATCGAGCGCAATCCCGGGGTCGACTTTGCGCAGACCAACGACGTGATGATGGGCGCCGCCTCCGCGGTCGGCGAGCAGGGCTACAACGTCGGACGCAACGCCGCGCTGCTGTCGGGCATCGACCACCACGTTCCGGCGTGCACGGTCAACCGCTTTTGCGCCTCTTCGCTGCAGACGCTGCGGATGGCGTTCCACGCGATCAAGGCGGGCGAGGGCGACCAGTACATCGCCGCCGGCGTCGAGGCGGTCTCCCGGGCGGGGCTCGGGGCGGGGATGATGGAGGAGGCCAAGAACCCGCACCTGAACGGCTCGAACGGGTCGGCGTACGACGTCTACATCCCGATGGGGCTGACCGCGGAGAACGTTGCGGATCGCTGCCACGTCACCCGCGAGAGCCAGGACGAGTGGGCAGTGACGTCGCAGAACCGGGCGGTCGACGCGCGCGACTCCGGCCACTTCGACGCGGAGATCGTGCCGGTACCGGTGCCGGCGCACAAGGACGCCGACAAGGAGGGGAACGAGATCGACGTCCCCGACACGGTCGTCACCAAAGACGACGGGCCGCGCGCCGGGACGACGATGGAGGTGCTGGCGAAGCTGAAGCCCGTGTTCCGTCCCGACGGCACCGTCACCGCCGGCAACGCGTGCCCGCTCAACGACGGCGCCGCGGCGGTTCTCGTGATGTCGGCTGAGAAGGCGAAGCGCCTCGGCCTGGAGCCGAAGGCGCGCATCATCGCCTCGACCGTCGCCGCGATCCGGCCCGAGATCATGGGCCTCGGCCCGATCCCGGCGATCCAGGCGCTGCTCGAGCAGACCGGCGTGAACATCGACGACGTCGACGTGGTCGAGATCAACGAGGCGTTCGCGGCGCAGATCATCCCGTGCAAGGACGAGCTCGGGATCCCGGATGAGAAGCTCAATCCGTTCGGTGGCGCGATCGCGCTCGGCCACCCGTTCGGGATGACCGGCGCGCGCATCATGACCACGTTAATCAACGGCCTGCGCACGCTCGACGGCACGCTCGGGATCGAGTCGATGTGCGTCGCCGGCGGAATGGGCCAGGCGATGCTGATCGAGCGGCTGAACTGAGCGTTTGGGCGGCCGCGGGGGCGCCGGCGCGTCCGGACGGCCGCGGGGATGCCGGCGCGTCCGGACGGCCGCGGGGATGCCGGCGCGTCCGGACGGCCGCGGGGATGCCGGCGCGCCCGCCCGCCTAGGCCGTGAGGCGCGGGTTCGACAGCCACCCGCCGTCGGCCAGCGCGACGCTCAGCGGAGTCGGCTTGCCGACGAAGTAGCCCTGGGCGTAGTCGACGTGGTGCTTCTGGAGCAGCCCGATCGTCTCGGCGTCGGCGACCGACTCGGCGACGGTCTTGATCCCGAGCGCCTGGGAGACGCCGACGATCGCCTTGACCATATGCTCGTCGACCTCGCTGCGGGGCAGGTTCTGGATGAACTCGCCGTCGAGCTTGACGTAGCTCACCGGCAGGTGCTTGAGGTAGTAGAAGGACCCGAAGCCGGTGCCGAAGTCATCGAGCGCGAGGCTGCAGCCGAGGTCGGTGAGGCCGCGGGCAAACTCGGTGGCCTCGGGCATGTTGGCGATCGCGGCCGTCTCGGTTACCTCGAAGATCAGCTTGGAAGGATCGACGGATGAGCGCTCGAGCTCGCGCTCGATCATCCGCAGCAACTCCGGATCGCCGACCACGGACTCACCGCTGAGATTGATCCCGACCCGGGGGATCGGACCCATCGACTCGGCGATCAGCTGGATCGCACGTGCCACGACCCAGCGGTCGATCGCGTGGATCAGGCCGAACCGCTCGGCGGCTGGTAGGAACGCGCCCGGGGCGATCAGCTTGCCGCGCTCGCCCTTCATCCGCAGCAGCAGCTCGCCGTGCTTGATCTCGCCGGTGGCGAGCTCGAGGATCGGCTGGAGGTGGAGCACGAAGCGGTCGCGGTCGAGCGCGTCCTGGATGCGCTGCGACCACGTCAGCTTCGCCATCGCGCGGGCCTTGCGCGCCTCGGGCGCGGTGTAGACCACGACCCGGTCACGGCCGGCGGTCTTGGCCGCGTACATCGCGAGGTCAGCGTTGACGAGCACCTCGCCGGCGGTGGCGTCGTCGGACTCGAACGCGGTCACGCCGATGCTGGCGCTGATCCGGAACGGCCGGCCGCCGTAGTTCGCCGGGCTGTTGCGGATCTCGGTGAGGAGGTCCTCGGCCGCCGCTCGGGCCTCGTCGGGGCCGACTGCCGAGAGCAGCACCGCGAACTCGTCGCCGCCGAGCCGGGCGACGACGTCGGTCGAGCGGAACCGGTTGCCGAGCACGCGCGCCACCTGGACGAGTACGGCGTCGCCGGCGGCGTGGCCGGCGGAGTCGTTGATCCCCTTGAAGTTGTCGATGTCGATGCTGAGCACCGCGCTGTGAGCGGCGTAGCGCCCGGCCCGGGCGAGCTCGCGCTTGAGCTGCTCGTCGAAGCGCCGGCGGTTGAACAGGCCGGTCAGCTGGTCGTGGTCGGCCATGTGCCGCAGGCGCTCCTCGTAGCGCACCCGCTCGGTGGTGTCGCGCGCGATGATCGCCGTCGACACGATCCGGCCGTTGGCGTCCCTGACCGGCGAGACCGTCAATGAGACCGTGATCACGCTCCCGTCCTTGCGCACGCCCTCGGTCTCGAAGTTCTCGATCGACTCGCCCGAGAGCAGCGTCTGCAGGATCTTCTGCTGCTCGCCGGCCCGGTGCGGGGGCTCGATCAACCCGATCTGATGCCCGATCGCCTCCTTCGCCGAGAAGCCGTAGAGCTGCTCGGCGCCGCGGTTCCAGCTCGTGATCGTGCCGTCCTGGGACTTGGTGACGATCGCGTCTCTGGTCGATTGGACCACGTAGCTGAGGAGGTCGCGCGCCGACCGCGCCACAGCCTCGTCGGTCACGTCCTGCATCGTCCCGACGACCTTGATCGGTCCGCGCTTGGATTCCTTGACCGCCTCACCGCGGGCGCGCACGACCCGCTCGACGCCGTCGAACCGCGTCACGCGGAACTCGAAGTGCAGCGACTCGCGGGTGCGGTAGGCGCCCTCGAACGACTTCTCGACGAGCTCTCGGTCCTCGGGATGGACGCGCTCGAGCAGCAGCTCACGCGTGAGCTCGACGTCCGCCGGCGTCGCGAAGATGCGGCGCAGGCCGGGGGAGTAGTGCGTTTCGCCGGTGTCAAGCGCGAGCTCGAAGCTCCCGGTCGCCGCCGCCTGCTCGGCGTCGGTGAGCAGGCGTTCGCCGCGGGCTCGCTGCTCGGCACGCATAAGCGCGTCGATGATCAGCGGGCCGGCTTCGGTCAGCGACTGGGATCGCTCGAGCGCGTCGGTGACCGCGCGCTGGAGGTCGAGCCACTCGCCGGCCCCGGGTTGCTGTTTGGGGGGCGGCTTCATAACGACAATTCTGGCGATGTCCTGCAACGGGACGCGAGTCGCCGTTCACCACCCTGCATGGTGAGCGCCAACTGGGTACTCCCTTCCTGGATGGCCGGAGTTTACCCCTGCAAAGGGGGGTAGATGCGCCGATAGAACAGATGTTTAGGGAGGGTTGGTGCGCCGGCGCGGGTGGCGGCGGTGCAAGCTGGTCAGGCTGGCGCGGATGGCCGGCGCGCCGGAGGCGGGTCACAACCCGACACTCGACGGGTGCCGTCCGCCCAGTGCGCCGATATGGCCCGCATGCGTGCCTGAATCTGCATTCGCCGTAGGGGGGAGTGCCGAGTGTGAAGTTATGACCGGCGAGCTGAGGCGGTCACCCGCCGGCGCCCACAGACAGGCCGACTAAGTCGCCACTCGGCGTCGTGCGGGCGCCGAGTGGAGCGAAACTCGTGCCATAGCCGACTGAGCCACCGTTCACCTCCGGGGAAGGGGTCGAGTGGTGAGTTATTCGCGCTCGCGCCCCGTCCCCACCGCCCAGCCGCCCCCAGGTGCCCGCCGTTGACGCCCGCGACCGCGCCCCGCCACCGCGCCACCGCGCCACCGCGCTACCGCGCGCCACGCCTGCCCGTGCTAGCGCGGCGGCATCCGCAGCGCGCCGTCGAGCCTGATCACTTCGCCGTTGAGCATCTCGTTCTCGACGATGTGTGCGACGAGCGCGGCGAACTCCTCCGGGCGCCCGAACCGGGACGGGAACGGGACAACCTTGCCGAGCGCCTCGCGGGCGTCCTGCGGCAGCGCGCTCAGCAGCGGCGTGTCGAACGTGCCGGGCGCGATCGCGCACACGCGGACGCCGGCGGACGAGAGGTCGCGGGCGGCAGGCAGGGTCATGCTGACGATCGCGCCCTTCGAGGCCGAGTAGGCGATCTGGCCGATCTGGCCGTCGTAGGCCGCGATCGAGGCCGTGTTGACGCACACGCCCCGCTCGCCCGATGCGGTCGGCTCGTTCTCGAGCATCGCGGCGGCCGCGAGCCGCATCACGTTGAACGTCCCGATCAGGTTGACGCGGATGACGGTCTCGAACGGCTCGAGCGCGTGGGTCCCGCGCCTGCCGACGACGCGCCCGGCCCAGCCGATCCCGGCGCACGAGACCGCGATTCGGAGCGTGACCGGCTGCGCGGTGGCGGCGGCCACGGCATCCTGAACCGCGCCCTCATCGGTGACGTCGGTCGGCACGAACGTGGCACGGTCGCCGAGCTCGCTCGCGAGCGCCTGGCCGCGGTCCTCGTTCATGTCCGCGATCACGACATGCGCCCCGCCGGCGTGCAGCCGGCGGGCCGTGGCCTCGCCGAGACCCGACGCGCCGCCGCCGACGATCGCGCCACTGCCTTCGATCTGCATGCCGGGAACCCTACTGGCGAGCGGCCAGCGACAGCGCGAACAGCTCGTCGGCGTCGGTGTACCAGGAGTCGAGTCGCAGACCGGCGGCCTCGAAATCCTCCTCGACGCGGGCGCGGGTGAACTTGGCGCTGATCTCGGTCCGGAGCTCCTCGCCGGCGGCGAAGTCGACGCGCAGGCCGAGGTCGCCGACGAGCACGGTGCAGGGACGCTGCGAGCGCAGCCTCATCTCGACCCACTCGTGCTTGCGATCGAAGAACGCGATGTGCTCGAACCCCTCGGGCGCAAAGTCGGCGTCGAGCTCTCGGTTGATCACGTGCAGGACGTTGCGATTGAACTCCGCGGTGACGCCCTCGGAGTCGTCGTAGGCGGCTTCGATCACCGCCGGGTCCTTGACGAGGTCGGTGCCGAGGAGCAGCCGATCGCGGGGGCCGAGCAGCCCGCCGATCTCGCGCAGCAGGCGCCGGCGCGTGCCAGGCAGGAAGTTTCCGATCGTTCCGCCGAGCAGAGCGACGATCCGCGGCGTTCCATCGGCGTCCGGAACCTGTGCGAGGTGGCGTTCGAAGTCGCCGATCACGCCGTGGACCGCGAGGCCGTCGAACTCGTCCACGAGCTCCTGGGCCGCCGCCTCGAGCGCGCTCTCGGATACGTCGAGCGGGACGTAGCGGCGCAACGTCCCGGCCCTTGACATCGCGCTCAAAAGGATCCGCGCTTTCTCGGCCGAGCCCGAGCCGAGCTCGACCAGCTCGCCGGCGCGCGTGCGGCGCACGATCCCGCCGGCGTGCGCGAGCAGGATCTCGCGCTCGGCCCGGGTCGGGTAGTACTCGGGCAGCTCGCAGATCCGCTCGAACAGCTCCGAACCGCGAGCGTCGTAGAAGTGCTTGGCCGGGATCTCCTTGAACGGGCGGGTCAGACCGTCGAGCACATCGTTGGCCAGCGAGCGTTCGTCGGTCTCCGATAGGAACGACTCGATCCGGATCTCGCCGGTCCGCGTGGGCGGCATCATGCGCTCGTTGCGATCCGGAAGCTGCGCCGTCGGGCCACGAACTTCATGCGTCTCTCGCAATTCTGATTCCGGAGAAGATCTGACGCCGCTGCGGGTGGTCCCAGTTGCGGAACGACGAGCTGGTCACGCGGGTCCGCGTCGCCCACGAGCCGCCGCGGAGCACGCGGTAGTCCCCTCCGAAGAACACCTCGGAGTACTCCCTGTACGGATGGGCGACGAATCCGGAATAGCCGGCGAACCGGCTGCTGGTCCACTCCCACGTGTCGCCGATCATCCCGAGGCAGCCGTAGGGCGAGGCGCCCTCCGGGAAGCCGCCCGCGGGGGCGGTTCCGCAGCCGCGGTGGTCGATGTTGGCGTGCAGGCCGGGGACCGGGCGACGGTTGCCCCACGGGTAGCGCCGGGCGCGAGGGCGGGCGGGATCGGTTATCTCGTCCCAGGTCGCCGCCTTCTCCCACTCGACCTCGGTGGGGAGACGGGCGCCGTGCGCCCGCGCGAAGGCGTCGGCCTCGAACCAGGACACGTGGACGACGGGCCGGTCGGGGTGGAGCCGCTCCAGTCCGCCGAGCCGCCACTCGGCACCGAGGTCGGCGGTCCAGGCGCCCGGTCTGGTGATGTCGTGCTCCTCCTTCCAGGCCCAGCCCTCATCGGTCCACCACTCGCGGCGCTCGTAACCGCCGCCTTCGACAAACGTCAGGAAGCTTGCGTTGGTGATCGGGGTCCGCCCGATCAGGTAGTCGCGCACGACGGTCCGGTGGCGCGGGCGCTCGTTGTCGTAGGCGAATCCGTCCGCGGCGGCGCCGATCGTGCACTCGCCGGCGGGGATCTCGATCATCTCAAGCCCGGTCGGGGCCGGCCGAAGCGAGTCGGGCATCGGCCGTCGTCCGGCAAGCTCGTAACCCCCCAGGCGCGCCAGCATCAACGTCTGCAACATCGTCTCGTCGTGCTGTTGCTCGTGACGGATCACCATCTCGTGCAGGACGCCGTCGCCGACGCCACGCTCGTCGATCACCTCGAGCGTTCTGGCACGAACCTCCTCCAGGTACTCACGGGCCTGCGCCGGTCCGAGCAGCGGAAGGTCACCCCGCACCGCGCGCGGCGTCTCGAACGCGTCGTACATCGCCGCGAGGTCCTCGCGCAGGAGCGGCCGTTCGCCGAAACGATGCACCAGCCATAGGTCCTCGTAGGCCGCGATGTGCGCCAGGTCCCAGACCAGCGGGCTCATCAACTCGGAGTGGACGCGCTCGAGGTCGGCGTCCGACACTGATGCCACCAACGCGAACGTCCGCCGGCGTGCCTCCTCCAGCGTCTCGACGACCCGCGTCGCAGTCAGAGGCGCCGTGGCTGCGATCGAGCTTGTCACTGGTCGCCATTGTAGGCGCCAGGTTTATTAACTTCGGGGGAATTCCGGTGACTATGGAAAAGTAACTAGGGCGTGAAACGGTTCACCATCGGGGTGAAACGGTTCACTATCGAGGTGAACCGGTTCACGAGTGTAAGGTGAAACGGTTCAGTGAAGCGCGTACCGTAGGTAAAGCGAGCTGTCCGCTTCGATTGCCCAAACCAGCGACAGCTTGCGCAACTCGGTGAGCTCGGGTCCGCTGGTGATCCCCGGCGCACGGCCGCCGCCGGTCAGCTTGGGCGCGAGCGACAGGAACAGCTCATCGACGAGGTCTTCTCGGAGCAGCGCACCGAAGATCGTCGGTCCACCTTCGCACAGCAACGAGCGGACGTCGTAGGCCGAGCGCAGCCGGCGCATCATCGTGGTCAGCGTGAGCTGGCCTGCATCCAGGCGAACCACGTCGACGTTGGCGGCCAGCGACGAGGTGTCGAGTTCCGCGGGCGTGAAAACGACGACTCGGGCGGCGGGCTCGGAGAACAGCGGGATGTCGGTCGGGATGTCGCCGCCGCGGCTGAAGATGCAGGCGAGCGGCTCCGGGCTCAGGCCCGAGGCGGCCCTCCGGTGCCGGCGCTCGGGGTCGCGGACGAGCCGCCCGTACCGTTCGGCACGGAGCGTCCCGGTGCCGACCAGGATCGCGTCGACATGCTCGCGCAGGCCGTGGAACATCTCGCGGTCCCCCGGGTCGCTGAGGTCTCGCGAGCGGCCCTCGAACGCCGCGCGTCCGTCGACGCTCGCGACGAAGTTGACGATCGTGTACGGCCGGTCGGTGTGCGCGCGGCCGGCGAGGTTGAGCGCCGCGAGCAAGTCGCCGGCGCGGATCGTGTCCGGCTCGGGCACGAGCTGCCGGAGCTCGGGGCCGCGCTGGGACGACGGCGGCGGGGTCACGGGGGCGAACCTATCAGCAGGGTGATACACACAGCGCTGAGGGAAAGCCCGCGTCCGAGGGAGGAGCATGCTCGACTGCACCTATCGCGTCCAGATCCCGCACCACGCCGGGCAGCTCGCGCGCGTTGCCCAGGCGATCGCCGACGGCGAGGGACTGATCGGCGACGTCGTCACCGTCTCGCTCGGTCGTGAGCACTCGATCAGGGAGATCACGGTTGAGGTGCGGGACGTCCCCCAGTCCGACCGGATCGCCGAGCTGGTGGGCGGGCTCCACGATGTGAGGGTCCTGTGGCACGAGGATCGGGCGCTGCTCCGCCACCTCGGCGGCAAGCTGCGGATCCATGCGCGCCAGACCGTGCGGACGGTCCAGGAGATGCGCGATGTGTACACGCCCGGGGTCGCGCGCGTGTGCACGGCGATCGCCGAGCAGCCCGAGCTCGCCGCGCGCTACACGATGATCTCGGAGAGCGTTGCGATCTGCACGAACGGGACGCGGGTGCTCGGGCTCGGGAACATTGGACCGGTCGCGTCGATGCCCGTGATGGAGGGCAAGGCCGTCTTCTACGACCAGTTCGTCGGAATCTCGGCGATGCCGATCCTGATCGACGCGACCGACGCCGACACGTTTGTCAACACCGTGCTGCGGATCGCGCCGACGTTCGGCGGGATCCACCTCGAGGACATCTCCGCCCCGGAGTGCTTCGAGATCGAGCGGCGGCTGAAGGACGAGCTCCCCCAGCCGGTCATGCACGACGACGTCCACGGGACCGCCGTGGTGTCGCTCGCGGCGGCGACCGTCGCCTGCCGTTACGCGGGCATCGAGCTGCAATCGGCAACGTTCGGCCAGCTCGGCCTCGGCGCCGCCGGGTACGGGATCGCGGCGCTGATGGTCGACGCGGGCGTGCGGCGCGTGCTGGCGTTCGATCCGATCGAGGCGTCCCACGCGCGGGCGCGCGAGCACGGGGTCGAGATCAGCTCGATGGAGCGGGTGATGGCGGAGGCGGACGTGGTCGTGGCCACGACCGGCCGGGCGGGGCTGATCCAGCCGGAGATGATCCGCGCGGGCCAGGTGATCCTCGCCCTCACCAACCCCGACCCCGAGATCGACCCCGAGGCGGCAGAGGCCGCCGGCGCGGCGTTCGCCGCCGACGGCCGCAGCGTCAACAACGTGCTCGGCTACCCCGGCATCTTCCGTGGCGCGCTCCAGGCGGGGGCGGCCGGCATCAACGTCGCGATGAAGCTCGCCGCCGCCGACGCGATCGCCCTCCTCGCCAGGGACGGGGAGCTCGTCCCCGACGCGCTCGACAAGCGCGTCCACGACGCGGTCTCGGCGGCCGTCAAGGACGCGGCCGAGCGCAGCGGAATCGCGCGTCCCGAGCGGGCGACCAGCGACCTCTGAGCGGCGATCCGTGCTGCGCCAGGCGGGCGGCAAACCGGCTAGGCTGCCCGACCGATGGACTTCAGGAAGCTCGACCGCGGCGAACTGATCGCGGTTCTAGGCGGGGCCATCTTGGGCCTATCGGTGTTCCTGGCGTGGTACACGCTGGGAGACAAGTTCACCGTGCTCGGCAACTGCCGGGGCCCCAACAGCTCGTGCACGGCGTGGAACTCGTTGCTGATCATTCGATTCCTGCTGCTGGTCGCGGCGATCGCGCCGGCGATCCTCGCCTGGATCATCCTGCGCGGACACGCGCTGTCGTGGCCGCGCGGTGAGATGACCGCGATCATCGCGATCTGGGCCCTCGGGTTCACGCTGTTCCGTGGGCTGATCGACAAGCCGGGGACGCCGCCCGGCGAGATCGGCATCAGCCTCGGCTGGTGGATCGGCTTGGTCGGTGGTGTGCTGATCCTGATCGGGTCGGTCTGGCGAACGAAGGAGAGCATGACCACACGCAAGCCACCGGGGTTGCCATGAACGAGAGCCACGAAGCCGCGCGTCCGGATCGGAACCTCGCGCTAGAACTGGTCCGCGTGACCGAGGCGGCGGCGCTGGCCGCGGCCCGCATGGTCGGGCGCGGCGACAAGGAGGGCGCCGACCAGGCCGCGGTCGACGCGATGCGCCACGTGCTCGACTCGGTGTCGATGGACGGCGTGGTCGTGATCGGCGAGGGCGAGAAGGACAAGGCCCCGATGCTGTTCAACGGCGAGCAGATCGGCGACGGGACGCCGCCGCTCGTGGATGTCGCGGTCGACCCGCTCGAGGGGACCCGCCTGACCGCGCTCGGGATGCCGAGCGCGATCTCGGTGATCGCGCTGGCCGAGCGCGGGTCCATGTTCAATCCCGGCCCGATCGTGTACATGGAGAAGATCGCGGGCGGGCCCGAGATCGCCGATCTGCTCGACCTCGACCGGCCGCTGCCCGAGACGCTCGGTCTGATCGCCGAGCGCAAGAAGATCGACATCCGCGACGTGATGGTCGTGATGCTCGACCGCGAGCGGCACCACGCGGCCATGGAGCAGATCCGCGATGCGGGCGCGCGCGTCAGGCTGATCCTCGACGGCGACGTGTCGGCGGCGCTGCTCGCGGTCAGCAACGACACTCCGGTCGACATCCTGTGGGGGATCGGCGGGACGCCCGAGGGCGTGATCACCGCGGCGGCGATCAAGTGCATCGGCGGCGAGCTCAAGGGCCGTCTGTGGCCGCGCGACGACGCTGAGCGGAACGCCGCGATCGAGGCCGGCTACGACCTCTCGAAGATCTTGAGCTGCGACGACCTGGTGGCAGGCGAGGACGTGTTCTTCTCGGCCACCGGCGTCACCGACGGCGACGTGCTCCAGGGGGTTCGCTACCAGGGCGACCGCGGAGCGACGACCGAATCGCTCGTGATGCGCTCACGGTCGGGCACCGTCCGGCGGGTGTCGGCACGCCACGACCGGGCGAAGCTGCGGACGCTCACCGGAGTGCGTTACGGCTGATTTTGGGCCTCGCTCCGCTCGGCGTCCGGACCGATAAAGGCGGGCACCTGGAGGCGGTGTGCGGCGTCGATCGAGTGTGTCGGTGGCCCCGGCATGCGTGACACGACAATCGGCGCCCACCCGCCGCACAGCGTCGCGTCATGCATGCCCCACATGGGTGACACGGCACGGTTGAAGCGGGCCGCGTCGATTGACGCGTCACGCAGGTGGTGTGCGGCCAGGCTCCCCACCCTGACGGTATCCGCGGACCCTCGACCAAGCTCTGAGCGAGGCGGCGGCGCCCGGCCCGCGGCACTCGCGTTCGATACAGCCCGAACCGCGTGCTGCAACCGGCCAGCGCGGTGCCGCCGGACGGGTGTGCCGTCGAAGCTCAATGGTCGCGGAACTGGCGGGCGCGCTCGATCGCGGCGCGTCCAGCGGCGACGCCCGCGGCGCGGCCGGCGGCGAAGCGGCCGACCTTCGACTCGGCCAGGTTGAGCTTGGCGAGCGAGCGCAGGAATGCGTGCGTGACCAGCACGTGGATCGAGGACTGGGTTGCCTCGTACACGGGTGTGCTGAACCCGACCGCGATCGCGGGATAGAAGTTCGCCACCTCGACCTCGATTCGGACCTTCACGCGGCCGTCGGGCTCAGTGCCCAGACGCCTGACGTCGAGGGACAGGAAGCCGCAACCCCGGCCGGCGCGCGCGACGAGCAGGCCGTCGCGGATCCGCCAGCTGACCTTGCCGCGCTCGCGCTCGAGCACGTACTCCGGCGCTTCGAACCGAAGTAGCGTCAGCGGCCGTCCGAGGAACACCACCGAGCGCTCGTTCTCGCCGTAGACGACGCGGATCGTCCACGCGGTCACGCGCGACAGGAACAGCCAGTAGGTGCGGGCCAGGTTCTCGAGGTGAGTGGCGTTCCACATCCGCTTCCAGTCCTGCTCGGCCAGCGTCAGCTCGGCCGACTGCACCGAGCGCACGGCGCCGTCGCGCGCGATCACCGTCGACTTCGGCGGCGACACGATCACGGCCTGAGCGGGCAGCCGGCCCGGCCGTCGGCGCCAGCGCCGCGAAGCCACCAACGCGGTGAGGGCTGCCAGGACCGCGGCGAACACAGCCACGGCGGGATTGTCTCAGCGCGGAAGGCGCTCGAGCGCCACTGCCGCGCCGGCCTCCAGCTGGCCCTCGCCGGCGGGGACGAACGCGAGCGCGTCCGCACCGAGGAGGGAGGACACGATGTGGGAGCCCTGTGGCCCGTTGGGTATGGCCACGAGCTTCCCGTCGCGGCGCTCGAGGCGCACGCGCATCGCCTGCTCGCGATCGGGATTAAGACGAACCGCGGTCCCGAGCACCGCCTCGGGCTCGAGTAGAGGCTCCTCCGTGCGCCCCTGGAGCACAGCCAGCGCCGGGCGCACGAACAGCGCGAACGTCACGACTGCGGACACGGGATTCCCGGGCAGCCCGAATACGAGCGCCGCTCCGCGGCGGCCGAACCAGGTCGGCTTACCCGGCTGGAGCGCGACTCGCCAGAACACCTCCTCGACGCCGAGCTCGGCGAGCGCCGGCTTGACGTGATCGTGCGGGCCCACCGAAACCCCGCCCGAGATGATCACGACGTCGGCGGTCTCTAGCGCCTCCGCGAGCCCGGCCTCGGTGGCCGCGCGATCGTCGGGGAGTCGCCGTGCCGACCCGACGATCGCGCCCTCCGTGGCGGCGAGCGCATCGAGCATCGGCGCGTTCGAATTGTGGATCTCGCCAGGGCCGAGCGCCTCGCCGGGGGCGCGGAGCTCGTCGCCCGTGCACAGGACCTGCGCCCGCGGGCGCCGGTAGACGGTCAGCTCGGCCGCGCCGGCGGAGACCGCCGCGCCCAGCTCGGCGGCGCCGAGCAGCGTACCGACGCGCAGTACGGCCGCGCCCGAGCGCATGTCTTCCCCGGCGCCGCGCAGGTGGTCGCCGACGGCGACCTCGACCCGGGTCAGAATCGTGCCGTTGTGGACCTCGACGTTCTCCTGTGGGATCACCGCGGTGGCGCCGTCCGGGATCGCGCCGCCGGTGGAGATCCTGATCGCGCTGCCGTCGCCGAGCGTCGTCGCCGAGGGGGTCCCGGCGCGCGACTCGCCGACCACGGTCAGGGTCCGGCCGGCATCCCCGTGGACGAGCGCGTAGCCGTCCATAGCCGAGCACGGGAACGGCGGCACGTCGCCGGCGGCTCTCAGATCGGCGGCGAGAACCCGATTACGGGCCTCGTCGATCGCGACCCGCTCGGTTCCGAGCGGTCGGGCGGCGCTCAGCACCCGCTCGCGGGCTTCGGCGATCGTAATCAGCGCGGGAGGCATCGCCTCATTTTGGCGGACAACTGCGCTCGGTTGACGCTAATACGAATGGACGACCTCAATGCGTGGTAAAAGTGCCTGGATGGAGCGGGGTGTGCCACGCCGTAGGCGACCAGGGCCGGTCGTGACCGAAGGAGTCGAAGCGCTGCTGCTGCGTGGCGAGGAGCTCGCCAAGGGCTGGCTGCTCGCGCTGGTCGAGGACGCGCCGCTCGAGTCGGCGGCGGCGATCCTGGCCGGCGACGTCGCGCGTGACGGTCCGCGCATCTGCGACGCCGTGGTGCGGGCGATCTACGACGAGGCGGACCTGCGGCGGATCGAGGCCGGTGGCGTGCTCGAGCCGCTCGTGTCCCGCGCCGGCGAGCTCGCGGGCGTGCGCAGTGCCGAAAGCGCCGCCCACGCCGTCGAGACGCTCCGGACGGTCATCTGGAGTGCTGTGCGCACCGAGCTGACGCGGACCGACCCCGACCTGCTCGCCGACGCCGGCGAGCGACTGTCGCTGGTGGCCGAGCTCGTGCGCGCCGCCGTCCTGCGCCAGCGCGCCGACGGCGAACCCCCAGGGCCGCGCGTCCCGCCGCTCCGGGTCGCGCGCACCGACGTCCCAGCCGCGCCGCACGAGGCCCCAGTCGGAGCCGGACCCCTGGAGCGGCGCGGGGAGGGGAGTGCGACGCCGGGGCTTGCGGGCACGGGGGGACCGGTTGGGGCCGGCGGTGGTGCGGATCGGGGTATCGAGAACGGCGGGGTGACAGAAGGCAGGCACGACGCCGAGGCCGAGACGGCGGCGCTGGCGGGCGTGCCCGAGCCGCAAGCGCCGCCGGCGAGCGACGGTTCCCCGGCGCAGGCCGCGACCCGCGATCGGCCGGTCGGCGACGCGTTGTGGATCGGCGCGCTCCGAGACGAGATCGTCCGGTCCGCGCGCGCTCGGATCCCGCTGTCGCTGCTGCTCGTCGAGCTCGAGGAGGCCGAGCGGCTGCTCGCGGCGGAACCACGCAGCGAGGCGAGCGCGACGTTCGGGAGGTTCGCCCAGGCGGTGCGGACCGCGCTGCGCCACCGGGACGTGCTTGCGTGCGAGACCGAGAGCCGGGCGTGGATCATCGCGCGCGACACCGGGCGGACCGGCGCGCAGGCGCTCGGATCTCGAATCGTCACCGCGGTGCCGATGGAGGAGGCCTGGCGCGGCGCTCCGCTGACCGTGAGCGTCGGGCTCGCGGTGCTCGGCGAGGACGGCCACAACGCGGCGGCGCTGATAGATGCCGCCGAGCAGACGAAATTTGCGGCCGAGGCGAGTGGGATCGGGATCGTCGCCGGGCAGCCTGACGACGGTGACGGCGACCCCGAGCCGCCGACGCCGGGTCCGAGCCTGGTCAGCTGACCGGAGCTACTGCGCGGAGGGAGCGCCCGCGGTGGGGGCGCTCGACGCCGACGGGACCGCCGCGCCGCCGATCACTTCGGTGTCGAGCATGCCCAGCGCGCGCCCGGTGGCCATCGTCAGGTCCCAGTTGGCGCCGTTCGCGTACGGACCGCGGTCGATCACCGGCACGGTGATGACGCGGCCTTTGTAGTAGAGCTGAACCGCGGTCCCGCACGGGAGCGTCCGGTTCGCCACGCCAATCGTGCTGCGTCTGAGGATCTTTCCGCACGCGGTTCGGTGACCCCAGAACCCCGGGCCGTAGAGCGTGGCGATCGAGCGCCGGTAGACCGTGACCGACACCGTTGGCGCGGCCGCGGCGCTCGAGGCCTGCGAGCCGCCGATCACCGCCCGGATCGTGAGCTGCCCCGTGTGGCTCGGGTGCCAGGCCGCTGAGAAAGAGCCGCCGGAGTGGGCGGTCGCGTCGGCGACGGGGACCCAGGCGGAGCTGCCCGAGAGTTGGTCGATCTCGACGGTCTCGCCGGCATCGGACCCCGGGACGCTCCCGGTCACCGACACGCCGCCGCGCAGGAAGGCCGATGCTTCGGATGTGATCGTGATCCCGTCGCTGCTCGCGCTGACCGGGACGTTGCCGGCGCTGACGGGCACGCTCGGGTTGGACTGGGACTGCGACTGCGGCGCGGTCCCAGCTCCGCCCGACCCAGAGCCGCCAGACGCGGCCCAGGCGAGTCCTGGGATGGCCAGCACGGCGCCGGCGGCCAACAACGGGGTTACATAGCGGTTGCCGACTCTCGCGAGCAGCTGATCAGTCCTCTCGTGGTGTGCCTACGGGGTGAGCTGACGGGCTCGCGCCTTGTGAGCGCTACGACCCAAGCTGGGCCGATTCGCCCCTGCGGATCCTTGGATCCGCAAGTGGTTCCCCCGCCGATCGCCCGCGGACGGACGATCGCTCGGCGTAACGGCGCGAGATTCTAACCAGATGCGCCGATGATGTGCGCAGTCCTACGGGCGCGGCAGTCGGCTGACCGCGTTGCGCAGCGCTCGGGCCCCGGCGTGGAGCCCGATCTCGGCGAGCTCGGCTGTCGCCTGGGCCGCGATGCCGAGGATGTCCCGGCCGGTGTTGTGGTCGGTCCGGTCCCCCGGGGGCGGCGTGGGCGGGACGCCGGCGGGCTGGGCCGGCTGGCGCAGGCGCTCGGGCCGGGTTGCCGGCGCGGGCTTTGCCCTGGTTGCCGGCGCGGCCTTTGCCGGCGCCGTCCGCGCTCCGCGCGGACGGGACGCGGGTGCGCGCTTGGCCGTGGATCGCGGTCGGGTCTCGGAAGGAGCCGGCGCGCGGACGTCCGTCGCCGGCGCGGATGCCGATGCCGATGCGGATCGCGTCGCCGGCGTGGGCGAAGCGCGCTTCTCGCTGCGGCGGTGCGGCCGTCTGCGCGGCAGCGCGCCGAGGACGTCTGAGGGGCGTTCGTCGCTCAAGCGTTCATATGATGGCGTAATGCGACGCTCGCGGCCCGCACGGGCCCGGTCTCAGCAAAATCTGAACAGCAATTGAAACCGCCCCGACCGTTCCGCGTATACCTATAGCCGAGCGCGGAACAACGCCCCCTCGACCCAATTGACTTCAAAAAGTATAGCGACTAGACTTCTCCCATACGTTTAACTAGCGGGTGTGCGCCCTTAGGGCGTCCCCCGTTTGTCATCGTCTGAGGCCGGCGGTGTCCAGGACCGGCGGGTACGACGGGAAACGGATTCAGATGTCAGTAGCGGAACTGCAGGAACTCGAAGAGATCAAAGGCCTCGTTTCGCGCGGTCAGCAGCTGGGCGTCCTGACCTACGCCGAGATCACCGGTGCGGTGTCGGAGCTAGACCTCGACGAGGCGGATGTCGAGGAGCTGCACGGCTTCCTCGAGCGCGCTGAGATCGAGCTGGTCGAGGAACTCGACCCCGCGATCGCGGCGGCGGACCTCGAGCGCGCGCCCGACAAGCGCGGTGGCCGACGCAAGCCGAAGACGGCGCTGGACCTCAAGCCGGACATGACCACCGATTCCCTTCAGCTGTTCCTGAAGGACATCGGCAAGGTCCGGCTGCTCACCGCCCAGGAGGAGGTTGACCTCGCCAAGCGGATCGAGCGTGGCGACCTCGACGCCAAGCAGAAGATGGTCGAGTCGAACCTCCGGCTCGTCGTCTCCATCGCCAAGAACTACCGCAACCAGGGGCTGCCGTTCCTGGACCTGATCCAGGAGGGGACGTTGGGCCTCGTGCGCGCGGCCGAGAAGTTCGACTACCGCAAGGGCTTCAAGTTCTCCACGTACGCCACCTGGTGGATCCGCCAGGCGATCGCTCGCGCGCTCGCCGACAAGGCGCGGACGATTCGCATCCCGGTCCATGTGGTCGAGAAGCTCAACAAGATCGGCCGGGCCGAGCGCAAGCTCGTGACCGAGCTCGGACGCGAGCCGACCGCCGAGGAGATCGCCGAAGTCACGGGCATCGAGCCCGAGGAGGTCGAGTCGATCAAGCGCTCGGCGCAGGCGCCGGTGTCGCTCGAGAAGCCCGTGGGCGACGAGGAGGAATCGGAGTTCGGACAGTTCATTGCGGACGAGCGCGCCGAATCGCCGTACGAGCGGGCGGCCGAGATCCTCACCAAGGAGGCGCTCCGCGAGGCGCTCGAGAATCTCAGCTATCGGGAGCGCCGCGTGCTGGAGCTGCGCTACGGCCTCGGTGGCGAGCACCCGCGCACGCTCGACGAGGTCGGCCGTACGTTCAACGTGACCCGCGAGCGGATCCGGCAGATCGAGAACCAGTCGCTTAAGAAGCTTCAGTCGCTGGCTGAGGCGCAGAAGCTGCGCGACGTAGCCTGAGTTTGATCGCCGGTTTGGGCGTCCACGCTGGTCGTGGACGCTCAAGCCGGCGATTGTTCGCGCCGATGCGAGATCGATGTTCGATCTTCACGAGGCGCTTGCGTATGTCGTCCACAACGAGGGCTCGGACCTTCACGTGAAGGTGCCGGCGCGTCCGATGGCGCGCTTCCGCGGCCAGCTCGAGCCGCTCGAGCACTACACCGAGCCGCTGACGCCGGCGGACACCGAGCGCGTGCTGCGGGAGATGCTCGCCGCGCACTCGGACAAGATGGCCGCGTTCGACAGCGACAACGAGATCGACTTCTCCTACACGGTCGACGGGCTCGCGCGGTTCCGCGTCAACGCGTTCCGCCAGCGCGGGTCGGTGTCGATCGTGGCCCGCGTGATCCCGTTCACGGTCCGCACGATCCACGAGCTCGGCCTGCCGCAGGCGATCGAGGAGATCGCCCAGGAGGAGCGGGGGCTGATCCTGCTCACCGGCACGACCGGCTCGGGCAAGTCGACGACGCTCGCGGCGATCATCAACCACATCAACCAGACGATGGCGCGGCACATCGTCACGATCGAGGACCCGATCGAGTATCTCCACCGCGACCGCCAGTCGATCATCAACCAGCGTGAGGTCGGCATGGACACCGAGTCGTTCGGCCGCGCCATGCGCCGGGTGCTTCGCCAGGACCCCGACGTGATCCTGATCGGCGAGATGCGCGACGAGGAGACCGTCCGGACCGCGCTGTCGGCCGCCGAGACCGGCCACCTCGTGCTCTCGACCGTGCACACGCTCGACGCGGCCGAGAGCGTCAACCGGATCATCGACTTCTTCCAGCCTCACGAGCAGAGCCAGGCGCGCGCGATGCTGGCCGGGACGTTGAAGGCCGTCGTCTCCCAGCGGCTCGTGCGGACCGCCGACCACACAGCCCGAGTTGCCGTGTGCGAGGTCCTGCGGATGACCGGCCGGGCCCGCGACATGATCCTCGACCCCGACCAGACCGATCGCCTCCGCGAGGTCATCGCCGAGGGCGAGTACTACGGGATGCAGACGTTCGACCAGGCGCTGCTGGGCCACTTCCAGGCGGGTCGCGTGTCGATGGAGGACGCGATGCGCGTCGCCTCGAGCCCGCACGACTTCAAGCTGCTGGTCGCCGGCGAGGGCCGCACCGCGACCTCGATGAATGACCTCACCGGAAGCGACGAGCGCCCCGCGTCGACCGACGCCGGGCCGGCACCGGCCGTCCATCAGGTGAGGCCGGCGCCTTCGATGGCCCCGGCGAACGGCCGCCCGTCGGCGCCGCCGCCGGGCATGGCCGCGTAGCCGGCGCACGGGCCGCCGCCCCGCTCGCGGCGACGGCCGGCTCGCAGGAGCCGGCCGCCGTCAGAACCTGCGTCCGTATGGGCCGGGCCTACCTCACCGTGTAGGTGTAGGGGAGCGCCGCGAGCTCGTCGCCGCTCTCCTGGCTGGTCACCGGTGGCGGAACGTTGGTGTCGAAGTCATCGACGTATAGGTTCCCCGACACCACCGTGCCGCTGGCGGCGCTCGGCGTGATCGTCACGTTGACTGTGGCGGTCTGCCCGGGATTGATCACCACCGGCGAGAACGAGGTCGCCGGGTTGATCGAGGCCGCCTCGATGTCCCCGGTGGGTGAGGTCACCGCTGAGTCGAACGGCTTGATCTGAGCTGTCATCACCACCGTCGCGGTGCCCGCGGGCGCAGGACCCGGGTATGGGCCGCACTCGGACGGCCCGGCGTACCAGAACCCGGCGGTGACGCGGCCGCCCGGCGGCGTGTCGCTACCCGACGACGTGGTCGAGCACAGTGGCGCGGCCCCGGGCGCGTGGCTGGACAGATCCGGGTCGCCGGCGTCCGGCCCGAAGTCGAACATCGTCGGCAGGCTCGATGTCTGAGTGACGCTGACGCTCGACGTCTGGGTCGGGACAAACCAGGCCGGGTACGGCCCGGTGTTTGGCAGCGTGATTCCGCTGGCCGGCGCGAACGGGGCCAGGGTTACCGACGTCGACCCGTTCAACCGTGGGTCGATGAAGTAGTCCTCGGGCGCGATCCCGGTGTTGGTGATCTTCACCGGGACCGTCACCGGCGTCCCCGCTGCGAGTTTCGTGGCCGCGCTGCCCGGCAGCCCGGCCGCGCTGACGTTCACGGCGTTGAAGCGGATGTCTCCGGTGTACGGCTCGGAGATCTCGTTCCCTACGACCGACTCGGCGAAGTCGACGACGAGCGTCCACGTGCCGGGTGCCGGGTCCACCGTGTTCGCGGTGAGCTTGGTCAGAGCGGTGCCGTTGAGCGAGTTCTGCCCGTACCCAAGCGTGTCCCCGTCGGGGCTGATCAGGTACGCCCCGATCGGATCGGTCGGATCGTTGGCGATCGACACGTCCGCGCTGATGTCGCGGACTCCGGCCGGCACGTTGAACTCGTAGTACTGCTGCTGGCCCTCACCGTTGGCGCGACCGTTGCCGCCGGTCAACACGCCCGAGAACGAACCCGCGCTGTGGCTGCCGACCTGGACCACGCTGCGCAGCGTCACCGGGATCGAGGTCGACCCGCCGAAGCCGAAGTCCGACCTCAACACGATCGAGCCCGCCGCATCGCCCGGCGACGACGGGGTAGTGGCGCTCACCGTCACCGTCCGGCTCTGGCCGGGAGCCAGCAACACCCGGCTCGGGGACACGGAGCCGAACTGCACGAACTGCTCGGTCGCCATGCGCCAGGGGACGGTTCCGTTCGTCCCGCCGTCGGCGGCTACGTCACCGAAGATCACCCCGGTCCACTGCCCGGGGGTCGGGGCGCGGACGTCTACTTCGCCGAAATTGCCGGGTCCCTGTGGCAGCGAGTGCGCGGCCAACCGGCCGCGCGGATCGATCAGGATCAGCCGCACCCGCGAGTTCAGGCCGGTGTTGCACACCGACGCCGGGTCCACGCAGTACGACTGATCGCCAGGCCAGGCGAGCTGACCAGCCAACCGGTCGGCCCCCGGCCTGACGGTGAAGTGGAACACCCCATAGTTGTTCTGGAGTCCCTGGTAGTTGGCGAACTGCGGGCTGGTGCCGTCCGCCAACGTGACGCTGCCGGTCTGCACGTTCTGATCTGAGCCGAACGTCCGGCCGCTCAGGTTCACGAGCTGTACGTGCGAGCCCGTGTTGGTGACGTTGACGTTCCAGCGCTGACGCGTGCCAGGGGCGGCGACCGCATTGAGCTGGTTGGCGGACGTCAGCAGCGTGTTGCCGGTCGGCCTGGGAGAGCCGTCCGACGTGCGGATCGACTCGGCCAGCTGAACGGCCTTGTAGGAGTTCAGAAGCCCCGCGCCCTGCTCCTCGGCGGGAGTGCCGAGGTCGGTGGCGGTGCTCACGAGGATCTGCTTGACCAGAGCGGGAGATGGCGTGGCCCCTCCGTGGGTTTGACGGTAGGCCTGAATCACGAGCGCCGCCGCGCCGGCGACGAACGGCGAGGACTCGCTCGTACCGCCGCTCTCCTCGATGTCCGACGACTGGCCCTTGAAATTGACACAGCCCTCGAACTCCGGGCTGGCATCGCAGGAAGCGAAGCTGAGGTCGCCCGGAGCGACCAGGGACACGGTGCCGCCGGTCTCGCTGAAGCCACCGGAGCTGAGCGAGCTGATGTTGTCGCTCAACCAGCCGCTGGTGGCGAAGTAGCGAGCGGCCGCGTAGTTGGTCTGGGCGTAGAAGCGGAAGTCGGTCGACGCCCCTGCCGAGATCACGTTCGGATCGGTCGCCGGAGAGCCGATCGTGTTGAAGTTGCCGGCGTCGCCGGTGGAGGCGCTGACCACGACGCCCGCCGCGACGGCGGCGTTGTCGAACTGCGCGGTGGCGTCCAGCGCGCTCACGTCGGGGAACGGGTTCGAGCCGAAAGACTCGTTGATCACGTTGACGTGGTCGGTCTCGACGGCGTAGTTGATCGCCTGCAGGAAGTTGGACGTCGTGGTGTCCTCGAACGAGCCGAATACGTCGAGCCCGACGAGGCTCGCGCCGGGAGCCACGCCCTCGATGCGGATGTTGCAGGCCGACGGATCCGGCTGAGCGCTGAACCCGTTGACGTCGTACGTGTGGAGGCCCTGGCCGGCGATCGTGTTCGCGTCGAGGAAGGCCTCGTCGCCGCTTGTGACCTGACCGGGGCCGTCACCGGTGAAGTCCTGGTAGTCGCTGAACGCGGACTGGCCGTCGGGACGAATGAAGTTGACGTTGTGCGTGTCGATGCCGTCGGCGATCCAGGCGACCTTCACGCCGGCGCCCGTGATTCCGAGCGAGCGAGCGGTCGGCTGGCGCGGGTTGTCGGAGTCGGTGCCCGTGAGCGACAGGCCCTCGGGATCGAGCTGCGGCTTGCCGCTCGAGCAGGCGCCCGGGATCACGTTGGGGGTGAGCGTCGTGGGCGGTGCCTGGTGCGGCTTCAACTTCTGTGGACCCGCGGTTGGCGCCTGAGCCGGCGCTGCGCCTCGAATCGTGACGTCGGGGATGACCTCGGCCACCGCGGAATTCGCCCTGAGCCTTGCCACCTCAGCCTTCGAAACCGTGGCCGCGAACGCGTCGACGAGCTGGAAGCTCTTGACATGCGTGGCGTGGACCGCATGAAGCTCGCCGATCAGCGGCGCCTGGTTTGCCTCGATCGCGTCGGCGCGGCGCGCCGCCGCACTGCTCCCGACGTGGGCAGCCGCTGGCTGGCTCTTCAGGATTACGATCACGTGCTGGTTGGCGTTCTGCGACAGGTGCCTGGCCAGCGCCGGTGTCAGCGGGCCGGATGCGGCCGAGGGCGCGGCCGCCACCGACTGAGCTCCGATCGCGGCCGGCAGAGCGACGACCATCGCCAGCAAGGCGATCGTCCTCTTTCGTGCCCCCGCCAGCCGTACGACACCCGCAAGACGTGATCGCATACCTCGAACCCTCTCCTCAAGTTGTGACTGCTGCCATGGACGCGCCGGGCGGACCCCCAGTAGCCAGCACGGCCGAAGGTGCGCGAACCTACCACTGCCGACGAGCGATTGCCAGGGCCGGAGGACCGGCTCGTTTACTTCAGTTGGTGAAGCATTGCGCTAGAATCGGCTTTAGATGGCTTCTCCGAATGAAACCTGTCCCGTTTGCCGCACGGCGGAGATCGTCTGTGGCAAGTGGACGCTGCTCGTGATCCGCGATCTGGCCGAGGGCCGGTCGCGCTTCTGTGAGCTCGAGCGCTCGCTGCAGGGGATCAGTCCGCGGACGCTGTCGTTGCGGTTGCGCGCGCTCGAGGAGGAGGGCGTCGTGGAGCGTCAGACGTTCCCCGAAGTGCCTCCCCGGGTCGAGTATGCGCTCACCGACAAGGGCCGCGCGCTCGTGCCGCTGATCGAGGACATGCGTACGTACGGGCTGCAGTGGCTATTCGAGGACTGCGCCGAGCCCCTCGCGGATGAAGCGTCCGACGAGACTCGCGAGCCCGCTGTCGCCGCGGCCTGACCGCCGCGCATGCGGATCGCGGTCGCCGCGGATGAGCTGACGACGGGCGTCGCGCCGGCGCTGCCCGATGAGCTTCGCCGGCGCGGTCACGAGCCGCTGCTGCACGGCGCCTACGCGGACGCCGAGCGGCCCGATTGGGCGTGGGCGAGCGAGGCGGCGGCGCGGGACGTGACCGACGGCAGGGCCGAGCAGGCGATCGTCGCGTGCTGGACCGGGACCGGCGCGTCGATCGCGGCTAACAAGGTGCCGGGGATCCGGGCCGCGCTGTGCGGCGACGCGCCCACCGCGCAGGGCGCGCGCCGCTGGAACGACGCCAACGTGCTCGCGCTCAGCCTGCGGGCAACCTCTCAGGCCGAGCTCGAGGAGATCCTCGATGCCTGGTTCGAGGGCAGCTCGAGCGCCGAGCCCGACGACGTCGAGAACATCGCGCACCTGGCCGACATCGAGCGCTCGCGGTAGCCCCGGCTTCGGGTTCAGCGCACGACGACGAACGTGCCGGACCCGATCATGTGCCCGTAGCGGCCGGCCTCGCGGCGTCCGAAGCCGGGCCAGACGTACCATCGATATTTGCCCGGCTTCAGCCGGTACCGGCGCCCGTTGAACCGCCAGGTCCGCCGGAGCTGCAGGCCGGCGTGCTCGGGCCACGAGCTCAGCACCTTGCCGCCCTTGAATAGCTGCACGTTGTAATAGGTCGCGCGGGGCACGGAGGTCCAGCTCAATATCGGAGGCGCGGTCAGGTGCGCATTCGGCGCGGGGTCGAGAAGTCGCGGTCCGGGTGTGGCCTTGATCGTCTTCACCGCCACGTTGCCCGCCTGATCGCGCGCGGTGATCGTGTACGTGTAGAGGACACCGTTCCTCACGTGGTCGTCCTTGAATCCGGCCCCGTTGCCGGAATACACAGCGTGGGCGCCGGCAGTCTTCGCGCCCCCGTTGCGGGTGACCTGGATCGAGGCGAGCGGAGCGACGTCCCCGCCCACTTGCCAGCGCAGCGCGACACTCTGGTCGGCCGGGTCCGCGGTGGCGGTCAGTGTTGGCGGCGTCGCGTCGTAGGCGAAGGGTCCGCTGGCAACGGTCACGGACTTGCCGGCGTTGTCGACGCACGTCCCGGTCACGGTGGCGGTGGCGGTGGCGGGGCCGGCGTACGTCGCCGAGGTGCACGACGCGATGCCAGAGAACGAGCTGCCCTGGAACGCGAACGAGAGCGGGGCGTTGTACCAACCGCCCGAGTCGGGAGGGCGGGAAGGGGTTGCGGTGGCGGTCGGGGACGAGAACTCGACCTTCACGAAGTAGAACCGCGTGTCGGTACCGCCAGTGACGTTCGTGATGCAGTAGGTCCACGGCGGAAGGTCCGCGACGGGATCGTCCTGGAGCGGCGACTGGTTCGTGTCCTGGGCGTACATCTGGGTTGCACAACCGCCAGCGTTGGTTCCCCCGTCAAGGTTCCAACTAACCGTGACAGGCGACGTGTACCAACCCGTGCTGCAGTCAGGCTGACCATTGCACAGCGGGGATGGGTCCCCCCACGCCACCGATGCCGTCATCAACGACACCGCGACGGCTACCAGCGCCACCGCCAACGCGACCCGCCTCATCGCAGCTCCAGTCGTCTCAGGCGCCGCAGCAGCGCGAGGCTCGCCACCGCGAGCGCCGCCATCGCGAGCGATGTGAGCAGGAGGAGGATGCCGTCGCGATGCCCGGTCCCACCGCCGTGAAGCGCCCTGGCGGGTAGCAGCAGCAAGTACTTGGGCCAGGCCAGGGGGAACGGCAACCGCGTGGCTTCCGATCGCGCGCGACGCGGAGTGGGAACCCGAACGGCACGGACCTGCGGAGGGGACGTGGGCCGTCCCGACCGCGAGGGCGGCGCCCTCGACGCGACGATCTTTGCTGCGGACATGCTGACCGTCCTCGCCGGCGTAACAACGACCGGCACGCGGATCGGCGCAACTACCGCCGGCGCGCGAATCGTCGGCCTCGTGGAGGTCGACCTAGGCGACGCGGGGGGGGCGGTCGTGGCCTGGGGGGCGGGATCCGGCGTTGGTTGCTTCCCAGCGCCGGACGTCGGCGCAGTCTGGGGCGTCGGCTCGGAAGCGGGCCTCGGGGTGGAGCCTGACGCGCCGCGAGCGGCCGGCCACCCCGCAACAACGAGGACGAGGATCACCGTCCCGCCAATACGGGCGACGGTGCGAGCGGCCCAAGAACCAGCGTCCGACTGCCCCCGGCGCCGCAAACCCCAAGACCGGGTTGCCAAAGCGCCCTTCATCTTTCTACCTAATGCTCTCTAAAGCCCAACATACGCCGCTTTCACCTGTAAATCAACGCCCCGTGCGGGCGGTTTGTGTCCGTAGCGCACTCACCACGATCAACGTCGCCGCCACTGCCAGCACGATCGCGCCGACGGGCACATCAGTGGGCGTGGCTGGGGCTGCCGCGAGTGCCTCGGCGACTCGCATCGGGTGGTCCACATGCGACCTGGCCGCCGTCTGCCGCGACCGCCGCGGGATCGCCCTGGCGATGGATTCGATCGAGGGATGAACGGCCACCGTCGGTGCGCCGGAGATCGACTCCGACGCCACCGCCAAGGTCGCTTCCTGGACCCGCGCTGCCGGCGCGACCGGCGCGGTCAGGCCGGCCACGGTTGCTCCGGCAACGGCGACTCCACTGAACAGCCGAACGCGCGAAGTGGGCGATCCTTTGGGCTCCGGTGAACCCTGCACCGACTGCGGCGCGGATCTGGTCGCGGTCGGTTGCCCGGCCGTGGGTCTCGTCCCTTGTGCCGGCCCGGGAGGACCGGGCGTGGGCGTCGGCGGCGGTGGCGGTGGTGGCGGTGGTGAGCTCGCCGGTGTGGGGTCCTCGTCAACGATCGCGGTGCTCACGGCGACGACCTGCGCCTGCGTCGCGTCGTAGCACCAGGCGACGCAGCCGACTTGCACCTGCCAGATGATCTGGTCGGTGACGTCGACGACGCCGGGATTCGAGCCGGTCGTGCCGGTCTCGACGTTGATGATCGTGATCGACTGCTGCGCCTGCTGGACCTGCTGTGTATCGAGGCAGTAGAAGACGCACCCGATCTGCAGCTGCCACGTCCCCTGCTGCGCTTCGGCGACTGACTCAGGCGCCGGCGATTGCGCAACCGGTGTGGCATCCGGGACCTGGACGGTGGTGGCGCTCTGGGAGGCGACCTCGGTCTGCGTCGCGATCGCCTGGGCACCCTGAACCTGGCACGCCACTTGATCGACGACGCTCTCGATGGTTGCCGGCGCCGGCTGCAGCGACGATGAGCCGCAAGTCGGCTGCGGCGAGTCGAGGTTCTGCAGTAACTGCTGCGCGAGCGCGACCGACGATGGATCGGTTGCGGTCGTGCCGAAGCACTCCGAGACGCAGCCGATCTGGATCTGCGTCACGCTGCTCGTCACCTGCGAGGAGGAGTTCGGCGACGGCTGCGTCTCGAGGGCGGTCGCCGACTGCACTGCCGTCCCCGCAACCTGCACGGTCACGCTTTCCTGGACGGCCACTTGAACCTGGCTGGCCTGCTGGCAGTGCGACGTGCACCCCGAAATCTCGACCTGCGAAATCGTCTGGGTGGTCGTGCTCGACTCGACTGGCATCGGGGGCGACGTTGGTCCGGCGGACGGTGTGCCGGGGTTCGCTGGAGCAGGAGGTGCCTGACCGGACTGGGCCGGGGGTGGGGATGGCGCCGGCGGAGTCTGCCCCGACGTGGTCGGCGGCGTGGCCGGCGGCGCGCCGCCGCTCGGTGGCGAAGGCGCTGTCTGGTCGGATGGCGCCGTCTGGTCCGGTGGAGGCGTCGACGTGGTGGCGATTGCCGGTGGTGTCCCCGTCTGCACCGGGGGGCTACTCGGATCGGTCGGCGCCGGTGGCGTCACGGCCGGGGTCCCGACCGGCGCGGCCGTGGCGTCGGCCGGGGTGGGTGCGGCCGGCTGCGGTCCAGCGCCGGTGTCGCTCGGCGAGCCGGGCTGAGCTCCCGGGTAACTCGCGACGGTCGCCGGCGAGGTGGTGATGGCTGTGGGGGACGGCTGATCCGCGCGCGCATGAGCCGCCGTCGCGAGCGTCACGAAGATCGTGATCAGGACCGTTCCGAGCTTTGCCGTGTTGAGGGATCGCATTAGCACATGAGGGAGGCCCGGCCGGCGCCGCTCAGGACGCCGGCCGGGGCCGTGGTTGTCTGGGCTCGCGGTCAACCCGTCGCGGGTTGGCAGCGCGCGGCTGTTAGGTGCTCGTTTGGTTCTGCGTTCCGTTCTGCGTCGTGTTCGCGTTGTTGCCGGCGAGGCTGAGCGCGCCGTTGAGCGCGAACTGGTTGGCGGTGTTCGAGCCGCCGGAGACATTCCCGGCAGCGATGTTGACCGGGACGTTCGCGTTGACCGCGGTCTGGTTGGCATTGGCGCACGAAGCCGCCAATTGACCGGTGAGCGCCTCCTGCCCGCTCAGTTGAGCTTGACCGGCCCCGCCACAGCCCCACTGGCAGCTCGAGCCGGCGGTTTGGGTCTGGGTGTTGTTCTGGGTGGTGCCCGCGTTGTTGCCGGCGCCGCTGGCGGCTCCGTTGATCGCGCCCTGGTTGGCGCTGTTGGAGCCGCCCGAGATGTCACCGGCGGCGATGTTGACCGGGACGTTCGCGTTGACCGCGGTCTGGTTGGCGTTGGCTGTCGAGAACGCTCCCTGGAGCGTCGCCGCGCTCTGACCCGAGGCCTGGAATTGGCCCGCGCCGCCGCAGCCAACCTGGCAGTTGGAGCCGGCGGTTTGGGTCTGGGTGTTGTTCTGGGTGGTGTTGGCGTTGTTGCCGGCGCCACTCAGCGCGCCGTTGGCGGCGAACTGGTTGGCGCTGTTGGAGCCGCCGGAGATATTCCCGGCGGCGATGTTGACCGGGACGTTGGCGTTGACCGCGGTCTGGTCGGCGTTCGCGGAGGATCCCGCGAGCTGACCGGTCACCGCCTGCTGCCCGCTCAGCTGGGCTTGACCGGCCCCGCCACAGCCCCACTGGCAAGCGGAATTGGCGGTTTGGGTCTGGGTGTTGTTCTGGGTGGTGTTGGCGTTGTTCCCGGCGAAGCTGCCCGCTCCGTTGAGGGCACCCTGGTTGGCGCTGTTGGAGCCGCCCGAAACGTTGCCGCCGGCGATGTTCACCGGAACGTTGGCGTTCACCGCGGTCTGGTTGGCGTTCGCGCTCGACAGCGCTCCCTGGAGCGTCGCCGCGCTCTGACCCGCGGCCTGGGCTTGGCCCGCGCCGCCGCAGCCGGCCTTGCAGCTCGAACCGGCGGTTTGGGTCTGGGTGTTGTTCTGGGTGGTGCCGGCGTTGTTGCCGGCGCCGCTCAGCGCACCGTTGCCAGCACCCTGGTTGGCGCTGTTGCCGCCGCCTGACGGATCGCCACCCGACGGGCTACCGCCGGTATTGCTCGGCGAGTTGCCGTTGACGGCAGTCTGGTTGGCGTTCGCCGATGATCCGGCCAGCTGGCCGGTCACGGACTTCTGGCCGCTGCCTTGCGCCTGTCCGGGTCCGCCGCCGCCGATCGCCGCGCCGGCGCTGGCGGCTTGCGTCTGGGTGTTGTTCTGGGTGGTGTTGGCGTTGTTGCCGGCGCCGCTGGCTGCGCCGTTGATCGCACCCTGGTTGGCGCTGTTGGAGCCGCCTGCGGGCGTGCTGCCCATCGGCGGTCCACCCATCGGCTGGCCGCCCTTGGGTGTTTCGCAGCCACACGGCGTGCCGCCGCCCGAGGGCTGACCGCCGGCGATACCCACCGGCGCATTCGAGTTGGTCGCCGTCTGCTGGGCGTTTGCGCTCGAGAGCGCCCCCTGCAGCGTCGTCGCGGCCTGACCCGCGAGCTGTGCTTGACCGAGGCCACCGGCCCCGGCGCTGCCCCCACCGTCCGCCATCGCCTGCGCCGGTATGGCGAGCGCGACGACGCTGACGGCGGCAGCAATCAATTTCGATCTCATGCTGCTTCGTTCTCCTTGGTTGATCTGGATCACCGCGCTCGCAGTGCTTACCGAGCGGCGGCGATGAGCCGTCCGAGACCGTTATGTCGATCGCGGACCCGGCGATGACCGCCTCACGTCGGCGATCGTCGCGTGCAGACATCCAGCGGCACTAACCAGGCCGTTCCAACCTCGAGACGAGCAACGCCGATTGCACTGGGGTGAGCCCCAGGCCTAAGAGCCCCGGCGACAAGGCTCGAAGAATGCAGAGGCCGACGAGCGCCAGGAGAGCGGCGGCGGTTGCACCCGCTGCTCCGCCTCCGGCGCCCGCACCGCTCCCCTCCGCTCCACCAGGCGGCGGCGCAGCTGAGAGCGGGATTGCGACCGGAGAAGTGGCCACCGCGCCGCCCGGACGGGATCCCCGCGAAAGGAAGTGCCCGCGGCTGGACTCGCTGCGCGAGCGCGGCGTGACGAGCCGGCGCGGCCGGCTGTGTGCCGCGCCGGCTCGTCGCCTCGAGCACCGGCACCGGCGACAACGGGCGGGCGGCGGGGGGCTGGGCGAAGGGAGCGCGCCCGGTCGATGCCGCCGGCCGAGCCGACGTTCCGGCGCCGGCGGCGTGATGAGCTCGTGGATGCGCCAAGCGATGGGCGTGCGTTCGGCCTCGTGGCGTGCGGTCCGGCCGGGCCGTGCTCGACGCGGTCGATTCGGTGCCGCCGGCCTGCCCGGTGTCCGGCTCCGGCACCGATTGCGAAAGCGCGCTCACCGACTGCTCTACGGCCCCGGCCGGTGAAGGCAGCGGCGCCCCGGGCGCGGGGTTGGCCGGCACGGGCTGTGGCGTCGGCGGAGCGACGACGGGCACCGATCTCAGCGCCGGCGGCGGCACCGCGGGCACCGACGGCGGCGAGCCAGGCTGGGTTCCTCCCTGGGCCCCGGTGCCGCTCGCCGACGGGACTTGAGCGAGCGCCGCGGACGCGGCGTTCATTGCGGCAGGGGGAACGACGGCGCCAATCCCGCTCAGCGCGCCCGGGACCGGAGCGGCGGCCTGCGCTCCGGCCGGCGCGATCAGCGCGAGCGTGAGAAGCGCCGTCGTCAGCGCCGCCAACATGCCCCAAAGGTTTCGAATCAGATGATCAGCCATAACCACCTTTCGCCCGTTAACGTCTCCATAGCGCTGAGATCCGATCCAAAAAAAAGGTGGCTATCACTCGTTATCTCGGTAGATTTCGCAGTGATATCGGTCGCAGAAGGGGCACGGCGACATCGGCGAAGAGGCTCATTTCAGGCGGGGGAAAGCGCCGCCAAACGGCTCGAACGGTTCGGGTCTTGCCGATGCTGCGAGGCAGGACCTCGTGCGCTCGCATCTCCCGCTCGTGCGTGCCATCGCGCGCCGATACGCGGGCCGCGGGGAGGATCTCGACGACCTCGTCCAAGCGGGCTCGGTCGGGCTCGTCAGGGCGTCAGCGCGCTTCGATCCCGACCGCGGCGTCGCGTTCGGGACGTTCGTGGCGCCCGCCGTCGAAGGCGCGATCCGCCGCCACCTGAGCGAGCGCAGACGGGACGTTCAGGTATCGCTCGAGGCGCAGGACATGATCATCGACGCGTCTTCGTTCGCGAGCGATGCTGCCGTCGGCGGGGCGCACGAACCCCAGTCTGTGGCCGAAAGCGAAGCCCGGCTTCTGCTCGCCGGCAGTCTGCGTGCGCTCGACGGCCGTGAGCGCCGGATCGTATTTCTGCGTTTCCACGCCGACCTCACCGAGCGTCAGATCGCGCGGGCGGTTGGCATCTCGCAGGCACATGTCTCCCGGCTCCTCGACGGCGCCCTGACCAAGCTCCGCGCCGAGTTGAGCTCCACCGACTCCGCGAGCGGTCGTGATACCACGGAATCTCAGGCGATATCACGCCCCAAAATCCCCCAAATTGCGGGGACGCGGACTAAGATCGCGGGCGTGGGCGCAGAGCAGGACAGCGTGGGCGCGCAGTCGGGTGAGGTCGAGAGCGTTGGTACGGGTCGTGCGCCGAAGACGGGCTACAGCGGCCGCTTTCTCGTCCGGATGCCCAGCGAGCTCCATGAGGAGCTCTCGCTCGCGGCCGAGCGCCGAGACATCAGCCTCAATCGATACGTCACCGATGCGCTCTCGACTTCGGTCGGCATGACCGGTTCGGCACCCGCGGATTCTCCGGCTGGGGCGCTCGACGCCGCCGACTCGAGCAAGGGCTCGGGTCCGAGCAGGCCTCGGACGCTGCGGATGGCGCTGGCGGCGAACATCGCGGTGGTGGTGGTCGCGGGCGTTGTCGCGGTCGTGCTCATGGTGCTCGCGCTACAGCGCGGTATCTGACTGCAAGCCGGCGGTCACGTTGCAGGATCGGCGCCGGCGGGGGCGAACCGGCGGACGTGCGCAACGGAACGCTCCATGGGGTGATCGAGGCGTTCGCGACGGAGGCGGCGATGGCGCTGTGCTCCGAGACCGCGTCCGGCGCCGAGATCCCGTTCGAGCTGGTCGACGCCGCCGGTGGTCCCCGCGGCCGTGTGCCCCTGTACTGCTACCGGCCGCTGACCGGTTCGTTCATCCGCGAGCGGCTCGGGTTGCTAACGGCGCTTCCGACCTACGCCCCCGCGGTGCGTGCAGTGAGCGGGCTCGAGGGTGTCGACGCGTACCTGCGCCAGCGCGGGGAATCGCGCGTCCCGTCCGAACCGCGCGAATGCGCCGACGCCGCGCTGCGGGCGTTCCTTTCCGTGCTGTACGACGAGCGCAGCGAGTTCTCGTTCGACCCGGATCGGTTCGACGTCGCCTACGACGAGCTCGAGCAGACGCTGTACGAGGGTCGCGCGGTGACGACGGTCGTGGCGCCGTTGTTGGGGATCGCGCTCGACCGCGAGACCACCGAGATCGCGCTCGGCGAGGGGCTCGTGCTCATGCGCGGAGATGCGCTCGACGACGCGCCGCCCGATGCGGTCTGGGGCGACGCCGAGGAGCCCCACGTGCTCGCCGTGCTGACCGTTGCCCAGGATCGCGCCGCGCCTGCGCCCGTGTCCGTGGCGCGTGTCCGCTTTCGCCGTACGCTCACCGCGCTGCGGTTGTTCGAGCGCGGCGGGTTCGCGCTCGGCCCGGTGGCGTGGACGCGTATCGATGCCGGAAGCTGGCGCTCGGTCCCGCTCGGGGGCAGCGGCCGGCCGCGCCTGACCAGGCGGATACCGGCCGAGCACGAGGACGAGCTGCGGGCGTTCTGCAACCTGGTCGCGCGACGCACGCCGAGGGGTGGGGAGACCGCCTGGGCCCTGGCGCGGTTCGAGATGGGCTGTGAGCGCCTTGCGCCGTTCGAGGCGCTGACGGACTACCTGCTGGCGCTGAGGGCACTACTCGAGCCGGAGGGGCCCGCGAGCGGGCGCCTGGCCGGCCGCCTGGCCGCGATCTGCGCCCGGCCGGAGGATCGGGCGTCGGTGGCCGAGCGCACCGCGCACGCGATCTCGCTCGAGCGCGCGGTGATCGCCGGCCTCGCCCCGGCCCAGACCGGCGTCGACGCGCTCGTCGACGAACTCGCCGAGCAGCTGCGGGCGCTGCTCCGAGATGTGCTTTGCGGCCACCTCGAGCCCGATCTGTGCGCGGTCGCCGACGACCTGCTGGCGGAGGCCCCGGCCTGAGCAGCGGTTCCCATCGCCTGCGCCGGCCGCGGTACCCTTAACCAAGACCGCTCCCTACTCGGTCCCGCGGGGCCGGGAGTGTCCCGCCGCCAGGCTCGACATATAAGTCCTGGGGCTCTAATGCAGTTAGGGGGAGCGCGATCGCAGCTTCGAGCGGGCGCACAGCCCGCTCGTGCTGTTTCTTGGGGTCAAGGGCGTATCGAGGGGGTAAGCGACGGTTATGCTCAGCCCCGTGCCACCAGCCGCCGCCGGGCCTGCAGTCACGCCCAATGTCCACCCGGATTGCCTGAACACGCCGCGGATGAACAAGGAAGGCTTCGAGGAGCTCTGCCATCTGGTCACTGAGCATGATCCGGACACGGCGCTGTGCGGCAAGGACGTGACGGGGTACCCGTGGGACCCGCCCTGGCCTCGCTGCGAGGCGTGCCTCGCGGTCGCGCGCGGAGAGATGAACTGAGACCGCCGCCAACCACTCTGCGCGGGCGGCGACCGTGAGCGACTACCGCCTGACCTGCATCGTCGAGATCCCCAAGGGCGGGCGGAACAAGTACGAGTACGACCCCGAGCTCGGCGGCATCAAGCTCGACCGGTTCATTTCGGCCTCGGTCGTATACCCGACCGATTACGGCTACGTTCCGGACACGCTCGCGCCCGACGGCGACCCGCTCGACGTGCTCGTGTGCGTGTCCGAGCCGACCTTCCCCGGCTGCTTTGTGCTCGCCAAGGCGATCGGCCTGTTCAAGATGGCCGACGAGAAGGGCCCCGACGACCACGTGGTCTGCGTGCCGGTCGACGACCCCGGCTGGAACACGCTCGAGGATGTCGACGACCTCCCGCGCCAGCTCCGCGCCGAGATCACCCACTTCTTCACGGTCTACAAGGACCTCGATCCCGACAGGCACTCCGATGTCACGGGCTGGGCCGGCCGCGAGGCGGCGCTCGAGGCGATCGAGCGGGCGCGGCAGGCGTTCCGGGAGAAGGCCGACTAGGGCCGCTGGCTGGGGTCGCCGGCGCCGGACGTAGGTGCAAAACACGACAATCGGCGCGATCGACATTGACCGTGCCGGACCGTGCATGTGGGGCATGCCGGAAACGACACTGTCAGCGCGAGATGGCTCCGATGACGGGTTTTGCAGGTCGCCGGCAGCGCCGGCAACGATCGGCTACCGCGCAGGTCGGCTAGGGCCGGGGCTCGGTCGGCTCGGTCGGCTCGGGCTCCGACGTTTCCGCTTCGGCCTCGTCCGTCTCGGCCTCGTCCCTTTCGTCCTCCGCCTCGGCTTCGGCCATCGCCCTCTTTCTCGCGCGGTGCTTCCACACGCGGTGGGCGATCCAGGCCAGGATCAGCAGGCCTACCGCGATGCCGAAGAACGCCTCGTACTTCGTGGCGGTCCGGTAGATGCTGTCGATGTTGCTGCCCGAGAAGTATCCGATCGAGGCCCAGAGGCCGACCCACAGCGCCGCGCCGAGCATGTTGAACGGAATGAACTTCGTCCAGTGCATGCCGGTGATGCCCGCGATGATCCCGTTGGCCTGACGGAGGCCCTCGACAAAGCGCGCGATCACGATCACCTTGCCGCCGTGGCGGTCGAAGAAGTTGGCCGTCTTGTCGAGTCGCTCGGGAGTGAGAAAGATGTATTTGCCGTAGCGCTCGGCCAGTGGTCGGCCGCCGAAGTGGCCGATCGCGAACCCGACGTTGTCGCCCAGGATCGCGGCGATGAAGCCGAACAACGCAACGAGCCAGATGCTCAGCCGTCCTGTCCCGGCGTAAACGGCCGCGATGATCAGCACGGTCTCGCCGGGCACCGGAACGCCGAAGTCCTCGAGGAAGATCAGCCCGAGCGCGAGGTACCCGAAGCGATCCAGCGTCGGCTCGAGGCTGTGGAGGACGCCGGGCAGGTGCGCGGGGGGAGCGGACGCCGCTAGCAGCAGATGGAGCACGGTGAGACCCTACCCGCGCGCTTTGCCATCATCGCTAATAGGCGCCGCCGTCAGGCGCCGCCGGCAAATCCTTAGGCGCCGCCGTCAGGCGCCGCCGCCAAATCCAATCCATCATGACCGCTGTCAAGCTCACCTCGCTTTCCCACGGCGCCGGCTGCGCCTGCAAGGTGCCGGCGGCGCTGCTCGCCCCCCTGGTCGGCGCGCTCCCTCAGTCTGCGGATCCGAACCTGCTGGTCGGGACCTCGACGTCCGATGACGCCGGCGTCTACCGCCTCCGCGACGACCTCGCGCTCGTCCAGACCGCCGACTTCTTCACCGCGATCGTCGACGACCCCTACGACTTCGGCCGGATCGCCGCCACCAACGCACTCTCAGACGTCTACGCGATGGGCGGACGGCCGGTGAGCGCGTTGAACCTCGTGGCGTGGTCGATCGAGGAGCTCGGCTCCGAGATGCTCGGCGACGTGTTGCGCGGCGGTCACGACGTGGCCACGGCTGCCGGGGTGGTGGTCGTCGGCGGCCACACGATCGACGACCGCGAGCCGAAGTACGGGATGGCGGTCACCGGCGTGGTCGATCCGCGCGAGGTGATCACGAACGCGGGCGGCCGGGCCGGGGACGCGCTGGTGCTGACCAAGCCGGTCGGCGCGGGAGCGGTCACGACGTCTTTGAAGAAGGGGCTGGCTTCCGAGGACGTGCTGGCGGCGGCGGTCGAGGTGATGACCGAGCTGAACGCGTCCGCGTCGGCGGCGGCGCGGGCGGCCGGCGTCCGCGGGATGACCGACGTGACCGGGTTCGGCCTGCTTGGCCATCTGCATGAGCTGGCGCTCGCGAGCGGCGTGTCCGCGGTCGTCGACGCGGCGGCAGTCCCGGCGATCCCGGGCGCGCTCGAGCTGCTCGAGGACGATCGGGCGGTCGCCGGCGGCAGCCGCAACAACCGCCGTTACGCCGAGGAGTTCGCGTCGTTCGACGACGGCGTCGACGAGGTCCGGCGGCGGCTCGTGACCGACGCGATGACGTCCGGCGGCCTGCTCGTGGCGGTCGATCCGTCGAGGGCGGCCGAGGTCCCGGGAACCGTGATCGGCCGGCTCGCGGAGGGCGAGCCGGGCACGATCAGGGTGCGCTAGACGCTCGTTCCAGATCCTCGCGCGAGGCAACGCCGAGCAACCGTCCCTCCGGTGTGGTGACGATCGCCCAGCGCAGATCCTTTTTGGCCAGCTGCGCCGCTGCGTGCTCGGCGGAGGTGTGTGGACGGAACGTCTTCGGACCGGGCTCCGCGATATCCCAGACGGGCTCGTCAGAACCCGGGTCCAGCATGCTGGCGCGAACTCGTCCGAGCACGGTGCCGCCGGCGGTCGTGAGCAGTGCGAACGGGTACGGCGAGTGTTCGATCGACTCGAGCACGGCGGCCGCGCGGTCGGTCGGGGCGCACCGCACGACGTCATCGCGCATGACGCGTCCCGCCGTCGGTGCATCGGCGCGCTCGCCCTCGACCGCGAGATTGTGGGCCAGCCAGTCGACCTTGCCCGGCTCGTAGTCGTAAACGTCATCGAACCCGAGCATTTCGAGCCGGCACGCGGCTCGTGAACTGAGGTCTCAGAGCGAATCCCAGCAGTACACGACGACCGGCCGCCCCCGGTCGAGCACGGTCACGGTTTGCTCGTCGAGCTCTCGCAGCGGCAGGTTGGTCGCGCCGGGAAGATGGGCCGGGGCGTAGTCCTCCGCGGGCAGCACCTCGACCACCTGGGCGTCCCGGTCGATCAGCTCCTGGAGTTGTTCCAGCCAGATCCGGGTTGCCATGAGGGTGTCACGGTAGCTCAGCGATGGCGTCCGCGAGAACCTGCCGGGTTGCTTCGAGCGCTTGCGGGATCACATGCGTGTCGGCGAGCAGCGGCATGAAGTTGGTGTCGCCGTTCCAGCGTGGGACCACGTGCAGATGCAGGTGATCGGCGATCCCGGCGCCCGCGATCTTGCCGAGGTTCAGGCCGACGTTGAATCCGTCGGGGCTCATCGCCTCGCGGATCGCGAGGATCGAGCGTCGGGCCAGCCGCGTCGTGTCGAGCATCTCATCCTCGTTCAGATCCTCGAACGCGCCGATGTGGCGCACGGGCGCGACCATCACGTGGCCGGGTGCGTACGGGTACGCGTTCAGGATCGTGATGCAGTGCTCGGTCCGATCGATCGGTGCGTGCGCCGGGTCCTGGTTCTGCGACGAGGCGGCGGCACAGAAGATGCAATCGCCGTCCTTGGGGCCGGTGATGTATTCGATGCGCCACGGTGCCCACAACGGCCGCTCGCTCATGACGGGGCAGCGTAGCGGCGTGGGGCATGAGAGCCTTCCGTCGTGTTCCACGTCGAGCTTCGCCAGTTCCCGCACCAGACGCGCGCGTTCAACCTCACCCGGGAGGAGCTGGACGAGCAGATCCTGGAGCCGTGGATCGCGCGCGAGCCGGTCGAGCTCAACGAATACAAGTGGCTGCCGGACCGGGCGACGCTGACGGTTTACGAGGGGCCGCCGCTCGGGCTCGGCGACATGGGGCTCGGGCGGGGGTGGCAGAACGTGACCCGCACCGGAAAGGAAGTGACCGGGATCGTGCTGGCGGAGTTGCAGGCTTCGGGAAATGAGCTTCCGACCGCCGAGGACTTCAAGGCCGAGATCGCCGCCCGCTCGGCCGGCGGCGCGGTCTCGATCGCCGGGCTCGTCGAGCTGGCAGCCGAGTGGTATCCGCAGTCCCGGGTGAGCGAGCGGATCGCGCTGTGCGAGCGAGTCGTCTGGGAGTTGCTGCACTCCGTGCCGGTCACGTTGACGCGCCGGGGCGACCCCGTGCCGGCGTACGAGTGGCAGCCGCTGCTACTCACGTGGTCCACGTGGACCGACGACGGCGCTGACGCGGTGTCGCTCGCGCCGCTCTGACCGCGGCTACGCGACGAGGTCTTCGATCAGCCGCTCGCGCTCGGCCTGGGAGGCGAACAGGTAGCGGTGCACGCGCGCCAGCCCCTCGATGTCGTGCACGTCGTCGTCGAGCTGGGGCACGAGCAGGACCCGACTGACGTCGAGCTCCTCCGCCAGGCGGGTGAGGTTGTGGCCGTCGCGCCTCGCGAGCACGTGGTAGTCGCGGAAATTCTCGGCGACCCGGCCGGCGAGCGACGGGGTCAGCGTCCTGGCCAGCGCGGCCCTGAGCTCGCGCGGCTCGCGATCGCCGAGCAGGTCGTGGTGGACGCGATTGACGATCACGCCTGCGAACGGCAGGCCGTCGGTCGTGAGTCGCTCGCCGAACCAGACCGCCTCGTCGACCGATTCGCGCGCCGCCGAGCTGACGAGCACGAACGCGGTCGTGTCCGCGCGGAGAAGCTGCTCGACCTGGGAGGCGCGCTGGCTGAAGTCGCCGGTCATGTCGCCGAGCAGTCCGAAGAACACCGAAAGGTCGGTGATGAGGTCGATCCCGGTGATCCGGCGAAGCCCGCCGAGCAGCGGCAGCGCGCCGCGGCCGAGGGTGCGGAAGCCAAAGCCGGTGGGCTTCATGAATGCCTTCAGCGCGCGGCCCTCGAGGAACGAGTTGATCCGGTTAGGGGCGTCGAGGAACTCGAGCGCGTTGCGTGACGGCGGCGTGTCGAGCACGAGCAGGTCGAACCCGTGCTCCTGGTCGAGCTCGTAGAGCTTGGCGATCGCGGTCAGCTCCTGCGATCCCGACACCGCCGTCGACAGCTCGCGGTACACGCGGTTGGCCTTGATCTCCTCGGCCCGGCCGGGATCAGGCGCGATCCGCTCGATCAGCTCGTCGAACGTCCGCTTGGGGTCGAGCATCATCGCCCACAGCTCGCCCTCGACTTCGATCGGACCCGTGGCCAGCCGGGCGGGCTCGACCCGGCGCGGCTCGTTCTCGAGCTGCTCGAGACCGAGCGCGTCGGCCAGGCGGTTGGCCGGGTCGATCGTCACGACCGCGACCTTGGCGCCGCGCGCCGCCATCCCGAGCGCGATCGCGGCCGACGTGGTGGTCTTGCCGACCCCGCCTGAGCCCGCGCACACGCACACGCGCTTGTCCTCGAGCATCTCGGCCACGTTCACAGCGATGCCTCCAGGGCCTGCGCCAATTGCCCCAGCTCAGGCAGCCCGAGATGGTCGGCGAACACGTACGGCAGCTCGACGAGACGGCCGTCGACGTGCTCGCGGAGCCGGTCGCGCTGCTCGCGCTGGGTCGCCGCGCGGGCGTGCTCGGACAGCGCTGCTCTGAGCGCGGACCGAGCCAGCGCCGAGCGCGACCTCGACAGCGCTCCGGCGAGCTCGGCGATCTCGGGCTCTTCGAACCGCGCCGGATAGAGCGCGTTGACGATCACGAGGTCGAGCGCGAGCTCATCCCGCGCGAGCTCGTCCGCGAGCGCGAGCGTCTCGTTGACCGGCATCTCCTCGGGCGTCGCGACCGCGATCACACCGGTGAACTCGCGGTCGGCGATCGTGTCGGCGATCGTGCGGCCCTGATGGGCGATCGGGCCCACGCGGGCGATGTCGGCGAACGTCTTGGGGGTGCGCAGCAGCCCGACGCCGTGTCCGGTCGCCGGCGCGTCGACGATCACTAGGTCGTAGGGGGTGGCGCCGCTGGTCCGGCGATCGAGCTGCGCGAGCTCCCACACCTTGCCGATGCTCAGCAGCTCGCGCATCCCGGGCGTGGCCATCGCGAACGCCTGGAATAGCCGGCTCGAGCCGAGCGCCTGGCCGAGCGTGCCGACCTTGACCCGCAGGTATTCCTCCATCGCCTGCTGGGGATCGATCGAGATGGTGAACAGCCCCGGCTCGAGCTCGACCTCGCGGAACTGCTCGCGCTCGGCGTCGTACAGCCCCTGGATCCGGTCCTGGCTGGCGAGCTGGGCGACGATCGTCCGCAGTCCCTGGCGGGCCGCGAGCAGCCCGAGCGCGATCGCGACGGTGGACTTGCCGACGCCCCCCTTGCCGGTCACGAATACGAGGCGCTTCTCCAGAAGTGCAGGCACCGCACTCGAAAATAGCGGGGCGACCCGAGAGGATTCCGCTCGGCTTCTACGAATACTCCGGTCGATATGAGCCACGTGATCGCGTTCGCCAACCAGAAGGGCGGCGTCGCCAAGACCACGACGACGCTCAACCTCGCTGTGGCGTTCGCCGAGGAGGGGCATCGGGTCCTGTGCGTCGACATGGATCCCCAGGGCAACCTGACGATGTCCCAGGGGATCGATCCGGACACGCTAGAGAAATCGATGTACGACGTGCTCGTGCACCACATCTCGATCCGCGAGGTGATCCGCAAGCGTGAGGTCGACATCGCCTGCTCGTCGATCGACCTGGCCGGTGCGGAGATCGCGATGTCGACGATGATCGGTCGCGAGCGGTCTCTGCAGAAGGCGCTCAAGCCGGTCGAAGAGGACTACGACTTCGTGTTCATCGACACGCCGCCGAGCCTCGGGCTGCTGACGATCAACGCTTTGACGGCCGCGAACAAGGTGATCGTCCCCGTGCAATGCGAATATCTGTCGATGCGCGGCCTGATCCAGCTGCAGAACACGCTGGCGATGATCCGCGAGAACCTGAACCCGGACGTCGACATCGAGGGGATCCTGCCGACGCTCGTCGACATTCGCACGTTGCACGCCAGGGAGGCGATCGAGCTGCTGGAAGAGAACTTCGGGGATCAAGTATTCGCCTCGCGGATCCGCAAGACGATCCGCTTCGCCGAGGCTCCTGTGAGAGGGATGTCGGTCCTGAAGTACGATCCCGACGGTCTGGCCGCACACGCCTATCGGCAGCTCGCGAAGGAGGTCCTGTCCAATGCCAAGCGCTAAGCGCGCGAGTATGCGCGAGGGACCACTCGCGGCGCTGTTCCGGAAGACCGCCCAGGACGTCGACGACGCCCACGGTGCGGAGGGGCGCGCTGCCGCGTCGCCGGCCCCGGATGCGCCCGCAGCGAGCGAGCGCCCGGCCGCGCCGGCGGAGTCCGAGGTCGAGGAAGAGCCCAGGATCCCGCTCCCGCACGAGCGCCTGCGCCATGCCTTCTCCGCCGACATCCCCGACAACGTGCTCGAGCGCCCGGCATCTTCCGAGCGCACCGCGCCCGAGCCCGAGCCAGCGCACGACGTCTACGCGCGAGTAACGCGCGACGAGGGCGCCACCGACAGGCCGGCTGGCGGGCCGGTGCTGCGGGTCGTCGGCGTCGGCGGCGCCGGCGTCAACGCGATCAACCGGATGGTTGAGGCGGAGATCGAGGGCGTCGAGTTCCTGGCCGTCAACACCGATCTTCAATCGCTGCAGCAGTCGGCCGCCCACGAGACGCTCCACATCGGCGACGCGATCACGCACGGGCTTGGCTCGGGTTCCAACCCCGAGCTCGGGCGGGCAGCGGCGCGCGAGGAGTACGACCGGCTCAAGGCGATGCTGCGCGGCTCGGACATGGTGTTCATCGCCGCCGGCGCCGGTGGCGGCACCGGCACGGGCGCCGCACCGATCGTGGCCCAGATCGCCCGCGAGCTCGGCGCGCTTACCGTCGGGATCGTCACGCGGCCGTTCCAGTTCGAGGGCACGCGCCGGCGCGATCAAGCCGAGGTCGGCATCGCGGAGCTCGCCGAAGAGGTCGACACGCTGATCGTCGTCCCCAACAACCGGCTGCTGTCGGTGCTCGAGCGCAACGTCTCGATGGTCGAGGCGTTCCGGGTCGCCGACGATGTGCTTCGCCAGGGCGTCCAGGGGATCTCGGACCTGGTGACGCTGCCCGGGCTGATCAACCTCGACTTCGCCGACGTGCGGACGATCATGTCCGGCGCCGGCACGGCGCTGCTCGGGATCGGGATGGGCACCGGCGACCGGCGCGCGATCGAGGCGGCCGAGCGGGCCGTGTCCTCGCCTTTGCTCGAGACGAGCATGGAGGGCGCCCGCTCGATCCTGCTGTCGATCACCGGCGGTCCGGACCTGTCGCTCTGGGAGGTCAACGAGTCGGCCAAGGCCGTCGCCGAGGCCGCGCATCCGGACGCCAACATCATTTTCGGGGCGATGGTCGACGAGAAGCTCGCCGATCACGTCTGGGTGACGGTGATCGCCACCGGCTACGGCGACGGACGGAGCCGCCCGCGCGATCTGAGCCGTTCGGGCGCGCGCTCGGACGAGCGCGCTGCCCGCGACCGCGGTCAGACCCTGCGCGAGCCGTCGGGCGAGCCGCGCGTCAGCCGCGTGCGGCAGCGTTCCGGGACGATGGATTTGGACGTCCCGGAGTTCATCCCACGCCGCTGACGGGCCAGCGGGGCCATCGGTAATGGCCGAGCCGCTCGGCGTGATCGCCGCCGGCCATCAGGTGTGCGCCGGCGCCGGCGCCGATGCGATGCGCAGCGGCGGCAACGCGGTCGACGCCGCGCTCGCGGCGATGCTCGCGTCGTTTGCCTGCGAACCGTTGCTGACCAGCCTCGGCGCCGGCGGCTACATGCTCGTGGTCGAGCCGGGCAAGGAGCCGGTCCTGCTCGACTTCTTCGTCGAGGCGCCGGGACGCGGGGCCGACCCGGGCGGGTTGGCGACGCTCGTACCCGTGAGCGTGTCGTTCGGCGCGGCCATCCAGGTGTTCAACATCGGCCCCGCGTCGGTCGGGACCTACGGGGTGGCGGCGGGCGTGTGCGAGGCGTCCTCGCGATTCGGGCGGATGCCGCTCGCCGAGCTTGTCCGGCCGGCGGCGAAGCTCGCGCGCGACGGGGTCGAGCTCAACGCGCCGCAGGCGTACGTGATCGAGATCCTCGCCGGGATCGTGACCTCGACGCCCGAGTGCGCCGCGCTGTTCGCCCCCGACGGACGGGTCGTCCGAGCCGGCGACGTCGTCCGCCAGCCGGAGCTCGCCGATGCGCTCGAGCGGCTGGGCGCGGAGGGGGCTGCGCCGTTCTACACGGGCGACATCGGGGCGGCGATCGTCGACTGGCTCGCCTCGCGCGGCGGCATCGTCACCGCGGAGGACCTCGCCGCCTATGAGGTCGTGTCCCGCGCCCCGATCTGGGTGCCGTATCGTGGGCGAGAGGTGGTCACGAACCCACCACCTTCGGCCGGCGGGATCCTTCTCGCCCACGCGCTCGCCCTGCTCGACGAGGACCCGGAGGCCGCCCACCCGCCAAACATCGCAGAGGTCGTGGACACGATGGAGCGGACGCAGTCCGAGCGCACGCCCGAGTTCCTCGACGGGCTCGGCGACCCGGAGTTCGTCAAGCGGTTCCTGGCGCGCCGCTCCCCGCTCGGGTCGACCACGCACGTCTCGGTGCTCGATCGCGAGGGCTGGGCGTGCTCGGTGACGTGCTCGAACGGGTCGTGCTCGGGCGTGGTCGTGCCCGGTACCGGTGTGCACCTGAACAACATGCTCGGCGAGCAGGACCTCAACCCGCTCGGGTTTCACCGCTACCCGCCCGGCCGCCGGTTGCCGAGCATGATGTCGCCGACCGCCGTGCTCCGCGACGGGGCGCCCGAGCTGGTGCTGGGGAGCGCCGGCTCGAACCGGATCCGCTCGGCGATCCTGCAGACGATCATCCGCGTGATCGACGACGGCATGGAGGCGGGCGACGCCGTCCGGGCGCCGCGGGTCCACTTCGAGGACGGCGTCGTCTACGCCGAGCCCGGGATCGACACCGACGCGCTCGAGCGCGCCGGCCGGGCGATCGGCCGGTTCAGTGAGCTCAACCTGTTCTTCGGCGGCGTGCAGGCCGCCGCGCGCGATCGGCACGGCCGGTTCTCCGGTGGGGGAGATCCGCGGCGTGGCGGCGCGGCGCTGGTGGTTGGCGCTGGATGAGAGCTCGCGCCACCGCCGCCATCCTCCTCACCGCCGTGCTCGTGGCCGGCTGTGGCTTCGAGGTCGAGGAGCCCGATCTGTTCCTGGTCACGCGCACCGGCGCCCACGGTCAGAAGCTGACGCTGCTCGTGAACGACGGCGGCACGATCTCGTGCGACGGGGGCAAGCCGAAGAACCTGTCCGATCCCCAGCTACTGGTGGCGCGCGGTCTCGCGACCAGCCTGAACAGCGATGTCACCGCCAAACTGCGGTTCTCGGCGAGCGCCCGGAGCGTGTACTCCTACACGGTGAAAGTGCAGAGCGGCACAATGTCCTTTCCGGACACGGCGGGGCTGTCGCACAAGGAACTGTCGCAATTGGAGTTGTTTGTAGTACAGGCGGCCGCCAATCCATGCGGGCTACCTTCTTGAGGATCCTCTTAGCGCCTTAGCCGCTGGTTATGCGGGCCGCTACCGTCCACGCTCGTGATCAACTTAGCCGCCACGACAGCGCACATGTCGACCTTCCAGGCGATCGTCCTGGGGGTTCTCCAGGGCGTCACCGAGCTGTTCCCGATCTCCAGCCTCGGCCACACGGTCATATTCCCGAACCTGTTCGGGTGGAGCAACATCGTCGCCTGGCAGTCCGAGCCCGAGTCGCCCTGGCTGGCGTTCGTGGTGATGCTGCACGTCGGGAGCGCGGTCGGCCTGCTGATCTACTTCTGGAAGACATGGATGGAGGTCATCGGCGCGTTCTTCGCGACGGTCCGCAAGCGCCGGATCGAGACCTCGACCGAGCGGCTCGCGTGGCTGATCATCTTCGCGACGGTGCCGGTGGGCATCCTCGGCCTGGTGCTCGAGCATCCGATCCGGGTGGCGCTGGCCAAGCCGCTGGCGGCTTCGATCTTCCTTGTGATCAACGGCTTCATCCTGCTCGGCGCCGAGCGATTCCGAAGGCGCGCCGAGGTCCGGTCGCTCGCCGCCCGCGAGGGGATGAAGCGCGACGGCGGCCGGCGGCTCGAAACGCTCGAGTACAAGGAGGCCGGCGTGATCGGGATCGCCCAGAGCTTCGCGCTGATCGCGGGACTGAGCCGCGACGGGCTGTGCATGGCCACCGGTCTGGTGCGCGGCCTCGACAACGAGGACGCGGCCCGGTTCGCGTTCCTGCTCGCGACGCCGCCGATCCTCGCCGCCGGCCTGTTCAAGTTCGGCGACCTGACCGGGCCGCTCGGGGCCGGCATCCGTGGGGACGCGATCATCGGCGCCGTGGCGGCGGCGATCACCGCGATCATCAGCGTCCACTACCTCACGAGGTACTTCAAGACGCGCACGCTGACGCCGTTCGGCATCTACTGCGTGGTGTTCGGGGCGGCGATGGTGATCTACAACGCCTAAGCGATCCGCCTGACACCTGACGGGCTTCACCCAACGGCGCTTCGAGTAAAGCCCGTCAGGCGTCAGGCTCGGGCCTCAGCTGGGAGGTTCCCGGCAACCTTCGCCACCTGTACAACGCCCGAAATCGCCGGCGAGCCAACCGAATTCGGGACATAAGCGGCTGGGGAATGCATATGTCCCGGATGCGCCACGGCGCGCGGAGCCTTCGGGCGTTTTGCAGAGTACGAGGGCCGCGGGTTAGGAAGAGGAGGGTCACCGGCCGCGGCCGGCCCGCTGTTCGTGAGGGGCGCGGCCCCCCGCTCGGGCGCCCTCGCGCCCGATCCAGGCGTCCAGCCACCACGGTGGCAGGCGCGCCGGGCGGCTGAGTGGGGGTGCGCCCCTCTAGCTAGCTGGCGCCGAATCTCACCTTGCCGTTTGAACGCGCCCGCTCCTGCACCTTGTCGACGAGCTCCAGCCGCTTGATCGCGGCCCGGAACAGCCGCGTCACGAGCCGCAGGCGGGCGTTCTCGGAGCGCATGTCGAGCAGACCCTGCTTGGCGTCGAGGCCGAAGTCGACGGTGGCCGCCATCGCGTAAGCGGTCATCCCGGCGACCTCGTCGGGATCGGGCTCGCGGTCGGTGGCGCGCTTGAACAGCTCGGCGTACGCCTCGTGCGCGCCCTTGGTGAGGTCCGGGTCGACCTCGTCCTCCCGATCTTCGACGAACTCGATCACGCCGGCGGGATATGGGAGGTGGCCCTGGCGCTCGAGAACACGAAATGGTCTGGTGCCCCGGACGATCAGGTTCATCTGGCCGTCGTCCATCCGCTCGAGCACGCGATCGATCGCGCAGGCACAGCCGACCTCGCGCAGTCCGTCGTCGGACAGCCACAGGATCCCGAACTCGCGCTCGGAGCCGATGCACTCGTCGATCATCGTCTTGTAGCGCTCCTCGAAGATGTGCAGCGGAATCAGCTCTCCGGGCAGCGCCACGATTCCGAGAGGGAACAGCGGGAACTCGCGCGAGGGGCCTTCGGGCATCCGCCCGCCCAGTCTACGGAGGGGTGGCCGTCGACGGACGGCGGGACGTCTACGGACGGCGGGACGTCTACGGACGGCGGGCGGTGACCAGCAGGTTGTAGAAGATCGCCGGCGGCAGCACCGGCTCGAGCAGCCGCTCGTCGACGCGCTGGAGCAGCAGGTAGCCGCGGAACGCGTACTGGCGCCACAGCATCGGCACGTCGGCCGGATTGGCGGTCGCCTCGAGTACGCGGTTGAACCAGCCGAACCAATTCGCGAGCAGCTCCTCGCCGCGCACGCGGACCTGGTTGAACCCGGCGGCGCGGGCGAGCCGTACGAGATCGTCGGGGGCGAACGCGTGGATATCGACCACCTGCTCAAGCCCGTGATCGTGCCCGTTATGCGATCCCGGGTCGGGAGGCGGCGGGGGCCCGGCGCCGAGCGCGCGGCGCCACGCCGGCGCGACCGCATACGCGCCTCGCTTGGGGATCGCCGCGATCCGGTCGCCGACGCGCGACGGCTCGCCGGCGAACACGATCCGCCCGCCGGGCTTCAGCACGCGATGGAACTCCGAGAACGCGCGCTCGAGGTCGGGGAGGTGATGGAGCACGGCATGGCCGAGCACGAGGTCGAAGCTCTCGGCGGCAAACGGCAACGACTCCGCATCGGCCCGCAGGCTCTTGACGGTCAGCCCGAGCCGCTCGGCGTTCGTCGCCAGCGTGCGCACCATCCCGGGAGAGATGTCCGTGCACGTGGCGTCGCGGACGATGCCCGCCCGCAGCAGGTTCAGGCTGAAGTACCCGGTGCCGGCGCCGACCTCGAGCGAGCGATCGAACCCGCCGTCAAGGGCGGCCGCGCCGAGCAGCTTGCGGAGCTTGCCGACGACCTGTCCCTGGCCGACCTCGCCGAAGTCGATACCCCACTTGGAGTCGTAGCTCGAGGCGGCGACATCGTGGTAGCGCGTGTTGACATCGCGGATCTCGTCCGCGCGCCGCTGTGCGTCACTCCGCATCGCCTCGCTCCGCAGTGCCTCCATCGCGGCGCCACATTACCCTAGGGTCGGCGCGAGTGAGCCTCTACGTTCAGCAGAACCAACCTCCGGGAGTTCCTCCGCTCGAGCTGACCGGTGAGCGCACGCTCCCGGATGTTCCAGCGGAGAACTACTGGTATCGCCGGCACCTGGCGGTGTACGAATGGATCGCCGCGCGGGTTGCCGGCGGGGTCGTGCTCGACATGGCCTGCGGCGAGGGCTACGGGTCAGAGGTGCTGGCGCGATCGGCCGCCCGGGTGGTCGGCGTCGACGGCAATCCCGAGGCGCACGAGCACGCCAGGCTGCGCTACACAGGCCCGCGGCTGAGCTTCGAGTGGGGCGCGGTCGAGACATTCGGCGAGCCCGGCGAGTTCGACGCGGTCGTGTTCCTGCAGACGATCGAGCACGTGATCGACCCGCCGGCGGTGCTCGCGCACTTCCACCGGATCCTCAAGCCGGGCGGCGTCGCCTACGTGTCGACGCCGAACGTGCTGAAGCTGGCGCCGGCGGGGCACGCGAAGTCCGACAACCCCTGGCACCTGCGGGAGTACCGGGCGTCAGAGTTCGGAGAGCTGTGCCGGGGCACGTTCGCCCACGTCGAGCTGCTCGGGCTGTTCCATGCCCGCAAGCTCCGCGTCCACGAGGCCGCGCTCGCGCTCGGCTGGGACTCGGTGCACTCGCGCCTCGGGATCACCGACGCGTTCTATGGCCGGTTCACGCCGGCGATCGCCTCAAGCGACTTCGCGCTGCGGACGGAGCGGCTCGAGCGGGCGCTCGACTTCCTCGCTGTCTGCCGGGCCTGACGCCTGACGCTCCGGGCGGGCGGGAGCGGGCCGGGATCGCGAACCGGCGCATCGGGCAATGGCGAGTGCGTAGCCTTCGTCCGCCGAAACTAAATATTGGCCAATTGACATCCGGAAGGCAGGGTCCGCAATGTCACATCCTCGGCTACGAACGGGCGCCGCGCTTGCCGCAGCGCTCGCTGTCGTTGCAGTCATACCGGCCGCGCCGGCCGCCGCCAAGCGCGCTGCCAAGCACCGCGCCTCGACCACGCGCGTCTGGTTCTCCCACGACGTGCTCGCGCTCGGCTACGCGACCAAGCAAGGGGCGGCGAGCCCGTCGCAGGTGATGACGATCGGCATCGGGCTCAAGAACCCGAATGCACGGGGCGAGGCCGCGCTCGCGCGGGCCCAGCAGAACCCCGCGAGCCCCAGCTACCAGCACTTCCTCACGCCCGCGCAGTTCGAGTCGCGGTTTGCGGTGTCGAAGGCGGCGTTCTCGCGGACGCTCGCCTGGCTGAAGCACGGCGGCGCGAACGTGATCGAGACCTCGGGCGCGCGCGACTACGTCGAGGTGAGCGCGACCGTCAAGCAGGTCGACAGCCTGTTCGGAACGAAGATCAACCGCTACACGGCCAAGGGCGTCTCGTTCCTGGCGAACGCGACCCCGCCGAGCGTGCCGGCGCATCTCGACGTGCTCGCGATCGTCGGGCTGAACACGCTCGACCACCCGACCACGCCGCTCACCGGCGCCCACCGGGGCGTGCCGGCGCCGGGATCCACAGTGCTCGGTCTGTCGACCGCGCCGGCCTCGCTCCCGTCGATCCCCGGCGAGGGCACGCTGACGGGGACGATCTCGGGCGTACTCGGGTCGCTGCCGGGGCTGCCCGGCGGGGTGGGCGGGGTGGCCCTATCAAGGAGGCTGAGCCTCCCGGCCGCGTCGGTGCCGACGATCCCCGCCGAGCTGACGCCGCAGGACATGTGGTCGATCTACGACATGCCGTCGAACAACATGGGTCAGGGGCAGTCGATTGCGATCATGGGGGCGGGCGACTCGACCACGACGGTCAAGGACCTGGCGATCTTCGAGTCAGAGCACAACCTGCCGAAGGTGCCGGTCCAGGTCACCGACATCCCCAAGGACGGCGACTTCTCCGACACCGGCGGCAACGTCGAGTGGGAGCTCGACACGCAGTCCTCGACCGGCGTGGCGCCCGACGTCAAGAAGGTGCACCTGTACTTCTCGGAGCACCTGATCGACCCGGATGTCGAGGCCGACTTCGTCAAGTGGATCGATGACCCCGCCGGGCCCAAGCAGGCCAACGCGTCCTTCGGCGAATGCGAGACCACGCCGGCCAACGCGACGCTCGAGAGCACAATCCCGCCGCAGTTCAACAACAACGTCGACCAGAACGCCCTCTACGGCACGGGCGCACCCGACGCGCTCGAGCCGGTCGCCGAGCAGACCCTCGAGCAGGGAGTGCTCGAGGGGCGGACCTTGTTCGCAGCCACCGGAGACACCGGCTCTTCGTGTCCGGTCCTCGTCTTGGGACCGGACGCGGGGGCCGGGAACGGGGTCGCCAACCAAGGGATCCCGATCGTCAACTATCCGGCCGCCAGCCCGTACGTGGTGGCGGTCGGCGGGACCGTCCTGTATCCCGACGCCAGCAATCCGCCCCAGCGGGCGCTCGAGTACCCGTGGCCGTACAGCGGCGGGGGACAGAGCTTCTTCATCCCCGAGCCGGCGTTCCAGCAGGGCGACTCGGCCGTCGACCGGCCGTGCCTGTCGGACGTGAACGGCAATCCGAACACGAGCCTCGGCACGTGTCGCGGGATCCCCGACGTGGCCGACGAGTCCGGCGACATCGCGACGAGCTCGTATGACATCTACAGCGATGAGCTCGGTGGCGCCTCAAGTGAGGGCGGGACGAGCCTGTCCTCGCCGCTGATGGTCGGGATGTGGACGCGGATCCAGGCCGCGTCGCGCCGCGGGACCGGGTTCGCCGACCCCGACATCTACCGGGTGGCCGAGAACGCCACCGACTACGCCCGCGACTTCAACGACTACGAGGCCGGCACCAACGGCTTCTACCAGGCGTTGCCGGGCTGGGATTACGTCTCGGGCTGGGGAACACCGGTGTTGACCCCGTTCATGACCGACGTTGACGGGAACACGAAACCGGTCCATTAATAGGGGCCCCGTCCGCCCCTGGTCGAGAAACCCACCGTGTACGTCGGTTTCTCGACCAGCCCCGAGCGCTACTCCCAGCGGAAGGTTCTTGGCGCTTTCCGCATGCGGATCAGCCGCGCGGGGGCGCCGGCGACCACCGCGTTCGCGGGCACATCTGAGGTGACTACCGAGCTCGTCCCGATCACCGAGTTGTCGCCGACCTGGACGCCTCGCAGCAAACACGCTCCGTAGCCGATCCACACGTTGTGGCCGATGTCGACGTCGCGCTTGTAGATCCCCTGCTCGCGGATCGGCCGCTCGACCTCGACCATCCCGTGGTCGAAGTCGATCATCATCACCCGGTCGGCGATGATGCACTCGCGCCCGACCTGAATGTGCTGGTAGGCCGAGATCGTGCACTCCTGGCCGAGCACCGACTTGGCTCCGATCGACAGCTCCCCCTCGTGGACGCGGATCTTGCAGCCGTGGCCGAGCCAAGACCAGCGGCCGAGCGAGACGGTGGCGTTCGGGCCGATCTCGAACTTCACGCCGGGGCACACGAAGCACAGCCCGTCGGTCTTCAGCCGCCCGCGCCAGCGCAGCCTCAGCCACAGCCACCGGGCCACCAGCCGCAGATACCCGAGCCGGAGCATGTGGTGCTCGCGGGCGAACCGCAGGAATGTGAGCAGGCCGCCGTGCAGCGGCGGGGGGCCGGAGCGGACCAGCGGCGGGATTGAAATTGGATCCCGCCCGCCCGGGAACCGCTCGAGCTGCTCGGTGCTCACCGACTGCACGGGGGGATCGTAGGGAGTTGACGTGCGGACTGCATGCGGTCCGGTGACATGATTTGCTCCGTACGGATGGCTGGGGCAGACGAATCGCTCGCACAAAGGCTCCTCGCCGGCGACCGCCGCGCGCTCGCCCGCGGGATCTCGCTGGTCGAGAACGACGACCCCGAAGGCTGGGCGCTGGTCAAGGAGGTCTATCCGCGCACCGGTCGCGCCGCTGTGATCGGCGTCACCGGGCCCCCCGGGGCCGGGAAGTCGACGCTGTTGGGCGCGCTGACCAAGCTCGAGCGGGCGCGCGATCGGACCGTGGCCGTGCTGTCGATCGACCCGACATCGCCGTTCACCCAGGGCGCGCTGCTCGGCGACCGGATTCGCCTGACCGACCACTTTCTCGATCCCGGCGTCTACATCCGCTCGATGGCCAGCCGCGGCGCGCTCGGCGGCCTGAGCGAGGCCGCGCTCCAGGCCGCACTGTTGATGGACGCCTCGGGGCGGGACGTGGTCCTGCTCGAGACCGTGGGCGTCGGCCAGGCCGAGGTCGACATCATCGACCACGCCGACACCGTCGTGCTCGTGCTGATGCCGGGCTCCGGCGATTCGATCCAGGCGCTCAAGGCCGGGGTGATGGAGATCCCGGACGTGATCGTCGTCAACAAGGCCGAACACCCGCTGACCGACACGATGGTGCGCGAGATCAGGAACGTGCTCTCGCTCGGGCCGAAGGAGGGGTGGAAGGTCCCGATCGTCAAGACCGAGGCCGTGCGCGGCGTGGGGATCGAGGAGCTGGCCGACAAGCTCGCCGAGCACCGCGCCTACGTCGAGGCCGAGGGCACGCTGTCCGAGCGCCGGCGGCGCAACCTGATGAATGAGGTGCTCGCGCTGGCGACGTACCGCATGCGCCGCGAGCTCGAGGCGTCGGTCCGCGAGGACCCCGAGGTGCAGGAGCTGCTCAACCGGGTGGTGGCGCGCGAGATCGACCCCGCCAGCGCTGCCGCCACGGTGCTCGAGCGCCGGGCCCAGGAGCTCGCGCGATGAGCGCCGCGCTCGCGCCGGCGCTGATCGTCGCGGCGCTGGTGCTGTGCGTGGCCGGAGAGTCGAAGCTGCGTGCGCCGGCGGGCGCGGCGGCGGCGCTCCAGATCCGCCCGTGGGTGGTCCGCGCGCTGGCCGTCGGCGAGGTGGCGCTCGGTGCCGCGTGCTTGTTGTGGCCGGGGCGGATCTTGGCCGCGGCGGTGGCGATGGTCTACGCGCTGTTCGCGGGGGTGGCCGTCGTCCTCATGCGCCGTCGAGTGGCGTGCGGGTGCTTTGGAGAGAACGACTTTCCAGTGTCCGCCGGCCACTCGATCGCCAGTGCCCTGCTTGGGACGCTGGTGTTGGCGGCGGCGGTCGCGGGGCCCCGTGGGCTCGGCTGGGTGTTTGGGCGACCGCCGGTCACGGCGGCCGTGCTCCTGATCGGGATTGCCGGCGCGGTATACGGGGTCGTGCTCATGTACACCGTCGTGCCGCGCGCCTGGGGAGCCTGGGAGCAGGCATGAGCGCCGGCGAGGGTCGCAACGGGTGAGCGCCGGCGATCGTGTGCTGGGGCGTCTGGGCGCGCTGCTCGAGCGGCGGACCTCGCGGCGTGGGGCGCTGGCGCGCGCGGCGGTTGCCGGCTCGGCGCTCGCGGTGGCGCCGGTTCGGTACCTGGTCCGTCCCGGCACGGCGTGGGCGGTGCTCCAGCCCGGGGACTGCGCCAAGGGCACGAAGTGCACCGACGGCTACACCGCGTTCTGCTGCGAGATCGAGCACGGCGACAACGCCTGCCCGCCGAACACCTATATCGCCGGCTGGTGGAAGTGCACGAGCTACCGCGGCCACGGCCTCTGCCACGAGGAGGGGGTGCGCTACTACATCGACTGCAACCGGATCCCCGGAACCGTGTTCCCGGGCGGCTGCCAGTGCGCCCACGGCGAATGTGCGCGTCGTGCGGTCGACTGCAACCACTTCCGCTACGGGCAGTGCAACACCCAGATCGGCGGCACCACCGAGGTCGTGTGCCGGCTGGTCGTGTGCGAGAACCCCGCGGCCGTCCCATCGATGAACTGCAACGGGACCGAGATGGTCGACAACCGGACCTGCACCCACAACAACGCCTGCCTCGAGGGCCTGGGGACGCAGCTCCCGGGAGGAGGCGGGGCGTAGGTGGTCGCGCTGGTGTCGGTCGAGACCGTGCTGCTGGTCCTGCTTGTCGTGCTCGTGGCGGCGCTGCTGCGGAGCCACGCCGCGATCCTGCGCCGGCTCGGCCCGGAGGGCTCGGACACGCCACGCTTGCCGGAGCCGCCGGCGGATTCGCGCGCCGACACGCTTGCTCCGGAGCTGAGCGGAGTCACGCCGACCGGCGACGCGGTCAAGCTGGCGCTCAACGGGTCGCCGACCCTGCTGGCGTTCCTGAGCAGCGGCTGTACGAGCTGCGCCGGATTCTTCGACACGCTCGGAGATCGGCGCGCGCTGCCGGGCGTGCGGCGCGTGATCGTCACCCGCGGCCCCGATCGCGAACAGCGCGCGAAGCTCCGCTCGATGGCGCCGTCGGGGGTGCCGCTGCTGATGTCCTCGCAGGCGTGGGAGGACTACGCGGTACCGGGGTCGCCCTACTTCGTACTGGTCGAGGGTGGCGCGATCCGGGGCGAGGGGGTCGCGACGACGTGGGACGCGCTCGCATCGCTCGTCGGCGATGCCGCCGATGAGCAGCGCGAAGAACGTGACGTGGAGGCCCGGCTGGCGGCGGCTGGCGTCGGGCCGGACGACCCCAGCCTCTACCCGGGAGGCGGGCACTGAGCGGACTGCTGGTCCTCGGTTGCGCCGCTGCGGTGACGGGCGCGGTGGCATCTGCCTGGTCCCCCTGAGGCGAGTCAATGCTCGCGAGCATCACCCCGCTCGGCGAGCGGGGCCGGAGGTCCAACTGGTGGGTGACCGTGACCGCGTTCCTGATCGGCGCGACCGCGGCGGCGGCCGCCGGCGGCGCGGCTCTGGGTGCGCTCGGGTCGGTCGCGCTGCCGGCGAGCCCCCGGTTGGCGGTGCTGCTGGCGGCGATCGGGCTCGCGATCGTGCTGGACGCCATGCCCATCGCGGTCCCCGGGCCTCGGCGGCAGGTAGACGAGCGTTGGCTCGACCGGTACCGAGGCTGGGTGTACGGCGCCGGGTACGGTGCCCAGCTGGGGCTGGGCGTCACCACGATCGTGTCAAGCGCGGCGACGTATGTGGCGCTCCTGGCGGCGTTACTGACGGCGAGTGCGCCGGCCGGCGCGATCGTCCTCGGGTGCTTCGGCGCGGTTCGCGGTCTCACCCCGCTGGCGGCTGCCGGCGTCCACAACCAGCGCCAACTGTTCGAGTTCCACCGTGCGCTCGGGCGGCGGCGGGCGGCGGCCCGATGGGGCGCGGTCGTTGCGCTGGCTGGGATGCTCGTCCTCGCGTTCGCGCTGTCGTGACGATGCTCGAGCTGTCGTGAGCATGCTCGAGGCGCACGGTCTGCGGATCGAGCTGCCGCGGGGGTGGAGCGGGCGGGTGTTCAAGCGCCCGGCGGGCGGCGCCACGCTCCACGCCGGCGACTTCGAGCTCCCGCTCGACGACGGGGAGTTCGGCGACCAGAGCACCGCGGTGATGCCGCCCGGCGCGACGTTCCTGGTGCTGGCCGAGTACGTGCCGGGGGCGGGACTGGAGCCGGGCAAGGGGCTGTTCGCCCCCCGTCGGGTCCCGAGGACGCTCGACCCGACCGCCTTCAGCGCCAGGGGGCTGGCCCACCCTCGCCCAGATCAGGCGGGTACACAGCATTTCTTCACCGCCGCGGGCCGCCCGTTCTGCCTGTACGTCGTGATCTCGGGCCCCCGGACCGAGCGGCGCCGGCAACTCGCGGCCCTCGCCGGGGTGCTGCGGTCGCTGCGGATCGAGTGAGATCGCACGCACCTCAGCCGTGACCTGGCTGCCGGCGTAGCGGGCGGTCGTCCGCGCCGGCGGGACCGAACAACTCGCCACTCGGCGGCGCTCCCCAGGTGAATGGCTATTCAGTCGGCTCTGGTGCGAGTTTCGGCACACCCGGCGCCGGCGCGAGGTCGAGTGGCGAGTTAGTCGGGCTTCGTGACGGCGGCCTCCGCGCCGGCGCCCTGGAATCAACCATCTAAGCCGGGACCTGGCTGCCTGTGTAGCGGGCGGAGTCGTGGCCGAGCGCGATCACGCATCGCGTCAGGTTGAGGCGTGTCATGTTGACGTACGTGGCCGTGATCGCGCTCGCCGTCGTGCTCCCGTCGGCGGCCATCGTGGTAGCCGTGATCTGGACGTTGATCCGGAACGGGACCTCTTCGCCGGCGGGGTACACGATGCCGGCGCACTTGAGCGGCGCGAAGAACCGGCCCGTGCCCGCGTAGTGGCCCGGCGTGGTGTGATCGAGGATCAACGAGTCGGTGCCGTTCGCGCGGCCGCGGACCAGGCGGACCTGGGCGCAGGCCCCGGTGGCGCAGAGGGGGGTGAACGTCCAGGTTCGCTGCACGATCTCGCCGACGTGCTCACCGCGGACGTGGCGAGCCACCGTGACGCGGCCCGACATCTGGAAGGTGCTCTCGAGTCGGGCCTCGGTTTGTTGCGCCGACGCGACCGCCGGCGCCACCATCGCTAGCGCGAGCACTAACAGCGCCGGAGTGCGTCGGGTCATGCCCCCAGGGCGCGGGCGATCACCATCTCCTGCACCTCGTCGGTGCCTTCCCCGATCGTCAGGATCTTCGCGTCGCGGTAGAAGCGGCACACCGGGTACTCCTCGATGTAGCCGTACCCGCCGTGGATCTGGACCGCCTCGTCGGCGGCCCGGACCGCGAGGCGCCCGCTCTTGAGCTTGGCCTGGGCCGCGGTCAGCGCGAAGTTCGCGCCCTGGTCCTTGAGGTAGGCGGACTTGTAGACGAGCAGCCGGGTGGCCTCGATCTCGGTGGACATGTTCGCGAGCTTGCTCTGGATCGCCTGGAACTTCGAGATCGGGCGGCCGAACGCGCGGCGCTCCTTGGCGTAGGCGAGGGCCTGGTCGAGCGCGCCCTGGGCTAGGCCGACGCCCATCGCGGCGACGCCGATCCGGCCGATGTCGAGCACGTTGAGGAACTGGTGGAAGCCCGCGCCGCGCTGGCCGACCAGGTTCTCCTCGGGCACGTGGCAGTCGGCGAACGACAGCGGGCGCGTGTCCGATGCGTTCCAGCCCATCTTCCGGTACGGCTCACCGGGCTCGTAGCCCGGCGTTCCATTCGGGACGATCAGGTTCGAGATCTCACGCTCGCCCGGCGTCCGCTCGCCACCGCGGCCGTCGCTGCCGCGCCCGGTGCCGGTGACTGCCGTGATCACGACAACGCCCGATATGTCGGTGCCGGCGTTCGTGATGAATTGCTTGGAGCCGTTGATCACCCACTCGCCACTCTCGAGCGCCGCGCGGGTGCGGGTGTTGCCGGCGTCCGAGCCGGCCTCGGGCTCGGTCAGGCCGAACGCGCCGAGCCGCTCGCCGCTGCATAGGCGCGGGAGCCACTCCTGCTTCTGAGCCTCTGATCCGAACAGGTAGATCGGCTGAGTTCCGAGCGAGGTGTGGGCGCACAGCGTGATCGCCACCGACGAGTCCACCCGCGCCAGCTCCTCGACTGCGAGCGTGTACGCGAGCGAGTCGCCGCCGGCGCCGCCGTACTCCTCGGGAAACGGGATCCCCATCAGGTCGAGCTCGCCGAGGCGGCGGACGATGTCGTACGGGAAGGCATGCATCCGGTCGAGCTCCTCGGCGACCGGCGCGATCTCCTGCTCGGCGAACTCGCGGACGGTTCGCTGGAGCAGGCGGTGATGGTCGGGTAGATCGAACTCCATGCCGCCGGATTCTCACAGCCCTACGATCAGGACGTGACCACGACCCGTCCCGACTGTCCCGAGGTCCGGCTCGGTGCGCTCCGCGAAGGCGGGCTCGCGCCGGCGATCATGGTCATCATCGAGCGCGGGGTGCAGCGCCGGCCCGACCAGGCGCGAGCGCTCCGGCTCGAGGTCGAGCTGCAGATGGAGGAGACCTACCCGCCGATACGGATCGTGTTCGGCGAGGACGGCGTACTGGTCGAGGACGGACCCGCGGTCGCGCCGGGGCTGCGCATCAGCGGGGCTCTCCCCGATCTGGCCGCGTTGATGGTCGCGCCGACGCTCGGCGGCGTGCCGAGCCCGATGGACCCCCGGGGTCGCGCCGCGATCGGGTTGTTCACGTCCAGGCGCGTCCGGATCGAGGGCCGCATCGGCGCGCTGCGGAGCTTCGTCAGCCTGATCCGGCTCTAGATCGTTGGCTCCCGGACGCGGACGCCCGAATCAACCTGCATAGCGCGTCATTTGATGCGCGTGGACGGGAGCGTGCCGTGTCGCGCATGCCCCACATGCATGCTCCGACACGGTTCGGCGCGACGGCGCCGAATGTCGTGTCATGCAGGTGATCCAGGGCTTCGCCCGGGTGGCCAGGACCGCCCCCCGCCCTCCTCCAGGTGCCCGCCGTTCGTAGCGCGATCCAAAAAACCGGGACAGCAGCTAGTCGCCAGCACCCTCGTCGTCGCCGGCGTCGCCGCGCGCCACGTCAACGAGCAGGCGGACGCCGTAGCCGGTCGCGCCCTTGTCGGCGAAGTACGGGCGGCGAACGTCGTAGGCGGTGCCGGCGATGTCGAGGTGCGCCCACGGCGTGCCGCCGGCGAAGTGGTGCAGGAACTCGCCGGCGGTCAGTGCGGTCGCCACCCGCTTGGTCGTCGAGTTGACGATCTGGCCATAGCGGCCCTTGATCATCTCCCTGTAGTCGCGGTGCAGCGGCATCCGCCAGACGAGCTCGCCCGTCCGGCCTGCGGACTCCTGCACGCGCTCGGCCCAGGCGTCGTCGTTGCTCATCAGGCCCGCAAAGGTTGACCCGAGCGCGATCACGATCCCGCCGGTCAGCGTGGCGACGTCGACGAGCCGCTCCGCGCCCTCGCGCCGGGCATAGGAGATGCAGTCGGCGAGCACCAGTCGGCCCTCGGCGTCGGTGTTGTTGATCTCGACCGTGGTGCCGTCGAGCGCGCGGACGATGTCGCCCGGCTTGACGGCGTCGCCGCTCGGCATGTTCTCGGTCGCGCCGATCACCCCGAGCACGCGCACCGGGGCCTGCAGTTCCGCGAGCGCGGCAATCGCCTCGATCACGGCGGCGCCGCCGCACATGTCGAACTTCATCTCGTGCATCGTCGCTGGCGGCTTGAGCGAGATCCCGCCCGAGTCGAACGTGACCGCCTTACCGACGAGCGCGATCAGCGGGCTATCGCCGTCGCCCGCGCCGGCGCCGGTCCCGCTGCCAGCGTATTCGAGCCGGATCAGCCGGGCCGGCTCGCGCGAGCCCTGGGCGACCGCCGCGAACGCACCCATTTGCGCCTCGCGGATCGCCTGCTCCTCGAGCACCGTCGCCTGGATCCCGAGCTTGCCCGCGAGCTCCTGGGCGTAGTCGGCGAGCGCCGCCGGCGGCAGGTCGTTGGCGGGAGTGTTGCCGAGGTCGCGGGCCCGGTTCTGGGCGGTGGTCAGGATCGTGGCCGTCCGCACCGGCTCGGAGATGTCGTGGTGGGCGCTGAGCAAAAGCGTCTGCACTCGGCGCGAGTCCTCGCTCGGCTTGTTCGGCTTGTAGCGGTCGAACCGGTAGGCGTGAAGCAGCGTGCCCTGGACGAGCCCTTCGACGACGTCCGCGCCGACGTGGTGCGGCACCTCCCAGCACAGCGTCTCCGTCCCCAGTTCGCGCGCCCGGCCGTGCGCCACCGCCGCCGCGACGCGCGCCCGCTCGGCGTCGAACTGGTCGCGGTCGCCAAGACCGATGAGGATTGCGCGGGCGCCGTCGGCGTGTGCGACGGCGAGGCGCCTGAACTCGCGTCGCGCCTCGCCTGACGCAAGCAGCGCGCCGAGCGCGTCGCCGGGCAGGTCGTGGGCGACATCCTCGCCCTCGAACACCCCCACCACGATCGTGTCGGCGCCGGTGGCGAGCGGACTTGTGGTCGTCGCCTCGACGTTCACGGGCCGAACATACCAGTGCCAGCGGTGGACCCGTCGGTAGGGACGGGCCTACTACGATGATTGCTTACACACCATCGGAGAGAGAGACAAGATGCCCAACACCGTGATTCTCTCGGCTGCGCGCACGCCGATCGGCAAGCTCGGAGGCGGCCTGTCCACTGTCGACGCGACCGAGCTCGGAGGAACTGCGATCCAAGGTGCGCTCGAGCGAGCCGACGTCTCACCCGACCAGATCCAGCACGTCGTGATGGGCCAGGTACTCCAGGCCGGACAGGGCCAGATTCCCTCGCGCCAGGCTCAGATCAAGGGCGGGATTCCCAAGGAGGTCTCCTCGGAGACGATCAACAAGGTTTGCGCCTCGGGGATCCGTGCGGCCTGCCTGCTCGACAACGCGATCCGCGTCGGCGATATCGAGGTCGGCTTGGCCGGTGGGATGGAGTCGATGTCGAAGGCCCCGTACCTCCTCAAGGAGGCCCGGTTCGGCTTCCGCATGGGCGATGGGAAGGCGATCGACGAGATGATCAACGACGGGCTCACCAACCCGTTCTCGGGCAAGCACATGGCGCAGGAGGCGAGCGAGGTCGGCGCCGAGCTCGAACTGAGTCGCGTGGACCTCGACCGCTGGGCGCTCCGCTCCCATCAGCTCGCGGTCAAGGCGACCGACGAGGGCCGGTTGCCCGAGGAGATCGTCCCGGTGACGATCAAGGGCAAGAAGGGCGACACGGTCGTCGAGATCGACGAGGCGCCTCGCCGCGACACCACGCTCGAGACGCTCGCCAAGCTGCCGCCGATCTTCATGAAGGACGGCACCCACACCGCCGGCAACTCGCCCGGCGTCAACGACGGCGCGGGCGCGCTGGTCGTCGCCAGCGACGAGTGGGCCAAGCGCAACGGCAAGACCGCGCTGGCGCGGATCGTCGCCCATGCGCAGGTCGCCGACGACTTTGCGTATCTGGCGAGGACCCCGGCGAACGCCGCCAAGAAGGCGCTCGAGAAGGCTGGCCTCAAGGTCGAGGACATCGACCTGTGGGAGATCAACGAAGCGTTCGCCTCGGTCACGCTGAACTCGATGCGGATGCTCGGGCTCGACGAGGATCGGGTCAACGTCAACGGCGGCGCGGTCGCGCTCGGCCATCCGATCGGCGCCTCGGGAGCGCGGATCCTGGGCTCGCTGATGCTCGAGCTTCGCCGCCGTGGGGGCGGGCTCGGCTGCGCGGCGATCTGCTCGGGCGGTGGCCAGGGCGACGCCGTGATCATCGAGGTCAATGGCGGCTGACGCCGTTTCTGACTTTGAACACGGGGAGTCTGCCGCCGGGCAGACTCCAAGCGGATCCGCCGGCGGCGGATCCGCCGCCTTCTTCGATCTCGACCGGACGCTCATGGAGGGCTCGTCGGCCTTTCAGTTCGGCCGGGCGGCATACCGGGCGGGCCTGCTCAGCCGGCGCCAGCTGATCGCCGACGGGTGGGCCAACCTGATGTTCCGGCTGCGCGGAGCCAGCGACGAGTCATCGCACGAGCTCCGCAACCGGATCGCCAAGTCGCTTGCGGGCACCCGGGTGCGGGACCTCGACCGGCTCGGCGTCGACGTTCTCGCCGGCGTGCTGCCGCGCATCTACCCGCAGGTGCTCGAGCTCGCATACCGCCACCAGGACGAGGGGCGGCGGGTGTACATCGTCACCGCCGCCTCTCAGGATCTGGCCAACATGCTCGCGCGGGTGCTCACGTTCGACGGCGCGGTCGGCTCGCAGTTCTCCGAGGTCGTCGACGGGGTGTACACCGGCCGAACGGCCGGCCTGTTCGTGTACGGCAGCGAGAAGGCGCGGGCGATCGAGGAGCTCGCCGAGCGCGAGGGCCTCGCGCTCGCGGACTCCTACGCGTACTCCGACTCCGCGTCGGACCTCCCGATGCTGCGGCTGGTCGGCCATCCGGTCGCGGTCAACCCGGACTCGGCGCTGGCCAAGGCGGCGCGCGAGGAAAGCTGGGAGCTGCTCCGGTTCGATCGCCTCGGGCGCCGGCTGAAGGCCGCGGTCGGGCTGGCCGGGGCGGCGGTCGCCGGCGGAGTCGGGTCGGCGGCGGTGGCGGCGGGACGCCGGCGGAGTCGGCGCGGCATGGTTGCCAAGCTGCGGTGATCACCACCTAGACTTCGGGCATGGCGACAGGCGAACGGCTCTCTGAGCGGGAGCAGAGGGAGCGCTGGGAGCGCGAGACGTTTGCCCGCGCCCCCGAGCGGGACGCGCCGTTCTCGACGATCTCGGGTGAGCCGATCCGGCCGCTCTACACCGATGCCGATCTGCCCGCGGACGCCGCCATCGGGTTCCCGGGCGAGTTCCCCTTCACCCGCGGCGTGTACGGCTCGATGTACCGCGGCCGGCTGTGGACGATGCGCCAGTTCGCCGGGTTCGGCACGGCCCAGGAGACCAACGGGCGCTTCCGCTACCTGCTCGAGCATGGGCAGACCGGGCTCTCGACCGCGTTCGACATGCCGTCGCTGATGGGACTCGACTCCGACCACCCGCGGTCGCTCGGCGAGGTGGGGCGCGAGGGGGTTGCGGTCGACTCGCTCGATGACATGGAGACGCTGTTCGAAGGCATCCCGCTCGACCAGGTGAGCGTGTCGATGACGATCAACGCGCCGGCGGCGATCATGCTCGCTTTCTACGTCGTCGCCGCGGAGCGGCGCGGGATCGGGCCCGAGGCGCTCGCGGGGACGATCCAGACCGACATCCTCAAGGAGTACATCGCGCAGAAGGAGTGGTGCTTCCCGGTCGACCCCGCGATGCGGCTCGTGGGCGACATGATCGAATGGTGCGCCGGGCACATGCCGCGCTGGCATCCGATCTCGATCTCGGGCTACCACATCCGGGAGGCGGGGTCGACCGCGGCGCAGGAGCTCGCGTTCACATTGAAGGACGGCCTGACGTACGTGGAGCAGGCGGTGGCGCGGGGGCTCGACGTCGACGACTTCGCGCCGCGGTTGTCGTTCTTCTTCAACGCGCACATCGACTTCTTCGAGGAGATCGCGAAGTACCGCGCGGCGCGGCGGATCTGGGCGCGCGAGTTGCGCGACACGTTCGGGGCGCGCAAGCCCGAGTCCTGGCGGATGCGGTTCCACACCCAGACCGCCGGCGTGTCGCTGACCGCCCAGCAGCCGCTCAACAACATCGTGCGGACCGCGATCGAGGCGCTCGCCGGGGTGCTCGGCGGCACCCAGTCGCTGCACACCAATTCGTTCGACGAGGCGCTCGCGCTCCCGACCGAGCAGGCGGTGCGCGTGGCGCTCCGAACCCAGCAGATCATCGCCGAGGAGACCGGCGTGGCGAACTCGATCGATCCGCTCGGCGGCTCGTACCTGGTCGAGGCGCTCACCGACCGGATGGAGGAGCAGGCGTACGAGTACTTCGCGAAGATCGACGCGCTCGGGGGGATGGTCGAGGCGGTCAAGCGCGGGTTCCCCCAGCGCGAGATCGCCGACGCCGCGTTCCGCTATCAGCAGGAGGTCGAGTCGGGCGAGCGCAAGGTGGTCGGCGTCAACGCGTACACCGAGGGCGACGACCTCGCCACGCCGATCCTGCGGATCGACCCGGCGCTAGAGGGCGAGCAGATCCGCCGCGTCGAGGCGGTCCGGGAGCGGCGCGACGCTGATGCGGTCGGCCGCGTGCTCGAGCAGCTCGTGCAAGCCGCTCGCGACCCGGCCGAAAACCTGATGCCGCTGCTGCTCGAGGGCGCGCGCGTCGACATCACCGAGGGCGAGATGGTTACGGCGCTCCAGACCGTGTTCGGTAGCTTCACCGAGGCGCCGGTCTTTTAGTGGACGCGTCCGCACTCGGGGACGTTTTACACTGCACGTCCCCTCATGGGCGCCTCCAGCGAGAAGAAGATCCGCGTCGTCGTGGCCAAGCCCGGTCTGGACGGCCATGATCGCGGCGCGAAGATCATCGCCCGCGCGCTTCGCGACGCCGGCATGGAGGTCATCTACACCGGCCTACACCAGACGCCCGAGCAGATCGTCGAGACCGTGATCCAGGAGGACGCCGACGCGGTCGGGCTGTCGATCCTGTCCGGGGCGCACATGACCCTGGTCCCACGGGTCATGCAGCTGCTCAAGGAGCAGGGCGTCGACGACGTGGTCGTGACGCTCGGAGGGACGATCCCCTCCGACGACGTGCAGGAGTTGAAGGATCTCGGCGTGGCGGAGGTGTTCACGCCTGGTGCATCGACGCAACAGGCGGTCGACTTCATCCGCAACGCCGTGCGGGCCTGATCGGCCCGCCCGCGCGGCACCGATTGACTCGTCAGTCAACCGGGTAATATGCCACCCCTCTGAACCTTTAGGAGGCCTCACTTGAAGATTTGCGTCCTCGTCAAAGAGGTTCCGGACGCCGCCGTCGAGAAGCGCATCGACGCCTCGACGGGCCGTCTGGACCGGTCGGGGGAGAAGAACCTCAATCCCTATGACACCCACGCCATCGAAGCGGCGATGCAGATCCGCGAGGGCGGCTCGATCGAAGTGGAGGAGATCGTGGCCGTGACGATGGGCCCCGAATCGGCGATGCGCGCGCTGCACAAGGCGGTGTCGCTGGGCGCGGACCGCTCGTTGCATCTGAGCGACGACGGGCTCGCGGGCTCGGACGTCGCGGCGACCGGGTACGCGCTGTCGAAGGTGCTCGAGAAGGAGCAGCCGGACCTCGTGCTGCTCGGCCAGCAGTCGGACGACGGCGAGTGCTACACGATCGGCGCGGTCGTCGCCGACCACCTGAAGATGCCGTCGCTCACCCAGGTGATCAAGATGGATGTGCAGGACGGAGGCCTCCGGTGCGAGCGCCAGGCCGAGTACGGATACGACACCGTCCAGGTCGGTCTTCCCGCGGTGATCTCGGTCGGCGACGCGATCAACGAGCCCCGGTATCCGTCGCTGAAGGCGATCATGGGCGCGCGCAAGAAGCCACTCGAGAAGGTCGCCACCGGCGACGTCGGGATCGACGCCTCGATGGTCGGGGGCGAGGGGTCGCGCGTCGAGTGCGGCGACTTCCACGCTCCCGACGCCAAGCCGGCGGGGCAGATCATCGAGGACGAGGACACGAACGAGACCGTCGAGAAGATCGTGGCGTGGCTCGAAGAAAGGAAGCTGATCTGACATGTCGGATGTCCTTGTCTACGTTCTGCATTACGAGGGCGCGTTCAACAAGAACTCGCTCGGGGCGGTGTCCGAGGGCGCGGCGCGCGCTTCGGAGATCGGCGGCGAGTGCCATGCCGTCGTGGTCGGCGGCGACGACCTGACCGACGATCTGTGCCAGTCGGTCGGCGCCTACGGCGCCACCAAGGTGTTCCGCGCTCGCGGCGAAGAGGGCCTTGCCCAGCCGGTCATCGACGTGATGGCCAAGGTGATCGACGACCATGGGCACGCCTACGCGCTGTTCGGCGGCGGACTGCTCGGATTCGAGATCGGCGCCGGCCTGGCCGCGCGCAAGCACGCCGGGGTGACGATGGAGGTCATCTCCGTCCGGGCCGAGGACGGCAAGCTCGTCGCCGAGCGTCCGATCCTCCAGGACTCGCAGATCTCGGTGTCCAAGTACAGGGGTGACCTCGGGATCATCATCGGGCGGATCAACGCGTTCGAGACGGTTTCCTCCAACGGCGGCTCGGCCGAGGTGGTCGACGTCGACGTCGAGTACTCGCCGTGGTCGACGCAGGCCAAGATGGTGCAGCGCGGCGAGCAGCGCGGCGCGGACGTCGACATCGAGGGCGCCGACATCCTCGTCGCCGGCGGCCGCGGCCTCGGCAAGGCCGAGGGGTTCGAGCTGGCCGAGGCTCTGGCTGCGGCGTTCGGCGGCAACAGCGCCGTCGCCGCCACGCGTGCCGTGGTGGACGCCGGCTGGTACCCGTACGCCGCCCAGATCGGTCAGACGGGCAAGACGGTGTCGCCCAAGCTCTACCTGGCCGCCGGGATCTCCGGCGCGATCCAGCACAAGGTCGGGATGCAGTCCTCGGAGAACATCGTCGCGATCAACAAGGACGCGAACGCGCCGATCTTCGAGTTCTCCGACCTCGGGATCGTCGGCGACCTCAACAAGATCCTGCCCAAGCTGACCGAGGCGATCAAGGCCAAGAAGGGGAGCTGACCCGGGCATGGCGTCAGTCAACGGACGCGGGCCGGTGGTGCCGAGCCGAGTATCCGCCGCCGGTCGACTCGGTCGGCGAGTTCGTCAAGCGCGAGCTCGACCCCGAGGACGATCGGATCGACGTCGGCGTGGTGATCGTCGGCGGCGGGCCGGCGGGGCTAGCCTGCGCCAACCGGCTGCTCCAGCTCCTCGCTGATGACCCGGAGCTGATGGAGAAGCTCGGCGAGGTGCCGGTGGCGGTGATCGAGAAGGGCAAGGCGTGCGGGGCGCACAACCTGAGCGGCGCGATGATGCGCCCGTCCGGGCTGAAGGCGCTGTTCCCCGACGTCCCCGAGTCCGAATGGCCCTCGCACGGGACCGTCGCCAAGGACAGTCGTCTACTGGATGCTCGGACCGGGCCGGAAGCTGCCGCTCAAGCCGACCCCGCCGCCGTTCCGCAACCACGGCAACCACATGGTCAGCGTGGCCGAGCTGTCCCGCTGGCTGGCCACGCGGGCCGAGGACGCCGGCGCCTACATCCTGACCGAGACGAGCGCTCAGCAGCTGCTGGTCTCCGATGGGGTCGTGCAGGGGATCCGGTCCGGCGACAAGGGCCGCGGCAAGGAGGGCCAGGAGCTCGGGAACTTCGAGCCCGGCTCCGACGTGACCGCGCGCGCCACCGTTCTGGCCGAGGGAACCTGGGGGCATTTGACCGGCGCCGCGATCAAGGAGTTCAGGCTGGCCGACGGCCGCGAGCCGCAGGTATGGGCGCTCGGGGTCAAGGAGGTGTGGGAGGTACAAAAGCCGCTCGACCGGGTGATCCACACGCTCGGCTGGCCGCTCCGCTACGGGCGTCCAAGTGGCACGAGTTCGGCGGCTCGTGGATCTATCCCCAGGAGAGAGACCGGAGACCGCGTGTCAATCGGGTTCGTGGTCGGGCTCGACTACACCGACGCGACCGTCTCGCCCCACGATCTCCTGCAGCTGTTCAAGACCTCCGAGCTGGTGCGCGGGATCCTCGAGGGCGGCAAGCGCGTGGCGTGGGGCGCGAAGGCGATTCCCGAGGGCGGCTACTGGGCGATGCCCAAGCCCTCGGCGCCGGGGATGGTGATCTGCGGCGACAGCGCCGGCATGGTCAACGTGCCGGTCCTCAAGGGGATCCACTACGCGATCCACTCCGGGATCCTCGCCGCCGAGACGATCTTCAAGCGTTTGAAGGACGGCGGCACGGACTGTCGGAGTACGACCAGCAGGTCGAGGAGTCGCTGATCGGCAAGGAGCTCTACCAGTCGCGCAACATGAAGCAGCCGTTCAGCCGCGGGTTCTTCGTCGGCGGCGCGATCACCAACGCGATGGTGGTCACCAAGGGCAGGTTCCCGGGCGGCCGGTGGGCCAACCACCGCGACGCCGACGCCGGCATGACGATCGACTCGAAGAAGGACGCCTATCCGCGCCCCGACGGCAAGTACACGTTCGACAAGCTCTCGTCGGTGTACGCGTCGGGCAACTCCACGCGCGACGATGCTCCCAACCACATCCGCGTGCGCAAGCAGGTACCGCGCGAGATCGCCGAGACGTGGCAGTGGATGTGCCCGGCCGGCGTGTACGAGATCCCCGACGACGCGCCCGAGTCGGGGCCGGTCGACGTGATCGTCAACTACACCAACTGCGTGCAGTGCGGCGCGATCACGGCCAAGGGCGGCCGGCTGACGCCACCGGAGGGCGGCGACGGCCCCCTCTACACCGTCACCTGAGCGGGGTCTTCGCCGATCGCGGGGTCGCGGGTCGCGGGGCGCGACTTTCGGCCCCGCGATTTGTTGGTATTTGCGCATGTCCAGCAAGCGCTTACTTGGGGTCGGCGCGGCCGCCGTCTGTGCGCTGGCGCTCGGCTCGGGCGGCGCTGGCTGGCCAGGCGGCCGAACGGCCGCGGCGGGCACGACCACGCCGCCGCGCGACCAGCTGCAGGCGTTCGTGTGCCAGAAGGCGCTCGACCCGCCGGCGCGCGCGGTCTCGGTCCAGTCCGTGATGCGGCCGCTCAGCCGGTACGTCCAAGATGCAGATGAAGTTCCAGCTGCTGCGCCAGACCAAGTCCCACCCGCGCTTCATGGCCGTGCACGGCCGGGGCTCGGCAGCTGGATATCGCCCACCAACCCGACGCTCGGGCAGCAGGCCGGCGACGTGTGGATCGTCAACCACCCGGTCGTCCAGCTCGCCGCGCCGGCGACGTACAAGTTCCGGGTGCATGTTCCGGTGGATCGGGGCGCAGGGCCAGACGCTCGGCACGGCGACCCAGACGAGCCCCGCCTGCTACCAGCCCGAGCTCCGTGCGGACCTGCTCGTGCGCTCGCTGTCGGTCACCCCGATCACTTCGGGCCCGTCGTCCGGTGAATGGGCCTACACCGCGGTGATCGCGAACCGCGGGCCTGACGGGAGCGGGGCCGGTCGAGGTCGAGTTCGCCGACGGCAGCGGCAACCCGTTCCGGCGACGGTCGCGTGGGTCGGGTCGAAGGCTCAACGCACAGGCGCTTCGTCGGCGCCGGCGTGCACCGCCGGGACCCCGCTGACCGTGACGGTCGATCCGACGCAGAGCATCGACGAGTACGACTACGCGAACAACGCGCTGACGATGGCGTGTCCGGCGGCCTCGTCGGGTTAACGAAACGCCCTTTCGCGCCGATATACGACGGGTGGGGAGTGCAGGCGGGCCGCTAAACTCGAACGTACTATGAAAACTGGCGTACACCCTGAATATGTAGATGCGCATGTGCGCTGCACGTGCGGCAACGAGTTCATGACCCGCTCTACGAAGCCCGAGATCCACGTCGAGATCTGCTCCGCCTGTCATCCGTTCTACACCGGCCGGCAGAAGCTGGTCGACACCGGTGGTCGGGTCGAGCGCTTCCAGCGGCGAGTGGCCAAGGGGCGGCGTGCCGCTCGCGGAACCACCGCGACCTCGTAGCCTGAGGAATTGATGAGCGCGGCCGTCGAGCAAGGACGCCTGACGGCATCGCGCGATGCCCCCGTGGGGGGCCAGGCCGTGCTCGAAGGCGTGATGATGCGCGGCGTCACAACGTGGGCGGTCGCTGTTCGCAAGCCGCCCCGCGAAGATCAGCGAGCTCGGCGACATCGGCGTCCAGACGTTCCCGATCGAGTCGTGGAACCGGCGCCGGCGGATCTATCGCTGGCCGGTGATCCGCGGCGTGGTCGCGCTCGTCGAGTCGCTCGCGATCGGCATCCGTGCGCTCGGGATCTCCGCCAACGCGCAGCTCCCCGAGGAGGACCAGGAGATCTCGAGCGGAGCCTGGATCGGCACGGTGGCGGTCGCCGCCGTGTTCGCGATCGGCCTGTTCTTCGTCGTCCCGGTCTGGCGTGACCAGCCTGATCAAGCATCAGCTCGGCTCGTCGGTCGCGTTCTGGGCGGTCGAGGGAGTGCTCCGGACCGCGATCTTCCTCGGCTACCTGCTGCTGCTCTCGCGCGTGAAGGACCTCAAGCGCGTGTTCGAGTACCACGGCGCCGAGCACAAGGTGATCTCGTGCTACGAGGCCTCGGACGAGCTGACCCCGGAGCGCGCGAAGCTGTACTCGCGGTTCCACCCCCGATGCGGCACGAGCTTCCTGCTGATCGTGATGATCATGGCGATCTTCGTGTTCGCCCCGATCGGGCTGCCGGCGTGGTGGATCCTCGTGCTCACCCGGATCGTCGGCGTGCCTCTGATCGCCGGCCTGTCGTTCGAGGTGATCAAGTGGGCCGGCCGCAACCGCCGGCGCGCGCTGGGTCCGCGCGGTGATGTACCCGGGATGCAGCTGCAGCGGTTGACCACGGCCGAGCCCGATCTCGACCAGCTCGCGGTGTCGATCGCGTCGCTGCAGGCGGTGCTGGCCCGTCAGGAGGGCACGACCGTCTCGCCCGAGGATCTCGTAGGGCTCGAAGTAGTCGCGTAGGCCGCCGGCCGTCCGCGCGTGTTAGACCCTCATGAGTTCGAGTTCGCGCCGCGACTGCGGCCTACACTCGACTGACGATGATCGACGATTTGGTCTCCCAGATCGAGGCGCGCTTCGGCGAGCTGCAGGACGAGCTGTCGGATCCGGCAGTGATCGGCGACCGTGACCGGTTCACGGCCGCGAGCCGCGCGTACCGCGAGCTCGAGCCGGCCGCGAAGCTCGCGACTGAGTACCGCCGCGCCGCGGACGACCTCGAGGGCGCTCGTGAGCTCCTGGAGGACGGCGACGATCCCGAGCTGCGCGCGCTGCTCGAGTCCTCGCGGGCGCGCCTGGCCGAGCTCGAGGACGAGATCCGGCTGGTGATGGTCGAGCGCGACCCGAACGACGACAAGAACGTGATCGTCGAGATCCGTCCCGGCACCGGCGGCGACGAGGCCGGGCTGTGGGCCGGCGACCTGTACCGGATGCTCACGCGCTACGCCGAGCGGCTCGGATTCCAGACCGAGCCGCTGTCGATCGGCGACGGGACATACACGTTCGCGATCAAAGGCGACGGCGCGTACTCGGTGTTCAAGTTCGAGGGCGGCACCCACCGCGTGCAGCGGGTTCCGGAGACCGAGTCCCAGGGCCGCATCCACACCTCGACGGCGACCGTCGCGGTGCTCCCCGAGGCCGAGGACGTCGAGGTCGAGATCGATCCCGAACGACCTCCAGATCGACGTCTACCGGAGCTCCGGGCCCGGGCGGCCAGTCGGTCAACACCACCGATTCCGCGGTCCGGATCACGCACAAGCCGTCCGGGGTCGTGGTCTCGATGCAGGACGAGAAGTCCCAGCTCCAGAACCGCGAGCGCGCGATGCGGGTGCTCCGCGCCCGGCTGTACGAGCGCGCGCTGGCCGAGCAGCAGGCCGAGGTCGCGGCCTCGCGCGCCGCGCCCAGGTCGGGACCGGCGAGCGCGCCGAGAAGATCCGCACCTACAACTACGGCGAGCGCAGGGTCAAGGACCACCGCATCAATCTGCTCGTCCACAACCTCGACGCGATCCTGATGGGCGAGCTCGACGAGCTGACCGCCGCGCTCCAGGACGACGAGAAGCGCCGAAGACTGGAGGAGAAGGCCGTTGCCTGACGCCGTCGTCGGGGCCGGGAAATCGGTCTCGCGCGCGCTGTCGGACGCGACCGCCACGCTCGCCGCCGCCGGCTGCGACACGCCGCGGCTCGACGCCGAGCTGCTGCTGTCGTTCGTGTTGGGGGTGGGGCGGGAGCGGCTCGTGGTCGACGCCTTCGAGGAGCTCGACGCTGCTGATCTCGAGCGGTTCGAGGCGCTGGTGGCGCGGCGCGAGGCGCGCGAGCCGGTCGCGTACATCCTCGGGCGCAAGCCGTTTCGCCGGATCACGCTGTCGGTCGACCGCCGCGTGCTGATCCCGCGGCCCGAGACCGAGCTGCTCGTCGAGGTGGCGTTGTCGCTGCCTCGCGGGCTCGCGTGGTGGACGTGGGGACCGGGAGCGGGCGCGGTGGCGCTCGCGTTGAAGGAGGAGCGGCCCGATCTGTCGGTGCTCGGCGTCGACGTCAGCGACGATGCGGTCGCGCTCGCGCGGGAGAACGCGCGGCGGCTCGGGCCTCGACGTCGAGTTCGTCCGCGCCGATCTGCTCGACGGGCGTGCCGGGGCCGTTCGACGCGGTGCTCGGCGAACCTCCCGTACGTGGCCGAGGGGTCCGCGCTGCCGCCCGAGATCGAGCTCTACGAGCCGTCGCTCGCGCTGTTCGGGGGTCCCGACGGCATGGACCTGGCCGGCGCCTGCTGACGATGGTGGACGGGGTCCCGCTGTCGCGCTCGAGGTCTCGCTGGCCGAGGCCGTCGCCTCGCTCGTGTCGCGCGCCGGCTTTCCGTCGGTCGAGATTCTGCGCGATCTCGCCGGCCACGAACGGGTGGTCGTCGGCCGGCGGTGAGCGACGCGGAGGCGTTCGAGCGCTGCATCCGCGGCCGGCGGGGTGGCGCTGTTCCCGGCCGACACCGTCTACGGGCTGGCCTGCGATCCCGACGATCGGTTCGCGGTCGAGCGCCTGTATCTGCTCAAGCGGCGCAGCCTCGACAAGCCCTCGGCGGTGATGTTCTTCGTCTTGAGCGCGCGCTCGACGCGCTGCCCGAGCTCGGGGAGCGGACGCGGGAGGCGATGGCGCGGTTGCTGCCCGGCGCGGTGACCGTGCTCGTGCCGAACCCCGCGGGCCGGTTCGCGCTCGCGTGCGGGTCGGATGTCGGCGACGCTCGGGAGTGCGGGTGCCGTCGGTTGCGGCGCTCGCCGGGGTTCGCTGCCCGGTGCTGCAGTCGAGCGCGAATCGCGCCGGCGAGGCGGATCCGCGCGCGTTGTCCGAGGTCCCGACGCTGCTGCGAGCCGCCGTCGACCTGGTGGTCGACGGGGGAGAGCTGCCCGGGACGCCGTCGACCGTGGTCGACCTGCGCCGCTACGAGGTCGACGGCGAATGGAGGTGGTGCGGCGCAGGGGCGGTCGGGGAGCGCGAGCTGACCGAGGCGCTCCACTGGCAGTACCACTTCGACGCGGGGACGTACGCCGAGGAGATCCGGGCGGACCTGCCGGCGTACGACGCGCTACAGGAGGAGCTCGCCGGCGCGAGCGGGGCCGGGCGCGCGCGCGGATCCTCGAGCTCGGGACCGGGACCGGGGAGACGGCCCGCCGGCTGCTGGCGCGCCACCCGGACGCGGTCGCTCGTGGGCATCGACGAGAACGAGCAGATGCTCGCGGTGGCGAGCGGAGTGCTGCCTGACGGGCGGGTCTCGCTGCTCGCCGGCCGGATCGAGGATCGAGCTCCCGGAGGGCCCGTTCGACCTGGTCGCGAGCGCGCTGTGCGTGCACCACCTGGACGGCGCCGGCAAGGCCGAGCTGTTCGCGCGGGTGCGCGACGCGCTCGCGCCCGATGGGCTGTTCGTGCTGGGCGACGTCGTGGTGCCGGCCGACCCGGCTGCGGCGACGACGCCGCTGACGCCCGGGTACGACCGTCCGAGCCCGCTGGCCGACCAGGTGCGGTGGCTGGCGGAGGCCGGATTCGAGCCCGCGCGTCGTGTGGGAGCACGGCGATCTGGCGGTCGTCGCGGCGCGGCGAAGTCTGACGCGTCGACTGGTCGCTGCGGCGGTAACTCCGGCGACCGTTGCGTTGCTAGGCTCGTCAGCTCGCCGTGACGCGCCACCGATCTCCCAGCCGACTTCTTCAACCGGCCGCTTGTCCGAGGTCGATCCGGAGATCGCCGAGGTGCTGGCATTGGAGCTCGAGCGCCAGCAGCGCACGCTCGAGATGATCGCGTCGGAGAACTTCGTCCCGATGGCGGTGCTGGAGGCCAGGGGTCGGTGCTCACGAACAAGTACGCCGAGGGCTATCCGGGCAAGCGCTACTACGGCGGCTGCGAGTACGTCGACGTCGCCGAGCGCCTCGCGATCAAGCGCGCGCTGAACTGTTCGGGGCCGAGCACGCGAACGTGCAGCCGCACTCGGGAGCCCAGGCGAACATCGCCGTGTACCACGCGCTGCTGGATCCGGGCGACACGGTGATGGGGCTCGAGCTCTCCCACGGTGGCCATCTCACCCACGGGATGCGGATCAACGTGTCGGGTCGGCTGTACGACATCGCCCCGTATCACGTCGATCGGGAGACCGGCCGGATCGATATGGACGAGGTCGAGCGGATCGCGCACGAGCGCCGGCCCAAGATGATCCTCGCGGGGTGGTCGGCGTATCCGCGGTTCCTCGATTTCGAGCGGTTCCGGGCGATAGCCGACGCGGTCGGCGCGTACCTGGTGGTGGACATGGCGCATTTCGCGGGGTTGGTCGCGGCGGGGCTGCATCCGAATCCGGTGCCGTACGCGGATGTCGTGACGACCACGATTCACAAGACGATCGGCGGTGGGCGCGGCGGGATGATCCTGTGCACCGAGGAGTTCGCCAAGCGGATCGATTCGGCGGTGTTCCCGGGCCAGCAGGGCGGCCCGCTCGAGCACATCATCGCCGGCAAGGCGGTGGCGCTGCGGATCGCCGCCAGCGAGGCCGTTCCGTGAGCGGCAGGAGCGGACGGTCGCGGGCGCGCAGGCGGTCGCGGAGGAGCTGCTCGGCGCCGGTGGCGGCGTGAGCGTGTTGACCGGCGGGACCGACGTGCATCTGGTGCTGTGCGACCTGCGCGAGTCCGAGCTGGACGGCAAGCAGGCCGAGGACCGGCTCCACTCCGTGGGGATCACCGTGAACCGGAACGCGGTTCCGTTCGACCCGCGGCCGCCGGCGGTCTCGAGCGGGCTGCGGATCGGGACGCCGGCGCTGGCGACGCGCGGGCTTCAGCTCGAGGACTTCGTCGAGGTCGGGACGATCATCGCCGAGACGCTCGGTCGCCGACGATTTCGAGGAGCGGCGGGCCGAGCTCGCCGAGCGGGCGGCGGCGATCGCCGACCGCTACCCGCTGTACACGCGCCTCGGCGCGGCTGCCGTCGTTTTTAGAGCTGGGCCGCCTACGGCGGCATCCGTGGGGCCGGGAGCCCGTCCGGACGGGATCATGGCCCCGACGTAGCTGTGGTCGAGGCCGCGACGCCCGGCCAGCGGCGCTCACACACCGATCGGGTACGCATGACGATCCCTGCGGAAGCGCGCGGGGCTGCGGGCGGGTGTGCGGGCGAATCGTCACTCGAACGCGGCGACGGTCGCGAGGATCACGAACGTCGCCATCAGCGCGACGCCCTCGAACACGGTCGCCTCGCCGTCGCCGGTGATCTGCCAGACGATCACCGCCGTCCCGATCAGCGCGCCGATGTACACACCCGCGAGCGTGAAGTCAGCCGGGTGGCGGTCAGCAGCGACACCAGCACGAGCAACGGGTACAGGAACGCGGCGATCTGCGAACCGAGTTCTTCACGACGGATATCGCGAGCTCGGCCTGGCCCTTGGCGGCGAGCACGATCCCGGCGACGTTCTCGACCGCGTTGCCGGCGATCGCCACGATCACGAGGCCGGCGAACGCCTGCGAGATGTGGAGCTGGTGATCGTCGGTTCCAGCGCGTTCACGAACCAGTCGGAAACGAACGCCGACGCGACGCCGGCGAGCCCGAGCAGGACGAGGCTCGTGCCCAGGCTGAGCGCGGCGGTCTGAAGCCTCCCCGCGCGATCGACTCCGTGGTCAGGTACTGGCGCAGCCAGGTGGCGTAGACGACGAGGATCACGCACGCCCCGATGATCGAGATCGTCTCCGAGTGATGGCTGGCGGCGTCGCCCGTGGAATGGGTCAGCCCGATCAGGACGATGATGAACGAGGCGACCAGCAACAGGGTCGCGGTGTAGTTCGGCAGCCTCGGGTTGAAGCGCATGACGCTGTCGCTCGCTTGCCGGGCGCCGGCGACGATCACCAGCCCGAGGACGAGCAGCGCGTTGACGAGGATCGAGCCGAGGATCGCGGTCTCGGCGAGCACCTGGTGCCCGGCGCCGGGAGCGCGAAGATCACCACGAAGAACTCCGGGGAGGTTCGCGAGCGTCGCCTGCAGGACGCCGGTGACGGCCGCCCCCGCACGGCGCCCGACCTGCTCGATCGAAACCGAGACCACCCACGCCGTGCCGGCGAGCGCCAGCGTGGCCGACCCGAACGCGATGATAAGCGAAGCGCCTTTGGCGTCGCGGGTCACGCCGGCGAGCACGATCAACGCCGCGACGACGACGAGAAGCGCGCGCTCGAGCCGGGTGAGCCCGCTCAGCTGATCGTGGCTGGTGCTAGTCGCAGCCGCCAGCTAACCCACCCGCTCGAACTCCCCGGTCTCGACCTCGCGCTGTACGCTGCTCGTCGATCTCGTGCTCGCTCGTCGCCGGATCGGCGGTTCGCAGCTCGCGGGTGCGACGGCTCTTGAACTTGAGGATCTCGAGCACGTAGATCAGATAGATGCTGGCGGCAAGCGCGATCAACCCGATCGCCACCATCACCAGCACCCACCCGAGGTGGTAGGTGCCGGCGATGGTTCGAGTACGGGACGAACCGCTGGGCGAGCGCGAGGCCGGCGAGCATCAGCGACCAGCCGTACAGGTAGAGGACGGTGCGGCGCTGGCTGAAACCGATCCGCGCCATCCGGTGATGGAAGTGGTTGGCGTCGGCGGACCAGGGCTTGCGGCGGTACTTCAGGCGCTTGGCGACGACGAAGCCGGTGTCGAGGAACGGCACGGCGAGGATGATCAGGGGCAGGACCAAGGCGACGACCGCGCTCGTCTTCAGGGTCCCGATGACCGCGACGACCCCGAGCAGGTAGCCGAGCAGGTTCGAGCCGGAATCGCCCATGAAGATCGAAGCGGGGGGGAAGTTGTGGAACAGGAAGCCGAGCGAGGCACCGGCGGTCAACGCCGCGAGCGCGGCGGCGCCGCCGATCTGGAGATCGAACGCGATGATCGCGAACGCGACTCCGTGGATTGTGCAGAGCCCCTGCAGCCAGTCCGTCGACTCCGTCAGAGAAGTTCACGACGTTCATCATGCCGACCAGCCAGATGGCGGTGATCACCTCGCCGGCATTCGGGAACTGGAGTCTCCCGAGGAATGGGAGCGTCAGGTCCGTGACCATCGCGCCGCCCTCGACCACGATCAGCGCCGCGGCGATCTGGCCGAGCAGCTTCGATGGGCTCAGGGGCCGGGCGTCGTCGATCGCGCCGACCAGCGCGATCAGGCACGCCCCGGCGAGGAGCGCCCAGGTGTGCACCATTCCCCCGAGCCCGGCGCGGCATCGAGCGTGTGGCGAGCGGATCGTCGCCGGCATCCAGATCACCGCCGCGATCAGCACCCCGGCGAGGATCGCCACGCCACCGAGCGGGGGGGTGGGTCGCTCGGCCAGTCCCCGGTCGGTGGGCATCGCGAGCGCGCCGACCCGCCGCGCCAGCCGTCCGGCGAGCGGCGTGAGCACCGCGGCGACCGCCATCGCCATGAGGAACGCGAAGACGGCATCCGAATACCGCATGCCGTCGGGGAAGCATGGCAGGGGCAGGAGGACTGGTGTGCGTCTACCTGAGTGCTTGCGCGATCCGCGGCCACGAGCGGCGATCGGTTCGTTCGTGAGGTGGCGGTCGGTCACGCGGAGAACGCGAAGGCCGTTCGCGACGCAGGATCTGGTCGCGCTTGCGGTTGCTCTCGAACGCCAGCCGATGCCCGTGGGCCTGCCAGCCGTCGAACTCGACGACGAGGCCCTGCTCGCGGCCAGTAGATGTCGGCCTTGTAGCCGTGGAGTGGGACGTTCGTGCGCGGCGTGGGGAGGTCTGCGCTCGCTTGATCAGCCTGAGGAGCAGCCGCTCGTTCTCGGAGCGAGTGAGGCGGGGATCCGCCAGCAGCGCCCGGATCACCGATGGCGCCTCTGCGGCGGCGGCTCGCGGTCGAGGACGGCTGCGAGCGCCCGGTCGGTCACGACCTCGCGGTACAGGGCCTCCTGAAAGGCGTGCTCGGTGTCGCGGGCGGACTCGGTGGCGGCGAGGTCGCAGATCGTGCGGGCCATCGATGGTGACTCTCGATGTCCGCGCATGTTCGCGCACGTCCTGTGCGGGTGAGGTCGGCCACGCGGTGGCGCCTGATTCCTGGTCGCTGGCCGGGGTTGCGGCCCGGGACCGTGACGTCCACATCCCCACCCGAGGTCCGGGAGCAGACCGTAAAGGCAGGCGGCTGAGCGGTGGCTGGCGACGGCATCCGCTCCGCAGGCGAGGACCGCCGCCCGAGCGCACGCCATCGGGGTCGGTGGCGCGGCGCCGAGCAGGTAGACGTTCGTGTGCAGCCGCTGCATCGCGCCGGCGCTCGATGCGATGTGCGATGGCGCCGCGGCCGAGGCCGGCGCAACGCAGCTGATCGGCGGTGATCACGTTGTCCTGCCGGCGCCGCGATTCGGGCGATCTCTCGTTCCACGACCTGCATGACGCGCCAATCGACCCGTTACGGCCGGACCGTGGCGCGTCGCGCATGCCCCACATGCATCACTGCGCCACGGTCTCGCGACCACGCGCCGATTGGCCTGTTTTGCAGGTGGTTTCGGGCTCACGGAGCCCAGTATCCATGCTCCAGGTGCGCCGCCGTCCGCGATCGCGCCCGAGTTGGAACGGAGGCGTTGCAGAGTTGTGGCGGGCCGGAACAGAGATGGAACGCGCCGGCGCGCGCCCGTCGGTCTCCGTCGGCCCCCGTCTGCCTCCGTCGGCCTCCGTCGATCCCCGTCGGTCGCCGTCGGCCCCGTCGGCGCCGTCCGCCCCGTCGCCCGTCGGCCTCCGTCCGCCCCGTCGGCCCCGTCGGCCTCCGTCCGCCCCCGTCCGCTCCTGTCGGCCCCCGTCCGCCCTCGTCGGCCCCCGTCCGCGTGGGGCGCACGCCGGCGCACGCTCGTCGACGGCTCGTCGAGATCTCCCGCCACCGCCGAACTTTTGCTATCTTAGCGTTAACGTAAGAAACAGGTTTCGGAACGTCCGGAGGATCATGTCAGCAGTTCAGACCAGTCGCGCCCGCCGCCTCGGCGTCCAAGCCGGGCACGATTCCTACAAGTGGTGGGCGCTGTCGTGTACCAGCCTCGGGATGCTGCTGGCGACGATCAATTCGGGCACGCTGATCATCGCGCTGCCGGACCTCGAGCGGAGCCTGCACACGAGCCTGCTCGAGCTGGTGTGGGTGATCCTGGTGTACATGATCGCCTCGACCGTGCTCGTGCTGAGCGCCGGCCGGCTGTCTGACCAGTTCGGACGCAAGAAGGCTTACATCAGCCGGGTTCGTGCTGTTCGCGGTGGCGTCGCTGGGCGCTGGGTTCGCCGACAACGGCACGCAGTTGATCCTGTGGCGGATCCTCCAGGGCATCGGCGGCTCGTTCCTGTTCGCCAACGCCGCCGCGATCGTCACCGACGCCTTCCCGCGCGAGCAGCTCGGGATGGCGATGGGCACGAACACGATGGTGGCCGCCGTCGGGCTCGTGATCGGTCCGGTGCTCGGTGGCGCGCTGGTGCTGATCTCGTGGCACTGGGTGTTCTGGTTCAACGTGCCGTTCGCGCTCGGCGGGAGCGCGTGGGCGTGGCTGATCCTCCATGAGGTCAACGGGCGCGTCGGAGGACCGGCTCGTTCGACGCGCTCGGGACGATCACGTTCCTGATCGGGCTGACCGGGCTCGTGTACGGCATCTCCAAGGGCGGCCTCTCCGGCTGGAGCAGCCCCGGGGTGATCGGGAGCCTGATCGCCGCGGCGGTGTTCCTCCCCGGCTTCGTGCTGATCGAGAGCCGCGTCAAGTCGCCGATGCTCGACCTATCGATCTTCAAGAACCGCCTGTTCTCGGCGGCTTCGGCCGCGGCCTTCACGAACGGGCTGGCGCGGTTTGCGCTGATGTTCGTGTTCGTCTTCTACTTCCAGGGCGTCCAGGGCGAACTCGCCGATCCTTGCCGGGATCAAGCTCGCGCCGCTGGCGGTCGGGATGCTGATCGCCTCGCCGCTGGCCGGGATCTGGGCCGATCGTCGCGGCTCGCGCGGGATGGCCGTGGCCGGGATGCTCGTGCAGGCCGCCGGACTCGCGCTGATGACGACGCTCCAGCGCGACACGGCCTACCTGGCCCCCGGCCTCTACATGTTCATCGTCGGCGTCGGGTCGGGGATGTTCAACTCCCCCAACACCGCAGCGATGATGGGCACGGTTCCGCGCGCAGCCGCCGGGGAATCGCCGCCGGCGCCCGGGTGCTCGTCCAGAACACCGGCGCGGTGATCTCGATCGCGTTCGTGCTCGCGGTCGTCACCTCGAGCGTGCCGAAGATCGACCCTGTTCAAGGTATTCTAGCGGCCTCGCGAACCACATCACGAACGCGCAGCTGATTCCGTTCATGTCGAACATGCACACCGCGCTGTGGTGCCTGGCCGCGATCTCGCTGCTCGGCGCGGCGATCTCAGCGGCGCCGCCCGTCTCACCTCCAGGCCCAGGCTGACCAGGTCGGAAGCCGACCGGCGCCAGCGAGGCGACGCGGCCGCGCGGCGGAGGTGGCGGCGTGAGCACGACCGGCAAGCAAGCCGCTGCGGATCGGCGAGGTGGCCGAGCTCACCGGGCACGACCCCGCGGACGATTCGCTACTACGAGGAGATCGGGCTGCTGCCCGGCGCCGGCGACCGGGCCCAGGGCCAGCACCGGATCTACAGCGAGGCCGACGTCGAGCGCGTCCGCGAGATCATCCGGCTGCGCGACCTGCTCGGGCTGTCGCTGGAGCAGCTCGCCGCCCTGCTCGAGGCCGAGACCGCCCGGGCCGCGCTCCGGCGCGAGATCCAGCACGCCGACGACCCAGACGAGATCCGGCGCATCCTCGAGGAGGCGCTCGGGCACATCGGGACGCAGCTCGAGTTGGTCGCGGCGCCGCCGGCGCGAGCTCGAGCAGCTCGAGTCCGAGCTCGTGGCCAAGCGACGACTGGTGCAGCAGCGACTAGCTGAGATGAAGTGAGCGGCTCAGGCGCCGCGGCACAAGCAGCCCCAACAACGGGCGCCGGCGTCGACCGCCGCGCGATGACCGTGCTGTCGCTCGGTCACATGTTCACGGACATCGCGCAGGGCTCGATCCCCGCGCTGCTCCCGTTCCTGGTCGCCGACAAGCACATCAGCATCGCGGCCGCGTCGGCGCTTGTGCTCGCCGCGACGATCTCCTCATCGGTGGTCCAGCCGGCGTTCGGGTACATGTCGGACCGTGTTTCGCTGCCGTGGCTGATGCCGCTCGGACCCGCGCTCGGCGGCCTCGGCGTCGCGCTGGTCGGCTTCGCCCCGAACTACGCGCTCACGTTTGCCGCGGTGCTGCTCGAGCGGGCTCGGCGTGGCGGCGTTCCATCCCGAGGGCTCGCGCTTCGCCAACTACGTGTCGGGTGCGCGGCGCGCGAGTGGCATGAGCCGGTTCAGCGTCGGCGGCAACATCGGCTTCGCGCTCGGCCCGGTGCTGGTGACGCCGCTGCTGATCGTGTTCGGGCTGCACGGCACCGCGTTCGTGCTGATTCCCACGTGGCTGATGGCGGCGGTGCTGACCACGGAGCTGCCGCGGCTGAAGACGTTCCGCCAGGACGTCGTCGGCGGACGCGTGCAGAGCGGCGACCAGCACGAGGCCTGGGGGCCGTTCGCGGTGCTCGCCAGCGTGATCGCGGTCCGCTCGTTCGTGTACTTCGGTCTGGTCACGTTCATCCCGCTCTACTACGTGAATGTCCTGCACACGAGCAAGGCGCTCGGCAGCGCGGCGCTCAGCGCGATGCTGCTCGGTGGCGCCGTCGGGACGCTGACCGGCGGCCCGCTGGCGGACCGTTTCGGCCGGCGCACGGTGCTGGTCGGCGTCGATGCTCGTGATCCCGCCCCTGGTCGTCGGGCTTCCTGCTGTCCGGACCGGTCGTCGCGATCGGGTTCGCGGCGCTCGCCGGCGCGGCGACGATCGCGACGTTCGCGGTCACGATCGTGATGGGCCAGGAGTACCTGCCCGGGCCGGCTCGGCGTCTCGGCCGGCGTGACGATCGGGCTGTCGATCGGGCTCGGTGGCGCCGGCGCGCCGCTGCT
>CAWJVJ010000017.1:0-496747 GCA_963846265.1 uncultured Solirubrobacterales bacterium
CCGATCGGGATCGTGATCGGCCTGGGAGCGACGTTCACGATTGCGATCGTCCTGCTCGCGCAGCTGGTCAAGGGCGTGGGCCTCGCCAGCGGAGCCGCACGGACGCTCGCGATTGTGGTTCTGATCGGGTTCGGCATCGCGCTGCTCATCCCCGACCTGTCAGCCCGCATTGAGGCGCCGCTGTCGCGGCTCGGTCGCTTCGGCCCGAAGTCTCGCGGGACCGGCTTCTGGTCGGGGCTCGGAGTGGGTGCCGCGCTCGGGTTCGTGTGTGCGCCGTGCGCCGGGCCAATTCTCGCGGCGGTGACGTCGGTCAGCGCCTCGAGCGGCGCCAACGCCCGCGTCGTGCTGGTCGCGATCTCGTACTCCGTCGGCCTGTGCGCGGTGCTGCTCGTCTACGCGTTCGCGGGCCGCGCGGTGATCGATCGCATCCGTCGCGTCGGACGCGGTAACACGATCAATCGCGCTCTCGGCGTCGTGCTGCTGGCGACCGCCGGGCTGATGATCTTCAACGTCGACGTCCGCTTCGAGGAGGACCTCGCAAAGGACGCGAACCTGCCGGCGATCCTCGTCGATCCAACGAGGTCGCTCGAGAATTCGAACGCGGTCCAGAAGCGACTCGCCTCGCTGCGCCCGACATCGCCGTTCGTCACCGCGCAGAAGGAGGCGTCGGCTGGGCGGGCGGGGATCTCAATTTCCACCGCGGCGGAGCGCGAGGTCGCGATCCCCGGGGTCAAGACGCCGTCCCTATCCGACCTCGGGACCGCTCCGAACTTCGCCGACACGCAGGATTGGTTCAACACCCCGGGCGACCGCCCGCTGTCGCTCTCGCAGCTCCGCGGTCACGTTGTGCTGATCGACTTCTGGACCTACACGTGCATCAACTGTCTGCGCACGCTGCCGTTCCTGAAAGGGCTGTACGCGCAGTACCACCCGTACGGCCTTGACATCGTGGGCGTCGAGACCCCCGAGTTCACGTTCGAACAGGAGGCGAGCAACGTCAGGCAGGCGATCAGCTCCGACGGCATCAAGTACCCCGTTGTCCAGGACAACAAGTACGGCACCTGGGATGCCTGGAACAACGAGTACTGGCCCGCCGAGTACCTGATCGACGCCAAGGGGCAGGTCCGGCATTACCAGTTCGGCGAGGGCAACTACAAGCAGGACGAGGCCGCGGTCCGAGCGCTGCTAGCCGACGCCGGCGCGCGGAGCCTGCCGGCGCCGATGACCGCGACCGCGATCATGCCCTCGGCCGGTCTCGGTACGCCCGAGACGTACCTGGACTCCCAGCGCGCTCAGGGGTTCGTGACCAAGCTGTACCCCGGGACCAACAAATATCCGGGCGTGTCCGGCACACTCGGCCTCAATCAGTTCGCGTTGAAGGGTTCATGGGACGTCTCGTCGGAGTCGATCAACCCCGAAGGAGCGAACGCCTCGATCAGCGGCGGGGTGCAGGCCGCACATGTGTATCTGGTGCTGACCTCGGCCGGCAACGTCCCGCGCCAGGGTCGCGTGCTGCTCGACGGTCAGCCGATCCCCAACGCCCATGCCGGCGCCGACGTGAAGAACGGCATCGTGACGGTCACCGGCGAGCGGCTCTACTCGCTGGTGTCGTTCCCGACCGCGCAGCAGTTCAGGTTCACGGTGCAGCTGCCGCCCGGGGTCAGCGCGTACGACTTCACATTTGGATAACGCCGCACCGGATGTGCGGCGGTGGTGACTGCCGGCGCGACCGCGCGGTCTCCCGGAAACTAGAAGCGGCGGTCGCGCCGGCCAGGAGCCGGATGCGTTTAATAAGGACGGCGGCGGTCTAGCATCGCCGCGGCCTGGAGGAGGTCGTCGGGCGAATCGACGTCGAACAGCTCCTCCGGATCGTCGACCTCGAACAGGACCGGATCGAGCGCCGCGATCGTCTCCCGCACCGGACATGAAGGCGCCTGCGCCTCCCTGCTGAGCAGGGGGAGCGCCCGCCGCTGGTAGCACCCGAGCAGCGGCTGCATCTCCCCCCGCGTGGACGCGATCACCGCCGGCGCCCGACCCGGATTGGCCCGCGCCAGCCGACGGATCAGCTTGGGGCTGACGAATGGCAGGTCGGCGCCGCACACGAGCACCGGGCGCCCGTCGGCCAGCGCGAGCGCCTGCGTGATGCCGACGAGCGGGTGGCGGCGGGGATCGGGCTCGATCCAGACCGTCACCCCCGACACGTATGGAAGCCTCGTGTCGGCCTTGGCAAGGATCGCGACCCGCCCGAGCGCCAGCCGCACGGCCTCCAGCGGATACGAGATCAGCGGCCGGCCGTGAAGCTCGACCATCGCCTTGTCCCCGCCGATCCGGCGACCGCCGCCACCCGCCAATATCGCGCCGATCGGCCTCGCGCGGAACCGCATCAGACGCCTTTGCGGTGATCGTTCACAGCGCCATCGTAGAATCAACACGATGGAGGGCTCAACGTCTGTACGGAGCTGGCTCCGTTGCTACCGCTGTTGGTCGCAGAACCTCGAGGTCCAGGTCCACTACGAGGGGATTCACCGGATCGATCCCGAGACCGGTGAGCGCGGCGAGGTTGTCGACGAGATGCAAGAGGCCGTCGTGCAGTGCCTCGAGTGCATGCACGATCAGCCGCACCTCGGCTTCCACAACGGCCGGGTCGAGCCGATCGAGGACCGCTGGGAGCGGATGATCGCCGGGACCCCCTGGGTGGCGTCGTGCACGGTCACCGTCGACGCCGACGACGTCGAGACGTGCTCGGGCCCCGAAGCGGGCGACGCCCTCTCGTACGCGGCGTTCGGCGACCACGGCACGCGCGAGTTCTTCACCCACGTGCGCTTCCACAAGCACGACGACGACCGGATCGTCGTCCACCTGCTGGTCGAGCTCTACGCCCGCTCGGCCGAGGAGGCCACCGAGGTGCTCGAGGACGCGGCCCGCGGCACGCTGGCGATCACCTCACTTGCCGAGGAATCGCGTCCGCCCGCATCGACGGGCGGCGACGGGCAACACTGACCCGTCGCTGCTGGCGCCACTGCCAGCCTTCGGTTACGAGCAGCGCCAGGGCCACGGGAACCGTGGCCGGGAGCTCGTCGATGAAGAAGAACAGCAGGTCGAAGCAGCCTGCGATCACCAGCGTCAGCAGCGCCGCCTCCCATTGCCGGCGCCACTGTGAGGCCAGCACCGCGCCGAGCAGCGCGGCGACGAACAGGTCGCCATAGCCCATCGTCACGGTCCCGAAGATCTCGGCCTGGAGCTGCGGGAGCCCCGCGGGCGGCTGAGCCGCGACGAGCACGGAGTTCGGGGACTGCAGCAGATCGGTGGTCACCAGCCACACGTCCGCTGCCGCCATAAGCACGATCCCTGCCTTCAGCCAGCGCGGCGGTGTCACCGCCGACAGCAGCACGCCAAGCGTCACGCAGCTGAGCGCGGACAGCAGCGAGCCGGCCGCCTCGCCGGCGAGCGTGTTCTTGCTCGTCCAGGCGAGCACGAACAGTGGTATCGCCGCCAGCGCCGCGAGCGGTCTGGCCCCGCGCATCGCCCATCCGAGCGCGACCGCGGCCAGGATCGGCACCGCAACCAGCGCGAGGTCGGTCAGCCCGGTGGCGGTGCCCGATACGTACCGGATCGCGAAGATCACGAGCACGATCGAGCCGATCGGCACAAGTGCCCAGCCACGCCCGCGGAAGCGCTCGAGCCACCTGACCCGCTCGACCGGGCGCGGAGCCGCGACCACGGCCGCCTGCAACGCCAGCATGCCCGCGTCCGACGGTATGAACGGCAGAGCCACGTCCGTGAGAGTACGTGGCGTTTTGAAGAATGTCTCTTACGGGGCGGCGCGGAGACGCCGCTCCAGCTCCTCCAGCTGTGCCCGGAGCTCGTCGGGCAGCTTGTCGCCGAACTTGCCGTAGTGCTCGTGCATCTGGGGGAGCTGCTCGATCCAGGCCTCGGGGTCCACCTCGAGCAGCTTCTCGACCGCCTCGCGATCGATGTCGAGACCGCTGGTATCGATGCCGCCCTCCCCGACCGGGGGCACCAGCCCGATCGCGGTCTCGTTGGCCTGCGCTTCCTCCTCGAGGCGGTGGAAGATCCACGCCAGCACCCGGGAGTTCTCCCCGAAGCCCGGCCACAGGAACTTCCCATCGTCGTCGCGGCGGAACCAGTTGACGTAAAAGATCCGCGGCAGCTCCGCGCCACGGTGGCGACCGATCTCGAGCCAGTGGGCGAAGTAGTCAGCCATGTTGTAGCCGCAGAACGGCAGCATCGCCATCGGGTCGAAGCGGAGCTTGCCGACCGCGCCGGCCTGGGCGGCAGTCGTCTCCGAGGACATCGTCGACCCGAGGAACACTCCGTGCTCCCAGTCGCGGGCCTCGTACACAAGCGGCACCACGGTGGCGCGCCGTCCGCCGAACAGCATCGCGTCGATCGGCACGCCGCCCGGATCGTCCCACTGCGGATCGATCGACGGGCACTGTGCGATTCGCACCGTGAACCGCGCGTTCGGATGCGCCGCGGTCGACTCCGACTCCGGCGTCCACTCGTTGCCGCGCCAGTCGGTGGCGTGAGCCGGCGGGTCGCCCATCCCCTCCCACCAGATGTCGCCGTCGTCGGTCCTGGCGCAGTTCGTGAACACGACGTCCTGCTCGAGCATCGTCAGCGCGTTCGGGTTCGTCTTCTTGCTCGTCCCCGGCGCGACCCCGAAGAAGCCGGCCTCAGGGTTGACCGCGTACAGCTTGCCGTCCTTGCCGAACTTCATCCAGGCGATGTCGTCGCCGATCGTCTCGACCTCCCAGCCGGGCAGCGTCGGGATCATCATCGACAGGTTGGTCTTGCCGCAGGCGCTTGGGAACGCACCCGCGATGTACTTGCTGACCCCCTCCGGCGAGGTCAACTTGAGGATCAGCATGTGCTCGGCGAGCCAGCCCTCGTCGCGCGCCATCACCGACGCGATCCGGAGCGCGAAGCACTTCTTGCCGAGCAGGGCGTTGCCGCCGTAGCCCGACCCGAACGACCAGATCTCGCGCGTCTCGGGGAAGTGCACGATGTACTTGTTGTCTGCGTTGCAGGGCCACGGGACGTCCTGTGCTCCGTCGGTGAGCGGTGCGCCGACCGAGTGCAGACAGGGCACGAACTCGCCGTCCTCGCCCAGCTCGTCCAGCGCCTCCTGCCCCATTCGGGTCATGATCCGCATCGACGCTGCCACATAGGCGGAGTCGGTCAACTGCACGCCGATGTAGGAGATCGGGGAGCCGATCGGGCCCATCGAGAACGGCACCACGTACATCGTCCGACCGCGCATCGAGCCGCGGAACAGCTCCGTCAGGGCCTGGCGCATCTCCTCGGGCTCGGTCCAGTTGTTCGTCGGGCCGGCGGCCTCCTCCGTCGCCGAGCAGATGAACGTCCGGTCCTCGACGCGGGCCACGTCGGCGGGGTCTGACAGCGCCAGGTACGAGCCCGGGCGTTTGGCGTCCGAGAGCTTCTCGAACGTGCCGGCCTCGATCAGTGCCGTCGCGAGCTGGTCGTACTCCTCATCCGAGCCGTCGCACCAGCGGATCTCGTCGGGCTGGGTCAGCGCCGCGACCTCGTCTACCCACCCCTGCAAGCGGGAGTGGTTGGAGCTGGCTTGGTGCGTCGGTGCGGTATGGGCCATGGGGTTTCAGCTACTCCTAACGTCTCGATGGACCCTCGATCCTATCCATGAGGGAGCGAATATGAACGGCTGATGGTCTATTCCACGTTGGCTTCGGCCGAGCTGCTGCCGCCGCCCTGGGGGTCGGCGGAGATCCCATTTTTGCGTGGAACGAGCACCAGGCGCTTGAACTCGGCCACGAGCACACCGTCCTGGTTGAGCACGCGTGTATGCACTCGGACAGTCCCTCGGTCCGGCTTCGACTGTGAGGGCCGCACCTCCAGCACCTCTGACTCGCAGAACAGAGTGTCGCCGTGGAACACCGGCGCGGGGTGCTTGAGCTCCTCCGTGGCCAGGTTGGCGATCGCCTTGCCGCTCACGTCCGAGACGCTCATCCCAAGCGCGAGCGAGTAGACCAGCGGCCCCACGACGACATTGCGGCCCTGCTGGGATTGCCGGGCGTACACGTCGTTGATATGGAGCGGATGATGGTTCATCGTCAGCAGGCAGAACAGGTGGTCGTCGGCCTCGGTGACGGTCTTGGCCGGCCAGTGCTTGTAGACCGCTCCGACCTCGAATTCCTCGAGGTAGCGCCCGTACGGATGGCCGCCCGAGGCCTCGCGAACGGTCTGATCAGTGTCGACTTGGTTCATGCCGCGGAGCATGTCAAGAGGGAGCGTCGCGTGCGGCATGCGCCCCCGAGCGGGCAACTGAGGCTAACGTTCCGCCGATGCGAAACCCCCGTGACTTTGCCAAGCCCCTGGCAATCGGCGCTCCCGCTCCGGTGCTCGAAATCCCGTTCAAGCCCTCGCGGATGATCCACTTCCTCGACTTCTCGAACGAGAAGATGGTGGCCAAGGTGCCTGACATCGCGCCGACCGTCGACATCCTGCTCGGCAACCTCGAGGACGCCGTGCCGGTCGACCGAAAGGAGGCGGCGCGGGCCGGCCTCGTGCGCGTCGGCAAGGACATGGAACTCGGCGAAACGCAGCTGTGGACGCGGGTCAACAGCCTCGAGTCGCCGTGGGTGCTCGAAGACATCACGACGCTCGTCACCGAGATCGGACACAAGCTCGACGTGATGATGATCCCGAAGGTCGAGGGGCCGTGGGACATCCACTACGTCGACCGGCTGCTCGCCCAGTTGGAGGCGCGCGCCGGCCTGGAGCGCCCGATCCTGATACACGCCATCCTCGAGACCGGGCTGGGCGTCGTCAACCTCGAGGAGATCGCGACGGCCAGCCCGAGGATGCAAGGGATGAGCTTCGGACCCGCCGACCTCGCCGCCTCGCGCCGGATGAAGACGACGCGGGTGGGCGGCGGCCATCCGGGCTACCGCGTGATCGAGGACCCCGACCCGGCCGAACCGGAGCTTCCGCGGGCGACCGCCCAGCAGGACCCCTGGCACTATTCGATCGCGCGCATGGTCGACGCCTGCACCTCTTCCGGCATCCTCCCGTTCTACGGACCGTACGGAGACATCCGGGATGTCCAAGGGTGCGAGACGCAGTTCCGAGCCGCGTTCCTGCTTGGATGCGTCGGCGCCTGGTCGCTTCACCCGGCCCAAATCGAGATCGCGAAGAGGGTGTTCAGCCCGGCTCCCGACGAGGTGCTGTTCGCGAAGAAAGTGCTCGAGGCGATTCCTGACGGGCGCGGTGTCCATATGATCGACGGCAAGATGCAGGACGACGCAACCTGGAAGCAGTGCAAGGTCATGGTCTCGCTGGCCGAGATGCTCGCCCACAAGGACCCGGAGCTGGCCGAGGCCTACGGCTTCGAGCCCGCGGCGGCGGCTTAGAGGCTCGCGGCCATGCGGATCTCGGCTAAGGCGGACTACGCGGTGCGCGCCGCCGTCGAGCTGGCAGCCGCGACCGATGACAAGCCCGTCAAGGCCGAGCGCATCGCCAGCGCCCAGGACATCCCGCTGAACTTCCTCGAGAACATCCTCGGAGAGCTCCGCCACGCCGGCGTGGTGCGCAGCCACCGCGGCGCCGAGGGCGGGTTCCGGCTGGCCAAGCCGGCCGCCGAGATCACGATCGCCGACATCATCCGGGCCGTCGAGGGGCCGCTCGCGAGTGTCCGCGGCGGGCCGCCGGAAGAGACCGCCTACCCCGGCACCTCGGAGGCGCTCCCCCGGGTCTGGATCGCCGTCAGGGCCAACCTGCGCAAGGTCGTCGAGCACGTGACCGTCGCCGACGTGGCGTCAGGGAAGCTGCCCGCCGCGATCGATCGGCTCGCCGAGGACCCAGAAGCCTGGGTCACGCGCTGAACCCGGCGCATCACGGCTTGGGTCAGGCGTTGAGAGCCTGCGCGTCCGCGTCCGCGTCTTCGCCGGCGGCCGCTGCGGCAGCCTCAGCCGGGTCGCCGGACACGACGGTCTTCGCCGGCGGACGCACGAACACGATGTCGCCGGGCGCGATCTCGAGCTCCTCGCTCTGAGATCGCGTCAGTTGCGCCCGCGCCGGCTCGCCGCCGGTCAGCTCGAGCTCGATCCTGACCTCGAACCCGAGGTGCACGACGCGCTTGACCATCGCCTCGATCAGCCCCGGCCCCGTCGCCAGCGACAGCGTCACGTCGTGCGGGCGCACCAGGCGTCCCTCGATCGTGCTGACCGGCCCGAGGAATCCCATCACGAACGGGCTCGCCGGCTTGTCGTACACCTCGCGGGGCGCGCCGACCTGCTCGATCTTGCCCTTGTTCATCACCGCGATCGTGTCCGCGACCTCCATTGCCTCCTCCTGATCGTGGGTCACGAGCACCGTCGTCACACCCTGTTCATCGTGGAGCCGGCGCAGCCAGCGCCGCAGCTCGGCGCGGACGTTGGCGTCGAGCGCACCGAACGGCTCGTCGAGCAGCAGCACCTGCGGCTCGACCGCCAGCGCCCGCGCCAACGCCATCCGCTGGCGCTGCCCGCCGGAGAGCTGGTGCGGCCGCTGCCCCGCCCACTTGGTCAGCCCCACGAGCTCGAGCAGCTCGTCGACGCGGGCGCGCACTTCGGCGGCCTTGCGCTTTCGGATCTTCAGCCCGAACGCGACGTTCTCGAACACGCTCATGTGCGCGAACGCCGCGTAGTGCTGGAACACGAACCCGATGCCGCGGTCCTGGGGACGTGCTCTCGTGACGTCCTTGCCGGCGATCCGGACAACTCCCTCATCGGGCTCCTCGAGACCGGCGATGATCCTAAGCAGCGTCGACTTCCCCGAGCCGGACGGCCCGAGCAGCGCAGTCAGGCCGCCCTCGGGGACCTCGAGCGAGACGTCGTCGAGCGCCGTGAAGTCGCCGAACCGCTTGGAGATCGTTTCTGCCTCGATCCTCACCGCGCTTCCTTTTCTCTCGATCCGAACATCGTCATCAGCAGCAGCACCGCGATCGACAGCACCGCCAGCTCGGTCGCCAGTGCGTACACGCTGGTGTTTACCTGGCTCCCGATCTGCGAGTCGCGCTGGTACAGGAGTAGCGGCAAGGTCAGGGTCGACCCGGCCACGTTCGACGACACGACGAGCACCGCGCCGATCTCTCCGAGCGCCCTGGCCGTCGTCAGCACGACGCCGTAGGCAACGCCCCACCGGATCGTCGGCAGGGTGACCCGCCAGAACGTCTGCCAGGAGGATGCGCCCAGCGTCGCCGCCGCCTGCTCCTGCTCGTCGCCGACCTGGCGGAGTACGGGCGTGACCTCGCGTACCACGAACGGGAGAGACACGAACACGGTCGCAATCGCCATCCCGGGAACCGCGTAGATGATCTGGATCCCGTTTTTCTGGAAGACGTCGCCGAACCAGCCCCCCTGCCCGTACACGAGGAGCAGCGCGAGCCCGACGATCACCGGCGAGACGACGAACGGCAGATCGAGTACCGCGTCGAGCACGGATTTGCCCCGTGCCTTGCTGCGCGCGAGGACCATCGCCGCGCCGACGCCGAAGATCGTGTTCAGGGGCACCGCGATCACCGCGAGCAGCACCGTCAACCAGAATGCGCTGACCGCCGCCGGCGTGGTCATGTACGACCAAGCGGTGGCGAAGCCGTGCTCGAACGTGCGCCAGAAGACGACCCCCACCGGCAGCAGCAGGAGCAGCACGAGGTAGAGCAGCGCGACGGCTCGCAGCGATAACGTGGTGCGGCGGCTAACGGTCAATCCGGGCTCCGACTCGCCGGAGTACGAACAGGACCACCAGAGCCACCAGCATCAGTACGACCGACAGGGCCGCCGCCGACTGCTCGGAGCCGCTCTCGATGTCGGCGTAGATCACGATCGAGGCGATCTGCACCTTGCCGGCGATCAGCGCCAGCGACCCGAACTCGCCGATCGAGCGCGCGAACGCGAGCGCCGCGCCGGACAAGATCGCCGGCCGGAGCGCCGGCAGGACGATCCGCCGGAACGTGGTCGCGTTCGAAGCGCCCAGCGAGGCGGCCGCTTCCTCCACCTCGCGGTCGAGCTCGATCAGCACCGGCTGCACCGAGCGCACGACGAACGGCAGCGTGACGAACATCAAGGCCACGATCACCACGCCGCGCGTGTACGCGAGGTGGACCCCGACGGGGCTGTCGGGGCCGTAGAGCGCGATCAGCGTCAGCCCGGCGACGATCGTCGGGAGAGCGAACGGGAGATCGATCAGCGCGTTGACGACCCGCTTGCCGGGGAACGCGTCGCGGACCAGCACCCACGCCACCAGCGTGCCCATCACCGCGCCGATCACCGCCACGATCAGCGACGCGACCAGCGTGATCGCGAGCGCGCGCACCGCCAGCGTGTTGTCGATCGAGCTCCACAGCGTCCCGAACCCAGAAGAGAACGCCTTGACGACCACCGCAGCCAGCGGGATCAGCACGATCACGCTCAGGTACAGCATGCATAGGCCGAGCCCGACATCGCCGGCCCGTACAACGCCATACCGCGCCGGCGCCGGAGAGCGAGGACGCGGCGAGACCGGCGCCGGTAACGGCGCCGCCTGCGTCTCAGCTGGCAGTGGGCACCCCCGCGGCCTCCTCGATCTTGGTGATCAAGCCAGTCGACGGGGCGAAGAACTCGGCCGTGACCTTGGTCCAGCCGCCCAGGTATTCGATCGTGAACAGGTCGGGCGGCGTCGGGAACTTGCTCGCGAACTGCTTGGCGACCGATGCGTCCACCGGGCGGTAGCCCTGCTGTGCCCAGATCGTCTGGCCAGCGGTCGACCACTGCCAGTTCACGAACGCCTTCGCCTGCGTGGCGTGTGAGGTCTTCGTGGTGACCGCGATCGGCGTCTGGATCAGGATCGTCTGCTGCGGATACACGATCTGGATCGCGTCCCCGGCCTTCTCGGCCGCGAGCGCGTCGCTCTCGTAGTCGAGCAGCACATCCCCCTTGCCGCCGGTGAACGTCTGAAGCGCGGCGCTCGCGGCGGAATCCTGCACGCTGACGTTCTTGGTCAGGAGCGTGTGGATATAGGCAAGCGCCTGCGCCGGCGTCTTGCCCTCCTTGAGCTGGGCGCCGTAACCGGCGAGGATGTTCCAGCGCGCGCTTCCCGACGTCGACGGGTTCGGGGTGATCACGTCGACCCCCGGCTTAATCAGGTCGTCCCACCCGGTGATGTGCTTCGGATTGCCCTTGCGGACGACGAGCACCACCACCGAGTCACTCGAGAAGCCCTGTTCTGGGTTGGCGTTCCAGTCCTTGGAAACGATCCCGTCCTTGACCAGGCGGGTCATGTCGGGCGTGGTCGAGAACGCCACCACGTCGGCGGGCTGGCCGGTGTCGACCGCGCGGCTCTGCGAGCCGGAGGCCCCGAACGACTGGCCGAACGACACGCCATTGCCGGCGCTCGTCTGCCCGAATGCGGCGGTAAGCGCGTCGTAGGCCTTCTTCGGCGTCGAGTAGGCGACGAGCTGGAGCTTAGTGCTCCCTGCACCACTCGCCCCGGCGGCGCTGCTCGTAGACCCGGAGCTCGCCGCGGTGCTGGTCGCGTCCGACGAGCCACCGCAGCCGGCGAGAGCCGCCCCGAGCCCGAGAACGGACAGCAGAACCAACGCTAAGGTGCGCAGGCTAGAACGGCGTGATGTTGCTGCCATTGAGAAAACCCCCTGAGGGCGACGTGTTTTCAAGATCCAAACCGCCGGCCCCGGGCGGATCCCTGGACACCGACCAGCTTACTCAACTTACCTTATCGAGATTACCAGACTAATCTGATTACTCCGCTTGAACGCCTTTCGCGCGGCCATCGCGTCCGGGCGCAAACTACGCCACCGTAGGAACGGCTCATTGCAGCGCTCGCTCCGCTAGCCTCCGGCGCCCGTATGCGCTTCTTCGAGTACGAATCGCGGGCGATCGTCGCCAAGGCCGGCATCCCGGTTACTAAGCACGGCTTCGCCAAGACGTCCGACGCGGCCCGCCAGATCGCCGAGCAGATCGGCGGCCCGGTGGTCATCAAGTCGCAGGTCCTGAGCGGCGGCCGGATGAAGGCAGGCGGCGTCAAGTTCGCCGACACCCCGGACGAGGCGGCCCATCACGCCGACCACATCCTCGACCTCGAGATCGGCGGCCATATGCCACGCGGCGTGCTCGTCGACTCGCGCGCCGCGGTCAAGCACGAGTACTACGCCGGCGTGGTCTGGGACGGAATCCGCAAGCGGCCGGTGATGCTCTTCTCGGACATGGGCGGGATCGACATCGAGCAGGTCGCCGAGGAGCACCCGGATCACGTCGCGCGCCGCCACTTCTCGACCCGCGCCCCGTTCTCCGAATGGGAGGCAAAGCAGTTGGTCGCTTCCCTCGGGATCAGCGGCAGCGCTTTGAATCGTCTGACGCCGATCGTGGCCCGACTGGCGCGCCTGTTCCTCGAGTACGACATGACGCTGGCCGAGATCAACCCGCTCGGCGAGCTCGAGGATGGCTCGTTCGTCGCGCTTGATGCCCACATGGACATGGAGAACGAGGCCCGGCCCCGACAGCAGCCGCTCCTGCACGAGCTCGGCGTCGGCGACGAGGAGACGCGCCTCGCGCGCGAGCCGACGCCATTCGAGCTCGCCGGCGAGCAGGTCGACTCGCAGGATCACCGTGGCGTGGCCGGCAACGTGACCGAGTTCGACGGCAACCTCGGGCTGGTGATCGGCGCCGGCGGCGGCTCGCTGACGCTGTTCGACGCGGTCCGCGCCCACGGTGGCGACCCGGCCAACTACTGCGAGATCGGCGGCAACCCGTCGGTCCGAAAGGCGTGCGGCCTGGCCAAGCTCGTGCTCCAGAAGCCCGGGGTCGACAAGATCGCGGTGATGATGTCGATCGTGTCGAATACCCGAGTCGACATCGTCGCCCGCGGGGTGATCAAAGCGTGCGTCGAGCTCGGCTACGACCCAGCCGAGAAGATCGCGATCTTCCGCATTCCGGGCGCGTGGGAGGAGGAGGGCTTCCAGATCCTCGAGAAGTACGGCGTCGAGTACGCCGACCGGTCGGTGTCGCTGCACGAGGCCGCGCGGCGCGCGGTGGTCAAGATTCAAGGAGCTCCGGCCTAGCCATGTCCATCCTCATCGACGCCGACACGACGTTCATCGTCCAGGGCATCACCGGCCGCGAGGCGGTGAACCTGACCCGCGAGTGCCTCGACTACGGCGCGGGCGCGAAGATCGTCGGCGGCGTCACCCCGGGTCGGCTCGGGCGCGACGTGCACGGCGTCCCGGTGTTCGACACGGTCGCCCAGGCGGTCGAGCACCACGGTGCGCCGATCGACGGCTCTGTGGTGACGGTCCCCCCCGCATTCACAAAGGATGCCGTGATCGAGGCGCTCGAGAACGGCGTCAAGCTGGTCGTGATCGTGACCGAGCGAATTCCGCGCGGCGACGTCGCGCAGATGGTCGAACTCGCCTCCGAGCGCGGCGCACGCATCATCGGACCGAACTGCCTCGGGATCATCGTCCCCGACGTGATCAAGATGGGCGGCATCGGCGGGCCCGCGCGTGACGCGGCCAAGTCCTACAGGCCCGGGCCGGTCGGGGTGATCTCGCGCTCGGGCGGAATGACCACCGAGATGTCTTCGACGCTGAGCGCCGCGGGACTCGGTCAGTCGACCGCGGTGTCGATTGGCGGCGACGCCATCATCGGTTCGACCTACGCCGAGCTGATGCCGCTGTTCGAAGCAGATTCCGACACCGAGGCGATCGTGATCTACACAGAGCCCGGCGGCCGGATGGAGGCCGAGCTGGCCCGTTGGGTCACCGACAACGGCTCGCGTCTCCCGATCGTCGCGTTCATGGCCGGCCGGTTCATGGATGAGATGCCCGGGATGAGCTTCGGCCACGCCGGCACGATCGTCGAGGGCAAGGAGGACACCGCCACCGAGAAGATCGCGCGCCTCGCCGAAGCCGGCATCGTCGTCGCCGAGGAGATCTCGGAGATCCCGCGGATCGTCAAGGACCGCATCGGGGCGAAGGTATGAGCGAGGCCCTGTTCATCGCGGTCGAGGTCGACGAGCCGGTCGCGAGCGATCCCGGGCTCGCCGCCAAGCTCGCCGAGGTGTGCCCGGTCGACATCTTCCGGGCCGGCGACCGGGGAGTCGAGATCGTCGAGGAGAACCTCGACGAATGTGTGCTGTGCGAGCTCTGCATCAACGCGGCGCCCGCCGGCACGGTGCGCATCGTCAAGCTGTACTCGGGCGAGACGCTCCCCGCTTCGGCGTAGCCGACCGCATCAGTCGTTGCCTGGCCGCCGTGGTCAGCGGTCGGTAGGTCACCCCGGAGGCGTCGAGGTACCAGGCCTGCTTGCCTTCCTCGGGCTCGGGGATCCCGGCCGCGCGGAGCTCGTGCGTCAGCGGTCGGAACCAGGTCGTGACCGGGATCCGATCGACGACGTGAACGAGTGCGGGCCGCTGTTCGGCCTCGAGCACGCCGAGCGCGCGGCCGATTTCGCGAGCGGTCAGCTCCCGGCCGGCGCGCAGGGTCACCGCCGCCACCGCGATCTCGTGATCGTCCGCGCCCTCGGGCAGGCCGTAGGCGAGCGCGAGGTCGACCGCGGGGATCGCGCCGAGGGCATCCCGGAGCGGTGTCGTGAACACCGGCCCGCGGTCGGTGCGGATGACGTCGCCGACGCCATCGACGCGCCAGTAGTCGCCGTCGCCGTCGCGCCGGAACAGATCGCCGGTGACGACCCAGGCGTCGCCTCGAGCGAATAGCGAACGGAGCGGTGTGGTGCTGAGCGATTCGTTCGGACTCACCCGCGCGAGCAGCATCCCGACCTCGTCGACGCCGCACCGCTTGGCAAACCCGTCGCCGCCAAGCACCAAGCCCTGCGTCTCGAGGTTGTACTCGGCGATCCGCACCTCGGCGCTGCCGGGCAACGGCCGGCCCATCGAGCCGACCTTCGCGCCGCGAACGTTGACGAGAATCCCGCCCGCTTCGGTCGAGGCGTAGAACTCGACGACGCGCGCCGGCTCCAAGCGCTCCTCGACCCGCCTCCACAGCGCGCGGGGCATCCCCGAACCGATGAACAAACGGAGCGGATGGTGGCGCTCGGCCGGCTGCGGCGGGGCGTCGACGACCTCGTCGAGCATCGTCCAGGTGTACGACGCCACGGTCACCCCGTAGCGCCTGACCTCCTCCCAGAATGTGGACACGTCGAAGCGCCGGGCCATCGCGAGGCGCGCGCCCCCGGCAATCGCTCCGCCCATGCTCATCATCAGACCCGACGGGTGGTAGACCGGGCTGACGCTGTAGACCGTGTCCGCGGTACTGAGCGCGGCCGCCGAGGCCGTCCCGAACGCGGACTGGGCCCAGCGCCCGTTCGTGATCCGACTCGCCCTCGTGTACTCACCCTCGCCGCTGAACAGGATGAATGCCAAATCGCCAGCGCGGCCGGAGTCCGGCCGGTACCAGCGGGGCAGGGTCACCACGGACGGGTCGATCTGCTCCATGTCGGTGGCCCGGGCGATCCCCAGGTCCCGCGGCGCACCGCCGCCGCCGAGCACGAACGTCTCGACGTCTTCAAGCTCCGCGGCCAACCCGGCGCGCTCGGGGTCAGCGACGATCCGCTCGATCTGTCCGAGCGCCGCCTCCCGCCGTGGGTCGCCATCGGGACGAAGCAGAACCGCGACCGCGCCGATCCGATTTATCGCCACTACGAGCGCCAGCGCGCTCGGGCGTGCGCTCATCAGCACGCCGACGTGCTCGCCCTGGCGGACGCCAATCGAGATCAGCCCGCGCACGACGTTGTCGATCCGCTCCCCCACCTCGCCGGCCTCGTAGGCGCGGTCCTCGTATAGGAAGAACACGTCGCGCGGCGCCCGGAGCCGGCGCTCCTCGACCACCAGGCCCAGGGAGATTCGGGTGTTCGGCTGGATCTGCTCGAGTCGTGCCAGCCGCGGAAGCTGCGCGGCCGCCTCACGCGACAACTCGCGCGCGCCCCGCACGGCTCGGTCGGCCAGGCCGAGCGCGGACCGCGCCACCCCGACCCCCACCCCCCTGGCGAGCTCCAGTCCGTAGCCCACGCGGTTGCGGACCTCTGGCACGAACTCGACTGCGCCGTCATCGGGGATGCGGTTGACATTTTCGGGGAGCTCCCCCACGCCCGATCGCCACTCAGCCCAAGCCGCCACCGTCGGCCACGTCACGGTGGTCGAGATCGAGCCGACGACCAAACCGAAGTGGCCGGCGTGTATCGCGAGCTCGTAGACCTCGGCGCGAGGCGCTGCCTGCCGGATCGCGCGAACGCCGCCGGCGGGCGCGATGTCATCGACCGTCCCCACGACCGACAGGACAGGAACCGCGATATCGGCCAGGCTCAGCAGCCGGTCCTCGATCACGAATCCACCCTCGAGCATCCGGTTGTGCGCGACGAATTGATTCACGAACTCCGCCAGCGCCGGCCCCGGCCACGCCACCCAGCCGTCAGCCTCGAGGAACCGCCGCTGTCGCTCGCGTGGCAACAGGGCTTCGCGATCGTGGAGCTGGAGCAGGAACTCGATCCGGTTGCGTGCAGACTTGACCGGGTCGAGGAGGAGGAAACCGTTACGGCTGAACCACGCCGGGACGCCGCCGCCCCTGAATGCGAGCGTCAGCACCTCGGCGACCTCGCCCGCGAATCGACCCGGAATCCCGAACGGAGCCCCCTGCCTGGTGTCGACCGGGCTGCCGAACGTGATCAGCGAGGCGAGGCCGTCGTTGCGCCGGTAGGCCGCGACCTGGTAGACGAACATCCCGCCCTGCGAATACCCGGCGAGATGAACGTCGCGGCCGGTTCGCTCCCGTACCCGATCCACCGCTTCGGAGACCGCAAGCACGTGGTCACCGAGTGTGCGCTCGAGCCCGCCCTTCTCGCGCTCGGGGGCGCCGAAGTCGATCACCCAGGGATCGATCCCCTGCTCGTGCAGGATCGTGACCGCGCTGCTGCGGCGCGATACGTCGTAGACCTCGGCCGCCAGCATCAGCGGCGGGACGAGGAGGATCGCGGGAGCGCCGTCGTTTGTCCCGGCGTAGTAATGGCGGAGCTTGAACACGCGCTCGTCGGCGACCACCTCGTACGGCGACGGCTCGTCGTCGGTCACGAGCCCGCCGAACCGAGCGACCTCGAGCGCGTTCTGTGCGGCCGCGCCGACCCGGCTGACAGGTGCGGTGATCGCCTTTGGTACACGGGGCATCGGGGCCCATCTTGTCGGAAGCGCTCGCGCGACGCCAGCAGCAACCCGCTCACCGGTTATTGTCAGCGCGCGGTGACCGTGGAGGTCCGCATCCGCGAGGCCCGGCGTGATGACGTCGCGCTGATCTTCGGCTGGATCGTCGAGCTCGCCGAGTACGAGCGTGCCCCCGAACAGGTGACGGGGACGCCCGAGCTGCTCGAGCACGCGCTGTTCGGATCGGCGCCGTGCGCCGAGGCGGTGATCGCCGACACGCGCGAGGACGCCGCCCCGTGGCAACCGGCCGGCTTCGCGCTGTTCCATTCCACGTTCTCGACCTGGGAGTCCCGCCCCGGCATCTGGCTTGAGGATCTGTACGTCCCACCGGCGCACCGCCGCGCGGGCGTCGGCGCGGCGCTGCTGGCCCATCTCGCGAGCATCACCGTCGCGCGCGGGTGCGCCCGACTCGAGTGGGCAGCGCTCGACTGGAACGAGCTCGCCCTCAACTTCTACGACAAGATCGGCGCGCGCCGGATGGACGCCTGGATCCTCCACCGGCTCGACGGCGCGGCGCTCGCGCGGCTGGCCGGCGAACCGGGGTCGCCGGACTGATGGCCGAGTCCGCCGCGGGAGCCGTTCCGCTGCGGACAGTCGCACTCGACTGGACGAGGATCGGCGTCACCGGCTTCGGCGGCCCGCCGACCCACATCGCGCTGCTGCGCCACCTCGTGGTCGACCGCGAGCAGTGGATCGACCAGCGCGAGTTCGAGGATGCGCTCGCGGCCTGCAACCTCCTACCGGGGCCGGCCTCGACCCAGCTCGCGATCTTCCTCGCCCGCCGCGTCGCCGGGCCGCGCGGCGCGGTCGTCGGGGGGCTCGGGTTCATCGTCCCCGCGGTCGTCTTGATCGTCCTGCTGTCGATGCTGTTCCTCGGCTCGACTCCGCCCCTGGTGGTGCGAGGTGCCGGCGCGGGAGCGGGCGCCGCGGTGGCCGCGGTCGCCGTCGGTGCCGCCGCCGCCCTGGCTCGGCCCAGCTTCAACCGCACGGCGCAGCGTGCTCGGTGGTTCGTCTACGTCGTGCTCGGGCTCGCCGCCGCGGCGACGATCGGCCGCTACCTGGTTCTCGTCCTGCTCGGGTGCGGCCTGGTCGAGCTCGGGATCGTTCGCGGCCTGGGCGCCGGCGACCGGGTGCACAGCTGGGGGCCAGCGTTCGCACCGGCCGCGGCGGCAGTCGCGGGCGCCGGCGGACTCGGGGCGGTGGCGTGGGTGGCGTTCAAGGTCGGGGCGCTGTCCTACGGCGGCGGCTTCGTGATCGTGCCGCTGATGCAGGGCGACGCCGTTCACACTTACCACTGGATGACCTCGGCCCAGTTTCTCGACTCGGTCGCGCTCGGACAGGTCACCCCAGGCCCGGTCGTCGCCACCGTGGCCGCGGTCGGATATGCGGCCCATGGCGTCGCGGGCGCGGCGCTCGCGGCGCTGGTCGCGTTCCTTCCCTCGTTCGCGTTCGTGCTGATCGGCGGGCGCCACTTCGAGCGTGTCCGAACCAGCCCGCGCGCACAGGCATTCCTGGGCGGCGCCGGCCCGGCGGCGATCGGCGCGATCTTCGGCGCCGCGATCCCGCTCGCCGCAGCGCTGCGCGAGACATGGCAGTTCGTGGTGCTCGGCGGGGCGGCCATCGCCCTGCTCCTCGCGCGGCGCGGCATCGTCTCGACGCTTGTCGGCGCGGCGATCGTCGGCGTGGTGGTGGCGCTCGCCGGCGGGCCGGTGCCGCGCTGAGAATGGATGTCGGCAGCCGCGCGGTCGTCATCGGCGCCGGCCCGAACGGCCTCGCCGCCGCGATCCGCCTGGCCGAGGCCGGGCACCCCGTGACCGTCCTCGAGGCCGCCGATCATCCCGGCGGTGCCGTCCGGACCGAGGAGCTGACGCTGGCGGGATTCAGGCATGACACCTTCTCGGCCGTGTATCCGGCCGGCGCCGCTTCGCCGGTGTTCGGGCGGATGCCGCTCGAGCGTCACGGCTTGCGCTGGATTCAGCCGGAGGCCTGCTACGCGCACCCGCTGCCGGGGGGTCGAGCGGTCGCGCTGTTCCGCGACGTCGACCGGACGGCCGCCAGCCTCGACGGGGTTCACGCCGGCGACGGCGAGCGGTGGCGCGCGTTCGTCGCGCCGATGCTCGACGGGTTCGACGCGATCCGGGCGACCATGCTCGGCGGGTTCCCGCCGGCCGCCGGCGCGCTCGCACTGCTCCGCGATCTCGGAGTGCTCGGCACGGCGCGGTTCGCTGCGCTGGTGCCCACGTCTGCGGAAAGGCTCGCGCGGCGGCTGTTCGCCGGCGGCGGCTCGCGCGCGTGGCTGTACGGCTCGGCAGGTCACGGCGACGTCCCGATGACCGGCGCGGGGAGCGCGATCGCGGGCGTCTACCTGAACCTGCTGGGTCATGCCGTCGGCTGGCCGAGCCCCGCCGGCGGCGCCGAGCGGCTGACCGACGCGCTCGTCGGCTATCTGCGCGAGCGCGGTGGCGACGTTCGTACCGGCGCGGCCGTCGAGTCGATCGAGGCCCCGCACAGCCGGGTCGCCGCCGTACGGCTCGCCGGTGGCGAGCGGATTGCGACCGGGCTCGTCGTCGCCGACGTGATGCCGCATGCGCTCGCGCACCTCGCCGGCGAGGTGCTGCCGCCCGCCTACCGCTCGCTGCTGTGCCGTTATCGCTACGGGCAGCCGACGGTCAAGGTCGACTGGGCGCTCGACGGGCCGATCCCATGGGAGGCCGCCGAGGCGCGCGTCGCCGGCACCGTGCACGTCGCCGGTGGGGAGGACGAGCTCGCGCAGGCGATCGCCGAAAGTCACAATCGGCTGCCCGATCGGCCGTTCCTGCTCGCCGGGCAGCAGTCGCTTGCCGATCCGTCACGCGCACCCGCCGGCCAGCACACGGCCTGGGCCTACACGCACGGCCCGCGCACGGGAGTCGACTGGAGCGCCGAGGTCGCACCGCTCGTGGACCGCATCGAGGCCCAGGTGGAGCGGTTCGCGCCCGGGTTTCGCAACCGCATCCTCGCGCGGCATGTGCTCAGCCCGGCAGAGCTCGAACGCCGCGACCGCAACCTCGTGGGTGGCGACGTCGGCGGCGGCAGCTACCGGCTCCGCCAGGTCGTGTTTCGGCCGGTCCCGCGCCTGTCCCCGTACCGGACGCCACTGCACGGCCTGTACCTCGGAAGCGCCGCCACTTTCCCGGGTGGCGCGGTCCACGGGGTACCGGGCGACGCCGCCGCCCGGGCGGCACTCGCCGACGCACGATCCAGGCGACGCGGGACCTGGTGAGGGGTGGCGCCCGCCGGCGACCACCCCAGAACATAGAAAGACCCCGCCGAGGCGGGGTCTTTCCTTAGGAGGCCTGTAAGCCGGATTCTGTCGAGAGCAGCCATCCATCTGAGCGGCCTACCCGGACCTTGGCGGGTCACCTGCAAACGGTCCTGCTTGGCCTAGCATCGAGTGGGGTTTACCTCGGCCGCCGCGTCACCGCGACGCCGGTGCGCTCTTACCGCACCATTTCACCCTTACCGGCCTGGGGCTCTGCAGCGGCTCCAGGCTTAGGCGGTGTCGTTTCTGTGGCACTTTCCCGCGGGTTTCCCCGGGTCGGCGTTACCGACCACCCTTGCCCATTGATGTCCGGACTTTCCTCGAAGGCGATGATCACCTCCGCGACTGCTCGGCCTCCAGCGGCCAAGCATAGTCCTTAGTTACCGCACGGTCGACCCGCACGCCGAGCAGCGACCGCCGATCGCGCGGGCGTGGACGCCGTACTCCGGTCGCATCTCCGCTCCGCACACGGGACAGTCGACGGTCCGATCGGCGCGCACGCCCTGCCACACCGCGGCGATCAGCTCGTCGAGCGTGCCGCCGTCGCCGGCGGCGTCGAACCGCGTGGAAGCGCCCGCGAGCGTGCAGGTGGTCACGTCATGCTCCGCATCAGCCCCACGACCTTGCCGAGGATGCGCACGTCGCGGCTGCGGATCGGCTCCATCGACTCGTTCTCAGGCTGGAGGCGCACGTGGTCCGCTTCCTGGAAGAACCGCTTGACGGTTGCCTCCTCGCCGACGAGCGCGACCACGATGTCGCCGTCCTGCGCCGTGTCCTGCGGGCGCACCACGACCAGGTCCTCCTCGAGGATGCCGGCATCCTTCATCGACTCGCCGCGCACGCGCAGCAGGTACTCCCCGTCTATTCCCCCGGCGTACGGCGGCGTCTGCACGTAATCCTCGATGTTCTCCTCGGCGAGGATCGGCTGGCCGGCCGCGACCTGGCCCACCAGCGGCAGTCCAGGGCGCACCAGGCTCCGCACGCCCTGCGCCGCGCGATCCAGCAGCTCGATCGCCCTTGGCTTGGACGGGTCCCGCCGGAGCAGCCCGATCTTCTCCAGGTTTGCCAGGTGCGCGTGGACCGTCGACGACGACGCCAGCCCAACGGCCTTTCCAATGTCGCGAACCGTCGGCGGGTACCCATACTTCGCCGAATATCGCTTGATGAAGTCGAAGATCTCCTGCTGCCGCTTGGTCAAGTCCATTGGTGCGCTCCTTGCTCGATTGGCTCGCTGCAACTGAGTGAGTCGAACATGTGTTCGGCACTGTAGCGCTCCCTCAGGACGGACTCAACTAGCCGGGCCGGCAGGACCGCCACCAAGCCCCCGCCGCCCGACACACGCCCCGCCCCGGACCCGCCGATCACCCCGGCACGATGCCCTGCGGCAACCCGGCCGGGGCTATACTGCCCGCCTCCAGCGCCTGTGGCGGAATTGGTAGACGCGCAAGGTTGAGGGCCTTGTGGACTGATTGGTCCGTGGAGGTTCGAGTCCTCTCGGGCGCACTGGAAAAGCCCCGGAATACGGGGCTTTTTGGGGCGGTGGGCAGCCGTCTCGAGTTTGGCGACGAGCAGGTGCGTGGCGACGGGGCGCGTGGGACCACGCATTCGTGCTCGCGCGGGTCTTAACGGTCACGCTGAGGATTGCCGTCTAAGAGGGGCTGTCCCAGACGTCCCCCGCGGGCAGTGCGGCAGATTTCCCCTGATCGTCATCGGCCACTGTGCGGCGGCGCGGCGGGTAGTTGCGCCGTGACGCGGAGCCCCCCGGCGCTGCGGGGGGTGAGGGTGAGGGTCGCGTCGTGGGCCTGCGTGATGCTCTTGACGATGGCCAGGCCGAGGCCGACACCCGCGTGGTCGGTGCGTATGCGTCTGGAGCCGCGCTGAAACGGCTCGGCAAGCGTGGAAACGAGCTGTGGGGTGAGCTTGTCGCCGGTGTTCTCGACGGTGAGCTCCACGCTCTTGGGGTGAGCGCTGGTCGTCACCCACACGGTGCCCTGTTCGGGCAGGTTGTGGACGATCGCGTTGTGCACGAGGTTCGTGGTCATCTGCAGCAGGAGCGCCTGTGAGCCGATGGTGGGGGTCGGGTCGCCAGACATCTCGATGGTGAGACCGCGTTCTTCTGCGAGGGGGAGGAGCGTTTCGGTGGCTTCTTCGGCGAGAAGCGACAGGTCCACGCGTTCTCGAGCGAAGGTCCGCCGGTCGGCGCGGCTGAGCAGAAGCAGTGCTTCAGTGAGGTCGATCGCTCGGGTGTTAACGGCGTGGAGGCGGTCGACGAGCTCGCCGTTGTCGCGGCTCGGGTCTTTGCGGGCGACGTCGAGAAGTGTCTGGGTGACCGCCAGCGGCGTGCGCAGTTCGTGGGAGGCATTGGCCGCGAATCTCTGCTGTTCGGCGACGTGTGCTTCGAGTTGCGTGAGCATGGCGTCGAAGGCGTCGGCGAGTTCGCGGAACTCGTCTCTGCGGCCCGGTAGCCGGATTCGATGGGAGAGCGATCCGTTCGCAGCGATCCGTGTGGCGTCTGTGATGCGCTCCAGGGGGGCGAGCATCCGCCCGGCAAGAAGCCACCCTCCCACGAGACCGAACACGACCAGGAACGCCATCACGATGGCCGCGGTCGGAGCGAATGCGCGCAGGACGGCGTGTTCGTAGCTGGGCACGAGGATGAGCCCGACGTGCCTTGCATGCGTCAGGTACACCCACGTGGCGGCGAGCAGCAAGGCACCTGCGACGATCAGGAAGCCGGCGTAGCTGAGGGTGAGCTTGAGGCGAACGCTCAACCCGGGCGCTCTATCCACGGTCTCCCTCAGCCCCGGTGTCGATGCGGTACCCGACGCCGGCCACGGTGGCGATGATCCAGGGTTCGCCGAGGCGTTTGCGCAGTGCCGAGACGGTGATGCGCACGGCGTTGGTGAATGGGTCTGCGTTCTCGTCCCACGCCCGTTTCAGAAGTTCCTCGGCGCTGACTACACCGCCTTCGGCAGCGACGAGAACTTCGAGCACTGCGAACTGCTTGCGGGTGAGCGCGACGTAGCGGCGGTCGCGGTAGACCTCGCGGCGGAACGGATCCAGACACAGACCCGCGATCTCTCGCACGGGTGGCCGGTAGTAGGCGCGCCTGCGGTCGAGCGCTCTGAGACGGAGCACGAGTTCTTGGAGCTCGAAGGGCTTGGTGAGGTAGTCGTCGGCGCCGAGCTCGAACCCGGAGGTCTTGTCGTCGAGCCGGTCGGCAGCGGTGAGCATGAGGATCGGTATGCCGCTGCCGGAGGCGACGATGCGTTTGGCGATCTCGTCGCCGGAAGGCCCGGGGATGTCGCGGTCGAGGACGGCGATGTCGTAGGCGTTGACGTCCAGCAACTCGAGGGCGGTGTCGCCGTCATCGGCGATGTCGGCGGCGATCGCTTCGAGGCGTAGGCCATCGCGGATGGCTTCTGCCATGTAGGGCTCGTCCTCGACGATCAACACCCGCATGCCCCTCGCATGCTGCCACCCGGAACATATCGTCGTCATATCGAAAAACGCATACGTCCTGGTAACGCCACGCTGCCTGAAATGGCGGCGTGACCTCCAGCCAACCAGGACGAACGGCAGCGGGCCGTGTCCGATCGACGGTGTACGTCCGACGCCGCCGCGCGCTGCTCGGCGCGGCGCTGGCTCTGCTTCTCGCCTACGCAGCGTTCGCGGGAGCCCGCCACCCGCTCCCCGGCAAGGCCCAACCGCTCAACGACACGCATCGCGCCTACGGGTCGGCGGTCAGCTGGCCGCAGCGGGGGCAGGCGGCATTGGTGCTGGGCAACGGTCGTCCAGCGGCGAGCCCGCACGAGCAGCCGGTCCCGATCGCCAGCCTGGCCAAGGTGATGACCGCCTACCTGACCCTCGAGCACTCCCCGCTGAGCGGCGCACAGGACGGGTTCACGATCACCGTCACGGAGGAGCAGGCGCAGGCCGAGGGCCAGGGCCAATCGGTCGTGGCCGTGCGGGCCGGCGAGCAGCTGACCGAGCGCCAGCTGCTGGAGGCGCTGCTGATCCCCTCGGGCAACAACATCGCCCGGATGCTCGCCGCCCAGGTGGCGGGCAGCGAGACGCGCTTCATCGGCGAGATGAACGACGAGGCCCGCGCGCTCGGGATGGACCACACGATCTACACCGATCCCAGCGGGTTCGATCCGAGCACCGTCTCCACCGCCGCCGACCAGCTGCGCGTCTTCCAGCGGGCGATGCGCTCCCCTGTCTTCCGCCAAATCGTCTCAATGGCCAGCGTGACGCTGCCGGTCGCCGGCACGCTTACCACCTACAACCCCCTGATCGCCGAGGGCTACGACGGCAAGACCGGGTCAGACTCCGCGGCTGAGGGGTGCCTGGCCTTCTTCACCCACGTGACGGTCGGTGGGCACGGGCTGACCGCGGCCGGCGTGGTGCTGGGCCAGGGGCAGGGCAGCGACACGTCGGCGATCCTCGCCGCCGCGGGCGACGCCGCCACGCAGCTGATCGACTCCGTCGCCCCAGCGCATGGCCCTCCCCCGTTGCTCGCTCCCGGTCCCGTTTCGGCGCAGAACTGAGCAGCCGAACCGGCACGTCCGCAGCTGCGGGTGTCCGACGTCGTCCATGACCCACGAGCCGAACCTCGACACGCTCGGGCCTAATCATCGCCGATGTCTAGCGCACGTCCGACTGAAGACTGCCTCACGCCGCATACGCGCTCGGGGGATCTAGCATCGTCGGAGTGTTCGAGGCCGGCGCGATCGTCTTGGCCGGCGGCAAGTCCTCGCGGATGGGTTCGCCGAAGGCGGCGCTGGGCTGGCATGGGTCGACGATGCTCCGCCGCGTGAGCGGGGTCGTCGCGCGGTCGGTCGACGGCCCGGTGGTGGTGGTGTCGGCGCCGGGACAGGGGTTGCCGGCGCTCGAGGCCACGGTCGAGGTGGTCGCCGACACGCGGGAGGGCCGCGGGCCGCTTCAGGGCCTGGCGGCGGGCCTGGCCGCGATCGGCGATCGCGCAGAGGTCGCGTACGTGTCCTCGACCGATGTGCCGCTGTTGCACCCGGCGTTCGTCCGGCGGGTGGTCGGCGCGCTCGACGATGAGGTCGACGTCGTGCTGCCCGAGGTCGGCGGCTACCGGCAGCCGTTGTCGGCGGCGTATCGGACCGGGCTGCTGTCGACCGTCGAGGAGCTGATCGCGGCCGGCCGGATGCGCCCGGCGTTCCTGTTCGAACGGTCCCGGGTGCTGCACATGGGCGAGGCCGACCTCCTCAGGAATGGCGCGCTCGCGCGTCTCGATCCCGCGCTCGCGTCGGTCAGCAACCTCAACGAGCCCGCCGACTATGAGCGTGCGCTTGCCTTACCGGCGCCGGAGATTCAGGTCGAGAAGTTCGGGCCGCTGGCGACCAGGTCAGGCCCGCGCCGACAAGTGGTGAGCGCCTGGTCGTTGGGCGCGGCAGCGGCGGCCGTCGACGTCGCGCTCGACGAGCACATCGTGGCCGCACTCAACGGCGACAAGATCTCGCGCGATCCGGAGTTGCCGCTGGTCGCCGGAGACACGCTCGCGTTCATGGTCGCGGACGCCGGGGGCTAGCATCGTCGTATGCCACCCGGCGGATATTTCGGGAAGGCGCTGCTCGTGGACTTGAACACGGGCTCAGGGGAGGCGGCGCCGATCGACGAGCCGGTGCTGCGGTCGTACGTCGGGGGCGCCGGCCTCGGAACGTGGCTGATGCACAGGTACTGCCCGGCGGGCGTCGAGCCCCTCGATCCACAGGCGCCGTTGATGTTCGTGTTCTCGCCGCTGGTCGGCACGCCGCTGACGACGAGCGCGAAGTTCGCGGTCGTGGCCAAGTCACCCCTGACTGGCCGGCTGACCGACGCGCTCGCGTCGAGCCATTTCGCCATCGCCGGCAAGCTCACCGGCCACGACGCGATCGTGCTGCGGGGGACGTGCGAGGAGCCTTCGGTGGTCGTGATCGATCGCGACTCCGTGCATACGGAGCCCGCGGCGGACCTGTGGGGCCTGCCCGCGGCCGAGGCGGAGGCCCGGCTCCGCGATCGTCATGGTCCCGCCTGGCGGGTCGCGGCGATCGGCCCCGCCGGCGAGCGTGGCGTGCGCTACGCGACGGTCTCGCACGACGGCCGTCACGCCGGCCGGGGAGGTCTCGGCGCGGTGATGGGGTCCAAGTTGTGCAAGGCGATTGTCGTGCGCGCCGGCACCAAGGTCGCCTCGGCCGACCCGGCCGCCGTGCTCGCCGCCGCCAAACAACTGCGTGAGCGCTCGTTCGGCGCGGCCACCGCCAAGTACCGGGAGCTTGGGACGATGGCGAACCTGCTCGCGTTCAACGCGATCTCGACGCTGCCGACGCGGAACTTCTCCGCGGTCAAGTTCGAGGGCGCGTCCGCGCTCGCGGCCGAGGACATCGCCGAGCTCCGCCAGGTGGCCCGCAACTCCTGCGCGTCGTGCTCGATCGGTTGCGAGCACATTTACAAAGGGCCGAACGGCAAGAAGACCAGGATGGAGTACGAGAACGTGTTCGCGCTCGGCCCGCTGTGCGGGGTGGGCGACGCCGACGCCGTGATCGCGGCCAGTTCGCGCTGCGACGAGCTCGGCCTCGACACGATCTCGACCGGCGGCACGATCGCGTGGGCGATGGAATGCGCCGAGAAGGGCCTGATCGACGCGCCCTGGCTCCGGTTCGGAGACGCCGACGCGCTGCTTCGCGCGATCGAGGAGATCGGCGCGCGCGAGGGCCTCGGCGATCTGCTCTCGCTCGGCTCACGCGCCGCATCGAAGATCGTCGGCCAGAACTCCGACAAGTTCGCCGCCCACGTCAAGGGCCTCGAGCTTCCCGGCTATGAGCCGCGGACGCTGCAGGCGATGGCGCTCGGACTCGCGGTCAACGCCCGCGGCGCCGACCACAACCGCTCGGGCGCATACGAGGCCGATCTGTCCGGCGCGCACGACCGCCTTGCCGGCGGGGAGCCGCACGTCGCCGGCGCGATCGAGACGGAGAACCGTGCTGCGGTGATGGACTCGCTGATCCTCTGCAAGTTCCTGCGCGGCGTGTTCGAGGAGCCGTTCCCCGAGTGGGCGAGGCTGCTCGAGGTCGTCACCGGTTGGGACGTCGGCGCGGATGAGCTCGCCGTCACTGCGCGCCGAATCGTGCTGGCCAAGCGACTGTTCAACCTGCGCGAGGGGTGGACGCGCGCGGAGGACTGGCTCCCTGATCGGTTCCTGTCCGAATCGCTCGAGCTCGAGTCGGGCCGGACCGCGACGTTGACCCCGAGTCGCCTGGAGTCGATGATCAGCTCCTACTACCGCGGCCGTGGTCTCGACGAGACCGGCGTGCCCAGCCCGGAGACGCTGACCGAGCTGTCACTGGACGGACTCGTGGATCGAATGAGGTGGTCGGCGGCGCCTGACGGCGGCGCCTTAGAACCAATCGGTGCAAACGTGGGATAGTGAGGTTCGAGTGGCGACGACGACGATAACCCCGGCGATCACCAAGAACGTCTCGCTGACGATCGACAGCCAGGCGGTGACGGTCCCCGACGGGACAACGATCCTCGACGCGGCCAAGCAACTCGGCATCGACATCCCGGTGCTGTGTCACGACGACCGCTACGACCCGGTCGGGGTGTGCCGCGTGTGCGTCGTGGACGTCGGCGCCCGAGTCTTCGCGGCGGCGTGTGTCCGCCCGTGCGAGGAGGGCATGGAGGTCACGACCACGAGCGACCGGATCGACGCGCAGCGATCGATGCTGACCGAGCTGCTGCTCTCCGATCAGCCCGATCCAGAGCGCGACCCCAAGGAGACGACCACCGCGGATAATGAGCTGTTGGTGCTCGTGCGCCAGTACGGCCTGGAGAAGAGCGATGCCGTCCCCCAGGGTCAGGGCCGCGGGATCGACGACTCGAACCCGGTGATCTCGGTCAACCACGACGCGTGCATCCTGTGTGATCGCTGTGTCCGCGCGTGTGACGACATCCAGGGCAACGACGTGATCGGCCGGAGCGGCAAGGGCTACACGACCCGGATCGCGTTCGACCTCAATGACCCGATGGGGGAGTCCTCGTGCGTCACGTGCGGCGAGTGCGTCGCGGCGTGCCCGACCGGCGCGCTCACGAACAAGCCGATTCGCGGCGTGCCGATTCAGCCGCGCGAGAAGCTCCGCCAGGTCGACACGGTGTGCCCGTACTGCGGCGTTGGCTGCGCGCTCACTTACAACGTCGACGACGAGCGCAAGGCGATCGCGTTTGCCGAGGGCCGCGCCCAGCCCGGGTCCAAGGGCCGGCTGTGCGTCAAGGGCCGCTACGGCTGGGACTACGCGGCTTCCCCGCAGCGGCTGACGAAGCCGCTGATCCGGCGCGAGGACGCTTACCCGAAGGGGCCGTTGTCGATGGACGTGCGCGGCGATGAGGCCGGCGGACGGTCGGAGCGCCGGCGCAAGCCCGGCGGCCTGGTCGACTACGACCAGGTGATGCCGTCGTTCCGCGAGGCGAGCTGGGACGAGGCGCTCGACCTCGTCGCGCGGCGGCTGACGGAGATCTACGCCGACGGCGGACCCGGGGCGATCGCCGGGTTCGGGTCGGCCAAATGCTCCAACGAGGAGGCCTACCTCTTCCAGAAGCTCATCCGCACCGGCTTCCATACCAACAATGTCGACCACTGCACGCGCCTGTGCCACGCCTCGAGCGTCGCGGCGCTGTTCGAGGGGATCGGGTCGGGCGCGGTGTCGACCACGTACGGCGACGTCGTCAACGCGGACGTGATCATCATCACCGGCTCCAACGCGACCGCGAACCACCCGGTCGCGTCGTCGTTCTTCAAGCAGGCGCGCCGCGCCGGCACGACGATCATCTACGTCGATCCGCGCGCCGACAAGGTCGCCGACCACGCCGACATCTTCTGCCAGCTGAAGCCCGGCACCGACGTCGCGTTCTACAACGCGGTGATGCACGAGATCATCCGCCTCGGGCTCATCGACGAGGAGTTCATCCGCGACCGAACCTCGAACTTCGAGGCGCTGGCGCAGACCGTCGAGGACTACCCGCCCGAGCGCGGCGAGCAGATCACCGGCGTCAGCGCCGAGCAGATCCGCCGGGTCGCGCGGGCCTGGGGCGAGGCGAACGCCGGGATCATCTACTGGGGGATGGGCATCTCCCAGCACACCACGGGCACCGATAACGCGCGCTGCTTGATCGCGATGTGCGCGATCACCGGCAACGTCGGCCACGAGGGCGCCGGGCTGCACCCCTTGCGGGGGCAGAACAACGTCCAGGGGGCCTCTGACTCCGGTCTGGTCCCGATGTTCTACCCGGACTACAAGGGCGTCGCCGACGAGGCGACCCGGGCCCGCTTTGAGAAGGCCTGGGGTGAGACCGACCTGGATGCGGTCAAGGGACTGACTGTCACCGAGATCATCGGCTCGGCCTTGAAGGGCGGGGTGCGCGGGATGTACATGATGGGGGAGAACCCGTTCCTGTCGGACCCGAATATCAACAAGGTCCGCAAGGCGCTGTCCGCGCTTGAGTTCCTGTGCGTGCAGGACATCTTCCTGACCGAGACGTCCGAGTTCGCCGACGTGATCCTGCCGGCCTCCTCCTACATGGAGAAGGACGGCACTTACACAAACACCGACCGTCGCGTGCAGCTCGGACGGAAGGTTCTGGACCCGCCCGGCGACGCGCGTGTCGACTACGAGATCGTCCAGGAGATCGCGCGGCGAGTCGGGCTGGACTGGAACTACGGCTCGCCCCGAGAGGTGTTCGAGGAGATGGTCTCGGTGATGGCGAGCTACGCGAACCTGAGCTACGACAACCTCGGGCTGACCGGCAAGCTCTACCCGAACCCGGATCCCGAGAACTCGGACGGGACCGTCGTGATGTTCACCGAGAGGTTCAACACCGACGACGGGCTCGCCCATCTCGTTCCGGCGGAGTGGCTCCCGGCCAAAGAGTTGCCCAACGACGAGTACCCGTTCGTGCTGAACACCGGAAGACTGCTCGAGCACTGGCACACGGGCTCGATGACCCGCCGGTCGTTTGCGCTCGACGCGATCCAGCCCCGCCCAGAGGTGTACATGCACCCGATGGACGCAGCCGAGTGCGGGCTCGCCGATGGAGCGATGGCGCGGGTGAGCTCGCGGCGCGGGACGATTGCGCTCGAGGTCAAGGTGTCTCACAAGGAGGCGCGGGGCAACTGCTTCATCCCGTTCCATTTCCGCGAGGCGGCCGCGAACCTGCTGACGATCGACGAGATCGATCCGGTCGGGAAGATTCCCGAGTTCAAGTTCTGCGCGGTGCGGATCGAGCCCGCTACGAACGGGAACGGTTCCGCGGGAGCCGACTGATGGCGGTCACGAGCGGCCGCGTCCCCGGCCGGGAGGCGCGCGCCGGCAAGTTCCCTGGTCCGAGCCTGATCCCGTCGCTGAACGCGATCCAGCGCGAGCACGGCTGGCTTCCGCGCGAGGAGCTCGTCCGGCTGTCCCGCGAGACACGCCGGCCGCTGTACGAGATCGAGGGGCTGGTCTCGTTCTATCCGCACTTCCGCACAGCGGCGCCCCCGAAGGTCGAGGTCACGGTATGCCGCGACCTGTCGTGCTGGCTCCACGGCGCCGACGAGCAGATCGCCGCGATCCACGAGCGCTACGGCGCCGGCATCGAGATCGAGGTCCGCGAGGTTTCGTGCATCGGGCGCTGCGACATCGCCCCGGCCGCGACCGTAGAGGAGCGGCCGGTCCGGGCGGCCGACGTTCCCGAGGCTGTGCAGCACGCGCTCGACGGTGACGAGCCGCCCGCGCGGGCGAAGATACCGCCGCGATCGTGGCCAAACGACCCATACGCCGCGGAGCCTGATCTGCCGAGCTATGCCCTCGTGCGCCGGCTGATCGCCGGAAAGCTGGGCGGTCACGAGACGATCGACGTGATCGAGGAATCCGGATTGGTGGGCATGGGCGGGGTGCTCGAGCACGCGGTCGGGACGCTCCGGGAAGCGGGGCTGCGGGGAATGGGCGGTGCCGGATTCCCCACGGGCGCCAAGTGGGAGATGGTCGCCGGCCAGGAGGCCGAGCCCAAGTACGTCATCTGCAACGCCGACGAGTCCGAGCCCGGCACGTTCAAGGACCGCCAGATTCTGGCCGAGCAACCGCACCTCGTGATCGAGGGGATGCTCGCGGGGATGCTCGCGATCGGCGCCGAGCAGGGCTGGGTGTTCATCCGCCACGAATACGGGCCAGAGGAGGCCGCGGTGCGCGCCGAGCTCGAAGCCGCACGCGCCGCTGGTCTGCTCGGCGAGGACGTGCTCGGGTCGGGACGGAACCTCAATATCGACGTCTTCACGTCCCCGGGCGGTTACATCCTCGGCGAGGAATCGGCGCTGCTCGAGTGCATGGAGGGCCACCGCGGCGAGCCCCGCAACAAGCCGCCGTTCCCCGCCACCTACGGGCTCTGGGGCAAGCCGACGCTGATGAACTCGGTCGAGACCTTTGCCGCGATCCCGATCATCCTCCACCGCGGCGCGGAGTGGTGGAAGGAGCAGGGGGTCAACGGCGGCGCCGGTCTGAAGTTCTTCGCGATCTCGGGCGACATCGCCCGCCCGGACGTGTACTGCGTGCCGATGGGGACCACCGCCCGCGAGCTGATCGAGCTCGCCGGAGGGCTGCCCGAGGGCCTCGAGCTCCAAGCGTTTCAGCCCGGAGGCGCGTCGTCGAACTTCCTCGGCCCCGACCAGCTCGACGTGCCGCTCGACTTCAAGCCGCTGGCCGAGGCCGGGTCGATGCTCGGCTCGGGCGCCGTGGTCGTGATGGGCGATCGGACGAACCTGCTCGCTGCGGCAACCAACGTGCTCCGCTTCTTCCGCAACGAGTCGTGCGGCAAGTGCGTGCCGTGCCGCGTCGGCTCTCACAAGGCCCACCGCATCCTGACCGACGCGCTCGAGCGGGGCGCCGACGCCGACGCGATCGACGACCGCATCGACAAGCTCGAGGAGACGTTGCGGCTGACCTCGATCTGCGGGCTCGGCCAGGTCGCGCTCGGGCCGGTGATGAGCGTGCTGCGGCTGCAGCGAACGCCCGCCGCCGGCTGATCCACCTCATGGCCGCGACCGGGCGGGAATTCTTCACGGTCAGGACCGTCTCAGACGCACTGACCAGCTTCCGGCCGGGTCACATTACCCCGGTCGAGACCGTATCGCTGGCCGCCGCGTACGGGCGGGTCCCGGTCAGCGAGATCGTCGCCCGGGAAGCGCTGCCGGGTTTCGACCGCTCGAGCGTCGACGGCTACGCGGTCCGCGCGGCCGACACCTACGGCGCGTCCGAGTCGATCCCCGGGTATCTGCGGGTGACCGGCGCGATCCGGATGGGCGTGGTCGCCGACGGCGTGATCGAGTCGGGCGCCGCGATCGCGATCCCCACCGGAGGGATGCTGCCCGCGGGTGCCGACGCAGTCGTGATGATCGAGCACACGCAGGAGGCGACCGCGGACACGGTCGAGGTCGTCCGGCCGGTGGCGCCGGGCGAGAACGTCATCAGGTTCGACGAGGACGTCGCCGCCGGAGCCGCCATCGCGCCACAGGGTCGCCCGCTACGCGCGCAGGATGTGGCGCTCCTCGCCGCCGGCGGCGTCGTCGAAGTCGCCGTACACGCCGCCCCCCGCGTCGCGATCCTCGCCACCGGCGACGAGGTCGTGCCCCCGGACACTCCCGGGCTGGCGCCCGGACAGGTCCGCGACGCGTTGAGCGTGTCGGTGGGCGCGCTCGTGCGGGAGGCCGGCGGCGAGCCGGCGCCGCCGATCATCGTCCCCGACGACGACGGGGCCCTGGAGCAAGCCTTGGCCGCGGTCCTGGGTACAAGCGACGTCGTCGTGATCTGCGCCGGCTCGTCGGTCGGGATGCGCGACCAAACCGCCGGCGCCGTCGCCTCGCTGCCGCACTCGGAGACGTGGTGCCACGGGCTCGCGATCAAGCCCGGCAAGCCGACGCTGCTCGCGCACAGCGACGGCATCCCGATCATCGGCCTGCCCGGCAACCCGCGCTCGGCGCTCGTCGTCTTCCGCCTGATCGGGATGCCACTCGTCCGGCGCGCCAGCGGCTGGACGATCGAGCCCGTGGCCGGAACGATCCACGCGACACTCGCCCGCGATCTGCCAAGCGCCAGCGGTCGGCTCGACATCGTCCAGGTGCGGCTTGGCGACGACGGCGTTGCGGAGCCGATCTTCGGTTCCTCGGCGCTGCTGTCGGTCCTGACCGCCGCGGACGGCTACGTGGTCGTGCCCGAGGACGCGAACGGCCTTTCCGCCGGCGAGCCCGTCGAGGTTTTCCCCTATGGCTAGCCGCGCGACCCCGTTTCTCCGTGACGTCCCGCTTGAGACCGCGCAGGCGGAGTGGCGCCGGTGCTGCGCCGCCGGCGGGTGCCCGGCGCGACTGGAGGGCGTGGGACTGTCGCTCGAGCGGGCGATCGGGCGCGTCACCGCGGAGCCGATCTGGGCTAGGCGCTCCTCTCCTCCGTTCGACTCGGCCGCGATGGACGGGATCGCCGTCCGAGCCGCCGAGACCGTCGGGGCGAGCGAAACCACGCCGCTGCAGCTCGATTCTGAAGCGTTCGTCGTCGTCGACACCGGCGATCCGATGCCGGACGGCTTCGATGCGGTCGTGATGCGCGAGCACGTTCACCACGTCGACGGCCGCGCCGAACTGCGCGCGGCGGTCGTGCCGTATCAGCACACGCGCTCGATCGGCGAGGACATCAGCGCCACCGAACTGCTGCTGCCGGCCGGTCATCGCCTGCGCCCCGTCGACGTCGCGGCGGCCGCCGCCGCGGGCGCCACCGACGTCCGCGTGTACCGCCAGCCGGTCGTGGCGATCCTGCCGACCGGCGATGAGATGCGTCCGATCGGCTCGGAACTCGAGCCCGGCGAGCTGCTCGAGACCAACTCGCTGATGCTCGCCGGCCAGGCCCGGGAGGCCGGCTGCCAGGCCCTGGTGCTACCGATCGAGCCCGACGACGAGGCCACGATCGCCGGAGCGATCACGAACGCGGTCAAGCGGTGCGACCTGCTGATCGTGATCGCTGGGTCGAGCGCCGGGCGCGACGACTACACCGCCGCGCTGGTCGATCGACTGGGCGAGCTCGCGGTCCACGGCGTCGCGGTTCGGCCCGGCCATCCGGTCGTACTCGGTGCGATCGACGCGACGCCGGTGCTCGGTGCGCCCGGCTACCCGGTGTCGGCGTCGCTGACGTTTGACATCTTCGCGGCGCCGCTGCTCGCCGAGCTCGAGGGGGGATCGGCAATGACGCGGCCGATCGCGCGGGCGCGGCTCGCGCGCAAGCTTGCCTCGACGATCGGGATGGACGACTGGGTGCGGGTGAGGCTCGGGCGAGTCGGCGGCGCGCTCGTCGCCTCGCCGCTGCCACGGGCCGCCGGCGTGCTCACCTCGCTGGTTCGCGCCGATGGACTGCTCGTCGTCCCTTCCGGCGTCGAGGGCCACCACGCCGGCGAGGATGTCGAGATCGAGCTGCTGCGAAGCCTGACCCAGATCGAGCGGACGATCGTCGCGATCGGCTCGCACGACCTGATCCTCGACCTGGCCGCGTCGCAGCTGCGCGCCCGCGACCCGAACGTGACGCTCGCCTCGGGCAACGTCGGATCAATGGGCGGGCTGATCGCGCTTCGCGACGGGCTGTGCCACCTGGCCGGGTCGCACCTGCTCGACCCGGACACCGGTGCCTACACGCTGCCCTACGTCGATCAGATACTCGCCGGCCGCGACATCGCGGTCGTCCGCCTCGTCCACCGCCAGCAGGGCCTGCTCGTCGCGCCCGGCAACCCGCTCGATCTCGCCGGTGTCGCGGACCTCGGGCGCCCAGGCCTGCGCTACGTCAACCGCCAGCGCGGCGCCGGGACCCGCGTGCTGCTCGACTACGAGCTCGCCCGTGCGGGAATCGACCCGCACGGGATCGTCGGCTACGGGCGCGAGGAGCCGACTCACCTTGCGGTGGCGGCAGCGATCGCATCTGACCGCGCCGACTGCGGGATGGGCGTGCTCGCTGCCGCGCGCGCGTTCGACCTCGACTTCGTGCCGGTCACGAGCGAGCCCTACGACCTGGTGCTCGAGCGCGCCTCGCTCGAGGACCCGGTACTCGCCCCGTTCTGGCAGCTTCTCGAATCGCCGGCGTTCAGGTCAGCCGTCGAGGAGCTTGGCGGCTACGACACCGCCGAGATGGGCCGCCGGATCCGGTAGCCGGCGCCCGGATCACCTCACCCACCGCCCATCGCCGTCGCGAGAATGACCTCCCCGGCGTCGACCGGCAGCTGGTCGCCGGTCAGCGGCTCGTAGGTCGCGCCGTCGTCGCTCCGGACCGCTACGTATTCCTGACCGAGCCACCGCCGGTACTCGCGCTCGGCGCTCTCGACCGACGCCGGGTCGGACCGATCCCATTCGGCGAGCAGTTCATCGCCGTCGATCATCCGGCGCAGCAGCTTTCCCACCCTTGCATCGTAGGGATTGGGCTACTCCTGCAATGCGCCGGCACGCTCGTGACATTCGTCATGCCGAAATGGTGGTAGTCGGTACTTACGCACCGGCGGCCGGGACGCCGGTCTCTCCCGATCGCTCTCAACGCTCACACCGGACTGGCGGTCGGCCTCGCGCTCACTACCGTCGGGCTGCTCCTAGGGCAGGGCGGAATCGGGGGAGAATCCCTGTGAACGGCGTCGTCGCGTCGGTGTTGATGGCTGGCACCGGCTATCACGCGCCGGTAGTGATCGCGCTCCCTGTCATCGCTGCGGTCGTCACCTAGAGCGGGTTCGGATGGCTGAGTTCACTCTCGCTTCGCGCTTTGACCTCGCCACGTCACGGGGCCGTCCGCTCTACTTCTTCCCGCGCCGCCCGACCCGCGATATAAGACGCGTCAGCCTGCTGCGGATCTGCTGGCTGGCGTCAGCGGCGATCTTGCCGGCCGTGTCGTCGGTCTTGATGATCCCCAGCTCCTCGTCCGTCGCGCGCGCGGGGCCCCCTCGGGCGACTGTCTCGGCGGCCTGCGCGCGGTAGCCCGCGCGGCGGGCCTTGGCGGCGTCGATCTGCGCCTGCAGGCGGGCGACGTGATCGCCGGGATCAGGCATGGCAGGGGGTGCGTCGGCGTCGTCGGTCATGGGAAGCATTCCAGCACCTATCAGGTCGTGCCGCAGGACGGGTCAGAGCGATTACGCGGTAGAGCACGCCGTGGCCCTGGACGATTGGTGCTCGGTCGCCGCCGGGGTAATCGAGTTCTGCTGGGTCGAGGAAGTAGAACGTTCGCCCGAGCGCTGCTCCTGGCGGTCCGATGCCGTAGCTGTCGCCGTTCGGCGCCGCTGGCACGGTCGCCACGGTTTGTTGCTCGGCGGCGTCTGGAGAGAGTCGGATGATTTGCTGCGGCGCGTTGACCGGTGACGTGTATGCGGGGCTTGTGACGTAGTAGATCCCGATCGCGGCGTTGCCTGCGTGGGTTGGTGGCGCTTCGCCGATGTCTGCGCCCTGGTCGCTGTTAGCTGGGTAACTGCCGTGCGCGGTTGGTGTCGCGTCGGGTCCTTGGAGTCGCCAGAGTGTGGATCTGCCCCGTTCACTGTCGGCTTCGAGCCAGACGGTGTGGCCGGCGGCAACCAGCCAGTGCGCGCGGCCGGAGGGGATCTTGAACACCCCTACAGGGGCGCGAGCGCCTGGCGTGACGCGGTACAGCGACTCGTAGCGGACCATCTGCGACGCTGGCGTGTGCAGCGGTTCGCCGCCTTCAACAGACGGTGCGAACCAGAGGCCGTCGGCATCTACCGCCAGCAATTCTCGCGGGTTCTGTGGGATCGCCCAGCGCTGCACGACTGTCCCGGTCGCGTCCGAGACGCGGAGCAGCTCACCGTCCGGGCGCGAAACGGCGCCGTTGTTGTATGTGTCATAGAGCCAGAGCGAGCCGTCGCCGTAGATCCACTGCGCGTCGCAGTCCGAGCACTGCGGGTAGGTCATCACGATCGGGCCGAGTGTGTAGCCGTCGCGCGCTGCAGGATCGACGCGCGCGATCCGGACCGCGAACGTGTCGAGCCCATCGGCCCGCGATGCCGGAGGCTGCGCCAGGTAGCTGACCGCCAGCACCCGCTCTCCGTATAGCGCCGGATCACCGCAGTTGGCGTGCGTGACATGGCCGAGCTTGAGCGTGCCCGGCTCGACGGTGGCCGCATCGCAGGTCCCGACGGCCCGGTCGTCTGAGAGTGACGTGGTGCTGCCCGAAGGGAACAGCGACCCGTCTGGTCCGCCCGAGACGATTACCCTGCCACCGACGACGGCGAGCGAGAAATAGTCGCCGGCCTTCGGGAGTGCGAGTGATGAGACGAGCGGCGGGACCGGATGGTCTCCCGGACCGGTTAAAGGACCGTCGGTCCCCGCGATCAGAAAGCCGCCACCGGCAGCGATTCCGAAGATGAGCGCCACGCCCGCTGCGTAACGACGACGGCGACGGCGTTCGAGTTGTCTCGCTTCTTGAAACAGCGAGCCTAGCCATCGTCGGACTCGCCGGCGAAGCGGAAGCTTGCGTAGCGTCGCCATTGAAGCTATTCTCGTTAGTCTCATGACGGATGTCAACCCACCCACCGACGGCGATGGCGCCGGACTCGTGCTCGATGCCGTGGATCGCGAGGACCCGACTCCGCTGCACGAGCAGGTCGCCGCTGAGATCCGCCGCGCCATCAACGAGGGCGAAGCCGGACCAGGCGACCGCATCCCGCAAGCCCGTGACCTCGCGACCGTGCTCGGCGTCAACAACAACACCGTCCTGCGCGCGCTGCGACTACTACGCGACGAGGGCCTGGTGGAAATGGGTCGCGGCCGCGCGATCCGTGTCACAGGCAGCCCCGACCGCGGCGCAGTCGTCGCCAAAACCAAAGAGCTGATCCACTTCGCACGCCGCCACGGCTACCGCCGCGACGAACTCATCGCCCTGCTCTACCGGCTGCCATAGCAGCAGCCACTGAGGCCGCGCGTTGTATTAACCGGTCAGAGACGTCGCCGCTCGGTGCGACATGCGGCCACGTACATCAGCGCCGACCGGCTCGGCGTGCCACGGCGCGGCAACGTGTTTGCGAACTGGTCGCGACGGCTTATGTCGACAACTGCTTGCGCATCTGAGCGGACGTGAGCTCGTAACCCGCCGATTCATATAGTGCCCACGCAGCGTCATTGCCGCCGAAGACGTTCAGGCCAATCGTCTCCACGCCCGCGCGCCGGACCTCGCGCTCGGCGGCGTCAAGCAGCGCACGACCATGGCCTCGGCCTCGGTGCTCAGGAACCACCTCGATGTCGTAGATCCACCATCCGGGTTGTTGTCGTGGCGCAGCTCCGACCCAGACGATTCCAGCCACCTCGTCGTCGGACTCGCCCACCAGCAGCACCATCCCTCGCGTTGCGACGCCATCCGGCAGCAGCTCGTCGAATTCCTTCTCAGCCAGCTCTTGAGCTTGATCACGACTCCAGTCGCCGGCCTGAACGTGTTCTGCGGCGTACGTAGTCGCGGACCGCCTACGGTACGTCTCGTACTCTGCCGGCGCCATCCTGCGGACCACCAGGTTGCTCATCGGAGGCAAATCTACCGGCAGAATTCGACCGGCACCAACGGTGCCGATTAGCGTCTCGGGGTGGATGCGCCGCCGCCGGCTGGACGGTCTGGCACCCGCACTGAGAGCCGATGCAACACCTTCGAGGGGTGCTCGGCGAGATCGAGGTCCTCCCCGCCGCGACCGCGGTCGAATTTAGCGAGCCGTTTTGAAGCTGCATTCTGGCGACGGCCACTAGACTGCGGACCGATTGGGCGTGAAGCGGATCGAGCTGAAGTACCTGAACGGTCCCGACATCGCCCGGCTCGAACCCTCCGATGAGCTGATCCTGACGGCGGTCGAGCGGGGATTGCGCGCGCAGGGGCACGGTGAGACGGTGATCGAGCCGCGCGTGCATTTGCACGCGGATCCACTAGCCGACGGGCATTTCAACGTGTTGCGCGGCTCGATTCCGGCGCTGGGCCTAGCGGGCGTGAAGGTTGTGGGCGACTTCGTCGAGAACTACCGGAAGGGCCTTCCGTCGGAGATGGCGCTGTTGTGCCTATTCGATCCGTCGACCGGTATGCCGAAGGCGATCGTCGATGCGACCGCGATCACCGAGATGCGCACGGGGGCGATGACCGCGATCGGCGCACGCCACCTGGCGCGGAGTGACGCGCACGTCCTCGGCCACGTCGGGGCGCGCGGAACGGCCTACTGGAACGTACGGCTGCTCGACAGGCTATTCGACCTCCGCGAGATCCGGGTGCATTCCCGCCGCCGTGATAGCAGGGACGAGTTCGCCCGCAGGCTGTCAGCGGATCTTGGCAAGCCCGTGCGCGCCACCGACGACTGGCGCAGCTGCGTCGAGGGTGCGGACATCGTTGTCGAGGCGTCGCGGCTGAGCCAGCCGGATCCGCTACTCAAGACGGAGTGGATCTCCCCGGGCGCGCTAGTTGTCCCGTACGGGACGATGAGTGCGGTCGAGCTGTCGCTCACCGAGATCATGGACAAGATCGTGGTCGACGACTGGGGCCAATGCGCAACCGGCGAGCTTGGCGCACTTCGCCCGCACGTCCAGACAGGGCGGCTGACGCGCGAGACGCTGCATGCGGAGCTCTGTGAGATCGTCGTGGGCGACCGGCCGGGTCGCGAGTCCGCGCACGAGACAATCCTGTTCTGGCATCGGGGATTGTCACTGTCGGACATCGCACTGGCGCACGCGCTGCTCGAGCAGGCTGACCGTGAGGGAATCGGAACAAGCCTGCGATTCGCGTGATCGTCGACGGTTACAGTCTCACGCCCGCCGCGGTGGCGGCGGTGGCTCGGGCTAGCGAGCACATTGAATTGGACGCCGCAGCGCGCGAGCGAGTGGAACGCGACCGCGCCGTGGTCGAGGATGCCGTTGCGCGGCAGGTGCCGGTCTACGGTCTGACCACCGGCCTCGGAGCACGGGCTGACTTCGTCCTGCCCGCCGAGGAGCTCGCGAACTTCAGTGTCCGAACGGTCCGGGGCCGCGCCAATGCCGTCGGTCCTCCGCTGCCCCGCGACGTCGTTCGCGCCACTTTGCTGGTCCGCTGCAACGGGATCGCTCACGGTGGCAGCGGCATACAGCCCGTGGTGCTCGAGTTGCTGCTCGCGATGCTAACTGTGGGCGTGCATCCGCACGTGCCGGAGACCGGCTCGATCGGCGCCTCGGATCTCGGGCAGATGGCGCACATCGCGCTCGTTGCGATCGGAGAGGGGCGCGCCGAGTACCGCGGCGAGCTGCTGCCGGCCCAGGCCGCGCTGCAACGCGCCGGCCTGAAGGCGGTGGTGCTGGGGCCAAAGGACGGCCTGGCGCTGTGCAGCAGCAGCGCGCTCAGCGCCGGTCGCGCCGCGCTTGCCTACGACGAGGCCCGCAAACTCCTCGCCACCGCGCAACTGGTCACGACGCTCAGCTTCGAGGGCTTCCGCGCCAGTACCACGCCGCTGGATCCGCGTGTGCAGGCCGCTAGGCCGCTGGTCGGTGCGCGGAGGTGCGCCGACCAATTGCGCGCGCTGCTGGCAGGTGGCCAGTTGCTCGATCGCGGCAGCGATCGCCGCCTTCAGGATCCGCTCAGCTTCCGCTGCGCCGCCCACGTGCATGGCGCGTTCTACTCGGCAATGGGGCTGCTCGCCGCCGCGTTGGAACCCGAGCTCAACGGCGCCGGGGACAATCCACTGGTGCTCGGCGAGGACCGCGAGATTCTGTCGACCGGGAACTTCAACACCGCGGCGCTGGCACTCGCGCTCGACACTGTCGCGCTTGCCCTGTTTCAGACTGCAAGCATCTGCGCGCAGCGCACGCAGCGGCTGTTGGCAAGCTCGCTCACAGGCTTGTCGGAGAACCTCTCGCCCCACGGTTCCGAGCACTCAGGGTACGCGCCACTGATCAAAACGGCGCAGGCTCTGTTGGCGGAGATGCGGCACCTCAGCTCCCCTGTCTCCACAGACCCCCGGCCGGGCGCCGCGCTCGTCGAAGATGACTCCAGCAATGCCCCGGCCGCCGCCGGACGTATCGGGTCGATGCTGGAGCAACTCCGCTACTTACTCGCGATCGAGACGCTGGTCGCCACTCAGGCAGTCGACCTCGCCGCGCCCGGGCGGATCGGCCGCGGACCTGCCCTCCTCCACCAAGCCGTCCGGGAGCGCATCCTCCCGCTCGACGAAGATCGAGCGTCCACCGATGACATCGAGCAGATAGCCGCCGATCTGTTCGGCCCCACAGTGATCGAGACGCTCCTCAACCAAAGCGGCATTGGGGCTAACTGGTCGCTCGGCGAGCGCGCCGGCTGGTAGAGAAAAGCGCAGTACAGCTGGGCTTTTTGTGCTCCTGAGCGCTTGTTGGCTTCGATCCGACCGGTGCACGTACAGCCTCAGGGAAGAAGATTTGGAGCCGAACCTTGGCCGCTTGTCCATGTCGCAACCCCGCCACGCCAATCAGGCTTCGGCTTGTGGCACGGCTACGAGGGAAGGTGCGGGGATGGCTACCGCGGTGGTGACTCACCCGAGGCCGCGGCAGGACGGGATGGCGATGCCGGCGGAGTGGGCTCTGCACGAGCTCACGCTGATGGCGTGGCCAACGCGGCTCGAGCTTTGGGGCGATGCGCTGGGTCAGGCGAAGGGCGAGTACGCGGCCGCGGCGCGGGCGATTGCGGGATTCGAGCGGGTCTTGATGGTGGCGGCGCCGGGCGCCGGCGGTGAGGTGCGAGATGCATGCGGCGAGGCGGTCGACGTGCTCGAGCTCGCGATCGACGACTCGTGGATGCGCGATAGCGGTCCGGTGATCGTGACCACAGCCGACGGGTGTCGTGCCGGGGTCGACTTCAGGTTCAACGGTTGGGGCGAGAAATTCGTTCCTTACGATCGTGACGACGCGATGAACCTCGCGCTGCTGGCGCACTTGGAAATCGACCGGATCGAAGCGAACTTCGTACTCGAAGGCGGGTCGATCGCGGTCGACGGAGAAGGGACGTTGATCGCCACCGAACAGTGCCTGCTGCATCCGTCGCGCAATCCTGATCTGACACGCGCTGAGCTCGAGATCCTGTTGGGCGATTACTTGGGGATCGACAAGGTCGTCTGGATCCGGAGCGGGCTGGTCGAGGACTACGACACAGACGGGCACGTCGACAATGTCGCGGTGTTTGTTCGTCCCGGCGTGGTGCTCGCCCAGACCGTCGACGATGCGCGCGACCCCAACCACGAGCCGCTGGCTGAGAACGTCGAGCGTCTACGCGCTGCGACCGACGCGCGCGGGCGCCGGCTCGAGGTGATCGAGCTCCCGATGTTGCCCCGCACTCAGGTGCGCGGGCAGCCTGGCGTGGTGCCGTACACGAACCTCTACATCGTCAATGGGGCCGTGGTCGTGCCGGTGTGCGGCGACGATCCGAGTCGCGACGAGGAGGTGCTGCGGATGCTCGCCTCGGTGTTTGCGCCGCGTGAGATCGTGCCGGTGCCCGGTCGCGTGCTGGCTGAGGGTGGCGGCGGAGTGCACTGCATCACCCAGCAGGTGCCGGCAAGCTCATAAACTCGCGCGCTTGGAGTCGCCCGCGCTCATTACCGAGCTGCATCCGCCCGAGTCCCCGGCGCGCGTGAATCCGCCCGAGCGCGAACCGTTCCGGATCGGGCTAGTCCAGCAGCGGTGGCATCCTGATGCCGAGGAACACCAGTCAGCGCTCGCCGACGGCATTCGAACAGCCGCGGAGCAGGGCGCCCGCTTAGTGTGTCTTCAGGAGCTGACGCTCTCGCCGTACTTCGCGGTCAATCCCGACGCCGGCGATCGACCGGCAGCGCGTGCCGAGGACATTCCAACGGGTCCGACCACCGCGTTCGCAGCCCGGCTGGCCGCCGAGACCGGAGCGCACGTGCACGCATCGCTCTACGAGCGCGCCGGAGAGGCAGAACTCGGTTTCAACACCGCGATCTGCGTGTCGCCCTCAGGCGAGGTCGTGGCCCGGACGCGCAAGCAGCACATTCCCGTGACCGCCGGCTACTACGAGGATCGCTACTTCCGCCCGGGTGACTCAGGCTATCCGGTAGTAGAAATCGCCGGCGCCGGGTTTGGGTTCCCAACGTGCTGGGACCAATGGTTTCCCGAGCTGGCCCGGGCGTATTCGCTCGGCGGCGCTGAGGTGATCGTCTACCCGACCGCGATCGGCTCTGAGCCTGACCACCCGGACTTCGACACCGAGCCGCTGTGGGAGCGGGTAATCAGCGCCAACGGGATAGCGAACGGCACGTTCATGGTCGCCGTCAACCGGATCGGTTACGAGCCGCCGCTCACGTTCTACGGGTCATCGTTCATCTCAGACCCGTACGGCAGGATGCTCGTCCAGGCCCCTCGCGACCGTCCGGCGGTACTGGTCGCCGACCTCGACCTCGACCAGCGGCGCGACTGGCTTGATCTGTTCCCGTTACTCGACACCCGCCAGCCGAGCCAGTACGCACCGCTAGTGGCCGAGCCCGCTCCCACCCGGCAGGATTGACGCGCTCAGCAGGGCGAGCGAGAGTTCGCGCAGGGTCGCTTTAGCCGTTTGGAGAAGGACAGCTTTAGCCGCCCGTGGAATGATCATTGGCATGTTCGAGACGAATGAGGAGAGCATCGCCTATCCGGCGGCGGGCTTGCCGGTCCGACGTGCGGCCCGGGAATCCATACCTCCGCATGTTGTCGTGCTGTTCGGGGCCACGGGGGACCTTGCTCGCCGTAAGCTCCTTCCGGGCCTGTCACTGCTGTCTGAGTCGACGCTGGCGCCCGAGCTGCGGATCGTCGCGACATCGCTGGATGATCTGGACGATGGAGGGTTCCGCGAGTTCGCCCGTGCCGCTCTCGGCGAGTTTGGCTCGGGAAAGGTGACCGCCGACCAACTCAAGGACTTCGTCGAGAAGTTGCGATTCGTGCGGCAGAGGGACGGCCCTCAGGCGCTCTCCCAGGCTGTGGCAGACGCCGAGGCGCAGCTGGGTGAGCAGGTGCGGCGTCTTCACTACCTGAGCGTGCCGCCCCGCGCCGCTGTGTCGGTGATCGAAATGCTGGCGGTGGCCGGATTGGTGGATCGATCCCGGGTGATCATGGAAAAGCCGTTCGGCAACGACCTGGAGAGTGCGATCAGGTTGAACGCCAAGGTGCACGAGACCTTCCGGGAGAGTCAGATCTTCCGAATCGACCATTTCCTCGGCAAGGAGCCGGCGCAGAACATCCTGGCGTTTCGCTTCGCGAACGGTCTGTTCGAGCCGATCTGGAACCGCAACTTCATACATCACGTCCAGATCGATATCCCCGAGACGCTGGGGCTCGAGACCCGGGTCGATTTCTATGACGCCACCGGCGCCTACCGAGACATGGTCGTCACACACCTGCTGCAGGTGCTCGCGTTCATTGCCATCGAACCACCCACCGCGCTGGAGCCGCGCGCGATCAGCGAGGAAAAGAACAAGGTGTTCCGCTCGCTGCTGCCGATCGACCCGCGCAACGTCGTTCGGGGCCAGTACGACGGCTACCGTGACGAGAACGGTGTCCCCGCGCACTCCGACACCGAGACGTTCATCGCGCTGCGCTGTGCGCTCGACAACTGGCGGTGGGCAGGCGTCCCCTTCTATCTGCGCACCGGCAAGCGCATGGCTGAAGGTCAGCGGATCGTCTCGATCGCATTCCGGGAGGCGCCGAAGAGCATGTTCCCATCCAACTCCGGCCTCGGCACGAAGGGTCCAGACCACCTGACCTTCGACCTCGCAGACGCGTCCCGGATATCGCTCTCGTTTTACGGCAAACGCCCCGGGCCCGGAATGCGACTCGAGAAGCTGAGCATGCAGTTCGCGACCAGCGAGACCGAAGAAGCAACCGACGTCCTCGAAGCATACGAGCGGCTGATCCTCGACACGCTTCGAGGAGACCACACGCTATTCACCACCGCGGAGGGGATCGAGAGCCTGTGGGAACGATCAACACCGCTACTCGAAGATCCACCTCCCGTCCGGCCCTACGCCCAGGGCTCCTGGGGGCCCAACGCCATCCACCAGCTCATCGCGCCAGATGCGTGGCGACTGCCGTTCGAGCGAGTCTGGCGGGAGCGCAGATAGCGTCTTGGCCCGGGTGGACGCGTGGACTCGATTACGGGACAGGCTCCGCCGTGCGTGGCTTCGGGAGCGCCGGATTGGCTCGCCCACCAAGTGCACCGGCGCGGGCGCGTCCGATCGGGGTCCGTCCCCAGTGCGCGGCCTCGGCGAAGTCGATCATGGTGTCGAAGTACTGGCGGACCGGTGTCGCGCGTATGCCCAGCGGATCGAGCAGCTCGCGCGCGAGGTGATCGTCGAAGCGCACATCGAGCGAGAAGTAGGGGAAGTAGACCTCGCTGCGCACGAGTCGCCGGCGGGTGTCGGCATCCGCGCGGCGCAAGATCAGCGGGTGCAGCGCGGATCGGTAGATGCGTGGCGGTACGAGTCGAGGCGGCCGCCGTCCAAACCGCCGCGCCGCTAGACGCGCAAGCTCACCGAGGGTCGTTGCCTGATCGCCGGCGACGACGTGAAACGTCCCGCCAGCCGCCGCCGGTGAGGCTGTGAGCGCGAGAATCGCGTCGGCGAGGTGATCGACGGTGACGATGTCGAGGACGGCGTTGCGTCGGCCCGGGATCACGGGAAGCGTTCCGCTAGCGAACGCGCGTAACGGACCGTAGACCACGTTGAACGAGGCGGTCCAGCCCGTCCCGCGCTCGCCGACGACGATACTTGGACGCACGATCGTGACGGGCAGCCGATCGCGGCGGCTCGACACCAGGTTCTCGGCCTCGTGCTTGGACTGCTCATAGGCGTTGCGGAACCCCTGCCCGACGTCGAGTTCTGCCTCCCACGCCCAGCCACGCCTGTCCCCCGCCACATACGCGGTCGACACGTATGTGATGCGCCGCAGACCCGCGCCGCGCGCCGCGCACTCCTCCGCCAGGTCGAGGACCCGGCGGGTCCCCTCGACGTTGATCGACCGCGACTCGGCCAGCGGCATGTCAAACGCGACCGACGCCGCGGCATGGACGATGTCGCGGACCTCTTCGGCGATCCACTCGCGGTCGGCCCCGAGACCGAGACCGGGCGCAGTCAGGTCGCCGCACACGGCCCTGACCCGCCCCACATGCCGCTCGGGAGCGTCGAACACGGAGCCGAGCACTGCGTTCAGCCTCGCATCGGCCTGCGCCTGGGAGGCGGATCGGACTAACACCAGAATGTCGCGGTCGGTGCGCTCGAGCAGCCGTGCCAGCACGGCCATGCCAACGAACCCGGTCGCGCCGGTCAGCAGGATCGCTTCGCCCGTGCCTGGCACGATCGTGCTCGCGGCCTTCGACGTGTAGTTCCCCGCCAGGATCACAGTCCCGACACCGTGCCAGCCGAAGGAGGTCCCGCATATGGCCACTGGGCCGAAATCACGACAACCCAATCGACCGGATCACTAGGCGAGACGTGCAGCCATGGTGCGCTCGACGGAACGAGCCATCGGGCGACGTCTGTCAGCCGCTGGGCCGAGCCGTGCCGCGTGGGCGATGGTGCGCCGCCGGGACGCTCTCCATCACCGGGCGGCGATGCGCCGGGTGTGATTCGTACCAGCGCGCGTAGCGTTTGGCCAGCGGCGCCGCCGTTGCCCCATGCGCGAACACCGAAATTCCGACCGTCAGATAGGCGGCGAGCAGAATCGTCTGCGCGTGGGCCAAGTGTGCCTCCTGGACCACGATCACCGCGAACACGATCGACGCAAGGCCGCGCGGGCCAAACCATCCGAGGAACCCGACGGTCCGCCAGGTGGCGCCCGTGTGGATCATCGCGATCGCAACCGGCAGCAACCGAATCAGCGTCAGGCTGAGCACGGCATAGAGCACGATCTCCCAGGTCAGGTGCTCGAGCGCCGGACCGAGCAGCACCGCGCCGAAGATCAGGAACGTGACCCCGCCGAGGAGGTCACCGACCTCCTCGTTCAGGCGGGACGCCTCGTCCGCCTCGTGACTGACGAGCGCTCCGAAGATGCCTCCCGCGAGAAACGAAGCGATGAAGCCTGAGCCGCTCAACGCGGTCGCGACCCCGTAGGCCAGAGCCGCGCCGGCGATCGGGATGACCTGCAGCCACGCTCCGCTGATCAGGTTCCGGCGATAGGCGACCGCTACGACCGCCGCCGCGGCTAACCCAGCCACCACCCCGCCGACGATCCCGTACCCGATCTCCTCGGCCACAACGCTGAGCGCATGATGACCGCTCGTCGCCTTGTCCTCGACGTCCGCCACCGCGAGCGCGATCAGCAGCAGCGGAACGCAGATTCCGTCGTTGAGGCCGCTCTCGACGTTCAGGCCCTGCCGAATCCGGGACGGAAGCTGCGGCTCGGTCACTACCGCCTGTCCGAGCGCGGCATCAGTCGGCGCCAGCACAACCGCGAGCACGACCGCCTCGGCCAGGTTCAGTTGCGTGAAGATCGCGACCGCCAGCGCGGCCCCGACGACGATCGTGAGCGGCAACCCTACGCCGAGCAGCCGCAGCGGAACTACATACTCTCGCCGGAGCAGGCGCATCTTGATCCGCGAGGCGTCCGCGAACAGCACCACGGCAAGGGTCGCCTCGGCCAGCACACGGACAGTCGCGCCCATCGGAGCAGCCGTCACCCCGTCGAGCGCCAGCGGCCCGACGAGCAGGCCGATCGCTACGAACACCATCGCCGACGTCACCGGCGTGCCGGTCAGCCGGCGAGACACTCCAGCGACCGCCAGAACAGCCGCGGCAACGATGGCAATCTCCCACTTCACATCTCAGCTCAGACGCCCGTGCCTCGGTCAGCGTCGAGCTCGGCGAGCAGCTCGCCGACGCGGCGGGCGATCTCGTCGCGGGTGACGCGGACTTCTTCGATGGGTCGGCCTTTGGGGTCCTCGAGCTCCCAGTCGATGTAGCGCTTGCCTGCAATGAACGGGCATTGATCGCCGCAGCCCATGGTCACGACCACGTCCGCTTGCTCGGCGAGTTTGTCGGTGAGGAGCTGCGGCCGGCGGTCGGCGAGGTCGATCCCGAGCTCGCGCATCACCTGGATCACCTCGGGATGAACGTGATCGGTCGGCGCAGTGCCGGCCGAGGCAGCGGCTTGGCGCCCGTCGGCTGCTTGCTCGAACAGCGCCTGCGCCATCTGCGAACGCCCCGCGTTGTGAGTGCAGACGAACAGCACGTGCTCCATGATCAGCGAGCTTATCGATTGACAGCCATCACTTCAATCGATATATGTATATAGATGGCCGTCGATCTGGAACTGGCCCCAAAGGTCAAGCGGGCCGCGGGTGAGCGCTGCGAGCCGGTGGTCTACCCCGAGGTCGAGCGCGATCAGGCGATCCGGATGGCCGAGGTCGCCAAGGCGCTGGCCGATCCGGTTCGCGTGCAGCTGGTCGACGTGCTCCGCAAACATGCGGGAAAGGTGTGCGTGTGTGAGCTCGTGCCGCTGTTCGATCTCTCCCAGCCGACGGTGTCCCATCATCTCAAGGTCCTACGCGAGGCCGGGATCGTCGGATCCGAGCGCCAGGGCCTATGGGCCTACTACTACGTCGTCCCGGACGCCCTGGAGGAACTGTCCACATGGCTGAGTTGAAGACCGAGTGCTGCACCCCGCGGGCACAGGAGGCCTGCTGCGAGCCGTCCGAGAAGGCCAGCTGCTGTGGCGACTCGCACAGTGAGGGGTGCGGCTGCTCGGCCGGATCCGTCGCAGCCTCGACGGTCGCGCTGACGCCCACCGTCGAGCAGGTACGCGAGACCGTCCGCGAGAAGTACGCTGCCGCAGCGGTCGCCGCCGCGTCAGGACCCGCTTGCTGTGGCCCAGCAGACGATGCCGGTTTGTTCGGCGCCTCGCTGTATGCCGACAGCGGTGAGCGCGATGCTCCGGAGTCCGCGATCAACGCGTCGCTCGGCTGTGGCGTCCCCACGGCGGTGGCCGACCTTCATCGAGGCGAGACGGTCCTGGACCTAGGGTCGGGCGCCGGCGCTGACGTGCTGATTTCCGCCCGCCGTGTCGGGCCTAGCGGCAGGGCGATCGGCCTGGACATGACCGATGAGATGCTCGAACTCGCGCGCGCGAACGCTCACGAGGCGGGCGTCGACAATGTCGAGTTCCTGAAGGGCTACCTCGAAGACATCCCGCTCGACGACGAGACCGTCGACGTCGTGATCTCCAACTGCGTGATCAACTTGTCCGGCGACAAGCCGCGGGTCATTCGCGAGGCGGCGCGCGTCCTGCGTGCTGGCGGTCGGTTCGCTGTCTCTGACGTGATCGCCGACCCGAACATGGACGAGGCAATACGCGCCGACATGGCCGCCTGGACAGGGTGCATCGCCGGAGCGCTCAGCGAGAACGAGTTCCGCTCCGCCCTCGAGACCGCCGGCTTCGGAGAGATCGAGATCGCCGAGACCCACCGCGTGCACGAGCACGCCGGCTCCGCGATCATCCGCGCCCGCAAGCTCTCGCGATAAACGGTCGGCATCCAGCGCCGCCACGGCAAGCTCGACGGGGAATGCGGGACCTCCGAGCACGCCTGACGTACCATCGCTGCAGCTATCGATAGTCAGCGTCATCGCCTGCCGGTATCGCTGATCCTCGGGGTGTCAATGACGGCTGCGGGTGTCGTGTATCCCGTTACCGACGCCGCGCTGCATCACACGTCGCCGATCATGATCGCGACTCTCCGCGCCCTCGTCGGCGGCGCACTGTTGACCGCGCTGTTGCCGTTGATGCGAAGTCGCCTACCGCGGACCCGTCGCCTGTGGCTCTGGGCATCCGCGATCGGCTTCGGCAACACCACGCTCACACAGGTCGGCATCAGCGTCGGCACGGATCGCGCCGGCGCGGCGATCGCCGCGGTCCTGCTGAACTCCTCGCCGTTCTTCGTCGCTCTAATCGCGCGCTTCGCGCTCGGCGAAACGACCACGCGACTGCGGGCGGCGGGACTCGTAATCGGATTCAGCGGTGTGCTGCTGGTCGTGTTCTCGGACCCCGGCAACATTGCGCACGGCTCCCGACTGGCTATCGGGTTCGCGCTCGCTCTCCTGGGCGCACTCGGCTGGGCCGCCGGCGGGCTCGGGATGCGAGTCCTCACCCAGCGCGAGCCCGACCTCGACATTCCCGGCATCACCGCCGCGCAATTCCTCGCCGGCGGGGTCCCGCTCATACCCCTCGCGTTGCTGGCGGGGGGAACAACCGACTGGGCACGGGGCTCGGTCGACCTGCAATTGGCGTACCTCGTCCTCGGCGGCCAGGTCCTCGTCTACCTCGGATTCAACGCAGCGCTCAGCCGCTGGCCGCCCACCCGCGTGTACGCCTGGACGTTTCTGGTCCCTGCCGTCGCGGTGGTGATCGAAGCCTTCCAGGGCCAGCTGCCGGGCGTCGCGGCGACCATCGGGGTGGCGCTCGTGATTCTCGGCGTCGCGATCGTCAACCATCCACGTGCCGAGCAACCGGCGACCGTGCCGACTGAGCTGCCGCCCATTGCAGAAGCGGCACTCCTCGGCGACAGCGAACCGACGACCTGAGCGCCCGAGGTCCAATCGTGTGAGCTTGGTTGGCGCGTGCGGCCGGGTAGCCTGGTTGTTGTCAGGAGTTCGTCGCTGAAAGGGGAAATCCGCCGTGCCGATCATCATCAACAGCCGCGAGGTGCCGGTGCCCGCCGACGCTCGTGTCTCGCTGCTCGACTTCGTGCGTGAGCATCTTGAGCTCTACGGCACGAAAAAGGGATGCAATCAGGGCGCGTGCGGTGCTTGTACGGTGCTTGTCGACGGGGAGCGGATCCTCTCGTGTCTGGCCCTTGCAGTTCAGTACGAGGGGCGCGAGGTGACCACGATCGAGGGGCTTGTGAACGTAGGCGCGCTGCACCCTTTGCAGCAGGCGTTCATCGACCATGACGGATTTCAGTGCGGCTACTGCACCCCTGGTCAGATCTGCTCGGCGGTGGGGATGGCGCAAGAGGTGGCCCGCGGGGTGCCCAGCCATGTCACGGACGATCTCGGGGCCACCGAGATCGCGCTCGATCACGACGAGCTGCGCGAGCGGATGAGCGGCAACCTGTGCCGTTGCGGCGCCTACAACGGGATCGTTGATGCGATCGCCGAGGTATACGCAGGAGCACGCGCGTGATCGAGGTCGCCTACACACGCGCCACCGATGCCGCCGACGCGATCCGCCGCGCCGCACGTGAGAACGCGAAATACCTCGGCGGCGGCACGAACCTCGTCGACCTGATGCGGGAGACCGTCGAGTCCCCCGCGGCGCTTGTTGACGTGACCGGGCTGTCGGCCGAGATCGTGGAGACCGACGGCGGTGGTCTGAGGATCGGGGCCGCTACGCGCAACACGGCGGTGGCCGAGCATCGTGCCGTCCGAACGCGCTACCCGATGCTCACGCGCGCGATCGTCGCGGGCGCCTCGGCTCAGATCCGCAATATGGCGACCGTCGGCGGCAATCTGCTGCAGCGCACCCGCTGCACCTACTTCTACGACACTGACGGTTCGCGCTGCAACAAGCGATCCCCGGGCGAGGGCTGCGACGCGCTCGATGGTTTCAATCGCATGCACGCGATCCTCGGCGCCTCGCCGGCGTGCGTGGCCACGCACCCGTCGGACATGTGCGTTGCGCTGGCCGCGCTGGACGCCGTCGTGCACATCCGCAGCATTTCGGGAGAGCGCACCGTCGCTCTCTGCGACCTGCACAGGCTGCCCGAGGATCGGCCGGATGTCGACACGACGCTCGAGCCCGGCGAGCTGATCACCGCCGTCGAGCTGCCCGCGTCGGCGATCGCGGCGCATTCGACCTACCGCAAGGTGCGCGATCGCTCCAGCTACGCGTTCGCGCTCGTTTCGGTCGCCGCGGCGCTCGATCTCGACGGCGACGCGATCTCCGGCGTGCGCCTCGCTCTCGGCGGGGTCGCCCCCAGGCCGTGGCGAGCGTGGCGCGCTGAGGAGGCGCTGCGAGGCCAGCCGGCCACGGAGGCGAGCTTCCTTCAGGCGGCCGACGCCGAGCTCGCCGACGCCCGTCCACTCGCCGGCAACGCGTTCAAGGTCGGCCTTGCCCGCCGAACGATCGCCGCCGTCCTGGAACAGCTGACCGAGGAGGTCCGCCCATGAGCACCGCCGAATCCCGGTCCGCGGTGGCGATCGCCCCTGAGGGCTGGACCCCGAACGCCGGGCCCGATCCGGTGCTGCGCGCGAAGCACGGTCTGATCGGCGCGCAGGTGTCGCGCCTGGACGGGCCGCTCAAAGTCCGCGGCGAGGCGCGCTTCGCCGCCGAGTACGTGATGGAGGGCATGGTCTACGCCGCGCTGCGCTACAGCACGGTCGCTCGTGGTCGCATCACCACGCTCGACACCAGTGCCGCCGAGGCGGCGGCCGGCGTCGTGCTCGTCATGACCCACCGCAACGCCCCCCGGATGCAGCCCCCGCCGCTGTTCCTGACCGGTCCTAAGGCGGCCGGGGGCAGCAGCCTGTCCGTTATGCAGGATGACAGCATCCACTGGAACGGCGAGCCGGTCGCCGTCGTGCTGGCCGCGACCCAGGAGCAGGCCGATCACGCCGCCTCGCTGATCGAGGTCGGCTACGAGTCCTCGACGCCGCGGACCTTCGAGGAGGCCAGGGCGTATTCGCGCACGCCCGACAGCCTCGTCGGGCAGCCGGTCCAGGTCCTCGTCGGCGATGCCGAGGCCGCGCTCGAGGACGCGCGTCACTCTGTCGACCTCACTTACAGCACGCCGCGTCACAGTCACAACGCGATCGAGCCCCACGCGGTGACGCTGGGTTGGGAGGGCAACGACCTCATCGTTCACGACGCCAGCCAGGGGGTGACGGGGCACGCCTGGACGTTTGCGCAGGTATTCGGGATCGACGAGGAGCAGGTTCATCTCACCTCGCCCTATGTGGGCGGCGGGTTCGGTGGCAAGACGCTGTGGTCCCACCATCTGCTTGGAGCGGCCGCGTCGAAGCTCGCCGGGCGTCCCGTGCGGGTTACGCTCTCGCGCGAGGGCGTATACCGGCTCGTCGGCGGTCGCACCAACACCGAGCAGCGCGTCGCGATCGGTGCCGATGACGACGGCCGCTTCACGGCGCTCATCCACACCGGCCTCTCTGCGATGACCCCGTATAACGCGCTCGCCGAGCAGTTCACGTTCCCGGCTCGGCACATGTACGCGACCGGAACCTTGAAGACCGACCAGCAGGTCGTCGACATGGACATGCTCTCGAACTCGTTCATGCGCGCGCCCGGGGAGTCGGTCGGCACCTTTGCCCTGGAGTCGGCGATCGACGAACTCGCCGTCGAGCTCGATCTGGACCCGATCGAGCTGCGGATCCGCAATGAGCCCGAAAAGGACCCGAGCTCGGGCCTGCCGTTCTCCGCCCGTCACCTCGTCGATGCGTGGCGCGCGGGCGCCGAGCGCTTCGGCTGGGAGCGGCGAACGGCGCCCGGGACGCGCCGGGAGGGTGAATGGCTGATCGGCACGGGCTGCGCCACCGCGACCTACCCCTACCACCGCTTCCCCGGCGGCGGCGCGCGGATCAGGCTCGACAAGACCGGCCACGCGACGGTCGAAGTGCCGTCCAACGACATGGGGATGGGGACCGCGACGACCCAGACGATCGTCACTGCCGAGCGGCTTGGCCTGCCGCTCGAGCGGGTGACCGTGGCCTACGGCGACTCCTCGTTCCCCGGCAACCTGCTCGCCGGCGGCTCCGGACAGACAGCCTCCATCATTGGCGCGGTGATCGCCGCCCAGCGCGCGCTCGTCGAGCAACTGCTCGCACTCGCCGACAACGACTCGCCCCTGGCCGGGCTGACCGCCGACGAGGTCGGGGGACGCGACGAGGGGCTGTGCGAGCTCGCCGACCCGACTCGGTGGGACAGCTACTCAAAGATCCTGGAACGCGCGGGCCGAGACGAGCTGACCGTCGTCGCCTCCGCCGCCGCTCCAGAGGAGATGCAGGCGCACTCGATGCACTCCTACGGGGCCGTCTTCTGCGAGGTCCGCGTCAACACGGTGACTGGCGAGACCCGCGTTGACCGTGTGCTCGGCTCGTATGACTGCGGCCGCATCATCAATGCCAAGACCGCCGCGAGCCAGTTCCGCGGCGGGATCATCATGGGGATCGGCCTCGCACTGATGGAGGACACCAACTTCGACGAGCGGACCGCGCGGATCATGAACCCGAGCCTCGCGGAATACCACGTGCCTGTCCACATGGACGTGCCGAGGATCGAGGTGATGTGGACCGATGTACCCGATCCCTACGCCCCGGCGGGCGCACGCGGAATCGGCGAGATCGGGATCACCGGCATGGCCGCGGCAATCGCCAATGCCATCTACAACGCGACCGGACGCCGCGTGCGCGACCTGCCGATCACTCTGGACAAGATGCTCTGAGGAGCCTTCGCCGTCCCCGGCTGCGTGCTTGCCGGGAGCACGACCAATGCCGCCAGCAGAGGCCGGGACAACTGAGTGGTCTGTCTGTCCGCCTCGCTCGGGGGAGTATGGTAGTTCTGCCGCCCTGGGTTCTCCGTTTCTCCTGCCCCGCGCGCAGATCTAGAGAGAAACGAGAAGGGGCGCTATGTCCCAGCCGGAACCCAACGGACACGTGAAGGCGCGTGACATCCTCGAAGTTGAGGCTCGAACTCACCGTCGCACCGCATTGGTCGAGCTCCGTGGCGAGCTCGACATCGCCACCGTCTCCCAGGTCACCGAGGTGCTCGAAGGCCTCGAGCCGAGCGCAGGTGGGGTGCGGCACATCGTCATGGATCTGCGCGGGCTGACATTTATGGACGCCAGCGGCCTCCATGAGTTGATCCGCCAGAGCGACTACGCGCATCAGAATCGGCACAATCTCGCCGTCGTGCGGGGGCGAAAGGCCATCGAGCGGCTATTGACGCTGACCGCAGTAGAGGACCTGCTCGTCCTGGTGGACGACCCCGAGGACCTCGCGCCGCCGCCACCGTCGCCCGCGAGTTAGCGTCCGAGCCGGGCTATGGTTCGGGGGCGGAGGGCTCGACGAGTTCGAGCGCGCCGAACCCGGACACCGGTCCGTCCAGCAGGAACATCTCGACCGTGAGATCGGGCTCGACGTGCGCCTGGCTGAGGAACGCGAGCACCTTGCGACCGGTGAGCTCCTCGATCATCTCGCTGTAGCGGACTTTCATCATGCGCTGGAAGTCGCGGCGCATCTCGAGCACGCGCTCCGGTTCGCCGCCCTCCATCATCGTGCGCTCGATCGCGGTGAAGCCGTCTGAGAGCACGCAAACGATCAGGTTGTCGAGAACGTAGGTCTTGGCTTTGATCGGACCGCGTCCATAGTGCTCGCGCATGAACGCGACGATCCGGTTGGTGATCTCGGCAAGAAGCTTGCCGCCGGCGAGCGGACGGAGCGCCGGATCGCCGGGGCTTCGGTCGCTCACGTCTCGACTCCTCGCGCGCTGCCGCTAATCGTCCTGCTCACTGGTGCTGGGTCGCTTCGCCGTTTGAGCATGCGCTAGGCCTCGGATCTCGACTGCTCGGCCTGACGAGCTTACCGGTCAGCGAGTTTGCCGGCGGGGTTGTATTCGGTCAGGATCGGAGTAGTGTCGATTGTTGAGGTCTGGCCGCGCCGCCTGCGGGCGGGGCAGTCAGGCATCACCGCAGGGAACGAAGCGCGCTCGCGGCGGCCAGTGGCGGCATGTGGGGGTGTTGCAAGGACAACATCCGCCCCGTCCACGGGAGCTCGTCATGCCGGACCCATCCCGCGCCGATCTGAGTCGCGCATTCTGTAGCTACTGCGGGTTTCCGCCAAGGGGTCCGTGGCGTGTCCGTGACCATCGAGTCTGTATGCGCTGCCAAATGGGTGTGGTTCTCCACGCGCCCGCAGGAGCAGAGCCGCGCTACGACGATCCGTTTGTGATCGTCGATCGGCAGCTTGCGGTCCAGGCGGTGTCACGCCAAGCCGAGGTCGCGCTGTCGGTCGAGGAGCCGGCCGGTCTCGATGCGCCACTCGAGGAGTTCCTGATCTGCAACAACGGCGACCACGACCGGGGCGAGTTGGCGGCGCTGGTAGAGCTCGTGTTCGCCGGCGCCGAGCCGTCGAATAGGCTCGAGCTACGCGCGGTCGCCAACCCGGAGATCCGCCTTGAAGGGCGGGTCACCAGCTGCGGCCCACCCCAGGCCGTGCTGCTCATACTGACCCCTCTCGCGGTGCACTCATCGCCGTCGCGACGCGGGCGACCGGGCACCAGCCGGCACCTCACGGGCGTTGGCGGCCCCGACCGCGCGCTATGAGCGCACGCGAGGACCCCGCGGCTTCCGGCATGCATCGGCCGGACGGGCAGCTTGCGCGCATCGGGGCGACCGTGGCCGCACTGGCGGTGGAACGGAGGCAGTCGCGCCGCTCCGCAGTCGCTCGGTTCAGCGGCTGGAAGCTCGACCTCCTGATCAGGGACTTCGCTCGCTTCATCCATTCCGACGTCGCGTTGCTCTGTCAAACGAGCAACAGTGGGCGGCCGCCCGCGGTTATCGCCTACTGGGGCCCGGCGAAAGCCCACGAGGAGATCAAGCGACAGCGCGAAGGCGGGCTCGTCGCCCGCTCGCTACCTCTGCCGTGCGCAGTCCTCGAACCGCTTCATCCCCGCCTCGATTCGAGCCTCGTGCACGCCACCCACCCGCCATTGAGCTACGCCGCCGCAGCACCGGTCCGCCTCCCGAACGCGCCTGCAGGCCGTCTGATCGCCGGATTCGTAATGCCACCACGAGACCGAGCGTTGACGCTGTGGACCGCCGAGTCGTACGCCGCGCTGATCGCTCTCCACCTCACAGATCCAGGGGCGCTGGACGAGCTGCTCGCACGCCGAGACAGTCTCACCGGCTGCCTGACCGACGACGGGACACGTCACGAGCTCGACCGCGAGATCAATCGCAGCGCCCGTGACGGCCTTCGGCTCTCGGTCTGCGTGATCGATCTCGACGATGGTCTCGATCATCGGCGCCGCAACGCGATGCTCGCGCTGGCCGCCGGCGTCGTGCGAACCAGCGTGCGCAGCTGCGACACGGTAGGGCGTTACGGTGGCGGCGGGCTCGTTGCGATCCTCCCGCAGACCAGCCGGAATGAGGCGCAGCAAGTCGCCGAACGCCTCCGCTCACAGCTCGCGAACTCACCCAGCGCATCTTCAGAGCCTGCACTGATCCCCTCGCTCGTCGTCGCTCAATGGACCTCCGGTACGCCAAGCGAGGACCTGCTCGCGGCCGCCGACAGTGCGCGGCTCGCCGCGAGACGCTCTGGGCGCCCCATCGACGCGCGCGACCCGGGCGTGAATGCGCCTCTGACTCTGCCGGGCGGCGGCCAACCGCCTTCTCGGATCCATACGACGGATCGGAAGAACTGATGAAACTCATCGCAGCCCTTGTCCTCACGATCGCACTGCTGGTTCCGGCAACCGCGCTGGCCTCAGGCAGCTCGACGTGCCAGGCGTACACCAAACAGACATGCAACGTCGTCCCAACCACGCAGACCACCGGGCCGACGGGCACGACGCATTCAGACTCGCTTCCGTTCACGGGCCTCGACGTCGCTCTGCTACTCATCGGCGGCGGCACCCTGATCGCGACCGGGCTGGTCGTCCGCGCGCTCACGCGCCGCGTCAACTGAGCAGACGATCGCCACGTCGAGCCCGACCCCCTCGCATGTCAGCTTCCCGAACCCTTCCGCGCTGGATAACGGTGGAGGGGGTCTCGACGCTGGTAGGCTAGACGGGAGGGAGCACCAGCCTGACGCGGCGCCTGCGAGTGACAGCGGCAATCTGATTCTCCGGAACCGCAACGCACGCGGAGTCCGTTTGCCGCTCGAGATTCGCCCAGTAAGCGTCGGCTGCGTCGAAGCCGATGAACGCAGTATTAGGCTCAGATCGCTCCGCCGGCGGATCGTGCTGAGCACGCTGGGGGCTCTCGCAGTCACCGCCGTGCTCGGATTCGTGCTCGCCGGCCGGCGCGGCCAGTTCACTGCGGCGCTGCACAGCGCTCCAATCCCCCTCCTGGGGCTGGCGGTGCTGCTTCAGATCGTCGCGCTGCTCGCTCGCACCGAGGCCTGGAACGTTTGCGTCCGTGCCGCGGGCGGAACGGTCGCCCGCCGGCTGCTATTCCGCGCCGCTGGCATCGGCTACCTGGCGAGCCTGGTCAACGGGTCAGTCGGGGTAGTCGTGCGCATCGCGTCGCTGCGCCGTCTCGCGCCACATGATGTTCCTGCTGTGCCCGCCCTGGTGGCCGCCGAGGTTCCGATCATCACTGTCGAAGTCGCGCTCGCGGCGATCTTTTCGTTCACGCTGATCGCCCCGCTCGGGGTCCCCTGGTGGGTACCCTTGATCGCCGTCGGGGCGGTGACCGGGGCCGTGGCGGCTCTGCGGCGAGTGTCGCAGCGCCATCGAACCGGACTCTGGGCGGGGCTGGCGATTATGCGAAACCACGGTCGCGGGCGCATGATCGCGTTCGTGCTGCTGGCCGTCTGCGCACAGATCGCGCGCAACTGGCTGATGCTGCACGCAATCGGCGTGAACGTATCTGTCTTCGACGCAATGGCTTTGTTGATCGCGATGTTCACGGTCGGCCAACTTCCGATCGGACCGAGCATCGGCCCGGCTGCAGCCATCCTGATCTTGGGGCGGCACGGCGTTGCCGCGACCGCCGCCGCGGGCGTACTGCTGACAGTCACCGGCGTGCTCGGAACCCTGTGCTACGCCGCGTGGGCGGTGACCGACCGGTTCGTCACAGGTCGGCTGAACCCGAGCCCGGACGCTGCTGTGGCAACCCTCGCCGTGACGCCCACCTCGGCCTGAACGGCAATAGCGGCGCGGCATGCCAAGGAAGCACGATGATGGCGACGTGAAGCGCGGTGACGACGAGAGCGAGTTCTACGGCAAGATCATCCGCCGCGCCAAAAGGGCCCGTGAACTCGCCGCCGATTCGCTACGGCGGTCCCGCCGCGCGAGAGATAAGAAAGGCGTCAAAGCCGCGCCAAGATCTCGCCGGAAGACGTGAACGAGGCCGTCCCGCGGGCTACACAAACGCGCGCCCGGGGGTAAGTCTGACGTATCAGCGGCGGGCGAGCCGACGACCGCTCTCGGTGTCAGGCGGGGTGTAGTTAAGCTCGTAATGGTGGTAGAGCGCCGACTCGTCGGCCTGCGACAGCTCCTCGCCATGCTGCTCGATGTTCGGCGCGGCCTTGACCTGCTCCTTGGTCACCGCCACCTGCAGGTCATCCGGACCAACCGTGATCCCGCCCAACGGCACAAACGTCAGATGGCGGCCGATGAAACCCTCCTTTACGGTCGCGAACTGCGGCTCGTCGTTCTCGACGTCGACGTACACGTCCTGCAGCTTGCCGATTCTCTCCCCCTCGCGATCGATCAGCATCTTGCCGTGCCATTCCGCGACGTTGAAACTGGCGTCCTGCTGGCCCTCGGTCATCGTCGAACCTCCTCGTCTTCCCACATTGTCTGCCCGCTATCAATGTTATGACCGTCAACGCCATCCCGGAATACGATTCCGACCACGCAGGTCGGATCGTGGTACGGTCGTGAGTACGCTCAGTGAGCCGCTCGCTCTTCTCGCTTCCCGGGCGACGTCTCCGGCCAGAAGGGCAGAGAGGCGGTTGGCAATGGCCACCGCAACCAGGAAGTCCCGTGCTTCGAGGGAGCTAGCGCGTTTTCCGGCTCGCGTGCATGGGCCGGCGCCGATCGAGTTCGTCATCTTTGAGGACAACGGCGGCCGCTATCACTGGAGGATCCTCGCTGGTGACGGCACAACCCTCGGGCAGTCGGGGGATTTCGCTTGCTTCGACGACGCGGAACAGGCCGCACAGGAGATCCTGGACGGTGCTGCCTCGGCGCGTTTCGAGCGCCGCGGGAGCGCGGGCCCGGTCGATCTCGCCGCACGACGCGCCGGGCCGGACGATGACTCAGACGCCGAGCGGTGGTTGGATGACCGCGTCAGCCTCAGCAGCGAGGCGGTGGTCGAGTGGCCGGCGATGTGAACATCTCAAGCGGGGAGTTTCAGTGCAAACGCATGTCGGCAGGTGACATGTCTATCCGCGCGCTATTGCGGCCTTTGTGTTAATGGAGTCCGTGGCCGTCGACGACGGCACCGGCGAGGTCGATGAGCTTGCGGTTATCGCTGCGCGCCCGCTCGCGGAGCATCGCAAACGCGCTGTCCTCGTCAACGGAGTGACGTTCCATCAAGATGCCCTTGGCCCGCTCGATCAGCGCGCGTCGTCCGAATGCTCCCTGGAGAGCTTGATATTCCGCGAATCGGCGCAGCACGATGTCGATCGAGCTCTGCCAGTCCTCAACGTCGTCGTCTGAGATGTGAGCGAATACGCCTCGCTTGGAGGCTTCCCGGATGAACGCGGGATCGCGGGTGTGCAGCAGGACGATCACCGGGCAAGCGGCCTCGCGGACGATCTTGTCGATCAGCTCGAGCGCGTGCTCCGAGCTCTCGCCGAGTCCGACGAGTGCTACGTCGGGCCGTTCCCGCGCCGTTGCGATTCCGACGTCCTCGACATCGATCTCGCGTGCAATCACCTCGTGGCCGATGCCGACGACGATCGCGGCGACGAGCACGAGTCGGTCCTTGCGCTCATTGGCGATCAGGACACGCAGATGGTCGGTCCTATCCGCGGGCGGATCCATGACCCGATTCTAAATCTCGCTCGGCTCGCACAGCCGTGACTGCCGGTCGGTTGCCCGGAGTACTATCAACAGGAGGTTCGCCCCAACCCCTCGGCGGGCCAAGTTCTTCCGGCTCCAGCAATCGGCCGTCATCCGCGAGACCTAGTCGGTCGCCGCGATACCTGGACCGTAGAAGCCGAGTCAGTGCATCGCGGGCGGCCCGAACTGGGCGGCCGGTGTGCGATCACCCCGCCCTGAAAGGCAAGACCATGATCGCTTTCTTCGTCATCAAGGAGTACGAGCGCGCTGTGGTGTTCAAGCTCGGGAGGATCACGGGCGAGGCGCGCGGACCGGGTCTGATTCTGATCATGCCGTTCGTCGAGCGCATTCATCGCGTGTCGTTGCGGATCGTCACGATGCCGATCCAGTCGCAGGGGATCATCACCAAGGACAACGTCAGCATCGACGTGTCCGCGGTCGCCTACTACCGGGTGGACGATCCCATCCGGTCGGTGGTCGCGATCGAGAATGTCGGCGCGGCGATCAACCAGATCGCGCAGACCACGCTTCGCGCCGTGGTGGGGCGTCACACGCTCGATGAGACACTGTCCGAGACTGAGGCGATCAATCAGCACATTCGCGAGATCCTCGACGTGCAGACCGAGGAGTGGGGAGTCAAGGTCACGGTCGTCGAGCTCAGGGACATCCAGCTGCCCGACAGCATGAAGCGGGCTATGGCCCGCCAGGCCGAGGCCGAGCGCGAGAAGCGCGCCAAGATCATCGCCGCCCAGGGCGAAGCGCTCGCAGCCGGAGAGCTGGCGAACGCCTCTGACGTGATGATGGCCCACCCGCTGGCGCTCCAGCTGCGCAACCTCCAGACCCTGGCCGAGGTCGCGGTCGACAAGAACTCAACCGTCGTCTTCCCCGCCCCGCTGATGAGCACGATCGCGGAGCTCGGCGCGTTCCTGGCCCGAGAGAGCAAAGCCGCCGCCAACCTCCCCACCCCCCCGGCCGCAACAAAAGCCTCTACGAACGGAGAGCTGACAGCTCATGACCGCCGCGATCCAGCCTGACCTGTCGCCGGCGCCCGGGATCATCCCTGGGTCGGGCGACACCGGCTCGAGTGCACAGGAGCGCTGAACGATGTGGCGCCCGCTACGTGCAGGCGGGGTGACACCGGGGAAGGCCCCGTCAGGGCCCGACCCGCGAAAGCCGATGCCGCGTGATGACCGCGGCTGGCGGGTTGCCCCGAGCCCCGATGGGCGGGGGGCGCCCGATCCGCCGCCGAAGCGGGCTCCGCATCGTTCTCGCACCTTTGCATGGTTCGTGGCCGGGCTGCTGGCATTCAACCTGGCGTCAGTGTTCCTGCTCTCGCACGGGGGTCAGGAGCGGGTGAAGGTGCCGTTCAGCCCGTATTTCCTATCTCAGGTGCAGTCCGGCCGGGTGGCCTCGATCGCTTCCAAGGGCGACACGATCCAGGGAACGTTCAGGTCGGCCGTGCGCTATCCGACCTCCGACACGAAGGCCAAGCCGACGACGCTGTTCGCGACCCAGGTCCCGAGCTTCTGGAACAACGACCAGCTGGCGGCGCTGCTCTCCTCCCAAGGAGTCCAGGTCAACGCGCAGTCGACGACGCAGACCACGCCGCTGATCGAGTCAGTGCTGCTCGGCTTCGGGCCGACGCTGCTGATCGTCGGGCTGTTCGTGGTGTTCGCCCGCCGAGCAGCGAAGGGCGGAGGTCTGGGTGCACTGGGCAACTTCGGGCGCTCCAAGGCGCGACGAATCGACCCAGCGACGATCAGGATCACGTTCGCTGACGTGGCCGGGATCGACGAGGCCAAGTCGGAGTTGACGGAGATTGTCGACTTCCTGCGCAACCCCGAGCGCTTCGGCCGCCTCGGGGGACGCATGCCGCATGGCGTGCTGCTGTCAGGCGCACCAGGGACGGGTAAGACGCTGCTGGCGCGCGCTGTCGCCGGAGAGGCACACGCCGCCTTCTTCTCGATCTCGGCCTCGGAGTTCATCGAGGCGATCGTCGGCGTCGGGGCTTCGCGGGTCCGCGATCTGTTTGCCAAGGCGAAGGAGGCCGCGCCGTCGATCATCTTTATCGACGAGCTCGATGCGGTCGGACGCTCCCGTCAGGGTTCGGTATCGATCGCCGGCTCCAACGACGAGCGCGAGCAGACCCTCAACCAGATCCTCACCGAGATGGACGGATTCGAGTCGATCGAGGCGGTCGTCGTGCTCGCCGCGACCAACCGTGGCGAGATCCTCGATCCAGCGCTGCTGAGACCAGGACGCTTCGATCGCCGCGTCGCCGTCCAACCGCCGGACCGGCTCGGCCGGCAGCAGATCCTCGAGGTGCACACTCGGTCGATCCCGCTGGATGCCAGTGTCGATCTGGAAGCACTCGCGGCCACGACCCCCGGGATGGTCGGCGCCGACCTGGCGAACCTCGCAAACGAAGCGGCATTGCTCGCCGCCCGCCGCAACCACCACCGCGTCCAGACATCTGACTTCAACGACTCGCTGGAGAAGATCCTGCTCGGCGCTCCACGCGGGATCGTTCTGTCAGGCGCGGACCGCGAGCGAACCGCGTACCACGAGGCCGGTCACGCGCTGGTCGGGATGCTTACCCCCGGGGCCGATCCGGTGCGCAAGGTCTCGATCATCCCGCGTGGCGCCGCCCTCGGCGTCACTCTGTCCGCGCCCGATGATGACCAGGTTTCATACACCCGCGAGGACCTGCTCGCCAAGATCAAGGTGGCTCTCGGCGGCCGGGTCGCGGAGGAGACGGTGTTTGGCACGATCAGCACCGGAGCGGAGTCCGACATCGACCAGGTCACCATGATCGCGCGCCAGATGGTCGGTCGCTGGGGGATGAGCGACGCAATCGGCTTTGTCAGGGTGCTCCCCTCCGACGGACGCGGATCCATGTTCGGCGGAGCTGGCGAAAGCTCCGAGGCCACCCAACGCGTCCTCGACGAAGAGGTACGCCGGCTCATCGACACCGCCCACCTGGATGTGACGACCGCGCTCACGCAGCACCGGGATCGGCTCGAGACGCTGGCCCAGGCGCTGCTCAAGACAGAGACGCTCGACGAGCTCGACGCGTACGCGGCAGCTCAGATGCCGCCCCGGACGGCGAACGCCGGGGCGTCCGGGGCCGTTGGTCACAACTACCTGCCTAGGCTCAGACCCGACGCCGCGATCCGAGAAGCAACCTGACCACCCTTGCTTGTGAGTCGAGGTAGACCGAAGCTCGTCAAGAAACGCGTGCCGCCTTCCGATTACGGTAACCATGAACCGCGCTACCCGTGGACCACGGTCCGTGCCGCGCGTGTTCGCGCGATACGCGGCGATCGCGCTCCTTCCGGTGGTGGCGCTCGGAATCGTTCTCGCCGAGAGCATCCGCAACGAGGCAAACCGACGGGGACTTGCCGAGGGCCGGTCCGAGGCGGTCCTTGTTGCCCGCACGGCCGTCGAGCCGCTGCTCGGAGGGCAGCCTCTCAGTAGCGGGATCGACACGGCCGAGCAGAAGGGGCTCAGGCGATTGGCCGGACGAGTGATCGCCGAAGGCGACGTCCTTCGCCTACGGATCAGGGACCTCTCGGGTCGGGTCGTGTTTTCAGGCGACGGCTCGGGGCTTCGGAGCAAGGACGATGACGATGACGATGACGCGCTCGAAGCGGCACACGGAGACGTCGTGGCGCACCTGACGCGCCTGAACTCGGATGCAAACGACACCGGGCGAGTCGGCACCAAATCGGTCGAGGTGTACCTGCCGCTGACCGCGGGCGCCGCGAAGCGACGGATCGGCGTACTCGAGATCTACCTGCCCTACGCGCCGATCAGCCACGACGTCACCGCCGATCTCCGCACGCTGTACCTCGACCTCGCGGTCGGACTCGGACTCCTGTACCTGGCTCTGTTCGCGATCACGGCATCGGTCAGTCGTGGATTGCGCCGTGCCGCGTCGGCCAACGCCTTCCTGGCCGAGCATGATTCGCTGACTGATCTTCCCAACCGGACGCTGTTTCACCGCCGTGCGGCGAGCGCGGTGGCCGCTGCCGACCACTCCGAAGGACCGGCCGCAATCGCGATCATCGATCTTGATCGCTTCAAGGATGTCAACGACACTCTCGGCCATCACAACGGCGACCGGCTCCTCACCGAATTGGCGGCCAGGCTCGCCGGCCATATGCGCGACGGCGACACCGTTGCCCGGCTCGGTGGCGACGAATTCGGGCTGGTTCTTCGCAACGTCGCCGATCCCGAGCCCGCGCTCTGGCAGCTGCGCGAAGTGATCGACAGCGAGGTTGAGCTCGGCGGGCTGCCGGTATCCCCGCAAGCCAGCATCGGTTACGCGATCGCGCCGCAGGACGGCACCGACGTCGACGAACTGCTCCAGCGCGCCGACGTAGCGATGTACGTCGCCAAGGCGCAGCACGAAGGGGTCACCCGCTACGACTCGTCGCTCGACCACTACCGCGCCGCCAGCCTCGCACTCGTGAGCCAGTTACGGCGTGCGATCGACGACGGCCAGCTCCTGCTCCACTATCAGCCGCAGTCGACGCTGCTCGACGGCAGCGTGCGCTCGGTCGAGGCGCTCGTCCGCTGGCAACACCCGACCGAGGGCCTGCTCTCCCCCGGCGTGTTCCTACCCCTCGCCGAGCAGACCGACGTGATCGAGAAGCTGACCCGGTGGGTGCTCCGAACCGCCCTTCGTGAGATGCGCGAGCTCGATCCCGCAGATGATGGCCTCTGCGTAGCGGTCAACGTCTCGGCGCGGAGTATCGGCCGCCAGTCCTTCGCCGACGACGTAATCGAGATCCTCGACGAGCTCGACATGCCCGCCAGGCGGCTGATTGTCGAGGTCACCGAGACTGCGCTACTCGCCGACCCTGCACGCGCGGCGGCCGTGCTGACCCGTCTCGCTGACGCGGGCGTTGGCATTAGCCTCGACGACTTCGGCCAGGGACAGACATCGCTCGGATACCTCTCGGCCCTTCCTCTCCACGAGCTCAAGATCGACCGGAGCTTCATCGCCGACTTGCTCGACAACGGCGCGCACGCTGCGATCGTGCGATCGATCATCGACCTCGGCCACAACCTTTCCCTGCGTGTCGTCGGCGAAGGCGTCGAGACTGATCAGATTCTCGCCTGGCTCGATCACGCCGGCTGCGACATCGCCCAAGGATTTCTCCTGGCCCGCCCGATGGCCCCCACCGACCTCACCGCGTGGCTGGCGCTCCGCAGCCCGTCACGCGCGGCAGCCTGAACCGAGCCGAGGGCGCGCTGCGCCCGGTTGCACTCATCAGTCGCCACGGTCGGGGCTCGACCACACTCTGCCCGAGCCCACGACCTCGATCCATACCTCGTCGCCTGGGGCGAGGTCGAATTCACCCGGCACGCGCGCTACCAGCGCCTGCTCTCCATCGCGCGCGAGTCGGACCCGGGCGAGCGCGTCGTGGCCGTGGTATTGGAGCTCGACGACGATCGCGCGGGTAGTGCGATCGAGTTCCTGGCGGTGGAGCACAAGCTGCTCGGGACGGATCAGCAGCCACGACGGACCGTCCGACGGCGCCGCTCCGTTGGGGCGGATCGGAACCGAGCCGAGCGCACAGCGGGCGAGGTTGGCCGAAGTCTCCGCGGCGAGCAGGTTGGCCTCGCCGATTGCCGTGGCGGTCTCCGCATCTGGGGGGTCGCGATAAAGCGACCGCGGCGCGGCGGATGCACGCACACGACCGTCGACCAGGAGCGCGACCTCGTCGGCGAGCGCCAGCGCTTCGTCTTGGTCATGGGTCACGAGGATCGCGGTGGTTTCAGTCTCGCGGAGGATCCGCGCGACGTCCCGGCGGAGATCGCCGCGCAGCGACGCGTCAAGCGCGCTGAATGGTTCATCAAGTAAGACGACCTGCGGTCCGATCGCGAGCGCACGCGCAAGGGCGACCCGCTGCTGCTGACCACCGGACAGTTGGTGGGGATAGCGTTTGCGAAGCTCGCTCATGCCCGTCAGCTCGAGCAGGTGATCCGCCTTGGTACGGTCGCGCCGGGGGAGACCGAAGGCGATGTTGCCTATCACGGTGAGGTGCGGGAACAACGCCCCCTCCTGCGGTACGTAGCCAACGCCTCGGTGTTGGGGCGCGACCGTCCTCCTGCCGTCGTCGACGGTGCGGTTTCCGATGCTCACGCTGCCGCTGTCGAGCCGCTCGAACCCCGCGATCAGCCGCAACAGCGTCGTCTTTCCGCTGCCAGAGGCGCCGAGCACCGCCGTAATCGATCCGACCGGAACCGTCAGGTCAACCTCGGAGAGCACCGCTGTGGTGTCAAAGCTCTTGGCCGCTCTCCGGAGTTCGATCGCGCTCATACCGCTACCGAGAGTGCCTCTCGCGATCGAACCAGAGCCCCAGTAACGCTCCGGGGACCACGGCCAGCGCCACCATGACCAGCGCGTACAGAGCAGCGGCGCCGTAGGCGGCGTTCGCCTGGAATGCCCAGAACTGTGTCGACAGCGTCTCGACGCCGATCGGCGCCAGCACCAGCGTCGCGGTCAGCTCGGTCGCCGCCGTCACGAACACCAGGCAAAAGCCGGCGAGCAGTCCCGGCGCGAGCAGCCGCAACGTGATGCGGGAGAACACCCCGATCGACCCTCGCCCGAGCGAGCGTCCCACCTCCGGCAGCCGAGGTGGGATCTGGGCCGCCGAGGTCCGGACACAGACCAACGCCAGCGGGAAGGTCAGGATCGCGTAGGCGATCACCAACAGCGTGCTGGTGTCGTACAGGCCGTAGGCGTAGCGGGTTGCGAAGAACACGAGGCTCAGCGCGATGACCACGCCCGGCACCGCCTTCGTCACGTACGTGCTCCGTTCGAGCACCGTGCGCGCCGCGCTGCGGCGGCGGACTGACAGCATCGCCACCGGTACCGCGAGGACGACGGCGAGCGCCGCACCCCACGCGCTGTAGATCACGGTCGATCCCAGCGCGGAGGCGACGGCCGCCGTCGCGGGAAGCGTGGTGTGCTGGCTCGACTGCATCCAGTAGACGATCGTCGCGACCGGCACCCCGACCGCAAGCACGACGAGCCCCCCGAGTGCAAGCAGGACCGGCAGCACCATCGGTCCGAGCCGAATGAGCCTGGCCCGCTGCCGCGGCGCGGTCGTGACCACGGTTCGGCGCGGCACCACCTGCTCGGCCAGCAGCGCGAGCAGGCCGAGTGCGACCAGCGGGATCGAGAGGGCGCCGGCCGCCGCCGCGTCGAACTGAAACTCCGTGAAGATCTCGGTGGTGAACGTCTGGTAGCCGAGGATCTCGAACGCGCCGTATTCGGAGATCACCGTCAGCACCACGAGAATCGCACCGCCGAGGACTGCCGTCCTCACCAGCGGCAGCGTGACTCGCCTGAACGCTCCCAGGCCACCCACCCCCAGCCCGCGAGCGGTCTCCTCGAGCGCGGGGTCCGAGCGCCGGAGCGCGGCGGCTACGGGTAGGTAGACGAGCGGGTAGGTGCCGAGCGTCATAACGATTGTCGCGCCGAGTAGTGGGGACAGCCGCGAAGCGAACGAGTGCCACGCGTAGCCGACGACGAAGTCGGGGATCGCGACGGGCAACACCAACAGAGCGGTCCAAAGGCGCCGCGCGGGAAGCGCCGTCCGCTCGGTGACCCACGCCGCGCCGGTCCCGATCGCGGCCGCGAGCACGGCCACGATCGCGCACAGCACAACCGTGTGCCGCAGCAGCAGCACCGTCCGTTCGCGGAACAGCGCACGGTGAAGCTCGCTCCAGCCGGTACTTCGGACGTCAAGCGCCACCAGCGCCAGCGGCGCGAGTAGCCCTGCCGCGATCACCACGCTCGCGATGACCACCGGCCACCCGTGGTCGGATCGACGGCGGAGTCGACCCGGCCACCGGCTGGCGACTGAGGTCATCGGGGGACATCCATGTCAGAGCAAGCCTGCTTGTTCGAGCAGATCCTCGGCGTCGGTCCCGGTGCCGATCTGCGCGGGCGTGATCGGGTTCGGCTCGTACGTGCCGATCGGCGGCAGCGCCGGGTTGGGGGCGACGCCCTTGGCGAGCGGGTACTCGAAGCTCGTGCTGCCCGCGAGCACGCGCTGCCCAGCAGTGCTCGTCAGAAACGCGAGGAATCGTTGCGCCGCCGCCTGGTCCTTCGACGACCTCAGGATCGCGGCGCCCGAAATGTCCTCGACTGAACCGGGGTCGCGAGGCGCGAACAGCGACAGCCTCGCGTGGAACTTGGCCGTACCCATCTCGTCGCGCAGGCGGTAGTAGTAGTAGTGGTTGATCAGGCCCATGTCGGCGTCACCCTTATTGACGTCGGCGACGAGCGTTTCGTTATCCGGGGTGTGGTCGTCCGAGCCCGCGTTCGACTTGATCGCGTTCAGCCAGTTCAGCGCCGCCGTCGCGCCCTTGGCGCGTTCGATCGAGGTGACGATCGGCCAGAAGTCCGTCTCCCCGGGAGCCAGCTCGAGCTTGCCCTTGTACCGGGGGCTGGCCAGGTCCATGACCGACTTCGGCATCTGTGCGGCGCTGATCTTGCTCGGGTTGTAGATCATCACGCCGAACCGTCCCGACACTCCGACCCAGTCGCCGTTGGACGCGCTGTCCCGCGCGGGCACATTGGCCAGCGTCGACGAGTCGACCTTCGCGAGCAGTCCGCGGTCGTCGAGCTGCTGCAGCCAGTTCGAGTTCTCCGTGAAGAACACGTCAGCCGGGGAGCGGCTGCCCTCCTCCTCGATCTGGGCGGTCAGCACCGACTCGTCGTCGCTCTTGACCCGCACCTTGATCCCGGTCTGCTCGGTGAACGCCTTTATCAGCGCGTCGGCAGTCTCCTCGTGCTGCGCGTTGTAGAGCGTCAGCGTCTGACCCGAGCCCGAAGGGTCGTCGGCTCGGCCGGAGCTCGAGGAAGCCCTCGAGCCTCCGCATCCGGCCAATGCGACGGCTGCCCAGCAGCTGAGGACCGCTGCGAACGGCGCGACGCGACGCGCCCGCTCCCTGGGCACGGAAGTCTTACGGGTCACGGCGGTCCTCCGTTCGGGATGCACGTCCAGATGCCTCGGCCGTCTTAGGGCACCCTAACACGTCTTAGGGCACCCTAATACATCCGCTATCCGGACGTCGACTCCCCTCGGCGCCGGCCGTCGGGTGAACGTCAAAACGCCCGGCAGGACCGCGGTCCGCGGTCCTGCCGGGCGCGATGGCAACTGTCAGCGAGCCTTAGCGACGGTGAAGGTAAGTCCGCTGTTGCGCTGGGTGAAGGTCGCGCGGCCGGCGGCCGGCGATGTCGTGGTCCATCCGGCGATCGGCTTTCCGGCGCCGGCGAGGAAGCTCGTGAAGTCGGCCGATGCCGACCCGCAGTCCATGTTGCGGCTCGAGACGGTGTACGCGCCGGCCGGGCAGATACGCGGTGCCGGCGCGGTCGTTGTGCAGGACGGTGAAGCCGATGGCGGCGCACCGGTTGAGGCCGGTCGACCCACCCGTCGGCGAACCGGGGGCTACAACACGCAGGTTGCTGATCGACGCGACCTGGCGGTTGCCGAAGCGCAGCTGCACCGAATAGACGCCGGGCTCGGTCGCCGGCGGAACCCGCACCGTCGTGTGGTAGATGCCCTCGACGAGCGCCGGGGTCTGGACCGCCGGCACGCCGTTGACGGCCTGAGCCGACGCGATCGCATCGGACATGATCGTGAGGCTCAAGCCGGCCCTGGCGTACGCCAACCCGGAGATGGTCAGCTTCGCGCCCGGCTTCACCGTGGTCGAGCTGAGGCCGATCGTGAACGGCGAGCTGAGCTTGGCGTGGGTGACGGCCGGCGTCACGGGGCGCACCCCCGGACGTCGCGGCGAGCGCGGACGGCGCGGCCGCCAGGGCGGTCGCCGCGATGGCGCCGATGCTGGCGAGCTTGAGGGGTGAGATACGTGAGCTTGCGGGATTGCGGAACATCGGGATCTCCGTTCGTGTCAAAGGTGAGCGCCTGGGAGGCAGACGCGTTTTCGGTGTTCCTCACGATCCCAGCGAGCGCATCGCGCTGCCGTCCGTATCCGCGGTACGACATTGCTCGACGTCCACTACTGACATCGGCGCGCGCTACGGATGCACCGGTCGCCGGGCTAGTGCCCGATCCGGCGGTACGTATCGAGCGACTCGCAGGTGTCGTATGCCGGTACGGACGATCATGCGGCCGGCCGGCGCGAGTCCTGTCAGACACAATCGCCGCAGCAAGCGCACCGACTTGAACAGGAGCCTCCGATGAGCATCACCGCGACCGCACCTCAAATAACCGCCGCTCCGCCGCCGCCGCGCGCAGCTGCGGCACCGCTTCCGTCGGGCAAGGCGGCGGTTGACGGCGACGGACTCGACCGCGGCATCGGTTTCATCGGTCTGCTGTGGACATCGGTGGGCTCGCTGATCGGTTCGGGGTGGCTGTTCGGTGCGCTGATCGCGGTAACGGTCGCCGGACCGTCGGCGCTCATCGCGTGGGGGATCGCCTCCGTGATCGTCATCCTGTTGGCGCTCGTCCATGCCGAGCTCGGCGGACTGTTCCCGGTGAGCGGCGGCACCAGCCGGTTTCCCCACTACGCGTTCGGCAGCCTCGCCGGGATGACGTTTGGCTGGGCGTCGTATCTGCAGGCGGCCACGACGGCACCGATCGAGGTCCTCGCAGTGATCCAGTACCTCTCGACCGCCCATTGGGCGCGCGGCTTCTACAGCTCGGGCGGCACGCTCAGCGGCGGCGGAATCATCGCCGCGGCCATCCTGATGATGCTGTTCGTGGTGCTCAACCTGATCGGCATCCGGTGGCTGACGCGCGCCAATAACGCGATCACCTCGTGGAAGGTAGTCATCCCGGTATTCACGATCATCGTGTTGCTGGCCACGCACTTCCACGCCGGCAACTTCACCGCGGGCGGCGGCTTCTTCGTCCACGGCGCTGCGATCAAGAGCATCCTCGTCGCGATTCCCACCGGAGGCATCGTGTTCGCGCTGCTCGGGTTCGAGCAGGCGGTCCAACTCGGGGGCGAGGCAGCCAACCCTCAGCGCGACCTACCGCGCGCCGTGATCCTGTCGATCCTCATCGGCGCGGGCATCTACTTCCTGCTGCAGGTGGCGTTCATCGGGTCGTTCAGCCCGAGCCTGCTCGCTTCTCAGCACACCTGGACCAACCTCGGCTCGGGCAATTCCAATCCCGCGGTCGTGGCGCTCAACGCCGGGCCGTTCTACACCGTGACCAAGATTGCGGGGCTGGCGTGGCTGGCATTCATCCTCCGTCTCGACGCGGTGATCTGCCCGTTTGGCAGCGGCTTGATCTATCTCACGACGTCGTCGCGGATCAGCTTCGCGCTGTCGCGCAACGGCTACGTGCCGGACAAGTTCGAGAAGACCAACCGCGCGCGCGTGCCGATGTTCGGCATCCTCTTCACGACCGCCCTCGGGATGCTGTTCCTGCTGCCGTTCCCGAGCTGGAGCAAGCTCGTCGGGATCGCGACGAGCTCCTCGGTGCTGATGTACGCCGGTGCGCCGCTGGCGCTGGGCGCGTTGCGCAAGAGCAAGCCCGACCTGCCACGCGCGTATCGGCTACCGGCCGCCGGCGTGCTGGCGCCGCTGGCGTTCGTGTTCGCCACCTGGGTCATCTACTGGTCCGGATGGCAGACGCTGACCACGCTTACAGTCGCGATGCTGATCGGCTACGCCCTGGTCGCGATCTCCTATCGGCTGGACCTCAATCCGTCCGCCCCGAGGATCGATTGGGCCGCGGCGACGTGGATCTTCCCGTACTTCATCGGGCTGCTGGTCATCTCATACTTCGGCGACTTCGGTGCCGGCGGGATCATCGGCGGCATCGGGATCTTCAAGCACGTCCTCGACCACGGCGGCAATGACGCCCTCGGACTCGTCGGTGGGCTGGTGGCATGCGCGGCGTTGAGCCTGGGCATCTATCGCCTCGCGATCGCCCGCCGGCTTCCCGAAGCCGAGGTCGATCGCTACGTCGCCGGCGTCTGCCCGGCGCCGGTCGCCGAGTAGTCGCGAGCACCCCGCGAGGTTCTCACTCCCGCCCCGGGCGAATCCGCCCGGGGCGGTCGGCTGTCTGGGTCCGCGCGGCTCGTCGCCGTGGCCACGTAGCGGTACGTAGCGGTACGCCGAAGGTGTCGTAGTCCAGTACGAACGACCGGCCGGCCGTGCCGCGAGAGGCTTCTGACACAGATCAAACGGCGTGCCCGGCGGGCGCGCCCGAACAGGAGCCTTTGATGAGCATCACCGACATTCCTGCTGTGACCGGGCCACGTGTCCGGCCCCCCGGCCGGCCGGGTCGCCCAGGCGCGCCCGCTCGGCGACCACACGCTCGGACGGACCGTACCTCGCCGCCGCGCGCCGAGGGGACGATCATCGAGCTGACGCTGCTCGACCTCTTCGAGGCGACGGTCGCGACCTGGGGCGAGCGGCCCGCGGTCGACGCGCCGCGCGGTCTCCTCACCTACAACGACCTCGCGGCAGAGGTGCACGAGCTCGCCGGTCGCCTGCGCGACGGCGGGGTTGGTCCCGGGTGATCGCGTCGGGGTGCGGGTCCCGAGCGGTAAGGCCGACCTCTACGTAGCGATCCTCGGCGCGCTCGCCGCGGGGGCGGCGTACGTACCGGTGGACGCCGACGATCCCGACGCCCGCGCGGAGCAGATCTTCACCGACGCCGGCGTATGCGCGGTCATCGGTAAGGCACTCGAGGTGACCTGGCGCGGGCCGGCCGGCGGCCGTCCCGGTCGTCCGACCCCGGACGACGACGCCTGGATCATCTTCACCTCGGGTTCGACGGGGAAGCCGAAGGGCGTGGCGGTCCCGCATCGCGCCGCGGCGGCGTTCGTCCGCGCCGAGGACGACCTGTGGCAGGTGCTGCCCGAGGATCGGGTCCTCGCGGGCCTGTCGGTCGCGTTCGACGCGAGCTGCGAGGAGATGTGGCTCGCGTGGGCCCATGGCGCCTGTCTCGTCCCGGCGCCACGCGCGCTCGTGCGCTCGGGTGTCGAGCTCGGGCCGTGGCTCAAGGAGCACGGCATCACGGTGATCTCGACCGTCCCCACGCTGGCGGGGATCTGGGACGACGACGCACTGTCGAACGTCCGGCTGCTGATCCTCGGCGGTGAAGCGTGTCCCGAGCATCTCGTCGAGCGCCTCGCCCCCGGCCGCGAGCTGTGGAACACCTATGGACCGACCGAGGCGACCGTCGTCGCCACCGCGATCCGCCTGTATCCCGGCGCGCCTGTGACAATCGGGGCGCCGTTGCGGGGCTGGGAGCTCGCCGTCGTCGATCCCGAGGGGGCGCTCGTCCCCGAGGGCGAGCCCGGAGAGCTCGTGATCAGCGGCGTCGGGCTTGGCCGGTATCTGAGGCCCGAGCTCGATGCCGAGCGGTATCGGAGCCTGCCGGCCAAGGGCTGGAAGCGGGCGTACCGCACCGGCGACATCGTCCGCGAGAGCGAGCACGGCCTCGAGTTCGTCGGGCGCCGCGATCACCAGGTCAAGATCGGTGGACGCCGGATCGAGCTCGGCGAGGTCGACGGCGTGCTGAACTCGGTCTCCGGCGTGCACGGCGCGTGCACCGTGGTGCGCGAGTCGGCAGCAGGAAACAAGATCCTGGTCGGGTACGTAGCCGGCGACGTCGACCCCCAGGACGTCAGGGCGGTGGCCGCCGAGCGGATGCCGGCGAGCCTGGTGCCGCTGATCGTCGTGCTCGACGAGTTGCCGATGGCGACCTCGGGCAAGGTCGACCGCAAGGCGCTCCCCTGGCCGCCCCCGGGCACCGATGAGACAGCCGGCGATGACGGATCCCTCACCGCCGCCGAGCGGAAGCTCGCCGAGCGGTGGCGCGAGCAGCTCGGGCCGGTGGCGATCGGCGCCGAGAGCGATTTCTTCGCGCTCGGCGGCACGTCGCTCGCGGTCGCGAAGCTCGTCTCGGTCTTGCGCTCCGAGCATCCCGCGATCGCCGTCGCCGACGTCTACGAGCACCGCACCCTGCGCGAGCTGGCGGCGCGGCTCGAGTCGGTCGGCGCCGTCGCCACCGACGCCAAGCCCGAGTTCTCGTTCGGGGCGATGCGGCGCCTCGGTCTGATGCAGCTCGTGGGCGTGCTCGTTCTGTTCGCGATCCAGTCGGTCCCGTGGCTGCTCGCGGCGCTCGCATACGGAGACATCGCAGACATCGGCACCCCACACGTGGGGTGGCTGTGGCTGGGCGCGGCGTGGGTCCTGCTCGCGAGCCCGCCCGCGCACATCGCGCTCCAGTGCATCTGCACACGCGTTCTGTTGCGCGACCTTCGGCCCGGCCGGTACTCCCGATACTCGTCACTGGCCGCGCGTCTGTGGTTCGTCGACCGCCTGGCCGAGGTGACGCGCTTCAACCGCCTCGGCGGAACGCCGTGGGCGGATCGCTACGCCCGACTCGTCGGCGCCGACGTCGGCGAGGGTGCGCGGCTGGCCACGGTGCCTCCGGCGGGCTCGCTGCTGCACATCGGCGCGGGCGCGACGGTCGAGTCGAACGTCGACCTGCGCGGCTGGTGGATCGACGGTCAGGAGCTGGTCGTCGGCGAGATCCGGATCGGCGCGGGCGCCCGGGTCGCCTCGCGCACGCTGCTCAACCCCGGTGCAATCATCGGCGACGGCGCCGAGATCGAGGTTGGCACGGTCGTGTCGGGGGAGATCCCAGCCGGCGAGCGGTGGGGCGGAGCGCCCGCCCGTCAGACCGGCACAGCCGGCGACAACTGGCCTGCCGAGCCTCCGACTGCCGGGCGCGCTCGCGGATGGGCGTGGCTGTTCGGCGCGAGCCTCGTGCTCGAGCTCGCGATCGCGGTCGCGGCGATCGCTCCCGCGGTCGGCGTGCTCGCCCTGCTGGGTAGTGATCTGCCGACACTCCACAGCTCGTTCGTCGGGATCCTCCTCGAGGCGGCGATCTTCACCGCCGTGTTCGTTCCGATGACCGCGATCCTCGTCGCGCTCACGCTGCGCCTCGTCTGGCGGTTCGTAAAGCCGGGTTGGTACGACGAGCACTCGCCGGTCGGCTGGGCCCTGTGGTTCGCGGAGGAGCTCAAGCAGAGCTCGAGCACGCTGCTGTTCCCGCTGTACGCGTCGCTGTACACCCGTCCGTGGTTCCGCATGATGGGTCTGAAGATCGGTCGCGGCACCGAGATCTCGGTGACCACCGGGCTGAACCCGCTCGTGTCGTTCGGCGAGCTCAGCCAGTGCACCGACGACATCGGGTTCTGCGGCGTGCGTTCGCGCGATGGCTGGGTGGCGATCGAGCCGATCGAGATCGGCGATCGCAGCTTCCTCGGCCCGGGCTCGATCCTGCGCGGCGGGACCCGCCTCGACGACGACAGCCTCCTCGGCGTGATGACGCTGTCGCCGAAGCGGCCGGCCGCCGGAACCTCGTGGCTCGGAGTCCCGGCACTCGAGCTGCCCCGGGTGCCCGACGCCACGGATCCGTCGCGCACGGTCAATCCGCCCCGGCGGCTGAAGCTGGCCCGCGGCGTGATGGATCTGCTGCGGCTGCTCGTGCCCAACACGATCGTGCTGGTGATCGAGGCGGTGGAGATCATGTCGCTGGCGGCGATCGGCGCCCACCTCGGGCTCGTCGCGGCCATCGTCGCGGCGCCGTTCGTGCTGATCGGCGGCGCGCTCGTGGCGACCGCGGTGACGGTCGCGATGAAGTGGATCCTGATCGGCCGCTACCGCCCGCAGCGAGCATCCGCTGTGGTGCAGCTTCGTCTGGCGCGACGAGATGATGAACGCCGCGCAGGAGCAGCTGGCCGACGAGCGGCTGCTTCGCCTCACGATGGGCACGCCGGTCATGTCGATGTACCTGCGTGCGATGGGATCCCGGATCGGCCGGGGCGTGTGGTGCGAGACGACCGCGGTCACCGAGCACGACATGATCACCCTCGAGGACGGCACGGCCGTCAACCGCGGCGGGTGCCTGATGACGCACCTGTTCCACGACCGGCTACTGCGGATCGGCCCGACGCGGCTCGATCCGGGCGCCACGCTCGGCCCGACGGCGGTGGTCCTTCCGGACACCCACCTCGGCACCGGCACGCGGGTATTCGGTCACTCGGTCGTGCTCCGCGGCGAGGAGCTACCCGCCGGGACTCGCTGGCACGGCACGCCGGTCGTGGCGTTGTAAGGCGCCACCGTCAGGCGCCGCCGAAAAAATCCCAATCCAGTCATGGTCACCTGGCTCGACATAGACACGGACGACGCTCCGCGGGTCGCACTCATCGACGCCACCCTCGAGGGACTCGATGAAGCGGCGCTGAGGACGCGGGCCAGGAATCTCGGGGAGGCAGTGGGAGCCGGCACGGTGTCGCGCTCCTACTGCCACCCGTACGCGCTGGTCGGCTGGCATGCCGGGCCGATCGGCGTCGACATCGAGCGCGTGGTCGCCTGTCCCGAGGAGTTTTCGCCGGCGATCTCCACGCCCGACGAACGCGCCAGCGGGCGATGGAGCACCGACCGCGACCTCATCTCGCTGTGGTCCAGCAAGGAGGCACTATCCAAGGCGCTCGGGGACGCGCTCGACTACGACCCCCGCCGGCTCGAGTCGCCGGCGGGGTGGCCCCGGGGCGCGTGCGGTCCCTGGCGGACGTCGGCACTGCCAATGCCGGACGGCTATTGCGGGTGGATCTGCTGGCGCACGCCGGGCCGCGTAGCTTTTACGGAGCCGGCGGCCGCCTGAGCGCGAGGATGTCGTCGAGCACGGCCACCGGCGCGTTGTCCATGCGATCCCCGGTGACGCGCAGTACGCGGATGTCTTGTTTCTGGAGAGTGGCGTCGCGGATGCGGTCGGACTCGAAAGCGCTCGGAGCCTTGTGGTAGGGCTCGCCGTCGAGCTCGACGACGAGCTTCCATTGGGGCCACCAGACGTCGACTGTGAGGCCGGCGACGAGGACGTTGAACTGCGGCTCCGGTAGGCCGGCGCGGGCGATCAGCGCGCGGAAGTCCCGCTCGAGCTTGGAGCGCGTGTCGGCGGTGCCGCGGTAGGTCTTGAGCACTGCGTTCAGGCGGTTGACGCCGGCGGCGCGTGGCCGGCGGGCGGTGGCGCGGTCGAGCGCGCGGAGATCGAAGAGGTGTTTGCGGTCCGACTCCTCGATCAGGCGGGTCAGGGAGTCTTTGGACAGTTGCGCGGCGAGGTCGAGAATCGTGCGTGCGACGCTCGTGACGGGGATCCCGTCGCGAACGCCGCGGTCCTCCGCGTCGAGCCTGGTCGTATGAGCCCGGATCGCCTGGCGGCTGAGCCTGCGGTGCGGCGTGGTCACATCGATCTTGTACGACCCCGACCCGATCCCCCACAGCGCCGCGGCCGATCGGTGGCTGAGCACCGCGTCGGGACCGCAGGCGAGGACGGCAGCCATCCAGTGCCCGTGGCGGGTGAGCTTGCGGTGGCCGACGGCGTAGACCCCGTGGTGGACGCGGTGCAGGCGGCCGACGGACACTCGGTACTGAATGGCGTCAGGCCCAAGACCGAGCGCGATCAGCTGCCAGATCGCAACGACCCCGTGCTGGCTCTCGGCCAGCCCCGCGATCGCACGCTCGATCATGGGATCCGATCGAGAAAACCCGCGATAGTCGCGGGTTTTCTCGATCGCACCGGGGGCATCGAAGGTAAGAGCCGCCAGCCGACCCAGATTCACCCCCTGCACCCCGGGCGCCACCACGGGTGAAGCACCCCGGGTGCGCCGACCGATCAGTCGTTGATGTCGAGGACCGGCGTGATGGCCGGCAACTGCTGCCCGTCCTCGGCGTGCTCGTTCGGGACGACGGCGGTGCCAACCGCAAAGAACTCGATCACGTGGCTTCCCCAGCCGTGGTTGTTCGCTTGCAGCTTGACTTCCACGATCCCCAGAACGCCGTCACCGATCGCCTCGGCCTCTTTCTGCATGCGCTCCATCGCGAGCTCGCGCGCGTCATACAGAGCCTGCGTGTACTGCTCGAGCTCTACGTTCTGTCCGGTCTGCCGCATCGATTGCATCATCCCTCGGTGGGCGACGTGGTACACGCAGGTGCCCATGACCAGGCCAACCGGGCGCTTGCCCGTCTGCAAAAGCGTCCAGAAGGCCTGACCGCTCAGGTCGGAAGTGAACGGACGTCCGTTGGGTGCGCGGTGAACCTTGCCGCCCTTGTGCTTTATCGCCGTGCCGATCGCAATGAACTCGGCCATGTCCGCGCCCCATTCATAGCGTCCGACCTCGAGGCGTACCCCGACGATCCCGTCAGCACCCAGCTGATCGGCCTCCTCCTCCATCCGCGTCATCGCCAGCTCGCGGGCCGCGTACATCGCCTGCGTCAGGACACCCATCTCCTGGCTTGCCTTCCAGCTCGACTGCTGAAAGCCGATGTGGTAGATGCTCGACCCCACAACCAGTCCCACGGGCTCGAAGCCGGCCTTCTCCACGCACAGGTACTCGTTCACCGAGAGGTCGGACGTGAACAGCCCACGGGCGTTCATCCGCAGGCGCTCGCTGGCGTGCTCGGCGAGGCCCTCGGTGCTGGTCGGATCGTATGTCGACATCAGCGGTTTCTCCTGACGCGGTGGTGGACTTAACGCCCGAGGTTGATTGACATCACCGGATCGCCCAACGGGGCCGGATGAGGCTCGTGCGCACCGAGTGCAATCGCGGTGCCCAGGACGTGCATCGAGACGATGAAGAAGTGGTGCCTGTAGCCGACGCTCTCGTACTCGTGATGATCGATGTTGTGCGTCAGCGTTGAGATCACCATGTCGTTCGCACCGGCCTGACTCGCCTGGTGGCGCACCTCATCCATCGCGAGTTGGCGCGCGGCGTAGACGCCCTGAGTGACCTCGACCATTTCCTGGTTGCCCCACCAGGAGCCCATCATCTGATTAGCCCAAGGACTGAGTTCCACGCACACCACCGAGGTGTGGCCGATGACATCTAATGTCTCGGCTCCGATGCGGCGCAGCTTGTCCACGTCCTGCCCCGAGAGCGTGCACATCCGCGGGCGGTGAACGTTACGGCCGGCGAGCGTGGTTTCGCGGACGGCTGTCCCGAATACGACATATTCGAGGTTGCCCGGGCCTCCGATAGAGCTGTTGACATTCATCTCGATGCCGATCACGGCGTCCGCGCCCGCGAACAGCGCCTCCTGCCGCAAACGGTCGAACGAACGCTGGCGAACCAGGTTCCACGGCAGCGCGAACGACGGCATCTCGCGGACCCCTCCCCCGAACGAAGACCAGCCGTAGTTCTGCCAGCCGTGCTGGACGACCGAGGAGCCCATGACCTGCGCGATCGGCGTCAGACCGGAGGCTTGCGCGACCGCGTACTCATTGACGGTCAGATCGCTCGTGAAAACCGGCGAGCTCGACGCCGCGACCCGCTTCAGACGCTCCTCCGCTCCCAGCGGAATCCCCCCGCCCCGGATGCGCTCTAGATCAACCGCCGCTGCCTGACGCTCATCCTCGCTCAGGGGCGCCGCTCGTGCCGCTCGTCTTCCAAACAATGGCAAAGTAACTTCATGCTCGCACATCCGAGAACGCGGCCCGTGTAGAGAGTCTGCGGCATTCCGCAGCGGGCGATCCAGCGACGCTTTCGCCATGAGGCATGCCCCCATCAGGCGGGGTCCAGCGCAAACCGGGAGTACAGTCAAAAGTAGCCTCCACCGCCTGAGTGCCTCGCTCCGCGCTCTTCCTGTGGCCCACCCCTTCCAGCGGAGCGATGAGGAGAGCAGCACGTTGCCCAAGCAGAACGAAAAGCCAAGTCCGCCACGTCGAGAGCCCGGCCCAGGGCGATCGACCGCAGAGCAGGCGTTCAACGATGTCCGCAAGGAGATCGCGCAGCGCAACGAGCGGGCCCATCAAGAGGCTCGCAAGCTTCGCGCGGCTCGCGAGCGCGAGCAGATGGAGAGGCGCCGCGACCGGGACTCTTAGCCGCCGGTGACGGCGGTCGCCGATCCACGGCTGGCGACGCTGTGAGGCTGGACGGGCCTTGCCTGTGCGAACGTGACGAGCTTTCCGTGCTCCTCGTCCCACAGCTTGAGCCGGACCGCGCGCAGTCCATCCCACAGCGACAGCGTCGGAACCCCGTGGAAGACCGGGTTCTCATCGTGAGCACGTTGAAGGTTGTAGTTCGGAATCCGCGCGTTCAGGTGGTGGACGTGATGGAGCCCGATGTTGCCGGTGAAGAACTGCAGCACTCTCGGGAGCTTCAGGTAGGAGCTGCCTTGGAGCGCTGCGTCCGCGTAACTCCAGTCAGCGGCGCTTTGCCAGTAGGCGTCTTCGAACTGATGCTGCACGTAGAACAGCCAGATCCCGACTGAGCCGGCGATCATCGCCGCCGGCGCCCACACGAGCAGGAAGCTCTGCCAGCCGATCAACCAGCACAGCGCACCGATGACCACCACCAGCGCTGCGTCTAGGCCGAGCACACTGTGACGCAGCCGCGGACGCTGTGACCGGGTTGCGATGCGCGGCCCGATCATCATCGCGATCACTGGACCTAACCCGAACATAACGACCGGATTCCGTAACGCGCGATAGCCGAGACGACCCCGCCGTGACCGCGCCTGGTACTCGTCGACGGTCAGCGTGATGATGTCCCCGACCCCACGGCGCTCGAGGTCTCCCGACGTTCCGTGATGGATCGCATGATCGTGGCGCCAGCGCTGGAACGGCGACATCACGAACAGGCCGAGAAACCGCCCGAGGTACCGATTGGCCCGCTTGGAGGGCAGGAGCGACCCGTGCGCGCAGTCGTGAAAAACGACGAACGTCCGCACCAGGAAGCCGGCGGCCGGAAGCACCAGCACGAGCACCAGCAAATACGAGATGTCAAGTGCGAAATACATCAGCACCGAAAGGGCCAGGTACGGCACAACAGAAGTGATGATGTCGAGCACGCTTCGCCTGAGACAGGGACGCGCGTAAGCGGCTAGTTCTTCATGCCCGAGCCGGGAATCCGTTGGAGGCAAAATGACCGCTCCGATGCAGGGGATTGACATTCCAAAGCACACCCCCCGCGAGCCGCCATCAGACCGCCCTGGGCGTAAGCCTCTCCTTAGTCGAAACAAACCGGCCGAACAACGGCGGTTCCGCCAGCCTGTCTCGAGGACCCTAGGTTAGTCGATATCTCCCGCTGCAGCCACCACCGAGGAAGGCCGAGTACCGACCCCGTACAGAGCAGTCGGCGGGTGGCGCCGCGCCCGCGACTGGTACGAATCCTCGCTGGTGGGCTCCGAGGCTGCCGGGTCGACGAGCTCCAATGTGCCAAAGCCCGGAACCGGGCCATCCATGAGAAACATCTCAATCGTGAGGTCGGGCTCGATATGAGCCTGGCTCAGGAAGGCAAGCACCTTGCGCCGGGTGAGTTGCTCGATCATCTCGCTGTAGCGCTGCTTCATCATTCGCTGAAAGTCGCGGCGCATGTCGAGGACACGATTCGGCTCGCCTCCCTCCGCCATCAGCCTGCCGCCGACCAGCGACTGGGAACCCCGCTCGGGGTCGCCGACGGTCATGCCCTGCCTTCAGATGCTTCGTGCTGTGCGGTGCTCACTGACGCTGCAGATACACGGCGCGGCTGGCCCCACGAGAGCCGGAGCGCCCTCTTCGGACTCGCGCAGGATCCTACCTACGAGGGTCCTCGGTTGCGACGAGGCCGAAAGGGAGTAGATTCACAAGAACTGGATGCCGATGGTGCTGGCCCTGCGGCGAGGCCGTCTGGGGTCCGGAAAGTGAAGGCGCATGGCGCGTCTGCGGCGGCCTCTCGGTGGCTAGCGGAGGCGTTGCGATAGGCAACGCGACTCCCTAAGGAGCGAGGATGCAGGCAGCGCGCGCCGATCAGGGCCGGGCGACCGCTTGAGTACGCCGGCGACCCAGCCGCCGGAACCGGGACGATCGATCTCGATGCGCATCCCTGGCGGCGTGGACGCGCCGAGGCAGGCCCGGAGATCGTTGCTGTCAAAGCTCGAGGGCCACGTCGCGCCGACAACGGCAGCGGATGTTGCACTCATCGTCAGTGAGCTCGTCACGAACAGCGTGCGTCACGCCAATGTAGGCCCGGGCCGGACCCTGGATGTGGAGCTCATGACGCTTGAGGACCGGCTGCGAATCAACGTCATCGATCCGGGATCACGACTCGAACCTCGCATTCTCCCGCCTGACCCCAACAGGCTGGGCGGTGTTGGGCTGTTCGTGGTCGACGAACTGTCTGAGGCTTGGGGAGTAGTGCACGACGAGAGCGTAGGTACGCGCGTCTGGTGCGAGATCCTGCTCGATCGATCCCAGGCCTCGAAGCTTCGGGGCGTGGAGTGAGGTCCGCGGATCGATGCGTAGCGGGCAGCCGAGACGACTCGAGCGGTGCCTGAGCTGGCGCGCGCTCGGCACTGCGCTGCTCGGGCTGGCGTCGGTCGGCCTGTTGCTGTGGGTCGCGCCGCCGGGAGAGGTGATCGACCAGATCAGCGAGATGAGGCTGGCCTGGGTGCTCGCGGCGATTGCGCTGGAATTGGGCTCATGCGTGAGCTACGTGATCGTGTTCCGGCGCTTCTTTCCGGAGCCCCCTCCCGCAGTTAGTCGCCGGGTTGCCTGGATTGCGATGGGAGCCGGGGCGGTACTGCCCGGTGGGAATATCTCCTCGGCCGCGGCGACCGGCTGGCTCCTGCGCCGACATGGGATAGGCACCCAGCGGCTGCTCGGACGTTGCGCCGCCCTGCTATGTCTGCTCACCGCGTTCGGGTTCGTCGTCAACGGGCTGGCCGGCGTCCTGCTCCTCGCCGGCGTGTCCCGCGGTCCGCACGACCTGCTCCATACCGGAGGACCGATCCTCGTCTCGATCGCCGTCCTCTCCTTCGCCGCGTTGTTGGCGATCGTCGTTAGGCGAGTGGGCGATGGCGCGCCACTCCCGGTTCGCGGGATCGCCGCCGGGCTGGAGGGCGCCTGGAGGTCGGTCGGCGCGCCGCACTGGCGCCTGCTCGGGACGGCTGGGTTTCTGTGCCTGGATATGGCGGCTTTGTGGGCGGCGTGCGCGGCGACCGGCCACGCAATCGGCTTTATCGCCCTCGCGATCGCCTACTGCATCGGATATCTGACGACGGCGGTGCCGATACCCGCGGGCCTTGGCGTGCTCGATGCGGGACTGGCCGCGTCGCTGGTGCTGTACGGCATGTCGCCGTCGGCCTCCGTCGGCGCGGTAATCGTCTATCACTCGATTGCGATCTGGGTGCCAGCCCTCGGGGGGCTAATCGCGTGGCTACCGACTCGTGGCCGGCGTTCGGTCACGCCGCCGACCGTCAGCCTGCCGGTCCTCGGCGCCGTCGCCCGGACGCCCGAACCCGACGGCTGACGTTCAGTACGCGGCCGCAATCATCCGCTCGAGCTACAGCGGGGCTACGTGAAACGTCTCCTCCATGTACTGCCCGGCAGACGCGGACGCCTGCTCGGAACTCTCGCCGCGCTGCCTCGCATCCATGTAGGCGGCATACCAGTCCCACCAGTTGTGTTCGGCATGGGTCTTTTCGTAAGGGTCGTGGTGTTCTGACGTCTCGTGCAGCAGCGCTGCCAATGCCGGAATGTCCGTCACCGATGCTCCTCTCAATCCCGTTCGTACATGCTCGACGCAACCACCACCTGGAGCCTCGTGCGCACGCGGGTGATCCCGGTCGTCGGCCCACACGGTGTGAGAGGCTTCATCCTATGCCGTGGTTCCCAGACTTGTTCTCGGCCCCGGTGGTGGAGCGGATTCGCAGCGAAGCCGCCGATCGCCGAGTGGCCGCGCCCGTGCCGTACTTCGACGGGCTGCGGACGGGCGAGACCGACGCGCTCGTGGGGTCATTCGCCGGCGAGCCGGAAATCCATCACCCGATTCGTGGCCGCGTCGAGGGAGTCCGCGCATTCAAGTGGTTCGTGGCCTACACGAACACCTGGCTGGCCGAGTCCAATGCCGTCTCCAGCCCCGTGCATCAAATCATCACGCCGCAGCGAGGAATCGAGGAGATCGTGATGACGCTCGACGGCGACGGGGGTCGCTTCGAGCTGCCGGTTGCGATCGTGGCCGAGCGCGACGCCGATCGTCGAATCGTCGAGTTGCGTATCTATTACAGCGCGTGGCCGCTGACCGCCAAGCACGGCCACCGCCCGCCGGTGCTGCAGCCCGATCCGGAACTCAACGGACCGCCCGATGTCGTCGGCGAGTACCTACGAGCGCTCGCCGACGGCGACGTCGACTCCGTCGTGGCGACCTTCGAGCCCGACGCTTACGTCCGCCAGCCTGCCGGCGGCCCGTTCGTCCATCGCGGCCACGATCAGCTGCACGGCCTCTACAAGCGGTTTTTCTCAAACGGCGGCGGCATCGCGTTGGAGCACTGCACCGTCACCGATGACGGCAGCGCGTGCGCGCTCGAGTACAACGTGTTCCGATGGGGCCGGTCGGACCTTCTGCCCGAGGCGGGCATCACCGTTTTCGTACGCGGCAGCACCGGCAAACTCGCAAGCGTCTGCATCTACGACGACGTCGATCCACCCCTCAGCTAATAGCCGGCGCCTGTGGCGAGGTGATACCCCGTCGACCCGCCCAGCCGCGATGACGCCAGCAACCCACGGAGGTAAAGATGGGTATGACCAGTGACTATGACGTGATCGTTCTCGGCGCTGGCGCGCCCGGTGAGCACTGCGCCGCGGCGATCGCCGCGCGTGGACTGCGCGTCGCGATCGTCGAGCGCGAGCTCGTCGGCGGCGAATGCTCGTATTGGGCTTGCATCCCGTCGAAGTCGCTGCTGCGTCCCGGGGAGGCCGTCCACGGGGCCCGCGAGGCCGCGGCGCGGGCTGACGTCGATATCCAGGCCGCGCTCGCCTGGCGCGACTACATGGTCTCAAACCACTCCGACGCCGGCGCGGCGAAGTGGCTGGCGGGCCGGAACATCGATCTCTTCCGCGGCACCGGCCGGCTCGCGGGCACCGGCGTGGTCGAGGTCGACGGGGTCCGCCACACCGCAGAGCACATCGTCGTGGCCACCGGCTCTGCCCCGATCGTTCCGCCGATCCCCGGACTCGCGGCGCTCGAGGGCGTCTGGGGAACCCGAGAGGCGACGAGCATGGAGGCCGTTCCACGCCGCCTGCTCGTGCTGGGCGGCGGGGCAGCGGGCGTCGAGCTCGCGCAGGTTGTCCAGCGGCTGGGCGGCGAGGTCGTGCTCGTGGAGGGCGCCGAGTACCTTCTGGCGCGCGAACCCGCGCCGCTCGGAGAGGCACTCGGCGAGGCCCTGCGGCGGGACGGGATCGAGCTGATGCTCGGGATTCACGCCACCGCCGCTCGGCGCGACGGCGACGAGTACGTCCTGGAGCTGGACAACGGCACAAACGTGCGGGGCGACAAGCTGCTGGTGGCAACCGGTCGGCGCCCGCGCGTTGAAGGTATCGGTCTCGAGACGGTCGGCGTCGAGGCCGACCACCACGGAATCCGGGTTGACGATCACCTGCGTGCCGGCGAGCGTCTGTGGGCGATCGGCGACGTCAACGGCATCTGGCCGCTCACCCACGTGGGCGAATACGAGGGCGACGTGGTTGCGGCGAACATCGCCGGCGATTCGCGCCCAGCCAACTATGAAGCAGTTCCGCGAGTGACCTACACGGATCCGCAGGCCGCTGCGGTGGGCGCGGTCGAGGCGCAGTACAGCGGCACTGCGCCCGTGTCAGAGGTGCCCAAGACAGCCACCTACACGCACAAGTACGCCGAGTCGAACGGCTTCATGACGCTGCTCAGCGACGGGGAGCGACTGACTGGTGCCTACGCGCTCGGACCCGAGGCCGGTGAGTGGATGCAGCAGGCGACGCTTGCAATCCGCGCACGCGTCCCGCTCGAGGTGCTGAGCGACACGATCCAGCCGTTCCCGAGCTTCTCGGGCATCTACGACGCGGCGTTGATGGCGCTCCGGATGGAGATCGCGGCGATGCCTGTCCCCGCAGGACCGATGGCCGCACAGATGGCAAGCCTGTCCGAGTGAGCCGGGCCCTCGATCTCCCTACTGGCACGACCAACCGGAGGAATCATGACCAGCGCAACCACTGCCGGACCGACCCGACGGGAGCCCGAGCTGCTCGGACAGACCGTCGTCGTGATCGGCGGCAGCGCGGGCATCGGGCTCGAAACCGCGCGGCGTGCTCGAGCCGAGGGCGCCGAGATTGTCCTGACCGGTCGCAACCCTCAGCGTCTGGCGCGAGCGGCGCATGAGCTCGACGCACGCAGCAGCGCAGCCTTCGACGCCAACGATCCGACGTCGCTGAAGCAGTTCTTCGAGGGCCTTCCAACCCCGATCGACCATGTGATGGTGACCGCCGGCAATCCGCACTACGGCCCGCTGCTCGGACTGGATCGTGGACAGGCACGCACCGCAATCAGCGAACGCATGCTGCTGGCGCTCGAAGTCGCGCGCAACGCCGCCGGCAAAGTGAATGCCGGCGGCAGCCTGCTGCTGATAGGCGACGCCGGCGGTCGGCGGATCGCTCGTGGCGTAGGGATGGCCTCGGCAGTCGCGGTTGCGATGCCCGCCTTCGCCGCAAGTCTCGCCCTCGAGCTCGCGCCGGTCCGGGTCAACGTCATCGCCCCCGGGTTCGTAGACACGCCGCTGTCGGCATCGCTCCTCGGCGAAGGTCTCGAGGCGCGCCGGGACGAGCTGCGCACGAAGCTTCCGATTCGCCGGGTGGTCGGACCTGCCGACGTCGCCGCACTGGCCGTGCACCTCATGACCAATACTGCTGTCACTGGCGCGACGTACGACATCGACGGCGGTCAGCAACTCGTGTCGTGATCAAGTCGCCGCCGGCGGTGCCGTAACGGCGCTCCGTTACGGCTGGCTTAGCAGGGCTGATCCCGGCTGTTCAGCCGGATTGGGCCGGAATAGTGATCCAACAGGACACGCGCGCCGTATGAGGTGAATCACAGCCTTGATAGGGCCGAAAGGAGATTCGCGCATGTCCGAAGAGCAGCAGCAACCGGGGACAGACCGTAGGCGGTTCCTGGGCAGGACGGTGGCGGCAGGCGCCGGCGTACTGGCCAGTGCATCGGCGCTGGACCTTTTGATCCCGTCGTTCGCCGCCGCGAAGAGCGGTGGCGTGACCAGCGGTGACGTCGAGATCGTCGGCGCCGCGCAGATCGCCGAGGCGCTGGCGGTGACTACGTACACCAACATCATCGGCCTCTCACCCTTCTTCAAGCGGCTGCCCGAGGACGACCAGGGCTATTTGAAGGCGGCGCGACAGGAGGAGATGTCGCACTACGCACTCGAGAAGAGCGTGACCGGCAAGCCCTCGCCGTTCACCACCTTCTACTACCCGCCCGGGATGTTCTCCGACGCGCAGACGACGCTCGACGTGCTCGTCACTCTGGAAGATGCGTTCATCGCCGCGTACCTCGTGGGAGTGCGAAATTTCAGCACGCCCGCGCTCCGCGTGCTAGCGGCACGGATCATGGGCATCGAGAGCGACCACCGCACGCTGGCGCGCGTCCTGGCTGGGGACGTGTCGGCCCAGGACGGCGGCCCGATCAAGAAGATAACCGGCGTGCAGGGGAAGGCCGAAAGCGCTGATCCGCCCAACAACAACGGGTACGAGCGCACGCTCAAGTGGACGAAGATCAGCCAGGCAGTCACGGCCCTGACTCCGTTCGCCGACAAGGCGGCCGCCGGTCAGGCGGGGTTCGACACATCCAAGCCCTACCAGTTCAAGCCGTTCAGTCCGGTGCTGCCAAACCCGCTGGGAGCATTTCACTCATTCGCGGGCTGACCCAGGCGCTCCGCGGCGCGGTAACGCCGACCGCGCCGCCGGAGCCTGCGGCGAAAGACGCTCTTCGCACGCCCCTGCTAGGCACAAGGCTTTATGCCGGCATCGTCATTGCCTCGGCGACATCGAGCGAGAGCAACGATCTACGCAGTAGGCGCGACACGTGCATCTGCGAGTATCCGATTTGCCGGCTGATCTCGCGCTGCGTGAGGCCGCGTCCCAGGCGCAGACCGAGCACCTGGCGCTCGATGTCGCTGAGCGCGGCCCAGCTGGTCGCGAGCGCGTGTTGCTCCTCGGCCATCTCGAACCCGTCGTCCTCGCTCCCCAGCATCTCCGCGAGCGCACACCGTTCGTCATCGTCCTGCGCCACGGGGGCGTCGAGCGAGGCCAGCTGGTAGTTCTCGGCGGCCGTGATGGCTTCAACCGCCTGCTCGACAGTACAGTCGAGGGCGTTCGCCAGCTCGGTCACAGTCGCAGACCGACGGAGCTCGACCGACAGCCGCTCGGCGTGCTTGTTCACCGACAGTGCTCGCTCCTGGAGGTCGCGCGGGACGTGAACCATCCATCCCTTATCGCGAAAGTAGCGCTTGAGCTCGCCCAAGATCGTGGGGGCAGCGAACGTCGTGAACTTCTTACCCTGGTCTGGATCGAACCGCTCGATCGCGTTCAACAGCCCCACGCACGCGACCTGCACCAAGTCTTCTAGCGGTTCGCGGCTGTGGATGTAGCGCAACGCAAGCTTGCGGGCGAACGGCATGAAGCGGTCCACCAATTCGTCGCGCACGGCGGGATCGGCCTCGCGTGCGTGAACGTCGAAAAGCTCTTCGTCGGTTAAGCGCGCAAGATCGCGCCTCGCCAGGATTGTGGCGCCCATCGGACCTCCATCTCGTCAATTGCAGGCGCGAGGTCCGTGCGAGGGCCGTTGAGGGCGTCCCGGGCGTCGTCCGACGCAATTCGTATCGGATCGGTCGGTATCGCCGAACCAGAACCGGATGTACGCCGTTCTCTCCGGTGTTCCGGATTTCCAAAACCGGCACGTACGAATGCGGACGCGAGGACGTGTCCAAGCGGGGCGCCGGTGTTGGTTAAACCGGGCGGATCTCAATACGGCTGTTACCGCACATTGCGACCGGGTACGCGAGGTCGGCGTGCGCGTGCCGGCCGGACCCACACGGGGACGGCCGGCCGTGCGCCAGCTCCGTCCGCCGCCGGCGGGCGGTCACGAAGAAGTCACGCTCTGCTCGAGCGTGAAGATCTCCGCGGCGAGATCGTGCCGCGGATCGATCCCGCAGATCGAGGCGACCGTGCGGCGCTCGAGGATCCGCTCGACCTCAGAGCGCTTGCGGTCCTCGAAGGCGAGGCCCAGCACCTGGCGCTGATCGCGGATTCGGTCGTACTCGCCGAGCGCGAGCAGCTTGTGCTCGGCGACGGTCAGGTTGTCCTCAAGCGTCACCACGAGCACGTCCGATCCGGCGAAGCGAGCGCGCGCCTTGGTCGGACCTCGGCCGAATGCCTCCTTGTGCAGGTGGACCATCGCGTTGGCGACCTCGACCAGCGAACCTCTTGCAGCCGCAGGCCCGTCCTCGTTCATCTCGGCGCGCCTCGTTATGACTGGGTAGTGCAAATGCCTCTCCACGGATAAGGGGTTTCGGTGGAGAGGCCGCAACACCGCAATGGCATCGATGCCGGCTCGACCGGGCACTTGCTCGGCGCAGAGTCGATGCGATCCGGTCCGCGCCTCCGGCTCAATGCTACCCGCCCCATGCGGCGCGCCCAACGTTCGGGCGCGTACGCTGAGGGTAGGGGATGCTCATGGCGACATTGGCTCTCACCTTCGATGACGGTCCCGATCCGGAGTGGACGCCGCGCCTGCTCGACGTGCTCTCCGGCGCCGGCGCGCGCGCCACGTTCTTCCCGATTGCCTCCCGCGCGGCGGCGCATCCGCAGCTGATCGATCGGATCGTCGCCGACGGCCACCAGGTCGGCTTGCACTGCCACGAGCATGTCCGGCACTCGGAGCGTTCGATCGAGTGGTGCCGGCGCGACACCGGCCGTGCGCTGCGCCTGCTGAGGTCGGTCGGCGTGCGCCCGACGTTGTGGCGAACCCCATGGGGTGACACCGCCCCGTGGTCGGCCCAGGTCGCGGAGGAGAATCAGCTGCGCATCGTCGGCTGGACGGTCGACACGCACGATTGGCGTGGCGACACCGCCGAGCAGATGCTCCGCGCCACGAAGGATGACCTCCGCGACGGAGCGATCGTCCTCGCCCACGACGGGATCGGCCCCGGCTCCCGTCGAGCGGATCCGCGCGAGACGATCGAGTACGCGGCCCTCGTCGCCGAGCACGCGGTCGCGGCCGGCCTGGAGCTCGGGACACCGGCGTGAACGCTTCGGCAAACGAGGCGGCGATCGCGCTCGATGACGTGCTCGCCCGGATCGAGTCCGGGGCCGCCGAACGGGATGCCGAGCCGGCGCCGGGCTTTCCCGAGGATGCGGTGGCGCTGCTCGAGCAGTCGGGCATGCTCGCCTGGAACGCGCACGCGCAGCCGGGAGCGCCCCGGCCATCCGCGGCGGGAGAACTCCAGCTCGTCCGAAGGGTGGCGCGCGCCGACGGCTCGGTCGGCCGGATCTTCGACGGCCACCTGAATGCTGTCGAGCGCCTCGCGGTTCAAGCCCCCGCGCAGGTCCGGGACCGCGAGCTCGCCGCAGTCGTGGCCCGGAGGTTACGAGCGGGCGTGTGGGGCGGCGACCCCGCTCCCGGGGAAGGGCCGCCCGCAACCGTGTTCGAAGCCGGCGGGGTCGATGTGCTCCGCGGCGTGAAGACATTCTGCTCGGGCGCGGGCGGGCTCGATCGCGCGCTGATCCTGGCCCGTCAGATTGAGAGCGGGCCGCCGCTCGCCGTCTGGATCGACCTCACCGACGAGCGCCGGGTAAGGGTCGACCCCACCTGGTTCCGCTCCCACGGCCTGCGCACATCGGTCTCGCATCGAGTCGTGTTCCACGACGCTCCAGTGATCGCGACCTTCGGGCAGCCTGGCTCGCTGGTCGAACAGCCCTGGTTCTCACGCGATGCGCTTCGTACCGCGGCCAGCTGGGCGGGTATGGCCGACACCGCCGTCCACGCTGCGCTCGACGAGCTCGGTCGGCGCGCCGGACGCGGCCAGCTCGAGGCCCTCGCGGCCGGGCGGATCCTGACCGCGCAACGCACGATCGACCTGTGGATCGAGCGGGGCGCGCGCGCAATGGACTCGCCTGACGAGACGCTGCCCGACGTCGCCGTACAAGCGCGCGTCGCGATCTCCGACGCGTGCCGCGTACTGCTCGACGAGGCTGCGCGCGCGTGCGGGTCGAGGCCGTTCGCCCGCGCCGACGCGCTCGACCGCGCGCGGCGCGACCTCGAGGTTTTCCTGCTCCAGCACCGGCTCGATCCGCTGCTCGCGCGCCTCGGCGAAGCGGCGCTCAAGGAACGCTGACATGGCGCGGATGTCGCTCGCCGAGTTCGAAGCGCGGTACCGCGCGGATCCCGATCCCTGGCAATACACGTCCAGCGATTACGAGCGCCAGAAGTACGAGGCGACGCTCGCGGCATGCGGGACCGGCCCGTTCGCCCATGCGCTCGAACTCGGCGGATCGATCGGCGTGTTCAGCGAGCTGCTGGCGAGGCGCTGCGATCGGCTCACCACGATTGACGCGGCTCCGACCGCCGTGGCGGCGGCGCGAGCGCGGCTTGCCGGCGCTCCGCAGGTGCACGTGATCCTCGGCGCGATTCCCGACGCGCTCCCCGACGGGCCCTTCGACCTCGTCGTCGCGTCGGAGATCCTCTACTACCTGACCGCCCCTGAGTTCGCCCGTACCCTCGGGCGACTCAAGCCCTGCATCGTCCCCGGGGCGCCCCTCGTCGCGGTCCACTGGCGACCAGCCGGACCCGAACGGCCGCTCGACGCCGAGCGCACACACGGGATCCTGCGCGAGCAGCCGTGGCTCGAGCCGCTCACCTCCAGCTCCACCACCGACTACCTACTCGACGTGTTGGTCCGGCGGTGAGCGACGAGTTCGAGCTACTGGTGCTCGGCGGCGGTCCGGCCGGCCTGTCGGCGGCGCGCGCCTACCGGAGCGAAGGAGGACCCGGCGCGGTGGCGATCGTCACCGACGAACACCGAATGCCCTACAACCGCCCCCCACTGACCAAGGAGCTGCTCCGCGGAGAGTCGACCGAGGACGAGCTCCCGATCGAGTCAGAAGCCTGGTTGCAGGAGCAATCGATCGGCCTGGTCAGCGGACGCGCTGTCAACCTCGACCCCGGGCGTCGCACGGTGTCTCTATCGGGCGGTCGCGAGCTCCGCTACCGAAGCTGCGTGCTGGCGACTGGAGCGGAGCCAACTCGGCTGCCGGTGCCGGGTGCCGACCACCCCGCGGTGCGGGTAATCCGCACGCTCGACCACGTGCGCGAGCTGACCGCTCGCCTTCGCGACGCGGACCCCGTCGTGGTGATCGGCTCGGGCTTCATCGGCTGCGAGATCGCGGCCTCACTCAGACGCCGGGGCCACCCGGTCGCGCTGGTCTCGGACGAGGAGCAGCCCAATGCGGCTCGCCTCGATCTCGAAGCGGCCGGACGCATCCGCCGCTGGCTGGGTGAGGAAGGCGTCGACGTCAACCTCGGCGCCGAGGTCGAAGAGATCGCGGCGCGCGACGGCATGCTCGAGGTCCGAGCGGGATCCGTTCGCGTGCCCGGGAAGGTCGTCGTGATGGCCGTCGGCGTCGCCCCCCGCGCCGAGCTCGCCGCGTCCGCCGGGCTCGAGCTCGCGAGCGGCGCCGTTCCCGTCGACGCGGCGATGCGCACCGAGCAAGCGGGGCTCTACGCCGCCGGCGACGTCGCATTCGCCGAGAATGTGTCTGCGGGGCGCGCACTGCGCGTCGAGCACTGGGGCGACGCCCTCGGTCAGGGCGAGGTCGCGGGTCGGAGCGCCGCCGGCGAGCCGGCGCAGTGGGACGCCGTGCCCGGATTCTGGTCGACGATCGGGAGCCACACGCTCAAGTACGCGGCCTGGGGCGACGGGTTCGAGCAGTCGCGGTTCGAGCAGCACGGCGGGGCGGCGTTCACCGCCTGGTACGGCCGCGATGGGCGGATCGTCGGGGTGCTCGCGCACGAAGCCGACGAGGACTACGAGCGCGGGCGCTCGCTGATCGCCGACGGTGCACCGTGGCCCTAGGGAGCGTCGTCGTCATCCCGGCCCGGAACGAGCAGGACCAGATCGCCGGGTGCTTGCATGCGTTGGGCGCACAGACGGTCCCGCGCGAGGAGTTCGAGGTGATCCTGGTTCTCGACGCGTGCGCTGACCGCACCGCAGAGGTCGCCGAGCAGGCTGCGCGCGAGCGGTCGGTGCGACTGTCAATGGTCGACGGCCCGGGACAGGGAGCAGGCGCCGCCCGGCGGGCGGGAATGGATCTGGCCGCCGAACTCCTCCTCACGGAGGGACGCGACGACGGCCTGGTGGCGTGCACGGATGCCGACTCCCGACCTGCCCCGGACTGGCTCGCCCGCCAAATCGCGCACATCGGCGCCGGTGCGCGCGCAGTCGCGGGCTTGATCGAGCTCGACCCGGACGAGTCTGGCCGACTACCCGCCGGGGTGGTCGACCGGCGCGAGCGCGACGCCGCGGAGCGCCTCGAGCTCGTCCGCGAGACCGATCCGGGTGCCGCCCACCATCACTTCGCCGGCGCCTCTATCGGTGTCACCGCCGGCGTTTACCGCGCCGTTGGCGGCATTGAACCGCTGCGTGCGCTCGAGGACGCCGCCTTTGCCGAGCGCCTGGCGCAGGCCGGCATCCCGGTTCTCCGCGCTGCCGACGTCCGCGTGCGGACATCCGCCCGGGCTGACGGCCGGGCCGCGCGGGGACTCTCGGTGGACCTCGCCGTCTCCTCATGGGCCATGCGACGGCGGTACGTCGCGAGCGCATTCCCGCCCGAGCTCCTGCTCCGCCACAAAGGCGCGACGTCCGTGGCTGTGGTGATCCCGACCAAGGAGTGCGCCGACACGCTCGGCGACATCCTCGCCGGCACCGTCGGCCCGCTGCATGACGCTGGGGTGGTCGACGATGTGCTGGTCGTCGATGCCGGGTCTGCGGATGGGACCAGCGAAGTCGGGCGCTCGTCGGGAGCCAGGGTGATCGATCAGGACGATGAGCTCCCTGAGTACGGACCCGCCCTCGGCAAGGGCGACGCGATGTGGCGCGCGGTCCACGCGACCAGCGCGGACATCGTCTGCTTTCTCGACGGGGACACGGCGAACCCGGACCCGAACCATCTTCAGGGGCTGATCGGGCCGGTGCTCGCCGACCCGTCGCTCCAGCTCGTCAAGGGCGCGTTCGACCGTCCGCTGCTGGCCGGCGGGGTCAACCTGCCAAACGAAGGTGGGCGCGTCACCGAGATCATGGCCCGGCCGCTGCTCAACCTGCACGAGCCGAGGCTCGCGGGCTTCGCGCAGCCCCTCGCCGGAGAGTTCGCCGGCCGCCGAGAGCTGCTCGAATCGATTCCGTTCCCGGTCGGCTACGGCGTCGAGATCGCCGTGCTGATCGACGCGCTCCGCCGTCACGGCCTCGACGCGCTCGCCGAGTGCCATCTCGGAGAGCGACATAACCGCCACCAGCCGCTGCGCGCGCTCGGCGAGATGGCCTACGCCGTTCTCTCTGCGATGGAGCGCCGGGTCGGCGGCGACCGCAGCGCGATCGGCGGTCGCTACCTCCGCCCCTGGGAGGACTTCGCCGCCGTCCCCGTGGCGGTGAGCGAGCGACCGCCACTCGCGTCGATCGGTCGGGCAGTTCCGGTGTGGTGACGACGCGCGGCGGACGGTCGGATTGTTGCATTTTGCACCCGTGGCGGGCGCCGGCCGCGCGGGTTACCGCACCACGCAGCGGAAGCCGAGGTGACTGGTCGAGGTGTCGATCGCCTCGGGTTGACGCGCGGCGGGCCGGTAGCGCAGGCAGTAACTCGGTGCGCACAGGTGTGAACCGCCCTTGATCACGCGGCGCGGGATGTGCGCGCCGGGTCGGCCGACGTCGTAGCTCGCGTCGGGAGTCTCCACTCGCGGATTGCGCGGGGGCGCGCAGCACGCGCTCCGCGGCTCAGGCGAGGTTCCGCGCTCGCCACCGCCGGCACCGCCGCCACCGCCAGCATCGCGGCCACCGCCGGCACCGCCGGCACCGCCGGCACCGCGCGGCGAGTAGAAGTCACTGGTCCACTCCCACACATTTCCGGTCATGTCGAACAGCCCATAGCCGTTGGCGGCGAACAGGCCGACGGGCGTGGTGCCGCGCCATCCCTTTGCGCCGGTGTTGCGCCAGGGAAAATCTCCCTGCCAGAAATTCGCCATCAGCTCACCGCCGGGATGCTGCTGATCGCCCCAGGCGAACACGGCGCCTTCGAGTCCGCCGCGCGCGGCGTATTCCCACTCGGCCTCGGTCGGCAGCGCTTTGCCTGCCCATGTCGCGAACGCCTCCGCGTCCTCGTAGGTGATGTGGGTGACCGGGTGATCCTGGCGCCCGGAATTGTCACTCGCAGCCCCCCAGGGGTGGCGCCAGTTCGCGCCGGGGACATACGCCCACCAGCGGCCGGGGTTATCGAGCGGCACCGGCCCCGGGGTCGGATGGAACACCGCTGATCCCTCGACCAGCAGCGCGGGGTCGGCGTCGGGGTAATCGGCGGGATCGGGCGGGCGCTCGGCGACTGTCACGTACCCAGTCGCATCGATGAACCGCGCGAACTCGGCCACCGACACCGGTGCCGGGTCGATCGCGAACCCGTGTACCTCGACCTCCTGCACCGGCCCCTCCTCGGCGTAGAAGCCCGTGGCGCCCATAGCAAACCGGCCGGCGGGGATCTCGATCATGGTGCTGACCATCTCGATCATAGTGCCCAGCTTGTACCGGCGCGGTCGCCCCGGGTCGTCATCCGGTTGGGGTGATGGGCGCCGACATCACCCCGTTCGGGTGACGTTCGCGGCCGCCGCCGCGCATACGGTCCGCGACCGGAGGGTTCACGAAAATGCTCACCCTGATCCCTGATCTGCCGCCGACCGTCGTCGGCGTCGAGGCCGATGGCAAGGTCACCGCAAAGGACTACGAGCAACTCGTCGTTCCCGCGTTCGAGTCCGCGCACGCGGCATCGCCCGACGGCAAGGTCAGGGTGCTGTGTGTGCTCCACGACAGCGTCCCGGACTACACGGCCGGCGCCACGTGGGAGGACGCCAAGGTCGGCCTGGGTCACATTCGAGCGTGGGATCGGATCGCCGTGGTGTGTGACGCGGAGTGGCTGCGCAAATCTCTACGCGCGTTCAGCTGGATGCTGCCCGGCGACGTGCAGGCGTTCGCACTCGACAATCTCGAAGGCGCCCTCGCCTGGATAACCGCGACCGACTGATTCCCTCGCGCGACTCACGTCGGGGACCCATTTCCGCCCCCGGGATGCCAGGACGCGACGCTTCAGCGCAGCCGGCCATAGCGCCCGCACGTCCTGCGGTACTGTCAGCAATCAATACAGAGCGCTCGTGCCCGGTGCCACGATCACCGTCCGGCAACAGGCTGCGGCGGCGCACAGACCGAAAGGGTGCTCTTGTCACTTAGGGCCGACGGATACGAGGTTCTTCGCAAGGCGATTGTCAACGGAGAGCTGTTGCCCGGCGAGCGCCTCGTCGAGGAGGATCTGAGCGCGAGGCTCGGGCTGGGCCGGGCGGCGGTGCGGATGGCCCTCGTCCGCCTCGAGCACGATGGGCTCGTGCAGCGCGAGCGCCACCGGGGAGCAACGGTGAGACGCGTGTCCGAGAGCGAGGCGGTGGAGATACTCGAGGCTCGCGCCGCGCTCGAGGGTCTCGCCGCCAGACACGCCGCGGTCAACGCCGACGACACCGCCGTCGGTGAGCTGCGCGAAATGGTCGCGGAGATGCGCGACCTGCGCGAGCGCGGGGACCTGCTCGGCGTCTCGGGCGTCAACGCCCGGCTGCACGGCCGGATCCTCGAGCTGTCAGGCCACCAGACGGCCAAGCGCCTGTCCCAGACGCTGAGCTCGCAACTCGTGCGCTTTCAGTACCGGACGGTGCTCCTGCCCGGTCGTGCGGAGCATTCCCATGCCGAGCACACGCAGATCGTCGAGGCGATCGCCGCTCACGACTCGAATGCCGCCGAGGAGGCGATGCGCCGCCATCTCTCGCGAGTCGCCGAGGCGCTTCGGACGCACAGCGCCGGTGACGTATCCGCGCCGGACACGGCGGCGAGCGCCGCAGCGTCCGGCGCGTTCCAGCCACCGCCCGCCGGCTAGTGCCCACAAGCGTTTCCCAGCGGCCGGGGCGTCCCCCTGGAACCTCCCGCCGGGCCGTCAGCCGGACGGCACTCGAGATGTTCGGCGAGCGGGGGTTCGACGAGACCACGGTCGACGACATCGCCGAGGCGCTCGCGGTGAGTCGACGGACGCTGTTTCGCTACTTCGCGTCGAAGAACGACATGGTTTGGGGCGACTTCGACTGGGTGCTCGCGCGACTGCATCGCTGTCTGGATGCGACGACCCCCGACGAGCCCCTGCACGAGGCGCTCCGCCGCGCGGTGGTCGAGTCCAACCGCTACGAGGATGAGCAACTTCCCGAGCTCAGGATCCGGATGCGGCTGATCACGGGCGTCCCCGCGCTCCAGGCGCACTCGACGCTGCGCTATGCGGAATGGCGGGCGGTGATCGCAGACTTCGTGGCCGGGCGGCTCGGGTGCGACGCGGGCGACCTCCTCCCCCAGGCCGTCGCGCACGCCGCGCTCGGAACGTCGATGGCCGCATTCCTGGTGTGGGTCGACGACCCGTCGAGCGACCTCGTGGCGAACCTGGACGAGGCCTACCGCCTGCTCGGATCGGGCCTGGCCGCGCTCGAGCAGGACGGCTCGGCGATGGTGCGGCCGGGGCGCTAGCGCCGGCTCGGATCCGGCGGGCGCCGGGGCGCGAGCGCCCGGAAATCGCGCGCGCGTATGCACGCGCTCCAAATCCCGACGCCGCGCGCGGACTCCTCGGCGAGGCGCAATCCGACGTAGGTCAGCGGATCGAGCCGGGGGCGGTCCTCGACCCAATCGGCGACGATCCCGGCAGCGATCAGCGCGCCCAACCTCACGGCGAGACCGCGACGCCGGGGGGCGACGCACACGGCCGCGACCGCCGCCGGCGCCCACGGGCCCATCAGCGCGCGAGCGAGCTGGCGCGCCTCCTGCATCGTCGCTTGGGTGGCACGGCGGATCGCCCAGTCCGTGACGCCCGGCACCCGCCCCGACACCGTTCGGCGCAGCCGGACCGCACGGAGCGCGGCGAGCGCGACCAGCGCGGACCGCGAGCCTCCGAACGTGGCGCCCCAGACGAGCGCCGGCAACGGCGAGACGAACAGCGCCGGCACCCGCTCGGGGTGGCGCTCGAGCAGTGGCGCGACCGATTCGTTGTACGCGACTCGACGCCGATACCAGGCCACGGGATCGACCCGGTCCTCGTGCGCCACGCGGGTCCGCGGGTCGTAACGGACCTGCCAGCCGGAGTCGTGCAAACGCCACACGAGATCGACGTCCTCCGCAAGTTCGAGCCGCGGGTCGAAGCCGCTCTCCAGCGCCTCGCGCCGCGCAACCATTGCCGCGCTTGGCACGTACCACACCCAGCTGTAAGGCCGGACCAGCGACGGGTGCGGACCCATGTCGAGCACGGAGTGACATCGCTCGTAGGCGGCGATCCTTCCGGCGCGACCATCCGCCGATACGAGCCGGGGTGCGACCAGCGCCACCGCCGGATCCGCTAGGTGACCGAGCAACTCGTCGAGAAAGCCCGCCGGCGCGACGCAGTCGGAGTCGAGGAACGCCACGAACGGCGTGGCGGCCAACCCGAGCCCGGTGTTGCGAGCGGCGGCGGCGCCCCGGTTCTCGCTATGGCGGACGTACCGGGCGCCGAACCGCTCGGCCACGGCCTGGATCTCCGCTCCGTCGGGCGACCCGTCGTCGACCACGATCACGGGCCAGCCGCTACTCAGGCCGGCGAGGCAGCGTCGAAGTGCATCTGCGCGGCGAAACACCGGCACGATCACGGTCACATCCTCGGCCGGACGGCCCCGCGGCGGCGGGTCGGGCTGGGCCAGGCCAGCGTCGATCAGGCGCCGGGCGAGAAGACGCTGGGCTCGACCGCTACCGACTGGCTGGCCAGCCAACCAGGCCCCGACGAGTTGGGCGCCGCCCGGAGAGAGCGTGAGGATCCGCGCCGGTGAGCCGCCGAGCAGGACCTCCCGATCCCGGCTCGTTCGCAGGCCGCGATCGGGGCGCAGGCGCCAGCCGGCGGGGACCGGCAATTGCGCCGGAGCTTCTACGGCGTCAATCCCCCGTCGACCGGGATCACCGCGCCGGTCAGCGCGGATGCCCCCGGACCGCACAACCACACCGCCGCCGCCGCGACCTCGCCGGGCTCGAGCAGCCGCCGCATCAGCTGCTGGCCGGCGAACGCCTCCTGGTCGGCGAGGTCGTACAACGCGGCGCTCGCGGTGAGCATCGCGCCGCGAGTCGATCCCGGGCAGATCGCGTTGGCTGCCACCCCAGTTCCCGCGAGGTCGGCAGCCAGCGCGCGGACGTAGCCGACCGCGGCCGCCTTAGCGGCTGAGTACGCGGCGAGCTGCGGCATCGCCCGCAGCGCCGCAGCCGAGGCGACCGCGACGAACCGGCCCCGGCCGGCCGCAACCATTCCCGGCACTGTCGCCTCGGCCAGCCGCCGCACCCCATGCAGGTTGACGTCGATCAGCGTCGACCATATCTCCGGGCTGGTTGCCCACCCCGGCCCGCCGGCGATCACGCCGGCGGCGGCGACCGCAACGCCGGCGGTCCGGCCGGCGAGCGCCGCCGCCACGCGATCCGCGAAGTCCTCGCCCGCGACGTCGGCCTGAAGCACCTCGGCCGCCGGGGCGCCTGCGCTCACGCACCTTTCAGCGATGCGCTCGAGATCGGCCGGCGCCGGCATCGCGTACTCGACGCCCGGCTGGCCCTCACACGCATCGATCAGCAGCAGCGACCATCGCTCCGCCGCGAGGCCCAAGCCGACCTCCGCGCCGATCCCGCGAGCCGCGCCGGTGACCACGGCCAGCCCCGGACCATCAAGCATGCGCGGGCACCTCGGCCAGGAGCGCGTCGAGCGCCGCGGTGCACCCGGCGATCAGCTCGTCCAGCAACCGCCGGCCCTCCGCGGCGGTGGCGCCGCGTGGATCGCCGAGCACGCCATTCGGGCTGACCGACCGGACCCCCGTGCTGCGCAGGCGATCGATCACCTCGCGTAGCGGACGCCGGTCGCCCTCCTGCGCAAGCTCGATCCGCACCGCGGCCGGATCGAGATGCAACATCAACGCGGTCTCCGTCAGACCGGCATGCGCGTCACCCGATACCGGCGCCACCCAGAACACTCCGCACCGGCGGCCCTCAGCCTCCAGACGCGCCGCCGCGGCGGACACCGCGTCGTTGTTTCCGCCGTGGCCGTTGACGAGCAGCAGCGCGTCCCAGTGGCGGGACGCGTCCCGGCCGAGCTCAACCAGGACCTCGGTCAGCGCGCTCGTGCCGATCGACAGCGTCCCGGGAAATGCATCGTGCTCTCCGCTGGCGCCGAACGCGACCGCCGGGGCGAGCGCAACCCCGTCCCGAGCGCTCACCGCGCCGCGGGCGACGGCGACAGCAATGCGTGTGTCGGTGTCGAGCGGGAGGTGCGGACCATGCTGCTCGAGCGAGCCCAACGGGACGACCACGACCCGCCTCCAAACGCGCTCGATCTCCGGCCAGGTGGCGTCCGGGAGATTCGTCACAGGGTGCTAAATTATCGCGCCCGACTCTCGCGGAGAGGAGAAGCGCATGAGCAGCATGCCCGAGCAGCTCGAGAAGGCTGAGGTTGAGCCGGAGCCCGAGGAGGCCACGGCGCCACCCCCCGACGAGGACCTGGTCGTCGAGGATCTGCTGGTCGAGGACGTCTCGATCGATGGCATGTGCGGCGTCTACTAGAACCGGATCGGTGAATTCTGCCGCGTTCAAGCGGGCCGCGCAGCTGGATCCCGAGGTGGAGCTGAGGCCCGAGCGCTTCGGCGCCCTGGCCTACCACTTCGGCACGCGGCGGCTGTCCATCGTGCGCCGTCGAACGGACGAGGCACGCCTATTGACCGACGAGCTCGAGACCGGCCTCGACGCGCCGATCTGTCTGACCTGGGAGCTCACGTACGCGTGCAACCTCGCGTGCGTCCATTGCCTGTCGAGCTCGGGGCGGCGCGACCCGCGCGAGCTCACCACCGCGGAGTGCATGGCGGTGATCGACGAGCTCGAGCGCATGCAGGTGTTCTACGTAAACATCGGCGGCGGCGAGCCGACCGTCAGGCGCGACTTCTGGGAGCTCGTCGACTACGCCGTGGCGCATCGCGTCGGCGTGAAGTTCTCGACCAACGGCTCGCGGATCACGCCCGAGGTCGCGTCCCGGATCGCCGGCACCGACTATGTCGACGTGCAGGTCTCGCTCGACGGCGCCACCGCTTCGGTCAACGACCGCGTCCGCGGGCCCGGTTCGTACGCCACCGCGACCAGAGCGATGGAGAACCTGGCCGACGCCGGGTTCGAAGGGTTCAAGCTGTCGGTGGTGGTCACGCGCGAGAATGTAACCCAGCTCGACGCGTTCAAGGCGCTGGCCGATGGGTTCGGCGCGCAGCTGCGGCTGACCCGGCTGCGGCCATCGGGGCGCGGCGCTGAGGTCTGGGACCAGCTCCACCCCACCGCGTCGCAGCAGCGCGAGCTGTACGAATGGCTGCTCGGCCACGGCGACAGCGTGCTCACCGGGGACTCGTTCTTCCACCTCGGCGGCTACGGCTCGGCGCTTCCCGGCCTCAACCTGTGCGGCGCGGGGCGGGTGGTGTGTCTGATCGATCCGATCGGGGACGTGTACGCGTGCCCGTTCGTGATCCACGACGAGTTCCTCGCCGGCAACGTCCGCGACCCCGGCGGCTTCACGGCCGTCTGGCGCGACTCTGAGCTGTTCGGCGAGCTCCGCGAGCCGCAGCACGCCGGCGCGTGCGCGAGTTGCGGGCTGTTCGACAAATGCCGCGGAGGCTGCATGGCGGCAAAGTTCTTCACGGGGCTGCCGCTGGCCGGACCCGACCCGGAATGCGTGCTCGGCCACGGCGAGCGCCTGCTGGCCGAGCGCGACGACTCCCCGATTCCGACGCCGTCAGTGGACATGTCGAAAAAGGCGGCACGCCGGGTCCCGGCCCGGGCCTGCGACGAGAGCCCGCTGACGATCGTCTCTCGGCCGTGAAACTCACCAGGAACCCCTGGTTCGAATCGGTTGCGGTGGCCCAGCGCCGAGCCAAGAAGCGACTGCCCAAGTCGGTCTATTCCGCGCTGCTCGCCGGCTCGGAGGCCGGTGTGACGCTGGCGGACAACGTCGCCGCGTTCCGGGAGCTCGGGTTCGCCCCTCACGTCGGTGACGCTCCCGCCCACCGCGACATGACCACGACGGTGATGGGGCAGGAGCTCTCGCTGCCGGTGCTGATCTCACCGACCGGCGTGCAATCCGTTCATCCCGATGGTGAGCTCGCGGTCGCCCGCGCTGCCGCGGCGCGGGGCACGGGGATCGGGCTCAGCTCGTTCGCGAGCAAGCCGATCGAGGAAGTGGTCGCGGCCAACCCCCAGACCTACTTCCAGATCTACTGGGCAGGCTCGCGCGATCAGATCGCAGCGCGGATCGAGCGCGCCCGGGCCGCCGGCGCGGCCGGGTTGATCGTCACGCTCGACTGGACGTTCTCGCACAGCCGCGACTGGGGCAGCCCTTGGATTCCCGACCGCGTCGACCTCAAGGCGATGCTGCGCCTGGCGCCAGAGGTGCTCGTCCGACCGGCCTGGCTCGTCGACTGGGCCCGCGCCGGCGGCCCGCCCGAGCTCACCGTGCCCAACGTCACCCCACTGGGGGCAGCGCCGCTGACGTTTTTCGGCGCCTACGGCGAATGGATGATGACGCCGCCGCCGAACTGGGAGGACCTTCGCTGGCTGCGCGAGCAGTGGCAGGGCCCGTTCATGCTCAAGGGCGTGATTCGGGTCGACGACGCCCGGCGCGCGGCGGACGCCGGGTTTAGCGCGATCTCGGTGTCGAACCACGGGGGCAACAACCTCGACGGCACCCCGGCCTCGATCCGCGCGTTGCCCGCGATCGCCGCGGCCGTCGGCGACCAGGTCGAGGTGCTGCTCGACGGCGGTATTCGGCGCGGCGGCGATGTGGTCAAGGCGCTTGCACTCGGCGCGAAGGCAGTGATGATCGGGCGCGCTTACCTGTGGGGACTCGCCGCGGCGGGTCAGGCAGGGGTTGAGAACGTCCTCGACATCATGCGCGCCGGGATCGAGTCGGCGTTGCTGGGACTCGGCCGCGCGAGCACCGACGAGGTGGGGCCCGAGGACGTGTTGATCCCGCCCGGATTCGCGCGGGGATTCGGCGCCCACCCGCCCGCCCACCCGCGCTCCCCCGAGCTCAGCTTTCGTGAATGACCACGCCGCGGATGTTCTTGCCGGCGAGCAGGTCGTGGTAGCCCTCGTTGACCTGCTCGAGGGTGTATCTGCGCGTGATGATCTCGTCGAGCTTAAGGTGGCCTGACCGGTAGAGGCCGAGCAGGTTAGGCATTTCGAAGATCGGGTTCGAGCCGCCGGCGAGCGAGCCCTGGATCCGCTTGTGCCACCCGACCATCGGCGAGCCGGTCAGGCTGATCGATTTCTCGTCCGCGCGGCTGACCGAGGTCACCACCACCCGTCCCGCCTTGCCGATCAGGCCGACCGCGTCGACGGTCGTCTGGGGATCGAGCACGCCCACGGTGATCACCGCCAGGTCCGCCATCTGGCCGTGCGTCCGCCCGAACAGCGTCTCGCGCGCCTCGTCGACGGTGGTGGCGGTGTGGGTCGCGCCCAGCTTGCGCGCCATCTCGAGCTTGAACGGGTTGGGGTCGATCGCGACCACGGTCGTCGCGCCGGCGTAACGAGCTCCCTGCACGGCGTTGATCCCGACGCCGCCGACACCGAAGATCACGACGGCCTCGCCCGGGCGGGTCTCGCCGGCGCGGACCGCCGAGCACCAGCCGGTGGTGACGCCACAGCCGACGAGGCACGCCACCTCGAACGGGATGTCGTCGTCGATCCGCACGCACGAGTACTCGGACACGACCGTGTGGTCGGAGAACGTGCCAAGCGCGCAGAAGCCGCCGAAGTCCTCGCCGGCCTTGTGGAAGCGGAAGGTCTCGTCCTGGAGGCAGCCGACGCCGGCGTACAGCCCGCGATCGCACAGGTTCTGATGGCCGGTCGAGCAGTAGCGGCACTTGCCGCACGCCGGGATGTAGGAGGTCACGACATGATCGCCGGGTGCCACGCGAGTCACGCCGGCGCCCACGGCCTCGACGATCCCCGCGCCCTCGTGACCGCCCACCAGCGGAAAGCGGATGTGGCTCCCGCCCTCGCGGCGGATGTGCTCGTCGGAGTGACACAGGCCGGCCGCCTTGTAGCGGATCAGCACCTCGTAGTCCTTGGGCTCGTCGAGGTCGAGCTCGGTGATCTCCCAATCCGTGCCGGCCTTGTGCAGCACGGCTGCTCGCGTCGTCATGCTCGCCATCGGATGTCTCCCCTCATCGCTCGGTAGTCACGTTCAGGCGACCTGCGGGACCACCTCTGAGCCGATCAGGCGCAGGTGGTCGAGGTCGTCGATGTCGAAGATGTGCAGGTACACGGTCTCGCATCCGTCCTCTACGAGGCGCTCAAGCGCGGCGACCAGGTCGGATGGGGTGCCTACGACGCCATTGGCCAGCATCCGCGCACCCGGCGGGCCAAGCCGTTCCAGCCGCTGCTCGGCCTCCTCCTTGGTGGTGCCGCAGATCGCCTGGAGTGTGGCCGACATCCGCAGCGTCGACGGATCCCTGCCAATCTCCTCGCAGACCCTACGTACGTTGGCGAAGCGCTCGGCGCAGCCATGGCCCGCGCCGCTGTTGAACTCGTCGGCGTACCGGGCCGCCATCAACGGAGTACGGCGCGGGCCGGTTCCGCCGATCACGATCTCGGGCCGCGGCTTCTGCACGAGCGTGGGGAAGTTGCGGGCCTCGTCGAGTTGCCAGAAGCGTCCGTCGAAGCTGAACGGTTCCCCGTGTGGAGTCGTCCACAGCCCCAAGATGATCTGCATTTCCTCGTTCAGGCGATCGAACCGCTCGCCCATCGGAGGGAAGGGGATGCCGAACGCCTTGTGTTCGCGCTCATACCAGCCGGTGCCGATCCCCAGGATGACGCGCCCGCGCGACATCTGGTCGACGGTGGCCACGGCGTTGGCCACGACTCCGGGGGGGCGGAACGTGCCCGCTGTCATGAGCGTTCCGAGCTTGATCCGGCTGGTCTCGAGCGCCACGCCGGCGAGCGTCGTCCAAGAGTCGGTCGGGCGATAGTCCGGGTCGCCCGAGTCGATCCCGAGGTAGTGGTCGCCGCGGAAGAACGCGTCGAACCCCGCCTCCTCCGTGGCCTTGGCCATCTCGACGATGCGGTCGTAGGTGGCGCCGTGGCGCGGCTCCATCAGCACTCTTACTTTCACACCGCCTCCTCAGGTCGGGGCACCGGGAACGGTGCCGGCCCGCCTCCGTCGAGGACGAGCATCTGGCCAGTGACGAACTCGGCGCCGTCGCCGGCGAGATAGCGCACAGCCGCAGCGACGTCGTCAGGCCGGCCGACCCGCCCGACGGGCAGGCGCCGGCCGCGCTGCTCCATCTCGGCACGAACGTCGAGGTCGGGGTCGAGGCTGAGCACGGAACGGCTGGTGTCGAGCGCACCGGGGGCGATCGCGTTGACAGTGATGCCAAACGCGGCCACGTCCATGGCCAGCGCCCGCGTAAGCCCGAGAATCCCGGCCTTCGACGCCGAGTACGGGGTTGAGCGCGGCGCCCCGATCACGCCCGCCATCGAGGAGATGTTGATGATCCGCCCCCACCGCCGGCGCCGCATGGCGGGCACGGCAGCGCGACACATCAGCCACGCGCCGCGCAGGTTGATGCGAATCACGTCGTCGAACACGTCGATCGGGATCTCGTCGATCACGTCGCGATCGAGCCCCTGGGGCGCGGCGGCGTTGTTGACCAGGATGTCCAACCGGTCGAAGCGCTCTACCGCCGCGTCGATCATCGCCTGGGCGTCGTTCTCGTCGCCGATGTCTCCGAGCGCCGCCATCGCCGCGCCGCCGTCCGCCTCGATCTCTGCGACGAGGCTGTCCAGTCCGCCCCACGACGCCGGCTGCTCTGAGCCGACGATCTCCTGCCGGCGGTTGGGGACGCCGGTCGGCCGGCGATCGGTCACCACGACCGCGGCGCCGTCGGCCGCCAGCGTCCGGGCGATGGCCTGGCCGCCACCGTCGGGCTTGCCGCAGCCGGTGATGAGTGCGACCCGCTGCTCGGTCATGACCCCGCCGCCGCGCCGGCTGGTGTGCGGGTGACTCCGGGATACGGCATCCGTGGCGGGCCGCCGCCGTCGACGGTCAGCACCTGGCCGGAGATCCAGCGGGCCTGATCGCTCGCTAGGAACAGCACGGCCGCGGCCGCGTCCCAGCAGTCGCCCTCGGTCTGCAGCGCGGCCATCTTCCGGCGCGGCTCGCGCGCCTCGGGTGGGAGGTTGTCCGCCACACCCGCCGTCCAAAGCGCTCCCAACTCGACGGCGTTGATCCTGATCCCGCGCTCGCCGAGCAGGTAGGCGCCGCCGCCGGTCAGCGACTCGAGCGCCGCCTTGGCGAGGCCGTAGATCGTGCCGGCACGCCGGGCCGCCACCGAGGTGATGTTCACGATCGCGCCTCCGTCGGGCATGACCGGCGCGACGTGGCGCGTCATCAGCCACGCGGTCTTCAGGTTCAGCGTCAGCAGCTCGTCGAAGCGATCGGGCTCGACGTCCCACAGCTCGGCCGCACTCCAGGCGGCGACGTTGTTGACGAGCGTGTCCAGCCCGCCGAGCTGGTCACGGGCCGCACCCACAGCTCGCGCGCAGTCCTCATCGCTCGTCACGTCGGCGATGATCGCTGTAGCGGTGCCGCCGGACGCCCGGATCTGCGACACGGTTCGGTCGGCCGCGGCAGGGTCGCGGTCGAGGACGGCCACGCTGGCCCCGTGCCGGGCGAACAGACGCGACACCGCCCAGCCGATCGTCCCCGGCCCACTGTCCCGACCCCCGCCGCCGGTCACGAGCGCGGTCCGGCCGCTCATCCACTCGGCGCTCAGCGGTCCGTCGATGTCGATCCTCACGAGCCCGAGTCCGGGTAATTGAGATCGATGGCATCGGCTGGCACGGCTAGCGTCTTGCCGAGGATCGCGCGCATCACCTCGGGAGGCGCCAGGCAGTCCTCGCACGCCTCGGGCGTGGCGATGATCTGGACCACTACGCGCTCGCCGTCCTCGCGCGCCTCGAGCGCGTAGCCGTCGGCCGACAGCATCGCCTGCATCTCCTTCAACCCCTGTTCGCTGTACATCTAAGGCCTCCCTTCGGACTCGGCTGTAGTCATCGCCGCCACCGCCGTCCGCGCCGGCTCGACCGCCACTGAGCTGTTCGACCACTCACCGAACACGCGGAAGACCATCGAGATCGCGGCGTTGCGCGCTCCGCCGACGATGATCGGGACGGATTGGCGGCCCGGCAGGAACGGCGTGAACACGTCGCCGGGGACCCGTTCCTCCTCGCCGGCGGACCGGCTGCCGAAGCCGCCCTCGGACACCGCGTCCTTGCCGGCGCGCCGCAGGTCGGCCTCGACCCGCCCGCAGTGCTCGACCAGCCAATCCTTGACGTCGGTCTTGGAATAGCCGGCGCTCGCCAGCATCTGAGCGTGCTCGGGACAGAACACGATCCCCGCCGACTGGGTGCGGAAGATCATCACCCCGGTCCGGGAGATCGTGTCGGCGAAGTCCCACAGCAGATGCTCGGGGTTCTGCGTGTGGCGGTTGTCGACGAACTCGTACGTGCGCGTCAGCGTGCACGAGACCGCGTCGGCGCCGGACTCGAGCCCCATCTCGGTCGCCAGCGGCTCCCACGGGCTCTCCTCCTCGTTCTCGCCGAAGCAGATCGCCCACCGGCCCGGGATCCCCTGCGTCGTCTGGTCGAACACGTGCGGGACCACGCCGAACGCGTTTCGCAGCATCAGCCCGAGCGCGCGCGGGATCGTGGCGTTGGGCCGGAAGCCCGCGGCGAAAATCCCGCCGGTGGAGTTGAACCCGAGCTCGTGGCGGATCGGGCCGTTGACGATGATCAGCGGCGCCGGCCCGCTGGTGCTCTGCCAGCCGCCGCCCTTCGCCGCCCGGTCCCGCATCACCGCGTCCCAGGCGGCCAACACGACGGGGAAGTACTCGGGCAGGCAGCCGGCCATCGCGGCGTTGATCGCCGCCGTCTGGACCGTGCACTCCCGCCCGAGGTGATCCATCCGCCACAGGACCTCGCCGGGCGACCGGCTCGTGCGGGCGAGAAACTGATCGAGCAGCGATTGCGACACCGGGACTACGGGCAGCCCGTCGGTCCAGCCCTGCTCGTAGCAGTACTCGATCGCCTCGCGGGCTACATCGGGATCGGGTTCGCGCGGTTCGCCGGCCACCTACGCGACCTCCCGGGCCTCGCCGCCGGCGCGCAGCAACGCCGCCACCTCGCCGGCGACCGCCTCCGCCCGCTCGCGCACCTGGTCCGGCGTCAGCCCCGCCACCGGGTGGGGGGTCGTCACGTACCGGTATCCCGGCGCTCCCTGGATCTCGGCCATCGCGTCACCGGTGGCCTTGAACGCGTCTGAGCAGATCACCGCTGCCGGTGTGCCGTGACGCTCGAAGAGGACTCCGTCGGCGACCGCCGACGCGCTGCACGAGCCTCAATCCCCAATGCCTATCACCACCAGGTCCGACTCGGCGCTCAGCTGGTCGATCAACTCCGCAGGCGCCGGCTGGGCGAAGTTCTCCTTGCGCCGGAGCGTGGCCTCGTCGGCGCCGTAGCGCTCGCGCAGGACGTCGGCCACGTCCTCGAGGAACCGGCGCGCGTTCTGCTTGCCGTTCTCGAGCAGGCCCACGGTGGCGCCGGCGAGGTCGGCGCGGCGCGGCGCGAGCTCGAGGCCCGCCTTCGTGTCCGTGCCCGCCAACCCCGTGGGGTCCAAGATCGCGCTTGTCATATCGCATTCTCCTTTAGTCACGTGGCAGATAACTCGCGGTATGGGCGAGTAATCCGCCAACCGCGAGGCTAGTGGTCATGGATGAGCACGCCACGGATGTTCTTGCCCGCCAGCATGTCCTCGTAGCCCTCGTTGATCTGGTCGAGCGTGTAGCGATTGGTGATCAGCTCGTCGAGCTTGAGGTCGCCGTTCTTGTACAGGTCGAGCAGGCGCGGCATGTCGTACAGCGGGTTCGCGCCACCGAACAGCGACCCCTGGATGTTCTTGTGCCAGCCGGTCACTGGCGAGCCGTGGATCGCGATCGTGTCGCCCTCGCCGCCGACCGCGGTGACGACGACGCTGCCGCCCTTCCCGATCATGTCGACCGCTGTGCGCAGCACCTCGGCGTGCATCACCCCGACCGTGATCACGGCGTGGTCGGCCATCTCCCCGTGGGTCAGCTCCCACACCTTCTGCTTGGCCTCCTCGGGATCGCCGGTCGTGAACGTGGCGCCGAACTTGCCGGCCATCTCCTGCTTGTACGGGTTCGGATCGACCGCAATCACATTCTTGGCGCCCGCGTACGCCGCGCCCTGAACGGCGTTCATGCCCACGCCGCCGGTGCCGAAGATCACGACGGTCTCCCCCGCCCTCGTGCCGGCGGCGTACACGGCCGAGCCCCACCCGGTCGTCACTCCGCACGCCACCAGCGCCGCGACCTCAAACGGTAGGTCGGGATCGATCGGAACGCACGAGTTCTCGGGGATCACCATCCACTGCGAGAACGTGCCCAGCACGCACATCCCGCCGACGTCCTCGCCGTTCTCGTGGAAGCGGAAGGTCCCGTCGAGGAACATCCCCGTGCCGGCGTTCAGGCCGTCGTTGCACATATTCTGGTGACCGGTCGAGCAGTAGCGACAGTGACCGCAGACGGGAATCCACGACGTGCAGATGTGATCGCCCTCTCGCACGCGCGTAACCCCCGGCCCGACCTTCTCGACCACGCCCGATCCCTCGTGTCCGCCCACCATCGGGTATCTGTACGGGCCTCCCTCGCGTACGTGCTCGTCGGAGTGACACAGCCCGCAGGCCACCACCCGCACGAGCGCCTCGTGCTCCTTGGGCTCGTCGAGATCGAGCTCGGTCACCTCCCAGCGCTGCCCGGGGCCCCTGACGACTGCGGCGCGTGTCTTCACTGTGTCACTCCTGTCGTTGACGTGGCTCCGGCTCCGGCTGCGGCTGCGCCCGCGCCGGCAAGGTGCGGCGCGTCGATGCCGAGGAAGCGGAAGGCGTTGTGCCAGGTGATGTCCTCGAGCACTTCGGGCGCCAGCTCGAGCGAGCGCAGCGTGCGCGCGCACGGATCCTCGCGCGGCATCGCCGGGAAGTCCGAGCCGACCAGCACCTGCGTGTGGCCCATCATCTCGATCAGGTGGCGAAGGGTTCGCCGGTCCATCACGAGGCCGTCGTAGTAGAAGCGCTTGGCGAGCTCCGCCGGCGAGGGGCCCTCGCCCACGGAGGAGGGCTCCTCGTTCCAGGTCTTGCCCCAGAAGTAGTTGGCGCGCGGGAGCATGCATGGGAACCCGCCGGCGCCGTGGCTGAAGGCGAGGCGCAGCGCTGGATGCTTCTCGGCCACGCCGCCGCTGACGATCGCGGTCGCCGCCAGCGCGCAGTCAGCTCCGACCGCGAACCCGGCAACCGGCACCAACCCCGCCGGCACACGCCCGCCGAGGTCCGACGGCATCCCGTGCACGAAGATCGGCATCTCGAGGCGCTCGGCCTCGGCCCAGAACTCCACGAACTCGTCCTCGTGGAGCGAACGGCCGAGCACGTTCGAGGCGATCTCGACCGCCACCAGCCCCGTGTCCTTGATCCGCGCAAGCTCCGCGGTCGCCAGCTCGGGTGCCTGCATCGGCACCATCGACATCCCGAGCAACCGCTGCGGGTCGGCGTCGCAGAGCGACGCGATGAACTCGTTCACGCGGCGCGAGAGCTCGAGCCCCTCTGAGCCGGGCAGGCCGTAGTCGAGCAGCGGCGGCATCGGCGAGACGATCTCGGCGTCGACGCCGCTGCGGTCCTGCTCCTCGAGCCGGCGCTCGGCCGAGTAGAACGCATCCGAGGCCTTGAACTGCATCCCGCGGTCGTTCTCGAGTAGCCGCGCATGTGCGTCGTCGTGGCAGGGCCCGATCCGTGGCCCGCGGTGGTCGTCGCTGAGTGCCGACCGCATCCAGGGCGCCCGGGATCACGTGGGCGTGCATGTCAACCAGCATGAGAACCTCCTCCCGACGACATCGCTGCTCCGACAACGCCTCGGGCCTCCGCTGCCGTCGGCACACCCGGGCAGACGCACACGTGGACCGCGTCCCCGTCGGCCAGCTCCCGGATCGCCGCCTCGGTGTCGGCCAGCTCGTACTTGCCGCTGTGCATCTTCTCGAGCGGGAAGCGGCCGGACTCGATGATCCGGATCGCCTCGATGTAGGCGTCGGCGTTGACCCCGAACGCACCCCGCACCGTCAGCCCCTTGTTGATCAGCCGGTCGGTCACGAGATCGACAGACTTGCCGCCCTTCAGTCCCGCGAGCACGATCCGCCCGCTGTGCTTGACCGCCTCGATCGCATCGCGGATCGGTTGATCAGCGATCGGCGTGAGCTCGAGCACCACGTCGGCCATCGCGCCGCCGGTGATCTCGGTCACGCGCGCCACGACGTCTTCCTCCTCGACGTTGATCGTGTGGTCGGCGCCGAACTCGCGCGCCAGCGCCAGCTTGTGCTCGTCCTTGCCGAGGCCGGTGACGATGATCGTGCCAGCGCCCCGGGCCCTCGCGGCGATCACCGACGTCAGGCCGCGCTGCCCGGGACCGAGGATCAGCACGGTGTCGCCGAGGCCGACCTCGCCCAGGTATGCGGCCCACCGGACGCCGGCGCCGAGCGGGTTGAACATCACCGCGATCTCGGGAGGGATGTCCTTGCGCATCTTGTGGAGGATCGCCCACGGGTGCAGGTACAGGTACTCGCCGAAGCCGCCCCACAGGCTGGGCTCCCGGGACAGCGGCGTCATCCCGTAGGCGCCGTCGCGGTTCGGGCACGACATGTACCTCCCGGTCAGGCAATGGTCGCAGCTGTGGCATGGCCTGAGGATCTCGACCGCCACCCGGTCGCCGACCTCGACTCCCCAACGCGCGGCCGCCCGCGGCCCCACCTCCTCGATCACCCCAAGTGGCTCGTGGCCGGGGATCAGCGGGAACATGCCCGGCCGGACCAGATGGCCTCGCCACTGCTCGACGTCTGACCCACAGATCCCGCATGCCTCCACACGCAGCAGTCCGTCGTCGTCGCCGATCCGCGGACGCGGGAACTCCCGGATCTCGTACGCCATCGGCCCGGTCTGGACAGCACCACGCACCATCTCGGAAGAAGACATCGCTAGAAGCCTCCCGGCATCGTCTCGTCCTCGTACAGAGGAATCAGTGGCACCGGCTCCGCCTTGTCCGCCGGCGGCGTGTACCCCCAGTACTTGGCCCGCGCCCCGCCGTCGATCACGAAGTCGCAGCCGGTGATCAGCCGCGCGTAGTCCGAGCACAGCCACGCCACGCAGTGGCCAATGTCGGTCGGCGTCGACGGCGCCATCGGCATGTTGCTCCGCACGTCGATCTTTCCGGTCTCCCGCCACCAGCTCGGGTGATCCGCATTCGTCTGCGGCCGCACGCGCCACCCGCCCGTCTCCCGCAGCTCGGCGAGCAGCTCCGGGTTGTCGGGCCGCGGCGCCGTCGGCGAATACGAATTCACGCGGATCCCGTACGGCGCCAGGTCCATCGCGGCGGCGCGCGTGAAGTTCGCCAGCCCGCCCTTGTGGAACGCGTAGGCGATCACGCCGGCGCAGCCCTGCCAGGCGTTCGAGGACAGGATGTTGACGATGCTCCCCCTGAGCTCGCGCTCGATCATCGAGATCGCCACGTGCTTGGTGTTCAGGAACGTGCCGGCGCCGGCAACCGCGATTGCCCGGTTCCAGAACTCGAGGCTCTCCTCGAGCACGCCCCGGCCGCCGAGCAACGCGGCGTTGTTGATCAGGATGTCGATCCGTCCCCAGCGGTCGAGCACCTCGCCGATGTAGCGCGTCACGTCACCCTCGTCGGTGACGTCGCCGACCACGGCCATCGCCTGACCCCCGTGGCGCTCGATCCGTCGCACGGACGCGCCGGCCGCCTCCGCGGTCAAGTCGTTGCAGGCGACCTGGGCGCCGTACCGTGACAGCGCCAGCGCGATCCCGCTGCCGATGTTCGGACCGGCGCCGGTCACCAGCGCCACCTTGCCTTCGAGCGTGACCTCCACCGGCTACGCCCGCCCGTCGATGATCACGCTCTTGACCTGGGTGTAGTCGAGGATCGAATCGGCGCTGACCGTGCGCCCGAAGCCGCTCGACTTGTAGCCGCCGAACGGCGCCCCGATCACGCCCCCTGACCACAGCGTGTTGATCGACACCTGGCCGGCCTGGATCCGGCGAGCCAGGCGCACGGCCTTCCCCACGTCGCGTGTCCACACCGAGGCGACCAGGCCGTAGCGCGTTCCGTTGGCAATCGACAACGCCTGTTCCTCATCGTCGGCGCCGAGCACCGACAGCACCGGGCCGAAGATCTCCTCCTGGGCGATTCGCATGTCGGGCGTCACCTGATCGAAGATCGTCGGCTCGACGAAGTAGCCGTTGTCGAAGCCTTCACCGCTGAGCTTGCCGCCACCGATCACCACGTTGGCTCCCTGCTCGCGGCCGCTCTCCAGGTAGCCGAGCACACGTTGCTCCTGCTTGGCGCTGATCAACGGCCCCATGTCGACCTGCTCATACCACGGGCCGACCTTGACCTTCTGGAATCCCTCGGCCAGCCCCTCCACCACCTGCGCGCGGATCTTCTCGTCGACGATCACGCGCGAGCCGGCGGCGCAGATCTGACCGGTATTCAGCGTGATGCTGCGCACGATGGTCGGGATCGCCTTCTCGAGCGGTGCGTCGCGGAGTACTACCTGGGGCGACTTGCCGCCGAGCTCCAAGTGCACCGGGACGAGGTTCTTGGCGCAAGCTTCCATGATTCGGCTGCCGGTCTCAGGCGAGCCGGTAAAGCTCATTCGGCGGATGCCGGGGTGATGGGAGAGCGCGCTGCCGGCCTCTCCGCCGTAGCCGGTGACCACGTTGATGACCCCCGGCGGAATGCCGGCCTCGAGCGCCAGCTTGGCCATCAGCAGCGGGGTGAGCGGCGCGTCCTCGGCCGGCTTGAGCACGATCGTGTTGCCCATGGCGATCGCGGGCGCCACGTCCTGCGCCGTGAGCGGGCCCGGCGCGTTCCACGGTATGACGCTCGCGCACACGCCGTAGGGCTCGCGCAGGGTCATGCCGATGACATCGGGAAACGCGCTCGGGAGCGTCTGGCCGGACACCTTGTCGGCCATCCCCGCGACGAACGTGATGATGTTCGGCATCGGCGCGGGGCCCCAGCCGGGCCGACCGACCTCCATGCGCTCCAGCAGATCGAGCTCGCGCGCGTGCTCACGGCACCGCTCGGCCCAGGCCAGCAGCAGCTGGCCGCGCCGGCTCGGGCTGGTGTCGCGCCAGGCCGGGAACGCCGCCTCCGCGGCGGCCACGGCGTCCTCGACGTCCGCTTGCCCCCCGCGCGGAACGCTCGCGATCGGTTCGCCGGTGGCCGGATTGATCACGGAAATCGTCTCCCCGCCCCGCGCCGCCACCCACTCACCGCCGATCAGCTGGGTGCCATCGGTCACCAGGGCATGCACGTCCAGCGCGTCGGGAGCCGCGATCGATTCGTTCACTGTCATTTGTTCCTCCTACCTCTTGGCTTCAGCTTCGGAAATGGCCGCCACCTGCGTCGGCACCCCTTCTTTGGCCGGCGCGCCTCGCGAGACCGGGAAGTGGCAGGCGGCGTAGTGGTGGTCGGCCAGCTTGCGCAAGGGCGGCTCCTCGGTGGCGCAGATATCCTGGGCCCGGGGACAGCGAGTGCGGAACCGGCAGCCGCTGGGCGGGTCGATCGGGGAAGGGGGCTCGCCCTTGATGGTGTCCCTAACGGACGGGCGGGTGGCCGTTGGGTCGGTGCTGGGGATCGACGCTAGGAGCGCCACCGTGTAGGGGTGAAGCGGCTCCCGGTAGAGTGACTCGCCCGGCCCGATCTCGACCAGCTTGCCGAGATACATCACCGCCACCCGGTCAGAGACCTGCTTGACCAGTGCCAGGTCATGGGCGATGAACAGGTATGACAGCGAGAGCTCCGAGCGCAAGTCCTCGAGCAGATTCAGCACCTGAGCACGGATCAGGACGTCGAGCGATGAGACCGCCTCGTCGTAGATGATCAGCGCCGGATCGAGCGCCAGCGCGCGCGCGATCGCGACTCGCTGCGCCTGACCACCGGACAGCGCCCGCGGACGGCGGTCGCCATAGCGAGCCGGGTCGAGGCCGACGCGGTCGAGCACCTCGGCCACGCGGCGCCTCCGTTCGGCGCGACTGCCGGCGCCGAACGCGATCAGCGACTCCTCGACGATCTGCGTGACCTTCCATTTCGGGTCGAGCGAGCCGAACGGATCCTGGAAGACCATCTGGATGTCGCGCCGAGCTTCGTGCAGACGGCGTCCGCGCAGCTTCACGAGATCGACGCCACGGAACAGCACTTCCCCGGACTTGGGGCTGGGGGCCTGAAGAATCGCTCGCGCCAGCGTGGACTTGCCGGAGCCGGTCTCACCAACGAGGCCGAGCGTCTCGCCCTTGTCGAGCCTGAACGAGACGCCCGAGACCGCCTGTACGACACCGCCCCTGACGCCGCCGTGCGCGCGTACGTCGAACTCCTGGACCAGATCGCGGACGTCGAGCAACGGGCCGTCGCTGGTCACAGCGCAGCTTCCTCCCCGCACGGATGCCAACATGCCCACAGGTGGTCGGGCTCGTGCTCCTCGAACGCCGGGGCGTGCTCGCGGCAGCGCTCGGTCGCGTTCGGGCACCGCGGCGTGAACGGACAGCCTGACTGGAGCAGCGCGAGGTTCGGAGGCTGGCCGGGGACGGCGGCCAGCTCGCAGTGAGGGGGACTGTCGAGCCGGGGGATCGCGTCGAGCAGCGCGCGTGTGTAGGGCATCCGAACGTGGGCGAACAGCGTCGTCGTCGGCGCCCGCTCGACCGCACGCCCGGCGTACATGACGAGCACCTCGTCGGCGAAGCTGGCGGCCAGGCCGAGGTCGTGGCTGATCATGATCAGCGCCATGCCCAGTCGCTGCTGGAGGTCGCGCAAGAGCTCCATGATCTGAGCCTGCGTGGTGACGTCGAGCGCGGTCGTTGCCTCGTCGGCGATCAGCAGCTTCGGATCGGGGGCCAGCGCGATCGCGATCATCACGCGCTGCCGCATCCCGCCCGAGAGCTGGTGCGGATACTGCATCAAGCGTTCGCGAGCGGCCGGAACACGGACCAGCTCGAGCAGCTCGATGGCCCGATCCCGCGCCGCCGCCTTGGAGGACCGTGCGTGGGTCCGGATCGCCTCGGTGATCTGCGCCCCGATCCGCATCGTCGGATTGAGCGAGCGCGTCGGGTCCTGGAAGACCATCGCGATCGCCGCGCCGCGATGCGCGCGCATGGCCCGCTCCGACAGACCGACGAGCTCTTCGCCCTCGAACCTGATCGATCCCGTCACGGTCGCCGTCCGCGGCAGCAGCCCCATGATCGCGCGAGAGCTGACGGTCTTGCCCGAACCGGACTCCCCGATCATCGCAACGGTCTGCCCGCTGCGAACGGAGTAGGTCAGCCCGTCGACCGCACGCACCAGCCGGCCGTCCTGGCGGAAGTCGATCCGCAGATCGCTCACCTCGAGCAGCGGCGGGCTCACCCCGTGCTCCACCGGGCTCGCAAGCCGTCCCCCAACAGGTTCAGCGCTACCACCGTGATGAACAGAGCGATGCTCGGCAGCAGCACGTACCTAGGCTCTGCCGAGAGCACCTGTTGGCCCTGGGCGATCATGTTCCCCCAGCTTGGCGCGGGCAGTGGGACTCCCAGGCCGAGGTAGCTGAGTGCGCCCTCGAGGATGACCGTGATGCCCATTCCCAGCAGCGCAAATGTGATCAGCTGAGGAAGGATGTTCGGAGTGATGTGGCGCAACAGCATGCGCCAGCTGCTCGTTCCCGACAGCCTGGCCGCGACCATGAACGTCTGCTCGCGAACGCGCAGCGTCGCGGCCCGCGCGATCCGGGCAAACGCCGGCACGCTGAAGAAGCACAGCGCCCAGATCGTGTGGATCTCGCTCGGGCCGAGGCCTTGCGCGATCGCCAGCGCGAGTACCAGCGAGGGGAACGCGATCAGTACGTCGAGCGCCCGCATGATCGTCGCGTCGCGCCACGCACCGAGATACGCCGCGACAGCTCCCAGCAAGCCGCCGAGGAGTAGGCCGATACCGTTCACCGCGAGCGCGATCTCGAGCGACGTGCGCCCGCCATACAGCAATCGCGACCACTCGTCGTTGCCGACCGGGTCGGTGCCGAGAAAGTGGCCGTGCGAGAAGGCCGGCAGGTTCGATTCGAGGATGTTGCCGCCGGTCGGCTTGGGTACCGGACCGATCAGCGGCCAGATGAAGCAAAGACCGAAGATCAGCGCGAGCAGGGCCGCCGGCACGATGATCCCGAGCGAGCTCCGCCAGCGCCCGGAGGCCCCGACGCCGGAGTTCTCGGCCATAGGCAGCTCGAGGGCGCCGGGGACCGCGTAGTCAGCCGGTCGCTCGGCCATACCGGATCCTCGGGTCGAGCACCGAATAGAGGATGTCCGCCAGCAGGTTGGCGAGCACCACGATCACCGCGAACACGAGCACCGTGCCCTCGACCACGGGGATGTCACGGTTGTTGATCGCTTGCAACAGCTCCCGGCCGATCCCCGGGATACCGAAGATGTCCTCGATGACCACCGTCGCGCCGAGCAGCGTGCCTAGGTTGAGCGCGACGATCGTGATCAGCCCGAACAGAGAGTTACGAAGCGCGTGGCGGACGAGCACGCGCCACGGACCGACCCCCTTGGCTCTGGCGGTGACCACGTAGTCCTCGCCCTGCATCTGCTCGAGCACGTCGGCGCGGAGGAGGCGCGTGTAGAAGCAGAGGAGCCCGAGCCCGATCGATATGGCGGGCAGCGTCAGGTAGCGGATGTTCTGCGAGAGGCTCTGCCCTGGCGGGACCCAGCCGATCGCGGGGAACACGGCGAGCTTGACCGCGAACACATAGATCAGGACGAGCGCGAGCACGTAGTTGGCGATCGACAGCCCCGCCATGCTGAGCATCATCCCGAGCCGGTCGACGATCCCGTTCGGGCGGCGTGCGCACAGCATCGCGAACGGCACCGCGAGCACGAGCGACACCAGGAACGCGAAGGCGACGAGCTCGAAGGTCACCGGCAGGTCCTGGCCGATGATGCTGGTGACGCTCTGACCACTCGCCAGCGACGTGCCGAGGTGGCCGGTCACGACGCCGTGCAGCCATTCGCCGTACCGAGTGAGAAACGGCCTGTCGAGACCGAGCTTGATGTCAAGCTGGTGGATCTCGGCCGGCGTGGCGTTTGCGCCCAAGAGCTCGGAGGCCGCATCCCCAGGCAGGAAGTTCATCACGATGAAGGTCAGCAGCGTGACGCCGAACAGCACCGGGATCGCCGCCGCCAGCCTGCGGCCGATGAGCCGGACCGTTGGCGCGCGCGATGCCGCGCGCAGCCCTTGCACCAGACCGCGGCCGGAGGGCGCGCGCAACCCTGCGGGTGCCGAGGCACTCACCGCGGCACCCGCCTCCGCCGGGGCTCAACTACCAGTTCGCCGTCGCGGTTACCCGCTATCGGACACATCCTCCCAGAGCACGTTAGCCGAGACGACCACCGCCGGCAGCGGAGTCGTCAGGCCCGGTCCGGACACGCTCTTGGCCGCGACTTGCGAAGGCGCCCAAGAGAAGTAGAACGGCCCATAGTCATTGGCCGCGATGTACTCCGCGGCTTTCGCGTAGAGGGCCGCGCGCTGGCTGTTGTTCAGCGTCGAGGCAGCGCCCAAGATCAACGCGTCGAGCTTGGGATCGTGTACGCCACTGAACGGGGACTTCGAGCCGAAGCGGAAGTAGACCCCGACGCCCGACGCCGGATCCCAGGAGCCCGCGGTCTGGACAAACGACTGCCATTTGCCCGACTCGAACTGCGCAATTAGGGGAGCCAGCTGATAGCTGTGGATCGTCGCCTTGATCCCGGCCTGAGCCCACTCGCTCTGCAGCGCCTCGGTCGTCTCGGTCGCGACCAGCACTGAGATCGTACCGAGGTTGATATTCAATCCGCCGAGCTGCTTGACGAGCGCCTTGGCCTTGGCCAGGTTGTACGTCGGGTAGCCAGGAACCGTCGGGTTGTAGAACAGGCCGCCGGCACCGGTGAACGACTGAGTCAACGGGAACTTGTTATCGAAGATGTGCTGCGAGATGAGCGAGAAGTTCGTCGCGTAGTAGATCGCCTCGCGGGCGAGCTTGTTGTTGAACGGGGGGATCTTGGTGTTCAGCTGGAGGTCGTACGGCGAGGTTGAGAGCTGCTGAGTCACCGTGAAGTGGGACTTGGCCTCGTTGATGATTGCCGGGGTCGACATGTCGACGTAGGCTCCCGCCTGACCCGCCTGCATCGCCTCGTAGGCTGCCTCGTCGCCACCGATCGACTTGAAAGTCAGGTTGTCGAGCAGCGGGTGGCCCGCCTCCCAGTAGTTCGGGTTCTTCTTCAGCACAAGCTGGGAGCTGAGCGTGTTGCTCACGACCGTGAACGGGCCCGCGCCGACCGGATCGATCTTGAACTTCTGCTCGCCCAGCTTCGCGAGTGCGGTCGGCGACGCGATCCAGTTGACGTTCGCGTCGATGAAGTCGTGAACCGCCGGTGCGAACGGGACCGTGTAGTGAAGCGAGACGGTGGTCGCGGTCGTCGTGATTGGGGTGGGCGCGAGCGGCCAGCCGGCGCCCTTCGGGCTGCACGTGCACGGCGAGGCGAGGTCGCGTTTGATGTTGGCCGCGACCGCCGCGGCGTTGAACGGCGTCCCGTCGGTGAACTTCACCCCGGGCCGAATGTCGATCGTGAGCGTCTTACCGCCGTCGGCGAAGCTGTAAGAGCTCGCCAGGTCGTTGATGATCGTGCCGCCGGCACCGAGCTCGAACAAGTTGCCGTAGATCGAGTTCATCAGGTCCTGGTTGGCGGCACCGTTGGTGTTGGTGGCGGGATCGAGCCCTGTAGGCCACGCACCCTCATAACCACTGTTCAACAGCACCGTCAACGAGCCGCCGGCATGGGCGGCTGATGTGCCGCTGCTGCTCGATGTGGAACTCGAGCCGCTCGAGCTGCTCGAGCTCTTGGAGCTCGAGCCGCAGGCCGATATCGCGAGACACGCGGCCGCGGCGGCAAGGATCACGATCGCCCCGCGCCGCCTGCCACTCGAACGAGTTGCGCCCACCCCCTCGAGGCGTGAACCGGAACCGCCTCCGAAAACGTTCTCCGCATCCGACATAGCCATTGCTCCTCCCTCCGAGGTTCGCTCGCGGCCCGGCTTACGCCACGGAGCTCTCCTCCCCGGGCGGCGATCAGCCACGCGTAGCTTGTCGCTGCCGTTGCCAGCTCGCCAGCCAATCAGCGCAGTACTACTTGTCGGGTGGTGCAGGGAGTGTTGGGCGTATGTGTGCGACGGCGACGTTCCGGCCACCACGCAGGTCCGATCGATCTCCGCCCAGTCAAGGCACCCACCGCCCTGTGATCCGGCTCTCAGTCGTTCATGATTCACCCGGCCGCGCCTCGGCAAACCGGGGCCCAACTCTCGAGGAGAGGTAGACGCGCATGAAGACCACCGCCGCCGTCCTGACCGAAATCAACAAGCCGTGGGAGATCATGGAGGTCGACCTGCGCGAGCCCAAGGAGGGCGAGGTCCTGATCCGCTACGTCGCGGCCGGGCTGTGCCACTCCGACATGCACCTGATGACCGGCGACCTCCCGGTTGCGCTGCCGTACATCGGCGGCCACGAGGGTGCGGGCGTGGTCGAGGCGGTCGGCCCCGGAGTCGCCCGGGTGGCCAAGGGAGATCACGTCGTGTGCGCGTTCATCCCGTCGTGCGGCCACTGCCGCTGGTGCTCGACGGGCCGCCAGAGTCTGTGCGACCTGGGGGCAACGATCCTCGTCGGGCACCTGCCCGACGGAACGTATCCGTTCTCGCTCGACGGCAACGGCGTCGGGGCGATGTGCATGCTCGGCACGTTCTCGCAGTACGCCACGATCAGCGAGGCGTCGGTGGTCAAGGTCGACGACGACCTCCCGCTCGAGGTAGCGGTGCTGTGCGGCTGCGGCGTGCCGACGGGCTGGGGCTCCGCCGTCAACACTGGCAACGTCCAGATCGGCGACACCGTGATCATCTTCGGCATCGGCGGGATCGGCGCCAATGCGGTCCAGGGCGCCGCGCACGCCGGCGCGACCCGGATCATCGCCGTCGACCCGATCGCCAGCAAGGGCGAGTTCGCGCAGGAGATGGGCGCCACCCATGCGGTGCAGACCGCCGAGGAGGGGATTGAGCTCGCCAGCCAGAACCCCGCCGGCGGCGCTGATGTCGCGATCGTGACCGTCGACGTCGTCAGCGAACCGGTCGTTCAGGCCGCCGTGATGTCCGTCCGCAAGAACGGCACGGTCGTGCTGACCGGGCTTTCGCATCCCGAGGCGCTGACCGTGCACCTCTCGGGCGCCGACATCACGCTGAATCGCAAGCACATCAAGGGCTCGCTGTTCGGCGATTGCAATCCGGCCTACGACATCAAGAGGATGCTCGAGCTCTACCGCGCCGGCAAGCTCAAGCTCGACGAGCTCGTGACCAAGCAGTACAAGCTGTCGGAGATCAACCAGGGCTACGCCGACCTCGAGGCCGGCAAGAACATCCGGGGGGTCATCATCCACGAGAGCTGAGGTGACGTGACTTCGCTACACGACCACGTCGACGCGATGGTGGTGGGCCTCGATCGCGAGGCGCAGATCCTCACCGTCGCGCTGGCGCAGGGCTGCCACACCGTGCTCGAAGGGCCGCCCGGGACCGGCAAGTCGACGCTACTGCGGAGCATCGCCGCCGCCTCCGGGCGCGGCGTGCAGTTCGTCGAGGGCAACGCCGAGCTGACGCCGGCACGGCTGATCGGCTCCCACGATCCGGCGCTCGTCCTCGACGGCGGGTACACGGCGCAGGCGTGGACCGACGGACCGCTGGCGACGGCGATGCGGTCCGGCGAGCTGCTGTACCTGGAGGAGCTCAACCGGATACCGGAGGAGACGCTGAACGTGCTGATCACCGCGATGGCCGAGCGCGAGATCGTCGTGCCGCGGCTCGGACGGATCGCCGCCGCCGACGGATTCGCGCTGGTCGCGGCGATGAATCCATTCGACGCGATCGGCACCGCGCGAGTCAGTCAGTCGATCGCGGACCGCATGTGCCGGATCTCGATCGGCTACCTCGACGAGCGGCAGGAGCGCGAGGTCGTCGAGCACCAGACCGGCCTCGACGGGCGGGCAGTGGCGGTCGCGGTGTCGGTCGCCCGGGCCACTCGCTCGCACCCCGCGGTGCGCGCCGGCTCATCCGTCCGCGGCGCGATCGACATGGTCCGCCTCGCCAGCGGGCTCGCGACCGTCCGCGACCAGCCCGAGACCGAGCGCGGGGTAATGCTCGACGCCGCCATCGCCGCGATGTCCGGGCGCGTGAGGGTCCACGAGGATCAGGGCCGTAGCGCCGAGGAGGTGATCGCCGAACTGCTCGACACCGCCCTCGCCACCGAGGACGGCGATCGGGCATCCTTACCGCGGCCGCCCCGGCCGGCGGCGCCCCGGGATCGCCGACCTCCCGGACCGCTCGGCGCCCCTGAGGCCCGATCCCAGATCGACGACGCGGCTAGGCAGACGCTCAGCCGCGACCAGTTGGCGGCCCGGCATCGGAGCTTCGCGGCGGTGTCCCCGGAGGTCGGGACAATCGACGCCGGCGCGTTCGCCGGCGCGATCCGCGAGGACGCGGACGCCGCGGTGGCGCTGCTCGCGGACATGGCTGTGGCGACCGACCCGGACCTGCGTGCCCATGCCCGTCGACTCGCTCGGCGGATGCTGCCGCCGCTCGGACGGGTCGGCATGCCACGACGCCGCGGCACGCGACGGCTTGTCGCCCGGTCAGGGACCACGGAGGGAGACGTGGACCTCGAGCGCACGCTCGAGCGCGGCGACGGAAGACCTCCGCGCCACGCCGACGAGCTGGTCTGCCGCCAGTTCGCGGCCGCGCCCCGCGCGGTGTGCCTCCTGGTCGACCGCAGCGGGTCGATGACGGGGCACGCGGTCGCGATCGCCGCGGTGGCGGCGGCCGCGGTCGTCCACGCGGCCTCGGACCGGCTGCGCTGCGGCGTGATCGCATTCGCCGCCGACACCATGGTCCTGCGCGATCCTCGGGGCGAGGCGCCCTCCGAACAGGTCGTCGACGACCTGCTGTCCCTCAGGGGCCACGGCCGGACCGACCTCGCCGGGGCGCTTGCGGCCGCCGCCGGGCAGCTCGAGCACGTGCCGCCGGGAGGTCGAACCGCCATCCTCCTGTCGGACTGCCTCCACACGAAGGGCGCCGATCCACTCGGCCCAGCCTGCGCGCTGGACGGCCTCCACGTGCTGGGCACGAGCGCGAAGCCCGATTCGATTACCGCCGGCAGGGCGCTGGCCCGTCGCGGCCACGGTCGCTGGCTGCCGGCGACGACGCTCGACGAGCTCGCCCGCAACCTCCAGGCCATGCTGGGCTGACGCTCGGGGTCCTGCTCACCGCCGGAATACCACGCTGGGGCTGATCCTCGTCACGCAAAAGGGGTAGTCGGAATTCCCCTTTTTCGCCCTGTTATGTGTTAGCTTGCGCGGTTCGTGCCCGGTCGGGGTCAATCCGGCGCGAGTCTGTGGTGCACTCGAAAGGAGCAGACGTATGCGTGGACGTACTGCGGCGTTGATCGCCGCATCCGCTGTCGCAACCGGGGTCATGGCGAGTACCGCGATCGCTGCGGGTCCCCCGCCGCCCCCGACGGCCACCAACGGCCATCCGGTTCAGCTGGTGGCATCCGGCCTCCACACCCCCACATCGTTCGCCTTCGGTGGCGGCAACGTGTTCGAGGGTGACGGCGGTGCCGAATCAAACAAGGTGCCGAACGGGGGCGTGTTCGTGCTGAAGAACGGCACGGCGACGTTGATCCCGGGATCGCCTCAGTTCGTCGCCGGCCTGGCGTGGCATAAGGGCGCGCTGTACGTGAGCGGCGCCGCGATCACGGCGCAAGGCCCGAAGTGGCGGCTATGGAAGTGGAGCGGCTGGAACGGCACCACCTTCACCAGCCAGAAGGCGATCTACACCGCCCCGAAGAAGTTCCAGGGCTTCAATGGCATCGCCTTCGGCGCGGACGGACGGCTGTACGTCGGGGTCGACGTCGGCCTGCTCAACGGCAACGACCATGGGCCGTCGAACCTGTCCCCGTACCTGTACGACATCCTGTCGTTCAACAGCAACGGCAAAGGCCTGAAGGTGTTCGCCACCGGAATCCGCCAGCCGTGGCAGATGGCATTCCCGAAGGGCTCGTCGTCCCCGTTCGTGTCCGACCTCGGCCAGGACTCGGGCGCCAAGAATCCGCCGGACTTCATCCTCCGGGTTCGTAAGGGCGACAACTACGGGTTCCCGGCGTGCAATTGGACGTCGGCGATCAAGTGCAAGGGCTTCGCCAAGCCATTCCAGCAGTTCGGCCCTCACACCGACCTGATGGGGATGGTCATCATGGGCAAGCGGATCTACACGACCTCGTTCACGGGCATCGGCGCCAAGGGAACGGGTGAGGTGCTCTCGCTCCCGCTGAGCGGCGGCAAGCTCAAGCCGCTGGTGACGGGCTTCGTGGCTCCGACCGTCGGACTCGGCGCGAACGGCGGCTGGCTGTACGTCGGCGAGCTGACCGGTCAGGTCTTCCGCGTCAGGCCGTAGCTGTTCTGGCATCCCGGTCCCCTCTGAGTGAGGGGACCGGGGTGGTTCCCTCAGTTGAGGAAGCTGGCGCGAGAACCGACGAACGCAGCGCCCGCGTCGATCCGCACGGCGACCTCTGGCTCGTCTGGCAGCCGTTCGCGGACCGCGAGCGCCAGCAGCTCGAGGCACCGCGCGAGGCGAGCTAGCGGAAACTCTCGCGCCTCGAGCACCCGGGCTAGCCACGCCAACTGCGCCTCGTAGTCGAGCTCCGCGGTCAGGCTGAGGACGGCCCAATTCAGCAGGTGCTGGCAGTCGTGGCAGCACCACGCGGCGCCGGCAGCCCCGTAGCGCTCGCGCTCGTCGGGGAACTCCGAGTCGTACGACGCGCAGGTCTCGCGGGCGATCGCGACGAGATCGATCTCGAGGCCGTGCGGACTCGTCACGCGCTCGGGTGCAGGCATGCCGCTCGGCGGAGCAACCCGTCTACTCATCGGGCGACGACCGTGAACGTGTGGAGGTGCTCGAGCGCCTCGAGCTTGATGTCCGACTTCAGCCCGGGGGCGATGCGCCCGTGCGAGAAGCGGTGGTCGTCGCTCTTCATGTACGTCTTGAAGCTGTCTCGATCGGCCCAGTGGCTGACCATGATCAGCTCGCCGGCGTCTCGGTCGCTTTGCCACACCTCGAGACCGAGGAACCCGGCCGCGTCTTCGACCAGGTGCGCGCGGTCGCGGAACGCGGCGACCAACTCGGGCGCACGGTTGGGTGGGACGCGCAACCGGGACATCGACACGTACACGGCGCTGGAGACGATAGTCCAGCCCACCTGTCCGCGCCGCAGAATGCCTTCGCGCGGGCCTTACTGAGTTAAGCTCCCCGTGTGCGCTCTGGCTTGGGGAACAGGGTCGCTTTCTGGCTCCTCGCCGCCGCCGTCTTGGCGGTGATCGGGATCGTGCGGGTCGGCGCCGCTCCGGCTGCCGGAGCGTCGGACTGCGCGTCGCTCGGGCAGGCCGCGAACTTCGCGGTGTTCTCCGACGGGGCGTTCAACTCCTCGGAGTCCTCGGGGGAGAGCATCACCGGCCGGATCGCCGCCGCGGGCGACGTGACCCTCGACGGCGTGTCGGTCAACCCGGCCGCAGGGGACTCGTCGCCGACGATCGTCGCCGCCGGCAACTTCACCGCCGGCAACACCACCGGGCACGGCGGCACCGTGAACGGTGGCGTGAGCTACGGAGGCGCGAGCGACGTCGCTCCGAACTTCACCGTGAACGGCGGGCTCACGCATGCCGCGCCGCCGTTCTCGTTCGACACCGAGTTCACGTCGCTGAAGGAGCTGAGCGCCTCGCTCGGCGACCTGCAGCAGACACCGGGGGCGACGGTGTCCTTGGCGTATGGCGCGCTCACGCTCACGGGCACCGCGACCGGCCTGAACGTATTCACGGTCGACGCCACCCAACTCGCCCAGGCGGCCGGGATCGTGATCAACCTGACGCAGCCGGGCGCGACCGCGCTGATCAACGTCAACACCGACACGCTCCTGTCGCTTGCTCCGATGTACATGAACCTCTCGGGCAGCGCCGCCGCGGCGGGGGTGATGTGGAACCTGCCACTCGCCACCGGGTTGGCAGTGACCCACGGAGTCGCATGGCAGGGTTCGATCCTGGCCCCCAACGCCGCGGTCACAGGCACCAACGAACCGCAGCTGAACGGACAGCTGATCGCCGCGTCCGTCCCTGACTCGACCTGGGTGATCAACCGGGTCAAGTACACGGGATGCCTACCGGTGCCGCCCGGTCCGCCCGACACGACGCTGTCGCTAACACCCCTCTGCATCGATTCGAGCGGCGTCCTCGACATGCGGATGCGGAACACCGGCGATCAGACTCGCCAAGTCACCTGGAAGGATCTCGGCGGCCCCGACTCCGGCTCGTTCGACATCCCGGCCCACAGCGACTTGTTCTTCTACGTCGAGGGCGGCGGCGCTGCGAGCGTCGTCGTCGCGACCTCGGGGACGACGACCGTCCGGGCGAACGGCACCGGCGCGCACTGTCAGGGCCAGATCACCGTCGATCTCGTGACCGAGGGCGACGCGCCGGCCGGCCAGACCTGGGACGTCCGCATCAGCAACGGCGACAACGGGGCGTGTCACATGTGCTCACGCTCGGCTCCGGCGCATCGGGCACGGTCACCGTACCCGGAGGTTACGTCGCCGGCGTGGTGCCGATCGACGAGGTCGTGGGCGGTGCGGCGTACACGATCTCGGTCGACGATCCGCACGGGGCCGAGTCGACGTCCGTCAGCCTCAACCCGGTCCAGATACTCGACGGGCAGAACGAGTTTGTAACCGTGACGCTCGTGTACGAGACCGGCACTCCCGGAACCGGGCCGCCGGTCGAGCCGCCGACCGGGCCCGGGCAGCCGACGCTGCCCCCTGGCGTACCCGATCCGCCGCCCGGGCCTAACATCGTCGCCGGGACGACGGGGGCCGATCTCGCGATCACGCATCAGATCACGCCTGGCCGGCTCCCGGTCGGGGGCACTATCGAGACCCTCACGCGGGTCAGCAACATCGGCGACGAGGCGGCCCAGGGAGTGGTAGCCCGCGAGATCCCGCAGTACCACAAGGCGCAGGCCAACAAGGTCGCGAAAGTGCTGTCGCTGACGACGACCGCAGGCACGTGCACGCAGCGCCGACCGGTCCGATGCTCGCTGGGAACGCTGGCGCCCGGCGCCACCGTGACGATCCGGACCCGGACACGGATCCTTGTCGCCGCGTCCCTCCGGAGCATCGTGATCGTCTCCTCGCAGACGCCCGAGACGAACACCGCCAACAACATGGCCCAGGCGAGCGTCACGGCGTTCTCCAACACGAGCGTCCACGCGCAGATCAGCGCACCGCCATCGGGACGCGTGGCTGCCCGGCTGACCTACCGGGTGTCCGCCACGCCCGGTCACACATCGCAAAGGACGGACGTCCGACTATGCACCCAGCCTCCGCGGAGCTTCGTCCAGGTCAGCGCTCCCGGCACCTACAAGTACCGCGGCCTGTACTGCCGCAACTACACGCGGGTCAAGCCAGGTGGATCCGTGAGCTTCCTCGTGACCGCGTTCCCGTCGGCGACCGGAAGGCTGATCGCGGACGCGCGCGCGACCGCTGTCGGCGCGCCCCGTGAGTCCCGCGCATCCGCGCCGATCCTCGTCGGCGCGGCCGTGGCCTGCCCCGCCGCGATCGGCAGGGCGGCCCGCGGGCAACGACCCACGGCGCGCGCGGCCTGCTGACGCTGGCCGGCGACGGTCCGCGCCCGCTCGACCATGGGTAACGTCACGGTCTCCGTGTACGACTGAACTCCAGACGAGATCGATAGGAGACGACCCATGGACTACGTGAACCTCGGCCGAACCGGACTGCGCGTATCCCGCGTGTGCCTGGGGATGATGAGCTACGGCCGGCACGAGAGCCGACAGTGGGCGCTCGAGGAGCAGGACGCCGAGCCGATCGTGCGCCGGGCGGTCGAGGGCGGGATCACCTTCTTCGACACCGCCGACGTCTACAACGGCGGCCAGAGCGAGGTGATCACCGGGCGGGTGCTGCGCAAGCTGTTCGGGATGCGCGAGGAGTACGTGGTCGCGACCAAGGTCCACGGCCAGACGATGCCGGGCGAGAACGGCCGCGGCCTGTCCCGCAAGCACATCATGGCCTCGATCGACGCCTCCCTGAAGCGGCTCGAGCTCGACTACGTCGACCTCTACCAGATCCACCGCTGGGACCCGCGCACCCCGATTGCCGAGACGATGGACGCGCTGCACGACGTCGTCAAGGCCGGCAAGACCCGCTACATCGGCGCCAGCAGCATGTACGCCTGGCAGTTCGCGAAGGCGCAGTCGATCGCGGTTACACCGTTCGTATCGATGCAGAACCACTACAACCTCATCTATCGCGAGGAGGAGCGGGAGATGATCCCCGAGTGCCTGGATCAGGGCGTCGGTGTGATCCCGTGGAGCCCGCTCGCCCGCGGCATCCTCGCCGGCAACCGCACGCGCGAGGGAGAGCGGCTTACGGCCCGCGCCAACACCGATAGCTTCGGCGACTCGCTTTACAGGCCGGAGATCGACTTCGACGTGGTCGAGCGGACGGCGCAGGTGGCCGAGGCCCGCGGGGTGCCGAGCGCGCAAATCGCGCTGGCGTGGCTGCTCCATAAGCCCGGCGTAACCGCGCCGATCGTCGGCGCGACCAAGCTCTCCCACCTGGAGGATGCACTCGCCGGCGAGCAGCTCGCGCTCAGCGATCAGGAGATCGCGGCGCTCGAGGAGCCCTACGTGCCGCACGCAATCGCGGGTCACGCCTAGCCCCACGAATGCCCGCCACCGACGCAGTCACCGTCGACGCCGGCGGCCGCGAGCTGCGCGTATCCAGCCCGGAGCGCGTGATCTTCCCGCCGTCCGAGCGCACACGTGCCGTCACCAAGCTCGACGTCGTCGAGTACTACCTCGCCGTCGAGGGCGGGATCATGCGGGCGCTCGAGCGGCGACCGACGACGCTCGAGCGCTGGCCGAAGGGCGTTCATCCCGGCATCGTGCTGTCGACGCGCGACCGGGGCGGCGGCGATGCCTTCTACCAAAAGCGGATCCCCAAGGGAGCTCCGGACTACGTACAGACGGCGCAGATCGCGTTCCCTTCCGGTCGGCACGCCGACGAGGTGTGTCCCATCGAGATCGCGGTGGTCGGCTGGGCGGCGCAGATGGGCACGATCACGTTCCATCCGTGGCCGGTTCGCCGCGAGGACGTCGACCATCCCGACGAGCTCCGGCTCGACCTCGACCCGCAGCCCGGCACCGACTTCGCCGACGCCGTCCGCGCCGCCGACGAGGCGCGCGCGCTGCTGGCTGAGCTCGGCTACACGGGCTTTCCGAAGACGTCGGGCGGCCGCGGCATCCACATCTACATCCGGATCGAGCCGCGCTGGACGTTCACCGACGTCCGTCATGCCGCGATCGCGTTCGGGCGCGCGCTCGAGCGGCGCCTTCCCGACGGGGTGACGACCAGCTGGTGGAAGGAGGAGCGCGGCGAGCGCATCTTCGTCGACTACAACCAGAACGCGCGCGACCGCACGATCGCCTCGGCGTACAGCATTCGCGCCAAGCCGGGGGCGCCGGTGTCGGCGCCGCTCGCGTGGGACGAGCTCCCCGAGGTCGCGCCCGAGGACTTCACGGTCGCGACGATGCCCGCTCGGTTTGCCGCGGTCGGCGATCGCCACGCCGCGATCAACGATCACGCCTATTCCCTGCAGCCGTTGCTGGATCTATACGAGCGGGATCTGGCGAGCGGGCTCGGCGATATGCCGTACCCGCCCGACTACCCGAGGATGCCGGGGGAGCCCAAACGAGTCCAACCCTCACGGGACCGCGACCGTCCTCGCTGACCGCGGAATCGCCCTCCAACTCGGGTGCGACTGAGATTTCCGCTCAATGTCAGCGGAAATCGCAGTCGCATCGACCCGGTCAGGGTGCTTGAGGGAGCTTCTTCGCGCCGCGCCTGGTCACCGGGTTGGACGGCGGCGGCACCACGGGGCCGATATCGCCGTCGGGAGCCTCGTCGAGGTCGACGATCACCGGCGCGTGATCGCTCGGCCCGGTGCCCTTGCGCGCCTGCCGGTCGACCCAGGCCGCCTTGACGCGCTTGGCCACCGGATCGCCGGCGAGGATCAGGTCGATCCGCATCCCGAGGTCCTGGTGGAACATCCCCGCCCGGTAGTCCCAGTACGTGAACACCCGCTTACCCGGCCAGTGATCGCGCACGACGTCATGGAGGCCGACGGCCTCGAGCTCGGCCAGCGCCTTTCGCTCGGGCGGCGTCACGTGCGTCTGTCCCACGTAGGCGTCCGGATCGAATACGTCCTCGTCGGTCGGCGCGATGTTCATGTCCCCGCACACGACGGTCGCGTCAGGCCCGGCCGCCACCATCTCGCGCAGCGACTCGAGCCACGCGAGCTTGTACCGGTAGTGCTCGGAGTCCGGCTCGCGGCCGTTGGGCACGTACACCGACACCACGCGGATCCCGCCGCACGTTGCGGACACCGCGCGCGCCTCGGGTTTGGGAAAGCCGGGCGCGCCCTCGATCCCCGCCACGACATCGTCGAGACCGACCCGGGACAGGATCGCGACGCCGTTCCACGCCGTCTCCCCGTGGGCCGCCGCTTCGTACCCGCGCTCGGACATCTCGTCGCCGAGCAGCGCGGCAAACGCGTCGTCGGCGAGCTTAGTCTCCTGCAGGCAGACCACGTCCGGCTTTCGCTGATCCAGCCATGGCAGCAGCCTCGGGAGCCGCTGCTTGAGCGAGTTCACGTTCCAGGTCGCGATCCGCACCGACGCTACGGTAGCGAGCCCGCGCCGACCGCTGCCGCTCGTTTCTCCACCTGGCCAAGCGGATTTCGGACGGTTTGTCCAGACGGGCGTGGCACCTCCGGCCCATTCTGGGTAAACCTCGACAATCATGAACACGGTGGGTGAGGAACGGCTCGACGGCTATCGCGTCCCAGCGGGATGCTGCGACGAGCTGATCGACGTCGACGGGACGCCGCTGCCGCATGCGGCCAAGTTGCTCGCGGCGCTGCGGCGCCTGGGACCCGAACGGCTCCACGCCGCGGGCCGGCGCCGCGACACGATCTTCATGCAGCAGGGCATCACGTTCGAGGTGCCGACCGGCGACGGCGAGCGCCGCGACCGAGCCTGGCCGCTCGACCTCGTCCCCCGGGTGCTCACCGCGGCCGAGTGGACCGCAATCAAGCGTGGCCTGGCCCAGCGGATCCGGGCGCTCAACGCGTTCGTCGACGACGTCTACCACGCCCACGAGATCGTCCGGGCCGGGATCGTCCCGTGGTCGCTGGTGGTCAGCCGCCCCCAGTTCGCGCGCCCCGTGCACGGAGTGCGCCCGCCCGGTGGCGTCTATTGCCACGTGTCGGGTTGCGACCTCGTCCGCGGCGGGGACGGCCGCTGGCGGGTGCTCGAGGACAACGTGCGCACGCCCTCCGGAATCTCGTACGTGATCGAGAACCGGCTGGCGATGACCCGGCTGATGCCCGAGTTGTTCGAGGGCCAGCGCATCCGCGCGGTCGACCACTACCCGTCGCTGCTGCTCGACGCCCTCCGGGCCGTGGCGCCGGGCGTCGACGGCCAGGCCAACGTCGTGCTGTGGACGCCGGGCCCGATGAACTCGGCCTACTTCGAGCACGCGTTCCTGGCGCGGCAGATGGGCATCGAGCTGGTCGAGGCCGGCGACCTCGTGGTCCGCGATGCGGTCTGCTACATGCGCACTACGAGCGGGCTGCAGCGCGTGCACACGATTTACCGGCGGCTCGATGACGACTTCATCGATCCGCTCGAGTTCCGCCCCGACTCGGTACTCGGCGTCCCGGGGCTGACGCGCGCCTACCGCGCCGGCACGGTCGCGATCGCCAACGCGATCGGCACCGGCGTGGCCGACGACAAGGCCGTCTACCACTACGTGCCCGAGATGATCCGCTTCTACCTGGGCGAGGAGCCGATCCTCGAGAACGTGCCCACCTACCTGCTGACCGACGAGCGGCTCCGCAAGCACGTGCTCGGCCGGCTCGGCGAGCTCGTGATCAAGCCGACCTCCGAGTCCGGCGGCAAGGGCGTGTTCATCGGTCCGCATGCCAGCGCTGAGGAGCGCGAGCACCAGGCGCGGCTGATCGAGCAGCAGCCCGAGCGGTTCATCGCCCAGGAGCTCGTCCACCTCTCCACGGTCCCCACCGAAACCGGCGACGGCCGGCTCGCCCCCCGGCACGTCGATCTGCGCCCGTTCGCCGTGTTCGGCGAGGAGATCCGGATCGTCCCCGGCGGGCTGACCCGCGTCGCGCTGGGCGCTGGGTCGATGATCGTCAACTCGTCGCAGGGAGGCGGCTCGAAGGACACCTGGGTGCTCGACGACGGCGACTCTGTCGACCTCGCGCCGGGGACGCTGCCCGCGCAGCGCCCGCCGCGCCTGCCCGACGTGCGCTACGGCGGCTGGCACGGCCAGGCGCAGCAGCAGCAGCAGCTAAGGCGCCGCCGTCAGGCGCCGCCGACTATCTAAATGCTGGCCCGGATCGCGCATGAGCTGTTCTGGCTGGGTCGCGACCTGACCCGAGCCGAGCACACCGCGCGCACACTCGACGGCGCGTTTCACGCCGACATCGCCGGCGCGCCCGGCGAGCGCAGCATCTCGCTCAGCTGGGACGCCGTCCTGACGATCATCGGCGGGAAGCCGCCGATGCCGGGCGAGGATGCGCTTGAAGTGGCGGCCAGCCTGGCGGCGAGGCCGCTCGGCCGCGACGAGACCGCGCGAATGCTCACGGTCGACACCGACAGCCAGGCATCGATCGTCTCGTGCGTCGCCCGGGCCCGCGAGCGCGGGCGGATCCTCCGCGACGTGATCTCGACCGAGATGTGGGAGGCGCTCAACTCGTTCTACCTGTCGCTCGGACGCTACGACCTAGCCGCCGCGATGCAGACCGGCCCCTACTCGGTCTACCAGGAGGTCAAGGAGCGGTGCGCGCTGTTCTGGGGGCTGGTCGACCGGACGATGCTCCGGGACGACGGCCGGGCGTTCCTCGAAGCGGGCGGCCGGATCGAGCAGGCCGACATGGTGCTTCGCATGCTGCTGGCCACGGTGCCGGCCGAGTCCGCTCACGGCGGACACGAGAGCGAGGCGATTGCGCTGCTCCATTCGGTCGGAGGGGCGCAGGCCTACCGGCGCGCGGTGCGCGATGCCCCCACGGTCGTGCCGGTGGTCCAGTTCCTGCTCTACGACGGCTCATACCCCGGCTCGGTCGCCTCGTCCGTGGCCGCACTTCGCGACGCGCTGACCGACGCCGATGCGCAGCCGCGCTCCTCGCCGCCGGTGCTGCGCCTGGAACGGCTGATCGCCGACCTCGAGCTGCAGCGCCGAACGCCCCGCGGCAGGCTGGGCTTGGGCGGGATTCTCCACCGCGTACAGGGAGAGCTCGAGCTGATCGACCGCGATACCGGGGACCGCTACTTCGCGATCGCCGCGCTCGCCGCGGTCCATCTGTAGGGCGCGGCATCATGACCCACGAGATGAACTTCGCGATCCGCTACCTCACGCGCTACCAGTACGACGGCGACGTGGTCGACAACCTGAACGCGCTCCGCGTTAAGCCGGCGGCGACCGCCCGGCAGCGCTGTGACGAGTTCAGCGTCCGCCTCACACCCGAGGTCCGGCTGCACCGGCACACCGACTACTTCGGCACCGATGTCGTCGAGTTCGAGGTCTCCCGCCCGCACCGCGAGCTGACGATCGACGTCCGCGCGCGCGTGACCACGAAGGCGCCCCCCGAGCCGCCCCAGGCGACCTGGGACACGCTCGGAGACCCCAGCTACCGCGAGTCGGGCGGCGAGTTCCTGCTCCAGACCGACGACGCCCCCCACCACCCCGCGATGATCGAGTTGCTCGCCACCACGCGCGCGGCGTCCTCGCCGCTGTCGATGCTGAGCCTGATCGCCGAGCTGATCCCCGACCGGTTCGAGTACCGCCAGGGCGCGACCTACGTCGATTCGACCGTCCACGACCTGCTCGACGGGGGCGCCGGCGTGTGCCAGGACTTCGTTCATCTCGGCCTGTGCCTGCTGCGCCACCACGGCATCGCCGCGCGCTACGTATCCGGATACCTGTTCGCGGCCGGAACCGGCGACGGCCAGGAGTCCGTCGAGGTCGACACCCACGCCTGGCTCGAGGCGCTACTGCCCGTGCCCGGCGGCGGCGAGCCGGTGTGGGTCGGCGCCGACCCGACGAACCGCGGGATCGCCGGCGAGGACCACGTCAAGATCGGTCACGGCCGCCATTACCCCGACGTCCCGCCGACCAAGGGCGTGTACCGCGGGACCGCCAACTCCACGCTCGACGCGAGCGTCACGATGACCCGGCTCGACAGCGTCGATCCGGCCTCGATCGCCCGGGCGTAGCGGCCGGCGCCGCGCCGGATTGGCGCGAGCACGCCGCCCGCCGCGCTCAAACCGCCCCGCCGTAGAGGTCCTTGGTCCGTGCCATCCCGCCGTCCACGGACATCGTCTCGCCAGTCACAAACCTGGCCGCGTCCGAGGCCAGGAACACCACCACGTCGGCGACATCATCGGGAGTCGACCAGCGGCGCAGCGGCGTGAGCGCCTCGATCTGCTCGACCACCCCGGGGATCGCCTTGTTTCGCGCCCACATGTCGGTGTCGACCACGCCTGGCGCAACCGTGTTGACGCGGATCCCGTGCGGACCGAGCTCGATCGCCAGCGACCGCGTGGCCGCGTCGATCGCGCCCTTGGTGGCCGCGTACGCGGCCCGGCGCGGAGTCCCGACGACGGCCGAGATCGACGACATGCTGATGATCACGCCGCTCCCGCGCTCGACCATGCCCGGTATGAGCGCCGCGATCAGGAGCAGCGGCGCGCGCACGTTGACGGCGTACAGCCGGTCGACGAGCGCCGCGTCCAGTTGCTCGGTCGGCTCACGAGCAGCCACCGCGGCGTTGTTCACGAGCACGTCGACCCCACCCAGCCGGTCGATTGCCTCGGCCACGAGCCGTGACGGCACGTCGGGATTGGCAAGATCCGCGACCAGCACGACCGGGTCGTTGCGCAGCCGGCCCGCGACAGCTTCGAGCGCCGCCACGTCACGGGCGACGAGCGCGACGCGGGCGCCGGCGCGGTCGAGGGCCTGCGCAATCGCCGCGCCGATCCCGCGCGACGCGCCGGTCACGAGCGCGGTCCTGCCTTCGAGCGATTGCGGCTGCATGCGACGACGAGACTACGTGTCGGGGTCCGTCGGCAGCCGCGACCACAACCCGGCGTCGCTCCGCTGCCCCTGCTTGACATGGATCGAGCGCATCACTCCCTCTCGCAGGTAGCCGCACCGCTCGGCTACCCGCTCCGAGGCGCGGTTCTCGAGGTCGATGATCAGGTAGGCGCGGAGCGCGCCCGCCTCGGCGAACGCCCATGCGGTCAGCTGGCGGAGGATCTCGCCGGCGACGCCGCGCCCCCGAGCCTGCGCCGGAACGATGTAACCGAGCTCGATCTCTCTGCTTTTCCGATCGATCTCGGGCGCCAGCCCGAGGCCGACGAACTCGCCGTCGACGGCGATCGCAGCGAACCCGTCGCGCGTGCCGTCCTTGCGCCCGGCGTCGTACGACGCGATCCAGGTCTCGGCGAAGGCGTCAGGGGGCGGCTCGGGGATACGCGTGTACCGCAACACGTCCGGGTCGGCGACGAGGGCGCGCACACCGTCGAGGTGGCGCAGATCGATTGGCTCGAGCCGGATCTCCCGCACGCCTCCTATCTCACCACACGAGCGGAATCAGGCGCTTGTGGGCGGCGGCGTATGTGCCGTAGCGATCGCCGAGCGCAGCCAGCAGCGCGTGCTCCTCGACGTGGATGCGGTACAGCAGCGGAACCACGACCAGGAGCGACCATGCGGCCAACCCGATCCAGTTGCCGGTCACGAGACCGGCGCCGACCACGACCAGCACGACGCCCGTGTAGCCAGGGTGGCGAATGAAGCGGTACGGTCCGGTCGTGATCACCGGCTGGTCGGCGCTGGTCATCACGGTGAAGGTGAAGTACCGGCCGAGCGTCATCTCCGACCACCGACGCATCCCGAACCCGGCGAGGAAGCACGCGAACCCGACGGCAAACGCCACGGGCGCGGGCCGGATCGCGGCCGCCGGCGCCAGGCCCGGAGCCAACACGAGGATGATCAGGCCGACCCCGGTGCAGGTCGTCAGCAGCCCATAGCTGCCCTTGTCGGTCTTCTTCGCCTCGTCTCGCCGTTGCTGCCACTGGTTGAACTCGAACCCGAACGAGACGAAGTTGACCAGCAGCCACAGCAGCAGCGCGACGGGCTGGGTCCGAATGTAGGGCCGGATTACGGCCCCGAGGCTCAGTTGGTTCAGAAACGCAGTCATGTCAGTCCCTTTCGGGTCGCGCTGTCGAACAACCTCACAAGCTCGGCGCCGTATTCCTCCAGGTCGAGCTCCGGATCAGCCGCGAGCTGATTGAGTAGGGCATCGAGCGCCGCTTTGATCGTCACCGCCATCACTCGGGCGTCGAACTCCCCCAGGCTGCCGTCGGCCTGGCCGTACTCGAGCACGCGCTGGACCACGCCCAGCTCGTGCTCGAGCGCCTGCGGACCGAAGTGCGCGTGCCCGCCGGCGTCGCGGAAGTTGCCCCAGATCTCGCGGATCGCGAGCACATACGGCCGCTCGGTCCGGTAGTACTCGACCCACGCGTTGATGTAGTCGGCGACAAACCGCTCGGGCGAGGTCCCCCGCAGCTGGGTCTCGAGCGACTCCTTGATCGAGTCGAAGATTTGCGCGACGACGGCGAAGAACAGGTCGTCCTTGGCGGGGAAGTGGTAGGTCACCACTCCCTTGCTGACGCCGGCGCGGCGCGCCACCTCGGCGACCGACGTTCCGTGGAACCCGAGTTCGACCACCGCCTCGATCGCGCAGTCGACGAGCTGAGCCCGCCGCTTGCGCTGGGTGAAGGTGGTCGGCCCAGCCTCGCCGTGCTTTTTCGTACGCATGGCATGAAGTTAGTACGCACGTACTAACTTGTCAAGGAGGGCCGCCCAGGCCGCCGCACGTGCGGCCATCCGGGTCATTCACCCGGATTGGGTGATGCCGCCACGAGCAGCGCCCCGATGCTTCCCGGTGGCGTTACCTGCGAGGAACGAGACCGGAGTTCGAAAGTGCCCGAGGGGTTGTCGGCGGCCGAGGTAGGCAAGGAGATCGCCGAGCACAAGAAGCACGCCGAGCACGCCGAGCACGGCGAGAACGGCGAGCACGAGCACGACCGTTACGAGCGATGGCTGTCGATCGTCGAGGCGGTGTTGCTGTCGGCGGTAGCGCTGCTCGCGGCGTATTCGGGGTTCGCGGCTGCGAAGTGGAGCACGGAGTCGTCGGTGTCGCTCGCGAAGGCGTCCGCGCTGCGCACCAAGGCGAACCGTGCGGACCTTGAAACGCTCCAGACGCAGACGCTCGATTCGGTCTCTTTCAATGCCTGGTTCACGGCGTTCGTCGCCGGCAACAAGCGCGCCGAGCAGCTGGCCGAGAACCGCCTCCGTCCGGGCTACCGGCCCGCGTTCAACGCCTGGCTCGCCACCGATCCCGCCGATAACCCGCACGCCCCGCCGGGCCCCGCGTACATGCCCCAGTACGTGATCCCCCAGCAGGCGCAAGCGACCAAGTTCGACGCGCAGGCCGACGAGGAGTTCACCACGGGCTCCGACGCCGGCGGGACCGCAGACAAGTACGTTCGCGACACGGTGTTCCTGGCGACGGTCCTGTTCCTGGTCGGGATCAGCGGGCACATGAAGATCCGCCAGGCTCGCTACGGCCTGGTCTGCATTGGCGTCCTTCTACTCGCGTTCTCGGTGTTCCAGCTTCTGGGTCTGCCCGCCCCACCGTGATCGCTGACCGCTCGCCGCGGCCCAGGTAACCCTGGGAGCATTGCGGCCCTCATGGGCGAAGTCATCCTCCTGTCCGTCACCTCGGCGTTCAATCCGACGCTGATAGCGGTCACCACGCTGATGCTGCTGCTCCCCAACCCGAAGCGGTTGATGATCGGCTACTGGTTCGGCGCGATGCTGACCAGCATCACGCTCGGGCTGCTGATCGTGTTCTCGCTGAAGAGCTCGGGGATCGTCAGCACGACCAAGCACACGCTCAGCCCGCTGGCGGACATCATTCTGGGCGGGTTGACGCTGATCATCGCGCGGGTGCTCGCCAGCGGCCGTGACGCGCGCTTCCGGGAGCGCCGAGCGAAGAAAAAAGAGGGCAAGCCGCCGCCGAGGTGGCAGCGGGAGCTCCGCCGCGGCTCACCCAGGACAACGTTCGTGATCGGCGCGCTGCTGACCCTGCCCGGCGCCTCGTATCTTGCCGGGCTCGACCGGCTGACCAAGCTCGACTACTCGACGGTCGCGACGGTGCTCATCGTGATCGCCTTCAACCTGGTGATGTTGCTCCTGCTCGAACTCCCGATGATCGCGTTCACGGTCGCCCCGGAGTGGACGCCCGCCGCGATCGGGCGGGCGAAGGCGTGGGCGGGCATCCATGGCAGGGTCTACGCCGAGCGCGGCTTCGCGGTCATCGGCGTACTGCTCGTGATCAAGGGAGTGCTCGGCCTGATCCTGGCCGGCTAGCGCCCTGGTGTCGCGGCACTAGACCACGAGCTCGGCGCGCACCTCTCCCCCGGCGACCGCCTCGGCCAGCCGCAGGTGGTCGAGCTCGTTCTGATCGGCGTAGGCCACCGAGAAGCGGGCGATCGCCTCGTCGAACTTCGCGCCGGCGCCCAAGTAGGCGGCGATCGCGAGCCGGTCGCCCGAACGGGCATGGGCCCGTGCCAGAGACCAGCCGCACGCACGGCCGTAGGCGTGCAGACCGGAATAGCGCATCGTCGAGAGGTCTATCGACGCCTTCCAGTCCCACAGCTGGCGGATGTAGAAATCGTGCTCCTGCCCGTCGAGGCCTCGGCTCCGTTGCCAGCCGAGGAACACGTCGGGCACGGCCTGATCCATCCGCTGCCCGCGGACGACACGCTCTCCGTGGTGCTCGTACTCGCTCGCGCCGAGATAGCGCTCGAGCACCGATGCCTGCGCCTCCTTCATCTGGAGGACGAGCGCGTCCTGGCCGGCGCGACCGGCGAACAGGAGGACCCATGCGCGAGTTCCGACGCTTCCGACGCCGACGACCTTGCGGGCCATGTCGACGAACTGGTAGGTGCCAAACAGATAGCGCCGGTCCGCGTCGAGGCTCGCGACGTACTGGTCGAGGAGGTCACGAACGTAATCGGACTCGTCGCGGGGATCGGTCGGGTCGTGCAGGTCGGCGAACCGGACCAGCAGCGGCGGGACGCTGCGAAACCGCGGCTCGCCGTCGACTCGCTCGGTGAGCTTGCGGACGGCGCGGACGCTGGTCTTCTGTCGCGCTCGTGCGAACGGCTGCGCAAACGTGATCCGGCCCTGCTTGCCGAGCCGGCCGCCGAAGCGATCGACGAGCTCGCTCGCATTGATCCGCTCGTACCACACGTCGAGGTGGCTGACCTGCGCGAACCCGCGCATCGCCTGGCGATACTCGCCGACGCACGCGGTCACGAGCTGCGAGCGGCGATCCGCCCGCAGCCCGACGTCGCGACCGGCGATCTCCACGCTTGCCGCCATCCGCTTGACGTCCCACTCCCACGGACCGGGCAAGGTCTCGTCGAAGTCGTTCGGGCCGAAGATCAGCCTGCGGTCGGGCGCGGCGAAGCCGCCGAAGTTCGAGATGTGCGCGTCGCCGCACGCCTGGACGGTGATACCCGAGTCAGGAGTCGCGGCGAGGTCCGCCGCCATCACCGCCGCGGCACCACGGTAGAACGTGAACGGCGAGACGAGCATCCGTCCGTAGCGGATCGGAACCAGCTCCTGCAGGCGCGTCGCCGCCTGCGCCTGGAGCAGCGCGACCGGATCAGGGCGGTCCGGCGCCGGCGCCCAATCGCCGTGCGCGGACCGCGGCGAGGAGCGCCGCGCTTCTCGGCCGCGCTCCGCCGACTCCCCAGGCTCAAGCGTCGAGAAAGTTGCCGTCGACACGCGCTCGAGCTTACCCCCGGTCGACCAGCGCCAGGAACTCCGGGTCGTCGCGTAGGCTCGCGAGATCGTCGTCCTCGCGGGCCCGCTCGGCGACCTCGGGCCGGATCCGGATTGCCTCGGCAAGCGCGGCGAGCGCACGGTCACGCCTCCCCTCGACCGCCTCGAGGCAGGCGAGGTGGTACTGCAGCGAGGGCGATCCGGGGTGCAGCTCGAGCCCTTCGGCGAGGATCTCCCGAGCCCGCGCTGGATCGCTCTGGATCAGCGGGCCGGCGCGGAACGCCCACTCCCACGGCGAGGGCTCGAACGTCGGCGGGCCGCCAAAGCTGAGCACGGTGGTGCCCGACTCCACGGCCACCGCGTGCCGGTGTGACGCGGGGTCGGGGATGAACACGTACGTGCCCGCCGGCGCGTCGTGGGACTCACCGTCGATCGTGAACGTCGCCCGGCCGGTCGCGACGAAGTACAGCTCCTGATGGGCAAGGTCGGGGTCTTCTGTGTGTGGCTCGACGACATCCTGGCCCGCCTCGCCGGCCGTGTACGCGTTGGTGCCGAACGCGCGGAGCCCGAGCGTGAGCCTCACCGGATGCCATGTGAGGCTGCCGGGGCCGGGAATCGCCTCGAGCTCGTCGAGGCGGACGATCTTCGGGGGCTCGGGCGACACGAGGCTTTAGCCTAACCGCCAGCAGATGCTGATCCGCGCCCGCATGAGCATGAGTGCCGACGGCTACGTCCTGTGACCGATCCGTCACAGTCGCTGCGGGAGGAGGACGTCGATCCCGATCCGGTCCGCCAGTTCGCCGCGTGGTTCGACGCGGTGGAGCACGCCGGCCTGTCGCAGCCCGAGGCCGCGGCCCTGGCCACGGCGACCGTCGACGGAGCGCCGTCGGTGCGGATGGTGCTGGTCAAGCGGGTCGACCATGACGGCGTCGTGTTCTTCACCAATTACGAGAGCCGCAAGGGCGGAGAGCTCGCCGCCAATCCCCGCGCCGCGCTGCTGTTCCACTGGGAGCCGCTCGGGCGCCAGGTGCGGATCGAGGGCCCCGTCGAGCGGACGACGCGCGTGCAATCCGAGGCGTACGCGCAAAGTCGTGCCCGCGGCAGCCAGCTGAGCGCGCTCGCCTCGCCGCAGAGCTGGAGGATCGAGAGCCGCGACGAGCTCGAGCGGCGGGTGTCCGAGTTGGCCGAGCGCTACGCCGGCGGCGACATCCCCCTGTCCGACACGTGGGGCGGCTTCCGCCTCACGCCCGAGACGTTCGAGTTCTGGCAGCACCGCGAAAATCGCCTACACGACCGGCTCCGCTACCGGCGCGAATCGGGCGCGGACTGGCAAATCGAGCGGCTCGCACCATAGCCGCCCGCGGCGTCGGTGATTGGAATTGGCAGCGCGATCGTCGACCGGCCGGTGCTGTTCGTGACCCTGCGAGCGGTGTTCTGCGTCGGACTGCTCGTGATCGCGCTGACCGGTGCTGTCCGAGCACGCCCTCGAGGCGGCCGCAACCGCGGTTTCCCTCGCGCTCGACAACGCGCGCCTTCAGCAGGACCTGACCACTTCGATCGACGAGCTCGCGGCGTCCCGCAAGCGGGTCGCGTGGGCCGCCGATGAGGAGCGCCGCCGAATCGAGCAGGACCTGCACGACGGCGCTCAGCAGGGGCTGGTGGCATTGCGGATCAAGCTCTCGCTGCTCGAGGATCTGGCGACCGAGGATCCCGAGTCGATCGCCCCTGCGCTGGCCGAGGCCGGCGAGCGCGTCGACAAGGCGCTCGATCACATTCGCAGCCTCGCCAAGGGGATCTACCCGGCGGCGCTGCGTGACCTCGGGCTCGCCTACGCACTCGGCGCGGTCGTGCGAGGAGCCGGGCGGGCTGCGGTTCGTGATCGCCGACGACGGCCCGGGATTCGATACGGCGGTGGTCACGGCCACGCGTGGGCTCACCGGAATGCGCGATCGCGTAGAGGCGATCGGCGGCGAGCTCACGATCAGCTCCACCCGTGGCGCGGGCACGACCGTTACGGACGCGTGCCCTCGAGCCTGCTCTGAGGCCTCGGCGCCTGCGAGAGGGCGTGTGCACTAGCCCTGCGCACACATGCGCGCACCGTGGACAGTCGTCGCGCTCGGGGACAGGATGATTCGATTCCCGCGCCACGCACCGCCACGACGTTCGTTCGCGTCCTGATCGTTGACGACGAGCGTTTCTTCAGGGACGTCGCACACGAGCTGGTCGACGCCACCTCCGGATTCGAGTGGGTCGGCGCCGCCTGCTCGGGCGAGGAAGGGATCGACGAGGCCGACCGCCTGCGACCCGACCTGATCCTGATGGACGTCCGGATGCCGGGCATCGGCGGGATCGAGGCGGCGCGGCGCATCAGGGCGCGCGGCAACCCGGCGACCGTCGTGTGCGTCAGCGCCGACGAGGTCCTAGCCGACGCTCTGCCCGACGACGCACCGGACATCGTCCCCAAGCGCAGGCTGAGTCGTGCGCTGCTCAGCCGGCTGTGGGAGGAGCGCGGGGAGCCGCTGATCAGCCCGCGGTAGTAATAACTTGCCGGCCATGGAGAGAAGGCCCCTCGGCGGCGAAGCATTCGAGGTCTCCCGCCTGTCACTCGGCTCGTGGCGGACGTTCGAGCGGATCCCGCGGGAGGACGCACTCGCGGCGATGCGCGCCGCCCTCGAGATCGGGATCAACTTCCTCGACGACGCTCGTTACAACGACGAGACCGGGACCGCGCCGATCCCGACCGGCTACTCCGAGGTGCTGTTCGGGGAACTGTTTCGCTCCGCCGGATGGAACCGTTCGGACACGGTCGTCTCGAACAAGCTGTGGTGGGAATTCTGGCCCGAGCAGAGCGCGGCCGCCGAGCTCGACGGCTCGCTCGCGCGGATGGGCTTCGACCACGTCGATCTGATCTACGCCAACCCTCCCCCGGACGGCCTGCCCGTCGACGAGATGGTCGCCGCGGTCGGCGAGCTCGTCGCTTCGGGGAGGGCGCGCGCGTGGGGAATCGTCAACTGGGAGGCGGATCCGTTCCTCGAAGCGGCGCGAGCGGCCAGGGCGCAGGGCGTTCCGGCTCCGTGCGCCGCCCAGCTGCCGTACAGCCTCGTGCGCCGCGACTGGGTCGAGAGTGCCGAGATGACCGCGGCGCTCGAGGCGTCGGGCGCCGGCGTGGTCGCGTCGTTCGTGATGGCCGGCGGTGTGCTCACCGGCAAGTACGACGCCGGCCAGACCGGGCGCGCCGCCGCCGAGATCGACGATCCGCGGTTCGCGAGCGCCCGCGAGCGCGGCGGCCGTGTGCGGACGCTCGCCGCGGAACTCGAGAAGAGCCCGGCCGCCCTCGCGATCGCGTTCGCGCTCGCGAACCCCGCCGTGACCAGCGTGCTGTTCGGCGCCACGTCGCCCGCCCAGATCGAGGAGAACGCGGCCGCGCTCGAAATCGATCGCGCCACGGTGCAGCGGCTGCTGGAGATCTGAGCGCGTGGACCTGCTCGACGGGCCTGCCGGCGCAGACCCCGCGCTCGACGTCGCGCTGCCCCACGCCCTGCTCGCATTAGTCGCGCAAGGCAGCCGCGGACCGCTCCTGCGGTGCTATCGCCCCCACGCCACGGTGGCCTTCGGTCGGCGGGACACCTTCCTGCCGGGGTTCTCGCGCGCGGTCGCGGCGGCGAGGCGGCGCGACTACTCGCCGGTGATCCGCGGAGCGGGAGGCCGGGCCGCCGCCTACGACGAGGGCTGCCTCGTGTTCGACGAGATCATGCCGGCGACCGACTCGACGACCGGGATCCAGGCCCGCTTCGCCGAGGAGGCCGAGCTCCAGGCGCGCGCGCTCCGGAGCCTCGGCGTCGAGGCCCGGGTCGGCGAGGTGCCCGGCGAGTACTGCCCGGGCGAGTTCAGCGTGAATGCGCGCGGCGAGACCAAACTGGTCGGCGCCGCGCAGCGCATCGTCCGCGGCGCGTGGCTGTTGTCGACAGTCGTCGTCGTGCGACCCGCCGGCGCGCTGCGAGCGGTGCTCGAGGACGTCTACTCGGAGCTCGGCCTCGATTGGGACCCGGCCACGACGGGCTCGGTCGCGGACGAGGTGGCGGGCGTCAGTATCGAGGCCGTCCGTGAGGCGCTGCTCGCGGAGTACGCGCGGCGCACCGCGCTGACCCCGCGATCGCTCGCCGCCTCCGAACTCGCCACTGCACAAAACCTCGTCGGCCGCTACCGCGTGTGATGTACCGCTTGTAGCCCGTAGACCGGCGTGTCGATGCCCTCGGCGCGCGCTTTCAGCTGCAGCGAGAGGTACAACGAGTAATGGCGCGACTGGTGGAGGTTGCCGCCGTGGAACCACAATCCCTCCTGCTGAGTCGGCTTCCACATGTTGCGCTGCTCCCCCTCCCACGGCCCCGGGTCCTTGGTCGTGTCCGAGCCGAGCCCCCAGACCTTTCCGACCTTGTCGGCGACCTCCTGCGAGATCAGATCGGCAACCGACCCGTTCATCGACTCGTAGCCGGTGGCGTACACGACGACGTCGGCGGGCAGCTCGGTGCCGTCCGCCACCACCACGGCGTCTTCGGTGAGATGGTCGACCTGGCCCGCCTGGAGCTTGATTTCGCCCCTCGCCACCAGCTCGGAGGCGCCGACGTCGATGTAGTAGCCGGACGCCCGCCGCAGGTACTTCATGAACAGGCCCGACTCGTCCTCGCCCCAGTCGTGCTGGAAGCCGGCCGCCTCGAGTCGCGCGTAGAAGTCGGCGTCGCGCTCGCGGATCTGCTCGTACACCGGGACCTGCAGCCCCGCCATGATCCGGTAGGGGAGTGACGCGAACGTCATATCGGCCTTCTCGGTGGTCATTCCCGCCGCGACCGCCTCCTCGGAGTAGAGGTCGCTGAGCGCGATGTCCATCAGCGAGGCCGACCGAACCACGTGCGTCGAGGAGCGCTGCACCATCGTGACGTCCGCGCCGTGCTCCCACAGGGCCGCACAGATGTCGTGGGCCGAGTTGTTAGAGCCGATCACCACGGCGCGCTTCCCGCGGTAGGCGTCGGGACCGGGGTGGTGGGAGGAGTGGTGCTGGTCGCCCTTGAAGCGATCCGCGCCCTCGAACCGCGGCGTGTGCGGGCGCCCGGACATGCCGGTCGCCATCACCAGCTGCTTCGGGCGAAGCGTGATCTCCTGCCCCTCCCGCTCGACCTCGAGGATCCACTCGCCGGCGTCCGCGTCGTAGCGCGCGCTCCGCGCGGTCGTCGATCCCCAGTAGTTGAGCTCCATCACACGCGTGTACATCTCGAGCCAGTCGGCGATCTTGTCCTTGGGCGAGAACACCGGCCAGTTCGGCGGGAACTTGACGTACGGAAGGTGGTCGTACCACACCGGGTCGTGCAGGCACAGCGACTTGTACCGGTTGCGCCACGAGTCTCCGGGACGGGGGTTGCGCTCGACGATGATCGTCGGCACCCGCAGCTGGCGTAGCCGGGCGCCGAGGGCGATCCCGCCCTGGCCGCCGCCGACGATCACGACGTACGGCTGAGTGGTGTGGCCGAGCTCCTCGGCCTCGCGCCGGCGATCCTCGAGCCACGTATGACGCTGCGGGTCCGCGCCGTGGTGCACTCCCCTGGGCCGGCGCGGTCCGAGGCCCTGCTCGTGTCCCTTGAGCTCGTCGAGCGTGGTGAGCAGCGTCCAAGCCTTCCCGTCGATCAGCCGCAGGTGTCCCTTGCCCCGGCCCACGGCGGTCTCGAACTCGATCCACGCGTCGGTCACCCCGTCGGCGGTGGTCGGCTCCTCGGTCGTGTGCCAGCCACGCGGCTTCACCCGCCCGAGGGTGTGCTCGAGCATGTCCGTGATACCGGCGCGGCCCTCGACCGTCTTGATGTTCCACGTGAACGCGACCAGGTCGCGCCAGTAGCTGTCGGGGGCGAACAACTCAGCCGCGCCGGCGGCGTCGCCCTGCTCGAGCGCCGCGCCAAAGCGCTCCAGCCATTGGTCGACCTCGGTGGCCGCTGGTGGACGGGCTGCGGTCGTCGACATGCTCTCTCTCCTCGGGCCGGTGGCGGGACGCTCATTCTCCTGCGCGAGCGCTCACGGTGGGGCCTGGAGTTTGCCAGGGTGAACTTATCAGGCTAGACTTACTAAATCGGCCGGGAGCTCGACACCAACCAGATCGCCACGGCGCTGCGGCTGAGCGTGGGCCTGCTGCTCCGGCGACTCCGCCAGATTCCGACGGGCGACGAGCTAACGCTGTCGGAGTCGGCAGCACTCGCGCGCCTGGACCGCGGCGGGCCGGCCACGGCGGCGGCGCTCGCCCGGCTCGAGCAGATCAGCCCGCAATCGATGGGCGCGACGCTGGCGGCACTCGAGACCCGTGGCTTGGTGACGCGGACCCGGGATCCCGACGACGGCCGACGGGTGATCCTGTCGATTACCGAGGCCGGCCTCGCCGTGCTGCGCGATCGGCGCAACGCGCGGACCGAACGACTCGCGCAAGCGCTTTCGTCCGGCTTCACCCGCGCGGAGCTCGAGCAGCTGATAGCGGTCGCGCCGCTGCTCGAACGACTGGCCCAGAGCATCTGATGCTGGAGCGGCTCCGCTCCGACGACGGCTACAAGTGGGTGGCGCTGTCGAACACGACGATGGCCGTGTTCATGTCGGCGCTCGACGGCTCGATCGTGATCATCGCGCTGCCGGCGATCTTCCGCGGCATCCATCTCGATCCATTAGCGCCGGGGAACATCACCTATCTGCTGTGGATGATCATGGGCTACCGCCTCGTCCAGGCCGTGCTCGTGGTCACCGTCGGCCGCCTCGGCGACATGTACGGGCGGGTCCGCATCTACAACGCGGGGTTCGTGGTATTCGCCGGGGCGTCGGTGCTGCTGTCGTTCGATCCGTTCCACGGTCCCCAGGGAGCGCAGTGGTTGATCGGCTGGCGGGCGTTCCAAGCGCTCGGCGGGTCGATGCTCAGCGCGAACTCTGCCGCGATTCTGACCGACGCGTTTCCGACCGAACAGCGCGGCCTCGCGCTCGGCGTCAACCAGGTCGCGGCGATCGCCGGGCAGTTCATCGGCCTCGTCGCCGGCGGCCTGTTGGCCGCGATCGACTGGCGGGCGGTGTTCTGGGTCAACGTGCCGGTCGGCGTGTTCGGGACGGTCTGGGCCTATCGCATGCTGCGCGACAACGGCGAGCGGAATCCCGGTCGCATCGACTGGTGGGGCAACATCACGTTCGCGGTCGGGCTGAGCGCGATCCTGATCGGCGTGACGCTCGGCATCAAGCCGTACGGGGGTCACGCGATGGGCTGGACGAACCCGGTGGTGTTCGGATCGATCGTCGGCGGTTTCGTGCTGCTCGTCACGTTCGTCGTGATCGAGCGCCGCGTGAAGGACCCGATGTTCCAGCTCGGGCTGTTCCGGATCAGGGCATTCGCAGCCGGCAGCGTCGCCGGTCTGATCGCGGCCGTCGCCCGCGGCGGGCTCCAGTTCATCCTGATCATCTGGCTGCAGGGCATCTGGCTGCCGCTTCACGGCTACAGCTACACCGAGACGCCGCTGTGGGCCGGGATCTACCTGCTCCCGCTGACGACCGCGTTCCTGATCTCGGGTCCGATCTCGGGCTACCTGTCAGACCGGTTCGGCTCTCGCGGCTTCGCCACCGCCGGCATGCTCGTGTTCGGCGCGAGCTTCATCGGGCTGATGCTGCTCCCGGTCGACTTCCCGTACCCGGCGTTCGCGGCGCTGATCGTCGTGAACGGCATCGGAGTGGGCATGTTCAGCGCCCCGAACTCGTCCTCCATCATGGGCAGCGTGCCCGCCCGTCAGCGCGGCGCCGCGTCCGGGATGCGATCGACGTTCCAGAACTCCGGGACGGCGCTATCGATCGGCGTGTTCTTCTCGTTGATGATCGCCGGCATCGCCGCGAGCCTCCCGGCCCAGCTACTGACGGGTCTCCAGGACCAGGGCGTCTCGCACGCCGTCGCCCAGCACGTCGCCGGCCTCCCACCCGTGTCGTCACTGTTCGCCGCTGTGCTCGGCGAGAACCCGATCGCGCACCTGCTCGGGCCGACCGGTGCGCTGTCGTCGCTGTCCCCCGCGCATCAGCAGATCCTGACCGGCACCGAATTCTTCCCGAAGCTGATCGCCTCGGCCTTCCACCACGGCCTCGTGGTCGTCTTCAGCGTCGCTGCCGGACTGTCGGTGCTAGGCGCGCTTGCCTCGCTCGCGCGCGGCGGCCGCTACGTCCACACCGACGCACCCCCACCCATGAAAGGAACGCCAGATGACCGAACCGCTCCCGCAGATCGACCCGCGCCACGCGGCGCTGCTCGTGATGGACTACCAGAACGGAATCGTCGACATGCTCGGCCAGCCTGACGATCTGCTCTCGCTCGCCGCGGACGCGATCGCCACCGCCCGTCGCGCCGGCGCGCACGTCGGCTACGTCCGGGTCGCGTTCGAGGACGCCGACTTCGCCGCGATCCCGCCCACGAGCCGGATGGGCGCACGCGTGAGCACTTCGGCCGACGCGTTCCGCAACGACTCGTCGAACACCGCGGTGCATGACCGGGTCGCCCCGCAAGCAGGCGACATCATCGTCCGCAAGGTCCGGGTCGGTGCCTTCTCGACCACTGACCTCGACGCGCAACTGCGCGAGCGCGGCGTCGACACCCTGATCCTCGCCGGCATCAGCACCAGCGGCGTCGTCCTCTCGACCGTACGCGACGCCAGCGACCGCGACTACCGGGTGCTCGTCCTCGCCGACGCCACCGCCGACCCCGAACCCGACGTGCACGCGTTCCTGACCGAGCGGATCTTCCCCCGGCAGGCCGACGTGATCATGGTGGCAGAGCTCGAGGGCCTGCTGTCCGATGGCGAGATGGGTGATTCGACGGTCTGAGGCCGTGGGACCGCCGGCATGAACGGCGGGCACCTGGGGGCGGCGGGGTTTCGGCGTGCGGGCCAGGGCCGACCGTCCCATTTCAATGCACCTGAATTCAGGGCGCATAACGTCTCACTCGACCACCCCGCAGCGCCGAGTGCGCTGAAACTCGCGTATATCGCGACTTTCAGCGATCTCGGCAAATGCTCGTCGTCGAGTGTGCACTTATTCGCCCCGCGCGCTCCGGGCGCCGGAATACCGGTCCCAGCCGCGGGTCGGCCACGGACTACCCGCGCTCCGCTCGCGACTAGCTCGAGGTCAGTGCGCCACCGCGGCGCGCGCCACCGCGACCCGCGCCGGCCACGCGTACGAGGTTCGCCACCGCCACGGGCGCGAGTAGCACCACCGTCGCCGCCTCGGTGGCGATCGCGATCAGCACCGGGGTGTCGTAGCCATCCTCGGAGAAGCCGAACAGCGGGCGGCTCTCTGCGATGAACAGCGCGATCAGCGAGCCGACGGCGATCGCCACCGCGCCGAGAGCCAGCAAGCCGACGACCCGCCCGCCCCCACGTTCGCCAAACAACCTCTCGAACGGCATCAGCAGCCCGAATCCCACCACCCCCGCGGCGATCGCATTCAATAGAAACAGCGGCCCGATCGTCGGTAGTTCGTGATAATCGGCGCCGAGGTACTGCTGTAGGTGCACTGCGCCGACAGCGAGAATCGCCACCGCGCCGGCGCGGCGCATGACTTGCAATGTCATGGGAAAGGACCTCCTTGTTTGCTCGTGTACGTCGTGTCCTTACCTGTACCGACGCACCCGCCGACCGATCCTTCCCCGGAGTTAATGAAGAGCGGCGAGGCGGGAGGCGGCCTCGGCGATCACGTCGGGGCGTTTGCAGAACGCGAACCTGACCAGCGTTGGCGCGGCGTCCTTGTCGTCGTAGAACACGCTCGTCGGGATCCCGACCACGCCTCCTCGCTCGGGCAGCCGCGCGCAGAACGCCACCGCGTCATCGCCGACATCCGCGTTGACGAAATACGTGCCCGCCGGGCGCAGCGGTCGCATGCCGGCCGCCTCGAGCCCGGAGCACAGGAGGTCGCGCTTGACACGCAGGTCGTCGCGAAGGTCCTCGACCGCGGATCGCGGCAGCCGGAGCGCGGCCGCGGCGGCGTGCTGGAGCGGCGTGCCGCCGGCGAACGTCAGGAACTGCTTGACCGTCCTCACCGCGGCGACCAGCTCGGCCGGCCCGGAGCACCAGCCGATCTTCCACCCGGTGAACGAGAACGACTTGCCGACGCTCGAGATCGTCAGTGTTCGCTCGGCCATCCCCGGGAGCGTCGCCGGCGGGATGTGCTCGCCGTCGTAAACGAGGTGCTCGTAGACCTCGTCGGTGATGCAGATAAGGTCGCGCTCGACGCACGCCGCCGCGATCACGTCGAGCTCGCCGCGGCTGAGCACCCGCCCGGTCGGGTTGTGCGGTGAATTGAGCAGCAGCACCCGCGCACGGGGACCGATGGCGGCGCGCAGCACCTCCTCCTGCACCTCGAACGTGGGCGGGCGCAGCGTCACCGGCCGGCGGTGCGCGCCGGCGAACCCGATGCACGCCGCGTACGAGTCGTAGTAGGGCTCGAGCACCACGACCTCGTCGCCGGGATCGCACAGCCCGAGCAATGCCGCCGCGATCGCCTCGGTCGCGCCGAACGTGATCAGCACATCCTCGGGGTCGAGCCCGTACCAGCTGCGCTGATGCTCGATGACGGCCTCACGCAGCGCCGGCACGCCCGGGAGCGGCGCGTACTGGTTCTCCCCGCCGCGCAGCGCCCTCACCGCGGCTTCAATCACGGATGCCGGGCCGTCGGTGTCGGGGAACCCCTGGCCGAGGTTGATCGCGCCGGTCCTAGCCGCCAGCGCGGTCATCTCGGTGAACACCGACGTCCCCAGGCCGGCGGCTCGAGCAGCGGGGCTCATGCGGGATCGGCCGCGGCTCATGCGGGTCGGCTGCGGCTCATGCGGGATCGGCCGCGCCCCAGATTCCGGGACCGCGGTGGTGCTCGTAGATCAGCGAGGTCTCGGCGTGCGCGACCGACGGATGCGTGGCCAGGTGGTCGACGACGAACTCGCGCAGGTCCTGCGCGTCGGCAGCGGCGACCCAGACGAGGTAGTCGGTAACGCCGGTCAGGTGGAACACCATCAGCACGCCCGGCAGCTGCCGGACCGCGGTCGTGAAGTCGTCGATCTGGTCGCGCGCGTGGACCGCGAGACGCACGGCGATCAGCGCCTGGAGCGGCCTGCCCAGCGCCGCCAGGTCGACCTCGGCGTGGAAGCCGCGGATCACGCCGCGCTTGCGCAGCGACCGCAGCCGCGCGAGCGCCGTCGACGGCGCCACCCCGACACGGTCGGCCAAGCGCTGGTTGGTGATCCGGGCGTCGCGCGCAAGCAGCTCGAGCAGGGCTCGATCGACGGCATCGACGGGGGACTGTGGATGATTCGGCATGACGCGAACTGTCGGCCCGAAATCCGAAGAATAGCCGACTTCGCCGCGCTTTACCGCAGGATCTTCGACTTCTTGTGAATCAGCCGCAGAATCGTCATCCTAGGAGCATGACCGTCACCGCTATCGCAGGACCGATTCTCAACGATTCCATACTCGACACGATCGGCGACACGCCGCTCGTGCGGCTTTCGCGCATCGGTGCCGGCGTGCGCCCGCGCGTCGTCGCCAAGCTCGAAGCGTTCAACCCGGGCGGCTCGATCAAGGACCGGGTCGCCGTGGCGCTGATCGAGGCTGCCGAGCGCGACGGCCTCCTGCGGCCCGGCGGCACGATCGTCGAGCCGACCTCCGGTAACACCGGCACCGGGCTCGCGATCGCCGCCCGGCTCAAGGGCTACCGCGTGATCGCCGTGATGCCCGACAAGATGTCCCGCGAGAAGATCGACCTGCTGCGCGCCTACGGCGCCGACGTCGTGCTCGCGCCGACCGACGTCCCGCCGGACTCGCCGCAGTCGTACTACCGGGTGGCCGACCGGCTCACGGCCGAGATCCCGGGCGCGTTCCAGCCCAACCAGTACTTCAACCCGGCCAACCCGGAGGCCCACTACGAGTCGACCGGTCCCGAGATCTGGGAGCAGACCGCCGGCCAGATCACCCACCTGGTCGCCGGCGTCGGCACCGGCGGCACGATCACCGGCACCGCGCGCTACCTCCGCGAGCGCAAGCCCGACCTCGTGGTGGTCGGCGCGGACCCCGAGGGGTCGATCTATTCGGGCGGACCCGAGAACGTCCGCCCCTACCTCGTCGAGGGTGTCGGCGAGGACTTCTGGCCGCAGACATTCGACCCGGCGCAGGTCGATCGGTGGGTCACGGTGTCCGATCGCGACGCGTTTCTGACCACACGCCGGCTCGCCCAGCTCGAGGGCATCCTCGCCGGCGGGTCGGGCGGCCTCGCACTGCACGCCGCGCTCGAGGTCGCCGCCGAGGTGCAGGACCCCGACGCGCTGATCGTCGTGATCCTCCCCGACGGCGGTCGCTCGTACCTGTCGAAGATCTACTCCGACGCGTGGATGCGCCAATACGGCTTCCTCGAGCGCGACTCGAAGCTGCTCGTCGGAGACGTGCTCGCGCGCAAGCGCGAGGCGGGCGAGATCCCGCCGCTCGTCACCGTCCAGACCCACTTCCGCGTCCGCGATGCGGTCGCGCTGCTGCACGAGCACCGGGTGTCGCAGCTGCCCGTGGTCAGCGCCCACGATCCGGCCACCGTGGTCGGCGCGATCGGCGAGCGCGGACTGCTCAGGCGCGCCGCCGAGAACCCGGCGATTCTCGACGCCGAGATCGTCGAGGTGATGGAGGCGCCGTTCCGGGCGGTCTCGACCGAGGATCCGGTCCGCGACGCCGTCGAGCTGCTGGTCGGCGACCAGCAGGCGCTGCTGGTCACGCGTGACGGCCGCGCCGAGGGGCTCGTCACGCGGACGGATTTGCTGGAAGCATTGGCCTCGTGACCGACGAACCAGCGCGGCGGCGCGACACGTTTGCGACCCGCGCCGTCCACGCGGGGCTGACCCCGGACCCGACATTCGGGTCGGTGATCCCCGCGATCCACCAGACCTCAACGTACGCCCAGCCCCGGCCCGGCGAGTTCGTCGGGGACTATGACTACGCCCGCTCGGCCAACCCGACCCGCACTGCGCTCGAAGACGCGCTCGGCGAGCTCGAGGGCGGGCGCGCGACGACGTTCTCGTCCGGTCTGGCTGCGGAGCATGCGCTGATCACGGTCGTATGCGCGCCAGGCTCACACATCGTGCTGCCCGCCGATCTATACGGCGGCACCTACCGGCTCGTCGACAAGGTCATGGGCCGCTGGGGGGTGACGTACGACCTCGTCGACCAGACCGACCTCGCCGCGGTCGAGCGGGCGGTGCGCGACGACACGCGGCTGATCTGGGTCGAGAGCCCGACCAACCCGTTCCTGAACGTCGTGGACATCGAGGGCGTGGTGGCCCGCCGGCGAAACGCGCTCGTCGGCGTCGACAACACGTTCGCGACGCCGGCGAACCAGCGCCCGCTCGAGCTCGGCGCCGACTTCGTCGGGCACTCCACCACCAAGTACCTCGGCGGCCATTCTGACGTCGTCGGTGGCGTGATCGTCACCCGCTCGGACGAGTGGCACGAGCGGTTGCGGTTCGTCCAGAACGCCGTCGGGGCCGTACCGGGGCCGCTCGATTGCTTCCTCGTCCACCGCGGGCTGCGAACGCTGGACCTGCGCATGGCCGCCCACGCCCGCAGCGCCGCCGCGGTCGCCGAGTTGCTCCGCTCCTCCCCGGGCGTGAGCGATGTGCGCTGGCCGGGGTTCAGCGGGATGGTGAGCTTCCGTCATCCCGAAGCCACGCAGATCGCCTCCAGCACCCGCCTGTTCACGCTGGCGGAGTCGCTCGGCGGCGTCGAGTCGCTGATCGAGGTGCCGCAGGCGATGACCCACCAGTCGGTCGAGGACTCGGTGGCCGCCGTGCCACCCGACCTCGTGCGGCTCAGCTGTGGCGTCGAGGACCCCGACGACCTGGTCGAGGACCTCCGCCAAGCGCTGGCCGGCGCGCCCTAGCGCTCGCCGGCGCGCCCTAGCGTCAGTCGCGGTACGGGTCGCGGACGTCGCGCCCGGCCATCGCCACGCCGAGCGGTCGCAGGGTGTGCTTGATGCGGATCGAGCCGGCGTGCGCAGCGAGCACGTCCGGCAGTCGCTTGTAGACCTCGGGCGCCTCGTCGGCACCACCGCCGACGAGCACGATCCCCTGTTCGCGCAGGCGGGCCTGCACCGCTGGCCAGTCGACCTTGCCGGGCTTGACCTGCTTGCCGCGGCGGGTCCGGCCGGCGGCCTCGGTGCGGCTCATGACGCGGCCGGCGCCGTGGACGGTCGAGTACAGAGACGCCTCCGCCTCGCCGGACTCGACGCCCTCGAGGATCACCGACTCGTCGCCCATCGAGCCGCCGACGAACCCCTCCTGGCCAGACCGCGCCGGCGTGCAGCCCTTGCGGATCACCCAGTAGGTGCGACCGAGGTGCTCCTCGCGCCAGGCGAAGTTGTGGTGGTTGTGCACCTCGTGCAACGTCTCGGCAGACAGGATCTCGAGCACCTTGGTTACGACCACGTCGCGGCCGGCGTACGCGTACTCGCCGGCGAGCTCCATCGCCGCGACGTACGAGTCGCCGAGCTCGGTGCCGACGTCGAGCAGCACCGGCGGCGAGTCCATCCCGCCCTCGCTCGCGTGCGCGTCGAAGGGAAGGCCCTGGGCGAGCGCGAGAAACCCCGACGCGGTCTTGTGCCCGAACCCGCGCGAGCCGAAGTGCACGCCCACCCACACATGACCCCCCTCGTCCTCCATCAGGTTCACGTAGTGGTTGCCCGACCCGACCGTGCCGAGCTGTGATGCCGCCAGGCTCGCGAGCCGGCGCTGTGGCACGAATGACGCATGGCGGATCTTCTCCAGCACCGGATGGTCGACTCGCTCGCGCGCCGGCACCCCCATCCCGAACGAGATCCGGGTCGTGATCTCGCGCATGATCGGCTCCACGCCGCCGAGATCTGCGAGGTCACGGCGTGTCAGATCGGTGCGAACGGCCTTGTTACCACATCCGATGTCAAATCCCACCCCCGACGGTGACACGTAACCTTCGTATGCCACCGCGCCACCGATCGGCTGGCTGTAGCCGGGATGGTGGTCGGCACACAGGACCCCGTACTCGGCGTCGCCGGCCTCCACGCATCGCTTCAACTGCGCGAGGCTATGGCCGTCGACCTCGCCGAATGTCTTGATGTACACGGGTCGACGCTACCCGCGACTACAGCTCCTGGATGTGATCTGCCTCGCGTGCGCCCGGGAACGGGCGCGTAAGGCAGAACTCCTCGAGCGTCGCCTCGGGCACGCCTTCGACGCCGGGTGTGTCGGAGGCCTCCCCGCGCGTGTGGGGATCGTCGGCAAACCCGCCGACCTCGACCGAGTGGGCCGGGCTGCGGTACCCGGAGATGCCGATCAGGTGCAGGCCGAGTGCCCGACCGAGCGCGTCGAGCCGCGCGGCGATGATCGGCTCCTGGTTCACGGAATAGTTCGTCCCCGGGGCCGGGAAGAATCCGGTCGAGCCTCCGTGCGGCACGAACGGGGTGTCGACGCATCCACCGGGCGGCGGGACGACCGGGAGCGAGGCATCGTCGGCGGCGGCCGCCTCGCGATCGAGCACCGTTGCTTCGTGCGCGAGGCTTTTCCGAAGCTTCGTCAACTGGCTCCGCTTGGCGGACCGGTCATGGGTGACGCGAAGCTCGCGATCGACGATCGACAGGCGGAGCTGTGCAATGTTGTCGCGCTCGACGCGCACGGCGGTCGTGGTCTGCTGCCGGCGAACCTTGATCTTGGCGAGCCGGCGTGCCTGCCCCTCGACCGCGGCACGAGTGGTGATCACCAGCCGCATCGTCCGCGCATTCGACTTCGCGATCGTGCTCAGGTTGCTGACCTTGTTGACCAGGTCTTCCCAGCCGCCCGACTCGACGATCACGTCAACCAGGTTCGGCGCTGGGGATTCGTAGTCGGCAATCAGCTGGGAGGACAGAATCCGCCGGTCGCTCGCGAGCTGCCGCTGCAGCTGGACGAGCCGCCGCTGCGCGGCGGAGAGCGCCACCGTCACCTGCTCGAGTTGCTGCTCCTGGATGTCAAGGCTTTGCTGGACGGCGGTGAGCCTGGCCTGGAGCGAGCTGATCGTGCCCTCGAACCCCTGGATCTTCGTGCTGTCGGCGTGGATCGCCGACTTCAGCTGGCTCGCGTGCTGCTGGCCGGCCGAGTAACGGCTCGCGAGATCGCCGCGGCTTACGCCGGCGCTCGTCACCAGGGCGACAACCGCCAGCGCGGATGCCAGAACCGCTGAGGACCGCCTGCTCAAGGGCGGCGACGCTACCAGCCTTGGCGGAGGTTTCCTTCCCTTGCAACGCTCCTTGCGCGGCTTCCCGAGCCACTACGCGAACGCCCCCACTCCCGTGATGTCCCGGCCGACGATCAGCGTCTGCATGGTCTCCGTGCCCTCGTAGGTGTGGATCGCCTCGATGTCGGCCATGTGGCGGATCACGTGGTTCTCGAGCAGGATCCCGTTGCCGCCGAGCATGTCGCGCGCCTCGGCGCAGACCTGCCGGGCCTTGCGCGTGTTGTTGAGCTTCGCGAGCCCGGCGATCGTGTCGCTGAGCTCGCCGCGCTCGGCCAGTCGCCCGATCTGAAGGCAGTAGAGCTGCATCGAGGTCACCTCGGCGAGCATCCTCACAAGCCGGTCCTGGACGATCTGGAAGCTGCACAGCGGGCGGCCGAACTGCTCGCGGCGCTTGGCGTAGGTAAGCGCGGTGTCGTAGGCGGCGACCGCGTGTCCGAGCGCCGCCCAGGCGCACGTGCTCCGCGTCCCGGCTAGAACGCGACCGGTCTCCTTGAAGCTGTTAGCGCCCGGCAGGCGGTTCGCCACCGGTACCTCGACGTCCTCGAGCGAGATCTGCGCCTGCCAGATCGCGCGCAGCGAGCCCTTGCCCTCGATCACCTCGGCCTCGTAGCCGGGCGTGCCCTTCTCGACCAGGAAGCCGTTGACCTTGCCGTCCTCGTTGCGAGCCCATACCACGACGACGTCGGCGATGCTCCCGCTGCCGATCCAGCGCTTGGCGCCATTCAGTACGTACGAGTCGCCGACTCGGCGCGCGCTCGTCTCGAGTGCGACCGAGTCAGAGCCATGGTCGGGTTCGGTCAGCGCGAACGCGCCGAGCTGCTCGAGGCGCGCCATGCCCGGCAGCCAGCGCTGCTTCTGCTCCTTGGATCCGAGCAACGCGATCGACTTCATCGCCAGCCCGGACTGGACCCCGAGGAACGTCCCGAGGCTGCCGTCGCCTCGGTTGAGCTCCATGTGAACGAGTCCGCACGCGATCGGGTCGAGCCCCGGGCAGCCGTACCCCTGGATGTCCTCGCCGACGACGCCGAGCTCGCCGAGCCGGCGGATCAGCGGCCACGGCATCTCGGCGCGCTCCCAGTAGCCGCCGATCACCGGCAACACCTCATCGTCGACGAACAGCCGCACGCGACGGAGCAGCTCGAGCTGCTCGTCGGTGAGCTGCTCGCGCAAGAAGAAGTAGTCGGTGGCCAGAGAGTGGCCGAGGTCTCCGAACAGGTCGGGGGCGGTCAGCATGGGGTCCTCCACTCGGGTTGCAGGGGCAGCTCAGGGTCGGCGAGCGCGCTCGCGATCGCCCGGTAGGTCTTGCGGTTGAAGACAAGCCCCACGTGGCTTCCGGTCACCTCGACGCAGGTGCCGTACGGGACGAGCGCAGCCTGCCAGCGGATCACGCCATCGTTCGTGGAGTAGATGCTCGTCAGGCGCACGCGGTCCGACGGGAACGGGCCGGCGAAGTCGGAGGCGAACCGGCAGTCGCACCTCTCGGTCAGGCACATGGGCGACCGGGCGCGGCCGCTGCGCAGCGCCACCCGGCGGGCCGCGCCGACGCCCGCCTCCGTCGGGTAGCTGACCGCGAGCATCTGTCGCAGCCCGGCGCCGATGGAGATCGCGTGCGAGACGAGCTCCGGGCGGCGGTGGCCGAGCGCGCGGACGTAGTGCCCGCCGCGGCTGTGGCCGATCAGCGCCACCCGGCGCCCGTGGCTGTCGTGGATCCCCTCCAGCCGGCGCTCGACGCGGTCGAGCGCGCGGTCCGAACAGCCGAGGTTCGCGACGAACCCGCAGGTGTGGGGGCGGTATCCGATCCGCCGGAGCCAGGCCGCCAGCACGAGCAGCGTCTGGTCGCCACCGCCGAAGCCCGGCATCAGGATCACCGGACGGCCGTCGCCGCGCGGGACGCCGCGGCCGTGGAAGACGGGGTCCGCGAGCAGGCGGGAGGCCTCGAGCATCCAGCGCGTCTCGCGGAGGTGGTCGCCCCACCACCGATCGGCCGGGACCAGCGGGAGCTCATCCGCGCCCGGCACCGGGGGCAGCTCGTCAACTTGCGAGTACATAGGTCCCCGGCGCCTTTCCATGGGGTTTGTAGGTCGCATTGCCGAGCGCGGTTGGCGACGCCTCGAGCTCGCCCGAGCGCTCAGCCAGCCAGGCATCCCAGTCCGGCCACCAGCTGCCCGGCAGCTGAGGCGCGCCGGCCACGAACTCCTCCGGCGTTTCAGGGAGCTCGTCCGCGACGCGAAAGCTCGCCCGGGACTGCGCCCCCTCCCGCGCCGGCGGGTTGACCAGCGCTTGTATGTGGCCGCTTCTGGACAGCACGAACCGCCGGTTTCCTCCGAACAGCAGCGCGCCCCTGTACGCGCTCTGCCACGGGACGATGTGGTCGGTCGCGCCGGCGATGAAGTACGTGTCGACGTCGACGGCGTCGAGGTCGACGGGGTCGCCCAGGACCTCGAGCGCACCCGGGTGGGCGAACGAGTTGTCCAGGCCGGTTTGGATGAAGTCGCGGTGGAGCCCCGCCGCGAGCCGGACGGTGTCCTGATTCCAGTAGAGAATGTCGAACGCCGGCGGCGCCTTGCCGAGCAGGTAGTTGTTGACGACGTAGTTCCAAACCAGGTCGTTCGGCCGCAGCCACGTGAACACGCCGGCCAGCGCCTGCCCGTCGAGGTAGCCCTTGCGCGCGGACTCGGCGACCGCGGCCGCGGCGAGGTCCCGGGTGGCGAACGCGTCCATCGTGCCCTCGGTGCCGTTGTCGAGCGCGCATACCATCAGCGTGAGGCTCGCCACCTCGTCGAGCTCGCCGGCGGCGGCGAGGTGGCCGAGCAGGCCCGCGGTGATGATCCCGCCCGAGCACGCGGCGGCCACGTGGACCTTGGGCTGCGCGGTGATCGAGGCGACCGCGTCGCGGGCCTCGGCCACCGCCTGCGCGTACGTGTCGAGGTCGAAGTGACCCTGGGCCTGCTCGGGGTTGCGCCACGAGATCCCGAACACCTGCTGCCCTTGGGCGACATAGTGCTCGATCATGCTCCGGCCGGGCGCGAGGTCGAGCACGTAGAACTTGTTGATCGTCGGGGGCACGAACAGCAGCGGCACCTCGCGCACCTGGTCGGTCGCCGGCTGGTAGTGGATCAGCTCGAACACGTCGGTCCGGAGCACGACCGACCCCGGCGAAGCGGCGATGTTGCGGCCGACCTCGAAGCTGCTCGTGTCGACGGTCGCCGGTAGGCGCCCCGGGGTGTTCAGATCGTGGGCGAGATGCCTGGCACCCCGGACGAGGTTGCCCCCGCCGGTGTCGACGACCTCCTTGATCACGGTCGGATTCGACCACGCGAAGTTCGTCGGTGCGAGCGCGTCGAGCACGTTGCCGGCGGCGAGCCTCGCCCGCCGCTCGGCGCGCCAGTCGACCGAGGCGTCGGTGATCAGTCCGTCGACGGTCTCGCCGACCGCGAGGTACCCCTGGAGAAGCCGGCGGAACAGCCAGTTGCCCTCCCAGGCGGGGTCGGCGAAGCGACGGTCGCCTTTCGCCGGCGCAAGCTCCGAGCGGCCGGCGGCGGTGCGGGTCAGCTCGGCAGTGAGGACAGCAGCGCGGCCTATGACCCGCCGGGGGCGCAGGGCCAGGCCGACGCCGATCTTGATCGCCGAGCCCGGCGCGATGAACCGGGGCGCGCCGTCTGCGGCGGCTTCGCTCAACAGCACGTCCAGTCCCGACTGCGCCGCCCGGCTCGTCCGCCGGGCGCGTGATTCGTTTGACTGGTTGTTGTCGTTCGTCGCGTTGTCGCTCATCGCTCTCCTCCGGGTTGTGCTTGCAGCATAAGACTCGCTCTGCCGGAGGTCCTGCGCATCGGATCCGCGCCCTAAGTTCGGTGCTCGGGGTTGTGAGCTGCGTACAATCGCCGGCGAGGAGAGGCTTGGCGTGAACCCGGACCCCGCGATCGTTGCGCTCCGCCAGGCGCTCGAGCAGCGCCTCGAAGCGATGGCGGACGAGGCGACCGAGCGGATAGTCCTCGACGTTCCGGCGTACCGGTCGGCCGACGAGCAGTTCCGCGCCGACATCCGCGCCCACGTCGTCGCCCACCTGCGTGCGAGTCTCGACAGCCTCGGCGCCGACCGCGAGGTCACGCGCGAGGACCTGCTGTTCGTCCGCCCGCACGCCGCCCGGCGCACGAGGCGCGTGTCGGTCTCCGAGTTCGTGCAGGCGTTCTACGTCGGCGAGCGGGTGCTGTGGGACACCGCGCTCACCCTCGCGCACGACGACGAGTCGCGGCGGGCGGCGCTCGCGTTCGCCTCGCACCTCCCGCGCTACTTCGAGATCGCGACTACGCACGCGGCCGAGGTCTACCTCGAAACCCAGGAGCAGCTCGCGGCGACCGGCGAGCGGATCCGGCGCGACCTGCTCGAGGACCTGCTCGCCGGCCGCGAGCTCGAACCAGGCCCGCCCCTCGATGCCGCCCGCGCCGCCGGCATTCGCGACGACTCGTCGTTCGTCGTGATCACCGCAACCCCGTGCGACACCCCCGGCGACGAGCAGCTGTTGCGCGGGGGTGCGTCGGCGCTGGCCCGCGCCGTCGGCGGCCGGACGCTACCGCTCGCGGTCGTCCGCCACGACGAGATCGTGGTTGTCGTGCCGGCCGTCGACGGCCTGCCGGAGACGATCGCACCGCGGCTCGCGGACGTCCAGCGGCGGCTCGCCGACGGCGGACTGCCGCTCGCCGTCGCCGTGAGCACGACCGTGTCCGGGGTGGCGCAGATCCCGGACGCGTACCGGGAGTCGAACACGATCCGGATCGCGCGCGGCTCCGCGTCCGGCGTCTTTGCGCTGTCGGGGCTGACCGCGTTCGAGTACCTCACGCTCCGCGCGGACCCGACCGCGAGCCGTCTGATCGCTCCGGCGGTCCACGAGTTCGTCGCCCAGGACTTCGCTGACGGCGGTCAGCTGATCGCCACACTGCGCGAGTACGTCGCGTGCGACCTCAACGCCAGGCGAGCGGCCGACAGCCTCCACATCCACGTCAACACCGCGCACTACCGGCTCGGCCGGATCGCAGAGCGGACCGGGTGCGACCTGCGCCGCGCGAGCGATCTGATCGAGATCCTGATCGCGGCCCGGCTCGCCGAGGCCGAATTGGTTGCGTCTCACAACCGGGCTCGTCCGAATTAGGCCGCGGCTCCCATGTTCTCAGCGGAGGCGGTGAGCGACGCTTCCTATCGTCCCGACCACCGAAAAGAAGGACCGTCCATGAACGAGAACCTCGCCCACAACCTGACCGCATCGGCGCAGCGCTATCCGGACAGCCCCGCGCTGCGGATCGGCGATGCCGTGATCACTTATTCGGAGCTCGACGACGCCACCGCTCGCGTCGCCGGCCTGCTCCGCAAGCGCGGCCTCGACCCCGGAGACCGCGTCGGGATCATGCTCCCCAACGTGCCGCAGTTCGCTTTCGCCTACTACGGCGTCCTCCGCGCCGGCGGGGTGGTCGTGCCGATGAACGTGCTGCTCAAGCGGCGCGAAGTCGAGTTCTACCTCGGTGACAGCGGGGCCAAGCTGATCTTCGCCTGGCATGAGCTCGCCGGCGAGGCCGAGCAGGGCGCGGCCGACGTGGGCGCAGAGTCCATCGTCGTCGAACCGGAGTCGTTCGCGCAGTCGCTCGCGGGAGCCGAACCGGCCGAGCAGGTCGCCGACCGAGCCGCCGGCGACACGGCGGTGATCCTGTACACGTCGGGCACCACCGGCAAGCCGAAGGGCGCCGAGCTCACGCACTCCAATCTCGCGATCAACGCCGACGTCAGCAAGGCACTGTTCTCGCTCGACCACGACGATGTGGTCCTCGGCACGCTTCCGCTGTTCCACGCGTTCGGCCAGACATGCGGCCTCAACGCCGCGGTCAGCGCCGGCTCTTCGCTCACGCTGATCCCCCGGTTCTCCGCCGAGGCAGCGCTCGCAGCGATTGAGCGCGATCGGGCGACGGTATTCGAGGGCGTGCCGACGATGTTCTCCGCGCTTCTCCACCACCCTGACCGCGAGCGATTCGACGTGAGCACGCTCCGGGTGTGCGTGTCGGGCGGAGCAGCACTGCCCGTGGAGGTGCTGCGGGGGTTCGAGCAGACGTTCGGGTGCGTGATCCTCGAGGGCTACGGCCTGTCGGAGACCTCGCCGGTCGCGTGCTTCAACCACCCCGACCGGGAGCGCAAGCCCGGTTCGATCGGAACCCCGATCGAGGGCGTCGAGATGCGCCTGGTCGACGGCGACCGCGAAACTGTCGCGCCCGGCGAGCCGGGTGAGATCGCCATTCGCGGCCACAACGTGATGCGGGGCTACTGGAACCGCCCCGAGGCGACCGCGGAGGCGATCGACTCGGCGGGCTGGTTCTACAGCGGTGACATCGCGCGCGTCGACGAGGACGGTTGCTACTTCATCGTCGACCGCAAGAAGGAGCTGATCATCCGCGGTGGTTACAACGTGTATCCCCGCGAGATCGAGGAGGTGCTGTACGAGCACCCGGCGGTCCGCGAGGCGGCGGTCATCGGCATCCCCCACGCCGAGCTTGGCGAGGAGGTCGGCGCCGCGGTGGCGCTCAAGCCCGGCGAGACCGTCACCGAGTCCGAGCTCCGCGACCACGTGAAGGCCAACGTCGCCGCCTACAAGTACCCGCGGCACGTGTGGTTCGTCGAAGAGCTCCCCAAGGGCCCGACCGGCAAGATCCTCAAGCGCGAGATCAAGCCGCCGGCCAGCGTGGGCGCGAGTTAGCACCGCCGTCACCCGATTCGGACGACGTTCGGCGCCGGCGAGCCCATATCATTCCGGCGTCGATGGAGACGAACGGCCTCGATTTCGCGCTGGTGGTGTTCGAGCACACCGAGGGAGCCGAGCAGGCGTACTCGCGCGCGCCGGCGACGGTGGCGGGCGTGGCGTGGACACAGCAGATTGCGTTCGTCGAGCACCACCGGCGAAACCGGATCATCGTGCGCGGAACGTTCGCCGGCCGCTACGTCGACGCCGACGACGAGTCGGAGTTCATCGGCACCAAGACCGCCGAAGGGGCCATCGCCGGCGGTGCCGTTGGTCTCTTCGCCGGCCCGGCGGGGCTCGCGGTGGGACTGGTGGCAGGTGGCCTCGCCGGCGGCGTCGCCCAGGAGCGAGGCTCACCGCACCTGCGGAGCGCGTTCTTCGACGAGGTCCGCCGAGAGGTCCCTGAGGGATCCTCGGCCGTGATCATGATGGCCACACCCGACCATGTAGACGCGATGGTCACGGCGCTCGAGGGTCACGGCGGCCGCCTCGTCCGCCATCACCTCAGCGCTGAGGAAGCGAAAGCGCTCGAGGAGGCGGTCGCCGGGGATCCGACCGCGACCCCGCCGCCGGCGGCCTAGTGCGGCTCATCCTCAACATCATCTGGCTGATCTTCGGCGGCCTGTGGCTGGCGATCCTGTACACGCTGGCCGGGCTGATCGCGTTCATCCTGATCATCACGATCCCGTTCGGCTTCGCGGCGTTTCGCATGGCCAGGTTCTGCCTGTGGCCGTTCGGCCGGACGCTCGTGAAGAAGGAGACATCCGGGGCGGGGTCGCTCATCGGCAACATCATCTGGGTGTTGTTGCTCGGGTGGGAGCTCGCGCTCGCACACCTGCTCACGGGCATCGCGCAGTGCATCACGATCATCGGGATCCCGCTCGGCCTCGCGAACTTCAAGCTGATCCCGGTGTCCTTGTGGCCACTCGGGCGGGAAAACGTGTCGGTCGAGGAGGCTCACCAGATGGGTTACTCGGGCCTCGGGATCCCGTCGTAGTCGCCGCCCCGAGCTAACCTACCGCGCCATGCCTGGGATGGGTGCTCGCGCCCGGTCGGTCCGTTCGCCCGGGATGGTCCGAGCGCGTCGTATTTATGCGGCGTACGGTGAGTCCGAGCGCTCGCGCACGCCGGTGGACGAGGTGCTCGCACACGCCCGCGAGCCCACCCGGCGCGAGCTGCTCATCGGGGCCGGCGCCCTCGCCGCCGGGGCGACGCTCGCGTCGAATCCGGCGGCGGCGCTCGCGTTCCGCATCGCAAAGTTGCAGAGCCACCCGCGGATCGCGATCGTCGGCGCTGGCCTCGCCGGGCTGCGCTGCGCGCACATGCTGTGGACCCAGAGTCCCGGCGATCCTGTGCTGTCGGCCGTGTACGAGGCCCACCCCGACCGCGCCGGCGGTCGCTGCTGGACGCTCCGGGACTACTTCGCCGATGGGCTGATCACCGAGCACGGCGGGTCGTTCCTGAACAGCGATCAGACCTCGATCCGGCGCCTCGCGACCCGACTCGGCCTCAAGCAGGTCGTCGTCAACGGTGGCGACCTCCTGCGCGGGCAAGAGGTGTTCTTCATCGGCGGGCGCATATATACCTACGCGGCGGCGAACGCCGACTGGCACGACGTCGGCTACCCCGCGTTCCGCAAGGCCGCCAAGGAGATGCAGACCGCCGCGGGCACGGCCCTCCTGGACCGGATGTCGGTGCCCGAGTGGCTGGACAGCAGCGACATCGGGGCCGGCAGCTCGTTCGGGAAGCTGATGATGGCCGACACCGTCACCGAGAACGGCGGCGACCCCGACGATCAGTCCGCCCTCGACCTGATCGTGCTGCTGACCGGCAACCCGCGGTCCTCGCTGTACCCGCTACCGGGCGATGACGAGCGCTACACGATCGTCGGCGGCAACGACCAGCTCGTCTCCGGCATGATCGGCGAGCTCCAGCCGGGTACCGTTCGGCACGACCACGTGCTGGTCGCGATCCGCGAGCACTCGGACCACACGATCGGACTCGTGTTCGACGTCGGCGGCAAGAGCATCGAGAAGACCGCCGACCTGGTCGTGCTCGCGCTGCCGTTCAGCACGCTCCGCAACGTCGAGCTCAGCCGCTCAGGACTGTCCGCGACCAAGCGCCGCGTGATCCGGACAATGGGCATGGGGACGAACGCCAAGATCCACCTCGAGCTCAGTCACAAGACCTGGCCGGCGCTCGGGTATAGCGGCGCCACCTACGGCGAGTGGCAGCGCCTGGCGTGCGGATGGGACGACTCCGTCCAGTTCGGCCCCGATGCCGGCCCCGCGCTGTACCTGGCCTTTCCTGGCGGACGCGTCGGTCGTACCGGCCTCACCGGCGCCGCGCACGGGACCGCGCCGGCGCGCGACGTCCGCTGGGCGCTCGGGCAGATCGAGCACCTCTTCCCCGGCACAACCGCCGCCTTCACCGGCCGCTCCTACGAGGACCACTGGGCACGCGACCCGTGGGTGCACGGTGCCTACTCCTATTACCGAGTGGGTCAGGCCGCGACCTACGGCGAGCTCGCCGGCGCCACCGACGGTCGCTTCCTGTTCGCCGGCGAGCACACCTCGATCGACAACATCGGCTTCCTCGACGGTGCCGTGGAGACCGGCGAGCGCGCCGCGCAGCGGCTCTTCCACCGTATCGGCGCCTGAGTCGCGCCGGTTACCCGCCACGGTGTCGCACGGCACTGGCAGGTAACTAACTGACCAACCACCGACTGCCGCGCTCGCCGAGTGCACATTGGCGTCGCATTTTCACAACCGGGCTGAGGAAGGTTTCGCTGATCTCGGGGTCTTCATAACTGACCGTCGAACTGACGGGTCCACTGAAATCGCAAATTAGGAGTGAACAAATGGCCAGTCGGAGAACTGCGAAGTTCCGCGTGGTCGGGGTCGCCGGCGTGGCGATCGCAGCATTGATCGTCGCCGGATGTGGCAGCGCCAGCAGCTCGAGCTCGAGCACGACTGCCGCGGCGGCCGCGCCGACGTCCACGAGCTCGGCCACGGTGACGACGTCAGCCGCGTCCACCACGACCGGTGTCATGATCAAGACCGCGAACGGCACGAGCGGGACTTACCTCGCCGGCCCCAACGGGCGGGCGCTGTACCTCTGGGTCGCCGACACCGGCGACATGTCGAGCTGCTCGGGCGCGTGCGCCCAGGCGTGGCCGCCGCTTCTGACTAAGGGCAAGCCGACCGCCGGCACAGGCGTGAACGCGTCTGACCTTGGCACAACGATGCGCTCCGACGGCACCGAGCAGGTGACTTACAAGGGTCACCCGCTGTACTACTTCGTCGCCGACACCAGCGCCGGCAGCACCAAGGGCCAGGGCAGTGACAGCTTCGGCGCCAAGTGGTGGCTGGTCGCTCCGTCGGGCGCCGCGATCACCGCCGCCGCCAAGACGGTCTCGACGAGCGGCTCATCGAGCGGGACCTCCACGTCGCACTCGAGCGGCGGCTGGGCCTAGCGGCCAAGTCCGGGGGCGGCCGAATGACACAGATCCGGGTCGGTGCCCGCGGCGACGCGGGCACCGCCGCGCTTCATGACATGGGCAACGCGGCCAGCCGGTCCCGGCCGACGCCCGACCGGCCGATCGGGCCGTGGGCCTTCGCCGGCGTCGCCGTCGCCTCGTTCGGCGGACCGCTGGCGCTCGCGGCGCTGGCCGCGCCGGGGCTCGCCGCCGATGCATCCGAGTCGGCCGGGCTGGCGATGCTCGCGGCGGCCGTGGTGTTCATCGCGCCGCTCGCGATCTGGCTGCGCTACTCGCGTCATGTCAGCAGCGCCGGCGGCCTGTACGCGTTCGTCGAGGCAGCGGCGGGCCGGCGCGTCGCGCTCGCGCAGGCCGCTATCTGGATGTTCAGCTACGCCCTCTACATCGTCTACACGACGGTGCAGATCGTCTATGACCTGCTCCCCCAGGTCATCCCGGGCGAGCGCCAGTACCAGACGGTACTGGCGCTGCTGATCCCAGTCGCGCTCGCCGCGGTCATGATCGCCGGCCGGGCCGCGACGCTGATCGTGCTCGGTCTGATGGCCGCCGGGCAGCTCGTGCTCGCCGGAATCCTCGACGGCGTGACCCTCGCGAACATCTCGACGCCCGCCTCGAGCTTCGGCGCCGGCGCCCCCGCCGGCGCCCTGGCCAAGGCCAGCGCGCAGACGTCGCTGCTCTACATTTGCGGAAGCCTGCCGCTGTTCCTCGGTGGCGAGCTGGCGACGCCGGCGCGGACGATCCGCCGCGGCCTGACCGGCGCGTTCCTCGTCACCGCCACCGTCATCGTGCTCGCGGTCGCTCCGCTCGCCGCCGCGCCCGGGCTGCTGCGCACCGAGATCCCGGGCGTGAGCGTGGTCGAGCAGTTCGCCGGCGTCGGGTGGGCGCGGGCGATCGGCATCGGGGTCGCGGTCAGCACCGCCGGCGTGATCCTGTGCGAGTACCTCGCGGTGACCCGGCTCGTGCACGCCGTGACGCGCTGGCGGATACGCCCGATCGCGGTCGTGATCGGCGTCGGCATCGTGCTCGCGGCGCCGTTCACCCTGATCGACCCGGACGGGTTCTACGACACCCTGGTCAAGCCGTCGCTGGTCGCGCTGTGGCTGAGCCAGCTGATCGTGTTCGCCGTGTATCCGCTGTTCGCGATCAAGCGGGGTCAGCGGGTCTGGCCGGCGTGGACGCTCAGCGTGATCGCGAGCGCGCTCGCGGTTTACGGACTGGTGACCACGCTCCAGCAGGCGTCCAGCTGAGCCCGCGCCCCCCGGAAGGTTCTTCGGGCACGGGGCGTCCTACGGGATGAGATGATGAGAAAGCTTCGGTTGTTGCCGGCCGCGGTGTTCGCCATTGCCCTACTCGCGGCACCCGTACAGGCGGTCGTGCGCCACCGACCGGTCGAGCCCAGACACGCGCACCACGCCGGCCATCGCCACGCCCGGCACCCGGCCGCCCACGCGAACGGGGCCGCCGCCCACGCGAACGGGGCCGCCCGCGGCGCGACCGGCGCCGGCGTCGCGGTCGACTCCGGCGACGCGGTCACCGGCGCGCTCTCTCCCGGGGCGCGCCACCAGCCCGCTCACACCGCGAGCGACACGACGGTGACGATTGCCGACTTCCAATTCACTCCCGCCACGATCACGATCCATGTCGGTGACACGGTGACGTGGGTGAACCACGGCCCGAGTGCGCACACCGCAACCGCCAACGACGGTAGCTTCAACACCGGCGTGCTGCCGAAGGGTCACAGCGCGTCACACACGTTCACCAAGGCGGGTACGTTCGCCTACATCTGCACGATCCATCCGTTCATGCACGGGACGGTCGTGGTTCTGGCCAACACCACATCGACCACGACCACGCCTACCACGACGACACCGGCATCGACGACACCCGCATCGACGACGCCAGCATCGACTACACCCGCGCCGACCACCCCCGCCCCGACGTCGACGAGCACCGCCGGGCAGCTGCCGATGACCGGCTTCGCGGTTACCGCGATCGTGCTGGCCGGTCTGCTGATGACCGGCATCGGGGTCGCGCTCCGCCGCAAGGCGCGCGCCTAGCCTCGTCAGACCTTCTCCACCGGCGACGGGCCCTAGCCGCAGATGGGGGGTCTCCCCCATTCCGGCGGGCCGCGCGCTACGCGATCGTGGTGTGGCAATCCGCTAAAGGAGATGTCCCATGACCACTGTTCGCGAACATCCGCCCCGCATCACCGCGCCCGAACTGCTCGCCTCGAACACCGACCGCCGCCGGCTGCGCCTGATGGTGGTCGACGATCACCCCGCGATCCGGCTCGGGCTGCTCCAGCTGCTCGACGATCAGCCTGACTTCGTCGTCGTCGACGCCGCTTCCTCCGCGGAGGAGGCGAGGTCGCTGGCCGAGCGCGAGCCGATCGACGTCGCGGTCGTCGACTACCAACTCGGCTCGCGCAGCGGGCTGTGGCTCACCCGGATGCTGAAGCGGCTCGAGCCAGCCCCGAGCGTCGTGATCTACTCCGCGTACAGCGACGATGCGCTATCGGTGGCGTGCGTCGTCGCCGGCGCCGACGGGATCGTCAGCAAGGGCAGCATCGGCGCCGAGCTGTGCCATGCGATCCGCGCCGTCGCCCGCGGGCACTCGCGCCTGCCGCTCGTCCCACCCGCGCTCGCGGGTGCGATGCGCCGCCGGCTCGGCGCCGACGAGCAGGCGATCTTCGGCATGCTGCTGGCGGGGATCGAACCCTCAGAGATCGCAACCACGCTCGGGATGTCCTCGCAGGCGCTCGATTCGCGCCGTTGGGCGATGCTGCACAAGCTCGAGAGGCTGCGGCCGGATCCGGCCGGCGGCCAGCCGCTCCGCGGGCAGTTCACGCGCCGGCGCGCGCCCGCGTGCTGAAGGCCCACGAGTTGCTTCACTGGGATCCGAGTGCGATGAACGGCAACAGCTCTGTGCCCGAGCGCCCGGGGCGGCGACGGTATGTCCCGTTGCTCTATCGAGTCGCCGGCGTAAACGTCCTGCTGCTGGTGGTGGCCGTCGGGGTGACCATCCTCCTGCTCGACCCCAACCGGGTGTCGTCGTTTCGGGTCGACGCGGAAGGGGTCGCGCTGATCGTCGCGTTGCTGCTGGTCGTCGCGATCAACGTGTACCTGGTCCGCCGCGTAGTCGCCCCCGTGCAGGCTCTGACGGCGCTGGCCAGACGGGTCGATCTCGCCGATCCGGGCGAGCGCATGCCGGTGTCCGCCACGGCCTCGGAGGCGGGCGAGCTTGCGTCGACGTTCAACGAGATGCTCGACCGCCTCGAGGCCGAGCGCCGGGAGGCGACCGGCCGGGTCCTCGCCGGGCAGGAGGCCGAGCGGCTGCGGATCGCGCAGGAGCTGCACGATCAGGTCGGGCAGGAGCTGACCGCGGTGCTGCTCGGGCTGGCGCGGGTACAGGCGCGCGTCCCGGCCAACCTCAGCGACGACGTCGAGGAGGTCCAGCGAGCGGTCCGCGGCGGGCTTGAGGACGTGCGGCGGATCGCAATCGAGCTGCGACCAGAGGCGCTCGACGACCTCGGGCTCCAGAGCGCGCTCGCCGTCCTGTGCGAGCGATTCACCGAGCGCTTCGGCCTCCAGGTCCGCCAGCAACTCGGGCAGCAGCTGCCCGAGCTCTCGCCCGACGCCGAGCTGGTCGTGTACCGAGTCGCGCAGGAGGCGCTGACGAACGTCGCGCGTCATTCCGGCGCGCACGAGGCCGATCTGATCCTTGCACCGGACGACGGCGTGCTCACGCTGACGGTCACCGACGCCGGCACCGGTCTTCCCGAGGGCCACGCTCCCGGGACCGGCATCCGCGGCATGCGCGAGCGCGCCACGCTGATCGGCGCAAACCTGACGATCGACGGAGACCCGGTGGCGGGTGGCACTCGTGTGCGCCTCGAGGTCCCCACGGGGAACGAGCACACGGTCGCCACCCCGACGGAGATCCCGCGATGACGCCGCTGAAGACACGGGTGCTGCTCGCTGACGACCACGCGCTGGTCCGGCGCGGCTTGCGCCTCGTCCTCGACGCCGAGCCGGACCTCGAGGTCGTGGCCGAGACGGGTGATGGCGCCGACGCCGTTCAGCGAGCGCTAGAGCCGGAGGTCGACCTCGCGATTCTCGACATCTCGATGCCGCGGATGACCGGGCTGCAGGCGGCCCGCGAGCTTCACCGTCGCCGTCCGGATCTGCGCATCCTGATGCTTTCGATGCACCAGAACGAGCGCTACCTGTATGAGGCGCTCAAGGCCGGAGCGTCCGGCTACGTGCTGAAGACCGTCGCCGATCGCGACCTCGTGGAGGCGTGCCGCGCGGCGATGCGCGGCGAGCGGTTCCTGTACCCCGGAGCGATGACGCCGCTGATCCGCGACCTGCTGCACGGCGCGCGCAACGACGCGCCGGTGCGCGAGGACCCGCTGACCGCGCGCGAGACCGAGATCGTCAAGCTGATCGCCGAGAGCTACAGCACCAAGGAGATCGCCGAGACGCTCGTGATCAGCGAGAAGACCGTCGATCGCCATCGAACGAACATCCTTGAGAAGCTCGGCATGCACGATCGCGTGGAGCTGACCCGCTACGCGATTCGGCACGGGCTCGTCGAGCCCTGATCGCCGATGAGCTTCCGCACGGCGGCCGTGTGGTCGCTGGTTTACGTTGCCGCCGCGCTCGGGTTCGGAGTGGGCCTCGGCTTGCTCGTGGATTGGGGCCTCGGAACGCAGTTCCTCGCCGGCTACGCGGTCGAGAAGAGCCTGTCGGTCGACAACCTGTTCGTGTTCGTGATCATCATGAGTGCGTTCGCGGTCCCGGCCGAGCACCAGCCCCGTGCGCTCGCGATCGGGATCGCCCTCGCGCTCGTGCTCCGCGCGATCTTCATCGCGCTCGGCGCAGCGCTCCTGGCGGCGTTCTCGTTCATGTTCCTGATCTTCGGAATCGCGCTGATCGCGACCGCCGTCCAGCTCTTCCGCCATCGAGACCAGGATCCGTCGGTCACCGACAACGCGGTGGTGGCGCTGGCACGCGAGCGGCTGCCGCTGACCCACCGCCACGACGGCGGCCGGATCGTCACGCGCGTGAACGGGCGCCGGATGCTGACGCCGCTGTTCATCGTCCTGCTCGCGATCGGGACCACCGACTTCCTGTTCGCGCTCGACTCGATCCCAGCCGTCTACGGCGTCACCCGGCATCCGTACATCGTGCTCGCTGCGAACGTGTTCGCACTGCTCGGACTGCGCGCCCTGTTCTTTGTCGTCGCGGGGCTGCTCGACCGGCTCGTCTACCTGTCGGTGGGCCTGTCGGTGATCCTGACGTTCATCGGCGTCAAGCTCGTGCTCCACTTCGCGCACCTGCACCACGACTCCGTGCCCGAGCTCTCGACCCCGGTGTCACTCGCGGTGATCGTGGTCGTGCTCGCGGTCACGACGGTGGCGAGCCTCGTGACAGTGCGAAAGCCGAGGCGCCCGTGGCGGTGGGCGCTGGTCGCCGGGCTGGTCGCGGCGGTGATCGCGACCGTGGCACTGCTCGGCGGACCCCCCGACCTCGAGCACGCGCTCCGCAGCGTCGGCTCCACGCTCGGGCCCTACACATACGCGCTCGTCGGCGTCATGGCGTTCCTCGAGACCGGCGCCGGCATCGGCCTGATCGCCCCGGGTGAGCTCGCCGTGATTCTTGGCGGCGTCGCCGCCGGCCAGGGCGAGATCAGGCTCGTCCCCCTGATCGCGCTGGTGTGGGTGTGTGCGGTCGCCGGCGACCTGCTGTCGTTCGTCCTCGGCCGCCGGCTCGGCCGCGGCTTCCTGCTCGAGCACGGCCACCGCGTCAAGCTCACCCCGGACCGGATCGAGCGCGTCGAGCGGTACTTCTCCCGACACGGGGGCAAGACGATCCTGTTCGGCCGGTTCATCGGCGCGGTACGCGCGCTGACGCCGTTCGTCGCCGGCGCCTCGCGGATGCCGGCGCGGCGGTTCGTGCCGGCGACGGTCGCGGCCGCTGGCCTGTGGGCGCTCGCGTGCTCGCTGCTCGGGTACGTGTTCTGGAACTCGTTCGATCGCGCCCTCGACTTGGCGCGTCAGGGATCGCTCGCGATCGCCGCGGTCGTCGCGCTCGCCGTCGCCGCGACGTTCGCCCTCCAGCGCCGGCGTCGCCGGGTGGCGCCGGAAGCGGGGCGCTAGAACCTCGCCTGGACGTTGCCGGTTACCGGGGAGCGTCAGCCCGTCGAGTAGGCTCAGCCGATGACCCCCACGAACGCGCAGTGGCGCCTGGCGGCGCGACCGATTGGCCTGCCCAAGCCGTCCGATTGGGAGTACGTGGAGGAGCCCGCGGCCGAGCCCGCGGATGGGCAGTTCCTCGTTGAGCTCGAGTACCTGTCGCTCGATCCGGCAATGCGGGGATGGATGAACGAGGCTCGCTCGTACGTCCCGCCGATCGGGATCGGCGAGGTCATGCGCGCCGGCGGGATCGCCCGGGTGGTCGATTCCCACCACCCGGACCACGCCGTCGGCGATCTCGTGTTCGGCACGTTCGGCGTGCAGCGGTACGCGATCTCGGACGGTCGGGGCATCACGCGAGTCGACCCGACGCTCGCGCCGGCCCCGGTACACCTCGGCGTGCTCGGGATGACGGGGTTGACCGCGTACTTCGGACTGCTCGACATCGGGCGGCCCGAGCCCGGGCAGACCGTGGTCGTGTCCGGCGCCGCCGGGGCGGTCGGCAGCGTCGCCGGCCAGATCGCGCGGATCAAGGGTTGCCGAGCGATCGGGATCGCCGGCGGTCCCGACAAGTGCGAGTGGCTCACCCAGGAGCTCGGCTTGGACGCCGCGATCGACTACAAGCGCGGCGACGTCCGCGCCCAGCTCCGCGAGCACGCTCCCGACGGCGTGGATGTGTACTTCGACAACGTCGGCGGGGAGATTCTCGACGAGGTGCTCCGCCGGATCGCCCGCGGTGCGCGTGTCGTCATCTGTGGCGCGATCTCCCAGTACAACGCCGAGCGGCCACCTCAGGGACCCGCGAACTACATGCAGCTGCTCGTCGCCCGCGCGTCGATGACCGGGTTCCTGGTGTTCGACTATGCGGAGCGCTACCCCGAGGGCGTGGCGCAACTCGCGCGCTGGCGCGACAGCGGCGAGCTCCACTCGCGCGAGGACGTCGTCCGCGGCGGCCTCGACCGGTTCCCCGAGGTGTTCCTGATGCTGTTCCGCGGCGAGAACACCGGCAAGCTGATCCTGCAGCTGGACGGAGACGAGGCGTGAGCGCTCCACTGGGGTACGAGCTCCGCTTTTGGCCCGAGTTCGCGCGGCTCCTCACCGACACGAGGTTTTGGGCCCCCGCCCACGTCTCCGCCGACCAGCCCGAGCAGAGCGACCGGCGTCGAGGAGTGCTCCTCATCCCCGGGTTCCTCGCCGGCGACGCCTCGCTGACCGTGCTCGCCGGATGGCTGCGCCGCCGCGGTCACGAGGTCCGCACCAGCGGCATCCGGCTCAACGTCGGGTGCGCCGGCCGCGAGCTCGAGCGGCTCGGCACCGTACTCGAGGCGTTCGCGGAGCCCGCGGTCGTGATCGGCCAGAGCCGTGGCGGCACGCTCGCCCGCGCGCTCGCAGCCAGGCACCCCGACAAGGTCGCGGCGGTGATGACGCTCGGATCGCCGGTGCTCGACCAGCTCGCGATCTCGCCGTCGGTGCTGCGCACCGTGCGCTCGGTGGCGTTCCTCGGTGACATCGGCGTCCGCGGGCTGTTCACGAACGAGTGCCGGGACGGCGAATGCTGCTCGGAGTTCCGCGCCCTGCTCCAGGCGCCGCTGCGCGAGGACATGCCGGCGGTCGCCGTGTACTCGCGCAGCGACGCGATCGTCGACTGGCGCGCGTGCCTGGATCCAGCGTCGGAATGGGTCGAGATCGACGGCAGCCACTGCGGGATGGCGGTCAACGCGGACGTGTACCGCGAGCTCGAGCGGCTGCTCGAGCGATCCGAGGTGACGACGTGCAGTCGATGAGCACGCAGGACGCGACGTTCCTGCACGTCGAGAATGACGTCACACCGATGCACATCGGCGGCGTCAGCATATTCGAGGGCCCGCCGCCGTCGTTCGACGAGCTGTCCGAGATGGTCGCGGGAAAGCTTCACCACACCCCGCGCTACCGCCAGAAGGTGCGGTTCGTGCCGCTCGGGGTGAGCGAGCCGATGTGGGTCGACGATCCCTACTTCGACGTCGCCTACCACCTCCGCCACACCGCGGTACCGCCGCCGGGCACGGGCGCGCAGTTGCGGACGATGGCCGCGCGCGTGTTCTCCCAGCACCTCGATCGCGCCCGGCCCCTGTGGGAGATTTGGATGGTCGAGGGCCTCGAGCACGGGCGCTGGGCGCTGTTGTCGAAGGTCCACCACTGCATGGTCGACGGGGTCGCGGCCACCGATCTGATGTCGGTGATGTTCGGCGACGACGCCGAGACCGAGCCGGCGGACTCGTGGCAACCGGGCCGGGAGCCCTCGAGCGTCGAGCTATTCGTCCGGGGAGCGTCCCAGCGGGCACTCCATCCGGCCACGCAGGCGAGCGCCGCGGTCAGGGCCCGCTCCGAGTTCGTGCGCGGAGCCGTCGGGGTGCTCCGCGCGATCGCGGCGTCGGCGCCGGCGCTGCGCCCGTCGACGTCCTCGCTGACCGGTCCGATCGGGCCGCACCGCGTGTGGAGCTGGGCGAGCGCGCGACTCAGCGTCGTCAAGGAGGTCCGCTCGGCGCTCGGCGGCACGGTCAACGACGTCGTGCTCGCGATCGTGACCAACGGGTTCCGCGACCTGCTGATCGAGCGGCGCGAGGAGATCCGGCCGCAGCGGACAGTCCGCACGATGGTCCCGGTGTCGGTCAGGCTCCCCGGTGAGCGCGGCGTCTACAACAACCGCGTGTCGGCAGTGTTTGCTCGGCTCCCGGTCGGTCTCGAAGACCCCGCCGACCGCCTCGCGGTCATCCGGGAGCAGATGGACGAGATCAAGGCGTCCGGCCAGGCTGTCGCCGGCGACGCCCTGGCGCAGCTGTCGGGATTCGCGCCGCCGCTGCTGCTCGCGCTCGGGAGCCGCGTCATGACCCGCTCCGCCCGCCTCAACATCGACACCGCAACGACGAACGTCCCGGGCCCCCAGCGACCCGTCCAGGCGCTCGGTCGCCGGCTGCTCGAGTCCTACCCCTACGTCCCGATCGCGGGCACGATCCGGATCGTCGTGGCGATCTTCTCCTACGACGGCGGGTTGTACTTCGGCGTCACCGGCGACCGCGATCACGCCGCGGACGTCGACGTCCTCACTGCGGGCATCGAATCGGGGCTGACCGAGCTGCGCGAGCGCGCCGCGACCGCCCCCGTTTGACCACGATCCAGATTCCGCCAACGCTCGTGGAGGCCGTCCGCGGGGAGGACGATCCAGCCCGGCGAGAATGGGTGGCGGCGCTCCCCGCACGGGTAACCGCGCTCGCGTCGGAATGGGAGCTCGAGCTCGGCGATCCGTACCTCCCGGGCGGCCAGTGCGCCTGGGTCGCGCCGGCGAGGAACTCGGCCGGCGACGAGCTCACGCTCAAGGTCTCCTGGCGCCACCGCGAGGCCGAGCACGAAGCCGACGCGCTGCGGTTGTGGGACGGCGCCGGCGCGGTGCGCTGCTTCGCGACGCGCGCGCTCGAGGACACGACTGGGCTCCTGCTCGAGCGCTGCGTGCCGGGCGTCCAGCTCAAGGACTCCGTCCCCGAGCCCGAGCAGGACGTGGTCGTCGCCGCCCTGATGCGCCGGCTGTGGGGACACGAGCCGCCGCCGGGCCATCCGTTCGGCTCGCTCCAGGGCATGTGCGACGAGTGGGCGATCAACTCCGAGCTGACTCTCGCGAACGGTGTTGAAAAAGGTCGGCGGCGCCTGACGGCGGCGCCTTGTCGCGGCTTCGACCCCGGACTCGCGCTAGCGGGGATCGAGATGCTCCGCGAGCTGCCGAAAACCGCTGACCGCAGCGTGCTGCTGTCGACCGATCTCCACGCCGCCAACGTCCTCTCCTCCCGACGCGAGCCGTGGCTGGTGATCGACCCCAAGCCGTTCGTCGGCGACCCCGCGTTCGATCCGGTGCAGCACATGCTGAACTGCAACGGGCGCCTCGCCGCCGACCCTGCCGGCCTGGCGCGGCGGATGGCAAAGCTGCTCGAGCTCGAGCCCGACCGGGTCAGGCTGTGGCTGTTCGCCCGCTGCGCCCAGGAGTCGCCGTGGGTCCCCTCGATGCGCGAGCCCGCCCGGAGGCTCGCGCCGTAACCGCGCGCGCGACCGCATCCGGGTACCACCCGGATACGCTGAGCGCGAGATGAAGCGATCTGACTGGATCCCGCGCTGGTCGGTCCCGGCGGCGATGCGCGCGGTGCGCGCGATGGTTGTCGCCACCGGGCTGTTCGCGCTGACGCACGCGGTGTTAGGCAATGCCCAGATGGCGACGTTCGCCGTATTCGGCACCTTCGCGACGCTGGTGCTGGCGTCGTTCGCCGGGACGTGGCGCGACAAGCTCCTGGCCCACCTCGCGCTCGCGCTCGCCGGGAGCGTGCTGCTGACGATCGGCACGATCGTCAGCTCCTCCACGGTACTGGCCGCGATCGTCACCGTACCCGTCACGTTCGCGGTGTTCTTCGCGGGGATCACCGGTCCCAACGCGGCCTCGGGGGCCATCGGCGCGCTGCTCGCCTACGTCTTGCCGGCGGCGTCGTTCGGGACGGTGAGCATGATCCCCGACCGCCTCATCGGCTGGTGGCTCGCGTCGGTCTGCGGTACCGCCGCCGTGCTTCTGTTCTCGCCCCGACCGAGCGGCGGCAATCAGCTGAGCGCAGCGGCTTCGAAGCTCGCAAATACCCTCGCGGACGAGCTCGACGCGGCGCTGCGTGGCGAGCCCGCCGGGGACTACCTTCCACCGGCGATGGCGGCCAAGGAGGAGCTGCTGGCGCGGTTCACGGCGACCCCATATCGCCCGACCGGACTCGCCTCCACCGACCAGGCCCTCGCGAACGGCATCGAGTTGCTCGAGTGGTGCACTTCTCTGATCGCCGACGCCGTCCGCGAGCAGCACGACCTCACCGACGCCGCGGCTTATGACCGCGACCTCGTCGCGACCTCGAGTGCGGTGCTGCGGGACACGGCCACGCTGCTCGCCGGCGGCGACGCCCGTCCGGACATCGACAAGCTCGAGCGCTGCCAGGTGGCGTCCCTCGCGCAGCTCCGGGCATTAGACCCCCAGCCGCCCTCCGAGCCACCGAACCCGGGTGGGCGGGCGTCGGAGTTCCGCGAAGCCGCCCAGATCTCGTTCCACGCCCACGGGATCGCGGTGGCCGTCATCGGCGCTGCCTACGAGACGCTGATCGCCTGCCGGCTCGCCGATCCCGAGTGGCTCGACGCGCGGCGGCGACGGTGGTACGGCGGATCGACGGCCGCGGCGCGGACCGTGCAGCGGGTGTCGAGCGTCGCGACCGCGGCTCACACCCACGCGAGTTTGCGGTCGGTCTGGTTCGTCAACAGCATCCGGGGAGCGGTCGCGCTCGCCGTGGCGGTCGCCGTCGCCGATGTGAGCAGCGTCCAGCACGGCTTCTGGGTGGTGCTCGGAACGCTGTCGGTCCTGCGCACGAACGCGTCGGCGACCGGCGGCACCGCGGTCCGCGCGATCGCCGGAACCGCGCTCGGCTTCGTCATCGGCGGGGCGCTCGTGCTGGCGATCGGGACCGACGAAACCGCGCTGTGGATCGCGTTCCCGATCGCGGTGTTCGTGGCCGGGTACTCGCCCGGCACGACGCCGTTCGCGATCGGCCAGGCCGCCTTCACGGTCATGGTTGCCGTGCTGTTCAACCTCCTTGTACCCGTCGGGTGGAAGGTCGGCGTCGTACGGATCGAGGACGTGGCGCTCGGTTGCGCGGTCAGCGTCGTGATCGGCACGCTGTTCTGGCCGCGCGGTGTGGCCGGGGTAGTCGGCGACGATCTCGCGGACGCGTTCCGCACGGGGGCGTCATACCTGAGCCAGGCGGTCCAGTGGGCGTCCGGCGCTCGGGGCGAGGAGCCCGACACCGGGGTCGCCGCCGGGAATGCGGGACTCCGCCTCGACGAGGGGCTGCGCGGCCTGCTTACCGAGCAGGGAACCAAGCACGTCGCCAAGCAGGATCTGTGGCGCCTTGTCGGCGGCTCGCTCCGGCTCCGCCTCACCGCCCACGCCGTGGCGGAGATGCCGGGCGATGCCACCGGCCTCGACGTGGCCCGCGCCGTGCTCGAGCGCCGCACCGCGACGCTCACGTCCTGGTACGAGGAGCTCGCCGAGCAGGTCGGCAAGCCGGATCACCGGGCCGTGTCCGAGCTCGAGCCGCCGTCTCTGGCGGCGGCGGGCGTCGTCGACAGCTCGTCGGGCTCGTACTACGGCGTGTGGCTGTGCGAGCACCTCGATCACCTCGCCGAGCACCTCGGCGAGCTTGTCCGGCCCGCGGCCACGGTCGCGACAATCCGGCGCCGGCCGTGGTGGCGATAGCGCGACGCTAGAACTGGTCGATCGAGGCGCCCCAGCGCTCCTCGATCCGCCCGTACCGCCACACCGACAGCGCGATCGCCCAAGTGGCGATGAACATCCCGACGATCACGAACCCGAGGATGTTGATGTTGATGTTCTCGAACCAGCTCCAGAACGAGCCGGACAGATTCAGCTCGGACGCGAGCAGGCCGCCGAGCTCGATCGTCCCGATCACGGCCGCGACCGCCACCGACAGCCCGGTGATAGTGATGTTGTAGAAGACCTTGCGGACGGGCTTGGAGAATGCCCAGCCGTAGGCGAAGTTCATGAACGACCCGTCGATCGAGTCCATCAGCGACATCCCGGCGGCGAACAGAATCGGCAGACACAGGATCGCGTACCACGGCAGGCCGACGCCGGCGGCGCCGCCGGCGAGCACCAGCAGCGCGACCTCGCTGGCGGTGTCGAACCCCAGCCCGAACAGCACGCCGATCGGGTACATCTGCGTCGGCTTGGTCACGGTCTTCGTGAGCCGGCCGAGCAGCCGGTTCATCAGCCCGCGTTTGTTCAGCTGTTCCTCCAGTTCCTGCTCGTTGTAGAGCCCCGCGCGCATCTCGCGGAACACCTTGATGATCCCGAGCAGGATTCCGATGTTGATCGCCGCGATCACGTACAGGAACGAGCCGGACACGAGCATGCCGATCCAGTTCGTGACCTGGTGGAGGTTCGAGCCGTCATTCTTGACCGGCGCGTCGAGCGCGCGTACGCCGATCGAGATCAACAGAGCGAGCGCGAACACGATCGTCGAGTGCCCGAGCGAGAACCAGAAGCCGACGCTCATCGGGCGCTTGCCCTCGGCCATCAGCTTGCGCGTCGTGTTGTCGATCGCGGAGATGTGATCAGCGTCGAACGCGTGCCGCAGGCCGAGCGTGTAGGCCGTCACCCCGATCCCGATCGTGAACGCGCCTGCGGTTCCGAGGCGGTAATGCCTGGGCGCCACCAGCGCGATCAGCGACGCGAACCCGAGCACGTGCAGCCCACCGACGACCGCGATCATCATCACCAGCGTGCGCCGCTGCGCGGCGCTCAGTGAGGACCAGAACTGCCGCAGGCCTGCAACCTAACCCGACCCGGCGATCGAGTCAATCGGCGCGTGCTCTCGATTACCCCGGCGCACCGAACGTCGAGCGGAGCGAGCGCACCAGCGCCCGCGCGCGGTCAGTCCCCCGCCGCCCGGCCCACGGATGCGGCCCCTGCGCCCACGGGTGCCAGCCGAGCGTCCCGTAGTGCTCGCGCACCAGCGCCTTGAGCTCGCCCCGGTGCGCGCCGCAGGCGTAGCGCTGCGGCCCGTACATGCCACGTCCGTGCCAGGTCAGCCAGCGGCCCGGCTCGGCGTCGACGTACTCGCCGTGGCGCAGATCGAGCAGCTGTCGCTCAAGCGACACCTGCGTCTCGGGATCGGGCCGGGTCCCGCAGATCTCGCACGCGAACACCACCGAGACCGGCATCTCAGAACCTCACCACCGTGGCTTGTAGCCGCTGGTCAGCTCGCCGCCCGGCGCCCGCCAGCTCGGCTCGCGGTCGTAGTTGCGCCGGATCGCATGCCGGCGCAGCCGCCGCAGCACCGGCCCGTAACTAAAGCGCGCCGCCCTCGAAGCCAGCAGCCCGAGCGGGTTCGCGTCCATGAACGGCATGAAGCTGTCGGGGAAGCCAGGCATCGTGCACGCATTGCAGATGCCACCGACGTTGGGGCATCCGCCGACGCCGCCCACCCATCCCCGCAGCGGGACATTGCACATCGCCACCGGGCCCTTGCAGCCGAGCTTCACCAGGCAGCCGCGATGGTCGGCAGGCGTCTGGGCGTACTCCCCCTGCTCGGCGAAGCCGGCGCGGCCGCAGCCCTGCTGAACGGTCCTGCCGAACAGCCCGCGGGGCCGGCCATGGTCGTCGACGTCGATCATCGGCCCCGCGCCGGCGACGAACATCGCCATGTACAGAAGCGTCTCGGTGATGTTGTCGGGCTGTACCGGGCAGCCGGGAAGGTTGATGATCGGGACGTCGCGGCGCGAGGTCCAGCTCGCGCCGAGGTAGTCGCGAAGCCCCATCGCGCCAGTGGGGTTGCCCCGCATCGCGGGGATGCCTCCGAACGCCGCGCAGGTGCCGAGCGCCAGCACCGCGGCGGCGCGGGGTGCGAGCCGGTCGATCCACGTGCACGTGGAGATGGGCTCGCCGCTCTCCGGGTCGACGCCGAGCGTCGCCCAGTAGCCCTCGCCGCTGATCTCCTCGTTCGGAACCGAGCCCTCGAGCACGAGCATGAACGGCTCGAGCCTGCCGGCCGCCGCGTCGAACCACGCGCGCATGAATTCGTTCCCAGTTTCATAGGCGAGCAGCGGGTTGTAGATGACGAGCGGCGGCGCGCCCGGGAAGCAGCCGCGGATCAGGTCCTCGAAGCTCGGGTTGCGCGCCGCGGTCATCGCGACCGAGTCGCCGTCGCAGCCGAGGCCGCTGGTCAGCCACAGCACGTTCACCGGATGCCGGTCGGCGGCGGTCATGCCTACGCGATCGGTCGGCGGGCCCTTCGTTGATGCGCCACGGGTCGCTCGGTCAGCCCCGGGTCGCGTTCGGTCAGCGCCTCGAGCTGGTGCTCGAGGCTGTCGTGCAAGTGGAGGTCGTCGGTGGCGCCGGTCACGAGGCCGGCCTGCGCGAGTCGCTTGAGCGCGTGCGAGATCGACGGGCGCTCGGCCGCGACCAGCTGTCCGAGCAGACGGTGCGTGAGCGGCAGCGACAGCCGGACCCCGCTTGGCTCGACGCGGCCCCAGCGCGCGGCCAGGTGCCATAGGAGCAGGACCAGGCGAACCTCGAGCCGGGGCTGGGAGGTGATCGCGCGCAGCACGTCGAGATCGAGCGGGCGGCGGCACGCGCGGCGCGCGAGGATGCGCACGATCTGAGGAAACGGCCTCACACGGTCAGCGAAATCGCCGTCGAGCACCGCGAGCCGGGTCGGGCGCAGCGCCCGCCAGCCGCAGGTGCTGACGAGCAGCTGATCCGCGGCGGGATCGAACGGCTGAAGCAGATCGCCCGGGCCGACCAGCTCGGCCGACGTGCGCCCGCCGACCCTGATCTCGAGTGCGAGCAGGCCGTCGAGAAGCAGCAGCCCGAAGCCCTGCCCGCGCGGCCTCGAACCACGGCGTCAGATCGCACGCGCCGAGCGACACCTGGAGCACCCTCGCGGTCGCGAGCTGACGGGCGGCGATCCGGGCGCGGACGTCGAATTCCTCGGCCAGCTCTCCGTCGGAGTCGAGCAGGTAGGTGTAGAGCGCGATCGACTCCGGCTGGTCCCCGGCCAGCTGCGGATGGCGTGGCCACCGCAACGGTCCGGCCTGGACTCTCCCTCGGTCTTCGACGGACACCGCACAGCCTCTCTCGTCTCTCGACCTCCCGACGCCGATCCCAGTCTATGCCTCTCGGATCGAGCCGCACACCTCGTCCGATGTCTGTTGGTAACCCCGCTTACAGGCGTTCACAATCGGACGCGCTCGAGTGGTAGAACACGCGGCGTGTGCCTGGCGATCCCAGGGCAGGTCATCGAAATCGTCGATGAGCTGAATAGGCTGGCCAAAGTCGACGTCGCTGGAGTACGCCGCAACGTCAACGTGGGACTCCTCGACGGTGACGACGGCGGCGTCGGGCCGGGAGACTGGGTTCTGATCCACGTCGGCTTCGCGATCTCGAAGGTCGACGAGGAGGAGGCGCGCGCGACCCGCGATCTGCTCGTGCGGATGGGCGCCGACTACGAGCAGGAGCTCGAGGAGCTAAAGGCCAGCGTGATCGAGTGACCGCTGCCGCCGCACCCGGCTTCGCATTCGGCATCGCCGGGGAGGCTTGCGGCTCGCAGCACTGCATCACCTGCGGCGACGACGGGGTTCCGATGACGGTCGTGCGCATCGATGCCGACCGCGGTCTGGCGCTGTGCGAGCACGAGGACCGGGGGCGGGAGACCGTCGAGACCGCGCTCGTCGAGCCGGTGGCGCCGGGCGATCGCCTCCTCGTCCACGCCGGAACCGCGCTGGCGCAACTGGAGCGCGCCGTATGAAGTTCGTCGACGAGTTCCGCGACGCCGAGCTCGGCCGCGCCGTCGCCATGGAGATCATGTCGCTGGTCGAGCCCGGCCGACACTACAAGCTGATGGAGGTGTGCGGCGGTCACACCCATTCGATCTACAAGTACGGGATCGACGACCTGCTGCCCGCGCAACGTCGAGCTCGTGCACGGTCCCGGCTGCCCGGTGTGCGTGATCCCGATGGGACGGGTCGACGACGGGATCGCGGTCGCTCACGACCGACGGCGTGATCTTCACCTGCTTCGGCGACATGATGCGGGTTCCGGGCTCGAACGGGAGCCTGCTCGACGCCAAGGCCGCCGGCGCCGACATCCGGATGGTCTACTCCCCGCTCGACGCGTTGCGGATCGCCAAGCAGAACCCCGACGCGCGAGGTCGTGTTCTTCGCGATCGGGTTCGAGACCACCGCGCCCTCGACCGCGCTCACGCTCAAGCGCGCCCGCGCCGAGGGCGTCCCGAACTTCTCGGTCATGTGCTCGCACGTGACGATCGTGCCGCCGCTGCGGGCGCTGCTCGAGTCGCCGGACCTGCGCCTGGACGGGTTCATCGGGCCGGGCCACGTCTCGACCGTCGTCGGCGCGCGGCCGTTCGAGTTCATCCCGGCCGACTACGGCAAGCCGGTCGTGATCGCCGGGTTCGAGCCGCTCGACATCCTCCAGGCGGTCGAGATGATCCTCCGCCAGCTCGCCGCCGGGCGGTGCGAGGTCGAGAACCAGTACAAGCGCGTCGTCCCCTACGAGGGCAACCTGCGCGCGCTCGAGGTGATGGCCGAGGTGTTCGAGCTCCGCCCCCACTTCGAGTGGCGCGGGCTCGGGTTCATCTCCCACAGCGGCCTGCGACTGTCCGATGCCTACGCCGACCTCGACGCCGAGGTTCGCTTCAGCGTCCCGGGCGTCCGCGTCGCGGATCCGAAGGCGTGTCAGTGCGGCGAGGTGCTCAAGGGCGTGATCAAGCCGTGGGAGTGCAAGGTGTTCGGGACCGCATGCACGCCCGAGCGTCCGATCGGCACGTGCATGGTGTCCTCGGAGGGCGCGTGCGCCGCGTACTACAACTTCGGCCGGTTCGCACGGGAGCGAGGAAGTGGTGTGATGGGCGATCCCGCGGTCGTCTCGGAGCGCGAGCAGAAGATCCTCGGGATCATCGAGACGGCACGGTCCAAGCGCGGGAAGTTCCGCGACGAGCGGATCAACATGTCCCACGGCGCCGGCGGCAAGGCGACCCAGAGCCTGATCGAGGGGCTGCTGGCGCCGGCGTTCGCGTCCGACGCCCTCAACGAGATGGCCGACGCCGGCGCGATCGCGGTCGACGGCGTCGAGCTCGCGCTGACCACCGACTCCTACGTGGTCAAGCCGATGCGCTTCCCAGGCGGCTCGATCGGCGAGCTGGCGGTCAACGGGACGGTCAACGACCTGGCCGTATCGGGCGCGCGGCCGCTCGCGCTTAGCCTGTCGCTGATTCTCGAGGAGGGCCTCGGCGCCGACGAGCTCCGGGCCGAGGTCGAGGCGATCGCGCGGGCGGCGCGCGAAGCGGGCGTCGAGATCATCGCCGGCGACACGAAGGTCGTCGAGCGCGGTCACGCCGACGGCATGTACGTGTGCACGACCGGAATCGGCCGTCGCGACCCGCGCGCCCGTCTGTCGCCGGCGGCGCTCCGGCCCGGGGACCGGATCCTGCTGTCGGGCAGCATCGGCGAGCACGGCACGGCGATCATGCTCGCGCGCGGGGAGTTCGAGCTCGACGCGGAGATCGAGTCGGATACGCGATCGCTGTGGCCGGTGGTCGATTCGCTGCTCGAGGCGGTCGGCCCCGAGCTGCGGTGCATGCGCGACGCGACCCGCGGCGGCGTCGCGTCGGTGTTGAACGAGCTCGCGCGCGCGTCCGCGGTGGCGATGATCGTGCGCGAGCGCGAGGTCCCGGTGAGGGCGGACGTGGCCGGTGCGGCCGAGATCCTCGGGATCGACCCGATGTACGTCGCGAACGAAGGCAAGCTGGTGGCGTTCGTGGCTCCGGACGCCGCCGAGCGGGCGCTGGAGGCGCTGCGAGCGGTGCCGGGGTGCGAGGCGGCGGCGGAGATCGGCGAGGTGCGGACGGAGCCGCCGGGGATGGTTCTGGTGGAGACGAGCTTTGGCGGCAAGCGGGTGATGGACCAGCTCGTGGGCGACCCGCTGCCGAGGATTTGTTGAGAGAGAGCGAGAGGAGACGGAATGTCGGCGTTGGCTAATCCGTATGCGAAGCAGAAGGAGACCGAGGCCGTCACCGCACATGTGCTGTGGATGACCACCGGCCTCAGCTGCGAGGGCGATTCCGTCGCGATGACCTCGGCGACGAACCCGAGCCTCGAGGACATCATCCTGCAGGCGATCCCGGGAATGCCGAAGGTCGTCGTCCACAACCAGGTCGTCGACTACGCGGTCGGCCAGGAGTACGCGCAGGCGTGGTTCGACGCCGAGAAGGGTGAGCTCGACCCGTTCGTGCTCGTGATCGAGGGCTCGCTCGGGAACGAGGAGATCAACGGCGAGGGTCACTGGACCGGCTTCGCGGTGAATCCGGAGAACGGCCAGCCGATCACGATGAACGAGTGGATGGACCGGCTCGCGCCGAAGGCGGCCGCGGTCGTCGCGGTCGGGACGTGCGCCACCTACGGCGGCATCCCGGCGATGAAGAACAACCCGACCGGCGCGATGGGCGTGCCCGACTACCTCGGCTGGAGCTGGAAGTCCAAGGCCGGACTGCCGATCGTCTGCATCCCGGGCTGCCCGGCGCAGCCGGACAACATGACCGAGACGCTGCTGTACCTCGCGCTCCATCTCGCCGGCCTGGCGCCGGCCCCGGAGCTCGACGAGGCGCTTCGCCCCAAGTGGCTGTTCGGGCGCACGGTCCGCGAGAGCTGCAATCGCGCGGGGTTCGCCGAGCAGGGCGACTTCGCGACCGAGTACGGCTCCGACCACCGCTGCCTGGTCAAGCTCGGGTGCAAGGGGCCGGTGGTCAAGTGCAACGTCCCCGTGCGCGGCTGGGTCAACGGCGTCGGCGGCTGCCCGAACGTCGGCGGCATCTGCATGGCCTGCACGATGCCCGGGTTCCCCGACAAGTACATGCCGTTCATGGACGAGGACAGATGGGGTGGCGCCGCCGCCAACGTCATGAAGTTCTCCTACGGACCGATCGTGAGGCTGTTCCGCCACCGCCACATCAAGAACAACTTCGACAAGGAGCCGGAGTGGCGCCGGCGCGGCAAGACGCTCACCACCGGCTACGACAAGCGCTGGTAACCGAACCATCACCCATGGAAATCCACTCTTGAGGAGAGAAACAGATGGCGACTGAGACGCCCGAACAGCAGAGGGTGATGGTCAAGGAGATGTCCTGGGATCCGATCACCAGGATCGTCGGCAGCCTCGGGATCCACACCGAGATCGACTTCACCAACCAGCAGGTGCTGAAGTGCTACAGCACGTCGATGATCTTCCGCGGGTTCGACATCTTCATGAAGGGGATCGATCCGCGCGACGCTCACTTCATCACCAGCCGGATCTGCGGGATCTGTGGTGACAACCACTGCACGTGCTCGTGCCTGAACCAGAACATGGCCTACGGCGTGAAGCCGCCGGCGCTCGGTGACCTCGCGTTCAATCTGGCCGAGACCGCCGACTACATCTTCGACCACGCGATCTTCAACGACTGCATGGCGAACGTGGACTTCTGCGAGCAGATGGTCAAGGAGACCAACCCGACGCTGCTCGCCAAGGCGGAGAACACGCCGGCGCCGGGACAGGACATCCACGGGTACAAGACGATCGCCGACATCATGCGCGCGCTCAACCCGTTCACGGGCGAGTTCTACCTGGAGACGCTGCACGTGGCCCGGTACACGCGCGAGATGTACTGCCTGTTCGGCGGGCGTCACACCCACCCGTCGACGATCATGCCAGGCGGCTGCAGCGCCGACATCACCCATCAGACGTGCACCGACTACTACGTGCGCCTGATGCGGTACTTCGACTACGTCAAGCGCAGCGTGCCGATGCACGACGACCTGTACGACTTCTTCCTCCAGGAGTTGCCGGGTTACGACATGGTCGGCTTCCGCGAGACGAACCTCGTCAACTGGGGCTCGTTCGACGACCCGGACTACGTCGACTACGACTACCGGAACATGACCAACTGGGGTCGCAAGCGCTACATCACCCCGGGCGTCGCGATCGGCGGGGAGCTGATCTCGACCGACCTCGTCGAGATCAACCTGATGATCCGGATCCTGCTCGGGTCCTCGTACTTCGACTCGTGGGAGGACGAGCCGACGTTCGTCACCCACGACCCGCTCGGCAACCCGGTCGACAAGAACCACCCGTGGAACAAGGTCACGCTCCCGCGCCCGCAGAAGCGCGACTTCGCCGACAAGTACACCTGGGTCGTGTCGCCGCGGATCTACGACAAGCGGACCGACACCCACGTCTGCTGCGACACCGGCGGCGGCCCGTTCGCCCGCCAGTGGTGCACGGCTAAGGCCGGGCTCGTCGACTTCGGCTACGCCAAGGCGACCGGTCACTCGATCCAGATGGTGCTCCCGCGCTCGCCGAACATGCCCGAGATGGAGCTCGAGTGGAACGTGCCCGAGAAGTCCAACGCGGTCGAGCGCGACCGCGCCCGCACATATCACCAGGCGTACAGCGCGCTGATCGCGCTGCACAACCTCGAGCGCGCGATGAAGGAGGTCCAGGCCGGCCGGACCAAGAGCTGGAACAGCTTCAAGGTCCCCGACACCGCGGTCAGCTGCGGCTTCCACGAGGCCGCCCGCGGCGTGCTGTCGCACCACATGGTGATCCAGGAGGGCAAGATCGCGAACTACCAGCCGTACCCGCCGACCCCCTGGAACGCGAGCCCCCGCGACGTCTACGGGACTCCCGGCCCCTACGAGGACGCCGTCCAGAACACGCCGATCTTCGAGGAGAACGGACCCGAGAACTTCAAGGGGATCGACATCATGCGGGCGGTCCGGTCGTTCGATCCATGCCTGCCGTGCGGCGTGCACATGTACACCGGCAAGGGGAAGGTCCGGAAGGTCATGCACACTCCGACCGCACTGGCGTAGCCGGATGGACACGGCCACCGAGACCTCGACCGAGAGGCCCGAGCAGCTCGTCGAACGAGTCCAGGAGCTCCAGGAACAGCTCGAATCGAGCGGTGACTCGGCCACGCGCGAGCTGGCCGAGGAGCTCGTCTCGGCGGTGGTCCAGATGTACGGCGCCGGCCTCGAGCGGATCCTCGACACGTGCTCGCCGCCGGCGCCGACGGCGAGCGGGTCGCGGCCTCGCTCGCCGACGACCAGCTGGTCGTCGACGCTGCTGCTGATCCACGACCTCCATCCGGTCCCGCTCGAGCAGCGGGTCCAGGACGCGCTCGACTCGGTGCGCCCGTACATGGAGTCCCACGGCGGCAACGTCGAGCTGCTCTCGCTCGAGCACGGGGTGGCGCGGATTCACCTGCGGGGCAGCTGCTCGGATTGCTCGGCCTCGTCGGTGACGCTCGAGCTCGCGATCAAGCAGGCGCTCGAGGAGGCGGCTCCGGACCTCGAGGGCCTCGAGGTCGAGGGCATGGCTCCGCAGACGGCCGGCGGACCGGGACTGCCGATGGTGACTGGCATGCCACCCGCCGCGCCGACCACTCCGATGGGGATGGAGCTCCCGATGGTGATCGCGGCGCCTGCGCCCGCGCCATCGTGGTTCGACGTCGAGTCGGTCGGCGAGCTCGCCGACGGATCGCTGGCGGCGGTCAGCGTCGCCGGCAGCGACCTGGTCGTGGCCAACGTCGAGGGCACGCTGCTCGCCTACCGCGATCGCTGCGCGAGCTGCGGCGCCCCGCTTCACACCGGGCTGCTGACGGCCGGCGCGCTCGCTTGCCCCAGCTGCGCGCGGTCGTTCTTCCTGCCGCGGGCCGGACGCTCGATGGACGACGATCACGTGCAGCTAGAGCCGGTGCCGCTGCTGCGGGAGCAGGGCCGGGTGAAGGTGGCGCTGGCGCAATGAACGGGCCCCCGCCCAACCGCCGGCTGATCGACGACGCGGTCGCCACGCGCCGGCGCGCCGGGGTCGTGTCGGGTTTGCGCGGGCTCGCGCGGTCGCCGGCGCGATCGTCGCCCGCGCCGCCGGGGTCGCCCGGGGTCCGGGCCGGCGCAGTCGATACCGAGGCGTGCGATCTGTGCGGCATCGGCATCGCCGAGGATCATCGCCACCTGCTCGCGCTGTCCGAGCGCCGGATCGTGTGCGCGTGCGAGGCGTGCTGGGCGATGCGCTCGGGCGAGGGCGACTACCGGCCGACCGGAATGAGGACGCTGTGGCTCCCGGGTCTCGACGTACCCGACGATCTGTGGGCGAGCTTCCAGATCCCGATCGGGCTCGCGTTCTTCATGGAGTCGACGGTCACCGCCTGCGTGGTCGCGATGTATCCGAGCCCCGGCGGCGCGACCGAGAGCGAGCTGCACTTCGACACGTGGAATCGGATGCGGGAGCTGAACCCGGTGCTCGAGGGGCTCGAGCCGGACATCGAGGGGCTGATCGCAAACCGGCTCGCCGACCCCCCGATGTACGTGATCGCGCCGATCGACCACTGCTACGCGCTGACCGGCACGATCAAGGCGCACTGGGAGGGGATCTCCGGCGGTGCGGGCGTCGAGGCGGCGGTGGGGGAGTTCTTCGAGGCGCTACGCGCTCGGGCGGTCCCCGCTTGACGGGGCGGAAGATCGAGGTGAGCATCGAGTCGATGTCCGAGACGCGCCCGGCGGAAGACCAGCCGCCCGACCTCGAGTTCGCCGTGCTCGGGGCGCGCCCGGTCAAGTACGCGGCGGCGCCGATGCTGACGATCGATCTCCAGGTCAGCGAGGCCGACGGCCGCGAGGTGTACATGGTCGCGCTCACGATCCAGCTGATGATCGAGCCGGCCCGGCGCAGCTACGACGACGCCACCCGCGAGCGGTTGGTCGAGCTGTTCGGCGCGCCCGAGCGGTGGGCGGTCACGACCCGCAGCCTCGTGTGGGCCAAGCTCGACGTGCTCGTGCCCGCGTTCACCGGGACGACGACGGTCACGGTCCCGATCGCATGCCACTACGACCTCGAGCTCGCCGCGGCCAAGTACCTGGACTCGCTTCCCGACGGCCAGGCGCCGCTGGCGCTGCACTTCAACGGGATGATCTACTACCCCGCCGCGGACGGCGGCCTTCAGATGGTGCTGATCCCGTGGTCGAAGTCGATCGATTTCCGCATGCCGGTGTCGGTGTGGCGGGACACGATCGCGCACTACTACCCCGGGACGGCCTGGATCGCCGTCCGCTCCGAGACGTTCGAGGCGCTTCAGAAGGCGAAGCTCGATCGCGGCCTGGCCACGCTCGACGCCTGCATCGCCAATCTGCTCGACGATGGCCATGGCTGACCGCCTCGACGAGCTGGTCGATTCGCTGCTGTGGGAGGGCTACGCGCTGTACCCGTACACCCCGGGCGCGACCAAGAACGCCACCCCCACGCCGTTCGGGATCGTCTACCCGCCGAACTACGCCGCCGAGTGTCCGGGAGCGTTCGACCATGCGCGGCTCGAGTGCGTAGCCGACCCCGACGCCGCGCACCCAGACCCGACGTTTACGGCGACGCTCCGCTACCTGGCCCCGAGCGGCGAGCGCCACCAGGCCGTCGAGCGCCGGCTCGAGGTCGGGCCGGTCCCGGTCGGCCACCGCGTGACCAGCGAGTTCGACGGCGGGCGACTGACGCTGCGCTCGGAGGCGCGGAGCGATGGGTCGGCGGTCGTGCGCTGCTGCGTGCACAACACGCGGGAGGCGCCGGCCGGGCTCGATCGCGCCGGCGCGCTGGCCGGGTCGTTGATCTCCACGCAGCTGCTCGTGCGGGTCTCCGGCGGCCGGTTCCGCTCTCCGCTCGACAGCGCCCCGACCAGCGTCAACACGTATCCGGTGCTGGCGACCGAGGCAGACGACGCCGTGCTCGGAACCACGTACGTGCTGCCCGACCACCCCCAGATCGCCCCCGAAAGCCGCGGTGGCCTGTTCGACTCGACCGAGATCGAGGAGGCGCTCCTGCTCCACGTGCAGGTGCTGAGCGACGAGGAGCGAGCGGAGATCGAGCGTGCCGATCCGGCCGTGCGCGAGATGATCGAGCGCGCGGCGGCGGCGACGCCGGAGGACATCATCGCGCTGCACGGCCGCGTCGAGATCCGCGACCCTGAAACGCTCGTGCCACCGAGCGAGCCGCCAGGCCTGCCAGATCCAGCCGCCGGCCAGCCGGAGGCGATCGTCGACGGCGTGCGTTTTGTGCGCGGCCTCAAAGTGGTGATCCGCCCCGGTCCAGACGCCGACATCCAGGCGCGGATGCTCGACGGCCGCATCGCGACGATCGAGCGGATCCTCACCGACTACGACGGCAAGACCCATCTGGGCGTGACCATCGACGACGACCCCGGCCAGGAGCTGATGCGCGAGACCGGGCGCCTTCTGTATTTCTTTGCCCCCGAGGTGGAGGTGATCAACACATGACCGACGACGAGCCGCTGCGGAGCATCCTGATCGCCGGTGTCGGCAACGCCTGGCTCCGGGACGACGGCTTCGGGGGCGAGGTCGCCCGGCGCCTCGCCGACCGCCCGCTGCCCCACGGCGTCCAGGTGATGGACGCCGGCACCGGCGGGCTCGACCTGGCCTACGAGGTCATGCGCGGTTACGACGCGCTCGTGATCCTCGACGTGTCCAAGCAGGGCGGCGAGCCCGGGACGCTGTACGTGATGGAGCCCGACGAGGAATCGGTCCCGGGCGGGATCGAGGACGGCGACGTCATCAACCCGCACGCGATGGATCCGCAGACCGTGCTCCGGTTCGTCAAGTCGGTCGGCGCCTGGCCGGGCCGGGTGGTCGTGATCGCCTGCGAGCCGGCTGATGTGGAGGAAATGGGTTGGGGTTTGTCGCAACCGGTCGGGGATGCCATCGAGCGAGCAGTGGACCTGGTCGTCGAGACGGTCGCGGAGCTCCAGTCCGGAGCGTTCGCGACGCCGGCGGAGTGACCGGGTCGTGCACGAGCTCTCGCTGAGCAGCGCGATCGTCAACACGGTCGTCAAGCACGCTCGCGGACGGCGCGTTACGGTCGTCAACCTCCGCGTCGGGAAAATGCGCCAGGTGGTCCCGGACACGCTCGAGTTCTACTTCGAGTTCGTCGCGCGCGGGACCGTGTGCGAGGGGGCGAGGCTCGAGCAGGAGGTGATCGACGCGCGTCTTCGGTGCAAGGAGTGCGGCCACCAATGGGAGATCGAGATTCCCGCGTTCCGCTGTCCGCAGTGCACCGGGAGCGACGTGCAGATCGCGAGCGGCGACGAGTTCGAGGTCGAAGCAATCGATGTAGAGGAGACGGAATGCATCGGACAAAGGTGAGGATCGTCGAGGACGCGCTCGACGCCAACAACACGATCGCGGGCGCCAACCGGGCGGACTTCGACCGAGCCGGGGTCAAAGTCGTCAACTTCATGAGCGCTCCCGGCGCCGGCAAGACGACGCTGCTCGAGCGGGTCGTCGGGGATCTGCCCGGCGTGCGCGTCGGCGTGCTCGAGGGCGACGTCGAGGGCTCGATGGACGCCGACCGCCTGGCCAGCCTGCACGTGCCGGTGACCCAGCTGAACACGGGCGCGGGCTTCGGCGGCGAGTGCCACCTCGACGCGAACATGGTGCGCTCGGCGATCCCCGCGCTGCCGCTCGACGAGATAGACCTTCTGATGGTCGAGAACGTCGGCAACCTCGTGTGCCCGGCCGAGTTCCGGATCGGCGAGGACGTGCGGGTGATGGTGAGCGCGGTGACCGAGGGCGAGGACAAGCCGCTGAAGTACCCGCTGATGTTCCGGGCCTGCGAGCTCGTGATCGTCAACAAGATCGACCTGCTGCCGCACCTCGATTTCGACCTCGACAAGCTGCTCTACAACATCGACGTCGTGCATCCGGACGTCGAGCGGATCGTGCTCAGCGCCCGCACGGGCGAGGGCATCGACGCCTGGCGCGACTGGCTGGTGCGGATCGCCGCCCGCGCCCCAGAGGGGGCCGCGGTGTGAGCTCCCGGGCGGCGGCGCTCGCCGCGGACCCGGCCGCGGGGCTGAACGCGCTGCTCGCCGAGCGCACCGAGGCGAACCAACGGTTCTTCGAGGACGAGGCCGAGCGGCTCGCGCGGTTGTGCCACCTGATGGCGGAGCGGTTCGCCCGCGGCGGCCGCCTGATCGCGTTCGGCCGCTCGCCGGCGGCGCGCTCGGACGCCCGCCACGTCGCGGTCGAGTTCGTGCACCCGGTGATCGTCGGCAAGCGGGCGCTCCCCGCCCTCGGATTCGCCGGCGAGGGCGGCGACCTCGCTGAACAGGTCTCGCTGATCGCCGCCCCGGATGATGTGGCGATCGGCTTCGGCGCCGAGGAGGACGAGGGCGCCGCCGCGAGTGCGCTCGCGATCGCCCGCGAACGGGGCTGCCTGACAATCGCATTCGCGCCCGCCGCGGGCGCCGAGTGGGAGTTCGAGCCGCCGGCGCGCGACCCGTACATCCGCCAGGAACTGGTCGAGACGCTCTACCACGTGCTGTGGGAGCTCGTGCACGTGTTCTTCGAGCACCGTGGCCTGCTCGAGGGCCGCACCGAGCGCCGCGTGCACGACGCCGGGGCGTCGAGCTTCCTGTACCCGTTCCTCGACGAGCGCGAGGACGACCTCGAGGCGGTTGTCGAGGACGTGCGGCGGTCGGTGCTGATGAAAGCCGGCGAGGTCGGGGCGCTGCGCGAGCAGACTCTGACCGAGAACGCTCAGGTTCTCGTCGAGGCCGCCGGCGCTCTGCGCGCGAGCTTCGAGCGCGGAGGCAAGTTGCTCGCGCTCGGGAACGGGGGCTCCGCGACCGACGCGATGGACGTCGTGGCGGATTTCCGCGCGTGCGGCCGCCCCGCGATCGACCTGACCGAGGATCCGGGCATCCTGACCGCGATCGCGAACGACATCGGCGTCGAGGCGATCTTCTCGCGCCAGGTCATCGCCTACGGGGCGCCGGCGGACACGTTGCTCGCGCTGTCGACGTCGGGAAACTCGGGCAACGTCATCCACGCGCTGACCGAGGCACGCCGCCGCGGGCTGCAGACGATCGCGATGGTCGGCTACGACGGCGGCCGGATCGCGAGCGACGGTCTCGCCGAGTACGTCGTGATCACCCGCTCCGAGCACATCCCCCGGATTCAGGAGGCCCAGGCGAGCGCGTATCACGCGCTGCGGGAGCTGGTGGGATGAACGTGCAGGCGCCGCCGCGCGGGCGCCGCCGCACGCGCGTGCGCGTCAACGGCACCGTCCAGGGCGTCGGCTTTCGCCCCTACGTCTACCGGCTCGCCGGCGAGCTCGGCCTTGGCGGCTTCGTGCTTAACGACGCCCGTGGTGTGCTGATCGAGGTCGAGGGCAGCCCGGCTCTGGTCGACCGGTTCCTCGTCCGTCTCGGCGCCGAGGCGCCACCGCTCGCGGTGATCGAGCGGGTCCTGTCCGAGGAGCTCGCACCCAGTGGCGTCCGCGGGTTCACGATCCGGGAGAGTCTTGGCGGCGAGGTGCCGGACGCGCCGGTAACTCCCGACTCGGCCACGTGTGAGGATTGCCTGCGCGAGCTGCTGGACCCGGCCGACCGCCGCTTCCGCTACCCGTTCATCAACTGCACGAACTGCGGGCCGCGGTTCACGATCGTTCGCGGCGTCCCCTACGACCGGCCGTCGACGACGATGGCGTCGTTCACGATGTGCGCGGCGTGCCGGGCCGAATACGAGGACCCGGCCGATCGCCGGTTCCACGCGCAGCCGAACGCGTGCCCGGCATGCGGGCCTTCGGTTCGGCTTCTCGGGGTCGAGTTGCCGGGGTCCGAGGACCCGGTCGCCGCCACCGTGGCCGCGCTCGCCGACGGCGCGATCGTCGCTATCAAGGGGATCGGCGGCTACCACCTCGCCTGCCGCGCCGGCGACGAGCGCGCGGTCGCGGCGCTGCGCGCCCGCAAGCACCGCGAGGACAAGCCGTTCGCGCTGATGGCGCCGTCGCTCGCCGTGGCTGAGTCGCTCGTCTCGCTCACCCCGCCGGCGCGGGAACTCCTGACCGGCCCCGCGCGCCCGATCGTGCTCGCCGTGCGCCGCGCCGGCGCGCCGGTCGCCGAGTCCGTGGCGCCGGGTGCGCCCGAGCTCGGCGTGATGCTCCCCTACTCGCCACTGCACCACCTGTTGCTGTCCGACTCCGGCGAGACGCTCGTGATGACGAGCGCGAACGTGTCCGACGAGCCGATCACCTACCGCGACGAAGACGCGCTCGAGCGGCTGCGCGGAATCGCGGACGTGTTCCTCGTCCACGACCGGCCGATCCAGACGCGCACCGACGACTCGGTCCTTCGCGTCGTCGACGCCCCGGATCGCCCACGACCGGCGTTCCTGCGGCGATCCCGCGGCTACGTACCGGCGGCGCTGACGTTGCCCGGCACCGGCACGCCGCGGCCGCTGCTCGCCTGCGGCGCCGAGCTCAAGAACACGTTCTGTCTGGCCAAGGGGACTCGCGCGTGGGTCAGCCACCACATCGGCGACCTCCAGAACTACGAGACGCTCCGCTCGTTCGCCGAGGGGATCGAGCACTTCGGGGCGCTGTTCGCGGTCGATCCCGAGGTCGTCGTCCACGATCTGCACCCCGAGTACCTCTCGACGAAATACGCGCTCGAGCGGGACGGCGTCGAGCTCGTCGCGGTCCAGCACCATCACGCCCATCTCGCGGCGTGCCTAGCCGAGCACGGCGAGACCGGACCGGCGCTCGGCGCGATCTTCGACGGCACCGGCTACGGGCTCGACGGTACCGTGTGGGGCGGTGAGTTGCTGCTCGGGGACCTGCGGTCGTTCCGCCGGGTCGGGTCGCTGTTCCCGGTGGCTCTTCCCGGCGGGGAGCGCGCGATCAGACAGCCGTGGCGGATGGCGTGCTCGTGGCTGGCGGCGGCCGGCGAGGGCGAGCCGGAGTTGCCGCCATCGCTGGCGGCGAGCGTCGATCCGCGCGCGTGGTCGCAGGTGTACCGGCTGATCGAGACCGGCACGGCCGCGCCGGCGACGACGAGCATGGGGCGCCTGTTCGACGCGGTCGCCGCGCTCGCCGGAATCCGGCCCGACATCAATTACGAGGGCCAGGCGGCGATCGAACTCGAGGCCGCGTGTGATCCCGGTGAGCATGGCTCCTATCCCGTCGCACTGACCGATGGACCCGACGCCCCACTCGTGATCGATCCGCGCGAGACGATCCACGCGGTCGCCGCGGATGCCTGCGCCGGCGCGCCCGCAGGCGTGATCGCGCGGCGCTTTCACCGCACGATCGCGCACGCCACCGTGGAAGCGTGCTCGGCGCTGGCCGCGACCCACGGCACCGAGGCCGTCGTGCTGTCGGGCGGCGTGTTCCAGAGCCGGCTACTGCTCGAGTCGGTGTGGGCCGGGCTCGCCGCCGCCGGGCTGCGCGTGCTCGTGCCTGAGCGGCTCCCGGTCAACGACGGCGGGATCGCCTACGGACAGGCCGCGGTGGCGGCGGCCCGCCTGGTCGCCTGAGATGTCCGGCACGTCCCCACAGATCGACCGCATCCTCGCCCAAGAGGTGTTCATCCGCGGCGCGAACCGGCCGTTCGGCGAGCTCACGCCCGACGACGCCCGCTCCCGCGCGGACGAGTTGCGCGCCGCCATCGGCTGGGGTCCGACGGCACGCGTCGCCCCGGTGGCGCAGGCCTGGCGCGAGCTCTCGATCGCCATGGACCGCGCCGGCGCGGTCACCGTCGCCGAGCTCGACCCGGAGTTGCTGGTCAAGCTGGCGCCGCGGCTCTGGGTGACGCTGCCCGGCTGAGGCGTCGCCGGGCCGAGTGCCGTCCGGAACTCGACGTGGGTGAGCGCGCCGGCGGCCCGCCCCGAATAAGTGCACACTCGACGACGGCCATTTGCCGAGATCGACGAAAGTCGCCATATACGCGAGTTTCTGCGCACTCGGCGGCGCGAGCTCGCCGAGTGCGACATTATCCGCCCTAATTTCCGGTGCATCAGCGGGGGTAGCCGGGCACCACCGACCCCCAGTGCCATCGGTCGTCACGCCGGCGAATCGGGGGCGAGGCCTCGCCGAACCCGCCGCGCCCCCTCCAGGTGCGCGCCGTTTTACGCGCGCGACCCGTCACCGCCCGCTGGCGCGTCGGCGCCGTGCGCCACGCGGGCCGCGAGCCCCGCGAGACGGTGCAGCGTCGGGAGGTTGTCGCCGCGGCGCCAGGCGATCGCGATCCCCATGGTGGGCTCCGGCGGAGCGAAGCGGCGATACACCGCGCCCGGGATGCGCAGGCTGCGCGACCGCTCGAGCATGATGAACGAGATCCCGGCGCCCTCGGCGACGGCCATCACGATCCGCTCCTCCTCGGGCTCGGCGCGCGCCAGTGGCGGCCACGGGGGATCGCCGCAGACCTCGCGACGGACCTCCCGCCAGGCACCGGGGCCGTGCCCCTCGGGCCACCAGACGAGCGGCTCGCCGTCGAGATCGCGCGGACGCACCGTCGTGCGGCGCGTGAGTCTGTGCCCGCGGGGAAGCACACAGACCATCGGCTCGCGCCCGAGAGTCAGCTCCTCGAGGCCTGGTTCCTCGAGCGGCGGGCGTACGAAGCCGACGTCGATCTCGCCGGCGCGGAGCTGCTCGACGTGCAGCATCGTGGTGCCGAGACTCAGGACCAGCTCGACGTCCGGGTACTGGGCGCGGTAAGCGGAGACGATCGCGCCGGCGACGCCACCGGTCAGGGACCGCGTCAGGCTCATTCGCAGCCGCCCGCGCTCGCCGGCGCCGGTCGCGCGCGCCGTCGCCGCGGCGCGGTCCGCGCGAGTCAACAGATCGCGCGCCTCGCCGAGCAGTGCGCCTCCCGCCGGCGTCAATACCGCGCCGCGACGGTTTCGCTCGAACAGCTGCACGCCCAGCTCAGCCTCGAGCGTCCGTATCTGCTGGCTGACGCTCGGCTGCGCGAGGTGGAGCCGGTCAGCAGCCCGGCGGAAGTGAAGCTCCTCCGCGACCGCGACGAACGAGCGCAATTGCCGGAGCTCCATAGCGAGACATGATAGGCGCCGCCTTTCACAGGAGCGAGAATCCGTCTTGGCCGGGCGAAACCCGCACCCTTAAGGTCGTTCGCCTCGAAAGACAGGAGAGGCAGATGGCGACTACACAATCCGAGGTCCGTGGCTTTTCGAGCCCGTTCGAGGTGCCGGTCCCCGAGGGATGCGAGGGCTGGGAGTCCATGTATCCGTACTACGCGCTGTTCAGCGAGGAACGGCGCGCGTCCGAGGAGGCGCGCGGCTGGTTCCGCGACGGCATGCACTTCCCCGAGCCGATGTTCCCATTCGACTTCGTCACCGCCGACTCGCCGTACATGTGCCTCGGCCAGGCCAACACGCGCATCTTCGCGGTCCCCCCTGCCCTCGGGATCGATCATCGAGTGCTCTATGGCTGGGTGTACATGAGCGCCAATGCCGTGACCGACGAGGCCGAGATCGGCCGCCGCGCGCAGCTATTCGGCGAGCGGGCCGGGTACTACTTCCAGAACTGGGACGACCTCTACGGCCGGTGGCAGGCGAAGGTCCAGCAGACGATCGGCGACCTCGCGGCACTCGAGGTGCCCGACCTACCCGAGATCGAGGACAGCGCGGTCGTCACCGAAGGCCGCGGGATCGGCTCGGCCCACACGCTGCTGGTCGCCTATGACCGGCTGCTCGAGAGCGTCGACCGCATCTGGCAGTACCACTTCGAGTTCTTGAACCTCGGCTACGCCGCGTATCTCGTGTTCTACGAGCTGTGCAAGCAGAGCTTCCCCGACATCCTCGATCAGACGATCGCGAAGATGGTCAGCGGGATCGACGTCGTCCTGTTCCGCCCCGAAAGCGAGCTCGGTCTCCTTGCCGGCCGAGCGGTGGAGCTGGGTATTGCGGACACGATCAAGACCGCCGCCTCAGAGGACGTGCTGCGCGCCGCGCTCGCGGACAGCGCTCCGGGTCAGGCGTGGCTGGCCGACTGGGAAGCGACCAAGACCCCGTGGTTCTATTACTCCAACGGCAACGGCTTCTATCACCATCACCGCTCCTGGATCGACGATCCAGGCATTCCACTGGCCCACCTGGGGAACTACATCGAGCGACTCCAAGCCGGCGGGGACCTTAGCCGTCCGCTGGCGGAGGTGAGCGCCGAGCGCGACCGGATCACCGCCGAGTACCGTGCGCTACTCGAGGGAGACGACGCGATCGCCGCGTTCGATCAGAACCTCGGTCTCGCACGGCTCGTGTTCCCGTATGTGGAGAGCCACAATTTCTACGTCGAGCACTGGTACCACACGATCTTCTGGAACAAGGTCCGGGAGTTCGGGGCGCTGCTCGCGGACCACCGGTTTATCGATGACGCCGAGGACGTGTTCTACCTCCAGCGCCACGAGATCTCCGATGCGTTCGTCGATCTCCGACTCGCCTGGGCGGCGGGCTCGGAAGGCCGCGGCCCCGGCTACTGGCCGCCGATCGTGGCCCGGCGCAAGCGGATCATGGAGGCGATGCGCCGGTTCACGCCGCCGCCGGCGCTCGGATCGGTCCCTGAGACGATCACCGAGCCGATGACGATCATGCTGTGGGGGATCACGACCGAGCGCGTAAACGAGTGGGCGACGCAGGACCGCGACACCGGCGCCACGATCACCGGCTTCGCCGGCTCGGGCGGCACGGCCGAGGGACCGGCGCGGGTGATCCTCGAGGTCGAGCGGCTCGGCGAGCTTCAGCCAGGCGAGATCCTGGTCGCGCCGGTCACCTCGCCGAGCTGGACACCGGTGTTCGGCACGATCGCCGCCGCGGTCTCCGATATCGGCGGGATCATGTCGCACGCCGCGATCGTCTCGCGCGAGTACCGGCTGCCGGCGGTGGTCGGGACCGGCAACGCGACGAGCCGGATCAAGACCGGCGACCGGCTACGCGTCGACGGCGACACCGGCACCGTGACGATCCTCTCCTGACACGGCGATGAGCGACGCGCGCTACGACGCGGTCGTGCTTGGCGGCGGCCACCACGGCACGATCATCGCGCCCTACCTGGCCCGGGCCGGGATGTCCGTGCTCGTGCTCGAGCGCACCGCCCACCTCGGCGGGGGCGCCTGCGCCAGCGAGGGCCCAGCCCCCGGGTTCACGATGAACCATTGCAGCCACTGGACCCGCTTCTACGGGCACCCCGCCTACCAGGACCTCGGCCTGTACGACGAAGGGCTCCGGTACGTGTTCCCCGAGGAGAACGAGGGCATGATCTTCGATGATGGCTCCTCGCTGATCGGTTTCTCCGCCTCCCGCGTCGTCGACGCGAGGACGGGCAGGCAGGAGCGCTCGGACCGGAACATCGAGCGGACGCTCGGACAGATCGCCCGCTTCTCGGAGCCCGACGGCGACACCTATCTCCGGCTGCTCGACGCCTACGAGCAGCATTGGAAACTGGCATTTCGCCGCCACCGATTCACTGCCCCACCGCCGTGGGACACCCCCGATCCGCTGGAAGAGCTGCTCGCGATCCCCGGCAGCCAGATCGAGCCCGTCCACCAGTTCATGACGGTCCGCCAGCTGGCGCAGGATTTCTTCGAGAGCCCCGAGCTGCAGATCCTGTTCATGCGGGCGGCAACGACGTCGACCGGCTGCTTCCCGGACGACGTCCCGGGGCTCCAGGGCCTGATCCACTGCCTACCGCTGACGCTGTCGTTCGAGCCCGCGGCGATTGCGGTCGGCGGGAGCCAGGCGATCACGGACGCGCTCGTCTCGGCGGGCCGCAAGCGAGGCGTCGAGTACATGACGTCGTCGGAGGTCGATCGGATCGTCGTCGAACACGGCCGCGCGGTCGGCGTCGAGCTCGCCGGCGGCGCCCGGATCACCGCGGAGATCGTCGTCAGCGACCTCGGACTGGGACAAACCGTTCTGCGCCTACTGAGAGACATCGAGCTCGACGCGGACCTGCGCCGGCGGATCGGCAACATCAACTACGACCGCGGCCAGCTCCTGTGGGCCAACGTCGCGCTCCACGAGCCACCCCGCTTCGTCGCCGAACGGGACAACCCCGGCGTCGGCTCACAGCCGCGCCTGTACTGGGGACCGAAGGACCTCGACTACCTCCACCTCCGCTACCAGCCCGAGATTTTCCTGAACGGCTTCGCGGAGAGCCCGTACGTCCTCTGCTCAGTCGACAGCCTGTGGGACACCACCCGTGCGCCGGACGGCCTGCACATCATGGGCGTCGAGGAGTTCTCCGCGCCCCGGCGCCGGTTCTCGGACGGCGAGTGGCGCGCGATCAAGGACCGGTTCACCGACAACGTGCTCCGCAAATGGGCAAGCTACGCACCGAACATGACCGCCGACAACGTGATCGCGACGCGGGTATACACGCCCGCGGACATCGAGCGCGAGCGGCCGAATCTGGTGCAGGGCGGCTATTCGGGCGGGAGCACGATCGCGTCCCAGCTCGGCCGGTTCCGCCCGATCCCGGAGCTGACTGGGTACCGGGTGCTGCTCGACAATCTCTACGACTGCTCCGCCAACCTGCATTCAGGCCCGGGGATCGGACGCGGCTCGAGCTATAACTGCTACCAGGAGATCGCGCGCGCCCTCCGCCTCGAGGGCGCGGCCGCCGCCGCCTGATGAGCGAACCCCGCCTCGCCGGCAAACGCGTGATCGTCACCGGTGCCGGGCAGGGGCTGGGACGCGAGTTCGCGCTTCACCTGGCGGGCCTCGGAGCGCATGTGATCGCCGCCGACCTCAGCCCCGATCGGCTGCAGAGAACCCGCGAGCAAGCGAGCGAGCGGGGCCTCGAGATCCACGCGTCGACCACCGACGTCAGCGTCCCCGAGCAGACGCGCGCCCTCGCCGAGACCGCCGTCGACATCCTCGGCGGGCTCGACGCACTGGTCAACAACGCCGCAATCGTCGAGGGCCTCAACCGGCGGCCATTCGACGAGATCGAAGACGACGAGTGGGACCGCGTTCTCGAGGTCAACGTCAAGGGCACCTGGCTGTGCGCGAAGGCGGCCGTTCCGCTGATGCGCGACGCAGGTCGCGGCTCGATCGTCAACATGGCGTCGGAGGTCGCGTTCTCGGGCTCGCCCGGCCTCGCGCACTACGTCGCGTCAAAGGCGGCGATCATCGGGCTGACCCGCGTGCTCGCCCGGGAGCTCGGTCCTTCCCAGATCCGGGTCAACGCGCTCGCGCCCGGGTTCATCCCCACCGAGGGGAGCACGACGATGACCGCGGCCGCGGAGTACGACGTCGCCGCGACGCCACTCGGACGCCTCGGGGCGCCCGTCGATCTGGTCGGGGCCCTCGCCTTCCTCGTCTCCGACGAGAGCGCGTTCATCACGGGCCAGACGCTGCTCATAAACGGCGGCCGGCTCAGCCACTGACAGAGCCGCAGACGCTCACCCGAAACGGGTGATGTGGGCCGATCGGATTCGACCCAGACTCGTTTTCCGCAGCCTGGAGGTGCCCACGCTCGCGGGCACCGGCGTGGCGGGAGCTCGAACAACGACCCCTCGAGGAGGACGATTCGATGCCGAAGGCGTTCAAGGGCGTTATCAACGTTGACGTCACGGACTCTGTGCCCGATTGGGGCCCGTACACCCAAACGATCGCGCCGGAGGGCACGCCGAGCGTGCTCTACATCGTTCTGGACGACGTTGGCTTCTCGGCGATGGAGCCATACGGCGGCCTGATCGAGACCCCCAACATCAACCGGATCGCCGAGCGGGGCCTCCTCTACACGAACTTCCACACGACCGCGCTGTGCTCCCCGACGCGTTCGTGCCTGATGACCGGCCGCAACCACACCACGAACGGGATGGGAACGATCACCGAGGCGGCATCGGGCTTCCCGAGCTCCAACGGTCATGTGCCGTTCGAGTGCGGGACGATCGCCGAGGTGCTGGGCGAGCGCGGGTGGAACACGTACATGACCGGCAAGTGGCATCTGACGCCCGAGGACGAGATGAACCTCGCATCGGCCAAGAACCAGTGGCCGATCGGCCGCGGGTTCGAGCGCTTCTACGGGTTCCTCGGCGCCGAGACCAACCAGTGGTATCCGGACCTCGTCTACGACAACCATCCGATCGAGCAGCCCGCGCTGCCCGAGGAGGGCTACCACCTGACCACGGACCTGACGGACCGCGCCCTGTCGTTCATCCAGGACTCGAAGGCGATCGCACCGGACAAACCGTTCTTCCTGTACTTCTGCCCGGGCGCATGTCACGCGCCCCATCACGCCCCCAAGGAGTGGGCCGACAAGTACAAGGGCAAGTTCGACATGGGCTACGAGGCTTACCGGGAGCTCGTGTTCGAGCGTCAGAAGAAGCTCGGGATCGTGACCGAGCAGGCCGAGCTGTCGCCGATCAACCCATACATCGACGAAAAGAGCGCGGACGGCAGCAAGGGGTGGCCCGAGGCCGACAGCGTCCGCCCCTGGGACTCGCTGTCCGACGAAGAGAAGCGCTTGTTCGCTCGCATGGCCGAGGTCTACGCCGGGTTCCTCAGCCACGCCGACAACGAGATCGGCCGGCTGCTCGATTACCTCGAGGAAAGCGGCCAACTCGACAACACGATGATCGTGCTCGTGTCCGACAACGGGGCGTCGGGCGAGGGCGGACCGAACGGATCGGTCAACGAGAACGCTTACTTCAACGGCATCCCGGACCAGATCGAGAACAACCTCAAGTACCTGGACGTCCTCGGCAGCCCCCGCACCTACAACCATTATCCGACCGGATGGGCGTGCGCGTTCAACACGCCGTTCAAGCTGTGGAAGCGCTACGGGAACTGGGAGGGCGGCACGGCCGACCCGATGATCGTCTCCTGGCCGGCCAGGATCAGCCAGACCGGCGTCCGGCGGCAGTTCACGCACGCCGTCGACATCGTGCCAACGGTCTACGAATGCCTGGGCGTCGAACCGCCCGAGGCCGTCAAGGGATATACCCAGCACCCGATCGAGGGGGTCAGCTTCGCTGCGACGTTCGGCGACGCCGACGCGAAGACCGACAAGCAGATCCAGTTCTATTCGATGGGCGGGACGCGGGCGATCTGGCACCAGGGCTGGAAGGCCGTGTCGGTGACGCCGTCCGCCCCGGACATGTGGGCCCACTACTCGACCCAGCGCTGGGAGCTGTTCGATACCGACAAGGACCCAACCGAGTGCCACGACCTCGCTGCCGAGCACCCGGACAAGCTCCAGGAGCTGATCGGACTGTGGTGGATGGAAGCCGGTCGCTACCAGGCGCTGCCGCTCGAGGACCGCAACGCGCTCGAGATCCTCACCACCGAGCGGCCGCAACTGTCCAAGCCGCGGAACCGCTACACGTACTACCCGGGCGGCTCGGAGATACCGGAGTCGGTCGCGCCCAACATCCGCAACCGCTCCTACACGATCGCGGTCGAGGTCACGATCGACACCGAGGAGGCGGGCGGCGTGCTGTTCTCGCACGGATCGCGCTTCGGCGGCCACGCGCTGTACATCAAGGACCGCAAGCTCAAGTACGTCTACAACTGGGTCGGCCTGGACGAGCAGATCGTGGAGTCGACCGAGCCGGTGCCGACCGGGCACGTCGTCGTGTCGGCGTCATTCGAGCGAGAGGGCGACTCGATGCCCGCTCAGGGAACGCTCACGCTGCATATCCGCGACAAGGCAGCCGGCGAGGGGAACATAAAGACCCAGCCCGGGAAGTTCTCGATCGCCGGCGAGGGGCTCAACATCGGCAAGGAGGGCGCTGAGCCCGTCACCGACGATTACCCGGGCGACTATCCATGGGCGTTCGTCGGCGGCACGATCAAGAAGGCGGTGATCGACGTCAGCGGCGATCCATTCGTCGATCTCGCTCAGGAGGCGCGAATGGCGTTCGCGCGGGACTGACACATGACGACCGATGCGGCTGACACCACGCTCGCGTCCTGGAACGACACGCCGTCGCGCCAGGCGATCGTCGACTTCGTTGAGCGGGTCACGGACGAGGGCGGGACGGACTACGTCCCGCCCGCTGAGCGTGTCGCGGTGTTCGACAACGACGGAACGCTGTGGTGCGAGAAGCCGATGCCGATCGAGCTCGGGTTCATCCTGCGTCGCCTGGCTGAGATGTGCGAGACCGACGCGACGCTCAGAGACCGCCAGCCGTGGAGGGCCGCTCACGAGCGGGACTACGCGTGGCTCAGTGCGGTCATGACGAAGCATTACCACGGCGACGACAACGACCTGAAGGTGCTGATGGGCGGCATCCTGCGCGCGTTCGCCGGGGTGACCGTCGAGTCCTACGGTGACTCCGCGGAGGCCTTCCTGCACGAGCTTCACCCGACGCTCAGCCGCAAGTTCCGCGACTGCGGGTACCTTCCGATGATCGAGCTGCTCCGCTACCTCGACGCGAACGGCTTCACCAGCTACATCGCCTCCGGTGGTGACCGTGACTTCATGCGGCCCGTCACCGAGGACATCTACGGGATTCCGGCCGAGCGCGTGATCGGGAGCTCGAACGCGCTCAGCTACCAGGAGGACGAGCACGGCGGCACGCTCGTGTACCTGGAGAAGCCCGATGTGTTCGACGACGGCCAGGCGAAGCCGGTACGGATCTGGAGCCGCGTCGGCCGGCGCCCGATCCTCGCCGGCGGCAACTCCAACGGTGACATCCCAATGCTCCACTACGCGGGCGGGCGAGACCGGCCGGGCCTGCGGCTCCTGCTGCTCCACGACGACCCCGACCGCGAGTTCGATTACACGGCCGGCGCCGAGCAGTCACTCGAGCGGGCTGACCAAGATGGGTGGACGGTCGTCAGCATCAAGAACGACTGGAGCACCGTGTTCGCAGATTCGGGAGGATGACCAGCCCGGACCTCACCGAGCACGACGGGGAGGGCTCGCGGCTGCGGTGGGATAAGGGTCGCGTCGAGGCATTCAGCGACGGGGTGTTCGCGATCGCGATCACGCTGCTGGTCCTGGACATCTCGATCGAGCCTTCGGACTACCACGAGCTCACGCACGCGCTCCTGCGGAACTGGCCCTCGTATCTCGCGTACGTCACGAGCTTCATGACCGTCGGGAGCGTGTGGATCGCCCATCACGGCCTGTTCTCCCGGCTGCGCTTCGTCGACCCCACCCTGCTCAGGCTTAACCTCATGCTCTTGATGACAACTGCGTTCCTTCCGTTCCCCACGGGCGTGCTCGCGCAGGCCCTGCACGCCGGCCCTACCGCGGAGCGGACCGCGGTGGTGTTCTATGGGAGCGCCGCGCTCGTGATCGAGCTGGTGCTCCGCGCTGCCGTCCAGTACGTCGCCTCCCGCCCGGAGCTGACCGGCGATGCGGCGGCCGACACATTCCCGGCGCCTCCGGCACTCAGGAATCGCTTGCGGGTGTGGCTCGGGACCGTGCTGTACGCCGCGGTGATCCTGTTCGGGGTATTCCTCTTCCCGAGGGTGGCGGTCGTCCTGTACCTGGTGGTCGCGGTCCGCGGGGTGTTCGTCGTCGGCAGCGAGGGCCGGCTCAGCTTCGGCGTTCGCTGGGTGCGGCCGGGCTGACATTCTCGCTCGCCGACACCTGACGTTCGCTTTGGCGCCGGCGGACGCCGACCTCGGCGGCGAAGAACACCGCGCGAACGATTCCCACGAGCAGGACGAGGTCGAGCACGATCTGGAACGACACCAGGATCATCGCCGGGTCGGTCTTCGGGGTGATGTCGCCGAAGCCGACCGTGCTGATCACCGTGATCACGAAGTAGATCGCCCGCACGTGGTTGAGCGGCTCGGAGAAGCTTCCGGGATGGACCTTCGACAGCGACAGGTACGTGAACGCGAACACGATCAACACGACCGGAACGGCGATCGCCAGCGCCTCGGCCGCCCGAAGCTCGGGGTGCTCGGCCCCCATGATCTTCAGGACCTGCCAGCCGAGCAGGGCCGCGAACACGATCAGCCCGACGAGCAGCTCCGCCAGCGTTCCCAGGCCGGTCCGATCGGCCACCGGCAGCGCCCCGTACAGGACGAACAGCAGGATGATGCTGACCAGGATCCGTATTGCCGAGCGCCCGACGACCCGCCGCTGCTGACGGCGATCCAGATCCTCGAGCGAGGTCGGGCTCACAGTTCAGGTTCCCACGGCCCGAGTCCGCGCGGTTCACCCGAATCGGATGACGACCGCGTGCGTCGTCGCGGCCGCAGAGTCGGCGGCTACGCCGGCGCGCCCGTGCGGCCGGCGCCGACCCTGGCCCGCAGGAACGGCTCGACGTGCCGCCCGACGCCGTCGGGGTCGTCGGCGAACGGCCAGTGCCCACTGTCCGCGAGGATCGCGATCTCCGCGCGCGGGAACGCCTCGCGCTGGCGCTCCGCCATCGCCACCGGGATGTACGGGTCGTGAGCTCCCCACACGACCAGCGCGGCGCGATCGAGCGGCGCGAGCGCGTCGGCCTGCCGGCGCCCGCCCGCGCCCGGATCGTCGGTCGCCCGGTACAGGCTGAGCACCGCGCGGGTCGTACCGGCATCGATGTGGTCATACACGCGATCGACGAACGCGCGCGGCAGCCCGCGAGGGTTCCCGTGGCGCAGCGCCATCCGCAGTCCCGATCGGGTGGTAGTGGCCTGGAAGGCCTCCCCGGCGACCGGTGTGCGCCAGATCTTCGCCAGGTAGTGCCACCGGTAGTCGACCAGAGCGCCGGTGTTGATGAGCACGGCGCTCGCGAACCTGTCCGGATTGCCTATCGCCCATTCGAGGCCCCACGGACCGCCGAAGTCGTGGAGCACGAGATGCGCACGCTCGATCTGGAGCCGATCGAGCGCCGAGGCGAGAAAGCGCGCGTAGCCTTCGACGGTGTAGCTGAAGTCCCGCGGCCGCTCTGCGCGCCCGAAGCCGGGCATGTCGAGCGCGACCGCGCGCGTGAACGGCGCGACGCGGCTGAGCAGGTCGTCCCAGTCCCGCCTCGATCCCGGGTTTCCATGGATGAACACGACCGCCTCGACCGCGTCCGGATCCCCAACCGTGGAGACCGGGGTGACCAGGCCGTCGATCGTCGGCTGCGTCGTGACGACGCAAGCAGGCAGCGGGGTCCCATCACCGTGCACGCCTGACAGCGGCTGGCGCTGCGGCCCGTTGCGGCCCAGCACGGCGACCTTGATCGCGCGCCCGGCCAAGCGCGCGAACTCCTTGTCGTTCGGCCTGACCGACCGGCCGCCGAAAGCCGCGAACCCGTCCGCGACTCGCCCGTCCTTGGCCGCGGCGGCGAACAACGTCCGCTCCACGGGGTTGAACCGCCGACCGGTCGCGTAGTCGGACGTCATCAGGAAATGGCCGAGCAACCGACTGCGGTGGCGCTTGCGATAGCGCTCGATTCCGGCATCGATTTCGGCGTCTGTAGACCCAGTGCCCCATGTGTGCGCGAGCTCCTCCCCCAGCCACTCGCCGGATTGGAACGCGAACCCGCAGCCAACGCCCCAAACCGGGTCGGCCGCCATCGCCGCGTCTCCGACGAATGCGAGCCCGGGGCGGCCCGCACGCCTGACCGTGTTCGGCATCTCGAGCTTTCCGAGGACCTTCGAGATCCGCTCGCCGGTCGCTAGGTCGGGGCAGTTGGGCAGCCCGCCGAAATACGCCTCGAAGTTCGCATCGAGGTCTCGCTTGAACCACGACTCCCGGTCCTTGGTCTGGAACGTGGCCAGCAGCGTGATGCCGTCGTCCTGCGGGAACGCGTATGCCACGTCGGGGTCGAGCAGCCACATCATCGCCGAGTCGCCCGTGGGCAGCGGCAGGTTTCGGTAGTACGCGAAGTAGCCGAACCGGTCGTTCCGCATGACCCGGGTCTTCTCGCCGGCCAGCTCGCCGATCCGCGAGTCGCGGCCGTCCGCCGCCACGACCATCCGAGCCGAGATCTCACGCTCGCGGCGATCGCGGTCGATCACGCGTACTCCGGTCGGCCTGCCGTTCGAGCCGAGCAGCGCGATCGCCGTTTGCCCGAGGATCAGCTCCACTCCCTGCGTCTCGGCGGCGAGCTCGCGCACCATCGGGTCGAGCTTCTCGCGCCTGATGCCGTACCCGTAGCGCGGGTGCGCGAAGTCGCCTCCCATCGGAGGGCGGATCCAGCCGTACCGAGTCCAGAGCTCCACGCCGTTGCGAACACCGCCCGCCGCCTCGATCCGCTCGGCCAGACCGAGCCGCTCCATCGCCGGCGTCGCGCTCGGCGCCATGAAGTGCGTGCAGATCGTCTTGTACGCGGCCGGGTCGGGCCGCTGCTCGACCACGGCGACGCGCGCGCCCGCGCGCCCGAGGAACGTCGCCGCAGTGCACCCGGCGAGGCTCGCTCCCACCACAACCACGTCGTAATCAGCAGCCAACGATCGACCCCTTGGTCGTGAACCACGCGATCCCCGCAGCATGACGCACCACACGAGGCGGTGCCGCGCGCCGCGCGGTCATCGGTCAGCCGGTTCTTACGGTCGCAGCGTAAGAAGCTTGTAGGCGAGTCGAGCGACGACCCGCTCGCTCGCGGGTTTCGGCTTGGGTGCGAGCGTGCTCATCGCAACGCCGGCGAGCACCGCCGCGACCCCGACGATCTGCCAGATGGCCGCCGGCTCGCCCAGCGCGAGCCAGCCGGCGGCGGCGCCGACGACCGGCTCGAGGTTGAGGAACGCGCCGGCGAGCTCGGCCGGCACGCGGGCCTGACCGAACGCGAACAGCCAGAACGGCAGCGGCGTCCCGGCCAGCGCCAGCGCCGCCAGCGCAAGCGCCGGCGTCGCCGCGCCGGGAGCGTGCGGCACGCCCTCCGACAGGACCGCCACCGGCAACGCCACGAGCGCGCCGCCGGCGAACTGCACGGCGGTCACCGACGCTGCGTCCCTCCCCTCGAGGAGGCGCGGCTGAATCGCGACGAAAGCGGCCGACAAGACGACCGAGGCCAGCACCAGCAGGTCGCCGCGCGGCGTCGCGCCGCCCCCGCCGGCACCCGCGACCAGCGCGATCCCGACGAGCGCGACCCCGTAGCCGGCCCAGGTCAGCGGGCGGGTAGTGGTCTGGCCGAGGCCAGCCGCGATCAGCGCGACGAGCACCGGAGCCGCGCCGATGACCACGGCCGCGTGGCTCACGCTCGTGCGCTCGATGCCGAGGTTCTGCAGAACGATCACCGCGCCGAACCCGATCGCGCCCGACGCGAGGATCCGCGGCGTGAGCGCGTCGCGCAGCCCGCGCCGGCCCACGAGCGCCAGCAGCGGCGCGGCGACCGCGAACCGTACGACGGTGAGCCACCCCGGGGCGAGCCAGCCGAGCGCCAGCTTGGTCAGGGGCACGTTGAGGCCCCACAGCGTGCCGGCTGCGGCAAGGGCGAAGATCGCTGAACGGTGCTTGCTGTTCATATGACTGAGGATCGGTCAAATCCCGCTCAACTCCATCCTGGATTTGACATATCGGCCTCAAGACGATGAAATATTTTGCGCAATGCCGATTCCGCTTGATTTAATTGACGTAGGGCTGCTCGAGGAGCTCCAGCGCGATGCGGATCGTTCGAACGTGGAGCTCGCGCGGATCGTCGGCCTGTCCCCCGCCGCGACCCTGCACCGCGTCCGGCGCCTCAAGGAGTCGGGGATCGTTCGCAGCATCGTGGCCCGACTCGACGCGGCCGAGGCCGGGTTCCAACTGCAGGTCTACGTCGCCGTGACGCTCCAGCAGCACGGGGAGGCCGCTCACCGCCGGTTCGCCGAGGCCGTGCGCGCGATGCCCGAGGTCATCTCCGCCGACTGGGTAACCGGCGAAACGGACGCGATGCTGCTCGTCGTCGCGCGCGAGGTCGCCCAGCTCCAGCGCGTGCTCGTGCGCCTCTCGACGCGCGGCGGCGCCGCGCGCGTGATGACGCTGCTGCGCCTCGAGGAGCTCAAGCCGTCATCCCCGCTTCCGCTCGAGCCCTCGGAGGGCTGAACAAGTGGGCCTCCTCGAAACGTTCCACTAGAGCACGAGCGGCGGCACCAGGTCGCCGTGCGCCCAGAGCAGCTCGTCGACGAGCTCCTCGATCTCGTCGAGCGGCAGCTCGGCCGCCGTGTGCGGATCGAGCATCGCGGCGTGGTACACGGGCTCGCGGCGCCCGGTCAGAGCAGCGGCGACGGTCAGGCCCTGCACGTTCACGTTGGTCTGGATCAGCCCGGCGAGGTGACGCGGCAACGCGCCGACGGGACGGGGCTCGATCCCGCGCCCGCTCGCGACGCACGGCACCTCGACGCAGCACTCGCTAGGCAGGTTGTCGATCAGCTGGCCGCCCGAGATCGCGTTCGGCACGTTCCCGTTGAACGCGAACGGCTCGCCGGTCACGCAGGCGTTGATGATGTCCGCGCCGTACTCGTTACTGCGCTCGGCCTTGACGATCGCCCCGTTCTGTAGGCCGGCTCGCAACTCGAACCACGCCTCAATCTGGCGACCGCCCCGCCGCGGGTACTCGTCGAGCGGAATCGCGTACCGGTCGATCAGGTCGGGCCGGGCCGACTTGATGAACCACGGCACGTACTCGGCGAAGTGCTCGGAGGACTCGGTCACGAAGTAGCCGAGATGGCGCAGGACCTCAAACCGGACTCGATCCTCGGGTGGCACGCGGTCGGCCTCGACCAGCTCGCGCAGACGCGGGTACAGATCCTCATGCTCGCCACGGCGCTCGAGCGAAAGGAAGAACGCCAGGTGGTTGATTCCGGCCACCAGGTAATCGAGCTCCGCCGGCGGGATCTCGAGCAGGCCGCCGAGCTGCGCGGCGGTGTGCTGGACGGAGTGGCACAGCCCGATGGTGCGGATCCGGCTGGCCTCCGCGACGGCCCAGCACAGCATCGCCATCGGGTTGACGTACTGGATCAGCAGGGCCTCAGGGCAGAGCTCCTCCATGTCGCGGCAGATGTCGAGTAGCGCCGGGATCGTCCGCAGGCCGCGCATGATCCCGCCGATTCCGAGCGTGTCGGCGATCGTCTGACGAATCCCGTAGCGCTTCGGGACGATGAAGTCGACCATCGTCGCCGGATGCAGGCCGCCAACCTGAAAGCAGGTGATGACGTAGTCCGCGCCGTCGAGCGCAACGCGCCGGTCGGCGGTCGCCTCCACGCCGGCACGGGCACCGCAGGCCTCCGCGATCCGCCGGGCCATCACCTCCGAGGTCTGAAGGCGCTCGGCATCGATGTCCATCAGCGCCAACGTGGTCCCGTCCGTCAGTGCGGGAAAACGGAGCAGATCGCCGATCAGGTTGCGCGCGAAAACCGTCGAGCCCGCGCCGACAATGGCGATCTTCGGGGCCACAGGCCCTGAGCACCAGCTAGACGATCAGCGCGAGACCGTGAGTGCCTCGCCCGACTGCTCGTCGAAGAAGTGCATCTTCGTCGCGTCGAGCCAGAGCTCCGCCTCGTCGCCGGATCGCGCCCGGCTCTCGGGACTGAGCCTCGCCACCAGCACGGTTTCGCCCGAGTCGGTCAGCTCGCTGACGCCGCCGGCGTCGTCACGCAGCTCCTGCAACTCCTCCGAGGCGACCATCTTGCCCGTGATGCCGAAGTGGGCGTAGTACTCGGCCCCCATCGCCTCCACTAGGTCGAGCCTCGCCTTGAACGTGGTCCCGCGCGTGTGGGCCTCGCGGTCGACCCTGGTCGCGTCCTCGAAGTCCTCCGGGCGGATGCCGGCGATCACCCGGCGCCCCTCGGGCTGGCGCCCGAGCCGCTCGCGCACCTCCTGCGGGAGCGCGACCTCGGCCATCGGCAAGTGGACCGATCCGTTGGTGAGCGTGGCCGGCATGAAGTTCATTCCAGGGGAGCCGATGAACCCGGCCACGAACAGGTTCGCCGGGTTGTTGTACAGCTCCATCGGCGAGCCGACCTGCTGCAGCAGGCCGCTCAGCATGACCGCGACGCGGTCGCCGAGCGTCATCGCCTCGGTCTGATCGTGGGTGACGTAGACCGTCGTCGTGTTAAGCCGCCGCTGGATCCGCGCGACCTGCGCGCGCATCTGCACGCGCAGCTTCGCGTCGAGGTTCGACAGAGGCTCGTCCATCAGGAACACCTTGGGGTCGCGAACGATCGCACGGCCCATCGCGACGCGCTGCCGCTGCCCACCGGACAGGTTTGCCGGCTTGCGCGCCAGGTGCTCGGTTAGATCGAGGATGTCGGCGGCCTCCTGCACCTTGCGGTCGATGTCGGCCTTCGGGACCTTCTTGAGCCTCAGCGCGAACCCCATGTTCTCGCGGACGGTCATGTGCGGGTAGAGCGCGTAGCTCTGGAACACCATCGCGATGTCGCGGTCGCGCGGCGCGACCCGGTTGACGACCTTGCCCGCGATCTTGAGCTCGCCCGAGGAGATGTCCTCGAGCCCGGCGATCATGTTCAGTGCCGTCGACTTTCCGCAGCCCGAGGGCCCGACGAGGATCATGAACTCCCCGTCGGCAATGCTCAGGTTGAGATTCTTGACGGCCTCGAAGCCGTCGGGATACCGCTTGACGATGTCGTCGAGAACGATCTCGGCCATTTCCGCTCCTTTTAGCCCTTGACGGCCCCGGCGGTGAGTCCGGAAACGATCCGTCGCTGGAAGATCAACACCATGATCAGGATCGGCACGGTCACGACGACCGCTCCCGCGGCGATCGCGCCTGCCGGCTGCTGGAACTGCGAAGCGCCCGTGAAGTACGCCATCGCGACGGGCGCGGTCCGTGCCGCGTTCGAAGTCGTCAGCACGTTCGCGAACAGGAAGTCATTCCACGCGGCGATGAACGCGAGGATGCCGGCCGTGAACACCCCGGGCATGGCCAGCGGCAGGATCACCCGGCGGAACGCCTGCATCGGCGTCGCTCCGTCCATTTGCGCGGCTTTCTCCAGGTCCCAAGGTATTTCTCTGAAGAAGGCCGACAGGACGTAAATGCACAGCGGCAACGAGAATGACAGGTACGGCAGGATCAGCCCGGGCCAGGTATCAAACAGCCCGACGTTCCGCCATACGTTGTAGAGGCCGCCGACGATCGAGATCGCCGGAAACATCGTGACCGCGAGCGCGCCGGCGAGGATCAGCGTCTTGCCCGGGAAATCGAGCCGCGTGATCGCGTACGCGGCCGCCGACGCGAAGCACAGCGCGAGCACGGTGGTGATCAGCGCGATCCCGATCGAGTTGCGCAACGAGGGCGGGAAGAAATCGGTGTTGAACACCGCGGAGTAGTTGCTTAGCGTCCAGTGCGTCGGGAGGAAGCTGCCGTCGCCGATCGACTCCGGTGTCTTCAACGACAACGACATGATCCAGACGACCGGGAACAGCGCGTAGACCAGAACCGCGACTACCGCGAAGCCCCAGAGCGTCTTGCGTGCGGGCGTGTTTTCGCTGTTCACGTCGTCTTACCTCCGCTGAGGACTGGCACCGAGGAACCGGAAGAAGAAGAAGGCGATGAGGCAGACGCACAAGAAGATCAGCACCGCGATCGCCGACCCCAGACCGAGATCGAGCCTGCCGATCAGGACCTGGTAGCCGAGCAGCGAGACGCTCGCGGTGTTGTTGGCGCCGTTGGTGATGATGTACACCGAGTCATAGATCCGGAACGCGTCGAGCGCCCGGAACAGCACCGCGACCGCCAGCGCGGGCTTGATCAGCGGCAGCGTGATCCGCCAGAAGCGCTGCCACGCGGACGCCCCGTCGACCTTCGCCGCCTTGTAAAGATCCTCGGGGACGAGCGCGAGCGCCCCGAGCATCAACAGCGATATGAAAGGCGTCGTTTTCCACACATCCGAGAGGATGATCACCGCGAACGAGCCGGCGCGCGTCGTCAGCGGAGGCGTCGAGAGCCCGAGCCACTGGGTGGCGAATCCCGTTGCCGGATTGAACGCCAGCGACCATGCGAACGCTGACACGACCGTCACCGCACCGTAGGGCACGAGTACGGCCACCCTGATCCAGGTGCGCGCATACAGGGCTCGATACATAGCCTCGGCGATGAGCAATCCGAGCACGAGCTCGAGCACCAGCGAGACGACCGTGATGATCACGGTGTTGAGGACGTCGGTCCACCACGTGCTCGAGCTCAGGACGTACCAGTAGTTGTCCAGGCCGATCCACGCGGTGAGATGCGGGAAGCGCAGATCGGAGCGATGCAGCGAGAGCCAGAACGCGTACAGGATCGGGAACCCGGCGACGAGCAGCATCACGGCCACCGCGGGCAGCGTCAGCATCAGCCCGAGCTTGCGCTCGGCCCTCGCCCGGCCGGTCAGACCGTGCGATTTCGGCGGCGCGGCAAGGGGCGCCGCGGTGGGGGTTCCGGCGACGGTGGCCATCAGCACAGACCTCCCTTGAGTAGCGTCGACAAACACGAACGCAGGCTCTTGATGTCAGACACCGGCTTGATCGAGCTCGGCGGGTGCAGCGTCTGCTGAATCGCCAACGTCACGTCCGAGTAATACGGGGTCTCGGGGCGATTGGTGGCGTGCTCGAGCTGCTTGAGCAACACGGCGGCGAACGGGTAACTCTTGATCACCGTCGGGTTGTGGTATGACGCGATGGTCACCGGCGGCAGCCCCTCGTTGATCGCTTCCTGGTTCTGCCAGTAGTAACGAGTCATGCACAGCGCGGCCGCGAGCGCCTGCTTCGGGTACTTGGTGTACGCGGAGATGCCGATGTTGGCGCCGCCGACCGAGGACTTACCGGGCACGCCGGGATAGACCGACGGGTACGGGGCCCAGCCCATGTTCTCGAACACGTGCTTCGTCACCGAACTGGTCGCCCCGTCGGTTCGGCCGGCGGCGTACACGTATGGCCAGTTGAGCATGAACGCGGCGTGGCCGGCTTCGAAGGCGAGGCGTCCCTGATCCTCCTGATCGGTCGACAGTGACGGATCCGCGCGGCCGGACGTCGCGACGTCCCTGAGGATCTGAGCCGCGACCACCGCGGGGTGGCCGAGCACCGGCTTGTCCTGCGCGTCGACGACCTCGCCGCCGGCCGAGGCCAGGACGCTGTTGAACCACACCGTGTAACCCTCGTACTGCGCGCCCTGCTCCTCGATCAGCCCGTCACTCGCGGGGAGCTTCTGCGCGTCGGCGACGACCTGGGCCCAGGTCGTCGGCACCGGCTGCCCGATCTTTGCGAGCAGGTCCTTGCGGTACCAGAGCAGCTGCGCGTTGGTGTTCAGCGGCACCGCGTACAGCGTTCCCTGGTACTCGGCCGATTGGGCGGCGATCGGAAGCACTCCCTGGAGTGCCTCCTGCCGAGCCGCCCCGGTGATCGGCTTCAGCCAGCCGGCAGCGCCGAACTCGGCGGTCCAGATCGTGTCCATATTGAGCAGCGAGTAGTCGCCATCGTGGGCGGCCAGGCGCTGGACGGCGAGCTGGCGCGATGCGTCCGAGCTGTTCGCCTCGGGGGTGATCGAAATGTTGTAGCTGCCGCCCGAGTCCTTGCTGCAGGTAGCAGCGGCCTTCACGTTCGTCCCGTTCGAGTCGACCGGGCTGTAGTAGACGATCGACGCCGGGCCGTGCGCGGTGCCCGAGGATCCACAGGCCGCGATCCAGAGTGCGCACAACCCCCCGATCGCGATCGCCTGAGCGATTCGGACAACCTTCGACGCTTGGCTCACAAGATCCTCTCCTCACTCGGTCCAGGCCGGGCGCTTAGCGCGGCGTGTTCTACCGACGGGAAGATGGTGTGAACAGGCTCGTTCGGCTATGCCGGACGAGCTTTAACCTTGGCCCGTGCGTGGTCAGCAACAGGTAGCGAAGCATCGCCATACGCAAGTAACGCTCGGTCTCGCTGGCTTCGATGTGAGTGTCACCCATCGCTCTAGCCACCGAGACGCGATAGTGACCGTCGTCGGTGTACCTTACGGCGATGTCCCGCGAGTCGGTGCTGCTTGGAGCTCTGACAGCCGAGCCGACGAGCACCTCGGATCTGTACGAGCGGGTTGGCTACGGTGCGCTCGCGCGCGTCGGCCTGATCCCGTATCACGCTTTTAGGGCCGAGCTAGTGCATCTCGAGGCCAACGGAGTAGTGGAAAGCGCGACCGGCGCTGACGGGTCGACAATGTGGCGAATCCCGCCTGAGGCGCCGGTCGAGGACGGTCCTACACCCGGCGGACATTGAAGGTCGTCGCGCTCGCGTTCCGGCATTCTCGAACGGGTCTTGACCCCCACGAGGTCGACTGAAACACTCGCGCGCGCCAAATTCTCAGCGAGGGGAGACTCATGGAGACGGCAACTCCGCATCGCACTTTGATCGTCGCGAACCTGACCGCCTCGACGCCATTCCTCCTCCAGGAGGTCAAACGCCTCGCGGAGGAGCGTCCGACTTCGTTCAGCTTGCTGATCCCGAACATCAACCAGAATCAGGCCGCGGACTGGTCAGTCGCGACCGCGACCAAGCTGCTCGGGAGAGCTGCCGGCGCGACTGTCGACGGGCACGTCGGCGGGCAGGATCCGTTCGAGTCGATCAAAGCGGAGATCGCGGGCGGTCAGTACGACGACATCGTGATCTCGACCCTGCCCAAGCGTCGGTCCGAGTGGCTTCAAAAGGACCTTCCGACACGGGTCGAAGCGCTCGGTCTCCCGGTCACTGTGATTACGCCGCCCGAAGAGCCGAGTCCGCTCAAGCAGTTCACCGAGACATTCTCGGCGAGATCTGACTAGCGGTCCCTCCGGCCGACGCGATGTGATCGGCCGCGGCCGGCGATTCACGCCGCCAGCGCGTGGTGGCGAATCGCCGCTGAGATTCGCGAGGCGGCGGCCACCACAGCCCGCGCGTGGAGGTCGACGTTGGCCGTCGAGAACGGGTCGAGCAGGTCGAGGCTGATCGCTGCGGCGACCTTGCCCTCGGCGTCGCGAACCGGTGCGGCGACCGCGCTGCTGGCCTGGGTCTCATTTGCGTGGTTGTGCGCCCAGCCGTGCCGCCTCACCACCTCGAGATCGACCTCGAGGTCGTCGACCGACGTGTGCCGGGTATGGACGAGCCCGTCGCACCACAGCGTCTTGATCTCCGCGCTCGGCCGGCTCGCGAGCAGCACCTGAGCGGCGGCGCTCCCGTCGAGTGGCGCCGCGGTCCCCGCGACGGGACCGCAGCCGCTCGTGTGGCGCGCGCTGTTGCGCCGGTCGATGTAGATGATCCGCCCGCAATCCCAAGCCGCGAGGCTCACCGTGAGCCCCTGGCGCTCGGCGAGATCGCGAACCACGGGCCGCGCATGCGCCTTGAGCTCGCTCGTGCGCAGCAGCACCGACGCGAGCGTGACCGTGCGCCACCCCAGCCGGTATCGCCCATGCCCGACGCGCTGGAGCAATCCGATGCCGGCCAGGCTCGCGAGCACGTCGTGAGCAAGAGACTTCCCGATCCCGAGGCGCTGCGCCGTTGCCGTCACCCCCCACTCCGGCTCATCGGTCGTGAACAGGTCGAGCACCGCGCCCGCCCGCGCCAGTGTGCCTAGCATGATGGTCTCCTCCCCGGTCCTGGTGCGTTCACTTTGCGAAGCACCATTCCGCATCTACCTTCGCGGCACGCGGAGGCTCCGCGCCCGCCCGCTCACAGGTTCGGGCCGCCACGATCGCGGCGAACTCAGCGGTCCGCAGCACCGCCTCGAAGTCGCCGACGTCCTGACGTCGCAGCCCGTCGGCCACCCACCCCCCGAGCCACGCCGCGCCGAAGGCGTCGCCCGCTCCGATCGTGTCGATGACCTCGACGCACGGCCCCTCGACGAACGCCTCACGCCTCTCGGTGAGGACCGCGGTGCTGCGGCTGCCGTTGGTGAGCAGCACCAACGACGGACCTCGCGCGAGCAGACCGCGCGCGGTCTGGTGCGGCGTCCGGTCCGGGTCGAGGTACGCGAGGTCCTCCTCGCTCGCCTTGACGACGTCGGCTTGGCGCACCAGGTCGCGTAGGCGATCGCAGTAGTCGGTCCGCGCGCGGACCGACTGAGTGCGGCAGTTCGGGTCGACGAGGACCAGCGTCTCCGGGCTGGCGTCGCGGACTAGCGCCGCGATCGCGCCGGCCTGCGGTTCGACCGCCATCCCGAGCCCGCCGACATGGAGCGCCGCCGGCCGAGCCGGCATCGCGGAACGGGCCTCCTCGGGCAGTAGCCCCGCCGTCGAGGTCCCCTCGATGTAGAAGCGGTAGCTCGCCGTGCCGTATCCATCGATCTCGACACGAGCGAACGTCGTCGGGTCGTCGGTAGTGACGATCCCGTCGAGCTTCACGCCCGACTCCTCGAGTGCAGTGCGAAGAGCGTGCCCGTACCGGTCGCTCGATAGCCGCCCGATAAACACCGGCCGCATCCCGAGCCGCCCGAGCGTGCGAGCGGCGTTGAACGAGCCGCCGCCCAGGTGAGCCGTCGTGCCGCCGCCGGGCTCGAGCACGAAGTCGACGATCGCCTCGCCGGCGACCGCGATGGCACGGCCGGCCCGCGGAATCGCGCCAGTTGACGAACACGGCGCAGCGGCCGCGCTAGGGGCGTTGATCGACTCCTCCTCACCTCGTTTGAACATTTCCCCGCAACCGTCTCTGTCGGATGCTCGCTCGCGGACGGCCTGGACCTGCCTGGTTCGGGACGCCCTCGAGCGAGGAAATGTGGATCGGCTCCGTGGAACCGGTTCCAATATTTCATGGTCGCCGCCCGTAGTCAAGTGAGAATTGTTGACGGCGGGGATACGCTGATGCGTGATGGACGCGGTTCCACCCAAGTCGCGGGATCGTGCACCGACCATCCGCGACGTCGCCCGCCACGCCAAAGTCGGGGTCGGGACCGTCTCCCGCGTGCTGAACGACAGCCCGCTCGTCAGCGAGGATGCGCGCCTGCGGGTCCACCGGACGATCGACGAGCTCGGCTACCGGCGCAGCTCGACCGCGCGCAACCTGTCGCTCGGGCGCACGCAGATGATCGGCGTGGTGGCGCCGTTCTTCACGAGCAACTCGGTGCTCGAGCGGCTGCGCGGCGTCGTCGACCGGCTCCGGGACCACGGCGACTATGACCTGGTCCTGTTCGACGTGGAGACGCTGACTCAGCGCGACGACGCGTTTCGTAGCTTCGCCCGCACCGACCGGGTCGACGGACTGCTGGTGATATCGCTGCGGCCGACCGACGACGAGGTCGAGAGCCTGCGCCGGGAGGGGCTGCCGGTCGTGCTCGTCGACGTCGTACATCCGGCGCTGCCGCGCATAGTGATCGACGACGTTCTCGGCGGCGCGATGGCGACCGAGCACCTACTCGACAGGGGACACACGAACATCGGCTTCGTCGGAGACGAGCCGAGCCCGTTCGGATTCACCTCGAGCGAGCGGCGGCGCCATGGCATGGCACGCGCGTTACACCGCGCCGGGATCGCGCACAGTGACGCGCTCGAGCGCCGGGCACCGCATGGCCGGCAGCAGGCGCGCGCCTCCGCGGAGTCGCTGCTGCGCCTGCCGGACCGCCCAACGGCGATCTTCGCAGCCTCGGACGAGCAGGCGATGGGCGTGCTCGAGGCCGCCCGAGCGATGGGCCTGCGTGTGCCCGAGGATCTGGCGGTGATCGGGTTCGACGACATCGAGGTGGCCGAGGTGCTGGGCCTGACCACCGTTCACCAGCCGTTGCGCGAAACCGGCGCCCGCGGCGTCGAGCTTCTGCTCACGGCGATCGACGGGGACGGCGCAGACCCGACCGAGGAGCTGGCGCCCCTTACCGTGATGGCCCGTCGGACGACTTAATCGTCTGTCGAGCGACTTGATAATGGCGGCCCGGCGTTCGCGATGGCCGAACGCGGCTGTGCTGCGCAGCGCGCGAGCGATAGAAACGCCCGCGTGACCCAATCGGCCGCTGCCCCGCCAGCATTCGAAGAGTCCGAGCTGGCCGCCCGCGTGGCATCCCTGTCGCTCGAGCAGAAGGTGCGCCTGCTGACCGGCGCTGACTTCTGGTCGCTGCATCCGGAGCCGACGGTCGGCCTCCGCCGCCTCGTCGTCTCGGACGGGCCCGCCGGGGTCCGCGGCGAGCGGTGGGACGAGCGTGACCCGTCGGCGAATGTCCCGTCGCCGACCGCGCTGGCGGCGACCTGGGACGAGGAGCTGGTCGAGAAGCTCGGCGGCCTGCTGGCATCCGAGGCCAGGCACAAGGGCGTCGACGTCGTTCTCGCGCCGACCGTCAACCTGCACCGCACCCCCTACGGCGGTCGCCACTTCGAGTGTTTCAGCGAGGACCCGCTCCTGACCGCGCGAATCGGGGTCGGCTACGTGTGCGGGCTGCAGGACGGCGGCGTCGGCGCGACCGTCAAGCACTTCATCGCCAACGACTCCGAGACCGAGCGGATGACCCTCGACGCGCATCTCGACGAGCGGACGCTCCGCGAGCTGTACCTCGCGCCGTTCGAGGCGATCGTCCGCGAGGCCGGGGTGTGGTCGCTGATGGCGTCCTACAACGCCGTCAACGGCGAGCCGATGACCGAGAGCTCGCTGCTCTACGACATCCTCCACCGCGAGCTCGGCTTCGATGGCGTCGTGATGTCCGACTGGTTCGCGACCCGCGCGACCGAGGCGTCCGCGAGCGCGGCGCTCGACCTCGTGATGCCAGGTCCGGCCGGGCCGTGGGGCGAGGCGCTGCTGGCGGCGATCCGCGCCGGCGAGGTCGAGGCGGCGGCGATCGACGACAAGGTCCTGCGGATCCTGCGGCTGGCCGCTCGGGTCGGAGCGCTCGACGGCACCGCCCCCGCGCGACCGCCCACATACGACGACGACGAGATCGCTACGGTGCTGCGCCGGGTCGCGGCAGCGGGGTTCGTGCTGGCGCGCAACGAGGCCGGTCTGCTCCCACTCAACCGCAGCCGGTTGCAGTCGATCGCGGTGATCGGCCCGAACGCCGCCGCTGCGAGGACGCTCGGCGGGGGGAGCGCGACCGTGTCCCCGCCCTACACGGTGTCGCCGCTCGAGGGCCTGAGGGCCGCGCTCGAGCCCGGCGTCGCCATACGCCACAGCCCCGGCGTGCAGTCGAGCGACCGGATACCAGTGGCGGCAGCGCGATGGTTGCGCGTTCCCGGCGGCAGCGAGCCCGGCGTCGAGGTTCGCTTCCTGGCAGCCGATGGAAGCGTGTTGGCGAGCGACCACCGCCCCGGGTGCACGTTCAAGTGGCTCGGCTCGCTCGATCGCACCGTGGCGCGGATCGAGGTCCACACCGTGCTGCGCGCGACCGACCCCGGCACATACACCGTTGGCGCGTCCGGGGTCGGCCGTTACCGGCTGTCGGTCGGCGAGACCGTGGCGTTCGACGAGCGGCTCGAGCTCCGCCCGGGCGCCGACGTCGTCGAAGGGCTGACGGTCCCGCCGCAGGCGACCCACGAACTCGAGCTGGGGACGGACGAGGAGAGAGGGATCGTGCTCGCGCACGACGTCGGACCGCTGGGCGACGAGCCGGGCTCGGTCGGCGTGAGCTTCCAGCTGAACCTGGCACCGCCGTACCGGGACGACGACCACGAGATCGAGCATGCGGCGTCGATCGCCGGCGCGGCGGATGCGGTCGTGCTCGTCGTAGGGACCACCGAGGAGGTGGAGAGCGAGGGGTTCGACCGTGTCTCGCTATCGCTGCCCGGCCGCCAGGACGAGCTCGTCCGCCGTGTCGCCGCCGCGAATCCGAATACGGTCGTGGTCGTGAACGCGGGCGCTCCGGTGCTGATGCCGTGGGCGCAGGACGTCGCCGCGGTGCTGCTCGCGTGGTTCCCCGGCCAGGAGTTCGGCAACGCGCTCGCGGACGTCCTGCTCGGGCGGGCCGAACCCGGCGGCCGGCTGCCGACGACGTGGCCGGCCACCGACGCGGGACTCCCCTCGACCCGTCCGGTCGGCGGCGTCCTCGCCTACGACGAGGGGCTGATGATCGGCTACCGGGGCGAGGGCCGTGGCGAGCGCACGACGCTGTTCCCGTTCGGACATGGTCTCGGCTACTCGACCTGGGAGTACGAGTCGATCGACGTGCCCGGCGACGCGTCGCCGGGGTCAGCGATCCGCGTCACCGTCAGGGTCAGAAACGCCGGCCGCAGGCGTAGCCGCGAGGTCGTGCAGCTATACGCGAGCCGCCGCGAAAGCGGTATCGAGCGGCCGGTCCGGTGGCTCGTCGGGTTCACGGCGGTCGAGGCGGACCCCGGGCAGCACGCCACGGCGACGATCATCGTGCCACCGCGAGCGTTCGAGCACTGGAGTGTGCAAGTCCGCGGCTGGGCGGTCGAGCCCGGCACGTTCGACCTGGCCGCCGGCCCTTCGTCGGCGGTGCTCCCGATGTCGACCCGGATCTCGGTGGCGTGACCGCCGCCGGCCCCGAGCGCAACGGAGCGCTGTGGTGGCGCAGTGCGGTCATCTATCAGGTCTACATCCGCAGCTTCGCCGACGGCAACGGTGACGGCATCGGCGACATCCCCGGGCTCCGGTCCCGCCTCCCCTACCTCGCCGAGCTCGGCATCGACGCGCTATGGATCAACCCGTGGTACCCGTCCCCGATGAAGGACGCCGGCTACGACGTCTCGGACTTCCGCGCGATCGAGCCGCTGTTCGGGACGCTCGCCGACGCCGAGGCGATGATCGCCGAGGCGCACGATCTCGGCATACGGATCCTGCTCGACATCGTCCCGAACCACCTCTCAGACCAGCACGCCTGGTTCCAGGAGGCGGTGGCCGCCGCGCCGGACTCGCCGGAACGGGCTCGGTTCATCTTCCGGGACGGGCTCGGGCCGCGCGGAGAGACGCCGCCCAACGACTGGTTGAGCAACTTCGGCGGGCTCGCCTGGACCCGCGTCACCGAGGCCGACGGCCACCCGGGGCAGTGGTACCTGCACCTGTTCACGCCCGAGCAGCCCGACGTCGACTGGACCAACCCCGAGGTGCGGGAGGAGTTCAACGAGACGATGCGGTTCTGGTTCGGACTCGGCGTCGACGGGTTCCGGATAGACGTGGCCCACGGCCTGGCCAAGGCCGAGGGCCTCCCGGACGTCGGCTCGGTCATGTGGCCGCCGGTCGGCGGCGAGGTCGTGGACCATCCTCATTGGGACCGGGACGAGGTGCACGACATCTACCGGTCATGGCGCTCGCTGGCCGACACCTACGATGATCCGCGCGTGTTCGTCGCCGAGGCGTGGGTGCACCACCCCGAGCGGCTGGCGCAGTATGTCCGCGGCGACGAGCTGCACACCGCGTTCAACTTCGACTTCCTGCTGGCGCCGTGGGACGCCGAGCCGATGCGCGAGTCGATCATTGCCGCCCTGGCCGCGCACGAGACGGTCGGCGCCCCACCGACCTGGGTCCTTTCCAATCACGACACGGTGCGCGAGGTGTCCCGCTACGCCCGCCCCCAGGGCGTGCGGCCGCTGCGCAAGCTGAGCGACCTCGTCGACCTGCCGACCGACTTCGCCGCGGGCCGCCGGCGCGCCCGAGCCGCGGCGCTGCTGATGCTGGCGCTGCCCGGCGGCGCGTACGTGTACCAGGGCGAGGAGTTGGGCCTCGCCGAGGTCGAGGATCTTCCCGACGACGTGCTGCAGGACCCGGGCTGGGAGCAGTCCGACCGGACCGAGCGCGGCCGCGACGGCTGCCGGGTGCCGATCCCGTGGTCGGGCGAGAAGCCGCCGTTCGGCTTCAGCCCCGACGACGCGAGCGCGCCGCCGTGGCTCCCGCAGCCGGCGGACTGGCGCGAGCTGACCGTCGAAGCCGAGACCGGCGATGAGCGCTCAATGCTCGAGCTCTACCGCCACGCGCTCAGCCTCCGCCGGGCCCAGCCGGCACTCGGCGACGGCACGCTCTCCTGGCTTGATGCGCCCGACGGCGCGCTGGCGTTCGCGCGCGACCCCGGATTCGAGTGCATCGTCAACCTGTCCGCCGATCCTGTGGCTGTTCCGGACGGGGCGGAGCTCCTGATCTCGAGCGGGCCGCTCACGGACGACGGCCGCGTCCCGTTCGACACCACCGTGTGGCTTACGACCTGAGCCCGCGACTCGTCCGCCCGCGGGCTCTCGGGCAGGCGGGCCGCCACGGCCTCACCCCGGGCGGCCCGCCAACGCCTTTATACGTTCTGCCAGCCATCTGACGTCAATCGGCCGGCTCGTGTCGACCTCGATCACCGGGCCAAGGCCGAGCGGCTTCAGATGGTGCTCGTTCCACAGCTCTTCGGGCGGCCGCTCTTCGTCGAGGTGCCCGGCGTGCCGGGTCGCGCTCCGGGTCCGGTAGCGCGCATCGGCGACCTCCCTCGGGCAGCGGCAGCGCAGCTCGACCAGCATCCCCGGAAGCTCGGTCAGATGGGGCACGGTGTACGGATAGAACGTACTGTCGAGCACGGCCCCGGGGGCCGATCTCGCCACCTGAAGCATCGCCATCACCGCCGCCCGCCCTAGACGGCGGCTGTCCTGCACCGTCGCCGGCGCCCCGAGCTCGCTCATCAGCGCCTCCTTGATCTCGTCCTTGGCGAGCAGCGGCAGCCCGAGCTCCTTCGCCAGCGGTGCGGCAAGTGAGCTCTTGCCCGACCCGGGCGGGCCGGCGACCAGAACGAACATCGGCATGCGTCCGGAGGATTCCCGATTCGCCCGGCGCCATCACGCTCGTCGGCCGGGATATCGCCGGCCCCCGGGGCCCCTAATACCCCTGGTTCGTGACGCTGTAGCCCTGGTTGTTGTTCGTGCTGGTGCTGCTACTCGTGGTGGTCGGCTTGGGCGGCGCGACCACGGGCTTCGGGGCGCTGCTCGTCGTGACCGGCGGCGGTGCGGACGAGGTGGTCACCGGCGGCGCCGCCGCGGTGGCGGTGTGGCTGGTCGTGGTCGTCGGCTTGTGGACCGCCGCCTTGTGATGGATGGTTTTGTGAGCCGTCGTCTTCGTGGTGGAGGTCGTTGTCGTGGTCGAGGACGAGGTAGTCACCGGCGTCGCCGCAGCCGGGGTCGAAGTCGAGCTCGAAGAGGCTGAGTTGCCGCCGCAGGCCGCCAGTGCGACAGCGGTCACGATCATGCTCAACAGCGCTCTTTTCATAAAACCAACTCCCGTCCTGGATAGGAAAACGTTTAGCTTTCAGGTTACAAGACACCCTCGGCGCCAAAACGTTGCGCCGACCTCGCAAAGCACGCCGACGCGCAGCTCTGCCCGTTCCGCCAGGATCGCAGGGTAAGGTATTGAGGCGGATGGAGGCATCTGAAACTTCGTCTGCCCCCCGGGACACCGATGGCGCAGCGGTGGGAGGGGCGGCAGTAGTCGACGACGCAGCGCGCCCGGATGCGGGCGCCGGCAGCTCACGCGGCGACGGCGATCGGCCGGGGCCTCGGGTGGGTGGGACCGGGCTGGGCTCGCGTTCGATGTGGATCCTCGTCGTCTGCTGTGTGGCCCAGTTCATGGTCATCCTCGACCTGAGCATCGTCAATGTGGCGCTGCCGTCGATCCAGTCGAGCCTGAACTTCTCCTCCGCCGACCTGCAGTGGGTCATCGACGCCTACGCGATCACGTTCGCCGGGTTCCTGATGCTCGGCGGCCGCGCCGCCGACAAGCTCGGGCAGCGGCGGGTGTTCGTCGCCGCGCTGGTCCTGTTCTCGTTCACATCGCTCGTCGGCGGCCTTTCCACCACGAGCGAGATGCTCGTCATCGCCCGCGGCGTCCAGGGGTTCAGCTGCGCGTTCATGGCTGCCTCCTCGCTGGCGATCATCACCTCTTCGTTCCCGCCGGGACCGCAGCTCCACCGCGCGATCGGGCTGTGGGCGGCGATGAACGGCGCGGGCGGCGCTGCCGGCGTGCTGTTCGGCGGGATCATCACCGAGCTCATCAGCTGGCGCTGGGTGCTGCTCATCAACCCCCCGATCGGGTTCGTCACGGCCTTGATCGCATACAAGGTCGTCGCTGATCGGCGCCGCGGCCAGCCCGGCCGGAGCTTCGATGTCGCCGGCGCCGTAACGCTCACCGTCGGGCAGATAGTGCTCGTCTACGGCGTCGTCCAGGCCGGCCTGCGCAGCTGGCACGCGGGGCAGGCGCTCATCCCGATCCTCGTCGGGCTCGCGCTGCTCGGGGCGTTCAACGTGATCGAGACGCGCGTGGCGTCCGATCCGCTGATCCCGTTCAAGGATCTGACGAAGCCGCTCAACGTCGCGAACGGGATCGTGGTGCTGTTCAGCGCGGCGCTGTTCCCAATGTGGTTCCTGAGCTCGCTGTACCTGCAGCAGGTGCTCGGGCTCTCACCGCTTCACGCCGGGCTGTGCTTCCTGCCGATGGCGCTGACGATCATGTTCGTCGCCCGCAGCGCCGGCAGGCTCGTCAGCCGCTTCGGCGTGCGCGCGGTGCTCGGCGGCGGGCTCACGATGATGACGTTCGGGCTGCTGCTGTTCACGAAGATCGCCTCCAGCGGCAGCCCGATCCTCTACGTGGTGCTCCCGGGGATTCTCACGGCGGCGGGAATCGGGATGTCGATCGTGCCCTCGACGATCGCCGCCACCCAGGGGGCGAAACAGGGACAGGCTGGGCTCGCCTCGGGCCTCGTCAACACCTCGCGCCAGGTCGGGGGCGGCCTCGGGCTCGCCGTCCTGATCACGCTGGCGACATCGCTCTCGAGTCACTTGATCGGCGAGGGGCACACGGTGCCCCAGGCCCTCACCGACGGCTTCCGGCTTGGGTATTTCATCGGCGCCGGCCTATGCGCCGCGGCCGCATTGGTGACGTTCATGCTCGTGCCCAAGATCGGTGCCGCGCAGGGCCCGATCACGCGACGGATCCCGATCGCGATCGGCGTGACGGGGGTCGTCGCCGCGTTCGTCGCGATTGCGTTCGCATTCGGCGGGTCCCATGGCGCGCCGATCGGGGCGTACACGACCGCCAATACCTACAGCTATGTGACTGAGCCGGCGCTCCACCCGCCGGTGATCCGGCCGGACATCAAGACCTCCTCGAGCAAGCTCGCGCCGGGTTACATCTTGACGACGAACTTCTACAACCTCAGCCACCCGCCGATGACCGGCCAGAGCGGGCCTCTGATCCTGGACAACAACCTCCAGCCGGTGTGGTTCAAGCCGGTACCGACAAGCGCAGTCACCGGCAACCTCAGCCTCCAGGTCTACAACGGCAAGCCGGTGCTGGCGTGGTGGCAGGGCGTCGTCACGAACACCGGCGCCACCGAGCAGGGCGAGTACGTGATCGTCAACCAGCATTACCAGACGGTGGCGACGCTGCACGCCACCGACGGCTGGGTGCTCACGCTGCACGAGATCGTGATCCGCGGCCACGACGCCTGGGTCACCGCGAACAAGAACCTCCCCAGGGACCTGTCGAGATACGGCGGGGCCTACAACGGCGCGCTGATCGACTCCGCCGTCCAGGAATACGACCTGAACACCGGCAAGCTCCTGCGGAACTGGGATGCGCTCGATCACATCCCGTTGAGCGACTCGCGCGCGACGATTCCCACCAACGGGTTCCCATGGGACGCCTACCACGTCAACGCGATCAACGTGCCTGGCGACGGGTCGTTCGTGGTGTCGATGCGCAACACATGGGCCGCCTACAAGGTCAACATCGCCACCGGGAAGATCGAGTGGACGCTCGGCGGGCCACACTCGAGCTTCAAGATCGGTCCCGGCGCGGACTTCCAGTGGCAGCACGACGTGGTGGTCTACCCAGGCTCGCCGCTGATCACGTTGTTCGACGACCACTGCTGCCAGCTCAACAGCGGCGGCACTTACGTATCGCCGACCGCGGCCTCCCGCGGGCTCGTGCTCAAACTCGACCAGAAGACGCACACGGCGACGCTCGCCGGCGAGTACTCGCACGGCTCAAACTTCGACTCGGAGTACATGGGCAGCCTGCAGCCGCTCGCCAACGGCAATGAGTTCGTCGGCTGGGGATCGGCGCCGTTCCTCTCCGAGTACGACGCCGCGGGCAACATGCTCCTCGATGCTCGCCTCCCAGGGTCCGACATCACCTATCGGGCAGAGGTGCAGCCATGGGTCGGCCTGCCGCTGACCCCGCCGGCCGCCGCCGCTCGACGGAAGGACGGCAAGACCACCGTCTACGCCAGCTGGAACGGCGACACCCAGGTCACCGGATGGCGTGTGCTGGCCGGATCCGGCACCGTCATCGCCACCACCCGCAAGTCCGGGTTCGAGACGGCGATTCCGGTAAGTCAGAGCTACAAGACTTTCACGGTGCAGGCGCTCGCCGGCGGCGGGCGGGTGATCGGCACCTCGAAGCGGTTCGGCGTCGGCGGGTGACGGGCGTCGGGCCCGACGGTCCTGGGGGCTCGCTCGCCACAAAGCGGCCAACCTCCAGAGACGTCGCCGCCGCCGCCGGCGTCTCCCGCGCCACCGTCAGCTACGTCCTCAACGGCGCCGACGAGAAGCACCGGATCACGCCCGCGACCCGCGACCGCGTGCTGGAGGTCGCCGAGCGTCTCGGGTACGAGCCCAACGCGGTCGCGCTGGCGCTGCGCGCCGGCCGCACCGCGATCGTGCTCGTCGAGATGCCGAACTGGCCGATCGGCCCGCCGGTCGCGGAGGCGATCAACACGATGGTCGAGTCGCTCGAGCAGCTCGGCTACACGCCGCTGGTCCACTTCCAGCGCGCGGACCCGAGGAGCCTGGCACGGGCCAGCCAGCGGGTCCACCCCGTCGGCGTGATCGCGCCCGGGACCGAGCTGACTCCCGAGGTGGTCCCGCGTCTGCGCGCGTTCGGCGCGCGAGGCGTGATCGCGTTCGACCAGCGGCCGCTGCCGTACGTGTACACGTACGTAATCGAGCAGGCACGGATCGGGCGGCTGGCGCTCGAGCACCTCGCCGCCCGCGGGCACCGTCGCGTGCTCGCGCTGATGCCCGACGACCCGGATCTGCGCCTCCTCGCCGACGAGCGGCTGTCCGGCGCCAGCGCCGCCGCGGAGGAGCACGGGGTGTCGCTCCGATCCGTGACTCTCCCGATTCGGCGGGACCCGATCGAGCAAGCGCTGGCCGCCGAGCTCGACCGCTCCGAGCGCGCGACCGGCATCTACGCGTTCAACGACGAGCAGGCCCTCGCGGCGCTCGAGGTATTGCGCGATCGCGGAGTGGCCATCCCGGACGAGATGGCGCTGATCGGCTGTGACGACAGTCCGGCCGCGGAGCGGGTGCGGCCCCGGCTCACGACCGTCCGCTTCGACGAGCACGGCCGCTGGCGGGAGATCGCCGGCCACCTCCACGCGATGATCTCGGGCGACGGCGACTACCCGCAGATGACCGCGTCGGAGCCGGCCGTCGTCGCGGGCCAGACCACCTGAGCGACGGCCCCCGGACCCCGTCGGCCCCACCGAAACCCACGACCCGCCCTCGCGCCGGCCCCCACAGAACGCGAGCCCCGCCCCCGCGCCGGCCCCCACAGAACCCGAGCCCCGCCCCCGCGCCGGCCCCCACAGAACCCGGGGCCCGCCCCCGCGACGGCGCCCGTTTTTCGGCCTGGAGCCATCTCAATTCCAAGATGCTTGACACGATTCAGCATGGGTGGTAGGACTGCCCGGCCGCTGACCGCGCATTCTCGAGCCGCGGTCGCTCGCTACGAAAACGTGGAGGAGAACGATGTCTGCGCTTCCTCGGCGCCGCGCCGTCATGACCGCGCTCGCCGTGTCCCTGTTCGGACTGCTGATCGCCACCGGCGCCTCCTCGGCGAGGTCACACGCAACCCGCGCCGCCGCGTCCGGCGAACGGCACGCGAGGATCGTCGCGGGCGAGCCGTGGACCAACCCGAGCCAGCCGGCGCTCACGCGTGCCAACGAGCTGCTCGCGGCGCTCAGCACCGATCAGAAGATCCAGCTTGCCCTCGGCAACTTCGCCGCCCTGTCGAGCTTCGGGGTGCCGAACCTGACGTTCGACGACGGACCGGACGGGATCCGCAACCCCGGCACGACCGCGATGCCCTCCGGGCAGGCGCTGGCGGCGACGTTCGACCGCGCGCTCGCCTACGCGTACGGGTCTGTCGTGGGCTCCGAGGCGCGTGGCGAGGGCTTCAGCGAGTGGACCGGGCCAGCGGTGGACATCGACCGCACCCCGCTGGCCGGCCGGCAGCCGGAGGCCGAGGGCGAGGACCCGTTCCTCGCCGGCAACACGGCAGCACAGGTCGTCGCCGGCGCCAAGAGCCAGCACGTGATCGTGACGCTCAAGCACTACACCGCTTACAACCAGGACTACGGTCGGATCGGGTTCGACTCGATCGGGGCGCCGGCAACGGACGTGAAGGTGTCCGAGCGAGCGCTACAGGAGATCTACGAGGAGCCGTTCCGGATCGCGGTCCAGCAGGGCGGCCTCGACTCGGTGATGTGCTCCTACAACCAGATCAACGGGCTGCCGAGCTGTCAGAACCCGACGACGCTCGGCGATCTGAAGAACGGCATGGGCTTCAACGGGTTCGTCGCACCCGACTTCGGGTTCGCCGTGCGCGACCCGCTGGCCGCCGCAAACGCGGGGGTCGACCTGCCGGCGCTTCCGGGAGGCGGCGCGGGCGGATTGACGGCCGCCGACTTCACCTCGGGCCAGATCTCCGCGACGCGACTCGACGACATCAATCGCCGGATCCTGTTCGCGATCTTTGACTCGGGGCTGTTCGACAACCCACTGCCGGCGACCCCCTCGACCGAGGTCTCTACGCCGCAGCACCAGCAGGTCGCCACCCAGGTCGCTGAGGCCGGCATGGTGCTGCTCAAGAACAACGACAACGTGCTGCCGCTGTCCCGCCGAGCCCGGTCGATTGCGCTGATCGGCCCGACCGGCGACGTCCCCGGTAACCAGGCGGTGTTCGTGACCGGCGGCTCGGCCGGCGTGCCCCTCGCGACGGGCCAGGCGATCACCCCGCTCGCGGGGATCACCGCCCGCGCCCAGGCCGCGGGGGTGAGCGTGACCCCCGTGCAGGGTTCGGCGGGCGACGAGGCCTCCAGCACGCTCGTGCCGGGGTCGGTGCTGACGCCGAGCACCGGAGCCGGCCCGGGCCTGCTCGGGCAGTACTGGACCAACGGCGACTTCACCGGAGCCCCGGCCCTCACGCGGGTGGACCAGACCGTCGATCAGACCAGCGCCCCGGCAGCCCTGGGAACCCCGGCGCCAGCGACGTGGTCGGCGAAGTGGACCGGGACGCTGACACCGCCCGAGTCCGGCCTGTACCGCTTTACGATCAGCGAGGCAGGGCTCGCCACGCTCAAGATCGGTGGCCAGACGTTCGGGCCGGCATACCGCGAGGCGACCCAGTTCCTCGTCGGCCCGAACTACGTGCTCCAGGGAACCGTGCGGCTCACCGCCGGCTCGTCGGTCCCGGTCGAGATCGACTATTCGAGCCGCTACGGGCTGTTCAGCCAGGAGATCCACTTCGGCTGGCATACGCCGTCGCAGTCTGGGATCCCGTCCGCGGTCGCGGCGGCGCGAAAGGCCGACGTCGCGATCGTGTTTGCCAACGACGCCCAGGGCGAGGGGATGGACCGGACGTCGCTGGATCTTCAGGGAGATCAGAACCCGCTGATCGAAGCGGTGGCTCAGGCGAACCGAAACACGATCGTCGTGCTGAACACCGGCGGGCCGGTGCTGATGCCGTGGCTGCACGACGTGCAGGGCGTGCTCGAGACCTGGTATCCGGGCCAGCAGTTCGGCACCGCGATCGCGGCCGTGCTGTTCGGCGACGCCAACCCGGGCGGGCGCCTGCCGTTGACGTTCCCCGCGAATGCGAACCAGGGACCGGCGCCGGCCAGCCAGCCCAACCACTACCCCGGCGTGAACGGCGTGGTGGACTACGACGAGGGCCTCGACGTCGGCTACCGCTGGTACGACGCGACCGGCCAGCGCCCGCTGTTCCCATTCGGGTACGGGCTGTCCTACGAGCAGTTCGACGTCTCGGGTGTGCGCGCGTTCTACAGCCCGGCCAGCGGCGCGGCCTATGTCGTAGCCCGGGTCCGGAACGCCTCGCGGCGAGCCGGACCGACAACCGTCGAGCTGTACCTCGAATCCCCCACGGCGGCGCAGGAGCCGCCCGAGCAGCTCAAGGGCTACGCCAAGGTCAACCTCGAGCCGGGGCAGAGCAGGCTCGCGTTGTTCCGGCTGAGCCCGAGCGACCTGGCCTACTACAACTCCGCCCTGGGCAAGTTCACGGTCGCCCCCGGGCGCTACACGGTGCTCCTCGGCACGTCCTCGACGGAGCTCGGCAACCGCGCCGGCTTCGTCGTGGGTCGCTCCGAGAACCGGCGCTGATCCGGATCAGGGGAGCGGGTCCTCGGCTCGCTCCCCTTCAGTCGTCCACGCCGTCATCTGCCGCGAGCGTCTCGAGCTTTCGCGCGAGCTCCTCGCGCGAGTGGATGTCGAGCTTCTGGTAGACGTGGCGCAGGTGATATTCGATCGTCTTCGGGCTGAGGAACAGCGTCGCCGCCGCCTCCCGGGTCGTTCTCCCGCCCGCCAGCAGCAGCGCGATCTGCAGCTCCTGCGGCGTCAGCTCGTCGATCGTGCTGGGGTCGCGTCGCCGCACCGTCTCGCCAGTCGCGGCCAGCTCGGAACGCGCGCGCTCGGCCCACGGACGGGCATCGAGGCGCTCGAACGTTTCGACCGCGGCCCGGAGCTGCTCGCGGGCGAGGACGCGATTGCGGGCTCGCCGCAGGCGCTGGCCGTACGCGAGCTGTGTGCGTGCCGTCTCGAACTCGTCGAGCGTCTCGGCGTGATGGTCGAGCGCCTGCTCGAATAGTTCGGCGTGGTCGCGATCGCTCGCCAGCAAGCCGCGGGAACGCAGCGCCCGGGCCAGTGACCACGGCTGGCCCTTGGCCTCTGCGGCGGTCATGAACTGGGCCGCGACCAATTCGGCGTCGTTGATTCGGCCAAGCCGGACGTAGGCGTCGACAAGCTCGGCCGCCGGCGAGAGATCCACGTCGGTGATCCCGAGCTCGCGGACCAGCCGGCGCTGATCCTCGAAGTGCTCGGCCGCCCGCGCCGCGTCGCCGAGACCGAGTTCGAGTTCGCCGAGCGCGGCGTTCCCCCATACCTCGTACAGCCGCGCCCCGAGGTCGGCGGACATCTGGATCGCCTCAGCGGCCAGTGCTTGCGTCTCCTGCGCCCGGCCCCGCCGGGCCTGCAGCCAGGCGAGGCCGACGAGGCCGAAGGCGAGGTCCGTGCGCTGATCGCTCTCCCGCGCGAGGCCAATCGCTTCCTGGTACGTGGCCTCCGCGACCGCCCAACGGTCGGACGTGGCTTGGTCGCGAGCGAGCAGGAACAGCACAAGCGGCAGGTCGCCGAGCGCGGCACGGGCCCGCGCGGTGTGAAGCGCGTGCGCGAGCGCAGACCGCCCCACCTCGGCCTGGCGCAGGAAAATCGGACCAAGCGTCAGCCACGGAAGCAGCTGCAGATCGTCATTGAGCTCTGGCGCGGCGGCCGCGAACCCGACCGCTCGATGGAGCGACTCGGCGCCGGCAGCCGCGTCGCCGCCAAGAACTCGAGCCATCCCGAGCGCGGTCTCCGCCATGAAGCGGGAGCGCATCGAAGCGTCATCGGACAGCGCGGCATGCGCCCGTTCGGCCGCCGACAGCATCTCGGCCGGCCTGCCCGCATAGAAGCACGCCGCGGCGGCCTCGGCGAGCATCGCTACGGCACGCTCTGGATCGGCGCGCGGCGCCGCCGCGGTCAGGACCTCATACCCGCGCATCACAGGGCCGCGGCGAATCGTGATGTGGCCGGAAAGCTGGTCGATCGCCACGCCCGTAGCCTGATCGGCCGTGGACGCGCGGGCCTGCTCGAGCAGCGCACCGGCACGTTCGGCCAGACCGGCATGCCACGCAGCCTCGGCTGCGTCCAGCAGGAGCCGGGCACGCCGCTCGTTGTCCGTGGCCAGCCGCGCCGCCCGCTCGAACGCCGCCGACGCGGTCGCGTACGAGCTACGATCCCGGCTCCTGACGCCGGCCTGTTCGAGCGCGGCCGCCGCCGCGTCGTCCGTGCCGACAGCGGCTGCGGCAAGGTGCCATGCGCGGCGATCGATGTCCCGGTCGGGCAGCGCAGCGGCGAGCGCGCGGTGGGCATCGCGCCGCTCCTCTGCGGAGCCCGCGGCATAGATCGCCGACCGGGCCAACGGGTGACGGAACTCGACCGACCCCGTCTTCAGCGTCAGAAGCCCGGTGCCCTCGGCAACCGTCAGCGCGGCGAGATCGACGCCGAGCCGGGCCGCGGCCCGCTCGAGCATCCGCAGGTCGCCGCTGTCGCTCGTCGCCGCCAGCACCAGCGCGCGCCGCGCGCCGTCGTCGAGATCGTCGACGCGACGCAGGAACGCGCGCGAGATGCGCGCGGACACCAGCACCGGGGCGCCTTCGGGCGCGAGCGCGAGGTCGCCGGCGTCGGATGCAAGCTCGAGGAGCGCGAGCGGGTTGCCGGCGGTGGCGCCGTGCAGGTGCTCGGCCACGCCGGGCGCGAGGCCTCCGAGGAGCGTCGCCGCCTCATCGCTGGTCAGGCCGCCGAGCCGCACCGTCGGCAGATCGGCGCCGTCGAGCAGCGACGGGTCGCCTTCGCGCACCGCGATCAGGACCGCGATCGGATCGGCCACCAGCCGGCGGAACGCGAACAACAGCGCCTGCGCGCTAGAGCCGTCAAGCCAGTGGGCGTCGTCGACGATAACCGCGACCGGGCCGTCCTCGGCGTAGGCCGCGATCAGGCTGAGCGTGGCCGCGCCGACCGCGAACCGCTCCTGGGCCGGGCCTCGCCGCAGCGCCAGCGCCCCCTCGAGCGCGACCGCTTGCGGCTCCGGAATCTTGTCGAGCATCACCAGCGCCGGCCGCAGCAGTTCGAGCAGCGACGCAAACGGGATCTGGGCCTCGGACTCGATCCCGCGCGCGCGCAGCACCCGCATCTCGCCGGCCGACTCGGCCGCGTGGTCGAGCAGCACCGTCTTACCGATCCCCGCCTCGCCTACGAGCGCGAGCGTGGCGCTCGCACCCGCGCGCGCGCTCGCCAGCACGCGCTCGATCTGCTCTCGCTCGCTGTCACGACCGAGCAGCATCGCCCGAACCCGAGCCCCCGGTGCCGCCGCGCACCGGCCGGCCGAAGACTAGGTGCCCCCCGGAAGCGATGCCGAACACCCCAAACGTAGCCTCACCCGAAACCGAGCCCAGGAGGGACACAGTGAGCACAATCGAGCAGCCCGTCGAGGTCGACGGCGACAAGCTGATGCAGTTCGTATTCCGCGCGGTCGACGAAGTCGGAGCGACGTTGAACGCGGCTTTGGTGGTGATGGGTGACAAGCTCGGCTGGTATCGGGCGCTCGCCGGAACCGGCGGATTGTCGCCCGCCGAGCTGGCCGAGCGCACGGGCGCGGCCGAGCGCTATGTTAGGGAGTGGCTGAACGCCCAGGCAGCGGGCGGTTACGTCGAATACGATCCTGACAGCGGCCTCTACAGTCTGCCACCGGAGCAGACCGTCGCGCTCACCGATTCGAGCAGTCCCGCCTACCTGCCGGGCTTCTTCCAGATCGCCGTGGGCTCCGTGCTCGATTCTCCGAAGATCACGGACATCGCGCGCAGCGGCGCGGGCATGGGCTGGGGGGAGCATGTCCACGACGTCCACGAGGGGTGCGAGCGCTTCTTTCGTCCGGGATACAACGCCCACCTTGTCGCCGAGTGGCTGCCCGCGCTCGACGGCGTCATCGGCAAGCTCGAGCGCGGGGCGACCGTCGCGGACATCGGCTGCGGCCACGGGGCCTCGACGATCCTGATGGCTCAGGCCTTTCCGAACTCGACGTTCGTCGGATCCGATTACCACGACGGGTCGATCGAGACCGCCCGTCGCCGTGCCCAGGAGGCCGGCGTGGCCGATCGCGTTCGCTTCGAGGTCGAGCCGTCAACGTCGTACGGCGGCACCGGCTATGACCTCGTGACGATGTTCGACTGCCTGCACGACATGGGCGATCCGGTCGGCGCCGCGCGTCACGTTCACTCGACGCTGGCACCCGACGGCACCTGGATGATCGTCGAGCCGAACGCCGGCGACCGGATCGAGGACAACCTCAATCCCGTCGGACGTGCGTATTACGCGTTTTCGACTCTGCTGTGCACCCCGGCATCGCTCTCGCAGGATGTCGGCCTCGCGCTCGGGGCGCAAGCAGGCGAGGCGCGGATCCGCGACGTGGTGGAGGCGGGTGGCTTCACCCACTTCCGCCGCGCCGCGGAGACCCCGTTCAATCTAGTGTTTGAAACGAGACGTTGAGAAGCACAGCAGATCCGGATGTGGCGGCGCCCGCGAGCCGGGGCGGGCTCGCGGGCGCCGTCGGGGGCGAGCTCGCGGGCGCCGTCGGGGGCGGGCAGACCCGCGCTCGCTACCCCGACGCCGAGGGGTACGTGGATCGCGATGGGGTGCGGATCTTCTGGGAGCGTTACGGCGACGGCGAGCAGACCGTGCTGCTGCTGCCCACATGGTCGATCGTGCACTCTCGGTCGTGGAAGATGCAGATCCCGTACCTGGCCCGCCACTGCCGCGTGGTCACGTTCGACGGCCGAGGCAACGGCCGCTCGGACCGGCCTGACGGTGCCGAGGCGAACAGCACCGACGAGTTCGCTGCCGATGCGCTCGCGGTCCTCGACGCCACCGACACTGCTAGGGCGACGCTCGTGGCCCTGTCGTGCGGCGCGCTGTGGGGAACGATCCTCGCCGCCGACCACCCCGAGCGGTGCGACGGGATCGTGTACATCTGCCCCGCGGTCCGGCTGGCCCCGGGCCATCCCGAGCGCGACGTGCCGTTCGACGAACCACTCGACACCGACGAGGGCTGGGCGAAGTACAACAGCTACTACTGGAAGCGCGACTATCCCGACTTCCTTGAGTTCTTCTCCGCCAAATGCTTCAACGAGCCGCACTCGACCAAGCAGATCGAGGACTTGATCGCCTGGGCACTCGAGACGACGCCCGAGACGTTGGCGGACACCGTTCGCGGGATCGGCGTGGCACGCGCCGAAGACTTCCGCGATATGTGCGAGCGCGTCCGGCGCCCCGTGCTCGTGATCCACGGCGACCGCGACCTGGTCCGACCGCTCGCGCAGGGTGAGGCGCTGGCGGAAGCCACGGGCGGCGCGCTCGTGACGATCGAAGGCGCCGGCCACATCCCGACCGCACGCGATCCGGTGAAGGTGAACCTGCTGCTGCGCGAGTTCGTCTGCCCGCCGCCGGCGGGGGGTCGCTGGACCCGCGCCGGGCTGCGGCGCAAGCGCGCGCTTTACATCTCATCGCCGATCGGCCTCGGCCACGCCCGCCGTGACGCCGCGATCGCGGACGAGCTGCGCAAGCTACATCCGGATCTCGAGATCGACTGGCTCGCCCAGGATCCGGTCACCGCCGTCCTCGAGGCGCGAGGAGAGCGCATCCATCCCGCGAGCGCACAACTAGCCAGCGAATCGGCCCACATACAGTCCGAGTCCGGCGAGCACGAGCTGAACGTATTCGAGGCGTTCAGGCGGATGGACGAGATCCTGCTCGCGAACTTCATGGTGTTCCACGACGTCGTCCGCGATCAGCCTTACGACCTGTGGATTGGCGACGAGGCCTGGGACCTCGACTACTTCCTGCACGAGAACCCCGAACTGAAGACCGCGGCCTACGCCTGGCTGACCGACTTCGTAGGCTGGCTGCCGATGCCCGCGGGCGGAGCGCGCGAGGCGTCGCTGACCGCCGACTACAACGCGGACATGATCGAGCAGATCGCCCGCTACCCGCGCGTGCGAGATCGGTCGATCTTCGTCGGCGACCCCGACGACATCGTCCCCGGCACGTTCGGCCCCGGACTGCCGCGGATCCGCGACTGGACCGAGCAGCACTTCAGCTTCACCGGCTACGTCACCGGGTTCGACCCCGCCACCGTCGCCGACCGCGCGGCTCTGCGCACCGAGCTCGGCTACGACCCGCGCGAGCGGGTGTGCATCGTCACCGTGGGCGGCTCGGGCGTCGGCGGCGACCTGCTCCGACGCGTGATCGACAGCTTCCCCGAGGCGAAGCGGAGCGTCCCCGACCTGCGGATGATCGCCGTCGCCGGGCCACGCATCGATCCACAGACACTGCCGGCGGCCGACGGGCTCGAGATCCGGCCCTACGTGCACGATCTGTACCGCCACCTGGCCGCCTGCGACCTCGCGATCGTCCAGGGCGGCCTGACCACGACGATGGAGCTGACCGCCAGCCGGCGCCCGTTCATCTACTTCCCGCTCGAGCGCCACTTCGAGCAGAACCTGCACGTCCGTCACCGGCTGGAGCGCTACGGCGCGGGGCGCCGGATGGACTGGCGCGATTCGCCGCCGGACGTGATCGCCGCGGCGATCACGCAGGAGATCGGGCGCGCCGTCGACTACCGGCCGGTCGCAACCGACGGTGCGGCCCGCGCCGCGGCGCTGATCGCCGAGCTCCTTTAGATACGAGAGCGGCGGCCTCGAGGACCGCCGCTCTCTTTGGGGGCGCTACGTCTAGGAGTCGGAAGACCCGGATGACTGCGTCACCAGTTCGACCTCGTCCCACACGGCTCCTGCACCGGAGATCCGTAGCTCGGCCCGCTGCACGACCGCGCCCGGCGCGAGGTCGGCCGTCGTGCACATCTCGTTGGCCTCGTCGTTGTCGTTGTCGCCTTGGTCGTCGCCGCGGTCGTTGTCACCGCGGTCGTTGTCACCGCGATCGTTGTCGGCGCGATCGTTGTCGGCGCGATCGTTGTCGCCGCGGTCGTTGTCGCCGCGGTCGTTGTCGCCGCGGTCGATGTCGCCGCCACGGCCGCGATCGTGGCTCTGGATCTCGGCAGGCTCCTGCTGCTCGCACCTGAGCTCGGTGGCGTTGGTCACCCTGCCGCTCGCCACGTTGCCGTCATTGGCCTTGATCGTCAGCACGCCGTTCGTGAATGACACGACGGTGCCGGCGGGAGTGACGTGGATGACGCGAGCGTGGTGATGGTGGTGGCGGCGATCGTTGTGCTTCGCCAGCGCGCTCGCCGGGACGAGCGCGAACAGCGCGCCACTCGCGACGACCATCAGCAATACCTTCTTCATCTCTGCTGGAACCTCCTTGCGCCGTGACCGGCGGCGACGCCTAGTTGGTGTCTTGTAAGGAGGAAGAGACGGTCCCCGTCAAAAGGTCACGGAATGCTTTTTCGGGAGCCGGGTCGAAAAACCGCCCGTATAAGGCTGTCGCGTGAAACTGGGGCGTTGTGACGAGAGCACAAGGGCCGCCATGACCGGGGTCGACGAGCGCGATTTGGCGAAGCCTGGTCGAGAAACCGACCATATAAGGGGGTTTCTCGACCAGGCTCCCCTCCCACGATCTGCCCCTTATGGCGTCGCCACAAGACAGCGCGTCGCGCCGAGGTTTGTGCAACAACCTCCACAGGCGCATATGTAGCGAGAGTCCGGGGCGGAGGCCACTTTGGCGAGTTCTGCACCGGCGCTCAGCTCCGTAGTGACGGCTCTGCCGGCTGTGTTCCCAGTCGACGCCGCGTCAGTGGTCCGAGTCGTCGGCGCCACCCCCGCCAGGCCCGCCACCGCCGTGAGAGCCACCGCCACCGCCACCGCCACCGGGCCCGCCACCACCGCCGGAGCCGCTGCCACCGGCGCCCGGCCCGCCACCGCCGCGAGAGCCGCTACCGCCATCGGAGCCTGGGCCGCCCCCTGAGCCGCCACCGTCACCCGGGCCGCCACCGCCACCAGAGCCCGGCCCACCCCCCGAGCCGCCACCGCCACCAGGCCCGCCGCCAGACCCGCCACCGCCTCCAGAACCGTGACCACCCGCACCACCGCCACCGCCACCGGACCCCGGCCCGCCACCGCCACCAGGCCCGCCACCGCTACCCGACCGGCCGCCCTGCCGGTGCCGCTCCGCCTCACCCGAGCCGTGGCCCCCGCGCGACCGCTCCGACCCGCGACCATCCACCACCGCCGGCGCCACCACCGCGACAGGCGCCGCAACAACCGGGGCGCGCGGGCGCGTGGCCCGCGGATGCGCCGCATGGGCGGCGTGCGCAGCGCCGGCGCGACGGGCCGCCCGGTGGGCCCGAGGCGCGCCACCGTGGATGTCGACCGCCGCCACGCCGGTCGCGATCGCGCCCGAGACGAGCACGACGCCGAGCTTCAGCGCCACCCCGGCCGAGGACGCCGCGGCGGCGCCGGCGCCGACACCGGCCGCAACGTCCGCCGCACCCCCGGTCCCGGCAGCACCCCCAGTCCCGGCACCGCCCAGCCACCGGACGAGCGGCCACGGGATCACCGCGGTGACGACCGTCCGGAGCCTGTCCCTAGCGCGGTGGACGAGCTGGCGAACCGCGCCCTCGGACAGGCCCATCGAGCTCGCTAGCTCGGCGCGCGGGCGACCGTCGAGCGCGGTCCCGACCATCGCCTGCCGCTGGCGCTCGGGCAGCCGGCCCAGCTCCGCAAGCGCGCTCATCGCGAGCGCGCGGTGCTGGACGACGTCCTCAACCTCCAAGCCGCCGGCTGTCGTGTCGTCGAGCGGCACACACACCGGGGCGTGCGATCGCGCCGCCGCGTTGCGCACGATCCGGTACAGCCAGCCGCGCAGGTGCCTGACCTCGGCACCCGAGCGCAGCGCCGCGAACGCGCTGAGTAAGGCCTGCTGAACGATGTCCTCGCCCGTGCCCTCCGAGCTGAGGCGGTGCGCGAACGCATACAGCTCAGGGCGGTAGCGCTCGACGATGACAACGAATGCCGGCTCGGAGCCCGCCCGGGCGAGGCTGACGAGGCGCTCGTCCGGCTGCGAGCTCAAGAACAGGTCGGCGGTCCCGACGCTCATGCCGGGAACGACGCCCTGAGCCCCCGGCTTCTTCCCGCCCCTCCCTCTCAGACGCCCGCGGCGACCCCTCAGACGCCCGCGGCGACGCTCCGCCTCAGCCTCCCACCGCGACCCTCCCTCTCAGCCTCCCGCGACGCCCCCTCCCCCGTCAGCCGTCCCCGGCGACCAGACCGGCCGGCGGCGGCGAGATCGGCCGGGCGGCGTTGAACGCACCCCACGCCTGGCTCATGAAGTGCGCGGTCGTGATCATCCCGATGCTCAGCACGCGCCGATCCGTGACGTCGATCGCGATCCGCAGCCAGACGGTTCCGAGTCCCGGAATCACACTGACGGTGGCAACGTCGGCCCGCTCGCCGGCGCTCGTGCGCGAGTGGTCGAGCAGCTGCGGCCGGGCGACGAACGGCGTCCACCACCCGAGATAGCCGGCGGCGGAGAACGGCGGACCGCCGCCGCCGTATACGCCGGCCTGCCACCGCGGCCCGCCGGCGGCGCGGGTCCACTCGCGGGTCCCGACGATCGTCGTGTCGCTGACGAGGTGACCGTCGTGGGACAGCTGATATGCGAAGCGGTCGGGCATCGCTACCTGGTAAGACGTGACCTCGGGCGACCCGGTCCCGCTGCCGAGGGTCTCGGAGATCGCGACCGAGCGAAGCTTCCGCTGCGCTCCCTCGACCAGCGCGAGCAGCCGCCGCGCGGTGCCCGAGTCTCCGGGTTCGTACCGGATCGGCAGCGACACGTGATACGCGTGCGCCCGGGTCCCGACGTCCAGCGACAGCGTCGCCGGCGACCCCGCCAGCGCCAGCCGGGTGCAGCCGGCGCCACACGATCCGGCCCGTACGCCTGCCGGAGCGCGCCCGTCGCCCTCGGCTCGGGTCGCGAGCGACACCGGGAGCGAGACCGGATGCTCTAGCGCGTCGAGCGTCCGCAGCTCGACGCTGACCCCGCCGGCGCGGTGGCTGACGAGCGCGTTGACGATGTACGGGCCGGCCTCGCCGGCGACCGAGAGCTGCGACCCCGCCGCCGACGCCTCCTGTACCGTCGCCGGCGCGACCGGGCGCGCCGCCGCCACCTGTTCGGCCAGGTCGATCGGCGGCGCGTACGCCACCAGCAGCGCAGCCGCGAGGACGATCCCGGTGCCGAGGATCGGCTCGGAGGCCAGCAGCCGCCAGTGACGCCGCTCCAGCCGCAGGTCGTAGTCGCGACCGGCGGCAAGCAGCCGCGGCCGCAACCGCAGCGCGTGCCTGTAGGACAGCAGCGCGACGCCGCACACGAGCGCCGTCTTCGCCAGCAGCACACGTCCGTAGCCATCGTTCCATAGGGCCTGCGGCGAGCCGAGCTCGGTCGCGGCGTTGATCGCCCCCGCGACGACGAGCGTGACGAACGCCGGTACCGCCACCGCGCCGAACCGCGGCAGCACGACCTCGACGATCCGACGGCGGCCGGCGACGTCCATCCCTCGCAACCGCGGAACCCACGCGATCGCCACATGCACGATTCCGCCGAGCCACACCGACGCGGCGAGCAGGTGCAGCAGGTCGCTCGCGAACGCGACGCTGCTGAGGTGGGCGCTGAGCGCGTGGCCGCCGCCGGCGACCGCGGCCAGCGCCAGCACCGCTGCCGCGCCGGCGCGTTTGGAAGACCCCCGCGCGGCCAGCACCACCGCCGCCAGCAGCATCGCCGGGACGGCCAGGCGCGCGTACCCGGCGAGATCCGAGAGGAGATAGGCGTGGAGCGCGTCGCCGCTGAGGCCACCCCCGGCGTGGGCCACATCGGCCAGCGTCGCCAGCAGCGAGAACACCACCGCCACGCCACCGATCGCGATCGTGATTCGCCACTGCCGGCGGGCTACGTCGCGACTGCGGTCGTCGGGAACGAGCCAGCCGGCGGGCTCGCCCCGGGGCGAGAGCAGCGCGCTGCAGAAGACGCCCCCGCAGAACAGGATCAGGGTGCCGTCGAACGTCGCGTCCAGCAACGCGCGCAACCAGCCGCCGCCGGCGAGCGGCCCGGCCGGCGCGGACTCGGCCGGGCCTGCCACGGAGGCGCGCACCCCGAACGAGTACGAGCCCTGGGTCGTGTGCCCGTCGTCGGCGGAGACCGAGTGCCACCGCAGCTCGTAGACCCCGCGCCCGAGACGGTGAAGCGGCCTCAGGACGAGTCGCGTCGAGCCGTCATTGGCGACCGTCGCGGGCACGGCGACGCCGCGGGATGTCGTCAATTTCAGCGTGCTCAGCGGTCGATTGAGCGGTTCGCTGAACGTGGCCGTGATCGCCGGCGGCGAGGCGGCGAGTCCCGCCCCTGGGGGCGGGCTCGACGAGATCAGGAGCGCGTGCGCGGACGCCGCCGCCGGGACGACCAGCAGGCCGACCAGCAGGACGGCAAGGGCGCGCAGCGTGGACACGTCACTGCACGGTCAGCGTTCCCTGCATCCCCGCGGCACGATGGCCGGGCACGCTGCAATAGAACGTGTATGTGCCGGCCTTGAGGGTGAGCTTCAGCGTCTTGGTGCCGCCCATGAACGTCGGGGTGGCGCCGAGCACCGGCCCGCTCGTGCCCTGCTGGACGGTCAGGTTGTGGGCCAGCGGCGAGCTGTTCGTGAAACTGATCGTGACCGTTCCGGCCTTGGCCGTGAGCGTGCTCTTGGTGAACTTCAACGCCCCCGAGGGGTCCGCCGCGATCGCCAGCGCGCTGCTCGCGCCGGCCGCCGTACTCGACGGCGTCGACGTCGACGTCGACGCCGACGTCGATGCCGGCGTGCTGGACGTGGCCGACGAGCTTGCCGGGGTCGAGCTCGCCGCCGCGCTGCTACTGCTACTACTGCTCGAGCCGCCGCCACACGCACTGATACCAAGCACGAGGGCGGAGACCGCGAGTGTGAGCCGGAGTGTCGTGGGCACGGGTCACATCTCCTTGCTGTTTGATCAACTGACTCGATGACGCCACGCGGTGGCGCGTCCTTCCCGAGTCTCGGTTGTACAGCAGTTCGCGCCGGCAGGGGAATAAATGAAACGCCCGCGTAACACGGACCTCCCGGGTGCCTGGCGTACGGCTGCCCAGTTGCCGCCGGTCAGCCGACTTCGAGCAACTCGGCCTCTTCGACCTCCGCCACGTCGGCCTTGTAGTAGTACTTCCCGCCGCGCAGCCAGGAAGCGATCGCCGCGACCACGCAGCACCCGGAGGCGAAGTAGAACACGGTGTGGATCCCGGTGGCGAACGGGTGGGAGACGAGCGTCGGGAAGAACTTGTGGCCGGTCAGGTAGGCGGCGGTCGCGTGCGGCAGGTGCGGAAGCGTCGGCGCGAGCAGGGTGCCCAACGGGTTGTAGCCGAGGAACGACGCGAACAGGCTGCCGACCGGCGGGAGATGCGAGACCTGGGTCGCGGTCGCCTGCGGCACGCCGTGCGACGCGAGACCGTGGTAGAGGACAGCCGGCAGGGTCGACGATAGGCCGACGATGATCAGGCTGAAGAACACGCCGATCGAGAGCACGGACGCGGAGTTCTGGAACGTCGCCGCCATGCCGGCGCCGGAACCGCGCTGATTGGGCGGAAGGCTGTTCATGATCCCGGTCAGGTTCGGGGCGGCAAACATGCCCATCGCGACGCCGATCAGGAAGATCACGAGCCCGAACTCCCAGTAGGTGAAGTCGACCGGTAGCGCGATCAGCAGCAGGAACCCGATCGCGGAGCCAACCATGCCGCCGGTGGCGAACGGCCGCGCGCCGTAGTGATCGGCCAGGCGGCCGGAGGTCGGCCCTGCCACCAGGAAGCCGGCCGACAGCGGCAGCATGTAGATGCCGGCCCACAACGGCGTGTCGGAGAAGCCGTATCCGTGCAGCGGCAGCCAGATCCCCTGGAGCCACAGGATCAGCATGAACATCAGCCCGCCGCGAGACAGCGCTGCGAGGAACGTCGCCACGCTTCCGCCCGTGAACGCGCGGATCTTGAACAGGTCGAGTTGGAACATCGGCGCGGCTACGCGACGCTCGATCAGCACGAACACCCCGAGAACCAGAACGCCGCCCACGAGCGCAGCGATCACACCCGGGGCGGTCCAGCCCATCGTGTGACCGCCATAGGGCAGGATCCCGTAGGTGATCCCGACCAGCACCGCGATCAGCCCCACCGCAAACGTGACGTTGCCCCACCAGTCGATCTTGGCCGGTGTCCGAACGCCTCGATCCTCCAGTTTCAGGTAGGCCCAAACTGTTCCGAACAGCCCAAAGGGCACCGAGACCAGGAACACCAGCCGCCAGGCGACCGGGGCGAGCACGCCACCGAGCACGAGCCCGATGAATGAGCCGCCGATCGCGGCGACCATGTTGATCCCGAGCGCCAGGCCGCGCTCCTCGGCCGGGAACGCGTCGGTCAGGATCGCCGAGGAGTTGGCCATCAGGAAGGCCGCGCCGATCCCCTGTACAACGCGCATGATGATCATCCACAGCGCCCCGGCGCTGCCCTCCAACCAGGTCACCGATAGCAGGATCGAGCCGAGCGTGAAGATCGCGAAGCCGAGGTTGTACATGCGCACACGCCCGAATATGTCGCCCACGCGGCCGAGGCTCACGACGAGCACCGCCATCACCACCATGAAGCTGAGCAGCATCCACAGCAGATAGCTCGTGTTCGACGGGACTAATGGATTCAGATGGATCCCGCGGAAGATCGCCGGCAACGCGATGATCACGATCGACTGGTTGATCACCGCCATCAAGATGCCGAGCGTCGTGTTCGACAGTGCGATCCACTTGTAGCGGTCCGGGTGCGTCGCCGGCCGGGTGCCATTACCACCCGCAGCACCATTCGTGCTGAAGCCGCTCGCGTGCGAGGCGCCGTTCGCGCTCGACCCGCCGTTCGCGCCGCTCACCGCGACAGCCTCTCGATCAGCTTGTCGAGGATCTCGACCGCGGCCGCGAGCGCCGCCACCTCGGAGTCGTCAAGCATCGCCATCTCCTCGTGCAAGAGCGCGCGGTACTCGGCGCGCAGTTGTTCGAACACGCCCACGCCGACCGGGGTCAGGCTGACCAGCACCGCTCGCCCGTCGCTCGGATCGGCGACTCTCCTGACCCACCCGCGTTCCTCGAGGCGGTTGACCAGCAGCGTGATCGCCGGCTGCGTCACCCGCTCCTCGGCCGCCAGCTCGGTGATCCGCCGGGGCCCGGCGTTGAGGTTGCGGAGCACGCCCACCTCCGTGCGGGACACGGACACGCTGCTCTGGGTCAGGAACAACCGCGACAGCGCCGCCGTGCGCTGCGGGAGCGCCTCCGCGATCTCGTCGAGTTGACTGCTTCGACGATCCACGCTGGCGGACTCCATGAGCCGCTTATATTACCGGCTAATGCGAGTTGGGAGCGGCTCGCTCGCCGAGATAGCTCGCGGTCAGCAGCGCGCTGTCCGCGCGCAGGCGCTCGGCGCTGTCGCTGGCCACGAGCTCCCCGTGCGAGAGCACGTAGCCGCGGTCGGCGATCTCGAGCGCGAGGTGGACGTGCTGCTCGACGAGCAGCACCGCGGTCCCGTAGCTCGAGGCGAACTCTCGCACGACCGGCAGCAGGCGCTCGACGATCACGGGCGCGAGGCCGAGGCTGAGCTCGTCGACCAGCAGCAGCCGCGGGCGCCGGTTGAGCGCGCGGGCGATCGCGAGCATCTGCTGCTCGCCCCCCGACAGCAGCCCCGCCCGCCGGCCGCCGAGAGCGCGCAGGGCGGGGAAGTGGGCGAACGCGGTGTCGAGGTCGGAGCCCTCGCGCAGCCCATCGAGGCGGAAGTGCTCGTTGACCGTGAGCCCGTAGAAGATCCCGCGCCCCTGGGGCACATGCATGATGCCCCTGCGCACGCGCGTGGTCGGGGACACGCCGGCGAGGTCCTCGCCGTCCATCCGTATGCGGCCGGCCATCGGCTTCACCAGCCCCGAGATCGCCCGCAACGTAGTTGTCTTGCCGGCGCCGTTGGCCCCGATCAGCGCGACGACCTCACCCGGCGACACGGTCAAAGTGAGGTCGCGGACGACCGCCGCGCGGTCATATCCGGCGCTCAGCTGCTCGAGCTCAAGCGTGGCGGCGCCGGAGCGCTCGTCTGCGGCAGCGCTCGTCACGCGCGCGGCCGCCCGTTCGGCTTCGCACCCGGCGGCGTCGCGGTCGCCCATGGCTCGCCCAGCTCGAGCGGCCAGCGCGCCGGCGGAAGCGTGGCCACGTCGTCGAGCGTCCCGTCGGATCCGGCCGTCAGCGCCGCTTCGCGGCGGAACTCACGCGGCGAGCAGCCGTAGGCCTGACGGAACAGCCGGCTGAAGTGCGGCGCGCTCGGGAGGCCCCAGCGGCTGGCCACCGCGGAGATCGGCTGATCGGCGAACGCGGGGTCGAGCAGGTCGCGCCGGCAGCGATCGAGCCGTGCCGAGCGGATGAAGTCGCATACACGCAGCCCCTCGGCCTCGAACACCCGGTGCAGGTAGCGGGTCGAGATGAAGCATCCGCGGGCCAGCTCGTCGGGATTGAGGGTCGGGTCGCCCAGCCGCGCCTCGATATACGCCTGCGCGTGGATGAGAAGCTCGGCAGTCGACCGGGGGCGCGGCACCCGCGACGCGTCGAGGTCGACGTACAGCCGGCGGACCAGGTCGATGACGTGCTCCGCCAGCCCGGTGTCGCCGCTGGCGATGCTGCCGTCAGCGAGGCCGTTCGCGGCCTCGCAGAAGAATCGGGCCGCCAGGCGGGGAAGCCCCGCGCCCCCGGGGATCGTGACCGCGGTCAGCCGCGAGACCTTCCCGGCGTGCTTGCCCAGCGTCGTCTTCGGAATCCGCAGGACGAGCAGCGGTACGACGTGCGGGTCACACTCGATCAGCGGTCAGCGATGCGAACCGACGGGAGGCGCAAGAGTTACCGCTTCCAAGTGCAGGGTCCGCACGCCATGGACGTGATCGCGAGGGCGCTCGGAACGCAGCCACCCGAGCTCAAGTTCTTCAACCTGACCACCGCGCAGATCGGGTCTGTCACCGTCCGGGCTCTGCGCCACGGCATGGCCGGCCAGCCCGGGTGGGAGCTGTTCGGCCCCTGGGATGACTACGAGCCCGTGCACGCGGCGATCGTCGCCGCCGGTGAGGAGTTCGGCCTCAGGCTCGTGGGCGGACGCGCGTATTCATCGAACGCGCTCGAGTCAGGTTGGATTCCCTCCCCACTCCCGGCGGTCTACTCGGGAGACGAGCTGCGCGCTTACCGCGAGTGGCTGCCGGCGACCGGCTACGAGGGCTCGGCCTCGATCGGCGGCAGCTTCGTGTCGGCCCGGACCGAGGACTACTACTTCACTCCGTGGGATCTCGGGTACGGGCACCTGGTGAAGTTCGACCACGAATTCATCGGACGCGACGCGCTCGAGCGGATAGCCGGCGACGAGCATCGGCACAAGGTGACGCTGGCCCTCAACGACGACGACGTCGCGGACACGATCGCCACCATGTTCGACAAAGCCGATCGCGCGAAGTTCATCGACTGGCCCTCCGCGGTGTACTCGATGCATCCGTTCGACAGGGTGACGGTGAACGGTGACACCGTGGGAGTGTCGACCTGGATCGGCTACACCTTCAACGAGGGGAAGATGCTGACGCTGGCGGTCCTCGACGCCGAGCACGCCGAGCCCGGCACCGAGGTCACGTTCGTCTGGGGTGAGGAGAATGGCGGCACCTCGAAGCCGACCGTCGAGCCCCACGTCCAGCGCGAGCTCCGGGCGGTCGTCGCCCCGGTTCCGTACGTCGAAGTGGTGCGGACCGGCTACGCGCCTGACAGCTGGCGCTCGGCGAGGACGTGAGCGCCCGCTCGAGCCGAGCAGCCCCTCACAGCCTTACCGCGACGAGCACCACCGCGATCAGCCCGTAGGCGATCCCGAGCACGCGACACGGCCAGCGTGCGCCGTGCGTCAGCTCGGGCACGACCCGGCCGACGCCGATCGCCACGGCTGACGCCCCGATCCCCGTGCGCCACCACGCCAGCCACGTGCGCTCGGCCGCGAGCCACGTACGCCGACTGACGTCGGAATCCTGCGGGGGCCTCTCCAGGCATCGCCGGTGAAATCTCTCACACGGGGTCGAGCGGCGCGGCGCGAGCCTTGCGCCCCCCGGTCAGGCTGACGCTCATCTTGATCGCCCTCACCGCCCCGGTCGCACCCGCCTGGAGCGTGATCCCAATCGCAAGCACGAAGATTCCCGGGATCAGCAGGACCTTCGAGCCGAGCATCAGGATGCCGAGCCGCCCGAGCAGGTAGGGAGGCGTGCACACGGTGGCGCCGATCGCTCCGCCGACCGCGCTCGTCGTCAGCTTGTCGCGCCTCGACTGCCTTGGCTTCCCTCCGAGCAGCCGGGCAGGCACGGCCACGTAGCAGACCATCATCACCCCGACCACGATGCTGAGCGAGATCCCGAACCACGGGTGCCCCCACCGCGTCACGATCATCGCCGCGAACGCGAGCAGCGCGCCGACGATCGCGCCGGAGACGAGGATCGGCGTCAGGTGCCGCTGAGCCTGCGCCAATCCGGGCCGAACCTCGGGGCGACCAGGCTTGGCGATCGCGAACGCGAACACGGCATTGAGCAGGAAGCTCGCCATCGTGACCGCGATGATGGCCAGGCAGATCGGGATCAGGATCGGACCGCGCAGCACGTGAAACGACTTGCCGTGGAGCACGTGGACCTTGAGGTCGAACATCGCCAGCCAGATCCACATCGCGGGGAGGATCGTCACCAGCGTGAGCCGCCAGTTGGAGACGAGCAGCCTCAGCCCGTCGAACAGCAGCACGAACGCACCAACCGCCAACGCGAGCGGTGCGAACACGCGCCGCGAGCGGCTCAGACGTAGGATCGCCTCTTCGATCTTCGCCTCGTCGTTGTTCTGAATCGCGCTGATTAGCGATTTGATGCGGACCGCTAGAGGATCCAAGCGCCGCCCGAGGCTGACCATCCAGGGATTCTCTCGCAGTCCTAGGCGAGCGCGCTGGACGGCTTGGATCCCGACGACGGGCTCCGGAGCAGCACTAACGAGCGGCCGATCAACGTGATCGGCGACGACGGGTCGATCGCGCGTTCCGTCGCGTCCGCGTCGTTCGTGTCGATCTCCACCTGCCACGGAAGTCCTCGCAGCGACTCGGGGATCGCGAAATCGAGCGACTCCCACCATGCGTTGAGCAGGATCAGGAACGGGTCGTCGGAACGCGTGTGGTCGCCGGTCGCTCCACTCAGGGCCACGTTTACGGACCTCGCGTACACCGCGCCCCAGTCCTGCCCGGTCATCGGAAGCCCGTCGGGTCTGTACCAGTCCAGATCATCGCGGTCGGAGTCGTGCGCGGGCGTGCCCGTGAAGAACTGGCGGCGGCGGAACACCGGGTGCCGTTCGCGCAGGCGGCAGAGACGGGCCGTGAAGTCGACGAGGTCGGCATTCGCGCCGACCTCGCTCCAGTCGAACCAGGTGAGCTCGTCGTCATGGCAATACGCATTGTTGTTGCCGCGCTGCGTGCGCGCGAACTCGTCGCCGCCCAGGAGCAGCGGCGCTCCCTCGGACAGGAGCAGGGTCGCGAGAAAATTCCTCCGCTGCCGAGCCCTCAGCGCGAGGACCGCGCCGTCGTCGGTGGGGCCCTCGACTCCGCAGTTCCAGCTGCGGTTGTCGTCGGTGCCGTCGTGGTTGTCCTCGCCGTTGGCCTCGTTGTGCTTGCCGTCGTAACTGACCAGGTCCGCGAGCGTGAAGCCGTCGTGGACGGTGATGATGTTGACCGACGCGGTGGGCCGGCGGCCGCCGTGGCCGAACAGGTCCCGCGAGCCGCTGATGCGCGTGGCGAGACCCGGAAGCGCTCCCTCGACGCCGCGCCAGAAGTCCCGCACGGTGTCCCGATACTTCCCATTCCATTCGCTCCATCCGGCCGGGAACTGTCCGACGTCGTAGGCTCCGATATCCCACGGCTCGGCGATCAGCTTCACCTCGGACAGGATTGGGTCCTGCCCGATCGCCTCCAGGAACGACCCCTGCGGGTCGAAGTCGCTGGCCCCGCGCCCGAGCGCCGCCGCCAGATCGAAGCGGAAGCCGTCGACGTGCATCTCCTGCACCCAGTAGCGCAGCGCGTCCATCACCAACCTCAGCGGCTGCGGCTGGTGCAGGTCGACCGTGTTGCCGCAGCCGGTGTCGTCGACGTAACGCGCGCGATCGTCGGCGAGCCGGTAGTAGGCCGCGTTGTCGATTCCGCGGAAGCACAGCGTCGGCCCCCACTCGCTGCCCTCGGCGGTGTGGTTGAACACGACGTCGAGGATCACCTCGAGCCCGGACGCGTGCAAGTCACGGACCATCCGGCGGAATTCATCGACCTGGCCGCCGCCGTCGCCGCTCGAGGAGTACTCGTTGTGCGGGGCGAAGTAGCCGATCGACTGGTAGCCCCAGTAGTTGCGCAGCCCGCGCGCGACGAGTTGGGCGTCGTGGACGAACTGGTGGACTGGGAGCAACTCGACCGCGGTCACGCCGATCCGCTTGAGGTGGGACACCGCGGCCGGGTGCGCCACGCCGGCGTAGGTGCCGCGCAGCTCCTCGGGCACGTCGGGATGCAGCTTCGTGAACCCCTTGACGTGGACCTCGTAGAAGATCGAGTCCGCGATCGGGCAGCCCGGGCGGCGATCCTCGCCCCAGTCGAAGTCCGCGGCTACGACCACCGAGCGCGGAACGTACGGCGCCGAGTCGCTGCCGTCGGCCACGTCCGGATTGTCGGACGCGTGCCCGAACACCGAAGGGTTCCACCGCACCTCGCCGGCGACCGCGCGGGCGTAGGGGTCGAGCAACAGCTTGGCCGGGTTGCAGCGGGCGCCCGACGGCGGATCCCACGGCCCGTGCACCCGGAAGCCGTAGCGCCGGCCGGGCGCCACCCCGGGCAGATAGCCGTGCCACATGAACCCCTCGCCCTGCTCGAGATCAAAGCGAGTTTCCTCGCCCCCGTCAGCGAACAGGCACAGCTCGACCCGGTCGGCGACGCTCGAGAACAGCGCAAAGCTCGCGCCGGCGCCGTCGTGCCGGGCGCCCAGCGGAGCGCGCGCAGCCGGCTCGACCCGGAGGCTTGTCGACCCTATTGCCATCGTCTCAGCCTGAGACTCGCTTGACGCCGCGTCACCCGCAAGGAGGCGCGCATGTGGCCCAACCGGAGGTTGGCATCCGTATCAGTCCGCGAAGATGATCTGAACATTCGCCCCGGCCAGATCATCGCAGCCCCCACAGGTGCGCCGCTCCTCGGCCGAAAGGGTCGCGCGGCTCCGAAGCGCGGATCGTGCCATGGACGGCGGGCACCTGGAGCTGGACGGGCGATGCTGGCGTCGCCCGCGGAACCCAGACCCTCGAGTTCACATGCATAGCGCGACATTTCACACGCGCGGGCTGGACCGTGCCGTGTCCTGCATGTGGGGCATGGCGGATGCGTCAAGGTGTTGCCGGCGGACGGCGGTTGTCGTGTCATGCATGCTGGGTCCGTCGAGGGCTCCCGAGGGACACCGCACCTAATCCCAGGTGCCCGCCTTTATCGCCGCGCGACCGAGTCCCGCCGCCGCCCATCGGCAAGCCCTCGCCGGCGAGCTCACCCGTGGGTGGCGCCGCCTGCGGGCTCTCGTTCTGCCTCGATCGAACGCTGAAGATCCTCGAGCTGGGTTCTCAGCTCCCGGTTCTCGCGCTCCAGACGCACGACGCGGCGCCGCTCGGCCACCAGATCCTCGGCCATCTTGCGCAGCGCACGCCCAACGCGCTCGGGTCCGACCTCGTTCACTTTGCGTGAGATTCGCATCGCCAACCGATCCTGGTCAAGAGGGTCGGCACCCATTCTGTCGGGAAGCTCTCACCACCATTTCCCGCCTGGTTGCGAGGCTCTGCGCCGGACACCGGTGCGCACCCGTTCTCGCCGGGGTGCGGACACTGTTGCACGAGCGCCCGGCGATGGTTGAGACTCCCCGACATGCCTGCGCAGCCGCCCACGTTCGACACTCCCGAACACAAGCGCCTCGAGCAGGCTCGCGAGGGGACCGCACCATGGAAGGCATGGGGTCCATATCTGTCAGAGCGCCAGTGGGGCACGGTCCGCGAGGACTACAGCGACGACGGCGACGCCTGGAACTACTTCACCCACGACCACGCGCGGTCGCGGGCCTACCGGTGGGGCGAGGACGGGATCGCGGGCGTGTGCGACGAGCGTCAGCGCCTGTGCCTCTCGCTGGCGCTATGGAACGGCGCGGACCCAATCCTCAAGGAGAGGATGTTCGGGCTCACGGGGAGCGAGGGCAATCACGGCGAGGACGTAAAGGAGTACTGGTTCTACCTCGAAAGCACCCCGACCCACTCGTACCTCAAATGCCAGTACAAGTACCCGCAGCGCGCGTTCCCGTACATGGATCTCCTAACGACCAACGCGCGCCGGGGCAAGCTGGACATGGAGTACGAGCTGCTCGACACTGGGGTGTTCGACGAAGACCGCTACTTCGACGTCGTCGTCGAGTACGCGAAGGAGGCCACCGACGACATCGTGATGCTCGTCACGGCCTATAACCGGGGGCCGCAAGCAGCAACGCTCCAACTGCTGCCGACGCTGTGGTTCCGCAACACGTGGTCGTGGGGAGATGCGGTCGCAAAGCCCGCGATTGCGGCGCTCGACGGCCCAGCCGGTCTCGCCGCCGCGCGCGCCTCACACGACGATCTGGGGGAATGGCTGTTCTGCGCTGACGCCTCCGCGACGCTGCTGTTCTGCGAGAACGAGACCAACAGCGAGCGCCTGTTCGGAACCCCGAACACCTCGCCGTACGTCAAGGACGGGATCAACGACTTCATCGTCGACGGCGTCGCCGCCGCCGTCAATCCCGAGCGGACCGGCACCAAGGTCGCCGCTCACCACGTGCTCGAGCTGGAGCCTGGGCAAAGCGCCCAGGTTCGGATTCGCCTCACCGCCGGCGCCAAGCTCGCGGCCGATCCGCTCGGCACATCGTTCGACCGCGTCTTCACCGCCCGTAAAGCCGAGGCCGACCAGTTCTACGCCACGGTCATCCCCGACACCCTCGACGAGGACCGGGCGATGGTCATGCGCCAGGCGCTCGGCGGCCTACTCTGGGGCAAGCAGTACTACGAGTACGACGTGCATCGCTGGCTGCACGAGCACGGCGTCGACCCCTGGGATCAGGACGCGCCGGCGAGCCCGGTGCGAAACGTCCAGTGGTTCCACATGATCGCCGGCGACATCATCTCGATGCCGGACAAGTGGGAGTACCCGTGGTTCGCGGCCTGGGACCTGGCATTCCACTGCGCGCCCTTGTCGCTGGTCGACGTCGACTTCGCCAAGGAGCAGATCGAGCTCCTGCTCAAGACGCGCTACCAGCACCCGAACGGCCAGATCCCCGCGTACGAGTGGAACTTCAGCGACGTCAACCCGCCGGTGACTCCGTGGGCGGCGCTATTCGTGTACGAGCGCGAGGCCGCGATCCGGGGCGCCGGCGACCATGAGTTTCTGGCCCGCGTGTTCGACCGGCTGATCACGAACTTCACGTGGTGGGTCAACCGCAAGGACCCCGATGACCGCAACCTGTTCCAGGGCGGCTTCCTCGGCCTTGACAACATCGGCGTATTCGATCGCTCGGCGCCTCTCCCCGGCGGAGGCACGCTCGAACAGGCCGACGGAACCGCGTGGATGGCCCTGTACTGCCAGTGGATGCTCGCGATCGCGGTCGAGCTCGCGAAGTTCGAGCCCGCTTACGCCGACATGGGGCTCAAGTTCATCTCCCACTTCATGTTCATCGCGGTCGCCTTGAATCCGCCCCGCGGCGACGTCGGGCTGTGGGACGAAGAGGATGGCTTCTACTACGACGTGATGCGGATGCCCGACGGCACCCAGATCCCGCTGAAGGTGCGCTCTCTCGTGGGGTTGCTCCCACTTTGCGCCGCTACCGTGTTCGAGCCCGAGACGCTCGACCGCTTCCCGGAGCTACTCCAGCTGCTAGCCGATTTCATCAAGCGCTTCTCGGATTCGCTCCCGGAGTTGACACATCTGCCGGGCGCGAGTCCCGAGGGCCGGCGGATCACGCAGCTGGTCGACGAGGACCGCCTGAAGCGGATCCTCACGATCATGCTCGACGAGAACGAGTTCCTCGGCGCGCACGGCATCCGGGCGATCTCGCGCCGCCACCTCGAGCACCCGTACGTGTTCGACTGGGACGGTCAGGAGTACAACGTGCATTACCTTCCCGCGGAGTCCGACACCGGGATGTTCGGCGGCAACTCGAACTGGCGCGGCCCGGTCTGGTTCCCCATGAACCTCGTGATCCTGCGCGGGCTGATCCAGCTTCACCGCTACTACGGCGACCGCCTGAAGGTCGAGTGTCCGACCGGCTCGGGCAACGAGATGAACCTGCTCGAGGTCGCCTCCGATATCGCCTCGCGCCTGGCGACGACGTTCCTCGACGACCAGGACGGGCGCCGACCGGTGTTCGGGGGCAACGAGAAGTTCCAGACCGACCCCCACTGGCACGACCTGATCCCGTTCCACGAGTACTTCCACGGTGACAACGGCGCGGGCATCGGCGCGAGTCATCAGACCGGCTGGACCGGGGTCGTGGCGCTGATGCTCGCGTTCGGCGGCGGGCTGCAGGTCACCCCGGCCGCCATCGCGGTGGTGGCCGACTGAGCGCGCCGGCGGATCGTGAGCACGTCGCCGGCGGACATACAGGCGGGGGCGACAGCGGGGGCTACGGCAGCGCCCGCACGCGCGATACTCGCCCCGCTCGCCCTCACCCAGTTCGTCGCGAGCTTCGCGGGCTCGAACATGAACGTCGCGATCAACAGCATCGCGAAGGACCTCGACACAACCGTCCACGGCGTCCAGACCGCGATCACGCTGTTCCTGCTGTGCATGGCCGCGCTGATGATTCCCGGGAGCAAGCTGACGGACCGCTGGGGACGGAAGCGGTGCCTCACGACCGGGCTCACCGTGTACGGCGTCGGCGCCGTGATCGCGGCTGCCGCGCCCGGGCTCGGGGTCCTGATCGTCGGCTACTCGGGGTTCGAAGGCGTCGGCTCCGCGCTGATGATCCCGCCGATCTACATCCTCGCCACGTTGTTCTTCAGCGACGTGCAGTCGCGCGCGCGGGCGTTCGGGGTGATCAGCGGCGCCGGAGGCGTCGGCGCCGCAGCCGGACCGCTGATCGGCGGCTTGATCACGACCGCGATCAGCTGGCGCGTCTCGTTCCTCCTCCAGGCGGCGATCGTGGCTGCGATCGTGATCCTGAGCCGGCGGATCGACGATCCGCTTCCGGCCGATCCGTCACGCCGGTTCGATACGTTCGGAGCGGTCCTCTCGGCGACCGGCATGCTGTTCCTGGTCCTCGGGATCCTTCAGGCTGGCGACAACTGGGCGCTGCTCGTGATCTTCCTGGCCCTCGGCGCCGCCCTGCAGTTCGCGTTCTTCCTGTACGTGCGTCGCGAGGAGCGCGCGCACAAGGAGCCGCTGCTGTCGACGAGCCTGTTCCGCAGCCGCGTCTCCAACCTGGCCATGGTCACCCAGAACATCCAGTGGCTGCTGCTGATGGGCAGCACGTTCGTGGTGTCCGTGTTCCTCCAGGTGGTGAAGGGCTACAGCGCGATCAAGACCGGCGTGGTCTTCACCGCAGCCACCGGCGGGATCCTCGCCTCGTCGCTCGTGCAGGCGCGACTCGCCCGGAAGTACGCCCAGAAGACGTTGATCGTGGCCGGGTTTCTCGGCAGCGTGGTCGGCATCGGGCTCCTCCTCGGCCTGTACAAGGCGACTTCGAGTGTCTGGGCGTTCGCCCCCGGGCTACTGGTTCTTGGACTCGGCGTCGGCGTGATGCTCACGCCCTCGGTGAACGTCGTGCAATCGGCATTTCCCGAGGAGAAGCAGGGTGAGATCTCGGGGCTCTCGCGCGCGGTTTCGAACCTCGGCTCCTCGCTCGGCACCGCGATCGCCGGAACGATCGTCGTCGCGGACGCCTCCGCCGGTAACAGCTCTTACGCCGCGGCGATGATCACGTTGGGCGGTTTCGCGCTGATCGGTCTCGTCGCCGCTGTCGCGATTCCCGCAACCCCCGTACCCAGCAGAGCTGAAGGACGTATCTGAAACTAACGCTTAGGGAGATTTATCCATGGGTCCAGTCACATACCAGACGATCAGACTGAGCAGGGGCAAACACACGTCCAAGGAGCACGGCGCGTGCGTGATGGAGCTGGCCTCGATGCTGGCCGACGAACCGTTCAGCGACCATCCTAGGGCGGTGTGCCCGGTGATCGGGTCGCTGCTGCGCGCGTACAACGACTCGATAGACAACCGCCGCCGGCAGGATCTGTATGCCTATGCGGCCAAGATCGTTGGCAGTCGCGGATCGACCGAGATCGAGCGGATGCGCACCGAGCACGTGACGGCCTGGATCGCGAAGCCGACGACGCGACGGTGGATGCGCTTTCGTTTCGCAGCGCGGCTGTGCGCGATGAGCCCGAAGCCGCCGCTCGACGTTCTCGGCGCCGGCGCCGTCCGCTCGCTGAACGTCCACGACGATCGCACCCACGCGAAGATGCTCGACCTGATCGACGACCTGCTCGCGATGGGCGCCGACGAGCGCGCGCCGTCGGACGCCGGCGCGGCCTGCGCACCCCGGCCGAGTGAGCCCGAGCGCACGCAGACCGTTTGAGCGAGCCCGCCCCCGAACCTGAGCCCGCTTCCGACCCTCGGCCCGCTCCCGGCCCTCCGCGGATTCCGGCGTCTGCGGGAGCGTTGATCCGCGACCCCGACGGCCGCTTGCTGATCCTGAAGCCGACGTACAAGAAGGGGTGGACGATCCCGGGCGGCCAGATCGACCCGGGCGGCGAATCGCCGTGGGACGCCTGCCGGCGCGAGACCGAGGAGGAGTGTGGTCTGATCGTGGAGCGCGGCCGGCTCGTGTGCGTCGACTTCCTCACGCCGAAGCCGAGCAGACCGGGCGGCGTGCGCTTCCTGTTCGATTGCGGGACGTTCTCGCATGCAAGCCTCGCCGACGTGCGGCTCCAGGAAGCAGAGATCGAAGACCACCGGCTCGCCGAGCTCGAGGAGGCGCTCGGGCTGCTGAGCGGTCCGCTGCGCCGGCGCCTGTCGCAGTGCGCCGCCGCCAAGCGGTGCGTGTACCTCGAGAACGGCCGCCCGGTCCTGGGCGTGCACTAGCTGGTTCGGATTGAGGCCCAGCTGGCTAGGTCTAGGCCACTCGCACGCGGCCGCGGACCGAGGTGCCACGACCTCGGCGCGCGGTCACCTCGAGCACCCCGCCGACCGCCTCGATGCGATCGCGCATATTGACGAGCCCGCTGCCGGAGCCGTTGTCCTCGGAGTTGAACCCGACCCCGGTGTCGTGGACCTGGAAGCAGAGATACGGCCCGTCTCGTGAGAGCGTCACCATCGCGGTCGCGTCGCGACCGGCGTGCTTGACGACGTTCTGGATCGCCTCGAGGCAGCAGAAGTAGACCGCGACCTCGAGCTTCTCCGGATACCGCTCGACTCCGATCGCCCGGACCGAGACCGCGAGCGGAGAGCTCCGCGCGGCCGCCCGGAGCGCCTCGGGCAGGCCGCATCCTTGGAGCAGCGCCGGATATATGCCGCGCGCGAGCAAACGGAGCTCCTGGAGGACGTCGTCCATCTGGCGTCCGACCATTTCGAGCGCCCGCTCGCCGCGCTCCGGATCCTCCTTGATCGTCTCCGCCGCCATGTCGAGCTTGATCCTGAGACCCACGAGGTGCTGCTGGACGCCGTCGTGCAAGTCGCGCTCGAGCCGCCGGCGCTCGGTGTGGGCCATGTCCATCAGCCGGACTCGAGACGAGGCCAGGTCGGCCGTCGACGCCCTGAGATCCGCCTCGAGCCGGGTCGTCTCGAGTCGGATCAGCGCGGCAGCCCCGGCGGCGTGGACGAATCGCTCATAGCCGGACAGATCCTCGTTGTACATGACCGCAGCAACGGGCTCGCGGTCGCGCTCGATCCAGGTGATCGCCGTGGCGTCCGGCAGCTCCTCGATCGGCGCGCCGGCCGAGTCCACATACACCCCTAGCCCCGGTCTGCGGTAGGCGACCTTGAGCAACGGGTCGCGAAGCGCCGCCGCCATCAGCGCCTCGGGGTCGGCTGTCGGCATCCGGCCCAGCTCGTTCACGAACTCCGCCAGTGCCTGCCCCATGAACAGGCGTTCGTTGCCGAGCCCGACCAGGATCGCCAGCGGAAGGATCGCCACGAGGCCGATGTAGATCGCCCCCAGCGTCGTCCACACGTGCAGGCCCGCGACGTGGAACAGCATGCTCGCGGTCAACAGGACGGCGGCGGCGGCGGACGTGACCAACACCGGCGTCAGCGAACTTCGTACCGGAGCCGACGCCAGTCGCACGCGGCGGGCCAGGAACACCGGGGTGCCGCAGGTGACCCCGAGCCAGGCGAGCACCATCGCCACCTGGACCGCGGTCACCGCCTCGGTGGCCGAACCCAGCGAGAACACGTTGTCCGGGCAATGCGGACCGCACCGGAGTAGTGGGGTCGTCAACGGAGGCTGCAGCGTCATCGCGATCCCGAGCAGCCAGAGCGTCGCCAGCGAGCCGCCGGTCAGCCACAGGAACCGCCGTTCCGCGCGCGAGAGCAGTCGCCCGGTCGGGTGGGCCAGCATCAGATAGGCGAACACCAACGGCATCAGGCCGGTGAACACGACCCCGACGCTGAACGGCAAGCGGTCGCTGGACCCGTTCAGCAACCACAGCGCCGACAGGATCCCCACGGCGATCAGCAGTCCGCCCATCCGCGCCTGGATCTTGCTCGTCGTCGCGTACAGCCCCGCCGCGATCAGCGCGACGATGATCGCGACGCGGATCTCGACGGCAACTCCCGCCGGCTGCGCCGCAGGGTTCTCCGAGGTCAGGATCCCAACCGCAGTGGCCGCGCACGCGGCGAGCGCCACGGCGCCGGCGAGTCTGAGGGCCAGAGGGATCGACGTCCACAGCCGCGCGACCCCGGGGTCAATGCGCACGAGCAACCCTCGCACGCCGCCGGCGCGACCAGCCGCAGCCGGCGCGCCCTGCTCGAGCGCGCTCCGCTGAGGCTTGCTGGCGGCAATCTCAGAACTCAAGACTCAAACCAAATCCCCGGTTGGTGTCCCGTACGCGGACTGCACATGCGGACACTGGGTTGCAAAGCAACCTTGCTGCAAACATTAGTCGTTTGGGACTCTCGACCTGTGACCGTCGGGTTGCGAGCGCTTCGGGGGCCATCACCCGGATGAGGTGATGCCGGTCCGGTCGCTGCGGATGAGGATTCTGGAGCCGGTTTACGCCACCGAAGGACAGACTATGACGACAGCAGTCGAACCCCGCCCGTCCACGAAATCTGCCGGGGAGGGGCACAGCGGTCAGCAGGCCGCCGACGTGTTCGTGATCTTCGGGATCACGGGCGACCTCGCCAAGGTGATGACGTTCCATTCGCTCTACCGCCTCGAGGAGCGAGGCCTCCTGAACTGTCCGATCGTCGGCGTCGCGGTCAGCGACTGGTCGGCCGATGATCTGCGCAGCCACGCGCGCGAAGCGATCATCAACTGCGGCGATCAGCTGGACGAGGCGGTATTCGATCGCCTGGCGGCGCGGATGTCGTACGTGAGCGGCGACTTCGACGACGCGGCGACGTACGAGCGGGTCGCGCAGGCGATCGGGGACTCGCGGTGCCCGGTCTTCTATCTCGAGATCCCGCCGTTCCTGTTCGGCCGCGTGATCAAGGGGCTGACCGACGCCGGCTTGACGAAGAACGGGCGGGTGGTGGTCGAGAAGCCGTTCGGCCACGATCTCGAGTCGGCCCGCGCGCTGGCGGCGGACATCCACCAGTACATCGACGAATCCCAGCTCTACCGGATCGATCACTTCCTGGGCAAGATGGGGCTGGGCGAGATCCTGTACCTGCGGTTCGCGAACGCGATGTTCGAGCCGGTGTGGAACCGCAACTACGTCTCGCACGTGGAGATCACGATGGCGGAGAGCTTCGGCGTCGAGGATCGCGGCCACTTCTACGACCCGGTCGGCGCGCTCCGTGACGTCGTCGTCAACCACATGATGCAGGTTGTCGCCGCGGCGGCGATGGAGCCCCCGGCATCCTCCGACGCAGGCCCGCTCAAGGACGCGATGTGCGCGGTGTTCACCGCGATGCCCGAGGCCGATCTCGACCATTACGTCCGCGGCCAGTACGCGGGCTACCGCTCGATCGACGGGGTCGCCGAGGACTCCAACACCGAGACGTTTGCCGCGATGCGGCTCGAGATCGACAACTGGCGGTGGACCGGCGTGCCCTGGTTCCTGCGGACCGGGAAGTGCCTCCCGGTTACCCAGACAGAGCTTCGCGTGGTGTTCCGCCGCCCGCCGAAGCTGCCGTTCGTCACCCATAGTCGGAAGCCCGAGCCCGGGCAGATGGTCGTCAGGCTCGACCCCTCGACAGGGGTCCGGCTAGTGGCCGATGCCCAACGCGGCGGATCACCCCAGCCCGAGCAGATCACGCTGGACATGGAGTTCGCCCAAGAGGGAGGCGAAGGCGCCTCCCCCTACGAAGTCCTGCTCCACGCCGCGCTGATCGGGGACAGCAAGCGGTTCACCCGGCAGGATTGCGTGGAGCAGTGCTGGCGGGTGATGGGACCGCTGCTCGACGACGCCCGGCCGGTCCACCCCTACGAGAAGGGATCGTGGGGGCCCGACGCGGCAAACGGACTCGTGGCGGGCTACGGCAGCTGGCAGGCCCCGTGGGTGGCGTCATGAGCACCACCAAGGCCAAGAAGAACGCCCACCATGACGGCCATCCGGCGAAGGTGGCGGAGACGTCCACGCCGACCATGCCGCAGACCGGCGCCGCCGCGTCGCCGTTCACGCCCATCGCCGACTATGGCTTCCTGTCGGACTGCCATACCGGGGCGCTCGTCGCGCCCGACGGCGCGATCGACTGGCTGTGCATCCCGCGGTTCGACTCGCCGAGCGTGTTCGGGTCGCTGCTGGACCGCGGCGCCGGCGCTTTCCGCCTCGGCCCGTTCGGAATAAACGTGCCGAGCGGCCGGCAGTACGAGCCGGGGACGAACACGCTGATCACCACCTGGAAGGCGCCGTCGGGATGGGCGACCGTGCACGACGCGCTCACGATGGGACCGCGCCGGGGCGAGGACGCGATCACGCCGCACACACGTCCGCCGACCGACGAGGACGCCGACCACGTGCTCGTGCGCTCGGTCAAGTGCATCGAGGGCACCGTCGAGGTCGAGCTCGTGTGCGAGCCTGGGTTCGACTACGGCCGCGCGCTGGCCGACTGGACGCTCACCCCTGATCGCCACCGTGCCGACGCGACCGGCGCCGACCAGACGATGCGGCTGCAGACCGACATGCTGCTCGGGATCGAGGCCAATCACGTCCGCGCCCGGCATGTGCTCCGGGAGGGCGAGGAGCTGTTCTGCGCGCTGTCGTGGGATGAGCAGGCGCCGACGCCCACGACCGTCGACGAGGCCAACGAGCTGCTTCGCGCGACGACGCGCTTCTGGCGCCATTGGCTGTCGCGGGCGCGCATCCCCGACCACGAGTTCCGTCCGGTGATCCAGCGCTCCGCGCTCGCGATCAAGGGGCTCACCTACATGCCGACGGGCGCGACCGTGGCCGCGCTGACGACGTCGCTGCCCGAGACCCCGGGCGGAGAGCGCAACTGGGATTACCGGTACACCTGGATCCGCGACTCTACGTTCACGCTCCAGGCGCTCCACTACCTCGACCTCGACTGGGAGGCCGACGAGTTCATGCAGTTCATCGCCGATCTCGAGCGAAACGAGGACGGCGGGCTGCAGATCATGTATGGGATCGACGGCCGTCGCGACCTCACCGAGACGTTCCGGGAGGACCTCAGCGGCTACGACGGCGCGAGTCCGGTCCGGATCGGAAACGGCGCGTTCGACCAGCGCCAGAACGACGTATTCGGCGCCGCGCTCGATTCGATGCTGCTGCACACCCAGCGCAGCCAGCGCCTGCCGCGGCGGCTGTGGCCGTTGATCCACGCGCAGGCCGAGTGCGCCAAGGCCGTCTGGAAGCAGCCGGACCAGGGCATCTGGGAGGCTCGCGGCAAGCCGCAGCACTATGTCTCCTCGAAGCTGATGTGCTGGGTCGCGATGGACCGCGCCGCCAAGCTCGCGGCCATACGGGGCGAGGGCACGCTCGCCGCCGGGTGGAGCGAGGTCGCGGCCGAGATCAAGGCGGACATCCTCGAGCACGGCGTCGACAAGCGCGGTGTGCTCGTCCAGCACTACGACACCGAGTCGCTCGATGCCTCGACGCTGCTTGCGGCGCTGTTCGGCTTCCTGCCGGGCGATGACAAGCGGATGCGCGCGAGCGTGCTGGCGATCGCCGACGAGCTGACCGAGCACGGGTTCGTGCTCCGCTACCGGACCGGCGAGACCGACGACGGCCTCTCCGGCAAGGAGGGGACGTTCGTGATCTGCTCGTTCTGGCTCGTCTCGGCGCTGGCGGTCATCGGCGAGATGCAGCGGGCTCGCGATCTGATGACGCGGCTGATCAAGGTGGCGTCGCCGTTGCTGCTGTTTGCCGAGGAGTTCGAGGTCGACACCGGCCGGCATCTCGGGAATTTCCCGCAGGCGTTCTCGCACCTCGCGCTGGTCGAAGCCGCCGGGCGGATCATCCTCGCCGAACGCATACAGGAGCTGGGCGCATGAATGACTACGACGTGATCGTGATCGGCAGTGGTGCTGGGGGTGGCACGCTCGTGCGGCACCTGGCGCCCTCGGGTAAGCGCATCCTGCTGCTCGAGCGCGGAGGCTGGCTGCGCCGCGAACCGCAGAACTGGCTCGCCCAGGACGTGTTCGTCGACGGCCGCTACGTCTCGCCTGACACCTGGTACTACGCGGACCTGACGCCGTTCGCGCCACAGGTGCACTACTACGTCGGCGGAGCGACCAAGCTATACGGAGCCGCGCTGTATCGACTGCGGGAGGGGGACTTCGGCGAGCTCCAGCACCACGACGGAATCTCGCCGGCGTGGCCGATCTCCTACGAGGACATGGAGCCGTACTACACCAAGGCGGAGCAGCTCTACCAGGTGCACGGTGCGCGCGGGGAGGATCCGACCGACCCGCCGGCGAGCGCCCCGTACCCATTCCCCGCGGTCTCGCACGAGCCCAGGATCCAGCAGCTGTCCGACGACCTCGCCAAGGAAGGCCTGCACCCGTTCCACGCGCCGTGCGGGATCCTGTTCGACGAGAGCAACCCTCCCTACAGCAAGTGCGTTCGCTGCCAGAACTGCGACGGCTTCCCATGCGTCGTGCACGCCAAATCGGACGCCGAGGTCATCTCGGTACGCCCCGCGCTCGAGCACCCGAACGTCACGCTCCTGACCGGGGCCGAAGCGGTGCGGCTCGAGACCAATCCCGCCGGCACCGAGGTCACCGGCGTGGTCGTCAACATCAATGGCCAAACCGAGACCTACCAGGCGAACATCGTGGTCGTCTCGTGCGGGGCCGCGAACAGCGCCAAGCTGCTGCTCGCATCCGCGAATGACGCCCACCCGCACGGGCTCGGCAACGGCTCGGATCAGGTCGGGCGGAATTACATGTTCCACAACAGCCAGGCGGTGCTCGCGCTGTCCAGGGAAGAGAACCCGACGGTGTTCCAGAAGACGCTCGGGGTCAACGACTTCTACTTCTCAGGCGGCGATGATTTCGAGTTCCCGCTCGGGAACATTCAGATGGTCGGCAAGTCCCAGGCGCCGATGTTCCATGGCGAGAAACCCGGTGAGACGAGATTCGCTCCCAACTGGTCGCTCGAACAGGTAGCGCTTCACGCCGTCGACTTCTGGCTTTCAACTGAAGACCTGCCGTCACCCGAGAACCGGGTCACGCTCGCCCGCGACGGCAACGTCGTCATCGACTACCACGCCAGCAACGACGAGGCAAAAGAGCGCCTGTTCGGAAAGCTCAAGGACATGCTCGCGAATCTGGGCATGCACCACGACCACCTGCTGCCACACCACGCCTACCTCAAGAACGAGATCCCGGTCGCAGGTTGCGCTCACCAGGCCGGCACGTGCCGATTCGGCGCCGACCCCGACAGCAGTGTCCTGAACCCCGACTGTCGCGCCCATGAGGTCGACAACCTGTACGTCGTCGACACGAGCTTCTTCCCGAGCATCGGCGCGGTCAACCCGGCGCTGACCGCAATGGCGAATGCCGTACGGGTCGGCGACCACCTGCTCGAGCGTCTCAGCGCGCACCAGCCGCAACCGGAGCCCGCCCATGCCTGATGACAAGAGCAAACACCACGTCGTGATTGTCGGCGGGGGCTTCGCGGGCCTCGGCTGCGCCGAGCGGCTCGCCGACCGCGACGACGTGCGAGTGACGCTGATCGATCGCAACAACTATCACCAGTTCCAGCCGCTGCTCTACCAGGTGGCTACCTCGCTGCTCTCGCCGACCGACATCGCGCACTCGCTGCGGTCCGTGTTCGCCAACCAGGCGAACGTCGACGTTCAGCTTGCCGAGGTCACGGCGGTGGACACGACAAATCGCATCGTCACGGCGGCCGATGGCGGGAGTTGGGAGGCGGACGCGATCGTGCTGGCGGCGGGCTCACAGCCGAACTTCTTCGGAACCCCCGGCGCGGCCGAGCACACGTTCCCGCTGTACTCGCTCGACGATGCCACGCGCTTGAGATCGCGGATTCTCGGGTTGCTCGAGCACGTCGACCGCGACCCGTCTCTGATCGACCGCGGCGCGATCAACTTCGTGATCGTCGGCGGCGGCCCGACGGGCGTCGAGGTCGCAGGAGCCCTGGCCGACATGGTCCGGGGGACCGTCCCCGCCGAGTACCGCAACTTCGACGCGAGTGCCGCTCGCATCCACCTGCTCGACTACGGCGACACGCTGCTGCGCGCATTCTCAGACGATGCTCACGGCTATGTCGCGAAGGTGCTGCAGGAGCGCAATGTTGAGCTGAACCTCGGCACCGGCGTCAAAGAGGTCGGGCCGGGCCATGTGCTGCTATCCGACGGCACCGTCGTCGCGACCCGGTGCGTGATCTGGGGCGGTGGGATCACCGGCGCCCCGATCGCGGCCGACGGCGGCTTCACGGTCGGTCGGGGAGGGCGCATCGACGTCCAGGAGGACCTGACGCTCGCGGGCACCTCCGGTGTCTACGTGGTCGGGGACATCGCCAACATTCCCGGCCCCGGGGATCAGGCGCTTCCGCAGCTCGGCTCGGTCGCCCTTCAGAGCGGCAAGTTGGCGGCGGACAACATCCTCGCCGACTTCGACGGCAAGGAGCGAAAGGACTTCGTCTACAAGGACAAGGGCATCATGGCGATGATCGGGCGAAACGCCGCGATCGCGGAAGTGGGCAAACACCATCACGAGGTCCACGGGCAGCTCGCGCACGTGGCCTGGCTCGGCGTCCACGCCTCGTTGATGACCGGTACCAAGGACAAGATCGAGGCAATCATCGATTGGAGCTGGGAGCGCTTCTCGAAGACCAGTGGCCCGCACGTTCTCGATCGGGGGGACGAGGCGGACATCGACTGGAATGACGACCCGGCGGTCACCGCGATGGGCACCCCGGCTTCCGCGAGCTGAGCCCCATGGCCAACGACTTGGCCCGTTGGCAGTTCGCCACCACGACGATCTATCACTTCTTCTTCGTCCCGGTGACGATCGGGCTGGCGTTCCTGGTCGCGGTCCTTCAGACCGTCTGGTACCGGACGGACAATCCGGATTACAAGCGGATGACCCGTTTCTTCGGGACGTTGCTGCTGATCAACGTGGCGATCGGTGTCGTCACGGGGCTGGTCCAGGAGTTCCAGTTTGGGATGAACTGGTCGACGTACTCGCGGTTCGTGGGTGGCGTGTTCGGTGCGCCGCTGGCGATGGAGGGCATCCTCGCGTTCTTCCTCGAGTCGACGTTTTTGGGTTTGTGGGTGTTCGGCTGGGACCGGTTGCCCAAGCGGGTTCACCTGGCGTGCATCTGGATCGTTGCGGCGGGTTCGATGCTGTCGGCGATGTTCATCTTGATCGCGAACTCGTGGATGCAGCATCCGGTCGGGTACAAGCTCAACAGCCAGGGGCAGGCGGTCCTGACCAATATCTGGGCGCTGATCGTCAACCCGACGTTCGTGTGGGGGTACGCGCACGTGATCCTCGCATCGCTCGTGACCGGGTGTCTGGTGATGCTCGCGGTGTCTGCGTGGTATCTGCGCAAGGGCGAGCACGTCGACTCCTTCCACCGAACGGCGAAAGTGGCGCTGATCGTGCTGATCCCGACGATCGTGATCCAGCTGTCGGTCGGGAACCAGCTAGGCGTGATCGAGGCCAAGTACCAGCCGATGAAGATCGCCGCCGCGGAGGCGCTGTGGAACAGCTGCCAGCCGTGCTCGTTCTCGGCGGCTCAGGTCGGGGGGTACAGCCAAAGTGACCAGACGGCGACGAAGATCATCGCGATCCCGCATCTGCTCTCAGTGCTGGCTACCGGGACCTGGAGCGGTCCGGTCACGGGCCTCAACCAGCTCCAAGCCCAATACCAGAAGAAGTACGGACCCGGAAACTACATACCGAACGTAGCGATCCAGTACTGGTCGATCCGGGTCATGGCCGGCTTGGGGTCAGTGGTGTTGCTGTTCGCGCTGTGGGGCGGTTATCTGCTGCAGCGGGGCACGCTGCGCCGCTCCCGATTGTTCCTGACGATATCGGTGTGGGCGGTGATCACGCCATTCTTGATGAACACCGCGGGCTGGCTCTTGACCGAGTCGGGCCGCCAGCCGTGGATCGTGCAGGGCCTGCAGAAGACGGTCAACGCGAACTCGCCGTCGGTCAGCGCCACCGAGATCTGGATCAGCCTGATCGTGTTCGTCCTGTCCTACATCGTGCTCGGCGCCGCCGACCTGGTGTTGATGTTGCGCTACTCGCGCCACGGCCTGGCGCACGCAGACGCCGAGGCTCGGCAGGGCAGCGACTCGGCCGACACGCCTGCCCCCGCTCTCACTTACTGATTCGATGCAAATCCACACGATCTGGTTCGTCATCATCGCGGTCCTCTGGGTGGGGTTCTTCGTGCTCGAGGGGTTCGATTTCGGCGTCGGCGCGCTGCACCGGTTCATCGGCAAGACCGAGATCGAGCGGCGGGTCTGCATCAACACGATCGGCCCGTGGTGGGACGGGAACGAGGTGTGGCTGATCGTCGCCGGCGCGTCGATGTTCGCGGCCTTCCCGGCGTGGTACGCAACGCTGTTCTCGGCGCTGTACCTGGCGGTCGTGCTGCTGCTGGTGGCGCTGTTCGCGCGCGGAGTGTCGTTCGAGTACCGGGGAAAGCGCGACAGCCAGCGGTGGCAGACCGGATGGTCCTGGGCGCTGACGATCGGCAGCATCGTGATCCCGCTGATCATCGGCATCGCGCTCGGCGATCTCCTCCACGGCCTCCCGATCGACTCGGGGCACGAGTTCACCGGAAACTTCTTCAGCCTCCTGACCGGGTACGGGCTCATGACCGGCGTGACGCTGCTCGTGCTGTCGCTGCTACACGGCGCGACGTTCCTCGCCCTGCGCACCACCGGCGAGATCCGCGATCGCGCCCACGCGGCGGCGCGGTCGATCGGGGTCGTCGCGATCCTCATCAACCTCGCCTGGGTCGTCTGGACGCTGGTCGTGATCGGCGGCGGCACCGTGCCCGAGCCGACCCAGATCTTCGGGGTGCTCGCGGTGATCATCGCCCAGCGGCTCGCCACCGCCGAAAACGACGGCTGGGCGTTCGTCGCCTCGGGGTTCGGGATCGCCGCCTTGGTCGGCCAGATCTTCATCGCGCTGTACCCGAACGTAATGGTCTCTACCACCAATCACGCCTACAACCTGACCGTGAGCAACGCGGCCGCGGGCCACTACGGCCTGGTCGTGATGACCGTCGTCGCGGTGCTGTTCTTCCCGATCGTGCTGCTCTATCAGGGCTGGTCGTTCCACGTGTTCCGCCGCCGGGTGACCGCGCCTCCCACCTCATCCGGTTAGGAGAGTTGAACCGTGCGCGCTCTCGACCCGCGCCTGCTCCGCCGGACAGAGTCGGCGCGGCCGCTGCTGATCCTCGACTCCGCGCTCGGGATCGGCACCGCCCTCGCCGTGCTGCTCGGAGCGACGATGCTCGCCCGGATCGCCGCGCGAGCCTTCCACGGCACGCCGCTGCGCGAGCTCTGGCCTGAGTTCGCCCTGCTCGTAATCGCATTCGCGGTGCGGGGCGCGTTCGCCTGGGCGATGGAGGTCGCTGGCCGCCGCGCGGCCTGGAGCGTCCTCTCGGAGCTTCGCCTGGCCCTCGTCGAGCGCCGACTGCGGGCACATCCGACGGCGGTCGACGGCGCCGGCGGCGCCGAGATCACGGCCGTCTCGGTGCAGGGAGTAGAGGCGCTCGAAAGCTACCTCGCGCGCTACCTGCCGCAGGTCGTGCTCGCGTCGATCGTCCCGTTCCTGGTGATCGCCTGGGTCGCCTTTCTGGACCTCGAGGCCGCGGTGATCATGCTGCTGACTCTGCCACTCGTGCCGGTGTTCATGTGGCTGATCGGCACGTACACCCAGGACCGGACCCGGGAGCGGTGGCAGGCGTTGCGAGCGCTCTCGAGCCACTTCCTCGACGTCGTGCGGGGCCTGCCGACGCTGCGGGCTTTCGGGCGGGCTCGCGACGAGGCGGCGATCGTCGGCGAGGTCAGCGACCGGTATCGCCGGGCGACGATGGAGACGCTCCGGATCAGCTTCCTGTCGGGCTCAGTACTCGAACTGGCGGCAACGATCGGGGTGGCCATCGTCGCGGTGACGGCGGGCGTCCGGCTCGTCGACGGCAGCCTCGGCCTGCAATCGGGGCTCGCCGTGATCGTGCTCGCGCCCGAGCTGTATCTGCCCTTCCGACGACTCGGCGCCGAATACCACGCCAGTGCCGACGGGCTGGCGGTGGCCGACCGGCTGTTCGGGCTGCTCGACGCGCCGGCGGCGGCCGGCGTCGGCGGCGCGTTCCCGGCGCCCAGCCCCGGGCGTGTCCCGGTGGCGCTCGAACGGGTGTCGTTTTCGTATCCGTCCCGTGGGGGGCCCGTGCTCGACGAGTTCAGCCTGGAGCTCTCGCCCGGCGAGGCGGTGGCATTAGTCGGCGAGAGCGGCGCCGGCAAGAGCACAGTCGCGGCGCTGCTGCTCGGGCTGCTGTCGCCGACCAGCGGGCGGATCACCGTTGGGGACGTGGACCTGTCGAAGTGCGAGCTCGACGCATGGCGGCGGCTCGTCGCGTGGGTGCCTCAGCATCCGACGCTGTTCCGCGGGACGGTTGCCGACAACATCCGGCTTGGCGACCCTCACGCGACAGACGAATCGGTCGCGCACGCCGCGCGGCTCGCTGGCGCCGACGAGTTCATCCGGGTGCTGCCGAACGGCTACGCCACGCTGGTCGGCGATGGCGAGCGGTCGCTCTCGCCGGGCGAGCGCCGCCGGATCGGGCTGGCGCGAGCATTCGTGCGCGACGCCCCGCTCGTGATCCTCGACGAGCCGACGGCCGATCTCGATCCGGGCAGCGTGGCGATCGTCGCCGACGCCGTTCGGCGCCTGCGCGCCGGACGGACGATGCTCGTGATCGCGCACCGGCTCGAGCTCGTCCGCAGTGCCGATCGGGTGGTTCGCCTCGTCGACGGGGTGGCGGTGGCGGCGGATGTAAGGACGGCCGCGTGAACGGCGGCACGTTGCGCGAGCTGCTGAGGCTCGTGCCCGTGCCGCGGCGGCGGCTCGCCGGGGCGGCCGTGCTGGGGGCGCTGACGGTCGTGTTCGGCGTCGGATTGATGGCGACGGCGGGCTATCTGATCTCGCGCGCAGCCGAGCGGCCAGAGATCCTGTCGCTGATGGTGGCGATCGTCGCCGTCCAGTTCTTCGGCATCGGCCGCCCGGTGTTGCGCTACCTGGAGCGGCTCGCCTCCCACGACATGACGTTACGGGTGCTAGGCGGGCTGCGGACGCGCTTCTTCGAGCGGATCGAGCCGCTGGCGCCGGCGGAGCTCGAGGGCTACCGCAAGGGGGACCTGCTGTCGCGGATGGTCGCGGACGTCGACGCGCTCCAGAACCTGTACCTGCGCGGTCTCGAGCCGCCAGTTGTCGCGCTCCTGGCCGGCACCGTCTCGGTGCTTGCTGCGGCCGCGTTCCTGCCCGCTGCCGGCCTCGTGCTCGCCGGCGGCCTGCTCATGGCCGGCGTCGCGGTGCCCGCGCTGGTGGGGGTCCTCGGGGCGCGGGCCGGCCGCCGTCAGGCGTCGGCGCGCGGCGAGCTCTCGGCCGAGCTCGTCGAGCTGCTCCGCGGCGCGCCCGAGCTCGTCGCGTTCGGCGGCGAAGGGCCGGCGGTTGAGCGGATCCGCGCCGCCGACCGGGCGCTGGTCAAGCTCGCCCGCCGCGACGCGCTCGCCGCCGGCGTCGCCGATGGCCTCGGGCTCGTGGTCACCGGCTTGACCGTCGCGGGCGTGCTCGCCGTCGCGGTCACCGCGTCCCATAACGGCGATTTGAACCGGGTACTGATCGCGATGCTGGCGCTGCTCGCACTCGCCGCGTTCGAGGCCGTCACGCCGCTCGGCGCGGCCGCCCGCGAGCTATCGGCGACCCTCGCCGCCGGCCGGAGGGTGCTCGAGCTGACCGATCGCAGCCCGGCCGTTCGCGATCCGTCGGACCCGGTTCCGGCGCCCGCCTGGCCGTTCGCGGTGGCGCTCGAGGGCGTCCGGGCCCGGTACCCGCGCGAGGAGCGCCCCGCGCTCGACGGTGTCAGTCTCCGGCTCGAGCCCGGCGAGCGGGTCGCGCTGCTCGGCCCGAGCGGCGCCGGCAAGACGACGGTCGCGAACCTGTTGCTCCGCTTCCTCGATCCTGAGCGGGGGCGCGTGACCGTGGCGGGACGGGATGTTCCCGAGTACCGCCAGGACGACGTCCGGCGCGCGATCTCGGTCGCCGGCCAGGAGTCGCATCTGTTCTCGGCTTCGATCCGCAACAACGTGCGTCTCCCGCGCCCGGACGCCACCGATGACGAGGTCGCGGACGCGCTCCGCGCGGCACAGATCTGGGACTGGGTATGCCGTCTTCCCGACGGGCTCGACACGTTCGTGGGCGAGGAGGGACGCGAACTGTCAGGAGGGCAGCGCCAGCGGATCGTCCTGGCTCGGGCGCTCCTCGCCGGAGCGCCGGTGCTCGTCCTCGACGAGCCGACCGCGCACCTCGATCCAGTCACGGCGAGCGAGCTGGTCGACGACGTGTTCTCGGCCGCCGGCGACCGGACCGTGCTGCTGATCACGCACCGGACCGAGGGGCTCGACCTCGTCGACAGGGTGGTGACGCTGTGACGACCGTAGCTGCAGACACGCGCGGCGTCGCGATCCCGAACCGTCCGGCGGGGTTCCGCTACGGCGTGGTGCTCGCGATCGTCGTGGTGACCGTCGTGTTCGAGGTGCTGGCCCCCGACGCCGACTGGGCGCGTGCGGTCGCCATCGCGTTGGTGGGTAGCGCGCTCACGGTGGCGGTCGCCACGTCCCGGGCGCGTGCCCAGGTGCGCCGGGCCCGCACGTTCATCGTCAGTGGGGTGGCGCTCGTCGTCGTCGTCGGCGTAGCAACCGGGGCCGTGCACGCGTGGGGGGCGTTCCTGGTGGGGACGCTGGTGGTGGCGCTGATCCCGATCGCCCTGGGCGGAGGGCTGCTGCGGCTGATCCGCGATGAGGGCGTCACCATCCAGGCCGTCGCGGGGGCACTCGCGGTCTATCTGCTCGTCGGCCTGCTGTTCGCGTCCGCTATCTCGTTCGCGGCGACTGTCGGGAACAGTTCGTTCTTCGCTGAAGCGGGGCACGTCACGAACGGCGACCGGGTGTACTACTCGTTCACGGTCTTGACCACAACTGGGTTTGGCGATTACACGACGGCTACGTCCGTCGGTCACGCCCTCGCCGTGCTCGAAATGCTGATCGGTCAGCTCTACCTCGTAACCGTGATCGGAATTCTCATTGGCAACTTCGTAGGAAGGAAAAGAACATGAACGCTCGCTGGCCGATCCGAAGCGTGCTGGCGGGAACCGCCGGCACCGCCGCCCTATCGCTAGCGTATGTGGTCGAGCGAAAGCTGCGACCGCAGCACCAAGGACAGCTTGACTACGACGACTCGCTCGTGCCCGGCAAGATCGTGGCGTCGATCATGCACCTGCCGCACGTCACGGCGAAGGAGGACCGTGACATCGGATGGACGTTGCGCTGGAGCTACGGCTCGGCGTTCGGCCTGTGGCACGGCATACTGCGCCGCAAGGTCGGGGAGCCGTGGGCGACCGTGATCTTCGGCGGCACGCTGATGACCGCGACCTTCACGCTGTTCCCGCTGCTCGGACGCACCCCTCCGCCGTGGAAATGGCCGCCCGACGTGATGGCCACCTGCCTGGGCACCCACGCCGCCTACATCGGTGCAGTCGCCGCCGTGGACGACCGGGTCCGCCGTCTGGGACTGTGAGCGGTGCTCCAGCTGCGGGTGTTCGGGACGCCGGCGGCGATGACCGCGGTCGCCGAAAGCCTGCAGCGATTACCGGGCGCCCGGCACGTGATCCAGATGGGGGACGGACAGCTCGGGGGCGTGCTCGTGAGCGCGGATCTCGTGGACGACGCGGTCGACGGGGCGCTCGCGCAGGTGACCCGACTGGGCGTCCCGACCGAGGACGTCGTACTGGTCCAGCTCGACTCGATCGGTCCGTCGGTCGCACAACGCCCGTTGGCGAGCGTCGTTTGGGCCGACCTCCTGAGCCAGGCCGGCGCAAACGCCCGCCCGTTTCCGCGCTATCTGGTGTTCATGGCCGCGGCGGGAGTAATCGCGGCATTCGGCGTGATCTACCAGAACGTCACGCTCGTCGTCGGCGCGATGGCGATCAGCCCGGACACGCTCCCGATCACCGCCGCCGCCACCGCGCTCGTGCTTCTGCGTTGGCGGCTGGCTGGGCGCGCGGTGGTTGCGCTCGTGCTCGGGCTGGCCGTCGTCTGCGTCGTCGGGGGGGTGATGACCGGAGCGTTGAACGCCTTGGATCTGCTCCCCAACGGCACCCAGATCAACAGCAGCTTCCTGGCCGGCCTCTCGACGGTCAACATCTCGACGCCGATCGTGGCCTTCGCCGCCGGCGTGGCCGGCATGCTCGCGCTCGAGACGCGGGCCAGCTCAGCGGTCGGAGTGGCCATCTCCGTGACGACGATCCCGGCCTCGGCCTATCTGGGTGTGGCGGCCGGCGTCGGACAGATCGACAAGGCCTGGGGCGCGCTGCTCGTCCTCGCCATCAACGTGTCGATGCTGCTGCTCGCCGGCTGCCTCACGCTCCTCGTCCAACGGGCGATGAGCCGGACCGTGCCGGTCGATGCCGCGGCGCCGGAGCGCGCACCGTGACTAGTTGCGCAACGAACTTTGGCGCTCCACCTGACGCATGCGAGAGTAGAACGCCAAAGTTCGTGATCACCCGGAAGGGATGACGACTCGGACGCGGCCCGCTGCGAGCATCGCTCAGCGTGAGCGCGACAACTGCCGCCGCCGCCGCTCCGCCGGCGGAACCGACCGCCGAGCAGGCCGCCGCGACGATGCGGAGCAAGCGGTTCGTCGTCCTGCTCGTGATCGTCGCGATCGTCGGCGTCATCGTCTCGCTGGCGGCTTGGTGCTTCCTCGAGCTGATCTATCAGATCCAGCGCGAGCTTTGGACGCACCTGCCGCATGCTCTTGGCTACAACAACGGCCCGCCTCTGTGGTGGGGGCTTCCCGTGCTGGCGGTGGCGGGCCTGCTCGTCGCGCTGGCGATCATGCGGCTGCCGGGCGACGGCGGACACCTGCCGGCCAGGGGCTTGTCCGTGGGAGGCAAGCCCATGCGCCCGATCGACCTGCCGGGCGTGGCGCTGGCGGGGCTCGCCGCGATCAGCTCCGGGCTCGTTATCGGCCCCGAGGCCCCGTTGATCGCGATCGGCGCGGGCGTGGCCTTGCTCTCGATCAAACTCGCGCGCAGGGAGATGCAGCCGCCGGTGCTCGCCCTCGTTGCCGCCGCCGGGAGCTTCGCGGCGCTCTCTTTTATCTTTGACTCGCCGCTGATCGCGGCCGTCATCCTGATCGAGGCCACTGGGATCGGCGGGGCGCGCCTACCCCTGCTGCTGATCCCCGGACTGCTTGCCGCCGGCATCGGCTCGCTCGTCGCGATCGGGATGGGATCGTTCACCGGGTTGAGCAGCAGCGCCTACGCGCTCGGTCCTTTGGCTCTCCCCCACTTCGCTCACCCGACCATCGGTCAGTTCGGGTGGACGATCGCGATGGCGATCGCGATCGCGGTCGTCACCAGAGCGATCATGCTGGGCGGCCTGGGCACCTACGGCGTCGTGGCTCGGCGCCTATTGCTGTTCCTGCCGGTCGTCGGCCTGATCGTGGCTGGCCTGGCGATCGCCTTTCACGGTGCCACCGGCAAGAACGTCAACGAGGTCCTGTTCTCGGGCCAGGACGCCCTCCCGGGCCTCATCGCGCAGGCCGGCACCTGGTCGGTGGGCGCGCTCCTGCTGCTGATGCTGATCAAGGGCATCGCGTACAGCCTGTCGCTGGGCAGCTTTCGCGGCGGCCCGACATTCCCGGCGATCTTTCTGGGAGCCGCCGCGGGAGTCGCGGCCTCGCACCTCCCCGGCTTTTCACTGGCGCCGGCGGTTGCGGTCGGGATCGGCGCCGGGACCGTGGCGGTGCTCCGGCTACCGCTGTCGGCGGTCGTGCTCGCCACGTTGCTGACCGTCAAGTCCGGGACGGGCGACGAGCCGCTGATCATCGTCGGCGTCGTCGTCGCATACCTCGTCACGCTGCTGCTCTCGCCCAAGCCGTCCGGGCCTACCGCGCCGGCCTCCTCGGAGCAGACCGCCGAACCGGCTCGGCCCGCCCCGGCGGCCGCCCCGGCCGAGCCGGTCTAGTGCCTGACTCCGACGACGTCAGCAGACAGCAGTTCGACGGGCTGTTCAGAGAGGTCAGCAACTGGGGAAAGTGGGGCGAGGACGACGAGCGCGGAGCGCTCCACCTCCTCACCTCGGCGCGCGTGGCCGCGGCTGCCCGGCTCGTGCACGACGGCGTGACGGTCACGCTCAGCCTGCCACTCAACACCCACGCCGGGGCCCATAATCCGAAGCCCGCCGACCACCACATGACGGCGCTCGGGTCCGAGGCCCCCGCAACCGACTCCGTCCACTTCAGCAAGGACTATGTCGGGGCCGACTACCACAACGACGGTCACACTCACATGGACGCGCTGTGCCACGTCGCCTACGAGGGCAAGCTCTACAACGGCCGGGCCGAGGGTTCGGTCACCGCGCATGGAGCGCCGGTCAACTCGATCGAGACACTGAAGGACGGCCTGGTCGGGCGTGGCGTGTTACTCGACGTACCGCGCGTACGCGGGGTGCCGTGGCTAGAGCCCGGCGAGCACATCTTCCGGGCGGACCTCGAGGCCGCCGAACTGACACAGGAGGTCAGCGTTCAGGAAGGTGACATCCTGCTCGTTCGCACGGGGCACGCGCGGCGCCTCGCCGAGCTGGGGCCGTGGAACACGGCGGAGGCAAAGGCGGGGCTGCACCCCACCGCGATGCCGTTCCTCGCCGACCGGGGTGTCGCCGCGCTTGGGTCAGATGGCAACAGCGACACTGCGCCCAGCAGCACCGAAGGCGTCGACTTCCCGATTCACGTGCTCGCGATCGCGGCGATGGGAATCCACCTCCTCGACTACCTGCAGTTCGAGGATCTCCGGTCGGCATGCGAGAGCCGGCGGCGCTGGGACTTCCTGTTCGCGGCGTCGCCGCTGCTGATCGTCGGCGGTACGGGCTCGCCAGTGAACCCGATCGCGGTCTTCTGAAGACCGGCCCCCGCGACTGCCGGCGATGCCGACCCGGCGCCGCGGCTGATCTCACGAGCAGCCGCGGCTGATCTCCTCGATGCCCGTTAGGCGACGTCGGCGGCCGTGGGCGGCTGCAGGGCTTCCTGGAGCCGCTTGGTGTCCTCGTCGGACAGCGACGTCTTGATCACGGTCCCGCCGTACTGCTCGAGTGCCGCGACGGCCTTGTCGGGCGTGACCTGCTCGATCACCATGAACAGCGCCGAGGTACCCGGCTTCAGGTAATCGCGCACCTGCTGCTGGAACGCCTTGTCGATCCCCTTCTCGCCGAAGTGGCCGAACAGCGCACCCATCCCGGCGCCGAGCGCGAGCCCGAAGACCGGAATGAAGAACAACAGGCCGAACAGGAGGCCCCAGAAGCCTCCCCACGCTGCGCCGCCGCCGGCGGACGCGCCGCTGTGCGAGGTCTGGACGTGGTACTTGCCCTCGAGGTCGCGAGAGATCGATGCGACCTCATCGGCCTGGATGATCAGCTCCGACTCGAGCTGGTAGACCGTCTGCCTGGCCTGCTCAGCGGTCACCTGATCCGGATAGCCAATCGCTACAAGCGTTGCCATAGCGATATCTCCTTTCAGACGGTCGACTCGGCCCGGCACGCAGGTCCCGACCCGCACCTGGCCGGACGCGCTTCGCACGTCCGAAGCGAGCATCCGGGAAGCCTCGGCCCCCGTCATCACCCGAAACGGGTGAGCGCAAGGCTCAACGCGGCAGGGCCGGCGGCGGTTGCCGGGAAGCCTCGCGGATCGCCCGTTTCTTCGCCCGGCTGACGTCGGCGATCGACGGCCCCGGCGCCTCGACCACCGCCGTGTGCGCGAGCCAGTCTTGAAACCCGCGGCGCCGGCTGTCGAACAGGATCGGCACGAACCCGAGGAACAGCGGCAGCGCCGCCAGCACCACGCCCACGCAGCGCACGACCGCCCACCGCGGCTTGACGCGGGCTCCGCTGGCGCTCACCACGCGGATCTGCAATATGCGGGCACCCGGCGTCTGCCCCGTCGTGCACCAGAAGATCACGAAGTACAGAATCGAGCCGAGGATGAACGCCACCGCACCGATCACGGCCAGGATCGTCCTCAGTTCGTGCGGAATGTGGAGCACCGACAGGATCAGTGCGGCGGCGACGCCCACGACGACGTCCACGACCGTGATCAGCGCTGCGTCGACCAGGAACGAGACGACCCGTGTCGCGAGACCGACGTAGCGGAGATCATCAACGAGCGCGGTCCCGGTGAGCGGCTGGCCCGCGGGCGCCGCCGGCAGTGCGGTCATCAGGTGCTCGCGTCAGGTTCCGCCGGGAGGACTCTCGGCTGCCGGCCGATTAGCCGCCGGGCGGCGCGCTCCATCCAGTCGTCGGCCTTGCGGGATCGATTTCGCACCTCGTCGCCGACCTGATCGGCGAAGCCAAGGCCCTGCTGGGAGATCGCCGCGGTCACCGCTGGGCTCCCGGCGATCTCGTCGATCAGATGCCAGAGGCCCTCGCTCGTCAGCAGCCGGTCGAAGAACCGGTCGAGCGTGCCGCTGTCGACGAGGCCGGCGAGGAACCGGTCGATCAGCCCGCTGTCGAACACACTGTCGATCAGCTGGGCCACACCGTCGCTCTCGAGCGCCTGCTTCAGGGCGGCCTGGATGTGCGCGCTGTTGACCGCCACGATCACGACCCGTTCGAGCTCGTCGCTGTCGAGTACTCGGTTCACGACTCGCCGCTCGAGGCTGACGCCCACATCCGCCGCGGCCTCCACGACGCCCGCGATCGGCCTCAGCGTGGCCGTGGCAGCGCGGGTGCCGAGGCCCACGAGCGGCCCAAGGGGGCCCAGCCTGAAGGTTCCTCTCCGGTCAGCGGACATCGTAAGCCGGGACGATATTCGACCACGCAGCGCTCGCGGGCATCACCCAAATCAGGCGATGCCTCCGCGGCGCGGTGCCGGGACGATGATGATCGATGAGACGAGAGGTTGAGGTGTCCGATGGCAGCTGACGAGCCTGATGGCCTCGAGAACACATCTCAGGCCAGCTCTGCCCCGACCGAGTCTCAGGACCCGATAGCAGCGCCTCCCACCGGTTTGGCGCCGGACGCCGCGTCGGCCAAGATCTCACGCCGGCGGCTGATCGGGGTCGACGTCCTGATCGGAGTGACCACCCTGCTCCTGATCGTGGGCATTTTCGCGACATGGGCCAATCGCCTCCTGTTCAGCTCGGACAACTGGTCGAAGACGAGCACTCAGCTGCTCCAGGACCCGAACGTCCGCTCCAGCACGGCCAACTATCTGGTCGATCAGCTGTATGCCAACGTGAACGTAACCGGGCTGATCAAGCAGGGCCTGCCGACCCAGCTGCAAGCGCTGGCCGCTCCCGCCGCCGGCGCGCTGCGCAACGCCGCCGTCCAGGGCGCCGAGCTCGCGCTCAGCCGGCCGCGGGTCCAGCAGCTGTGGGCGCAGGCCAACCGCGCGGCCGACCAGACGTTCATCGACATCGTCAATGGTCGCAAGGGAACGGTCGCGGTCAACCAAGGGGTGGTGTCCCTCGACCTCGCCTCGATCCTCAACAACATCGCCGCGCGTCTCGGCCTGCCGTCGGACATCGCCTCCAAGCTCCCGCCTAGCGTCGCCACCCTCGTCATCTTCAAGTCCAACCAGCTCAAGTACGTCCAGAATGGCGGCAAGGCGATCAAGGGGCTGGCGCTGTGGCTGCTGATCATTGTTCCGCTCCTCTATGCGCTGGCGCTGCTGCTCGCGACCGGTCACCGTCGACGCACGCTGATGACGATCGGCTTTGCCGGAATCCTCGCCGGCGTTGTCGTCATCCTCGCCCGCTCGATCCTCCAGGGGCAGGTCGTGAACTCGCTCACCAGCGACGCGTCGCTGCAGGTGACCATCAGGCACGTCTACAACATCGCCACAGCGATCCTGAAGGACGTCGCAAGCGGGGTCATCTTCATCGGGATCGTGCTGGTCGCCGCGGCGTGGTTCGCCGGGCCGGCCCGTCCCGCGTACGCCACCAGGCGTGCGATCTCTCCGTTCCTGCGCGAACAGGCCGTCGCGACCTACGGGATCGTGCTCGGGATCTTGGTCCTCCTGTTCATCTGGAACCCCATTCCCGCCACCGGCAAGCCACTCGGAATTCTCGTGTTCCTGGTGCTCGCGCTGCTCGGGACGTACATCCTGATCGGGCAAACCGCCCGCGAATTCCCCGATGCTCCGTCGGGCGCCGCCACGCAGGCGATCCGCGCTCGGATGGCGAGCAGGCGTGCGAGCAGACATCACGAGCCCGGCAACCCGCACGGGTCGAACGCCCCCAGCACAGCCGAGCAGCTCTCGCAGCTCGCCGACCTGCGCGACCGTGGCGCCATCACCACGGACGAGTATCAGTCAGCGAAAGCGAGGTTGCTCGATGTCTAACGCAACGTCCAACGCCACCCGAACAGCACTCGCTGCCTCGCTTTGTGCGATCGCCCTCGCCGCCTGCGGCGGCAGCAGCAAGCCGTCGTACTGCTCGTCGATCAGCACCCTCGAGAGCTCGATCAAGGCGCTCCCGAGCACGAACATCCTGCAGACGGGGCTCAACGGGCTCGAGACCGCCGTGTCCAAGGTCCAGACCGATGCCCAGACCGCGATCAACTCCGCCAAGAGCGACTTCCCGACCGAGACGAGCGCGCTCAAGAGCTCGATCACTGCGCTGTCGTCGACGGTGAAGTCGGCCGTGAGCACACCAACCCCGTCGACGATCGCGCAGATACCCGCTCAGGTGTCGGCCACCATCACCGCCGTCAACAACTTCCAGAGCGCGACGAAGTCGAAGTGCAGCTGACGGTCAGAGCCCGGTCTGGGCGACGATCCGGCCGGACTTGACCGCCTCGGACAGCGCGGCGTAGTCGGCGTCGTTTTGGTCCGAGTAGGTCTTGGAGAAGTCGAGAATCGCCCGGTCGAACGCGTTGCCGGCGCCCAGATAGGACGCGATCGCGATGCGGTCGCCGCTCCGGGCGTGCGCGCGGGCCAGCGTCCAACCGCACAGCTTGCCGTACGCGGCCATTCCTGACGGGACCATCTGCTCGATCTCCGCCGAACCCTTCCAGTCCTTGAGCTGTCGACCGTAGAAGTCGCGCGGGACTCCGTCCATGCCCTCTTTAACGTGGATCCAGCCCAGGAAGATGTCGCTGGTCGCCTGCATCAGTCGCTGCCCGACCACCACCCGCTGACCGTGGTTCTTGAACTGGCTCTTGCCGACGTGCTCCTCGAGCACCGAATCCTCCGCCTCCTTCAGCTGCAGGAACAGGGGATCGGTGCCATCGCGGCCGAAGAACAGCGCGATCCACGCGCGGGTGCCGACGCTGCCGACGCCCACAACCTTCCGCGCGAAGTCGGCCAGCTGGAATTCCTCGAGCAGCTTGCGCCGGTCGTGGTCAAGCGACACACGGTAGACCCGGATCATCTTCCGCAGCTGGTCCATCCACTGCTCTTGTGCCTCCCCTGACATGAGCACCCGGAGCGGCACGATCAACGGCGACTGATCGACGATCTCGGCCCTTCCGTTGACCTGCTGCGTGAGTTTCGAGAACGCCGCCATGCTGTCGCGAGTGTGCGCCTTGTCCAGTGCCGCCTGCGTCCGCTTGACCTGGGCCCGCTTGAACTGAGATGCGAATTGCTTCAGGAGAGGCTCGATCTCCAAGTGCGCATACCAGACCTCTAGGTTGGACGTCCCGGCGAAGTCGCGCATCGCGACGCGGTACTGGTTGACCGTGTCGAGCACGACCTTGTCCTGATCTTTGGCGGCGAATCCGTTGTCCCGCGCGGCGATGATCATGCTCGCCGCCAGACGCTTGACATCCCACTCCCACGGTCCCGGAAGCGTCTCGTCGAAGTCGTTGATATCGAACACGAGCTTGCGCTCGGGCGATGCGAACACGCCGAAGTTCGACAGGTGAGCGTCACCGCAGCACTGAACGGTCAGACCCGAGCGGGGCGTCCCCGCGAGGTCGTGCGCCATGATCTTCGCGGCGCCACGGTAGAACGTGAACGGCGAGACGAGCATGCGCCCGTAGCGAATCGGGACGAGCTCGGGGACGCGCGTGCGCGCCTGATCCTCGAGCAGGTCGACCGGATCCGGGCGATCGTGCGGCGCCTCGAACTCGGCGTGGCGAGATCGGGGAATCTCAGCGCGCGCTGCCTTGCCGCGCGCAACCCGCTCGTCGACGGTTAGGTGAGGAACGGCAGTCGTTCGTGTTGTGCGTGCAAAGGTAGCCATGACCGACGATCGTCGCAGAAGCGCGAATCGGATTCATCATCCGATGCGGATGATGAGCTTGGCGCACCGCACGCGCTCATCCTCCGTTCGGGGTGATGCCGTTGCCCGCGCGAAGCGTGATAGTCGCCGTGGTCGATGGAGCGCAACGATTCATACGGTCACGCCGTGACGTGGAGCCCGCAGGCCCCTCGGTTCCGCCCGCTGCGGCTGCTGGTGTCGTGGCTTGTGGCCGGCGTGTCCGTGTTCATCGCCGCCGCGATCGTCCCGCACGTGAGCGTCGGCAGCTTCTCCGACGCGCTGGCGGCCGCGGTGCTGATCGCGGCGCTGAACGCCGTCCTCCCCCCCGTGATCGCGGCGCTCCGCCTACCGTTCACGCTTGCGCTCGGCTTCGTGCTTGTGCTGGTGCTCGACGCGCTGATGCTGGTGCTCGCGTCGCACATCACCACGAGAACGATCCGGGTCGACTCGTTCGGGTGGGCACTGGTGGCGTCGGTCGTGATCTCAGCGTCGATGATCGTGCTGGAGGTGCTCTTCGGCGCCAACGACGACGACACCTACTCGCTGCGCGTGATCCGGCGGATCGCCCGTCGCCAGGGCGGCACCGTGCACACCGATGACCCCGGGATCATCTTCCTCGAGATCGACGGGCTGGCCCGCCCCGTTCTCCAGCGTGCGATTCGCGACGGCAACGTCCCCCAGATGGCGAGCTGGCTCGAGCGCGGTACCCATCGTCTCGACGAATGGGAGCCGGACCTGAGCTCTCAGACGGGGGCCAGCCAGGCCGGGATCCTGCTTGGCTCAAACGACGACATTCCTGCCTTCCGCTGGGTCGAGAAGGCCACCGGGAGGGTGTTGACGTGCTCGTCGCCCGCCGACTGCGCCGAGATCGAGCGCCGGCTCGCGAACGGCCGGGGGCTCCTCACCGACGACGGCGCCAGCCGCGGGAACCTGTTCTCGGGCGAGGCCGATGCGGTGATCCTGACGGTCAGCCGGATGAGCGCCGAGAAGAAGGCCAATCCCGGCTACCGCGCATTTCTCGCCAACGGCTTCAACGTCACCCGGCTGCTGGTTCTGTTCTTCTACGAGGCGCTGCTCGAGAAGCTCGCAGCCATCCAGCAGCGGCGGCGCAAGGTCTGGCCCCGCGGCGACCGGGGCGGCCGGTATCCGTTCCTGCGAGCCGCGCTGTGCGTCGGCGTCCGCGACCTGATCGTGTTCGGCGTGCTCACCGACATGATGCGCGGACGTCCGGCCGTGTACGCGACGTTCTCGAGCTACGACGAGGTCGCCCACCATTCGGGACTAGAGCGTCCGGACACGCTCGAAGCACTACGCAAGCTCGACCAGCAGTTCGGGCGGATCGAGCGCGCCCGTCGCTTCGCGCCACGGCCCTACGAGCTCGTCGTGCTCTCGGACCACGGACAGACCCAGGGCGCGACCTTCAAGCAGAGAAACGGCTACGACCTGAACGAGTTCGTCGAGCGCTCGATCACGGACGGAACGGTCGCCCGTCTTTCGACGGGAGACGAGAACGACTCCGCGGTCGGGCATGCGGTCGCCGAGGCCACGGGCCGTACCGATACCACGAGCAGTGACGGTGTCGGGGATCGCGACGTGATCGTGCTGGCGTCGGGAAACCTCGGGCTGATCTATCTGATGGACGCACCCCACCGGCTCTCCCAGGAAGAGATCGACGAGCGCCACCCACGGTTGCTCGAGGCGCTGCGCGAGCATCCGCATATCGGCTTCCTGCTCGTCCGTTCGCGCGAGCGCGGACCAGTCGCCCTCGGTCCGCGCGGCACTCGCTACCTGGCCGACGACACGGTCGTCGGCGAGGACCCGCTGGCGCCGTTCCCCCCGGGCGCGGCGGCCCACTTGCGCCGAACCGACGGATTCGAGCACGTCGCCGACATCATGGTCAACAGCTTCTACGACCCCGACCTCGAGCAGGGCTGCGCGTTCGAGGAGCTGATCTCATTCCACGGCGGCCTCGGCGGCCCCCAGACCCAACCGTTCATCCTGCACCCGCTGACATTGCCGATGCCCGGTCAAGCGATCGTCGGCGCCGCCGCGGTGCACGACGTCCTCGTCGGCTGGAGACGCTCGCTCCAAGGTGAGCCGTCGCGTGGGAAACCGCCCGGCGGTCTCCCACGCGACGCGCCTGCGCCTATATCCCCAGGATCCGGGCCTTCTGCTGAGAGAACTCCTCGTCGGTGAGGATTCCCTGCTGGTGGAGCTTTCCCAGCTCCTGCAGACGGGCGGTGTCCTCGGCGGTGATCCCGCCCGCGCGGGCGGGGGCAGCTACCGGCGGCGGCGCAGCCATCGACTGCTGACCAGCGGCATAGGCCTCGTTCTGCTGCTCCTCCTGCGCGCGAACGCGGTGCTTGCCGTACATGTACGCACCACCGCCGACGGCGGCGGCGCGTAACAGCGGGCGACGTCTGAGGAACGGCATCGAGCCTAGCCTTCGCCGTCGAGGTCGAGCCCGAGCGCGACCATGATCTCGGGAGCGGCGGCGACGACCCTGGGTCCGCCAACCTGCGGCGCCACGGCGCGCAGCACGCCGAGGATGTCCTCGGGCGTCACTCCGTCCGCGAGCGCGTTGCCAACCTGCCACGCATACGAGGCCGGCGGGGCATCGAGCGCGATCAGGACGGCGATCTTGACCAGTGCGAACGTGCGCGCATCGAGCCCGCTGCCCTCGCGGTTGACGTCGCGCAGTCCCACCGCCTGTTCGAGGACGTCGAGGTTGCCGGCCGAGATCCCCGTCAGGGTCTGGTGCGTATCTGCTCCGACTACGGCCATCTGGATCTCCTCGTGTTGCAGTTCGCGGTCGCCACTCGTCAGGCGACGCTCTCGGGCGTGGGCGGCTGCAGTGCTTCCTGGAGCCGCTTCGTGTCCTCATCGGACAGCGACGTCTTGATCACGGTGCCGCCGTACTGCGACAGCGCCGCCGTCGCCTTGTCGGGCGTGACCTGCTCGATCACCAGGAACAGCGCCGAGGTGCCCGGCTTCACGTAATCGCGCACCTGCTCCTGGAACGCCTTGTCGATCCCCTGCTTGCCGAAGTGGCCGAACAGCGCGCCCAGCCCGGCGCCGAGCGCGAGACCGGCGAACGGGATGAAGAACAGGATCCCGAACAGGAATCCCCAGAACCCGCCCCACCACGCACCGCCACCGGCCGACGCGCCGCCGTGCGAGGTCTGGACGTGGTATTTGCCCTCCAGGTCACGCGAGATCGAGGCGACCTGGTCGGCCTGGATGATCAGCTCCGATTCCAGCTCGAAGACCGTCTGCCTGGCTTGCTCGGCGGTCGTCTGATCCGGGTAGCCGATCGCGACAAGTGTTGCCATATGTACAGCTCCTTTCGAATGAATGTTCCTGCCCTGCCGCCGGTTCCCGAACCGCAGCCGAGCCGGGCGCCCGATTGGCGCGCGAGCCGAGCATGCAAAACCGCGCAACGTCCGTCATCACCCGAAACGGATGACCGATTCGGCCCAGGCCTTCACCGCCCCGGGTCGGTCGGCGCGCCGTGCAGGACGAACTTCGCCAGCGCCCCGATCGTCTGCCACGGCTTGTCGGGCTCGAGGGCCGACGGTGACGCGCCGGGATGATGGGGTGCGATCCGCACGCGCAGGGCGTGCGGCCGGATCCGGAAACGCAGCGGTGGGTCGAGCCGAAGGGCCTCGCCGTCGATCCCGGCCGGCACTGATTCATCGGAGTCGATCTCGAACGTGGGGGTGGTCCATTGCTGCATCGCCATCTTGCGCGCGACCCCGCCGTCGCTCGTCGGTGTGGTCGGCGCCAGCACGGTGACGCCGAGGACCGCTCGATCCAGGCGCGGCCGCGTGCCCGACCCCAGCGCTCGCCCGAGGCGATAGGCGTTGTTGGACACGAGGATGGCGACGGCTGATTCCTGCCCGCCAGGACTGCGCCACAGCAGGTCCGGTGCCTTCGCGTCCGGTCCGAGCGTTTCGGGGACGGTGTCGAGCAACGTGTGCAGCTTCGCCTCTCGATATCCCGGACGCTGCACCGCGTCGGCATACAACCCGAGCGAGACGTTGTTGACGAACACACGCCCGTTGATCTCGGCCAGGTCGACGCACCGCTCGCCACCGTTCACGAACGCATCGAGCGCGCCGACGACGTCGTCCCGGTCGACCCCGAGGTCGAGCGCGAAATGGTTCCGGGTGCCGGCCGGTATGCACGCATACGGCAGATCGAGCTCCGCCGCGATCATCGCGACGACGGCCTGTGACCCATCGCCACCGGCCATCGCGAGCGCATCCGCGCCCCGCTCCACCGCGCCGCGGACCAGTTGCTCGAGGTCGTCGCCGCGACGAAGCTCGATCGGCTCGATCCCGCGCCGGCGGGCTTCCTCGGCGAGCCCGAATCGCTGGGCCTTGCCGCCTCCCGACAGTGGGTTGTAGAACAGCACAGCCTTGCCCGGCCGCTGCGCGGCCGGCAGCGTCGCATGCACCTTGAACGCCTCGCGCGCCGCGGCCAGCGCGGCGACGACGAACACCACGACCAGCACGTCCTCGAGCACGCGGTTCTCGACGATCACCAGCACGACCGCGCCGGCAAGGAGCAGCGCAGCCGCGGCGATCCCGATCGCGCGAGCCGCGCCGCGCCGGCGGATCCCGAACCATGCCGAGCACAGCGCGAGCACGATGCAGGCGAGCACGGTCAGGCCGTCCGGGAAATGCGCGATCGCCGCCGCGACCGCGAGCGCGATCGCGGCCACCCCGAGTGTGAGCGCAGCGGCAGCCCAGATCCTGCGCACGATCATCCGCCCCGCCGTGTCGACTCGACGGCGCAGGTGTCTCGGACCGCGGTCACAACGGGATGCTGTCCCCTCGCGCCGGTCTGTTCATCACCTGATTGGGATGAGCTGGGCGTGCGGTCGGCGGGGTGCCGACCTGCCCGCGACAGGCAAGAGCGCACCATTGCCCGCATTCCCGGCCGGTGGGATCGTGGGCCGGCAACGACGGGCAGTCCGTGGCTCGTCAGGGACAACAACGGGAGGATCGCAATGTCTGTGCGCGCAACACCTCCGGCGACCAGCGAGGCCGCCGGGTACGAGAGCTATGCGGACGACGACCGTGGTTACGGCTGGGTCAGCTTCGCGGGGGTGCTGTTGCTGCTGGTCGGAACCCTCAACGTCATCGAGGGGATCGCGGCGATCGGCAACTCAAACTTCTTCGCGGGCAGCCAGCACTACATCATCGGCAGCCTCAAGACATGGGGCTGGTTCGTGCTGTGCCTCGGTGTGCTTCAGCTCGCGGTAGGCCTCGGCGTGTTCGTGAAGAACCAACTCGCGCGCTGGGCCGGCGTGATCGTGCTCGCCGGCAACGCGATCGTGCAGATGCTGATGATCCCGGCGTACCCGTTCTGGTCGCTTTCAGTGCTCACGCTCGACGTCCTGGCGATCTTCGGGTTGGTCGCCTACGGCAAGCGAATCGGCCGGGCCTGAATCGCCGACGACCGCACCGGCTCCGGTGCGAGTGATCCCGCACCGGGCCGGTCCGCGGCCACCGGCTCGGTGCGAGTGATCCCGCACCGGGCCGGATCGCCGTCATCCGTTTCGGGCGACGCAGCGTCCGCCCGAGGCAACACAATCGTGGCCTGATGGCGACGCCTGCGTCTGAGCCGCGGCTGATGGATCACGATCGCGCCCGGGCGCTGCACCTGCTCGCGCTCGAGTTCGGCTCGCGGGCGGAGTTCGAGGACCCGCGGCTCTCCTACCGGCGGCTGTTCTCCGAGGTGCTGGGGACGTTCCTGCTCCTGCTCGCCGCGGCCGGTGGCGGGATCCTCCACGCGAAGGGACAGATCAGCCTCCCCGCCGCGGTCGTCGCCCCCGGCCTGACGGTGATGGCGATCATCCTGTTCATGGGGGCGGTGTCGGGCGCCCACCTCAACCCCGTGGTGTCGCTCGCATTCGCGTTGCGCCGCGACTTCCCGCCGGGGCGCGTCCTCGGATACGTCGTCGCCCAGCTGATCGGGGCCACGCTCGCGTGCCTGTTCCTGCTCGCGGTGTTCGGCAACGTCGAGCACCTCGGCGCGACACTCCCCGGTCCCGGCTACACCGCCTGGCAGGCGCTGCTGATGGAGATCGCGTTGACGGGCGGGCTCGTGAGCGTGATCCTCGGCACCGCCTCGGCCGCCCAGAACGTCGGCACGATCGGCGCACTCGGCGTCGGCGGCTATGTCGCGCTCGCGGGTCTGTGGGCGGCGCCGGTCAGCGGCACCTCGATGAACCCGGCCCGGTCGTTCGGTCCCGCGCTCGTCAGCGGCGATTGGAGCAGCTACTGGGTCTACGTCGTCGGCCCGCTGATCGGTGCGCTAATCGCGGTGCTGTTCGCGATGATCCTCCGCGGCCGCGGGGGCGACCCGCTCTCGCGCGCGGCCGGATCGGGCAAGCTCGAGTAGAGGGCTCGCGCGTGGACCCGGTGACCCTGGTGCTGCTCGCGCTCGCGGCGTCCGTGTATCCGACGCTGCTGGCCGGGGTCATCCTCATCCTCGCCCATCCCAAGCCGCTGCGAATGCTGTTCGGGTTCCTCGTCGGCGGCATTGCGATCAGCGTGATCGCCGGTATCGCCATCATCCGGGCGCTCGAGTCGTCGGGGGCGTTCGATAAGTCTCATCACTCGACCAAGCCGATCTTGTCGATCGTGCTCGGCACGGTGTCGCTGCTGGTCGCGTGGGGGATCTGGAGCGGGACCATCAACCGCGGGCTGCTCAAGCACAAGCGGGCAAAACCAGACCCGGCCGCCCCGCGCAAGCCGTCGATGGCCGACCGGGCGCTGTCGCGGGGGTCGATCACGATGGCGTTCGTCGCCGGTCTCGTGCTCAACCTTCCGGGCGTCTGGTACCTGGATGCACTCACCGAGATCGCCAAGGCGAAGCCCTCCACCGCCTCGGCGCTCGTGCAGATCCTTGTGTTCAACGTAATCATGTTCTCGCTGGTCGAGTTGCCGATCGTCGCCTACGTGGTCGACCCGCACGGGGCGGCCGCGCTCGTCACGCGCGCCTCGGCCTGGGGTCGCCGCCACTCGCGCCAGATCGCGATCGCTCTCGCCACGACCGTCGGGGTGTGGCTCGTCGTCAAGGGAATCATCGAGCTATGAGCTCACCGCCGTGAGCGGCTACATGGAGCTGCCCGAGGGCTGGACGCGGGTATCCGCATCCGGACCCTGGCCGTTCATCACCAGCGAGGTCGTGCGCGCGCCCGACGGCACCGAGCATCGGTGGGAGTCGCGCCGGCACCGCAAGCGATCACCGGCGCGGCAACCCACCACCGGCGAGGCGGACCGCGCCGGCGTGGAGTCCGTGTGGTGGCGACCGCATCACCGCGGCTGGTGGATGGCCGTGCTGTTTGCCGTCGGGGCGCTGTGCTTTGCCGCCGGCGGGATCGCCTCACAATGGGCCGCGACGCCGCGCCCCTGGATCGGCGTGACGTTCTTCGTCGGGTCGCTGTTCTTCACCTCGGCCGCCTACCTGCAGTACTCCGAGGCCGTCAATGTCGAGCGCGGGCTCGGACCCCGCCGGCACGGCGTGCGTTGGCGGCCGGCGTCATGGGAGCCCCAGCGGATTGACTGGCTGGCGACGGTGGTGCAGCTGATCGGAACGCTCCTGTTCAACGTCTCGACATTCACCGCACTGAACCACGACCTGACCGCGCACCAGACGAACGTGCGCGTGTGGGCGCCGGACGCGTTCGGCTCGATCGCGTTCCTGATCGCGAGCGAGCTCGCGTTCGCCGAGGTCTGTCATCGCTGGATCTGCTGGCGCAACCGGACGCTGGGTTGGAAGATCGTCGCGCTCAATCTGCTCGGCTCGATCGCGTTCGGCGCCTCCGCGGTCGCGTCGCTCCTGGAGCCCTCCTCTGGTGAGCCCGTCAGCGCGCGGATCGCCAACGCCGGGACGTCGGTCGGCGCGATCTGCTTCCTGATCGGGGCGCTGCTGTTGATGCCTGAGGCCGCGCACGAGGAGCGCGCCGCCGTCACGCAACCGCACGAGGACGACCCGCGACGGGCCTTAAGTCAAACGCCGTAGCGGTCGATTCTGTGGAGGACCAGCGGGGTAGATTCGGACGACATGCGCGACGAAGGGCTTCTCGAGGACTATGCATTCAGGGCGTGGCGGCCGGCCGCTCCAGCGAAGCCGCGCCTCGTTTTGATCGCGGCCTTATTGACCGCCTTGATCAGCGCGGCGACGTGCGTCGCGGCGATTCTGGCCCCTGCTCCCGCGGCGGCGATACCGCTGGTCGTCGCGATCTGCATCGGATGTCCGATGTTCGCCGGCTGGGAGGTCCCGAGCGCGGTCGCCGCGCTTCGCTCCGAGCGCGCCGGCCGGGCGCTCGCCAGGCTTCGCCGGACCCTCGACGAACTGCCCGAGACCGAGCACCCGCTCGGCCTCTGACAGCTCGTCACCTGATCCGGGTGATGCACGCGGTCTGAAGGCGCCAGAAGGTTGGCGTGCTGATTCCCGCTGAGAAACCGAGGGGCCGACCTGGTGATTGCGCTCGCGCTCGCCGTCGTCGCGATCGCGGTGCCCGACTCGCTCAACCCGTCGCTGATCGTCGCCGCCGTCTACCTTGCCTTAGGCACGCACGCGCTCCGGCGAACGATCGAGTTCACGATCGCCGCGTTCGTCGTGACGCTGGCGGGCGGGCTGGCGATCGCGCTCGGGCTGGGCGACCTGATTCGGTCGCTGCTGCCGAAGCCGTCGCATACCGTCAAATGGGACGTGATCACCGCCGTCGGGGTCCTCGTGATGTGCGGGGGCGCCGTGATCTGGTGGCGGCGCGACGCGCTCGCCGCCGCCCCGGAGTCACCACGCAAGCCCACCCAGGGTGGCTCGGCGGTGCTGATGGGCGCGGGGATCGCAGGCGTCGAGCTGCTCACGGCGTTCCCGTACTTCGCCGCAATCGCGATCGTGCTCGGCTCGTCGGTGTCGGCCGCCGGCAAGGCTTCGCTGCTCGTCCTCTACAACCTCATCTATGTCCTGCCGCTGATCGCGATCACCGTGGTCCGCGCGATCATGGGCGAGCGCGGCGCGGAGCTGCTGGTCTCGGTCAGCGACTGGATCCAGACGCACTGGCCGACGATCGTCGCCCCGATCGCCGGTGTGGTGGGCGCGGCCATCACGACCTACGGAATCGTGCAGCTGACGTGATCGTGCGGCTACTAGCAGCCTCGCGAGCGGTGCGCAGGCCTAGTACCTGACGCGGCTGGGACCGCCATTCGGGGACCCGGAGCGTGAGCAGGGCGGATAAGTGCACACTCGACGACGAGCATTTGCCGAGATCACCGAAAGTCGCGATATACGCGAGTTTCAGCGCACTCGGCGCCACGGGGTAGTCGAGTGAGACGTTTTGCGCCCTGAATTCCGGTGCATTGAACGGGGGCGGTCCTCCCTCGCCCGCACGCGCCGAAGACCCGCCGCCCCACAGCCTCAGACCGTGGAATCACCCATCTAGCGCGCCGGCGGAGGTGGAGGCGGAGGACGGTCGCGATAGGTCGGGTCATCCCACCCGTCGCCTGGTCGGACGCGCGGGTCCGTCGACCTCGCCACCGCCGCCTTCTCGCCGCTGCCGCGCCCGAGCTGGTAGACCGCCACCGCGACGCCCACGGCCCCGAGCCCGATCAGGACCCACACCCACCACGCCACGCCGCTGCTCGATTTGCTCGAGGGCGGCGTCGTCCCGGAGACCACACTCGTCGTGTTGTCCTTGATCGTGGTCGTGTGTCCCGGCCCGGTGACGGTCGTCGTCGTCGTGTCGGTCGTGGTCTTGGGCGGCGCGGTGACCGTTGTCGACACCGTCGTGGTGACGGTCGTCTCGGTCGTGGAAGAACTCGTCCCCTGAGCGATGGCGGAGCCCGTCCAGCCCACGAGCACCCAGGCCGCGAGCGCCCCGGCGAGGAGCGCGATAGGCGCACGAACCGCGAGTCTGATGGCGGGCTTCACCGCCGCGAGCCTCGCAGTTCCCGGTGGCGGGAGCAACCCGGCGAACATGCCTCGCGCCGGGAAGCGTGCACCACCCTTTCGGCGGTCGAGTGGACTGCCGCACCCATCGGTGCAAGAGTTAGAGGTCGCCGATGAGCACGGATGATGCAGATACTCGAACGGGTTGGTCGGCTCTGTTCCGTGACGCGTTCAACCAGTCCCGGAACGCGATGGTGCTGCTCGATGACGATCGGCGCCACGTCGAGGTCAACGGCGCCTACGCCCAGCTGCTCGGATACCGACCGAGCGAGCTGATCGGCCGGCCGATATACGAGCTCCGCGCCGACGGCTCGGCCGTGTCCGCCGAGCGATGGCATGCGGCGCTGCGCCAGAAGCAGTTCAGCGGCACGATCGAGCTGCTGCGCGCCGACGCCGGGCGCGTGACCGTGGATTTCGCGGGTCACCCCGAGGTGGTCACCGGTCGCCAGCTCGTGCTGTTCGTTGGTTTGCGAGCCGCTCGTGCAGCCCGCCCGCGCGAAGACGACGCGCCGGCAAGCACACGGCCGGACCTGTCGGGGCGGGAGCTCGAGGTGGTGAAGCTGCTCGCGTTGGGGTTCAACGGACCGGAGGTCGCCGACGAGCTGCGGATCGCGCACAACACGGTGCGCACCCACACTCGCAACGCGATGACGAAGGTCGGTGCGCGCTCGCGCGCACAGCTCGTGGCGATGTCGCTGGCCGAGTGCATGTACTGGTCGGAAACGTTCTAGCCGCCCGCGTCTCATCCCATTCGGAGGATGCCATGCTCCCGCGGTACCGGGACGATCCGCGCAACGGTCGACTCGAGAGAGAACGACATCGTGAGCGAAGCACGCGACCTACTACGCCGCCTGGCGGCACACGATGAGCGCTCGCTGCAGACGGCGATGGCGCCCACGCCGGAATTCGAGCGCGACTACGCGCTGACCGGGCCCGCGCTTGACCGCAGGACCCGGGTGCTCGTTCGCCTGGCCGCGCTGATCGCAGTCGGCGCCTCCACCGAATCGCTTCGCTGGGCGGTTGAGCTCGCCGCCACCAGCGGCGCCGACGATGACGCGCTCGCGGCGGTGCTGCTCGCCACCGGGTCCGCGGCGGGCGCGGCGCGGCTCGTCGAGGCCGCGCCCCGCCTGGCGCTGGCGCTGGGGTTCGAGCCCGCCCCGGGAAGCGCGGACGACGCCTACTGACCGAGTAGGCCCGCGTCCGACGCGCGCATCACGGCCTCCGACCGGGAGGCCGCTCCGAGCTTGCGGTAGACGGCGTGCGCCTGGGTCTTCACGGTGTTCGCGGAGACCCCGAGCTGAGCCGCGATCTCGCGGAACGAGCGATGGCTCGGCAGGAAGCGCAGGATCCGGAGCTCGGCGATCGTGAGCGACGAGGGCCCCGCGAGACTGGTCTCGGCGAGCGCATCCATGTACGACCACGCGTCGTTGAACCAATGCTGGAAGATCGCCGCCCCGGACGCCCTGCGTGCAAGGCGCGAGGCCTCCGCGAGCAGGGTGCGGGCGCCTACCACGTCCGCCAGCCACAATGACGCGTGCGCGAGCAGGATCCTCGCCTCGGCGCCGTACCAGGGGATGAAGTCGCCGAGCAGGGTGAGCAGCTCGATCCCCGTGCGCAGATCGCGCTTGGCTTCGTCGACGCGCCCGTGATGCGCCCGGGTTGCGGCCGACGCCGCGAATGCCAGAGCGCAGATGGGGTACCCGGCCAGGCCACGCTCCTCGATCACCTTTACAGAGCGGTCGGTCAGCTCCGCGGCCCTGTCCCAGTCCTGTTGCTCGATCGCGATCATTGCGGCCTGCGCCAGGCACAGTGACATCACGCTGGGGGCGGTCGCCGCGCTCAGATCGGCGCCTTCGTCGAGCAGCCCGTCCGCGCCGGCACGGTCCCCGCTCAGGTGCAGCGCGGTCCCGTGCAGAAGCAGGTAGATCGGACGCCACGGGCTGTCCTCGGGCTCGAGCGCGCACGCGCGTCCGGCCGCCTCCGCCATGCCGCTGACTCCGTCCCGGCCGACGATCGCCTCGATCCCGGCGAGGGCGGCGGTCAGCGAGCCGGTGGCGCCGGCGGCAGGCGCGCGCTCCACGGCGGCGGCCGCCGCGACCGCGAGGTGGCGGGCCTCGGCGGCGTTCCCAGCGACCAGGAAGCTGTGTGCGGCGGCGAGCGCCAGCGGCGCGTGGCCGGCAAGCTCCTCGCGGGTGAAGCTGGACAGCCAGCCCTGGACGATCTCGTTACGCCCCTGTGTCACGTACGCGACGATGCTTGTCCAAAGCAGGTCTCCCGTCCGGACCGGATCGTGCGCACCTACGGCGTGGGCGATCGCGAGGTCGGCATCTCCGCGCGCCTCGCACCAGGAGCTCGCCCGATCGTGGAGCCCACGTACCAGCTCGGGGCCGGTGCGTCGGAGCTCCGCCCCGAGCGCGTCCCGGAACAGCCCATGCCACCGATACCGCTCGTGCGATGGGTCGAGCGGGCGCAACAGCGGGGTCGCCCGTTCGAGCTGGCTGAGCGCGAGCGCGGAGCCCGTGGCGTCGAGCACCGCATCGCACAGCGGCCCCGACAGCTCCTCGAGCACAGAGGTCCGGACAGCGAATTCGAGCAGGTCGGGCGACAGCACCGACAGGACCTCGTCGCGGAAGTACTCCGCGAGCGGATGATCGTCGCCTCGCAGGCGGTCGAGCGCGGCATCCGCGTCGACCTCCTCGCGAACCGACAGCGCCGCCAGGTACAGGCCGACCGGCCATCCCTCGGTCCTCCTGACAAGCGCCTGGACCGCGCCGAAGTCGAGCTCGAGCCCAGCCTCGCGCAGCAGGATCGACGCCTCGGCCGGCATCATCGCCAGGTCCTGGACGCGGACCTCGATCAGCGCACGGCGCGCGCGCAGCCGCCCCAGCGGGAGCGGCGGTTCGGTCCGAGAGGCGATCGCGACCATCGACCCGGCGGGGAGCTCCTCTAGCACGGGCCCGAGGACGTTTTGCACGAGCTCGGGCGGAGCCAGGTGGGCGTCATCGAGGACAAGCACGACGCCGCGCTCATCGTGGCCGGTGAGGATCCGCTCCGTGATTGGTTCGAGCTCGTCGGGCTCGAGCATCGCAGGCGTCAGCCATACGAACTGACGCTCGTCGTGCTCGTCCCATTCCTCGAGCAGGCTCGACTTGCCGTACCCCGGCGGGGCGACGACCACCGCGAGCGCCGCGTCCCGAGCGCGCGTGAGACGACGGACGAGCGAGGCGCGCCGGACGAGTCCCGTACGGGTCGTACCGGCGCTCCGTCCGGGGCCGCTCGCGGTTTTCGCATGCGCGGCCCCGCGCTTGCGCGACGGCCGTTCGCGGAGTGCTGTGGCTGCTGCGGCGGGAGGCATGGGACGAAGGGTGGCTGAGCAGCAAGGGGCCTGCTGCTCCCAGGAAGAACCTCTCCGAGCGGCGGACCCGGGGCAAGGTGGCCCACCCCCATGTTCATGGAGGCCCGCACCACGGTCGCAATGCACGTGCGCAGGCCCGTGGTGTGAACGGCCGGCCTGTTCGTATCACCCGGATCGGGCGATGAACACGCCTCGCCTGCCACTAGGTTCGCGTCCGTGGACGAAACCGAACGTCTCCTCCGCCGGCTCGCGCTCAACGACGAGGAGTCCGTCGGGATGGTGCTTGGGAGCGGATCGGATGCCGCCGTCAGCGCCGCCCTGCGACCGAAGGTCGACGTGCTCGTCCAGCTCGGCGCACTGCTCGCCCTCGGCGCCGCCACGAGCTCGCTCCGGGCGACCGTCGATCGCGCGGTCGAGGCGGGCGCCACCGAAGCGGAGATCGTCGGGGTGCTGGTCGCGGTGGCGCCGGCGGTCGGACTCGCGCGGGTCGTCTCGGCGGCGCCCCGGCTGGCGCTGGCGATCGGCTACGACCTCGAAGCCGACGAGTGACGTGCGTCGACGCGGCGACACCCGGCGGAAAGGGCTCCGGCGGTGATGTCCGCGACCGTCGCGCCGATCAGGGCGCCGGCGAGTACGTCGCCCGGGTAGTGGACGCCAGTGTGGATCCGCGAATAGGCGACCAACGCCGCCAGCACGTGTAGGGGAACGCCCACCAAGGGGAGCACGTTCCCGACCCCGCCGGCGAATGCGACCGCGGCGGCCGTATGCCCGGACGGGAACGACCGCGACGCCGGCATCCGGACGTGGCGGGCGGCGGGGACCTCCTCCGCCTCCCGGTCCGGACGCGGACGCCGTCCGAACGGCTTGACCACGACGTTCACAAACGCGGCGGTCGCCGCCACCGATGCCAGCCCGGTGGCCGCCGCGCGGCGACCCCGCGGCCCGCCGGCGACCGCCAGCAGCGCGCCCGATGCGATCGACAGCCGTGAGTAGTTCGCTGCGTTCGACAGCCGCCGCATAGCCTCGTCCAGCGTGGGTGTCGGCGTACTCGCGATCGCGCCGTAGACGGCAAGATCCACCCGCTCGGCTTCTTCCAGCCAGGACACACCTGAACGATCAGGTCGATCTGCCCGCCGCGCATCCTCCGGATCGGATGACGAGCCCCGTCGGGTTCACGAAGCCCGGGTCGACCCTCCGACTCAGGAGGCGTCGCTGATGACCGGCAGGTCGAGCTCGTCGGCGGGGAACGCGCTGTCGGCGATCAGCAGCCCGACGAGAACGCCGGCCAGCATGGAGACGACGGTCGCGGCCTCGATCACCGGAACGCCCTTGACCGGCGCTAGCTCGCGGAGCGTGCGCTCAAGCCCCTCGCGCATCTCGGGGTCCAGCCCGAGCGCCTCGTAGACGGCATCGAAGCTCGCCGCTGCCTCGTTGTGCGCGCGCAGCCGGTTGAGCAGGAACAGGTCGTGTGCGCGCTCGCATCCGTCACGAAGCGCGTCCTCCGAAATCTGGATCACCTGGATAGACCTCTGACTTGCACGACGCGCGATCTTTTACCCTGCAATTCGCGCCTCTAACCGGCGTGCTAGAGCGTGGTGCGCTCGCCCGGCGCGAGCACGCGCACCTCCACGCCGGGCGCGTACTGCCGGGTCAACTCCGCGAACTCGCGCGCCGGCCGCTCGGGATCGGCCGCGCGCCGCGCCGGGCGGGACAGCGCGAACGTTCCCCAGTGGATCGGGATCGCCACCGCGGGCGCGATCAGCGCCGCGGCTTCGGCGGCGCTCCGCGGGTCGAGATGGCCCGCGCCCACGCTCGGGCCCCATCCCCACACCGGCAGCAGCGCGACGTCGACGGCGCCCCGCAGCTCAGCCATCCCCGGAAACAGATCGGTGTCCCCGGCGAAGTACACGGCGCTCGACCCACGGATCACGTACCCGACCGGCTCGGCCGCCGGCCCGAACGGCCCGCGCCTGGGATCGTGTACTGCCGCGGTGGCGGCGATCCGCAGCCCCGCGACCCCGATCTCCCCGCCGGGATGGAGCTCGCGGATGTCGCGGATCCCGCGTCTGGTGAGCCACTCCCGCGACGGATACGGAGCGAGCACCGGGCCCGACCGGTCGAGTGCCCGGAGCGTCCGAATGTCGGTGTGGTCGGCGTGCAGGTGCGAGAGCAGCACGCAGTCGACGGCCCCAGCGAGGTGGACGGGTGGAGCGATCCGCACCAGCGGCCCGATCCGGTCACGCAGCACGGGGTCCGTGATCGTCCGCACCCCGTCGATCTCGACGAGCACGGTCGCGTGGCCGAGCCAAGTGATCGCCAGGCCGGTCGAGATCGCATCCGGTTGTGACCCCCGTGGGGCCGAAGAGCACATCGCCGTCAATCGGATCGATGCCGACGCGACTCGTCATCCTCCGATCGGGATGATGGTGTGACAATAGGCTCACGCGAGCACGATTGGAGCGAAGGGGCAGTGGAAGAACTGATGAGCATGAGCGTGCAGCAGGGCCCTCGCCGCACGAGCGACGGGATCACCAAGCAGATCCGGGTCGCGATAGCCGAGGACTCCTACGTGATCCGCGAGTTCCTCACCGCGACGCTGAGCGCGGCATCGGAGGTTGAGCTGGTCGCCGTCTGCACCAACGGCAAGGAGCTGCGGACCGCGATCGCCGCCTGGGAGCCGGACGTCGTGCTCACCGATATCCGCATGCCACCGTCCGGCGCCGAGGAGGGCGTTCGGATCGCGGCGTCGCTGCGCGACACGCACCCCAACGTCGGCGTCGTCGTGCTCAGCCAGTACGCGGAGCCCGCTTACGCGCTCAGCCTGCTCGAGCACGGAACCGGCGGGCGCGCGTATCTCCTGAAGGAGCGGATACGCAACAAGGAGCAGCTGCTCGACGCGATTAAGGCGGTCGCGCGGGGCGGCTCGGTGATCGACCCGATCATCGTCGATGTCCTGATCGAGGCTCGGTCCCGGGCGGCGAAGTCCCAGCTCTCCCAGCTGACCTCGCGCGAGCGCGAGCTGCTTGCCGAGATCGCCTCGGGCAAGAGCAACGCGGCGATCGCCGAGTCGCTGGTGCTCACCAAGCGAGCGGTCGAGAAGCACGTGAACTCGATCTTCTCCAAGCTCAACCTGCCCGAGACGCAGGACGTGAGCCGCCGCGTGAAGGCGACGCTCATCTTCCTCTCCGAAGAGCCCGACGGATCCTGACGCCGTCGCTTCGCGCCTGGCTTGGGGTGTCTACACTCCAGTCTGGGTGGTGCGTGCACCACAACTTCCAACGGCCCGGAAACCGCTCCAATACGCGCTAACTTTGCGTCAGCTCCTCGAGGTGACCCCAGCCGCGGAGGTCGGTGCGTGACGCAATCGTCTGTCCAGCCTGCCGAAGGCACGCAACGTAGTAAGCACATCCGGGTCGTGATTGGCGAGGACACGTTCCTGATGCGCGAGGCGCTCGAGCGGATCGTGTCCGGTTTCGACCACATCGAGGCCGTTGCCTTCTGCGGCGATCGTCCTTCGCTGACCGCCGCGATCGCGCGGGAGCGGCCGGACGCCGTCGTGACCGACATCCGGATGCCGCCCACGGGCACTGACGAGGGGATCCAGGTCGCGCGGGAGCTGCGCGTCAGCGATCCGGACATCGGCGTGGTGATACTCAGCCAGTTCACCGACCCCAGCTATGTGCTGGCCTTCCTCGACGCGGGAAGCGCCCGCCGTGCCTACCTCCTCAAGGAACGCGTGAGCGACTCGCAGCAGCTCGTAGCGGCGATCGAGGCGGTCGTCGCCGGAGGATCCGTGATCGACCCCAAGGTGGTCGAGGTGCTCGTGCGCGCACGCAGCGCCGGCGCGAAGTCGCCGCTGTCGGCGCTCACCCGGCGCGAGCACGACGTGCTTTCCGAGCTGGCGCAGGGCAAGAGCAACGCGGCGATCGCCAGCTCGCTCGTGCTGACCAAGCGCGCGGTCGAAAAGCACATCAACGCGATCTTCACCAAGCTTGAGCTCGACAGCCCCGACGACGTCAGCCGGCGGGTCAAGGCCACGCTGATGTTCCTGGCGAGCGGGAATAGCCCGGCTTCGGACTAGCGAGTCACGCTGCGCGGGATCTCGGCCGCGATCCGGGTGCCTCGGCCGGGCTCGCTGTCGAGCTCGAACCTGCCGCCAGTGGCCTCGACCCGGTCCCTCAGCCCCTGGAGCCCGCGGTCGTTGCGCTCGAACGCGCCGCCGACGCCGTCGTCCTCCACCTCGACCGTGAGGCTCGCCGTCCTCAGTTGGGCGCGGACGCGGATCACCGACGCGTGCGCGTGCCGCTCCGCGTTCGTCACCGCCTCGCGGATCAGGTAGAACGCGGTGGCCTCGGTCGTCTCGTCGAGACGGACGCGGGGAAGCTCGACCAGCTCGATCGGCGTAACGGATCTGGCGGCAACGTCCTCGACTGCGCTCGCCAGCCCGAACTGCCGGAGCGCCGCCGGCTGGATTCCCTGGACCAGCTCGCGAAGCTCGTCAATCGCGACGAGCAGCTCATCGTGAGCGGACTGGAACGACCCGGCGGCGGTCTCGGGCGTCTCCCGCGCCTCGTGCGCGGCCAGTCCGAGCCGAACCGCGAGCGTTACCAGACGCCCCTGAGCGCCGTCGTGGAGGTTGCGCTCGAGCCGGCGCCGCTCGTCGTCCGCTGCGAGCACGATCCGGGTTCGAGATGCGCGGACTCGCCTGGCGAGCTCCTCACGTTCGGAGGCCAGCGCGGCCACCGCGAGCGTGGCCAGAGCCGCAACCCCGATGTAGATCTGGGTGGAGGGGATGCTGTCCCCACCGCTGACCATGAACTGCCCGGCGAAGTTCGTCGCTCCCCAGATCGTGAAGGCGGCGCTGATCGCGATCGCGATCGTCGCTCCCCGCGGACCGAACCGGAATCCGGCCCAGATCAGGACCGGGAATGCGAGATAGGTCGACGGTCCCCCGACCTGCGCGGCGACCGTGCTGAGGACGATCAGCGTCGCCAGGAGCAGCGACGCTTCGACGACGTGCCCGCGCAACCAGGGATGGGGAGACGGCGTGCTGAAGGCGAGCGCGAGCGGCAGCACGATCGCGGCGCCGCAGAAGTCGCCGAGCCACCACGTTCGCGATACCCGCGGCAGCGATGCGGCCGGGATCACGTGATGGAGAGCGAGCGATAGTGGTCCGATGATCGCGCTCACCGCGGTCGCCACCGTCAGCGCGGCGAACACGCCGGCCACGCCGAAGGCGGTCGAGAGCGGCTCTCTCCGCGACACGTACCGACGCAGAAGCCACGCGCCGATCAGCACCTCGAGCAGGTTGCCGAAGCTCTGGCCGACGGCGGCGCCGACCGGAATCGTCGAGTAATTGTTGACGAGCAGATCCCCGATGACCACGGCAGGCCAGAGGCGAAGGCCCAGCAGGTAGAGGCCGGTGATGCCGACTCCGGCCGGGAGCCAGACGATCGCCGCCACCGGACCGGCGAACCGAAACGCATAGCCGAGGTGCGCGGCGGCGTAGTACGCGGCGATGAGGAGCGCGACTTGGACGCCGTAGCTACGCCGGAAGTCCCAGAGAGGCGCCGGCAGCCGGGCGTGCCCCAGCACTCGGGCTGGAGCGGCTCGGACGGAATGCCCCATCAACGTGACTCCCGCCAAGATCTGCCCACGGCCTTAGACACGACTCAGGGGTTCGGTTGTTGAACTGAGAACACGCCAATCTTCGCGAGCAAAGGCAGGGAAATCAACCTTCCCGGCGACGCATTCTCTGCTCATATCTACCGACTGGATCGACGCTCATCGATGGATCATGGTCGCGATCGATCATTCGTGGACGAAAACCGCGCGCGGGGGTCGAACATTCGTCCAAATTCGGATCGGGCTGCTCAAGCTATGGGTAAGCAAAACGGCGGAGAGGTTGCACATGCCCGTCGAAGCTCGAGCTGAGGGAGGGTGCACCGGCCAGGGCCCGGGCCACGGCCGCGAGGCATGTGCGTGCCCAGGCGAACGAGCGCGCGACGTCGTGCACGACGTCGCGCCGCCCGTGCCGCTCGTGCCGCTCGTGCCGCTCGTGCCGCAGCTTGTCGCCGCGACCGGAGAGGCCGCCGCCCGATGAGCGTGTTCGTCTACGGCATCGTCGAGGCGGACGGCACCACGGTGGTGGGCACGGGGCTCGACGACCGCCCCCTCCGTGGCGTGGCCGACGGGCCCCTGATCGCGATCGTCACCGAGCACGACGACCCCGGCCCCGAGCCGGAGACCGCCACGCTCCACGCCTACGAGCGCACGCTCCAGAGCCTGATGGAGTCCCGGGCGATCCTGCCGGCGCAGTTCGGTCGCGTGCTGGCCGACGACGACGGGGTTCGCGCGATGCTGCGCCGGCAACGGCGGTGGCTGCTCGCGAAACTCGAGGGCGTCCGCGGAGCGGTCGAGCTAGGTCTCCATGCGCGGTGGCAGAGCGGTGCGGTCCCAGCCCCGGATCGGCGAACGGAGTCTGGCGTCGCCTACCTGCGGGACCGCCTGGAGACGCGCCAGAGCGCGCGCATGCTCGCGCACGAGCTCCATCCGCTGACCGCGCTGGCGCGCAGCAGCCGCTGCGCGCTGGTCCCGCACCCCGATCTTCCCGTCCTCCACGCGTATCTCGTCGACCGCGGGCGGGTGGGCGAGTTCGTCGCGCTCGTCGAGGAGCTCGGCGGTTGCCTGGACGGCGTCGAGCTGGTCTGCACCGGCCCGTGCCCGCCCTACAGCTTCGCCGACGGGGGCGCCCAGCTCGTGCCCGCCGGCGCGGCCCGGCTCAGCTGACCGCCGGCGCCCGCCGCTCGACCTCGCGACCGCGGCCGATCAGGACCTCGGCGACCATCGAGGCGGGAAAAAGCCCGTGCTCGACCACCCCCGGCTGCGTCGAGAGCCACGTGGCGAGCTCCTCGGGATCGTCGAACTCCGCCAGGTAGTCCGCGATGACGCCACCGTCCGGGCTGTGGGAGACCTCGCGCAGACGCACCGAACCCAAGCGCGCCAGCGTCGAGGCCAGGCCGAACTCGGCCAGCTCGAGCGGGATCGGCGGCGACAGCCGGTCAACCACCTTGTTCGACGACACGATCACGATGAACCGGTCGGCCGCGGCGGCCACCGCCTTCTCGCGGGTGTGGGCGGCTCCTCCGCCCTTGACGAGCCAGCCCGCCGGGTCGACCTGGTCGGCGCCGTCGATCGTCAGATCGAGCCGGCTCGGCGCCTCGAGCCCGGCGAACGACACAACCTCGATCCCGAGCGCCCGCGCGGCCTGCGAGGTGGCCGGGGATGTCGCCACGCACGTGATGTCGAGCCCGCGGGCCGCCAGCGGCGGCAGCAGGTACGCGGCGGTCGAGCCCGTGCCGAGCCCCACCATCATCCCGTCCTGCACGAGCATCGCCGCGGCTTCGGCGGCGACCTGCTTCTCGCGCTCGATCTGGTCGGTGGCGGTCAGCTTGCGGCCTTCTCGCGGTGGCCACCAAAGCCATAGCGCATTGCCGACAGGACCCGGTTGGCGTAATTGTCGAGCCCTCGCGAGGCAAACCGCGAGTACAGGGCTGTCGTCAGCACCGGCGCCGGCACGCCCTCGTCGATCGCCGCGATCGAGGTCCAACGCCCCTCACCCGAATCCGACACCCGGCCCGAGAAGTCGTCCAGAGTCGGAGACTCGAACAGTGCCTGCGCCGTCAGGTCGAGCAGCCACGAGCTGATCACGCTCCCCCGGCGCCACACCTCGCTCACCTCCACCGTGTTGATGTCGTACTGGTAGTACTCGGGGTGCTCCATCGGCGCCGTCTCCGCGTCGCCCTCGAGCACGTCTTTCCCGACTCCGGCGCTGTGCAGGATGTTCAGCCCTTCGGCGTACGCGGCCATGATCCCGTACTCGATTCCGTTGTGGACCATCTTCACGAAGTGGCCGGCGCCGTTCGGGCCGCAGTGGAGAAAGCCAGTCTCCGACGGGCTCGGCTTTCCTTCGCGCCCCGGCGTACGCGCCGCCGCGTCTACTCCGGGCGCGAGCGAGCCGAAGATCGGATAGAGCCGCTCGACGACATCATCCTCTCCGCCGATCATCAGGCAGAAGCCGCGCTCCAGCCCGAACACGCCGCCGCTGGTGCCGACGTCGACGTGGTGGATGCCCTTCTCGGCCAGCTCCTTGGCATGGCGGATGTCGTCGTGATAATGCGTGTTGCCCCCGTCGATGATCACGTCGCCGGCCTCGAACACCTCGGCCAGGGCGCTGATCGTCTGGGACGTGATGTCGCCCGCCGGCACCATGATCCACGCGGTCCGGGGCTTCTCGAGCTTGGACGCGAACTCCTGCAACGAATTCGCGCCGGTGGTGCCCTCACCCTCGAGCGCCTTGACTACATCGGAGTTGCGGTCGTACCCGACGCAGTGATGGCCGTCGCGCATGAGGCGGCGGACGATCCCGGCGCCCATCCGCCCGAGCCCGACCATTCCGAGTTGCATCGGCTTATCCGTAGGCATGTGTGGTTCGTTCTCCTCGGTCTCGGTGCTTGTCAGATCGGTCGTTCGCGTTCGGCTTTAGCGCATCGCCCGGTAGCGGCGGATCAGCGCGTTGGTGGAGCTGTCGTGGTCCAGGGCAGGGTCGGCGTCGCTCTCGAGCTCGGGAATGATCCGCGCGGCCAGGGCCTTGCCGAGCTCGACGCCCCACTGGTCGAACGAGTCGATCTCCCACAGCACGCCCTGCGTGAACACGCTGTGCTCGTACAGGGCCACCAGGCTCCCGAGAGTCCGTGGCGTGAGCTGCTCGGCGAGGATTGTGTTCGTCGGACGGTTGCCCTCCATCACCTTGTGGGGGACGACTTTCTCCGGAGTGCCCTCGGCGCGGACCTCCTCCGCGGTCTTCCCGAACGCAAGCGCCTCGGCCTGCGCGAACACGTTCGACATCAGCAGGTCGTGGTGGTCGCGGAGCGGATTCAGGTCCTTGGCGAACCCGATCAGGTCGACCGGGATCAGCTTCGTGCCCTGATGGATCAGCTGGTAGAAGCTGTGCTGTCCGTTGGTGCCGGGCTCGCCCCAGTAGACAGCCCCTGTCTGGTAGTCGACGTGGCGTCCGTCGAGCGTGACGTGCTTGCCGTTCGACTCCATCGTCAGCTGCTGGAGATACGCCGGAAATCGCTTCAGGTACTGGCTGTATGGCATCACCCCGACGGTCTGCGCGCCGAAGAAGTCGCCGTACCAGACCGCGAGCAATCCCATCAGCGCCGGCAGGTTCTGCGCGAACGGGGTCCTGCGGAAGTGCTCATCGATGTCGTGGAAGCCCGCCAGCATCTCGCCGAAACCGGCGGGGCCCACCGCCAGCATCGTCGACAGGCCGATCGCCGAGTCCATCGAGTAACGGCCGCCGACCCATTCCCAGAAGCCGAACATGTTGTCGGTGTCGATGCCGAACTCGGTGACCTTCTCGGCGTTCGTCGAGACGGCCACGAAGTGCTTGGCGATCGCCTGCTCGTCGCCGAGTGCCGCGAGCGTCCAGTCGCGCGCCGACCGCGCGTTGGTCATCGTCTCGAGCGTCGTGAACGTCTTCGAGGAGACGATGAACAGCGTCTCGGCCGGGTCGAGGTCGCGGGTCGCCTCGACGATGTCGGTCGAATCGACATTCGAGACGAACCGGAAGGTCATGTCGCGGTCTGAGTAGTGGCGCAGTGCCTCATACGCCATCACCGGCCCGAGGTCCGAACCGCCGATCCCGATGTTGATGACGTTCCGGATCGGCCGGTCGGTGTGGCCTCTCCACTCTCCCGACCTCACGCGGTCAGAGAACGCGGCCATCCGGTCGAGAACCTCGTGGACCTGCTTGACCACGTCGACCCCGTCGACGATCAGCGACGCGCTCTTCGGCATCCGCAGCGCGACGTGCAGCACCGACCGGTTCTCGGACACGTTGATGCGCTCGCCGGTGAACATCGCCTCGATCCGGTCCGCGAGCCCCGACTGCTCGGCCAGCGCCACCAGCAGCCCGATGGTCTCATCGGTGATCCGGTTCTTCGAGTAGTCCAGGTACAGCCCAGCCGCGTCGACCACGAGCCGCTCGCCACGCGTGTCGTCCGCCGCGAACAGCTCGCGCAGGTGCTTGCCGTGCAGCTCGTCGTAGTGCTTCTCGAGCGCTCGCCACGCGGGCCGCTCTCTCAGGGTACGAACGCTCGGCATTACACGCGTGCTCATCGGACCTCCGGAAGTCGCTGCGGTGTGGCGCTCACTCGGGCGCCCGCCGCCGGTCGGTGTCTGCCCGCGGATCCTGACAGAGTCAGCGCGGCTTGCGCCGGCGACCCTTTTGAGGCGGAGCGCCGCCGGCGTCGGCCAGCGCCAGCTCCAGCAGCGTCGGCTTGTATCCCGGATCGAGCAGCTCGGAGACCTCGACCCCGGTCCTGGCCAGATGCGAGGCCAGCAGGCCGGCGCTGCCGTCCCGGTCCCCCGCCTTGCACGCATCGAGGATCTCGCGATGACCGGCCGTCGCCCACGCCGTCGGCCCGTGACCGATGTGCAGTCGGCGGTAGCGCTCGGCGTGATCGAACATCTGCCCGAGCACGAAGTTGACCCGCTCGCCCGCGTGCGCTGTCAGGCCACGGTGGAATTGCTGGTGCGGGACATTCCAGCGCCGGTAGTCCTTCTCGGCCGCGAAGTGCGCCATCTCGGCCATGTGCCCCTCGAGTCGCGCGAGATCCTCGGAGGTCATGCGCGGGACCGACAGGCGGAGCGCCTCCGCCTCGAGCGTGACGCGCATCAGGTACAGCTCCTCGAGGTCGGGCGCGGTCATCGGAGCGACCCGGACGCGGCGGTTGGGCTCGCCCTCGACGAGCCCCTCGCTCTGGAGCATCCGCAGCGCCTCGCGCAGCGGCGTCCGGCTGATTCCGAGGTCCTGGGCCAGCGCCACCTGCGACATCACGGCCCCGGGCGCGAGCTGCCCGTCGAGGATCGCGCCGCGAACCCGCTCGTAGACGTCCTCGGTGTTCTGACCGTTGTCTGCCATCGGGTGCCTCCTGGCGTCAGGCGCCGAGCATGCTGTAACCGCCGTCGGCGACCATGTAGGAGCCGGTGATGTGATGTGCGTCGTCGCTGGCGAGGAACAGCGCCGCGCCGGTCATATCCTCCGGCTTGGGAATCTTCCCAGCGGGCGTGCCGGAAAGCACATCCTCGCGGCGTCCCGCCTTCCACTCGGGGCGGGCCAGCAGCGCCTCGGTCTCCATGAAGCCGGGCGCGAACGTGTTCACCCGCACCTTCGGGGCCAGTGCCTTGGCGTAGGACTTGGTGATCCCGAGCAGTCCGTACTTGCCCGCCGCGTACTGGGGGGCGCGGGGGCTTCCCCGGACGATCACAGTCGAGCCGACGTTGACGATCGCGCCGCCGTCTCGCTCAACCATTCGCTGGCCGAACTCGTGCACCATCAGCATTGTCCCCTTGATGTCGACCGCGAGCACGTGGTCGATCGCCTCCTCGGTGACCTCCTTCCACGACGCCTGCCCGGACGCCATGTCGCCGACGTTGTTGACCAGCACGTCGATCCCGTCGTGCTCCTCGAATGTCCATGCCGCCATCCGCTGGATGTCCGTCCAGGAGGTGATGTCGCCCTGCACGATCTCCGCTTCCGCCCCCGCCCCGCGCACGCGGGCGGCGGTCCGCTCGGCACCGTCCGCCGAGCTGCGGTAATGGATCAACACCCGCGCCGCACCCTCCTGCGCCGCGCGCAGGGCCAGTGCGGCGCCGAAGCCGGTCCCCGCCCCGGTGACGAGGAAACGGCGCCCCTCGAATCTACGTTGCATGTCGCTCCCAGCGCTCATCAGACGATCGTGCGACCGCCGTCGATGTACAGGACCTGACCCGTGATGAAGCTCGCGTGCGGCGAGCACAGGAACAGCACGGGATCCACCACCTCCGGCAGCGTCCCGAACCGGCCCGCCGGGATCAGCTCGACGAGCGCGGCGCGCTTGTCCGGGTTCGAGGCCAGGTAGCTCCGGGTCAGGGTCGTGTCCATGTAACCCGGGGCGACCGCGTTGGCCGTGACCCCGTGACCGGCGTACTCGTGCGCGATCACCCGCATCAACTGGTTGATCGCACCCTTGGTGGCGGCGTAGGGACCGTGGTGCTTGTGGCCGCTGCGGCCCGCCACCGAGGAGAAGAACAAGATCCGGCCGTGGCCCTGCTCGCGCATCCCGACCGCGGCCTCGGTCGCGGTGTGGAATGCGCTCGTCAGGTTGACGCCGACGATCCTGTCCCAGTCGCTCGCGCTGTAGTTCTCGATCGGCTTGCGGTCGTTGATGCCCACGCAGTGCACGAACACATCGAGGCCGCCCAGCCGCTGCCTGACGCTCGCCACCGCGTCGCGCGACGCCGCGCCGTCGCTCAGGTCCGCGGCGTGGCGGACGGTCACCCTGTCGTCGAGCCCGGCCATCGCGTCGTCATTGACGTCGACGACTGCGACGGCCGCCCCCGCGGTCGCGAATCCGTCGACGAGCGCGCGGCCGATCGTGCCCCCGCCGCCGGCGATCAGGACGCGCTGGCCCTCGAGCCCGAGCCAGTCAGGCACCGGGCGCCCTCTCCCGGTGGGTGAAGACGTTCAGCGTCACCGCGCCGCTTCCCGACCCGGCGACGGTCGCCGAGTGTGGAGTCTCGCCCGGAAGCGTCGCCACCTGGCCGGCAATCAGGTGGACCGGCTCGCCGGCGACGACGAAGTCGATCTCCCCCTCGAGCACGGCGGTGATCTGATCCTGGGGGTGATGGTGCTCCTCCCAGCTCGAGCCCGCCCCATACCGGTAAAGCGTCGCCGTCAGCTGCGGCGTATGGACGGTCGCGCCGAAGATCCCGGGTCGAACCTCGGCGAAGTCCTGCTCGCTCCAGTCGATCTTCTGTGGCGAATCCATGACGCTGGGAATTATTGCATACAGTTTGATGATCCGTCCACAGTACACCGAACTGTTCGGCTGGACTCTGGCGCTAATGCTGCATATATGTCAGCGCCATCGCCAAGTCCGGGTGCTCCTACTCGTTCCAGCTCCGCTCGAGGCCGCGAATCAGGTCGACTACCGCGCTGTGAAGCGGGACCGGGACCCCAGCCTCCTCCGCGGCGCGGACGATTCCGCCGTTGAGCGTGGCGATCTCGGTGCGACGCCGGGCCGTGACGTCCTGGAGCATGCTCGGGCGGTGGCGGTAGTTGGCCTTCGCCGCGCTGTAGACGAGCTCGGCCGGGTCGTCCTCGAGCTCGATGCGAAGCGCGCCGGCGACCGCCACGCCCTCGCGGAGCAGCCCGTCGACCAGCCGGGTCGTGGGGGCGTAGTCGCATAGCTCGCCGTGGGTCAGTCCGGTCAGCGCGCACAGCGGGTTCGTGCAGGCGTTGAACAGCAGCTTCGTCCACTGGGCGCCGCGCACATCGGCGCGTGCGCGGGTCTCCATCCCGCTCTCGTTCAGCCGGGCGGCCAGCCACTCGATCTCGGCGTCCCGCGCCGGCCGCGGCTCGAACGGCCCGACCCACGTCGGCCCGGGCCCGACCATGTGGATAACCCCCGGCGCCACCACGTGCCCGGCGGGCAGCGTCACCCCGCGCATCACGCGCGGCACGTACTCGGCGATCACCTCTTCGTTGCCGATGCCGTTCTGGACGCTGCAGACGACGCCGTCCCCGAAGATCCGCGCCGTGGCCGCGATCGCGGCCTCGGTGACGGTCCCCTTCGTGGCGAGGATGCCGAGCGGGCAGTCCGGGATCTCGGCGGCGTCCGTACGGGCGTGAACGCGCCCCGTCAGCTCGACGTGTCCCGTCAGCCGCAGGCCGTCGGCGTTGATCGCCGCGACGTGCTCGGCCGAGGGGTCGAACGCCCACACCTCGAGCTCGGCCAGCTGCGCGAGGTGTGCGGCGAACAGGCCTCCGATCGCGCCGGCGCCGACGATGCAGATCCGCTCGGGCACGCGCCCTAGCTCTCCAGAACCGCCGCGACGATCTCCTCGCAGACAGCGGCGTCGGGGCCGGCGATCCCGAGGCCGCCCACGACCCGACCGCCTTCGCGGACGGGCAGGCCGCCGGCCACCGTCAATACGCGATACGGGAGGACGGATGTGACCGCGGGATCGATCTCCGCGCTCGGACGCTGGAAGCTGGCGGCACCGGCGGCTACGGCCTCGGCCACGAACGGCGCCGCGGTGGGCGCGCCGTCCATCGTGTCCTGCTGGATCGGGTCACCGCGGACGTCGACCACGGCGACGGCGACGCCGGCTCCGCGTGCAGTCGCCTCGGCGATCGCCTTGTCAGCCAGCCCGACCGCCCACTCGTGCTCGGGCTGGCTCGCCGGCGGCGGGTCGCTGTAGCCGAGCCCCGGCTCGTTGGGCAGCTCGCCGAACGCGTCGAGCCAGCGCTTCTCGTCGTCGCCGTGCTGCCCCTGATACGGCAGCCCGAGCGCCCACAGCACGATCAGGTCCTCGGAGTTGGCGGGCTTGCCGTCGGCGATCAGCATGCGCCGGTCGATCCCCGGGATGTCGACGAACGGGCCGACCGTCGCGCCCGAGGCGCTGAAGCCGCCGACGACGACGCCGGGATGGGCGGGGTCCTTGTCAAAAATCGGGATACCGCCCGCCCCGGGGAAGCTCGCCTCCGGCGAGCACGCGACGAACCCGGCGGCGATCGGCGGCGGGAGCGTCGCCATCCGCAGGTGATGCTCGGTGCTCGGGATCTGCTGAGTGGCCGAGATCCACGCCTTGGACCGCGCGCGCGCCATCCCGCCGGCGCCGCCATGGTCCATGCGCGACGCCGAGACGAGCACGCCGCTGGCTCCCACGACCGCGAACCCTCCGCGCACGCCGACATGGGCGGCCTTGTCGATCGCGCGTGCGATCAGTGCGCGCGCCTGCGCCAGCGGGATGTCGGTCGCGTGGCCCACGGTGTCTGCGCGCCTCCGGTTAGGCGAGGGCGCGGGGCGCGGACGGCGGCACGATCCGGCACTCGAACCGCTCGTACATCGACGCGCGCTCGGAGATCTCGTTCGCGAGCGCGCCCTGCGCGGCCGCGGTCTCCTGGACCTCGCGGAAGTGCGCGCGCTTCTCGGCCAGCGCGATCACCGACCGTTCGAGGCCGGCCGGGTCGTCAAAGCGCACGGCCGCGACCCCATCCTCGACCACCAGGCGCCCGGCGGCCCCGCAGGTGGCACATTCGACCGTGTCGTCCCGAACCGAGACGATCGAGAGGTGGCAGAGGGGGCACAGGCCGGACTCCCCGCGGTACTGCACCTCCTCGAACGGCAGACCGAGCTGCTCGCCGACGCTGGCACCGACGCGCGCGGCCGCCACCAGCGCGGACGCGTCGAGCACCACCGACCGCGGCATCCCGGCGCCGCCGACGAGGAGCTGGTCGGCGACCGCCATGTGCGCCGAGAACGTCATCTGGTGCATGAGCGGAAGCGCCAGCGACTTCCACTGGCTGGTGAGCGCTCCGCCGACGGCGATGAAGCCGGCCACACGCGGGCGAAACACGCGCTCGTCGTACGGGAACGCAACCGGTGGCGTTTCCCCCGCCTCGAGCATGCGGCGGTAGCTCTCGGCAAAGGCGACGTCCGCGGCCGGACCGGACAGCCGGTCGGCCACGAGCTTCAGTTTCCCGGGCACGGTTCGCGAGTAGATCGGCGCGGAGACGATCAGGCCGTCGCTGTCCATCAGCTGGTCCCACAGCCAGCCGCCGTCGTCCACTCCCGCCCCCGCGGCCGGCCCGACCGGCCGCGTCGGCAGGCTCAGATCGTCTAGCCGGACAAGGGCGACGTCGGCCCCCGCCGCGGCCGCGGCGCCGAGCGCGACCTTCAGCAGGATCTCGGCGCTGCCGTCTGGGTTGCCCGCGCTCAGCCCCAGCACCCTCATGCCTGAACCTCCGCTTCCTCGGGGCGGCGCAGGCCGCCGCCGCCGAACCGGTTGTGATCGGAGGCCAGCTCCATCAGCGGGTAAGTGGCCTCGCGCATGTCGGACTCGTACGCGCCGATCGCCTCGAGCAGTGACCGCTCCCCGCGATCGGCGGCCACGATCTGATCGCGCAGCACGGCCGCGTTGCGCATCGCCATGTTCGCTCCCTTGCCGAGGGTCGGGAGCATCGCGTGGATCGAGTCGCCGACCAGGGTGACCCGGGACGCCGGCCACGGCGGCGTCGGATCCAGTCGCCGGAACGGGTGCGAGAACAGCGATTCGAGCTCGATCCGGTCGACCAGCCCCCGAATCGCCGGATGCCAGCTGCTCACCCCCGCTCGCATCGCCTCGTGCATCTCGCGCGGGGTATCGGCGGTCCAATCGGACGGCGCCGGCACGACCGTGCCGGGAACGATTCCGCCCGAGAGCTGCATGTACGGGGGCGCGACGGCGGCGCCGGGCCGCCGGGGGATGCACTCACCGAGGGACAGCATCACGCCCCGGTCGTCGCGGGCGATCACGAACGCGGCCGACAGCACGTCGGGAAGGTCGGCGAGGATCTCGTCGGTCAGCGGCGAGCGCCCGAACAGGCCGAGGGCGCCGACCGGCGCGGGAACGATCTCCACCGCCGGCATGAGCTGGCGACGGATCGCCGAGCCGACCCCGTCGGCGGCGACGAGCACGTCTCCGGCGACCGTGCGGCCGTCCACCAGCCGGAGCTCCACCCCGTCCTCGCCGGCGGCAAATCCCGCGGCGGCCGCCTCGTGGTGCACGACCCCGGCAAGATCGCTCGACAGGATTTGGCGGAACGTCCCGCGATCGATCGCCGTGTGCGGCCGCTCGCCGCCGTTGGGCGGCCCGATGTGGGGCGCCGTCGTCAGCTCCCGGCAGTGACTGTCGATCACGACCGCGACGTCGGGTCGGCCCGGAGTCCGATGCGATGCGTCGAGGTATCGCTCGTACAGCTCCGCCGGTAGGCAGGCCTCGAGCGCGTCGCCACCGTCGGCATCGAGGGTCAGGCGATACCCGGAGCGCCGACCCTCGCGCGGCTCCCGTTCGAACACCTCGCCGTCGATGCCCGCGCGTCGCAGGCCGTGAGCGAGGGTGAGACCGGCGATGCCGCCGCCGGCGATGAGGACCCTGAGCGGCGCCATCGCTCGAGGCCTCAGCCGGCGAAGACGATGTCGAGCTCGGCCGCGGCGGCGGACAGGCGGTCGCGGTCGACCGGACCCGGCTGCTCGGGGAATATGCGCTGCTCGGCGACGTCGCCCGCCACCTCGTGGAAGCGCTCGACGCCGGCCGGGCCATACATGCTCGCGAACCGTGTCAGGTGCGCATCCATCGCGTACGTGTGCTCGGCGCCAGCCGGGATGCTGACGAAATCGCCTCGGGTGAGGAGGTGCTCCTCGCCCTCGACCGTCACGAGCAGCCTCCCGTCGAGGCAGTAGATCGCCTCGTAGCTGCGCGCATGCACGTGGATCGGGATCGCCGGGCCGCGCGGGCCTTCGGTGACGGTCATCCCCAGCCGCCCGCCCGACTCGGCGCCGGTCATCAGCTGGTAGGCGACCTGGCCGAACAGGACATGGCGCGGCCCCTCGCCCGCGCGCAGGAAGTACGGCTCGGCCGCGCCCGGCAGCGCATCGTCGGGTCCCGTGCTCGCCTCGGCATAGGGCTCGTCGGGGAAGTACTTCATCGCGAACTTCGCCTCGGCGGCGCCGAACTTGGCGAAAGGCGGCGGGCTGTCGTCGAGGAGGGGATAGGCGGGGCCGGCGTACGGGGAGCCTGTGAAATCGAAGAAGCGGTCCCAGCCGGCCGGGGCGATCGGCCCCATGAACTGGCTGTAGTGCCCATGGAACTGATAGGCGTGGAGCACTCCGGCGGGGACGCTGGCCACGTCGCCGGGATGGAGGATCCGGCTCTTGCCGTCCGCCCACACCTGGACGGTGCCGCGCACGCAGTAGAAGTAGTCGTGCTCCTGCTCGTGGCGGTGCATCGGGATCGGTCGTCCCGCCGGGCCGACCGCGGTCATCACCGACATCGCGCCGGCGGTCTCCTCGGTCCCGGCCAGGGCGCGGCCGACCTGACCCAGCAGCAGGTGCGCGCGGCCGTCGCCGTCGGCGAGGTAGTAGGGCACGGGCTCACCCGGCAGCTCACGCACAGGGGCCGGCGAATGGACCTGGTGGGACATGGGTCTCCTCAGACTCGATTCCGGTATTCCTCAAGCGCGACTCCGGTGACGTGGTCACCCTCGCCGCCATAGTTGTATACAGTTATATCAAATGCGTGCAGGAATCGGTAAGCGGTCCGACGGGTTTCGCTCATGAGCCGGGTCGCGATCGTCACCGGTGGCGCGGGCGCGATTGGAGGCGCGATCGCGACAGCATTGCGCGCCGCGGACCACACCGTGGCCGTGCTCGACCGCGCCGGCGATCCGCCGGTCGACCTCGCGCGGCACGACGACGTACAGGCAGCCGCCGCACGGCTGCTCGACACGCACGGACGTTGTGACGTGCTCGTCCACGCCGCCGCCGCCTTCGACCGGGCGCCGCTGTCCGAGCTCGACGTCGACATGTGGCGCCGCGTGCAGGCGGTGAACGTCGAGTCGGCGCTGTGGCTGGCCCAGGCGCTCGCCCCGGGAATGGGCGGACGCGGCTTCGGCCGCATCGTGTTCGTCGTCTCGGACACGGTCTGGGATCCGCCGGCGCCCGACCTGCTGGCGTACGTGGCCAGCAAGGCGGCGCTGATCGGGATCGCGCGCACGCTGGCGCGCGCGCTCGGGCGCGACGGCATCACGGTCAACTGCGTGGCGCCGGGACTGACCCCGACGCCGGCCGCCGTGGCCGACACGCCACCCGAGGCGTTCGCGGAGGTGCAGGCCATGCAGGCGATCGACCGCGCACTCGTCCCCGACGACGTCGCCGCGGCCGTCGCCTTCCTCGTGTCCGACGGGGCCGGCGCGATTACCGGGCAGACGCTGTGCGCCGACGGCGGTCTGGTTCTGCGTTGAGCTCCGCGCCGTCGGCGATCAGGTAAGAGCAGAACCGGCCATCCGGATCCCAGCGCGTCCGGATCTCGCGTAAGCGACGGAAGTTCTCGGGCGCCAGGAACCGGTCCGGCCGGCGAGTGAAGTCGGTGTCGCCGATGTACACGCCCTTTCCGAGCGCCGCCAGCCTCGTCGTGTGGTCGACCACCCAGCGGCGGTGGCGCTCGTCGTCAGCCGGGTCCGACCAGATCGCGTACGTGGCGATGTACGCGCGGCCCTCGACCGAGAACGCCATGTCCCGCAGCGGCCGGCTCGGGGCCCAGCCGTACCAGATCGAGAACGAGTGCTCGGTCGGGAGCTCTGACCAGAGCGCCCGGAGGTGCGGCGCGAGCTCTGAGGCTCTGGCGTCGGTCCAGGTGCAATCGACGGCGTAGCGATGGTTCTCGGGGTTCTGGGCCGCCTGGGCCTCGTTCTCCTGCTCGACCGTCGTCGGGCCGTGCTCGTGCGCGAGCGCGCGGTCGGCGATCGGGCACGCCTCCAGGGGCGCCAGCACACGCGCGGCCTCCTCCTCGGTCTCGCACATCGCGGTCGTGTGCAGCAGCAGCACCGGAGGACCTTCCGGGCGAGGCAGACGCGTGGCCGCGATCACCGGTTCGACGACGCGGTCGAGCGAGGGCAAGAGCTCGTCGATCCAGCCGAGCAGCGTCTCGAGTTCCTCGAGCTCGAACATCCACGTGTCGTGCGCCATCGCCCGCGGCAGCGGATACGTGCGCAGATGGAAGCGCGTGATCACGCCGAAGAAGCCCGGCCCAGCGCCGCGAGCGGCCCACAGCAGGTCCGAGTTCTGCTCCTCGTCGGCCCGGATCAGCTCGCCGTCGGCCGTGACGACGTCGATCGCGGCAACGTTCTCGCACGCCCACCCGTACTTGCGGCTGTTCCACCCCTGGCCACCCTGGAGCAGGAAGCCCCCGATCCCTACGCTCGGGCAATGACCGCCGGGAAACGCGCGGCCGTGCGAGGTCAGGAACGGCACCAGCTCGGCGCCTCCCTTCACCGCCGGGCTCGCGGTAGCCGTCCCGGTACCCGGGTCGTAGGTCATCTCGCGAACACGACCGAGGTCGATCAGCAGCGCCTCGTCGCGCACGCCCCAGGCGGCCCAGCTGTGCCCGCCGGCGCGCACTGACACCTGCAGGCCCCGTTCGCGGGCGAGCCGGACGCCGGCGACGACGTCATCGTCACCGTCCGCCACCAGCACCGCGGCCGGGTAACGCTCGGGACGGCGGGCATTGAACACCCGGCCCACCCGCGCCTCCTCGTAGCCGGGGTCGCCCCGCCAGATGATCTCACCGCTGAACGTCACGAGATCAGTGACTGGCCGCCGTCGACGACGATGTCGACCGCATTCAGGTAGGCCGCGTCGTCGCTGGCGAGGAACAGGGCCACGCGCGCGACGTCGTCGGGCTGCCCCAGCCGGCCGAGCGGATGGCTGTGGAGCATCTCGTGCACGGGGTGCCCGGGTTCGTCGAGGAACGGCTCGATCTGCGGCGTGACGATCAGGCCCGGACTGATCGAGTTCGCGCGGATGTTGTGCCGGGCGCCGGACGCGGCGAGATGCCGGGTGATCGCCAGCACGCCGCCCTTGGCGGCGCCGTGCGCGGCCTGTTCGATGAACGTCGCGCCGCGGTGGGCCGATACCGACGCGGTGTTGACCACGGCGCCGCCGCCCCGTGCGATGAGGTGCGGCCAGGCCGCGCTCGTCACCGTGAAGATCAGGTCGAGCTCGTTGTGGAGCGTGAAGCGCCAGTCGTCCCAGCTCAGCTCGGCGAACGGTCCGACCCGAGGCGCGGAGGCGTTGTTGTAGACGATGTCGATCCCGCCGGCGCGCTCGGCGGCACCATCAACCCAGGCTGCGGCGGCGTCGGGATCGGCTAGGTCGACCGGCGCCGTGGAGTGCATGTCGCCCCCGCCGGCGCGGATCTCCGCCGCCACCGCCTCCGCCCGCTCGGCGTCGAGGTCGCATCCCTCGACGGTCGCCCCCTCGGACGCGAACAGCCGCGCCGCGGATGCGCCCTGACCGCCGGCGGTCCCGGTGATCAGCGCCACCTTTCCGTCGAGCCTCCCCATCAGCCGAGCTCCACCAATTCCACCAGGTTGCCTTCCGGATCGGCCAGGAACGCGAACCGGACACCCGGCTCAGGAGAGTCCGCCGGAGGCCTCACGGCGGTCGCCCCGGCCTCGAGCGCCTGTTCCCACAGGACGTCGATGTCCGCGGCCCTTACCGCGAAGTGGTTGTAGCCCCGAGTCGCGTGTGCCTCGATCGGCGTCGCGGCCTGGAGCCCCGGCACCGACGCCGCGTGCTCGAACAGCTCCATCCGAAACCCGGACGGGTGTGTGAGCATTACGCCGCGAATCGGGTGCGGCGAGAGCTCGAACGCGAGCTGGCGCCCAAACCCGAACGCCGTCGTGTAGAACGCCTCAGCGGCGTCGAGGTCCGCCACCGACAGCCCGACGTGGTCGAACGCAACTCGCATCCCATCGGGAGTATTGCATACAGATTGCTAAATCGTCTACAGTTACGCCCGGCGATGCTAGCGCCCATCCATCACCTCGGATACGTGGTCGAGGACCTGCACCGCGACGTGCCGCGCTTCGCGGCCGCCACCGGCGCGGGACCGTTCTACGCGATGGAGCACATCCCGTTCGACGAGGTCACCTATCGGGGCGAGCCAGCCGTTTACGACCACTCTTCGGCGTTCGGGGCGTGGGGGCCGCTGATCGTCGAGCTCACCCAGGTGCACGACGCCCGGCCCGCCGGCCTGCGCGACTCGCTCGTCACCCCGGGCGACGGAGTCGGGCACATCGCGTGGCTGGCCGATTCGCTCGATGACGAGATCGCGCGACTCGAGGCTGCGGGTCTCACCCCCTTTCACGCCGGACGTACGGGCCCGGCGTCCGCGGTGTGGCTCGACGGTGGCGAACAGTTCGGGCATCCGGTCGAGGTGCTCCAGCGCCGCGACGAGTTGCTCGGCTTCTACGCGATGGTCCGGGAGGCTTCGGCGGGATGGGACGGCTCCGAGCCGCTGCGGATCATGACGGGGGCGCCCTCGTGAGCCGCCGCGCGAGATCGGGCGAGGCGCCGGCGTGAGCCTCCCAGACGACGTCGACGTCGACGTCCTCGTCGTCGGTTTCGGCGCGGCCGGCGCCACCGCCGCGATCACCGCGCACGACGCCGGCGCGTCGGTCACCATCGTCGAGAAGACCTCATCCGGCGGGGGCAACTGCGTCCACTCCGGCGGCTTCCTGTTCGAGGTCGACGGTCCACAGGCCGTCGACCATCTCGACGCCCTCTGCTTCGGCAAGACCGACCGGGGCGTGCTCGAGGCCTACGCGCGCGGACTGCCCGAAGTCACCGACTTCCTCGGGTCGGTCGGAGGGGCGGCCACGCCGGTGGACCTGGCCGCGTTCGGCGGGATGCTGCCCTCCTGGCCGCACTTCCCTGGCGCCGGGCACGTCCGCTACCGGCAGTTCGTCCCGTCGCCCGGCGAGCGCCCCGGCGTCGGCCTGTGGCGCGGGCTCGAGGCCGCCGTCCGCGAGCGAGGGATCCCGGTCGCGCACGACACCCCGGCGGTCGACCTCGTGCTCGATGGAGACCGGGTCGCCGGCGCGATCGTCGAGCACGACGGCGAGCGGCGCCGGATCGGGGCGCGAGCCGGCGTGATCCTGGCCAGCGGGAGCTTCGAGGCCGACCCCGAGCTTCGGGACGCCTACCTCCCGCTCCCGCTCGTATCGGTCGGACACCAGGGAAACACGGGCGACACGCTCGACCTGGCGCGCGCGGCCGGCGCGTCGCTGTGGCACATGAGCGCGTTCTTCGGCTGGCTGTCCTTCGTGCACCCCGACTATCCGGCCGCCTTCACCCTCGATGTCCACGCCCCCAGCTTCATCCACGTCGACGGCGACGGGCGGCGGTTCGCGGATGAGACCGGTTGGGAGGTCCACGACCGCGTCCGTGCGCTGACGGCCTACCTCCCCCGCCGCCCCAACCGTCCGCGGGTGCCCGGTTGGATCATCTTCGACGAAACCGCACGCCGTGCCGGACCGCTCCACGGAATCGTGGGCAGCCCGAATGGCTACCACTGGAGCCCCGACAACTCGGCGGAGGTGGAGGCCGGGTGGATCGTGCGCGGCGACGGCGCCGCCGAGGTCGCGGCCGCGACCGGGCTCGACCCGGCCGTGCTCGACGACACGCTGGCCGGATACGCGGCGGCGGTGAGCCGCGGCCGGGACGACGACTTCGGTCGCACTCCGGCGACGCTCGCGCCCCTGACCCCGCCGCTCTACGCGATTCAGATGACGCCGGGCGTGGCGACCGCCTCGGGCGGTCCGAGACGGGACGCCGAGGCGCGGGTCGTGCGCGCCGGTGGAGCGCCGATCCGGGGGCTGTATGCCGCCGGCGCGGCCGGCTCGATCTGGGGCCATCTGACCGAGCACGGCGGTGGGCTGACCGACGCGATCGTGTTTGGGAGGATCGCGGGTCGGAACTGCGCGTTCGCACCGACCGCCGGCGGCGCCGCGGTCGCGGGCGCGCTCTCACCGTCAAACCAGCCGTGACACAAGGAGATGCGATGAGCCAGACGACAGTTGACGTCACCACCCCGCGCGGCAGGATGCCGGTCTACGTCCACCGCCCTGACGGCGACGGGCCGTTCCCGCGCGTCGTCCTGTTCATGGACGCCCCTGGGATCCGGCCGGCGCTGTTCGGGCACGCCGAGCGACTCGCCGGCGCCGGCTACACCGCGGTCCTGCCCGATCTGTACTACCCGTTCGACCCGGCTGACCGGCCCAACGCAGAGCGAATGGAGGCCGGCGATGCCGAGGAGTTCGCCCGGATGCGCAAGCTCGTCGAGCAGATCACCGACGACGACGTCCTCGAGGACACCCGCCTCCTCCTCGAGGCGGTGCCGGAGGGCGGCGGCGGCGAGTGGGCGTGCATCGGCTTCTGCATGGGAGGCCAGTTCGGAATGCGCGCGGCCGAGGCGTTCGGAACCGAAATCGTGGCGGCGTCGCTGCTGCACCCCACGGGCCTGGTCACCGACGAGCCCGACTCGCCACATCTCGAGGTCGATCGCGTCCACGCGGCGCTGTACCTCGGCTTCGGCGAGAACGACCAGGTCACCCCGCTTTCGACGATCCCGCCACTGCGCGAGCAGCTCGACCAGGCCGGCGTCAGCTATGAAATCGAGATCCTGGCCGGCGCCGAGCACGGCTTCACGATGCCCGACAGGGCGGCCTACGACGAGACCGGCGCCGAGCAGGTCTGGGCGGAGACGCTCGCGCTGCTGCGCGAACGGTTGTAGTAAGCCGGACCGTCTCGACCATCTCGACCGTCTCGACCGTCTCGACCGTCCGGGCGGCGGGTCGCCCCGCAGACCGGATTTCAACGGCGGGCACCTGAAGGAGGGTTCGGGTTCTCGGCGGGGGACCCAGGCCGAATGGCCCCGGAAATAACCTGCAAATCCTGACAATCGGCGCGCTCGCTGCCGGCACTGTCAGAGCCGGCATGGGGGCATGCGCGGTCCGACACGGTCCCTGCTCGATGCGCCCGTTGTCAGGTTATGCAGGTCGCGAGCCGACCCAGAGCGACCGGAGCGACCACCGCCCTCACACTCAGATGCCCGCCGTTCGCCCGCCGACCCGCGCCCGCCTGCCCGCCTTTATCGAACCGCCGCCGACCCGCCTGCCCGCCCGCCGCCCGCCGGCGCTCTAGGCGCGAATCGTGTGCCGGCCGGCGGTCACCGTCTCAGCGGTCCCGTCGGGGAGGACGATCTCCGCGGTGGTTCCAGGCGGCACGGTCGCGGTGAGCTCCAGCTCGTCCCGGTCGATTCGCCACGAGGATTCGATCCGGCCGTACGGGCTGTCGTGCTCGGCCTGCGCCCAGGTGATCCCGCCACCGGGCAGCGGCGCGATCCGGAAGTGCCGGTAGCCGGGACCGCCGTCGAGCAGCCGGATGCCGGCGACGTGGCGGTGCAGGAACGAGACGAACGCTCCCTTGGAGTAGTGGTTGAGCGACTCGAACGGCGTGCCGTCCTCCCGGATTCCGTCCCAGCGCTCCCACACCGTGGTCGCGCCGAGGTCGATCATGTACAGCCAGGACGGCATCGCGTCGGCGAACAGCAGCTCGTAGGCAACGTCGGCGTGGCCGGTGTCGGCGAGCACCGGGAGCAGGTACGGGGTGGCGAGGAAGCCGGTGGCGAGCTGCGTGCCGGCGTCGCGGATCAGCTCGACCAGGCGCGCAGCGGCGGCCGCGCGGAGGTCGGTGGGCAAGAGCTCGAACGCGAGCGCGCGAACGTGGTTGGCCTGAGTGTCGGGGTGCAGCCGGCCGCCGGGGCCGGTGAACTCGGCCTGCCAGGCGGCGCGCACCCGCTCGGCCAGCTCCCGGTATCGGGCCGCGTCGGCGACGCGACCGATGACCTCCGCGGTCTCGCTCATCAGCCGCGCCGAATACGCGAAGTAGGCGGTCGCCACGTCGGCCTTGTCAGCCTGCCGGAACGCCTCGAACTCGTCCGCTCCCTTCAGATCCTCGCCGGGCACGAGCCACTCGCCCCAGTGAAAGCCTGAGTCCCACAGGTAGCGCTCGTGGGACCGCGGCACCGAGCGGGCGGCCGCGCGCTCAGGGTGGCGCGCGCCCGCCGCCGCGCGTTCCACGTACTCGAGCCAGGCGGACATCGACGGCCACTGCTCCTCGAGCAGGCGGACGTCGCCGTAGGCGCGATAGATCTCCCACGGCACGATCACGGCCGCGTCGCCCCACCCGGCCGACCCGTTCAGCGCGGCCAGGAACCCGCCCTCGGACTCCGACGGGGGGCTCGGCGCAAGGTTCGCGACGAGCCCGCTCGACCACTGTTCCGCGGCGAGGTCCCGCAGCCACTTGGTGGAGAACCCGGCGACGTCGTAGAGGAAGGCGGCGGCCGGGACGAAGATCTGCCAGTCGCCGGTCCAGCCGGCGCGCTCTCGCGTCGGGCAGTCGGTGGGGATGTCGCAGGCGTTCCCCCGCAGGCTCCACACCGCCGCCTCGTGCAGCCGGTTGATGCGCTCGTCCGAGCATCGGAACCAGCCCGTGCGGGTCATGTCGGTGTGGACGACGGCGCCGGCGAGATCGTCGGCGCCGAGTCCGTCCGGGTGCCCCTCCACGCGCACGTAGCGGAAGCCGTGCGTGGTGTGGCGCGGCTCGAACGTCTCCCCCACGCGTCCGGCCGAGACGACCCGGTCAACCTGGCCCGCCGGCAGCGGCTCGGGGATGAACGGGAGGTCCACCTTAAGGTGCTCGGTCGTGACATCTCCGTCGGGATCGATCGCCTCACCGTGCGTGAGGGTGATCGCCGTCCCCGCCGGGCCGAGGTCGCGCAGCCGCACCCATCCGTTGATGTTCTGGCCGAGGTCGAACACCTGCCCGCGCGCCACCCGGCGGACCGCCACCGGCACCACCTCCTGCACCGCGCGCACCGGCGGCGCCGGCGAGGCGACGAGGTTCGCGTACCCGTGGTCGGCGAGCGCCACGGCGTCCCAATCGGTGTCGTCGAACCCGGACTCGCTCCAGCCTTCCGGCCGGCGCCTGAGGTCCACCGATTGGCCGGCGATCAGATCGGCGGCGTCGATGTGCGACCGGGAGCTGCGCCATCCCTCCCCGGTTCCGGCGACGGCCCTCGAACCGTCGGCGAACTCGACGAGGGTCTGCGCGAGGAAGCCGAGCTCTGACCCCCATTGGTCGTGGGCGCGCGGCAGCCCGACCTGGCCGCGGAACCAGCCGTCGGACACGATCGCGCCGATGGCGTTCCGGCCTACCCGCAGGAGGTCGGTGATGTCGTAGGCCTGGACCTGCAGCCGGTCGCGATACTCCGTGAAGCCGGGCGTCAGCTCGGCGTCGCCGGCCCGCCGCCCGTTGACGAATGCCTCGTAGATCCCGTGCGCGGTCGCGTATAGCCGAGCGCGCGCGACCGGGGCGTCCGGGAGTTCGAACTCGCCGCGGACCAGCATCGCCGGCCGGCCTCCGGCCGGCGTGAGCTCGGGCTCGGCCAGCGCGATCCACCGCGCCGACCAGTCACGGGAATCCAGCAGCCCAAGCTCGAATACGTCCGGGTCAGACCAATCGCTCTCAGCCGCATCCGTCCACACCTTGACCTGCCACGTGACCCGCTCCCCCGATCGCAGCGGCGGCCCGGCGTAGTCGACGAGAGCACTGTCGGGGCTCCCGACCCGACCGCTGTCCCAGCCGTTGTCAGTCCGGATCCAATACCCGAGCTGGCGCCGCGCGTCGATCGGGAGCCACCACGACAGCCGAGGCCGCCTGGTGCCGATTCCGAATGCGCCGGCGAGGTGCTCGACGCGGAGGCGGCTCGGGCGCAGCGCCTCCCCGTCAGGCAACCGGGTGGTGGACGTCGAGATTGTCGGGTACCTGGTCGGACGCCGGAGCGGTTGTCCCATCCTCGGGCACGGCTTCGGCCGCGCCGGTCTTGCGCACCCCGAGGGCCCGGTCTCGGAGCTTCATCAGCGCCACGGCCGGACCCTTTCCGGTCGAGGTGCTGGTCAGGCCGTCGGGGTTCTGAACGGCGGTCAGCACGAGCGCGACGCCGGCGACGATCGCCTGGTACTTGCCCACGCTGAGGTGGATGTCGAGAAAGGTCACGAACAGGCCCGCCGCCGAGAACATGATCCCGGCCACGACCGCTCCCGCGATCCGCCCGACGCCGGCCACGAACACGATCGCCAGCAGGGTGATCGAGGTGAACGCCGCGAAGCTGTCTGCGGTCAGCTCGCCCTGCGCGTAACCGGTCAGCGCGCCGCCGATCCCGGCGATGAACGCGGCGAGCGCGAACGCCATCAGTTTGCCCTGGGCGACGTTGATCCCGACCGAGCCGGCGGCCCGCTCGTTCGAGCGGATCGCGAGCAGCATCCGCCCGGCGGGTCCGCGCCTGAGCCGCGCCACGAGCAGCCCGATCAGGATCACCACGACGAGCACCATGACCCCGAAGACCACGCGGTTCGTCGACCTGCCGGCGTTCGCCGCCAAGTTAAGCCCGAGCAGGTGGGGTGACTTGATCGGCAGGCCGGCGGTGCTGCCGGCGAAGCCCGAGCTCGAGAAGATCAACGCGTCCATGGCCGCGGCGAAACCAAGCGTCACCACCGCCAGGTTCACACCGCGCAGTCGCAGCGCCGGCAATCCGATCACCAATCCAACCGGGACCGCGCACAGACCGGCGAGCAGCAGCGAGAACGGGAACCCGATCCCCCATCCGTGGGAGATGTGCCCGAGCATGAAGCCGCCGATGCCGGCCAGCGACATCTGCGCCAGCGACACCTGACCCACGTACCCAGTCAGGACGACGACCGACAGGGCGATGCACGTCACCGTCAGCGACGAGATGAACGCGAACCGGAGCACGTTGCTCAACAGCAGGAGCAGGATCAGCCCGCCGACGAAGCATCCGCCGGCGGCCATCAGCGGCGAGCCTGGGCGGCCGACCGACGGATTCTTCTGCGCGGCCTCTCCGCCTCGCGCCAGCACCGAGCGCGAGCGGAACGCCATCACGACGATGATCACGATGAACGGCAGCGCATCCGACAGCCCCTGCTGGGGCAGCCACGTCCACACCGTGATCAGCTTGTTGATCTCAGACTGGAAGCATCCGATCAGCAGGCCGGCCAGCGCGGTGATCCAGAACGACTCGAACCGGCCGACGAGCGCCGCGGCCAGCGCCGGGACGATGAACAGCGTGTAGGAGGTCGGATCCAGGCTCGCGACCGGCGCGATCAGGATGCCCGCCACGCCCGCCAGCACGGTCGCGATTACCCAGTTCTGCGCGGCGACGCGGTTGGCCGAGATGCCCGTCAGCGCGGCGCCACGTGCGTTCTCGGCACCCGCGCGGGTTGCCAGACCAAAGCGGGTGAAGCGGTAGATCAGCGCGAGCGCGGCTGAGATGATCACAACCACTCCGGCGAAGAACAGGCGGTCCTGGGGGAACGTGACCCCCGAGACCTTGAGCGCACCGCTGGGGAAGATCGGATTGGTGGCAACCGGCTCGGTGCTGTAGTTGAGAACGGCGATCGCCTGTAGAGCCAGCAACACGCCGACCGACGCGCACACGCGGGTCAGCTGGGCGGCATTGCGCAGCGGCCTGTACACGAGGACGTGGAGCACGAGCCCGAGGACCGCCGCGTACACCAGCGAGATGAAGATCGCGAGCGTGGTGTTGATGGGCGCCCCGCCGTTCAGGGAGATCTGGTGCGGGATGATCACCACGGGCAGCTCGAGCTGCCCGAACGAGCGGAGGTTGACGAACACGTAGGCGATGAACATCGCCACCGCGCCGTGGGCGAAGTCGACAACGCCCGCGCTGCGGTACTTGAGGACGAGCCCCTGGCCGAGGATGGCGTAGGTCGCGCCGGCGCCGAGGCCGAGGATCAGGAAGAGGATGTAGCTGGACATGATGGTTACGTGTTCGTGGGTGAGGTCGAGGTACGCCCCGCCCGCCCCGCTCGCCAGTCGGCGGGCGGGACGGGCGGGGGCGATCTCAAATGGTCAGAGCCCCTGGCCCTTGAAGTAGCCCTTCGAGGTGGTCCAATCGGTCGAGTTCGGCTGCGTGACCTGGCCGTTCTTGACCTGATTCATCAGGAAGTAGTCGTTGCAGATCGCGGGCGCTCCCGTCATCTGCTGCCCGTTGCACGTATACGGGTGCGACAGGAAGTTGGCGTGGTTGCTCCCGGTCTTGAATGCGGCCAGGATCGTCTTGGTCGTCGGCGTCCCTGACACCTTGCTCAGCGCCGCCTGGACGTTCATCACGGTGGCGAACCCGGCCGCGGAGATCGAGTCGATCAGCGTGCCCGGGGCGGCCCACTTCTTCAGCGATGCCTGGTACAGCTGCGCCTGCTGGCTGGTCCCGGTCTGCAGAATGAACGGAGAGGCGATGTACATACCCTCGGCTCCGCCGGCCGACGCCGTGATCACCGGAGGCGCGCTGCACGGGTCGATACCCATCAGCTTGCCGGTGTAGCCGACGCTCTTGAGCGACTTCAGCACGTTGCCGCAGCCGTTCGGAACGTCGATGTAGGCGAGCTGCGCACCGCTCGACTCGATCAGCGCCGCCTGCGGGCTCGGATCAGGCGAAGTCGGCGAAAGCGGAATCAGCTTGACGGAGCTCACGCCGGCGGCCTTGAACACCGGCACGATCTGGGGAATGATCGACTCGCCCTGCGGGTTTGAGAAATACATCAACGCCACGCTCTTGACGCCGAGCGTCTTGCCGGCGTACACGGCGGCCGCGGCGTTGTCGCCGACGCTCACCGACCAGAACTGGATTGAGTTCGGCGAGACGAACGGGACCGGCGTGAACGGGATGCCGCCGATGTACGCCAGGTTGGCGTGCGCATAGATCGGGATCGATGCGGGCGCGCCGACGTCGGCGGCACCGAGAATCGCGAGCGGATGCTTGGCTACGAGCTCGTTCGCGCAACGGGCCGCGGTGGCCGGCGTGCCGTCGCCGATGCAGTTGTCGATCACGATCGGATGACCGTTGATGCCGCCGAGATAGTTGTTGACGTACTGCATCGCGGCGATCGCTCCCTGCCGTGCCTCGGGGAAGGTGACAGCGCCGGTCTCGTCGTTGATCATTCCGAACACGTACGGGCTTCCCGTCGCCTTCTTGGCCGTCCCGAACGAGAACGAGCTCGCGCCAGTCGAGGCCGCGCTGGTCGTGGCGGACGTGGCGCTACTGCTGCCAGACGACCCACTGCTGCCGCTGGTCGAGCTACTCGAACTACTCGATCCGCAGCCGGCGGCCAGGAGCCCCGCGGCGGCCACCGCGGCGGCCGTGCCGAGCCATCTGGAACGTTTCATCTATTACTCCTCCTGGTTGTGTTGCGAGGGGACGATGCGGTCATGCCACGGCCGCTTCCCCGAGGTAACTTGCGGCGAGCAGCTCACGCCGCTCGCGGAGTTGGGCGGCGGCGCCTTCGAGCGCGATCCGGCCGTGGGCAAGGACATAGGCGCGGTCCGAGATCTCGAGCGCCAGCGCGACGTGCTGCTCGACGAACAGCACGCTGGTGCCGTACTCGTCGGCGACCCGGCGCAGGATCGGCAGCAGACGCTCGACGATCACCGGGGCCAACCCGAGGCTCATCTCGTCGACGAGCAGCAGCCGCGGCCGGGTCACCAGCGCCCGGCCGATGGCCAGCATCTGCTGCTCGCCCCCGGACAGCAGGCCGGCCTTGCGCTGCAGACACTTCTGGAGCTCCGGCAGCATCTCGAGCAACTCCCCCTCCCGGGGGCCGCTCCGTCCGCCGGCGAGCCGCAGGTGCTCACGGACGGTCAGGCCGGGGAACAGCGCCCGGCCCTCGGGCACGAGTGCTAGCCCCCGGCGGGCGAGGGTATGCGCGGGCACGCCGCCCACATCCTCCCCCGACAGCTTGACCTGACCCGAGATCGGCCGGTTGAGCCCGGCGATCGTCTCGAGCGTCGTCGTCTTGCCGGCGCCGTTCGGGCCCAGCAGCGCTACCACCTCGCCGGGCCGGACCTCCAGCTTGAGGTCGCGGACGACGGGAATCTGCTGGTAGCCCGCGCACATGTCCTCGAGGACGAGCGCGTGCCCGGACTCGCTCGGGTTAGTGGCTTGTTGCGCCATGTCCAGCTCCCAGGTAGGCCTCGATTACGCGCGGGTCCTCGCGAATCTCCGCGGGCGAACCGGCCGCGATCTGTCGTCCGAAATCGAGAACCATGAGGTGGTCGCAAACGCTGAGGACGAGACCCATGTCGTGGTCGATCAGGAACACCGTCACGCCGTGCTCTTCGGGCAACGTGCGGAGCCGGTGGCCGAGCTCGAGGCTCTCGTCGGTGTCGAGCCCGGCGGCGGGCTCGTCGAGCAGGACGAGCCGCGGCTGCCGAGCCAGCGACCGCCCGACCCCGACCAGCTTGCGTTTGCCGAGCGAGATCTCCGACGGGTAGCGGTCGACGACGTCCTCGAGGCCGCACACCGAGATCGCCCAGTCGACGCCGGCCCGATCCGGTGGCCGGTGCGGGAGGAACAGGTCCCTCAGTGCGGACCCGACGCTCACGTGCTCGCTCGCCACCAGCAGGTTCTCGTCGACCGTGAGGTCATCGAACAGCTCGACCGACTGGAACGTCCGGGCGAGGCCGAGGCGCGCCCGGCGGTACGGCCGCAGCCGGCTGATGTTGCGGCCATCGAACGTGATCGTCCCCGCGGCGGGCCTGGTATATCCGGTCAGCGCGTCGACCATCGAGGTCTTGCCGGCGCCGTTCGGCCCGATCAAACCGAACACCGTGCCCTCGGCAATCTGGAGGTCGACGTCGGACACGGCGACGACGCCGCCATAGGCGACACGCAGGCCGACGACGTCAAGCAGCGGTCGTGGTGTGGTCGATGTGCTCATGCCTCTCCTCGAGGACGCTCACCTGCGCCCATCGACCGAAACTGTACACACTTTCGCTCTTTGTGTCCAGTGTGGAGCATGCGCGTGTGTGTGCTTTCTGTTAGCGAGCCTGTTCGGCGGACGCCGAAGGCGAACCGCTCCGGCTCCCGAACGCGTGGACGTCCGGTGCGGACGAGTCCGGCGCGACGGGCGACCAATCCGGCGCCTGCCCGTGCAGGAACCGACCCCACACCGAGACCAGATCGGCGGAGACCGCGCCGGCGCCTGGCGCCTGGCCGGCGAGCCGCTCCCCCGGCCCCCCGTCCTGCCAGGTGCCGAACACGAGCGGCACCTCGACGGTGTGGGTGGCGCCGAGCCCAGGGCCGGCGCCGGGATGGTCGACCCGATACCGGTACACGGCGCTGTGACCGCCGACCGCGCCGGCGCGTGCCGACGCCCATCGGGCGAGCGGCTCGGCGACCATCGCGTCGGTGGCGATCTCGACCAGGAGCGACAGTGGATCGTCCGGCGCGCCGCCGGCGACCGCCCGTTCGCGGTACCGGTCGAGGACCGCGCCGGGATCATCCGTGTGGCAGAGATGCGCGACGACGGCCGGGATGCGCTCCGCCGGCGGCGACGGGCGCCACGGAGCGCGGAAGAAGAACGTGCCCTCCTGCGCGGTGTGCCCGATCAGCACATCTACCTCGGGGCTCGCCCCGGGGGTCTCGACGGGTGACGCGGGCAGACTCCCCGGATCGACGGTCGGGAGCGCTCCGCCGCGCGTCCCGCGGAACGCGGGCTGCTCCAGCAGGTCTTCGTGGAGCGCGACGATCCGCTCGGCGTCGAGCTCACGCAGACGCCCGGCATCGAATGCGCCGGTCCCACCCGCGGCGGCGCTGAGCGCCTCCGCCCACCGGATCGCCACCGCGGGCGCCTGGGCGACGTCGCCGAGCGGCGGCGACGCGAGGACGGCACGGTGCAGCAGCCCGGCCGCCGCCGGGGCGACGAGCAGATCCATCGCGGACAGCGCGCCCGCAGACTGCCCCGCGAGTGTGACTCGACCGGGGTCTCCGCCGAACGCGGCGATGTTCTCCCGCACCCATTCGAGCGCGGCGATCTGGTCGAGCAGCCCCCAGTTCGCCGCCGGGGCGTCCGGGCCGGCGGCCAGATCCGGGTGGCCAAGCCAGCCGAGGCTGCCCAACCGGTAGTTCACGGTCACGACCACGGCATCGGCGGCGGTCGCCAGCCGTTCGCCGGAGTACAAGCTGGCGCCGGCATGCCCGATCGCGAAGCCACCGCCGTGGAGCCACACGAGCACCGGACGGCGACCCTCGAGCGCCGGCGCGAACACGTTGAGGCCGAGGCATTGCTCGTCGGTCCGAGGAAGCTCCCCATGCGTGAACGCGGCCGCGGGACGGCGCGGCTGCGGCGCCGCAGGCCCGGGGACGGTGGCGTCGCGCACGCCCGGCCAGCCCGGTATCGCACCGGGCGTCGCGAACCGGGGCGCGGTCGCGTATGGGATCCCCTCGAACGCGATCGCCTCACCGACGCGCCGGCCGCGGACACGGCCGGCACCGATCTCCACCACGGTCATGCCGCTACCGAGCGGCCGCGACCTCCGAGGCATCCGCAACCGGATGACCCTCATCCCACGAGATCACGCGGTTGCGCAGGACACCGACGCCCTCGATCTCGGCCTCGACCACGTCGCCGGGCTTCAGATACAGCGAGGCGGCGTCGTCGCTGAAGCCCGCAACGCCCGCCACGGTGCCGGTGGAGATGATGTCCCCCGCGCTGTAGCCCATCGCCGAGTAGTGGCTGATGATCTCGGGAACCGTAACCGACATCCGGCTCATGTGCGAGCTCTGCCGGCTCTCCCCGTTGACGCGCAACTCCATCGACAGCGCGTGGGGATCCGGGATCTCGTCGGGCGTGACGATCCACGGACCGATCGGGCAGAACGTGTCGATGCTCTTCGACAGGCAGAACACGCCGGACTTCATCTCCACGCGCTGGATGTCCCGCGCGGTGATGTCGTTGAAGATCAGGTAGCCGGCGACGTAGTCCGCCGCCTCCTCGGGCGAGAAGAACTTGCCGGCCTTGCCGATCACCACCGCCAGCTCAAGCTCGTAATCGAGCTCGTTGGTCAGCGCTTCCGGGTAGACGATCGCGTCATCGGGTCCGATGATCGCGTCGATGTTCTGGAAGAAGACGATCCACGGCAGGACGGGGTGCGACCAGTTGACGTTCTTGGACTCTTCGTCGTGTTCGCGGAAGTTGCCCGCGGTGTGGAAGAACTTCTTGGGGATGATCGGGGCCCGCAGCCGCACGTCGTCGAGCGCAAACTCGCGGCCCGTCTCCTCCACCTCGCCGCCAAGTTCGAAGTACCGACGCATGTCCGGGACGTCGAGTTCAAGCACCTTGCCATCGACGACCTTCCCCACCAGGCCGTCATCGAACGTCACAAGCTTCATAGCCGCTCCTTTGCAGACACCACCGGTCGCTCTAACAGTCGCGCCTCGAATTATAGACAGAATATGATTCTGTATGCAATTCGCGTAACTGAGTGCCGCGGCCTCGCTCCGCGATCCCCCGCTCAGACGGGTGCGCGCCGGACGCGCAGCGCACGCGAGGTCCCGAGCGCGGCCGCCCGGATCGCCGGAACCAGCCGCGCCTGGTCCGTCCCGTCGGCCTTGCTCACGATCGACAGCGCCGCGAGCACCGCACCACCGGGGTCGAAGATCGGGGCCGCCACCGACAGAGCGTCGTCCGTGACCTGCCGATCGCTGACCGCAACCCCCTCGCGGCGGATCTCGGCCAGCATCCGGCGCAGACGATGGGGATCGGTGACCGTGTGATCGGTGAACCGCTGCAGCGGCCTGGACAGAACCTCGAGCTGCACGGCCTCCGGCGCATTGGCCAGCAGGACCAGCCCGATGCCGGATGCGTGAAGCGGGAACCGTCCGCCGACGCGCGTGAGCACACCGACGGCGCGGCGACCGGCGATGCGCTCGATGTACACGACCTCGCGACCCTCGCGCACCCCGAGCTGAACGTTCTCGTGCGTGACCTCGTACAGATCCTCGAGGAATGGCAGCGCGGCCTCGCGTAGCGGAACCCCGCGCGGGGCCAGCGAGGCGATCTCCCACAGCCGCAGGCCGACCCGATACGTCCCGTCACCGTCTCGCTCAAGCGCCCCGGACGCACACAGCTCGGCGACGAGCCGGTGGGTGGTCGTCAACGGGAGGCCGGTCCGCCGGGCGATCTCCGACAGGGTCAGCGCCGGCGAGGCGGACGTGAAGGCCTCGAGCACGGCGAAGCCGCGCGCGGTGACCGACCGGCGGTCGACTCGATTCCGGATCCCTCCCAAGGCAAGACATTCTCCCCAGTTCTTCTGCTGAGCGGAAGAAACCGTTGCAGCACGTGGCCCACAGTCCTAGGCTGGGTTCCCGTTGGAGAATCGATAGGGCTGAGAAAGGCCGCGTGAGTTGACGTCGACGCCGTTTCGCGACTGCCTGCAGGCGCCCGGCGCGTTTGCGATCGCGGTCGAGCTTGTGACCGCCCGCGGGCTGGTCACGACCGAGCGCAGCCGCGCGCTGGTCGAGAAGGCGCGCGCGCTCGCCGACGACCCCCGGATCGACGTCCTGTCGATCACCGACAACCCCGGCGGCAACGCGATGCTCGCGCCCGACACGCTGGGAACCGACCTGGTCTCGCGCGGGCAGCAGGTGGTCATCCACCTGGCATGCAAGGACTGGAACCGCAATGCGCTCGAGAGTCGCGGCTGGAAGCTGGCCTCGGAGGGCTTCGACAACGTCCTGTGCCTGTCGGGCGACTACCCGCTCGGGGGCTACGGCGGCACCGCGGCGCCCGTGTTCGACATCGACTCGGTCGGCCTGTTGAAGCTCTACAGCGACATGAACGCCGGGCTGCACATCGAGCGCACCGGCGAGCGGCTCGAGCAGACGGACTTCTTCCTGGGGTGCGTGGTCACCAACCACAAGCTGCACGAGCGCGAGGTGGTCCCGCAGTACCAGAAGCTGGCCAAGAAGGTCAGGACCGGCGCGCGCTTCGTGATCAACCAGATCGGCTACAACGCGCGCAAGGACGATGAGCTGCTGCGCTACATCCGGCGCGAGGGACTGCCGGTGCGGGCGCTCGCGAACGTGTTCCTGCTCTCGCGGGGGGCCGCCGGGGCGTTCAACGCGGGCAGGATTCCCGGCGTCATCGTGACCGACGAGCTGTTGGCGCTGGCCGAGCGCCACGGGGCGAGCGCCGACAAGGGTCGCTCGTTCTTCATCGACCTCGCGGCCAAGCAGCTGACGGTGGCGCGCGGGCTCGGCTTCGACGGCGCCTACCTCGGTGGGCACACCACCGCGGAGACCTTCTTCGAGATCCTCGATCGGGCGAACGGCTACGCCGACGCCGACTGGCGCGAGCTCTCGCGCGAGCTGCGGTTCGGGCGCGCGGACGAGTTCTACCTGTTCGAGCCTGATCCCGACACGGGGCTGTCCTCGGACGAGCTCAATCCCGCGTACGTGAAGTCCAAGCGGGACCGGCGCACCGATCTGCGCGTGCCCGCCGGCTACCGCTTCAGCCGGCGGGTGCATCAGGCGGTGTTCGATCCGGAGGGCCCCCTGCACGACGCGGCGCGCTCGCTGTATTCGAAGATCGACGCGGCGCCAGCCCCCGTCGGCCGCGCCGCCCACGTCCTCGAGCAGGCGGCGAAGGTCCCGATGTTCAAGTGCCGCGACTGCGGCGACTGCTCGCTTCCCGACATCGCCTACGTGTGTCCGGAGTCAATCTGCGCCAAGAACCAGCGCAACGGACCGTGCGGCGGGACCCGCGACGGACTATGCGAGGTCTATGACACCGAGTGCATCTGGTCACAGGCCTACGAGCGTCTGAAGGCGTACGGCGAGGAAGAGACGATGCTCACCAACCCCGTCGTCGTCAAAGACAATGCGCTGGCGCACACCAGCGCGTGGGCCAACGCGCTGCTGGCCCGCGATCACCAGGCCAAGGACGGCAAATTCAGTGGATAGAAAATAACCTGCGGCCAACCCGCCGCGAAGGAGAGAGAAGATGGCTGCCAGCAACCTCCAGGAAGTCCTTGACGAATCCGGAAACGTGGTCGAGCGCCTGCGCAACTCCCAGATCGGCGCCTACATCTACCCGGTCGTCCCGTACGAGTTCACGAACTGGCGCCGCGAGCAGCGTGCCTGGCGCGAGACCGCGGTCCTGTTCGATCAGTCGCACCACATGGTGAACTTCTTCTTCAAGGGCCCCGACGCGCTGAAGCTGGTGTCCGACACGGGCATCAACAGCGTCGCGACCTTTCCGGTGAACCAGGCCAAGCAGTTCGTCCCGACCACGCCGGCGGGACACGTGATCGGCGATGGCATCCTGTTCCACCTCGACGAGGACGAGTTCGTCTGGGTAGGGCGGAATCCGGCGGCGAACTGGCTTCGCTTCCACGCCGAGACCGGCGGCTACAACGTGGAGTACGAGTACGACGACCGTTCGCCCTCGCGGCCGTACGGTCAAGCCGTGACCCGCAAGCTCTGGCGCTTCCAGATCCAGGGCCCGAACGCCTGGCCGGTGATCGAGAAGCTCAATGGCGGCCCGCTCGAGCAGCTGAAGTTCTTCCGCATGGCCGAGATGAACCTCGGCGGCATGCGGGTCCGCACGCTCCGTCACGGGATGGCGGGCGAGCCGGGGCTCGAGCTGTGGGGACCGTATGAGAGCTACGACGAGGTCCGCGGGACGATCCTCGAGGCGGGCAAGGAGTTCGGGATGGAGCCGTGTGGCGCGCGCGCGTACGCGTCCAACACGCTCGAGTCGGGCTGGATCCCGTCGCCGCTGCCGGCGATCTACACCGGGGACGGAGTGCTGCGCAAGTACCGGGAGTGGCTCGGGGCCGACAGCTACGAGGCGAACAACGCCCTGGCCGGCAGCTTCGTCTCGGACAACATCGAGGACTACTACCTCAACCCCTGGGAGCTCGGTTACGGCGCGTTCGTGAAGTTCGATCACGATTTCATCGGCCGCGACGCGCTCGAGCAGATCGACACCGAGACCCAGCGCAAGAAGGTGACGCTGGCGTGGGCTGACGAGGATGTCGTGAGAATCTTCGCGTCGCTCCTCTACACCGACGAGGAGCCCTTTCAGTTCTTCGACCTCCCGATCGCCAACTACGGCTCGTCGAACTTCGACTCGGTCCTCGACTCCGACGGCAACCTGCTCGGCTACTCGATGTTCACCGGCTACAGCAACAACGAGAAGCGGGCGCTGTCGCTGGCCACGGTCGATCCGGCGGTCGAGATCGGCAGCGAGGTCACGGTGGTGTGGGGCGAGCCGGACGGCGGCTCGCGCAAGACGACCGTCGACCACCCGCACAGGCAGATCGAAGTGCGCGCGATCGTCAGCCCGGTGCCGTACTCCGAGCCGGCCCGTTTGCAGTACGCGGACGGCTGGCGGACCGGCGCCGGGAGGTAGCGCCGGTCAGCGCGTAAGGGATTCGAGCTCGGCGAGGCGGCGCTCGAACAGGCGCCGCTCCGCGTCGTCGTGGGCAAGCGCGATCGCGCGCCGGTAGGCGTCGCCGGCCTCGCGCGTGCGCCCGAGGCGCCGGAGCATCTCGCCGCGGCTCGAATGCAGATAGCGGTAGTCGTCGAGACCGGTCAGGCGGTCGGCGAGCTCGAGGCCATGCTGTGGACCATCGGCTTCGCTGACCGCGACCGCACGGTTGAGCTCGACGACCGGCGAGTCGGTGAGCCGGGCGAGCTCGCCATACAGCGCGGCGATCTGCGGCCAGTCGCGCAGCTCATCGACGTGCAGCGACGCGATCGCCGCCTGAACGACATACGGGCCGTGACCGCGAAGTGCGAGCGCGCAGTTGAGCACCGCTCGTCCTTCCGCGATCTGCCCGAGGTCCCACCGCGAACGGTCCTGGTCGGCCAGCAGCACCAGGTCGCCGTCGCGGAAGCGGGCGTCGCGACGCGAGTCGTGGAGCAGCATCAACGCCAGCAGGCCGTGCACCTCGGCTTCGTCGGGCATCAGCCCGGCCAGCGCCCGCCCCAGCCGGATCGCTCCGGTCGCAAGGTCGCCGTGGGTGGGCGGGATCGAATATCCCTCGTTGAAGATCAGGTACACGACGGCGAGCACGGCAACGAGCCGGTCGGGCAGCAGGTGGGCGGGCGGCACTCGGAACGGGATTCCGGCGGCCTTGATCTTTCGCTTGCCCCGAACAAGACGCTGCGCCATCGTCGCCTCGCCGACCAGGAACGCCCGGGCGATCTCCTCGGTAGTCAGGCCGCCCAGCGTCCGCAACGTCAGCGCGACCTGCGCATCGGTCGCCAGGGCCGGATGGCAGCAGGTGAAGACGAGCTCCAGCCGCTCGTCCGCAAATAGGGTCTCGTCCACTATGTCCTCCACCGCTTCATGTACTTCGAGGAGACGGGTCTTCGCGGCCAGTACGCGGTCGCGGCGGATGCGATCGATCGCCCGCCGGCGCGCGGTCGTGATCAGCCACACGCCAGGGCTCGCCGGCGTGCCGTCAAGCGGCCAGCGCGCAGCGGCGATCGCGAACGCCTCCTGCGTGGCTTCCTCGGCGAGGTCGAAGTCGCCGAGGAAGCCGATCAGCGCAGCGAGCACGTACGCCCACTGCTCGCGGAAGACCTTGTCTAGCGCCGCGCCCGTCAACCGTTCACGTGTTCGTCGGCAAACGTCATCGTCAACTAGGATTGCGACCACTCCATCGTCGGGCGGATCTCGATCGCCCCGCCCAAGCGCGCCGCGGGGACCTTCGCCGCTACCTCGATCGCCGCGTCGAGGTCGTCGGCCTCGAATGTGAAGAAACCGTCGAGCGCCTCCTTGGTCTCGACGTACGGCCCATCGGTGGTCAGCGTCTTGCCATCCTGCACCCGAACCGTCGTCGCGGTCTCCGGCGGCGCCAGCCCGATCCCCGGCGTGACCCCGGGCGTCTGGTTGAGCGCCTGGAAGCCCGCCTGGAGTGCGTTGCGGTCCTCGTCGGTGAGGCTCTGCCAGTCGCGCGCCTTGGGGCCGAGGTTGATCAACATCATGTACTTCATCGCTTCCTCCTCGTTGGGGATGGTCGCGGTTAAAGACGAACGGCTTGACCGGAAATCGACACTGACCTAGGCGACGTAAGCCAAGGGCCTCGGCTTCTGCTCCGCGACCGTGCCCGGCGTCAGCTCCGCGAGGATCTCGACCGCGCGCTCGAGCTGCTGCGGGGCGAGCGTGAACGGAAGCCGGAGGTGGCGCTCGAGCAGGCCGGCGGCCGCGTAGCGCGGTCCCGGAGTTAGGTGCAGGTCGCGCTCGCGGGCCTCGAGCGAGAGGCTCGTGCTGATCGGTCCCGGCAGCTCGGCCCAGATGTATAGCCCGCCGGCCGGCCGGCGGTAGCGCCAGGCCGGCAGCCGCTGATCGAGTGCCGTCGCGAGCGTCGACCGCCGGAGCCTGATCAACGGCAGACGCTCCTCGAGGATCTCGTCGAGGCGCCCGAACGTGTGGGTGGCGACGATCTGCTCGAACAGCGGCCCCGCGAGGTCAGACGCCGCGCGCGCCGCCGCCATCCGGTGGATCAGCGCCGGGGCGGCCCGAGCCCACCCGATCCGCAGCCCGCCCCACACCGCCTTGCTCAGCGATCCGATCGTGACCGTGCGGTCGTCGCCGTAGGTGGCCGCCGGCGGCGGCAACGGCGCGCCGTCGAGGTTGAGCTCGACGAACGACTCGTCGATCACCGTGACCGCGCCGGCGCGTGACAACGCCCGCATCGCCTTGCGCCGAGCGTCGTCATCGATCAGCAGCCCGCTCGGGTTGTGGAAGTCCGGCATCAGGAACGCGAACGAGGGTTGGCCGGTGCGCGCCGCCGCCTCGATCGTGTCGACGTCCCAGCCGTCGCTCGTCAACGGGAACGGCAGCAGACGCGCGCCGGCCTGGCGGAGCGCGTCGAGTCCGGCGGGATAGCTGGGCAGCTCGACCAGCGCGCGCCGGCCGCGGGGCAGCAGGGCCCGCGCGGCGAGGTCGAGGGCGTGCAGCGCGCCGTTCGTGACCAGGATCTGCTCGGGCCGCGTGGGCAGCCCTCGCCGCTCGAACCGCGCCGCGATCGCGCGGCGGAGCGGCGGCAGCCCGAGCGGGTCGTAACCGTGGTGGTCGAGCCAACGGGGAAGCTCACGCGCCGCCGCGTTGAACACGTCCTCGAGAGCGGCCGGCGCCGGCAGCGCAGCGATCCGCATGTCGATGCCGTGACCCCCGACGATCGCGTCGGGCGCCGCCCGATGCCCGCCGGGGAGGGTTACCCAGCTTCCCGATCCCTGCCGGCTCGCGACGTAGCCCTGCTCGCGCAGCTGATCGTAGGCGGCGGTGACGGTGGCGCGGCTGACGCCGAGCGCGGTCGCGAGCGTTCGCTCGGCGGGCAGCCGGCTCTCGACCGCGATTCGCCCGTCGAGTATCAGCCCGCGCAGCGCCGCGGCGAGCCGCTCCCGGCTCGTGCCATCGCGTTGCCATGGACCGAGCAGCTCGTTGAGACGGCTGGCGGGGGCGATCGCCACCAGCCACTTCTACCAAATTGGCCTGTGGCTGCATAGGCCACTATCTGAGAGACTCGCGCGATGATGCGGATGCGGCCGCCCCGCGTGCGACGCCTGGTGCAGCTTTACGCCGGACTCTTGCTGTTCGGCGTCAGCAGCTCGATGCTGCTGCTCGCGGGCCTCGGCGTCGATCCGTGGGACGTGTTCCACCAGGGACTCTCGCGACGGCTCGGCCTCGGCGTCGGCACGTGGGCGATCATCGTCGGCGTCGCGGTCCTCCTGCTCTGGATCCCGCTCCGCCAGCGGCCGGGCTTCGGCACGCTCAGCAATGTGCTGGTCGTCGGCCTGGTGATCGATCTGATGCTTGCCGTCGTGCCCCCGCTCCACGGCCTCGCCGCCCAGGTCGTGGTGATGCTCGCCGGCGTCGTCCTCAACGGCATCGCCACCGGCCTGTACATCGGCGCCGGCCTCGGACCAGGCCCGCGCGACGGCCTGATGACGGGACTCGCCGCCCGCGGATACTCGATCCGCGTCGTGCGCACGTCGATCGAGCTGACCGTGCTCTTCACTGGCTGGCTGCTCGGCGGCACCGTCGGGGTCGGCACCGTCGTGTACGCGCTCGCGATCGGACCGATCGCGCACGTCACGATCCCGCGGCTGCGGATTCCACTCGGCGAGCCGGCGGTCACACCCACGGTCACCCGTCCGCACACCCCGGGCTTTACACCAAATTGACACTGAGTGTCGGCAGTCGTACTTCACGCGGGTCACCCGCAACTCTGACCGCCGTGCCCTGTTAGGTGTTGTACTGAACACGCACGAAAGGAGGCAGCATGCGCAGAATGCGCGTCGCCGCGGCAATCGTGTTGCTTGGCTGCGGCTTACTCGTGCTCGCGATCACCTCGGCGAGCGGTCCAGCGCCGGCTTCGGCCGCCGCCGCCCCTCCGTCCGTCACGACCGGATCGCCGTCGGGCGTCGGTGAGTCGAGCGCGACGGTCAACGGCACGGTGAACCCGAACGGTCAGTCGACCACGTACTACTTCAAGTACGGCACGACTACGTCCTACGGGCTTCAGACCAGTCCCAGCGGCGCCGCTTCGGGCACCGGCATCGTCGCCGTTCACGCGGCGCTCGAGGGGCTGAGCCCGAACACCACCTATCACTACCAGCTGGTTGCCACGAGCTCCGCCGGCACCACGAGCGGCCCTGATGAGACGCTGACCACGACCTCGACGACGACGAGCGAGACGGTCGTGCTCGGTCACGAGGGGTTCGTCTCACCCGGCTGGGTCGTGGGCGCCGAGGTCGGCTGCTTCCACGGCACGAGCCCGTGCACCGGTCAGCTCACGATGTCCAACAACGGGACGGTCATCGCGCAGCGCAGCTACTCGATCGCGCCCGACAGCGGTGGCTTCCAGAACATGGAGCTGAATGCGACCGGCCAGAAGGACCTCGCGTCCAACGGCGTGTTCCATCTCCTCCCGGTGACCGTGACGGCCACCCCGACGGGCGGCCAGAGCTCGTCATGGGTCATTCACCTGGCGCGCTGGGTGTGGCACTGATTCCGGGGGCTGACGACTAGGGGGAAGCTCTCCCCGAGGCGCTCGAACCCGGCATCGGATCGGGCGTCTCGGGGAGACGACGCCAAGTCGGCGCTCACACCCGATTCACTTCGACGCCGGCGCCCCACACCCGCCGGCGACTTAGACCGCCGGCGCCCCACACCCGCCGGCAAGCCACGCCCGCCGGCAAGCCACACCTGCCGGCGCTCCACACCGGGCGGCAAGCCACAGCCGCCGGCGCCCCACACCCGCCGGCGCCGGCGATGCGGGTCATAACGCGACAGTCGACCGAACCCGTCCGCCCAGTGCGCCGAGATGACCCACATACGTGCCTGAGTCCACATTCACCGAGGGAACGCGGTCGAGTACGTAGTTATGCCAGCCACCGACCGGCGCCCGCTCCCGGAGCCCGAATAAGTCGACACTCGCCCTCGCGCCGGCACCGAGTGCGCCGGAACTCGCGCCATAGCCGAGTAGATCGCCATTCGCCCGGGAGGCGCTGCCGAGTGTCGAGTTGTTCGGGCTCGCGCGCCGGCCGCCGTCAGCGCCGGCGAGCCCGCAACTGGCGGTTCTTCAGGCGGTTGCCGCACACGGCCATGTCGCACCAGTTGCCCTGCTGGTTGCGCGAACGGTCGTAGAACACCCACTGGCAGTCTGGGTTGGCGCACATCTTCAGCCGCGACCAGCTGCCGTCGACCTGGGCGGCGCGGATGGTCAGCAGCAGCTGAAACAGGCCGTCTCCGAGGTCGCCGTTGCCGGCGGATTCGATCCCGAGCACCCCACCGTCGCCCACCGTCAACCGCGCGCTGTGCTCGGCCGTGAGCTTCCGCAGCGCCTCCAGGGCTTCAGCTGATTGATCGGGAGCGTCCGCGTCGGACTCGATCAGGCTGCGCAGGGACTCGCGAACCTCGCGCGCAAGCTCGAGGTCGGCTTCCTCAACCTCGCTGTCGCCACCGACCAGGCCCGCGTCGATCAGCCATTCGCGCGCTGGCGCCGGGTCCGACAGCAGGTCGGTCGCTAACTCGACGTCGCGCGTGTTCAGAAACGCCTGGACCCGGAGCAGCGGCATCGGGGCCGGCTTGCTCTCGGGGCCCCCGGGATACCAGGACGGCTGATCGTCGCTCATTGCATCGATTGTAGTCACGTGACCGGCAAAGGCCCTTGACAGGTCACCGTGACCTGCGTAAGATGGTTGCTGGTCATGAAAACACTCATTAGCTCACATCCGAAGACCGACCCACAAGGCCCGACGGTGCTCGTCGGCGACATCCTCTCCCGGGGCCCGATCCTCGCCAAGCGCCCGACCCTGAGCGACCGGTTGACGGCGCGGTGGCACCCGCGGCGGCTCGACCGCGCGCTCGCCGGCGGCACTCCGCCCGAGGCGAGTGCCGCGCTCGCGCTCCGCGCCCGGGAGCTCACCGAGCTCGAGCGCCGGCAATCGATCGCCGGCGCATTTCGCCGAGTCCTCCGGGAAGCGCGCGACAGCATGCCTCACCGGTCCGGCCGGATCAGGCCGGACCGTTCGCGGGTGGCGGCGGCCAGCGAAGAGCTGAGCGCGCTCGCGGACACGCTGGCCGAACCGGGACCGGTGGCCGCCACCGGCGTCGCTCAGGCCTGGATCCTGCTCACCGACGGGACCGGGCCGCTGTACAACGGCTGCAGCGGCGCCAGCCTCGGCTCGCGCGCCGCGCGCGCCGCCAGGGACCTGCGGCCCTGGCCCGCGTGACCGGCTCGAGCACGATGCGCCGTCGCTCGCCTGACCCGCGCGAGCGCCACGCGACCCCCGACCGCCGCGAGTACGACCACCCCCAGCGCCGGCGGGAAGCGGCCCCAGGCGCAGACTGCCCCGCCTCACCAGGCGGGGCAGCTGAACAACCCTAAGAGTGCGAGCGCCTACTCCGTTACGGGCGGCGGGTACACCTCCGCCACGTACTCATCGACCTTGTGGCCCGGCAGACGCTTGGAGATCGCGAGGTAGTAGATGAACAAGCTCCAGACGGCGACGGCGATCATGCCGCCCCACAGGCCGAGGTCGTCGTTCCCGCCTTGGTCGAGCACCTTGTGGAAGAACCCGATGCCGCCGATGATCCCGCCGGCACCGAAGTCGCCGAAGTACGAGATCACGAGCATCCCGAGCAGGTAGGGGATGATCCACCACGCGGCGTCCCAATCCATCGGCGGCGCCTTCGCGTTGAGGTTGAACGCGTACGAGGCGGCAATCAGGGCGTAGCCGATCAGCATCGCCAGGATCAGCGTCGTGTAGGTCTCCCAGCCGGCCCAGTAGATGATCCAACTCGCGCACACGAACGCCAGCGGCGCCAGGAAGTTCACTGCGGGCAGCCTGTACACCCGCTCCAGATCCGGTTTCTGCTTGCGCAGCGCCGCCAGTGCCAGCGGCGCGGCGGAGTACATGAGCACGGACGCGCTTGTGACGACGCCGACGAGCGCGCTCCAGCTTGGGAACGGGAGCAGGAACAGCAGACCGAGCACGGCCGCGAAGATGACTCCGAACACGGGCACCTTCGTCCGCGAGTCGGTCTTCTCGAACGCCGTCGGGACGAAGCCGTTCCGGCTGAGCGCGAAGCTGAGCCGCGCCGAGGACGTGGTGTAGATCAGCCCCGTCCCGGCGGGCGAGATCACCGCGTCGAGTCTGAGCAGGAACGCGAGCCACGACAGCCCGGCGATCTTGGACACGGTGTAGAACGGACCGGCGTTGAGCTGGACTACTGCGGGACTGGTGTTGGAGCTACCCAGGTTCGTCCACGGACCATGCTGATGTAGGAAGCTCGGTTTGATTGCCCCGATGAACGCGACCTCGAGCAGGAGGTAGATGCCCGCGCCGATCAGGATCGACAGGATCACCGCGCGCGGCAGGTCGCGCTTGGGGTTCTTGGCCTCCCCGCCTAACTGAACGGCCTGCTCGAACCCGAGCAAGGCGAACACGATCCCGCCCGACGGGATCGCGATCAGGATCGACTTGATCGCGGCTCCGTGAACGAAGAAGCCACCGCCGCCGGTGAAGTTTGAGCCGTGGAAGTTCGAAACCAGCAACACCACGATCGTCAGCACCGGAATGGCCACCTTCCACCAGGTGATGCCGTTGTTCGCCCGCGCCAGCCAGCGAATGCCGATCAGGTTGAGGGTGACGAAGATGAACATCAGAATGACCGCCGCGATGATGCCGCTGCCGGAAAGCGTGTTCGCCGAGATGCCGTTCACGACGTGGCTGTGGAAGAAGTGCCGTGCCCAGTGCGCCGTCGACAGGTACTGGATCGCGGCGAGTACCTCAATCGGTGCGACAGTCGCCGCCTGCAGATACGAAGCCCATCCGAACGACGCTCCGGCGAAGCTGCCGAACGCGTAGTGCGGGAACCGGCTGGTGCCGCCGCTGACCGGGAACAGTCCTCCGAGCTCGGCGTGCACGAGCGCGAGCAGGATCACGATCAACGACGCGATGATCCACCCGATCAGCGCCGACGGACCCGCGTACGTCGCCGCAACCAGCGCTCCGAACAGCCAGCCGGACCCGATGATCGAACCCTCGGACGCCCAGAGGAGCCCCAGGAACGAAACTCCCCGGTCGAGCCCCTCTGCATCCAACGCTACCTGTGGTTGTTGGGACGGCGGGGTCGCTAAATCAGCCATCTACCCTCCTCGAAACACCCTCATTAAGAAGGGCGCGATCTTATCCCCTCGACCGGCGTACGTCTAATGAGGGTGGCGCAGGAGCAGATCAGCTTCGAGGCCCGGCTGAGCGCTCGGCGGCCGCGCTGTCGCGGCCGCCGAGAGGTCATCAGCTGCGGTACAGGTACTCGAGTTGAGCGACGCGCGCACGGCTGCGGCGACGCTCTTCGTCCGTGACGAACGGGACGCCAGTCTGGTTTTCGAGCACGCGCCGCTGCACGTAGTCGAGCTCGCTCCACAGACGCTTCGCGCGGCTGGCAATCCGACGGGCGCGGGTTTCGGTTGCAGTTCCCATGTGTGCCTCCTTGGGGTCGGCGTAAATCACACTGTGAGTATGGGCTAAGCCGCACGGTCACACATCGGGAGATCGCAGTCGATAGGGCCCGGACCCCACTTAGTTTCGAGCGCCGACCCCTTACCCGAAGCGTACGGTCGATATCCGCCCTAGCGGCGCGGCGCGGCCCTAGCGCGCGCCGCGCTAGCGGCGCGGCCGGGTGCGCGCTGGGGCCCTGTCCGGGTGCCGCGGCGACCCACGCCGCGCCGGCGACGGACGATGCGCGCGATTGTGGTCTCGCATTCGCGCGCGACCCTGGTCGGCGTCCGGCAACGGCGGGCCAGCGCTCGACGGATCCGGCGGAGGGTCGGGACCCCGCGGGGGCCCTCCTCCGCCACCGTCGTCGCCGTCCGGATGATCCGGCGGCGGACCGCCATCGCCGAACAGCAGCCCCGGAATCACGAACAGGGCTGGGAGCGCGAAGAACGGCACGAACATGATCGTGCCGCTGAGCAGGCTCGCAAACGGAAGCAGCACGATCCCCACCAACACCGCCACACGCGTGGGGACACTCGCTCCGCGGTCACTCACCGGCTCAGTTTAAACCCTCGCCAAGGCCGGCTGAGCCGTTAGATCAGCTTTGTGGCGGTTCCGCGCGCCGGCCCGCCGGAAGGACTGGACCGTTGGTCGCGTTCGTCGACGGACCGCTCGCGAGATCGCCGACGAGGATGCCATCGCGAATCTGACCCATGAGGTCACCGATGGCGCTCGGCGAGTGCGGCAGCAGGATCGTGTTGGTCTTCGCGCCTTCGCCGAGCGCTCGGATCATGTCCGTGTACTGGGTCAGCGCGACGAGCGCCATCGCCTCCCGCATGTCGAGCCCGTGCTGGGCGATGATCTCGAGTGACTCGTGCAGTCCCTCGGCGATTGCCTTGCGCTCGGCGGCGACGCCCTCGCCCTGAAGGCGCATCGTCTCCCGCTCGCCCTCGGCCTTCTTGACCGCGAGCGTCTTCTGCGCATCGCCCTGTGCCGCGGCCGCGATCTGGTTTCGCTGCGACGCGTTGATGTTGTTCATCGCGTCCTTGACCCTCTGGTCGGGCTCGATGTTCGTGATCAGCGCCTTGACGATCTCGTAGCCGTAGTCGGCCATCTGCCGGTGCAGCGTCTCCTGGATGTGCATGGCGATCGTGTCGGCGTCTGCGTAGGCCTCATCGAGGTCCATGCTCGGGATGTGCGAGCGGACCACGTCGAACGCGTAGGACTGGATCTGGACCTCGGGGCTGTCGAGTTTGAAGTACGCGTCCTGGACCTGCTGGTCCGACGGGCCGACCTTGTACTGGACCGCGAGCTTGACGCGCACGAACACGTTGTCCTTGGTCTTGGTCTCGATCTCCGAGTTCAGCTGCTCAACCTGCAGGCTCATCCGACCAGCGACGCGCTCGACGAACGGCGTCTTGGTCTGGAGCCCGGGACCTGCGACGCGCACGAACTTGCCGAACCGTTCGACGATCGCCCGCTCCTGCTGTTCGACTGTGAAGAAAAACACCGGCATCTTTCCCCCCCTTCCAGGGTCGGGATTCTGAGGCGCTGGCCGATCCGTCCGGCCGTGTTCGCCATTACAGAGTTTAGGCACCCGCATGCGCTGCCGGAGACCCACCAGGGTGTCGTTCCGCGACACCATCGAATCGAGGGTCGTCGAGGAGTACCTTGACCGCATATGACCGATGAAACGAGCCCCGCCGAGTTCGTCGGCCGCGAGCCTGACGAGCGGCTGCTGTCCGGCGATCTCGAGAAGCTCCCCGACGCCGTCGGCCGGCCCGAGGAGATCGTGCCGATCCGGTCGCGCGGCCGGATCGTCGGCACCGGGGCGACGCTCACCGCGGCATCGTTGATTCTCGGGTCGCTGCTCGTCCTCGTCGGACTGATCGATGCCGTCTCGAGCGGAATCGACGGGCTCAGCGTCGCGATCATCGCCGTCGGCGCGATCCTCGTCGTCACCCACTGGGGCTGGGTCCACGTCGCCGAGCTCACGGCCAACTCGATCGAGGGCCGAGGCAACGCCGTGATCGAGGACCACCGCCGGCAATGGCTGACGACGATCCAGCCCTACGCGCGCTTCGAGATCTATACACGCGTCGAGGAGGACGGCGCGATCACGATCTACCGCGTCGTCCACCGTCCGGTCGCCAGCGGCGAGCGCCGCTTCACGTTCGACCGCGAGGTCGAGTACGAAGAGGTCCACTCGCCCGACGAGCCCGCGGCCACGGTCGCCGAGCGGGCCGAGCTCCTGCGCCGGCAGGCCGCGCAGGACACCGAGCGCGAGCGTGAGCGCTACCAGATCGCCGCGGACGCGTACGAGTCGGTGCTGATCGACCATGAGGACGAGCAGCAGCGACGGCTTGCCCAGCGCGCCGCCTCGGAGGCGCTGTCGCACCAGATCAACTCGAACCTGCGCGACCCGCCGCTGGTCGAGTAACGCGCCCGATGAGCGTCGTCACAGAGGCCATGCCTTACGGCGGCCGGACCGCGTGGGCCCGGAACCTGGCCGCGCCCGTACGGAGCTTCCTGAGCACCGAGGCGGGCGGGGCGTTCGTGATGCTCGGTGCCGCGATCGCCGCCCTGCTGTGGGCGAATTCGCCGTGGTGGCACACGTACGAGTCGGTGTGGACAACCCACCTCTCGATCCGAATCGGGACCACCGGAATTGAGGCGGAGCTTCGCGCGTGGGTCAACGAGGGGCTGATGACGCTGTTCTTCCTCGTCGTCGGCCTCGAGGCGAAGCGCCAGCTCGACCTCGGCGAGCTGCGGGAGCGCCGTCGGCTCGCGATCCCGGTGTTCGCCGCGATCGGCGGCGTCACGGTGCCGATCCTGATCTACCTGGCGTTCAACGCGGGCCGCGCCGGCGGCCACGGATGGGGCGCCGCGATGTCGAGCGATACAGCGTTCGCGCTGGCGGCCGTGGCGCTGGTGACGCCACGAACCGCGACTCGCATCCGGGTCTTCCTGCTCACGCTCGCCGTCGCCGACGACCTGGCGGCGCTCGTAGTGATCGCGACCGTGTACACGACGCATGTGTCCCTGGTGGCGCTCGGCATCGCCGTTGCGCTGTTCGGCGTGCTGGTCGGGCTGCGCTACGCCCCGTTTGGGCGGGCCGCCATCTCGGTCGGTGTGGGAGTCGCGATCTGGGTCGCGATGTTCAAGTCCGGCATCGACCCGGTCATCTCCGGCCTGGCCATCGGGCTCGGCACAAGCGCCTACCCGCCGTCGCGCGATGACCTCGAGCGGGCGACGGCGCTGACTCGCGAGTTTCGTGAGCAACCGACCCCGGAGCTCGCGCGGTCGGCACAGCAGAGCCTGCAGTCGGCGATCTCACCCAACGAACGGCTTCAGTACGAGCTGCACCCATGGACCAGCTACGTGATCGTGCCGCTGTTCGCGCTCGCCAACGCCGGCATTCACATGACCTCGAAGCTGTTGAGCGCTGCGGTCACCTCGCCGATCACTTGGGGGATCCTGCTCGGGTACGTCGTGGGCAAGCCGATCGGAGTGTTCACGGGCTCCTGGATCGCATCCCGACCGGCGCTGCACGGGCCGCGCTCGCCGATTAGCGAACCGGTGCTGCTCACGGCGGGCGCCTGCGCGGGCATCGGGTTCACGGTGTCGCTGCTCGTGTCCAGTCTCGCCTTCACCGGTACGACACTCGATGAGGCAAAGCTCGGTGCGCTGTGCACGGTGATCGTGGCGCCCGCGGTTGCATGGATCCTGAGCCGCGTCACCAGGCGGCTGCCCGACGCGCTTCGCGCGCGCCAGGTCGCCCGCACCGCCGACGACATCCTCGACCTGGTGGCCGACGTCGACCCCGAGTACGACCACATCCGCGGCCCTGACGACGCCCTGGTGACGTTGGTCGAGTACGGGGACTTCGAGTGTCCCTACTGCGGTCAGGCCGAGACCGCGATTCGCGAGCTGCTGGCGTCGCACGGCGACGACGTCCGGTACGTGTGGCGCCACCTCCCGCTCAACGACGTTCACCCGAGCGCGCAGCTCGCATCCGAGGCATCCGAAGCCGCCGCCGCCCAGGGCAAGTTCTGGGAGATGCACGACCTGCTGCTCACGCACCAGGGTGAGCTGAAGCCGCGCGATCTCACGCGCTACGCCAGTGAGCTAGGGCTCGACGTCGACCGATTCCAGGAAGAGCTGCGCCGGCGCGAATACGCCCAGCGGGTCAGCGAAGACGTCGCCAGCGCCGACGAGAGCGGCGTGTCGGGCACCCCGACCTTCTTCATCAACGGCCGGCGCCACTACGGCGTGTATGACCTCGACGCGCTAACCGCGGCGATCGGCGCCGCCAAGACCAGGGCGCGTCAGCTGTCGACGGCCACGGCGGCACTGCAGGAGACTCCGAGCTGATCGCCTCCCTCGTTTGTCGAGGGCCTCCCCGGTTGGTTCCGGCAGATAGTTGCGTGGACAACTACCTGCTATCCTCAAGTGCAACATGGAACTTGGACTTGCCACCTTCGCCGACCTCGCCTCGGGCGTCACCCCGCAGCAGCGGATGAGCGACCTGCTCGAGGAGGCGACGCTCGCCGACGAGCTCGGCCTCGATGTTTTCGCGGTCGGCGAGCATCACCGACCCGATTTCCTCGTCTCCTCTCCCGCCGTCGCGCTCGCCGCGATCGCGGCCCGGACCGAGCGCATCCGCCTGTCGAGCGCGGTCACCGTGCTCAGCTCGGACGATCCCGTCCGGGTGTTTCAGCAGTTCGCCGAGCTCGACCTGATCTCCGGAGGCCGAGCCGAGATCATGGCGGGACGCGGATCGTTCGTCGAGTCGTTCCCGCTGTTCGGCTACGACCTCGACGACTACGACGCGCTGTTCGCCGAGAAGCTCGAGCTGCTCCTGAAGATCCGCGAGTCAACGCGCGTGACGTGGTCAGGCGAGCACCGCGCGCCGCTGAACGACGCCGGCGTGTGGCCCCGGCCCGTGCAGGATCCGCTGCCGGTGTGGGTCGCCGTCGGCGGAACGCCGCAATCGGTCGTCCGCGCCGGCACGCTCGGCCTGCCGCTCACGGTCGCGATCATCGGCGGCCAGCCCGAGCGGTTCGTGCCGCTCGTCGAGCTCTACCGGCGGGCGTTCGAAGCCGCCGGACACAACCCGGCGCAGGCCACGGTCGCGATCAACACCCACGCCTTCGTCGGCGCCACCGAGGAAGAGGCCAACGGAGCGTTCGCCGCCTCGTACCTGGCGATGATGAACCGCATCGGCCGCGAACGCGGGTGGCCGCCGTCGGGCCAACCCGAGTACGACGCGCTCCGCTCGCCCCGCGGCGCGCTCGCGGTGGGCTCGACCCGAGCAGGTGGCCGAGAAGATCCTGTTCGAGCACGAGCTGTTCGGCCATCAACGCTACGTCGGGCAGATGAGCGTCGGGGCCGTCGCGCATAAGGACGTCATGCGGTCGATCGAGCTGTTCGGGACGCAGGTCGCTCCGGTCATCCGGGCCGAAGTCGATCGCCGCGAGTCCGGCCGGCGCGCCGCCTGAGCTAATCCGCGCTCCGTCGCGCCAGGGACGACCGTCGGTCGCCCCGGGTCGGCGGCCGAACGACGGGCACCTGGGAGTGCGGTGACGCCGGGTCGCCTGCTGTCGACCTGTGCAACACGTCACCGCAACCTGTTCGGCCCGACCGTGCCGTGTAATGCGTGCCCCACATGCGTGACGCGACGAGGTTCGGGCCAAACGCGCGTGTTGCCGTGCTTTGCAGGTCGGCGCCGCGCCGCGCCGCCATTCCCTCGCTGCATCCCGGTCAGGCACAAAGACGCACATCTGTTCAAAGTCGGCGCCTTTACGATGCACCGCGTATGCGCGTCGCGCTATTCAGCACCTGCCTCGTCGACGCCCTGTTCCCCGACGCCGGCAAGGCGACCGTGACTCTGCTCGAGCGACTCGGCCAGCCGCTCGAGTTCCCGCTTGAGCAGACCTGCTGCGGCCAGATGCACACGAACAGCGGCTACTTCGAACCGAAGCTGGTCCGCAGATACGTGGACGTGTTCGAGGGGTATGACGCGGTCGTCGTCCCCTCCGGATCCTGCGCCGGCGCGATCCGCCACCAGCACGCGATGGTCGCTCGCGCCGCCGGCGACGATGCGCTTGCCACCCGGGCCGAACAGCTCGGCACGCGGACCTACGAGCTTTCTGAGTTCCTCATCGACGTCCTCAGCACCGACGATGTCGGCGCCTACTTCCCCCACCGCGTCACGTATCACCCGACCTGCCACTCGACCAGGGTGCTCGGTGTCGGCGACCGCCCGCTCCGCCTGCTGAGGAACGTACGCGGGATCGATCTGGTCGAGCTTCCGCGCCAGGAGGAGTGCTGCGGGTTCGGCGGCACGTTCTCGATCAAGAACCCCGACGTGTCGGCCGCGATGCTCGCCGACAAGATGGAGTCGGTGATCGAGACCGGCGCCGAGGTGGTGTGCGCCGGCGACCGCTCGTGCCTGATGCACATCGGCGGCGGCCTTAGCCGGATCCGCGCCGGCGTGCGCACGCTGCACCTCGCCGAGATCCTGGCGAGCACGGAGGGCGCGGCGGCGTGAATACCGGCGAGCTCATCTGGGGCGAGGACCGGCAAGCAGGATGGGCGGGGCCGAATTTCCCCGAGAACGCCAAGCTCGCAGTCGAGAATTCGCAACTCCGCCGCAACGTCCGCAAGGCCACGACCACCATCAGGGAGCGGCGGGCCGGACTGGTCGCGGAAACGCCCGACTGGCAAGAGCTCCGCCACGCCGGCGCCGCGATCAAGGACGACGTCCTGCACCACCTCGACGGCTACCTCGAGCAGTTCGAGCGAAATGCCACCGCGCGGGGCGCCCACGTCCACTGGGCCCGCGACGCGACCGAGGCATCAGCGATCGTCACCGATCTGGTCAAGGCGACCGGCCATGACCAGGTCATCAAGGTCAAGTCGATGGCGACCCAGGAGATCGGGCTCGTCAAAGCGCTCGAGAACGCCGGCATCGCCGCGCACGAGACCGACCTCGCCGAGCTGATCATCCAGCTGTCGCACGACCGGCCGAGCCACATCGTCGTGCCGGCCCTACACCGCAACCGCGCCGAGATCCGCCGGATCTTCCTCGACGGGATGAGCGACGCACCGCCGGACCTGACCGACGACCCGCACGCGCTCGCCGAGGCCGCGCGCCTCCACCTCAGACGTCTGTTCCTGAAAACCAAGGTCGCGGTCAGCGGCGCGAACTTCGCGATCGCCGAGACCGGTGGATTGCTGGTCGCCGAGTCCGAGGGCAACGGCCGGATGTGCCTGACGCTGCCGGACACGCTGATCTCGGTGGTCGGGATCGAGAAGCTCATCCCCACCTTTCGCGACCTCGAGGTGTTCCTCCAGCTGCTGCCGCGCTCCGCGACCGGCGAGCGGATGAACCCATACAACTCGGTGTGGACCGGCGTCACCCCGGGCGACGGGCCGCAGAACATCCACATCGTGCTGCTCGACAACGGGCGGACCCGGGTACTGGCGGACCAAACCGGGCGCCAGGCGCTGCGCTGCATCCGGTGTGCCGCCTGCCTGAACGTCTGTCCCGTGTACGAGCGGACCGGCGGCCACGCCTACGGCGCCACCTACCCGGGCCCGATCGGCGCGATCCTGACACCGCTGATGGTCGGCGTCGACCGCGCTCCCGAGCTGCCGTTCGCGTCCTCGCTGTGCGGCGCCTGCTACGAGGTCTGCCCCGTCGAGATCGACATCCCGACCGTGCTCGTCAAGCTTCGCCACGACGTCGTGCAGGCGGAGCGCCACAAGGTGCAGGACGCCACGTTCGCGGCGGCGGCCCAGGCGATGAGCGGTCGCCGGCGCTGGACGTTCGCGCTCAAGCTCGCCCCGCTGATGCGGTTCATCAAGCGCGCCGCGCCTCCGCCGCTGTCGGGCTGGACGCGGACCAGAGACCTCCCCGACCCACCGCCAGAGCCGTTCCGCGACTGGTGGACCAGGACCAGGGGGCGGAAATGAGCGCCCGCGAGGAGGTGCTCGCGAGCGTCCGGTCCGCGCTGGCCCCGGACGCCGGACAGCGGCACGCGCGGGACATCCCCCGCGACTACCGGACCGCGACCGACGATGGGCTCGACCAGTTCCTCGAGCGCCTCGCGCACTACGACGCCCGCGCCATCCACACAACGCCCGCCGAGCTCGCCGCCACCGTCCGGGCAACGCTCGAGGATCGCGGAGCCCGCGACGTGATTACGCCCGATGGCGTCCCCGAAAGCTGGCTGTCACCGAAAATAAATTCCCTAAAAGACGACCCGCCGCTCGACAACCAGGCTCTGGACGACGCCGACGGTGTGCTCACCACCTGCGCGCTCGCGATCGCGCAGACCGGGACGGTCGTCCTCGACGGCGGCCCTGGCATGGGCCGCCGGGCGCTGACGCTGCTCCCCGACTACCACCTGTGCGTGGTTCGCACCGAGCAGATCGTGAGCTCGGTCCCCGAGGCGCTGGCCCGGCTCGATCCGGTCCGCCCGCTCACGTTCATCTCGGGACCATCGGCGACCGTCGACATCGAGATGGTGCGCGTCAAGGGCGTCCACGGGCCCCGGACGCTCGACGTGATCCTCGTGGCAGCGCCCGAATAGACTCGCGCCGGTGCGCACCCAGGTAGGCATCGTCGGGGCTGGTCCCGCTGGGCTCACGCTCGCGATGCTGCTCCAGCGCGAGGGGATCGAGTGCGTCGTGCTCGAGACGCGCACGCGGGAGTACGTCGAGAAGCGGATTCGGGCCGGGCTGCTCGAGCAGAACACCGTGGACCTGCTGCGCGAGCTCGGCGTCGCCGAGCGCCTCGACCGCGAGGGCATCGAGCACTCAGGCGTGTACCTGCGCTACCACGGACGCAACCATCACCTCGACATGACCGCTCTCACCGGCCGGCACATCACGATCTATGGTCAGCAGGAGGTCGTCAAGGACCTGGTCGCCGCGCTGCTCGACCGCGGCGCCGACGTGCGCTTCGAGGTCTCCGACGTTGCGCTTCACGACCTCGACTCCGACACGCCCAGGATCACGTTCGCCCACGACAACCGCGAGGACGAGCTCGTGTGCGACGCGATCGCCGGCTGCGACGGCTTCCACGGGGTGAGCCGCCCGACGATCGCCGAGCACCTGACCGAGTACGACTACGTCTACAAGTTCGGCTGGCTCGGAATCCTCGCCGACGCCGCACCCGCCACCGACGAGCTGATCTACGCGTGGCACGAGCACGGGTTCGCGCTCCACTCGATGCGCTCGTCGCACGTCAGCCGCCTGTACCTGCAGGTCCCCGTCGAGGAGGACATCGAGGACGTGGCCCGACGACCGGATCTGGGACGAGCTTCGCACCCGGCTTGGAGGCGTCAACGTGGGCCCGGTGCTCGAGAAGGGCATCACGCCGATGCGCTCGTTCGTGGCCCAGCCGATGCAGCACGGCCGCTTGTTCCTCGCCGGCGACTCGGTCCACATCGTCCCCCCAACCGGCGCCAAGGGGCTGAACCTCGCGGTCAACGACGTGCGCCTGCTCGCGCCGGGGCTCGCGAAACTGGTCCGCGAGGGCCGGACCGACGTCCTCGACGGCTACTCGACCGCTGCTCTGCGCCGGGTGTGGCGCGCCCAGGACTTCTCGAACTACATGACGCAGATGCTCCACGACCTCGGTGGGGGGCCGTTCGAGCGCCAGCTCCAGCTCAGCCGGCTCGAGTACATCGAGCGCTCGGAGGCGGCCGCGCGGAGCCTGTCCGAGAACTACGTGGGCCTCCCGGCCGAACCCGAGTTCTGAAACGGTGAGCGCGTGAACATCGCCTACGAGCGCGGGCTGCACGAGCTCGGCGACGGGCTGTTCGCGTACCTCCAGCCCGACGGCGGCTGGGGTTGGAGCAACGCCGGCCTGATCACCGCGGAAGGCACGTCGCTGCTCGTCGACACGCTGTTCGACCTGACGCTCACGCGCGACATGCTCGACGCGATGGCGCCGGTCACCGACCGTAACCCGATCGCACAGGCGTTCAACACCCACGGCAACGGCGACCACTGGTTCGGCAACGCGCTGCTCCCGGACGGCATCCCGATCGTGGCCAGCGCCGCCGCGATCGAGGACATGCGCGCCGCGCCGCCCGCGGCCGTCAACCTGCTGTTCAACGAGCTCGACCTCGGGCCGGAGTTCGATGCGTTCGCCGAGCGCGCGATGCGCAAGTTCGACTTCGCCTCGGTCATCGAGCGGCTGCCGACCGAGTCGTTCTCGGGCCGGCACGAGCTCCGGGTCGGCGACCGCGGCGTGCACCTGATCGAGCTCGGGCCTGCGCACACCCTCGGGGACACGATCGCTCACGTGCCCGACGCGGGCGTCGTGTTCACCGGCGACCTCCTGTTCATCGAGGGCACGCCGATCATGTGGGACGGGCCGGTGGCGAACTGGCTCACGGCGTGCGAGCGCATCATCGAGCTCGGCCCGCGCGTGATCGTTCCAGGTCACGGCCCCATCACCGACGAGTCGGGCGTGCGCGACGTCCAGCGCTACCTCACGTACGTCCGCGACGAGGCTCGGCAGCGCTTCGACGCCGGCATCGACGAGACGGCGGCCGCCGACGACATCGACCTCGCCGATTTCCGCGACTGGGGCGACCCAGAGCGCATCGCGGTCAACGTGGCCACGATCTACCGCGAGCTCGACCCGTCCCTGCCGGCGCTCACGCGACCCGAGCTGTTCGTGCGGATGGCCCAGTGGAGCGCTCGCCACTAGTGTCCGCGGACCGACCGATGCGACTGATCACTCTCGAGGAGCACTACCGGGCGCCGATGCTGAGGTCGGTGGCGCTCGGGGGTACCGGGGAGCCTCCGCCCGACAGCCCGATTGCGAGGATCCAGGCCAAGCTCGACGACGTCGGCGACCAGCGGCTCGCCGACATGGATGCCGGCGGTATCGACATCCAGGTGATGTCGCACGGGGCTCCCGGCACCGAGCAGCTGGAGCCCGCGGAGGCGATCCCGGTGGCGCGGGAAGCCAACGACTACCTCGCCCGGTCGATTGCGCCGCACCCGGACCGGTTCGCCGCGTTCGCGACGCTCCCCACCGCCGCGCCCGAGGCCGCGGCGGACGAGCTCGAGCGGACGGTCACCGAGCTGGGCTTCAAGGGCGCTCTGATCAACGGCCACGTGCGTGGCCGCTTCCTCGACGACCGTGAGTTCTGGCCGATCTTCGAGCGGGCTGTTCGCCTGTCGGTGCCGATCTACCTACATCCGACCGAGCCGCCGGCCGCGGTCCGCGAGGCCTACTACAGCGGATTGCCGCCGCGGGTAGGGCAGGCCCTGTCGACGGCGGGGTGGGGTTGGCACGTCGACACCGGCCTGCACGTCCTGCGTCTGATCGCCGGCGGCGTGCTCGACGAGCACCCGGGGCTCCAGATCATCGTCGGCCACATGGGAGAGGCGCTGCCGTTCCTCCTCGCCCGCTCGTCGCGCGTCCTTCGCCAGCAGGCCAGCCTGCGGCGGCCGCTCGAGGACTACATGGCCGAGAACCTCCACTTCACGACCAGCGGGATCTTCACGTACCCGCCGTTGATCTGCCTGCTGGAGGTGATCGGCGCCGATCGCGTGATGTTCTCGGTCGATTACCCCTACAGCAGCAACTCGGAAGGCCGCGACTTCATCCTGGGCGCACCGATCAGCGAGACCGACCGCGAGAAGCTGGCTTTCGGGAACGCGCAGCGGCTGCTCGGCCTCGACCTGTCAGGATCATAAGCGCGGGTAGCAACGACGGCCAGGAGGTCGATTGATGGCGACAGAGGCGGTAGACGCCGGCAATAAGACGATCGCGCGCGCGGCGGCAAACGCGGCGGAGCGCCGCCCGGACCGGCTCGCGGTCAAGTACCAGGACGACGGTGAGTGGCGCGAGCTGACGTTCGCCGAGGTCTCCGAGATCGTTGACGAGATCGCGCTCGGACTGGTTGGTCTGGGCGTCGAGTCCGGCGATCGCGTGGCGCTGCTGGCGAACACGCGGCCGGAGTGGACGTTCTCGAGCCTCGCGATCTCCCGCGCCGGCGCCGTGGTCGTGCCGGTCTACCCGACGAACTCACCTGAGGAGTGCGAGTGGGTGGTGGGGAACTCCGATTCCCGGGTGGTGATCTGCGAGGACGCGGGCCAGGCCGCCAAGATCGAGCAGGTCCGGAGCGGCCTCGAGCAGCTCGAGCATGTCGTCGTGATCGACCCTTCGTCCGGCGACGCCGGGGACCGCGGGCAGATCGGGCTCGACAGCCTGCGCGAGCAGGGCCGCGGCGGCGACCGCTCAGAGCTCGACCGGCGCTGCGAGAAGGTCGCGCCCGGCGACCCGTACACGATCATCTACACCTCGGGCACTACCGGAGCGCCCAAGGGCGTCGTGCTCAGCCACGGGAACTGCGCGTCGGTCGGCGTGATGTGCCAGGAGATCGGGTTCGTCACCGAGGAGGACCTGAGCTACCTGTATCTGCCGCTGGCGCACGTGTTCGCGTTGACGGTCCAGCTCGCGTCGTTCGACGTCGGCACCGGGATCGTCTACTGGGGCGGCGACACCCAGCAGATCATCGCCGAGGCGATGCAGACCACGCCGACGTACTTCCCGTCGGTCCCGCGCATCTTCGAGAAGCTGTACACGCTGGCGCTGTCGATCGCCGAGAGCGAGCAGCAGCTCCGGGAGGCCGTTGAGCTCGGCATGAAGGTGTTGGAGATGCGCCGGCGCGGTGAGGACGTGCCCGCCGAGATGAGCGCCGCCTACGACCGGGCCGAGGAGGCCCTGTACGGCAAGGTCCGCGCGCTGTTCGGCGGCAAGCTCGAGAAGGCGGTGTCGGGCGCCGCCCCGATCTCGGTCGAGATCCTCGAGTTCTTCTACGCCTGCGGGGTCCCCGTGCTCGAGGGATGGGGCATGACCGAGACGACCGCGCTCGGCACGGTCAACACGCTCGAGCACGTCAAGCTCGGGACGGTCGGGCGCCCGCTGCCCGGCGTCGAGCTGAAGATCGCCGACGATGGCGAGGTCCTGATCAAGGGACCGAACGTGTTCCGCGAGTACTGGCGCAACCCCGACGCCACGCGCGAGACGTTCACCGAGGACGGCTGGATGCTGACCGGCGACCTCGGGACGATCGACGACGACGGCTACCTGACGATCACGGGCCGCAAGAAGGACATCATCATCACCGCCGGCGGCAAGAACCTGACGCCCGCGAATCTCGAGAACGATCTCAAGCAGTCCCGCTGGGTCTCCCAGGCCGTCATGCACGGAGACCGGCGCCCGTACCCGGTGGCGCTGATCACGCTCGACCCCGAGGAAATCGGCCCGTGGGCTCGCGAGCGTGACCTGCCCGAGGACATGGCCGAGCTCGTCCAGCGCGACGAGGTCCGCGAGCTGATCCAGGACGTGCTCGACCGCGCGAACGCCAAGTACGCGCAGGTCGAGCAGATCAAGAAGTTCGCGCTGCTCGACCATGACCTCACGCAGGAGGGCGGCGAGCTGACCCCGACGCTGAAGCTCAAGCGCAACGTCGTCAACGAGCGGTACGCGGACGTATTCGAGGCGCTCTATGGCTGAGCCCAAGGTGCCGCCGTCAGGCGCCGCCGACCAATCTGAATCCTTTTGCGACGTCAGCGGGGCCGTGAGGCTCTGTTACGAGACGTTCGGCAGCCCGGACGACCCGCCGATGCTGCTGATCATGGGCCTCGGGATGCAGATGATCGGGTGGCCCGACGAGTTCTGCGAGCAGCTCGCCCAGCGCGGCTTCTACGTCGTGCGGTTCGACAACCGCGACATCGGGCGCTCGACGCGGATCCACGGCCGGCCGCCGACACCGTCGCAGCTGCTGCGCCGGCGGATCGACCCGGTCCTCTACCGGCTGTCCGACATGGCTGCGGACGCGGACGGCCTGCTGCGCGAGCTCGACCTGGCACCGGCGCACGTCGTGGGCGCGTCGATGGGCGGCATGATCGCCCAGACGCTCGCCGCTCGGCACCCGCAGTCGGTCCGGTCGCTCGTGTCGATCATGTCGATGACCGGGAGCCGCTGGACGGGCCAGCCGGCATTCCGGATCTACCCCTACCTGCTGCGGGCTGCGCCAACCGAGCGCGAGGCATATATCGCGCACACGGCGCGGATGTTCGCAATCATCGGGGGCACGGGCATGCCCCAGGACCCTGAGCGGACCCGCGACATGCTCGCCCGCTCGTATGACCGCGGCCACGACCCCGACGCTTCGGGTCGCCAGCTCGGAGCGATCATCGCCTCGGGTGATCGCACCCCCGAGGTACGCACGATCACCGTGCCGACGCTTGTGATCCACGGATCGAAGGACGCGATGGTGAGCAGGTCCGGCGGAAAGGCGACGGCTCGCGCAATTCCCGGCGCTCGGCTGATGATCGTGGAGGGCATGGGTCACAGCCTCCCCGAGGCGGCCTGGCCCGAGCTCGTCTCGGCGATCACAGACCATGCCCATGCCGCCGATCGCGCCGGCGCGGGCGCGCCGCTGAGCGCGCCCGCACCCTGAGCGGCCGGGTTGGCCCGGAGCGTCCCTTGACCGCGTCCGCGCGCGCCCGGCTGCGCGACGGCTCCTCGGTGCTGATCCGCCCGCTCACGCCCGACGATCGGGAGCTGCTGCGGTCCGGCTTCGCTCGGCTGTCCGAACGGTCGCGATACCTGCGCTTTCAGACTCCGTTGAACGAGCTGAGCGACGAGCAGCTGTCGTACCTGACCGCGGTCGACCATCATGACCATGAGGCGCTCGTGGCGCTCGACCCGGACCGGTACGACGCGATCGGCGTGGCCCGGTTCGTGCGTGTGAGCGAGCACGTCGCCGAGTGCGCGATCGTCGTCGCCGACGACTGGCACAACCGAGGCTTGGGCTCGGAATTGCTCGAGCGCCTCGTGAAGCGTGCCCGCGAAGAAGGCGTCGAGCGGTTCACCGCGCTCGTGCTCGCCAGCAACAACGACGCGCTGCGACTGCTCGAACGCCTCGGGGAAACGGTCCACCATCGGGACGGGTCGCAGGTCGAGCTCGAGATCGATCTGCCGGCGCGCGCCGGATCGAGCCCGCAGCTGCGTCTCGTCCTCGCCGGCGTCGCGCGCGGACTGCTGGTCCCGGCGATTAGCATGTGGCGGCAGGTCGCCGACTTCGCCCACCGCCGCGGGCGGGCGGCAGCCTCATCCGAGCCCGCCAACGTGATCGTCGCCCATGCCTACGGCGCCGGCGAGGACTCGCCGGCGCTCGCGGTTGCCGCGGGTCTGGCGTCAGCCCGGCACGCCCACGTCCACCTGGTCGAGAGCTACTGGCCGGTGCTGAGTAATCGCGACGAGGTCGGCAGGCGCCTGTCCGCGGCCGCCGATGAGCTGCGCCGGCAGGGGATCGGCGTGACCGCTCACCTGCTCGGTGGCGACACCGTCGATGCGGTGATCGACGTCGCAGCCGAGACCGAGGCGGCGCTGATCGTGATCGACCCGCGCGCGGCGAGCGCGGTCACGCCGTGGTCCGCGTACTCGCTGCCCGCTCGTGTGTGCGCGCGGGCGCCGTGTGATGTGCTGATCGCGCGTCAGGCCGCTTGACGAGAGCGGGTCTATTGGCAGGGCGGGCCTGATCGCGGGGCGCGCCGGTTGACGAGAACAGGCCCGTTAGCAGGGGCGGTCCGTTGACGAGAGCAGGCCCGTTAACGAGGGAGGGCCCGGGCCAATGGCCCGGGCCCTCCTCAAAATCAGGCTGTGGAGGCTTACGCCGCCGCGCTCAAACCTTCGAGCTCGGCGGTCGCGGCCAGACGCCGGAGACCCTGCTCTTCGAGCTGGCGGGCCCGCTCGGCGGTGATGCCGAGCTCCGATCCAGCCTGGCGCAGCGTCCGGGGCTCCTCGCCCGCAAGGCCGAAACGCAAGCGAATCACGCTCGCCTCGGCCGCCGGCAGTCGCTGCACGGCCTCGTTGACGCGCTGGTCGCGCTCGAGGTCGGCCACTTCCTCCATCGGCTCGGGACGATCGCTCGCGAGCAGATCGCCCAGGGCCGTCTCGCCGTCGTCACTGACCGGCTGATCGAGGCTGGTCATGGCGCGACTGAGCTCGCGCAGTTCGATCACCTCGTCGACCGGAAGCTCGGCCACGGCCGCAATCTCCTCATCGGTCGGCTCGCGCCCCATCTTGGTGCTGAGCTCGCCCTCGATCTTGCGGACCTTGACCTGACGCTGGGAGACGTGGACCGGCACCCGAATCGTCCGACCATGATTCTGCAGGCCGCGCTGAATCGCCTGACGGATCCACAGCGTCCCGTAAGTCGAGAACTTGAACCCACGCCGCCAGTCGAACTTCTCGACCGCACGGATCAGTCCAAGCATCCCCTCTTGCACCAGGTCCTCCATCGGCAGCCCATGACCCTGATAACGACGGGCCTGGGAGACGACGAGCCGGAGGTTCGCGTTGATCATCCGCTCCTTGGCGGCAAGGTCACCGCGCTCGATCCTCTTGGCGAGCTCGATCTCCTCAGCCGCTGTCAGCAGCGGGTGCACACGGGCCTTGCGCATGAACAGCTCGAGCGACTCGAGCGAGCCTGCGGTGTCCGTGGTGCGCACTTCGGCCCCGCTATCGGCCTGAGCGCCGGCATGCGTGCTTCGCCGGCGGTCCTGCCGTCGGTTGGCCGCAGTGGCCCGGCGCTTCGGGCTGGTTGACCTAAGGCGCCTGGTGGTTTCGTGATTACCGGACCGGGGGGAACTAGTCCGATCTACTTCAAAATTGTCCAATTCAGTCCCTCTATCATCCATAGTTCGATACAGATCGAATTATAGCATTGTTCGACGGTCATCGAACGATGCGTTCCGCGGTATTTGGCCGCCGAAGAATCTGGCGGCTGACTGGGAAGACGCCGGACGCGCCGGCTTTCTTCTACCCGTTCAGAAGGTCTTCTTGAATACTTCTTTTCGGCCCAAATGTCACATGGGTCTTCGTGAATACTTCGATTCGGCCCAGATGTCTCAACCCCTTTTGGGGCGGTGCTGAGCGCAACGATGGCGCCACGGCCATCGGGCGGCCGAGGATCCGACCCCGCCGGCGCGGCTGCTCGAGCGAACGAGCGCGCATTCTTCGGCGGAGAGCAGGTGTTAAGGGTCGCCACTCCCCCCTGTGATCGAGTGTCTGCGCCGGCGACCATGAGGCGCCGGCGCGGGCGTCATCGGATATTCGAGCGTGGCGCCGGCGCGGCCTCATCGGATGTTCGAGCGTGGCGCCGGCGCGGGCCTTATCGGACCCCCGGGCGTGGCCGGACCCTCGAGCGTGGCGCGGTCTGTGCGGTATCGCACACTCGCGCGTTTCCCGTCTGATGCCCTGGGTAGCGCGGGATGGATGAGCGCCGACAGTCTGACCAAGGAGGCCCGCCAGGCGTTCGAGGGCTATGCCGAGCCCGACGAACGTCCGCCGTTTCGCACCTACGCGGCCCTGACCGCGGTCTTCAACGCCGGCTTCGCCGGCGCCCTCCTCGCCGCCAAGCGCTCCGACCGGCTGCCGGCGAGCGTCTCGGCCCAGGACGTGGTGCTGATCGGCACCGCCACCCACAAACTGTCGCGGCTGCTGGCCAAGGACAAGGTCACGAGCTTCCTCCGCGCCCCGTTCACCGCTTACCAGGGCCGCGGCGGTCCCGCCGAGGTCGAGGAACGCGCACGCGGCGAAGGCGTCCGCCGAGCCATCGGCGAGCTGCTGATCTGCCCGTATTGCCTGGGCCTGTGGGCCTCGGGCGCCTTCCACGCCGGCCTGATGCTCTCGCCGCGCGTCACCCGGGTGGCGGCGTCCACGCTGACCGCGCTGACGCTGTCGGATTTCCTTCAAATCGCCTACAAGGCGGCGGAGGATCGCGGGCTCGGCGGGGCCTGACGGCGGGGCGCCGGCGGGGGGTGGCGTGGGGTTCGGCGGCGCGTGGCGTGGCGTTCGGCGGGGGTGGCGTGGGGTTCGGCCCCGCTGTCGCGGACTGCGGCGCCACCGTCGCGGAGTGACCGCGCCACCCTCGCGGATTGCCGCGACCCGAGCGGGCCGCAACGCCCCCAGCGCCGGCGGCCGTAGTTCCCCGTATCCGCCCCGGAGGACTACTGCTAACGCTTTCGGCCGACTACGACGATAAGGGGATATGTTCGCCGACAGCAAGGCATTTTCCCGGGCCAGCCACGAGCTTCGCACTCCTCTGAATGCCATTCTGGGCTTCGGGCAGCTGCTGGCGCTCGATGAGCTCAACGACTCCCAGCGCCACAGCGTCGATCAGATCATGGCCGGCGGCCGCCACCTGCTGGCGCTGATCGAGGACCTGCTCGACGTCTCGCGCCTCGACGCGAAGGGCCTCGAGCTGCGGCCGACCGAGATCGGCGCTCAGATCGACGACGCGGTCTCGCTGTGTGCGCCGCTCGCAGCCGAAGAGCCCCTGACCCTGACCATCGACGCCGGCGAGGAGCCACTGTGGGCGCGGGCCGACGCCCGCCGCCTCAAGCAGGTGCTGCTCAACCTCATCTCGAACGCAATCAAGTACAACCGGCCTGGCGGCTCGATCACGATCCGCGCCCGGCCTGACGGCGCTGATGGAGTCCGCCTCGACGTGATCGACTCCGGCGTCGGCATGACCTTCCAGCAGCTCAGCCGCCTGTTCCAGCCGTTCGAGCGCCTCGACGCCCCGGTCCGTGGCATCGAGGGCAACGGGCTCGGCCTGGCCGTCTCGAAGGCCATGGTCGAGGCGATGGACGGGACGATCGACGTCGCGTCGACGCCCGGGGCCGGCTCAGTCTTCAGCGTCCGGCTGCTCGCCACCGAGGCGGTCCCGGCCGCCGCGGTCCCAGTGGCCGCGGCACACGCCCTCCGCCAGGCCGCCTGACTGCGCCAATACCCGCCGGGGCGTAATCGGTGGCGGCTGCGTGGCGCTGGCGGACCTGTACAACGCCCGAAATCTCCCCGCGGGGAGCAGGTATCGGGACATAGGCATATGGCGAGGCTGGCGCGCAAAGACCTCGATCTTGGTGTTTTTTGTGGCGAGCTGACAATGGGGTCCGGGGCTCGTAGATAAGCCCGGCGTCCCCCCGTCGGGCGGCTCGAGAAAGCGTCCAAATGGTTGGTTTTCTCGAGCTGGCTCACTCGATCCGTCCGTTACTTCGCGTCGGCGCGCGGGGCGGTTGTGAGCCACTCACAACTCGTTCCATTTGTGCGACAGCCTCGGCGGGCGCTGATGTCCCGGATCCGGCGGCGGAACTCGAGGTTTCGGGCTTAAGCGATGGCATTCAGACGCCGGCGACCACCCCCACAGCCGGCGACCACCCGCGCCGGCGCCGAGAACACCTGCGTCCCCATGGCCACGACCGCCACGCACCAGCACGCGACCGCCGCTCCCCCCCGGTCGCCACCGGCCTTACGGCACCGCGATACCGCCGGCCGGAGAGCCGGGCACGAGTGGCGCCGGCTGCCCACCCGACGGGAGCAGGTTGTCGGCGGCCGAGCCGGCTGCCTGAACCGCCTGCGTCACGACTGGGCCGGCCGGCACCGGGACCTGCTTGGTCACCGACGTCACGACCTTGACCACGGTGTCGACGGGCGTGGGAGTCGGCGCCGGCGACCCCGACCCGGACCCCGACCCCGACCCGGACCCAGAAGACCCGCCACCGCCAGACCCACCGGACCCGCCACCGAAGCCACCCGATCCGCCCGATCCGCCTGACCCACCAGAGCCGCCACCGAGCGTCACCGGCCGCACCGTGCCGCCACCGCCACCGAGCGCGCCGCCGGCGCCGGTCGTGCCGCGGTTCGCCGTCAGGATCGTCCGACGCGGCCGAGCCGCTCCCGCACCGGACCGAAGAACAGCAGACCGAGGCGCCACCGCCGGAATCACCGGGAGCGAGGCCGCGAGTGATGCCCGGGCACCGCCACCCGACCCGCCCGACCCCGCGTGCGCGCCGGGGGCGCCCATGGGGAGCGAAGGGCCGGCGAACAACTGGCCGAGCACCCCGACCCCTCCGAAGCCGCCTCCGAGCGCGAGCGCCACCAGGGCAGCGAACATCGCGGACGGGACGATCAAGGCGACAGTCGAGGCGCCGAACAGCTGACGCCTCCACACCCTGGCAAGTCCCATGGAGCGCATGGTACCCGCGCATTCGAGACCACAAGCGGGCCGCAAACCGACCACATTCCAAACCACGACCCGACCCAGCCCGACGGCGACGTGCCTGGATCTCCGACACCGCGGGTACGATCACGCCGGGGTACCCGCACCCCCAACTTGCCTCGTATGCAGCGCCTTTCGATCGCCCGCTCGCTGCGCCTGGCGCTCGTCGCATTGACGCTTGCGCTCGCGGTCGTGGCCGCCCTGGGCATTGCAAGCCTCTACAACTCTCGCCAACGCTACGAGAACCGGCTCGAGCAGACTTCGTCGCTCGCGACCGCGGCGGCCAATCTCGCCGGCGCCGGCATCGCCGAGGAGGAGGTCCTGCGCGACGCGCGAGGACCCGGGGCCGCCGCTGCCCGGGCCCAGGTCGCCGCCGACTACGAAAAGGCGGCGACCACCGCCACAAGACTCGCCGAGACCGACCCCACCAGTCAAAAACTCGTCAAAGCCCAAGTCGCTGCCGAAAACAAGGCCCGCCAACTCGCCCTGACGGGGCAGTTGCCCACAGCGACGGCGGTCAACGGTCCGCTCGCCACCGCCCGGCACCTCGCCACCCAGCTCCAACAACGCCAGCTGACCCGCCAGGCACAAGCCCGCGAGCAGGCCCGCTCGGACTCGCGCCGGGCGCTGATGCTGATCATCGTCGCCGGCGTGCTCGCACTTGCAGGCGCGCTGGCGCTGATTACGGTGCTGGTCCGGTCGATGCGCAAGCCGCTCGACGAGCTGGTCCAGGCGACCCACAGCCTGGCCGAGGGCCGGCTCGAGGAGCGCGTGAACCCGTCCGGACCCCGCGAGCTGCAGGACCTCGCCGGCGCCTTCAACGCGATGGGCCAGGATCTCGCCACCGCCCAGCACCGGATCGAGGAGGAGCGCCAGCGCCTGGCGGTCACGATCGAGAGCCTCGGAGACGCGCTGCTCGTGACCGAGCCGGGGTCTAGCACGATCGCGGCCGTGAACCCGAGGGCGGGCGAGCTTGTCCCGGAGCTGACCGTCGGAAGCGACATAAACGCGGACGAGAGCCCGCTCCCTCCCGAGCAGTCCGCCCTGCAACGCGAGATGCTGATCGAGCACCAGGGGCGCTCGCTCGCCGTCACCGCCGCCAATCTCGGGACCCACGACGCCGGCGTCGTGTGGACCGTCCGCGACATGAGCGAGCGGGCCCGCCTCGAGCGGGCCAAGAGCGAGTTCGTCGCGACCGCCTCGCACGAGCTGCGCAGCCCGCTCACCTCGATCAAGGGCTTCGTCGAGTTGTTGCAGCGCTCGCCCGAAAACATGTCCGAGCGCCAGCGCGAGTTCGTCGACATCATCCTCAAGTCGACCGACCGGCTCGTCGAGCTCGTCAACGACCTGCTCGACGTGGCGCGGATCGAGGCCGACCACGTCGAGATCAACCGGCGCCCGATTGACGTCGGCGAGGTCGTGCACGACGTCGTGGAGCTGATGGAGCCGCGCGTGGTCGCGAAGGACCAGCATCTGAGCGCCTACGTCGCGCCCACGCTGCCGCCAGCGCTCGCCGATCCAGGGCGGGTGCGCCAGATCGTGGCCAACCTGCTGACCAACGCGCACCTGTACACGCCGGAGGGAGGCAACCTCCACGTCGGCGTCGAGCCTGACCGGGCGTGGGTCCAGATCGTCGTCGCTGACTCCGGCGTCGGGATGACCGAAGACGAGGTTTCGCGCGTGTTTGACCGCTTTTACCGGGCCGGGAATCGGAGCGGCTCGAATCCCGGAACCGGCCTCGGACTGTCGATCGTGAAGTCGCTCGTGGACCTGCACTTCGGGCAGATCAGCGTTGAGAGCGAGGTTGGGCGCGGCTCGGTGTTCCGCGTACGGTTGCCCGCGGCCGTGCCGGAATTGGATTCGGCGGCGTCGCTCGAGTCGATCCGCGGCCGCAAAGTACTCGTGGTCGACGACGAGCAGGAGATCGCCGAGCTGATCGCGAGCCAGCTCGCCGCGCTCGACGTACAGGCCACGATCACGCTGAGCGGGGAAGAAGCCATCGCGCGACTGCGCGAAGAGCACTACGACGCGGTCACGCTCGACATCCTGATGCCCGGGATGGACGGGTTCGAGGTGCTGCGCCAGATCCGCGCCGACCGCGAGCTGGCGACGACGCCGATCGTGTTCGTGTCGGTGTTCTCGGGCCGCCAGGAGCTCGCCGGCGAGTGGGTCGTGGCCAAGCCGATCGACGCCAACGAGCTGCGGGCGGTGCTCGGCGCGGCGGTGAGCGCGGGCCGTTCGCGAGTGCTGGTCGTCGGCCGCGAGGAGCTCCAGACGACGCTCGAGCCGGCGCTCGACGACCTCGGGATCGAGTTCCAATGGGAAATGACGGGCGCGGCGGCAGCGCGCGTGTGCCGGGAGCGCCGGTTCGAGGTCGCACTCGTCGACGTCGGCATCCGCAATCCGCAGATGGTCATCCAGGCGCTCGACCTGCGCGGCCGGCGGGTCCGGCGGGCGGTGATCCTGGTCTCCGATGGCGAGACCCCGACGCCCGCCGGCGTAGGCAAGCTCGGCATGGAGGTCGTGCCAGCCGAGTACGCGGCCTCGGCGGTCCTTGCCGCTCTTCGTGGCGAGCGCTAGCTTTTGGGTCGCCGGGGTAGCCTGTTTGCAGGACGGGTCCGCTTGACGCTGCACGAAATGACATAGCTAGGCTGGTTCGATGGCGGTTCAGAGCGACATCGGGCTGATCGACGAGCTGGTGCGGTTGCGGGCCGAGCTCCGACGCCGCGAGCGCGAAGCTGCCGACAAGGAGCTCCAGCTCCAGCGCTACGCCGCCGATCTGCGCGAGACGTTCAAGCAGGAGCGGTCGCGAGCCCAGGAGCTCCGGCGTTCCTACATGGCGACCGTCCGGGCGCTGTCGAACGCCGTCGAAGCCCGTGACGCGTACACCGGTAAGCACGCCGAGCGCGTCGCCGCCTACGGGCTCGTGATCGCGCGCAAGTTCGCGCCCGAGCTCGAGATCACGCCCGAGCTCGAGTTCGGCTACCTACTCCACGACGTCGGCAAGGTCGCGATCCCCGACGCGATCCTGTACAAGCCGAGCTCGCTCGATGACGGCGAGCGCGCGCTGATGTCGCGCCATCCCGTGATCGGCGCCGAGATCGTCCAGGGGATCGAGTTCCTCACCGAGGCCGCCGCGGTCGTGCGGTCGCACCACGAGCGCTGGGATGGCACCGGCTACCCGGACGGCCTCGCCGGCGAGGAGATCCCGCTGGCCGCGCGCGTGTTCTCGGTCGCCGACGTGCTCGACGCGCTCACCACCGACCGTCCCTACCGGCCGGCGTGCTCGCTGCGCTACGCGCGGGCGATGATCACCGGCGAGAGCGGAACGCAATTCGATCCGCGCGTCGTGGTCGCGTTCAACACGATCGACGACGAAGTGTTCGAGCGAATCGCGGCAGAGATTCGATGACCGCGGATTCGCCGGAGGCACCCGGACACGGCGTGCTGATCGTCGATGACGACCAATTCATCCGCAAGCTGATCGCCACGACGCTCGAGGACGTCGCGGAGTTCGACCTGCACGAGGCGGCCGACGGGGTCGAGGCGATCGAGGTCGCCCGCCGCGAGCGTCCGTCACTCGTGTTCCTCGACGTGGACATGCCGCGCCTGAACGGGATCGAGACGTGCCGTCAGCTGCGAGCTGACGACAACGGCGACGAGCTGACGATCGTGATGCTGACCGCGGCGTCGGGCGACAACATCGAGTCGGACGCGGAGCAGGCCGGCGCCGACCTGTTCCTCACCAAGCCGTTCAGTCCGCTGGACCTGCTGCGCCTGGTCGATCAGCTGGGCGAGCGCAGCGCTCGCTGAGCGTCCGCGGCTGCAACACTCCGGAGCATGACTCGTCGCGCCTGGGTTGCGTTCGCGGCGTCTTCGCTGATCTGGGGTGTCCCGTACCTGTTCATCAAGATCGCGGTCGACCACGGCGTCACACCGCCCGTTCTCGCCTGGGGCCGGGTCACGCTCGGCGCGCTCGTGCTGTTGACCCTCGCCGGTAGCGCGGGCACGCTCGGGAGTGTCCGCAGACACTGGCGCGGGCTGCTCGCGTTCGCCGTCGCCGAGATCGCGATTCCATTCCCGATGCTCGCGATCGGCGAGGAGCGGGTCCCCTCGTCGCTGGCGGCGATCATGGTCGCCACGGTGCCGCTGATCGGGGCGCTCCTGGCGATGCGCTTCGACCACTCGGAGCGGCCCACCCCGGTCCGCGCGCTCGGCCTGGCGATCGGATTCGGCGGTGTGATCGCACTGGTCGGGATCGACGTCGCCGGTCATGGGGGCGAGCTGCTCGGGATCGGGGCGATCATGGTGACCGCGACCGGCTATGCGATCGGTCCGATGCTGATCAAGCACCGCCTGTCCGGCCTCGATCCCCGCGCGACGATGGGCGCGAGCCTCGCGATCGCGTCGTTGCTCTTGCTGCCGTGGGCGGCGCTCGACCTGCCCCGCCACGCGCCCCCGGCGGCCGGGATCGGCTCGGTCGTCGTGCTCGGGCTGCTGTGCACCGCCGCCGGGTTCGTCGTGTACGCGATCCTGATCGGCGAGGCGGGCCCGAGCCGCGCCACCGTGATCACCTACGTCAACCCGGTGGTCGCGGTCACGCTCGGCGTGCTGGTGCTAGGCGAGCAGCCCGGCGCCGGCGCGGTGGCGGGACTGCTGCTGATCCTCGCCGGCGGGTGGCTGGCGACCGACGGCCGGCTCCCGCCCGGAATCGCGCGGCTGGTGGCGCGGGCCCCGCGACGCCGGGCGCCTATACCCGACGGGGCGCACGACAGGCCGGCCCGCATGGCTGCGTAGGTGCGTGTCCCAGTCGGGTGCCTCGCGCCCGGTACAGCGGCCGAGCAACACGAAATGCAGGCGCGCGGGCACCCGATGCGGACACGTACCGGAGCTAGGCGATTTTGATCAGGATGATCGTGTTCACGACGAACGCGATCGCGAACCCGACCGTCCAGCGGTTCAGGTTGCGCTCGACGAGCGAGCCGCCACCGAACGGGCCGGCTCCGGTCCCCACGCCGAACGCGCCCGACAGGCCGGCGTCCTTGCCCGAGTGCATCAGGATCAGGAACACCAGCACGACGCAGATAGCTACCTGGACGAGGCCGAGAACCGTGCTCATCGCCAGCGATGGTAGCTCAGCGCGGATCCTCCAGCCGCGCCTGCTCGTCGTCGAGGTCCCGGAGGATCACGATCGCCTCGCCGCGCAACGTGCGGTCGAGCTCGTCGTAGTCGGCATCGGACAGCTTCCCGGTGCGGTGGTCGAGCTCGGCGTCGCGCAGCTCGCGGTACTTGGCCTCGCGCGCGGCCTCGAGCTCGGCGACGTCGTCGGCGAGCGCAGAATCCGACGCTCGCGAAGGCCCCACGACCCGGCGCAGCGGCGCGGTCACGAACACGACCACCGCCGACAGGATCACCAGGATGATCAGGTACTCCATGCGTCCGCTCTCAGACCGGCTCGCGGACCGTCGCGGACCGGCTCGCGAACGGGAGCGCCGGGCGAGGCCGCCGGCCGGGCCGGGCGCCTGACGGCCGAACGCCGGCGGGCGAGCGACGGCACCGGCCAAAGCGCGATCAGGCCGCCGCCGCCCATGATCAGCGCGCCGAGCCAGAGCCAGCTCACGAGCGGGTCCACGATCAGCAGGAACTCGGTCGGCCACGGATGCGTGACGAACCGCTTCGCGATCTCGGTCACCGCCAGGTCGCGCTCGGCCCAGAGCGTGTTCATCGTCGTCTGGGCCTGAGCCGGCGACTGTTTCGACGCCTGCGTCATCACCTGCGGCGCGTAAGCGGCGAACAGGTTGTTGCCCTTGTTGATCAGCGACGTCAGCGGCGTGGGGTCGACGTTGATCACCGTCCAGATGTCGCGCCGCAGGCCGGCATCCAGCCCGACCTGGCTGTCGGAGTTGGCGGTGTCGAAGAACTTGCCGATGAGGCCGTCCGAAGGGTTCTGGGACGGATAGAAGCTGCGCGTCGTGGTGATCGTGGTCACGTGCTTGCCGCCCTTGGTGACGTTCAGCAGGGCGCCGAAGGTGATCTTCTGGTCCGATACCGACTCAGTCGGCCGCACGTACCGGATCGTGTAGCCGTCGACGCTCGCCTTCTGGCCCGGGGACATGATCACGTCCTGGGAGTGCTGGAACGACGATGAGCCCGCCACGCCTATGAGGAGCACCGCGAGCCCGGCGTGGACGATGTAGCCGCCGTAGCGCCGGCGGTTTCGGCGGATCAGCCCGACGAACGCGATCGGCACCGGGTCATGCGTCATCGCCCGGCGGGCCGCGACGCCGCGCCCCATTTCCTGGGCGACAGACGTCAGCACGAACGCCGCGAGCGCGAACAGGATCAGCGCGAACGGCCGCGAGCTCGGACCTCCCGGCCAGAACAGCAATACGAAGAACGTCACGAGGCCCGCCGTGACCGGAATCGCGAAGTTCCGGCGCAGGTTCGCGAGCGTCACCCGGCGCCAGGCGATGATCGGCCCGATCCCCGACAGCAGCACGAGGATCAGCGCCAGCGGAACGATGAACGGGCGGAACGCCGGCGGCCCGACTGACACCTTGGTCCCGGTCAGCGCCTCGGAGATCAGCGGGAAGAACGTGATCCAGAAGATCACGAACACCATCCCCACGAGCACTAGGTTCTGGAATAGGAACACGGCCTCGCGCGAGAGCAGCGACTCGAGCCTGGCGTCCGAGCGCAGCAGATCGCGCCGCCACAGGATCAGCCCGATCGACCCCAGCACCATCACCGCGAGCAGCAGCACGAACGGAACGCCGAGCGTCGAGGCGCCGAACGCGTGGATCGAGTCGAGGATCCCTGAGCGCACCAGGAACGTCCCGAGGATCGACAGCGTGCCGGCGGCCAGGACCAGCGACACGTTCCACACCTTCAGCATCCCGCGCTTCTCCTGGATCATCACCGAGTGGATGAACGCGGTGATGCACAGCCACGGCATCAGCGCGGCGTTCTCTACCGGGTCCCAGGCCCAGTACCCGCCCCAGCCGAGCTCGGTGTAGGACCACCGGGCGCCCAGCAGGACCCCGATCCCGAGGAACAGCCAGGCCGCCAGCGCAAACCGGCGGGTGAGCGAGATCCACTCTGCGCCGAGTCGGCCCGTGATCAGCGCGCCGATCGCGAACGCGAACGGGACCGTCAGCAGCGTGTAGCCCGAGTACAGCATCGGCGGGTGGATCATCATGCTCGGGTGGAGCAGCAGCGGGTCGAGCCCGGCGCCCTGGGCCGGCGGGGTGGCGCTGGTGTAGAACGGGTTGGCCCAAAACGTGGCCAGCGAGGTGAAGAACGCGGCGAACCCGAGCAGGACGGCCGTCGCGTAAGGGGTGATTTCGCGCGCCCGCTTGCGGACCAGGAACAGGATCAGGCTCGACCACACCGACAGCAGGAACACCCACAGGAGGAGCGAGCCCTCCTGCGAGGACCAGGCCGCGGCGAGCTTGTAGAACGTCGGCGTGGTCGTCGAGGAATGCTCGGCGACCACGTTGAACGAGAAATCGGAGCGGAAGAAGGCGTCCTCGAGGATCGCGAAGGCGACCGTCGCCAGCGCGGCCAGCGCGTACACCGAACGGCGCCCGGCGTCGACCCAGTCCCGGCGGCCCGTACGCGCGCCGTAGAGCGAGGCGCCGATGCCGAACGCGGCGGTTCCGAGCGCGATGATCAGCAGCGCGCGGCCGATCAGCGCCATCTCAGAGCCTCGTTCCAGCCCGAAATCATCGTTACGACGCGGCTTCCGCCTGGTACTTCGACGGGCACTTGGTCGTGAGCGAGTTTCCCTGTCCGACGTAGGTGGATCCCGCGCTCTTCTCGACGGCGACCATAACCGCCCGGCCAGGGGCAAACGGGTCGGGCACGATCCCGTTGTAGCGGACCGGAACCGATATGGGCAGCTTCGGGTCGCGGATCCGGAACAGCAGCGTGGTGCCGTCGCGCTGCACGGACCCGGTCAGCACCGTGCCGGCGAGCTCGTAGGTCTGCCCCGGCTTGCCCCGCGCGAGCAGCTGGGAGGCCGTGAACTCCTTGTTTCCGGCGGTGAAGCTGACGTAGACGAGCGCCGACGCCAGCAGGACGGCGGCGGTCAAGGCAACAGTCAGGCGGATGGCACGCTTGCGGCTGGGATCCATGCCTGGCGTGATTCTCCCACACCCCGCCGGTCGAACCCTCCGCCATTCATTGCTTGGGGGTGCCTGCCGATTAACGTCGTATTAGAGAGCAGCGACTCTCGCGTTAATGGAGAAACGAATCGTCCGAACGAGCGTTATTAGGTAGACATGGTTGTCAGATCGAAAACAAGCGAGATCAGCGTCCGGTGGCGCCGGCGGGGGCGCGGCGCGCACAAGCCGGCGGCGCGTCCGATCGCGGCGCCCCAGAACGACGCCGCATCTCGCGAACGCGGGCAGGGCGCCCGCACCGAGGACCGAGCGCTTTACACCTGCGAGTGCGGCTACGCATTCGAGGCGCTCGTGACCACCTCGGTCGGCTGCCCTCACTGCACGCGTACGCAGGCCTGGTAGGGGGCAAACCCCAGCCGTACGACGCCCGCGCGCACCGGCGCGCGCGGGCGATCCGACCCCGTACGCGCTTGTGTGCGGCGAACGCGGACGCGGCGTAGACCCGCGATCCGACACCCGTGCGCGCTCGTATGCGGCGCACGCGGACGCCGCGTCGACCCAGAACGCGAGCCGGCCGAGATCGCACCGCCCCAGGTGCTCCGCGGCCGACTCGCATCTCTGAGCCGGTCCCATAGTTCGCCCCCGAGACCCTGAACGTATGGCTGAATCGATAGTTCCAGAGGGTCTCGGTGTAGTCAAATACGTTCATCGGCCTCTGCTATAACGACTGCTTATGGCAGGTTCGAGCCCGCGACGGACGCTCGAGTGAGGTAGCTGAGCGAGCTCGACCTCAGACAGCTGCGGTACTTCGTGGCCGTCGCGCACGAGGGTCAGATGACTCGTGCGGCCCGGCGCCTCCAGCTCGCGCAGCCGGCGCTCTCGCAAGCGATTGCGCGTCTCGAGTCTCAGCTCGGCGTGAGGCTGCTCGAGCGCAATCCCCGTGGCGTGACCGTCACCCCGGCGGGCGAGGCCTTCCTGGAGAAGGCCCAGGCGACGCTCGACGCCGTCGACGAGGTCAACGCCACCGCGCGCTCGTGGGCGCGCGAGCGGGAGGGCCGGCTCCACGCCGGGTTCATGGCCATGACCCCGCCGATGATGGCCGGCGACCTGGTCCCGCGGTTCATGGCCGAGCACCCCGAGGTAACGATCGAGTGGCGCCAGCTCGGATACCCCACGCTCGACGCCCGCGCGTGGCTTAGCGACTCCGACGCAGCGCTCATCTGGTTTGCGCCGACCGCGCCCGGCCTGGCTAGCCAGGCGATCCGCACGAGCCCGCTGGTCGTGACCATGGCCGAGAGCCATCCGCTGGCCGCGCGTCAGGAGCTGTCGGTCGCCGAGGTGCTCGACGAGACGTTCCCCGGAGTCGTCGACTGGTGCGACCCTGTCTGGCTCGGCCACTGGGGTCTGGACGCCTACCGGGGAGCGCCCGCCCGGCGCACCGACGACGGCGCGATCACGCCCGAAGAGGTCGCGTCGATCATCGCCTCGGGCCGCGCGGTCACGACGGTCCCCGAGCTCGTGGCGGTCCCGTTCGCGCACCTCGGGATCAAGGCGATCCCGCTGATCGACGCCGAGCCGGCCGTCCTCATGCTCGTCTGGCCAGACGGAGGGGCCGGGCCGCTGGTCGCGGACCTGGTCGAGACGGCCCGCGCGATGTTCGGCTTGGACGCACCCGAGCCCGGGGTCTCACGCACGTGAGAAATCCGTCGGTCGGCCGTTGATCTGACGAGTGGAGCGCCTCCTCGGGGGTGATCTCACTTGTGCGGGCGGGTGGCCGGCACATGACGCCGGCGGCTCGCGGCGCGCCCACCTCCATGGACGGCAACCCGAACATAGACATCGACATCGTCGAGCACGACGGCATGGTCGTGGTCGCGGTCGAGGGCGAAGTCGACCTTTGTGCGGCGGACGTATTCGCGAGATCGCTAGCGATCGCCGAGGAGATGAACCCGCCGGCGATCGTCCTCGATCTCGATCGCGTCAGCTTCATGGATTCGGCCGGCCTGCACGTCCTGCTCCAGTTCTCGACCGCGGAGCGCACCCGTGACCGCGTGTCCGTGACGCAAGGCTCTCCCCAGGTCCAGCGCCTGCTCGAGGTCACCGGCGTCCGGGGCTATCTGTCGTTCGTGCGCTCGCCCGCGGCCGTTCGCCTCAGCGGAGGCTGACGGCGCTCACAGCGAGTCGAGCGCGTCGTTCAAGGTCGCGCTCGGGCGCATCGCCGCCGTCACCTTGTCGATGTCGGGGCGGTAGTAGCCGCCGATCTCGACTGGGTTGCCCTGCACGGCATCCAACTCCTCGACGATCGTCTGCTCGCTTTCGGCGAGCCGGTCGGCCAGCGGCTTGAACCGCTCAGCGAGGTCGGCGTCGTCCCCCTGGTCGGCGAGCTCCCGGGCCCAGTAGAGCGCGAGGTAGAAGTGACTGCCGCGATTGTCGAGCTCACCTACCTTCCGCGACGGCGAGCGATCCTCCTCGAGCAGCCGCCCGATCGCGCGGTCGAGCGTGTCGGCCAGCAACTGTGCGCGGGGGTTGTCGTCGTGGCCGGCGAGCAGCTCTAACGACGGTCCGAGCGCGAGGAACTCCCCGAGCGAGTCCCACCGCAGGTGGTTCTCCTCGAGGAACTGCTGGACGTGCCGGGGCGCCGACCCCCCCGCGCCCGTCTCGAACAGGCCGCCGCCCTGCATCAGCGGCACGATCGACAACATCTTCGCGCTGGTGCCGAGCTCGAGGATCGGGAACAGGTCGGTGAGGTAGTCGCGGAGCACGTTGCCCGTGACCGAGATCGTGTCCTTGCCGGCGCGGGCACGCTCGAGCGTGAAACGGGCCGCCTGCGCGACGTCGAGGATCTCGATCTGCACGCCGTCGGTGTCGAGCTCGTCGAGCGCCGGCCGCACCTTGCGCAGGAGCTCGGCATCGTGGGCGCGCGTCTCGTCGAGCCAGAACACCGCCGGGGTATTCGTCTCGCGCGCGCGAGTGACCGCGAGCCGCACCCAGTCCTGGATCGGGGCGTCCTTGGTCTGGCACATCCGCCAGATGTCGCCGGCGTCGACCTCGAGCTCCAACAGCGTTTCGCCGTCGTCGGCGCGTACGACCCGCACAGACCCGGCTTCCGCGATCTCGAACGTCTTGTCGTGCGACCCGTATTCCTCGGCCGCCTGGGCCATCAGCCCGATATTGGGCGTGCTGCCCATCGTCGCCGGGTCGAACGCGCCGTGCCGCCGGCAGTCGTCGACCGCCTCGGCGTATAGCGGCGCGTAGGAGTGATCGGGGATCACGAACTTCGTGTCCTGGTGCTCTCCCTGGGCGTTCCACATCTGGCCCGAGGAGCGGATCGCGGCGGGCATCGAGGCGTCGATGATCACGTCGCTCGGAGCGTGGAGGTTCGTGATGCCGCGGCCTGAGTCCACCATCGCGAGTGGCGGGCCATTCTGGTACGCCTCGTCGATCGCGTGCTGCAGCGCCGAACGCTGCTTGTCGGGCAGCGATTCGATTGCCTTGAGCATCGCCCCGACGCCGTCGTTCGGGTCGACGCCGGCGGATTTGAGCGTGTCGCCCTGCTGTTCGAACAGGTCCGAGTAGTACGCCCGGACCGCGTGCCCGAAGATGATCGGGTCGGACACGCGCATCATCGTCGTCTTCAGGTGGACGGAGAACAGAACGCCCCGCTCCTGCGCGTCGGCGATCTGCTCGGCCAGGAACGCCTGGAGCGCGGCGCGGCGCATCACCGCGGCGTCGAGCACCTCGCCGGCCTTGACTGGCGTCTTCTCTTTGAGGATGGTCACGTTGCCGTCGGGGTCGACGTGCTCGATCCGGACGGTGCCGGCGCTCTCGACGGTGTGCGACCGCTCGGTTGAGCGGAAGTCGTCGGCGCTCATCGTCGAGACGTGCGAGCGGGAATCGGGTGACCAGGCGCCCATCGAATGCGGGTGCTGGCGAGCGTGCTCCTTGACCGACGCCGGCGCGCGGCGGTCGGAGTTGCCCTGGCGCAGTACCGGATTGACCGCGCTCCCCTTAACGCTGTCGTATCGCTCGCGCACTGCGCGCTGGTCGTCGTCGGCGGGCTCCTCCGGGTAGTCGGGGATCGCGTACCCGTTGCCCTGCAGCTCCTCGATCGCCGCCTTGAGCTGGGGCACCGACGCGCTGATGTTGGGCAGCTTGATGATGTTGGCCTCTGGCTCGTCGGCCAGCTCACCGAGCTCTGCTCAGCGCGTCCGCGACCCGCTGCTCCTCGTCGAGCGCGTCGGGGAACTGCGCGAGGATCCGGCCCGCGAGCGAGATGTCGCGCACCTCGACCTCGATCCCGGCCGCGGACGCGAACCCGCGGATGATCGGTAGCAGCGACACCGTCGCCAGCGCCGGCGCCTCGTCGGTCAGCGTGTAGACGATCTTCATCGAGGTCGGCACCCTACCCGGTCGGCTGAGGCGATCAGCCGTCGAGGGCGCGCGCCAGATCGGCCCACAGGTCCTCGACGTCCTCGAGGCCGACGCTCAGGCGGAGCAGGCCCGGGGGGACGCGCTCGGGCTCCCATCGGGCCCGCGCCTCGAGCGTCGAGACCACCCCACCGAGGCTCGTCGCGTTCTCGATCAGCTGGAGCGAGCGCTCGACCCGGACGGCGGCGGCGTGAGCGACGTCGAACGAGAGCAACGGTCCGAACGCGTCGACGTACTTGGCCGCGACCGGATCGCCGAGCCCGGGATACCGCACCCGCTCGACCGCGGGATGGCCGGCCAGCCGGCGCGCGAGCTCGAGCGCACTGGCGGATTGGCGCTGCACCCGGAGCGAGAGCGTCTTCAGACCGCGCAGAAGCAGCCACGCCGGGTCGGGCGCCGCGACGATGCCCGAGGTCGTGCGAAACGCGTGCAGGCGCGCGTGGTCCTCGGCGCGCGCGCACGTGACCACCCCGATCAGCGCGTCGTGATGACCCGCGAGGATCTTGGTGGCGCTGTGCAGCACGAAGTCCGCCCCGTACTCGAGCGGGCGGAGCAGCATCGGGCTGAGGACCGTGTTGTCGACGACGACCACCGCCCCGACCGCGTGCGCGCGTCCAATCGCTACCTCGAGGTCGGGAAACGTCATCATCGGGTTCGCACACGGCTCGAACCACACCAGGTCGGCAACCGGCGGCTCGCCCGTCTGGTCGAATTCCTCCACCTCGAGCCCCCACCGCGCGAGTTCGCGCATCAGCCCGACGGTGCCGTAGTAGCCGCCGCCGGCGACAGCCACGGTCGCGCCCGGCCCGAGCATCGCGAGCAGTAGCGCGGTTGTGGCGCCGGTACCCGAGGAGAACACGAGCGCATGGCCGCCGTCGAGCTCGCCGAGCACGCGTTCGGCCTCGGCTCCGACCGGATGGGCCGTTCGCTGGTAGAAGAACGGGCCGGGGATGGCGTCGATGTAGGGGTGGATCGTGGCGCGATCGACCCCGGGCATGCCGCCGCGGACGAGCTCAGTGTCCCGGTTCACGCGGCGAGTCTCGGCAGCTCGATCGCCGGACAACGGTTCATCACGACGAGCAGACCGGCGTCGAGCGCGCGCTGCGCGGCCGCCTCGTCTATCACCCCGAGCTGCATCCAGACGGCGCGCACACCGGCGCCGATCGCCTCGTCGACGTGAGCGCCGGCGCGGTCGGCACGGCGGAAGATGTCGGCGACGTCGACGTTTTCGCTCTTCGGAATGTCGGAGATCGTCGCGTAGCTGCGCTCTCCGAGCACCTCGTCGGCGTTCGGATTCACCGGGATCACCCGGAACCCGCGACTCTGGAGCAGGTGGGCGATGCGATGCGAGTCTCGGCGCGGATCGGGAGAGCAGCCGATCACCGCCCAGGTGCGCGTCTGCGTCAGGACCTCGCGGATCGTCTCGGGGCTGGAATGAACCGCCATGCGCTCAGTATGCCGCCGGCGAGCGTTTCGACGGACCTCACGCGTACGCGCCTCGTAACGTTGTACGCCTCGTGACTGTCGTCGCCCCTGGGCTCCCACGTGCTTCTCGCGAGCGCGCGATCGTGATCGGCGCGGTCGCCGTGATGGTCTGCGTGTGGGCGTCGGCCTTCGTGGCGATCCGGTTCGCGGACCGCGAGCTGTCGCCGGGCGCCCTCGCCCTCGGGCGGTTGCTGGTCGGGAGCGCGGCCCTCGGAATCCTCGTGCTGGCACGTCGTGAGCCGCTCCCCGGCCGGCGCGAGCTGGGGGGCATCGTGGTATGCGGCGTCCTCTGGTTCGGCGTCTACAACGTCGCGCTCAACGCCGCCGAGCAGCGCGTCGACGCCGGCACCGCGGCGATGCTCGTCAACGTCGGGCCGATCCTGATCGCGATCCTCGCCGGCGTGCTCCTGCACGAGGGCTTTCCGCCCCGGCTGTTCGCCGGCTGCCTGGTCTCGTTTGCCGGAGCGGTGGTGATCGGAGTGGCGACCTCGCAGCATGGGCTGCACGAGAGCCTCGGCGCCCTCCTGTGCCTGGTGGCGGCGGTCGCCTACGCCGGCGGGGTCGTCGCGCAGAAGCCTGTCCTCCGTCGGGCCTCGCCGCTGTCGGTCACGTGGCTCGCGTGCACAATCGGGGCGATCAGCTGCTTGCCCTACGCCGGCTCGCTCGTGCACGGACTCGGCCACGCCGGCGGCTCGACGATCGCCTCGATGATCTACCTCGGCCTGGCCCCGACCGCCGCCGGCTTCGTGCTCTGGGCCTACGCGCTGGCCCGCACGACGGCGGGTCGGATGGGCTCGACCACGTACCTCGTGCCGCCCCTCGCGCTGCTGCTCGGGTGGGCGTTCCTCGGCGAGGTGCCCCCGGCGCTGGTGTTCCCCGGCGGCGCCCTGTGCCTCGCGGGCGTGGCCCTCGCCCGCACCCGCGGGCGCCGCTCCACGGCTCGATAGCTCACAAAACCTCGCTAGCACGACCGCGCGCCGCGCACTAGGCGGTAAAGCCGAATGTCCGATCCGCAGTAACTACGGATAAAGGCTTTTCGCTACATGGACGATCACCTTGGTCAGATAACCGCTGTCCACGGAGGCGAAGCGATTAGTAATGACCGATAGGTCAGCGGGCCAATACGGAGACCCAGGAGGTCACTGCTAATGAAGAGCAAGAGGATGCGCCTCTTCGCCGCCGTCGCGGTGATATGCGCGCTTGCAGCGGGTGGAGCTGCCTTCACCTACACCAACACGTTGCCGAGCGACACCGTCGCCGGCTACAACAACATCTCGGTCAGCGGCGCGGATATCAGCGGGATCTCGAACACGCTGAGCACCGACGGTCAGACCATCACCGGGGTCCAGTTGACCTTCTCGACGGATATCGACCCTGCGGCTACCGTTGAAATCGGCTGGGGCCCCACTGCCGGCACGGCGCCTACCAGCCTCAGCAGCACTGGCTGCGTCGTTGCCGGCGACGGCTCGACCGCCACTTGCACCGGCTTGACGCAGCCGACCGAAACCGCGAACGAGTTCGCCGTAGCGGTCTACAAGTAATCCGACATCACTGATCAGGGCATGGGGAGAGCGTGGCGCGTGGCCTCGCTCTCCCCAGCCGCTCTTGCCGGACAGTTTGAAGTGAATTGCAATCGTGAACCGAGCCCGACTTCGCTCCCGCCTGCTGACCGCCGCCTTCGTCGTATTCCTAGTGGTGGGCTGGTGGTACTTCGCGCCGACGAAGATCGGCGGATCCACCCGGTACGTGGTGACGAAGGGGACAAGCATGGAGCCCCTGTTCCACGCGGGGGATCTGGCGATCGTCCGGCCGGCCGCTCAGTACAAGGTCGGGGACATCGTCGCGTACTGGAGCACTCTGCTGCACACGGTCGCGCTGCACCGCATCATCGCGGTGAACGGCGACCGCTACACCTTCAAGGGAGACAACAACCACTTCATCGATCCCACCCACCCGACGCGCTCCCTGCTACTCGGCAAGTTGTGGATACACGTGCGGCACGGTGGGATCTGGATCAAGCTCCTCCACACTCCGGCAATCGCTGCCACCATCTGCGCGCTCCTCGGGCTGTCGCTGGTGTTCGGCCTCGGCGAGCAGCGCCGGCGACGTAAGCGCCCCAGAAAGGCTGCGCAAGGATCCATCCTTCAAGGCACCGCGCTCGTGAATACCTCTCCAGACCAAGGCGTCGGACCTCGCATCAACTTCGGTGCGTTCCTCACCGCGTCGGCTATCGCCGCCGCGGTGTTTCTCGTGCTTGGAATGATCTCGTTCGCTCGTCCGTCAGCCAAGGCAACCGAGGTACCAACGCCGTACCACCAGCAGGTGAGCTTCGGCTACAGCGCCACCGCGCCCGCAGGACCGGTCTATCCGACCGGTGCGGTCCACACCGGCGATCCGATCTTCCTGGCGCTAGTCCACCAGGTCGGCGTGCGCGTCAACTACCACTTTTCGAGCACTGCTCCACACGACATCGTGGGAACCGAGAAGATCCTCCTGCAGCTCAGCGCCGTGAGCGGCTGGAGCCGTAGCATCGTCTTGACACCAACCACCCACTTCACTGGTGACCAAACCAGCACCGAGGTGACGCTCGACATACATCAGATCCAGTCGCTCCTCGGAAGGGTAGGAGCCCTGACGGGTATCCCCGGCGTGGCGTACACGATCGCCGTCGATCCCGTGGTCCACATCACCGGCACTGTGGCTGGTAACCCTCTGGACCTGAGCTTCTCGCCGACTATGCCCTTCCAGCTCGGCTCTCAACAGCTGGTGCCGCAGGGCGCTGGGAGCACCTCGGCACCGTCGGCGGGGGCCGGAGCGCCGGCGCCCGGCGCGCCGTCGGGCGCTGTCGCTACCACCCGAGGCGGAAGCGTGGGGACGCCGAGCACCGTCCCCGCCACCATCTCGTTCGCCGGCGTGTCACCGGAGGTCTCGCTGCTGCGGTGGATCTCGCTCGCCGGCCTCCTGCTGTCGGCCGCAGCCACGATTCTCTGCTACCTGGGCAAGCGCAGCGAGCCGTTCGAGGAGACGGCGCTGATCATGTCCAAGTACGGCCATTTGATCGTCCCGATCGTCGCCGGCGAGGACCTCGGGTGGCCGGCGGTCGACGTCCCCAACATCAAGGCATTGGCCATGCTCGCCGAGAGCGGCCAGCGGCTGATCCTGCACACCCGCTCGGGCAACGTCGACACGTACCTCGTCAACGACGAGGGCACCGTCTACCGCTACCAGGTGAAGCCTTCCAAGGTCGTCTGGGGCGAGTGGAGCGACGCTCCGATTCCGGTGCCGGCCCCGGTGGATGCGGCGCAGGGCGCCGCGAACGCCGCCTAGCTCTCGTAGGCGGCGGGATCAGGGACGCGCCGGCGCGGGCGTGACCCGGTACAGAACCACGCTGTCGGGTGGGACCAGCGCTCCGATCGCGCCCGCCGTCCGTTCGGTCGTCCCCGCCCACAGATCGTGGACTGTGTAGCTCGCGGCCGACTGGAGCCCGGCCGTGCTGGCCGTGGTGGTGATCCGGAGCGGCTGCGCGCCGCGATTGAGGAGCGCCACCGCGGCCTGCCCGCCCGTGAGCGGCTTGCTCCAGACCTGCCCTGATCCCTCCAGCTCGACGACCGTGCCCTGGATCCCAAGGGGATCCTGGTCGACGGCTATCACCCGCGGGTTCTCGAGCATCGTGATCGTCTCGGGTGACAGCGCGCGGGGGTCGCTCCCGAGGATCAGCGGCGCGGCGACCATCGCCCACATCGAGAACTGTGCCTGCGCCTCGGAGCTGGTCATCCCCAGCTCGGGCCCGAGGTAGTCGGGGTCGTTCCAGTGCCCCGGCCCGGCTGCGGCGGGGTGGGCGGCGTCGTGGTCGAGGTTCCGCAGTACGTTCGTGAACTGGATCTTGCGCGTGAATCCGATGTCGGTGTCCGTGCGCCAGCTCTGCGCGATCCGCGGTGCCCACCGGTAGCTGGCGTACGCCGAGTTGGCGTAGGTCGGAAGCGTTCCGTTGATCTGGCCCGGCACCCAGAAGTTGCACACGTTCAGCAGCATCTTCCGGTGGCTCGAGTTGTTCGCGATCGCCTGCGCGAACTGCACATACGCCGGCTTGGGGGTTAGACCAGCCTCGCCAGCACCGCAGAAGTCGACCTTGACCGCATCGAATCCCCACGCGGCGAAGCTGTCGGCGTCCTGCTCGTAGTGGCCGAGCGAGCCGACGCCCTGGCCGCGGCATCCGCTCTTGCCCGCGTCGGTGTAGATCCCCGCCAGCAACCCATGCTGGTGCAGCCAGTCGGTCAGCCAGCGCAGTCCGTGCGGCCACTGTTGGCGGTCCACCACGAGCTCTCCGCTGCGGTTCCGCTTGCCGCTGGCCCAGCCGAAGTCGAGCCAAACGATGTCGTAGCCGGCGCGGGCCAGACCACGGTGCAACAGCGAGTTGGCCACCGAGATGATCGTCTGCTCGTCGAAGATCCCGCCGACCCCGTAATACGTGTTCCAGCCCATGTAGGGGACGGCGGCCAGCACAGGGCTTGGCGTGCCCGTCGGCGCGCTCCCTCCGCTCGAGGCCGGGCGAGCCGCGCTCGAAGCCGGGCGCTCCGCCCTCGACTCCCGGCGAGCCGCGCTAGCGGAACCTCCGAGCGCGGTCATCCCGAACGCCAGCCCCACGAGCATCACGACCGGCGCAGCGAACGGGGTGCGGCAACGACCCGACACGCCGCCACGCTCAGAAATGGCCGTGCAGCCAGGCGTGGACTTCGGGAACCCGATTCTGCAACAGCGTCAGGTGACCGTCATCGTCGGTGAGGTACGGCTCGGCCCTCGGCACGCGGCGCGCCAGCCACTCGCCGTGCCCGAACGGCACCATCAGGTCCTGGCGGCCGTGGAGGACCATGACCGGCACCGGGATCGTCTCTGGTGAGAATCCCCACGGCTTCAGCATCGCCACGCTGTCGTCCCACCAGCCTTCGATCCCGGGGGCGAGCCCGGTCCGGTTCCGGCGGGCGAAGTATTCGCGCAGCTCGTCTGTCAGCACGGCGGCGTCGACCGGTGAGAACAGCGTTGGGTGCGACCCCGCCGGATCCGGCTCGGTGTCGTCGAAGAACTCGAGCCGGTCCTGGGCAAGCTTGGCCCGCGCCGCCTCGGGATCGCTGAGGATCAGCTTGTCGTCCTCGACGTTTTCCTCCCCCGTGTCGGCGAACCAGTCGAGCCCATCGGCATCGAACGGCGCCGGCGAGGCGAGCGTCGCCGCTGCGACCGCACGATCGGCGAGCAGGGCCGCGCACGCGAGCGCGTGCGGGCCGCCGCCCGAGATGCCCCAAATGGCGAACCGATCGACCTCGAGCGCGTCGAGGACCGTGCGCGCGTCCTGCGCGCAGTCCGCGACCGAGCGCCCCGGGGCCGGAGTGGATCCCCCGTACCCCGGGCGGTCGTAGGCGATCAACCGGATCCCCCGCTCGGCCGCGTCGAGCAGGTGCAACCCGTAGAGCACACGCGAGCTCGGGGTCCCGAGCTGCACGAGCACGGCACGGCCGTCAGGGTCGCCGCCCTCCTGCACGAGCAGCTGCCGACCCGAGTCGGTCGTGACCGAGCGGTCTACGATCGGGCTGTCACGCGAACCGGTTCGCACGGCGCCCGACTGTACGACGCTCGGGCATCCGACGCTCGCCGATAGCGCGCAGGCTTCGCGCGTCGAGTCAGGTGCTCATCGAGTTAGATGAGTCTCCGCATCAGGATTCGCTTGCTTCCGGGCTACCGGTGTCGGTGCGGGTCCCGTCGGCGCGTCGGGGCTCGTCGCCCGGGAGCAGGACGCTTCCGAGGATTCGGCGCTTGCGGCCCGGCTTCGGCGGATTGGCCAGTCGCGGCCCGAATATCCGCGCGATGTCGCGCAGCAGCTCCGTGAGCTCGGCGTCGTCGAGCCACATCCCAGCCAGGTTGTAGCTGACGCCGTCGCGCAGCGGATCGATGTTCCCCCGCGCCAGGTAACGGTCGAAGTCGCCGAGCAGGCCGGCCACGAACGCGATGAACGCCTGCCGGTGCTCGTCGACGCTCATCTGCTCGAGCTCGCCGACGCCGATGCGCGCCGCCGCGGCGCGGAGGATGTACGTCCGTTCGAGCGCCCCTCGGACTCGGCGCTCGGACACCACGCCGAGCGCGCCGGCATCGACCAGCCGCGCGACGTGCCGATACAGGCTCGCCGGTGGTACGTCGGGGAGCTCCGCGCGGAGCTCGGTGGTGGTCAGCGCTCGGTCACCCAGGAACGCCTGGACGATCCGCAATCGGACCGGATGCAGAAGAAGATCGGCGCTGGTCACGAGGGCGTAACACTACGGCCACCCATGGCCGCAGGGGCGGGACCGCTACGAGGTCCCGGCGGCGTCACTCCTGAGCGTGACCCCCGTCCGCGTGAGGTCGGCCTCCGGGTACACAGGTTCCGGTCGCTGGTAGTCCTCGCCGGTGAGCGGGCTCGACAGAATGAAGTCGGCGGTGGCGCGGTTGCACGCGGTCGGAACGTTGCAGACCACCGCGATCCGCAGCAGCGCTTTCACGTCGACGTCGTGCGGCTGCGGCTGCAACGGGTCCCAGAAGAAGATCAGGACGTCGATTCTCCCCTCGGCGATCGCGGCGCCGACCTGCTGGTCGCCACCGAGCGGACCGCTGAAGAAGCGGTTCACCTCGAGGCCGAGCTCGTTTGCGAGCAATGCCCCCGTGGTCCCGGTCGCGTGGAGTTCGTGGGCCCCGAGCGTGCCACGGTTGAACCGGGCCCATTCGAGCATCTCAGCCTTGCAATTGTCGTGTGCGATCAGCGCGATGCGCTTTCGCCGTGGCATCAAGTTCACGATCTCACCCATGGGGCATGACCTCGCAGCTAGGTTCCGATTTCGGCTCGGTTTGACGCTAGCAGGCGGTTGCTCACGCCCAGTCCACCGGCGCGCGTCGCGTGACCAACGACACAAAGAGACCGGGCCGCGCGAGGGCGGCCCGGTCTCGTCAGGGTCAGCCGATGTAGGTCAGTGTCTGGAACCCATGCATCGGGGTCCACGTGAAGCCATGCATCGTTGCGTTGCTGCCGGTGCCGTCCTGGTACGCGCCGACGATCTCGTCGCTGTCGTTGATCCCGAGCGCCTGGGTCATGCTCGACCCAGGCACGTTCAGGATCGTCACCTGACCGTTGCTTCGGAGCAGCCACCCGACAACCTGCCCGTTCGACGAGTCACTCGTCGAGTCGGTCCCGAACCCGGCGATGTCGCCCCGGTTGTTGATGGGGGGGGGACCCGACGGCGTCACCTGGTTGAACTCGTTGCGGTTGATGTTGAACGTGTAGGCGTGGGTGTTGCCACTGCCGTCGTTGTAGAAGCCGACGGCAACGTTGTGGTCGTTGACCCCGAGTAGCTGGTCGAACGGCACAGAAGCCGGGTTGTCGGTGGGATAGTCGCCATCGATGAAGTAGCCGCCGCCACCGTCACCGCGGGCGACCCGACGCCTAAATCCGATGGAATAAGTAGCCCGCGGATTGCGTCTTTCTAATCGTGGGGTGCGCCCTTTGGGCCCCCTCGCCGGCGTGCGACTCGCGCCCTATGATCGAAACCAGCGATGCGATCCAGGCCATCACCCGAGGAACAGGAAGCCCAGGCGATTACGCGGCTCGTCGACGAGCCGCAGTCCGGCGCTCACTCGGCGGCCGCGGCGAGCGCCGGGGCGGACCGGCCCGAGATCCGCCGGCAGGTCGAGTCGGAGCGGCGCGTCTCGCGCGACCTCCGCGCGGGCGGACCAGAGGTGCCCGATCGGCTCGTACTCGCGGTGCAGAACCAGGTGCGCGAGCGGTATGGCGGCGCCGCGGACTCATCCCGGAGCCGATCCGGCCCCTCCTGGCGGCCAGCGGCCGCGGTCGCAGGACTTGCGGCAGTGTGCGCCGCGATCGTGATCGGGGTCGTCGGGATCGGCGGCGGCAGCACCGGGCCGAGCATCCCGGCGGCAGCCGGGCTCGCATTCGCGCGGTCGACGGGACCTGCGCCGGCCGCCCGCACCGCAAAGCTGCTCGACGTCTCGTACGGGGGCGTGACGTATCCGAACTATGCAAAGTTCTCGGTGCCGGCGACCGGCACACGCAGCGACCGGATCGGCGGCCGCCCCGCCCTGACCGTGTTCTACCGCCTGCCGAGTGGCACGCGGCTCAGCTACACCGTGTTCTCCGGTACCGCCGTCTCGCTGCCGCATGACGCCCGCACGGTGACGTTCGAGGGAGTTCCGCTGCGTGAGTTCTCCACGTCGTCTGGATTGTCGGTGGTGACGCTTGTCCGGTATGGCCGGACGTGCGTGCTCGCGGCCCGCGTCAAGCCGGATGTCGTGTTGGGGCTCGCCGCCGCCCCGGTGCTCGCCCGGGCGAGCGCGTAGAGCGCCGCCTCCCACGCCGGCGGATCAGTCCGGGCGGCACGCGGTCCGGCCGGCACGCGGTCCGGGCCCTACATCACTCGGCCGCCTCGAAGCGCGCGGCGATCTGGCCGCGACCGCGATGCAGGCGGCTCATGATCGTCCCCTCCTTCGTGCCCAGCGCACGCGCCGCCTCGCGGTAGGACAACCCGAGCACGTCCACCGCGACGAGCGCCTCGCGCAGCGGTTGCGTCAGCTCCTGCAGCGCCTCGTACACCGCGGCGCTTTCGATCGATTGCGCGATCGGATCGTTCGGTGCCTCAATCGCCTCGATCTCCTCGCCGGCCGGCGTGATCACGACCTCTCGCTTGGCCCGCCCGGAACTGATCCACGTGTTGCGGAGCACCTGCAACAGGTACACCAGGTCCTGATCGCGACGCAGGAATCGCGGGCGGCGGAGCACCCGCTCGAACGTGTCCTGGACGAGGTCCTCCGCATCCTGACGCGATCCGCATAACCCGTAGGCCGCTCGATAGAGCCGCGCGACATGGGCACCGAGCGATTCGGGGTCGAGTTGACGGGTGGCACCCTCCACGGCACCGACCAGTCTCACAAATCCGCGGCCGTCACCGCGAGCGATCCCAGCAACTCCTACCTCGGAGGTAATTGCGCAGCCCCAGGACGCGCGCTACGTTCGACGCGTGTCCGTTGACACCGCACTGACCCACCCGAGCGGCACGCGCATGCCGATCGGAGAGCTGCTCCGCGCCTGGCGCCGCCGGCGGAGCCTGAGCCAGCTCGAGCTCGCGCTCGAGGCGGACGTGTCGTCGCGGCACGTGAGCTTCCTCGAGACCGGCCGCGCCCGGCCGAGCCGTGAGATGGTCCTGCGGCTGGCGGACCATCTGGACATTCCCCTCCGCGAGCGCAACGGGCTGCTCCTCGCCGCCGGCTACGCGCCACAGTACGTCGAGCGCTCGCTCGAGGAGCCCGAGATGGCCCCGATCCACCAGGCCCTCGATCGGTTCCTGCGCGCGCACGAGCCTTACCCGGCGGTGATCCTCGACCGCCACTACAACCTGGTCTCGGGCAATGACGCGGTGGCGGTGCTGACCGAGGGGATCGCACCTGAGCTGGTCGAGCCGCCGGCCAACGCGCTGCGGGCAACCCTCCACCCGCGGGGAATGGCTCCCCGGATCCTGAACCTCCCCGAATGGAGCGCCCACCTCCTACAGCGGCTGCGCCGGCAGGTCGCGATCACGGGCGACCCCGAGCTCGAGCAGCTCTACGACGAGCTCTCGACCTATCCCGACGTCAGCCTCGAGACGCCGCACGACGGGCGCGCCGGCAACGAGATCGTGCTCCCGCTGCGGATGCGTGACGGCGAGCGAGAGCTCGCGTTCTTCAGCACGGTCTCGACCTTCGGCACCGCAGTCGAGATCACGCTCGCCGAGCTGATGATCGAGGCGTTTTACCCCGCGAATGCCGCCACCGCAGCCCATCTCCTGCAGCGCATAGCCGGGCCCTGAGCTCCCGAGCTCTGGCGATCCGAGCGACCGAGCCAACCGGACCGCGGCCCGCGTTCGCGACCTGGTTAAGCTGATTCTTAGTGGCGACGCGTTCAGATCTCGAGGACAGTCCCAGCACCAAGCTCCCCGAGGCCGGGATGCCGGACGAGCTGCACCCACGTCATCTCGTCGTGCGCGTCGCCGAGGTCGCCGCGATCGTCGCGGTGGTCGCGATTGCGATCACAGCGCTGCCCGGGCTCGACGAGGTGAAGAAGCGCCTGCAGGGCGCCGAGCCGGTTTGGGTCGTCGCGGTCGCCCTCGCCGAGGTCGGCTCGTGCCTCGGCTACCTGCTCGTGTTCCGCGAGACGTTCTGCTCGCAGATGCCCTGGGGCCTGAGCTACGACATCGCGATGTCCGAGCAGGCGGCCAACTCGTTGCTCCCCGCGGGCGGCGCCGGCGGCCTCGCACTCGGGGTGTGGGCACTCCGACAGGCCGGCATGTCGACCGCTCACATCGCGCGACGCACGGTCGCCTTCTTCGTGATCACCAGCGCCGCGAACTTCTTCGCGCTGATCGTGGTCGGCATCGGCGTGTTTCTCGGCATCATCGCCGGCAGGGGATCGGCTGCTCTCACACTCGTGCCGGCAGTGATCACCGCGTTGGGCGTGCTCCTAGCCGGGTTCAGCCCCCGGCTCCTGCGAGCGCTCGGCCAGCGCGGCGCGGACGCTGACCGCGAGACCTTGGGCGGGCGGGTCCGCTCGACGCTGCGAGGCTGGCTCGTCGCAGGCGCCGACGGAGTCGAGCAGGCGATCGCATTACTGCGCGGGGACTCCATCGGGGCGATCGCCGGCTCGTTCTTCTACATGGCGTTCGACATGGCGGCGCTCGGATTCGCCTTCGCGGCGGTCGGCCACGTCCCAAGGATCGGCGTGCTCATACTCGGCTACCTGATCGGCCAACTCGGCAACCTCGTGCCGCTCCCGGGCGGGATCGGGGGCACCGAGGGCGCGCTCGTAGGGATCTTCGCGCTGTACGGCGTGAACGTCTCCGATGCCACTGCCGCGGTGCTGCTCTACCGCCTGTTCCAGCTCACGATTCCGGCGCTGCTGGGGGCGCCGGCGTTCGTGCTGCTGCGACGCCGGCTGATGCGCGAGGACAAGCCGGCATCCGTGTGCGGGCCGCTCGCGTCCGAGATCGTGAAGCTGCCGTCCCGGGGTTGAACGCGTCGTCTTGCTGACGGGGCCAGGCTAACCTTGAGTTAGCGCGGTTTACCGTCCGCGCGTCTCTTCAGAAAGGTCGGCATTGGGCAGAGTCTGGGTTCTCGATACAGAAACGAAAGGCACCGGCGCGAACATGGTGCCGCTCGACCGAGTACGCACGAAGCCGGCGCCCGAGGCAACTCCGGTGCGCGTTCTGCCTCAGCCTAAGCCACGGCCCGCCAAACCGCCGGAGCCGAGGCAGCCCAGGCGGTTCAAGGTGGTCGACGTCATGACGCGAGAGGTACTGGCCGACGACGCCGACACTCGGACCACGGTCAAGCTGCTCGAGGATGTACGGAGCATCGTCGACGTGACGATCTGGGTGTGGCAACCGGAGGCCGAGCGCTGGCGGATGCTGACTCTCGAGGAGGCTCGGTCACTGTGGCAGTACCGGGGCGCCGTCCGTGACGTCGAGGTAGCGCCGGGTTGAGCTGAGGTCGCCGCCGGCGGGATCGTCGTTTACGTTTCATGTTCAGGCATCCGCCGCGAGGACAAGGAGCACCGAAATGCCGACAGTCAGCGTCCGCTACATCGTCGACGATGTCGACGCGGCGATCGAGTTCTACTGCCGGTGGCTTGGCTTTCAGGAGGTCATGCACCCCGCGCCCACCTTCGCGATGCTCTCCCGCGGAGACCTACGCCTGGTCCTGACCGCCCCGGGTGGCGGTCCCGGCGGAGGTCAGGCGATGCCCGACGGCACGATGCCCACGCCCGGCGGGTGGAACCGCTTTCAGCTCGAGGTGGCCGACATTGAGGCGACCGTCGCCGAGCTGCGTGAGCACGGCGCCCGCTTCCGCAACGACATCGTCGCCGGCGTCGGAGGCAAGCAGGTCCTGGTCGAGGACCCGAGCGGCAACCCGGTCGAGCTGTTCGAGCCGACGATCGCCGAGGCCCGGCTGTCGCCGACCGCCTGACCCCCCGCCGGCGCGCCAACCTCTCTGCCGTACCCCCGACCTGCAAGACCTGACATTCGGTGGCGAGAGCCACAGCCTTGCCAGAGCCTGCATGCCCCACATGCACGGACTGACACGGTCGATCGGTTGCGGCCCAATTGTCAGGTTTTGCAGGTAAATACTGCCGCTGGCGGGACTCGCCGGCGATGCTCCGAAACCGCCGTGAGCGCGGTCGCGCCTGACTCATAGCCCCCCTCCAACCTTTGTTGACCGACGGTTGACAAGCACCCGCGACCCCGCTACCGTGGCGGCTTATCAACCAGCGGTCAACAGGAGGACCGGATGAGTCTTTTGGAGCAGGGCGACTACGTCGAGCAGAGGCTGGAGCGCCTGGAGCGCCGGCTGGCCGCGACGATCAGCGTCGTAACGGAGAACGAGACGCGCCTCGACGTGCTTGAAGGGTCCCGCGGGCGCACGTGGGCAAAAGCACCCGGCCCCTCCCCCGCGCCCACCACCCTGCAGGCCAACCGCCAAACCCGGTCGCCGGCCACCCGACGCCCGGATCGCCGGCCTGCCCCACCCCAGCCCGACCCGCCGCCCCTCGACAACCGTCCCGCCACGGACGCCACCTCGCTCAGCGACTTCCTCGGCGGGCGCGCGCTTGCGTGGCTCGGCGGGACCGCGACGCTCCTCGGCATCGTGTTCCTGCTCGGACTCGCGATCTCGCACGACTGGATCGATCCGGCGGTGCGCGTGATCCTCGCCGGCGCGGCCTCGGGCGCGCTGCTCGCCGGCGGCGTCTGGCTCCACGCCCGCCGCGGCCGCACGGAGGCGGCGATCGCGATGGTCGGCGCCGCCACCGCCGGCGCGTTCGCGACGCTCGTCGTTGCCGGCGACGTCTACCGCCTGATCCCGGCGCCGACGACCGTCGTGGCGTCGATGCTCGTCGGCGCCCTCGCGACTGCGCTCGCGGTCCGCTGGGCGGGGAAGGCGATTGCCGTCCTGGGTCTCATCGGGGCGCTGCTCTCCCCCGTGCTCGTGGGAGCACCCCACGGCGACCTCCCGATCGCGCTGCTCGCAGTCGCCGCGGCCTGCTCGATGTCGGTCGTGCTGTGGCGCCGGTGGCCGTGGCTTGCGTTCGCGACGGTGCTCGTTTGCGCGCCGCAGTGGGCATGGTGGATGGCCGACGGAGCAGCGCCGACGGCTGAGCTCGCGGTGCTGATGGCGTTCGGGTCGATCGGGCTCGCCGGCGCGGTGCTCACTCAGGTGCGCGCGTCGACCGAGGAGCGTGCGCTCCGCTCGGCCCTGGCGCTTGTCCTCTTGAACGCGGCGATCGTCGGCGTCGCCGGCCGGCTCGCGTTCGGCACGACGGGCGGCGCGCTGTGGCTCGCCGGGATGGCGACCGCGCACGCCGCCGTCGGGCTGTGGCGCCGGCCTGGGCTCGCGATCCATCCCACGTGGCGCCGGACCGGGCTCGCGATCCACCCCACCTGGCGCCGGCCCCGGATCGCGATCCACCCCACGCTGCGGCGGCTCCTGATCGCGATCGCCGTGGTCCTCGCCGACGTCGCCCTCGGAATGACCGCCCACGGCCTCGGCCTCACCGCCGCCTGGGGCGCGACCGCGATCGGCTTTGCGTGGCTCGCGCGCCGCACCGATCGCCGCACCGCGGGCAACACCGGCCGCGGCGACGAGGCGTGGCTGACTGCCGCCCTCGGCGCGCATGTCGGGCTCGTGCTCGTACGTGCGCTGATTGCGCTCCCACCCAGCCAGTTGGCGCCCGGACCGGAGCTCGTCCCGCTGGCCTCGGTGGCCATCCTGGCCGCGACCTGCTTCGGCTCAGCGCGTGTGACCCCGGCGCGTGGCGACTGGCGGACGGTGCTCGATGCGCTCGGGCTGCTGGCCGTGGGCTACATGACCGCGGCCACGCTCGACGGCCCGGCGCTGGTGGGCGCGTGGGCGTTCGAGTCGGTGGCGCTGGCCGAGATCGCACGCCGCACGCACGATCGCGTCGCGCGCTACGGCGCGTTCGCGTTCCTCGCCGGCGCCGGTCTGCACGCGCTCGCCGTCGAGGCGCCGCCAACGGCCCTTGTGAGCGGCGTCGACGACATGGGCGCGGCGGCCATCGCGCTCGCGGCCGTCGCCGCGGCGGCACTCCGGATCGGCCTCGGCGCCGAACGCGGCCGCTCGGCCGTGCGGGCGCTGATCGCCGCCTCGGGAGTCGCGGTCCTGTGCCTCGCGTCGGTCGCGGTCATATCCGCGTTCCAACCGGCCGCCGGGACCGAGTCGGTGATCGTCCTCGACCTCAGCGTGCGCCAGCAGGGACAGGTGCTGCTGAGCGCACTGTGGGGGCTGGTCGGCATCGCCGGTCTGATCGCCGGCCTGCGCAGGGACATCGCACCGCTCCGAAACGCGGCGCTCACGCTGCTACTCCTCACGGTCGCGAAGGTGTTCCTGTACGACCTCTCGACGCTGACCTCGATTTACCGGGTGGTGTCGTTCTTCGTCCTCGGCGGCCTGCTGCTGGCGGGGGCCTTCTCCTACCAGCGGTTGCGCCCGCCGCCGCGTCCGGATCTCGAGAGCGTGCCGCCGAGCCGGCGATAAGCGGCCGGTGCGGATGCGCTCGCTACTTCATGCTCTGCGTGCTGGTCGTACCCGGCATGTCGGGCATGTGCTTGGAGTTGGACGTGCCCTTCTTGCTCGTGGTGCCCGGCATGCTGTTCGTGCCGGGCATACCCGTCGTGGTCGTGGTGGTGCTCTGTGTGCTCGTCGGGCCGGTCATCTGCATCATCATGTTCGGCTCTCCGGGCATCACGACCGAGTGGTGGACCTGCCGCCACCAGACGTAGGCGTCGACGTGCGGCGCGCCACTCAGCTCTCCGAGGATCCGTCCGTCGTCCTGCGTCCACACCAGGTACAGGTCCGAATCCTCGAACGTGCAGTACACGCGGCCGGCGGCCTTGTCGTCGGTTATCTGACCCGAGATGAACTCGCTCATCGGATACACGCTCGGGTGCTGGAAATCGTGGTTCCAGCCGACTTCACCATTGGTCATGGTCTCGGTGCAGTTGCCGAAGTTCGAGCGGAACGGACCCTGAGCGATCGCGCTGACTCGCGCCTGAGCGTACAGGGCCTTGAGCGACGGATAGGTGCGGAACACCACGATGTCGACGGCGGGCGTCGGCTGCATGCACGTGACGGTCGTGGAGTTGGTCAGCTTGCAGGAGGACGGCGGCAGCATGCCCTTCGCCGTCACGCTCACGTCGATTCCGGCCACCGCCTCGGCGAGCTTGTTGTGCGCGATCGTCTTGGCGGCCAACGGCAGCGCGGCGTGGCTGGGCTTCGCCGCCGCGGTCTTGGCCGGGGACAGTGACTTCGACCCGCCAACGCCCAACACGACGAACACCACGATCGCCACCGGGATCAGGACGGCGAGCGCCAGGCCGACGAGGACGGACCGGCGGACGCCCGCCAGCTCGAGCCTCTGCGCAGGCGGGCGCAGCTGCGGCGCGCGACCGCTCGCCGGTGGACGGCCGGGACTCGCCGGGCCGCGCGCCGGTCGCCTCGGATCACGGGTCGGGGGCTTCAATCTCGCGTCACTGCCCAGCCGATGGGCAACGACTCGACATCCTTCCCCTGCCGAGCTGAACGCTCATATACCACGCCACAACTCCCGCATACTCGTCTGCTGAGGTGTTCGAGCTGCCGACTCCCGCCCTCAAAAGTATGTCGGCGGGACCGCGGCAAGTCAATTTGGAAGCGCGGCCTCGAGCATGCGCTCGATCGACGGCGCGAGCAGCGCGGTGATCGCCGCCGCGGTCTTTGCCGGCGGGTCGCGCGGCGCGGTCACGTGGCTGATCGCGAGCCGCACGAGCGTGTCCGCAAGCGCCTCAATGTCCACGCCGGCCGCCTGCGGCCACTGCGTGCGAATCGTGGCGGCGACACGCTCGCTCGCCCAGTCGAGGACCGGCCGGCTCTGCGTAGTGACGAGCGGCAGGAGGCCACCGGTGCCGTCGTCGCCGAGCAGCAGGCTGACGAACGGGTCGGTGGTCGCGATCGTCAGGAACCGCTCAAGTCCGGCGGTCAGCGCGGCGAGCGGGTCCTCCGCATGTGCCGCGATCGTCTGCTCGACGGCGTCCAGTAGGCGGCTGCTCTCGCGGATCACCAGCGCCTGCCCGAACTCGTCTCGCGTGCCGAACTCGTTGTAGAGGGTTTGGCGGCTGACGCCGGCCGCCCCGGCGATCTCCGCCATCGTCACCTGCGCCCACGCGCGACCGCGCAACTGCTCGCGGCCCGCGTCGAGGAGCCTGTCACGGAGCAGCTGCCGGACCGCCTCGCGATACGCGACGCGCTCATCGGTGGTCGTTGCCGGCGTCTGCTCCATTCTCAGCCTGCGGGGTCCGCGCTTGGATCCGCGCATCGATACCGCGCGAGCACGCTGTCCCGGGCCCGCGGGTGGATGTTCGCACGGGTGACGTCTCCGCCGTAATGCGTCGCCAGGCGCGGGTCCATGACCGGCCGCCACAGCGGCGGCACCAGCGCGAGCAGGATCATCCCGGCATAGCCCGTCGGCAGCTGCGGAGCCTCGTCGAAATGACGCAGCGCCTGAAACCGCCGGGTTGGGTTGGCATGGTGGTCGGAGTGTCGCTGGAGGTGGTAGAGCAGCACGTTCGACGCGACGTTGTTGCTGTTCCAGCTGTGCTCCGGCCGCGTGCGCTCATACCGTCCGTCCTCCCTCCTTTGCCGCAGCAGCCCATAGTGCTCGAGGTAGTTGACCACCTCGAGCAGCGGAAACCCGATGACCATCTGGAGCAGCAGGTAGGGCAGCACGCCGACCCCGAAGACGGCGGTCAGGCCGCCGAACAGCACCAGGGTCATCGCCCACGCATTGAGGACGTTGTTGCGCCAGGTCCACGCCGAGCGCCCGTCACGGGCAAGCCACTCGCGTTCGAGCTCCCACGCCGACGCGATGCTCCCGGACACCGTCCGCGGCAGGAACGTCCAGAAGCTCTCGCCTAGCCGCGCGCTCGCCGGATCCTCGGGCGTGGCCACGCGCACGTGATGACCGCGGTTGTGCTCGACGAAGAAGTGGCCGTAACCGCTCTGAGCCAGCGCGATCTTGCTCAGCCGGCGCTCGAGGCGGTCGCGCTTGTGGCCGAGCTCGTGCGCGGTGTTGATCGCGATCCCGCTCACCATCGCCTCGGTCAGCACCAGCCCAATCTTGTCCACGATCGACAGATCACCGCTCGACCACAACGCGCATGCGAACACCACCCCCGCGTACTGAAGCGGGAGAAACGCGTACGTGCACCACCGGTAGTAGCGGTCCTGCTCAAGCCACTTGAGCACGCTGTCCGGAGGGTTCTCCGAATCGAGCCCGATGATCAGATCGAGCGGGGGAAACACACCGAAGATCAGGATCGGGCCCCAGAACCAGAAGAAGCCGAGCCCGGTGAGGTGAACCAGGCCGAACACGATGAACGGGAGCGTCGGCACCAGCACCCCCAGCAGCCATGCGTAGCGCTTGGCGTCCCGCCACGCCGCTGGCTGTTCACCGGTCGCGCCCGCGCGGGCACGGCCGGCCGAATCCTCAGTCCCTGCCACAGAGGTCATCCGCGTCTCCTTCGGTTGGTCGACACGGACAGCTTTACAGAATATCTAATGATGTCAAGCGACAAGACAAGAACGCCTTGCCTGTCAAGCGCACGGACCGGCCGTACTGCACTCACGAACATGTTCCAGGCGATCATCGCCAACAATCGCGCCGGTGGCTGGCGAAAGCTCAAGCGCGAGGCTTTGAAGCGCCAGGGCTAGACGACTACTCGCGTCAGACCAGGCTGTGATGCAGCGCGGACGTCTGCTCGGCGATCGTCGGCCAGGCGAACTGCTCGATCGCGCGCCGGCGGCCGGCCCGGCCCATCGCGGCGGCGCGGTCGGGGTCGCCGACGAGCGCGTTGACGCGCTCGGCGAAGTCGGCGGCGAACCGCTCGGGGTCGCGCGGGGCGCCGGTGCCGTCATCGCCGGGATCGATCGGCACGAGCAGCCCGGTTTCGCCATCCGCGACGACCTCGACGATCCCGCCGGTCGCCGTCGCGACGACCGCCGCCTCGCAGGCCATCGCCTCGAGGTTGACGATCCCGAGCGGCTCGTAGATCGACGGGCACGCGAACACGGTCGCGTGGCTGAGCAGCTGTATCACCTCAACCTTAGGCAGCATCTGCTCTAGCCACACCACGCCGTCGCGCTCCGATCGGAGCTCAGCGACGCGGCGCTCGACCTCGGCGCCGAGCTCCGCGGTATCGGCGGAGCCGGCGCACAGCACAAGCTGGGCCGCGGGGTCGAAGTCGCGCGCGGCGCGCAGGAGATACTCGACCCCCTTCTGCCGCGTGATCCGGCCGACGAACACCACCGACGGCCGCTCCGCGTCGACCCCGTAGCGCTCGAGCACGTCGGTGCCGCCGTCGGGCGAGTACTGCGCTGTGTCGATCCCGTTGTAGATCACGTGCACGCGCTCGGGATCGATGGCCGGATACACCCGCAGCGTGTCCTCGCGGGTGCCATTCGACACCGCGATGACGGCGTCGGCGGCCTCGAGCGCGGTCTTCTCGGCCCAGCTCGAGATCGCGTAGCCACCGGCGAGCTGCTCGGCCTTCCACGGCCGGAGCGGCTCGAGGCTGTGGACGGTCGCGACGTGCGGGATGCCGTGCACCAGCTTCGCGAGGTGGCCGCCGAGGTTCGCGTACCAGGTGTGGCTATGGACGAGCTCGGCGTCCGCGGTGCGCGCGGCCATCGTCAGGTCGATCGACAGCGCCCGGAGCGCCGCCAGCGACGGCTCGTCCCCGGCGAGCGCGTCCCACGCGTAGTGACGCACATCGCCGGCGCCCCATGCATGCACGGTGACCTGCTCGAGCTGCGACAGCTCGCGCGCCAGGTATTCGACGTGCACTCCCGCCCCGCCGTAGACGTCCGGCGGATACTCGCGGGTGAGCAGCGCCACCCTCATTCGACGACCTCGCCCTTCGGGATCACGACCACGCCGCCGGCCGACACCGTGAAGCGCTCGCGATCGGCCTCTGGATCGATCCCAATCGTCGCCCCCGGCGCGATCACCACATCCTTGTCGACGATCGCCCGCCGCACGATGGCGTTCCGGCCTACGTCGACGCCGTGTAGCAGGATCGCGTCCTCGACCTCGGCGTAGGAGTGCAAATGGACGCCCGGCGACAGGACCGAGCGCCGAGCGACGCCGCCCGAGATCACGACGCCGGCGCAAACCATCGAATCGAGCGCATGCCCACGGCGGCCGTCCTCGTCGAACACGAACTTCGCCGGCGGCAACGGATCGGGCCACGTGTGGATCGGCCAATCGTGGTTGTAGAGGTTGAAGATCGGGACCACCGAGATCAGGTCCATGTGGGCGTCGTAGTAGGCATCGAGCGTCCCTACGTCGCGCCAGTAGCCGTGGTCGCGCTCCGTCTCCCCGGGCACCTGGTTGGTCGCGAAGTCGTACACCTGCGCCTCGCCCCGATCGACCAGCATCGGGATCAGGTTGCCGCCGATGTCGTGCCTGGACGCCTCGTCCTTTGCATCGGTGGCGACCGCGTCCATCAGCGCCTCGGTCGTGAACACGTAGTTCCCCATCGACGCGTACACCTGGTCGGGGGCATCGGGGAGCGGCTTGGCGTCGGACGGCTTCTCGCGGAAGGCCGCGATCTGGCGCCCGTCCGGCGCGGTCTCGATCACTCCGAACTGGTCGGCCTGCTCGATTGGGGCGCGGATCGCGGCTACGGTGACGGCCGCGCCGCTCTCGATGTGCTCCGCGATCATCTGGCGCGGGTCCATCCGGTAGATGTGATCGGCGCCGAACACGATGATGTGGTCGGGCCGCTCATCGTGGATCAGGTTGAAGTTCTGGTAGATCGCATCGGCAGAACCGACGAACCACCGGGGGCCGCGGCGCATCTGGGCCGGCACCGGCGCCACGTAGTTGCCGAGCAGCGGCGACAGCCTCCAGGTCAGCGAGACGTGACGGTCGAGCGAATGGCTCTTGTACTGGGTCAGCACCACGATCCGCCGGTACTCCGCGTTGACGAGGTTCGACAGCGCGAAGTCGATCAGCCGATAGACGCCGCCAAACGGCACTGCGGGCTTCGCCCGATCGGCGGTCAGCGGCGCGAGCCGCTTGCCCTCGCCGCCCGCCAGCACGATCGAGAAGATATGCGACATGTCAGCTCCCCAACGCTGCGTCGACGACCGCCTGGGCCTCCTCGAGGATCTGCTCGAGGTGCTCCGCGCCCTTGAAGCTCTCGGCGTAGAGCTTGTAGACGTCCTCGGTCCCCGATGGCCGGGCCGCGAACCAGCCACTGTCGGTGACCACTTTGACGCCACCGAGCGGCGCGCCCGACGGCGCCGCCGTCAGCACTTCGGTGATCGGCTCCCCCGCGAGCTCGGTGGCGGTCAGTCCCTCCGGGGACAGGCTGCCGAGCACCCGCTTCTGCTCGGGCGTCGCGGGGGCGTCGACGCGCCGATAGGCGGGCGCGCCGTAGCGGTCGGTTAGATCGCCGTACAGTCGAGCCGGATCCTTGCCGGTGCGCGCGGTCATCTCAGCCGCCAGCAGGCACATGATCAACCCATCCTTGTCGGTGCTCCAGGCGCGTCCGTTGCGGCGAAGAAAGCTCGCGCCGGCGCTTTCCTCGCCGCCGAAGCCGAGCGTGCCGTCGAGCAGGCCGCCGACGAACCACTTGAAGCCGACCGGGACCTCCTCGAGCCGGCGACCCAGGCCGTTCACCACGCGGTCGATGATCGAGCTCGAAACCATGGTCTTGCCGACACCGGCGTCGTCGGGCCAGTCGAGGCGGACGGCGCTGAACAGGTACGCGATCGCCGCGGCGAGGTAGTGATTCGGGTTCATCAGCCCCGCCTCGCGAGTGACGATCCCGTGGCGGTCGGCGTCCGGGTCGTTGGCGAAGGCCACGTCGAACCGGTCCTTGAGCGCGATCAACCCCGCCATCGCGTCCGGCGAGGAGCAGTCCATGCGGATCTTGCCGTCGTGATCGAGCGGCATGAACGAGAACGTCGGATCGACCCGGTCGTTAACGACCTCGAGGTCGAGCCGGTGGCGGTCGGCGATCGCCTCCCAGTACGCGACGCTCGCGCCGCCGAGCGGATCGACGCCCAGCCGAATCCCCGAGCCCGCGATCTCGTCAACGTCGACCACCGCCCCGAGCTCGCTCACGTATTCCGTCAGGTAGTCGTGGCGCCGCGCGCGCCCGATCGCCTCCTCGAACGGCACGCGCTCGACCCCCCGCAGCCCCGCGCGCAGCAGCTCGTTCGCCGCGTCCTGGATCTGCCGCGTCACGTCAGTGTCGGCCGGCCCGCCGTGGGGCGGGTTGTACTTGAACCCGCCATCCTCAGGGGGATTGTGCGAGGGCGTGATGACGACGCCGTCTGCTCGGGCGCCGCCGCGCGCGTTGTGCGTGAGGATCGCGTGCGAGACCGCGGGCGTCGGTGTGTAGCCATCGTCTGAATCGACCGCGACCTCGACGCCGCGGGCCACCAGCACCTCGACCGCGGTACGGAACGCCGGTTCAGACAACGCGTGCGTATCGCGCCCCAGGAACAGCGGCCCGTCGATCCCCTGCGCCGTCCGGTAGCGCGCGATCGCCTCACTGATAGCGAGGATGTGGGACTCGGTGAACGTTCCCGTGAGCGAAGTGCCGCGGTGACCTGAGGTCCCGAACGACACCGCCTGGGCAGGGTTGGACGGGTCCGGGTGCTCATCGTAATAGGCCCCGACCAGGCGCCCCACGTCCACGAGCATGTCGGGAGTGGGCCGTCGGCCGGCCGGCGCTTCAGTAGGTTCGGTCATTGCGGCGGGAGTCTGTCAATCCACGCCGCGGTTCGCCATGACCCGTTCGTGATTCCCGGACAGGGCACCGCCGGTCGGGCTGCGGCCGGCGGCAGCCTACTCGACCTCGAGCGGCTCCAGCAGACGGTGCGGACCGCGCAGCGCCACCGCGACCGGATCGTCACGCTGCCGGCCGCGGTCGGGGCGAGGCTCGGCGACGATGTCCCCGACCGCGGGTGTGATCCCGCACGCCGGGCAGTCGGCAGCGTCGCCCAGTTCGGTGCCACACGCGACGTGCCTGAACCGGCGGCTGTTCGGAAGGTTATTGTGGTCGCCCCACACGACCAGCGCGTGCAGCACCGGCCACAATTCGCGGCCGGCCTCGGTCAGCTCGTAGAGCGAGCGGCCCGCGTGGTTGGGATCAGGCCGGCGCTCGAGGACCCCGTGCTCGACGAGCCCGCTCAGGCGGTCCGACAGCACCGCCTTCGGCACGTCCAGGTGGGCCTGGAAGTCGCGGAAGCGCCGGACGCCGTACAGCGCATCGCGCACGATCAGCAGCGTCCACCGCTCGCCCACCACCTCAAGCGCTCGCGCGATCCCGCAGTCCTGGCCGACGTAGTCCTTACCGAGCACGGGGGCCATGTTAGCGCATGCGGGTTCAATCATCGAACTCCTTGTGCTAGTCTGCGCCAACCAATGGTTCAATCACTGAACTCACGAGGAGATAGATGACCACCGTCGCCGCCCAGAGGATCCCGAGAGCTCGCGCTACAAGCCGGACCGGACACGCCGAGGGCAGCCGCACCCTCTGGGTCGCCGCATCAGCGACGCTGCTCGTCCTGGCCGTGTTCAGCGCGGTCGTGACCACAGTCGGCGACAGCCTGCGCACGCTCCACGGCGGCGTCTCGAGCCAGACGTGGACGCTCAGCGGGATGAGCCTCGGCCTCGCCATCGCGCTGCTCACCGTCGGCGCCCTAGCCGACGACTTCGGGCGCCGGCGCGTGCTGGTGCTGTCGAGTGCGCTGCTCGCGGTGACGAGCGCGCTGGGCGCGGTTGCCCCAAGCATGAACGTGCTGATCCTTGCCCGGATCCTCCAGGGCGTCGCCGGCGCAGGCATCGTCGCCGCAGCCCTCGGCACGATCGGGCACGCCTTCCCCACCGGGCACCACCGGGCGCTCGCCACCGGCGTGTGGGGAGCAGCGGTCGGCGCCGGGATCGCAATCGGTCCGCTCGCCGGCGGCGCCCTCGCGGCGTCGCTCGGATGGCGGAGCAGCTTCTGGCTCGAGGCGATCGCGGCCGCGGCCCTGATCCCGGCGGCCGCACGGATCGAGGAATCGCGCGCGAGCACGCGCCGCTCGCTGGACCTATCCGGTGCGGTCGCGCTGGCGCTCGCGATGGCGGGTCTGACCGCCGGGCTGATCGAGGGCCGGCAGAGCTGGTCGGCGGCCGGCACGATCGTTCCCCTCGCCGGCGGGGCCGCCTTCCTCGCCGCGTTCGTGGCGATCGAACTGCACAAGCGCGAGCCGATGCTCGAGCTCGGCCGGTTCTCGAATCCGCTGTTCCTGGCGTCGCTGACCGGTGCGCTGTTCACCGGTCTGGCGGTGATCGGCTTGATGAGCTTCACCCCGCTGCTTCTTCAGCGGGGCCTCCACGTCAGCGTTATCGGGAGCGCCGGAGTGCTCGCGGCGTGGTCGGGCACGAGCATGGTGGTGGCGCTCGCGACGCGCCGGCTGCTACACCGCCGCAGTGCCGCCTCGGTGGTCGTGCTCGGGTTTGCGATCTCGGCCGCCGCGGAATTCGCGCTCGGCGGCCTCGCGGTCGGCTCGTCCTGGACGCGGCTGCTCCCAGGCCTTGTGATTCTCGGAATCGGCAGCGGGCTCGTCAACGCCTCGCTCGGACGGCTCGCGCTCGAGTCGGTGCCGCGGGAGCGGGCCGGGATGGGGAGCGGCGCAAACAACACCGCCCGTTATCTCGGTGGCGCCGCCGGAGTCGCGCTCGTGGTCGCAGTCGTGACCGGCAGCGGCCGGCCGGGCGCGTCCGGGCTGCTGGCGGGTTGGAACACCGCGGTCGTCGTGTGCGGCGGGCTGTGCGTGCTGGCGGCGCTGGTCGCCGCGGCGTGCCGTCCCACGCGGGCATAAGGGCAGCGCTCAAGAACTTTTTCCCCAGCCCGGGGCCGACTCGTTAACGTCGGCCCCGGGTCTCCCGGAGAAAAGGGAAGCTCGCTAACTGGTAAAGCGCGGCAACGTGCGAGAGCTCAGCACCGGGAGGCTCGCTCGCACGGCCTGGGGTGGTGTCGCGGCGATTCCCGAAAGGACCGCTACATGAAGCGTTCTCACGGTTTCACGCTCACGGCCGCGGCCGTCATGGCGCTCGCGACGTGCCTGCTTTCCGCTCCGACCGCGTTCGGCGCCACCCCGGGCGCTGGCAAGCTCAGCTTGGACGACCCTGTCTGCGCCAGCGGCGTGTCCCTGTGCGCCGACGTACACGGAACCCTAAATGGCTATTACGTCGGCCACGACGAGCCTTCTCTCGAGTTCAAGTCGAACGTTCCGGGATCCGGCAACAACATCACCTATCTGATGACGCTGCCGAAGGATCCGACCGCTCAGCCGACCGCGTTCGGCGGCCTCAGGACACCGACCTGGAACTTCCAGCTTCGTCCGACGTTCTGGTTCGGCCTCACGCTGTGCGACACGGAGTCGGCCCCTGAGTTCACCAAGACCTGCAAGCCGGACTCCGACTCGAACAACCTCGTCGGCACCAACCCGAAGGCTCCCAACTACATCGGCAAGCACCCCGGCAACGCGTACATGGAGCTGCAGTTCTACCCGCCGGGTTACGTGGAGCAGTTCGAAGGCTTCGGCTGCACCGCCACCCAGTACTGCGCGGCAATGACGATCGACAGCTTCAACGAAGATCAGAACCAGGGCGCTCCCGGATCGAACGGGACCCCGAACACCGCCGACTGCAACAACTACGTCCTCGGAGGTCCCGAGCCGATCAACTGGGCCTACGTCACCAGGAACGGACACTCCCAGGCGCCGGCGAACCCGCTGTTCACCGGGACGTTCTCCGACCCCAACTTCAGCGCAGTCAACCCGAACCCCGCCGAGGACCTGTTCATGAATCCAGGCGACAAGGTCCTGATTCACATGCACGACACCCCGGCCGGCTTCCAGATCATCCTCGTCGATCTCACCACCCGTCAGAGTGGCTCGATGACGGCCTCGATCGCCAACGGGTTCGGCCACATCCTGTACACGCCGAACTCGAGTACGTGTCAGGAAGCCGCTTACGCGTTCCATCCCGAGTACTCGACCGCCAACGTTCGCGGGAACACCTGGAGCGTTCACACCTACAACGTGGCGGCGTCGGACGAGCTCGGGCACTTCGAGAACTGCCTCCAGATCGACGCCGATCTGAACTGCACCGAGCCGGGCTTCCAGGATGCGGGCAGCGGGCTGGACGAGGACGACGGAAACGAGTTCTGCGTTCCCGGCACCGACTCCACGCTGGTCATGATCGACGGTTGCTTCAGCGCCGATGAGGACTTCGACGGCCAGTCGTACCTGCCCGACTGGCCGGGCACGAATCCGAACCCGGCCGCCGACAGAGCGCTCCACCCGACGCCGATCCTGTTCACGAGCCCACTCACAGGTTTCGGGAGGAACTACTCGAAGATTGCGTTCGAGACCGACCTTCCGGCCATCGAGGCCGAAGGGGCGCAGGACAACCCGCCGTTCTGCGATCTTGACACCGGGGCCAACTGCGTGAACCCGCCCGACGGTGCGTCGTTCTACCCGCTCTACACGACCGGGATCCACGACGGGACGTGCACGTGGCAGCAGGGCGGCAACTTCATCCCGGGCACGATCAACCACTTCGGGGGCAGCTCCACGACCGAGTACGGAGGTCTGCTGCGAGTGGTGTTCCCGGAGCCTGGATTCACTACCTCTAATCCGATCCAGGACTTCAACAGCGGCGATCAGACCAACCCCTGCCCGGTCGGGCCGGTTCTCCACCACTAGGAACAGTGCGATCCCGGGCGCACGGACGCGCCTGGGACGCCTGATGCGAACATTGGCGCTGTGTCCGCAGCGCCAATGTCTCCCGACCCCGCGCCTGAGCTGGCTTACTCGGTCGTGGAGGAGGCCGAGGCGAAAGCTGCGCAGCTTCGCCGGCAGCTCCTCGACATGTGGGTCGACGTCACCAACGCCGGCGGCGCGGTGGGCTTCACCGCGCCCGCCGACGTATCCGCGGTCGCGCACACGCTCGACGCCGCGCTCGATCGGGTGGCCGCCGGCACGGATCTGCTGGCGATTCTGCGCCAGGACAGCACCGCCGTCGGCATGGCATTCCTGGTCGACGCCCGCTCTCCGCTCCGGCAACACTGGCGTACGGTCCTACGCTTGATGGTGCGTCCGGAGCTCCAGGGGATGGGCGCCGGCCGGCTCCTGCTCGAGGGCCTGCACCGGACGGCCGCAGGCCTCGGGCTCGAGCAGCTGATGCTGACCGCGCGCGGCGGGACGGGGGTCGAAGGGTTCTACGAGCGGTTCGGCTACACGATCGTCGGGCGTCACCCGGGTGCGATCAGGCTGGCACCCGGCGACGACCGCGACGAGATCATCATGGTCTTCCGGCTCTGAGGAGTGGACGCGGTCGAGCTTCGGCTGCCGTACCGCGCGCCGTGCGACGCCGCCGGTCTCGTGCGGTTCTTCGCCGCGCGCGCCGTCCCGGGGGTCGAGGAGGTCGACGGCGACGCCTACCTGCGCAGCGTCAGCCTCCGGGGCGGCCCGGGCGTCGTCGCGGTGCACCCGGGCAGCGGCGAGCACGTCGAAGCGCGGCTGTGGCTCAACGATCCTGACGATCTCGACTCCGCGGTCGTGGCGTGCCGGCATCTGCTCGACCTCGACACCGAGCCCGGGCCGATCGTCGACGCACTGGGCGCCGACGAGCTGATCGGGGAGCTCGTGCGGGAGAGTCCCGGCCGGAGGGTGCCGGGCGTGGTCGATCCCGACGAGCTAGCGATCCGCGCCGTGCTCGGGCAGCAGGTCTCGCTCGCCGGCGCGGCGACGCTCGCGGCGCGGCTCGTGAGCGCGTACGGCGAGCCGCTCGAGCACCCGGTTGGTTCCGTGACGCACCTGTTCCCTTCGGCCGCCGCGCTGGCACGCGCCGACCCCGAGCGGCTGGCGATGCCATGGTCGCGCCGGCGGGCGCTCATCGGTGTCGCGACTGCACTCGCCGACGGTAACGTCGTCCTCGACACCGACGTGATGGGGCAGGACGAGATCGAGGGGCGGCTGCTCGCGCTGCCGGGGATTGGGCCGTGGACGGTCGCCTACATCGCGATGCGCGCGCTCCGCGACCCGGACGCGTTCATGCCCACCGACCTCGGTGTCCGGCACGGCCTCGAGCGACTCGGCCGCGACGGTCGACCGCCGAGCGCCGAGCGCATCGCGGAGCGCTGGCGCCCGTACCGTGCGTACGCGACCCAGCACCTGTGGGCCCAGCTCGCGTCGCCATCTCACACAGCCTGAGCGGGCACCGTTCTACGTCGGCGATGACAACCCTGAACCACACATCAGCTCGCCTATACACGTACGTGCCGAGCCCGATCGGCCGGCTGTTGCTATGCGGCGACGAGGAGCGGCTGCACGCCCTGTACACACCCCCGGCCTCTGAGGACACCGGCCTCGTCCGCGGCCGGCAACGCGCGGACACCGCGTTCGCACCGGCTCGCGAGCAGCTCGACGCCTACTTCGCCGGCGAGCGCGTCGAGTTCGACGTTCCGCTGAGCTTCGACGGGGCGCCGGCGTTCTTCGAGAGCGTGTGGCGAGCGCTGCTCGCCGTGCCGTTCGGCACGACCGTCACCTACGGCGAGCTCGCCACCCAGCTCGGCCGCCCGACCGCAGCCCGCGCGGTCGGGATGGCCAACGGCCGCAACCCGATCTCGATCATCGTCCCGTGCCATCGCGTGATCGGGGCGGCCGGCGATCTCACCGGCTACGCCGGTGGGCTCGAGCGCAAGCGATACCTGCTGCAGCACGAGGCCGAGGTCGCCGGCCGGGCCGGATCTACGCCGAAGCCAGATCGGTATTCAGCGTCATCGGTTGCGGCGCCAGCGGGCGGTACACGATGAGCGCGGCCGCCAGGAGCACGAACAACCCCGCGGCGGCGAGTGCCCCGGTCAACCCAAACGCCGACAGCAGCGGGCCGGCAATCAGCGCGCCGGCGACGATGCCGCCAATCGAGATCGGGAACACTAGTCCGTACGCCCGCGCCAGCACCGCGTCGTCGAGCAGGCGTGGCAGCGCGGTCTCGGACAGCACCTCGCCGACGATCATGCCGCCACCCGCGAGTAGGGCGAGCGCCAGCGCAAGCGGGAGGGTCGGGGCGATTCCGAGCGCCGCCAGCGGCAGGCCGACGAGCGTCAGTGCGACCCCGAGCGTGCGTCGCCACCGTCCCGCGGCCTCGATCCGCGCCGTCACGATCGCGCCGATCACACCCCCGGCGCCGAACGCGCCGAGCAGCAGCCCGTAACCGCTCTCGCCGGCGCCGACCTTCCGGCTGACCATCACGAGCGTGACGGTCAACAGGCCGTAAACCGCGCTGCAGAGGACGTCGGCCGTCACCAGTCTGACCGCCGTGGGCGCGCCCCGGAGCGCGCGTGCTCCGTCGAGGATCTCGGCGAGCATCCCGGGCACCGGCGTGTCCGGCTGACGCGCGGCCGGGCGGAACGCCTCGCCCGGGCGGATCGAGGCGATCGCGGCGGCCGAGCCAAGGAACGTGAGCGCGTTCAATAGGATCGCGATCGCGGGCGTCGAGACCAGCAGGACCACCGCGCCGAGCGCCGGTCCGACGACGATCGCGGCCTGGCCGATCGCGGACCGCAGCGCCTGCGCGCTCTGAAGCTCGGAGTCGTCGACAAAACGGGCCGTGCACGCGGCGACGCACGGGGGCTGGAGGACGCCGGCGGCCGTGGCGGCGGCCGCGATCATCGGAGCCAGCAAGATCGGGAGCCCGGCAGCGGCGGTTGCGGCGAGCGCGACCATGAGCACCGCCCTGAGCAGATCCGAGCCGAGGATCAGGCGCCGCCGGTCGTAGCGGTCGGCCATCACCCCTCCGATCGGGCCGAGAACGACGACCGGGACAACGCGTGCGGCGGTCGTCAACGCGACCCAGGTGGCTGACCCGGTTCGCTCGAAGACAACTGCAAGAAGCGCGACGTTGTAGAGCCAGTCCCCACACGACGAGATCGCGAGGCTGGTCAGCAGCAGATGAAAGGAGCGGCCGCCCGGAAGGCGGAGGCGGTGGGTGGTGTCTGTAGCGAGCATGGACAGAGCATGCGTCTAAGGCACTCATCTCCACATCGGCCGGCAGCCCAGTCTTAAGGCCGTCGGGGGCTCAGATCGGGAACCCGGGTACCTCAGACGTCGGCTTGAGCACGGACCAACCCACGCCGATGCGCCACCGCGGCCGCTTCTAACCGGGTGGCCACGCCGAGCTTGGAGAGGATGTTCGACACGTGCACGCTGGCGGTCTTGCGAGAGATGAACAACTGCTCGGCTATCTGGCTGTTGGAGAGCCCGTCGGCGACCAGCCGGAGCACCTCGACCTCGCGCACGGTCAGACCGAGCCCGTCGAGCTCGTCCGGTACCGCCGGTGCGGCCGCATCGAAATCGCCGCCGGTCTCGGTGACGGCCAGGCGAGCGCGCCGCACCAGGGCGTGCACCTCCTGTAGGAGCGGGGCCGCGCCCATCGGGCGCGCGAGCTCCAACGCCTCGCGCGCGGCGACCGCGGCGGCATCGAGATCGCCCCCGGCCGCGAGTGCCTCCGCATGCCGCAGGAGCGCGTACGCGAGCGGATGCGGCTCATTCATGGGCCGGCATGCCGCAACCGCATCGGCCCACGCGCCGGCCTCCCCGTGGCGTAGCGCCCGGGCATGCTCCGCTTTGACGAGCGCGAGATGTCCGCGATCGCCCGGCGTGCGGACCAGCCTCCGTTGCGAGTCCTCGGAGAGCGCCGCGACCCGCTGCTCGGCGACATCGGTCGGCTGTCCGCCGTCGCGCGCGGCCAGGACTCGCTCGGCCTGGACCCGCGCTCCCAGTGAGCGCAGCGGCCACTTGTAGCGCTCGTCCTCGCTGAGGTCCTCGCGCGCCAGCGGCTGCTCGATCATCTTCTCCGCCTGCTCCAGGTCACCCCCGGCTCGCGCCATCTCAGATTCGACCCACGCCAGCGGAAGCGTGAACTGCGCCGCCGAGGAGTTGCGCAGGTGCCGGCGTGCCTCCCGCAGGTCGACCTCCGCCTCCTCCCGGCGGCCGCTCATTGCGTGGAGCTCGGCGCGGAGGAGCAAGATGGTCCCCGCGAACGTGCCCGGCGCCTCCGCGCCCGGCGCCGCGGTGGACAGCGCCTCTTCCCATCGGCCGGCGCGAAGGAGCGCTTCCGCCTTGTTGGCACGCATGAACGCTCCCACCGTCCGCCCGAACCCGGCCTGCTCGGCGAGCGCAAGTCCTCGGTCGGTGGTCTCCACCGCATCCTCATACCGGCCAAGCATGAGCTGCATGTCGGAGAGGTTGACGAAGGCCCTTGTGGCGGTCCACAGAAGTCCGCGGCGCTCCGCCTCCTCGGCGGTTTCGCCCATCAGGGCGAGTCCAGCTTCGGCGTCGCCGCCGCCGTAGATCATCGCGACGGGCAGCACGACTTGCGCTTGCAGCCGCTCCTGCGTCGCCCCGACGGCCTGCGCCGCCTCGAGTGCACGTCTCGCCAATTCCCCGGCGCGCTCGATCTGGTCGACGCGGACGAGGGCCCGGGCGAACGAGCTGAGCACAAGCGCGCTGACCTGACTGGGCAGGTCCGGTGGGAGCAGTCCCACCGCCTGCTCGAGCACGGCCAGTCCTTCGTCGTCGCGCCCGAGATCGTTGAGCAGCTCGGCGCGGCGCACAAGCAGCGTCGCCCGCCGTTCGAGCGCGCCCCCGTACCCGACTTCTGCCAGAGCCTGATCCACCAGCGCCAGACCCCGGTCGATGGCGCCCGCGTGCGCTGCTGCCCCCGCGGCGGCCTCGAGCAGATGCGGATGGTCGATGCCTGCACGATGCCCCGCGTCCGGCACCTGGTTCCAAAGCTCGAGCGCGAGCTCGAAGTGGCGCTGGGCGGCCGACGGAGCCGACGCATCGGCGGCGGCTCTTCCCGCTCGCACCGAGGCGGGGAGCGCGCGCGAGAGATCGTGAGCGGCGAGCCAGTGATGCGCGAGCATCGAGCTCGCATCCAGATCAGGGCCGGCAAGATCCGGCCGGTCCTCGATCGCCTCCGCGTACGCCTTGTGAAGTTGGGTCCGCTCACCCGGGAGCAGATCGTCGTGGATCGCCGCCCTGGCCAGGGCATGACGGAAGCCGTATCCACGTCCGGACACATCGACCACGAGCAGCTGCTGCCCGAGTGCCTCCCGCAGAGCACCGTTCAGCTCGGCGTCGGGCAGCCCGGCGACGATTGCGAGCAGACGATCCGGGACCCAGCGTGCCGCGGCTGACACGACCCGCAGTACGTGCTGCGCCTCCGGTGAGAGGAGCTCCGCTCGGGCCAGCAATACGTCACGCAGCGACGGCGGCAGGTAGTCGTGGTCGACTCGGCCGTCCCGGACTGTACCGAGCAGCTCCTCGACGAACAGCGGGATTCCCTCCGACCGCTCGGCAACGAACTCGACGAGATCCCCGTCGGGTCGCTCGTCGAGAATCGCCTCGATCTGGGCCGCCACTTCGCGCGGCCCGAGACGATCCAGCTCGAGGCGTTCGACGAGCCGCTGCTGCTCCCAGCGCGCGGTCATCCGCCGGAACGGGTGGGCGCGGTGCAGCTCGTCGGAGCGCACGGTCAACACCAACAGCAACCGGCTGCCGCTCGTCCGCGCGACGAGCAGCGCCAGAAGGTCGAGCGTCGCCCGGTCGCCCCACTGCACGTCCTCGAACACGAGCAGCAGCGGCGCGCGCGCGGAGAGGCGGCCGATCACTCCGAGCATCAGCTCGAGCAGCCGGGATGGCTCACTCTCCCCCACCGACGCCGCCGGCTGGTCTTCCTCCAGCTCGGGTACGAGGCGTCCGATCTCGCTACGCGCGGTGCCGAGCACGGCGTCCAGATCCGCCGCCGGAAGATCTACGGCCAGAGCGCGGATCATCTCGACGACCGGCGCGAACGGGATCCCGCCCCCGTCGAGCTCGACGCAGCCGCCGATCAACACGCGCGTGCCCGCGCCGCGCGCCTCATCGATCAGCTCGTGGACGAGCCTCGACTTCCCCACCCCAGCTTCCCCGCCCACGACCACCGTCACCTGCTCGCCGGCGAGGACACGCTCGAGCGCGCTGCTCAACGACCCCAACTCCGCCTGGCGTCCCACCAGGACGGGGCTCACGAGACTTCCCGCCACGCACGCATCATGTCAGGAGGCCACCCCGAAAAAAAGCCCGGCGTGGCGCACGGACCGCGTGCCGCAGATAAAGTGCCCCCGGGGTCGGCCGGGATTCCACCGCAGGTACATAGATCCCAAGGGAGGCTGTATGTCCAGGAAGGCAGGATTCCGCGCCGGCGTCGTGGCGGCCGCGCTCACGGTGGTGCTTGCGATGGCGGCGGTGGCGGTCGCAGCTGGCGGCGTCGCGCCTCAACTGCTCTCGCCGAACCACAAGCACGTCGCACCGGGTCAGATCCGGCTCGTCGTCGGGGTTCCGCTGCCGGCGTCAAAGCACGGCGTGTTCGTCGCGATCTCACCGAAGCGAAAGCTCGACAGGTACGGGCATCTGAAGGTATGCGGCAGCTCACGCTGCGACTTCGTCGGGCCCACGCACTGGAAGGGCCACAAGTACAGCTACGTCGCCAAGTTCAACTTTCCGGGGTACTGGGCCGTGACCCCCGGCAAGTACTACTGGCAGGCGCACTACTACACCGCCGGCGACACGGCCGTGTATTACAGCGGCATCGGCTCGTTCACCGTGAAGTAGCGCGCTGGGACGGGGCGGGCGCGCCGGGAGCGCGGCCCGTCCGGTCGCCCGACCAGGCTGTCAGCCACGCCCACTCCCCGCTCGCGTAGGCCGGATAACTCGCCACTCCGATACCGCGAAGCACGGGTCGCACACCCCTCAGACCGTGGAATCACCCATCTAGCCCCGCTACGCCGGCACGAACAGTGCCGCACTCATCTGCTCGTCGTCCTGGGGATTGAACTCCCAGAGCCCCTTGAGCTGAGAGCGGAGGTCGTCGGGCAGCCGCTCGACGCCCGCGTGATCGATCTCGACCAGGTTGCCCGCCGGGTCTCGTAGGTATAGCTGTACGACATCGCCCGGCAGCTCGACGAGGTTGTTGCCAAACGCCTTAAAGTCGAACGCGTTCCAGCGTTCAGCGGCGCGATACGCCGGCTCGAGATCATCGACGGTAACGCCGAAGTGGTGATGGCTGGTGGGATGCATGTCCCTCTCGAACAAGTGCAGCTGGGTCCGATCGAGCGCCAGCCACTGGACGGGGAAGCCGAAGTTCGGCGTCGCGATCCGCTCCGCGCCGAGGACGTCGACGTAGAACCGCACCGACTCCTCCAGGTCAACCGCGTTGATGCTGACGTGATTAATTCGGCTGCTCACGAGTTGCCTCCAGGTATCCAGGTAGTACGGCTGTCAGCCGCCGGCGTGCGCCGCGAGCGAGCGCCTTGAAAGCCTCCGCGGCCTCGGCTTCGCGCCCTGGCCTGGCGGTGAAGGAACCGACGACGACAACCTCAGACATGCACGGCCTCCTTGGGGTTGGGCTCTCGCCGTCAGCCTAACGGGCGCTCACGGCCAGCGGCACGGAGAGTGCCGTGGCGAGTGTCACCAGCCCGAGTACGCCGAGCGCGGTCGTGAGGCCGTGCCCGGCCGACACGACATCCATGTGACTACCGTGTGCGCCGGCGACACCCGCCCGGGCGGCGGTGAAGAGCGCGCCGGCCAGCGCAACCCCCAGAGCCGTGCCGAGCCCTCGGGCCATGTTGAGCATGCCGCCCGTAACGCCCGCGTGCCCCGCCGGCGACGCCGACATCACCGCGGCGTTGTTCGCCGGCGTGAACAGGCCCAGGCCGAGCCCGGTCACCGCCAGCCCGGTCAGGATCCCCGCCGTGCCATGCCGCACCGCGATCTCGAGCATTCCGGCCGCGGTCAGCATCAACCCGCCCGCAGTCAGCAAGCGCGTGCCTGCGCGGTTGACGAGCCGGCCGGCGATCGGTGCGGTGATCCCGATCGCAACCGGCAGCACCGCTAGCTGCAGCCCGATCAGCGCGGCGCTGTCGCGGTCGGCCGACAGGTAGTACGGGACGATGAACAGCGTCCCGAACAGCGCGAGGTAGGACACCATCCCGCTGCCCAGACCGATTGCCAGGCCGCCGCGGCGCAGGATCGAAAGATCGATCAAGGGCGCGGGCACCCGTCGCTCACGCCGGACGAAGCCGATGGCGGCGACGATGCCCCCGGCCAAGCAGGCGAGCAGCACGCCGTTGGCGTAGCCCTCGCGGCCCGCGAGGGAGAGATAGACGAGCGGTCCCATCGCAGCCGGCGCGAGGAGCGCCGCACCGAGGCCGTCGGCCGCGCCGAGCTCGCGGCGAGATCGGCTGCGCGGCAGCAGAAACCAGCCGAGCGCAAGCCCGATCGCTCCAGCCGGGAGATTCACGAGGAAGATGAACCGCCATCCCGCGAGCGACAACAGGATTCCCCCGATGGCGGGTCCGAGCGCCAAGCCGAGCGCTTGCGCGCTGCCCTGCACGCCGATCGCCCGCCCGAGCATCGACGGTGGCATCGCCTCTGCGATCAGCGCAACGCTGTTGGCTTGCAGCATCGCCGCTCCAACCGCCTGGAGCACCCGCGCGGCGATCAGGATCGGCAGCGTCGGCGCGAGACCGCAGAGTGCGGAGCCCACGGTGAACACGGCGAACCCGTACACATAAAGCAGCTTGCGTCCGACCGCATCGGCGATCCGGCCGACCGTCGCAACCGTCGCGACCAGCACCAGCAAATAGGCGAGCGCCACCCATTCGACCGAGCCCAGGCTCGCGTGGAGATCGCGACCCATCCCAGGCAACGCGACCGTCACGATGCTCGCGTCGAGCTGCCCCATGAACGCGCCGATGCAGACGGTCCCGACCACGTACCAGTGCGAGCGTGGGCTCTCGCGTACCGCAACCGGTCGTCTGGGCTCGCGCAGCAACTGCCGCCCCACCCACCCGGACGAGAGCGGGGTATCGAGCAAGCGCGTCATACACATCCATTCCAGCGGGTCCGATTGCATAGGTCAAAGACATATTTATGATTGAATCGACTGTCATCACCTATGGATGAACGCCGGCTGAGCTACTTTCTCGCTGTGGTCGAAGAGGGCAGTGTGACCCGCGCGGCCCGGCGTCTGCACGTCGCCCAGCCGTCGCTCTCCCAGGCCGTCCGCGGACTAGAGTCGGAGCTCGGCGCTGAGCTGTTCGATCGGGTTGGACGCGGATTGCGCTTATCCGCGGCGGGCGAAGCCCTGATCGGTCCAGCTCGTCAGGTGCTGCGAGCGATCGACGAAGCACGGGACGCGATCACCGGGATCGTCGAGCTGACGGCCGGACGGCTCGAGCTGGCCGCGCTGGCGACGCTCGCAGTCGACCCAATGGCGGATCTGATCGGTCGGTTCCGCGAGCACCACCCCGGCATCGAGATCCGTGTCCACGAGCCCGAAAGCGCCGACGGCATACGAGCGCTCGTCAGGGACGGAACCTGCGAGCTCGGCGCAGCGCACCTCCCCCTCACCGGCGGGCAGCTCATCGCCCACCCGCTCGGCGAGCAGGAGCTGCTGTTCGTGCTGCCACCCGACTCGATGCCTCACGGCGAGCGTCCACTCGGCGCCCGCGAGCTGGCGAAGACGCCGCTCGTGGTCAGCCCACCCGGCACGTCCACGAGAAACCTGCTCGAGCAGGCGCTCACCGCGGTCGGGGTTACGCCCCAAATCGCCGTCGAGACCGCGGCACGGGAGGCGATCGTCCCGCTCGTGCTCGCCGGCGCCGGCGCCGCCCTGCTCCCCGCGCCGCTCGCGCGCGAGGCAGAGCGGCGGGGCGCCACCGTCCGCGGCGCCAGGCCGAAGATCACCCGCACGGTCGGGCTCGTCCACCGGGCCTCGCGCCTGTCGCCGACCGGCGCCGCCTTCCTCGCGCTCGCGGACCCCGGCGCGACCGGTGCGTAGGCTGTTCTCACAGATGCTGAGATCTACGCCGGTGGACGGCTTCGAGTTGGCCTATGACCACGCTGGTTCGGGCGATGGTGTGGTTCTGATCCACGGCTGGCCGGGCGACCACATGGACTACCGCAAGGTCACCGAGCTGCTGAACGGTCTCACGGTCGTCGCTCCGGACCTCCGCGGCTTCGGTGAATCGGACAAGCACCCGGAGACACCCGCGGAGGCGTATTCAGCCAACGCGCAGGCGCGGAGCGTTGTCGGGCTAATCGACGAGCTGGGTCTGGGCCCGGTGGTCGTCGCCGGCTATGACGTCGGGAGCCGTGTCGCTCAGACAATCGCTCGAGTGTTTCCGGATCGGGTGCGAGCACTGGTCGTCTCACCTCCGTTGCCGGGCGCCGGCGGCCGCGTGCTCGAGCCCGAGGCGCAGCGAGAGTTCTGGTACCAGGCGTTTCATCAGCTGAGCTTGATCGAGGAGATCATCGACGGGCGTCTCGACGCCGTGCGTGCCTATCTCGGGCACTTCTGGTCCCACTGGTCGGGGCCGTCGCTTGGGCAGCGAGACGCTGAGCTCGATCGTCTCGCCGAGTTGTACGGTGCGCCCGGGGCGTTCGTAGCCTCGATCGCGTGGTACCGCGCAGGCTCGGGCACGGTCGCCACGAGCCTTGCAGAGGTGACTCCCGAGCGGCACGGGCGGATAGCAGCGCCCACGACGGTTCTCTGGCCCGAGCTCGACCCGCTGTTTCCCCCTGCCTGGGGCGACCGGCTCGACGAGTTCTTCGCGGATGTAACGCTGATGGCCCTGCCAGGCATCGGCCACTTCGTCCCGGTCGAAGCGCCGCATGAGTTCGCCGGCGCAATCCGTGCTGCCCTCGCCGCTCGGCCCGAACCGGCGTAGCGCCCGCTGAGCTCCGTGCCCGACCCGTCGTCGTTCGCCGATCTCGCGCCGAGGCCAGACCCCCCGATGGACCTGCTCGCATTGGCGATCGCACGGGAATTCCGCGACGTCGACGCAGACCGCGCGATCGCCACACTGGACGCCTTGGGGGCAGAGTTGGCGCAGCGGGCGAGCGAGACGAGCGGTGCTCCGGAGGCCCTCGCGCGCGCGTGCAGCCGGCTGCTAGGAGATCGACATGGCTTCCACGGCGATCATGAGGGCTACGACGATCCGGACAACTCGATGCTCGACGTGGTTCTCACCAGACGCCGTGGCCTCCCGATCCTTCTGTCCGTGGTCTACATCGAGGTCGCTCGGCGAGCGGACATCCCGATCCGAGGGGTGGGATTGCCGGGCCACTTCGTCGTGGCGCACTTCGGCGCGGATCCCCCATTGCTGCTGGATCCGTTCGAGCGAGGCGCGACCGTCACCGCGGCGGGCGGCCACGACGTCGTGCGCCCTTGGCGTCCCCACGAGATCGCGATGCGAATGCTCAACAACCTCGTCGGCAGCTATGGGCGACGGGCCAACCTCACGGCCGCGATCCGCGCAGCGAAAATGCGCCTCACCCTGCCGGCGGAGCCCTCGCTCGAGACCACTCTACGGGCGGAGCTGCGAGCGCTCCAGGCCCGTCTCAACTAACCGCCGGTTATGCGGCGGGGCGCGCTTCCTCGGCCAACTCGGCGAGCAGCGCGGTGACGGCGCGATATCGCTCGGCACGATCGGCTCGGTGGAGCGTCAGGATGCCGTCGAGGTGGTCGATCTCGTGCTGCATCAGCGATGCCGCGAAGTCTTCGCAGTCGTACTCCACGGCATTGCCGCGGAAGTCGTAGCCGGCGACGCGCACCGCGAACGGACGACGCACGGCGACGGCGACCGTGTTGAAACTCAGGCAACCCTCGACGAATGTCTCGACCTCGTCAGAGCGCCAGACCACACGCGGGTTGACGAGTACCTCGGTCTCGTGCTCGTGACTCAGGCGGAACGCGAACATTCGCCGCAGCAACCCCACCTGCGTTGCGGCCAGTCCGGCGCCGCCGGCCTCCTGCAACTTCCGGCGCAGCCGAGCCGCTTGGGCCCGCAGCAGATCGTCGAAGACCGTCACCACGTGAGCTCGCTCGTACAGCTCGGGATCGCCCCACTGGCGGATGAAGTCGTCCGGCATTGCCTAATCACACACCGAACTGAGGGCGTTTATGCGCTGAGGATGGCACTGTCGATCGCTTCGGCGATCACGGCGTCGCCGCCGTTGACGTACAGGATCCGGCCGGTCGCAAGCTCCTGCGCGAGCAGGACATCGAGCACGGCGGCAACGTCGTCGCGAGGGATCTCGCCGCGGAACGGCTCGACTTCGATCCGAACCATCCCGGTGCCGGGCTCGTCCGTCAGTCGGCCGGGTCTGACGATCGTCCATTCGCGGTCGCTCGCCTGCACCGCCGCATCGGCCTCGGCCTTCGCGCGCAGGTACGTGCTGAACACGTCGTCTCCGTCCGGAGGAGCCTCGGCGCCGACGGCGCTGACCATCACGTACCGCTCCGCGCCGGCCTCCTCGGCCGCGTGCAGCAGCTTGATCGCGCCATCTCGGTCCATCGTCAGCTTGCGCTCCGCTCCGCTGCCTGCTCCCGCGCCGGCGGCGAACACGACAGCGGACGCGCCCTTGATCGCTGCCGCGACTTCGGACACGTCGGCGCGCTCGAGATCGCAGACCACCGGCTCTCCGCCCCGTGCTCGGACGTCGTCGGCCTGGTCTGGATTGCGAATCAGGCTGATGACCCGCTCGCCGCGCCGGCTGAGACGCTCGGCCAGCCTCAGCGCGATCTTCCCGTGGCCTCCGGCAATTACGACCATCGCCTCATCCTACGACGAGTTAGGTCCCCACGGACGTCACACGGCGAGCGCGCGTACGCGGATCCTCGGGCAGGCGTTGTTGACGTAGCCCTTGGGGTTCCAGAGCGCGGCCTCGTTCTCGGGTTGGGTCGCGGCGGATGAGTCCCAGGCGCGCACGAGCAACTCGTGCTCCCCGGGTGCCAGGTCCAGCGTGATGTGCCATTGCCGCCAGGCCCACCGCCCGAGATCCTCCAACAGGTCGGCTTGCGTCCAGGTCGCGCCGCCGTCGACCGAGATGTCGACCCGGGCGACGTACCGATCCCCTCCCGCAAAGGCATACCCGCGCACCTCAACCGGGCCGGCGACGACGGTCTCGCCGTCGCGGGGAGACAGGACAGCAGAGTTGAGCGCCACCAGGCCGAGCGGCATCCCGACACCCGGTCCCGGGGTCCCGTCCGCGGGCACCAGCCGGTAGACGACGTGCTGGAAGTAGCCCGGCCACGGCTCGGGGAGCAGCTCGATGCGCTCGAGCCACTTGACGCTGCGTGCGCCGATATAGCCGGGCACTACCACTCGCAGCGGGGCGCCGTGTACCGGCGCGAGCGGCTCGCCGTTCATCGCCCAAGCGAGCAGCACCTCCGACCGCCTGGCCTTATCGAGCGGAATCGACCCTCCGAACCGCTGGACGGGCTTGGCCTCCGGACACGGGTCCGCACCCTCGAACCCCACGTCCGTTGCAGCGTCGAACGGTCGCGCGAGGGCAAGCACGTCACCGAGCGCGACGCCGGTCCAGCTCGCGGTACCGGTGGCTCCCGGACCCCACGGCGCCTCTCCTGGGATCTCGCGGATTGCGATCAGCCCGGCGCGCCGGTTGCCAGCGCACTGAAGCGTCGCGGTCACCGTCCGCTCTCGAAACGCTTCGCGCAGCGTCTCCAACGACAGGCTCAGCTCGCGCTCGACCATCCCCTGCACCTGCAGAAGCCAAGCCCCGGGGTCGATCTCGGGAACCAGACCGTGACCACGAACGTAGAACGCGTCTGTGTTGGTCACAGGATCGGCTAGCGACGCCGGCCCGGTCTCAGCGTTGAACGGCTCCTGTTGATGTACCACAAGATCGTCGCGCTTGCCAAAGCGTCCCATCCGCCCAGCTTAGGGCCAAGCGCGCAGGCCCCGGGGCCGCGGAACCGGTGTCAGGTGACCACCGGGTTCCACTTCAGGTCTTCAGGAGATCCTTATACGCGCCGTGAACCGCTGCGAGGCGCAGACGTCGCGGGCCACCCCACAGGTTGAACACGGCTCGCAGGTGCGGCTTATCGACGATTACAACGGCGTTACGAGAGTCGAGGGACTTGACGATCGCTTTTGCCAGATAGTCGGGCGACATGGCCTTCTCCGGCGTGACGCCACCAGTCGCGCCCCACTGGTGTTCCTGCTCGAGCTGATCGGTGCGAACATCACCGGGGCAGACCGCGCAGGCGCGGACCCCGGTGCCGGCCAGTTCATGCCAGAGGACCTCGGAGAGCCCGACGAGCGCGAACTTGCTCGTGCAGTACGAGGCATAGGACGGGCTTCCGAACAGCCCAAGCTCCGAGGCGACGAGCACGATCCTCCCGTATCCGCGCTCGCGCATTCCCGGCAGTACGCGCTGCGTCAGCCACAGCGCCGCCCCGACGTGCAACCGGTAGCTGTCCTCGAAGTCCTTGACGCTGACGTCCGTGACGAAGTCACGCCGGAGGACACCCGCGTTACTCACAAGCACATCGACGGGACCGAGCGCAGCCTCGATCTCGTCTACGGCGCGTACGCACTCACCCTGCTCGGACACATCCGCCGCCACCGCAAAGCAGGAACCATCAAGTTCAGCCACGACCGACGCCAACCGGTCGGCATCGCGCGCGACCAGACCGACGCGAGCTCCCTCCTTGTGAAACCTCCTCGCGGTCGCCAAACCGATACCTCTCGAAGCCCCGGTGACCAGCACCGTCCGTCCAGCAAAACGCGCCATTACCCCGGACACTCCTTCGAAGTCGTAGGTCCCCCGGCCGCCATCGGGGCCGCGAGCAATGAGTCTGCCAGAGAAGCTCGAGCAGGGTCACACCGCCGGTGACAACACGTCAAAGGTGTACATCGACAGGCTGTCCCCTAAAGAGATTTCAGCGCAAGCGGTGTCATCGCCAGGCGTCGCGCGGGAGTTCAACGTAGCTCGCCTGCCCGCGGCCAAAGGACCAGTCCTCGCGTTCGTTCTCGACCATGACCACCGCGAGGTTCTCTGTCCGCATCCCGATGCGCTCGGCTAACAGACCGGCGAGGTGGCCGTAGAACTCCTGCTTGGCCTCGGTTGTCCGGCCTGCGGCGAGCGTGATCCGGATCAGCAGGAATCCCTCGTCACGGTCTATGTCGAGGTAATTCGGGTCGAAGCGAAGCTCTCTTGCCCGGCGCTCGGTGATGATCTGAAACCGGTCGCGCTGTGGAACGTCGAGCACCGCGACCATCGCATCGTGGGCCGCGTCCGAGATTGCATCGACCTCCTGTTCGGAGCGGCCTTCGAGTAGATCGATCTCTACCAGCGGCATGTCAGCACTCCCTTGGCTGTTTGGGGATCGGAAACCGATTCGACATGATGGCCGGACTCACATACCTGCCGGGGCATGCCCCGGCGGCCTCCGGCGTGCCGGACGAGGTGCTATTCGAGGACGACCGGGCGACCACTGACGGGCGCGGTCATCGGGCGGCGCCAGCCCGAGAGGGCCATTCCCACGGCCGGGATGAGAGCCACGAGGATCAGCACGAGTGCCCACAGGAACGTCGACGCGAAGGCTTCGGCCAGAGGCCTCGCGATGGCGGCGTGCGCGCGCGGGGGCAGGTGCTGGAGGGTGGCGAGCCCGCCGGATCCCGACCCCGACTTGTGACTGCCGAGGAATGCGAGGTTTGCCGTGATCGCCGAGGCGAGAATCACCGACAGGACCGCGGTGCCGATCGAGGCTCCGGCCTGGCGGATGATGTTCATCGCCGTGCTCGTCCGTGCGATCGCGGCGGCCGGCACCGCCTGCATGGCCGCAGTCATGTTCGGCATCATCGCCAGTCCCATCCCCAGGCCCTGGACGAAATTGCCGGCGCTCAGCAGGACATAGGAGGTGTGGGCGCCGACGAACACGAACGGGATGAGCCCGACCGCGACGAAGGGCAGACCGGCGGCGGGGAGCCAGGTGGGTCCGTGCCGGTCGGTCAAGCGGCCCGAGAGCGGCATCATCAACATCGCGCCGAAGCCACCAGGCGCCAGCAGCAGCCCGGCCTGAAGCGCGGAGGCGCCCCGGACCGACTGGTAGTACAGGGGAACGAGCAGCATCGTCCCGAACACCGAGATGGCGAACAGCAGGAACGTGCCCGCCGCTGCCCCCGCCCGCGTGTGCGCGAACGTCCGCAGGTCGATGAGCGGGTTCGGGGTGCGCCAGCTGTGGATGAACCAGGCGCCGATTAGAACGACGCCGAGGAGCGTCGGACCCCACGAGCGCACCGAGCCGAACCCGTAGGTCGAGGACTCGGCCAGGCCGAAGATGAACACCGCCAGGCCCGGGGAGAGCAGCAGCATCCCCACCCAGTCGAGCCGGTGGGCGGGCTGTGGCTGATCGGGATCGAGCACGATCAGCGCGAGGATGAACGCGACGATCCCGATCGGCACGTTGATGAAGAAGATCCAGCGCCAGGACGCATTGTCGACCAGCCAACCGCCGAGGATCGGGCCGAGAATCGGCGCGATCAGCATCGGTACGCCGAGCACGCCCATCACGCGGCCCATCCGGTGAGGTCCGGCCTTCCTGGTCATGATCGTCATGACCGCCGGCATGATCATCCCGCCGCCGAATCCCTGGAGGACGCGGAAGAAGATCAGCGAGCCCGCGCTCCACGCCAGGCCCGACAGCACCGATCCAAGCGTGAACAGCACCAACGACCACATGTAGATGCGCTTGGTGCCGAACCGGTCCGCCGCCCAGCCCGAGACGGGGATCACCGTGGCGAGCGCCAGCGTATAGCCGGTGATGACCCACTGGATCGTCGTCAGCGATGCGTGGAACACCACCGCCAGGTGGTCGATCGCGACGTTCACGACCGTCGTATCGAGGATCGACATGACCGCCCCCAGCATCACGACGCCGGCGACGATCAGGGTCTCGCGGTCAAGTCCTTCGGGCTCCGACCCTTGCGCGGACATCTCGGCCATGCCGGCATCGTAGCGGACCGGCTAGTCCGTTTATCTCCGGCGAGCGGTAGCTAACGCGTCAGCGCGCGCTCATACCGGACTCCTTGCCGGCCTCCGACCTGAGCTGGTCCCACGGGAACGAACCCGGCTTTTGCGAGCACCCGTTGGGACGCAACGTTCTCGTTGCTGGTGGCCGCCCTGAGTGTCCGCAGCCCGTACTCCTCGCCTGCTATCTGGCACAGGTCTCGCAATGCCGAAGTTGCCACACCTCGACCGGAGACCCGCTGCGCAACGCGATAACCGACGTCGGCCTCCCCATCCACGAGGTCGTAAAGGTTGAAGCGTCCGACGACCGCTTCGTCTTCATCGACGAGCACGTGGAAAACGCAGACACCCGCCTCCTGGTCGGCCAAGAGCGCGCGGTGTTGCTCGGCGAACTCATCATAGAAATCGTCGCCACGATCGTTGATCGACTCGGCGAAATACGCCCGGTTGGTCAGCTCGAAAGCGAGGACGGCTGCCTCGTGATCGGGGCGAAGACGCTGCAGTTCCAACATCCGTCAACCGTACTCGGGGTGGTTGCAGCCTTGTTTCGGGGGTAGGCCACCTAGGACGGCCGCACGCACCGGCCGTCTTCGGGTGCCACGAAATACTGAGAGGGAGAGCGGCATGGCGACACACAACGCAAGCGTCACGTTGGATCAGGCTCAGGCCATCATCAAGGCAGCGCGGACCAAGGCCGACGACATCGGAGTGCCGATGAACATCGCCGTGGTCGACGCGGGAAACAACCTCACGGCGTTCTCGCGTATGGACGGAGCCTGGCTCGGTTCGATCGACATCGCGCAGAGCAAGGCCTATACGGCTCGAGCGTTCGACATGCCCACGCGCGATCTCGCCGACATGGCCCAACCGGGCGAGCCGCTGTTCGGGATCGAAGGCTCCAACCAGAGTGTGATCATCTTCGCTGGGGGGATCCCGCTGACCGACGATGAGACCGTCGTCGGCGCCGTGGGAGTCAGCGGCGGCACGCCCGACCAGGATCACGATGTCTGCGAGGCCGGGGTGGCGGCCTACCGCTGAGCGCAACCGGCGAGACCAACGGTCGGTGGCCGGCAGGACGTTCGCACGTCCCGCCGGCCAAACCGGGGATGGGTCAGGCGACGCCCTTCGCGGGCGCGAGGGCTCCGGCGCCGTCGCGGCCAGACCGTGCCGCCTGCGCCATCAGGGTGACAAGACCCACAGCGCTCGTCTGTTGTACTCGAGCCGACGACCCTCCCGGTGTTCGAGATCAAATTCCAATGCGCAGGGCGCGCCCTCGCCGCGGCGAACCTCTAGAACGATGCCCGAGGCCTGGGTGTATCTGCTCCGCTGCCGCGACGGGTCGCTCTACACCGGTTGGACGGTGGATCTCGAGCGCCGGCTTGCGCGCCACCGCCGCGGCACCGCGAGCCGCTACACGGCCAGCCGGCTGCCCGTCGAGCTCGCGCTGGCGATCCCTATGCCCGACCGGGCGGCGGCCCGTCGCGAGGAGGCGCGCATCAAGCGCCTGCCGCGACCGGCGAAGCTCGCGCTGCTGACCTCAGCCGACACGCTGGCGTGAGGTCAATCGGACGCGCGCGCTCTGGCGCCGTTGTGCCTGAGGTCTCGACACAGCAGCCGGCTCCGCCGATCTTAAGCGCGTACGATCTTTGGGTCCTGTCATCGCATGCTGGCAACTGGGGAGAGTTGCTGGTGGACGCTGATGTGATACCCGACCCGCTGTTCGTCTCTGGAGGACACTGACGGTCTGCGCGAGAAGTTGCTGAGCGCACTCACTTCCCGACAGCGCGGACTTGTCTGCGACTTGACGTCATTGTCTTACATCGACTCGGCAGGGGTGCACCTCCTGCACCGACTCAGCCGACGCTGGAAACCGAAGGCCGGCGGATCGCGCTCATCTTGCCGACCGCGGCGACGCCGCGGCGGGTGTTGGAAATCACCGGGGTTCGTGACACTATGCCGCACTTCGCTCGCGTCGATGACGCCGTGACCCACCTGACGACCGGATAATCGCTCGCTCGTCCGCGCAGCGCCTCGCCCTTCTGGGTGAGACGGCCGGGAGCCTCATTTGACGATTGCTGTGCTGGCGATCTTTGGGATCGGGAGCATGTTCGGATTACGTGGGGAGTGGAACTGCGGATCGGTGTTGGTGATCCGCTCGCGCTGGATGCTCGAACCCATTAGTGAAACGTCCTGGGCCTAACCAGCCCGGGTCGCCCGCTATCGAAGGAGCTCCCATGCCCGAGTCCACGACTACCGAAAGCGCTCGCCCAGAGATGGGCGTCGTGGAAGCGCTTGCACGCGACGACCTCGAGCGCAAGAAGTTCTTGACCATGGCCGGCCGCAAGATGAGCGCAGCCGCAGCCGCAACCGGCTTGGCGGCGTTTATCGGGGCCTGTGGCTCGTCCTCGTCGTCCTCGTCATCTCAGTCTCAGCCCGCCTCGGCCGCGAGTTCGACGCAGGCGACAGGGACGTCGACGAGCAGTGCGAGCGATCCGAACGATCTCGCGATCGTCAACTACGCGCTGACACTCGAGTACCTCGAGTCGCAGTTCTACGCCAAGGTCGTCAAGAGCGGTTTGTTCTCCGGCAAGACGCTGTCGGTCTTGAAGTCATTCGGTGCCGAGGAAGACCAGCACGTGATCGCGCTCCACAAGGTCGCCAGCGGCCTCGGGACCCCCGCGACCAAGCCAATGGGCAAGTTCCCGATCAACAGCGCCGCTCAGGTCGCAGCGCTCGCAGCCGCGGTCGAGAACACGGGCGCAGCGGCCTACCTGGGGCAGGCAGGGAATATCCAGAGCAAGGAGATCTTGGCGGCGGCGTTGGCGATCCACACGATCGAGGCACGTCATGCGGCGACCTTGAACACCCTGCTGAAGAAGTCCCCGACGCCGGATGGTGCGTTCGCGCAGCCGATGTCGATGGCGCAGGTGCTCGCGGTCGTCAAGCCATTCGTCGCCTGACCTGGCCCGACCAAGCTTTTCGAGAAAGGAACATACAAATGAACAGACCTGACATCGCCAGTCCCGAACTCGCTGCCGTGGAGGTCCACGGTATGAACCGGGCGAGCTTTATCTTGCGCGGCGCGGTGGCCGCGGGCGCCGTGTATGGCGCGAGCGCGGTCGGTCCGTACGTATCGAACGCGCTGGCTCAGAGCGGAACCTCGGACGTGGACATCCTGAACTTCGCGCTCACGCTCGAATATCTCGAGACCGACTTCTACAACGTCAAGGGCACCTCGGTGGGCCTCAGCGGCGAGGCCAAGACGCTGGCCCAGTCCTTCGGGGACGAGGAAGCCGAGCACGTCGCCGCGCTGACCAAGGCGATCACCGCGGCCGGGGGCAAGCCGGTCGCCCAGCCGAAGTTCGTGTTCCCGGTCACCAACCAGGCCGGGTTCCTCAAGCTCGCCTACGTGCTCGAGAACACGGGGGTGGGCGCCTACAACGGGGCCGGTCCGTCGCTCATGAACAAGGACTACCTCGCTGCCGCCGGGTCGATCGTACAAACCGAAGCTCGCCACGCGGCCGCGATCGCATTGCTGACCGGCGATCCGATCACTCCGTCGGGCGCTTTCGACAAGCCGCTATCGAAGAGCCAGGTGCTGGCCAAGGCCGGCCCGCTGATCAAGCAGTAGCTACCAAAAGTGATCCGCTCGGCGCTCGAGTTCGAAGTACTCGGTGTCGGAGAAAACTCGATTGATCGGAAGGACCAATCATGCTCGGACTTGATAACCCAATTCATCTGGCGTTCATCCTGGTGCTGCTGCTGCTGGTGTTCGGAGCCAAGCGACTCCCGGAGATGGGCCGCTCACTCGGGGCGGGCCTGCGCGGCTTCAAGGAATCGATCAGCGCCGACGAGGCGCCATCGACGCTCACCGTGCACACCATGCAGACCGTTCCGACTCCGGACCAGCCGGCCTCGACCACCGTGCAGAGCGACCGTCCGGTCGAGCCCGCTGAGCGCGAGCCCGCTGGCACAGCCGTCTAGCCGCCGAACCTGAACTCGTCCCGGACCTGAACGCGCCAAATGCAGATACCGAATGCCACCTCGCCGCTTCGCTGGCGGCCGATCGAGCACACCGAACAGCTCAGCGTGGTCGATCATCTCGACGAGCTGCGAACCCGTTTGATCGTCTCGCTGCTCGCGGTCGCGGTCGCGTTCGGGATCTGCTTCTGGCAGAACAACGAACTTCTCCACCTAATCAACAAGCCGCTGGCGCACCAGACCCAGCAGCAGGTACGCGAGGGGCACGGACCGCTCGGCGCGACCTACACCGTCCAGCAGAGCACTCGCGACGTGGCCAAGCAACTGGACACCGTGGCCGGCGTACTCAGCGCACAGAACCATGTGCCGGCGGTCACGGCAACGCTGGCGCAGGTTCGGCAGAGCCTCCAGCGCGACGTCTCTCGGCTATCGGCCGCGCCGACCGGCGACAAGCCCGTGACACTCGGGATCGGCGAGCCGTTCACCACCACCGTCACGGTCACGCTGATCTTCGCGCTGATCCTGTCGCTACCCGTGCTTCTGCTTCAGGCCTACGGGTTCCTGATGCCGGCATTCGACCCGTCCCAGCGCCGGCGGATGCTGCCAATCACCATCGCGATACCGGTGCTTTTCGCTGCGGGCGTCGCGTTCGGCTACGAGGTCGTTCTCCCGGCGGCGCTGCACTTCTTTCAGAACTTCAACAGCGGCGAGTTCAACGTCCTCGTCCAAGCGAGCCAGTACTACAAGTTCGCCGCGACCACGCTGCTGGCAATGGGACTCCTGTTCCAGATCCCGGTCGCGATCATCGCCGTCACCCGCGCTGGCATCGTCACCCCCCGCCAGCTCCGCCACAACCGCCGCTACGCACTCCTCGCCTGCGGCTGCGTTGCCGCTGTTCTGCCCGGCGATGCGATCACGATGCTGCTCGAGACGCTGCCGCTCTACGTGCTGTTCGAGGCCAGCGTGCTCGTCGCGTCGATCTCCGACCGTCGCCAGCGAGCCCGCGCGGCTCGCGCTGACGGGACCTAAACGGCCAGCCCGGAACCCGGTCCCAGCGACCTGGCGCGGATTGTGATCCGACCCACGCGCCCTTCCGAAGTCATTAGTAGACGTGAACAACGCGTACAAAACGAAGGTGACCCCTCGGGGTCGAAAGGAGCATTCACCTATGGATGAGATGAACCTCGAAGCGATCAACCTCGAAGCCGTCGATGTCGACGGCGCGATACGAGAAGGTGCGGAGGAAGTGGCGGGCGATACTCGCATCAGCTTCCTGCGCAAAGGCGCCATCGCCGGCGGAGCCGCGCTCAGCGGCGGAGCCATCCTCAGCGCGCTCGTCCCGGGCGTCGCGCTCGCCAGCAGCGGCCGGCCGCCCGCGAGCTTCGGCAAGGGCGACATCGGGATCCTCAACTTCGCGCTCACGCTCGAATATCTCGAGCGCGCCTTCTACAACGAGGCCACCGATAAGGGCGCGATCACCGATCCCAAGACGGCCACGTTCCTGAAGGTCACCACGCACGACGAGCGCAAGCACGTCGCATTCCTCAAGAAGGCGCTCGGCAAGGCGGCGGTCAAGGAGCCGAAGTTCAACTTCCACGGCACCACGAGTAACCAGGCGACCTTCCAGCAAACCGCGTACGTGCTCGAGAACACCGGCGTGCACGCGTACCTCGGGCAGGCTGGGAACATCAAGGACGCCAAGATCCTGCTCGCGGCTGCCTCGATCGTGACCATCGAAGCGCGCCACTCCGGGGCGATCGGGTCGATCATCAACAAAGCCATCAACCCCAACGGCGCGTTCGACAACGGCCTTCCGGCCAGCGCGATTCTTAAGGCCGTGAACGGCACGCACTTCATCGTCTAACCGCGCACAGCTGCACTGGGCTGGGGGAACTCGCCAGACCGAGCGCGCGCGCTCTCGGACGGCCTCGCCATCCGTCCGGGAGCGCACCGCTCCATCGCTCGGATCTGGCGCAACCCACGCGCCTCGCCGCGACCATCCCCTGCCTCACGCTCCAATATCTAGCGCAAAAGCAGCTGGCACCGCTCATCTAGACTTCGGCTGGCGATATGCCGCCGACTGCGTCCTCGTCGTCTGTGCCATGGCCGCTAGTCGCCCGTGACGCCGAGTTGGCCCGCATCGCCGACGCTCGGGCGCGGGGCGGTTGTTGCGGGGTTGTCGTCGGCGCGCCCATGGGGGTGGGGAAGTCGCGGCTGGCTCGTGTGGCGTGCGACGCGGCGCGCAGCGAGGGTGCGGTGGTCGCGTGGGTTCAGGCGACCAGCAGCGCTGCGACCGTTCCGTTGGGGGCGTTCGCCGGGCTTCTACCCGAGGCAGTGCGCACGGACGACGCGCTGGAGCTGATGCGCCGCAGCGTCGACAGCCTTCGCCGCCGCGCCGACGGACGGCCGGTGGTTCTCGGGGTCGACGACGGGCAGCTGCTCGACCCGGTGTCGGCGGCGCTCGTTCTGCATCTGACCGTCACAGAGACCGCGTTCGTGATCGTGACCGTGCGCTCGGGTGAGCCGTGTCCGGACGCAATTGTGTCGCTATGGAAGGATGCGAGCGCGCAGCGACTTGAGCTCGAGCCCCTCAGCGACGACGCCGTCGGCGCGCTCGTCGAGGCGGCGCTCGGCGGACCCGTCGAGCAGGGCGTGCTGCGCTGGGCATACGAGACCAGCCAGGGCAACGCACTCTACGTGCGCGAGCTCATCGCCGGTGCCATGGATGCCGGCACGCTGACCAAGGACCGCGGCCTGTGGCACATGGGGGGTTCGCCGCCGATAAGCCGCTCGCTGGCCGAACTCGTCACCCAGCGAATAGCCGCGCTTACAACTGCAGAGCGTGTGCCGCTGGAGCTGTTAGCCCTCGGCGAGCCGCTACAGCTCGACGAGCTCCTCGAGCTGAGCGACTACGAATCGCTCATGACGGTCGAGGGGCGGGGTCTCGTCCTCGTCGGACCGCCGGCCACGGGCAACCTGGTTCGCATCGCGCATCCGCTGTACGGGGAGGCCGTTCGTACCGAGCTGCCGATGCTGCGCCGGCGACAGCTCTTGCTGCGCCTCGCCGAGACCGTGCAGCGGCGCGAACCGCGCGTTCCCGACGACGTGATCCGCGTCGCCCGCTGGCTGCTCGATGCGGGCGCGACCATGCCCACCCCGCTGCTCGTCGAGGCGGCTCATGCCGCCACCCAGGCCGGCGCCCCCGAGCTGGGAGCGCGGCTCGCTGAGCTCGCGGTCGACGCCGGCGCCGGCGCGAGCGCCGCGCTGATCCTCGCCCGGGCGTACACACTGCGCAATCGGTTCGCCGATGCCGAACGCGTCCTCGCCGACGTTGAGGGGGCCCTGGAGACACAAGATCAGTCAGTGGACTACCTCGAGCAGCGCGTATCGGCGGTTCTCTTCTACGGGCTCAACCGTCCCGTCGAGGCCAGGGCGCTGCTCGAGCGTGCGCAGACCTGGTGGCCGGGGGACGAATGGCGACGGCGGCTCGAGCCGACGCGAGTGTCACTGCAGTCGATGACCGACGGGCTGCGCGACAGCGTAGAGGTCTTCGAGCGGATGCTCGCCGACCCGAAACTCGGAACCGCGGCGCGCCGGCAACTCGAGCCAATGTACGCGCTCGCGTTGTTCTTCGCCGGACGGGCCAAGGAGGCCTACGCCGTGGTGCACCGCATTCGCCCGCCGATCCCGCTGCGCGATCAGAGCGACATGCTTGCGCTCATCGTGTTTGAGCTGATCTCCTGTCACACAGGAGAGGACTGGCCCGGGCTCGACGAGTACATGACGCAGGCGATGCGCGACGCTGTTGGAGCTGGCGACCACGAAGCTGCAGGCCACGCCGCGTTGACGCTCGGCTACACGCATTTCATGGCCGGTCGCTTCGACGACGCCACGCGCAGGCTCGCGGAGGCTGAACTGCACTTCGAGCGACAGGACGCCTTCGGCACCATCGTGATGGTCCGGGCGCACCGGTCTGGCGTCGCCAGTGTGACCGGCGATCCCGTGGCGGCCGCGGCGGCACTGCAACGCCTCGACGACGCGCTCACCGGCCGCGATCCACTTCCGACCCAGCTGTCGACCGCCACGCGCGCCCGGGCTTGGGCTGTCTATTATTCGGGCGACCCTAAGCGCGCGCAGCGGATGATGCTGGACGCCGCGGAGGGTGTCTCGGACGTACCCGCATACGCCACGCTGCTCGCCTATGAAGCGATGCGGGCGGGAGCGCCTGCAACCAGCATCGTCGGCCAGCTGACCGGTTATGCCGATCGCTGCGACTCGCGTATGGCTGCTGCTCATGCGGCACATGCTCGCGCTGCGGCGGCTCGCGATGGCGACCGGCTGATGGCGGCCTCAGACGAGCTGGCCGCGATCGGGACGCTGGTCTACGCGATGGAGGCCGCGGCCGAGGCCGCGACCGTCTTCCTGGCCGGTGGCCGCAACGATTCGGCACGGCGCGCCGCGGCCCGAGCGCGCGAGCTGCACGTGCCCGGTCAGGGTACGGTCGCACCGGCCATCGACGGCCTAGGTTCCGACGCGATCGGGCTGACCGTGCGGGAAGCGCAAATCGCCGAACTGGTGCGCCGCGGCCTGAGCAACGCCGAGATCGCCGATCAGTTAGTGCTGTCCGTTCGAACCGTCGAGACCTACGTTTATCGGGCGATGCAGAAGGGCGGCGTCAGTAACCGCCGCGACCTCTGATCACGGAACGAATGCAGGTTCGGTCGCGGAGCTAGCAGCCTCAGTGCGGGGTCATCGTGTCCGGCGACTACATCTACTGGACCTGGGGGAACTCGGTTCACCGAACCCGGGCTGGAGATAACCGCGGTCAGGTCCGAGGGGACTGCACACCGATTGTCGGCGCCACCGGCCAGTCCTACACGCTGACCTCGAGCGATGTCGGACACACGATCAGGGTCCAAGAGTATGCGCATAACGCGGGCGGCAGGGGCGGTCCGGCCAACTCGGCGCCCACGAATTCGGTGGTGATCGCGTCGGGACATTAGAACCCCGCGGCTCGCGTCGGCACCACGAATCCCAGGTGGACCACACTTCCGACTGCGTCCGCATGCAGAAAGTGTCCGCTGGGCCGCGTCGTCGGCGCTGCTTTCGGAAACGCTGACTTCGGCGACCGTGGTGGTGACGACCTCGGGGTTCGCCACGAAGCCGCCCCACACGTTGAGTGCGCTGCGCGCGAAGTCCGCGTTCCCGAACATGGCCGCGCCGATCTCCGCGATCTGGTCAGCCCACAGAAGGGTGTTCTTGGCGAAGCCGGTCGGCCGCAGATGCGTCCACGCAAGTGAGGTGCGGCGCGATCGCGATGGCGTCGGAGAGATCGCCTGCCACGAGCTCAACGCCGTCGGGCAGGCTCGCGTGGTCCGGGTCGCTGCGAACGCGACAACCCGTTGATCGGCGGCGACGAGCGTGCTCGGGATTCGCCTTCAGGCGCCTCGGTCACCCGTGAACGTAGGTGCCGGGCCCGTCCGCGAGGACAGGGTGGCGGCGGCTGCCGACGCGTGGTGGCTTGGCGAGTGGACCGGCGCGCTCGGCCATCCAGCGCGTCCAGTCTTCCCACCAGGATTCGTCCTGCTTGCTTGCGCCGTCGCGCCATTGCTGAGCGCTGGGCGGATTGACGTCGGAGGTCAGCACCCACGACTTGGGGTTGGGGGGGTTCACGATGCCGGCGATGTGCCCGCCGCTGCTGAGCACGAAGCGCACATCGGCGCCGAGGAGGCCCGTGGACTTGTAGGACGACGTCCACGGAACGATGTGATCCCGCTCGGCCGCGACGATGTACGTGTCGGACGTCACGGCGGCGGGGTCGAGCCGTTGCCCGGCGAGGACCATGGTGCCGTTCGCCAGCTGGTTCTCCAAGTAGCACGAGCGCAGGTACCACGAGTGCATCGCCGCTGGCAGGCGCGTCGAGTCTGCATTCCACGCCAGCAGGTCGAAGGCTGGCGGCTGCTCGCCCATCAGCCAGTTTGAGGCCACGTAGTTGAAGATCAACTCGTTGGCGCGCAGGGCATTGAACGCGCCGGCCATATCGTCACCATCGAGGTAGCCCTTACGAGCCATGCGCCGCTCGAGCTTGCGTACCGTCCCCTCATCGACGAAACAGCCCAGCTGGCCGGGCTCGGCGTAGTCGAGCAAGGTGTTGATGAGCGTCAACGTTCCAATCCCCTGCCCGCCACTCGCGGCGAGATGCGCAGCGTTCATGGTGGCCAGCGCTCCGCCCAGACACACCGCGAGGACGTCGACCCTGTCCGAGCGCGTGATCTCGCCCACGACGTCGATGGCGGCCTGGGTCCCGTGCACGAGGTAGTCATCCATCGTCACGCCCGACAGCGAGGAGTCCGGGTTGCGATAGCTGATCGCGAACACCGTGCGCCCGTGCTGCACCGCCCACTCAATCAGGCTGCGCCCGGGCGCGAGATCCATGACGTAGTACTTGTTGATCCACGGGGGACTCGCCAGCAATGGCGTCGCGTGGACCTGTTCTGTCTGAGGCAGGTACTGCAGCAGCTCCATCACGTCATTGCGGTAGACAACCTTGCTCGGCGTCACCGCCATGTTCTCGCCGACCCGGAACGGGCTGGCATCGACCTGACGCGGCCGGCCACCGTTGTGGATGACGTCCTCGACGCAGTTGCGCGCGCCGGCCACGACGCTCTGCCCCCCGGTCTCGAACGCCCGCTTGAGCGCTGCCGGGTTGGTCACGAGAAAGTTGGTCGGCGCGAGAGCGTCGGCGAGGAGGTCGACCGCGAAGCTCGCCTTTGAGCGCGTCATCGCGTCGAGCTCCGCGGCCGCGAGCAGATCCTCGGCGAGCCGGCGAAGCACCAAGTAGGACTGACGCAAAGCGAAGAACCCCGCGTTGTCCTCCCACGCCGGATCGGAGAAACGCCGGTCCCCGGCGTCCGCGGGCATCGGGCCGGCGGCGCTGTGCCCGGCGAAGCGCGACGCCGCGGCAAGGCTCGCGCGGGTCAGATCGACAGCGCAGCGCAGACCGGCCCGCACCGCCGATTCCGGGTGACGAGCAGCGCTGACGGCAGCCGTCCCCAGCGCTCGCCCGAACAACGCCGGATCCAGATCCATCGCCCCGGCCTCGGGACCGAGGGCGCTCAGTGCCACGAGAGTGTCCTCCAATGACCCCTGCGCACCGTCCAGGACCCGTCCGTTCACGCGCGCCTCAGCCACGATCCGCCCCATACAGCGCTCGCTGCACGGTCTGTCGCATTCCACGCTCGAGAGCCTCGATGAGGTGCGGCCGGAGCAGGGCGGCCGGAATGATGGCATCGATCGAACCGACCCGAAGCGCCCGCTCGACGGTGTGGACGCGGTCGAACTCGCCCGCCACCTCACCGAGCTTGTCCGAGCGCACCGAAGCTCTCAAGTCGGCCAGCGCAACGCGCAGCGAAGCTCGCTCGTCGCTCTCGGCGCCGTCCAGGCGGGCCTTGAGCTCGACGACCCCCGGATCGGCGTCGGTGCGGGTGCTGACCTCGCGAGCGAACACCGTCGCGGCCGCCGGAGCACCACCAATCACCGACGCGTACGAACCCTCGACCGCGATCACCTGCATGTTGTCGTTGAGCGTACCCGAGAAGACCACGAAAGCTCCTCCGTGATAGCGGGAGACCACGCAGAACACGATCGGGCCGTCGAAGTTGACGATCGCACGACCGATCTCGGCACCGTATTCGAGCTGTAGGTTGCGCAGAGACTCGGGTGAGCCGTCGAAGCCCGAGAGATTGGCCAGCACCACCAGAGGCCGGTTGCCACTGGCGGCATTGATGGCGCGCGCGACCTTCTTCGACGACTGCGGAAATAGTGTTCCCGCCGTCCACTGGTCAGGGCCATCGGCCGGCGAGAAGCCGCTCCGGCGCAGCGGGCGGGATTCGATGCCGAGGAGGGTGAGCGGATAGCCGCCTAGGTGGGCGTCAAACACGACGGCACTCTCGGCGCCCGCCATCGCCGCCCAACGCTCGAGCGGCCGGTGGTCCTGGTCGGCGACGGCTCGCATCACCGCGCGGATGTCAAAGGGCTTCTTGCGCTCGGGGTTTGTCTCCATCGAGAAGATGTCGCCGACGGTCCGGAAATCGCTGTCCGGGGCGTAGTGGGGATAGCCGCGAACGTCGCGGTCGATCGGATCGGTGCTCTGCGCGCGTCGGGGGAATCGCTCGCCGGGCGCGACGTAGGTGTGCTCGTAATGGGCAAAAAGGATTTCGCAAGCGGCGACCAGGTCGGTCGCCCAGTACTGGGCCTGGCCGTTGGGTCCCATGATCCGGTCATAGCCGCCGATCCCAAAGTTGTCCTCGGCCGAGACGCCGCCCGAGTAGTCGAGGGCTTGCTTGCCGGTCAGCACCATCGCGCTATCGGGGGTCATCACGAGGATGCCGCGGGTGTGCAACAGCATCGTGGCCTCGGCGTTCCAGTACGGCTGGGCGCCGACGTTGATCCCCGCGACCACGACGTTGACCTCGCCCTGCGCCTGCGTGAACGTGATCAGGCGACGCAGAACGCGGGAGATCCAGTCCATGTTCTCGGTGCCGCTCTCCATCGAGATCTTCGCTCCGGCCGACACCGCGAGCCAATCGACGGGCGCGCCCATCTCCTCAGCGAGGTCAAGCGCCTGGATGATCCGAACGGCCTCCGGCTCGGCGATCGAGCCCAATGCCTTGGTCGGGTCACCGAGGATCGCGACGCGCACCATCCCTTCGGGGTAGCGGTCGGTGATCGTGCGCACAACTCCGACGACGATCCCGGCGCGGTTGCCGCCGAAGGAACGCTCGACCGGCACCAGGCGGCCTTCGTCGTCGAGGTCGTGCTCGGTGAACATTCCGCCCGCGCCAGCCAGTACGGGCAGCAGCTCGTACGGGTACACCGTGCCACGACGCCTCGCCCGCAACGCCTTCTGGGCGTATTCGTCGAGCGTGGATAGCGGCTCAGTCGGCGGCTCCCCAACCGAGAGCGTGACCCCCACGCCGGTCTGATAGGAGAAGCCGAGGGCCAGGTTGCGCAGCTCGCCATCCGGGGGAGCAGGGACACGCGCCTCGATCAACACCTCCTCCAGCCCCAGCCCGGCCGTGATCGGGGCCAGCGTCCGCGTGAACGCGCGCAGCTCGTCGAGCGGCACGTCTATCGACGGCCAGACGTAGAGCAGCACGCGGTTTCCGTGCAAGCGCCGGTTGGGCGGGCGCTGCGCCTGCACGCGGCGGATGCCATCGAGGCATGCCGCCAGGACGCGCTCCGGCTCGGGCAGCGCCGAAAGCCGGCCGGCCGCGTCACGCACCGGCGTGAGATCGCGCACCTCGGCCAGCGCCACGAGGCGCTCGTCAGATGGATTCTCGCGCGCGGCGCAGTGGAACAGATGGACGTCCTCGGCCGCCGGCACGCGCGTGAGCTCGAAGTTGGCGAGCCGCCAGAGATGGAGCCGCCGCGCCATCATGGGGTGAAGCTCGCGGGTGACGCGCTCCTCTTGAAACTCCCCTTCGGCGGAACGGAACATGAAGTGATGTACGCCGGCATCAGCCCGGTTGCCCACCGCCACCGCGACCGCAACGCTCCGCACAACCGGCGGCAGCTGCGCCGCGTTGAGCGCTGCGCCCAGCTCGGCGGCCATCATGTCGGCATCGGGCGGCGGCTCGCTCCAGTGAAGGTAGAGGTCGACAACGAACTCGGCCGCGGGCGCATCGGACGCCAGCGCGCCAACGGCCGCGGCGGCCGCCGGCAACTCCGCAGCCTCGGCGAGCGTGGCGATGAGGTGGACGCGCCGGCCGGCGAGCGAGTAACGCGCGGTGACGAGTTCCCGTCCTTCGTGGCAGAGCGAGCGCACCTCCTCGAGCTCAACGATCTTGTAGTAGCGGCGCGTGAGGAGCTCCAGGAACGGCCCATCGCCCGCCCGCCCGCCGATGCGCTCCCCCAGCAGCCCGATCAGCGGCTCCGGGCTGGCGACCAGAGCCTCGATGCGCTTGGCGTTGTCGGGGGCATCGGGATGAGCCGCCAGGTAGCGCAGCTGCTCCCGCGCGGCGGCGAGGACCCGAGCGCGGGCGTCCTCGATCACGGGGCGATCGAACACCCGAAAACGCACGCTCCGGGCGAGCTCGCCGACCACCGGATAGCGGACCTGAGCTGCCACGATAAGTCGGTCGAGCGTCTCGTGGAACTCGTCGCGCAGTGGCTCGGACAGTGCGTCGGCATGCCGAAGGCGTTGGTCCAGGAGCCCCATCACGACGGGAACCTGTGACGGCGCGCGCTGGTGGGCGAGGAAGATCCTGTACACCGCCTCCTCGAGCTCGGGCGTGCGCTCGAGCTCGTGCACGCCGTAATGGTCCAGCGCGCGCGTGAGTCTGGCGACGAATGTTTCCGGCAGGCCCTCACGCGCGACATCGAGCGAGTGCAGGTATAACCGAAAGTGCTCGCGTGGACTCCGGACGCGTTCGCCTTCCTCCTCGTCGAGGTCCTCCCGCTCTGCCGCCGCCCAGTTACGGGAGAGCTCAGCCAGGTCGGCGAAGATCGTCAGGACCTCGAGCTCGCCGTGAAGCAGCTCCGGATCATCGGACGGCAGCTCGTTCCGCGCCCGCTGGAATTCGCCAACGAGCCGGCGGGCCTCCTCGACACTCACGTCAAAGCCCATGATCAGACTGCGCAACGCGTCCAGGTACTCGCGCGCGCGAGGACGGGCGCCGGGGACCGATGCAGCAGCCGATGTGCCGAAGGCGATCCGCGGGGAGTCGCGCACCGCCGCGCCATCGGTCTTCCACGGCTCGACGCTCACGAGCGGTGCTCCCGCATCGACGTGGGTGCTGCTGGCCACAAGCACCTCTCGGACCCGCCCGGCGTGTGTCGCCAGGACCGTCGTCTCCATCTTCATCGCCTCCAGGACCGCGACCGGCGACCCCACCTGCACCTCGTCTCCCGGGGCCACGATCACGGCCACGACGAGCGCCGGCGATGGAGCCCGCACGACCCCTCCCTCGTCTCGCAACACGCGATGAGCGATCCCCTCGACCTCGACCACGTAATTCGGGCCGTCGCTGACCGAGTCGACCGTGAACGCGCGCCCGCCGACCGCGAGCCGCCGCGCCAAACGGCGCAGGGGCTCAACCTGCACGTCGACGGTCTCGCCGCCGGCCTCGATCTTGTAACGACCGGGCCCCGTCTGGGCGACAGCGAGCCGATAGGAATGCACTCGGTAGCGCAGGGCGAACGTCCGGCCGATCTCGTGACTCGCCCTGGCCCGGCCGCGATCGGCGGCAACATAGAAGCCGCGACGCTCGAGCTGCTGCTCGGAGTCGTACATGTCGATCACGGCCGCGAGCAGCGCGACGTCGGCGTGGCGAGTCAGGACGTGGCCGTCCGATGCGACGAGGCGGTCGAGCCAGCCCGTATCGGCCACGCCGGCGATCACCTCCGGCCGGTCGAGCAGATCGAGTAGTAACGCCTTGTTCGTCGTCCCCCCGCCCACGACTACGGCCGTGTCAGCCAAAGCGCGGCGTAACCGCGCCCTGGCCTCCTGGCGGTCCCGCCCCCAGCCCACCACCTTGGCGACCATCGAGTCGTACTCATCAGGCATGGTGTCGCCCTCGGCGATTCCCGTCTCGACCCTTACTCCAGGCCCGGCCGGCAGCATCAAACGCTCGACCGTCCCCGGCACGGGAGCAAAGCTCCGCTCGGGGTCCTCGGCGTTTAGCCGAGCCTCGATCGCGTGGCCGAACGTGGGCGGCGTCTCTCCCTCCAGGTACCCACCGCCGGCCACGTGGAACTGTAGCTTCACGAGGTCGAGCCCCGTCGTCAGTTCGGTGACGGGATGCTCGACCGGGAGGCACGGGTTGACCTCGAGGAACGCGAAGGCCTGCTGGTCGGGCTGGTAGAGGAACTCGACCGTGCCGACGTTGCGATAGCCGACTGACCGGACCAGGTGGACAGCCGCGGCCCGCAGCCAGCGCTCCTGCTCGCCAGTGAGCGCCGGGGAGCTCGACTCCTCGATCAGCTTCTGGCTGCGGCGCTGGATCGAGCAGTCGCGTACGCCCGACGCCCAAACGGCGCCGTGGTTATCGGCGACGATCTGAACCTCGACGTGGTGCGCGCCGGTGACTAGGCGCTCGATAAACACCGTCGCGTCGGCGAACGACACCAACGCCTCGGCCCGAGCGCTCTCGAACGCCTCGGCCAGCTCCTCCTCGCCCGCCGCGAAGCGGATGCCGCGCCCGCCCCGGCCCGCTCGGGGCTTGATCGCCACTGGATAGCCGATCGTGCGGGCACACTCGGCGGCGGCGTCCGCCGTCTCCACCGGACCGTGGCTCCAAGCGGCGACCGGCAGGCCTAACTCCTCGGCCAACAACTTGGCGCCGATCTTGTCGCCCACGCGCCGCATGACCTCGGGCGGCGGACCGATGAAGACGACGCCGTTGCGGGCGCACATCTCCGCGAAGTCGGCATCCTCGGCGACGAAGCCCCACCCGACCCAAGCGGCATCGGCGCCGCTTGCGCGGAGCGCTCGATCGAGCTCGCCGTGGTCGAGGTAGGGACAGTGCCCGCCGATCCTCACCGCCTCGTCGGCCTCGCGCACGAACATCGCCCGCCGCTCGACCGCGGTGTGCAACGCAATCGTCCGGATTCCCCAACCGTGCTCGAGGTTGAGCTCCCGAACAGCGCGGATCAGTCGCAACGCCGCCTCGCCACGGTTGACGATCGCGACGCGTCTGAATCCGGGGTCACCCTCCGAACGCTGCTCGGACATCTTCCAGCGAGGGGGCCACGTTCTCTTCCGAACCCGTCATCAGCTCGGCCTGCTCGCCCCGTTCGGCAACGACGATGGCGGGGTCGATGCGGATGACCGTGTAGCCGCCAACCGCGCCCGCCCCGAAGGCCGGTGTGAAGACGCGCATCGGTCGGTCGATCACGCCCTCTCTGACGGCGTCGTAGATCGCGAGCGGAATGCTGGCGGCGGACACATTCCCCACCTTCTCGATATTGAAGTACAGGCGATCAGCCGAGAGGCCGGCCGCGACCGCCATGTCGGCGACCATCGTCTTGTTGGCCTGATGGGGAACGACGATGTCGATCGCGTCGAGCAAGGCGCTGCCGTCCGGTGCCCTCAGCACACGCAGCTCGCCCATCATCTGGGCCAGGTAGCGCTCGACGAGCGCCTTTACCTCCGGCCCATAGACCGTGATGTTGTTGTCGAACTCCGGGTTGGGCCAGATGATCGAGTTCACCTGACTCACCGGCCCGCTGGCGTAGATCTGCACGACCTCGATGTCGGGCGACGCACCCGGCGCGGCGGGCCCGACGACAAGCGCGGACGCCCCGTCGCCAAAGATCATCCGCGACGGGCGAACGCTGCCGATCTTGTCAGAGAACTTCTCGGCACAGACGACGAGCACCGGGCGCTTCACCTCTTGGAGAAGACGCAGCGCCTCACCCAAGCCGTAGGGGAAGCCGGCGCACGCGGCAACAACGTCGAACGAGCCGTGCGTTTGGAAAATGCCGAGCTGACCGGAAAGCCAGGTCGCGACGGACGGGATCAGCCTCGTGCTCGTGCACGAACAGAAGATGACCGAGCCGATCTCCTCCGGCCGGCGTCCGGCACCCTCGAGTGCCGCCCGCGCCGCCTGCAGTGAGATGTGCTCGAGCCGGCGCTCGGTATAGAGCCGCTGCTCGATCCCGGTCTTCTCCTGGATCTCATCCGCAGTCATCGGCGACCAGCTGTAGGCGGCATTGCGGATCACGTCCTCGTTCGAGCACACGTGCTCGCCTTTGACGACCGTCAGCGACTCGACGCGCGGCATCAGCGCGAACTGCTCGCGTACGACGATTGGCGCGAACGGCTCGACTGGCCGTCGCGCCTCAGCGGGCGGTGCAGGCCTCGGGCGCGCGGGACGCCCGGCCTTCACGCGCCGGATGAACTCGAGCACCTCGTGGTTTCGCGGGACGAACGCGACGACGAAATCGTCCTCGCCGATCCCTCCAACCTCTGCAAGCCGCGTGCGGGGCAGATCCCACGGGTACTGGTTGTGGAGGACCATCGCCAGTCGGTGAAGCGGCTCGAGCTCGGGCACCGCCTCAACGCAGTCGAGGATCTCCTGGTAGCTGTGGGTCGGGTAGTCCGGATCGTGGGTCGGGAAGCAGAACGTGAGGTTTGTCGGATTGCTCGTGATCTCCGCCACGGTCGGCTTGATTGGCGGAAGCTCGGTGGCGTGGTGGCGCTTGTGGCGAAAGATGTCGAACAGGAGCGTGAAGATCCGGTCCTCAGCGCCCGCGTCCCACGTGGGCGGCAGTTCGCTCCACGCCGCGTCAACGGCAGCGACCTTTCGCTCGCCCTGCTCCCAAGAAGTCAGCAACGGCAAGAACACGTCATCGCGGTTGCGGGGAAGGTCGCGCCACCGAGTTGGACGCTTCTCGTACATCGTCATCGCGTAGCGGTTGCCCCAGACCAAATTCATCGCGACGTCACGCAGCAGCTCATAGCGAGACCGATAAGCGTCCGACTCGACCCGCTCCAGAATCTCAGTGCCAGTCGGCGCCTTAGCCTCGAAATCGCGCCTGATCACCACCTCCAGCTGCTCCAGGGTCTCAAGCACCGAGAAGTCCAAGTCCGCACTGAAGTTGGAAGGGAAGACGAGACGGTCATGGCTGTTGACAACGAAGGGCCTCATCGATCCCCCGTCCACACGCCCACCGACGCAAAGCACCGCAAATGCTCCTCCAGCCGCAGGCGCCCCGTCAGCCGGAAGATCCGGTCGACCTGCCCCGATCCGCGTACCCTGGCGATGACCGCAATCGCACGCAAACCCGAAAAATCCCCGCTACCGCAGGAGCTCGGCGTTCGCACAGATTCCGTCTCGGACATCGCGACCTCGGGGGTTGATGGATCCCTCAGAAGTCAAACCGCGCTCCCGGCCTAAACGGCCGATCTCGCATGATGCCCTCCGCCCGTGAGTCTACGCCACTGGCCGAGCCGACGGAACGCGCGGAGTCCGACCACGCGCGCTAGTCGCGTCTTGGTGATTCGAACATTCCACCCATTCGGAGTGTCGGTATCCGGCGTTGTGTGCCTTGAGCAATCCCGGTCTTCCAGCGGTGGACGTTGGCCTCGTGTGACAGGTGGCGTCGATGCAGGTAAGCTCGATGAACTGCGCGCCGGGTTCTTCGCGTTCCTCACCCCCCCGAGCGGTCCATCTGTCGAGAGGAACGAGCGAAGAGGTTCCCATGTCGGTAGTTGTGATCATCATCATCTGCGTCGCCGTAATAGCCGTTTTGGCTCTTGTGGCGGTCTATGCCCGACGTCGCGCGGAGCAGAGACGCGTCGAGCGTGCGCGGCTGGCTTCAGAAGCTGCCGGACACCGCCAAGAGGCAGACGCCCATGCCACGAGGGCTCAACAACTGGCTCCGGAAGCCGACGCTCTGCGACAGAACGCCACCCTGCAAACCGCCGTCGCCGAGATCGAGTCCGCGCGCGCCGAGGAGCTGGCCACGCGGGCCACGCAAGCCGAGCAACAGGCTGCCCGCGAGGGCAAGAGCGCCGGCCGGCATGACGAACAGGCAGCTGAGCTAGAGGGAAAGCTTTAGCTTGAACCGAGTCCTGAGCTAGCGTCGGGTAGGTCGGAGGCCACGCGTGGCTCCCACGGCGAGGAGGATCGCTTGATGCCGCCGCGCTCGGCGACGATGCCGTAGTGGTCGTGCTCGAGGAAACCTTCACCCCCGCAGGAGCAAGTCTCGAGGCCTACTTCACAGCGTGATCATCGACGGGTGAGAACCTCGCAGCTCCCCAGCATCAGAGTTGCGTCGCGTTGTCGTCGGCCGCCGGCGCGTAGGTGTTGCGAGAGGTTCGCCGAATGTCGCCGTCGGCGGTCGCCTCGCGAAGTGTTTCGCGAAAGACGCCGGGTCCCCAGTAGCGCGCGCCGACGAGGTCGGCGAGTTTCTGGCGTTCGGTGGGGCCGTGCTCGTCGAGAGCCCGCTGGATGGCCAGGATCTCGTTGTCGAGGACTTCGGCGACGGGAACCGCATCGGCGGGGACGCGCGCCGTGGGGAAGCCCCCCGGGCCTGGTCGGTAGCGACGAAGGCCGCTGCGCTCGCGTTGCTGGCGGCGCTCGGCCCGCACGCGGATGCGCTCCCGCGCGGCGCGGCGTGCGCTGTCCTCCTCGCGGCCCACGTCGTCGGTCGGCTCCTCGCGTCCGCCGGGCTCGGTGTCCACGGCGGTTAGCGGCTCGGCGATGTCCTCGAGCTGTTTTCCCGCCGCCTTGACGCCAAAGAACAGCTCGGCGACACCGCCGATTGCCATCACCCCGGCGCCGATGAAGAACCCGATCGCGACCTGTCCCTTCTCCATGGTCGCGATCAGATGGCCGAACAGCAGCGGACCGGTGATCCCTCCCACCGCGGTGCCGATCGCATAGAAGAACGCGATCGCGAGCGCACGGGTCTCCATCGGAAAGATCTCCGACGCAGTCAGGTACGCAGCGCTCGCCCCGGCCGACGCGAGAAAGAAGACCACGACGATCAGCGCCATGAACGACGCAGCCGTCAACGCAACCGAGACGAACACGATCCCGAGCACCACCGCGACGGCCGCCGACCCCAGATACGTAGCGCTGATCATCGGCTTACGCCCGACGGTGTCAAACAGGCGTCCGAGCGTCAGCGGACCAAGCAGATTGCCGATCGCGAACACGATGATGAACACAGGCACCGTCGCCGCGCTCACGCCATAGAACGTCGTGAGCAGCGTCCCGAGATTGAACACCAGGCCGTTGTAAAGGAACGCCTGGCCGACAAACAGCGCAAGACACAGGATCGAGCGCTTGGGATACGTCTTAAACGCCACCCGCGCGATCTCCCGAAACGGGATCACCGTGCGCTGGCGTACCCTGATGCTGTCGTGCACCTCCGACAGCTCCCGGCCCGTCTCCTGCTCGACGTCGTGCTCGATTCCGCCGACGATCGCCTCGGCTTCTTCCTCCCGGCCGTGAATGAACAACCAGCGAGGACTTTCCGGCACCTTGCGACGCACCAGCATCATCGCCAGCCCGAGCAGCGCGCCGATCCCGAACGCCAGCCGCCAGCCCACATTCTCGGCGAAGATCGCCGTGTCGAGGAACAACAGCGCGGCCGCGGAGCCCGCCGCCGACCCCGCCCAATAGGAGCCGTTGATGATCAGATCAACACGGCCGCGGACCCGTGCCGGGATCAACTCGTCGATCGCCGAGTTGATCGCCGCATACTCGCCGCCGATCCCCGAACCGGTGAAAAAACGCGCCAGATAAAAGAACCACGGCGCGAACGAGAACGCCGTCACGACCGTCGAGGCGATGTACACGCCCAGCGTGATCAGAAACAGTCTCTTGCGTCCGAACCGATCGCACAGCTGCCCGAAGAACAGCGCACCGACGCACGCCCCGAAGACATAGATCGCCGCCGCGGTCCCCACCCCCGAAACACTCAGGCCGAGACCGCTGCCCTTCTCGGTCAAAACCGCGCCGACAGCACCCACGATCGTGACCTCGATCCCGTCCAAGATCCAGACCGTGCCCAGGCCAACGACAACCCGCCAGTGAAAGCGCGACCACGGCAGCCGATCCAGCCGAGACGGGATCCGCGTATCAATCGTGCCGGTCTGCACAGGACTCACGACGCCACCCCTTCGCGCCCGGTCCGGAGCGGTTCGGCACGCCACATGGCCGCGCCCCCACAACCGCGATTGGCCGCCCGGCGGCCACGGCCCGGGCGAGCGTGATGCTGCGCTGCCGGGTGTTCGGTCACCGCTACCGGTTCTCGGCGGCGGACGCCGTCATGCGCTGGGAGTGCCAACGAGGTTGCGGCGCGGGGGGAAGCAAGACATACCCCTCCCCGGCTGCGGCACGCCATTACGCCTCCGCTTTTGACCGCGAGGACCGAGACCAGCTCGGCCGACGCGCTCCTCTACTCGGCATGTTCCCGCTGCGCATCTGGCACAAGATTCACGAGCGTTCCAAGCAACCCTAGTCACCGACCGCGAAGCCTGTCAAGCCGACGACAGGCGACGGTGCGCCGAATTTGTCTCACCAGCGACCAGCGGCGAGCGAGCTAGACGGATGGTGGTGGCCGCGACCGGGCGAAGGTGTAGCAGCGCCAGCTCGACCTCATCGCCGCCCGGTCCTGGTTGGTCCCGGACACGCTCGCCGCGAGCCCCGGCACTGACTAAGGCTCCTTGCCCTGCTCCTCGACCCACTCGTCGATCTGCTTCCAGCAGTCATAGATCCACGCCGACTGCTCCTCCGGCTCTCCGGGGCGATCGGCGGCCGGCCACAGCCACATCCGAGTCTTGAGCGTTCTCCCGATCGGTGCCGCGCGCCAGAGCTCGCGAGGAAAGGCGGCCAGGCCGAGGCCGGTGTGGGCGGCGAAGATGACGTCGGCGTCGGGATTTCCGCGCAGCGCCGCCAGCACTCCGGTGGTCCGAGGCGGGAGCACGTGCGTCATGCCCTCAGCCTTTTGCGCGTCGCTGCTGTGGCCCTTGCGCCACAGCTTGCCGATCGCGAGCCGGCGGCGTTCGGCGGTGAAGTTGCCTCCCTCGGGAAACAGCAACAGCACGCCTCGGTTACCCAGCCCGGTCGCCACCTCCTCGATCCGTGCCTCGCAGCGCTCCGGCTCGGCGGTGTCGAGGATCGCGTGCGGGAGGCGGTGGCCAATCAGATCGACGCAAGGGTCGATCACGATGCTCTGTTTGAAGACGACGCTCGGCAGCCGGGCAAAGCGCGTCAGCAAGAGATCGATCAAGACGACGGTATCTCCGGGGCCTGCGTGGCGGCTGAAGAACAGCAGCGGCCGGTCGGCCTGCAGGGCGCGGGTCGCCTCGGGCGATTCTCCTTCCGGCACGTCGATCTCGAGCAACGCGCACCACCGCCCCGCAAAGCTGTGCACGAACCAGCGCAGAAGCCGGTAGTGCAACCGCTGGAAGGGTCGTGAGCCCATCAACAGGCCGCCGCCGCTTGCCAGCCACAACGCTCCGCAGGCAAGCAGGGCCGCGAGCTCGAGCGCGAAGTAGGCCATCACCAGGCGCGCGAAGATCAACGGCTGCGGGCGTCCGCTGACCGTCGAATAGAGCCAGGCAAGTCCGAGCAGCAGCGGCGAGAGCACGAGGCAGACGCTTGACATCAACAGCCAGGCGGTGATCGTGACCGGCCGCCGGATCGCGGTGGGCGGCATCATCTCTGCTGCAGGTAGTGCAGCGAGGCCTCGTAGGAGGAGTCGATCTGCTGCTGGACGGTGCGCGCGACGCGCCGGACGCGGAGCTGGCCTGACAGGTCGTTGTAGGCGGGCGCCACGGACCCTCCAGTGGGGAGGACGTGAAGGCGGATTCCGTCGGGCAGCGAGGTGAGGTCGCTCGCGAAGCGATGGCGCCTTGCGACCTCAAAGGCGACGAGGCCGACCTCCCAAGGCCAGCGAGGAGGCGTAAGCGGCTTCTCCAGCCGACCGACCTGCAGCACGTAAATCGTCGTGGCCCCGAGCGCGACCGCCCGCGCCACCGGGATCGAGTTGACGATCCCCCCGTCGATGAAGTGCTCATCGCCGATCTTTACCGGCGGCAAGATGCCTGGCACCGCACATGACGCCAGCACAACGTCGGCCAGGTCCCCCTCCTCAAACCAATGCTCCGCCGCCCGCTCGATCGACGCCGCGACGCACTGGAAGGGAAGCTCGAGCTGCTCGACGCGCCGCACCGGTAAGGCCTCGGCGAGGCGCGCGCGGACCTCGGTCAGCGACTGCAGATGCGTGCCAGTGCGCGCGAGGGTGGCCACGCTGCGCAGCACCGAGCCGGTCGAGAGCTCCGCGAAGTTCGAATCCGCCCACAGCTCGCTGAGCCGCTCGACACCCGCGACGGTCGGGTCGGCCGCAAACAGAGCGCCGTTGATCGCGCCCACCGAGGTACCGAGGATCACATCCGCGTCGATCGAGCTCTCGGCGAGCGCGCGCAGCATCCCGACCTCGTGCGCTCCTAGGATGCCTCCTCCCCCGAGCACGAACGCCACCTCGTAAGGACCTCGCCCGCGGCTCATCTTGTCCTTCTACTCGTTTTGTCCGCCCTCGAAGGAGGCGGAGCGATTGGCATCGCGAACATACTCCAGCACGTCCCTGCCGCTCCGCGCATTTCCAACCGGCCGACGACCCGATCCGCTCGGGGTGCCACGCGGGTTCATACGCACACTGCGATCCTGCCCGCGGAACTGGACTGCCCTGGATTCGACGGAGACGAACTCCACAAGTACCGGGGCAAATCAAGGTCTCCGTGAGACCCAGGACAGCTCAAACGCCGTCCAGCGCGAGCGGCGCATTGGTAGCTTTCTGGAAAAAGCGCCGTCAAAAACTCGACGATAACCGCTGACGGCCGGTCCCGTCGGCGGTGACCGACGGGATCGGGTTCTCGGTTCTTAGGTGGTGCGACGGCCGCGTCGTCTGTGAGCGAGCGGTCCGGCGGTCAGCAGCAGGATTACGACGATGATGAGCAGGATGGTGAGCATGGGCACCTCCCAGGTCTTGCTTGGGTTGGTTCGCGCATGAGTGCCTCTATCGCTTCGTTCGCTTGCGGCCGGTGAGGGTGTCGGCGACCTTGTCCACGGCGTTCTTCGCAGAACCCTTGGCGTGGTCGGCGCGCCCTTCGTTCTTCAGACGCCTGTTTCCGGTCATTGCGCCGGCGGCTTCCTTGACGCGACCCTTCGCCTTATTGACGTTCTTGTTGGTCATTAGTCCTCCCGAGTGTGGTAGCGGTGGCTGCGGCCGAGTAGCCGCACGATCAGTCCGCCGACGAGCAGGTAGACGACCGCGGCGATGCCCCAGTTGACAGCGATCGTGACGTTGGCGCTGTTGAAGCTGAAGAGGCCGTCGAAGGGCCCGGCGAGCCAGCGCGCCGCGTCGTGGACGTCCGAGACGATCGTGCTGGCCGGGTTCGCCTTGAGCAGCACCAGCACGATGCCGGCGACGATGATCAGCACGACGATGCTGACGATCAGGCGCACGACACGCGCGAGCGTGTCCATTACTGCCCCGGATCCCCGGGACAAAGCGCCACGCTGACGGTAGGACCGTCCACCGGAATCGACCGCGGGCGCGGTACCAGCGGTTCTGGTTCGGAACATGAGAGGAACCTCCTGTGGGTCTTGTATTCCCTTCGAGCACAGCCTGGCGGGGGCAAACTCCCGACGGGAATCCACGCGGGCGGAGGTCAATCGGTCGGCTAGTCGCAGCGACGGCGGGGGTCGAGCTGCGGCGACGGCTGGTCGGCTTGGTCAGCGACCGTCCAAGCCAACCACTCTACTCGCTTGTGCGGATTATTGCAATCTCGGCGGCCGGGTTCAGCCGTCGACGAACAGGCCGTCAACGGGTCCGAGAAGCGCCATCGATCGGCGCGAGACGCCCGGGAGCTCCAGCAGCCGATGGGTCAGCGGTGCACCGCGGCGTCGGCGCGCGAGCTGCTCGGCGGCGATTGGGCGCCACAGCTCATCGACGACTCGGGCGGGGTCGCCGGACACCTCCTCGACGGAGCGCTCCAGGTGCTCTGACCAGAGCCGCAGCCGGGTGGCGCGCGCGAGGCTGGGGTCGCAGGTCACGACGTTCATCTCGGTGTCGTTGAAGAACGAGTGCTCGTTGAGGTTGGCCGACCCAACGGTCAGCCACGCGTCGTCGACGATCCCGATCTTGGCGTGAACGTACAGCGGGCCGGTGAGGCGCCCGGTTCGGGCTGAGATCGTCGTCGCCAGAAAGCGCCCTGCTCCATTGTCGGCGCCGGCCAGGACCCCCAGCTGGCCCCTTGTTGTGTCCGCGCCGTTGTTCGGCTTTGCCGGCAGCAGCACGACGACGCGAAAGTCCTCGCTCGGCGGGTCGCGAAGCTTGCCCGCCAGGATCGCGACCACCTGTGCGGACCACAAGAACTGGCTCTCGAGATACACGAGCCTGCGAGCCGAGCGCAACGCGCGCGTATACGCCTCAACGATCCGAAAGTCACCTTGGGGCAAGAAGTCATAGATCTTCTCCGGGACCGTGCGGACCACCTGGAGCTCCAAGTTGCCGGCGGGCGGCGGTGGCGGCAGCGTCTGCTCGATCTGCTCGCCGGTCACTGCGCGCCAGCGGGCCGCGAAGTGCGCTGACACGTCGGCCACGGCGGGGCCGCGGACCCGGCTTGAGGCATCGTGCCATCCCAGGCGACCGAGCATCGGATGATCGCTTGTGTCGAAGCGATCGCCGCCGAGAGACGTCAGGTCGATACCCCCTACGAACGCGACCTCGCCGTCCACGATCACCAGCTTCTCGTGGTGACAATGCATCGGCCGCTCGTGGGTGTCAAGCGCGCACCGCACGCGCGTGCCGCGGACCAACTCGTCGCGCACACGGCGCACAGCCGCACGAGCCGGCGTGAACACCCGCACCGGCGCCCCGGCCCACAAAAGCACCCTGACCTCGACTCGCTCAGCCAGCTCACCGAGCAGATCGCGCAATCGCGACGCCTGGTCGTCTCTTCTCAGCCCAAAATCAGACGTCAGATACCACCCGGCGATATGCACATGCGCACGCGCGCCAGCGAGCGCCTCGGCGATCCGCGGCAGCGCCTCACCGCCATCAACCAACACGTCGAGCGCGCACCCCGGGCGCGGTGGCGGATCGCCGGCAGCCCACAGCGACGGGCCGTCCGGCGGACGCAATTGATCGATCTGGCCAACACGACGCAACCGACGACGATGATGACCCTCGCTCGCGGCCTCGATGGCGTTACCTGCCCACCCATCAACGCGCTCGACCAAGCCACCTGGCACCCACACAGCCTACCCCGCAGACCCCACAGCGAAGGCTCGCCGCCGACCACACGGCGCCCTCAGCCACAAACCGCCCATCGCCTCAACGAGCTGAATAACCTCCTCGGGTATTACAGCTAGGTCAGCGCTGGTGCTCGGCGGGCTGTTCCGCCGGCGCGAAGCCGCAGTCTGGTTCTTCGTTTCGTCCAGACCCGGTCGGCGAGCGCCCAGCCGCCGTAGGCAAGCGCGCCGACGGTGCCGGTCGCGGTCAGGAGCACCCCGGCGGCGCTGACGCCGGCTACGCCCGTGGAACCGAGGATCAGCACCATCGCCCCCGCGCCGACGCCGGGGCCGATCGGCAGCACACCGAGCGCCGCGACGGCGATCAGCACCGCCGTCGCGTCGAACACGGAAACGTGGATGCCGCTGGCGTACAGCATCAGCCAGTTCCGCGCTACCTGCCCGCACACGGCGAGCAACACAAAGATCGCGACGCGTATGCGGGCACGCGGTTCGCTGAGCGCGGCGAGACCCCTCCACCATCCGCTCGGGTGGCGCCGGGCCAGCCGCGCGAGCGCGGCAACGACGGCGAGCACCGTGCAGAACCCAACCAGCGGTGTCCACCACGGCAAACCCAGGGGGGCGATGAGCGTGAACGAGAACAGCGTCGCAAGCGAGAGTTCCATCAGCACTATGGGGATCTCGGTGGCCGCGAGGGTCAGCGCTTTGGGGGTCTCCCGGGGCGCGGCACGCCGAAGCGACGCGATCCGGGCGGCCAACCCCAGCTCGCCGTTGGCGATGTTGCCGAGATAACCGACGCCCGCCGAGCGGTACAAGCGCCGGCGATCGACGGTCCCGCCGGCGGCGTGCACGCACACATTCCACGCCTCCGTCCGCGCCAGCAGCGACCCTATCTGGATCACCGCCGCGGCCGTCAGCGCCCACCACGGCGCGCCGGCGGCGGCGCTCGCGAACTGCCCCCACCGGCCGGCCACAACCAACACCAGCACGCCCACCGCGAGCAGCGTGCCGACCACGGTCAACGGAGTGCGCCGGCGAGCGGCCAGCGCTCCTACACGCCGCCCAGCCCTGACCACGAAGTGCCTCGACTCGCGCGGCGACCGCTCGTCCGGGAGATCCTGATCAGCTGAGCTCGGGCTAGACATCAACTCCGGCTTTCAGACGGCACGGGGTCGGACCGAAGGGTTTGAGCCCTCGAACGGACATCGCGGTCGGCAACTGGATGCTGGCCCCCAACGTCGGGTGGTGGAGCGCAGCTGAGTGCCGTTCGCATGCGCCACCTGAGCGACCACCCCAGGTAGCGGCGAGCCCAGTGACCCGACCGGTGACCTGAGAACCACGCGAACCTCCTTGCGCTGCCGACTGCCCCGCAGGGCAATCCGAGCGACTATCGACGAGAAGCGGCTCTCTAAAGCTGGGGACGAAACTGTCCGTGAGGTCGCCGTGGGCGGCTGGCCGGCGGTGGCCCTACGCGAAGCGGATTCGCAGAAGCGGCGAGTGACCTTGTCCGCCGAGTCTACGCCCCGGCGACGCGAATACAAGTCGGGTCGTATAGAACGAGGACGTGTGACTCGGACGGTTAGCGGTTGTGCCTTCTCGTCCGGCTCGCCGGAACCGGCCAGTCAAACCGTTTGCCATATGAGTCTGGCCGCACAACATTGCAATGATACGCACAAGCGAGTAGAGTTTCTCGTGGACGGTCGCTGACCCAGCCGACCAGCCGTCGCTGCAGCTGACCTTTGCCGTCGCTGCGACTTGCCGACGCGATTGACCTCCGCCCTCGTGGATTTCCTTTCCGGGGTTCGCACCCGTTGGGCTTTGCTCAGAGGGGATTGAGATCACCAGGAGGTTCCTCTCATGTTTAGAGCCAGGACTGCAGGACCTGCTTCCGGAGTCGGACGCAGTTTCCACACGCGCGCGTTGCGGTCGCTGTCGACTGGGCAGCGCCGCGGTCGTCTACCTGTTCGTGGGCGGACTGATGGTGCGGCTCATTGGCCACGCGGACGGCTAGCGCCCGAACCCACAATCAGCGTCGAGGGACAAGGTCGCCGACACCGTCACCGGCCGCAAGAGAACCAAGCGGTAAACGCAGTATGCGCGAACCAAACCAACCGAGACTCACTAGCTGAGCATGCTCACGATCCTGCTCATCATCCTCGTAATCCTGCTGCTGACCGGCGGCGGGCTCGGTTACCGACGCCGCGGCCGCCGCGCCATGTAGAACTGAGAACGCCCGCATCCGTCGATTGGCCCACCTCGTGCACGGAAACGTAGTGGCAACGGGAGACGCGACAAAGGCTCGCGTGTCAACCCCTCGAGCGGCTCCTCCGGCCCTCGCGGGAAGGGAGGCCACTCCCGCCACCCCGGGAGCGCCGACAGCTGGGCGGGAACGCGGCTTTCTGCGCCGCCACGCCCGCTCGGTCACCCTGTTGGTGGGCGTCGCCGCGATCGCCGGGTTCATCCATTACGTCCTCCCGCAGATAAGCGCGCTCGGTCCGACTCTCCACAGGCTGCGCGCGGGGGACCCGAAATGGCTCGGGTTCGGCATCGTCCTCGAGGCCGTGTCGATCGGCGGTTACGTAGTCCTCTTCCGCACTGTCTTCTCGTGCGACGGCGCGCGGGTCGGGTGGAAGGCGAGCTACCAGATAACGATGGCGGGAGTCGTGGCGACCAAGCTGTTCGCGGCTGCGGGCGCCGGTGGGGTGGCACTGACGGTCTGGGCGCTGCGCGCCTCGGGGCTCAGCGTGCGCAGTGTCGCGAGACGAGTCCTGGCCCTCGAGTTCTTCCTCTACGGGGTCTACGCGGCGACGCTCGTAGTCTTCGGCTTCGGTTTGCGCAGCGGGTTGTTCGCCGGGCACACGCCGTGGACGCTGACCATCGCTCCCGCGATCCTAGGGGCCACAGTCATCGCGATATTGCTGTCCATGCGCGCGCTGCCCAATGACTTCGAGCGCCGCATGAAACCGCTCGCCGGCGCTCGGCGCGCACGACGCTTGCTGGCGCGGCTCGCCAGCGCGCCCTGGGCAGTTCACGACGCGCTCGGTATCGCTTTCTCGCTGATCAGGGAGCGCAAGCCAGGGCTGATCGGGGCGATCGCCTACTGGGGCTTCGACATCGCCACGCTCTGGGCGTGCTTCCACGCTTTCGGCTCGCCTCCGACAGTCGCGGTGATCGTGATGGCCTACTTCCTCGGAGCGCTCGCCAACGCGCTGCCCCTCCCGGGCGGGCTTGGCGGTGTCGAGGCCGGCATGATCGGCGCGTTCCTCGCTTTCGGCACGCACGCCAGTCTCGCGATCCTTGCGGTCCTCTCCTACCGCCTCATCTCTTTCTGGCTGCCGACCGTCCCGGGCGCGGCGGCATACCTCCAACTGCGTCGCACCGTCAGCGTCTGGAGGCACGAGACCGAACAGCGCAGGCCAGCAACCAGTCCCGCGGTTGGAGGGCTCACCATACCCCGGCCGCAGGTGCGGACGTGCGCGGGATCCGGGTCCGCTACCGCAAGGTCCAACCTGAGCACAAACACCGGTCCAACTGAAGCAAAACCCGATAGGGGCCGACGCGTCCTGGAGCGGTGATTGAGTGAACCGAGGCATTCGACCTGGCGACGAGCTGGGAACGCTCGCGGTCACCTTGGGCGAAATAGCTGCCGCCGGCTTTCCCCGTTAGGCTCGCCCGTGGTGACTGTGTCAGGCGGCACTGAGCATCGAGTGCCTGTCCGCGCCGTCGCTTACTCCGTCCTACCCGAAACCGTCGGCGACGGTAGCAATCGCTTGCGGTCGCGCTTAGCTGGTCGCATCGACCGTTGGATGCCCCCAAGGCCGATGATCGATACGACCAGCTAAACGCGCGCGCGGCGGTTCTAGAAGCAGCGGTCCTTGACCCGCCCGTCGCGGATGCGGCGTGCGGCTCGCTGTGCGTCCTCGTAGGAGGCAAAGCTCACCGACTGGGCCAGAGTTCAGCCGTTGCCGGAGGTGATGCTCCAGTGGTAGTCACCGCCGTTGTCCTCGAAGACGAGGAACTCCATCGACGCCGGCTTCGAGGACGCATTTGTACCGCGAGCAACCTGAGGAACCGCGCGCGCCCGCTTCGTTGCGGTGGCCATTGCCAACCGCCTCTCTGCCCCTCTGATCCGGATGCCGCCCCGAAAGCGAGAAGAGCACGAGGCTCACTGACCGCATCAACCACTCTACCACATTTCCGACCAAGACAGTCGGAATTTTAGGTAAACGTATCTGGCTCACTCGCATTCGCCGGCCGGTATCGATCTCCTCACCTGAACGGTCGACTTCTACGTGGCGCTGGCGCTTCCAAGCGGGCCTGCCCCTGCTGCTCCCGCGCCCCGGCGGCTGCACTTCCAGGACTACGTCGACGAGCTGACCGCGCTCTTTGCGCTTCTGGACATCGAGAAATGAGTGGAGGGCTCCGCGCTCACTCGCATACGCGCGCCGTCACTCGCATACGCGCGCCGTCGCGTGCCCGCTCCAACGTCAGGGCGTCACGCGCCGCCGGGCGTGCTATTCAATGCCAATGAGTCCTCGCTCGCCCTCGCCTGACGAGAGCCAGTCTCGCCGGAAAGGTCCTTCGGTGGGGGAGCGCGTTGTCGTCTCCCTCGGGGCGGGCGCGCTTAGCGGACTAGTCGTCGCGATCGTCGGCCCATGGTGGCTCATTCCCCTTTCCGGCTGGGACATCGCGGCGCTGGTCTTTGTGATCTGGATGTGGCAATCCCTGTGGCCCCTGGATGCAGCAGACACTGCTAAGCAGGCGAGACGGGAGAATCCGCGCCGCGCCGCGGCTGATGCTCTGCTGCTCGGCGCCAGCGTTGCGAGTCTTATCGCTGTGGGTCTCGTGCTAGTGCGCGCCGGTCACAGCAACGGCCTGAGCAAGGCACTGCTCGTCGGCCTCAGCGTCGTCAGCATCGTCCTCGCCTGGAGCGTCGTTCACACCGTCTTCACCCTTCGGTACGCCAAGCTCTACTACGAAGGCACAGCAGGGGGTGTCGACTTCAACGCGGAGGGAGCGCCCTGTTACATCGACTTCGCGTACCTCGCCCTGACAATCGGAATGACCTTCCAGGTCTCAGACACGAATCTGGAGACCACCAACATCCGTCGGACCGCCCTGCGGCACGCGCTCCTCTCGTACGCGTTTGGGACGCTCATCATCGCGACCACAATCAACCTGGTCGCCGGGCTGACCACGTAGAGCCGTCGCGTTCGCCAACACCCGCGCGTCCTCCCAAGTGGCCGCCGTGCCCCGCGAAGAGCGCCGAGGGCGTGATGTTGGTACCTGCGTCAGACGAGGTCAGGCTCGGCCCAACATCTTAGGATCAACCGGCCGTGATAGCGGTGCCGGCCTGCCGTCCGCATTCACGTTGTCAGTCGAGCCGTTACTCGCTACCGCGGCTTGATCGACTCCCGGCAAACCAGTCTTATCCGGCTGTTGCCCGGCTCCCTCAACGCGATCCGTCCAACCCAGGTCCACGTCAAACCACCGACGCGCTGCGTGCCCGTATGGATCTGCATACCAGTCTCCAGGCCGCTCGCGTGGCTGCTTCTCCTCGCCCTTGTCGTTCCGGAATCTGAAGGCCATGGCTATCTCCTTCCACCGCGTAGTCGCTTCCGTGGTCGGGCACCCCCATCGAAACGGGAGGCTTACTTCTTGACGGCGTTTCTGTCGCCCAGACGAAACGACCGGGGGCGAATGGCGACGCGGGCGCAGCGAGGGCTAGTAGTGGCGTCGACCGCCGACGGGACGGGTTGTGGTCCGTGGGCCTATGTGCCGCGCCGGCCGCGGCGGCTAAAGCCGTATCCCCGGCGGCCGCGGTGGACGAAGCCGTATCCACCGCCGATTACCAGCAGGACTAGGAGGATGATGAGGATTATGGGCATGTTCACCTTCCGGGTGTTCGGGTGGGGTGGTTTGCACGCACGCGCGTGCTACTTCTTGTTGCGGCCGGTGAGAGTGTCGCCAACCTTGTCGACGGCTTTCTTTGCGGAGCCTTTGGCTTGGTCGCCGCGCCCCTCGTTCTTGAGGTGTGTGTCTCCGGTCATCGCGCCGGCGGCTTCTTTCACGCGACCTTTTGCCTTGTCGATGTTCTTGTCAGTCATGGGCACTCCTTTGGCTGGGCGAAAGCCCGGGGGGTCGGTTCGGGTTCTAGCGGCGTGAACTCAGCAGGCGAACGATCAGTCCGCCGACGATCAGGTAGACGAGCGCGGCGAGGCCCCAGTTGACCGCCAGCGCAACCCTCGCGTTATGTAAGCTGAAGAGGCCGTTGAACGGGCCGGCGAGCCAATGCGCCGCGTCGTGAACGTCAGAGACGACCGTGTTGGCTGGGTTCGCCTTGAGGAGCACGAGCACGATCCCCGCGACGATGATCAGCACGACGATGCTGACTATCAGGCGCAAGACGCGGGCGAGCGTGCCCATTACTGCCCCGGATCCCCGAGACAAAGCGCCACGCTGATGGTAAGACCGTCCACCGGAATCGACTGCCGGCCCGGAGCCAGCGGTTCTCGTTCGGAACATGAGAGGTACCTCCACTTGTTTTCGTCCCCTTCGAGCAACGCTCGACGGGTCGCGGATCCCAAAGGGGATCGACTAGGGCGGAGGTCAAATCACGTCGGCAGTCGCAGCGACGGCGGGGGTCGAGCTGCGGCGACGGCTGGTCGGCTTGGTCAGCGACCGTCCGCCAACAATCATACTCCCTCGTGCTAATCGCCACCAATAGTGGCGGTTAGACGTCACCTTCCGAAGTCCGTCCGTGGTGGGACACGTGATGAAAATACAGGTACGCTTGATGCAGCTAGCTCGGCGTCTGGGTTCTCCCGTCCCTCATCCCCTCGAGCGGGCCACCTAGAGAGGAACGAGGAAGAGGCCCGAATGTCGGTAATTGTGATCATCGCGATCGTTGTGGTCGTACTGATCGTTTTGGCTCTTGTCGCGGTCTACGCTCGACGCCGCGCCGAGCAGAAACGGGTCCTGCGCACACGGCAGGCTTCACAGGCCACCGCACACCGTCAAGAGGCAGACGCTCATGCCAGCAGGGCACAAGACCTCGCCCCCGAAGCCGACTCCCTGCGCCGGAAAGCGACCGAGCAGGCCGTCGTCGCCGAGACGGAGGCCGCCCGCGCAAACGATTTGAACACGCGCGCGACGCAAGTCGAGCAACAGATTTCCCGCGAGGGCCAAAGCGCCGCCCGTCACGACGAAAAGGCGGCTGGATTAGAGAAACAGCTGTAGCTCGATTCGACTCCCGAGCGGCTCGAAAAGCGTTACCAGGAAGCGTCGACACGCCGGGGAGGCAGCGTGCGTTGCCGGTCCAGCCAAACGAAAGGCCAAACGCGGCTAAGAACTCCGGTCCGCCAGTGCGTGAGCATGGTTAGGCGCCGATGAGCTGGCGGAGGGTGGCATCCGCGCGGCCGCCCGCCGGCGGTGCGCCTCGCTCGTTCGGGCACGGCCTACAGGTCATGCTGCGGGCGCGGGAGCTGTGCCGGGCGATCCTCGACGGTTTCAAGCAGCATGACCTGCTGACGTACTCGAGCGCGATCTCGTTTCAGATCATCACGGCCGTGGTTCCGTTCCTGATGTTTGTCCTCGCGCTGGCCGGACTGCTGCACCTGAACAGCGTGTGGGTAAACCACGTTGCCCCGGAGATCCGTACGCACGTCTCAGCCGCCGTGTTCAGCGTGATCTCGAGCGCAGTCAACAAGGCCTTCTCCAGCCGGGCACTCCTGTGGGCAACCGTCGGCGGTGCCCTTGCCCTGTGGCAGGTGTCCGGGGCCGTGCGAGCGGTCATGGGAGCGTTCGATCAGATCTACGGCGCAACCTCCGAGCGACCGTTCATCAAGCGCTATCTGATCTCGTTCGCACTCGCGATCGCGACGGGAGCGTGCTTCGTCCTCGCCGCAGTTTGCCTGGTGCTCGCGCCGTTCCTCACGATGCGCCATCCCGACGTGGCCTGGGACGTACTCGCGTTCCTCGCACGCTGGGCGCTGGGACTGGGCTTTCTCTCGCTCGCGGTCGGCCTGCTGGTCCACGTCGCACCGGCGATATCTCAAGCCCTGCCCTGGGTCAGCCTCGGCACGACGATCGTGATCGTGTGGTGGGTGACCGTCTCGGCTGGCTTCTACTTCTACCTCACAGGCCTGGCCTCATACAACTCGGTATTTGGAAGCCTCGCGTCGGTGATCGTGGCAATCGCCTATCTCTACATCTCGACAACCGCGTTCCTCTTCGGCGCCCAACTCGACGCGATCATCCGCGCCCAGTCCACAGGAACACTGTCCGGCATCGAATCGACCCCTCGCACCGTTCCCTGGACAAAGCAGCGCACACCACCGCGAACTAACGTCATCGCGCCCCCGACTACGCGCCCGCACGTGCAGGCGATCGCGCACGGGCCTTTAGGCTCCGCCAGATCACTCACTGTCGCTGGCGGTCTCGAACCCGGTCATGTCCTCAAGCGATGCACCAAGCAAGAACACTTCGATCGAGACTTGCTCAGCGAGATCGGTGTCTGAGATGTACGAGCGCACACGTCGACCCGTGGCCTGCTCCACGATCGCCCCGAAGTCGTCAGCCATCACACGGCGCAGCCGCCGACGAAGCTCCTGAATTCCTTCCGCTTCGCCGCGATCCACCAGGGTCTGCTCTGCGGGAGTGAACGTTTCCTCGAGCACAACCACCACGGCATCGTCGCCGGCGATGTATGTCCGCGCGGCGGATGGCCGTTTCCCGTGCAAATGTGCGTGTAGGGCGGACAGCCCGTCGCTGATCCGCGACTCGACGTTCGGGTCCATCATCGCCTACGTCGCTCCAGGGACTCCGGGTCCCGACGATCGCACCGGTTTCGTCCCGAACGAACGCGGTTCGTCACATGCTCCGGACCCTCGCTTGGTTTGCTGGCGTTCGGGGCTGATCCGCACCACGTCCCAGGCCAGATGACATCGCTCCAGCACGACGATCAGCCAGCCGCCGGGATCGAGCTGCCCCCGCCCAAGTCCGTGCCGAGCCGACGTAGGGAACGCGTGGTGGTTGTTATGCCATGCCTCGCCGAACGCGAGCGGCGCCAACCACGCCAGATTACGCGACTGATCGCCGGTCGCAAATGGCCGCCGGCCGAAGTAATGACACAACGAGTTGATGCTGAAGGTCACGTGATGGAGAAGGAACACGCGCACCGCTCCACCCCAGAGCAGTCCGGTGAGTCCGCCCACGATCGAACCGGTCAGCGCCACGCCGAGGCCGAACGGGACCGCCAACCCGACTATCACCCACAGCGGGAACGTCCGACTGATGAAGCGCAGGTCGGGGTCGGTGAGGAGATCCCTGGCGTAGCGGGCCGGGTTGGCCATCTCCTTGCCGCGGAACATCCAGCCAACGTGCGCATGACCCAGTCCCTTGACCGCGCCTCGCCACCCCGGCGAATGGTCGGTGTGCGGGCTGTGCGGGTCCCCAGGGCGGTCTGCGAAGCGATGGTGTTTGCGATGCGTCGCCACCCACTCGATCACCGGCCCCTCGACCGCCATCGACCCGAGCACCGCCAACAGCGTCCGCACCGCTCGCGTGGTCTTGAAACTGCGGTGGGTGAACAGCCGGTGATAGCCGACGGTGATGCCCAGCCCGGTGAGCGCGTACGTAACCGTCAGCACCACCAGGTCCTGCCAATGCAGAGCGCCACCCCACGCCAGCCAACCCCCTAACGCGAGCGCGACGGGCGGGACCACGAAGAACAGCGTACGCACCACCCGCTCTGAGGTCTCGTGCTCGATCGGGACCATCTCCGAAGCACCCCGAACCGTCGCGGCACTCATAGGACGAGCTCCTCGTCCGAGAGTTGCAGGAGCCCGGCGACAGCCGACTCGACCTGATCGACGTCGCCGATCTCCAGATCACCCAAGCACCCGGCCACCGTCAACATGCGCTCGACAATTACTGGGCCACGCAGGAGCACCAGCCACCGACCGGCCTTCCGTGCCCGCACCGCATGGCTAACGAGCTCATGCGCGCCGGCACCGTCCATGAACCCCAGGTCGCGCGGGCGCGTGGTCTCCGTCGGTCATCCCGGCGCCGAGGGGCATCGTTGTCGATCATCCCGCTGGCGGGCCGCCGCTCAGGGTGGAGGAGGGTAGCGACGGGCCGCCGTCTGGGGGCGCAAGGTGTGCGAGCGGGGCGGGCAGGGTTAGCCTCCACGCTTATCGTCCAGAAGCTCCCGCCACGGCCGCCTGGGCCCCGGTGAGCGGGTCGGCGATCTCGAGCTGCTCAACGACGCCGGTTAGCGTCAGCATCCGCTGGACTTGGGGCGAGCCCATAATCAGCACGAGCCGTCTGCTCGCCTCACGCTGACGCGTGTTCGCGTCGACGATCACGTCCAGACCAGCGCTGTCGATAAACGACACGCCGCTCAGGTCAAAGACCACGACTTCGGCTAGCCGCTGCGCGCGACGTAGCGCCTCCTTGGCGGCCGGCTTGGCGGCTAGATCGAGCTCACCCTGGACCGTCACCGTGGCAATGCCACCGCGCTCGCCGGCGTCGAACTGCTCGCCTACGAAAAACGATGGACAAGGATCGATTCGACCCGGCGCGGGTAAGAGAGATCGGGTGCGAGATTCGCCCGAGGCCTCTGGTTGTACCGCTTCCATCCTGTTTTGTGCTCCAGACGCATGCCGTGAGGCGCCACCGGGGTCTGGAGCAGCGCGAGGTCCTAGTCAGACCCTAATTCCGAGAACTCTAGCGCTTAGCGCCTTGGGAGTACAGAAATCTTAGCGCTCGAACTGCGGCGTACCCGGCGATGTCTGGGCGACGGCGGTAACCTCGAGGTGCCCGTCGATTACCTCACGCGCGACGTCGCCGAGTCGAAGGTTGTGCTCACGGGCGTGGATGCGCAGCCGCGCAAACGCAGCATCGACGCTGGTGCCGGCCCGCTCGGCGAGGATTCCCTTGGCCTGCTCGATGATCACCCGGCTGTTGAGCGCGGCCTGGAGCTGCTGCATCACCCCGCGTGATTCGCGCAACGCGCGCTCCTGCAACAACGCGACCGCCGCGATGTCAGCCATCCCCTGCGCGACGGGCAGGTCGCGCTCCGCGAGCCGCCCGGACCCGGAGCGAAACAGGTTCAGCGCCCCGACGGTCTCCCCACGCACGCGCATCGGAATCGCCTGCACCGAGCGGAACCCTCGCTCGACCGCCGCGGGAGCGAACGCCGGCCAGCGGCCGGTGTCGGCGGCGAGATTCTCGCTGTGAACGGGCCGGCCACGGTGGTAACACTCAAAGCACGGCCCCTCCTCGTGCTGTGACTGCAACAGCTCAAGCGCGTCCGAGCGCTCGCTCGAGGAAGCCATCACCCGCAGTAGCCCGGCGGCGTCAGCCAGCATGATCCCCGCCTCAGCACAATCCAACAGCGCCACGCACCTTTCCGCCAGCTGGTGCAGGAACTCGACCACGTCGAACTCGTCGACCATCGTGTCGGCCAGCTCCACGAACGTCTGAACAATTCGCTCTTCCCTAGTCAATCGCGCACCCCATCGCTCCCCTGCTGAGCGATGACCCATTATCCCAGACAGGTCGACGGCCGGTGCTCACGCCGCGGCCTCCAGACGGAGCCGCCGCCCCACGACGTCGCGCGCGACCTCGCGCAGCGGGCGAGACTCAGCGAAGGCATGCGCGCGCAGGCGGACGAACGCCTCATCCAGCGAGATCCCCAGCTGAACCGAGACCATGCCCGTCGCCTGATGCACCTCGGCCCAATGCGGCGGCTCTGAGGCCAGCAACTCGTGCAGCCCGTCCGCCGGTGCGCCGGACTGAAGTCCGAGAATCATCCACGTGGCGAGATCGGCCAACACCAGCCCGTCGGCGAACTCCTCCTCGCTGAGCGCCCCCGCCCGATCGCGGTACAGGACCAGCACCCCGATCCGGATCGCCCCCAAATGCAACGGGAAAGCAAACACCGCCAGCACCCCCGCCTTGACGACTGCCTCGGCAAACGCCGCCCATCTGACCCTTACCGGCGCGGCGAGATCGGGCTCGAGGACCGGCTCCATGCTCGCCCACGCATCCACACAAGGCCCCTCCCCCAACCCAAGCTGAAGCTCCTGGACTGCCTCGACGCCCGGCTCAGACACCGCCGCCGTCCCGCGCAGCTCCCCGTCGGCCATCAACGACAAACCCGCGCCCGTCAAAGACAACAGCGCCACCGCCGCGGCACACAACCGGTCAAGCACCGAACCCCCCGCCCCATCGATACTCGCCATCGCCGCATGCACAGCGCTCAGACGATCAGACGACACCTCAGCCACCGTATCTCACCCATCGAGCCATGTGATCGGCCGGGAGCCTCGCCGTCGAGGACGACACCGCGGACACCCCGATCGGGCTGCCACAGATCGGCCCGTGGTTACCGGCATGGGTGGCCGCGGAGGCGCGGCGGGTCAACCACCTGCCCAGCACGGCCCACTCTTTGCAAGACCGGCTTGTGGAAGCAGCCAAACGGCCTATGATCGAGCGGCGGGTAGGAATGTCCAACTTCGGACAAGGATGGTCATGATCGATACGGAATGCGGCGAGGTCTGCTCTGGCGAGCATGTCGTCCAGTTCTACGAACACGGCGCCGAGCTCGCCGAAACGGTCGGCAGATATCTGGCGGAGGCGATTCACGCCGGAGGCATGGCGGTAATGATCGCGACCGAGACACATCGGCAAGCCTTCGAGGCAGAACTGGAAGCCGCCGGGATCGATCCGGCGCAAGCCGTCGCCGACGACATGCTGTTGTCGCTCGATGCCGCGCAAACGTTGGCCAGCTTGATGCCGAGCGAACGCATCGACGCGGACGCTTTCCATCGCGTCGCTGACCCGATAATCCAGAGCGCCGGACAGGCCGGAAGGCCGGTCCGCGCTTACGGCGAGATGGTGGCACTGCTCTGGGATGCGGGAGATGTGCTGGGCGCGATCGCGCTTGAGGAGCTGTGGACCCAGCTGGCGTGTGAGCTTCCGTTCTCTCTTCTTTGCGGGTACCGCAGCACATCGGTATCGAGCCCTGAACACGCCGAGGCGCTGGAGCACATATGCCAGCTGCACTCTTCGGTATTGCAGGCGCCACGCGACGCTGGACAGCTCGGCGAGCACGCCCGCCCACCGGCGATCGAGGTCTCCCGCCGATTTCCCGCTGAAACCGACGCACCGCGGGCTGCGCGCGGCTTCGTGGGCGATGCCTTGCGGCAATGGGGCCATAGCGGAACTCTGCTGCAGGACTCTCAACTCGTCGTCAGCGAGCTGGCCACGAACGCTGTCGTTCACGCCCGTTCCGCATTTTCGGTGGTTGCTCGCCGTGAGGGCTCGGGCCTGCGGCTATCAGTGCACGACCTCAGCACAGCCGAGCCAGTGCTCCGATCCACCCTCGATGTGCTGGCGCCTTCGGGCCGCGGGCTGCAGTTGGTGGCCCACATCTCGAGCGAGTGGGGCGTCGAGAAGACAAGCGCGGGAAAGGCGGTCTGGGCCGAGCTTCGGCCGTGACGGCGCTACCCGGTCCGTTCCGTCAACCGTCCGGGATCGCCTCCTTCCTCAGGTCGAAGAGGCTGGCATCAACTATCTTCGCGGGCGACTCGAGACATGCACGGGTGCGGGTATGCCGAGCTGGCCGAATAGGGTGAGGTCATCGCGAACGGCCAGGTGGTCGGTGATGAGGCCAGCGTCGTCGAAGGTCAATACGTGGATATGCCGGATGGCGGTGGGCTTTCCGGTGGCGGGAATCCCGTGGAAGAGGCCGTCGTGGGTTCCGCTCATGACGCCGATGCAGACGACGGTGTCGGCTTCGGCGAGGATCCTCTCGAGTTCGAAGGACATGTCGGAGCTCCCTTCCCACAGTCGCCTGAACACGCGTCTGGCGCCTTCGGGACCCGCGGGCGTTCCGGGCCGCGCGTTGTGGTTAATGAAGCCTGACGCGAAGAACTCCTCACACAGCCGGAGATCGTGCGCGTTGAACATCTTGCGCCAGAACTCGCGTGCGCGCGCCTTGTGGTCTGGTGTTGACGCGCTGGAGGTGCTCATAGAGCAATGAACCTTCGGACCTTGCCGGATTGGCGGTTGCGGGCGATCGTCGCGACCTCGCGCACCCGTACGGCTGGGTCGGCAAGGCCCGCCGAACGCATGCTCTGCTCGAGCGAGACCTTCAACGCGGCCTGGTCCAGCTCGCCGTCGGTCACGACATCGATGTCGATCCCGCTGTTCGTCTGTCGCACCTGGTACTCGATCGCGGCCGGGGTCCTGACCATCACGGTGCGGATCATCAGCGGGTCGATGGTGATCGCTCCGTAACGGAACGCTTCGTCCCCACGCCCGTCCACGGTCGCGGTCAGGTAGGGCCCGCCGACCGCAGGGTGCCTGGTGAAGTGGTCGGTGAGTCCGTAGCGAATGAGCGGCTGCGTGCGGTTGTGCAGGTTAGTCACTAGAACCTTGGCGGAGCTAACCCCGTCGGACACGGGCTGGTTGTTCTCGTCGACCAGCTCGACGATGCACATGTCAGTGGCGAAGCTGAGTGAGGTTCCTCCGGGGTCGCTATGTCCGACGAGGCCTTCGGTCGAGACGAACTGGTTGACCGGAGGCACGGCGAACGAGTCGCCGATGGCGATCCTGGCCTGGTCGGTCAGCAGCTCGCTCACTGCGCTGATTGCGCGGGGTGAGATCCGCAGTCGCCCGGCGCGTTGCTCGCCGGCGAGCAACGCCAGCGTCGAGGCGCGTGCGAGCAGAACCGGCGGCTGCGCATCGTTCAGGCGCCGGACGATTTCGCCGATGGCCATCGTCGCGGGGGCGGAGATCATCCGCACCGGATAACCCCTTGCCACGGCAGCCGCGAACCCGCTCGAGTGCACCGGCGAGGCAGCGGCCACGATCGCCACCGGAAGGCCGCCCGGAGGCGGCCCGCCGGCGGCGAACACCCTCGCCATCGCACGCCGGAGAACCGACGCGGCGAACTCCACGTACTCCTCGACGCTCTGGACGAACAATCCGCGCAGCCCCGAGCTCCCGCCCGAGGCCACGCACACATACCGGTCGTAGGCCAGCGTCGGTTGATGCTCGGACGCGGCAAGCTGCTGCTCGACCCGCGCGCGCGTCAGCCGTCGATCCGTCAGCAGCTCGTCGAAGTTCGCCATCATCTCCGGCTTGCTCATCACCGGCAGCTCGCTGAGCTGGTCCAGCTCGAAGCGCTCCGGCTCGATCCCGGCCAGCCGCCGGGCGTGAAACGGCGAGCGCTCGACCGCGCATGCGAGGAGCGCTCGAAGCTGCTCTCGCTGGTGCTCCACCAGCCGTTCGGTGCTCCACCCGAGCCGGCCCACGTGATCCTCTAAGCGCCCGGCGAGGGCGCTCCCGAAGCTCGCGCTCAGTGCATCCGCGCCGGTGTCGGTGATCGTGCTCATGTCAGGACCTCTTTCGCGACGGTGCGCTGATCACGCCCGCTCGCCCGTTTCCGATGATTTCTGTCAACAGCCGACCGAAGAGCTCGGGCACCGGGGCATCGGGCTCGACGGCGTGCTCGAGCCTGGCGCCCACGCCGACCGCGACCAAAAGCCGCGCCAATTCGCCCGACAGCAAGGGCGGCGGACTGCCCGAGCGCGCGTAAAGCAGCGCGATCGAGCGCTCCACGCCGGCGACGGTGCGAGCGTGCAGAGCCGCGTAACGGCGACCCAGCTCCGGGTCGCGGGCTGCGTGCACGCGAAACTCGATCACCAGGAGCCCCCACTCCGGCTCCGCGCGGTCGACGCTGGCGGCATGCTCCAGCAACCGCTCGATCCCACTATCCCCACCAACACTTTCCGCCACCCGCACGTTGCCGGCCGCGCGCTCCTCGATCCTCGACTCGAGCAGCGTGAGGAACAGATCCGCCTTGCCCTCGAACTGCGAGTACACCACTCCGGTAGAAAAGCCCGCCTCCTCGGCGATCTGATCCACGGAAGCGCCGTGATAACCGCGCTCGAGAAACACTCGGCGTGCCGCCGCCAGGAGCAGTGATCGATTCCGTTCGGTCCGCTCGGCTCGAGTCAGACGAACTGACATAACGTCATTATCGTAATGATGACGTTATCAAAAGTCAATATGCGGGCCATACTCGGGGCGGAGCACATGCACAGTGCCCGCCAACCGTCGCCGCGCTGACGGGTCGCTGGCGTAGGATCAGCGCGTGCTCGCGCCGGTTGATCGCGTCGAGGTGACGGTCGTGATCGACAACTTCCTCGACGTGCTGATGGACGGCGAGGCGGGCGTGGTTCGCTACCGAGCGCGGGACTTCGGCGCGGCCGACCAGTTGGTTGCTGAGCATGGTTTCTCCGCGTTGGTCAGCGTCGAGCGGGATGGCGACCGGCGTACGGTGCTCTACGACGCCGGGCTCACGCCGGGCGCGGTGGCGCGCAACCTCGACGTGCTTCAGGTGCCGGTGGGTGACTTGCGTGCGATCGTGATCTCGCACGGCCATGCCGATCATCACGGCGGCCTTGAGGGGGTGATCCGACGTCGGGGGCGCTCGCGGCTGCCGCTGGTAATTCACCCCGATGCTTGGCGCGAGCGAAGAATCGCCTTTCCCTCGGGCGGCGAACTGCGACTGCCGCCGCCGAGCCGCCACGATCTTGAGGCCGAGGGGCTGGAGGTGGTCGAGGAGCGCGCGCATAGCCTGCTGCTCGATGGCGCAGTGCTGGTCTCCGGACAGGTCGAGCGGGTCACCGAGTTCGAAACCGGCTTTCCGATCCACGAGGCGCGCGAGCGGGATGGCTGGCGGCCCGATCCGATGATCTGGGACGACCAGGCACTTGTCGTCAACGTGCGCAATTGCGGCTTGGTGATCCTCTCCGGCTGTTCGCACGCGGGCGCGATCAACGTCTTGCGTCACGCCCAACGTCTCACTGGAGAGGCCCGCATTGCTGGTCTTCTCGGCGGCCTACATCTAACCGGTGGTCTGTTCGAAGCGCGCATCGAGCCAACAGTCGCCGCGTTGCAGGCCGCCCGGGTTGGTCGCGTCCTGCCCGCGCACTGCTCGGGTTGGAGGGCGGTCCACGCGATCGCCCACGCCATGCCCGACGCCTTCGTGCAGTGTGCGGTGGGAACGACGGTGACGTTCGAAGCATGACCCGGGAAGCTCTCGAGCTGAACTCCTTAGTGGTTCGTTGTGTCGAGGTCATAACGCACCGCGCGCGTCACGGAGCACTGTCCGAACTTCGGCGATCTACCTGACACATACGCAGGTTAATCGCCAAAGTTCGCGTCGCCAGCCTGTGAATTCAGCGATAGCGAATCGCGGCGTTGTGAGCCAACCACAACTCCAACCAGTTATGCGACAGCCTCCGATCGGGGGTAGCGCGATCGCGGTGTGGACGTGTCCTTCTAGGGTTCGTCGAAGGGGACGGCCGTTAGGACTGCACCATTGACAAGCTACCTATCAATGCGATATCATCTTGATAGTGATCGGGTAACCGACACCACAGCCCAGGAGGCACCGGATGACCGCACCCAACGACAACACCGCTCCGAAGGGTCTGCGCGCGTGGTGGGCATCTCCCCCGCGATCCGGCATGCAACGCCTGATCGCGCCGTGGGAGTACCGCCACGTCCGCGGCTTTGGAGTCACGCGTATTTTCGGTGGCAGTCTTGCGGCCGCCGCTGGCGTCGTGTGCCTCGCGTACGGCGTCTACGGATGGGCAGCCTTCTTCTTGGTTCTCGCGGCGCTGAATCTCGCGGGTGGCTACTGGTACCTCACTATCGCCCGCTCTGCACCTGCCCCAGCCTGAACCCGCGGTCGGTCTCGCGAACCAGCGACTTCAACGATCGTGCCCGTCTGGCTCCCACCGGCGAACAATTGCGGGCGCGCGAGCCGACTCGTACGATTTCGTCGTCACATGGACTGGCTTCAAAAAGGCGACACCGAGACCGTCGCGTACGTGGGCGACGGTGTGGCGGAATCCAGCGACCATAGCCTCGACGCCGACGACGACGTCCGCGAAGGCTCTCTCGCGGGCTGCCGTTCGGTGGGCATAAGCGAGGACACAGGATGAGAGTCCTGATCGTGGGAGCCGGCGCTGTCGGCGGGTTCCTAGCCGCTCGACTCGTGGACGCCGGCGATGACGTGGCCGTGCTGGTTCGGCCGGCGCGCGCGGACGGACTGCGCCGGGACGGGCTGCGCGTTCGTGAGTCATCGGCGACGAGAACGTATCGGCCGCGTGTACTCACCGCACCAGAGCTGGGACCGGAGTTCGATCTTGTTGTGCTGGCAGTCAAATCGGAAGCGCTCGACAGCGCGATCGACGACGTTGCCCCCGCCGTCGGCCCGTCGACGGCCGTCGTTCCCTTCCTCAACGGTAGGCGCCACGTCGAACCGCTGGTGTCTCGCTTCGGGAGCGCGGTGCTCGGCGGGGTGCTGCGGATCGCGACCGAGCTTGAAGACGATGGGGCGATCCGCATGCTCGCGCCGATGTTCGAGGTCGAGATCGGCGAGCTGGCAAGCGAGTCGGGCCAGCGCGTCGAGGATCTCGCGGCGCGTTTCAGGGCAGCGGGCGCGGAGGTCACCATCCCGGCCGACGTCGTCGGCGCGATGTGGACGAAATGGGTCTTCATCGCCTCGGTCGGTGCGGTCACATCGCTGATGCGCGCCTCCGTGGGCGAGATCGTCGCCGTCCCAGGTGGGGCGGCGTGCTCGCGGTCGATCCTCGACGAGGCTGCCGCCACGGCGGCCGCCGCCGGGCACCCCGTGTCGTCCGCTGCGCTCGCGGCTGCCGAGCAGATCCTCACGGCCCCAGGCTCGCCCCTGACTTCGTCCCTATCACGTGACCTGATGGCCGGCCACCACACCGAGGTCGAGCCGGTCCTCGGCGATCTCGTCGCGAACGCCGACGCGACCGCCACTCCCACCCCTCTCCTGGCGCTCGCCGCGCTCGCGTTGCGAATCCACAACCGCCGGCTTGAGACCGCTGACGGCGCGTGAGCGGTCCGCCTTCCGTGATCGGTCTCGACCTCACTCGAGAACCGGGTCGAACACGGGGGCGTGCTGTTCGCTGAGCGTTGGGCTCCGCGACGGCACAGCGATCGGGGCAGGGTGCTACTGCGCCGTGGGCACTCCGAGGAGATCAGCGTCCGCTTGTGCGATCCACTCGCGCTTCTCTGCTCGCCACTCTTCGTCGGTGCGACGCAGCTTCCAATAGCCGGTGGCCGACAGTGCGCTGGTCGGCAGGCCACGGTCAAGAACCAGATGACGCCGGACGACGCGGACCGTGGTGGCCTCGCCATGCACAAACGCCTGGCCTCTGCCGGCGGGCAATGACAGGGCGCGGACGGCGTCAAGCAGCAGGGACGGATCCTGCCCGGCGCCGCTACGGCGGTGCACCCACACGAGGTCGAGATCCCCCGGAGAGTTCAGCGGCTGCCGATGGTCCGGTCCATCGACCTCGATGACGGCGAACACGGGAACACCCGCCGGCACCCGCGACAACGAGACCGCGATCGCCGGGAGCACCGCATCATCTCCGACCATCAGGTGCCAGTCGGCCTCCGGGTCCGGCGCGTAGGCGCCGCCGGGTCCGACGATGTCAAGCGTGTCGCCTGGCTGGGCCTGGGCGGCCCACGGTCCGGCGATGCCCCGATCGCCGTGGACAACGAAGTCAAGAGTGAGCAGACGGTGCTCGGGGTCCCAGGCGCGCACCGTGTAGGAGCGCATCCTGTTTCCGAACCGGCACTTGACGTAGTGGTCGGTGAACGACCCGACGCCGAAGCCCTCGAGATCGGGTCCGCCCACGACGATCCGGACCATGGTCGGGGTCAGCCAAGAGACATCGGTAACCGTAGTCGAAAGGGCGCGGCGCTCGGGCATGTGGCTCCTAGAAAGTCGGGTGCAGCAAGGACGGTCCCCACGATATTAGGGCACCCTAATATCGGCCGTTCATCCTTGTTCGACTCCGAGCGCCAGGACAGCCGATGCCCAGCCCCGCGACGCGATTAGTTTTGCCGTGGTCTGCGGTCTGAATGCTTGACTCAGATCGACCGCCCTTGAAGGAGGCACCATGACCGCTACCTACACCTTCGACGTCTTTTCCAGCCTCGATGGCTTCGGCGGCGCGAGCGACGCCAGCTGGGGCGGCTACTGGGGCAAGCAGGGCCCCGAGCTCCTGGACCACCGCCTCGCCTCATACGGCGAGGAGCAGCGGATGGTCTTCGGGGCGAATACGTATCGGGCGTTCGCGCAGATGCTGGCCTCGAGCACCGAGGAGTCCGGGGTCCGTGACCCATGGGTCACCCGGATGAGGAGCATGCCGGCAACGGTGGTGTCGACCACACTGAAAGCACCCCTCGACTGGCCCGACGCAACCGTCGTGAGTGGTGACGCCGTCGAGGTCGTCGGCCGGCTCAAGGAGGAGTCCAAGGTGCCGTTGCGCTCGCACGGCAGCCTGTCGATGAACCGGGCGCTGATGGCCGCCGGCTTGGTTGACCGCGTCCAAGTGACGCTCTTTCCAGTGATCACCGGGCAGACCGGAGACGAGCCGATCTTCCAGGGTGCAGCTGACTTCGACCTCGAGCTGATCGATAGCCGGACACTCGACGGCAGCATCCAAGAGCTCATCTACCGGCCCACCCTGCATGTCTGAGTCCGTCCATCCGCCGCCATCGTCAACCAGCCGAACTCTGGCAGCGCACTCTCCCTTGTCGCCGTTACGCAGTCTGTTCGAGCGGCGCGGGCGTCCAGGCGCCGTCGAGGATCGCCGGCTTCGGGATGTAGGTGCGGAGAATGAGACGGAAAGCGCCGGTCGGGGCGGGTAGCCAGTTGGCCGTGGGGGAGCTCGGCTGGCCGGGCTGGACCGCGATCGTCAGCGAGCCGTCGGCGCCGTAGACCAGACCGTCGGTGTGGCTGGCAATCTCGTAGCGATTGATTGGGTTGGCGACCAGCCAGAAAGTCGTTGCGTCGTAGAGGATCAGCGACCAGAACGCCCCTACCGGCGGCTGCTGCCCCTTGGCGAACGTGAGTGTGTAGTCGTGAGCGCCGGTCAGCGGCAGGCCGTCGAGCTGAGCGACGCCGAAGTACAGCGCCTCCTTGGCGACGTGCGTGCCCGGTCCGTAGATCGTCAAGGCCGCCCTGCGCAGCGGATTGTGGGTGATGTTTGCGACGTGCAGGTTGACGCTCCAGCCGTCGACTTGGATCTGCAGGGTCGGGAGGTCGGCGAGGATCTGGCCGATCGCCGGTTTGATCGCGGCCTGCAGTACGGCCGCGAGTGTCGCGCTCGGCTTGACGTAATGCCTGACGTCGACGCCGACGGGCCTCAGGGTCTTGGCGTAGGTCGCATCGGCCGGCAGCGGCGGGTACTCGTTGATGAGCGAGTTGATCTCCTCATACAACGAGATGTTCGAGCCGGTCAGGTCGATCGGGGCGAACACGTTCAGCGCCGCGGCGTCGGGGACGATCAGCGACTTGATCCGTCCCTTGGGGTACCTGGACAGGGGCCCGGTTGTGTAACTGGTGTGGATCTTCTCTGCCGCCTTCAGATCCTTCGGGTCCTTGACGAAGGTGCGCACGAGTGCGAGGAGTCGCTTGGTTGGTGACTTGATCTGCTTAACCCGAGCCGGCAGCTTGCCGGACCAGCCGGGAGGCGTGATCGCATACGCGCCTGCTTGGTCGCCGGTCGCGCGCAGGCCGATATACGCGAACGAGTTCGACCACATGTCGATCAGCTGGATCGAGTAGTAGCGGCCGTGGGTAGCGGGCACCTCGATCACCTGCGCCCCGTCCGTCAGGTCCAGCCAGGTCAGTCCGTAGAGCGTGTCGTCGTTCGGTCCAGCCACGTGGGTAGCGGGCGTCGACAGCGTGAGGTTCACCGAGAACTGGTTGCGCTTGATGCCAGCGCTGTCCGAGGCTTTCAGGTACCGCGACTGCAGGACCGCGGGTGCGCCGAAGATCACCGCGTTCTGCGCGGTCTGCTGCAGCGACGAGGCCGCCTGCCGATCGGCGGTCGGGCTCGGGGAGGTCTGCGTGGTTGCTAGGGTCGCGCCGTCCGCTAGGCCACCGACTGGACCACCGGTGGCGAGGCTTGTCACGCTGGCCGCGGCGAGCGCGCCGGACCCACGGAGGAAGTTCCTTCGCGTCGGCAACCCGCTCCGGCCGTCGGTCGCCTGCCGCGCTTCCAAACCTTCTCGCATATCTGCGACCTCGCTTCCCGTGAGTGTTGCGCTCGGCGGTGCACCGAGCGACGTTCGGGCCCTATATAAGTAAGTCGATCGACTTTCCATAGATTACATGGTCGCGGGCGTCAATGACTCCTTTGGCGACAGCAGCACGCCGGCCGACGCGGCGGAGCTGATCCTCTCGGGTCAGGACACGTAGGCTGCAGGGGCCGTATCGACCGGATGCAAATCGCTGGCCACCAGTCAGGAGGCTGTAGATGGAGACCTGGGATGCCATCACCGCTCGGCGCAACGTCCGCGAGTTCGCCGACCGGGTGATCCCCCACGCGGACCTCGACCGGGTGCTCGAGGCAGGCCGGATCGCGCCCTCATCGCAGAACAACCAGCCGTGGGACTTCGTCGTCGTGACCGACCGGGAGATGCTGCGTGAGCTCGCCACAGTGTGGCGGGGTGGCGGGCATATCGCGAACGCGGCAGCCGCGATCGCCATGGTGATCCCTGACGAGGAGGAGCCCCGCGCCCGCGAGCGCAATCGCTTCGACATCGGCCAAGCGACCATGCAGATGATGATTGCCGCCGCCGATCGGGGGATCGGCAGCGGTCATTCGGCCGTCGGCGATCAGGACCTCGCGAGGTCGGTGCTCCATGTTCCCGAAGAGAAGCTCGTCGCCTTCGTGATGGATCTCGGCTATCCGGCGGACCGGCCGCTCAGGCCCGGCACCCGTTTGAAGCGCCGGCCTTTCGACGAGGTCGTGCACCGCAACGGCTGGTGAGCCAACGTGATATGACGGGCTAGAGAGGAGTAACCACCGAGAGGACTGCGATGCCACCCACAGCTGTTCATTTCAATGGTTCGGTCAATCTGTGCGACGCCGAGACCGTGATGCGGGAGATCAGCTCGCGGATCCCGAATGGCGTCCGTCGGATGACCGACGGGGAGACGGGAGACCGCAACTACTGGATCAGCTTCCAGACCCGGAAGTTCGAGGAGATGCCCGAGTTCGAGACCGTCTCGGTCGGGAAGGCCTACGAGACCGCTCCTGACGCCCCGCCGATGCCTCAGCTGCGGCTCACCGAGGGCGCGTCGGCCGAGATGATCAACTGGCCCAACCTCGGCTACGCCGATGAATACAGCAAGTCGTTTGCGACCTTTGAGCGGATGCAGAACGAGGGCACGATCCCCGCGGACGTGCGCTTTCAGCTGCAGTACCCGACGCCCCTGGCGTCGATGGCGGGAACGATCGCGCCGGACGACCTGCCCAGGGTCGCGCCGTCCTACGAGCAGGCGCTGCTCGCCGACCTCGACACCGCCCTTGAGCGGCTCCCGCATGAGCGCGTCGCCGTCCAGTGGGACGTCGCGGTCGAGTTCGGGGCGCTGGAGGGAGCGATGGGGCCGAAAATGCCCATAGACCAGATCGCGCCCGGGCTGGTGCGCTGCCTGGAGCGCGTGCCCGCCGACGTCCCGGTCGGCATGCACCTCTGTTACGGCGACTACGGCCACCAGCACTTCAAGCAGCCTGAGTCGCTGCAGCTGCAGGTCGACCTCGTCAACGCCGTGAGCTCCGCTGCGCAGCGGCCGCTCAACTTCGTCTCCTTCACGGTGCCCCAAGGTCGCAACGACAGCGCTTACTTCCAGCCTCTCGGCGGCCTGAGGACGGGGTCCGAGACCGAGCTCTACTTCGCGCTTGTCCCCTACCACCCCGATGAGCAGGCACCGGGCACGACCGCTGAGCAGATCGAGCACATCGACGCCGCCCTGATCAACTCCCCTGCAGGCCCTCGCCACTGGGGCATCTGCACCGAATGCGGGATGGGCCGGGTCGACGCCCGGGACGTACCCCGACTGCTGGACCTCCACAGCCAGATCGTCTCCTCCTGACTCGCTAGGAGGACCCCGGATGCCAGCCCGATGGCGGGCGGCATCCGGGACTTTCCGAGCGTCGATGCGGTCCCTGCCGGTCAGGCTTCCCGGACCATCTCGTAGGTGAGGAAGGGCAGGCCGTCACCGATGGTCTTGGCGTGGAGGAGGCGCATGGCTTTCTTGTCGCTGATCTCACCGAAGAGGCGCTTGCCGGCCCCGAGAACGACCGGGAAGACGACGAGCCGCAGTTCGTCGACGAGGTCGTGCTCGATCAGTGTGTGATCGAGCTGATAGCTGGCGTAGACGACGATTTCCCCGTCGAGCTGCTGCTTGAGCTTGGAGACCTCTTCGATCACGTCGCCCTTGAGGACCGTCGCGTTGCTCCACCGGGGATGTTCGAGGGTGGAGGACACGACGTACTTGGGCATGCTGTTCAACCTGTCCGCCCATTCGCTGTCGCGACCCAGCCACCGCTTGGCGAACCACTCATCGCTGACCCGACCGAGGAGCAGGGCGTCGGTGCGCCCCGCCTCCGCGGCCGAGAGCTCGGTCCACGCTGCGAGATCCTTGCCCCCAAACTGGCCGAACCAGCCGCCCAGCCTGAAGCCCTCCTGACCATCCGGGTCCTGAACAACTCCGTCGAGCGAAACGTTAGTGCTAACTACGATCTTTGCCATCTCGGTTCTCCTTCGCTGGGGCCGTTGCTTGCTGCGTCCATTGAGGCGTTGCCCGCGACAAAAATTGAGCGGCGAATTTCGACCCGCGCCGACGTCATTAGTCGTGATGCGTGTGAAAGGAAGCGTCGGTGCGAGGATGCGAGCGTGACCGAGCAGACCCTCGCCCGTGCGCGGGCCGGCGACGACGACGCGTTCCGCGAACTGACCGACCCCTACCGGCGCGAGCTCCAGCTACACATCTACCGGATCGTTGGGTCGGCGCAGGAAGCCGAGGACATGCTCCAGGAGACGCTACTTGCGGCGTGGCGCGGCCTCGGGCAGTTCGAGGAACGAGCATCGGTCCGGGCCTGGCTGTACCGGATCGCCACCAACCGTTCGCTGGATGCCCTACGGGCGAGCGGGCGCCGCCCGGAAGACCAGCGGATCGTCCAGATGCCGGAGCCGACACGCTGGAACGAGCCAGTCTGGCTCCAACCCTACCCCGACGTACTCCTCGAGCGGATCCCGGACGAGGCTCCCGGACCGGACGCACGCTACGAGACCAAAGAGGCGATGGCACTGGCGTTCACCGTCGGCCTTCAGCACCTCCCGCCGCCGCAGCGTGCCGTACTCGTCCTGCGTGACGTGCTGGGCTACCGCGCCGCGGAGGTCGCCGAGATGCTCCAGACGACCGACACGGCGGTCAACAGCCTGCTGCGCCGCGCGCGTGCGGCGTTTGAGACGCGCCTGCCTGCCAGCGGGCGCGAACGAGCGCCGCTCCCGGACTCCAAGCTCGAGCGTGCAGTCGTCGGCCGCTTCGCCGAAACGGTCGAGAACGGCGACATCGACCGGATGGTCGCGCTGCTGACCGACAACGCGTGGCTGACCATGCCGCCCCTCCCGCACGCCTACCAGGGACGTATCGCAATCGGCGAATTTCTGCGTGGCGCCGAACAACGCCGCGGGAGGCCGATGCGCCTGGTTCAGACGCGCGCCAACACACAGCCCGCCTTCGGTGGTTACCTCCCCGTGCCCGAAACGGACGTCGCGCAGGCGTTCTCTCTATTTGTGCTGACCCTCGAAGGCGACCGGATCTCAGCGATTACATGGTTCGCCGACAGCAGCGTCTTTCGGCAGTTCGGCCTGCCTGACGCAATCACGACAATGTGATCTGGTTGATATCGACTGCCACTAGGAGCGGCTCCGTGACCAGCTGGTAGTCCCCTTCGTAGGCGTAAACGCGGCGTTTGGTCGGGAACATGAGGCCGTCGACTTCTTGATAATCCGAGGCGTAGTTCAGCCCTGTCGCACCGCCGAGGATGTCGACAGAGTAGTCGTGACGGCGCAATAGTCCGTCGGGACCAAAGCAAAAGATCTGCTCGCGGGTATGACTCTTGACGTCGTTGGGAAAAATCACCTTCAGCCGTCGCCACGTCTCACCGGCGACTTCAATTGAGCCAATCTCCTCCTTCGCAAATCGCTTCTGCGTGTAGAGAAATGGCGTATTGAGGTAAGTCCACAGCGCCTCACCGCTGAAGTAGGCGACGTGGATCGCTTTCCAAGGCGTATCTGCAGTCTGCCCCTCGAAGGATTCTTCGGGATCGTCGCTGGTTTCAAGGACCTTGCCATCGGACCGTTGCACGACGACTCGGTCAGGCTCGAAGATCGTCGTTCGATCTTGCCCGACGAACGATGTCGTTACGCGCTCCCGCCGAGTGTCGGCGACCATGACGATGTCCTTCAGGACGTCGGGTTGATCTTTCGCATACCAGATGGCCCCGGTGATCGACACGTCGATCTTGACTGACGACACCTCGTTCCAGCGGGCAAGCCCACCGTGGGCCTCGACGGCAATGTCAAGCAGGTCAGGCCCATTGCCCTGGGTCGCCGGTTCGTTGACACCGAGCTCTTGTCGGTCGTGGTGTCTAGCGATGGTGGTCATCGTGTCCTGCTCTCTCGGAGATGCTTGACCGCCACAAACACGGCTTTAGTCGGCGCCTTCAGCGTAGGCCGCGCCCCCGGCGTCGTAAATGGCTCGAGCGAACCATCTTGAGGGGTACCGAGAGGGTTCGATCGAACCACTCGCCAGAGGGTCCGATCGCACTACCTAGAACCCTGGTCTCCGCGCTCGGGGCCGTTTCGGCGAGTTGGTACATTGCGGCTAGAGGGGCTCGGCGGGCACCACTCCACATGGGACCCGAGCGAAACTTCGCACCAGAGGGCCAAGCGCCCATCACCGTCGTGCTAGTCGACGACGAGCGTCTGATCCGCGCTGCGCTCACGCGCACGCTGTCGGACAGCGGAATCGAGCTCGTTGGCGAGGCCGTCACTGGGGAGGACGCGATCGAGGTCGTCGTCGACGTGCGCCCGGACGTCGTGTTGATGGATCTGCGGCTCCCGGGGCTCTCAGGCGTCCAGGCGATCGAGCAGCTCAGCCTGCTTGCCCCCGCGTCACGCGTCTTGGTGCTCACCCGCTCAGAACAGAACCGCGTCGTCGAAGCGATCGTCGCCGGCGCCAGCGGCTACATCCTCAAGAGCGCGCCACCCGAAGCGATCATCAGCGCGATCCGAGCCACCGCAACCGGCGAATCCGTGCTGTCCCCCAAGATCGCCGGCAAGCTCCTGCAACGCATTCGCGAGCTAGACATCCCCGTCAAGAGCACCGACGGTGCCGCGGGCGCGATCCGCGCCGCCCTGACCGATAGAGAGCTCGAGATCTTCACGCGGCTCGCCAGCGGCCACAGCAACCACGAGATCGCGCGCGAGCTCACGCTCAGCACAAACACGGTCGCCAATCACATCGCCAGCATCCTCGCCAAGCTCCACCTCGAGAACCGCATCCAGGCAGCCGTCCAGGCAGTGCGCAGCGGCATCTCGTGAGCACGACATGAGCCGGCACCCCTGTCGGCGCTGAATCGTCGGCCTGGTCAGCGCCGGCTTCCGCCTGGAGCGTCGAACCGTTGGGCTACCGCAGGGTCCCCGAACAGGGAGATGCGCGCAATGCCGCCGTCGCGTAGCCCGAGGACCGCCACGCCGAACGGATCGTCGTACCGATAGACGATCGCCGCCGGCTGGCCGTTTGCGCGCGTCGGACGCATTGACCACTCGCCAGGCTGCCCGATCACCGTCCTCAGATAGGGCAGGCACGTCGCCCGGCCTGCGAACCAGGTGCGCGCAGGGGTCATCTCGAGCATCGCATCGACGCGGAGCGTGCGCTCGAGCAAACGGATATCCGAGGTCTCGAAGGCGCGCATGTAGGTCTCGAGCAGGCGGTTGGCTGTCGGCTCGTCGGCTTCGTGCGGCGCCTCGTCGGTCGTCTCCAGCGTCGCCCGGGCGCGCTGGAGCAGGCTCTTGACCGCCGGGACGCTGATGTCGAGCGCGTCGCCGATCTCGGCCGCCGAGAAATCGAGCGCCTCGCGCAGCAGCAGGGCGCTGCGTTGACGCGCCGGCAGGCGTTGGAGGCTCGCGGTGAGCGCGAGACGCAGCTGGTCGCGCTCGATCACCCGCATCGCCGGGTCGGTGGCGAAGGAGACCAGCGCGTCCGGGAGGGGCTCCAGCCAGGCGCTGTCCTCGTCTAACACCGCGTCGAGCGATACGTCCGTCGTCGGCGGCCCGAGGTCGGATGGCAGGTGGCGCCGGCGGCGGGTGCTACTCAGAAACGCGTTGGTGGCGATCCGGTAGAGCCAGGTTCGGACGGTTGCTTCGCCCCGGAAACGCGCGTACGACCTCCACCCGTGCAGCATCGCCTCTTGTACGAGATCCTCCGCGTCCTGCACCGAGGCTGTGAGCCGGTAGCAGTAGGCGAGCAGCTCGCGCCGTAGCTGCTCGGCCTCCTTGACGAAGCCCTCTTCGCTCACTGATCCCCGACCTCGAGGCGGCTACCGAGCCACGCGGCGATCCGCGCGACGGCTTCGTCGGCAACACGGGAGCGGCCAACGGCCATCTGGAAAGTGTGCTGCTGTCCGGCAAAGACGTCCACATTTACCGCCTCAGGGGCGGCGTCAGCCAGGCGCCGCGTGTCGTCGAGCAGCATCTCGGCCGCGCTCACCTGCAGGTACGTCGGCGGCAGCCGGCTCAGGTCGCCGTGGAGCGGGCTGACACGTGGGTCCTGCCGGTCCCGGCCAGGGCCACCGAGCACGAAGTCGACCATGCCGTCGAGATCCATCGGATGATCGCCGCCGAACAGAGCGTCGGTCTGTTGGTTGGCCTCCATCGAAGGCCCGGATAGCGTCATGTCGATCCACGAAGACAGGCCGACCACGGTTGCGAGCGCGGGGAGCTCGGCGGTGATCGCCAGCCCCAGCGCGAGGCCGCCACCGGCTGAATCTCCGACCACACCGATCCGCTCATACCCCTCGCTCAACAGCCACCGGTACGCGGCCTCGGTGTCCTCGGCAGCCGCCGGATGCGGATGGTCGGGCAGCTGGCGGTAGTCGAGAACGAGCGCCCGCACGCCGGTCTGCTTGGCGATGTGCGCATACAGCCGGCGATGCGTGTACATGGAGCCGCCCACAAAGCCGCCGCCGTGCAGACACAGCAGCACCCTGCCCTCGACGCATCCCGCGGGCAGCAGCCACATTGCGCGCACGTCGGCCGCCTTGGTTTCCACGTAGTCGACATCGCGCGGCTCCGTTGCGACATCGCCCCAACGCTGGTTGAACTCGCGCATCGAATCTGGCGTCAGGCCCGCGCGGCTTGCTGCGTTGCTCGCCAGGTAACAATCGAGCAAGACCTGCTCGCCGATCGAGAGATTTGCAATGCTCATATCCGTCCTTTCACTCGAGAGTCGGGTCAGAGCATCTGACGCGCATCGAGGCGCAAAGGAATCGGTAGCCGCAGCCGGAAGCCGTGGCGACTAATGAGTCGCGCGACTAGCTGTGTGACGGGAGCAGCGCGTGAGTGAAGAAAGCGCTGACGCGCGGGGTGGTCCCGGCGATCTCGCTCACCGGAATCCCGGTGCCGCCAAGTGTCCTCGTCCGCATCTGGCTCGTCCTTTGCGTGTCGATCAGAGTGTCCGCCGGTTCAAGCGTCCTTGATCGCCCGGAGCGACTCGAGCGCCGCCTGCAGGATCGGCTCGCGATAGCCGGCGTCTCCGGGTATCTTGGCGATGGCGGCCACCATGTCGAGGATCTGCTCGAGGGTGAGGTCGCTCCGGGTCTCGCCTAACGCTTGGGCGGCGAACAGGAGCGGCCGGCCGGCCTCGAGCACGCGCGCATACCCCGCCCCAAATACGGGGTCGTCAGCATCGGCATGTCTGAGGAGTTCGGCAGCGACGAGCCGCTTGCTCGTGAAGTAGGCGTAAAAACGCCGTAGCCACGCCGTGAAACTCGCTCCGGGGGTGTCTCCGCCGATCGTCGCAGCGGCCTCACAGACGGCGTCGATCTCATCGACGTAGAGCGCCTCCAGGAGCTGGCGTCGGTTGGCGAAGTTGCGGTAGAGGGTGGCCGATCCGACGCCGGCGCGCCGGGAGATCTCGGCCATCGAGACGTCGGCCTCCGGGTCGGCGAACGCGTCGCGCGCGGCGGTGAGAATCCGCTCGCGGTTGCGCTCGGCGTCGACGCGTCGGGGCGGTGTTTGAGGCGTCGGGGATGGCTTCGGCATGAATAAGTGGGCAGGGTCCCCGGTCCTGCGGTACAGTCATGTGGGCACCCTCTCCGCTTCTTAGTTGAGTCTAGCTCTCCGCCGGTCGGCCCAGGGCCGGCCCAGGCCAATCGCAGCACGAAAAGGAGTACTGGTCATGAGCCACGCACAGGCAGTGGCGGTAGGCACGGCCGTCGGCCGACCGGCCTCGGTCATCTCGGTCGGGCCCGTTGTGGTACCGGCCTCGGGCCGCCTTGAATCGAAATGAGCCGGCCAACCCCCAACAGTGAGGTCGCCTTCGGGATCGCGACCGCTCCCCAACAGGTCAGCTACCACGACATCCTGCGGGTCTGGAAAGAGGCAGAGACGGTCCCGCAGATCAAACATGCGTGGCTGTTCGACCACCTCCTACCGATCGCCGGCGACCCGAACGGGCCGATCTTCGAGGGCTGGACGCTGCTCTCGGCCCTCGCCGCACAAACCGAGCAGCTGCGCCTGGGTCTGCTTGTGACCAGCAACCGCTTCCGGCCGCCCGCGATGCTGGCCAAGATCGCCGCGACCGTCGACGTCGTGTCCGACGGAAGGCTGGAGTTCGGCATCGGAGTCGGCTCCCGGGTAAACCCCCCGACGACAGGACGCGAGTACCGGGCGTACGGCCTGCCATACCTCGATTTCGCCGATGCGGTCCAAAGCCTGTCGGAAGCGTGCACGATCATCCGGCGCCTGTGGTCGGAGGCCGAACCGTTCGACTTTGACGGCACCTACCACCATCTGACCGGAGCGTTCTGCAACCCCAAGCCCGTCCAGCAGCCGCATCCGCCGATCCTCATCGGCGGACGCACCACCGCGACGCTGCGCGTCGTCGCCGAGCATGCCGACCTGTGGAACATCCCCGGCGGCGACATCGACGACTGCGTTCGGCGAAACGCTCTGCTGGACCAATTGTGCGCTGAGATCGGCCGCAATCCGGCCTCGATCACCCGCTCGATGCATCTCCGGGTTTCCTACGACCAGCCCGCCACGACCCAAAGAGCGATCACGCAAGCCGTCGACGCCGGCTTTCGACATATCGTCCTCGGGCTGCCCGCTCCATATCCCGAAAACGTCGCGCACTGGATCGCCAGCGAACTCGTCAACGCTGCTCCTCGCTGACTAGCAGCTCGCGGGCTTGCTCCAAGAGGGCGCACAGCTCGCCGTGGCGCTCGGCACCGAGCAGATCCTCGAGGCGCTGATCGAGCGCCTGCTCGCGAGCGGTTCCTTGTTGGTGTGCCTGATGTCCTGCGCGGGTGATGTGTAAGCCGACGCCGCGCCGCGGGCCGAGGCGTCGCTCGACGTATCCCAGCTTCTCTAGCCGCGCCACCGTCTGGCTGATCGACTGCTGAGTCGTCGGGAGGCGTCGTGAGATCTCGGCGACCGTAATCCCCGGGAAGGCCCCGATGATGTCGAGCAGCCCCAACGACGGCAGCGTCAGCGGGGTGTCGGCGAGCTCGGCCTCACCGAGCAGCGACACTCGTGCCGACGTCTCCCAGAGCAGATGTCCGAGGCGGTGTGCCCAGCGCTGCGCGGTGTCGCCAGCTGGCTGCGTGCCCTCAGAAGATGCGGCCACCCGGCAAGCTTAGCGAGGTTAGCCAAGATGTTTCTCTAACAGGATCTTGGGATAACAAGATCCTGTGATAGGCTGGCGACATGACCTTCTCCGCTCACGTCTCTCCCCACAAGAACTGGACCCTGGCCGCCGTGCTGCTGGGGACCTTCATGCTGCTCGTCGATATCACCATCGTCATCGTCGCGCTGCCGGATATCCGCGACTCGCTGCATACGAGCTTCTCGGACGTTCAGTGGACGATCGATGCCTACTCCCTGTCGCTGGCGGCGCTGCTTCTGCCAGCCGGGTCGCTGGCCGACATCCTCGGCCGCCGACGCGTGTTCGCGCTCGGCTTGGGTGTGTTCACGCTCGGATCGCTGCTCTGCGGCTTGGCCCAATCGGGCCTGATGTTGATCATCTGCCGTGCCTTCCAGGGCGTCGGCGGTGCGATTGTGTTCGCGACCTCGCTCGCGCTGCTGGCCCAGACCTTCCACGGACGCGAGCGCGGGATGGCATTCGGTGCGTGGGGCGCGGTCGCGGGCGTGGCCACCGCCCTCGGTCCCCTCCTCGGCGGACTACTCACCACCGAGCTGAGCTGGCGCTGGATCTTCTTCGTCAACCTATCGGTGGGGATCGTCGCCATCGTGATCACCCTCACCCGCGTCCAGGAGTTCCGTCCACCCCACGCTCGCCGCGTCGACCTCGCCGGATTCAGCGTCTTCACGCTGGGCCTCGTCGCCCTCGTCTACGCGCTGATCGAGTCCAGCCGGCGCGGGTGGGGCGACGGCGTCGTGATCGGCGCGCTCGTCATCGCCGCGGTGATGCTGGCCGCGTTCCCGATCGTCGAACGACTGCAGCACGAGCCGATGTTCGACCTGACGCTGTTCCGTAAGCCGACCTTCGTCGGTGGGTCGATCGCCGCCTTCGGGATGAACGGCTCGCTCTTCGCGATGTTCCTCTACCTCATCCTCTACTTCCAGAACGCCCTTCACTACTCAGCGCTCGGCAGCGGGCTCAGGCTGGTCGTCATCACCGGCGCCTCGATGCTCACCGCGATTCCCGCGGGGCGGCTCTCAGAGCGGATCCCCGTCCGGTGGCTGATCGGCCCGGGGCTGATGCTGGTCGGGATCGGCCTGCTCTTGATGCGCGGGATCGAACCCGGATCCTCGTGGACGCACCTGATCCTCGGGTTCGTGGTCGCCGGCGCGGGCAGCGGGATGGTCAACCCGCCCCTCGCGTCCACCGCGGTCGGCGTTGTCGAGCCCCAGGATGCCGGAATGGCCTCGGGTATCAACACCACGTTCCGCCAGATCGGAATCGCAACCGCGATCGCAGCACTCGGGTCGATCTTCGCCAGCGAGCTCCGCGGAACCACCGTGGCGACCGTCGCCGCGCGCTACGCAACAGCGCTCAATGAACTGCTCCTGATCACCGCAATCCTTGCCCTCGTCACCGGCCTAGCCGCACTGCTGCTCGTGCGCCAGAAGGACTTCGTCCACCAAGGAGCACCGGCGGGTGGCCCGGCCCGCGACCAAACCCTCCCAACCGCCGACTTCGCACCGACCAGCTCCCGTTGACTGTTGTCAGCTCGCGGGTGCCGTCGCGGCGACCAGCCGCGCCGGGCGGCTGTCGGTCTCGTCGTCGTTGAGCATCCGGCGGGCGATGTGGTCAAGCGCCCGGTCGATCTGTTCGTCGTCGGGGTTCAGCTCCCAGTCCGCAAGTTGCTCGACGAGCCACGCGCGGAGTGCCTTGATGAGCAGCCTGCCCTCTGTCTGCCCGGCGGGGGTGAGCGTGAGCGAACCGTTGGAACGAGCGACCATGCCCTGGCTGGCGAGCTGCTCGAACGTCGGTTCTAAGACCGCGGCTGGAAGCCGGTACCAGCGCGCGATGTCGTCGATGTCCGCGCCGCCGCGCACGTAGGCGAACCGCATGACTTGAATCACGCCCCAAGCTACCGCTGTCGTGAGGCTCGTCCCGGATCGGTCAAGGATGCCGGGCGCGTGCTCACGTCCGCGCTCGCGAAGGATCGCGGCGATCGCGCGCTCGAGGCATTGCTCGGAGCTCTGCTCGGCCGGCATGCCGAACCCATCGCCGAGATCGCCAGCGCTCGCTCTTGCGCTACCGCGCAGCGGCACCTCCTTGAGCGCCAGCGCGAGCAAAAAGCCCGCGAGCGCGACCGGGATCGCCCACAGGAACACCTTCTCGAGCGATTGCGCGTACGCGTGGACGATCGGCTGGATCTGATCAGGCGGCAGCGCGTGAAGCGCCCTGGGGGTGTGTGTGGCCGCCGGGTTGACGCCCGGGCTGGCGCGCAACGCATCCGGCAGCCGGCCGGCGAGGAAGTTCGCAAACAGCGACCCGAACACGGCCGCGCCGAACGACGAGCCGAGCGTCCGAAAGAATGTCACCCCCGAAGTCGCGACCCCCAAATCCTGATAGCTCGAGGTGTTTTGAACGATCAGCGTCAGCACCTGCATGCACAGCCCGATCCCGGCGCCGAGCACGACCATGTACAGACTCGCGGCCAGCGTCGACGTGTGCTCGTTCAAGCGCGACATCAAGAACAGGCCGACCGCCATGATCAGCGTTCCTGCGACCGGGAAGATCTTGTAGCGGCCCGTCTTGCCGACGATCGTTCCCGCCACGATCGACGTGGTCAACAGACCGGCCACCAGAGGGAGCATTCGCACCCCCGAACTGGTCGCCGACACCCCATCGACGTACTGCAAAAACGTCGGCAAGAACGTGATCGATCCGAGCATCGCAAAGCCCACCACCAGCGCCAGCGCGCTGCACACCGAGAACACACGGCTTGAGAACAGCCGCATCGGCAGGATCGGCTCCGCGGCGCGCTTCTCGACGACCACGAAAACCGCCAACGCGATCAGAGACACGCCGATCAACCCCAGCACCTCCACCGACCCCCACGCGTACGTCGTCCCGCCCCAACTCGTCGCCAGCGTCAGCCCGCCCGCCCCGATCGCGACAAACACGATCCCCGCCCAGTCGATGATCGCCCGAGCAGTTGCACGGACCACCGGGATCGTGACCGCCGCCATCGCGACCACCACCACCGCAATCGGCACATTCACATAAAACGCCCAGCGCCAAGACAGATGATCCGTGAAAAAGCCACCCAGAAGCGGCCCAATGATCGTCGTGATCCCGAACACCGCCCCCAGCGCGCCCTGATATGCCCCCCGCTCGCGAAGTGGGATCACATCACCGATCAACGCGGTCGCCGTGACCGTGATCCCACCGGCACCGAGCCCCTGTATCGCCCGCGCGGCGATCAGCCACTCCATACTCTGCGCAGCGCCGCTGAATGCTGAGCCGATCACGAACACGATCGTGCTGACCTGGAAGACGAGCTTGCGGCCAAACTGATCGCCAAACCTGCCCACCACGACCACGATGATCGTGTCCGCCAGCAGATAGGACGTCACGACCCACGCCTGATGCCCCGCGCCGCCCAGGTCACCGACAATCGTCGGCAACGCAGTCGAGACGATCGTCTGATCCAACGCCGCCATCAGCAGCCCCAACACGACCGTCGCGAACACCAGATTCTGGCCCCGGCGGTCCACCCGCGGACTCTCGAGCGCTAGATCGCCAGTCTCAGCCACAGCCACGCAGATACCTTAACCGCCCATGTCCCGGCCGACAGGAGCACCGCAGTGACCGAGCCTCTACCGGCGCCCGTCGGGCGAGCCATCGACGCGGTGAACGCCGGCGACACCAACGCGTTCCTGTCCGAGTTCGCGGGTGACGGGTGGATCGACGACAACGGCCGGCGCTTCGTCGGACGCGACGAGATGCGCGCTTGGAGCGACCGCGAGCTGATCGGCGCCAATAGCCGGTTCGCTGTCACGGGGAGCGAGTCGACCGATCGCGGCGTCGCCGTCGATGTAGAGGTCGCCTCGGATGGCTTCAGCGGTTTTAGCCGTTTCGCCTTCGAAGTCGAAGGCGCGGCGCTGCGGTCGATGACGATCACGGCGTAGCCGGGAGGCGGCATGCCACGCGTCGCGAGAGCATCGCTGCGTCGCCACGGAGACGTGGAGCAACACGCGAGCACGCTCGAGCTCTTCTAGCGACTCGAGGCCGCGGGCTAGCCCCGGTTGCGGGCAGGCGCCCATGGACCTAGGCTGCGTGTCATGGCGCTTCGAGCAAGCGTGACACCCTGGCAGACCACGATGCCGCTCCCGGCGTAGAGGCATGGTGGCGGTGGACGCCGAGACGGCCGCGCGGACCCGCGCGCAAGCGGCCGGAGCCAACCTCCGTCATCCGCTGACGGTGCTGCTGCTCACGCTGACGTTCAGTACGGGACTCGTGGACGCGGCGAGCTATCTCGGCCTCGGAAGGGTGTTCAGCGCCAACATGACAGGCAATATCGTCCTGCTGGGCTTTGGGATCGCCGGCGGCTATGACCTGCCGATCGTGGCGCCGATCGTCGCGCTGGTGGCGTTCCTGGTCGGCGCTGCGCTGGGCGGCATATTGGCGCAACGTATCGCCCATCGTCATCGCATCCATGTCGGCGCAGCGCTGGGCGCCGAAGTCGGCCTGCTCGCGGTGGCAGCGATTGTGACCGCAGTCGCCACGGTGCGGCCGGACGCGGCGTCGGGCGATGCGGTGATCGCTCTGCTGGCGTTGGCGATGGGGGTGCGCAACGCGACTGTGCGGCGGATCGCGGTCCCCGACCTGACCACGACGGTCCTCACGCTGACCCTCACGGGGTTGGCGGCTGATTTGCGCCACCTCCGCACGAACCGCAGCGCGCCCAAGCGACGGCTGCTCGCAGTGCTGGCGATGCTCACCGGCGCGCTGGTCGGGGCCCTGCTGCTCAAGACGAACATCGCATGGGTGCTGGCGTTGGCAGCAGTCCTGGCGGCCGTCACGGGTGGGGCGTACCTCACTCACAAGGACTCGAGGGACGTTCCCTGACCGCCGATGAGCCGGTAAGTTCCCGGACGTGTCCGAGCCCCGCTTTCACTTCGTCTGCGCGGCGTCCGCACTAGCCGGCGTGCCAGCCGAGTGGATGACCGAGATGCTCGCGGACGGCGAAATTGCACTTGTGGCCGACAGCGGCGGCTTCGACGCGATAAACGAGGTTGCGCACACGCTCGGCCTGATCAGCGTCCCCCTCGTCCGACACGAGGAATCGGTGAAGCGTCAGCACGAGACGGTGATGGCGTATGCCGATCGCCTCCCGCTCGTGTGGGTGGACGAGGACTTCGGCGAGACGGTCACCGCCTGGGCGCGCGACCGCGGCGCGATGACGTTGCTCGTACAGGCGACAGGCTCGCTGGCCGAGGACGAACGACGCCGGATCGAGCGGTTCGTCGCAAGTCTCGGACGTCAAGCCGAATAGCCCAGGGAGAGAGAGGCGATGGACGCTTTCAAGCTCACCTACGAAGGCTTTGATCCTGATCAGGAGGGGCTTCGCGAAGCGTTGACCTCGACCGGCAACGGGTATCTGTGCGCTCGCGGCGCCGCCGAGTGGGAGGACGCGGACGGGGTGCATTACCCCGGCACGTACTCGCACGGGGTCTACAACCGGGAGACGACCATCCTGGGCGGACTGCCCGTGCTCAACGAGGATCTCGTCAACCTTCCCAACTGGCTGGTGGTCAAGGTGCGAATCGAGGGTGAGGACGCAATCAGACTTGCCGACGTCGAGCTGCTCGACTACCGGCACTCGCTCGACTTCCGCAACGCCGTGGTCATGCGCGAGCTCCGCTTTCGCGATCGCAGCTCACGCGAGACGAGGCTGCAAAGCCGCCGGTTCGTCAGCATGGCGGAAGTCCACCACGCGGGGATCGAGTGGACGCTGACCGCCGAGAACTGGTCTGGGCAGGTCGAGGTCGTCTGCGCGCTCGACGGACGCGTGACCAACAGCGGCGTCGCCCGCTATCAGCAGCTCGAGGGCCGGCACCTCGATCCGGTCTCGCCGCGGACGTTCGGGCCTGAGGTGATCGCGCTGAAGGTCCAGACCCGACAGTCGAACCTGTACATCAGCCAGGCGGCACGGAGCCGCGTCTTCGAAGGCACCGACCCGGTGGCGGTTCAGCGCAGCCTCTACCAGACGGAGGACTACATCCAGCAGGTTCTGGCGTTCGAGGTCCGGCAGGGGGCGCCGGTACGCGTGGAGAAGCTCGTCGTGTTCTCGACCTCTCGGGACCCGGCGACCAGCGACTCGCTGACCAAGGCCGGCACATCGGCGGGACGGAGCGGCGACTTCGAGGCCGAGCTCGCGCGGCATCGGTCGGCTTGGGAGGAGCTCTGGCGAGTGTGTGACCTGCAGGTGCAAGCGGACCACGAGGTGCAGCGGCTGCTGCGCCTGCACACCTGCCATCTGTTGCAGGTGTGCTCGCGTCATACAGCCGACATCGATGCCGGGGTTCCGGCCCGCGGGCTGAACGGCGAGGCCTACCGCGGCCACGTCTTCTGGGACGAGCTTTACGTGTATCCGTTTCTCAACTACCGGATGCCGGAAGTGACCAAGGGACTGCTGATGTACCGGTACCGGCGCCTGGGCGAGGCGCGTGCGGCGGCCCACGAGGCGGGCTTCCGCGGCGCCATGTTTCCCTGGCAGAGCGGCAGCGAGGGCAAGGAGGAGACGCAACGAGTCCACCTCAACCCGCTCACCGGCCGCTGGGAGCCGGATCTCAGCCGCAACCAGCGCCATGTCAACGCCGCGATCTTCTACAACATCTGGCATTACTTCCAGGCCACCCAGGACCTGGCGTTCCTGCGCGACTATGGCGCGGAGATGATGCTCGAGATCGCCCGCTTCTGGGCGTCGATCGCGCACTTCAACCAGGATCGGAACCGCTACGAGATCCACGGGGTGATGGGCCCGGACGAGTTCCACGAGAAGTACCCAGGCGCGACCAAAGGGGGCCTTCGAAACAACGCCTACACCAACGTGATGGTTGCGTGGCTGTGCGAGCTCGCGCAGGAGGTCCTCTCGCTCCTACCCGGAAGCCGCGCCGAAGCGCTCAGGGACAGGCTCGGGCTCGGCGACGACGAGCTGAGCATGTGGGAGGACATGAGCCGACGGATGTTCGTGCCGTTCCAGGAAGGGGGCATCATCAGCCAGTTCGAAGGCTGGGACCAGCTGGAGGAACTCGACTGGGACGCCTATCGCGCCAAGTACGGAAACATTCAGCGGCTCGACCGGATCCTGCGCGCCGAGGGCGACGACCCCGATCGCTACAAGCTCGCCAAGCAGGCGGACACCGTGATGTTGTTCTACCTGTTCTCGCGCGGGGAGCTCCAGCAGCTGTTCGATCGCCTCGGCTACAAGTACGGGCCCGACACCGTACGCGACAACGTCGCCTACTACGACCGTCGCACGTCGCACGGCTCGACGCTCAGCTACGTCGCCTACGCCGGGGTCCTCGCGGCGCTGGACGCCGAGAGCTCCTGGGATCGCTTCCTCGTAGCCCTCAAGAGCGACGTCGGCGACGTTCAGGGCGGGACCACCCAGGAGGGCATCCACGTAGGCGTGATGGCCGGCACGCTCGACCTCGTCCAGCGCAGCTACATGGGCACTCAGGTCCGCGACGGCGTCCTTTGGTTCGACCCCAGGCTGCCGGCGCCGATCGACGGGCTGTCGTTCTCGATGCAGTTCCGGCGGACACCGCTCCTGGTGACGCTCGCCAACGGTCGGCTCACGCTCGCGGCGCATCCCGAGGGCGTCAACCGGCCGATCAAGGTTGGGGTTGGAGACCAGGTTCGCGACTTCGGCCCCGGGGACCGCTACACGTTCGAGTTGCAGCCGGACCGAAGCGTCGAGCAGGAACTTCACAGCTAAAAAGGAGCACGCGTGCCGCAGCGATTCCAGGGAGCGATCTTCGACGTCGACGGAGTGCTCGTCGACTCGCCCCACGAGAAGGCCTGGCGCGAATCGCTGCGCGAGCTGATGGAGAACGACTGGAGCGATATCCGCGATCAGACGACCTGGTCGCCGGAGGCGTTCACGTCCCGGGTCTATGAGGAGCATATGTCCGGGAAGCCGCGAATGGACGGCGCCCGCGCCGCGCTCGAATACTTCCACGTGCCCGATGACGACGACCACCGCCTCGCGCAATACGCCGATCGCAAGCAGCAGATGGTCGTTCGCCTGATCGAGGCCGGGGACTTCACCGCGTACCCCGACGCTTTGCGCTTCATCATCCACGTCAAGGATGCGGGGATCCGCACCGCCGCCGCCTCCTCGTCCAAGAACGCCAAGCTGTTCCTGAGCCAGATCAGGCTCGACACGTTTGCCGAGGAGAACGGGATCACCTCGGCGTCGGTGCGACCCGGTCTGACGCTGCTCGAGTACTTCGACGCCGACGTCTCGGGAAGGGACTTCGCCCATGGAAAGCCCCACCCCGACATGTTCCTGGCTGCAGCGAAGGAGCTGGGGACCGCGCCCGAGGACTCGATGGTGATGGAGGACGCCGCAGCGGGTGTGCAGGCCGCCAAGGCCGGAGACATGGCGGCGATCGGCATCGCGCGTACAGACGACGCGGAGCTCCTGGCAGCCGCACACGCCGACATCGTGGTCACGAGCCTCGACGAAGTGGATCTCGCGGCATTGCGTGATGGCCGTCTGGCCACCAGGCGCGCATAGCTGGTGAGATAATCGGGTCCGCGACGGGAACGGCTGTAACGTACGCGGCTCCGCGGACCGCACAGGAGGCACAACCTATGAACGCTGAGGCACCCAGCTTCGAGCGCGACATCAGGCCGCTATTCCGGTCGAAGGACATCGAGTCGATGTCTGCTGCGTTCGATCTGTCCTCTTACGAGGACGTCCGGACTCACGCCGATCCGATCTACGAGCGCCTCGCCAACGGCAGCATGCCGTGCGACGGAGCATGGCCACCCGAGCAGGTCGAGCGCTTCCGTGGATGGATTGACGCCGGCACCCCCAGCTGATGGCCACCCCAGTGCATCTCAACGATCATCATCGCGACACGATCGAGAAGATCTTCAGCCACTCGTCAAGCGACAACATCGAATGGCGACAAGTGCTGTCGCTGCTGAACGCGGTCGGCACCACGACCGAGGAGCACAACGGCAAGGTCAAGGTCGCGCTCGGCCCCGAGACCGAGGTGCTGCGGCCGCCGCACGGCAAGGACATCGACCAGCAGACACTCGTCGATCTGAGGCGGATGCTCAGACAGGCAGGATTCGGTCCGGAGGGCGACCCGGCGGCCGCTGATCAGCGCTCGCGCGACCACGGCGACGGGCAGTGGGGCGAGCCCACGTAAGCTCGCTCATCCCGCCCCGGCGCTCGGGAGCTTCAGCTCGTAGACCGCGGCGAGATCGTCGTCGCCGTAGGTGTCTTCGACGCCGCCGATCCGCTCGAGCACGGCGTCGAGCACCGGGAGCTCGACGCCGGAGCCGTTAGCAACTTCCTTGACGAGCTCGAGGTCTTTGAGCGCCAGGCGCACTGGAAAGCCGGCCGGGTACTCGTGGCGCTGCATCTCGCCGAGTTTTTGGACGCCATACGAGGACCCCAACGGGCCACCGTCAAGGAGCGTGACGAACTGCCGCTGGTCCAGTCCCATCAGCTCACACAAGTGCATCGTCTCGGCGAGAGCGGCCACCATCGCGATCATCCAGTGGTTGGCCGCCAGCTTCAGGCGCGAGCTCATGCCGGCCTCCCCCACCCACTGGATCCTCGACGCGAGCGCCGCGAAGATCGGCTCTACCTGCGCGCGCGCCGAGTCCGGCCCCGAGGCGAGGATCGTGAGCTGGCCTTCCTCGGCGGGATGGGTGCTACCGGACACCGGCGCATCGAAAAGCGTCACGCCGTGCGCCGCGGCGACCTGCGCGAGTTGGTCGGCCTCGGCCGCCCCGACGCTACTCATTTGCAGCCAGATCGTCTTTTGCGGCCACTGCTCGAGCACGGGCTCGACGACTGCTAGGACGACGTCGGCGTTTGGGAGCATCGTGATCACCGCGTCGGCGCTGCTCACGACCTCACCGGGCGAGCCGGCGACCTCGGCGCCGCGGTCGGCGAGAGCCTCCACGTGATCGGGCGTACGGTCCCAAGCGATCACCGCCACACCCTGACTCAGTAGACGATGCGCCATGGCCGTTCCCATCAGGCCGGTCCCCAGTAAACCGACCCGACCGACGTTGTCACCGGTCGACATATCTGTTCACCTCGTTCCGAGCGGGTGGCACTACTGGGGCCGACTGGCCCGACAGAGCCTCACCGCAATCGTTCACATTGACGAGAGGCTAATGACAGCGTGAGCCGAGCGTCCGTACGCGCTTAGCTGGCCGCATCAACATCGGATGCCCCCGGGGCCGATAAATCGATGCGACCAGCTAAACGCGTTCGGCGCACAGTGCGCGAGCGCGCCGCGGGTACCGGACCTCGCGCCGCACGGAAGACGCCGACGACACGCGGGCGTGTAGCCCCGTGCGGCGACCGTCTGGCGGACGCGCTTCGTTACGAACTCACGGATCGCTGGCGGCCCCGCTCGACGAAAGCCCGGCGTGGTGTCCACCGCCAAAGTTGCGGCGGCCATCGCCAACCGCCTCTCTCTGCTCTTCTAAACCAGATGTCGCCCCGAAAGCGAGAAGAGCACGAGGCTCACTGAGCGCAACCACAACGCTAGCACGCTCAGACCAAAATAGTCGGAATTCCGGTAAATCTACGGAAACTGCGATCTGTGCGACTCTCTGCCGACCTCCCCACTCACGAGGCAGGCATTTGTTCGCCGCGTAGCCGGAGCGCTCCGACGGGCAGCTCCAGCGAACCGACGTCAGCGATCTCGAGATCGTCCACGCTCCGGGCCAACGTGAACATCCGATCGACGTTTGGGATGCCGCGCAGGAGAACCAGTCGACGACCGGCCCGCCGGGAACGCATGCTGGCGTCGACGATCGCGTGCACACCCACAGCGTCGATGAACGCGAGCTCGCGGAGATCGAGTACGACCAGCCGCGCCTGCAACTGAGGCTCGCCGAGCGCGTGCTCTAGCTGCGGCACCGTCGCCACGTCGAGCTCGCCGCCCAAGTGCACCCAGGCCGCGTCCAGACCCCCATCGGACCACGAGCAAACGAAGGCAGGCGCCAAAGCTTCTGCGCGGCGGGCAATTGAATCTTCAGCGAGCGCATCCGGCATGTCGACCTCCAGGTTGGTGGAACCTCAGAAGTCAGCTCGTGCAGCCGCCCCGCAACGACCCCACGATCAATGCCCTCATGACGAGACTACTCCGGCCGTCAAGTTCGGGCGACCATCGCGCAGAAGGGCTTTGCCGAGTCGCTCAGCTTCACCCGACGTCGAAGTCAGTCGAAGGCCAACGGGTGGCCGCCGGGGGTGGCGGGGAGCTCCTCGAGCTCGACGAGGTCGGTCGGCGCGAGGATGAACACCTCGCACATCATGTCCGGGTGGTACTGATTCCCGCTCATAAAGCCGATCACCCGCCGACCGGTCGCGTGCTCGATCACGGCCTCAAAGCGCTCACGCATCAGCTCCTGAAACTCGAGGCGCTGCCGAATCACCGCCGCGCCGCGACCGCCCTCCAACAGCGTCTGCTCGACGCGCGAGAACCCCCCGCGCAGCACGCATACAACAAGGTCGTCCTCGTAATAGGACTTCGCGCGCGTGGGGCCGCGCCCGTAGAACTCCTTCAGCAGCGCGACCAACCCGTCAGAGATCGCCGTGAGCACATCGCCGTGGCTGGGTGCGGTGCTCTTGACGCGGTCAGGGGTCACAGCGAGACCCTAGTGGCCTACCGGCGCAAATGCCACCCGATCCTCCCGAATTCGGCGCTATGCTGACGGTACCTCGCACGTCGGGTCTCTCGCCCTTCGCCTCGCGCGCGAAGCCCAATCGGAGGACGAGAGAGAAGGCCGCCATGTCGGCCCCTACCATGCCCCTGACCGGCGACGCGCTGCTGGGCGCCGTGACCGATTCGATGGTCGCGTTTCACAAGCGTTACTACCATCGCGCGCCCGTTACAGCCAAGACCCTGCTCCTCGGCGGCGAAGTGCTCGTCTGCGTCCTCGGAGGCGTCTACACCGACGTCGAGAAAACGATGATCGAGCTGCAACGCGCGACCATCGTCCGGGACACCCGGAGCGCCTTCCAAACCGCCATGCAACACAAATTCATCTCCGCCGTCGAACAACTATCAGGCCGCGACGTGCTGTCCTTCATCTCCGACCACCATGTCGGCCCGGACATGGAAATCGAGCTGTTCATGCTCAAACCGCTCGACAGTGAAACCGTCGTCCCACTAGCTGGCTGAGCCTTGCTGTAGAACGCTGTCGACGAGGTGAGCGACGAAGCGCTCGCGGACTGGGCGGCCGGTCACGGTCACGCGGTAGATGACGGGGCCGTAGAGCGCGTCGAGGGCATCGTCGGCGTCCAGGTCGGCGGGGAGCTCACCGCGTGCGATTCCGCGTTGCAGGCTCACGCGGTCGAGCTCGCGACGCGGCTCGAGATAGCGGGTGCGGAGCTCTCGCGCGACGGTGGGATCGTGCTGGGCCTCGCCGATGAGCGCGCGAAGCACTTGGCCGGCGGGCTGCTCCAAGAACCCGGCGAACCGGACCAGCTCCCGGCGAAGGTCCTCGGCGCAGGAGCCGGTGTCAAAGGGCGGTAGATCGTTCCCGGCGTCGTCGATCAGGCAGTCCAGCAGCAAGTCCACCTTTGAGCTCCACCACCGGTAGATCGTCTGTTTGGCCACCCCCGACCGGGCAGCGATCCCCTCGATCGTGGTCGCGCCGAACCCCTTCTCGACCAGCAGGTCGTCGGCCGCTTCGAGGATTGCCGCGCGGGCCCGGGGGCCTCGGCGGGCGGTCGAATCAGAAGCCGGGGGGCTCGGAGAGATCACCGCCCCCAGCCTAACACGCAACCGGACGCAACGTTGCGTTGCATGCAGCGGGCAGAGGCGTTATGTTGCGGCTACACAACGCAACGGTGCGTCTCGTCCGTTCGGGCGTGCCGCCGATCCAGGAGCCCTTGATGCCGAACACCCTTCAACGTCCGACCGTTCATCAACTACTCGACCGGCTCCACCAGGAGGCGGCGCGCGACGACGAGCGCGAGCAGGCGCTCACCCTCACGGCCGGCGCCGCCGAGGGCGCAGGCGCGCTGCGCCGCGCCGAGGAGCGAGAGAGCCTGTACATGCCCATCTCCGAGCCCGCCGGCCGGCTCCTCTACGCGCTCACCCGAGCGACCCGACCAGCGCTCGTCGTCGAGTTCGGGATGTCCTACGGGATCTCGACGCTGTACCTCGCGGCCGCGGTCACCGACGCCGGCCACGGCCGCGTGATCACCACCGAGCTCAGCTCGACCAAGATCGCCGCCACCCGTCACACACTCCGCGCAGCAGAACTCGAGAACGTGGTGGAGATACGCGAAGGCGACGCGTTACGCACGCTCGCCGATCTCGAGCAGCAAATCGGGATTCTCCTGCTCGACGGCTGGAAGGACCTATGCCTGCCAGTGCTGACGATGCTCGAGCCCCGGCTGGCACCCGGCGCGCTGGTACTCGCCGACGACACCGATCAGGACGCAATGACCGACTACCTGATCTACGTCCGCGACCCCGCCAACGGCTATGAGAGCGTCGAATTCCCCGTCGACGACGGCCTCGAGATCAGCTGCCGCACAGCGTGAACAGGGATGCCCGAGCGGGAGCGTGCGCCGCGTTTCAGATCACGAGGCGGACTGGCTCCTCAGCTGCGTTCTCGCGCGCGCGGAGCTTGTAGACGAACCGCCGACGGGCATCGTGGTAGCCCGAATCAGAACCGAAGAAGCATTGGTGACAGCGGGCGAGTTCTTCCTGTCGATATGCCTCGAGGGGCTTGACGCGCTCGTCGTGCGCCCGGCGGCGTCGTTTGTCTTGGAGGCGCGACTGATGCAGCCCGTCATGCGCGACCCGCAGGGCGAAGCGAGCGGTGCGCGCTCGAAAATCCTCCAGGTCCGCACCCAATGTGGCGTTGAGTAGCCCGATCCTGACCGCCTCCCCCGTGCCGATCGCACGGAACGGCGGTCCTGTGAGCCGCGCCGTTGTGGCCGGACCAACGCGCCGTGGCAGCAGGTAGGTCCAGTACTCAGATCCGTACAGCCCACCCATGTGCCGGTAGTAGGGGTTCAGGACGATGTCCTCCCGGGCGAGAACGTAATCGGCGGCCAGTGCCAGGGGCACGCCTCCCGCGCCGGCGTCGCCGGCCATCGCAGAGATGGTGAGATGCGAATCGGTCGTGACGATGTCCTTGACCAGATCGTCGATGGCGTGAAGGTTGCGCCAGGACTCCTCGGCCGGGTCCTCAGCGGCCTCGATTTCGTTTAGGTGAATGCCGTTTGAGAAGTAGTCGTCGCCGCCGAGCAGCACGATCACCTTGGTGTGCTCCTGCGCGCGAGCGCGCGCATACGCCTCGCGGAGCCGTGAGCACTGCGACGTGCTCATCGCGCCGTTGTAGAACGCGAATCGTAGGTACCCCACTCCGGCATGCTCGTGGTAGACGATGTCGCGGTACGTGTCTCCCTCGGGAACCTCGGCGTCGAAGGTGACCCCGATTTCCGGGAGGTCAAAGTCGATGCCGGCGCGAGCGAGCGCGCGCGCCGCTGGCAGCTTGAAGTGCGTGTCGGTGGCTGAGCCCTGGCGCTTGAGGTGCGTTATCCACACCGCCCCGTCGACCGTGGCTCGACAGATGGCACCGTTTCGCTGTGCCAGCAGTTCGCCCGGCCGGCCACCGAGCCTCCGTTCGGGATGGCCCCCGAAGAGGTGAAAGTGGTTGCCGGCGATCGTGTCGAGCACGCCCGGGTACCCGTCGCCGGCGCGTATCTTCCGCAGCACTCGTTCGGTTCGGTCGGACTTCCAATCGATGGCGCGGACCTCCTGGGTCATCAGCGGCAGGCCCGGGCCTGGCGCGACACTCGCGACCTGACCTCTTGCCGATCGCGCCGCCCCAACCAACACGAGTCGGTCGAGCGCGTCGCGGATCGCCTCGATCGCCGCGCGACGGACCTCGTTCCCGTAGAGGCTGCTCTTCGATGCCTCCCGCATGCTGAACGTGCTTGTGGCCCACACCTCCCCGGCGTCGACGTCGCCGGTGGCCTGCAGAACAGTCACCCCCCAATCCGACTTCTCCAGCTCGATCGCCCAATCGAGAGATGAGGGACCGCGATCGCCCCGTGGCCCAGGATGGACGATGAGGCAGCAATGTCGCTCCCAGATCGATTCGGGGATCATCGTCTTGAGAAAAGGACACACGATCAAATCCGGAGAGTGCACTCCCACCGCGGTCTCCATCGCCGCGGCTGAGTCGACCACCGCGACCTCCACGTCGTGACCGAGTTCGGTCAACGCGATCCAGGCGCGCTGGCTCAAGCCATTGTGGGCTGATACGAGGAAGAGAATCTGCATGGAGGACGCTCGGACTTAAGAGCGTCAACACGCCGCGTAAATACACCCAT
>CAWJVJ010000018.1:0-68081 GCA_963846265.1 uncultured Solirubrobacterales bacterium
GATCGCTGTGTTCGAGCGCCTGTAGCCGAGCGCGTGTAGCCCGGTCCCTCAGTCGAGCTCGCGGAGCAGGTCCTCGAGGTCGAGGTCGGGCCCGAACTGGGCGTCGATGTGACCGTCGGAGTCGCGCGGCCACTCTTCCGCCGGCCTGTCCCACATCAGCTCGAGCGTGTTGCCGTCTGGATCGACGATGTAGATCGCCTCGTGCGTGCCGTGGTCGGTGTGCTGGCGGATCGGCCAGTCAGCGTCCTTGAGACGGCGGTAGGCGTCCGCCAGCCCGCGACGGGTCGGATAGGCGAGCGCGACGTGGTGCAAGCCGGCGAACCCGTCGGGCGTCGGCCCGCCGCCCTTCGACTTCCAGGTGTTGAAGCCGAGATGGTGGTGGTAGCCGCCGGCCGAGATGAACAGGATGTCGCCGGTCGTCCCCCAGCCGGGAACGTCGCGAGCCTCCGAGATCACGTCGAACCCGAGCACGCCGACGTAGAAGTCGCGGATCCGGTCGATGTCGGCCGTCCGCAGGTGCGTGTGCCCGATCCGGACGCCCGGATCGATCGGGTCGGGGGCCCGGGCGATCGGGGTGATGCTGCCCTGCGGACCGTTCACGACACGTAATGGTGTCATGAACCGCGCCCACCCGATAGGGTGCCGCGGGGTCGCATGCGCGTCCTGCTCGTCTCCTGGGAATACCCGCCGGTGATCGAGGGTGGACTCGGCCGCCACGTCCGCAAGCTGTCGGAGCAGCTCGTCCGCGACGGCGTCGAGGTCCACGTGCTCACGCGCGGCGGCGGGCGCCTGCCGAGCGAGGCCGACCAGCACGGCGTGATCGTCCACCGGGTGCGCGAGCAACCGTTCCCGAAGGAACCGACCGCGTTCGTGCGCTGGGTCGGCGCGATGAACGGCCACATGTACGCGCGCGCCGCCGAGCTGTGCAACCGGATCGAGTTCGATCTCGTCCACTCGCACGACTGGCTCGTCGCCGGCGCCGCCCAGAACGCGGCTCGGGAGATCAGTCGGCGCTGGCTCGTGACCGTGCACGCCACCGAGTACGGCCGCCACCAGGGCTGGGTCCAGAACCATCCGCAGTCCCACATCCACGCCGCCGAGCGCGCGATGGTGCGCAGCGCCGACCAGGTGATCACCTGCTCGCGTTACATGCGGGTGCACGTGGCCAACGTGTTCGGCGTCCGCCCGGCGAAGATCACCGCGATCCCGAACGGGATCGACCCGCGCGATCTGGAGCCGGTGCACGACGACCTGCCGGCGCTGCGCGCGAGGTACGCCGGCCCCGACGAGCTGCTCGTGCTGCTGGTCGGGCGCCTCGTCCACGAGAAGGGGTTCCACCTCGCGCTCGACGCGCTCGCCCCGATTCTGCGCCGGCGAGGCGGCGTCCGCTTCGTGATCGCCGGCACGGGCACGGCCGAGGCTGAGCTCAAGCGCCAGGCCAGGCAGCTGGGCCTCGCCGGCCACGGCGTGTTCCTCGGCTGGATCGGCGACGACATGCTCCACTCGCTCTACCGCGTCTCGGACCTCTGCATCGTGCCCTCTATCTACGAGCCGTTCGGGTTGGTGGCGCTCGAGGCGATGGCGTCGGGGTGCCTGTGCGTGGTCGCCGACACCGGCGGGCTGCGCGAGGTCGTCCCGGTCGACGGCACCGTCGGCCTGCGCTTCCCCTCGCGCGACTCCGCGGCACTCCGTGGCGTGCTCGAGCGCGTGCTCACCGACGACGCCGAGCGGGCGCAGCTGGTCGCCGAGGCACGCGAGCACGTGCTGCGGTTCGACTGGGCCGAGGTCGCCCGGCGGACCGGCGAGGTCTACCGGATGCTGGTCGAGCGGACCCCGGCGCCGACCGGTTAGCGCCGGGCCCGGTTAAACATCGAGGGCCCGGCGTACCGCCGGGCCCTCGATCACATCACAGCGTCTGCTTGTCGCAGCGGATTACATCATCCCCGACATGTCGGGCATGCCACCGCCACCGCCGCCGCCGCCATTCTTCTCCGGCACCTCGGCGACGATCGCCTCGGTCGTGAGGATGTTCTTGGCGATCGACGCGGCGTTCTGGAGCGCCGAGCGCGTGACCATCGCCGGGTCGATGATGCCTTCCTTGACCAGGTCGACGATCTGGCCGTTGGCCGCGTTCAGGCCCTGACCCTTCTTCGCCTTGCGGACATCGTTGACCACGACCGACCCCTCGAGGCCGGCGTTCTCAGCGATCTGCCGCATCGGCTCCTCGAGCGCGCGGCGCACGATCTTCGCGCCGGTCTGCTCATCGGGATCCTCGAACCCATCGAGGTTGATCGCGTCCTGAGCGGTCAGGAGCGCGACACCGCCACCGGGGACGATGCCCTCCTCGAGCGCCGCCCGAGTGGCCTGCAGCGCGTCCTCGACGCGATGCTTCTTCTCCTTCATCTCGGTCTCGGTGGCCGCGCCGACCTTGACCACCGCGACACCGCCCGACAGCTTCGCGAGACGCTCCTGGAGCTTCTCCTTGTCGAAGTCCGAATCGGTGTTCTCGATCTCGGTCTTGATCTGGTTGATGCGGCCCTTGATCGCGTCGGACTCGCCGGCGCCATCGACGATCGTCGTGGTGTCCTTGGCGATGACCACGCGACGAGCGCGGCCGAGCTGCGAGATCTGAGTGTTCTCGAGCTTGAGGCCCATCTCCTCGGTGATCACCTCGCCGCCTGTGAGGATCGCGATGTCCTCGAGCATGCGCTTACGGCGATCGCCGAAGCCCGGAGCCTTGACCGAGACGCCGGTGAAAGTACCGCGCAGCTTGTTGACCACGAGCGTCGCGAGCGACTCGCCCTCGACGTCCTCGGCGATGATCAGCAGCGGCTTGCCGGACTGGATCGTCTGCTCGAGCACCGGCAGCAGATCGCGGACCGAGCCGATCTTCTGGTTGGCGATCAGGATGTAGGGGTCCTCGAGGACTGCCTCCATCCGCTCCTGGTCGGTGACCATGTACGGCGAGATGTAGCCCTTGTCGAACTGCATGCCCTCGGTGAACTCGAGGTCCATGCCGAACGTCTGGCCCTCCTCGACGTTGACCACGCCGTCCTTGCCGACCTTCTCGATCGCGTCGGCGATCACGTCGCCGATCTCGTCGTCGCCGGCGGAGATCGTCGCCACGCGGGCGATCTGGTCCTTGCCGGAGATCTCGGTCGACTGCGACTCGATGTTCTTGACCACGTCGTCGACGGCCTTCTCAATGCCGCGCTTGAGGCCAAGCGGGTTCGCGCCGGCGGCGACGTTCTTGAGGCCCTCGCGCACGATTGACTGCGCCAGAACGGTCGCCGTCGTCGTGCCGTCGCCGGCGACGTCGTTGGTGGCCGTTGCGACCTCGCGCACGAGCTGTGCGCCCTGATTCTGGAATACATCCTCGACTTCGATCTCGCGCGCGATCGTCACACCGTCGTTGGTGATCGTCGGCGCGCCGAACTTCTTGTCGAGGACCACGTAGCGGCCCTTGGGGCCGAGCGTGACCTTGACGGCGTTCGCTACCGCATCAACGCCCTGCTCGAGCGCCTTACGGGCCTCCGCCTCGTACTTCAGTTCCTTGTGTGCCATATCTGTTCAGGTTCTCCTGGGGGGGTATTACGACTGGACCTTGGCCAGCACGTCGGACTCGCGGAGGACGAGGAGTTCCTCGCCGTCCACCTTGATCTCGGTTCCGCCGTACTTGCTGTAGAGGACCTCGTCGCCCTCTGAAACGTCGAGGGGAGTGCGCTTGCCGGTGTCCTCGTTGACCTTGCCGTCGCCGACCGCGAGAACCTTGCCCTTCTGGGGCTTTTCTTTCGCGGTGTCGGGCAGGACGATGCCACTGGCGGTCGTCTCCTCCTCCTCGATCGCCCGCACGATCAACCGATCGCCAAGGGGCTTGAGCTTCATGTGATGCAACCTCCGATTGAAGGGAATGAGCCGGTGTTTAACCTTTGGCACTCCTCCCACGAGAGTGCCAAGGGGGAATATAGCTTCTTCCGGAGGCGTTTCAAGGTTTTTCCTTGGCACTCGCCCCCTGAGAGTGCCAAACGGGGGCTAAGAGGCCTGGGGAATCCGCGCATTACCGCAGGTGCGACGGCCCCGATTCTCATACCGTAGCCTGGTCGAGGTCGATGGTCAGGCTCGGGAGATGGACGGCGCTGGTGGCGGTGGTGTTTGCGCTCGCCGGCGGGGCCGTGGCGTCGGCACGAGACCTCAGCCAGCCACACGCCCGCGCGGCGACCGCGCTATGCGGCGATGTGTCGTTCAAGCACGGGATCGCCGACGTCCAGCATGCCCGCGGAACGTCATGCGCGCGCGCGAAGCACGTCATGGGTTTCGTCCTGTCGCACGGTCTGATTCGCCGCGGCCCGTCCAGGGCCCAAGCGTTCATCGTGCCCCGCGGCCGGGTTCTCGGGTTCCGCTTCAGCTACGTCCCGGACACGGACATCATCAACGTCCGCCGCGGCGCCGCGCACTTCACGGTGTACCTGTGCTGGTTCGACGTCGACTGCTGAGCGGCCCTAGCGGAACTTGTACGCGATCGCCGCGCCGAGTTCCTTGACCGGCACGCGCGTGCCGAGCTTGAGCGCGGACAGCGAGTAGGTCCCCGTGTCGAGCATCACGCGCAGGCGCTCGTCGTACGGGATCGTCGCGCTCGTCTCGACCGCGTGCCGGCGGAAGTTCGCCTCGATCACGTCGCGGTTGCCGGCATGCCGGCCGGTCGCCGCCTGGTTCAGCACCAGTGTTCCCTGCTCGAGCTGGAGATAGCGCAGGGCGCCGAGCACCCCCGCGGCGGTCACCCACTCGGGCGTCGTGATGACCACCGTCTGGTCGGCACGATCGACCGCGAACTGTGCGAGTGGGTCGGTGATACCGGTGCCCAGCTCGAGGATCACGACCTCGTAGAAGCGCTCGAGGAAGTCGAGCAGCCGGCTGTAAAGGCCGGGCGTCATCTGCGCCATCACCTCGGCGTGGGCCGGCGCGCCGAGCAGGTGGAGCCCGGTCGGCAGGCGCGCCACGTACGGATGCAGCTCCGCCGGCGACTCGATCTGGGTCGAGTCGGCGAGCAGGTCGGCGAGCGACCGGGTCGAGCGCTGCTCGTCCGGGGCCAGCGCCGACAGCGTCCCGAAGTCGGGGTTGGCATCGAGCGCGACGACGCGCATCCGTAGCTGCTCGGCGAGCAGGTTCCCGAGCACGAACGAAACCGTGGTCTTGCCACGCCGCCCTTGGGCGAGATCACCGCCACGGTGTTCGGGCGGGTCATCGCCGGCGCCTGGGCCAGGGACTCGTCGACCGACCACTCACGCCGCTGGAGCTCGCTCGACAGCGTCAGCTTCAGCCAGGTGGTGAACCGGGTGAGCGCGCCGTCTGACACCGGCCGGCCAGCCCGCATCGGCTGCGCGTACACGTCCTCGCGCGACATCGTCGGCCGGGGCGCGGCGCTCGCGAGAGTCGGCGAACTCGCCAGCGGCGCCGGCCAGCACTGCGGGCAGCTCGGCCCCGGTACAGACGGTCGCGCCATACCGCCCTGTGACTCGGGCGCAGCCGACGCCCAGTTCCGCCGGCAGCGGCCTGGGCGGAGCGGGAAGCCTCAGCCACCGCCGGTCCCGGCACAAGAAGAAGTAGAGCGCGGTGGTGTACGGCGCCTGACGGCAGGGCGCGCCGAGTCGCCGGGCCGCAGGATCCAGGCCCGTGCCGCGCTGGACCCACCTGAGCCTGGGCCCCACGGACCCGAAAGTGGGGCCCGCCGGCTCTAGCCGCCGGCAACCGGTTCTGGCTGAATGCACCTATGCAGCTGGGCAGACCCAAGATCATGACTCCGGCCCGGCGGGCTCTTGCCGCCGCCGCGTCGGCTCCGATGATGGCGGCCCTGGCGTTGAGCTCGATCGTGATCACACTCGTCGTGGCCCTCGGCACGGTAAGCAAGGGCCGATTGCCGGCGAGCGGATCGATCGGGCTCGTGTGCGCCCTGGTGCTGGCGGCGGTCGCGGTGGCCGAGGCTTCGCGTCCCGCTCGCTCGGATCGGGTGCGCCGCCGGACGATGCAACCGCCGGCGCCGCCGGACGATGTTTCCGCCACGGACGTGTCGATCGCGTCGCGCTGGCGATAACTGCGTGTCACGCAGTCAGGGGGCGGACCTCGTGCAATCCGACCGGCCGGGGTCCGCCGCCTGTTTTCCGCGCACGACCGCCACGACGCATCCCCCTGCGGTGAGCCGGCTCGAGAAAGCGGCAAATATGGGGGCTTTCTCGAGCCGCCCCAGGCCGGCAACCCTTGGCGCGGGGGCGGCTTAGCCTAGTTGCGCGCGGCGCCGAGGCCGTGCATCCGGTCACGTAACTCGGGCGGGTTCTCGATGATCTGAGAGAAGCGCACGACGGTCACCGTGTCGTCCATCGACACCTTGCGGCCGTAGATCTGCTCCAGGAAGTGGATCATCTCGTCCACGCGCCGAAACTCGGGGTTGTCGTGCTCGATGTCCCGTGGGGACAGGTCACGAACCCGCTTGACCTCGACCTGGTCGATGACCGCGTTGAAGATCTTCTCGCGCGGGGAGTGCTGGTAGCCGATCGTCACGAGCACGCAGTCGTTCTTGCGGTACTTGTGTGACTTGTCGCCGAGACGGATGGTGGCGGTCTTGCGGCCACGGCGAAGCTGGTCGGCGAAGACCGACGAGTAGAAATTGAGGACGCGCACGGGCGCCAGCCTACCGATCCGGGGACAAACGCGACAACGCGCGTCGTACGATCTCGCGCTCGCCGGGGTAGGTGAGCTCCTCGGCGGCCTGCTCGAGCGGCATCCAGCGCGCTTCCTCGATCTCGTGATCGTGGTCGTCGAGGCTTCCTGACCGGTATTCGAACAGGTAGAACACGACACGCTTGGCACGGCGCCGGCCGCGGCGTTCATAGCTGTACTCGACGTCACCGAGCTTGTCGATCAGCTCCGCGGTGACGCCCGTCTCCTCGGCGACCTCGCGCTTGGCGGCCGCCTCGGGAGTCTCATCTCCGTCGAGATGGCCCTTGGGCAGCCCCAGCACCCGCCGGCGATTCGCGTCGCGCTTGACGGGCACGATCACGATCACCTCATTCTCGCGAACGACCGCTCCCCCGGCCGACAGTTCGATGTCGTCTTCGGGGCTAGTAGACGTATCGCCCGAGTGCTTCTGGGTCATGAACGGTGAGCTTTCCCCGTCCCTGGCTAATTATTCCTGCGCGCTCGAGCACGGCTAGGAATCGGCTCGCGGATTCGCGTGAGGAGCCGGCCAGCTGAGCGAGCTCCGCCTGGGTGGAAGTGATCACCACATCGCCTTCCGCACTGCCTTCCGCGCGGGCGTTGGACACGAGCTCACCCAGCACCGCGGCCACCCGGCTCTGGACGGTTTGGAACGACTGACGGGCGAGCCGCTCGTTGGTCTCGCGCAGGCGACGACCGAGCGCGGCGATCAGCTTCACCGAGATGTCCGGATACTCACGGAGCAGCCGGTGCATGTCCGTACTGAGGATCGCGATCGCGTCGGTCCCCTCGATCGACTCGACCGTCGCCGAGCGACGCTCCCCGTCGAGCATCGCCATTTCGCCGAAGATGTCGCCTGGCCCGAAGTGGGCCAGCGTGATCGAGCGGCCGTCCGGGTGCTCGCGGACAGCGCGCGCCCGGCCCGAGCGCACGACGTAACAGGTACTGCCCTCGTCGCCCTCCTTGAACACGACCTCACCCGCCTCGAACCGGCGGGGCGCCGCGACCTGCGCTACTCGGGACAGCTCCTCGGGCGACAGTGCCGAGAACACCGGGACGCGGTGCAGCAGCGCAATCGTGTCCTCGCTGCTCTGAGGCATGGTCAGCATGGATACCACACGCGCCCGACCATCCGGTGGTGCTGGCGCCAGCGCGAGTCGACCGCACCGGCCCGCCGCGCCGGCGTTCAGACCGAGTCGAGCGCCTGCTCGCGCCGCCGGCGCCGGAGCGCGGCCCCGACCCACCACGCGAGCGCGACGACCAGGGCGATCGGCGCGAGCGCCGCAATCGCGATCAGGGCGACGCCGGCGACGACCATCAGAACCCGTCCGGCATCGTGCGCGGCTTTGCGCAGCGTGAACCCGCCGCCACCGTGGTGCGCGACCGGAGGGGGCACGGACTGGGCATTGACGAATACCGACAGCTGGCTGTAGTTGACCTGATGATTGAGCCGGTTCAGCGTCGCCTGGTCGCTCGAGATCGACGCCTCGGCATCGTTGATCTGAGCCTCCAGGCTGTCGATCTGGTCGGTCGTCACCGCGTTCGCGAGCTGCTTCAGCAGCGAGGTCCTGAGCGCCCGCGCGTCGGCGAGCGAGCGGGTCGCCGCCCCATACTGACCGGTGATGTCCTGGCTCGAGTCGGTGCGCGAGACAACCTGCGCGTAGTTCAGCGTCGATAGCCGGGTCAGGGTCTGTCCGAGCGCCGCGCTCGGCACGCTCAGCTGGAAGTTGGCGTTGCCGGCCAGTCCACCTTGCGTGACGCTCGAGTTCTGGACGATCCCGTTGACCTGACCGATCACGTCGTAGACCTCCTGCGCCACGTCGTCGATACGACTGGGCGCGGCGGCAAGGTTGAGCTGCGCGCCCTGGACGACCTTGCGGCCGGTCGTAGGCGGCTGGAGGGGTGGGGCCGGCGCCCCGGACGCGGCGGAACCGGACGTCACGGACCCGGACGCAGCGGACCCGGACGTGGCGGACCCGGACGTGGCGGACCCGGACGTCGACGAATTCGAGGGAGTCGTGTAGGTCGAGGGCGGTGAAGCCGCCGCCTTCCTGGCGGGCCCCGTCGCCGGCACCGCCGCGCCCGAGCTCGCCGACCCGGCGCTGCTCGCGGCTGAGGTCGTGGTCGACGGGGGCGTCGCCGACAACACAGCGGAGGACGACGACGCGCCGGACGAGCCGCCCTGCTCGCCACCGACCACCACGACGATCGCCACGAGGAGCGCCGCCGCGACGCCGACCGCGCCCATCGCCTGCCACGCGCCCGACCAGCTCCGCCGCCTGCGTGGAGCGCCCGTCCCGAACCGCCGCTTCTGACCGGCCGCCGGCGCGAATCGCCGTGAGACCTTGTCATCCATCGACTGCGCGAACGCGGGCGGAATCTGCGGCCGATCGGAGGCGAGCAGCAATGCGATCTCGGCGAGGTCCGCGTAGCGGCCGTCGACGGGCTCGCCCGCGAGCGTGGCGTCGATCGCGTCCAGCGCGTCGGCGATCTCGGGATCGATTGGATCTTGGTCAAGCAGTGGCATTGCAGGCCTTCCGGAGCTTTTCCATCGTGCGATACAGCAGGGTGCCTGCGTTCGACTCGCTGATCCCGAGCACACGGGCCAGCTCGGCGTTGGACATCCCGGCGTGGAACTTCAGGGCGACGATCTCCCGTTCCCGGGCGGGGAGCTTGGCGAGCGCGGACTGGACCGCGGTGCGACGCAGCGCGACCTCGGCGCCGTCGCCGGCGTCGTGCTCGGCGACGGCCTCGGGGTCGGTGACGAGCGCCGCGACCCGTCGGCGCCGGCGAAGCTCGTCGAGCGCCGCGTTGCGAGCGATACCGAACAGCCACGCCCGCTCCTCACCACGGCGTCGATCGAACGTTCGCCGGCGCCGATAGGCGCGCTCGAACGCGAGCTCGGTCACATCCTCGGCGGCGGCCGGATCCCGCAGCAACGTCGACACGTACGCGTAGACGTCATCCCGGCTCGAGCGGTAAAGCGCCTCGAACCGCGCCCACGAGCTGTCGCTGGTCTGAGGGGCCGACGCCGTCAAGGTCTCGCTCACACCGTCACTACGCGCAGGCGACGGATCCATCACACCGCTACCTCACGCCAGCGCCCCGAATAGCCGCGGATCGTTCGTGATCACACCCGTGACCCCGAGCGCGTGGAGCGCTCGCAGCCGTGGCAGCTCGTCGACCGTCCACACGTACACCTCGCCGCCCGCCCGCCGCACGCTTCGCACGAGCCCGGGCGTCACGAGCCGCCAGTGCACCATCAGCGCGTCGCACTCTCGCGCCCTGAGCGCCCGCGCGGCTCGCCACGGGAGCACGAGCCGGAGCGCCTGCACGGCGACGAGCGCCGCCAGCGACGTCCTGCGCGAGCGGAACGGATCCTTGGTCACCTTCGGCACCGACCATCCGAGCCTGACCGTCGCGTCGGCGGCACGGAGCAACTCGAGGCTCGACCGGTACTGGCTCGAGATCAGCGCGCGGTCGAGCACGCCGGCATCGCGCAGCGCGTCGAGCACGCGCAGCTCGTAGCCGGGCAGCTTCAAGTCGACGTCGAGCTCGATGCCGGCGAACCGATCGCCGGCGAAATAAGCGAGCGCCTCCTCGAGCGTGTGCGGCGAGCGACCCGCCGCGTCTGTGTAGTCGTGGGCGAGGATCAACGCGTCGCCCTCGCGCTTGCCGGCCGCTCGGCGTCCGGCCTCGCCTGATCGGCCGGCGCGCGAGTCATCCGGTTCCTCGGGCAGAACGTCGAACTCGATCATGTCGACGCCGGCGGCGAGCGCCGCGTCGAAGCTCGCGAACGTGTTGCCGGGCGCGATCAGGTCGGCGCCCTTGTGGCCAACCCGCCGCAGCCCTGACCGCCCCGCCTGGTGACTCCCGTCTAGCTCTGACATCCCTGGCACCAGTATGTCGTCCGATTCGCGTCGCCCTGCCCACGAGCGCCAATCCGCGTTCCGCACCGCGGGCACGGCCGTCCCGCGAGCCCGTACACCCGCGGCTGGATCGCCCGATGCCCGACCGTCGCCGAGCCCATCATCCGCGGCCGCACGGCCTCGACGAGCGCCACGAGCTCGCTGTCGGACACGCTCCCGAGCGCGCGCCACGGATCGATCCCCGCCTCCCAGCACCCCTCGGCCTTCCAGATGTTCCCGATTCCGGCGACGTTCCGCTGGTCGAGCAGCGCATCGCCGAGCGGGCGTGTCGGATCGTCCTCGTGCAACCGCCGCAGGAAGCGCTCGGTGTCGAACTTCGGCGCCAGCACGTCGGGACCGAGCGCCGCCAGGCGCCGTTCGAATCGCGTCCGCCCCTCGGTCACGAGCTCGAGCAGCGGCCCGTCGAACTCGACCACTTGATGATCGCCGGCTCGGAACACGATCCACGCGCGCCGCGCCGACCGACTCCACCGGCGACTCGGGCCGTACACGCCCCACATGCCCGTCATCCCGAGATGCGAGTGGAGCACGAGGTCGCCCTCGAAACGCAGAAACAGGTGCTTGCCGTGGGTGTCGACGCTGCGGACCGCGCGGCCCTCCAGGCGCGATGGCCAGCGGTCGAGCGCGTGCCGCGGATGCGGCGTCAGGATCTCGTCGGGCACGCGACCTTCGAGCACCGGACGGATCCGGTTGGCCGCGTAGGCGATCGTGTCGCCCTCAGGCATTACGCACTAAGGGTCAGCCGGCGCGGCCCCTGCTGGAAGCCGAGCGCCACCAGCGCTCCACCGAGCGAGGAGTCGATCGCGGACTCGCCGTCGACCTTCTCGAGCGCGATCCGCTTGATGCGGCCGGCACGGACCTGCTCGATCACCGCGACCAGCGCCGGCTCGAGCCGCGGATCGTCCGCGCTCACAAGCGTCTGCAGCGCCCGCCCGCCGCGCTCGACGTACAGCACGGGCTCGCCGCCGATCAGGACCACGTACGCGCCCGGCACGCGCGCGGGCCGGCGCGCGTCGTCGCCACGATCGGGATGTGCGGGCCACGCCAGTGCGGCACCGTATGGCTGCGCGGGGTCGATCGCGGCGAGCACGACCGGCGAGGCATCCTCGGACGTCTGGGCGCGCAGCCGCTCGACCGCGCCGGGCAGTGCGAACTGAGCGCCACCCAGTCCCTCGACGAAATATCCGCGGCGCGCCACGCCCAAGGTCTCGAGCTGCGAGAGCTCGGGGTAGATCGCCGAGAACCCCCCCGGCACGCCCTCGGCGCGCACCTGCTCGCGGGTGAGGATCCCGTAGCGCTCGAGCAGCAGCTCGGCCAGCGCGCGGCGCCGCGCGGCCGGGTCAACCGCTGCCCGGAACAGTGACTCCGTCAGCGACCAGCGGCCCTGGACCTGAGCCGATGCGCCCCCACCCCGCCGGCGTGATGCAAAACGTCCAGCGCGCGCGCCACCGCGGACCCGCTCGCGCTGCGCGCGGGCGAGCGTCAGCCGCGGCGCCCGCAACGGCGCGAACGCGTCGTTGGTCGCCTCGCCGGCCCACGCCAGATCCCACAGCGCCTCCTGAAGCTCTTCGGGCGCAAGGTCGACGTCGACGAGCAGGTCGGTGAAGAAGCATGCGCCCGCGGCCAGCCGCGCGCGCACCGCGTCGTGCGCCGGCGAATCCGACGCGACCGCGCCCTTCTGCGGCGGCGGCCCGAGCAATGACAGGTCCTCGCGGAAGTACAGCGCCACCCGCCCCGACGACCGACCGAGCGCGCCGGCGCCGATCCAGACGAGCTCACCGCTCGCGCACAGCTGATCGATCCACGCCGGCGAGTACGCGCCCGCGCGCCGCGGCAGCACGTCACGCTCCCACACCTCGGCCGGCGCCGCCAGGCCTTGGAGCGGCACCAGCACCTCGCGCAGCCGGTCGACGCCTGCGCCCGTCGACGGGTGGCGGTCGACTCCCTGCCAGGCTGGCAGGAACCGCGCGAGTGCCTTCGGGTCGACGGGCTCGACCTCCTTGCGCAGCACCGCCAGCGAGGCGCGCCGCAAGCGTCGCAACACCTCGGGGTCGCACCATTCGCGCTCGCTTCCGCCCGGTCGCAGCTCTCCCCGCACCAGCTCTCCGCCGCGCTCCAGTGCCGTCAGCACGGCGCCGCAGTCGACGCCGTAGCGAGCGCGCACGTCCTCGGCCGTGAGCGGGCCGTGCGTCGCGGCATAGCGGCGGACCAACCGCGACAGCGCGTCGGGCACATCCTCCAGGAATGCCGCGGGCAGCCCGCCCGGCGGCGCCGCGCCGAGCGCATCTCGGTACAGACCGGCGTCGGCGGCGTCGATCCAGCGCTCCTCGCCGGCGAGCCTCACGGTGATCGCGCGGCGCTCGCCTCTCAGGTCCTCGAGCATCGACAACGCATCGAGCCCCTCGACCACGCGCAGCTGCGCTTCCGCCGCGGTCAGGTCCCCGACGCCGCGCAGCACGTCGTGCAACCCGTCCGGGCCGGTCGCGCGCCTCATCTCGGACCGGAACTGGAGGTCGTCCTCCACCTGCTCGAGCGCTCCCGGATCGATCAGGTCGCGCAGCTCCTCCTGCCCGAGCAGCTCGCGCAGCAGGTCGCGGTCGAGTGACAGCGCCGCCGCCCGGCGCTCAGCGTTCGGCGTGTCGCCCTCGTACATGTACGTCGCCACGTAGTCGAACAGCAGCGAGGACGCGAACGGCGACGCGGTCGCCGTCTCGACCTCGACGAGCGACAGCTCGCGGCGGTGCAGCGCGGTCAGCAGCTCGACGAGGCCGGGGACGTCGAGCACGTCGCGCAGGCACTCGCGATAGGTCTCGAGCACGATCGGGAACTCGCCGTACTTCTTGGCCACCTCGAGCAGCGACTGGGCCTTAAGCCGCTGCTGCCACAGCGGCGTCCGCTTGCCAGGTCGCGCCCGCGGGATCAGGAGCGCGCGGGCGGCGTTCTCGCGGAAGCGCGCGCCGAACAGCGCACTCGCGGCGAGCTCGGCGACGACGGCGTCCTCCACCTCGTCGGGCTCGAGCATGACCAGGTCTGCGCTCGGCGGCTCCTCGGCGTCGGGCAGGTGGACGATGATCCCGTCGTCGGACCAGATCGCGTCGGACTCGAGCCCGAGCTGATCGCGGATCCGCGCGCTCAGCGCCAGCCCCCAGGCCGCGTGGACCCGGCCGCCGAACGGCGACAGCACGCACAGGCGCCAGTCCCCGATCTCGTCGCGGAAGCGCTCGACCACGATCGCGCGGTCGGATGGGATCACGCGCGTGGCCTGCTGCTGCTCGCGCAGGAACTCGAGCAGGTTGTTCGCCGCCCGCTCGTCGAGGTCGTACGCGCTCTGCAAAGCATCCGGCGTCTGCTCGACCGCCCAGCGCGAAAACGCGCCGATCGCCTCGCCGAGCTCCTTCGGGCGCCCGATCCCGTCGCCCTTCCAGAACGGCACCGCGCCGGGCAGGCCCGGCGCCGGCGTGACGATCACGCGATCGCGCCCGATCTCCTCGATCCGCCACGTGCTCGCCCCGAGCAGGAACGTCTGACCGGGGCGCGCCTCGTACACCATCTCCTCGTCGAGCTCGCCGACGCGCCGCCCGTCGGGCAGCGTCACCGAGTACAGCCCGCGGTCGGGGATCGTGCCGGCATTCGTGACCGCGAGCTGGCGGGCGCCGGGGCGCGCCCGGAGTGTGCCCTTCACGCGATCCCACACGATCCGCGGCCGGAGCTCTGAGAACTCCGAGCTCGGGTAGCGGCCGTCGAGCATGTCGAGGACGTTCTCGAGCTGCGTGCGGCTGAGCTCAGCGTAAGAGTGGGTGCGGGTGACGAGCGCGTACAGCTCGTCCACGTCAACCGGGCGGTCGTCCGAAGCCGCCGCCGCGATCGCCACGATCTGCTGCGCGAGCACGTCGAGCGCGTTCCGCGGCACCACCGTGGTCTCGATCTCGCCGTCCCGCATCCGCCGCGCGACGACCGCGCACTCGAGCAGGTCGGCGCGGAATTTCGGGAAGATGCGGCCGCGGCTGACGTCGCCGACCGAGTGACCGGCCCGGCCGATCCGCTGTAGCCCGCGCGCCACCGACTTCGGCGACTCGACCTGGATCACGAGATCGACCGCGCCCATGTCGATGCCCAACTCGAGCGAGGACGTCGCTACCAGGCACGGCAGCTCGCCGGCCTTGAGCATCTCCTCGACCACGAGGCGCTCCTCGCGCGCCAGCGATCCGTGGTGGGCGCGCGCGATCTCGTGCTCGGCCAGCTCGTTCAACCGCAGCGCCAGCCGCTCGGCCGCGCGGCGGTTGTTGACGAACACGATCGTCGAGCGGTGGGCGTTGACGAGCTCGACCAGCTCCGGGTAGATCGCCGGCCAGATCGAGCGGCGGGTGGCCTCGCTGCCGCCCACCAGCGGATCGAGGTCCGGGGCGGGCGTGGCATCGGGCTCGACCATCGAGTCGACCGGCACCCTGATCTCGAGGTCAAGCTCCTTGCGGATCCCGGTGTCGACGATCCGGCACGTGCGCGACGGTCCGACCATGAAGCGGCCGATCTCCTCGAGCGGCTTCTGCGTGGCCGACAGGCCGATCCGCTGAACCTCCTGCCCGGCCACCGCGGTCAGCCGCTCGAGCGTCAGCGCCAGGTGCGCTCCGCGCTTGGTCGCCGCCACCGCGTGGATCTCGTCGATGATGCACGCCTCGGTGCCGGCGAACAGCTCCTGCGCGCGCCCGGTCAGCATCAGGTACAGCGACTCGGGCGTGGTGATCAGGATGTCGGGCGGCTCGCGCAGCATCGCCTGCCGCTCCCGCTGGGGCGTGTCGCCGGTGCGCACGGCGACCTTCAGGTCCGCCCCGATCCCGCGCAGCGGCACGCGCAGGTTGCGGTCGATGTCGTACGACAGCGCCTTCAGCGGTGACACGTACACGAGCCCGATGTGGCGCGCGCCACCGGACCTCCCGCCACCGTTCCCGCGCCGCGCGCCACCGGACCCCCCGAGGCCCTCCTCCTCCTCCCGGGCTGGCTGGCTGGCCAACCGGTCTATCGCCCACAGGAACGCGGCCAGCGTCTTCCCCGATCCCGTCGGCGCAGAGATCAGGACGTGCTCGCCCGACGCGATCGCCGGCCACGCCTGAGCCTGCGCCGGCGTCGGCTCGGTGAACGCGGCGGAGAACCACTCGCGCGTGCGGGGACTGAAGTGCTCGAGCGACACTCAGCCGAGCGTAGCGAGCCGCCTGGCGCGTCCGAAGACCTCGTCGATCATCGGTTCGGTGAGCTTCCCGGTGAACGTGTTCTGCTGGCTCGGGTGGTAGCAGCCGAGCATCGTGAACCGTCCAATCTCGGCCATAGCGCCGTGCCCGAACTTCGGCCGGGGACGCGGGATCGCGACCTCGAGCGCCGCCAGCACGCGCAGCGTCGCGTCCCACGCGAACGACCCAAGCGTCACGATCACCCGGACCGATTCGAGCAGCCCGAGCTCGCGCTCGAGATACGGCAGGCAGTTGTCGCGCTCGGCCGGCGTCGGCTTGTTCGCGGGCGGCGCGCAGCGGACCGCAGCGGAGATGTAGCACCCGCCCAAGCGCAACCCGTCGTCGCGCGCCACCGAGGTCGGCTGGTTCGCGAACCCGGTGCGGTACAGCGAGCCGAACAGCCAGTCGCCGGAGCGGTCGCCGGTGAATATCCGCCCCGTGCGGTTGCCCCCGTGCGCGGCTGGCGCGAGCCCGATCACGAGCACGGCGGCATCGGGGTCGCCGAATCCCGGCAGCGGCTTGCCCCAGTACTCCTCGCCGGCGAACGACGCGCGCTTGACCCGCGCGACCTCCTCGCGCCACGCGACCAGCCGCGGGCAGCGCCGGCACGAGATGACCTCGCGCTCGAGCTCGCGGAGGTCCGCGCCGGTCAAGCCTTCAGTGCTCGTCCGTAGTGGCGCTCGTAGTACTCGCGGTAGGCGCCTGAGCGGATCGGCTCCCACCACCAGGCGTTGTCGCGATACCAGTCGACGGTTCGCGCCAGCCCTTCCTCGAACCGAACCTGTGCCCGCCACCCGAGCGCCGCGAGCTTGTCCGAGGACAGCGAGTAGCGCCGGTCGTGCCCGGGGCGGTCGGTCACGAACTCGATCAACGACTCGTCCCGGCCGGTCAGCTCGATGATCTTCCTGACCACGGTCAGGTTGTCGCACTCGTCTGGGCCGCCGCAGTTGTAGACCTCCCCCGGCGCGCCGTGGAGCAGCGCGTGCCCGATCCCGCGCGCGAAGTCCTCGACGAACAGCCAGTTGCGCACGTTCTTGCCGTCCCCGTACACCGGGAGCCGATCGCCCGCCAGTGCGTTCAGGATCATCAGCGGAATCAGCTTCTCGGGGTACTGATGCGGCCCGTAGTTGTTGGACCCCCGGCAGATCACCGTCTCCAACCCATACGTGTGGAAGTAGCTCGAGACGAGCAGATCCGCGCCCGTCTTCGTCGCGCTGTAGGGACTCGACGGCGCGAGCGGCGAGGCCTCGGTGAACGAGCCGTCTTCGATCGACCCGTAGACCTCGTCGGTCGACACCTGCAGGTAGCGCAGTCCCCGCTCCCGCGCCGCCTCGAGCAGCATGTGCGTCCCCTGCATGTTGGTCACGATGAACCCCTCGGGGTCCGCGATTGACCGGTCGACGTGCGTCTCCGCGGCGAAGTTCACGATCGCCTCGCAGCCGTCGACCGCCTCGGTGACCGCGGCTGGATCCTCGATCGCGCCCTCGAGGAAGCGGATGTCAGAGATCACGTCCTTGACGTTCTCGATCCGCCCCGCGTAGGTCAGCTTGTCGAGCACCGTCACCTCGTCGCCGTTGGCGCGCACGCGCTCGCGGACGAACGTCGAGCCGATGAAGCCGGCGCCACCGCACACGAGCAGCTTCATCGCGCGCTCACCGCCTGCGTCGCCGCGGTGTAGTCGGCGAGGCCACGGCGCCACGGCGGCAGCATCGGCGCCTCGTCGCCGCGCTCGGATCCGAGCACGCTGTAGGCGGGGCGCGTCGCCGGCCGCGGCATGTCCGCGGTCGTGCACGGCTTCACCTCGCACCGCAGCCCGGACCCCGCGACGATCTCCCGCGCGAACTCGTACCACGAGCAGGCTCCGCCGCCGGCGACGTGCACGATCCCGAGCGGGGGCGACGGCCGCACGAGCGGGCGGGCGGCCAAGTCAATCAGCGCCACCGCCAGATGACCGGTGAACGTCGGGCACCCGAGCTGGTCCGCGACGACCCTCAGCTCGTCCCGCTCGCCGGCCAGGCGGAGGATCGTCGCCGGGAAGCACGGACCGCCGGCGCCGAACAGCCATGAGGAGCGCACGATCGTGTGGCGGCCGGGGGCGTGCGCCGCCACCTCGCGCTCGCCCGTGAGCTTCGAGCGACCGTACGACGACGCCGGACCGACCGCGTCGGACTCGACGTACGGCGAACGCTTGCTCCCGTCGAACACGTAGTCGCTTGAGATGTGGATCGTCCACGCGCCGCACGCGGCGGCGGCCCGCGCGACGTTGCCGGCGCCGGCGCCGTTAACCGCGAGCGCCTCCTCAGGCGAGGCCTCGGCGCCGTCGACGTCGGTCCACGCCGCGCAGTTGACGACCACGTCCGGCCGGGCGCTCCGGACAGCGCCCTCCACGGCGGCGCGATCGGTGATGTCGAGCTCGGCACGCGACAGCGCCACCACATCGTGCCCGGCGCTCCGCGCGGCGCCGGCGAGATCCTGACCGAGCATCCCCGCCGCGCCGGTGATCACGAGCTGCATCGCGTGCAAGGGTAGAAGGATGCGCGATGATCCCGGCGTGACCCCGCCCGACCCGCGACCCGAGCGCCTTCCGTGACGCCGCCCGACCCGCCCTCCGAGCCCCTGAAATGACGGCGGCCGACTCCCGGCCCCGAGCCGTCCGGGTCCTCGCCGCCGGCGGCACGATCGCAATGCGCGGCGAGCAAGCTGTGCCCGCGCTCGACGCGGCCGAGCTCGTCGAGCAGCTCCCGCAGGTGGCTGGCTTCCGGCTTGAGGCCGAGACCGTGCTGTCGCTGCCGAGCACTCACCTAAGCCTGTCCGACGCGCTCGACCTGGGGCGCCGCGCCTGCGCCGCCGCCGACGGCGGCGAGGGTGTCGTGCTCACCACCGGCACCGACACGATGGAAGAGGTCGCGGTCGTGTGCGGGCTGATGTACGGCGGCGAGGCCCCGATCGTGATCACCGGCGCGAACCGGCCGGGGAGCGCACCCGGCGCTGACGGTCCCGCCAACCTGCTCGACGCGATCGTGCTCGCCCGGGCGCCGGCCGCGGCGGGACTCGGCGTGGTCGTGGCGTTCGGCGGCGAGGTCCACGCGGCGATGACCGTCCGCAAGATCGACAGCACCGGCCCCGTGGCGTTCGGCTCGCCTACGGCCGGCCCGATCGGCCGGATCGTCGAGGGCCGGGTGTGGCTGCACTCGACCCCGCGCCGGCCGGCCACGCTGCCCGTGAAGAGCCTCGATTACCGGGTGAGCACGGTCACCACCGGCCTCGGCGACGACGGCGCGCTGCTGCGCCACGCCGCTGAGATCTCCGACGGCGTCGTACTGATCGCGCTCGGCGCCGGACACCTGTCGAAGGAGGTCCTGGCCGTGCTGCGCGAGGTCGCCGCACGGGTGCCGGTCGTGATCACCTGCCGCCCCGACCGCTCCTCGATGCTGTTCGCGACCTACGGCTTCGAGGGCGCCGAGCGGGACCTCCGCGCGAGCGGAGCGATCTGCGCGCCGTTCCTGGCGCCGGCGGCGGCGCGCATGGCGCTCCTGTGCGCCCTCGGCGCGGGCCTCGACCACGCTGGCATCGCGGAAGCGCTCGCGCCGTTCGACGCCCGCTAGACGATTGAGCGCGAGCAGGGCGGATAAGGGCACACTCGACGACGAGCATTTGCCGAGATCGCTGAAAGTCGCGATATAGGCGAGTTTCAGCGCACTCGGCGGCGCGAGCCGGTCGAGTGAGACGTTATAAGCCCTGAATTCCGGTGCATTGACCCGGGGATGGTCACCAATGCGGTCAGGTTACGTCCGCGGCTAGCAGTTTCCTCACACGCGCCCAGGTCGGTCCAGGTAGGGTCGCCAGCATGGCTGAACGAACCAAATACGCACCAGGCACATTCTCCTGGGCCGACCTCTCGACCACCGATCAGGACGGCGCCAAGAAGTTCTACGGCGAGCTGTTCGGATGGGATGCCGACGACCAACCGGTCGGCGACGGCATGACGTACTCGATGATGAACATCGGCGGCAAGCCCGTCGCCGGTATCTCGCTGCAGAACGATATGCAGCGACAGTTCGGCGCGCCGCCGGCGTGGAACTCCTACGTGACGGTGGAGAGCGCCGACGAGACGGCGGACCGGGCCACGAAGCTCGGCGCCAACGTGATCGCGCCACCGTTCGACGTGATGGACGCCGGGCGGATGGCCGTGATCCAGGATCCGCAGGGCGGGTTCATCCTGGTCTGGGAGCCGAAGGCGCACATCGGATCCTCGATCGTCAACGCGCACGGCGCGCTCTCGTGGAACGAGCTCGCGACCACGGATCTCGATGCCTCGGCCGACTTCTATCGCGAGCTGTTCGGCTGGCAGTCCGAGCCGTTCGAGGGCATGGCGTTCCCCTACAGGATCATCCAGAACGGCGACAGCAGCAATGGCGGAATGCGCCCCGCGCAGCCGCACGAGCCGACGTATTGGCTCGTCTACTTCGGTACGGACGACATTGACGCTTCGCTGGCGAAGGCGACCGAGCTCGGCGGCACCACGCTCCTGGGCGCAATGGACATCGGGATGGGCAAGATCGCGATCTTGCAGGATCCGCAGGGAGCCGTGTTCGCGCTGTTCGCCGGCGATTTCGACGGCTGATTTCGCCGCCCCGCGCGGGACGCTACGCCCGCCCGTACACCGGGATCGCGGCGCCGCTCGTCGGCGAAGTGTCGTCGTTCAGCAGGTTCGCGATCACGCCGGCTATCTGAGCCGGCTTGACCCACTTCTCGAAGTCGGCCTTGGGCATCGACGCGCGGTTGCCCGGCGTGTCGATCACGCTCGGCAGGATCGCGTTGGAGCGAATCCCGTCGTTCTTGTACTCGGATGCCACCGCCTGAGCGAACGCGATCACCGCGGCCTTCGAGGAGATGTAGCCGGCGGCGCCCGGGAACGGCTGCAGCGCCGCCCGCGTGCCGACGCAGACGATCGCGCCACCGCCAGACGAGAGCAGATGCGGCACTGCAGCTGCCGTCACCAGGTATGTGGGCCGCAGGTTCAGGCGGAACTGCTCCTCGAAGTCGTCGATCGGCGTCTCGTGCACGCGCCGTCCCATCGCGAAGCCGCCGACGAGGTTGACCACGCCGCGGAGCGGGGCCTCGCCGGCGCCCGCCGCCTGCGCCACCACGTTCTCGACGGCGCCGGGATCGAACAGGTCGGCCTGCACCAGCTCGAGACCGTCACGCGCCGGGACCCGCTCGAGCTCGCCCTCGACGATCCACGGCACGACCACCCGCCAGCCGTCGTCGAGCAGGCGGCCGACGACCGCGGAGCCGAGTCCGCCGGTACCTCCTGTGACGATCGCCGAGCGTTCCATTTTCGTGCTGTCCGCAGGCCACTTTATCTTCGAACAGCATGAGGGTTCGGGAATTTGAGGAAGGAACGGACGTCTCTCAGGCGCTTCTGGTGCGCGAGGTCGAGCGCCGCGCCGACCAGCTGGAGCTCGTTCTGGGCGACCGGAGCGGGAGCGTCCCAGCCGTGGCCGCCAACGGCGCCGGCAAACACTGCCGGCCCGGTGCAGTCGTGTTCGTCACCGGGACGTTCACGGGCAGGCAGCTAACTGTCCGCGGCCTCCGCAAGGCCCGCGATGGCGAATACACGCACGCCGACCTGCACGCCGGACCTGCACGCGACGTCGACCAGATGGAGCGCGACCTGCGCGAGCTGCTCGCCACGGTCCAGGACCCGCACCTGCGCCAGCTGCTGAGCGCGGTCTTCGCCGAGTCCTGGTCGGGCTACCGGGACGCGCCGGCGGGCAAGCGCTTCCACCACGCCTACCGCCACGGCCTGCTCGAGCACTCCCTGACCGTCGCCCAGTCGGTCAGCGCGATCTCGGCGATGTTCCCGGGCATCGACCGCGACGTCGCCGTCGCCGGCGCACTGCTCCACGACATCGGCAAGCTCGAGGCGTATGAGCTCGGCGCCGGCGGGATCTCGATGTCCGACGACGGCCGCCTCCACGGCGAGATTCCGCTCGGCTACTACCGGGTCCGTCGCACGATCGAGCGGCTTGACGGGTTCCCGACGGAGCTGGCCCAGGCCGTACTCCACATCATTCTCAGCCATCACGGCACGCTCGAGCACGGCAGCCCCGTGGTCCCGTGCACCCGCGAGGCCACGCTCGTGCACATGATCGACAACCTCGGCGGCCGGCTCGGGAGCTTTGACCGGCTCGAGAAGGACCTCCGCGCCGGCGAGCAGTGGTCGGCGTGGGACAAGGCGCTCGGTGGCGGCGCGTATTTCGCGCCACGCAGCGACGCCGAGCGCGAGGCAGCTTAGCTTCGGCTGATCACCGGCCCGGCGGCACCGCGCTGCCCGGACGCTGACGGCTTGGCCGCTGGGATTGAACGCGAGTGCCGCCAGCCCGGCGTCTCAGCCTCGTTCACAGCTGGCTGAGGCCCACCCGTACTGTCCGGACGGGGCACACGGACCCATGGATGCCGCCGCAGGCGCCCAGTGACGCCTTCGCCACGCGGCGCCACAACTTCGCCGCAAATTGCGTACGCCCACCGGGAGCCGGGGACGCCTCTGGCCAAGCCCAACTACAGTTGGAGCGGGCATGGCAAAGGACACCGAAAAGCTGATCCGTCAGCTGTCGCTCATCTCATACCTGATGGCGGAACGGCGTCCGGTCACCGCTCAGGAGATCCGTCGCGACGTCGAGGGCTACAGCGCGATGAACGAGGACGCGTTCGCGCGGCGGTTCTACGCCGATCGCTCGGAGCTCGAGGCGCTGCGGATCTTCCTGTCGGTCGAGAAGCCGGTCGACGGCCTGGTCGAGCAGGAGACCTACTCGCTCGCGCCTGAGAACTTCCACCTGCCGGCGATCGAGTTCACCGACCAGGAGCTCGCCGGCCTCCACACCGCGCTGCACCTGCTCGACGGCGAGTTCGCGTACGCCGAGCCGCTGCGACTCGCGCTGCAGCAGATCTCCTGGGGCCGCCCGAGCCCGCTGAGCTCGCCCGAGCAGCACACGGTCGCGCTCGGGATCACGGGCTCCGCCGGCGGACACGAACTGAGCCAGCGCCTGGCCAAGGTCGAGACCGCGATCTTCCGTCGCAAGACGATCGTGTTCGACTACTTCACGATGGAGCGCGGCGAGCTCGGTACGCGCAAGGTCGACCCGTACCAGCTGCTGTTCCAGGGCGGCCAGTTCTACCTCGTCGGGCACTCGCACGAGCGCGGCGCGATCCGCGTGTTTCGCCTGTCGCGGATTCGCGGCAAGGTCGGCTACGCGACCAAGGCCGAGCACGACTTCCAGCGGCCCGCCGGGTTCGATCCGCGCGCGTACGCGAACCGGATCGACTGGCAGTTCGGCGATCCCGTGGGGACCGCCGAGGTGTGGATCGGACGCCGGATCGCGTGGCAGATCGAGCGTCACTTCGGCCGCTACGGCGAGATGCGCGCCGATGGTGAGGACGGCGACCGGGTGTTCGTCACGCCCTACGCGAACGCGCGCCAGGTGATCTCCTGGGTGCTCGGACTCGGGGAGCACGCGCGGATCGTCGGGCCGCCCGAGCTCGCCGACGAGCTCCGCGACCGTGTGGCGCTGCTGGTCGAACGTCACACCGGCGAGCCGCAGATCGCGGCGGCCGTGGACGCCGCGGACGCACCCCCGCCGAGCGCCGCGCCGGCCGACGCCGGCAACGGCCATCACCCCGACGGCGCGATCCGCCCCGAGCGGTTCGCGCGCCTGGTCACGCTCGCGAGCATCCTGATCGACGCCGGCCGCGCCGACCGGCGCCTCGATGCCGGCGAGCTCTGCACCACGCTCAAGATCTCAGACCAAGAGCTGCGCGAGGACATCTCCGTGCTCAACCTCGTCAACTTCGGCGCGGGCACCTACGTCCTGTACGCCGAGCTCGGCGCCGACGGGATGATCGAGGTCGAGCCCGAGCCGTACGGGGACTCGTTCGCGCGCCCAGCCCGGCTGCTGCCGGTCGAGGCCAAGGCGCTCGTGGCCGCGATCGACCTGATCGGCGAGCACATCCCCGAGGGGTCGCTGACCTCGGTGCGCGAGAAGGTCGTCGCCGCGCTCGGGGAGGACCCGGTCCACGAGGGGCTCCAGATCGCCACCCCCGGTGCGGACGACACCGAGATCGCGGCGGTCGTCTCGAGCGCGATCGCTGGGCGGCGGCTGCTTTCGTTCGAGTACTACAAGGAGAACGAGGACGAGTTCTCCACGCGTAAGGTCGAGCCATACGCGCTGATCAACGGCCGCGAGGGCTGGTACGTCGCCACCTTCGACCCCTCGCGCGATGACGTCCGGCACTTCCGCCTGGACCGCTTCAAGTCCGCCTCCGTGGCCGACGAGGCGTTCGAGCCGCGTCCCGACGTCGACCCCGCGGCCGATGTCGACGGCTGGCCGCGGACCGGCGAAGTGCCCGCCTCGCAACGCGCCCGGGTGTGGATCTCGCCCGAACGCGCACGCTGGGCCCGCGAGGAGCGGCGGATCACGGGCGAGCTAGAGGACGGCGCGGTCGTGGTCGAGCGCGGGTTCGCCAGCATGCACTATCTCGTCCGCGACGTGCTGAAAGAGGCGGGCGACGCGGTCGTGCTCGAGCCCGACGACGCGCGGACCGCGGTTCGCGAGGCCGCCGAGGCGCTGCGCGCGGCGGCCGCACCCGTCGCGGCACGCTGAGCCGGCGGCCGCACCTGTCGCGGCCGGCTGACCCGGGTCGCTACGCTGCGCGGCGATGCAGGCCCTCAAGGGACTGATCCTCTCCGGAGGCAAGGGCACGCGCCTGCGCCCTATCACCCACACGAGCGCCAAGCAGCTCGTTCCGGTTGCGAATAAGCCCGTGCTGTTCTACGGGATCGAGGCGATGGCGGAGGCGGGGATCGAGGACGTGGGGATCATCATCGCGCCCGAGACCGGTGACGAGATCCGGCTCGCCGCCGGCGACGGCTCGCGATTCGGCGTCCGGCTCACTTACATCCCGCAGCACGCGCCACTAGGGCTCGCGCACGCGGTCCTCACCGCCGAGCCGTTCCTCGGCGATTCGCCATTCGTGATGTACCTCGGCGACAACCTGCTCCAGGGCGGCATCGGCGATCTGGTGGCGGCCTTCCGAAACGACCGGCCCGACGCGCTGATCCTGCTCACCGAGGTGCCCGACCCCGAGAACTACGGCGTCGCCGAGCTCATCGAGGGCAGGGTTACGCGGCTGGTCGAGAAGCCAGCCGAGCCGCTGACCGACCTCGCGCTCGTCGGCGTGTACATGTTCACCTCGGCCGTGCACGCGGCGGCGCGGGCGATCGAGCCCTCGGGGCGCGGCGAGCTCGAGATCACCGACGCGATCCAGCGGCTGGTCGACGATGGTCTGCGGGTGGAGCCGCACGTCGTCAAGGGCTGGTGGAAGGACACCGGCCGCCTCGACGACATGCTCGCCGCCAACCGGCTCGTGCTCGACACGATCCAGACCCGGCTCGAGGGCGAGCTGATCGACTCGCAGGTCGACGGGCGCGTCGTGATCGAGCCCGGCGCCCGGCTCGAGCGCTCGTCCGTGCGCGGTCCGGCGATCATCGGCGCAGGCGCGACGCTGATCGACTGCTACGTCGGCCCCTACACGGCGATCGGCGAGGGCTGCGAGATCCGCAACGCCGAGGTCGAGCACTCGATCCTGCTCGCCGGCTCGGTCGTTCACGACCTCGACGGCCGGCTTGAGTCCTCGCTGCTCGGACGCAACGTCAAGATCGGCCGGGACGCCCGCCAGCCGCGGGCGTACCGGTTCCTGGTCGGCGACAACTGCGAGCTGTCGATCCCGTAGCGCTAGCGCGGGCTACTTGGTGACGGTGAGCTCCTCGAGCTGCGGGAGCTGCTTCGCACTCGGCGCGGTCAGGCGGATCCGGACGAAGCGCGCCTGCACGCTGCCGAGGTGCAGCGTGTCGAGCACCTGGCCGGCGTGGCCGATCTCGACCGCTACCCGCCGCCATTTGCGGCCGTTCCCCGAGACCAGCACCGCGTAGCTCGCCGGCCGCAGCACGACCACCGGACCCGGCGGCGGCGGCACGTTCGGCGACGGTGAGGGCGGCCACTGACGTCCCCAACGCAGCGTGACCGTCTTGATCGGGGCGGCGAGACCCTGAACGCGTGCGGTGAGCGTGGACTGCACGGTCGCCGGCTCCCAGTCGGTGGCCGAGCTGCCGTCGACGGCGGCGAGCGCCGGGGCGCCGGGCTGCGAGCTGCTCGCGACCGTGTCGCCACAGCGGACGAGGTCGCTCGAGGGGGCCAGGTCAGGCCGGCGCGTGGTCAGCGTCAGCGTCCGTCCCCGGAAGACCCGGCGGATACCAGCCGGCGTCTGGATCGGCAGCGGCGCGCCGCTCTGCAGCCGCACGGTCGTGTGCTGCTGGCCGATCGTGACCGTGAACGTCCGGCCGCGCCACTGCAGATTGTGGAGCACGATCCCGCCGATCTGGCTGTTCAGGCTCGGGTTGAGCGCGACGTTGTTCGCGTCCCAGCGCATCCCGGAGTAGCCGTACAGGAACTCCTGGAGGAACCCGCCGATCCCTGTCATGAACGTGAACGCTCCGCCCGTCCGCGTTTCTGAGAACTGGTGGAACACGTCGCGGATGAACGGCTGGTAGCTCCGCTCGGTGTACACGTAGCTCGCGCACCCCGCGGTGCCGAGCGCGGACGTGTCGATCAGGTTGACCGCGTCGCTCATCGACGGGCCGCCCGGATCGGTGCGGGGCACGTAGAAGTTGATGTCGCCGAGCGCGAGCTTTGACGGCATCTTGTAGCCCCACGGGTACTGGAGCAGCGTGACGTCGGCCTGCTTGACGAGCTGGTTTCCGTATCCGGAGAACTCGGGGTGCATGTCGAGCGCGGTGTTGACCGGCACGACCAGGTTCGCGGCGATCTGCGACCAGCTCGCAGGCGGCGCGATCCCGAGCACCTGGGCGGCCTGGACCGCATCTTGGAGCGTGCGCATCGCGCCGACGTTCGTGTAGACCTCGTCGTTGACATCCGGGTTCTCCTCGTCGGGCCCGGTGACACCGTCGATGTGGTACTTGCCGTCGCTGCCAAGGGTCGCCCGCGAGGCCCAGAACGCCGCCGCCCCCGACAGTACCGGCCACCCCTGCTGGCGCAGCCACGTCTTGTTCGCGGTCACCAGGTAGTACTGCCATTGGGCGAGCGCGATGTCGGCGGTGATGTGCTGCTCGTACAGCCCCTCGCTGTTGACCGACGTCGGCGGCGGGATCTGCTCGGTGCCGTCGAGCGCGCTCTCCCACGGAAAGCGGGCGCCGGCGTAACCGGTGCCGGTGGCGTGCTGCTCAGCCGCGGTGAGGCGCTGGAAGCGGTAAGCGTCCATGCCGGCGGCGAGGTCGGGGTGCTGCGCGAGCAGCGACGGGTACATCCACGTCTCGGCGTCCCAGAAGATGTGGCCGTCGTAGCCGTTGGACGACAGGCCGGCGGGCGACACGCTCCAGTCGACGCCGTCGCGCGTGCTCGACCACAGGTAGAACTCACTGGCGTTGACGTCGGTGGCGAGCGTGCGGTTGCCGCGCACCTCGATCCACCCGCGCCAGAGCGACGCCCATGCCGCCTTGTTCGCGTTCAACAATGCGTTGTAGCCGGCGCCGGCCGCGGACGCCGCCTGTCCCTGGGCGGCGGTGGTGGTGTTGGCCGCGTTCTGGGAGCTCTCGACGCCGACGTACTTCGTGACCGTGTAGGTCTGGCCCGACTGCACCGGGAACCCGAGCTGCTGGCCGACGCTCTGATCGGTCGTCTGGTCGGTCTGCGTCGTCGTGGGCAGGATGTTGGGGCTGACCTGCAGCTGGCTTGCCAGCGTCGCCTGGACCCCCGTGCCCTTGGTCTCGACCGTCAGCCAATCCTGCCGCGCGGCCACGTTCCAGCCCTTGTCGATCTGGGTGGTGAGCTCGGGCGTGGCGGTGGTGTCGGCGGTGCCGTCGATCGCGTCGGTGACCGTCGCGACGCCGGACCAGTGCGGCGTGAACATGAGCCGGACGACCCCGAGCGCGGGGTTCGCGCGGTCGGTCAGGACCTCGTAGGCGAGGTCGGTGACGTGCCCGTCGGGCGCCGTCCAGCGAGCCGTGGTGGTCACGATTCCGGTGTGCAGATCGATCGACTGCCGCCAGTTCGACACGCCCGGGCCCGGGACGGTGAAGGTGTTGCCATTCTCGGAGAACGTCAGCGTCGACCAGGTCGGGATGTTCGCCCGCTGCTGCACGTCGTTGGCGGGCTTTGGATCGTTCGTGACCTGCCCGTAGAAGCCCGCGAGCTCGGACTGCGCGGGGACCATGCCGCCGGCGTAGCCCTGTCCGGACGGCGGCACGCGGACGCCGAGCATCCCGTTGCCGGTGAAGGTTGGCGCGTACGTCCCGCCCGGACTGTTGGCGGTCAGCACGAATGAACCCGCGCTCGCCGGCGGCGCGGCCTGCGCCGCGGACACGAACAAAAGGGCTCCAGCGATCGCCAGAAGCCCGGCGTACCTACGCATGCTCTACCTCCTCGAAGACTGCACCTCCCCTTTCCCGGACTAGGCAGGCTCAAACAGCTTGCGGGAGGGGCGGGCGCCTATGGACCGCTCGAGAGCGTGAGCGTCCAGGTGGAAGTATAGGTCCCGATCCTCGCGTTGGCGGGGAGGTTGAGGGCCGCGGTCAGCACAACCGTCGAGGGTCCGGCGCCGGTGCCAGCGCCGGCGTCGAAGACCTTGACGGGCGCCGGCTCGGTCGCGGCCGCCGGAACCGTCACCGGGTAGGAGATCGCGTTCACCGGCAGCGAGCAGTTGCCCGTATCGGCCGTCGCCGACGCCCCGGCGATCTGGGAAGCAGTGGTCGGCAGCGTGTGGGTGCCCGAGGTGAACGTCGTCGAGGTCGCGGTCAGGTTCCAGCCGGCCTCCGAGCCGGTCTCGTCATCGGGCGAGAGGCTCAACTGCGTGGTGATCGATTGGTCGCGCCCGGTCAGCGCCGTACTAGGCCAGGAGAAGCTGGTCGGTGGCGTGAAGCTCAGCCCTCCCGAGCTGTTGCAGCCCAGCGAATAGCCGAGGATGGTGCCCGATGCGCCGACGGCCGTGCCCGAGGTCTGGTTGCTGACGTCGACGCTGTAGAGCGTGTTGCTGGTTGGAGAGGTCAGCCAGCTCCAGCCCGTGCCGTTCGTGGTCCACGCGATCCGGCCCGATGCGCCGACCGTGACGCAGTCGCTCGCATCCCAGCACGACACGCCGTACAGGCTCAGCTGGCTGCCGTCGGACTGATAGGACCAGTTGGCGCCGCCGTTGGTGGTCGCGGCGATCTCGCCCGTCCCGCTGACGGCGTTCCCGACCGCGAAGCACACGGCCGTGCTCGGGCAGCTGACCGCGTTCAGCACCTGGTTGTCGCCGCTCGGCGGCGTCTGGGCGCTCCAGGTCGAGCCGCCGTTGATCGTCGCGAGAAGCGTGGCGACGCTGCTGTTTCCCCCGACGGCGTAGCAGACCGTCGTGCTCGGACAGTTGACGTCGTTGAGCGGGGTGGTCGTCGCCGGCGCTGTCTGCGCGGTCCAGGTGGAGCCGCCGTTGGCGGTGGCGATGATCACCGGGGAGCTCCCGACGACGTTTCCCACCGCGACGCAATGCGTGCTGCTCGCGCACGAGACACCCTGGAGCGCCACGGTCGCCGACGACGGCGGGGTCTGCTTGGTCCAAGTGGAACCGCCGTTGGCCGTCGCCACTATCAGAGGAGCCCCGCTGGATGTATTTCCCACCGCGATGCAGTCATTGTCGTCCGCGCAGCTGATCTCGTTGTACTGCCCGGTGGCGTTGCTCGGCGGCGTCTGCGCACTCCACGTCGGACTCGCCGCCGCGGCGGTCGCGGTGTGGATGATCTTGCCCGCGGACGTGGTGCCGCCGACTGCGAAGCAATGGCTGACATCCGGACACGACACGCCGTAGAGCGTGCTCGTCGTCGGCGATGTCTCCGGGCCCGCCCAGGTCATGGCCAACGCGGCCGGCGCGGCGATCAGCACACACGCGCCCATCGCCGCGACAACCAGGATCTTCATTCGTATCGATCGGCGTCGCGTCACCACGCGGCGGACCGTTCTCAACTCGAGGCGGGACCGCGCCGCCGGCGCCCGAACAGGGTGCCCACGACGATCCCACCAAAGCCAACCAGCGCGATCGGCCACCATGGGATTGTGCTCCCACCCGCAGGCGGCCGGGCGTCAGCCGTGGGGACCGTGCTGTTGACGAGCTTTGCCCCGAGCGACGCACTGCCGTGCAGAACCTGGCGCGGGCCACACCCCGTCGCGGTGATGTTCGCGTTGTAGCTGCCGGCCGCCAGTGAATGGGTCCACACGAACGGGTATGGGATCGCGTCGCCCGGCAGCACGGTGTCGAGTTGCCGGGTCGCGCGTTGAACGCCACCCGGCCCGTTCAGTGACACAAGCAGCTGAGGCTTGCACAAGTTTGTACCGGTATTAGCAAGGTTCACCACTACCGACGGATACGTCGTCCCCTGGATGGGCGCGATCGAGAAGCTTTCGAGCGACAGCCGTGACTTCGCGGGTCCCGGCACATTCACTTCGATTCCGACGACAGTGCGGAGCACCTCGGTCACCGAGAACCGGCCGCCAGACTTACCCGCGTTGACATCCTCGAGCGCCAGCCCAGCGAGATGCTGCCCGATGGCCGCGGTGCTCGGCACCTTGAGGGTGAATCCGACGCTGGTCTGCGACTTGCCCGGAACGTTCACGATGCTGACGTCGGGGGTGACCCACTGGCCGGCGCCGTGAAGCGCGACTCCGCGATTGCCGTACACCACACCCGAGGTCGCGCCGGTCAGGCCGTCGACCGGATATACGCGGAGCGTCACCGCCTTGGCCGCAGTGTTGGTCACGATCACCTGGTCGGTGAACGATCCGCGGCGCGGGACGCTGCGGATGAAGTACGCACGCGTGGCGGGAACGTTTGGGTTGAAGTGCGCAGGCCGGGCGCCGAAGCCGCCGATCGTGGCGGCCTGGGCACCAGGCGCGAACACGCCGATGGCCACCGCACATGCGGTGGCCAGCAGCGAGAGAGTCTTCAGCTTCACGTTTGTTACGGAGCGCTGACGAGCGACAGGGTCCACGTGGACGTGTAGCTACCCGCATATGCATTGCCGGGAATCGCGAGAGTCCAAGTCGGCGTCACTGTCTGGTCGCCCATGCCGGTGCCGGCGGGGGCGTTGAACAGCTTGGTCGCGGTCGGGGCGGTGGCCGCCGCGGGCAGCGAGTAGGGGAAAGACACGGTCGTCGAACCGCCCGGAGTGCACGTCACGCCCGAGTCGCACGTGGGCACAGCCGGCGCCGAGGCGACCGTCGTAGCGCCCGCCGGCAGCGAGTAGCTACCGGACTTGAACAGCGTCGAGGTCGCGGTGATGTTCCAACCCGCGCCCGAGCCCGTAGCGTCGGCGATGTCAAGCGGCTGCGCAGCCGTGACGGTCTTGTCCTGGCCGTTCAGTGTCGTAGCGGGGAAGGTAACGCTTCCCGGGGTCGAGGCGAATCCAAGCGAGCCTGCGGTCAACGTCTCCGAGGCGGTGGTCGCGAAGGCCGGCGCGGCGACGAGCAACAAACTTCCGATCGTCACCGCCGCTGCGGGCAGCATCGTGCGAAGCTTCATGAGGTCCCTTTCGGTCCAGGGTTATGTGCCCCCAACGCGTTCTCCACACGTCAGGTTCATCGAGGTTCACTCCCGTTGTCGGCAGAATGACAAGGGACTTGAGGAACCGGTTCCAAAAGATTTCCAAATGAACCGGCATAGGTAGCTTTCGTTTTAATTGACGCCATGAAGGCCGCCGTGTTCTCGATCGTCCCCTACGAGCGGCCCCGCCAGAGTCAAGGCTGGCCGGCGCCGGCGGACGGCTACTCGGCGGAAGTCGCGCAGGCTTCGATGCAACGCGCACTCGGGCAGTTCGAGCTCGCCGACCAGCTCGGGTTTGACTGGGTGACGGTCGCCGAGCACCACTACTCGCCGGCGTCGCTGACCCCGAACCCGATGGTTATGGCCGCGGCCGTGATCGAGCGGGTCAAGCGAGCCAGGGTCGCCCTGCTCGGCTCGAACATCCCGATTCAGAACCCGGTCCGGGTAGCTGAGGAGTTCGCGATGCTCGACACGCTGAGCGGAGGACGCGTGATCGCCGGCATGCTCCGCGGCACCTCGAACGAGTATGTGACCTACGGCGTCAACCCCGCCGAATCCCGCGAGCGGTTCGTCGAGGCGCTCGAGCTGATCGTGCGGGCGTGGACCGAGCCGCAGCCGTTCGGCTGGCTCGGGCGGTACTACGAATACCGCACGGTCTCGATCTGGCCTCGTCCCGTGCAGGCACCGCACCCGCCGATCTTCATGTCGATCTCGAGCCCCGAGGCGGCGGAGTTCGCGGCGGCCCGGCGGATCAACGGCGGCCTCGCGGTGACGACGCTGCCGCGCGCGGTGGAGTCGGTGCGGAACTACCGCGAGGCGGCTCGGCGGCAAGGCTGGGATCCCGAACCCGACCAGCTGCTCTACCGGATCGCGGTGCACGTCGCGCCCACCGATGCCGAGGCGTGGGCGGATTGGGCACCGATCGCCGCCGCCCACCGGCCGGCCGGCGCGCTCAGCACCGCCAATCCGGCGGTCGACGAGGCGGTCGCGGGCGCGGGCTATTACGGCCGGGACGCGACGGCTCAGCGCTCTCGCCTACACGCTGGGGGCGACATCGAGGAGCGGATCGACACCGGGCAGCTGCTCGTGGGCTCGCCCGACACGGTGCTCGCCCAGGCCGACCGGATCCGGCGCGAGCTCGGCGTCGGGATCCTCGAGCTGATCTTCGCCGCGCCGAGCCCGGACAAGGCGCGGAGCAGCCTCGAGCTGTTCGGTGAGTCCGTGCTTCCGCGGATGCGAGAGCTGGCGTGACAGAGGTCGCTCACTTCGAGGAGCGCAGGGTGGAGGCCGACGGGTTCGACATCCGGTACATGGAGGCAGGCGACGGGCCGGCGCTCGTGTGCTTTCACGGCGCCGGCGGGCTGCGGCTGAGCCGCGGCCACGAGCTGCTCGCCGAGCGGTTCCGGTTGATCGCGTTCGAGGCGCCGGGCTTCGGCGAGTCCGCGGTCAACGAGCGCTCTCGCACGCTCCCGGAACTGGCCGCGACGATGCGCGTCGCGGTGTCCGCGGTGCTCGGCGACGACCGCTTCAGCGTGTGGGGGACGTCGTTCGGAGGGAAGCTGTCGCTGTGGTTCGCGACGCAAGATGCGGCGGGGTTGGACGCGCTGGTGCTCGCCTCGCCGGCGGCGATCATCGTGAACCCGGGGCCGCTGCCACCGCCCGAGCAAATGGCTTCGATCCTGTATGCCCACCCCGAGCGCCAGCCCGCGATCTCGGTCGTGCCCGAGATCGAAGCCAAGCAGCGGGCACTCGTCCGCCGGCTGATCGGGCCGCCCCGGGACCCGGAGCTCGAGGGCGCGATGCGCCGGCTCGACGTCCCGACGCTCGTGCTGTTCGGCACCGAGGACCGGCTGACGCCACCCGAGCTCGGTCGGTACTACCGCGAGCTGCTGCCGCGCTGCCAGTTCGTGATCGTCTACGACGCCGCCCACGCGATCTACGTTGACCGCCCCGAGGCGTTCGCCGCGATCGTCGGGGATTTCGTCGAGTACCGCGACCAGTTCGTGGTCCGGCGCGAGAGCGGGCTGCTCTACCCGTAGGTCGGGCGGCCGACCGGTGGCGTTGCGTTCAGTGCGCGGCCGGCGTGGTGAGCAGGTCGCGGAGCTCGTCGAGCTCGGAGCGCAGGGTGGCGACCTCGGACTCGAGCGTCGCGACTCGCTCGGCGAGGGCCCCGTTGACATCGACCCCCGGCGGGGTGGCGGCCGGCGGCTGTGCGGTCGGGGGGAGCGGCGCGGACGCCCGCCGTTCGTCCGGAGCCGGCGCGGACGCGACTGCGGGCACCTCTCCGTCCGCGCGGGGCCCGAGCAGATGCTCGAACCGATCCTCCTTCTGGCCGGGCTGGCGTCCGAGCCGGCGCGCATAGTCGCGCTCGCCGAGCGTGGTCAGCACCCGCTCGACCTCGGCGAGCGACTCGAGGTGCGCCATCCGGTCCGTGCGGGCCTTTAGCTCACCCGGCGTCTGCGGGCCGCGGAGCAGGAGCACCGCCAGCACCGCCAACTCCTCGCGGTCGAGCCCCAGCGCCTCCTCGGCCAGGTGGCGGTACTTGACCGAGCGGCTTCCGTGACCGCTCGCCAGCCGCGCCAGCCCGTACAGGCACAGCCGCTGGGCCGCCTCTCTGACCGTGGCCTCGTCATAGGAGGTGACGGGGTCGCGGTTCGTCGACTGGTTGCACGCCAGCCTGAGGCCGTTGAGCGACAGCGGATACTGGTCGGGAGTCGTCCAGCGCTTCTCGATCAGACACCCCAACACCCGCTGCTCCGGCGGGGTAAGCTCGGCGAGATGCATGGGGCCGAGAATAACGACGACCCGGGGCGCTGAGGAGCGGCAATGGGCGCGATGCCGAGCACCGACGACGCCCGCCGCATCGCGCTCTCGCTACCGGAGGCGATCGAGCAGGATCACCACGGCCGCCCCTCGTTCCGCGTCGCGGGCAAGATCTTCGCCACGCTCTGGGACGAGGAGCACATGAACGTGATGCTCGACGAGCCCGGCATCCACACCTCGGTGGAGGCACACCCGGAGATCTGCGCCGAGGTGTGGTGGGGAAAGCGCCTGTCCGCGGTGCGTATCGACCTCCGCGCCGCCGGCGAGGACCTGCTCGCCGACCTGCTCGCCGACGCGTGGGAGCGCAGGGCGCCGGCGCGGCTGGCGCGTGGGTAATCGCTGAAAGCAAGGGTGCGGCGCCGGATCTGCGCCGCCCGCGTCCGCCGCCGAGACCCCGAACCTTGCTCCAGGTGCCCGCCGTTGGTGATGCCGACGCGCTCCGTGAGTCGCGCCGGCTGGAATCGGGCGGCAGTGCTTCACTAGCCCGATGACAACCCCGGACGCGACCGGGCGCGTCCGTGCGATCGTGTTCGACCTCGGCGGCGTCCTGCTCGACTGGAATCCCCGCTACCTGTACCGCAAGCTGTTCGACGGCGACGATGCGGCGATGGAGCGCTTCCTGGCGGAGGTGTGCACGATGGAGTGGCACCACGCCCACGATCTCGGCGTGCCGTCGGAGCGCACGTGTGCGGAGCTCGCGCAAGCTCACCCGGATCAGGCGGAAGTGATCTGGGCCTGGTCACGTCGCAGCGAGGAGATGATCTCCGGACCGATCGAAGAGAGCGTGGAGCTCTTACGAGAGCTGCGGTCCGCGGGAGTGCCGGTCTACGCGCTCACGAACATGGAGCGCGAGACGTATCCGCTTCGGCGCGAGCGGTTCGAGTTCCTGCGCTGGTTCGAGGGCACGGTCGTGTCCGGGTTCGAAGGCCTCTCCAAGCCCGACCCGGCGATCTTCGAGCTGCTGCTCGACCGCTTCGACCTCGACCGCTCAACGACGTTGCTGATCGACGATTCCGCCGCGAACGTGCGCGCAGCGCGCAGTGTCGGCATGCAGGCGATCGAATTCGAGTCCCCCGAGCGGTTGCGGCGCTTCCTCGAAGACGCCGGCCTGCTCGACGGCGTCAGTCCTCCGCTTCCCAGTTCCTAGAGCGCGGGTCCTTGCCCGTCACGAGGTCGACGAAGTGCTGCCAGCGGCCCGGCTTGACTCCGGGTTCGCGTTCACGCCATGCCGGCGCGCCGCCGTGCGGCGGCTCGAGCGCGGCGACCGCGGTGGCATCGATGCGCAGGTCCACCCCGCGCTCATGCAAAGACGCGACTTCATCGGCGGGGACGAAGCGCCGGTCGCTGCCGGCGCGGATCACGAGCCCGTGGAAGATGTCCTCCTCGGGCGCCGCGACGACGTGGTCGACGGTCCCGACCTGCTCGCCACCGGACGCGTAGACGGGCACCCCGCGCTCGAGCACCTCATAGGCAATCGGCAAGCCCTCGTCCACAACGATCACACTACACACCATGACAGCGATCGGAGTAGTCGGTCACGTCGAATGGGTCGACTTCGCCGTGGTGCCTCACCTCCCGGTCCGCGGGAAGATCCTCCACGCGGAAAGCGCGTTCGCGCGCGCCGGCGGAGGCGGCGGGGTGGCCGCGGCGATGCTGGCGGAGCTTGGCGCCGAGGTCGACTTCTTCTGCGCGCTCGGTCGGGACACGGAGGGCCAGGCGGCCGTGGCGCAGCTCGAGGCACGCGGCGTCCGCATGCACGTAGCGTGGCGCGATCAGCCGACGCGCCGCGCGGTGACGTTCCTCGAGCCGGGCGGCGAGCGGACGATCGTCACGCTCGGCGATCGCCTCGAGCCGCGCGGCTCCGACGACCTCGAGTGGGAGCGAGTGCGCGACGCCGGCGGCGTGTACTTCACCGCCGGCGACGGCGACGCGCTCAGGCGCGCGCACTCCTCGCCGTTTGTCGTCGCATCGCCACGTGCCAGGTCGGTGCTCGAGGCCGACGGCGCGTCGGTGTACGCGCTGGTGTTCAGCGAGGGCGACGAGGATGAGAGCGCTTGGGCGAACCGGGTCGCGTCACACGCCCGGCTGCTCGTGGCCACCGAGGGCGACCGGGGCGGGCGCTGGTGGGGCGAGTCCGAAGGCCGGTGGGAGTCCGCGCCGCTCCCGGGGCCGCCTCGCGACTCCTACGGCTGCGGGGACTCGTTCGCGGCCGCGTTCACGCTCGGTCTGGGCCGCGGCGACTCGATCGCCGATGCCGCTCGCCTCGGCGCCGAGGCCGGCGCGCTAGCCCTCACTCGCGTCGGCGCTCCGTGAAGCGTCCGCTACGCGTCGATCCTCGTCAGCAGCAGCCACGCGCTCGCCATGCCGCCGGCGAGCGCAGCCGCGATGGGCACGACCAGGACGTAGAGCCCCGCGTGCAAGCCGGCGGCTATCAGGATTCCCGAGATCAGCAGCAGGACCGATGTGAGCCCGTTCGGGAGGACCACATCGAGTACGTGGCCGATCGACTGCGTGTTGGTTTCATCGACAGCGGCACGCGCACGTCGATCGAGCGCGATCATCCCGGCGCCGGCAATCGCGCCAAGCGCGATGACCTCGCCGGCGAGCGCGCCGTAGGCCTGGCCCGGGATCGCGAGCGCGATCGAGACGAACAGGGCTGTCGCGAACAGCAGCAGCGTCTGCGCCGCGCGGTTGCGCAGCTCGGGCGAAGGCGCGATCACGTCAACCCTGATCGAGACCGCCACGAACAGGAGCCCCGTCAGACTGGCGGCAGCCGCCCCGGTAACCGTCGCGAAGGTGGCCCAATCGCCCACGACGCCATCGTGCCGCTCACGGCAGACGGACCGCCCTCACAACCCAATCTCGCGGAAGCTGACCTGATGCTCACAGCCGGGCGCGGGCGCCACCGTCCACTGCCCCCGCGACCACGTGATCCGCGTCCCGTCGGCCAGGCGCACGGCCGCTCGGCCAACCTGCGGCTCGCCCCACAGAGTTGCGATCAGCGGCCGCTCACCCTCGGGGACGTCGCCGAGCCCACGGGCGACGTGCGCGGCCGGATACGTGACCACGATCGAACCGGCGCGGGCCCAGACCGGGATCCGCTCGAGCGGCGCGTCGACCACGACCTCGCTGCCGCCCGTCACGCGCGACCCCGACCACGTCTCGATCCAGTCTCCCCGCGGCAGCGCCACCTCGCGCTCACGAGCCTCGTCGTCGAGCACCGGCGCCACCCACAACGCCGGCCCGTAGCCGTACGCGTCGCCGATCGCCCAGCCCCGCGGATCGGCGGGGTCCGTCAGGCACAGGGGCCGGATGATCGGCAGCCCGGTGCGCGCGGCGGTGGCGGCAGCGGCGCGCACGTACGGCACGAGCTGCTCGTGCAGCAGGACGTGCGCGCGGTACAGCTCGAGCACGTGCTCGGAGTAGTGCCATGGCTCCTGCGGCATCCGGCCGTGGGCTTGCATCAGCGGGGTGAAGCAGCCGAACTGGAGCCAGCGCACGAGCAGCTCGGGCGGGCAGCGCTCGACCAGGCGATGTCCGAGATAGCCGCCGACGTCGTGCGACCAGTTCGAGAAGCCGCTGCACGCCGCCGACAGCGTCGCGACTACGAGCACGCGCAACGACCAGAAGTCAGACGCCTGATCGCCGGCCCACGTCAAGCCCACCGACTGCTGCCCCGTCCACCCGGAGCGCGCGAACACGACCCCCTCTCCGGGATGTACCTCGTCGAGTGCGCGCTGCAGGCTCAGGCGGTGCAGCCCGCCGAGCGCCCACGCTGCCTCCGCCCCGGTCCGACCGTCCGCGAACCGAACCCCTTCGGGCAGGTAGTAGCCCTCACCGTCATCGGCCTTGATCCCCTCGACACCCAGTGCCAGCACACGCTTGGCCTGCTCGCGCCACCACTCCTCGGCCGCGGCGCTCGTAAAGTCGACCGGCGACCCGGTCCCCATCCACCACTGGGTCACAAACGGCTCGTCCTCCGCACCGGCCCCGGAACCCACGAAGTGCCCGCCGGCCACCCCCGGCGCGTAGTTCTGTGCCGGCTCGCGGTGAAGCCGCTCGGACTCGGGCTGGGGCGGGATCTGACCGTCGCGCGAGTCGGTGTTCACCCACGGAGTCACCCACACCACGGTGCGCACGCCGTCCTGCCGCATCCGGCGGATCAACCCGGGGGCATCGGGAAATTGGTGCGGGTTGAACTCCCACGTGTTGTATTGCGTCGCCCACGGCGAGTCGAGCACGAGCGCGTCGACCGGGATCTCGTGCCGTCGCAGACCCTCGTAGTCATCGACCACGTCATCCTGGTGGCCGTACACGTCGCGGCTCTTCCAGAACCCGTATGCCCACTCGGGCAGGAGCGCCGGAAACCCGGTCAGCCGGCAGAACGCGCGGAGCTGTGAGGCTGGCGTCGGATCGCACAGGAAGTCCAACCGCAAAGACCCTCCGCTAGACCGGGTCGAGACGGACAGCCGGTCACCGCTCAGATCAAACTGGATGCCGTTCGCCTCGGACTCGATCCAGACTGCGTAGCCGCGACTCGAGACCAACCACGGGACCGGCGCGTAATCGCCCTGCGGGATACCGCCGCCGGCGAGCAGCTCGGCGGGGCAGTCGGGCCCCGTGTAGCGGCGGTCGGCGCCGAGCTGGACGATCCTCCCCGCCTGGTCGAGCTGCGTGCAGTGCCGGGCCCCCAGACCCACGAACCGCTCATCCGAGCGCCGGCGCCAGTCGAGCGCGACCCGCAACGGCTCTCCCTCGGGCGAGACCTCGAGACAAACCCGGTCGCCCTCGCAAACGCGCACGTCGATACGCGCCCTCCGCCCACCGTCCATCTCCAACATCAGTGTCGACTGGTCAACCGCACACCGCTGCACGACCGCCGCCCGGGCGCGCTCAGCCGGAGCCAGCTCCTCGCGGGCGACCACGCCTTCGGTCAATTGGATGAAGTGGTCGTGGACAGTCCCGTCGGCCACCCACGCGCCGAGCGATCTGGCCAGCCGCCGGCCAGCGCGGCGGACGGTCAGCTCGAATGGCGCAAGCCCGATCTCGACTCGCAGACGGCCGCGCTCCAGCACCAGAGCGTCGACATCCGACACCAGCACGGGATCCGTGGCGGGCATGCGGCCAAGGTTCTCCCATACCCACCGGATCCCATCCCGGCGGTAACAGAAACGTCACAGGACGTGACCTCGTTCTTCACTGACCCCTCCGTTTGCAGGGTGATCCTCAACTCATGAACGAAACCAGTCGCGCCGACCTGCATGTCCACTCCTCGGCTTCGCAGATCTCCAAGCTCGGCGTTCAGCGCTCGCTGAACATCCCCGAGTGCGCCACGGAGCCGCTCGAGGTCTACGAGCTCGCCAAGCGCCGGGGGATGCACTTCGTGACGATCACCGATCACGACACGATCGACGGAGCACTGTCGCTCCGTCACCTGCCCGACACGTTCATCTCGGAGGAGCTCACCGCCTCCTTCAAGGGCGAGCCCCAGGCCGTGCACGTGCTCTGCTATGGGATCACCCCCGGCGATCACGAGTGGCTTCAGGCCAATCGAGACGACGTCGAGGCGTGCGCAGCGTACCTGCACGACCACGACATCACGGCGGCGCTCGCCCACCCCTTCTACGCGGTCGCCGCGCCGCTCACCGCGCGCCACCGGCGGCGCCTGGCCGAGCTGTTCCCGATCTGGGAGACGCGCAACGGCTCGAGGGCCAAGGAGCTGAATCTGCCGGCGTTTGTGTACATCGAGACCCATGGGGGAACCGCCATCGGAGGGTCCGATGACCACGCCGGAATCGACGTCGGCCGGACGTTCACCGAGACCCCGCGCGTTCGCACCGCGCAGGAGTTCCTCGCGAGCCTCCGCGCCGGGAACGCATCCGCGCACGGGCAGCAGGGGAGCGCCGCCAAGTGGGCGCACGCGGCGATGGCGCTGGCGATCCGCGCGCTCGGCGACGGCGCCGGCGGCGGCGGTCCCGGCGGCGACGCGCCCGCCCGCCCGGATCCCGCTTCCGTGCTGAAGATCGTCGAGCGGGTGATGCGCGAAGGCGACGCGCGCCACGGCAGCGGCGGCGCCGACCTCGACGCCAAGGACGCTCTCGCGCTGCTGCGCGCATGGCTGCTGGCCATGGACCTCGACGTCGACGAGCACAAGCTGCTGACCCAGCTCCAGGAGGGGGAGCTCGGCCACGCGGACCTCGACCGGCGCGCCCGGCGTGTGCACGAGCGAAAGCTCGCCGCAGTCGTGCACGACACCGTCGCCGACCTCGAGCAGGGCCGACCGGACGGCGCCCGCAGCGCGCTCGCCCTGTTCGACGCGTGCATCCCGGCGCTCCCGTACGCCGCGGCAGCTGCCTTCCTCGGCCGCGAGAAGGCCAAGCTGGCGCGCAGCGACGGCGATCGTCCCCGGGTGGCGCTGGTCGCCGACGGCATCGGCTCGATGCACGGCGTCACGCATACGCTTCAGCAGATCCGGGCCCGCGGTGTCCGCGGATTCGACGTCGAGGTGATCGGCACCGACGCGGACGTCGACCGGCGGCTGAGCGCGGTCGCCGAGATCGACGTCCCGTTCTATCCCGGGCTCCAGATCGGCGTCCCCACCGTCCCCGCGCTCGTCGAGGCGCTCGCCGAGGGCCGCTACGACATCGTCCACGTGTGCTCGCCGGGTCCGGCCGGGATCGGCGCCTGGCTGCTCGCGCGAGTGCTCGAGCTACCGTGCGTCGGCAGCTATCACACCGAGCTCGCCGCCTACGCCGCGCTCCGCACCGGGCACGCCGGGGTCGAGATGGTTGCCAACTGGGGGCTCAGCATGTTCTACGGGGCATGCGACGTCGTGCTATCGCCGAGCCGGGCCAGTGACGCTCGCTTGGGCGAGCTGGGGATCGCGTCCGAGCGGATTCGGCGCTGGGATCGCGGGGTCGACCTCAAGCGCTTCGACCCTGCCCACCGCGACGAGCAGCTGCTGCCCGGCGAGATCAACCTGCTGTACGCAGGACGGCTGAGCAGCGAGAAGGGAGTCGAACTCCTCGCTGACGCATTCCTCGAAGCTCACCGCCGCGATCCGCGCCTGCACCTGGCGCTCGCGGGGGGCGGCCCTGAGGAGGAGCTGCTCCGTGCCCGGCTCGGCGAGCACGCGACGTTCCTCGGGTGGCTGTCCGGGGACGCCCTGGCCTGCGCCTACGCCAGCGCCGACGCGTTCCTGTTCGCGAGCTCCACCGAGACGTTCGGTCAGGTGGTGCTCGAAGCGCAGGCAAGCGGGCTGCCGGTGGTCGCGGTCGACCGCGGCGGGCCCGCATGCCTGATCGAGCACGGTGAGACGGGGCTGCTCGCGGCCCCTGACGTCAATGGTCTCGCAGACGCCGTGGAATCAGTGATCGGTACGCCACTTGTAGCTGAGCGCATAAGTCGCGGCGCGCTGGCGGCGGTCCGGGGGCGCAGCTGGGAGGCTGCGCTTGACCGGCTCGCCACCGCTTATCGCACCGCGCTTTCCGCGCACGCCGATCAGCGGCTCGCACGCGGCGTCGCATAGCGGCCCTGCAGCGAATCAATACGAGCCGTAGCCATATCCGTAGCCGCCTCCATAGCCGCCGTAGCCGCCCTGGCCGTAGCCATAGCCGCCGTCACCGTAGCCTCCGTAGCCGCCGTCGCCGCCCGGGTAGCCGCCGTAGCCGTAACCGCCGTCACCGTAGCCGCCATCGCCAGAGCCACCGGACGTTCCACTCGTCTGTGAGGACGAGGACCCGGCGCCGCTCTGCTGCCACGACACCGAGAACGCCGAGCCGTCCGAGGACAGCGACGAGGGTGTCGCGCCGGCCGTGTTCTGGCCGGATCCGTAGCTGACCTCATCAGCGCCGCCGGAGGCGAGCGCGATCGGCTGGGCTGTCCAGCTCGAGTCGGAGATCGTGCCGGTGTGGCCGTTCGCGGTCGCGGTCGCATTGGTGAAGTCGACCGTGCCGAAGTCAGACAGCGCCAGCGGCGTGCAGTCGCCCGAGCTGTCGCACTGCGACGGCGCCTCGGCGATCCACTCGGCGCTCGAGGTGTCGGGGTCGTTCGCCTGAATCGTCTTCGTGAACGACTGTCCCGTGGTCTTGTCAGTCAGCGAGAACGCGATGTTGGAGCCGTTCACGCCGACGCTGGCCGAGATGTGGTCGCCCGCATGGATCGAGAGGTTCAGCTGGACCGGGGCCGAGGGCACGAGCTCGTACCAGGCGTAGTACTGGGTCCCGTTACCGGTGCAGTCTCCCTGCGTCCCGATTTGCTCGAGCGATGTCGAGGACCCGTCGCCGAGCGACGACTGCCCGAACGACGACGATGAAGACGACTGCCCGTCGTCCCCTCCGATGCCGACCCAGAAGGCGGCATAGTCCTGGCCTGAGCTGCATTTCGACGCGGGCTGGACCCAGCTGCCGGAGACGTTCGAGAACTGCGTATTCGAATCGGAGCCTCCGACGACGTAGCCAGCCCAGTTCTGGCTCACCTCCTCATTTGCGGCGCTCGTCGCGGCGTCCGCAGAGGCGGCCGACAGGCCAGTGATGGCGGCGGCCGTGGTGAGAGTTGCCAACAGGATGCGATATTTCATGCGTCCCACTCTCGACAGCCCAAGTAAGAGCGGCTGACGAGCTCCCGAAGAGCGGCTTATGGACTTGGGAAGAGCTCGATATGAGCCGAGCTAAGCCCGTTCACCGGAGGCACGCGGCAGGCGTACGAGCTCGTCGTCGTCATCGTCCGCGGGCAGCTTCGGGAGCGACTCGAGCTGCGGTGGCGCCACCGCGGTGCAGCCGCCACCCTGGTCCTTGGCCGCGTACAGCGCGAGGTCCGAGCGCCGCAGCACCTCGGGCAGCTCTTCCCGGCGATCCCACACCGCGACGCCCGCCGAGAAGGCCTCCTGCTCGGGGGTCGAGTCGCGCAGCCGGTCGATCGCGGCCAGCGACCCGGTCAGCGTCGAGTTCGTCAGCAGCGCCACGAACTCGTCGCCACCGAGCCGCGCGACGACATCGCCGGCGCGCAGGGTCGCCCGGATTCGCTCGGCGGTGTCGCGCAGCGCGCGGTCGCCCTGCTCGTGTCCGAGCTCGTCGTTGAGCTCCTTGAAGTTGTCGAGGTCGAGCGTGACCAGCGTGATCGGGTTGCCGCTGCGCGCCGCCCGCGCCAGCTCTCGCGGCGCGTTGTAGCGCCAGCCGCGGCGGTTGAGCAGGCCCGTGAGGTCGTCGACCACGGCCTCATGCGCGAATCGCTGGGCGAGCGTCGCCAGCTCGCGCGTGACGGCCCGCAGGGAGCCCGCGACCGCGATCCCGATCAACGTCAGCAGCGACGCATGGCCCCAGCTGAGCGGGTAGGCGGGCGCACCGATCAGCACCATCGGCACAGCGCAGCAGGCCGCGAGCACGAGCATGCCCGCCACCAACTCGATGTCGGTCGCCTCGAGCCCGAACCACACCATCGCCATGATCACCAGCACCGAGTAGCCGGACGCCGCGCCACCGCTGTAGGCCTGCATCAGCGTCAGCGCCGGGATCAGCCCGAACGCCGCCGTCCAGAACAGGAGCCGGCGCCGGCGCGGGACGAGGGCGACCACCAGCGACGCGATGCCGGCTGCGATCGCGCCGGCGAAGAAGACTGGACGATGCGTCGATGTTGCGGTGCCGGCGGCTATCGTCACCGGCAGGACGGTGCCGATGATGGCGAACACGACCAGGCGGAGCCTGCCGTGGGGGCGCAATGACCTGGATCCCATCAGTAATCGAATCGGCGTCCCGCAGGGAAACTTGAGTAGAAAAGAGTAAGTTTGACCCGCTCTTAGCGTCTTTCCCGCATGCCGGCGGCCGGGCAACAGGAGGGGGCGAGCCCGCGGCGAACCTGTCGGCGTGAGCACTGGCCGCCTCGAAGCGTTCTCCGACGGGGTGATCGCGGTGGCGATCACCCTGCTCGTTCTGAACATCCAGGTGCCCACCCCACCGCTGCCGGCCGGGACCACGCTCGCCCACGAGCTCGGCACCAACTGGCCGGTTTACGCCGCCTACGTCACGTCGTTCCTGACGATCGGGATCATCTGGATCAACCACCACGTGATGATCCGGCGTCTGCGGGAGCCCGACCAGATGATCCTGTTCCTGAATCTGCTGCTGCTGATGAGCATCGCGGTGCTGCCGTTCGCCACCAGCCTGATGGCCACATACCTGCGGGAGAGCAGCGGTCAGCACCTCGCCGCCGCGATCTACAGCGGGTCGCTCCTGTTGATGGGGGTGTGCTTCGCCGCGCTGAACGCGCACATCTTGCTCGTCAAGCCGCACCGGCTCCGCGATCCGCTCTCGGCCGTGCGCCGGCGCCAGATCCTCGTCCGCAGCGCCACCGGTGTGATCCCGTACGCGATCGCCACGGCCTTGGCGGCTGTGTCGTCGTACGTGACGCTCGCGATCTGCGCCGGGCTGGGAGTGTTCTACGCGTTCCCGATCAGCAGCGGCGGATCACCCGCCGAGACCTAGCGTCGGGCCACTAGTCCCACCACGCGCCCAGCACGCGCCGCCAGTTGTCCCAGGCGAGTGCCGCAAGCTCGGATTCCGTGAACCCGGCGTCGGCGAGGGCGTCGAGCAGCTTCGGCGTCCCCGCCACATCCCCGAGCGGCGCCGGGATCGTGGCCCCGTCGTAATCGGATCCGAGCGCCACGTGGTCGACCCCGATCCTGTCCGCCACGTACCGCGCATGATCAGCGATCAGCGAGACCGGCGTGTCCGGGTCATCCGCGAAGTCAGCGCGCAGGAACGGCACCGCGAACACGATCCCGACCAGTCCCCCTGAGTCACGGATCGCATCGAGCTGCGAGTCCAACAAGTTCCGCGAGGTCGGGCACAGCGCGTGCGCGGCGGAGTGGCTGGCCACGATCGGGCCTGCGTCGATCTTGGCCACGTCCCAGAAACCCGCCTCGTTCAGGTGGCTGACGTCGATCATGATCCCGAGCTCGCCGCAGCGCCGAACGAGCGCGCGGCCGGCCTCCGTGAGCCCCGGTCCGATGTCCGGCGAGGAGGGCGAGATGAACGGCACTCCGTGCGCGAACGCATTGGGCCGGCTCCACACCGGCCCGACCGAGCGCAGCCCCGCCTCGTACCACAGGTCGAGCGCCTCGAGCCCCGGGTCGATGGCCTCGGCGCCCTCGAGATTCAGGACGGCGACCGGCGGCCCGGCCTCGTCGTCGCGCGCGCGATCGAGGTCGGCGCCGGACCTGGCGAGGCGCACGTGACCCGCCCGCTCGAGCGCAACCAGCCTTCCCGCGGCCGCACTCGCGTGCGCGGCCGCCACCGAATGCTCGACCGGGGGCGCGGGCTCGAACTCGAGGACCCCGTCGTCGCGCGCCACCCGATGCTCGAACGCTCCGCCCGGCGACTCGGTGAACACCGCGAAGATCGCCCCGCGCACACCGCCGGCGCGCATCCGGGGGAGGTCGAGGTGGCCGCCGGGACGGCCTTGCGCCAGGAGCGCGTGATCGTCTCTGGTGAGGGCATCGTTGTGCCCGTCGAACACCGCCAGCACGGCCGTCACTCCGGCACTGTCGTGGACACGTCGACCGCCGGGAGGCCGTCGATGCTGCGGGTGTTGTTCTCGCGCTGGTACTCGAGCAGCGCCTCGGGACCGCCCACGCGGACCTTCTTCGCCGCCCACAGGTCCATGTGCGGCCGGTTCCCCTCGACCTTCATCACCGGCACCCCGTAGCCGCAGGCGTCGGCGATGCGGTCGACCTCGACCAGCACAATCGCACGCCGGGACTCGGGCGTCGTCGGCTCGGTGAAGCCGCCCATCTCCATCAGGTCGCCGAACCGCTCCTCAGACGCGGGGATCACCTCGCCCCGCCCGTGCAGCCGCACGATCCGGGGCGGCCCCTCGAACGCGCACAGCATGATCACGATGCGCCCGTTCTCGCGTACGTGCGCGATCGTCTCGGCGCCGCTCCCGATCAGGTCGAGGTACGCGACGCTCGTCGGCGTGAGCACCTTCAGGCTGTCGATCGGCCCCTTGGGCGACACGTTCACGTGCCCGTCCGCGTCGAGCGGAGCGCTGCCCACGAAGAACATCGATTGCTTGAAGATCCAGCGCTCGAGCTGTTCGTCGATGACGTCGAAGATCTTGGCCATCCGATAGAAGGTTACGGGTCCCATTAGGATCGGCCCCGTGACCGCCACGGCATCCACCGTTCTCGAGCGTGAGCTGACGGCCCTGCTCGGCGCCGACGCGGTCCTGCCCGGCAACACGCGCGCGTACCTGAACGACGCCACTGAAAGCCGCAACCTCCGCGGAAAGGCCGACGCGATCGCGCTGCCCGCGGACGCGCAGCAGGTGGCCCAGGTCGTTGCCTGGTGCTACGACCACGACGTCGCGGTCGTTCCCCGCGGCGGCGGCACCGGATTCGCCGGCGGTGCCGTGCCGATCGATGGCGGCGTCGTCCTGACGCTCGAACGCCTGAAGAAGGTCAGGCACCTCGATCCCGCGCTGTGGCGCGCCGCGGTCGAGGCCGGCGTCGTCACCGCCGATCTGCGCCGCCGCGCGCGCGAGAACGGCCTGTTCTATCCGCCCGACCCGGGCTCCGCCGAGCAGTCCCACCTCGGCGGCAACATCGCCACCAACGCCGGCGGGCCGCACGCGTTCAAGTACGGGGTGACGGGGGCGTGGATCACCGGGCTCGAGTTCGTGCTCGCGCCGGGCGAGCTCGTCCGCGTCGGTGGACCGCTCCGCAAGGACGTCGCCGGCTACGACCTCAAGTCGCTGATGATCGGCTCCGAAGGCACGCTCGGAATCGTCACGGCCGCCTGGGTCAAGATGATCCCCGCGCCGGAGGCGGCGCTGCCGCTCGCCGCGCTCTACCGGGACAGCGCGACTGGCTGTGCCGCGATCGAGGCGGTGCTCGGCAGCGGCATCGTCCCCGCGGCGCTCGAGTATCTCGACGCCGGCGCCGTGCAGGCCACGCGCGGCGCGTTCCCGATCGAGATCCCCGACGAGGCCGGGTTCATGGTGATCGCCGACGCCGACGGGTCGCCGGAGGAGGCGGCACGGGTCCATCACGAGCTGACCGAGGTGCTCGGCGAGGACGCGCTCGCCATCCACGCCCCAACCCAGGCGAAGGACATCACCGCGCTGTGGCGCTGGCGCGACGGCGCGTCGCTGGCGGTCACCGCGCAGCGCGGCGGGAAGGTCTCCGAGGACATCGTCGTCCCGCTCGACCGCCTGCAACAGGCGATCGACGGCACGGTCGAGATCGGGCGCCGGCACGACCTCGAGGCGTGCAGCTGGGGACACGCCGGCGACGGCAACCTGCACTCGACGTTCATGATCGACCTCGACCAGCCGGCCGACCTCACACGAGCCGAGCACGCCGCCGAGGACCTGTTCGCGCTCGCCGTCGAGCTCGGCGGGTCGGTGTCGGGCGAGCACGGGATCGGCCTGGTCAAGAACGGTCAGATCGCGCGGCAGTGGGCGCCGGCCGCGGTCGCGATGCACGAGGCGATCAAGCGGACGTTCGACCCCAAGGGGCTGCTGAACCCGGGCAAGAAGCTAGCCCGGATCTAGGCCGCACGACAAAGGTCCGGACGGGGAATTGGGCCCCACGGACGCCGCGAAGCGGCCCCCATTTAGCCCAGATGGTGCCGGTGGGCGATCGCGGCCGCCTGCGTCCGGCTCCGCACCCCGAGCTTCGACAGGATCCGGGAGACGTGCACGCTCGCGGTCTTCTCGGCCATGTACAGCGACGCGCCGATCTGCCGGTTGGTCGCACCCTCCGCCACCAGCGCCAGCACCTGCCGCTCGCGCGCGGTCAAGCCGAACGGATCTTCGCCGGCGTCGTCGGATCCCACGCCGGCCCGGTCGTCCGCCGCCACGCCGTCCTGGACGCCAAGCTCGAGCCGCGCCCGCTGGGCGAGCGTCACCAGCTCGTCTTCGAGCCACCGCGCCCCGAGCCGCCGCGCATCCGCGAGCGCCGAGCCGGCGGCCTCGCAGGCCGCGTCCCGGTCGCCGGCCTCGCTGTGCGCCTCGGCCGCTCGCAACAGCGAGTAGGCGTGCACGTATGGCCTGGACAGCGCCTCCCATTCGCGCGCCGCCTTGATCCACAGGGCGGGGTCGCTCTTTCCGCGGGCGCGGGCCATCTCGGCCGTGCCGACGGCTCGCCACGCGATCTCGACCGCACCGCCCTCTTGCGCGGCCGCGCGGAGGCGCTGCATATGAATTCGCGCCCGCGCGACGGCGTCGCGCTCGTCGGCCTTCTCGCGCAGGTCGCGGGCCCGCTCTGCGGTGTCCGCCTCGATCCGCAGCCCCGCCGCGGTCACGCGGGCGATTCGCATCACGTCGTCGGTGCACAGCTCCATCCGGTCGAGCGCATGGGTCACCGCGGCCCGAGCGCCCGCCAGGTCGCGCCGGCGCCGGCGAAGCTCGGCCTGCAGCGAACCGAACGCGCCAATCCACTGGGGCTCGGACGATCTCGCCACGAGCGGCTCGAGCGCCTCGAGGCACTCCGCCGCGGTCTCGTCGTCACCGACCCCGAGAGCCTGGTCGGCCTCTCGCATGTGGCGGAACATCAGCTGCCTGCCGACGAGCTGGGGCGCGCGCGCGGCCGCGGCCAGGTGGACCCGCGCCGCCTCCCAGTCTCCCGCCTCGAACGACAGATCGGACACGGTCAGGGCCATCCAGTCGTGCGGACGGCCCGCGCGGCCCGACACCGCCACCAGCCCCTCCTTGGCGGTCTCGAGCGCCTGCGGCGTACGGCCGGCGAGACTCAGCGTGTCGGCCAGGTTCGAGTACGCGGTTCCGAGCCCGTCGACGTCGTCGTCCTCCCGCGCGATCTCGATCGCCCGGCGCAGCGACACGACGCCCTCGTCGATGCACCCGGTCACGATCTCGGCCATCCCGAGCGTGTTCAGGACCTCGCTTTCCGACCGCCGGTCGCCGGCGGCGACGGCCGCGTCGAGCGCCTCGCGGCCCTCTTTCAGAGCCTCGCGGTGACGGCCGCGGAGAAAGCGCACGCGCGCGGTCCACGCGAGCAGCGACGCGCGCTCAGCGCTGACCTCGTCAGGCGGGACCATCGACAGGGCACGCTCGGCCGTCTCGACCGCGTCGGCCCCGCGATTGAGGAACCACTGCGCGCGCGACAGGCGTCCGAGCAGCTCGGAGTAGCGCCGGGGATCGACGTCCGGATCGAGCTCCTTCAGCGCGCTCTCGAGCAACACGCCGGCGCGAGAGCGATCGCCTGCGACTCCATGCGCCGCCGCCGCGATCACGAGCAGCTCGACGTGGTCGAGCGGGATCATCTGGTCGGCGTCGGGGACGCGCGGCCACAGGTCGAGTGCGCGCTCGGCGAGGTCGGCCGCGTCGCCGTAGGCGTGCACCTCGCGCGCGGCGAGCGCCGCCTGGACGGTGGCGCGGAGCGCGGCCGGCTGGTCCCCGGCGGTCGCGTAGTGGCGGGCGATCGCCGATGCCAGCTCGACGCCGTGATCGTTCTCGTAATCGGCGCGATCCTCGAACGCCCGGGCCAGCGCGAGGTGCAGCTCGCTCCGCTCGCCCGGAAGCAGGTCGTCGTACAGCGCCTCGCGCAGCAGGGCATGACGGAAGCTCAGGCGGGTCGCCTCGCACGCCACCAGCACCTGCTCGGCGACGGCCTCGCGCAGCGCCAGGGCCAGCGCGTCGGGCTCGATCCCGCTCACCTCGGCGATCATCGGCTCGTCGAGCGCGCGGCCCGCGGAGATCACGCGCGCCGCCGATTGCGCGTCGGGCGACAGCCGTTCGATCCGCAGCATGAAAGCGTCCCGCAGGCTCTGGGGGGCGGCGCCCCGGCCGTCGAGCCCGGCCGCCAGCAGCTCCTCGGTGTACAACGGGTTGCCCTCACTGCGCTCGTACAGCCGCTGCACCAGCTTGTCGCTCGGCGGCTCCCCGATGATGTCCGCCAGCGCCTCGGCCAGCTCGTCGCGGTCGAACGGCTCGAGCTCGATCCGGCGGGCGCGGTCGAGGCGGTCGAGCTCGGACAGCAGCGCCCGCATCGGATGGCGGCGGTGCAGCTCGTCGGTCCGGTAGCTGAGTACCAGCACCACGGGCTCGCGGCGCAGGCTGCGGACTAGGAAGTCAACGAACGTGCGTGTCGAGCGGTCCGCCCAATGGAGGTCTTCGAGCACGAGTACCACTGGCTGTTCCTGGCTGAGCAGGTTGAGCAGCTCGAGCAGGCCCTCGAACAGGCGCACCTGAGCCGAGGGGTCATTGCCATCCGAGAAGCTGTCCTCCTCGTCGAGCCCTGGCAGCAACGCCGCCAGCTGGGCACGGCTGCCGCGTCCAAGCGCGTCGAGCGCTGGATGCCGCTGGCGGACCAGCGGCCGCAGCGCGCCGATCAGCGGCGCGTAAGGAAGCTCGCCGTCGGCTTCCTCGACGGCTTCCCCGCGGAGCACGAGCGCCTCGCCCTCGCCGGAGCGTCGCTCGAACTCTCTGACCAGACGGGTCTTGCCGACGCCGGACTCACCGCTGAGCAGGACGGCGACCGGCGACCCGCCCTCCGCCTCACGCAGGGCGAGCTCCAGCTCCGCGAGCTCCGCGCTGCGCCCGACGAAATGACTTGAGGTGACCCTCGCGCGCATGTGAGAAGTATCGCGAGAAGCCACGACGGGCCCGGGGGCGGGACTCGCTGGCCAGCTGGCGCTCCCGCGCGAGTCGCTGTGTTTCATCGATTCTCTGTTGTCCGACGGCCTGGGAGATGGTGGGATGCATTCGTCGCTCCTGTCGTCCGAGTTCACCCTGGAATTCACAATGACCAGGATGAGCTAAGACCGGCGCGGCGACATCGGGCGAACGCAGTCGATCGGTGCGCGCCACCCCTTAGTTGGCATGCCCGATCCCTTACTCCCCCCGCGCGAGCCACGCCAGCCACACGACGCCCCTGCCCTCGACCCCCTCGAGGTCGACGCCGGTGAGCTCGGAGATGCGAGCGATCCGATCGCGCAGCGTATTGCGGTGGACGTGGAGCACAGCGGCCACGCGGCCCTTCTCGAAGTTATTTTTGATTAAGGCGTCCAGGGTGCGGACAAGCTCGGGCTGATCGCCATCGAGCGGGCTGTAGACGCGAGCCCGGATCTGACCCGCGATGCGGGGAGAGAGCCCGAGCATCAGCGCCGGGAGGTAGTCCCCGACCTCGATCTCGCCTGAGTGGCCGTGCCCGGCGGCAAGCGCCACCACGCCCCGCAGCTCCTCGAGCGCGTGCCCCCGCTCGGCGCCGATTGCCGGAGGTGCCTGCGCGATCACCGCGCGCGCGTCGAGCTCGAGTCCTCGCCACGGTCGCGGATGGTTGGAAAGGCCGATCACGCGGCGCCCCTCCGAGGATGCCAACGCGCGGCGGCGGCGAAGCCGGGCCGCGAGCTCCGCGTGGCGCTGCGCCGAGCCGTCCGGGATCGCGATCACGAACGGCCTCGCCGCCCGCTCGAGCCGGAAGCCGACGCGCTCGGCCAGCTGCTCGTCCTCGGTAAGCGTCTCCTCCTCGGCCGCGATCCGCCGCAGCAGTTCACGCGCCGCTTCCTCCTCCGCGGTCGGGGCGCGGCGCTTCGCCGCCGAGCCGTAGACCTCCGAGTAGATGCGCGACACGCGGTCCACGTACTCGAACAGCAGGTCCGCGATCTCGACCAGCACCGGCCGCTCGGCGTCGGTGGCGGCCTCGAGCATTGCCCGCCAGGCGAACCTGGCTCCACGTCTGAAGCTTGCGGCGATCATGTCGGCCGGGAACCCCTCGTCCGCCCGCGCCCGGGCGTGCTCGCGGAACACGGCGATCTCGTCCTCGCCGGGCGGTTCGTCGTCGGCGAGCCAGCGGATCACGAGGTCGAGGTTCCAGCGCACCCAGGCCCGGACCTCGTCCCGCCGGTGGTGAAGCTCCTGGAACGCCGGCTGCTCCCAGAAGCTGTCGAGGACCCGATCGGTGAACAGCTCGAGATCCGCCCGCTCGATGATCCGGCGGAGAACCTCGCCGCGCGAGAGCGCCTCCATCTTGCGAAGTATGGACCCTGACTGTGCATTTGCACAGTCCAGTTGCTCCAGAAACGTGCCTACTGACGGTGTGACCCCGGCGCGGCACGGGCACGATTGCTGACGAGGCTTCCGATTCCAGGTTCGAGGCCTTCACCGATCGCAATGACAGGGAAATCTCTGGTAGGGCTGGTGGCCGCGGTTGGCGTGCTCTGCGGGGGGCACGCCATGACCGCGGCCGCGAAGCCGCCGACAACTTTCAGCCCGGTGGTCGAGGCGCAGAACTTCTCGATCACGCAGCAGCGCCAGACGATCTACGACACGCCGCAGTACCAGGCGCAGCTCACGGCTGATAGCGCAGCCAGCACCGCCCAGGCGCTCGCGACCGAGGCCGCCGATCCCGGGCGGTTCTTCACCGACGACCTGTGCTGGAACCTCGCGAACGGCTGCGCGGGCGACATCCGCCTCAATAACTGGGCCACCAACGGTTACGGGCTCGTTCGCCCGGTCCTGTTCACCGCCCGTGACGGCGCGACGATCTCGGGCCACGTGTGGGCGACCGTGGCCGGGCCGGCGAAGCGGCCCGGGATCGTGATCACCGACGGATCGGTCCAGGCCGATGAGCAGATGTACTGGTACGCCGCGCAGGCGCTGGCCAAGGCCGGCTACGTCGTGCTGACGTTCGACCCTCAGGGCCAGGGCCAGTCCGACACGTTCGGCCAGTCGCCCGACCAGGACGAGGGCGTGCCGGCGCAGACCGCCGGCACCCCGTTCTACGACGGGACCGAGGACGCGATCGACTTCCTGCTCTCGACCCCAAGCCACCCGTACGAGCCGGTTCCCAGTTGCTCCACCGGCACCAGCCACGCTGCCAAGCAGAACACGCGCGTGACCGCCGGGCTCGACGCCGCTTATAACCCGCTCTGGCATCTGCTCGATCCGTCCGAGCTCGGCCTCGCCGGACACTCCTATGGCGCCGCCGGCGTGTCCTACATCGGTCAGTGGGATCCGCGCGTCAAGGCGATCGTGGCGTGGGACAACCTCGGCGGCCCCGGCCCGGACGACTCGCCGGTGCCGGGGGCGGCGCCGGGCGCTCCTTCGCAGACGATCGGGGAAAACGGATGTCCCGCCGATCCGGCCGACCGCACCACGGTGCCGATCACCAAGCCGGCGCTCGGCATGTCGGCCGACTACGGCCTCCCGCCGGCGCCGAACACCTCGCTGCCGAATCCCGAGGGCAAGTCGACGTGGTCTTTGAATTACTCCAAGGCGGGCGTCGACACCGGCGAGATCGTGATTCGCGGCGGCTCCCATCTCGACTTCAGCTTCATCCCCAACCAGGCGTTCGGCGCCTCGCTACGCGGGCCGGACCTGATCGCGTGGTACACGACCGCGTGGTTCGACAAGTACCTCAAGCATGCCCCTGGCGCCGACGCTCAGTTGTTGACGCAGCGGTGGCAGGACGACCCGATCGAGGCCTCGATCGACCCCAACAACGACGGCAACGCGTTCTCGTTCTACTACTACTCGCGGCTCGACATCCACCTCGCGAACGGCAAGGTGTGGGACTGCGAGGACCTGCGCGACGGCTGCTCGGGGATGGTCCCCGAAAGCGACGACGGGTTCCCGGGGACCTACTCGTACCTCAAGGTCGACACCAGCCCCGACGGCAGTTAGTCGACTCTGAGGACGGCCTTGCCGTTGACGCGCCGGTCGAGCAGCGCGTCGATCGCCTCGCCGGCGTCGCTCCAGGACAGCGTCAGGTCGATCTGTGGGTCGAGCTTGCCGGCGCCGATCAGGTCCGCGAGCCGCCTGAGGTCGTCGCCACCGGTCCGCGTGTGCTCGAGCTCGGCGAAGATGAACAGGCCGTAGAGGCGCGCCCGGGGCGCGCGCGCAAACAGCTCCCGCGCCGGATACGAGACCGGCTCGGGAATCGTCGACGCGAAGCTGACGACCGTGCCGCCGGGGGCGACGCGGGCGATCGCGTGACCGAGTACGTGGCCGCCGACGGCGTCGAGGATCACGTCGTAGGTCGGGCCGTCGGGGTCGATCTCGGCGATCAGCTCATCCGCCCCGAGCTCCCGCAACCCCTCGGTCCGCCGCGCAAGCCCCGTGACGTGGGCGCCGGCAAGTCTTGCCAGCTGAATCGCGAAGCGGCCGACTCCTCCGCTCGCGCCGGTGATCAGCACCCGCTTTCCGAGGATGAAGCCGCCGACCTCGAGCGCCCGCAGCGCGGTCATCCCCGCCACCGGTAGCGCCGCCGCCTGCTCGAACGACACCGCCTCGGGCAGCTCCGCGAGCAAATCGGTCCTGACCTCCACGAGCTCCGCCCAGGCGGCCTGCGCGAGGCCGACGACGCGGGCGCCCTCGGCCGGGCCGCTCCCGTCCGCAGCCCGCTGCTTGACCACGCCGGCGACGTCCCATCCGGTGACGGTGCCCGGCTCGAGCGTTTCGAGGCGCCGCGTCTCGCCGCGATTGAGGCTGAACGCCTTGGCCTCGACGAGCGCCTCGTTCCGGTCCGGCGTGGGGTCGGCGACGACCGCGATCTCGGCGAACGGCGGTGAGGTCATCGAGACGAGCGCGCGCATCGGGTCGAGAGGCTACTTGTATCTAGGTACCGGGTGAAGCGTGCTGAAAAAGGCCCCACTCAGGGGCCTTTTTCAGCACGCCACACCGAACCGCCGGCACCCCGGCCGGGCACCCTCGCAACCCCTCACCCATCACTCGCGAAAGGGTTGCAATTGGCACAAGCCGCTGGTAGCGTGCGCACCGTTTGGAACGTTCCAGACGGGTGTGCGATGCAACTGGGTCGGAGAGCCGAAGCACGATCGGAGGGCGGAGGAGATGAGCAGCATCACTGGTGCGGCGACTGACACGACGACCGGGACCCGCTCGACTGCGGGTCTGTTCACTCGTCAGGCGTCGGGGCTGGTCCGCGAGCTTGGAATCCTCGCGGCAGTAGGCATCGCACTGGCGTCGGTGGCGCTGCCTGACACGTTCATCAACTTCAACGCCGGCCTGACCGACTTCAGCAAGGTTGAGTTCTACTTCCCGCTGCTTGCCGGCGCGTTCATCTGGTTCGTGGCGATGTTCGCCTACCGCTACCTGGTCGAGGCGATCCCACGCGCCGGTGGCGAGTACGTGTTCCTGTCGCGCATCGTCTCGCCGGTGGCGGGCTCGATGGCCGGCATCGGGCTCGCGGTGGTGTTCACGTATGTGCTCGCGACCAATGCCCACTTCTTCGCCGCGTACACGCCGTTCATGCTCACCGGCCTCGGCGACGCGTTCTCGAGCCACGGCATCGCGAACGCCGCCAACCACGTCAGCAGCAAGGGCGCGATCGCCGCGATCAGCGTCGGCGTGATGCTGGTCGTCGCCCTGTTCTCGTTCTTCTCGCTCAAGCGCGTCGCGCAGATCATCATCGCGTTCATCGTCCTGCAGCTGCTGGCGTTCCTGGTCCTGGCGCTGCTGCTCGCCGACCACTCGCGCGCCGACTTCATCAACGCATTCGCGCGTTACAGCAACCACCCGGGCGCGTACACGGACGTGATCACCGCCGCCAAGTCTTCCGGGGTCGTGTTCGGCGCCTCGATCGGCGCGATGATCGCGACGATCCCGTTCATGGTCGTCAACTACAACGGCGTCCTCTACTCGTACTACGTCGGCGGCGAGCTGCGCCGGCCGGCGCGAACGTACCTGTACGCGTCGGCGATCAGTATCGGGGTGCTGGTCGTCGTCTGGGTCGGCGTGTGGGCGTTGCTCCGCCACACCGCAGGGCTTCACTTCATGCAGGCGCAGGCGAACCTCGGCAACAGCAACCCGACCACGTACGGCAAGATCACGAGCCTCCAGTCCTCGGCGGGCGGACTCGGCTACGGCCTGGCGCTGTCGGGCGACCCGATCTCGAAGATCCTGCTGGCGACGACGATCCCGCTCGCGGCGGTCGCGGTGAACATCGCGTTCCTCGCGTGCACGACTCGCGTCCTGTTCGCGCTCGCGTTTGACCGCCTGTTGCCGGTCCGCGTCGCGCAGGTCTCGGAGCGCAACCACGCTCCGACCACCGCGATCGTGATCGTGCTGATCGTGAGCATCCTGTTCTGCCTGCTGCTCGCGTTCGTGAACATCTCGAACATCGTCGCGCTGGAGGCGCTGTTCTTCGCGCTGATCCTGCTCGCCGGCGGTATCGCCGCGACGTTCCTGGCGCACCGCCGTCCCGAGCTCATCATGCGCGCGGGACAGAACGACGTCGACCGCTGGGCCGGGGTGCCGGTCGTCACCTGGATCGGGGGTGCCACCACCGCGCTTGCCCTGTTCACGATCATCGAGGTCATCGCCCACCAGAGCGCGTACGGCAAGTTCAGCTTCGAGTCGGTCGCCGCGCTCGTGATCGTGCTGGTCGCCGGCCCGGTGATCTACGGGATCGCGCGCGGGATGCGTAAGCGTCAGAATTCGCTTGACCTGAGCATGGCGATGCGCGAGCTCCCACCCGAGTAGCGGATGTTCAGTCGGGACAAGGGGCGCCGCAGACAGCGGGCGTTGCGGATCTACTTCGCCACCGACGTCCACGGCTCGGAGCGCTGCTTTCGCAAGTTCCTCGCGGCCGCGCGGATCTATGAGGCCGACGCGCTCGTGCTCGGCGGCGACGTCGCCGGCAAGGGGCTGGTTCCGGTCATCGCGGAGAACGGCACGCTGAGCGCGACGGTGCGCGGCGAGCCGGTGACGCTGCCCGCGTCCGAGGAGGAGCGGCTGTACGCCGAGATCAACCGGGTCGGCTTCTACCCGGTGCAGATGGAGCCCGACGAGATCGCCGAGCTCGAGGACGACCCGGCCAAGGTCGACCTCCTGTTCCGCGACGAGATCGTGGCCCAGGTCAAGCGCTGGTGCGAGCTCGCCGACGAGCGGCTCGCGCCGGAGGTGCGGTGCATCATCACGCCGGGCAATGACGATCCGATCGAGATCGACGAGGTCCTCCGCGAGGCGGAGCGGATCGAGTGCCCCGAGGCCGAGCTGTGCGAGCTCGGCCCGGTGCTGTTGGCGAGTCTCGGCGACGTCACCCCGACGCCGTGGAACACCGACCGCGAGTACTCCGAGGAGGAGCTCGGCGAGCGGATCGCCGCGATCATGGACCAGGTACCGGACGGGCAGCCGAGCGTGATCAACTTCCACTGCCCGCCATACGGCTCGGGCCTCGACACCGCGCCCGAGCTCGACGAGACGCTCAAGCCCGTGGTCCGCGGCGGCCGTCCCAGCTTCGTCCCCGTCGGCAGCCACGCCGTGCGCGAGGCGATCAATCGCTACCAGCCGGTCGTCGGGCTGCACGGCCACATCCACGAGTCGCGCGGCGCGCAGAAGATCGGCAAGACGCTGTGCCTCAATCCCGGCAGCGACTACACCGCCGACCTGCTCCGCGGCGCGGTGGTGGACATCGCCGAGGATGGGAGCTACCTTGACTTCCTCCTCACCGCCGGATGATGACCGCCACTTCGCCCGATTCAGGCGCCGGCACTGACGGCGCCGCCACCCTGGCCGACCCGGTCGCGGAGGCCCAGCGCATGGTCGCCGGCGCTCGCGAGAAGGGGGTGATCCTGCGCCTGCTCGGGGGCGTCGCGGTCTGCCTTCAGGCACCCGAATCCAAGCCGCTGCTCACCCGCCGGATCAACGACATCGACGTGGTCACCCCGCGCGGCAACAAGAAGGCGGTGGCCGCCGCGTTCCAGTCACTCGGCTACGCCGACGACGAGGTGTTCAACGCCTTCCACGGGTCGCACCGCCAGATCTACGTCGACATCGCCAACCAGCGCAAGGTCGACGTGTTCGTCGGCGCGTTCTCGATGTGCCACGAGATCCCGATCGCGGAGCGCCTGGACCGCGACCCGTTCACCGTCCCGCTCGCCGAACTGCTGCTGACCAAGCTCCAGATCGTCGAGCTGACCGAACGCGACGAGCGCGACGTCTACAACCTGTGCTTCCACCACGAGATCGGCGTCGCCGGCGAGCCCGGGATCGAGGGCGACCTGATCGCCGACCTGTGCGCGCGCGACTGGGGGCTGTGGCGGACGTGCAAGGGCACGATCGAGCACTGCCGCGCGGACCTCGGCGAGTACGACCTCGGCCCGGGCGAACGCGACCTCATCGACGCCCGGCTCATCCGCTTGTGGGACGTGATCGAGGCCGCGCCCAAGACGTCGAAGTGGCGCTGGCGCGCCAGGGTCGGCGAGCGCGTGCGTTGGTACGAGGAGCCCGAGGAGGAAGGGCAGACCGACTAGTGCCCCGAGTCAGAAATTGGATGGCTAGATCGGCGATTCCAGGGGCGCAGGGCCGCCCCTGATCTCGTCGAGCGCCACCCAGCGTCCCTGGGCCGCCGCTCGCTCGATCGCCTCGCATCCTGCCTGGACCTCGAGGCCGGTCGCGAAGTCCGGTGTCCACGTTCCGTCGGGCCACTGGTCGAGCAGGTCCGCAGCCTGGTTGACGAAGCTCGCGCCGTATCCGATGCCCTGGCCGATCGCCCACCAGCCCTCGGTCTCCGGCTGCAGCGGATGCTCGGCGCGTATCCGCTTCATCCCGTACAGCTCGGGCTCGTCGCCGCCGTCGCCGTACCACAGCTCGTTGATCCGGGCGTAGTCGAACCGCAGCGTCCCGCGCTCGCCGTTGACCTCGACCGTGAAGTCGCACGGCCGGCGTACGCACGTCTTGGCGACCTCGAACACGCCGAGCGCGCCCGAGCCGAACCGAAGCAGCGCGGATGACGCCTCGTCGACGTCGACCACGCGCACCGTCCCGTCGGGGTCGCGCCGCTCCGGGGTGAACGTCCGCGACTGCGCGCTGACCGCCTCGATCTCGCCGACGAACCAGCCGGCGAGGTCGAGCAGGTGCGCCCCGAGGTCCGCGATCGTGCTCGCGCCCTGGCTTCGCTCGAACCGCCAGTCGAACGGAATCTCGGGGTCGACGAACTCGTCTGAGAGCCAACTCCCGCGCCACAGCCGCACCTCGCCGATCCGTCCGGAATCGACCAGCTGCTTCATCAGCGACAGCGCCGGCAGCCGCCGGTAGTTGAAGCCGATCGCGTTCATCACCGGCGCGCGGCGAACGGCGGTCGCCGCGCGGCACGCGTCATCCCAGCCGGCCGCGAGCGGCTTCTCGCAGATGATCGCCTTGCCGCACGCCGCGGCCGCCTCGACGATCTCGGCGTGCGTGCCCGGGGGCGTGCAGATGTCGACGATCTCGACGTCGGGCGACTCGACCAGCTCCCGCCAGTCGGTGGTGACGCGCTCGGCGCCGAAGTCGCTAGCGGCCTGCTCGACGGCTGCGCGGTTGCGCCCGCTGATCGCGCGCAGCCGCGGGCGCCAGCGCAGCGAGCGGATCTGCGGCGCCGCGGCGTAGCCGTAGCTGTGCGCCTTGCCCATCGTCCCGTAGCCGACGATCCCGATCCCGACCTCGCCCGCGATCCCGACCTCCTCCGCGCTCACGCGCCGACCACCCGCTTCTCGCCGTCGCGGAGCGCGGCGCCGGCGAGCTCGGCGGCGGTCAGCGCGGCGACCGCGTCGTTGGCGCTGGCGCCGGCCGCGCTCCGCCGCCCCGCACGGTCGCGGCGAATGCCTCCGCCTGGGCGACCAGCGCGGCGTGGAATACCTGCGTCGCCCGGCGCGCCCCACATGAACGGGACGCGCTCGTAGCCGGCGGTGCCGAACACCTCGACCCAGCAGCAGTCGCCCTCGGGGAAGTCCGCCCGAGCGAGACCGTCAGCGAGCGCCCGCCGGCGAGACGCGCCAGGATCATCGCGACGTCGGGATCGCGGCCGGCCGCCTCGCCGCCGGCGCCCCTCATCGCGGTCACCGACGAGCATCTCCTGCCCGGTCAGCCATCGTCGCCTGGTCGAGCTCGTGGACGCCCATGTCGATCGCGATCCCCCCGCTGCGGGCGCGGAACTCGCCGACGGCGGCTCGCCGTCCCACTGCAGGCATCGAGACCTGGAGGATCTCGCCGAGCTCGCCGGCGGCGATCCGGTCGCGCAGCGCACGCAGCTCGGGCACGAACCGCCGCCAGTACCCGACCTGGCATGACGATCCCCGGCCCGCTCCACCGCGGCGCCGCCGCGATCGCGTCCGCGGCGCGCGTGCCGACCGGCTTCTCGCACAGCACGGCAGGCCGGCGCCGGCGAACGTCTCCACAAGCTCCAGGTGCTGATCGGTTGGGGCGGCGATCAGCGCGCCATCGATCCGCCGTCGGTGAGCAGGTCGGCGACGGTGGTGAATGCCCGATCGCCACGTCGTGCGAGCTCCGCGCGCGTCGACTCGACCGGCTCGACGACCGCCGTGACCGTCGACCCGGTCGAGCGCTCGAGCGCCGCGATGTGCACGCGGCCCATCCGGCCGGCGCCGATCACGGCGATGCGGAACGTCTCAGTCACGGCTCGGCCCTCACAACCCGTGCGCGCGCAGGTACTCGCGGTTGCGCCGCTGCTCGGCCGCGGGGCGCTCCGGATCGGCGGCGTCGGGGAGGACGTCCTGCTCGACCACGAGCCATCCGCCGTAGCCGATGTCCGCGATCGCGTCGAGCACGTCGCCGACCGGGATGTCGCCCTCGCCGAGCGGGCAGAACGCCCGCCGGCGCCAGATCTCCTGCACGGGCGCGGCCTCGGCGACGATCTGCTCGAGGATCTCCAGGCGCGCGTCCTTGAGGTGCAACTGGTTGATCCGATCGGCCCACGTCCGGATCGCGCTCACCGGCTCGCCGCGGCCGAGCAGCAGATGACCGGTGTCAAGGCACAGCCCGACGTCGGAGACCTCGAGCAGCCGCTCGATCTCCCATTGGGCCTCGACGTACGTGGCCGTGTGGTGGTGGAACGTCGGCTCGTAGCCGCGGTCCCGGCAGCGCGCCACCGCGATCGCCAGCCCGACCGCGAACCGGTCCCAGCCGGCGTCATCGAGACCGACCGACGGGTCGAGCGCCGCCCGCCCGGGCAGCGCCGCCCGCTCGGGCGAGCCCGCGTCGGCGAGCGTCGGCCTCGGCGGCCGCTCGTGGTTGGCGGCAAGATCGAACAGGTCGAGCAGCTCGTCGAGCTCGCCGAGCGCAGATTCGAGCCTCGCGGGCTCGCTGAACGGCAGCTCGAGGTAGCCGCCGGCGAGCCCGAGGCCGCGTTCCGACAGCCGGTCCGCCAGCAGCTCGCCGGTGCCGAGGTATCCCGGCGGGCCGAGGTCGATCCCGACGTACCCGGCCGACGCGACCGCGTCGAGCAGTGCCACCGGATCAGGGACGTTCGGGTCGATCCCGACGGTGATCTCGAACGCGCCGTAGCTCACCGGGGCGTTCGCGATCCACACGCCGGCGCGCCCCCGGCCCTCGGCGTGTTCGAGCGCGGCCGGCTCGATGCTCATGAGATTCCCGCCCGGGCCGGCATCGCCGCGTGCGTCCGCGCCACCGCCTCGGCCACCCGCATGTCGCGCACGCCGTCCTCGCCCGAGGTCCGGGGCTCGCGCCCAGTGCGGATGCAGTCCGAGAACTCCACGAGCTCGCGCTTGAACGCCTCCTCGTAGGAGACCAGCTCCTCGCGCTCCCAGCTGCGCGCGCTGTCCAGATCGCCGCCCTCGATCATCAGCCGGGTCGGCATGCTGCGCAGGAACGGGGACGGGAGCTCGAGCGTCAACCGTTGCGCGGGCGCGTAGAAGCACAGCTCCTGGCGGTAGCGGGCGATCCCGGGCAGGTCCACCCACGACAGGTGGCAGTCGGCCTCGCCGAACCGCATGTCGATGCTCACGCACTGCCGCGACAGATGCGCGAAGCGGATCTCGTCGGGCTCGCCGAGCAGGCCGCCGAGCATGTTCAGCTCGTGCACGAGGTTGTCGAGCATGATCCAGCGGTAGCACCAGCGGGTCTCCTCGTCGACCTCGCCGAGCGCGGCGTCGAGCGTCGCCCGCTCCTGGTCGCCGACGAGTGGGTCGGGCGGCGGCGCGGGGCCGTCCATGCCGATCAGCGGGTAGTGACCGACGTACGGCGCGAACGGCGACTCGAGCGTCGTCACCTGGATCAGGCGCAGGTCAGCCACGAGCGGCAGCAGCTCGGCCAGCCGCTCGTACGCCGGGTCGTAGCGCTTCATCGTGCCGACCATCAGGCGAACGCCGGCGCTCCGCGCGGCGTCGGCCATCCGTTCGGCGTCGGCGCTCGAGAGCGCCATCGGCTTCTCGACGAACACGTGCACCCCGAGCCGAGCGGCCTCGATCGCGATCGGCGCATGGTCACCCGAGGTGGCGATCAGCACCGCGTCAAGGGGAGCCTCGAGCAGGTCGTCCCAGCGGGTGAACACGCCCGGCACGCCGTAGCGGTCCGCGCAGGCCCGCGCGACGCCCTCGCGCAGATCGCACACCGCCACGACCTCGAACCGGTCCGAGAGCTCGGCCAGGTACGGGAGGTGCATGACCTGAGCGATCAGCCCGCAACCGACTACTCCGACCCGTGTCCGATCAGCCACCGACTCTCCTCGCGCCCAATTCCCAGCTCGCGTCTGGAACGTTCCACATCATAGTCGGACGCGGGTGCCGGAATCAAGGCGCAGGCGTCGTATCATCGGGTCCAATGACCGCAACGCGCCCGCGCCGTCGGCGAGAGCGAAAGGCCCCGACGATCTTCGACGTCGCCGCCGCGGCAGGGGTCTCGAAGTCCACCGTCTCCAACGTCGTGCGCGGCGTCGAGGTGTCCGAGGCGACCCGGGTGCGCGTGCTGGGAGCGATCGAGCGGCTGAACTACAAGCCGAACGCGATCGCGCGCCAGTTCGTCAAGCAGCGCACGACGATGCTCGGCGTGCTCGTCGGCGACCTCAGCAACCCCTACTACGCGCAGATGGCGCAGGTCGCCGAGCGCGCGGCGTTCCGGTGCGGCTACACGACGATGTTCTGCAACATCGAGGGCGAGGAGAACATCGCGGTCGCCGGCGTCGAGGCGCTGCTCGAGCATCGCGTCGCGGGCGTCGTGTTCCTCGCGTTCGTCTCCGGGACCTCGCCGCTCGAGGACGCGCTCAAGCGGGCCGCGGTGCCGATCGTGTTCCTCGGGCTCAGCGAGCAGTGGGGCGATTCGGTCGGCCCGCAGGACACCCAGGGCGGCCGGCTCGCCACCGAGCACCTGCTCGGGCTCGGGCACGAGCGGATCGCGTACGTGCGCACGCCGCTGGTCGAGCGGAGCGGCGACCGCGCGCGCTACGCCGGCTACCGCGCCGCGATGCGGAAGGCGGGCAAGACCGCGACGGGGCCGCTGCAGTGGGAGCCCGGGGCCGACGCGGTCCGCGCTGGCAGGGTGACCCTCGAGCTCGCCGACGCGCTCGGGCAGCCCGACGCCCCCACCGCGCTGTTCGTCTCCAACGACATCGGCGCGATCGCGATGATCGAGGTCTGCGAGACGCTCGGGTTCGACGTCCCCGGCAAGATCTCGATCGTCGGCTTCGACGACATCGCGCTCGCCGGCCTTCACCGCATCTCGCTCACCACGGTGGCGCAGTCGCTCGACTTCCAGGCCGAGCGCGCGGTGGCGCTGCTGATGGAGCGGATCGAGAATCCCCGGATCGAGCCGCGCCACGAGAGCGTTCCGGTCGCGCTCAAGGTGCGGGACTCGACCGCGCCGCCGCCTCGCTGAGGCGTCCAGACCGGGCGGGGCGACACCGCGTTACCCGCTGCGGGCTCAGACGGGTCCGCTAGCTTGAAAGTTGCGTGCGTATGGAGCGCGCGGGTAAACCCTTAGTCGATGTCGATGTCGGTGTCGGTGCGCAATCCGAATCCAAATCAAGCCGAGCTCGGCGCCGGCATCAGCCGGCCGCTGGTCCTGCTGCTCGCGTTCACCTGCGGCGCGGCGGTGGCGAACCTCTATTACGCCCAGCCGCTGCTGCACACGATCGCTCACGCGTTCTCGGTGTCGAACAGCTCGGCGGGGCTGCTGGTAACGGTCACCCAGGCCGGCTACGTCGTCGGGCTGGCGTTGCTCGTTCCGCTCGGGGATCTGCTCGAACGCCGGAGCCTGATCACGGCGATGCTGCTCGTCGCCGCCGTCGGCCTCGGCGTGGCCGCCGCCTCGCCCAGCTTCGCGGTGTTCGCGCTCGCGGTCGCGCTCCTCGGCGTGACCGCGGTCGTCGCCCAGATCATCGTGGCCATGTCCTCCTCGCTCGCCGGCGAGCACGAGCGCGGACGCGTCGTCGGCACGGTGATGAGCGGCCTGTTGATCGGCATCCTCCTCGCCCGGACGATCAGCGGGCTCGTCGCGCAGCTGCTCGGCTGGCGCGTGATCTTCGTCGTCGCCGCCGTCGCCATGGTGCTGCTCTCCGGCGTCCTGCGATTCGCGCTTCCGCGCGTCCCCGCGACCGAGAAGCTGCGGTACCCGGCGCTGCTGCGAACGGTCCTCCACCTGGTCCGCGACGAGCCGCTGCTGCGCCAGCGGATGCTGCTCGGCGCCACCGCGTTCGGCTGCTTCAGCGTGCTGTGGACGTCGGTCGCGTTCCTGCTCTCGGGCGCTCCCTACCACTACGGCAACGCGGTGATCGGCCTGTTCGGACTGGCCGGGCTAGCCGGGGCGCTGGCGGCGCCGGTCGCCGGCCGGCTGTCTGACCGCGGTCGCGGGCGAGCGGCGATGAGCGGCGCGATCGTCGTGCTGCTGCTGAGCTGGGGACTGCTCGCGTTCGGCCGGAGCTCGGTGGTCGCGCTGATCGCCGGGATCGTGGTGCTCGACCTCGGAGCGCAGGCGATGCACATCTCGAACCAGAGCGCGGTCTACTCGCTCCACGGGCAGGCCCGCAGCCGGCTGACGACGGCGTACATGGTCGCCTACTTCAGCGGCGGCGTCGCGCTGTCGGCCGCCACCTCGGCGCTGTACTCGAGCGACGGGTGGGAGGCGGTGTGCGCGCTCGGGGCGGGGACGGCGGCCGTCGGGTTGATCACCTGGCTCGTGACCGAGCGCATGATGACCGGGCGGTTGCCGATCGGCGCGGACAGCGCCGCGTAGTAGTGACCGCCTTCGAGCACTGACCGACCTGCCAGCATCAGCGTCGATGCGGCCAACGCTTGTAGCCACCGATCTCGACGGCACGCTGCTCCGGCGCGACGGCACGATCGACGACCGCTCGCGCCGGGCGATCGCGACCACCGAGGATGCCGGCGCGGTCGTCGTGTTCTGCACGGCGCGCCCCGCGCGGTGGCTGAAGCCGCTCGCGGAGGCCACCGGCCATCACGGCCTGGCGATCTGCGCCAACGGCGCGGTCGTCTGGGACCTCCACACCGAATCGGTCGTCGAGGCCACCTCGCTCGAGCCCGCGATCGCCCGGGAGCTCGTCGCGCTGCTTCAGGCCGAGGTGCCCGGAGGCGTATGGGCGGTCGAGCGCACCGGCGGCTTCGGGCACGAGCCGGCGTACGTTCCGCGCTGGCCCGTCCCCGACGACACGACGATCGACGTCGTCGAGGCGCTCGTCGAGCAGCCGGCGGTGAAGCTGATGCTGCGCCACGACCGGCTGTCGGCGGATGCGCTGCTGTCGGTCGCGCGCGAGGTCGGCGGCCATCTCGCCGAGTTCAGCCACTCGAACTCGGCCGACGGCCTGCTCGAGATCAGCGCCGCCGGCGTCAGCAAGGCCACCGCGCTCGCTCGGTTCTGCGACGAGCGGGGCATCGACAGCCAGGACGTGATCGCGTTCGGCGACATGCCCAACGACCTGCCGATGCTGACGTGGGCGGGTTATGCGGTGGCGGTCGCCAACGCCCACCCCGACGTGATCGCCGCGGCCGACGAGGTCACCGCGTCGAACGAGGAGGCGGGCGTCGCTCGCGTCCTCGAGCGCCTGTTCACCGGTTGACCAGCGGCACGTAGCGCCGGCACGGCTCGCCGCGCAGGCTCGGACACGGCGGCAGGCCGGTCGGGACCGCGACGCCGGGCACCACCGGCAGGATGATCCGCGAGGGCATCGCCCGCGAGTGGGCCAGCATCACGGTCGCGTGGCCCTCTGGCGTGAGCTCGGAGAACGCCCAGGTGGGCTGATCGCCGCCCGGGGCGGAGATCGTGATCCGGATCCGAGATCCGGCCCGGTACACGTGGCCCTCGTAGTAGAGCGGCACGATCACCTCGGTGAACCGTCCGTGTGGCAGCGGCGCCGCATCGGCCTTGCGCTCGCTGAGAACCGGCTCGAGCAGAGTGCTCTGGGCGGCGTCGAGCTTGCGCTCGCTCGCGCGGAGCCACCCGCTCTGCACGAACGTCTCGTTGCCGTCGGGGCGGACCTCGGAGATCGTCACCTGGAGGTCGACGTCAGGCGTCGAGGCCTCGATCCAGGCGTGGAGCGCGCCGGCGCCGACGACGACCGTGTTGCTCTGCAACGGCGCCGTGATGTAAGACAGAGCGGTGCCGGCCGGGTTCTGGGTCCAGTGATAACTCGGCGAGGTTCCCCACAGGCCGCCGGCTCCGGTGTTGCCGGTGAAGTCGGTCGGGGGCCGGGCCCGCGGTGACCAGGTGAACTTGTCGACTCCACGCGACCCGGGCGCGGAAGCGGCCAACGTCCCGCCGCGCCCCAGGTACCACGACACCGCGCGCGTCCCCGGCAGCGGGAACCGCGCAAACGACTGCTCGAACGCCGGCACCGGCGCGCCCGGCGTCGAGCTGCCGGCGCCGTTGTCGAACAGGATGCGGATCGGCGGCTGCGCCTCGAACGCCGCCAGCGCCGATGCGTAGTCGGGTTCGTCCTCGATCGGATCGGCCGGGAACTCGACCCCGGGGATGCCCATCGCGAGCTGATAGAGCACGGGCGCGAGCGCTCGCAGCCCCGGTGTCAGATCCGGTAACCGGTCGGCGACGAACAGTGACAGGAAGTCGTACCACCTGACCGCGGTGGCCGGATCGAGTGAGTCGATGTGGGCTCCGTTGGTGAACGTGAACCACTTCAGACGCGTACCGGTGAAGTGCTCGGCGAGCTCAGGGCAGTGACCCCCGGTCTGCTCGTCGGTCCACTGACACGCGAGGAACACCGGCACGTGGATCTTGTGCACGAACGTGTCGGGGTTCAGCGGGTTCGCCACCGACGGCACGTAGTAACGGTTGGCGTTTGTCTCGGCGACCTCGTTGACGGCTGCCGTATGCAGGACCTGGTTGGCCCGGCAGGTGCTGTCGCCGCCGCTGATCCGCTGCAGAGCCCACGCCTCACCATGGCCGGGCGAGGCCGGCTCGGCGTCGAAGTCGCGCGCCTGCGCGAACGGCAGCGCGAAGCCGGTGTTCAGGATCCCGCCGGGATATAGCGTCGTCGCGGTGTTGTCGATCACCGACAGCGGCGCGATCGCCGCCAGGTCGGGCGGATCGGTGGCGGCCACGAACAGCTGGCTGATGCCGCCGTAGGAGACGCCGATCATCCCCACCTTGTGGTGCAGCACCCACGGCTGGTGCGCGACGGTCTCGATCACGTCGTACCCGTCGAGGTTCTGGAGCGGCTCGAAGAAGCTGAAGCCCCGCCCGAGCAACCCGTCCCTCGCATGTTCACGTCGACGACAGCGAATCCGAGCAGCGTCGCCACCGGGCTGATCCCGCTTCCGCCCCCGCAGGGTCGGCGTAGCCGTAGCCGAGCAGTCGATTAGCGTCGGGTAAGGCCCGGGGCCGGCGGGGAGGCGCACGTCGATAGCGAGCTTGGTCCCGTCGCGCGTGGTCAGGTAGCCGTACCCCGGCTCGGGATGCGCTGGCGTAGAGCTTGGGGTTCGGCGGCGCGGAGCGGTGGGGGAGAACGGTCACCGCCCTTGACAGCGAGGCCGCGGCGCCCGCAGCCGGACGTACGCGATATCCGGGGCCGGGCTTCACGCCG
>CAWJVJ010000019.1:0-200563 GCA_963846265.1 uncultured Solirubrobacterales bacterium
CCTGACGTAATACATACGTCCAAACCGCTCAGGTCGGAGCGCGTGGCGGCCGATGACCCCACTACGAAGGACTGATCAGGGCAAACCCGTCGCGAGGCGGGGTCGCAAAGCCAGGGGTCTCGCCCACAGCGAGATGGCCCAGCCGCCAGTTCGTTACTTATAAGACTGCTCAGGGCAAACCCGTCGCGAGGCGGGGACGCAAAGCCAGGGGTCTCGTACGGATACGAGATCGCCCAGCCGCCAGTTGAGTCACTGGTTACTAGCTTTGCGACATGGAGGTTGCTCTGAGATGACACGTTCTGTCCAAATCGTTGAGCGGATGCGGTGGATGTCCGCGCTCGCCGGCACCGCCGTCCTGGCGCTCGCCGTCGCCATCGCGCTCAGCGCGACGGGCGGACTGCTGCGGACCCTCGTCCCCAGCGCCTCCAGTGGCTCGGCGCCCGCCGCGGGCTCCTCGGCGCCGCTCGATCCGCGCATCGCCACACTCGCCGCTCATCAGCCCGGGTCGATGCTGCAGGCGATCGTCCAGTTCAACGCGACGGTCACGCCGGCGAAGGCACAGTCCGACGCCGCCCAGGTCCACGGACGTGTCATCGGCAACCTGCCGATCATCCACGGCCTCGCGCTCTCACTCACCGCGGCTCAGGCGCGGTCGCTGGCGACTAACCCCGACGTGCACGCGGTGTCACTGAACACCACCGTCACCTCGGAGAGCCTGCCCTTCCACATGATCGGCCAGGGTCTCCCCGCCTCTCAGCTTCAGACGACTTATGACCAGACGCTCGGCGTGCTCCCCCTCTGGCAGTTCGGTGTCACCGGCACCGGCGTGGGAGTGGCCGTCGTCGACACGGGCGTTGACGGCGCGCTTCCCGACTTCGCCTCGAAGGACCACAGCAGCTCGCGGGTCGTTGCGAGCGCGGTGGCGAATGCTGATGCCACCACCGCGACCGACAGTTACGGTCACGGAACGGATGTGGCTGGGATCATCGCCGGCAACGGCGACAATCGCAGCCCGGGGGATCCGCTGCGCGGGAAGTACGTCGGCGTCGCGCCGAACGCCAACCTGATCTCGGTCAAGGTCTCCGACGAGACGGGCAAGGCCACCGTGCTTGACGTGATCTACGGACTGCAGTTCGCGGTGGAGCATCAGTCAGAGTTCAACATTCGGGTCATCAACCTGTCACTCGACTCGACGACTCCCCAGTCGTATAAGACCGACCCGCTCGACGCCGCGGTCGAAACCGCATGGATGCACGGGATCGTCGTGGTCGCGGCCGCCGGGAATCGCGGCAACGTGCCTGGTGCGGTCCAGTACTCGCCCGCCAACGATCCCTACGTGATCACGGTCGGCGGCGTCGACGAGAACGGCAGCGGCAACCCGGCCAACGACGCGATCGCTTCATGGTCGAGCCTGGGCACGACCCAGGACGGCTTCCAGAAGCCGGACGTGTACGCCCCGGGCGCCCATATCGTGTCGGTGCTCGCGCCGAACAGCGACTTTGCCACCAGCTGCCCGACCTGCATCATCGGTAACGGCCAGTACATCCAGACGAGCGGCACGTCGATGGCGGCCCCGATGATCTCGGGCCTCGTCGCCGACCTGCTCCAGATTCACCCGAACTGGACGCCCGACCAGGTGAAGGGCGCGCTGACCAGCCCGTCCGTCACGGAGAACTCCTCCTTCCAGGAGCCCAACGCGGTCAAGGCGGCGCTGCTCTGGAACCCGCCGCTCGCCGACCAGGGCCTGACGCCGAACACACTGGTCAGCGCCACGACGGGCAATGTCAACTACAACCTGTCGAGCTGGAGCCTGTCGAGCTGGAGCCGGGCCAAGGGTCCGCTCCGCGCCGGCTTCGCGCTCAGCAGCTGGAGCTGCAAGGACTGCACGGCTAGCTCCGGCGCCGACGCCGACCCGAGCCTGGGGAGCTGGAGCCTCGGTTCCTGGTCGACGGTGGAGCCGCTCGGCTAACAATCGGGGCACAAGGGACGGGCAGGCAGTTGCACCGACCTGGTGGGGCTGGCAAGGCCGGTGGCGCGCAAACCGCGTCACCGGCCTTGTTGGGTTAAAGACGTGTTCCCTTAGTATCTGGCTATGGCAGATACTGAACCGAATGCGTCGAAACTGATAGACGAGAGAATCAAGGAGCTGGGCGACTGGCGCGGCAAGACACTCAGCACGGTGCGCGCAGTCATCAAGGACGCGGACCCCGACATCGTCGAGGAGTGGAAGTGGGCGAAGGCCACGAACCCCGGAACGCCGGTCTGGTCCCACGACGGGATTGTCTGTACTGGTGAGTCCTACAAGGAAGTGGTCAAGCTGACGTTCTTCAAGGGTGCTGCCTTGAAGGATCCTTCGGGTCTCTTCAACTCGAGCCTTGGCGGCAACGTCAGGCGGGCAATCGACATCAGAGATAACGACAAGATCGACAAGGGTGCACTGAAGAAGCTCATTCGTGAGGCCGTGGCCCTCAATCAAGAGGGCAAGTAACAGACCTCCATCGGCAGCTCAGTACCGGGGCGGGACGGCGACGCAGCGCAGACGCGACACCCGCCCCGTCCGCAAACGGCCGTTCAGCCGCTCGAGAATCGCCGGGGCCATCAGGTCGAGCTCCTGGGCCCACACGGACGCCGAACACGACACCGTGATCACCCCGCCGCGCTCGGCCGTAGCCTGTGCCTCGCCGGCGATCGTCACGCCCACCACCTCGTGCCAGACCCGCTGTACCTCGGCGAGCAGGCTGTCGGGCGCGAGGTCGTCGCGGATGTGGTCGAGCGCGAGCGCGAGCGGCCGGGGGCTGCGGCGGTAGGACGTCATTCCCCGGCCATCACGAGCAGCCGGCCGCCGGAGACCGCGAGGTGCATGACGTCCTCGCCGGTCGACCCGGGCACGTGCTCGAGGTCGGTGGCGGTGATAACGGACTGCCCGGCGGTCGACCGGAGCAGGTCGACGAGCGCCTGCCGGCGGTCCCGATCGAGCTCGCTCATCACGTCGTCGAGCAACATCAACGGCGGGGCGGGCCGATGCTCGGCGATCACCTCGCGCTCGGCCAGCAGCAGCGCCAGCAGCGCGAGCCGCTGCTGGCCCTGTGAACCATAGGCGCGCAGGTCGTGGCCCCCGTGCTCGGTCGCGAGGTCGTCGCGATGTGGCCCGTGACCGGTGAAGCCGCGCTCGATGTCGCCTTCGAGCCGCTCGGCCAGCTCGCGGGCGAGCTCAGCGGCGTCGCCGGCGCGCGAGCGGGGCCGGTAGAACACGCGAGGATCGTCGCGGAGGCCGAGCGCGGTTGCGAGACGCTCGAACGGCGCGACGAGGAGCTCGACAGCGCTCCGGCGATCGTTCATCAGCGCAATGCCGTGGCGGGCCAGTTGGGCGTCCCAGCTCTCGAGTGACCCGCGCGAGCCGCGGCCCGAACGGATCCGGGCAATCAGCGCGTTGCGCTGCGCGAGTGCCTGTGAATACTGCCGGCGGGTATCGACACGCGCCGGCCACAGAGCCGCCACGAACTGGTCGAGGTGAGCGCGGCGAACCGCCGGCGCACCCTTGATCAGCTCGAGCCTGTCGGGAAGGAACACGCTGACGAGCGGTCGGCTGGCGACGTCGAGCATCCGCTCGACCGTGGCGCCGTCGACGCGCATCACCTTCGGCTGCCCGGGCACGAAGCCGACCGACAGCTCGTGCGCGCCGTCCTCGCCCTCGCACGTGAGCACCGTGCGCGCCGCGCCGGCGCCGAACCTCACGACCTCGCGCTCGTTGTTCGTCCGGCAGGACCGGCCCGTGCACCCGAAGTAGAGACCCTCGAGCAGGTTCGTCTTGCCGGCACCGTTTGGGCCGGTGACGACCGTCACCCCGTCGCCGAACTCAACGTGGACATCGTGGTAGCCGCGGAAGTCACGCAGGCTGAGGCAGAGAACCTGCACCGGACTCAGGGGCTCGGCTCCGCCGCTCGCACGTCGCCGTCCTAGACGTTGAGGCGTATCGGCATGATCAGGTAACGGAACCGGCTCTCGTCCCCGGACTCGATCAGCCCCGGCCGGAGCGGGCTGATCAGCTTGATGAGCACGTCGCCCTCCTCGATCGCCTCGAGCCCGGCGCGGAGGAACTCGGGGTTGAAGCCGATCTCGAGCGGCTCGCCCTGGAACGGCACCGGCAGCGCCTCGCTCGCCTCGCCGATGTCGGGCGTCTGCGCGGAGATCGTCAGCTCTCCAGGCTTGAACGACAACCGCAGCGGGGCGTTCTTCTGCGCGAGCAGGCTGATCCGCCGCACGACCTCGGTCAGCTCGACGCCGGCGAAGCGCAGCTCGTGCTCGAACGTCTCGGGCAGCAGCTGGCGGTAGTTCGGGAACTGCCCGTCGATCAGCCGCGAGGACAGGACGATCCCCCCGAGCTCAAACAGAACCTGATTCTGGCGGACGCTGATCCGAAGCTCCTGGTCCTCGACGTGCCCGGCCACGCGAGCCAGCTCCTGCAGGGCTCGCGCCGGCACGTTGACCTCGAACCCCGACGGCAGCGCTTCCTCGAGCGTCGTCTCCTTGACGCTCAGCCGGTAGGAGTCGGTGGCGACCATGCGGAGCTCGCGGTCCGAAGCCGAAACGAGGATCCCGGTCAGGACCGGACGGGTTTCGTCACGCGAGGCCGAACCGGCGACCTTGAGCGCGGTGGCGACGAACGCCTCGAGCGGAACCGACACGACACCTTCGGCCTGGGGCTCGGGGAACGGCGGGAAATCCTCGGCTCGGAGCATCCGGATGTGGAACGTCGCGTTGCCCGAGACGAGTTCGACGTCCTGCTCGGCGGCGCGGAGCTCGAACGAGACCTGCTCCGCCGGAAGGAGCCGGACGACGTCGAGGAGTAGGCGTGCCGGCAACACGACGACGCCCTCACGGACGACCTCGGCCTCCAGCGGGACGCGGAGGCCGACGTCCATATCGGTGGCCTGGAGCTCGCAGCCGCCTGACGAGGCGGCAATCTGGACTCCCGACAGCGCCTGGATGGCGCTGCGCGTTGAGGCCACTCTGCTCACGGTCTGAAGCTGTCGAAGCAGAGCCTCGCGCTCGCAGGAGATCTTCACGATAAATACCTCAGATTGGAATTAGAAGTCATAGGGGTGTGAAGTATGTTGATAACCCTTCGTTTGGCCGCAGGAAGCGGGAAAGATGGCGTGTGCGACGAACAGGCAAGTCTGTCAAGAGGATCGGTCATTACGGCTTCGATCCGATGATCGTCGTTAGTTCCTCAACCTCGTGAACAGCTTGTTGATCGAGGTCCATGCGTTCGGTCACGCGCTTACAGGCGTGGAGGACTGTGGCATGGTTGCGCCCGCCGAACGCCTCGCCGATTGCGTTCAACGAGGAGTCCGTGAGCGCACGGGCGAGATGGATCGCCACTTGGCGGGGCCAGCATCACGCCGGCGGCCCGGCTGGAGGAGATGAGCTGCGCGATTGCGAGCCCGTAGTAGGAGGAAACTGCGTTCTGGATGTCGGTGACCGACGTCGAGGCGGATTTCGGTTGCGGTCGTGGGTGGATCTCGTCGAGGACCATCTCGGCGAGCCGCACGTCGATCGGCAGCTGCGTGAGCGAGTGGTAGGCGACGATCCTGATCAGGGCGCCCTCGAGCACGCGCACGTTGTCGGTTATGCGGTCGGCGATCAGCTCGAGCACGGCGATGTCGGTGACCGGGATCCGGTCGACCGCGGCACGCTTGCGGAGGATCGCGACGCGGGTCGCGTGGTCGGGTGGCTTGATCACCGCGACCAGGCCCGACTCAAAGCGCTCGCGCAGGCGCTCCTCGACCGCCACCAGCTGCTGGGGCAGGCGGTCGCAGGTGAGCACGAGCTGGCGCCCGGTCTCGTACAGAGCGTTGAAGGTGTGGAAGAACTCCTCCTCGGTCTTGGCCTTGCTGGCGAGGAACTGGACGTCGTCGATGAGCAGCACGTCCGCGCCTCGGTAGGCCTCCTTGAAGCGATCGATGGACCGCGATCCGAGTGCCCTCACGAAGTGGTTGGTGAAGGCCTCGGCGGTCGTGTAGCGGACGACCGAGCCGTCGCCGAAGAAGTGCGCGTAGTTGCCGATCGCGTGGAGGAGGTGTGTCTTGCCGAGGCCCGGTGGCGCGTGCAGGAACAGCGGGTTGTAGGCCTGCCCGGGAAGCTCGGCCACCGCCAGTGCCGCCGCGTGGGCGAGGCGATTGCCGTCGCCGATGATGAACTGGTCAAAGCTGTAGCGCGGGTTGAGCGCGCCGGCGGTGAGGTCGAGGCCCTCGGCCTGCGTGGTCCGTGCTCTGGCGGGGCGCCCGGCGCCGTGGCAGGCGAGCTCGACCTTGATGTCGGGGCCGAACGCGACCCTCGCCGAGCTCTCGAGGATCCGTGCGAATCGCTTGGAGACCCACTCGTAGGTGGCCGCCGGCGCGTCGACCGTGAGCGTGCTGTCCCGGACCGACTGCAGCTCGAGCGACGCCAGCCAGATCTCGAACGTCGACTCGCCTACAGCTCGCCGGAGCTCCGCTCGGAGCTCACGCCAGGCAACGGTGGGCTCGAGGTGCGCGGACAGCGACAAGCAACCCCTTGCGGGACGAAGGCGACAAAATGAAGAGGGGACGCCCGAAGACGCCCGGGGCGGCGAATATACCAGCGGCGAACGGGCGAGATCGGTGGGTCCGTGGGCCTTGGCGCAAAGCGCGGGAAAAAGCGCCGGGCAGCGTCCGGGGGTGGGTCTGCGGCGAAGCGAATCTGCCGCAATCTCCGCTGCGTATACTGGCCCCCAGTCCCGCTCCCGGGGTAGTGAGCCATGAAACGCACCTATCAGCCGAAGAAGCGCAAACGCGCACGCACACATGGATTCCGCGCCCGCATGCAGACGCGGGCGGGGCGCCTCACGCTGAAGCGACGGCGCGACAAAGGCCGCAAGCGCCTGACGGTCTGATGGTGGGCCTGCCGGGCGCCCGTCCGCGGACCGGGCGGATGAGGCTGTCGCGCAGCGCCGACTTCGACCGCGTGTTCCGCCAGGGACGGTCGCATGCCGGCCGCGAGCTCGTGCTGTACGTGTTCCCGCGCGGCGAGGGCGACGAACCCAGGCTCGGCCTGTCGGTCTCGCGGAAGGTCGGTGGCGCCGTCGAGCGCAATCGCGTCAAGCGGCTGCTGCGCGAGGCATTCGTCGATCGAAGGCGAGCGGCTGCCCGCCGGAACGGATGCCGTGGTCGTCGCGAGGCACGAGGCCAACGCTCTGGCTGAGCGTGAGGGTCTGGCCGGAATCCGCCGTGCCCTCGGGCAGTTGCTCGATCGTGTGGACGGCGGCGCGAGGCCGCGAGGGCCGGCGTGAGCGCGCTGCGGTGGCGTGGCCGTGCTGCCGATCAGGCTCTATCAGCGGCTGGTCTCGCCGGCGTTCGGAGAGCGGTGCCGCTATTACCCGTCGTGCTCGGAATATGCCGCGCAGGCGATCCAGAGATTCGGCATACTCAGAGGGCTTGTCCTGGCCGGCTGGCGGCTGCTCAGATGTAACCCCTGGAGCCATGGGGGATTCGACCCCGTCGAGGACCAGCGGCTGTTCAAGCCCCGAGTACCGGCCACGACCGCCTGACCATGCTTGTCCTCGCGAACATCTTCCAGCCGCTGATCGACGTCTTCCAGTCGGTCCTCCTGTTCTTCCACAACCACGTCGGGATCTCGTGGGGCTTCTCGATCGTGGTGCTGACGATCGTCATGCGGGCGATCCTGCTTCCGCTGACCGTCAAGCAGTTCCACTCGATGCAGAAGCTGCAGCGCATGCAGCCGCAGATGAAGGCGATCCAGGCCAAGTACAAGGACGACAAGCAGCGCCAGCAGCAGGAGGTAATGAAGTTCTACAAGGAGAACGAGATCAACCCGCTCGGCGTCCTGCCTGCCGCTGGTGGCGCAGATCCCGGTGTTCATCTCGCTCTTCTACATGCTGCGCCAGGACCTGCGGAAGAACATCTGCCCGCAGACTCAGGCGGCCTACCAGGCCAAGTACGCGGCGGCGCATCACATCACGCTCGCCCAGGCCGCTGGCCACACCACGCCGTGCGGCGCCAACAACGGCGCCGGCTTCCTGTTCATCCCGGACCTGACGGACAAGGCGACCGGTTGGGTGCTGATCGTCCTGCTCCTCCTCTACGTCGGGACGCAGCTCGCCTCGAGCCTGATGATGTCGAGCCCGATGATGGACAAGCAGCAGCGGAACCTGATGATGCTGCTGCCGCTGGTGTTCGTCGTGATCGTTATCCGCTTCCCTGCGGGCCTGATCGTCTACTGGATCACGACCAACACCTGGACGATGGCCCAGCAGTACACCGTGCGAAGAATGATCGGAACTCCGCCCACCGCTGGTGGCTACCGCCGGCGCCGGCCCACCGGGCGACGGCCCAGGGGGTGGTCGTGGCAGCGGCCGCGGCGATACAGGTGGCGGCGGTCCGCCACCCCCGACGATTCGGGTCCGAACGGATCCGGCGGGTCGGGCGGCGGTGGTGGGCTGTCCGGACTGATTCGAGGCCGTGCCAAGCGCGAGCCCGAGCCCGTCGCAGCCGCGAGCGGCCGCAGCGGCAAGGGCGGCACGCCCCCGCCGCCACCGCGCAAGAAGAAGAAGCGCTCCGGACGCAGGAGGTAGATCGTGGACGCTGAGATCAGCGCGGCCGCCTCCCGCGTGCAGGACCTGCTCGAGAAGATCGTCGCCGGCGTCGGCATCGAGGCCAGCGTGCACGTCGAGGAGGACGCCGACGAGGTCCGAGCCGACCTCGAGGGCGACGACCTCGGCCTGCTGATCGGCCGCCACGGCCAGATGATCGACGCGATCCAGCACATCGCCTACCGCGTCGCCTGCAGGGGCACCACCGTCCGCAAGCGGGTCGTCGTCGACGCCGCCGGCTACCGCGAGCGCCGCGCCGTCGCGCTCCGAGCCGCCGCCGACCAGGCCGCCGAAGCCGCCGTCCACGATCGCCGGCCGGTGACGCTCGAGGCGATGACCGCCCTCGAGCGCAAGGTCGTGCACGAGCACCTGAAGACCCGCCACGACGTCGAGACGTACAGCCAGGGCGAGGAGCCCGACCGGCGGCTCGTGGTGGCGCCACTCGTGGACTGAGCCGCGCGCGTTGCTTGCCGGCGCCGCGGCGTGGGGCCAGCTGCCGAGCGGTCCGCCCGCCTGGTCTGTGCTGGAAAAGGCCCCACAGTGGGGCCTTTTCCAGCGAGGCACCTCACCGTTTCACGTTTTTTTACGCGGTGAAACAGTTCCGTGTAGAACTCGTGACATGACGGAGCTCTCGGAGTTCGACCGCGGCCTGGTGGTCGGGCCTGCTGATCGGCGAGGCGTCGTTCGGTGGCGACGGCAAGCAGCCCCAGGTGACCGTGCGGATGCACGTGCGCCACGAGGCGCTGTTCGGGTGGCTGATGGAGCGGTTCCCGGAAACCCGACTGTACGGGCCCTACCACCACGGCGGCCGCTCGTACTACCAGTGGATGGCGCGGGGGACGGCGCTCGTCCGGGATGTCCTGCCGCTGCTCGAACGCGAGCTGCATGGCGGGGTCGACGGCTACGCGGCGGAGCGGTTCGAGGCGATGTGCACGCGCTACGCGGCGTACATCGCGCGTGAGCGGGAGCGTCTGCGACTGCCGGCGCCGGCGATTGACGCCATGCCGGCGCGAGCGGAAGCGCGTGACGTTGATGCCCGATTGAGCGGCGCTGGCCGAGCGCTTTGGCCTCGCCGGCGAGGCCGCGCGCCGGCTGCGGCTGCTGCATCGACGTGCTCGTCGACGATCCGCTGGCGCCGACCGCGGTCCGTGACCCGGTGAAGGTGATCGACGACCATCTCGCGGACTCGCTGGTCGCGCTCGAACTCCCCGAGGTCCGGGCGGCGAGGGACGATCGCCGACCTCGGCTCCGGCGCCGGCGTTCCGGGTCTGCCGCTGGCGATCGCGCTTCCCGCAGGCGAGCGTCGTCGCTCGTCGAGAGCGCGTCCCGGAAATGCGCGTTCCTCGAGCGGGCGATCGCGGCGTGCGAGCTCACGAACGCGCGCGTCGTCCACGCACGCGCGGAGACCTGGTCCGAGGGCCTCGCGGCATTCGATCTCGTCACGGCCCGCGCCCTGGCGCCGCTGGAGGTCGTGGTCGAGTACGCGGCGCCGCTGCTTGCCGTCGGGGGCACGCTCGTGGCGTGGCGCGGGCGGCGCGACCCGGACGCCGAGGCAGGCCGCGGCGCGCGGCCGCCGCGGAAGTCGGGCTCGAGCCGGGCGAAATCACGCCAGATGCAGCCATATCGTGGCGCGGAGGACCGATACCTACACCTGATGTCGAAGGTTACGGAGACTCCTTCAGGGTTTCCGCGGCGCCCGGGATGGCGCCGGAAACGGCCGCTCGGCAAGAAACCGCACTCGGCACGCAGGACGCAACGGCACGCCCGGGATCTGACCGCCACGCACCGGTAGCTTCACGTCCCAATGGGGACCGTGTACGCAATCGCCAATCAGAAGGGCGGGGTGGGCAAGACGACAACCGCGGTGAACCTCGCCGCGTGCGTCGCCGAGGCGGGCTACGACGCGCTGCTCGTCGACATCGATCCCCAGGCCAACGCGACGATCGGCCTCGGGCATCAGCAAGGACAGCCCCGGCACGATCTACGACGTGCTGATCGGCTCGTCGTCGCTCGACGAAGTGGTCCGGCCGACCGCGATCGACCGGCTGTCGATCGTCCCGTCCGGTCCCGGACCTCGCCGGCGCCAACGTCGAGCTCCCCCGCATCGCCGGGTCCGAGATGCTGCTGCGCGAGGCGCTCTTCCGGCGTACGCGAGCGGTACGCGTTCACGCTGCTCGACTGCCCCCGTCGCTCGGGCCGCTGACCGTCAACGCGCTCGTCGCGGCCGATCGCGTGATCGTCCCGGTGCAGGCGGAGTACTTCGCGCTCGAGGGCCTCGCCGGCCTGCTCGACACGCTCTCGCTCGTTCAGCGCGAGCTCAACCCATGGCTTACTGTGGCCGGGATGCTGCTGACGATGCACGACGGCCGGACCCGCCTCGCGCAGGACGTCGAGCGAGAGGTGCGCGAGCACTTCCCCGAACTGGTGTTCGATACCGTGATCCCGCGCAACGTCCGCATCGGCGAGGCGCCGAGCTTCGGCAAGCCCGTGATCCACCACGATCCGCACTGCGCCGGCTCCGACGCCTACTTCGAGCTCGCCAAGGAGGTGGCCGCGCGTGGCTGAGCGACCGAAGGGGATGGGCCGGGGCCTCGCGGCGATCCTGTCGGTGGCGCCGCGCGACGAGCTGCAGGAGCTGCGCCCGCGTCCCGGTCGACATGATCGACCCGAGCCCGAACCAGCCACGCCGCACCTTCGACGAGGACTCACTGATCGCGCTGGCGGGGTCGATCCGCGCCCGCGGCGTCCTCCAGCCCGTGCTCGTTCGCCCGACGGTCGAGCGGACGCTACGAGCTGATCGCCGGCGAGCGCCGGTGGCGCGCCGCCAAGCTCGCCGAGCTCACCGCGATCCCGGCGGTGGTACGCCGCCACGACGACGCCGCGTCGCTCGAGGTGGCGCTGATCGAGAACATGGCGCGCGAGGACCTCAACCCCGTCGAGGAGGCTCGCGCCTGCGCGGCGCTCGTCGAGGAGCTCGGTCTGACCCGCGAGGACGTGGGCCTGCGCGTCGGCCGCAGCCGGGTCGCGGTCTCGAACCTGATCCGCCTGCTCGACCTGCCCGACGAGGCGCTCGAGCTGATCGAGCGCGGCGACCTGACCGAAGGCCACGGCCGCGCGCTGCTGCTCGCCACCGATCACGCCGCCCGCCGCACCGCTCGCTCGCGACGCCGTGCACCACCGCTGGTCCGTGCGCGAGCTCGAGTCCCGAGCCCGCGCCGCCGGCTCGCCGGCCGACCAGCGCCGGCGCTCACGGCCGCGCGCCGGCGCTCCACCCCGACCAGGCCGCGGCGATCGAGCTGATCTCCGACGCCCTCGGCGCCGCTCTCGGACGCGACGTCGACGTCGCCCCGGCCAAGGGCACCGGCTACCGCGTGCAGCTCAGCTTCGAGTCGCTCGACGATGCGCTCGACGTGGCCCGGCGCCTCCGCGTTCGCGCCGTCTCCTGATCGCCGACGACCACGGAGCCAGCCCGCCCCGCGCCCGCGGCCCGCGGGTAGAATCGCGCCAGACGGGCGATTAGCTCAGTCGGTTAGAGCGCTTCTCTGATAAGGAAGAGGTCCCAGGTTCGAGTCCTGGATCGCCCACTCGTAGAAATCCCTGGATTTAGAGCACTTCTGCGAGGGGCGGCGGCGGGCTGGGCGGGGCAGCGGGCGGGCGCGGTCTCAGGCCGCTTGACACGAGCCAGCACGCGAGTTAGCTTGGCGGTTCACACCGGATCTGAAGAGAGGGGAGGATCCGCACGCACGCAGCCGCTATCGATGACGCGCGCAGCTTGGCTCGCGCGGGCTATCGCGTGGGCTGTCGCGCTGCCCTGGACCTTCGTTCTCCGGGATCCGGGCGCCCGCCTCACCGCCCACCAGAAGGAGGATCGTCCACCATGGGTCGTCTGCAGCCCGTCGGCCGTTCGCGCATGAGAACGGCCCTTCTTGTCGCCACCGTTCTCGGCCTGCTGATATTGGCCGTCGGTGCATCGTCGGCCGCCGCTCGGCCGATTGGCGTGTTCTCGCCCGAGGTGATTCACACCGGCACCGCGCCCACCGGATACGAGGTCACGTTCCGGTACTACGACCCCGGCGCCACGACCGTGCAGGTCCGAGGCGAGTGGTTCTTCTCCAACGCCGCGAACACGACGACGACCTCGTCGGCGGGTCTGCTCCCGTCCCAGTGGTCGCCCGGTGACTTCCCGATCGCGTTCCCCAATCAGGGACCGACCCCGAACTGGCCGGTGGCGCAGATGACACTCAACCACTCGACCGGGGTTTGGTCCTACACCACGCCGCTGCCGTCGGGAACGTTCACCTACGGCTTCTATGTCAATTGCACGAATCCCGCACCCACGCTGACGGGCTGCACCGAGCTTTCGGACCCGAGTAACCCGCCTTGGAACAGCAGCGGATCACTCGAACCGGACAGCCAGGTGTACGTGCCCTCGGACCCGCGGTTCGGGACCCCGAACATGTCATGGGAGGCACCGAACCGGCGCGTGCACGGCTCGCTTTTCGACGTGTCGTATCCCGATCCGCAATCGACGGACCCGGTCGGGAGTCACCCCCTAACGGTCTATCTACCGCCGGGATATAACCCGCACCGGCGCATCCCATATCCGACGCTATATCTGAGTCACGGCGGCGGTGGCAACGAGGTCGACTGGACGACGCAGGGAGTCGCGAACCGCATCATCGACAACCTGATCGCGGCCCGTCAGGTGCAGCCGATGGTGATCGTGATGACGGACTTCAACAACCTCGGTACGTGCACTCTGTTCGACGGCTCCTGTTACGCCCTGGACGTATCGAACTACGTCATTCCGTTCGTGGAGTCACACTACGACGTGTCCCACGCCGCCGACGACCGCGCCTTCGCCGGCCTGTCGCTGGGCGGACTGCTGGCCAACTACCTCCTGTTCAACAACACAACGCTGTTCGGCTACTTCGGCAGCTGGAGCATCGCGAACATCGGCGCCCCGGACACCACAAGTCCGCTGTGGCAGAACCCCGCGCTGAAGACCCGGCTCGGGCTCGAGATCGGCGGTGGGAACTTCGATTCCCTGACCGTCCCCGGGATCAACACATACGAAGCCGCGCTGACCGCAGCGGGAATCCCGTTCACCGATGCCAGGATCGACGGCGGGCACGAGTGGTACACGTGGCGCCAGCTCCTCTACGACTACGCCACGACGGTCGCGTTCCGACACACCACGACATCGATTCAGGTGGCCGGCGCGTCCTGGCGGCATCGCAACCGGCACCTGGCGATCGCCACGGTGTCGGGCGACACGACCGAGCCCGTCGCGCCCGACGGGACCGTGCAGTTCTACTTCGACGGCCGGCGGGTCGGGCGTCCCCAGCCGCTCACGCGTGGTCGCGCCTTGCTCCCGTTGTCCCGGGGCGGGCAATCGGTGACTGCGGTCTACAGCGGCGACAACTACTACAACGGCAGCACAAGTCCGTCCGTCTCGGTCTCGTAAGAGACGGCGCCAGGCGTCTGTCCGCGGGCGGCGAATGTCGCCCGCGGCGAGCCGCCTGCCCGGCCGCTCAGCTCACGCCGAGCGATCCGAGAGCCTCGGCGATGGCCTGCCCGAACGCTCCCGGTGCATTGGCGGCGGCGGCCGACTCGAGGGTCACGAGCGAGCTGCGGGGCAGCGTTTCGGCCAGGATCCGCGCGTAGGCCAGCGGATGCTGCGGATCGTCAGGAGCTGTACGAACATCGACACCGACTAGGGGACGCCGGCTCGGGCGGGCGTTCAGGAAGCTCGGGATCAGCACTTGGTGCTGATCCGCAAGCTCTCAGAAGCTACGTCCGACGGCCGTGTCGAGCGCGCTTGGCTGCGCGCCGAACATGGAATCGAGCGCCGCGCCCAGTAGGCGCGGCTCGTGAACGGCCATACGGCCCGCCTGGAGTGGCCACGCGAACCCGACAATGCGGTTGCGCGCCAGCCCGGGCGCATCGAAGTGGAGCGCGGCTTCGGGGTCGTAGAGGACTTCGTCGACACGCACCCCGTGGCCCCGGATGGCCGACAGATGATCCGCCGCGGTCATGCCCGCGGTTTCGCCTTGCCCTGGCTCGAGATTGCACAGCCAAAGGACCCGGGCAGGCGTGCGGGCGAGCGCCGACACGATGTGTGGGAGCGCACTGGTGGCCAGTGTGCTCGTGTAGAGCGAGCCGGGGGCGAGCAGCACCCAATCAGCGGCCTGGATCGCTTCCAACGCCGCACGGGGAGTGCGAGGCCACTGAGGATCGAAGCGCAGCCGACGGATGCGGTCGACGGTGCCGCCGATCGCGGATTCGCCGGTGATCAGCCGATCGTCCGTGTCCGCTAGCAGCCGGACCGGTTCCACGCTCGCCGGCAGCACGCAACCCGAGATGCCGAGCCACTGTCCAAGCCAGCGGCTCGATGCCTCGAGGTCGCCGAGCGACTGCGTGAGCGATTGGATCAGCAGGTTGCCTACGGGATGCCGGCCGTAGTCCGTTTCCAACGGCCGGGACAGCACGGTCGCCAGCAGGTTCGTGCCGTCGCTCAGCGCGACCAGCGAGCGCCGGAGGTCGCCCACCGCGGGGCCGCCGAACTGGCGCCGCAGATCCCCTGACGAGCCGCCGTCGTCGGCAGTCGTAACGATCGCCGTTAGGTCCACCGGAGCGTCTCGCAGCGCCGCGAGGACGGCGGAGACGCCATGCCCGCCGCCGAGGACCGCAATACGTGCCGAGATCGCCATGCTCATTCAACGGTTATGGACTTGGCAAGATTTCGCGGCTCATCGACGTTCAGCGCCCGCGACCGAGCGACGTGATGGGCGAACGCCTGCACCGGCGCGGCCGCAAGGGGTATCTGGACGACCTGATCGATACACGGTACGTAGAAGATGTGCTCGGCGTTCGGCGAGCTCGAGCGATCTCCTGCCGGCGACGCCACCACAGGGGGCGCCGCGATCGCCGAGGTGAATCCGCGGGTTAAACTCGCGCGCGTGGCTGGACCGACCACGGGGCAGATCGAGACCTATCAGCGCGACGGGTTCCTGATCGTCCAGCAGTTCCTTGACGCCGTCGATCTCGACCGCGTGGCCGCGCACTTCATGCGGGTGTTTGAGCACGGGTGGGAGACGGGCCTCGCGCCGGACGAGGTCAACTATGTGCCGGGTGTGACCGCGCCGGACTTGACCCGCCAGCTGTGCAACGTGTGGAAGGCGGACCGGGTGCTGGCCGGCGTGACCCTGTCAGAACACGTGGGCGAGTTCGCGTCGCACCTGGCTGGACTGCCCGGGGTTCGCCTGGCGCAGGACAACGCGATCTGGAAGCCCCCGTCGGGAAAGGCATTGCTGTGCCATCAGGACGCCGCGTATCTGGATCACCTCGATCCGCCGAACATGACGACGTGCTGGATGGCACTGGACGACACGGCAGCCGATACCGGGACGATCTACTACGTGCGCGGTTCTCATCGCTGGCCGCGCGCACCGCTGGGTGGGACGTTCCACGCGCCAGAGGACTGGCTCGGGCATGGGCGCAGTTCGGTTCCGCCGGGCGCGGAGCTCGAGCTGGTCCCGATCGAGGTCCCTGCCGGGGGTGCCGCGTTTCACGATGGGTGGACGTTCCATGGCAGTCCGCCAAATCAGCGAGCCGACGCGCAGCGCCGCTCGATCATCAGCCACATGATCTCGACCGATACACGCTGGAATCCCGAGCATCCTCACCCGATCTACTCTCGCTACCGGCGACCCGGCGAGACCGAGCTAGACGAGGCGTTCTTCCCGGTTCTGTGGCGCGACGGATACAGGACCGAGTGGCTCGCGGAATACGCGCCGGCGGGAGCTCGGTCGTGATTGCCGTCGCCGGAGCCGTCGCCGGGGCTGGCTAGCATCGGCCGCGATGTCGAGCCCCGGTCTGCGTCGGGGACTCGTCGCCGTGGCGGGCCTGCTGCTAGCGATAGGGGTCGCGGTGGTGGTCCTCGTCCTCCTCAATTCTGGGAGCACCCACCATCACCGCGTAGCCGTGGTGCATGTCGCGGCAGCTCCGCCTCCAGCGCCTCCGCCTCCGCCCCCACCACCCAAGCCGCGTCCGCGTCCCACCGACGACCCCTGGCCTTTGTATGGCTACAACCTGGCCCGCACTCGCCTCTTCCCCAACGGGGCGAAGCTCGACCCGCCGCTGCAGGTGGGGTGGAGGTTTGGCGATGGCGCCCTGCTCGAGTTTCCGCCCGTGATCTACGACAACACGCTCTATTTCGAGGACGCAAACGGATGGGCGAGCGCGCTCAGCTCAACCAATGGTCGTCTGATCTGGCACCACAGGATCGGCACCCTGGCGGCGGCCTCCCCGGCGCTCGACATCCGGCACAAGCTCGTGTTCTTCACGCTGCTCTCGAGGAGCCCTGGCGCTCGCGAGCCGGGCAATGGCGCCGTCGTCGCGGTGTCGATGAAGACCGGGAAGGTGGCGTGGTCTCACTCGCTGCCCCCGGGGAGCGAGTCCTCGCCGCTCGTAAACGGGCTCAGCGTGTTCCTGGGTGACCAGGGCGGGACCGTGTACTCGTTCAGGACCTATGACGGCCACCTCAACTGGACCTTCCAAGCGAGCGGGGCCGTCAAGGGTGGGGTCGCGTTCGCCCACAACACGATCTTCTTCGGCGACTACGGTGCTCGCGTCCACGCGGTCAACGCCGCCGATGGCCGCGAGATCTGGACCGCGGCGGGCGGGGACAGCTTCTACTCGACGCCCGCGGTGGCGTTCGGGCGGGTCTACATCGGCAGCACCAGCGGCGCGGTGTACGCCTTCTGGGCGAATTCCGGGGCGGTTTCGTGGACCGCATCGACCGGCGCTTACGTCTACGCGTCACCTGCAGTCGCTGAGGTTCCCGGCCTCGGCCCTACGGTGTACATCGGCTCCTACGACGGCCACCTCTACGCGTACAGCGCCGAGACCGGCGGCGTGCGGTGGAGTCATGGGGGCGGCGGGCGAATCGATGGTTCGGCCACCGTCGTGGGCAACGTCGTCTACTACTCGAGCCTGGGTTCGAACACCACCACAGGGCTCAACTGGCGCACCGGCCGACAGGTGTTCTCGTTCCCGGATGGCGAGTTCACTCCGGTGATCACCGACGGAAAAGTCGTGTTCCTGATCGGTTACTCGACGATCTACCAGATGGTTCCGAAGCGCTGAGCCGCGATCGGAGGACCGTTACTCGGCTGCTTCGAGCGCCGGCTGCCCGACGACCCGCCGGGTGCGGAAGGCCAGCGCACCGACCGCTGCCAGCGCGATCGTGACCACGCCGGCGCCGACGAACACGATCCGCACGCCTGCGAGGCTGAGCAGCGCGCCCGCGGCGAGGAAGGCGGTCACGAACGCGATGTTCTCGAGTACGTCCTTGAGGCCGAAGGCGCGTCCGAGCAGGCGGTCGGCGACCATTTCCTGCATCAGACGCATCTCGGGCCCGACGAGAAGGTTCTCGCCCAGCCCGATGAAGGTGAAGGCCACGAGCGCGAGCGGCAGGTTGGGGGCGAGCGCGGCGACCGCCATCGCGATGCCCGACAGCGCGATGCCGGCCAGCCAGCGCCGGCGCAGGCCGTCGACGTCGGAGCCGGCGCGTGCGTTCGTCCACGAGCCGGCGACCATGCCGAGGCCATACAGGGCCATCAGCACGCTGTAGCCCGAGCCGCCGACGTGGAGCGGGCCGGTGGCGAGCAGCGGGGCGACCACGTTGAACATCGCGCCGGTGAGCACGACCAGCGCGCCCACGCCCATCAGCACCGGGACTCCCGGTAGGGCGAGCGCGGCCCGAGTGCCGACACGGGTGTCCTCCCACACCGAAGCGGCCCGCTCGCCGGCGTCGTCACCATCCACGTCTGCCACGGGCCACGGCCCGAGGTCGACGCCACCGAGCAGCACGGCCGAGGCGACGAAGCTGACGGCGTTCAGCACCAGCACGACCGGAGCGGTGGTGACGAGCAGTAGCCCGCCGGCGATCGCCGGTCCCAGCATCAGCCCGGTGTTGATGCTTGCGTAGAAGATCGCGGTCAGCTGCGAGCGGCGCTCGGGTGGCACCAGCCCCGGCAGCGCCGAGTTGATCGCCGGGCGGAACAGCGCGGTCCCGACACCGGCGAGCAGCGCGAACACGACGGTCGCGGCGAACGAGGGGACGATCGCGATCGCGACGAAGCAACCCGCGCGGAGCAGGTCCGCGCAGACCGCGAGGCGCCGGCGGGAGACGCGATCGGCCAGCGAGCCGAACAGCGGGCGCGAGCACGATCCCGGGCAGGAACTCGCCGAGCAGGACCAGCGAGATCGCCCAGCCCGAGTGAAACCGGTGGTAGGCGACGAGCAGCAGCGCGACGTACGCCGCGCCGGTGCCGACCTGCGACTGGAAGAACGCCGCGAAGAAGCGCCGCAGCGCCGGGGTGTCTCTGAGCAGCCTGAACACCGAAGGTGAAGGCCTAGGAAGCCGGTGTGGCGATCGTGGCGGATCCGTCCAGGAGGCGCGCGCGGGCAGGGGAAGTCATCGAAGCGGACATATCCGACGGTTAATCGGCTTTTCGAGGGGCCAACGTGAGGGAAGGGGGCATGGCATCGTTGAGATATGTCGATAACCAACCTCGTCCCGCCGTCCGCGACGCTCGCGGTCAACGAACGCATCCGCCGGCTGATCGACGAGGGCCGGCCGATCCTCCATCTCGCGTTCGGCGAAGCCGGGCTGCCCGTCCCCGACGAGATAGTGGATGCGCTGACCCGCGGCGCCCCCGACAACGGTTACGGCCCCGTCGCCGGCGCGCCGTATGCGCGCGTCGCGGCGGCCGACTGGTTTGCCCGCCGGCGCCTGCCGACCGAGCCCGACCAGGTCGTGATCGCGCCGGGCAGCAAGGCGCTGCTGTGGGCTCTGCTGGCGGTGCTTCCGGGCGATGTCGTCCTGCCTCAGCCGTCGTGGGTGAGCTACGCGGCGCAGGCGGCACTGGCGGGCAAGCGGGTCTGGGGCGTGCCGATCGCCGCCGACGGACCGGGAGGCGTGCCGGATCCGGCCGCGCTCGAGGACACGCTCACGCGCGCCGCTCGGGAAGGCGCGCGGCCAGGGGTGATCGTCCTCACGCTGCCCGACAACCCCACCGGCACCGTGCCGGACGCCGACGAGGTGCGCCGTACGGTCGAGATCGCCGAGCGGCACGGCCTCAGCATCATCTCCGACGAGATCTACCGTGATCTCGCGCACGAGCCCGGCGAGGTGCGCAGCCCCGCCGAGTACCTCCCGGAGCGCACGTACGTCACCAGCGGGCTGAGCAAGAACATGGCGCTGGGCGGCTGGCGGATCGGTTTCGTCCGCTTCCCGGAGGGCGCAACCGGGCGCGCGGCGCGCGAGGCGCTGATCGGACTGGCGAGTGAGGTGTGGTCGAGCGCACCCGCGCCGATGCAGCATGTGGCGGCGCACGTGCTCGCCGAGCCGCCCGGGGTCGTCGAGCACATTGCTCGGAGCCGCCGGCTCCACCGCGCCGCGACGATCGCCGCGCACGCGAGGCTCGTCGCCGCGGGAATCAGCTGCCGGCCCCCGGGCGGCGGGTTCTACCTGTACCCGGACTTCGAACCGGTGCGCCCGCGGCTCGCCACCCACCAGGTCGACGGGGCCGATGCGCTCGCCACCCACCTGCTCGACCGCTTCGGGATCGGCGTGCTGAGCGGCGCCGCGTTCGGCGACGATCCGGCCGCGCTGCGCTGCCGGATCGCCACGAGCCTGCTGTACGGCGCGACCGACGAGGAACGCCGCGAGGCCCTCGCGGCCGAGGACCCGGCCGAGCTCCCATGGATCAAGAGCAGCCTCGACCGCCTCGGTGAAGCGGTCACGTCGCTGTAGAGGGGCGCCCGGGCAGCAGGCTGCCGAGCGCGCGCTCGGCGTCGATCAGCACGATCAGGCGTTCGCCGATCGCCGCGATCTCCTCGCCGAGGCCGCTCTCGGCGACGATCGGGATTGGCTCGATCTGCTCCGCGGGCAGGGACAGGATCTCGTCGACCGCGTCGACGATCAGGCCGAGCGAGCCATTCGAGACCTCGACGACGAGGATCCGGGTCTTACTGCCGGTTTCGAGTCGCCGGCCAAGTCGGCTTGAGAGATCGACCACCGGCAGCGTCCGTCCGCGAAGGCTGATCAAGCCCTGAATCACGCCGCTCGCGACCGCAGTGGCTCGCGGTGGGACGTAGCGGATGATCTCGCGGACCGAGGTGATCGGCAGCCCGTAGTGCTCGCCGTGCAGTGAGAACACGACGAACTGCCGCTCGCGCTCCGATGCCGGCATCGGCCTGACGGTCAGGGCAGGCGCGCCGGCGAGAAGTGCTCGACTGCGCGGCGGGCCTCGGCGAGCTCGCCGTCCGTCAGCGCCAGCCGCGGCGGACGGCACGGGCCGCCGCCGATCCCGAGCTCGTCGAGCGCGGCCTTGAAGTACTGGACGAGCTTCGGCTTCATATCCAGTCGCGCCAGCGGCAGCAGCTCCGCGTACAGTTCGCGCGCGGTCGCGAGCTCGCCCGCGATGCACAGCTCGAACAGCCGCACCGATGCCGCCGGCAGCACGTCGGCAACGCCCGAGACCCAGCCCACTGCGCCGGCGCACAGACCTTCGAGCGCCCAGTCGTCGCCGCCGACGAGCACGTCGACATCGGGGCAGAGGTTCGTGAGCTCGGCGATCCGCCGAGCATCCCCCGAGGTCTCCTTGAACGCGGTGATGCTCGGCACCTCGCGCGCGAGTCGGGCGAGCAGCTCGGGCCTGAGGTCGCTGCCGCTGCCGAGCGGGTTGTTGTAAACCATCAACGGCAGCTCGGTCGCGCGCGCGACCGACCCGAAGAACTCGACGAGCTCGCGCTCATCGGCCCGGTACAGCAGCGGCGGCAGGATCATCGCCCGGTCCGCGCCGGCGCTCGCGGCGTCGCCGGCGTAGATCGCCGCCTCTTCCGCCGTCGCCGCCGAGATGCCCGCGCACACGGGGGCGCGTCCGCCCGCGACGCCGACGACGGTCTCGATCACCGCGCGGCGCTCCTCGCGGGACAGGCTGCCGCCCTCGCCGACCGTCCCGTTGGGAACGATGCCGTGCACGCCCTCGATGAGCAGGCGGTTGACTTCGGCGGCCACCGCGTCGTGATCGACCGTGAGGTCGGCGCCGAAGTGGGTGACGATCGCGGCGTGAACGCCCTTCATCGAGCTCCTCCTGTGGTTGCCCTATGTCGTGGCAAGTATCCCCGGTGGCCGATCGCGCGGGCCGGATCGAAGGCGGCGAGCGGCTCGCCGCGGCGTCCGTCGAGCAGCTGATCGGCCACCAGCTCGCCGGTTAGCGGAGCCAGCGTGATCCCAAGCGTGGAGTGGCCGGCGGCGAGGTGAATCCCGTCCCAGCCGGGCACGGGTCCGATGAACGGCAGCCCGTCCGGCGTCAGCGAGCGCATTCCGGCCCAGTCCCGCGGCTCCGGTGGAAGCTGCCAGCTCGGAAGCGCCTGCCGGGCAGCGGCCGTGATCGCCTCGAGCCGCCGGCCGCTCAGCTCGAGGTCCCGGGCGCCGAGTTCGAGCGTGCCCGACAGGCGGACCACACCGTCGAACACGCTGATCGCCACCTTCGGCGTCTCCAGGTACAGCGCGTGGCGCGGACCGCTCGGATCCGATGGATACGTGCGGCTGTAGCCCTTCGCCGCGGCGATCGGCAGGCGGGCTCCGAGCGCCGCCAGCAGTTGCGTCGTCCCCACCCCGCCGGCGAGCACGACGGCGTCGGCTCGCCGGGTGACCGCCCGGCTCTCGACGATCCAGCTCGAACGGTCGCGAATGAGCGCGTCGACCGGGGAATGCTCGAGCACGTCGGCGCCCCCGGCGAGGAGCGCGCGGTGTACCCCCGCGCACAGCAGCTCCGGCCGGACCCGGCGGTCGCCGGGGGCGATCACCCCTCCGATGACCTGCTCGCTCAAAGCCGGCTCGAGCGCGAGCAGCTCGCCGGCGGAGAGCCGGTGCAGGAGCTCTCCGACGCCGACGTCGCGCAGCTCGTGCGCGACGCCCCAGAGGTGGTCGAGCTCCGTCTGCTCGAATGCGGGATACAGCAGCGGCTCGTCGTGGAGCTCGAACTCGACGCCCCGCTCGGCCAGCCGGTCGAACGCCGGCCCGGCGAGCGCGGCCGCACGTTGCAGCGCGGCCAGCCCGCGCCGGTATGCCGGGCGGGGGCAGCTCGCGAGGAACTGGCCGATCCAGGCGAGCATCGCCGGCGACAGCGTCGGACGAATCCACAGCGGCCCCGATGGGTCGACGAGCCAGCGCAACGACTCGCCGATGACCCCTGGGCCGGGGACCGGGATCGCGAGCGACGGGGTGATCCAGCCGGCGTTTCCGGCCGATGCGCCCCGGCCGCAGCGGTCGCGCTCGAACAGCGTGACCTCGCCGCCGCGGCTGGCGAGCGCCTCGGCGACGCACAGGCCCACCGCGCCGCCGCCGATCACGCTCACCCGCACGACGCCACCGCCCGGTCCGCGATCACGCTCACCCGCACCCCGCCACCGCCCCCGCCCCCGCCGCGCCCTACAGCGCGAAGCCCGCCGGGAACGGGTCGGTCGGATCGAGCAGGTACTGGCTCATGCCGGTGATCCACGCGCGGCCGCTGACCTCGGGAATGACGGCCGGCGTCGAGCCGAGGCTCACCTCCTCGAGCAGGCGGCCGGTGAACCGGCTCCCGATGATCGACTCGTTGACGAAGTCCCGCCCGAGCGGCAGCTCACCGCGAGCGTGGAGCGCGGCCATCCGCGCCGAAGTCCCGGTCCCGCACGGCGACCGGTCGAGCCAGCCGGGGTGGATCGCGGTGGCGTTGCGCGCATCCGCGCCGTCGTGCCCCGGCGCGTAGAACACGACATGCTTGCAACCGCGAATGGCCGGATCGACGGGATGCACCGGCACCGCCGAGTCGTTGATCGCGGAGATGATCTCCAAGCCACGGTCGATCAGCTGCTGCGCGTTCGCGGGAACCGGCTCGAGCCCGACCGCCGCGGCCGGGATCAGCGCATAGAAGTTGCCCCCGAACGCCATGTCGTAGGTGACCTCACCGAGCGAGCCGACCTCGACCCGGGCGTCGAGCTCGGCGACGAACGCGGGCACGTTGCGCAGCCGGACCCGCTCGGCCCGGCCCTCGGACACGAGCACGGTCGCCTCGACGAGCCCGGCGGGAGTGTCCAGGCGGATAACGGTCTCGGGCTCGGACACCGGCACCATCCCGGTCTCGACCAGCACCGTGGCGACCCCGATCGTTCCGTGCCCGCACATCGGCAGCAGACCCGAGACCTCGACGAACAGCACGCCCCAGTCGGCGTCGGGCCGGGTGGACGGTTGCAGAAAGGCGCCGGACATCGCCGAATGGCCCCGCGGCTCCCGCATCAGCAGCAGCCGGAGATGATCGAGGTGCTCCTCGAAGTACAGCCGGCGCTCCTGCATCGAGCCGCCCGGGATCGGGCCGAGGCCGCCCGTGATCACTCGGGTCGGCATCCCCTCGGTGTGGGAGTCGACTGCCGCGAAGTAGCTCCTGGCTCTCATGTCCCCAACCCTCGCACGGTCTCCCCGGTTTGGGAAGGGGCGCGAACGGCGAGATAGCGCTTCACCGTGTCGTCGTCACGTCCGCCGCAGCAGTGAAACTCCTGATTCCGGGCGAATCGTCTGGACGGATGTTTATCCGTATGGCTATGGAGTAAAGCCGCTCGCGGCCGAAATATATGTCCATATGAGCAGTCGTCCCCTGATCGCCGTCACCACCTCGGAGCTTCGCCGCCCTGAGGACGGCTGTTCGCGGTCCCAGGGAGAGCCGCCGAAGCTAGAGGTCGCGCTGGCCACGTTGTATCCCGAGGCGATCGAGCGCGCCGGCGGCATCCCGGTGATCGTGCCGTTGCTGCGCCCGGACTCGGTCGCAGCGCTGCTCGACCGGGTCGACGGCGTGTGCTTGCCCGGCGGTCCTGACGTGGAGCCGAGCGTCTACGGCGCCGAGGCGCACCCCGAGCTCGGGCCGACCGAGCCGCGGGTCGACGCGCTCGAGCTGGCGCTGGTCCGCGCCGCCGATCGGCGCAAGCTTCCGATCCTCGGCATCTGCCGCGGCATGCAGCTGCTGAACGTCGCGCGCGGCGGAACCCTGCATCAGCACCTTCCCGACGTCGTCGGCGCCAGCATCCAGCACCGCCAGCCCGAGCACAACAGCATCCCGACCCACCGGATCGAAACCGCGCCGCAGAGCCGGTTGCGGTCCGTGCTCGGAGGCCCGTCGCTCGAGGTCAACTCGTTCCACCACCAGTCCGTGCAGACGCTCGGCAACGGTCTGGTGGCGACCGCGTGGGCGCAGGACGGAACGATCGAGGCGATCGAGAACCCGGCCGACCGGCTGGTCGTCGGCGTCCAGTGGCACGCCGAGGGCCTGGGCGCGCACGGCCCTCTGTTCGATCTGCTGATCGCCGCCGCTTCTGGGGAGCAGGAGCAGGCCGCCGAGCGCTCCGCGGCGCAGCGTGTCGCCGAGCCACGCCGTATCTCGTCGGCCCGAGGCCGCGCGGGCCACTCGCGCCGGCCGGCCGATCCGCAGCGACTCGCGTCCGCGAGTTAATACGGATGTCGGCCCGTCCGTGGTTAACTGCTTCCACGGAAACGCTTGAAACACTGACGGGGCGCCCCGCATCGATGGGGAGTGCGGGATGGGCGACCTGGCGGCCGTCTGAGGCCTACACCGTGGGGATCGAGGAGGAGGTCATGCTCCTCGACCCGACCGGTTGGGGGTTGACGCAGCGCGGCGACGAGGTCCTGGCGCTGGCAGGCCCAGAGCTTGCCGGACGCTGCGCGGCGGAGACGCACGAGGCCGCGCTCGAGCTCCGGACCGGCCCGCACGCGACCGTCCGCGAGGCGATCGCCGAGCTACGCGAGCTGCGGTCGCTGCTCGTCCGGGACCTGGCGAAGCTCGGTATGGCGGCCGCGTCGTGCGGGATGCATCCCGGGCTGATGACCGAGCCGACGAAGGTCTCTCCCTCGAGTCGCTACCAGGTCATCTACCAGACCACGCGCGACCTCGCCCGCCGAGAGCCGACGTTCGCGCTCCACGTCCACGTCGGTGTGCCCGACGCGCAGCGCGCGATCCGGCTCGTCAACCAGCTGCGCGCGCACCTGCCGCTGCTGCTCGGGCTGTCGGCCTCCTCGCCGCTGTTGCGCGGCAGGGCTACGGGCCTGGCCTCGAACCGCACGATCCTGTTCCAAGGCTTCCCGCGCACCGGGATCCCGCGCCGGTTCGACAGCTACCGGGATTGGGTCGCGACGGTCGATCTGCTGTTGCGCTCCGGCGCGATCCCCGAGCCGACGTTCCTATGGTGGGACGTACGCCCGCAGCCGCGGTTGGGGACCGTTGAGGTGCGGATCATGGACGCCCAGCCGCGGCTGGCGACGACCGCGGCGCTGACCGCGCTCGTGCAGGCGATCGCGCGGCTCGAGCTCCAGCAGGGGTTCGCCTCGCCGAAGCTCGTCGCCGCTCAGGAGGTGCTTGCGGAGAACCGTTTCATCGCCGCGCGCGACGCCACCGCGGCCGAGCTGATCGACCCCGTCAACGCCACCATGGTCCCGCTGCCGCGCGTGCTCGACGACGTGCTCGCGGCCGCCCGCCCGCATGCGGTCGCGCTCGACGCGGTCGACGAGCTCGATGACGTGCCGATGCTGGTGCTGGCGCCCGAGCCGCGCCGGCAGGAGCGCCTCGCGGCGTCCGCCGGCGTGCCCATGCTCGTCGCCGATCTGGCGGCGCGGTTCGCCGCGTAAGCGCTAAGACGCCTCCTGCTGGGCGACCTCTTCCCGCGGGGTGAGCTCGAGCATGCTCGCCGGCGGGTCGGGCACGGCGATCGTCGAGGTGATATTCAGCTCGACGTCGACGTGGATCAGCTCGCCGGGCTCGAGCATCCGCCAGCCGGGGTTCGAGTCCATCGGCTGTGAGGCGATCACGGTGGCGGCCAGGATCGAGAGCTGGCCCGAGAAGACGCGCGTGATCCCCGACGCGGCCCGCTGGTCGAGGATCTCGCCGTCGCCCAGTCCGCCGATCGAGCGGTCGAGGATCCACAGCTCGTTCGTTTCGGGGTAGCGGAGCGCCCACACGTCGGTCGGCGTCGTCAGCAGCATGTTCAGCGAGTACAGCGGGATCCCGGCGGCGAGTTCGCGGGCGGCGTGGGTGATCCCGGCGGCGACGTCGCCGCCGTGCTCCTCGATCCGCTTCGTCATCAGCGTGAAGTAGAGCTCGGAGTCAGTCGAGCCCTGGAGGAGCGCCGCGTGGTCTCCGAGCCGCTCGCGCAGCGCCGGCAGGTCGCCGACCACGCCGTTGTGTGCGAACAGCCGGCCGTGCTGCTCGAACGGGTGGGTGTTCTCGATCGCCGGCTCAGCCGCGGTCGCGTGGCGGATGTGCGCGAGAAACGTGCGCGAACGGACCTCGTGGGCGTCGGCGATGAACGTCTGGCTGCGGTTCGCCGCCACCGGCTTGCGATACACCCATGGCGTGCCGTCCGGATTGAACGTTCCGAGCCCGACGCCGTCGGGCTGGGTCTCGCTCAGCGCCACGAGGCTCGTGGGCGCGTCCAGCAGCCAGAACGTCGCCTGCACCTCGTTGGTCCCACCGGTCATCCCGAACAGTCGACACACGACGGCGATTCTATGTTCGCCAGCGGTCGTCCGTGCACCTCGTTCCGAGACGGCCTCTTAGACTCGCTGGGTCGTGGATACCGCGTCCGAACACGCCGAGCCGCTGGTTCACACCCCGCCGGCACCGAGTCTCGAGGCGCCGCGCACGCTCGCCCGCCGCGCCCGGGACCGCGCGGCCGTCACGGTGCGCGGGGCTCGGTTCGCGATCGCCGTGTATCTGGCCACGCGTGTGCTGCTGCTGCTCGTCGCGTTCGTGAACGGCACGCTCCGTCACCACGCGTTCACCCACGAGCTGTCGCAGTGGGACGGCCTGTGGTACCGCATGCTTGCCGATCACGGCTATCCGACGCATGTCTCCCACGTGCAGACGACGCTCGGGTTCTTCCCCGTGTACCCGGGCATCGTGTGGGTGGTGTCGCACGTGTTCGTGGCCCCGGTCGCCCACTACGAGATCCTGTCGACGGCGGTTGCCGGCGTGATCGTCTCGGGTCTGGGCGGCCTGATCGCGACCCTGCTCGTGCAGCGGCTGGCCACCGGGTGGTGGGGTGAGCACGCGGGGCGGAAGGCCGTCCTGATCTTCTGCCTGTTCCCGGGGTCGGTGGTGTTCTCGATGGTCTACGCCGAAGGTGTCTTGCTCGCGCTCGCGGCCGGGTGCATCCTCGCGCTGCAGAAGCGTCGCTGGGTGCTGGCCGGCTCGCTGGCCGCGGTCGCAACCGCGACCGAGCCCGAGGCACTCGTGCTCGTCGTCGTGTGCGCGGTATCGGCGGGGATCGAGCTATGGCGCCGCGGCCTCACCGACCGTGTGGCGCGCAGAAGCCTGATCGCGCCGGCGCTGTCGGTGGTCGGCGTCGGACTGTTCGGCGCGTTCCTGTGGGTCTGGACCGGGTCGCCGTTCGCGAGCTTCATCGCGCAGCACTACGGGTGGAGCGAGAAGACCGACGTGCTCGCGCTGGTCCACCTGGCGCAGATCACCGCGGGCCAGATCTCGCTCCATCACTTCGATCACCCGACGATCGACCTCAACCTCGTCGTCGGGCTGGCCGGCGCGATCCTGCTGATCGTCCTGCTCGTGCTCGTGATCCGCAACTGGCGCGAGATGTCGGTCGAGGCGATCGTCTGGACGCTCGGGATCAGCTGGCTCGCGATGACCTCCGAGTACACGCCGCCGAACCCCCGCCTCGTGATCACCGCGTTCCCGGCCGTGATCGTGCTCGCCCGCTACGTCCACGGGAAGTGGTGGACCGCGCTGCTGTGCGTGAACGGCGTGATGCTGGCCGGACTCAGCGCGCTCACGTTCGTCGGGACGACGCTCCGTCCGTAGATCAGGGGCCTCGCTCCGCTCGGCGTCCGCCGGATGACTCCCGGCCGGCCCGTCGTTGGCGAGGCTGGATGCCGAGCGGGCCGTGCCGGGAGGCCCATGAGGGCCCGTCCTGACCCGGTCAGCGCCCGAACAGCTCGACCCAGATCACGCTCGCGTAGCCGAACGACCGCGTCGTATGAACCGGGTACCGTCGCGCCAGCGATGCGCGCACCGCCACGTAGTGCGCGTAGTGAGCACGCGAGGCGGCGGTGCCGGTCGGGAGGCCCTGATGGCTCGCCACCAGCCACACGCGGGGACAGCCGGCCGGGACGGTCGGCGTGTCGTACTGCTCGACGTGCGGCTGCATCGGTCGATCGGCGTAGTAGTCGAACGGCATCGAGGCGTCGAGCGGATAGAACGCGAAGCAGTCGCCGGGTCGGGCGGCGTTGAGTACGTATGCGGTGGCGGCGCGCCAGTTCTCGGGCGAGGTGCCGTAGCTCGGCGCGAGCGCCACCACCCGCAGCGCGATCAGGACCGCCAGCGCCGGCCACGCCAGGCGGCTGCGCGTTATCAACCAGCCGAGCAGCAGCGCGACCGCCGGCAGCGACACGAGCAGGTTGCGGGCGGTGAAGATCGGCTGCCCGACGAGCGACTCGAGCCACATCACCGCGAGCGGCACGACCAGCCACGACAGCGCTAGCACCGGACCCCACGGCCCGTCGCGGCCCGCGCGCACGATCATCACCACCGCCGCGAGCAGCAGCGCCACGGTGAGAATCGCGAGCACGGTCGTGACCGCTGAGGGCCGGAAGTTCGGCTCGAATCCGGATGAGGTCAGCGCCAGGATCACCTGCTTCTCGGCGGTCAGGTTGGGGCGCGCGATCCAGAACAGCTGGTTCGAGCCGCGGCTCAGCGCGAGCACCACCAGCGGGATCCAGCACACCACGCACGCTGCGAGCGCCGACCCGACCCGCCGCCAGTCGCCGCCGCGCCCGCGCCACGCCAGCAGCGCCAGCTGCGCCGGCACGGCGAAGATCGCGACGAAGCTCGCGTACACCGACAGCGCGGTGAGCACGACGTACGCGATCCACGACCGCCGCCCGCCCGACTGGACCAGCGCCGTGAACGCGACGAACGACCCCGCGACCAGGGCGACCATCGCCGCGTATCCGCGCGCGTCCTGGCCCCAGAACACGAGCGGCAGGCTGACCGCGGTCAAGAGGCCTGCGGCGAGCGCCACCCGCCGGTCGAACAGCCGCAGTCCGAGGAGGCTGACGGCCCCGGCGGCGCAAGCCGTCGCGAGCACGGACGGTGCGCGGATCACGAACGCGCCGTCGCCGAACCACCCGATCACCACGTGCAGGAGCGCGTAGTAGCCGAGCATGTTCCCGCCGTCGTGCGCGATCGCGCTCCACAGGGCCGAGCCGTGCTGGCCGGCGATCGCGACGGTCGCGGCCTCGTCGAGCCACAGGCTGCGCGTGGTCAGCTCGTACAGACACAGGGCGAGCGCCACCACCGCGGGCGCCGCGACCACGCCGACGTCGTAGAGCCGGCCGCGCGAGGCGGTTCGGACGGCCGCCTCAGGCGCGCCGACCCGCGGGACCTCGGTATGCGTGGCCATCAGGACTCGACGAGCGCGCGGGTCCGCACGCCGCGGCGGCCGGACGTGATCGACGATCGCGTGCGCGACAGCCACACCGCGGCCGCCGCGAGGTACAGGAACACGAACACCGGTGCGGTGTGGAGTGGGAAGGCCAGGATGCCGTCGGCCTTGACGACCAGCGCACTTGCGACCGCCGCCAGCGCGAGCGCGCGCGACTGCTGGATCCCCGGACAGGCGGCGAGCAGCACGAGTCCCCAGGTGAGGTACCACGGCCACGCCGCCGGCCCGCAGACGGCCACGGCGATCAGCGCGATCCCCAGGTTGCGGACCATCGTCTGCCGCCGCGAGCGCCACAGCAGCACCGCGCCGAGCACGAGGCTCAGCCCGAACGCGACGGCGCCGAACGCCGACTCGAGACCCCGCGCTCCGACCGGCACGAGCTGCGCGACCGTCCACCCGAGCGCGGTCGCCGGCGTGATCGCGAGCCGCACCTTGTCCGGGGTCGAGAACACCGTGGTCGAGATCCACCCGACGCCGAGACCGGTGATCACGCTCACCGCGAGCACGATGCCGATCGCTACCAGCACGCTCCTCAACCACGTCCTCCGGTCGCCACAGGCGACCAGGATGAACGGAATCGCCGCCGCCGCGGGCAGCTTGATCGTGGCCGCCAGCGCGCACAGCGCGACGCCCAGCAGCAGCTTCCGCTCGATGGCGAGCGCGACGCCGGCGACCAGCAAACCAATCATCAAAAGATCGTTGTGCGCCGGCGCCACCAGACCGAGCAGCACCAGCGGGCACAGCAGCACCCACCAGGCGGCGCGCGCCGGATCGGCGCCGAGGGAGCGCGCGAGCCTGGGTGCGAACAGCGCCAGCAGAACCAGCCCGGCCACGTCGAGCACCCGGGTCAGAATCACTCCGAGCACCAGGTGCGAACCCGTCAGCGCGACGATCCCGCTGACGATCCACAGGAACAGCGGTCCATACGGCGCGGTGGTATGTCGCCAGAACGGATCGACCGCGCCGAGCACGTGTGCCTTGCCGACCTGCGCGAGCGCCGCCGGCGCGTGGCGATAGGGGTCGATCCCGAGGTGCACGAGCGTTCCCTGCGCGAGATAGCTGTATACGTCGCGGCTGAACAGCGGCGCCGTGAGCAGCAGCGGCACGCACCAGGCCGCCGCGATGACCCATACCTGCCTCGGCGTGATCGTGCGAGTCCCGAGCGCGAGCCAGGCGATCGACAGCGCCGCGATCCCGGCGTAGAACAGGACCACGCCGCCGGTGCCGGCATACCACCAGCTGACCTGCCCGCCGGCCAGCCGCGGTCCGGCCAGCGCTACGGCGACTGACCCCGCGAGGCCGAGCGCGGCCCACGCCCAGGTGGACCGCGCTGGTCTGATGGCAGCGGTCGGCATCCCGGACATTGTCCCCCGGGAGCCGCCGCGCGATGCTCAGGGCTTACCAGATGCCCTGCGTGAACGGGTTGAACGGACCGTTGACCCCAGTCAGCGGCGCCGGCTCGTACCCCGGGATGAACGCGGCCGGGCCGAGCCCGGACTGCGCCGCGCTCGCGTTGAGCGCCGCCGGAGTGGCCACGTTGCCCCACCGGTCCGTGTCGATGCGGTACTGGATCGCGTGCACGCCGGCAACCAGCTCGGACGGCGTGAAGTTGCAGTGGCCCTGGGCGTCCACGTACGCCTGGCGGAGCAACTCGCTTCGCCCGGCGAAGGCGACCGTGTCCCGGTAGTAGTTCTCCTGCTGCACCGGAACGAGCTGGTCGGCGATCGTATGCAAGTCGAGCTCGGGCACCTGAAGCCGCCCGGTGTTGTCGGAGGTCGTAACCATCCAGGCGACCGCGCGGTCCGAGGCCTTGATATTGGCGCTCCGCGTGAGTGAGCGCAAATCGGCGTTCAGGTTGAGACCGGCGGCATGGTAGAGCGCCTCGATCTCCGGCTTGTAGGGCGACTCGTCGACCAGCCGCTGGAAGTCGACGCCAACGGTCCAGTTCGGGTTGCCTCCGGCGGCCAGCTCGATCTGCTGGCGCCCCGTCTCGACGAACTCCATCGCCGTGAGCGGCGGGAAGCCGGGCGGCGGCCCCCCGAAGTCGGTGTCGTACTGCCCCTGCTCCTGCCCCGCGTAGTCATTCGCCGCGGGCGGTGTCGCGCCGGGCTGGACCGCCCAGGTCGACGTGTTCATCAGCGACAGCGCCAGCGCGAGGCGCGCTTGGCCCGCCGGAGTCGTCTGCGCGGTCGCGGCGACGTTTCCCATCTCGACGGCGGAAGTGAAGCTGTCGGCGGCGCCGGTCGGTCCGGTGAAGTTCACGAGCTTGATCGAGTCGCCGGCCAGGAGATGGTCGAGTGCGTACTCGCCGTCGAGCTGGTAGTTACCGAGCTGGAGACCGCCGGCGACGATCCCGCACGTGGTCAGCGATCCGTCGAGCCGGCCGTAGGATTGCTCGGCTTCGAGCGAGCTGATCAGCCCGCCCATCGAGGTCCCGAATGCGATCACGTCCGCCGGCCGGTGGGGCAGGACCGTGCTCTCGACCTTGGCGAGCGTCTCGAACTGGTCACGGACCGCGCTGCCGAGCTGCCACAGCGATCCCGTCGGGTCGTACGACGATCCGGCGAGCGCGTAGCCCTCGTTCAGCAGGTCCTGCTGGGTGCCCGGGTCGGACGAGTCGGCGGGAGTCGTGCTGCCGTAGCCGTGGCTATAGAGCAGCAGCGTGCCGTTCCACGGCGAGGGCACGTCGGCGATCCAGCTGCCACCGTCGGGGAGCGTCCCCGTGTAGTGAGTGGAGGTCGGGGCCTGCGCGCCCGATGTCGCCGGAATCGCGGCGAGCAGTCCTCCAGCTACGAGCGCGATGAGTGTCCTACGTCGGATCACGAAGCCCTCCTCAGATCGCCGGCATTTCTCCTCAGGTCCCGGGCGCGAACCCTATGGGTATCTCAAGCTGCTTGTCAATGCCGCTGGTGGGGGACCTGCATCGACTCGCTCCGGCAGGCACTAATGTTGCTCGCGTGACCGGTGCTGCCATGCCAAAGCTCGGCTCGACCGAGAAGGCGGCGGTTCCTCGCGTCGGATACCTCGTGTACCGCGTGGAGCGCCGGCTGCGCGCGCGCCTGGACGACGAGCTCCGGGTCCACGGAGTCTCGACCCCCGAGTACGTCACGCTCAGCCTGCTGCGAGAGCGCGACGGCCTGTCGTGTGCCCAGCTCGCGCGCTGGGCGCTGGTCACGCCGCAGGCGATGAACCTCGTGATCTCCGCGCTCGAGAAGCGCCGGCTCGTTCGCCGGAGGCCCGACCCCAGGCACCGGCGGGTGCTGCAGGCCTCGGTCACGTCCAGGGGACTCGAGGTCCTCGAGGGCTGCGATCGGTCGATGGACCGGATCGAGTCGGACATGCTCGGCGACATGCCGTCTGAGACGGTTGAAGTCGTGCGGGCCGCGCTGGGGTCCTGTGCCCACTCGCTCGAGGCCGCGACCCGGCCTCCGCAACCCCGCCCCTTGGGTTCTCGCGGCGGGTCGCGATAGGACCCGGGATGGCGTCGAGCGCCGAAGGCGTGAGCGACGCGAGCCTGTTCGCCGGTCTATTCGCCCACGGTGAAGTCGCCGCGGCGGTCAGCGATCGGGCGCTCGTCGACGCGATGGTGGAGTTCGAGGTGGCGTTGCTGCGGGCCTTGGCTGTCTTGGAGCTCGCTCCGGCTTCGGCGGCGGATGAGCTCTCCGCCGCCGTCGAGCAGGGAGCGCTCGACATCGACGTGGCCGAGCTCGGGCGCGCCACCGGCGAGCAGGGCACGCCCGTACCGGGTCTGCTCCGTGCGCTCCGCCGGCAACTCTCAGATGGGGCCGCCGCGCACCTGCACAAGGGCGCGACGAGCCAGGACGTGATCGACACGGCGATGATGCTCGTCACCCGGCGGGCGTTGGATCTGGTGGTGGTGGACTTGTGGGCGGCCGCCGACGCCTGCGCGTCGCTCGTCGAGCGGCATCGTGGTTCGATCGAGCCGGGGAGGACGCTGCTCCAGCAGGCGCTCCCGCTGACGTTCGGTCTCAAGGCCGCGGGCTGGCTCGCGGGCCTCGACGGCGCTCTGATTGAGCTGACCGGCGTCCGCGAACGAGAGCTCGCGGTCCAGTTCGGTGGCGCCGTCGGCACCCTCGCGAGCCTCGGCGATCGCGGCCTGGATGTCGCCCGCGAGCTGGCCGACCAGTTGGGCCTCCACGCGCCCGATCTGCCGTGGCACACGGTCAGGCTGCGGCCGGTGCGGATCGCGGCGGCGCTCGGAGCCACGCTCGGGGTGACCGGCAAGATCGGGCGGGACGTGGTGCTGCTCGCGCAGACCGAAGTCGCCGAGGTCAGCGAGGGCGGCGGCCCCGGCCGTGGCGGGTCCTCGACGATGCCGCACAAGCGCAACCCGGTCGGCGCGATCGGGCTGGTCGCATGCGCGCAGCGCGGTCCCGGGCTGGTGGCGACGATGTTCGCGGCGATGGCCCAGGAGCACGAGCGCGGCGCCGGGACCTGGCAGGCCGAGTGGGAGACGCTGCCGGCGCTGCTGCGGCTGACCGGCTCGGCGGCGGCGCTCGTCCGGGAGCTGCTCACCGGGCTCGAGGTCGACCCTGAGAAGATGCGCGCGGACATAGACATGACCGGAGCGCTGGTGATGAGCGAGAGCGTCGCGGCGGCACTCGCGCCGGCGCTCGGTCGGGCCGACGCGCAGGAACTGGTCGAGCGCGCCGCACGGGAGTCGGTGGAGAGCGGACGGCCGTTCCGAGACGTGCTGCTCGAGTCTTCTTTGGTGACCGAGTCGCTGAGCCCGGACGAGCTCTATTCCGCGCTCGACCCGTCTTCGTATCTGGGGGTCACGGCCGAGCTGATCGACCGGGCGTTGGCGGCGCATCGTGCCGGTTGAATTGCATCACGAGTTCCGCGGCAAGCGCGGCTCACCGGCGCTCGTGTTTACCGGGTCGCTGGGCACCGATCTCACGATGTGGACGCCGCAGGCGGAACTACTCAAGCCGCGCTTCTGCACGCTTCGCTACGACATCCGGGGACACGGCCGGTCACCGGTTCCGTCGGGTTCGTACTCGATCGAAGACCTCGGGTCCGACCTACTGGCGTTGCTCGATCGCCTCGGGATCGAGCGCGCATCCCTGTGCGGGTTGTCGATCGGGGGGATGATCAGCATGTGGGTCGCGGCTCATGCGCCCGAGCGGGTCGAGCGCCTCGTTCTGTGCTGTACGTCGGCCCGGCTCGGCCCGCCATCGGCCTGGCTCGAGCGAGCCGCGATCGTGCGGGCGGACGGCGTCGGAGCGATCGCCGACGCGGTCCTCGTGCGGTGGTTCACGCCGGCCTTTGCCGGCGCCCGCCCCGATGTGATCGAGCGAATGCGGGGGATCCTCGCGGCGACCCCACGCGAGGGCTACGCCGGCTGCTGCGAGGCGATCGCCGAGATGGATCTGACTCCGGATCTGCCTTCGATCACCGCGCCCACCCTGGTGATCGCCGGCGAGCAGGATCCGGCCACGCCACCCGAGCATGGCCGGCGAATCGCGGACCTGATACCCGGCGCACGGTTCGAAGTGGTCTCGCCGGCTGCTCACCTGGCCACGATCGAGCGGCCCGATCTGACAACCGCGATGATCCTGCGGTTCATGAGCGACGAGGAGGTCTGACGGTGAGCGACTACGAGGTCGGAATGCAGACACGCCGCGAGGTGCTCGGCGACGAGCACGTGGATCGTGCTGTCGCCAACGCCGGCAGCTTCGGCGCCCCGTGGCAGGAGTTCATCACGCGCTACGCCTGGGGCGGGGTGTGGTCTCGCCCCGGACTCGACCGCCGGATGCGGAGCGCGATCACGCTCGCGGCGCTGATCTCGCTCCGGGCCGAGAACGAGGTCGGCATGCACGTCCGCGCCGCCCTCGGCAACGGCCTGACGGTCGATGAGATCAATGAGATCATGATCCACACGGCCGTGTACGCGGGTGTGCCGGCGTCGAACGCGGCCGTCTCGGCCGCGCGCAAGGTGCTCCAGGAGGAGGGCCTCATCGAGTGAATTAAGTCCCCGCCCGCCCCTACCCGCCACCCCCACCCGCCTTGGCCCGGGGTTCTGGGCAAGCCCGGATCGCGGCCTATACTTGCCACACCCCAGCGATCTAGGAGCTGTACGTGCAGGAGATGGTCATCTACGGCGTTAGCTTCGACATGGTTGGCAAGCAGCCGATCGTGCTGTTGAAGACCGTCGAGAACAACAAGTTCCTGCCGATCTGGATCGGCCACCCCGAGGCAGCGGCGATCCTGATGAAGCTCCAGGGGGCATCGACACCGCGGCCGATGACCCACGATCTGCTGTCCGACGTCCTCGGTGAGCTCGACGTCGAGTGCACGCGCGTGGCCGTGACCGAGCTGCGCGAGAACACCTTCTACGCGTCGATCAGCCTCCGGGTCAACGGCCGCGAGCTCGAGATCGACTCTCGCCCGAGCGACGCGCTCGCCCTCGCAGTCCGCGCCGGCGCCCCGATCTACGCCGCCGACGAGGTCATCGCCGAGTCCGCGATCGAGTTCGAGCACGAGGTCGAGGACACCGAAGAGGTCGTCGAGAAGTTCAAGGACTTCCTCGACCACGTGACGCCGGAGGATTTCGCCGGCGAGTGATCAAAGGGCTGGCCGGACGCCAGTCCTTGTGGACCGCGGCTCAGGGCGCCGGCGCGGGTGTTTGCGCCGCGTCGACGATCCGCCCGATGAGCTCGTCGAACCCGATCCCCGCCGCGTCGGCGGCCTGGGGCAGCAGGCTCGTCTCGGTCAGCCCCGGGATCGCGTCGGCCTCGAGCACGTACAGCTCGTCGGTGCCGGACTCGAGCATCATGTCGACGCGCGCGAACCCGGACAGGCCGAGCAGCGAGTACACCTCGAGCGCGATCGCCGCCGCGCGGTCGGCGACCCGATCGTCGAGGTCGGCCGGGCACACGAACCGCGTGCGGCCGATCTCGTAGCGCGACTCGAAGTCGTAGAAGTCCTCCTGCTCGGGTACCGCCTCGACGATCGGCAGCGCGCGCGGCGCGCCGGCCTCGTCGATGATCGAGACCGCCAGGTCGCGGCCGGCGACGTACCGCTCGAGCACCACCTTGCGGTCATACGAGAACGCGGCGATCAGCGCCCCGGGAACGTCCGACGGGGTCCGGGCGAACTTGATCCCGAGCGCCGACCCCTGACCGGCCGGCTTGACCACGATCGGGAACTGGAGCCGCTCCTCGATCGCGGGCAGCGCCTGCGCCGCTCCCAGCTCGCGGAACGCGGTCTCGCTGAACGCGTAGAAGTCCGGAGTGGGGATCACGGCGTCGCGCATCGCGTGCTTGGCGAGCACCTTGTCGGCCGCGCGGATGCAGGCCGACACGCCCGAGCCCGTGTGGGGAATCGCCATCACCTCGAGCAGCTCCTGCACGGTCCCGTCCTCGCCGTCGCGACCGTGGAGCGCGACGAACGCGAGGTCGGGGCGCTCGGCGGTCAGGCGGTCGACCAGATCGGCGCCGACGTCGATCGGGATCACGTCGTGACCGAGCCGCTCGAGCGCGTCCTCGACCCTCGCCCCCGACTTCAGCGACACCTGGCGCTCGAGCGAGCGACCGCCCTTGAGCACCCCGATGCGAGTCACCTACGCCCGCTTGCGCCGCAATTGCAGGACGTTCGCATCGGCCGCGGGCGCCGATGGGGGCGCCGGCGCCGGCGGTGTCACTGCGCGCTCGGAGTCGCGCCGTGCAGCGCCTCTTGACCGTGTGCCGGTCAGCGTGCCGTACAGCTCGACCTGCTCGCGGACGACTTCGCCGAGCCGCCTGATCCCCTCGCGGATTTCGTCCACGCCCACGCCCGAGAAGTTCAGCCGCATCGAGGAGCCGCCGCGGCCGTCGACGTACGCGGCCCGGCCCGGGACGAACGCCACGTGGTCCTCGAGCGCGCGCGCCAGCAGGTCGGTGGTGTCGATATACTCGGGCAGCGTGGCCCAGATGAACAGACCGCCCTGCGGATGGGTCCACTCGGCCTCGCGTGGGAATTGGTCAGCGAGCGCATCGAGCATCACGTCGCGCCGGCGGCGGTAGATGTCGATCAGCGAGCGCACGTAGTCCTCCCACGGCCCCGAATCGAAATAAGCCGAGACGAAGTACTGGGAGATCGACGACGAGCAAAGGTCGGACGACTGCTTGCCCAGGGTCATCTTGGCGAGCACCGGCGCCGGCGCCGCGGTCCAGCCGAGGCGGACGCCCGGCGAGAGGATCTTCGAGAACGTGCTCGCGTAGATGATGAATTCCTCATCGAGCGAGCGGAGCGTCGGCAGCGGCGCGCCCTCGTAACGGAGCAGGCCGTAGGGGTTGTCCTCGAGCACGAGCAGCTCGCGCTCGGAGGCGATCCGCACGAGCTCGTGGCGGCGCTCGAGCGACAGCGTCACTCCGGCGGGGTTGTGGAAGTTCGGGACCGTGTAGATGAACTTCGGGCGGTGCCCGGCACGCTCGAGCTCGTCGAGTGTGCTCTCGAGCTCGTCGGTGCGCATCCCGTCGCGATCCATCGTCACCTGGACGACCTTGGCCTGGTAGGCGCAGAACGTCGGAACCGCTCCGGGGTAGGTGGGCGCCTCACAGACGACGACGTCGCCGGGGTCCAACAGCGTCTTGCAGACGAGGTCGATCACCTGCTGGCCGCCGGTGGTGACGAGCAGTTCGTCCTCGTCGACCTCCATCGCCTCGGCGCGCATCACCTCGACGATGCAGTGCTTGACCAGCGCGAGGCCCTCGGTGGGCCCGTACTGGAGCGCCCGCGCGCACGAGTTGGCGGCGACCGTGCTCATCAACGACGCGTACGAGTCGGCGGGGAAGGTCGAGGTGTCGGGCAGGCCTCCGGCGAGCGAGATCACGTCGTCGCGCTCGGTGAGCGCCATCAGGTCGCGCATCGCCGAGGACTTCATCACCTTCGTGCGCTCCGCGAACAGCGCGCCGTACCGCTCGATGTCCCTCGCGGTGGAGCGCGGACGGTGAGACTGGACCCCCGCCCTCCCCCCGGCTGCCCGGGCCCCGCCCGCCCGGTCACACTGCCCTCTCCACTATCGTCACGGGTGGTCACGGTACAGCACCAGTGCATCTCGCCTTCGACATATGCCAGGGAATCGGGATCGCCTGCGCGGTCGGAATCCGCCCGTTCCTGCCCGCGCTCGTCGCGGGCGGGCTCGCGGCCGGCGACGTCGAGATCCACTTCAGCGGCACGGACTACTCTTTCCTGCAGAGCACGCCATTCCTGCTCGGAATGGTGGTCGGGGCGATCGCGCTCGCGATGATCGAGCGCCGGCAAATCGACTCAGAGGCGCTCAGCGTCGCCCTCGGCGCGATCGGGGCCGCGCTCGGAGCGCTGTTCTTCGCCGGCGCGCTGGCCCACGGCCACTACGCGAGCTGGCCCGGTCTGATCGGCGGTGTGGTGTGCGCCGTAGTCGCCACGCTCGCCACCCGGCCCCTGCTGGTTCGGGTCCGCGCGCGCCTTGACCCGGAGGCCGCGGCCGCCGTGCCGTTGTACGCCGAAGGCACCGGAACCCTTGACTCCGCGCTGTCGATCGTCGCGCCGCCGGTCGGCCCGATCGGGTTCATCGCGCTGCTGTGGCTGCTGATCGCCGGGCGCCGGCGCTCGGAGCAGAAGTACGCCGGACTGCGAATCCTGCGTTGAGCCGCCGCAAACGGGGGACGATCCTCTCGTGACTCGAACCAAGAAGCTCGTGCTCGTCGTGATCGACGCGCTCAAGCCCTCGATGCTCGAGCGAGCGATCGCGAACGGGCGCGCGCCGGCGCTCGCCCGAATCCGGCGCGACGGCTGCTACGTCGACGAGTGCGCGGCGGCTTTCCCCTCGGTGACGCCGGTGTGCGCGGCCACGATCACGACCGGCGAAGGACCCGACGGCCACTGGATCCCGAGCATGAACTGGTACCACCGGGAGGAGGGTCGCTACGTCGAGTATGGCTCGAGCTTCAGCGCTTCTCGGCAGTTCGGGGTGCTGCGGTCGTTGACCGACACCGTGTACCGGATGAATGCCGAGCACCTCTCCCCGGAGGTCGAGACCGTTTACGAGACGCTTGATGACGCCGACGTCCGGACGGCCGGAACCACGTACCTCATCTACCGCGGCCGCTATGAACACGAAGTCTCCAACGAGACCGCGCTCGCGCGGATCGTCACCTCGACGCTGTTTCGGCGGACGATCCTCGGACCGCGGGAGCTGTTCTACGCGGACCTGTACGCGAGTCGGAAGACCGGGTGTCGGGGCCAGCTCGGGATGCCGGGGATCCGCGATCAGCACACTGGGTGCGTGGGCGCGTACCTGGTCGAGAACGACCTGTTCGACTTCATGCTGTTCTCGCTTCCGGACAACGACGCGTGGTCGCACAAGAACGGCCCGCACGCCCAGGTGACCTCGATCGCGTCGGCCGACCGGCAGCTCGAGCGCCTGATGCACGCGGCCGGCGGGCCCGACGCTTTCCTGGACGAGCACGCCGTGATCGTCACCTCCGACCACTCCCAGGCGGCGGTCGAGGAGCGAATCCGGCTGGATCGGGCGTTCGAGGAGTTCGACGTGGCGACGCGGAGCGCGACGCGGTCGGCCGGCGCCGAGGTCGCGCTCAGCCCCGCCCAGCGGGCGGCGATGGTCTACGCGCTCGACATCGACCGGCGCGACGAGCTCGTCGAGCGGTCGGTCGAGGCCGTCCGCGAGGTCGAGGGGGTCGACCTGGTGCTGTGGCTGACCGGAAGCGCCCGTGACGAGGCCGTTGTTCGCAGCCGGCGCGGCGAGCTGCGGTTCGCTCCGGGAAGCGGGGTCGAGGACGACCGGGGAGGGCGCTGGGACGTCGAGGGCGATCTGGCTGCTCTGCTCGGCGAGGTCCAGGACGGGCGCTTCCTGTGCAGCGAGTACCCGGACGCGCTCGCCCGGATCTGGTCGGCGCTGAAATGCCCGACCGCCGGCGACGTGCTGCTGTCGGCCTCGCCCGGCTACGAGTTCGTCGACTGGGGCGGCGCCGACCACGTCGGCGGCGGCAGCCACGGCTCGCTGCACCGCTCCGATTCGCTCGGTGCGCTGCTGTGGTGCGGCACCGGCCCGGCGTCCGCATCCGTGCGCGCGCGCTGGTCGCTCCGCGACGTCGCCCCGATGGTTCGCGAGCATTTTGCGATTAGATACGGTGCCCCCGGGCCAGAACAAGCCGGCGAGCCTGGGTTAGGAGCCGATTAGTGCGCGTCGAACACTTACGCTCCCCGGACATCACGCCGATACATTTCCGCGAATGCCTGACGAGCTAACAACGACCGTCGACCTGCCGACCAGTGTCCGCGCCCGCCACGGCGTGAGCCGGCCGTTGCTGCGGCTGCGCCATGGGATGCGCCACACGCACAACTGGCTGCAGCTGGGCCGTTTCGGCGCGGTGGGGGCGGTCGGGTATGTCGTTAACCTGGCGGTATTCGCGGCGTGCGTCCATCTGATCGGGATCGACTACCACCTGTCGGCGGTGATCGCGTGGGCGGTATCGGTGCTGAACAACTTCTGGATGAACCGGCACTGGACGTTCTCCGCCAAGCAGGAGCACCCGGTTCGCCAGGCGCTTCGCTTCTTTGCCGTGTCGCTGGTCGCGTTCGGCTTCACCTACGTGGTGCTGGTCGTGCTGGTCGACGCGGGCCTGATGAAGGTGGCCGCGCAGGCGATCGCGATTGCGGCCGGCACGCCGCTGTCGTTCATCGGGCAGAAGCTTTGGAGCTTCAAGGCGTAGATGCAGCGCGTCCTAAGCTAGCGGCGCTTGTCCTAGCGCTCCTGATCGCGGTCATCGTCGCCGCGGCGGCGCCGGCCGGTGCGCTCGCTGCCGGCACGGTCGTCACCTCGACCGTTACCAAGACCGTCACCACCACCGCGGCCGATCCGAACACGCCGGTGCTCGTGACCGCGCAGAACGTCCCGCCGAAGGGCTACCGGCTGACCGCGGCCGAGGTCGAGAAGATCGCTGCCGCGACGCTGACGATCCGCGCGGAGCTGGGGCGCCACCCGAAGGCGATCCCGTACGAGTACACCAAAGGCCCGGGGCAGTGGCAGGTCAGCTGGTTCTCCTCGGGGCCCAAGCAGGTCGAGCTCGCGCAGGCCTACATCGACGACTCTGACGGCAGCGTCACCCAGGTCTGGACGGGCTTCCAGGTCGCCTGGTCGATGGCCCGGGGCTATGCGGGCGCGTTCGGGCGGCGGGTCAACTCGTGGTACGTGTGGATCCCGCTGTGCGTGCTGTTCATCTCGCCGTTCCTGCCGTGGCGCCGCCGCCGGCTGCCGGAGGGCGGCCGCGAACGCCGCGCCTGGTCGCTGTTGCACGTCGACCTGCTCGCGCTGCTCGGCCTGTCGATCTCGCTGGCGCTCTTCAACCACGCGAAGATCGGGCTCTCGACGCCGGCGATCTACCCGTTCATGCTGTACCTGCTCGTGCGCATGCTGCTGCTCGGGTTCGGGCGCGGCCGGCCGCGAGGGCCGCTGCGTGTGTTTGTACCGATCTCGTGGCTGGCGATCGGGGTGATCTTCCTGGTCGGCTTCCGGGTCGGCCTGAACGTCGTCAACTCGAACGTGATCGACGTCGGCTACGCCGGCGTGATCGGGGCCGACAAGCTGGTCCATGGTCAGCCGCTGTACGGGAACTGGCCCAAGGACAACGCCAACGGCGACACCTACGGGCCTGTCGCCTACTACGCCTACGTGCCGTTCCGGATGATCTTCGGGTGGAGCGGCACGTGGGACGACCTCCCCGCGGCGCACGCGGCCGCGATCGTGTTTGACCTGCTGACGCTGTTCGGCCTTTATTGGCTGGGTCGCCGCGTTCGAGGGCCGACTTTGGGCGTGGTGCTCGCCTACGCGTGGGCCGCGTACCCGTTCACGCTGTGGACGCTCAGCTCGAACACCAACGATGCCCTGGTTTCGCTGTTGCTGGTGGCGACGCTGCTCGTGATCACCTCCGCGCCGGCGAGGGGCGTGCTCGGCGCGCTCGCCGGCCTGACCAAGTTCGCGCCACTGGCGCTGGCGCCGCTGTTCCTGCGCGGGATCGACCCGCCCCCGAGCCGGCGCGACATCGTTCGGTTTGTCCTGGCCTTCGGGCTGACGGCCGCAGTCGTGATGCTGCCGGTGATCCTCGACAACAACTGGCACGCGTTCTGGCACGACACGGTCGCCTACCAGGCCGGCCGCACCTCCCCGTTCTCGATATGGGGGCTGTGGGGCGGCCTCGGGATCGAGCAGCACCTCGTCCAGGGCGCCACCGTGGCGCTGGCGATTGCGGTGATGGTCGTGCCGAGCCGGCGGGGCATCATCGAGGTGGCCGCGCTCGGAGCCGCAATTCTGATCGCGCTCCAGCTCGGCGACGGCTACTGGCTGTACTCCTACATCGTGTGGTTCTTCCCGTTCGTGGTGGTGGCGCTGTTCGGGGCCTTCCCGACCGAGCTCGAGCAGGCGCTGGAGGCGTCGGCCGTGGATCGCGGGGCCGAATCGAGGCCGCTGGCGGTCGCGACGCCCTGATCGTTGGGTGGCGAGCGGTGGCGGCGGGTGGGTTCGGGCGCCGGCTTGGGGCGTGGGCGCCGGCGAGGGGGTCCTGGGCGCCGGAGAGTGGACGGGTGCCGACTGAGCGGTGTGGGCGCCGGCGAGCGAGGTTCCGTGAGCCGGCTTGGGGCGAGGGCGCCGGCAAGCGAAGTTCCGGCGCCGCAGGCAGGGCGGGCGGCCACGTGTACAGCGCCCGAACCTTCCACCCTCCTCCGTCGCAACCGGGACATAAGCATTCCCGGGACGCTTATCTCCCGGTTGCGGACCTGGTGCCGGGAGGTTTCGGGCTTTGTACATTGGTGGCGCGGCGCATCTGGCCCCGATCTGGGGTCCGCCCCGGCCGGCCCGCCGCCGCTCAGGACCTCCCCGCCGCCGCGACCGGGCGCGCGGCCCCGGCCGCCGGCACGCCCGCCGCCGCCGGCCGAAGAGGTGCAAAACGCAGCAACCCGGCGCTAATCCGCGCCGCGGCTACATAAGCGCCTCCACGGCGCTTATGTAGCGGGACCTCGCAGGATCCGGGAGGTTTGGCGAGATTTGCACCGGTGTATGGCGGTCCCGGGTGGCCCGGCCGTCAGGCCCCGCGGTCCCGCACGGAACCCCAGCGGCGCTCAAACCGCGCCGGCACTCGACACCACCCGCCGGCGCTCAAACCACGCCCGGCGCCGGCACCAATACCTGCTCGATCGACTCGGCCCGCATCGACTCGCCGGCGCGGATCACGACGCCGTTCAACCACGGATCTTCGGGCGAGGTCTCGAACCGAATCGGCATCTGCGTGATCATCGACGTGAGCGCCTGCTCGCGCTTGACCCCGATCACGCCACCGCGAGGCCCGGTCATTCCGACGTCGGTGATGTAGGCGGTGCCGCCGGGCAGGATCCGGGCGTCGGCGGTGGGCACATGGGTGTGGGTGCCGACGACGGCGGTGACGCGCCCGTCGAGATGCCAGCCCATCGCCACCTTCTCGCTCGTCGCTTCGGCGTGCATGTCGACGAGCACGTGATCGACCTTCCCGCCGAGCGCGTGCAGCGCCGCGTCGACCTCGGCGAACACCGGCCGTCCGGCCTTCATGAACAGGTTGCCCGACAGCGAGATCACCCCGAGCCGGGAGCCGCCCGCACCGCTCACAACGCACCACCCGTGTCCGGGCTGGCTGGCGAGGAAGTTGGCCGGCCGCAGGATCCGATCCTCCTCGTCGAGGTAGGCGTAGATCTCCTTGTGGCGGTAGGTGTGGTTGCCGAGCGTGATCACGTCGACGCCGGCGGCGAGCATCTCCCGAGCGATCTTCGGTGTGATCCCAACCCCGCCGGCGACGTTCTCGCCGTTGACCACAACGAAGTCGGGGGCGTACCGATCCCGCAGCGAAGGCAGCAGCGCCAGCAGCGTGCGCTTGCCGATACCGCCGACGACGTCGCCGACAAACAAGATGCTCACGGTTTCACTCACGTCTTGTCGGTGCTCATACTTCCAGGTGCATGCGTTTGAGGTTCCCCAGGCGACCGGGCGGCGCACCGCCCACCGCCGGCGAGGGCAGCGAACCGACCGGCGCGGACGCCCTCGGGGAGCCCGGGGATCCCGCCGTAAGCGCGCCCGAGACCGAGCAATCCCCCGTTCTCGGCCCAGACCCGGTTGCGCCGCCGCCGGTTGTGGTCCCGCGATTGGTCCAGCTCGTCGTGGTTGCGCTCGCGGCGCTCGGCCTATGGGCGCTCGCCCGCGCGACCGGAACGGTCCTGCTGATCCTGCTCGGCGCGAGCACGATCGCGCTGATCCTGAACCCGCTTGTCAGGTTGCTCCACCGACACCGCGTCCCCCGCGGGCTCGCGATCCTGCTCGTATACCTCGGAGGGCTCGCTTTCATCGGGGGAGTCGGGGTGCTGCTGTCGCAGCCGGTCAGTACGCAGGTCAGCCATCTCGAGCGCGATGTCCCGGACTACATCGATAAGGCGAACCGCGACCTGGCCAGCCTCCAGCAGTGGCTCGATCGCCGGGGAATCAAGGTGCAGATCCAGCAGCAGGGTCAGACCGCGCTGCAGACGCTCGGGAACGAGATCAAGAAGCGCTCGAGCGACATCGTCTCGTTCTCGAGCGACCTGCTCACGCAGGTCGTCACGACGTCATTCGACTTCGTCCTCACGTTCGTGCTGTCGATCTACTTGCTCGTTTACGGAGAGCAGATCGGCGACCTCGTGCGGCGGATCATGCCGTCGGGCGACGGGACGCCCGAGGACGATTACCCGCTGCTCGTCCAGCGCGCGGTGTACGGCTACGTGCGCGGCCAGCTCCTGTTCAGCCTGATCATGGGCGCGAGCGCGGCGCTCGGCCTGTGGATCTTCGGTGAGCTCGGGATCTTTCCCGACGGCGCGAGGTTCGCCGTCTTCTTCGGCGGTTTCTACGGGCTGGCGGAGTTCATCCCGTACGTGGGGCCGATCATCGGGCCGCTGCCGGCGGTGCTGGTGGCGCTGTTCGTAAATCCGATCAGCGCCGTGTGGGTCATCATCCTGTTCGTCGCCCTGCAGCAGCTCGAGGGCCATATCGTGGCACCGCAGGTTTTCCGGATCTCGCTGCGGATCAACCCGATCCTGATCATCCTCGGGCTCCTGATCGGGTTCACGATCTACGGAATCGTCGGCGCGCTGCTGGCCCTTCCAATCGCCACCGTCATCCGCGTGACCGTGCTCTACCTGCGAAAGCATCTGGTGCTCGAGCCATGGGGTCCGATCGGCTCGGGCGTGCTGGCGACCGGGCTCGAACGTTGTCCGGACTGCGGGGCCGCGGCCGGAGTAAACGACGCCCACTGCCGCTCGTGCGGCGCCGCACTCGAGCCGCGCGTGAAACTGCCCAGTTAGCCTGAGGGTCGTTGTCCACCGGCACCAAAACGGGCGAATCCGCGGCCACCGTGGCGGCTCGAGGACTGACCCGGCGGTTCGGCGCGCGGACCGCGCTGGATCGGATCAGCTTCGAGCTCTACCCCGGCGAGGTTGTGGCGATCATCGGTCCGAACGGCGCCGGCAAGACCACGCTGCTGTCGATCCTCGCCGGCACCCTGCATCCCTCCGAAGGTGAGGTGGCGCGCGCGCCGGGCCCCCGCTTCGGCTGGGTCCCCCAGGAGCCGGCGCTGTACTCCAAGCTGTCGGTCGCCGAGAACCTGCGGCTGTTCGCCCGGCTCGAGCGCCTAGCCGATCCGGAGCAGGCGGTCGCGCGGATGCTCACCCAGACGGGCCTCGAGGACCGCGCCGATGAGGAGGTCGGGCGCCTGTCGGGTGGCAACCAGCAGCGCGTGAACATCGCGATCGGCCTGCTGTCCGAGCCGCCGGCGCTGCTCCTCGACGAACCGTCGGCGTCACTCGACCCGCGCCAGCGCGAGCGCCTGTGGGAGTTCATCGGGGGTCTCGCCGGCCACGGGACGACGATCGTGTTCTCGACCCACAACGTCGCCGAGGCCGAGCGCTACGCGAGCCGGGTGCTGGTGTTGGGGGACGGCGAACTGTTGTTCACCGGCACCCCCGCCGAGCTCGAGAGGGCCGTGAACGAGCCCGGCATCCGCGACTTCGAGACCGCGTTCGTTCGCTTCCTGCGCGAGCGCGGCCACTAGTGGCCGCCCCCGCAAATACGGCCGCATTCGAGGCCCCCCTGGCGGCGCTGCGCTTTGTCCTCGGATCCTCACGTAGCGCTGCTACGCATCGGATCCTGCGTCCTCGCGCAGCATCCACCAGTGGCACCTCTCGGTGCGACCGCACTTACGGGGACGACCACTGACCGTGCGCTGGCTGCTCATCAAGGACCTGCAGATCCTCAAGCGCTCACCGCTGCTCGTCGGGCTCCTGGTCGTGTACCCGATCGTGATCGCGTTGATGATCGGATTCGCGCTGTCGAGCCCGCCCGGCAAGCCGAAGGTGGCGTTGGTCAACGAGGTGCCGACCGGTAGTGGCCTGCTCAGCTTCGGGAACCAGAAGATCAACGTCTCCAAATACGCGGACGAGCTCTATCAGTCGATCGATCCGATCAAGGTCAGCTCGCGCGCGGAGGCGATCGCGAAGGTCAAGAGCGGTCAGGCGGCGGCGGCGCTGATCATCCCCGCCGACATCGTCTCCCAGATCAACAGCCTGATCACCCAAGGCGCCGGGAACCCGACGGTCGAGCTGATCCTGAACACCAAGGATCCGATCGAGCGGCAGTTCGCGGCCCAGGCGATCAGCGCCCGCGTGGCGCAAGTCGAGCAGGCCGTGTCCAAGCAGGTGCTTCGAGTGGCGGTCTCCGACCTGCAGCAGACGCTCAGCGGGGGCACGCTCCAGTTCCTCGGCCAGAGCGTGCCGCTGCTCGGGTTGAAGAACTCCCGCACGATCGTCCAGGGAACGATCGCGTCGCTGCCGAAGGGCTCGCCGCTGGTGCCGGCGCTCAGACAGGTGGTCAACTTCGCCAGTCTGGCGATCGACGGCCTCGGGTTCGCGACGCCGGTGCTGAGCTCGATCGGCTCGCCGCTGACGGTGCAGACGACAGACCTGGCGGGGAAGACGACCCCGACGGCCTCTTATGCCGCCGCGATCGCCGTGATCGTGTCGCTGATGTTCGTCGGCGTGCTGCTCGCGGCCGGGCTGCTCGCGCTCGAGCGGTCCGAGCACGCTTACTCGCGGCTGGTGCGCGGACTGGTCACGCCGGAAGGGCTCTTGTCCGAAAAGGTCGTCCTGGCCGCCGCCGGCGCGGCCTCGGTCACGCTCGTGATGTCAGCCTTGGTGTCGCTGTTCGTGCACCTGGACTGGGCCCGGTTCCCGCTGTGGCTGGCCGCGCTCGGACTCGGAGGTCTTGCCTTTGCGGCGCTCGGCGTGGCCATCGGCGGTCTCGCGCGCGAGGTCAGCGTTGCGTCGCTGATGGCGTTCCTGCTGTCGCTGCCAATCGCGTTCGTAACGCTCGTGCCGGCCGACGCGGTGTCGGGTACGCTCAAGTCGATTCTCGACGCGATCGCGTTCGTGTTCCCGTTCAAGGCTGCGCTTCAGGCGGTTTCGAATGCGTTCAGCGGCGCGGCGCCCGGAATCGGGTGGCCGCTCGTACACCTGGCCGTGCTGACGCTCGTGTTCGGTGCGCTGGCGCGGCTCGCGCTCAGACGCTTCGCCTGATCGCGACTACGACTGGCCGACAGCCCGGCGGAACAGCACCGCGCAGATCACCGCAACGATGATCGATACGACCGGCAGCGTCCAGCCGAGCACGCCGGCGACGGCGAGCACCACCGACACGACGCCTACCGCTCCGGCGACCCCGCCGGTGACTACCAACTGGAACGCGCGCCGCTCGCGAGCGCGGCGCGGGGTGTAGCTACCGCGCTTCTGGATATCGGCCACAGTGGCAGCGTAGCGCGGCGGTGCCGTAGGGTGTTAGCGAAATGGCTGTTAACGCACCCCAGTACATCCTGTTCTACGACTACGTCGAGAACATCGTCGAGCGCCGGGCGCCGCATCGGGAAGCGCACATGAAGGAGATTCGCGGCGCCAAGGACGACGGACGGATCGTGATTGCCGGGCCGCTCGGCGATCCCCCGCACGGTGCGGCGATCGTGTTCAAGGACCGGGCCGCGGCCGAGGCGTTCCCGAAATCGGACCCGTATGTCGCGAACGGACTTGTCACGGATTGGCACGTCGATTCCTGGGCCGTAGTCGCGTAGACCGCTCCAAGCTGCGCGCGCGCCCCACCCTAGGCCGCCCGATGCCGCCTTGCCCTAGGCCGCCGGATCCCGCCTGGCCCCAGGCCGGGGGTATTCTCAGACTAGATGCCGTTCCCGCAAACCCGCCTTCGCCGGCTGCGCGCCACCGGCGCGCTGCGCGGCCTGGTTCGCGAGACGAGCCTGAGTCCCTCCGACTTCGTCTACCCGATGTTCGTGGCCCACGGCATCGACCGCCGCGAGCCGATCGCCGCGATGCCGGGGGTCGACCGCCTGTCGATCGCCCACGCCGTCGACGAGGCCGGCGACGCTGCCGCCCTCGGGATCCCCGCGGTGTTGCTGTTCGGGCTGCCCGCGGCCAAGGACGAGGAGGGCTCCGGCGCGTGGGACGACGAGGGGATCGTGCAGCTAGCCACACGCGCGATCAAGGACGCGCATCCCGATCTCGTCGTGATCACTGATCTGTGCCTGTGCGAGTACACGAGCCACGGCCACTGTGGGGTCCTGCGGTCGGGCGGGGACGGTCTCACGGTCGACAACGACGCCACGCTCGAGCTGCTCGGCCGCACGGCCGCCTCGCAGGCACGCGCCGGCGCTGACATCGTCGCGCCCAGCGACATGATGGACGGCCGCGTCGGCACGATCCGCCACGCCCTCGACGAGGACGGCCACACCGACACCCCGATCCTCGCGTACTCGGCCAAGTTCGCCTCGGCGTTCTACGGGCCGTTCCGCGAGGCCGCAGACTCCGCCCCGGCGTTCGGCGACCGCCGCGGCTACCAGATGGATCCCGGCAACGGCGACGAGGCCGTCCGCGAGACCAAGCTCGACGTCGACGAGGGGGCCGACATCGTGATGGTCAAGCCGGCGCTCCCCTACCTTGACCTCATCCACCGGGTGAAAACGGAGACGAACATGCCGCTGGCCGCCTACAACGTCAGCGGCGAGTACGCGATGGTCAAGGCGGCGGCGGCCGCCGGGTATCTCGACGAGCGGGCGACCGTGCTCGAGACGCTGACCTGCATCCGTCGTGCCGGGGCAGACATAGTGATCACCTACCACGCCAAGGAGGCGGCGCGATGGCTTCAATGAGCAAGGCGGCATCCGGCTTCGGTCCCAAGCTGCGTAGCCGCAAGGACGGCGCCGCGACCCCGCTCGACGACCTCGACAAGCGGCTGCTGAACCTCATGCAGGGTCGATTCCCGATCGCTCCCCGGCCATATCAAGCCGTGGCCGACGAGGCGGGGATCGAGGAGGCCGAGGTGATCGCCCGGGTCAAGCGTCTCCTCGACGAGCGGATCATCCGGCAGGTCACGCCGATCTACGACACGCGCGCGCTCGGCTACTCCTCGATGCTGGTCGCCGCCAAAGTCGACCCCGAGAACCCGTGGCGCGCCGCCAACATCATCAACGAGCACCCCGGGGTCTCGCACAACTACCTGCGGAACCACGAGTTCAACATCTGGTTCACGATCGCCACCGAGCCCGAGTCGCCGCTCGGCCTGGACGGGACGCTCGATGTGCTGGCCAAGATCGCCGGTGCCGAGTCCGTCCGCCAGCTCCCGACGCTCAAGCTGTTCAAGATCCGGATGGACCTCGAGATGGAGGGCGGGACCGACGCGCTCGCCAAGGCGGTCGAGGTCGCTCCTCCGGCCGAGACCGAGCGCCAGCCCTACGACGAGTTCGACATCAACGTGATCCGGGCGACACAGGGCAACCTGCCGGTGATCCCCGAGCCCTACGCTCCCGCGGCCGACAAACTGAACATCCCGCAGGACAAGCTCCTTGCGCACTTGCAACAGATGCAGGAGCGCCGCCTGCTGCGCCGCGTCGCCGCGATCCTGTTCCACCGCCGCGCCGGCTTCAGCGCGAACGGGATGGGCGTGTGGAAGGTGCCCGACGAGCGGATCATGGAGCTCGGTCCGCGGATGGCGGCCTTCCGCGGGATCTCGCACTGCTACCAGCGCCCCACCTACGAGGACTGGCCGTACTCGATCTTCACGATGGCGCACGGACGCTCGAAGGACGAGTGCGACGCGATCCTCGACTCGATCGCCACCGAGACCGGCGTCGACGAGCGCTCGACCCTGTACTCCTCGACCGAGTTCAAGAAGATCCGGCTGCTCTACTTCACCGACGAGTACCGGGCCTGGGAACGCGAGCACGCGGGCGTGTGACCGGCGCCGAGACCGCTGGGACGACGGACACCGCGCGCTCGTCGGAGCTCTATGAGTGGGCGTGCGGCCTGCTGCCCGGAGGCGTCAACTCACCCGTGAGGGCGATGCGCGCGATCGGACGCGACCCGATCTTCATCGCCTCGGGCCGGGGCGCCACAATCACCGACGTTGACGGAAACGACTACGTCGACTGGGTGTGCTCGTGGGGCCCGCTGATCCTCGGTCATGCCGACCCCGATGTCGTGGCGGCCGTGACCGCCGCGGCGGCGAACGGCACGACGTTCGGCGCGCCCACGCAGGGCGAGGTCCAGCTCGCCATGGAGGTCGCCGGCCGGATCCCGTCGGTCGAGATGATGCGCATGACCTCCTCGGGAACCGAGGCGACGATGAGCGCGATCCGGCTCGCGCGCGCCGTGACGGGACGCGAGAAGGTGCTGAAATTCGCGGGCGCCTACCACGGCCACGTCGACGGCCTGCTCGCCGAGGCGGGGTCGGGCCTCGCCACCCAGGGGATCCCCGCGAGCCCGGGGGTGCCGGCGGCCGCGGCCGCGGCGACGGTCGTCGCGCCCTGGAATGACATGGCCAGGACGTGGGAGCTGACCGCCGACGACGACCTGGCGGCGATCCTGGTTGAGCCGATCCCGGCCAACATGGGTGTGGTTCCGCCGGGACACGGGTTCCTGGAGATGCTGCGCCAAGCGGCCGACCAAGGCGGTGCGCTGCTGATCTTCGACGAGGTAATCACCGGCTTCCGGGTCGCCCGCGGCGGCGCCCAGGATCGCTACCGCGTGCTCCCCGACCTGACGATCATGGGCAAGATCATGGGCGGCGGGCTGCCGGCGGCGGCCTATGGCGGGCGCCGTGAGTTGATGGAACGGGTCGCGCCGGCCGGCGACGTCTACCAGGCCGGAACGCTGTCGGGAAACCCGCTCGCGGTGGCAGCGGCCCTGGCCACGTTGCGCAAGCTGACCGACGCCGCCTACGGCCAACTCGCCGCGACCACCGACGCCCTCGCCCACGGGCTGCGCGACGCCGCGGCCGCCGCCGGCCGGCCAGTGCAGGTCCAGTGCGTCCCGGGTCTGCTCACGGTGTTCTTCTCGGAGCGCCCGGTGTTCAGCTACGCCGGCGCCGCCGCCTGCGACACCGGTGCCTATGGCGCCTGGGGCCGCGGGCTACTGGCCCGCGGCGTGTACCCGCCCGCCTCGCAGTTCGAGGCGTGGTTCCCGTCGCTGGCGCACACCGACGCCGACGTCGCGCGGACGGTGCAGGCTGCCGGGGAGGCGTTCGCGGAGGTCGCCGGGCGGTGAGGACCGCGAGCGACGGCGCGCACGCGCTGCACGAGACGCTCCGACTCGAGGGCGGAACCGTGGCCGAAGTGCTCGGCGACCCGGTCACCGATGGCGGACGGCTCGACCGCCCCGGTCCGGCGCAGATCGCCGCCGTCGGACCGCGGGCCCGCGGGCAGGAGCGCGAGTACGAGGTATTGCTCGAGATGATCCTCGAGGGCTATCGGCTCCACTACGACGAGCCGCTGGTCGTCCGCCCGCAGGACGTCGATCTCGCGCTGTTGCTCGGCGATCAGCTGTACGCGCTCGGACTGTCCCGCCTGGCCGCCCTCGGCGACCTCGACGCCGTCGACGAGCTCGCCGATGTGATCTCGCTCGTCGCCCAGGCTCATGCCGCCTCCGATCGTGAGCTCGCGCAAGCGGTCTGGGAGGCCGGCGCGGTCTCCGTCGGGTGGGGCTCGACCGAGGCCCACGCCGACGCCAAGGCCCAGGCGCGAGCACACGCTCCGGGCGCGGCGGCGGCGCTACGGGCCGCGGCTTGTGCGGTTCGTAGCAAGCCACAGGATCCGAGCTTGTGAGGTTCGTATCGAGGTTGTTAGGCCCACGCGTACCGCTCGCGCCGGTGGTGACCTTTTCGCTTCGGTGGCGGTACCCTGTCCCAGTCTAAATTTGCTGTAAGGAACGCGAGCTCTCCGTGCCCGACCGTCACAAGGAAAGAAAGTCGAAGTACACGCTCGACCGGAACATCCCCGGGGCGTTCGAGGGCGAGACCGTCACCCGCCGACGGCTGATGGTTCTGGGCGCGAACGGCGTCGGCGCGGTCGCCGCGGCGGCCTTCACGCTCCCGGCGCTCGGGTTCGCGATCGCGCCGATCTTCAAGCGCCAGCAGTGGAGCTGGCAGGCGATCGGCACCCCGGCGGACTTCACGGAGAGCATCTACGAGACGAAGGTGATCACGATCACGCCCGGCATCGGAGAGGCCGGCAACACGATCGCCTACGTCAGAACGCGCAACCCGAGCATCGACACGGAGCCCGAGGACCAGTACAACCACTGGGTTGCGCTGTCGGACAGGTGCATGCACCTCGGCTGCCCCGTCAGGTACGTGCAGGCGGCGCAGCGGTTCATCTGTCCGTGCCACGGCGGCGTGTATGACTTCCGCGGCATGGTCGCGGGTGGCCCACCGGTCCGGCCGCTCGACCGCTTCTACACGCGGCTGAACCCGGACACCAACCTCGTTGAGATCGGTCCGCGGTACTCGGTCAACAACGAGCTCCAGCGCTTCGCGCCACGGTTCCCGGGTGAACCGATCAACGGCATCGGCCAGTACCTGTATCCGGCCCAGTTCGACACCGCCAAGCCCCCGCCGAAGTAACCGACTTGCCTCGCATTCCCGCACCGCCGCTGCCGAAGGTCCTCCAGCCCAGGCCGAAGAAGCCGGGCGAATCCAACGGCCAGATCCAGCACCACCCGCCGCCGGTCGAGGCCGGGGTCACCGTCGTCGACTGGCTCGACGAACGCACCTCGATGTCCGGCGGCCTGCGCTGGCTGCTGTTCCGGAAGGTTCCGCGCGGGATCAACTGGGCCTACACGCTCGGTTCGGCGACGCTGTTCGCGTTCCTCAACCAGGCCGTCACCGGTGTTTTCCTGGCGATGTACTACCGCCCGGACGCGTCCGGCGGCGCGTACGAATCGGTCCGCAACATCAACGACAACGTGTTCCTCGGCCAGCTCGTCCACGCGATGCACAAGTGGGGCGCGTCGGTGATGATCATCCTGATCTTCCTGCACATGGGGCGGGTGTTCTTCTACGGCGCCTACAAGTACCCGCGGGAGCTGACCTGGGTGATCGGCGTCGTGCTGCTGATCCTGACGCTCGCGATGGGCTTCACCGGCTATTTGCTGCCGTTTGACCAGCGCTCCTACTGGGCATCGGTCGTCGGTATCAACATCAACGCCGGCGGCCCGTTCATTGGACCATTCCTGTCGAACTTCCTGCTTGGTGGCGCTGACTTCAATGCCACCACGCTGTCGCGTTTCTACGCGATCCACATGCTGCTGATCCCCGGCCTGATGGCGGCGCTGATCGGCGCCCACCTGTATCTGGTCACCAAGCTCGGCATCTCGGCGCCGCCGTGGCTCAAGCCCCACCCCGAACAGGACGGCGACCACGAGATCAACGAGGAGGAAGTGTGAGCGCCGTGCCTGACGATCGTGCGCGACGCGTGGGACGCCGGCCGGGAATCCGTCGAGGACCGGGCGCATGAACCAGGCTGAGAAGGAGGCCTACCTCCGCGACTACTCGGTCATGAAGAACGAGGGCGAGCCGTTCTTCCCATACGCGGTCTTCCACGACGGAATGATGGCCTGCATCGTGATGGCGGTGATCATCTTCCTGGCGCTGATGTTCGGTGCCGAGCTTGGCCCGAAGGCCGACCCGACGACCACGACCTACGTCCCCAGGCCGGACTGGTATTTCTTCTTCCTGTTCGAGGTGCTGCGCGTGATGCGCAACGTCCCGAAGTTCACGCCGATGGCGACGATCGGCGTGCCGACGATCTGCATGATCTTGCTGTTCCTGCTGCCGTTCTACGACCGCAGCCCGGAGCGCCGGATCGAGCGGCGGCCGGTGGCGCTCGCCGCCGCGGTCGCGACGATCGCGGCGATGGCCTACCTGACCTACAGCGGCGCGAACACGGGCTCGCCAAACTCGGTTGATCTGAAGCCGCCGTCGAGCCTCACGCCCGCGCAGGCGGCGACGTTCAGGGCGGGCGCGGACGTTGTCGGCGAGTCGGGCTGCCTGGCCTGTCACGTGATCGGCGACAACGGCAACAACGGGCCAGGCCCGGTCCTCACGCACATCGCCAGCACGGTTCCGACCGCCCAGATCGCCTCGACGCTGCGCAACCCGACGCCGCCGATGCCGTCGTTCAAGGACCTGCCGCCCGAGAAGTTCAACAACCTCGTTCAGTTCCTGTCGGACCTCCAGTAGGGCGCCATCGGGACCATGGCGACCGCGGCCCCCGGGACGCTAGACGAACCACAGGTCCGCGCGATGTTCGATCGGATTGCCGGTCTGTACGACCGGATGAACACGGTGATGACGGCGGGCCTGCACCATCAGTGGCGCCGGCGCGCGACGGACCTCGCGCGCCTCGAGCCTGGTGGCCGGGCGCTCGACGTGGCGACCGGCACGGGCGACCTCGCGTTCGAGCTGGCCGCGCGCGTCGCGCCGGGCGGCGAGGTCGTCGGCGTCGACTTCTCCGAGCGGATGCTCGAGCTGGCGCGGGCCAAGGCCGACGCGCGGGCCGCGAGCCTCGGCGGCGTCCGGGTCCGGTTCGAGTCCGGCAACGCGCTCGCGCTGGCCTATCCGGACGGCGAGTTCGACGCCGCCACCGTGGCCTTCGGCGCCCGCAACTTCTCAGACCTCGACCGCGGCCTGGCGGAGATGGCCCGAGTCGTGCGACCCGGCGGCCGGGTCGTCGTGCTCGAGATCACCACCCCGCGCCGGCCGCCGCTGTCGACGTTCTTCGACATCTGGTTCGACCACGTGGTCCCGGCGCTCGGCCGGGTGGTCGACTCGCAGGCCTACACCTACCTGCCGAGCTCGGTCAAGCGATTCCCGGGGCCGGATGAGCTCGCCGCTCGAATGTGGGCGTCCGGCCTGCGCGAGGTCCGCTACGTTCTCACCGCCGGCGGGATCATCGCGCTTCACGTGGGGGTCGTGCCTACGTGATGAGCATCGGGGCGCAGGCCGTCGTCGACGCCGGGGGCGAGGAGCTGACGCGGATCATGGACCGCGTCGAGCGGCGGATGAACGAGCTGGCCGTCGGTCACGGACCCGTGCTCGCGCGCCACGCCGGCGAGACGATCTCTGCCGGCGGCAAGCGCCTGCGCCCGCTGCTCGTGTGCATCGCGGCCGGCGCGCCACCTCCCGAGACCGACGGGCTGGTCCGGGCCGCCGTCGCGGTCGAGCTCGTGCACGGGGCGACGCTCGTCCACGACGACGTGCTCGACGGCTCGGTCCTCCGCCGCGGCCGCCCGACCGTGGTCGCCACCGGTGGCCGGGACCTCGCGATCGCCACCGGTGACCTGCTGTTCTCGCGCGCGTTCGCCGAGCTTGCCGGCGGCGGTTCGGTCGATGCCGTGCGGATCCTGTCGCGAGCGAGCCGCGAACTGGCCCTCGGCGAGCTGGCGCAGCGCGCCGACGCGTTCAGCACGGCGGTCACGGTCGCCCGCTACCTCGCCCGCTGCCGGCTGAAGACTGCGGTTCTATTCCGCGCGGCCTGCGAGCTCGGGGCGCTCGAGGGCGACAGCGACCCGGATGTGCTCGGCGGGTTCGGCGAGCGGATCGGCCTCGCCTTCCAGATCCTCGACGACATCCTCGACGTATCCGGGCCGCCCGAGCGAACCGGCAAGCCGCGCGGAGCCGACCTGCTCGACGGTACGGTCAACCTGCCGCTGATCCTCGCCCGCGCGCGCGACCCCGAGCTGGCCGCGCTCGACCCGCGGGCGGTGCGTACCTCCGAGGAGGCGGCCGACGTGTGCGACCGGATCGCCGCGACCGGCGCGCTCGACACCGCCAGGTCCCGCGCCCGCGATCTCGTAGCCGACGCCAAGCTGGAACTGCCGGCGTTGCCGGAGCGCCAGCGGGCCGCGCTCGAGCTCGCGGCCGACGTGGTCGTCGAGCGCTACAGCTAATAGCTCCGATGAGTGTCGCCTGCGGGTGACCGCGCGCCCCTCCAGCGATTCGTTGGCCTCTGCATCGGGCGCGAGTCACCCGAGGGCGACACGCACCTACGCAGCTATTGCAGGCGTCGCGTCTTGTTTGGGCCGCCTGCGGCGGCGTCCGTGGGGCCGGGAGCCCGTCCTGTCCCGGGTTAAAAGTCTTCGGGGAGGATCTGGTCGGCGTGTAGCGCGGTGATGAACCGGTCGATCTGATCGGCCATGTTCGCCTGCGTCAGCCGCTGCAGGTCCCTGAGCATGTCGGCGAGGCCCTCGTCGAGCCGGTCCTCGAGCTCGCGAACCTGGTCCTGGGTGTAGAGGCCTTCGGTGTACCAGTCACAGTTCGGGCAGGAGAGCAGGAGGTTCCAACACTCCTCCGGCGCCTCGGACCAGTCGACCGGCTGGACCAGCTCGGAGCTGCAGTCGGGGCACATGTGGAGCCCGCGGGTGGTGTGGTTCTGGTCGTTGAACCGGACCACCTCGATGCTGCGCCCGCTGGGGAGCACGATTCGACGGACTGAAGGTTGTTCTGGCTGCTGATTCATTTGGCGTCTCCGTGCCCTTAATCGGCCCACGCCGTCGGCAACTTGAGGCGCATCTATGGGAGTGGCCGAGCGACCCCTTTTCACCCCCCCAGCGGACCGGGTAACCTTCGAGTCCCCATCCGGAGGACCACCCGAATGTTCCGTAACCCCACCACAGATCTGATCGTCGTCCTGGTGATCGTCCTGTTGATCTTCGGCCCCAAGCGGCTGCCCGGCTTGGGCAAGCAGTTAGGGACCGGCCTCCGAGAGTTCAAGGAGTCGATCACGGGGGAGAACAAGGACGAGGAGCAGGCCAGCCGGCCCGAGATCACCTCAGCCACCGCCTCGACCCCGGACGTCGCGCCGAGCGCGGCTCCCACCGAGCGCGAGTCGGCCGAGGTCGGGCCACAGAGCCGCTCCTAGCGGCCGCTGATCCGGGAAGTCTCGGTCGTGGCGAAGCTTCGGCCCATCGGGCATGAGGACCGGCTGAGCATCGTCGACCACCTCGACGAGCTTCGTTCGCGTCTGTTCGTGTGCCTGGCCGTGCTGGTGGTCGCGTTCGGCTTGTGCTTCTGGCAGAACAATCACCTGCTCACCGTGCTGAACCGGGCGCTGCCGCACAACTCGAGCGTCGCCGCCCACAACGGGCTCGCGTCGGTGCCGTCTCAAGCCGTTCAGCTCCGTCGGCTGTTCACCAAGCAGGCTGAAGACGCGCTCGCGCTCGCCAACTCCCCCGGCGAGTCTCCGGAGGCCCGGCAGGCCTACCTTCAGTCAGCCGCCACGTACAGCGCGGTCGCCAAGACCCTCCCGGACAGCGTGTCCACCCAGGAGAAGCCGATCACGATCGGGGTCGGGGAGTCGTTCACGACCACGCTCACCGTCGCTGCGTACTTCGCGCTGCTGTTCTCTTTGCCAGTCCTTATCTACGAGGGCTATGCCTTTGTGATCCCTGCTCTCGACAAAAAAGAGCGCCGCGCGGCGATACCGGTGATGGCGGCGGCGCCGCTGTTGTTCCTCGCCGGCGTGGTGTTCACGTACATCGTCGTGCTGCCGCCGGCCGTCCACTTCCTCCAGGGCTACAACGCCGATAAGTTCGACGTCCTCGTGCAGGCGAAGTCCTACTACACGTTCGAGATCCTCACGATGCTCGCCGTCGGCGTCGCCTTCCAGTTGCCGCTCGGGATGCTCGGCCTCCGCCGCGTCGGCGTGATCAACGGGAGCACCCTGACCAGACACTGGCGCTACGCTACGGTCATCATCGCCGTGGTCGCCGCGGCGATGCCCGGAGCCGATCCAGTCACGACTGGACTGGAGACGCTGCCGCTAGTCATCCTGTTCCTCGCAAGCATCGTGCTGCTCAAGATCGCCGATCGCCGCGCCGCCCGTCGCGCCGCCGCCGAGGCGAAGCCGACGTTCGGCGACGGGCTCGACCCCACCTAGCCGATGCTGTTCGACCTTCGCAGCCGCGGTCGGCGCCGGACCGTCCAGGGCGTCTACCTGTTCCTCGCGATCCTTCTGGGTGGCGGCCTCGTGCTGTTCGGAGTCGGCGCCGGCAACGGCCTCGGCGGCCTGCTCAACGCCTTCAGCGGCGGCGGATCGAGCTCCGGTCAGAAGGCCGTCGTCAGCCAGCAGGAGAAGGACGCGATCAGGGCGACCCAGTTGAACCCGAACAGCGCGTCGGACTGGGCCAACCTCGTACAGGCCCGCTGGACCGCCGCCGGCCAGGGCGCCAACTTCAACTCCTCGACCGGGCAGTTCACCGCCTCGGGCCTCAACGAGCTGAAGCTGGCCACGCAGGACTGGCAGCGCTACCTCCAGCTGACCAAGAACCCCGATCCCAACCTCGCGGTCCTCGCCGCCCGCGCCTATGCCGGCCAGCAGAACTACGCCGGCGAGGCCAGCGCCTGGGACATCGAGACGCTCGCCGATCCAAGCGCGGCCAAGGGCTTCGAATGCCTCGCCGTGTCCGCCTACGCCGCCGGGCAGACCCGCAAGGGTGATCTGGCCTCGGCCAAGGCCCTCAGCCTCGTGCCCAAAGCCCAGCAGACTCTCCTCAAACAGGCGATCAACCAGGCCAAGACCACGCCCTCGGTCGCCCAGCAATGCTGACCCCCCGACCGAGGATCGGCGGGTAACATCGCCGGCCAAGGGCCGTTAGCTCAATTGGCAGAGCAGGGGACTCTTAATCCCAAGGTTGGAGGTTCGATTCCTCCACGGCCCACTCAAAAGCCCCGCACATCGGGGTTTTCTCGTTGCCGGGGACAGTGGCGATTTTGAAGTACGTCCCCAATATGTCCCGAGATCGGCGTAGGGTTTGGCGCGGCAAGCGCGACTCTTGCGAAGTGCGGGCCGACGCCTGCGTTCGTGTTCGCGCGGGTGTTCGCTGCTGACGGCAGCGAACGGCGGGTCGCCAACGGCATCGGCCTGTTCGCCAATTCTGAGATCAGCCGGGTCTTGGGCGTTAGTTGATGTCGCGCCGGGCGGTTAGGGCGATGCCGACGGCGGCGAGTGCGGCGGCCCAGACGATCAGGATGACGGCGCCGACGCCGGGCGATAGGAGGTGATGGACCTTGAGGCCCATCATCGCGTCAGAGGCGCGGGTTGGCGTGAACCGCCCTACCGAGGGGGCGAGTCCGAACAGGAGGTTGTCGACGACGAACCCCCAGGCGAGGAGGGTGATGACGGCACCGACTTGGTTGTGGATGATCGTTCCGAGGCCGGCGCCGATCGCGCCCCATAGCGCCACGCCGGCGAGTCCTCCAAGTGTGAGCAGCACGATGTCGCTGCTGTTGAGTGCGACGGTGATGCCACGCCCGTCGAGGATTGCGTAGCCGATCGCCCAGCCGATCGCCTCGCCGATGACCCCGAACGCGATTCCCGCCAGCGCGCCGGCGGTCACCTTGGCGCTGAGGACGCGTGAGCGCGCGGGGTTGAACAGGACCGTTGGGCGGATCGTGCCGTAGCGGTATTCGCTGGTCACGAGCAGTGCGCCCGCGAGCGCCGAGAACACGCCTGCGAGGCTGCCGAGGCTCAGGAACGAGCGCTGGTCCTCCTTGCTCGCCAGTCCGCTAGGGTGGCTGAGCAGCCCGGTCAGCAGCGTGAACAGCAGGATCAGCGCGATCATCCCGAGGATCAGCCCGATCGTGGTTCGGGTTGAGCGAATCTTCAGCAGCTCGGCTCTGGTCTGCGCGATCATGCCGACGCCTCGGAGGTCAGCTCGAGGAAGATGTCCTCCAGCGAGCCGCCGTCGGTCACCAGCTCGTGAACTGGGACGCCGGCGGCGAATGCGATCTCACCGACCCGCTCGGTCGATGCTCCTTGTACGAGTAGCGAATGGTCGGCACCGGTCGTGACGTGTAGATCGTTGCTGTGCAGTGCGGCCGTGAGCCGCTGCGGGTCGGCGCTGCGGACGCGTACCGCGCCGCCGGCGCGGGCGGTCAGCTCTGCCAGCGGCGACTCGACCACGAGCCGCCCCCGGCTGATGATCAGCACCTGATCGACGGTTTGCGCTACCTCCGCGAGTACGTGGCTTGAGACGAGCACCGTGCGACCCTCTGACGCGAGCCGGCGCAGGAAGTCACGCAGCCAGCGAACGCCCTCCGGGTCAAGCCCGTTGGCGGGCTCGTCGAGGATCAGCAACTCCGGGTCGCCGAGCAGCGCCGCCGCGAGTCCGAGTCGCTGGCGCATCCCCAGCGAGTACCCCTTCACACGCCGCCGTGCCGCGTCACCGAGCTCCACCGAGCGCAGCACCTCATCCGCCCGCGAGTCCGAAACATCAACAGCGCGCCCGAGCATCCGCAGGTGGTCGCGACCTGAGCGACCGGGGTGAAAATCGGTCGCTTCCAACACAGCGCCGATCCGCAGCGACGGACGCGCGAGCTCGGCGTACGGCCTGTCGAACACGAGCGCCCGCCCGCTCGTCGGCGACGCCAGCCCCAGGACCATCCGCAGCGTCGTCGTCTTACCGGCCCCGTTTGGTCCAAGGAAGCCCGTGATCGTCCCCGCTTCCAACACGAACGAAAGGTCCGTGACCGCCGAGATCTCACCGAAGCGCTTCGTCAGCGACTCGGCTCTGACGACCGCTGTCACCCGCGGCCCCGTGTCGGGTCAGGTTGAGCGAGCGCGGATGCGAGCTCGCGCAGCGCCTCCGACGTGTTCACGCCGAGAGCGCCCAGCAGCACTGCCGCGGGATCTGGTGGTTGGAGCGTGAGGATCTGGGCCAGCACCTCGGGGCCGGTGACCTGGAGCTTGCGATGACCCTTGGGCTTGTACGCTTCCTCGAGCACTTTCTTTGCCGCGGGCGTCATGCGGAAGCGATCTTTTTTCGCGACGTCTCTGATCCTCGGTTTCTTCGGCACGGCGCGCATCGGCAGCGGGGGAGCGTCGATGCCGGACCCCAGGCCCAGGGCGCCCAGGGCTTCGTGATCGAGCGACTCAAGGGCCTGGCGAGCTTCCTGCAGGTTCACGCCCAACACGCCTTCGATCGAGGGATCCTCCAACAAGGCGAGCAAGAGGTGATCGGTACCAACTCGGCGATCACCTCGCCGACGAGCCTCCTCACCGGCCCGCAAATAGACCGCCCAGGCGTGAAGCTTCTCCGGCGCAACGGATTCGGTGGTCATGACGACTCCTTGTTGTATTTGGTGTGCACCGATTGGCGGGTGACCCCCAAGGCGTCTCCGATCTGCTGCCACGACCAGCCCTTTTCCCGGGCCAAGGCGACGTGGTTCGCTTCGACCCGCTCAGCCAGGCGATGGAGCGCCAACGAGGCGCGAAGCCCCACCGACGGGTCGTTGGACGTGATCGCGGAGGCGATGTCTTCAGCGCTCATGTGCGTCAGTCTAGGCTGACAACAGACGTTTTGTCAACCCAAACTGACGCTGCCTGTGCTCGGGACGTTGGTATCCAGTCCCGTGCATCGCGTGTCGCTCCCGCAGAGGCGTGGACTGGACGCGTGCGCCCGCATCGAGACCTCAAACCTGCTTCAGCTCGTCCAGAAGCAGCGCGCTGGCCAGCGTTGCGGCACCCGTTTTTCGCGCGGAACCCAGGGTCAGCGCAGACTGCTGCTTTGATCTAGTCGACGGTCACCTTGGATATCAAGCCGGGTTCCTCGGCCAGAATGGCGCCGCTAGCCCGGGATCGCGATCGGCTGCGCACCGTCACGCGCTCCCGCCGGTGTTCCCACCACGCCCATGCGCCCATCACGCCGCCGGCGTATATCCACCCGACCAGGACGTCGAAGAAGTAGTGCTCGCCCGTGGCCATGAGCGTCAGCCCCATGGCCAGCGGATAGAGCAGAAGCAACGGTCGCAGCGGGCGGCGCACGCGAGGCCAGAGGAACAGCGCTAACAGCATCGTGAACGCCGAGTGCAGCGAAGGCACGGAGGCGACCTGGTTCACGGTTGCCTGGCCCTCGTTGAACAGCTCGACCGTCCTCCCGCCGATCACCTGCCAGCCGTCTGACGTGGTGCGGGTGACGCCGTGCAGCAGACCCATGTCGGCGGCCATCCACGGCGGGGCGGCCGGGAACGCGACGTAGGTGGCGAGGGCGGCGGCGAAGAGGGTGACGATCCGCCGGGAGAAGCGCAGGAACTCGAGCCGGTCGCGCGCCCACAGGAACCCCGCGACGATGAACGGGACGATGAAGTAGGACGTGTAGATCAGCGTGAAGGCGACGTCGAGCCAGTTGACGACCTTCGGGTTGTTCACGTGCGCCTGCAACCACTGGGTTGGCGTCGTACCGAAGAACAGGAAGCGGTCGAAATCGATCATCGGGTGAACATGGACGCCGATCCCGAGGCGGTCGGCCGCGCCGCGCGTGAAGTCGTAGGCGCTCAGCAGGATCATCATCGGCAGCCAGTCGCGCACGAGCCGGAGTCCCTCGCGCCACGGCCGGCCAAGCGACGCGCACGCGAGCGCCCCGCACACCCACGCGACGACCAATTCGCGCTGCACGGGAATCCCGTAGTGGGCGCTCCAGACCCCGAGCGAGATGAAGTACAGGACAAGGACGCCGCGGCGAACCGCCACCCAGTGCCCGAACCCCGAGTCCGCCTCCTCCTCGTCCCCAACGCATGCCAAATCGGCCGCCGTCACACAGGAGAATCTAATCCCCCCAAACCCTTCGGCTCGAGCAAGAGGACTCCCACGACATTAAGTCCCATTCTCGGCCTCCACCCTCCCGCAGCGGCTTGGTGCCGGGCCTCGGTTGTGTTTGGCGTTGACGTGGACATGGTTGCGTCTCCTTTGCGGTTTGGGATCGGGATTGGTGTTGAGGTTCAGTCGGCGGCAGCGAGTGCTGGCTGGGGCTCGCGGACCGTGGTCTTGGCCACGGCGTCTGTGAGCTCGTCGCCCCGGATGAGCACAAAGATCGCGGGGAGAGCGAGCAGCGCGACCGCGCCGAGCACCCAGAACGCGGCCTGGAAGCCGCCGGTGAGGGCCGTGGATGCGGCGTTGCCGGCGTGGACCAGCGTCTTGGTGTGGCTCGCTGCGACGCCTGAGGCGATCGCGATCCCGATCGCTCCGCCGAGCTGCTGGGAGGTGTTCAAAAGCCCGGACGCGAGCCCGGCCTGGTGCTCCTGAATGCCCGCGAGCGCGGCGATCGAGACGGGGATGAACGCGAACGCGGTCCCAGCGCCGGCGATAATGAACGGGCCCGCGAGGTTGGCCAGGTAGTGCCCGTGGACGGGCACCTGGGTTGCCCAGATCACGCCCGCGCCGATCAGCGTCATCCCGATCGCCATTACGACCTTAGCTCCCACGCGGGTCACCAGCAGCTGCGAGAGACCGGCGAGCGCGATCGACGTCAATGACGTGGCAAGCCACGCTACCCCGCTCTGAAGCGCGCTGTAGTGAAGCACCTGCTGCATGTACAGGGTGCCGACGAAGAACAACCCGAAGAAGCTGCCACCCAGCAGCAGCCCGGCGGTGTTCGCGCCGGCGAGGGTGCGCAGCCGGAAGATCGAGAGCGGCAAGAGCGGCGACTCGACCCGGTTCTCGATCACCAGGAACGCAACGAGCAGAGCCGCGGATGCCGTGAGCACCGCGATCGTTCTCGTGGCGCCCCAGCCGTACTGGGGTGCCTGGGAGATCGCGTACACGAGCAGCACCAGCGCGCCTGTGCCGGAGATCGCGCCGAGCACGTCGAACCGCCGCCGCGTCGTGGCGAGCCGGCTGTCGGGGACGATCCGCGGTGCGAGCGCCAGCGCGGCCGCCCCGATCGGGACGTTTAGATAGAAGATGTACTGCCATCCGGCGTACCGGGTGAGAACCCCGCCGGTGATCAGCCCCACGGTCGCGCCGGTGGCACCAAGCGCGCCCCAGATCCCGAGCGCCTTGTTGCGCTCAGCGCCCTCTTGGAACATGTTCATCACGATCGACAGGGCAGAGGGCAGCATGACCGCCGCGCCCAGACCCTGAACCGCCCGGCTTCCGATCAGGAACGCCTCGCCGGTCGCGAGTCCGCACGCCAGCGAAGCCGCCGTGAACACGGACAGGCCGAGCATCAAGACCCGGCGGCGGCCAAGCAGATCCGCGGCACGCCCGCCGAGCAGCAAAAAGCCGCCGAACGTGAGCGAGTAAGCGGTCACCACCCATTGCAGGCTGGTCTCGCTGAAGCGCAGATCCCGGCCGATCGTCGGCAACGACGTGTTGACGATCGTCAGATCGATGACCACCATGAAGAACGACACGGCCAACAGCGCGAACGCGCGCCAGCGGTTGATATTTGGGGTCAGCAGAACTGGTTTGTCTGCGATTGTCATTACGGCCTCCTATGCGGTGTTGCTCGTTGTGGGCATCACCTCTGTAGGCGTCGGGATGTCGCGAAATTCAGCGACGAATTTCCGCCGCTCGCGACGTCTATAAAGCGATGGCCGATAACGGAGGGTTCAATGCGAGGATGCGTACATGACCCAACGCACGCTCACGCTGGCCCGTGCCGGGGACGAGAACGCGTTTCGTGAACTCACCGACCCCCACCGGCATGAGCTCCAACTGCACTGCTACAGAATCGTCGGCTCGACCCAGGACGCAGAGGACCTGGTCCAGGAGACACTGCTGGCCGCGTGGCGCGGATTGGACCAGTTCACCGAGAGAGCCTCGATCCGGACCTGGCTGTACAGAATCGCCACCAACCGATCGCTTGACGCGCTGCGCGCGAACGCGCGCCGGCCACAGCGCCTCGAACCCTTGAACGATCCGCCCACACCCACCCGCATCACCGAGCCGATCTGGCTCGAGCCCTACCCCGACGCGCTTATCGAGGGAATCGCCGACCAGGCACCCGGGCCCGAGGCCCGCTACGAGCACAGCGAAGCGACGGCCCTCGCGTTCGTGGCCGGCCTCCAACGCCTACCGCCGCAGCAGCGGGCCGTTCTAGTCCTACGAGACGTGCTCGGCTTCCGCGCCGCAGAGGTGGCCACGATCCTCGACACCGGCGAAGCCGCCGTGAACAGCCTGCTGCGCCGCACCCGTGCCACGCTCGAGTCCCGCTCGCCCGCCGCCACGCGAGACCGCGCGCCGCTACCCAACTCCCGGCGCGAGCGCGAGGTGGTCGGGCAGTTCGCGAACGCGATCGAAGACGGCGACATCGACACTGTCGTCGCGTTGCTGACCGACGATGCATGGCTAACGATGCCGCCCTACCCCTACCAATACCAAGGCGGTGCGACAATCGGAAACTTCCTACGGGTTCGCGGCGCGCTCCACCAGACGCCGCTGCGGCTCGTGCCGACCCGGGCCAACGGCCAACCCGCTTTCGGCTGCTACTTCCCCTACCCGCACTCCGGCATCGCACGCGCCCACGGGCTGCTCGTGCTCACGCTCGCCGGCAGCAACATCGCCGAGATCACCTTCTTCGCCGACAGCAGCGTGTTCCCCCACTTCGGGCTCCCCCGCACCGTGCCCAAACGCTAAGCGCCGGTTACCACGAGGTCGGTCGCAGGTCCGCGTTAGTTAGGTGCCCGCGAGAACATCCTCTACGAGAAGACGCTGATACAGAGCTGACGCTGCTGCCTAATCCCCGGTGCGCCACTCGACCGTCGAATACCGCTCTCGGACTGGACGCTAGGCAAGGAGGAGTATCGACGCTGGGCATCATTGTCGGCCAGGGTTTCGGTAGTTACTGGTCGGAGGCGGTAGGGCGACGTGACGCGTGTGGCAGCCAGCCGCTGCCGACCGACCGGTGTGCGGGTTCGATCTGGTCATGATGCGCAACAGCGGGAGGGTGCGGCCCGATGGTGACCGCCGACTGCCGATACGGATCGCGCCCATCGCCAGATAAAAGCCTTCGGCGTTGGGCTCGCCTTCGATCACGAGCGATTCAAACCCGAGTTTGGCGGCGATGTCGAGAGCGTGCTCCAGCAGCGCCCTGCCCATTCCATGTCCGATGAACGGTGGATCAAGCCAAAGATCTTCGAGCTCGCCCTGCGGCGGGGCACCCGTAATCCGGTACACCCCGGCGGGCTCATCGCTTTCAGTCGCCATGACGTACATGGGCCAGTTCAGAAGGTCCTCCTCGGTGAACGTGAGGATCGGGCGCACACGTTCAAGGAACTGCTCGTCATAGCCCCAGTGAGCCTTGGACCGCATAGCGAGCTCGCTGAGACGCTCCGCCTCGCCCGGAAGGGCCCGCCGAATCACCAAGCGTCGCTCTCTATCGGCCACCCAGGGAGCGTAGTCGCCTCGTCACGGTGCCACCGTCATAAACGACGGCGTGTGTTAGGCGGATTGGCGCGCCAGGGGCGGCACGATAGGGCTACTCGATCAAGCCGTCGAAGGCGGGGCCAACCAGGAGCACGTCAACCTCCTGATGAAACCGCCACAGGCCCCCGGCCTCGTCGCGACAATCGCGCAGGTAGGGACCGAGGTGCGGAGCCGTCATCATCTCCTGCAGCGAGACGGAATCGTCGAAGGCGCATCGCTGGAGGTAGCCCTCGACGGTGACGGCGTTCTCAAGTGCGGTGGTGTGATCGTAGGACAGGCGGACCACGTGAGGGTCGGCGCCGCAGGCGCGGAGCGCCTCGGCAAGATCCTCTGACGCGGCGTACAACGTGCCCTGGCCGTCGCGGATGTCGTCGAGGAAGTGGCGGTAGAAACGCAGGTAGTGGCCCTCGCGGCTGCCCTGCGCAATGAGCAGCGCGCCACTGGGCGCGAGTGCGGAGAGTATGCGTGCGGCCGCCGCGTGGACTGCGCCGGGCGTGAGAGAGTAAAGGGCGTGGGTGGCCCAGACGACGTCGAACGGTCCGACGGCGTCGTCGAGCTCCTCCACAAGGGTTTCGTGGCGAAACGCCGCGACGAACGGCGGGCGAAGCGCCCGCGCGGCCTCCAACAGCGAGAACGGAGACGGGTCGAGCAGGTCGTAATCGATCCGCAGCTCACCGGAGAGGGCGCCGACACCGCCGAAGTCTTGCAGCGCCTCCGGGAACTTGCCCGAGCCGCAGGCGACATCGAGCAACGTGATACCTCGGCGCCCGTCGGCAACGCGCCGTAGCCACGCCGAATGGTTGACGAAGCCTCGAGCTAGACGCTCATAGTCCCGGCGCGCGAGCGCGTAGAAGGCGTCCATCTCGGCTCGACTCTCTTCGCTCCAGTGGGCCAGGCTGCGCGCGGCGGTATCCACGGCCCAGAGTCTAGGCTCGCACCATTCACGTGCAGAGGAGCGAGCCCTGCGAGCGGAGGTGTAGCCGACGCAACGGCCGATCCGGCGAGAGTGCCGCTCCCACGAAACAGCGGGAGCTTCGACCGATGCCGAGCCATCGGCCGGTGGGACGGACTGGCTGGCGTGTCCCCAACCGTGTCCCGAACTCAGCAGTTCTGAGCCGCTCCGACCTCACTCAGCCGCACCCAAACGCCCGTATCTAAGGCAAAAGCCCTGCAAATGGCCGCCTCTTAATCCCAAGGTTGGAGGTTCGATTCCTCCACGGCCCACTCAAAAGCCCCTCATATCGGGGTTTTCTCGTTGGGTTCGAGCCGGCGGTAGGCTCCACGCTGATGCTCTCTGACCGCTTCCGCGCCGCCGTCGAGTCCGGCGAGATCGCCGGCTCATCCGAACTGTTCCGCGAGGATGCTGTATTCCGCAGCCCGGTCGTCTACCGGCCCTACGCGGGACGCGACGCGGTGCTTAAGGTCCTTGAGGCGGCCGAGCGGGTGCTGGGCCTCGGCGGCCACTTCCGCTATGTCCACCAGCTCGAGGACAGCGATGCACGCGTGGCCGTCTTGGAGTTCGCGACTGAGGTGGACGGGCGCCAGGTCGAGGGCATCGACAAGCTCACCTTCGACGAGGATGGATGCATCACGGAGCTGAAGGTGATGATCCGCCCAGCCTCGGCGCTGCAGGTAGTCGGGGTGCGGATGGCCGAGGAATTCGCACGCCTTGGGCTCGCCTCCCCAGCCTGAGGAAGGCCGCGTGCTCCCACCTCGGCGCGATTAGCCGGGTTGCGCCGACCGAAGGCACCGGTTTCATCATCGCGAGGTTAGGTCGGCACGCTGACGTCTGGTTCGATCGCGGCGCCCTCCTGTCGGATCCGGTGCATTGCCCATCCCACGGCGAGCATCCCGATCCCGTAGCAGATGAAGCAGATACCGGCGATCAATGCCAGCGTCGCGTATCCGATGTGGGGCGCCGACACGATCACGATCCCGAATACCCCGAGCACGAGCGCAACGATGATGCGCCACACCCGATCGCCGGCGAACGCGAATGCCGAAATCAGCCGGACCACGCCGGCGGCGATCAGCCAGATTCCGAGCAACAGTGCCACCGCCCGGACGCCGCCGAGTGGGTGGCGAATGAGCAGCACACCGGCGATCACGCTCAACGTGCCGATCACCGCCAGCAATCCCCGGCTCTCCGTGTCGCCGAGGATGGCGCCGGCGATCTCGAAGATACCGTCGATGAGAATGAAGATCCCGAAGATCACCGCGAGCGTGGACAGGCTGTTGCTCGGCTTCAGGATCACGATGACCCCCGCGACGATGCTGAGCACGCCGATCAGCAGCGCCAGCCACCAGCCCCACGTCAGAGCGCGGATCTCACGGGAACCGAAGGACGTACTGGACAAGTCGACCTCCTCAGTGACGCACGGACGCTTAGTGAGGTAGACGTTACCGCGGCAAGTCGACGCCTGGACGCTGTCGGAGGGCTATGGCCGGGCTTGGCCGGCTGAGCCGAACAGGTCGATCCGTTCCTCGATGACCTTTTGGACCGCGTCGATGACTGGGCCGATGATCTTGACGACCGCGTACTGGTCTGGGTTGGCCTTGAGCTGTGCTTCCAGTGTGGTGCGGTAGGTGTAGCGCAGGTCGGAGTTGACGTTGATCTTGCTGACCCCGATCCGGGCGGCTTCTTGGAAGTAGTGGCCGGGTGTGCCGCTGCCGCCGTGGAGGCTGATGTTGCAGTCGACGGCGTCGCGGATGCGCTGCAGCAGTTCGAGGTCGAGCTCCTTGGGGACCGGGTAGCGGCCGTGGAGGTTGCCATCGTCGCCAGCGCTTATTGCCCTCGGATCAGTCCGGCTTCACGGCGCAGTGGCGCGGACGGCGGTCATGACGACCTCCGCGACCTCCTTGGGGTGGGAGATCATGGAGACGTGCGAGGCCCCTTCGATCTCGGTCACCGTCGCTCCCGCGCGCTCGTAGCTGAAGTGGTGGACGCCGGGGTCGATAGCCCTGTCGGCGGTCGGGAGCACCGCCCAGACCGGACGGTTGCGCCACGCCGGAGTCGGCGCGGCCTCGCTGAGCGCAACGCCGGCGAGGGGGCGCTGGCTGATCGCGAGGAACGCCGCGTCCTCGGCCGGGATGTCGGCGCAGAATGACTCGTGGAAGCCGTCCAGCGCGAGCGTGAACTCGTTGCCGCCGTCGGGCAACTGGTGCTGCACGATGTACGGGATGATCCCCGGCGGCGGGAACTTGGATTGGAGGTCGGTCAGGTTCTCGCCCTCGTCGGGAGCGAACCCGGAGATGTAGACGAGGCCGACCACGTTGTCAGCCGTGCCGGCCGCGGTGATAACCGAACCCCCGTAGGAATGACCGACCAGCAGGACCGGCCCCTCGATCTCACCGATCACGCCCTTGAGGTACTCGCCGTCGCCGCCGGTCAGACCTCGCAGCGGATTCGGCGGAGCGATGATCGTGACGTCTTCGCTCAGAAGCTCGTTGTACAGGCCGCGAAAGCCTGACGCGTCAGCGAACGCGCCGTGGACGAGAACAATGGTGGGACCAGCCATTGCGAATTACCTCTTTCCCATCGGATGAACGGTATGCGCGTATCTCTGACGCGGAAACAAGAGCACCGTTGGCTCGCTCGGCGCATACGTGAATCGCACGTGCCCTGACGCGGCGGGCGATCACAATCCCCGATCGCGCGATCGTTGTCAAGGCCGGCTACGAGAACGACACGACCACCTGGAGGGCGTGGGCCCATGGACGGCAAAGGGGCCCCCTCCTGATGCGTGTCGTCCGGGCAGCGGCGATGTCACGCTGGAGCTCGCGTCGCTTGCCGGCGCGAATGAGATTTCGATGGTGAGTCCGCCCTCGCGTCGCGCGTGGGCGCTGAGCTCGGCACCGTGCGCATGGGCGACCGCTTGGACGATGGAAAGTCCAAGGCCGTGGCCGCCGCTGTACTTGGTACGGGCGGCGCCCAGTCGTTGGAAGGGTTGGAAGAGGCGCTGGATCTGCTCCGGCGGGATGCTCGGGCCGGTGTTCGTGATGGCCAGAACGGCATGACGGTCGCGAGTTCCGGTGGCGATCTCGACGCGCCCTCCAGGGATGTTGTGGCGGATCGCGTTATCGATGAGGTTGGCGATCAGACGCTCGAGGAGTCGCGGATCGCCTGCCGTCGGCGCTGTGGCCAGCGTTGCGTGAACGTCGAGATCGAGGCCTGCGAGCTCTGGCTCGCGCGCGAGCAGGGCCTGGGAGGAGATGGTCGCGAGGTCGAGGCGCTCGCGGCGCTCCAGCCCGGCCTGGCCGCGCGTGAGCGACAGCAGCCCATCGATCAGCTGCTCTAGCTGCTGCTCGGATGCAAGCACGCGCTCGTAAGTGGAACGCAGCGAGGCGACGTCCGCTTTGGGGTTGGCGAGCGCGACCTCGATTAGGGCTCGCTGGCGGGTCAACGGCGCGCGCAGCTCATGTGAGGCGTTGGCGACGAACTGGCGCTGCGCCTGGTATGAGTCCTCGAGGGGCTGGAGGACGCGCCCGGCCACGAGCCATCCCAGGCCGAGCGACAGCAGCGACATCGCCGCGAGCGCGATCCCGGACTGGATCAGCAGCTCTTGCCGCACGTGCGTGCGCCGGTGATTGCCCTGAGCGGTTAGCTCGGTGTAGTCGGGCATGAACCCGCACGCGGTCGTCGCCCGCACGAACGCCGGCGACTGTGTGTCGATCGTGGCCGGGATCGGAAGGATCGCTCCGTCGCGGTTGGCGATCATGCCGTAGCTGCCGGCGGGCTTCGCTTCGACCGAGGTCGTAGGGTCGGGGAATCTGGAGACGCCGTTCTGGCGCATGCACTGCGCGACCGTTCGCCAGTGCGCCATCGTCTGCGCGGAGGGGTGCGTCGTCGAGCCGGGGGCGGGGAAGCCGGATGACGGTCCCTTGAGGGCCACACTGGGCCGTCCGGCGAGTGGTTCGTTGGTCGTACCGTTCTGGAGGCTAAATACGAATCCGGCGTTGACCAACAGCGCATAGGCGATCGCCATCAGCGCGGCGCCGGACAGCAGGAACAGGCCGCCGTAGAGCAGAGTCAGGCGCACGCGGACGGTTCGGTGCGGCAGATGTCGCCCGACCGCCAGCTCGGTGATGCGGCGGTTCAGTCGCGCCGCGCTGCTCATACCCGGTAGCCGGCCTTCGCAACAGTCTGGATCACGGGCGGGTCGCCGAGTCTGGCTCGCAGCCGGCTGATCGTAATCTTGACCGTGGCTGTGAACGGGTCGGCGGCCTCGTCCCAAACCCGTTCGAGTAGCTCCTCGGCGGAGACGACCCGGCCTTGGGCGGCGAGCAGCACCTCTAGCACTCCGAATTCCTTGGGCCTGAGCGCGAGCGGCCTACCGCCCCGTTGCACGCAGCGCTTGGCCGTGTCGAGCACGATGTCGCCGTGCTCCAGCACGGGCGGGATGCTCGGCTGCGCCCTGCGGGCGAGCGCGGCGACCCGCGCCACCAGCACCGCGAACGCGAACGGCTTGGCCAGGTAGTCATCGGCGCCGAGCCCCAGTCCGTCAATGAGATCCTCATCCTCGGCCGCGCCGGTCAGCATCAGCACCCGGCTGCGGCCGCCTGCGGCAACGAGCCTTGCGCACACCTCATCGCCATGGACGGCCGGCAGGTCGCGATCAAGCACGATCACTTCGTAATCGTGAACGAGCGCGCGCGCCAAGCCCGCCTCGCCGTCCAGCGCGATATCGACCGCAAACCGCGCCTGGCGGAGCCCGGCAGCGACCGTCTCGGCCAGCTCCTCGTCGTCCTCGATCACAAGCACCCGCATCGGCCGCTCCTCACGCCGCTCAAGGTAGCCGCCGGAGTGTTTCACGGTGGTTTCACCGACCGCGACGCACACACCGCGGTCGGCCTGACGGAGAAACCGTGCGGAAACCACCGGTGGCGTAGAACCGACGCGCACACCGGAAAGGACACCGAAGGAGACCAGATGCGAGACAGCAGTGATCCAAACCGGCTGATTCGCTTGCCGCGAGCGCGCCTGCTCGCCGTCGCAACCCTCGTGGTCGGGGTCGTGGTGGCCGGATGTGGGGGAAGCTCACACAGCCCGGCCGCGGCGACCGTGCGCGCCGCGACCACCTCTCGGTTGACCGCGGCAGCCGGCCGCGGTGCGGCTAGCTCGCGCTCGACAGCACAGAGTGCCAACGGCTCGGGGCCGCTCGCGTTCGCCAAGTGCATGCGCGCCAACGGCGTGCCCAACTTCCCAGACCCGAGCGCCGGAGGCCGAGCGCGATTCCCCATACCTACCGGAAGCAATCCCGCAGCGCCCGCGTTCAACGCGGCGCAGGCGAAGTGCCAGGAGCTCATTGGCGGGCCGATCGGCGGGCCTTTCGGCCCCGGCGCGACGACACACCCCTCCGCACAGACGCTGGCGAAGCTGCTCAAGATCGCGCAGTGCATGCGTCGGCACGGCGTCCCCCAGTTCCCCGACCCCAGGACCTCCGTCCCTTCCAACCCAACCGGCTACCAGCAGATCACCGATTTCGACGGAGCGATCCTTCTGTTCCCGAGCACGATCAACCTGCAGGCGCCGGCCTATAAGCGGGCCTTGACCGCCTGTGGCGCCCCGCCTCTCGGCCTCCCGCACTGATGCGAACCGGAGTCGATGCCGGCGCAGGTTGTGGCCGCGGCTCTGGCGCGTGGTCAGCTCGAGTTTGCGGGGATGGTGACCGACAGTTCGAGTCCACCGCTGGGTCCCGGCCGCGCGGTGATCGTGGCGTTGTGAGCGCGGGCGATCGCGCTGGCGATCGAGAGGCCGAGGCCTACCCCGTCGGAGTGGTTGAGACGCTGCTTGGCGCGGAAGAAGGGCTCGAACAGGGTTGGGATCTGCTCCGCGGGGATGCTGGGTCCCGTGTTGGTGATCTCGAATATCGCGCTGTCGGCTTGCTGGATAGTGCGGATTCTGATCCAGCCACCCGGGTTGTTGTGGCGCACCGCGTTCTCGATGAGGTTGGCGATCATGCGCTCGAGCAGCACGCGATCGCCGCGGGTGAGCGCGGGCTCGAGCGTGGCGTCGACCGTGATGTGGTGCTGATCGATCGCCGCTTGCGTGGTGTCGAGCGCGTCCTCAGCAGCGGTCGCGAGATCAGTCGCTTCCTGGGTTGTCGGACCCACATCGCTGATGGCGAGCGTCAGGAGCGCCTCGATGGTCGCTTCGGCCTGCTCGACGGACCGCTTGACCCGGGCGGCCATCGCCTCCAACTGATCGGGCGTCCTCGTCGGCTTGGAGAGCGTCACCTCGATCGCGGTTCGCATCGCGGTGAGTGGCGTGCGCAGCTCGTGCGCCGCATTGGCTACGAACCGCTTCTGGCTGGTGAAAGCGGCATCGAGCCGCTCCAGCATCACGTCGAAGGTGTCGGCTAGCTGCTTGAACTCGTCATCGGGCCCAGTGAGCGCCAGACGCTGACCGAGCCGCAGCTCGGAAGCCCGCCTGGCTGCCTCCGTGATCGATCGCACCGGCCTCAGCGCACGCCCGGAAGCGAGCCAGCCGAGGCCGGCCGCGGCGATCGCCAGGATCCCGAGGCCAATCGCTGACGCGATCCGCAGGGCGGCCAGCTCGTCCCCGCGCGCCTTGGGGCCGCCTCCGACGATGTCGATCAGGTGGTTGCATTTCGCGAGCAGCGACGGTGACGTGGGCAGCGGTTTACACAGTCCCAAGAGCGCCCTGTCCTGCGGCGCGAGCACCTTCGGCGCCGGCGCCGGGCCAGGCAGCAGCACCGCGGCCGCCAGCGTGTACGTCAGCGTCAACAACACCACGCCGGCCAGCAAGAACAGGACACCGTAGAAGACGGCAAGCCGGGTGCGCACCCGCCGCGGCCAAAGCCGCCGCACGGCGACGGTCAGGGCCATGCGCGTCATCGCACCCGGTAGCCGGCGCCGAGCACCGTCTGGATGACCTCGGGCTCGCCGAGCTTGCGCCGCAGACGCCCGAGCGTCACCGCCACCGTCCGCGTGAACGGGTCAGCGTTCTCATCCCACACTCGCTCGAGCAGCTCCTCGGCGCTGACCACCGCGCCATCGGCTGCCAGCAACACCTCGAGCACACCCAGCTCCTTGCGCGTCAACGACAGCTCCCGTCCCGCCCGGGTCGCCTCCCGCCGCGCCCTGTCGAGCACGACATCGCCCCTCATCAGGAGCGGTGACCTCGCCGGCGCCCGGCGGGCCAGAGCATGTACCCGCGCGACCAACTCCTCGAACGCGAACGGCTTGGGCAGATAGTCATCCGCGCCTAGGTTGAGACCCTCCACCCGGTCGCTGATCGTCACTGCCGCGGTTAACATCAAGATCCGCGCGTCCGACCCGCCATCGCGCAGCGCCACGCACACCGCGTCGCCGTGCACGCCCGGCAGGTCGCGGTCCAGCACGATCACGTCGTAGCGGTACACCACACCCTTCTGCAGCGCGGCGGCGCCGTCATACGCGAGGTCTGTCGCGATCCCGCGATCACGCAACCCCTCCGCGATGTCGCGGGCGAGCTCGATGTGATCCTCGACCACCAGTACGCGCACCCGAACATCGTGCACCACCACAGATAACAACGCCATCACACACCGCGACAATTCAGCGCTCGACTCCTCAGCGCTGGCGTGTTGCACTCGTGTGACCGGCAACCGGATACCACCTCCGTCATGTTCATAACTCCTGCACGTCTCCCACTCGCTGCGGCCGCGATCGCCGCCTCGACGGTGATCGCCGCCTGCGGCTCGAATTCCTCCTCCACCTCCAGCTCCGGCAGCCGGTCGACAGCGGCCCAGATCCGGCATGCGGAGCAGGACGCGGTCAGCTTCGCCGACTGCATGCGGTCGCACGGGGTGCCCAACTTTCCCGACTCTCCCTACGGGCAAAAACAGATGCTCTCGTCGACCGGCGGGCAGGCGCCCGCGGTCCAGTCGGCGGTGGCGGCCTGCAGTCACCTTCTGCCGCACGGAGGCCAAAGCCAGAGTCCGGCGCACAGTCAAGTGCAGATCGCCGCGATGCTGGCGTTCGCCCGCTGCCTCCGCGGCCACGGGTTCTCGAACTTCCCCGACCCGACCAGCAGCGGCGATCTGACCCACCAGATGCTCGCCACCGCGGGGATCAACCTGCGACAGCCGGCGCTTGTGCAGGCCGCCGATGCGTGCGTCGGCGTCACCCACGGGGTGATCACCAAGACCGCCGTGGCCCGCTTCGCTGCGGGACAATAAGCCGTCGATCCGGGACGTCGGCCCGGGTCGCCTAACCCAACTCCGGTGACGTTGAGGCCGGTAACTACTGTGCCGAAGCGGCCGCCCTGCCGGCGTGTGGTTGGACGGCGGTCCCTAAGCTAGGCGGATGAGCCTCACCGGTCAGGTCCTCCGCATTCACGAAGACCTCTACAAGCGAACCGATGGGCGCCTTGGTCACCGCATGCTCGGCGTTCCCGCGCTGTTGCTTCGTACGACGGGTCGCCGGTCGGGGACGGTTCGAACCAACGGGTTGGTCTACGCACGCGACGGCGACGACTACCTAGTGGTCCCGTCGAACGGCGGCGCTGACCGCCCACCGTCGTGGTTGTACAACCTCCAAGCGAATCCAGACGTCGAGATCCAGATCGGGCGGGAGCGCCACAAGGGCACAGCCCGAGTCGTCGAGCCGTCGGATAAGAGCTACGAGCGCCTGTGGAAGGTCGTCAACGCACACAACCGCGACCGCTACAGCGCCTACCAGCAGAAGACGGCTAGGCCCATACCCGTCGTCGCGATCAGGCCGACCTGATCAGACGCTAGCCGTCCCGGGCGTTGACCTGGACAGAGAACGGCAGCGCTCAGAATCCATGGACGGCGCTGATGCGAATCCGCACGGGGACGCTGAAGCGCTGCGCGAACGAGTCGGCCGTCATCCCGGCGCGCTCCCACTCAGCGGCGTACTTGGCCACCCATGCCACATTCTCGGTGGCGCTCGGACCTGATTCGTGCACCTCGGCCGTGCCCGACAGCACGACGATGTCGCCGCCGTTCGCATCGCCGCGGAAGTTCAACGTGACCTTCGGGTTGCGGCCGATGTTACGGATCCGTGCGCCGGGCTGGCTGTACACCGAAACGTTCTCGCCGCCGTCCCACAGGAACCCCACCGGCCGCGGGAGCGGCGCGCCGGACGGCGTCACGGTCGTCAGCCACACGACCGTCTCCTCGCGCAGGTGTCGCGCGACGCGAGCGCCGAACTCGGTGCTCTCATCGATCATGCCCCGATCCTAGTGCGGGAGCAAATCTGATTTGCTCCCGTTGTGCTCGAGCAAGCCGCTGGTCTGTCGTCAGGAGCCTTGGATGCGATCGCTGAGCTCGAGCGCCAGGTGATCGAGGTCGACGGTGGCCGATTGAAGCTGGAGTGGGGAAGGCTTCGTCGTCGTAGCGGCGGTCGCGTCGAGGACCTGCTGTGGTGGGAGGAGGGCCGGTTGCTGGGCTTCCTCGGCTTCTATGGCTTTGGCTCCTCGCTGGAGCTGGCCGGCATGGTCGCGCCAGACGCTCGCCGGCGCGGTATCGGGACGGCGCTGTTGGATGCCGCCGTGTCGCTGTGCCGTGCGCTCGACTATCGGGAGGCGCTGCTGATCGTTCCCCGCGCCTCGGAGGCCGGGAAGCGTCTGGCGCTGCGCCACGATGCCGTGTTTCATCACTCAGAGCACGCTCTCGTGCTATTGGGCGACCCGCCCACCGGGCCGCGCGAGCCAGCGCTCGCCGTTCGCCCCGCTACCGCAGCGGACATTCCTGTCGTCTCGGACTTGTTGGAGGTGGGGTTCGGAGGGCCTGCGCCGGATGATCTCGCTGGGCGTCTGGACTCGCCGCACGGGCCGACGTTCGTCGTCGAGCTGGACGGCGCGGCCGTCGGAACGCTGAGCCTCGCCCGAGAGGGAGACGAGGCCGGCGTCTACGGATTCGTGATCGACCCGTCATGGCAGGGCCGTGGCCTCGGCCGCGATGCGCTGAGGCGCGTCTGCGAGCAGCTACGCGCCGACGGCGTGCGCCGAATCAGCCTGGAGGTGGCCGTCGATAACGACCGAGCGCTCGCGCTCTACACGTCCATCGGCTTCATGCCCGTCACTACCGAGGACTACTTCGCGCTCCCCTTGGGCTAATCCGTCCCGAGCGGCCGCCCAATGGGTCTGCGCGTAGCGACCGCGAGGCAGGCGTCTGGTCCGCCGAGGTCGGTCTTGACCCGGCCAGGCGCCATCAGAAGCAGAGTTCGATTGTCGTTGCGGCGGTCAGGTGAGGATGTTCACCGCGCGCGCGACGACGAGCCCGAGAATGACCAGCGAGATCAACGCCTGTGCGCCCATGGTCAGCTTGGCCCAATGCCGCAGCGGCATGACATCGGTCGGGCTGAACGCGGTGGCGTTTGTCAGGCCAAGATAAAGGTAATCGAGGAACAACGGTCGCCAGCCGGGAGGCGCGAGCGCCGGATTCATGTGCTCCGGGAACGCTAGGTGAGGGTATTTTGCGGTCCGATGAGCGCGCGCCGCTGGACCGCCTGCATCGATCTCCCAGTACGCAAAGGTGAACGCGATGATCGTTTCCAGCCAAACCAGTGCTCCAGATGAGAGCAGCTCGTGCGGGTTGTTCAGCGCCTTGTTGCCATTCACCAACTCGACGGTCAGCACGACCGCTTGTGTTGTCGCCCCCACGACGAGCACGACTAGCAGCCCGACGCCGATCATACGAGTCGCGCGTGACTGCCGGTCGATGCGTCCCGGGTCGGCGATGGTGTGCGCCACGAGCAGCAGCACCAGCAGCGCCGGTTCGATCCACTTCGACACCAGGCTGAAGCGATCGGGCAGTAGCAGCGGAACGGCGATCGCGGTGCAGAGCACTATCGCCGGAGGCCAGCGACTCTCTCCGCGGAGGTCGTCGACCTGCTCCTGAGTTAGGTGACTCCCCATCACGGGCTCGGCTGTAGAGCATAACCTGACCCAGCGTGCTCGCTCCGCGGCCACGCCGAGGCACGACTTGCCGTCGATGAGACCGGCCGGCCGCCCCCCGAAGGCGACGCCGCGGGAGGAGAGTTATGAATTGGGAGATCCCCATACTCCGCCGCGGCCCTCAGGGCCTAGGACCCGGGTACCGAGGACTACTTCGCGCTCCCCTTGGGCTAATCCGTCCCGAGCGCCCGCCCATGGCCTGCGCTTAGCGGCCGCGACCCGGCGCTCGTTTCTCACCAGGCGACGGTCTGGCCCAGGTAATCGAGGTATTGCAGGCCGGCGCGGCCGCGTTGGGCATCGACCGTCGTGACGAGTTTGGGAATGCTGTCGCTGATGGCGAGGCGGGCGTCTGGTCCGCCGAGGTCGGTCTTGACCCAGCCAGGCGCCATCAGAAGCAGCGTTCGATTGTCGTTGCGGCGCCGAGCGGCGTAGCTGCGCATCAGCTGGTTGAGAGCGGACTTGCTGGCCCGGTAGATCTCAAAGCCCCCGCGTTCGTTGTTGGCAATGCTGGCTTGGCCCGAGGACATGACCGCGATCGTGCCATTCGGGTCGGTGAGCTCGCCAAGCGTTTCGATGACGCGCATCGGGCTTAGGGCATTGGTGACCATCAGGCGGGTGAACTCCTCGGTTGAGACGTCCGCGGTGGTCTCCTCCGGGCGGTTGGTGACGCCCGCGTTGACGAACAGCAGATCGAACCTGCGGGCGCCGAGCCGGTCGCGAAGAGCTTGGACCTGCTCAGGCGCGTTGATGTCGACGTGCTCGATCTCGAGCCGCCCGCCAGCGGTGCCCCGTAGCTCGTGTAGCGCGGTGCGCCCCGGGCCGCGGACGGTCGCCACGACCTGGGATCCCCGCTCGAGGTACTCGGCGGCGATCGCGTAGCCCAGGCCGCGGGAAGCGCCTATCAACAGAACAGTTGCGTTCTCTGAGGCCGAGGTCACAAGCGATTTGTCATTGCACTTAGTTAGTTAGCCCCGCTCGGACGCCTGGCTGACAGGGAATTCGTCGTGCTCGGACTCGAGTTCGAGCGCAATCGTGGCCGCGAGGAGCTGCTCCCGCAGCGTGCCAGGCCTTGCTTTGTTGTACAAGGGGCTCGCTACGCCGTCCGTGATCAGCCGCTCGGCCATCGCGACACCCTGCGGGGCTGCGGGCTGGTGGCTGCTCAGGCGGTCGATCAGCGCCTGTATTGAGCTTTCGGCGTCGATCACCGCGGCGCGGTCAACGATCGAGATGCTCGAGCGAGTGGCCGCCGGCCGATGTGCCTCCCGGGTCGCCCGGCGCAAGGCACCGGCCAGATGCCGACGGTGGCGCTCATTGACGAGCTTGGATGCCCGAAGCGCGAGCTCGGGCGAGAGCCCAGGAGGGGCACCGGCGGCGAGCTCGCGCAGGAGTGCGTCGCCTTTCACCGCAACCTCGACCCGGAGCGCCAGTGCGCGCCAGAGTCCCGTCGTCGTCTCGTGTGGACCGTCGTGGTCACCGACAGTGGGCCGAAGAACAATTGTTGGCATGGTTATCTCCTTGTCTGAGTAATGCACCATCGATTCTGGTCGCGCCGCCGTGAAGAAAACGTGCAGGCTCGGCCCTGGAGCTACACGTTGTGTGAAGACGGGCCGACATCGGCCGGTCGCGACCGGTCAGATCAGCTGCTCGTGCTGGAGCAGCTGGTGGATGCTGGCCGCCTCCACGCGCATCCCCGTGAGGGCGCGCTCGAGCCAGCCGAGGCGCTCGAGCGCCTCCCGCGTCGGGGGTCCCGACTCGTTCGCCAGCCGCGCCACCGCCATCCGCTGCTCGCCAACCTCAATCAGCAGGTCGGCCAGACATTCGAGCCGGCCGCCGAGCCGGTCGGGCTGGTGCTCCCGGTTCTCGCGCGAAACCTGCGTCAGCGAGGGTGTGCAGGTCGCCCTCGTCATCGCTGCTCGCCTGCCCTACGGCGCTGCGGTCCCGGCGGGCTCACAGTGACAGTTCTGGTTGAGTGGTGCATCGTCGCCTCCGGTTACAAAGCTCCAATCCACCCTCCATTGTCGGTCCGGCGGTGTGAAGAGGACGTGCAGCTTGGTCAGGGGCGCGTGAAGATTTCGTGAGTAAGATGATCGCCTACCGGGCTTCGCGGGCTCTCTGGTCGGGGCTACTGACGCCGTCCCCAGCGCCGCCGCCTCTCCTTCGGATGCATGACGCGGATCGTGCCCATGTCGGATGACGCGCTGAGCCGGACCACGGAAAGCCCGGAATTGGATCATCAAGCAGCGAGCGGGACCAATGGGACGAACCCGTCCGCCACACCGGCGTCGCCGACTCCCCTGTAGTAGAACTGCGGCCGTGCCGTTCACGCTCAGGAACCTCAAGGAGGACGTAGCGGATGTCGGGTCCAACTTCGCCGCCGCGCCGGACTTGGAGTTCCGGCACGCAAGCGAGGCGCTTGAGCTCGAGCACTCCGGCCTGAGCTACCAGCGCGTCCCGCCCGACTATCGCTTCCCGTACGGCCACACGCACAAGAAGCAGGAGGAGGTGTACGTGGTCGTCCGTGGGAGCGGGCGGATGAAGCTCGACGACGAGATCGTCGAGGTCAAGGAATGGGACGTGGTGCGCGTCCCGCCCGGTACGTGGCGAGGCTACGAGGCCGGGCCGGAGGGCCTCGAGATCATCGTGGTCGGCGCGCCCAATCTCGGTAAGGCTCCGCGCGAAGACGTGGAGGGTCAGCGCGACTGGTGGGCTGACTAGCGCAGGCGGGCGGCGCCTACAGGGCCTTCTGCGACCTACGTCGACGGGCCGATTTGACTCGCGATCCACTCGGGCGGGAAACCGGGTAGGTCCGACGAGCCCGAGGTGTCGGGAGGGATGACGGTCACCGGAATGCCTAAGGCTTGGAGGCGCTTGGGAAGCGTGTGGTGGTGCCAGCGCGCGTGGTGCTCGGGCGGTGTGGAGAGCAGGATCTCGTCGTAGTCGCCGCGCTCCGCTAGCGCCCCGATCGTGGCCGCGGCGTCCTCGCCGCAGTCCACGAGGGTTACCGGCTGGTTGTCGGCAGCCCGGCGGACAAGGCGGCACGCTTCTTCGGGCGTCCAGTCGGGAGCGTCAGGATGCCGCTCGGGCGGGATCATGAGCGCGATCTGACAGCCATCGCGGGCGCGGCGCGTGACCTCATCGAGCAGTTGCGGTGCTGATTCCGTGAGGTTGGCGACGACGAGCACCCGCCGGGATGAGCTCTCTGGCATCGCTTCACACTTACACGCCCGGGTGCCCACCGCCTCACCCGAATCGGGTGAAGGCGGCGACCTCGAGATTCTCGCGCCGACCGCCTAGGCTGGCTGCTTGATTTCGACCATGATCACGCGTAGCTCCGCGTCGCCGACGTTCTCGAGTGAATGCGGGGGGTGAGCGCATCCAGCTCGTCCGGCCATTCCCAACGTTCGTTGTCCATCAGAGATCCGGATGCTGGTTCGGTGGGGTGTGAGTCTTAGGCGCGCGCACGGGGGTAGCGTGGCGGAGTTGCACGCGTGGCATCGGCGACCGCTAGACGGAGCTTTGCGTCGTGTATCGGTTGAGCATCGTAGTTTAACTGCCGGAGCCGCGAGTGACCTCTGGTGAGTTTTCGGCGTGAGTGTGGCGTGCGGACAAGCGACTACAAATGCATCGAACTGAAAATCCCCGAAGTTCGGCACGACCTGAACCTATGCCAAGCCGCAACACCCGACTTTCGTGTTTTGATGGCGGTGCGCGACCGTTATCCGCACGGGGTGCAACCGCATCGGCGACCCCCGCCACAAGGCGGCAGCCAAGGCGTCCGGCACGTACGTACTCGCCGCATGACGCCCCTGGGCTCAGGCAACGTCGCTGATAGGGTTCCAGCACTTCGGCAAAGCGCTCGCCACCGATCATCTGACTGAGGCAGAGGGGACCGTCACGGCGGACATTCGCCACATCGACGTGGACGGCGTCACGCTGCGGGTGTCCGTCCGGAGCGTGGGCCGCCCGCTGTTACTGCTGACCGGGATCGGAGCAAACCTCGCTCTGTCGGCACCCTTCGAGGACGCCCTGAACCCTTACGGCTTCCAGACGATCGCCGTCGACGCCCCCGGAACCGGCGGGTCGACTCGTTACGAGCGTCCCCGACGGATGCCCGGCCTGGCCCGCACCTTCGAGCGGCTGCTCGACGCGCTCGAATACGACCAGGTCGACGTACTCGGGGTGTCGTTCGGCGGGCTTCTCGCCCAGCAGCTCGCTCATCAGGCGCCACGACGCGTCCGCCGGCTGATCCTCGCGGCTACCGGAGCCGGCGTCGCCGGCCTCGGCGGCGTGCCCGGATCCCCGCGGACGCTGCTCACCCTCGCCACCCCGCGCCGCTACCAATCGCGCGACTATTACCGCCGGGTCGCCGGGTCGCTCTACGGCGGTGCCGCCCGGCGCGACCCCGACGCGCTGCTGCGCGGCTCAGTCGCCCCGTTCTCTGAGCCCCCGTCCGCGCTCGGCTATATCGCTCAGCTCTACGCGATCAGCTTCTGGACCGCGGTGCCGTGGCTCTGGCGGCTGCCTCAACCTACGCTCGTGCTCACCGGCGACGACGACCCGATCGTACCCACGATCAACGGACACATCCTGACCAGGCTCATCCCGGATGCGCGCCTGAAGATCATCCACGATGCAGGACACCTGTTCCTGCTCGAGCGCCCGGCACAGATCGCCGCGCTCGTGGCCGAGTTCCTCGCCGCAGCCGACGACTAGAACACGCTCGGCGGTGCGGACGAGGCGCTCACGCCGCCGCGGCGGCGAAGTAGTGCCCTTGGTCCAGATCGGCGATGAGTCCTGGCCCTGTCGGTTCCCAGGAGAGCAACTCGCGGGTGAGTGCGCTGGAGACCGGCATGTCGAGAGCGAGGAAGTGGGCGAGGAACCCGAAATGGGCCTCGGCCTGCTCAGCCGTGATTGATTTGAGGGGCAGGTCGAGCCCTCGCCCAATCGCCTCGGCGACGTCGCGAATGGCGACGCCCTCCTCGCCGACCGCGTGGAGCACCGAGCCGGCTGGGGCACTCTCGATCCCGAGTCGGACCAGTCGGGCGGCGTCGGAGCGATGGACGGCGGCCCAGCGGTTGACGCCCTCGTCGACGTAGGCGGCCGAGTCGGCTGCGCGGTCAGCGGCGACGGTCATCGCGATGAAGCCGTTGTCGCCGTCTCCATGGACGGTCGGAGAGAAGCGGACGCTCATCGAGCGCACTCCGCGCTCGGCGAGCGCCAGCGCCGTGCGCTCGCTGAGGACCCGTCCGCCCGCGCCGGGGAACGGCTCGGGCATGTCGCGCTCGGTGGCGAGCGTGCCCGGCTTCAGGCCGGCGACGCCCGAGGCGATCGCCAGCGGCCGATCGGTCCCGGTCAAGGCCTCGCCGAGCGCCTCAATCGCTGCCCGGTCCGAGGCGACGGCGGTCTCGAAGTCCCCGGTGAAGGCGACGTCGTGGCGGAATGCGAGGTGGACGACGCCGTCGCTCTCGCGGGCCGCGGCGCGCAGCACGTCAAGATCCCCGATATCGCCCCGGCGGACCTCAGCGCCGGCGGCGGCGACGGCCTCGGCGGACACGTCAGAGCGCGCCAGGCCGAGGACCTGGTGATCGGCCGCGAGCAGTTCGGCCACGACTGCGGAGCCGATCCAGCCGGACGCGCCGGTGACGAATATGCGCATGGGATACCTCCAGTCAGGGGGCGCGTCGGGCGGGCGGGGGGGTAAAGGGCGGGCCGGCGGCGCAGGACGCACCGTAATGTCAGTTACTGTCGTCAGCCTAGCATGCGATGACAGTATCTGTCATCGCTAGCATCACGTTTATGAGCCGCTGGGAACCCAATGCCCCTGAACGGCTGCAACGGGCGGCGTTCGAGCTCTACACCGAGCGGGGCTACGACCAGACCACCGTGGCCGAGATCGCTGCGCGCGCCGGACTCACCGAGCGCACGTTCTTCCGCCACTTCGCCGACAAGCGAGAGGTGCTGTTCGCCGGGGGCGACCGCTTCCGCGCCGCGCTAGTCGACCCGGTCGCCGCCGCCCCCCAGTCGGCGACAGCGCTGGAAGCGGTGACGGCGGGGATCGAGGCGGCCGGTTCGGCGTTCCCGGCGATGGAACTCGTTCGCCGCCGTCAGGCGTTGCTCCTTGCCAACCCGGAGCTGCACGAACGCGAGCTGATCAAGCTCGCGTCACTCGCCGCCTCGCTCGCCGAGGCGCTGCGTCGGCGCGGGGTGCCCGACACGGCCGCCGAGCTCGCCGCCGAGACCGGGGTCACCGTCCTGCGGATCGCCCTTACGCGCTGGATCGAAGACCCCACCGAGCGGCCGTGGGAGATCCACGTCCGCGAGGCGATGGACGAGCTACGCGGGCTCACCGCCCAGCGCAGCGTCGCCCCTCAGAACGCTTTGTAGTGGTGGTTGCCGATCGTGAACCCGTGCTTCCCGGCGTTCTTACAGGTCACAGAGCGCGCGCTCGTCCTGCAGGTCACGCCACGTGAGCTCCAGGTCCGTCCGGCCCCAAGAGTCCTCGCCGGCGCCCCCGGGACGTATGAGTCGTACTGACGACGGTTGCGACCGACACCAGATACGGCCGGAACTTCACGGTCGGTAATCCTCGCCGTATCGGCTCCGCAGTCAAGTGCCCAGAGCGAGCGCCGAGGCGACCGGCTGTCGTCTCTGCGCTCGTTCTGCGGGGCTCCCTCCGGGGTCCGCCGCCGCGAGCGTCGCCTGTTGGTTCATTCCTCCGCAAACGGCCGCAGCTCCAGCGCGCCGAAACGGGCAACCGGATGCTTCGCGGCCACCTCCATCGCTTCATCCAGATCCGCACACTCAAGAATGTCAAAACCCGCTATCTGTTCCTTGGCCTCCGCGAACGGACCATCCGCAACGAGCACCTCACCGCCGCGTACACGAATCGTGGTGGCGTTTTGCACGGGCGCAAGCTCCTGCCCCTGCAACCGCACGCCCCGTCCCTCCATCTCCTTCACCCAGGCCTGGGCCTCGGGACTAACCGTCGCCCTCTCCTCGGCAGACAACTCGATCGCGTCGTCGGTGCACACCAGCATCATGTACTTCATCTCAACCTCGCTTTCGTGAGTGCTTGCCCGCAGCGTCGCTAGGAAACCCGCGCCCGCAGGCTCGAACCGACCATCAGTCGACATGCCAAGTCGCTCGCCAAGCGCAGAGAACGAAAGCCGCGACCGCGACACCGGACGCCGCCGACCGTAGCTCGAGCTTCCGCCGCTCGTTTCCGCGGTCCCGCTCCACCTCACTCGCCAGCGCCTTCATCAACATAGGGTGCATCGAGAGCTCCTCAGGTCTTGTGATTGCTCGAATACCCCTACGACGAACGAGAGCCGCCAGATGGACACCTCGCAGAGAAACTCTCGATCAGCGGCCGGGATAAAGTGGCGTCGTGCGAGCGCGGGCGAGATGAGTTCAGACGTGGTCGCGGACGAGGGGTCGGGTGCGAGCCGGCGCCGCTTTCGTGAGGAGTTGGCACAGATCCCAACCCTCCGTCACGCCGTGTACGGCAACTGTCTGGCGCCGGTTTACCCCTCGCAGCTGCTGATCGCGCTTGGCCAGCTTGCCGACCTTCCCATCGGGGCATGGCGCGGCCAGGCCAGCATTGACTGGACTCTTGATCCGTCGTTGGTCCGTCGCTTTCGCCAACACCGCGAGCACGCGCGAGACGCGGTTTTGACCGAGTCGACCTTGCGCACATTGGAGAAGGCGCTGATCGAGCGCGCCCGCGCGACGGGGCTGGGCGAGGACTTCTGCGAGCTCGAGCTCCTGGCCCGCCTTCAGCATCATGGCGCCGCGATCCGGCTGCTGGACTGCAGCCGAAACGCGTTCGTTGCGTTGTGGTTCGCCTGCCGCTAGGAACCCGAGAAGGACGGTGTGCTGATCGGCTTCGAGCTTGGCGAGAACGCCGTGCACCTCGATACCGAAATGATCCGGCACGACATCGATGAGCTGCTGGCGATCGCATCGGGCCGACTTCTGTGGTGGCAGCCGCGAAGCCTGTCGCCCCGCATCTCGGCTCAGCAAGCCGTGTTCGTGTTCGGCGAAGTCGTCGACGAGCCGTGGGGATCAATCCGCCTGGCGCAGGGGGAGGTCAGCCTGGGTGACGGCGGCGCGATCGCTGGAGCCGCGCTGATCTTCGTCTCCGCGAAGCTCAAGGCGGCGCTCAACGGCATCTGGAACCCGCTCCTGGGTTTCAGCGAGGAGAGCCTGTTCCCGGACTTCGACGGCTTTGCTCTCGCCCACAGCGTCGACAAGCCATTCCCGGAGCAGTTCGCGATCGAGCAGGCCTAGGCGCGCCGATGCTCGACGGTCCGCTGTTCCGCCGGCGGTCGCTAGACGGAGTGGTCGACGACGAGATCGATGCCGAAGATCACGAGCACGCCGCCGCTTGCTCGCAGGAGGAGGTCAGGGAGACGACGCCGGCCCACGACGCGTCGGGTCACGCTCAGCATGGCGGCGTAGATCGAGAGCGACAGGAACCCCAGGAGGGCGAACAGCAAACCGAAGATCGCGACCTCGCCGGCGGGCGCGTGATGCGACAGAAACTGGGGGATGACGCTGGTGAAAACGATCAGGGACTTGGGGTTGGAGAGCTCGCACAGCAACCCTTCGCCGAAGGCACGCCGTGAGCTGCGACCAGCAACGCTGACCGGCGCTTGCCCGGCATCCAGGTGCGTGCCGCGGGCAAGCAGCAGTCTCAGTCCGAGGTAGATGAGATAGGCAGCGCCGGCGAGGCGCAGGACCTCGAAGGCCGGGCGCGAGGCCACGATCAGCGCGGTGATGCCGCCCACCGCCGCGGTGGCCCACACGAGGTCGCCGCACAGCACGCCGACGGCGACGAGCATCGCGGCCCGGCGGCCGCGCAGGATCGTCGACTTGACGATCAGCATCACCGACGGCCCTGGGATCGCGACGATCACAGTCGCGAGTGCCACGAACGCGACGAGGTGCGCGATCATGCTGCGAAGACGAGTCGGGATTCCGAGCCGGCCACCGACTGATTGTCCCACGCTCGCGACGGCCTCCACGCGAAGCCGCCACCGCCGCGGTTATCCGCCCCGCGGATGTTCAGAGGGCGACCTGCGAGCCCATGATCACGGTCCGGTCACCCGGGAGCCCGAAGTGATCGATCGCGCTCGATGCGTTCCGGGCCATCGCGATGAATAGGTTCTTTCGCCAGGCCTGCATGCCGGGATCGTCGGTCGGCGTGATCGTGATCCGGGAGACGAAGTACGACGCGTGCTCGAGGTCGAGGTTGCGCTCGAGCAGCCCCTGCTTGCGCGCCTGCGCGAGCGCGTCGGGAATGTTGAGCTTGTCGTGATACCCGAAGCGGGCGGTCAGATGGACGACCTTGAAGCGGCCGTGGCCGAGCACCTCGACCGCGCACCGGTCGAAGGTCTCGACGTGCGGGACGCTGACCGTGTCGACCGAGACGATCAGGACCTTCTCGGGAAGCGTGTGGGTGTGCTCGACGTCGGCACGGAGCGCCAGCGGAGTGGTGTCCTTGTCGCGACAGAGGAAGACCGCGACGCCGGGAGTCCGGACCAGCGGCGGCTGCGCGGTGTCGAGACCATCGAGGAAGGCATTCAGCGGCCCCTCTTGAGCGACGCGATTGCGGGTGACGATCACCTGGCCGCGGCGCCAGTTGATCATCACGATCGAGATCACGAGTCCGATCGCCAGCGGCAGCCACGCGCCATGCTCGACCTTCGCGATGTTCGCGCTGAAGAACGCGACCTCCACAGTCAGGAACAGCACCGCGATCGGCGCCAGCTTCCGTTTCGACGTGCCCCAGAGCAGGCGCGCGACGGCCAGGAACAGGACAGTGTTGAGGATGAACGTTCCCGTCACGGCGACGCCGTAGATGTCGCCCAGTTTGTTGGAGGAGCGGAACACGAGCGTCAGCGTGACCACGCCGACGCACAGCAGCCAGTTGATGATCGGGACGTAGATCTGGCCTTCGACCTTGGACGTGTGCATGACTCGTAGCCTCGGGAGGAAGCCAAGCTGCACGGCTTGCTTGGCCACCGAGAAGGAGCCCGAGATCACGGCCTGGGAGGCGATCACCGTTGCCATGGCGGCGAGCACGACCATTGGCCACAGGGCCCAGTGCGGGGTCATCTGGTAGAAGGGATTGAACGTGTTCGCGTCCTTCGCCAGGCGCCGGGTGGTGGAGAATGAAAACTCCCTGGCCCAGGTAGTTGAGCACGAGCGCCGGTAGCGCGAGGCCGAACCAGCCCATGCGGATCGGGGCCGCGCCGAAGTGGCCCCGATCGGCGTACAGGGCCTCGGCGCCGGTCACCGCCAGCACCACGCCGCCGAGCACGAGGTAGCCGGCGGCGCCGTGATCGATGAAGAACCGGGCGGCCCAGGTCGGGGAGAGCCCCTGGAACACCGCCGGGTCCTTGACCACCTGGCTGAGGCCGATCAGCCCGATCACCGAAAACCAGACGAGGAGGATCGGTCCGAACAACCATCCGATCGTTCCCGAGCCGAACCGCTGGAGGATGAACAGGCCGAGCAGGATCGCGACCGACAGCGGCACGACCAGGTGAGCGAGCGCCGGCGTGGCGACCTGGACGCCCTGGATCGCGCCGAGCACCGAGATCGCGGGGGTGATCATGCCGTCACCGAAGAACAGCGCGGCGCCGAAGATCCCGAGCGTCACCAGCAGCGCTCCGTGGACGACCCGGTTGCGGTGCAGAAGGGCGGTCAGCGCCATGATCCCGCCGTCACCGCGGTTGTGCGCGCGCATGATGAAGCCGGCGTACTTGATCGATACGACGACCATCAGCGCCCAGAAGATCAACGAGGCGATCCCGTACACGGTGGCCGGCGTGATGTGGGCCGTGGCCTTGTACGAGCTGAAGATGGCCTGCTCGGTGTACAGAGGGCTGGTGCCGATGTCCCCGTACACGACGCCAAGCGCACCCAGCACGAGGACCGCCCGCCCCGCGTGGGTGATCACGTCCCGGTTGGAGTCGGCCAGCGCCTCGAACCGCTTGCGCGTGGCCTCCGACTCCTGCGCGTGCGCGCTGGCCACTGGCGGAGCGACGTAGCCGAGCTTGTGGGCCGCCTCGTTGTAGCTCCGCTTCACCCCGCTTGTCCCTGGCGAGGCGTCGGGCTCATCCCGCGGAGGTGCCTCGGTCTTCTGGGCCCCCTCGCGAGAACTGCGCCGCCGCGGGGCGGTCATCCCAGTGCCTCCTGGGAGGCGCGAACCGCCTCATGTCGCGCGGGAGGCTCAAGCGCAGCGGCCGCCGCTCGCAACTGGCTTCCGAGCGCTCCGGGTTCGGTCGGCCGGTACAGCGGACCGGCGCCATCGGTGAGCAGCGAATCGAGCAGCGCGATCCCCTGAGCACTGACTGGCTCGTCGGCACGCAGCCGGCGGTCCAGGGTCGCGAGCACAGTACGCGCGGCGATTACCTCCCGCCGGTCCGTGCGGATGGCTGCGCTGAAACCATGCGTGGTGGCCTCGGCATCGCGGACTGCTCTCGCGAGCCCGGCCGCCACGCGTGCGCGGTAACGGCGGCTGGTGAGCCGCTCGCTCCTAATCGCGAGGAGCGCGCTCGTACCCGGACTTGCGCCCGCAGCCAGCTGACGGTCAAGCTCGGGGGCGCGCCAACTGGCGATCAGCGCGAGACGGATCCGCGACGACCGCCCCGCTCCCCGGCGGCGCGAGAGCGGCGGATACGAAATGCGCTCGAGATCGGCAACGGACATGTGAAATGGATCCACCTCACATGCTGGCCGAGCCTCCGTCAATGCGGCGATAAGAAACCGGCGGCCGCCGTCAAGATTTCGTATACGGCCGGCGGTGAACAGGTCTTCCTCTGGCTGCTCCCCTCATCCCTGTGTCATACGGGCGTGACCGAGCGGAGGAAGGGGACGACGTGAGGGCGGTACGATGGCCGCGTGGAGGAGGCTCTGACCGTGACCGGGGCCGTGGCAACGCCGTGGAACCGGTGACGGCGCCAGTGTCCGCGTCGGCGGGTACCCGAACCAAGTTCGGCGTGGGCGTCGTCGTTCACAGCGCTGACGGGCTCGTGCTGGTCGGGAGGCGGCGCGCGGAGGCCGGCGCGCCTCTGGCGGTACCCGGGGGGAAGCCCGAGGCCGGCGAGACGGTTGAGGACTGCGCGGTCAGGGAGCTCGCCGAGGAAACCGGCCTGGTTCTCGACCAGCGCGCGGTGCGCACTTTCGCGTGCGTGCTCGTGCCGGGCGGCGATGTCTCGTGGGTCGTGGCGGGTGTGGAGGGGTTTCTCCGGGTTCGCGCCGCCGACGCTGTCGCGCGCGAGCTCGAGCCCGACAGGTTCGGCTCGTTTCGCTGGATCGAGCCCGGCTACGCGGCCGAGGAGCTGTTTCCCGCGACGGCTGCGCTGCTGGCCCGGTTGCACGCTCGGTGAGAGCACATGTCTTCGACATGGACGGCACGCTGCTGCGGCAGACGTCGGCGCCCGTGCTGCTGGCGGCGGCGCTGGGCCAACACGAGGCGCTGGTGGAGCTTGAGAAGCGGTGGGCCGGCGGGACCTCGACCGCGCTGCAATTCGGTCGAGCGCTCCACGAGATGTGGGGCGTGGTGCCGGCCGAGATCGCGCGGCGGGCGTTCGCCGCCGCGCCACTGCTCTCGAACATCCGCGAGGTCGTTGCGGACATCCACCGCCGCGACGAGCGAGCCTGTCTGATCACGATGTCGCCCGACTACTTTGCCGAGCATGTTCCTCGAGTTCGGCTTCGACAGCGTGTTCGCCTCCCGATTCCCGCGCTCGCCGGAGGTCGCGCTCGACGAGTCGGCGATCCTCAACCCGGAGGACAAGCCGCGCCTGGCGGCCCGATTCTGCGCCGAGCACGGCCTCGAGATCCGGGACGCAGTCGCCTACGGAGACTCGCTGTCCGACGTGTTCCTGTTCGAGGAGGTCGGGCTGCGCGTGTCGGTCAACGGCGATCACCACCTCGCCGAGCTGGCGGACATCGCGATCGAGGGCACGGATCTCATGGCCGCCTACACAGCTGCTCGCACGTGGTGCGATCGGCCGGCGCCATCAGTCCGATCGACCCTGATCAGCTCGCGGCGGCGGGCCAGCCAATCGCCACGCACGAGGTCGGCTGAGAGATGATGTCGAGGTCCTAGGCAACCCCGACTCGGAGGCCGGAGCATGGAGACGACAGCAGCAGTCCTGTGGGAGTACGGCGGTGACTGGGAGGTCGACGAGCTGACGCTGGACGACCCGCGGGAGGGCGAGGTGCTCGTTCGCCTCGCCGCGTCGGGCCTGTGCCACTCCGACGAGCACGTCCGGAGTCGGCGACCTGCCGATGGAGCGCCCTGCCGGCGATCGGAGGGCACGAAGGCGCCGGCGTCGTCGAACAGGTGGGCCCCGGGGTGAGCAGCGTGGCCGAGGGCGATCACGTCGTGCTGAGCTTCATTCCGTCGTGCGGGCGGTGCCACTGGTGCTCGATCGGCCGCCAGAACCTGTGCGACCTCGGCGCCGGGATCCAGGTCGGCCTCCAGCAGGACGGCACCAGCCGCCACCACGTTCGCGGCCAGGATGCGCGCCTGATGTGCATGCTCGGGACGTTCGCGCCACTCACCGTCGTTCATCGAGAACTCGGTGGTCAAGATCGACGACGACATCCCGCTCGACAAGGCGGCGTTGGTGGGCTGCGGCGTTACCACGGGCTTGGGGACCGCGGTTTACGGCGCGGAGGTGTGCGCCGGCGACACCGTCGTAGTGTTCGGCATCGGCGGCGTCGGCGCCAACGCCGTGCAGGGCGCGCGCATCGCCGGCGCCACTCGGATCATCGCGATCGACCCGTCGCCGTTCAACCGCGAGCAGGCGGGGCGGTTCGGCGCGACCCACATGTTCGCGTCGGCGGAGGAGGCGCTCGAGCCGATCGCCGACATGACCCGCGGCATGATGGCCAACTCCGCGCTCGTGACCGTCGACGTCACCACCCCGAAGGTCGTCGGCGATGCGATCTCGGTCGTCGGGAAGATGGGCAAGGTCGCGCTTACGGCGCTCGCCCCGATGACCGCCAACGGGGCCGACGTGCCGCTGTTCGAGCTGATCGCGTACGAGAAGCAGATCATCGGTTGTCTGTTCGGGCATGCCAACCCACGCTCGGACATCCCGAAGCTCCTGTCCTTGTATCGCGACGGCACGCTGATGCTCGACGAGCTCGTGACCCGCACCTACACGCTCGAGCAGATCAATGACGGGTACGAGGACATGCGGACGCATCGCAACATCCGCGGCCTGGTCCGCTACGAATAACGGCTAGCGCCCCGCGGTCACGCCGGCGCGAGCAGCGTCGTCGGGTCGGACATCACCCGCTCGATCGCGTGGATCGCGCCACCCTGCGCCGCCGCGGTGAACCCGAGCGTCGATGTCGCCAGCTGCGGGGTCTCGCCGGCGCCGGCGAGCGTCCCGGCCTCGAGCGCCTCCTGGGCGGCCGGGAGGATCCAGTCGCCCGAGGTGGGCGAAGTAGCCGCCGAGGATGATCACCTGCGGGTCGAACAGGTTGGCCAGGTTCGCGGCGCCGAGCCCGATCCATCGACCGAGCTCCGCGAGGACGTCGAGGGTTCGCGCGTCTCCGGCCCGGGCCCGCTTGACGAGCGGCTCGATCTTGCGCTCGGGCGGGGTGTCGCCGCGGGGGCGCTGCCGCGCCGACTGAAGAAGCGCGTTCAGCCCGATGCACGCCTCCCAGCAGCCGCGCCGGCCGCACCCGCACAGCGGCCCGTCGGGCATGACGTTCATGTGTCCGACCTCGCCGCCGTAGCCGCGGGTGCCGAGCAGCGGCTGACCGCCGACGATGATTCCGCCGCCGATCCCGACCTCGCCGGTGATGTAGACGAGGTTCGGCGTCCCCGCCCGCTCGCCCGAGCGGTATTCGGCGATCGCCGCGAGGTTCGCGTCGTTGCCGACGTGGACCGGGGTGGCGCCGAGGCGCAGCGCCCGGCGGAGCGGCTCGGCGACGGCGACGTCGCGCCAGTGGAGGTTGGGGGCCTCGGCGACGACTCCGGCGGCGACGTCGACGAGCCCAGGTACCGCGACCGTGACGCCGGCGAGGACCGGCGCCGGGTGGCCGCGCCGCGAGCCCAGGCGCCGGCGCGTCCACCGGCACAGATCCGCCAGCGCGGCGATGCACGCGTCGGGGCCTACGCTGGCGTCGAACGCGCGGCGCTCGCGGAGCACCTCGCGGCCGGCGAGGTCGATGACCAGCACCGACAGGTAGTCGACGTTCACCTCGGTCCCGATCGCCATCACGCCGTCGCCGAGCTCGAGCCGGGTGCTGGGCCGGCCGGCGCGGCCGCCGCCGTCGCGGCCGGTCTCGCGCACCACCCCGAGCTCGATCAGCTCCGCGACCAGACGCGACACCGTGGCCCGGGTCAGCCCGGCGCGGGCGGCGATCCCGGCCCGGGAATCGGGGCCGACGGTCGCCAGGTGGCGGAGCACCAGCTCGAGGTTGTTGCGGCGGATGTCGTTGTGTCCCGCGCGTTGCGGGATCACCGACGCGCTTGACACTGGGTATGACGCTGGATATATGTTTTGCATCGATTCAAAACATTCTCGGCAGGGCCGCCCAGTCTAATGCCGTGGCGGTCGGGCCCGGACAGCTCGCAGCGATCGGTCCCGGACGGCTCTCGCCAGTCCGGCCGGACACGCCGTAACCTCCCGGATCATCATGCATACGCTCGAACATCCAACGAGATCGGCGCCGAGACCAGTCCCGAGCGACCGCTCCCGGACGATCGGCGTCCTCAGCCTCGACCCGACGCCGTACGCCAAGACGCCGGCGCTGCTTGGAATACAACGCGCGACGCGCGATCTCGATTACTTCGTGAGCATCGTCAGCGTGCCGTCGCCGACCCGCCGCGCGTTGCGCGTCGCCGTGGAGCGGCTGCGCCGCCTGGCGGTCGAGGGGATCCTCGTCGTCGCTCCGCAGCGCGCCGCGATCGACATGCTCGCCGAGCTGTCGGTCGACGTCCCGCTCGTGGTCGTCGGCTCCGGGACACAGGAGCTGCTGCCGGCGGTCGCGATCGACCACTACTCGGGGGCGGCGGCCGCGACCCGCCATCTGCTCGAGCTCGGTCATCGGACCGTCTTTCACATCGCCGGGCCGGCCGACCGCAAGGACCCCGGGCCGCGCTTTGCCGGATGGCGAGACACGCTGGTGGCGGCCGGCGTGGACATTCCGCTACCGATGGTCGGCGACTGGAGCGCGGAGGTGGGGTATGAGCTCGGGTGCCGCCTGGCCGCGCGGCGCGATGTCAGCGCGATCTTCGCCGCGAACGACCAGATGGCGCTGGGCGTGCTGCGCGCGCTGTCCGAAGCCGGGCGCCGCGTGCCGCAAGACGTGAGCGTCGTCGGGTTCGACGGCATCCCGCAGGGAGAGTTCTTCAATCCGCCGCTGACGACCGTCCGGCAGAACTTCACCGAGATGGGCCGGCGCAGCCTCGAGCTGCTCCTCGAGCGAGATCGAGGGCGGGCGACACGCCCGGGTCCACGAGACGATCCCGGCGGAGCTGATCCTCCGCGCCAGCACCGCTGTGGCCTGCTGATCGCTCGCCGAAAGCCGCTGACGTCGCGCCGGAGCTGCGCCCCGAATGCGCTCTGCCGCAGCCGCCATCCCTCGGCCCGAATTCTTACGGAGTTCCGAAGATTCCTCGAACTTCCTCTTCGCTGCGCGCGCGATCCTGGCTAGGTCTCGGAAAGGAACCTAGCCATGACCACGATCCTGATCCTGAACGCAGCCTCATCGCTTCTGGCCGTCGCCGGCATCGGCGGCTACTTCGCGCTCGCGCAGCGGCGGGCCCGCCGGCGCGCCGCGGTGCAGGTGCTGTACGTGACGACGGGCCGGACCGGCGAGCTGCCCCACCGCTGAGCTCTGGCCCGCGACGAGTCTCCTGGCAAGGAGAACACGGCCGGGACCTGTCGGCAAGGACACGCCGGCAAAGGACACGCCAGGTCCGAGCCGTGGCGATGTTTGCCACGCGCTCGGACCGATCCCTTAGCGTTGCGCCGTAACCGAGCCTGGAGGTCGCATCGATGCCGCGCACGCACCACCTGCCCGACGAGCAGGTCCACTTCACGTGGGACACGGGCAACGAGCCGCGGCTCGTCGTCGACTCGGGCGACACGGTCGTGGTCTGGACGCGCGACGTCAGCGACAACCAGATCGGCCCGGACTCGGACACGAGCGTGATCGCCGGCCTGGACTGGAATCGCGTCTACCCGCTGTGCGGGCCGATCGGGATCCAGGGCGCCGAGCCCGGGGACACGCTCGCGATCGAGGTCCTCGACATCCACACCCAGGGGTGGGGCTGGACGGCGGTGCTGCCCGGGTTGGGCCTCCTGCCCGACGACTTCCCCGACGCCTACCTGCGGATCTTCGACCTCTCCCACGGCGACGTCGCGTACATGCGCGACGACATCGCGATTCCGGTCGAGCCGTTCTTCGGGACGATGGGCGTGTGCCCGGCCGGCGCGTCGGCCCAGCCGGTGATGCCGCCCGGGATCTTCGGCGGGAACATGGACACGCGCCAGCTCGTGCGCGGCTCGACGCTGTACCTGCCGGTCCAGGTCGAGCAGGCGTTGTTCTCCTGCGGCGACGCGCACGGTCGCGCAGGGCGACGGCGAGGTGTGCGTGACCGGCCTCGAGGCGCCGATGTTCGCCGCGCTGCGGTTCACGCTCGAGAAGGGTCGCTCGATTCCCGCGCCCGCAGTACCGCACCCCGGCACCGCTCACCCGGCGCGTGGACTCGGCGCCGTTCTACGGCACCACCGGCGTCGGCGGCGACCTGTACGTCGCCGCGCAGGACGCCGTGCGCGCGATGGTCGATCACATCGCGACGCGCTACGACCTCGGTCGCGAGGACGCCTACCTGCTGTGCAGCCTCGCGGTCGACCTCAAGATCTCCGAGATCGTCGACGCCGGCCAGTACATCGTCAGCGCGCTGCTGCCCGAGGCGATCTTCGTCGGGTGACACACCGGACGGCGGGGAGGCTGGCCTCCGCGAGATCATGAGTCACGATCTCGCCGGCGACGGCTCGAGCTGCGGGATGACGTCGGTGATCAACAGCTCGAGCGTCCGCTTGGACTCCTCGAACGTCATGTCGCCGGTCGGGAACATGAAGCAGATGTAGTCGACCATCCCGTCGTCGAGCAGCGCCCCGACCCGCTCGACGATCTGCGGCGGGGTGCCGGACCCGATCTGGATCGCCGGCTCCATGTTGGCGTGGATCGCGCGCAGCGGCGCCCTGCGCGTCGTAGCACTCCTGCTCGGACAGCTTGAGGTGGTCGAACCGGTGGGCGTCGTGGGTGCGGCGCACGAGCCCCTCCATGCCGCGCCGGGCGACGTCGCGTGCCTCGGCCTCGGTGGGCGCGATCGACAGCAGCATGCTGTAGCCGACGCGGGGCTCGGAATCCGGACCCGCACCCACCCGTCGAAGCGGATTTCGTCGTCCTTGTGGTCATGCCATGCCTGGAGGTAGTGCTCGTAGGCCGCCTCGCTGATCTTCCCGGGCCACATCAGGCTCATCCCGTGCTGGCCCGCGGTCTGCGGGCTGCCGGGGTACCAGAACGGGATTCGGTCCTGGAGTGGCTTCGTCGACATCGGCATCGTCGGGAAGTCGAAGAACGTGCTGTTCTCGCTCGAGATCTCGCCGGAGGCGAGCGCGTGCTCGATGATCCCGAGCACGTCGGTGAAGCGGTCGCGGGACTCCCACCAGTCCCGGCTGAACCAGTAGTGCTCGATCGGGACCGCGCCGCGCCCGACGCCGAACTCGAGCCGGCCGCCGGTGAGCTGATCGAGCACGCACATGTCCTCGATGATCCGCACCGGGTGGTGCATCGGCAGCAGCTTCACCATCGGCCCGAGCCGGATGTTCTCGGTCACCTGGGAGGCGGCCGCGATGAACAGCTCCTGGCCCGGAGCCATGCACAGGCCGCTGCCGTGGTGCTCGGCCAGGTGGTAGCCGGCGAACCCGGCGGCGTCGGCCATCTTGATCAGCGTCAGCCGGTCCTGGAACAGCTGGCTGGTGGGCGTGCCGGGGATGTCCTCGATGTGGTCGAAGATCCCGAACTTCTTCGCGATCACGGGTGGGACCCTAACGACTTACGCGACGAGCCGAAGGAGCGCGGCGGTGGCCGCAGCGCCGAGCGCGACGACCGCGAACGGGGCCTTGCGCCACACGAGCACGGCGGCGACCAGCAGCGCCGGCGTGCGCGCGTCGAGCACGAACCGCTGTCCGGTGCCGAACGCCTGGACGACGATCAGCGCCGCCAGCACGGGGACGACCACGATCTCGAGCGACCAGCGCTCCGATGCCTCGCGATCGAGCCGCTCGCCGAGCACGAGGCCGAGCGCCTTGAGCGCATACGCCGACGCGCACAGGGCGAGCACCGGCCACCAGCTCATCGACGGGACCCCTTCCGCCGACCGGACGCGACCAGCACCGGGACGGCCGCCAGCGAGGCCGCGATGATCGGCACGCCCGCCGGCGTGATCGGCGAGCAGCGCAGCGGCGATCAGCGCGCCGGTCACCGCGGCGCGGACCGCCTGTCGACCGCGCAGCTGCGGCGCGAGCAGCGCCAGGAACACCGCTGGGAACACGGCGTCCAGGCCGTAGTCGCGAGGGTTGCCGAGACCGCGCCCGGCGATCGCGCCGGCCAGGGTCCCGAGGTTCCAGGCCGTGAACAGGCACAGCGCGGTCAGGTCGAACGCGCGCCGCTTGGCCGCCAGCGTCGGCTGGGCGTGGGCCATCGCAGTGGTCTCGTCGACGACGACCTGCGCCCGCAGCGCGCGCTTGGGCACGGTGCCCGACACGACGCCCTTGAGGCTGAACGCGTACAGCGCGTTGCGTCCGGCGAGCAGCAGCGCCGGCGGGAGCGCGCCCGCGACGCCGCCGCCCGCGGCGATCACCGACGCGAACGTCAGCTGCGAGGCGCCGGTGAAGCACACCAGCGACATCACGCACGTCTGCGCGACGCTGAACCCGGCCGCGACCGACAACACGCCGAACGAGACCGCGTACACGGCGGTGGCGACCCCGATCGAGAGCGCGTTCCTGAAGATCTGGTCATTGGCATTCGTGACGTTCTGACCGCGTGACATGGTTGAGCATTGTCTCGCGATATCGCCGGCAGATGGCTGCGGATACACCTGCTCAGGCGCGCTGATCTGGCAACATTCAGCTATGGATGCGATCGACCGCGCAATTATCGACGAGCTGATGCGCGACGGCCGGCTGTCGAACGTCGAGCTGGCGGCGAGGGTGAACCTGTCGCCCTCGCCCTGCCTGCGCCGCGTCCGTGCACTCGAAGAGTCCGGCGTGATCCGCGGCTACCACGCCGACATCGAGCCGAGCGCGATCGGGCGCGGGCTCGAGGTGTCGGTGCTCGTCGAGCTCTCGCTGAAGGACCGCAAGACCGTCGAGGCGTTCGAGGAGCAGATCGGGGCGTTCGAGGAGGTGCTCGAGTGCCGGCGCATGTTCGGCCTCCCCGACTACATCATCCGCGTCGGGGTCGCGGACACCGACGCGTACGAGCGCTTCTACATGAACAAGCTCGCCGAGCTGCCGGGCGTCACCCGTGTCAACTCGCAGTTCACGATGAAGCTCGTCAAGGCGGCCACGCCGAAGCGCGGGCGAACCTAGCGAACGCCGCAGCACCGAGCACCCCGGTACCGTCTCGCGGCATGAGCACGTCTGCAGGCCCCCATCGCGTGGTCGTGATCGGCGGAGGCTTCGGCGGCCTCCAGGCCGCGTTGAAGCTCCGTCACGCCCGGGTCGAGGTGACGCTGATCGACCGGCGCAACTTCCACCTGTTCCAGCCGCTGAGCTATCAGGTCGCGACCGGCGCGCTGGCGCCCGGCGAGGTCGCCTATCCGCTGAGAGCGATGTTCAAGCGTGACCGCAACGTCCGGGTGTTGCTCGCGGAGGTCGCCGACTTCGATCTCGACGCGCACCAGGTTGGGCTGCGCGGCGTCGGCGAGGTGCCGGCGCCCGAGCCGGTGACGTACGACACGCTGATCGTGGCCGGCGGCTCGGCATATTCGTACTTCGGTCACGACGAATGGAGCGAGTTCGCGGCTGAGGTCAAGTCGCTTGAGAGCGCGCTGACCGTCAGGAGCCGGATTCTCAGCGCGTTCGAGGCCGCGGAGGCGGAGACCGACCCGGACCGGCGCGCCGCTTGGTTGACGTTCGCGGTCGTCGGGGCCGGACCGACCGGTGTGGAGATGGCTGGCCAGATCGCCGAGCTGGCGCACGACACGTTGCGCCTCGACTTCGACGCGGTCGACCCGCGCAACGGCCGCATCCTCCTGATCGAGACCGCCGATCGGGTGCTGACGAGCTTTCCGCCCTCGCTGTCGGCAAAGGCGCAACGGTCGCTGGAGCGGCTCGGGGTCACGCCTCTCCTGCGTTCGACCGTCGTCGGGATCGATGCCGAGTCCGTGAGCATCGACGAGGGCGGCGGCAGCACCCGCCGCATCCCGGCACGCACCGTCGTGTGGGCTGCCGGCGTGACCGCCTCGAAGCTAGCGGCGAGACTGGGCGAGCTGAGCGGAGCCGAGATCGACCGGGCCGGGCGGGTCGCAGTCGAGGCCGACCTCACGCTTCCCGGCCATCCCGAGGTGTTCGCGCTCGGCGACATGGTCCGGGTCCGCGGCGCCGACGGCTCGGTCGTCACCTATCCGGGGGTCGCGCCGGTGGCCATGCAACAGGGCCGCTACGCCGCCAGGGTGGTGCGTGGCCGGCTCGAGTCGAGCGACACGCCACCGTTCCATTACCACGACAAGGGCAACCTGGCGACGATCGGCCGCGGGTCGGCGGTGGCCGACATCGGGCCGCTGAAGCTCAGCGGCTTCCTCGCCTGGGTCACCTGGCTGGTGGTCCATCTCTGGTATCTGGTCGGGTTCGAGAACCGCATCGTGGTCTTCACCCGCTGGGGGTTCAGCTTCGTCACCCACGGTCGCGGCGCCCGGCTGATCGCGGACGCGGACGCGGAGACGCCTCCCGACAAGGCCTGATCGACGGGCTCATGCCTCGGGCGTGACGGGTGACGCCGGCTCGAGCAGGACGACCGGTATGACGCGGCTGCGGGCGCGTCCCTGGTACGTCTGATAGCCGTTGTAATTGTCGTTGACGATCAGCGCCGCTCGCGGCCGCCGCCCGCGTCGGATCTCACGACATCGACGCGACCGTCGTTTCAAGGGGTACGACCGTCCAGCGAAATAGGAAGGATCGCCGATGACAACCACGATCGACGTCGCCAGCGACATACGCGCGCGGGTCGACGCGCTCGACTGGGAGAGCCTGCGCGCAGACCTCGACGACCGGGGTCACGCCGTCACCATCCCCGTGCTCACCGACGACGACTGCGACGGCCTGTCCGATCTGTTCGACAGCGGCCGGTTCCGCTCGACGATCGAGATGGCCCGCTACCGCTTCGGGGACGGGCGCTACCGCTACTTCGATGATCCGCTGCCCGACGCGATCGCGGCGCTGCGCACGTCGTTCTACCGGCACTTGGCACCGATCGCCAACCATTGGGCCGAACTGCTCGGCGACGACGGCCCGGCCTTCCCGCTCGAGCACGACGAGCTCCTGCGCCGGTGCCATGCCGCCGGCCAGCGGCGGCCGACGCCGCTGATCCTGCGCTACGGCGAGGGCGACTGGAACGCGCTCCATCAGGACCTGTACGGCGACGTGTTCTTCCCGTTCCAGGTGGTGACGATCCTGGCCCGCCCCGGAGAGGACTTCGACGGTGGTCAATTCGTACTGCTCGAGCAGCGGCCCCGCGCCCAGAGCCGGGCGCACGTCCTCGACCCAGCCCAGGGCGCGTTCGTGATCTTCCCCACGGCCACGAGGCCGAATCGGGGCAAGCACGGTTATCACCGGATCGGGATGCGCCACGGCGTCTCGACCGTGACCGGAGGCCAGCGGACCGCGCTCGGGGTGATCTTCCACGACGCTACCTGAGGTCGATCAGCTCGCCGTCACGGAGCGCCACCGGGATCGGGTCGACGACCTCGAGCTCCGGGCTCGCGTCCGGATCGAGGTTACGGAATCCGAGCAGCGCCCAGCTGCCGTCGCGTCGCTGCACGAGTGGGGCGGCGGTGAGCGTCGGCTCGCCCCGGAACGGACGGGCGTGGTCGAGCTCCCACGGGCCGGTGAGCGACTCGCCGGCGACCGACCACGTGCAGAACCGGCCAAACCGGGCGAGCTGGTCCGCGCTCTGCTGATCGGGATGGCAGGTGAACACGAGCACCGGCTGTCCGTCGACGATCCGCACCTGGGACACCTCTAGCTCGCCGAACCCGGCGCCCGACCGAGAGATCGGCTGCCCGAGCTCCCAGGCGCGCATGTCGGGGCTGCGGGCATGCGCGAGCACGCCGTCACGAAACCGTTGCGCACCCCGCGCGCGGGCGGTGATCAGCATGTGCCAGCCGTCGCCGGCGGGATCCTTGAACACGAACGGATCGCGCCAGGTCGCGCTCGCTGCCGGATCCTGATCCAGCGTGGCGTACCAATGCGGATCGGGGGCGACGAGCGGCGCGGACCCGATCCGCCGCCACGTGAACAGGTCCTCTGACTCGGCAAGGCCGATCCGCTGATCGAGCACGCCGAGGCTGCGCGAGGTCGACAGCGCGCTGTAGTAAAGCCGCCAGACCTCGTCGTCGCCACGCGCCACCGACCCCGTCCACAGCGCGAGATCGTCCCAGCGCCCGGCCGCCGGAGCGAGCGCGTCGTCATGGAGATCCCAGTGCGTGAGGTCCTCGGAGGTCGCATGGCCGATCCGCGCCGACGCGTGCCGGAGCCCGGGATCGCCGAGCGCGCGCGGTGCCGCCAGGAAGAACAGGTGGTAGCGCTGGCCGTCGTCGGCGATCCAGTTGTCCCACACCCAATCGTCAGCCAGCCGCAGCACCGGCCTGATCGTTTCAGTTTCAGACGCTAGTCCTGGTGAGCGAAGCGATACTGCCGCAAGCTCAGCCCGAACCACCGCTCGGTGACGCCGTCGTCCACCATGCCGAGGCGCCCCGCGACGCGCTGGGAGGACTCGTTATCGAGATCCGTGAGGGCGAGGACTTGCTCGATCCCGGCGGCAGCAGCGCGATCGAGCAGCGCCTGTGCGGCCTCCGTCGCGTAGCCGCGGCCCTGCTCATCCGGATGCAGGTGCCAGCCGACCTCGACCTGATCGGTCGGGCCATCGGCGTCCTCGAGCGGCATCAGCAGCACCGTGCCGATCGGTCCCCGATCCTGCTCGTCGACTGGCACGATCGCCCACAGCCCGAGCGGCGGCTCCATGTCGGCCTCACGCGCGCGCCACCGCCTGATCCGGTCGAGCGCCTCTTGTTGTGTGCTCACGTTGCGCCGGGGTGGAGGCCCCAGCCAGCGGGCGACCTCGTCCCGGGAGTAGATGTCGAGGAAGGCCGGCGCGTCCTCCTCGACCCACCGGCGCAGCGCCAGTCGAGAAGTCCGCAGCAGCTCCACGGACGCTACGGACGCAGAATCAGCACGCGCGCCTGACCGCCCGGGTTGATCCCGAGCTTGACGATCGCGTCGCCGACCGGGACTGCGTCGAGCCACACACTCTCGTGCTCGTTCAGCTGTCCGAGCGCAGCCACCTGCTGCATTGCGCGCGCGAGGTGGGCCATCTCGTCGGGGCTGCCCTCGAGTTGCTCGACGCCCCGCTCGGTGCCGAATGTGACCGTCATTCCCTTGTCGGTCTGCTCGGCGCAAAGCAGTTCCAGGCTCATGGATCCCTCCAGTCTAGGTACCAGAGGAACGCGCTCCGGGCGGTGGCGCTTCTACCGGCCGCGACCCCCGCCTACGACCCGATCCCGCCGGCGAGCGCCCGCAGCGCCGCGATCCCGGGCATGAACAGGTACTCGCCACCGCGTGTGGTCACGAACGGGGCCTGGGGCGAGAGCATGAATGGCGGATCGCCCTGAATCGTCATCTTGCCCGTCCCGAGCGGGCTGCCGAGCAGGAAGTCGCTGTCGTGGCCGAGGTGGAAGCCGTTGCCGTCATTCAGCCACTGCAGCTGCACGCTCTCGAACTGGCGCGAGATGCTCGCGTTGAAGCACACGAACACGAGCCCGCGGTCGATGCCGTCGTCCTCCAGCGCGTCGGCCGGGAGCGGCGGCCCGTAGGGGACGCCGCGACGGATGATCCGGTGGCGGAAGCTCAATCGCCCCGAATCGTCCAGCCCCGGCCAGCCGAGCCCGTCGCGTGGATTCGAGCGCCGGATGTGCGCGCCAAGCGGGCATCGCTTGCCGTCGACGTCGGCGGAGAGATAACGGAAGTCGTTGCTCCCCGGGGCGGTCGCGGAGAACTGCGGATCGGGACGGTCCGGCGAATTGACGAGCGGCGTCCCGTTCCGCCACCGCCCGACGATCTTGGCCGCGAGCAGCTCCTCGTCGCCCGCCGCAAAACCGAGCCGCGGCGTCGCGCAGGACCCTGCGAAACAGCGCCACGTCCTGGCGGAGCTTGCGGTAGACCACGTAGGTCCCCGACCGGCCGAGCGGGTCCGCCGGCGCGCTCGGCAGGCGCTTCTGGGGATCGACGAGCGTGTCCTCGTCGGGATACCCGAGCACGAACTCGCCGAGCGCCAGCGGCCGCCAGGCCCCGTCCTTGAGCGGCACGCCTCCGCCGGCCGCCGCGCTGTCCGAGACCCCCGCGATCGCCGGCTGGGCGGCGCCGTCGGCGAACCCGAACTGCTCCCGCGGCGGAGCCGCCCGCCTCGGGGCCGGCGGGCGCGAGCAGCTCCGCGTGCTGCTCGTGCACGACCGACACGCCCGCAGCGCGGTCGATCGCCGCGCGCAGACCAGCGACCTCCTCCTCGACCTCCTCCCGCCGGCGCGCGTTGACGGTCACGAGCACGTGGGCGGCGCCCGTGCCGAGGCCGCCGTCCCAGTGCTCGGGGGCGCTCGGGCCGAGATCGCCGAGCATGTCGCTCCGGCCCGCCATGCCCTGCACGGAACTCGTCGGAGAACGTGCCCGATCACACCCTCGGGAACCCCGAGCGCGCGCAGCCCGGCGCACGTGACCGCGACGTTGCGGTGGGAGCGGGGCTTCTCGCCGCGCCACTCCTCGTCGCTCGAGACCGTCTCGACGAGCTCGCCCAGCCACGCCCGGCCACCCGCGGCATCCGACACGTGGGCGAACACATACGAGCGTGCACGGATAGCTGTTCCCGTACGCGCGCAGGACGTTGCCCTGGATGTCCGAACGATCGATGGCCATCAGAACTCCTCACCGAACGCGCGCCACAGATCGTCCGGCCGCATGTCCTGCGCTCGGACCGCGAACGCGATCAATTGCTCGCGGGCCGCCAGCGCCGCCTTCACCTGCGGCACCGTCGCATGCGGGTAGGCGGCGACGAAGAACCCGGTGTCGATCTTGTTGTGCAGCAGGTAGGCCTTCAGCTGCGGGCCCGTGGCCTCGGGCGGGCAGCCGACGCAGCGTCCCCAGATCTCCCTCGCCTCGGACGCGAGCTTCACGCACAGCTCGTCGAGGTAGGGATCGAGCGGGCCGTCGAAGTTGCTCGTGAAGATCAGATAGGGGTTGTCGAGATGATCCTCGCGGCCCTGCGAGGGGTCGTTGACCCAGTCGCGGAGGATCACCCAGCGGGCGAAGTGGGTGCCGGCCAGCCGCGACAACGGGCTGTCGGCCCTCGGGAGTGCGTCGAGGTAGGCGCCCAGCTCCGCCTCCGCGCCCGGACGGATCGGCGTGAGCGCCATGAACGCGGTGGCCTGACCCGAGGTGTTGCTCACAGGCAGTCCTCCACGTCGGCGAGGAACGCGGACCACGCGGCGGCGAATGCCTCCGGGGGCATGCCCTTGGTGCGCGCCTTGAACGCGTCGAGCTTGGGGGCAAGCTCCAGCGCCGACAGGACCATCGTCGTCGTGGCCTCGGGATATGCCCCGTAGAAGTGATTGGCGACGAACTCGTTGCGCTTGATGTAGGTCTTGAACGGCCCGGTCGGCAGCGGTTGCGGGAACCCGTACGAGGTTCCCCAGAAGACCTTCATGCCGCGGGTGAGGATGTGGGAGAACGCGTCGATGTACTCCTCCCAGCCGCCGTTGAAGTTGCTCTCGAAGAACAGGTGCGCGTAATTCAGCTTCTCCCGCGGCTGCGGAGGCCCGTTGAACGGGATCTTCCTGACCAGCGTCCAGCGGGCGAAGTGGATGAACGACAGGCGCCCGAGCGTCCCGCTTGCCTTTGGGAACGTGGTGGCGAACCAGAACACGAGCGGCAGCCACAGCCGACCGAGCGGCTTAACCGTGCTGAACACCGTGATCGCGATCGCTTGACCGTCGACGTTGGCAGGGTCTGTGCCGGTCGCGGTGTCCGGACCTGGCGGAGCGGCGGGTTCGCTCACCGCCTACGAACATATTCGCGAGCGTCCGCGGCAAGTCAAGGCGTTAGCCTTGCGGCCGCGCAGCGATAGCGAGCAAAGGAGAGGCGATGAGCGAAGACCGGGTCAAGTTCGTGCTGGACGAGCCTGACATTCCGACGCACTGGGTCAACCTGATGGCCGATGTCAACGATCCCGCCAATCCCCTGCCCCCGCCGTTGATTGGGACCCCGCCCACCCAGCAGCCCGCCGGCCCGGACGACCTGACGCCGATCTTCCCGATGGCGCTGATCCTGCAGGAGGTCTCGGTCGAGCCCGAGATCGAGATCCCCGAGCCCGTGCGCGAGGCGTACAAGCTGTGGCGGCCGACGCCGTTGTACCGCGCGCGCCGGCTCGAGCGAGAGCTCGACACCCCGGCGCACATCTACTACAAGTACGAAGGCGTCTCGCCCCCCGGCTCCCACAAGCCCAACACCGCCGTCGCCCAGGTATACGAGAACGCGCAGGCTGGGATCAAGAAGCTCACGACTGAGACCGGCGCCGGCCAGTGGGGGTCGGCGCTGGCGTTCGCCTGCCGCCTATTCGGGCTCGAGTGCGAGGTGTGGATGGTCGGCTCGAGCTACGACCAGAAGCCCTACCGCCGCTCGATGATGGAGACGTGGGGAGCGACGGTCCATCGCTCGCCCTCGGACCTGACCGAGGCCGGCCGCTCCCAGAGCGCGCACCCCACCGGCTCGCTCGGGATCGCGATCTCAGAGGCGGTCGAGGTCGCGGCCCAGAACGCCGACACGAACTACTCGCTCGGCTCGGTGCTGAACCACGTGCTGCTGCACCAGACCGTGATCGGGCAGGAGGCGATCGCGCAGATGGCGATGGCCGGCGAGGAGCCGGACACCGTGATCGCCTGCGTCGGCGGTGGCTCTAACTTCGGCGGCCTGACCTTCCCGTTCCTGCGCCGAGTGCTCCGCGGCCAGGCCAAGACCCGGTTCATCGCGGCCGAGCCGGCAGCCTGCCCGACGCTGACGCGCGGCGTGTACGCGTACGACTTCGGCGACACGGTTGGGATGACGCCGCTGATGCCCATGTACACGCTCGGGCACGGCTTCGTGCCGCCGCCGGTGCACGCCGGCGGGCTGCGCTACCACGGCGACGCGCCGCTCGTGTGCGGCCTGGTCAAGCAGGGTCTCGTCGAGCCCCGCGCCTACCGCCAGAACGAGACGTTCGAGGCGGCGGTCCGGTTCGCGCGGACCGAGGGCCTGATCCCGGCGCCCGAGCCGGCCCACGCGATCCGAGCCGTTATCCAGGAAGCCGAGGCGGCACGCGAGGCCGGCGAATCCAGAGTGATCCTGTTCGGCCTGTGCGGCCATGGCCATTTCGACCTGAGCGCCTACGACGCCTACCTGGCGGGCCAGCTCGAGGATCCCGAGTTCTCCGAGGACGATCTGGCCGCGGCGCTCGCCAGCCTGCCGGAGGCACCCGCGCTGGCCTGACGACACCGGTAATGTGAGCAGCGGCCGTGACCGCGACGGACACGATCGAACCCCGGGTGGATCCCGCCAATCCTCATCACGATCGGCGGTGGCTGATCCTGGCGCTGCTCGGGACGGCCCAGCTGATGGTCGTGCTCGACGCGACCGTCGTGAACATTGCGCTCCCGTCGGCGCAGAAGGCGCTCGGCTTCTCCAACGCGAACCGGCAGTGGGTCATCACCGCGTACTCGCTGACGTTCGGCAGCTTGCTGCTTTTGTTCGGCCGCTTCGGCGACCTGTTCGGCCGCAAGCGCACGCTGATGACCGGCCTGATCGCGTTCGGCGTCGTCTCGGCGATCGGAGGCGCGGCGCAGAGCTTCGGCATGCTCGTGACCGCTCGCGCGTTCCAGGGCGCGGCGGGCGCGCTGCTGGCGCCCTCGGCGCTGTCGCTGCTGACGACCACGTTCACCGAACCGCGGGAGCGAGGGATCGCGTTCGGGATCTACGGCGCGATCGCCGGCGCCGGCGGAGCGGTCGGGCTGCTGCTCGGCGGCGTGCTCACGGAGTACCTGTCGTGGCGCTGGTGCCTGTACGTGAACGTGGTGATCGCGGTCCCGGCTGTGTTCGCCGCGATGGTGCTGCTCACCAATCAGGTTCCCGCGGTGCGTCCGCGGCTCGACGTACCGGGCGCCGTGGCGGTGTCGCTTGGCCTGTTCCTGATCGTCTTCGGCTTCTCTCAGGCCGAGCCGCGCGGATGGACGGACTGGGAGACGCTCGGATCGCTGATCGTGGGCGTGATCTGCCTGATCGTGTTCGTGCTCATCGAACGGCGCTCGGCCCATCCGCTGCTCCCGCTGCGGATCGTGCTCGACCGCAACCGCGGGGGCTCGTACCTGTCGGTGCTGATCTCCGGCGCCGGGCTGTTCGGCGTGTTCCTGTTCCTCACCTACTACCTCCAGAAGACCCTCGGCTACAGCCCGGTGCTGACGGGCCTGGCGTTCTTGCCGATGGTGGCGATGATCGTCATCGGCTCGACGACCTCGAACGCGGTGCTGCTACCGCGCTTCGGGCCCAAGCCGCTCGTCCCCACCGGGATGGTGCTGGCGTCGCTCGGCATGGTGATCCTCGCGCAACTCGGCGTGAAGTCGACCTACGCCGGGCACATCCTGCCGGCGCTGCTCCTGATCGGGCTCGGCCTCGGGCTGATCTTCGCGCCGTCGATCAACACCGCGACCTTAGGCGTGAGCCAGGACGACGCCGGCGTGGCGTCCGCGACCGTCAACAGCTGCCAGCAGGTCGGCGGCTCGATCGGCACTGCGTTCCTGAACACGATCGCGACGACTGCGGTGGCGAGCTATCTCGTCGGCAAGATCCCGTCGCCGGTGGTCGTGGCCCAGGCCGCCGTACACGGCTACACGGTCGCGTTCTGGTGGGCGGCGGGCATCTTCCTGCTCGGCGCGATCGTTTCCGGGACCCTGTTGCGGCCCGGCGTCGCCACGGTCGGGGTGGAGACCCAAACGGTGGTGGTGGCTGCGTGAGCACCGTCGTCACGATCTCCGCGTCGTACGGCGCCGGCGGCAGCTGGGTCGGGCCTCAGGTGGCCGAGCTGCTCGGATGCCAGTTCATCGACCGGGCGATTCCGGTGCAGGTGGCCGAGCGCCTCGACGTGCCGGTCGAGCACGCCGAGGTCCACGACGAGGCAGCCGCGCCGCGCTTCACGCGGCTGCTGGCGCGGTTGCCGAACACGAGCGGCGTGGTCCTGCCCGAGGCGACCTCACCGGAGTTCTGCCGCGCCACCGAGCGGCTCCTGAACGAGGCCGCGGATACCGGCGACGTCGTCGTGCTCGGACGGGCTGCCGCGATCGTGCTCCGCGACCGGCCCGACGTGCTCCGCGTGCGCCTCGACGGACCCGAGGAGGCGCGCGTGTTCCAGGCGATGCGCGTTGAGGGGGTCGACGAGGACGAGGCCAGGCGACGGCAGCGCAGCTCCGATCGCGCTCGCATGGACTACGTCAAGCACTTCTACCGCACCGATCCGCGGGATCCGCGCCATTACCACCTCGTGCTCGACTCGACCGCGGTAGCGCTGCCGACGTGCGCCGAGCTGATCGTGACGGCGGCGCGGGCGCACGGGTCTTAAAGAGCCGCGAACTCCTCGAACAGCGCGCGCGCCGTCGCGATCCCCCGCGGCACGTACTCCGCCAGCAGGCACTCGTTGGGCGAGTGGAGATTCGCGTTCGGGAGCGAGAAGCCGGTGATCACGGTCGCGATTCCCTTGTCGGCGAACGCGGCCGCGATCGGAAGCGAGCCGCCGGACCGGATCAGCAGCGGCCGCACGCCCAGCGCCCGCTCGAACGCATCCAACCCGAGTTGAATCGGCTTGGCGTCGCGCGGCATGATCGCCGGCGGGGCCGCGGCGAGCAACTCGACGCCGAGTTCGGCTCCGGCCGGCGCCGCCTCGCGCAGTAGCCGCTCGAACGCGTCGACGACCGGTCTAACCTGCTGCCCCGGCGCCAGCCGGATCGACACGTTCGCGTCCGCGTGCACAGGAAGCACGGTCTTCTGGATGTGCGGTGAGCCGCTCTCGATCCCGTTGATGTCGAGCGCCGGCTCGGCGAACGTCCGCCGGTAGAACTCCTCGGCCGCGCGCGCGTCAGCGGGCCTGCGCGCCCCGGTCCGCGAGCTCGTCGACGCCGGCCGGAAGCGCGCGCCAGCTCGCGAGCTCCTCCTCGCTCGGGGGGGCGATTCCCTGACGGAGCGGCTCGGCCAGGCGCCCGTCGACCGCGACGACCGCGCCCAGCGTTCGCATCAGCGCATGCGCCGCGTTGAGCGCCGCGCCGCCGTACACGCCCGAGTGCAGGTCGCGCTCGCCACTGCGGAGCGTCACGTGGAAGTAGGCGATCCCGCGGGTGGCGATGTCGAACGCCGGCCGATCGCGCGCGATCATGCCGCTGTCGAAGATCACCGCGGCGTCGGCGCCACGCTCGTCGGCTGCAAGGAACTCGACGATCGCGTGGCCGCCGGATTCCTCCTCGCCGTCGCAGGCGAAGCGCACATTGACCGGGAGCTCGCCCGCCTGCGCCAGCTCGCGCGCGGCGCACAGCAGCAGGTACAGCTGTCCCTTGTCGTCGGCGACGCCGCGGCCGTACAGATACTCGCCGCGAATCTCGGGCTCGAACGGCGGCGACTCCCACAGCTCGAGCGGGTCGGGCGGCTGCACGTCGAAATGGCCGTAGCACAGGACCGTCGGCGCGTGCTCGGGGTCGTGCGAGGCGCGCACCTCGCCGATCGCGAGCGGCGCCCCGTGCCAGTCGACCAGCTCGCACTCCCCGCCGGCGCCGCGGATCAGCCCGCACACCCACTCGCCGGCCTGCGCGACGTCACCCGCGCGCGCCGGGTCGGCGCTGATCGACTCGATCCGCAGGAACTCTGAAAGCTCGTCGAACCAGGCCGGCACGCCGGCCAGCGTACAGATCCGGCTCAGTAGACCGCGGGCACGAACGTCTGCTCCTCGATCGGCGGCCGGATGTACGCCTCCTCAGTCGCGAGGGGGCAGCTCGAGCGGCGGCGGGGTCAGGTCCTCGTACTGGACCATCGACAGCAGATGGGCGATGCAGTTCAGCCGCGCGCGGCGCTTGTCGTCGGCCTGGACGACGTACCACGGCGCGATCTTGATGTCGGTGTAGCGGAACATCTCGTCCTTGGCGCGGGAGTACGCGACCCAGCGGGCGCGGGACTCGAGGTCCATCGGGCTGAGCTTCCAGCGCCGCATCGGGTCGTGGACTCGGGCCTGGAAGCGGCGCTCCTGCTCCTCGTCGGAGACCGAGAACCAGTACTTGATCAACTGGATCCCGGAGCGCAACAGCATGTGCTCGAACTCGGGGCACGAGCGCATGAACTCCTGGTACTCGGCCTCCGTGCAGAACCCCATCACCCGCTCGACGCCGGCGCGGTTGTACCAGGAGCGGTCGAACAGCACGATCTCGCCGGCGGCGGGAAGGTGGGCGACATAGCGCTGGAAGTACCACTGTGTCTTCTCGCGCTCGGTCGGCGCCGGCAGGGCGACGACGCGGCATATGCGTGGACTGGTCCGCTCGGTGATCCGCTTGATCACGCCGCCCTTGCCGGCGGCGTCGCGCCCCTCGAAGATCACCACGATCTTCAGGCCCTTCGCGCGCACGTACTCCTGCATGATCACGAGCTCGCGCTGGAGCCGGAGCAGTTCCTTCTCGAATCGCTTGCGGCTCAGCTTCGCGGGCTCTTGCGGGCCGGTCGCCTCGCTGTTGGTGGGCTTTGCCTTGGCCATGCGCTCCTCTCCTCGTGCGCTTAGCGCCAGTCTAGGGAGCCCGGGCGGGGCGCGCCAGACGTGTTCAGGATGCAGGGAAGGCCGGTGCCCCGCCGGGGGACGGGTCAGCCCGCGTCGGGAGTGGCGGCGAGCTGTGCCTCGAGCTGTGCCGCGAGCGGCACCGACGCGGCCGCGGGCTGGCGACCGGGGATGAGCAGCCCCGGCGAGCACGCACACGATCAGGAACGCGGTTGCAGTCAGGAATGCCTCGTCGAAGCCGGTAACGGTCGGGAGTCCGTTGGCCTGATGGTCGACGATGAACGTCGCCGCGAGCTGACCGCCGAGCGCTCCGCCGAGGGTCCGCATCACGGTGTTCATCCCGGTCGCGACGCCGGTCTGGGCGGCTGGTACGGCTTGGACGATGAGATTGCCAAGCGCGGCGAACGCGAGGCCGATCCCGATCCCGAGCAGGGTCGCGGAGATCAGCATGTCGAAGGGGTGGCCGTGGGCCACCGCGAGCCAGCCGAACGCGACGGCGGTGATCGCGGTGCCGACGATCAGCGCGGGCTTTGAGCCGAACCGGCGGGCGACCCGGCCGGCGGCGGTTCCCGAGTACTCCCATCCCGATCGCCGCCGGCAGCAGATAGAGGCTCGAAACCACGACCGAGGCGCCGAACCCGAACCCGGTGCTCTTCGGCAGCTGGGCGAACTGCGGGTAGATGATGAACGACGAGTACATCCCCGCTCCGAGCAGGAACGCGACCAGGTTCGTGGTCCAGACCCCGCGGATCCGCATCAGCGACATATCGACGAGCGGCTCGCGGCTGTGGACCTCGACCCAGATCCAGGCCGCGATCACGACCGCCCCGGCCGCGAGCAGCGCGATCGTCTTGGTCCCGCCCCAGCCCCAGACGGTCGTCTGCGCGATCGCGATCAGCACGCAGCACATCCCGAGGCTCATCAACGCCGCCGCCAGCCAGTTCACATGGCCGGGCGACCTGATCGGCGACTCGGGCACGTAGCGCCACGTGGCGAGCGCGGCCAGCAGCGTGACCACGAGCGGAGACCAGAACAGCCAGTGCCAGCTCAAGTCCTCGACGATGACGGCGCCGAGCACCAGGCCGGCGCCGCCGCCGACCCCGAGGATCGCTGAGATCAGGCCGATGCTGCCGGCGACGCGCTCGCGCGGAAACTCGTCGCGGACGATCGAGAACGACAGCGGGAAGATCCCGCCCGCGACTCCCTGGATCACGCGCGCGACGATCAGCACCCCCAGCGAGTTGGACAGCGCGGCGAGCAGCGTGCCGGCGGCGAGCACGAGCAGCGTGTACAGCAGCAGCCGCTCCTTGCCGTACATGTCGCCGAGCCGCCCGATGATGGCGGTGCCGACCGATGCCGACAACAGGAACCCGGTCAGCACCCAGGTCACGCCGGTCTCGGTCGTGTGCAGGTCGCGCTGGATCGTCGGCAACGCCGGGATCACTGCCGAGCTGAGCACGGCGTATGCGAGCCCGGCCAGGAGCAGCACGCTCAGGATGAGGTTCGGGTGCACCTCATGAGACTCGGCCGGTCCCCGGGACATGCCTGGGTACCTTAGGCGGTCGAGGTTGGGAGGAAATCGATCAGCAGCCGGCTGACCTCGTCGGGCGCTTCGAGCTGCATCCAGTGGCCGGGCCCGTCGAGCCGCTCGTAGCGCCACGCGCCGGCGACGTTCTCGGCCGAGTTCGTCATCTGTCGCTCGGTCAGCGCGATGTCACCCGAGCTCCACACCCCCATCGTCGGAGCCTGGATCGGCGGCAGTTGCCGCCCCGGAATGAGCCAGGATTCCGGAGGTACGTTCGCTCGGTAGTAGTTCAGCGCCGGCGTCAGCGACCCGTTCGCCTCGAGCTCGGCGATCACCGCGTCGGCGTCGGGGTGGCGCGCCCACGCCCGGAAGTGAGCCCAGTCGTCGTTCGACAGCCATCGCTCGGCGATCCCCTTGAACTGGAACAGCAGCATGTACCACGACTTCTGGTACTGCTCGAAGCCGCCCTTGCGGAACGTCGACGGATGCCCGACCGACAGCGCCACCAGGTGGTCGACGTGGTCGGGCGCCACCGCGGCGAGCGCCCACGCCAACGCGGCGCCCCAGTCGTGCCCGACGACGTGCGCCCTCGGCGCGCCGGCATCGTGGAGCACCGCCAGCACGTCGCTGGCGAGCGCCGCCATCGCGTACGCCTCGACCTCGGCCGGCTTGTCGGAGCGGCCATATCCGCGCAGGTCGGGGACGATCACCTTGAACCCGGCCTCGGCCAGCGCCGGCACCTGGTGGCGCCACAGCCGCCCCGAGTCGGGAAAGCCGTGCAGCAGCACCACCGGGCGACCCTCGCCCGTCACGTCGTATTCGATCCCAACGCCGCCGGCGTCAACGCGCATTCAGTGCACCTGTGGTTCGAGCCTGTCGTGCAGCCACAAGCACGCTATAGCAATGCGCCGGCGCGCGGCAGGACTCAGGCTATCTTGACCTTCATGCTCCGCTGACCGATCGCATCGCGTTCGGCCTCGAGGGCCTCGCCGCTCGAATTCAGGCAGTCTTCAGGGTGTGGGACCCTTCCAGTACCGGTTGCGAGCGCCCGAGAACCTGATCAGCGTCGAGGACTATCGGCGCGCGGCGGGCAAGCGCGTGCCGCAGCTGGTGTGGGATTACGTCGAGGGCGGCGCGGACGATCTGGTGACCGTCCGTCGCAACGTGACCTCGTTCTCGCGCTGGTCGCTGCGCGCGCGGATGATGACCGCGCACCCCGAGCGCACGCTGTCGACCTCGGTCGCCGGCGTCGAGATCGATCTGCCGGTGCTGCTCGCGCCGACGGGGGCGCTCGGGCTGTCGCAGTGGCGCGGTGACCTCGCCGCGGCCCGCGCCGCCGAGGCCGCCGGCACCCGCCTCGTGCTGAGCACAGCCTCGTCGTGGTCGATCGAGGAGGTCGCGGACGGGCACGCACGCAGATCACTTCTTCCAGCTCTATCCGGGCGGCGACGAGACCGCGACGTTGATGCAGCGCGCCTGGGCGTCCGGGTACCGCGCGCTGTTCGTGACCGTCGACGTGCCCGTGATCGGAAACCGCGAGGGCGAGCGACGCTACGGCTACACGCGCACGGGAAACATGGCCCGCAACCTCACGCTCACCCCACGCCAGGCGCTCGACATGGCGCGGCACCCGCGATGGGTCGCGGACCTCTTCCGCCACGGTCGCGGCTCGATGCGCACCCTGAACCCTGAGGGTGGTCTCCAGGCGACGTTCCAGTCGATCGACATCCTCCACCGCGAGATCGAGCGCGCCACGTTCGCCTGGGACGACCTGCAGTGGATTCGCGAGCACTGGCCAGGCAGCGTGTACGTGAAGGGGGTGCTCGACCCAGAGGACGCGGTGCGCGCGGTCGCGATCGGGTGCGAGGGCGTCGTCGTCTCCAACCACGGCGGCCGCCAGCTCGACCACTCGCTGGCCGCGCTCGACGCGCTCCCCCCGATCGTCGCGGCAGTCGGCGACCGCGCCGAGGTGCTGCTCGACGGCGGCGTGCGGCGCGGCACCGACGTGGTCAAGGCGCTCGCGCTCGGCGCGCGCGCGGTCCTGATCGGCCGGCCGCAGATCTATGGGCTGATCGTCGGCCGGGAGCAGGGGGTCGTCGACGTGCTCGAGATCTTCCGCGCCGAGCTCGACCGCGCGCTGGCGTTGATGGGCGCCCAGAGCGTCCACGAGCTCGACCGCTCCTGGGTGATCGAGCAGGATCACCCGGAGCTGTGAGCGAAACCGCCGGCGCGGGCGGTGTCAGCCGGGCACCTCAGCGGTAGGCTCGGGTCGGTGGCCGACTTCGACGTCCCAGCTTTCGCCCGTGCGTTCCAGCGCTTCCTCGACTCCGTGAACGAGTTGTCCTCGGACGGAGAGGGGGCGCCGCTGCGCGCAGCGCTCGAGGCTCACCTGGGCGAGGACCCGCTTGGCCTGCCGGTCGTGTCCGATCGCTATCCGCCGTTCGACCACGTCAATGTGCAGGTGGCCGTCGACGCGTGGCTCGAGCAGCAAGCCGGCGCGTACGAGCTCGTCGGGCTACGCGGCGAGCACCACCACCACATGTCGCTCGCCGATCTCGTGCAGCACGCGCATCGTCGTGAGATCGTCATCGGGGCGGTCGACTACGTGTCGCTGGCCGATGGCCCGGGCTCGGCCCGGATGTGCGTCAGCGCCGGCCTGTACCTGGTCCGCGATGGAGCCGGCAGGGAGGCCGCCGCCGTGCTGGTACGCGGAGCGCACGATCACACTCCAAACCCCGCCGTCGGCCTCGAGATCCTGGCCACGGACAGAGACTTCGCGGGCCGGATCCTCGCCGACATCCGCCGGCTGACGATCGAGCGGAGTGTGTTCCGCAACCAGGTGATCAGCTTCGCCGCGGGCCCGTTTGGCGAGCAGACCGCGGGGCCGCTGGCGTTCCATACGCGGCCACAACTCGCGCCCGAGGACGTGATCCTCCCCGAGGCAACGTTCGCCGCGATCGAGGAGCACGTTTTCGGGATCGCCGCCCACCGCGAGCGCCTCCGCCTCTCCGGCCAGCATCTGAAGCGCGGCCTGCTCCTCCACGGACCTCCGGGCACCGGCAAGACGCTGACGACGCGCTACCTGATTGGGCGGCTTACAGACCACACCGTCGTGCTGCTGAGCGGCGCCGCGTTCCAGTACATCGAGGCGGCTGCGGCCCTCGCGAGGTCACTCCAGCCCGCGCTCGTGGTCCTCGAGGATGTCGACCTCGTCGCCGGCGAGCGGATGCCCCAGCGCGGGGCCTCGCCGCTGCTGTTCTCTTTGCTGAACGTGATGGACGGTCTCGACGAGGACGCCGACTTGGTTTTCCTGTTGACGACGAACCGAGCGGACGCGCTCGAGCCCGCGCTCGCAGCCCGCCCGGGGCGAGTCGATGCTGCGATCGAGATAACGCTGCCCGATGCCGAGGGCAGGCGTCGCCTGCTCGACCTGTACGGCGCCGGCGTCGAGCTGCGACTCGGCGACGCCGACGCGGTCGTGGCCAGGACCGAGGGCGTGACCGCGTCCTTCATCAAAGAGCTCGTCCGCAAGGCCGCCCTGGTCGCGGCCCGGGATGACTCCGGCGGCGGGCGGCTCACGGTCGCCGACGCCCACGTGTCCGAGGCGCTCGACGTGCTGTTCGACGAGGGCGCGGGGCTTACGCGGGCGCTGCTCGGGATCGGGCGAGCGCCCGGCGAGGATCAGCCCGTTCCAGACGAGCTGCCCTCGCCAGCCGGCTGGTTCGCGTACGCGCCGCTCGGGCGCCCCCAGCGCTTCCGCTGACGCTCGTGGTCAGGGCCGTTAGTAGAGCGGTGCCGGGCAGGCGCTCGCGGGTCGGCGGCGGAAAGACGGTCATCTGGGGACGGCGGTGGCGCCGGGTCGCGTCTCGTCGACCTGCACGACGCGTCACCGGAAGCGTTTCGCCTGGACCGTGCCGCGTCATGCATGCCCCACATGCATATTCCGACGCGGTTCGGCGTGACGGCGCCGACTGTCGTGTCATGCAGGTGATCCCGCTCGCGGAACTGCACCTCGTGGGCTGGCGCCCCGACTCAGGAGATGCCTTTGGGCTCGGCCAGCGCGTGCTGCGTGCGGTCGGCGCGCGGCTCGGGCTGAGTCCGCTGGACGTCCCGGCGCGTGATCGCGAGGAACGCGACCAGGCAGAAGATCACGATCGTCAGCGCGAGCGCCACGGTGCCGTCGCCCAACCCTAGTCCGCCGGCGCTCTTTGGCTTGCCCATCCAGTCGGCGAACGACGCGCCGAGCGGCCGGGTGGCCACGTACGCGAACCAGAAGCACAGGACTGCGTTCCAGCGCAGCCGCCAGTAGCCGATCGCCGGGATCGCGATCACCGCGGCGAACAGCAGCCCAGAGGCGAAGTATCCGAGTCCGAACGTCGTCGCGGTCAGGTCGCCGAGCGCTGTGCCCATCGCGAACGTCGCGACGACGGCGGCCCAGTAGAACAGCTCGCGACGCGGCGTGTCGACGCTGTGGATCGAGAGCCTGTGCTCGGTCCGGTACCAGCCGACGAACACCGCCGCCAGCGCGATCGCGTACAGCAGGCTCGACGCGATGTAGGGGACGCCGAACCCGACGTGGAGGACGTCGGCGGCCATCGTCCCGAATACGCCGACGCCAACCACGGCCAACCAATACGTCCATGCGATGTACCGGCGCACGTGGAACTGCAGCGCCAGTGCGGCCACGAACCCGATGAAGCCCAAGCACACTGCGACCTCGGGACTCATCGCGTGGACCAGATAATCGGACGTCGATTCCCCCATCGCCGTTGACAGGGCCTTGATGGCCCAGAAGTAGGCGGTGATCTCGGGCACCCGGAGGGCGCCGCGGACCGTCAGCCGTCCGATCAACTTGCGATCCATCACGGCCTACAAACGTGCCGTGATGTCCAGAAGGACCGCCGGTAAGGGAAGTCTCACCCCCGGCCGGGGACGATCGCCAGGCCGATCGGGTTCGTGCCGATCGGCACCGGGATCTTGACCGGCGAGGAGCGCTCCTCGGTGAGGAGCCCGTTCGGGCCGATCCGCAGCGCGTGCAACTGATTGCCCTTGCCCGCCGGGATCTGGCGGACGGCGCGCATGTCGAGCAGGAAGATGACGTGGCCGGTGGGGTCGATCTGGAAGTTCCACGGGTTGCCCGGAGCGTCGAGCGGCACCGACTGGATCGGCGCGCGGGTCGGTCGGGTTGCGGGAGATGTCGAACACGGTCAGGTTGTCGCTGCCGGCGTTGCCCGAGTACATCCGCGTGCCGGCCGCGTTCACGTGCGTCCAGCACGGCAGGAACGAGCCCGGGTTCGGGATCGCGCGGACGAACGTGAGCCGGGCGTCGTCGTTCCAGCGGTAGACGATCGTCCGGTACAGGTTTGCCACCTGGGCGTACAGGATCTTCAGCCGCGGGTTCGAAGCCAGTCCGGCCGGCCACACGTTGGGGACGCGGTGCCCGCCCGGGAACACGGCTTTGGCCAGCCTCAGGGGCGAGTTGGGTCCCTCGGTCAAGGTGCCGCCCGGGCCGATCCGGAACGCCCTGAACACGCCCGTCTCCTCGCTCGTGATCAGGACCTTGCGATCGGGCGTGATGTACGCCTGCAGCGGTGAGGAGCCCGGCGGCACGTCGATCGAGGAGATCGGGGGACCGAGCGAGCCGTTTGCGCGCACGTGGAAGCTCGTGTAGTTGGCGGGCGAGGTGGTCAGGTTGCGCACGCCGTCCTGCGCCTTGTTGGCGACGATCAGCGTGCTGCCGGCGAGGCCGACGCTCGAGGGCGCCTTTCCGTTCGATGGGAACGGTGACCCGGCGACCGGCGTGAGCGCGCCGTCGGCGTGGATGTGGAACACCGCGATCGTGTCGGAGCTCGAGTTGACCGCGAACAGCAGCGTCCGCCTCGGGTTCGTGATGATCTCCTGGTCGGCGTCGAGCACGCCATGGTTGCTCAGGTCGTGCGAGCCGCTCCCGCCGGTCGGGTACCGGCGCACGCCTCGCCCGCTCAGCACGCCGTCGCGATAGCGGAACGCGAGGATCTCGTTCGAGTCGGGCGCGGTCGAGTTGGACTCGACGTACACGGTCCCGCTCAGCGGGACCCGTCGCGTCCGGCTCAGACTGGCGCCGGTCGCGGGTACTGCGGCGAAGGCGAAGGCGGCGGCCGCGGTCGCGGTCGCGGTCGCGCAGACGACGGTGGCGGTGACGATGTGGCGCTTCATCCGGTCACAGAATCTCAGGTTGACGGGTTATGGCCCGGCCTCGGCGTCCTCACCGGGCTGCGAGCGCGTTGCCGGCGTCGATCACATGGGTCACGAACTCCGCCGCGTCGTGCCGGCGGCGAGCGGGGCGGCGACGGTACGGTCGCGACGAAGGAGCCCCGCGCCAATACGCCAGCGCATCCTCGATCAACGCGTGCCAGCGTGGCTCGAACGTCTCCAGTGCGTACTGGCCGGCGGTTTCCTTCGTCGTGACCTCGCCGGTCGCGATCGTGTAGTGCAGCCGCGGCGCGCCGAGCACGCCGCCGGCGATGAATCGCCGGCCCAGCACCGTCGCTCGGTTCAAACCAGGACGGCGCACGCGCTCCACCCATCGCCGCCAGTAGTCGTTGAGGTTGCCGACCGTCCAGGTCCGCAGCTCCGCCGGGTCGGTGCGGATCCGCAGCCGCTCGGGTTCGGGACCGCGGATCGCGATCCCGTGCCGCGCGAGCGTGTGCCACGTCACCGGATTCACGTCGAACCCCTGGCGCGGGGCGACCCTGAACCGCCCGCTGACGTGGCCCGCGAGCGGGGTCACCTCGAGCGGCGACCGCGCCAGGTCGCCGCTCCGCAGGTAGATGCCGTTGCACACGAACGGCCAGCGCCGTCGGAGCCCGACGTCCCGAACGAGCGCGGAGGTCCAGCGCCCCAGGTGCATTGCCCCGAGCCGGGTGAGCTCGGTACGTGACAGCTCGCGGTCGACGATCGCGACGAAATCGACGTCGCTTCGTCCGGCGACGAACGCGCCCATCGAGGCTGACCCGACGACGTAGAACGCCTCGATGCGGCCTGGGAGCGCGCGGTCGAGTCGCACGACCAGGCCGTCAACGACGTCCCTCGCCGGCGCCGGCAGCTCGCTGGACGGATTACGGGTCAGGGCGACTGTGGTCAGGCTCGTGTCTCACGCCGCCGGCTGCCGATCGACCCACGCGAGGATCGCGCGCGAGTGCGTGATCACGGTGCCGTCGGCGAGCTTCAGCGCCGGCAGCTTCTCCTGTCCGGTCGCAGCCTTCAGCTCGTCGCGCGAGCCCTTGCGCAGGAACGGAAACGGGCTGCCGTGCCCGGCGATCACCTTCTCGTACGTGATCCCCTTGGCGTGCATCGCCTCCTGCACGCGCCGGCACGGGTGGACCTTCGGGCCACCCTCGTCGCCGTGGCACACGTACAGGGTCGGGACGGCGGGTGTCGGTCGACACGCGGCGGTTACTCCTCGAGTTCGTCGATCCACGCGGACGGCGCCATGACGCCGTCGCCACCCTCGGGCCGGTCGGCGCCTACCGCGATCAGCTCGAGCCCGTTGTCGCCGGCCTCGAACGCGCGAATCGCCTCCGGGCTGACCCGGACCACATCCCACTGGCCGATCGGATGCACCTCGTCGTCGATCCGGATCCGGCCCGAGCCGCCGACGACGACGTACGCCTCCTCCTGCTCGCGATGGCTGTGCGCGATCGGTGAGCGGAGGCCGGGCGGGATAACGGAAGTAGCTGATTCCCAGGTGCTGCGAGTCGAGGTACTTGCGGGCGAACCGGCCCTCGGCGCCCGGCATGCGCTCGCCGACGGAGTTCTCGACGTCCATCAGGTTCTTGATCGTGAAACGTGACATAGGCCCGGATTGTCCTCCTGTAATCATCTAGGGGCATCTTGCATCTTGAAGCGCGCCTCCTCGGCACCGGTCGAGGAGCCAGACCCGGTCAAACCAAGACAGGAGGAAGGGATGAAGATCGGCCGGTTGCTGCTCAGGCTCACCGTCGGCAGCCTGTTCTTCGGCCACGGCACGCAGAAGCTGTTCGGATGGTTCGGCGGGCACGGGCTCGACGCCACCTCGAACATGTTCGACAGCATCGGGATGCGGCCGGGGAATCGCAACGCGCTCGCCGCGGGAGTCGCGGAAGCCGGCGGCGGCGCCGGCATCGCGCTCGGGCTCGCGACGCCGCTGTCCGCGGCGGTGCTCACGTCGACGATGCTGACGGCGATCAACCGCGTTCACCTCAAGAACGGACCGTGGGCGACCAACGGCGGCTACGAGTACAACATCGTGCTGATCGCCGCCGTGCTCGCGCTCGTCGAGGTCGGGCCGGGCGAGCTGTCGCTCGACCATCTGCTCGGCAACGAGCGGTCCGGACCGGGCTGGACGCTGGCCGCGCTCGCGCTCGGCGTCGCCGGCGCCGTCGGCGCCCATGTGGCGGCCGAGTCCTATCCCGCACCGCCCGCGCCGGCGGAGGCGCCGCCGGCCGACAGCGCGTCGACGAACAGCGACTCGTCGTCGCCCGCCGCGACGCAAGAGGCCGGCACCGCGCAGTAGCCCGCCCCGCTGAAGCGGGACTGTCAGCCGATTGTCAGAGATGGCAGGCATCCTCGGCTCAGGGCGCGCCCGGAGCCGGGGATCCGGTCGCTCGAGCGTGCCCCTAAGCTGAGAATCGCTCCCTACCCAACCGGAGGCTGTCGACTGTGAGAAAGCTTGCGAGGTTGTGCTTCGTCCACCGGAGGTTGGTCGTCCTCGGCTGGTTGGTCGCGCTCATCGGCCTCACCGCCATCCATTCCGCCGCCGGCAGCGCGTACAGCGACAACTTCCGGCTATCGGGCACGCAGAGCTTCGACGCGGTGAACCTGCTCGAGCGCAACGCTCCGAAAGCCTCCGGAGATACCGAGCAGGTCGTGATTTCGGTCGATCACGGGAAGGTGACCGATCCGGCGGTGCGCTCCCAGGTCGAGTCGATGCTCGCCGAGCTGGCGCGCCAGCCGCATGTGTCGGAGATCTCCTCGCCCTACGGTCCGCGCGGTGCCGGCGCAGATCTCGCCCTCGGGCCAGGTCGCGTTCGCGAACGCCACGTTCGACGTCCAGGCCAACAAGATCACCGCCGCCGCGGCTCAGAAGTTCGTCGACGCGGCGCGCGCGGGCTCGGGGAACGGGGTCGAGGTCGAGGTCGAGGGGCAGGTCGCGGAGGCGGCCAACCAGCAGGGTGCGGGTGGGCTCCCGTTCGGGATCCTGGCCGCCGGGATCGTGCTGTTCATCGTGTTCGGCTCGTTGCTGGCGACGGCGCTGCCGCTCGTGACCGCAGGCCTGTCGCTCGGAACCGCTGTCGCCGCGATCGGCCTGCTCTCCCACGTGCTCCAGATGGCCTCGTTCACCAACGAGCTCGCGCTGTTGATCGGCCTCGGGGTCGGGGTCGACTACGCCCTGTTCATCGTCACGCGCTACCGCCAGGGGCTGTTACGAGGACTGAGCGGTGAGGACGCCGTGGTCGAGTCGCTCGACACCTCGGGTCGTGCGGTGCTGTTCGCCGGGATGATCGTGTGCATCGCGATGCTCGGGATGTTCGCGCTGGGGGTGAGCTTCCTGTACGGCGTCGCGGTTGGCACCTCGATCGCGGTCGCGTTCACCGTTCTTGCGGCGTTGACGCTGCTCCCGGCCCTGCTGGGGTTCTTCGGCACGCGCGTCCTGCGCCGCCGCGACCGCCGCGCGCTCAAGGAGGGGAAGCTCCGCACGAGCGACGAGTCGGCGGGTTGGGCGCGCTGGGCCGGCTTGCTCCAGAAGCGCCCGGCGCTGTTCGCGGCCGTCGCGGCCGGCGTGCTCGTCCTGCTCGCGATTCCGTTCCTGTCGATGCGGCTCGGCTCGGCCGACGCGGGCTCCGACCCGTCCGGCTCGACCACCCGCAAGGCGTACGACCTGCTCGCCAAGGGGTTCGGGCCCGGCTACAACGGCCCGCTCCAGCTCGTCGCCCAGGTCTCGGGGCCGGCGCAGGAGGCCGCGTTCATGCGCGTCGAGCGGGCCGTGGCCTCGACGCCCGGGGTCGTCGGCTCGACCCGGGCGGAGTTCATCCCCGGCCGCGCCCCGGGGCTGCCCGGCGTGGCGCTGGCCAACGTCTATCCGAAGGGCTCCCCGCAGGACGTCTCGACGTCGGATTTGCTGCACACCGTCCGGGACCAGGTCGTCCCGGACGCCGAGCGGGGAACCGGCCTGCACGTGCTCGTCGGTGGACAGACCGCGATCTTCGACGACTTCGCCACCGTGCTGTCGCGCAAGCTCCCGCTGTTCCTGGCGATCGTGATCGGGCTGAGCTTCCTGCTGCTGATGGCCGTGTTCCGGAGCATCGTGATCCCGGCCGTTGCGGCGGTGATGAACCTGCTGTCGGCGGCGGCGGCGTTCGGCGTGGTGACCCTGGTGTTCCAGGACGGGGTCGGCGCGTCGCTGCTCGGGATCGACAAGACCGGCCCGATCGAGGCGTTCGTGCCGGTGTTCATGTTCGCGATCCTGTTCGGCCTGTCGATGGACTACGAGGTGTTCCTCGTGACCCGGATCTACGAGGAGTGGCACCGCCGGCGGAACAACACCGAGGCGGTGGCGCACGGGCTCGCCGCCACCGGCAAGACGATCACCGCGGCCGCGGCGATCATGATCCTCGTGTTCGGCGCGTTCATCCTCGGCGGCCAGCGGATCATCGACCTGTTCGGCGTCGGTCTGGCGAGCGCGGTGCTGATCGACGCGGTGATCGTCCGCTCGGTGCTGGTGCCGGCGCTGATGCTCATGATCGGCGACGCCAACTGGGCGTTGCCGGCGTGGCTCGACCGGCTGCTGCCGCACCTCCGGGTCGAAGGCGCCACCGCCCGCGCCACGCCACGGCCCGCATGCGCCGGCCGTGCCCGAGCCGTCGGCAGGCTGATTACGGATTGGGCTCCGGGGGGCCGACCGACTACAGGTCGGTCTCGCGCGGCGCGTAGCGGTGGTGGAGCATCAGCGAGTTCCCGTCCGGGTCCGAGAACAGCGCCATGTGACAGACGCCGGTGTCGAGCGTGTCGCCGTGGAAGCTGACGCCGCGCTCCTCGAGCAGCTTGCGGGTCTCGGCGACGTCGTCCACGTGCAGCGCGACCGGGTTGCGGTTGGCCTCGTGGGTGAGGCCCATCTTCTCGGCGTCGTACACGCTCAGCGTCAGGTTGCCGGTCTCGAACTCCGAGAAGTGGCGCTCCTCGAGGTACACCGACCGCGGCAGGCCGAGCGTCTCGCCGTAGAACCTGGCGGCGGCGGCGATGTCGTGGGTCGGGATGCCGACGAAGTCGACGCCGCGGACGAACTCCGGGGTGGCGGTCATGTGGTCTCTCCTGGTCGCGGGCTGTCGCGGTCAGGCTATCCCGCAGGCGCCGGGATTCGCCAGATGGGCGACTCCGCGTTCGATGCACCGGAGTTCAGGGCGGATAACGTCTCACTCGACCACCCCGCGGCGCCGAGTGCGCCGAAACTCGCGTATATCGCGACTTTCGTCGATCTCGGCAAATGCTCGCCGTCGAGCGTGCACTTATCCGCCCTCCCTCTCGGACCGCCGATCCGACCCGCCGGCGGTCAGGCGTTCTTGATGACGATCCCTTCGAGGATGAACGCGGCCCGCTCGGTCGAGTCGATCGCGTTCTCGAGGCGCTCGAAGATGTCCTTCCAGCGGATCACGACCATCGGATCGATGCCGGCTTCGAACAGCGACGCGATCGCCTCGCGCGTCAGCCGGTCGCCCTCGTTCTCGAGCCGATGGACCTCGACCATGTGCTCGGTGATGTCCTTGAACCCTCGGATCAGCGGAATCGCGCCGGCGATCTGCCGGGTGGCGTCGCGCAGCACTCCCGCCAGCCGCTGCGCCTGCGCCATCGGCGCCTCGATCTTGTACAGCCCGAGGTAGTCGGCGACCTCCTCGGTGTAGTCGACGATGTCGTCCAGCGCCGAGGCCAGGTGGAGGATGTCCTCGCGATCGATCGGCGTGACGACGCTCTGGTTGAGCCGCTTGATCAAGTCGTGCGTGATCTGATCGCCGTCGTGCTCGCAGGCCAGGATGTCGCGCGCCAGGCCCTGGCTCTCCGGATATCGCGCGAGCATCTCGTCCAGGAGCTCGGCGGCGCGCACGATGTTCGCCCCGGCACGCTCGAACAGGTCGAAGAACTCCCGGTCGGTTCCCCGCAGGAGGTTTGCGATCGACGCCATCTCTTACCTCGCACCCCGGTGGCGTGACCGCCGTGATCGCACCCAGATCACCAGCCTGATCATCGCTACGTAGGATAGGCGTGGATGAAGACGCGAATGGGAAAATTCGTCGTAGATCCGAGCGGGCGCGCGGCGCCGGAAGGCGGGGTGACCGGGGCATGTCCTACAACGCCGGGGAAGCGAGGGCGCAGCTGCTCGATCGACGTAGCCGAGGCGACCGATCAGCTCGCGCTGGCGCTGGCCAGTCTCGGCGAGGCGTACGAGGAGCTCGACGAGCAGACGGCCGACGCGCTGGAGGAGCAGTTGTTCCGGCCCACGCAGTCGGCCTACGGCCGGTTGCGACGGACCCACGCGGAGTTCGCCGGCCGCCACGGGCTGCCGGGGCGCGAGTTCGAGGCGAGCTCGGGCGGGCTGCACTCGGCCGACCCGCGCGTGTACGTCGATCGCGCGATCGAGGCGATCGAGCGCGCCGACCAGCGTGCTCGCCGAGCTTCAGGACTCGATGATGCCGGTCGAGGTCGGCGACCGCGAGCTCAGAGCCGGCCTGTCGGAGACGCGATCGACGATCGCCGAGCTGCCCGCGCGCGCCCGGCGGCTGATGCGAACCCAGGGCCGGTAGCCACGCGCGCCCGGTGGCTGATGCGAACTCAGGGCCGGTAACCGCGCCGTTTCCGATCGGTCCGGGGGTAGCCTCGAATCAATCGCACGGGACGTGGATAACCGTCCCGTAGGAGGTGAGGAGAGATATGGCATACGCGCTCGCCCGATTGGTGCGGACCGTTGTCGGAGTTGTCGTGCTCGTGATCGTGGTCGGCGGGGTTCTGTTCCTGCTGTCCGCAAATCCGAGCAACGCGATCGTCCGCGACATCCACGACGCGGCAAGCTGGCTCGTCGGGCCGTTCAAGAACGTGTTCTCGATCAGCGGTCATCCCAAGGCGACGCTGGCGGCGAACTGGGGCCTGGCGGCGATCGTCTACCTGGTCGTCGGCGGGCTTCATCGCGAGCCTGATCGCGCGGATGGGTACGCGCCGTGGCGTCCGCCGGCGAGGCCCGTGATCGCCGAGTAGCAACGCTCGGGACGTAGGCGGCAACCCTCGGGTTGCCGCCTCGTCGTCGTTGCCGCCCAGCCGGGCATGGCCTCGCAATTGCCAGCCTGAGCCCCGATAACGCGGACGATTAGTACATCCGCGGACGTTATGCGAACGTTCGTGAGGTTCATGCTTGAGCCCAGCCGTACCTGGGTATCACGCACGCATGAATTCACTAGCGATCGCCCGAACCGACTCTGCCGAGCTTTTCACTCGCTGGCAGCAGCACGGCGACCGAAGCGCGCGCGACGAGCTCGTGACCCGCTTCCTCCCTCTTGCCCGCAAGCTGGCCCGACGCTATGCCGGGGCGAGAGAGCCGTTCGAGGACCTGCTTCAGGTGGCGAGCCTTGGCTTGGTCAAGGCCGTCGATCGCTTCGACGCGGACCGTGGAACAGCGTTCTCGTCATTTGCCGTACCGACGATTCTCGGTGAGCTCAAGCGCTACTTCCGCGACTTGGGCTGGTCTGTCCACGTCCCGCGCGGTGCGCAGGAGATGGCGCTCAAGGTCGAAGAGGCTCAGCAGCAGCTGACCAGCAAGACCGGGCGTCCGCCGAGCGTGCAAGAGCTGGCCGAGTATCTCGAGATGAGCATCGAAGACGTGCTCGATGCGCTCGAGACCGCCGGCGCCCACCACTCCACTTCGCTCGATGCTCCGCGGGAGGATGCCGAGGGCGATACCGGGTCTCTCGCCGATGCCTTCGGGCAGGAGGACGAGCGCTTCGAGCTGGTCGATGCGAGCGTCACGATCTCCGCCTCCGCGCATCAGCTGACCCCGCGCGAGCGCCACGTGCTCGCGCTGCGATTCGTGCAGGACATGACGCAGACACAGATCGCCGAGGAGATCGGCGTCTCGCAGATGCAGGTGTCGAGAATTCTGCGTCGAGCGCTCGCTCGCCTGCGCGAGATGACGGAGAGCGGCGACGAAGCGTCCGTCAGCTGACGCTTTCCTCGATCAAACGGCGGGGGCCAGAGGGGGTCGGCATTTCCGGCGCATGAGCCTGTGCGGGTGCATGCGCCAGTGCTCGTCATTGCGCCCGCATCGCGCTTGGTCCGTGGGCGGGCGCGTCGTGGGCACCCGCGACGCCGTTGGCGTCCGCGTGGCGTTAGTCTTCGAACCGACCCCTATACGAGTTGTACGGATGCACGGGGCGCCGTCTCGCGCGGCACGACTTCATCCGCAACCGCGTTCGAACCATACTTCGGTGCGCCGTGGCGAACACTGCATCCCCCACCGGTCCGAGAGCTGCTCGACCAGCCGCAGTCCCCAACCCCCGCGCACGTCCTCATCGGCCCGCGCCGCGAAGCCGGGTCCCTGGTCGAGCACTGCGCAACGGATGTCTCCGTTGACGCACAGGTCGAGCATTACCGGCATGTCGCCCTCTCGGCGCCCGTGGACGATGCCGTTCGTGACCAGTTCGCTGACCATCAGCTTGACGTCGTCCAGTTCCCTTGGTGACAGCCGCGCCGACAGCTCTTCCGCAATGATGCGGCGTGCCTGCGCCGGACCCTCGGGCTGGGCGTCGATTTTGTAGAGCGCGCGTACACGTGAATCCATGATCGGTTATAGGTTTACCCCGCAATCCGAAGTCAAAAGCATCCGAACTGGATGCACCGACGTGCTGGCCCCCCGGGGGAAGGGGTGGCGATGAGCGACGATTCACCGGCCGTTCGCCTGGAACTCGACTCGCGTCCCGAGACGCTGACGCTCGTGCGAGGAGTGCTCGCGGGCGTCGCCGAGCTGATCGGTCTCGATCCGGAGCTGCTCGACGACCTCAAGACCGCGGTCAGCGAGGCCTGCAACAACGTCGTGATGCATGCCTACGACGGCGAGACCGGTCCGCTCGGCGTGCGCATGTACATCGATCCTGAGGCGATCGAGGTCGTCGTCGAGGATCAGGGTTCCGGCCTTCCGCCGCTCGCTCCGGCTGACGAGACGATCCGCGGCGTCGGGTTGTCGGTCATTCGCGCGCTTGCCGAGCAGGCGGAGTTTCGCGCGATTCCCGAGGGCGGCACCGAGGTGAGGATGTCGTTCGCCGGGCAGCGAGACGGCAAGCCGCTGTTCCACCTTCCGAGCACGGCGGGTCCGGACGACCACGGAGGATCGTGGCTGTCCGGAGATGCGGTCGTGTCGCTCTCGCCGATCAGCCTTCTCGCCGGCGTGCTCGGCCGCGTGGCGCGAGCGCTCGCCGCCCGGGCGCGCTTCTCGCTCGACCGCTTCTCCGACGTGTATCTCGTCACCGACGCGATCGCGGCGCACGCCGGGCGGGCCGCCAAGGGCTCGAGGCTGTCGTTTGCGATCTCGACCCATGCGCAACGGCTCGAGCTGACGATCGGACCGTTCGTCGACGGGAGTGGCGGCCAGCTGTCACACCAGGCGCCGGACTACAGCGCGGCCTCGGCGCTGGCCAAGCTCAGCGACGAACTCGAAGTCCGCCACGAGGACGGGGCCGAGGTCCTGCACGTCGTGATGGTCGACCGTCGCCGCCCGGCGGTCTGAGCCGCTCACTCGTCGGTGAGCAGCTCCTCCGGCGCGTCCACGAGCGTGAGCCTGTCGCCGACGCCGGTCAGGCTCAACAGGCGCTGAACCTGCTGGGGGCCCTTCACCATCGCGAGCTGCCGGCCGTGCTCCTCGGCGCGCTGGTGCGCGCGAACGAGCACGCTGAGACCGGTCGAGTCCATGAAGTCGAGCTCTCTCAGGTCGATGATCAAGAGCTTGGAATCGGACGACGCGACGCGATCGAGCTCCTCCTGCAGGGCGGGGCTCGACGCGAGATCGAGCTCTCCACTCACAGCGATGACGGTTGCCCGACCTTGGTTGCGGACCTCTAGCCGGAAGTGACTCTGCATCGGGGGAGCGAGCCTACTGATCTTGGCGGGCAGATGCTGGGCTCGCCGTTGCGCGCGGGCGCTCGAGCGGGCGAGATGAGAATCTTCCTTGAAGTCCATCCGGTCGGGGGGAATGCCGCGCCGGCCTGCGTCACGGTCGCACGCAGCGGGTAGGCGGATCGCAGCGAAGAAGTAACCATTCCCCGCACCAAAAGGAGGAGTGGAATGGTCGCATTGATTGCGCTGCTGCTGATCCTCGCCATCTTCGGCGGGCTTGGCTTTGCCGCCCACATCCTGTGGCTGATCCTGATCGTCGCTGTGGTCCTGTGGCTCGTCGGCTTCGTGATCGGAGGCGTCGACGCCGGGGTCGGTGGGCGACGAAGGTGGTATCGCTGGTAGAGGGAGGGGAGAGGCCGGCGCGGTGGCTTGACGCTACCCGCCGGCTCTCGCCGCTCTGTCCGCTGGGAAGGCCCCGGCGTTCTCTAGGGCCGCGGCAGGTGCGTGTCGCCGGTCAGCTGACGTAGACGCTGTAGCGACCGGCGCAGGAGCCGCGAGACCTGCATCTGCGAGACGCCGACGCGCTCGGCGATCTCCGACTGGGTGAGGTCCTCCCCGAACCGTAGGAACAGGATCTCGCGCTCGCGCTGGGGCAGGTGCTTGGCGGCGGCGAAGATCGTCGTCTGATCGTCGACCAGCCCAAGGCGCTGATCCTCGTCGCCGATCGCGTCGATCCGGGTTGCGTCCTCCTCGCCGGCGAGCGGGGCGTCGAGCGACACCGTGCCGTACGCCTCGGCCACCTGGAGGCCGTCGAGCACCTCCTCCTCGCTCAGCTCGAGGTACTGCGCGAGCTCGTCGACCCTCGGCGGCCGGCCGGTGCGGGCGCTGATCGCCTGCTGTGCCTCGTTGATCCTGCGCGCGCGTTCCTGGGCCCCGCGGTCGACGTGGATCGCCCAGCCGGTGTCCCGGAAGTAGCGCTTGAGCTCGCCGACGATCGTCGGCACCGCGAACGACGTGAACGCAAAGCCACGGTCTGGATCGAACCGCTCGACGGCCTTGACCAGTCCCAGGCTCGCCACCTGCACGAGGTCGTCGTACGGCTCGCTCGACTGCGCGTAGCGCCGCGCCAGCTTGCGAGCGAGTGGGAGGAATCGCGCGATCAGCTCGTCGCGGGCGTCGCGGTCCTGGGCCCGGCGCCAACGCTCGAATAGCTCTTGCGAATCAGCTGCGGACACTGGCCCGCCAGCCGGGGTCCCCGACACCTGGAACGTCCTTTCGCAGACAACCGTCTTTTAGCACAGAACATTGCGTCCTGTGGCACAAAGTCGCCCTGCGAGCTCCGTTCATCGGGGACCCCAAGCGCTGTCGACGCTGGGCGGGTTGTCGGTCAGCCGGCGCGACGTGCGACCTTGCGGCGGCTCCGGTGCAGTGCCTTCGCGCCCCGGCGCTCGAACCGATCGAGCTGCCGCGCCCGGCGCCCGGAGCTCGCGTACGTCAGCGCGGTGCTGCGAAGCGCGTCGCCGGCGGTCGCGAGCGCGCCCACAGGTATCAGCAGCACGCGCTGTGCCCCGCGCGCCACGGCGCCGAGCTGCGTGCCGGCGGCGTCGACGGCCTTCGCCGCCATACCAGCGGCGGTCGTGGTGGTGGTGCCGGCGCTGCGCGCCGTGCTCCGCGCGCTGCCTGCTGCGGCTCCGCGGGTACGACGGGCCGAGGCCTTGGTCGCGGTGGCGCTCCGCTTGGCGGAGTTCCGCTTGCGGGTTGCCGCGCCGCGCTTGGCGGCGGCCTGACGCTGGACTGGAGTCTGAGTTGCCATCGGTTTCTCGTCTCCTCGTGTTGGTGGTCGATTCCACTGGCTCCGAGTAGCCGCGGCGGCGGCTGCCGGCCGTGACTCGCACGGACCCCGGGTCTCTCCGGCCCGGGGCGGCCCTCTCCACCCGCACGTTGCGATACTCACCGCAATGCCCGCTTCTTACACCTCGCCATTGGCGCAGAAGCTCGCGCCGGACGTCCTCGCGCGGTTCCTGCGGTATGTGCGAATCGACACACAGTCGCGCCGCGATCGTACGTCCTCGCCGAGCACCCCGGGCCAGCTCGAGCTCGGGCGCGTGCTGGTGGCAGAGCTCGAGAAGGCCGGTCTCGACGACGTTCAGCTCAACGAGCACGGCTACGTGCTCGCGACGCTCCCGGGAAACGGCGCCGCCGCCGGTACCGGCGAAGTCATCGGCCTGATCGCGCACATGGACACCAGCCCGGACGCCCCCGGCGACGGCGTCGAGCCGATCGTCCACCGCTCCTACGACGGCGGCGTGATCGAGCTCCCGCGCGAGGGCACCGTGCTCGACCCGGTGGCGATGCCCGAGCTCGCGGACAAGGTCGGACACGACATCGTCACGAGCAGCGGCGACACGCTGCTCGGCGCCGACGACAAGGCCGGCGTGGCCGAGATCATGGCCGGGGTCGCGCACCTAGCGGCGCATCCTGAGCTGCCGCGCCCGACGCTCCGCGTGGCGTTCACGCCCGACGAGGAGATCGGCGAGGGCGCGACGCTGTTCGACATCGAGCGCTTCGGCGCGCGCTGCGCCTATACGCTCGACGGCTCCGACCTCGGCGAGCTCCAGGACGAGACGTTCAGTGCCGCCGAGGCGATCGTGACCGTTCGCGGCGTCGAGGTCCACCCTGGTCAGGCGACCGGCAAGCTCGTCAACGCGTTGCGGCTCGCCGCGCAGATCGTGGCGGCGCTGCCTTCCGCCACGCTGACGCCGGAGACGACCGCGGATCGCGAGGGATTCATCCACCCGTACGAGCTGTCCGGGACGCCGGCGAAGGCGGAGATCAGGTTCATCGTTCGCGACTTCGACGACGAGCTGCTCGAGCGCCACGTCGCGCTCCTGGAGCAGACCGCGAGGCAGGTGACGGCGGCCGAGCCGCGGGCCCGCCTCGACGTCTCCGTGCGCGAGCAGTACCGCAACATGAGGCGCGTGCTGAGCGCGGTGCCGAACGTGACCGACGCCGCCGAAGCCGCCATCCGGGCGGAGGGGATCGAACCGATCCGCCGGCCGATCCGAGGCGGCACCGACGGCTCCAGGCTGAGCGAGATGGGGCTCCCGACCCCGAACATCTTCACCGGAGGGCACGAGTACCACTCGGTGCGCGAGTGGGCCTCCGTGCACGACATGGCGGCCGCGGCGGCGGTTGTCGTGCGCCTCGCGGAGGTGTGGTCGCGGAACGGCGATGCAGGCTAGCTCCCCCGGCTCGCTCGCCTCGCTCGACGGCGCGGTGATGCTCGCCTCCGAGGCGACGATTCCCGCCACCGACGAGGGCCTGATCCGCGGCGACGGTGTGTTCGAGGTGATCCGGCTGCTACGACGGTCAGCCGTTCGCGTTCGACCGCCATCTGGCTCGGCTCGAGCGCTCGGCGGCGAACCTGCGGCTCCCGCTCGACCTCGAGGCGGTCAGAGCCGACGCCTGGCGGCTGCTCGCGCACGCCGGCGCGAATTCCGAGCGACGAGTTGCTGCGGATCGTCGTGACGCGCGGCGGGCGGCGACTGCTGCTGACCGAGCCGATGCCCGCAGTCCCGGAGATCGTCCGGCTGGGTTCGGTGACGTACGCCCCGACCCGGATCCTCGACGGCGTCAAGTCGCTGTCCTACGGCGCGAACATGCTGGCCGGCCGGCTGGCGCGCGAGCGAGGGTTCGACGAGGCGCTGCTCGTCACCCCGCACGGCCGCGTGCTCGAGGCGCCGACGAGCTCGATCTTCTGGATCAAGGACGGCGAGCTGCTGACCCCTCCGCTCGACGAGCACATCCTCGCGTCGATCTCGCGGGCGATCGTGATCGAGGCCACGGGCGCCGCCGAGCGCTCGTGCACGCTCGACGAGCTGACGAGCGCCGACGAGGCCTTCCTGGCCTCGACGACCCGCGAGGTGCGGGCGGTCTCGCGCGATCGACGAGCGCACGTTCGACGCTCCGGGCCCGGTCACGGCGCGGACGGCAGAGGTCGTCGAGGCGCTCGTCGCCGAGCAGCTGGACGCCGAGATGCAGCAGCTCGAGCGCGAGCGGCGCCGGCCCGACGGCGACACTCGATGAAGATCCTCACGGTGATCGGAAACCGCCCCCAGTTCATCAAGGCGGCGGCGGTCTCGCCGCGGCTGCGCGAGCGCCACGAGGAGCTGCTGATCCACACCGGCCAGCATTTCGACGACGAGCTGTCGGCGGTGTTCTTCGCCGAGCTCGGGCTGCCGGCGCCCGACCGCGAGCTCGGGATCGCGCTCGGGTCGAACAGCTCCCAGACCGCGCGGATGCTGAGCGCGCTCGAGCCGGTCCTCGGCGAGGAGACGCCCGATGCCGTGCTCGTCTACGGCGACACGAACTCGACGCTCGCCGGCGCGCTCGCCGCCGCCCAGGCCGGCGTCCCGGTCGCGCACGTCGAGGCCGGCATGCGCTCGTTCGACCGCTCGATGCCCGAGGAGCTCAACCGCGTGCTGACCGATCACGCGGCCTCGCTGCTGCTGTGCTCCTCCGAGGTCGCGGCCGCGAACCTGCGGCGGGAGAGCGTGAGCGGGACCGTCGAGGTGGTCGGCGACGTGATGGTCGACGTCGCGCTGGCGATGCAGCCGCGCGCACGCGAGCGGACCGATCTGCTCGCCGCGCGCGGGCTGGCGCCCGGCGAGTACGTGCTCGCCACCGCGCACCGGGCCGGCAACGTCGACGATCCGGACGCGTCTGCGGATGCTCGTGCGCCTGCTGCGCGAGATGCCGCTGACGGTCGTGTTCGCGCTCCACCCGCGTACCCGCAGCCGGCTCGCCACGGCAGGTCTGCTCACAGACCTCGAGCGCTCCGAACGAGTTCTCTTGACCCCGCCGCTCGGGTACGTCGAGCTCACCGCTCTGCTGTGCCACGCCCGCGCGGTCCTGACCGATTCCGGTGGTCTCCAGAAGGAGGCGTACCTCGCCGGCGTGCCATGCATCACGCTCCGGAGCACCACCGAATGGACCGAGACCGTCGACCACGGCTGGAACACGCTCGTCGATCTGGACGCCGGCGCCGCGTTGCGAGCGCTCGAGCGCGAGCCGCCGCCGGAGCGCCCGCCGCTGTACGGAGATGGTCGCGCCGGCGAACGCGTCGTGTCGGCTCTTACACTCCACCTCCGATGAGGCGCCGGTCGCTGTGAACGAGGATCCGCTTCGAATCGCCGTCGTCGGGCTCGGGTACTGGGGCCCCAACCTGGCCCGCAACTTCGACGCGATCCCGGGCTGCGAGCTGGCGTGGTGCTGCGATCCCTCGCCCGACGCGCGCGAGCGCATCGCGGCTAGCTTCCCCCGTGCGCGTCATGAGCGGCGATCTCGCCGAGGTGCTCGCCGACGACACGCTCGACGCGGTCGCGCTCGCGACGCCGGTGGTGAGCCATGCCGACCTCGCCGTGCGCGTGCTCGAGGCCGGCAAGCACTGCTTCGTCGAGAAGCCGCTCGCTCAGTCGGTCGCCGACGCCGAGCGGGTGGTTGCTGCGGCGGACGAGTGCCGTCGGGTGCTGATGGTGGGGCACCTGCTCGAGTACCACCCCGGCGTGCAGCAGCTCAAGCAGCTGACCGACTCCGGCGAGCTCGGCGACCGGATCTACTACATCTACGGCAACCGGCTGAACCTGGGGAAGCTTCGCGCCGACGAGAACGCGCTGTGGAGCCTCGGCGCGCACGACGTGTCGGTCGTGCTGTACCTGGCCGACGAGGAGCCGTGGGAGGTCGTCGCGCACGGCGAGTCGTACGTGCAGGAGCGAGTCGAGGACGTCGTGTTCTGCTTCATGCGCTTCCCGTCCGGGCTGTCGGCGCACCTGCACCTGTCGTGGCTCGACCCCCACAAGGAGCGCCGGTTCACGGTCGTCGGCTCGCGTAGGATGGCGACGTTCGACGACATGGCGCTCGAGGGGAAGCTGAGCATCTTCGACAAGGGGTTCGACCAGGTCTCGCGCGGCTACGGCGAGTACATCACGAGGACGGGCGGGATCGTGTCCCCCCAGATCCCGAACGTCGAGCCGCTGCGGATCGAGTGCGAGCACTTCGTCGATAGCGTTCGCCACGGGCGCCGGCCGCGCTCTGACGGCGCGAGCGGCCTGCGCGTCGTGCGCGTGCTCGAGGAGCTTCAGCGTTCGCTCGACGCGTCGGCGCGCGCCGCCCGCGTCGCCTCGACCCCGCCATAGACAAGGAGACCGCGATGGAGACCTGGGACGTCAGCGCGCTGGAGATCGAGTCTCACCATCCGCAGGTGCTGCGCTCCGATGCCGAGACCCGCGCGATCGCGATTCAGCTGCCCGCCGGTGAGCAGCTCCAGTCTCACCAGGTCCACGAGCGCACGTACATGATCGTCGTCGCCGGCGAGGTCCAGATCTCACAGGACGGGGGCTCGGTCTCGGGCGGGCCCGGACTGCTCTCGCACTTCGAGCCGAACGAGCGCCGCACGATCGAGGCGATCAGCGATGCCCGGCTGGTGCTCGTGCTGGCGCCGTGGCCGGGCGAGGGCCACCCGTCGCGGCCAGCGTAGCGCCCGGCTCAGGCAGCGGCTGAGGCGGCGTTGCCCGAGCCCGCCATCCCGGCGCCGGCCTCGGTCCAGATGACCTGGTCGCGGCCGGGGCCGACGCCGATCAGCGCGATCGGCACGCCGACGAAGTCCGACATGAACTGCAGGTAGTCGCGGGCCGCCGGCGGCAGGTCCGACTCCTCGCGGCACTCGGTCAGGTCTTCGCTCCATCCGGCCATCTCGACGTAGTCGCCGGCCACGTGGTGGAGCATCGTCTGGTGGTAGGGGAAGTAGTCGAACTCCGCGCCCTCCGGGCCGCGGTACCGGGTGCACACGCACAGCCGCTCGAAACCCGACAGCACATCGAGCTTCATCACCGCCAGCGCCGTCAGCGAGTTGATCCGGGCGGCGTAGCGCAGCGCGACCAGGTCGAGCCATCCGACCCGCCGGGCGCGCCCGGTCGTCGTGCCGTACTCGCCGCCGCGCTCGCGAATCTCGTCGGCGATGTCGCCGTCGAGCTCGGTCGGGAACGGTCCCGCGCCGACGCGTGTCCCGTACGCCTTGATCACTCCCCAGACCTCGTCGATGTCCTTGGGCCCGACGCCGGCGCCGACGCATGCCGCTCCCGCCACCGGATTGGACGACGTGACGAACGGATACGTCCCGTGGTCGATGTCGAGCAGCGCGCCCTGCGCGCCCTCGAATATCACCGTCTGACCCGCGTCGAGCCGCTCGTGCACGAGCCGCACCGTGTCCGCGATGTAGTTCGCCATCCGGTGGCCGTAGGTCAGATACTCCTCGGTGATCGTCTGCAGGTCGAGACGCGGGTCCTTCGCGTACGGGCGCAGCGACAGCCGCTTGGGCTCGAGCGCGGCGACGATCTTCTTCTTGAGGATCTTCTCGTCGAGCAGGTCCTGGACGCGGATCCCGAGCCGGGCCGCCTTGTCGGCGTAGCACGGGCCGATGCCGCGCCGGGTGGTCCCGATCTGCAGCTTGCCGAGCTTCGCCTCGCCGGCGTGGTCGAGCATCATGTGGTAGGGCATGATCAGGTGGGCGTTGGCCGAGATCCGCAGCGATCGCGTGTCGACCCGGCGCCGGCGCAGCTCGTCGAGCTCGTCGGTCAGCACCCGCGGGTCGATCACCACGCCGTTCCCGATCACGCACAGCGTGTCCTTGTGCAGGATGCCCGACGGGATCAGGTGCAGCTTGAACGTCTGCCGGCCACGGACGATCGTGTGCCCGGCGTTGTTCCCGCCCTGGAAGCGCACGACCGCGTCGGCCCGCTCTGCGAGCAGGTCGGTGACCTTCCCCTTGCCTTCGTCGCCCCACTGGGCGCCAACCAATACGATTCCGGGCATCGGCGAAGGAGTGTACGCACGGCATGGGCGGTAGCCGCAAAGGGGCGGCTCGGGTGGCCGCGGCCAGGCCGCGTGGAGCGGCTCGGGTCGCCGCTGCCGGACGGCGTGAGGCGAGCTCGGGTAGTTCGGGCGTTCCCGGGCCGGGCCCGATTCCGGCTCCGCCGGCGCCTCCCGGGCCCGGGCCCGATCCCTCGCCTCCGACGCCCTCGCCGGAGCCCTCGCCGCTGCCGCCGCGCCCCGGGCCGCAGATCTGAGCCGCCTGCGAGTCCGGCCGCGGGCCGCAGATGTGAGCCGCCTGCGAGTCGGCTAGCGGTCTCCGGCCTCGACCAGCTCGATCCGGTTGCCCCACGGGTCGGCCGTGTAGAACCGCCGCGTGCCCGGGATCGCGTCATCCCACTTCACCGTGCAGCCTGCGGCGGCGAGCCGCTCGGCGAGGCGGTCGAGGTCGGCCGGGCGGACGAGCAGCGCCGGGTGCGCCTTGCTCGCCGGCGCGAACGGATCCGCGATGCCCACGTGGAGCTGGCGGTTGTCGCCGCAGGAAAACCACACGCCGCCGCGGGCGCGGAGCGCGTCGGGCTTGCGCAACTCGGCCATGCCGAGCAGCTCGCCGTAGAACCGCCTGGCGTCGCCCTCGCTTCCGCCGGGTGCGGCGACCTGGACGTGGTCGAGTCCGATCGGAGCCACGGGAGTGTCCGTCACGGGCCGATCATCGCACGAGCTCAGATCGCCGCCCGGCGCGCGCGGTAGCTTCTAGACCATGACGGACGAGCACAAGACCGAAGAGCTCAAGGTCATCCAGAGCGAGCGAGAGGTGACCGAGCGCGAGCAGGCCGAGTCGGCGCTCGACGAGGACGAGGCGGCGCAGCACGAGCGCCGCGCCGACAAGGCGCGCTACCTGAAGGAGAAGCTCGAGGAGCGGGCCGAGTCCGAGCGCCAGCTGGACGAGTGAGGCCGGCCGTTCACGCCGAGCGCAGATCCATGCGCCGGTCGTGGCCGAACAGCGGCAGCTCGTCGCACATCTCGGTCAAGCGCGAGACCGTGCGTTCGGTGATCTGCTCGCACAGCGCTTCGCGGTCGAGGATGTTGGTCGTGATCACCATCGAGCGCTGATCCTCGTAGCGCGCGTTGACGATCGAGTAGAGCTCCTCGAGCACCCAGTCCGTGGTCCGTTCGGCGCCGACGTCGTCGACGTGCAGGAGGTCGACGGCGGTCAGCCGGTCGAGCAGGGCGACGTGCGAGCGCTCGGCGCGGTGCGTGTCGCGGATCTCGTTGAGCAGGCGCGGCAGCGAGTAGATCGCCACCGAGCGCCCCGCCTTCAGCGCCGCCTTCGACACCAGCATCGCCAGCGTCGTCTTTCCGGTCCCGACCGGGCCCATGAACCACAGGCCGCGGCCGGCGTCGAGTCGCTCGTCGATGGAGTCCGAGAACCGGCGCGTCGCCGCCACCACCTGGCGATCGATCTCGGTCACCGGATACCGCTCGAACGCCACGTCCTGGTATCGCCGAGGGATCACCGCCGACAGGCTCCGCGCCTTGCGCAGCGCGATGATCTGCCGGCGGCACCGGCAGTCGTAGGCGGTGTTCGTCGCCTCGTCGTAGACGAGGCCGCTGCCGTCGCAGACGTCGAACGCAGCGCACCCGCCGCTCACGCCGCGAACCGCTCGCCGGCGTAGTTCATGAACTTCGGGTACTCCTTCTGGAACGTCAGCACGACGTCGCCGACGGGTCCGTTGCGGTGCTTGGCGATGATGATGTCCGCCTCCCCGGGCCGCTCGGAGTCCTTGTCGTAGTACTCCTCGCGATAGATGAACATCACGAGGTCGGCGTCCTGCTCGATCTGGCCGCTTTCGCGAAGGTCGGACAGGATCGGCCGCTTCTCGCCACCGCGCTGCTCGACCGCACGGCTCAGCTGCGACAGCGCGATCACGGGAACGTTCAGCTCGCGGGCCAGCGACTTGAGCCCGCGGGAGATCTGGCCCACCTGCTCCACGCGGCTCTCGACCCGGCCCTCGTGGCGCATCAGCTGGAGGTAGTCGATGATGATCAGGCCGAGGCCGTCCTCGAGCTGATGGTGCAGGCGGCGCGCCTTGGCGCGCACCTCGAGCACGCCGGTGTCGCTCGAGTCGTCGATCCACAGCGGCGCGCCCGACAAGCGCTGACACGCGTCGAGGATCTTCGGCCAGCGGTTCTCGGCCACGCGGCCCTTGCGGAGCTCCTCGCCGCGGATCCGGGCCTGGGAGGCGACGAACCGCTGGGCGAGCTCGGACTCCGACATCTCCAGCGAGAACAGGGCGACGGCGCTCGGGTGGTGCGCCGGGTGTCCGACCCCGAGCACCGCGTTCTCGGCGATGTTCGCGACCAGCGCCGACTTTCCCATCGACGGCCGCGCGGCGATGATGATCAGGTTGCCGGGCTGAAAGCCGCCGGTGAGCTCGTCGAGGTCCTTGAAGCCCGACGGCGTACCGGTCAGCGGCGTCTTCGCCGTCGACAGCCGGTGGAGCTTGTCGGTCTCCTGGTCGAGGATCTCGGCGATCGGGCGGAACTTCTTCTGGCGGTCGTCGTGCGCCACCTCGAGCACCGAGCGCTCGGCCCGCTCGACCAGGTCGCGCGGTGGCGCCTCGCGCGAGAGGACGCTGGCCTGGATCTCGTACGAGGTGGTGAGCAGCGCCCGCAGCTGGGCGTTGTCGCGCACGATCTGCCCGTACTCGCGGGCATGGCCGGCGGCCGGCACCCAGCCGGCGAGCTCGTCGATCGCCGCCGGCCCGCCGATCTCCTCGAGCTTGCCGTGCTGGCGGAGCGTCTCCGCGACCGTCAGATGGTCGATCTTCCGATCGCTCTCGTACAGCGTCATCATCGCCGCGAACACCGCGCCGTGCTGCTCGCGGTAGAAGTGATCGGGCCGGAGGTGCTGTTCGACGAGCAGCGCGTGCAGGTGGCGCTCGTCGAGCAGGACGGCGCCGAGCACCGACTTCTCGGCCTCCAGATTGTGGGGCGGAACGGCGATGGTCTGGACGGCGCTCATACTCGATCCGAGTCTAAGTTCGGGGCAGGCGTCCTCGCGCGGGGCGTTCCCGCAACCAGCGAGGACTTCCGCAGAGGCGTTGATTCAGGAGGGTCGGCGACCGGCTCGTGCTGGCGCCGGGTGGCGGCCGGCTAGGCCACCGGGCCCCGGTCGGCTGAGGCCGCCACCGGGACTCGGCCGGCTAGGCCGCCACCACCATCGTCTTGACCGTCGCCGTCACCTCGTCGGTGACCTCGACGACGACCATGTACGTGCCGGTGTGGCGAATCGGGTCCTCGAGGTGGATCTTGCGCCGGTCGATCTTGATCCCGCGCGCATCCCGGATCGCGTCGGCGATGTCCTGCGTGGTGACCGAGCCGAACAGCCGCCCGTCGTCGCCCGCCTGCTGGGGGATCGTGAGCACGGTCCGCCCCAGCGTCGCGGCGTTGTCCCGGGCGCGGTCCTCGGCCTCCTGCACGGCGCGCTCGGCTTCGTCCCGTCGCCGCTTCGCGGCCTGGATCGAGGCCGTCGTCGCCGGCTCGGCCAGCTTGCGCGGCAGCAGGTAGTTGCGCAGGTAGCCGGCCGACACGTCGATCACCGTGCCTCGCTCGCCGAGCGTGTCCACGTCCTGGAGCAGGATCGCCTGGGGCATTAGCGCTCTCAGTCCTAGCGATCGCGGTCGCGGTCGCGATCGCCGCGATCGCCGCGTTCGCCGCCCGCGCCCTCGGCCACGTACGGCAGCAGCGCCAGCTCGCGCGCCCGCTTGACGGCGCGCGCCACCTGGCTCTGGTGGCGCCGGCAAGCGCCGGTGATCCGGCGCGAGCGGATCTTGCCGCGCTCGGAGATGAACCTGCGCAGCATCGAGATGTTCTTGTAGTCGACCTGGTCGACCTTGTCGCGGCAGTACGGGCACGGCTTGCGGCGAGAAGAGGTCTGGGTACCCTTCCGGTCGCGCCGGCGAACCGGCCGTCTACGCTGCTTTGCCAATCTCGATCACCTGCTCGCTTGCTGTATCAGCCTCAGTCGATTTCCTAGAACGGAATGTCGTCGTCGGACACTCCGGCGCCCACCGGGGCGGCATCGAAATCGCTGGTGTCGGCCGGGATGTCGCTCTCAGCGGCGCGAATGCCGCTCGAGTAGCCATTCCCGTTCCCGTTGCCAGCGTCGTCGCGGCCGCCGAGGAACTGGACGTTGTCAGCGATGATATCGACGGACTGCCGCTTCTGTCCCTCTACCTCGTACTCGCTCCACTCGAGCCGACCGTCGATCGCGACCGGGCGGCCCTTCTTGAGGAAGTTCCCGCAGCTCTCGGCCTGGCGGCCGAACACGGTGACGCCGAAGAAGTTGGCCTTCTCCTCCCAGTCGCCGGCGGCGTTCCGGCGGCGCGTGTTGACCGCGAGCCTGAGCTTGCAGATCGACAGTCCGTTCGGAGTGGTGCGCGTGTCCGGGTCCTTGGTCAGGTTCCCGGTCAGTACGACTCGGTTGATGTTCATGCGAAGCTCCTTTCCAGAGCGCTTTGAAAGCTCATGGGCGAGTCTAAGCGCGCCTCAGGCGGCAACCGCCGCGCATCCCGGAAAATGGACAGACAAGTTCGCAGATTGCCGGTTGCCCCGTAGCAGAGCGTTGCAATTCGGTTGAAAACGCCGGTGACGCCGGGGCGTGCCGGGGTGCAAGGTGCGCCCGGCCGCTGGGACTGGCTCCGTGGCCGGAAGGCTCGTGCGCCGGGGACGTGCAGGGCGAGGCGACCCCGCCGGTGGACCGGGCCGCTAGGCCTCCGGCACCGACTCGACGCCGCTGGCCGCCGGCGCGGCCGTCGCCACCACGGGCGGCGGCGAATCCGGCGCCGCGGGCGTGCCCGGGAGGTTCTTGATCACCCGGAAGCGGACGACGCCGTCGGTGATCCGGAGATCGTGCGAGAGCGTCTCGATCAGGGTCGGCGGCGCCTTGAACTGGAGCAGGTGGTAGTCGGCGTCCGGCTGGTGGTGGATCCGGTAGGCGAGCGGGCGCTGGCCCCAGTCGTCCTTGCGCTCGATCGAGCCGTCGGCCTTGGTGATCATCGACTCGACGTCGGTGAGGATCTTCGTGCGCTGCTCCTCGGGCGCGGCCGGGGAGAGCAACAGCACCAGGTCGTAGAGGGGGGCTTCTGCTGCCATGAGTAGACGCCTACGGGAGGCGGCGGTCGACTATAGCGACTGGCAGGCGATTCGCAGGCCGCCGGCGCGATCGGCGCGCTCGCACGGCGACCGGACGGCCGTCACACGCGCGAGTAGTGTTGGCGCGATCGTGGCCGCCAAGGACCTCCCGACCCTCGAGTTTCCCGACCGCGCCGGCTGGGAGCGGTGGCTCGACGCCAACCACGAATCGTCGGGCGGCGTGTGGCTGAAGATCGCCAAGAAGGGCTCGGGCGCCACCACGGTCACCTACGCCGAGGCGCTCGAGGACGCGATTCGCTACGGCTGGATCGACGGGCAGAAGGGCTCCAGCGACGGGACCTTCTGGCTCCAGCGCTTCGGCCCGCGCGGCCCGCGCAGCAAGTGGTCGCAGGTCAACCGCCGCAAGGCGACCGACCTCATCGAGCAGGGCAGGATGAAGCCCGCCGGCGTCGCGCAGGTGGACGCCGCCAAGCAGGACGGGCGCTGGGAGGCCGCCTACGCGCCACAGAGCACCGTGACCGTCCCCGATGACTTCCAGCGCGCCCTCGACGCCAACCCGGAGGCGAACGAGTTCTTCGCCACGCTCAAGAGCTCAGAGCGCTACAGCTTCCTGTACCGGATCTACGACGCCAAGCGCCCCGAGACGCGCGCCCGCCGGATCCGGGAGTACGTGGCGATGCTGGCCGAGGGCAAGACGATCCACAGACCCGGCTGAGCCCGACCTTGACAAGCACCGCTTGGGAAGCGGCATCCAAATAGTCATCGTTTCTTCCCAAACGGTTCGGGGGGTTGGGGATCGGCGGACGCGTGGCGGCGGTGGCGGCCCAGACGGGTCGCGATCTAGCTGAGGCGGAGGCTGCGGCGCCCGCCCGGGGCACTCGCGCCCAGACGGGCGGGACGTCGACAAACGATCGGAGGCGCGCGGTGCCCCCGGGTGGGTGTGCAGCCGAAGTTACGCCTCGCCCTTGCGCCGGATATCCGCCAGCTGCTCGTCGATCCAGTCCCCCGGATTGCGCGCGGTCACGACCGACCGCAGCCCCGCCAGCCGCTGCTCGCGCTCCTCGACGGGCATCGTCAACGCCGCGTGGATCGTGTCCGCGAGCTGCTGGATGTCGAACGGGTTGACCGACAGCGCGTACTCGCCGAGCTCCTCGTGCGCGCCGGTGTTCTCGGACAGGATCGACACGCCACCGCGCTCGTTGACCATCGGCCCCTCCTTGGCGACGAGATTCATCCCGTCGAACATCGCGTTGACCATCAGCACGTCGTAGTGCTTGTAGGCGGCGACGGCCTCCTCCAGGTCGTCGCGGAGCTTCAGCTGGATCGGCATCCAGTCCGGCGAGCCGTGGCGATGGTTGACGACCGCGACCACGGCCTCGATCCGCTCCAGATACTCCGCGTACTCGGGGACGTCGGTTCGCGACGGCATCAGCTGGGCGATGAACGTCACCCGCTCGCGGAACTCCGGGTGCTGCTCGAGGAACAGATCGAATGCGCCGAACCCGCGCAGGACGTTCTTCGAGAGATCGGCCCGGTCGACGCGCAGGATCAGATGGTCGCGGCGCCGGCGCAGCAGCTCGCCCTCGAACTCGCGCACCCGGTCGCGACCGGCGACGGCCTGGACGGCGCGGGCGTCGATCGGCAGCGGATAGGCCCGGACCCACACCTCGCGATCGTCGACGTGCACGACGCCGCCCTCGTGATCGACCTCGAGCCCGAGCAGGTCCTCGCAGCACTGCAGGAAGTTCCGGCGGTAGGACCGGGTGTGGAAGCCGATGATGTCGTTGGACAGGATCCCGCGGTAGATCTCCTCGCGAATCACGGTCGGCAGCACGCGCCAGGAGTCCGACTGCGTCCAGGGGATGTGCACGAAATGGGTCATGAACACGTCCGGGCGGACGCGGCGGATCAGCCCCGGGAGCGTGTACAGGTGGTAGTCGTGGACCATCACGACCGGCCGCTCGAGCCCCTCGATCTCCTCCATCACGGCCCGCGCCAGGTCCTCGTTGACGGCGTTGTAGCCGAACTCGAACGCCTCGGTCTCGTTGCGGCGGATGTCCGGAGCGTTCGACAGGTCCCACAGGTAGTGCTGGATGAACCACAGCATCGGGTTCGCCGTGATGTTGTAGAAGCGGTCGTAGGCGTCGGGGTCGGACGCGACCAGCTTGACCCGGTACTCGCCGCCTCCCGGGGCCTGCACGGTGAACGGCTTGCGCTCGTTCCGCTCGGCGGCGGCCGCGTCCTCCTCGGTCATCGCCGACGCGATCCAGGTCACCTCGCGATGCGTGGCCAGACCGATCAGCGCGGTCACCAGCCCTCCGGTGCCTCGACGAATCTCGCCATCGGGCCCGAAAGTCACCGGACCCCGATTGGAGACGAGCACCAGGGGCGGATCCGAGGACACCGCTCAGGCCTCGAGCTGCTCGAACAGCTCTAGCCAGTCGCGCAACAGCCGCGGCATCAGGAACTGCCGGCGGACCGCCTCCTTGCCGGCGAGGCCGAGCCGTCTGCCGAGCCCGGGATCCTGCGAGGATCTCGACGCGACCGCTGCGCGCACTCCTCGACGCTCGAGACCAGGAAACCCGGTTTCCCCGTCGGACACCTGCAAAGGAATACCCCCGACGTTGCCGCCGATCAGCGGGCGTCCCTTCCAGATCGCCTCGGTGACGGTCAGCCCGAACCCTCGCGGGTGGACTTCTGGATCACCACGTCGCAGTGTGACTGGAACGCGTTGACCTCGATCGCTCCCACATTATTCAAGTTGTTCAATATGTGAATGTCCGGATCGCCCTCGGCGTGGGCCACGGTGGCGTTGAAGTAGTCCCACCCCTCGGGGTCGTCGGTGGCCATCGAGCCGACCAGCGCGAGCTGCACGTCGGGGACCTGCTCCTTGACGATCCGGTACGCGTCGATTACCCCGAGCGGATCCTTCCAGGGATCGAAGCGCGACACCTGGCACAGCAGCGGCCGGTCGACGTCGATCCCGAACTGCTCGCAGATGTACACCGCGTCCTCGGGCGAGAACGCCATGTTCTTCGGCGCCAGCGGGTCGATCGCCGGCGGGATGATGTGCGCGCGGCCGTCCATGTCCGCCGGGACGTACTTGCGCATGTGGAACACCGCCGCCGGATAAGGATCCAGATACGGCAGCAGCCGGGCGAGCGTGTCCGGGTTCGGGGTCGACAGATCGATGTGACAGCGCCACACCCACCGGCGCGACTTCTCGGGAACCAGCGACATCAGCGCGGCCGGCTGCGGGTCATGCACGATGCACACGTCCCACCCCTCCGACATCTCGCGTGCGTTGATCCCGTTGTAGTCCTGCCACGTCCTCCACTGGTCCTCGCTCAGGTCCTGCGGATTGCCCTGGAGCGCGTTGTGCATCACCTTGGTCGCGTTGAAGAACTCCTCGCGCCCGTAGATCACCTGCCACTCGGCCTGGAGCCCGACGTCGATCATCAGCGGCACGAGCGTGTACAGGATCTCCGACACGCCGCCCCCGAACGCGGTGGCGGACAAATGCAGGATCCGCTTCCCCGCGAGTCGCTCGGCGCGCTCGCGAATCTCGTCGGCGAGGGTGCGTCCGACGATGCTCGCGTAATCGTTCAGATGCTTGTGCGGGACCGAGACCGGTTGCAGCATGGCTAAGCAGGAGGATCGGACGGCGAGACGATATCGGGCGCCGATCACGGACACGCGCTCACGCGCCCAGCGCCTGCAACCGAGCGACTCCCAAGTCCACCGCCCGCACCAACTGCGCGTGCAGCCGCGCGTTCGACGCGGAGATCGACGACATCTGGAATTCGTGCCCGGACCCGAGCAGCCGACAACGGTCGAGCGGCTCGCCCCAGCCGTCGCTGACGACCCCGCCGGCCTCGGTCAGGCACAGCCACGGCGCCGCCAGGTCGTACGGCGAGTTGTTCAGCACCTGACCGCCCCCGACCCGCTCGAACTCGGCGCGCATACCCGGGACCTCATCCACCAACCGCGACCCCACCTCGATCACGGCGTCGAACTGCCCGGTCACGATCCGCGTCATCGCGAACGCCTGCGAGCCGAGCTCGAACGTCCCACCCCCGACCGACGAGGCATCGATCAGATCGCCGAGCACCTCGGCAACGGCACGCACCGGCCTGCCCCGGAACCCATACCCCCAGAACATCCGCCCCACGTCCGCAGCCGCAGACAGCCGCACCGGCCGCGTCGACTCGACGCCCGCGCCCCGCACGGCCAGGTACCAATCGCCCGACTTGATCTCGACCACGCAGCCGATCTGCACGTCGGCCATCGTCGGCGCGCCGTCCCCGATCGGCGCGAGCGCCACCGCGACGCACGCCGACTCGAGCCCCGCCATCGCCGGCCGCGTCCCGTCGATCGGATCGACGATCAGGACGTCGACGGCGTCCGGCGGCGCAACCAACCCCCGATCCTCCGAGTAGAACGCCATCCGCGGGGCCCGCGACGCCACGAACTCCTCGAGAAACGCCTCCGCGACCTCGTCGACCGCAAACGTCACGTCGCCACCCGCGCCGTCGCCGGCGACGGCCCGCCCGGCGTGCGAGCCGAGCTCGGGAAGCACGACAGAACGCAGCCCCAGCGCCAGGTCGAGCACGAGCCTCCGCTGATCCGAAGCCGAGACCACGAAACCTCAGGCCGGGATCTCGAGCGTGAACGCGGTGTCGCCCGGCCGCGAGTCGACCGACAGGCGGCCCGACATCCGCTCGGCCAGCTCGCTCGCGATCGCCAGCCCGAGTCCCGACCCCTGGGCGTCGTCGGCGGTGTAGAACGGCTCGAAGATCCGCGACAGCGCCTGCGGATCGATTCCGTCCCCGTCGTCGCGGACGACGAGCCGCACCGCCTCGTCAAACCGGCGCGCGGTGACGACGATCCGCGTCCCGGGCGGCGTGTGGGCGAGCGCGTTGTCGAGCAGGATGCGCACGATCTGCGCCACCCGGACCGGATCGCACAGCGCCTCGATCCCGCCGGGCCCCACTCGCAGCTCGAGATGCGAATCGTGCTGGGCCAGCGAACGGCTCGAACTCACCCGACACCGACCGCGTCAGCTCGCCGAGGTCGACCTGCTCGGGCCGCAGCTCGAGCGACCCCGATTCCAGACGGGACAGGTCCAACAAATCAACCGAGAGCTTCCGGAGCCGTTCCACCTGGTCTCGAACCTGCTCGAGGAAACGCGCCCGAGTCTCCGGATCGAGATCGGGATCCTCGAGCAGCTCGACGAATCCCCCCAGGGAGAAGATCGGGGTGCGCAGCTCGTGCGACGCGGTCGCGATGAACTTCTTGCGCGCGGACTCGAGTTGCGAGAGCTGGCGCTGCATCTCGTTGAACGCCACCGCGAGCTGCCCGATCTCGTCGCTCGAGTCGACCGGGATCGGCTGCGCGAAGTTGCCCGCCGCGACCTGCTCGGCCGCGAGCTCGAGCCGCTTGACGCGCTGGGCCAGGGCGCGCGCCATCAGGTAGCTGCCGACGAGCGCGAGCAGCAGCGCGATCCCGCCGGCGACGAGGATCTGGTGGCGGACGGTCGCCACCGTGCGCACGATGTCCGAGGCGGGCGAGGAATACACGATCACCGCGGCCACGCGACCGTGGAACGACACCGGATAGGCCGCCTCGGCGACCGTCCCGGCTCCGGTCTCCTCGGTGCCGGTGACCATCCGCGACGCCGCGACCGCCCGATTCGGCCACCGCGAACGACAGCGCCGCCGTCGCCGACCGCCGGCTCGAGTCGGCCAGCTCGGACAGCACCGCCCCGGACGGGACGTGGTTGACGAGCAGCAGCGTCACGCGGTCGCCGGTCGACAGCGCCGCGGCGTTGACGTGCGTCTGCACGACCGACAGCGGGTCGTTGCTCCCGACGGTCTCGGCGATCGGGCTCGAATGGTGCTGGGCGTCGGCCATCAGCTCGGACAGCTGATCGGAGAGCAGGCGCGTCTGCAGACCCGGGGCGACGTACACGTAAAGCGCGGCCAGCGCGAGGAACGTGATCGCCGAGAACACGAGCGCAAGGCGATTGCGGAGCGAGAGCGTCACGCGCCGGCGCGGTCGTGGACGAGCGGCACCGGTCGCCGACCAGCGGCGCCGCGCGCTCCCCGACCGTCCCCGTCCTCGTGGCCACGAGTGAGCTACTCCTCCGTGTCGCGGAACCGGTAGCCCACGCCGCGCACGGTGAACAGGTACTCGGGCTCCTTCGGATCGTGCTCGAGCTTCTCGCGCAGGTGGCGGATGTGGACGTCGATCGTGCGCGGATCGCGGTAGGCGGAGTCTCCCCAGATGCGCGCGAGCAGCATGTCCCGGGTGAATACCCGCCCGGGGGCCCGCGCCAGCGCCGACAGGATCTCGAACTCGACGAACGTCAGCTGCGCCTCGCCTCCCCGCACGCGAACCGAGCGCTTGGAGAAGTCGATCCGCATCTCGCCGTCTCGAGCGGGGCCTCGTCCGGAGCCGTCTCCGCGGGCCGGACCATCTCGGCCCGCCGCAGCGCTGCCTTGATCCGGCTCGAGAACTCGCGCAGCGAGAACGGCTTGGTGATGTAGTCGTCGGCCCCGAGCTCGAGCCCGACGACCTTGTCGATCTCCTCCGACTTCGCGGTGAGGATGATGATCGGGACCGAGCTGCGGCTCCGCAGGCGCCGGCACACCTCGAGCCCGTCGACCTTGGGCAGCATCAGATCGAGGACCACGAGGTCGAACGCCTGCTCGTCGAAGCGGTCCAGAGCCTGGCGCCCGTCGGTCGCCTGCACGACGTCATAGCCCTCCTTGCGCAGCGGATAGGAGAGCAGCGTCTGAATCGACTGCTCATCGTCCACGAGCAGGATGCGCGCTGAGCGATCTGCCACTGAGTCCTTCCTGTTTGCAGCAAAAGAGTAGTGGCAGCGAGCGCGCGCGCTCGATCGCCGTGGGGGTCGCCGGTTACCCTCAGGGGCGAATGCTGGACCCACGGATCTACAGGACCAGCCTGATCGTGGTCGCTGTGGCGGTGATCGTGGTCGCGTTCTCGCTCGGCAACCAGCCGGGCCCGCTGACGGCGACGCTCACACCCGATGCGTTCAACGGGGGCACCGCCTACGCCACGATGGGGACCCTCGCGGCCCAGTACCCCGATCGCCGGCCGGGCTCCTCCGGCGACGAGGGCATCGCCTCGTCCGTCGCGCAGTCGTTCGTCGGCGACGGGCTCCAGGTGCAGCGCAGCGTGTTCCGGGCGCAGACGGTCGACGGTCCGAAGACGATCGAGACGGTCACCGGCACGCTGTCGGGCCTCAGCGCCGGCTCGATCGTGATCGTCGCCCATCGCGACTCGACCCACGTCGGCGCGCCCGCGGACCTGTCCGGAACCGCGGTGCTGCTCGAGCTCGCCCAGGTGCTGTCCGCGCAGACGCAGCAGCGCTCGATCGTGCTCGCCTCGACCAGCGCCTCGATCGGCGCCGCCGGCGCGGCGGAGCTCGCGCGGAGCCTGCCGCAGCCCGTCGATGCGGTGATCGTGCTCGGCGACATGGCCGGCACCGACGTCCGGACTCCGATCGTCGTGCCGTGGTCGGACTCGACGCTGGTGGCGCCGCCGCTGCTGCGCAACACGGTCGCGCAGGCGCTCCAGCAGCAGACCGGGCTGTCCGCCGGCGAGGAGAGCATCGGCGGCCAGTTCCTGCACCTCGCGTTCCCGCTGGCGGCCTCCGAGCAGCGCCCGTTCGCGGACAGCGGTGAGCCGGCCGTGCTCGTCTCAGCGTCCGGATCGCGGGTGCCGGCGGCCGACGAGACCGACCAGTCAGGGCCAGATCGGCGGGTTCGGGCGCGCCGTCCTCCAGACCGTCAGCGCGCTCGAGTCGGGTGAATCGGTGCCGGCGCCGTCCTCGTACATGCGCTGGCAGGGGAAGCTGATCCCGGAGTGGGCGGTCCGGCTGCTCGTGCTGGCGCTGATCGTCCCGGTCCTCGTCGCGACCGTCGACGGGCTCGCGCGGGTTCGCCGGCGCGGACACCGGGTCGCGCGCTGGGTGTTGTGGGTGCTGTCGGCCTGCATCCCGTTCGTGCTCGCCGTGCTCGCGGTGCTGGGGCTGCGGCTGGTCGGGGCGATCAACATCGCCCCACCGGGCCCGATCGGCGGCGACGCGCTCACGCTCGGTGGCCGCGCGGTCGCGATCCTGATCGGCCTGGGTCTCGTGATCGTGCTCGGCTCGGTCGCCGTGTGGTGGTTCGGGCGCCGGATGTGGTCGGGGAGCGCCGCCGCCGAGGCCCCGGCCAACGGTCGCTCCCGGCGCCGGCAGGTCGTGCCCGACGACGCCGCCTCGCCCGGCGCGGCCGCGGCGCTGATGCTGGTCCTGTGCGTGGTGACGCTCGCGATCTGGCTCGAGAATCCGTTCGCGGCGGCGCTGCTCGTCCCCGCCCTGCACTGCTGGATGTGGATCGTCGCCCCCGAGCAGCGGCTGCGCGCGCCGTGGGCGCTGTTGCTGCTGCTGGCGGGACTCGTGCCCGGCGTGCTCGCCGCCCTCTACTACGCAATGGTGATGGGGCTTGGGCCCGCGGCCGCCGCCTGGAATGCTGTGCTGATGCTTGCGGGCGGTGATTTCAGCGTGATGGCGGCGCTCGAGTGGAGCATCGTGCTCGGCTGCGTGGTCAGCCTCGCGCTGATGATGGTGCGGATCGCCCGCCAGCCCCGTCCGGCCGAGGTGCCGGTGACGGTTCGCGGCCCGATCAGCTACGCCGGTCCGGGCTCGCTCGGCGGCAACCAAGCCGGCGGTCCGGCGATGAGGTCCCGGGTGCTCAGCGCTCCCGCGGTGGCGCCGCGCCGGATCGCGGGCCTGCCGCTGCAGGCGGCTGGTGCGCGACATCTCGTCGGTCCTGATCATCTCCGGCCTGCTGCTCGTGATCGACGCCGGCGTGACGCTCGTCTGGCAGGAGCCGGTGACGGCGGTGATCGGCGCTGATCCAGCAGTCGCGCATCGACAAGCAGTACCTGAGCTTCAAGACCGCGCCGCTGAGCACCGTCCAGAAGCGCGCCCTGGTCGACGCTCCCGAGCCTCGACCAGCGGATCGCCTATCTCGCCCGGCGCGAGCAGCACCAGGTCGCCACCGGCGACGCGATCGGCCAGATCTCGATTCCGAAGATCGGCGCGAGCTACACGGTCATCCAGGGGACCGACACGGCCAGCCTCGAGAAGGGGCCCGGGCACTATCCCGCGACCGCCTTCCCCGGTCTCGGGCAGACGGTCGCGATCGCCGGGCACCGAACGACCTACCTCGCGCCGTTCCGCCACATCAACTCGCTCAAGCCCGGCGACCGGATCATGGTGACGATGCCCTACGGGCTGTTCACGTACGTGGTCCAGTACCAGAAGATCGTGCTGCCGACCGCCCTGTGGGTGACCAGCAACGTCGGCTACGAGCGCCTGGTCCTGTCGGCCTGCAACCCGCTGTACAGCGCGGCCCAGCGGATCATCATCTTCGCCAAGCTGAAGTCGGTCACCCCGCTCGGGCCGGCGCGCCAGGCCTAGTTCTGGGCCGCTCCGCGGCATCCGTGGGCCGGGGCCCGTCCGGTCAGTATCGGCGGGGCTTGCGACCTAGCTGTGAGCGAGGCGGCGCGTCCGGCCGCGGCACTCGCGTTCGCGCCGAGGCGTCCGCGCCCGGCAGCGCGATGCCTGGACGCTTGCGCCGAAGCGAACATTTGGGGTCCAGACCCGATGCAGCCGGCCGTGCTTCGCGGCCGATCCACTGGAGTACAGTCCATCTGAAGGGATCGCGATGAACGCGGCGCAGCTGAAAGAACAAATCGAGAAGGGCGAGTACCAGGTTGACCCGGTGGCCGTCGCCGACGCGATGCTGCGCCGGCTGCGCGGCCTCACCGAGCTTCCGGCGCTCAGAACGAGTGCTCGAAGCCCGACAGCTCGCCGTCGCCGTCGGTGAACACCACGCCGGGCGGCTCCCTCGACGACCAAGCCGACCCACGTCAGGTCGGTCCCGAGGCTGCGCGGCCCGCGCGTCGCTGTCGAGCATCATCGCGGTCCGCTCCGGCACGCAGGCGCACAGCTCGTAGTCCTCGCCGGCGGTCGCCGCGAACGACCGCGGGTCGACGCCGAGCTCGCTCGGCGACCTCGGCGACGCCCTCGGCGAGCGGTAGCGAGGCCAGCGACAGCTCGATCCGCACGCCGCTGCGCCGCGCGAGATGGCCGGCGTCGGTGGCCAGCCCGTCGGACAGGTCGATCATCGCGCGCGCGCCGAGCTCCGCGAGCGCGCGGCCGGCCTCAAAGCGCGGCACGCGGCCGCGCGTATCGCTCCCGGAGCGCCGCGGCCACGCCGGCGTCGAGCCCCGCGCCGGCGCGTCCGTCGAGCACCGCGAGCCCGGCGCCCGGCGGCCCCGAGCGTGCCCGTGACCGCCACCCGGTCGCCCGGCCGCGCCCCGTCGCGGGCGACCAGCTCCGCCGGGTCCTCGGCCCACCCGACGACCGTGAACGACACGGTCAGCGCCGGCGCGCGAGTGACGTCGCCGCCGGCGATCGTGATCCCGATCTCGTCCGCCAGCGCACGCGCGCCGCCGGACGAGCGCCACCGCGCCGGTCCGAGTCGAACCCGGGGGGCATGCCGAGCGCCAGGTACGCCTCGCCCGGGCGCGCGCCCATCGCCGCCAGGTCCGACGCGGCCGCCGCCAGCGCGCGGTGCCCGATCTCCTCGGGGGCCAGCTGGCCGGTGCGGAAGTGAACCCCGTCGACCATCGCGTCGACCGAGGTGACCGCATACCGGCCGGCGCGCACGACCGCGGCGTCGTCGCCGATAGAGCGCACGACGCGCGGGCCGGCGCCGGCCAGCCCCGCTCGAGCGCCTCGATCAGCTCGAGCTCAGCGCATCGGCCGCCTCAGCGCGGGACGCGATCAGCGATGCCGGTAGACGATCCGCGCACGATCGAGGTCGTACGGCGAGAGCTCGACCCGGACCCGGTCACCGGGCAGGATGCGGATGCGGAAGCGGCGCATCTTGCCGGCCACGTGACCGAGCACGACGCGGTCCATGTTGTCGAGCTTGACGCGGAACATCGCGTTCGGCAGGGCCTCGACAACTTCGCCTTCGAGTTCGACTTTCTCTTCCTTGGGCATGCGTGAAATCCTTTGAATTTGGAGCCCGCCCACCCAGCGCGCGGTCGATCGACCGGGCCCCCGGTTACCGTAAGAGTAGTGGGTATGCTTGCCGCTGGCCGGCTCCGGTCGGCCGCAGTACGAAAGCGATTTCTCCTGGAGGCCCGTTGTCCGCACTCAAAGACGCGATGAAGAACGAGTACACGAAGCAGATCCTGCGCGCCACCGGCGTGAGGAAGGCGTCGCTCGAGCAGAAGAAGACGCCGCATTACCGGATGCCGATGCTCGAGCAGGCCGGCGGCTGGATGCGACTCGACAAGTACAAGGGCCCTGAGATCCCCGCCTCGGAGTGGGAGGACCTCACCTACACGACTTACTCCAGCGACCCGACCACGTACTTCGCGCCGATCACCTCCGCCACCGGCGAGATCGAGCTCAAGGGGTTCTGGGAGTACGGCAAGGCCGACCTCGACGGCGTGTGGACGCCGAACGCCGAGAAGTGCCCAACGATCGTCAAGTGGGTCGAGTCGATCGGCGCCCGCTTCGGCCGCGTCCAGCTCCTGCGCATGTCGGCCAACACGATGCGCGAGATGCCGCTGGGGCCTGCACCTGGACAACAACAACCAGGGCAACCCCGAGAATCAGGGCTGGGTCGTCCGGGTCTGGCTCGAGCTCACCGATGACGCCGTCGAGCGCGCTCGTCGTCCGTCCGACCGAGTTCGACCGCAAGGGCGAGGTCAAGATCGCGCTGCCCAAGTACCAGCAGGCGGTCGTCGACTCCGAGCACCTGTGGCACGGCGGGCACCACACCTCCGACCACGTGCGCTACGCGGTGATCGCGAGCGTCGAGAGCGGTCCGGCGCTCGAGCGCTGGATCGAGTCGCAGCAGTCCTTAGGCGGCGCGGGTGTCCCGCGGCGGCACCCCGCTCCGTGGTGATTAGCATCGCGTTGACGAACTTCGCGCGAGGTGCCGGCGCGGGACCTCCGGCCCGCCGCGGCCGCCTCGATCAACCTGCCGCTCTCGCTTCGGTCAGCCGTGATTGCCGTGGCCGTGGCCGTGGCCGCCGCCACCGCCGTCCCGCCGCCGCCCCCGGGTGATATGCCCCCGCCCGGGACCGTCGCGCCGCCCGTCTGGGGCGTGGTCGTCGTCGGGGTCGTCGGCTGGGCGTAGAGCGTCGGGTTGCCGTACGCGCCCGGGCCGGTCTGTCCGGGCACGGTCTTGGGCGGCGGCGGCTCCTTGGCCGATGAATGCGGGCCGGTGAACGCCGTCCCGACGAACGGGTCAGTCGGCTGGGGGAAGTCGCCGCAGTAGCCGGCCGAGGCGGCCTGCATGAACTGCCGCCAGATCGGAGCGGCGAGCGTCCCGCCGAAGCCGTTGGCCATCTCGATGTTGCCCTGCGGATAGCCGACCCACACGGCGGTCGACAGCTTCGGCGAGTAGCCCACGAACCAGGCGTTGTCGTAGTTCTCCGCGGTGCCGGTCTTGCCGGCGGCCGGACAGCCGTAGTTGGCGGAGGTCCCGGTTCCGTCCTGGATCACGGTCTTCAGGACCTGCGTGCCCTCGTACGCCTCGCCGTCCGAGAACACGCGGTTGTGCGGCGGATTGCCGAGGTCGACGACCTTGCCGTTCGGGAACACGACCTTGCTGATGACCGTCGTCGGGACGTGCGTGCCGCCGTTGGCGAGCGTCGCGTAGGCGTCGGCCATCTCGAGCATCGTGCAGCAGTAGCTGAGGCCGCCGATCACCTCCGAGGGGTTGCCGGTCAGCTGCGAGGTGATGCCCATCGCGTGCGCGGTCGCGTCGAGCTTGCCGTAGCCGAGATCGTCGGCGAGCTGGGCGTACACCGTGTTGTCGGACACGGTCGTCGCCTTCGTGATGTTGATCACGCCCTGGTAGGTCTCCTCGGCGGTGTGCACCGACCAGGTCGGATCCAGCGGATTCCATCCGGCCGGCAGGAACTTCGACGTGTAATAGGTCTGGTTCGGGTCGCCGTCGTAGTCGTGGATCAGCGTCATCAGCGCGAACGTCTTGAACGCCGATCCGGTCTGTCGCTCCGCCTGCACCGGATAGTCGAACTTCGTCTGCGCGTACGTCGCCGAGGACGCGATCGCGAGCACGTTGCCGTTCGCGGGGTTGACCGCCGCGAGCGCGGCCGCGGGCTGGGCGTCGAGGTTCGACCCGCCCTCGTGGTCGATGACCGCGGTCAGCGCCTCCTGCTCGAGACGCGGGTCGATCGTCGTGTAGACCTTGAGCCCGCCGTTCTCGGCGTCCTTCAGCGCCGAAGCGCTGGACCAGCTGCTGCTCGACGTAATCGAAGATGTACGGCTGGCTGTGCTGGATGTAGCGGGTGTTGGGGTGGAGCTGGAGTGGCTGCTTCTCGACCGCGGTGGCGAGGCCCTGGTTGATGTAGTGCGAGGTCACCATCGCCTGCAGCACGGAGTTGCGCCGGGCCTTCGCGAGCTTGGGGGAGACGAGCGGGTCGTACTGAGTCGGCGACTGCGGCAGCCCCGCGAGCAGCGACATCTGCGCCAGGTTGAGCTTCGACACCGGCCGGTTGAAGAACATCAGCGCGGCCGCGCCGACGCCGACCGCCTCCTCGCCGTTCGAAGTGCCGTACGGGACGGCGTTCAGGTACGAGTCGAGGATCCACGACTTCGGGTGCTTGGACTCGAGCTGCTCGGCCAGCTTGGCCTGCACGATCTTGTACTTGAGGTCGCGATGCTGGCGGTAGCCCTGCGGGATGAACATGTTGTTGACGAGCTGCATCGTCAGCGTCGAGGCGCCCTGCAGCGCGTTGCCGTCGCCGAGCAGGTCCTTGACGCCGGCGCGGACGATCCCCTGGTAGTCGAGCGCCCCGTGCTGGTAGAAGCGCCGGTCCTCGATCGCGACCGTCGCCTCCTCGAGCCGCTTGGGGATCTGGTTCGGGGCGGCGTACTCGTACACCGTGTTCGTGCGCACGTAGCCGAGCGGCGTCCCGTCGGACGCGAAGATCTCGGTCGGAGGATTCGCGTGGCTGGGGGTTCAGCTGGCTCAGGTTCGGGGCCGAGTCGGCGGTCGCGACCACCCACCCGACCGCGAGCAGCGCCGCGATCGCGGCCGCGCACACGCACAGCACCACGATCATCACCAAGACTCGGCCGACGGGGTGTCCGTGGTTGGACCTGCGGCGGCGCTGTCGATCGCGTCGGCTCATCGGTGGCAGCTACGGGGCGGGCGTTGCCGGTGCGCAGGCAGGGATCTCGGCACCGGAAACGGGCCACCCAGTGTAGCTGGGAGGCTCTTTCGGCCTTCCACTACCGGCTCCTGCTCGCGGGCGGGCGCCGGCTGTCATCGGACGTGCCGCGCCCGCCGCCGGATGCCAGACTCGGGCGGCGCGGATGCAGGCCACGGGGACCCCACCGACCGCGATCCTGCTCGACGCGCTCGGCACGCTCGTGGCGCTCGAGCCGCCCGCTCCGCTGCTCCGGACCGAGCTCGCGCGGCGGTTCGGACTCGAGGTGTCAGAGCGCGAGGCCGCGCACGCGATCGCGGCCGAGATCGCCTACTACCGCGCCCATCTCGACGACGGCCGCGACGAGCCGGGCCTGCAGGCGCTCCGTCGCCGCTGCGCCGGCGTGCTCCGCGACGCGCTGCCGCCGGCCGGCCTCGAGCTCGATCCGCTGCTCGACGCGCTGCTCGCGTCGCTCCGGTTCACCGCGTTCGCGGACGCCCGCCCGGCGCTCGAGGCCGCCCGTTCGCGCGGGCAGCGGCTGGTGGTGGCGAGCAACTGGGACGTGTCGCTGCACGGCGTGTTGCGGACGCTCGAGCTCGAGCCGCTGCTCGACGGGATCCTCACCTCGGCCGAGGCCGGCGCGCGCAAGCCGGCGCCGGCGATCTTCGAGCAGGCGCTCGCGCTCGCCGGCGCGCGTCCCGACGAGGCGATCCACGTCGGCGACAGCCTCGACGAGGACGTGGCCGGGGCTCGCGCCGCCGGAATCGAGCCGGTGCTCGTCCGCCGCGGGGCCGGGCCGGCCGTGCCCGGCGTCCGCACGATCTCGAGTCTGGCCGAGTTGGCCGGGGTCGCGCTTCCGGGGAGCCCGGGGTCGCTCGGGCCCTAAGCTGATCTGACCGTGTCGAGCGTGCCTCCGCCGCAGATGACCTCCACGGAGCCCGCATCCGCGCCGGCGACGACGCCCGCCCGCGGCCCGGATCGCTCCGACGAGCCGCCGTGGCCGATCTGGACGGCGCCGGCGGCGGTCCTCGTCGGGCTCGTGGTGGGCGTGCTCGGCGAGCGTCGTCGTCGCCGGCATCGGCGGCGCCGCCGGCTCGAACCAGCACGACTCCCGCCGTCACGCCTGATCAGCGACGTCGTGTTCGACCTCGGGTTCGTGGCCACCGCGCTGTACTTCGCGACGGCGTCGTCGGCACGCCGGCCGCGGCCGTCGGACTTCGGCTACCGCCGGATCTCGGTGTGGCTCGGCGTCGGCGCGTTCTTCGCCGCCGGCGCCGGCTATCTGATCGTCAGCACGATCTACCAGTCGATCGTCAAGCTGCACGGCACCGACAAGCTGCCCACGGACCTCGGGATCGGCACGAGCACGGCCGCGCTGGTCGGGGCGGCGATCTTCGTCTGCGTGCTCGCTCCGATCTGCGAGGAGTTCTTCTTCCGCGGGTTCATCTTCGGCGCGCTTCGCCGGTGGCACATCCAGGTCCACGGCCACCAGATCGGAACCTGGGTGGCGGCCGTCGAGACCGGGATCCTGTTCGGCCTCGCCCACACCGGCTCGGCCGCCGCTCAGTACCTGATCCCGCTCGGCTTCCTCGGGTTCGTGCTGTGCATCGTGCGCTGGAAGACCCGCTCGCTCTACCCGTGCATGGCGCTCCACTCGGTCAACAACTCGATCGCGCTCGGCTACAACGAGCTGCACTGGAACGGCGGCGAGATCCTCGGCCTGCTGGCGGGCTCGCTGGCCGTGATCGCGGCCGTGACCCTGCCGCTCGCGAGCCGCGCGCACGCCGGCGCCCGCGTCCTGAGCGCGCGCCGCCCCCGCGCCGCGCGATCCGTCGCATGCAACGCGCGATTGCACAGTTCGCCCACATGATTTACTTCCCGGCATGTTGGGGGTGCTTGCTGGCCGGCTGACCGCCACCGCCGCAGTCGTCGCGGCGGTTGTCGCGATATGCGCTGGCCCCGCCGCGGCCGCGAGCCCGCCGGCAACGAGCCCGACCTTCGCGAAGCTCACGCTGAGCGTTCCCGACGCGTTCCTGGTCAACCACCACCTGGTCACGGTGCCCGGGCGGGTCGTGCACATCCACGGCGTCGTGCGGCCGTACGTCGCCGGGCAGTGGGTGCTCGTGCGTGCGTCCGTCGACGGCAAGCAGTTCAAGACCGACCACCTGCGGATCAATCCCGCTCCGGGTGGGGCGCACCGGCGAGTTCACCGAGGTGCTGTCGAGTCCGAGGGCCGGCGAGGTTACGGTCCAGGTCGGGCACACCCGCAACGCCGCGCTCGGCGGCCTGCTCGCCCGCCGCCGGTTCGCCGCGCTCGACGAGCACGCCTCGTTCGGCTCGCGCGGGCTGTTCGTGTCGCTGATCCAGCAGCGCCTGGCCGCGCTGCACTTCTACATCCCGCAGACCGGCGTGTACGACTCGGGCACCGGGCTGGCGCTCGACGCCTACCACCGGCTGCTGCACTGGGGCACCTACCAGACGCTCGACGGCCGCACGATCAGCTATCTGCTCGACGGGTTCGGCCAGTTCAAGGTCCGCTTCCCGGGCAACGGCCGGCACGCCGAGGGCAACCTGACGCTACAGCTGCTCGCACTGACCAACGGCTCGAACGTCGTCGCGATCTACCCGATCAGCTCCGGCAAGCCGTCGACGCCGACGATCCTCGGCAACTTCCGCGTCTACTCGAAGGTGCCGGGCTACCTGCCCGACGGGATGTACTTCTCGAACTTCTTCTTCAGCGGCTACGCCATCCACGGCTACAACCCGGCGCCCGACTATCCCGCCAGCCACGGCTGCATGCGCCTGCCGATCGTCGACGCGATCTCGGTGTTCAACTGGCTCGGGATGGGCGACTGGGTCGACGTCTACTACTAGCCGGCTCAGTGGACGCTGGCGAAGCGAGCCAGGTACCCCAGCCCGATCCCGTAGGCGAGCAGCGCGAACAGCGTCGGCAGTCCCTCGTCGACCCACGGGTTGCTCGACTTGACGACCGCCGAGAACGGCGACGTGAGCGTCTTGGCGGCGCCGTCGATGAACCGGCGCGGCTGCGAGTGACGGTGCGTGATCGCCGTCGGCGCGGCCGTCGGGCTCGACCCCGCGACCAGCTCGCTCTGCTGATGCTCGGACGCGCCGGCCATCTGGTCGCGCGCGAACATCGCGAACGACATCACGATCAGGGCGCAGCAGGCGAGTGAAGTCAATCTGAGAAAGCGGGAGATCACGCTGTCGGTTTCGACGGCCGGCGGCATTAGCATGAGCTTCCGCCGATGAGCCTCGACGCACAGACGACCGCGCGCGAGCGCCTGCTCGCGGAGCTCCGCGACCACGCGCTCGTGATCGGCGAGGTGGTGCTGACGAGCGGCCAGACCGCGCAGTACCTGGTCGACGCCAAGCGCGCGATCCTCCGCCCCGCCGGCTTCCGCGCGCTGTCCGAGCTCGTCGCCGAGCAGGCCCGCGCCTGGGACGCGACCGCGGTCGGGGGCATGACGATGGGCGCGGACCCGATCGCCTGCGCGGCGCTCGCCGGCGGGGCCGACGTCAAGGCGTTCTTCGTGCGCAAGGAGGCCAAGAGCCACGGCCTGTCCCGCCGGATCGAAGGCCCGCCGCTCGCCTCCGACGAGCGCTGCATGCTGGTCGAGGACGTCGTCACCACGGGCGGCTCCACGATCCGCGCGCTCGAGGCGCTGCGCGAGGAGGGCCACGAGGTCTGCGGCGTGCTCGCGATCTGCGACCGGCTCGCCGGCGGCGCCGCCGCGATCGAGCAGGCCGCCGGCGCGCCGTTCGTGGCGCTGACGACGATCGACGAGGTCTACCCGGACCGCCCGGACCGCTGAACCTCGGCTGCTCGTCGATCCCCGGCCCCAGCTCGATCGTTGGCCGGAAAGGCGGGCACCTGGAGACAGGGTGCGGAGTCGATCGGGATCCGCCGGCGGGATAAGGCGGGCACCTGGGGACAGAGGGCGGCGTCGTTCGAGATCCGCCGGCCGGAAAAAGGCGGGCACCTGAGGACAGAGGGCGTCGATCGAGATCCGCCGACGTTCCCAGCATGCGTGACACGACAATCGGCGACCGCCGGCCGGACCGTGCCGCGTTATGCATGCCCCACATGCCTCACACGGCAAGGCTAGCGACCTGAACGCGGCCAATTGTCATGATTATGCAGGTCGTTTCCGGGTCATTCGGCCTGCGTCCGCCACCGAGCACCCGAACCCTCCTCCAGATGCCCGCCGTTCGCCGCGCATGCGGGCCGGGCACGCCGCCAGCCGGAATCAGGCCTGTCTCTAGTGAGGCAGCGACGTGCAGCCCGGCAGCCGCTGATGCAGCGCCTGGACCAGCCACCCGCCCTGCGGCAGCGGCGTGAACAGCACGATCGGGCGGTGGCTGGCGATCGCCGGCCCGTACTTGTAGCCGACCGTGGCGACGTTCACGTGCAGGTTCCAGGCCAGGATCGTCTGGTACTCGAGCCGGGTCAGCGGCTCGCCGCACGGCCGCAACCGGGCGGCGCCGCCAAGTCGCGCCACCGTCCCGGTGAGCTTGCCGATCTCGGCCGTCCGCGCGCGCTGGCCGCGGATGTCGCGATGCTCGCTGCGCGCCCGCGACAGCGCCGGCGGCACCAGCGCGAGCACGATCACCGCGACGAGTGCGATCCCCGCCCAGCCGGCGACCCGCGAGATCCGCGGCGCCTCGATCAGCACGCGACCGACCCCGACCCCCGCCAGCGCGATCACCACGCCGGCGGGCTCGTACATGTAGCGCCCGAGGCCCGGCCAGCCGTGCAGCGCGAACGCGATCTCGACGAGCACCCACGCGCACACGCCCGCCGCGAGTGCGAGCGTCACGCGATCGCGCCGGACGAGCGCGATCGCCACCGCCAGCAGCGCGGTCAGCTCGATCACCGCCGTGTTCAGATCCAGGAAGCGGCCGATCGTGCCGAACACCCGGTCGCTGCGGAGCCGGCGCCCAGAGCCGAGCGCGTTCGAGGCGGCCACGAACGGGGTGCGCGAGGTCAGCGCGGGGATCCCGAACCACAGCAGCACCAGCGCCACGATCCCGACCGACGATCAGCCATCGCATCGACGGCACGCGACGCCATGCCCAGATCGAGTAGACGCCGAGGAACAGCCACACCTCCGGCCGGCCGAGCGACGCCAGCCCGCCGAGCACCCATGCCCAGCGGTAGCGCCCGCACAGATGGCAGTCGATCGCGGCCAGGCACAGCGCCACGATCATCGGGTCCGACTGGGCGCTCAGCATGTAGTGCCAGTAGGAGCTGATCCCGAAGTAGCCGGCCGCCGCGAACGCCGCCGCGGCGTACGCCGGGTAGCGGTGCTCGGAGTCGCCCGCGGTCAGCCGGTAGGCGATCCGTCCGGCGAACACGGCGCCGGCGAGCGACACCGCCAGCGAGGTGACCATCCACAGCCACAGCTGGTAGTGGCCGAACAGCCCGTACGGAGCGGTGAACAGGTACGGCAGCGGCTTCCACGACGGGGCGGCGTTCGTGTTGAGGTTCCCCGCCACGGTCTGGCGACCCCACACGAGCCACCCGTACGGATCGAATCCCGGCCGCGTCTTCGCCCACAGCAGGATCAGCAGCGAGACGACGAGTAGCCCCGCAGCGCTCCCGACCACGACCACCAGCGGGGTCCGCCGGAACAGCGTGCCCGTCCGCGGTCCGGCCGCGGCCGGCGCCGGACTGGGCCGTTGCTCGGTCGTCGCCACGCTACGGGCGGATCAGCGCGCCGCTGTTCGTGTAGGTGACGTGGAGGCCGGCGCAGCGAGCGACGTTGGGCGGCTGCGTGTGCCACGGCTCCACGTTCCATCCGCCCTGGGACAGCGGCTTGAACAGGACCTTCGGGATCGACGGGTTGGCGAGCTCGGCGCCCTCGACGTGCTGCTGAAGGCCTCCGACGGAGCCGACGTCCTTGTGGTAGAGCCAGGCCAGGGAGCTCACGTACCCCACGTCGGTGACCGGCTGACCACAGTCGAGCACGTGGTGCGTGCCGCCGATCGCATTGGTCACGCTGGCGAGCAGCGAGATCTCGTGGGTGCGGGCATGCTCGTGGATCAGGTCCTTGTGTTCGGCGCGCGCTCGGGAGATCGCGCCGGGGAGCATCGCCACGAGCAGCACCGCGGCGAGGACCGCGCCCGCCCAGGCCGGGGCGCCCCGCACAATCCGAGGTAGGTCACCCAGCAGCCAGCCGACGGCCACGCCGGCCAGCACAGCGACCACCCCGGCGGCCTCGAACATGTAGCGCGGCAGGGCCGGCCAGCCGTGGTAGGCGAACGCGATCTCGACGAACAACCATGCCACGACGCCGACGCCCAGCGCGACCACGATCCTGTCGCGGCGGATCAGTGCGAGTATGAACGCGACCGCTGCGGCGATCCAAACCGGCAGGTATTGCATCTCGTGGAAGCGCTTGATCGTGCCCACGAATTGGTTGCTCTTGAGCTCGCGAGGCGACCCCTTGGCCAGCTGCCCCGCGACGTCGGGCCGCCCGTTGGTGATCGTCGGGATCCCGAACCACATGAACCCGATCAGCACCACGCCGGCGACGATCATCCAGCGCATGCCCGGCACCTTGAACCAGCACCAGAGCATGAACAGCCCCAGGAATGGCCACACCTCGGGCCGACCCAGCCCGGTGAGCACGGCGAACACGAGCGCCCAGCGGTAGCGGCCGAGCAGGCCCATGTCGAGCGCGGCCAGCAGGAACGTGACGAGCATCGGGTCCGACTGCGAGCTCAGGATGTAGTGGAAGTAATCCTCTATCCCCAGCACAGCCGCTCCAGCGACGAAGGCGGCGGCGTACGGGGCGAAGCGCTGGAGGCCCCGCGCCGCGTCCGTCGATTCCTCGCCACGACTACTACCACCGGACAACCGGAACGCGATTCGAGCGCCGAACACCGGGCCGGCCAGCGCCACCGACGTGGCCGTGAACATCCACAGCCACAGCTGGTAGTGGCCGAACAGGGCGTACGGCACCGTGAACAGGAAGGGCACGGGCTTCCACGACGGGGCCCCGCCGAGGTCAAGCGAAAGATGCAGGGTCTGGTAGCCCCAGACCATCCAGCCGTAGGCGTCGTAGCTCGGGCGGGTGCGCGCCCATGCGGTCAGCACGACCGACACCGCGACGACCACGGCGCCCGTGCAGAGCCACGGGTGCTCGCGCGTGTACGCGCGCAGCGTCCACGGAACTGGCTCGCGCGGGAGGGATTGATCCGCGGTAGACGGCTCCGGGATCGTCGGTGCTTCTAGCGTGCTCTCGGCCACGGAGTGGCCGGACGGTAGCACGGGGCGCGGTGCGGCACCTCTATGCCCCCGGCAGGAATCGAACCTGCATCCCGCGCTTAGGAGGCGCGTGCTCTATCCATTGAGCTACGAGGGCGGGGCGGAGCTATGAGACGCGCGCGTCGGGCTGCGGCGAGCGCGGCGCGTCTGGACCGTCGCGGCCGGGGCTCAGGTTTGCGGTTCGTTAACGGTTCGTGCAACGGCTTGGTGGGTGTGAGACTCTACGAGCCGTGGAGGAGGCAACTCGGATCTGATGGTGGAGCGAGCCTTGGGCACGAGCACCCTGGACGGGGGCTCGGTCATAACCGTCCGAGGCCGCTCTGAATCGGCATCTGAACGGTCTCCCCCACGCGGCCGGTTCGATGATATCTTGCGCGCCGGGAGCGCGGTAGGAAGGCAAAACAGAAGCCAAACAGAAGCCATGCATGTATCGCCCGGCCCGTCGAGTCGCAGACGGCGCCCGGTGCGGCCTTGCGAGGAAGATTCAGCTCCTCGCAGGGCGCTCTGCTAATTGGGGATCTCTGCTAATGGGGATTATCAGGAGGATTATTTGATGCGTAGGATCACGCGCAGCACGCTGGCAGTGTTCGGCGTGGCGCTAGTCGTAGTACTTGCCGCTGCCTGCGGTTCGAGCAGCAGCAGCAAGAGCAGCAGCGGCGGGAGCAGCAGCAGTGCAGCTGCGGCCCCGACAGGAGTTCCGACCACTGGCCCGGGGCTGACGCAGCCCTCGACCGGGAGCGGGGCCAAGGTCGCGGGCGGGACCGTGTACTTCACCGAGGGCCCCGACGCAACGCCGAACTACATCTTCCCGATGTACACGTTCGCGGTCTGCAGCACGACGAACGCCAACCAGCTGATGAACATGCTGTATTACCCGCTCGTACACGTACGGCGAGAACTACCGGCCGACGTCGACTACAGCCACTCGATCGGCCAGGCGCCGGTCACGTCGAACGGCGGCAAGACGTACACGATCAAGCTGAACCCGTACAAGTGGTCCAACGGCGAGACCGTGACCGCGCGTGATCTCGTCTTCTGGATGAACGTCCTGAAGGCCAGCCCGTCGACGGAGTGGTGCGGCTACGCGCCCGGCTACTTCCCGGACAACGTGGTCAGCTACTCGGCCCCGAATCCGATCGACGTTCGTGATCACCTTCAACAAGGCCTACGACCCCGAGTGGGTGCTCTACAGCGAGCTCTCGCAGATCTTCCCGATGCCGCTGGCGTGGGACCGGACGTCGCTGTCGCAGCCGGCGCCGACGACCGATAACGGGCATCTGCCGGACACGACGAAGGCCGGCGCGGCGGCGATCTACAAGTTCCTCGACACCCAGTCGAAGAAGCTCCCCGACTGGGCCACGCTCGCCGCTGTGGAGCGTGGTCGACGGGCCGATGAAGCTCACGAGCTTCAGCACCGACGGACGTGCGGTGCTGGTGCCGAACCCGTCCTGGTCGGGAACGCCGAAGGTCTCGATCTCCAAGCTCGTCGAGCTCCCGTTCACGAGCGAGGCCGCGATCTACAACCAGGAGAAGTCGGGCGGCCCGAGCGCGATCACGATCGGGAACGTCCCGTCCCAGTACGCGCCGCAGCTCAATTCGCTGGCCAGCGAGGGCTACACGGTCAACAAGGCGGCGAGCTACTCGTTCAACTACTTCCCGCTGAACCTCAACTCGAACGCAACGACGTCGCCCGGCGGCGAGCCGGTGAGGTACGTCTTCCGGCAGGCGTACTTCCGGAGCGCGCTTCCAGCACCTGATCGACCAGCAGGGTTGGATCCACGCGTTCCTGTACAACACGGCAGATCCGACCTGCGGGCCGATTCCGCTGTCGCCGCCAAGCCCGCTCGTCAACACCGCGGCAATCTCGTTCAGCCCGTGTGCGTTCTCGCCGTCGACGGCGCAGCAGCTGCTCACCCAGAACGGCTGGAAGGTCGCGGCTGGCGGGAATACCACGTGCGTGAAGCCGGGGTCGGGTGCCGGCGAGTGCGGCACCGGGATCAACCAGGGCGAGGGAATCTCGTTCAACATCGACTACGAGTCCGGCGTCGTGGCGATCCAGGACGAGATGAACGACCTGGCCTCGCAGGCCAAGAAGCTGGGAATCACGATCAACCTGACCACGCACCCGTTCAGTACCGTGGTCGCCACGGGCACGCCCGTGCCCGCCCAGCGAGGCGGCGTGCAAGTGGACGGCTCAGAACTGGGGCGCCGGCTGGATCTACGGGCCGTCCTACCTGCCGACGGGCGAGCCGCTGTACAACCCGGGCTCGGCCGCGAACGCCGGAAGCTACGTCGACTCGAAGATGACGTCGCTGATCACCGCAGACGATCACCGGTCCGCTCGCGACTGAGAGCGCGGCGCTGACGGCGTACGCCCAGTACGTGTCGCAGCAGGATCCGGTCATCTTCGGACCGACCTCGGTCGGCACCTACGGAGGTGAGCGCGGCGACCGTGATCGACAACAAGCTGGCCGGCTACGCGGCCAACGCGCTGGGATTCCTCCAGCCGCAGTACTGGTACTTCACCAAGTAGTTTGTCTACGAGACGTATCCGCGGTGGGATGATGTACCCGGCATGACCGGGTTCATCATCCGCCGCCTCGGGCAGGCGATCATCGTGGTCCTCGGGGTCACGCTGATCACCTTCATCCTGTTGCACCTGTTGCCGGGGAGTCTCGCTCGAGACATCCTCGGCAACAGGGCGACGCCGCAGGCCATCGCAGCAGTTCAACCATCAGAACCACCTGGACAGGTCGTTCATCGTCCAGTACTGGTACTTCCTTGACCAGCTACTCCACGGCAACCTCGGCTACTCCTACCAGTTCAACCGCTCGGTCGACTCGTTGTTGGCGACCGACCTGCCGCGAGATCTCGTGCTCGGCGGGCTGTCGCTGATCTTCTCGCTGATGATCGCGATTCCGACCGGGATCGCGCAGGCCGTGAAGCGCAACGGGGCGCTCGACTACGCCGGCACCGGGCGTCAGCTTCCTGCTCTACTCGATGCCCCAGTACGCGATCGCGCTGCTGCTGATCCAGTTCCTGTCGATCAGCTTCCACGTGTTCCCGGCCGAGGCGCCGCAGTCGAGCTCGGCGATCGGCATGCTCGAGCATCCGGCCGGGCTGGTGCTTCCGGTACTCGTCGCTGACCCTCGTGACCTACGCGGCTTTCAGCCGGTACATGCGCTCCTCGGCCATCGACACCCTGGCCCAGGACTACATCCGCACCGCGCGCGCGAAGGGGCTGCCGGAGCGACTGGTGCTGATGCGACACCTGCTGCGCAACTCGCTGATCGCGGTCGTGACGCTTGTCGGGCTGTCGATCCCGCTGGTCCTGACCGGGACGCTGATCATCGAGCAGGTGTTCAACTACCCGGGCGCCGGCCTCGAGTACTTCCAGGCCGCCCTGCGGAATGACTACGAGGTCATGTTGGGTATCACCGTGCTCGTGGGCGTGATCACTGTCTTAGGCAACCTGTTCGCCGACATCGGCTATGCGATTCTCGACCCGCGGATCAGGTACTGAAACGAAGGACAACGGCGCGCCGGCCGCAGACGGCACGCCGAGCCACCGACGCGACCGCGCAAGAGGTCGACGTTCTCGCCGCTGTGCCCGAAGGGGGCGAGGTCTCCGCCAGCGGCAGTCCGTGGGTGCTCGTTGCGCGGACGTTCGCGCAGAACAAGCTGGCGCTCATCGGCGTGGCCGTCGTGGTCATCATCATCCTGTTCAGCTTCATCGGCCCGATCGTCGATCCACACCGATCAGATCAACCCGAACCTGATCGCTGTCAACCTCGGGCCGGGCGCCGGCCACCTGCTCGGGACCGACTCGAGCGGCTTCGACATCCTCGGCCGGCTGATGAAGGGCGGCCAGAGCTCGATCGAGGTCGGGATTCGTCGTCGGACTCGTATCGACCGTGGCCGGCTTGATCTACGGAGCCATCGCGGGGTACTTCGGCGGGCCGCTCGACAGCGTCCTGATGCGCATCGTCGACATCGGACTCGCGATCCCGATCGTGTTCCTGTTCATCTTCGTGGCTCAGATCTACAAGCCGAGCCTCTTGCTTCTGATCGTGCTGCTGACGCATCGTCTCCTGGCTCATCCCCGCGCGACTCGTCCGAGGGGAGACGCTGAGTCTGCGAACCAGGGAGTACGTGCAGGCCGTCCAGGTGATGGGCGGCCGCTCCTGGCGCATCATCGTCCGCCACATCATCCCGAACACGATCGGCGTGATCATGGTCACGGTCACGTTCCAGATCGCGAACGCGATCCTGACGCTGGCCGTGCTCCAGTACCTCGGCTTCGGTCTACCGCCGACGACGCCCACCTGGGGCTCGATGCTGTCCGACGGCACCACGTACCTGCAGGACGGATATTGGTGGGAGGTCTACCCGGCGCTGATCATGATCGTGATCACGGTCGTCGCGTTCAACTTCATCGGAGACGCCCTGCAGGACGCATTCGACGTCCGCCTACAGGAGAGGTAGCCCCGCATGACGCGACTCCTCGAGGTAGAAGACCTCAAGACTCAGATCAAGCTCCGCCGCGGGACGGTGCACGCCGTCGACGGCCTGAGCTTCGAAGTCGAGGCGGGCGAGACGCTCGGAATCGTCGGCGAGTCCGGCTGCGGCAAGACGATGGCCGCGATGTCGATCATGCGGCTGCTGCCGCGTGGCGGCTTCATCGCGGGCGGCGAGATCCGCCTCGAGGGCCGGGATCTCGTGAAGCTCGGCCTACCGGAGCTGCGCGAAGGTGAGGGGCAACGACGTCGGCATGGTCTTCCAGGACCCGATGACTTCGCTGAACCCGACGATGATGATCGGCAAGCAGATCGCCGAGGTCGTGACCACCCATCGCGACGTGTCCAAGGCACAGGCGCTGGACCGCGCCGCCGAGGTGCTCGATCTGGTCGGCCTGCCCCGACCCGAAGGAACGGCTCAAGCGACTACCCGCACCAGCTGTCAGGCGGGCTGCGCCAGCGCGTGATGATCGCGATGTCGCTCGCGTGCGACCCGAAGCTGCTGATCGCCGACGAGCCGACGACCGCGCTCGACGTCACGATCCAGGAGCAGATCCTGAGCCTGCTCGACCGGATCAAGCGAGAGCTCGGGATGGGAATCATCCTGATCACGCACGACATGGGGGTGATCGCGGGGAGGGCCGACCGCGTGCTCGTGATGTACGCCGGGCGCAAGGTCGAGACCGCCGAGACGCTCGATCTGTTCAAGAACGTCCGCCACCCCTACACCGAGGCGCTGCTGGCCTCGATCCCCCAGCTCGACCAGGACAAGAGCCAGGAGCTCTACTCGATTCCCGGCCTTCCGCCGGACCTGCGCAGGCCGCCACTGGCGTGCCGTTTCGCGGCGCGGTGCGCGTTCGCGACCGAGCAGTGCCGGACCCACGATCCGCCGCTCGGCGGCGATGACCCCAAGCATCCGTTCGCCTGCTTCCACCCCCGGGAGTCATCGGCCATGGACATGAGCGACCTCGGAGCCGAGCTGATCGCCCAGGCCGAGAAGAACAAGGCCCTGATGGCGTCGTTCGGCAAGGAGCTCGAGCTGCTCGGGACGGCCGCGGAGCCGAAGGTGGCTGTGGCCGCCGATGCGCAACGGGAAGGCGGAGTTCGTCCTGGAGTTCCGGGATGTGACCAAGGAGTTCCCGGTCACCTCCGGGGTCGATCCTCCGCCGGAAGATCGGCGCGCTGCACGCGGTCACCGAGGTGCAGCTCGGGATCCGGCCCGGCGAGACGTTCGGTCTGGTGGGCGAGTCGGGCTGTGGCAAGACCACGCTCGGCCGCATGGGCGTCGGACTCGAGACGCCGACCAGCGGTCAGGTGCTGTTCGACGGCACCGACCTCGGCACGGTCAAGGGCGCGGCGGTTCCGCGCGCTGCGCCGCGACCTGCAGTTCATGTTCCAGGACCCGTACGCCTCGCTCGATCCCCGCATGCGGGTCAAGGAGATCATCTCCGAGCCGCTCGACATCGCCCGCGCCGGCACGCCGAAGGAGCGCATCGAGAAGGTGCGCAGCCTCCTCGACGAGGTCGGCCTGGGTTACGACGCGATGGACCGCTACCCGCACGAGTTCTCCGGAGGCCAGCGGCAGCGCCTCGGCCTCGCCCGAGCGCTCACGCTCAGTCCGAAGGTGATCATCGCCGACGAGCCGGTCTCGGCCCTCGACGTCTCGATCAGATCGCAGATCCTCAATCTGATGAAGCGGCTCCAGGCCACCCACGGCGTGACGTACGTCGTGATCTCCCACGATCTCTCGGTCGTCAAGTACCTCGCCGACCGGATCGGCGTCATGTACCTCGGCAAGCTCGTCGAGATCGGTCCCGGGAACGACATCTACGACAGTCCGGCCCACCCCTACACCTCCGGTCTGCTCGATGCCATTCCGGTGCCGAATCCGGAGCTGGCAAGGGCAAAGGAGCGCAAGGTGGGGGTCCGTGGAGAGCTCCCGTCACCGGTGTTCCCGCCGTCGGGCTGCCGGTTCCGGACCCGCTGTCCGCGGGCGCAGGACAAGTGCGCCGAGGAGGTTCCGCTGCTGCGCCCGTTCGGCAAGGACCATCTGGCCGCGTGCCATTTCCCGCTCCAGACGCCGCTGAACGGCAGCGGCAACGGCGCCGGTCAGCCGGTCCAGGCGACTCCCGCGGCGTCATCGGAGCCGTCGATGGGCATGCCAACCGATCTGCCGCCGAGTTCACCGCCCGATCCGCCACCCTCTGCACCACGCCAGGCATAGCGGCGACCTCGCGGCACGCCGCACGCGCGGCTACTCGTCGCCCTCTTCGTCCCCGTCTTCGAGGTACGGCGACTCGCGGGCGAGCTCGTCGCCTGACTTGCTCCACAACTTGATCTCGAGGTAGTCGGAGCGATAGTTGTCGGGTGCGATCAGCGTGAAGCGATCCTCGACGAGCTCGGTCTGGTCGACTGCGACTTCCGCCAGCTCGGCGGTCACGGTCGCGCCGCCGGGGACCAGCGCCACGCCCCAGACGAGCGTCATGTCTGCCTTGTTGCCCTGCTCGCCGCGCCAGCTGCCGATCACCTCGTCGTTGAGGTCGAGCTTCCAGTCGGGATTGGACTCGGCCACCTCAGTCGTGAAATCGACCAAGGCCGGAAGTCGCTCGGCCCCTGCTGGCTCTCGGTGAACGACACGTACCCGAACAGCTCGTGGCCGCTGGTCGTCCGCGCCACCGCGGGGATGTAGGTGCGCCCGCCGTACGTCCGGTCCGGGAACCACGAGATCTCGGTGTCGATCTCGCCGATCTCCTCGCCCTCGGTGTCCATCTCGCTGGTCGCGTTGCGGAAATGGCCGGCGAGCGTGTCGCCCCAGCGGCCGTACGGGAGCGGCTCCTGCGGGGGCTCGGCGGCGAAGCTGATGACGAATCGGTCGGTGGGGGGCATGGTCGGCGCTCGACAGCCTATCCGGGTGCGGCGGCGCCGGCTGTCCGGTCGCGGCCGGCGAACGCGCCTTAGAATGCCCCTCGGCGGGTGAGGACCGCGGGGATCGTCTTCAGCAGGATCGACAGGTCGAGCATGATCGACCAGCGCTCGAGGTACAGGAAGTCGAGCCGCACGAGGTCGTCGAAGTCGAGCTCGGCCCGGCCCGAGACCTGCCACAGCCCGGTGATCCCGGGGAGCACCAGGTAGCGTTTCTTGTGCCACTCCTCCAGGCGGTTGAAGTCGCGCATCGGCAACGGACGCGGCCCCACGAGCGACATCTCGCCCCGCACGACGTTGACGAGCTGCGGCAGCTCGTCGAACGAGAACCGGCGCAGGAACCGCCCGATCGTCGTCAGGCGCGGATCGTCGCGGATCTTGAACAGCGCGCCTGAGAGCTCGTTGAGCGGCTCGAGCTCGTCCTGGATCTGGTCGGCGTGCTCGCGCATCGTCCGGAACTTGAAGCAGAAGAACGGCTTTCCGGCCATGCCGGGACGGACCGAGCGGTAGATCACCGGACCCCGCGAGCTCAGCTTGATCGCGATCGCCGATCGCCAGGAGCACGGGGGAGAGCAAGACCAGTCCAAGGCACGCGACCACCAGGTCGAAGGTCCGCTTGACCGCGTAGTCGACGCCCTCGAATACCGGCGGGCGCAGCGTGAACAGCGGGACGGTGTGGCCGGGCGCGAACTCTGCCCGGTCGATCAGGATCTCCATCGTCGACGGCGCGACCTGGACGGTCACCCCGCGCTGATGGCACATGTCGACGAGCTCCACCGCCTTGTCCTGGGGGAAGTCGGGGTCGGCGATGATCACCTCCTGCACGCCCTCGAGCTCGAGCACGTTCGACAGATCCGGCAGCGTTCCGAGTGAGCGCAGGCCGTTGCGCGGGCGAGGCGTCAAGCGAGATGTAGCCAACGATGTCGACCTGCGTGCGCGACCGGTCGGCCAGCGCGCGCGCGACCTCCTCGATGTGCTTGCCCGACCCGACCAGGACCGCCCGTCGTGCGTATCCGGCCTGGTCGAGCACCCACCCGCTCAGGCGCAAATGCAGCTCACGCAGTGCGGAAACGTAGATCGTCGCGAAGAACAGCGTGCCGTAGAAGATGAAGTAGCTCGAGAAGTGCTGGCCGTCGGCGAGCGCGAACACCAGCGCTATCACGGTCGCCTGGAACAGCGCGGTGGCGATCCGGGCGAATCCGGGTCGGCGCGTGCGATCCGCGTACAGGTCGACCCGGGCGAACGCCAGCACGGTCACCAGGTAGGCGAACGGGATCCAGTGCTTGATGTCCTGCCACGCCACACCGACGTCGAGTTGGTCATGCACGGCCAGCTTGAGCATCAGCGCGGTGAATAGGGCCCCGACGACGCCGACGAAGTCGAGCACCAGCAGCGACAGCACCCGCACGACTCGCCGAGCGTCTCCAACCGCAACACGAACGACAGCAGCGGCGGACGCTTTCGCCTGATGTCGCGCTCCGGCAGCAGCAGCGGTCCGGCGGCTTCGGGCCCGCCTCCGGAGTGGATGTTCGCGACCTCTTTCTGCTCGACCGTCACGTTGCGACTCGCACCGTCATCGACCCCCGCGGTGGCTATAACGGTAGCTCGAACGCGAAGTAGCGGTATAGCGAGCAAGCATTCGTGCGTCCTGGGGTTCGGCCTAGCTGGCGGTTCGGCCTAGCTGGCGCCGATCAGCGCTTCGGGGCCCGACTGCCCGATCGTGCGCTCGAGCCCCTGGCGCAGGGTGATCTCCGGCTCCCAGCCGAGGATCTCCCGCGCGAGCGTGATGTCAGGCTGGCGCACCTGCGGATCGTCGGTCGGGAGCGCCTCGTACACGATCTCCGAGCCCGACCCGGTGACTTCGATCACGGTCTTCGCTAGCTCGAGCAGCGTGAACTCGTCGGGATTGCCGATGTTGATCGGGTTGTGTTGGCCCGATTCGGCGAGCGCGATAAGCCCCCGGATCTCGTCCTCGACGTAGCAGAACGAGCGCGTCTGGGACCCATCGCCGAACACGGTAATCGGACGGTCCTGGAGCGCCTGGCGCAGGAACGTGGGGATTGCGCGTCCGTCGTGCGGCCGCATCCTCGGTCCGTAGGTGTTGAAGATCCGGACGATCGCCGTGTCGACGCCCTGCTGGCGGTGATAGGCCATCGTCAGCGCCTCGGCGTAGCGCTTGGCCTCGTCGTAGACCCCGCGCGGCCCGATCGGGTTCACGTGCCCCCAGTAGGTCTCGGGCTGGGGGTGGACCTGCGGGTCGCCGTACACCTCGCTGGTCGACGCGATCAGGAACCGGGCCCGGTGGACCTTGGCGAGCCCGAGCGTGTGGTGGGTGCCGTATGAGCCGACCTTCAGCGTGGCCAGCGGCAGGCGCAGGTAGTCGATCGGCGACGCCGGCGAGGCCAGGTGGTAGACGAAGTCGATCGGCTCGTCGACGAAGTAGGGCTCGATGATGTCGAGGTTGCGATGGACGAACGCGTCATCGCGGATGTGCTCGATGTTGGCGAGCGAGCCGGTCTCGAGGTTGTCGATGCAGATCACGCGATGGCCGCGGCGGAGCAGCTCCTCGCACAGGTGGGACCCGAGGAATCCCGCCCCTCCGGTGACTAGGCTGGTCGGCATCCGCCCAATCTACTGTGGTCCTTCCGCCGAGGGCGCGCGGGTCATTACGATGCGATGGCCGATTCGCCCCGTCCGGGCTCCCCCCACGAGAGGAGGAACGATGGCCGCAGCGCGGTTCGTCGAGCGCCTGAATCATCAGATCGCGTACGAGTTTGCAGCGTCGCAGCAGTACATCGCCAACGCCGTCTACTACGACTCCGAGACGCTCCCTCGACTGGCCGCGTTCTTCTACGCCCAGGCCGTTGAGGAGCGCAACCACGCGATGATGATGGTCGAGTACCTCCTCGATGCCGACGCCGAGGTGACGATTCCCGGCGTCGCCGCGCCCGAGACCGGGTTCAGCGACATCGTCGCGCCGGTCGCGCTGTCGCTCGAGCAGGAGCGCCGCGTCAGCGATCAGATCGGCGAGCTGATGGGCGTCGCCCGCCAGGAGAACGACTACCTCAGCGAGCAGTTCACGCAGTGGTTCCTCAAGGAGCAGGTCGAGGAGGTCTCGACGATGTCCTCGCTGCTGGCGGTCGTCCAGCGCTCGTCCGATTCGCCGATGCAGATCGAGGACTACCTCGCCCGGGAGCACTCGCAATCCGGCGGGCCCGATCCGACCGCCCCGACCGCGGCCGGCGGAGCGATCTGAGCGAAGCCTCAGCCGGCGCGCCGGCGCAGCACGTGCTCGTCGCCGCGGCGGATCGTCACCTTCTCGGAGTCGAAGTGCTCGAGCAGCGCCTGCGCGAACTTGCGCGAGGTGTCGAGCTCGTCGCGCAGCTGCGCGAGCGTGACCACGCCACCGTTCTGCTTGGCGAGCTCGACCAGCCGCGCGCGGATGTCCGCGAGCGCGTCGACGTGGTAGTGGAGGCTCTTGGACACGCGGACCGCGCGGCCGGCGTCGCGGAGCGCGGCCAGGTCGCCGGCGTCGAGCTCTGAGTCGATCGGCGGCTCGATGCCGGCGTCTCGTAGCCGTTGCTCGAGCGCCAGGGCCGAGCTCCGCAGCTGTGTCGGCGCCGGGGCGGCTTGGGGCCTCGCTTCGCTCGGCGTCCAGCCGGATGACTCGCGGCCGGCCCGGTCGTGGCGAGGCCGGACGCCGAGCGGGCCGTGCCGCGAGGCCGTGCTAGCCCGTCCTGACGGGGGTCGCGCTTCGCCGGACGGTGGCGGCGCTTCGCCGCGCGCCAGCCGCTCGAGCCTGACGAGCAGGTCGCGGCTCGGGCCGTGCCGGCGCGGTCGCGGGTCGAGCACGCGCCCGCCCCCGAGCGTGTCCGGCGGCGCGATCCGCCGCAAAACCACGCGGTCGCCGGCGGCCGGGACCAGCGGCTGCTCGAGGCGGATCTGCCAGAAGCGTCCGCCGAGCCAGGCCAGCCGCGCCGGCGCCTCGCGCGTGCCGTGGTGGACCTGCACGCGCGCGCCGTGCTCAGGCTCCTCTTCGCCGAACTCCAGCTCGGCGTCCACGCGGTAACTCGGGCGCAGCCCGGACTCGGTCCCGACGAGCACGTCACCGCGCTCGATCTCGGCCACCGCCAGCCCGGTCAGGTTGACGGCCACCCGCTGGCCCGCCGGCGCCCGTTCCAGAGGCTGGTCGTGGACCTGCACTCCGCGCACCCGGACCCGCCGGCCCTGCGGCAGCAGCGTGAGCTCGTCGCCGTGCCCGATCTCGCCCGACCACAGCGTGCCGGTCACCACCGTGCCCGCGCCGCGGATCGTGAACACACGGTCGACGTGCAGGCGCGCCGCCGCCTCGGAATCCGCGCGGGCCGCAACGTTGCCGGCGGCGCGGTCGAGCGCCGCGCGCAACTCCTCGATGCCGTCGCCCGTGCGCGCCGACACGGCGACGGCCTCGCTCGCCGGGAACAGCTCGGAGGCCTCGATCAGCGCCACCTCGGGATCGGCGAGGTCGCTCTTGGTCACCGCCACCACGCCTGTGCCGACGCCGAGCGCCTCGAGCACCGCGGCGTGCTCGCGCGTCTGGGGCATCACGCCGTCGTCGGCCGCGATCGTCATCAGGAACAGGTCGATCCCGGTCGCGCCGGCGACCATCGTCCGCACGAACCGCTCGTGGCCGGGGACGTCGACCACCGACAGCCGCCGGCCCGAGGGCAGCGCCAGGCTGGCGTAGCCGAGCTCGATCGAGATCCCCCGCGCCCGCTCCTCCGGGAGTCGGTCGGTGTCGACGCCGGTCAGCGCGCGGATCAGGGCGGTCTTGCCGTGGTCGATGTGGCCGGCGGTCCCGAGCGTCAGCGGCTTCATCCGGCCAGCGCGCCTCGGACAGCGCGAACCACGATCGGCAGCTCATCCTCGGTGAGCGTGCGGGGGTCGAGCAGCACCTGCCCGTCGTGGATCCGGGCGATCACCGGCGGCTCGCCGGACCGCAGCGCCCGCGCGAGCGCCTCGGGCTCGCCGTCGAGCGCCACCGCCGGCCCTTCGAGCTCGAGCAGCGGCAGCGATCCGCCGCCGATCTTGGCGACGGCGGTGACGATGCTCGCCCGCTCCCCGATGCCGCCGGCGAGGCGGTCCGCGCGCGCCGCGAGGGTCGCGGGGTCGGCGAACAGCATCGCCAGCACGGGGACCTCCCGCCGCGCCGCCTCGGGGTCGCGGTACAGCCGCAGCGTCGCCTCGAGCGCCGCCAGCGACAGCTTGTCGATCCGCAGCGCCCGCGCCAGCGGATGCCGGCGCGCGGCCGCCACCGCCTCCCGCCGGCCGACGATCAGCCCAGCCTGCGGCCCTCCCAGCAGCTTGTCGCCCGAGCAGCAGGTCAGCGCGGCGCCGGCGGCCACCGACGCGGCGAGGTGGGGCTCGTCGACCACCACCGTGGGTCCACCCCCGCCCGCCAACGCCACCGTGGGGTCATCCTCGCCCCCCACCGCGCCACCGCCCGCCCCAGCGCGCCCCTCCCACCCCGGCGGGCCTGGCTGGCTGGCCAGCCAGCCCGATCCCACGTCATCGATCACCGGCACGCCGAGCTCGCACAGCTCCTGCACCGGCACGTCCTCGACGAACCCGACCGTCCTGAAGTTTGACTGGTGCACGCGCATGATCGCGCCGACGTCGTCGTGGGCCTCGAGCGCGCGGGCGTAGTCGCCGATCCGCGTGCGGTTGGTCGTTCCAACCTCGATCAGTCGAGCGCCGGACTGGACGATCACGTCGGGGATCCGGAAGCCGCCACCGATCTCGACGAGCTGGCCCCGGGCGACAACGATCGCGCGCCCCGGGCCCGCCAGCGCCGCCGCCGCCAGCAGTACCGCGCCGGCGCCGTTGTTGACGACGATCGCGTCCTGCGCGCCGGTCAGCTCGCACAGCAGCCGCTCGACGTGGGCGTGGCGGCTGCCGCGCTCGCCGCTGTCGAGGTCGAGCTCCAGGTTCGAGTAACCCTCCGCGGCGCGCGCCACCGCCTCGCGAGCGACGGACGGGAGCGGCGCCCGCCCGAGGTTGGTGTGGAGGATCACGCCGGTGGCGTTGAGCACGCGCCGAAGCGATGGACGCTCCATCTCGGCGAGCAACTCACGTGCGCGGGGTACGAGGTCGGCGGCCGCGGCCGACCCGGCGATCACCGCCGCGCGCTGCTCCTCGATCGCCGCCCGCGCCGCCGCCACCGCGAGCGGATGCGGCGCGTCGAGCGCGCCGGCGAGCTCATGAACCGCCGGCAAAGACCTCAGGGTCGGATTTCCGGCGTCAGTCCGGGAACCCAATTTCCCTCTTCCTTCTTCCAGATCGGGACCCTGGCCTTGATCTCGTCGATGATCTCGCGCGAGCCGGCGTACGCCTGCGCCCGGTGGGGCGCCGACACCGCGATCGCCACCGAGGCCTCGGACAGCGGCACGGTTCCGACGCGGTGCTCGACCGCCGCCGCGCACAGGCCGTGACGCTCGATTGCGCGGGCCACGATCTCGGCCATCTCGCGTTCGGCCATCTCGGCGTACGCCTCGTACTCGAGCTCGGCCACGTCGCGGGTCACGCCGAGAAACGTGATGACCGCGCCGGCGCGCGGGTCGCGGACGCGCTCGAGGAGCGGATCGAGCGCGAGCGGCGCGGTCGTCACCCGGGCGTACAGGGTGCCGACTGCGCCCCCGGAGATCGGCGGAATCAGCGCGACCTCGTCGCCGCTATGGAGCCTCGCGTCGTCGTCGACGTACTCCCGGTTGACCGCCATCACGACCGGCACGCCCTCGGTCAGCGGCCGCATTCGCTCGAGCGCGTCGCCGACGAGCGCACCGTCGGGAAGCTCGAGCTCGAGCTCCGACGCGCCGGCCCGCTCGCGGAGCCCGGCGAACAGTCGTACGCGGATCTGCATGCGATGAAGGCTATCGGCCGCGGACCGGTCCCCTGGCCGGCTGGGGCCGGGTAATCTCGCGGGCATGGCCACTACCGACGAGCACCGCACGATCGCTCCGATCGTCGGTCCCGACGATCCCCGTCGGTTCACCGACTCCGGGATCGAGATCAAGTCGCTGTACACCGACCACGACGTCCCCGAGGATCTGAACGAGCGGCTCGGCGCGCCCGGCGAGTACCCGTTCGCCCGCGGAATCCACCGCGACATGTACCGGGGCCAGCTGTGGACCATGCGCCAGTACGCCGGCTACGCGAGCGCGAAGGAATCCAACGAGCGCTACCGCTACCTGCTCGCCCACGGCTCGACGGGGTTGTCGATGGCGTTCGATCTCCCCACGCAGCTAGGACTGGATTCTGATGACCCGCGCTGTCTGGGGGAGGTGGGTCGCACGGGCGTCGCGATCGACACGATCGACGATATGCGCACGGCGTTCGACTCGATCCCGCTCGATCAGGTGTCGACGTCGATGACGATCAATGCGCCGGCCGCCGTGCTGCTGCTCCTCTACGAGCTGGTCGGCGAGGAGCAGGGCGTGCCGGCCGGGCAGCTTCGCGGCACGACCCAGAACGACATCCTCAAGGAATACATCGCGCGCGGGAACTTCATCTACCCGCCGAAGGGCGCGATCCGCCTGACCATCGACCTGTTCGCGTACTGCCGCGAGCGGATCCCGCGCTGGAACACGATCTCGATCAGCGGCTACCACTTCCGCGAGAAGGGATGCTCGGCGGTCCAGGAGGTCGCGTTCACGCTCTCGAACGGGATCGCCTACGTGCAGGCCGCGCTCGACGCCGGGCTCGCCGTCGACGAGTTCGCGCCTCGTCTGGCGTTCTTTTTCAACGGCCACAACAACGTCTTCCAGGAGATCGCCAAGTTCCGCGCCGCCCGCCGGATGTGGGCCAGGATCATGCGCGAGCGGTTCGACGCCAAGGACGAGCGCTCCTGGCGCCTGCGCTTCCACACTCAGACCGGTGGCGTGACGCTGACCGCCCAGCAGCCCGAGAACAACATCGTCCGGGTCGCCCTCCAGGGGTTCGCCGCGGTCTGCGGCGGCACCCAATCGCTCCACACCAACGGCTTCGACGAGGCGCTCGCGCTGCCGACCGAGCGCGCCGCCAAGATCGCGCTCCGCACGCAGCAGATCATCGGCTATGAATCCGGCGCCGCCGACACCGTCGACCCGTTCGCCGGCTCATACTTCGTGGAGGCGCTGACGGACGAGATCGAGGCGCGGGCCGCCGAGTTGATCGAGAAGGTCGACGGGCTCGGCGGATCGGTCAACGCGATCGATTTCATGAAGAACGAGATCGAGGAGTCTGCGTTCGGCTATCACGAGCGCTACCGCACCGGACAGGACGTGGTCGTCGGCGTCAACAAGTTCGTCGACGAGGGCGAGCCGGAGGTGCCGGACATCCTGCGCGTCGATCCGGAGTCCGAGCACGAGCAGGTGGAGCGCCTGAAGGCGTTCAAATCGAGCCGAGATGGTGAATTGGTCGAGAAACGGCTAAAGGACCTGCGAAGTGCTGCCGATACGGCCAATAACCTCCTCCCTACCCTCCGGCAGGCCCTCAAGGACCGTTGTACGTTGGGTGAGGTGTGTGGGGCAATGAAGGACGTGTTCGGCGAGTACCAGCCGACGTTCTAGGAAGCCCCGCGCAGCCGTTCTGAGAGGTAACGGAACGGTAAGAATGGAGGAAAGGAACCCTTCTTGATGCCCAGGCTTCGGATAGCCGCCACCCTCACTGCTCTCATCGCACTGGCAGTCGCGCCGGCCGCCGCCCGCGCGACGGTGACCAGCTCACAGGTCACCGGCTGGACGTCGAGCCAGCCCGGGACGCCTGCGAACAATCCGTACCTGATCTCGTTCGACAATCCGCCGCTGGGCCCGACGACGCTGACCGTCACGGGCACGGCCGCGGGCACGGGCTCGGTCGACATCGTCTGCTACTCCGGGTCCAGTCCCACGGTCACGAGGATCGCGAGCTCAGTGCCCGTCGAGAGCGGGAGCTTCAACTCAGGCGCCGTATCGCTCAAGCCGATCGCCGGCTCCGTCTGTCGTCTCCGGGCCGTGCCGGTCGGCGACGACGGAAGCGGCGACAACAGCGACTTCGCCGGTCCGCAGCTCGCCGTGTCCGAGGCGGCGTTGCCGGTGGCTTCGATCACGGGCAACGGACTGAACAATGGGACGCCGTACAACATCTACGTCAATGACGTGACGTTCACCGGGACTGCGGCGTGGGGCTCGCCCGGGGTCACACCCTCCTCCAGCGAAGTCGGCTGCGGCGGCCCGTTCGTCGCGCCAGTCGATGCGGAGGGCGACGTCGGGAACTTCGCGATCGACTGCGTCGGATCGCTCCTGAGCAACGACCTCGGCGCCTTCGGCGGGCGTTCTGAGGTTCAGATCGACGGTCGCAACGCCTACGATCCCGACTCGGCGCAGGCCCTGTTCGCGGTGGTGGGCGGGCACGCCGCGAGCCAGAACCTGCCCGGGTTCCCGACCGGTCTGACGGGGAACGTGACGTGGGATCCCACGACCGGCCTGCTGACTTCGACCTCTGACGAGTCCTGGGTCGTCTGCAACGGCCCGAACGAGCAGGTCCAGACGTTTGTCACCTGTCCGAACTTCATCAACTCGGGGGTGCGGCTCCAGCGCACGACCACGACGAGCGACGGCGGCCGCGTCGTGACGATGACCGACACCTGGTCCTCGACCGACGGTCAGGCCCACGCCGTGGACCTGCTCTACGACGACTTCGTCGGGGTGAACGGGCAGGGCAACGGGGACCGCGGCTACGAGTTCCCGGGTCAGTCGAGCTTCTTGCAGTACGGACCCGCGACCGACGTCCCCGGACCGAGCAGCGTGCCGGGTTCGATCCTGGTCCGCACGAACGTCACCCAGCCCGACGGGGATCCGAGCGAGGCGGTCGGCGCGGTCACGTTCGGCAAGGCTCCCAGCGACTTCCGCTTCGCGAGCAACAACGAGTTCGAGGAGCACAACTTCGCCGTGGTTCCCGCCGGCGGAAGCACGAGCCTGAGCTACATCTACTCGGTGGGCTACTCGGTCGCGGACGTCAGCGCACTCGCGCTCGCCGCGCAGGACCGGTTCGAGGCTCCATCGGTGGTGATCGGCTCGCCGGCAAGCGGGACGGCGGTGTCCAGCCCGAGCGCGACCGTCTCGGGCATCGCCACCGCCGGCTCGGGCATCACCTCGATCGTGGTCGGCGGCCAGACCGTTCCGGTTGCTTCGGACGGGGCCTGGACCGCGCAGGTCCCGCTCAGCCCGGGCACGAACACGATCACCGCGCTCGCGACCGACGGCGCCGGCGCAACTGCGCAGGCGCAGCTGGCGGTCGTCTACAACGCGCCCCCGCCGCCCCCGTCCCCGCCGGTCGCAGTCAAGTGCAAGGTTCCGCGGACCAAGGGGATGAAGCTTCCCGTCGCCGAGCGGGCGTTGCGCCAGGCCCACTGCAAGGTCGGCAAGGTCAAGCACGTGACGTCGAAGGCGGTTCGCAGCGGGCGGGTGATGAGCACGACCCCGAAGGCTGGCCGCATCCTCAGGGCTGGCACCAAAATCGAGCTTTTCGTGTCGAAGGGGCGCTAGCCGGGCAACTTTTAGGAAGGATGATTCGTCCTCGCCGGCCCGAGGATCTCGAACCATGCCTCGCGCTGCTGCACGAGGTTTACGTCGCAGACCGCTACCCGGTCCGCTGGCCGCAGGACCCGGCCGGCTGGCTCACGGGACGCGCCGGACTCGCCTCGTGGGTCTGTGAGACCGCCGGCGGGCTCGACGGTCATCTCTCGCTGCACGCGACCGACGAGGAGGGGGCGCGCCCGGAGTGGCGCGAGGCCGTGCCCGTCCCCGTCGAGCAGCTCGCGATCGTGTCACGGTTCTTCGTCGCGCCGGGCGCGCGCGGACGCGGGGTCGGTAGCGCTCTGATCGGCACCGCCGAGGACCATGCCCTCGAGCACGGCCTCCGCCTCGTCCTCGACGTCGCCGACCACAATCACGGTGCGATCGCGTTCTACATGCGACGGGGCTGGAAGCGCGTCGGGACCGCGAGGCTCATCCTCGACGACGGCGAAACGACGCTGCCGCTGGTCCTGTTCGTGCTGCCCGAGTCGGGCTAGGCGGGAACTAGCGCTCGCTGTCGAGATCGGCCATCTGCGGGGCGCCGTAGCGATCGCCCGCCGCGGCGTCGGCCGGGATGGCCTGCTCGATCCGCTCCAGGTCGTCCGCGCTCAACTCCACCTCGAGCGAGTCGAGCGCCTCTTCGAGCTGGTCGCGCCTTCTCGCGCCGACGAGCGGCACGATGTCCTCGCCACGCGACAGGACCCAGGCGAACGCGATCTGGGCGACGCTCACGCCCTTGCCGTCCGCGATCTCGCGCAGCGCCTCGACGAGCGCGAGGTTGTGGCGAAGGTTGTCGCCCTGGAAGCGCGGCATCCGCCCGCGGAGGTCGCCGGTCGGGACGCCGGTGTCGGCCTCCTGGTAGCGGCCGCTGATCAGCCCGCGCGAGAGGACGCCGTAAGCGGTGATCGCGATCCCGAGGTCGCGGCAGGTGGGCAGGATCGCGCGCTCGATCCCGCGCGAGATCAACGAGTACTCGATCTGGAGGTCAGAGATCGGATGCACCGCGGCGGCGCGGCGGATCGTGTCCGCGCCGACCTCCGACAGGCCGACGTGGCGCACGTAGCCGGCCTCTACCAGCTCGCCGATCGCCCCGACGGTCTCCTCGATCGGCACGTTCGCGTCAAGCCGCGCCGGCCGGTAGACGTCGATGTAGTCGGTGCGCAGCCGCTGGAGCGAGTACGCGAGCGCGGTTTTGGCCGCCTGCGGGCGCGCGTCGTAGCCGAGCCAGCTCCCGTCGGGGCCGCGCTGGGCGCCGAACTTCACGCTGAGCAGCACCTCGTCGCGCTTGCGGCCCTCGAGCGCCTCGGCGATCAGCAGTTCGTTGTGGCCCATCCCGTAGAAGTCGCCCGTGTCGAGCAGCGTGATGCCGACGTCGAGCGCCGCGTGGATCGTCGCGATGCTCTCGTCGCGGTCGGCGCTGCCGTACACCCCGGACATACCCATGCAGCCCAGTCCGAGGACCGATACCACCGGTCCGCTGGCGCCCAGCTGTCGCGTTTCCAGCATCAGAGATCACATTAGCTCGCCGGCCGACTGCCCAGGCCGTGCAGGCCGCGGCTCCGGGGCAGGAGTCGCGCCCGACCGCGCGAAATCCCCACCGATGACGAAGCACGTGGCAAGCCGAACGCTGGTCAAGTCCCCGCCGGAGCTGTGGGCCGAATGCAGTGATGCGGCCTCACTGGCTCGCCACCTGGACCAATTCGGAGAGATCCGGATTACGAGGCTCGATCCGGAGACCGCCGTTGCCTGGGAGGGCGAGCGCGCCCGCGGCACGGTGCGGATCGAGCCAGCCGGCTGGGGAACGAAGGTGATCCTGACCGCCGTCGCGGTGGCGGAGCAGGTGGCGCCCGTGGCGCCGGAGGTGCCCGAGGCCGTCGAGCCCGAGCCGGAGGCTGGCGAGGTGGTCGACGCGCCGGATGAGGAGTCGGAGGTGGTCGAGTCGCCGGCGGAGGCAAGCGAGGTCGTCGAGGCTGAGGTCATCGAGCCCGGGGCGGAGGCTGGCGAGGTGGCCGAGGCTGAGCTGTCCGAGCCTGAGGTCGCGGAGGCTGAGGGTCCCGAGCCCGAGGAGCTCGATCTGGCCCCGGAGTCCGACCAGTCCGCCACCGATCCGCCGGCGCGCCGGCGGCGGTTCGCCCGGCTGTTCGGCTTCTTCCGCGCCCCCGAGGCGGGCGCGGTCGAGCCCGAGAGTCACGCACCCGACGAGGCCGCCGCCTCCGAACCGCACCCGCCCGTCGAATCGTCCCCGCCCGCCGAACCCGCGCTCGCACGAGTGCACGCGTCACCGCCCCCGCCGGAGCCCCCCGCGCGACGTCGCGCCCCGCGGGCCGCCATCCCGGAGCCTCAGGCCGCAGCCCCGGAAGCTCAGGCCACCACCGCCCCAGAGCCTCCCGCGGCCCCGGAGCCACCCGTCACGGAGGCCGCGCTGACCGCGGCCCTGGACAGCCTCGGCCAAGCGCATCACCGCCCGTACTCGCGCGCCTAGGGCTGGGGCGCGGCGCGCGAGCACGGAGCGGGATCTAGCCCTCGATCTTCCCTGGAGGCCCCCCGATCTCCGCGATCAGGGCTGAAAAGTCCTTGCCGGCGGCGCTGGGGACGCTGTCGGCGTCGTCGCCGCCCTGCCACTGGCCGTGCTGCATGGCGTATGACTCGGTGCCGATGCCCGCGCCCCAGCCGATCTCGATCCCGTTCGAGTCGCCGGCGATGATCTCGGCGATCGGCTGTCCCGCGCGGACGGATTGTCCGACATGCAGACCCGGCGCGGGGCTGATTCCCTCGGCGTAGTAGACGTACCGGCCGGTGTCGGGTCCGTCCGTGAGCTGGTACTCGACGAACGCTCCGGGCCAGCCGGTGCCGCTCGTCCCGACATAAGTGATCTTTCCGTCGCCGATCGCGCCGAGTGGTCCTGAGCCCGCGTAATCGACGCCCTGGTCGATCCGCTCGGGCGTAACCCTCGCGCCGGCGAGTGGGTTCACGTAGTGGCCCGCGGCGACGGTCGGCGGCGGCGGCGGGTTGGCCGCGGGCGGGGTGGTCGCCACTGGGTGCGGCTTGGCGACCGGGTGCGTGTGGGTGGTCGGCTTCGGTTGGGCCGGGGCCTTCGGCCGGCTCGGGGCGGCTGTCGTGCCCGGGTGGCCGGCCGATCTCGTCGCCTCGATCGCCCCGCCGCCCGTGCTCACGTGCTTCGCCGGCGCGGTGTGGTGGCGACCCGCACGCGGTTTGTGGATCGCCGGTGCGGTGTCGTGGACTGTCGCCGGCGCGGTGGCCGCCGCCGAGACGCTGTGCTGTGCCACCGGCGCGGTCCCGCCACTCACACCGTGCGCCACCACGGCCGCTGCGGTTGCGTCATGGGCGGTCGCGATGTGGGCGTGGGTCAGGGTCGTGTGGCGCGCCGGCGTCAGGGTCGCGTGGTGCGCCTGAGTGGCAGCCCCGGGAGCGTGGTGCGCCGGCGTGGGCAACCGGGGAGCGGGATGCGCGGGCACGGTCGCGGCGCTCGAGTCGGCGAGCGTGGTCGTTCCTGGAAGCGTCGCGGCCTTCACCGCGGCGCCCGGGTTTGCCGCCGCGACCGGTGCCTTGGCGACCCGGGCGTCGTGCGCGCCGCTGCGGTACGTGATCCGGGCGGGTGGAACGGTGCCGCCGCGACCGCCGAGCAATCCCGGCAGCGTCGCCGCCGCCAGCAGCGCCAGCGCCGAGATCCCGCCGGCGCCGGGCAGCGCCATCGACGGCCGCCTCGACGCCGCCGACCGGCGCAGCTGGGAGAAGCTCGCGGACTCGCGGAGGATGTCGGCGCAACTGAGGTCGCGCTCGGGCCGGAGGTGGAACAGCTCGAGTGAGCTGCGGGTGGGCCTGCCCCTGCGCGCGAGCGAGCGCTCCAATGACGCCTGCCACAGATCAGCGCAAGCGAGATCACGTGCGGTCTCCACCAACTTGCCTCCTTCTTCGTGAGCCTGCGGAGTTAGCTGACGGGCTCGCGACTTGCGCTACGCCGCACGGTGCGGCGATTCGCCCCTGCGCCCTTGGAGGTCGCTTTGGGTCCTCCGCTCGCCGACCACGGATGGTCCGGCGACTCGGCTTCTATGTCGTCCTTCGTCGACGCACAAGCGCCGATTCCTGCAAGGTGGCGAAGTTGTATCGCATCTTGCAACGGCGCGGTACCCCTTTTCTCCCTAAACTCGCCGCCCGCGATGCGTGAGAAGGCCCCCGAGACCTACGCCGAGAAACTCGGACACCTGGAGGAGCTCCGGTACGAGGCGATCCATGCGGGCTCGGAGCAGGCCGTGGCCAAGCAGCATGAGCGCGGCAAGTACACCGCGCGCGAGCGGGTCGAGAAGCTGCTCGACCCGGGCTCGTTCCAGGAGCTCGACGTGTTCGTGCGCCACCGCACGCACGAGTTCGACATGCAGAAGAACCGGCCGTACGGCGACGCCGTGGTGACGGGACACGGTCGTATCGACGGGCGGCCGGTGTGCGTGTTCAGCCAGGACTTCACGGTGTTCGGCGGCTCGCTCGGCGAGGTGATGGCCGAGAAGATGTGCAAGATCATGGACCTGGCGGCCAAGATCGGCTGCCCGGTGATCGGGATCAACGACTCGGGCGGGGCGCGGATCCAGGAGGGCGTGGTGTCGCTCGGCGCCTACGGCGACGTGTTCACCCGCAACGTCCAGTGCTCAGGTGTGATCCCGCAGATCAGCCTGGTCATGGGCCCGTGCGCCGGCGGCGCCGTGTACTCGCCCGCGATGACGGACTTCATCTTCATGGTCAAGGAGACCTCGCACATGTTCATCACCGGCCCCGAGGTGATCAAGACGGTCACCGGCGAGGAGGTCGACTTCGAGTCGCTGGGCGGCGCGATGAGCCACAACTCCAAGTCCGGCGTCGCCCATTTCGCCTCCGACGACGAGGATCAGTGCCTCGAGGACACGAGGTACCTGCTGAGCTTCCTGCCTCAGAACAACCTCGAGATGCCGCCTCGGGTGCAGCCCACCGACGACCCGCTGCGGCAGGACCCCGAGCTCGACCACGTCGTCCCCGACAGCCCGAACAAGCCCTACGACATGCGCGACGTCGTCCGCTACGTCGTCGACGACGGTGAGTTCTTCGAGGTCCACGAGCACTATGCGCGCAACATCATCTGCGGCTTCTCGCGCCTGAACGGATACGTCGTGGGGATCGTCGGCAACCAGCCCAATCAGCTCGCCGGCGTGCTCGACATCGACTCCTCGACGAAGGCCGCGCGTTTCGTACGCACCTGCGATGCGTTCAACATCCCGATCATCACGCTCACCGATGTGCCCGGCTTCCTCCCCGGCACGACGCAGGAGTGGGGCGGCATCATCCGCCACGGCGCGAAGCTGCTGTACGCGTACTGCGAGGCCACCGTTCCGAAGATCACGATCATCACCCGCAAGGCGTACGGCGGCGCGTACGACGTCATGGGGTCAAAGCACCAGCTCGCGGACTTCAACTTCGCGTGGCCGACCGCCGAGGTCGCGGTGATGGGCCCCGAGGGCGCGGTCAACATCATCTACCGCCGCGACATCGCGTCCTCGCCGACCCCCGACGCACGCCGGCAGAAGCTGATCGACGACTACAAGGCGCACTTCGCCAATCCGTACGTGGCCGCCGAGCGCGGCTACATCGACGACGTGATCGTTCCGCACGAGACACGCCCCAAGGTGATCACCGCGCTCGAGACGCTGCTGAACAAGCGCCAGCCCGGCCCGCGGCGCAAGCACGGCAACATCCCGCTCTGACCGTGGCCCGCGGGGAATCGGCTGCCCGTCGGACTGGTAGAGGACGCTCTGGGCCGGGCCCGGATGCAGTTCAGGGTCGGGTTGTACACCAGGTTGGCGAAGCCAGAGCCGAAGTGCGAGTCGTTCGTGAGGCTCATGACCGTGACGTGCACCGTCGGTGCCCGCGCCGTTGGTGAGCTTGTCACCTGTCACCGCTCCGTTGGCGATGTTGCCGGTGTTGCACGAGTAGCGTGGTCGCGGCCACCGCGCTTCCACCGGTATAGGTTAATCTTTCGGACGGACGGTGTCAGATATGACTAGCTTTGTGTAACTATGTTCACGTTGAGCGCGGTCGTCAGCGCTCGGACAGGCTCGGGCGGGGAATCGACACCCGAGCGCCGGGAAGGTCACGGCGATGAAAGCTGCCCAGACGCTCAGAGCGTGACCGAATGGGCCTCGATGCGGTTGTCCTCCCACGCATCGAACGCGGCGATCGCCACCGCCAGGTCCTGGATCGCGAGGCCCGTCGAGTCGAACAGCGTCACCGCCTCGGGTCCAGGGCGTCCCGGCGCGTCGCCGGCCAGGACTGCGCCGAGCTCTGTCACCCGGTCGCGCGTGACCAGGCCGGCGTTCACCGCGCCGGTCAGCTCGCCACCGTGGGAGGCCTGCGCCCACTCGTCGCAGAACAGCACGCACGAGGCGACCGCGCCGACGCTCGCCTCGGCCTTGCCCGGACCGTCGGCGCCCAGCATGTTGAGGTGAAGGCCCGCGCGCAGGCTGCCGACGTCGATCACGATCTCCGTACCCGGGGTGACGCAGCACACGACGTCGCACGCGATCGCCTCTGCGCGCGATCCGGTGCGCCAGGACAGCTCGTCTGCAAGCACGGCGGCGACGTCCTCCCGCGGGTCGTGGCACACGCCCGGTCCGTACCCTGCCGCCACCAGGCACCGCGCGGCCCAGGCACCGTGCAGGCCGCAACCGATCAGACCGACGGTCCGTGCGTCCTCGCGCGCGAGCGTCTGTGTCGCCACCGCGGCCACCGCCCCGGTCCGCAACGCGGTCACCGAGCGGGCGTCGAGCAGCATCAGCGACTCGCCGGTCTGGGCGTTCGACAGGCAAATCACACCGGTCACGGTCGGGAGGCCCCGCGCGGGGTTTCCGGGGAATGACGTCACCCACTTGAGCAGCGCGAATCCGCCACCGCGCGCCGGCATCGCGCGGAAGTCGCCGAACGGTGGGCTCTCGAGGTACACCTTCGGCGGCATCACCCACACGCCGGCGTGGAACTGCAGCAGGCCTTCGCGCACCTGTTCGATCGCCGCCGCTGGCGACACGGCTGCCAGCACGGCGTCGTAGTCGAGCACGGGCATCACGGGCACGTCGCGGGACGATACGCTCCGTCCGCCCATGAACCGCCGCCCGAAGCTCACGATCGTCGCGCCCGCCGCCTCGCCCGAGGAGGCGGCCGCGGTCGTCGCCGCGCTCGAGCGTTTCATGCGCGAGACCGCGCCGGCGCCGGCGCCCCCGGCGCCCAGGCAGAACCCGTGGCAGCGAGCGGCGCTCGAGGAGGGCGTGAACAGGGCTCCCGCAGAATCCGCGCCCTGGGCGTGACCGGGTGTCAGTCCCCCTTTTGGGGGATGCCCGGCTTGGTTTCAGCCACCTTTGCTTGACAGGAACCGACACGTATGCCAGCGTGAAGTTTGTTGGCTGGTGAACCAGCTAGGCCGGGTTCACCACAGTGCTCGGGCGCAGGTAAGAGGGGGTAGTACACGGGTCGTGCTGTTCGCGGGATGCAGTAGAGACCACCGTCCACCGGATCAGATTCCGGGCTCGTCGTTGGTACGACGGGCTCAAGCTCGCGCTCGCCGAGGCGCCGGCGGTCATTGGCATCGCTCAGCCCCCAAAGCGGATGCCAGTCACCCGACCAGCGCTGGTTGAGAGCGCGCCGGCTGCCGCGGCGGTTGCCCCCACCGTCGCGGCGCCGGTCAGTTCTCTTCGGCTGCACGCAGTTCGCTTCGGCTCCACGCCCTTCCCGTAGCCCCCGCCGGCGCTTCGGCTGCACCCCCGTCCCGGTAGCCCCGCGCGCACCCGATTTCTTGCCGCGGTTCGACGGCGGTCGGGCGCGAGGGCTGCGGGACGGGGGCCGCAGCCTCGCTCACAGCTCTCGTTAGCCCGGCGACCGGCGACTACCCCGCCCGCGCCAGCTGACCAATCCCGCCGGCGACCGACCCCGCCGGCGACCGACCCCGCCGGCGACAACCCCCGCCGGCCGAGCGCCGCCGCCGACCAACCGCGCCGGCCGGGCAGGCGGGCACGGGTCGGCGGCCGAACGGCGGGTACCTGGGGAGGGCGATGGCGCCGGATCACGTCTCGTCGACCTGCATAACGCGTCACCGCAAGCGTTTCGGTCCGACCGTGTCGTGTCAGGCATGCCCCACATGCTTGACTCGGCGAGGTCCGTACCAGACGCGTCCGTTGACGTGATTTGCAGGTCCACGCCGACGCACCGCCGGCAAGACGCACCCGGGCCTAGCGAGGCCTCGACGATCGAGCCTGGGACCGCGAGCCGACCGCCCCTGCCGGCGATCACACCCGTCGGCGACCGCCCCGCCGACGTCGCACGGTCCGCAGCGCTCCTCGCCGGCGCCCCCCCGCCGGCGACCCCCTCGCCGGCGACCACCCTCGCCGGCCCCCGCGCCACCCCCCAGCCGGGGGCGATTCCCTGGCGCGCCGGGGAAAACATCTGAACCCCGATTGCCTTTTGGTACATTTACTAGTCCGTCCGCTACCGGAAGGAGTCCGATGCGACCCGCATCGCCGCCAAGCGCCAGCACAGACGCCACCGAGACGGTCTCCCACCACGGTAACGGCCGCGCGGGCTCGATCGAGAACCCCGAGGTGCTCGAGAACGTGCCCGGGCACGTCATCCCGATTCTCCGGCGCGAGTTCGACGACTTCGACACGGAGTCGACGCGCTTTATCAAGGGCGAGCTTGACGGCGACGAGTTCATCAAGTTCCGCCTGAAGCAGGGTGTCTACGGCCAGCGCCAGCCCGACGTTCAGATGGTCAGGGTCAAGCTCCCGTTCGGCGGCGTGACGCCCGACCAGCTCGACGCCTTCGCCGAGGTGATCGACAAGTACGTGCCGCTGCGTAAGGGCCACATCACCACGCGCCAGAACATCCAGATGCACCACATCCCGCTGCCCGAAGCGGCCGAGCTGATCCGGGAGCTCGGCGATGCCGGCCTGTCGAGCCGCGAGGGCTGCGGCAACACGATGCGGAATGTCACCGGCGATCCCCGCGCTGGAACGCTCGAGGGCGAGCTGTTCGACATCACGCCTTACGCCGGCGCTTACGTGCGCTACTTCGTGCGCCACCCCACGACTCAGGCGATGCCGCGCAAGGTCAAGACCGCGTTTGCGGCCACAGACCAGGACAACGCGATCACCCGGATCCACGACATGGCCTTCGTCCCGCGAGTCAACGAGCAAGGCGTTCGCGGGGTCGAGATCCGGGTAGGAGGCGGTACCTCGATCATGCCGCGCCTGGCTCCCACCCTGTACGAGTTCGTCGAGCTCGACAACGGCGACTACCTGAAGGTCACCGAGGCATGCATGCGGATCTTCGATCGCCAGGAGTGGCTCCGCGCGAACCGCGCCCGGGCCCGGATCAAGGTCCTGGTCGACAAGGTCGGCATCGACGAGTTCCGCACGATGGTCGAGGAGGAGCTGACTGGCGACTGGGTCAACGAGCGCGATTTCTCCCTGGAAGGGATCGTGTTCGACCACGACGAAGAAGCAGTCGCGCCGGCGAAGCCGCAATCCTTCGCGACGCCGAACGGAGATCACCGTGATTTCACGCGCTTCGTCGAGACCAACGTGCAGCGCCAGCGCCAGCAGGGCTTTTCGACCGTCGAGGTCAAGGTGACGCGCGGCGACCTGACCCCCGAGCAGCTCCGCGGACTCGCGCAGATCATGCGCGACCACACCGGTGGCTCGGCGCGCACGAGCGTCCACCAGAACCTGATCTTCCGCTGGGTCCGCGACGAGTCCGTGTACGACGTGTGGCGGGCGCTCGGCGAGCTCGGCCTCGCCGACGCCGGCGCGGACGAGATCACCGATGTCGTCAGTTGCCCCGGAACCGACTCTTGCAAGCTCGGGATCACGAGCTCGATGGGCCTGAATCAGGCGATCCACGAGCGCCTGACCCAGATGGAGATCAGCGACGAGCTGACCCGCAGGATCCACGTCAAGATGAGCGGGTGCCCGAACGGCTGCGGGCAGCACCACATCGCGAACATCGGCTTCTACGGGGCCTCGATCAAGGTCGGCGGGCACGCGATCCCGGCCTACATCCCGCACATCGGCGGTGCCTACGAGGGCGGCGACGTGCGCTACGGTCAGCGGCTCAAGGCCCGGCTCCCCGCCAAGCGTGTACCCGAGGCAGTCGATCGGTGGGTACGCTTCTACGAATCCGAGCGGACCGAGGGCGAGGAATTCAACGCGTTCGTCGACCGCGTCGGGCCAGCGGAGTTCGAGGCGAAGGTCAAGGATCTCACGATGCCGATCGAGTTCAGTCTGGACAACATGAACTACTTCATCGACTGGACCAAGCAGTCGCCGTTCGAGGTCATCCGCGGCGAGGGCGAGTGCGCGGTCTGACCGCCGCCATGACCATGAGCGCAACAATTCCCGATCTCGAGACCGTCTCCGCCCAGGAAGTCCTCGCGTACGCGGTCGAGCGGTTTCACCCGCGGCTCAAGATGGCCTGCTCCTTCCAGAAGGAGGAGTCGGTGATGGTGCACATGTTGACCTCGATCGAGCCTGACGCCCGGGTGTTCATGATCGACACCGGCGTCCTGTTCCCGGAGACGCTCGACACCTGGAAGCGCTTCGAGGACAGGTTCGGCGTCAAGATCGAGGTGATCGATGCCCGCAGCCCGGATGAGCCGTGGACGATCGACCGGTGCTGCGGCGAGGCCAAGGTCGACGCGCTCGAGCGCGCGCTCGACGACGTCGACGCCTGGGTCACGGGCATCCGTCGCGAGCAGGCCCCGACCCGCGCGGGCGCTAGCAAGGTCGAGTACGAAGAGCGGCGCGGGATCTGGAAGATCAACCCGCTCGCCGACTGGAGCGAGAAGGACCTGTGGCGCTACGTGTTCGAGCATGACCTGCCCTACCACCCACTGCACGATCAGGGCTACGCGTCGATCGGCTGCGAGCCGTGCACGCGCCCCGGCGCCGGTCGCGAGGGGCGCTGGGCGGGACTCGAGAAGACCGAATGCGGAATCCACGAATGAGGAACACCGCTTGAACCCGCTGCACTACGAGCTGTCTCATCTCGAGACGCTCGAAGCCGAATCCATCCACATCTTCCGTGAGGTCGCGGCGGAGTTCGAGCGACCTGTGCTGCTGTTCAGCGGCGGCAAGGACTCGCTCGTGCTGCTGCGCCTGGCCGAGAAGGCGTTCCGTCCGGGCCGGTTCCCGTTTCCGATCATGCACGTCGACACCGGGCACAATTTCCCCGAGGTGCTCGAGTTCCGTGACCGCCTGATCGACGAGATCGGCGAGCGGCTGATCGTCGCGAGCGTGCAGGCCTCGATCGACCAGGGCCGCGCCGCCGAGGAGACCGGGCCTCGCGCATCGCGCAACCGTCTTCAGACCGTGACGCTGCTCGACGCCATCGCCGAGCACGGGTTCGACGCGGCGTTCGGCGGCGCGCGCCGGGACGAGGAGCGCGCCCGCGCCAAGGAGCGCGTCTTCTCTTTCCGGGATGACTTCGGCCAGTGGGAGCCCAAGCGCCAGCGTCCCGAGGTGTGGGCGCTGTACAACGGCCGCATCCGCAAGGGCGAGCACGTCCGCGTGTTCCCGCTGTCGAACTGGACCGAGCTCGACGTGTGGCAGTACATCGACCACGAGCGCCTCGAGGTGCCGTCGATCTACTACGCCCACAAGCGCCAGGTGTTCGAGCGCGACGGGATGCTGTACGCGCTCAGCCCCCACGTGCAGCTGATCGAAGGCGAGACGCCGTTCGAGGCCTCGGTCCGCTACCGCACGGTCGGCGACATGACCTGCACCGGGGCCGTCCGCTCTCTGGCGACGACCCTGCCGGAGGTCGTGTCCGAGATTGCCGCCACCCGCATCACCGAGCGCGGAGAGACGCGCGCCGACGACCGGGTGACCGAGGCTGCGATGGAGGATCGCAAGCGCGAGGGCTATTTCTAGCCGTGCCAGGGATGAGCAGATGACGCCTGGCGCGGCGACGAACGGTCACGCGCTGCGAACCCGCACCAGCGAGCTGCTGCGGTTCGCCACCGCCGGATCGGTCGACGACGGCAAGTCGACGCTGATCGGGCGGCTGCTGCACGACTCCAAGTCGATCCTCGAGGACCAGCTCGAGCACGTGGTGCAGACCTCCGAGCGCCGCGGCGACGGCTACGTAAACCTCGCGCTGCTGATGGACGGCCTCCGCGCCGAGCGCGAGCAGGGGATCACGATCGACGTCGCCTACCGGTACTTCCAGACGCCGCGGCGGAAGTTCGTGATCGCCGACACGCCCGGCCACGAGCAGTACACGCGCAACATGGTCACCGGCGCCTCGACCGCGGACCTGTCGGTCGTGCTCGTCGACGCCCGCAAGGGTGTGAGCGAGCAGACCCGCCGTCACACTTACATCGCCTCGCTGCTGCGGATCCCGCACGTGGTCGTGTGCGTCAACAAGATGGATCTGGTCGCGTACGACGAGGCGGTGTTCGAGCACATCGTCGAAGACCTGACGGACTGGGCGGCCCGGCTCGAGATCCCCGACGTCAGCTTCATCCCGATCTCGGCGCTCCACGGCGACAACGTCGTCGACCGATCGACCGAGATGCGCTGGTATGACGGGCCACCGCTGCTGTACCACCTCGAGCACGTGGTGATCGCGCCCGACCGCGACCTCGCGCAGGTGCGCTTCCCGGTTCAATGGGTGATCCGGCCGAACAGCGACGAGCACCACGACTATCGCGGCTACGCCGGCACGGTCGCCGGAGGCGTGCTCCACGCCGGTGACGAGGTCGTCGTCCTGCCAAGCGGTCAGCGCACCCAGATCGCGGCGATCGAGACCTACGACGGCCCCGTCGAGACCGCGTTCCCGACGATGTCGGTGACCGTGCGCGTCGCCGACGACCTCGACATCTCGCGCGGCGACATGCTCGTCGAGGTCGACGATCCGCCCGCGGCCGCGCGCGAGCTCGATGCGATGGTGTGTTGGATGGGCGAGACGCCGCTGCGCCCGGGCGCGCGCCTAGTGATCAAGCACACGACCCGCACGACCCGCGCCCGGATCGAGGAGCTCGACTACCGCGTCGAGATCAACACGCTCGCGCATGAGCCCGCCGACGAGCTCTCGCTCAACGAGATCGGCCGCGTTCGCCTGCGGGCGGGCTCCCCGCTGATGGCCGATCCCTATTCGCGCAACCGCACCACCGGGAGCTTCATCCTGATCGACGAGGCGAGCAACGACACGGTGGCGGCGGGGATGGTGCTCGGCGCGCGGTGACCGCGCGCGTGGCGGTGGTCCCACCGCTCGGGAAGTTTCTTCAGCATCGGGGTAATTTCTTCCCGAGCGGATGAACGAGCACCCCCGGAACGCGGTCGGCGAGGAGGAGAGCTACCACCAGGGCACCGCGTCGATGTCCACGGCGGCGGCGCTCGACGACGACGGCGCGTTCACGCCCAACCCCCCGGCGACCGAGCGAACCGTGACCGAGCCGGCGCGGGAGACGCCGGTCCACGCGGAGACCGAGGTGCTGGTCGTGGGCGGCGGCCCGGCCGGCTTCGCGGCAGCGCTCGCGGCCCGGCGCGCCGGCGCCGAGGTGCTGCTGGTCGAGCGCTACAACCACCTCGGCGGCCTCTCGACCGGCGGCCTCGTGATCTGGATCGACCGCATGACCGATTGGAGCGGGCGTCCGGTGATCACCGGCATCGGCCAGGAGCTGCTCGACCGGTTGCCCGAGACCGCCGTCGCCGGCGCTCCGCGCGCGCTGTGGGGATCGACTGACGCCGATGCGGTCGCCTACTGGCGCGAGCGCCAGGGCGCCTTCCGCGACACCGTCACGTGGTCGCCGATGATCGACCCGGAGTGGCTGAAGTACCTCTCGGCCGAGCTGCTGATCGAGGCCGGCGTCAAGCTCCTGCTCCACAGCTGGGTCGCCGAGCCGCTGCTCGAGGGACGCACCGTCCGCGGCGTGACGTTCGAGTCAAAGGAGGGCCGGCGCGCGATCCTGGCCGACGTGATCGTCGACTGCACCGGCGATCTCGACCTGTGCGCGCGGGCGGGCCTCGAGTTCGAAGCGGACGCCAAGGCGGGGGGCGGCGGCATCGCCCACTGCCTCAACACCGGCTGGCTGTGGGCCGGCGTCGACTTCGCCCGCTGGCTCGAGTTCAAGCGCGAGCGACCCGGCCGCCCACCGGCAGCTGATGGCCGACGCCGGCGACGCGCTCGGGTTCGCCGAGCGCCCGGTCGTCGGCTGGAGCAATGACGTGGCGCTTGTTCCTCGGCCCGCGGCTGAGCGGCTACAGCGGCGTCGACGTCTCGGATCTGACCCGGGTCGAGATCGAGTCACGCCGGCGGATGGTCGCCCACCTCGACCACTTCCGCCGCTACGCCCCCGGCTTCGAGAACGCGTGGCTGATGCTCTCGGCCCCGCAGATCGGCGTGCGGCACACGCGCCGGCTCGTGGGCCGCCACAAGCTCACGAGCGAGGACTGGAAGGGCGGCGATTCGACACGACGACGAGATCGGCGTGTCCCCGTCGCCCTCGCAGAAGTTCGCCAACGTGTCGGTGCCCTATCGCGCGCTCGTTCCCCGCGATCTCGACAACCTCCTCGCCGCCGGCCGCCACATCGCGTGCGATCCGCAGACCCAGGCGTTCATGCGCGAGATCCCGCAGTGCTGGATGACCGGGCAGGCCGCCGGCGCCGCCGCCGCGCTGTCGGTCGCGGGCGGCGTGTCGATGGCCGACGTCGATGTCGCCGCGCTCCAGCGCGAGCTGCTCGGCCAGGGGGTCTACCTTCAGGACGACTCGATCGGCGGCGATCGCGGGCGCCCCGCCGCGCGGTCCGAATGTCTCGATCACGGCCGACACGCCGCTGTTGTGAGCGCCGGCGACGACGATCTGCACGGCCTGCTCTGAGTTCAGCACCCTGACCTGGTCGTCTTGCGCGGCGCTGTCGGGGACCGAGTCGGGGTGCGCGCTAGACAGTCGCCACCGCGTCTTGCCCGACACCGCGTCTTTGCCCACCGCGGCCAGAGCGTCCCGGCTGTTGACGGCGTGGTCGTAGACGAAGCGGCGCAGCTCGTCCTTGCCCCAACCGGCGTTGGCGAACAGCTCGGCGTGCTCGGGTCCGAGCGCGATGCAGGCGCTGATCGTCTCGTGGATCAGCGCGCCGGTCCGCCGGATCGTGTCGGCGAGATCGAGCGCCAGCTGCTCGGGCACGGTGGTGTGCCGAGCTTCGATGTGAACGACCGAGCGCATCGTCAACGCCGTGACCGTGCTGGCACCGGCGTCGAAGCCGTGCTCGACGTGGAACGGCGCCCAGGGCGACTGCTCCTCGTTTTCGGCGATGCACGCCGTGTACTTGGCCGGGTTGCCCTGGGTGGCCTGATCGAGCTCGTGCGGCCGCAGGCCGAACGCGTTGATCGCGGTCAGGCGGATCGCGCGGCCGATCGTGGCGTTCGCGCGAAAGCCCGACCCGAACACGTTCCCCTGGCTGTTGAGGCCGATCTGCTCGCGGATCGGTCCGTTGACCAGGAGCATCGGCGCGGTGCCGGTGGTGCTCTGCCAGATGGCCCGCGGGACGTATCCCTCCTGCTCGAGCGCCGCCCAGGCCGCCAGCACCACCGGGAAGTACTCGGGCCGGCAGCCGGCCATCGCGGCGTTGATCGCCGCGGTGCGGACAGTGCAGTCGCGGTCGAGGTGGGGCATGGCCAGCAGCACCTCGTCGGCTCGCGCGCGTCGTCTGGCCGAGGAACTCGGCCAGGTAGGACTCGGTCACCGGCATGACCGGCAGGCCGTCCGTCCAGCCGCGCTCGGCGTAGTCCTCCATCACCTGCCGGACCTCGTCGATGTCGATGACCGGCAGCTCGGTCGCGCGTTCCATGGTGTCTCACGCTCCCTTCAGAATCCGCACTACCGCCGCGATCACCGGCCGCACCTTGGCGTCGATCTCAGCCTGGCTGAGGCTGGCGATCGGGTGGGGGATCATGACCGGCTCGAAGTCGGGCAGGCCGTACATGTCGGCCATCGCCCGCGCCGGCGCCGCGAACGCGTCCGTGCAGATCGACACCGCCGGCACGCCCGCGCGCTCGAGCACGATTCCGTCGGCCAAACTGGCCGCCGAGCACGACCCTCAGTCGCCGACCCCGGCGATCACGGCCTCGCAGCTCTCGGCGATCTCCCTGGCCCGGTCCTCCTCCACGGGCGTCCCGAAGTACGACTTCGTGTACATGGTCACCTCGCCGACGTGATGCTGGGCTCGCAGCTGGGCGGCGATCGTCTCGAGCACGAGCGCCGCGTTGGGCTTGGCGTTGTCGAGCAGGCCGAGCCGCACGCCGGCGAGGTCGCCGATGCGCGGGGCGAGCGTCGCGGCGCGGGCCGCGACGGACCGGCCGGTGGGATCGAGAATCGCCTCTCGATGGGTCACGCCCCCGCATCCTACGCGCCGTCCGGCGCGACAGGCGTCGTTCACGCCCCGCTAAAGTCCCGCCGCCGCATGTTCTCCAAGGTGTTGATCGCCAACCGCGGCGAGATCGCGGTCAGAATCATGCGCGCCTGTGAGGAGCTCGGGATCGCGACCGTCGCGGTCTATTCGGAGCTCGATCGCGACGCGGTGCATGTCAAGCGGGCCGACGAGGCGTACCTGCTCGGCCCCGGTCCGGCGACCGAGAGCTACCTCGCGATCGACAAGCTGATCGAGGCCGTGCAGCGGTCGGGGGCCGAGGCGGTGCATCCCGGATACGGCTTTCTGGCCGAGAACGCCGCGTTCGCGGCGACGCTCGCGGAGGCCGGGATCACGTTCATCGGCCCGTCCGCATCGGCGATCGAGGCGATGGGCTCGAAGACGCGGGCGCGCGAGCTGATGGCCAAGGCCGGCGTGCCGATCGTCCCCGGGACGACCGAGCCCGTCGAGACGATCGACGACGCGCGGAAGGTGATCGCGGACACGATCGGCTATCCGGTGGCGGTCAAGGCAGCCGGCGGCGGTGGCGGCAAGGGCTTCCGGGTCGCGCTCGACGAGTCGAAGCTGAAGGACGCGTTCGAGGGCGCGGCCCGCGAGGGCGAGAAGTTCTTCTCGGACGCGACCGTGTACCTCGAGCGCTACCTCCCCGATCCGCGCCACGTCGAGGTCCAGGTGCTCGCCGACACGCACGGAAACGTGATCCACCTCGGCGAGCGCGACTGCTCGCTACAGCGCCGGCACCAGAAGCTGATCGAGGAGGCGCCGGCGCCTGCGGTCGACGAGGCGCTCCGGGCGAAGATCGGAAAGATCGCCACCGAGGCGGCGGCCGCGGTGTCCTACACCGGCGCCGGGACGATCGAGGGACTGCTCCAGTACGGCGAGTACTTCTTCCTGGAGATGAACACCCGCGTCCAGGTCGAGCACTGCGTGACCGAGATGGTGACCGGGATCGACATCGTCAAGGAGGGGATCCGCGTCGCCGCCGGCGAGCCGCTGTCGATCGCACAGGACGAGGTGG
>CAWJVJ010000020.1:0-239426 GCA_963846265.1 uncultured Solirubrobacterales bacterium
TATTGCGCGGTCACGCGATCGAGTGCCGCATCAACGCCGAGGATGCGAGCAAGAACTTCGCCCCCGCTCCAGGCGCGATCGGCGACTACAGCGAGCCGGCGGGGCCGGGCGTCAGGGTCGACTCGGGCGTCGGGCCGGGGTCCGAGATCTCGCCGATGTACGACCCGATGGTGGCCAAACTGATCGTGTGGGACGTCGATCGCGAGCAGGCCACGGCGCGGATGCTCCGGGCGCTCGGCGAGTACCGGATCGAGGGCCTGAAGACGCTGCTGCCGTTCCACCAGGCGATCCTCCAGACGCGCCAGTGGCACGACGCCGAGACCTGCCGAGATCTGATCGAGGATCGCGCGTGGCTGAAGGAGCTGGCCTTCCCCAAGCCGGACAAGCCGAGCGGTGAGGGCGCCGATGGCGAGGCGACCAGTCCCGAGCCGGTCGAGCAGAGCTACACGGTCGAGGTCTCGGGCAAGCGCTTCGCGGTCAAGGTGATCGGTCCCCCGCTCGCCGGCGCCGTCAACGGGGCGGTCCCGGCCGTCTCCTCGGAGGGCGCCGTGGCGGCTCGGCGGGCGCCCCGGCGAAGCGAGCGCTCGGGCCGGAGTGGCGGCGCCGGTGGTGGCGACACGCTGTCCTCGCCACTTCAGGGCACGGTCTTGAAGGTCGTCGTCGAGAAGGGCGCCGCCGTCGAGGAGGGGGCACTCGTGTGCGTGATCGAGGCGATGAAGATGGAGAACGAGATCACCGCGCACAAGGCGGGCACGGTCGCGGAGCTACCGATCGCCGTCGGCGCCTCGGTGGCCACCGGCGACACGCTCGCGGTGATCAACTCGGCCTCGGAATAGCTCCCGTTGGTCGACGCCTGGCCGGGCCGGCCGGCGCTCACCTGGCGGCGGCTTCGCGTCTCCAGGGAAGGGACGGTCGCGGGATCGCCACCGTCCGGTCAGGCCATGCCAGCGTCGCGAACAGCGTGACCAGCAGCGCATCGCGCCCAACTACCGCCCACGACTGGAGCGGCTCGAAGGTCTTGAGCGGGTCGAAGTGGAGCGGGTAGTAGATCTGGGTCATTGCCATCGCGCAGGCCAGCAGCGCCACCGCCGCTAGGCCGCGCCGGCCCCTCACGATCGCCACCAGCGGGGCCAGCCAGATCAGGTACTGAGGGGAGAGCACGCGGTCGAACACGATGAACGCGCACACCGCGGCTGCGGCGGCCGTCAATAGACGCTCGCGCGTGGCCGATCCGAGCGCGTACAGCCCCCACACCACGACCAGCGAGATCAGCTGGAGGATGCTCATCACGCCGGCGAACGCGAGCGCCGGGTGGCCGTCGAGGTTGTCGGAGCTGTGCGTGAAGTAGTAGGAGAGGTGCAGCCCGATCAGCTGATGCGCGGCGAGGAACAGCGCGGCACCGACGCTCTCGAGCTGGAGCGGCCTGTTCTCCTGGCCGTGGATTGCCCACCACACCCCGTGCGGCGCGATCACCAGGAACGGCAGGAAGCAGACCAGCAGCACTGCGGCGAACACGCCGAGGCACACGAGGGCGGGCCGCCGCCCCTCGCGGCGCCATATGTACACGACCGCAATCGGCACGATCACTACCGGGTACGCCTTCGCGGCGGCGCCGAGCGCGAGCAGCGCGAACGCGCTCCGGTTCCAGTCGAAGTAGATCGCGGTGACGGCGGCGATCGTGAGCATCGTCGGGAACAGGTCGTAGCGCGACAGCACCACGGCTCCGAGCAGCAGAGGCGAGAGCGCGAGCAAGGCCACCCCGCAGATCAGCTGCCGTGTGTCGACCCGTTGCGCCGCCAGCACGAGCGCGGCGAGGCTGGCCGAGATCACGCCGCACGCGGCCATCATCAGCTCGAACACCACCATGTAGCCCGAGAAGCCGTTGCCGGCGATCAGCCTCGGGATCAGGAATATCGGTAGGGCCAGCGGCGGGTACTCGACCGAGAAATCGCGATACGGGACCAGCCCGCGCACGACGATGTTGCGCGCGTACTTGGCGTACTCCCTGGTGTCCCACTGCCTGTCGAGGCGGTACCAGCCGTGGTGGATCAGGAACCACGAGACGATGAACCCGATCGCGGCGCACGCGACCGCCAACACGGTGCGCTGCCGGTTTGAGGTCAGGTAGCGCCGACCGCCTGCCGGCACGGTCATCGAGGTGCCCGCCAGCTCGAGCACCGGATCTTGCGGCTGTGGGTGTCGGCGTTCAGGCATTGCTGATGGTCGTGGCTCGGTGGGACATACGCGCGCCGGGCGGGCGCCTCACGACACGATCCTCGCTGCGAGATCGTACGGGTACGTGTACATCGTGATCGGGCCGATGCGGTACACGGCGGTGGGGCGTCCGAGGTCGGGCGTCGGCTTGGTGACGCTCTCGTTCGAGCGGGCGTCGGTCAGCAGGAAGCTGCCGGTGTGCGGCCGCGGCGAGTACCAGCTGCTTATGAAGTGCAGATCGAAGCGGCACAGACGAGTGTTCTGATCGCAGACGGCGACCGGGTAGACCTGTACGCGGAACCCCGTGGTCCACGTGACCGGAGCGGCGTCCCAGTAGCCGGCGTATCCGACGGTGAGGTGCTCCCGCGCGGCGATCCGGGCGATCTGATTGGCGACCTCGGCGCTGACCGGGGTGTGGAACTCGGTGCCCTCGCTCGAGATTCCTCGTGCCATCGACACCACCGCCCCGAGCGCGAACACGCATGTCCCCGCCACCACGATCGCGCCGGCGCGCGTACGCCCGCCGCGCGCGCGGCCGGCCGCTGAGCGGCGCGCGCCGCCGGACGGGGCGAGGGCGACGGCCGCGGGCACCAGCGTGGCGGCGGCGTACAGCAGGCCGACCAGGTAGCGGTCGGCGTGGATGTCGACCGGAGCGTCGCTGAGGACAAACGCGAGCGACAGCAGGGCCGCGGATGAGAACCAGAACGCGAAGAAGGCGTGCCGGGCAGGGTCGCCCGGGGACGAGATCGGGCGGCGCAACTGCCGCCAGGTGAGCCACGGCAGCACGAGCACCGCCGCGATGCTGACCGCCGCACAGGCCGCGGCCAGCACCAGCCGCGGCGACAGCGATCCGCCGGACACGGCGCCGTTGCCGAGCACCGCGATCGACCGCCCCCACAGCTTGAGGTTGTGGAGGTTCTTGCGGCCGAGGACGATCGTCGTCGTGTGCAGACCGGGCTCCGGCGTCACCGACAGCGCCGACATGACGATCCGTGTGATCCCCCAGGTGACGGCCGCAACGGCGAGCGTGGCGAGCCCGCTCGCCGGCGCGCGAGCGTCGCCGCGTCCGCGGACGAGCGCCACCGCCAGCGCGAACGGCACGGCGGCCGCCACGATCACCAGCGGGTCCGAACCGGCATTGACGCCGACGATCGTCCCGATCACCAGCACCAGCGCGATCAGTGTCAGCCGACGAGCGTTGGCGGCGCGCCGTTCGAGCCAGACCACGAACGCGCCGAGCAGCGCCACGCAGAACCAGGCGGGAGCGTGCTGGGTGGTCGAGAGCTCCAGGCGCAGCGTGGCCGGCGACGCGCAGATCAGCAGCACGGCGGTCACTCCGGCTGCCCACCGCCCGGCCACCTGCCACACCGACCATGCGGCGAGCGCAGCGCCCGCCAGCGCCATCGCGTATGGCGCCGCCTCCCAGATCTGCCGATGAGCTGGGAGCCACTTCGTGCCCAGGTCGAACAGCAGCGTCGCGTACCAGCCGAACTCCCCCAGTACGACGGTCGCGTGAGCCGGGGCGGCGCCGAAGAGCTCGCCGATCACCGGGCCGGAGGCGGCGTCCGCGTCCAGGTTCGTGGCCGTGATCGCTGCGTTCAGCTGGTGCGCGAGCAGGATCAGGTAGACCACGGCGAACGGCACCGCGACCCACAACGTCCAGCGCGGGGCGTTTCCCATCCACCGCTCGCCGATGCCCCGTCGTCGCGTCGCCGCCCCGGACGTGGCCCGGAGGCGCGCGTGAGTCCCGGTGCCGGCGGTCGTCACGACGGGTGCCGCCGCGAATCGGTGAGCACCTGGCCGCGTGCGGACGGCGCGGGTGCGCTCCGGGTGTCGATCTCCTCGAGCCGTCCGTCGGTCTGGAGCGTCGCCTGGGCGCGGGTCCCCGGCCCGAGTGACGCCCACAGCGTGACGTTCCCGATTCCCGGACCGCGCCCTATCCGCACCACCGCCCCGTCCACGTGCAACTCGGTTTCGAGGCCTTCGTTGAGGCGCGCGAGAAGCGGGACGGATGTCGTGTAGCGCCCGGACCGCGCCAGCTCGGCTCGCTCGGCCGTCCCGGCGAACTTCAGCGTCCGCTCCGCCTGCGCCTGCAGGTCGTCGGGCCCCTTCCAGACCCCCACGAGCGAGATCACGATGCCGCCCGCGAGCAGCGTGAGGAAGACCGGCAGCATCCGCTCCGCCAGCCGTCTGCGTCCCACGCACAGCAGGACGCCGGCGGCGACGGCAACGGCGACGGCCAGCAGGGCCAGGCCGATCGCGACGGTGGCAACACCCGAATAACTCATGTCGGCGATATGGCGGTGGGGTACGTCCGGGGGTCGAAGCGGGGCGGTCCGAGGCTACTCGGAAATCATCCGCTTGAGTCGTTCGACATTCTCGGCGTGGATCCGGCGTTGCGCGCCCGTGCGGCGGCCTGGGGGCAGGGCCGCGTTGGCGCCCTCGGCCGCCAGCGCCCGCAGATACGCGGCGTCCTCCTCGAGCAGGCGCAGAGCGTCGGCTCGCTCGAGTGGACGGCCGTGCCCGGGTACGATCGCCTCCGCGCGCTCGATCAGCCCCCGAAGGCGCTCGAGCGTCGCCAGGTAGGCCTCGGCCGACCCCCCCGGTGAGATCCACGGGATCTCGACCGGCGACAGGTAATCACCGCACACCAGCACTCCGAGCCAGGGGATGAAGAACGCGGTGCCGTCGGCGGTGTGGCCGTCGGCGGGGTGGAGCTCGAGCTCGCGGTCGCCGGCTCCGAGCGACAGGCGTCCGGGAACGGGCAGGGATTGGATGGCCGCCAGCGCGAGCGGACGGCGGTCGTCGATGTACTGCTGCTCGTCGAACTCGCGGAGCTCGCGCTGGGCCTGGCCGGGCTCGGCTGCCAGCCGCCCCGCGGTGCTCTCACCGACGCCGAGCGAGGCCTCCGGGAAGGCGATGCGCCCGAGCAGGTGGTCCCAGTCCCCGTGGGTGGCGAGCAGCCCCGAAACCGGGAAGCGGGCCTGCTCGAGCACGCCGGCGAGCGCCTCGAGCTCATCCGGGTACACGGGCGAGTCGATCACGAACCCCTCCTCGCCGGCCCGAACCGCCGTGCACGTGGTCTGCCAGAAGCGACTGATCAGGACGATCAGGTCGGCATGGACGCTCAGCGCGCGCATAGAAACCGCATCCGGCTTCTGGCCGCGCTGCGCGTCGCTCCACGAGTCCAGGAAAACGCTCCGCTTGCGCGGCAGTCACCACGGCTGCGCATCCGGCGCAGCCTTATGAGATGCCGAGTAGCTTCATCGCCTCGCGCAGGCTGGCGACTTCTGCGTCCGGCTTCTTCTGGTTGGACTCGAGCGACTCCTTGTCGCGGTTGACCCATACCACCGGGACCTTGCGCTTGAGGCACGGCTCAATGTCGTAGTAGTAGCTGGCGGCGACGTGGACCCAGCCCTTCTTGCCGCCGATCCGCCGCTCGCACTCGGCGAAGTGCGCCGGATCGGGCTTGTAGGAGCGGACCTGCTGGGCGGTCACGACCAGATCGAAGTCGAGCGGGATGTGCCGGCGGGTCTGGCCGAGCAGCTTGTCGTCGATGTTGGAGATCAGCCCGACCTTGTACTTCTTGGCGATCTTGGCCAGCACGGGGTTGGTCTCCTTGAACGGCGGCCAGCGCTGCACCGAGTCGGGCAGGAAGCCCGCGCGGGACGGCTCGAGCGGCCAGCCGAGCGTCTTCGCGATCTGCACTGCGGTCCGGCGCAGGACCTCGGCGTAGAGCTCGTATGAGCCCGCCTGGATCTGCTTCTGGACTTCATAGAAAAGTGGGATCAGTTCGTCGCGCTCGAGCGTGAACCCGTCCCGGTCGGCTTCGGCCTTGAACGCGTCGTACGCGCCGGTCTCCCAGTCGATCAGGGTTCCGTAGACGTCGAACGTGACGAATGTGATGTCCTTTGGAATCGCCATCGCCGCGGCCATGATGCCATGGGGACGGCGCTGCGCGCTGCGTCGTCGGCACCCCGGGCGCTCGATCCATTCACTAGAGTGCACGCGCGCATGGATCTACTCGAGTACCAGGGAAAGCAGGTGTTCGCCCGCCACGGGGTTCCGGTGCCGTCCGGAAGGCATGCGCAGACCGTCGACGAGGCCGTGGATGCCGCCGACGACATCGGCTATCCGTGCGTGATCAAGGCCCAGGTCCAGATCGGCGGCCGCGGCAAGGCCGGCGGCATCAAGCTCGCGAACGACCGCAACGAGGCCCGCGAACACGCTGAGGCGATCCTCGGGATGAACATCCACGGGCTGACGGTGCACGAGCTGTGGGTTGAGGGGGCATCGCGGATCGCCTCCGAGTACTACGCGTCGGTCGTGTTCGACCGGTCGGCCAAGGCGCCGCTGGTGATGCTTTCGACCAAGGGTGGGATGGACATCGAAGCCGTAGCCGACGAGGACCCCGACGCGATCGCGCGGCTCCACGTCGATCCGCTGCTCGGATTCCAGGAGTTCCACGGCCGGCGGCTCGCGTTCGAGGCCGCCATCGACGCCGACGTCGTCCGCCCGGTCGGCGCGATGCTGGCCAAGCTCTACGAGGTGTTCGTCGCCGAGGAGGCCACGCTCGTCGAGGTCAACCCGCTGATCGTCACTCCCGACCGCGACGTCAAGGCGCTCGACGCCAAGGTCACGCTCGACGACAACGCTCTGTTCCGCCACCCGGATAACGCGGAGCTGCGCGATCCCTCGGCCGAGGACCCGCAGGAGCGGATGGCCAAGGAGCGCGACCTCACGTTCGTCAAGCTCGACGGGAACATCGGGATCCTCGGCAACGGCGCCGGGCTCGTGATGTCGACGCTCGATGTTGTCGCTCTCGCCGGCGGCTCACCCGCCAACTTCCTCGACGCCGGCGGCGGGTCGAAGGCCGACGCGATCACGAGCGCGGTCGAGGTGATCCTGTCGAACCCGAACGTCAAGGCCGTGCTGTTCAACATCTTCGGCGGTATCACCCGCTGCGACGAGGTCGCGCGCGGGCTGATCGAGGCGTTCAACCAGATCAACCCGACCGTGCCGTTTGTGGTCCGGCTGGACGGGACCAACGACGTCGAGGGGCGCCGGCTGCTCGCGGAGGCGAACCTGCCCAACGTGTACGCCGAGTCGACGATGGACGCCGCGGCGGCCAAGGTCGTTGAGTTGGCGTCCCACCCACCCGCCCCCGCCGCGGCTTCGTCATGAGCATCCTGGTCGACTCAGGCACCAAGCTGTGCGTGTCCGGCATCACCGGACGCGAGGGCACGTTCCACTCGCTGCGCAACCGCGAGTACGGGACCCAGGTCGTCGGTGGCGTCACCCCCGGAAAGGGCGGCCAGGACGTCGAGGGCGTCCCGGTGTTCAACACCTTCCACGAGGCGGTCGCCGAGACGGGGGCGAACACCGCGATGATCTTCGTACCGCCCCGGTTCGCGGCCGACTCGATCCTCGAGGCCGAGGACTCTGGGATCGAGCTGATCATCGCGATCACCGAGGGAATCCCCGCCCACGACGAGCTGCGGACGTATACCAAGATCAAGCAGGGCGGCCGCTCGCGTCTGATCGGGCCGAACTGCCCCGGCATCCTGTCGCCGGGCAAGGCCAACGTCGGGATCATCCCCGCCGCGTTCTTCAAGCAGGGAAACGTCGGCCTCGTCTCGCGCTCGGGGACGCTCACGTACCAGATCGGCAACGTGCTCGCGCAGAGCGGCTTCGGCAACTCGACGATCGTCGGCATCGGCGGCGACCCCGTCCCCGGAACCGACTTCATCGACGTGATCGGGCTGTTCCAGGACGATCCCGAGACCGAGTTGATCGTGATGTGCGGCGAGATCGGTGGCGACAACGAGGAGCGCGCCGCCGACTTCATCGCCGACAACGTGACCAAGCCCGTCGTCGCCTACATCGCGGGCTTCACCGCCCCGCCCGGCAAGACGATGGGACACGCCGGCGCGATCGTGTCCGGCTCGCGCGGCACCGCCAAGGCCAAGGCTGAGGCGCTCGAGAGCAAGGGCGTCCGCGTCGGGCGGACCCCCACCGAGGTCGCCGAGATCGCCGTGTCGCTGCTCGGCGCGACCGCTTAGTCGCAAGCCTGCGCCGGCGGAGTCGCCGGCCGAGTGCTGCGGAGTGGCCCGCATACGTGACCGAATCCACGTTCACGGCGGGCGGGGCGCCGAGTGCGGACCTGTGACCCGTCCGCCGGCGCGCCGGGTCCCTTGGCCCGCCACGAGCCCGAATAAATCGACGCTCGGCGCCGTTCCCACCCCGAATGCGCCGAAACTCGTGCATAGCACGAACAACTCGACACTCGGCCGGAGGATCTTGTCGAGTGCTGACTTGTTCGGGCTGGGGATGCCGGCGGCGGCGCCCGCGTCACCGAGGTCGCCTCCGCTTCGCCCCGCCCTGGGTCATAAGCCCACACTCGGCGAGCCCGGTCGCCGAGTGCTGCGGAGTGACCCGTATAAGTGCCTGAATCTGCGTTCACCGCCGGCGGGGCGCCGAGTGCGGGCTTGTGAGCCACCGACCAGCGTCCGTTGTCGTGTGCTCCCGCCCGGCCCGGTCGCTAGGCTGAGCTCGTCCGTGTCGAGCGAAGGAACGAGCAGTCTGGGGGCGCATCTGGCGGAGATGGACCGCTTGCTGCGCGACCTCCAGGCCCAGCTTGTGCCCGAGCGCGAGCCGCCCCCGGCGTTCGTGCCCGACATCGTTCCCGAGGCCCGGGCCGAGGGCGTGACCGCAGCCCGGACCGAGGATGTGATCGCGGCCATCCCGGACCCGCCGGCGCCCCCGCCGGCCCCCCTGGAACCGCCACCGCCACCGGAACCGCCACCACCTTCGGAACCGCCACCGCCACCGCCACCGCTTCCGGAGCCGCCGCCACCCCCGCCGATCCCCGCGCCGGCGCTCGACGCCGCTGCCCAGATCCAGGCGCTCACCGAGCTGTCCGAGCGGCTGCTGGCGTCGATGCGGGAGCTGCTCGCCGGCTACGAGCGCATGTTGGTTCCCCGAGCCCACCCGCGTCCCGAGCCCGCGCGCGCGACGCTGTCGGCTGGCCCGTTCGCGAGCATCGAAGCGCTCCACGAGTTCGAGGCGGCCCTATCGCACCTGCGCGGCGTGCGCGAGGTGGTGGTGCGCGGGTACGAGGGAACCGACCGGGCGATCATCGACGTGCGCCTCGACGGGTCGAATGCGTAGTCTTCAGATCATGGCCAAGACGATCTCATTCGCCCGGGGTGCGCCGTCGCTCGACATCGTCGACGTGGACGGCCTGCGCGCCGCCGCCGATCAGGCATTCGCCGCCGATCCCGGCGGCATGACCGCATACGGCACCGCGATCGGGTACCCACCGCTGCGCGACTGGATCGCCGAGCGCCACCAGGTCGCGCCCGAGCAGGTCGTGGTCACGAACGGCTCGATGCAGGCCGACGCGTTCCTGTTCGACGCGTTGGTGGAGGCCGGCGACTCGGTGATCGTCGAGCGCCCCACTTACGACCGGACCCTGCTGTCGCTGCGCAACCGCGGCGCCGACGTGCGGATGGTCGAGCTCGAGCCCGACGGGATCGACGTGGCGGCGCTCGAGCGCGTGCTCGCGGCCGGCGCCCGGCCGAAGCTCGCGCACATCATCCCGAACTTCCAGAACCCCGCCGGCTACACACTGTCTGCCGAGAAGCGGGAGCGGCTGCTCGAACTCGCCCGCGACCACGGGTTCACGATCTTCGAGGACGACCCGTACGTGGCGCTGCGGTTCGAGGGAGCTCCGCTGCCGACGATGCTCTCGATGGATCCGGGCGACACCGTCGTCTACGCGTCCTCGTTCTCGAAGACGGTCTGCCCGGGGATCCGCGTCGGCTACCTGGTCGGGTCGACGGAGCTGATCGCGCGGGTGGTCAAGATCGCCACCCAGACCTACATCTCACCGAGCATGGTCTCGCAGGCGATCGTCCACCAGTTCTGCCTCTCGGGCGCGCTCGAGCACTCGATCGAGTCCGTCCGCAAGGCGCTTCACGAGCGCGCGCACACGCTGTGCGAGGCGCTCGAGCGCGAGCTTCCCGACGCCCGGTTCGTCAAGCCGCTCGGCGGCTACTTCCTGTGGGTCGACCTACCGCGCGGGACCGATGTCGCGGCGCTGTTCGAAGCGGCCGCGGAGCAGGGGGTCCAGTTCGTCAAGGGGTCCGACTTCGTGCTCGACGGCGCCGAATCGAGCCTGCGCCTGGCCTACTCGGGCGTGACGCCGGAGGAGATCGAGGAGGGCGTCAAGCGACTTGCCGAGGCCTACCGTTCGCTGAGCGGTGTCGCGGACGAAGATGCGGCCTGACGAGATCACCGCGTTCGGCGACCTCGCCGGCGAGGCGGCGGCGGGCGCCACCAGACAGATCCACGAGATGCACACGGGTATCGCCCGCCGCGTGTGGCGGCGCGTCGGCCCGGCGGCCTTGCCGGTCAGGCTCGCCCACGACCGGATCGCGGGCAGTGCGTACGCGGCGGCCAGCGAGCTGACCCGCGCGGTCGTGCGCGCCGGCGCGCAGGCCGCGAGTACGACCCGCGCGCCCGATGCCCCGTCGGTCCAGCGAACCGCTGCCGGGCGAGCCGTGGTCAGCGCGCTCAACGGGGCGTTTGGGGACACGCTCGAGCGCAAGGGCAACCCACTTGCGTTGCGGATGTCCTTCCGGCGCCGCGGCCGCGACCTCGAGCTCACGCCACCGGAGCTCGCCGGCGCGTACCCGAACGCCAAGTCGCGGCTGGCGGTGTTCGTCCACGGCCTATGCGAGACCGACGACGCCTGGAATTGGATACCCGCGCGTGCCGTCCGCCATGTCCCGTACGGCCACCGAATGGAGGTCGAGCTCGGCTACAGCCCGCTGTACCTGCGCTACAACACCGGCCGTCACATCTCCGAGAACGGTCGCGAGCTCGCCGAGGCACTCGAGCGGCTGATCGCAGCCTGGCCGGTCCGCGTCGACGAGGTCGTGCTGATCGGCCACTCGATGGGCGGGCTCGTGTCGCGCAGCGCCGGCCACTACGGCGCCGGCAGCGACTGGGTGGCGAAGGTGCGCCACGTCTTCACGCTCGGGACGCCCCACCGCGGGGCCCCGCTCGAGCAGGTCACGAACGCCGCGAGTGCCGCGCTGGCTCGCCTCCCGGAAACCCGCCCGCTCGCCAAGGCGTTGAACATCCGCAGCTCGGGGATCAAGGACCTTCGCTACGGCTACCTCGTCGACGAGTGCTGGCTCGATCAGGACTGCGACGCGTACCTACGCGACACATCGCGTGAGATCCCGTTCCTCGAGAGCGCCCGCCACTACTTCATCTGTGCGACGCTGTCGCGCGAAGCCGACGCGCCCGTCGGCCGGATCATCGGCGACCTGCTCGTGCTGATGCCGAGCGCATGGGCGCATCCGGGGGCAGGCAAGCGGCTCCAGTTCCCGATCGAGCATTACCACCACATCGGCGGCGCGAACCACTTCGATCTGCTGAACCATCCCGCGATCTACGCCCAGATCCGCCGTTGCGTGCAGAGCCAGCGCGCGCTGCCGGCGCCTGCAGGCGCGGCGGACCGGACGAGTTCTCAGCGGCCGTAGCGTTCGCGCCCGAGCACGAGTTGCTCGGGCAGCGCGATGCGCGGCGGCGGCGAGGGGTCGGCCAGCACCGAAACGGTCTCGGCGACGCTCGAGGTCACGGTCGCGGTCGTGCCGTCGGACTGGACCGACACGGTCTCGCCGTCGTTGGAGGCGACCACTCCGTCGAGCCCGGGCTCGATCCCCGACTCCTTGAGGTAGTGCAATAGGTCCTCGGCCTCGTTCTCGAGGCGCAGGATCGTCACCGTAGCGCCGGGCTCGCAGTCAGCGAGTGGCACCCCGTCGACCCGCTCCCCGACCCGGATCGGGTGGCCGTGCGGGCAGGTCTTGGCGTCGCCCACCGAGGCACGGACGTAGGCCTCGAACCGGGGCGTCATCGCGTGCTCGAGCCTCTCGGCCTCCTCGTGGACGTCGTCCCACGGCACCCCGACGGTGTCGGTCAAGAACCGCTCGATCATCCGGTGGCGGCTGACGAGCTGTTCGGCCTGCTCGCGCCCCGACGGCGTGAACTCGATCGTGCGCTCGGCATTGCGGGCGATGTATCCGTCGCGCTCGAGCCGGCCAAGCATCTCGTGGACGGTCGGCGCTGACAGCTGCATCGCGCGGGCCAGGTTTGCGCCGGTCATCGGCAGCCCGGCTTCGAACAGCCAGAACAGCATCTCGACGTATTCCTCTTCGGCGACGGTGGCGCGGGACGCGGTCATGGATTGATCGTACCGGCCCCTCAGTAGCGGCCCTTCGTGCCGTCATCGCATAGCATCGCGGGCAGTGTCGAGTCTGCCCCTGAAACCGCCGATCGAGCCGCAGCTCGCGCGCTCCCGGGCCGGACTCCCCGTCGGCGAGCAGTGGTCATACGAGCCCAAGTACGACGGCTTCCGGGCGATCGTGTTCGTCGACGGGTCGGACGACATGATCCAGTCGCGCAGTGGCAAGCCGCTAAGGCGCTACTTCCCCGAGCTGACGTTTCCCGGGGGCCGGTACGTGGTCGACGGTGAGATCGTGATCGACGATCCCGAGGGCGGCCAGGACTTCGACGCGCTTCAGCAGCGGATCCATCCGGCGAAGTCACGGATCGACATGCTGGCGCAGGAAACGCCATCCCGGTACGTGGCCTTCGACCTGCTGGCGGTCGAGGACGAGTCGTGGCTCGAGAAGCCCTTCTCCGAGCGCCGCGCCAGGCTCGAGACGCTCGCTCCCGGCGAACTCGCGGTGACGCCGCTCACGACGGTCCCCGACGAAGCCGAGCCGTGGCTGCGCAGTGGCGAGGGGGTCGTGGCCAAGGACGTCGGGGCGCCCTACCGCCCCGGCGAGCGCACCGGGATGATGAAGATCAAACGGGTGCGGACGATCGATGCCGTCGTCGTCGGGTACCGCCCCGGTAAGGAGCCGCGCACGGTCGGCTCGCTGATCCTCGGGCTGTACGACGACGCCGGCAAGCTGCGAGGGGTCGGGCACTCCTCAGGGCTGAAGGCCGCGGAGAAGCGGGCGCTCGTGGGCAGGCTCGCGGCGTATGAGACCGGCGAGCGGGGCCACGGCGATCCCAGCCGCTGGAAGAGCGAGAAGGACCTCGAGTGGATCGCGCTCCGCCCCGAGCTGGTCGTCGAGGTCACGTTCGACCACGCCAGCGGCGGTCGCATCCGCCACGGGACGAAGATCCTGCGCTGGCGCGATGACAAGGCCCCGCAGGACTGCAAGCTCGAGCAGATGGCGATGTAGCGCGCCGGAGCGCGCTGCACTGCAAACTCCCCGCGCATGCCAGACGCAGATGTGATCGTCGTCGGCGCCGGCCTCGCCGGCCTGGTCGCCACCGCGGAGCTCGCCGACGCCGGCCGGCGCGTGATCCTGCTCGACCAGGAGCCCGAGGCCTCGCTCGGCGGCCAGGCGTTCTGGTCGTTCGGCGGCCTGTTCTTCGTGGACAGCCCAGAGCAGCGGCGCTTCGGCATCCACGACTCACCCGAGCTGGCGCTCCAAGACTGGATGGGGAGCGCGGGCTTCGACCGGCCGGAGGATGTCTGGCCGCGGCGGTGGGCCGAGGCGTACGTCGAGTTCGCCTCGGGGGAGAAGCGGCAGTGGTTGCACGACCAGGGGGTTCGCTTCCTCCCCAACCCAGGCTGGGCCGAACGCGGCGGCTATCTCGCGACCGAGCACGGGAACTCCGTCCCCCGCTTCCACATCACGTGGGGCACCGGCCCCGGGCTGATCGAGCCGTTCGCGCGGCGAGTCCGCGAGGGCGCCCAGCGCGGCCTGGTCACGCTGCGCTTCCGCCACCGGGTCGACCATCTGAGTGTCGACGGAGGCAGCGTCACCGGCGTCGCGGGCACGGTGCTCGAGCCTAGCTCGGTGGCGCGCGGGCAGCCGAGCTCGCGGACCGCGGTGGGTGAGTTCGAGCTGGGCGCCCAGGCGGTGATCGTGACCTCGGGCGGGATCGGCGCCAACCACGAGCTCGTGCGGGCCAACTGGCCGAAGTCTCTCGGCAATCCCCCGACGCGGATGCTGTCCGGCGTCCCCGACCACGTCGACGGCCGGATGCTCAAGATCTCCGAAGACGCCGGCGCCAGCATCATCAATCCAGATCGTATGTGGCACTACACCGAGGGGATCGAGAACTGGAATCCAATCTGGAGCCGCCACGGGATCCGCATTCTGCCCGGCCCGTCGCCGCTATGGCTGGACGCCCGCGGCCGGCGCCTGCCCGTGCCGCTGTTCCCGGGCTTCGACACGCTCGGCACGCTCGAGCACCTGATGAAGACCGGCTATGACCACAGCTGGTTCATCGTCACCCAGAGGATCATCGAACGCGAGTTCGCGCTGTCGGGCTCCGAGCAAAACCCGGACCTGACTTCACGCAGCATCCGCAAGGTGCTCTGGAGCCGCCTCGGGCCCGGCGCGCCACCGCCAGTCGAGGCGTTCAAGCGCCACGGCGTCGACTTCATCGTCGAACACGACATCGCCGCGCTGGTCCGCCGCATGAACGCGCTCGCCGGGCCGCTGATCGATGGGGGCGACCTGGTGCGGGAGATCGCCGCGCGCGACCGGGAGATGCGCAACCCCTACACCAAGGACCTGCAGATCACCGCCATCCACGGGGCGCGCAGGTACCTCGCGGATCGGTTCATCCGGGTCGCAAGCCCGCACCGGATCCTCGACCCGGGCGCGGGGCCGCTGATCGCCGTGCGCCTGTGGATCCTCACGCGCAAGACGCTCGGCGGGCTCGAGACCGACCTGTCGGGCCGGGTCGTGCAGCCGGGCGGCGAGCCGCTGTCAGGTCTGTACGCCGCCGGCGAGGTGGCGGGCTTCGGTGGCGGCGGCATGCACGGCTACCGCTCGCTCGAGGGCACTTTCCTCGGGGGATGTCTGTTCAGCGGTCGCACCGCGGGGCGCGCGGTGGCGAAGGCCGTCGGTTAGAGGCCGCTCATCTGGAAGCTGAACATCCGGTCCCCGTCGATGCGCATGTACACCGGCGCGGCCCCGGGCTCGGGTCCGCCGGTGCCGGCGTCCAGGAACTGCTCCCAGTCCTCGCCGTAGCGCGGCCCGTACACCTCGAGCAGGGTCGCGCGCAGGCCGGCGCCCTCGGGCGCCCGGATGTCGACCGGAACCGCGTGGCCGTGCACGTTGACCGCGAACTCCTCGCGCGGGAGGTACGTGGCGCTGACCTGCGGCCGGGCCAGCAGGTGGCGGTAGCGGACCGAGTCCGGCGCGGTCCCGAAGTGAAACGCGCCGCGGTAGAAGATCCCGTCGAGCGGGCCTGCGATCGGCCGGCCGTCGGCGGTAACGGTGGCGACCACGAGCAGGCACATCCCGGTCAGGCGCCCGACGAGGTCTTCCGCGCCGACCCGACGCTCAGGCGTCGTGATGCTGCGCAGATGCGGCCCCGCGGCGTCGTAGCTGCGGTCGAGCAACTCCTGAAGCGCGCGCATGTCCTCGGCGGTCTCGTGCACCGATCACCGAAGATACTGCCCACATGACCACGATTCCCGGCATCCCCACCACCGTGCTCGTCGCTCCCGACTCGTTCAAGGGCACGCTGACCGCCGCCGAGGTCGCGAACGCGGTCGGCCGGGGGCTAGAGGCGGCTGATCGTCCGGTCGACCTGTGCCCGGTCGCGGACGGGGGCGAGGGGACGCTCGAGGCGCTCCTGCGCGCGCTTGACGGCGAGCGGCGCACCGCGTCTGCGTCGGATCCGCTCGGCCGGTTGATCGAGGCCCAGTTCGGGATCGGCGAGGGCGCCCGCGGCCAGGTGCTCGGGATCGTCGAGACGGCGGCGGCGAGCGGCCTCGGCCTCGTCGATCCCGCCGAACGCGATCCGTGCGGCGCGAGCACGTTCGGGACCGGGGAGCTGATCCTGGCGGCGATCGAGGCCGGCGCGAACGTCGTGTACCTGGGGGTCGGCGGAAGCGCCACCACCGACGGCGGCGTCGGCGCGATCCGGGCGATCCGGGAGGGTGGCGGCCTCGGCGGCGCGCGGATCACCGTGCTGACCGACGTCCGCACGCCGTTCGAGGACGCGGCTCGGGTGTTCGGCCCGCAGAAAGGCGCCGGACCCGACGACGTGAACCGGTTGACCAAGCGGCTGGGCGACCAGGCCAGGCGGCTCGAGCGCGACCCGCGCGGCGTGCCGATGACCGGCGCCGCCGGCGGGCTGTCAGGTGGGCTGTGGGCTGCGTTCGGCGCCGAGCTGGTGCCCGGCGCTCAGTTCATCCTCGACGCGGTCGACTTCGACCGCCGCATGCGCGCGGCGCGGGCGGTGGTGACGGGCGAGGGCAAGCTCGATCAGCAGAGCCTCGCCGGCAAGGTCGTTTCCGAGGTCTCGACACGGGCACGCCAGGCCGGCGTGCCGTGCCACGCGATCGTCGGCACGCGCGAGCTCGATTCGTTCGGCGTGCGCGTGCTCGATCTCCAGGCCGTGCTCGAGGCGAGCACGCCCCGGCAGATCAGCGCGGCTGCGCGGCGGCTGGCGGAGGTGCTGTAACCAGCCTCGCCAGCGCCGCGTGCCTGCTGTCGGTCAGGTGCCGGCCGGTCCGCAAAAAGGCGTTCCGAACGGCGCGCGTACGAGGTTCATCGGCCCCGGATCGCGAGACCTTGAGCGGTTTTAGTGGGCGAATGCGGTGCGCTTGTCGATCTCCGGACCGGGCAGTGGCGCCTTCAGCGACTCGAAGAACTCGGTTATCTCGCGCAGGTGCTCGAGCAAGGCGTCCGCCATCTCCATCGTCATCCCGGCCCGCACCACGATCCGCAGGACGCTGAGGTCCTGACGGTTCTCGGGGAAGGCGTACGCCGGCACGAGCCAGCCGTGCTGGCGCAGTCGGTCGGAAACGTCGTACACGGTGTAATTGCTCACGTCCGGGTTCACCGCGAAAGCGAACACCGGCAGATCCCGGCCCTCGGAGATCAGCTGGTAGGGACCCATCTTCGCGATCTCGCCCGAGAGATGGGTCGCCACGTTCTGCGCCGCCTCCATGACCCGGCGGTAGCCCTCGCGACCGAGCGTGGTGAACATGTAGTACTGGGCGACGACCTCGCTGCCGGGCCGCGAGAAGTTCAGCGCGAACGTCGGCATATGACCGCCGAGGTAGTTGACGTCGAACACCAGGTCCCGGGGCAGGGCGTCCTCGTTGCGCCAGATCGCCCAGCCGACGCCCGGGTAGACGAGGCCGTACTTGTGGCCCGAGGCGTTGATCGACTGCACCCGTTTGATCCGGAAGTCCCACTCGAGGTCGGGCTGGAGGGTCGGCGCGACGAACCCGCCCGACGCCGCATCCACGTGGATGGGCACGTAGCACCCGTTTTCCTCCTCGAGCTTGTCGAGCGCGGCCGCGATCTCCTTGACCGGCTCGTAGCTGCCGTCGAACGTCGAGCCGAGGATCGCGACGACGCCGATCGTGTTCTCGTCGCAGGCCGCCACCGCCTCGGGGGCCTCGAGATGGAACCGGTTGCCCTCCATCGGCACCAGCTTCGGCTCCACCTCCCAGTAGCGGCAGAACTTCTCCCAGCAGACCTGGACGTTCGCGCCCATCACCATGTTGGGCCGGTCGGTCGGCTTGCCGGCCTTTTGCATCCGCTCGCGCCAGCGCCACTTGAGCGCCATGCCGCCGAGCATCGCGGCCTCGCTCGACCCGGTCGTCGAGCAGCCCGTCGCCTGCTCGTGGCCGGGAGAGTTCCACATCTCCGAGATGATGCTGACGCACCGCGCCTCGATCTCGGCCGTCTGCGGATACTCGTCCTTGTCGATCATGTTCTTGTCCGCGGTGTCGGCCATCAGGCGGGCCGCGACCGAGGGCATGTACGTCGTCACGAACGTCGCCAGGTTCAGGCGCGCCTGGCCGTCGAGCAGGAGCTCGCTCGAGATCAGCTCGTACGCGGTCTCGCTGTCGAGACCGCTGTCGCCCATCTCGTGGATCGGTAGCGTCGCCGCGGCCTGCTCCATGAGCCTGGTGGCTTCTGGAAAGGTCTGGCTCGGGCGCTGCTTGGCTAGCGGCATTGAAGCTCCTTAGTCGGCAGGGCGGGCGAACAGATCATCCCCGACTCATTCCCCGCGCGTGCACGGGCGTCCACCACTGCTCACCCCCTGCGACCACTACTCTCCTCGCGTCCACGGTCCCGCTCCGCCCAACCGGACCGGAGTGATCCGCGTGATCCACCCGGGCGGCGGATCCTGGTCGGGCGGGAACGTCGTGTCCGGGCCGATGTACACCCGCGCCAGCCGGCGCAGCAGCTCGGCGGCGCCGCCCTCCTGCACCCGCGCGGTCCCGTACACGACCAGGTATTCGCGGAGGCCGATCGGGTGCAGCCCGAGACCGAGCATCGAGACCGACACGCGCGGGTCGAGCTCGATGTTGCGGAGCTTGCGGAAGTGGCGCATGCTCGCGATCACGATCTCGTCGCCGTCGAGCCCGACCCACGCGAGCGTGACATGCGGGCTGCCGTCGGGGTTGAGCGTGACGAGGTGAGCGGGGTGGTCGGACTCGATCACGGCCCGAGCCGACGGTGTCAGAACCGTCATGGGGTCTCCTCCCGGTCGTCGTGGCGCCCCCGCCACGGCGAGCCTACCCGGCCTCACCGGTCCGGGGGCGGCTGACACCCGAGCTCGATCAGGTATCGCGCGAACGCGAGCCGGTCGCGGTCCGGGTGAAACGGCTCGCCGCCGTCTCTGAGCAGCACGGCCACGCGCTCGAGGTCGTACAGCAGCGCGAGCTTGCCCGGTGGGTCGTCCCACTCGCCCGAGTCGTAGCGCTCGACCCACGCCGACAGTGCGGCCAGCGTCTCGACCTGCACCTGGTCCTCCCACCATCCGCTGCGCAGCGCCAGGCGGTAGCGCACGCGCAGCACGCAGACGTCCGACCACAGCCGCTCGAACCACATCCACCGCTCGCGCGGATACAGCCCCTCGCAGCTGAGTGGCCAGCGGGGCGAGACCGGCTCGTCCCAGTCGTTCTCGGGCTCGTGCCAGTCGTCGGGCTCGGGCAGGCTCATCGCTTACCCGCCAGCCGGCGCAGGCGCCGGTCCTCGAACCACAGCCGCAGCCGCAGTTGCGTCGGCGGAATCCGGCCGTACAGGAGCAGCGCGTGTCGGTCGGGGAGCTGCCGCAGCGCCTCGGGCGCGATCAGCGGCCGGCGCCGGTGCGACGTCGAGCGCGTCGTTCCGCCGGCGCCCGTCGTGTGGCTGCGGTCGCGGGCCTCCTCCTCGCCGGTCAGCCCGGCGAAGTAGCGGAGCGTCTCGAGGTCGGCGACGCCCGGCAGCAGCATCCGCGCCCGGTGGCTGTTTACTACCGTCTCGGCCTGCTGGCCGTAGCGCGAGCGGGCCTGGGCGAGGTCGTGGAAGATCGTGACCAGCTGGATGTTGTGGCTCGGCGCGGTCGACGCGATCTCCGCCAGGCTCGGCAGCGGCGCCACGTTGCCGGCCTCGTCGAGGCACAGGAGCAGGGGTCTCTCCAGACGGCCGCCTGCGAGCGTGGCGCGCTCGTAACCCCGGTCGACGATCTCCCCAAGCAGCGCCAGGAAGATCGGCCGCAGCAGCTTCGACGCCTTGGCGTCGCCGATCAGGTACAGCGTCGCGGCCGAGTCGAACAGCCGGTCGGCGGTGATCTCGCTCGATGCGGCCGAGCGCACGACGCGGCCAAACCGGTAGGCGCGCAACAGCGTCTGCGCGGTGGCCTCGATCGACGTCCGTGTGCGGTCGGCCTGCGCCTCGAACGCCCGCACGGCGTCGTAGGCCGCGTGGCCGCCCTCGCCGGCGCACAACAACGCCTGGTCGAGCTCCCGGATCCCCTGGCCGTGGATCCAGCGCACGACGGTGTCCATGCCCGCTCCACTGACCGCGGCCGCGTACAGCAGCGGTGCGAGCCGCTGCTCGGCGGCCACCGCCCAGAAGTCGCCGCCCTCGACGCTTCGGCGGTCGAGCTCGCCCGCGGAGGCAAGCCGCCAGGCGACCTCGAGCGCGCCGTCCCAGGTGCGTGCTCCTTCGAGCGGCGACCACGTATGCGAGCGGGTTCCGGACAGTCCGAATGGGTCGAACACGAACACCTCGCCGAGCGCGCGCCGCCGGTCGATCGTCGAGGAAACGAGATCGGTCTTGATCGAGCTCGCCACCGCCGGACCGTCCCAGTCGAGCAGCGCGGGAATCGCGATTCCGGCGGACTTGCCGGACTGCGGCGGACCGAACGCCACCAGCGCGTGCCGGTGCTCGGCGTACAGCAGCCTGCCGCTGTGTCGCCCGAGCACGAGCCGGCCTGCGCGGTGGGACCGCGCGAAGTTGCGCAGCTGGCGTAGCTCCGACGTCCTCGCCCACCGGGCGCCTCCCGCGCCGGCCAGTCGTCCACCGATCCGCGCTCCGAGGAGCGTGATGCCGGCGCCCGCGGCGGCGAGCATCGCCAGCGCGGCGTAGAACCCGCCCGCGCCGGGCAGATCCGGCCGGACGGTGACGGGCCACGCACCGGCGGGGTCCGACAGTCGCGCGGGGAGCCGGACCAACGCGCTGAGCAGCTGTCCCACCCCGACACCCGGCCAGCCGGAGCCGAACAGCGCGCCGGCGACGCCGCCCCACAGCCACAACCCTCCCACGACCACGACCACGCCACCGATCGCGGCGAGCAAGACACCGTCTGAGATCACCTCACCAGTCCGGGAGCTCATCCGCGCCCGATCCTCGCTTCGCTCACCCGCATCCCCGTGTCCGTGTCGGTGAGCCCCGCCTCGAGGCGCGAGCGGTAGTGCTGGACCACGAACGAGCGGCTGCCGACGCGCCACAGCGCCTGCCCCGCCGACAGCGTCGAGATCAGCCGGGACTCGGTCTCCGACAGCCCGAGCAGCGAGCGCGTGAGCGGAACCTGGCTCTCGTCCTGGTGATAGACGATGCGCGTCGAGGCGTCGGCGACGAGCCCCTCGGCGATCCGCGCGGCGCGGGACCCGGCGTCGCCGGCGGCGCGGAGGTCCGCGAGCTTGTGCAGCACGACGAGGTTCATCACCCCGAACTGCCTGGCCAGCTTGAAGTTCGACTGGAACCACTCGCCGAGGCCGGTGTGCTGGACGATCTTCCAGGACTCGTCGGCGACGTTGATCAGCCGCTCGCGGCCGGGCCGTTCGGCCATCCGCGCCAGCAACGCGCTCATCCACGCGGTGGCGCACGCCATCAGGATGCCGACCGCCGGCGAGTCCTTGACCGCGTGCAGGTCGAGCACGAGCAGCCGGGCGTCGAGGTCGAGGCCGGGGGTCGTGGGGCCGTCGAACATGCCGCGCAGCGGTCCCTCGCACAGATCCTGGATCGCGAGCGCCGCGCGCCGCGCGTCGAGCGCGAGCCGCTCGCAGGTCGTGCGCAGCCGCTCCGCCATGTCCGCCACGGGGTCGAATAGGACCCTCGCGATCTGCGGCAGGGTCGGCTCGGCGATGCCGCTGGCCCTCACCGCATGCAGCGCCTCGCGCAGCGCGGCCGCCTCGATCTGGCTGAGCGGGCCGCCGACCGCGGTCATCGTCACCGCTCGCAGCAGCTCGAGCTGCGCGTGCTCCTCGGGACGCGAGGCGAGCGGGTTCAGCCGGATCCCGCCACCCGGCTCGAGCGCCACCGGCCGCACGCCAACCGCTGCGCACAGCGGGCCGTACTCACGCTTGACGTCGAGCACGAACGCGCGCCGACCGAACAGCAGCATCCGCCACAGCAGTGTCTTGACGAGCGCGCTCTTGCCCTGGCCGAGCTTGCCGAGAACGATCGCGTTCGGGTCGTCGAGCGTCCCGTCGCCGTACAGGACCCACGGGTCGTAACAGAACGCTCCGCCGCTCGCGTCGCGCCCCACGAACACGCCGCGCCCGCCGAGGCCGCCGGCGGCAACGAACGGGTATATGGCCTGGGCATGCCGGGTCGTGCAGCGGTGGCCTGGCCGCTCCGCGGTCACCGCAGTCCTCCACACAACGGGAGCGTGAACGTGAACGCGTCGGCCTGCTGGCCGTACATGCGGTGCAGCTCGAGACGAGCCCGGGCGGCCTGCTCGTGGACGTCGGAGCAGGCGCGGCGCAGATCGTCGCGGTCTCGTCCGGACACGGTCACGAAGCCTGCGAGCCGGACCTCGGCATGGCCGGCGGCGAGCTCGGCCTCGCGACGCACGGTCGCGTCTTGGGCCTGGCGCTGGCGCGCGGTCTCGGCCTGGCCGAAGCGATGGCGAAGCTCGTTGTCGGCACGGTCGCGCGTGACCGCGGCCTCGACGTCCCGGGTCGATCGCTCAGGCGCGATCGGCTCGAACGTGACCGCGACCGTCCGGACGACGTTCGAGCGCCCGAGCAGCGCGTCCATGAACATCGGCGAGACGTCGACGCGCGGCCACCCGCCGATCCAAAACGTCGCGTGAACGGCGCCGTCGGTGCAGTAGTGCTCCCAATGCTCGCGCGCGCCGAGCGGCCACGCGTTGGCCTCATCGAGACCGTCGCGGCCGGGCTCGGCCGCCTCGACGGCCGCGAGCTCGGCACGGGCGTAGGGATCGAACGCCGTCCTCAAGGCGCGCGCGAGCTGCCCGGCCCCGAGCGCGCCGAGCACGGTCACCTCGGCCGCCTCGAGCCCCTGCGCGACCCGCTCGGCCTGCTCGATCAGCGCGCGTTGCGCCGCCTCGTGCCCGCGGTCGGCGACCCGGCGGGCGTCGATCTGGACCGCGATCAGGACTTCGTGCTCCTGGGTGGCCCTCGTCGTCTTGCCGATCAGCTCGAGGTAGGACTCGATCATCGGCGTGCCCCGCAGCGGCACGGCCGGATCCCGCTCGTCGTGGAGCCACCTGGCGAGCTCGTCGCCTTGAGCGGGGGCGGTCCGCTCGATCCACTGGATCCTCCTGACAGCACCGCCCGCAGCGCCGGCGAGGATCAGGCCCCAGCGCGCCAGGCAGCGCTCCTGGGCCTCGGCGTCGAGCAGCGAGAACGCGAGCACGCGACACGCGAGGACCGCTGTCAGCCGGCGCCCTCGCTGGTCGGCGAGTACGCCGATCGGATGGTCGCGGTAGGGAGCGTCGGCGATTCGCACCCCCTTGAGCGCGGCAGGAGCATCGGGATGCGGATGCCGGAGCAGGCGGCGCAGCGGACCGGGGCGTTCGGTCGCGAGCATCCCGCCGGCCGGGGCGCGCGAGCGGAAGTGGAGCCCGCCCCGCGCGAACCGGACCCCGAACGCGAGGACGACGGGGACCCACTCATCGGCGGTGCGGCGGCCGACCGGAGCGAACGCGACGAGCAGCGCGCCGGCGAGGAGCAGCGTCCCGAGGAACGCGCCGGCGGCCGTCGGGGCCCGATCGAGCACGACGATCGCGGCGAGCGCTCCCGTCGCGACCGCCGCGGCCTGCCCGCCGCGGACCTGACCGAAGATCCCGCGCCGTTCGAGCGGACCGAACCGGTAGCTGAGCCGCTCGCCGGTCATGGAGCGCCCGCGTCGGGGTTGGGCGAGACGGGCGTGGCGAGCAGGTTCGCGGCGTCCAGCTCGAGTACCGGCCGGTTGGCCCAGTCGAGTGCATCGGGCGTCGTCGCCGGCGCGTCGCCGGCGTCGGGCGGGTCGGCTCGTTCGGGCGGGTCGGCTCGTTCGGGTGGGCCGCCACCGTCGGGTGCGTCGGTGGGGCCGCCGCCGTCGGGTGCGTCGCTGGGGCGCCCGCCGTCGGGCGTGTCGCCGCCGTCGCGTGGGCCGCCACCGTCGTCGTCCTTGGGCGGAGGCTGTGGGTGGTCGGAGTGGCCGGGGTCGCTCCGGGGGGCCGGGCTCGTGTCCTCCCATCGACCCTCGACCGCCCGCCGCATCGCAGCCGCCGCGGTCGCGCTCCAGTCCTCCGCGCTCCGCGACGCGGCGTCGCCGGCGCCGCCGGCTGAGCGGAGCTCGGAGCGGAGCGTCCCGGCCGCTCCGCTCGCAAGCTCCATGAGCGGGATCAACCGCAACAGCGCCCAAGGCGAGAACGCTGCGAGCATGATCAGCACCGCGCCCGCCATCACCCCGGTGATGCTCCCGCCTGCGGCGCCGGCGCTGATTGCGGCGCCGCCGAGCGACAGCACGGCGACGATCGCGAACTTCGACAGGATCAGCGCGACCAGCAGCTCGACCGCGCGGATCGCCCAGATGCGCCGCGCCGGCCACACCATCGCGGCGAACGCGAGCGGCAGCATCAGCACGATCACGTACACGGCCGCTTCGCGCATCAGCAGCTCGATCCACAGCACGAACGCAGCGCCGATCACGAACAGGCCGACGAGGAAGGCCAGGAACGGAGATCTCGTGAACGCAGTAAGGCCGGCGATGACGACCGCTGCTTTCGCGAGGAAGTGGCCGCTGGCGTTGCCGGCGGCCGCGGAGATGAACGCGGACAGCTGATCCGAGGCGGCGAGCAACAGCATCGTCAGCGGCGCCGCGATCGCGATCGCGAGCATCGCGAGCGGCAGATATCCGAGGGTCGCCCGGGCCAGCAGCCCCAAGTCCGATCGGAGCAACGCCTGTACCGCGGCCGCGAACAGGAACGGCAGCGTCAGCACGGCCGCGATCGCGGACATTCGCCAGTAGGTCGAGGAAAACCAGGTCGTTTGGAGCGCAGGAGCGGTTGTCTGGCCGAGCGCTTTCGCCGCCTGGTTCAACGCGCCCTGGGCCCCACCGACCACCCAGGTGCCGATTGCCGCGAGTTCGATCGCGGTGGTTGCGGTCGAGGCGACCGCCTGGGCGGCGCCGCCCACCGCCGTGTTGGCCGCGCCGCCGACGTTCCCGGTGATGAGCTGCTTGCCCGCCGTGAGTAGCCGGCCGCCGTTGCCAATCCCCGCACATCCCGTCGCTGCCGCCTGGCTGAGGACGCCGGCGGCGCCGCATACCGGGTTGTCGAGGCTGAGCGCGGCCGCCGGCGCCGGTGCCGCGGCTGGCGAGCTTGCCAGCGCGGCGAATGCGATCAGGGCGACCCTGGCCCGACGACGTACCAGCCTCATTTCGCGGTCGTCCCCAGGTGCTGGAAGAAGTTGACGAGCCCGGGGCCGGACCCGATCACGAGCGCCGAGGCGGCCGAGATCACCGCGGCCATCCGCCCGCGGGCCGCGTAGTGGGGGTTGTGCCCGTGCGAGGCGATCGCCCACAGGGCAGCGCCGACAAACGCCCCGATCAGCGCCACCGCCAGCGCCCACGCCTCGGCGCCGTTCACGAGCTGCTGCAGGACGTTGCTCCCAGGCAGCCCGGTCATGTCCGGCTTGGCCGTGACGTCGGCCAGCAACAGAAGCATTGCCTATCTCCCTTCAGTCTAATTGAGCCAATTGAAGCGATTTGACCCTAGCAATATCAATTGAGCTTTGCTAGGTTCGTTCGCATCAAATTAGTCTCAATTAGATTGAATATGGCCTTCATCGAAGCAACATCGCCCGTGGGCGTCGGGGACATCGGAGAGCTGTACGGCACGCTCGCCAGCCGGCTCGAGCAGATCGTTCGCCTCGACGTCCGGGCGCCCGAGGCCGTGATCGAGGACGCATGCCAGGTCGCGTGGTGCCGGCTCCTCGATCACAGCGACCGCGTTCATCGCGAGACAGCGATGGCCTGGCTGGCGAGGACGGCGGTGCACGAGGCGCTCAAGCTGCTGCGCCGTGACCGGCGCGAACTGTCTCTCGATGCCGCGGTCGACGAGGGCGGACAGCCTGCGTTCGCGATCGCCCCGGCGACGCCCGGTCAGCTACTCGAGCACCGGGAGCGGATCCGGGAGCTGCGCCTGCTGCCTGAGCGCCAGCAGCGCGTCGTCTGGCTCCATGCGTTCGGCCTGAGCTACGTCGAGATCGCCACGCACGAGGGGTGCACGCGGCGGACGGTCGAACGCCAGCTCCTGAGGGCCAGGGCAGCGCTCCGGGACTCGGGTCGCGAGCTCGGGTAGACGGGACCTAGCGGGCGCGGCCGCGCTTGCGCCGGCGCCGCTCGGCCTGACTCAGCTTGCGGGGCTTGGGGCGCGGCTTGGAGCCCGCTCGCTTGCCCTCCGCGTCGATCGGAGCCAACGTGCGGCGGCCCTTCGGGGCGCGCCGGCGGGCGTCGCGCCAGATGTACAGCCCGATTCCGCCGAGTACGAGGAGCGCGCCGACCGCGATCACGATCGCCGAGCTCCCCTTGAACGCGCTCCCGCTCCCGGCGGTTGCGGTTGTCGTGACCGTCGGACTGGCGGTGGTGGTCGGAGCCGAGGTCGTCGGCTGCGTGAACGTCGGGACCAGCGGATTCGGCGCCTGCGCGCCAGCCACAGCCGGCAGCGCGAACGCCCCCCCAACGATGAGCACCAGCACCGCCCGGAGCGCCACCTTCACCCCGCCTCGGCTGTCAGAAACCCGGCTGGCTCGCACGCGCCCGCTCCTAAGCGAGCGGTTGCTCCATCGCCGGCGTCTCGGGCGCGGCGACGTAGGGCTGCTCGTCCGCGACGTCCTCTTCGTGGTAGACGCTCTCGGCGTTGACCGCCCAGATGTCGTGGTGAGACCCGGTGAGGATGTTGTCGACCGCGCGCATCGCGGTCAGCATCGAGTGGTCGGAGTTGTTGTAGCGGTGGAGCCCGTTCCGGCCGACCTGGATGAGGTTGCCGACGCCCTCGAGCCAGCCGCGGATCGTCCCGACTCGCTCCGGGTACTCGACGTCGTACATCGGATAGGCCTTGTGCACGCGCACGACGAACCCGAACTTGACCTGGTCGGCGCGCGCCAGGTGCAGTTGGACGAGCTCGCGCGTCGCCATCGCGACGAGGTCGTCGTCGTTCATGCTCCAGATCTCGTCGCCCTCGAAGCAGAAGTACTCCATGCCGATCGAGGTGTCGGTGTCGTTGGGAACCATCCACGGGCTCCACGAGCGGAAGTTCTGGATCCGCAGCACCCTGACCCCGGGCTGGTGGATGTAGATCCAGTTGTCGGAGAACAGCTCGGGGCTGTCGATCACGAGCGCGACGGTGAGGAAGTCCCGGTAGCGGAGGCCACGGGCGGCGTCGCGCACCTCCGCGGGTGCCTCGGGCTCGGCGATCCCGACGGTCGTGCGCAACGGCAGCGACGAGATCACGTAGCTCGGCGTCAGCGTCTCCCCGCCGGCGACGAGCTCGACGACGCGTCCGTTCTCGATCCGCAGGCGGGTGACCGGCGCGTTGAGCCTGACCTCGCCGCCGTGGGCGCGGATGTCCTCGGTCATCTGCTCCCACATCTGGCCCGGGCCATAGCGGGGGTAGTTGAACTCCGAGATCAGCGACTTGATCTTGTTGCCCTTGTTGCCGACAAACGCCGCCTTGGCGGCGGCGAAGAACGACAGGCCCTTGATCCGCTGCGCGGCGAACTCCGACCGAATCTCGGTGCACGGCACGCCCCAAAGCTTCTCTGAGTAGGTCTTGAAGAAGTGCTGGTAGAGGCGCTTGCCGAAGCGGTTGGACACCCACGCTTCGAACGTGTCCTCCTGACCCTTCGGCTTGACCGCCGCCCAGCAGTACGAGATGCCGCATCGGACGAGCTCGACCGGTCCGAGCTTGCGGATCACGTCCATCCCCTGGAGCGGGTAGTCGAGGAACTTGTCGTTCCAGTAGATCCGCGACTGCCGGGGCCGCCGGAGAAACTCCTCCTTCATGATCTCGTGCCAGAGGTCGTCGACCTCCTTGGACTTCGTGAAGAACCGGTGCCCGCCGAGGTCGAAGCGGTAGCCGTCGCGGACCTCGGTGCGCGCGATCCCGCCCACCTGGTCGGTCGACTCGAGCACGATCACCGGCTTGCCCTGCTTGGCGAGCAGGTAGCCGGCGGTCAGCCCCGCCGGGCCGCCGCCGATCGCGACGACGGGGCGCTCGGGCGTGATGTCGGAGCCCGGGGCGGGAACGCCGGGGCCGGGGTCGGGCGTCGAGCCGGTGCCGGGGTTAGGAGTCGAATCGCTCATCTCGGGGTCTCAGGAAACCTTCTCGTAAAGGACTGCGGAGTAAGCAAGGATGCTCGCGCCACGGTAGTTGTGCGGCGACGCCGCGATCTGTTTGAGCACTCCGGTGTTGACGTCGTCCTGGAGGATCTGGCCCAACTGCGCGGAACGGCGCCGCGCTAGCTGCGTCCAGGGCGCCTTCCAGTTCATCGCGCCCTCGGTCAGCGGTCGCACGTACAGCAACTGCTGGCCGGGCTTGAGGCTAGCAACCAGCGGATCGAGCGTCGGCGCCGGCTGTGTGCGCTGCAGCCGCTTCAGCGCATTCACCCAATCCATGTAGCTCGGGTCCTTCACGCGCCCAAGCGAGGTCGCGTACTGGAGGCCGGGCGGGAGGTAGTACCAGGCGAGCGGCGTCGAGTCCGGCTGCGCGGCCAGCACCAAGTCGTTCTTGTGCAGGAGGGGCGTCATCTCGCCGCTGATGTCGCGCATGTCGCTCTTGAACTGCGGGGCGTAGGAAGAGACGTGAATGACGAATATGACCGAGAGCGCGATCGCCACCAGTCCGACGATGCCCGAGCGCGCGGCGCCCCAGGCCGCCAGCAGCAGGATCGCGGCCAGGATCGGGGCCATGTAGCGCGCGACGAACGCCGGCGTGATCTGCGACGCCAGCCAGGCCACGATCAGCGTCCCGGCGATCAGCACGATCAGCGACCACATCACCGTGCCGTCGCGGCTGCGCCGGTAGCGTTTGGTGAACAACGGGGCGAGCCCGATGATGATCGCAGTCAGCAGCGCCACGGTGATGCGGTCGCTGCCGAGGAGATCCCGCGACAGCAGGACCGGCACGCCGAAGCGGATCTTCGGCGCCCACGGCGCGCCCGTGTGCGTGGCCTGGTAGATGAAGTTCGGCACCCACGGCAGGAACAGGATCCCCGCGCCGACGTAGGCGAGCAAGGCGTCGCGGACGATCCCGCGACGGTCGTCGCTGACGCGCCAGATCGGGATCAGCGCGAGCACCGATCCGACGCCGAAGAAGATGCCCCAGCCGTGCGTGTACAGCATCAGCGCCTGACAGATCGCGAACATGATCAGGTAGCGCCTTCGCCGGTAGACGAACGCGTGGATGAACGCCGTCGTCTCGAGGATCCCGAGCAACGCCATCAGCTCGTACATCCGGGTCTCCTGGGCATACGCAGTCAGGAACGTGCTGAACGCGAACAGAACCGCCGCGTACACGCCGGCGCGACGCCCGAACAGGCTCCAGCCGGCCCACATGCCCGCTGGGATGCAGAGCAGCCCGAACAGCAGCGACAGCGAGTGTGTCGCCGCCTCGCTGGCGCCGAACACGCTGATCCAGACGTGCAGCAGCAGGTAGAAGAGCGGCGGCGACCCGTCGTGGCGCAGCACTCCCGGGATCGCGCTGAGCGAGTGCGACGCGATCCCGGTCGTGATCGCCTCGTCCTCCCAGAACTGCCCGGTGATGTATTTGGTGCGGAGGTAGGCCGAGATCGCCATGAGGACGATCAGGATCGCCGCGGTGCTCGCCCACGTCGGCACGCGCTGGAGCAGCTTCGGCTCGTGGACGTCGAGGACTCGCGGGATCCCGCGCGGAGGGGCGCTGACGGCCATTAGTGGGCCATCCTGAGACGAAGTGGGCGCGGATTCGAGGGCTGGTCCACTTACTGGCTGACCTTACCGGCGCATGTCGAGAACACCCTGAACGTGCGCACGTGGGCGATGAGGGTGTAGTGCGCGCCGGCGTGCTCCCAGGCGATGATCTGCGCCGGCGTCGGCAACAGCGTCGAGTTCGACTGCGCGCGGGTCTGGAGGATCACCGCCGGCCACGGTGGCGGAGCGAGGTTGGTAGGCGGCGCCTCGATCCGCAGCGTGCGGACCCCGAGTGTCCACGCGACCATCGGCACCTGGAAGCCCTCGGTCATCACCGAGCCGTTGCCGCAGTGGAGCAGCGCGTTCGCGCCACCGGCCTTCTGCACGGCGGCGGTGAGATCCTCGCGCAAGCGGGCCTGGTAGACGAGCGCGTGGTGGGTGCGCGGAAGGCTGACGATGTTCCGGCCGATCCAGGGCGGCACCGCGAGGAACAGGCCGATCGCCACGATCGTCCCGGCGGAGATGGTGAACGCCGCGGCGGTCAGCCGCCGCATGCCCGACCCCAGCAGCGCCGCGAGCCGGCGAATCCAGTCGGCGAGCGTCCGCGAGAACCACCCCCACGCGATCCCGCCCACGATCGCGACCGGAGCGGTCCCGAGCACCAGGTAGCGGTCGTTACCCGAGAAGCCGGCCTGCGTCTCGAGCGAGATCCCCAGCCACCAGACCAGGCCGAACAGCCCGAGCCCGAGCAGCCAGGCTCGCGCCTGGGTCGATCGGTCGACCGGACCGCTACGGCGCCACCACGATCCGCGCGTGCGCCACAGACCGAACGCGGCCACGAACAGCGCGATGATGCCCGGGATCTTGACCCGGTTGAGAACGGTCGGCCAGGCCTCCTTCTTGAACACCGTGCACACCGGGCACTTCGCGAATGCGGCGCTGTTGGCGCGTGGGTGCTGGGCCCGGGTGACGCCGCGGAGCAGGTGCCCGGAGCCCCACAGCTCGGGGAGGAACCACAGCACCGGGATCAGCGCGAACAGGCCCACGACGAGCTTGCGCGCGCCCGGATCGCGCCAGAACAGGTACAGCCCGTACGGGCCCCAGAAGAACCACAGCTCGGGACGGTCGAGCGCGGCGAAGAAACCGAACACGAACGCTCGCTGGCGCGACCCGTCCATGTAACTGTCGACCGCGATCAACGCGAGCGCGGTCGCCAAGCCCTCCGAGTAGCCGAGCGCGTTGTCGGAGATGAACCCGCCCGAGTTGATCAGGCTGCCGGCCGCGACCAAGCCGGCGAGCACCGGCGCGATCAGTGCCATCCAGCGCGCCGTGCCGCTCGGCTCGGCGACGCCGGCGACGAGGTCGCGCGTCAGGCGCCAGGCAAGCCTGAACACCATCCCCACCGCCACGATCGCGCCCGTGCGCGCGATGATCAGCCACAGGTCGGGCTGGGCCTTGCCGAAAACCGCGAACACCGTCGTGAACAGCATCGGCAGCGGCTTCCACGAGGGGCCGCCGGTGGTGTGGAGGCCGAGGTGGATGATCTCGTGGCCCCACACGAGCCAGGCCCAGGGGTCGTAGCTGGGTGTCGACGGAATCAGCAGCGTCAGCGCGGCGATCACGAGCGCGCCCCCGCCGAGCCACAGATACAGGCGCCAGCCGGACATGCGGCCGGCGAGCGCGCGGCCGCGCGCCGTGACATCTGTCGACGGCGCGGACGCAGTCAGCTCAGCAGTGGGAACAGACAAGTGGACCGGGAAGATCTGGTTGGTGCCGCGCTCGCCAAGTTACGCACGGCAGCGGCAGATGCGTACAAAAGCCTGCGCACCTGGCGCCGGCGTCGCGCATTCTAGAGCGCGCCTATCCCTGCACGCCCTGATCCAGACAGTCCTCGATGCCGGTCAGCTCCGAGTCCGAGCCCTGGTTGGGGTACAGCAAAGCGGTGCCGATCACCTCGGCGCCCTGCGCGGTCCCGTCGATCTGCCGTGCCTGGGCTGCCCCGTCCGTCGCCGTGAACACGATCGTCGGGCCTGCCGGTGCAGCGCCGACCTGAAGCTTCGTCGGGCTGAGGACCTGGACCGCGAGGTGATCAGCCCGTAGGCACCCGAGGTGGTTGTGCATATCGGTCAGCGGGCTGTCGACCTTGCCCCGGCTGGCGAGCTTCGTGGAGCCGGCGGCCGCGGTCGGCTGGACCTTGACGGCCCCGCAGCCCGTCAGTGCCAGCGCCAGCGCGACGAGCGCGAACGCCGGCCATGACCCGGCGCGGCCCGCGATTGGAAGCCTCTTAGAGGACATGCGCCCGACAAAGGTAGAGGATCATTCCGACCGTGCTCGTGTACGGAGCCATCGGTGGACCGCTGCCCGAGGTGGGGATCGTGGTGGCCGCGGCGCTCGCCGCAGTGGTCATGCTCCATCGCGATCCTCGCGTTCGGGCGCTGGCGATGCTCGGCGCGCTCGTGCTAGCCCCGGTGCTGCTGCTGGCCGACATCTGGCACTCGCCGCAGCTCAGCATCGTTCACCGTCATCCGCTCGTGGCGGCGGTCGGCGCGATCTTCGTGCTGGCGGCGGTGATGGGGGCGGCGGTGGCGATCGCGAAGTGGCCGGCGGTGCTCGCCGGCGCCGTGATCGTCGCACTCCCGTTCCGGATCCCGATCGAAGCCGGAGGCGTCACCTCGAACCTGCTCGTCCCGCTGTACTTCGTAGTCGCCGCCGGCTCGGTGGCGTTCATCGTGACGACGCTGAGGGGGCGGGCGGCACCGGGTCCCGCGCTGGACGCGGCCGCCGGCGACGCGCCACCGAGTCCCCAGCCGGACGCGGCTGCCGACAACGCGCCACCGGGTCCTGCAACGGACGCGGCCGCCGGCGACGCGCCACCGGAGCCGAGCCCGGAAGCGCCGGCCGAGCACGGCCCCGTTCGCTGGCTCGAGTGGCTGCTCGCGGGGTACGTCGTCCTGTATGCGCTCCAGGCGGCCTACTCGCCGAAGTTCACGACCGCGCTGCAGCAGGTCGTGTTCTTCTACGTGCCGTTCGCGCTGGCTTATTGCCTGCTGCGCCGGCTCGACTGGACGCAGCGGCTGACCCGAATATGCCTGGCGCTCGTCGCCGGGCTCGCGGTGCTGTTCGGACTTGTCGGGTTCGTCGAGTACGAGACCAAGACGATCTTCCTGAACCCCAAGTTGATCGCCGCGAACCAGGTCCACGCGTACTTCACGGTCAACTCGGTGTTCTTCGACCCGAACATCTTCGGCCGGTTCCTCGCGCTTGTGATGATCATGCTGGCGTCGGTGATCCTCTACGCGCGCCGGCAACGGACGCAGCTGGTCACGATCGCGGTGCTCGCGATCCTGTGGGTGGCGCTGTTGCTGACCCTGTCGCGATCGTCCCTGGGCGCGCTGCTCGTCGGGCTGGGAGCGCTGGCTGCACTGCGATGGAAGATCGGACGGGCGGTGTTCGCCGCGATCGGGGTGGTCGCCCTCGCCGCCGCCGCGATCGCGGTCTCGCCCACGACGTTCGGGCTCAACCAGGGGCTGAACGGTGCCTCGAGCGGCCGTCCGGGCCTCGTCTCGGGCGGCATTGATCTGTTCGAGGCGCGGCCGCTGTGGGGATACGGATCGGGCTCGTTCGAGACCGAATACAGCGACCACCACCAGAAGATCGGTCAGACGCTGTCGGCCTCGCACACGATCCCGGTCACGATCGCGGCCGAGCAGGGGCTGATCGGCGAGCTCGTCTACATCGCGCTGGTGCTGGCGGCGCTCGTCGTGCTGCTTCAGCGGTGCCGCTCCGACCCAGCCCGCGTGGCGATCGCGGCGGCGTTCGTCGCGCTGCTGTTCCACACGCTGCTGTACGCGGACTTCCTCGAGGATCCGATCACGTGGACGCTGCTCGCGATCGGATCGGCGCTCGCGCTGCGTCCGCCCGCGCGGCTACTGCCGCGGTTGGACGCCGAGGGCGTAGTGCTGGATGTCGTTATCTAGGGCCGCTTCGCTCTGGTACTGGCCGGTGTGGACGAATACGACCTTGCCGGCGCGGTTGATGAAGATCGTCGTCGGGAATCCTTCGAGAACGGCGAGCGACGACAGGTCGGTCGACGCGACCGGATAGCTCGGATAGCTGACCGGGTGCTGGGCGAGGAACGACCGCGCGTCACCGGTCGAGTCGTTCGTATCGGCGCCGAGGAACGCGACCTTACGTCCGTACTGCGCGGAAGCCGTGGCCAGCAGCGGGAACTCCTCCCGGCAAGGGGGACACCAAGCCGCCCACGCGTTGAGCACGACCGGATAGCCACGCAGCGAGGTCAGGCGATCGGACAGCGTGCCGCCCGAGGTGATCAGCTGACCGGCCTGGGTGTGCAGCGAAGCGAGCGAGCCCGGCGACCCGGCCAGCACGCGCCGCGCGTCGGCCGCGGTCGGCGGGGCGACCTTTGGAACCGCGCTGGCGGGGACGGTCCGGTTCATCAGGTAGTACAGGTCGTCGAGCGCCTGGGCGGGGGTCCACGGGAACTGCGGATGCTCGAGGTTCTGAACTCCCTCGCTGCTCAGGAGGCTCTTCAGCGCCGGTGATAGCTGACCGTCGACGTCGGCCATGCCGTCGTCGACGATTCGCTCCTGGCCGGCCGGATCGATGAAGAAGATCGCGTCGGTGTGCTGGACGTCGAACGTCTCGGGCTTGTGAGTCATCCAGTCGATGTCGGGAGGCGTGCCCTGCGGTACGCGCACGTAGTAGACGCCGAAGAACTTCCAGAGCTGCTTGATCTCCGACTGCGTCCCGGTGAGCATCGCGAAGTCGGCGCCGGTGAGCTTCTCGTAGGCGCGCAGCCGGTACGGACTGTCGCGCCACGGATCGACCGTCGCCTCGGCGATGACCACCTGCTTGGACAGGCCGGCGAGCCGCACGTCGTTGACCATCTCCATCAGCGCCCCGGTGGTAAGCGGGCAGACCTCGTGGCACAGGGTCATCGACGGGGCCAGGATCACCCACTTGCCCCGCCACGCGGCCAGCGAGGTCTGCTTGCCCTGCGCGTTGATGAGCGGCGCCGACGGAACCCGGCGGGGCTTCTGCAGCTCCGTGCCGATCGCGAGCGGCGCGGGCACCTCAGTGCTGGCCGTGGGGGCTGGCCTGACGTCGAGCCGGGCCAGCAACGAAAGCAACACCAGCAGCGCCAGGACGGCCACCGCGCCGACGGCGGAGATCAGGCGAAGTCGAGCAAGCGACACGTCCCCGGGGACAGTAATGGGTCTCGTGTTGCGCCTTGGTTGCGAACGCACGGGCCGGTGTCCCGGTGACGGCGGAGCAGGGGCCTCGAGCGTTCGCGGCGGGTGTGAGTTGCGGGCGCTGGGGCGACGTGACATCCGGGCCGGATCTCGGTAGGATCGACTGCCGTGACTTGGGGACTCATCTGGTTGATGCTCGCCCTGAAGATCCCGCTTGCCGGCCTGATCTACATCGTCTGGTGGGCGATCAAGCAAGAGCCCGACGAGACTTCGTCGCGCGACGACGACGGCGGCATCAAGCGGCATCCGCCGCACCCGCGCAAGCCGTTCCCGCGCCATCCGCGCCGCGGCCCCCACGGCGATCCAGCGCCGCCCTCGCCGCCGCGGGTGCGCACTGTCCGCGCGCGGACTCGCACGGTCGAGCGCTAGCCGCTCGCCGGCGCCGTCGCGCTGGTCGCCGGAGCCGTCCACGCGGGCCCGGCGGGCGAGCCCTCGCTCGTCGCTGCTCGGCCGTCATGACCTCCCAGGACCTGCATAACGCGTCAATTCGTCGAGTAACGGCCAGCCGCGACGCACCGCGCATGCCTCACATGCATACTCCGGCACACTTGCCGCCAGACGTGGCGATTGTCGTGCTTTGCAGGTTATTTCCGGAGCCGTTCGGGCCCACCTCCGTCCCCGAGCACCCGAACCGTCCTCCAGGCGCCCGCCGTTCAAACCCGTGGGTCACGGGGCGTGCTCGGAGAAGCGCGCGAGAGCTGATGTTGCCGGCGCTGTCGGCGAGCGTGTTCGTCAGCGAGTGGATAAACGGCGGGCACCTGGAGTGTGAGGGCGGTGGTCCGTTCGTTCGCCCCGGGGCCGGCGGGCGACCTGCAAAACCTGTCATTGGAGCCGTTTCGCGCTGACCGTGTCGTTCCCCGCATGCCCCACATGCACGCTCTGACACGGTTCGCGGCAAGCGCGGCGATTGTCATGCTTTGCAGGTTGTTTCCGGGTCTGCGCGGCCTGCGTCCGCCACCGAGCGCCCAAACACCTCCTCCAGGCGCCCGCCGTTCAAGCGCGTGCGGTCGCGTGGCGCGTTCGGATCGGCGCGTATGAATTGGCGTGCAGCCGAGGCCGCTGCCAGACTTGCAAGCGAATGAACGCCCCTGCGTCTGTCCTGTCCGACGCGACGATCCTCGAGCTCGTGCAGAACGGCCGGATCAGGATCGACCCATGGGATCAGGACCTGGTCCAGCCGGCGAGCGTCGACCTGCGCCTCGGCGACTCGTTCCGCGTGTTCCACAACCACCGCGCCTCGGCGATCGACCTGCGCGAGCCCCCGGCGGGCCTGACCGAGGAGGTCGTGATCGGGGAGAACGAGTCGTTCGTGATCCACCCCGGCGAGTTCTGCCTCGGCCGCACACTTGAGTGGGTCGAGCTTCCCGACGACATCGTGGCGAGAATCGAGGGCAAGAGCAGCATCGGGAGGCTCGGGCTGATCGTCCACGCCACCGCCGGCTTCTGCGACCCCGGCTGGAAGGGGACGTTGACGCTCGAGCTCAACAACCTCACCCGCATTCCGATCAAGCTGTATCCGGGGCTGCCGATCGCGCAGCTGTCGTTCATGACGCTCGACCGGCCGGCGCTCCGGCCGTACGGGAGCCCCGAGCTGGGCAGCCACTACCAGGGCCAGCGCGCCGCCACCGAGAGCCGTTACGAGGGAACGCGGCCCCGCGGCGCGGAGCGGACGCGCATCGAGTAGGCTCGCGCGCGTGTCGACGCTGATTCTTGCCGCCGGCGAACCTTCGAAGGTCCCGTTCTACATTGCCGGCGGGCTGCTCGTCATCTGGGCGCTCGGCCTGGCCGCGGTAGGGCTCACCCGCCCCAGCTTCCCGTACAGCGAGCGCGGGGCGCGCGGAGTGATGGGGGTCAGCTTCGTGCTGATGATCTTCGCGATGGCGATGGCCGTCGTGACGAGCGCCTTCCCCAAGTAGCCGCCTCCCGCCTCCGGCCCTCGCGACAGGACCGCGACCGGACCGCCACAGGACCGCGGGGAGTCCGCGGCGACCGGACCGCTACCGGAACCCGCGACCTCCCGGACCGCGGCCGGAACCAGACAGGGTTTCTACACGCCCACGGCTAGCGTCCCGTCGGGACGTTGCGGGTACTAAATTGAAGGGTGGTATTCCGCCCGGCTCCGGCCCGGAAGACCCCGGCACCCGGGCAACCCCCGGCCCCCGGCAACCGCTCGAGAGGAGCGCGAATGACGACTGAGACGCAGCAACGAGACGGCGCCGGCGCAGCCACGGCGACAGACACCCTGACGGTCATAGACAACCGCACCGGGAAGCAGTACGAGATTCCGATCGAGGACGAAACGATCCGCGCCACCGAGCTTCGCAACATCAAGGTGCACGAGGACGATTTCGGCCTGATGAGCTACGACCCCGCCTACATGGCGACGGCGTCGTGCCGCTCCGCGATCACCTACATCGACGGCGAGAAGGGGATCCTCGAATACCGGGGCTATCCGATCGAGCAGCTGGCCGAGCAGGCGAGCTACCGCGAGGTGGCCTACCTGCTGATCCACGGCGAGCTTCCGAGCCAGGCCCAGCTCGACGAGTGGACCCACCAGATCACGATTCACACGTTCGTGCACGAGAACGTCAAGGAGTTCATGCAGGGCTTCCGGTACGACGCCCACCCGATGGGGATGCTGCTGGCGTCGGTCGGGGCGCTCTCGACGTTCTATCCCGAGGCTAGCCAGATCAAGGACGAGGAAGTCCGCTACATCCAGGTGATTCGGCTGCTGGCGAAGATGCCGACGCTGGCGGCGTTCTCGTTCCGCCACAACCAGGGGAAGCCGTACGTGTATCCCGACAACGAGCTCTCGTACGCGGGCAACTTCCTCTCGATGATCTACAAGATGACCGAGCTCCGATACGAGCCCGACCCCCGGCTCGAGCACGCGCTCGATGTCCTGTTCATCCTCCACGCCGACCACGAGCAGAACTGCTCGACAAGCGCGGTGCGCAGCGTCGGCTCCTCCCAAGTCGATCCGTACTCCGCGGTCGCTGCCGGCGTAGCCGCCCTGTACGGGCCGCTCCACGGCGGCGCGAACGAGGCAGCGCTTCGGATGCTGCGCCGGATCGAGCGCAAGGAGAACGTCCCCGACTTCATCGAGGGCGTCAAGAACGGCGATGAGCGCCTGATGGGCTTCGGCCACCGGGTCTACAAGAACTACGACCCGCGCGCCAAGATCATCAAGAAGGCGGTCGACGAGGTGCTCGAGGTGACCGGGACCAACCCGCTGCTCGACATCGCGCTCGAGCTCGAGAAGATCGCGCTCGAGGACGACTACTTCGTCGAGCGCAAGCTCTACCCGAACGTCGACTTCTACTCCGGGCTGATCTACGAGGCGCTCGGGATGCCGATGGAGATGTTCCCGGTGCTGTTCGCGATCGGGCGCACGAGCGGCTGGATCGCCCAGTGGCTCGAGATGATCGACGACAAGGAGCAGAAAATCGCCCGGCCGCGCCAGATCTACACCGGCGCGCGCGGGCGCGAATACGTCCCCATGGACAAGCGGTAGCCCCGACGGACAAGCGGTAGCCCCGATGGACAAGCGGTAGCCCCGATGGACAAGCGGTAGCCCGATGGACAAGCGGTAGCCCACGCCGGCGACCGAGATCTGGACGCTGACGGTGCGCGTCGGCCCGCGTGTCGACCACGCGCGGTTCGACGCGCTGGCCCCTGCGCTCGACGTGCTCGAGGCCCGCGTCGCCCAACTCGCCGACGACGCCGCTCGCCAGCCGGCGGACACGGTCCTGAAGCGCTACGCGCCAGCCGAGCAGGTCATGGCCAGGGTTGAGCTCTCCGGACCCGAGCGGCATCTGCCCAGCCGGCACGCGGGGATTGACGTTCACGGGGACGGGTCGACCGAGGCGTACAGCGGCCGCGTCAGGCGCAGACCCCTCGAGCGGCGAGACGGCGACGATGAGCTGTCAGCGCTCCGCCGGGCGCTCCAGGGCGAGTGAGATATCGTTTAAGACCGATGGCGAGGCTCGATCTCATGTCTCCTCTGCGATTCCTCGTCCGTCCGTTCGGCTATCTCGCGTTCGTGCTGGCGCTGGCGTCGCTGTCGGCGGCGGCCAAGCTCCTCGGCGAAAAGAATGAGCTCGGGTTCTTCTCGGGCCGCCTTGCCGACATGCTCTGGCGCTACCCCGAGGTGACCCGCAAGGGCGTTCAGATCGCTTGGGTCGTCTGGGCGGTCGCGTTCTTGATCGCGCTGCCGCCGCTTGACCCGCTGTCTACCCCGTGGGACGAGGTTGTGCTTGGGGCAGCGGCGATGGTCGTCCTCTGGCGCCGGACTGTCGGCGGGCGCCGAGTCGAGCGTTGAGGTTCTCGAGCGCCTGCTCGAGACCGACTTCGGCCGGGTCCAGCTCGCGCATCGCCGCCGCCAGGCGGTACTCGGCAAAGTAGTCGGGGTCGACCCCGCACGCCGCGGCGATCAGCTCCATCGCGCGCATCGACGGCTTGTCGTGCCCGTTGGCGAGCATGTTGATGTGGGCATGGGTGATGCCCTTGCCATCGAGCTTGCGCGTCGCCTCGGCCAGCCCGCGATATGTGAGCGAGCGCTCGTCCATCAGGGCGCGGAGTGACTCTCCGAATGGTTTCGTGCTTGGACGTGTCATCGAATGTCCTGTTCTGCCTCCGGAGGTTACCGACCTCACCAGTTGGCTTGACAGCAGTGCGACTAGCTTGGTAGGTTACCTAACAATGCCGCCGCAGACAAGCCTCACGGCTCAGCGGCGCTCCCCCTTGCGCAGGCGATAGACCGGCAGGCAGGCGCAAGGGGCTCACCGGACCAGGACCTCGACCTCGTAAGGGGCCGCAGACGCAAGCCGTCTGTACGAGGTCCTCGGTCCGGCATATCCTGTCGATCCGCAACAGTGTTTCTCCCTCGCCCGCCAACAGTGTGCGCCTGCGTGTGCGTGCGTCCGGTGCCGCAGCGAGGCGCAGGAGCGCCGTCCACCGCGAGGGGCGAGCGTACCAGCGGTAGTCAGGTCGGGCAACGTCCGGACGTTGACGTGCGGTTACAGCGCGAGTGTCGCGCCGTTAGCTCGCAACCAGCGCAAGTGCTGGCGATACCCCGGGTCGCGCGTCGCCAGCAGCCGCCAAAACCGCGGCGAGTGGTCGTGCACCTCGAGATGGCACACCTCGTGCCACACCACGTAGTCGAGCACTGCCTCCGGGGCCAGCAGTAGCCGCCAGTTGAAGCTCATCGCGCCGGTCCTCGAGCAGCTCGCCCATCGTGTCCGCTGGCCTCGGATCGTCAGCCCTGCGTACGAGGTGCCGGCGAGCGCGCATGCCCGCTCGAGGCGCGGCGCGATCTCAGACCGGGCCGCGCGGCGGTACCACCTCTCCAGCGCCGGCGTGCGCTCGTCCCCGTCCGGAACGAGCAGCAAGTCACCACGACGGGTCACGCGTGACCGTCCGCTCTCGCCCTGCAGCGCCAGCGTTTGCCCCAGGTATGGGACCGTGTCGCCGCGCGCGGCGACCGCGGCGCGCGCGTCCTCGAGCTCGGCCACCCGCCGCTCGATCCACGGCCGGAGCTCACGGATCGCGGCCGCCGCCTCCCGCTCGGGCGCCCGGCGCGGCAGCACGACCTCGACCCCGCGGGTGGCGTCGATGGTGACGCGCACTCGGCGCGCCCGATCTGAGCGCCGCACCCGATAAACGACCGGTTCCACGGCGAGACAGGGTACGGTCCGTTTCCGACGGCAGGATGTCTCCCGGACGCATCACATGAGCTCGCTCCCGCTCCTCACCGAGCCGCTGACCGACGGCGAGGTCGTCTTGCGCGACTACGCCGAGCGCGACATTCCCGAGATCCTGATCGCCCACCAGGACGACGAGCGGCTGCACGTGCTGACCGGGGAGGACCGGCCGCCGAGCGGAGCCGAGCTTGGTCGCGCGGCCGAGCGCGAGGCGGCCGATCGCGCGATCGGAGAACGAGCGACGCTGACGATCCTCCAGGCGGGCACCGACACCTGCCGTGGCCAGATCCGCGTCCACCCGGTCGACTGGGACCAGTCGCGGGCCGAGGTGGGAATCTGGCTGGCGCCGCAGGTCAGGGGCCGCGGCATCGGGCGCGGCGCACTCAGGCTCGCCGGCTCGTGGCTACTCGGGTCCGCCGGGCTCGCCCGGCTCGAGCTCCTGGCCGAGCCGGACAATGCGCCGATGATCCGCGCCGCGCAGGCCGCCGGGTTCGTACGCGAGGGCGTCCTGCGCGAGTACCTGCGCAAGCGAGGCCAGGGCGTCGACGTCGTGATCATGTCCCTGATCCCCGGCGACATCTGAGCCCGATGGCGTACTGGCGCGTAAAGCTTCCGCCCGGGGTGCGCTCGCCGTTCGAGGTGTACGTCAACGGCGTGCGCCAGGAGCTAGGGCCCGACTACCGGATCGCCGCCGGCGAGCTGCTGTTCGAGCGCGAGCTGGTCCGCCAGAAGCTGAGCGGCTGGGCGTGGTTCCTCGGCTTCTGGGGAATCGGGACCTACAAGCGCAACGACGAGATCGACGTGCGCTACGAGGTCGACGGCCAGCCGCGGCTCGCGCACGCGCTGGACGTCATTCCGCCGTCCTGACGACCTCGCGCCGGACCCACGGGCGCAGCAGCCGCAGCGCGGCCAGGATCGCTCGCGTCGCCGGTGAGCGGTTCAGCGTGTAGAAGTGGATCCCCGGGGCGCCGCGCGCCAGCAGCTCGGCGCACTGGAGCGTGGCGTAGGAGACGCCCAGCTGCAGCACGGCGCTGGGAAATGGGGCGCGCTCTTCGAGCTGCCTGAGCAACGGCTCGGGGATGCACGCACCGCACATCTCGGTGATCGTCTTGATCTGGGCCACGTCGGTGATCGGCATGATCCCGGGCAGGATCGGGACCTCGATCCCGGCGGCTCTCGCCTCCTCGACGAACCGGAAGTAGAGGTCGTTGTCGAAGAACAGCTGGGTGATCAGGAACGAGGCGCCGGCGTCCACCTTCTGCTTGAGGAAGCGCAGATCGGCGGCCAGGTCGGACGCCTCGGGATGGACCTCGGGGAAGCAGGCGGCGCCGATGCTCATCGGGTACCGATCGGCGATGAGCGCCGCGAGCTCGCTCGAGTAGCGCAGGCCGCCCGGGTGTGGCCGCCACTCGGTCTCGCCGCGCGGCGGGTCCCCGCGTAGCGCGAGCACGTTCTCGATCCCGGCCCCGGCGAGGCTGTCGAGGATCACGCACAGCTCGTCGCGCGAGGCGCCGACGCAGCTGAGGTGCGCCATCGCCTCGATCCCGAGCTCGCGCTTGATCCACTTGGTCAGCTCGAGCGTGAGGCCGCGGCCGGATCCGGCGGCCCCGTAGGTGACCGACACGAAAGCCGGCTCGAGCTCTCGCAGCGCTGACAGCGCGGAACGGAGGTTCTGCTCACCCTCGTCGGTCTTGGGGGGGAAGAACTCGAACGAGAACACCGGCTCGTCGGCGGTGGCGAGCATCTGATCGATTCGCATGGTGGCGGCAAGATACCAACCTTGACAGAGTTGTGTCAAGGTTCACGTCGAGACGCCTCCCCAGCAGGCCAGGTCGCCCTCGGACTCGCGCGAAACCCGGCCTTGGAGCCCGAGGTGGTGCAGGTAGCACAGCGTCTCCTGCAGTCGCCATCCCGTATTGGTCTCGCTCAATTCCTCGCCGTAGACGCTCGCGGCGATCTCGACAGCGGTCCTCGGCGCGTCCTGTACCGCTGCCACCACGGAATCGAGTCGTTCGCGCACGAGCTCGCGATTGGCCTCGATGTGGCCGTGGACGTCGATGAACGGCTTGCCGTGGCCAGACAGCGCCAGGCGCGCCCCGAGCTCGTCGGTCACGTCCAGCGAGTTCAGGAACTCGCCGATCGGGTCGGGGGTCCAGCCGTAGTCGAAGTAGAGCGAGATCCGCCCGAGTACGTGGTCGCCTGAGATCAACAGGCGTCGCTCGGCCTGGAAAAGGCACACGTGCGACGGCGCATGGCCGGGGGTCTCGTGCACCGTCCAGACGCCTAGATCCGTCTCGATCTCGACGCCGGGGACCAGCGGCCCGTCGGGCTCGATCACCTCGGCGATCCCCGACGGGGAGCTCTTCGCTCGCTCGGCGTAGCGAGCCAGCGCCGACGGAGGCACGCCGCCCTGACGCCCGATCTCGAGCCGGCGCGCGAGCGCGCGCTCGGGGTCGACGGCGGTCGCGAAACCGTGCTGATGGTTGGGGTGCATCCAGAACTCGCATCCGGCCCGGTCGCGAATCGTGGCGGCCTGCCCCCAGTGATCTACGTGCGCGTGGGTGCAGGCGAGCAACCGCACCTGGTCCACGCTCAACCCCACCTGGGAGAGCGACCGCTCGAGCTCGGCCATCGACCCCGGCTCGTGCATGCCGGTGTCGACGAGCACGACGCCGTCCCCGGCCGCGATCGCCCACGCGTTGCAATGAGGCACCCCGGGCAGCGGCAGCGGCAAGCGGAGCCGCCAAAGCCCCGGTATCACCCGTTCTCCCCGGCCGAGTTCTTGTCTACGCGGCATGCCCGCGCACGATATTCGCCACGACCCTAGACTCGGCGCCCGGATGTCCAGCGCAAACGTCGTCAAGCGTTATTTCGAGGCGATCGCCGATCGCGACATCGACGCCGCAGTCGCCCTGTGGGCGCCGGGCGGGGTCGAGCGCCTCGTCGGGCAGCGCGAGCTGACCGCACCCGACGGGGTTCGTGCGAACCTCGGTGAGCTGCACGGCGCGTTCCCCGACCTGAGCTGGGAGGTGCTGGACATGACCGCCGGCGAGGACCGCGTGGCCGTGCGCTGGCGGGCCCGCGGCACGTTCGCGGGCCCCGCGAGGTTCCAGGGGTTCGCCGCCAACGGCGCTCGGCTCGAGATGGAGGGCTGCGACGTCCTGACCGTGAACGCCGACGGGCAGATCGAGCACCTCGACGCCTACGTCGACACCGGGAACGTGGCGCGCCAGCTCGGACTGCTGCCGCCGGCGGGCTCGCGCGCCGAAGCTCGTCTGACCCAGCTCGCCAACGCGCGCACCCGCGCGCTCTCGTGGATCCAGGGATCTGACCCCGAGCGGATCGCCGAGGGCGTGTGGCTCGTCCGCGGCGGCATCCCCAAGACCATGAACGTGTACCTGATCGAGGACGAGGGCGGCGTCACCGTGTTCGATTGCGGAGTGTCCGACATGGCCGCGCCGGTGGCCGCCGCCGGGGCGCGCCTCGGCGGGATCAAGCGGGTCGTGCTCGGCCACGCCGACGCCGATCACCGCGGGGCGGCCCCCGGCCTGGGCGCGCCGGTCTACTGCCACCCCGCCGACCATGAGGCCGCCGAGTCGTCCGACTCCTATCGGGACTACTGGGACCGCGCGAAGCTCGATCCGCGCGGCCGCACCGTCCTGTGGCGGCTGATCCCGACCTGGGACGGCGGCCCGGTCCAGATCGCGGGCACGCTCAGCGAGGGCGACGAGGTCGCGGGCTTCAGGGTCGTGCACCTCCCGGGCCACGCCCCCGGGCTGATCGGGCTGTTCCGCGAATCCGATCGGCTCGCGCTCGTGTCCGACACGCTGTACACGGTCGACCCCCAGAGCGGACGCCGGCAGCCGGCGGACGTCCCGCACCCGGCGTTCAACCAGGACACCGAGCAGGCGCGCGCGTCGATTCGCAAGCTCGCGGCGCTCGACCCGTCCGCCGTGTGGGCCGGTCACGCCGACCCCGTGACCGGCGACGTCGGCGCACAGCTCGCGCGCGCCGCCGACGCTCCCGCGCCGTGAAGACCGTGGCCAAGCGCGACCGCAAGCGGCCGGAGAAGCTCGCCGCCCCCACCGCCGAGTACTGCGACGCCGACGGGAATGTCCTGACGCTTCGAGGCTCGTTGACTCCCGGCTCGCGTCGCACGTACGCCGACAAGATCGCCGGCGGGCTCGAGCGCGAGGACGCGTGGCAGCGCGCCACCGAGCTGCTGTTCGAGTTCCTCGCGGTCTCGTGGACGATCTCGGGGCTCGAGATCAAGCGTCAGAAGGAGCTGCTCGGCCGCTACCGGATGGCGTCGCCCCAGGAGCGCCAGTTCGTCCGCGACGCCCTGCGCGAGCACGTCGCCGAGCACTTCCCCGAGTTGCAGGCGCCATGATCGACGCCGACGCATTCGCCGCCCTCCTGTGCGACTGGTGCCTGGACGTGCGCGAGCGCGACTACGTGCTCGTCTCGACGACCACGCTCGCCGCCCCGCTGATCCGGACGTTTTACCGCGAGCTGATCATGCGCGGGGCGTGGGCGCCGGGCCTGCGGATCGGCATACCCGGCCTGGCCGAGGACTTCTACCGCCTCGCCGGCGACGACCTGCTCGACAACTTCGCGCCACTCGATCTGGCGGAGGCCGAGCACGCCGACGCGTTCCTTCGCATCGACGCGCCCGACAACACCCGAGCGCTCGCCGACGTCGATCCGGCGGTGATGGCGCGCGCCTCCCGGGCCCGCGCGCCGATCCAGGAGGTCCGGCTAGGGAAGCGCTGGTGCGGCACGCAGTGGCCGACGCCGGCGCTGGCTCAGCAGGCGGGGATGAGTGACGACGTCTACGCCGCGTTCCTCAACCGTGCCCTGTTCCTCGACCGCCCGGATCCGGTCGCCGCCTGGCGAGAGCTGAGCGACCGCCAGGCACGGGTGGTCGATCGGCTGACCCGAGCCCGCGAGATCCGGATCGAGGCCGACGGGACCGACCTGCGCTTGCGCGTCGACGGCCGCATCTGGATCAACTCGAACGGCCGGCGCAACATGCCGAGCGGCGAGGTCTTCACAGGCCCGCTCGAGGACTCGGCCAACGGCACGATCCGATTCACGATCCCCTCGAGTCCGCGCGGGGTCGCCGTCGAGGGCGTCGAGCTCACGTTCGAGAACGGCGAGGTCACGAAAGCCACCGCCGAGCGCGGACAGTCGTACCTCGACGCATCGCTCGCGACCGATCCCGGTGCGCGCTTCCTCGGCGAGCTCGGGATCGGCACGAACGCCGGCATCGACCGCCCCACCGGCTCGATCCTGCTCGACGAGAAGATGGCCGGAACGGTCCACCTCGCGCTCGGCCGCTCGTATCCCGAGACCGGGGGAAAGAACGTCTCGGCCCTGCATTGGGACCTGATCTGCGACCTGCGCAGCGGCGGCCGCCTGACCGCGGACGGCGAGCCCGTCCGCATCTGATCCGCGGCCTCACGCGGCGATAACGAGCTGAGGACCCAAGTGCAGTAGCTTCCAGCGCGATATGCGCCGCACCAAGATCGTCGCCACCATCGGGCCCGCGTCGCGCGACCTCGAGACGCTCACGCGCATGGCCGAGGCTGGCATGGACGTCGCTCGCCTGAACTTCTCCCACGGCAACCGCGAGATCCACGCCGAGAACGCCGAGCTGGTGCGCCGGGCCGCGTCGGCGGCGGGCCGGCAGGTCGCGATCCTCCAGGATCTTCCGGGTCCGAAGATTCGCATCGGGAGCCTCGAGGACGACACCGCCGAGCTCAAGCCGGGCGAGAAACTCGTCCTGCTGTGCGGCGCGAACTCCGTCGGCAACGGCGAGCAGATGTCGGTGAGCTGGGGCGGACTGGCCGGCGCGGTCGACCCCGACGACATCATCTACCTGGCTGACGGGGCGATCCGGCTGCGGGTCAAGACGGTCCGCGAGGCTGAAGGCGAGGTCGAGACGGCGGTCGAGATCGGAGGGACCGTGGCCTCGCGTCAGGGTCTCAACATCCCCGGCTCGACACGCGGGCTGCCTGCCGTACCCGAGGAGGACCTCGACATGCTCCGCTTCGGCGAGTCGATCGGCGTCGACCTGGTCGCGCTGTCGTTCGTGCGCACCGCCGAGGACGTGACCGCCGTGCGGCGGCACACGCGGCTGCCGCTGATCGCCAAGATCGAGAAGCCCCAGGCGGTCGACGCCGCCGAGGAGATCATCCGTGCCGCCGACTGCGTGATGGTCGCGCGCGGCGACCTCGGGATCGAGCTCCCGATCGAGGATGTGCCGATCGTGCAGAAGCAGCTCCTGCGGATCGCCGGCCGGCTCGCGCGCCCGTCGATCACCGCCACGCAGATGCTCGACTCGATGGTCAACTCGTCACGGCCGACCCGCGCCGAGGTCGCCGACGTCGCCAACGCGATCCTCGACGGGACCGACGCCGTGATGCTGTCCCAGGAGACCGCCATCGGCTCGTGGCCGGTCAACGCCGTACAGATGATGGCCTCGGTCGCGGAGCGGACCGAGCACACGCTGCCGTACCGGACGTGGAACGAGGAGCGGGTCCGGCGCGACGCACGCGACCCGGCCTACACCGTCGCCTACAGCATGTGCGCCGCCGCCCGCGACCTGCACCTGGCCGCGCTGGTGGTACCGACGCTGTCGGGCCGCTCGGCCCGCCTGATCTCCGCCCACCGTCCGCAGGTTCCGATCTACGCGCTGTCGCCCGGTAAGGAGACCGTCCGGCGGTGCAGCCTGATGTGGGGGGTGCAGGCTGGGTCGATGCGCCGGCACGAGGTCACCGAGGCACTGATCGCGGACTCGGCCCGCCGCGTCGTCGAGCTCGGCTGGGTCAAGCCGGGCGCGCGCGTCGGGATCACCGCCGGGTTGCCGAGCGGCCGCCCCGGGACCACGAGCCTGATGCAGATCCAGCGGGTCTGAGGGGGCCGCTACGCGGCGTCCGTGGGTCCGTGCAACCCCGTCCGGACGGGGTCAGGCAACCCGTTTGCCGTAGAACTCCGCCTCGAGCTCGCCGAGCTCCGTCGCCGGCGGGTCGTCGTAGAACCACTCGCGGGCGATCCGGTGGAAGTTGCCGCGCGCGTGCAGCTGCGACAGCACCGCGAGCGTGAGTACCTCCATCCGCCGGCCGAAGATGTGGTCGGGCGGCGCGGACTCGTGGCGGAGCTGGCCGAAGTATTCCGAGCGGGGATCGCTCATGTCGATCATCACCTGCGTTGCATAGTCCGGGGTCAGCTCGGTGTACTGATCGACGGTGTACCACGAGGTCGCGGCCCGGAAGTGAGCGAGCACGCGCTGGGGGTCGAACTTGTCGGGCTCGGGGAAGAAGCCGATTTCGGCGCCCAGCTTCATGATCGTGTCGGTGTCGCCCTCGATGATCGCGCGCGCCACACGGATCTCGAGCTCGACTGCGCCGGGGGGCATCCGCTTGAACAGCCCGAAGTCGTAGAACACCATTCGGCCGTCGTCGAGCAGCATCGAGTTGCCCGGGTGCGGGTCGCCCGAGAACTGATGGTGGCGGTACAGGCACCCGAAGTAGAAGCGGAACAGGATCTCCGCGATCCGGTCGCGCTCCTCCTGGGGATAGCCCTTGAGGTCCTCGAACCCGGTGCCGGAGATGAACTCGCTGACCAGTACCCGCTCGCGCGAGAGCGAGGTGACCACGTCTGGGATCACGATGAACGGGTGGCCACGGAAGATCCGCGCGAGCGTGCGCTGATTCTGGGCTTCCAGCTCGTAGTCGAGCTCGTCGTGGATGCGCTCCGAGATCTCCCTGCCGATCGACTGCGGATCGAGGCCGGGCGCGATCCGCTTGGCCAGCCGCAGGATCAACCCCAGGTTCTGCATGTCGGATCGGACCGCGGCGGCGACCCCCGGGTACTGGACCTTGACCGCGACTTCGCGGCCGTCGTGGAGCCTGGCCCGGTAGACCTGCCCGATCGACGCGGCCGCCACCGGCTCTTCGTCGAACTCGGCGAAAACCTCGTTGAGCGGGTCATCGAGCTCCTCCTCGATCACCTTGCGCATCTCCTTGAAGGCGACGTTGGGCGCGGCGTCGCGAAGCGCGGCGAGCTTGTGCTGGAACTCCTCGCGGTACTCATCGGGCACGATGCCGACGTCGAGGAACGACAGCACCTGCCCGAGCTTCATGGCCGCGCCCTTCATCGTCCCCAGGGCGGTCACGATCTGCTCGGCGGCCTCGATCTGGCGCTTCTCGAGCGCGACCTTCCGCTGCTCGTCGTTCCGGGTCACGTTGGCCGCGCGGGTGCCCGCCTGGCGGATTGCTTGTCCCGCGGCCAGTCCCCCGATCCTGGCTGTACGCCCCACGCGTGAGGTGGGGATCTTGTCCTTCGCCACTGCCTTAGATGCTAGCCGTCGCCCTCAGGACGACGCTCCACGCGCGATCCAGGGACGATGTCGTCCGACCCGTCGGGCCAGCGGACCCACGCCTTGTGGCCGCCGTCGTAGTCGTCGCCGAGCAGGATCAGCGTGGCCGGCTCGCCGAGCGCGGTGCAGGGCTCGTCGCCCTCGGGGTCGAGCCCGCGCCAGATCCGGACGAACCGGTTGTGCTCGAGCTCGTGCGCCACGGTCGTCGGGTCGGTGTGACCGGGGTGGATGTGGGTGTCGGGCGGAAGCTTCAGCAGCTTCTCCATGATCGAGTCCTTGAGGTCGGCGTACGAGGTCGCCCCGGGCGCCCGGACTCCGCCTACCGATCCCTTGAACAGCGTGTCGCCGGTGAACACGTCGGTGCCGCCGACAAGCAGCGACAGCATCCCGGCGGTGTGGCCCGGCGTGTGGATCGGCTCGATCTCGAGCGCGCCGCTCTGGATCGCGGTTCCGGGCTCCATCGTCCCGGTCGCGGCCGGGACGCGATCGCGCTCGAGCGTGTGAATCAGCACCGGGGTCCCGGGGTGGCGCTCGAGCACCCGGTCGACCTCGGAGACGTGATCGTGGTGGTGATGGGTGAGCAGGACGTGGGTCAGCGTGAGCTGGCCGCGCCTCAGGTAATCGAGCAGCGGCGCCACCGGTCCGCCGGCGTCGATCATCACCGCGTGCCCGCCCGGCTCGTCCGCCACAACGTACGTGTTCGACAGGAAGTCGTCGTTCATGGAGCGCTCAACGATCACGTCGAGCAGCGTACTCTTACGCGCCATGAGCCTCCTACACACCTGTTACCGAATCACCGACATCGATCGTTCGGTCGCGTTCTACGAGGCGCTGGGCTTCGAGGAGCGGCGCCGGGCGCCGATCCGGGACGAGGCGATCAACGTGTTCATGAGCCTGCCCGACGACGGTCCCGAGCCGCGGCTCGAGCTGACGTTCAACTTCGGCCGCGACGAGCCGTACGACATCGGCACCGGCTACGGCCACATCGCGATCAGCACCGACGACATGGACGGCACGCTCGAGCGGCTCAAGGGCCAGGGAATCGAGCCCGAGCGCCCGCCCTACACGATCGGCAAGGGCGGCAGCCGCCTGTGCTTCGTGCGCGACCCGGACAACTACCGGGTCGAGATCATCGAGCGCAGCTGACCTCGCTGAGTCAAGCCGGGCCGACCCGGTAGCCTGAGCATCTCGATGTCGGACCCAAGCAAGATCGCCAAGCTGCTCCAGCAGGTCGCGATGGGCGTCAACGCCCACGACCGCGAGAACCCCGACCACCACACGTGGGGGATCGGCATGGCGCACTTCGACATCGAGCGTCTCGGCCTCGACGAGGGCGAGGAGCTGATCCCGGGCATCGTCCTGCAGGCCGACGGCGGGCAGACCGGCCAGTTCCGCATCCTGTGCGACGGCGAGCACGACAAGGGCGAGGTCGAAGAAGAGGAAGAGGTCATCGACGCGGTCGCGAGCCAGGAGCTCGCCGAGCCGCTGCAGGCGCCAGGCCCGGCTCCCCGGGTGCGGCCGCCCTTCTAACGACGGAGGGGGCGGCGGCCGTGTGCGGTTTTGCCGGGGAGCTCAGTTTCGTAGGCGCTGCGGATCGCGCGGCCGTGGAGCGAATGGCCGAGACGATGCGGAGTCGTGGCCCCGACGGCGCCGGAGAGTGGGCCATGGATGCCGTGGCCCTCGCGCATCGGCGCCTGAAGATCATCGACCTCTCCTCCGCCGGCGATCAGCCGATGGTCGACGAAGAGCTGGGACTGACCATCGTCTTCAACGGCTGCATCTACAACCACCACGAATTGCGGCGCGAGCTGGAACGCGACGGCTATCGGTTCTTTTCGCACAGCGACACCGAGGTGATCCTGAAGGCCTACGCGCGCTGGGGCGAACGGTGCGTCGAGCGCCTGTTCGGGATGTTCGCCTTTGCGGTGTTCGATCACGCCCGGCACCGGCTCACCCTGGCGCGCGACCGGCTCGGCATCAAGCCGCTCTACCTCGCTCAGGGTCGAGACTCCGTCCGGTTCGCCTCGACGCTTCCGGGGCTGCTGGCGGGAGGGGGAGTGGACACGGAGATCGACCCCGTCGCGCTGCATCACTTCTTCAGCTGGCACGGCGTGGTTCCGGCTCCCTACACGATCCTGAAGGGCGTGCGGAAGCTCGCGCCCGCCACCGTAATGACCGTAGAGGCGGACGGGGAGAGCGCCGTCGAGACCTACTGGTCAGCCGATTACAGCAGCCGTCCGGAGCACGCCGCATGGTCGGAGGAGGACTGGGCGGGGGAGGTGCTCAGGGCGCTCGAGACCGCGGTGCAGCGGCGAATGGTCGCCGACGTGCCCGTGGGCGTGCTGCTGTCCGGCGGTCTGGACTCGAGCCTGATCGTCGGGTTGCTCGCGCGCTCGGGTCAGGAGGGGCTCGCCACGTTCAGCGTCGGGTTTGACGACGTCGGCGAGCGCGAAGGCAACGAATTTCGCTACTCCGATGTGATCGCCGATGCCTTCCAGACCGACCACCACAAGATCCATGTGCCGACCGACCGGATGCTCCCCGCCCTGGACGGCGCGATCGCGGCGATGAGCGAGCCGATGGTCTCGCATGATGCGGTCGCCTTCTACCTGCTCTCGCAGGAGGTGTCGAAGTCGCTGAAGGTGGTGCAGTCGGGGCAGGGGGCCGACGAGGTCTTTGCGGGTTACTCGTGGTATCCGCCGCTCGTGGATGCCGACGGGAGCGGGGTCGACTGCTACGTGGCCGAGTTCTTCGATCGTCCTGCCGCCGAGTTTAGCGAGATGCTCACTCCGGACTACATGCTCGACGGCGATCCGAGTCGTGCGTTCGTCGAGGAGCACTTCGGCCAGCCCGGCGCCGGCCAACCGATCGACCGCGGGTTACGGCTCGACACCGAGATCATGCTCGTCGACGACCCGGTCAAGCGGGTCGACAACATGACCATGGCGTGGGGACTAGAGGCGCGCACGCCCTTTTTGGACCACGAGTTGGTCGAGCTGGCCGCCGCGTGTCCTGCCGAGCTCAAGCTCGCCCACGGCGGCAAGGGTGTGTTGAAGACGGCGGCGCGAAGCGTCGTGCCGGAGGTCGTCATCGATCGCCCGAAGGGCTACTTCCCTGTGCCTGCCCTGTCCCGCCTCGAAGGGGCCACGCTCGAGCTGGTTCGTGCCGCGCTCGACGAGTCCTCGGTTCGTGCGCGTGGCATCTTCCGTCCCGAGCACGTCCGCACGCTGCTGAGCGCGCCAAACGATCACCTGACTACGCTCGAGGGATCGAAGCTGTGGCAGCTGGCGCTGCTCGAGCTGTGGTTGGAGGCCCATGGCATTTGACGGTGAGCCGTTCCGGGAGGAGGGCGAAGACGGAGCACTGCGTTCCGGTTACGCGGACCTGTTCGGCGCGCTCGAGGGCGTCGACCTCACCGAGCTGACGGCGCGGGTCAACCGCCATTTGGCCGAGCGCGACGTGACTTTCGGCAGCAGCCCATTCGTCATCGATCCGATTCCGCGCTTGATCACGTCCGCTGAGTGGGAGCAGCTGACGGCCGGGCTGGGCCAGCGCGCGCGGGCGCTCAACCACTTCCTAGTCGACGCCTACGGCGCTCAGCGAATCGTCGAAGCGGGCATCGTCTCGGGCGAGGCCATTCGCGAGGCCGAGGGTTTCGAGCACGATCTCCTTGGACGCCTTCCGTCCGCCTCGCCACCAGCCGCCATCGTTGGGTTCGATGTCGTGCGCGAACCGTCAGGCCGGTTCCTCGTCCTCGAGGACAACGTCCGCACCCCTTCTGGGTTCGAATACGCCCTGGCGGCTCGAGCTGCCCTGGCCGAGCACCTACCGTCGGGCTGCCCGGTGCCGCGAGCGATCGACCCGATCACGGGCGAGTTGCTGACCGCGGTGATGCGAGCTGCGGTTCCGGATGGCCGGAGCGATCCCGTCATCGTGATGCTGACGGATGGGCCGTCGAACGTCGCCTACTCCGAGCATTCGCGGGCCGCCGCTCGGATCGGCGTGCCACTCGTCACGCTCGATCAGCTCGAGTCCAAAGGCGACCAGCTGTACATGAAGCTCGAGCATGAAGAGACGCGACGCGTAGACGCGCTCTACCGCCGGTGCGACGAGGACCGCGTGCGCGACGAGCGCGGCGAGCTCACCGGAGTCGCGCGGGTGATGCTAGGTCCTTGGCTCAGCGGCAACCTCGGTCTCGTCAACGCATTCGGCAACGGTCTGGCTGACGACAAGCTCATCCACGGCCACGTCGACGACTTCATCCGCTTCTACCTTGGGCAAGAGCCGTCCGTGCCGTCCGTGCCGACGTACGACTTCCAGCGACCTGCCGGCGCACGGGAGACGAAGGACCGGCTGCGAGAGCACGTCGTCAAGCCCCGCCACGGTCACGGCGGCACCGGCGTCGTGATCGGTCCGCAGGCGACAGGCCCGGAGATTGACGAACTTGCCAGCGAGGTGCAGCGCCAGCCGCAGAGCTACATTAGCCAGCCCACGATCTCACTCTCGTCCCACCCGACCGTGATCGACGATCACCTACAGCCACGCCACGTCGACCTGCGCGTGTTCGCGTTCTCCGCGGCACAGATCGCGTTCATGCCCGGGGGCCTCAGTCGGGTCGCGCTCGAGGAGGGCAAGCTGATCGTCAACTCCTCTCAGAGCGGCGGCGGCAAGGACACCTGGATCCTGTGACGTACTCGATCGTCGCGCGCGACCCCGACACCGGCGAGCTCGGCGTCGCCGTCCAGTCGCACTGGTTCTCGGTCGGCTCGGTCGTGACCTGGGCCCGGCCGGGCATCGGCGCGGTCGCCACCCAGGCCAACGCCGACCCCGCCTACGGCCCGCAGCTTCTCGACCTGCTGGCCGCGGGCGTGCACGCCCAGCAGGCGCTGGCGACGCTCGTCGCGAACGACCCCGCCGGCCACTCGCGCCAGGTGGCGGTCGTCGACGCGGCGGGTCATGTCGCGGCCCACACCGGCCCGACCTGTATGGCCTACGCCGGCCACGTCATCGGCGCGGGCGTCTCCTGCCAGGCCAACATCATGGCCACCCAGCGGGTGTGGCCGGCGATGCTCGAGGCGTTCGGCGCCGCCGGCGGCTCGCTCACGAGCCGGCTGCTGGCCGCGCTCGACGCCGCCGAGGGCGAGGGGGGCGATCTCCGGGGCCGCCAGTCCGCCGCGATCCTCGTCGTCGCGCCGGATGCCGAGCCGTGGGAGACCGTGGTGTCGCTGCGGGTCGAGGACCACCCCGACCCGCTGCCGGAGCTCCGGCGGCTCGTGGCCCTGGACGACGCGTACAAGCTCGCCGGCCACGCCGACGAGCTTTTGAACTCCGGCCACCACGACGAGGCCGCGCGCCTGTACGTGGAGGCGAGCGAATGCGCCCCTGGGAACCACGAGCTGATGTTCTGGGCCGGCCTGGGCAGGGTCCACGCCGGCGACCTGGACGCCGGCGTCGCCTATGTCGAGGCGGCGATTGAGGTCCAGCCGAACTGGCGCGAGCTACTGCGCCGGCTGCCTGCGGACGCCGTGCCGTCGGCGGCCGCGGTGCTCGCCCGCCTCCGCGGCGGCCCCTAGCCCGGCGAGCTGCAGGGCGTCTCGACGAGGAGCTCGGCCAGCGCGCGGGCCGTCAGCCGCTCCTTGGGGATGAACCCGCGCACCGGCGCGATGGCGAGGCGCTCCCCGTAGCTGGCGGCGTCGGCGCTCGACGTCAGCACGACCACGGGCGGCGACTTGCGCTCGGCAAGCAGCTTCGCGACAGCGATCCCGTCGAGTCCCGGCAGCCGGACGTCGAGCAGGACCACGTCCGGGTCCATGTCGGCCGCGGCCGCGAGCGCGGCCTCGCCATCGGCCACCTCGGCCACGACCTCGAGGCCGGCAGCCTCGACGATCATCCGTGCGGCAGCGCGGAACCCGGCGTGATCATCGACGATCAATGCGGTGCGCGCCGGCACACGCGCCAGCTTACGATACGAGACGACTTGTATCGCACCCATTTGGTACTCCTTTTGTTGCGTCGGTTGCACGAGTAACCCGTATGGTTCGCGTCGTGGACACGACTGGCCGGGGGGACGGCGCTCGGACTCCGGCCTCCGGCGGTCGGGCGCGAGACCCTGAGCTCGACGACGCGATCACGACGGCGACCACGGCGCTGCTCGAGGAATGCGGCTTCGGCGGATTGACGATCGAGGCGATCGCGCGCCGTGCGGGCGTGGCCAGAGCGACCGTGTACCGCCGCTGGCCGAATCTCGATGCACTCCTGGCGCAAGTGCTGCGCGGCGTCGTGCATGAGATCCCGATTCCGGACCGCGGGAACGTTCGCGACGACTTGATCGCGATCCTCGAAGAGGAGCTCGCGGTGGTCAGGCGCGACGCCGGGAAGCTGTACCCGAGCCTCGGCGTCCAGGCCAAGGCCGATCCCGGCGCCCGCGAAGCGCTTGCCGACCTCATGCAGCATCGCCGCGCGGCTGTGCGCGCCGTGCTGTGGCGCGGTGTCGACCGTGGCGAAATCCGGGGTGACGCCGATCTCGAGCTCGCGTTCTTCCTCGTCTGGGGACCGGTCTACTACCGGCACCTGTTCGCCTTCGGCTGCGACGCGCCGATGGAGCCGGGCTTCATCGCCGAGCTCGTCGACGCCGTGCTCGTGAGTATCGGGAGCGGCTAGCTAGGTCCGGCCGCGGTCGCGGGCCGCGCGCTCGCGGATCGCCTCACGCTGGCGCGTCTGCTCCTCGCGCTGGCGGGCCTGGCGCTCGCGCATGGCCTCGCGCTCGCGTTTCTGCTCCTCCCGCTGGCGCTTCTGTTGCTCGCGCATCGCCTCGCGGCCCTCTTCGCGCATCTGGCGCCACGCGCTGCGCGCCTGCCTGAGCGTCTTGACGACCTGGTCGCGCGCGTCCTCGGCCGTCCTGGCGGCGTCGACCAACTGTTGACGCGTCCGGCGGCCGTGGGTGAGGAGGTTGAACGACCACAACCCCGTCTCGAGCAGCCGGGCCGCTCGCTCGATGTCGGCGTAGACCGCGTCGCGCAGCTCGCGGCCGCGGAGGCCCTCCTCGATCCACCGAACGCGGGACTCGAACGCGACCTCGCTGAGGCCGGTGAGGGCGCGGGCCGCGATCATCGGCTCGGGATCGCGCGGATCTACCTCGGCGCGTGCCGCCAGCTCCTCGCGAGCGACGGTCACGATCCGGCTGGACATGTCTCCCCACGCCGCTCGCAGCGCCGGCGTCGAATCGATCAGCTCGCCGAACCGTGGGAAGAACTCGACGAGCTCATCGGGGACGTTGTCGAACATCTCCATGTCCCGCTTCATCGCCCGCAGAACCGTCTCGGTCAGCGATTCATTCGGCGATCGCTCCCGCAGCATGCGGGCCACGCTCTCGACCGCCTCGTCGGCCCAATCGAGGACCATCGACTCCTTCGTCGGGAAGTAGTTGAAGATCGTCTTCTCGGACACGCCGACGATCTCTGCGATCGCCGACACCTTGATGTTGTCGAACCCGTGGGTGGCGAACATGAACGTCGCGACGTCCGAGATCCGCTGTCGCGTCATGCGCCGCTTGCGCTCGCGGAGCCCTTCGTCGGGGTGGCGCCGAGCCTCGACCGCCTCCTGAGCGCGGCGCGCCCGGCGGAAGGACTCGGCCAGCTCCTCGCCGAGCTCCGCGACCAGCAGCTGCTGGAAGCGGGCCTCGCCGAACGCCTCGTCCTCGAGCAGGACTTCAGCGCTCGACTCGGTGTCCGGCCTGTCCTCTGGCGACGGCTCGATCACACGACGAAGGATACCGCCGAAATTTTCAGTTGCAGAATTTTTTCAGTGACTGTAGAGTTAGCGACATGAACCAGACACCAGCGATCGAAACCGAAGGCCTGACCAAACGATTTGGCGGATTCACGGCAGTCGCGGATCTCGACCTGCGGGTCGACACCGGAACGGTCGTGGCGCTGCTCGGTCCCAACGGCGCCGGCAAGACCACGACCGTGCGCATGCTCGCGACGCTGTCGCGTCCGGACGCCGGCTACGCCCGCGTCGCCGGCCATGACGTCGTCCACGAGGCGGCGCGGGTCCGCCGGATGATCTCGTTGACCGGCCAGTTCGCCGCGCTCGACAAGCACCTGACCGCGCGCGAGAACCTCGTGCTGGTGGCACGACTGCGCGGGCTGGGCCGCCGCGAGGCGGTCGCAGTGACCGAGCAGCTGATCGAGCGGTTCGCGATCGAGGAGTTCCGAAACCGGCTGGTCAAGAATCTGTCCGGCGGCGAGCGCCGGCGGGTCGACCTCGCCGCCGGCCTGATCGAAACCCCACACGTGCTCGTGCTCGACGAGCCGACCACGGGGCTCGATCCGCGCAGCCGCCAGGTCGTGTGGTCGACGATCCGCTCGCTCGTGGAGGAAGGCGTGACGCTCCTGCTCACCACGCAGTACCTCGAGGAGGCTGACGCGCTCGCCGATCGGGTGGTGCTGATCGACCGCGGCCGTGAAGTCGCGGCCGGCACGTCGGCGCAGCTCAAGGCGCAGGTCGGGGCGCAGCGGGTCGACGTGATCGCGGCCGACGGCGCCGAGTTCGAACGGCTCGGCTTGCTGCTCGGCGGGCGCTTCGACATCTCCGAGTCGCCCGAGCAGCGGACCGTGTCGGTCGCCGCGCCCGACGAGGCGGAGGACCTGGCGCGCGTGGCCGCGGTGGTCGCGCAGGCCGGGATCGGCGTCGACGAGATCGCGCTCCGGCGACCGACGCTCGACGACGCGTTCCTCGCGTTGACCGGGCACCCCGCGCACGAGGAGATGGACCTGAACGAATCCCAACCCACGGAGGTGGCCGCATGAGCGCCATTGCCGCTCCCGCTCCCGGCCCCGCGCCGGCCGCCGCCGGCGCCCGCGTCGGCGCGGCGGTCCAGTTCATCCGCGACACCGCGCTGCTGACCGTCCGCAGCCTGCGGGCGATCCCGCGCGTGCCCGAGCGCCTGCTCGACGTCACGATCCAGCCGATCGTGTTCATCCTGCTGTTCCTGTACGTGTTCGGGTCCGCGATCCACGTTCCGGGGGTGAGCTACAAGGACTACCTATTTCCCGGGATCATCGGGCAGTCGCTCGCGTTCGGGATCATCGGAGCCGGCGTCGCCACTTCGCACGACATGACCGAGGGCGTGATCGACCGCTTCCGCTCGATGCCGATCAGCCGGCTGTCGATCATCAGCGCCCAGGTCATGGGCCAGTTCTGCGAGCAGGTGCTGGGGATGACGATCGTCGTCGTGTTCGGGCTGATCCTCGGCTGGAACCCCCAGCTGACACTCCCGCACGCACTCGAGCTGTTCGGGCTCGTCGTGCTGGGGATGCTCGCGTTCACCTGGATGGGCGTGCTGCTCGGGATGCTCGTCCGCTCCCCCGACGCGATGCAGGGGGTCGGCTTCATCGTGATCTTCCCGCTCGCGTTTCTCGCCGGGACGTTCGTGCCGATCGCCGGCATGGACGCCGTGCCGCGTGCTATCGCCCAGTGGGATCCGATCTCAGCGCTGGTCGGAACCGTGCGGGGACTGACCGAGGGTGTCCACTCGACCGGGTCCTGGCAGCTCGTCCATCCCGAGCTCGCGATGGCGCTGTGGTGCCTGGTGATCATCGGCGTGTGCGTGCCGCTGGCGCTGCGGCGGTTCAACCGGACGCTGGCGGCGTGATGCTTGCTGAAAAAGGCCCCAGGACGGGGCCTTTTTCAGCACGACCCGCCACTGGGGGCCGCGATCGCGACTACGCGTGACGCCTCCAAGCGTGTCTCACCGAGTCGCGCTCCCCAGGTACCGTGTGTTCCGTGGCGGTGTCAGCCGGTGTTCTCGCCCGTGGCCCTTGGGAACCCGATCAGGTGGCGGTTGCCTGGCGCCCCGATCCGTTCGAGCCGCCCGGCGAGGCGACCGACGCCGCCGACGTCGCGCTCGACGCGCTCCGCCGGCGCGGCTCGCCCAGCCACGACGGGCTCGCGGCCCGGCTCGTCGACTTCGAGACCGCGCCCGATCGGCTGTCGCTCGAGCTCCAGCCCGCCCGCTGGGCGCTGCGCCTGATCCCCGCCGGCGCCGCCCAGAGCCTGTCCGTGCTGTGCCTGGTGCGCGCCGCCGACGGTCGCTGGCTCGCGGGGCGCCGCGCGCAATGGGTGGCGTCATGGGAGGGACGATGGGCGCTCGGCGCCGGCGGCTCGGTCGAGGTCGACGAGAACCCAGCCGACACGATGGACCGCGAGCTGCGCGAGGAGTGGTCGGTCGAGCCCGAGCGGCTCCAGATCGAGGCGCTCGTGCTGCTGCCGAGCGAGTTAGTGCTGTTGGTCGGAGTGGCGTGGCTGGCCGACGGCGCGACCGTCGCGCCCGACCACGAGCACGACGAATTCGCCTGGTGGCCGGCCGACCTCGAGCGCTGGCCGGCCGAGGGGGATGAGCCGCTACGGCGGCTCGCCGGGCTGGTCTCGGACTGATGCCGGCGCTCGCAGACCGCTCATCGCGCAGAAGCCATTCCCGGTTCACGCAGGTGGTCACGTTCGGGCGGCTCGAGGCGATCTCGTTCTGCCACTCGTGCGTGTACACGGCGCTGCTGATCTGCGCGTTCGCGCTGCACAACCCGCAGCCCGAGACGTTCATCTTCGGGTTGGCGCACGGCTTGCTCTGGATCGGGATGTCGTTGGTGTGCATCGCGGCCGCCCGCATGCGCGTGATCCCGTACTGGCTGGCCGTCACCGTCGCCGTGCTCGGCGGGCTCGGCCCGTTTGCAGGCACGATCGGCTTCATCGTCGAGCAGCGCCGGCGTGGTCAGAGGGCCATTTCCAGGCTACCCTTGAGAGTAGATGGCAGTCAGTAGCAGCACTGTCCAGGTGGTTATGCCGGCGATGGGCGATTCCGTCGCCGAGGGGACTGTGCTCGAATGGCACAAACAGGTCGGGGACTCGGTCCAGGCCGACGAGACGCTCGTCGAGATCTCGACCGACAAGGTCGACGCCGAGGTCCCCTCGCCCGCCTCCGGGACGATCGTCAAGATCCACGCTGCCGAGGGGGAGACGGTGTCGGTCGGCGCCGTGCTCGCCGAGATCTCGACCGACGGCGACGTGCCGGTCGCGGGCAACGGCGGAGGCGCCGCCGACGCGGTCCCCGCCGCCGACGCGGTCCCCTCCGCCGACGCGGTCCCCGCCGGGGTGGCGGGGCCCGTATCCGCCGAGTCACCGCCCGCGACGCCCGAGGAGGCCGTTGCCGGCGCCACCACCGAGGCCGAAGGGGTCGCAGCCACCCAGGCGTCGACCGGCGAGTTGATCGACATCGTCACCCCGACCGGCGGCGAGTCGGTCACCGAGGGCACGATCATCGAATGGTCGGTCAAGGTCGGCGACACCGTCAAGGAGGGCCAGACGGTCGTCGAGATCTCGACCGACAAGGTCGACATGGAGCTTCCCGCCCCCGCCTCGGGGACGATCGCCGAGATCCTGTTCAAGGACGGCGAGACCGTGAGCGTCGGGCAGGTGATCGCGCGGATGGCCGCCGGCGCCGGCAATGGCGCTGGCGCCGCCCGTCGGCCCGTGGAGCCGGAACCCGGCGCGTCGGCGACAGGTCAGACTGCTGAGGGCACGGCGAGCAACGGCGGCGCGCTGGCTGACGGCACCCACATTTCCCCGGTGGCGCGACGTATCGCCGCCCAACAGGGCGTCGATCTCGCGGCACTTCAGGGCACCGCCAGGGGCGGACGGATCACCAAGGCCGACGTGCTCGCAGCGACCGCCGGCAACGGCGTCGCCGCCGGCGCGCAGGCCCCCGCGCAAGCGCTCGCGCCCGCCCCCGCCAAGCCCGCCGGCGCGCAACTGATCAAGGGAGGCGCGGCCGCGCTCGCCCGCTACATGGACCAGAGCCGCTCGATCCCGACCGCGACCTCGTTCCGCACGCTGACGGTGAGCGTGCTCGGCCAGCGGCGCGAGCAGCTCAAGCAGGCCGGCCACCGCGTCTCGTTCACGCACCTGATCGCGTACGCGATCGCGCGCGTCGCTACCGACGACATGGCGGTGATGGCCCACCACTTCGCCGACATCGACGGCAAGCCGCACCGGATCGACGACGGCGCCTGCAACCTCGGCCTCGCCGTCGATGTCGAGAAGAAGGACGGCACGCGCACGCTGATGGTGCCGGTCATCCGGGACGCGGGCCGGAAGAACTTCAGGGAATTCCTGGACGCCTATAACGCGCTCGTCGAGAAGGCGCGGACGAACACGCTGACCGCCGACGACCTCACCGGCGGGAACATCTCGCTCACCAATCCCGGCGGGATCGGCACGATCGCATCGGTCCCGCGGCTGATGGTCGGTCAGGGCACGATTGTCGCGACCGGCGCGATCGGGTACCCGCCCGGGCTCGGTGGGGTCGGCGAGGCGATCGGCGCCGAGAAGGTCATGACGATGACCTCGACTTACGACCACCGGATCATCCAGGGCGCCGAATCCGGACGGTTCCTACAGCGGATCGAGGCCCTGCTCCAGGGCGAGGATGGCTTCTACGAGCGCGTGTTCGCGGACCTCGGCGTGTCGCTCGGCCCGCTCGCGCCGGCGCCCGAGGCGCGCGCGCTGACGCCGTCGGCCGGCGTCCCGACGACCCCGCCGGCTCCCGACATCGTCGACGAGGATCTGATGCAGGCGGTGCAGGCGGCGACCTCGCTGCTGAAGGCGCACCGGACCCACGGACACCTGGCAGCCCGGCTCGACCCGCTCGGCCGCGAACCCGAGGGCGACCCGGCGCTCGACCCGGTCCCGCTCGGGCTGAGCCCGGAGTTGATGGAGCGGATCCCGGCGCGGATCCTGCGGATGTACGTGTCCGGGCAGACGCTCGCCGACGCGTTGCCACACCTGCGCGAGACCTATTGCGGGCCGATCGCGTACGAGATCGAGCACATCGCCTCGCATCGCCAGCGCTTGTGGCTACGCGAGGCGATCGAGTCGGGCAAGTTCCGCGCGCCGCTCGCGGCCGACGAGCAGAAGACGCTGCTCCGGCGGCTGACCGAGGTCGACGCGCTCGAGCGGTTCATGCACAAGGCATATCTCGGGCAGAAGCAGTTCTCGATCGAGGGGCTCGACATGACGGTCCCGATGCTCGACGAGCTGATCCAGCTCGCGGCCACTCGGGGCGCGCGCGAGGTCGTTATCGGGATGGCCCACCGGGGGCGTCTCAACGTGCTCGCGCACAACCTCGGCCGGCCGTACGACTCGATCTTCGCCGAGTTCGAGGGCTCCTCGACGCTCGAGCCGATCACCACGATTCCGCAGGGCGGCACCGGCGACGTCAAGTATCACCACGGCGCCCAGGGCTCCTACCAGCTCCCGAGCGGCGAGTCGATCATCGTCCGGCTCGAGTCGAATCCGTCGCATCTCGAGTTCGTGGCGCCCGTCGCGGCCGGCGCGACGCGCGCCGCCCAGACGACCCGCCAGGGCCCGCACGCCCACCGCGAGACCAACGCCGCGGTGCCGGTGATCCTCCACGGCGACGCCGCGTTCCCGGGCCAGGGCGTCGTCGCCGAGACGCTCAACCTGCAGGCGATCGACGGCTACACGGTCGGTGGCACGATCCACATCATCCAGAACAACCAGGTCGGATTTACGACCGACCCCGACGATTCGCGCTCGACCCACTGGGCCTCGGATCCGGCCAAGGGCTACGACGTGCCGATCATCCACGTCAACGCCGACGACATCGCGGCCTGCATCAGCGCGGTGCGGCTGGCGTTCGCGTTCCGGCAGGAGTTCGGGCACGACGTGCTGATCGACCTGATCGGCTACCGCCGGTTCGGTCACAACGAGGCGGACGAGCCCGCCTACACCCAGCCCGAGATGTATCAGGTGATCAAGAAGCATCCGCCGGCGCGCGAGCTGTTCGCGCGAGAGCTGATCGAGCAGGGGGTCGTGACCGAGCAGGAGTCGACCGAGCTGACCGACCAGGTCTGGGAGGTCCTCGCCGAGCAGCACGAGCGGCTCAAGGCCAAGATCGCCGCCGGCAAGGAGCGCGAGCACGCCACCGGCGAGTACGAGCTCGATCGGACGCCCTCGCCCGAGGTCAAGACCGCGGTATCGGCCGACCGCCTGCGCGTGCTCAACGACGAGCTGCTGGCGGTGCCCGACGGGTTCACCGTCCATCCCAAGCTCGTGCGCCAGCTCGAGCAGCGCCGCGACGTGTTCGAACCCTCCGCTGAAGCCGGAATGGTGTGGGCGCACGCCGAGGCGCTCGCGTTCGCGTCGCTGCTGACCGAGGGGATCCCGATCCGGCTCACCGGCCAGGACACCGAGCGCGGCACGTTCAGCCAGCGCCACCTCGTCCTGCACGATCCGAAGACCGGCCAGGAGCATTGCCCGATCCAGCACCTGCCGGGCGCGCTCGCGCCGATGGAGCTTCACAACAGCCCGCTGTCCGAGATGGGCTGCCTCGGGTTCGAGTACGGCTACTCGCAGGAGGCGCCGGAGACGCTCGTGCTGTGGGAGGCGCAGTTCGGCGACTTCGCCAACAGCGCGCAGGTGATCATCGACCAGTTCATCGTCTCGGGTCTGGCCAAGTGGGGCCAGACCTCAAGGCTTACCTTGCTGCTGCCGCACGGGTACGAGGGCTCGGGACCCGAGCACTCCTCGGCGCGCCTCGAGCGCTTCCTCCAGCTCACGGCCGAAGGCAACATTCGCGTGGCCAACCCGACGACGCCGGCACAGTACTTCCACTTGCTCCGCCGCCAGGCCCGGGTCGCCAAGCAGCGTCCGGTCGTGGTCATGACGCCGAAGAGCCTGCTCCGCCTGCCCCAGGCGACGAGTGGCGTGGCCGAACTCTCCGAGGGCCGGTTCCAGCCGGTGCTCGCGGAGGTTGATCACGACCGTTCCCGTGTCAGACGGTTGATCCTGTGCAGCGGCAAGATCTACTACGAGCTCGCGGCCCACGAGATGCGTGAGGACAACCCGTACGTCGCAATCGGTCGCGTCGAGCTCTTGTACCCGTTCCCGCAGGCCGAGATCCTGGCGCTGGCCGAGAGCTACCCGGCACTCGAGGAGGTCGTGTGGGTCCAGGAGGAGCCGCGGAACATGGGCGCTCGCGCCCACATGGGTCCGCGGCTGATGCAGATCCTCCCGATGGGCCTCAAGTTCGGCTACATCGGGCGGCCCGAGCGCGCCGCGTCGGGGGAGGGCTACCCGGTCGCTCACGCCAACGAGCAGAACCGCATCATCACGACCGCGCTCGACGTCGGCGAAGCGGTGTCGCAGTACCCGCGCAAGCTGCCCGGCGAACGGTAGCTTCGGCTGCCCATCCGCCCGCGGCCCCGCGCGCATCCGATCTGTGGCGCAGGATCACCGGGTCGGACGCGAGTGCCGCGGGTCGGACGGCGCAGCCTCGCAGCAAGCGAAGTCTCATTACCAGCGTGTTTTCACGATCGCCCTGCGTTTCTGGCACCCTTGTCGCCATCGGCTTTCGCAGAGACGGATCCAAGAGGGACAACTCAAGACGCCATCTCGCGCCGGCGCTCGGCGTGCACGACATGGCGATCGATCTGGGCACCGCCAACACGCTCGTGTACGTGGGGGGTCGGGGGATCGTCGTGTCCGAGCCGTCGGTCGTCGCCTCCGACGTTGACACCGGCGAGGTCCATGCGGTTGGCGCCGACGCCGAGCGGATGATCGGCCGCACGCCGGCGACGATCGCGGCCACGCGCCCGCTCCGCCACGGCGTGATCGCCGACTTCGAGGTCACCGAGCAGATGCTGCGCTACTTCATCCGCAAGGTGATCGACCGCCGGATGGCGCATCCCCGGTTGATCGTTTGTGCCCCGTCGGGTGTCACCGAAGTCGAGAAGCGCGCCGTCGAGGAGGCGTCGCTCGCGGCGGGCGCGCGGCGCGTGCACCTGATCGAGGAGCCGATCGCGGCCGCGATCGGGGCGGGGCTCGCGATCGAGGAACCGGTCGGGCGAATGGTCGTCGACGTTGGCGGCGGCACGAGCGAGATGGCGGTGATCTCGCTCGGTGGGATCGTGGTCTCGCGCTCGGTTCGCGTCGGCGGCTACGAGATGGACGAGGCGATCGCGTCGTATCTGCGCGCGGTCCACCAGCTCGCGATCGGGTCGCGCACGGCCGAGCAAATCAAGATCTCGGTCGGCTCGGTCATTCCGCTGCATCCCGAGGAGACGATCGAGGTTCGCGGCCGGCACCTGGTCACCGGCCTGCCGACCGCGGTCCAGCTGCGTAGCGAGGAGGTCCGCTCCGCGGTCATGGCGCCGGCCCGCGAGATTCTCAGGGCGATCCGCGACACGCTCGAGGAGACGCCGCCCGAGCTGTCCAGCGACATCGCCAAGGACGGGATCCTGCTCGCCGGCGGCGGCACGTTGGTCCGCGGCTTTCGGGAGCTCGTGGCCGAGGAGACTGGGATGCCGGTGTACTCGGCCGAGTCGCCGCTCACCTGCGTGGCGTTCGGGTCAGGCCAGGCGCTCGACCATTTCGACGAGCTGAGCCGGGCGAGCCGCCACCGCTCCCCGTCGCTCTCCTACGACTGGCGCACCGCGTAGCCGGACGATCAGGGTCGCGAGGCCCGCGGCCGCCAGCAGGATCAGGAACGGGTCAACCGGCTCGCGGAACCGGGGCGTCTCGACGTTGACGACGACCACGGTGAGCGCGAGCAGCAGCGGCACCGCCCAGACCCACTTCGGCGCGCTCCGGGCCAGCCTCGTGAAGGCGCCGGCGATCGCGAGCAGGCACAGAATCCAGAAGCTGACGATGCCCCGCCACGCGATGCTGTTCGACAGGGAGATCGCGGAGGCTGATTCCTGCCACGCGAACTTGCCCCTGACCTCGAACATCCGCAGCGTGTTGTGGAACGCGACCACGACTGGCGAGAGGGGATGGGCCGAGACGTAGTGAAGCGCCTGGCTCTCGAGGCGAGCGCCGATCTGCGGCTCGGTGAGCGTCGGGGACTCGCGGACGAGCCCGCGCTCCCCCGGGATGCCGTAGAAGATCCGCCACTTGTACTGCAGTTGCGGATTGGCGGCCGAGGCCACGTTGTACGTTCCGACGAGCGTGATTCCGGTCTCGTCGGAGACCGGGATGAAGTGGTGCATGACGATCGCGTTGCGAATCGTCCACGGGACGATCGTGAGCGCAGTGGCCGCGATCAACACTGCCGGCGCAGCGAGCGCCCGTGGCCTCAGCCGGGGCCGGCGGGTCCAGACCGCCGGGATCAGCGGGATCAGGAGCACGATCCCGTTCTCGTGGGTGAGCGTCGCGAGGCCGGTGAGCACGCCGGCCCCGGCGACCCACGCGTACGCGGTCCGGGCGCTCCGCGAGCGGCGGACCCGCAGCGCCGTGTACACGGCCGCGAGCACGAGCGCGGTCAGGAGGTTCTCGGCGACCAGCGTCACCGACAGCTCGATCAACACCGGATATACCGCGGCCAGCGCCAGCGCGATCAGGCCTGTGACCTCGCCGAACAGCTCGAACGCGACCAGCCCGATCAGCGCCACCGTGATCGTCCCGAGCACCGCCTGCGAGATCCGCGCGGGATGGATCGCGCCCCCGCGCCGCGTCTTGTGGCCGTCGATGATGTCGACCAGCGCCAGGAAGTACGGAAAGCCGGGCGCGAAGTAGGCGCTCGGACCGCGGGTTCCGCCGGCCCCCGAGCCCGGGCTGCGCCTCAGCGAGTAGTCGCCGGTGCGCGCGATGTAGCTCGCGAGCGTCAGGTATGAGCCCGCGTCGTTGCGCGGGCGGTAGGACGTGCTCTGGACCTCCCCGATCCGCAGAGCGAGCGCCCCGATGAGGATCGCCGCGACCACGGCGCCTTTCACGGCTCGGGACACGGCGGGGAGGTTATGCCCTGCGGCGGGTGCCTGTCAGTGGATTCCGACGATCCCGGCGCAGACCCAGTTGGACGCGCCGGCGCCGCCGTTCCAGATGCGGCTCGCGACCGCGTCCTGCTCGGCCTTACTCGCCAGATACGCCGCCGGCCCCGTGCCGCCGAACAGCCTCCAGGTGGCCGGCATGATCTGGTAGTAGCCCGACGCACCGGCGCTGTTCGGGGTCAGGTCCTGGCCGCCCGACTCGCACAGCACGATCGCGTACGGGATCGCCCAGCCTCCGGACGGACCGAACGTCGGGCCGACCGGCGTCGGTCCGCCGCCCGAGCCGCCGCCTGAGCCGCCGCCCGAGCTGCTGCCTGACCCGCTGCCGGTGGCGGCGGCCTGCTGCTGGGCCAGCGCGGCTCGCTCGGCCGCGGCCTGTGCGGCCTGCACCTTGCTGATCTCGGCCTGGAGCTGGGCGCCCTTCTCGCGGCTGGCCGCGAGCGCGTCCTGCTGGGCGCCCTGGGCCTGCTGGAGAGCCGCTTGCTTGGAGTGCAGGAGCACGTTCATGCCCACGAGCGCTTGGACCCGCTGGGCGGTCTCGTTGGTGATCTGGCGGTCGGTCGCCTCGAGTGAGCCCAGGCGCGTTGCGGCCGCGTCGGCGCGCTGCTTCGCTTGCGTCGTGATCTTGATGATCACCTGCTGCGCCTGCTGAGCGTCGCGCAGGTAGGCGATCTTGTCGAGCAGGTCGGTGAAGCCGTTGGACTCGAGCACGACCGACACGAGGTTGGGCTTCGACTGCTCGTAGTTGGACAGGAGCTGGCGGCTGAGCAGCATCCGCGACCGTGCGAGGCGTGCCCTGAGCAGCGCCAGCAGGCGCCGCTCACGGACCAGCGCGGCGTGGACCGCGGCGAGCTTGGCGCGGTCGGCTGCGAGGTCGGCGCGGACGGCCGCCTCGCGCGACTCGACGAGCGCGATCTGCGAGTCGAGCGAGCTGATCAGGTGCGAGAGGCTGCTGATGCTCGCCGCCAGGCTCTGCTCGTGCGACTGCACCGCGCCGAGCTGCGAGTGCAGCTGGCCGAGGCTGGGATCGGCGGGCGAGGAAACGGGCACGCCGGCGAGCGCGAGCGCAGCGGCGATGGCGGCCGCGCAAGCGGCCACCCAGCGAGGGATCGTGCGCCTTTTGAGACTCATATTCGTGGCCTACGGGGTTAGCTGTCGGGCTCGCGCGGCGGCTTGCGCTACACGGTCATCAGACCGCGATTCGCCCCAGGGAACTTGGGTCCCCCGCTTTCCCACGCGTAAGGTGGGAAATTCGGCGTGAGGACCTTATCAGGACTTGACGCCCGTCCGGCCCTGCCGCCTATGCTGGCTCGCCGTGAGCTCTGACGATCGCGCCCGCGCCGTGAGCCCCGACGACCGCACCCGCGACATCCTCGATCGCGTCCGCGCCGTCCCGGTCGGCTTCGTCCGCACCTACGGCGACGTGTCCCCGGGCGCCCCGCGAGTCGCGGGCGCTGTGCTCCACGGCTGTCACGACGCGGCGGTCCCATGGCATCGGATCGTGCGCGCCGACGGATCGCTGGCCAAGGGCGCACGGCAACGGGAGCTGCTCGACGCCGAGGGCGTGCCGTTCCGCGGCGCGCGGGTCGACATGCGCGTCGCGCGCGTCCCGGAGCTGTGATGTGGGCCCAGCGCGAGATCGTGCTCGACGCCCGGCCGCGCGGGTTTCACCTCGTGACCCGTGAGATCGTCGGCGCGCTCCCGGAACTGGGCGACGTCGCCGTCGGCTTGCTCCACTTGCTGATCCAGCACACCTCGGCGTCGCTGGCTCTGAACGAGAACGCGTCGCCGGACGTCCGCCGCGACTTCGAGTCGTACTTCAACGACCTCGTTCCCGAGGACGCCCCGTTCTGGACGCACACGCTCGAGGGCCCCGACGACATGCCGGCGCACATCAAAGCGTCGCTGCTCGGACCGTCGCTGACACTGCCGATCTCCCGGGGCCGGCTGGTGCTCGGCACCTGGCAGGGGATCTACCTGTGCGAGCACCGCAACCGGGGCGGGTCGCGGTCGGTGGTGGCGACGATCTCGGGAGAGCGTGCCGACTAGGTGCACAGCACGACAATCGCGGAGCGTCGGCGGGACACTGTCGCGTCGCGCATGCCCCACATGCATGCCCCGACACCGTTCGCGTCGACCGCGCCAATTGTCAGGATTTGCAGGTTATTTCCCGAGCTCTTCGGACTTCGTCCGCCACCGAGCACCCGAACCCTCCTCCAGATGCCCGCCGTTACCGGCGCGAACGCGCACGCGAGCCGCGCCCACTGGGATCAAGCGTCTAACGGCCCTTCCACTGCGGGGCACGCCGCTCCGCGAACGCCGTCGCGCCCTCGCGGGCGTCCTGCGAGTTGAACACGGGGTCGTAGATCGGCTGCTGGCGCTCAAAGAACTCCGAGTCGGGCCAGTCGGCGGACTCGACCAGGATCCGCTTGGTCGCGGCCAACGAGAGCGGTCCGTTGGCGGCGATCGTGTCGGCGAGTTCGAGGGCGGCCGTGAGCGCCTCGCCGGGCTCGGTCAGCCGGTTGACCAGGCCGAGGTCGTGGGCGCGCTCGGCCTCGATCGGGTCGCCGGTGAGCGCCATCTCCATCGCGACGTTGCGCGGGAGCGCGCGCGGCAGGCGCATCAGGCCGCCGGCGGCGGCGACGAGCCCCCGCTTGACCTCGGGGATACCGAGCCGCGCACCCCGCGCGGCCACGATCAGATCGCAGGCGAGCGCGACCTCGAGCCCGCCGGCGAGCGCAAATCCCTCGACCGCGGCGATCAGCGGCTTCTCAGCGGCGCGCTGAGTGATGCCGGCGAAGCCGCGACCCTCGACGTGCGGACGCTCGCCGGTCACGAACGCCTTCAGGTCCATGCCGGCGCAGAACCCCTTGCCGGCGCCGAACAGGACGCCGACGCTCAGCCCGGCGTCCCCGTCGAGCTCATCGAGCGCGCCGGCGATCCCGGCGGCGACGGCGGCGTTGACCGCGTTGCGCTGGTCAGGACGGTTGATCGTGATCAGCAGGACCCGGTCGCGACGCTCGGTCAGCAGCGGGCCGTCTTCGTTGCTCATGCCGGGATCGCGGTCGCGGGGCGGGCGCTCACGCCGCGAACAATCTCAGATCCGGTTCCCGCTCGCCGCGAAGCACCGCGAGGTCGACCTCGACGCACGCGATGCCCCGGGCGGAGGCGAGCACCGAGGCCTGCGGCTTGATCACCTGCGCGACGAGCACGCCGCGGCAGGACGTGAACGCCGGGTCGAGCCGGATCCGCTCGAGGTAGCGGGTCAGCTGCTCGACCGCCTCGATTCCGGCGATCCGCTTGACCTCGACCGCCACCCACTCGTCGTCGGCGTCACGGCACATCAGGTCGACCGGGCCAATGTCGGTCGGCCACTCGCGGCGCACGAGCCGCAAGCCCTCCCCGCACCACGCCGGCTGCTCGGCCAGCAGTTCCTGGAGGTGGGCCTCGACGCCGTCCTTGGTCAGCGCCGTGTCCTCGTCGGGCGACCCCATGTCGTGGCTGACGTCGGAGATGACCTCGGCGATGTCGATCTCGAGGCGGTCGCCGTCGGCCTGGCCGCGCTTGCGGACGAGGATCCGCTCGGGCGACTCCTCGATCACCGTCGGCGGCGTCATCCAGTTGAGCGGCTTGTAGCCGCCGGCGTCGGCATGAATCAGTATCGAGCCGTCGGCCTTGACGATGATCAGCCGCAGCGCCTCTGGGAGGAGCGCGTTCAGGCGTCCGCAGTAGCGGACCTCGCATCGGGCGACGATCAGGCGCACGGTAGGGAACCGTACGACTCCCGGCGGACCGATCTAGAATGCGACCGCAGCTAAGAGCGGTAACGATACGGGAGGACTTCGATGCCGGACCCGACAGGCCGCTGGATCGCACCACGACAGTGGCAATGCCCCGCTTGCGGAACGGCTAACCCCGAGGACCGAGAGCGTTGTGGGGGCTGTGGTAAGAGTCTGCGTCCTTCCTTCGACGAGCCGGTCAGACCGCCCGATGCGCTTGACCTCGTCGGGAGGCGCAGGAAGCCGCACAGCGAATCGGCTGACGAATAGGCGCACAGCGCCTGCGGCGTGACGCAACCGAAGCGCGCTCTTGGCGCCGGCCGGCCGTCCGCGCCCATCGATAGGGACGCTCCGATCTTCGTAGTCCATGGACGCGCGCATGGGATCGTGTATGAGGCGGTGCGGGTGCTCGAGCGCGGGACCGGCCGCGAGGTTGTCATCCTGCACGAGCAGCCCAACGCCGGCAGGGCGATCCTCGAAAATTTTGAGGAGCATGCGACGACCGACGGCTATGCGGTTGTGTTCCTGGCTGCGGACGATGAGCGAGGTCCCGCGCTCGGGACCATCAGCCCGCTTCGCGGGGGGCCAAACGTGATCTTCGAACTGGGCTTCCTGTTCGGCAAGCTCGGCCGAAACCGCGTCGCTGTCCTGCTGGACCCGAACGTCGAAAAGCCGTCGGACGTCGACGGACTCGTCTACATATGGCTGGACAGCGGTGGCGCCTGGAAACGGACACTCGCGCTCGAGCTCGAGCGCGCGGGAATCGTGGTGGACCACTCGCGAATTCCGTGACCGCAAGATCCCGGAATCCCGATGACGGCGACGATGAGCCGGGTGACGTCATCCTATGATCAGCAGCGGAAGAGAACCATGCGCAACCAGCTTCGCCCCCTATTCGACCGCGTCGTGATCAAGGAGCTCGATCCCGATCGGGTTCGCCGATCCGGGCTGATCGTGCCGCCGGGCTCGGAGGAGCCCCCGCCGCAGCACGGCATCGTGCTCGCGGTCGGCCCCGGCCTCGATTGGTGGGAGAACGTCGGGATCGCGATGCCGGTCCAGCCCGGCGATCACGTCGTGTTCCCGGCGTCTGCCGGCGTGTGGATCGAGGTCGAGGAGGAGCGGCTGCTGGTCTGCCGGGTGGGCGAGCTGCTCGGCGTGCTCGAGGCGGTCGAGAACTGCCCGGGGTGTGGCGGCCGGCCGTTGGCCGCCGGCGAGTCGTGCCCGGTGTGCGGCCGCGAAGGCTCACTCGCATAGCGCTTCGGCCGCACACCCACCCGGCGGCCCCGCGCGCCTGCGACACCTCACGAGGTGCCCTCCGTATCGGCGCGAGTGCCGCCGAGCGGGCGCCGCAGCCTCGCTTTCAGCCGGGTCGCCGACCCTGACCCTAAGCTGCGTTCCGCGCTGGCAGACCGCGCGGCCGCGACGCCTCGACCTGCGCCAGCAGGTCGGCGACCTCCGGGTCCTTGCCGAGCGCCAGCGCGCGCCGGCAGGCGTCGATGCACTCATTGATGCGGTCGGTGCGGGCGAGGGCGTGCGCGTAGCTGCTCCAGGCGGTCTTCGATTCGGGGTCGAGCCGGGTTGCGGCCTCGGCGGCCGAGACCTCGGCGCCGATGTCGCCGGCGAGGTGATACGCGAGCGCCAGGGTCAGCAGCCCCTCGACCGTCGGCCCCGCGAGCTTGGCCTGCTCGAGCGCCGAGATCGCGCCGGCGCGGTCCATCAGCCGTAGCCGCAGACGCCCCAGCCGCTCCCACGCCGAGGCGTCGCTCGGGGCTCGGTTGGTCGCGCGCTCCGCGGCCTCGGCGGCGAGATCGATCGCGCCCATGTCCTCGTAGATTCGCGCCGCGAACCGCTCGGGCGTCGGGCGGTCGGTCTCGAGCCGGGCCCAGTCGCGTACGGTACGCGCGGCGGCGGGCAGGTTGCCGGCCTGCCAGAACGCGGTCGTCAGCAGCCTCAGCACGATCGGGTTCGACGGGTCGGCGTCCCGCGCGTAGATGAGCCGCTGCGCGGCCAGCTGGGCGTCGCCCTCGGCGAGCGCGTGCTGGGCAGCGGTCATGAAACGCTGCACGCGGTCGGCGGACGCGTCGGGCCTGGAGAAGTCGACGAACTGGAGCGACCCGGCCGGGATGGTGCGCACCCCGATCGAGAACTTCACCCGGGCCCATTGCTGCACGTTGTCCTCATCGCCCGAGAAGTAGATGCCGGTGACGCTGCCGACGCCCCACTCCGGATACGACAGGCAGCGCGCGTAGCGGTGGACGACCGAGTGGTCGGGGACCCGCGATCCGAACGGATCGTGTTTCTGGCGCTCCTGGGCGGCGGCCCGCGAGCGCTGCTCGGCCTCGTACGCGCGCCGGCCGGCGTCCTCGCGGGCCTTGCGGGTCGCGGCGGCTGAGACCTTCACCGCGTTGCGACTGACCCGGCCGCCGCGCGAGGTCTCGGCCAGCTGCTCGAGCTGGTCGGCGGCCTCGTTGATCGCCTGGAGATGGCGCTGGTGCTCGTGCTGGCGCCCGGGAGGCGCGATGTCCGGGTGCCAGCGCTTTGCCATGCGCCGGCGCGCGAGCTGGACGGCGCGCTGATCGAACGGCGGCTCGAGCTCCAGGAGGAGCAGTGCCTGCTCAACATCGAGGATTCGAGCCATGACGTAATTACGTTAGCGACGCCGACCGGTAACGGGCGCCGAGAGCGCGGTCCGGCGCTTGCGTGCCGCCGGCTGCGCTCTCGCCTTCTCCGGGACCGCGCGGCTGGGTCTCGGGCCATCTGCAACAAGTTAGCTTCAATTAGTCTCAGTACCACTAGACGCCTGTACGGTGGCCGGAATGAGTAGCAAGCGGCCCGGCGGTGGCGTTGCGCTCGTCGGGGCGGTCGCGGTGGTGATCGTCCTGGGCGCCGGCGCGGCGCTGCTGGCGTTGATCACGACCATGTTCACGCCTGGATCGAACGGTTGCAGTGCAGCACCGGCCGGAGCTGCAACCGGGATCGTGCTCGGCCCGCCCGGCGCCGGCCAGCTCGTCGGCGCCACCGAGTACGGCGGCTCCGGCGACCCGAGCAGCGGCGTGATCGGGTCCTCAGGGGCGAACCTGCTCGAGCTCCCCGACAGCTACGCAGAGCTCGGAGGCGACAGCTTCCAGACCGCCACCGCGATGGGCGGCCTGCCCTACCTGACGCCGCTGCGCATCACCTGGGGCAGCCACTCTGCGATCGCCTACAAGCGCGACATCGGGCTCGGGGGCGGCCCGATCGATGGCCTCCCCCGCGTCCTCGACCTGTGGTGGGAGCTCGCCGGCCGGCTCGGGATCCCGTACGAGGACGGGCTGTGGTCAGGGCCGGTGCAGATCGAGCGCCCGCCCGACGCGGGCGCCGGCAACCTGCTCGAGCAGACCGCCGACGGGGCGCCGGCGCTGATCGCCCCCTCGACCGGCGCAGAGGACGCGGCGGCGTGCTCGCCGGCGCCGCTCGAGGGAGTGCCGCTGACGAGCGGCGACCGCGCGCAGCTGCTGCCGAACGGGCTCGCCGCGGCGCCGGCGGACGCGCCGCCGGCGGTCCGCGAGATCATCGCCGCCGGCAACCAGATCGTCGGCAAGCCGTACCTGGTCGGTGGCGGCCACGGGCTCGCCCTGTCCGAAATCGCTCCGGCGTACGACTGCTCGAGCAGCGTCGAGCACCTCCTTTACGGCGCGAGTCTGCTGCCGGTCGACTATGACGCGCCGTCGGGAACGCTCGAGTCGTTCGGAGCGTCCGGGCCGGGCCAGTGGGTCACGCTGTACGCGAGCGCTGACCACGTGTTCATGTACGTCGCCGGCCTGCGCTGGGACACGCACAACGCCGCCGGCCCGGACGACGGCAGCTCCGGGATCGGCTGGCATCCGCTGATCCGGAGCGACGCCGGGTTCGTGGCGCGGCATCCGGTGGGGTTGTGACCGCGCACCGAGCAGCCGCGCCGGCGCTCCTGTGCGCACTCGCAGTGGCCGGATGTGGCGGCGCGTCCCGGCACCGGGACGCCCGGCCCTCAGTGCTCGCCCGCGCCCAGACCGCCCACGAGTACCCGTCACCACCGCCGCCGCCCGAGACCGCGACGAACGGCGCCCCCAACGCCACACAGGCGATCCGCGCGTTCGCCACCGCGTACATCAACTGGAGCGCGCTGACGGTGTCGGCGGACATGCGCTCGCTCGCCGCCCGCAGTGTCGGCCAGGCCCGCGCCGCGATGTCGCTCGCCGCCGCGCAGACGGCCGGCGACTACGAGCTACGCGAGGGCGGGATTGCCAACAGCGGCGCTGTCGAGGCGGTGGCGCCGCTGTCGGGCCACGCCGGCGAGTACGTCGTGGTCACGCGCGAGTCGACGAGCGCCTCGAACACCACGGCGTATCAGGGTCTACAGCCGGCGTGGCACCTCGCGCTCGCCACCGTGGAACGATTGCCCGGCGGCCGGTGGGCGCTCAGCGGCTGGCAGCCCGAGAACTAGCGACCGCCCTCCGCACCAGGAACGACCGCTAACCCACCGGCTGCCCTGCGTACCGGGAACGACCGCTAACCCACCGGTTGCCCGTTCGCGGTCAGCGTGACCTCCACGTTGCCGCGTGTGGCGTTCGAGTACGGACAGATCTGATGCGCAGCCGCGACGATCTGCTTTGCCTCCTCGACGTCCTGCACCTGGGGGAGCGTGACGTCCAGCTCGACGGCGACGTTGAAGCCGCGCTCCTCGGTCGTGATCAGGCTGACCTTGCTGTCGATCGAGGCGTCGCCGACCTCGACCTTGGCCCGCCGGGCCGCGACCCCGAGCGCGCCCTCGAAGCAGGCCGCGTAGCCGACCGCGAACAGCTGCTCGGGATTGGTGCCGCCGCCCTCGTTCGGCGGGCGCAGATCTACTTCGAGCGCCCCGTCGGTGGACTTGCCGTGGCCGTGCTCACGACCGCCCGTGACGGTTGCCTCTGCCGTGTAAACAACCTTTGCCATTTGCTCTGAGCTCCTCGAGTTACGGTGAGGGCGCAAGCTTACGCCGCGTCAGTGCGCGGCGATGTTCAAAACAACCGCTGTCACGAAGCACAGCACGGCCGCCGCGCGGATCAGGACGCCGGCGCGGTCGCCGGGCCGGCCAGTGACCATCCCGACGATCGCCGCCGTCATGCAACCGACCGCGACGAGCGCGAACACCGCCGCGAGGATTCGCAGCACGCGAGGCTCCTATGCTCTGAAGAACCACATGTCGACTCAATACATCTTTACGACCTACAAGCTCTCGCGCCGCTACCCGCCCGACCGCGAGGTGCTGAACGACATCTCGCTGTCGTTCCTGCCCGGTGCCAAGATCGGAGTGATCGGCTACAACGGCGCCGGCAAGTCGAGCCTGCTGCGGATCATGGCCGGCGTCGACACCGAGTTCGGGGGCGAGGCCCAGTTGGCCAACGGCGCGACGGTGGGGATGCTCGAGCAGGAGCCCCACCTCGACGAGAGCAAGACCGTCCGCGAGAACATCGAGGACGGGATGGCCGAGACGAAGGCCCTGCTCGACCGCTTCAACGAGTTGTCGATGAATTACTCCGACGACACCGCCGACGAGTTCGCGCGCGTGCAGGAGCAGATCGACGCGGTCGACGGCTGGAACCTCGACACCACGCTCGAGATCGCGATGGACGCGCTCCGCACTCCGCCCCCGGACGCCGACATCAAGCCGCTGTCCGGCGGCGAGCGCCGCCGCGTCGCGCTGGCCCGGCTGCTGTTGAGCCAACCCGACTTGCTGCTGCTCGACGAGCCGACCAACCACCTCGACGCCGAGTCGGTGGCCTGGCTCGAGCAGCACCTCCAGGAGTACCAGGGCACGGTCGTGGCGATCACCCACGACCGCTACTTCCTCGACAACGTCGCGGGCTGGATCCTCGAGCTCGATCGCGGCCGCGGCCTCCCCTACCAGGGCAATTACTCGGGCTGGCTCGAGCAGAAACGCGCCCGTCTGCAACACGAGGAGAAGCAGGAGAGCGCTCGCAAGCGGACGATCGACCAGGAGCTCGAGTGGGTCAGGCTCAATGCCAGCGCGCGCCGCAACAAGCCCAAGGCCCGCCTCAATGCCTACGAGGCGCTGTTGGCCGAGGACCGCAACGTCAAGCTCGACCAGGTTCAGATCCACATCCCGGCCGGCCCCCGCCTCGGCGAAACCGTGGTCGAGGTGAACGGGCTGCGCAAGGCCTACGGCGACCGCGTGCTGATCGACGACCTCAGCTTCAACCTGCCCCGCGGCGGGATCGTCGGCGTGATCGGTCCGAACGGCGCCGGCAAGACCACGCTGCTGCGGATGATCACCGGCCAGGAGCAGCCGGACGCCGGCACGCTGCGGATCGGAGAGACCGTCGAGCTGGCGTACGTCGACCAGTCGCGCGACGCGCTCGACCCCGACAAGAACGTCTGGCAGGAGATCTCGGGCGGCCAGGATCAGATCAAGCTCGGCGACCGCACGATCAACAGCCGCGCCTACGTGGCCGGATTCAACTTCAAGGGCTCAGACCAGCAGAAGAAGGTCGCGAAGCTGTCGGGCGGGGAGCGCAACCGCCTCCACCTGGCGACGCTGCTGCGCAGCGGCGGCAACCTGCTGCTGCTCGACGAGCCGACCAACGACCTCGACGTCGACACGCTTCGGGCGCTCGAGGAGGCGCTGCTCGCGTTCGCGGGCTGCGCAGTGGTCGTCTCCCACGATCGCTGGTTCCTCGACCGGATCGCCACGCACGTGCTGGCGTTCGAGGGCGACTCACAGGTCCGCTGGTTCGAGGGCAACTTCGAGGCCTACGAGAGCTTCCGCCACGAGCAGCTCGGCGCCGATGCCGACCGGCCCAAGCGGATCACGTACAAGAAGCTCGTCCGCGGCTGAACACAGTAGCTAAAGGCGGGAGCATCGCCCTACCGTGGGATGCTCCCGCCCTTGTTTCCCCGTTCTGCGCCCCCACACGAGGTGACATCTGCCGTGCGGTGTCAGGATCGTGTATGCCCATAAGAGCGGCCAGTCTCCGGGCTGATACATCGATTTACGAAAGACGTTCAGCTGTCGCCGTCCGTGGCCGCGGCGGCGAGCGCATAGTGCCCCGACCTCGCCAGCTCCCACATGCGCTGTAGGTCGTGCGCGGCGGCTTGCTCGTGATCGAGCGCCGCACGGTAGGCGAGATAACGGTCCGTGCACGTGCGCGGTGGGCCCTCGCGCCACGCCCGCAGGGCCTGCTCGCACTCGAGCTCGGCCCGCTGCCAGGCGACGTGGGCCTCGTCCAGCAGGCGGATTCCGATCTCCGCCAACTCGTGGCGCTTGCGCGGTCGGGTCTGCCTCGCCGCAGACCGAGCCGGCGCGGTGTCCTGCGGCCGTGTGCTCATGATTTCTTACCTCCGCGAGTTCGACAGTTCGAATAGCGCCCACGCGGGCGTCTCTTGTTCAGAGCACAACGAGCGCGCCGTGATACGCCGGCGCTGCCCGGTGCCTCCGCCGTCAGCCCGTGCCCAGGCAGACGAACCCGGCCTGCCCGTACCGCTGCGGGCTCAGCCTCTGCTGTGCCTTCGCGAGCGCCATGGACGGCGAGTCGCCGGCTATCAGATGGCCGTGCAGCGCGCCCATGAGCCGTTTCGCTCCCGCATCGGGGACCGGCACGACGCTGGCGATGATCGTGCGCGTCCCCATCCCGATCAATGCGGCGGCGAACCCCAGCAGCTCATCGCCGGGACGCGTGTCGGAAGTGCCAAGGTCGCACGCCGACAGCACGATCAACTGCGGAGGGCGTCGCAGACGCTGCAGCTCGTAGGCGTTCAGCGGACCGTCGGCGAGCTCGAGCGAGGAGAACAGCGGGCTGTCTGCGCGAAAGTGCCCATGGCAAGCCAGGTGCGCGACGGTGGCGCCGTCGAGCGCCTGCATCGCCGCCGCCACCGTCGCCTGCCTGCCGGTCAGGGTGACCGGGCGGGGATAGAGGCCGCCGAGCGCGTCGACCTCGGCCGTCGCGTGGCGCAGGCGCGGTCCGGCCACAAGCACGACCTTGCTCCGGCGCGCCGCGGGACGCGCTTGGAGCGCCGACCACGTGGCCGCCGATGGCGCGACAACCACCGGACGGCCTCGCAGTTGCGGAAGCATCGCCCAGGGCATGGCGTGCAGGGAGCCGGTCGGCACGATCACCAGCGGCCGCTCCCCGAGGCGTTCCGCGAGCGGTGCAATCAACCGCTGACCGAGCGTCTCGGCCGAGGCGTTGGCGCCTTCGAGCATCGTGGCTCGCTGAACGGCGCCGTGACCCCGCCGCGCCAGCCGCACGACCGCGAAGCGCAGCCACTCGAGCTCATCTTTGACCGGCTCGACCGATCCGAGCGCATGGCGGGTGAGACGCCCGTCGGCGAGCGTCATTGCGGTGAACGTGCCGTCGAGCTCGATCAGCTCGACGAGCGCGGCGGTTCCCAGCGCGCGGGACAGCTCGCGCCGGCCGGGTGGAGCGCTCCTCGGGCCGGCTCCGCCGGCGGCGTGCCGCGACAGGCGGCGAATCAAGGCCTCGAGCGCGGCCTGGCGAGCGAGCAGCGTGCGGGTCACTCGCCGGCCTCTCTCCGCGCGCCGGATCTCGGCGCTGATCCGACGCAGCTCGGCCGCGCGGTCCCGTAGCTCGGGCGCGTCCGGAGGTGTCACGGGCGGCAACCGGAGCGCGCTCGCGCGCAGCCGGTCCGCCCAGGCGAGCATCGAATCGGTGTCGGCACCGGCGAGCGCGATCCGAAGGCCAAGCTGAGCAAGCTCGACGCCGATCTCCGACGCCGTGGCGCGCAGATCCGATGCTCCGAGTGTCTCCCGGTAGCCCTCGAGCAGTCTCAGGCCCGTGCGCAACGCCCGCTGCGCACCGGCACGATCGCCGCTGTCCAGCCGCAGGAGCGCCTCGACGTGCCAGGCCTCGATCCGGTCGGCCAGCGGACCGCGGCGCAGGAGAACGGAGCAGCCGGCGAGCTCCCGCCGAGCGACGCCCGCGGAGCCGAGCTCGACGGCGGCACGGGCGACCATCAGCTGGGCGCGCCGCGCCTCGCCCCGCCAGCCGGCATCGGCGAGGACCGTGGCGGCTCGGCGGCCCGACCGCAACCCCGATGGGCGCACGCCACCGGCCGCAATCGACGCCGCGAGCGCCAGGCCGGCTGCGCGTGCGGCATATACGTGACGTTGCTGGGCGGCGAACGATCGCTGGGTCTGGATCGCGAGGGCGCGTGCGCTGCTCGCGTCGCCGGCCAGCAGCGTCAGACGGATGGCCTCCAGGCGGCCAGCGTGGTCCTCCCGCCCCAGCTTGGCCCAGCCGGCCTGGGCTTCGCTCAATGCCTGCAGCGACTCGCTGCGGAGCCGGGCCGCCGCGGTAGCCTGGGCGCGGAGCAGTGCGAGCTCGGCGATGACCCGGGCGCCGACGTCGCGGGCGTCGATCGCGTCGAGCCGCGCCAGACACTCGGGCAGGTCACCGCGGATGAGCGCGCTGCGGACCAGCCCGGTGTCCGTCGCCAGCGCTGCTGCTGTCGCGCCAAGCCCCGCGAACAGCTCGCGGGCACGGGTCAGATCTCGCTCGGCCGCGACCGTGTCGCCGCGTTCGGCAAGCAATCCCCCGCGGTTGCGGAGCAGCTGCGCTTCCCAGAAGGCGTCTCCGCGCCCGCGAAGCATTGCGAGCGCGCTCTCGGTGGTCCTGAGCGGCTCGGTCGTTGTCCCGGCGTACCAGAGGATGCCGACCCGGAAGACCTCGGAGCGGGCCCGCTCGTAAGGGTCCAACGCTGCGTCCGCCAGGTCGAGCTCACGTATCGCCGCGGTAAACGCGCCACGATCGGCGAGGACCAGCGCGAGACGTCGGCGGGCCAGTGCGGTTCGCCGCGTCAAGCCGTGACGCTCGCCGGCCCGGACGGCGCTGCGGATCGTGCGGATCGCCCGACTGTCGCCGAGCTCGTGCTGGGCGAAGCTCAACGCGTGCAGCGCCGCGACCTCGGCCTCCCGATGTCGCCTGGAGCGCGCGAGCCGGAGGGCTCGCTCCGCCAGCGCAGCTGCAGCCGACGCGTCGGCCTCGACTAACTCGAAGGCGGACTGGGCGAACTCGAGCGGATCGTCGCCGCCAACCGCGACTGTCATGCCGGTACATGTATCAAGACCCTCGCGGCGTGCTCTGAGTCTTCATAGGATTCACCACTGACACGCACATAGGAAAGGACCGTCGGTGAGCCCCAGGAAGGCAATCCCTGTGGAGAACGGCGCGCTCAGCGCGATCGCCGAGCGCGTGCTTGACGTCGAGAGCCTCACGCACGACCACAGCCATGACGGCATTGTGATCGCGGTCCACGCGGAGCTGGTCGTGCGCCCCGGCGCGTTGAGCGCGTCCGCGGTCAAGGCGCTGGAGCAGGTGGCGGAGCCTGTCGGGAACCTCGCGACAATGCTCGGACCCCGCACCAAGCTCGTGCGGTCGTCCCGGCAACAGGGACGGAGCCTCGAGCCCGATTACCGGCCCGATCCGGCCGGCCCGCTCAGCCAGGTGGAGATCTGGCGTCTCAAGGAACCCGAAACTCGGAACTCGATCGACGAGTCACGTCGGCTGCGCGCGCTCGTGGATGCTGAGCGTGTTCAGACGCGGGCCGGCCATGAGCTGCGACTGCCGGCGGTCTCTCCCCACCACGCGCCGATCCTGTGTCCCGTGGCGGGTGGCTGCCCGGCCGCCCCGCCCCAGCCGGCCCCGGAACCCGACGAGCTGTTCATCGAGCCGCCGGCTGGCGAGCCGAGCGCCAAGGTGACGATCCTCGACAGCGGCTATATCTGGCTCGATCCATCTCGCCTCGACTCGTCTCACCGAAACCTCGACGAACGCGTGACGGTTGTCCACGGTCAGTGGCTCGACACGACCATCGGGAAGTGGAAGCCCGACAGGCCCGACGGGCTGTACACGGATGGGGCGGGCCAACTCGACGGGATCTCCGGACACGGCACTTTCATCGCCGGGCTGATCTCGAACATCGCTCCGGACACACGGCTCGAAGTCGTGGGGCTGCGCAACCAGGAGGTCGAGATCGGAGCTCTGAGTCCCCGCAAGCAGTTGGGACTGTTCGAGACCGAAGTCGCGGTCGCCCACGCGATGCTCCGGCGTTGCAACACCGACGTGATCCAGTGCGGCTTCGCGTTCCCGACGCTTGACGATTACCCATCGGTCGTGTTCGCGGCCGTCATCGAGGAGCTTCGGAGCGAGGCCGCCCCACACCGGGGACGCGTGGCGATAGTCGCGCCGGCCGGCAACGAGCAGTCCCGGCGGAAATACTGGCCGGCGGCGCACCCGGACGTGATCGGCGTCGCGGCGACCAACCGTCGCGGGAACGGCCGCGCGTGGTTCTCGAACTGGGGAGATTGGTGCGACTGCTGCACCCGTGGCGAGTACGTCTACTCGACCTTCGTCGACTGGGACGGGCCGGTCGAGGGCGAGGCGCCAACCGACATCGAGCACTTCCGCGGCTGGGCGCGGTGGGACGGAACATCGTTCGCCGCCCCGAAGGTGTCGGCCGAGATCGCTCGCGTGTTCGCGGCCAGCGACCGAACCACGCCTCCCGCTGACATCGGTAACGAGCTGCTGGCGGGCAGGCAAGAGGTGCCGGTCGGGGCCGTCACGGACGCGACGCTGTCAGGACCTCCCGGCGTTCCCCTTCCGTACCTGCAGATCGGCTAGGAGTCGGCCATAATCGCCAACACGCCAAGCCTGGAAGCCTTGATAAGCGCCGCAAATGGTGGGGACCGTGTGGCCTGGGAGGCAATCATCGATCGTTTCGCCGGCCTCGTATGGGCGACGGCGCGCGCGCATCGGCTCGCGCCGGCCGATGCCGCTGACGTCGCCCAGACCACCTGGTTGCGGCTGGTCGAGAATCTCGATCGGATCAAAGACCCGGAGCGCCTCGGGGCCTGGTTGGCGACGACCGCGCGCCGCGAATGCCTGCGGCACATCCGCCTGCAAGGTCGGGAGTTCGCCACCGGCGACGATGCGCTGTTCGAGGCGCCGTCGGAGGACCGCGCCGAGCAGGGTCTGATCACGCGCGAGCGAGACGCCGCCCTGCGCCGGGCCTTCGCCAGGATCAGCGAACGCTGCCAGGCGCTGTTGCGTCTGCTGGCGGCCCCGGAGCCTCCCAGCTACGACGAGATCGCCTCGGCTCTCGGCATGCCGATCGGCGCGATCGGCCCCACCCGCTCCCGATGCCTCGATCAGCTTCGCCGCACCCCGGAGCTGGCGGGCCTCCAGATGGGATAGGCGCGGTGCCGATGAGCGACGACCCGGATCCGGACGAGCGGTTGACCGCCGAGCTGCGCGCGTTCTTTGCCAAGGTCGACCCCGTTCCCCCGCTGGTGAGCGAAACGGCAAAGGCCTCACTCGGGTGGCGACGCCTCGACGCCGACCTCGCCGAGCTTCTCAGCGATTCGGCGTTGGAGGAGGAGTCCTTCGCCCTCGCCCGCGGCAGCGGGGCGCCGGCAAGGGCGGTGACGTTCAGCTCCACCGACCTGACGATCGACATCGAAGTTCACGTGGACGATCAGGGGCGCATGTTGCTGGGGCAGCTCTCACCGCCGGCTCCCGCGACGGTCGAGATCCAAACTGTGGGCGACGCCCAAGTCTCGGCCGAGGCCGATCGCCTCGGCCGCTTCCGCGTCCGGCTGAGCGCTGGTGGCCCCATTCGTCTTCGCGTTCTCGGTGTCGACGGGGACACCGGTCCACCGGTCGAGACCAGCTGGATCACCGTGTAGCGGGTTCACCGCGACCGCCGACCTGCAAATCACGTCAACGCACGCGTCTCGCACGGACCTCGTCGACTCAAGCATGTGGGGCATGCGTGACGCGACACGGTCGGACCGAAACGCTTCCGGTGACGCGTTGTGCAGGTCGAGGAAACGCTACCCGGCGCCACCGCCCTCCCCAGCCGCCCGCCGTTCAGCGCCGACCGCGCCCGCCAGGGCTCCCCCGACAGCTGCTGACCGTCGTCAGCCGGCCACCGCGGAATCAACCATCTACCTAGGCGCGAAGGTCGCGGCGTTCGATGCCGAACATCCCCAGCCCCGTTAGCAGGAGGCTGACGACACCAAGGACGATCACCCCGGTGACGTCGACGCCTTGTCCAAGAGGGTCATGGCCGGCGTAGTAGTAGAACGGGGATAGGTATTTGAGCCAGGCGATCGCGCCCACGAGCGGCGCGAAGCTGTTGATCAGCCAGCCGACGACGCCCACGGCCGCGGCGACTCCGGTGGCGAGTGATCGCCGGCCGGTGCCGGCGCCGAGGGCGATCGCCACGGCTCCGGTGGCGAACCCGAAGAAGGCAAGCTGCACGGCCAATGCGGTGATGTGCTCGATCGTGATCCCGCCGCCGCCGATGGCCACGCCGACGATCAGCCCCACCCAGGTCGCGAACGCGATGATCAGCACGACGCCCGCGATCGCCGCTGCCTTGGCGGCGACCAACCGCTCGCGTGTTATCGGATGGGCGAGCACGAGCCCCAGGATCCGGTCCTCCTCCTCGCCCGCGGTCGTGGCCGAGGCCCCGGTGATCGCGAGGGCACCGATCACGAGGGGGCCGTAGATGGCGGCGATCTCGCTGCGGAACCAGCCCGTTATCGTGCCGTAGTCGCCGCCGCCCAACAGGTTGGAGACGCTCTTAGGAACGGCGAGCGTTCCGATCGTATGACCGACCGTCGGGAACAGTGCACCGACCGCGGCCATCACCGCGATCAGGCCGACCGCCGCCGAGATCGCGGCCGGCAATCGCAGGCGGAGCGTGATCCTCGCGACCGGCAGGCTCACGTGGCGCTGTCCGCCCGGTAGTAGTGCAGGAAGATGTCTTCGAGGTCGTCCTCGCGGGGGCGGATTGCGCGCACCTCGTGTGAGGCGGCAAGCTTCACGACGGCGTCGGCGGATCCCTCGAATCCCACGGTCACGGTTCGCCCGTCGGCGTGCACCTCGGTGACCCCGGGGAGCGCGCGGAAGGCGTCGGCGTCGACCGGCGCCCCGAACTCGATCTCGAGGTGCTGGACGGCGACCTTGCGCAGGTTCTCCAGCGAATCGACGACCACCAGTCGGCCCTGGCGCAGGATCGCCAGGCGCTGGGTGACGCGCTCGACCTCCGACAGCGTGTGTGAGGACAGGAACACCGTCCGGCCCTCCGCGCTGACCTCTCCGAGCAGCGCGTGAAAACTCTGCTGGACCAGCGGATCAAGACCAGCGATCGGCTCATCCAGGATCAACAACTCGGGCGCGTGCATGAAGGCCTGGACCAGGCCGAGCTTCTGCCGGTTGCCGGTCGACAGCTGGCGCACCGGGCGATCGATATCGGCGCCGAAGCGCTCGACCAGCGAGTCACGCAGGCGCGGGTCGACCCCACCCCGGAGCTGCGCGAGGTAGTCGAGCACGACCCGTCCCGTCAGCTTCGGATACAGCGCCAGATCGCCCGGAAGAAAGCCAACCCGGCGGCGGATCTCGAGGCTGTCCCGGACGGTGTCGAGCCCGAGCACCCGCGCCGAGCCCGAGGTCGGCCTGATCAGATCCAGCAGCAGGCGCATCGTGGTCGACTTGCCCGCGCCGTTGGGACCCAGGAAGCCGAACACCTCCCCTTGGTGGACCTCGAGATCCAGCTCGAACAACCCGCGACCAGCGCCGTAGTCCTTGGAAAGACCGCCTGTAGCGATCACCGGCTCGGCGCTCACGGCAGCTTCCCCTACGCCCCCAGCTCTTCCAGCCTCGCCCGCAGCTCGGACGCGTCGCGCGCCACCGCGTCGGCGTCGGTCAGATCCTCGGCCCCGAACGGGCCTGTCGTCACCGCCACGCACCGGACGCCGTCGGCCCGGGCGCAGGCGATGTCCCGCGGCGTGTCTCCGATCACGATCGTGCGCTCACGAGCGACCTTACCCCCGCGCCGGCGGGCGATCGCCGGGAGCGCCGCGCGGTCCTCCGAATCTGATCCGAACGCTCCCTGCCCCGGGGCGAACCACCGGCCGATGCCGGCGCGCGCGAGCTTCAGCCGCGCGACCGGCTCGAAGTTCCCGGTCAGCAGGCCGAGCTTCACTCCGTCGCGCCCGTGGAGCCACTCCAGCAGGTCCGGGATGCCGGGAACCACGGTGTCGCTCAAATCGGGGGACAGAGTCCCGCGTACAGCCGGCAACAGGCCTCGCGCACGTCGGCGGCGCGCTCGTCGATCCGGAGCGCGGACACGCCGGCCTCGAGCAGGATCAGGCGGGCGATCTCGCCGTCGGTCCGCCCGGCGTGGCTCACCCGCTTGGCGAACTTGGGGGAGTCGATCCCATGGACCTCGCCGAGCGCCGTGTCGAGCGCCTCGGTATGGGCCTTGGTGGCGCCGGCGAGCAACGTGCCGTCGATGTCGAACAGCACGAGCATCAGTGGACCATCTATGTCAGCGCTCGAACGAGACGCCCGGCTCTAGTCGCCGCGCGAACGCCGCGATCAGCTGCGCGGCCGCGTCGGCATCCGCGATCGAGACCATCTCGACCGGGGAGTGCATATACCGGCACGGGACCGAGACGAGCCCGGTCGGCACGCCGGCGCGGCTCAGATGGATCGCGTCCGCATCGGTGCCGGTCCCCTTGCCGAGCGACTCGACCGTGAACGCAATGTCCTCGGCCTCGCCGGCCTCGTACAGCAGCTCGGACACGAGCGGGTGAAGCGACGTCCCGCGGGCGATCACCGGACCGGAATCGAGTGGGTGCTTGGTGATCGGGCCGAGTTCGACGCCGGGCTGGTCGGTGGCGAACGTCAGATCGACCACGACCGCGACGTCCGGCTCGTGCGCGAACGCGCTCGTCCGCGCGCCGGCAAACGTGGTCTCCTCCTGCGTGACCGCGAGCGCGAGCACGTCGCCGGGGGCGCCGCCGGACTCGGCTACGAGTCGGGCGGCCTCGGCGGCGACGTAACAGCCGACCCGGTTGTCGAGGGACCTGGACACCACCCGCCCGTGGCGGAAGTCGAGCGGCTCGGCGTCGATCACGGCGACGTCGCCGATGCGGACCAGCGCGCGGGCCTCATCGCTGTCCTTGGCGCCGATGTCGATGTGGAGCTCCTTGAGCTCGGGAACCTTCTTGCGATCGTCGTCCTTGAGCAAATGAATCGGCTTGCGGCCGATCACGCCCACGACCTCGCCGTCGCGCGTGCGAAGCTTGACGCGCTGGCCGATCAGCACGCCCGCGTCCCAGCCGCCGACCTGGCCGAAGCGCAGGTAGCCGTCGTCCTCGATGTGCGAGACGTGTAGGCCGATCTCGTCGATGTGGCCGACGACCGCCACGGTCGGGCCGCCGGCGGTACCCGCGACGCGGGCGAACGAGGAGCCCACGCGGTCGCCGCCGACTTCCTGGGCGAAGCGCGAGCAGTAGTCACGCCAGACCTGGGCGGGGCGCGACTCGTGGCCCGAAGGCCCGGGAGCCGTCAGGAGGTTTCTGAGCAGTTCGGGGATCGGCATGTGAAGGAAGGCTATTCGCTGACGCGCCCGATTGCGGACCGTGGCCCCCAGACGCGGTTTGGAGGTGTTGGTCTGGGCCGCTGCGGGTAGCAATTCACCCATGTCGCCGGAGGTAGGGAACGACGACCGCGAGGCCGACCTCGAGTCCATCCGTGGGTTCCTCGCGGACCGCGGAATCGCGATCGGCGGGGATCAGCCCGCCGATCGCGGAGCCGCGGAAGCCGCGTACCGGACGAGCGAGCCGGCCGAGCGGACGATGGACTCGATGTCGCTGTTCATGGCCGAGGTGCGCCGGCATCGCCTGCTCACGCGCGCCGAGGAGGCCGCGCTATCGCGGCGGATCGAGCGCGGCGATCTGGTCGCCAAGGAGCGCCTGGTCAACTCCAACCTGCGCCTGGTCATCTCGAACGCGCGTAGCTACGAAGGCCTCGACCTCCCGCTGCTGGACCTGATCCAGGAGGGGATGCTCGGCCTGATCCGGGCCGCGGAGAAGTTCGACTGGCGCAAGGGCTACAAGTTCTCGACCTACGCGACGTTCTGGATCCGTGAGTCGATCCAGCGCGCGATCGCCAACCGGGCCCGGCCGATTCGGGTCCCGGTCCACATCGGCCAGCGCGAGCGGCGGATCGGACGCGCCCGCGCGGCGCTGGTCGCGGAGCTCGGCCGCGAGCCCACCGACGAGGAGACCGCGGCGGCCGCCGAGCTCGACATCCGCGAGGTCCGCGCCACCAGAGATATCGCCCGCGTCGTCACCAGCCTCGACCGTCCCGTAGGCGGGGAGGAGGAGACGACGTTGGGCGCGCTGCTCGCGAGCGACGACAGCGCTCCCGACGAAGAGGTCGAGCTCGCCGATCGCGACGACGCGCTGCGTCGAGCCCTCGAGCGGCTGCCCGAGGCCGAGCGAAACGTGGTCATGCTGCGCTACGGGATCGACTGCGACGAGCCGACGCCGCTCCGCGAGGCGGGCCGGCGACTCGGCATCTCCTCCGACGCCGTGCGGAAGCTCGAGCGCAAGGCGCTCGCCGAGCTCGCCGAGAGCGGCGAGCTCGAGGGGCTGCGGACCGCCGCTTAGTCACGACGAGGGCTACGCCAACAGCGAGCGCAAGACGTATTGCAGGATGCCGCCGTGTTGGAAGTAGCGCTGCTCCTTCGGCGTGTCGATCCGGACGACCACGCGGAACTCTTTGTCGTCGGCCCGGACAGTCAGCTCGCGCGGGATCGGGTCCGCGCCGGCGAGCCCCGCCACCGTGAACCGCTCGTGGCCGGTCAGGCCGAGCGACTCGACCGACTCGCCGTCAGCGAATTGCAAAGGCAGCACTCCCATGCCGACCAGGTTCGAACGGTGGATCCGCTCGAAGCTCTCCGCGATCACGGCCCGGACGCCGAGCAGGCGCGTCCCCTTGGCGGCCCAGTCGCGCGAGGAGCCCGATCCGTACTCCTTGCCGGCGAGCACGACCAGGGGCACGTCCTCAGAGAGATACCGCATCGCCGCGTCGTAGATCGACATCTGCTCGCCGTCTCCGTCCCCGTCCAGATAATGCGTCACGCCGCCCTCGGGAAGCGCGTGATCGGACTTGATCCGGTTGCGCAGCCGGATGTTCGCGAACGTCCCGCGCATCATCACTTCGTGGTTGCCGCGCCGTGAGCCGTAGGAGTTGAAGTCGCGCGGCTCGACGCCGTGCTCGATCAGGTACGCGCCGGCGGGGCTGTCGCGCTTGATCGATCCCGCCGGCGAGATGTGGTCGGTGGTGACGCTGTCGCCGAGCACCGCGAGCACGCGCGCGCCCTCGATGTCGTCGATGGGCTCCGGCTCGGCCGGGAGGTCGGAGAAGAACGGCGGCAGCCGCACGTACGTCGAGTCGGGATCCCACTCGAACAGGTCCCCGCTCGGCACCTCGAGCGAGTTCCAGCGATCGTCGCCGTCGAACACCTCGCCGTAGCTCTTGCGGAACATGTCCGACTGGACGGCGTCCTCGACGGTCGCCGCGACCTCGGCCGCGCTCGGCCAGATGTCCTTGAGGAACACGGGCTCGCCATGGCGGTCCTCGCCGAGCGGCTCGTCATACAGGTCGATGTCCATCGTCCCCGCGATCGCGTACGCGACGCACAGCGGCGGCGAGGCCAGGTAGTTCATCTTCACATCGGGGTTGATCCGGCCCTCGAAGTTGCGGTTGCCCGACAGCACGGATACCACCGCGAGGTCGCTGTCCTGTACGGCCGCCGAGACCTCGGCCGGCAGCGGGCCGCTGTTGCCGATGCAGGTCGTGCAGCCGTAGCCGACCAGCTGATAGCCGAGCTCATCGAGGTACTCGGTCAGGCCGGCCCGGTCGAGGTACTCGGTGACGACCTTGGAGCCCGGCGCCAGCGAGGTCTTGACCCACGGCTTCACCTTCAGCCCCTTCTGGACGGCGTTCCGGGCCAGGATTCCGGCCCCGAGCATCACCGACGGGTTGGAGGTGTTCGTGCAGCTCGTGATCGCGGCGATCACGACGTGGCCGTGATCCAGCTCGGTCTCGACGCCGTCCGAGAGCGTGACCGGCACGCGCCTCGCGGCTCGCTCGGCCACCTGCGCGCCTCCCGTGCCCCCGCTCGGCTCGTGGCCCACGCCGTTGGGGACGTGCGTCGACACCGGATCGCTCGCCGGGAAGCTTTCCTCGAGCGCCTCGTCCTCGGGGTCCTCGTCGGGGAGATAGCCCTCGAGCGCCATCCGGAACGCGGACTTTGACTCGGTCAGCGACACGCGGTCCTGGGGCCGCTTCGGGCCGGCGATGCTCGGCACGACCGTGGAGAGGTCGAGCTCGACCCGGTCGGTGAACGTCGGCTCCTCGGAGCTCTCGTCGTGCCACAGCCCCTGCTCCTTGGCGTACGCCTTGACGAGGTCGATCAGCTGCTTCGGCCGCCCCGAGAACTCGAGGTAGCGCAGCGTCTCGGCGTCGATCGGGAAGATCGCGCACGTCGATCCGAACTCGGGGGACATGTTGCCGATCGTCGCCCGGTCGGCCAGGGGCAGCCTGGCGAGGCCGTCGCCGTAGAACTCGACGAACTTCCCGACGACGCCGCGGGCGCGCAGCATCTCGGTGACGGTCAGCACCAGGTCGGTCGCGGTGGCGCCCTCCTGGAGCGCACCCGTCAGCTTGACCCCGAGCACCTGTGGGATCAGCATCGACATCGGCTGGCCGAGCATCGCCGCCTCGGCCTCGATCCCGCCGACGCCCCAGCCGAGCACGCCGAGCCCGTTGATCATCGTCGTGTGCGAGTCGGTACCGACGAGCGTGTCCGGATAGGCCTGGCCGAGCCGGTCATTGACGAACACCACCCGGGCCAGGTACTCGAGATTGACCTGGTGGACGATTCCGGTATCCGGCGGGACCACCTGGAAGTTCTTGAACGCGCCTTGGCCCCAGCGCAGGAACGCGTAGCGCTCCTGATTGCGCTCGAACTCGAGCTCAGCGTTTCGCGCGAACGCGAGGTTCGAGCCGAATACATCGACCTGCACCGAATGGTCGATCACGAGCTCGGCCGGCGCGAGCGGGTTGATCTTCGAGGGGTCGCCTCCCATGTCGCGCATCGCGTCGCGCATCGCGGCCAGGTCGACCACCGCCGGCACGCCGGTGAAGTCCTGCATGATCACCCGCGCCGGCGTGAACGCGATCTCGCTGCTCGGCTCGGCGCCCGCGTCCCAGCGGGCCAGCGCCTCGACGTCCTCCGCGCGGATCGATTCCCCGTCCTCGTTGCGGAGCAGGTTCTCGAGCAGGACCTTGAGCGAGAACGGCAGGCGGGCGACGTCGTACTTCTGCTGGAGGGCGTCGAGGCGAAAGATCTCGTAGTCGCGATCGCCGACTGTGAGCGTCGCCTTGGCGTCGAAGGTATTGGGTTTCACGGTCTGTTTCTCCTGATCTAAGTGTCCTGCTAACTCTAGGACTCCGGGCCATATGAGGGCGCTCCTACGGACGTCTTAGGGACGTCTTCATCCGACCTTCGCCCGCCACCCGATTCTCCTCGGAGTCAGATCCATTCAGATCGAGGAGACCGATCATGACCATCCTGAGCTGGACCCTTGTCACGGCGGTCGCGGGCGTATTCGCCGCGATGGCAGCCGCCGGCATCTACACCGAGGCGCACCGCGCGCCCGACCAGTCCTAGCCGCCATGAGCACCTCGCTCGTCCCCACCCAAAGCACCGATCGCGCGTACGTCCCGACACGGCGGCGCTCGGACGCGCTCGCCGTCGAGATCGTGATCCCCGTCTACAACGAGCGCCTCGCGCTCGAGGGGTCGGTCCGCATGCTGCACGGCTACCTGTCGGCGACGTTTCCGTTCTCGTGGCAGATCACGATCGTCGACAACGCGAGCACCGACGGCACGCTGCAGATCGCCCGGCGCCTGATGTATGAGCTCCCTCGGGTGGGCGTGATCCACCTGACGGCGAAGGGCCGCGGGCGGGCACTCCGGACGGCCTGGTCGATGAGCCGGGCAGAGGTGCTCGCGTATATGGACGTCGACCTGTCGACCGATCTCGCCGCCCTGCTGCCACTGGTCTCGCCGCTCTTGTCCGGGCACAGCGACGTCGCGATCGGGACGCGTCTGCACCGCGCCGCGCGCATCACGCGCAGCCGCAAGCGCGAGCTGATCTCGCGCTGCTACAACCGCCTGCTGCGGCTCGCGCTGCGCGCGCACTTCTCCGACGCGCAATGCGGATTCAAGGCGATCCGCGCCGGCGCCGCTGCGGAGCTGCTGCCACTGATCGAGGACCAGGCGTGGTTCTTCGACACCGAATTGCTCGTCCTCGCGCAACGCCGCGGGCTGCGGATCCACGAGGTGCCGGTCGACTGGGTCGAGGACGGCGACTCGCGCGTCGAGATCGTCCCGACCGCGCTCGCCGACCTGCGCGGAGTCGCGCGGCTGCTCGTGCACCGCCCGCCGGTGGGTGACTCGCCCGCCGATCGCGCGAAGGGCGATCGGTCGGCGCTGCCCTCGCCCCGCCGACCGATGCTCGCGCCGTGAGCTCGGTCTCCTATCCGGCGCGGCGGTGGGCGCGGTCGCGCTCCCGCGCCGAGCGCCGGCCGCGCCTGGCTTCGCTGCTCGCCTACCCCGAGCTGCTCGCGCTGCTCGCGCTGACCGCCGTCCTCAACCTCTGGGACCTGAGCATCAACGGGTGGGCCAATACCTACTACTCGGCCGCGGTCCGCTCGATGAGCACCAGCTGGCACGACTTCCTGTTCGCCTCGCTCGACAAGACCGGGCTGATGACCGTCGACAAGCCGCCGCTCGCGTTCTGGGTCCAGGCGCTGTCGGTGCGTGTGTTCGGCTTCCACCCGCTGAGCATCCTCGTGCCCGAGGCACTGATGGGTGTGGCGGCCGTCGCGCTCGTCTACGACATGACGCGCCGGATGTTCGGCCGCGTCGCCGGCTCGGTGGCGGGCCTGGGGTTCGCGCTGACCCCGATCACGGTCGCGATCGCGCGCCACAACAACCCCGACGAGTTGCTGATCCTGTGCTGTGTGGCCGCGCTGTGGTGCGCGCTGCGCGCGCTCGAGACCGGGCGGACGAAATGGCTCGTGCTGTGCGGCGTGTGCGTCGGGCTCGGGTTCGAGACGAAGATGGGCGTGGCGCTGTTCGTCGTGCCCGGGATCGCGCTCGCCTGGATGTGGAGCCGCTGGGGCGAGACCTGGCGCGGCCGGCTGACCGCGTTTCGTCAGCTGCTCGCCGGCGGGGTGGCGATGGTCGTCGTCGGAGGGGCTTGGCCATTGCTCGTGACGTTGACCCCGGCGGCGGATCGGCCGTGGATCTCCGGGACCTCCGACAACAGCATCTGGTCACTGATTTTTGGATATAACGGCTTGGGCCGGGTCGCCGGGCAAACGGGTGGGCCAGCGGGCGGCGCCGGGCCGGGAGGCGGCGGCGGCTTCGGCGGCAATCTGTTCGGCGGCGCCACCGGACCGTTCCGGCTGCTCCAGTCGGCGCTCGGCGATCAGGCTGGGTGGCTGCTCGGGTTTGCCGTGGTCGCCGGGCTCGCGCTGCTCGTGCTCACGCGCCTTCGCCGGCGCGATCCGCGCACCGGCTGGCTGATCGCCGTCGGCGGCGCGTTCGCGACCACGGCCGTGGTCTTCAGCTACGCGTCGGGGATCTTCCATCCCTACTACGTGTCGTTCCTGGCGCCGTTCGCGGCGGCGCTGGTCGGCGCCGGCGCCGGCCTGATGCTGCCGCGGTCCCTCGGCGGCGCGGCGGACGGACGAGCCGCTCAGGTGATCGCGCCGCTCGCGATCGGCGCCGGCGCGATCACCGAGCTCGTCGTGCTCGGCGAGCTCGGCGACGCGATGTCGTGGGCCAAGCCGGTGCTGATCGGCGTCGCCGGCGCGTGCGCGATCCTGCTCGCGATCGAGGGCGCCGGCCGGTATCGGGCGATCGTGGTCGCCGTGGCGATGGCGGCGCTGTTCGCCGCGCCGTCGGCGTGGGCGGTGCAGACCGTCGGCCACGCCACCAGCAGCACGTTCCCGGCCGGCGGGCCGGCGAGCGCGTCGGTGGGTGGTCCCGGTGGCGGCGGCGGCTTTGGTGGCGGTGGCGGGGGTGGCGGATTCCGCGGCGGTGGCGCCGGCACCGGAACAGGCGGATTCCGCGGCGGTGGCACGACCGGGACGGGCGGCGCCAGCGCCGGCGGGTCGGCGGTCGGCCAGTTGTTCTCGGCTCCCGGCTCCACGACCGGCGGCCAGCGCGGCTCTGCTCCTCCCGGGTCGGGGCGCGCGGGCGGCTTCGGGGGCGGGTTTGCCGGCGGCGGCGGTGCGTTCGGCGGGGACAGCGCCTCGCTCAACACCGCGGTGCGCTACGTCGAGCAGCACGGTGGCGGGGAGATCGGCGTCTCCAGTCAGAGCACGGCAGCCGCCGCGATTCTCGACGGGTACACGAACGTCGCCGGCCTCGGCGGGTTCTCGGGCCGGGAAAGCTCCGTCACCGCGAGCTGGATCGCGATGGAGGTCCGTGAGGGACGCCTGCGGTGGGTGATCGTCGACAACACCCAGACCCAGGGAGCCGGTCTTCCGGGTGACACCCGCACGGGCAGCGAGACGGCGATGAACGTCGTCGCAAAGACGTGCCGCCCGGTAACGTTAAGTAGGGACGGGGCAACCGGACAGATGTACGACTGCTTGGGGCGCGCAGCGGCGATCCTCCAGGCTGCCAAGGAGTAGGCACTTGAAGAACATTCTCTACGGGGGGATCAGAGGCGGCGCTCATCGCATCGGTGATCGCTGCCGCCGCCCTGTGCTCCGCGCCGGCGGCGCTCGCGAAGACCACGTCGAGCTCGAATTGGGCCGGGTATGCCGTCCACCGTCCCGGTGTGTCGTTCCGCCAGGTGTCGGGGACCTGGACGGAGCCGGGCGCCTCGTGCATCCCCGGCCAGTCCAGCTACTCGGCGGTGTGGGTCGGGATCGGCGGCTACAAGCCGACCTCGACCGCGCTCGAGCAGATCGGGACCGAGGTCGACTGCAACCCGGCCGGGAATGCCGTCTCGAGCGCCTGGTACGAGCTCGTGCCGGCGCCGTCGAAGACGATCTCGCTCCCGGTTCATCCCGGTGACGTGATGCACGCCACCGTGACCGTCGTCGGGCAGCAGGTGACGGTCGACCTCGAGGACCTGACCAGTCACCGGAGCTTCCAGAAGAGCCTGTACGCGCCGAGCGTCGACGTTAGCTCGGCGGAGTGGATAGTCGAGGCGCCGTCGGAGTGCTTCAGCCAGTTCGCCTGTCAGGCGCTGCCGCTGGCGAACTTCGGATCGGTGACGTTCAACTCGGCCGCGGCCACGTCGGACACCGGCACCGCCGGCTCGATCATCAACCCGAGCTGGTCGCGGACCAAGATCAAGCTGACGCCCGGCGTCCAGCGCTTCATCGTCGCCCGCCGCAGCGCCATCAGCGCGGGCACGGCGACGCCCTCGGCGCTCGCCGCCGGCGGCTCCGAGTTCGGCGTGACCTACTCGGCGGTCCAACTCGCGCAACAGCAGTTCGCCGGCGCGCGCCAGAGTCGCCTGCGCACCGCCTACCTCGAGCACTGACGGCTCCGCGCCCGCCGGGCGCTCCTATGAAGCTCTTATGCCGCGCCTACGCGGCTCTACCGTGGCCGTCCGATGCTAAGAGCCATGGCCACGGCTCTGACACCTCACCTGTTCTGGATCACCAGCCGCGCCGCCGGGTTCGCTGCCCTGGTGCTCGCCAGCCTCGCGGTCTCGATGGGGCTGCTGATGAGCACCAAGCTGCTCAAGGGCAGGACGACCGACCTGCGTGCGGCGCATGACACGCTCGCGCTCGCGACGATCGTCGCGCTCGTCGTCCACGGCGTGTCGCTGCTGGGCGACTCGTTCCTGCACCCGTCGATCGCCGACATCTCGATCCCGTTCGTCTCGAGCTACAAGACGATCTGGACGACGCTCGGCATCGTCAGCGGCTGGAGCCTGATCCTGCTCGGCCTGTCCTACTACGCCCGCCGGTACGTCGGTGCCGTCCGCTGGCGCAAGCTGCACCGGTTCACCGCGGTGGCGTGGCTCGCCGGCCTCGTTCACGCGCTCGGCGAGGGCACGGACGCGGGCCAGGTGTGGTTCCTGGCGATGATCGCGCTGGTGGCGATCCCGGCGCTCGCGCTGCTGGCTACGCGCCTGGCCGGGAGCGGCGGCGGGGCCGTCGCCGGACCGCCGGCGCCCGAGCCTCAGATGTCGAAGAACCGGCCCTCGGGCCCGACGTTGAACACGGGCGTGGTCCCGACGGTCGCCTCCCGGCCCCAGCACGGATGAACATGGCCGCAGACGGCGAGCACCGGGCGCTTGCGCTCGATCGCCGCCAGGACCGCCTCGCTGCCGAGATGGCGACCGTGGGCCTCGTCGAGGTATCCCTTCGGGGGTGAGTGCAAGACGAGGATCGCGCCCTCGGGGCAGCTCTCGAGCTTGGCGGCCGCCTCGTCCTCGCTGAGGTCGAAGCTCCACGGGAACGGCGTCGGCGGCACAGCGCCGCCGAGCCCGAAGAAGTGCGCGCCGGCGATCTCCTTGGCCTCACCGTGGAGGACGTGGGCGCTCGGCCACGACGCGCACGCCTGCCACAGCTCGATGTCGGTCTCGGCGTTGCCGGGCACGAGCACGGCCGGCACCGGGATCGAGCTCAGCGCCTCGATCGTGCTCTCGAGCCCCTTGTGCATCGTGGCGAAGTCGCCCGCGCCGATCACTACGTCGGCCTCCTGTGCCATCGCCACCAGGCTCTCGGCGCGCCGGCGGTCGCGGTGCAGGTCGCTGAACGCGAGCAGCTTCATCGGCGCTCAGAACCCTACGGGAGCGGGGAAGTTGCCGATAGGATGCCCCCCGCGCGACCTCCGCGGCCGCTCCACGCCTAGAGACACGGCCGGCGTGGTGGGAGTCTGGGGTGGAGGCCTCCCGCTCAGACGGACATCACCAGAGGAGGTATCTGCCAAGTGTCATTTCGAGCAAGGCGAGCCCTGGTCGGGCTCGTGATCGCCGGCGCGCTGCTGGTGCTGCCGGCGGTGGCGTCGGCGACGATCAACCCGGTTGGCCTGAGTCTTACCGAGCCCACCGGAACGAGCGCCGGCACCAGCCCCGCCACGGTGGGCTTCGACGCCACGTTCACCCCGAGCTCAATGGCCGAGTCCCCCAAGGACATCACGTTCGCCCTGCCGAGTGGGTTGCTCGCGAACGCCGACCAGGCGGGCGGGATCTGTCTCCTGTCGTCGACGCCGAATTCGTCGTGCCAAGTCGGACAGGGCACGATGACCGCCGCCGCCGCCGCCCCGATGCCGGTCACCCTGTACCTGGTCAAGGCCCCGAGCGCCGGCGACATCGCCGGGATCGCGCTCGTTCAGGCGGGGGCGACGCTGAGCACCGCGGACGTGACCCTGAGGAGCGCGCCCACGGTCGGGCTCAACATCGCGTTCTCGAACCTGCCCAACATGTCGATCAGCGAGCTCAACGTCTCGTTCACCACGCTACGGCTGCCGACGAGCTGCCCGAGCCCGGCGGCGAACGTCACGATGACCGCGGACCCATCCCAGAGCGGAACCACGCAAACCGCCACCGCGCCGCTGAACGTCACCGGCTGCACCGGGCTTCCCTACGCCCCGCTGCTCACCGCGTCGGTGATCAAGGACGCGAAGGACCAGGGCGGTGAGCTGGATCTCGGGATCACACAGGGCGCGACCGAGTCGGCCAATCAGACGATCACGCTCGGCCTCGGCAAGGCGCTCGCGCCGAACATCACCACGGATCTCCCGTGTCTGACGGGTTCGGGTCCTGCCTGCAGCATCGGCACGGCCGCGGCAACCTCACCGCTGTTCCCGAGCGGGTCCCTCGCGGCCGGCACCGTGACGCTGTCCGGCACGGCTGCCTCGCCGAACATCACGATCGCATTCCCGGCGCCGTTCGCGCTGACGATCAACGGCACCGTGAACCTGCTCGGCAACTCGGTCACGTTCAGCAACGTCCCCGACGTGCCGCTGACCAGCCTGCTGCTGACGATCACCGGCCCGAATGGGCAGAAGGCGTTCAACGTCGGGAGCTGCGCGCCGAACAACCTCTCCGGGAGTTTCACCGACCAGGGTGGGATCACCACCACCTCGTCGGCGGCGATCAAGTTCGTCAACTGCACGCAGAGCCCGACCGCGTCGGGCTCGCTCGCCGGCCTCGCCGCAGGCCGTCCGAAGCTGCACTTCACGGCGACTCACGGCAAGAGCGCTCCGAACATCGCGTCCGTGGCCGTCGGGTTGCCGAGCGGGTTGAAGTTCGCGCGCTCAGCGTTCGTGACGCACAAGACGTGCGTCACCAAGAACGGCAAGAAGAAGTGCACGACGACGACAACGATCAAGGGCCTTGGGGTGTCCGGCGCGAAGGTCAAGTCGGTGGCGCTCAAGGCCGGCAAGCTGGTGATCACGCTGAAGAAGGCCGCGGCCAGCGTCACGGTCAACCTCACCGGCCCGGTCCTGAGCGAGTCGAAGACCCTGCAGACCGGCGTAAAGAAGCACAAGACCAAGAGCCTCACGGTGACGCTGAAGGTCACCGACGCCAAGCACACCTTGTCGTCGGTGCCTTTGAAGCTGAAGGCGCACTAGCTTCGGCTGCACATCCGTCCCACGGCACCGCGCGCTTCCGCGGCGGTGTCGCGTGTTCGGATGTATCGGACGCGAGTGCCGTGGGCCGGGCGCTGCAGCCTCGCCCCGAGCCAGATCGAGGACCTACTCCTGCCGCTCTATCGGGGCGGTGTCTGCAGCTGTTGGGTTCGGCGCCGCGGGGGAGGCCTCGCCGGACGTGAGCGCGCGAGAGGCAGCGGGCCCGAGGGCGCCGTTCTCGGGGGGCTGTGGCGGAGGCGCGGCGGGCGTGCTGGCCTCGCTCGTGCGCATCGCGTCGAGCAGTGGCTTGACCAGGTCGATCGGCATCGGGAAGACGACCGTCGAGTTCTGGGTGGCGCCGATCTCACGAAGCGTCTGCAGGTAGCGCAGCTGGAGCGTGGTCGGGTTGCGCGCGATGATGTCGGCGGCGTCGGCCAGCCGGGTCGCGGCCTGGGCCTCACCCTCGGCGTTGATGATCTTCGCGCGGCGCTCGCGCTCGGCCTCGGCCTGGCGGGCGATCGCGTGCTGCATGCGCTCAGGAATCTCGACGTCCTTGATCTCGACGGTGGTCACCTTGATCCCCCACGGCTCGGTCTGGGCGTCGATCACCTGCTGGAGGGCCTCGTTGAGGGTCTCGCGCTCGGACAGCAGGTGGTCGAGGTCGACGCCGCCGAGCACTGAGCGCAGCGTGGTCTGCGCGATCTGGAGCGTCGCGTGATGGAAGTTCTCGACCTGGTTGATGGCCTTGTCGGGGTCGACGACCCGGTAGTAGGCGACCGCGGTGACGCGGACCGGGATGTTGTCGCGCATGATGACTTCCTGCGGGGGAACCGTGAGCGTGACCGTGCGCAGGCTCACCCGCACCATTCGGTCGATCGTCGGGACGAGCAGGATCAGCCCAGGCCCGCGCAGCTGCATCACCCGGCCGAGGCGGAATACAACTCCCCGCTCGTACTCCCGGAGCACCCTGACCGAGGCCCCCAGAACCGTGAGCCCGATCACCACCAGGACCGCCAGCAGGATTGCGATCGCCAGGATCATCGGATCATCTCCCATTCCTCCGCGCGCCTGACCGCGACCGTGAGACCGTCGAGGTGGTCGACCACGACCTTGTCTCCCGCGTGCAGGTCCTGCGGATCCTCGTCGTCGAGCAGAGACCGGCGGGCGGTCCAAAGCGCACCGTCGACCATCACGCATCCGGTCGGGTCGGCCCAGTTGCGGACCACTCCGAGATGACCGATCAGGCTCTCGGGACCGACCCTGATCCGGCGCCGGCGGACGGCGACGCCCTTGCGCACGGTCAGCACGAGCACTCCGCCGGTGGCGCCGGCGAGCAGCAGCGCCGACAGCACGCCGAGCGCGAGGCCGCCGCCGAGCCCCATCACCGCGAGCACAGCGCCGATCGCCAACGCGATCACTCCTGGCCCTCCGAGCGCCCCCAGCGTCGGCACGTGAGCCTCAACGAGGACCATGATCGCCCCGACCATTAGCAATGACACGCCTAATGCGGTCATGGCTACATCGTACGCCCCTTTAGCCCCAATTTACGGTCGTGAACTGTTGAGAGGGCCTTACGCGCTCGGGCCATTCGCGGACGCGCCGGCCGGCGCCTGGGTCAGCGACCGCGCTGCGAGCGCGATCATCTCCACGCAGGCGTCGAGCTCAATCGAGGTCGAGTCGAGCACGAGGTGGTACAGCGCGGGATCGCGGATCTGGACCCCGTAGAACTGGCGGAAATACGCCTCGTGGGTGCGGTCGAACCGCGCCCGGGCGCGTTCGGCGTCGTCCTGCTCGAGCGCATGGAGCGCCATCGCCTGGCGGGCGCGACGGTCCGGCGGCCCATCGAGGCGGACGCGGAGAGCGCGCGGGTCCTCGCGGAGCAGCACGACCGCGCCGCGACCGAGCATCACCCCCTCCCCGGTGGCCGCCTGCTGGCGCAGGACCTCCTCGGTGGCGCGCCGGAAGTCGTCCGAGGAGAACGCCTCACCCGGGAGTGGCGTCGGCACGCCGGTATCGCCTCCCATGAACCCGGTCAGCACTCGCTCGAGCCAGCTCACGCTGACCTTCTCGTCGTGCGCGACCGCGTCGTCGAAGGACACCTCGAGCCGGTCGGCGACCGCGAGCGGGATCGCCCGGTCGACGAACGGCACGCCCAGCCGCTCGGCCAGATCCGGGCCGATGACGCTGCCGCCGGCGCCGTATGCGGCTGAGAGCGCGATCAGCTTCGTCACGAGGTGATGATCCCCCGATTCGGGCCGCGTCAAAAGGGTGGATCACCGAGTGCGCACGGGCTGCAGCGTGCGCGCGCGGCTGTCCCGCTTAACCCCGAACATCGCCGCGTCGGCGGCCCGGAGCAGCCCGTCGGGGTCATCCGCGTCGAGCGGGAACACCGCACGGCCGATGCTCGCGCCGAGATGTAGCCGGTGGCCGTCGATCACGAACGGCCGGGTGACGGCGGCGGCCAGCCGGTCGGAGATCCCCTCGGCGTCCGCCGGCGTGGTCCGGGAGTCGATCAGCACCGCGAACTCGTCGCCACCGAGGCGGGCGACGGTGTCCTCGGCGCGCGTGCACGAGGCCAGTCGCTTGGCCACGGCCACGAGCAACTGGTCGCCGATGTCGTGGCCGAACTCGTCGTTGACCGGCTTGAAGCCGTCCAGATCCATGTACAGAAGCGTCACGGGATGGACCTCCTTGCGCGCGCGGCTGATCGCGTCGCGGAGCTGGCCGGTGAACTGCAGCCGGTTGGCGAGCCCGGTGAGCTGGTCGTGCATCGCCTGGTGGGTCATCTCGTCGAGCAGGTGGCCGTTCTGAAGCGCGGTCGTGGCCTGAGCGGCGACGCCGGACAGGCGGTCGAGCAGGTCGGGAGTCGGCCGCAGGCGGCCGGGCTCGTCGAACACGGACGCGGAAAGCAGGCCAAGGAACGAGTCGCCCGTCGCCAGCGGCACCAGGATCGTGGCCACGAAGCCCTCCTTGCCGAGGATCTCTCGCAGGCGCGGATCCCCCGTGTGCTCGTCGACGAACAGCGGCTCATGCCTGGGGTCGGCAAGCAACCGGTGCAGCGGGCCGCCCGGGGTCGGCGCCCAGCCGGTGTCGTCGATCGCCTCCCCTTCGGGCGCTTCGCGAGTCGTCACCGCGCGGCGCACCAGCTCGCCCCGCCCGGCGTCCCACAGGTAGACGCCCACGCGATCGCAATCGACCACGAGGGGAACCGCGGCCGCCAGCCGGCGGGCGATCTCGGTACTCGTCCCGGCGGCGGCGAGCGCGCGCGCCAGCGACAGCAGTGCGCTCGACTGCTCCGAGCGCCGCTTCGCCTCCATCAGCGCCGACGCGCCGTCCAGCGCGGTCGCGGCGTAGTGCGCGTACACCTCGAACAATTCGCGCTCCTGCGCCAGGAAGCTCTGGCCGGTGCCGCGGAGCGCCAGCAGCCGGCCGTACTCGCGCCGGTTCGAGCGGACCGGTACGACCAGCCACGAGTCCGGATGAGTCGGACCGCCACGGTGCAGGAGCTCGTCGACGTACTCGGCGACGCCCTCGTCCTCGAATCCCTTGTGATGGCAATGCAGCTTGCCCGCCGGCCCGACTTTCACGGCCAGCAGGTAGCGGATCGCCCGGACCTCGAGCGCGGCGCGGGCCGTGATCCGGGCCAGGACGTCGTCGAGGTCGTCGGCCGCGATCAGGTCGGACGCAGCGGCGAACACGCTGTGCAGGCGCTCCTTCATCGCGTCGAGCTGGTGCTGGAGCGCGGCCACCGGCTCGGGAGAGCGATCGGCCGACTCGCGCTGGGTCCCCCACCGAATCTGATAGACGCACCGGGGCGCGCCCACGGCCTGGCATTCCTCATGCTCGACGCGCGCGGCATCGAGTCCGAACAGCACGGGCGCGCACGTGAGCAACCCGGAAGTCCACGCGCAATGCTCGGGGCTGCGCGGGTATCCGTCGGTCGCCGTCGCGACGACGTCGGCGAAGCCCGGGCCGGCGTCGATAACGGAGAGCTCGGTGACCGTGCTGAACTCGCCCGTACTGGTGGCGATCGCCCGGTAGACGTTCTCCGGGGAGCCGAGCGAGCGCAACGTGGCCGACACCTGCGATCCGCTCAGCCTCCGCGCGCTGTCCTCGCCGACGGCGCGGGCGAACTGGGGATGGTGAGTGACGAGCGCGCCGGCCTTCCACAGCGCCACGGCCTCGTCGTAGGCGATCCAGTTGGTGATGTCGACCAGGTACTCCGGGGTCCGCTCGCTGCCGGCCAGCCTGAGCAGCCGGGTGACCGCCTCGGCGCCGCCGAAGGCATGCACCCGTGCGATCAACACCGCGCTCATCGAGCACGAGAAGTGGTCTCCACGGTCGGTTCGAGACGTGATCTGATCCGGACGGCTAATCATCAGGTACGTATCGGTGACGGGGACCCCGATCGATGCCCGAGCGGGTGCGGATTGGACGAACGGTTTGCCCGGCGTTGATAGCGTGCGGGCCCTCGACCCTCGATCCTCTGGAGCGGCACATGACCAGCGCGAACTCACTGGTGACCGACATCGCGGGACTCCGCGAGCGCGCGGGCACACACGTCGGCTACACGGACTGGCAGGAGATGACCCAGCCGCGCGTCGACCAGTTCGCCGACGCGACCGGCGACCACCAGTTCATCCACGTCGACGTCGAACGGGCCAAGCAGACGCCGTTCGGGGGCACGATCGCCCACGGCTTCCTGACGCTGTCGCTGGTCGCGCCGGTCAGTCAGCAGCTGATGGAGGTCACGGACGCGGTGATGGGCGTCAACTACGGCCTCGACCGTGTGCGCTTTCCGGCGCCGCTCCCCGTCGGCGCAGAGTGGCGCGGCGGCATCGAGATCCTCGAGGTGACGGACATCCCCGGCGGGGTTCAGATCAAATCGCGGGTCACGATCGAGGTCAAGGGTTCAGAGAAGCCGGCCTGCGTGGCCGACTCGCTCGTGCGCATATACGGCGGCCAGTGAGCATCGACCTCGACAAGCTCGTTGCGATCGACGTGCACGTGCACGCCGAGCGCAACCACTCAGAGCCCCAGGATCCGGTCACGACCGAGATCCTCGACGCAGCGGCCCGGTATTTCGGGGGTAGCCCGCCGCAACCGAGCGCGCGGGAGGTCGCGGACTACTACCGGGAGCGGAACATGCTCGCGGTCATGTTCAACGTCGACGACGAGGCCGGGATGGGCCGCAAGTACCTCGGCAACGGCGAGGTGCTCGAGGCCGCGCGCGCGAATCCGGACGTGGTGATCCCGTTTGCGAGCGTCGATCCACACAAGGGCAAGCTCGGCGTCCGCGAGGCGCGCGAGCTGATCGACGCCGGCGCGCGCGGGTTCAAGTTCCACCCGAACACGCAGGCATTCTGGCCCAACGATCGCGCGTTCTATCCGCTGTACGAGGTGATCGCCGAGGCCGGGCTGATCGCGCTGTTCCACTCGGGCACCACCGGGATCGGCGCCGGCATGCCCGGTGGCGGCGGCGTCCGCCTGAAGTACTCGAACCCGATGTGCATCGACGACGTCGCCGCCGACTTCCCGGCGCTCCAGATCATCCTCGCGCACCCCTCCTTCCCCTGGCAGGAAGAGGCGCTCGCGATCGCCGTCCACAAACCCAACGTGTACATCGACCTGTCCGGATGGTCGCCGAAGTACTTCCCCGAGATCCTGATCCAGTACACGAACACCCGCCTCAAGGACAAGATGCTGTTCGGCTCGGACTTCCCGCTGATCACACCCGATCGCTGGCTCGCCGACTTCGAAAAGCTACCCATCAAGGACGACGTCCGCCCGCTTGTCCTCAAACAGAACGCGGCGAAGCTCCTCGACCTCTGACGGCGCCACGGGTCCGCTTGGGGCGGCCACGAACCACACAATTTCGCCGTGAAGTGCAGAAAAGCGGTGCTTTCCGGCCCGCTCCTTGTGCAAGATCAGTGCATGAGGTTTTTCAGATCTCGGCCTCGGGTATTCGCGCGGCAGCCGGTGTGGCCGATTCGCCTCTGAGAAGCGAGCCTGGGCCGCACTTGCCTCTCCTCTCCTCCCTCACTCGGCGGCAGCCCCCAAAGGCTGTCGCCGGGTGTCGTTTAAGGGCTAGCGCGACAGGATGACCTCGGCGTCGTGCCTCGGGGTCTCGGTGATCGCGCGCCGGTAGACGCGCTCGGGTCTGCGCCGGGCCGGATCGAACGCAGCGCGGGCCGCGAGCTCGCGCAGCACGACCTCCATCTCGAATTGGGCGAACGCGCCGCCCAGGCACCGACGGACCCCGCCGCCGAACGGAATCCACGTGTAGGTCCCCGGCGCGCTGTCGAGGAATCGCTCGGGGAGGAAGCGCTCGGGCTCGGGGTATACGTCGGGTCGGCGGTGGACGAGGTAGATCGACGGCACGACCTTGACACCGGCCGGGAGGTCGTATCCGCCCAGTCGCATCGGAGCCCGCAGGGTCCGATTCACGAGCGAGATCACGGGCCGGAGCCGGAGCGTCTCGTATACGACCGCCTTCAGGTACCGATCCTGCCCGGCGCGCGTCTCGGCTGCCAGCCGCTCGAGCTTGTCGGGGTGATGCGCGAGCCGTTCGACCGCCCACGCGAGCGCGGTCGCGGTCGTCTCGTGCCCGGCGACGAGCAGCGTGAGCAGCTCGTCGCGGAGCTGGCGATCGGTCATCCCCGAGCCGTCCTCGTGCTCGGCGGCGAGCAGCATCGACAAGATGTCCGCGCGCTGGTCGGTGCCCCGTTCGGCGCGCCGCGCCGCGATCACGGCGTAGATGAGCCGGTCGATCCGCGCCATCTCGCGAGCAAACGGCGGGAAGCGCGGGACGCGCTCCGGCCCGAGCGCGATCAGGAATGCCACCCAGCGGGGATTGGTCAGCCGGTCGAGCACGCTCCGTAGCTCGACGCGGAGCTCCGAGAGCCGTTCCCCGTCCGCGAGCCCGAACACCGCGCGGAGGATGATCTCGAGCGTCACCGCCTGCATCCGCGGGCGGACCCGGATCGGCGTGCCGCTCGGCCAGCGCGCAATCTCGGTACTGGCGATGTCCGCCATCAGCGCGCCGTAGCTCTGCATCCGCGCGCCGTGGAACGGCGGGAGCATCAGCTTGCGCTCTGCCATGTGCTCAGATCCGTCGAGCAGCAGCAGCGAGTGCTCGCCGAGGATCGGGAGCAGGATGCGGTTCGCCTCGCCCGCGTGCAACACGTCAGGATTGCCGGTGAACACCGCCTTGACATCCTCGGGGTTCGACAGCATCACCCACGTGCCCTCGTGGGCGATGCTCAGCCTGAACGTCTCGCCGAAGCGCTTACGGCACTCGGCCATCATCCATTGGGCGCGGCGAAACCAGATCGCGGTCTGGAGCGCCCGCGGCAGGCGCGGGCCGGGTGGGAGGGCGGTCTGCGTCATCTCGCGACCCCGCCACAGTAGTGGGCTCGCCCGTGGGACTCGCGGACGGGTCCACAACCAAGCCGTCCGCGTAACGGCGCCGGGCAATGGGTATAAGAGGCTGCTCATGACCCCCGAAACACAAATATCCGTGCTCGGCGCCGGCAGCACGATGGGCCTGCCGATGACCCGCAACCTCGCCCGCGCCGGGTTCGCGGTGAGAGGGTGGAACCGGACCCCGGAGAAGGCCAGGTCGCTCGAGGAGGACGGCGTCGAGCTGTTCGAATCCCCGGCGCAGGCGGCCGATGGAGCCGGCGTGCTGCTGACGATGCTGTCCGACGCCGACGCGGTGATCGACGCGGTCGAGGACGCGGCCGCAAGCTTGCGCGACGGTACGATTTGGCTCCAGATGAGCACGATCGGCGAGGTCGGCACCGACCGCTGCGCCGAGCTCGGCGGCGCGCACGGGCTCACGCTGTTCGATGCCCCGGTGCTCGGCACCAAGCAGCCCGCCGAGCAGGGCAAGCTCGTGATCCTCGCGTCAGGTCCCGGCGGGGCGAACGCAGCCGGCGGAGCGGACGCGGCCCGGGAGACCGTCCAACCGATCTTCGACGCGATCGGGCAGAAGACGATGTGGGTCGGAGAGCTGGGCGCCGGCACCCGCCTGAAGCTCGTCGTCAACGGCTGGGTGCTGACGGTCGTCGAGGGCGGCGCGGAGACGATCGCGCTCGCCGAGGGACTCGGGCTCGACCCGTCGCTGCTGTTCGAGGCGATCGAGGGCGGCGCTCTCGACCTTCCCTACCTGCGGATGAAGGGCAAGGCGATCGCCGAGCGCAACTTCGAGCCTTCGTTCCGGCTGACGCTGGCGGCCAAGGATGCTCGCCTGATCGAGGAGTCGGCGCAGCGCCGCGAGCTCGACGTACCCCTGTTCAGCACGATCCGCCGGCGGCTGGCCGAAGGCGCCAAGGACCACGGCGACGAGGACATGAGCGCGACCTACTGGACGAGCGTGCCCGGCCGGGACCGCGACGCGGGGTCCTGACCTGAGTCAGGGAGCGTCGGACGCGCGGTCGGCCTCGAGCACGTCCGCCGGCGAGTCGACGATCCTCACGAGCTCGGCGACGCCGGTCAGGTCCAGTAGCCGCTGCACCTGCTCGCTCCCCCTGGTCAGGACGAAGCGCCGGCCGCCTTCCTGCACGCGCTGCTGGGCGTTGACGACGACGTGCAGCCCGGTCGAGTCCATGAACGAGAGCCTCCGCAGGTCGAGCACGATCACCTCGGCGTCGGAGCCGATCGCGCGCTCGAGTTCCTGCTGGAGCGCCGGACTCGACACCAGGTCGAGCTCGCCGAGCACCGCCAGCGTGGTCACCCGACCGGTCGTGTGCGTCTCTACGGCGAAGTCGCTCTGCAATGCTGGTGCCCCTTCCTTGCCCCGGGCCCTCTCAGGGCTGGGACAAAGCTACCAGGACCAGCGAGGGTCGGCCAGGGGTGGGCGGGGCCGGGGGCCTTATCCCCGCCGGTGGTCGCGCATGGCCACCCGCAGCGTCTCGTGGCCATTGATGTCGCTGACGGTGAGCTCGTCGGCGAGCGAGGCGAGCGACTCGGGGCTTCGCGGTGACTCGTCGCGGTCGAGGCGGCGGCTCGCGCCCGTGCGCAGCGGCGCAACCGCGAACTCCAGCAGCTGGTCGTGAGCCCCCAGGGCGACGCTGATCGACGTGCTCTGCGCGGCTCGCTCGGCATGGGCGCCGAGCGCATCGGTGACCAGGTAGACGTCGGCGCATCGCTCGAGTGAGAAGCCGGCGCTCGGTGCGAGCGCCCGGCCGATCCGCCCGAGGACCGGCGCCAGCAACTCGACCGGCGACACCGTCAGGACAACGTCCCCCGACAGCGCCGACGGAAGCCGCGCCTGCCACACCTCTGGTGGGTCGGTGGCCTGGTGCGAGGTCGGGGCGGCGGTCCCGCCGGCGTCGACGGCGCCTCTGAAGCACAGCCGTACCTCGGTTCCGCCGTCGGCAGCGCGGATGAACTCAGCCCGGTCGGCCACCGCGCTCATCAGGGCCAGGCCGACCTTCAGCCCGTCGTGCTCGGGCGCTGCCTGCCGGATGCCGCGGCCGTAGTCCCGCACCTGCACCTCGAGCCCATCGGGAGCGAGCGCGAAGTCGACCGAGAACGGCCCGGGGCCGTCGGCGTAGGCGTGCTGGATCACGTTGTTGCAGGCCTCACTGACCGCGGTGTTGACGTCCGAGAGCAACTCGGCGTCGAATCCGAGCGCCTCGCCGGCGGCCGTGGACATGCTGCGGACCAGCCTCGCCGCCTCGGGCCGGCTGGTCAACTCGAGGCGGACCCTCGGTGCGTCGATCTCTCCACTCATAGTCCTCGAACGCTTCAGCAGTTTGTGCGCTTAAGAGGGGGCTACCCACCGCGCCGGAGAGCAAGCGCCCGAATTCCAACCGACCCCGAACTTTGTTCGGCGCTTAACGTTCCGAATCGGTCGACCGCCGCCACGCGATCGCCGGCGGGTCGGGGGTCAGGCGGCGATTGCGGCGGCTTCGAGGTGGCCCATCGAGCGCCGCAGCAGCCGTGACACGTGCATCTGGGAGCAGCCGATGCGCTGACTGATCTCGCGCTGCGTGAGATCGTCGATCGTCGGCGAGCGACCCAGCAGCGCCGACAGCGGTTCGGTCTGACGGCTCACCGTCCCGAACGGCGGGGTCTCGATCCCGGTGGTAGGCGACGAGCAGTTCGTCGTCGGGGATTCGCGTGAACTCGCACGCGGGGAGTGCATTCAGTTAAACACTCGAGGCGATCCGACAGCGAGCCGAACCGCCTCGGGCTGCACGTTTGAGTCTCTCCCGTGAATTCGTTCGCCAAACGCCGGCGAAACCGGCGGCGCGTACTTGTGCGTAGCGTCTCAGGAATCGGGAAGCGCGAACGAACTGCCGCGCCGATCCCCGGTTCCGCGCAGGTCCTCCTCGATCGCCGCCGCGGTCCGCAGGGCCAGCGGCAGGAAGTCGCGCCGCAGCACGGCCATCGACGCCCGGCTGGCGTGCACGGACAGGTTCAACGCGGCGATCACCGTGCCCGACGAGTTGCGAAGCGGGACCGCGAGCGAGCGCAGCCCCTCCTCGAGCTCCTGGTCGGTGGCCGCGTATCCCTGCCGGCGAACGTCCGTCAGGATCGTCCGCAGCGCATCCATGTCCTTGACGGTGTGCGCGGTCAGCGGCACGACCTCGATCCGTTCCAGACGCTCTTCGAGCTCGTCGTTGGGCAGGCCGGCCAGCAGCACGCGACCCATCGAGGTCACGAACGCCGGCAGGCGCGTGCCGACCGCGAGCGTGATGCTCATGATCCGTCGCGTCGGCACGCGAGCGACGTACACGACGTCGGTCTCGTCGAGCACCGAGATCGAGCACGACTCGTTGACCTCGGCGACGAGCGTCTCCATGTGCGGCAGCGCCACCTCAGGGAGGCTGAGGCTCGACAGGTAGGCGTACCCGAGCTCGAGCACGCGGGGGCGCAGCGAGAAGCGGCCCTGCGAGAAGTTCACGTACCCGAGCTTCACCAGCGTGAGCAGGAAGCGGCGGGCGGCGGCGCGGGTGAGGCCGGTCGAGCGCGCCACCTCGCTGAGCGCAAGCTCGCGGTTCTCGGCGTCGAACGCGCGGATCACCGCGAGACCCCGCTCCAGGGACTGCACGAAGTCTGAGCTCTGAGATGGCTTGTCGGTCATCGGGACACGCTCGCCCACCCGTTCGGTATGCGAACACTAGCGAAACGGGGGCGCAGGTAGGATCCGCTCGATGACCGAGGTCAGCGCGCAGACCGCCGCCGGGCCGGGCAACGGCAACGTCGGGCCGGTGGCGGGCATGACGGTCCGCGATGCCGCGTTCGAGGTCATGCGCCGGCACGGGCTGACGACCATCTTCGGCAACCCGGGCTCGACCGAGATCGCGTTTTTGACCGATCTGCCCTCCGACATCCGCTTCGTTCTCGGCCTGCACGAGGGCTCGGTGGTGGGGATGGCGACCGGCTACGCGCTGGCGCGGGGGGAGCCCGCGTTCGTCAACCTGCACACGGCGGCAGGTCTGGGCAACGCGATCAACGCGATCGCGAACGCGCGCGACTGCCGGGCGCCGCTCGTGATCGTCGTCGGGCAGCAGGACCGCCGCCAGATCGCGTTCGAGCCGTTCCTGACCGGGCGAGCGCTCGAGCGACTGGCCGGCGAGTATCCGGTGTGGCGCCAACTGCCGGCCCGCGGTCAGGACGTACCGGGCGCGATCGCGCGCGCGTATCACGAGGCGAAGGCCGCGAAGGGGCCCGCGCTGCTGGTGGTGCCGATGGGCGACTGGCTCGAGCCGGCGGACGAGCTCGCCGCGGGCGCGCCGGCGAGGGTCCTTCGTCCGCACTCGGTCGACTCGTCGCAGGTCGAAGAGCTCGCCGAGATGCTCGCCGGCGCGGAGTCGCCGGCGATCGTCGTCGGAGCGGTCGGCGAGGGCTCTGAGGGCTGGGATGCCGTGATCGGGCTAGCCGAGCGGCTGCGCTGTCCGGTCTGGCAGGAGCCGTTCACCCGCGCCGTCAGCTTCCCTCAGGATCACCCGCTGTTTGCCGGTCATCTGTCCTGGCAGCGCCGCCCCATGCACGACGCGCTCGCGAACTACGACGTCGTGCTCACCGTCGGGACCAACGCGTTCAGGGCCTACCTGTTCGACGAGCCGGTCGCGCTCGTCGGGCCGGATACGCGCGTCGCGGTGCTCACGGCCGATCAGGCCGAGGCTCACCGGAGCCCGTGCGACGTGGCCGTGGTGGCGCCCGTGGCCGCGGCGTGCCGTGCGCTCGTCGAGCGGCTGTCCGAGCGCGCCGGTAACCCGCCCGAGCCGGTCCGCCGGCCGGCGCCGTTGCCGCCGCCGGCCGCGGGAGAGCCGCTCCGCGCCGGTCATGTGCTCGATGCGCTGGCGCAGCGGCTCCCGGACGACGTGCTGCTGGTCGAGGAATGCCCCTCCTCGCAGCCCGAGCTGTACCAGCGGATCCCGATTCGGGTCCCGTTCGGCTTTCTCAGCACCGCCAACGGCTGTCTCGGCTTCGGTCTGTCCGGCTCGATCGGCCTGCGCATGGGGCTGCCCGACCGTCCGGTCGTCGCCGTGCTCGGCGACGGCTCGACGATGTACGCGATCCAGGCGCTGTGGAGCGCCGCGCGCTACGACGTCGGCGTGCTGCTGATCGTGCTCGCGAACGGGCGCTATGCGGTGATGGACAGTCTCGCGCGCCGGCACGGTGGCGTCGGCGCGTGGCCCGGGTTCGAGGCCGTCGACATCGGCGGCCTGGCCCGCTCGCTCGGCTGCCCGTCGGTTCGCGTGGAGAGCCACGAGGATTTGCTCCGGGTCCTCGACGAGGTGCTGCCGGACTTGGTTGCGCGGCGCGAGCCGCTGCTGCTCGAAGCCGTGGTGCGGGAGCAGGCGTGACCGCCACCGGCCCCTCGCGGACCACCCCGGCCGACATCACCGCCCGCGTGCGGGCCAGCTTCGACGGCTGCGCGGATCCTCGCCTGCGCGAGCTGATGCAGTCCCTTGTCAGCCATCTGCACGCGTTCGCCGTCGACGTGGGGCTCACCGAGGAGGAGTGGCGCCGGCTGATCGCCACCGCCACCGACACCGGCAACATCACCGACGAACGCCGGCAGGAGTTCATCCTCTGGTCCGACGCGCTCGGTCTGTCGATGCTGGTCGACGCGCTCGAGCACGACCTCCCCGCCGGCGCGACCGAGTCGACCGTGCTCGGGCCGTTCTACGTGCCCGGATCGCCGCGGCGCGAATACGGCGAGAGCATGGTCGTCGAGGCCGGCGCGGGGACGCCGGCATGGGTCTACGGCCGGGTGCTCGACACCGACGGCGCGCCGATCGCCGGCGCCGAGCTTGACGTGTGGCAGAACGGCGCCGACATGCTGTACGCCGTCCAGCGTCCCGAGGCCGAGGAGGATCACCTGCGCGGGCGCTACCTGACTCGCGACGACGGCACCTACGCGTTCGTCGCGGTGCGGCCCGTCCCGTACCCGATCCCCCACGACGGTCCCGTCGGCCGGATGCTCGCCGCCACCGGCCGCCACCCGTGGCGCCCGGCCCATATCCACATCGTCGTGCGCGCCCCCGGCTACAACACCGTGACCACGCACGTGTTCGACGCCGCCAGCGAGTACCTCGACTCGGACGCCGTGTTCGCGGTCAAGCCGTCGCTGCTGCGGACCTTCCGCGAGCGCTCGGCGGACGATCCCGAGCGCCCGGCGGGCGTCGACGGCGAATGGGTGTCGCTCGAGAACGACATCGTGCTTGCCGCCGGCGACGACGGTGGCGCGGTCGTCGATCCCGGGCGCACCGCCTAGCCGCCCTCGTCTCCTTCGAGACCCCGCGCGCGCCGCCCTCGCGGGCGCGTTACCATTCCGACCGTGGTCGACAAGATTGTCGACAATTCCAATGGCACCGCCGCTCGGTCAGCGCGCGGACGTGCGCGCCCGGAGGACCGGGTCCGCCCCGAGGACCGCGTCCCCCCGGAGGACCGCGTCCGCCCGGAGGACCGCGTCCGCCCGGAGGACCGGGTCCGCCCCGAGGACTGGCTGCGGGACGCAATCGTCGCCGGCCGCTTCCAGCCCAGTGAGCGCCTCGTCGAAGCCGACGTCTCGAGGGTGCTGGGCGTCGGCCGCTCGGCCGTCCGGACCGCGTTCGCCCGGCTCGAGCACGAAGGGCTGATCGTCCACGAGCGCCACCGCGGCGCGCGAGTCCGGCTCGTGGACGCTCGCGAGGCGGTGGAGATCCTCGAGGCGCGCGCCGTGCTCGAGGGGCTGGCCGCCCGCCAGGCGGCGCTCCGCGCTAGTGCGGCCGACGTCGACGAGCTTCGGGGCATCCTTCGCGAGATGCGCCGCCACCTCGACGCCGGCGATCTGCTCGCGGCCTCGGACGAGAACGCCGTGCTCCACCGCCGGCTGCTCGAGATCTCCGGGCACTCGACCGTCGAGCGGCTGATTGCGACGCTCAAGTCCCAGCTCGTCCGGTTCCAGTACCGCACGATCATGCTGCCCGGTCGCAGCGAGCACTCGTTCGGCGAGCACGCCGCGATCGTCGACGCGGTCGCCGCCGCAGACCCCGATGCGGCGGAGACGGCGGTGCGCGCCCACCTGTCGCACGTGGCCGAGGCGCTCCGAGGGCAGATGGGATGACGGACTCCCCCTCGGACCGTGCTCGCGACCTGCTGCGCGGCGCGTACGACACGCACATCCACATCTCTCCGGACGTGGTCGAGCGGATCGTCGACGACATCACGCTGGCGCGGCGCTTCCAGGAGCTCGGGATGGCCGGGTTCGTGCTCAAGTCGCACTACGGCTCGACCGCCGAGCGCGCGAGCGTCGTGCGCGCCGCCGTGCCCGGCGTCGACGTTCTCGGTGCGATCGCGCTCAATCGGGCGGTTGGCGGCATCAACCCGCTCGCGGTCGAGATCGCGGCGCGCGAGGGCGCCCGCACCGTCTGGCTGCCTACGGTCGACTCCGCTAATGAGTCCCACGAGCGCGATGCGGCGGGTGGGCGGGGAGGTCAATCAAAGGTGCCGGTGTGGGTCAAGCTCCAGCTCGACCTGCGCGAGCAGGGGATCGAGATCCCGCCGGTCCCCGTGGTCGACGGCGGCGGGGCGGTGCTCCCCGAGTTGCGCGAGGTGCTGGGGATGATCGCCCGTCACAAGATGCTCCTCGCCACCGGCCATCTCCACCGGGACGAGATCTTCGCGGTGGTCGACGCGGCGCTCGAGGAGGGGGTCACGGACATCGTGGTCACCCATCCCGAGTTCCCTTCGCAGAACCTGACGGTCGAGGACCAGCGCGCGCTGGCCGAGCGAGGGGCGCTGCTCGAGCGCTGCTTCACGACGCCGCACACCGGCAAGATCGAATGGGCCCAGTGGCTGGCGAACATTCGCGACACCGGCCCGGAGAGCTCCGTGTTATCGACCGACCTCGGTCAGGTGTTCAACCCGCCCGTGGAGGACGGGATGGCGTTGATGGTCGACCGGCTGCTCGGCGCGGGCTTCGAGGAGGAGGAGGTGTACGTGATGGCGGTCGTGAACACGCGCATCGTGGCGGGGGTAAAGGGGCCGTGAGCCGCCGGATCATGGTGATCGGCGCGCACTCCGCCGACTTCGTGTGGCGCGCCGGCGGCGCGGTCGCGGTCGCGACGGCCAATGGCGGGACCGCGTCGGTGATCGCGCTCTCATACGGCGAGCGCGGCGAATCCGGCGAGCTGTGGAAAGAGGAAGGCCAGACGATCGAGAACGTCAAGAAGATCCGCCACGGCGAGGCTGAGCGCGCGGCGGCGGCGCTCGGCGCCTCTTTCGACTGCCTCGATCTCGGCGACTATCCGCTCGAGATCGACGGCGACGGGCTGCGGCTGATCTCCGACCGGATCCGCGAGTTCGCGCCGGAGGTGCTGATCACGCACACCGACACCGACCCGTTCAATCCTGATCACCCGATCGCTCATTACGCGGTTGATCGTGCTCGTGGGTTGGCAGCCGGCGCGGGCGTGTCGAGCGCGTTCAAGACGATCGCCCCGCCGGCGCTGTTCCTGTTCGAGCCCCACCAGCCCGAGCTGTGCAACTTCACCCCGACCACATTCGTCGACATCACGGACGTGATCGACAACAAGCTCGCCGCGATGTCGGAGATGAAGGCCCAGAAGTACCTCCAGACCTATTACGCCGAGCGCGCCGACCACCGCGGCAACCACGCGCGGCGGTCCTCAGGCAACGCGGACATCCGCCAGGCCGAGGCGTTCCAGCGCGTCACGCCACAGGTGGTGAGCGCGCTGTGAGCTCTGTTTTCGAAGAGCTCGCCGAGCTCGGATCGGCGACGGTGTACGAGGCCGGCGGCCGGCGGGGGTACATCGACGCGGACCTCGTTCAGGTCGTGCCCGGGTCGCGCGTGGCCGGGCCGGCGCGGACGGTCAGCTGCGGCCAGGACGACAATCTGATGGTGCATGCGGCGATGGCCGCGGTCCAGCCGGGCGAGGTGCTGGTGTTGACGATGCCCGAGCCGCGGCCGGTGGCGCTGGTCGGTGACTTGCTCGCGACACAGGCGAAGGCACAGGGCGCGGCGGCGGTTCTGGTTGACGCGTCGGTGCGCGATGTGGAGGAGCTGGTCGAGCTGGGGTTGCCGATCTGGGCGCGTTGGGTGCGGGTCCGCGGTGCGGCCAAGGACGTCCCCGGCGCGATCGGCGAGCCGGTCGTCGTCGGTGGCGCCGCGATTCGGAACGGCGACGTGCTGGTGCTCGATGCCGACGGGGTCGCGGTCGTCGAAGCCGAGCGCGTCGACGAGGTGCTCGAGGCCTCGCGCGAGCGCGCCGAGCGGGAGGTGGTCAAGCGGGAGAAGCTTCAAGGCGGCGCGTTGTCGTACGACCTCGACGGCCTGCGTGAAAAAGTGGAGGCATGACCGACCCGAAGGCGCCTAAGGCGCCGCCGTCAGGCCCCGCCGACCAATCTCGTACTCACGACGTTGCCCACATCGCGCACGCTGAGCTGCTGACGCCGCTCCCTGAGGAGAGCCTTGCGTTCTTCGTGGACCTGTTCGGGATGCAGATCGAGCACCAGGAGGGGCAGTCGGTGTTCCTGCGCGGATGGGGTGAGTACCAGCCCTACGGCCTGAAGCTGACCGAGTCGGAGCTGCCCGGTCTGGGTCACACGGGGTTGCGCGCGTGGAGCCCGGAGGCGCTGGAGCGGCGGGTGGCCGCGATCGGCGCGACGGGGCTGGGTATCGGCTGGAACCAGGGGGACCACGGGCACGGTCCGGCGTACGAGTTCCGCGATCCCGACGGCCACCGGTTCGAGCTGTTCTTCGAGCAGGATCGGTACGTGCCGCCCGAGCATCTGCGTCCGCGGCTCAAGAACGTGCCCCAGCGCCATGTCGATCGCGGTGCGTCGGTCAAGCGGATCGACCACGTCAACATCCTCGCGAGGGATGTCGCGGCCAACCGGCGCTTCGCCGATGAGCAGCTCGGGTTCCGGACCTACGAGCAGGTGATCAACGATGACGGCTCGGAGCAGGGAGCGTGGATGAGTCTCACGATCGCCGCGCACGAGCTGATCTACACCGCCGACCATGCTGGCGGCAGCGGTCGCCTGCACCATCTGGCGTGGTTCGTCGACACCCGCGAGGAGCTGTTGCGCGCCGCGGACTTGTTCCTCGACGCCGACGTGCCGATCGAGGCCGCGCCGTCCAAGCACGCGGTGGCGCAGGGGATGTTCCTGTACGTGTACGAGCCCAGCGGGAACCGCGTCGAGGTCACCACCGGCACCCACTTCATCTTCGACCCGGCGTACGAACCCGTCGTCTGGACCCAGGCCGAGCGCGCCCGCGGCCAGGCGTGGGGGGTGAAGACGATCGAGACGTTCCACACCTACGGAACCCCGGACCTGAGCGGCAAGCCCCCCGGCCCGCCGATCCCGCCCACCAGCCAGGTGCCGACGCTGTCCCATAGCGTGCACGCATGAGTACAGGCATGAGCGAGGACCGCCAGCTGATCCGCGAGCTGGTCGAGAACTGGGTCGTGTGGCGCGACGCCGGCGACTGGGACCGGTTCGCCACCGTCTGGCACGAGGAGGGTTTCATGATGGCCACCTGGTTCCAGGGCCCGGCCGCCGACTTCATCCGGGTCAGCCGCGAGGGATTCGACCGGGGCGTGAACATCCTCCACTTCCTCGGCGGCCACTCGGTCGACGTCTCGGGCGATCGGGCGATTTCGCAGACGAAGATGACGATCTCGCAGCGGGCCGACGTGCACGGAGTCTCGTGCGATGTCGTCTGCACCGGTCGGTTCTACGACTTCCTCGAGAAGCGAGACGGGCGGTGGGGGATCGTGCTGCGCCAGCCGATCTACGAGAAGGATCGCCTCGATCCGGTCGACCCCGCGGCCACGGTCTCGCTCGACCCCGAGCTGCTGGGTCGCTTCCCGGTCGGTTACTGCCACCTCGCGTACGCGCAGACCCAGATCGGATACGACGTCAAGCGGGACATGCCCGGTCTGGTCGGCCCCGGTGTCCAGCGGGTGTACCGTCGCGGCGCCGAGTGGCTCGCCGGTGGCGAGATCGGCGATCCGCTCCAGACGGTCGATTGAACCGCCTCCGCATCCGGCGGCCACGGTCCTCTTTGCTGCTGGTCATCGGCATGGTGCTGGTCGCCGCGAACCTCCGTCCCGCGGCGGCGGGCATCGGTCCTTTGATCGACCGGATCCAGTCGGACACCGGCCTGTCCAACGCGGGGGCCGACGCGCTCGTCGCGCTGCCCGTGCTGTGCTTCGGCGCGCTCGCGCCGCTGGCGCCGGCCCTGGCCGGGCGGTTCGGAGCACGGCCGACCATCGCCGGCGCGCTCGCCCTGCTCCTGCTCGGCCTGCTCGTCCGGCTGCTCCCCGGCCTCGGCTTCCTGTTCGTCGGCACGGCGCTGGCCGGAACGGCGATCGCGATCGGGAACGTGCTGCTGCCGGTCCTCGTCCGGAGCAACTTCCCCGAGCGAGTCGGCCTCGTCACCGGTATGTACAGCACCACTTTGATCGGCTTCGCCGCGCTCGCGGCCGGCGTGTCCGTGCCGGTCGCCAACGCGTTCGGCGGGGGCTGGCGCCCGGGACTCGCGATCTGGGCCGTCCCCGCGGCGGTCGCGCTACTCGTATGGGCGCCGCAACTCGCGCGCCGCCAGCCCGTCGGCGGCGCGCCCGGGGATCAGGTGGCGGGCGCGCGGTCGCTGTTGCACGACAAGGTCGCCTGGGCGGTCACGATGTTCTTCGCGATCCAGTCGGCTGGCTTCTACGCCACCCTCGCCTGGCTGCCGAGCGTGTTCCACAGCCACGGGGCCAGCAGCGCCAGGGCAGGCCTGCTGCTCAGCATCGCCCTGATCGTGGGTCTGATTCCCGCCATCACCGTGCCGACGTTGGCGGCCCGCGCGCGCGACCAGCGCGCGTTCGTGTGCGCGTTCGTGGCCTGCATCGCCCTCGGCTGGATCGGGGTGATCGTGGCGCCGATGTCGGCGCCCTACCTGTGGGTGGTGCTGCTCGGCCTCGGCCAGAACGCCGCTTTCCCGCTCGCGCTCACCCTGATCGTGCTGCGCGGCGGCACCGTCACGAGCACCTCCGGCCTGTCGACGCTCGTGCAGACCGTCGGGTACCTGATCGCCGCGATGGCTCCGTTCGCGATCGGCGCGATTCACGGCCTCACCGGCTCGTGGACGCCGGCGCTGTTCGTCCTGCTCGCGCTGCTCGTCCCACAGTTGATCGTCGGCCTGGCGGCGGCACGCGACCGGCTGGTCGTCCCCGCCGGCGCCGGCGGGGTGCCGGCGCTCGACGGCGCCTGAGGGTTCAAGGCTGAAGAACGACGCGGCGCGGCCGAATCCCGCCGCGCCGACCTGCATAGCCTGACAACGGAGCCGCGCCGCGGGGACTGTGCCGGATTTCGCATGCCCCACATGCATCACATGGCACGGTTCGGCAATTCTTCGGCGAATGTCGTGTTATGCAGGTTCTTTGTGGGTGGAGTCCGTGGCCCCCGCGGTCCGCCGCGCGACAAGGCTGCGGCCCACCCCAGGTGCCCGCCGTTCGCCGCCCGTTCCCGCTCACGCACCGGGCCGCTTTGTGGGGTGGCGTCCCGTGATCAGGCCCCGCGGTCCGCCGCCCGACACCGCTGCACCCGCCCCAGGTGCCCGCCGTTCGTCGCCCGTTCCCGCTCACGCACCGGGCCGCTTGTGGGGTGGCGTCCCGTGATCGGACCCGCCGCGGCTCTTTGCGGGCTGAGATCCCGTGGTCAGGCCCCGAGCGGTCCGCCGCGCGACAAGGCTGCGCCCCGCCCCAGGTGCCCGCCGTTGCCTCCCGCTCACCCGCCGCGCCACCGCCCCGCGCCGCGCCACCGATCGCCGCCACGCCACCCCCGGTCGCCGCTCCGATCACCTGCTGTGGTCGGCTATTTCGGTATCAACCTTATTGGTATAGTTCGGCATGTGACCCGATGTTCTTATCGCGAACACGCCGAAGGGGGCCGTTCGTGGCAGAGCTGATGGGACTGTCGGACGCTGTCGAGACGCTCGTTAGCGACGGCGATTCGGTCGCGCTCGAGGGTTTCACGCACCTGATCCCCTTCTCCGCCGGCCACGAGATCATCCGCCAGGGCCGGCGCGAGCTCGAGCTGATCCGGATGACCCCCGACCTGCTGTACGACCAGATGATCGGGATCGGGGTGGCGCGGCGGCTGGTGTTCTCCTATGGCGGGAATCCCGGCGTCGGAGGGTTGCATCGCTTCCGCGACGCGATCGAGAACGGCTGGCCCCGGCCGATCGAGATCGAGGAGCACAGCCACGCGGGGATGGCGAATCGCTACGCGGCGGGTGCCGCCGACCTACCCTGCGCTGTGATGCGCGGTTACGTGGGGACCGATCTGATGTCGCACACCACGGTGGCGTCGATTACCTGCCCGTTCACGGGCGAGCGGCTGACGGCGGTGCCCGCGCTGCGGCCGGACGTCGCGATCGTCCATGCCCAGGAGGCCGACCGCGACGGGAACGTGCAGCTGTGGGGGATCCCGGGCGTGCAGAAGGAGGCGATCCTGGCGGCACAGCGCTCGCTGGTGACGGTCGAGCGGATCGTCGACGAGCTCGAGCCGCGCCCCGGCGGGATCACGATCCCCGGCTGGGTGATCGATGCGGTGGCCGAGTCGCCTGGCGGCTCACGTCCTTCGTACAGCCTCGGCATCACCGACCGCGACAACGACTTCTACAAGTTCTGGGACAAGATGAGCCGGAGCCGCGACGAGTTCACCGAGTGGATGAACGCGAACGTGCTGGCGGACCGCGAGGCCACCGCCACATGACCGTCGAGGCCCAGCCCACCGACGCCCAGGAGGCGACGGCCGGCGAGATCCAGACGATCGTCGCCGCGCGCCGGTTGCGCGGTACCCGCACCGTGTTCATCGGCGTCGGCCGCCCCAGCACCGCCGCGATCCTGGCGCGGATGGTGCACAACCCTGACCTCGTGCTCGTCTACGAGTCGGGGACGATCGGCGCCAAGCCGTTCCGCGTCCCGCTCTCGATCGGCGACGGCGAGCTCGCGCGGACTGCCGACTCGGTCGTCTCCGTGCCCGAGATGTTCAACTACTGGATCGGGCCGGGACGTATCGACGTCGCATTCCTCGGCGCCGCCCAGATCGACCCGTACGCAAACCTCAACTCGACCGTGATCGGCGACTACGAGCACCCCAAGACGCGCCTGCCGGGCGCCGGCGGCGCTCCCGAGATCGCGGCGAGCTGCGGCGAGGTGATCGTGATCGCGCCGCACGCCAAGCGCACGTTTGTCGACAAGCTCGACTTCTGCACGACCGTCGGCCACGGCGACGGGCCGGGCGCCCGCGAGCGCCTCGGCTTCCGCGGGAAGGGCCCGACCGCGGTGATCACCGACCTCGGCGTGCTCGAGCCCGACCCCGAGACCAAGCGGCTCGTACTCACCCAGATCCACCCGGGCGTTGACGTTGACCAGGTCCGCGAGGCCACCGGCTGGGACCTCGACGTGAGCGACGACCTGCAGACGACCGACAATCCCACGGCGACAGAGCTAGAAGCGCTGCGGGAGCTGGTCGACCGGTGAGCGCCGCGTACGTCCTCGACGCCGTTCGCGCGCCGTTCGGGCGCTATGGCGGGGGGCTGGCCAAGGTCCGGCCGGACGACCTCGCGGCGCACGTCGTCAGGGCGCTGCTCGATCGCACGCCGGACCTCGATCCCGAGCGGGTCGACGAGGTCCTGTTCGGCGATGCCAACCAGGCCGGTGAGGACAACCGCAACGTCGCGCGGATGGCGTGGCTGCTCAACGGCCTCCCGACCTCCGTCCCCGGCAGCACGATCAACCGCCTGTGCGGCTCGAGCCTCGACGCGACGATGCAGGCCAGCCGGATGATCGAGACCGGCGAGGCGTCGATCGTGCTCGTCGGCGGGGTCGAGTCGATGAGCCGCGCCCCCTGGATCCTGCTCAAGCCCGAGCGCGCGTTCCCCTCCGCCTCGGAGCAGCTGAACTCGAGCACGCTCGGGTGGCGCATGGTCAACCCGAACATGCCCGACCAGTGGACGATCTCGCTCGGGGCGAGCGCCGAGAAGCTCGCGGACATCTACAAGATCTCGCGTGAGGCCCAGGACGCGTTCGCGCTCCGCAGCCATCAGAACGCGCAAGCCGCGTGGGACAGCGGCTTCTACGGCGAGTGGGTGGTCCCGGTGCCCGACACGGAGGTCGAGCGCGACGAGAACATCCGCGCGGATACCTCGCTCGAAAAGCTCGCGAAGTTGAAGCCGGCGTTCGTCAAGGACGGCACGGTCACCGCCGGCAACTCATCTCCGCTCAACGACGGCGCCGGCGCGGCTTTGCTCGCGGACGAGAAGGGCGCGGAGGCGGCCGGCAGGGAGCCGATCGCGCGGATCGTTTCGCGCGGGGCGGCAGCGGTCGATCCGGATGTGTTCGGAATCGCTCCGGTGAAAGCCGCCGACATCGCGCTCGAGCGCGCCGGCATCACCTGGGAGGACGTTGCAGTTGTCGAGTTGAACGAGGCGTTTGCCTCGCAATGCCTGGCCGACATCGGCGAATGGAAGGGGTTGGACCCCGACAAGGTGAACCCGAACGGTGGCGCGATTGCACTCGGCCATCCACTCGGGGCATCCGGCGTCCGCATCCTGGGCGGGCTCGCTCACGAGCTCAAGCGCCGCGGCGGCGGCTTTGGAGTCGCCGCTCTCTGCATTGGTGTCGGTCAAGGCCTGGCAGTCGTACTGGAGGCATAGAAATCACATGACCGAGGAGCTTCAGACCGAGCCCCGCGGGGAGCGCCAGATCTATGACCCGATCGGCGAAACGCCGACGAGCTATGTGCGCGAGCCCGACGGCGCGCACCCGCCGCTCGACTACCCGGGTTACAAGTCGACGGCGCTGCGCCACCCCAAGCAGCCGCTGATCTACCTGCCGCAGACGATCACCGAGATCACCGGGCCGCAGCTCGGTCCGTTGCTGATGGGCGAGACCGACAACGACCTGACGGTCCAGCACGCCGGCGAGCCGATCGGCGAGCGGATCGTCGTCTCGGGTCGCGTGTTCGACACCGAGGGCAAGCCGCTACGCGGCACGCTCGTCGAGATCTGGCAGGCGAACGCCGCCGGCCGCTACAAGCACCGCTGGGATCGCTGGCCGGCGCCACTGGATCCGAACTTCAACGGGGCCGGGCGAACCGTCACCGACGACGACGGCCGCTACCGGTTCACGACGATCAGACCGGGACCGTACCCGTGGGGCAATCACTACAACGCCTGGCGGCCGGCGCACATCCACTTCTCGCTACTCGGCCGGGCATTCGCCCAGCGGTTGGTGACCCAGATGTACTTCCCCGGCGACCCGTTCTTCCCGTACGACCCGATCTTCAACTCGGTCCGCGACGAGCGCGCCCGCGAGCGGATGGTCTCGAGCTTCTCGATTCACGACACCGTGCCGAACTGGGCGCAGGCGTTCGAGTGGGACATCTACCTCCGCGGACCCGGGTCGACACCGTTCGAGGAGGAGCATTGATCTTCGAGACGACACCCTCCCAGACGGTCGGCCCGTATTTCGCGATCGGCTTGCCGTTCGACGTCGGGCCGTTCGCGGTGGCGGACGGAACCCCGGGCGCGATTCACATCACCGGCACGATCTACGACGGCGCCGGCGTGCCGATCCCCGACTTCCTGCTCGAGACCTGGCAGGCGGACCCGGACGGGAACTTCGCCGACATGTACGGCTACGGCGGCCCATGCGCGATCGAGGGCTTCCGCGGCTTCGCCCGCTACGGCGTCGAGGACGGCGACGGGACGTTCGACATCGTGACCGTCAAGCCCGGGCCGGTACCGGTCCCGCCCACCCTCGCCGGCACGCAGGCGCCCCACATCGACGTCTCGGTGTTCGCCCGCGGCATGCTCCACCGATCGGTCACCCGGATCTACTTCGCCGACGAGACCGAGGCCAACGCCGGCGATCCCGTGCTGGCGCGGGTTCCTGTCGAGCGACGCGCGACGCTGCTCGCCGAGCCCTCGGGCGGCGGCTACCGGTTCGACATCCGCTTCCAGGGCCCGCACGAGACAGTGTTCTTCGCGGTCTGACCGCAGCCGCTCGTCGCCGGGGAGCGCGGTGTCACGGCACCCGCATGCCCATCAACCGGAGGTAGCGCGTCACCGCCTCGGCCCGGTTGGACGCGTGCAGCTTGCGCAGGATGCTGTTGACGTGGAACTTGACCGTGCCGCCCGAGATCACGAGCGCGTCAGCGACCGCGCGGTTGGTGGCGCCGTCGGCGAGCAGCCGCAGGACGTCGAGCTCGCGGCGCGTCAGGAGCCCCTCGAACACGATCCGGTCGTCGCGTCCGCGGCCCGCCGGCGAGGCCTCGGGGAGCGGGAGCGGCGGCGAAAGCGACGCGTGATCCCCCGACCCGGCCGACAAGGTCACGGGCGCGTCGGTCAGCTCGCTCGAGCGTGTGCCGAGCCAATCGAGGAACTGGCGCATCTGGTCGCGCTCGTCGCGCAGCGTACGGCGCAGGCTCGTGCTCTCGTAGGCCTGGGCGAGCCCGGTGGCGAACTCCCACAGCACGTCGCGGTCGAGCACGTCGAGCGACTGTCCGGGGCCTCGGTCGGCGTGGATCACGCCCGCCACCTGCGGCCCGACGAGCAGCGGCGCGGCCGCGTATGAGCGCCACCCCATCAGGCGTGCCGTGGCCCGATCGACCCGGGGATGCACGTCGGCGTCGACGACGATCGTGGCCCGGCGCCGGCGCAGCAGCTCGGTCTCGATCAGCGTGTGCTCGAGCCGCAGCGGGTTCGCCTGGAGCTGCGCCAGCGTCGTCGCGGCGGCGCGGTCCTGGCCGGCGAAGTGCGCGGCCTCGGCGACCATCCTCCCGCCCTTGACCAGGCTGAGGATCGCGCGCTCGAACACCGACCCCCCGCACAACGCCGCCGGCGCCCGCGACAGCATCTCGCGCGGCGACGTGACCTCGCGCACCTCGGCGATCGCCCCCTGCACGCGCTCGAGCGCCTCGAACCGGGCCTCGAACCGGTGGCGTAGCCGCTCGAGCGCCGCCTCCTGCTCCTCGATCGCGCCGGCGCCGAAGCTCGTCACGCGGAAGTCGCTCGCGCAATCCGGCGATCAGGGCCCGCAGCGCCCCCAGATCGAATGCTCCGCCATCGCCACCGCCGCCGCCACCGGCTGGCAGCCCGAGCAGCTCGCGCGCCTGCGCCGTCGTGTCCTCGAGCCGGCGATGGAGCTGCTCGCCGAGCGGGCCCGAGAAAACCGCTGGGTAGGCCTCGGTCGCGCTCATCCCTCAGACGCCCCGGCGGCGCGGGCGTAGCGCGACACCGCGTCGGCGCGGCTCGTCGCCCCGAGCTTTCGCAGGATGTTCTTCACGTGGTACTTGATCGTCCCCTCGCGGACCACGAGCGTGCGCGCGATCTCGAGGTTGGTCTGGCCGCGCGCGAGCAGCTGCAGCACCTCGAGCTCCCGCGCTGTGAGCGCGTCTGCCAGCCCCGGATCGGACGCGCCGGCGAGCCGGCTGACGTCGCCCGCGTCCGTGGCGAGCTGACCGAGACGCGCGCTCATCCACTCGACCGCCGATCGCAGCTCCTGGTGGTGGCGCTGGAGCATCTCCCGGAGCACCGCCCGCTCGAACACGCCGGCCAGGCCCTCGGCATAGCGCGACGCAACCTCGGCGTCGAGCGCGTCCAGCCGGCGACCACTCGCGGCGGCGTCGGCATGCACCAACCCCACCGTCTTGCCCTGCACGACGAGCGCCGCGACCACGTAGCTGTCCCAGCCGAGGACGTCGATCAACCGCCGAGCCCCGCGCGAGCGCGCCGCCCGCGCCTGCACGATCTCGGTCCGCTGCCCGCGCGCGACCTCGTCCTCGACCAGCGGGTACTCGAGCCGGATCGGCGAGTCGCGCAACGAAGCGAGTGCGGCCGACGCGCCTTCGGCGTCATCGTCGCTCCAGAGCGCCCGCACGTGCAGGCTGTCGCCGAGGACCTCGCCGACCACCACCCGGTCGAACGCCGAGCTCGCCCCGAGCTCGTCGGCGGCCCGGTCGAGGATTCCCTGCGGCGAGCCGATCTCGCCGAGGCGCCGGACGGCGTCCGCCGCGCGCTCGAGCGCATCTGAGCGCCGCACGTAGTCGGCTTCGACGATCTCGCGCTCGAGCGCGAGCAGGTCAACGAGCACGCGCTGGCACGGCTGCCACGTCAGCGCCGCCCGGGGGTTGGGATCAGCGGGCGGCGCCGAGTGGCTACGGGTGAACGAACGCCGTTGGGCGGGTGCGCTCGAGCAGCGCGTACCGGCAGGCGGCATCGTGCCCGACGCAGCTGATCCCGAACTCGCGTCCCGCGCCCTCGATCGCCAGCCAGGCCTCGCCGGCGCGCGCACTCGGCACGAGTGCCAGCGCCCGGCGGTCGGACTGGAGCAGCCACGAGGTCGGGATGCCGTCGAGGAGACCGTGCGAGAACGGCGCCACCGTGCGCGGATCGCCGGACTCGCCGAAGGCGCCGAGCGCTCGCAGGACCGAGTCCGCGCTGCGGCCAAGCAAACCGATCGCCGCCAGCTCGGCAGACGCGTCGCGCACGATCATGCCCGCGCAGCGCCGTGCGTCCACGTGCAGCCGCTCGCGCAGGCGCGAGCCGGTGTCCGGGTCGGACAGCACGATCACCCGTCCCGGGCCGTCGCCGCACCACCAGGCGTTGCCGGCGCTCAGCACGCCGCCCGGCGACACCGCGTCGCCGATCAGCCGCGAGGTCAGCCCGGCGAGTTGCTTGGGCGGCGCCTCGAGCACGAGCTTCGAGAGCTCGGAGCGGTCGACCAGGCCAACGGCCCTGACGCACACGGCGAGCTCGGCCGCGGCCGAGCCGAAGTTGATCGTGACCGGCCGCCCGTCGCGAGTCGCGAGCACGGCACCCGCCCGCCGCAGGACCACTTCGAGCGGCGCGGCAGCACCATCGGATCGGGCGGTCGCCGACACTGGGAAGAAGGTACCGCCGACCCCGTGCCGCCGCCCTGCTCTTAACTCCTAAATTACCCGTCCGATAGGGCAGGACGCACGTCGCTTCCTCGACCGGCACCTCACCATCCCTAATCTTCAGACCCTCTCTAAAGTCTAGGGTAATTAGGCGCTGCGAGAGTGGCGAACCGCCACGTTCGCAGGCAAGCTGTGACGGTTCGCCGGCGACCCGGCACGGAGGGAGAGATCTAGAGTGAGCACGCACGTGACCCCATCGGTAGCGAACGAGGGCCGCTATGCGCGCCTGGCCCGGCTGATCGCCACCGACAACCCCGTGATCATGGACGGCGCCACCGGCACCGAGCTGATCCGCGTCGGGGGCGAGCGCCCCGAGCTCGAAGACCACGTGTGGGGCCTGACCGCGATCCTCGATTCCCCAGCCGACGTCAAGGCCGTCCATCGCAGCTACGTCGACGTCGGGTGCGACGTGATCTGCACCGACACCTGGGGCCTCGCCACTGCATTGCGCAACGGCCGCGAGAAGATGTGGGAGACGAGCGAGCCGGTCCACTGGATGGACCTCGCGCGTCGCGGGGTCAGGCTCGCCCGCGAGGCGACGGCCGAGGCCGGGCGCGAGGAAGAGGTCGCGGTCGCGTTCAGCATCAACGGCGACGTCGACACGCCCGACGGCCGCGAGACGATCCGCCTGCTCGCGCGCGGGTTCGAGCACGATCCGCCGGACCTGATCCTGGTCGAGACGCTGACGCTCGTGCGCAGCTCGACATACGCGACCGTCGAGGCCCTGCTCGACACCGGCCTGCCCGTGTGGCTCAGCTTCCGCCGCTGCCGCCACGGTGTGTGCGGCGTCTACGGCGAGCACTGGGGCGGGCCCGAGGGCGACGCGTTCGGACGCGCGGCCCGCCGCTTTGAGGAGATGGGCGTCGGTGCCCTCGCGATCAACTGCCTGCCCCCCGATCACGTCACCGGCATGCTCGCCTGGCTGCGCGACTTCACCGACCTGCCGCTCGGCGTCTACCCCAACCTCGGCTACCTGTCGGCGGCCGGCTGGCGTCACGAGCCCGGCGTCCGCGACGAGGAGTACGCGGAGCTTGCGGTCCGCTGGCGCGAGGAGGGAGCGCAGATCATCGGCGGTTGCTGCGGGGTGGGCCCGGCTCAGATCGCCGCCGCCCGGGCGGCGCTCGAGGACACCAAGCCCGGCCACACGCGCCCCGACGTCCTCCCGCGCGAGGGCGACGGTGAGGGCGAGGGCAACGGCGTGAGCGTGGGCGCGAGCGCGATCTCGCTCGATGCGCGCGCACCGGCCCGCGCGCCGACGGCGAGATGGACCGACTCGCGCGGGCGCAACATGTATCCGCTCGACTTGCCGGACATCACCGTCGAGCCGGACGTGTTCGCGCCGACGCAGGGCAGTTTCCTGGTCTGGAAGTACTTCTACCGCGAGGCGATCGGCGCCCATCAGCGCTGCCTGGACATCGGCTGCGGGACCGGGCTGCTCGCGGTCCAGCTGGCCCGCAACGGCGCCGCCCACGTGCACGGCATCGACATCAACGCGGCGGCGGTCAAGAACACGATGGCCAACGCGTTCCGCAACGGGGTCGCCGACCGCGTCAGCGCGGCCGTGCAGGACCTGTATCCCTGGGTCCCCGAGGAGCGCTACGACGTGATCGTCGCCAGCCTCTACCAGACCCCCGTCGATCCGTTCGAGCCGGTCGTCTCGCACCGGCCGCTCGACTACTGGGGGCGTGGGCTGATCGACCACCTGATCCGGATGCTGCCCGAGGCGCTCGCCGACGACGGCACCGCATACGTGATGCAACTGTCTATCATCGGCGAGCGGCGAACCACGCAGCTGCTGGACCGCCTGGGCTATCAGGCTCGCGTCGTGGACTTCGGTTTGTTCGAGTTCACCGAGCTGTTCAAAGACGCGCGCGATCAGATCGCGCGCGTGGAGGACCTCTCAGACGCTTATCACCTGAAGCTCGGCGCGACGGATGTTATGGCCGCCTATCTGCTCGAGATCACCCGTAAGGACAAGGAAAGTAGAAGACCATGACCTACGCCGACAACGAGTACCTGTTCACGTCCGAATCCGTGACCGAGGGTCACCCGGACAAGGTCGCTGACCAGATCTCCGACGGCGTCCTCGACGCGGTGATGCGCGACGATCCGAACGGTCGCGTGGCCTGCGAGACGCTCGTGAACACCGGCCTCGTCGTCGTCTCCGGTGAGATCACGACCACCACGTACGTCGATATCCCCGAGGTCGCGCGGGAGACGATCAAGCGGATCGGCTACACGAACGCGGAGTTCGGGTTCGACTACCACACGTGCGCGGTGATCAACGCGATCGACAAGCAGTCGCCCGACATTGCGCAGGGCGTGGATCAGGCGTACGAGACGCGCACCAACACCCACACGACGAGTGGCGACGAGCTCGACCTCGCCGGCGCCGGCGATCAGGGAATGATGTTCGGGTACGCGTCGAACGAGACCGAGGAGCTGATGCCGCTGCCGATCTCGCTCGCGCACAAGCTGGCCAAGCGGCTGGCGGACGTGCGCCGCGCCGAGATCCTGCCTTACCTCCGTCCCGACGGGAAGACGCAGGTCACGGTGCGCTACGTCGACGGCCGCCCGGTCGAGGTCGAGAAGGTGCTGATCTCGACCCAGCACCGCGACGGCGCCGAGTCGCTGCTCAAGGAGGACCTGTGGGAGCACGTCGTCGAGCCCGAGATGCCCGATGACCTGTTCGACCCCAGGAAGCTTCGCCGCAACCTGCTCGTGAACCCGACCGGCCGCTTCGTGATCGGCGGGCCGATGGGCGACTGCGGCCTCACCGGGCGGAAGATCATCGTCGACACCTACGGCGGGATGGCCCGTCACGGCGGCGGCGCGTTCTCCGGCAAGGATCCGAGCAAGGTCGACCGGAGCGCGGCCTACGCCGCGCGGTACGTCGCCAAGAACGTCGTCGCCGCCGGTCTTGCCGAGCGTGCCGAGCTTCAGGTCGCGTATGCGATCGGGGTGGCGCACCCCGTGTCAACGATGATCGAGACGTTCGGCACCGAGAAGGTCCCCCGGTCGAGGATCCTCGAGCTGATCAACGAGCATTTCGATCTGCGCCCGGGCGCGTTCCGGCAGTACCTGCGGCTGCACCGCCCGATCTATCAGAAGACCGCTGCGTACGGCCACTTCGGCCGCGACGACAACGACTTCACCTGGGAGCGGACCGACAAGGCGGCTGCGCTCCGCGAGGCCGCCGGGCTCGGCACCGCCGCCGAGGCGCTCCGAGCGTGAGCATCACGGTCGTTGGGTCAGTCGCGTTCGACGCGGTCAAGACGCCGTTCGGCGAGCGCGAGCGGATGCTCGGCGGCGCCGCCACCCACTTCGCGCTGGCGGCGTCGTTCTTCGACCAGGTGAACGTGGTCGGTCGCGTCGGCGCGGACTTCGGCGACGAGGACCTGGCGGTGCTCGCCACCCGCGGCACGAACATCGACGACGTCGAGCGCGTGCCGGACGGCAAGACGTTCTTCTGGGCGGGCGAATACGGCTGGGACCTCAACTCCCGCGAGACCCTCGACACCCAGCTGAACGTGTTCGAGGACTTCCAGCCCCGGCTGTCTGAGCCCTCGCGCGACTGCGACGTGCTGTTCCTGGCCAACATCCAGCCCGAGCTCCAGCTGAGCGTGCTCGAGCAATGCGGTCAGACGCAGTTCGTCGCGATGGACTCGATGAACCTGTGGATTGACATCGCGCGTGACGCGCTACTGGATGTGATCCGCCGCGTCGACTGCGTGATCCTCAACGACGCCGAGCTTCGCCAGCTGACCGGCCGGCCGAGCATCCTCGCGGCGGCGCGCGAGGTGCTGTCGATGGGCCCGTCGTCGGTCGTGTCCAAGCAGGGCGAGTACGGCGCCGCGCTGATCACCGAGGACCATTTCTTCGCGGTGCCCGCGTATCCGCTCGAGACCGTTGTCGACCCCACGGGCGCTGGCGACACGTTTGCCGGCGGGTTCGTCGGCTATCTCGCCCGCCACGTCGACAGGCCGCTCACCGATCCCGTGATGCGCCACGCGATGGCCTACGGGACGGCGCTCGCGTCGTTCAGCGTCGAGGAGTTCGGCACCGAGCGCACCGAGCGGCTGACCGCCGGCGAGGTCGATGCCCGTGTCGAGAACCTGCGGCGCATCACGCAGTTCGAGCATTCGCCGGCGCCTCTCGAGGCGTCGTGATCAGTGGCCCCGTCGCTGCTGCGCCTGCTGATCTCATGCCCTGACCGACCGGGCATCGTCGCCGGCGTCTCGCGCTTTCTGTACGAGTCCGGCGCGAACATTGTCCGCTCGGACCAGTACTCGACCGATCCCGAGGGAGGCACGTTCTTCCTGCGGATGGAGTTCGCGCTGGCCCCCGAGAAGCGAGAGGGCCTCGGCGAGCGGTTCGGCCTGAAGGTCGCCGAGCCGCTCGGCATGACCTGGCGGCTGTGGGACAGCGCGCGGCGCAAGCGCATCGCGGTGCTGGTGTCGCGCTACGACCACTGCCTGCTCGACCTGCTGTGGCGTTGGCGCCGCGGCGAGCTCGAGGGGCAGATCGTATTGGTCGCCTCCAACCACCCCGACCTGCGCGAGGACGTCGAGCTGTTCGAGGTGCCCTACCACCACGTCCCGGTCGATCCCGATCGCAAGCCCGAGGCCGAGGCGAAGCTACTCGAGCTGCTCGACGGTGAGTGCGAGCTCGTGGTGCTGGCGCGCTACATGCAGATCCTGTCCGCTGAGTTCCTCGAGCGGCTCGCGGTGCCCGTGATCAACATCCACCACTCGTTCCTGCCCGCGTTCGCCGGCGCGAACCCACACGCCCGGGCCAAGGCGAGAGGGGTCAAGCTCGTCGGCGCCACCGCCCACTACGTGACCGAGGAACTCGACGCCGGCCCGATCATCGAGCAGGATGTGATGCGGGTCAGCCACCGTGACGACGTGGCGACGCTCGCGCGGATCGGCGCCGACGTCGAGCGCGCGGTGCTGGCGCGAGCCGTGCAGGCGCACTGCGAGGACCGCGTGCTCCGCCACGGCAATACGACCGTCGTCTTCTGAGCGGAGCGTCAGGCGCGGCCGCGACCCGGCTGATCGGCCAGGATCGTCGTCCCCGAATGAGCGGTCGTCCGATGACGGACCTTCCTCCGGTGGTTGCCGGTGTTCGGCGCCGGCGCCGTGGCGGCGAGGGGGGAGCTCTGCACGCCGACGAGCGCTGCGCTGCGCCGGGGCACGGTCAGCACGTAGCCGTTCGGGCCGCGCGTGATCGTCCCGATCTGACGCGCGCCGATCCAGGTGCCGTCGGGTCCGAGCCGCTGGCCGTCGAGCGTCTCGCCGGTGGTCGAGCTCGCCGACGGCGCGAGCAGCCGCTGAACGGTGGCCGGGCCGGTGGCGGGCAGGCGCATGTCGATCCGCACCGCGCGGTTGCTCTTGTCGAGCACCAGCACGTGGAGGAGCCCGCCACGCACGCGGACGGCCCACGCGCTCAGGTTCAGCGAGCGAGCGTGAGACACGTGAAGGCGGACAAGGCGCGCATCGGCGCCGAGCGTTCGCTCGAACATCAGCAACCCATACAGCAGCGGTCGGGCCTTTAGCCCTCGACGCGTGAGCGAGAACGGCGCGTTGATCGCGTACGCCCGCACATGCAGGTTCACGCTGTCGACCCCGGCGCGCATCAGCGTGAACAGCGCGTCGGGCGCCCACAGCGCGGTCGCGAACGTGTTGCTGACGCCGGCTTTGCCCCCGCAGGTGACCGAGTTGAGCTCGGTCAGGCGGAACTTCAGACCCGCGCGGTGCGCGACCACGACGGCGCCCGCGATGTCCTTGGCGAGTCCACCCGAAGCCTGCCAGCTGAGCAGGCGCGCGACCGTCGGGTAGCTCGAGTTCGACTTGTGCTTGATGCATGCCGAGTACGGATACAGGTGCCCGCTGACGGCCCCGAGCTCGGGGCGCTCGTCGGCGATCAGCGTCTTGATCCACGGCAGGCTGACCTTTGGGTGCGCCACCGCCGGCCCGATCAGCGGCACGTCGGGCGCGCCCTCGCCGAGCACGCGCGCGTAGTCATTGAAATCGTCGACGTAGGTGTCCGGGGTCAGCTCGAGCGGCAGCGGGCGCGCCTCGAGCGGCGAGCGCTCGATCGTCGCGATCCAGTAGGAGCGGGTGTAGAGGTCGGGCTCGTTGCCGATCTCGAATCCGATGATGCTGCCGCGCGGCAGCGACGTCTCGGCCGCGCGCGCCCAGGTCGCAGCGGTCAGCGGCGTGTCGGTGACGAGGTTGAGGTCAACGATCAACCGCACGCGGTCGCGCTCGACGAGGCTTCGCAGCTGCGCCAGGTACGCGGGGGTCAGCGCGAACGCCCACCTTGGCATCCTTCGCGCCGTCGGCGCCCAGAACGAATGGTCGGCCGAGTCGCCGCCGATCCGCAGCACGAGCGGCCCGTCGCCCGGCACGTGCAGCATCGACAGCACGCGCTCGAACACCGGCATGTTGTGCTCGAACAGGGGCAGCGCCCAGTACTCGGTCGAGAGGCCGAAGTAGGAGGGGGGAACGCTCACCGTGCTCGCGTTCGGGCTGATCGTCAGCACCGCATTCGCCGGCGGGATGGGGTTCGCCCCCGCCCGTCGGCCGGCCGTCGGCACCTGCGCCGAGGCGAACTCGGCGCGATGTTGAGGACCGGCGGCGGCACGGGTGATGCCGTCGTTGTCGGGCAGTGCCAGCGCGATCCCGGACGCGACCAACGCCACCGCCATGATCGCCGCGGCCAACAGCGAGAGCCTCCGGCGCCGCTCGTGGCGGGCCCCGGCGTCGGTGAGCATCACGCGTCGAATCAGGGCTCCTTCCCTTGCCGTCGGATCGATCTGCCTGGTGGCCCTCTGGCCCTATCGGCCGAGCATACGCCGGCCATTACCCCTTTCAGGGACCGTGACCCAACGCTTAACCGCCCCGCGCGGCGAACCTAACAACCCTTAACTCAAAGGAGCTACGCGAAGGTCCTAAGAACCCGCACCAGCGGTCACCCGATGCGGGCGCGTACCGGAGCTCCGGATGAGGTCGGCGGCGCGCTCGGCGACCATGATCACCGGCGCGTTCGTGTTGCCGCGCGTGATCTGCGGCAGGACCGAGGCGTCGACCACGCGCAGGCCTTCAACCCCGTAGACCCGCAGCTCGGAGTCGACCACCGACCCCATCGCGCAGGTTGAGGTCGGGTGGTAGACGCTCTGGCCGACGCGCTCGGCGAACCGCAAAAGGTCCTCGTCGGAGTCGGACTCGGGCACGCTGAACGGTGCTCGCTCGACCGCGCGCAGCGGCGCCTGATCGGCGATCTCGAGCGCGATCCGCATCCCCGCGAGCATGCTCTCGCGGTCCTCCTCGGTCGTCAGGAAGTTGCACAGGATCCGGGGCTTGGAATCGGGCAGCGGCGCGCGCAGCATGACCCGGCCGCGGCTTGTGGGGTGGATCACCACCGGGCCGAAGCAGTAGCCGTGATCCGAGGGCGCGGTCAGCCCCTCGTCGAAGAACATCGAGGGCGCGAAGTGGAACTCGACGTCGGGCGCGTCGACGCCCGGGCGCGCGCGGAAGAAGCCCGCCGCCTCGGGGATGTTCGAGGTGAGCGGCCCGCGGCCCTCGGTCTCGAGCAGCGCGATGTTCTCGGGTGTGACCACGCCGAACAGCGACGTCTCATCGGTCAGGTAGTTGACCTGCGCCATGCAGTGGTCCTGGAGCCCGTGGCCGACGGGGAGCGCCTCGCGGATCTCGATCCCGAACGGCGCGAGCTGGTCCTCGGGCCCCACGCCCGACAGCATCAGCAGCACCGGCGATTGGTACGCGCCGGCGGCGAGGATCACCTCGCGCTCGGCGCGGATCAGCTCGACCCGGCCGTCGCGCACGACCTCGACGCCGACCGCGCGGTTGCCCTCGAACATGATCCGGTTCGCCATCGCGCGCGTGGTCACCGCGAGGTTCGGGCGGCCGATCGCGGGCCGCAGGTAGCCGTCGGCGGTGCTCCACCGCAGGCCGTCACGCTGCGTCAGCTGGAACCGGCCGACGCCCTCCTGGCGGGCGCCGTTGAAGTCGGGGTTGTGCTCGTGGCCGGCCTCGCGGGCGGCCTCGAGCATCGTGTCGACGAGCGGGTGCATCGAGCGGCTATCGGACACGCGCAGCGGGCCGCCGGCGCCGTGGAAGGCGTCCTCGCCGTGCTCGTTGTCCTCGGAGCGCTTGAAGTACGGCAGCACGTCGTCGTAGCTCCAACCCTCGACGCCGTACCCCGCCCAGCCGTCGTAGTCGGCGCGGTTGCCGCGGATATAGATCATCGCGTTGATCGAGCTGCAGCCGCCGAGCATGCGGCCGCGTGGGAGGTACAGCCGCCGGTTGCCGAGCCCCGGCTCGGGCTCGCCGAGCAGATCCCAGTCCCAGCTCGACTTGAACAGCGCCGGGAACGCCGCCGGGATGTGGATCTCGGGCTGGGTGTCCTCGGCGCCCGCCTCGACCAGGATCACCGACGCGTCGCCATCCTCGCTCAGCCTCGCCGCGAGCACGCAGCCGGCGGAGCCCGCTCCGACGACCACGTAGTCAAACGTCGCCAGCACCTCATTCATCGCCGATCACCACCTTCATCACGTCGGTCGGGTTCTCGATCGCAAACCGGATCGCCGCCGGTGCCTCATCAAGCGCGAACCGGTGGCTGATCAGCGGCGCGAGCAGCGGCGTGTTGCGCTCGACCACCGCCACCGCCTCGCCGAACTCCTGCGCGCCGCAGCAGCTGACGCCGAGCAGGTCGAGCTCCTTCTCGGTCAGGCTGCCCAGACGGAACGTGACCTCCTCGGCCGACATGCCGACCTGGATCGCACGGCCGGCGGACGCGACCATGTCGATCATCGCGCGCACCGCCACCGGCGCCCCGGTCGCGTCGAACACGGCCGGCGGCCCCGCCGGCGCCGCCCAGTCGCGCGCGAACGCGACGACCTCGTCGGGGTCGGTCCACACGAGCGTATCCGCCCCCATGTCGCGGCTCAGCGCCAGGCGGCTGTCCTGGAGGTCGACCACGAGCACATCCGCGCCCCGCTCGCGCGCCACCAAGGCGATGCACTGGCCGATCGGTCCGGCGCCGAGCACCACGACCCGCTCGCCTCCGAAGACGTCGGCCCGGTTGACCGCCCGCACGGCGATCGACACCGGCTCGGCCAGCGCGGCCACCGCGGGGTCGTCGGCCTCGATCGGGTACACCTGCTCGGCGGGAACGGCCAGCAGCTCCTGCAGGCCGCCGTCGATGTGGATCCCGATCAGCTCGAAGAAGTCGCACGTGTTCGGGCGCCCGACGCTGCACGGGTAGCACTCCCCACACGCCAGCAGCGGCCATACCGCGACCCGGCGGCCGACCACGAGGTCCTCGCGGCAGTCAGGTCCGACGGCCGCGATCGTCGCGCCGATCTCGTGCCCCTGAATCCGCGGGAACTGCGATCCGCCGGCGGCGTCCGACAGCTCGCCCAGGAAGAAGTGGTAGTCAGAGCCGCAGATCCCGACCGCCTCAGGGCGCACGACGACCTGTCCGGGGCCGGGGGCGTCGGGATCGGGACGTTCGAGCAGCGTCATCGACTCGATTCCCTCGGTGACCGCGGCGCGCATTCAGTCGCCCCAGACCTCGGCCGCGGTCTCGACGATCAGCTCGAGCTTGGCGATCTGCTCCTCGCGGGTGAGAGCGTTGCCCTCGACGGTCGAGGAGAAGCCGCACTGCGGCGATAGGCACAGCTGCTCGAGTGGCACATACCGGGAGGCCTCCTCGATCCGGCGCTTGAGCAGGTCCTTGGACTCGAGCTCGCCGCGCTTGGTCGTGACCAGCCCGAGCACGACGTACTTGCCCTCGGGCACGAACCGCAGCGGCTCGAATCCGCCCGAGCGGGCATCGTCGTACTCGAGGAAGAACCCGTCGACATCGAGGCCGCCGAACAGCGCCTCCGCGACGAAGTCGTAGCTGCCCTCGGCCGCCCACGAGGAACGGAAGTTCCCGCGGCACAGATGGGTTGTGACCGCCATGCCGTCGGGCCTGCCCTCGAGCGCGCGGTTGATGTTGCGCACGTACTGCTCGTGCAGATGCTCGACATCGCTCGCCCCCCGCTGCCTGATCTGCTCGCGCTGGTGCGGGTCGTTCAGGTACGCGAGCGTGGTGTCGTCGAACTGCACGTACGTGCACCCAAGCTCGCCGAGCGCGCACAACTCGTCGGCGTAGGCCGCGCTCAGGTCGCTCCAGAACTCGTCGATCTCGGGGTAGATGCGCTCGTCGATGGCCGCCCGGCCGCCGCGGTAGTGGACCATGTTCGGAGATGGAATCGTGAGCTTGGGCGTCGCCCCGTCCACGGACGACTTCAGGAACTCGAACGCGTCGGCGAAGATCGTGTGGTCGAGGTGGACCTTCTCGGTCACATGGAGCGCCGCCGGCGTCCACTCGACCGTTCCCTGCTCGTTGCGGAACTGGACCTTGGCGTCGCCGGGCGCGTGCTCGATCCCACCAAGCTGGTAGATGAAGTCCATGTGCCAGGTGGCGCGGCGGAACTCCCCGTCGGTAGCCGACTGGAGCCCGGCGTCCCGTTGCAGCCGCACGACGTCGCGGATCGCCTCGTCCTCGACGGCGCGCAGCGCGTCCGCGTCGATCCGGCCGGCGGCCTGATCCTCGCGCGCCCGCAGGAGCTCGGGCGGGCGCAGCAGGCTCCCCACGTGGTCGGCTCGGAACGGCGGGCTCGTGCGCACCACTGGCCTCTCAGTCCTTGACGTTGATCTCGACCCGGACCCCGTTGGGATCCTCAACGAACACCTGCCGCGGTCCTCCGGGGACGGCGTTGGTGACCGCGGCGACTCCGCACCGTTGCAGCCGCTCGATCAGCTCGTCGTAGTCGCCGGCGCTGAACGCGACATGGTCGACTGGGCCGACCCCCGGGTCCCGCTCGGGGACCTGTAGCCCGAGGCCGGCGGCGTGCGTCGCGTACGGGCGACGCTCGGCGACGTGAACGCAGGCGGTTGCGCCGGCGTAAAGCCAGTAGCCCGGAAACGCGAGCGGCGGGCGGTCGCCCACCTCGAGCCCGACCACCTCGCAGTAGAAGTCGCGAGTGCGCTCGATGTCGTCGCTGAGCACCAGCACGTGCTCGATTGCAGTGATGCTCATGACGGGCGCGGCTGGGCGCCCGACACCGTTTTCGTACTGTCCGCGCTGTTGCGGCCTCGCAACAGGTATGCGGACTGGAGCATCTCCGGCTTCTCCCGGAGCTCGCTCGCCGTGCCCGAGAACTGGATCCGGCCGCCTTCCATGATGTAGGCGCGGTTGGCAAGGCCGAGGGCGAGGGCCGCGAACTGCTCGATCAGCAGGACCCCGACCCCCGACTCCGCGACCGAGCGGATCGTCGGCACGAGCCGGTTGACGATGACCGGCGCGAGCCCGAGCGACAGCTCGTCGATGATCACGAACCGCGGGTGGGACACGAGCGCCTGCGCGAGCACGAGCATCTGCTGCTCGCCGCCCGACAGCGAGCGCGCCGGGTAGTCGAGCCGCTTCTCTAGCTCGGGGAACAGCTCGAGCGCGCGCTGGTAGCCGGCGGTCGCATCGGCGCCCGAGAGCGTGTAGGTGGCGACGTGGAGGTTCTCGGCCACGGTCAGCTGCGGGAGCAGCCTGCGGCCCTCGGGAACGATGGCGATCCCGGCGCGGCGGATCTGCTCCGGGCGCTTGCCGGCGTAGTCGTGCTCGTCGAGCATCACCTTGCCGGCCGCGGGCTTCAGCACGCCTCCGATCGCGAGCACCATGCTCGACTTGCCGGCGCCGTTGGGACCGAGCAGCGCGGTGATCTCGCCGGACGGGATCTCGAGCGATACACCGCGCACGACGTTTCGCCCGCCTCGCTGGACGGTGAAGTTCTCGACCCGGAGCGTCTCGGCCGTCGCGCTCACGCGACCTCCTCGGTTCCGAGGTAAGCACGGATCACCGTGTCGTCGCGGAGCACCTCGGCGGTCGGCCCCGACGCGATCATCTTGCCGAAGTCGAGTACCGCGGTCACCTCGCAGCAGGCCGACACGAGGCTCATGTCGTGGTCGACGAGGATCGTCAGTGCGCCGGAGTGGTCGGGGATCTTGCGGATCACCTCGCCCATGTGGTCGGTCTCCTCCTCGGGCAGTCCGGCCGCGGGCTCGTCGAGCAGGACCAGGCGGGGCTTCCCCACGACCGCGCGGGCAACCTCGACCATCCGACGCTGACCCGCGCCGAGTGTCCCTACGCGCGCGGCCGGATCGAGGTCGAGGCCGACGAACGAGATCGCGTCGAGCACATCCTGGCGGCGCGAGGACCCGCTCATCTTCGAGTGCTCGTGGATCATCGCGACGTTGTCGAACACCGACAGCTCCTCGATCGCCTGCTCGGTCTGGAAGGTCCGGCGCACGCCCCAGCGGGCGCGCCGGAAGTGGGTGATCGCCAGCAGGTCGTCGCCGAACGCCGTCACGGTTCCCGAGAAGGGCTTGACGAACCCGGAGAGCACGTTGAAGAACGTGGTCTTGCCGGCGCCATTAGGCCCGATCAGGCCGCAGGTGCCGCTCTCGAACTTCACGCTCATCTTGTCGAGCGGTGTCACGCCGCCGAAGCGGACCGTGAGATCGTTGACCTCGATCACGGCTCACCGCTTGCCGAGGCCGAGGGGCGGCCTTTGAAGAGGCGGCCGATCCGCCGGCCCAATCGGGCGATGTCCTTGGGCATCTGATCGACGATCCCGCGCGGCGCCGTGGTCAGCACCTGAAGGACACCGACCCCGAACAAGATCGTGAGCCAGTCGGGCGAGATGCCCCAACTCGTGAACAGCGACGGCAGGAACTGGAGAAACAGCGCCGCGACGACGGCTCCCCACAGGCTGTACGCGCCGCCCATCAGCACCACCGCGAGCAGCGTGATCGAGTCCTGGGTCTGGAAGTCGATCGAGTACAGGTAGTGGAGGCCGCCCGCGAGCAGGCCGCCGGCCACGCCGGTGATGAACGACGCCAGCGCGAACGCCCACAGCTTGTACAGCGTGGTGTCGATCCCGGCCGCGAGGGCCGCGGACTCGCTCTGGCGGATCGCCGCCCATGCGCGCCCGGGCTTCATCTTCAGATGCGCCAGCACGAGCAGGAACATCAGCGCGGCGACGATCACCGAGTAGCGAAAGTACGACGTCTCGCCGGTGGCGATGCTGGGCCGGCGAAGGGGTGGGATGTGAACCGAGCTGCCGTTGTAGCCGAGGAAGCCGTGGCCGCCGTTGGGGAAGTTCGTCGTCGCGAGCACGACCGTGATCGCGCCGGCGAGCATCAGCGTGATCAGCGCGAGGTACAGCCCGCTGAGTCGCAGCGCTGGCAGCCCGACGAGCGTCCCCAGCACCATCGTGATCAGCCCGGACGCCAGCAGCACGACCGGGAACGGCAGCGAGGTCGCGAACAGGATCCGCGCCGCCACCCAGGCGCCGATCGCCAGTACCGCGGCCTGACCGAGCGACACCATTCCAACCCGGCCGACCAGCAAGCCGAGGCCCAGCGCGACGATCGCGTAGATCGCCACCTCGATGCTCGCGTCGATGTAGTACGTGCTGAATAGCGACGGCACGACGAACAGCACGAACAGCAGTAGCAGCGCGATCACGGCCGGCTGCGCGAACGTGCGCGGGTCCATCGAACGCCGCGGCGACGGTTGCGGGGTCGCGGGCGGCGGTGCTGTCTCCACACCGGCGGAAGCCACGACCCCCCTAGAAGCCCTCTCGCGAGACCGAGATCACGCGCCGGCGGTTGATCACCAGCAGCGCCGCCGCCGCCAGCACGAACGGCGTCATGTCGCGGTAGTTGGTGAGCGATTGGATCGGCGTGATCAGCGCGTCGACCGTCCCGATTACGAGCGCGGCCACGAACGTGATCGGAATCGACTGCAGCCGGCCGATCAGTGTGGCCGCGAGCGCCGACAGCACCAGGAACGTGAGCGTGGTCGCGTCGAGCGCCACGAGGTCGGCGAGCAGGATCCCGGCAAGGCCGGACAACATGCCGCAACCGAACCACGCCGCCGCCTCGACTCGTCGGACCGGCACGCCGAGGGCCGCGGTGATGTCGCGGTCGTTCGCCATCGCCCGCATTGCCGTCCCGAGCTTCGTGTACCGCAGGAACGCCGCCGTGAGGACCGTGATCACGAGGCCGAGGACCAGCGCGATCACGTTCGTCCACTCGACGAGGATCCCCGCCACCGTGAACGTGTCGTTGTCGGTCGGGAACGAGATCGAGCGCGACGCGCCCCCGCTCGACGTCCACAACAGGTCCATCACGCCGAGCAGGATCAGTGTCAGCCCGAGCGTGGCCGTCGCCTTGACGAGCGGGTCGCGCTTGGCCAGCGCGGGGCCGAACACCATGCCGTACAGAAGCGTCAGGACGCCTCCGAACAACACGGCCAGCAAGTATGCGAGCCATTCATTCCAGCCCGCGTGGTTGATCAATTGCCACGCGATCAGGGCACCCATCGCTCCCACCGCACCGAAGGCGAGGTTCAACACGCCCGTCGCTCGGTACAGGACCACCATCCCAACCCCCGAAAGCGCATACACCGCGCCGAGCGACAGCCCGGTTACGAGGAACGGCTGGAAGTCCTGCCAGCTCGGCAGGCCGAGGATGCCGGAGGTGACGAGCATGTTGGGTTAGCTGGATGCCCTGATCGCTTGTGGATCCTACTTAGTGTTTGACGCTCCGCTCAGTTAGCCTGCCGGCACTCCTGGTGCCGGTGGTGCGGTGCCGGCCACCGCGCGGTATGCAGCGATCTGCGGATCGCTGGCGGAGATCAGCGTGCAGCCCTGGGCCACCACCATTTGGCCGTTGTCGGGCGTCACGGTGATGTCGTCGTTGTCGGCGATGTGCATCGGGTAGTCGCCGAACGTCCACAGCGCGCAATGCTGGCCGGTGTCGTAGTCCTTCACGCTCTGGAACGCCTTGTTGACGCTCGCGACCGTGTAAGGACCCTTGATCGAATTCAGGGCGTGAGTCGCGATCTCGCCCATCGCGAAGCCGAACTGGCTGAACGACCCGATACCGCCCGAGACGTCCGAGCCGTACTGCTTGAGGATCGCCTTGTAGAGGTTCATCGTCGGGGTGTTGGTGGTGTCCGGGTTCAGGACCTCAGAGTTGACGAAGAACTTGTGGTTCCACTTCGGTCCCAGCGACTTTGCCAGGAAGTCGGTGTCGCACGGAGTCGAGCAGCCCCACGCCTTGACCCGGTCCTCGATGCCGAGCTTCTGGGCAGCCTGGAGGATCACGAGTGCCTCGGGCGGAGTGAAGTTCAGCACCACCGCGCCGTTCGGGCCGGCGTCGTCGACCTCCTTCAGCGCCACCGAGTTGGCATCGCTGATCGGCACGTTCTCGGTCAGCTGCGTGACCGGCACATGGGCCGCTCCTGCCACCGCCGCAGGACCCGCCGCGATGTAGCCCGTCCCCGGGACGTTGGACTGGTCGAACACGATCTTGCTCGGGTGCAGGCTGAGGACGTACTGCACGGCTCCGTCAGAGCTGTACCGCGGTCCCATGTTCACGTCGGCGATGTTCGGCGTCGAGTAGCACTCGGGCGCGATCCCCGCCGCGATCACGTAGTAGTGGAGCTTCTCCCAGTAGGTGTGGTTGATCGTGCACTCGAGGATGCTCGAGCTGCCCGAGATTCCCAGCACGTGATCTGTCTGGACGAGCTTCGTCGCGTCCGCCGCGATCTGCGCGGGCTGCGTCGGCTCGGTGAGCTTGTAGAGCACGATCGGGTGGCCGTTGACGCCGCCGTTCGCGTTCACGCACGCGAAGTACGCACCCTCCATGTTCTCGATATCCGTGAAGTCCGTCCCAGGCTGCTTGGTGTTGATCGCGCCAAGCGGGATCGGGGTGCCGGTAGCCTTCGTGCCCGGCTTGGGGCCGCAGGACGAAGTGCTCGTCGACGCGGTCGTCGGGGCACTGCTGGCGCTTGTGGACGAGCTTGATGATGCGGCGGGGGCCGCCGCGCTGCTCGTCGAGCTGCTGCTCTTGCTGCTTCCGCAGCCCGCCACCAACAGCACTCCCAGAACCGCGACGAATGACAGGCCAAATCGCACGCGCGAAACGTGGTGGTACTTCCTCACCGCTCTCCTCCTCCTCGTGGTTAACCCGCCCCAGGGTTGGCGAGTCGGGCGATACTAATCGGTGGGTTGGTTGCATGCAATAGCTCCTAACACGACCTCAAGAATGAGAGTTATGGGATGTTGGATCGTCGGTTTTGCATGCAATCACCGTGCCGGGCTAGACTCCGCGACGCCGCATCCGCGGCGCGGAGGAGCGAGGTGAGAGGTGTCGGATCGAACTCAGATGACACGAGCGCTGCTCCGTCTGCGCGAGCTGATTCTGAGCGGGGAGTTCGCCCCCGGGGAGCGCATGTCCGAGTTGCGGCTCGTGAAACGGCTGGGTGTGTCGCGGACGCCGCTGCGCCTGGCGCTGGTCGCGCTCGAGCACGAGGGCGTGCTGCAAAGCCTCAAGTCGCGCGGGTACGTGGTGCGCGAGTTCACGAAGGCCGACATCAGCGACGCGATCGAGCTGCGGGGCGTGCTCGAGGGCACCGCCGCCCGGTTTGCCGCCGAGCGCGGAGCCACGCTCAGCGCCGTGGCCGAGCTGCAAGAGATCAGCGACACGATCGCGGAGATGGTGCATCGGGCCGATTACGAGTCGTTCGAGCGGTACGTCGATCTCAACGAGCGGTTCCACGCGCGGATCCTCCAGATGGCCGGAAGCCCGATGCTCGAGCGCGCGCTCGACGGGATCATCGCGCTGCCGTTCGCCGGCCCGAGCGCGTTCGTGATGGCGCAGGCCGTATTGCCCGAGTCCCGCGACATCCTGGTGATGGCTCACCGCCACCATCTCGGCCTGATCGACGCGATCGAGCGCGGCCAGGGCGCCCGCGCCGACAGCCTCGGGCGCGAGCACGCGTTACTGGCGCGGACCAACCTCGAGGTCGCGCTCGACCATCCCGAGGTGCTCGAGCGGATGCCCGGCGCGTCGTTGCTGGCGCGTCCCGAGCTCGAGCGAGCCGATGACTCCCCGCTCGGGCCGGCCGGAGCCGCGCCGCTCGAGCGGACCGGTCGAGCCCCGCTCGAGCCGGTCTGAACCAGACGCGCCGGGCCGGGCGAGTCAGATCCCGCCGGCGCGGTGAGGCACCCCGGTGACCCGGTGCTTCCCCTGGTGGGTCACGGGGGTGCCATCAGCGCTCGCGCGTTGCGACCTCGCTAGCCGGTGGGCGGATTCGTCGAGGGCGCAGTGCCCGCGACGCCGCGGTACTGCGCGATCTGGGGATCCGCATTGGAGATCGGCGTGCATCCCTGCGCCGTGACCATCTTTCCGTTCTCCGGCGTCGTCGTGAAGTCGGCGTTGTTCGGGATGTGCAGCGGGTAATCCCCGTACACCCACGGCTGGCAGAGCAGCTCGGTCTTCTGGTTCTTGATCGCCTTGAACGCGGCGTTGACGTTCGCGATCGTGTACGGGGCCGTGACCGTGTCCAGCGCGCCGACGCTGAACTTCCCGAGCAGGTAGCCCATTTCGCTGAATGAGCCGAGGCCGCCGGCGACCGCCTGGCCGTATTGGGCGAGGATGGCCTTGTACTGCTGCATCTCTGGACCGTTGTGGTCGTCGGGCGAGGTCAGCTCGGCGTTCACGAACAGCTTGTGGTTCCATTTCGGTCCCAGCGCCTTGGCCAGGAAGTCGGTGTTGCACGGAGTCGAGCAGCCCCATCCCTTGACCCGGTCCTCGAGGCCGAGCTTCTGGGCGGCTTGGAGAATGACCAGCGCCTCCGGCGGCGTGAAGTTCAACACGACCCAGCCGTTCGAGCCGGCGTCGTCGACGAGGTTCAGCGCCACCGAGTTGGCGTCGGTGATCGGCACGTTCTCGGTCAGCTCCTTGATCGGGGTGTGCTGCGCCGCCGCGAGCGCCGCGGGACCGGCCGCGATGTAGCCCGTTCCCGGTACGTTCGACTGGACGAACACGATCTTCGACGGGTGCTGGGCCAGTCCGTACTGGACGGCTCCGTCGGAGCTGTAGCGCGGACCCATGTTGACCGCGGCGCTGTTCGGGGTCGACCAGCACTCCGGTGCGATCCCCGCCCCCATCTCATAGATGCCGAGCTGCTTCCAGTAGCTCTGGTCGATCGTGCACTCGAGCAGATCGAACACGCCGACGATTCCAACTACATGGTCCTGCTGGATCAGCTGCTTGGCCGCCGCCGCGACCTGCGCCGGCTGGGTCTGGTCGTAGATCACGAACAGCTTCACCGGATGACCGTTGACGCCGCCGTTCGCGTTTACGCAGTTGTAGTACGCGATGATCATGTTCGGCCCATCGCTGAAGTCGGTGCCCGGCTGCTTGGTGTCGATCGTGCCGATGTTGATCGGCGAGCCGGTGGCCTTGACGCCCGGCTTGGGTCCGCACGAGGACGTGCTGCTCGACCCGGTGCTGGCGCTTGTGGTGGCGCTCGCGCTCGTCGAGCTCGACGCGCCGCTCGCGGCGCTGCTCGAGCTGGTGCTGCTCGAGCTGCTGCCGCTACTGCCGCAGCCGGCCAGCAGCATCGCCGCGCCGACCAGTACGGCCAGCGCGATGCTCGCGCTCGCGCGCAGGCGCAGCGCATGGTGGGTGATCCTCACCTCTCGTCCTCTCCTCGAAATGATTTGGCTTAACCGCCCCGGTTTTAACGAGGCGAGGATCTTATTCGGGCACCGTCCTGTATGCAACGGATGCCTAACGCGACCAAAAGAAACCGTTTCGGGGGCGATCTAGGGGGTTCTTGCATACAGCGGTTCCGGTAGTGATACTCCCGCACGCCGATGGTCAATCACGTCAACCGGACGCAGATGATGCGCGCGCTCCTGGCCTTGCGCGAGCAGCTTCTGAGCGGCGAGTTCAAGCCGGGAGAGCGCATGTCCGAGCTGCCGCTGGTCGAGCGGCTGGGCGTGTCGCGGACGCCGCTGCGCCTGGCCCTGGCGGCGCTCGAGCACGAGGGGCTGCTGCGCGTGCTGCCGACCGGCGGGTACGTCGTGCGCGAGTTCACCCAGGCCGACATGCGGCACGCGATCGAGCTCCGCGGCGTGCTCGAGGGCACGGCCTGCCGGTTCGCCGCCGAGCAGGGAGCCAGCCGCCGCGACCTGCGCGCGCTGCGAGCGATCAACGAGCAGGTCGAGCCGCTCGTGCACCGCGCCGACTACGAGTCGTTCGAGCGCTACATCGCGCTCAACGGGGAGTTCCACGAGCGCCTGATCATGATGGCGCACAGCCCACTGCTCGAGCGCACGCTCGACACGGTCCTGTGCTTGCCGTTCGCGACCCCGAACGCGCTCGTGCTCCAGCACGCCCAGCTGCCGGAGTCGCGCGAGATCCTCGTCGTCGCCCACCGTCAGCATCTGTGGCTGGTCGACGCGATCGCCAACCGCGAGGGCTCCCGAGCCGACAACGTCGCCCGCGAGCACGCGCGGCTGTCGCTGACGAACCTCGAGATCGTGCTCAGCCGCCGAGGTCTGCTCGATCAGCTGCCGGGCGGGTCGTTGCTGGCGCTCGACGGGGAGCTCGAGCCGGTCTGATCTGGGAGGCGGTCCCGGGGAGGCCGTGCCGGCGAGGCGGTCGCGCCGAGGCGGTCCGGGTGGCTACGGCGAGGCGATCGCCCCGCGGTCCCAAGGTTCCGCGTCGTACTCGCCCCACTCGAGCGCTATCTTCGCGGCCCGGTAGATGTCCTCGGCGCCCGGGCGGTAGGCGTCCTCGAGCGATGGGCTGACCGGCACCGGCGTGTACGGCGCGCCGACGCGCTGGATCGGCGCCTCGAGGTAGTCGAAGGCGGCCGCCTGGAGTTGCGCCGCGAGCTCCGCCCCGAACCCGCCCGCGGTCACCGCCTCGTGCGCGACGATGGCCCGACCGGTGCGCCTGACGGACTGCGCGATCGTGTCGAGGTCGAGCGGCACGAGCGTGCGGGGGTCGATCACCTCGGCCTCGATCCCCTCGCCGGCGAGCCGATTCGCCGCCTCGAGCGCGTCGCCGACGAGGCGCGACAGCGCGATGATCGTGAGGTGGTTGCCTGTGCGGATCGTGCGCGCCTGCCCGATCGGCACCGGCTCCGGCGGATCCGGGACGGTCTCGCGCCGGAAGTAGAGCGATTTGTTCTCGACGAACACGACCGGGTTCGGATCGGCGATCGCGCTGATCAGCAGGCCCGCCGCGTCGGCCGCGCAGCTCGGCATCACCACCTTGAGCCCGGGTACGTGGGTCAGCCATGCCTCGAGGCTCTGTGAGTGCTGGGCACCGTTCCGCTGGCCCGCTCCGCCCTGGGTGCGGAGCACGAGCGGCACCGACAGCTGCCCGCCCGACATGAAGTGCGCCTTCGCCGCCTGGTTGACGAGTTGGTCGAGCGCGAGCGTGATGAAGTCGATGAACATGATCTCGACCACGGGGCGCAGGCCGGCCTGGGCGGCGCCGATCGCTGCGCCGCAAACCGTTCCCTCGCTGATCGGCGTGTTGCGGACGCGCTCGCGTCCGAACTCGTCGGCGAGCCCTACGGTCACGAGGTAGGGGCCGCCCTCGGCGACGTCCTCGCCGAGCACGATCACCCGCTCGTCTTCACGCATCGCGCGTGCGAGCGTCGTGTTGATCGCCTCGACGAACGTCGTCTCGATCTGCTCGGTCATTTCGCGTAGACCAACTCGGCGGACAGCTCCGGCTCCGGGAACGGGCTGTCGCGGGCGAACCGCACCGCTGCCTCGATCTCGGCGCCGGACTCGCGCTCGATCCCCGCGGCGGCGTCGGGTTCGATCCAGCCCTCCTCGACGCCGCGCTCGGTCAGGCGCGCGACCGGATCGCGCCGCGCCCACTCCTGCTCGGCCGCGCTATCGCGGTATTTCTCCGGGTCGCCCTCGTAGTGGCCGCGCCGGCGAAACGTCAGGCACTCGAGCAGGTACGGCCCTGTACCCGACCGGGCCGCGTTGAGGAATCGGGCGAACGCGTCGTGCACCGCCGGGACGTCGCTGCCCTCGACCGTCTCGCGCTCGAACCCGTAGGGCGCGACGACGTCGCTGACCCGCTCGACCGTCGAGTGCTCCGCCCGCGAGGTGAACTCGGCGAAGCCGTTGTTCTCACATACGAAGATCACCGGCAGCTGCCAGAGCGCCGCGAGGTTGATCGACTCGTTGAAGTGCCCCGCCTGGACGGCGCCATCGCCGAAGAACACGACGGTGACCTGGTCGGTGCCGCGCAGATGCTGCGCGAGCGCGGTGCCGAGCGCGAGCGGCAGGTTGCCGCCGACGACGCCGGTCGCGCCCATGAACCCGTGCTCGGCGTCGACCAGGTGCATCGACCCGCCGAGGCCTTTGCACAGCCCGTCGACCCGACCCATGAGCTCGGCCATGAGACGGTCGACCGGCGCCCCCTTCGCGATCGCGTGGCCGTGCGCCCGGTGGCCGCTGTACACGGCGTCGTCGTCGCGCAGCTGACGGCATACCGCCGCGGCTACGCCTTCGCCGCCGATGCTCAGATGGATCAGCCCGTGGACCTGGAGGCTCCGCTTGAGCTGTGCGACCCGCTCCTCGAACAGGCGGATCCGCCACATCGTGCGCAGCAGGTCAGCGGTCGTCTCAGCGTCGAGCGCGGGGCTCGCGGGGCTCACGGCGCGCCGACGATCGTCGGCCCCGCGCTCGGTGACTCAGGCCGCGACGGGTGCCTCGCCCAGGACCTGGCGGACCGAACCGGCGATCTTCTCCTCGTTGGGCAAGACATACGCCTCCATCGGCTCGCTGTAGGGCACGGTCACGTCGAGCGCGGTCACCTGCGCGATCGGCGCCTTCAGCGAACCGAAGCCGTGCTCGGCGACCTCGGCCGCGATCACCGCCGAGGCGCCGCCGTGGCGCGTCCCCTGGTCGGCTATCACCAGCCGCCCGGTCTTCTCGACCGAGGACAGGATCGTCGCCGTGTCGAGCGGGTTCAGCGTGCGCGGGTCGATCACCTCGGCCTGGATCCCCTCTTCGGCCAGTGTCTCCGCCGCCGCCAGCGCCCGGCCCACCGTCCACCCGGTGGCCACGATCGTCACGTCTGAGCCTGCCCGCCGGACGGCGGCCTCGCCGAACGGCACGACGTACTCGCCCTCCGGCACGTCGCCGTGCTCGAGCACCTGCAGGTAGTTGATGAGGTAACAGACCGGGTTGTCGTCGCGGATGGCGGCCGCCATCAGGCCCTTCGCATCGGCGGGCGTCGACGGCAGCGCGATCTTCAGGCCGGGGAAGCCCATGAACATGCCGTAGATCGAGCCCGTGTGCTGCCCGGCCCAGCCCGCGGTGAACCCGTAGCCGGCCTTGAACACCACCGGGACCTTGACCTGCCCGCCACTCATGTAGCGCAGGCGCGGCGCCTCGTTGACGACCTGGTTCATCGCCACCAGCATGAACTCGGCCATCAGCAGCTCGACCACCGGGCGGTAGCCGGCGAGCGCGAGGCCGACCGCCATCCCGATCTCGGCCGTCTCCGAGATCGGCGACACCCGGACGCGGTTGCGTCCGAACGCCTGGACCAGCGGGTCGTCGTCGCTCGGGGCCACGTCCTGGCCATAGAAGACGACCGTGGGGTCGCGTTCCATCTCGACGCGGATCGCCTCCTGGACCGCCGCGATGTAAGGGATCTCTCGTGCCATGGGGCTCTCTCTCCTAGGCGTACACGTAGTCTTGGCGGGCGGCGGCTTCGGGCTCGGGGAACGGACTGTCGAGCCCGAACTGCACCGCGCCTTCCATCTCTTCGGTGACCGCTTTGGCGATCTCGTCAGCCCGGGCGGGGTTGAGCACGCCCTGCTCGACCAGCCGTGCCCGGAACCGGGGGACGGGGTCGCCGCGCAGCGCGGCCTCGTACTCCTCGCGGTTGCCGAACGTGGTGATCGCCTCGTGCTCGGGGTAGTGCAGCGGCACGCCGGGCGGGGCGATGATGTTGCCGTGGGCCGACAGGCGGTAGACCTTCGACTCCACGAGCGTCGGCCCCTCGCCGGCGCGGGCGCGGTCCGCGGCCGCCCCGACGGTCTCGTAGACGGCGACCGGATCGCCCCCGTCCACGGTGACGCCGGGCATGCTGTACGCGGCGGCCTTGACCGACAGCGGCTCGCCGGCGGCGGCGTTGGCGTCCTCCTGCTCGGAGCGCGTGGACACGTTGTAGCTGTTGTTCTCCATCACGTACACGATCGGCAGCTTCCACAGCGAGGCGAGGTTGAGCGACTCGTGGAAGGCGCCCTGCTTGGAGGCGCCGTCGCCGAAGAATGACAGGACCAACTGGTTTTCCTTACGTATTTGCGCGGCGAACGCGAGGCCGGTGGCCTGGGGGATGCCCTGGCCGACGATGCCTGAGGTGCCCATGAAGCCGCGCCCGGGATCGATCAGGTGCATCGATCCGCCGTACCCGCCGCACAGCCCGTCCTTGCGGCCGTAGATCTCGGCCATGATCGACCCGGTGTCCGTACCGAGCGCGATCGGATAGCCGTGGCAGCGGTACGTCGCCATCAATTGGTCGCCCGGTTTCATCATGGCCAGCGACCCGACGATCGACGCCTCGGCGCCGTCGGCAAGGTGGGTGTGGCCTCGGATCACGCCGGGATGCTCCTCGAAGGTCCGCTTGACGCGCTCCTCGAACTCGCGGATCCGCAGCATCTGGGTGAACATCCAGACGAGCCTGTCGTTGTCAAGCTGCTCCATCGTTCCTCCTAAGGCGCCGCCGTCAGGCGCCGCCGACATTTCTCATAAGGTCACACTAGGTCACGCCCGCGCGGAACTGCGCGACCGTCGTCTCGTACGCGCGCCTGAACTCCTCCTCGATCGGGAGGTTGCGCAGTTCCGCGGAGAGGACCTCGACTCCCCACGGCCCGTCATACCCGACCGCCTGGCAGGCCTCGATGTAGCCGGGGATGTCGAACTCGCCCTCGCCGGGCAGCTTGCGGTAGTTGATGACCTCGTCGATCGGGTCCTCCATGTACTCCACCGGGCCGTCCGACAGCTCCACCCAGGCGAGGTATTGACCTGGGATGCGCTTTAGCTCTTCGGGTGGGATCCGCAGCTTGCCCATGTGCCAGGTGTCGATCGCCAGCCCGCCGTTGGGCCGCGCGGCCTCGGTGACGAGCTTGAGGCCGGCGTCGAGCGTATGGACGTTGGGGTCGAACGGAATGATCTCGTACGCGACCTTAGCGTCGGTGTGCTGCGCCGCGTCGTCGCACAGCGCGGCGTACTCCTCGACCAGCCGATCGAGCTCGCACGGCGTCTCCGGGATGTTGCCGACCTTGATGTGGTGAGCGTCGAACGCCACCGCGGTCTCGAACAGCTGCTTGCGCAGCCGGTCGGAGTCGGCGCGCGCCGGCTGACCCTGCGGGACGAAGAACTCCCAGAGAAACTCGACCTCCAGATACTTCAGCCCGGCATCGCGGAAGATGTTCGCCATCTCCTCGAGCGTGCGCGTCTCGAGTTGGTGCGAGACATCGGCATGCCACAACCCGAGCCCTCGGAACCCGACCTTGGCCGCCTCCGCACACCGATCGCGCCAGTCGAACAGGCTCCACTCGCGCCCGACATGCACCTCAACCGGGCCGCTCACCGTCCAGTACAGAGCCATCAGATCGACTTCGCCCATCGTCACTCCTCTCGTGTGAGAGCGACGGTACCGCCGCAGACTGGAATCAGTCCAGTCATCCAGCGCAGCCGTTCTTGCCGATGAGCGCTCCGGCCGGCGGTTGTTGCGATCGTTGGCATCAGGCGTCGATGAGGTTGCCGAGCCGCCGCGCCCGGGTAGGACGGCCGCGATGGGAGTTTCGTCGGGGATGATCGAGCGGCTCGCCCGCGACACGGCCCGGATCGCGGATCCCGAGGTCGCGCTGCGGGCACTCACCGCGCTGCGGCAGGAGCTGAATGCGACCGAGGCCGAACTCGTCCAACGGGCACTGCAGGCCGGGGCGTCGTGGAGCCGGATCGCGCGCGCGCTCGGCATCACCAAGCAGGCCGCCCACCGCAAGTACCGGTACGTGTTCGAGCGCGCATTCGACGCGAGCGTAGGCGGCTCCAAGGTGCTCGCCACCAACGAGGCCCGGCAGGCCATGCAGTTCGCGCGCGAGGAGGCGAAGCGACTCGAGCAGCCCGTGCTCGGCACCGAGCACGTCCTGCTCGGCATCCTCCATTGCCGGCAAACCCACGCGGTCAAGACTCTGAACGCGCTCGGCGTTACGCTCGAGACGGCCCGGCGCAGCCTTCAGACCACGATGCCCGGGTTGCCGGCGAAACCGTCCGAGCGCGCACCCGCCGACGGCGTCACCGCCCAGGCCCGGCGCATCCTCGAAGGATCGCTGCGCGAGGCGCTGAACCGGGGAGAGAGTCATATCGGCGTCGAGCATCTGCTGCTGGCGATGCTGTCCGATTCGAGGAGCGGCGCGGTCCAGACGCTCGAGGCGCTGCGCACGAGTCCCGCGGTCGTCCGCCGGCACCTCGAACGCGCGTGGCCCGCTCCCGAAGCGCAGACCACCGTGCACAAGACCGTCGCCGCCGAACCAGCGCCGGCATCCGGGCCCGCGCCGGCGGGCACACCCGCCGCCTAGCTGGCGCCGGCCGGCACGCCCGCCGCGCCGATCGCCGGCCGCGGGCGTCAGCTCACTTCGCGCAACCGGCCCGTCTCGACCTCGTAGACGAACCCGCGGATCGCGTCCTTGCGCGGGATGAAGGGCGATGCCTTGATCCGCGCGATCGACTGGCGGACGTCCGCGTCGAGATCGGAGAACGACTCGGCCGCCCACTCGGGCTTGATCCCGGTCTCCGCCTCGATCGAGTTCTTGAACTCGTCGTCGGTGAACGTCAGCATCCCGCAATCCGTGTGGTGGATGAGGATGATCTCCTCGGTGCCGAGCAGCCGCTGCGAGATCGCCAGCGAGCGGATCGCGTCGTCGGTCACGACCCCGCCGGCGTTGCGAATTACGTGCGCCTCGCCTTCCTGCAGACCGAGCGCACCGTAGACGCTGAGCCGAGCGTCCATGCACGCCACGATCGCGGCCTTCTTCGCCGGCGGCAGCGGCAGCTCGGCTTTGTCGAACGAGGCCACGTAGGCCTCGTTGTTGGCGAGCAGGTCGTCGGTCGAGCTCATATCTGTGCCTGTCTTTCGGGGTCGGTGAACAGAGGGAGGGGGAGGGCAAACTATCAAAACCCGATCTGGTTCTTGGGGTTTTGGCACGAGCCGGCGGTCATGGTCGCGGCACCGGCGCCACCGCCCCACTACGATCCGGACGGTGCTGATCGGGTCGCTCAAGGCGCTCGCGGTGGCGCTCGCCGCGCTCGCCTCGACCGCGGTCGCTGGCGTGCACAAGCTCGTGATCGGCCACTCGGTCAAGGGGCGCCCGATCATCGCGCTCGTGCGCGGACCGAACGATGCCCCGCGCAAGATCCTGATCGTCGGCTGCATCCACGGAAACGAGTGCGCGGGACTCGCGATCGTCTCGGCGCTCGAGCACGCGCCGGTCGTCAAGGGGGTCCAGCTATGGCTCGTCCCGGAGATGAACCCCGACGGCACCGCCGCCGACACGCGCCAGAACGCCGACGGCGTCGACCTCAACCGCAACTTCCCCTACCAGTGGGCGCCGGTTTCCGACCCGACGTACTACTCCGGTCCCAGGCCGCTGTCCGAGCCCGAGACCCGGGCCGCGGTGCGGCTGATCCGGCGCATCAAGCCGGCCGTGACGATCTGGTACCACCAGCACATGGACCTCGTCGACATGGCCGGCGGCGACCGCGGCGTGGCCCGGCGCTACGCGCAGCTGGCCCACCTGCCGGCGACGTGCCTGCCGTTCCTTCCGGGCACGGCGCCGGCGTGGTCGAATCATGCCTTCCCGGGCACCACGGCGTTCGTGGTCGAGTTGCCGGCGGGGCCGGTCGGTCCGGTGGCGCTCGCCGATCACCTGCGGGCGGTCAGGGCGATGGAGCTAGGCCAGCGGTCAGGGTCGCGGACAAGCTGCGCACCGTAGCCGGCGCTTCGGCTCCACGCCCACCCCGCCGGACCGCGCGCACCCGGTAGCGCTTGACCGGCGTGCTGGGTCGGGCCCGAGGGCCGCGGGCCGGGCGCCGCAGCCTCGCTTTGAGCGTTGTCGCGGGCCGCGGCCTTGAACGGCGGGCACCTGGAGGGAGGGTTCGGGTGCTCCCCGGCGGACGCAGGCCGGGCGGTCCCGAAATAACCTGCAAAACGCGACAATCGACGCGCCCGACGCCGACTGTGCCGCAGCATGCATGTGGGGCATGCAGGATGCGGCACGGTCCACATGAAACCGATCCGCTGACGCGTCGTGCAGGTCGCCAGCCGACCACGGCCCAGCGAAGGGACCACCGCCCTCACACTCCAGGTGCCCGCCGTTTAAACGGCCCGCGTACCAACAGGCTCGCCGCCAGCGACGGCGCCCCGCCGGCCCCGACCACGACCCCCCGCCGGCGTGGTGGGCGTGCAGCCGAAGCGCCGCCTCAGGCCGCGAGTGGCTCGGGGATCGACGCCGGCGCCGGCGCGGTCAGCTCGTATGCCGACTCGTCGAACCGGCGCGTCTGCTGCCAGAAGCGCCAGGTGAAGTCGGGCCAGATCGTGCTGTTGCGGCCGTTGCGGTCGATGTACCAGCTGGCGCAGCCGCCGGTGTTCCAGACGGTGGGGCCAAGGCGAGCCTGGACGTGCTCGTTGTAGGCGTCGTAGGCGCCCTGCCGGACCTCGATCTGGGTGGCGCCGCGGTGCTCCATCGCCTCGAGTGCGCCCATCACGTAGTTGAGTTGGGCCTCGATCATGAACACGACCGAGTTGTGGCCGAGACCGGTGTTCGGGCCGACGAGCAGGAACAGGTTCGGGAAGTCGGGCATCGCGGCGCCGCGGTAGGCCTGCGGGCTGCCGTCCCACGCCTCTGCCAGACGCACGCCGCTCCGGCCGTGGACGACCTGAGCGAACGCGGTCTCGGTGACGTGGAAGCCGGTGGCGAAGATCACGGTGTCGACCTCGTGGACGCTCCCGTCGGCGGCGACGACGCCACTCGGAGTAAACGAGGTCACGCCGCTCGTCACGATCTCGACGTTCGGCTGCGTGACCGCCGGATACCACTTGTTCGAGGGCAGGATGCGCTTGCAGCCGATCACGTAGTTCGGCGTGAGCTTGGCGCGCAGAGCCTCGTCGGGCACCTGCTTGGCCAGATGCCCCTCGGCCATCTTCTGCACGGCGTTCATCAGCTGTGGGCGGAACACCAGTCCCGGCACGAGCAGCTCGCGGCTGAGGTACACCATTGTGCGCACGGCCCGCTGCGCCGCCGGCACCCGCCGGTACAGACGGTGCTCGAAGTCGGTGATCGGGCGGTCGCGGTGGGGGACGACCCACGGCGCCGTGCGCTGGAAGATCGTGAGCCGGTTCACGCGCGGCTGGATCTCGGGGACGGTCTGGATCGCCGACGCACCGGTCCCGACCACGGCGACGTTGCGACCGGTCAAATCCTGCGAGTGGTCCCACTGAGCGGTGTGGAAGGCAACGCCCTCAAAATCCTCCCGTCCCGGGAGTGCTGGGACCGAGGGGTCGCTAAGTGGACCCGGAGCGCCGATCAGCATCTGCGCCGAGAACCGGCCGTCCGGCGTGTCGACCTGCCACACGCCCTCCTCCTGGTCCCACTCGGCGCGCTCGACCGGGCACTGGAAGCGGATGTGGGCGCGCAGCCCGAATCGATCGGCGCAGTCGCGCAGGTACTTGCCGATCTCGGGCCGGAGTGGGTACGTGCGGGTCCACTCCGAGTTCGGGGCGAATGAGTAGCTATACAGATGCGACGGGATGTCGCACTGGCAGCCCGGGTACGTGTTGGCCCACCAGGTGCCGCCAACCTCGGCGTCGCGCTCGAACACGACGAAGTCGTCGATCCCCGATTGCTTGAGGCGGATCGCCATGCCGAGTCCGCCGAACCCGGCGCCCACGATCGCCACCCGAACCCTGTGCCCGTCAACTGTCGTCATGTCGCCTCTCATACACTATCGTAGAAACAGTCGTGTCTTCAATGTACACTGATGTTCCCATGACCGCGCCGCCCGAAACCGGACTTGCCACCAACCCCGGAGCTGGAGCGGCCACCGGGATCCTCTCCGTTCTCCCCCGTGGGCGCCACGCCGCGCCCCGCCCGGTCGTCCGCGAGGCCCAGCGCGCGCGGATGCTCGCGGCGATGGTGCAGGCCGTGGCCGAGAAGGGATACGCCCGGGTGGCGGTGGCGGACGTGATCGAGCGCGCCGGCGTCTCGCGCAAGACGTTCTACGAGCAGTTCTCGAACAAGGACGACTGCTTCCTCGCCGCCTACGACGCCACCGTCGACGAACTGCTCGCGACGATCGACGACGCGCTCGAGACGCTCGCGCCCGATTGGCTGGCGGCGCACGGCGCGGCGGTGCACGCCTACCTCGAGGCGCTCGCGGCAAGTCCGGAGTTCGCTCGCGCCTTCCTGATCGAGGTGCTCGGCGCCGGTCCCGAGGCGCTGTCCCGCCGGGCTGCGGTCCAGGAGCGGTTCGCCGCGCAGCTGCGCGACGTCCATCGCCGCGCCCGCGCGGACATCCCCGAGATCCCCGAGGTCCCGCCGCACACGTTCCGCGCCGCGGTCGGCGCGGTCACGGAACTGGTCACCGCCCACGTGCTCGAGCATGGCGCGCACACCCTGCCCGAGCTGGCCGACGCGGTGCTCGACGTCCAGCTCGCGCTGCTCGTCGGTCGCCAGGTCGCGCAAGAGCTCGCCGCCCGCGCCGGCGACTGACCTCAACCCGTCACGCCCGCGCCGGCGGCTGACTTCACACAGCGATCTGGTTGAGCGCCGCCGCCAGCTCGTCGGGCCGTGACGCCCAGACACCGTGGTCGGTGTCGATCTCGATGACCGGGTCGCAGCCCGCGGCCTCGAACATCCGCCGCTGGAGCGCCGGCTTTATGGCCCGGTCCTGGAGGCACGTCACGTACGCGCGCGGCAGCGCGCTGAACGCGTCCGCGTTCGGGCCGCCGAGCGCCACCGGGTGGGTGAACGGCGCCACCGGCTGCTGACCGCGGATCGAGGCGGCCCAGGCCGCCTGCTCGTCTTCCGCGCAGTGATTCAGGGCTTCGCGAACCGCTTCGGGAGGGAATGTCGCCACCGGTGGGTCGCCTTCAACCACGAGATTCGCCTGCACCGAGTCGCCCGCCGCCTCGGGTAGCTGGGTGATGTCGATCAGGCTCTGGCCGTCCTGGGGGAGGAACGCCGCGACATAAACGAGTCGCAGCACCCGATCCGGGCAGCGCGCCGCCGCCTGGGTGATCACCATCCCGCCCATGCTGTGGCCGACGAGCACCGCTGGCGGGCCGTCTGCAAGCGCTTCGCAGACCCGCTGCGCGTAGCGATCGAGCGTCACCTCGGCGACCGGAGTCGGGTCCTCGCCGGCGCCGGGAAGATCGATCGCCTGGACCGTGTGGCCCGCCGCGCGGAGGCCCGTAGCGACCCGGTCCCAGCACGCAGCGCGCCCGAACGCGCCGTGCACGAGCACGAACCGCGCCATCAGCGATCCGACTTGACCATCAGTGTCAACCTTCGTGTCAAGGCGCGCGATCCTACCTGGAGGGGCAATCGGGCGGAGGTAGACTCTCCACCGCTCGTGGCGGTCCATGAGTGCAGAGCGACGAGGAACCTCGAGAGGGAGCGGATGGCTACAACGGCGCCTAAGGCTGGGGCATTCCCGAGCCCCTACGAGATCGAGACCCCGGCCGGGTGCGAGGGCTGGGAGGAGATGTACCCGTACTACGCGCTGTTCGACGAGCGCCGACGCGACACGGACGAGAACCGGTTCTGGTTCTGGAACTCGATGCACTTCCCGGTGCCGATGCCGGCGTTCGACGTGATCTGCATCGACTCGCCGTATCAGGCCGTGGGCTCCTGGCAGAACCGCGTGTTCGCGGTACCGCCGGCGATGGGGATCGACTATCGGTGCGTGAACGGCTACATCTACATCTCGGGCAACCCCGTCACCGATCCGGAGAAGATCGCCGAGCGCGCTCAGTTCTTCCAGGCCCGCGCCGGCCACTACTTCGCGAACTGGAGCGAGCTGTACGGCAAGTGGCGCGTGAAGATGGAGGCGCTGATCCGCGAGCTCGGCGAGCTCGAGGTCCCCGACCTCCCCGAGTACGAGCCCGACGAGGTCGCGTTCGGCGAGGACCGCAACACCGCCTTCTACGAGGTGCTCAACGCCTATGGCCGCGCGCTGCGGCTCGGCGACCTGATGTGGCAGCACCACTTCGAGTTCCTGCTGCTCGGCTACGGCGCGTACGGGACGTTCGTGGAGTTCTGCAAGGGCCAGCTGCCCGACATCCCCGACCAGCACATCGCGCAGATGGTCGCCGGCATCGACGTGGTGCTGTTCCGGCCCGACGCCGAGCTGCGGCGGCTGGCGCGCCTGGCGATCGAGACCGGCGTCGACTCCGCCTTCGTCCAGGGTCGCTCGCCAGGCGAGATCGACGCCGAGCTCGCCGAGACCGAGGCCGGCCGGAGCTGGCTCGAGGAACTCGAGAAGGTCAAGGACCCGTGGTTCAACATGGCCACCGGCGACGGCCTCTATCACTACTACCGCAGCTGGCTCGACGATCCGAGCATCCCGTACGCGTCGCTGATCGGGCACATCAGCGCGCTCAATGCGGGCGAGCAGATCGAGCGGCCGACCGAGGAGATCCAGCGTGAGCGCGACCGGCTGGCGAGCGAGTACGCCGCGCTGCTCGACGACGACGCGCGTGCGAGCTTCAACGACCTGCTGAACCTGTCGCGGACGGTGTTCCCGTACGTCGAGGAGCACAAGTTCTACTGCGACTACTGGTTCCTCACCCGGTGGTGGAACAAGATCCGCGAGTTCGGCGCGCTGCTGTCGCGCAACGGGTTCCTCGAGGACCTCGAGGACGTGTTCCAGCTGTCGCGCTACGAGGTCGCGAGCGCGCTCGACGAGCTGGTGCTGACCTGGGCCACCGGCGGGGTTGCGCTCGGGCCCAAGCACTGGCCGCCGATCGTCGCGCGCCGTAAGGAGATCCTTGCGAAGCTCGGCGAGTGGACGCCGCCGCCGGCGATCGGCGTGACCCCCGAGGCCGTCACCGACCCGATGACGATCATGCTCTGGGGAGTGACGACCGAACGCGTGCACGAGTGGGCGCGCCAGCAGGATGGGGGCTCGGTGCTCAACGGCGCCGCGGCATCGCCCGGGGTGGTCGAGGGCGCAGCCCGCGTGGTCAGATCGCCCGGGCAGATCGGCGAGGTGCGCGACGGCGAGATCCTCGTGTGCGGGAGCACCTCGCCGGCGTGGGCGCCGATCTTCTCGAAGATCAAGGCCACGGTCACCGACGTCGGCGGCGTGATGTCGCACGCGGCGATCGTGGCTCGCGAGTACGGGCTTCCGGCCGTCGTCGGGACGGGCCGCGCCACCTCCGCGATCCGCACCGGCCAGATGATCAGGGTGGACGGCACCGAAGGAACGGTCACGCTGCTCGCGGCGCAGGAGGCGTAGTGGCCGCCGCCGGCGCCGGCGCCCAGTTCGCGCGGCCCCTGCACGAGCTGTCGCGGAGCGACGAGCCCGACTTCGGCGGCAAGAGCGCGAACCTCGGAGAGCTGCTGACGGCCGAGATCCCGGTGCCGCCCGGCTTCGCGATCTCGACCGCGGCGTACGCGGCGTTCGTGCGGGTGGCGGGGCTGCAGGGCACGATCGACGACGCGCTGGCGGGGGCGAGCGGCGGAGACGTCGGCGCGGTCGCCGCCGCGTCGCGGGTGATCGGCGAGGCGATGAGAGCCGCGCCCGTGCCCGACGACGTGCGCGCGGAGGTCGCCGAGCACTACGCGCGGCTGGGCGACGCGGCCCCGGTGGCGGTCCGCTCGAGCGCGGTCGGCGAGGACAGCACGGACGCGACGTTCGCCGGCCAGCAGGAGACCTACCTGTGGGTGCACGGTGCCGAGCAGGTATGCGATGCGGTGCGGGACTGCTGGGTCAGCCTGTACAGCTCGCCGGCGATCACCTACCGCGCGCGGCTCGGGGATGCCGCACATCAGCCCGCGATGGGCGTGACGGTCCAGCTCATGGTCGACGCGGAGGTCTCAGGCGTGATGTTCACGTGCAACCCGGTGAGCGGCGACCCGAGCATGGTGGCGATCAACGCGAGCTGGGGGCTCGGGCTGGCGGTGGTCGGGGGCGAGGTCACCCCCGACGACTATCTCGTCAGCAAGGTCACCGGTGAGGTGGTCCGCGAACGCGTGCACTCCAAGGACCTCGAGTACGTCCCGGACCCGAGCGGGGACGGTGCGGTCCGCGTCGAGGTCCCGGCCGAGCGCCGTGAGGTCCCCTGCCTCGACCACGACCGGCTCGCGCAGCTAGTGGCGGTGGCCAAGCGCGTCGACGGTTACTTCGGCTCGCGCCAGGACATCGAATGGGCCCTCGCCCGCAGCGACGATGACGAGAACGGATTGTTCGTCTTGCAGGCGCGCCCGGTCACCGGGCTGGCGAAGAAGCCCGACAAGCCCAAGCCGGCGTCGGCCATGTCGCTGATCATGAGCACCTTCGGCGCCAAGCCCGCGAAGGACAACTGACCGCGATGGCGCTCAGCAACGAAGACATCCGAGAGATCCTGCGGATCATCGACGAGTCAACGCTTACCGAATTACAGATCGAGACCGAGGGCTTCTCGCTCTACGTCCGCAAGGGTGGTGGGGGTGCCGACGCGTCCGGCCGCCCTCGGGTTCGAGAGGTTTCGGAGCGCGGTCCGGCACGGAACCCGCCGGGCGGGCCGGAGGTGTCGGAACCCGCACCAAAACCGGCGACCGAGACCGACGGCCTCGCCACGATCACCGCCCCGATGCTGGGCACGTTCTACCGCGCCGAGGCGCCCGGGAAGCCGCCGTTCGTGGAGGTCGGAAACCCGGTCGAACCCGACACGATCGTCTGCATCATCGAGGTCATGAAGATGATGAACTCGGTCACCGCCGGCGTTAAGGGGACGATCGCCGAGGTCCTTCCCGACAACGCCGCGCTGGTCGAGTACGGCCAGCTGCTGTTCCGGGTGGAGCCGGCGTGAAGCGGATCAAGCGGGTGTTCGTCGCCAACCGCGGCGAGATCGCGCTGCGGATCGTCAACGCGTGCGAACAGCTCGGGCTCGAGACCGTCGTCGGCACCTCGGATGCCGACCGGCACGGGCTGGCCGCGCGTCGCGCCGACCAGGCGGTGTGCATCGGTCCGGCCCCCGCTGCCGACAGCTACCTGCGCGACGACCTGGTCGTGCAGGCCGCGCTCGGCACGGGCTGCGACGCGATCCATCCCGGCTATGGATTCCTGTCCGAGAGCCCACGCCTCGCCACCCGTGCAAGAGACAACGGTCTCATCTTCATCGGGCCGCCGCCCGAGGTGATGGAGCTGAGTGGCGACAAGCTCCGCGCGCGCGAGGAGGCGGCGCGCGCCGGCGTTCCGATCCTCCCCGGCAGCGAAATCGCACCGGGCGACGACGCGCGCAAGGCGGGTAAGGAGATCGGCTACCCGCTGCTGGTCAAGGCGGCCGGGGGCGGTGGCGGCCGCGGGATCAAGCTCGCGCGCGACGGCGACGAGCTCGAGAACCTCCTCAGCCTCGCGCGCAGCGAGGCGGGCGCCGCGTTCGGGGACGATCGCGTGTATCTCGAGCGGTTCGTGTCGACCGCTCGCCACATCGAGGTCCAGATCGCCGCGGATGAGCACGACGCTGTCGTCCACCTCGGCGAGCGCGACTGCTCGGTACAGCGCCGCTACCAGAAGGTGATCGAGGAGGCGCCGGCGCCGTGGCTCGAGCCTGCCACCCGCAACGCGCTCACGGCTGAGGCGGTCGCGTTCGCCCGGGCGATCGGCTACCGCAACCTCGGAACCGTCGAGTTCGTGCTCGACGCCGCCACCGGCGAGCACTTCTTCCTCGAGATCAACTGCCGGATCCAGGTTGAGCATCCGGTCACAGAAGCCGTCACGGGGCGAGATCTCGTTGCGCTCCAACTCCACATCGCGGATGGCGAGCCGCTCGGGTTCGCGCAAGAGGACGTCGTGTTCGACGGTCACGCGATCGAATGCCGCCTCAACGCCGAGGACGTGGCGCGCGGGTTCATGCCGAGCCCGGGAACGCTGTCGCTGTTCTCGGTGCCCGACCTGCTCCAGCTGCGCGTCGACACCCACCTGTGCGCCGGCGCGGTCATCCCGCCCTACTACGACTCGCTGATGGCCAAGCTGATCGCGCACGCCGAAGGCCGCGACGCGACGATCGACGTGCTGCTCGAAGCGCTCGAGGATCTCGACGTCGAGGGCGTCGAGACGAACCGCGCGCTGCTGATCAGTGTGCTCGCGCACGAGGATTTCCGCCGCGGCGCGGTCAGCACCGACTGGCTCGAGCGCGCGATCGTATGACCCCCGCCGCCACCCGCCGCCCCGCCGGGCGCGTGATCGGATTCGTCGACACGAGCATGCGCGACGGCAACCAGAGCCTCTGGAGCGCGACCGGCTTGACCACGCCGGACGTGCTCGCGATCGCGCCCGCGATCGACCAGGTCGGCTACGAGGCTCTCGACTTCACCTCGAGCACCCACATGGCGGTGTCGGTCAGGTTCCACCGCGAGGATCCGTGGGAGCGGATCAGGCTGATGAGCGAGGCGACGCCGAACACGCCGCTCAGCATGATCACGCCGGGGATGCGGTTCATCGCGTGGGCGCCGGCCGAGGAGGACGTGATGGCGCTCGCGTTCAAGCTCGTCGTGCGCAACGGGATCAGGCGCCTCCAGATCGCCGACCCTTCCAACGACGTGCGGCGGCTGCGGCGCGTGGCCGAGCTGGCGAAGCGCGGGGGAATCGAGCAGACCGTGATCGGGCTGACCTACTCGATCAGCGACGTCCACACGCACGCCTACTACGCCGAGCGCGCCGCGGCGCTGGCCGACTGCGCGGACATGGACCGGCTGTACCTGAAGGATCCAGGCGGGCTGCTCACTCCGGACGCGGTCCGCGAGCTCGCGCCCCACTTCGTGAACGCCGCCGGCGATCGGACGGTCGAACTCCATAGCCACTGCACGATCGGCCTCGCGCCGCTGGTCTACGTCGAGGGCGTCAGCGCCGGGTTCGAGGTCGTGCACACGGCGTCCGGCGCGCTGTCGCGCGGGACGTCTCAGCCCGAGGTCACGAACACGGTCCGCAACCTCAACGCGTTCGGATACGAGACCGATCTCGACCTCGACGCCCAGAGACCCGTCTCGGAGCACTTCGACGCGATTGCCCGCGCCAAGGGCCTGCCGCCCGGGGTCCCGCGCGAGTTCGACGCGGTTTACTACACCCACCAGCTCCCCGGGGGGATGGTCACGACCACGCGAAGGATGCTCGAGGAGCTCCATCGTCCCGAGCTGTTCGAGCAGGTGCTCGAGGAGGTCACGCGGGTCCGTGCCGAGATGGGCTACCCGATTCTGGTCACGCCCGTCTCGCAGTTCGTTGCCAGCCAGGCGGCGCGCAACGTGATCGACGGTGAGCGCTGGAAGAACGTCTCCGACGAGACGATCCGCTACTTCCTCGGCCACTACGGTGAGCCCGCCGCGCCGGTCGACCCGGACATCGCCGACCGCGTCATGGCCACACCCCAGGTCAAGCAGCTCCGCGCCCTGGAGCCGATCAACCTCGACGGCGCGCGCGAGCGGTTCGGCCAGCGGATCTCCGAGGAGGAACTGCTGCTCCGTCTGACGATGCCCGCGGAGCAGGTGGACGCGATGGTCGCCGCCCGTTGCGAGCCGGCGCCGACGCCGGCCGCTCGCCCCGGACGCAGCCCGCTCGTCACCTTGCTGGACGAGCTCGCCCGCCGGCCGGCGATCTCCGAGTTCTCGCTCGCAAACCACGAAGGCGTCACGGTGGTCTGGCGCCGTGATTGACGGCCTTGACGGCATGGGCCTCGAGGACGTGCGCGGGTTCGTGTTCGACGTCGACGGCACGCTCGCCCACCGCGGCCCCGACGGCCGCGCGCGACCGCAGCCGGGCGCGGTCGAGGTGCTCGAGCGGATCCGCGCCTCCGGGCGGAAGCTCGTGCTGTTCACGAACGGCAGCCACGTTCGCTCCGACACCATGGCCCGCGCACTCCGAGAAGACGGTCTGCCGGTGGCCGACGACGAGATGCTGACGCCGGTCGACAGCGCGATCACCTACATCCGCCGGCGCCACCGCGACCGGCCGGCGCTGCTATTCGCGTCCGAGGTGGTCCGCGAGCGGATGGTGCAGGCCGGGATCCCCGAAGCAAAGGCTGAGGAGGCCGAGGTCGTGTTCGTCGCGCATGTCGACGAGGCCGACCTTCCCGCGATGGAGCGCGCGGCGCGCGCGGTCGAGCGGGGGGCGCCGCTCCTGACCGGGAGCTGGGCGCGTGGCTACGCCGGCGCCAACGGCATCATCTTCAGCCGCGGGGCGATGGTGACCGCCGCGATCGCCAAGGTCACGGCCACACGGCCGAAAATCGTCGGCAAGCCCTCGCGCGCTGCCGTCGAGGAGATCCGCACCCGGCTTGGGATCCCCACCGACGAGATCGCGGTGATCGGCGACGACGTCGGCATGGACATCGCGCTCGGCCGCATGGGCGGCTCGAAGACCGTGCTCGTCCGGAGCGGTATCACCGGCGCGACCCCGCTCGACAAGCTCCCCGAGAGCCGGCGGCCGCACGCGGTCATCGACCACGTCAAAGATCTGCTCGAGGCCCTCGGGTAAGAGCCGTATTCTGGACGCTGACCTCATGGCCACGACCGAGCTCCAGCCACCCGCGACGATCCTCGAGCAGGCTGGGCTGACCGTCGAGGAGCTGTACGACGCCTTGACCGATCGCTGCACGCGCGCGGTCAGGATTGAGGAGCTTCTGTACGAGGCCGCCGACCGGGTTCCGGGTCTCGTCCCGACGCGCGCCCAGATCGAGCAGGAGCGCACCCGCAAGCTCGCCGACAAGGAGCGCGTCGAGCTCGCGCAGGGACTGCTACTCGCCGAGATCCTTCAGGTCCCGCGCACCGGGCGCCACCTGGTCGAGTCGATGCTCCACCCGACGCAGCTCGCGCTCGAGCGCCTCGACGAGCTCCGCACGAACGGCAACGTCGACCTCGGTCACGCCCGCGTGACCCGCCACGGCCGCGCCGGCGTGCTCGAGCTGTGCAACCCGCGCCACCTCAACGCCGAGGACGGGAACACATTGGCCGAGACCGAGGCCGCCGTCGACCTCGTCCTGCTCGACCCCGAGATCCAAATCGGGGTGTTCCGCGGCGGCGTCGTCGATCATCCTCGCTACGCCGGCGAGCGCCCGTTCGGAGCCGGGATCAACCTCACCCATCTCTACCACGGGCGGATCGACTACCTGTTCTACGTCGTCCGCGACATGGGCTACGTCAACAAGATCTTCCGCGGCCTCGCCGGCGTCGACGAGAAGCTGTGGATCGCGGCGGTCGAGCAGTTCGCGATTGGCGGCGCCTGCCAGCTCCTGCACGTGATGGACCACGTGATCGCGGTTCGCGGCGTGCGCCTCTACCTGCCGGCGCGCAAGGAGGGGATCATCCCCGGCGCCTCCAACCTGCGCCTGCCGCGCTTCGTCGGCGATCGCGCCGCCCGCCAGGCGATCCTGTCGGGCCGGGAGTGGGTTGCCGGCGAGCCGGACGCCGACCTGATCTGCGACGAGATCGTCGCGCCCGACGAAGTCGAGGAGGCGATCCAGAACCGGGTCGACGCGCTTACGGACTCGGGGCTCGTGAACGCCGGCGCCAACCGAGCGGCGCTGCGCGCCGGCGAGGAGCCGCTCGACCTGTTCCGCGAGTACATGGCCACGTATTCGCGCGAGCAGGCCTACTGCCACCTGAGTCCGGCGCTCGTCCACAACCTCGAGGTGCACTGGAATGCTGACCGCCGCAGCCCGTGAACCGCTGATCTGGGACGCCGCGGCGGAGACGATGCCGCGCGATCAGCTTGCCGCGCTCCAGCTCGGGCGGCTGCGCGAGAGCATCGCACGCGTGTTCAGGGGGCAGCCACTCGGCGCGAGCCGGCTCGCCGAGGCAGGCATCAGCGACCCGGACGACCTCACCAGCCTCGACTACGTCACCAAGATCCCGTTCGCCCACAAGAACGATCTGCGTGAGAACTATCCGTTCGGGCTGCTCGCGGTCCCGCGCGAGGAGCTCGTCCGCGTCCAGGCCTCAAGCGGTAGTCACGGCAAGCCCACCGTCGTCGGTTACACGCGCGCGGACCTCGAGACCTGGACCGAGCTGATGGCGCGCTCGATGACGATCGCGGGCGTCCGCCCGGGGATGCTGATCCACAACGCCAATGGCTACGGCCTGTTCACCGGCGGCCTCGGGTTCCACCAGGGCGGCGAGCGGATCGGCGCCACCGTCGTTCCCGTGTCGGGCGGCCAAACCGCGCGCCAGGCGATGCTGCTGAAGGATCTCGGCGCGGAGGTGCTAGTCGCCACCCCCTCGTACTCGCTGGTGATCGCCCAGGCGCTGCAGGACGCCGGCATCGCACCTGAGGACAACGCGCTCGAGCTCGGGCTATTCGGCGGCGAGCCGTGGACCGAGGGCCTCCGGACGCAGATCGACCGCGCGCTCGGGATAAAGGCGATCAACTTCTACGGTCTCTCAGAGATGTGCGGGCCGGGCGTCGCGACCGAGTGTCTGGCCGTCCGCGACGGGCTCCACATCCAGGAGGATCACTTCCTGGTCGAGGTGATCGATCCCGCCGACGGCACCCCGCTCCCGCCGGGCGCCGACGGCGAGCTCGTGTTCACGACGCTGACCAAGGAGGCGCTGCCGCTGATCCGCTACCGCACTGGCGACCTCGGCGCGATCACGATCGAGCCCTGCGCATGCGGGCGGACCACCGCGCGCCTGATCCGCCTCGGCGGGCGGCGGGACGACATGATGATCATCCGCGGGGTAAACCTGTACCCGTCGCAGGTCGAGCAGATCATGCTGAGCGCCGATGGGGTCGGGCCTCACTACCAGCTGATCCTCGAGCGACCGGGCCCGATGGACGAGCTCACGCTCGAATGCGAGCCGAGTGCGCCCGATGGCGACCGCGGGGGCTTGCGGCAAACGCTGGAAAAAAATCTCAAAGAAGGCACAGGCGTGCGGATCACCGTCTCTGTGCTCGAGCCCGGGTCCGTGCCCCGCAGCGAGGGCAAGGCCGTTCGGGTGGTCGATAGGCGCTAGCCGCGCTGCGCCGCACGTGGCGGCGCAGCGCGACAGCATCGTCTACCGACGCGAGCCGTGGTTGGCCAGCGCCGCCAGCTCGAGCGGGAAGGCGACGTTCGCCTCGCCGATTCCGCTGGCCAGGTCGTAGCCCCGCTGGGCGTTGTAGCCCGTCACCTTGTAGGTGACGTTGTTGCTGTTCGTGAACGTGACCGCGTTGTTGCCGATCGTGATGTCACTCAGCCCGGACAGGCGGCCGTCCCCCATCTCATACAGCTCCGGGTTGATCAGCCCGAGCGGGTGCCCCGCGGCCTGGTCGGCCAGCGCGACCTCGCCGGCGAACATCGGCGTGGCCTCGCTCGTTCCGCATGCGGGACTCCAGCTTCCCGGAACGCCGGGGAAGCTCTCGTAGGTATCCACCGCGCCGCTGCAGGATCCGCTCATCGACACGTCGGGCTCACCACGGGCGCCGCCGGTGACGTTGCGCACACCGTCCTGGTAGGACGGCCGCGGGAACACGATCGAGCTTCCGCCACCGGTCGCGCACGGCGCGATACCGAAGCAGCTGCTCGGCGGATCGTTCCAGACGCTATCCGGCGCGATGCGGTCGCCCGCGCCGTTCAGCTGCAGCTCGGTCCCGCCGACGCCGGTTACGAGCGGATCGTCCGACGGAAAGTCGATCACCCGGAACGGATAGATGTCGACGAGGTTCAGCTCGGTGTCGGTCGCGCCGTTGTCTCCGGAAGCGCCGAGCACGGTCACCCCGTGCGCTGCGGCGTCTTCGAACGCATACCGCAGGTTGTAGATCTGCTGCGGATCGAAGCGTCCCTGTGCGTTCTGGAATGTCGTCTCGGTGGCTCCAAAGCTCTGGCTGATGACCGACGCGAGATGATGGTCGACAACGTACTTCTCGGCATCCATCATCTGCGGGAGACCGGTCACGCCCTCGGTCTCGTCGACGGGCGTCTCGACCAGGATCAGGTTCGCGCCCGGCGCCATCGCGTGCGCGTACTCGACGTCGAGCGTGGCCTCTCCGGCCCAGCCGGGCTGGTCGGGATACAGGTTCGGGTTCCACGCCGGCGGCGCGCCGGCCGGCGAGATGACGTCGAGCGTCGGGGGAGCGGGCAGGCCGTTGGCCTGATCGAAGGCCTGCAGGTCGCTCTGGATCGTGGGCGACCCGTAGGAGTCGACGAGCACGATCGTCTGACCGTGGCCGGTCAACCCGTGCCCGTTCAGCTGATCGACGCCGTAGGCATGCCTGACCTGCGAGGCGGTGTAGCAGGCGACCCCGTAGTCGGCTTCACATTGCGCCATGGTTGGCTGCTGCTTGAAGTGCGCCCCCGCCGATATGCGGAACGGCTCAGCGCCCGCCACCCCGGATCCGACCGTCAACAGCACTGCAACGGCGACGCCGACCAAAGCGGCGACGCCCCTTGAAAATCTCGCGCTCACGCGCACCCTCCAAAAAATAGACCGATGGGCAGTGGAATGAATTCAACCACCCCTCGGGCACTCCACGCTGTCGGATCCGGCCGGGAGCGTTACTCCGCGCCGGCGCGTTCCGGCGCGACGCGCTCGCCGCGCTGGGCCGCGTGCCGGACGTCGCTGGGGGTCATACCGAACGCGCGCTTGAACACGCGCGAGAAGTGCGCGGCGTCGCAGAACCCCCAGCGGAACGCGATGTCGGTGACCGAGCCGCCGTTCGGGCGCTGGAGATCCTCCAGGCATCGGCCCAGCCGCTCGCTGCGCACGAGCCCTGCCACCGACGCGTCGACATCCTCGAACAGCGCGTGCAGCGCGCGCACCGAGATCGAATACGCGTGCGCGATCGACGCCGGCCCGAGCTCGGGATCCTGAAGATGAGTCCGCGCGTACCGCCGGATCTCGGCCCGCATCGCCTCGCGGGCGGCGGCGCGGCTGGTGGGCACGGACGGCTCGACCGTCGCACGCAGCAGCTCGAGCGCGGCGTTGGCGGCAGCGACCCCCGCCGCGGCCGCGAGCTTGGGCTGCTCGAGAGCGAGCGCGTTCATGTACCGGACCAAGAGTCGCGCCGGGCCGTTGTCGTCGAGCGGCGGAAGCGCCCTCAGCTCGGCCAGCCGCGGGCACACGGCGAGTACGCGGTTACGCGGGAACAGCAGCGTGCGTTTGTGGAACGCCTCGACGATCTCGACGTCGGTCGGTTGCTGCCCGTCCCACAGCACGACGTCGCCGGGCGACAGCGCCAGGCCGCGCGCGCCCTCGCTTACCGTCTCAACGCCCCTGCACACGATCTGGAAGCCGAGGACGTCCTCGTGCTTGGCCTCCGGGCTCATCACCGCGCGGCTGCGGTGGCCGAGGAACGGCGACGCCGCGCAGTCGACGAGCATCAGGTCGCCGATCTGCCGGCGGGTCACGGTCCCGCGGAAGTCGACCGGGGTGCGGTCGGTGGCGTGCACCTCGAACGCGAGGTGCGTCGCGGCCAGGATGTCCGACCACGAATCGAGCCTGTGCTTGATGTCGCCTCCGGCGACCCGCCAGCGCTCCGGTTCGCGAACCACCGGCCCTGACGCCACATCCGATGCAAGCGTCTGCGCCAAACAAATATCCTCTCGGTTGCTCTCCCTCTGGGACGAGATGATTCTCCGTTCCTGGGGCGGATGGTACCGCCGCGACGCTGCTTGGACGCCGAGTCTGGCTAGCGCGGGGAGCGCTCGGCAGCGAGCGCCACGAACGCGTCGAGCGCGCCCGGGTCCAGGAGCGAGTCGCGGCTGGCGACCCGCTCGGAGGACTCGCCGCGCAGGATTCGCTTGACCGGCGCCTCGAGCTTCTTCCCCGTCAGCGTTCGCGGGATCGCGGGGACCGAGACGATCTCGTCGGGCACGTGTCGCGGCGACAGCTCGCTGCGAAGTGCCTTCGCGATCCGGTCGCGCAGCGCGTCGTCGAGCTCGGCACCCTCGGCCGGTACCACGAACAGCAGCAGCTCGCCGGCGCCCCCGCCGGCGTCCTCGAGGTGCACGACGAGCGCGTCGATCACCTCGGGGACATCCTCGACGACCGAGTAGAACTCGCCGGTGCCAAGGCGCACGCCGCCGCGGTTCAGCGTCGCGTCGGAGCGCCCGGTGAGGATGCAGCTACCGCGCTCGGTGAACTTGATCCAATCCCCCTGGCGCCAGACGCCCGGGTAGACGTCGAAGTACGAGGAGCGGTAGCGCTCGCCGCTCTCATCGCCCCAGAACGCCACCGGCATCGACGGCATCGGCTGGGTGATCACGAACTCGCCGAGCTCACCGATCAATTCATCGCCGTCGGGATCGAACGCGTGCGCGTCGACGGCCAGGCACGCACCCGTGATCTCGCCCTCGTACACGGGCTGGGCGAAGGTGCCCGACACCAGCCCGGTGCACACGTCGGTGCCGCCCGAGCCGTTGTTGAGGAGCATCTCCGGGCCGAGCTGCTCGTACGCGTACAGGTAGCCCTCGGAAGGCAGCGGCGAGCCCGCGGTGCACAGCGTCCGGATGCTGCTCAGGTCGCACTCGCGCCCGGGCTGGATCCCGGCCTTGCGGCATGCCATCAGATACGCCGGTGCGACGCCCATCACCGACGGCTGGAGCTCCTCGGCCAGCCGCCATTGCTCGAGCAGGTCGGGCCAGGCGGGGTCGCCGTCGAGCATCACGATCGACGAGCGGAGCTGCAGCCCGGCGACCAGCGCGTTCCACATCATCCACGCGGTCGTCGAGAACCACAGCAGGCGGCCCCCGGGCTTGAGGTCCCAGCAGAGCCCGAGGTTCTTACGGTGCTCAATCAGCTGGCCGCCGTGACCGTGCACGATCGGCTTCGGCAGCCCGGTCGTGCCCGAGGAGAACAGCACGTACACCGGGTGGTCGAACGGGACCTGCTCGAACTCGAGCGGCGCGCTCTCGGCGGTCAATTCCTCCCAGCCGACCGCGTCGGGGAGCCGGGCCTCACCGAACGGGACTCCAATTACGTGTTCGATCGACGGGATCCGTCCCCGGATCGTCTCGACCTCCGTCCGGCGGTCGACGTAGCGATCGCGAAAGCCGTAGCCGCCGACCGTGATCAGCACGCGCGGCTCGATCTGGGCGAAGCGGTCGACGACGCTGCGGGCGCCGAACTCAGGTGCACACGCGGCCCAGATCGCGCCGAGGCTCGCGGTCGCGATGAACGCGATCAGCGTCTCGGGGATGTTGGGCATGTACGCCACCACACGGTCGCCGCGCTCCACCCCGAGCCGCTGCAAACCCGCCCGGACCCGGCCGGCCTGCTCGATCAGCTCGCCGAACGTCAGCTCCCGCGGCCCGCGCGTCTGCGAGCGCGCCACGACCGCGACGCGATTGCGGTCCTCCTCGAGGCCGACCAGGTGCTCGGCATAGTTGAGGCGAGCCCCGGTGAACCACTCGGCGCCGGGCATCGTCCGCTTGCCGAGCACGCGCTCATAGGGCGTGGCGCGGATGCCGTAGAAGTCCCACAGCCCGCCCCAGAAGCCCTCGAGGTCGGCGACCGACCACTGCCGCAGCTCGTCGTACGCGCCGAACTCGCGGCCGCGCTCGTCCCGGAGCCAGTTCATGAACCGGCCGACCTCCGTCGTTTCCCGCCAGTCCGCGGGTGGAGTCCACAGGATGTCCCCGATCATCGGCAGCGGGCAGGATACTCCGGGACATGAGCAGCGACATGAGACGGCTCGCGATCGGCGAGGTGGCCGAGCGGTCCGGGATGAGCGCCTCGCGGATCAGGTACTACGAGGCGCGCGGACTCCTCGCGCAGCCCGAGCGCGTGTCCGGCAAGCGGCGGTACGGATCCGACGTGCTGCGCCGGCTGGCGATCATCGACTCCGCCCAGCGCGTCGGGTTCGGGCTGGAGGAGATCCGCGACCTGCTCGGCTCGCGCGACGAATTCGCCCACGAGCGCCTCCGCCAGCTCGCGCTGGCGAAGCTGCCCGAGCTCGATCAGCTGATCGACCGCGCCACGTCGGTGCGCCGGCTGCTCGAGATCTGCAGCGAATGCGACTGCGAGTCGATCGACGTCTGCCACATGTTCGACTTGACTTCAACCCGGGTTGAGCTGTAACGCTGCGCGCATGACGTATGTGATCGCCGAACCGTGCATCGGAACCAAGGATCTGTCGTGCGTCGAGGTCTGCCCGGTCGACTGCATCCACCCGACCCAGGACGAGCCGGGGTTCGACGACGAGGCGCAGCTGTATATCGACCCCGAGGAGTGCATCGACTGCGACGCCTGCGTCGAGGCGTGCCCGGTCGATGCGTGCTTCGCCGAGGACCAGCTGCCCGACGAGTGGCAGCAATACATACAGATCAACTTGGACTACTACAAGCGGACGTAGGCCGGATCTGAACAACCGGTGAATGCGCCGCCGGCGTGGTCGATTCGGCGCGCAACGCTGCGACAATCCGGGCATGGAGAACCATGTCCGGGGCTCGGTGCTCGTAGTCGACGACGAGCCCACGATCGCCGAGGTCGTCGCCCGCTATCTGAATCGCGCGGGATACGCGACCCGGGTCGCCGCCAACGGCCGCGAGGCGCTCGACGCCGCCGCCATCCAGCGCCCCGATCTCGTCGTGCTCGATCTGATGCTTCCGGGCATCGACGGGCTCGAGGTGATGCGCCGGCTCCGCGACCAGGATCGCGACCGGGTGGCGGTAATCCTGCTGACCGCCAAGGGCGAGGAGTCCGACCGCGTGATCGGGCTGCGCCTCGGCGCCGACGACTACGTGGTCAAGCCGTTCTCGCCGGCGGAGCTGGTCGCTCGCGTCGACGCCGTGCTGCGCCGGTTCGACACCTCCAAGACGCAGGAGGCGCCGATCGAGCTCAGCGACATGACGATCGACCCCACGGCCCGCCGCGTGTTCGTCCGCGGTGAGGAGGCCCAGCTGACCCACCGCGAGTTCGACGTGCTCCTGTACCTCGCCCGCCACCCGGGTCAGGCGTTCTCGCGCAACCAGCTGATGGACGCCGTTTGGCAGTACTCGTTCTACACCGACACATCCACGGTCACCGTTCACATCCGCCGCCTGCGGTCGAAGATCGAAGCCGACGCCGCGCAGCCACAGCACATCCAGACCGTGTGGGGGGTCGGATACCGGTTCCAGCCGTGAGCGCGAGCAAGATCGCATCCTGGGCTCGCCTGCGGGCCGGGTCGCTGCCGCGTCAATTCGCGCTGGTGGTGGCGATCGTCGTGGCGCCGGTGCTGGTGGCGCTCGCCCTTGTCGGATCGCTGATGGTCGTCTCCAACCGGAGCGCTGAGCTGTTGGCGGCGATCGTGGTGGCCGCCGGGCTCGTCGCGATCGTCGCGGCGCGGATCGTGGCCGGCGGCATCCTGCGCGACGTCCAGGCGATCCGCGATGGGTTGATGGCAGTCGGGCGTGGCCGCCGCGAGGGCCGCATCGAGACCTCCGCCCACGACGAACTGGCCCAGCTCGCCGGCGCGGCGAACGTGATGATCGCCCAGCTGCGAGACGAGGAGGCGGCGCGCGACCAATCCGACGCTGCCCGTCGAGATCTGATCGCGGCGGTGTCGCACGACCTGCGTACGCCGATCACGTCGCTGCGGCTCCTCGCCGAGGCGATCGGGGACGGCATCGTTGAGGACCCGGAGACGCGCCGTGGCTACCTGCGACGGATGACCACGCACATCGACGCGCTCAGCGTGCTGATCGACGACCTGTTCGAGCTCTCGCGGCTCGAGGCCGGCGACATCAGCTGGTCGATCGAGCAGGTGCCGCTCCAGGAGCTGGTCGGCGAGACGGTGGAGGCGATGCGGGTGCAGGCCGAGGCCAAGGGCGTGGCCGTGCTGGCCGAGGTGCCCGACACGCTGTGCCCTGCCCACGCCAACCCCGAGAAGCTCCAGCGGGTGCTGTTCAACCTGATCCAGAACGCGATCCGGCACACGCCGGCGGACGGCAGCGTCGTGGTGCGCGCGGAGCCGGTGGCGGCCGGGATCGAGTTCGAGGTCGCCGACACCGGCGACGGGATCCGCCCCGAGGAGCGCGAGCACGTGTTCACCGCGTTCTACCGCGGCGGCACCGACGCCGCTCGGACGAGCCCCGGAGCCGGCCTCGGGCTCGCGGTTACGCGCGCGATCGTCGAGGCTCACGGCGGCCGCATCTGGCTCGCCGACACCACGATCGGCACACGCGTCCGGTTCAGCCTCCCCGCAGCGACCTGAACCACCCCGGGAGCCGGGAAGGACTTGCGCCCGGCCGGAGTCCTTGGTGGCTGAGGGCACCCGCCAATGACCGCCAACCGCAGCTGAGCCGTGCCGATCGCCGCCGATCACGCTCTACCGCGGGCGGCCGGAGCATCCTCGCCAGCGCGCCGGCTCGATCCCGATCACCTCGGTGACCACGTCGACCGCCTGTACCGAGCCGCCTGGGCGCTGTGCGGCTCGCGCGAGGACGCCGAGGACCTTGTCCAGGACACGTACGCACGCGTGCTTCAGAAGCCGCGCATGCTCCGCTCCGCGGACGATCTCGGATATCTGCTGCGGGTGCTGCGCAACACGCACTTCTCCCGTCTCCGCGCGGCCGCGCGCCGGCCGCGAGCGGATCCGTATCCCGACGAGCTGGATCGCCTCGAGGACCCATCCGCCACCGCCCCCGAGGCCGCGCTCGACGCATCCGAGCTGTACGCACGGATCGCCGAGCTCCCCGATCCGTTCCGTCAGGCGCTGGTCGCCGTGGACGTCGTCGGGCTGTCCTACCGCGAGGCGGCGCGCACGCTCCACGTCCGCGAGGCGACGATCACCACCCGGTTGTACCGGGCCAGGCAGCGCCTCGCCCGCGCGCTCGCGAAGGACCGTCCGGCGCTCGCACTCGCCGGCGAGCTTCCCTACTGATCACCCTCCAGATGCGGCGAGATCAGCGATAGGTCGGCCTCGCCGAGGCGGTCGCTCGCGCTCATGGCCTGATGCCAGAACGGATAGATCAGCGGCGGCCGGCTGACGGCCTCGAGCCGCGCGGTCTCCTCGGCCGACAGCGACAGATCGGCAGCGGCAAGGTTGTCGGCGAGCTGCTCGTCGGTGCGGGCGCCGACGATCACGCTCGTGACCCCGGGTCGCCCGAGCAACCACGCAAGAGCCACCTGCGGCGGCGACACGCCACGCCCCTGCGCGACCTCGACGACGGCCTCGATCGTGTCGTATAGCTTGTCCTCGTCGTAGATCGGCGGCTCGCTCCACTCCGATGCTCGGCGCGAACCGGGGGGCGCGTCCTCACCGCGCCGGTATTTGCCCGACAGCAGCCCGCCGGCGAGCGGGCTCCAGATCAGCAACCCGAGGCCCTGGTCGATTGCCGAGGGCACGATCTCGTACTCGGCCGAACGCTCCTGGAGCGACAGGTACACCTGCTGGCTCACGAACCGGGGGAGCCCGGCGCGGTCGGCGATCCCGAGGGCCTTCATGACCTGCCAGCCGGCGAAGTTCGAGCAGCCGACGTAGCGGACCTTGCCGCTGGTGACGAGGTGCTCGAGCGCGCTCAGCGTCTCCTCGAGCGGAGTCTGTCCGTCCCATTCGTGGACCTGGTAGAGGTCGATGTAGTCGGTCTCGAGGCGGCGCAGGCTGGCCTCGCAGCCGCGAATCACGTGGTGGCGTGACAGGCCGGCGTCGTTGACGCCATCGCCCATCGGGAACCTCACCTTCGTCGCCAGCAGAACCTGGTCGCGCCGGCCGCGCAGCGCTTGCCCGACGATCTCCTCCGCGCCGCCCTCGGAGTAGATGTCGGCGGTGTCGATCATGTTCACGCCGGCGTCCAGCGCCATCGCGATCTGGCGGCGGGCGTCGTCGAGCCCGGTGTTGCCGACGGCGCGGAAGTTCCCGCTGCCGCTGAACGTCATCGTTCCCATCGTCAGCTTCGAGACGCGCAGCCCGGAGCGTCCGAGTTGCCGATACTCCATCACGGCACGAGCACGATCTTGCCGCGCGTGTGTCGCTGCTCGAGCTCGCGGAACGCGTCGCGGACGTCTTCGAGCGGGTACACACGCGCGATCGGCACCTCAAGCCGACCCTCGTCGACCAGCGCCGCCAGTTCGGCGAGCACGTCGGCGCTGGCGCCGGCCGCGTTTCCCTCCATCTTGACTCCGTACTTCTGACCGGCTTCCCGGTCGATGATCGTGTCGACGCGCTCGGGCGCCACGCCGAGGTCGTCGACCGCGAGCGCGACGTAGCCCGAGCCGAACGTGTCGATGAACGCGTCTACGTGTCCGTCGGACACCTCGCGGATCCGACCGGCGACGCCATCGCCATAGGCGACGGGGATCGCGCCGTGGTCGAGCAGCCACTGGTGGTTGCCCTCGCTGGCGAGTCCGATCGCGGTCGCACCGGCGAGCACGACCAGCTGCACGGTGAGCGAGCCGACGCCGCCCGCGGCGCCGGACACCACGACCGTATCCCCCGCGGACGCCCCGACCGCGCGCACCGTCGCGTACGCGGTCGCCCCGGCGACGAACAGCGAGCCGGCGGCTTCCCACGAGACGCGCTCGGGCTTGCCCGTCAATTGGTCGACGGGCACGACCACGAGCTCGGCGTGGCTCGCCCGCTGGTCCGTCCACCCGAGCACCTCCGCGCCGACCTCGAGACCCATCACGCCCGGCCCTAGCTCCTCCACCACGCCGGCCAGGTCGCTTCCCTCGCCCGAGGGGAACGTCGCCGGCCAAAGATCGGCCAGCAAGCCCTTCCGGATCGACGCCTCGCCCGGGTTGATTCCGGCCGCCTTGACCCTGACGAGCGCCTGACTAGGGTGGGCGGGGTCCAATACCGGGCGCTCGACCTCGACGACGTTCAGGACGTCGATGTCGCCGTACCGATCGAACCGGACCGCGCGAGGCATCTTGCGCAGTTTTATCAGTCGTCCAGGTATCGCGCCGGCAACGCGCGCTCGCTGACGCCCTCGCCGGCGGTCCGCTCCACGCGGTAGGCGCCGGCATGCGGTCGCGACGCCACCACCTCTTCCAGCTCGTCGCCGGCGAACACGAGCGCGGCGCCGTCGTCGGCCGCCCAGCCGTCGGCGAGCTCGCCGTCCGCGACGAGTCGCGTGAACGTTGGTCGCCTCTGCTCCTCGCCGTCGTAGTGGGGGCAGGCGCTGCCGCGCAAGAGGCCGAGCCCGTCGTGGAGCGGCGCCAGCTGCGCGAGGTCGAAGGAGTCCGTGACGGACTCGGTGAACCAGCAGTTCATTCCCGCGCTCAGGCCGCACAGCACGATTCCCTGCTCCCAGGCGCGGCGGAGGATGCCGTCAAGCCCGTGGACTCGCCAGACGGCGAGCATGCTCGCGGTGTTGCCGCCGCCGACGTAGATCACGTCCTGCGCGAGCACGAACGCCTCGAGGTCGCCGACCGTCCGCTCGAACAGCTGCAGGTCGGTGGGCCGGCAGTGCAGTGGCGCGAACGCCCGGTAGAAGCCGGTGACGTACCCCACGTCGTCGCCGCTGGCGGTCGGCAGGAAGCACACGCGGGGGTGGGGCGAGCGCGCCAGCGACAGAACGAACAGGTCGAGCAGCGGATTGTCGGGCTCCATCGAGAACCCGCCTCCGCCCATCGCCACGATCCGGCGCCCGTCCACCCCGTTCATGGCCACACGGACCGGTCGACCTCGTAGTGCGCGACGGTCTCCTCGCGCTCGACCAGGTAGCGGTCGTCCTCCGGGTAGAACACCGCGACCTCGGGCTGCTCGCCGGCGAACGCCTTGATCGCGTCCATCGAGTCCCACAGCGTGAACATCACGAACTCGGTCTTCTCTTCGACGTCGCGCCGCAACATCCAGGCGCCGCGGTTGCCCGGCGTGTTCGTGTAGCCGGCCATGCCGGTCTTGTCGATGTACTCCGCGTAAGCGTCACCGTTGGCTTTGGCGACGGCGCCGCGCCAGATCCGGGCGATCATCGATCCTCCTCGGTCGATGTTGGGGCCCGGAGGCTAGTGGACTCGGGTGGGTCGACCCGAGACGTCGAGGGGAGGCCCGCTAGGCCAGAATCGAGATGCTGCCGGTCGCGCGGGGGCGGTCCGCGGTCCGCTGCGCGCTCGCGGTGTAGGCGGCCGACGCCGGTTCCTCGGCCTGCGACTCATCCGCGCCGGCGCTCTGCTGGCGCTCCTGCTCCAGCGCGTGATCGGTGAGCTGGTCGAGCGTGCTCTGATCGAGCGGCGGCTGCCCGTTTGCCTGCCGCGATTGCTGGATCTTCGACTGCACGAACTCCACGAGGGAGTCGCGCGAGACGCCGTGCTGCTGAGCCAACTCGGTGATCGAGGCACCCGACGTCGCGTCGCCGGCGGCGACGAGCTGCGGGGTGTACCCGCTCACTGACTGGATGTCCACGAGAGGTCTGACTTTCGGTCGAGGGAGACAGCCAAGTGATCGGCAGGCGGGCCCCGGAACTTCAGCCGACGCCGCGCTCAGAACGGAGGTTTCGCCAGCACCACGGAGGTTTCGATCTGGCGGTCGGGAATCGTCCAGTAGCTCCGGAGCAGCGCCGTCTTCTGCTCGGGGGTGACCAGCTCGAATCCGTGCCGGCGATAGAAGTCGATCGCCCACTCGGCCGCGGCCCACGTGCCGACCAGCATGCGCCGCGTGCTCCGCCCGCTCAGATGGTCCAGCAGCGCGCTCCCGACCCCGCCGCGCTGCCGCCCTGGCAACACGTAGGCGTGCCGAATCAGGTCGACGTCCCGCACCGCTTGTATCCCCATCACCCCTAGTAGCTCGCCGCCTGACTGATAGCCCTAGAACGCCACCCCAGCGGCAATCTCGTCGTCGAGTTCGGTCGCGGGCATATAGGGCTCGCGCCAGCGGTCGACCGGGATCGCGTCGCGATACGCCTCCGCGGCCAGGTTGACGATCCGCAGGATCGCGGCGCGCTCGTCGTCCCGGCAGCGCCGGACCTGGGTCATCGGGGACAGGCCTCGAGCCTACCGCCCCGCCCCGCGCCGGCGAGCGCGCGTGGCGAGCGACCCGAGCGACCCAAGCAGCGCGACTAGAGGGACTAGGCTTGACGCGCAGCGATGGCCGCGACCATGAGCAACTTCACGCTCGGGGAGTGCGTCCCCGAGAACGCGATGACCGACCTCGACGAGATCGCGCGCTTCTACGACCGCTGCAGCGACCTCATGCGAGAGCTCCTCGACGGGCTGGCCGAAGCCCCCGATCAGCCGCGTCCGTTCCCCGAGATCGAGGACGCGATCGGATGGCCCCGGCGTCGGATCGCGTCGGTGCTCGGCGGCGTCTGCCACCTGCGCCGGATGGAGTTCGACGGGCGCCGGCCCTACCACTTCCACGACCCCAAGCACGCGGCGTCCCGGCGCTGGGAGATCTGGATGGACGGCGCTCAGGCGCGCGCCGTCCGTGCCGAAAAAGCTTGAGAATGTCCGGGACATGCCCGACCCCGACGTAACCAATCTGACAAAGATGATCGAGGGGCTGCGCGTCCCGCCCGGCTCGAAGGTGACGCTGGCCAAGGATCACGACCCGGGCTTCAAGGCCGGGTGGCTGAAGAAGAAGGAAGGCAAGCAGAACCTCGAGGTCACCGTTCAGATGCTCGCCGAGTATCAGGACCGGCTTGCAGCCCAGGACACGTACGGCCTCCTGGTCGTGCTCCAGGGGATCGACGCCGCCGGCAAGGACGGGACGATCCGGCACGTGATGAGCGGGGTCAACCCGCAGGGCGTCACCGTTCACAGCTTCAAGGTCCCCTCCGAGGAGGAGCTGAGCCACGACTTCCTGTGGCGATATGCCCGCCACCTGCCGGCGCGCGGGCAGATCGGGATCTTCAACCGCTCCCAGTACGAGGAGGTGCTCGTGGTGCGCGTGCACCCGGAGCTTCTCGACAACGAGCGGCTCCCACCAGCGGCCGGGCGCCGAGGCATCTGGAACCGCCGCTACCGGGAGATCAACGAGTGGGAACGGGGCCTGGTCGACAACGGGTTCAAGATCGTCAAGCTGTTCCTCAACCTCTCCCGGGAGGAGCAGCGCACCCGCTTTCTCAAGCGGATCGACCGCCCCGAGAAGAACTGGAAGTTCTCGGCTGCCGACGTCGCCGAGCGCGCCTCGTGGAACGCCTACCAGCGGGCCTTCTCGGAGATGCTGACCCACACCAGCACCGACTGGGCGCCGTGGTACGTGATCCCCGCCGATCACAAGTGGTTCGCGCGGATCGCGGTCGGGGCGGTGCTGGTGCATGCGCTGGTCGAGCTCGACCCCCAGTACCCGACGGTCACTCCAGAAGCCCGCGAGGCGTTGCTCCAGGCGCGCGCTCAGCTCGAAGCGGAGGCCCCCAGGGGCGCTCCGGCCGACCCATACGCGGCGTCGAGCGGCTGACCCGCGATCTGACCGCCGGCGCAGTCCTCGCACCGGACCTCGCGCCGCGGGTTGCGGATCCCGGCCAGCCCGAGCACGCCGCCGAGCGCCACCAGGACCGCTGAGATCCCGATCCCGTCGTGGAAGGCCTCCACCGACGCCGACTGCACCGCGTGCGCGACCTGGACGCCGGCGCGCGCGGGGTCGACCCGGGCGAGCGTCTGCCCGCGCGCCTGCGTGACCGCTGCCCGGGCCGACGCCGACAGCCTGATGCCGGCAAGACGCTGATCGAGCGACGAGGTGAACTGCGCGGTGATGATTCCACCGATTGCCGCGATCGCGATCAGGCCGGCGACGCGCGCGACCGCATTGTTGACTCCCGAAGCGATCCCCGCGTCGGATTCGTCGGCGTCGGACAGCACCGCTGCGGTCAGCGGCGCCACCGTGCAGGCGAGCCCGAGCGAGAACACGAGCAGCGCCGGGAGCAGATCGGTGACGTAGTTCACGTGGGCGCCGAGCCTCGTCATCAGCCCGAGGCCGACGGCGGCGGTCAGCGGGCCGAGGCCCATGAACAGCCGCGGGCCATAGCGGTCCGCGAGCCGCCCCATCCGCTTTGACAGCAGGAACATCACGATCGTCGAGGGCAGCAGCGCGAATCCGGCGTCGAGCGCGTCGTAGCCGGCGACCTCCTGAAGAAACAGCACGAGCAGGAAGAACGTGATCGAGAGCCCGCCGTACATCGCGAACGTCTGAACGTTGCCGATCGCGAAGTTGCGGCGCTTGAACAGGCCGAGCGGCAGCATCGGTGCCGGGGTGCGCCGCTCATGCACGATGAACGCCGCGAGCAGCGCCAGCCCGCCGAGCCCAGGCCCCCACACCTGCGGGCTGCTCCACCCGACCACCGGCTGGCGGATCAGCGCCAGCACCGGGCCGGCCAGGCCGAAGAACGTCAGCGCGGCGCCCAGCCAGTCGACGCGAGCGTGCGCAACCCCGGGAGCGCGCGGCGGCACCGCGATCGACACGAGCATCAGCGTGGCGATCACGAACGGGATGTTCACGGCGAAGATCAACCGCCACGACACCGCGTCCACGAGAAACCCGCCGGCGAGGGGACCGATGACGGTGGCGATGCCCGACCAGGCCGTCCACGAGCCGATCGCCCCGCCTCGCTCCTCGGACGGAAACGCGGCCACGATCACCGCCAGCGCGCTCGGCGTCAGCAGCGCCCCGAACCCGCCCTGCAGCGCACGGAAGGCGATCAGGAACCCGATGCTGGGAGCGATCGCACACAGCAGCGACACGACTCCGAACCCGGCGACGCCGATCGAGAACACACGCCGCTCGCCGTACAGGTCACCGAGCGAGCCGCCGACCAGGATCAGCGAGCCGAGCGAGAGCAGGTAGGCGTTCGCGATCCACTGCTGACCGGCGAGCCCGCCCCCGAGGTCGGCGCGGATCGCCGGCAGCGCGACGTTCACTGCGGTCGCGTCGAGCCCGGCGACGAACGACCCCATGATCGCCGCGATCAACGCCAGGCGCTTGCGACGCTCGGCCATTCGCTCCCTTAGGTCGTCTTGATCAACCCACCGTCGACGACGTAGTTGACTCCGGTCACGTTAGCGGTGCGCTCCGAGGCCAGCAGGACGACGAGCGTCGCGACCTCCTCGGGCGTCGAGAACCGGCCGGTGGCGATGCCCGACGCGGCAGCCTCGCGTATCTTGTCGGCGTCGACGCCGGTCGCCTTCGCGAACGTCGCGGCCACGCCCTGCTCTCCGAGCCACAGGTCGGTGCTGACCTGCCCCGGCGAGACGCAGTTCACGCGGATGCCCTTCGGCCCGAACTCCTGAGAGAGTGATTTGCTCAGGTTGACGACGGCGGCCTTCGCGGCGCCATAGTCGATCGTGGCCGCGTCCGGCTGGAAGAACGAGTTGACGGACGCCACGTTGACGATCGATCCGCTGCCCTGCTCGAGCATCGGGACGAGTGCCGCCCGGGTGGCCCTGAGCCCCACGAAGAAGTTGATCTTCATCGCCCAATCGAACTCCTCATCGCTGGTGGCGAGGAACCCGTCGACGCGGATCCTCACCGCACCGACGTTGTTGACGAGCACGTCGAGCCGGCCAAACTCGTCGACCGCTCGCTGCACGAGCGCCGCCGGACCGTCCGGCGTCATCAGGTCCACCGGGATCGCAACCACGCGGTCGAGGTGGTCGAGATTCTCGGTGCTCAACGATCCCGCCACGACGGAAGCGCCCTCGGCGAGGAGTGCCTGGGTGATCGCGAATCCGATGCCCTTGTTCGCGCCGGTGACGACCGCAACCTTCCCAGCAAGTCCAAGGTCCATGTTCATCCTTCCGTTCGTTCGCCGTCTCACCCTATCGGTGCCCCGCCGCGGCTTCTGTCAAATCACTGCGATCATGTGACTGTGTCGCGGTTCGTCGTGCAGCTCCACGATGCGACGACGCTTCACTTCGACCTGCGCCTCCAGGACGGCGATGTGCTCCGCTCGTGGGCCGTGCCGAAGGGGCCGTCGCTCGACCCCGCGGTTCGCCGCCTGGCGGTGCCGGTCGTGGACCATTCGCTGTCGGCCGGCGAGTTCGAGGGCGTGCACGAGGGGAGCTCGCGCGGCACCGGGGCGGTGATCGTCTGGGACGAGGGCACCGCCGAGATCGCGTGCAATGACCCCGCCCATCTGTCGTTCGTGCTCGACGGGCACAAGCTCCACGGCCGCTTCGGCCTGACCCGGACCGGCGAGGAACGGTGGATCCTCGTCAAGGCTCGCGACGAGTACGCCCGCCCGGGCTCGGACATCGTCGCCGAGTGCCCGGCGAGCGTCCGCACGGGACGAACCTGGCAGGAGGTGGCCGAGGGCGAGCCATCGTGACCCGCGCCGGCGCCGCGCCCACAAATCGCCCGACGGCGCCCGGCCAAAATCCCCACGACCGGCCGCGCCGAATACCGTTGGCCTGACAACGTGATGATGACCCAATCTTTCGACGAGGCAAAGGAGGGGCTGTGACCAAGGTGCTGACGAACTTCGTCGACGGTCAGGCCGCGGCGCGGAACGGCCGCGACATGGACCTGGTCGACCCGGTCACCGAGGAGGTGTTCGCCAAGGCGGCCGTGTCCTCCGAGCAGGAGATCGACGCCGCGTGCCAGGCGGCTGCGCGGGCGTTCGAGACGTGGGGGCGGACGACCCCGAGCGAGCGCCAGCTTGCGCTGCTGAAGATCGCCGATGCGATCGAGGCGCGGGCCGAGGAGCTGGTCGCGGTCGAGAGCGAGAACACCGGCAAGCCCAAGGCGCTCGTGCTCTCAGAAGAGGTGCCGCCGATGGTCGACCAGATCCGCTTCTTCGCCGGCGCCGCCCGCGTGCTCGAGGGTCTGTCGGCGGGCGAGTACATGAGCGGCTACACGTCGTACATCCGGCGTGAGCCGATCGGCGTGTGCGCGGCGGTGACGCCGTGGAACTACCCCGCGATGATGGGCGTGTGGAAGTGGGCGCCGGCGCTTGCCGCCGGCAACACGATGGTGCTCAAGCCGTCCGACACCACCCCCGCAAGCACGGTCTGGATGGCCGAGCTGATGGCCGAGTTCCTGCCCGCCGGGGTGTTCAACGTCGTGCTCGGCGATCGCGAGACCGGCGCCGCGCTCGTGCGCAACAAGATCCCGCAGATGGTGTCGATCACCGGCAGCGTCCGCGCCGGCAAGCAGGTAGCAGCGGCGGCGGCCGACGACGTCAAGCGCGTCCACCTCGAACTGGGCGGCAAGGCGCCGGTCGTGATCTTCGACGACGCCGATCTGGCCAAGGCCGCCGAGGAGATCGCGATCGCCGGCTACTTCAACGCCGGCCAGGACTGCACGGCCGCGACGCGAGTGCTCGTCTCTCCCCGCGCCCACGACGAGTTCGTCGCGGGGCTGACCGAGCAGGCGAAGGGCACGATCACCGGTCTGCCCGACGACGAGGACGTCCTCTACGGCCCGCTCAACAACGCCAACCAGCTGAGCCACGTCACCGAGATGGTGGAGCGCACCCCCGATCACGCCAAGATCGTCACCGGTGGTCACCGCGCGCGCGACAAGGGCTACTTCTTCGAGCCGACCGTGATCGACGGCCTGGAGGAGAACGACGAGCTCAGCCAGACGGAGATCTTCGGGCCGGTCATCACCGTCCAGCCGTTCACCGACGAGGACGAGGCCGTGCGCTGGGCCAACGGCGTCGAGTACGGCCTCGCCTCGAGCGTGTGGACCAAGGACCACGGCCGCGCGATGCGCGTGTCCCAGCGGCTGAACTTCGGCTGCGTGTGGATCAACTGCCACATCCCGCTCGTCGCAGAGATGCCGCACGGCGGCTTCAAGCACTCGGGCTACGGCAAGGATCTGTCGCGCTACGGCTTCGAGGACTACACGCGTATCAAGCACGTGATGAGTCACATAGAGGCATGACGCCATGAGCAGCCCCAGCGAAGCGCCGGCGACGGCTCACATGGGGGTCGCCTCACACGTCCCCGAGCAACCGGTCGCGCCGTATCTGGACGCGGTCGTCGAGTACGCGTTCCGGGGCGCGGCCCGCTACCACGTCCCGGGGCACAAGGGTGGCCCCGGGGCCGATCCCGGGGTGGTCAAGGCGATCGGGATCGATGCGCTGGCGGCCGACGTACCGCAGCTGATCCACGGGATCGACGTCGGCCCGTCGCCGACCCCGTACGAGCGGGCGGAGGCGATGGCCGCCGAGGCATTCGGCGCCGGCCGCAGCTGGTTCCTCACCAACGGGGCGACGCAGGGCAACCACGCGCTGTGCCTGGCGCTCGCCCCGCTCGGCGCACAGGTCGTGGTCCAGCGCAACTCGCACGCGTCGGTGGTCGACGGGCTCGTGCTGAGCGGCGGCCTGCCGAGCTTCGTCATCCCCGAGTACGACGAGGAGCTCGGGATCACCCATTGCGTCACGCCCGACACGCTCGCGGTGGCGCTCCGGGCGGCGCCCGAGGCACGCGCCGCGTTCGTCGTGTCGCCGACCTACTACGGGATGGCCGCCGACATCGCGGGACTCGCGGAGGTCGCCCACGCGGCGGGGATGCCGCTCGTCGTCGACCAGGCGTGGGGCCCCCACTTCGGCTTCCACGAGGCGCTGCCGCCGCCGGCGCTCGCCGAGGGCGCTGACGCGATGCTGACCAGCACGCACAAGATCGCGGGCTCGCTGACTCAGAGCGCGATGCTCCACGTCGGCCTCAGCGGCCGGATCGACCCCGAGGGCGTGGCGCGCGCGCTGCGGCTACTGCGGACGACCAGCCCGTCGTCGCTGCTGCTGGCCTCGCTCGACGGCGCCCGCCGGCAGCTCGCGCTGCACGGCGAGCAGCTGCTGCACGAGGCGCTCGAGGCGATCGCGGTGGCGCGCGCCAAGCTCGAGACGATCGAGGGGATCCGGCTGGTCGACGCGTCGCTCGTCGGGCGCTCGGGGATCGCCGGCTACGACCCGATGCGGATCGTTGTCGACGTCCGCGGCACCGGCTGCACCGGCTACGAGGTGGCGGACGCGCTGCGGCGCTCCTACGACGTCCACGTCGAGCTCCCGACGCAGGCGACGATCGTGCTGGTCGTCGGGCTGGCCGACACGGCCAAGGCGCTCAGGCGGGTTGCCGGCGACATCGAGGAGACCGTCAAGCGGATCGCCAAGCCCGGCACGACCGCCGCGATCGTCGGGCCGGCGAAGATGCTGCTCGGGGAGATGGCGGTGGCGCCCCGCGAGGCGTTCCTCGGCGAGGCCGAGGTGGTTCCGGTCGGCGAGGCGGTCTCTCGGATCTCGTGCGAGTCGATCGCGAGCTACCCGCCGGGCGTGCCCCAGCTGCTCCCGGGGGAGCGGATCTCGGCCGAAATCGTCGCGCACCTGACGGAGCTCGCGCAGACCGGCGCCCGCCTCCACGGCGCCAGCGACCCCCGCTTCCGCACGATCAACGTGCTCCGGGAGGCCGGTCAGCCGATGCGACGGAGAAAACCGCTCACATACACCGGTTTTCTCAGTCGCATCGGCTAACCGCGGCGCATCGCGACGCCGGTGAGGATCTCGCGGACAACGCGTTCGCCAGCGAGGGCGGCCGGGTCCGCCGAGCCCACCCCGGTCGGGATCACCTCTACGAGGTCGGCTCCGACGACGTTGAGCTCCGCCGCCACCGTGCGCGCCGCCCACAGCAGCTCGACCGTCGTCATCCCGCCCGGCTCCGGCGTCCCGGTGCCGCCGGGGATGAACGCGGGGTCGAGCACGTCGATGTCGACGGTCAGGAACACGGGGCCCGGGCCGACAACCGAGATCGCCTCGTTCACGACATCGCCGATTCCGCGATCGCGGATGTCGTGCATGAACAGGCTCGTGATCCCGCGCTCGGCCTGCCAGGAGAACTCGGTCTCTCCGGGCCAGTAGCCGCGCAGCCCGATTTGCACGTAGCGACGGGGATCGATGTGCCCGGCCTCGACGAGCCGGCGCATCACGGTGCCGTGCGAGACGCGAGCCCCGAACACCTCATCCCCGGTGTCGGTGTGCGTGTCGAAGTGCACGAGGCCGAGCGGTCCGTGCCGCGCGGCGACGGCGCGCGCGTTGGGCTCGGTGATCGAGTGGTCGCCGCCGATGATCACCGGCAGCAGCCCGGCCTCGACGACCTGGCCGACGGTCTCCTCGATCGCGGCGTGGCTGACCTGCGGCTGCGCGGGCACGACGGCCGCGTCGCCGAAGTCGACGACCCGGAGCTCGGCGAACGCGTCGACGCCGGCCTCCAGGTGCGGTCCGGGCGGGCAGCTCGCGGAGCGGATCGCGCGTGGGGCGAACCGCGCCCCGGGCCGGTCGGACACGAGCTCGTCCATCGGCGCGCCGACGATCGCGACGTCGAACCCGGCCAGCTCGCCCGGGTCCTGCGTGCACGGGACGCCGCCAAACGTGAGCGGTCCGGCGTAGTCGGGCTTCTCGCCGTACTGGCGCCAGCGCTCCATCGGATCGAGCATCGCGGCTAAACCTACACGTAGGATTCGGGCCGCATGAGTGCGCGCCACCCTCTCGATCCGTTGGCCGCCGACGAAATCCGTACCGCGGTCGCGCTCGTCCAATCAGAGCGCGGGGTCGACGATCGGTGGCGCTTTGCCTCGGTCGACCTCAAGGAGCCGTCGAAGCGGGTGCTCGCTAACACGGCGGCTGCACCCCCGCGCGAGGCCGAGGTCGTGTGCTGGAACCGCGACGACGGCGCGGCGTTCAAGGGCGTCGTGTCGCTATCCGACGAGCGCGTGGTGTCGTGGGAGCCGCGGCCCGGCGAGCACCCGCCGATGACGCCCGACGAGTTCCACGAATGTGACGCGGCGCTGCGTCACGACCCCCGCGTCGTGCAAGCGCTCGCCAGGCGCGGCGTCACCGACCTCGACCTCGTGCTGTTCGACACCTGGGCGTATGGCGCGGAACTCGTACCCGAGCGTTATCGGGGCCGGCGGATCGGCTGGACCGACGTCTGGCACCGGAACTCCCCCGACGCGAACCCGTACGCGAACATGCTCAGCGGGCTGCATCCGGTCGTCGACCTCAACACGATGGAGCTGCTCGAACTCGACGACGTCGACCCAGGCCCGCCGCCGAAGATCATGGGCGAGTATGTCCCGGCACTCGTTCCCGGTTTGCAGCTTCGCGACGACGTCAAGCCGCTCGAGATAACCCAGCCCGCCGGACCGTCGTTCACGCTCGAGGGCACCCTTCTCCGCTGGCAGAAGTGGTCGATGCGGCTCGGGTTCAACTACCGCGAGGGGCTGGTGATCCACACGGTCGGCTACGAGGACGCCGGCCGCGTGCGCAAGGTCGCTCACCGCCTGTCGTTCGCCGAGATGGTCGTGCCCTACCGCGACCCGACGCCCGACCACTACCGCCGCACCGCGTTCGACATCGGCGAGTGGGGGCTCGGGCTGATGACCACGTCGCTCGAGCTCGGCTGCGACTGCCTGGGCGAGATCGCCTATCTCGACGCGGTCCTGCACGACTCGCACGGGGAGCCGTACACGGTCAAGAACGCGATCTGCATCCACGAGGAGGACGACGGCGTGCTGTGGAAGCACGTCGACGACCGCACCGGCGCGGAGACCCGTCGGATGCGCCGGCTCGTGGTCTCCTTCCATGCGACCGTCGCGAACTACGAGTACCTCGTCTACTGGCGCTTCTACCAGGACGGAAATATCCAATCCGAGGTGCGCGCCACCGGGATCATGGTGACGACGCCGTTCACCGACGGCCAGCCGCCGTACGGCACGGTGATCGACGAGCGCACGTACGCGCCGTTTCACCAGCACTTCATCGTCGCCCGGCTCGACCTCGACGTCGACGGCGAGGACAACACCGTGTACGCCACCGAGGCGGCCGCGCTGCCGACCGGCCCCGACAATCCGCACGGCCTTGCGCTCATCCAGCGCGCGACGCCGCTCAAATCCGAGCGCGAGGGCATCCAGGACTACGACTGGCAGCGCCAGCGATCGTGGAAGGTGCTCAACGACAACGTGGCCAACGGCCTCGGCACCCCGGTCGGCTACAAGCTCGAGCCGAGCGCGGCGATTCCAGCGCTGCTCGATCCCGATTCGCCCGTGGTGCGCCGGGCCCGGGCGATCGAGCACGCGCTGTGGGTCACGCCCTACAGCGAGGACGAGCGCTGGCCATGCGGCGAGTTTCCGAACCTGAGCGCGGACGACTCCGGGCTGCCCGTGTGGACGGCGCGCGACCGGCCGATCGAGAACACCGACGTCGTGCTCTGGTACGTGTTCGGGATCAACCACGTGACGAGGCCCGAGGACTGGCCGGTGATGCCGGTCGACACCGTCTCGTTCTGGCTCAAGCCGGTCGGCTTCTTCGACCGCAACCCGGCGCTCGACGTGCCGGCGCAGCCCGGGCACGGTGTTTGACCACGTGACGATCCGGGCCGCCGACCGGGCGGCGTCGGAGCGCTTCTACGACACGGTGCTGCGGCCGCTGGCGATCGATCAGAGCTACCGGACCAACGCGTTCTCTGAGTGGACGGACTTCACGCTGGCCGGCGCCGACGCGGACAACCCGCCCACCCGCCGCCTCCACGTGGCGTTCGTCGCCCCGTCGCGCGAGCACGTCGACGAGTTCTGGCGGGTCGGGACCGAGGCCGGCTACCCGGACGACGGCCCCCCGGGCCTGCGGCCGCAGTACGCCGATGACTACTACGGCGCGTTCCTGCTCGATCCCGATGGCAACAGCGCCGAGGCCGTGAACGACTCGAGGCTCAACCGCTCCGGAGATCGTCGACCACCTGTGGATCCGCGTCGCCGACGTCGCCCGGGCCAAGCACTTCTACGAGACGATCGCGCCCCACGCCGGGCTGATCCTCCGGGACGACACGCCCGAGCGCGTGCAGTTCAACGGCGGCGCCGGAGGCTCGTTCTCGCTCGTCGCCGGGGACGCCGACCGAGCACGTCCACATGGCGTTTCCGACCGACGACGACGGCGCCGTCGAGCGCTTCCACGACGCCGCCACCGGCGCCGGCTACCAAAGCCGGGGCGCCCCCGGCGAGCGACCGCGGTACCACCGCGGCTACTACGCCGCCTACGTATTCGATCCCGATGACAACAACATCGAGGTCGTCAACCATCACCGCGGTTAGGATTTGTCCCCATGAGTGACGAAAGCATTACCACCCGGATCGAGACCCTGGTCGCCGAGGAGCACGAGCTTCGCACCCGCGAGCAGTCGGATGCGAAGAACGACGACGCGCTCGAGGACGATCAGGCCCGGCTGCAGGCGGTGGAGATCGAACTCGACCGCTGCTGGGACCTGCTCCGCCAGCGGCGCGCGGCGCGCGAGGCCGGGGGCGACCCCGACTCAGCGCACGTCCGCGACGCCGCCACGGTCGAGCGATACCTGCAGTAGCTCCAAGGGACAAGTTTCGCCGCGCCGCTTGACGAATTTGTCAAGGTGGGGGGTGCGCGACCACACGCGCCGAACAAGACGAAACGAGGGACCATGGAGCTGGACGGGATTCACCACATCACCTGCATCACGGCGGACGCCCAGGCGAACGTCGACTTCTACGCGGGCGTGCTCGGGCTGCGGATGGTCAAGAAGACCGTCAACTTCGACGCCCCGGACGTCTACCACCTGTACTTCGGGGACGAGCAGGGCGCGCCCGGCTCGATCCTGACCTTCTTCGAGTTCCCCGACGCGGCGCCGGGCCGCGCCGGCGCGGGCATGATCCACCGGCTGCGCTGGCGGGTCGCCTCGCCGGAGGCGCTCACGTTCTGGGCGGGACGGCTCGCCGCCGAGGGCGTCGAGGTCGAGCACGACGAGGTCGGCCACGCGATCCGGTTCGCCGACCCAGAGGGGCTGGGTCTCGAGCTCGCGGCGGTTCCGACCGACGATGAGCCGCTGCGCGCTCAGGCGCAGGACATCCCGGCCGAGCATGCGCTGCTCGGGTTCGACGGGGTGCGCGCCTACGGCCCGGTCGGCGATCTCGAGGACCGGCTCCTGACCGAGGGGATGGGGTTCGAGCACACCGCATCGGGCGTGTACACGCTCCGAGGCCGCCGGACCGCGACCTACACCTACGACGACCCGCCGGCCGCCGCCGGGTTCCAGGGCGCGGGGACCGTCCATCACATCGCCTGGTGCGACCGCGACGACGAGCACGCCGGCTGGCGCGAACGCGTCGCTGCATTCGGCCAGCACCCGACGCCGGTGATCGACCGGCAGTACTTCCTGAGCATCTACTTCCGCGTGCCGAGCGGGGTGCTGTTCGAGCTCGCCACCCCGAGCCCGGGCTTCGCCATCGACGAGGACCCCGCCCACCTCGGCGAGGCGCTTCGCCTACCGCCCCAGTACGAAGCCAGGCGAGAGGAGCTCGAGCAGGCGCTGACGCCGCTGACCAACCCGCGCACAAGGGCCACCCGATCATGAGGCGAAGGTCTTGCCTTCGGCAATCGGATGAATGAGGATCCGCGGAGCCGATGAAACCGAACAAGAACCTGGTGCTGGCGGCGATGGTGTTCGCCGTCGCGATGACGTTCATCGACCAGACGATCGTCGCGATCGCGATCCCGAACATCCAGAAGGAGCTGTCGCTGTCGCCGACCGGGACCCAGTGGGTGATCAACGGATACCTGCTCGCGCTGTCGGCGCTGTTCGCGTTCGGGGGGAAGCTCGGCGACGTGCTCGGGCGCAAGCGGATGGTGCTCGTCGGCGTCACCGGCTTCGCGATCGCGTCCGCGGCCTGCGGGCTCACGCCCAAGGGCTCGATTGCGCAGGAGTGGATCATCTTCTTCCGCGTCGTCCAGGGCGCCACCGCGGCGCTGCTGTTCCCGTCGGCGGTCGCGATCGTGGTCGCCTCGTACCCATTGCGCGAGCGGGGCAAGGCGATGGCGATCTTCTTCGGCATCTCGGGCGGTCTGACCGCGATCGGCCCGATCGCCGGCGGCTTCCTCACCCAGTGGACGTGGCGCTCGATCTTCTGGATCAACATCCCGGTCGCGATCGTCGCGATCGTCCTGACCCAGATCGCGTGTCCGGAGGATGAGCCCCGCCCGGAGAAGCTCGACTACCGCGGCACCGCGCTGATCACGGGCGGAATGGCCCTGACCGTACTCGGCTTCGAAGAGTCGGGCGCGTGGGGATGGAGCAGCCCGGCGACCTGGGCGTGCGTCATCGTCGGCGTCCTTTTGATGGTCGTGTTCGTCCGCTTCGAGCTGAGCATCAAGCACCCGTTGCTGCGGCTCCAGATCTTCTTCGACCGCGGCTTCGCGACCGACACGGCGGTGCTCGGCCTGCTGTCGATCGTGTTCGTCCCGTTCTTCTTCTTCGGGAGCGTCTACGCGCAGGTCTCGCTCGGCAAGTCCTCCGCCCAGGCGGGTGAGTACATCCTGTGGTTCTTCATCGGGTTCGTGATCGCGGCGCAGATCGGCGGACGGATGCTCGACAAGAGGGGTGTGAGACCCGCGGTCGTGATCGGGGGCGCGCTCGGCGCGGTCGGGTTCTTCCTGCTGGCCGGAAAGATGACCGATCTGTCGCTCGGCGCGCAGAGGCTCGACATCGCGATCGCCGGCGCAGGACTCGGACTGATGCTCGGTCCGGCCAGCACCGACGCGGTCAACCGGGCCCCGAGCACGAGCTACAGCGAGGTCACCGGGATCACCCAGACCGCCCGCAACTTCGGAGCGAGCCTCGGCCTGGCGGTCCTGGGCGCGCTCCTGATCAGTCGGAACAACACCAATGTGACCGCCGCGCTGACCAAGCACGGAGTCCCCAGCGCCGTAGCCCACAGGATCGCCGCTTCGTTCAGCGCGAGCGGCGCTGGGTCCGGCTCCGGTTCCGGCCGGTCGCCGGCGCTGATCCACGACGTCCAGCTCGCGTTCGCGCACTCGACGCAGACCGTCTTCTACATCATGGCCGGCGTGATGGTGGCGACGTTCATCGTGGCGCTCCGCGGGTTGCCCCGCGGTCGCCTCGAGTCGGTGGAGGACGAGGAGTTCGTGGCGCCGCCCGTGGCGGAGCGCGGAACGGTGACCCCATGAGCGACGATCAGCTCGTGACGAAGCTGAGCCCGCGGTCGGTCGCAGATACGGTGGCGCGGCTGTCGGATGTGCTCGCGGAGAAGGGCGTGAAGCTGTTCGCGGTGATCGATCACAGCGGCGAGGCGGCCGCCGCCGGGCTCGAGCTGCGCGACACCAAGGTGGTGATCTTCGGGGCCCCGAAAGCCGGCACGCCGGTGATGCAGGCCGTGCCGGTCGCGGCGCTCGACCTGCCGCTGAAGGTGCTCGTATGGGCCGACGGCGACCAGACCAAGCTCACGTACACGGCGCCGGCGGCGCTCGCCGCGCGGTACGGCCTCAGCGACGAGCTGGCGGCACGGCTCGGCGCGATCGACCCGCTGACTGACGCGGCGATCGCGCGCTAGACGGCGTCGGCGAGCGCGCGCCGCCGGCGCGGCACCGCGGACCGCTTCTCGAGCTCGTCGCGCAGCTGCACGACGAGCGGCGAATCGGCGAGGTGGCGCTCGAGCATCTCCAGGCAGTGCCGGTAGTGGATCAGCCGGCGCTGCCGCGTCCGCGACGCGGTCTCAGCCTCGGTCCCCGGTCGCTTAACGGCGAGCTCTCTGACCTTCGAGATCTTGTCGGCGGCGAACACCATCAGCGCATCAGGTCCCGCGGCCTCGGCCTGCCGGCGCAGCGCAGCCTTCCGCGTCGCGTAGCCGGTGATGTGCTCGTCCTCGGTGAGGGCGACCACCAGCGCGGCGGTTCTGGTGCCGAACCGCCGGCGAAGCTCCGCCCGGTTCGTGTCGGTCTTCTCGATCGTGTCATGGAGGACGCCGGCGGCGATCACGTCGTCGGCCACGCCGGCGCCGTGCAGAAGCGATCCCACCTCGATCGGATGCGTGATGAACGGCGCGCCGTCCACCTTGCGGAGCTGCCCGGCGTGCTGTTCCTCGGCATACGCCAGTGCCGCGCGCGTCCTCGGCAGCCCGGATACCAGATCGACAAAACTTCGTCCACCGGTCACGAAGGGCGCGAGTGTAATTGCTCGCGCAATTTCCGGGGAAAATCTTTACTACATCTGTACGAGGACGCTGGCGCCGGCTGCCCGGTTCTCAGGCGGCTAAGCGGGGGTGGCGGCCTCGGGCTCCGGCTTCGGTTCGGGCTCGGGCTGGATCTCGGGCTGGGGTGCGGGCATCTTCACGCCGGCGGCGGCGTAGGCCGCGGCGCCGTCGAGCGTCTCGGCCACGAGCAGCGCGTGGGCCAGGCTGTTGAGCTGGCGACGGTGGCTCGAGAGTAAGGCGGTCACCTCGGTGTGGGCCTGCTCGACCATCCGCTGCACCTCCTGGTCGATCAGCCACTGGGTCTGCTGCGAAGTCTCGCTGACGCCGGGCAGCAGCGGCCCGGCCCCATCGCTCGGGAGCACTGACACCGGTCCGATCTTGTCGCTCATCCCCCACCGACCGACCATCTGGCGGGCGATCTGGGTCAGCTGCTGGATGTCGGACTCCGCGCCGGTGGTGATGTGCCCGTAGACGACCTCCTCGGCGACGCGACCACCGAGCGCGACCTTGATCTTGGCGTCGAGCTCCTCGCGTGAGTACGAGACGCGGTCGGCGTCCGGGGTCGACAGCGTGACCCCCAGGGCCATCCCGCGCGGGATGATCGAGATCTTGCGGACCGGGTCGGCCTCGGGCGTGAGCATCCCGACGAGTGCATGGCCTGACTCGTGGTAGGCGGTCCGCTCGCGGTCGGCGCGGCTCAGCAAGATCCCGCGCTCCGCGCCGAGCGTGATCTTCTCGAGCGCGTCGGTGAAGTCCGACATCTGCACCTTCGTGTGGTTGAGCCGGGCGGCCAGCAGCGCCGCCTCGTTGCACAGGTTGGCGAGGTCGGCGCCGACCATCCCCGGCGTCGAGGACGCGATCACGCCGAGGTCGACATCATCGGCGAGCGGGATCGAGCGGGTGTGGACCTGGAGGATCTTCAAGCGTCCCGCCCGGTCGGGAGCCTGGACCGCAACCCGGCGGTCGAACCGCCCCGGCCGGAGCAGCGCCTGATCGAGGATCTCGGGCCGGTTGGTCGCGCCGAGCACGACGACCGCCTCGGTCGACTCGAACCCGTCCATCTCGGTCAGGATCTGGTCGAGCGTCTGTTCACGCTCGTCGTTGGCGCCGGTGATCCCGGCCGAGCCCTGGCGCGAGCGGCCGATCGCGTCAAGCTCGTCGATGAAGATGATCGCCGGCGCGGCCTCCTTGGCCTTCGCGAACAGGTCGCGGACGCGCGCCGCGCCGACCCCGACGATCGCCTCGATGAACTCCGAGGCCGCGATCGAGAAGAACGCGGCGTGCGCCTCGCCGGCCACCGCCCGCGCCAGCAGCGTCTTGCCGGTTCCCGGCGCGCCGAACAGGAGCACGCCGTGCGGGATCCGCCCGCCGAGCTTCTGATACCGCTCGGGGTTCTTTAGAAAGTCGACGATCTCGGTCAGCTCGGCCTTGGCCTCGTCGATCCCGGCGACGTCGTCGAACGTGACCTGGATCTTCTCCGGATCGACCCGGCGCGCCTGCGAGCGGCCGAAGTTCCCGAGGCCGCCGAGCCCGCCTCCGCCCGACCTCATGGCACGCCGCGCGATGAAGTAGATGACCGCGAACAGCAGCAGCGTCGGACCGAACCCGACCAGCAGCTCGCTCAGCAGCGAGGTCCCCGGATTTGGGTTCTTCGCGTTGACCTGCACCTTCTCCGAGGTCAAGAGCTCTGTCAGCTGGTTGCTGTTCCAGAACGAAGGCACCTGGGTCGCGAACAGCGTCGTCTCCGTCGCCTTCTCGTCGTTTGGCGGGTAGCGCACCTTGACCGTGAACGTGCCGTCGATCGTGTCGCTCTTGGACGAGATCGATTTGACCTTGCCCGCCTCGAGCTGCTGGAGGAAGTACGGGCTGAACGGGACCTTGACCCGCTGCACGGAGCCCGGCTCACTGATCAGCACCAACAGCCAGTTGATGGCCAGCAACGCGATGAAGAACATCCAGAAGCCGCGAAGCCGATGGGGCGGGGTCGGCTTGTGCTCGTCGGGCGTCCCGCGGCCATCGGGCGCTGGCTGGACCCGCCAGCCCTTCCTGTCACGCGCCATCGGCGCGGGCGGGACCGCCTTGTCGGTGCTTTCGGCCGTGCGGGAAGAGGATTGCGAGTCAGCCACGCCCCCATTCTTGCGCCTCGCGCGTCCGGGCGTGTGTGAGCGTGTCGCTAGGTCTCGCTAGGCGCGACCGTGCTGCTCGGTCTGCGCCGACAGATAGTGGTGCGCCACGCGCTGTGTCCCGGCCGCGAGCAGCTTGTCGATCTCCGCGAGTAGGGCCTCGTCGTGCTGGGTCTCGCGCAGGTGCTGGCGCTGGTGCTCCTCCCAGGATCCGACCAGGAACGTCTCGAGGTACCGGTCGGGGGTGGCGTTGTCGACGAACAGCTGCCACTGCATCGCCCCGGTTCGCTGGCGGTAATGGCGCAGCCGATCCGAGTGGGCGAGGAACTGATCCTCCGAGCCGGGGGCCACGTCGTAGGTGACGGTCACGAGCACGCGCCCGGCGGTCCCCTCGGGTACGACCGGGAGCGGCATCGCGTTGGCGGGCGTGACGTCGATCTCGCCCGGCTTGGGCAGGGACAGCCGGAACGTGGCGATGGCGCCGACGACTAGGCCGGCGGCGAGCACGATCAGACCGTCGTCGAGCGACGTCGCCTGGGCGATCGCGCCGAGCGTGAGCGCGCCGATCCCGGTCGCGCCCTGGAACGCGACCGTGTAGAACGCCATCCCCCGAGCCTTGACCCAGCTCGGCAGTATCGATTGGAACGACGCGCCGAGGAGGCCGAGCGCGAGGATCCAGCCGGTGCCCGACAGCACGAGCAGCGCGCCGTCGATCACGGCGACGTGCGAGACCGCGAGTACGAGCGAGCAGACCGCGATCGCGGCGGCACAGGCCGCCATCAGCGCACGCGGGGACAGCGCGCGGCGGATCGCCGGCGAGAACGTCGCGCCGATCAGCGCCCCGATCCCGACGGCGCCGAGCAGAACCCCGTAGCCGCCTGACCCGAGTCCGAGCGTGTGCCGGGCCACGAGCGGCAGCAGCGCCCACACGCCGCTGGCGAAGAATCCGAACGCGGCCGCCCTGACCATGATCGCCAGCAGCGCCGGCGAGTTGCGGACGAACCGACCGCCGGCGCGCGTCGCCGACCGGACGTGCTCGCGCGGGAGCGCCAGGACCCGGGCCGGCACCGACACCGTCGCGACCACGATGATCACCGCCAGAAACGACGCCGCATTGACGAAGAACAGCACCGCGGCGCTGGTAGCGGCCAGCAGCAGGCCGCCGATCGCCGGCCCGATCGCGCGGGCCAGGTTCTGGTTGACCGACCCCAGTGCGATCGCCTGCGGGCGCTCCGGCGCCGGGACGAGCTCGGGTTGGAGCGTCTGGGCGATCGGCCCGGTCAGCCCCTGCCCGACCCCGACGCCGCACAGCAGGATCAGCAGCACGGCGGGGGTGACGAGTCCGGCAACGTCGAGCGCGCCGAGCGCGGCCGCCGAGGCCAGCATCACCGCCTGACCGGCGACGATCAGCTTCTTGCGGTTGAGCAGGTCGCCGAGCACGCCCCCGGGCACCGCGAGCAGCAGCACCGGCAGGTTCGTGGCCTGGATTGCCCCGACGAGGAACGCCGAGCTGGTCAGCGAGATCATCACCCACTGCGCCCCGACCGTCTGCATCCAGCTCCCGACGTTCGAGGTCAGGTTCGCGAGCCACCATCGCCGGAAGGACCCATAGCGGAGCGGGCTCCAGCCCGAGCGGTCCGACTCGCGGGGAGAACCGGTCGCCATCTTTCACTCCAACACTATGTGTGCGCGTCGTAGGATGGAAGCTCCGAACCTCAACCCAGGAGAGAGCCATGGCTTCAACCACGCAGAGCGCGCATCTTCCGGCCCTCGGAGCGCACCAGCGCGAGGAGGTGGGCAACCAGCTCCAGGGGATGCTCGTCGAGCTGATCGATCTCGCTCTCGTCGGCAAGCAGCTCCACTGGAACGTCACCGGCCCGCTGTTCCGCCCGCTGCACGAGCAGCTCGACGAGCTCGTCGACTCGTGGCGGCAGCTCTCGGACATCGTCGCCGAGCGGGCGGTCGCGCTCGGCTACGTGCCCGACGGCCAGGCCGCAGCCGTCGCCGCCATCACCGAACTCAAGCCGATCGACCGGGGCGCCCTCGACGATCATGTGGTCATCCGCGAGCTCAGCGAGCGCTTGAATGACGTGGCCGATCGCGCTCGCGAGCGGATGGACAAGCTCGCCGAGATCGACGCCGCCTCGCAGGACGTGATCATCGAGGTCGTCCGTGCGCTCGAGCAGCAGCTGTGGATGGTCCGGGTGCAGTTCGGCCACGCGGTTCAGACCTGATGTCACCTGTCTCGCGCGGCTTCCTCGGCCGACGGCGACCCGTCGTCGACTCCTCGCGGCTGCCGCCGGGACAGTACGTCGAAACGGGGTTCCCGGTGCTGTCGGCCGGGCCGACGCCGCACACGCCGCTCGACGAGTGGAGCTTCCTCGTCGACGGCGCCGTCGACGAGCCGGTGTCGTGGCCGTGGGAGGAGTTCCTCGAGCTGCCGACCGAGATGGTCACGGTCGACATCCATTGCGTGACGAAGTGGTCGAAGTTCGACACGCGCTGGCGGGGCGTGTCGGTCGACACGCTGCTCGAGAGTGTCAACAGCGATGCCGCCTATGTCCGTGCCTGGTCGGACGGCGGCTACACGACGAACCTGCCCCGCGGCGATGTGAGCGACGGCAAGGCCTGGGTGGCCTACGAGTACGACGGACAGCCGCTCCACCCCGAGCACGGCGGCCCGGCACGCCTGCTCGTACCGCACCTCTACTTCTGGAAGAGCGCCAAGTGGGTGCGGGGGCTGACGCTCACGGTCGACGACGAGCCCGGGTTCTGGGAGAACTACGGCTACCACAACCGCGGCGACCCATGGCTCGAGCAGCGCTACCAGGGAGACTGACCTGGCAGCTGGTGTCGGTCGTCGAGCTCGTCGAGGAGACCTCGCGCACGAACAGCCTCGTGCTCGAGCTGCCCGATTGGCCCGGGGGTTACCGAGCCGGGCAGCACGTCGACGTGCGGCTCACCGCCGAGGACGGCTACCAGGCGGAGCGGAGCTACTCGATCGCCTCGGCCCCCGAGGACGATCGTCTGGTCCTCACCGTCGAGCGGCTCGACGACGGCGAGGTCTCGCCGTACCTCGTCGACGAGCTCCGGCCCGGCGACGAGCTCGAGCTGCGCGGCCCGATCGGTGGTTACTTCGTCTGGGAGGAGGCGCTCGGTGGGCCGCTGGTGCTGATCGCCGGCGGGTCGGGGATCGTGCCCCTGCGCTCGATGCTCCGGCACTGGTCGATGACCGGCCGCGGTGTGCCGGCGCGACTGGTGTACTCGTCGCGCCGGCTGAGTGAGGTGATCTACAGCGAGGAGCTGACCGGCTACGCCGATCGCGACGGACTGGACCTCCGCCTGGCGCTGACCCGCGAATGGCCGGACGACTGGCAGGGCCACCGCGGCCGGATCGACAGGGCCTTGCTCGACGACGTGGCCGGGCCGCCCGAGGAGGAGTCGCGGATCTACGTGTGCGGCCCGAACGGCTTCGTCGAGGCCGCCGCCGGCTGGCTCGTGCAGAGCGGTCAGGCCGCGAGCCGGATCAGAACCGAGCGGTTCGGGCCGACCGGCACCTGACGCGGTGACGTTTTCGCTGTCACCCGCGCGGGCAGCGTCGGTTGCCTCGGAGGCGATGGTCGCCTCCAGCCAGCCGCTGGCAACGCTGGCCGGGCTCGACGTTCTCCGTGAGGGCGGGACCGCGGTCGACGCGGCGATCTGCGCGGCCGCGGTTCTGTGCGTGACCGAGCCGCACTCGACCGGCATCGGGGGGGACCTGTTCGCGATCGTCCGAGACCCGTCCGGCGCGCTGCACGGCATCGACGCGGCGGGTCCGGCGCCGCGGCTCGCGCCCCCCGAGCCGCCCGACGGGTCCGGTCCGCGTTCGGTCGACGTCCCCGGGGCGGTCGCCGGCTGGGGAGAGCTGTCGCGGCGCTTCGGGCGCGTCGGGCTCGATCGCTGCCTGGCGCCGGCGATCGATCTCGCAAACGAGGGCGTTGCCGCCGGGTTCAACTGCGCCCAGGCGTGGCAGCTGAGTCCGCGCGCGCCGGCGGCGTTCGGCGCGCCGCCCGAGTTCGGCGGGCGCTACCGACTGGCCGAGCTGGGGGCCACGCTCGGGCTGATCGCCACCGACGGACCGGCATCCTTCTACACCGGGCCGCCGGCCGCGGCGATCGCGGAGGCGACATGGCTCTCGCGCGAGGATCTGGCGGAGTACCGCCCGCGCTGGGTCGAGCCGCTCGTCGGTCGCTTCCGCGGCTTCGAGGTAGCCGAGCTGCCGCCGCCGACCCAGGGCGTGGCGGCGCTCGAGGCGCTCGCGATCCTCGGCGACGAGCCCCCGGCTCTGCCCGAGCTGGTACGCGCGATGGGGCTCGCGCTCGAGGACGCGCTCGGAACGGTTCGCGACGGCGCCCACGTCGGCCATCTCCTATCGCCCGAGCACGTGCGCGCGCGGCGGGAGCAGATCCCGGCGCGCGTCGCCGAGCCCGCCGGCGGGACCGTGTGCGTGTGCGCCGTCGACCGCGATCGCATGGCGGTGTCGCTCCTGCAGAGCCTGTACGAGCCGTTCGGATCGGGCGTCGTCGCGGGCTCGACCGGCGTGGTGCTCAACAATCGCGCGGCCGGGTTCGCCGTGCAGGGCACGGTCGTCGGGGGCACGCGTCCGTACCACACGCTGATCCCAGGGATGCTCACCCGCGGCGGCGAGCTGGTCGGCCCGTTCGGGCTGATGGGCGGGTTCATCCAGGCCCAGTCGCACGTCCAGTTCCTCACCGCGCTGCTCCCGGACGGGGATCCGCAGGTAGCGATCGACCGCGGGCGGTTCCGGATCGACGGCGCGACGCTGGGCCTCGAGCAGCCGCTGTGGGATCGGGCGGACGAGCTCGCGCGGCTCGGCTTTCATGTCGTCAGGGAGACCGAGCGCGGCGCGTTCGGTGGCGGTCAGGCGATCATCGTGCGTGACGGGACGCTGTTCGGCGGCTCGGACGCTCGCAAGGACGGCTGCGCGCTCGGGATCTGAGCGATGGAAGGATTCGGCCCCTGCGGCGTCTACAGCATCATGAGCCGCAGGCGTTCCTCCGCGCTGACACAACTGTCGGACCTGATCGATTCGGTCATGGACGGCTACGTGACCTGGCGCGAGGAGAGCGCGGCGGTCGAGGCCGCCTACCGCCGCTGGCGAGCTGCGCCGACCGGCTTCCGCGCGGCCGCGTTCGACGACTACTTCGCGGCGCTCGACCGCGAGGAGCATGCAGCGTGCGAGTACCGACGGCTGGTCAAGCTCGCCGAAGCCGCCTAGTGCCGCAGCACTAGTCAGGCGGGGCCGAGGCGGTCCTGCTCTTCGATCGTCCGCTCGGCGGTCGGGCGTGCTTCCAGCCGTGCGTCCGGGATCGGCTCACCGCTGTCGACCGACAGGCCGTAGGTCCCGTCGGCGAGCCGCGCCTCGGCACGCTCCAACGCGGCTAGCTCCCGCTGGAGATCCTCGCCGCGGCCGGCGTTGAACTCGTCCTGGTACAGATCTTCGGAGTCGCGGTCGCCGGGCTCCACCCGGTCGTCGCCCTCAAGCGCGCCGTCGCTCCCGAGCGCGGCCATCGCCTTCTCGATCCGGGTGCGTTCCTGTGCGAGCAGTTTGCGAGCGCGTTCGGTGTCCATCGGCCACAGGCTACTGCGCCAGGTCGAGCGCCGGCGTTCCGGTCCGCCCGCTCATGTTGCCCACACCTCAGCCGGTCGGTTAGGGTCCGCTGCGAATGACTGTGGGATCCGCTGAAGGCTTCGACTCGATCACGTTGACCTCGGCCGACGGGAGCACGAGCGCGGAGTTCGTGCCCGAGGCGAACCTGGTCTGCTGCTCGCTCGTGGTCGACGGAACCGAGGTCCTCGAGCGCCGGCAGGGCGTGCGGGCGTATGCCGAGCAGGGCAAGACGATGGGCATCCCGCTGCTCTACCCGTGGGCGAACCGTCTCGCCCGGTTCGGTTATGAGGCGGCCGGCGCCGAGGTGACGCTGTCAGAGGACGACTCGCGGATCCCTCGCGACAGCGCCGGACTCCCGATTCACGGCGTCGTCCCGGGCCTGCTGCGCTGGGAGCTCGAGGACTCGGGCGCGGCCGACGCGATCGCCGCCCGGTTGCGGTGGCGCTCGGACGAGCTGCTTGAGCTGTTCCCGTTCGCCCACGAGGTGCGGTGCGAGGCCAGCGTCGGCCGCGGCGAGCTCACGCTCACGACAACGGTGACCGCCCCCGCCTTCGGTCCGGTGCCGGTGTCGTTTGGATACCACCCCTACACGCGCGTTCCGGGCGCGGCCCGCGACGACTGGCTGGTCACGCTGGGCGCCGCCGACCGGCTTGTGCTCGACGACCATTCGATCCCGACCGGCGAGCGCGCGCCGATCGATCATGAGCCGTTCGGGCTCGCCGGCGTGAGCCTCGACGACGCCTTCGACGCACCGGCTGACCCTGTATTCAAGGCCGCGGCTGGGGACTCCGAGCTCACCGTGGCATTCCTCGGCGGGTACTCGTATGCGCAGGTGTTCGCTCCCCCCGGGCAGGAGTTCATCTGCTTTGAGCCGATGACCGCGCCCACGAACGCGCTCAACAGCGGTGACGGCCTGACGATCCTCGACCCCGGTGAGTCGCACCGCGCCGAGTTCAGGATCGCCTTCGCTCGCCGCGGATGACGGCGGCCGGCGTGCGCGTGGCGTGCTGCCAGTTCGCGCCCGACGTCGATCGGCCCGATCGGAACGTGGCGCTTGCGTTGGGGGCGATAGCGGCGGCGGTCGCGGACGGCGCTCGGATCGTCGTCCTCCCCGAGCTCGTCAACAGCGGCTATGTGTTCAGCTCGCTCGAGGAGGCGCGGGCGGCGGCGGTCCCGGCCGACGGTGAGCTGCTCGCCGGCTGGGCGAGCGAAGCCGCGCGCGGCGATGCGGTGGTGATCGGAGGGTTCTGCGAGCAGGGGCCCGACGGCCGGCTTCACAACAGCAGCGCGCTCGTCGACGGCGGCGGGGTCCGCGCCGTGTACCGCAAGCTGCACCTGTGGGGAGAGGAGCCCCGCTGGTTTCACCCCGGTGACGCGCCGGCGCCGGTGGTCGAGACTCGCCACGGCCGGATCGGGCTCGGGGTCTGTTACGACATCGAGTTCCCCGAGCTGACGCGCGGTTTGGGTCTCGCGGGCGCCGAGCTGATCGCGCTGCCGGCGAACTGGCCGTACGATCCGCTCCCGCCCGACGGGCGCCCGATCCTCCATTCCCTCGCCGCGGCCACCGCGTATCTGAGCAAGATCTACGTGGCCGTGTGCGACCGGTGCGGCATCGAGCGGGGGATCGAATTCGAGGGCGGCAGTGTGATCGCGGGCCCCGACGGCGGTCTACTCGCCGGTCCGGTGCCGGATCGCGGAGCCGGCACCCTGCTCGCCGACTGCGATCTGGCCGGCGCCCGGGAGAAGCGCAGTGGCGAGCACAACGACGCGTTCGCCGACCGGCGGCCCGCCTACTACGAGCACGGCCTCACCGGCGGCTGACGGACCGGCGGAGCCGGTCAGTCACCGGGCGTCGACGCCGGCCCGGGCGGCGGGTGCAGCGGCAGGATCAGCGGGGGCAGCGGCGATTGGTCGAAGTCGAAGTCCGCCGTGAAGTCGCCCAGCTGGACGTTGTCCTCGCGCACATCGGGTCGCGGATCGGGCCGGCCGTCGGTGGCCGGGTCCAGGCGCTGCCCGCCGAGGAAGTCGTCTTCGATGAACTTGTTGATCGCGTCGAAGCTGAGCGTCTGGTGGTCGATGAACCCGCGACGCGCGTACGGGCTGATGACCAGCGACGGCACCCGGAACCCGAATCCGTTCTGGTCGACGACCGGCGGCAGGACGTGGTCGTAGAAACCCCCCCAGTCGTCCCACACGAGGAAGATCGCGGTCGAGTCCCAGTCCGGGCCTTCCATGATCGTGTTGATCAGGTTGGTGACGTAAGCCTGACCGTCGGCGATGTTCGCCGGCGGATGCTCGGAGTGCCGCTGGTCGGGGACGATCCAGGACACCTCCGGCAGATTGCCCGTCCTCGCGTCTGTGAGGAAGTGGGAAACGTCCTGGATGTTCCCCAGCTGGCCGTCCTCGTGGACGTCGGTGAACGACGGGAGCGGATTCCAGATGTCCGGGGTGCCGACGGTGAACGGCGAGTTCGCGCAGTTCGCAATGCCGCCCTCGCAGTCGGGCTCGCCACCCGGGGTGATGAAGTAGCCCCAGCTGACGCCGTCGTTGTGCAGCAGGTAGGTGATGTCGGTCCACGCATAGTTGTAGGTGGTGGAGGCCTGTCGCGAGATCGTCGCGCGCCGCTTGGCGAGCTCGTCGTTCACGCGCCGCCGGCATCGCGCCACCGCCTGGTGGTAGCGCGTGCTGGCCGCGATCGGAGCGCCCGTCCCCGCTGGCACGCTCACGAATCGGCACATCTTGAGCCGGCGCCGCGCCGTGCGCAGCAGCTGTCCCACTCGCCTGGCCGCCTGGCGACCCCTCGCTCCGACGCCGATGATGTCCGAGGTCTGGTACCCACCGAGCTCGTCATTGTTGACGCAGCTCGCGGCGTCCCCGGGCACGGAGCACCGCGCCGACCACTCCGACACCTCGTACAGGTGAGCCGGCAGGCTCCACGACGCATTCGACTGGAACATGTGGTCGTCGAGCACGAAGTTCTCGGCGTAAGCCCAGTAGTTCGGGATCTCACGCGCGTCGTGGTAACCCATCACGTCGGACGGCGCCAGCGAACTGCACACGCCCGCGAAGCCCCCGCACCCGCGGCCGCCCTGGGTCTCGGACTGTCGGACGAACCCGTCCATGTCACCGCCGTCGATGTCCGCCTGCACCGAGTCTTCCCCGTGCGGGCCGCCGCCGTTGACGAGCGACGGATCGTGGAACGGGCGATCGCACCCTCCGGTCGCGGGGTCGGGGAGGCAGACCGTGAAGTGCCCGTCGCTGTAGGGAAGCCCGTCGGCGCCCGGATACGTGCCGAAGTACGAGTCGAACGAGCGGTTCTCCTGAATGATCATCACCACGTGGTGGATCTTGTGGATCCCCACGTCGGACCCATGTACCGCTCGCGGCGGCGACTGCGCGCCCGCCGGGCCAGGGCCGGCTTGGCCGGCGGCGGCGCAGCCCGCGACCGCGGACGCGGCGGCGAGGCCCGAGGCGATGACGCACGCGCGCGCGAGCAGCGATCGCCGGCGACGCCGGCGGCGAGGCACACTCCGACGGGCGGCCGTCGTCGCGGGCGGGTTTCGGGTCTCGACTCCCAAGTCGGCGGGAATCTTGACGGAACGGACTGGTGGGACGAATTCTGGAACCGGTGCGAGAATGGAATGACTCTGAATTTGTAGTATGGTGGCGCGATGACCTCGACTGGTCATGCCGACATGGCCGGCGTTCTACGCGCCGCCGGCTTGCGCGTCACCGCATCGCGCGTCGCGGTGCTGTCCTCGGTGACGGAGGCCAAGCACATCACTGCAGACCAGGTAACGCTGGCCGTGCGCGACCGCGTCGGGACGATCTCGACTCAGGCCGTCTACGACGTTCTGGGTGCACTTACCCGAGTGGGACTCGTGCGCCGGATCGAGCCAGCCGGGAGCCCTGCTCGCTTTGAGACGCGCGTCGGCGACAACCATCACCACGCCGTGTGCCGCTCGTGCGGCGTGATCGCCGACGTCGACTGTGTCGTCGGGGAGCCTCCGTGCGTGCTGCCGTCAGACGCGAGCGGCTTCGTCCTCGACGAGGCTGAGGTCACCTTCTGGGGTATCTGCCCCACGTGCAATACAACGTCCAAATCCCACGAGAGGGAGATCGCCATATGACCGACAAGCCACCCCGCACCACAACCGACGCCGGCATTCCGGTCGCAAGCGACGAATTCTCGTTGACCGTCGGCCCCGATGGCCCAATTCTGCTTCATGACCAGTACCTGATCGAGCAGATGGCGAACTTCAACCGCGAGCGCATTGCCGAGCGCCAGCCGCACGCCAAGGGCTCGGGCGCCTTTGGCGTATTCGAGACGACCGAGGACGTGAGCGCATACACCCAGGCTGCACTATTCCAGCCGGGCGTCAAGACCGAAATGCTTGCTCGTTTCTCCACCGTCGCCGGCGAGAGCGGCAGCCCCGACACCTGGCGCGACCCCCGCGGCTTCGCGCTGAAGTTCTATACGACCGAGGGCAACTACGACATGGTCGGTAACAACACGCCGATCTTCTTCATCCGCGACCCGATGAAGTTCCAGCATTTCATCCGAAGCCAGAAGCGGCGCGCCGACAACGGGCTGCGTGACCACGACATGCAGTGGGACTTCTGGACACTGTCACCCGAGTCCGCTCACATGGTCACCTGGCTGATGGGTGACCGCGGTATCCCGAAGACCTACCGTCACATGAACGGCTACTCGAGCCACACCTATATGTGGGTCAACGCCGGCGGCGACAAGTTCTGGGTCAAGTATCACTTCAAGACTGATCAGGGGATCGACTTCCTGACCCAGGAGGATGCCGACCGGGTGGCCGGCGAGAAGCCTGATTACCACCGACAGGACCTGTTCGAGGCGATCCGCGACGGCGACTTCCCCAGCTGGACGCTGCACATGCAGATCATGTCCTTCGAGGAGGCCAAGACCTATCGGTTCAACCCGTTCGACCTGACCAAGGTGTGGCCGCACGGCGACTACCCCCTGATCAAGGTCGGGACGATGACGCTCAACCGCAACCTGACCGACTTCCACACCGAGATGGAGCAGGCCGCGTTCGAGCCTAACAACCTCGTGCCGGGCATCGGGCTGAGCCCGGACAAAATGCTGCTCGCGCGCGGGTTCTCCTACGCCGACGCCCACCGGGCCCGGCTCGGTGTCAACTACAAGCAGATCCCGGTCAACACTCCGCACGCGCCGGTGCACAGCTACAGCAAGGACGGCGTCGGACGCGTAGTCAACGTCGCCGACCCCGTCTACGCCCCCAACTCCTACGGCGGACCGAAGGCGGACCCGTCGCGCACCGACGACGCGGGCTTGTGGGCCAGCGACGGCGACATGGTCCGGTCGGCCTACACCCCGCGGCCCGACGACGACGACTTCGGGCAGGCACGGACACAGGTGCGCGAGGTGCTCGACGACGACGCCCGCGATCGCCTGGTGTCGAACATCGCTGGCCATCTCGCAGATGGCGTCTGCGACACCGTGCTGGCGCGGGCGTTCGAGTACTGGAAGCAGGTCGACCAGGACCTGGGCGAGCGCATCGAGCAGGCCGTCGGGGCGACCGTCGGCGCCTAGGCAAATGTCGTGAGGGGCGCGTCCGGAGGGGTCCGGGCGCGCCCGTTGGTCCCCGGCGCGGCGCGCGGCGGGGTCGTGGGTAACCCACCGCGCTGCTCGTGACACTAACCGGGTAGCGATGTCCGGCGACCATCAGGATCGAACGCTTGTCTCTCGCGCGCGCGAGGGGGATCGCAGCGCATTCGCCCGGGTCATCGAGCGCCACTACCCGTCGCTGCTCAGCAGCTGCCGACGCGCTTTGCGCGACGCGGAGCTGGCTAAGGACGCCGCCCAACAGGCGGTGCTGACGGCAATGCTTGGGCTCGGTCGGCTGCGCGACGATGACCGATTCGGTGCCTGGCTGATCGGGATCGGACTGAACGTGTGCAGGTCGCTGATGGTGCCACGTCGCCGGTCAGCCGCTTCGTTTGATGCGCTGCTCGATGAGCGCGACGCCGTACTGCCGGCCGCTTCAGAGCCCGACGTGCAGGGGCAACTCGAGTCGGCTGAGGTCGCGAGGCGGGTGCGCGCGGCGATTGCCCAGCTGCCTGCCGGACAGCGCCAGGCCGTGACCTTGTTCTATCTGGCCGGGTTGACGCACGCCGAGATCGCGGAGGAGCTCGGCACTGAGCCCGGAGCCGTGAAGACGCGTCTACACAAGGCGCGTCGTTCGTTGCGCGACCCTTTGGAACCTCTCTGGAAGGAGTACTTCGCGATGCCCACGCCTACCCCTGATCTCGTGCCGGTGCGGATCGCCGATCTGCGACGAACGACTGCAGCGGAGCCATCGTCGCAGCGCCACATCGTTTTCCTGGAGGAGATCGATGGAGACCGGCGGATGCCGATCTGGATCGGGCCGGCCGAAGCGACCGGCCTCGCCGTCATCCTGGAAAAGATCGAGCTTCCCCGCCCGGGCGTCTATCACTTCGCCGCGGCCCTGCTCAACGCGACCGGGGGCGAGCTTGCGGAGGCAAGGATCGTGAAGCTGACGGACAACACGTTCTTCGCCCAGGCGGTTTTGACCGACGGCACGGCCGTGGACGCCAGGCCGAGCGACGCGCTGACGCTCGCGGCATTGACGGGCTGCCCAATCTACGTCGCTGCCGACGTCCTCGAACGGGCCGATGAGCGCCAGCCGGAGCTGAGCGACCTGATTGAAGAGGCCCGGCGGGCCGAGGACGACGCGACGACACTCGCGGACGAAGCCAACGCACGTATCCGCGCGAGCATGTCGGGCACACGGAAGCATCCGTAAGCGCCTTGGGGGGCGCCGGCGCCGGGCTGCTTCAGGAGCTTTGACGCGACTTGCGCGGGGACGGGCTCTGGGCGTCGTCCGATTGCAGGGCAACGAGCAGCTTGGACAGGAGTCGATTGAGCTGCTGCTTTTCCGTCCGGGTGAGGTCGTCCAGCAGTTCGCGTTCCCGCCCGGCGCCGGCGTCGATGTACTCCTCCAGTCGGGCTTCGCCGGCCGCGGTGAGCTCGAGCAGTACGCCGCGTCGATCTTGTGGATCGGGAGCGCGCCGGATCAAGCTGCGACGTTCGAGCTTGTCGAGGCGGTTGGTCATCGCGCCTGTCGAGACGTCTAGATCACGGCAGAGCCAGCCGTGCGAGCGCACGCGGTCGTGCAACGCAAATAGCACCTTCCACTCCTCCTTGGTGAGGCCGACTTCTCCGAGGCTGGCGCGAGATGCGTTCTGGAGGTAGCGGTTGATCTTTTCCACGCGGGAGACGATCCCTTCGACCTCGGGATCGATTTGTGGCCAGTTGGCCACCGCCCAACGGACGTGGTCTGTGACCGGATCCTTCTCGGTGGATGCGGCCTCGCTGTGGGTCGCGGCGGACGGCGGCGCTTCGTGCTTGCTCATTGACCAGGAATTTTAGCTATAGACAGAGTAGCTTGAGAGAGAGTAGCTTGACAAGCAGCTTTATTCAAAGTAGCTTTCTACAAAGTATCTTTGTCTACAGCTAAGGGTGCCCAATGTATCCCTATCCCGCCATGGGCCGGCTGCTGGCCCAAGCGAAGCTCGAGGAAGCGCAGTCCCGGATGTCGCGTGCCCACGTTCTGCGTGCGGCCTCGCTGGAGCGGCAAGGAGGGGCCGCCACCGACGACCACAGCGCCACATGCGACAACGGGCGAGAGCCGCCCACGCCGGCGAGCAAAACTAGAAGGTTTGCCTGGCGCGGGAACCTACGTACGAACGCGCCGAGCAGATGAGCCGAGCCAGGGCGCGCCCGACACGACCCGGTCTCGACCATTCCGCTTGGCTTCGTACAGCCGCTGGTCAGCGAGCCTGATGATGGCTTCGAGGTCGTGCGCGCCGTCGGTCGTGGCAACGCCGAGGCTCGTGGTCACGGCCAGGCCGTCCGCGACGCTCGACCACACCTGGTTGTTGACTGCCCGGCGGATGCGTTCGCAGCACGCTATTGCCGAGTTGGCGTCGGTGCCGGGCATGAGGATGATGAACTCCTCGCCGCCGCTGCGGATGATGCTGTCGGATTCCCGCAGGTGATCACAGAGCAGTCTGGCGATGCGGATCAACACCTGGTCGCCGGCGGCGTGTCCGAAGCGGTCATTGATCGTCTTGAAGTGATCGACGTCGAGCACCGCGAGGCTCAGCCGACCGGCCATCTGCTCATGGGTGAGCCGCTCGAGCTCGCGCGCCAGGTAGCGCCGATTGTGAACGCCGGTCAGCGGATCCCGCTCGGCCTGCTCGCGTAATTGCGCGTGCAGCGTTTCGAGCTCGTTCGCCCGGCGCTCCAACTCGGTGTGGGCCTCGGCGAGCTGACGGTTCTTGACCGTCAGCAGGTCGCTGTGACGGCGGGCCTCGCGCGCCTCGAGCGTCGCCCGTTCCAGGCTGAGCTGTACCTGCGAGAGCTCGCGGAACGCCTGGCGTTCGAGTTCGCAGGCCCGCTGCAGCGCGTCGTAGGCGTCCTCGACTCGCCCGGCGTCGCGCAGCGCGGCGGCCAGCGTGGTCAGGATCAGGCTGCGCATCTGGGGTACGCGATCGCCCAGCCACGCGAGCGCCCCCTCGCCGGACTCGCGAGCGTCGTCGAGCTGCCCAAGCAGCATGCGGGCCTGCACTTGGGCGCGGACCGTGACCCCGAACACGTACGGGTTGGGGTCGCCGCTCTCGAGCAGGCGAGCGATCGCCTCCTCGGCATCCCGCAGCGCCGCCTCTGGGCGAGCGCCGAGCAGCTGGATGTCGGCGCGCGTCGAATGCAGGACCCCCAGCGCGAAGTTGTTTCGCCCAGGAACGCTGTGCGCCACGGCGAGCGCGCGATCGATCTCGCGCTCGGCACCCTCCAGGTCGCCCGTCTCATGCAGATAGCACGCGAGATCGTTCCGCGAGATCGCCTCCTCCCAGGCGTCGCCGGCGTCGACCGAGAGCCGCAGCAGCTCCTCGAGCCGCTGTTCCCAGTCCGGGACACCGACGTTGCCGAACACCAGGCAAACCGCCCGCCGCGCGAAGATCCGCAGGTCCGGGTCCGCCGACTCATCGGCAACCCTGACGGCCAGATCAGCTTCTCGCAGAGCGTCCGCGTACGACCCGGAGAAGAAGTTCACCTGAGCCTTCAGCGCGGCAACCTCACAGCGCGCCGCCGAGTCGTTCGCCGGCCCCAGGTAGCGCTGCGCCTCGACCGCGAGCTCGAGCGCCCCCTGTAGATCACCGCGGTGCAGACCGACAGCACCCTGGAGCGCGCGCGCTCGGGCGCACAGAGCCGCATCATCGAGCGACCGCCCTGACTCGTAGCCGCGGATCGCCGCATCCAGCGCCCCGGCGGGATCCTCGTAATACGCGCGCCAGGCTCGGGCGATGCCGCGATGCACCGCGTCCGCGTCTGCTTCGCCGCCGTCCGCGGAGTCCTGTGGAGCCGTTGCCATAGCCATAACTGAAGAGGGCGCGGGCCGCCCGCGTCTCTATCGGCAGGCGCCCTGCCAGCCTTGACGCGGCCCTCGGCCCGTGGCCTGATTGCGTAGCGATGGGCGGCCATGTGCGATGGGAAGAGCGTCGCGTTAGGCTCTGACCCGTGGGCGCCATGGAGAAGCTTCGCGGTCGCATGGCTGAGCTCGCCGACCTCGGTTGCGTGGGGATGCTGCTCAGCTGGGACCAGCGGGTGATGATGCCGCAGGAGGGCGCGCCGGGACGGGGAGAGCAGCTCGGGACGCTGGCTCGTATAGAGCATGAGCGCGGTACCGCCGAGGAGATCGGGGAGTGGTTGGCTGAGCTCGCCGGCGCGCCGCTCGATGAGCTCGATCGCGACATCGTGCGAATCGCGCGCCGCGACTGGGAACGGGCATGTCGCGTCCCCGATGAGCTTGCCGCTGAGCTGGCTCGCGCCGGCGCCGACGGGCAGGAGAGTTGGCTGCTTGCGCGCGAGCGGGACGATTTCGACGCTTTTGCGCCGGCTCTGGAACGTAACGTTGAACTGGCGCGTGCTTACGGTGAGTGCGTTGCGGGCGAGGGTGAGAGTCCGTATGACGGGCTGCTTGGTGACTATGACTTCGGGCTGCGGACCGACGAGCTACGTCGCGTCTTCGGGGAGCTGGCCGAGGCGCTGGCGCCGTTGGTGCCCGAGGCCGAGTTGCGCTCGCCGCGTCGCACGCTCCAGGTGCCTGAAAGCGCGCAGCGGGCTGCCGTGGCAGGGGCACTGCGCCGGCTCGGGGTCGACTCCGCGAGCTGGCGGGTGGACGTGTCCGCTCATCCTTTTACCGCCTGGATGGGCCGTCGCGACACGCGCGTGACTACCCGCTACCAGGATGGCGACGTCGAGTCGTTGCTGAGCTCGCTCCACGAGTACGGCCATGCACTGTACGAGCGCCAGATAGACCCGGTGCTGGAGCGCACCAACCTTGGACGCGGGACGTCGATGTCGGTCCATGAGTCGCAGAGCAAGCTGTGGGAGAACCACGTTGCCCGCAACCCCGCGTTCGACGAGGTACTCGTCGCCGAGCTGGCAAGCGGCGGCTTCGTGGTGCCAGCCGGCGAGCTGCACGCGGCGCTGGTTGGTGTCAAGCCCTCCGCGATCCGGGTGTCCGCCGACCCGCTGACCTACCCGCTTCATATCGTCCTGCGCTTCGAGCTCGAACTCGCTCTGATCGAGGGTCAACTGACAGTGTCCGAGTTGCCCGTCGCATGGCGCGACGGAATGCGCCGCCTGCTTGGCGTGGAAGTCACCTCCGACACACTCGGCTGCCTCCAAGATGTGCACTGGGGCCGCGGGGCTTTTGGCTACTTCCCGAGCTATGCGCTCGGCTGCCTGATCGCCGCGCAACTGTGGGAGGCGCTAGAGGCCGATCTGGGGTCGCGCGAGGAGGATCTGCGACGGGGTGAAGTGACTTCCATTCAGCGCTGGCTTGCCGAGCATGTGCACCGCTACGGACGCCGGGTTGACACTCTCCCTCTGGTCGAGCAGGCCACGGGCGCAGCGCTCGGGATCGAACCGTTCCTGCGCTACGTCGCCCCGCTCGCCGGACACTGACCGCCGCACAGTGCAAGTCGTCCTCGCCCTGATCTCGGCGCTCCTGTTCGCGCTCGGAACCGTGCTGCAGCAGAAGGCAGGCATGGACGCGCCCGCATCCGCGACCAGCTCGGGATTGCTCCTGCGGATGGCACGCCATCCGCTGTGGGTTGCCGGGATCGCCTCCGACACCATCGGCTTCATCGCGCAAGCTGCCGCACTGCGGCTCGGCCAGCTGGCCGTCGTGCAACCTCTACTCGTCTTGAGCGTGGTGTTCGCCCTGCCGCTCGGCGCTCGGTTCAGCGACCTGCATGTCGGGCGCCGTGAGGCGGCGGCGGCAGCGCTCGTGGTGGTGGCGCTGGTCGGCTTTCTCGCGATCGCCCATCCCTCGGGTGGACGCAGCGAGGTGCCGCTCAGCAAGTGGGTCGTCGCCGGCATCGCGTGCGCGGCAATCTGCGTGCCGTTGTCGCTGCTCGGCCGACACGGCCCCGCGCCGCGGCGCGCCGCTCTGTTGGGGGCGGCCGCCGGGGTTCTCTTCGCGTTCTCGGCGGCGCTGACCAAGTCCGTCGTCGACGAGCTGCACCTCGGAGTCGTGCACGTGATCACGAGCTGGGAGCCCTACGCGCTGGCCGGCGTCGGATACGTCTCGATGACGCTCAACCAGCTGGCGCTGAACACGCGCGCGCTCGCCGCGACCCTCGCCAGCAGCACCGCGCTCGACCCCATCGTCAGTGTGGCGCTCGGGCTCACCCTGTTCGACGAGCACCTTCATGCCAGCGGTCTGCAGGCCGCCCTGGCGTTCGTCGCGCTCGCCGCGGCGCTGGTCGGCGTGGTGGTTCTCGCCCGGGCCGAGGCTCCCGACACGATCACCGTCTCCTGACTCGGGACCGAGCCTCAGTCCGACCTATCCCGCGACAGGGGTCGCGAGGATCAGTCGTCGCGAGGCGGGGGCTGAAAGACGATCCGCTTGAGCTCGGTGAGTGCGTGGCCGCCGAGACGAAGCGCGGTCTGAAATCCCTCGAGCCCGAGTTCGCCGGCGTCAAGGGACCGCCGGAGCTCGTCGAGCGCCGGCCGCTCGTCGCCGAGTACCTTCTCGCGCGAAGCGTCCAACAGGATCAGGTGTCGCGGGCGCCGCAGACCATGGGCGAGGCGCACGTACCGCTCGCGCTCGGCAGCGTCGAAACCTTCGAGTGGCAGAACGACGGTCTGGTCAGCTTGCAGCCGCTTGAGGACGGCGCCGGCAAGCAGCTCACTGGCCCGTTCCTCGATCTCGTCCTCCGGGACCCGACCGGCCAGCAGTGCTCGCACCCGAGCCGGCGCGAGCGTCGCGCCGCGTTCCTCAACAACCCTCTCGGCGAACTGTGCGGGCTCTGACGCCGCCGCGCCAACGATCACGAGAAGGCTCCCGGGCGAGTAGCGCAGCCGATCCGACGGAGCGAGAACGCGGGACCGGACCGACACGTCGACCGGGCGGGGCGGAGCGCCGCTGCTGCGCGGCCGCTCCGACGACCAACCGGTCCGCTCATCGGCGGCGATCTTCACGCTTCGGGATGTCGGTTTCTCGGCCACGCCGACAATCATCGCCGACCCGGCCCGTTCGTGCTCTGCCGCCCGCGTCTGCGACCCAGATGTGCCGTCTTGCCCGACGGCCGGCGAACCCGTTGCCGACGACGGAACTGCTCGGGACGCCTCCGACCGTCTGCGTCTGCGCCGATCAGCGCGCTTCGGTTTCTCGTGTCCGTGGACCTTGCGGTCAGGAGCGCATGAGCCGCCCGCCCTCTGGCGAACGGCTCAGTTTTCTTCGGCGCTTCCCACGGATGGTCCCGGGGTTGGCCTCAGGCTCAGCCTTTGCGGTCGGCGAACGTGCCGACGTGCTCTTCCTCGGGGTGTTCGGTGGGATTTGACTCGCCCTCGGCGAACGTACCGACGTGCTCCTCCTCGGGGAAGTCGGCGGGGTCTGACTCGCCCTCGGCGAACGTGCCGACGCGCTCTTCCTCGGGGTGGTCGGCGGGGTGTGACTCACCCTCGGCGAAGGTGCTCTGATGCACCGCTGGCTTGGTCGGGGTGGATGTCGGGCTGGGGTTTGAGTTGTTGGGCATGCGGACCTCTCTTGGTGGTTGGCCGGTGGTCATGAGGCAACCAGCTTTCCGTTTGTGGATTCCGTCAACGGATAAGGACTAAGTGCGGGCTCGGTAGACGAGTCCGAGCCGGGAGCATGGGGGCGCTGGCTCTGTGGTGCTGCGCGACGGCCGTAAGGCCTTGCGCACGCCGGCCGCTTGCTGGAGCCGGGAAACTGGGTCGCCGAGGGCTGAGGCAGACCTGCTGTCCATGCTACACCGTGCACAGAGCGACGCGGAAGCCGCGGAGTCGATTGAGCAGCGGCGCGAGTTTGATGCCCAATTCTGATGCCCAATTAGCAATGGGCCTAAGAGATGAGGCGTCGAGAACTAAAAACCCAAAGCCCTACGACCTGGAGGGCTTTTCTTCATGGAGCTAGCCGGACTCGAACCGGCGACCTCCTGGGTGCGATCCAGGCGCTCTCCCAACTGAGCTATAGCCCCGGGCGGCGGCATATGCCGCGCGGTTGCGGGACAGTGTAGCCCCGGTGGGGCGGCTCGCAGCCGCCTCAGGCGGGCCTCCGGGCGCACTGGCATCTGGCGGATTCGGCGGCGATGGCCGATAGCCTGAGCGGCGGACGGGCCCCCTCATGAGCTTTCGTGCGCGCCTCACCATCTTCTTCGTAGGGATCGTCGTCGTGCCGATGGTGGCGATCGGGGTGCTCATGTTCAGCCTGATCAGCGACAGCCAGCAAGGGAAGGCCGACGCCCGCGCCGGCGGTGTGGCGGCCGAGGCCGGCAGCGTCTATGAGAGCGCCGCGGCGTCCGCGCGTACGGATGCCGCCTCGCTCGGGCGCGCTGTCGGATCCCTGCGCGGCAAGGCGCTCGCGGTTCGGTTCGCCGCGTTGTCGACGCAGGCGGGTCTGGCCAGGGCGACCCTGACCAACGCGTCGAGGACGATTGCGGACGTCGGGGACCGCACCGCGATCGCGCCCGGGTCGGTCATAGTCAGTGATCCGGCCGCGGGCAGCGCCATGACCGTTACGGTTTCCGAGCTCACTGCCTCCCAGTACGCGCGAGAGCTGTCGGCGCCCGGGGTCGCGGTCGTGGTGCGCGATGGAACCAAAACCCTCGCCTCGACGGTTGCGCTACCGAGCTCCTCCTCGCTGGGGACGGACGGAAACGTCAGGGTCGGCGGCAAGGGCTATTGCGCGGTCAGTCAGACGTTCACCGGCTTCGGCGGCGCGCCCGTTACGGTCACCGTTCTGTCCGCGCTGTCCGCGACGGCCGCATCGCTCGGAGGCAGTCGCGCCCTAGCCGCGGTATTGATCGTCGCCCTCCTGGCGCTGGCTTTCGGCTTCGCGCTGCTCGCCTCGCGCGCGCTCCAGGGTCGGCTGAGCGGCTTTCTGGAGGCCGCGCGGCGTCTCGGGAGCGGCGACTTCTCCTCGCCGGTCAGGGTCGAGGGTCGCGACGAGTTCGCGGCGCTCGGGGTGGAGTTCAACAGCATGTCGAGCGAGCTGTCTCGCCGCCTCGACGAGCTCTCTCGGGAACGGGTACGGCTACGCGAGGCGATTCGCCGCATCGGCCAAACGTTCGCGTCGAGCCTCGATCGCCCGGCGCTGCTCGAGCTCGCGCTGAACACGGCAGTCGATGCGGTGCAGGCGAGCGGGGGGAGGATCAGCGTTCGCTTGACCGACGAGGAACCGCTCGCGGAGGCCGAGCGCGAGGGATCGCTCGCCGGGCTCGAGGACGCCGTGCACGAAGCGGAACGCGCCGCGCTGGCGAACGGTGGAGTGGGCGAGGCGCACACCGCCGCGGTCAGCGTGGCGGCCGTGACGCTCGGCCCGATCGAGCCGCACGCACGGGCTCACGGCGTGATCACCGTCGCGCGGCGTGGGCGACCATTCACCGACGACGATCTCGAAGTGCTCCGCTCGCTGGGGGCGGAGGCGGCGCTCGCGCTCGAGAACATCGAGCTGCATTTTCAGGTGCGCCGCCAGGCCGTCACGGACGAGCTCACGGGCCTCGCGAATCACGGCCGTTTCCAGGCGCTCCTGAACGCCGAGATCGAGCAGGTCCGCCGCTACCACCACTCGATTGGCCTGATCATGCTCGACATCGACGACTTCAAGGCCGTCAACGACACCTACGGGCATCCCCAGGGCGATGCGGTCCTCCGTCAGGTAGCCCGGGTCCTGCAAGAAAATTCCCGCGACGCCGACTCCCCCGCGCGCTACGGTGGCGAGGAGCTGTCGCTGATTCTTCCCCACACGGATCTTGAGGGCGCCCACGCGATCGCCGACCGCATCCGGTCGGCCGTCGAAGGCCTGCGTGTGGCCAGGACGGACGGCCAAGGCGTACTGCGGATCACCGCCAGCCTCGGCGTCGCGGCCTCGACCGATGGAGATAAGAAAGCCCTAATCGCGGACGCCGACGGCGCGCTCTACGAAGCCAAGCGCAGCGGCAAGAATCGAACTATCAGCGCTGCGGCTCGAGCCACGGATGCGTCGGGGGCCGGGTAGGCTTAAGCAGCATGGGTTTACTCGACGACGCGATCCGCGAGCACCTCGACCTCAAGCGCCGCCGTGGCGCCGATCCCACCGAGATCGAACGCGCTGAACGCGAGGCGCTCGGACCGGTCCGCCGCGGTCCCGAGGTCGGCGGCGAGGGCGAGTCGGCGGTCGAGTTGGCGGCTGCCGAACCGGAATCGGCTGTCCCGTCGCCGGCGGCTGAGGATTGGGAGCCGTTCGACGCGGAGGCTGAGTTTCAGGAGCCGGCGCCGGCGCTGGAGGACGAGGCGCTGCTGCCCGCTTACGAGCCCGACGAGGAGTTCGAAGACGAGTCGTTCGAGGCGAGCCCATTCGACGCCGAGGCCGAATCGGCTCCGCCACCGCATCCCGCTGACCTCTCGCCGGAGCCCGAACCCGAGCCGAGCCTCGCGCCGCACCCGGCCGACCCACCGCCGCCGGCAGCCGCGCCTCACCTCGATCAGGAGACCGAGGAGTACGAGCTCGAGCCTGAAGAAGAAGAGGGCGACGACGACGTGCTCGAGAGCACCCCGGAGTTCCTCCAGGACGCCCCGGACCACGACCGCCTCTGGTTCGAGCAGCGCCCGCCGCGAGACTTCGACTTCGACGGCTGAGTCCCTAGACTCGCCCCAGAATCGGGGCCATAGCTCAGTTGGGAGAGCGCCTGCTTTGCAAGCAGGAGGTCACGGGTTCGAATCCCGTTGGCTCCACTGGAGAAGCGCCCTGCTAACAAGCGGTACTTTTCGTAGGTCGGGACGTGGTCCGGTAGCCGTTGCGGGCCTCCGTGGGAGCGTTATGGAAGCCTCTCGAAACGCGCCCGCCGCCTGCGCCGCTCCCATCAGCCGTGGGAGGCACCTGTGGCCTTCGGGAGCCCGCCGGGCAGCTCCCCAACAAGGGGAGATCGGTTATTCGAGTGACAGCCCCGGTCCGCCCAGTCTCCACTCGGGAGTAAGCCCGCGGCAGGCGACGTTGGGAGCGGCGATGCCCCCCGCGCACCGCGGTAAGCGCCGCCGACCCACGAGCCGGACGAGCCCGCGGTCCCGTCCTCGGAGAGGAGGACATTGCTCTTCCTCGCTGGCGAGCAGGACACGACACTCCGACGCCGGGTCCTTGTCGTTCTCCTCCGCGATCACCTCCGGCCACACGAACTGGCCCCCTGCTCGGGTGGACCGGTGACGGCGGCGAACCCGATTTGCACAGGCGGGGTGCTTACGCGTCGGCGGCCGGCGCGGTGTCGTCCACGATGGTGCGTCCACGATGGTGCGCTTCGTCGCCATTGCGCTAGCCCGGTCCGGCGGCGCTGGTGACGAATGCAATCGTTAGCGCGGCCTCGTCAGCGCTTCTTGCCGATTGTCGGTCCGGCGCGGAGACCGGCTAAGGCCTCCTTCTGCATTGGCGGCGTTGCTGCAGGTCCGCCTGGTGACGCGTTCCGTCTCACTGCTGTGAGTGTGATGGCTGAGGGCCGGAGAATCTTGCGAGCGTTACGTTCGTTCAGGCACACCGCCTGGTGCACACTGTGGGAACTACGCGCAGATCAGGCCGCAGGAGCCGGACCGGCGCCGGAACGGCCTGAAAGTCCAGATCCGCGCCGTCGTACGGCCTAACCTCGGGCGGGTGGATGACGATCAAAGCTCAGGCGCTCCAATCGTGTCTCAGGCCGCTTCTGATACGCCGATTTTCCGAGGCGTAGGGGATGACGGCGCCGATTTGAGGTGCGCCGAGTGCGGGTCCCTACTCCTCGCAAACGTCTCACCTGGCGCAGTATTCGACATTGCGCTGGAGATGTGCAGGATGCGGGGCAGTTGCGGTGATGCCAGCTTGGCCGGCGGGCCGGGGGCTGGGCGGCGTGGTTCACGTTGTCCGTGAGGACCACCGGGCCGCCGGAACATTCCTGTTGGACATGGACCAAGTTCTAGTCGGGCCTGACGCAGAACGGCGCCGTACCGCTGAAACGGGCCGGGGCCTGCCCGACCCCGCCCCGATCTTGATGGATATCGCCGGTCTCGAGAGCCTCATCGCGATCGCGCGATCTGAGATTCGAACCGATTTTGGCTGTCGTCCCGCCGCCGAGAGCCGGCCGCCTCGCAAAACACCCTCTACTTCGCCTAACCCAGTCCGCCGAGCAGAACGTTCAAGACCTAAGAGCGGGAGGGGACACCGTGGATGTTCGCTCCGCCGTTCGCCTGCGCCGCGCAGTTCTCGCATTTGCCCGATGGGCCAAGACCCGGTAAATGACCGGCTCATGCAGGAGAGCGTTCAACCGGAAACATTCGACCACAACGTTGAGCTTCTTGAGGTCGCCAGCTCGCTTGAGAACGGAGGCCTTGCGCCCGAGTTTGTCGCAACCGGTTCCGCTCAGACGCCCGACCTGATTCTTCGCATCTCCGCGACGCGGCTTATCGAGCTCGACGTGAAGACACCGCGTGCCCTTCAACTGCCTGCCGCAAATCAAACGCTCAAGCTGCTGGAACCAAAGCAGGTGGTCCACCGCGCCCTCCACGGTTCCCGAGGCCAGTTCAGCACGTCCGGAATCTTGGTCATAGCCGGCGAGATCTGGCTCAACGGCATCGATGCCTATGCGAACGCTGCCGCCGAGATCCTGAAGACTCCGCTCGCGTCTGGCGCCTCCGTGAACGCTAGAGAGCACTACCGGCGCCTCGTAGGAGTTCTGTTCGTCTCCACGGGGTACAACGTCGACGGTACCGACGTGCGATCAGCATCGCTTGCGCGTTGGGTCCCAAGTCCGCGGTACGCGGAGGAGATCAGCCTGACTCTTCCGTCGGATTTCGATGGGCCGTTCACGATCAGTTTCAAACCTTCTTCGAGACGGACACCTCAAGGTCACCATGGTCTGAGGGCGAACCTCCGCCTGGTCCCGCCTTTCGTCAAGTCGGTTCGGAGGTTCGAGCCGAGGGCAGGATCGTTGCGACGGCTGCCGCTGGCGCCGGTCGCACGGAGGCATTCCAATTTCCGGCGACCGCTCGACCGCGTCGGACTTGGCACTTCGATCTCGCGTGTGAGTCGGGCTTCACGACCGCAGAGGTGGGCCCTGAAGGCTCGCTCTTGGTCGATCCCCGAGTTGGATGGATAGACCTCCACGGTGTTCGGTTCGATGTTGACGGCTGACGAACCGCTGTTGGAGTTCACGAAAGCGCGTAAATGGACGCCGCATGAACAAATGCAGCTTGGCCGTCTTGCCGCCAGCTGCGCTTCGGCGACAGGCGCGTCGCCGACGAGGCGGCGCGTGACGATTGCATTTTGCCACCAGCCGCCGGACGAGGCGAGCGCATTGGCGACCTGGGGACCATAGCCCAGGCGATCCCAGACAAGTGCTCTTTGCCCAGGGGTGGGATCGCCGGCTCGGCGCACCGCCCCGCGATCGGAATTGTCTTTGGTCCGGAACTCTGATCTCCGTCCTGCTTGCCGTCTAGCGTGCGTAGACCATGCCGCTTGGGTCGTTCAGTACAGGTGCTCTCTACGAGCTGTCGCTCGACGATGTCGAGCGGATGCTCGGTCTCAGCGAGACGTTGTTCGTCGAGCACAAGCGAGGAATCGGCCAGGAGGAGTCCTTCAAACTGGTCGAGGCCATCGCAGCGTTCGCGAACACAGCCGGAGGATGGATCCTGCTTGGTGTCGACGACGGCGACGTCGTCGCGACTACGGATTCCCTCTGGGCGTGTGAAGGGGCCCCGCCGCTGGTGGACCTCGTGCGTGATCGCATACGCGCCCGGATCGACCCACTCCCGGCGTTCGAGGCCAAGGTGATGACCGAATTCCCAAGGGGACCGATCGCCGTGGTCCGGGTCTATGAATCCTCGGATACGCCACACATCGTCCTTCAGAACGGCGCTGTCTACGTACGCGAGGTCGCGGGCGTCAGGGACGCCGCCGATCCGAAAGGCTCCGGAGCCGGTGCTCTGGCGGAGCGCCACTACAGAGCTATGAGGATCGGGAGCCGCGCAGAGCTCCTTGAGCTGGCTGCGCGTGGGCGGTCTGCCGAGGAGCGCGTACATGCGTTGCTCAATACTGCGTTGATCTCGCCGCTCGTTGCACAGCTCGGGCTGGTCTTCCATCAAGGTCACGATGGATGGAAGCCCCACGCGGTCGACCACGGCCTCGTGCATGTGCGCATCGCTCCATACACGAAGTCGCCGCGGTTCCGGGGATGGTCCACAACCGTTGATGCCGCAACCGCTGTGCGCAAAGTCGGCGAGGACCTTGCGCACTGTCATGGGCTTGCGCCCGGGTGGGTCACTCCACATCCCGCTGGCGCGAGCATCGAGGTGCCGCATCAACACGCGCCACACTTCGACGGCTTTCACCGCGCCGACGCGTGGGCGCGTGTAGTCATCGACGGAGAAGGGGTGTCAGGTGCCTCGTTGCGACTTGACCCACCGCAGCCAAGCGACGCGCTGCCTCGGCGTTTCGAACCGGATGAGCTCGCCCGTGATCTCATCCTCCCCGTGCTTCGCGCCGCAGCAGACGTCCTCGCGGCGGGCGAGTTCATCGGCCGGAATCGCTGTCAGATCGATCTCGTAGGAATGCAGCACGCGACCCTGATCGAGGCTCAGGGGGACCGGCAGCCGATCGCGGATTGGGTTCCAACGACGAGCGACCTCACGCTGCCCGCGAGCCAGGACGAACTGCTTGAGGCCGCCCGGATCGCCGCATACGCTCTCGCGCGAAGCGCTGGACTCCCTTTCTGTGATAGAGCAGGATGACCAGCCCCCGCGCGGCGGGTTCCTGGTCCTGTCTACCACCAGCCGCGCGATCGCTTTCATCCTGTGGCGGTGTTGGCACCGCGCGATCGCGTTGGGCGACCAAGCGCCGCAGAGTCTGGCCTCTAGGGTCACGGGGACGACATGGTGGACAGACCGCGGGGGGACCCCGGGCAGCGCGGGCGTATTGCTCCCGCCGGGGCGGTGCTACGTCATCGCACGGTGGTGGCGGCGACGAAGATCTGGCACGCGTCGCCGAGATCGGGTTGCCGCGCGTGCGATGATGACGATGTGCTCGACCGTCTTTCTATCCAGCAATTGCGGTGCTTCACCGACCTACAGCTCCGATTCAATCGGCCCGAGAAAGGCGGGGACGGCTGGACAGTCCTCGTTGGCGAGAACGGAACGGGCAAGACGACCATTCTCCAGAGCATCGTGCTGGCATCTATGGATCCTAGGCCCGTCACGAGCCTCGTCGAAACGCCGTGGACATGGGTCCGCTCCGGCCTCGCCGACAATGAGGAGGGCAGGATCGAGCTCCAATCCCGCTCGCGGGGACAGCGGGTGCGCAGGTCGCTACGACGGCTCTCGCCAAAGCAAGATCGCTATATCGAAGGAGCCTCATCCCCGGAGCTGCCGCTGCTGCTCGCGTTCTCGGCGCGGCGGCGGATCGCCCAACCTGGCGAGTTGCCGAAGACAGAGAATCTGGAACTAGAGCGCGTTCGCGGCCTGTTTGCTACCGATCATCCGCTTCTGACACAGGACTTCTTCGCAGCTCTCGAAACGAAGAGCGCACGGAACGCCTTGTCGCGAGTACTTCGCGACATGCTGGTCTATGAGAAGGATGGCGAGCATCTGTTTCCTCTGGTTGATTTCTTTGAGCTCCGCGGAAAGGGCGGGGTAACAACAATCTCGCAGCTCATGGAACAGAGGCGGTTTCAACTTCGATACGGCACGGGCTTCAGCGTGCGAGTCGGCGTCGAAGATCTGAGCGACGGCTATCAGGCGATGCTCGTTGTTGTCCTGGAGGTGCTCGCTCAGTCCGTCATAGCAACGCGGACGGTGCCAGACCCCGAAACGTTAGAGGCAATCGTATTGATCGATGAGATCGAGGCTCATCTTCACCCGCGGTGGCAGCGAACTGTTGTGCCACTTCTCCGCTCGGCGCTCCCTCGATGTCAGTTCATCATCACAACGCACTCACCGCTCGTAGTCGCTTCCGCGCATTCAGGCGAGGTGCATGTCTTGGAAGTGACGGATGACGGGTCTGTGCGGCCGACTCTTCTTGAAGAGAGGCTCGCAATGCGTGGCGCAGACGAGATCTATGAGGACGTCTTCGGTGTTCCTCGCGTAGCCCCGCCGCGGCTGGCCGAGGAAGAACGCGAGCTCCTTCATCGCCTTACGGTCGAGAAACCTTCGAATGGCGCGGACGCTGAGGCCGTCGAAGCGGCTTGGCGAGATGCATTTGAGTCCGCCTCGCGGAGGTGATACGCCTGACGCGGGGTGGGCTTGTGCCTACCGCTCGCCTCCAACGAGACCAAGAGGCTCTGGCAGCTATACCAGACATCGAAGGGCCGGCTTGTGTAGAGCGCCGGGGCGACGATGGCTACAAGTCGATGCGCGGCGCTCTTGCACGCGACCAGGCTGACCTATGCGGATACTGCGAGGACGACCTCATCGAGCGCGAGAACGAGGTGGACCATATCCGTCCCAAAGATCGTGATAAGTACTGGTGGTTGGCGTTCTCCGTTCCCAACCTAGTCCTCGCATGCCGCGCTTGTAACAACTTCAAGCGCAACAAATGGCAGCTAGAACCTGGTGCGCGTCGCCTCGGGCCGAGAGAGGAGCCTTGGATGACTCCTGAGCGCGCGATGCTGGTCGACCCGACCACCGAAGATCCCCGCCCACACTTCACCTATCGGTACGAGGGTGGGCGCTGGCGGATTGCCGCCGCGACCGACCGCGGCCTTTGGACGATCCGATCGCTCGAACTGGATCGGGATTCGTTCACCCGCCGTTCAAATGAGTGGCTACACGACGCGTTTGATCCACGTGTCCTTCAACTCAGGCGCGCCGAAGCAGAAGGGGATCTTGAGACCATCCGACGAGTCGTGGGTGAACTTGCAGAGTTCACCGTGCCTGGTAAACGTTGGTCGCACTTCGCGAGCGTCGTCGTCGCAGCGATCCACGACCGAAGCTACGAATCGCCGGCATTCTGATCGCCAGCGGGGACAGCGGTGAAGAATTGCCCGGAACCGACGCGACTCTGGGTGCCCGTTGCGGCAACCGAGAACTCGTTCGCATCTAGCGTGGCGGTCTAGGTAGTCAGGAGATGGTGGCCGCCGTTGTCCTACTTATTTTGTTCCTTCCTCGCCGCGCGTCATGCGATTGCCTTGGCGAATTCCAAGAAGCCCATGGCGGCAGCGGCTATCGTCCCGCCAGATGAGCGATCGGCCGCCTACGGGGTATTGCGCCGACTGTGGTTGGGGCGGCCGATTTCCCCGCGCCCGCTGGGACGATTTGCCGAGGGTCGAAATGGGGGTGGGAGGCAAGCGGACGGATTCCTACTTCGTAGGGCGCATTGAGTTCACGTGTCCGTCGTGCGGTGGTACCGCCCATGTGCCGCCAGCCGTCTGGTTGAACCAGCGCACGCGCCTGAGGCCGTCAGACCTACCGACGGAGATGCTCGAGAGCTTGCTGGAGGCTCTGAGGTCGGGGTCGATTCCGAAGGGCGTGACGCCGGAGGGACTGAACAATCGGTTTCCCGAAGCCACTCCGATCATTGCGGTTGCGGTACAGCGGGGCGGCAGCAACTGGCTCGGGCTCCTCGCGATCGTCGTTGCGCTGATCATTGGCTACGTGGCCCACGCCGACGCCCAGCAGGCGATTGATGTCGCTAGACATGCCGCGGAGCAGCAGACGGAGCAGACTGTGCGTTTCTCGGACCAGGAGATTGAGCGCATCGTGTCCGAAGCCGTGACCAAGCTCCAGGAGCCGAGCCAGCAGCCGCGGCGATAGGAGCGCCTAGCCGGATCGTGGACTGGCCTCCGTTCTCGGCCGCGCGGTTGATTCGGATCGCACTGCAATTCGACGCTAAGGGCACGGCGGCTCGGACAAGGCGATCGTTTAGGTGGCGGCGTCTCGTGAGCGTCTCCGACACGACCGCTTGATCCTGGCGCTTGCACACGCTCCATGATCATCTTGGCGACGGGGCAGTCGCTCACCCCTCGTCGAGACCCGAGAGCATTCGACGCATCTCGCCTGCCGGAATTTCCACGTCCTCGGCACTGATGCCCTGCAGTCGCATGTTCTCGTCAGCGAGCGCCGAGATTGCCTGCTCGATCGTGACGAACTCATTCTCGATCTCAACCAGCCCTTCGGCCACTTCTCGATGGGTCGTGAGCCCGAGGTTGGTGTCAAGCCTCCACTGAAGGAGCAGGTCATGGGCCATCCGGTTGCGTATCGGCCGGAGTGTCCGAAGCCGATCAGCGAGGTCGGGAGGGGGGATGCTCTCCAGACGCCCCATTGGGCTCAGCAGCACCTTGAGCGTCTGTTTCCAGGCCGCGTCTGGTGAGATGTCATGAGGCATCTCACCCTTCGTTGCAGCGAGGTGCTTGAGAGCAAACTCAAGCTGCTGTACAGCGTGCATCGCCGCGGCGTAAGCGACTAGGACCAGCGCCTCTCCCTCGTCATCTACCGAGTGCGGGTCGGAAGGGAGCCGGTCCGCAGGTACGCCGTGGTACTCCTCGTCCTCGTCGAGCATGGCATGATCCTGTGCGGCTGAGCGGTGGACGATAGCGGCTGGCATCGCGAACGTCGTGTCGGTTCACCACGAAAGCATTCGGCAGATGCTCCTGCGACCCCTTTCCGACCTCCGACGGGTGGGTGCGCGCGATTCCTTGGGCGATGAATGTAGCGTCAGGCTGACCGTCGCCAGTTGGACGCTCCGCCGTCACCACTCCCGAGTGACCGAAGCCAGATTACGAGCGAGGCAGCCGCTCGTGCCGGTCGTAGTCGGGGTCGCCCGGCTGCCAGATACCGAGAACATCGGCAGCCGGAACGTCTGAGGTGCGGTGAAAGTAGTCCGCGTGCCGGCGGGAGGCGAGTCCGAGACAGCGGGCAAGTAGCAGCTCACCAAGGCTGGGAAACATCGGGCAAGCTCGACCGCCGCTATCAATGCTGACTCTCGCGGCGATGATCGTCGGCGTTCCGCACCGGAGCGCGCCGTCCGGGCTCGGGCCGCCGCGAGTGGCCTCGCCGCCCCAGGTCGAGAGCAGCGGGACACAGCCATCCGGCTCCTCGTCGAAAATCGACCCGCCGACGACGAAACAGATTTGACCGTCGCGGTATGGCCGCGTCGGATGGCCTGTGGCGTAGATGCTCGTGCCGAGCGCATGCTTTCGCTGAGCGGCCATCAGCACGCCGGATCCGAAGGCCGACTCGATGCGGTGCGTGACCAACTCCCTACTCAGTCGCTGAAGGCCGCTCGATCGAATTTCCTTGCGTTCGTGGTCGAGCAGCCGTGTGCAATGGAACACGAGAAGCCCGGAACCGCCCAAGTGTGAGCGGAAGATGTCCTCCGCGCCGATCAGCGCGCCGTCCGGTGAGTTAGCCTCCGATCCTGCCAGCTGTTCAGCGTGCTTCTCCGCAAGCTGGCGCAACTCATAGGGCCATGTGGCTTGGTCTTCCACATCAACTGGTGACGCCACATAGACCAGGTTACGACGCTCCGTCGCGGGCGTCGGGGCCGAACAGTCCGCAGCTTGCGGGAGAACGCCGAACCGTCGCCGGGACCATCCACCGCGGTGGCTACCGTTGCCGAGATGCCGATTGATCGAATGGACCTCCTGGCCTGGATCGCGTCGAGGGAGCAGGCGCGTCCCGGGGAGCACTTGAGCGGCATGACGTTGGTTCAGGAGGCCATAGGCTTACCGGGCGAAGACGCTGACACTGCGCGGCGATGGGATGGTGTCGCCAGGGGGGCAGCGCAGCTTCACCGGCTCGGGTTCATCGACTGGACATACGTGCGGCCATTCAACGAGGTTGGAGAAACCCCCCACGACGCCATGGACCAGCAGTACATCCAGCGCACGCGAGGCATCATGATCCGTGGTGAGGGTTACGCGGCGCTGAGGGACCGCAGGCCCGTCGACGCCGGAACGACGATCACCATCACGAATTCGATCGTCGGTCAGCTCGCGTTCGGTGACATCAACAACATCGACATCTTCGTGATCCTTGACGCCGCAGAGCGCGGTCTCGATGAGCTTGAGGCGCCGCCCGAAGTCAAGGCCGAGGCGCGCGGGGTCGTTCAGCGGATGAGAGAGGCGGGGACGGCCATCGGCACTGGGGCCGTCGCTGAGCTGTTGGCAGCCGCGGTTCGCCGCGCCTTCAACCTGCCCTGAGCCGCAAGCGACACTGAGTTTCGATGAACTGAAGAGCATCGGCGCACGAGGATGCCTTCTGGTCCAGAACCCAACAATGTCCAGGAGCACCGACGCAGCGGAGCGTCGGCACGATCGCCTTGGACGGCTCGGGCCGTGGTTCCGTACGAGCGCGTAAGGGCGACGAAGCGCAGCCTCGTGGACGACACGGCGCCGGCCGCCGACGAGTAAACACCCCGCCGATGCAATCGGGTTCGCCGCCGTCACCGGTCCCGATGAGGGCCCGTTCATCTGGCGGAAGGTGATCGCGGGGACGAGAACTACAAGGACCAGGCGTCGGGCAGCGGTCTCCTGCTCGCCAGCAGGAAGAGCAGCGTCCTCTCTCCGAGGACGGGGCCGCGGGGCTCGTCCGGCTCGTGGGTCGGCGGCGCTTAGCCGCGGTGCGCGGGGAGCATCGGCGCTTCCAACGTCGCCTGCCGCGGGCTTACTCCCGATTTGACGACGGCCATCCAGGCCGTCGCCAAATCGGGAGTGGAGGCTGGGCGGAGCGGGGCTGGCACTCGAATAACGGATGTCCCTTTTGGGGAGGCTGCCCCCGCAGGCTGCCGAAGGCCCACGGCGGCACCCAAGGTCAGCGACGACGCGGCGCTTGGGGCGGTTCGTCCGCCAGGTCCCTGCTTCGCCGCCCAGCGTTTCGATCTCAGGGCGAAGCCAGAGCTTGACGCGGCCGTCGCCGAGGTCGACGACGGGACGCGGCATGTCGTCGTAGCGCCGCTGATAGAGGCTGACGCTGTTGCGGTGCGACAAGCCCGAGCGCATCTCGCGACAGCCTGCGCGTCCATCAGATCTTCCGTGGCTACGAGTTCGGGGCCATCGCCACAAGGCTACAGCGTAGACGGATCCGTCCGACGCCAACGGTAGTCTTCATCATGTAAGACAAAGAAGCGGCCCCGGCGGTGCGACCACACCCCGGGGCCCGGACGAGACCTATGAGGAGGTCCCGACAATGGCAGCCTACGCCACACAACAGCGCGAGCCTTCGGCTCGCGGCCATTCAACTTCGTCCAACCGGCTAGAGCTCGCGCGTTCACTCAGGCGACCTCCGGCCAGACATCGAGCCGCACGCGCGGGGCCGAGGACGCAGCCCTGGCTGAGTCCTCGGTCCTCGACCAGCTGTTGGACCACATCGCCGACCGTCTGGCCGAAGTCATCACCGAGCGGCTCGTGGTATCGGACAATCGTCCTGACGAGTGGTTCGACTCCCGCCATGCCGCCGAGTACCTCGGCGTCCATCGGGACACGTTCGGAAGCTGGCGGCCGAGCGAGCGATTCCCTCGGAGCAGGACGGCCCTGGTTGCAAGCTCTACTTCCGCCGCTCCGACCTTGACGCATGGAGAAACGGCGGCGGACGGCCTCGCCACCTCGCATCAACGCTGGCAGCGGTGGCATGAGCAATGGCGACCGCAGATGACAGCAGCGCCGCTCCCCGGCGTGTACGCGTGGAGCGAAATATCTACCGCCGGGCGTCGGGCGTGTACGAGGTCGGCTTCAAGGACGGAGCCGGCCGGCAGCGGTGGCGAACCGTCGACGGCGGAATCACCGCGGCGCGAGCGGCCCGCGACGAGCTCCTCGTCCGCCGGTCGCGAGGCGAGCGGGTCGCATCGAACGCCCGGCTTCGCTTCGGCGATGCCGCGGCGCAGTGGCTGGCTGGGCCGGTCGTGGATCTCCGGGCCACGACGCAGGCCTGCTACCGCAATGCGGTGGAGCAGCACCTGCTGCGGCGCTTCGCTACGCACCGTCTCGACGCGATCACCCCGGACGATGTCGCGGCGCTCGTCCGGTCGCTCCGCGCCGACGGGCTTGCCGAGTCGACGATCGTCATCGTCGTCGGCGTCGTGAATCGGATCTATCGCTACGCGGCGCGGCGCCTCGGGTGGGCCGGAACCAACCCGGTCTCGCTCCTGCTGCCTTCTGAGCGGCCGAAGCCTGGCCAGAGCGCGAAGCGCCGGTTGTTCGAGCGAGGCGAGCTTGAGCAGACGATCGCCGCTGCCGGCGAGCCTTATAGGACGCTGTTCACGCTGGCCGCGTTGACCGGCGCTCGTGTCTCGGAGCTGCTGGCACTGAGATGGGCGAACGTCGGCATCTCGGACCTGGAGGACGCCGAGGTGGAGTTCGCATCCCAGGTCGATCGCCATGGCAACCTCCGGCCCACAAAGACGGACGGCTCCGTCGCGAACGGTGCCGATCCCAGCCGAGCTGGCGGCGATTCTCAGTCGCCACAAGGCAGGCTCGAGGTTCACCGGATCGCAGGACTTCGTGTTCTCCACGTGCACCGGTCGGCCGCTCGGGCAGCGCAACGTTGCTCGCGCTCTCCGCCATGCGCAGCAGAAAGCGGTTGACCGTGATGGACGCCCTACCTTCCCCATACTCCACGAGCGCAACGAGATCGGCGAGCCGGTCTCGGTGCCGCACGGCGCGCTTGCCCTCGATGCATAGCTTCCGTCACACCGTCGCCAGCCGGGCGCTGCTCGCGGGCGAGAGTATCGACGAGGTTGCGTTCCTCCTTGGCCACCGCGACGCCAACGTGACGCGGGCCGTTTACGTTCGCGAACTGTCCGACGCTCGGCGGCGGACCATGCGGCGGTCGCGAATGATCGCTGAGTACAGCGAGCTCCTAGGCTCCAGCGATCCCGAAGACGCCCGCCGCGACCCTCAGTAGGATCGGAGTCGAGAAGGTCGAACCGTTTGGTGGTGATTTCGGCGACGAGCCGCAGCGCAAGTGAGGATGTGATCAGGACCGACGACCCGCGGCTCTCGCGGGCGATCTTCACGTTGCGCGAGGCCGCTGGCTATCTCGACGTCCCCAAGTCGACGATCCACGCCTGGGCTCGCCCGGCGACGGGCGACCCGCTCATCACTGTCTTCCCACGACGAGGTGCGCAGGCAACGGTCCCGTTCATCGGATTCGCAGAGGCTTACGTGCTCGCCGCCTTCCGCCGGGCTGGGGTTCCGCTGCAGCGCATCCGGCCGGCCGTTGATGCGCTCGCGCGGAACATCGGTCTTGAGCACGCGCTCGCGTCGAAGCGGCTGTACACCGATGGTGCCGAGGTCCTGTACGACTACGCCGCCGAGCGAAACGAAGAGGACCTCCTCGAGCTCGTCGTCGTGCGCATCGGGCAGCATCAGTTCTCCGAGGTCGTGCGCGACTACCTCAAGCGGATCACCTACGGGAGTGACGGTTGGGCGTCCCGGGTTCGCCTGCCGTCCTACCAGCGGGCCGAGGTGGTTGTCGATCCACGGGTCGCGTTCGGCCTTCCGCTCGTGGTCCACGGCGGGGCACGCGTCGAGGACCTCATCGATCGGTTCGTAGCCGGCGACACGCTCGCCGACATCGCCTTCGACTTCGACGTCCCGGCGGAGGAAGTCGAAGACGTCATCCGTGTCGCGACGCGAACCGCCGCCTGAGTTCTTCGTCGATCGCAGCCTCGGGCGCCGGCATCTCCCCGAGGCGCTCCGCTCGTGCGGGCTCGTCGTCCACACGATGGCGTCTGTCTACGGCGAGGAGGCCGCTCAGAGGCTCGCCGACGAACGATGGCTCCGGGACGCCGGTGCAAACGCCTGGATCGTCCTCATGAAGGACGATGCGATTCGCCGTCGCCCGGCCGAGCGCGATGCGCTGATCGAGGCCGGCGTACGGGCGTTCTGCCTCACTAATGCGCAGCTCCGCGCTGCCGAGCAGACTCAGCGCTTCGTCTCCAACCGCCACCGGATCATCCAGCAGGCGCGCAAGCCAGGCCCTTACATCTACGGCGTCTACGACGGAGGGATCAGACGCCTGTGGCCATAGGACTAACCTGTCCAACGTGTCGAGCCCGAAGCACGACATCGCGGAGCATGAGGTCTGCACCCTGCTCTCGCAGTTCGGTGACTGGCCAGCTGGAACCGAGGGAACCGCCGTTAGCATCTACGAGGACGAAGTCCTGATCGAGCTATCCGGCCTGCCGATGGAGGCGGCGCTCGACAACCTCATCATCGTGCCTGCGGACAAGCTCGAAGTGATCTGGCGTCCATGATTCGCCCGGGCCGGACATGGAAGCCTTATGGAAGCCTCTTTCGCCGCGATCGCGTCGTCAAACGATCTACAGCTTTAAGGTAAACCTAGCGTTCACCGGCGAAATCGGCATCTGATCCACAGCTAACTCGGCCCTCTGGCTCTTTGCAAGCAGGAGGTCACGGGTTCGAATCCCGTTGGCTCCACTGGAGAAGCGCCCTGCTAACAAGCGCTTTTCGCAGGTCGTCGTAGTCGCGGTAGCCGTTACGGGCTCCGTGGGAGCGTCATGGAAGCCTCCGTTCCGAACCGGCTTCAACCGGCACACCTGTGAACCGCCGCGTCGGTCGTTGACGTCAGCCGCAAAGCGGTCGGGCGCCGGCTGCGATGGGTGAGCCGTAGCAGCGGTGGATTTGTTGTTCGAGCGATCCGCTCGGACCGGTCGGTCATGACTGCCCGTCGGGGCGCGGGCTTGGATGCCCGCGCTCCGACGGGGAGTACCCCAGCCGGAGGCGACGTTGGAACCGCGAATACGTCCCGCGCACAGCGGAGCCCCCGCCGGCCCACCAGCCGGACGAGGGAATCGATCCCGCTCTCGGAGATGGCCTTCGTGATTCCCCACCTCGAGCGGAAGACCGACGGCTGACCCGGGGACCATCTGCTGCTCATCCTTTGGGGAAGCACCACCCAGCGAGCTCCCGGTCTCCCGCCCGCAGCCCCGGCTGTGAGAAGCGCACAACCCGTCGATCGCCGGCCGTCACGACGACGCCTCCCACGTCACCACTGCAACCGTGGCGAAGCGCAAGTCGGCCTTGACCGTCTCAGGCGAGCAGAGCGATCGTCAGCCGTCGGCCGGTGCTAGCCGGCCGACAGGGCTGCAGCTAGCGGCTTCGACTGACGCGGATTCCGCGGTGGCCGTCGCGCAAAGCCGTGGGGGGTCGGGGGGGGCGCGACGCTGTCTGGGTCGTTGGTGCCGGGTGGCGCGGGTCGGGCGGTGTGACGGCCGTGGGGCCTTTTCAGGCCCTCGCGGTGGGTGTTTGGTGGCGGTGGAGCTTGGTGAGGTTGTGACTCATCATGATCAATCGCCACTCGGTCCGCACCGCTAGTCGGCCTCTTCGGTGAAAGCTGGTGAACTTGCGGTTGTGCTTGGTGTGACCGAATACCGGCTCGATCGATTTCTGGCGTTTTCGGTAGGTCTCGCGGCCGAGATCGGTCGCGAGTACCCGGCGCATGAATGAGTAGCGTCCGCCGGTCCAGCCGGGCCGTTCTCCTTTGCGTTTGCCGGAGTCCGGTGGGATCAGCACTTGGATCCTGTGCTCAGAGATGACGTCGTCCATGTGCTGCTCGTTCCAGTACTGCGCGTCCGCGACCGCCACCTCGGGCGTGTCGTCGATCCCGGCGTTCTCAAGCTCCCGAAGCGCCGCGGTGATCATCGGGCCTAGGTGCGAGAAGTCGCCGGCGTCGGCGGTGATCTCGGCCGCGAGCACGATCTGCTGCTCGTTAACGACCGCTTGGGCGTTGTAGCCCTGGATGTAGCGGCGGTTGCCCATCATCCGCCGCGAGTCCGGGTCGGTCACGTTCACCTCGCCCTGCGGGATCTCTGGCGGCGAATACGGCTTCGGGGTCCCGCCAAGCCGACGCGGGTCGTGCAGCCGCCGGTGCTCGCGAAACGCCTCATATGCCGCGTTTCCGCGCTCCTCGGCGGCGAGATCGTCCTCCAACCACAGCGCCGCAAGCCGCAGACGCTCAGCCCGCGAGCGTGGGATCGGCGCGGCGGTCTGCCACCGCTTCCGATCCTGCTGGCGGCGCGCTTCGCGCAGCCATCCCACCCGGCCCTGTGTCCGAGCGAGGATCCGCTCAACGTCAAACCCGTCCATCGGCTCGCCCGCGGACTGCTCCTCTCGGCCGCTCTCCTCGGGCGTCTCATGACGTACCCGCGCGAGCTCGCGCGCGAGCCACTCACGCCGGCCAGCCTCGGTCTGAAGCTCCGGCGGCAGCTCGTCACCGCGCGCGTCGCCGTGCTGCTCGTCCTCAGCCTCGTCGGTCGCGATCGCCTCGGCGATGATCTCCCGCGCGATCCGGTCATAGTCAACATTGGAGTCGCTGGCCGCGCTCGCCGACAGCTTCGTCCCATCGACCGCGATCACCCCGGACGCGACCAGTCCAGCCTTCGCGCACAGTTTCAGGACCGAACCGAACAACTCGGCCAACGATTCTTGGTGACGCGCGATGAACCGTGCGACGGTCGCCTGATCGGGCACGCAATTACCCGTGATCACGCGATACGCGATGTCCTGGCGGCAATGACGCTCGATCCCGCGCGATGACCGCTCGTTCGTCGAATACGCGAACATCAACAAACTCACCATCATCGACGGTTCATACGCTGCACGACCGTGCCCGTCCGCGCGATAGGACGCGTAGAACACAGCCAGATCAAGCCGCTCGACGGTCTCGATCACGAACCACGCCAAATGATCGGCCGGCAACCAATCCCGCAACGACGGCGGCATCAAAAACGCCTGCTCGCGGTCGCAATCAATGAAGTTCTGAGCCATCCCCGAATTCCATTGAACGGCCCGGACGGAACGACCTTTGCGCGACAGCCACCGCGCAATCCAGGTCGCTCGTCTCGGAGGCTGAGATGCGCGTCCCAGCACCAAAGCGGGGTCTGGGGCTGGTCGTAGCGCGCCGAGCCGGCGTGGCTGCTTCACGCCTACACCGGTCACGCCGACGCGGTGGCCCATTTCGTGACTTTGCAGAAGCGGACGTCCACCTCCGAGGTGGCCGCGTTCGTTCCGAAGCACTCGTGTCCGGACGCCCGGAACGGCGACTCGGAGCTTCTGCTCTGTTGGGATACGGCAGTCCGTCGAGCCCCGCGTCGGACAGCTCCTGCTCGTCCAACTGGGAGAGATCCGAGGGCTGGAACTGGCGCCTGCTCGGTCACGAGAGTGCGGCAGCGCCGGTCCATGCGGCGTCCTATGCTTGTCGAAATGGCAGGGATCGATGGGACCGGGACATTCCAGCGCGCTCGAACACCGGCGCAGAAGCAGCAGCGGCGCGAGGCGATCCTAGCGGCGGCGCGAGCTCTCGCGTTGGGGAGGGGAGTCGGGAACGTCACGTTGGCCGCGATCGCCGAAGAAGTAGGCCTCGCAAAGTCGAACGTTCTGAGCTACTTCGGCACGCTTGACGCGATTTACCTGCAGCTCGTGAACGAGGAGTGGCGCGACTGGGTTACGGTCGCCGCGGCCAGGCTCACCGGAGCGAGTTCTGGCCCTGCCGAAGTTGCTGATGCGCTGTCTCTGTCCTTCGCCGAACAGCCACTCTTGTGCGACCTCCTTGCCCACGCCGTCCGCTACGTCGAGCACAGCGTCTCCGCCGACGATGTGCAAGCACAGCAGCTTACGGTCGGTCCGGCAGTCGATCACCTCGTGAGCAAGATGCTCGATGCTCTCCCACAGCTCAGCGAACCGGTGGCCATCGATCTCATGCTTCTCACCGCTATTGTGGGTGGCGGGCTTTGGCTGCGCGCAAATCCCTCCCCCGGGCTCAAGTCCCTGTACAAGACTAATCCTGCGATGCCCGCCGCATTCATTGACTTCTCCGCAACTCTTCGCACTCTGGTCCGTACCATTATTGACGGCGTTGTCGCGAGCGATGAACCTCCTCAACGGTTGATTCACCAGCGACACGTCACGGAGGCCGCTCCCCGCCGACGGCCCCGACGCTGAGCAGTCGGTGTCGGCTGTAACCGGGATCGGCGAGGCCTGTCAAGGGCACACGCCGATGGGGCACCCGACGACGTGGCCGCGTCGCAGTCGCTCGCGGTCCGCATCCCAGCGGGGGACCGGTGAGCTTCCGGAGTGGATGGGTGTGCGGGTGTCGCGCGGTGTGCGGTCACTCCGTTAGGCAGGTGCCGACTCTTGGCGGCTAACGACGCCCGTCCTTGAGCGTCGTCGGCACCGTTTCCAACGAAGGCCGCTTCTATGACCGCCTCGACGCGGTCGTGGCGCTGAGCGCTCCAGCCGAGGTTCGCCGCAGCCGACTCGAGAACCGGACGGCCAACCCTTGCGGCTAGAGCCCGAAGCGGCGGGAACTCGTCGTGCGCCATCTGGCCGACGTCGAACCGCTTCTGCGACGCACCTGCTGCCACGAGCCAGCTGTTGCGCCCGGAGACGTCGCAAACGGGTGGTAGCCGGGGTCGGTTGCCGAGGGCGATGCGGGAGCCTCGTCACCGACCCGGTGCGGCAGCCACTCACGACAGGGTTGGCTGGAACGGGTATTCGAGGCGTAGGCCCATTCGTGTTGGAGGGACTGTTGCTGCAGCCCCAACCTTCCCGTGCTGCGTGGCGTTTAGGGGCTGGGTGCGCTGGTGGGTGATCTGCCGGGCTCGGAGCAGCAGCCGCAGCGACCGGTTGTGCCGGCGGCTTGTCGGTGGCAGTCGGTGCCTGGATGCCAGTCGTCTGCTTGCCAGCGCCGGCGATCTCCACACGGGCGTTCGTTGCATCGCGCCGGCACCCTCGCGGCAATCGACGACGGACGGCACGCGTGAGCGTGTGATCCCAAAATAAATGACCGCCGGTCTTTTATTTTGGTATGGTCGTCGCGAGGAGAGATCGTGACTTCTGTCGCCCCTTTGAGCTGCTTGAGTACCGGAACGTCTCCCCTTGGGGGGCCTCGCGGGTGACCTCGGATGCGCACGGGCCGCTGGCAGTTGTGTTGCGGTGTGCCGCAGCGATCTGTTGCTGGTCGCGAGGTCGGGGTGGCCGTGAGTTCAAGATTGGCCGGTCATCGGTTGGGCGCCCGGGCGCGTCCCGAGGTCCGCCTGCCGGCGGTGTGATTGGCATCGGGGGGCCTGTGCCGTACTACTGAGGGGTGGTAAGCCTGGCGCTGAGCGCGGACGTGCACGCTGAGGCGATGGACTGCGGTCTATAGCCGCAGCGTTATTTGTGTCGCTCACGAAAGAGAGAGAGAATGCGATACGTCAGATCGTTCCGATCGCGCCGCGGGGTGCTGGGTTCTATGTCCGTGGTCGCGCTTTTGACTGTGGGTGTGATTGCGGTCGCGGCGGTTGGTCCGTCCGCGAACTCCGCTCGCGCGCAGTCGGTGGCATGTGCCGCCGGCACTACTGTGCAGACTGGGTCTGGCCCGATTTGCGGGCTGACGGCCAACGGGGCCAATGAGTGGTTCGGGATTCCGTATGCCGCGCCGCCGGTTGGCGCGTTGCGGTGGCAGCCGCCGCAGGCGCCCGCGCCGTGGACCAGCACCCTGGCGACAACCTCGTTCGGCAACGCATGTGTGCAGGCGGTCGGCACGCAGGTCGTCGGAAGCGAGGACTGTCTCTACCTGAATGTGTGGGCGCCGGCGGGAGCGAGCTCGCAGTCCCATCTTCCGGTTCTCGTCAACATCCACGGCGGTGGGTTTGTCGGGGGTAGCGGCGCAGGTGACTGGTCCTCGTGGGCAAACACCCAGCATGAGGTCGTGGTCTCGATGAACTACCGGTTGGGGATCTTCGGGTTCCTGGCGAATTCTGCGCTCGGTGCTCATTCGGGCGACTACGGCCTGCAGGACCAGCAGTTCGCGCTGCGGTGGGTTCATCAGAACGTCGCGCAGTTCGGCGGTGATGCCTCCAAGGTAACCATCGAGGGAGCCTCCGCCGGAGGCTCAAGCATGTGTGACCAGATCGCGTCCCCGACCGCGGGCGGCCTGTTCCAGCAAGCGATGATCTTCAGCGGCCACTACAACGTTCTCACCGGAGCCGCTGGCGGTCTGGAGGTCCAGGACTGCAAGGGGGCGCTCCCGACAGTCCACCGCGCAAACGTGATCGGCGGCCAGTTCGCTGCGGCGGTCGGGTGCGGGTCAGGGACCGCGGCCGCGGTTGCGCAGTGCCTGCGGGCGGTCCCGTCAACAACAGCGTTCCAGGTTGCCGGCGCTGGCTACCAGCTCGGGGGACAGGGCACAATCGCTCCGACCCTGAACGGATCGACGCTCGTGGCGACCCTGCCCGAGGAGCTAAGGACGGGAGCGTTCAATCGTGTTCCGGTGATCAACGGAGTGGCCCGAGACGAAGCCATCGTCGGCGCCGCGACCACGCCGGCCTCCTACGTGCAGCTGATCCAGCAACAGTACGGCAGGTGGGCAGCCGACGTGCTGCAGCTGTATCCGCTGTCGTATTACGACACGCCGTTCGTGGCGTTTAGAACGGTCAGCGCTGACTCCGACGGAGTGTGCCCGGCGCTGACCACCGACAAGAGATTCTCTCGGTGGGTGCCGGTCTACGGCTATGAGGTAGACGACGGAGGCGCCGCTCCGCTCCAATACCAAGGAGGATCATTCCCCGACCCGGCCAACCCGAACGGCTCCTACCACGTTGCAGATTTCTTCTTCTTGCAGAGCCTCTCAGGACTCAACCCTGACGATGCGGTGATGTCAAACGAGGAGGTCTCGGACTTCGGGGCGTTCGTGCGAAGCGGAAAGCCGAGCGGTGCCGGGACGATCCCGTGGCCGAAATTCAACTCAACCGGAAACGTCCTATCGCTCCAGCCGGGTGGCGACAGCGAGCCAATGAATGCAGCGCAGATCTCCGTCGACCACCATTGCGGATTCTGGAACGCGGTCGCCAGGAGCACGACCAACCAGCAATAGATAAACACACACACTGCCGATACGGGCGGCTCCGATAAACGGAGCCGCCCAACGGCACACCACTGGGCGACTCGCCCGACGCCGCTCTCACTCCCCCAGTGGGAGAAATTGCGAGGCAGCAGCTCCTGAAGGAAAAACGTAAGTGCTTTGATCCGATTCGACCCTCGTCGGTGTGGTTCAGGAGCGAAACGCCTTTAGCTCATACCGGATTGCAAGGAGAGAATAAATTGACCCCCACAACACCACTTCGGCTGCGGAGGCATGCTGCGAGGTTCGTCGCACTCGTCCTCGCGCTCGCGCTCGGCGGGCTGACGCTGGCTGCCTCGGGCAGCGCCAAGACGAATTCCCGCAGTCGGTCCGACCACCGACGCGGCCAGGTCCATTCACGAAGCGGTGGATGGCTCACGACGTGGGCAGCCAGTCCGATGCAGGCCAGCCCTGGAACTCCGTTGAGTGCAGGAGGCTTCGATAATCAGACGCTCCGAGAGATCGTCTATCCGAGCGCGGGCGGGAGCCAGGTGCGGGTGCGCCTGAGCAACGTGTTCGGCACCCAGCCATTGGTCGTCGGCGCCGCGTCGATCGGAGTGCAATTGGCCGGCGCCAACGTCGTTCCGGGGACGTTGAAGGATCTGACCTTCGGCGGGAACACGTCGGTGACGATCCCGGCAGGCCAAGAGGTGCTCAGCGATCCCGCTCGTTATCACGTCGCCGCGGAGGAGAACCTGGCGATCAGCATCTACCTGCCCGACGGGACCGGTCCTGCGACCAATCACTCTGATGCCCAGCAAGACAACTGGGTGTCGACCAGCGGTGACTTCACACAGAGCCCGGACGCGACCGCGTATACGACCGACATGACCTCGTGGTATTTCCTTGATGGCGTGCTCGTGCCTCGGACCGCACATCTCGAGGGCACGGTCGTCGCCTTCGGCGACTCCATCACCGACGGCTACCTTTCCGAGAACGACGCCAACCAGCGGTGGCCGAACGTTCTCGGTGACCGGCTGCAACGTCAACCCGGGCCAACCCTGGCGGTGGTTGACGAGGGCATCGGCGGGAACCGGCTACTCAACGACTCCCCATGCTTCGGACAAAGCGGGCTCAATCGGTTCGACCGCGACGTCCTCGGTCAACCCGGCGTGCGGGACGTCATCGTGTTGCTCGGAACCAACGACCTCGCGTTCCACGACATCAATCCGACCACGTTCGGACCGTTGGCCCCGTGCTTCACAAATCTCATATTGCCCACGGTGCAGCAGATGATCGACGGCTATAAGCAGCTGATCGCGGCAGCACACGCCGCGGGAGTCAAGATCTTCGGAGCGACGATCACTCCGAACGGCGCTATGGACCCGGCGTCGGAGCAAGAACGGCTCGCTATCAATCACTGGATCCTCACGAGCGGCGCTTTCGATGGGACGGTCAATTTCTCCTCAGCGATCGCGGACCCGCTAGACCCGTCATACATAGACCCCAAATACACGACCGACCCGGGTGGTACTCACCCGAACGACGCTGGATACCGCAAAATGGCCTACGCCGTGAACCTTTCGATGCTCCTGAGATAGAGCACAGCCGTCACTTCAAGCGGTGCCTCTCACGATGCTGCAGGGCCAGCACGAGCGCGTTGGCCCTGCAGCAGGGAGACAGGGTTCGGCCGGCCGCGCCCAGGACGCGAGCGGCCGTCGGACGCAGAGCCGCGCCGGACGTCGCTGGCAGCGCCCCAGCGGCACGACACGACGGAGTTGAAGCCTGACGACCGTATGCCATGACAGGTTCAGGAAACCCACGAGATCCCCCGCTCAGCCGATCGTACGGCTACGTCCGCCGCGACGCAGCCGAACCCAGGTCAGCGACCAACGAAGGAGGATAGGTATGTGCTTTGTGACATTGATTCGATTGCACCCTCGCCGGTTTGGATCAACGGAGGGACCACGTAGCTCACACCGGATTATAAGGAGACGAGGATGACGCCCAAGACAGCAGTTCTGCTGCGGAGGTATCCTGCTAGGTTCGTCGCGCTCGTCCTCGTGCTCGCGCTCGGCGGGCTGACGCTGGCCGCTGCGGGCAGCGCTAACGCCAATTCCAGCAGCCGGTCCGAGCACGCCCGCCGCGGGCACGTTCCGCCACGAAGCGGTGGATGGCTCACGACGTGGGCAGCCAGTCCGATGCAGGCCAGCCCTGGGACTCCGTTGAGTGCAGGAGGCTTCGATAATCAGACGCTCCGAGAGATCGTCTACCCGAGCGCGGGCGGGAGCCAGGTGCGGGTGCGCCTGAGCAACGTGTTCGGGACCCAGCCATTGGCGGTCGGCGCGGCGTCGATCGGAGTGCAATTGGCCGGCGCCAACGTCGTTCCGGGAACGTTGAAGGGTCTGAGCTTCGGCGGCAACACGACGGTGACGATCCCAGCCGGCCAAGAGGTGCTCAGCGATCCCGCCCGCTATCACGTCGCCGCGGAGGAGAACCTGGCGATCAGCATCTACCTCCCCGATGGCACCGGTCCGGCCACCAATCACTCTGATGCCCAGCAAGACAACTGGGTGTCGACCAGCGGTGATTTCACACAGAGCCCCGCCGCG
>CAWJVJ010000021.1:0-107388 GCA_963846265.1 uncultured Solirubrobacterales bacterium
CGGCTGGACGACATCGAGCTTCTCGGTCGCGATCGCGGTGATCGTCGGGCCGAGCCACCGGGTGTGCTCGAGGCCGACGCTGGTCAGCACCTGCACCCGCGACGGAATCACGTTGGTGGCGTCATAGCGGCCGCCGAGCCCCGCCTCGATCACCGCCACCTCGACTCCCTGGCGGGCCAGCTCGGAGTACGCCGCCGCCGTAAGCAGCTCGAACTGGGTCACCCGGTCATCCCCGACCAGCGAACGGTCGACGAGCTCGGCGGCGTGCGCAGCGCGCTGGATCGCGGCCGCGAACTCGCCCGGCTCGAGGTCGGCGTCGTCGATCCTGATCCGCTCGGCGAACGACACCAGGTGGGGCGACAGGTAGGCGCCCGTGCGCAGGCCGTGCTTGGCGAGGATCGCGGCCGTCATACGGACCGTTGAGGACTTGCCGTTCGTACCCACTACATGGATCGATTGGAAGCGGAGCTGCGGGTTACCCATCGCGGTCATCAGCCGCCGCATGCGGTCCAGCCCGAACCGCATCCCGAACAGCTCGCGCGACAGGACGTAGCGCTCTGCCTCGTCCGCTCTCACGGTGCTCGCAGTTCCTCCTGCAGCCGGGCGAGCTTGTCGCGCTCGGCCTGGACCACCTGCTCGGGCGCCTTGGCCACGAACCCCTGGTTGGCCAGCTTGCCCTCGGCGCGCGCTATCTCGGCCTCGAGCTGGGACCGCCGGGCGTCGAGCTTGCGCTGGGCGCCTTCGAGGTCGATGTCGTCGCTGGCGAGGATCTCGACCGATCCGCCGGGCACGGGCACCGACGCCACCGGCTCCGCGCCGGCGCCATCCGGCGTGAACGACAGCTTCGCGAGCCGTGCGAGATGCTCGCCGGTGTCCTCATAGCCGTCGGCGGCCAGCCGTGCCGGGACCGTCACCGCCGCCTTGACGCCGGCCACGTCCCGCCAGCCACGGAGCGCCTGCACGGCCTCGATCACCCGCGTCACCGTGGCCTCCGCGCGCTCGTCGCGCGCCGCCGGCTCGGACGCGGACGCCGATGGCGGCAGGCCCCCGGCGAGCAGACCCTCGGCGCCGGGGACGTAGCGGTAGATCTCCTCGGTCACGAACGGGATCATCGGGTGGCCGATCGCGAGGGTCTGCGTAAGGACGTACAGGAGCATGGCCTGGATTGGATCCCCACCCACCCCGCCGGCGCGCAGGCGGGGCTTGACCAGCTCGAGGTACCAGTCGCAGAGCTCGCCGTAGACGAAGTCGTACAGCCCGAGCGCGGCGTGGGAGAAGTCGAACCGCTCGATCCGGTCGGCGATGTCGGCCTTGGCCCGCTCGAGGCGGGACAGGATCCAGCGATCCTCGACCGCGGCCGGCGTCGGCGCAGCGCGCGCCTCCGGATCCACGCCGAGCAGGATCAGGCGGGCCGCGTTCCAGAGCTTGTTCGTGAGCTGGAGGCCCTGGGCGAGGCGCTCCTCGCTGAACGCGACGTCCTGGCTCGAGGACATCGCGTACAGGCCCCAGCGCACCGCGTCGGCGCCGTAGGGCGGGAAATCGCCTCCGCCGGGGAACACCGGCGGCCGCGGGCCTCCGTTGATCAGGTCGATCGGGTCGACGCCCGTGCCGAGCGACTTCGACATCCGCCGCCCATCGGGGGCCTGGATGATCGAGTGGATGTATACGTCCTCGAACGGGATCTGTCCGGTGAACTCGATCCCCATCATGATCATCCGCGCGACCCAGAGGAAGATGATGTCGCGGGCCGTGCACAGCGCGTCGGTCGGGTAGAAGGCGCGCAGCGACGGCGTGTCCTCGGGCCAGCCGAGCGCGGCGAACGGGAACAGCCCCGAGCTGAACCACGTGTCGAGCACGTCGGGGTCGCGCTCCCAGCCCTCCCCCTCGGGCGCCGTCTCGCCGACGTATCGCTCCTCAGCGCGGTACCACACGGGGATCTGGTGGCCCCACCACAGCTGGCGCGAGATGCACCACGGGCGGATGTTCTCCATCCAGTTGAGGTACACGCGGGTGTAGTTCTCGGGCCAGAAGCGGACGCGGCCGCTTCTGACGACCTCGATCGCGGGCTTGACCAATTCGTCCATCCGCATGAACCACTGCAGCGAGATCAGCGGCTCGATCCGTTCGCCGGAGCGCTGCGAGTAGGGGACGTCGTGGACGTAGTCCTCGGTCCGCGCGATCAGGTCCTCGCGGCGCAGCTCGGCCACCACCTCGCGTCGGGCCTGCTCGACGGTCATGCCGACGAACCGCTCGGGCGCCTCGGCCGTGATCCGGCCATCCTCCCCGATCACGCTGATCTGCTGAAGGTTGTGGCGCCGGCCGATCTCGAAGTCGTTGGGATCGTGGCCCGGGGTGATCTTGAGCGCGCCGGTGCCGAAGTCGGGCTTGACGTAGTCGTCGGCGATGATCTTCAGCTTGCGCCCGACGAGCGGCAGGATCGCCTTCTCCCCGACGAGGCGCCGGTATCGATCGTCGTCGGGATTGACGGCGATCGCGGTGTCGGCGAGCATCGTCTCGGGGCGGACCGTGGCGACCGTGACAGAACCCGAGCCTGCGGCCAGCGGGTAGTCGATGTAGTACAGGGTGTCGTGCGCCTCGCGCTCCTCGACCTCGAGGTCCGAGATCGCAGACCCGGTGCCCGGGTCCCAGTTGACCATGTACCGGTCGCGGTATATGTAGCCCTTCTCGTACAGGGCGACGAACACCTTCAGGACGGCCCGGGCGTAGCGGTCGTCGAGCGTGAACCGCTCATCGTCGTAGTCGAGCGAGGCGCCCATCCGCTTGAGCTGCTCGACGATCTCGCCGCCGTACTCGTCCCGCCAGCGCCACACCCGCTCGACGAACACGTCGCGGCCGAGCTGCTCGCGGCTCGTGCCCTCGGCGATCACCGCCCGCTCCACCTGGGTCTGGGTCGCGATGCCGGCATGGTCGGTCCCGAGGATCCACTTCGTCCGCCGGGTGGGCGGGGGCTTCATTCTGTTGAAGCGGATCAGGCAGTCCTGGATCGAGTTGTTGAGCGCGTGGCCCATGTGCAGGACGCCGGTGACGTTCGGCAGCGGGATCGCGATCGAGTAGTTGTCGGCCGGATCGCCCGCGGGCTCGGGGTGGAACAGGCCGCTGTCGAGCCACACGCGCTCGATTCGCGGCTCGACCTCGGACGGGTCGTAGCGGGTCCGGGCTTCGAGATCGGAACGGTCAGGCATGCCGATCTCGGAGTCTAGGAGGGACGCCCACCAAGATGCGGTCGACCACCCAGGCGCACCTGCGAGCGACCCGGGTCAGGACGGGCCCTCGCGGCCTCGCGGCTACGGCCCGCTCAGCGTCCGTGCCTCGCCTAACGGGCCGGCCGCGAGATCGTCCGGAGGACGCCGGGCGGAGCCCGGCCCCAGCTAGGCGGCTTCCTCTTCCGGCGTCGCGACGGTCACGAGCGTCGGGGACGTGCCCTTGTCGATCGTGTCGCGGGTTACTACACACTTGCGGACATCCCGGCGAGAGGGGAGCTCGAACTGGACCTCGAGCAGGACTTCCTCGATGATCGACCGCAGGCCGCGGGCGCCGGTCTCGCGCTCGAGCGCCTTGTCGGCGATCGAGTGCAGCGCCTCCTCGGCGAACACCAGCTCGATCCCGTCGAACTGGAAGAACCGCTGGAATTGCTTGACGAGCGCGTTGCGCGGCTCGGTCAGGATCTGCATCAGCTCGCCGCGCGAGAGCTGGTGGATCGCCGACATCACCGGCAGGCGCCCGATGAACTCCGGGATCAGCCCGTACTGGATCAGGTCCTCCGGCAGGCAGTGCTCGAAGATCTCGCCGGTGTCGCGCTGGTCCTTGGACTGGATCGCCGCACCGAAGCCCACGCCCTGGTGGCCGATCCGGCGCTCGATCACCTTGTCGAGATTCGCGAACGCCCCGCCGCAGATGAACAGCACGTTGGTCGTGTCGATCGACAGGAACTCCTGGTGGGGGTGCTTGCGCCCGCCTTGGGGCGGCACCGACGCCGTCGTGCCCTCGAGGATCTTCAGCAGCGCCTGCTGGACGCCCTCGCCGGACACGTCCCGGGTAATCGAGGGGTTGTCCGCCTTGCGCGCGATCTTGTCGACCTCGTCGATGTAGATGATCCCGGTCTCGGCCTTCTTGACGTCGTAGTCGGCGGCCTGGATCAGCTTCAAGAGGATGTTCTCGACGTCCTCGCCCACGTACCCGGCCTCCGTCAGCGCGGTGGCGTCGGCGATAGCGAACGGGACGTTGAGGATCTTCGCGAGCGTCTGGGCGAGCAGCGTCTTGCCGCATCCGGTGGGCCCGAGCAGCAGGATGTTCGACTTCTGCAGCTCGATGTCGTTCTCATCGGACTGCATCATCTGGACGCGCTTGTAGTGGTTGTAGACCGCCACCGACAGGCTGCGCTTGGCCTGCTCCTGCCCGACCACGTACTCGTTCAGGACGTCGTAGATCTCCCGCGGCTTGGGGAGGTTCTCGATGTCAAAGCTCGGCGGTGCGGTGAGCTCCTCATCGATGATCTCGTTGCAGAGGTCGATGCACTCGTCGCAGATGTACACGCCGGGCCCAGCGATCAGCTTCTTGACCTGCCTCTGTGACTTGCCGCAGAAGCTGCAAAGCAGCTGTTCGTTGGAATCGGTCGGACGTGCCATGTAATGCCCTCTCCCAGAGTCGCCTCGCGCCGCCTTATCCGAGCACTAAGGGTAGTCCCTCAGTGCTGGGAGATGACGCGGTCGATGATTCCGTAGTCCTTGGCCTCCTCAGAGCTCATGAAGTAATCACGTTCGGTATCGGACCGAACTTTCTCAAGGCTCTGACCCGTGTGGTGGGCGATGATCTCATCGAGGCGCCGTCGGACGTCGATGATCTCCTTGGCGTGGATCTCGATATCCGTTGCCTGACCCTGGAACGCAGAGGACACCTGGTGGATCAGGATCTTGGCGTTCGGAAGCGCCATCCGCTTGCCGTGCGCTCCTCCGGCGAGCAGCAACGCGCCCATCGACATCGCGATCCCCACGCAGATCGTCGATACGTCCGGCTTGATGAACTGCATGGTGTCGTAGATAGCGAGCCCGGCGTAGACCGACCCTCCGGGCGAGTTGACGTAGATCGAGATGTCCTTGTCGGGGTCCTCTGATTCCAGATGAAGCAGCTGGGCGACGATGAGGTTCGCGATCTGATCGTCAACCGGTGTCCCCAGGAAGATGATCCGCTCGTTGAGTAGACGGCTGTATATGTCGAATGCGCGCTCTCCGCGAGACGTCTGTTCGACAACCATCGGTACGAGTGGGCTCATCGTCCTCGCTTCTTTCGCTTCCTCGGTCGGAATCCTGCCGACTGTAGCAATAGCCCAGGGCCGCCTGGGCAGGGCGGGCCTGGCACGGCTCCGCTGCCTGCGGTCTTGTACAGGGTTAGCTGCCGGGAGTCCAGAGCTGTCCGGATTGCTGCCCCGCGGGGTGGGCGGGGTCATCCTTCCCCGGTGTCCAGATCTTCTTGCGGGCCTTGGCCTGCTCGACGCTGATCGGCTTGGCCTCCGCCACCAGCATCTCGATCGCCTGACGGGTGGCGACCTCGCGGCGCACGCGGTCGAGCCGGCCGGCCGAGTCGAGTTGCTCGAATAGCTTCTCGGCGGTCGTGCTCTGCCGCTCGGCTGATGGCTCGAGCGCCTCGAGAACCTGCTCGTCAGTCGGCTCGATCCCCTCGGCATCGACGATCGCCGCCAGCACCGCCTCGCGCCGCAGCGCCGCGGCGGCCTCGGGCTCGGCCTCGTGGGCGAGCGCCTCCTCCTCCCGCCCGGTGATCCTCAGGTATGCGTCCTTGGAGATGCCCTGGCGCGCCAGCGCCGCGAACGTGTCCTCGAGCAGCTCGTGTGCGCGACTGTGAATCAGTTTCTCGGGCACCTCGATCTCGGCCTCGGCGACCGCCGCCTCGACCACGGCGTCCTCGTACTCGCGCTCGAGCACGCGGTCGTCGACCTCCCGCAGCCGCCCGGCGATGTCCTCGCGCAGCTCGGCGAGCGTGTCGAACTCGGTGGCGTCGGAGGCGAAGTCGTCGTCGGGTTCGGGGAGGTTCTTGGCCTTGACGTCGCTGACGGTGACCGCGAACTGAGCCTCCCTGCCGGCCAGCTCCTCGGCCGGATAGTCCTCGGGGAACGTGATCGTGACCGTCCGCTCGTCGCCGGCGCTCGCGCCCACGAGCTGGTCCTCGAAGCCCGGCACGAGCCGGCCCGAGCCGAGCTCGAGCAGCTGATCGCGCCCGGTCCCGCCCTCGAACTCCTCCCCGTCCACGCTTCCCACGTAGTCGATCACGACGTGGTCGCCCGTCTCCGCGGGGCGCTCCACGGTGTCGAGCGTCGCCAGCCGGTCACGCAGGCGGTCGATCTCCTCGTCGATCTGAGCATCGTCGACGTGGGGCTCGCGGCGGCCGACCTCGAGGCCCTTGTACTCGCCGAGCTTGGCGGCCGGGCGGACGCCGATCTCGATCGAGAACTGGAGCGGCTGCCCCTCCGCCGGAAGCTCGCTCGGAACGTCCAGCTCGGGCTCTCCGACGGGCGCGATCCCGGCGCCGTCGATCGCGTCCGCGTACCAGCTTCCGAGCGCGCTCCTGACAGCCTCGTCGACCACCGCCTCGCGGCCCAGCCGGCGGAGCACCACCGGCGGCGGCACCTTGCCCTTGCGGAATCCAGGCACGCGCATCTGGCGGCCGAGCTCCCGCGCGGCCTGCTGGACGCGCCGCTCAACTTCCTCAGGGGCGACCTCCGCCTCGACGCGCACGCGCGACTCGGGCAGCTCGGTGACGTTGGTTTTGACGCTGTTGGCCATGGCTGTTCTTACGGTTCGTGCGGAGACGATAGCTTGGGCGCGTGCTTTCACGGATTGCAGGCCGGCTCGTGACTGGACCCGGGGCGTTCCTGCTCGCCGGCGCGATCGACGTCAGCCTGCTGCTTGTGGCCTATCTGCGGTGGCGGGCGGCGACGCGCGGCGCTACTCGGCCATCGTGACCGCGCCCACCGTCGGCACCCCCACCCTCGTCGTCCCACGGAGCAGGCCGCGGACCTCGCGCAGAGCCACCGGCAGCGTCGTCATGTCGTATATCCGCGACGCCCTGACGTCGGCCACCATTCCCAGCGACCGTTCGAGCTCCGCGGCGTTGCGCTCGGACCAGGCGTCGATCGCGGCCTCGCCGCCGCCGTGCGCCCCGCCGGCGTCGAGCACCTTGCGGGTCAGCTCGCGGTACAGGTTGAACAGGTCGTCGCGGAGCGCCGCCCGGGCCAGCGCCTGCCAGCGGTTCGCACGCGGCAGATCGATGATCCGGTCGCGCAGCCAGTTGAGCTCGAGCCGCGAGCCCAGTCGGAAGTACACGCGCAGCACGTCCTCCTCGTCGTGCTCGGTGGACGAGGCGACCTCGACGATGTCGAACAGCGCGAGCATCGATGGCATCCCGGCCGTCCGCCGGGCGAGCGCGGCGGGCACGCCGGCCTCCTCGAGCTCAGCCGCGGTGGCGTCGAACGCCTCCCGGTCGGCGCCCTCGAGCGCGTCGGGCAGCGACGCGGCCAGCAGCTTCGCGCCCGGCTCGAACCGCCTGATCGTCTGCGCGATGCTGACCTGGTAGGGGTTGGCGCGCACGAGCCAGCGGGTCGCGCGCTCGACCAGACGCCGGCCCTCGATCAGCATCCTGATCTGGGTCTGCGCGTCGACCTGGTTGTCGAGCGCTTCGACCGCGCCCCAGAACGAGCGCATCTCGAGCACCTCGCGCGCGGTGGCGTACGCTCGCGCCAGGACCGCGGGCGGCGCGCCCGTCTCCTCGCCCAGCCGGAACGAGAAGGTCGTGCCGGCGCGGTCGACGAGCTGGTTGGCGACGACGGTGGCGATGATCTCGCGTTTCAGGCGGTGGCCCGTCATCCGGTCGGCGTAGCGCTCCGGCAGCGGTTCGGGGAAGTAGCGCTCGAGGTCATGTGCGAGGTATCCGTCCTCGGGCAGGTCGGAGTCGAGCAGCTGCTGGTAGAGGTGGATCTTGCAGTAGGCCATGACCACCGCCAGCTCCGGCGCAACCAGGCCCCGGTGCGCGGCCTTGCGCTCGTCGATCACGTCGTCGGTGGGCAGAAACTCGAGCTTGCGGTTCAGCCCCGCGGTCTGCTCGAGGTTCCGGATCAACCGGGCGTGCACATCGACCATCGGCGCGGCCTGTGCGAGCGCGAGGCTCATCGCCTGCGTCTGCGTGTAGCTGGCGTACAGGACCTGCCCGCCGACCGCGTCCGTCATGTCGGCCAGCAGCTCGTTGCGCTGTTTGTCGGTCAGGTCGCCGTCCGCGACCAGCGCGTCGAGCAGGATCTTGATGTTGACCTCGTGGTCTGAGCAGTTGACGCCGGCTGCGTTGTCGATCGCGTCGGTGCTGATGCGGCCGGGTTGGGCGGGGCTCTTATCCTTGGGGCCGCCGCTGAGCGCGTACTCGATCCGCGCCCGTTGCGTGACCCCGAGGTTGCCGCCCTCGCCCACGACCTTGCAGCGCAGCCCGCGCGCGTCAACTCGGACTGCGTCGTTGGCCTTGTCGCCGACGTCCGCCTGGGACTCCGTCGAGGCCTTCACGTAGGTGCCGATGCCGCCGTTGTACAGCAGGTCGACCGGTGCCCTGAGGATTGCCTGGATCAGTTCGTTGGGCGCGAGCCGCTCGGCCTCGATCCCGAGCGCCTCGCAGACCTGCGAGCTCAGCTTGATCGACTTGGCCGTGCGCGGGTAGACGCCGCCGCCCTCTGAGATCAGCGACTCGTCATAGTCGCTCCAGGCCGAGCGCGGCAGGTCGAACAGGCGCCGGCGCTCGTTGTAGCTCGTCTCCGGATCGGGGTCGGGATCGAGGAACACGTGCATGTGGTTGAACGCGGCAACGAGCTTGGTATGCCGCGAGAGCAGCATCCCGTTGCCGAACACGTCGCCCGACATGTCTCCGATGCCGACCACCGTGAAGTCCGTGGTCTGGACGTCGGTCCCGAGCTCGCGGAAGTGGCGCTTGACCGACTCCCACGCTCCGCGCGCGGTGATCCCCATCTGCTTGTGGTCGTAGCCGTGGGAGCCACCGGACGCGAACGCGTCACCGAGCCAGAAGCCATAGTCCGCCGAGACTCCGTTGGCGATGTCGCTGAACGTCGCGGTGCCCTTGTCCGCGGCGACCACCAGGTACGGGTCGTCCTCGTCGTAGCGGACCACGCGGCGAGGCCGGACGACCTCGCCCTCGACGATGTTGTCGGTGATGTCGAGCATGCCCGACAGGAACGCCTTGTAGCAGGCGATGCCTTCGTTGAGCAGCGCCTCGCGCCCGCCCTCCGCCGGGGGCCGTTTCACGACGAAGCCGCCCTTGGCCCCGACCGGCACGATCAGCGCGTTCTTGACCATCTGGGCCTTCATCAGCCCAAGGACCTCGGTGCGGAAGTCCTCGCGCCGGTCCGACCAGCGGATCCCACCCCGGGCGACCCGGCCGCCGCGCAGATGCACCGCCTCGACGCGCGGCGAGTAGACGAAGATCTCGAACTGCGGCCGCGGCAGCGGCAGCACTGGGATCTGCGACGAGTCGAGCTTGAACGACAGGTACGGGTGAGCCTTGCCGTCGGCGCCGTTCTGGAAGGCGTTGGTCCGTACGATCGCCCGCACGACACTCAGGAAGCTGCGGAGGATGCGGTCCTCGTCGAGGCTGGGGACGGCGTCGAGCGCGGCCTCGATGTCGTTGCCGAGCCGCTCGGAGGCGTCCTGGTCTGAGCCGTCGGGATCGAGCCGGGCGTCGAACAACCTGACCAGCAGGCGGGCGATGTCCGGGTGGCCGGTCAGCGTGCGCTCGATGTACGCGTCGGAGAAGCCGATGCCCCCCTGGCGCAGGTACTTCGCGATCGCGCGGATGATCGCCACCTGCCGTCCCGTCAGGGTCGCGCCGAGCACGAGGCCGTTCAGGCCGTCGTCCTCGAGGTCGCCCCTCCAGACGCCGAGGAACGCGTCGTGGAGCAGGTCGCGGACGCGTTCGATGTTCTCGGCGTCGGCCTGGAGGCCGAAGTCGTAGATCCACGCCGAGGTCCCATCGTCCGGCGTGATCTCGTACGGGCGCTCGTCGGCCACCTTCGCGCCGAGGTGCTCGAGCGTTGGCAGGACCTCTGAAAGGAGCACGCCCTCCGAGCTGAACAGCTTCAGGCGCACGATGCCGTCGGGCGCCTCGAGCGCCCGGTACAGGCTCGTGATCGGCTCGTCGGCGGCGACGAGCTCCTCGAGCCGGGCGATGTCCGCGACCGCCGAGCGCGCCACCCAGTCGGACATGTAGCCCGCCGGGAACGCGCGCTCGTAGCGCTTGAACAGCCTGAGGCCGTCCTCCTCGCCGTGCTCGTCGATCAGCGCGTCGCGGAGCTCGTCGGCCCACGCGCGCACCACTTGGGCGAGGCGGGCCTCGATCGTCCCCACGTCGTAGCCGGTGACGGGATCCTCGTCGAGGCGGATGATGTAGTGGACGCGCGCGAGGCGCGACTCGCTCAGCTGGAGCGTCCAGTCGAGCGCCACCCCGCCGAGCGCCTCGAGCAGGATCCTGCCGACCCGCTCGCGGTTTTCGGTGTTGAAGCGGTCGCGCGGGATGCACACCAGGCACTCCACGAACCGCTCGAGCGGGTCCCGCCACACGAACAGCCGCAGCCGCTGGCGCTCGCCGAGCCCGAGGATCCCGATCGCGAGGTTGTACAGCTCCTCGGTCTCCATCTGGAACAATGAGTCGCGCGTGTACGACTCGAGGATCTCGAGCAGCGCCTTGCGGTCGTGGCTGGCCGGCGGGAACCCGGCATGCGCCAGCACCCCTTCGACCTTGCCGCGGATGATCGGGATCGACCGGGGACTGGCCTTGTACGCGTTCGTCGTGTACAGGCCGAGGAACCGCCGCTCCCCGATCACCTTGCCGTCGTCCGAGAACCTTTTGACGCCGATGTAATCGAGGTACGCCGGCCGATGGATCGGCGAGGCCGAGTTGGCCTTGGTCAACAGCAGGATCTGCGGGTCGCGCCCGATCGCGAGCGCCTTCCCGGTCAGCGTCTTGGGCGCCTTGGTCGGTGCCCCGCGGAGGATCCCAAGGCCCGAGCCGTCGATCGCCTGCAGCCGCCCCTCGTCGCCTTCGTCGATCAGGTCGTACTCGCGGTAGCCCAGGAACGTGAAGTTGTCGTCTGCCAGCCACTCGAGAAACGCCTTGCTCTCGTCGACGAACGCCGGGGCGACGGTGGGAGGCGGCCGGCGATCGAACTCGTCGATCAGGGCCTGCGTGTGCGAGCGCATCTCCTGCCAGTCCTCGACCGCGGCCCGGACGTCGGCCAAAACCCGCTCGATCGTCTGGCGCAGCTGCTCGAGCCTCATGCGGTCGTGCTCGCGCCCGATCTCGACGTGGACGACGGACTCGCGGATCATGTCGTCCGCGGTGGCGTCGTGCTCGAGCACCTCGATCATGTGACCCTCGGCGTCCCGCCGGACCCGGATCACCGGGTGGATGACGAGGTCGATCCCATAGCCCAGCCGGCCCAGCTGCATCGTCACCGAGTCGACGATGAACGGCATGTCGTCGGTGACGATCTCGATCAGCGTGTGCGGCGACTGCCACCCGTGCTGCTCGAACTCCGGGTTGTAGACCCGCACCTTCGACTCGCCCGGCTCGCGTTGCTGAGCCAGGTTGTAATGCGCCACTCCAGCCCCGTACAGGTCCAGCGGGTTGCGGTCCGCGAGGTCGTCCGCCGGGACCCACTGGTAGTACTGGCGGACGAACGACTCACACGGCGCAACCTGACCGGCGGGCAGCCTCTCCCGCACGCGTTCGCACACCGTGTCGATCAGCTCGGACTCGAGGTCCGCCCCCTTAACCGCCATTTTCGAGACCTCCTCTGTTGAGCGCTCCTCAGCTCCGGTTCCGTCGGTGATCGCGGCGCACGTCGGAGCCTACTCTGGACGCGATCACCGTGCATAGCGTGAGATTCGGCTTGCGGTGGCGGGTGCGTCAAGGGTCGTTCGGGCGAGCCGAACGGGGTCGTGCGGGTCGTCGTGCGGGTCGTCGTACGGTCGTCGTACGGGTCGTCGTGCCGGCGCGTCGCACCACCCCTCCCCTCGCCCACGACCACGCTCCGCACGACGACCCGCACGCCACTGACGTCCGTCCGAAGAGCATGCGAACGTATGTTCGATGACGAGCGACGGCAACCCCTACGCCCGCTTCCGGCGTGCGCTCGAGACCGGGAACGAGACGCTCGTCGTCACCGCGGCCCGGGAGCTGCCCCGGGTGCGGCTCGACGATGCCTTGCGGATCTGCCTGGTCCTGCGCGGTGGCGACCCCGATCGGTACGAGCGGGCTGCCGTCCGCTGGCTCGGCCGGTTCGCGCTCGAAGCCCGCGAGGCGACGATCAACGACCTGCGGCTGGCGGCCAACGCGCTCGACGAGTTGCCCGACCATCCCGGTGAGGCGATGGAGCTGCTGCAGCGGTTGTGCGTGGCGCGGGGGGTGGCGTAGCTTCGCCGGCGGGGCGGTGGGGGCGGGGTCGCCGGCGGGGCGGTCGCACGCCGGCGGTGGCGGTGGCGGTGGCGGCGGGGTCGCCGGCGGGGCGGTCGCACGCCGGCGGACGCGGCCGGCGGGGGCGCCGGCGGGGGCGCCGGCGGGGCCGTCGCACGCCGTCTGCGCTGGTGCGGGCGCCGGCGGGCGGGTCGCGCGGGGTCTCCGCCGGCGGGGGCGCCGGCGCGGGTCGCAAGCCGGCGGGCGGGTCGCGCGGGGTCTCCGCCGGCGGGGGCGCCGGCGCGGGCTTCAGGGGGCCTCGCGCCACCGCGCGAACTCGCTCGCGGTCGCGTCGGTGAGCGAAGTCGCTCGCGGTCCGCGCCGGCGCGCAGGCAGGCGGCCCCGCGCCACCGACGAACTCGCTGCCGGTCCGCGCCAGCGGGGGCCGCACGCCCCCGCGACCTCCTGGACCTGCACAACCTGACAATTCGGCTCGACATCAGGCGCCTCGTCATCCCACGCACGCCCCACGTGCACCGTATGACAAGGCTCGCTCGGAACTCGCGAATTGTCAGGTCTTGCAGGTCGTTCGGCCGTTCCGGGGCGCCGGCCCGCCGCCTCGCTCCCCCTCTCGCCTCGGGTGCCGCCCGCGACGTGCACAACGCGACACCGCGCGCCGGCGAGCCCGACCTTGCCGACTCATGCACGCATGTCGTGCATCAGTCGGCACGATCGACCCTGATCGCGTCCGCTGCCGTGTTACGCAGGTCCCCGGCGCTGGCGCCGGCAGGTCCCCCGGCCAGTCCCCGGCAGGTCCCCCGGCACCGGCGCGCCACCTCCCCCACCCCCGGGCGCCGGCGCGCGGCCTCCCCCACCCCCGGGCGCCGGCGAGCTCCGTGCGGCAGACCGGGCTCGATCGCGGGCCGATAACGACGGGCACCTGGAGGGCGGTGCGGCGTCCATCGAGATGCGTCGGCGATCCCGGCATGCGTGACACGACAATTGGCGCCCACCCGCCGGACCGTGCCGCGTCGTGCGTGCCCCACATGCGTAAGACGGCACTGTTGAAGGCGGCGGCGTCCATTGACGCGTTATGCAGGTTCCGGGAAGCGAAAGCCCTGCGCCACTTGCAAGCGACCCTCGCCCCGACCCCGGCGCCGGCGCGCCACCTCGCCCCGCACCCCGGTGCCGGCGCGCCCCCACCCCGCGCCACCCAAGCGACCCGCGCTCGGAACCACCTCCCCCACCCCCGGGCCCGCGACCGGCCCACGCACTCCCTGACCGGGGTAGCGTGCGCCACATGCTCCCCGACTGGCCCGCCGGCACCGTCACGATCCTCGCCACCGTCGCCGCTACCGCCACCGCCACCGCCACCGCCGGCGACCCGCCGCACGCGATCCCGGTGTCGGCCGCCGTCCGCGCCGGCCCGGACCGCGCGCTGATCGCGCTGGCCGCGACCCGGGGATCGCTGGCGCGGCTCCGCGCCGACCCGCGCGTGTCGCTGACGATCGTGTGCGAGGACACGGCCGTGACCGCGTACGGACGCGCCCGGGTGCTCGATGACGAGCCGCTCGCCCCCGGCGTAATCGCGGTCGAGATCGAAGTCGAGCGCGTCCAGGACCACGACCGTCCGACGTTCGAGATCCAGTCGGGCGTGGGCTGGCGCTGGACCGACGCCGACGCCGAGCGGCGGGACGCCGAGGTCCGGGCGGCGCTCGCCCGCCTCGCCGGCGCTTAGTGGTGGTCCCCCGTAAGGCGGCCGCTAGTCGGGTAGCAGCGGCACCCATACGCCGGGGTCCTGGCCGACAAGCACGCCGCGGGTGATCGCCTTTGAGCCGAACCGGTCCCGGACGCGGTCGACGACGGCGTCGAGGTCACGCGTCCGGTTGAACGGCAGCATCAGCTGGACCGCGCCCGGGTCGTGCAGGTTGGTGAGCGCGACGCCGATCAGCGTCAGGCCCTGGCGCTCGATCATCGGCATCGACGCCGCCAGCAGTCGGTTCGCACTGTGCAGAATCGAGGGCGTCTGATCGGTCGCCTCGCGCATCGTGTACGAGCGCGTGGCCCGCGAGAAGTCCTCGAACCGCATCCGCAGCACCACGGTCCGGCACACCCTCCCGGCCGCGCGCAGCCGCCTCGTCACTCGGTCGACGAGCGCGACCAGTGCGCCGGCCAGCTCCTGGCGCGACCGGCGGCGCCGGCCGAGCGCCCGTTGCGCGCCCATCGACCGGCGCCGGCGCCGGACCTCCACCGGCCGGGGGTCGTAGTTGTGGGCGAGCGCATGCAGGTGGCGCCCCGACGCTCGCCCGAGCATCAGCACGAGCTCGCGCTCGGCGAGCAGCGCAACCTGACCGACCGTCGTGATCCCTCGCTCGTGGAGCTTGGCGGCGGTGACCCGACCGACGCCCCACAGGCGCTCGACCGGGAGCGGGTGCAGGAACTCGAGCTCGCGCTCCGGCGCCACCAGCAACAGGCCGTCGGGCTTCGCCACGGCGCTCGCGACCTTGGCCAGGAACTTCGTGCGGGCGACGCCGACCGTGATCGGCAGACCGACCTCGGCGCGGACCCGCCGGCGCAGCCGCGCCGCGATCTCGACCGGCGATCCGGAGATGTGGTCGAGCCCGCGGACGTCGAGGAACGCCTCGTCGATCGACAGCCCCTCAACCACCGGCGCGGTGTCCTCGAACACCTTGAACACCGCCTTGCTGGCCTCCGTGTAGGCGGACATCCGCGGCGGGACGACCACCGCCTCCGGGCACAGCCGCCGTGCCCAACCGCCGCCCATCGCCGTGCGGACCCCGCGGGCCTTGGCCTCGTAGCTGGCCGCGAGCACCACGCCGCCCCCGACGATCACCGGACGGCCGCGGAGCCGCGGATCGTCGCGCTGCTCGACCGACGCGTAGAACGAATCGAGGTCCGCGTGCAGGATCGAAGCCGAGGGTGACACGAACACATGTTCGTGTCACCCTCGGACGGACGATCAGCGATCCGAATCGGTGCCCGGCGTGAACGACACGCCGCGCAGCACCTGCCCGAAGCGGGCGGTGCGCACCGTCTGGAACGTCTCGCCGGCCGGCGTCGTGGCGCCCAGTCGATCGGTGATCGCGACGAGCTTGTTCGGGTCCGCGCCCTGGTCGCCGCCACCGGTCACGGTCGAGGTGACCGCCCAGATCGTCGCAGTGCCATTCCGGTTGACGCGGCCGGTGATGTTGCGCAGGCCGTCGGTCGCAGGCGACCATGGCAGGCCGGTGACCGAGTTGGTCCCGGTCGGATATCCGCGCACGGTGTACGGCTGCCCGAGGTTGAGCCCGGACTGCAGTGTGTATGCAAGCTGCCACGCGCCCGCCTCCGAGTTGAACACCCACTTCTGCAGGCCGGCCGTCGTCTGCTCGGCGGCGTCGGTGTAGGTGCCGCTCGTGCTCGAGAACGTGGCCACGCCATCGCCCTCGTCAGCGACATACAGCGTGTCCGGATTCGCGAACCACAACCCGAACGGGAACGCCGTCGAGGTTTTCGCAAGCGTCGTCGGGAACCCGGCGAGGATGCACATGTTGTACGGGGTCACGCCCTCGGTCTGGAGCAGCGCCGGGTTGTAGGCGATCGGCGACGTCGGGAGCTGCGCGCCGCGTTGCGGGACGCCGACGCCGTTCGGGCACGCCTTGCCCGTCGTGTCGATGAAGTACACGGTGTTGATGCCGTTGCTGCCGCTGCCCTTCGTGTAGTAGACGACGTTGTCGAAGATCGTCAGGCCGCGGAAGTTCGTGTCCTTGCCGATCTTGTCCGCCTTGTCACTGAGCTGCGTGACGTTGAAGCTGCCGACCGGCGTCGGCGCGCCCGGCGTCTGGAACCACTCGGGCTCCCAGGAGCGCGACAGGATCTGCGCGCCGGCGCCGAGGATGACGCCGTTCGGCTGCGGGTTCGAGCCGTTGCCGGCGTTGCCCGCGGTGTAGATCACGTTCGCCGCGTTGTTCAGGATCGCGGCGCGGCCGTTGTCGCCGCTGTAGGCGTTGGTCAGCGAGAACGAATCGAACCGCCCGTCCCGCCCGAGGTCGGCGACCTCGCGGTAGTAGGCGCTCGTGACAGGGTTGGTCGGGTCGACCACGCTGGGAGTGTTCGCGTTCGACACATCGACCGCCGCCACCGGCGCCCGGTAGCCCATGAACGTGAGGTCCTGGCCGTCAGTCGAGAGGTTGAGCGCCAGCTCCGACTTCGACGAGAAGCTCGTCACGACGTCACGCGTGGGCACCGCGATCCGGTTGAGCGCTTGCCCCGACGGCGTTAGCTCGTCGAGGAATATCGGCGATGTGACTCCGAAGCTGCCGTCGACCTGGTCGTTGTTGAACACATACGGGTAGGTGCCGTCGGCGATCGCCGGCGTGCATGCGCTCCCCGTGCAGCCCGGCGGTAGCTCGGTGACGCCGGCGGTGATGTCCGCCGGCACGTAATCGCTGGTGCTGAGCAGCAGGTTTCCCGGTGTCAGCTCCAGGCCCCGGTGGCCGTGGTCCCACGAATCCGCTTGAGCGGATGCAGCGGCGACGCACATCGCGAGCGCACATCCGGCGCCTACGAGCAGTCGGTGTACACGCCTTCGCGCATGCCGCGCGCGATGCGGTGTACTCGACATGAAGAATCCTCCTTGCAGTTATCGGCTGAGCGCGGCCCGGCACCACGGGGGGCGGCACCGTAGCCGCGCGCCGCGGCGGCACCGTAGCCGCGCGCCGAGGGCGATCTGTGACCATCCCGCTATCGGTTCGATGACAGCTCTCTTACCTTCGGGAGATCGAGACGACGGACACGACCTCAACGCGCCGGACACGCGCCGAGCTGCTCGACCGGCGTGCGCTCAACCGCGCGACGCTCGCGCGCCAACTACTGCTCGACCGCGCCGGCATGCCGGCGATCGAGGCGATCGAGCGCCTCGCCGGGATGCAGGCACAGGCCCCCCACTCCCCGTACGTCGGCCTGTGGACGCGGCTGAGCGGCTTCGGCGCCGGCGAGCTGTCCGCGCTGATCGACGCACGGCAAGTGGTGCGTGGGCCGCTGATGCGAGCGACCCTGCACCTCGTCAGCGCCGCGGACTTCCGCACGATCCGTCCCATCGTGCATCCCGTCCTCGAGCGCGGCTTCGCGGGCGCGCCGTTCGACATCGCCGGCATCGAGACCGGAGCGCTGCTCGCCGCCGGCCGGGAGTTGATCGAGCAGTCCCCGCGAACCCGGACCGAGCTCGGCGCCCTGCTGGCTGAGCGCTGGCCCGGGAATGACCCGGCGTCCCTCGCCCAGGCGATCACGTATCTCGTGCCCACCGTTCAGGTCCCCCCGCGCGGCATCTGGGGCAAGAGCGGCCAGCCCCGCTGGACAAGCGCCGAATCGTGGCTCGGCCGCAAGCTCGATCCGCGCCCCTCACGCGAGCGCCTCGTAATCCGCTACCTCGCGGCATTCGGGCCGGCGACGGTCAGGGACATCCAGGCCTGGTCGGGGCTGACGCGACTCGGCGAGGTCGTCGACCGCCTCCGCGGTCGGCTGCTCGTGTTCCGCGGCGAGGACGGCGTCGAGCTGTTCGATCTTCCGGACGCGCCCCGTCCCGGCCCTGGCACCCCCGCGCCGCCGCGCTTCCTGCCCGAGTACGACAACCTGCTCCTCTCCCACGCCGACCGCACTCGCTTCATCACGGGCGGCGAGCGCGTGCCGCTACAGCCCGGGATGGGCGCGCGCTATGGCACGCTGCTCGTCGACGGCCTGTTCCGCGGCACGTGGCGGATCACTCTGCAGCAGGACACCGCGATCCTCGACGTCGAGCCCTTCGAGCGCCTAACCGAGCGCGACGCCATCGTCGAGGAGGGCGAGCGGCTGCTGACGTTTGCCGTGCCCGGCGCGGCCGGTCACGAGATCCGTATCGCCGTGTCGTAGATGGTGCGCACGCGGCCGATCTCAGTGTCGACCGACGAGACCGCCGTACCACGCGCGCGCGAGAAACGGGGAGCCCCATCCGTTGTTCCGGCGTCCGCCGAACGCTGAGCTGAGGGACTACAACTGGGGGGTCAAGAAGTGGCTACTCGAGCAGGTGAAGGAGAACGGAACTACCGCGACCTCCGCGAGCGGACCAAGCGCCGGGAGCGTCGGCGTGAGGAGAACCGGAAGAGAATCGTCGAGCTGTATCGGGCGCGTTACCTGCACTCGTTCCGAGGCAAAACTCTGGCTGGCAGCGCGGGCGACATCGGCGTCGCTACCTGAGTTCGGAAGCCGCGCCTGACAGCCGAAAGCCCCCTGCTACGTCAGCTCCTGACGCAGCTGCTGGGCTTCGCTGAGGGTTTGAAGCTTCTTGAGCGACTGGTGCTCGATTTGACGGATGCGTTCACGCGTGACGTTGAACGTGCGTCCGATCTCATCGAGCGTCCGCGGAGGCGCGCCGCCGAGGCCGTAGCGCAGCTCGAGCACACGACGCTCGCGGTAGCCGAGAGCCTCGAGCGCGTCGCGCACAGCCTCTCCGGTCAGGATCTCCACGGCCCGGTCGTACGGTGACTCGGCTTGCTCGTCGGCGATCAGTTGACCGAACTCCAGGTGATCCTCGTCACCGACCGGCTTCTCGAGTGAGATCGGCGCCTGTGCGGCGCGCTTGATCGACTCGACCTCCTCTGGTTTGAGGCCGGTGACCTCGGCGATCTCGTCCGCCGTCGGCGCGCGGCCGAGTCCGGTGGTCAACTTGCGTTCCGCCCGGCCTATGTGGTTGAGCTTCTCCACGATGTGCACCGGGATGCGAACGGTCCGCGCCTTGTCGGCGAGCGCGCGAGCGATTGCCTGCCGGATCCACCAGGTCGCGTAGGTCGAGAACTTGAACCCCCTGCGGTAGTCGAACTTCTCCGCCGCGCGCACGAGGCCGAGCGTCCCCTCCTGGATCAGGTCCAAAAAAGGCAAACCCTGGTTGCGATATCTCTTGGCGATAGAGACGACCAGACGCAGGTTCGACTCGACCAACTTCCGCTTGGCATCGATGTCACCGCGCCAGATGCGCTTGGCGAGGTCGACTTCCTGCTGGGCGGTCAGGAGTCGCACCTTGCCGATGTCCCTGAGGAACAGCTGCAAGCCGTCGGTCGTTCCCTCTGGCTCGCGATCTGTCCGTGATTTGCGACGGCCGCGTTTGTCCGGCGCGCGCTCGATCTTCTGGCTCGCCGACGTGGCTGGGTCGAGTTCCTCGACCAACTCGATGTCACGCCCCTCGAACAGGCCAAGCAACTCCTCGGCGTCGGTTTCCTCGAGGTCGAGCTCCGCCGTGGCGGTGGCGATCTCGGAATAAGTGAGTACACCTAGCTGAAGCCCGCGGGCGAGCAGGCCCTTCACCTCATCGAGGTCCTCGAGTTCCGCTGCTGACATCTGGTCGCCCTTCGCGCTAGGCGCGGGCCCGCTCGTACGGAGCCGCATTGGCTGCGTGCCCTGTCGCCGAGGCCGGACGCGAACCGCGGATCGACTGGCCGTCCGTTGCGGCTGCACCGTGTCCTTCCCTGCGCGGCATCACGTTGGAGCCTTCCGTCCCGTTGTCGGATTCACGCGGTCACAATCCCCGCGCTGTCGATTACGTCAAACCAATCCGGTCGGGCCCGGGGGACTACATGGGCCACGAACCCCGGCCGCAGGGCCAGCACGTAGGACCAATGTACTCCTATCGATAGCGGGCATGTGGACGACGGAGCAAGACTTCTTCTGCCTCAACGGAAACGGCAACACACCGCGCCACACGCCGGGCGGCCGGGGCCCTGATCCGCAACGGAGCGGCTACGCGCCAAGCGCTCGGAGCATCACCACGTGCTCCGGATTGACCGCTATGAGCGCACCGGTGTCGACCTCAGCCAGCCAGGCGAACTGCATGATCGACCCACGAGCGGCATCGAGGATCAGCCGCTCGACGTCCCGGGGGCCTCCCTCGACACGATGGGCAGTTCCACCAACGACTGTTATCTCTGTTGTAGGTGGCACGTACCGTCGGCTGGTGCCCGCGAAGACCAGCGGCTCAAGGTGCGTCGGTCCGGCCGGAGGATTCTCGGCGGGCCGGCCGACGTCTAACCGGACTGCACGCTGACGTTGACGGCCTTCGGACCCTTAGGTCCTTGTTCTGCGTCATAGGACACCTTGGCGCCCTCGTTCAGCGAGCGGTAGCCGTTGGCCCCGGTGATCGCGGTGTGATGTACGAAAAGGTCCTTCGACTGATCGTCGGGCGTGATGAAGCCGAAGCCCTTATCGTCGCTGAACCACTTCACGGTTCCGGTAGCCATTGTTTCCTTCGGCGTTGATCGTGCTGCGAACGCGGAGATTGCCGTGGGCAAAGGCTACGAGCGCTGGCACTACGGAGCCGGGCGCGCCCGGCCTGACCGGCTCACTCTAACAGCCGCCGTGGCGCGGTGCTCGGGCCGAGCCGGGAACCGGCCTCGTATTAATCCCCTGGATCTGGATCGAATCAGCCCCTGGTGCTGCTAACGTTGTGGCCGAGGGCGACGCCGCCCCCGAGGTTTTCTCGCCGACGCAGCGAATCTCGTCTCGATGAAGATCGCGCCGGCGCAGGAAGGAGCGGGATGCCCAGCAACTGCGACCAGCTCGGTGGAACCGAGCTGAGAGCGGGTAGCTCCTCTCCTACAGCCAGCGCCGGCTCCCGGCCAGCTTCGCATCGCTCGAACAGCAAAGGCGAGGTGGCCAGATGAAGACAGCGCGAGAGAAATCTGAGGAGAAGCGCCAGGCCAAGCTCGAGGAGATCCGCGAGCAGGTCGACAACGGCACGCTCGTTATTCGCCCGATGACGCCGGAAGAGCGCCGGCAGTATCCGCCTCGTGCGGTCGAGCGCAAACGGTTTGACCGGCGATGAGGATCGGCGAGCGCGAGCGGCTGGTCACTCGACTCCAGCAGATCCGCCAGTCCGGCAGGACCACCGAGGCGCAGCCAGCAAGCGACGCCGGGGATCCAGATCGCACCCAGGTCGTCGTTCTGGAAGAGCGGGTCGCTCACCTTGAGCAGCTACTCGAGGGACTGCAGGATTCCGTGCACCGGGAGTCGGAGCGACTAGGCAAGCGGCTCGCCGAGCTTGAGGCTCGCATCCAGCCGGGAGCGCTTGGAGAAGCCATCAACAAGGACGCTCGCGAACGCGGGCTGTAGGGTCGCGTGACCGCGTTTTTCATCCCCGGGCTCACGGACGATCCCCGTCTCCTCGAGGAGACCTACGGCGAGATGCAGAGCCAGATCGAACGCGACCTTGGACGTCGACCGAGCGGCCGCCGAATTCTGAGGTTGTGGAGTCGCCGCGGAAGGGTTGACTGCATCGCCGAGGTCGGCCTCGCGGACCCCGTGCGCGGCGGCACCGTGATGGCGATCTTCGACATGGGACCTAACCGGCCGTTCGTCGTCTGGCGGCAGCCAGACGATCGAATCCGAGAGGGAGTCCGCGAGGTGCTGGCGTGCAACGCCTACGCCGTGTCGGAGTTCGACCGATGAGCTCGATCGGGGAGATCGAGCTGTTCCGAGCCGACGTACGGGACTGCCACGATCAGGTGGCGCTACTGCGCGCCAAGCTTTACCGATGGGGTTTCGGATCCAACGCTCAGCTTCAGGAGCTCGAACGGGAACTCGAGCACGCGGAGGAGCGGCTGCGCGACGCGACGGCACACTCGACGGCGGGACCTGCCAGTCCCCGCGCCACCCGCTGGCGCTAGTCGGCCGCGAGTCACCTTCACGGCACCGGCGCGTAGTTACGGTGCGCCTTCGCGGGCTAGCGGATGAGCAACGGGAGGGCGCGGCGCAACCGGCCCTCCCGTGCTGCTTGGGTCGGTCGGACCCTAGAGCGTGCGGACGTTCGCGGCCGCGGGGCCCTTCGGGCCCTGCTCGGCGTCGTAGCTCACCTTCGCGCCCTCGGCCAACGACTTGAAGCCGTTGCCTTGGATCGCGGAGTGGTGGACGAACAGGTCCTTGCCGGAATCATCCGGTGTGATGAATCCAAAGCCCTTGTCGTCGCTGAACCACTTCACGGTTCCTGTTGCCATCTTCTTCTTCCCTCCGGATTTGTGCACTGCGAGACGCGGAGGGTGCTGAAGCACGACAACTGCGAAAACGCGGGGCACTGCTTTGGTCGAGACGAACGCTCGACCCCTGCCAACAGTCTATCCAGCCAGCAGCCGAGCGCCTGCCCGCCGCACCACCCGAGCGGAGGTCGTCCTGGCGACGCCTGCGAACCTGCGCCTCCTCGCGCTACGTTCTAAGAGATCTCGGACATCGTCCTGCGGATTGCGGCGGATGGGACCTGCTACGGTCGGATTAGCTCGGTGAGCCCAGCTCTTCTCGCTTTCGGGGCAACGTTTTTATTCAGAAGGGCAGAGAGGCCGTCGGTGATGTCGGTCATGACCCACCTTGGTTGTCCTAGCTGCCGGTTGCGGTTTGCCGCGGCCGCGGCCGCGTACCTGGTTGCTTGTCCGGAGTGCGGTCGACCGCCGCAACAGGTCGCGGGCGCAGCGGGCCTCATCGGGTTCAAGCTCTTCGTCGTGGAGGACGTGCCCGGAGAGCTGCCTGAGGCTGTCGCGGTCTCGATCCCACTCCAAGACCCCGACGCCGGCCGGTAAGAACCGACCCCGCCCCGCGCGCGGGCCTAGCCGAACCGGGGCAGGTAGCTAGGAGGCGCGGACCGCGCTCCGCAGACGGGCGTCGTCGATCCGCACGACGTCCCAGGCGAGCCCGAGGAACTCGAGCAGGCGAATGATCGCCGCCGATGGGTCGAGCTGCCAGCGGCGCAGGCCGTGTCGGTACGACGTCGGAAATGCATGATGGTTGTTGTGCCAGGCCTCGCCCCAGGTCGGGATCGCCAGCCAGGCCAGGTTTCGCGATCGATCGCCGGTCTCATAGTCGCGGCGGCCGAAGAAGTGACACAACGAATTGATGCTGAAGGTCGCGTGATGCAACAGGAAGATCCGGGCGGCGCCGCCCCAGAGCAGCGCGGTCAGGCCCCCCAGCACGGACCCGGTCAGCGCCACACCCAGCCCGAACGAAAACGCCAGCCCCGCGATCACCCAAACGACGAACGTCCGATCGACGAACCGGATCATCGGGTCCGCCAGCAGATCCTTGGCGTAGCGGCGTTCGTCCGCGACCTCCATGTCTGTAAACACCCAGCCGATGTGCGCATGCAGAAGCCCGCTGACGGCGCCGCGCCAGCCGGAGCCGTGGCCGACGTGTGGGCTGTGCGGGTCTCCCTCCGCGTCCGAGAACTGATGATGCTTGCGGTGAGTCGCGACCCAATCGATGACCGGTCCCTCTGCGGCCGCCGAACCGAGGGCGGCGAACGCAGCGCGCAGCAAGCGACTGGTCTTGAAACTGCGATGCGTCAACAACCGGTGAAAACCGACGGTGACGCCCGTACCGATCACGGCGTAGCTGACCGCAAGCACGAGGAGGTCCTTCCACGAGAGCAGGTTGCCGCTCCAGCCGAACCACATGCCGATCGCGAGCATGATCGGCGGAACGGCCGTTACCACGCCACTGGCGATTCGATCGAGGAGCGGCATCGACACCGGGCGAACCGCTGATGCGGTACCAGCCGGGGTAAGGGAAGTCATGGTGCCTCCTTGTTGGAGACCGCCCGGATCCTGGCCTTCACGCGGTCAGATCTCGCGCACGTACTCTCAGGAGCGGCCATCGCTGCCATGAGGCGAGGCACGCCGCATGGGCACACGGAGTCTAACCGGTGCCGCACGGGCCAACAGAAGTTTCCGATTCCGGCTCCAGAGCGCTGGTAGGGCCGCTCTAACTACTCGATGACCTTGCCGGGGCGGTTTCGAGCGGCAGGTCGCACCATACGCTCGTCGCGCCCACGGTGTTGCGCACGACTCCCCACGCCGAGCACAGCGTCTCGACGATTCGCAGCCCATAGCCGCCCTCGGCATGGCGATCCGCTGGGCGGAGGTGCGGTTCAAGGCGCGACCCCGGGTCGGTGACGGTGATTCGCAGCCGGTCTGGGAGCGCGGTGCACTCGACGCTCAGAGTCTGGTCAGGGCCGACGTTCGCGTGCAACACGCTGTTCGTTACCAGCTCGCTGAGGATCAGCGCAAGATCTGCCGCGCCAGTCTCCGTGAGCTGGCCGCCGAGCTGCGACAGCACCAACTTCCGTGCACGGATCGGCGCGCCCGTGCCGCCGCGAAGCCGCATCGAGATCGTCGGTTGAGGATCCGGCGGATCAGTCAGGCAAGCGTACGATCGGCTCGCCGGCCGTGCGCCCTGGCCCGAGCACTCAACGAACGGCGCTCCCCCGAGGGACCGCAGCGGCTGAGCCTGCTTCGCTCGCTCCGTGTTCCTAGATGTGAAATCACGCATAAACGGTCCCGATCCAAAAGGATGAGGTCGTCTTGATAACGGACCGGAGGTGACGGCCGCCTTGCGACCGCCGAATGCGTTCCGCGCAACCACGCACAACCCGTGCCGGAGGCTGTGGCCACCCGCCGTAAGGTCGTACAAGCAGTGTACCCCCAGGCCGGGTCCGCAAAAAGACCCGGTCGGCTCGAGCCAGAGCTCCCGAATCCGGCAGAACTCGAGCGAGCGCAGGGGTTCGGGTCAGTAGTAGCCTTACCCGGCGACAGGGTCCGACGAGGTGTACCGATCCTCGCCGCCCAGATCGGATGATCACCCCGCCGGACGGTCAGGACCTAGCGGGTCTTGCCGGACAAAGGAGCGACCGGATGGACAGTCCATCAGCCGAGGAGGGACAGGCGCCGCTTGGGGGTGGAAGGCTCCTGGCCCAGATCTCCACCAGCTTCGTCGCGATGCTGCGCGAGCATTACGGTCGTGGACCGATGAAGGCCAAGACGTACGCCCTCGACGACGTCATCGTCGTCGTCATGCGCGGCAGCGGCTTCACCGCGCTCGAGCAGACGATCATGGACAGCGGCCAGCCGGGGCGGGTCGTCGCGATGCGAGAGGATTTCCAGAACGTGATGGCCGAGCGATACAGGGACACGATCGAGCAACTCACCGGTCGCAAGGTCGTTGCGTTCCTCTCCCAAGCGCACGTCGAACCCGACATCACCGTCGAGATGTTCTTCGTAGACGGGCCACTTCCGGGATTCGGCGCGATCGAACTCATCGAGCATGGGTAAGCGCTCCGAGCACCTCGGCGGCCCGAGTGGGAGAGAATCATGTGGCGATGGGCGAGGTCAATCCAGAGGAATCGCTCGAGATCGCTCGCGGGGTATTCAAGCGACTCGGTGATTGCACCGGTTCGGAGATCCAGTCGGCAATCGCTTTGATTGCCCAAAGGCGGATCGACCGCGCCTGGATCGCAGAACAAGCTGAGGGCCCCGATCGGGGCGAGCTCACGATCGCCCGCCGCTTCTTCGCTAACGCGACGGACGCCGAGCGGGATCTAATCGCCTACTGGCAGATGGTCAAGCTCGTCGAGGAAGCGCACCTGCGCTACACGACGGAGGGCGATGCTTGAGGGCCGCCGAGCTCAGAGGATTCGCATCGAAGCCGGCGGCGGTGAGGGCTGCTAACCAATCGAGCCCTCCATCTGGAGCTCGATCAGACGATTCATCTCGACCGCGTACTCCATCGGCAGCTGCTTGATGACCGGCTCGATGAAGCCGTTGACGATCAGTTTCGAGGCCTCGTCCTCGGGGATCCCGTGGGACATGAGATAGAAGAGCTGGTCGTCGCCGACCTTCGAGACGGTCGCCTCGTGGGCGACGTTGACGTCGTCGTCGCCAATCCGGATCGTCGGGTAGGTGTCTGAGCGCGAGTGCTCGTCGAGGAGCAACGCGTCGCAGACGACCTTGGATCTGGAGCCGTGGGCCCCCTTGGCGATCTCGAGCAGACCGCGATAGGACCCGCGGCCTCCGTCCTTGGCGATCGATTTGGCGAAGATGTTCGAGGTGGTGTTAGGCGCGGCGTGGATGATCTTGGCGCCAGCGTCCTGGTGCTGGCCGGCGCCCGCGAACGCGATCGACAGGACCTCGCCATGGGCTCGCTCTCCGAGCAGGTAGATGCTCGGGTACTTCATCGTCAGCTTGGACCCGAGGTTGCAATCGACCCACTCGACCGTGGCATCGGCATACGCGACCGCACGCTTGGTGACCAGGTTGTAGACGTTGGTCGACCAATTCTGGACAGTCGTGTAACGAATCCGTGCGCCGGGCTTGGCGATCAGCTCGACCACCGCCGAGTGAAGTGAGTCGGAGCTGTAGGTGGGGGCGGTGCAACCCTCGACGTAGTGAACATACGAGCCTGGCTCGGCGATGATCAGCGTGCGCTCGAACTGACCCATGTTCTCGGTGTTGATCCGGAAGTACGCCTGTAGCGGCATCTCGACGTGGACACCTTCGGGCACATACACGAACGATCCGCCGGACCACACCGCGGAGTTCAGCGCCGCGAGCTTGTTGTCGTTGGGAGGGATGACGGTCGCGAAGTACTGACGCAGGATGTCCTCGTGCTCGCGCAGCGCCGTGTCCATGTCAGTGAAAATCACGCCCTGCTTCTCGAGATCCTCGTGAATCTGGTGGTAGACGACCTCTGACTCGTACTGCGCACCGACGCCCGAGAGGAACTTTCGCTCCGCCTCGGGAATGCCCAGGCGATCAAAAGTCCGCTTGACGTCCTCGGGCACGTCGTCCCACGAACGGCTGGGCGTCTCCGAGGCGCGCACGAAGTAGCGAATGTTGTCGTAGTCGAGCTCGGCCAGCATCGGGGAGCCCCAGGTCGGCTGCTTGCGGGCGAGGAAGTGATCGAGCGCCTTCAGGCGAAACTCGCGCATCCATCGCGGTTCCGACTTGAACTCCGAGATCTTCTCGACAATCTCCCGGCTCAGCCCCTTGGGCGCTTTGTATAGATAGTGCTCCGCATCGTGGAACCCGTAACGCTCCTCATAGTCAGCGTTGATCCCCACCAGCCGCTCATTCTCGGTCGGGATGGTTGCCTCAGGAGTCGCCATTACTGCACACACGAACGGCACGGGAGTGACAGGTGTCGCTCGCGCATCGCTTAGCCCTCGTCTGCCGGCGGCACGGCCGGCGGGTAGGCGTCCACCATGTACTTATCACCGCGCAGCGCTGCGAGCAGCCGGGCGAGCGGGGTACGACTAGCCGTCTTCGGCGGGATGGTGCTGGTGCCAGCTGCCGGCGCGGCGCTCCGATGAGGCGTAGCCGCGGGTTCCTCGTGAACGACTGGCGGCTCAGGAAGGATTCCCGGAGCCGGCGATGTGTGGGCTTCCATGGGTGTCATAGCGGCGACCTTTCGAGCGGGCCGAACCAAAATCCGGCGCTGCCAGCGTGTGTGAACAAGTTGTATTTCGACTCGAGCGCGGTACCCGACGGCTGACCGCTGTGCCGGTAGGAGGTCTGGACGCGTCGTCGATCTCTCTCGCCGCGTCCTTGACCGTGTTCCCTAGTTCGGCGTGTCGACTAGCTGCCGTCTTAATCGCGGCTGTCGAGCCGGGCCGAGCCGGCACCGGCGCGCACGACGCCGGCGGCGTCCTCTGCGTGCCCGTATGACTCGAAGCTTGGGGATCGCCCGAGGCTATTCCCGTCGCGATCCAGTAGCGTCCAGTGATAGTCGCCGCCGTTGTCCTCAACAATGAGGAACTCCATCGACACCGACGTCGTGCCACGATTGGCGCGTGCCTTCTTTGTTGCGGTGGCCATAGCCAACCCGCCTCTCTGCCCTTCTGACCGGAAACGTCGCCCGGAAAGCGAGAAGAGCCTGGGCTCACTGAGCGCACGACGGACTTTACCACATTTCCGACCTGGGAACTCGGATTAACGGCTGACGACGATCCCCGACGAAGCGCTCGCGAGGCGCATACTGAAGCCGTGGACAACACCCCGGATCGTCGGGTTTGCACCGGTAGTGAGGAACCGACGGGTGAAGCCGGCCCGCGTGCCGACTCGGATGCTGTGAGTACCGAGCGGCCGATGGGCGAGGTGGGCGAGCGAACGCGTCGCGCCGACGAACGAGAACGTGTCGCCGATGAGCGCGAAGCGGTTGCCGATGCGCGTGAACGCGCCGCCGACGACCGCGACCAGCATGCCGACGAGCGCGAGCGGCTCGCCGACGAGCGGGACCAGCGGTTCTACGAGCAGCGCGATCATCTGTCTGGCCCCACGCCGAGGCGCAGTCACGAGGCGCTCAGACGAATGCGGGCCGCGCTCGATCGCTCCGGTGCGGAGATCGACCGCCTCGAAGCTGACGTCGGACGCGACGACGCTGGGGCGAAGCGAGAGCAAGCCGATATCGACCGGGAAATCGCCTCCAGCGAACGCCAAATCGACAAGGATCCGTAGCCCGGAACCCAACCCCGCCAGCCTCGCCTCTGGTCGCTGAACGAGCGGACCAGTAGGTCGGCGACCTAGGCTCCCTGCTATTCGAGCGCGACGTCCTTTGGGTACGGCGAGCGCTCATGCGTCGCGGGCTTTGAGGACGGCGAGGCCAACTAGGAGCGTTCCGGCTGCCCATGCGCCCAGAACCCCGAGACCGGCCCACGGCGCGATCGGCAGCGCGCGGGTGTTCCGGGTGGCCTGAATCGCGATCCCGGCGCTCATCGGCGCGATCTGCTGAATGTGCCGACCCCACGGGCCTGACACGAGTTGGGCGAGGAGTGGCGGCAGGTACAGCAGCCCGAGCACGATTCCCGTCGAGACGGCAGTGTCGCGGAGGACGGTGCCGATGCCGAGGCTCAGCAGGGCGATCAACGCGAGGTACAGGACGCTGCCAAGAGCAGCGCGCAGTGTCGCCCCGTGGGCGATTGAGACGAGGGCGTATCCATGGGCGGGGTCCAGACCGGCCTCGGGCAGCAACAGACGCCCTGCGATCAGGCAGCCGGCGACGGCCGGCACTCCCGTCACCAGCGCGAGACCGGCCACGTTGACGGCTTTGGCGCCCAGCATCGCCCCACGGCGCGGCGTCGCGGCGAGGGTCACCCGGATCAAGCCGTCGCGGTACTCCTCGCTGATCGCCAGCACCCCCAGAATCGCGACGACCGCTTGGCCGAGGTCGAGGCCGATCAGGGACAGCTTGGTGGGATCCTGGCCGGCGCTCCCCGGGCCGCCGGGCGACACGTGCGTGGACGCGGCTATGCCGGCAGCGGCCGCGACCGTCAGTGCAACAGCCCCCGCCATCAGCCGCCAGGTGCCGGCGACCGTTCGGAGCTTGGTCCACTCCGCTCGGACCGCGTCCGTCACGCGTCTCTCCGCCGCAGCACGACCCCCGCGGCGATGAGTGCAACAGCTGCATATGCGCAGAGCACCAGCAGGCCCGCCCATGGCGGCAGCGGGTAGTAGCCGTTGCTGATCGTGTACCGGTAGCTGACAAGCCCGGATCGGGGCAGGAGCCCGAGCATTGCGAACCCGGCAGCGGGGGTGACGCGGTACAGCCACGTTGCGGCGGTGCCGGACGAGGTCGGGCCGATGATGCCCGGGCCGGTGAACGTTGGCAGGACGAACACCACCACACCGACGAGGATCGCGCCCGCGCTCCGGCGCAGGATTGCCCCGATGCCGAGCACAGCAACCGCGGTCAGCGCAACCAGCAAGCCACAGCCGACGATGACCCGCGCGAGCATCAGAGGATCTGCGGGGAAGATGTAGTTGCCGTTGTCGCTCATGACGTGCTCGCCGAGGGGGATCGCGGCGGCAGCTGCGACTGCTCCGACCGCAAATGCGACGCTTCCGATCACGACAGGGAGGTTTCGGGTCGCGGGCGGAAAGTCCGATCGGTTTGACGTGTTCGTGCTGTGCGAGCTTGCGCGTACTGATCATCACCGCTTCCGGGTGCTTGAGCCCGACTCGGACGCGACCAAGGCGGTCCGGGCGTTGACTCGGGCGCGGGAGGATCTTGTTGCTACGCGCACGGGGATCGTGAACCAGCTGCGGGCCGAGCTCGAGCGGTTCTGGCCTGGGCCGCTTGCGCTGTTCAGTCACATGGACGCCGAGATTCTGCTCGCGTTTCTGGAGCGCTACCCCAGCCCGACGGATGCCCGCGGTCTCGGGGTCGCGCGGATGCAGGCGTTTCTCGAGCGCGAGCACTATTCCGGCGGGCAGCGTCCGACCGCGCTGATGGCCAAGCTCCGCAGCGCTCCGCGCGGCAGAGTCGGCGAGCTGGAGCTCTCCGCGCGCCGGCACCTCGTGCTCGGCTTCGTCGCGATGATCCGGACGCTGAACGCGCAGATCAAGCAGCTCGAGGGCGAGATCAGAACCCGGGTCCGTGCACACCCGGATGGGCCGATCTTCCTCTCGCTGTTCAAATCCCCATCGAGCGTGATCACCGCCGCCGAGCTGCTTGCCGAGATCGGTGACTGCCGCGAGCGCTACCCAGACAGGGACGCGCTCGCCGCCGATGCAGGCCAGGCCGCGGTCGCCGTCGAGTCCGGCAAATGGAGGACGGCCGGGTTCCGCCGGGCCTGCAACAAGCGCCTCCGCGTCGCGTTCTGCCGCCTGGCGGACAGCAGCCGCCACTGGCACCCCTGGGCCCAGGATCTCTACGCCCAGGCCCGCCAACGCGGACACGACCACCCACGCGCGATCCGCACCCTCGGACGCGCCTGGTGCCGAGTCCTCTGGCAGTGCTGGCGCAACCACACCCCATACGATCCCGCGCGTCACCGCGCGCTGCAACGCCACGTCACCGTCACGATCCCGACCTCGTCGGGCCCTGTGCCCGACCTCGCTGCCACCCAGCGGATGGCCGGCGCCTTTGGCGGCAAGCACGCGCCCGCGGTCCGGTGTGGCGGCGAACGTCGTCCGGATCAGGTACCGCCGGTACTCGCTGGTTATGAACATCGTGCCGATCACGATCAGCACGATCAGCGCGACGGCCAACCCGAACAACAGCGAGTCTGAGGCGGTGTCGCCACCAGCCGTGGCCACGGCGGGCGCGATGTCACCGGAGCCAGTAACGATGATCGAATCTCCTGCCAGTCGGTAGCTGCCGTTCCCGAGCGTTGTGTAATAGGCCTGCGGACCTGTGCCGATGCTCGTGCCGTGCCATGACCCCGGTGCCACTTGAGCTGCGCCGTCGGCCGTCGGGCCGATGGCGATGTGGTCGAAAGATGCTGTGGCCTGGGTCGCCGACCCTTCGGCCGTCGTCGGTGAGGTGGCGAACAGCCCGACATACACGATCATCGGCAGACCGGCGAGCTGTGCGCTTCCGATCCTGTGCCAGTTGGTTCCGTTGCCCGAGTCGTAGCCGGTGATCTTGTCGCCGGTACGAGTCAGTCGCAGCCAGCGAGGTGCGGTGCTCGAGATCAATCCCGGCAGGCCGGCCTGATCATGGGTGTAGTCGTACTGGAAGCGGTCGCCGTGGGCACCGGTCGCCATCACCGCCGCATACGAGGATCCCTGCCTGGCGCTGGGGGTGACCAGGAGCCCGGCCTTGGCCCAACTCGTCAGCCCGGGTTGCGTGTCAGCGGGTGATGGCGCCTCGTTTGCCGGCCCGGCCCAGATCCGGCCGACGAGCGATGTGATCCGAACGGTGATGGTGCCATCGCCAGTCAGCCGGGTTGCGACGAGCTCGTAGGTGTCGGCGACGGCTTCGCCGGAAGGTCCTGTCGGAACGTACTGATGGCCGGTCACGCAGCTGCTCGGGTTAGGGGTCGTGCAGTAGCCGGTGCGCTTGCCGTGCGCCTGCAGAAATGTGAACAGCCCCACCATCAGCGCGGCGAACACCAGGCCGATCATCCAGCCGCGCACCGTACGGAACTTGGTCCACTCCGCGCGCAGCGCAGCCCGGAAGCTGTCGCCGCGGCTCGGCTCCGCGGGCGAGCTCATCGGCGCTGCTCCCCATCCGCTCCTGACCGGTACTCGACCGCGCCGGTCGTCAGCCTGAGGTAGGCATCCTCGAGCGACGACGCCCCAGCGGTCAGTTCCTGGATGGTCCCGTCGCCCAGCACCCGTCCGCGACCGATCACCACCACGTGATCTGCCACATCCGGCAGCTCGCTGAGCAGGTGGCTTGAGACGAGCACGGCTCGGCCCTCGGCTGCGAGTCCGCGCAGGAAACCGCGCATCCAGATGATGCCTTCCGGGTCCATGCCGTTGAACGGCTCGTCCATGATCAGGATCGGCGGGTCGCCGAGCATCGCGGCGGCGATCCCGAGACGCTGGCGCATCCCCAGCGAGTAGCCGCCCGCCCTACGTCGTGCGGCCTTCCCGAGGCCAACCAGTTCTGTCACCGCATCGACCCGGCTGACGGGCAGCCGCTGGGAATGCGCGATCCAGAGAAGGTGGTTGCGGCCGCTGCGGCTCGGTTGAAGCGCGCTCGCGTCCAGCAGCGACCCGACCTGCCGCATGGGATGGGTGAGCGTCGCGTAGGGGCGGCCGCCGACCAGCGCGGCGCCCTCCTCAACCGAGTCGAGCCCGAGGATCACCCGCATCGTCGTGGATTTGCCGGCGCCGTTGGGTCCGACGAATCCAGTCACGCTTCCCGGCGCGACCCCGAAGGAGAGTCCGTCCAGGGCCAGGGTCTGACCGAACCGCTTGCGCAGCCCGTTGACGTCGATGCTCATTTCGCTCATGGAGCGGTTTCTACGTTCGGGGTGGTGTCCGCTCGGTGTCGGCCGTTGACACCTGACAGACACCCGGCACCTGGCATCGTCCTGAGGCGATATGCGCGTACTGGTGGTCGAAGACTTCGAGGTGATGGCACGGTCCATCGGGATCGGTCTCAGGCGCGAGGGGATGGCGGTCGACGTCGTGCTTGATGGCAGCGACGCCATTTCGCACCTGGCGGTCACGCGTTACGACGTGGTCGTCCTTGATCGCGACCTACCCGGGGTTCACGGCGACGAGATCTGCCGACGAATCGTCGCCGAGGACTCGGGAAGCAGGATCCTGATGCTGACCGCCGCCAGCAGCGTCAAGGAGCGGGTCGACGGCCTGGGACTGGGCGCCGATGACTACCTGCCCAAGCCGTTTGACTTCGCGGAGCTGGTCGCCCGCGTCCGGGCGCTTGCCCGCCGCGCTGCCGCCCCGCTGCCGCCGACCCTCGAGTGCGGCGACGTGACCCTCGACTGTGGCCGGCGTGTCGCGTTCCGGGCCGGGCGGCGCCTTGAGCTGAGCCCCAAGGAGCTCGCGGTGCTTGAGTGCCTGCTCTCATCCCAGGATCGGGCGCTCTCCGCTGAGGAGTTGCTGGCGCGGGCCTGGGACGAGTACACCGACCCATTCACGACGGCAGTCAAGACGACTATCCGTCGGCTACGCGCCAAGCTCGGCGAGCCCCCGATGATCCACACCGTCCGTGAGGCCGGCTACCGGATCGGACCCGAGTGATGCGGATACCCGAATCCCTGACTGGTCTGCTCCACGGAAAGCGCCCCGTGCTGCGGGTCCAGCTCGCACTGCTGTACTCGGGGGTGTTCGTCGGCTTGGTGGTGCTGCTGTTCCTCGCCTCCAGCGTCCTGTTCGGGACGGCCAATGTCTTCTTCGGTCACAGCCAGGTGGCCTTCCATCCAGGCCCGGCTGCCGCAGCTGCTGCTCGGAGCGATACGGGGCCTCAGTTCACCCCCTGGCCATTCGTGCTCGCACTGGCGGCGATCGGCGTCGCAGTCCTGGCTGCCTGGTGGCTAGCGGGGAGGTTCCTGCGGCCGCTGCGGGCAATGACGACTGCGGCGCAGGAGATCTCGGCGACCAATCTGGGCCGCCGGCTCAGCCTTGACGGACCTGATGACGAGCTCACCGAGCTCGGTCACACGCTTGACGACCTGTTTGGACGGCTCCAGGCGTCGTTCGAGTCCCAGCGTCAGTTCGTCGCCAACGCCTCCCACGAGCTGCGCACACCGCTCGCTGGCCAGCGAACGCTGCTGCAGGTGGCGCTCGCCGACCCGGACGCCGACGCCCAAGCCCTGCGCTCGACCTGCGAGGAGGCACTGCAACTATCAGCCCAGCAGGAGCGACTTATCGACGCCTTGCTGACACTCGCCACCAGCGAACGCGGCGTCGAATCGTGGGAGTCATTCGACCTCGCTCAGCTCACCGAGGACGTCGTCCACGGCCGGCAACATGACGCACAGCGCCGCGGCGTCCAGATCGGCGCGACTTTCCAGAGTGCTATCGCGATCGGCGACCCGGGCCTTGTTGCGAGCCTCGTCGCGAACCTGCTCGACAACGCGATCCGCCACAACGTCACCGACGGCGCCGTTGAGATCTCGACCACGGCCACGCCCGACGGCGCGCGCCTAACGGTCAGCAACACAGGCCCCGTCGTCCCGCTCATCGAAGTGGAGCTCCTGTTCCGACCATTCCAGCGGCTCGGCGATCAACGCGTCGGCCCGGTCGACGGCCACGGGCTGGGCCTGGCGATCGTGAAGGCAATCGCCAACGCCCACGGCGCCAACCTGACCGCTCGCCCGGGGCCGCAAGGTGGTCTAGACGTCCAGGTCACCTTCCGCGCCAACACGTAGGCGCGTTCCTACCCGCGTTCCCGAGGGGCTGGCCAGAGCCGCTGCCAAGCTATGCTCGCGCGCCGATCCCGGGGTAGTTCACCACGAACCCGTCCGCGTCGAACGTGATGTCGCTGACGAAGTCACCCGCGCGAAAGCGAACGACACCGTTTCCCAGAGGCTCGTAGCGCTGCTTGGACACGCTCACCTCAAGTGACGGGACATCGACCCAGCGCATGAGGTAGTCGCGAGGCCTGCCCGGCTCGAGGAGCCGGTCGCGGATCACCGGCAGTGAGTTGAAGAGCGGCGACCACCCGAGATCGAAGAAGTCCGCCCCGTCGAGTCCGAGCTCGAGCGTTCGCTCACCGACGAGCTCGAGGTGCAGCGCTCCTTGCTCGAGCCGATATCGCAACTCATAGACAACCCCGAGCTGCGTACCAGAAGCCAAGAACTCCGGCTCGGTCTGTTCAACGCGCGCGAGCTCCATGCGCGGCGCGCCCTCACCAAGCCACACCAATCCGGTCCCCATTCAGGACACGCTAACGACCTGGGCGGCGGCACTGACCGACGAAAAGCCCCGGCTCCGACTGGTCGCCGGCGAGCCAATCGTCGTGACTGCCACGGTCGGGTAGATTCGGCCCATGCTGCCGAGCGTCGCTTACGTAGGCATCCGCGGGCCCCAGCCCGACTACGGACACGGGGGACCACGGGTCGTTGGTGTGATCCGAAACGGGGAGAAGCGGACACTCACGCTGGCCGACGAGCGCTATCTGCGCCAGGAGAACTTCGAGTGGGGGTACGACGGCGGCGGCCCCGCTCTGCTCGCGCAGGCGATCCTCAATGATTACCTCGGATTCGAGGTGGACACCCTCGTCGCGCGCGTCTTTATGCGGGACGTGATCGCCCATCTGCCCTCCGAGTTCGAGCTCGATGGACACGACATCGCTCGCTGGCTGACCGACCGGCTCGCCGCCGCGCTGCGCGCGGAGGCAGCGGCGGCGCAGTAGGCGCCTTTGCCGGACCGGCCTGCCCCCGTACTTATCGTTCAGCGTGCTCGCCGCGTGGCGCCCCCGGGCCGGGCGGGAGCTCGATCTCTCCGCGCGCCGCTTGTTTGCCGCAGCGGTCGCAGCGGAGGTCTGGGCCGATGTTGCCTCCGCAGCCGGCGTGGAGGGTGAGTCGGGGTGGGCCGCCCGGGGTCGGGTAGTGGCGGTCGCCCCATTTCATGAGCACGATCAGGGCGGGTGCGAGCTCGCGTCCCTTGTCGGTGAGCACGTACTTCGGCCGGCCGGGCCGCTCAGGGTCCGGAACGCGTTCGAGCAGGTCCTCGTCGCATAGCCGCTTGAGCCGGTTGGTGAGGACATTGGAGGCAATCCCGAGCTTCGCCTGGAACTCCTCGAACCGCGTTAGGCCGACGAGAGCGTCGCGGAGGATCAGCAGCGTCCAGCGCTCCCCGATGACCTCTAGGGATCGGGCGATCGAGCAGACCTGGTCTGGATAGTCGCGTTGGAGCATCCCCCAATCGTAGCTGACTTGCTTGACAAAAGTTAGAGGCTTAGCGTAGCCTGTCTTGCATGACGCAAGCTGGCCACCCCGAGGAGGAGTAATGAAACGCAAGCCCCTGATCCTGGTCTCGCTGCTGCTGGCGGCGTTTGTCATCAACCTCGATACGACGATCGTCAACGTCGCGCTGCCTTCGCTCGTGCGCCAGCTGCACGCGTCGGACTCGCAGCTGCAGTGGGTCGTTGATGCGTTCAACTTGCTGTTTGCCGGATCGGTGCTGGCTATGGGCAGCCTGTCTGACCGGTTCGGGCGTAAGGGGATGCTGCTCGCCGGCCTGTCGGTGTTCGGTCTGGCGAGCCTGGCGGGCGGGCTGGTGGACAGCGCCGGAGCGCTGATCGCGGCGCGTTCGGCGATGGGCGTCGGTGCGGCGATGGTGTTTCCGTCGACGCTGTCGCTGCTCACCAACGTATTCACGGAGCGGGGCGAGCGCGCCCGGGCGATCGGCTTATGGGGCGCGATCACGGGCGTGGCGATTGCGGTCGGACCGATCATCGGCGGCTGGCTGCTCGAGCTCTCCGATTGGCGCAGCATCTTCTTCGCGATGGTGCCGATCGCCGCCGGCGCCGGTGTCCTGGTCGCCCGCTACGTCCCGACCTCGCGTGACCCACACGCGCCTCGCACCGACCGGGGCGGATTCGGGCTGTCGACCGCGACAATCGGGCTGCTCGTCTACACGATCATCGAAGCCCCGAACCACGGTTGGAGCAGCGCGCGGACGCTCGGCAGCTTCGCGCTGACGGCAGTGCTGGCGGCGGCGTTCGTGGCCTGGGAGCGGCGCACGGAGCAGCCGATGCTCGACGTCAGCCTGTTCCGCAACCCAAGGTTCACCGCCGCGAGCGTCTCGGTCGCGATCTCGTTCTTCGCGCTGTCCGGGTTCATCTTCCTCGCCACCCAGATGTTCCAGTTCCTCAAGGGCTACGGCCCCCTGTCGACCGGCGTGCGCCTGCTCCCGGTCGCCTCCTTCGTCGCTATCTCCTCGATCCTCGGCACCAAGCTGGCGGTCCGGTTCGGCACGAAGCTGATCGTTGCCTCCGGGCTGTTCCTGATGGCCGCGTTCTACCTATGGGTTTCGACTTCGTCAGTCACGACCGGCTACGGGACGATCGCCGCGCAGATGGTCGTGCTCGGGACAGGGATGGGCCTCACTAGCGCGCCCGCGACCGAGGCGATCATGGGCGCGGTGCCGAAGGCGAAGGCCGGCGTCGGGTCGGCGGTGAACGACGCCACGCGCCTCTTGGGCGGCACCCTCGGCGTCGCCGTGATCGGCAGCGTTTACGCCTCGCTGTACGCCAGCCGGCTCACCAGCGCACTCCCCAAGGGGTTGCCTGCCAGTGTCGTGCGGACCGCGCACGCATCCGTTGGTGGGGCGCTCACAGTCGCAAGCAAACTGACCCACGCCGGCCATCCGCTGCTCGCGTCAGCCATCCACAACGCCGCTAACTCGGCCTTCTTCCAGGGCTTCCACGTCGCCAACTACGTCGCCGCGGGGATCGCCGCCGCGGGCGCCCTGATGGCGCTGGCGCTGCTGCCCGCCCAACCCACTGCCACCCGCGACGACACGCCAGAGGTGCCGGCACTACGCATGCCCGCCACAGCCGGAGCGCACAGATGACCCCAGCCCCTGACGACAGGAGACAGAACACTATGAGCAGCCAGCAACTCACCCCGCGCCCGACCGCCGCCGGCTCCGGGATCGGCCGGGCGAGCGGGTTTGAGTTGACCCGCCCGGGCCAGCCGGGCGCCGCCAACTTCAACGCTGCGCTGGAGCGCAACCGCGCCTTTGCCGCCGCCGGTGGCCATCAGGGTGCCGTCGTCTTTCCCAACCTGAGCCTGTTCGTGATCACCTGCCTCGACCCCCGCGTCGACCCCGCGCACTTCCTCGGCCTCGGCGTCAGCGACGCGATGGTCGTCCGCAATGTCGGCGGGCGGGTCACCCCGGAGGTCGTCAACGATGTCGCCTTCATCGGCCAGCTCGCCGAGAACCTCCTGCCCGACGGCCCGCTGTTCGAGGTCGCCGTGATCCACCACACCCAGTGCGGAACCGGCGCGCTCGCCGACGACGCCTTCCGGCGCCGCTACGCGCAGCGGATCGGCGCCGAAGAATCGGCCCTACGCGAGCACGCCGTCCTCGACCCTGTGGCGACCGTCACGCGCGACGTCGAGCGCCTGCGCTCCGCACCCGCGATCTCCCCGCGCGTCACCGTCTCCGGGCACGTCTACGACGTGGTCACCGGCCTGGTGCAGACGGCTATCCCCGCTGGCCACCGAGGAGATCGAACCGTTCCATGACCCGGCGGGATTGGGCGTCAGGCAGTCGCGAACGCGGTGCGCAGCGACTGGGCCCGCGCGGCGGCGAGGGCGCGGCGGGGGTCGCGAAAGTCAAGGTTCAAGCCAACGACCGTAGAGAAGCGAGCATGACCGCCACCACATCGAGTGGTCCAGACGTCGCGCAGTTCCCCGACGTCTCGGGAGCTCCGGGATGAGAGACGGGCTGAATAAGTCGTCAGCTCGCGCGCCTCTCCCGCGAGTATCGCCAGGCGGCTGTCTTATACGCGGTAGCCGATCCCGCTGATGGTGTGAATGATTGGTGGTTCGCCCAGCTTGCGGCGAAGCCGGCCGATCGTGACCTTGACGGTTTGCGTGAAGGGGTCGGCGTTCTCGTCCCAGGCCTTTTGGAGTAGCTGCTCGGCGCTGAGGATTTCGGGGCTCGCTTCGAGCAGAGCTTCGAGCACGGCAAACTCCTTATTGGAGAGATCGAGCGCTCGCCCGTCGCGGGTTGCGGTGTGCGTGAGCGGGTTGAGCTCGATTCCGCCTGCCCGCAGGGTGCGCTGGCGTCCGGCCGGTCTGCGGCGCGCGAGCGCGCGGATTCGGAGGATCAGCTCGGGGAAGTGAAAGGGCTTCGGAAGGTAGTCGTCGGCACCCAGCCCGAGCCCGGAGACCCGCTCGGCCGGGGAGTCTGCCGCGGTCAGCATGAGGACCATCCTGACCGGCTGCGAGTCGGTGATGCTTGTGCACAGAGCGTCGCCGTGCAAACCGGGGAGGTCGCGGTCGAGCACGACGATGTCGTAGGGGTAGAGGTTTAGCTTGGCGGCGGCGTCGAGTCCGTCGTAGGCGACGTCGACAGCCATGCCGGCGTCGCGCAGACCTTCGACCACGACGTCGGCGAGCGGCCGGTCGTCCTCAACGACGAGGATCCTCATCCTCGTGCTCCAACCTCGACGCCGGCCGCTGCGGGCAGCGCGATCACGACTCGCAGGCCCCCGCCGCCGCGGGCGCGCAGGTCGAGCGCTCCTCCGTGTGCCTGAGCGATAGATGCAACGATCGAGAGCCCCAGCCCGCTTCCCATCTGCGAGCCGGTCCGGGGCGTGCCCAACCGTCGAAACGGTTCGGCGAGCTGATCGACATCCTCCTGCACGAGCAGGCAGCCGCCGTTCTCCACCACCAGGCTGGCCAGCGACCCTTCGACAGCAGGAGTCACGCGCACCCAGCCGCCCGGCTCGTTGTGGGAGATCGCCTTCTCGATCACGTTCTCGACCATCCGCGCCAGCAACGTCTCGCTCCCGTGAACCCACACTCCCGCAGACATTTCGAGATCGACATCCAGCTGCTTTGCCGAGATCTCTGATGTCCGGCGCGCGACCGCCTCGGAGGCGATCCGATCAAGCGCGACCGTCACCTCCTCGCCCCCGGGTGCGCGCTGGCTGCGGGCGAGCGACAGCAGACCTTCCAGCAACCGTTCGACGCGATCTAGCTCCTGGCGCAGCCGGCTCTCGAGGGTCAGGATGTGCTCGGGAACCGGGACCGGCTTGGCCATCGCGACATCCAGAGCGGCTCGCATCGTCGCAAGCGGCGTGCGCAGCTCGTGCGACGCGTTCGAGGCGAAGCGCCGCTGCGCCTCGAACGAAGCCTCGAGGCGCTCCAACAGCCCGTCGATCGTGTCCGCGAGCTCGGTGAGCTCATCACGCGGACCAGGCAGCGCGAGCCGCTGATCAAGGTTCTCCTCGGAGATGCGGCGAGTCGCCGCCGTCATCGCGCGCAGGGGCCGCAGCACGCGGCCCGCCACCCACCATCCGAGCCCGACCGAGACCACAGTCATGATCGCGAGCGCTACCCCGGACTGCGCAAGCAGCTGATGCAGATCGACCAAGTGGGTGTGCACGACCGCGCCACGAGTCGGCGCGCCACCCGGCGAGCTCGTCGCGACCGCGTGGATCGCCGTCACGCGGTCGACCAGCACGTAGGTGATCGCCAACAGACCGGCGCCGCAGAGCAAGAAGAGGCCGCTGTACAGCGCGGTCAACCGCAGCCGCACGCTCCGGACGGACGGCCCCCGCGCGATCAGCTCGGCAAGCCTGGCGGGCACTCGCGACATCAGCCCCGAGGATCCCGAACACCCGGTAACAAAGTCGTAACGGGGCCCGTTCCGGGCGTGTTACCGGCGCCCCCGTAGAACCCGAGGCCGCCGCCACACCAAAAAGACGCCACAGCCACGCGCATACCACGCACCCATCGAACACCGCACACCATGAACGGACGCCGCCTATACGGTTCGCTCGCGGTAGCTATCTGCGCAGCCGTGACTGTCGGTTGTGGCTCCTTACACCACGATGGCGGCACAGGCCCCACCGGCGGCCCGCTGCTCAGATACGCGCAGTGCATACGCGCGCACGGAGTGCCTAACTTCCCGGACCCGAAAGCGACCGGCGGACTCGCCATCCCGAACGACATCAACACCGAGTCTCCCGCGTTCAAGTCAGCCGAACAAGCCTGCAGCAGCCTCGCCGGAAACAGCGGCGGTGGCGACTCGCCGGAGAGCGGCAAGCTCGAGCTCCTCGCGGTCGCAAAATGCATGCGCGAGCACAGAGTGCCGAACTTCCCCGATCCCACAACCACACCACCACCGCCCAGCAGCGGCAACGTCATCGGAGGCAACGGCACCTACCTTGCGCTCGGAACCGCACAAGAGCGGCGATCACCGGCATACGAACGAGCTGCCGCCGCCTGCCAACTAACGATCCGCTAACAGCCGGACACGCCGACCGCCGCGGTCCGATAGACCTTCGGACACCGTTCCACGGTGTCCTCCGCCCGCCGTGGCCACAGACTGGGCGTCCGCCGACTGGTTAGTCGTCGCTGCGAATGGGGCCGCATCGGACGCAGGTCGCCGTCCAGCCGAAAGGGAGGATCTGCACGGCGAGCTTGCGGCCGCAGACGGTGCAGAACCGCGGCGGATCGGTGCGATGCCGCCGTTCGCGGCAGCGCTCGTGGCCGTCCTCGGTGGCCGGGCGGCCGCAACCGTCGCAGTACTCGGGTGGCTCGGTCAGCGGGTTTCCGAGAGAGTCTTGATCGGCATCGAGAGCTTCTCGAGTAGATCGAGGTCCTGCTCGGATGAGCGGCCCAGCGTGGTGAGGTAGTTGCCCACAATCATCGCGTTGATCCCACCGAGCACGCCCTGTCGCGTACCGTCGTCGCCGAGCGTGAGCTCCCGCCCGCCGGCAAACCGCAGAACGGTGCGCGGCAGCGCGAAGCGGAAGGCGGCCACCGCACGCAACGCGTCGTACGCGTCCAGGACCGGCACGTGGGCGAACGGCGTCCCAGGACGCGGATCGAGAAAGTTGAGCGGCACCTCGTCGGCGGCGATCGCCGCCAGCTGAGCGGCGAACTCGGCACGTTGGGCGACGGTCTCGCCCATCCCGATGATCCCGCCGCAGCACACCTCCATGCCAAGCTCGCGCACCAGGTCGAGCGTGTCCGTGCGCTCCTCCCAGGTGTGCGTGGTGACGACCTCGGGGAAGTAGGAGCGGGCGGTCTCGAGATTGTGGTTGTAGCGATGCACGCCGAGCCCGGCGAGCTCCTGCCCCTGCTCCCGGGTCAGGATCCCCAGCGAGCAGGCGATGTTGATCTCCACCTCCGCATTGATCGCGGCGATCGCGTCACGCACCTGCGCCATCAGCCGCTCGTCCGGACCGCGGACTGCAGCCACGAGGCAGAACTCGGTCGCACCGGACGCGGCCGTCTCCCGTGCGGCCCGCACCAGCGCCGGTATGTCCAGGCGCACCGCACGCACCGGCGTCTCGAACCGACCCGACTGTGAACAGAAATGGCAGTCCTCCGGGCAGCCGCCAGTCTTGATCGACACGATCCCCTCGACCTCTACCGCCGGTCCGCACCACCGCATCCGCACCTCGTGCGCCAGCGCCAGCGCGTCGCTCACCCAATCATCCGGCAGCCGCAGCACCGCCAACGTCTGCGACTCATCGAGCGGAAGCCCGCGTTCGAGGACCTGCTCGCGCGCGACCTCCAGGATGTCATCTTCCATGTTCAATCTCCTCAAGGACGCGACACGACTGGCCGCCGGCCCGTGGATTCCATCACACCGCACGCCGAGCCGAGTTGAGCCGAGCCGGCCCCCGGGGCTCGACCGGATCCGGATGAGCTGTGGGCCGCGATCTGGCGTCGGCCGAGCTCCCGAACACCCGCATCACGACGCTCGCCGACGGCCAGCCGCCTCCGCCGAGTCGCGCGAGCGCTACTCCCCCACGCCGGCGCGCATGCGTCCGCGACCAGTCATTGGACGAAGGCCACCGCCCGTAGCGGGCCGTCCAAGCCCGCATCGCGTCTAGTACGCGGTCAGCTTGTCTTCTCTGACTGTCGGTTGCTGGCGGACGCCGCGGTTCTGCGGTCAGCCAGCAGCTTCGTGTGCGCGGCGGTGAAGGGCGTTCGCCGTGCGGGTGAGAATCTCGTCGGAGAGCTCCGGGTCGTCGACGGCGCGTGCCATCGCGACCGCCCCGACCAGAGCGGAGAGAGTCAGGATCGCTTCGTCTCGCTTGGTGTCGGGATCGGCCCGTCGAATCAAGCCAACGAGCCGGTCGATGTACCGTCGCACCTGCCGGCTGTAGGCGCGGCGCGCTCGGGAACCGGATCGCGAGACGTCGGCCGGGAGCGCCGCCACCGCGCAGCCGACCTGCGGGTTGTCCCGGTGAGCTTTGCTGACGTAGCCGTCGATGATCTGTGCTAGCTCGGCGCCGGGGTCCAGGCCTTCCCCGGTGTCCGCTTGTCGCGATCCGTCGGCGAGAGCCGCGTCGATGGCCTCGTCGATGAGATCCTCGCGGGAACCGAAGTGACGGTAGAAGCCTCCGTGGGTCAGCCCGGCTTCTCGCATCAGCTCGGAGACCCTCACGGCGTCGACGCCGTCCCGCCGAATCTGGGCCGCGGCGGCCTTAATGATCCGTCTGTGGGTCGCTTCCTTCTCGGCCTGCGAGCGAGCCATCTTCCCCTCTTTCGGCGTTTGATCTTGACATTGAGGATGACACACGTCATCTTCAATGTGGATGATGAACATCATCTACTTTGCCTCGCGTCAAGGCCCCTACCGAAAGGACCAGCCTCGTGTCTGACCTGACCCTCGATGTCCATATCGCTCCGATGAGGCCGATGAAGGGCGCAGCACCGCAGGGGCCCGGCGATGAGCCGATGTGGTCTCCGATGAGCGCAACGCTGATCCACGGCCAGGAGGACGCGGTGCTCGTCGACACGCTCGTCACGTTCGATCAGGTCGACGCGCTCGCCGACTGGATCGACGGTTTCGGCAAGCGCCTGGCCGGCATTTACATCACCCACGGTCACTCAGACCACTGGATCGGCCTGAGCCGGCTGCGGGAGCGGTTCGGGGACGTGCCCGCGTGGGCGAGGCCCAAAGTGTTCGAGCGGGCCGCCTTCGAGGCGACGAACCCCGGCCTTTCCGGCTACTGGCAGGGCGTCTTCCCGGGCGAGATCCCGGAGAAGCCCGAGACAGGACCGGCTCGAGACGACCTCGATCGAACTCGAGGGCTCCGAGATCAGTGTCATCGACATCGGCCAGGGCGACACCGAGCACTCCACGATCGTGCACGTGCCTTCGATCCGTGCGGTCGTGGGCGGCGACGTCGTCTACAACGAAGTCCACATGATGACCGCCGAGACCGACGCTCAGTCCCGGCAGGACTGGATCGACAATCTCAACCAGATCGCGGCGTTGGACCCGCAAATCGTCGTCTCCGGTCATCACCGTGTCGGAGCCCCGAACGATCCCAAGTCGATCGGCGAGTCCCAGCAATACCTCCGCGACTTCTCCCGCGTCGTCGAAACCGAGGAGACCGTCGAGGACATCGTCAAAGCGATGCTGGAGCTGCACCCCGATCGCGACAACCCTCGCGTCGTGTGGCACTGCGCGCGGGAAGCCATCAAGAAGCGCGAGCAGGCCTAACGCCGCGCTCGTCAAAAGAAGCCGAGCTAGAACTCGCCGCCAAGCCGTGCTTTCCTACAAGCGCATGGTCACCGACCAACAAGCCGGCGCGCCCACCAACAACCTAACGCGTCAGATCAATGTGAGGCACTGGGCGGCGGAGTGATGGCCCGCACCCTGCGGGCTTGGTCGCCCCCGCGTGTCACTGAGCCCGCCGTGGCTCGGAGTGAACGACGCGGGGGCGGCACGGCCATCGGGTGTCATCGGTCAATGCGGCGCCTCGACACCTCCGCGAATGTCCCTTGGTGGTCTTCGTCGGGGTACGCGAGTGGCTGAGACTCACCTTCGGCGAATGTTCCGACATGATCCTCTGGATACGCGTCAGGACTTGCTTCGCCATCGGCGAATCGACCGAGCCGCAGCTCGTCTGAATAGCGGCGGGGATTTGCCTGACCGTCGGCGAAGTTTCCTCGCTGTAGGTGCTCGCTTTGGTATGTCTGGCTGGTCGGCATGGGTTTCTCCTGATCGTTTAGGGGCTGAGTCCGTCGAGGACTGTCACAGGTTCGCTCCGCCTGGTCATCGGCGCTACATGGCCAGCGCCCATCCTGTTTTGGGGGTAGCCCCTACCCGAGACGCGGCCCGCCAGAACGAGCCAGCCGTCGGCGACGGGTGTGACGCTCCGCGTCTTGACATGCGCTGACGGAACGGAAGATCATGTGTTCACGGGACCAGACCAACGTGATACGCCCGACTCGGGCGTCCCGCCCGTCTCGGACGGGAGCGACGATCCGCAGCTGCCCGCGGAGGACGGACCTGCTGATCCGTACCGGGTGCGGGCGAAGCACCTGCTGAAGGCCCGGACGGTCTGGACGGTCCCGGTGATCGTTGGCTCGATCCTGCTGGTGCTGATCACTGTGTTCTACATCGGGTCGGTCGTCGACCCGGTCGCCCATTTGCGTGGGCTGCCCGTGTCGATCGTCGATCAGGACACCGGCGCGAGCGTCGGGCAGCAGCATGTCGACCTCGGAGCCCAGCTGCAGTCGGGACTGACCGGCTCGCGCACCGTCTCGACCCTGCTGGCCCTCACCCCCGAGCGGCTGCCCGCCGCGGAGAGCCGGATGAGCCGCAACGGCGCCTACGCCACCGTCGTGATCCCGCCGAACTTCACCGCCTCCCTGCTTTCGCTGACCGGGGCTCACGTGTCGGCGGCGACGCCCGCCGGCAAACCAATCGTCGAACTCCTCGCCAACCGGAGGGCCGGGGCCGTCGGAGTCCAACTGGCCGCCGGCGTCCTCACGCCCGCGATCGCGGAGGCGTCACACCGGATCGGTCGCCAGCTCTTGGCCGCGTCGCAGCCAGCGCCAGCCGCCGGCACGGCGACCGCCGCCGTTGTCGCCGACCCGATCACCGTCTCGAGCGTCGACTACCGGCCGCTGCCGGCGCACTCCGCGCTCGGACTGAGCGCGTTCTACACCGCGCTGTTGGCGCTCATGTGCGGTTTTCTGGCCGCCACGATCATCAACGCGACCGTCGACGCGGCCACCGGCTACGCCACCACCGAGGTCGGCCCCAAATGGCGACAGCGTGCGCCGCTGCCGATCAACCGCTGGCACACGCTCCTGACCAAGTGGGCGATGGTCCTCCCCATCACCGGCCTGCTCACGGGGCTGATGCTGGTCGTCGCGGCCGGCCTGCTCGGGATGGACGCCCCGAACGTCGGCCTGCTGTGGCTGTTCGCCTGGCTGGCCGCGCTCAGCGTCGCCGTCGGCACGCTCGTGCTGTTCGCGATCCTGGGCACCCAGGGACAGCTCATCGCCTTGCTCATCTTCGTCTACCTGGGGCTCGCCTCCGCCGGCGGCACCGTCCCGCTCCAGGCACTCCCCAGCCCGCTGAAGCTCGTCAGCGAAATCGAACCGCTACGCCAGATCCTCGCCGGTACCCGGTCCATCCTCTACTTCAATGCCGGCGGCAGCGCCGGCCTGACCCGAGGTCTAATCGCCGCCACGGCCGGACTGCTGTTCTGGCTCGCCCTCGGCGCCACCGTCGTCAGGTGGTACGACCGAAAAGGCCTCCACCGTCTCCGGCCCGATCTCGTCGCGTACGTACACCAATCCGTCGCCGACTACCGTGCCCAAGCAGAACTCCAACCCCGTCCTCCGGCCGAGGCTGGACAAGCTCCCGAAGCTTAGAACACTCGGTGGTTTGCAGGTCGGCGCAGACCCGAGGTGGCACCCCGACCCGTTCATGGTCTCAGAGCCGATTTCGGGGCTGGTTGTATGGCTGGCAGGTAGTCCGCGGGTACGACCGGAATTGGCGTTTCGGGACGTTCCGGATGGGTGTGGATTAGGTGGTCCCCTGATGCGATTGGGATGTGTCTGATCTAGGCTCGGGAAGACTTCAGGAGGTACATCATGAGTACGGCGGGTTTCGAGGCCAAAAACGAGGGCGCGGCGTGGTGCCGGTTCCGAGCGGTCGTGGCGCAGGCGGGTGGTGTCGTGCTGTGGCCTGGTGTCGACAGGCCGTTCCACCCCGCGTTCGAGGTGCGTCGGTGACGGCGTCACCTTCTCCGCCGGCGGTGTTTGCGAGTTCTAGCGAGCACGCTGAGCGGCGTGAGCAGACACGCGCCCGCTATCCCGACGTGGACGGCTACGCGGAGCGTGATGGGGTTCGCGTGTTTTACGAGGTCTACGGCTCGGGCGAGCGGACAATCTTGTTGCTCCCGACGTGGTCGATCATCCATTCGCGGTTCTGGAAGGCGCAGATCCCGTATCTCGCAAGGCATTTCCGTGTGGTCACCTTCGATGGTCGCGGCAACGGCCGCTCGGACCGCCCGGTCGGCGCGGAGGCGTACAGCACGACCGAGTTCGCGGGCGATGCGCTCATGGTCATGGACGCCACCGCCACGGAGCGCGCGGCACTGGTGGCGCTGTCGTCCGGCGCGCTGTGGGCGACCGTTCTCGCTGCTGATCACCCTGAACGCGTGGAGAGCATCGTCTACGTCGGCCCCGGAGTCACGCTTGTTTCCAACCATCCTGACCGCGACGTGTCACCGTTCGAAGACGCGCTGGAGACCGACCCTGAGTGGGTCAAGGCGGCTGGTTTGCTGCAGCACGATTACGTCGGCTTCCTGGAGTTCTTCTTCGGGCGTTGCTTTAACGAGCCGCATTCGACCAAGCAGATCGAAGATTGCATCGGCTGGGCGCTTCAGACGACACCACAGACGATCCTCGACACCATCCTCGGGACCGGAATCCCCCGCGAGGAGTTATTCAGACAGACCTGCGCGCGGGTGCGGTGCCCGACACTCGTGATCCACGGCGACCGTGACCTGATCCGTCCGCCCGTTCAGGGCGAGGCGCTCGCGCGGGCGACCGGCGGAGACGTGGTCACGCTCCACGGCTCTGGGCACATTCCCCTGGCACGAGACCCGGTGAGGGTCAACGTCCTCATCCGGGAGTTCGTGGACCGGCGGCGACCCAGCTCGGCGTGGACGCGTGCCAAGGCCCGCGGCCGGCGTGTGCTCTACATCTCCTCGCCGATCGGCCTTGGGCACGCGCAGCGCGACGTTGCGATTGCCGATGAGCTGCGAAACCTCCACCCCGACCTGCAAATTGACTGGCTGGCGCAGCACCCAGTCACCGAGGTGCTCCAGGCGCGAGGCGAGCGGATCCATCCCGCGAGCGCTCACCTGGCCAACGAGTCACGCCACATCGAGTCCGAGTCCGCTGAGCACGACCTGCACTGCTTCCAGGCGTGGCGGCGGATGGACGAGATTCTCGTGGCTAACTTCATGGTCTTCCATGACCTGGTCTCGGATGAGCGGTACGACCTGTGGATCGGCGACGAGGCGTGGGAGCTTGACTACTACCTGCACGAGAACCCAGAGCTCAAGAGCGCCGCATATGTGTGGCTGACGGATTTCGTCGGGTGGCTGCCCATGGCAGACGGCGGCGAACACGAAGCATTCCTGACCGCCGACTACAACGCGGAGATGATCGAGCAGATCGCCCGCTACCCGCGCGTCCGCGACCGGGCGGTGTTCGTCGGCGACCCAGACGACATCGTCGTCGAGAACTTCGGCGCGGACTTGCCGCCGATCCGCGATTGGACCGAACAGCACTTCAGCTTCGCGGGCTACATAACCGGATTCGATCCGGCCCAGTTCGCCGACCGCGAGACGCTGCGAACCGAGCTCGGATACCGCGACGACGAGCGGGTCTGCATCGTGACCGTCGGCGGCTCGGGCGTCGGCGCGGACCTTCTGCGGCGAGTGATCGCGAGCTTCCCAGAGGCCAAGCGCCTCGTCCCAGAGCTCCGCATGATCGTCGTCGCCGGTCCGCGGATCGATCCGGCCTCGCTCCCGATGCATCACGGGCTCGAGGTCCGTGCCTACGTACACGAGCTGTACCAGCACCTGGCCGCTTGCGACCTCGCGATCGTCCAGGGCGGCCTGACGACTGCGATGGAACTCACCGCCAACCGCCGGCCGTTTATCTACTTCCCGCTCAAGCACCACTTCGAGCAGAACGTTCACGTCCATCACCGCCTGAACCGCTACCGCGCGGGGATACGGATGGACTTCGACCGCGCGTCCGCCGAGACGATCGCCGCGGCGATCGCCAACGAGATCGGCCGCGAGGTCGACTACCGGCCAGTCACAACTGACGGCGCGGCGCGCGCGGCGGCCACGATCGGCGAACTCCTCTAAATCCAGACCGCGCTCCCTGGCCCGCTCGGAACGAGGACGGTGCACGCGACCCCGAGGATGTTCGATTCCGCTCCCGGCGCCGAGCGGAAGCGCCGAGCGCGCCTCCGGGCCCAAGGAGTGCGGAGACTCCGACGCAGCGCCTAGGGACTCGCCGCCCCACCCGGATGCCGCCAGCGACGCAGACTGCTTGAACGCCCGGTTCAGCCGGCCCGTGACGACCCGTCAGCCGTCGATTCCTGGGGCGAACACTCTGGATCCGGCCGGGTCTAACTCGAGTCAAGCAACCCGCGGTGGCGATGCGATTTCTCGGGCCTAGAACTGCACGGCCGGAAACAAATTGATCGACACTCGGACGAAACTCGCCCGTGCATCCGCCCAGAAATTGCTGATAGCTGGGCTTTTATGAAGGTGAGCGAGGGGACTCGAACCCCCGACCGCCTGGACCACAACCAGGAGCTCTACCAACTGAGCTACGCCCACCGCGGACGTCTGAATCTACCATTGCCGGCATCCGCGGGACCGGATCAGCCTTGACGATCGGAGCGTGCCGCCGATGAGCCTTCCCCCGCCGGCGCCGTCATCAGGCTCGGCGAGGGCCTGATCAACAACAGCTTCTCGACCCGTACTGTTTCCAGGACGTGCCCCCGTAGCTCAGTTGGATAGAGCGACGGCCTTCTAAGCCGTGGGTCGCAGGTTCGAATCCTGCCGGGGGCGCTGAGCGAACCACCTGCAAACAATGGGAAACCCGGCACTGTGCCCATGGCCTTGCTCAGCTCGAACAGCGCGATGCCCGCCGCGAGCTGATTGGAGGCGTAGGTGTGCCTCAGGTCATAGACCCGCGCCGGTGTGCGCACACCGGCGGCGTCGATCGCTGGCGCCGGCTCGCGGTTGCGGAAGTTGTTCGCGTGCAAGAGCCCGAACGTGGGCGCGGGAACAGAAGCGGGGTGTGGAGCTGAGCCGGGGGCTCATCGAGGGCCTGAAATGCCCCAGGAGAGAGCGGCACCTGTCGGCGCGACTTCGATGTCTTTCCCAGCTCCACCACAATGGCCTGCTTATCCGACAGCCCTTCGTCCGGGATGCCCATCCTCCGTGACTGCCTACGAGCGTGTCAGGGGCTAGTTGGTTCGTAGGCCTGGGTCTGGTGGAGGGTTTGGAGCTTCTTCAGCGACTGGTGTTCGATCTGGCGGATCCGCTCGCGGGTGATGTTGAACGTGCGCCCGACCTCGTCGAGTGTGCGCGGGTTCTGGTCGCCGAGGCCGTAGCGCAACTCGAGCACGCGCCGCTCGCGGTAGGAGAGGTTCTCGAGTGCCTCGCGCAGGGCTTCGTTGGCGAGGATCTCCGCGGCGCGCTCGTACGGCGATTCGGCTCGCTCGTCGGCGATCAACTGCCCGAACTCGGACTGCTCCTCGTCACCGACGGGCTTCTCGAGCGAGATCGGCGCTTGCGCGGAGCGCCGGATCGACTCGACCTCCTGAGGCTCGATCCCGGTGACCTCGGCGATCTCCTCGGCGGTCGGCTCGCGGCCGAGCCCGGTCACCAGCTTGCGCTCCGCACGGCCGATCCGGTTGAGCTTCTCGACCACGTGGACCGGGATCCGGATCGTGCGCGCCTTGTCCGCGAGCGAGCGGGCGATCGCCTGGCGGATCCACCAGGTCGCGTAGGTCGAAAACTTGAAGCCCCTGCGGTAGTCGAACTTCTCGACGGCGCGGACGAGACCGATCGTGCCCTCCTGGATCAGGTCGAGAAACGGAAGGCCCTGGTTGCGGTAGTGCTTGGCGATCGAGACCACCAGCCGCAGGTTCGACTCGACCATCTTCTGCTTGGCCTCGAACGAGCCGCGCTCAATCCGCTTGGCGAGATCAACTTCCTCGTGAGCCTTGAGCAGCCGCACCTTGCCGATGCCCTTCAGAAACAATTGCAGCCCATCCGTCGTCGCGTCCGGCTCCAGATTCAGCGGAGCTTTGCGGCGAGTGCCCTTCTCGCCCGCGCGTTCGATGAGCAGACCCCCCGTCGCTGGATCGATCTCCTCGATTAGCTCGATGTCGCAGCGCTCGAGGATGTCGTGCAACTCATCGACGTCGACGTCCTCCAGGTCGAGCGCGGCGGTGGCGGTCACGATCTCGGCGTATGTGAGCACGCCGATCTTAAGCCCGCGTGTGATCAGGCCCTTGACCTCCTCAAGCTCCTTGAGGTCTGTTCCCGACATCCGCGGCGTTTCGCGTTCGGTCTGCGGACTCAAACTAGCGTTCACGACACGACCTGTCTTGAGTGGGGCGCCACCATCGGAGCCGTCGTCGTGACTCGGGGTCGATCCCATTTCATCGCGCAAGCCGAACCGACGCCGAGGCCGAGGCCGAGGCCGAGGGCGAACAGCGAGCTTTCGTCTGGCGGCGCCGCTTGCGATCTTCGCATCATCGGGATAACTCATCGCCGCTAGTTGAGAAAACAGTGACCGCGGTTGAGGAGAGCCGGCGACGGTAAATGGGGAGTGACCGGTGGCCACTGAAATTCGTCCACGTACCGCGCGCTTCGCGCGCGTTCAGGCGTCGCTGCGCATCGACCGCCGCGGACACGCGCCGCGCCCCGTGATCACGGGCCAATTCGCCGCGCCGACGCGCTGCCCAATTCAGGTGCGTCCGCGTCATCGTCTCCACGCCTTCCCATCCCTCTGTTGGAACCGCGCAAGGAAGAGGGCGAGAACCCGCGCGCACGTAGATTGGGACGAGGCCACCGGGCCGGTGGGGTAACGCCTTTAGAGTACGACACCGGCCCCGCAGTCAAAACCAGTAGTCCATGCCTCGCGCCTCGTGACGCAGAACGCGTCGTCGGTGGCATTCGGGCTTGGGGGGAGAATCCCGGCCGCAGGGCCAGCTCACCCTTGACTGTACTCCCGTTCGCGACGATTGCGTTGACGGACCCCAAAACTCCTCCCGGACATCTCCCAAGGGCATCCGCAGACTCCCGGCCCAGCACTGCTGCATTTGCATCCTGGAACGGCGGTCAGGCGTACCTGCGCCGACATCAACCGAAGTCGCTTGGAGCGGAGAAGACGTCCCGAGAATCCGTTTCCGCAGAGCGTCCAGCTTGCTGACCCGAGCGGGGTGGTGGGGCTCGCAGATGTCCGAGAAAGGGGTTCTGGGATGTGACGTTGTTGCGCCCGACGCCCCCTCCCTCTGTTTCTCGAGACGGTCGGTGAGACGGAGTACACTCGATGTCAGGCCATTTCACCGCTTCTGCGAAGCGACTTCGCGCAGAGCACCGTCGGCCGAACCCCGCACGGCGACCTCACGGACAGTTTCGTCCCCAGCGACGGAAGAAGCCGCCCTAATTGTGCGGTAGGACGCTGAAAGCCCGCCAGCCTCGCCTTCGCGTGGCAACGGGCGCACGCGTCTGAACTTGAAAGGACCAACACATGCCCCTCTTCTTTTTCACTGTGGAACAGCAGGAACGTGCCATCGTCGAGCGTTTCGGCAAGTTCGTGCGAGTTGCCGGCCCCGGCCTTCAGCGCAAAACACCGTTCGTCGAGAAGGTGGCGGGCCGGATGAGCTTGCAGGTCGAGCAGTTGAACGCGGACATTGAGACGAAGACCAAGGACAACGTGTTCGTGGTCGTCCAGCTCGCGATCCAATACATGGTCGGCGCGGAGCCGGACAAGGTGAAGGACGCGTTCTACAAGCTCGACGATCCCGAGGTGCAGATGAAGTCTTACGCCTTCGACGTCGTCCGCTCGCACATCCCGACGATGGACCTCGACGAGGCGTACGCCGACGCGGACACGATCGCCAAGCACATCCAGGACACCCTGCAAACGCAGATGGCCGACTATGGCTACGCGATCATCAAGGCGTTGATCACGAACATCGAGCCCGACCAGCGGGTCAAGGACGCGATGAACAACATCAACGCGGCACGCCGCAATCAGGAGGCGGCGACGGCTCAAGGCGAGGGCGACAAGACCCTGCGGATCAAGAAGGCCGAGGGGGAGTCGGAGTCGATGCGTCTTCACGGCGAGGGCGTGGCGGCCGAACGCGAGGCAATCGCTATGGGGCTCAAGAAGTCGCTGGCTGTGCTTGCTGACGAACGTGGCATCGACCCGAAGGAAGCGATGGCCCTGGTCGCTCTGACTCAGTACATGGACACAATTCGGTCTGTAGGCGAGCACGGCAACATGACTACACTCCTGCTCCCCGCCTCACCGTCCGCGGTCGGATCGTTGATGGACGAAGTCCAGCAGGGCATGCTTAGGGGCAACCTCGCCGCAGGGGCCGCGCTAAGCAATGGCAACGGCGGACGCCGCGTGGCTCCGACGGCGCCTGGGGATGCTCGCTCTTAGCTGGCCGAGGTGAGCGCTCTAATCGTCGCCGAACGCGGCCGCCCGTGATCGCCTCGGGTCGTGACCTACCGCCTACCCAGTTCGGTTTGGAACCCGGCCAGTGAGCCGGAGTAGGCTCAGATGAGTGAGTCACGCCCATGCCGAAGCCGCTAGGAGGTTTCGATGCCCGGACTGAAGGGACGGCTTTCGACTGTGGTCAAGTCGAAGGTCTCAAAGCAGCTTGACCGCGCCGAGAACCCGAGCGAGACGCTCGACTATGCGTATCAGCGCCAGCTCGAGAACCTCCAGAACGTCAAGAAGGGGATCGCCGACATCGCCACCGCCAAGAAGCGGCTGGCGCTCCAGCAGCAGCAGCTCGGTGAACAGGGCGCCAAGCTCGACGCTCAGGCCCGCGAGGCGATATCCGCGGGACGTGAGGATCTTGCTCGCGCAGCACTGGAGCGCAAGCAGCTGACCGTTCAGGAGGCCGGCTCGCTCGGTCAGCAGATCGCGCAGCTCGAGTCAGAGCAGGGGAAGCTGATCGAGTCCGAGAAGCAGCTCGAGGCGAAGACCGAGCAGTTCCGCTCAAAGAAGGAAGTCATCAAGGCCCAGTACTCGGCTGCCGAGGCGCAGGTGCAGGTTTCGGAGGCGGCCACGGGAGTCGGTGACTCGATGGCGGATGTCGGCATGGCGATGCAGCGCGCCCTCGACAAGACCGAGACGATGAAGGCTCGCGCGGAGGCCGTCGATGAGCTTCAGGCGGCGGGAACCTTCGAGGATCTGACAGCGCTTGGCCCCGGTCAGGACGACGTCGATCGCCAGCTCGACCAGCTCGGCGCCAAGAGCGCCATCGACGACGAGTTCGCCCGCCTCAAGGCGGAGGTCCAGTCGGGTGCTCCGCAGTCCGCGCTCCCTGCCGGCGACACCGGCACGGGTGACCACGCAGAGGCACAGCAGCCAGCTGCCGGCGACGGCGACGCGCCTCCTCCCGGTTAGTTAGCGGCCCGTCCTCGATCGGGCAATTCGCGTCGCCCGGACGACTCCTTCGCCCGAGCAGCGGCAGCAGGTTGGGTGAGCGCCTTCACGCGATACCGGCGGCGCGACGCGTGCGGGGCGGGCTGCCCGTTTTGAGTGGATCAGACGAACAGCCGGTACGCGATCCAGATCCCGACAAAGCCCCCGATCATGAAGAACACGACCGATGAGAGCGAGAGCTGCCCGGCTCCCCAGAGGCTCGGAATAAAGCTCCCGATGGTCCCCCCAACGAACCCGCCAGCGTATGTGGGTCCCTTGCGCACCAGTTCCTCTTCGGTCAATTCGACGGTTGAGACCACGAATTGGATGGGATGCGGACAGACGGGCGAACGCTCGTGCCGACCCTCCCACCAGATCGGCGGCGCGCGCTCGGATCTCAGCAAGCCCATGCGTTGGTATCGACGTGAACGTGGGTCGCAGGTTCGAATCCTGGCCGGGGGCGCTCAGAAAATGCCCGCATAACTAAGGTCTTGGCGCCGGGCGTTATTTGGCAGGGCGGCGGTCGTAGAGATACCTGGCCCACAGGTAGGCGGCGGCAGTGATGGCCAGGCACCACGCGATTGCCGTTGCTCCGGTGCTGCCGACGTGCTGGTTGGTGAGAAGGCCTCGCACCGTGTTGGTGATCGGGGTGAAGGGCTGGTTCTCAGCGAACCAACGCACGCCTGCGGGCATGGAGGCGACTGGTACGAACGCGCTGCTGAGGAAGGGCAGGAGGATCAGGAACATCGGCATGTTGCTCGCGGTCTCGACGCTTTTGGCGACCAGGCCCAAAGCCACGGATAGCCAGATCAGCGCGATCGCCAGTAGCGTGAGCATCCCGAGGGCGGCCAGCCATCGCAGAGGGGTGGCGGCGGCGTGATAGCCGACGAGCAGTGCGGCGGCGATGGTGACAGCGATGCTGATGAGGGTGAGGAGCAGGCTCCCGAGGACGTGGCCGGCGAGCACCGCGGGTCGCCAGATGCGCATCGTCTTGAAGCGGGCGATGATGCCCTCGGTCATGTCCTTGGCCACGGAGATGGCGGTGATCTGCGCGGCGCCGGCGACGGTGAACAGGAGCAAGCCAGGGGTTAGGAAGTTGACGTAGGCGGCGCGTCCCCCATCGGCGGTGATGCCGTTGCCGAGCGTGCCGCCGAAGACGTAGACGAACAGCAGCAGGAAGACGACCGGCATAAAGATCGGAAACAGCGATAGGCCGGGGTAACGCTGCAGGTGGCGCAGGTTGCGTCGCAGCATCGTGCTCGAATCGCGCAGCGCATAGGTGCCGGTCATGAGTTGGGCTCCTGGTCGCCTCGGGGACTGCCCGGGCTGTCGTGTTGGCCGGTCAGCGCGAGGAAGACCTCGTCGAGATCGGGGGTGCGAATTGCGAGATCGACGACGTCGACGGCGGCGTCGTCGAGTTCGCGCAGGACGCGGCGCAGGGTGGTGACGTTGCCGTCGGTGGGGATCTGCAGGGTGAGGGCATCCTCGTCGGGCACCGGAACGTGCAGAGCTCCGGCGGCCGCGAGCTGAGCGGCCGCGTCGGCAAAGCTCAGATCGATACGCCCACCAGGGACCCGCTGCTTGAGCTCCTGCGCGGTTCCCTGCGCGACGAGCCGTCCTCCGTCAAGAATCGCAACCTGGTCGGCTAGCTTGTCTGCCTCATCGAGGTACTGGGTGGTTAGGAACACCGTGGTGCCGTCGTCGACGAGGCTGCGGACGATCTCCCACACCGTGCGGCGGCTGCGCGGATCAAGGCCAGTGGTCGGCTCATCGAGGAAGATGACCTGCGGGGCGCCGATCAGAGTCATCGCGAGGTCCAGCCGGCGGCGCATCCCGCCCGAGTAAGTGACCGCCACGCGGTCAGCGGCATCGACCAGCTCAAAGCGTTCCAGCAGCTCGCCGATGCGGCGGCGAGCATCGTCGCGTGGGAGATGGTGCAGGTCAGCCATCAGCGCCAGGTTCTCCCGCCCGGTGAGCAACTCATCGATCGCCGAGAATTGCCCGGTCACCCCGATCGCGTCGCGCACTGCGTCGGGCTCGCGTGTCACATCGTGCCCGGCAACCCGAATCTCCCCGCCGTCCGGCTCAAGCAGGGTGGCGAGGATCCGCACCATCGTCGTCTTGCCCGCCCCGTTGGGCCCCAGGAGCGCGAACACGCTGCCTTGCTCGACGGTCAACTCGACACCGTCAAGCACGACGAGATCACCGAAGGACTTGCGCACGCCGACGGCGGAGATGGCCGCCGAGGACGACGAACCTGCCATCTGCGTCTCATCGATCGGGTACGGCACTGGCGCCGTCGCAGAGCTAGCCGGCCAGTTCGCCTGAGGCGCGTAGGGTTTCACGGTGTGCCTCCCATTCATCTTGTAAGGCTCTGGTTCGATCGACCAGCCAGTCCGCGAACGCCACCAACTCCACCAGCGTCGCCCGCCGGTCGGGGGACGCGCCGGCGAGTACCTGGAGGCCTTCCCTGGCCAGGTCGCCCAGCTCCTGGTACTCGGTGACGTCGAAGCCCCGCGACTGGGCGGAGGAGAAGTCCACACGGACGCGGTCCATCCGCTCCCCCGCCGCGCGTGAGCGCTGGATGGAGTGCAGACGCTCTAACACATCGAGCGCGCCGGTGACCGCGCTGCGGCTGGCCAGCAGCGCCTCGCTCAGCTCGGCGATCGACTGGTCTCGGGGCTCGCACACCAGCAGATAGCCGAGCACCCGGCCGACCATCGGCGGAAACGCGTAGCGGCGGGCATAGAAGCGGCCCAGGTGATCGGCGAAGGTGATCTCCTCATCGCGCGGCATGCGGCAAGCATAGCACGCATCGCGGAGATGTCGCAAATTTGTGTTATCTCAGTAACACCGCGATTCTTCCCCGGCTGACTCGGCGTGGCTGCTCGGTGTCGTCAGGTCCGGCGTGCGCGACTGATACGCCGGGCAATGCAGATCAGCGTCTCGCTACCGGTCGTTCGCACGAGCGGGGCGACTCACTCTCCGACCCAACGCGGCTGCCGCTTGTCGGTGAACGCTTGCGGGCCCTCACGCGCGTCGGGGTGTGCCCAGTGGTCACGAATCGCCGCCCACCCATCCTCGAGGGCCTCCTCAAGCAGACCCTCCTCGAAGGACCGAAGCACCTTTCGAGTCGCTGCCACAGCCGCCGGCGAGTTGGCTGAGACAGCGGCAGCGAGTTCCAGGGCGCGCTCGCGCAGTTCGGTGGCGGGCACCACCTCAGAGACCAGGCCGACGCGGAGCGCATCGGCAGCGGTGAGCCGTTCGGATGAGCCGATCAGCGCCATTCGCGCGATCGCCCCCGCCTGCGCCCGCGGCCACAGCGTCAGCGGCTCGAGTGCGGAGACCTGGCCGACGGAGACATGGGGGTCGAGAAAGACGGCCTGCTCAGATGCAACGACGATGTCTGCATCGGCGACGAAGTGCAGGCCGCCGCCTGCACACACCCCGTTTACCGCGACGATGACCGGGCACTGCACCCGCCGTCCGGGAAGGAACCCGAGTTCCTCTCGCGCGCTGCGGGGAGCATCTGAACGGTCTCGCGACAGGAGAGACATATCCGCGCCGCTGCAGAAGCCCGGGTCAGCACCGGTGAGGACGATGCAGCGCGTTCCGCTTAGTGCATCCGGGTCACCCCACAAATCGCGTAGTGCCGAAAGCAGGGAATCATCCAACGCATTCCGACGACTGGGCCGGTTCAGCGTCACCACGAGAAGATGGGCGTGGCGGTCGACTAGCAGAGGTCTCTCATTCATCGTCTTGTATGCTAATCATATATTTGATTCGGCCGACCGGGTTCGAGTGCTTTTCTCCTACGACGACGACCAGCAGGCGTTCATCAGCAGTGTGACCGACGTCCTCAGGCGTCATTGCACGATGGCCTTTGTGCGTGCTGTGGAAGCCGGTGACGCTCGTTGGGAGGACCTGTGGGGACGGCTCATCGAGATGGGCCTTCTGGCCGTGCTCGTTCCCGAATCGCTTGGGGGCTTGGGTTTGTCGCCGGTCGACCTCGTCGCGATTCTGGAGGTCGCAGGGCGCTTCGCGCCCCCGGTCCCACTATCAATGACGACAGGCGCCTTCACTCCCATGGTGCTCGCAGCGGCCGGAGGCTCTGATGCCGCAACGGACGTGCTCGCGCAGGTGCTTGCCGGTACTCCGTGCACATTTGCCCCCACAGTCGATTGTTGGCGGGTGACGTCGGCCGCACGCGCGGTGCTCGATGGTCGCCGGCTGACCGGTCGCTGTGACGCCATTCCCGATGCCGGTCGTGCGCGGTTGATTGCGCTTCCAGCCGCCCGGCCAGACGACGGCCAGCTCGTGCTCGTCGTCGGTTCTTCAGAGGATCTCGGCATCCGAATCCAGCCTGCCATGGATCCGAACAGCGAGGTGGGAGTGCTGGACGTCGCCGCGCACGACATCGGCGGTGCGGTGATCCTCGAAGGGGATCCCCGGCCCGCGCTGCCGGTGGCGTGGATCGCGGCCGCCGCCGAACTCGTTGGCATCGCGACAGAGCTTCTCGACCGATCGGTCGAGCACGCCCGCAGCCGCGTGCAGTTCGCCCACCCGATCGGGTCCTTTCAAGCGGTGAAGCACCGGCTCGTCGACACCCTTCTGGCGATAGAACGCGCACGATCTCTGACCCGCTACGCAGCCATCGCAGTCACCGACGGACGTGACGATGCCGTTCGTGCAGGCCACCGAGCAAAGGCTGCGGCATCCGAGGCCGCGTCCGCAGCGGCACGCGCGGCAGTGCAGGTCCACGGTGGCGTTGGCATAACGGCGGAGCACGACGTCTCGCTGCTGTACCTGCGGGCGAGGCAGCTGAGCATGCTGTTGGGCGGCCCCGACGAACACTACGCATGCGCGTGTTTGGCCTGACCTGCTAAGCGGGTGCGGCTGCCGGAACCGGGTAGAGGTTGTCGAACCCGGACCTCGCGATCTCGTCGGCGAGCATGCCCACGATGCGGTTCACGCCGCACGGCCTTCTGATCATCGGTTGCAGATGACGGTTCAGGACGGTCAAATCATGTTCCTCGCAGAGTCCGATCGCGGCGAGCACCTGATGGGCATGGCTCATCAGCGAGCGAGCCGACTCGCCCATGGTGAGCTGCAGGGCGAGCGAGTCGGCCAGCGTGAGTCGCTCGTCGATCATGCGTCCCAGGCTGAAGCAGGCTAGCTCCAGGAGGCTGTCATGCGCCACAGCGATGTCCGAGAGGTGCCACTGGACCTCGCCAAAGTCGGCGATCCGTCGGCCAAACTGCCTACGCTCTCGCGCGTGCGCGGCGGCGAGACCCTTCGCGTTCGCCAGCGCGCCCACCACCCAGAACGCGGCGAGAACCGTATACGTGCCAAGGGCGCTGTTGACATGCTGACCGGCCGCGGGCCTCGTCTCGCAGAGAACACCGAACGGATCCAAGGGCGCCGGCCGAATCTCGCTCGCCGGCCATAGCTCGTACACGTCCTCGGTCACGATGTCGAGCGCGAGCGCGCGTCCAGCGACGTCGAGATGTTCTGCCCGGCTTATGTCGCCGTCTCGCAGATAGATCGCATCGATCTCACCGCGGAGAGCGCCGGTCACCGCGAGCTGCTGCACGAGTGGCCACGGGCAGACGACGCCTCCGGCGGCGCGCATTGCTCGTGCGGCTGACGCTGCCTCGGCAGCGCCGGCATGGACGTCGAGGTCGAATAGACCAAGCTCTTCGAGGATCGGTCGTACCTCGCTTGACCGAAGTGCCGGCTCCGCCTCGCATCGCCGGGCCAGATCGACCCCGCCGGCCCGCTCGAGCGATCCCCGAACAGCGGCCTCGAAGTCGACCGCCTCATCAGGCCATCCGCGTTCCATCACGAGCCCCCGTTCGTCAACGAACGTGAAGCGAGCAAGCGCAGAATCTCCGTGGTCCCGGATGCGATCGTGGACGACCTCGCGTACCGCCAGGCATCCTCAACCCAGCCGCCGAGAGGCGCGTCGCTATCAGCGGAGAGAGCCTCGCCGCCGAGGCTCTCCATCGCAATCTCGGCAACTTCCTGATCGAGCAGCGTGGAGGCGATCCGTGCAACGCTGGGCTGGTCAGACCCACCATTGCCCTGTCCAGACGCGAGCGTGCGGTAATTCAAAAGGCGGGCAATCCGGGCCTTTACGAGCGCCCGCGCGACGCTGTTGCGCAACTCGCTCGAGCCCGGGCCACTCGCGGACTGAACGACGTCCCAGATCTCGGACAGGATCTTGTCACTACGCGCGTAGCGGGCGATCCCGACCCGTTCGTGTTTGAGGACAAGTGTGATGACATCCCACCCCTGATCGACGGTGCCCAGCACTTCCTCGGGATGCAATACGACGTCGTCGAAGAAAACCTCGTTGAGGTGATGCGGCCCCATGAGTGAGTCGATCGGGCGGATGCTTATCCCCTCCCGATCCATGGGGACGAGAAAGACAGTGATTCCATCCTGTTTGCGCGCGCCTCTGCGGGTTCGAGTCGTCAGGAAGCACCAGTTGGCGAGCTGCGCATACGACGTCCAGATCTTCTGCCCGTTGGCGCGGAAGGTGCCATCGGCCTGTCGCACAGCGCTGAGCTTGAGTGCCGCCAGGTCGCTCCCCGCCTCGGGTTCGCTGAAGCCCTGACACCACACCGCGTTACCGGAGGCGATAGCCGGAAGGTGCTGCTGCTGCTGGTCGGGAGTGCCGAAGTGCATGACCGCGGGTCCGACCCAATTCACCCCCATGTACTGCGCGCCCCGGGGCTCGTGATGTGCCCAAAACTCCTCTCGAAGAGCGGTTTGTTCCCAAATAGTCGCTCCACCCCCACCGTGCTCCTCAGGCCACGCGAAGGTGAGCAGCCGGTCACGCGCAAGGCGCTGGCAGAATGCGTTCGCTTCTTCCTGCCATTCCTCGCTTGCGACGAAGCCACGGAGAAACTCGGGGGTTAGTTCGGCCGCGATCATCGCCCTGACCTTGTCCCGAAGCGCAACGATCTCGGGAGTGTCTTCGAATGTCATCACCGCCGTCATGGTTTAATCATATAGACGAATTACTCATCGCGGAAGGCCTAGGATCTTCTCGCCGATGATGTTGCGCTGGATCTCGGAGGTCCCGCCGTAGATCGTGGAACCGAGCGCCTCGATCTCACCGGAGAAGATCTCGCCGCCGAACGGAGCCTCGGGTCCGCACAACACCGCTCGACCACCGGCCGCTCGACTCGCAAGGTCGAACGCCCGCTGTGCCGTCTCGGTGGAGACGAGCTTTAGAAGCGGCGTGCATCGGTCGGGCCGGCCGGCAATCCGGTCAGCGAGTCCTCGTAGGCCGGTTAGCCAGATTGAGTCGGCGTCACATCCGAGCCGGGCAAGATCGACCCGGAGCGCCGGATTCTGCCTCTCCTCCAGTGAGCTCCGAGCGAGATCGAGCGCCTGCTCGATCTCGACGAGGTTCATGATCCAGATCATGTCGCGCTCTTCTGACAACGAGGTCATCGCAACCGCCCACCCGCCGTTCATAGGGCCGACCATCGCGCTCGCGGGCACCCTGACGTCATCGAAGAACACCTCGCAGAACTCTTCGTCGCCGGCACCCAACTTCTCAATTCTGCGGACGGTTATCCCAGGTGTGTCCATCGGAACGATGAACGCCGAAATGCCGCGGTGGCGGGGTTCAGACCGATCGGTGCGCGCAAACAGGAGACAAAACGCGGACTGTCGAGCGTGCGACGTCCAAACCTTTTGCCCGCTGATGACGAAGTCATCATGACCGTCCCGTCGTGCCGCAGTGCGAAGCGACGCCAGGTCTGAGCCAGCGTCCGGCTCCGACATTCCAAGGCACCACCATTCGTCCCCGCGGAGCACCGGCTTCACATGCTGTTGCTGAGCATCGCTGCCGAACATCTTGAGCGCGGGCGCGACCACGCCCGGCCCCTGGACGTTCGGAAGCTTGGGCGCAGACAGCCGCGCAAACCGCAGCTTGATCCAGAGCTCGGCCTCCTGGCTCACAGACCTTCCCCCCTGCCCCGGTTCCCAGCTCGGCATCAGCCATCCTTCCTCGAACGCAGCTCGCTGGTAGTCGCGGCGGAAGTCGAGATCGAACCGGTAGCTCCTGAAACGCTCACGGTAATCCGCCGGCAGCCAACCCTTCAGCCATGCTTCCGCATCGGCACCGACCTGCTTATCATGGCCTTCCGGTTCGAGTCTCATAGCCGCGCCAGGACCTCGCGCCCGACCTCCGATAGCGTCCGGCGATCGATCTTCCCCATTGCGTTACGCGGCAGGCTGTCCACCGCAGCCACAAACTCCGGAACCTTGTACTGCGCCAACTCGGCGCGACAGTGATCCATCAGGCCCTCGATGTCGCCGTCGTAGCCGGGCTTGAACTGAACCAACATGCCCACGCGCTGACCGAGTCGCGCGTCCGGCACTCCCAGAACCCCGCACGCATCTACCGCCGCAAACTCGAGCGCCACCCGCTCGATCTCCGCCGGGTAGACGTTTGCCCCTCCGCGGTTCAGCACCAGATTCAGTCGGTCGGAGACGATCAGGTTGTTGTCCTCGTCCAGTGCGCCGGCATCTCCAGTGTGGAGCACGTCCCCGCGCAAGACTGCTGCGGACTCCTCGGGGCGGTTCCAGTACCCGAGCATCGGCTGATAGCGGGGCGGATCCGGCCAGGTCTCGTCGTCCACGTTCCAGTCTTCAGTCAGCCGCTTCAGTACTCCTGCGCGATCCCGCGACCCGACACAGATCTCGCCCACCTCACCCGATGGAAGCACGCGGCCGTCGGCATCACGGATCGTGACCTCGAGGTGCGGCAGTGGGATGCCACTCGAGCCGGGAGCGTGCACCACTCCGGGCGCCTCGATCGTTATGACCGTCGGCGCCTCCGTCTGGCCATACGTTCCTCGGATCTGTATCCCGAACTTCGACTCGAATGCCGAGCGGATCGGCTCCGGGCAGTCGGCACCTCCACTCCAGACCTCTTGGAGAGTCCCGAGATCACTCGCCTGAATCCCGTCGTCGTGCGCCATCGTGTAGAGGACGGGCGGTGGACCGTTCCATACCGTGACGCGTTCCCGCCGGATCCAGTCCGCCAGGTCGCGAGCCTTGAGGGTGTCCATGATGATCGCGGCGCCACGCGCCTGAGCGGTGAGGAGCGTCGTCAGCACCATCATGTTGATGATCGTCAGCGGGAAGCAATCTCCCTTTCGCAGCCGCTCGTCGTATTTGCGCGTCGCGACCAGATGTGCGCCGGGGACGAGCAGGTTGTGCTGGGAGTGCACGGCCCCCTTGGGATACCCGGTGGTGCCACTCGTGTAGGCAATAGCCGCGGGCGCATGCGGATCGATCGTCGACTCCAACCTCGCCCCGGACTCGGCTTCCAGCGCCGCTCGCCAGCGATCCTCGCTCCCGGCCGTTCGCACCGCCCCGATCGGGACGATGTCCCGAAGCTCCGCGAGGCTCGATCGATGCGCCTCCACCTGGCAAGCCGTCGCCTCGTCGCACAGCAGCAGACACGTTCCGCTGTCGCGGAGCATGTACGCCTTCTCGGATTGGGAAAGGGCCTGGTTGATCCCGACCCAGATCGCGCCCAACCGCATGACGCCGTGAAACGCGACCAGGATGTCGATGTCATTCGGCAAGCACGCCGATACCCGCTCTCCGGCCCTCACGCCCCATTCCCGCAAAGCTCGAGCACATTGGTTCGCCCTTGCGTCTAGCTCGGCGTACGTCGTCGCTCCCGATCGAGTCGTGACCGCCAGCCGATTGGGGTCATGCTCGAGCTCGACATCGAACACGCGGCTCACGCTGGGTGGAAAGACCATCATGGGTCCGGCTCGCTCACAGCTGGGATCGGCTCGTAGAACGCCGCCACTATCGACGATCGGTCCAGCGCCGCACTACTCGGCATCTGTCCAGCGGCTCGGGCCTCAGCGAGGGCCCGCGGTATCTCCGCAATGTCGTCGGTTTCGACCTCGTAGAGCGCCAAGTATTTCGGCAGCCCCGTCTGGGGCGAGCCGACGTCCGCGAGCGCGAATCGTTCGCCGGAGATGATCCCTGGGACACGTACGGTGTCGCTCAGATGCCGCCCGTCATACCACTCGTTGTACTCATCCTCCTGGCCTTCAATCGGTGCCGTGAAAACGACGAATAGGTACCGCGCCATTCTCTACCTCCGCGTCATCTCTAGCCGGCGACAGGGATAGTGCCGCCATCGACTGGCAGGCTTACTCCAGTGATCCAGTCGGCTCGCGCCGAGGCCAAGAAGGCGACTGCGTCCGCTATCTCCTCAGGCTCACCGATCCTCCCGGCCGGAATCGGCGCCTTCTGCAGCGTTCGGGCCATGACTTCCTCGGCACTTGCACCGGTCGCCGCCATCGCCCTGGCGATGTTCTCCTCGATCAGCTCAGTCCGTGTGATCCCTGGAAGAATGCAGTTGCAAGTCACCCGGTCGGCTGCGAACGACACAGCGACCGTCTTCGAAAAACTGACGAGCGCGGCCTTCGCCGCACCGTAGATTGGGTAATACGGATCGGCAAGCTTTGCCGTCGTGGATGACACGTTGATCACGCGGCCCCACTTCCGCTCGAGCATCGGGGGGAGGAACGCACGCGTGAAGCGCACCGCACTCAGGAGGTTGATGTCGAGACCTGCCTCCCAGTCCGCATCCGTGGTGCGGAGCAGCTTCTTCGGCTCTGCAAGCCCGGCGTTGTTCACCAGAATATCGACTTGCCACGCGCTGCGTTTCACCTGATCGAGCACTCTGCCAGGCGCCTCCGGATCGGTCACGTCGCAAGGTGCCGGGATAGCATCGGCGCCGACGGTCTGGAGCTCGGACGCGAGCTGGCGCAACGCGTCCTCGCTCCTCGAGCAGAGGACAACACGCGCGCCCTCCCGCGCCAATCGGAACGCGATGGCCCGGCCGATGCCTCTGCTGGCGCCGGTCACCAGCGCGGTACGGCCGGTCAGCTCGAGGTCCACGCTCGCTCCGCTGCGATTGCGCTTGCTGAGGAGTCCGGCGTCACGACAACGCGAAGTCGAGGATCGCCGGCGCGAGCAGCTGCCAGTTGGAAAAGAAACCGCCTTCGCCAGCGGCCACCCGCTGCTTCGTCTTGAACCATCCATCACGGCCCCAGGGGGGCTCGGCAAGGACAGCACCCGGTATGAGTCCGTGCACCTCGAGCGATGTCTCGGCCGGGTGGTAGATATCCCCATCCCCATTCCGAAAGACGAGCGTCGGGACGGCGACTGTCCTGATATCCGCGGCATCCACCCCAGGCACCGGCTGATCATCGCGCGGGATATAAGCCGAGAGCCACTGCATCAGCGTGTCGATGAATTGTTGCCGGTCCATCCCGAGGAGGATGCTCTCGTTGTCGGGATTTGCTTGGATGCTCGCCTGCATGTCCGGCAGCTTGGTCACGGGCTCCATACCGCCGAGCCACGCTTCGGCGATGTGCGGCAACAAGTACTGCATGGCGAGGAACATAGTTCCGAATCTGCCGCCGGACAGCGACCAGAGCACCAACTTGTCGACTACTTCCGGATGGCGCATGGCAGCGATGAGCGAGACTCGGGATCCGGCGGATCCGCCGGCGATGATCGCCGGTGCGAGATCTAATGCCTTTAGCAACCCCGCGAGGTCATCGGCGGCCATCTGCGACTCAGAGTCGCCCTCGAACTTGAGCTCTGATGCGCCGGTGTTCGGGCGATCCCACAGGATGACGGTCGTCGAGGATGCCAGCGCCTCAGCGAGTGGGCGGAGTCCCTCGACGTCCTTCCCAAAGCGACCTCCGGGGGTGAGGATGAGAGGCGGTCCGTCCCCCATCACCTCGTACACGATAGTGCTGCCATTGACGCTCACGCTGGGCATTTCACTCCTCTCGCCGACAAGTCATGCGATTCGTTTTGTATCCGGTCATTCACGTCCCACTCCACTGAGGCGTCCGGCGCTCGACGAATGCTCGCGCGCCCTCGCTTGCGTCCTTCGAAGCCAACACCGCTTGCGTCAGAACGTTCTGCCTGCTCCACATCTCGCTCGTCTGCCAGTCCCGGGACTGCCGGACGATCGCCTTGGTCGCTCTGATCGCCAGAGGTCCGTTCTGGGCGATGCGACCTGCCAACTCCAGCGCACGACCGAGCGCGCGCCCATCCGGAACCACCTCGTTGATTAGGCCCATCGCCGCAGCGCGAGCGGCGTCGACGGGATCCCCGGTGAGCAACATCTCCATCGCCAGTGCCAGCGGCACGCGCCGGGGCAGCAACATCGCTCCGCCTCCGCCTGCAACGATCGCCCGCTTGACCTCAGGGAGGCCAAAGCGGGCACTTTCGCCGGCAATCACGAGGTCACAAGCGAGGACCAACTCGAGTCCGGCTGCGAGCGCCCAGCCCTCTACGGCGCCGATAACCGGCTTCTCGGGCGGGTCGACCGTGATGCCGCACACTCCACGCTCGCCAACCTCCGCGGTCTCTCCGGTCAGAAAAGACTTCAGGTCCATCCCACTGGAGAACACGCCCCCGCTACCGGTCAAGATCACGACACGGATCTCGTCAGCCGCCTGCGCCTCGTCGATGGCCGCCGCCACGCCCCGGGCTACCGCCGCGTTAATCGCGTTCTTGACATGCGGCCGGTTGAGCCTGATGACCTGAACGCGATCTCCGTGTCGTTCGACGATGACCTCGGTGTCCAAGATCAGACCTCCGCTCCGGACGCGCCGGCCGCTGTCGCCTCGTGGCCTATACGTCTCAGCCCTGCGGTGTTCCCCTCGAGGTACGACGTGATGACAGACGAGCGGTTCTGCACCAGTTGCTCTGGCCGGCCGTCGAATTCGATCCGGCCAGCCACGAGCAGACACACTCGGTCCGCATAGCGAAGCGCGTTGTTCAGGTGCTGCTCCACGAGCAGAACCCCAACTCGCTGACCGTCGGCCGCCGCACGGACCGCTTGGAGCAAGCGTTCAGTCACCATTGGCGCCAGTCCGAGCGACAACTCGTCGGCCATGAAGAGCTTTGGCTGCCTGGCGAGCGCCCGGCCGACCGAAAGCATCTGCTGCTCGCCGCCCGAGAGATCACCGGCCTTGATGTCCAGCCGCGCCTCTAACTCGGGAAAGAGGGCAAGACACACGCCATGATCGATTCGGGCGAGCTTGAGGTTTTGTCTGGTCGTGAGTCTGCGCAGCACCGATCGGTTGTCGTTGACGAATGAAAGTCCATTGCGCGACCGCTCGTGCGCGGGCGACGAGATATCGATTCCTTCCCAGCGCACCACACCCGACGTTGGTCGCAGATATCCGCCCAGCGCCTTTAGCGTCGTCGTCTTCCCGGCGCCGTTCGGTCCAACCAACGCAACGATCTCGCCCGCGTGCACGCGGAGATTCATCTCGTGCACCACGGGGAGCCTCCCGTAACCAACCGACAGCTGAACCGCCTCCAGTACGGGCGTTTGTGAGTCGCTCATCGCTCGCCCTCGGTGACGCGGGACCCGTGCGCCGTCAAGCGACCTTCCACGGCACTGGTCGCGCTGCCCGGCGGATCAGACGCGTCGGTCTCCCCCAGGTATGCCGCGATCACAGCAGGATCGGCGCGCACCGCGGCAGGGTCGCCAGTGCAGATCACCTTCCCGAAGTCGAGAACGACGATCCGATCGCAGACCTCCATCACGAGGTTCATATCGTGCTCCACGAGCAGAATCCCCACGTGTGAGTCCCTCGCGAGCATTCGGAGCAACGAGGCGAATCGCGCTGTCGTGCCGTCATCGAGACCCGCTGCTGGCTCGTCCAGGAGAAGCGTGTTCGGGCCACAGGCGACAGCACGCGCGATCCCCAGCAGCCGCCTTGTCCCGTACGGCAGGTCACGCGGGAACTGCTCGAGATACGGCTTCAGGTCGAACGAGTCGATGACCTCGGCCGCGGTCTCGCTCAGGGCCGCTCGTCCGGGGCGGACGAGTCCGGTCACATATGCCTTCCGGTCACGAGGCTCGATCGCAACCTGAAAGTTGTCCCACGCGGAGAAGTCCTCAAATAGCTCGAGCGACTGGAACGTCCGCACGATCCCCGCTCGCGCCCTCTTGTATGGACGGACACGGCTGACATCTTCATCACCGAGAAAGATGGCGCCGGCCTGGGGCGCGACGAATCCCGTGACCGCATCGATGAACGTGGTCTTTCCCGCTCCGTTCGGGCCGATCAGGCCGACGATTTCGCCAGGGGCTACCTCGAGGCTCACGGAGTCGACAGCCACCACGCCCCCGAACCGGACGGTGAGGTCGGTAATCCTCAGACGAGCCCTCGGTGACGCGAGTTCGCTTCGCGCGAAAGACTCTTCGCTCTTCGGTTTTTCGCCCGTCGCCGGGAGAGGGACTTCGGCTGTCTCGGACAAGGCATTGCCGACCTGCTCGGATATAACGGGCACTTCAGGCGACGGCCTGCGGCGGTGGGTCAGCCGCCTGATCCACTTCGGCGCCGGCGTGCCCGCGATCCCGTCCGGGTTCTGGATCAGGACCAGAATCAGCGCGACGCCTCCGATCACGGGCAGCCATGAGTCGAGGTTCCCGAACTTGCTCAGGACCAGGGATCCGAGCCCACCATTCTGAAAGCCCGAGCCATACAGCGGTCCGGCGAGGTGCCCGATGCCGCCGATCGTCGCGTAGCCGACGAAGTTCACGGATGTCAGAGGATCGAATGAGTTGAACTGCAACACCGGATTCTGAAATGCCAAGAGCACTCCGCCGAGGCCTGCGACGCCTGCTGCGAGCGAGAACGCGTAGAGCTTCGCGCCCGTAACGCTGACACCCAGTGACGCGGCGGCCCTCTCGTTCGCCCTGACCGCGATCATGCGCCGCCCGACCCGCGATCTGCGTATGTTCCCGACCACGACGGTTACGGCGAGTAGGCACAAGCAGCAGAAGATCGCGTACCGGCCTGGAGTGGCGATCGGATCGATCGAGAGCCCGAACAGCTTGGGGGACGCGACAGTCGTTCCGCCGAAGCCGCCGGTGTAATTTGGGTTGAGAAAGATCAGATCCTCAACGGCGACCGCAAGGCCGAGGGTGATGATCGCCAGGTTCACTCCGCGAGTGCGGAGCGCTGGGGCCCCGATCACCGCTCCGGCACCTGCGGCGCCAAGAACCCCAGCGATCAGGCAGAGGATGAACGGCCATCCCTGGGCCGCGGACAGACGTCCGGCGACGTATGCACCCATCCCGGCCAGTGCGAACTGCGCGAGCGATAGCTGACCCGCGTAGCCCGTGACCACAACTATCGAGAGCAGGATGATTGCGACCGTGACCTGCACCGTCAATGCGAGCGTCAGGTTCTGCGAGAACACCGTCTCGGCCCCAACGCAGATCAGGACCGTCAGCGGCAGGACGACTCGAAGCGGCACGACTCCGGATGCGAGCCGGGGCAACTGGTCCAAGACGTGACCACGGACGGGGAGACCCCGCCCGCGGACGACCAAAGCGACGGTGATGACGAGGAACGGCAGCGAATCCGACCATCCTGGCGCGGTGACATATCGAGCCATCTCCGACTGAGCGACGCCAATGACCACGCCGGCGCCGAAGACGATCGGAAATGACTCAAATCCGCCTAGGAGCGCCGCGGCCATCGCACTCACCACGATCAACGTCATGTTGGTCACGACCAAGCCCGTTGTCGGGGCGATGAGGATCCCGGCTATCCCGGCGAGCGCTGCCCCGGTACCCCACGTCAGCGTTGCCAGTCCCTGGGGAGACCAGCCGAGCGTGGCGGCCGCCTCGGGGCTTTCGGCAACCGCGGTTATCGCCAGACCGCGAGCCGAATATTTGGTCCAGCAATACAACGCGAGGCAGATCACCGCGCCGATTCCGAGAAGGCACAGCGACTGCTTGTCGATCGTATAGGAGCCGATGTGGAGTGGCCCGTGGGGCAGAATCGGTGGGACCACCGTGTTCGTGCTCGCCCCGAACCATTTCGAGAACAGTCCGTCGAGGAGCGCGAGCACACCCAACGTTCCAATCAGGCGAGAGATCGGCGCCGAATCTCGGAGGCGCCGCATCAATATCACCTGGGTGAGAACACCGATGAGCGCGAGTAGCGCGACGCTTGCGACGAACGCTAGCTCAACGTTCCAGCCTTGGACGCGGTCGAGCTCGTAGAACGTATAGGCAGCGGCCATCGCCATGGCCCCGTGCGCGAAGTTCACGAGCCCAGAGCCGCGATAGATGAGTACCAACCCGTTTCCGAGCAAACCGTATACGGCGCCGATACCCAGGCCGAGGACAGCGAATGTGATTACGGTGTGCATCGAAACGTGTCAGCGACCGCGAATGCAGATCTCGTCTCTGATGCACCGCTGCATGCGACCGCAGGAGGCCGGGCGCCGACACTTCGGTGTCGGCGCCCTGACCTCCTGTGCAGGCAGCTTCTGGCTGATCCCGGCGCGCAACCTAACCCGTCACGAACGACTCGACGCTAAAGGACGTGGGGTGGGCGAGCGCAAACTTGCCGTTGACGAGCTTCATCATGTACTCGTTCCAGTTATTTACGCGTCCGAAGCCCTTCGGTCCCGGAGCATTCGGCGTCCACGGTGGCTGGAGACCCAGCTGGACGTTCTTCGCGGTCAGCAGCTCCTGCAGCGTGGACGCTGCCGTGATCGGACCCTTGATCAGGCTCATGACCTGATACGCAGCGTGGAAGCCGTACCAGACCTCTTCCTGAGCGACCGACTGATATTGCGGCCCGGCGTATTTGTCGCCGGTCTGCGCTTCCGCCGCCATATCCGATTGGAATGTCTTGAGCACCGGATACTGAGCCGAGGCCGAGGGCGGGGGAACGTCACCCCCGAACAACATCGCCTTGCCGAACGTGGTGTTCGGCCCCAGAGTTGCGAGCGTCGCCGGCGTATAAGCGATGGCCGTCACGAACGCGTGGAACTTATAGCCCGCCGACTCCGACGCCAGGGCGAACTCTGCAGATTGCTGACCGCTCATGGCCAGGTAGACGATGTCTGCGCCCTTCGACGAGGCAGCGGCGGCGTACGGGGCAAACGACGTCGTGCTCGCGGGCATCGCAATGAACCCCTTCCATTCGCCTCCCTGCTTCTTGACGGTCGACTCGACACCCGATTCGAGAGCCGCAACGACCGGCAGCTGCACGCCGACGAAGCCAAACGCGTTTTGATTTGCGAGCTTCAGGCCGTAATACGTGCCCGACGCGAACGTCCCGACAAACCCAGAATTGATCGGAAACTCAATGGAGGACGCGTACTGTGATGCCGCCGTGATCGATGAGTCGGCGATCTCGGGAATGTTGGCAGATTGCAATACGGCCGTTTGCTGCGGCCCGTAGTTCGTGTTGTCAGCGACCACCGCGGCAACGTGGTCCGACACAAACTTGCGAGCGCACTCCTCGGCGACGTTGACGCTGCTCTGAACGTCGCAGTAGTCGAGTTGCACCTGATGGCCGTTTATCCCGCCCCTCGAATTGATCCCCTTCACCGCCGCTTGGGCGCCTGCGAGACCGTCGGGGTATTGGGTGTCGGTCCCCGTCAGATTGACGAAGAAGCCGAGCTTGACGGCGGACCCGCTGGCGCTGCTAGCTCCACTCGCCGCGGTTGTGCTGCTCCCGCTGCTGGCGGATCCACCGCTGGTCGAGCTGGTGCTGCTACTACTGCTGCTAGACCCGCACGCCGCCAGAAGCACCGCAGACAGCAAGGGGAGTACGAGTAGACCGAGCCTTCTACGCCGGCGACTCGGCGTGGCTTGGTCGAAGGCGCTGGTCGCGTGTGGGGTCGACTCGGACCTCTGATCGCACATGGCCGTGTGTTCCTCTCTCTCCTCAAAGGGTGAACGCGCACCACGCTTCTCCGCTTTGCGCATCGATCCTCAACGCACGGCCGAGCCGACGGCTCGCACGTAGCGCTCGATTGCGTGTTCGCGCATCCCCAAAGGTCAGCAGGGTTTTCCTCCAGAGATTTCTATCATATAAATGATGAGCGGCGCAAGGGCCGACTCCACTGGGCCGAGTACTACTGCGCCAGGACCGCCAACTTGCCAGGGATTGAGCGCCGACGCGCGCGAGACTGCGTCCGACGTTCCGGTGAGACAGCGCCCGTCAGACGTTCCGGTGAGACAGCGCTCGAAGCTCGCTACTGCCAGCCGCCGGTCCGCGCGGTCGGCTCCGGCTCCAAGACGTCCAGGAACTGGTCGCGGTCACTCACATAGGGCTGCGACTTCGCGAGATGGGTCCGCATGGACTGGACCGCGGTATCCGGGTCACCTTCTGCGATCGCGCGAACCACTCTGCGATGGGCGCGCAGTGCCTCGCTCTGCGCTTTCGGGTCGGGATAGCCGCCGTCATGGCTCACTCGCTCGGCCCAATGGCGCTCCTGCGAGCTCCACACGGCCTCGAGAGCGCCGGCGAGAACCGCGACCGTGGTGTTTCCGGAAAGCTCGACGAGCGCCGCGTGGAACTTCAGCGCGCTCTCGGTGAACGCATAGGACTCTCCGAGGTGTGCCTCGTTCTCGTCAATCAGCTCGGTCAGCCGCTTCACGATCTTCTTGCGAGAGCGGGCGTCCTGGCTTGCCGCAAACCCGGCGCAAGCCGGTTCGAGGACGCCACGTGCCTGGGCCAGGTCACGGAGCGTCACACCTCTGGATTGGAGGGTCAGTCCGACGTGGTACGCGGTGCTCTGTGCGGTCGGCCTACGTACGAGCGCGCCTCCCACCTTGCCTCGCCGGATGCGGATCAGGCCCTCCGTCTCGAGGATGCGGAGCGCCTCGCGGAGGCTCGGCCGGCTCACGCTGAACTCCTCGAGCAGCTCAGCCTCACGCGGAAGCTCAGCACCGTCAGCGAGGTCGCCGCCGATGATCCGTCTCCGGAGGTCTGATGCCACGAGTTCCGCCATCCGCGGAAGCCGTGGGGGTACGCCGGGGCTGTGGTTGCTCCTAGTGGCCACTTAGCATCTCAATCATAGATCGAAAGCCAGACCCTCGGTCGCCCAGGGGGACCGGGAGGTACCGCCCGTTGTAGCCGAATGATCTAAATGATATACCTTCGGTCCGTGTCCGACGCTCCTCCATACGACGAGGCGGGACGAATCGCCGTGGTCACGGGCGGAGCCGGCGGCATGGGATTCGCATGCGCGCAGCGCCTTGGACGACGGATGCGGGTACTGCTCACTGACTCCTCTGAACCCGGCCTGCGCGTCGCCCTCAAGCGCCTCGAGGCCGAGGAGCTAGAGGTCAGCAGTGTCGTGTGCGATATCACCAACCCGGAGGCGGTGCAGGGACTCGCCGACGAGGCGTCTCAGATCGGAGAGGTCGCCGCGCTCGTCCACACCGCCGGCATTTCGCCATCGATGACAGCGGACCCGAGACGGATTCTGGAAGTCAACCTCGTCGGCGCCGCGATCGTCCTCGATGCCTTCTACTGGAAGGCAACTCTCGGGACGGCCGCGGTGTGTATCGCCTCGACATCTGCCTATCGACGTCTCCCGCCCGACGTCGAGCCCCTACTCCTGGAACCTCGAAGCGACGACTTCTTCGACCAAATCGAGCGGGTCACCCCGCTCGCTGGAAGGACTCGGCTTGCGTACGCGTTGGCAAAGCGAGGAGTCAGGCTGCTATGCCAATACCGCGCCCGTCAATGGGGACAGCGCGGTGCGCGTCTATGTTCACTATCTCCAGGAGGGATCACGACCCGGATGTCGGAGTTGGAGCGAAACCGCGGCGCGAAGGGGCTCGTCGAAAACACCGCGCTGGGTCGCCGTGGCGGTCCGCGTGAAATCGCGTCCGTCGTTAACTTCCTCTGCAGCTCAGATGCCGGGTACATCACGGGTTCCGATGTCGTCGTGGATGGCGGGATGATCGCCGGCTACCTCCACCACGCGTCTGCGGATGCGCGGGACGTCTGGCAGGACGCGCTCGCGGATTGAGCGCAATCGGCGTCGAACTCGCCCAAGACGGATCATGAGCGTGAGAATGGACGACGCCGAGGTCCGGGGCTTTCTCGAAACCGGTCACAGCGGAGTCTTCGCCACTGTGCGGGCGGACGGCTCCCCGGCGTTGGTGCCGCTGTGGTACGTGATGGTCGACGGATCGGTGTTCGTCCGCACGTTGGCGAACTCGGCAAAGGCCAAGCACATCCGTGCCGACTCGCGCGTGTCATTCCTCGTCGAGTCAGGGCGTGCGTGGGCCGAGCTCAAAGCCGTCGTCATCTACGGCAACGCCGTAATCGAGACCGCACCGGAGGTCGTGGCGACTGTCGACGACGCCTTTGCGGCGAAGTATCGGGCGTTTCTGATGCCGAGCACCGCCACCGAGAAGACCCGGCAGCATTACGCCCAGGAGCGGATCCACCTTCGCATCGTGCCAACGCGGCGGTCGCTTACCTGGAACAACTCCAAGATCCTCCGCAAGCCGTGACTTTTGTGCTGACGGACGAGGCTGCACCAGGCGTGCGGCTTCTGACCCTGAACCGGCCCGAGAAGCGCAACGCGGTGAATCAGCAGATGTTCGACGAGCTCATCGCCGCGTTCCGGAGCGTCGATGAAGACGAGGAGGTTCGAGCTGTCGTGCTGACGGGGGCCGGCACCGCGTTTTGCGCCGGTGTGGATCTGAAGGACGTCGGCGATCCAGACCTTCTCGAGCAGCGCCGGCGCGCCGCAGTCAGCCCGGCCGCCGCGTTGCTGCAGGTGCAGGCGCCGGTGATCGCGGCCGTCAACGGTGCGTGCGTGGCGGGCGGCCTTGAGCTCGTGCTCTCCTGCGACATTGTTATCGCCGCGGATGGGGCAACGTTCGCAGACACGCACCTTCAGCTCGGCCTGCTGCCGTCCTGGGGCGGCGGCGCCCTGCTGCCGCTCGCGGTCGGGCTGAGACGCGCGAAGGAGCTCGCGCTGACTGGCCGGTTCGCCACCGCACTCGAGGCGGAGCGGTACGGTCTCGTCGCGCAGGTCGTTGCGCCGGAAGCCCTGTTGTCGACCGCCATAGACGTGGCGACGCCAATCGCCGCTGCGCCAGCCGACAAGGTCCGAAGCCTGCTGCGAATCTACGACGAGGGCGCCGGCCTCTCCGAGCGTATGGCGCTCGAGCGCCGGGTGCTGCTCGGCTCACGCCTCCCGGGGCGTTAGTGGTAGCGGTCGAAGTCAGCTGGCCAGGGAAGCGGGAACAGGTTCCGGTACGGGCGCGCGTCCGTGATCACCTTGGCGAAGGACGGCCGGTGCGCCAACGCGCGGTAGTACCGCGTCAGCTGCGGGTGCGTGCCCTCATCCCACGCGTGGATCGCCAGAGCGTAGAACAGGCCCGGCGCGGCGGCGCAGTCGGCGATCGTGAAGGTATCGCCGGCGAGCAACTCGTTCTGCGTGAGCTGCGCCTCGAGCATGCCGTAGGCCATGTCCAGCCGGCCGCGCGCACGGGCGAGCGCGCGCTCGTCGAACCGCTGCTCGATCGTGTCGAGGACGATCGCCTGGACGGCATCGGAGATGTACTGGTCGCAGAGACGGTCCCACTTGCGGACTTCGAGCGAGGGCACGAGCCGCGCGCCGGCGACGTACTCGATGATGATCGACGTCTCCCCGATGATCTGGTCGCCGTCGCGTAGTACCGGGATCGACGCCGGCGGCCACAGCTCGGCCAGCTCGGCGCGGTCGAAATCGCGCTGCTCCTCGAGGACGTCGTACGCGACGCCCAGCTCGTTGAACGCGACCAGGACCTTCTGGCAGTAGAGCGCGAAAGGGTGCTCGTAGAGGGTGAGCATCGGTCAGTCCTCCTCGCCGCCGCTTTGCATCAAAGCGCGGATCTCCATGCCCCAGTGCTGAGCGTCTGGCCAGCGCGCGGCGATTTCCGCGGCGCGTTCCGGAGTGGCGACGTCGACGATGCAGTAGCCGGCTAGCGCCTCCTTGGCCTCCAGAAACGGCCCGTCGGTGACGGTGACGACGCCGTCGCGCACGCGCGTGGACCGCGCCTGCGAGGCGTCGGCTAGCCCCTCGCCGCCAACCCACTCGCCGGTCGCCGACAGCTCCTCGACGATGTCGCCGGCGGCGTGCATGAAGACGTCCTTGTCCTCCCGGGAGAGGCCGTTCCAGGCGTCGGTGTTCTGGTAGATCAGCAGGATGTAGCGCATCGCGTTGCTCCTCGTGAGTGGGGGATGTTCACCCTGTGGTCGGAGCCATCGGCGGGTTCTCGACATCGACGCGTAGCCGTTCGGCCTGAGCGCGTAGGTAGCGCTGCTCGGGGAGGCTCGTTGTGCGGCGGGCGGCATCCTCGTACCCCGCCACTGCGGCCTGCGTGTCGCCGGCCATCTCGTGCAGATGAGCGCGGACGGACGCGAGCCGGTGCTGGGACGCGAGGCGGCGGTCGCCATCCAGCGGGTCGAGGGCGGCCAGCCCGGCGCGCGGGCCGTCGACCATCGCGACCGCGACGGCGCGATTGAGCGTGACGACCGGGCTCGGCGCCAGCGCGTGCAGGAGGTCGTAGAGCTTGAGGACTTGCGGCCAGTCGGTGTCGGCGGCCGTCGCGGCCTCGGCGTGGACGGCAGCGATCGCCGCCTGCAGCTGGTAGGGGCCCAGCGGGGCGCGCGACAGCGTCTGCTGGATCAACTGGGTTCCTTCCTCCAGCAGCGCGCCGTCCCAGCTGAGGCGGTCCTGCTCGGCCAGCGGGATGAGCGTGCCGTCAGGGCGTTCGCGTGCGCCGCTGCGCGCCTGGGTCAGCAGCATCAGCGCCAGCAGCCCTGCGACCTCGCCGTCTCCCGGCATCAGCGCGCGCGTCATCCGCGTCAGGCGTATCGCCTCGCGCGCGAGCTCGCGGCGCTGAAGCCGCTCGCCGGACGTCGCGGTGTAGCCCTCGTTGAAGATCAGGTACAGCACATGCAGGACGACGACCAGCCGCGCCGCGCGCTCCTCGTCGGGCGGCGGCTCGAAGCGGGCGCCGGCGTCTGCGATCGTCGCCTTGGCGCGGCTGATGCGCTGAGCCATCGTCGCCTCGGGCACGAGGAACGCGGTAGCGATCTGCGCGGTACTCAGGCCCCCGACGGCGCGTAGCGTGAGCGCCAGTTGCGACAGCGGCGACAGTGCCGGATGACAGCAGAGGAACAACAGCGTCAGCGTGTCGTCGTCATCGAGGATGTCGGCGCCCTGCGGAGGCTCCTGGGCCAGCGCAGCCTCCTCGCGGCGGGTCCGTGCCGTCTCAGCCCGGAGCGCATCGATCAGCCGGCGGGTGGCGACAGCGACCAGCCAGCCGCGTGGATTGTCCGGCACGCCCTCAGCCGGCCACTGCTGCGCGGCCGCGATCAGCGCCTCTTGGGTGGCGTCCTCAGCGAGATCGAAGCGGCCGTGGCGCCGGGCGACGGCAGCGAGGATCTGGGGCGCGAGCTCCCGCAGGATCCGCTCGCTCACAGCGCCCGCTCGACATCGGCCCGGACGTCCGCCGCATCCTCACAGCCGGTGCTCATCCACACCAGGCCCGTCGAATCGTGATGCTGCGCAGGATGCGCGTCAGGGCGCTCCATTTCCCATCGATGGCGAATGAAAGCCAGCGGCGATTCTAACCCTCGGGCGGAAAGCGAAAGTGGCGGGTCCCCAAGGGGACCCGCCACCGGCGCATCGGCAGCAAGCCGACTGGTTCAGAGAGACGATCGTGCTTATTGGAGCGTTACGCGTGCGCCGCCATGAGCGGTGTCGGGCGGACCGCCTTCAACGCGGCGAGGATGACCTCGGTGACGGCGTCCGGCTGAGAGATCATGACCACGTGCGAGCCGCCGTCGATCTCGGTGATCGTGGCTCCGGCACGTTGGGCCATGGACCTGACGATGTCGGCGCCGATGGCCTTGTCCTTCGTGCCCACTGCTGCCCATGCCGGCAGGTCCTTCCATCCCGGGTGCGCGTTCTTCTCGGCGAACGCGCCCTCCGCGACCGGGCGCTGGGAGCATGCCAACACGTCGGACTCCGACTGCGGCAGATCGGCGGTGAAGACCTCGTGGAACTTGGCGGGGTCGACGATCACCTCGCCGGCCGTTTCTGAGTTCTGCCCCGTCGGGTATTGGCTCTCCAGCAGCGCGGGGAAGAGGATACTTTCCTTTGAGGTGGCCAGAAGCTCGCCGAGTGTGTCGCCCTCATCGGGGACGAACGCGGCGACGTAGACCAGGCCGACCACATTGGTGGTCTGGGGTGCGGCGTTGGTGATTACCGCGCCGCCGTAGGAGTGCCCGACGGCCAGTACGGGCCCCGGGATCTGGTTGATGACGCTGGCCACATAGGCCGCGTCGGAGGCGACGCCCCGCAGCGGGTTGACGATCGCCCGGACAGGCACATCGGCCTCTAGTAGCCGTTCAGTGACGCCAGCCCAACTACCGGCGTCGGCAAACGCGCCGTGAACGAGAACGACAGTCGGGCCAGCGGCGTCGAAAGATGAATCAGTCAATGCGTGCTCCCTTTCTAGGTCACGCGACATGTACGCGGAGGACGCCTAGACCTTCTGGAGCGTGCGACGATTGGTGGCACAACCCGTCGTCCTCGACCTCCTGAACATAGCATCCACGTCCGTACGGGCATTCACGGCTCGGACTGTCCAGAGCCGTTCGCCGGCGATCAGCCGTGAAGCGCCCTGGCCGGCTCGGCTTCCCGCTGCCCGGCCGACTCGTCATCAGGCGAACGTGGCTGAACGGCGGGCATCTGGAGGGACGGTTGGTTACTCCGGCGGGGACGCAGGCCGCGAGAGGCACCGGGAAACCTGCAAAAGCTGACAATCGGCGCGGCCGACGCGAACCGTGCCATTCCATGCATGTGGGGCATGCCGGACACGACACAGCCGGCGCGGAACCAGTCCGTTGACAGGTTATGCAGGTCGAGGAGACACGACCCGTCGCCACCCGCCCCCAAGCCGCCCGCCGTTCGGCGCCGGTCCGCGTCCGCCCGGGCTCCCCGACGGCTGCTGACCGTCGTCAGCCGGCCACCCTGGAATCAATCGTCTAGCCCGCTACCAGCTCGGCCAGCCGACCGGACCTGTCGGCCTCCACCGTCTCCCGATAGCCGCCGACGACCTCATCGCCCACGACGACCACGGGGCAGCTCTTCCTTCCCGTCGCATCAAAAAGCGCCGCCCGGGCGGCGTCACTTTCGAGATCGACCTCGGTGTAAGAGAAACCGCGGGCGTCAAGGAGCCGCTTCACCCGGGCGCAGATCTCCGAAGGCTCTGCGGTGTATACCGTGATCTCAGACATGCGCCTCTCCCCTCGGTAGCTCTTCCCGTGGAGTCTAGGTCGACATCGACATCGTCCTTGTTCCCGGTATTTGCGGCCTCATCGCACATCGTGGGTCTTGCCAGCGTGCCTGCCGCGGCGTAGGTTTTCTGACGGGCGCGAGCGATTGACGTAGCAAAGCGCAGACGTCAGGAGCACGTGGTCTGCCGCGCGGCTTGTCCTCTCTGAGTGACTAAATCTATGCGCGCTCCAGTGTCACGCTCGCGCCCCACGTTTCCTCGCGTCCGCGTCGGCGCCGGCACCCGGCGACGTCGGCTGCCCCGCCCTGTCCCCGTGAGCCGAGACAATGCTGGCGTGCTCCATCGCCGACTCCGCTCAAGCTGCCTCGCTGCCGCCGTGGTCGCGGTGAGCGCGGCCGTCGTTGGCATGACCGGCAGCGCCGCCGCGAACGCCCCCGCGACCAGGCCCCAGTGCCTCGTCCCCGGCACCGGCAAACCGCTCGACGAACTCTGGCACCCGCACATGCTCGCGGCCATCGGCTACACGGACACGCGGACCGGCGACATCGCGTTCGCGGTGAGGACGAGCGACGGGGCCTTCTACAGCTACCGGCCCGACCACGACGAATGGTCGGCCAGCGTGGTCAAGGCGATGCTCATGGTCGCCTACCTCGATGAGCCGTGGGTCAGGGGCCGCGCCCTCACCGCCCACGACAAGTCGCTCCTCGGCCCGATGATCACCGAGTCCGACAACGACGACGCCCAGATCGTGTTCGACACGGTCGGCCAGGGAGCGCTCCGCGCGCTCGCGGGCCGCGTCGGCATGCGCCATTTCGCGACCTCGCCGATCTGGGGCGAGACCGAGATCACCGCCGCCGACCAGACGAGGTTCTTCCTCCACATCGACAGCTACATCGTCCCGCGCCACCGGGCGTACGCGATGTCGCTGCTTGCCGGGATCGTGCCGTCCGAGCGCTGGGGCATCGGCGAGGTCGCGCCGAGGGGCTGGAAGCTCTACTTCAAGGGCGGGTGGGGATACGGCACCGGGCTGCTCGACCACCAGGTGGCGCTGCTCGTGCGGGGCTGCGCGCGCGTGTCGATCGCCGTGCTGACGATGTACGACGGGTCGCACCCCTACGGCAAGGAGACGCTCAAGGGCATCTTCGAACGCCTGCTCCGCGGATTCCCGACCGGCAAGCGCCGGCAACCGATCGATCGGGGCGCCCGGATTCGAACCGGGGACCTCAAGCACCCAAAGCTTGCGCGCTAACCAGGCTGCGCTACGCCCCGCGTGTGGCCCGCCGAGTCTAGTGACCGCTCGCCCCGCGATCACTCCTGGCTCCCCGGGGCACAAGACCGGAGCATAAGACCGGAGCACAACAACGCCACCCGAGCCGCTAGGCTCAGGCGCCGGCATGGCCGATGTCGAACCGCTGCGGGCGCTGCACTTCAACCTGGACAGGACCGGCGGGCTCCAGGACGTCGTGGCCCCTCCCTACGACGTGATCGACGATCACCAGCGTGGCGATCTCGAGGCCAGCTCGCCCTACAACGTGGTGCGGATCGACCTGCCGATCGGCATCGACCCCTACGCCAACGCCGAGCGCCTGCTCGAGGCATGGCGCGAGGAGGGCGTGATCGTCCGCGACGAGCAGCCCGCCCTGTGGCCGCTCGTTCAGGACTACATGGGACCGGACGGGCAGGCTCGCCGGCGGACGGGTTTCCTCGCGCGCGTGCGCGTGGAGGACTACGGGCCCGGCCGGATCCGCCCGCACGAGCGCACCCATCCGGGTCCGAAGGAGGACCGGCTGCGGCTCACGCGCGCGACGAAGGCGAACCTGTCGCCGATCTTCTCGCTGTTCGCCGACCCTGACGGCGCGGTCACCGGCGCGCTCGCGCAAGCGCTCACAGCCGAGCCCTGGGGTAAGGCGATCGACGACGACGGCACGGTCAACCGCATGTGGCGGATGGAGGACCCGGCGACGATCGCGGCGGTCCACGATGCCATGCAGGGCGTCGAGCTGCTGATCGCCGACGGCCACCACCGCTACGAGACCGCGCGCGTGTACGCCGAGGAGATCGGCGGCGACGGCCCCCAGCGCTACGTGCTGATGTGCCTGGTTGCGCTGGAGGATCCCGGGCTGACCGTGTTCCCGACCCACCGCCTGCTCCGCGACCTGCGCCCCGACCAGCAGGAGTCGCTCGCGAACGCGCTCAGGCGCGACTTCGATCTGCGCCGGCTCGACAGCACCGCCGAGCTCGTCCCGCCCCACGGGCAGCCGGTCAGCCTCGGCTACATCGACGCCCATTCCCGCCAGCCGTGGATGCTCACACTCAAGGACCAGGCGATCGCCGACAGCGCGCTTGCGGACCACGCCGAGCCCTACCGCCGGCTCGACACTGCGGTGCTCGAGGCGCTGATCCTCAAGGGCGCGCTCGGGATGACCGACGACGACATCGACCACCTCGCCGGTCTCGGCTACGCGCGGGACTTCGACCAGGCCCTCGAGCTGGTGCAGGACGGCGACTACGACGCCGCGTTTTTCGTCGCGGCGACGCCGATCGAGGCCGTCCGCGCGGTCGCCGCCTCGGGTGAGAGCATGCCCCCAAAGTCGACCTATTTCTTCCCGAAGGTCCCTACCGGGCTGCTATTCAACCCCCTGTCCGAATAGCCAGAACCGGGCTCGAATCGCGGGTAAAACCCCCGCTACGATGAGAACTGTGACCCCCTTCAACAAACGAGGACCGAACCGATGAAGGCCATCGCGCGCCGCACCGCACGGACAGCATTCACGCACCGCATCGACGTACGACAGCATCGGCTGGTGGCCGACGAGCCGGCGGAGCATGGCGGCGACGACGACGGCCCGAGCCCGCAGGAGCTGCTCGCCGCGAGCCTGGCCTCGTGTACCGCGGTGACGATGGAGATGTACGCCAAGCGCAAGGGCTGGGACGTCGGCCCGATCGAGGTCCAGTGCGAGTACACGCCCGCCGAGCGCGGGTGCATGACGAACTTCAAGCTGATCATGCGGTTGCCGAGCGACTGCACCGAGGAGCAGGTCGAGCGGCTGCGCGTGATCGCGGCCAAGTGCCCGGTCCACCGCACGCTCGACGGCGAGGTCAGCTTCGACGAGCGCATCGAGCTGGTCGAGCCGGCCGCGGTTTAGTCGACCACCCCGACCCCCGCAGCGCGCAACTCCTCCACGGCCCGCTCGCCGTCGCCGGGCGAAACCTCGACCGCGCGCGTCGCTCCCCGGTGGACGGTCACGCCGAACCCCGCGCGCCGGGCGTCGAGCGCGGTGGCCTTGACGCAGTAGTCGAGCGCGAGCCCGGCCACGTCGACCGTGTCGACGCCCCGGTCGCGCAGGAGCTGCTCGAGCTCGGTGCCCTCGAAGCCGGAGTACCCCTCGCGGTCAGAGACCTGCCCCTTGTCGACGATCACGTCGATCCGACCCTGGTCGACCCCCGGATGGAGCTCGGCCCCGGCCGTCCCCTGCACGCAGTGCGCCGGCCACGGACCGCCCTGCGCCGCGAACGAGCCGTGGTCGGGCGGATGCCAGTCGCGCGTGGCGACCACGAACGAGGCATCGGCCGCCATCCGGTTCACGGCCTCGACGACCGCATCCCCGTCAGGCACCGCCAGCGCGCCTCCGGGACAGAAGTCGTTCTGGACGTCGACGACGATCAGCGCCCGCATGACCCGCGAATATAGTCCGCGGATGGCGTCGGCAAACGACCATCTCCCGGACGATCTCCGCCGGGTGCTCCTGTCGACCGAGGAGGCGCTGACGCTCGACGTCCGCGGCGCGACCGACGCCGCGGTGCTGGTCCCGCTGTACGTCGGGCGGGGCCGGCTCCACGCGGTTTTCACCAAGCGCCAGGACGACCTTCGCCGCCATCCCGGCGAGATCTCGTTCCCCGGCGGACGCTATGACGAGGGCGAGCGGGATCTGCTCGCGACCGCGCTGCGCGAGGCCCACGAGGAGATCGGGCTGCCGCCCGACGCGGTCGAGGTCGTCGGTGCGCTCCAGCCCACTCCGACGATCGTCACCGGGTACGCCGTGTATCCGTTCGTCGGGCTGATCGAGCCTGGGCGCACGTGGACGCCGAGCGAGCGCGAGGTGTCCGAGGTGCTCGAGCTCCCGCTTGACGCGCTCCTAGCGGGGTACGCGCGCCGACGCCTGGTCCGTCGCGGCCTGCCGATCCGGACCGACACCTACGTGGTCGGCGATCACCTCATCTGGGGCGCAACGGCCCGAATCCTGGCCGACCTGTTCGACCGGATCGGGCCGCTGCTGAAGAAACGCGAGCCGGGGTCCCGGCTCAATAAGATGGTCGGCGGCGCCTGACGGCGGCGCCTTCGGGCTAGTCGGCGGCGCCTGACGGCGGCGCCTTAGCCCCTCTCGATCGGCACGTTGACGAGGTTCCCCCACTCCGTCCACGACCCGTCGTAGTTCTTCACGTTCGACTCGCCGAGCAACTCGTGGAGCACGAACCAGGTGTGCGCCGAGCGCTCCCCGATCCGGCAGTACGCGATGATCGGCTCGCCCGACAGCACGCCCTTGCCGCCGTACAGGTCGCGGAGGTCCTCGGCGGACTTGAACGTCCCGTCCTCCTTGACCGCCTGCGCCCACGGGATCGACTTGGCTCCCGGGATGTGGCCAGCGCGCTGAGCGCCCTCGTTCTCGTACCCCGGCATCGCGATCAGCTCGCCCGAGTACTCCTGCGGTGAGCGGACGTCGACGAGCTCGTGGGAGTCGTCGAGCGCGGACAGCACCTCGTCGCGCTTGGCGCGGATCGCGTCGTCGCCCGCCGTCGCCTTGAACGTCGCCTCGGCGTAGCTCGGATCCTCGACGGTCGTCGGGCGCCCCTCGGAGATCCAGCGCTCGCGTGGTCCATTCAACAGCTTGACGTTGTCGTGCCCGTAGTACTTCAGGTACCAGTACGTGTAGGCGGCGAACCAGTTGTTGCGGTCGCCGTACAGGATCACCTGGTGGTCGTTCGAGATCCCGCGACTTCCGAACAGCGCGCCGAAGTCCTCGGGCCCGAGAAAGTCGCGCTTGACCTGGTCCTGGAGGTCCAGCCGCCAGTCGAATCCGATCGCGCCCGGGATGTGCGCCTCGCGGTACAGCGCCGGATTCTCATCGACCTCGACGATCCGGATCGAGTCATCGTTGAGGTGCTGCTCGAGCCACTCCGGCTCGACCAGAACATCGTTCGCGTAATCAGCCATGCGTCCTCCTGGAAATTCCGGTCGCCTTTTATCTATTTTGGGTTTTTCAGTTTATCGCGGGCTCGGCGCGCGCCCATCGAGCGCGCTGTTGACCGCGGCCACCGCCGCGACCGTCCACCCGTCAACGTCGACGGGATCGGCGCGGAGCAGCGCGTACGGGATCCGTGAGTCCTCGCAGCACGCCCGCACGCGCGCGGCGCCGGCCTCCAGGACAGCCGCGTCGACCGACCCCGCGGCTTCGTACACGATCCCGCGCACGGTCGTGTCGAGCATCCGCGACAGCAGCATCTCAAGGCGCGTGCCGTGGAGCGCTGCAAGCCGCTCGGGCGACCCGACCGCCGAGCCGAGCAGCACACACGCGACGCTCACGTGCTCGAGTGAGCGGGCGAGCGTCGCGACCACGTCGGGATCGCCGATCACCGCCTCCGCGCCGGCGGCCTCGATCTCCGGCCCACGCGCCCGGTCGCGCGTCGTCCCCCGGACGGCGTGGCCGTCCGCGATCAGCTCACGCGCGAGCGAGCGCCCGCGACAGCCACAGCCGATGATCAGGCAGCGGGCCAGCGGGGATCAACCCTCGTGTCGTCGGCGCTGCTCGTGGCGCTCGTGCAGCACCCGCGCCTCGAGCTCGTCGGCGGTGACCTCAGCCTCGCCCCGCGCCCGCCGCCGGGCGTTGTGCGCGGCGAGCATCTGATCGAGGTCCTCGGCCTCGAGCGCCTCACGCCGCTCGATGACCTCGCGGGACGAGCGCAGCCCGACCTGCTCGAGGCCCGACCCCGGGTAGTACTTCCCGAGCAGCCAGAACACCAACCCGACGACGACCAGGCCACCGACCACCACCACGGCAAACGGGTCCACGACAGCGAGTCTAGACGCGAGCGCACTGAGCGCAACTTCGTGCCCGATAGTGTGTTTTCAGGGGCGTTCCATTAGCCGTCCGCCTGGGAGGGAGCCGGGAATCCAGCGGAGGCACTCAATACCCCACGCTGGGAAAGGAGCCTCATGCGCCTTCGCCTTGCCGTGCTCGTCACACTGGTGACAACGCTCGCGGCCTTTGCCGTCACGAGCGTAGCCAGTGCTGCCCCAGGGCACAATCGCGGCCTCACCATCAACGCCATCCCCAACCCGATCGATGCCGGGGAGGGCGTTTTCATCTACGGTCACCTGAACACCACGCCCGTCGGCGGTCAGGCGATCATCCTGTATCACCACCTGGCCGGTTCCGGCCGTGGGTACACCAAGATCGGTCAGACGACGACCGACTCCCACGGCTTCTATGAGTTCACTCGCGCCGAAGACGTGGTGCTGACCAACCGCAGCTGGTTCGTGCGCGAACAGGGGGCGCACCGAATCCACAGCCGCACGGTGTTCGAGCGCGTATCAGCGCTGGTCGACATGACCGCGAGCACGACAACCGCGGTCACGGAACAGCCGGTGACCTTCACCGGATCGGTAACTCCTAACCATGCCGGTGAGCGGGTCATCCTGCAGGAGCAGGACAATGCCGGCAACTGGCGCGACCTCAGGAGCGGCCGCCTCGACGGCGGATCGAACTACTCGATCACGTACCGCTGGCGGTTCGCCGGCGACCACACGGTCCGCGTCCTGTTCCCCCGGGATATCCGGAACATCGCCGGGACCGCGAACCCGGTGACCGTGGCCGTCCAGCAGAAGCAGATCACGGGGTTCACGATCAATAGCTCCGATCAGCTGATCTCATATGGTCAGTCGGTGACGATCTCGGGCGTGCTCGATCAGCCCAGCTCTTCGTCAACGGCGGAGCCGAACACGCCGGTGACCCTGTGGGCCCGGAACGGCTACCAGAGTCAGTTCACTCCAATCGCCGATACGACCACGGGCGCTGACGGCAGTTACACGTTCGCGCCGCAGTCACCGACGTACAACACCGAGTACCAGGTGCGGACTACGCTGGCTCCGCACCGTCACAGCGCGGTGCTGTTCGAGGGCGTCCAGGACGTGCTCACGCTGACACCGAGCTCGACCACGTCGGAGATCGGCGGGTCGGTGACGTTCACCGGCACGGTCCTTCCCGACAAGGCTGGTCACGTGATCTACCTCCAGCGCCTCGGCGCTGACGGTAACTGGCACAACGAGGAAGTTCGGTTCGTCACCAACGCCTCGACGTTCCAGTTCGGATGGACGTTCGGCAAGTCGGGCACGTACCAGTTCCGTGCTCGGATCACTGGCGATCGCGGGAACGTCGGCGGGGCGTCGGCTCCGGTGACGATCCAGGTGTCGCCGGCCACCTCGACGGCGACGCTGCCGCCGGCCTCCTAGAGACAGGGGACGCAGCCGGACAGCAGGGGCGGCGCTACCGCCGCCCCTGCTCCGGTAGCGTGCCCGCCATGGACTTCGAGCTCACCGACGAGCAGCGCCTGGTCCGCGAGACGGCGCGTGCTTTCACCGACAACGAGATCGTCGAGCGCGCGCGCGAAAACGATCGCAACGAGCATTTCGACCTCGAACTGGTCGCGAAGATCGCAGCTCAGGGCTACCTCGGCGCGATCGTCCCGCGGGAGTACGGCGGCGCGGGGCTCGACTATCTGACCTACGGGCTGATCGTCGAGGAGGTCGGCCGCGGGGACTCGGCGATGCGGACCGTGGTATCGGTCCAGACGTCGCTGGTGTGCTCGGCGCTGGTGCGCTGGGGCACTGAGGAGCAGAAGCAGCACTACCTGCCCAAGTTGTGCTCGGGCGAGTGGCTCGGGTGCTTCGGCTTGACAGAGCCCGACACCGGATCGGACGCGGCCAACCAGCGCACCCGGGCCAAGAAAACCGACTCGGGCTGGGTCATCAATGGCGCCAAGATGTTCATCTCGATGGGCAACTACGCCCGTCTCGCGCTCGTGTTCGCGCAGACCGACCCCGACCTCGCCCACCGCGGGCTGGCCTGCTTTCTGGTCGACACCGACCAGCCCGGGTATCAGCCCCGGGCCGTCCACCACAAACTCGGGCTGCGCGGCTCGGACACCGCCGAGATCTCACTGGCCGATGTCGAGGTGCCCGACGACGCGATGCTCGGCGAGATCGGCGACGGCTTCAAGGTCGCGATGAGCTCGCTCGACTCGGGTCGCTACAGCGTCGCCGCCGGCTGCGTTGGGATCTGCCAGGGCTGCCTCGACGCCTCGGTGCGCTATTCGAAGGAGCGCCAGCAGTTCGGCCGCCCGATCGCGAGCTTCCAGCTCGTCCAGGAGATGCTCGCCGACATGGCGCTCGAGACCGACGCCGCCCGGATGCTCGTGTGGCGAGCCGGCTACCTGAAGGACACCTGCAAGCCGAACACGACCGAGACGTCGATCGCCAAGCTGTACGCGACCGAGGCCGCCGTCCGCTGCGCCAACGCCGGCATCCAGGTCCACGGGGGATCGGGCTACGTCGACGATTACCCGGTCGAGCGCTATCTCCGCGACGCACGGGTGACGACGCTGTACGAGGGGACCTCGCAGATCCAGAAGCTGATCATCGGGCGCGCCCTGACCGGGATCAACGCGCTCGTCCCTTCGTAGCGTGGCCCCCGCGGCCGGCACGATCGGCGTCGCCGGCGCCGGCACGATGGGCGCGGGGATCGCGCAGCTGGGCTGCCTGTCGGGGGCGCGGACCCTGCTCCACGACCCGGATCGGGCTGCGCTCGACCGCAGCCTCGAGCGGATCAGGGCCCAGCTCGATCGCGGCGTCGAGCGTGGGCGCCTGAGCGCATCTGACGCGGCTGAGGCGGCGGGGCGGCTCGAGTCCGCGCCGGCGCTCGAGGACCTGGCGGCGAGCGATCTCGTGATCGAAGCGGCGCCCGAGCGCCTGGAGATCAAGCACGAGCTGTTCGCGCGGCTGTCCGAGCACGTCGTCTCGGACGAGTGCGTGCTCGCGACCAATACCTCGTCGCTGCTCGTGACCGCGGTCGCGAGCGCCGCCGTGAGGCCCGAGCGCGTGGTCGGCATGCACTTCTTCAATCCGCCGCCGGTCATGCGGCTGCTCGAGGTCGTCGCCGGCGAGCTGTCCTCCGAGTCGGCGCTCGCGCTCGCGCGGGCAACCGGCGAGGCGATGGGCAAGCATGTGATCGACGCCGTCGACGGCCCCGGGTTCCTCGTCAACCGCTGCAACCGGCCGTTCGGCCTCGAGGCGCTCAAGCTGCTCGAGGAGCGGATCGCGACGATCGAGGAGATCGACCGGATCTGTCGCCTGGCCGGCGGCTTTCGGATGGGGCCGTTCGAGCTGATGGACCTCGTCGGCGTCGACACCGGCCTGGACGTGTCGCGGTCCTTCTACGAGCAGAGCTTCGGCGAGCCCCGGTGGCGGCCCTCGCCGATCACCGTGCGAACGGTCGCCGCGGGTCGCACCGGGCGGAAGTCCGGACGGGGCTATTACGACTACGGCGACGGCTCTGGCAAGCACCGGCCGCCCGACCCCGAGCCGCTCACCGCCGGCGGCGGCGACGGACTCATCGTGATCGCCGGCAACACCCCGCTGGCGGCGGCGCTCGAGCGCGCCGCGGCCGCTGCCGGCTGGGAGGTGGCGTCCCCTGAGGAGGCGCAGGAACTCGAGGCGCCGTTCCTGATCCTCGACCTGGATCAGGAGGAGGTCCTGGACGTACCCCTCCAGGGCGGCCCGCAGGCGATCTGCTGCGCCGCCGCCTCGCTGGCGGCACTCGATCCCGGCGGTAGCGCCGTCGGCTTCCATGCGCTCCTGCCGCTTGAGGAGTCGAGCCTGGTCGAGTTGACCCGCGGACCCGACACCGCGACGTCCGCGGCCGCCGCCGCCGAGGGGTTCTTCGCGACGCTCGGCAAGCACACGATCTGGGTCGGCGACGCCCCCGGCCTCGTGCTCGGCCGGATCGTCTGCCAAGTGGTCAACGAGGCGGCGTTCGCGCTCGCCCAGGGCGTCGGCAGCGCCGAGGACGTCGACGCCGGGATGGTCCACGGCCTCAACTACCCTCGCGGGATCCTCGAGTGGGCCGACGAGATGGGCCTCGACCACGTGCTTGCCGTGCTCGACGGCTTGTACGAGGAGCGCCGGGAAGAGCGCTACCGGACGTCGCCGCTGCTGCGCTCGCTCGTGATGTCCGGTCGCCTCGGGCGCGAGTCTGGCGAGGGCTTCTTCAGCTACGAAGCGTGACCCGCGTGGCGAGGTTCGAGCTCACGAGATTGAGAGGTTCGTCCGCAAATTGCGCGGGATGCTTCCCGCTCAGCCACTTTCGCATCACTTTTGTCGTCCAATTGGCGATTTAAGCTGACCCCGCCGTGTGGAAGGTGCCATTCCTGACGATCTTCACCCCGATGCAGACCCGCCCCCAGAGCTCCAAAGTGATCTCCGCGGGTCGGCGCCACCTGTCGCGACTCGCAATCGGCATCCTCGCGCTGGTCTCGACCGTCATGCTGACGATCGTTCCGGCGGCCGCGACCGCGAGCACCTCCGGGGCTAAGCAGCATTCGCGTCTGCGCCACCGGCGCGCCCGCCCCGCGAGCGGTTGCGCGAACGCGACCGCGATCGTCGGCCACGCCTCGGTCCAGGCGCTTCGCTCCGCCGTCGTCTGCCTGATCAACCAGCAGCGGACGAGCCGGCATCTGCCGGCGCTACGCGCCTCGCGGCTGCTCGATCACTCGGCCCAGGACTGGACGAACGCCATGGTCACGAGCGACGTCTTCAGCCACGGCACGAACTTCGCATCCCGGATCAGCGCCGTCGGCTACGACTGGCGGGCGGCCGGCGAGAACATCGCCACCGGCTTCCAGACTCCGCGGTCGGTCGTCAGCGCCTGGATGGCCAGCACCGGCCACTGCCAGAACATCCTCAATCCCAGCTACGGCAACGTCGGAACCGGCGTCAGCCGCCGTCAGGTGAGGGGTTGGGCGTCCGGCGCCGGGACCTGGACGCAGGACTTCGCGCTGTCGATGTTCAAGTCGCCGCCGTCGGCCAACTGGGGCCCGGCGGACGGCTGCCCGTATTAGTAGCTCCGGTACGTATCGCCGGCGGGTGCCCGCGCTGCCCGTCTGGGTTGTTGGGCCGCTGTATCGGACGCGAGGCACCCGAGGGCGACACGCACCTACGCAGCTATGGTGAGCGGGCGCTGCGGCGTCAAGCGGAGGCTGTCGCGCCCGCCGTATCCGTGAGCGGGAACGGCGTGTCGCGCAGGTACCACTCGGCGTCGAGCGCGGCCTGGCAGCCCGATCCCGCCGCCGTGACCGCCTGGCGGTAGGTGTGATCGACGAGGTCGCCGGCGGCGAACACGCCCGGCACCCCGGTCAGCGTCGAACGACCCTGGGTGACCACGTAGCCGGCGGCGTCGGTTTCGACCTGGCCCTCGACGAGCTGTGACTGCGGGTCGTGTCCGACCGCGATGAACGCGCCGGTCACCTCGAGGTCGCGCGTCGACCCGTCGGCCGTATTGCGAAGCCGCGCCACCGCCAGCGACTTGCCGTCGCCGGCGCTGAACTCCTCGACCGCATACGGCGTGAGAAACTCGATGTTCGGGATCGCGCGAGCGCGCTCGAGCATGATCTTCGACGCCCGGAACTCGTCCCGGCGGTGAAGGACCACGACCTTAGAGGCGAACTTCGACAGGAACATGGCCTCCTCCATCGCGGAGTCGCCGCCGCCGACGATCAGCGTCGGGGCATCCCGGAAGAACGCCGCATCGCAGGTCGCGCAGTAGCTGACCCCCCGGCCCGAAAGCTCGGCCTCGCCCGGGACGTCGAGCTTACGGTGCTGCGCGCCCATCGCCAGGATCAGCGCGCGCGTGACGTGCATCTCGTCGGCGATCCATACCTTGTGCAGCCCGCCGTCGGTGGAGATCTCGACCTGCGTCACGTCGTCGGTCTCGAGACGGGCGCCGAACCGCTCAGCCTGGTCGCGGAAGTGCTGCATCATCTCGGGGCCCATAATCCCCTGGGGGAAGCCGGGGTAGTTCTCGACGTCGGTCGTCTGCTGGAGCAAGCCGCCCCAGGCGAAGCCCTCGACCACGAGCGGCTCGAGGTTCGCACGCGCCGTGTACAGGGCGGCGGTGTATCCGGCCGGCCCGCTGCCGACGATGATCACGTTCTCTACGCGCTGATCTTCCACTTCAGAAAGTATAGCTTAGGGGCCGGCCCGCGGTCGGGGTCTGTGCCCGTGAGTCGGGTCCGGGGCACTATGACACCGGATCGGATGCGCCGCGGAGCACCCCTCGTTTCTCGGTCCCCCAGCGCTGGACCGTGCGCCGCAATTGGAGGTAGGCGACGGCGCCCGGCAGCGTCGGCAGCCAGAACGCGAACGCGCGATAGGCGAGCACGGCGACGACCGACAGCTCGGCGTCCACCCCGAACGCCACGAACGCGCCGATCATGCCACCGTCGACGCCCCCGATCCCGCCCGGGAGCGGCAGCGCGTTGGCCAGCATCCCGACGAAGTACGACATCACGATCACGCCCTTCGGCGGCGAGGCGCCGAACGCGTGGAAGCAAGCCCACAGCACCGAGATGTCGAACCCCCACCACGCGACCGCCCCGAGCAGGCTGGGGTTGCGCTCCCGGACCAGGCCGATCGCCCCCCGCACGCCGCTGGCGGCGGTCGCCGACGCCGCCGCCAGCCGGAACATGAGCCGGCGGACGCGGTGCTGGCCGGCGGTCCAGCGCCCGACCATCCTGTCGACGTCGCCGGGCAGCGTCGAGAGCCCGAGGAACAGGCCGATCACGGCCGCGCCGAAGATCGCGGGCACGATCGTGATCGCAAACGAGCCACCGCCGGGGATCACGCCCAGGTACAGGCCGACGCCGTCGATCACGAGCGCGATCATGTAGACCGCGTACAGAATCACCGTGAACGCGATCAAGCGGGCGGCCACGGTCCGCCGTGCCATGCCGGAGCGGCGCAGGGCCCAGGCCGTGAGCGCGATCCCGCCGGCGCCGGCCGCCGCGAACAGGCGGGTGGCGGCCAGCCCGGCCATCGTGATCTGGTAGCTCTCGCGCCAATCGATCCGCGCTGAGGCGCCGCCGCCAGGCGCCGCCGACCTTTTGCTTTGCCCGCGCACGAACACTCCTCGGAACAGCCACACGTAGCCGAAGAACGAGCACACCTCGAGCACCGCGGCCAGGCCGAACCACCAGCCGTTGCCGTGCTGGATCCGGTCCCACGTCTCGTGCAGACCGAGCAGCTTCGGTAGCACGAAGTACATGAACGCCAGCGCCGAGGCCACGAACAGCAGCGTTCCGAGGATCCGGCCTCGGGTGAGCAGGACCCGCGGCGCCTCCTCGTGCTCGTTGTCCGACTGCTCCTGACCCGGTCCGAAGGCTTCGACCGTCCGTCGCGACCCGTTTAGGGCGTCCTCAGGCGTCTCCCGGCGCTTCCCCCCTTGCCGCAAAACCTACGTCCCTGCGCGCATTTCGAGGGCCTGCAGCCCCGCCGATAGCCGCCGGTAGACCGGCTCCAGGCGTGGCGCTGCGGTCCGAACGCCCTCCGCCAGCGCCGCTCCCCCGATCAAATCGGCGGCGTAATGCTCGCCGAGGTAGACCAGCGCCAGCCCGAGCGTCGCCGCGTACGTCCACCCCACGGCACCCGCCACCGGCCCAACCTCCGAGAGCAGGTGGGCAGCCATGAGTGACGTGGCGAAGTGCAGCGACGGCATGGCAGCCAACGGATTTCCTCCAAAGACATCGTAAAGGTCGCCCCAGCGTTCGCCCCAGAACTGCTCCCCGTACTCGATCATCATCCGCCGCACGCGGAGCGCTTCGCCGTCCTCGAGCCGTCCCCTTTGCGCCGCCCACCACGGCGGGGCGGTCGGGATCGCCCAATAGAACACGGCGCCGGCGTCGAACACCCCGTACATTCGCGCCGCCGCGCTCGGGAACCGCTCCGGAGCGCGCCACCACACGTAGGCCACGGTTGCATGGGGCACGAAGAACCACATCCAGTGGCACCACACGAGCACCCGCCCGAACCGATTCACGGTGCCCGGCGTCGAGAAGGCGCGTTGGAGACGGAGCGTCGGCGCCACGCCGAGCCCGAGGACGCGGTCGATCGCGGCCGGATAGTCGACGAGCACTCGCGCTGCCAGCCGCTCTGGATCGTCGTTCGGCATCTCGTAGGCGGCCAGGTAGGCCCACATGTTGAGCACGCACACGCCCGCGTCGCGCGCCCGCGAGCGCGGGACCGCGACGCACAGCGCCACCGGCGCGAGTCCGGCCCCGCCCAGCACCACCGCCGGCGGGATCTTGAGCCGTCGCCGCAGGACGGGCAGGGCGACGCCCGTCCCGACCAGGACCCCGGCGGTCGCTCGAATGGCCCTCCTTGCGCGCAAGGGCGGCGAGTATATGGAGTGGTCGGGGCAACCCCGGCGCACGGCTTCCTTGTAGCACTCGCCACGACCGGCGGCGTGGGGATCAAGGCGCGGGCGGCCTAGATAGAATCCCGCGGCCTTGCGATCCGACGCCTCCGCCGCTCAGCGCCGACGCCGTACGCCACGGCTCCTCAGCGCCGCACTCGCGTCGTCGGTCCTCGTATCCCTGTTGCTCGCGCCGAGCGCATTGGCGAACTTCATCACGCCCAAGACCGGCGGCTCGCCGAACGCGGACCAGATCCATTCGCTGTACCTGATCGTCCTGTACATCGCGGCGGTGGTATTCGTGATCGTCGAGGGCGCGCTGGTCTATTCGGTCTACAAGTTCCGCGCCAAGAAGGTGCGCACGGCGGCCCAGATCCACGGCAACACGCGGCTCGAGATCTCGTGGACGCTCGCCGCGGCGGCGATCCTCGTGGTGCTGACCGTGGTCACGTTCATCAAGCTCCCGAGCATCCTCAACCCGCCCAACTCGAGCGCCCCGTTCCTCGAGTCCTCGCTGACCGAGCCCTCCCCGCCCAACGGCAAGAAGCTGGTGATCTGCGTCCAGGGTCGGCAGTACATCTGGCGCTACGTGTACGGGTCCGCCTGCGAGCACAACGCGTTCGCCGCAAAGCTGCCCTACTCCTATCAGGAGATGGTCGTGCCGGCGAACACCACGGTCGTGCTCAGCATCACGGCGATCGACGTGATCCACTCCTGGTGGATTCCCTCGCTCGGAGGCAAGGTCGACGCGGTGCCCGGCTACACGACCTACACCTGGTTCAAGGCATGGAAGACCGGCGCGCTGTATCACGGCCAGTGCGCGCAGCTATGCGGACGCCAGCACGCGTTCATGACCGCGCAGGTGCAGGTGGTATCTCCCGCCGCCTATCAGGCCTGGCTCCAGCGCCAGTCGAAGTTGATTCAGACCGCTAACTCGCAGGTCACCCAGCTGCGCTCGTACCTCACGCGAACCGGAAACCTCTAGGAGACTGCGAATGTCTGTGATTGCCGAGCCAGCAGCCCGACCGGTCCCCGGGGCAGTCCGACCGGTCCCCGAGGTCCTCACCCAAGAGGTGGCCGGCGACGCGCACGAGCAAGCGCTGGGTCGAATGGATCGTGACCACCGACCACAAGAAGATCGGGATCATGTACCTGGTCCTGACGTTCGTGTTCTTCATGCTCGGCGGCGTCGAGGCGCTGCTGATGCGAGTCCAGCTGGCCGAGCCGAGCAACACGCTGCTGAGCGGCGAGCGCTACAACGAACTGCTGACGCTGCACGGCACGACGATGATCTTCCTGTTCGTGGTGCCCGTGATGGCCGGGTTCGGCAACTACTTCGTGCCGCTGATGATCGGCGCGCGGGACATGGCGTTCCCGCGGCTCAACGCGCTGTCGTTCTGGCTGCTGCTGGCCGGCGGGATCGTGTTCTACGCGACGCTGTTCTACCACCCGCCCGAGGCCGGCTGGTGGAGCTACCCGCCGCTGTCGAGCATCCAGTACTCGCCGAGCGGCGGCCAGGACGCGTGGATCTTCCTGATCCACCTCACCGGCATCTCCTCGCTACTGGGCGCGATCAACTTCTACGTGACGATCGTGAACATGCGCGCCCCGGGGATGAGCTGGGGACGGCTGCCGCTGTTCATCTGGACGATCCTCGTCTACGCGGTCCTACTGATCATCGCGCTGCCCGTCGTGGCTGCGGCGGTCACGATGCTGCTGACCGACCGCCACTTCGGCACCCACTGGTTCGATCCCACCGCGCACGGCTCGCCGGTGCTGTGGCAGCACCTGTTCTGGTTCTTCGGGCACCCCGAGGTCTACATCATGGTCTTGCCCGGGCTTCGGGATCATCTCCGAGGTCATCCCGGTGTTCTCGCGCAAGCCGATCTTCGGCTACAAGGCGATCGCCGCGTCGACGGTCGTGATCGCGTTCCTGGCGACATTGGTTTGGGCCCACCACATGTTCGCCTCGCCGATACCGGTCGTCGTGCTCGGGTTCTTCATGCTGAGCTCGTTCCTGATCGGGGTCCCGACCGGGGTCAAGATCTTCAACTGGATCTCGACGCTGTGGCGAGGGTCGATCGTGATGACGACCGCGCTCTACTACGCGGTCGGGATGATCGCGATCTTCACGGTCGGCGGGATCACTGGGATCTTCCTGGCCGTGTTCCCGGTCGACTGGCAGCTCAACGACACCTACTTCGTCGTCGCCCACTTCCATTACACGATCTTCGGCGGCGCGATCTTCCCGGTGCTCGCCGGCATCTACTACTGGTTCCCGAAGATGACCGGGCGCCTGCTGAACGAGCGCCTGGGCAAGGTCTCGTTCTGGTTCGTGTTCATCGGCTTCAACATGACGTTCCTGGTCCAGCACGCGCTCGGTCTGTCCGGTATGCCGCGGCGGATCTACACCTACCAGCCCGGCCTCGGCTGGTCGACGTACAACCTGATCTCGACGATCGGCGCGTTCATCCTCGCCGTGGGCATCCTGATGACGGTCGTCAACGTGGCCATGAACTACAAGACCGGAGTGCTGGCCGGGCCGGATCCGTGGAAGGGCAACACGCTCGAGTGGTTCGTTCCCTCCCCGCCGCCGGTCAACAACTTCGACGAGATTCCCCGCGTCCGGTCGGTCGAGCCGATGCGCGACATCCGCCGCCAGATCGAACGCTCCACCGGCGTGCCGCAGAAGACCGGCGGCAGCGAGCGATTCGCCAGGGCGTAGTCTCTCAGCCGTGGACGCATCGCCGGTAACGCAGGTCCCGTCGGCGTCGGCTGCCTCGGGCGCCCGGCAGCTGCTGGCGGACTACTTCGAGCTGACCAAGCCGAAGGTTCAGACGTTGCTGCTGTTCACGACGATCACCACGATGGAGATCGCCGGCAACCCACCCGTCTCGTTGATCGCACTCACGTGCCTGGGCGGCTACCTGTCGGCAGGCGGCGCCGGCGCGGTCAACCACTACTACGACCGCGACATCGACGCCCAGATGACCCGCACCGCCTCGCGGCCGATCCCGGCGGGCCGTGTGTCGCCCCGGGCTGCGCTCGTGTTCGGATTCACGCTGTGTGGGCTGTCCTTCCTGGTCCTGTCGCTGACCGTGAACCTGCTCGCGGCCGCGCTCGCGCTCGGCGGGTTCGTCGGCTACGTCGGCGTCTACACGATCTGGTTGAAGCGCCGGACCGCCCAGAACATCGTGATCGGCGGCGCCGCCGGGGCGGTGCCCCCGCTCGTCGGCTGGGCCGCGACGCGCGGCTCGCTGTCCTGGACCGCGGTCTACCTGTTCGCGATCGTGTTCTACTGGACCCCGCCCCACTTCTGGTCGCTCAGCCTGCTGATGAAGGACGAGTACGCCAAGGTCGGCGTGCCGATGATGCCGGTCGTCCGCGGCGAGCGCGAGACGCGCCGGCAGATCGTGCTCTACACGCTGCTGCTCTACGCGATCTCGCAGCTGCCGTTCTGCGCCGGCGAGTTCGGGGCCGCGTACCTGTTCGCCTCGATCGTGCTCGGCCTGGGGTTCATCGCCGGCGCGCTGTGGCTGTACCGCCAAGCCGACCGTCGGAGCGCCCTGCGCCTGTACCTGTTCTCCCTGGCCTATCTCGCCCTGCTGTTCGGTGCGATGGTGGCCGACGTGAAGCTGTAGCCTTCCCGGGCCATGGATCGAAGGCTCGCACGCAAGAACCTCCGCTTGGGTCTGATCGCGGGCGCGCTGTGCGCCATCATGTTCGGGCTCACGTTCGTGGCGGCGGCAATCTACGTCCATCCGTGAAAGACAACGAGCATCCGACTCAGGCGCCGCCGGCCGGTGAGCAGCTTCACCTGCCCGGGCCGAGCATCAAGCCGTTCATAACCGCGATCGCGATCACGCTGGCCGTGATCGGGACGACGATCAACATCCTCTTGAGCATCGTCGGGCTGATCATGCTGGTGATCGTGGTGTGCCTGTGGATCGGGGACACCCGGCGCGACATCGCCGAGCTTCCCGAAGAACACCATTAGGGGGCGCAACGCCCCCTCCTCGCACGCGCGCTCGCCCCATCCTCGTCGTCGCAATCGCGATCGGCGCGAGTGCGAGTCGGCGGTGGTCGCGCCCCCTGTCGAGCGATTGGGCGAGCTGAGCTCGCCCAGGCCAGCCGGTCAGGCCTCGGTCACGCCGGCCGGCACGTCGCTGGTGGCGCCGTCCTCGGTCCAGACGCGCATGATGTCCCGCATCGACAGAATTCCCGCGAGCTCGCCGCCGTCGTACACGACCAGGTGGCGGAAGCGGCCTCGGACCATCGTGGCCGCGGCCTGCTCGAGCGACCAGTCCGGAGCCGCCAGCGTCAGGTTCGAGGTCACGTGATCGCCGACCAGCTCCCGATCGGGATCCTCCCCAGAGCCGACCGCCTGCAGTATGTCCCGCTCGGTGATCACGCTCGGGCCCTGCGCATCCGGGTCCAGCACCACCGCCGCTCCCACGTTGCGGCGGCACATCGCCTCGGCGGCGTCGCGCAGCGTGTGGCTCGGGCCGATCGTCAAGACCGCGCCGGACATCCCCTCTCGTACGTGCATCACGCCTCCTGGCTAGTTTGCAACAATTGCCTCAATCATAATTCAACCCAGGACGGCGTTGGTGCAAACAGAGTGCCCGTCCTGACGTCCTTCGTCGACCAGAACGCTTAGGATGCCGACCGGAGTGACGCTCGAGGGCCCGCAGACTCAAGACCAACGTGCGTAACCGCCCGCTCGTACAGATGATCGTGATCGGTGTGATCGTCACCGCGATCGCGATTCCGCTTGCGCTGATAATTCCCTGGTTCCCGGCCAAGGGCTCGATCCAGGCCGGCAGGGTCAGGACGCTGTACGACGTCCTGCTGATCGCCACGATCCCGATCTTCGTGCTGGTCGAGACGGTCGTGCTCTTCTCTGTGTGGAAGTTCCGGATGCGCCCGGGCCAGGAGGAGATGGACGGCCCGCCGATCCATGGCAACACGCGGCTCGAGGTCGTGTGGACCGCGGTCCCAGCGATTCTGATCGTGGGGCTCTGCGCGTACGCCTTCACGGTCCTGCGCGCGAACGAGGCGAGCAAGAAGGGCGAGATGACCGTGAACGTCACCACGCGCCAGTTCGCGTTCGAGTTCTCCTACCCGAAGAGTCCCGGCAAGCAGGTCGTCTCCTCGATCCTGTACCTGCCCGAGGGGCAGCCGGTGGTGTTCAGGCTCCGCTCGCTCGACGTGATCCACAGCTTCTTCGTCCCGAACTTCTCGGAGAAGCTCGACGCCGTGCCCGGGATCGTGACCACGCTGCGGGTGACGCCCGACACGCTCGGCACGTTTCCGGTCGAGTGCACGGAGTTGTGCGGCGCCGGGCACTCGCTGATGCGGACCAGCGTGCGCGTGGTCACGCCGACCGTGTTCGCAAGCTGGATGAAGTCGCAGCCGATCAACGGCACGCCGCCGGTCGGGACGCCGCCCGCGACGGTGACCCAGGCGGTCCCGGACTACGATGCCGTGCCGGGCGCCGGGTCCTCGTCGTCCTCGGCTCCGTCCACGTCGTCGTCGTCGTCGAGTTCGTCGTCGTCGGGTACGAGCGCCGCCGCCGGCAAGGCCGTGTTCACCGGCTCGGCGGGCTGCAGCGGATGCCACACGCTGGCCGCCGCCGGCGCCAGCGGGACGGTCGGTCCCAACCTCGATGTCAGGCTACGGACAGATTGCGCGAGCCCCGCCTCGGAGAAGGTCCGTGGCACGACGCTCAAGCAATGCATCGAGACCGCGATCACCAAGCCCTACGCGTATCTGCCGACCGGCTACAGCGCGGGGATCATGCCGTCGAACTTCTCCCAGCGCCTGTCCTCGACCGAGACCGAGGCGCTCGTCAACTTCCTGTCCAGCGCAGCCAAATGAGCAGCGGTCCCGCCGGCCCAAGCAGGTATCGTGCAGCCGATGGATAGCGGTAGCCGTCGCGAACCCGGGCACGTCCACGTCGCCCGGAACGGCAGCCGCCGCGGACCCGGGCGTCGAACAGCCCGGAGCGGGAACCCTCTCGGAGAGGAGATCGCCTGATGGCAGTCACAACCGCGGCTCATGAGACTCCGGTCACGCCCCGAACCCGCGTTCCGCTTCCCCCGAGCCTTCGCCGGCCCGGCTGGTACCGGGCGGCGCTGTTCGAGGTGCTGGGCTTTGCGTTCGCGTTCGGCCTGACGGTTCTCATCCGCGCGTTGATGCACGAGCATCCGGTGCTCGACGGCCATGCGATCACGATCGTCGCGCTGCTCGCGGTCCCGATCTTCTTCATGTTCGGGTTCGGCACGGCCGACTACTGGCTCTACTGGGCCGCCGGGCGACCCACCCGCCCCGAGGACCACTCCGGCCACGGTGCCCACAGCTGGCGCGACTACTTCCGGGTCAACACCGACCACAAGGTGATCGGGATCCAGTACGTCGTCACCTCGTTCTTCTTCCTGCTCGTCGGCGGCCTGCTGGCGATGCTGATCCGCGCCCAGCTGGCCAAGCCCGGCATGCAGTTCCTGACCCCCGAGCAGTACAACGGCGTGTTCTCGGTCCACGCCACGATCCTGATCTTCCTGTTCGTGATCCCGGTGTTCGCTGGGCTGGCGAACTTCGTCCTGCCGCTGATGATCGGCGCGCCGGACATGGCCTTCCCGCGCCTGAACGCGCTGTCCTACTGGCTGCTCCCGCTGGCCGGGATCATGATGCTGTTCAGCTTCCTGGCCCCGGGCGGGTCGTTCGCCGCGGGCTGGACCGCGTACGCGCCGCTGTCGACGACGATGCCGATCGGGCAGATGTTCTTCTCGATCGCCGTCCAGCTCGCCGGCGCGTCATCGATCGCCACCGCGCTCAACTTCCTCGTGACGATCATCACGATGCGCGCGCCCGGAATGAGCTTCTTCCGGATGCCGCTGCTCGTTTGGGCGAACTTCTCGACCTCGCTGCTGGTCGTGATCGCCACCCCATTCATCGCGGCCTCGCAGTTCTTCATCCTGCTCGACGTCGCGCTCCACTTCCACTTCTTCGACGCGTTCGTCGGCCCCGACAAGAACGGCAACGTGCTCATGTACCAGCACGTGTTCTGGTTCTACTCCCACCCGGCCGTCTACATCATGATGTTGCCCGGGTTCGGGATCATCTCCGAGGTCATCGCGGTGAAATCGCGAAAGCCGATCTTCGGCTACCGGATGATGGCGTTCTCGCTGCTCGCGATCGTCGTCCTCGGGTTCACCGTGTGGGCGCACCACATGTTCGTGTCCGGCATGGCGCCGTGGATTCGCATCCCGATGATGATCACGACCTCGATCATCGCGATCCCGACGGGTATCAAGATCTTCTCGTGGCTCGCGACGCTGTGGCGAGGGGTGCTTCACCTCGATACGCCGATGCTGTTCGCGCTCGGTTTCCTGACAGCGTTCACGCTCGGCGGGATCAGCGGCGTGATGCTCGCGATGATCCCGTTCGACATCCACGTCAGCCAGACGTACTTCATCGTCGCCCACATCCACTACGTGCTGTTCGGCGGCTCGCTGTTCACGATCTTCGCCGGCGTCTACTACTGGTTCCCGAAGATGACCGGCCGGATGTACGACGAGCGTCTGGGCAAGTGGCACTTCTGGATGACGTTCATCTTCTTCAACCTGACGTTCGGGCCGATGCACCTGATCGGGATCCAGGGGATGCCGCGCCGCGTCGCCGAGTACGCCGCGAAGTTCGCCGACTGGAACCTGTTCATCTCGATCTGTGCCTTCATCCTCGGCTTCAGCACTCTGATCTTCCTCTACAACATGGTGGTCAGCTGGCGCGGCGGACCGCGCGCGCCGGCCAACCCGTGGCGAGCGCTGACGCTCGAGTGGCAGGTCTCCTCGCCGCCGCCGATCTTCAACTTCGACACGGTGCCGACGGTCGTCGGCGGTCCATACGAGTACGGCGTCCCCGGCGCGGTGCACGGGATCTTCAAGCCTCCGGCCGAGGCACATCGCGTGGCGGCCGGATCATTCACGGCGCCACCGACCCAGGAGAGCCATACGTGAAGACGATCCTGATCGTCGCGAACGAGACCCTCGGCGGGAAGTCGCTGCTCGAGGCCATCCGTGAGCGTGCCGCCAAGGGCGACGTGCGGTTCGTGCTCGTGGCGCCGCAGAACCGGCCGCGGGCGGGGCTCGTGGTCTACGACGATTCGGTGTTCGACGCCGCCCAGACGCGGGTCGACCTGGCGCTCGAGTTCGCTCGCGCCGAGCACATCGACGCGATCGGCGAGGTCGGAGATTCCGACGCCTATTCCGCAACGATCGACGCCGTCCACACCTACCGGCCGGACGAGATCATCATCTCGACATATCCTGCGACCCGGTCGGGCTGGCTGCGACGTGACCTGATCGAGCGCGTGCGCGACTCCACGGGTCTCCCGGTCGAGCACGTGATCGCGGACCCCGACTCCGAGGGCCTGCCGTTCGACGTGACGCTGGCGGTCGCCAACCGCACGGCGAGCGGCGACGAACTGCTCGACGCGCTCAAGGCCAAGGTGGACGCCGAGCCCGAAGGCCGTAACCGCCTGTTCGTGATCGTCGTGCCGCAGGAGGGCGGCGGCGGCCAGGATGCGAGGCGGGCCCGCACCCGCCTGAAGCTCACGATCGACCGGCTCCGCGCCGCGGGCATGTTCGCCGCCGGGATGGTCGGCGACCCCGACCCGTTCACCGCTATCACCAACGCGCTTCAGTACTTCCGCGTCGACGACATCGTGATCTCGACCTTCGCCGAGACCAAGTCCGGCTGGCTGCGCACGGATCTGATCGAGCGGGTCCGCCGCACGACCGGAAAGCCCGTCGAGCACATCGTCCACGACGACGTCGCGTCGAGCACCGCCTAGCCGATGGAAGCCGCCTCGATCTCGCACGGCCACGCCGAGCAGCACGGCCCGCCGCCCGCCCACCAGTCGTCCAGGGTGCACGCGCCGACGCTCGGAATGCTCCTTTTCATCATGTCGGAGATCATGATCTTCGGCGCCTTCTTCACGGCCTACTTCTTCATCCGGATCGTGACGCACAACCCATGGCCGGCCCGCGGCACGGTCGTGCCAGAGGCGGTGGCGGGCGTCAACACAGCGATCCTGTTGTCGTCGTCGCTGACCCTCCATTGGGCGTCGGTCTCGGTCAAGAACGGGAACCGGTTCGGGCTTCGCGCCGGCATGGCCTCGACGTTCATGCTGGGCCTGACGTTCCTGTTCATCCAGATCAACGAGTACATCCATCTGGGATGGGCTCCGCACGACTCGGCCCAGGCGACGGTCTTCTACGCGCTGACCGGCCTCCACGGCATCCACGTGTTCATCGGCCTCTGCCTGCTGTTGATGGTGACGACGCGTGCGTTCCGCGGTCACTACTCCCCCGAGCACCACGCCGGGCTGGAAGTGCCGGGGATCTACTGGCACTTCGTCGACATCATGTGGGTCATCGTGTACACGTCGGTATACGTGCTCTAGCGTCGAGCGTGGCGTGGGCAACCCGTTGCGTTACGAGGCAGATGCCTTCCGGGTCTTCCTCTACTGCCTGGCCGTGATCGCGGCGATCGTTGTGATCGTGTTGATCCTGCGCGCGCTGACCTAGCCGTTCCCGCACCGGTGCGCGACCATAGAAGTCTCCCGTGCCATTGACTTCGCTCCCGTTCGCATCCGCCGGCCTGATCAACGGAATCGTGCCGTCGGTGATCGTGCTGCTGTGCTGGCTGCCCTACCGCGCCCGCGTGCGGACGCTGTCGCACGAACGGCGCGCGGTCCCGGGCTGGCGCCAGGCGTGCTTCGCGGCGGGGCTCCTGACGCTTGCCATCGCCCTCAGCGAGCCCGTCGATTCGATCGCCGACCAGCTGCTGGTGGCGCACATGACCGAGCACCTGGTGATCGGCGACATCTCGGCCCTGCTGATCGTGCTCGGCTTCACCGCCCCGCTGCTCGCGCCGCTGCTACGCCGGCGGTACATCGGCAAGCTGCGCGTGTTCGCCCATCCGCTCGTGGCGTTCCCGGTGTGGGCGATCAACTTCTACGCCTGGCACACGCCGTTCCTCTACCAGGCGGCGCTGCGCCACGACGGCATCCACGCCCTCCAGCACGGCAGCTTCCTGGTGTTCGGAATGGCGATGTGGATGGCGCTGCTCGGCCCCCTGCCGAAGCCCAGCTGGTTCGGCAACGCGGCCCAGCTCGGCTACATCATCGCGGTCCGTCTGGCCGGGACGATCCTCGCCAACGTCATGATCTTCTCGGGCACGATCCTGTACCCGATCTACCGCGCCACCGACGCCAAGTGGCACATCAGCCCGATGGGCGACCAGATCGCCGCCGCCGGCGTGATGATGGTCGAGGAGAGCCTGCTCACGATCGGACTCTTCTGCTGGCTGTTCCTGAAGGTCGCCCGCGAGGCCGAGGAGCGTCAGACGCTGCTCGACGCCGCCGCCGCCCAGGGCCTCGAGCTCGACGAGCAGCGAGCCGCACGCGCGGTGGCGGCGGGGCGTGGCGACGAGCTGCTCGAGCGGATCAGAGCCCGGGGCGCGACCACCGTCACCTGAGGCGCTGCTGGGCGGACCGGCGCGCTTCGCGGTGCGAACGGCGGGCACCTGAGGAGGGAGGGGACCGGCGCGCTTCGCGGTGCGACCGGCGGAACACCTGAGGAAGGAGGGGACCGGCGCGCTTCGCGGTGCGAACGGCCGAACACCTGAGGAAGGAGGGGACCGGCGCGCTTCGCGGTGCGAACGGCGGGGCACCTGAGGAAGGAGGGGACCGGCGCGCTTCGCGGTGCGAACGGCGGCACCTGGGGAGGGAGCGGACCGTCCCCGCGCCACCGCGGGGCCCAGCCGAGCCCTCCGGAGCATGCATAACACGACAGCGGAGCGTGATCGCACTAGCCGTGCCGTGTGACGCATGCCACGCATGCGTAGCGCGGCACGGTCTCGCCCGGATCGCGCCGTTGACGTGTGATGCAGGTCCGCTGGCCGCTGGCCGCTGGCCGCTGGCCGCTGGCCGCTGGCACGCGGCCTGGGTACCTAGGGCTAGTGCGACGCCGACGACAAGAACGCCACCAGCGCCTGGATCTGACTCGGGCTGAGCGTCTTGCTGAACGTGTCGGGCATGATGCCGGAGTGATAGCCCGCCGGGATGTACTTGTACGGATCGGTGATCGCGGTCTCGATGCACTTCTGCAACGTCGAGCCGCGAGCCTGCTGGGACGCCGGCGTCGCGCACGCGGCCTTCAGCGTGTTGAGATTGGGTCCGACCGTGCCGGTTGTGCCCGCGGCCGCCAGCGTGTGGCACGAGCCGCAGCCGCCGACACCCGTGAAGATCGCCTTGCCGTTGGCGGCCGTCGGCGCCACCTTCGCCGCCACCGCGGCCGCCAGCGCGCCGGTGTCCTGCCCCGGCCTTGCCGCCACCGCCGCCACGTAGGCGGCGATGTCCTGGGCGTCCTGGCCCTTGACCAGCATCGCCGGCATCACGCCCTGCGTGTTCGGGTACTGGATCCAGTAGTCGATCAGCCCCTCGATCGACGTGCTCTTCACCCCGTCGACCCGGTCCTGCCTGAACGCGTCGTCCAGATTCGGTCCGACCGAGCCGGTCGAATTCGCGTGCGCCAGCGTGTGGCACGAGGCGCAGTTCTCAGCGAACAGCTTCTTGCCGTTGACCAGGTTGGCGGTTGGATGCTTAAGCGCGCAACCACCTACCGTGACCGCGATCAAAACTGCCGCCATGAGCGTGGTGATGCGTCCCAGCGACTTGACCATACCTTGAGACGCGGCACTCTATCCAAGCCGTCGGCAGGGGGGCTCAGCGACCCGCACCGCGCCCCTTGACGCCGCCCCGGCGAAGCCCCTGACGCCGCCCCGGCGAAGCCCCGGCGAGGCCCCGGCTACGCGCCGGGCATCCGCCCCCTGCTATACGATGATCAAGGATGAGGACGCGTCAGAAGTACCGTATGAGGACGCCATCCACCGGTCGCGAGGTCGTGATCGACGCCGAGGTGGGACGGACCTACGTCGATCGGGATACCGGTGAGGCGCTCGAGGTCGTGGGGCAGCTTCTGCCCCTGGCGCCGACTCCGTCCGAGCTGCCCTGGGCCGTCGAGAACCTTCGCTTCTGCAACTGGTGCGACCAGCATTGCCAGAAGGACCTCAACGACTGTCCACATTGCGGCAGGCGGATGGACCCGCTCGAGGTCTGACGGCTTGCTCGCGGCTAGGCGCCCGGCCGTTATTCGAGCTACGCGTGCGCTCACCGCGCTAGCCGTCGGCGCTGCCGCCGCCGCGGGGATCGCGGCTTGCGGTGGCGGCTCGGCGGCGACAGACACGTCCGGCGCCCCTCCGCTGACAGTCCCGACCGCGCCGATCACCACGCCGGCGGCGACCGCTTCGTCGTCCACCACCTCGACGAGCAACACGACCTCGACCACGTCATCGAGCGGCTCGTCGCCCTCGGCGTCCACGTCTGGCAGCGGAAGCTCGTCGTCGGGGACGTCAGGTGGCACCAGCGGCGGCGCGACCTCGGGCACCGGCGCCGGCGGCACCGGCGGTGGCACTGGGGGCGGCACCGCAGGTACCGGCGGCGGCGGAGGTGGCACCGGTGGCGGTGGCGCTGCGGCACCGACCGGCGGCGGTGGGGGCACTGGTGGCGGTGGCGGCAGCGGTGGCGGCGGCAGCGGCGGCAGCGCTCCCTAACTGAGAGTTCCGCAGCTGGGATCGGCGTTCGCTGGCCGTTAGCGCGGGATGCTGTCGCGGCGACCGACGCCGAAATGTGGGTCACGACGCCACGCTCGACCGGCTGCTGAGCCCGAGCGCGCCGCCGTGCGTACTCCGCACGGGTAGACCAGGTCGAATAAGTCGACACTCGACGTCGCGCCGGTGCTCGAGTGCGCCGTAACTCGAGCCAGAGCCGAGTGAACCGCCATTCACCCGGGACGGGCTGCCGAGTGGCGAGTTGTTCGGTCCCGCGCTCGGCTCCGCGCCGGTCCCGCGCCCGGTCCGCGCCGCCCCGGTCCGCGCCGCCCCGGTCCGCGCCGCCCCGGTCCGCGCCG
>CAWJVJ010000022.1:0-405230 GCA_963846265.1 uncultured Solirubrobacterales bacterium
ATGAAGGGGTCCCCGGTTCGAGTCCGGGCGTCGGCTTTGAGGCGGCTTATCCTGTTTTCCGCAGGATGCGCTGCTCGCGCGCCACCGACGACACGCTGGATCGCAGCGGTGAAGCGCGGGCTAGCGCCAACCAGGTCCACCGGCGCTGCCGTACTGGCCGTACGCGCCGTGAGGTGCTTGTAGGCGGCATCTACCTCGAGTCACTGCTCGCGCCAGTCGCAATCGAGCCCCATCAGCCGGTGGACGACCATGGGCGCGACGTCAACGGTCATGGTCCACCCTCCGGGCGAATCTATGGGGCGGGCGCGAGTGGCTCAGGACCGCCGGCTGAGCTCGGACGTCCACCCCGGACCGCGTGCGTGGATCTGCCAGATGTCGACGATTTCCTCGCCGGAGGCGACGAAATAGACGTCGTGGAGGTTGATCGTCCCGCCGCAGTAGCCGACGATCAGCTCGAGCACGTCGCCTAGCGCGGGCGGCGCGCCGTCCTCGACGTCGAGCAGCGTGTGCTCTTCGTGCACCTCGCGGACGGTGCCGGTTGGTGGCGTGGGTGGCGCCGCGTCGACTGCGAGGGACTTGGTGCCGCAATCAAGTACCGCGGTCGTGTTGTGGCGGCTGACGACGGTGGCCATGATCGTGAGCGCCGGATGGAAGGCGGGCGCCAGCGGCCCGTAGGCCGCGTCCATGACGACGTAGGTGCCGGCCTGGAGCTCGGTGATTCGGGGGTCGGCACCGGTCATGTCGTAGGTGTTGGTGCCGCCGGCGGACACGATCTCGACGGTGTGTCCGTCGTCTCGGAGAGCGTCGACGAAGGCGGCGAGCTCATCCATCGCGAATGCGGCGCGCCGACGGCGGACGAGCGCGTCGGGCTCGGTGACGACATGTCCCTCATAGCCCATCACGCCGCGGAGGCGAACGCCAGTGAGCGAGTCGACATGACGCGCCAGCCGGAGGGCCTCCTCGACGGGCCGGACCCCGCCACGGTGCAGGCCGACATCGACCTCGACGATCACCCCGAGCTCAGCGCCGTGGGCGCTCGCGAGGGCGGCGAGCGCCGCGGCGTTGTCGGCGTCGTCCACCGCGACCGTGATTCGGGCCTCGCGGGCGAGTTCGCCGAGCACCGACATCTTCGCGGGGCCCGCGACTTCGTTGGCGATCAGGATCTCATCGACGCCGGCGCTGACGAGCGCGCCGGCCTCCCACACGGTGGCGCATGTGATGCCGATCGCGCCGGCGGCGATCTGCTCGCGCGCGATCTCGATGCACTTGTGCGTCTTGAAATGGGGGCGAACGGCGACGTGATCCCGGTTCCACGCGGCCATCGTGGCGATGTTGGCGCGCATCGCGTCGACGTCGAGGACGAGCGCCGGGGTCGGAAGCTCGACCCGCCGGCGCCCGATCAGATCCTCCGCCACGTCTAAACGAGTTCCGGCCTGATCGCTCATGTTCTCCTCTCCAGTCGGATTGCAACCATAACGTCATGTTGTCCGTGCAACTAGCGCCTCCCGGAACATCCTCACCCTCTCCGACGATCGCGTTCGCCCGGCGGCTGGTCGGCGGGCTGATCGGCTTGACAAGCCGGTGCGTAACTGCGAGGCTGAGAAGATGTCCGGACAGACGGACATCACTATAAGCGGAGGCAACATGGGCGGTCCGCCGACCCCGGGGCGTGAAGCCGGAGTCGTCTGCGCGGAGATCCCACCTGAGTAGCCACAGCCCGACGCGCTATCCAACGGTCCTCGAAAGGAGAAGCGATGACGACCATGCCCCAGGAGCTACCGAGAGGCTACGCCGGTCTGCAGTATCCGGTCACGCAGGTCTCGCTCGCGGTGCGCGACCTCGACAAGACAATGGAGCTGTACTGGCGCGCGTTCGGTTGGAGCGGCTGGGACGTGTTCGAGCATCGCCCGCCGCTGCACCACAACACCGAGCTCAACGGCGAGGCAGTTCACTACACGCTCAAGGGCGCCGAGGTCATGGTCGGGAGTCTGAACTTCGAGTTGCTCGAGCCCGATGAAGGCCCGAGCCTGTGGAAGCAGTTCATCGCCGAACGCGGTGAGGGAATCGCATCGATCGCGGTGATGTTCCAGACGATGGACGAGGGCGAGGCCGTCAAGCGCGAGTTTGCCGAGCGCGGGATGCCGGTGACGATGAAAGCCAACATCGGCGAACACATCGAGTACTACTACCTCGACACGCAGGAGCGCTTCGGGTGCCTGATCGAGTCCGGCAGCGGCCACGCGACCGACTTTGTCAAGCCGGCGTACGTGTACCCGACCGACGATGCGCCTCCGACCGAGAAGGCGGCTGGACTCGATTACAACATCACGCAGATCTCGGTCGTAGTCCGCGATCTCCAGTCGCGGATGGAGGCGTACCACGAGGCGTTCGGATGGGGGCCGTGGAAGGTGTTCGAGTCCGATGGCAAAGTCGTCATGCACGACTGCGAGATGGACGGCAAGCCGGTCGACTTCTTCAACATACGCTGGGCCGAGACACAGGTCGGGGACCTCAACTTCGAGCTGATCGAGCCGCTCGGCGGCGACAATCCGTGGCAACGGATGCTGGACACCAAGGGCGAGGGAATCGGCTCGATCGCGGTGATGTTCAAGACGCGTGAGGAGTCCGAGAAGGTCATCGACCAGTTCCGCGCGATGGGCATCGACCGTACTGCGATCGGCAGGATCGGCGACCACATCGAGTGGTACTACCTCGACACCGAGCCCGGCTTCAAATGCATCATCGAGTCGGGCAGCGGACACGCGCTCGACTTCATGGAGCCCGCGGCGGTTTATCCGCCCGACAACTGATCTCCTCTCGACTGGGCGGCGCTCAGTGTTACTGAGCGCCGTCCGCCGATTCGATGTCGAGGAACCGGCCCGGGTTCTCCTCGAAGATCGTCTGCAGCTCCGGCTCCGTGAAGCCCGCGCGACGCAGGAACGGGTACAGGTTTGTCTGGATGTGGTCATATCCCCAACCGCCGTACTTGTGGAGACGCATCTTCATGCAGATGTCGTTGCTGACAAACACCTTGTCTCCGTGACCGGCATCGAATATCTCCCGCAGATCCTTAATCCGGTCCTGATCGTTCGGGTTCTCACGGGTCTCTGAGTCGATCGCGAAGATCGAGCCGAAGCAGTCGAGGCCGATCGTCGCTCCCTGGCTGGCCACGTCCTTCCACCAGGGAGCGCGGTTCACGTGACAGATGTGAACCTTCTCGATGTCGGCACCTTCTCGTTCGAGCAGGGTGAGCGCCCTCAGGACGGTGTCTCGGACGCCCTCGGTGTGAACCATGATCGGCACCTTGGTCTCGCTCTGAACATGGGCGGCGGCGACCAGCACCTTTTCCTCGCTGGGAGTGATTTGGGTGCCGCTGGTGCCGAGCTCTCCGATGAACCCGGCGCGGATGTCGGTCCCGTCCATGCCCTCGAGGAGCTCACGGCGGATCACGTCCTCGATCTCTGTGACGGTCATCGCCGCGACCTCCGGAGGATGGAACTTGTCGCGGTAGTACCCCGTCCCGGCAACGACGTGAAGGCCCAGCTCCGCGCTCAGCCGTCGCTGGGCTTCGGGCATCCGGCCGAGCCCGATCGGCGTCGGATCGATCACGGCCTTGACACCGACGCGCTGCGCCCAGCGCAACTCGTCGACCGCGTCCTCATAGCTTTCGAGGATCTGGTTGCTCACCGACCACTGCGGCTCGCGCCACAAGAAGCCGAGACTTGGGAGGTCGATCGGTTGCTCGAGATCGACGCCCATGTCGGCGATCAAGCTCGCGATGTGATCGGGCGGCTCGCGAAAGTCTCCCGACGTGTCGCAGAAGATGTGCTCGTGCGCGAGGGTCAGGCCCAGCTGGTCGGGTGCGATGGGTCCGTTGACGGTCATGATCGCCATCGCCGCTACCTCCCGTTCGCCGGCGCTGCGGTCGCCTCGAGCAGCAGCACGGCATCCTCCCGGAACGGGGCCGTGAGCACCGCGGGTCCGTCGACCGCGAGCGTCCCGCCCGGCAGCCGCCGCTCGGTCACCGGGTCGAACCACGTAGCAAGCACCGCAGGCCCGGCGAGCGACGCGGTCTCGATCGTGACCGGCCGCTGCTCCGGGACGTAGACAACCGCGAGCCGGCCGTCCTGTGACCGTGCCGCTCCGATCTGATTCAGGCCGCGATCCTCACCGCGACCACCGGAGACGAGCGTCTTCGTCGTGGTCGGGTACGAGCGTCGACCAGTCGATCGACCGGAAGAACTCGCCCCACCGGGTGAGTCCCGCCGCGCCGTCGCTCTCGACCTCGTCCTTCCATCCGGGGTCGAACATCCAGATGGGCTTGTTGCCCATCACGTGCCCGACGCCGCCGCCGAGCACCGACCAGTAGGCGGCGCGCCGGAGCTGCAGCTGGCTCGTGTTGTGCTCGTTCTCGTAAGCGGTCTCGACGAGGAAGAACGGCCGCGTCGGCATGCTCGACCAGTCCCGCTCGAGCAGACGAGGGATGATCGAGTACGAGTAAGTGCTCAGCACGTCGAGCCAGTCGGCGTCGGGGTAGTGCTCGGCCGCCGAATGCTCGGGCAGCATCTGGGCCGTCATCAGATCGCCCGGTGCGGTCGACTTTATCCCCGCCGCGATGGCCTCAAGCCCGCCCCTCGCCTGCTCCGGGTTCCGATCTGCGCCGATGCTCCAGATCACGTTCGCGTAGCCGCCCAGTCGCCGCCCGAGGTACTCGCCGTACGCGCGGCATCCCTCCGGGCCGTTGGCCACGACCTCGTCATACCATCCCTCGGCCTGGCCCTCGTAACCCGGGTAGTGAGGCTGTGGATATCCGAGAAATGCCGGATACAAGATCGCAATGATCCCGCGCTCCCGCGCCAGATCAACGACCTGCTCCGCGTGAGCCCAGTATGCCTCGTTGGGAGTCGTGAAGTCACCGGGCGTGGTGAAGGGCTCGGCGCCGCTCAGGTCACGCGGCGCGTCCGCCGCGAACAGGCGCTCGATCAGATTGATCAGCACGGCGTTGAATCCCTGGGCGCTGCGTTGATCCAGGTACCAGGCGGCATCGTCCACCGACATGTTCGCGATCAACGACCATGCGGCGTCTCCCTGGATGAGCACGGCGTCACCGGAATCGTCGACGATGTGCCGCCGGTCCCGTCCTACTCGGAGCGCAAGGGCAATAGCGCTGTCTGTCACGAACTTTCTCCTCGGGTATCGGTTTCGATTCTGTCTCCATCGGCTCCGAAGAAGCAGAGATTGCTCTGCGATATCTGCATGCAGATGGTCTGACCTTCACGGATCTTGTTCGACGCGTCGGCGGAGAGCACGATCGTGCTCCCATCGGCCATCCGGACGTTGAGATAGACGTCCGAGCCGATGCGCTCGCCGAGTTCGACGACACCGGACACCTGTCCCGGAGTGCCGTCGGCACAGAGCGAGACGTCCTCCGGGCGCACGCCCAGCACGACCTCGCCGTCCGGCACGCCTGGGAGCGCGTCCGGCGAGAGCTCGACCGTGAACGGACCGGCGAACCGGCGAGCACCGTCGGTGGTGATGACACGTCCCTCGAAGAGGTTCATCGAGCGTGCACCGACGAACGTCGCCACGTAGCTGTTGGCCGGCCGGCTGTACACGTCATCGGGGCGACCGACCTGTTCCACGACGCCGTCGCGCATGACGACGAGCCAGTCGGCCATGGTCATGGCCTCGATCTGGTCGTGGGTCACGTAGACCGTCGTCCGGCCCACCCGCCGGTGAAGTCGAAGCAACTCCGTCCTCATCTGCACGCGCAGCAGCGCGTCGAGGTTCGACAACGGCTCGTCCATGAGAAACGCGAACGGCTCACGAACGATCGCGCGACCCAGCGCGACGCGCTGGCGCTGCCCGCCGGAAAGCTCATCGGGATACCGGTCGAGCTGCTCATCCAGATGCAGCAATCCCGCGGCGAACGACACCCGATCGGTGACGAAGTCCCTCGCCTTGCCGCGCCTGCGCAAAGGAAAGCCGAGGTTCTTGCGGACGGTCATGTGCGGATAGAGCGCATAGTTCTGAAAGACCATGGCCACGTCACGGTCGCCGGGACGCAGGTAGTTCGCAAGCCGACCGCCGATGTAGACCTCTCCGCTGCTGAGGTCCTCGAGGCCGGCAATCAGCTTCAGCAGCGTGCTCTTCCCGCACCCTGACGGACCGAGCAGGACGACGAACTCTCCCTCCTCGATCGCCAGGTCGACGTTCTTCACGGCCCGAAACGAGCCGTAGTCCTTGCACACGTCGACCAGTTCGATTGCCGGACCCGAGCCACCGTTCATAGCTGCCTCCGTCGCGTCGTTCATTGCTTCAGAGCACCTGTGAGTGACCGGGACAGGAACTGCCGCTGCAGCACGAAGAACACGATCGCGATCGGCACCAGCGACATGACCGCCGAGGCCGACCACAGCCCGTAGTCGACCCCACCGCGCGAGTGCAACCCCGCGACGCCGACAGTCAGGAGCTCCATGTTGTTGCTCGTCGTTGCGATCAGCGGCCAGATGAACCCCATGTACTGATCGGTGAAGATGATCACGGCCAGCACGACCAGGCCCGGTTTGATCAGGGGCAGGACGATGCGGCGATAGATCTCGAACTCGCCGAGGCCGTCGAGCCGTGCGGCATCCATCAGGTCTGAAGGGAGACCGAGTATGAACTGCCGCATCAGGAACACACCCAGCGGGTTGGCAAGCGCAGGCAGGATCAGCGCCCAGTACGTGTCGAGCAGGCCAAGTTTGTTGACGAGCGTCCACAGCGGGACGATCAGGGCACTCAGTGGCACCATGAGAAAGACGAGCATCAGGAGGAAGATGACCCGCCTTCCCGTGATCTGGAGCTTGGCGAGCGCGTAGCCGGCCATCGAGTCCAGAAACACCTTGATAAGGCTGACCGAGCCCGCGACGATCAGGGTGTTAAGCATCCACCGCAGAAACTGGGTCTGGGACAACAGTTCCTTGAAGTTTCCAAGGAAAATGGGGAAAGGCAGTAGCTTCGGCGGATAGGAGAAGATCTGATCGTTGTTCTTGAGCGACGACAGAACGACGTAGTAAAAGGGGACGACGAACACGAGCGTCGCGAACGCCAGTGCGCCGTGACGCCCGACTGATCCAAACCGCCGGCGGCGCTGTGCTCGCCGAAACTCCCTCGGGAGATCGGTGCCGGCGGCGCCGGGGCCGGCGGTGTGACGTTCGGCCTGCTCGACCGTGGCCACGCTAGTCGATCCCCCGCTGGCCGCGCAGCGCTCGCATCTGTATGAGCGTCAGCACGAGGATCGCGACGACGAGCATCGCTGACATCGCGGCCGCCAGCCCGATCTTGTCGTCGTACGCGAAGACGTACTGCCAGACCTTGTACACGATCGTCGTCGTCGCGGTACCCGGCCCACCGGCAGTCATGATCAGGGCGGTATCGAACACCTGGAGCCCCCAGATCGTCGACACGACGATGGCAAAGAGCAGTATCCGCCTCATCATGGGCAGCGTCAGAAACCAGAACCGGGCGAGCGGCCCGGCGCCATCAAGCGCCGCGGCCTGGAATTGCTCTTGCGGCAGACCGATGAGGGCGGCGACGAAGAAGATCGCCCAATAGCCGGTATTGCGCCAGACATCGACCGCCGCCAGCGTCGGGAGTGCCGTCGACGCACCCAACCATGTCACCGGTTTCGCTCCGACACCCCGCAAGATGTTGTTGAGCAGTCCGAACTCGGGGTTTGTGAGGAACAGCCAGATCAGCCCGGCCACGACTCCCGGTACGAGAACCGGGAAGTAGATGAAGAAGCGATAGACGGCGCCGCCGCGACCGACCCGAGCGAGCAGGAGCGCCACCAACAGTGCCAGCACGAGCGTCAGCGGGACTGACATCACCGCGAACCACAGCGTGTTCTTCACAGCGGAGGTGGCGTCCACCATCTGCGGAAACTGCGTGTAGTTCTGGAGGCCCACCGACGTGGTTGGGCCTAGCAGTCCGCCCGATCGAGTGCTCCACCAGAACGTGTCTATTACCGGCAGCACCAGGAACACGATGAAGAAGACGAACATCGGGGCGAGGAATGCCCACCCGGTCAACTCACGCCGGAGACGTGCCCGGCGTCGCAGCCGCCGATGCTCGGCGGGAGAGAGGCGCATCGCAGACACGGCGAGCCCTCCTCGGACGCGTCAGCCGGTCGTCGCGCGCGCCGCGCGAGGCCCGAAAACGCAGCAGGCCGCTCCCGCAGCCGGAACGGTCACAGAGAGGCTCCCGTCTGCTGCTGGACGATCTTCGCGACGTTCTCGACGGCCTTCTGCGCCGTCTCTTTTCCGGCGTAGCAGTTCTGGATCTCGGCCTCCGCGCTGTTCTCGACGTTCGCCCACTCGGCGAAGTTCTCGAGTCCGACGGCGTACTGACGGAACGAGGCGAACGCCTCACCCAATTGCGGCGCCGCGTACTTGCTGTAGCCGAAGCCCGGAGCATCCGAGCGTGCGGGATACGTGCCCGAATTTCCGGCCCAGTAGGCATCGTTCGGTCCGGACGTCCACCACTTCAGGACCTCCCACATCAGGTCCTGGTTCGACGACTTCGGGTTGATCATGTACAGGCTCAGGTCGTTGAAGTTGACCCGGGAGACCGGACCGGGCGGGTACGCGACCAGCTTCCAGTTGAAGGGGACCACCTTGGGCAGCGTCGTCGTCGTGGCGAGGTCGGAGGAGTAGATCGCCATCTTGCCCGCGGCGAACGCCGCAGGCGCGTTGTCATATGTGAAAGTGCCGAGCGGGGGTGCGATCCCTGCCTTGAACAGGTCGGCGAACTGCTGTGTCGCCTCGACGACATTCGGATGGTTGACGTTCACTGTCTTGAGATCCGGAGTGAGATATGAGCCGCCCGCGGCGCGAAGGCGCTGATACCACTCTCCGTAGCCGCCGATCTGGATGCCGATGCCGAACCCATACGTCTTGCCCGGCTTGGTCATCTTGGTGACGGCTTCGAGGAACGTGGGCCACGTGTCGGCAAAGCTCTCGTCGTACCCGGCCGCCTTGACCATGTCCATGTTCACGAACATGGCGTCCTCGACGTGCCAGCTGATCGGGAGACCGAGGATCTTCGGGCCGTAGGACTCGATTCGATCCATGTACAGGTACTTGGCCTTCTCGGCAGCGAAGGACGGCGCGTTGACGCGGGGAGCCAGATCGACGAACGTGCTGTGGGCCTCGTAGTCCGGGTACGAGCTCTCCGTCGTCATGTAGATGTCGTGCGCGCCTTCGATCACCGACGTGTTGATCTGCTGGGACGCGCTGCCCCAGTCGTACAGCCGGAACGAGAACTTGACCTTCGGATGGAGCGCCTGGAATGCCTTGGCGGTGTGCTGCTGATGAGCCAACTCCTGGTCCGACCACGGGCCAATCAGGAACCGGACGTTGCCCGAGAACTCGTTGGGCCCCGGCGAACCTCCCGCGCCACTCGACGATGACGACGAGCCGCATGCGGCGAGGATCGAGCCGATGGCTCCGGGCGCGACGCCGAGCGCCAGCAGCCGCGTGACGAATGTTCGCCGCGAAAGCCGGCCCTCGATGTAGGACTCGGCCAAGTCGTTCGTCTGACGATCGATCTGAGACCCCACAGCAACAGCCTCCTTCAGAACGGCACTACCGGCAGTTGACAGGATGTCCGGACAGGACGATCGTGAGTCTAACTTGTTGCCGGCGGTCGTGCAAGGGCCCACGCGCCCGCGCGATCTCGGCCTGCACGGCCTTTGCGCACCCCACTCGGGCGGACCTGCGAACGGCCACCACCAGCCGGCACGACGTCCGGACAGGATGACCCGACGGCAACGTCTACAGGCACATCTGCCCGCCGTCGACCGGGTAGTAGCCGCCGGTCGCGTAGCTCGCGTCCGGCGAGGTAAGCCAGGCGATGAGCCCAGCCACCTCGGCCGGCTGGCCGACCCGGGCGAGTGGGATCACCCGCTCGGCGTCGGCCAGGAGCTCGGGGTCCGCGAGCACGTGGTCGTTCATCCGGGTGTCTATGAACCCCGGCACGACGACGTTGACGCGGATCCCGAGGGGTGCGAGTTCCCCGGCCATGACGCGGGCCAGCGCGTGACATCCGCCTTTGGAGGCACTGTAGGCGTGCTCTCCGAACGCGAACCCGTACAGGCCGGTGGGCGAGCCGATCACGACGATCGAGCCGCCTCCGCTCGCGGTCATCGCCTGCACGACGTGCTTGCAAGTCAAGAACATGCCGGTGAGATTCGTGCGAAGGATGCGCTCCCAGACGGCCAGCTCGAGGGTGTCGACCCGAGCGTCCCCGGTGACACTCATCGAGATTCCGGCCGCGGCCACGGCGGCGTCGAGGCCGCCCCACTGCGCCGTCACGGCACCGACAGCCGCGGCGACCTGTTCCTCGTCTCCGACGTCAGTCGGAAGCGCGAGCACGTCCGCGCCGGCGTCCCGCACCGCCTCAGCGGTGACGGCGAGATCGGCTTCGCGGATGTCGAGGAGGGCGACCGAGGCCCCGTCCGTGCCGAGCCTGATCGCGGCGGCGCGTCCGATGCCGCCGCCCGCGCCGGTGACGAGCACGCGTCGCTGCGCCCCCGACGCTCCGTTTGCACCGCCCGTCACAACGACTCCGCGGCGACTTGCGTCAAGGTCAGCACCGCCAACGCCGGGCCGGGCCACGGCGGCGACAGCAGCCCGGACGAACGGCCGGTCAGCCTGATGGCTCCCTCCGCTCGCTTGGAATCGTCGACCAGGTCGCGCCAATCCACGGTCGCGCCTTCCAGCGAGCGGTCAAGGTCCACGCACATCCGATCCTCATAGGGCTGGTAGAGGAGCGCAATACGCTCGCCGTCGTAGAGCGCGAATCCGGTACTCACCACGTCCGGGCGTGGAAGCATCGTGGAGAGGTCGAGTTCCGCCGCCAGTCGGCAGGCGGCGCCGAGCGCACGGCGCACGTCCTCGCTCCCGGCCGGGGCGAGCGGGTCCATGTGGTCAAAGCCCCAGGGATCCATGTAAAGGGGCTGGTATCCCCTGGTGAACGAGCGCCATACCCAATCAACCGTTCCGCCCACGCCCCACAGGTGGTCGGTGTCGAGGAACACCACCTTGCCGGTGTGGCGCGACGGCGGCTCGTACTCCCATCGCTCGTCGTCCTGGCCGCGCCAGGCGAACGGCGCGATCACCTCCGCGGGGCTCTCGAGCAGCGCGCGATTGTCAGGGTCTGGCCACTGCGAGGACATGAGCACCGGATGCTGCAATGGCTTCTCGGCCCGCTCGTAACCGTGCACGACGTCGATCATGTGGTACTGCCAGCTCGCGTTCTCGGCGCTGCCATCGTGCTCGTTGCCGATCTCGTACAGCACGTTGGGGAACTCGTTGACCGCGTCGATCACGACCTTGACGAACCGCTCCTGAAGCTCGACAACGGCGGTGCAGGAGAGCGTGTGCAGCGCATCGTGGCCGGCCTCGTCCTGGGTTGAGCCGTCAACGCTGTTGACGTTGTTCTCGCGGTGGAAAGGATGCGACCGCCAGGGGTTGTCACATCCGACCCACGGCTCCGGCTTCGGGCCCGCGCTCCAGCCCTGAAACAGCATCACCGACACGTATATGCCGGCGTCGAGGGCGGTGGCGACGCGGTGGCGAAGGCGCTCGATCCACGCCCCGTTCACTCGCGTGAGGTCGAACCGCGCGCGGCCGTCCTGCGCGGTGCCGGGTCCGGTCCGCTCCCAGGGAACCGGATCGAAGTAGTAATCACCCTTCCACCACGACGCCCAGCGTGGGTGCTCCCACGTCCACAGCCTCACGAACGTGTGGCCGTACTCGACGATGCGCGCGAGAAACCTCTCCCAATCCAGTGGTGCGGGAGGCCACTCCGGCCCTCCGTCCTGAACGACCGCCCACGTATGCGAGCCGGACAGGTAGACCGGGGTCCCATCCGGGCGCGCAAGGTACCTGGGATTGGCGGCGCAAACGGTCAGCGGTCCGACGGCCGTCGACGAGGAGTGGCGCCCATGCTGGCCCGAGGCCGGCGCGATGTTCTCCTCCAGCACCGTGGTCCCCAGCGGCTCAGGGCCGTTCGTAGGCACGTACGGATGTTACTACAACCGTGCAGGCGCACAAGGGCGACATTTGCGGCTCGCGGGAGCCGGGCGACGGCTCATCGCCCCGAGAGCTGACCGTCCGTCAACCGGGTACGTGCGCCAACCGAGGTCGTGGGCAGCGGCAGTGCAGCTCCGCTCGCGTGAGACCGCGTCACCTCGATTTCGACCGGCAACCGATCGGTGCGGACCCAAGAGTGGTAACAGTGAAACGGCTCGAGTCCGGCATCCCACGACACCGACTCGACGAGCAGCAGCGGAGTACGGGGCCCGACCTCGAGCAGCTTGGCGATGTCGGCCGCGGCGCGCGTCGCCTCGATGATCCGCCGCCCTCCGTGAACCGTCACCCCGACCTCGCGGAGCCGGTCGTACAACGAGCCGGGCCGAAGCCGCAACGACAGTGCGGCGCCGGCGTAGACCGAGGGCAGGTAATCGGTGACGTGGAGCGCGACGTTGCCGTCGATGAACCGCAGTCGCTCGAGCACGACTCCTTCGGCATCCGCACGAAGTGACAGCGCCTGGGTCGCCCAGCGGGGCAACGGCGTCAGTTCGGCACGGAGCACCCGTGAGGTGACGTTAAGGCGGGCGCGGCTCAGCTCGTCGTGGAAGAACCCTTCGGAGGACTGCACCAGCCAGGACCGGTGACGAGCATCGGCGATGAACGTCCCACGGCCCTTCAGCCGCTGGATCACGCCTTCGTTCTCGAGCCGGAGCAGCGCCTGCCTGACGGTCGCGCGCGACACCCCGTACCGGTCGCAGATCTCGGACTCCGACGGCAGACGATCGCCGGCTTGCCAGCGGCCGCTGTTGATGTCGTCCATCAGCAGCCGGGCGAGCTGGAAATAGAGCGGCATCGGCGAGCGCCGGTCGACCGTGTCGCGATCAGGCATCGTCGTGTGCCTCAATCACGACGTCATCGATCCGCCGCAGACCTGCCCCCGCGCCTCGTTGCATTCAACTCCCGCCTTTGGTAAGAATGTCCGGACATGCTAGCGTCAGTATCACCGGATGTCAGTGATCTGCTGCAGGCGCTGGTTGAAGCGATGCGGTCGAACTCCGCCGACGCAGTCGCCGAGCTGTACACCGAGGACTGCGGGATTGCGGATCCACTGATGGAGGTCACCGGTCGGGACGGGTTGCGCGATGCCTGCGCGGAGTTCCTGGCGGCGTTCCGGATCGACTCGATCGAGATCAACGAGGTGATCGAGCAGCTGCCGCACCTCGCGGTCCGCTGGAGCTGGAGCGTCACCCACCAGGGCGAGTACCTGGGCGTGCCGGAAAGCGGGAGGCGCTTCGAGACCTGGAACGTGATGTTTCTCGAGGTTCGCGACGGCCTGATCTGTCGCGACCTGTCCGTGTGGGACGCCGGCGAGTTGCGGCGTCTAGAGCGGGTGGCGACAGACAGCGCCGACGCCGGCCCATAACTCTCCCGAGCAGGCCGAGAGGAGCTCGTGAAATGAGATACGACACGCTGATCAAGAGCGGACACCTGCTCGATCCGGCCGCACGCCGCAACGGACGGTTCGACGTCGCCCTCGCCGGGGGGCGAGTTGCTGCCGTGGACACGGACATTCCGTCCGACGCCGCGTCCCGCGTGATCGATGCGGCCGGTCGCTACGTCACCCCGGGACTGATCGACTTCCACAGTCACGTGTTCCATCAGTTCACGTACTGGGGGGTGGATCCGGACACGATCGGGCCGCGCAGCGGTGTCACCACCTGGGTCGACGCCGGGTCGGCGGGGGCAATCACGCTGCCCGGCTTTCGCAGGCACATCGCCGGACCCGCGACATCGCGCGTCCGGGCGTTCATGAACATCTCCTACATCGGGCTGATCGGGCCGGAGTTCGAGTTGCGCAGCATGGAGTTCTGCGATGTCGACCTGTTCGAGCGCATCTACCGACTCCACAGCGACATGATCGTCGGCGTCAAGGTCCGGAGCAGCTCGCCCACGGTCGGCAACAACGGCGTCGAGCCGTTGCGACAAGCGCGGCGCGCCGCCGAAAGGTGCGAGCTGCCGGTCATGGTTCACATTGCCGACGCGCCGCCCGCGATCGAGGACGTGCTCGAGCTGATGGCGCCCGGCGACATCATCACGCACTGCTTCAGCGGCGCGACCATGAAGCTCGTCGACGATGACGGCAACGTGCTCGACGCGGCCAAGCGCGCGGTTGACGCCGGCGTGATCCTCGACGTCGGGCACGGCGCCGGCGGGATGACGTTCGCGAGCGCTGAGGCGATGATCGCCGCGGGCCTTGCGCCGGACGTGATCTCGACGGACCTGCACCAGATGAGCCACCACGGCCCCGCCGTGATGACGAACGACGCCGGCTCGTCGTCGTTCATCCGGATCCGCGACGATGACACCCCGAAGTTCGACCTCTCCGTCGCGCTCAGCAAGTTCATGGCGACCGGGCTCTCGCTCGAGCAGGTGATCGAGGCGTCCACGGCCCGGCCGGCCGAGCTGATCGGCCGCAGCGGTGAGGTCGGGACGCTTGCGCCCGGCGCGCGCGCCGACGTCGCGGTGTTCGAGCTCGAGCACGGGAGCTACGAGTTCCGCGACATCGAGGGCATGTCGCGCACCGGCACCGAGCGGCTGGTCAACGTCCTGACGGTGATCGGCGGACGGGAGGCAGAGCGCAGGCCGGCGGCCGCGCCGGCGCCGTGGGTCGACCTGGTGGCACCCGAGGCCGATGGCTGAGGTCCGCATCGACGCACAGGAGGTCGGCCATGCCACCGAGGTCCACTGAGTTCGACGGCAAGGTGGCGATCGTGACCGGCGGCGCGCGGGGGATCGGGGCGGCGATCTCGCGTGAGCTCGCGGACCGCGGCGCCCGCGTGATGGTCGGCGAGCTGTCCGCGCCGCGCGTGGAGGAGTTCGCCCGGACCGCCGGCACCGACTCGCTCGTCGCGCAACCTTGCGACGTGCGCGACTTCGCGCAGCTGACCGCGCTCCACGACGCAGCGCTCGCATCGCACGGCCGGCTCGACTTCGTGATCGCAAACGCCGGCATCACCGACTGGGGCCTGATGTCCGACGGAGATCCCGAGCGGTGGCGGGCCGTGATCGAGACCAACGTGCTCGGTGTCGCGTTCACGATCCGTGCCACGCTGCCGACGCTGATCGCACAGGGCAGCGGACACATCGTGATCACCGCCTCGATCTCGGGCCGGGTCACGTACGTCGGCGAGCCGATCTATATCGCGAGCAAGTGGGCGCTGGTCGGACTGGGGCGGGCGCTGCGCAAAGAGGTGGCGGCGGCGGGCATCAAGGTCACGCTGATCGAGCCCGGCATCGTCGACACACCGCTCGTCAGCGAGACCGAGGAGGGCCGCCAAGAGCTCGCCCAGGTACGCGCGCTCGCGCCCGAAGACGTGGCCGGCGCTGTCGTGTTCGCGCTCGGGCGTCCCGATCACGTCGACATCGACGAGCTCGTGGTCTCGCCGCGGGAGCAGGCGCTGTAGTCAGCCGCCGGCGCCGTCGCCGAACGGCTCGGGATCGATGAAGCGCGCGATCACGTTCTCGGTGATCCGCGACACGTTGTTGTCGTAATCGTTGTGCGACAGCCCGCCGCACCACGCCATCGAGCCGAACGAGAAGACCGCGCCGCCGCCGGGAGTCTCGAAGAACACAAGATCGCCGTACACATTCGGGTTCACCGAGGCGTGTTGCATGGAGTCACTGATTCCCACCTCTTCGATCGCGAGGTGGTACTCGTCGGGCAGTGGCAGCGTCGTGGCAACGCGCAAGGCATGCGCCGGTGTCCCCAGCAGCGGGTCGGCACGGTCGATCTCGTTGCCACCGGCACCGCCGAGCACCAGCCCGAACTCGCCGATGATCTCGTCGTCGCCGATGCCTTCGAACGCGAAGCGGACCCGGGGATCGTGGCTCGCCTCGAGGCGCTTGTATCCAGAAGCTCGACCGATCCCGTCGGCGATGAACCCGACCCCGACAAGCCGCTGCGGCGCCAGCCCCCGATCGCGCCACAGGCCTCCGAGCTCGCCGGTGGTGGCGTGATAGTCCTCGCCCGGCGAGCCCATCCACAGCCCTGTGCCGCGCCGGCCGCGCCTGAGCTCGATGATGTGCGGGCGCTCCCGGTCGACGGAGGTGACCCAGTAGAAACCGTTCCCGCCGAGGTAGACGAGCCGGCCGCGGTTCTGAAGGTAGGCCTCGTAGGCGTGGAGCATCGCCTCGGTCGTGTACTCCGGGTGGGTCCCGGTCAGCAGCACCCGGTAACGAGAGAGCAGGTCCGCGCCCTCGAAGTGCACGTCCTCGTCGGTCAGGACATCGACCCGGATGTCCTTCTGCTCGAGCCAGTCGGTGATGTGGAGGTCCGCGCTGAAAGCGTGCGGCGCCGCCAGGATCGCCAGGTGATGGCGGGGCCGCATGGTCACCATCGGGCGCCGCGCCGACGCGAGTGCCACGCCGCTGCCATCCGGATGGAGGTCGTACAGGCTCTTCAGCCGCATCGCCATCGCGTAGTGGTCTTCCTTCTGGAGGCGGCCCAGGATCTCGTCGCTTGGCGTGATTGCCGCGTTGCCGCGCCAGGTGTTCGTGTCGTTCGCGTACGCCAGGTACGTGTAGGTCGGCAAGATCAGCGCGACCGGCGACGTCGTGCGTCCGCGCGGAGGTCGCACGAAGAACGGAACGTGATCCTCGTGGTCCCCGGCCCGAAGCCGGGCCGCGTAGACGCCGCTCGGCAGGTCGTCGGGGATGCGGTATTCGAACCCGGGCTCCCACTCGGCGTCATCGAGATCGTCATCGTGAAACCAGATCGCGCCGAACTCGTTGGGGGCGTCGCTGAAACGCGTCTCGTGTCCGGTGAAGTTGTGGCCCGGGACGGCCCGCAGGGGCGAGTTCACGGTCTCGCCGTTGAGGCCGTAGGGACCGACGTCGATGACGGTTTGGGAATCGAATCGCTCGGCGAACGTCCACGCGGCGACCACCGCTCCGTCCGATCCGCGCACCTGAGGCGACTCGATCTTTCCGTTGAAGTGACCGCTGGTCTGAATGCCGTCGCCAGCGGCTCCGATCAGCAGCGGGAGACCGTCGGTGTCCGGAACCAAGTTCGTTGCCTGCGTCGTGATCCAGTCGCTGCGTCCAGCGGGAAAGGCGGTCGCGACCTCGCAGGAGAGCTCGACCTCGTTGGTGCCGACGACGGCCTCCACCCGATACCAGGTCCGAGCCGAAAGCGGCTCTGGGCCAGACACCACGACAGGGCTGTCACCGCGACTTCCCAGGCGCAGCGCAAGCGAGCCCGTCTCGTCGAGGATCAGCGCGAAGCCGCGCTGATCGGTGTCGGACCAGCGGGCGATAATCGACTGCTCGTTCTCTCCAGGCAGCGTCGGCCAGATCCACGCGGACACCGAAACGCCGGTTGGCCGCTCGAGCGCGTCGTGTGGCTCGACCCGAACGTACGAACCGGGGCGCAGCGGCTGCTCGGTCCCGCGGTACGCGCCCGCGAACGCGGATGCGAGCTCTTGTTCCTTGAAACCGGGCCCGCGCGGATCGGGGTTCCCGTGGATCAGCCGGACGAGCGCGGCGTCGTACCGCGGTATTCGGGAGGAGACCATGAACCGGATCCTCTCCCCCGCAGCGACGACGAGGCGATTGCTGTAGCCGACGATCTCCACTAGTGCTCTGACATGACGTACGTTTGTCCGGACATCATATTAGATAGCTGGCCCTGGATCGGCCATCGCGATGACCTCAGTCGGCGCTACGGGCTGGGCCACCGCAGGACGCTGACCTCGAATCCTGAGAGATCGAGCTCGAGCGCCGCGGAACCGCCGCCGCCAAGCGTGTCCCAGCGTTCGCGAAGGCCGTCGGTCGCGAACATGTGCCGGCGGACGGTCTCGGCGTTCAGCCGGCGGATCGCCGGGTCCCCGCCAGTCGGGCCGAGCTCGACCTTCGTGCGGTGAGGCGTCAGATTCGCCACCACCACCACGACCCATGGAGGCGCGGCGATCTGGATCGCCTCGAGCTCGAGCGGGTGCGACGAATGGCACTCGAGCAGCTCGAGCCCCGACAGGGGCGCCAGCTCGGCGAGCACGCGGTAGACCGGGAACAGCATTCCGGGCACGGCCGGGAACGCCGCCTCGCGCGGGGGCGAGGGGTCCGGCTCGAGCAACCCCCGCCACCCGACCGTCTCGAAGTACGTGGCCGAGGCCGCGCCGGCCTCACCCAGCCGGCGCACGCTCGCGAGCGTCCACGCGGCCGTGATCAGGGCCATCTGCCGCGCGTCGACGTTGTCGGGTAGCGTGGCCGGTGTGGCCGGCGCGCTGTCCTCGTCGGTGGCGTCCGGGTTGAAGCGCGGCTTCAAGGTGATCGGCGTCACCGCGATCGAGGCGTGCGGGGCGAGGAGTCGCGCGCTCGTGACCGTGTCCGCCTGCGCCAGCGGGGTTTCGACGAGCGAGACGTCGTCGTCTGAATGGACCTGCGGCGTCACCGGATATGCGAGCACCTCGAAGCTCGGCGGGAAGGACGCCTCGCGGTTGAGCTCCGCGAAGTAGACGTTGGTGCCGCCGCCGACCGGCGCATCCCCGATCGAGGATCCAAGGTGGATGCGCGCTTGGTCCACGAGCTCTGCCGGGGTCACCTCCGCGTCCTCGACGTAAACGAGCACGCGCGCGATTCCGGGGCCGCCGTCGGTGCCGAGCCGGAGAGCGAGATCGCCGAGCTCCGGAGCCTCGCGCGCGAACACGGCGAGCTCGAGATCGCAGCCGAGCCCGCGGGCCAGCGTGCGGCCGCGTTCGAGCTCTGCGGGCCAGGAGTCGGTCGCCAGGTGCACGTCGACGCGCAGGTGCCCGAGGCCCAGGTCGCGCAGCAGCTCGATCTCGCGTGCCCCCGGCAGGGTTGCTCCAAGCGCCACACCGACCGCCGGCACACGGCCGATCGTGCCGTCGCCGAGCGTCACCTTCAGCGGACGCGCCTCGGCTGCGACACCGCCGCTGCTGGCGATCGTCACCCGCTGCCGGAGCTTGGCGCCCGCTTTCAGCTGCCACGGCTCGACGCGCGCGAGCGGGTTCTGACTGTAGGTCTTGAACGACGCGTCGGTCCAGTTGCGCTGGTCTTCCATCTCGAACACGTCACCCTCGAACTCGAACTGGACGTCGACCCCATCCTGGGCGGTCATCCGCAGCCGGTCGAAGGCGTCGAACAGCGGCGGGAAGCTCTCGCCGTCGAAAACCTGCGGCCCGATCGACGCCGGGAGCTCGCCTGCGGTCTGGCCGCTGGGCGAGCCGGCTTCGAACGCCGCACCCGCGAACACATCGGTCGGGTGAAGGACGCACAACCCGATTCGCCGGTAGGGAAAGTCCCGGTCGGCCGCCCCGTCCATCGTGTAGGTGATCGTGCCGTCGGCGGCGCCGTCGATCGAGCACTCCCAGCGAAACTCGAGCTCGCCGCGGCGGTGGACCGAGTCGAACCTGACGTGGAACGTGTCAGCGTTCTGCTCGAGCCGCTCGCCCGACCGCACTCCTGGCACCGTGCCCCAGTTCGCGCTGCGCACGGCGACCTGGATCCGGCGCGCCAGCTCGGTCTCGCCCCGGCGCACGTAGCGCAGGTCGCCCTCCAGGAAGAGGGCCTCCACGGGGCCGGCGTGCACCCGCCGGCCCTCGACCGGCGGAGCGTCGACGCCGTGCAGCAGCTCCCAGTCGGTGGCCATCAAGCCGGTACCGCGCTCCGTGCGAGCTCCTCGAACAGCTCGTACGCCTCGCCCGGATCCGCGCCGTCGTGGACGACGGTCGCCACCGCTTGCAACATCGCTGCTGGGGCATCGGATTGAAAGATGTTGCGGCCCATGTCGACGCCGGCGGCCCCCTCCTGGATGGCCCGGTACGCCATCTCGAGGGCGTCGCGCTCCGGCAGCTTCTTGCCGCCTGCCATCACGATCGGCACCGGGCACCCGGCCGTGACCCGCTCGAAGCCGTCGGAGACGTAGTAGGTCTTGACGATCTGAGCGCCGAGCTCGGCGCAGATCCGGGTCGCCAGGCCGAGGTAGCGAGCGTCGCGGGTGAGCTCCTTGCCGACCGCCGTCACGCCTAGGACGGGGATGCCGTAGCGGTAGCCGGCGTCGACGAGCCTGGTCATGTTCTCGACGGACTGCGTCTCCTGCTCGCCGCCGACGAACACCTGAACCGCGAGCGCGTCGACGTTCAGCCGGGCGGCGTCCTCGACGTCGACGGCGATCCGCTCGTTGGAGAGGTCCTTGAGGATGCTCGGGCCGCCGCTCGCCCGCACGACCACGCCGCCTCGATGAGTCGGTGGGATCGCCGAGCGCAGCACGCCGCGGGTCACCATCAGCGCGTCCGCGCCCGGGAGGATCGGAACGATGCTGAGGTCGACCCGCTCGAGCCCGGTCGTCGGCCCCTGGAAGTAACCGTGGTCGATCGCGAGCATCACCGTCCGGCCGCTGTCGGGGCGGAAGATCCGCGCGAGCCGGTTCTTCATCCCCCAGTCGTACGCACCGGACCCCTTCAGGAAATAGCCCTGCTCGGGTGGCGGAATCTCAGCGTGGAACTCCTTGCCGTCTCGACTGTCGGCTTCTGGCATTTTCGGTTCGTCCCTCCTCGCGGGATCAGGCGCCGGCCGCGCGCCACATCGGGCGTGCGAGGCCGGCCTCGGAGAGCTCGAGCTGGCCTGCATACAGCGCCAGCCACTGCTCGTACAGTTGCTGGTACGTGGCGGCATTCGCCGGGTCGGGCTCGATCGTGCGCTCAAACTCGACCAGCCGCCCGGCGGCGTTTTGCGCGTCCTCGTACAGGCCGGCCCCGACGCCGGCGCAGATCGCCGCGCCGAGCGCCGTCGATTCCTTCACTACCGGGATCCGGATCGGTATCCCGAGCGTGTCAGCCACGATCTGGGGCCACAGCGTGCCCTTGGCGGCGCCGCCGGTGAGCACCGCTTCGCGGACCTCGATCCCGGTCAGCTCCTCGATGATCTGCAGGTGGCCGCGTGTCACGTAGGCCGCGCTCTCCTCGATCGCTCGGAAGCAATCGACGCGGCCCGAGCGTCCGGGGTTGGCGACGTCGAAGCCGATGAGCGCGGGCGCGGCGTGAACCCAGCGGTTGGCCTGCATCACGTTCGAAAAGATGCCGGTGATGCCGTTGGCTCCGGGCGGCACGCTCGCCGCCTTGCGCTCCATCACGCTGTACACATCCTCCCCCGTCCGCTCGGCCTCGATCGCTTCGAGCTCGCAGAAACCGTCGCGGAACCAGCGCATCACGATCCCGCACCAGAATCCGATCCCCTCCATCATCCAGCGCTCGCCGTCGGTGTGGCACAGCGTGCGCAGCCTGGCCGCCGGGTCGATCAGGGGCACGTCGAGCACCACCGTGCACTGCCAGAACGAGCCTCCGACGACGGTCAGCTGGCCCGGCTGCGTGACTCCGATCCCGAGCAGGCTCAGCTGGGTATCGGCGCCCCCCACGGCCACCGGGGTGCCGCGAGGAATGCCGGTCTGGTCGGACGCCGCGGCGGTGACCCCGCCGATCACCGTGCCCGGATCGAGGACGGGGGGAAACACCTTGGGATCCAGCCCGCACAGCCCGAGCACGTGCTCGGACCACGTGCGCTGCGCGAGCTCGAACATGCCCGACGAGGAGCCGAGCGAGGGATCAGTCACGAACTCGCCGCTGAGACGGGTGAGGATCCAATCGCCGAGCATCCCCACGTGTGCGATCGATCCGAACACCTGCGGCTCGTGCCTGGCGATCCACAGGAACCTCGCCGGCGCGGTGATCGCCACCCAGTCCCCCGCCCGCTCGTAGATGTCCTGCGCCGCCCCGGACCCCACGAGCTCGGCCGCCTCGACGCCGGCGCGACCATCGACATTGGGGCACGCCCAGATCTCCCGGCCTCGGTCGTCGTAGAGCACCATCCCCTCGCGCATGCTGGTGGCGCTGACGGCCTTGACCGCGTCCGGTCGGACGCCCGCGAGGACCTCGCGCGTGCACGCGCAGATCAGCTCCCAGTTCGTCGCTGTGTCGAACACCTGCGATCCGGGAGCGCCGGGAAGCTCGTGATGGGAGTACTCGCGTTGACCGATCGCGCGCTGGTGGCCGTGTGTGTCGAACAGCACTGCTCGGCAGCTGCCGGTGCCGGCGTCGATCGCGAGCAGGAGATCGTCGTCGCTCATGCCGTCATCTCATCCCGGTTGGCGACGTTGACCAGCTGCTCTCCCGCCGCGAAGCGAGCGATCTCGAGCGCGACCATCTTGGCCCCGCGGGCGAGCGTCTCGCGCGTCGCGCCGCCGATGTGCGGAGTGATGACGACGTTCGCGTGACGTAGCAGCGGGTGTCGCCCGGCTCGCGTCGAGGCGCGCACGACGTCGAGCGCCGCGCCGCCGAGGTGCCCCGAGTGGAGTGCGGCGTCGAGCGCGTCCTCATCGACGAGCGTCTCGCGGGCGGTGTTGACGAAGAACGCGCCGGGCCTCATGCGGGCGAACTGCTGAGCGCCGAACAGGTTGGCGTTTTCGGCGTTGGCCCGCGCGTGCAGCGAGACGAAGTCCGAGCGGCCCAGGAGGTCGTCGAGCCCATGCACCTGCTCGACGCGATCATCGGTCGCGCCGGTGAGGTACGGGTCATAGGCGAGCACGCGCATGCCGAACGAGAGCGAGCGCTCGGCCACGCGGTGCGCCACCCGGCCGTAGCCCACGAGACCGAGCGTGTGCCCACCTAGATCATTGCCCACGAAAATCGAGCCGCTCCAGTTGTCGGTCACCTGGCCGCCGTCCTCGATGAACCGCTGCGCCTTGGGGAAGCCCCGGGCGAGCATCACCAAAAACGCGACGGTCTGATCCGCCACCGCCTCGGCGTTCTTCCCCGGGGTAATGACGAGCGGCAGGCCGCGCGCGTTGACCGCGTCGACGTCGATGTTAACGGGCCCTCCGCGCGCGCAGCAGACGAGCCGCAGCCCGGCCGATGCCGCGAGTACAGCGTCCGTCACCGGCGCACCATGCACGACCAGGATCTCTACGCCGGACATGCGCTCGGCGACTTCAGCCGGCGAGCCCTGGTACTCCCCGAGCTTCGCCTCGGATGCCGTCGACGGCTTGAACGGGCGGTTCACGTCAACGTCGAAGTACGTCACCTCGTGGTCGGCCTCGAGCCCGCGGAACGCGTCCTGGAAGTAGCGAGCCGCCATGTAGCTGTCGCCCACGGCGAGAATGATCATCGCGTCCCTCGCCTCTCTCGGCTGATGAGGTTGTGAGTCCCGTGCGGCTGGCAGCATAACGTCATCCTGTACGTACATCAACACTTTGGACGACCGTGCCGAAACGTATCCTCTGTCAGAGCCTGCCGGCGTCATGAGGAGACGAGACGAGGTGAATTGCGGATGACATCGCTGCCCGACGTTGCGATCGATCGAGCCTCGCCCGTCCCGTTCTACTTCCAGCTCGCCGAGCTGTTCGAACAGGAGATCGCCAGCGGGCGCTGGCCACCCGGCACACGGATGCCATCCGAGCCCGAGCTTTGCAGCCATTACGGCCTTTCCCGCACGACCGTTCGCCAGGCCCTGGCGAGGCTCGAGCAGCGCCGGCTGATCGAGAGGCTGAAGGGCCAGGGCACGTTCGTGCAGCGCACCGAGACAGGCCTGTGGCGACTCCAGTCATCCGCGGGGTTCTTTCAGGAAGAGGTCGATCGATCGGGCCGGAGCGTGACGTCGAGGATTCTCCGGGCCGAGCGCGGAGCTCTGCCCGGGTGGGCTTCCGATGCGCTAGATCTGTCGCCGGGCGCGCAAGGGGCAACGCTCGAGCGGCTCCGGTACATCGACGGGGAGGTGGCGCTGTACGTCATCAACCACCTGCCATACCGACTTGCCGACGCCGCGCTCACGGTCGATGACCCGAACGAGTCGCTATACCGGCGGCTACGCGAGCACGCCGGCGTGGAGCCGCATGGAGGCCGCCGCACGCTCGAGGCGGTGGCCGCGGAGGAGCGGCTCGCGGACATGCTCGAGCTGGCGGCCGGAGCACCGGTCGCGCTGATCCAGTCGGTAGCGTGGGATGCTGACATGCGTCCGTTCGACTGCTACCGCGCCTGGTTGCGGACCGATCGCACGCGAATCGACATCGAGGTCGCGGGACCCGCCGGAGTGATGCCACAGGCGCTGCGAACCAAGGGCGATACCTCGCGCGATTGACGGTGGCGGCCGGCGGGCGCCGGCTCACGGATAGGTGTAATCGGGCACCAGGTCGATCGCGTGTCCGCTGCCGGACTCGAGGATGATCTTCAGCGAAGGCTCAGTGTCGAGGTAATAGAACTCGATCGTCTCGCCGATTCGCCCGCCCATCAGCACCTGCGCGCCGATCTCGTCGAATCGGCCCTTGAGCTCGGTCGATTCGTCGAAGTCGTGGAGCATCACGGCGACGTGGTGCAGGCCCTCCCCGTGCTCCTCGAGCCATTCGCTGTAGATGCTCGGACCCGTCAGCGGCTGTAGCAGCTCGAATCCGACGTCGCCGACATGAGTCTCCGCTCCGAGCATCGTGTAGTCGACGCGCTCACCCCGCACCACGGTGTCGTGCAGACGCGGCGGCTCGTGGCGGTAGACGTTCCACGGACCCCAGCCGAGGAGCTTCGTGTACTGCTCCATCGTCTTCTCGAGGTCGCGCACGACCACCGCGATCTGCGAGATCATCAGTTGCCGTCCGAGAATCCCGGCCAATAGCTCGGTGGTGGGCTTGTCGGTCACGTGTCCTCCTCGAGTTGTCGGGGTGCTGTCAACCGCCGGCGGCCTCGGGGATGCCGAGGACCTGACCGCCGTCGACGTGGATGATGTTGCCCGTGGTCCACTCGGTGCCGGGCGCGGTGAGCCAGCCGACCCACCGAGCGACGTCGTCGACATGGCCCATCCTGCCGAGCGGTATTCGCCTGGCGAGATCGCGGTAACCCGCCTCGAGGTCCTCGAGGTAGGTGGCGTGAATCGGCGTGTCGATCGGGCCGGGTGCGATGCAGTTGACGCGAATCCGCCACTGCGCGAGCTCGTAGGCGGTCGCACGCGTCAGGTACTCGAGCCCCGCCTTGGTCGTCGAGTACAGGGTGGTGTCGGGCTTGACGATGCTCGCGACCGACGAGCTGATGTTGACGATCGCCGGCCAATCGCCGTTGCGGAGCGCCGGCACCGCCTCCTGTGTGAGGAAGAACGGAGCCCGCAGGTTGACGGCGACGTGCTGGTCGAACTGCTCGATCGTAAATTGCTCGAATGGCCCATTGGCGATCACCGCCGCGTTGTTGACGAGCACGTCGAGACGACCGAGCGCCGCCAGCGTCGCCTCCACCACCGCTTTCGGCGCGCCGGGCTCGGCCAGATCGGCGACGATCACCTCCGCGCGCTCGAGCCGGCCGGCAACCTCGCGTAGCGGCGCCTCGCGGCGGCCGACCAGCGCCACGGCGCATCCGTCGGCGGCGAGCCGAACCGCGGACGCGGCGCCGATGCCCGAGCCCGCACCGGTCACGAGCGCGACCCGCTCACGCGTCGCGTTCTCCGGCTGGGGTCGATCACCTGTCGTCACAGGATGACGTTACTCTCACCGGGTCGTGGTTTCCACGTTTCATAGACGCTCGGTTTGATGCGCTTCGACGGTCGAGCCGCGGTCGTCACGGGGGCGGCGCAGGGCATCGGTCTCGCCATCTGCCGGCGGCTGCTCGAAGAAGGCGCCGCCGGGATCGTCGCCGTCGACCGGCAGGCTCAGGCCTCGCCGTCTGAGGAGCGCTGGGTTGTCCTCGAGGGAGATGTCTCCGATCCCGACACGGCGCGGCGCGCCGTCGCCGCCTGCCTGGACCGGTTCGATCGGCTCGACCTGATGGTCGCCCACGCCGGCATCGCGGAGCCTCGCGGATTGCCCGAGACCTCCGACGAGCTGTGGCGCCGGCACATGTCTGTCAACGTCGACGGCGCGTTCTACTGCGTGCGGGAGGCCGCGCGAACGATGATCGAGCGCGACAGCGGCGGGGCGATCGTGTGCACGGCCTCGATCAACGCCTGGCACGTCGAGGAGATGATGGCGGCCTACAACACGAGCAAGGCGGCGGTTCAGGCGCTCTCGCGCTCGGCCGCGATCGATCTCGGGCGCCACGGAATCCGCGTGAACTCGGTGGCGCCCGGTGTCGTCGACACCGCCATCGCCGAGCTGGTCGTTCACAACCCGCCGCTCGCCGCGGCGTATCTGAAGACGATTCCGCTCGGGCGGTTCGGCCTGCCGCGGGACATCGCCGACGCGGTCCTGTTTCTCGCCTCCGACGACGCGTCGTACATCACGGGCCACATGCTCGTGGTCGACGGCGGTCAGACGCTGGGGATCACCGGCGACCTCGAAGCGGCGGCCGGCGCCTAATCGGGTTGACGCGGAGCCGATGCGAGCCCGGCCGCCTCGAGGCGACCCCCACCGGGGCCGGTAGGCATCACCTGCACCTCGATCTTCATGCGATCGGGACGGATCCACGTGCGGTAACAGTCGAACGCCCGCAGGTTGCGGTCCCAGTCGATGCCCTCGATCACCAGCAGCGGCTCCCACGCCCTGACATCGAGGATGTCGGCGAACTTCTGGCCCGCGATTATCGAGTCGACGATTCGCCGACCGCCGGCCACCGTCAATCCTTCCTGCTGAAGCACCTCATAGAGCGAGCCGTGAGCGTCGTCCTCGAGTCTGGAGACCACCGGCGCGAGCTCGCTGAGCAGGTAGTTGACGTCGTATACGGTCACGACGCCGTCGACCCAGCGCAGCCTCTCGAGCACGACCCCCGGGGAGCCCTCGGGCACCGCGAGCGCATCGGCCGCCCACACCGGCATCGGCTCCACCGCCAGCCGCAGCACCTTCGACGTGACCTCGTGGCCGTGCCGTTCAACCTCGTCGCGGAAGAAGCCGGCTACATCCTGCACGAGCCACGATCGCTGACGGTTGCGCAACACGAACGTGCCGGCGCCGTGGGCCCGCCGAACGAGGCCTTCCTGGTCCAGGCGCATCAGCGCCTGGCGCACGACCGACCGCGAGACGCCGAAGTGCTCGGCGATGTCCGGCTCGGCCGGGAGCTGGTCGCCGGGGCTCAGACGCCCGGCCACGATCTCGCGACTCAGCACGTCCTCGAGTTGCAGGTACAGCGGTACCGGGGAGCGGCGATCGACGGCGAGCGGACCTAAGACGATTGGCATGTTGTACGTACGACTCCCAGAGCTGCAAATGAGGTGGCATTCATTTACGGCATCTGGCAGTATAGAAGTACGTTTGTCCGGACTTCAACCTCACTCACTCTGACGTTGCAGGATGACGAAGTTGCTCGACGGTAAGCGTGCGATCGTGACTGGCGCGGGCAGCGGCATCGGTCGCCAGGCCGCGCGAGTCCTCGCCCGCGAGGGAGCTCGGGTTGGGCTGATAGACATCGACCGTGATGCCGTGACCGAGCTCGCGGGCGAGCTCGGGCCGGTGGCGCTGGCACTGCCGGCGGACGTCAGGGACGAGCACCAGGTGCAGGCGGCGGTGGCGGCCGTCGTAGACGCGTGGGCGGGCCTCGACATCGTCGTCGGCGCAGCGGGCATCTCGTTGATGGGGGAGGACGAGCGAGCCGACCGGCTCGAGCTCGGGGTGTGGCAGCGCACTATCGATGTGAACCTGACCGGGATGTTCTTGACCGCCAAGCACGGCACCCGGGCGCTGCTCGCCTCCGGCGGCGGATCGGTGGTGCTCCTGTGCTCTCCAACCGGGCAGTACGGGTGCTCGCCGGGAGCGGATGCCTACTCCTCCAGCAAGGCGGGCGTGTACGGGCTGGTCCGGGTGATGGCGGCCGATTACGCGGATGAGGGTATCCGGGTCAACGGCGTTATCCCCGGATACACCGCGACGCCGATGACCGCGTCCGTCTCGGCCTCTGAGCACGAGCGGCTGCTGACGACGATTCCGCTGCGCCGTGCCGGCCTGCCCGAGGAAGTAGCTGAGGTGATCGCCTTCCTCGCGAGCGATCGCACGCCGTATGTGACCGGAAGCGTGTGGGCCGCCGACGGCGGCATGACCGCGATCTGATCGCAGGGTCAACCGGCGAGCTCGATCCGCTCGGTCGCGAACGGCGACAGCGAACGCGTCCCGGCGCCCTCGATCGCGACCACCGTCCCGGTGTACGTCAGATTGGCGAGCAGGATCGTCACCGACCCGGACACGGAGCGCGCGGCCAGCGCCGCGACGGCGAGGTCGTCGTTGATCGAGCAGTGCAGGACATCGGCGCCACGGAGGCTGATCGCGTCGGCGAGCGCCCGATAGACCGGGTACACCCGTCCAGGCGGCGCGGGGAAACCGGAGGGCGCGTCGTGGCGGCCGGGAAACAGTCCGCGCGGCCCAGCGGCCTCGAAATAGGTGACCGATGCGGCGCCGGCGCGGGCGAGCGCCGCGACGCTCCCGATCGCCCAAGCGGCCGCAAACTGCGAAGCCTGCCGCGGCTCGATGCTTGCCGGGTCGAACGGCGGACCGGTGTCGAGGCGGTCGGCGGGGCGGGTTCTGAACGTGACCGGCGAGACCGCGATCGGGAGCCCCGGCGCGATCGCGGCGGCCGACACCACGGTGTCGTGCTGGGCGGGGAACTCCTCCACGAGCGAGCGGACGTCGAACGCGTGGATCTCTGCGACGATCGGGTAGAAGAGGCCGTCGACCCCCTCGAGCCCGGGCCTCGTGCGGTTGAGCTCGCCGAAGTTGTGATCGGTGCCGGCGTAGATCGAAGGGACGGTCCCGTGCCACCGCGTTCGGACCATCTCGAGCAGCGGTGTCGGGGTGCTCTCGTCGGGGGCGCTGATCTCACCGCCGGCGCTGATCACGAGCACGCGCGCCACCGTCGCGTCGGCCAGACGCCCGGAGAGTTCCTCGACCTGATCGTCGCTGCCCGGGTCGGCGTGGAGCGCCACCTCGAGCGGAATGCCCGCGCCGAGGGCGAGCGCGTCGGCGAGCGCCCGGATCCAGTCCGGACGGGTGGTGTCGACATCGATGCGGACATGGGCCGGCTCGAGCGCGTGCAGGAGATCGACGTTCGCGCCGGACAGGCTCGCGCCCAGGGTCGTTCCGATCGCGGGCACACGGGTGCCGGTCGGCTCGCCGACCGCAATCGACACCTGCGATCGCCGCGGTCGCGCTGGCACTGCTCGCGTATCGCCGGCGAGCGTCAGCGTGATCCGCTGGCGGATCACGTCGCCCGCCGCCAGGTGCAGAGGGCCGCCGAGCGACAGCGGCGTGCAGTACGTCTTGAACGACGCGTCGGTCCAGTTGCGATGGTCCTCCGTCTCCCACAGATCGCCCTCGAACTCGAACCGGCACTCGATCCCTTCGCCGAGGTCTATCTCGAGCGCGTCGAAGGACGGGAACAGTGGAACCCAGAACCCGTCCTGCCACCCCTGAATGCCGATCAGCTCTGGCAGCGTGCCGCTGATCGAGCCGCCCGGAGTGCGGGCGCGATAAGGCCGCCCGAGCATCTCCGCCAGGGGATGAAGAACGCACAGGCCGATGCGTCCGTAGCTGAGGTCGTTCTCCGCTCGCCCGTCCAGCACTGCCTCGATACGGCCGCTCGAGTCGCCGGTGAACGAGCCCGTCCACGAGAACGCGATCCCATCGCTCTCGTGCCTGACCGCAAGGTCGACCGCGAACGAGTCCCTATACGCGCGCACGTCGAGCGTTTCGGGCGTCCCCGGGATCGTGCCCCACTCGGGGTCACGCACGGTCGCGTGAAGGCGGCGGATGATCTCGCGGTTGCCCAGTCGGACGTACCGCAGGTCGAGTCCCTCGAGCTCGCACGTCACCGGACCCGCACGGAGCTCGACCGGCTCGGGCGGCGGCTCGGGGTCGCCATGCAACAGGAGCGAGCTCGCCCGATCCAGCTCCGTCGTCACGGCTGCGCGGTGCACCAGTCGAGCGCGGCGACCGCGAGTGACCGCGCGGCCGCGAAGATCTCGTCGAGCGCGACGTATTCGTCCCTCCCGTGCGCGATCCTGCCCTCGCCCGGGCCGAAGACGATTGTGGGGATGCCGGCGGCTTGCAGCCAGGTGCCGTCCATCGCGGCCCCGAAGTTCACCGGGTTCTGCGGCGACGGATCGGGGATCAGCGACCCGGTTACCCGCTCGTGCGCTCCGCGCAGTGTTTGCGTGATCGGATGCTCCCAGTCGGTGGCCAGCGGCGGGTAGTAGCGCAGCCACTCGAACGCGGGCGGATGGCCACGCAACCACGTGTCCATCTGACACATCGCTCCCACGAACTCCTCGATCTCGCGCGCACACTCCTCCGCGGTGTCTCGAGGGTCGTGCCAAACGTCGTACTGGATCTCTGCCTTGTCGGGAAAGTAATACGGCAGCGGGTAGCCGGCGTCCGAATAGAACACGCCAGGCAACAGGTTGAAGAACCCGGCCGGGAACAGCGGGTGGTTCTTCGTCAGTCCCCACTCGACCTCGAGCTCCTGGATCGCCTGGACGACCTTGATGCCCTTCTCGAGTGCATTGACGCCGATCGCGTCGCCCGGACCGCCGGGTCGGATCGCCAGCGGGCGATTTCCCGCGTGCGTGCTCTTGCCGGCGACGGTGATCTTCAATGCCCACAGACCTGCGGAGACCACGGAGATGCTCAGCGGGTGCGGGAGCGACGTGGGCTCGGTGACGATCGCGGCGTCGGCGCCGAACCCGGCCCTCACGCATGCGGTCGTGCCGAGCTCGTGTTCCCAGGTCTCCTCGCCCACTACGCAGTGAACGATCAGGTCGCCGTCGAGCTCCACGCCGGCATCCTCGAGCGCGCGCGCAACCAGCCACATCGCCACCAGGCCACCCTTCATGTCGGTGGAGCCGAGCCCGTACAACCGGCCGTCCCGAATCTCCGGGTTCCACGGACTTCCGTTGATCCAGTTCTCGGGATCCACCGGCGGGACCGTGTCGACGTGCCCGTTGAGGAGCAGCGAACGCCCCGCACCGGTTCCCCGCCGGACGGCGACCAGGTTCGACCTCGACGGATCCTCGGCCACCCGGTGCGTCTCGCATCCGGCCGCGCCGAACGAGCGCTCGAGCACGTCCGCGCATCGCGTCTCGCCACCGGCGACGAGCTCGACGTCGACGGCGGGGAATGCGACGTTGACGCTGTTGATCGACACGATCTCCTTCAGCAGCGAGATCGCCTGTTCGCGTCGGTCGTCGATCGCTGCGAGCACAGCCTGCTCGCGCCGCTCGGTCGTGGCGCTCACAGCCACCCTCGTCCCGGGTAGCGCGCGACGACCGGCCAGATCTCGGCCACGGTGCCGTTCTCGAACACGTGGAAGACGTCGTACAGGTTCACGGTCATCGGACCGTACCCGGGACGTAGGGCCACCTGATCGCCGACGCCCAGCCGGCTGGCGTCGGGCGCCAGTTCCAGCCCCATGTGCTCCTCGTGCACGAAGGCGACGCTCGCGCCGTCCAGCAGTGGCCACGGCGGCTCGAGGTCCATGCTGACCGCCTTGCGCCCGGCGTCGAGCACGGCGAGCGATCCGCTGCGGCTGACTACGGTCGCGATCACCGTCATCGCGAGCTCGAACTCCGGCACCAGCATCCCGTGGAATCCGTCCATCACCATGTACGAGCCAGCCTGCGTCTCGGTCAGCGGAGGCCCCGCTGCACTGACGAAGTAGGTGCCGGTCCCGCCACCCGAGATGATCTCGCACGCGTGGCCGTCGGATCGCAGGAGCGCAACCGCCTCGGCCAGGCGCTCCATCGCGGTGATCGTCTCCCGCGCGCGGGCATCGCGGTCGAGGATCCCCATGCAGTGGCCCTCGTACCCCATCACCCCGCGCAGCGTCAGGCCGGGGGCGTTCGCCACCGATGCCGCGAGCGCGCGCAGCGTCGGGTCGTCGCGCACGCCGGCTCGGCCCATGCCGACGTCGAACTCGACGAGGATGCCGATCTGCGTCCCGGCGGCGACCGCCGCCTCGCTGAGCGCCTGGGCGTTTTCCAATCGATCGACCGCGACCGTCAGCGAGCCCTCACCGGCCAGCTCGGCCACGCCCCGGATCTTGTGATCGCCGACGACCTGGTTGGCGATCAGGACGTCGTCGATACCGGAGCGCATCATCGCCGCCGCCTCCCACACCGTGGCCGTGGCCACCCCGTGTGCTCCCGCGCCCAACTGGAGGCGCGCCGCATCCGGGCTCTTGTGAACCTTGACGTGCGGTCGCAGCCCGACTGGCCCGCGGGCGAGGAACGTCGACATCCGGTCGAGGTTGCGCTTGACCACGGCGAGGTCGATTGCCAGCACCGGGGTCGGGAGCTCGAGCGGCGAGCGCCCGAGGTCGCCCATATAAGGCTCGCGGATCGACGTCAGACGCTCGTCGAACGACCCGCGCAACGTCTGTCGCGTCGTCGGAGTCCTGGCGATCGAGGAGAGCGGGCCCGTCATGCCAAGGACTCAGAGCAGCCCGATGTGCTCGCGGAGCTCCTCGCTCGTCTCCGGGCGCTCGTGCGCCGCCTGTCCGGCCTTGAGCAGCCACTTCTTCTTGCCAAGCCGCAGCATCACGCTCGTGATGATGATGCCCAGCACGAGCCACACAGCAACGATGATGGGGGCCCACTTGTTGGGTGAAGCCGGGAACGGGTTGAGTGACTTGTACAGCAGGTACAGCAGCCCGGCGCTGCCGATCAGCGGCGCGATCACGTGTAGCCCGACGTTGAATTCACTCTTGAACTCGCCCCGGTACATGCGGACGATCCCGTAGTTGGCGATGATGTAGACGGGGATCAGCGCGAACAGGTTCATCAAGCCGGTTACGTTGTACACGTCGCTCGGACCGAACCAGAAGCCGACGCCAAAGCCGAGGATGATCGTCACCAGCGTCTGGACCGCGATCGCGTTGATGGGCGTCTTGTACCTGGGATGGATCTTGGCCAGCGGCGACGGCAGCGCGCCGATGCGTCCCATCGCGTACCAGATCCGGGTGGTCATCGTCATGCACACGATCGCGACCGCGATCACCGAGTTGATGAGCGCGATCAAGGCGATGACCCACGCGCCGCCCCAAATGTGCTTGGCCGCGGCCAGCCCCGGAAGCAGCGTCGAGTTAGCAAGCGCGCCCAGGTTGTTCGTGCCCCATCCCACCTGGAGGCCCCAGACGCAGAAGATGAGGTACAGGCCGATCAGGATCACGGCGCCGAGCACGGCGCGTGGAATCGTGCGCCGTGGATTCTCGCTCTCCTCCCCGAGAGTTGCCGCCGCATCCCAACCTCCGACGGCGAAGATCGAGAAGATGATCGCCAGCGAGAAGTTGTTCAAGCCGTGGATGTGGCCCGGATCGAAGCCGTGCAAGTTGAAGCCACCCGGGCCTGGGGTCAGCAGGCCGGTGATCGCTAGCGAAGTGATGATCGTGATCTCGGCGAGCCCGAAGATGATCACCAGCGTCGTCGACAGCTCGATCCCTCGATAGGCCACGGCGGCGACGATGATCGTCAGCAGACCCAGGAAGAGCCACCACGGGAATGTGAACCCCCAGTTGCTCTTCGTGAGCTCCTGGACCACCGAGCCCATGCCGTCGCCAATCTGCGCCCCGATGATCGGCACATACAGGAAGTACATCCACGCCACCATCCAGCCGAAGATCGGGCTGACCGTCCGACTGGTGAACGTGAAATAACTGCCCGCCGACGGCAGGTGCCGCGCGAATTGCGTCAGCACGATGGCGAGCGACACCGCGATGAACAACGCGATCAGGTACGTGAGCGGGGCCGTCACACCGGCAAGAGCGGTGTTGAAGCCGATCGTGAACAGCACGGCGATCGCCGGAGCGATGTTCGTCACGCTCTGCATGAGCACGCCGGGCAGACGAAGAGCGCCGGCCTTCAGTTCGGTTTCGGCAACGGTTGGCACGGACTCCGCGGACGCCACGATCTCAGTCATCCGATGCTCTCCTCGTTTGCGTTTGACTCAAGCGCCGCGTGAGCGTTCCGGCAGAACCCGTCGCGCGCCAGTGCGGGTCGGCGGTCTACGGTTCGCGGACCAATGTGGTCCGTACATCCGGTCAAGCTCCGGAGAACTCAACCACACCGGAGCAGCGGTTGTCAACCCTCATCACGCTGCGAGCTGGTAGGGACGGAACCTACCGTATCGAGGTTTCGACCGGACAACCGGTCGTCCAACCGCGCTAGGTGGTGGCGGCGACCCGGGAGGGCTCGCGCGATCGTTTCACCGAGAGCTCGCGCGCGCACGCGTGGTTGTTACTCGACGCCGACGAGGCGCGCGAGGCCGGCGTCGTCGCCTGTTGCGCGGCCACCCAAAGGAGTAAAATCCCCGGTTCTGGACACCGATTCCGGCCGATCGTGGGCGGGCGCAGTCGGGGTTCAAAACATGAAGCGCATGAAGCGCATGGCGCGTCTGCAGCGGCCTGTAGGGCGCTAACGGGGGCGCTGTAAAAGCAAAGCAGCTCCTGCCACTAGAGAATCGAGAACGCCGCGCGCGCTTATCTGAGACAGGCCTCCTTAGCGATCGCCTCGGGCCATGGGGGCCTTGCAATCGTTTGTGTATCGAGGCCGGAGCCGGTCGCTTTGGCGACGGCGTCGATTTCATGGCTATAGCCTCCGCACCGTCCTTGCCCGAGGCCCCGGCGTCGCTTGGACGGGATCTGCTTGTCACGGTCGCCGTCGTGGCCGCGGTCGTGGTGACGTTCGCGCTGGCCCCGGTTGGCGGTTCGCTTGGTGCGATGCGGCTCGAGTCCGCCGGCCGCGTGCTGGTCGCGGGGCTTCCGGTGGCGGTTGGCCTCTATGCGTGGCGCGGGGTGCCGTTCGGGCGCCTGGGCATCCTGCTGGTTCTTAGCGGCTTGGTCTGGCTCGTTGTCACGTTCTCGCTTGCGGACCGAGCCGTCGCATATAGCACTGGCCGCGTCGCCGACTGGGTTGGCTGGGCAGCGCTCGTGTACATGATGTTGGCGTTTCCAGACGGCCGCCTGGTCGGTCGCGTCGACCGCGCGCTGGTGGCGGCGCTGGGATTGGTGGTGGCGGTGCTGTGGCTCCCGACAGCGCTGCTGGTCAATCGCTACCCGACACCTTCGGAATGGGTGACCTGCTCAGCGAACTGTCCTCACAACGCGTTCATGATCGTCAGTCACGAACCAGGGGTGGTGGCAAACGTGGTGCTGCCGGTGCGCGAGGTGTTGGTCGTGCTGCTGTTCCTCGCGGTCGTGGCGCGTCTTGTCCAGCGCATCGCTTCGGCGAGCAGGATTCGCCGCAGGACGCTGACCCCGGTACTGGTGGTTGCGGCGGTCGGGGTGGGGCTAACCGCGTTCGCCCTAGTCGTGCGTCGGTTCGAGCCAGGCTCTCCGGCGCTGACCGTGGCGCGGTGGCTGGCCGCGTTCGCGCTTCCGGCGATGTCGCTCGCATTTCTCGTGGGGCTGTTGAGGTGGCGGCTGTACGTCGGCGCGTCGCTGCGTCGATTCGCCGCGTCGATCGGTTCGCCGGCGGGACCGGGCGGGGTACGGGACGCGTTCGCGGACGCGTTTGAGGACCCGACCCTCGCGATCGTCTACCCGGTTGCCGAGGATCGCTGGGCGGCGGCCGACGGGCGCCCGGTGGACGCTCCTGTCGTGGGTGGCGGGCGCAGCGTGACCGACCTCCGTGATGCCAGCGGTCAGGTGGTAGCCGCCCTGATTCATGACGAGGCGCTCGAGGACGAGAGCGCATTCATCAACGTGATCGGGTCATACGCAAGTCTGAGTTTGGAGAATCAGCGGCTCGCAGCCGATCTCGCAAACCTGGTCCGGGAAATGCGCGACACGCAGGCGCGGGCCGCAGCAAGCGCCGACGATGCCCGGGAGCAGATCGAGCGAGACCTCCATGACGGTGCCCAGCAACGGCTGATCGCGCTGAGGATCAAGCTTCAGCTAGCGGCCGATCGATCCGGCGACGGCGCACCTGACACCACCGCGCAGTTCAACCAGCTGGGAACTGAGGTGCAGCTCGCGATCGACGAGCTGCGGTCCCTTGCCGCCGGGGTGTTCCCGGCCGTGCTCGGCGACTTCGGGCCAGTCGCGGCGCTCAAGCAGGCCGTCCGAGCCGCGCCGGTCCCGACGATCGTGAGCGGGGTCGACGTTGGCCGCTACCGCCCCGAGGTCGAGCGGGCGATCTACTTCTGCTGCCTTGAGGCCCTGCAGAACACCTACAAGCACGCCCACACTGCGACCGCGGCGCATGTCCGGATCGCGGCGCGTGGTCGCGAGCTGACCTTCGAGGTCAGCGATAACGGCCCCGGGTTCGACGTCGGCGCGGTCGCGCCCGGCGCCGGACTGCACAACATGCACGACCGCGTCGCCTCGGTGGGGGGATCCCTGACGATTGACGCCGGAGGCGGTCACGGGACGCGGATCTCCGGCTCGATCCCGCTCGGCAAACCGAGCGCCCCGAACGGGCGGGATCATGCCTCCGGCTGGCCGAGGTCCATGCAGGTCGGCGACTAGCCGTAGCGTTCCCAGAGGCGCTTGAGCAGGGCGCCGCAGAGCCTCTCCTTGGGAACGATCTCCGCGGCACTGCCACGACCGCCATCACTTAGAGGCGGTCCCGCAGTCGTGAGCACCACGATCGGCGGAAGCCCGCGCGATGCGATCTGCCGTGCCGCCTCAACTCCCCCGATACCCGGCATGCGAACGTCCATCAAAACCAGGTCGGGCCGAAGAAGCTAGGCCTGCTCAACGCCTTCCTCGCCGCAGCTAGCCTCCCCGATCCACTCAAACCCGGCCGTGGCGTCGATCAACGCGCGGGCGGCCCTTGTGGAACACGAGCTGGTCGTCGACAACGAGAACCCGGACCGTCGGGGTCATAGACCCATGGCCGCCATCGCACCATCCTGACTGCGGCGCCGCCGCGGGTCCACAGTACGCACATGTGTAAATGTTGTAAGCGCGCACGTCTCCGCGCGACGCGGCCGACGACCTCCAGCGATGGTCATCCCAATCGGGTGATGCGTCGGAGCGCCCGGTCCTAGAGGGTTCCGCGAGGACGTCAAGCGAAATCAGGGGAGGCCAGCCACGGCCACCCGGGGAAGCGAAGGAGCAACCACACGGTGAGCGGCGACATTCAGCGTTCGATTCTGCCGATCCCCGATCGGGTCCAGCCCGGTCTGACTACGTTTGACGCAAAGGATCCAGATACGAAGTTCCCGCCGATTCGGGAGATACGCCCGCCGGCGGGCGCGCCCAACGTGTTGGTGGTGCTGCTCGACGACGTTGGGTTTGGTGCGTCGAGCGTTTTCGGGGGGCCGTGCGAGACGCCGGTGGCGGAGCGGCTCGCGGGTGGTGGCCTGCGCTACAACCGCTTTCACACGACAGCGCTGTGTGCTCCGACGCGGGCGGCGCTGCTGACTGGTCGCAACCATCATTCAGTGGGCATGGGGAACATCACTGAGCTGGCGACGTCCGCGCCCGGGTACACGTCGGTGCGGCCCAACAACAAGGCACCGCTGGCGGAGACGCTCAAGCTCAATGGCTATTCGACGGCGCAGTTCGGGAAGTGCCACGAGGTCGCGCAGTTCCAGAACGCGCCGATGATCGGGCCGTTTGATACATGGCCGACGTTCTCGGGGTTCGAGTACTACTACGGGTTCATCGGTGCCGAGGACAACCAGTGGCATCCGACGTTGACTGAGAACACGACGCCGGTCGAGCCGCCGAAGACGCCCGAAGAGGGCTACCACCTGACCGAGGACCTGGCTGACCATGCGATCAACTACATCCGGACGCAGAAGTCGCTGGTGCCCGACAAGCCGTTCTTCATTTACTTCGCCCCAGGCGCGACCCATGCCCCGCATCACGTCCCGCCGGAATGGATCGAGCGCTACAAGGGCAAGTTTGCGCACGGCTGGGACCGCCAGCGTGAGATCACGTTCGACCGCCAAAAGGAGCTGGGCGTGATCCCGCAGGACGCCGGGCTGACCGACCGTCCGGACGGGCTGCCGAGCTGGGATGAGCAGGACGAGAAGCTAAAACCGGTCCTCGCGCGCCAGATGGAGACCTACGCCGCTTTCCTGTCGCACGCCGATCACCACGTGGGACGGGTGATCGACTCGATCGAGGAACTCGGCTTGCTCGAGGACACGCTGATCTACTACGTCATCGGCGACAACGGCGCCTCGCCGGAGGGCACGCTGAAGGGCACGTTCAACGAGTTCATTCCGCTCAACGGGCTGGGTGACGTGATCGAGACGCCCGAGTTCCTGGAGGAACGGATCGACAAGTGGGGCACTCCGGAGGCCTACAATCACTACGCCGCCGCGTGGGCGTGGGCGATGGACACCCCGTTTCAGTGGACCAAGCAGGTCGCCTCGCACTGGGGCGGCACTCGCAACGGCACGATCGTTCACTGGCCGAAAGGGATCAAGGAGCAGGGCGGGTTGCGCTCGCAGTTCTGCCACGTGATTGACATCGCTCCGACAGTGCTCGAGGTGGCGGGTATCCCCGAGCCCTCAACTGTCAACGGCGTCACACAGAGCCCGTACGAGGGCACGAGCATGGCCTACTCGTTCAACGCTCCCGACGCGACCGAGCGTCACGACCTGCAGTACTTCGAGATGGTGGGCAACCGTGGGATCTACCACAAGGGTTGGAGCGCGGTGACCTGCCATCGCAAGCCGTGGCTCATCGCCGCGGGGGTCAAGATGGTGGCGTTCGACGATGATCACTGGGAACTGTATGACGGCAGCGCCGACTACTCCCAGGCCCGGGATCTGGCCGAGGAGATGCCAGACAAGTTGCGCGAGCTGCAGCGGCTGTGGCTGATCGAGGCCGCGAAGTACAACGTGCTGCCGCTCGACGATCGCACGGTGGAGCGGTTCAACCCTGAGTTGGCCGGACGCCCCGAGTACGTCAAGGGCAACAAGCAGACCCTCTACCCGGGCATGACCAGGCTCACCGAATCAAGCCTGCTGAACATCAAGAACAAGTCCTTCCAGGTCACCGCCCAGCTCGTCGTGCCCGACGGCGGCGCGACGGGCACCATCATCGCCCAGGGTGGCAGCTTCGGCGGTTGGGGGTTGATGATGCATGACGGCGCCGCGCGGTTCGCGTACAACCTGCTGGGCGTCAACGTGTTCCTGACCGACGCGGAGCGTCCCCTCCCAGCCGGAGACCACCAGGTCCGCGCCGAGTTCGCCTACGACGGCGGCGGTCTCGCAAAGGGCGGCACGGTCACCCTGTACTACGACGGGGAGAAGGCCGGCGAGGGAAAGATCGCGCTCACCGAGCCGATGCTGTTCACTGCGACCGAAACGGCCGAGGTGGGCCGCGAGCTCGGGACCACGGTGCTCCCGAACACGTCGCCGAAGGACACCGAATTCACGGGCGAGATCAAATGGGTCGAGCTCTCCACCGGCGAGGATGACCACACCCACATGATCGACCCCGACGACATCATCCACATGCTGATGTCCAAGCAGTAACGCTTCAAGGTCCCGACAACTACGATGCCGGAGGCGATCGACCGCTTCCACCCACCGATACGAATCGCCGAATTCGACGGCAGAGTCCGGCTCGGCCTACAAGGGTTTCGGGATGTTGAAGGCGCGACTCTTGGCGACGCAGCCGACGCGCTCGTTGCACACATCCTCTACGTCGCCATGGTGCTACGAACCGGCGGCGTCGGGCCACTGTCCTCCGAATGCTGCGTCGACCCAACGATCCTCGACTTCATCTGGAGAGTCGGCGAACACGTCCAAGCCGGAGGCGACCCGCGAGACCTGCTGTTCGGCACCAATCCCCTGGCTTGGTAGCCAGCCGAACACACGAGCCAGCACTCGGTTATGACGCCTGTCTGCACCCATGCGCGTAGCAGGCTTCGTGAAAGACTCAAGGAGAGAAACGGTCGTTGGGGCTCCGGCGATCGTCCGCGAGCGATGAGGTGTCAGCAAAGGTCCAATGGCGGCCAACGAGCAATCCGCTCGGTCGATTCCGGTCCGCGACCGCGATGTGACGATCTTCACCGTCGACGACCACGAGGCGTTCCGCGATGCGCTGCGGGATCTCGTCACCATGGCTCCTGGATTCCGGCTTGTCGGCGAGGCGTGCTGCGGGGAGGAAGCGACCCGAGCCGTCGACCAGCTCTCGCCCCAGCTGGTGCTGATGGATGTGACGATGCCGGGGATCGGAGGGATCGCCGCGGCGCGACAAATCGTCAGCCAGCACCCGGACATAGCCGTGGTGCTGATCTCCATTGACGATCTATCGCTTCACCCCGATGTCGTCGCCCTCGGCACTGCTGTCACATTCGCGCGCAAGCAGGACCTCCGGCCGCGGAAACTGAGCGAGCTGTGGGAGATGCACCACAGCTGAAGTCCAGACGATGAGCGGTGCGTGTATCTCAGGCGACCACCGGCACAGCCGTCGACGGTGCTTTGGGTTGGAACGGCCGCATCTCGGCGTGATCCGGGCCGACGATGCCGTACGTGGATTCGGGTACTTCGTTCCAGACGCCGGCGACGTCGCCGAGGGGTTCGGAGACGATGAGCCGCGCGTTGTCTGAGAACTCTCCGATGTCTTCCCGCTCGGGGTATAGCTTGCGCAGAGTCGGGACATCGGTGGTGTAGAACAGCGAACGCGATTTGCGCTCGCTGGAGTAGCGGAAGGCCCAGATGCTTTCGCCGTCGGTGGTCGCGACGGTCCCCTGGAACGGGTGGGGCACGTCGTGTTTCTCCGCGACCGCTTCGACGAGGCCGATCGCCTGCTCGACGGCCGCCGGCGGGTCATTCTCAAGGCCGAAGGTGAGGGCGAGGTAGAACAGCACCTCGGTGTCGGCCTGGCCCTTGATCTCGGGATAGAGCGAGGGGTCGACGGCGAGTATCAGGTCGCGTTTGATCGTCGCGAACTCGTTGATGTAGCCGTTGTGCATGAACAGCCAGTTGTCATGGCGGAACGGGTGGCAGTTGGTCTGCTGCACGGCGCTGCCGATCGCGGCGCGGATATGAGTGAAGAACAACGGCGAGCTGATGTGGCCTGATAGCTCGCGCAGGTTCTCGTCGTTCCACGCCGGCTCGATGCTATGAAACACCCCCGGGGTGTCCGGCTCGCCATACCACCCGACACCGAAGCCATCGCCGTTGGTCGGCTCGGCCCCGAGTCGCGAGTGGAGGCTCTGGCCGACGAGCGAGTTAGTCCCCCCGTAAAGCACTTCTTTCATGAGGATCGGTGAACCGGAGTATGCGAGCCAGCGGCACATTCGCCGCTCCTTTCTGTGGGATTGTCTCCGAGCCAAGCATCGCTGTCGCTTAGGGAGCCGACAAGCATGCGTGCACGCGGACTCGGCTGAGGCGGGCATGCCGATCCCGACGGTCGCCCGAGCGGTCCGCTGCCGCCGTCGTCCGCACGAAGGCAAGAGTGGTGCGTCCACGCTTGTGTTCAGGGCCGCCGATAAAGGACACTCGGCCCATACCTAGAGCGCCGTTTCGGACGAGTCTCGACGTTTCGGGTAATCCTGCAAAGACTTCGGTTAGCGAGGCTTTTTAATGGCGATCGGACCTGTACAGCTCATCGTCGTCGGCTTCAACCACCCCGAGTTTCACGGCGAGATCATCGCTGAGCTCGAGCGTCTGCATGACGAGGCGAACGTACGCGTGATCGATGCGCTTGCCGTTCACAAGGACGCCGACGGAGAAATCGAGGTGCAGCACCTCAGCACGCTCAGCAAGGACGAGGCGATCGAGGTTGGCAGCACAATCGGTGCTCTCATCGGCCTCGGGATCGAGGGCGAGGAGGGAGCCGCGGAAGGCGCCGTGCTCGGCGCTGAGGCCGCGGCGGATGGCGTCGACGTCTTCTCTGACGAACAGGCGTGGGATGTCCTCGAGGAGATCCCGAACGACTCTGCCGCTGCGCTGGTTCTGCTCGAGCATCACTGGGCCGTCCCGCTGCGCGACGCGATTGCGAGGGCCGGCGGTTTCCGGATCAGCGACGGCTTTATCAGTCCGCTCGACCTGGTCGGAATCGGCCTTATGTCGGCCGAGGAGGCTGCGGCGCTGCATGCCGCCGAGACCGCTGGAACCGTCAGCTAGCCGAGCCCCAACCCAGGAGGTATGAAATGTTCGCCTGTCGCAGAATGGCGCGCCGTACGTCTCGGCGAGTCGCCCGCCGTCGCTAGAAGCGTGCATGCTCGGCCGCGTTACCAGCGGCCGAGCACGCAAATCTTGTAATCATCCCGCGCGAACGCGCGGAAAAGTTGCGCCGCGCAAATCCGTGGTTCCGGACTGGGCGTGTGCCCACGTCCGCCGGACACCCGCTCGCGCCATTGTCCCGCCGGCGGCTTACTGTAAGTGTCACTTCCCAACCGGTTAAGTGATGCGCGAGAGGAAGACCAGACGAGCTCCACGATTGACACCAGCCAAGTGCAAGTCGGCGACGGTGGCGGCGCGAGTGGCACCGCGATGATTCAGGAGGAGGAGCTTCGTGGTCTGCCGCGCGACGTGGTTCCCGAGCACGGCACCGGGACCAAGGTCGCTTACCGGTCGCATTCACGCTGAACCCCGAAGTGACCAACTACACCGTGTTCGACGTCTCCGCGCGACTACCGGAGCTGGCTGGTGCCGGCGTACGCCTTCCCCGTGGCGCCAATCCCGACCGCGTCACACCATGAGCAACGAGCTGCTTCACATATTTCTGCTGTCGCTTGTCGCGGTGTTCAACCCGTCGCTGCTTGCGGCGCTGACGGTGATGCTGTTGCTCCCGAGTCCGAAGCGACTGATGATCGGGTACCTGCTGGGCGCCTATACAACCAGCATCACGCTCGGTCTCGTGATCGTCTTCACGCTTCCGAACTCGAGTGCTACCAGTACCGCCAAGCACACGATCAGCCCGATCGAGGACATCGTCGTCGGGCTGCTGGTGCTGCTGATCGCCTTCGTGCTCAGAACCGGACGCGACCAACGACTCCAGGATCGCCGGCGGGAGAAGAAGGACGCCAAGCTCAAGGCCAAGCAGGAGGCCGGACGGCCGACCGACTCGCTCCCCATCCGGCTGCTGGGCAAAGGCGATCCTCGGATCACGTTCGTCGTCGGGATGATCCTCAGCTTCCCGGGCGTCTCGTACCTCACTGCCCTGCACGACATGGCGAAGCTCAACCCCGGGACCGTTCCGACGGTGCTCCTGGTCCTGGGCTTCTGTCTGATGCAGCAGATCCTGCTCGAGGTTCCGCTGCTCGGCTACATCTTCGCCCCGGAGGCCACGCAAGCCAAGGTGACGGGATTCAGATCGTGGATGGGTCGCGAAGGTCGTAGTGCGGCGGTGGTCGGTGCAGCCGTAATCGGCGCCTATCTCCTTGCCCGCGGCGTGATCACCTTGCTCTGAGGCGACGTAGGTGCCCGCGCACCCGCGCCCGCGGCACCGCGCGGTTCCTACAGGTGGTTCGATGCGCTATGAGCTGGATCGCCATCGCGCAGGCACCATGTGGTGATGTCGTACGACCCCACGATCTACCAGGGCGCCGCTGTCCACTACCGATACGGCAGACCGGCCTACTCGCCCCAACTCGAGGCTGTTCTGACCGCGGAGCTCGATTTGGATGGGAGCGGAAGGCTCCTCGACGCTGGCTGCGGGCCTGGCATCCTCACTTTGCGGCTCGCCCACCTGTTCGGGGAGGCGATCGGCCTCGACCCCGATCCGGCCATGCTCGCTGAAGGTCGCCGGGTCGCTGACGAACGGGGCATCACGAACATCCGCTGGGTGGGAGCCCTGGCCGAGGACCTGCCGGCGGCGGCGCCGGGACCATACCGGGCGGTTACCTTCGGCCAGTCGTTCCATTGGACGGACGAAGCAGGTGTGGCCGAGGCGGTGTACGACATGTTGGAGCCAGGCGGCGCCTTGGCGCTGATCGTCCACACCGTCGAGGGGCGGTCCGCGCCGCCGAGCCCGGGGCCCCCGGCGATCCCGCACGCAGAGATCAAGGCGCTCGTGGAGAAGTATCTCGGTTCGACCCGGCGCGCCGGCCAGGGCACCGCGCCGGTTCGAACGCACCGTTTCGAGGATGTGCTTGTTCGCACCCGGTTCGGTGCGCCACAGGCGATCTTCGCCCCGGGCATTCCCGACTTGGTGCGGGACAGCGAAAGCGTCTTGTCCGGCTACTTCTCCATGTCCTCATCGGCCCCGCATCTATTCGGTAACCGTGTCGAGGACTTCGCGAGCGATGTCCGCAAGCTGCTGACGTCACGGTCTCCGAAGAGCGTCTTCTGGGACTGGCCCGGCGACACCGAAGTGGTCCTCGCCCGGAAGCCCGGCTGACGACTGAAGGAGGCCCGCAGCGGCCTTGCCACCGGCGTCGGTTCACGTGGTAGGTTCGGCGCTCATCCCCAACAGAATCGGAGCAAAGATGCTCTTTCACGTGACGTGGGCCTTTAAAGAGACGGGTGAGGAGGGGGCCCGGCGGTCGCTCGCGCTTCTTGCTAAATGGCAACCCCCGGCCGGTGCAGAGTTCCAGGGTTTCTACGGTTTCGCCGATGGCAACGGCGGTGTCGCACTGATCGAGGCCGATAGCGCAGCCACGCTGGCCCGGACGACTTCTACGTGGACGCCGTGGCTGCGCTTCACGGCGACCCCAATCGTGCCGATCGAGGAGTCGAGCGCGATCGGCGGCGAGGCAATCGCGTTCCGCGACTCGGTGGCGTAGCGACCGAGCGGGGTTCGCGGTCGTGCCTCAGCCGATCTGCTCGGCGGCGCGCGCGCGGGCGGCCTGACGGACCAAGTGATCGCGCTCGGCGACGTTCGTGGCCCGGCGGGCGGCCTCGGCGTACGCCGAGGCGGCGGCAGGTAGGTCGTCGCAGAGTTCGTGCAAGTGGCCGCGGACGGCGTGCCAGCGGTGTCGCTCGCCGATCACCTCGCGCAGCCGGTCGGTCTCGCGCAGCCCGGCGGCGGCGCCGAGGGCATGGCCGACCGCGACCGCGCGCCCGAGCACCGCGGCGGGGTCCTGGCGCACCGGGTCGTCGGTGAGGGCGACGAGGTCGTCGTACCAGGCGAGGATCTGCGGCCAGTCGGTCTCCTCGGCGTTTGCCGCGTCGGCGTGCAGGGCGGCGATGGCGGCCTCGACCTGGTAGCGGCCGGGGCGCCGCTGCACCGTCTGCATGGTCAGCGCCGACTGCAGGACGCGCACGCCCTCGGCGATCTCGCGGGTGTCCCACAGGCCGCGGTCCTGTCGGTCGAGCGTGACGATGCGACCCTCTGAGTCGAGGCGCGCCGGGAGGCGGGCGTGGTTGAGGAGCATCAGCGCGAGCAGCCCGCGCGCCTCCGGCTCCTCGGTGGCGAGGGTGAGTTGGCGGGCGAGCCGGATGGCCTCGCCGGCTAGGTCAACCCGGGCGGGCGGCCCAACATGTCCGGCCGTGTAGACGAGGTAGAGAACGCGCAGCACGACGGCGAGGTCGCCGGGCTGGTCCAGGCGGCGGGCGGGCGGGCCGGCCAATGTGCGCTTGGCGCGGCTGATCCGCTGCGCCATCGTCGCCTCGGGGACGTAGAAGGCGTCGGCGATCTCTCGGGTGGTGAGGCCGCCGACGGCGCGCAGGGTTAGCGCCACCTGGGAGGCGGGCGCGAGGTCGGGGTGGCAGCAGCAGAAGAGCAGGAAGAGGGTGTCGTCGCCCTCCTCGGTGACGAGAGGCCCGCCCGCCGGCGGTTCGGCGTACATCGTCTCCTCGCGGCGGTGACGGGCGGCCTCGCTGCGGCGGGCGTCGACGAGCCGCCGGGTCGCGACCGTCGTCAGCCACGCGCGCGGGTCGCGCGGCGGGTGCTCGGGCCACACCCGCACCGCCTCCATAAGCGCCTCCTGCAGCGCGTCCTCGGCGGTATCGAAGTCCTCGCCTCGCCGGACCAGGCCCGCAAGCACCCGAGGGATGAGGTCCCGCCCCACCCCGCGCAGTGCGGGTTGGGCGGGGGCCCAATCCAGCCGTCGCGCCGGCTCGTCGATCACGCCGGGTCAGTCGTCCGAGGTGGCTCGGACATGACCTCCCGGACGTCGATCCACTCGTACAGGGGCCCCCCGCCCGGGCCGGGCTCGGAAGAGACGTAAGCCGCGACCTCGACCGCGCGCTCGTGCGACTCGACGTCGATCATGTACCAGCCCGCGATCAGGTCGCTGGTCTCGGGGTGCGGGCCGTCGGTGGTGACGGGCGCGGCGTTCGGGCCGCCGTAGCGCACCCAGGTGCGCGCGGGCGTGAGCGCCTGCCCGTCGACGTACTCGCCGTTCTCCTGCAGCAGCTCCCTGACGTGCCTGAGGAAGGCCATGTGCGCCTCCACGTCCTCGGGGGCCCACTGGTCCATCGGCGGGAACGGATGGTGCGGCTCCGGACCGCCGCGGTAGCGCTTGAGCAGCAGGTACTTCGGCATGGTGGTCTCCTGTGTCGTGGGCCGCGCCTGTCGTGGCCCTTCACCTGCTGAGCGGAGCCGGTCGGAGCTTCTCGACATGAAATCCACGTGAAGTGCGGTGCGACCGGGGCAGATGGTGGGGGGGCAGGTGCGAGTGCCGTGCCGGCGCGACCGTATGCACCGTTCGCGGCCCAACCTTGAACGCATTGGCGGCAGCAAAATCCGAGACCGCCAGATCACCGACGCTGGTAGCCACCAGGACCGCGACCACGGTCCAGACGGTGGCGGTCGAGGCTATGCGCTGGACCAGTCCGTCCACCGCCAGACGTATGAACAGCCCGGTGCGTGAGCGTCCCTCATGCGCGATGAGGTCGTCGAGCAGCGCCACGATCTCCGGGCCGTGACGCGCGCGGACCCGGCGCGGGTAGAGCAGCAGGATCGCGTCCGCTAGGCGGTGCCTCATGAGCCACCGAGAGCGATCCGCTCAAGCCCGAGGCTCGCGATCCTGGCGGATTCGGCCAGACGTTCGGCGAGCGCCGTCCGGCCCGCCGGGGTCAGCCTGTACGGGTAGCGTCGATCGTCGGCCGGCAGGCGCTGCACAAAGCCGTCGGCCTCGAGCTTGGCCAGTGCCCCGTACAACGTCCCCGGTGACAACGCAACACCGGAGAAGCTCTCGATGTCCTTGATCAGCGCATACCCGTGGCGGTCACCGCCAGCAAGGCTGGTCAGCACAAGGACGCTGCGTTCGGCCAACAGCATGCGGCTCAGAGTACGCCGATCCTGTCCAGCGGCCAGTAGGTGAAGAACGCGACGCCAATGATGTAGCGCTGCGGAACCGCACCCCAATACCGGCTGTCATCGGAGTCGCCGCGGTTGTCGCCCATCATGTAGTAGTCGCCAGCTGGGACCCGGATCGACCGGGAGAACGTGCATTCGGCCGCGCCGCCGCAAGCGGAGATGTAGGCGTCCGGCTCCCGCTTGGCGTTGCGGATCACATGGCCGCCCACGATCCGCAGCACATCACCGGGTAGGCCGACGACGCGCTTGACGAAGGTCTGTTGTGACTCGCTGGCCAGCGGCCGAACACACGGCTGCGCCAGCGCAGCCCCGTCCGCGCCGAATCCCTGCTGGGAGTTGGCACACTGGCCCGTCCCGAGGTCTCCACCGTGTGGTGGATGGAACACGACCACATCCCCGATCCCGGGGTGCGTGTCGAGCCGGTTGACCAGGATCCGCTGCCCGAGCGCCAGCGTTGGCAGCATCGACCCGCTCGGGATCCGGTACGGCTTGACCACGAACGCTTGGATCAGCAAGGCGAGACCGACCGCCACCGCGACGGTGATGACCAGCTCTAACAGCGACCGCAGACGGCGCGTCAATGACTCGGATCTCGTTATAACGGTTTCCGAGTGTACCAGCCCACGGGATGGTCAGGCGCCGCCGAGCGCCCGCCAGATCTCGGCTGCGGCGTCCACGTCGTAGGACACCTTGCCCAGGAAGAGTCGGGGCCCAAGCGTGAGGCGAGTCCCCGGCCATGTGTGCCCCGCCCCGTCGCAGACCCACAGCGTCACCGCGCCCGGATCGCCGCGAGGCCCGTACGAGAGCCGCGTAAGCGAGGGCGTGAACTCGCGCTCGGGTTCGGGGGCGTGGCCGTTGGCCCGGGCCCAGGCGGACGCCGCGTCGAGCACGCTCTCGCTCCACCGTCCCGTGGGACCGCCGCCATAGGGGTTGAACCTGTCCCGCGTCCCGTGGAAGGCGACGACGCGCACTGGATGGTCAAGCCGCTCCACGGCGGGCATGCGCAGTCCCGCCACCGCGCCGAGGACGCGCACCGGGTTGCGGCCCAACGAGGAGAACCGACTCGCCATGCGCGCCCCACCAGACATGCCACTGACACACAGAGGCGCCGCGGTGGCGCCAAAGGTCTCACGGAGGTAGTCGACGACGGCGTCGAGGAAGGCGACATCGCCGTGCAGGTCCCACTCCCATCCAGCCCGCGACGAAATGGAGCCTTGCGGGAAGGCCACCAGCGCACCCTGCTCGGCCAGCGGAGCCATGCGGCTGAGGCGGACCTGGGTCTCGGGCGTCGAGGTGCTGCCATGCATGGTCACGACGATCGCGGTAGGCGCACCCGTCGGCGCCGCCACCAACAGCCGGCGCAGGACCCCGCCGACCTCGATCGCGTGTGGCACCACCGGCAAGGGAAGCCAGTGTACCTACCGAGGTTCCAAGCTGCACGAGAACGCTCGGGTAACATCTGTCGCGCGAACCGGCGACATTCCTACTAGTCATGGGGGCTCACGGGTGAATAGTGAAATTGACAGTGACGCCGATATCCGGGCTCGGATCCAGCAGCACTGGGACGCGTCCGAAAGCGGGGACGGCGACACTGAGCACGCGATCTATGCCACAGACGGGATCCTCGACTACCCGCAGTCCGGTGAGCGCTTCAGAGGCCGGTCAAAGATCCAAGCGCAGCGAGGCGGGCACCCGGCCGAACGCCACTTCACCGTCCGCCGGATCCGGGGCGCCGGAGACCTTTGGGTGAGCGAGGTTGTGATCACCTATGACGGCGTGCCCACATACTCGATCAGCATCATGGAGATCACCGACGGTTTCGTAACGCACGAGACCCAGTACTTCGCCGACCCCTTCCCCGCGGCTCCCGGGCGCGCTGCGCTAGCTGAGTCGATTCCGGCCGGCGACCAATAAGCCGATGCAGCCGTCGTTCGTGTAACCGAACGGCCTTGTCGAGGTACCTTTTGTACGCGCCTTCCTCCGCCGTTCCGAGGGCGCGTCATTCGTCCCAGGGGCCGGCAGGACGCCCTTGAGATTCTCTGAATCCTGATTGGATGCCGTATGAACGCTTCAAAGCAGAAGGTCGTGCAGTACCTCACCGAGGCTCACGCCAGTGAGGCCGCCTTAGTCCGAGTGTTGCAATCGCAGATCGCGATGACCCCGCGCGGGTCCTACCGCTCCGGACTGGAGACGCACCTGAGCGAAACACATAACCACGCGGATCGCGTCGGCCGCCGCCTGAAGGCGCTCGATGAGGGCTCCAACCCGCTGACGGCGGTGGTGGGCTTCTGGGAGGATCTCGTCGCCCAGACGCTCGCGCTGGGAAAGACCCCGTTTGACCTTCTGCGGGGCTCCGGCGGTGAGGAGAAGGTGCTCAAGAACGCCAAGGACGCCTGCGCCACCGAAGCGCTGGAGATCGCCACCTACACGGCGATCGAGCGGCTCGCCCGCTCGGTCGGTGACGATGAGACGATGAAGCTGGCGGCGTCGATCCGTGCCGATGAAGAGAAAATGCTTCAGCGAATTCTGCGGGAGATCCCCAAGCTCACCGACGCCGTCGTCGGCGCCGACGTCAACGACGACCCGTCCTATGACGTCACGACCACGGGGGCTGCCGACACGGTCCGCGAAGCTGCCGCGACGACCAAGACGGCTGCGCGCAAGACGACCGCGGCCACCAAGCGCACGGCGCGTCAAGCCCGCAAGGTTCCGGGTGTCGCGCAGGCCGAGGGCCAGGTCAAGGGTGCAGTGGCCTCCGAGGGCGATCTAGCGCTTGCGGATTACGACAAGCTCACGGCTGACGAGATCACGGCGAAGCTGACCGGCCTGTCGCAGATTGATCTGGCCAAGATCGACTCATATGAACGCAAGAACCAGAACCGCACCACGGTCCTGAGCCGGATCGCATCGCTGCGCGGCAACGAGCCGTGGGCGGGCTATGACGAACTGACCGCTGCTGAGATTCAGCCGGTGCTTGCCGACGGCGACGACACGCGCGCCAAGCAGACTCTGTCGTACGAGCGGTCTCACAAGAACCGCGCGGGGGTCATCAACGCCGCCGAGCGCGAGCGGACCGCCGCCTAATCGGAGCACGGCCGGACGCGGCACCGAACGGACCAAGAGGGAGGCTCAGCGTTTACGCGTGCCTCCCTCTTACTCGTTAAAGGACGTGGTAGGGAAACGTCGAGGAGCGGGATTGGAAGCTCAGGATCTTGGGGTTATGCACGACGCCCGCGCGGATTTCGACCGCGCGGCGCACAGTCAGGTCCGCGTCCCACGCCTCCCCGCCGGACATGACGGTGGCGAGATATGGGATGAGCGCCTCGCTGATCTCCCAGGTCGCTGAGTTCCATAGGTAGGACGGGCTGTGATCCACGGCGTAGTAGTGCGCGCCGCCCACAAGCGTGAGCATCGGATCGGCGAACGACGTGGGACGCGCCCACTCAAAGCCCATCCCCTCGTCGCAGGAGACGTCGATGAACAGGCTCCCGGATCGAAAAAGGCCCAGCTCGTCGTCGCTGACGAAGATGAGCGGGTTGTCGGTGTCCTGCAGGATGCAGTTGACGACGATGTCATGCTCGGCGAGCGCCTCAGCGACCGATCCGCCCCCGGAGCTGATGAGAGGCAACGTGCGACCGGGGCGGTCGGGGTCACGTTCGTAGTGGACTAACCGCGCGGGTGCCATCGGTGATGCGACCGCCGCGACTCCGCGATGCGTCAGCACCGTCACCTCATGAACGCCAAGCGCGAACAGCGCCGTCACAGCGCCACGCGCGGTGGCGCCGAAGCTGATCACCGCAGCCCGCAGACGCCGGCCATAGGCACCCGTCGTGCCCATCAGCGCCAATGCATGCATGACCGAGCAGTACCCAGCGAGCTCGTTGTTCTTGTGAAACACGTGCAGGCTGAAGTTGCCTTCGTCGGTCCAGTAGTTCATGGCCTCCCAGGCTATGAGCGTCAGACGGCGGTCGATCGCCACCTGCGTGATGGCCTCATCCTGGACGCAGTGAGGCCATCCCCAGAGGACCTTGCCGGGGGCGAACCCGGTCAGGTCCTCCGCCAACGGCTTCGGAAGCACCACCACGTCGCACTCATCGATGAGCTGCTCGCGCGAGCGCAGCCCGCCGACCTGCGCAGCGAGTCGGTTGTCCGAGATGCCGAACCGCTGCCCATACCCGCGCTCGAGGAAGATGCGGCGCCGCAACTCGGCGTCAATCCGCCCCAGGTGCTCGGGGTGGATTGCGACCCGGTGCTCATCGCGCTTGCGCGACGTGGCGACAACACCCAAGCTCAGCTGCTCCATACCTGCTCCTGTTCGGGGGCTCACATTCTCTACCGTCCCCGACTACGCCGCATCCGGCTGGACGGCGGTAGTCTGGTCGTCATGGCGAACGGGGACGACGGACTTCTTTCCCGGCTCAAGGCGCGCGCGCGGGGGGTGCCCTCCGCTCGCGACTGGCAGCGCTGCGCCGTGCTCGAGCCGGTCCCGGCTCCACGGATACCCGAGTTTGTCAGCGATGGGGCTGGCCTGCCGTTCTCGCCGCTCGCACTAGAGCGGCCGCCCGAGCGGCTTGACCCCTCCGATCCAGCTGTGAGCGCCCTTGCCGCACAAATCGACGGGCAGCTCCGAGCCTGGCGACTGCTCGCCCGGACCGACACTGAGGCGCTATTCGGACGTGGACTCCCGCCGGAGTTGCTGACGGTCGTCGTCAAGCAGGACGTCAAACGCGGCACGTGGTCGTGCGTAACGAAGAGCAACGGCCGGCTGCTGCGCGCAACCCGCGATGGGATCCGGGCGTCCTCGTGGCACCTGGACGAAGTTGTCGAGGTCAAGCCGGAGGACACCGTTCTGCGGATATGCGTGACAGAGCAGACGTTCGCGGGAGGGCGCAGGGCCGACGGCCGGGTGCTCGCGCCAGACCTCTTTGAGAGCGAGCAGGAGCTCATCTTGACGATGTACGTCAAGCCTGAGTCAGGATTTCAGATGCGCAGACCAAACCCGGAAACGCCGGTCCGGGTGGCGCTCGCGCACCCCGTCGGTCACCGAGAGGTCATCGACGGAGCGGCGTACGCGTAAAGCGCCGAGCCGCCTGCGCGGTCGGAGCCCGCCATCGGGCGCCGCGGTTCAGATGATTCGTAGCGTGATGACCGCGACGTCGTCCTCGGGCCCGTCGGGTGATCCGCTGGCGATGACGTCGAGGATGTGGCGTACGGTCGCGGCGGCGGATGCGTGACGGGTGGCCATGATCGCCTGGTTGATGCCGGTGGGTGTCGCAGTGTTGTCGTGCCCGGCCGCCGGTGTGATCGAGGCACCGTCAGAGCACAGAATCAGTCGTTGGCCGGGGTGCAGCCGTCGCTCGTGGCGTTCGCGTTCTACCGTGTGCTCCGAGGATCCCAGCGCGCCCTGCGTCTGACTCTCGAGCTGTTCGGTGGTTCCGTCGGCCGAGGTGATCATCAGCGGCGGTCCGTCGCAGTTGATCCAGGCCAGGCGCGAGGTCGGCGCGCTCCAGCGGGCGATGAGCGCGTTGATGGTGAATTCCGGGCCGCCGACTTCCCGCACGATCTGGTCCATGCACAGTGCTGCCTGTTCGAGGGTTGCGTCGCTGCGCCGAGCGCTGCGCAGTGCCGAGAGCGCGAGCGCGCCAAATGCGGTTGAAGCGGGGCCGCTTCCCTTGGGGTCGGCGATCGCGAGCCACGCACCGTCGTGGTTATCGGCAAAGTCAAACCAGTCACCGCCGCTCTCATACGCGGGGACCAGGCTTCCCGCGAGTTCCGCACCGGTCACGTTCATGATCCGCGGGGGTAGTAAGCCGAGTTGCAGCTCGGCCGCAGGGGATGGCTGCCGGGTGCGTCGGCCGCCCTCGAAGACGTCCGTGTAGGCGCTGGTGAGCGCGATCGCAGCCGCACCCTGGCGCGCGAGCTCTCGCAGTGACGCCCCGGGTCGGCGAACGGCGACGAGCACGCCGATCGCATGGCCGCGCACCATCATGGGGTAGGGCGCCGAGCCGGGGAACTGCTCCGCCAGCCTGGTTTCGAGCGCGGCGATGCCGTCGGGGGGGATCTCGCCGCCGAGCGCGAGAACGTGATCGAAGTGCGCTGGAAATTCTCGCGAGCCGGCAATGCGGACCAGGCGAGAGCCGTCGATGTCGATCAGGTACAACGCGACCGGCACCCCGGCGGTGCGTTGGCCTTCGGCCACCAGCTGCTCGGCGACCAGATGAGGCGGGACCGAGTCGAGGACCTGGATCGCATCCACCGAAAGTGGTCCTTCACGTCCCAGCTGTCCGGCAGGTCGCACGCGGTCAACCTCGGCCGTGTTGGCGCCGGCCGCACTCGCGAACGACGCCGTCGCGGCGGGCCCATCATCGAGCTGGCCCGGCGCTATCGCCTGGCCGCTGGTAACGGCAGCCGATTGAGACGCCCGTTCGGACAGGGCTACTTCAAGATCGCCGCGAGTTGGGAAATAGCGATAAATCGTCGAGCGGCCGACCCCGGCTGCCTCCGCTATCTCCTGCACCGTCGTCCGGTGACCGCGCAACAGCGCCGCGCGTGCCGCGTGGAGGATCGCTTCTCGTGTCCGCCAACCGTCGCTTCTCAGCCGCCGGGCCGAATCAGCACCAGGATCAGGGGTCCCGGTCCGCCCTGGATCGCCGGCTGCGTTCATTCCGCCGCTAGCCACTGGAGGTGTTCTGGTGGGGGCGCATGACCGATCTCGCCGCGGAACACATTATGTCCAATCTAACATACTAACTCGTACATAGTACGCCTAAGATGGACACAACATCGTCATGCTCGTCGGCCGTTCGCCGCGACGCGGCGATCCGGGGCCTAGATCTAGGCGCATTCTGGCCTTTAGATGGGACGACTTGGGACACCGAACGTAGGAGACGTACGGCCGTGCGTGCTTTGTGACGGGCGAGATTGCGCACCGCGTTCCCGGGTAGGCACGACGAGACATGTATGACTACATACATGGACAAAATGAGCTGAGTCTGTATAATGCAAGACACAAAGCGTCCTGTATTGATACAGATGTGAGACGGTCTGTCCCGGCGAATCCGCAGACCGACACAACGGAAGCCGACACAACGAATGAGCACCAGATACAGGACCAAGGGAACGTCGCTGGCCAAGGGGCCGATAGGGCTGATCGGTCTGTTGCTGCTGGCGTACGGCATCACCGCTCTGATCTTCGGCGGCCACGGCTTCGCCCAACATGCGCCGACCGGGGCCGTTCACGGTAAGACGTGGCTCGGTTTGGAGGTCAACGGCTGGAGTGCACTGCTGTTCATCGCCGCCGGAATGCTGCTGCTGCTCGGCGCTCCGATGCACTGGGGTGCCAAGACCATGTCGTTGCTCGTCGGAATCTCGCTGGTGGTTCTATCCCTGATCGCGCTCGTCAACGGGCACGGCGCACTCGGCATCTTCGCTGCCAACGGCGTGACCGAACTCGTCTGGGGCGCCACCGGAGCGCTGCTGATCATGCTCTCGCTGCTACCGCGCGTCGGCGGTAGAACCAGACAGACTGACGAGCGCCCCGCAAGGAGGCGCTCCGCCAGCCGCATCGAGTCCGAGCCCCAGACAGTCGAACGCAACTCGGCGCTCGAGGGGACAGCGAACGTCGGTCGACAGCGATCGGCGACTGACGGCCCGCGCGAGGGAAGTCCTGTCAGTCTCGTTTCGGACACAAGGAGCGAGAACTAGGACACCACGGAACTGCGCTGATCGGACGCACCGAGAACTACCAGGCACCAACCGCCGACCAACTACAACGACATTTACTGTCAGGAGAACGAAATGATCACTCTGGGCATCATCCTGCTCATAATCGGCTTCATCGCCAAGATCGCCATTCTGTGGTCGATCGGAATCATCCTCCTCATCGTCGGGTTGATTCTGCTGGTGCTTGGCTCGTTGGGGCGTGCCGTCGGCGGGCGACGACACTACTACTGAGTTTCACCTTTCGAAGGCCGCGGTCTCTCCCTCGGGCAGGGTGGGAGAGCCGCGTCCTCGGCCGGCCTGGACGGAGGGTTGAAGGTTGAATTCGGACGATCAGATCGGCAACGCCTTCGGTTCGGGAGAGTCGTTCTCGGTCGGCGTTGAGGAGGAGCTGTTCCTCGTTGATCCGATCAGCGGCCGTCAGGCGAATGCGTCGGCCGCGGTGCAGGAACGGCTTGGCCCGGTTCACGGATCGATCGAGCGCGAGCTGCATGCATGTCAGATTGAGCTGATCACCGAAGTCTGTCGCAGCGCCGGCGAAGCGGTTAGTGCGCTCCGCGGTCTGCGCCGAGCGGTTCTCGAGACGGGGGCCGGCCTGCTCGGATCGGGTACCCATCCGTCGGCGATCGAGGGTGAGGCGGAGATCACTGACAAGGAGCGCTATGAGCGCATCCGCGAGCTGCTCGGCGATGCAGTCGTAACGCCGGTCGGGGGATTGCATATCCATGTCGGGATGCCAGACGCCGATACGGCGATCCGGGTCTTCAACGGCCTGCGGCGCCACCTTCCGCTGTTGCAAGCGCTCGCTGCCAACTCGCCGTTCCGACACGGCCGCGATACGGGTCTGGCCTCGGCACGCGAGGTGACGCTTCGCGGCTGGCCGCGCTCGGGTGTGCCGCGGGCGATGCGTGACTTCGCGGACTTCTGCGCCAGCGCTCAGCTGCTGGCGCGGGCCGCGGACGTGCCCGACTACACATGGTTTTGGTGGAAGCTGCGTCCGCATCCGCGCCTGGGCACCGTTGAGGTCCGGGCGCTGGACGCCCAGGCGTCGCTAGAGGACACCGCCGGGCTGGTCGCGCTCACGCACTGCCTGGCCCGTCACGCTGCCGAGACGGATCCCGAGCCCGATCCGCCGGCCGAGGTGCTCGACGAGGGTGTGTTCCGGGCGGCCCGTTTTGGTGTTCGCGCCCGCCTACCCGACGCCGAAGGCCGGCTGCGGCCCGTCGACGAACTGCTCCAGGAAGCCCTCGCGCTCGCGCGCCGCTATGCCGACGATTTGCACTGCAGCGATCAACTCGACGCGCTGCCAGCGTTGTTGGAGCGCGGGGGCGGTGCAGGGCGCCAACGCTCCTTCCACCAGATCGCCGGGATGGACGCGTTGCTTCGTGACCTGACCGAGCTCACCGGCGCTGGAACGGCGCCTTGAGATCAGCCACGGTTCAGACCGTAGCCGTCGCGCCGGCTGAGGGCACTCCGGAGCGACTTGGCTGACGCCTGATCGCGATGTGACCGATCGGACCCGGGACGTCCGCCTCGACGTCGGTGTATCCGGGCTGCAGGTCCAGCAGCGTCGTCAGCAGCAGCAGCGGTGTGCCCGCGGCCCATGCCTGAGGACGCGAGGCCGTGGGGAATGTCACCGGGACCGATGTCAGCGGCAACGGGAAGCCGGCGAAGACCTCGGGCAGACGATGCTCGAAGTACGGCGCCGCGGCGAGGATCGAGGAGGCGATCGTGGCCGCCGCCTCGTGGTGTCCATATCGAGCGAGGCCGGCGGCGATCAGGGAGTTGTCGTGCGGCCAGACCGTTCCGGTGTGGTAACCCAGTGGGTTGTAGCCCGCCTCGTGCGCGCCGAGTGTGCGTACGCCCCAGCCCGAATAGAGCTGCTGGTCGAGGAGCCGCTCGGCGGTGCTGGCTGCCTGGTGGTCGTCGAGGATTCCCGACCACAGTAGATGACCGATGTTGGAGGTCAGGCTGTCGACTTGGCGTTTGTCGCCGTCGAGCGCGAGGGCGTGGCAGCCGCGCTTCGGCATCCAGAAGTCGCGAGCGAACGACGCACGCAGATCGCCGGCGCGCCGCTCGAGTCGGACGGCAAGTGCCTCGTCGTCCCATACCTCGCGGGCGAGGCGGGCGGAGCGCCGTTGCGCGTCGTAAACGTAGCCCTGGATCTCGCAGGTCGCGATCGGTCCCCGCGCGAGCGTGCCGTCGGCGAACTGGATGGAGTTCCAGCTGTCCTTCCAGCACTGGTTGATCAGGCCGGTGAGCGGGTTGCGGCGTTCGTACTCGACGTATCCGTCGCCGTCGAGGTCCCCGCTGTCCTCGATCCAGGCCAGAGCTGCACGGGCATTGGGCTCCAGCGCCCGGACGAGGTCGTCGTCGCCCGACCACCGGTGGTATTCGTCGAGGAGGACCAGGAACAGAGGGGTCGCGTCCGCGGTTCCGAAGTATGGCGAGTGCGGTCGTTTGCCCAGCGCGGTCAGCTCGCCGAAGCGGAGCTCGTGCAGGATCTTGCCGGGCTCCTGCTCATGGAAGTCATCTCGGACCTGGGCCTGACGGGCGGCGAGCGCGTACAGAGTGGTGGCGGCGAAGCCGGGCAGGTACGGCAGCGTCTGGAAGCTTGTTAACAGGCTGTCGCGACCGAAGAGCGCCATGAACCATGGGAGTCCGGCCGCGGGAAGAGTCGCGCCGTTGCCGAGGTCGGGGCGCATGCGAAGCGCGCCCAGATCGCTGAGGCTCGCGTGGTAGGTGCGAACCAGCGCTGGGTCACCGGCCTCCAGCACCGGCGCACGGAGAAGCCAAGCCTCGAGCTCGGCCGACTTTTCGATTCGCATCTCCTCGAGTGCTCTGCGCGGCTTGCGTCGTGCAAAGCTGATTCCAGGCTGCGCGGCGTATGGGGAGACCGTGAAGGTAACCGACCACTGTTCACCAGCCGCGAGCTCCAGTATGTATGTGAAGCCGCCACGGGTGATGGCTGCCGGCGAGCTGGCCGCGATTGTGACCGAGCGGCGAAAGTCGCCATGCCGGTAGGCCAGTGTCAAGCTGGCGTCGTCATGGCTCTCGGTCACCGCTCGCGCGGCAGCCAGTCCGTCCTTGACTTCGAACAGGTCGGCGAAGTCGCCATCGACCTCCAGCGCCACGCGTAAACGGTTGGTCTCGTGGAGGTGGTTTGTGACTGTGACCTCCTCCATCCACACCTTGTCGACGAGGCGGTGGCGCACGATCGAGCAAGGCGCCTCATCGTCTGGTCCCACCCTGGGTGTCAGGAAGAACTGAGCGTCGAAATGAGCGCTTTGATTGAGACTCAGCAGCTCGAGCGGTGTCTCATCGACGCGGAGGACCCATCGCGATATGAAGCGCGTGTCCTCGGAAAAGAAGCCGTGTTCGCGACCCTCATCCGCGCGGACGTCTCCGAGCCGGTCTCCGACGACGAACGTGCTCCCGTCCAGGACGCTGAGGGTCCGATCAGACACTGGCGAGAGCCCGTGTCGCGCCGTGGAGCGCCACGGATCGGTAGGTTCGTTCGTAGGAGGCAGCGACGACTTCGACATCGCAATGCCGGCTTACCCAGGCTCTGCAATCCCGTGCGGCGATCCGCGGCAGCTGGCCGATCGCGACCGCCATCGCACGCTCGTCGTCGACCAGGAAACCGGTCTTCCCGTCGATAACCAGCTCGCACGCCGCGCCCTCGGGAAACGCGATCACCGGCGTCCCGCAGGCGAGCGCCTCGACCATGACCATCCCGAACGGCTCGTTCCAGCGGATCGGCATGAGCAGCCCCCGCGCGCGGGCGAACAGCGAGCGCTTGGCCGACCCGCCGACCTCGCCGACGAAGCGGACACGCTCGCCGTCGATGTGTGGAGCGATCTCCCGGTCGAAGAACGCCCGCTGGCCTGGCTGGATCACGCCGGCCAGGACGAGCGGCACGTCAACGGCGTGCGCTGCGGCGATCGCTCGGTGCGGCCCCTTCTCCGGTGTCATCCGTCCGACCCAGAGCAGATAGTCGCCCTTGCGCTCCTGCAGCGGCCATGCCCGCAGGTCGATCGGGTTGGGGATCGAGGCAATCGGCGCCAGGCCTGGCGGCGCTGATAAGAGCTGCGCGCGGCTGATGCCGACGAGCGTGGCCTTGTGGCCGTGGCGCGCGTAGAAGGCCCCCGTCTCCGGGGTGAAGGGTCCGTGCAGCGTGTGCACAAGTGGTGTGTCGATGCGATTTGCCATCGCGAGCCCGGTGAAGCCGCAGTGATCGTGGACGACGTCGAAGCGATCATCATCGGTGGCGCTGTCGATCGCGTCGAACGCTCGCCCGACCTGGTCGACCTCGTAGAGCGAACGCTCGATCTCGTCCGGGTGGGACTCGTCGAGCAGAGTCACGACGTTTGCGCGCGAGACAGAGCCCGGAGCGCAGAAGAGCGTCACGTCATGTCCTCGGCGGACCAGCGCCTCGGTGAGCGTGCTCACAACCGACTCCACGCCACCGTACCCGGGCGCGGGCACGGAGATCCAGGGCGGAGCGAGCATCGCGACACGCAGCGGTGCTCCGGACTTACCTCGAGGTGCGCCGGCCAACGAGTGACCGGCGCTCGCCCGACCCAACAGCTGACGGTGCGACCTCCGTGCGGGCGCTGCACTCACAGCATCCATCGATACTCCTCACGTGCCTCTCAGGCGGGGCGCTCGCGGGGGAGAGAGGTCAGTAGGAACCCGACGAGCACACGATCCGCCAAACCCTTGAGGGAACGCGATGGCCTAACCAGCTTACCACGTGAGGCCACTAATCCGAGTGCGACGGTCGGAATACGGCCGGATCGTTGGCGCGCTGTCATGCCGCTTGCAAGTTAGCTCGTGATCAGCTAATGTGCTAATCCTACACGCACCCAATCAAAGGAATCCTCAATGGCCACCAAGACAGCCAATCAGGCCGAGGACGCCACCGCCAAAGTGACGGAGAGCGTCGAAGCTGCCAACAAGAAGTTTGCGGAGTTCGTGGATCAGACCAACCAGAAGCTTGCCGAGTACGTCGAGCAGGCCAACGCGGAGCAGAAAAAGCTTGTGCTCGCCGCCATCGATTCGTATGAGCAGTCCGTGCTGAGCGTTGTCGACTCCTACGAGAACAGCCTCGCCGATTCCAAGATCGACTGGCTGAAGGACGCGATCGCGCCGCAGGCCGCAGCAGTGCGTGACCTGACCGGCGCTTACGTCGCCGTCGCGCGGCAGCTGGTCAACTAGCGGCCCCGCCGCAAACACGCTGGTCCGGCGGCCCCGCGGCCGAGAGGGCGCGATCGGGATGCCGGTCGGACGTACCAGCGGCGCGAGCATGAAGCCCCGTAGCGCCCGCGCTGGCGCCGCGCAGTTGCGTAGCATCAGAAGAATGAGAACAACACAAGAGATCGTGGAGTCAATAGACAAACGGCTTCGCGAGCTGGACGACGAAATCAAGACGCTGGACGCTGCGCGAGTCGCACTCGATCGCCAGGAGAATCGGCCATCGAGGCGGCCACGGGCCAGGGTGACCAACCGGCGCACCCGGGCTGCCAGCGCAAGCTCTCGGACAAAGTCCTCCGCACAACCACGGCGTGCGGCCTCGGCCAAGGTGTCTGCCGCATCGGCGCCTCGATCGCGCAAACGCGCTCGCACTACATCTCGCGCGCGAGCGACGGAGGCGCCGACGGCCATAACCGCCGACCGTGTCGAGTCGCTGTTGTCAGGGAACGGCGGACTGACTACGTCCGTGCTTGCCGAGCAGACCGGTGGGAACCGCGATCACGTGCTCAGGCTGCTCCGGGAGTTGGAGGCTGCCGGCCGGGTTCGGAGGACCGGCCAACGTCGCGGGACACGCTGGCAGCGAATCACCGACGAGGACCGCATCCGCGAACGCGCCGCCGAGCTGGAGGCCACGCGCAAGCGGCGTGCGTAAACCGGCCGGCGTCCGCGGCAGCAGTTGAGTGCCTCTTGAACGTCGCTCACTGCGCCGCTCGGGGGGTGGAGGCCGCCGCCCGATCAGTACGTGTTGTGCATCAAGTAGCGAACCTCGCTGAGTGTCGCCTCTGCGATGTCGCGCGCCCGGTTGGTGCCTGTCGTCAAGACGCTCCGTAGGTAGACAGGGTCAGCGGCGAGTTCCCGACGCCGCTGCCGGAGGGGTCGCAGCCGCTCGTTCAGCGCATCGGTTAGCAACCGCTTTAGCCCCGCGGAGCCAGCACCTCCGAGTTCGGATGCGACGTCGCCGGGAGATCGCTCCAGGCAGAGGGCGGCGAGCAAGACGAGGTTCGAGACCTCGGGACGTCGGTCTGGTTCATAGGTGATCCGGCGCTCGGAGTCCGTCTTGGCTCGCCGGATGAGCTGGGCTGTCTCGTCCTCGCTCGCCGCCAGCGCGATCGCGTTGGCGCGGCTCTTGCTCATCTTTGCCCCATCAATGCCGAGGATCAGCGGCGCCTGGCTGAGCAGCCCGTCCGGCTCCGGGAAGTAGGGGCGCTCGGGCGAGTAACGGCTGTTGAAGCGTCGCGCGATCGTCCGGGTCAGCTCGATATGGGGAAGCTGGTCCGAGCCCACCGGGACCAGGTTGGCGCGACAGAACAGGATGTCGGCCGCCTGGTGAACCGGATAGGTGAACATGAGCGCACTCATCGCCGCCCCACCCACCGACGCGAACTCATCTTTGACCGTCGGGTTGCGGGCCACCTCGGCGACACTCACAAGGCTGAGGAACGGCAACATCAGCTGGTTGAGCTGCTCCACGCGGCTGTGGGCAAAGATCGTCGCCCGCTCAGGATCGATCCCCGCAGCGAGGTAGTCGGCGACCAGGCCAAGGACGTCGGCCGGCAAGCTTGCCGGCGAATCGCGATCGGTGATCGTCTGGTAGTCAGCGACCAAGACCATGACCTCGACGCCGAGGTCCTGCAGGCGAACCCGGTTGGCGAGCGTCCCGAACAGATGGCCGACATGGAGCGGCCCGGTCGGGCGATCGCCGGTCAGGACGCGGAACCGGCGGGGGTCCTGCTGCAGCTCCATCTCCAATTGCTCGCTTCGGAGCTGAGCAGCGACCGGCGAATTGCCGGCCGACGTGGGGATGCACATCATCGAAGAAACCTCCTGGAACCAGGCCTCCAGGCGGCGACACCCCTCCGGAAACGAGATGGACCGCCCAGAGGCGGCCCGTTTCGCACACAAAGCAAAGGCCGCCCTTACTTGAGCGACCACCACCAGGACGTGCGCATAACTCGAATCACGATCCCGAAGGATAGCCCTCCGCCTTGACGACATCGGTCAGTCGCCGCCACCATAAGGTCCGGTTCGAGAGTGGCCTGGTCTACCGCTCGGAATGAACGACGACAGAGGAGGCGACCATGTTTGAACCGGGTGAGCTCGAGGACGTCGAGCGGGAGGAGCACGAGGCGCGGTTGCGCCTTTCTGAGGCCCGAGACAGAGAGAGTTTGAACGAAGGTGAAGCTCCGGCACAACGCCACGAGCTCCTTCGCACGCTCGAGGCGGACTGGAAGCGTGCGCTCGAGCGCCTTCACCGGATGCGCGGGGACGCGGAGAGCTGACCGCGCTTGGCGAGCGGCCAGGCGGCTAGCCGGTCATGAGGGGGCCATGCGTTCGGAAACGAGGGCGGACGCAGCCGGATGTCCGGCGCGGTGGAGCGAAGCTTCAATTGATCGATCGCGCGCGCCGATGAGCGATCGTGGATGCATCTGCATACGCGCTGGTGCATGGGGTGCGCTGTACTCGCGCGACGCTTGTCGAGTGGCGCGATCGCCCGTGGCCGATCCTGCGAAGGTGGCTGCTGGGCGCACTGGGCGCAGCGAGTCTGTTGCTCGCGGCGGTCCTGATGATCGCCCTGATCGCCCCGGCGTCGCGCAGCTCAGTCGAGCTCGGCCAGCCTCCGTTCGTGGTGGGCAGCCTGGGCGACGTCGTCCAGATCCTCCGGGACAACATGCTCGTCCTGGCACTGCACGCGATGGCCTGCGTCGCCGGGTTCATGGCGGGGAGCTCGCTGCCCTTGCAGGCCGAGCATCACCGCGGGGCGATGCGCGTCATCCACGAGCGCGGCCAGCCCGTCGCGATGGCGTTCGTCGTATGCGCCACCGGATTCTCCCTGAGCCTGCAGGCGTACACGATCGGCACGGCCGCTGCGCGGGACGCCGCCGCGCTCCACACCTCGCCCGCGCTGTTGATCCTTGGTCTGCTGCCGCATGCCCTGCCCGAGCTCGTCGCGCTGTTCCTGCCGCTGGCAGCGTGGATCGTGGCCAGCCGCCGCGGCGAGTGGGAGCGCCTGCTGGCCGCCACGGTCGTGACCGTGTCGCTGGCGGTACCGACGCTGATCCTCACCGCGACGTGGGAGGTCTACCTCGCGCCGCACATCCTGGGAGCGATGTTCGGCTATCGCTAGAGGCCAGGCTGCGCCAAGCGGAGTTGCGGCCCTTCGGATTCGCCTAGAGTCCGCGCGCGATGCGTGCGGTAGTCATAACCGAGCACGGGGGGCCCGAGGTCCTCAGGGTCCAGGAGCGTCCTGACCCCGCGGTTGGCCCGGGTGAGGTTCGGATCGCTGTCAAGGCGGCGGGGATCAACTTTGCGGACACGCTTGCCCGGACCGGCCTGTACCCGGACGCGCCAAAGGTGCCGTGCGTCGTCGGCTACGAGGTGGCGGGCGAGGTCGAGTCGGTGGGAGACGGGGTCGAGTCGGTCAGGCCGGGCGATCGGGTGCTCGCCGGCACGCGCTTTGGCGGTCAGGCCGAGCTGGTCACGGTGCGCGAGAACATGGTCTATGAGTTGCCCGAGCAGGTTTCCTTCGAGGAGGGCGCGGCCTTCCCGGTCAACTACGCGACCGCAGAAGCGGGTCTGGTCGTGATGGGAGGGCTTAAGACCGGCGAGCGGGTCCTGATCCACGCCGCGGCCGGCGGGGTGGGCATCTCGGCAACGCAGATCGCCAAGCGCATCGGCGCCGAGGTGTTCGGCACCGCGTCGGCCTCGAAGCATGACGCGATCCGCGAGCAGGGAGTCGACCATGCAATCGACTACCGCAGCCAGGACTTCGTCGAGGTCGTGCGCCGGATCACCGGAGGGGAGGGGATCGACGTAGCCTTCGACGCGCTCGGCCCGACGAGCTTCCGCAAGGATTACCGGTTGCTCCGCCCGGGGGGGCGACTGATCATGTACGGGGCCTCGGAGGTGCAGACGGGCGAGACACGCAGCGTCCCGACCGCGCTGCGGACCATTCTCAAGAGCCCATTCGCATCGATGCCGTGGTGGAAGGGCCTGGGCGTGATGAGCGAGAACAAGGGCGTCTTCGGGCTCAACATGCTGTCGTGGTGGGACGCCGAGGGAAGCCTCGACCGGGTGATCGAGCCGCTGATACCGGCCCTCCAAAAAGGGCAGCTGAAGCCACTCGTCGCCGAGTCGTTCCCGTTCGATCGCGCGCCCGACGCCCACCGCTTCATCGCCGAGCGGCGCAACGTCGGCAAGGTCGTGCTGGTCCCCTAAAACGCCCAAGGGGCGCGAGGACCCGACCTACATGAGGTTCGGCGTGTGGAGGTCGGAGAGGTGACGGGCGGTGGCGGTGTCGAGGCCGCAGGCTTGTAGGCGGCGAAGGCGGTTGCGTTCCATCGTTTGCATCAGCGCGCGGACGTCCGCGGCGGCGTCAGATAGATCGGCCGGCTGGGTCGATCGCGCCGCCATGATCGTTAGCGCTTCGACGAGGACGGGCGAGAGGCCGGAGAGGCTGATGAGTTTGGCTGCGCGAGTCTCGGCGGCCGCGACGAGCGGTCCGACCGCGTCCGGGTCGATCGAGACGGTGCGTTTGATGTTCGAGATGCCGAAGTGGACGTGTCGGCGTTCGTCGCGGTGCGCGAGCCTGGCTGCCGCCGCGGTGGCGGCGTCGGGCGCGTGAGTCTCGATGAAACGCAGCAGATCCAGGAAGGTGCCCTCGCCGAGCACGTTGAGAAGGAGGGAGGAGGCGGTGAAGTCGTGCTCGTCGAGCAGCGTGCTGAGGGACAGCTCGGTTGACGCGAGCGCATACCCGTGGTGCCCACCGGCGAGCGATCGCTTGGTGAAGACCTCGATGTGGCGCGCTTCGTCGTGGATGTGGCTGCCGAGCCATAGGACCAGCTCAACGAGCTGCGGGTTGACCTGCGGCAGGAACCCGGCCGGCACGTACAGGGCGGCGTATTCGTTCTGAGCCAGGAACGTCATGACCTGCGCCACGGCGCGCTCGGTTGTGTCATCGAGGCCCTGGGCCGCCTCCCAGGGGATGTCGCGGGAGGCGTCCCACTGCTGGGCGGACGCTTGGTCGACGAGCTCGCCGACGTCGTCGGCCCAGATTGCGTCGCGGCGGCTGAGCGCCCAGTGGTGTGTCGGCGCTCCGCTCTCGGGCACGGCTCCGAGCGGCGCGAACCCGGCGCTGGGATCGGGCTCGGGCGGGAGGTCTCCGCCGCGCCAGTCCGCGGTACGCAGCTCTCCGTGACGTAGGGGTGGGGGAGTCTCGCGAGGTGGGAGCGGGTCAGCCAGGATTCTGGCCGAGGTGCCGCGGCGGATCGCGACGACGTGTCCGTCCGCACGGCTGATCTGGTCGATTGGATCATGGCCGGCGAGGCGTGCCCAACCGGGAAGCTCCAGCGCGACCGCGCGCGACGGCGTTCTGACCTCCAGAACGCCGCCGGGCGCGACACGCTCAAACGCCGCCGCGAGCAGGACCTCCAGGCCACCGCCGAGCTCGAGATGCTCCGCGTCGACCCGGTGCGCTGCCTGCGGGCGGTCGACGGTCACGAGAGCAGCGCCTGTTCTCGCATCGCCATCTCCAGCGACGCGTATCCCTCGCGATCCCCGGGATACCAGCGTCGCACTCCCTCGAGCTCCATCGCCTGGCGCAGGCTGGGGTCGTCGTAGTCCATCGCCAACAGCGCCTGCGACCACCGCTCGGATAGCTCCCGGTCCATTGAGTCGAGGACCGTGAAGTTGCAGTGGTAGTAGTCAGGGCTGCGCCATGCGACCTCGAGGTCGGCCACCGCCGGCACCGATTCGGCACGAAACGCGCTGAAGTACGCGGCCGACAGGGCGCCCGCGTCGGCCTCGCCATCGGCCACCGCACGCACGACGTGCAGCTCGGAATCGCCGGTGTCGCCGTGCTTGCCGAGGTCGGTGTCAAACCGCAGCAGCCGGAGGCTCGCGACGTCCAGGCCCTCCCTAGCCAGGTAGTGAAGCGGCAGGATCGCCGCGTGGCCCGAGTCCCGGCTTCCCAGCGCCAGGACCCTCCCGTTCAACTCGCTGACGCTGCCCGGGAGTTGTCCTTTGCGCGTAACCAACACGGTTGCCCAGTCCCGGTCGACGTCACGCATCCCGAGGATTCGAGTCCCGCCCCCCCGGCCGCGCGCCCGGTGATCGAGCGCCACGTAGGCCGTGTTCGTGTTCCAGCCGATCTCGACCGTGCCGTCGAGCACCGCATCGACGAGCCGCTCGTAGTTGGAGAACAGGATGTAGTCGGTCGGCACTCCGGCATCGGCGAAATAGGTGCGGAACCGCTCCCAGATCGTCACGATCCTCGGGTGGTAGGCCACCGCACCCAGTCTCAGCTCTGCGCCGCTCATGGGACCGGAAGCCCCGCGATCGCCTTCCCGGACCACGTTCGGAGCACCCCGTTGGTGGGCGCCATCACCGCGCCCGCCCGAGCGTCGCGGAGGTGACGCTCGATCGGGAGCGCGGGCGTATATCCCTGCCCGCCGCAGACCTCCAACGCACCCTGCGTCACCCGCGCGGCCACGTCGGTGCATAGGACCTTGGCCTCCATTAGAGGAACCAGAGCTCCCTCATCGCCGCCGTCTCGCAGCTTCGCCGCCTCCTGCAGGAGTGCGCGAGCGGCGCGGACGTCGATGTCCATGTTCGCCAGCGCGTGCTGAACCGTCGCGACCTCCACCAGCAAGCTGCCATCCGGGTAGCGCCGGGACTTGGCGTGCTCGAGCGCGCTCGACAGTGCCGCCTGCGCGATCCCGACATTCACCGCTGCCAAGCCGACCAGAAACACCGGTGCGACAACACCGAACACCAGCCCGGCGCCACCGCCAGCCTCGCCGATGAGCGCGCCATCATCGAGCGCGACATGCTCGAGCTCGACTGCGATGCTCGAGTTCCCGCGCATCCCCAGGCCCTCCCATCGCCCCTCGAAGCGCACTCCGGGAGCATCCTTGCGCACCACATAGCAATCCAGGCCTTCGCCCTCACCCTGCAAGAGCACCAGCATCGCATCGGCGTGACCGCCCGAGGTGACGAACGCCTTGCGCCCACTCACAAACAGCGAACCGTCACGACGCTCCGCCCGCAGCTCCGGCGAATAGAAATGCGCGCCGGTCCCGCGCTCGCTGAACGCCAAAGTACCCAGCGCCTGGCCGCTCGCCATGTCCTCGAGCAGCCGCGCGGCGGACGGGCCGCCGCCACCGGCCACCGTCGCCGCGGTCACGCTGTGCATCAGGAACACCATTCCGCTCGACGCACACGCTCCGCCGACCGCCTCACACGCACCGGCCAGCGCCACCAGTCCGCCGCCCGCTCCACCCTGCTCACGCGGTACCAACAGGCCAAGCCCGCCGACCTGCGCCAGCGCGCTCAGCTGCTCATCGGGGAACCGCGACTCGCGGTCGATTCCAGCGGCGCCAGGGGCGATCAGCGACTGCGCCAGCTCGCGAACCTCCGCGAGCACGCCATCTACGTTGCTCAAAGCAACTTCTGACATCTACCTGCTCCTGTTCGAAAGAGGACGAGGGGACCATTCGCCACCCCGACGGGGCGGCCGCGACGACCGTCGCTCAGCGAAGCCTCATCGCGCCACCCCCTCTGCGCCAACGAACAGAAGCCGACCCGGAACCGGAACTCCGCGCGAACGGCCGTGCCGATGATCGGGCCACAATCCGAAGCTTGCCAGCTCGGAGGAGGCGGCACAGTCGCGCCTTCACCTGAGACCGCAGTACCGCTGCTGAAGGCATTCTGGGAGTAATCGGCGAGGGGCAGGATCTGGAGCCCAAACGACAACTCGAATGCCGGGCGCTCGATGATCCATTCGGCGCTCTGGTCGAGGCAGACGTCGGTGGCGCAGGCTGCGTCACCGAGAAGCTGTTGCCGGACGTGGTGCAGTCCGTCACGTGCAGGGTGTAATTGTTGACGCCGGCACCGCCGGGAGTGGCGGTAACCGAAGCGCTGATCTGATACCCGATACCGTGCGCCCAAGCATGAGCATGCTCGCTGCGGCTTTTGCCCCGGTGCATCAGCAGTATCTGCTGGAGGCTCGGCAGATGCAGGCTCTGTCGTTCGCCGTGCACATCCCGCTGGTGTGCTTCGGGATCGCGTTCCCCGCGATGGTGCTGTTCATGGAGTGGCTGGGGATGCGGACCGGCGACCCGCTCTATCGGACGGTTGCCCGCCGCTGGAGCCGGATCGTGTTGGCGCTGTTTGCGATCGGCGTGATCACGGGCACGATCCTCAGCTTTGAGATGGGCTTGCTGTGGCCGAACTTCACGGCCACCTTCGGCAGCGTGTTCGGGTTGGGGTTCGCGATCGAGGGATTCTCGTTCTTCATGGAGGCGATCTTCATCGGGATCTACGCCTACGGGTGGGACCGGCTGTCACCGCGGGTGCATTTCCTGTCCGGGCTGCCGATCGTGGTCACGGGCTTCACCGGTTCGCTCACGGTGATCTCGGTCAACGCTTGGATGAACCACCCTGGAGGGTTCCGCCTCGTCGGCGGCAAGGTGGTCGACGTGAATCCGTGGGGGGCGCTATTTGGCAATTCGCTGCTGTGGTCGGAGTTGATCCACATGTACATCGCCGGGTACATGGTCACGGGGTTCGTGATGGCGGGCGCGTACGCGTTCTGCCGGCTGCGTGGGCAGTGGACGCGGTATGAGCGCGTGGCGATGACGATCCCGCTCACGATCGCCTGCCTGGCGGCGCCGGTCCAGGTGCTCGTCGGCGACTGGATCGCGCGGGTGATCGCCGTCGAGCAGCCGATCAAGCTGGCCGCGATCGAGGGGCTGTACAAGACGACCCGCGGCGCCAGCGAACACGTCCTCGGCTGGTACACGGGCGGCCAGATCAAATACGGGATCGGGATCCCACACCTCTTGTCGCTACTGGCCTTCCACAGCTGGAACGCCCGCGTCACGGGTCTGGATACGGTCTCGGCGAGCCAGCGTCCGCCGATCAACGTCACCCGCCTCTCCTTCCAGACGATGGTCGGGATCGGCACGCTGCTGGCGCTGCTCGGCCTGTTCTATCTGTTCCTGCGCATCCGCCGCCGGCGGCTTCCGCTCTCCAAGTGGTTCTACTGGGCGGTCGTCGTGTCGGGGCCCGCGGCGACGGTGGCGCTTATCGCCGGCTGGGTGACGACGGAGGTCGGCCGCCAGCCCTGGGTGGTTTACCACGTGATGACGACCGCACAGTCGGTCACCGGAGCGAGCGGGATTCCCGTCGGCTACACCGTCCTCGTCATAACGTACATCGCCGTCGCGGGGGCGCTGGTGTGGATCCTGCGCCGGCTGGCGCGCTCGCCGCTTGATCTCCCCGGCGCCGACGCGCCTCCTGATTCGACCCTTCAGCCTGCCTGATGCTCGACGCGCTTCCACTCGTGTTCGTGCTCATCGGTCTGGTGCTGTACACGGTGCTGGCAGGCGCGGACTTCGGCGCCGGCATGTGGCAGCTGCTGAGCGGCGGCGGCGAACGGGGCGAGCGGATCCGCGACCATTGCCATCACTCGATGGGACCGGTTTGGGAGGCCAACCACGTGTGGCTCATCTTCGTGCTGACCGTGACGTGGACGGCGTACCCGGTGTTCTTCGGATCGGTCGCCTCGACGCTGTCGGTGGCGCTGTTCCTCGCCGCGCTGGGCATCATCTTGCGCGGCGCCAGCTACGCCCTGCGCTCCGCCGCCGCCGGGACTCGAGGGGTGCGGACGATCGATGGGATGTTCGCAGTCGCGTCGCTGGTGACTCCGTTCGCGCTCGGCGCGGCCGCGGGTGGCATCGCGGCCGAACGCGTTCCGGTCGGGAACGCGGCGGGGAATCTCATCACCAGCTGGCTGAACCCGACCTCGATCCTGATCGGCCTGTTGGCGGTGGCCTTCTCCGCTTACCTGGCCGCCGTCTATCTCGCCGCCGACGCGGCGCGCCGCGGGGAGCCCGACCTGGTGCAGGCGTTCCGGGTGCGGGCACTCGAGGCCGGTGCCGCCGCCGGCGGCCTGGCGCTGGCCGGGCTCATCGTCGTCCACGCCGACGACCACCCGCTGTACTCGGGTCTCGTCCACGGCGCCGCGCTTGCGGTCCTGATCCTGTCGGTCGTGGTGGGGACGACGACGATGGGGCTCAACGCGGCGCGCCGGTTCGAGCTGGCTCGCTACACGGGCGCGCTCGCCGTGGCGCTTGTCATCGCCGACTGGGCGTTTGCGCGATGGCCGACGCTGCTCCCGGGCCTAACGGTCGACCAGGCGGCCGCCCCGCACGACACAATGGTGGCGGTCGTGGTGGCGGTGCTGGCGGGAGCCGTCCTCCTGTTCCCCGCCCTGGCACTTCTGTTCACCCTCACGCTGCGGGGTCACCTCGGAGCCCACGGGGAGGAGACCGAGCCGGTCGCGACCGCCGGTCAGACCGGCGTCGCCCAGCTGCTCCTCGGACCGACCCTCGGAGCCCGGCTGGCAGTGGCGCTGCTGATCGTCGGCATCGGGCTGCTCAACCTGGCCGACGCGCCGTGGGCGCACGCCATCGGCGTCGTCAGCCTGCTCGCCTTCATCCTCGTGGCGTTCGCGGCGCTCATGCCCCGGACGCTGGCCGAAGACGCCTGAGCCGCCGAGTGCTCGGGGGGCGGGCCGCCCCCTCGAGCACTCCGGCCGGTCGTCAGGCGGCCGTCGGGAACTGCTGCACGGCCCAGCCGTTGCCGTCGGGATCGCTGAAGTAGACGAAGCGTCCCGACGGGGACTCCTCGATCTCTCCGACCTCGACGCCGGCATCGCGCAACTCTGTACGGGCCGCCTCGATGTCGTCGACGACGACCTGCATCCGCTGGGCCGACCCGGGCGCCGCCGACGTGACACCGTCGCCGATCACGATCGAGCAGTCTGAGCCGGGGGGCGTGATCTGCACGAACCGCAGGTGGTCGTTGACGCGATGGTCGTGGTCGGTGTGGTAGCCGATGCGCTCGTAGAACGCCTGGGCCGTGTCGACGTCGCTGACCGGCACGGCTACGACCTCCAGCTTGTAATTCATCGCCTGCTCCTTTGAGTTGGGGTTGCTGACGGCGCTCAGTCTCACCCCGCGCGGGTCGCGCTCGCATCGTCCACGGGACAGTGCGACCGGGCAGTCGTGCGACGGCTTGGTATGAGTGATCGCTCGCTGTAACGTCGCCGCGGCAGACATGGCCACCGATTCCCTCACCCAAGGTCCGGGCGCCGCGCTGCGGGGTCGCCGGCGCGAGTGCGACGTGCTCGACCGGTTGATCGAGGCTGTGCGCCGGGAGGAGAGCCAGGCTCTGGTGCTGTGCGGAGACCCGGGCGTGGGCAAGACCGCGCTGCTGGAGTACCTCGTGGCGCGGGCATCGGGCTGCCGCGTCGTGCGTGCGACCGGCGTGCAGTCGGAGATGGAGCTCGCGTTCGCCGGGTTGCATCAGCTGCTGGCGCCGATGCTCGACGGCGTCGAGCGTCTGCCGGCGCCGCAGCGTGATGCGATGGGGACGGCCTTTGGCATGACTCCGGGGCCGGCGCCGGACCGCTTTCTGCTCGGCCTGGCCGTCCTTGGCCTGCTTGCCGACGCTGCCGAGGAACGCCCGCTCATCTGCGTCGTCGACGACGAGCAGTGGCTCGATCGGGCCTCTGCGCAGGCACTCGCGTTCGTGGCGCGGCGCCTGGATGCGGAGTCAGTGGCGGTGGTGTTCGGCGCACGGACGCCCGGCGAGGAGCTGGGCGGACTGCCGCAGCTCGAGGTGAATGGCCTACGCGACGTCGACGCCCGCCGGCTGCTCGAATCCGTGCTCGCCGGACCGCTGGACCACCGGATCCGGGACCGGATTGTGAGCGAGGCGCGGGGGAACCCGTTGGCGCTGCTCGAGCTTCCGCGGGAGACGACGCCCGCCGAGCTGGCGGGTGGCTTCGGACTCCCCGGCGCGATGTCGCTCTCCGGCCGGCTCGAACAGAGCTTCGGTCGCCAGCTCGACGCCCTTCCTCCGGAGACCCAGCGTCTGCTCCAGATCGCGGTCGCTGATCCCGTGGGTGAGCCGTCGCTGGTGTGGGCCGCGGCCGAGCGGCTCGCGATCATGCCGGAGGCCGCGGCGCCCGCGATCGACGCCGGGCTGGTCGAGTTCGGCACACGGGTGCGCTTTCGCCACCCTCTGGTGCGATCGGCAGCCTACCGCTCAGCGTCGCCTCGAGAACGGCAGGACGTGCACCGCGCCCTGGCTGAGGTCATCGATCCGGAGGTGGACCCGGACCGTCGCGCCTGGCACCGGGCTCAGGCCACGCCGACGCCTGACGAAGACGTGGCCGCGGAGCTCGAGCGCGCGGCCGTTGGCGCGCAGGCTCGTGGCGGGTTGGCGGCCGCGGCGGCGTTCCTCGAGCGCGCCGCGATCCTGACGCCCGAGCCCCGACACCGGACGCGGCGGCTGCTCGCGGCGGCCCGCGCCAACCGCGACGCCGGCGCGCTGGACGGCGGCCTGGCCCTGCTCGCAACGATCGAGGCAGGCCCGCTCGACGAGCGCCAGAGCGCCGAGACAACGCACCTGCGGGGGCAGATTGCGTTCGACCAGCGCCGGGGTACCGACGCCGCGGCCCTGCTCGCCGCCGCCGCCGCGCGCCTCGAGCCGATCGACTCCGGCCGCGCGCGTGAGGCCCACGCCGAGTCACTGCTGGCCGCGATGTGGGCCGACGACCTGGAGCTTCCCGGTGGCCTGAGGAAAGCGGCGCAGGCCGCCCGGGCCGCCGCGCCTGGTCCCGTACCTCCCCGGCCGGTGGACGTCCTGCTCGACGCGTTCGCGATGCGGCTCACGGACGGCTACGCGGTCGCTGCGCCGACGCTGACGCGCGCCCTCGACCTGCTCCTCGATCTCAACCTGGACTCTGACGAGGCTCGTCGCTGGCTGTGGCTGGTGGGCGCTCGGACCAGCGGCCTGATCGCCATGGAGGTGTGGGAGTTCGAGTCCTGGCATACCCTCGGGCTCAGGCAGGTGCAGGTCGCGCGCGACATGGGCGCACTCGTGCACCTCCAGTTCGCACTGACCTTCCTCGTCGTCACCCACCTCCTGAGAGGCGAGCTGGGCACGGCGGCGCGATTGATCGACGAGGATCGCCTGATCGCCGACGCGGCCGGAAACCCGCCAGTCGCCCACACCGCGATGCTGCTCGCTGCGTGGCAGGGCGAGGAGTCCCGAGCCTCCGAGCTGATCGAGACCACCATGCTCGAGGCGACAGCAGCCGGCCTCGGCCGGCTGGTCAATTCCGCGGACTACGCGAGCGCCGTTCTCTACAACGGCCTCGGGCGACACGATCTGGCGCGCGATGCCGCCCGTCGTGCCTTCGGGCGCGACCCGGTCGGGCACGGGTCGCTTGTCGTGCCCGAGCTGGCCGAGGCCGCGTCGCGGACGGGGGACACGACGCTGGTCCGGGGGGCGCTGGACTGGCTCTCCGAGCGGACGCGCGTCACCTCCACCGGGTGGCTGCTGGGAATCGAGGCCCGCGTACGGGCGCTGCTCAGCGATGGCGACGCCGCGGACCGGCTATATCGCGAGTCGATCGACCGTCTATCCGGCGCCGCCGTCCGCGCCGAGCTCGCCCGGACCCATCTGCTCTATGGCGAATGGCTGCGTCGCGAGCGCCGCCGCGTCGACGCACGCGAACAGCTCCGCATCGCCCACTCGATGCTCGACGGGATGGGGGCAGAGGCGTTCGCCGAGCGCGCCCGTCGTGAGCTGCTGGCCACGGGTGAGACGGCCCGCAAACGCACCGTTGAGACGCGCGACGAGCTCACGGCCCAGGAGGCACAGATCGCGCGGCTCGCCCGCGACGGTCTCTCCAACCCGGAGATCGGCACGCGACTGTTCATCAGTCCGCGAACGGTCAAGTACCACCTTCGCAAGGTCTTTACCAAGCTCGACATCAGCTCGCGCAGCGAGCTTGATCGCGTCCTGCCCAGCGACCCGGCGACCGTCGGCTCGGCGCTCCACGACTGACCACTCGCACTGTCCTATGGCGGATGCGAGCGCGGCTCGCTCAGAGCAAACTCGCTGCCATGCCATCAGCCGTGCAGCCCATCTTGAACTCTCGGGAGCGACCCATGAGCACCTCGTCGAAGACTCCGTCCCCCTCGAATCGACGCCGCGGCCCGATGCCCCGTCGGTCACTTACCGCTCGGAGTTGCGGCATGAGTCCGCTGGGGGCGGTGGTCCGGGGGCTTGTCGCCGGCGCGGCGGGCACCGCCGCCATGGACGCTCTGCTCTACGCCAGGTATCGCCGCGGTCACGGCGAGGAACGCTTCGAGCCGTGGGAGTTCTCGTCGGACGTGGACAGCTGGGAAGACGCGCCCGCGCCGGCACAGGTGGGCAAGCGGCTGGTGGAGGGCCTGTTCGAGCGTGAGCTGCCGCCGCAGCGGGCCCGGCTGGTCAACAACATCACTCACTGGGCCTTCGGGATCTTCGGCGGTGTGCAGTACGGGATCGTCGCCGGCTCGTTGCGGACACCCCGCATCCGGTTCGGGTTACCGTTTGGCGCCGGGGTATGGGCGGCGGGATACGTGATCTTGCCGGCCGCCAAGCTCTACCAGCCGATCTGGAAATACGACCGGGTCACGTTGACCAAGGATCTGAGCGCCCACCTGGTGTACGGGCTGGGAACCGCGACCACACTGCGCCTGCTTGCGGGCACGACCGGAGCGGCGGCATGACCGCCACCCGGAGATCACACGAGGTGGCGCGCGATGTCGCTCACCTGGCGAAAGGAGCCGTTGTGCCGACCACTGTTGCCGATGTCATGGTCGCGACCTTGAAAGCGTCCGGCGTGCGCCGGGTCTACGGGTTGCCTGGGGATTCGATCAACGGCTTCACCGACGCGCTGCGTCGCGACGGTGAGGTCGTCTGGGAGCACGTGCGTCACGAAGAGGCGGCAGCGTTCGCCGCCGCCGGAGAGGCGGCGATGACCGGGCAGCTGGCCGTATGCGCCGCCAGCTGCGGCCCGGGGAACCTGCATCTCATCAACGGTCTGTTCGACGCCAATCGGAGCCGAGTCCCAGTGCTGGCGATCGCGGCGCACATCCCGCGCGAGGAGATCGGCGGCAGTTATTTCCAGGAAACCCACCCCCAGGAGCTGTTCCGGGAGTGCAGCGTCTACGCCGAGCTGGTCAGCGTGCCCGAACAGCTGCCGCGAATCCTCGAGATCGCGATGCGTCATGCGATCGAACGCGGTGGCGTGGCCGTGGTCGTGGTGCCCGGGGAGATCTTCCTGCACCACGTGCCGCATGACGTCCGCCCGGCCGTGATCGCGCCGGCCGCGTCGGTCATTCGGCCCTCCGACGACGCGCTGGCCGCGGTGGCCGAAGCGCTCAACGCCGCCGAGCGGGTCACGATCCTGGCCGGCGCGGGCTGTCACGACGCCCGCGACGAGCTCATCGCGCTCGCTCGGGCGCTCAAGGCCCCCGTTGTCCATACGCTGCGGGGCAAGGAGTACATCGAGTACGACAACCCCTACGACGTCGGAATGACCGGCCTGCTCGGGTTCACATCCGGCTACCGCGCGATGGAGCATTGCGACGCGCTGCTGATGCTCGGGACTGATTTTCCCTATCGCCCGTTCCTTCCCGAGCACGCGCGGGTGATCCAGGTCGACGTCCGCGGCGAGCACATCGGCCGCCGGGTCCATGTGGACATCGGGCTGGTCGGCACCGTGAGGGACACGATCGCCGCATTGCTCCCCAGGCTGGCCAATGGCCGCGACGCGACGCACCTGGCGCGGATGCAGTCGCATTACCGTCGAGCTCGCGAGCGGCTCGACGCGCTGGCGGACACCCACGGGGACCGTGGCCCGATTCATCCCCAGGTCACGGCCGCCGCCGTGGACCGGGTCGCCGCCGATGACGCGGTGTTTCTCGCCGATGTCGGGACGCCGACCCTGTGGGCGGCGCGGTACCTGCGCATGAACGGACGGCGCCGGCTCGTGGGCTCGTTCAACCACGGGTCGATGGCCAACGCGCTGCCCCAGGCGATCGGCGTGCAGGCGTCACACCCGGGGCGCCAGGTCGTGACCATGTCCGGCGACGGCGGGCTGTCGATGCTGATGGGCGATCTGATCACGCTCCGCCAGCAACGGCTGCCAGTAAAGGTCGTCGTCCTCAACAACGGCGCCCTGGGCTTCGTGGAGCTCGAGATGAAGGCCGACGGGATCGTCACCTTCGGCACGGATCTCGACAACCCCAGCTTCGCCGAGGTCGCGCGCGCCATCGGACTCCACGGCGTGCGGATCGAGCACCCCAGCGAGCTCGACGACGCTGTGAGCGCGGCCTTAGCACACGACGGGCCTGCGGTCATCGAGGTGATGACCGTCCGTCAGGAGCTCTCGATCCCGCCCAAGATCACCGCCGAGCAGACCAAGGGATTCACTCTCTGGGCGACCCGCAGCATCCTGTCCGGCCGCGGCGATGAGGTGCTCGAGGTCGCCAAGACCAACCTCCGCGAGCTCGCGGTCGAATGATCGACGCGGCAGCAGCGCCCCAACCCCAAACGATCTCAGGAGACACCAGTGACCACCGCGACTGACACCCCACCCAAGCATCCGGTCCTAGACGGGCTTGACGCGATCATCAAACCCCTGGAGGACCTCTACCGCGACCTTCATGCCCATCCCGAGCTCTCGGACGACGAGCAGCGCACCGCCGCCAAGGCCGCCGAGCAGCTGGAGTGGGCCGGCTGCGAGGTGAGCACCGGCGTCGGCGGGACCGGCGTCGTCGGGGTGTTGCGTAACGGAGACGGACCAACCGTCATGCTGCGCGCCGACATGGATGCCCTCCCGGTCAGGGAGGACACCGGACTCCCGTACGCGAGCACGGCCACCGGCACCGACCCCGACGGGCACACGGTCCCGGTCATGCACGCCTGCGGCCACGATATGCACGTCACCTGGTTGGCAGGCGCCACCAAGCTACTCGCGCGGGCGCCGGATGCCTGGCACGGAACGCTCATCTCGCTGTTCCAACCCGCCGAGGAGCTGGGGACCGGAGCGCAGGGCATGATCGACGACCACCTGTTCGACCGCTTCCCGAAGCCCGACGTGATCCTCGGACAGCACGTCATGCCACCGTCCGCCGGCCAGATCAGCTACCGCCCGGGGGTCACGCAGTCCGAGGAGGACAACATCGAGGTGCGGATGTTCGGCCGTGGTGGGCACGGCGCGTGGCCCGAGGCGACGATCGACCCGATCGTCATGGCCGCCGCCACCGTATTGCGGCTGCAGACGATCGTCTCCCGCGAGATCGCCGCCTTCGAACCCGCGGTCGTGACCATCGGCTCGCTCCAGGCCGGCAGCAAGGGCAACGTCATTCCCGACGAGGCGGTCCTCAAGATCAACGTGCGCAGCTTCGACGATGGCGTCCGCGCTCGGGTGCTGGCAGCGATCAAGCGGATCGTCACCGCGGAGGCAACCGCCTCCGGGGCGCCCGAACCCCCCAGTTTCAGATCCTTCGACCATTTCGACCTGACGATCAATGACCCGGCAACGGCTACCCACGTCGGCGACGCGTTCCGCGCCTACTTCGGAGCTGACCGCGTGACTGAGCTCACCGACCCGCTCCCCGTCAGCGAGGACTTCGGCTTGTTCGGTCAGGAATGGAAGGTACCGTCCCTGTTCTGGTACGTCGGCGGCACCGACCCTGGTCTGTACCAGCGGGCCGTGAAGGCCGGCCGGATCGCCCAGGACGTCCCCACCAACCACAGCTCCAAGTTCGCGCCCGTCCTGCACCCCACCCTCGAAACCGGCATTCAGACCCTTGCCACGGCCAGTCTCAGCTACCTCGGTCGATAGCGAACGAGGCTCGGCGATCCTCCATAGCCTCGCCCTGGCGGTCGCGTGCCTGGTCACGTACTGGCTGACCGTGCACGGGCTGGCTCGGATCCACTCCGTGTCCGCGGCGGACGACGTCCTCGGGGGCATCTGGGCGGTGATCGCGACCGTGTTCGTCTACCGAACCAGCTACGACGGCAGCGCCACCGCCGCCCTCAGCCGGATGGCGGCGACGCTGCTGAGCTTCTCCCTATGCCTGCTCTACCTGCTCGTCCTGCCGGTCGACGCCGTCGGCATGGCGGCGATGATCGGCGTCAGCGGGCTGGCCGCGACGTTGCTCGGGAGACCGCAGGACGCGGTGACCGCCAGCATCACCACGGCGATCGTGCTCGGGGTGGCTTCGCTCAGCCCGCACGACGTCTGGCAGCAGCCGATCCTGCGACTGGTGGACACGGCGCTGGGGACGGCGGTGGGTCTGGGCACGGCGTGGATCGCGCTGCGCTTCATCGCCGGCGAAGCCGGGCGAGCATGACCACCGAACTGGTTCTCCTAGGGACGGCGGGCGCACCCATGCCGGTCGCCGGCCGAGGAGGGATCGCGTCAGCGCTCGTCGTTGGCGACCGCGTTTTTGTCATCGACTGCGGTCGCGGAGCACCGTCTGCGTTCGTCGATGCGGGCCTCGATTTCCGGCGCCTGGAGGCGGTGTTCGTCACCCACCTCCACGCCGATCACGTCGGCGATCTCCCCGGCATGCTGCTGTATCCGTGGGGGGTCCGCACCGGGCCACACGGCCCACTGCCCCCGATCCAGGTCCACGGCCCCGCCCCTCCTCGGGCGCTGCCCAGCGGCGACGCCGCGTTTCATCGGGAGACGACGATTGACCCCGACCGAGCGGCTCCGGGTACGGCAGACCTGGTGCAGAGCATCCTGGCGGGCTACGCCTACCACCTGAACATAATGCCTCTCGACGCGCGGATGCCCGATGCCGGCGGGCTCGTCCGGGCCGTCGACATCGCGGTGCCGGCGCCCGTCGAGGGCGAGGCCCAACAGCCGGTCGTCGTCATCGAGGATGGCGGCGTACGGGTCACCGCGATCGCCGTCACCCACGGCCACGCGGTCCCGGCGCTGGCCTACCGGTTCGACACCGCGGACGGCTCCGTCGTGTTCTCAGGCGACACCACGGTCAACCACGATCTCATCGCCCTCGCCCAGGAGGCGGACATCCTCGTCCACTGCGTCGCTGACCTCGGCTACCTCGAGCGGCACGGAACGACAGGCGCCGAGCTGCAGCGGATGGCGGGACTCCACACCGATGTGACGGAGGTTGGGGGCGTTGCCGAGCGCGCACGCGTCAACGAGCTCATCCTCAACCATTACCTCCCGGCCGAGCCGGACGCGATCGGCGAGGCGGAATGGGCGGCGCGCGCCGCGGCGACCTTCACCGGCACAACCACCGCGGGACGCGACGGCCTGCGTCGCGTCCTCTCTCGCCCGGCGGCTGACGACTCCGGTTCGGCGCGCCGGCACGGGGTGACGGATCGACGGCGAATGCCGAGCCCCGAGCGCGACCGAACCGATTCGATCGAGCCGATGGATTAGGAATGCATTAAGCCCGTTGACGCGAGACCCAGCACTCGGCCCGCCAGGAAATAAGGTCGGCAAAGCATGCTCAACGCCGAGGACCGCGGTTCTGGGTTGCGGGGCCGGCGCAGCGAGTCCAGAACGCTCGACCGGCTCCTGAACGACGCGCGCAAGGGCCGCAGCGGCGTCATGGTTGTGCGCGGCGAGGCGGGGGTCGGAAAAACCGCACTGCTCGACTACCTCATTGAGCGCGCCGATGGCTTTCGGATCGTGCACGCGGTCGGAATCGAATCGGAGATGGAACTCGCGTACGCCGGCCTGCATCAACTCTGCGCGCCGCTGCTGGAAGGCCTCGAGGATCTCCCGGTGCCGCAGCGCGACGCGCTGTCCACGGCTTTTGGGATCAGTGCCGGCGAGCCGCCGGACAGGTTCCTGGTCGGCCTGGCGGCGCTCAGCCTCGTGTCCGAGGTGGCCGAGGGAAAGCCGTTGCTCTGCGTCGTCGATGACGCGCAGTGGCTCGACCGGGTCTCCGCGCAGACGCTCGCGTTCGTGGCGCGGCGGCTGTTGGCCGAACGGATGGTGTTGGCATTCGGTGTTCGGGAGCCCAGTGGCGAGCAGGAGTTGGCGGGGCTACCGGAGCTCGTGGTGACGGGCCTGGGCGACAGCGATGCCCGGTCGTTGCTGGACTCGGTGATCAGCGGGCCGGTGGATCAGCGGGTACGGGATCGGATCGTGGCAGAGACGCGGGGCAATCCGCTGGCGTTGCTGGAGTTGCCCCGCGGCCTCTCGCCGGCGGAGTTGGCGTTCGGGTTTGGCCTGACCGACACGATGCCGATCGCCGGCCGCATCGAGGAGGGGTTCCTGCGTCGGCTCGAGCCACTGCCGGTCGAGACGAGGCGGGTGCTCCTCACGGCCGCGGCCGAGCCGGGCGGCGATGACGCGCTGCTGTGGCGGGCCGTGAGTCGGCTCGGCATCGGGCAAGAGGCCGCCGCAGCCGCCGAGGCAACGGGGTTGATCGAGCTCGGCGCTCGGGTCCGATTTCGCCATCCGCTCGTGCGCTCTGCGGCCTACCGATCGGCGTCGCTGTTGGATCGTCAGGACGTGCACCGCGCCCTCGCCGAGGTGACCGATCCAGACCTTGATCCGGACCGCCGCGCGTGGCACCGCGCGCACGCGGCCGTCGGACCCGACGAGGGCGTTGCCGCCGAATTGGAACGTTCCGCTGATCGTGCACAGGCCCGGGGAGGCATGGCCGCTTCGGCGGCGTTCCTGGAGGAGGCCGTGCGGCTGACCCTCGACCCCGCGCGCCGGGCCGAGCGGGCGCTGGCCGCGGCCCAGGCCAAGTACGACGCCGGCTCCCCCGAAGCCGCGCTCACGCTGAGTGCGATGGCCCAGGCCGGGCCGTTTGACGAGCTCCGCCGTGCGCGTGTGGACCTCCTTCGGGCGCAGATCGTGTTTGCGACAAGACGAGGTAGCGACGCCCCCCCGCTGCTGCTCAAAGCCGGGCGGCAGCTCGAGCCGCTCGACATCGGGCTGGCTCGCGAAACCTATCTAGAGGCGTTCACCGCCGCCGTGATCGTCGGTCGTCTGTCCGACGGCGCCGACGCAGTCGAGGTGGCCAAGGCGGCGCTCGCAGCTCCCGCGCCGTCGGCGCCGGCGAGGGCGCCAGACCTGCTCCTCGACGGGCTGGCGCTGCTCGTGACCGAGGGTCGCACCACGGCCACGCCGATCCTGAAACAGGCCGTGGGTGCCTTCCGCAACGGCGATCTGTCCACGCGCGAGCGGCTGCGTTGGCTATGGCTTGCCGGGCGCGTCGCGCAGGACCTGTGGGACGACGAGAGCTGGGAGGTGCTCTGCACGCAACATGTCCGGCTGGCGCGGCAGACCGGCGCGCTCGCGGTGCTGCCGATCGCACTCCGCTCCCGAATCTTCCAGCACGGGTTGTGGGGCGAGGTGGACGAAGGCGCGGCGCTAACCGGAGAGGCGGAGACGGTCAGCGCAGCAATCGGGACGCAGCTCGCGGCCTACGGCACCGTTGCGCTCGCGGCCCTGCGGGGCAGAGCGACCGACACCGCCGAGCTCACCGCGGCCACGCTCGACGACGTGGAGAGCCGCGGCGAGGGCATGGGCGTGGGCATCAGCCACTTCACGGCAGCGATGCTCTACAACGGCCTCGGCCGCTACGCCGAGGCCATGGCCGAGGCCGAGCTGGCATGCGAGCACGAGGACCTGGGCGTCATTTCCTGGGCACTGACAGAGCTGATCGAGGCCGCGGCTCGCTGCGGCAGAGACGAGGTCGCGACGGATGCGCTCGAGCGGCTCTCACTGACCGCGCAGGCCGGGGGCACCGACTGGGCGCTCGGAGTGCAGGCGCGCTCACGCGCACTGGTCAGCGAGGATGACGCCGCCGACGCCCTCTACCGCGAAGCGATCGACCGTCTTCGCCGCACGCGGGTGCGCGTCGAGCTCGCGCGCTCCCACCTCGTCTACGGCGAATGGCTACGCCGAGAGCGCCGCCGGGTGGAGGCGCGCGAGCAGCTTCGCACCGCCTACGAGATGCTGAGCGAGATGGGCGTCGAGGCGTTCGCGGAGCGCGCCCGCCGGGAACTGGCGGCCACCGGCGAGACTGCGCGCAAACGCACGGATGAGACACGCGACGAGCTCACGGCTCAGGAGGCTCAGATCGCGCGGCTCGCTCGCGACGGGCTCTCCAACCCGGAGATCGGCGCCGAGCTGTTCATCAGCCCGCGCACGGTCAAGTACCACCTGCGCAAGGTCTTCACCAAGCTCGCCATCAGCTCACGCCAAGAGCTCGGCAGGGCGCTGCCCGAGACTTCACGCGCGGCGGTCGCGCCTTAGGCGGAGCCTATGGCTCAGGACGCCCGCACGACGCCGGCTGCGGAACTCGACGAGAAGTTCTGCGAGTTGACGATCTCCGCCTTCCACGCCGCGCTTCAAAGCGGTGAGATCACCGCCGCCGAGCTCGTCGACTGGTACCTGGGCAGAATCGAGGCGCACAACCTCGCCGGAGCGGAGCTCCAGGCCGTGGTAACCGTAAACCCCATGGCACGCGCCGACGCTATCGCTCGGGACGATTTCCTCGCCACCGAGGGCACGCTCTGCGGGCCGCTCCACGGTGTCCCCGTCCTCGTGAAGGACCAGGTGGAAATGGCCGGTCTTCCGACCACGTTCGGCTCGATCCTGTTCACGGGGTACGTGCCCGTGGAGGACGCGACCGTGATCGCGAAGTTGAAGGACGCCGGCGCGATCATCCTCGCCAAAACGGCTATGTGCGACTTCGCGGCGGGCTGGTTCTCGTCCTCGTCGCTGACCGACCACACCAAGAATCCATACGCTCCCGAGCGCGAGTCCGGCGGCTCCAGCGCCGGGTCGGCGGCGGGCGTGGCCGCCAATTTCGGGCTGGTCGGGATCGGGGAGGACACCGGCGGATCGATCCGGATCCCCGCCGCGTACAACAACCTGTTTGGTCTCCGCGTCACGACCGGGCTGATCAGTCGCGCCGGGCTCTCGCCACTCGTGCATTTCCAGGACACCCCGGCGCCGGTCGCTCGGACGGTCCTTGACCTCGCGACGACGCTCGACAGCATCGTCGGGTACGACCCGAAGGATCCGTTCACGGTGACCGCGTCGGCGGCCCACGATCTCGGCGGCTACGCGGACGCGGTCGCTCGCGACATCCCTCTTCGCAGCTGCCGGATCGGGGTGCTGGAGACGGGATTCGGCGGGGACGACAACCCCGACGCGGAGCCCGTCAACGAGGTCATTCGGGGAGCGATCTCCTGGCTCGACGAACTCGGCGTATCGACCACCCGTGAGCTCGGGATCGCCGACCTCGCGGAATGGATCGACGCTACTTCCGTATACGTCAAACAGTCGAAGGCGGACATCACCGCTTTCCTAGCGCAGCGACCTGGCGCGCCCGTTTCGAGCTTCATGGAGATCTACGACGGCCAGCATTTCCATCCGCTCAACGACCTCTTTCACGGCATCGCCGAGGGGCCCGAGACGACCGACGGGGACGTGGAGTACCTACAGCGCCGGCTCAACCAGGAGCATTTCCGCAGGCACGTCCTGAACATCTTCGCGGCCCACGGGCTCGACTTCCTCGTCTACCCCACGGTGCAGGTCATTCCGCCGACGCGCGATGAGCTCGTCGCCGACAAGTACCAGTGTCTCACCTTCCCCACCAACACCGTGATCGGCTCGCAGGCCGGGCTCCCGGCGCTGACGATTCCGGTCGGCTTCACCGATGCCGGCCTGCCGGTGGGACTCGAGCTGTTGGGCACCCCGCTGGCCGAAGCGAGGATGCTCCAGTTCGCGCGCGCCTGGGAAAAGGCCGCGGCGCCGAGACACCCGCCTCATTTCTGAGCCCGGCCGCGACTGCCCATCATGAGGGCGACCCTGGAGGGGCCAGCCTGCTCCACACGGGACTGGCCGGTCGCACTGTCCCGTGGCGGATGCGAGGGGGTGCTGTCGCGGTTGACACTGCTGCTCGCGATGAACGCACACCTTCAACCCAGCAGGAGATCGAGATGAGCGATATCAGCAGTGATCCGAGACTGACCCCTGCACCGGCGGCGGCGTACGCTGGCCCGGCCCGCGGCGGCGACGCGATCGTGGGTGACCCCGCCCGCGCGGTGTTCGGTCAGGTCATGGGGCTGGTGGGGGTGACCGTGGGGGCGGCAGCGCTCGGCGCCTACATCGGGCGGGACCTCAGCGGTGGAACGGGGATCCTCTTTTTCATCGCCGCCTTGGCCTGCGTCTTCGGGCTCAACGCCGCGACCGCGCGCGGGCACGAGCAGCTGGCGACCGGCCTGTTGCTCGGACTGGGGCTGTTACTTGGATTGGCCGTCGCTCCGCTGCTGGCGGTTTACGCCAAGACCGAGCCAGCCGTGCTGTGGCAGGCCGCCGGCGCCACCGCCGCATTCGTCGCCGCGCTCGGAACCTATGGCTACGCCACGCGCCGGGACCTGTCCTCGTGGGCGCGCACGCTGCTCTGGGCGCTACTTGGTCTGATCGTGCTCGGGATCGTTCTGATCTTCGTCTCGATCCCGCAGGCACACATCATCTACGCCGTGGCTGGGCTCGCGATCTTCGGTGCGTTCACGATCTTTGATTTCAATCGGCTGCGCCGATCGAACCCGGCCGGTGCCCTGCCCATCGCGGCAAGCATCTTCCTCGACATCTTCAACGTCTTCCTGCTCCTGCTGCAGCTGTTCGGTGGCGGACGCGACTAGCGGCTTCGCCGGCGCGACGTCGAGTGACGACTTACTCGGCGTGTCTACGCGCGCATAGGCGCACCGTAGTGACACACCCACCGCACTAGTCACATCAACCAGAGGAGACCTCATGACCCACCACCACAAGACCCCATCCGACTCGTCACGTAGCTCACACCCACCTGCGCCGTCCCCGGTGGAGGTGCTCACCGGGCGGCAAGACGCCGACGGGGCGCCGCGGAAGCGGTCAATCGTGCAGTGGATCCTTCTGGCCGCGATCCTGATCCTTCCGTGGTGATGACGCTGCGCCGACGGCTCGTTTTGCGGCGATGAACATCTCGTAGTAAATGGGGGTGCCGGCTGTGGAGAGACGGTGTTGGAAGCGTGAGCGCTCGACGAGCTGCAACTGGCCGGAGGCCAGCAGCTGGGTGATGGGCGTGCGAAATCCACCGGGGCCATCGGTCTGAGTCCAGCGTTCGTCGATCGTGAAGACGACGGGAGCGTCAGCCGGAAGCAGGGCGAGTGCGTTGACGAGCGCCTCCGCCGGGGCATGGGTTCCGCCGAGGGCGCCGGCGGAGATGAGGCCTCCGGGATGGTATGCGCGCAGACGCTCGAGCAGGCCGGGCGGCGGATGCGCGAGATCGCCGACGAGGTAGTCGCGGTAGACCCCCGGCCGGTCGCGCAGGCATGCATCGCGGGCCGCATCGAGCGCGTCGACGCCGATCACGGTGGCAACGCCCAGGCCGCGCATGAGCTCGCCGACGAGCCCCGTCCCGGCGCCAAGGTCCAGTAGTTGTACGTCGGCCGGGTCGAGCCCCAGCCGCTCGAGCGCGTGGGCAAGCCCGTCCGCCGCGACCTGCGGCGAGCGGCAGCCAAGCAGCTCCTGGACGATGTGTTCATACAGCCCGGGCACGGCGTACAGGCGCGGGTAGTCGTGAAGACGCACGGTCTCCTCGTCGCCCCCCACGCCACGGAGCACTATGTACTCGCCATCGGCCTGCGGGGATCCGATCAAGCGCGCGACGCTACGCGAGTAACCCATCGCTGCTCACTTTAGGCCCTGCCTGATCTCGATCGGTGCAGCTAACGCTTCAGGAAAATCTGACTCGCAGTCTCAATCGTCGGGAACCCGCAGCGTGCTAGCGCCCCGGCATGCCATCGCGCGGCGCGGGTGCGGGTTGGGAGTCTGCAGCCCGGCATAATCGCGGCGATGAGGCCCGAGTTGCATGCGCGCGATCCCCAGTTCGAGCAGCGGGTCCGGGCGAGCTTCGCGCAGCAAGGTCTCATGTCGACCTTCGCCGGCGAGCTCAACCGGGTCGAGCCGGGGCTCGTAGAGATCGTCGTGCCGTTCGCGGACGGGCTGACTCAGCAGGACGGGTTCTTTCATGCCGGAGTAGCGATCGCGGTGTTGGACAGTGCATGCGGCTACGCCGCTTTCACTTTGATGGAGCCCGATGTCCGCGTCCTGACTGTTGAGCTCAAGGTCAATCTTCTCTCCGTCGCGAGCGGCGAGCGGCTACTCGCGCGAGGGCAAGTCATCCGGCCCGGTCGCACGCTCACGGTATGCCGGGGGGACGCTTATGCCCGGACGGGCGAGGAGGAGCGCCACGTGGCCACGATCCTCACGACGATGATCGGACTCGGCGAGGTGTAGCACTCGTTGAGCCCAAGCGATGCGCGGATCAGGCGCGGATCAATGCCCCAAGAGCTTCCGGGTTGTACAGGCTCTCAGAGTCAATTGGCCGGCCGTCAAGCACCGCGAAGGGCGTGCCGTTGGGGTCTTCCTTCCCGAAGACCTCGTCGATCTCACGGACCCAGATCTCATAACGGGCGTCCTGGACGCCGGCGACGTAGTCGGCGCTGGTGAGGCCGACGCGGCTACCGAGGTCCAACAGATCCTCGGTCGTAAACCCGCCGCTGTGTTCTGGCGGCTGGTTGGCGAAGATCTCGCGACGCAGCTCATCGAATCTGCCAGCCCCGGCCGCAACCGCCAGAGCGTTTGCCGCCCGGACCGATTCGCTCCCAAGGAAGGACCGGATTCGGTACTCCACGGCGACCGCGCCGGCCGCGACCTCGCGGCGCAGCAGGTCGCCAGACCGATCCTCGAACTCTCGGCAGTAGGGACATTGTGGATCCTCAAAGACCACCAAGCGGCGCCGGGCGCCCTCGCTGCCTATGAGCACACCCCCTTCAGGAGTGTGGCCTGGCGGCGCTCCAGCTGCTTCCATGACGCCCATTCTGCCCGTTCCGCGCTCGAGCCACCGCCCCAGCACAATTCCCGTCACTAATGCGACGGAGATCGATCTCGACGAGGAGACGGGCGGCGCCGAGCGCCTCGGCTGCGCCGCCCAACTCGCACTCGGGCCGGGGGTGAGACGCCACGCGAGGGCAATCAACGAGCGACCGCGCGGATGCGCTCGGCGCCGAGCGCAGCAAAGGCCGGCGCTGTCAAGCTTCGTGCGTTGACCGCGACCATCTCCGAGCGATCGGAGCACGAGCCGCCAAGGAGCGCCAGATCCTCCGGCCGCCGGCCGTCGCAGACGATGAGGTCGGCCACCGGAAGGTAGCGCGCCGCCGGGGGACGGGGGACGACGGCGCCCACCCCCGATCGCCGGGCCAGCCGCCGCACGGCTGGTTGACCGCACACCATCGAGATCCGACCTGCGCTGGGCACCGCGCTGAGGCCGTCAAGCGTCTCGGCGAGCACGGTCACCGTCCGTCCGGACGCGACCGCATCGGCTGCGACCTCCCATACGGCCGCGTGCTGAACGTCGTCACGTGGGAACACCGTCGTCCACGACCTTCGCTCGAACTCACAAGACGCAGCGAGGGTCGCCGGAAGGGCACCGACGTGAGTCGCGGGCGACCCCTGGCCGGCCATGAGCTCCACGGTCGGCAGGTCATCGGGCGAAAGTCCGATCGCCGCCAGATCCTCGAGCAGCGTGGCGAGGGCGGCGTCAACGTCGCCGGCGATCTCGATCCGGACAGCGCCGACGAGCTCCGGAAACGCCGCCGCGACGGCGAGCGCTTGCACGAGCGCGGCGCGCTCCTGCGGCCATGCGGCCGCCCAGGGCTCGAAGGACAGCCGGAGCGGTTCCATCAGCCCGGTACTCGGTCGCGCCTCGCCAGACTTTAACCGCGGCTCAAGTAACGCGTTGTGCTGCCGAAAACCCCGTGCAATGACCTGCGCGGTGTCTCGCGAGGACCGGGACGAAGGGCGAATCGCTGTCGGCCGGTGCACCTACTACTTCGGCGACCCGTTCGTGCTCTACGGGCCGACGGACCGGATCGAGGTTGGCGCGTTCTGCAGCATCGCTCGCGATGTGTCCATTCTCGGCGGGGGCGAGCATGCGCTCGATCTGCCGAGCACGTACCCCTTCCGGACGGTACTCAGTCGCGCCGACAAGGGCGAGTGGGATGTCTTCCCGAAGGGCACGACGCGGATCGGCAACGACGTGTGGCTCGGTTTCGGCGCCACTGTCCTCAGTGGCTCGAGGATCGGCGATGGCGCGGTCGTCGCCGCTCGCGCCGTCGTCGGCGGCGTCGAGATCCCGCCGTACGCGATCGTCGTCGGCAACCCGGGCCGCATTGTTGCCTACCGCTTCGACGAAGCGACCGTGGCGCGGCTACTCGCACTCCGGTGGTGGGACTGGCCAGACGAGCGGATCGCCGAGATGGAGCCGTACTTCTACGCCGGCGTGGAAGCGTTCTTGGCCGAGTCAGAGGAGCGCTTCGGTTCGACTAACGGCTCGCGCGGCCGCCCGAATCCAGACAGCCTGCCGAGCATCCCTCGAGTGGCAGCCTGAGCACCTCCGACGACGTCGGAGCGCACGGCCGCGCCGCGGTGAGTTTGCGCTGACCCAGTGACATGACGCGCGCGTAAGCGCGCGAACCGCGAGATCGTCATCGACGTGATCGACCGGCAAAGGCATCCAGGCCGTGGATCCTCTTAGTCACCGTCGCCTTCGCGTCTAAGCGAATACGGCTCCTTCTGGCGGCGTGGCGATCACTTCGGCGAGGAGTGCATCACGCGCGCCGCCCTGCGGGTATGTGGCGCGAGCACGGCGACGAACGGGGGGATTCTGAGTTCTTACGCAACTCATGTCGTCGACTTGAGCATCGCTGCCGATACATGGACAGGCGTTCGAGTCAGTCTCCGGACCGGTCGGCGCCATTGGCACCCCGAGGCGGTAGATCGTCTGGCGGAGCTCTGCGGGCAGTGCGCCGGCAGGGGGCACGACCGCCATGCGAGCGACGGCAGGCACCGGCGTCTCGACTCGGTCGGGGTTTCAACCAGAGGCCTTTCGAGGCGAAATTGCAGAACCCAGATCCACCGGGCGGTGCGGCCCGGCGGATTGTGCCAGCGAAGGAATGATCGAATGACTGAGGCAAGTGCTTTACGTAGGGCTGCAGGGGGCCGTAGACGCTCTCACGACAGCGAGATGGCGCCGTCGCATGGCTTTCGTGCCAGCCCGGCCGGGGAGAAGGACGACCGCGACCCCGCGATCGCACGGGCGGTGGCGCGGGCCAAGGCGGGCGACATGGATGCCATCCAGTTCCTCTACCTCCGCTACAAGAACAACGTCTATGGCTATGTGCTGAGCATCGTGCGCGATGCCCACGAGGCCGAGGACGTCACCCAGAGCGTATTCATGAAGCTGATCTCGGTGATCCACAAGTACGAGCCCCGTCAGGCTCCGTTCACCGCGTGGATCCTGAGGGTGGCGCGCAACGTGGCGATCGATTCGCTGCGCGAGCGCCGTGGGATACCGTGCGAAGAGGTCATCGAGAGCTGGCGTCCGTCTGATGACTCGAGCCACGACCGCCGGCGAGGACTCGAGCAGGCGCTCGAGACGCTGCCCAAGGATCAGCGCGACGTGGTCGTGCTGCGCAACTTGGTCGGCCTATCCCCGGGAGAGATCGCCGACCGCATGGGCCGAACCGAGTCCTCCGTCCACGGGCTACATCACCGCGCGCGCCAGGTCCTGCGTCGCGAGCTGATCCAGGCAGAGTGCGCACCGACCACCCGCGCGAGCGGCCGGGGAGCGCGCTCTCGATGACAGACTCGTAACAGCTTGGTCACGTGGTCCGTCGCAGCATCTCGACGACCAGGAATGCGAGCTCGAGCGCCTGTTGGGTGTTGAGCCGCGGGTCGCAGACGGTCTGGTAGCGCGAGGAGAGCTCGCTGTGAGAGATCATCTGAGCGCCGCCGAGGCACTCCGTGACGTCCTCGCCGGTGTGCTCGACATGGATGCCGCCCGGATGCGTGCCGAGCCGCTGGTGGACCTCGAAGAACCCCTCGACCTCGTCCATGATGCGATCGAAGTGCCGCGTCTTGCGACCGCTGGGAGACTCCTCGGTGTTGCCATGCATCGGGTCGCATTGCCACACGACACGATGTCCCGACCGGGTGACGGCCTCGACGATCGGCGGTAACAGCTCGCGTACGGACTCGTTGCCCATCCGTGCGACGAACGTCACTCGGCCGTCGAGTCGGTGCGGATCGAGCCGCTCGACGAGCTCGACCGCGTCTGCGGGCGTGGCAGTCGGGCCGAGCTTGACCTCGATCGGGTTGGCGATGATCGCGCCGAGCGCGACATGGGCGCCGTCCAACTGGCGCGTACGCTCGCCGATCCACGGCAGGTGGGCCGAGAGCAGGTACAGTGCGATCGCCCTCGGCTCGCAGCAGCGCGCGCTCGTAGTCGAGCACGAGCATCTCGTGGCTTCCATATAGCTGGACCGTGCGCAGCGAGCTGTCTTCGACGCCACATGCCGACATGAACCGCAGGCTCCGGTCGATCTCGGTCGCGACCCGCTCATAGCGCTCGCCGGCGCTCGAGTGGCGCACGAAGTCCATGTTCCACTCGTGCAGGCGATGGAGATCCGCCAGCCCGGCGCCCGTAATCGCGCGCGACAGGTTCATCGCCGCCGCCGCGTTGGCGTACGCGCGGATGAGGCGGCCGGGGTCGGGCCGACGCGCCTCCGGGGTCGGATCAAACCCATTGACCATGTCGCCGCGGTAGGAAGGCAGGCCGGCCACGTCGGTCTCGGACGTCCGTGGCTTGGCGTACTGGCCGGCGATGCGACCGACCTTGACGACGGGCATTGACGTCCCGTACGTCAAGACGACGGCCATCTGCAGCAGCGTCCGGATCGTCCCGCGCAAGTGCGACTCGGTGTTATCGACGAAGGTCTCCGCGCAGTCTCCGCCCTGCAACAGGAACGCCTCGCCGCGCGCAACCATCCCGAGCCGCTCCTGCAGCCTGTCGATCTCGGCCGGTACGGCGATCGGCGGGACGCTTTCCAATACCCACCGGACACGCTCGACCTCGTCGGGGTCCGGCCACGCCGGCTGTTGCGCTGCCGGCCGCGCCAGCGCCTCGCTCACCGCCGCGGCCAGAACCCCCGGCAGCGGCGGCGTCGTAGGCGGGGTCGCGGCCCAGTCGACTGTCCACGTCACCGGATGAAGGCTATGGGATGAGCTAATCGTCGAGGTTCTCGATGATCTCGTTGGCGTCCGACCACTGCCCGGCGGCACCACGAGATAGATGTCGCCACGACCGAGGCGATCCAGCGGCTGGTCGGCGACGCAGCAGGCATCCACACCGAGCTCACGGAGCCGATCGCGCCAGGCTACGGCCGTCTCCTGGTCCTCGAACGTGCTCACGGTCTCCCACCCGTCCAGGCGAGGATCACCGATGGAGACCACCGGATCCTTCGTCCTCGCGGCCTTACGAAACCGAGGCAAGGGCACGCCACAAGCCTACGCGCTCGCCGTCGCGGCGAGCTTGCCACGCATCGTCGGACCGCTGGCGGTTGCCGCTAGGATCGGGGACGCAACTCGGGAGATTGGCTGTGAGGTATGAGAGCGAGCGCCGCTCTGCTGCTGCGTGGGATGAGGTGGCGTCTGGGGACGTCACTGCTGACCGTGCTGACGTCGACGATCGCCGTGGGAGTGGCCGTGCTCGGGCCGCTCTACCTCCACACGGCCGGCGACTCGGTCGTGCGCTCGATCGTCAAGGGGGCGCCTGTCGACGCCCGAGGGGCGACCGTGTACGCCCCCCCTGGTCAGCCCGCGACGCTCGGTGGGTTGCAGCGCGCCGAGCGGACGGTGCAGGACATAGGGGGCGCGCACCATTTCTACGGGCCGCCGATCACGACCGTGATCAGCGGCGTCACGCTGAACGGTCCCGGCGCCACTCCGCTGCGCTCGCAGTTGCTGTCACGGACCGGGATATGCGCACAGCTCCGGTTCGTGCACGGAGGTTGCGGCACGGCGGCCGGCGATGTGGCGCTCAGCCAGCGAAGCGCCCACGAGATCGGGGTCTCGACGGGCGCCGCGATCAACGCCGGCGTCATTGGCAATGGGGCGCCAATCCGGTTGACGGTCACCGGGATCTACGCCGTGCCCAACCTGAGCCTGCCGTATTGGTGGGGTGGCGGCCTCGGGTATTTCGGCTACGGACACATTGAGAACCATGCTCCCGAGCTCGACTCGTTCGTCGCTTCGATGGGCACCGCGCTTGCGGTCCCGGTGCAGGATCTACCCGCTCTGGAGGGCCAGGTCCCACTCAAAGCGGCCGCGGTCGGCCTGAGCGAACAGAGCTATCTCCAGCGAGCGCTCGCGTCTACCCACGCGACGCTGGCCGCCCAAGGGGTCGCCCTGAGCACGCAGCTGCCGCAGATTCTCTCGAGCGCCGCTCAGCAGCAGAACGGGATGTCGACCATCGTGGCGATCGCCTCGGTCCAGTTGGTGCTGCTCTCGGTGTGGATCCTCGGCAACCTGCTGGTGCGAAGCACCGAAGCGCGCCAGGCCGAGATGCGGGTGGCTCGACTCCGAGGGTTCCCGCCCCTCAGCCTGCTGGCGGTGACGACGGCGGAGCCGGTGATCCTGTGCCTGCTGGGCTTTGCCCTGGGCGTGGCGGTCGCGTGGGCGGCAGTCGCGGTGGCGCGAGACCGGCTGCTCGATCCGGCCTCGGTGATCTCCCCGGACTTGTGGGTGTTCGCGGCCCTCGCGCTCACGGTGTTGGCGATCGCCGGTGCGCTTTCCGTCGCGACGGTGCGGTTCGTGCGCTCGTCCGGGCTCTCCGGGGAACGGTCCGCGGCTCAGGCGACCACCCGCCGGTGGGCCATGATCGCCGACGTCGTGCTCCTGGTCCTGGCGGCGGTGGCCCTGGTCGCGCTCGCGACGAGCGGGAGCCTTTCCGGCCGCTCCAACCCGATCGCCTCCGCCGCACCGGGTCTGATCGCCCTGGGAACCGCCGTTGTGGCCGTGCAGTTCGTGCGTCTCGTCTGCCGTCTCGGGGTCTCGGCCAGCGCCGACTCCGAGCGGGTGGCCGCGTTTCTCGCCCTGCGCCAGGTCGTCCGCCGTCCGGCGGTGCTGCGCGTGGGGCGCGTACTGATAATCGCCTTGTGCCTGGCCTGCTTCGCCTCCGCGGCGTGGTCAGTCGCGCGGAGCAACCGGGCGACCGCGGCCGGGTTCGGAGTGGGATCCAGCGAGGTGGTGACAGTGACGCCAAACGGGCCGGGCCTCGAGCAGGCTGTCGCTCGCGTGGACCCGCGCGGGCGGTTCGCGATGGCCGCCGTCGAGGTGACGACGCCGAGCTCAACTGTGCTGGCGGTGGACGCGCCGCGGCTGCCCGCCGTCGCGTCATGGCCAACCGGCATCTCGGGCTCGACGATCGCCGCCACCAGTCGTGCTCTCGACCCGCCCACCGCCCCGGTGGTGACCCTCCCTGACGCGCCGGTTCAGGTGAGCGCGACGACCACCGCCACGTCCCAAGCGGCCGCCGGCGTGGGGAAGCTCGACCTGAGCCTGTCTGTCTTCAATCCGCAGGCCGGGACCACAACGATCAATCTCGGACCTCTGCACGCCGGGGCGTGGGCCTACCGCGGGTCGCCTGGCTACGTGTGCCCGGGCGGGTGCCGCCTGGCCGGACTCGGGGTTGTCCCGGGTCGAGGGCGCACACCGCCAGCGTCGGGCGCCGTCCATCTGAGCGTGACCCGAGTGGCAACGCGCGCCCCCTCGGGAGCATGGGCGACGGTGGCCGCCGACCTCTTCCCAGGCGGTTGGCTATCGACCTCACCCGGCGTGCGGGCCGCCGTCATGCCGAGCGGCGGACTGACCTTGACGATTCCGCTGTCGGTCGTCGGCTCGTACGTTGGCCCAGCGGCCGCGCCCAACGACCGCCCAGCGGTTCTACCGGGCGCGGTGACGTCCACTGTTCAACTACTCAACGGCGGCGCGACGCCGCATGCCCCGGTCCCGAGCCAGGGCCTCGACGGCAACACCCTCAACGTCAACCCGGTGGTGACGGCGTCGGCACTGCCACGGGTGGGAACGAACGCGGTGATGGTCGACCTCGATCTCCTCAGTCGTTTTCAGGCGAACGTCACCACCCCCTATAGCTCCGACCAGGTGTGGCTCGGTCGGGCCGCACCGCGCGACGCGCTCGCGCGGTTGCAGGCCGAGGGTCTGCACATAGACAGCGTGCAGACAGCGTCGGCGGCGACCCGGCAATTCGACCGCAGCGGGCCTGCCCTCGCCGACGACTTCCTGCTCGTGGCGACGATCGTGGCCCTGATCGCCGCCGCAGTGAGCATCCTGGGCGCCCTGGGAGCGACCACCCGCCAGCGAGCTACCGAGCTGACCGCGCTCGAGATCGGCGGCATCCACCGTCGCGTGCTCACACGGTCGCTGGCCATCGAGTCACTTGTGCTCATCGCGACAGCGTTGTTCGGGGTGGGGGCAGGGGTCCTGGCGGCGGTCATGGCGATTCCATCCCTGCCCGAACTGGGAGTGCCGGCGGTGGTTCCGCTTCAGTACGGGCTGCCCGGCGGTCTGGTTGCCGTCGTGTCGGCGGCCGCCGTGATCGCGGTCCTGGTCGCGACGGCCGCCGTGACGTTGGTCCTGATCCGCCGCATGTCACCGCTACTGCTCCGAACGGCCCCCGATGACACCAGTGGCTGAAGCTGCGGCCGCCGACACTCGCGGCGATGTCATCTGCGCCGGCGTGGTCCACGTCTATCCCGGCGAGGAAGGGCCGATCGTCGCGCTGCGCAACGTCGAATTCGAGGCCCGCTCGGGAGAGATGCTGGCCGTGCTCGGCCCGTCGGGTTCGGGCAAGACGACATTGCTGTCCGTTCTGACCGGGCTACTTCGACCAACGGCGGGCAAGGTTCTGCTTGCCGGCCACGACATGGCCCGAATCGACGAGAAGGAGTTGAGCCGCCTTCGGTCCACCGAGCTCGCCCTGCTCCTCCAGGACCCGCTTCAGAACCTCCTTCCGTACGCCACCACGCTCGAGAACCTGGCGTTCGTCCAGCGCGGGTCGCGCCGTCGCGGGTGGCCGCTCCGGTGGTCTCCGGACGAGCTGGCGGACACGTTCGGGCTCGGGCGTGTCGCGCGGCGACCCGTGCACCAGCTCTCCGGCGGAGAGCAGCAAAGGGTTGCGATGGCCAGCGCCGTCGCCACATCGCCGCGCGTGCTCCTGGCCGACGAACCCACTTGTCAGCTCGATGCGGCCGCGCGCGATTCCGTGATCGATGCGCTGCGGCGCGCCCATGATTTGAGTGGCGCCACGGTGATCGTGGTGACCCACGATGCCGCGGTGGCCGCGGCCCTACCGCGGACGCTGACGATCTCCCACGGAGTGATCGGCTCCGAGGGTCGGGGCGGGCAGCGCTTCTCGATCGTCGGCCGGGACGGCACTGTTCAGCTCCCGGCCGAAGTGGTGGCTCGCTTCCCTCCGGGCACGTTGTTCCGGGTTGCGGTTGAGGGCACGGTGATCGAGCTGCGCCCGGAGCGGGAGGCCGACGGCGAGGCACCAGGAGGCATGCAGTGAGCGTCGAGGAGATGCGAGCGGAGGGGATCACTCTCTTGGGAGGAGAGACGGTTGTCGTCCGCGACCTCGACTTTCACGCCCGAGCGGGGCAGGTGATCGGGGTCACGGGTCCCTCCGGGTCGGGGAAGACCACGGTCCTCTATGCCCTCGGCGGCCTGATCCCGACGGCGGGCGGCCGGCTGCTCGTCGACGGCCACTCGATGGTGCCGTGGCGTGACGCATCGTTGGGACTGATCCTCCAGAACCTGTGTCTCGTGCCGCTGCTGAGTGCGCACGAGACGGTCGCGCTGCCGCTGCAGGCCAGCGGAACGCCCAGGACCGAGGTCGCCGAGAGGTCCCTGGCCGCGCTCGACGCGCTCGGTCTCGCCGAGCACGCCGCGCAACTCGTGGGTGATCTGTCCGGCGGGCAGCGCCAGCGGGTCGCCGTCGCCCGGGCGCTCGCCAGCCGCCACGACGTGGTGCTCGCCGACGAGCCAACTTCGGCCCTGGACGAGTACTGGCGGGCTGTCGTTCTCGATCAGCTCGTGAACGAAGCCCGGCGTGGCGCAGTCGTCGTCTTGGCGTCCAGCGACCCCGAGGTCACGTCGATATGCGACGAGGTCGTGACTCTGCGCTGAGCACGAGGTCGGGCCGCGGTCGCTCACCGCAACGTGACGCCGGGGCCTAGCCGAGCACGATCTCGGCCGCGGTGCGGATCGTCTGCGCGTCGCCGCCGATCAGCAGCGTGGTCACGATCGACTCGCGCCAGGGCTCGAGGTCGTGGCGGATCTTGTCCGCGGGCCCGATAAGCGTGAGCTGCTCGATCAGCCTGGTCGGAACGGCCGCGGCAGCCTCCTCCTTGTGGCCGTTCAGGTACAGGTCCTGGATCTTGCGGACCTCGTCCTCGTAGCCCATCCGGATCGGCACATTCGCGTGAAAGTTCGTGCTCTTCGCTCCCATCCCGCCGAAGTAGAGCGCGTACATGGGCCGCAGGGCGTCGGCGGCGGACTCGATGTCGTCGGTGATGATCAGCGGGACGGTGGCGGCGACCTCGAACTCCTCGGCCCGGTGGCGTGCTCCGGGCCGAGCGAACCCCTCGCTCAGCGGCTCGCGGTACATGTCGTCGTGGTGGGGTGAGTAGAACAGCGCGAGCCATCCCTCGCACAGCTCCGCGGCCATCGCGATGTTCTTAGGCCCCTCGGCCGCGAGGTAGATCGGGATCTCCTCGCGAAGCGGGCGGATACTCGACTTCAACGGCTTGCCCAGGCCGGTGCCCCCCGGCAGCGGCAGCGGGTAGTAGGGGCCGTCGTTCGTGACCGGACCCTGGCGGGCCCAGATGTCTCGCAGGATCCCGATGTACTCGCGCATGCGCGCGAGCGGCTTGGCGAACGGCTGGCCGTACCAGCCCTCCACGACCTGCGGACCGGAGACCCCGAGGCCGAGGATCAGCCGGCCGCCGGAGAGGTGGTCGAGCGTCATCGCCGCCATCGCGGTCGCCGCCGGCGTCCGGGCGGAGATCTGGACGATCGCGGTGCCGAGCTTGATGCGCTCCGTGGCCGCGCCCCACCACGCCAGCGGTATCAACGCGTCAGATCCGTACGCCTCGGCGGTCCAAACCGAGTCGAATCCGAGCCGGTCGGCCTCGGCGAGCGCCTCGGCGATCCCGGGCGGCGGCCCGCCGGCCCAGTAGCCGGTGTTGAGACCCAGCTTCAGTGCGTTTGCCATGCGCGGACCCTACCGGTCGCGCGGTCACGCGAACGCGGATCGGCTCAGGGAATGCTCGCTCGCCGGCCGCTGGTCAGCCGCTCATGCCCCCGTCGATCGCGAACGTGTGCGATGTGAGCATCGCGCTCTCGTCGCTCGCCAGATAGAGCATGCCGTACGCGATCTCCTCGGTCGTCGTGTGCCGGCCGAGCGGGATCATCCCATCGAATGCCTGAGCGGCCTCGTCGCGCGGGAGGTTCGTCGCGCGCATCTCGATGTCATCCTGGAACGGGGTCGAGGTCGGTCCCGGATGCATCGTGTTCACCCGGATGCGCCGCGGCGCAAGCTCCTTGGCCGCCGTGCGCATCAAGCCGACCTGGCCGTGCTTGGCGGCGACGTAACCGGACACGCCAGGCGCTCCGATCAGACCGACAACGCTCGAGGTGATGATGATGCTGCCGGCGTCGTTGACGTGCGGGATCGTGTGCTTGAGGACGAGGAACGCGCCGAGCACGTGCACCGCCAGCGTCCGTGAGAACACCTCAGACGGATAATCGACGATGTCGCTGACCGCGCCGCTGATGCCGGCGTTGCTGACGACGACATCGAACCGCTCGTAGCGGCTCACCCCGGCCGCGACCGCATTTCGAACCGCGCTCTCGTCGGTCACGTCGGCGACGGAAGCGAGGGCGTTGTCCTCGCCGAGCTCGTCGACGGCCGCCGTGAGCTTGGACTCGTCGATGCCGACGAGGTGGACCCTCGCGCCTTCGGAAACGAACAGCCGTGCGGTCGCGAGTCCGATTCCGCTCTCGCCCCCGGTGATGAGGGCGACCTTGTCCTGCAGTCGAGCCATGGCGACCTTTCCTCCGTTCGATCCTCGAACCAGTCTGTCAACCTTACGGCGATGGCGGTAGTCGACGAGCCCAAGGTGATGCGCCCACCGGCGAGCAGCCTCGCGGCCGGTCGCCAGGCGCTCGCCGACCTCCTCGGCGCGGACCGCGTGGGCACCGGCGACGACGTCCTCGCCCAGCACGGTCACGACGAGTCCTTCCACCCGGAGGCCCGGCCCGACATGGTGGTCTGGCCCCGGAGCGTCGACGAGGCGGCGGCGGTCGTGCAGATCGCCGTCGAGCACCACCTGCCGCTGGTGCCGTTCGGTGCCGGCACGTCGCTCGAGGGCCACGTGTGCGCGCTCGCCGGCGGGATCAGCGTCGACATGCGCGAGATGGACACGATCGGCAAGCCCTCGATCGAGGACCTCGACGTGACGGTCGGGGCCGGCGTGACCCGCCGGGCGCTCGACGCTCGTCTGCGCCCGGAGGGCGTGTTCTTCGCCGTCGATCCGGGTGCCGACGCGACGATCGGCGGCATGGTCGCGACCGGCGCGTCGGGGACGATGACCGTGCGGTACGGCGCGATGCGCGAGAACGTGCTCGCGCTCACGATCGTTGGTGGCCGCGGCGAGGTGGTGCGGACCCGCTCGCGTGCCCGCAAGTCCTCGGCCGGCTATGACCTCACGCGGCTGATGATCGGATCGGAAGGCACGCTAGGGCTGATCTGCGAGGCCACGCTCCGGCTCCATCCGATCCCGCCGGCCACCGCGGCGGCGGCATGCACGTTCCCGACGGTGCGCGCGGCCGTCGAATGCGTGACGCAGGTCGCGCAGTACGGAATCCCGGTGGCGCGAATCGAGCTCGCTGACGAGCTCCAGATCGAGGCCATCAACCGCCACGACCAGACCTCGTTCGCGGTGGCGCCGACGCTGTTCCTCGAGTTTCACGGCGCCTCCGACGGGGACGTCGCGGCGCAGGCGCGCGACACCGGCGAGATCGCCGCCGAGCACGGCGGCAGCGGCTTCGCCTGGGCCGCCGACGAGGGCGAGCGCCGGAAGATCTGGCACGCGCGGCACCGCGCCTACGACGCGACCCGCGCCCTGCGCCCCGGCACCGCGGGCCTGACCACCGACGTGTGCGTGCCGATCTCCGCGCTCGCCGACTGCATCGAGGCGGCGCAGGCGGACATCGCCGAGCTAGGCGTCACCGCTCCGATCGTCGGGCACGTTGGCGACGGCAACTTCCACACCTCTGTGCTGGTCGATCCGAACGACCCCGACGACGTCGCCCGTGCCGAGGCCTTCCACAACCGGCTGGTCGAGCGCGCGCTCGCGCACGGTGGGACGTGCACCGGTGAGCACGGCGTCGGCTACGGCAAGTCCCGGTTCCTGATCTCCGAGCACGGAGCCGCGGCCGTCGACATGATGCGCGTGATCAAGCGCGCGCTCGATCCCGACGGGATCTTCAACCCAGGGAAGGTGCTGCCCGATGGATGACCTGCTCCAGGCGCTGGCGCGGTACGACTCGCCGACGCTGGCCAACGCGATCGAGACGTTCGACATGCAGTCGCGGGATGTCGGGTTCGCCGACAATCGCATCAAGTGCATGTTCCCCGAGCTCGGGCGGATGGTCGGGTACGCCGCCACTGCCACGATCTTTGCCCGCGGGGCTCCCGCGTCAGATTGGGCCGGCGCCGGCAACGAGGCGCTGTACTCGTACGTGCGCACGATCCCGGCGCCGCGGGTGGTTGTGGTCAAGGACCTCGACGACCCGCCCGCCCATGGGTCGCTCTGGGGCGAGGTCCACGCGACGATCTTCAAGGCGCTCGGCTGCGCCGGCGCCGTCACCGACGGCTCAGTCCGAGACCTGGACGAGGCCCGAGGGATGGGCTTTCACTTCTTCGCGTCGGGGCCATCGGTGTCGCACGCATACGTGCGCGTCGAGACAATCGATGAGCCTGTCGAGATCGGCGGCCTCGAGATCGCGCCGGGCGACCTGCTCCACGCCGACCAGCACGGCGTGCTGAAGATTCCGCCCGAGATCGCGGCGGAGCTCCCGGCGGCTGCCGACCGCGTCATCGAGACCGAGCAGGCGCTGCTGCGCTGGGTGCGCTCGGACGAGTTCGATCCGGATCGCCTTCCCGAGATGCGCGCTCGGCACTGAGCCCCGCCCCGGGCCTCAGCGCCCGGGCCTGGGCTATTCCAGCTTTTCCGGGGACACGCCGGCGTCCAGCATCGCCGCGTACAGGTGCGACGCCGCCGACGACAGGCTGGCGTCGCCCAGCCCGCCGCGTTCGAGCAGCATCGCGAAGTACTCGCGGATGCACGTCAGCACCGCCTGGGCCTCCTCCGGGCTGAACTCCGCCTTGACCGCTCGCGCCTTGGCCGTCATCCCTAGCTCACACCGCCGGCTCGAGGATCTCCGCGTGCTCGCTCTCTGGCGGAGTGCCGTAGGCGTACACAAGTAGGTCCTCGTCTCCGTGGTTTGCCGCTTGCAGCGCAGTCCGCGGCTCGACGTGCACGACTCCGCCGGTCGGGACGTCGATGCGCTCAGGAGGCTCGCCGACGTACATCGACAGCGTCCCGGCGAGCACGACGAACGTCTCCTCCTGGTAGGGGTGGCGGTGGCGCCGGCCCTTGGCGCCGGGCTCGTATCGCCACACGTTCGCGCGGGTGTGGGCGAAATGCACTCGCTCTGACAGCTCGGCGACGTGACGCGCCGGCTCTCCCGGCTCGTGAGGCCGGGTGATCCATTCGAGCTCCGGGGGCGTGACCACGCGAAACGCCACGTGGTGCAGAGTAGTGACACCGCGTCTGCGCCGTTGATCACGGGCCGTTCCGATCCTCAAGTGGTCGGTTCGGGGCGCCGATAGAGGGAGCAATCAATTTCGGCGCGGGCGCGGCCTGCGCTCTCACACGACCGCCGCTACGGAGGGCCCGCTGCAATGAGCGTCACCGATCAGCTGAACGACTCCCGCCTGGACGGGAGCAACAACGAGCCCCGGCTCGTGCTCGACCTTGACCTGACCGAGGCCCAGGCGCTCCGCGCGTGGCTGCTCGAGACCGAGCTGAACGGCGTCTCCGCCACCGACACCCCAGTCGTCAACTCCGCGCTGGCCAAGCTGGCCCGGGCGGTCGACACCGCGCAGGCCACCGTGAACATCCGTCGCGAGTTCCAGCAGGCGGGTGTCAACCTCGCGCATTGGTCTGACGAGCAGGTGCTCGAGCTCGGCCGTCGCATCGCCGAGGCGGTACGTCCGATCCTCCGCGGCTAAGCGGTCCCCGGCCGGCTCGCAGCCGAGTAGATCCACATGCCCAGTAAATCGTCGCGTCGCACCGCGATCGTCGCCGTGGTCCTCGTCGGGCTCGCGTCGATCGCGGCGGCGGCCGTGATCGGCGGAGGCTCGGTCGTGGTCGCGCTGCTCGTGGGGTTGCTGCTGGGCGTCGTGTCCACGCTGACCGTCGTGGGCGGCTCCAGCGAGAGCCGCGGCGCCGCGGAGCCGGCGCCCGAGATCCAGGTCGATCCGGTCACCGGGCTCCCGACCCACGAAAAGCTGGTCGCGGACCTGCAGGAAACGGTCGCCGCCGGAGATGAGCGGGTCCTCACGCTGTACCTGTTCGCGCTCGACGGCTTCAAGGACTACAACGACGCCTACGGCGACGCATGCGGCGACGCGCTGCTGGAATGGCTGGCCCGCAAGCTGCGCGACGCGGTCGGCTCCTACGGCAACGTCTACCGGATGCGCGGCGGGAGCTTCGCGCTGCTGGCGGTGGGCTCCGAGCGTTTCACGAGCGCGCTGTGCGCGTCGGCGGCGAGCGCTCTCAGCGAGAGCGGAGACGGGTTCCAGATCTACTGCGACGTCGGCCAGGCGGCCCTGCCCGCGGAGGCTCCGTCGCCGGGAGCGGCGCTCGAGCTCGCCGCTCGTCGCGCCAGCAAGCACGGCTCCGAGCGCCACGTGAAGTCCGGCCGGCGGGCGCCGGCCGACGCGATCGAGGCGCTGCGGCTGGTTCGCTCGCGCCGCGACGTGGCCACGCTGGCGACGGGGATCGCCCGCAGGCTCGGAGTTTCCGAGGACGAGGTCGAGACGATCGAGGCGGCCATGCACCTGTGCGACGTCGGCAACGTCGCGGTGCCCCGCGCCGTGCTCGGCTACCCGGGCAAGATCAACGGTCCCGAGTGGCAGTTCATCCTCCTGCACACGCTCGTCGGCGAGCGGCTTCTCGCCGGGCCGCTCGGGATGGAGGCCGTCGCCCGACTCGTGCGCTACAGCCACGAGCGCTGGGACGGCTCCGGATACCCGCACGGCCTTTGCGGCGAGTCGATCCCGCTGGGATCGCGGATCGTGTTCGTCTGCAGCGCGTTCCATGACATGACCTCTGACCGCCCGCACCACGCGGCGCTCGATCCGGCCGACGCCCTCGTCCAGCTCGAGCGCGGGGCCGGGTCGCAGTTCGACCCGACGGTGGTGGCGGCGTTCTGCGCTGAGCTCGCTCCCGAGTCCGAGTCCGAGCTCGAGGGCGATTCCGGGTCCAAGCCCGAGCTCGGCGTCGCAGCCGAGGCGTAGGCGGCACGGCCGCAGAGCCGGGCCGTAGGCCCAAGGCCGAGGACCTCGGGCCGTAGCGGCAAGGTCGAGGACCGAGCTCACGCACGCCGCGCGCAGGCGCGTGGATAATTCGTTCAGCCGGGACCTAGCTGGATCCGGCGCCCCCCGCGGAGCGGCGGGTCGGCCCGAGATGGACGCACTGAGGAGGACAGCAATGAACACCTACGTGATTCTTCGCCGCGACGGCTGGAAGACCGGCGAGGATCTGCAACGAGCCGCCGAGCGATCGACCGCCGCGGGCGAGGAGATGCCCGACGAGGTCCGCTGGATCCGGAGCTATGTGCTCGAGGAGCCGAGCGGGGCCGTGGGCACGGTCTGCATTTACCAGGCGACCAGCCCCGAGGCGATCCGCCGCCACGCGGGCAACGCGGACCTGCCCGTCAGCGACATCATCCAGGTCGCGGATACGGTCATCGTCAGGCCGGACCCGACCCCAGCCGCCACCTGATAGGCGCGGCTCGGCAGGGCGACCCGGCACGTCGGCGGCGGCTGTCGCAAGCCGCCGCCGAACGCCGGGCACGAGGGGGGCTTCGCGCCTGTGGCAGTAAAGACGCCGGCGGCCCGTATTCCTTCCCAGGGCTTCGGCTAGGATTGCGCGCTCTCGCAGCTCCCTGCCGTTCGAGAACCGACATCGACTAGCCGCGTGGCACTTGCCGGGCCATCGTTTGAGATCCAAGAAAGCGTCGACGGCGACGGTGGTCTGCGCGTTGCCCTGATCGGCGAGCTCGACATCGCGGTCGCCGATGCCGTCGAGCAGCGTCTCCGTCAGTACCGCGAGGACGGCCGCCCGGTGATGCTCGACCTCTCGCAGCTCGATTTCATTGACAGCTCCGGGGTGCAGACGGTCCTGCTCGGCCTCAAGCACGCGCGGCGAAACGGCCACGAGCTCGAGGTGGATCGCAGCGTCAGCGCGTCGGTGCAGCGGATGATCGAGATGATGGGAATCGGTCAGGCGCTGTGGCCGGGCGACGATGGCTCGAGGTGAGGTGGCACGCGCCGGCCGAGGGCGCCGGCGCCGGCGGTGACGGGCCTCGCCGGCGCGTGGTGGCGCCTCGCCGAACACCTCGCCAGCACAGGTTTTGCAAGCGTTCGCCCGGCAGGGGGGATTCGCCGCAGGGGTGCCGAACCCCGCGACTACCCATGCGACGCGCAGAGGAGTTATGGATGAGCGACTTCGAGAGATCCGGAGACAGAGCCGGCGTGACCTACGACGAGCCGACCCGGCGCCGATCGCCCGGTACGTTCTTCGCGGACATAGGGGACCGACTGGCTCGCGGCTTCAACAGCTTTGACCGGCCCCAGCCGGACGACCCGGACTGGGAGCCGTACGACGACGTCGACCAGCCGACCGCAGCGGTTGACACCCTTCCGCCCCCGGAGCCCCAGCGCAAGCGGTTCGCGACTGCCCATCACGGCTACGATCGCGACGCCGTCGATGACTACATCGACGGGCTCGAGCACGAGATCGGGCAGATGGCGGCCAAGCTGTCAGCACAGCGGTCCTCGCCCTCATCGGCGATCGAAGCCGAGATCTCGCGCGTCGGCGAGGAGACCAGCGCGATCCTGCGCGTCGCCCACGAGCAGGCAGCCGAGATCACGCGGCGGGCGCGCGTTGAGGCCGACCGGTGCGTCGCCGACGCGGCGGCCAACGCGGTGGCGATGACCGAGGACGCGAAGCGCAAGCTGCGCCAGCTCGACTCCGAGACCGACGCCGTCTGGGCCGAGCGGGTGCGCCTGATCGAGGACGTCCGCAACGTCGCGACCTCGCTGTTCTCGCTCGCCGAGGACGCGTGCGACCGGTTCCCCGAGGACAGCGACAAGGGCGGTGCGACCGTCTCCGCCACCGCGGCGACGCCGGCGGCTAAGGCCGCGACCATGTCCGCGCCGAATGCGCCGGCAGCCTCATCGGCTCCGGCCCCGACCCGGGCCCCGATCCCGACAGCGTCATCGGCCCCGATCCCGTCGCACACGCCGAAGCCGGCCCCCCCGGTCAACTCCGACAACCACGCCGGCGCGGACGAACCTTCAGAGGACGGGTAGGCCTGACACCGGCTACTTGCGGCCGGGCTCGAACAGCTCCGCGCCGAGCTTGGCCTCAGGGTGCAGGCTCGGCTCGAGGCCGTCACCGAGCGCGGCCCGAGCGAGTGCGCGCCCCAGCGCCGGCGCGTGCTTGAACAGGCGGTTGCCGGCGAAGATCAACAGCGGGCCGACCTCCCACACGGCGAATCCGTCCGGGCTCCACGGCAGCTCGGTCACCGAGCAGTGGCGCACGTCGATCGGCTCCGGGTGAACGCCGGGCAGCGCGCGGGCGACGTACGCCGTGGTCCGCTCGGCGATCGACGCGAGGCCGCCGGCGTCGATCAGGCTTCCGTCGTCGTGCAGCGGCGTGTCGTCGAGCCCGACGGCAAAGGAGCCGTTGCCGGGTAGCGGATCCCCGTAGCCGCCGTCCTCGCCGAACGCGCCGCTCGAGTCGAGTAGGCACGCCACCCGGTCCGGCGGCGGGTCGCCCCGGACGGCAAATGTGAGGCGCACGGTGGCCGCCTGGCGCAGCGGCAGCGGCAGACCCGCCCCGCGCGCGAGCGCCGCGGTTCCGCGGCCGGCGCACACGACCACGCGGCCGTGCTCGGCGGTGACCCCGCCGGCGCGGACCTCGACGGTTCCGGCGGCGGTGGCGCGGACCGACAGCACCTCGTCGAAGGCGATCCGCTCGCGTAGCGCCGCGGTCAGCGCCTCGATCGTCGCGCGGGCGCGGATCACGCCACCGTCCTCGTCGAGCACCGCGGGCTCCTCCCATGGCGACAGCAACGACAGCCGCGCGGCGACCTCCGCGCCGTCGATCTGATGGGCGCGGACGCCGGCGCGGCGCATCGCCTCGAGCCGTCGCAGGCCGGCGGGGCCGAGTGCCACCACGCCGTCGCGCGAGAGCAACTCCCGACCGAACTGCTCCTCCCACTCGCGCCAGCAGCGGCGCGCTTCGCACGCGAAGTCCACCAGGCGGCGGTCGTCGTGAGCGTGGCGGAAGATACGCGAGTCGCCACCGGACTGGCCGTTACCCGGCACGCCGCGCTCGTAGACGGTGACGGTGGCGCCCTTCTCGGTCAGCGCGTGCGCGGTCGAGAGACCGACGATCCCTGCCCCGATCACCCCGACGTCGGCGTCAGCGCTCAAGTCCCTGTCACCCGGCGGGTCGGGGAGCAGCGGGGGATCGAGCCCCGGTCGCGGCGGCTTCGGTCTGAGGAGCGTTGACCAGTGATCGGGGATAGAGGCGCTCCTCGAGTACCACATTGAGCTGAGCGCCGAGCAGGGTGACCTGCGCCTGGATGTAGAACCACCACAGAATCGTAATGACGGTGGCGAAGTGGCCGTAGGTCGACTGCGCGTTCTTCAGGTGGCTCGAGATGATGAACGCCGAGAGCTCCTGGAGGATGAAGAACATCAGACCCGCAAACAAGGCTCCGGGCATCACCTCCCGCACAGTCACCTCGCGGGTCGTGAGGATCTTGAAGGCGGCGATGAACAGGCCGACGTCGGCCAGAATCGCGAACACGTAGCCGGCGACTTTGCCGAGCACGCCGATGTTGACGCCGCTCGACGCGCTCACGATGAACCCGGACAGGAACGTGGTCAAGACCAGCCCGAGCCCGATCGTGGCCAGGATCCAGAGGCTGCGGAGCACCTGCTTGGCCATCCCCAGCCGTTCGTTGGAGGGGATCCCCCAGGTGGAGTCGAACGCGTACTGGACGGTGCGCACGACGCCGAGCCCGCTCCACAGTGCCGTCGCCAGCCCGATCACGATCGCCCACCACGACCCGCTCAGCCCGTTCACCGTCTTCGGGTCCAGCAGCGGGAACAGCTGCGCCAGGTGCCCTAAGACCGAGTCCTTCTCGCTTCCGGACAGGATCCACCCGAGGAGCGTGACCAGGACCAGCAGCAGCGGAAAGATCCCGAAGAACGCCCAGAAGGCGATCATCGTCGCCAGGTTCGAGGATTTGTCCTCGGAGTACTTCTTGTAAGTCGCGACTGCAATGCTCGTGCGCCTGTGGCGCTTTTGCGTCTCGTCCAACCTCTCCAATGTGCGCATGGTCCTCTAGTACCCGCAGCGCGCCCCGATCCGTCTCTCCGAGTCCAAAAGTCGACCCCCCCACCGAGGGGGTGCGCTTTTTGGCGTTGCAACTTTATGGGGTAGGCTCGAACCACATAACCATGCTCTTACGCCGGGCTCGTGGCAGCGCTTCTGAGCCACGGTCGCCCGCGAGGACATCGAAGGAGGGAAGGCGATGGCAGACCGGCGAAACGGCGCACAGTCGCCCGAGGAGCAGGTCCGGGCGCTTTACGAGGAGTCTGAGTCGCAGACGGCCAAGGCGTTCGAGGCGCTGGTCAACAAGCCGAGCTTCGGCCGGCTGCTCGCTCTCAGCGCGGAGAACACGGCTGCGCTGACGCGCATGAGCTTCGACGCGGTCGATCTGTTGTGGCGGAATCTCCGTCTGGCGGGCCGGGCCGACATCGTCAGGCTCTCGAAGCAGCTGCACCGCACCGAGGACAAGCTCGAGCGCGTGCTGCAGGAGGTCGAGGGCCTGCGCGACGAGGTCACCCGCGACCGCGACGCCGCAGGGTCGCGATCGTGAGCGTCGTCGACCCGATCGCCGGCGCGGTCGAGCGGGTGGTGCGCTTCCCGGTCAACGCGCTGGAGTACACGAACATCCTCCTCACCACCGACGACGCCGTGGTCGGCGCGACGGCTCGAGAGGTCGTGTGGACCCATCGGCAGACGACGCTGTATCGCTACCGCTCGTCGAACCGGCGCCATGCGGTGCCGCTGCTGCTCGTGTTCGCATTGATCAACCGGCCCGAGATCTTCGATCTGCGGCCCGGCTCATCACTCGTGGAGTACCTGATCGACGAGGGGTTCGATGTATTCCTCGTCGACTGGGGCTATCCCGACGAGGAGGACGCCGAACAAGGGCTCGACGAATACGTGTGCGACGAGCTCGAGTGGGCGGTGCGCGAGACGCTCCGCGCCAGCGGCGCCGAGGAGCTGTCGCTGATGGGCTGGTGCATCGGCGCGACGCTGTGCGCGATGTACTGCGGGCTGGATCGCGGAGGCGAGCGGCCGCCGGTAAAGAACTTGGCGTTGCTCACGATGCCGATCGACGGGCGCGCCTCGACCTACGCCAAGTGGGTCGCAGACGAGGACTTCGACATCGACGGCATCAGCGAGCTCTATGGCTCGCTCCCCGGAGGAGCGATCGATTTCGCCAACAAGATGATGAAGCCGGTCACGAACTTCTGGACGACGTACCGCCGCCTGTGGGAGGGGGTGCAGGAGGGGACCACGAAACGCGAGGCGTATCAGTCGATGGCGAAGTGGGTGGCCGACAACCCGCCGTTCCCCGGCCGCGCCTGGAGGCAGTGGATCCGCCTGATGTACCGAGACGCCGGCCTGTTGCGAGGCACGGTGCGGCTACGAGACCGGTCGGTGGACCTGAGCCGGATCGACCAGAGCGTGCTGGTGATCACCGCCGGCGCCGACCACATCGCGCCGCGGCCCGGCACGATGCCGTTCTTCGACCTGATCGCGAGCGAGGACGTCGAGCACTTCGATCGTCCCGGCGGTCACATCGGGCTGGTCGCCGGTTCGACGGCGCGCAAGGAGCTATGGCCGGGCATTGCGCAGTGGCTGGCCGAGCGTTCCGACGCTTGACAACGAAACCAAGGAGGCGAGGGATTCACCATGAGTACTGAAACTGACACCAAGCAGGCCACGTCGGCCGACGGAGTGGTTCCGACCGACGAGTCGTTCCCGGCTGGGTATCGCCGAGCGCGGATGACGGGCCGGGTCGTGTTCGTGACCGGCGGGACGCGCGGGATCGGCGCTGCGATCAGCCGCAGCTTCGCCGAGCAGGGCGCCGTGCTCGCCGCCGGCTACGGCCGCGATAAGGAGCATGCCGAGGAGTTGCTGCACCAGCTCGAGGAGAACGGCGTCACCGCCAGCGTCCATCAGGGCAACATCGGCTCGGCCGACGATTGCCGGCGGACCGTCAACGAGGTGATCGAGCGCCACGGCCGGCTCGACGTGCTCGTCAACAACGCCGGCATCACGAGCGACAAGAGCGTGATGAAGATGACCGACGAGGACTGGTACAAGGTGATCGCCGTCAACCTGTCAGGCGCGTTCTTCATGAGCCAGGCGGCGTTGCCGCACATGCTCGAGCGAGGCACGGGGCGGATCATCAACATCTCCTCGATCATCGGCGAGACCGGGAACATCGGTCAGGCCAACTACGCGGCGTCGAAGTCGGGCCTGTTCGGTCTGACCAAGACGATGGCCCGGGAGGCGTGCTTCCAGCTCGCGAGGGCCGAGAAGCTGTCCGACGACTCGATCGGGCTGACCGTGAACACGGTGGCGCCCGGGTTCATCGCCACCGAGATGCTCGAGACGATCCCCGACAAGGTGCTCGACCGGATCAAGGCCCAGATCCCGGTGGGCCGGTTCGGGCGGCCCGACGACGTCGCCCGCGTCGTTCACTTTCTCGCCTCGGACTACAGCTCGTTCATCACCGGGCAGGTCCTGAGCGTGAATGGCGGCCAAGACATGTAGCTCGCGCTGCACGCCACCTCGGCAGCACGCGCGCTTCCGGTACGTGGGCGTTGGGAGTACTGGGTCGGACGCGAGTGCTGCCGACGCGGCGCCGCAGGCTCCCCACTAGCGTTGGTGCGGGCCGGGGCGACCTGCATAACGCGTCAACCGAGCTCGTGTGCTCCGACCTTGCCGTGTCGCGCATGCCCCACATGCATGACACAGCACGGTTCGCGTTGCCGGCGCCGAGCGACGTGCTTTGCACGCTCGGATGTGCCGAAGCCGTCGTCGGCCGGGCGTCCGAGCGCCCCGCGCCGGCAAACCCGCTCCCGCCCCTCCCCAGATGCCCGCCGTTAAAGCCCGTGCGGCGCGTGGGCCGCGAGGGCGGGCGTGTAGCCGAAGCCTTATCCCCCCGGTGGCGTGGAGGCCGGCCCGGGTGACGGGTGGACCGGGAGGATCATGGGGGGGCGGGGGGTCTGGTTGAAGTCGAAGTCGTTGGCGATGTTGCCGAGGATCGGGTTGTCTTCGCGGACGTCGGGCCGGGGGTCCGGGCGGCCGTCGGTGGCGGGGTCGAGACGCTCGGAGTTGATGAAGTCGTCCTCGATGAACTTCGTGTAGGCGTCGAAGCTGAGGATCTGGTGGTCGATGTAGCCCTGCTTGGCGTAGGGGCTGATCACGATCCCGGGGACGCGGAGGCCGAAGCCGTTGCGGTCGACGACCGGCGGCACGACGTGGTCGTAGAAGCCGCCCCAGTCATCCCAGGCGAGGAAGATCGCGGTGCTGTTCCAGTCGGGGCTGTTCATGATCGCGTTGATCAGGCCGGTGACGTAGGTCTGGCCGGCGCTGACGAGCGCCGGCGGATGCTCTGAGACGGTGCCGTTGGGGTCGATCCAGGAGACCGCCGGCAGCTTGCCGTTCTTGGCCGCCGTGAAGAAGTTCGTCAGGGACTGGATGTTGCCGAGCTGGTCGTCCTGGGTGACGTCGGTGAACGACGGCAGCGGGTTCCAGATCCCGGGCGTCTGCGGTCCCTGCTGGACCGGCGAGCACGTCATCGCGGCGTCGTTCTCGCAGTCGGGCTCGGTGCCCTGGAACACGTAGTAGGCCCAGGGGACGTTCTGCTGGTGCAGCAGATACGTGATGTCGGTCCAGGCGTACAGCAGCTGGCCGTTGTTGGGGGTCGAGAAATTGGTGTTGAGCGTCGAGTCGGGGTTCGGGTTCTGGACGTCGCCGCGACACGAGGATGGGTCGAGCGGGTTCGTACAGAAGGCCGACCACTCGGAGACCATGTACAGGTGGGCGGGGAGGCTCCAGGAGTCGTTGGGCTCGAACATGTGGTCCTGGAGCACGTACTGCTCGGCGTAGGTCCAGTAGTTGGGGATCTCGCGCGCGTCGTGGTAGCCCATCACGTCGACGCAAGACGGCAGGCTGCTCGTCGAATGGCTGGTCTCGGTGCAAGGGCTGCAGTTGGGATCCTGCGAGCTGCAGCCCATTCCCTGCTCGGCCTGGGCGACGAATCCGTCCATCCGGCCGTTGTCGATGTCGTCGACGGCGTTGCCCAGCGAATGGGGGCCGCCGTAGTTGAGGTCCGAGGGATCGTGGAACGGGGCCACGCAGCCGCCGTTGGCGGGATCGGGAACGCACACGCCGGCGGGGATCCCGTCGGCGCCGGGGAACGTGCCGAAGTAGCTGTCGAACGAGCGGTTCTCCTGCATAATGACCACGACGTGCCTGATCTTGTGGATCCCCGTCAGCGGCGCGATCTTGATCTTGACCGTCGGCGAGGTCGCCGCGAGGCTCTGGATGCTTGACGGGACCGTCGCGCGCCACTGCTCGGTGCGGCCGGTGGTGAACGTGTGGGCGACCGAGAAGCTGCCTCGCTTCAGCTTGGGGCGAGCGATCGTCACCCAGCGGGGCCCGACCCGGCGCTGAAGCGTCACCACCTCGCCGGCTACACCCGGATCGATCGTGCCGCTGAACGTCTCTACGTCGCCGGCGACCGCGAACGTCGCAGTGCTCGCCAGCGTCACCAGCGGGCGGACCTGCTCAGCGACCGTCCGGCTCCTCAGCCCGCGAGCGGTCACGGCCCACTCGCGGTCAGTCGCGACCGAGCCGGGGCGGAACGCAAAGCTATATGTGCCGGCGGAGGTCGTGAGCGTGCGCGCCACCGGGCTGAAGCCGCGCTGGTTCGGAAAGCGGCGCCACAGCACGATCGCGACGCCGCAGCGCTTGACGCCGTGGCGGACGCTGACGAGCTGCCCGAACACCGTGACCTGGCGGCCGGCGGTGACCGGGTTCGGGGCGGCGAAGATCGTCAGGCCCTTCGCGAGCGGAAGTCGCTGTGGCTTGGAGGGCTTGCATGTCGGGGACACGGTCCCCGGTGACTGGCCACTCGATGTCGGCGCAAGCGCCACGGTGCCCCCGGCCAGGCCGATGACGAAAACCGTGACGATCAGAACAAATGAGCGGCGCAGCGGCAATCCTCCCGCGGGGTGACCTGCTTTTTCGTGGTAACCCGGCCAGGCCCTTCGAGTTGCGATCTAGCTTGCCCGACTAGATTCTTACCATGGCGAGTGGCGCGACCGGGAACGACCGCTCTGGACCGCCCGAGGGCACGGGCGGGGTCCAGCCCGTGCTGGCGCTGCGGGCCGCGCTCGACCGCTACCAACAGGCCGGCTCGCCCGCTGCGCTCGACGTGGCGTTCGCGGCCGCGGCGAGCGCGGTCGCCGAGCGCCGGGGGGAGCGGGCCGCCGAGCCGCCTGACGTCACCGAGCTCAAGCGGTTGTTCGACGAGCTGCCCGAGTACGAGGAGCTAGTGAACGTCGCCGTCGAGCAGACCGAGCGCTCAGTCGGTGCCGCGGGCGAGCGGCTGTGGGAGTGGTTCGGCCTCGCCAGCTCGCCTCCGACCTGGAACGAGGGGGAACGCTCGCGCGCGAGGCTGCTGGTCGCGTGCGCCTGCGCTCCGCTCGACGAGCAGGTGGTCGGCTGGCTTGGGCCGCGGCTGCTGAAGCTGTCCTCTGAGCGGTGGGCGTCGCTGCTCACGGCCGACCTTCGGCGAGCGGACGAGGACCTGTGGCGGCGGGTGCTCGGCGAGCGCTACGAGTCGGTGTGGCGCCGGTGCGCGCCGCGCGGCCGGTGGCGGACGCGCGAGCTGGCGCATCTGCTCGCCACCGACGACGCGACCGCGGCGGCGATGCAGCGGAGGCTGTCGCGCTGGCTGGCCGACGGGGCCGACGTCACGCGCCTGTCGTCCGAGCTCGAGGCCGCGTTCGTTCAGAAGCGGGCGCCCGACCGTCTCGCGTAACCCGGGCTGCCGGGCGCAACCAAGGTGTCACGTCTGACACCGAGGGAGCGGACGAGGACCCATGGGGGGCTGGGAGCGGTCGCGCCGGCGCGGGAGAGTGGCCCGGTCAAACCAACCGGGTGGCGCCAGACCGCTGCCGCCCCATAGAGAGGAGGGTCACCATGAACGCATCTAGCCGCGCCGGCCACGCCAGGTGGTGGCTCCGGCTCGCGCTTGCGAGCGGACTGACGATCGGGGCACTCGCGCTCCACAGCATCCCGGCGCAGGCCGCGCCCCTAGGCCCCGAGACGGTCCTGACGGGCCTGACCTCGCAGGGATTCCCGTCGTACTTCAGGATCTCGCCTAGTGGCAAGACCGTCGACGACGGCCGGATCGCGCTGGCGATGAGCTGTGTGTCCGGCGCCGTTGTGACGTGGCCGGACTTTGTCTCGCACCTGCGGATCAACGCGAGTGGGCGCACGCATTTCGCCGTCAGCGTGCCTATGACCGGGCTGGTCGGCGGCGGGACCTACAGCGGGACGGACGCGATGAGCGCAACGCTCAACCGGAAGCAGACGCGGCTCACGGGCGTGTGGCGGTTGCAGGTGTCCTTCACGTTCGCGGACGGCACCACCGACCAGTGCGACTCCGGTTCGGTGCGGTTCACCGACGTCCGCTAGCCGTACCTCAGCTGTAGCGCACACCGTTCACGCGGCCCGGATTCCGATGGAATCCGGGCCGTCGGCGTGAGATGCTGCGCATCGCAGTGCCCGACCCGAACGAAACGCGGCTGGTCAGGCCCCGGCATCTGAAGGAGCGGCTCGAGGCCGAAGCGACCGGGATCCCCTTCGTGTACTGGCTCGACGGCGACGGCGAGCAGCACATCGTGATGCTGCCGGCGGACCTGACCCGCGTCACGATCGGCCGGCGCGAGCAGTCCGACGTTCCGCTCACCTGGGACGGGGAGGTGTCCCGCGCCCACGCCCTGCTCGAACCGGTCGGAGAAGAATGGACGGTGATCGACGACGGACTGTCGCGGAACGGCTCATTCGTCAACGGGAGCCGGGTTCAGGGTCGCCAGCGACTGAGCGATCGCGATCGCATGTGCTTCGGCAACACCCACGTCGTGTTTCGCGAGCCGGCCGCCGACGGCGGCAGCGAGTCCACGGCTCGGAGACCCGGCGCGCCGCGCTCGCTGCCCCTCACCGAAAGAGAGCGGAAGCTTCTGATCGCGCTATGCCGCCCGATCGTCGAGTCGAACTCGACGACGCCGGCGACCAATCCTCAGATCGCCGCCGAGGTGTATCTGAGCGTCGACTCGGTCAAATCCCAGATGCACGACCTGTTCGCGCGGTTCGGCCTCGCCGACCTGCCCCAGAACGAGAAGCGCCAGCGCCTCGTCACGATCGTGCTCGGCGACGGCCTGCTTGCCAAGCACGACTTCTAGCGGCCGCGCCCGCAGCGGACGACTCCTAGCGCTTGCGGACCGTGATCGTGGTCCACGCGCCGACGCGAACGCGATCGCCGTCGGCGAGCGGGGTCGCTGTCTGGGGGGCGATCGGCACCGGGTTGTCATTCAACATGGTTCCGTTCGTCGAGCCGAGGTCGCGCACGACGACGCCGCCGTCGCTGCGCCGCTCGAGCATGGCGTGCAGGCGGGAGACGCCCGGGTCTGCCGGCGCCCCCGCCAGGTCTATCTCGGGTGACTGCTCGTCCGGGTGCCCGCGGCTGCGCCCGATTCGGGTCTCGCCGTCGGCGAGGACAAATCGCCGCTCCGGGTAGTCGGCCGGAAACGACACGCCCGCGACCGCGAGGCGGTCGAACTGGGCACGGTCGGCCGTGACGATCGCTTCCCATGCGACCGACGCCGGCGGCGGCCCGAGGAAGTCGTGACCGCAGCTCTCGCAGTAGCGGTCATCGCCGGAGCGCGGGGCGCCGCAGGCGGGACACGGCTCCCGGCGCGCCGCCGGAGAGGTGTCGGCCTCCTCGACGACCGGGAGCACCTCGGTTTTCTCGCCGGCCGGCGAGCCGGCGAGGATCAGTGCGCCGCACTGATCGCAGTAGTCGGGCGCCTGCGAGGTATGACCGCGCGGGCAGACGACGCTCATGTCACGCCTGGACCCACCCGCACGGTGATCGTCGAGCGCGTGTCGAGCGACATCTCGTCGATCGTTGCCACGTCGTGGCGGAGTCGAATCGTTCCGGTGGCCGCGTCGTCGACCTCGACCACCGCCTGGAGCAGCTTCATCGTGCCGTCGTTGCCGCTTTCGGCGGCCAGCTGGACGGCCCGCCCGAGCTTGAACGTCGCGGTTGCGACGTCGCCGCCCTTCCGGGCCTCGAGCCCATCCTGGATGCAGTCCGCGAGCTCGGCCTGGCCGGTGAAGTGCGCGACTTCTCGGCTGATCTGCGTAGACAGCTGCTGGTCTTCGGTCCAGATCGCCTTGATGCGCGCCTCGGCCCGGATCTCGTCTCCTTCGACGAGATTTACCCGGCCGGCGAGCATCTCGTCGCCGACCCCACCTGGTGGCACGTTGACGCAGACGTGGTAGTCGCGCGACTCGCGGCCCCAGGTGGCGGTCGGATAGTCGGCGGTTCGCGGACCCGTCTTTACGGCTCGACTGGTCAGATCCTCGACCGTCGGCGCCACCTGGCGGACGAAGGCGACGTTCGCTCCCTGAGGGGTCCAGAGTCGAAGCGACACGTTACCCGTGGCCTTGCCCATCGCGGTCTGCATCAGCGCGCGGAAGTCTCCGGCCATGTCCTCGGGGTTGGCGATGATGCCGACGCTGCCGAGCAGCGCCGAAGCCACCCGGCGCAGCTCGCTCACCCGCCAGTCGGTGCCGACGCCGCGGCAGTCGCACTGAAACCGCCCCTCGAGCTCCGCGAGCGTCCGGTCAAGCTGCTCGTCGGACTCGTGCTGGTTCTCGCCGTCGGTGAGCAGGATCGCGTGGCACGAGCGGCCGGGCACGGTCGCGAACAGAGTCCCGGCAAGCGTCAGCCACGATCCGATCGCGGTCCCGCCCTGCGCCTTCAGCCGGCGGAGCGCCGACTTGGCGTCCGCGCGCGTCTGTGCGGAGGCGGGCACGAGCGTTCCGTCGGTCGGATATACGGCCCGCGCGACGTCCGTGCCCGCGATGACTCCGAACGCCACGCCATCCCGGATGCAGTCGATCGCGACGCTCGTCGCGTCACGTGCGGCCTCGAGCTTCCGGCGGGGCGCGCTCATCGAGCCCGAGGTGTCGATAATCACGATCTCGGCGCCCTCGGGCTGGCTGGTCTCGCCGGCGGCGCCGTCGGAGGTGACGGTCACGATCGCGTTGACCTCCGAGCCGCCGAGCGGCAGGTACTCGTTCTGGAAGCACTCGGTGGTGAAGGTGCTCATTTGACTCCCTTCTTTCAGCCCCGCTACGGATCGATGTCGATGACCGCCACGGTGATGTTGTCGTGGCCGCCACGCTCGTTCGCGGTGTCGGCGAGCGCGCGTGCGACCGCCGCCGGCGCCGCACCGGCCGGGAGGGCGTCGATCAGCCCGGCGAGCTCGCCGGCGCCCGGGGCGTAGTTCCACAGTCCGTCGGTGCACAGCACGAGGCGGCCCGGACGCTCCGGGCGCAAGGAGACGGTCCGCGGCGGCCGCGCGGGAGCGTCCGGACCGACCCAGTTCGTGATCGAGTGCAGAAACGGGCTTTTCGCCGCCTGCTCCGGCGTCAGCAGTCCCTTGGCGATCCCCTCCTCCGCGAACGAGTCGTCGACCGTGAGCTGGCGAGCCTCCTCGCGATCGAACCAGTAGGCGCGGCTGTCGCCGACCCAGCCGACGGTGATCTCGCCACCCCGACACACCGCTGAGACGAGCGTGCACGATGGGTCCACGCGCTTGACCCGTGTTGTCCACTCGACCTGGACCACGGCGTCCACGGCGGCCTGGATCGCGGCGAGGATCGCCTCGCTCGCGTCCTTGTCGGGATCCGCGACGGCCTCCCCGAGGATCGCCCCGGCGGCCTCGGCGGCGTTGCGGGCCGCGATGTTGCCGGCGCTCGCGGACGAGATCCCGTCGCACACGACGACGACCACGTTCCGCTCGCCGGCGACCTCGAGGTGGAACGAGTCCTCGTTGCGGTGGTGCACGAGGCCCTGATCGCTGACCGCGGCTGCGATCGTGAGATCGAGCTCGATCCGCTGCCCGGCGGCGCCGCCGGGCTCCGGTTGCGGGTCGTCGAGCCGCGCGCCGCAGCGCTCGCAGAACCGATCACCGGCCTGCATGGGAGCTCCGCACGAGGGGCAAGAAAGGCCGGCCTGGCTGCTCACGTCCACGTCCTCTGTACTCACGTCCACTCCTCGATGGTCATGTCCATGTCCTTGGTCGAAGTTGGTTTGCGCGATCGACCAGTTCGATGCGCTCTGAACTGGTGGCCGCCCAGCGGGCGAGCCCCCGGTAGGAGCGCTCGACGCCGAGCCGCAGGTCGCGCTCGAGAAACCGGTGGCCGAGAAGGCTCGAACGACCGTCGTCCAACGCTCCTCCGCGCTCGACGAGCGCGAGCGCCGACTCGAGCACCTCGGCCTGCAGCCGCAAGCGTTGCTCTCCTCTGACCGCGAGCGACTCGAGAATCGAGCCGGCCACCAGCAGATCGTCGGCGGTGGGCGGTCCCGTGCCGTTCGCCTCGGCGAGGCACCGAATACGTGCGGTCTGCGCTTCTACGTAGGCGCTCGAGGAGTCGGGAATGCGGTCATACGCCGCGAGCGCGGCGGCCCGCTCACCGCCGGCTAACCGGCAGCGCGCGAGGCCGAAGGCGGCCGCGGTGAACCCCGGGTCGGTGCGCGACACGATCTCGTACCAGCCGGCAGCCGCGCCGATCTCCCCGCCGGACTTCACAGGACATTCCCGAGGGCCAGCTTCGGCGCGAGCTCACCGGGCAGCGCGCGGTAGACGGTGGTGAAGCTCGCCCGCGAATCGGCGAACCGCTCCCTGACCAGGTCCATCACGCCGCGGTACCAGCTCGTCCGCCAATCCCATCGATCGACGGCTTCCACCTCGGCCAGCGCGTCGTCGACCGAGGGCCAGTCCGCGATCTCGATCAGCTCGGCCGCCAGTCGCAGCACGACCTCGACCGTCCGCTCCGGCGCGGCCCGCAAGTCGGCGATCATCTGCTGGGGATCGGCCGCCGTGATCGTGGCCAGGTAGCCGGCGGCCGGATCGTCGCGGTCGACCTGCGGGCGCGGCAGCGCTCGCCAATCGGGGTGCTCGTTTCCACCCCTCACGGGTCCGGTGAACAGCTTGCTCGCCGCCGGCACCGTGCGCCCTTCCTCGTCACTGACGACTTCTCGCAGGACGCCGTACAGCTGGTCGGCCATCTCCTCGGCCGACTGGAAGCGGTCGTCCGGATCAGGCGCGGTGACCGTGACGAGCAGCTGGTAGAGCGAGTCGTAGCGCGCCAGAATCGGGACCGACTCCTGCGCGGGAAGGGTGAAGCGGAAATTGCTCTGGTATCCGCGGAAGTCGAAGCACAGCACCGCCAGCGTGCGGGCGACCGTGAACAGGTCCGAGGCGACCGACGGGCCCGAGGAGGCGATCTCCGGCGCCTGATAGCCGGTGGTGCCGAACACGGCCGCCGAGGGGTCATCCATGCGGTAGACGCCGCCGAGGTCGATCAGCTTGAGCGAGTGCTGCGTCTGGATGACGTTGTCGATCTTGAAGTCACAGAACAGCAGCCCGAGTTGGTGGAGATAGCCGAGCGCGGGCAGGATCTCGAGCATGTAGGCGATCGCCTGGGCCAGCGGGAGCGGGTCCGGCTCGCCGCCGTTCGCGTCGCGGCGGGCGGTGAGGATCTGCTTGAGGCTGCGACCCCCGACGTACTCCATCACGATGTAGCCGGAGCTCTCGTGCTGGACGAAGTTGAAGATCTTCACGATGTTCGGGTGCTCGACCTCGGCCAGGAAGCGGCGCTCGGCGAGCGCGGCGGCCATCGCGTCGTCGTCGCTCGAGTTGAGCAGCCCCTTGAGCACGACCCACCGGTCGGACACGTTGCGATCCCGGGCGAGGTAGACCCAGCCCATGCCCCCGTGGGCGAGGCAGCCGACGACCTCGTACTGGCCGGCGACGACGACGCCGGCGTCGAGCTTGGGCTCGAACGAGAACTGCGTCCCGCACTTGCGGCAGAAGCCCGCCGTACGGCCGGGCTCCCCGTCGCGGCCGCGCCCGACGGGCTCGTCGCAACGGGCGCAGAAGCGGCGGCTCTCGGGCACGACCGCGGCGGCCCCGAGGACCGCGTCCGCCGGATCGCGGAACGGCACCGGTTCGATCTCCACCAGACCAGCCCCGAGGTGTGCTCGTGCGCTCGTGCGCGTCCGGCCCGTGGTGGCGCGCCGTGCGGAGCCGAGCGTCGAGCTCGTCAGCGTGCTCGGACGCAGCGGCTCCTGCGTGAGGGCGGAGCTGCTGACAGGCGCCGGCGCCGGGTTCGAGGCCACAGGGCGAGCGGGCGCCATCCCGCAGACGTCGCAGTAGCCGTCGACGATCGTCCCGGTGCAACCGTCCCGCGAGCAGTTCATGGCAATGTCTCCCGAACGGCGCCGGCGGAGCTGATCATCTCCTGGTAGCGGCGGACCAGCTGGGCGACGAGCGCGAGGTCGGTCGGCGCGGTGTAGAGCGCCGCGTGCGCACGCGCGAAGACCTGCTCGAGCTCGGGATCCTCGACGACCCCGCGCCGCTCCGCCTTCACCTGGTAGGCCTCGAGCAGCGCTCTGAACTGATTGCGCGCATCGATCGGGGCGCGGTTCGCTCGGACAGCTTGCCGGGCCTCGCCGAGCAGTGCCTCGGTGCGTGACGTCCAGGCGTCGAGCTCGAGACGGGCATCGCGCCATTCTCCCGAGCGGGCGAGATCGGCGATCGCGTCGAGCTCCGCGCCGACACGGGCCGGCGGCACCGGCGGCTCGGCTGCGGTCGGGACCGAGATCTTCGCCAGCGCCTCCTCGTGCGCGGCCCGTCCCTCGCCGGCCGTCGTCTCGAGGCTCGCCAGCAGGCTGCGGGCGTCGGCGATCCGAGCGTCGAAATCGCGCCGAAGCGCGGCGGTCGCGTCAAAGTCTCGACGGATTTCGCGCAGCGAGTCGATCTGCGCGTCGAGGTCGCCGGGCGCCGTCGAGAGCGGGTCGGCGCTCGCCGAGGTCGCGAGGCGCGCGACCGCACGGGCCGCCTCGTCGAGGTCGCCCCGGTGGTGGTCGCCGAGGCCCGCCGCCAGCGCCTGGGCCTCGTCGAGGGCCGTCTGCGCGGCGGTCACGCGAGGAGTCAGCGCGTCCCAGGCGTCCCCGAACCGGGCCAAGACGGCCTTGACCTCGTCGAACGCCTCCGACATGCGCTCGAGCAACTGCTCGGCGGTGCAGCGGACGGTGATCTCCGAGCTTCCGAGGAGATCGCGCTCGGCCAGCGGGACCTCCGATCTGCTCAGCTCGATCGAATCGCCGTCGAGCAGGGATCGGAGCTCATTCGCCCGCCACGGACCCCGCAGGCCCTCGGCACGCTCAAGCAGGCGCTTGAGCTGACCCTGCCACCGCCACAGGTCGGTCAGCGCGGCGCTCGCCTGCGACCAGCGCTCGGCGGATCGGCCGGTCAGCGCGCTCACCTCGAGCAGCTGACGGCTGGAGTCGATCTCGAGCTCGATCAGGTTGGCGGCGGCGCGCTCGCTCGCCTCCTGGAGGCGCATCAGCTCGCGGGCGGGGTCGTCGCGATTCATTTCAGCCGTCGTACTCGGCTTGGGGAGGGGACTCGATCGGACCGAACTGGCCGAGCCACTTCGCGTAGAGCTGCCGCCACGTCCCATTGCGCTCGAGCTCGGCCAGCACTCCGTTGACGAAGCGCACGAAGTCGGGGTGGGCCTGGCTGATCGCCATCCCGTAGGGCACATCGCCGAGGCTTGCACCGACGATCTTGGTGCCGGGGTCCTGTGCTTTGAAGCCGAGCAGGATCGAGGAGTCGGTGGAGATCCCGTCGACGCGCCCCTGCTGCATCGCCACCAGGCAATCGATCGCCTGAGTCATGCCCACGGCGTCCGGGCGAGTGCGTTCCGGCATCGCGTCCATCACCTGGATCGGCGTCGACTGCGCGCTCGCGCAGACTGGCTTGTGGGCGAGTGCGGCGATGCTCTCAACGCTCGAGCCTGCCGGCACCAGCAGCCTCTGCTTGGCGTCGTAGTACACGGTGGAGAAGTCGACCTGCTGGCGCCGCTCGCAGGTGATCGTGATCGCGTCGACGACGATGTCGACCTTGCCCTGCTGGACGAACGGAAGCCGCTGCGGCACGGTCAGCGCGACGAGCCTCACGTGGCCCTTGGCGCTGCCGAAGATCGCCTTCGCGAGCTCGTTCACGAGGTCGATCTCGAAGCCCTCGATGTTCCCGGTGGCGGGGTTCAGGTAGCCGAATTTGTAAAGGCCGGCGTTGACGCCGGCGACGAGATAGCCCTGCTTGTAGACCTTCGCCATGAAGCTGCCGGCGGGCATCTGGTTCGGCGCGGGCAGCGTCGCCGGCGGACGCAGGCTCGCGGTGAGGTTCTTGCAGCTCACCGACGGGGAGCTCGTCGACGGAGGGGCGTTCGGGGTCGCAGTGGCGAGCGCGTCGAGGGTCAGGTTCAGTGCGTGGTCCGAGCTCGTGCCGCAGCCGGCGAGCAGGGCGACGAGGAGCGCGAGCCCGAGCAGGTGGCGGAGCGGCTGTCTCATCGGTACTCGTTGATCCTCTGCCGTAGTCCGAGCAGCGCCAGCACCGCGGCGAGCGCGGTGATCAGCGGGATCGCGAACGCCAGCCCGCCGAGTGCGGAAGTGGCGTCGGCCGCCGCCCGCGTGAACCGTCCCTGCGCCGCGTCGATCTGCTGGGCGAGGTTGTTGCTCAACTGCTCGGAGATCACGGATGCCTCCGGCGCGATCGCGATCGCGTTGGTGAGCTGGCCGCCGCCCTCCAGCCGGGTGACCTGTTCAGCCTTCGCCTGATACGCGTCGTACTCGGCATCGAACTCCTGGGCGGCAGCGGTCGTCCGGGTTCGACGCGCGAGCGTCGAGATCTCGGCGATGAGACCGCCGGGGCGCTCGAGTGCGTGCTCGACGGCGGTGAAGTCGAGCGGGTCGGTCACGTCGGTGCCGCGGTTGACGAGCGCCAGGCTCAGATCGCCTTGAGCGCGCGACAGCAGGACGGTGGCCGCCGACAATGCCTCGACTGAGTCCGAGCCGCCCAGCTGCGCGGTTTTGAGCGCATTCTGCGCGTTGACGAGGCCGACGATTCCCCACACCGACACGGCCGCCACCGCCACCGTCGCCACCAACATCGGAACGTTGAGGATTCGCCGGCTGATCCGCGTCACGTACCACTGCGCCAGGAGAAGCAGGATCAGCGCGACCGCGCTGGCGGCCGCGAACGTGACCAGCGCCGACGTCGCAGACCCCGTCCGATAATCCTGGTCGAGGCGTTCCGCCTCGGTCGTGTAGAGGCGGTCGGCCGCCGGAAGCATGCGGGACGTCATCAGCGAGGATGCCTGGCGCAGGTAGGCGGCGCCGATCGGGAACCCGAGGCGGTTGTTGGCCCGCGCTGTCTCGATCAGCCCGCTGTACGTGGGAAGCTGGTTGGCGATCGTGGCGAGCGCCGCCGATGCGTTCGCCGCCGTCCCCGCCTCCCGCGTCAACGCCGACAGCGCGCCCGAGGCGACAACCAGGTCGCTCAGGTACCGAGCCCGCTTCGCCGGCGGTTCGAGGCCGCCGGATAACAGACCCGTGGCCACCGTCGCGTTCGCGTCCGAGAGCGACGTGTACAGATTCGTGGCGTGGACCAGGAGCGGCTCGGTCTGGGACCGGGCGGCCTTGGCGGCACGCTCGCGGGATTGCTCGGCGCCGGTCGCGATCGCGCCGAAACAAACGGCGCCGACGACAACCAGGATCGACACCAGGATGAGCCGACCCGGGGTCGTCGCGAGCCGGTCGCGGACCCATCCGAGTGCGGCGCCGGCGCGGGCGCCCCGAGGGCGACGCATGCGCGCCGGGGCGACCCCGGTCCCAAGGCCTTCGAGCGTCACGTCGTCATCCGCCAACCACATGGCGCGATTCTCATCCCCGGGCCATGCAGGTTGTGGTCACCCTGGTGTGGTGTTCGACACCACGACCCGGTGCGGTCCCGGTCTCTGATCCAGCGTCGCCGCGCCCGCCCTGGCACGTCGCCCGACCCCCAATTCTCGTCGTGGCTGCTGGCGCTATTTAACTACTACGGGTGCACCGCGACCAGCCCTACGGCGAGCAGGACTAACGCAATCCACAGCGACTTGAGAGCGCGTTCGAGGGGAGCCGACACGCTGGCGCTGGTGAGCTCGATCACGCGGCCGTCGCGCAGATGCTGCTGGCCCGTGAGTTCGGTGGTGTTCCGGCGCAGCCGCCGCACGGGCGTACTGAGCTCCCGCTGCGCCGCGCTCAGCAGGCAACACGCCGCGGTGACGAGCAATCCGGCCGGGCGGATCGTGAGGGAGTTGACGAAGTAGCCCGTGAACGCCGGGAAGCCGCCCCAGGCGAGCGCGAACCAGGTGTCGTTGTGGAAGCGGCCGCCGGCGAGCTCGAGGTTGTAGGCCGGGACGAGGAGGCCGCCCACGAGCACGAGCGGAATCAGCAGGGGGGAGACGATGAAGATCCCGGCGATGCCGATCCCGATCGCGCCGGCGAACGCGACCAACGCGAGCGCGATCAGGGTCCGACGGCTCAGCTTCGTCTGGAGCGGTCGGTCGTGGAGCTCGTCGAGCGCGTGCGCGCTGATCCCCACCGCAAGGAAGAACGCGACCAGCGCAGCGAGCAGCCGGTTCGCGTAGATATGCGGAGCGGCCACCGCCCCCAGCGCCACGTAGCTCAGGTGCCAGGCGGTGTACGGCGGGTGCAGCAGCGTGACGAAGTCGCGCCAGCCGCCCGACCGCAGTGCGTAGAACGCCGGGCGGTTAAGTTCACGGGGCGCGCTCGTCACGACCGTTCCTGACTCCCCACATCACCAACCCCGCGCCAAAGCTGAGCCGTCGTTCTTCGACGTCCTCGATGCCGGACCGTCGCCAAAGGCCCGCGAGGTCCGGCTCCTGTGCGTACAACTGCTCGATGTTCGGGCCGAGGAAGCGACCGACCTCGAACCACGCCGGAGACACCACACGACCGAGGAGCGGCAGCGCGGCGCGCGTGTGCGCTCGCCAGGCGACGCGGAGCGGGGGGGACGCGGGAACGGCGAACTCGACCATCCCGATCCTTCCGCGAGGCTTCACCACGCGGGCGAGCTCGCGCATCGTGGCCGCGCGGTCGTCGACGTAGCGGAGCAGGTAGGTGAACGTCAGCGCGTCGAACTCGCCGTCGTCGAACGGGAGTTTCTCCGCCTCGCCACGGACGAACGTGATCCGGTCCGCGAGCGTGGGGTGGTGGTCGCTGAGGTCTCGGCGCGCGACCGCGAGCATGTCGTCGCTCTGGTCGAGGCCGACGACCGTGCACCCGCGGCGGGCGAGCGCGAACGCGACGAGCCCGGTGCCGGTGGCGACGTCGAGCACACGCTGACCCGGGAGGGGATTGATCTGATCGACAAGCGTGGCGCGCCAGCGCGGGTCCTGTCCGAAGCTGAGTACCGCGCCCATCCGGCCGTACGCGTTCGGGAGGCCGGCGAACAGCTCGAGCGCATGCTGCTTGCGCGGGGACGGCGAGGTGTGGGCAGATGGGGCGGGCGGGGTCAAATCTCGACTCAAGACTATGGGGTCGACGCCGCCTGGCGCAGGAGCCGCTCGGCCAGGCGGCTGTGGCGCCGGCCGGTGTCCGGCGTGCGCGCGGCGCGGGCGATGACCTCCCGGGTTCCGACGATGACCGTGGCGAGCTTGGCGCGGGTGACCGCGGTGTAGAGCATCTCGCGGCGCAGGAAGAACGCGCCGGCCGCCGGGTGGGCCACGATCACCGCCACTGGCAGCTCGATTCCCTGCCCGCGATGCACCGAGCAGGCGTACGCGAGCTGGAGCCGGTCAGCCTGCTCGGGCGGGAGGCGGAAGATCGCGCCGGCGTCGGCGGCGAGGATCAGGGCGGGCTCGTCCGCGGGGTCCTCCCCAGCCTCGTCCACCGGGTCGTCCGCGTACCGCTCCCGAGCGCGGTTCGCGGTTCCGGTCTCGTCGAGCAGCCGGATGAGCGTCCCGTTCATCAGCCCGAGGTCGTGGAGGTTGCGGCCGGTCATCATCAGCTTGTCCCCGATTCTGAGCCGGCCCCCGCGGACGGGCGGGCCGTCGGGGTTGAGCCGGTTGCGGAGCGCGACGTTCAGCGCGTCGATCCCGAGCTCGCCGCGATACACGGGCGCGAACACCTGGATGTCGCGGACGGGGTCGACGTCGTAGTGGGCGGGCAGCCGCTCGGCGACGAGCGAGACGATCTCCTCGAGCGCGGCGCCGGCGGCACGCCGCTCGATCAGGAACAGGTCGCGGCGCATCTGCTCGGAGGGGACGAAGCTTGGCGCCTCGCCGCGCCGGATCGCGTGCGCGCCCTGGACGATCATGCTCCCCGCGGCCTGGCGGAAGATGTGGGTCAGCCGCGTCGCCGGCACCGAGCCCGAAGCGACGAGCTCCGCGAACGGCTTGCCGGCGCCAACCGGCGCGAGCTGGTCGGCGTCGCCGACGAGCACGACATGGGCCTTGGGACCGACCGCGCGCAGCAGCGTGACGAGCAGCTCGAGGTTCGCCATCGAGGTCTCGTCGACGATCAGCAGGTCGCAGCTCAGGGGGTCGTGCTCGTCGTGGGTGGGGCCCTCGCCCGGGATCCAGCCGAGCGCCGAGTGGACCGTGGTGGCGCGCATTCCGCTCGCCTCGTGCATCCGGATCGCGGCGCGCCCCGTCGGCGCGACCAGCAGCACGCGCGCGCCCTGACCGGCGGCGCTCATGCCGATTGTGCGGATCGACGCGGTCTTGCCGGTCCCGGGACCTCCGGTGATCAGCGACAGGCGATGAGTGAACGCGTTCCGGACTCCGCTGCGCTGCTCGCCCGTCAGGATGCTGTCGTCGTCGATGACTGGATCGCTGAGGCGGTCGCCGGCGGGGCCGGCGACGATCTCCTCGACGCGCTCGGCCAGCTCGGCCTCGAGCTCGGCGGTCTCGGTCCGGTAGATCCACTGCTCGTCGCGAACGAGGTCGCCGGCGTCGACGAGCCCGTCGAGGGTCGATTCGCTCGCTGCCTGGGGGTCGAGCAGCTCGCTAACCGAGCTGAGCAGCAGATCGAGCGGCATGCAGGTGCTGCCGCCGCGCTCTGCCTCGGACAGCACGTGCAGCACCGCGGCCCGCGTGCGGTCGGGGCTGTCGAGCTCGACCCCGAGCTGGCGGGCGATCCGGTCGGCCGTGAGGAAGCCCACGCCGAACACGCTCGTCAGCTCGTAGGGGCGCTCGGAAACGACGCGATGCGCGCCGTCCCCATACATCTCGCGAATCCGCGCGGCGAGATAGGCCAGACCGTGCGGGGCCAGCAGCAGGTGCAGACGGCGGGTGACCCGCAAGCGCTCCCACGACCGGGTCGCTTCGGCGACGCGCCCGCGGCGGATCCCCGCCACGGTGAACGCCGCGTGCGGGTCGCGGTCGATCGCGTCGAACACGCCGCCGGCGCCGTACGTCTCGACCAGCCCGGCGGCGCGCTTGACGCCGACGTGCTTGACCCGGACCAGGTACGCGATCGCGAGGGGGGCGTCGGCGTCGGTCGGAGCGAGCGGCAGCGCCTCGGTGACCTTGACCTGAGGCCCGTAGCGGCTGTCCTGAACCCACGTGCCGATCACGTGCGCGCGCTCGCCGTCCTCGAGATGGATCAGCGGCCCGACGAGCACGATCGGAGTGCCGTCGTCGCCGGCCGCCTCGACGACCGCCCAGCCGCTGTCGGCGCTCGCGAAGCGCGTGCGGCGAACGGTCACGTCGGACTCGAAGACGCTCACGCGCGTGACATTAGACCGGGGGCTGGCGGAAGCGCACCTTTGTTGCACAGATGTCACAAGAGCGCGATCCCATCGTCGCCCGACCGCCGAGCAACGACTAAGGTCCTGACTCTTGGAGCCCGCCGGCGTCGCTGACTTGAAATGGGGAGCCGAGGCGACCACATGGCCGTCGTGGCGGCTGTCACGACTGGCAGACGAGCGGCTGGCGCGGCTGGCGGCTCGGGGCAGCTCGCGGGCGATCGCCGCCGTGTACGAGCGCTACCACCAGCCGCTGTACCGCTACTGCCGCTCGATCGTGCGCGACGACACCGATGCGCAGGACGCGCTTCAGTCGACGTTCACGCGCGCGCTGGCGGCGCTCAAGCGCGGTCAGCGGAGCGCGCCGCTCCGGCCCTGGCTGTTCAGGATCGCCCACAACGAGGCGATCTCGACGCTGCGCCGGCGCCGGCGGGGCGAGGTCGCGCAGGCCGACGCGGCGCTTCCGATCGTGGCCTCGGCGGAGGATCAGGCGGGCGATCGGGCGCGTCTGTCATTGCTTATGGGCGACCTGGCGGCGTTGCCCGAACGCGCGCGGAGCGCGCTCGTGATGCGCGAGCTCAGCGGGCTGTCCCACGAGGAGATCGCGATCGCGCTCGACACCTCCCCGGGCGCCGCCAAGCAGGCGATCTTCGAAGCCCGGCGCGCGCTGGCGGAGTGCGCCGAGGGACGCGCGATGGCCTGCGCTGACGTCTGCCGCGCGATGTCCGAGGGCGATCGGCGTGTCCTCCGCGGTCGCCGGGTTCGCGCCCACCTGCGCGACTGCCCGCGGTGCGCCGCGTTCGCGTCCTCGATCGAGGCTCGCCGGTCGGAGTTGCGCGCGCTTGTTCCCGTGCTACCGGCCGCCGCGTCGGCCGCGGTGCTGTCGCGGGCGATGCAGGCCGGGGTCGCGCACGCCGGCGCCGGCGCGGGCGGTGGTGTGGTCGGTGGCGGCGCGGGTGCTGCGGGCGCCGCCGGCAAGACGATCGGCGTCGCGTTCGGGACGAAGGGGCTCGCGACGGCGTCGCTGCTCGCGACGGCGGCGGTCAGCGTCGGCGGGGTGGCGGCGGTCGTGCGGCTCGCGCCACACTCCGGCCGGGTCCTGCACACACGCCCGGCGCCGGCGGCTCAGGCGGGTTCGGCCCGGCATATCGGGGCTCGCGCAACCCGGACGACTACGCCGGGCTCGGGGTCGGTGCGAACCAGCCGCATCGGTGCGGTGCCGGTGCCGGTGCGGAGCAGCAACACCTGGACCGCTGCCACCGCGAGCCGGCGCGTCCGGTTCACCCCTTCAGGAGGTCACGATCGGCTGGCCCGGTGGCACCGAGCAGCGGTCGCGCGCGGTCCACACGGTCGCGGCGGCATCGGTTGGGGCGGCCGCGGCGCGTTCGAGGGCTACGCGGGCGGGCGTCCGTGGGAGCGGACGAGAGCCGAGCCGCTCCGCCGCGAACGCGGCCGCCGAGAAGGACCTGACCTTCGCCGGTCCCGCGCGTTGACGCGTTGAAAGCCGAACAAGCCAGGAGGCACGATGAGGCTCAACGCCAAAGTAGGAATCGTCACCGCGATCGGTGCGCTCGCCGTCACCGGTCCAGCAGTCGCTGAAGCTTGCACGCACGGTCAGCACAGGCAGCAGGGACAGGTCCAGCCCGCGGCTGGCCACGCCCAGTTCTCGCGGTTCGGCCACCACGGTCGCCGGTTCGGACGCTCCGAGCTCGGAACGCTCGTCAGCTGGTCCGCGAACCAGACCGGGACGAACACGTACAGCGGGACGATCACCGTGTCGAAGCCGGCGTTCACGGCGCATCACGCCGGCACCGGGTCGAGCAGCCAGCAGACGCAGCAGGTGACGTACACGTTCAGCAACGCCAGGGTGGCCTTCGGACAGGGTGCGAACCCGCCCGTGGCCGGCGACCTGGTCAAGGTGATCGGCGCCCGCCTGGGCCACTGCAACTCGAGCGGCTCCGGGACGAGCTCGTCGACAAGCTCCAGCACATCGACCGGCAGCGTCCGCGCGATCTTCATCGCGGCGCCGCGCAGTTCTTCGAGCTCCTAGACACCCGGAGCGTTTCCGACCGTCCGGCACCCTCGGGACCCGCCGCGAAACGCTCCGGACCCACCCACCCGTACCCCCCGAACCCGCTACCGCGCGAGGGCAGGTTGCCCCACCTGCCCTCGCGTGGCGGGTTCAAGCTCCGGGACGCAGCCGGAACGTGGCGATCTCGCCGGGTCCGAGCTCGAATCCGTCGGCGCTTTCGCTTTCGTCCAGGCGCGTGCGCCGGACGGTGAAGTCGCCCGTGAGCTGAACCGTCGCCGGCGACGTCTTCGGGTTGAAGCAGCGGAGGATCAGCCCGTCGCCGTCCTCGGCGCCCTTCAGGCATGAGAACACCACGTCGCCTTCGATTCTCATCGGGGGTTCGAACCCGACGGCTTGCGGTGTGATCAGGAACCCGTAGCGGTAGTCGTGCGCTGCGCGCAGGAGCTCGGCGTCGTCGAGCGCGTCGGCGCCAGGGACCAGCGCGTACTCGAGCACGTGGCGGCCGAGGCACTGGCCGTCGGGGGTCTGGGTCGGCGGGCCGGCGCACACTGGACGCGTGGCGATCTCATCGCCGCGACGCGAGATCAGTCCGACGCAGCGGAGCAGCGTGAGACACAGCTCGGGTCCGCTGTCGGCCGGACGCGCTTCGTATTCGGGGAGGCCCTTGGTCACGACGGTGAGCGGTCCGAGGGCGACCGCACCGAGCGTGTGCTGCGTCGGGTCGGGTGGTTCGCACCAGTCGGTCTTCGGCGCCGGCGGCACGAGCGGGCGGTGGACGAGCGCGAACTGTCCCTCGGCTCGGACGGTGGCCGCCGGGTCCGCGAGGGGTCCGACCCGGAACACCGCGCGGAGCCGGTGGTCCTCGGCGGCGTTATCGATTGTCGTGCGGAACTCGGCCCGCCTGATGCCGTCGATCAGCCGGACGGTCGTCGTCGCGGTCAGCGCCACCGCGTCGCCGCCGGTGACGCGGAGCTCGAGCTCGTGAACGACCGGACCGTTGCGGAGGACATGCACGGTGGCGGATTCGCTGCGCCAAGTCGGGGCGCCGTCGACCGGGCAGAAGTTGTAGAGGTCGCCGGCGTCGGGCTCGTCCTCGAGACGGTGCAGGTGCTCGAACCGCCGGCCGGTCTCCTTGTCGACCAGTGTCAGCGTCCCGTCCAGCGCCGCCTCGACCCGGATCAGATCGCTCTCGATCGCGGCGCGGTCGCCGGATCCGGGGGCGGTGGCGGGCTCCGGGTCGGTCGCGGACTCCGGGGCGAGTTCGACTGGACGGGCGCTGAAGCCGTCGAGCTCGACCGTCGCCGGCGCCATCCCGGGGAGCTCGACGAGGCCTCGCCGGCGGTAAGGCAGGAGGTTCAGGACGCCGGCGGTGGGGTGGGCCGTGTCGGTTGCGAACGCGCCGAGCGCCCGGCGTTCCAGATGAGAGACCGTCCGCTCGAGCAGCTCGTAGCGGACGAGCATGTCGCGGTGGACCTCGTCGCACGAGCAGCCACAGATCGAGTCGTGCGGCTGGCACTTGAGCAGCTGGTGCCACGCGAGCCTGAAGTCGGCGACCGGGAAGCGCGCGCGCGTGGATAGCGTGCGGAGCGCGCCGAGCGTCTCGACCTCGAGCAGCCGACGCTCGGCGCGCTCGTTCGCCTGCTTGATGTAGAGCCGCGCCGAGTTGACCCCGCGCAGCACGTTCTGGATCCGGCTGCCGAGCAACTCGCCCGTGTACGCCGGCAACTCGCCGGTCTGGACCGCGGCCACGTAGTCGCCGTACCGGGCGATCATGAAGCTGGTTCCAGGCAGCCGGCGCTTGAGCTCTGCGCACAGCGCCGGCAGGTCGCGCCGGATGCGCCGGTGATCCTCGCCGTTGCAGAGCAGCACGTCGTGCACGCCGGCGCGGTGCAGCGCCGCCCCGAAGCGCCGCGCGATCTCCTCGGTCCGGGCCTGCGCATCGTCCCCGTCGCCGACGACGAAGTTGCCATAGTGGGGCAACTGCTGGAACGCGCGCACCTCGCTGCCGTCGGGCGAGCGCCACCGGAATACGACGCCGAGCTCGTCGAGCTCGTCGCCGAGACCGCGCGAGAAGATGAAGCTGTCGATCCCGAAGCCGGCGAGGATCTGCGGCAGCTGGAGCGGATGGCCGAAGCTGTCGGGCATGTAGCCGACGGGCGTCGGCTGGGCGCCGAACCGCTTGCACACCGCCCGGCCCATCAGCAGGTTGCGAACGAGCGACTCGCCGCCGACGAGCAGCTCATCGGGGAGCACGTAGCTCGGCCCGACTTCGAGCCGGCCCGACTCGAGCAGCGCCCGCAGGCGCGATTCGTTCTCCGGGCGGGCGTCGAGATAGTCCTCGAGCACGATCGCCTGGCCGTCGAGCGTGAAGCAGGGGAAGCTCGGATCGGACTCGAGCACCTCGATCACCTCGTCGACTACCGAGGCGAGTCGCAGCTGGAACTCCTCGAACGGCACGTACCACTCGCGGTCCCAGTGGGTGTGAGGGACGACGAAGAAGCGGCGCAGGCCGCCGAGGCCGCCTTCGGCGCTGGGGTCCGCCTCGGGTGCCTGCGCGACCGCCTCGGGTGACTGCTCGACCGCCATGGGGCGAGCCTAGCTGCGTTCGGCGAGCCGGATCGCGGCCTCGATCCCGTCGCTCGCAATCAGATTGCCGAACGCGCCCACGAGCGGGCGGAGCGCCGCGACGCCGATCCTGCCCTGCGCGCCGATCGCCTCGACCCGCACCTCTGACAGGAGCGCGGCGCGCCCGGACGGCGTCTGCTCGACCCAGTTCGCGAACAGCACCCGCGCGGTGCCGCCGGTCGACCACTCGCGGAACTCCTCGGGGTCGTCCAACCGGGGGTAGTCCCGCCGCAGCGTCCAGATCCGCCCGACCAGCCCGGACAGCAGCGCCCGCCCCTCGACCTCGGTCAGGACGATGAACGGCGGGGCCCGGAACAGCTCGTCGAAAGTGGTGTCGGGCGCGAGTCCCGGGATGCGCCAGCGCACCATCCGGCCGAGCCGGCGGGCGTCGGCCAGCTTCACCTCTCGGCTCGCCGCCCACAGGCGCTCGGGCGACGCATCGCTCTCCCGGCGGTGGGCGACGCGCATCGATGGTTTCCGGAGCCAGTGGTCGAGGTCGGGCATGCGCTGTTTCAACACCTTACGAGCGATGACGCCGTGGTGGCGCGGTCCGTTCCCGTGGGTGTTTGGGAAGAAACTGGGTCTATAGGGGGTGAAACTTCCCGAGCGGTGCGCTCGATCGAGATCCGGGGCGCCGAGGACCAGCGCATCCCAGTCCGCCCGATGGCGGTCCGGGGCGCCGGCGAGCGGCGCAGGCGAGTCCGCCCGATGGGGGTCCGGGGCGCCGGCGACCACCGAAAAACCCCATCATCATCCTGAGCGTGATCCGACACCTTCTCGCCCCGCACGTCCCGCAGGCCGCGTCCGCGCTTGGCATCCAGCGTCGGCTGCCGGGCGCCGACGGCGTCGCGATCACGTTCGACGACGGACCCCACCCCGACGGCACGCCCGCCGTCCTCGAGATTCTCGCCGCGGCGGACATCAAGGCGACGTTCTTCCTCGTCGGCGAGCAGGTCGAGCGCCGGCCGGCGCTCGCGGCCGAGATCGCCGGCCAGGGCCATCTGATCGCGCTCCACGGCTATCGCCACCGCCCCCAGCCGACGATGAGCCATAAAGCGGTGCAAAACGACGTGGCAAGGGGAATGAGCGCGATACAGAGCGCGACGCACACAGTGCCGGCTTGGCATCGGCCGCCGTACGGCGTGTACAGCCCCGCCGGCCTCGCCGCGGCGCGCGGGCAGGGGCTCAAACCGCTCCTCTGGTCGCGCTGGGGCAAGGATTGGCGCCGGTTCACGACGCCGGCGAGGATCGCTTCCCGGACCACCGCCAACGTGCGCCCGGGCGACGTGATCCTCCTGCACGATGCGGACTTCTACTCGTCCAAGGGCTCCCACGAGCGCACCGCGCAGGCGCTCGAACTAATTGTGAGAGAACTCAAACGCCAGAAAATCGGTACCGTCCTCCCTGTCTGACAGGCTTGCCGGAGCGCAACTAGGACCTGAGGATTGGCGAGCTGAGCGCAGGGATTGCCGCTTCCGGCCGGCGGAGCAGCGCGCAACCCGCGCCTTGGGCGCGCGACACGATGACCACCGTTTCCTCGCAAGACAGCGTCCCCGACTCCACGCGCCAAACCGGCGTCCCCGACTTCGACCGGTTCACGATCGGTTTCGACCCGCGCGATCGCGCGCGTTTCCATGCGCTGATCGACGATGTGATCGACTCCGGCCGGTGGTCCGAAGGCGACATGGTGGCGCGCCTGGAGGCTGCCTGGGAGCTCCACAATGGGGTCGGATCGGTGTCGATGTCGAGCTGGGCGGGCGGGGCGCTGGCGGCGCTCCACTTTGCCGGCGTCAGCGGGGAGACCGTGCTCTGCCCCTCGAATACGTTCATGGCGACGCCGCTCGCTGCAGTCAACGCCGGCGCGAGCGTCGAGTTCGTGGACTGCAATCGCGAGGACCTGTGCATGTCCTTCAAGGACTTCGAGGCTAAGGCCGACAAGCACAAGCCGAAGGCGGCCTTCCTGGTCCACATCGGGGGGCACCTCGCGTTCGAGGTCGAGGAGATCGCTCACTACTGCTCGGAGAACGGCATCTTCCTGATCGAAGACTGCGCCCACGCCCATGGCGCCGAGTGGAACGGCCGCCGAGCGGGCACATATGGAGACGCCGGCGTCTACTCGCTGTACGCGACCAAGACGATCACGACCGGCGAGGGCGGGGTGCTGGTCTCGAACCGGCCTGAGGTCCTCGACCATGCACGCGCGTTCCGCAACTACGGCAAGCCGAACTACGAGGTCCCGGGCCTCAACTTCCGGATGAACGAGTTCACCGCCGCTCTCGGCCTGATCGAGATCGAGCGACTGCCCGAGATCGTGGCGTGGAAGAACGCGGTCGCCAGGCAGCATCTCGACCCGGTCAACCCCAGCCGGCTCGAGCTCCCGGGAGGAATGGTTTCGGGGCTCTACAAGTACATCGTGTTCGAATGGCTCGAGCGCTCGACCGGTCGCGTGTACGACGAGCCGTGCCACCGGATCATGGGCCACCACGTGAAGCTGCCGAACAGCGACTGGGTGGCGCGCAACCATTCGTGCGTTCCGCTGTATTACCGGCCGGAGACCGAATGAGAGTCCTGGTCACAGGCGGCTCGGGGTTCATCGGCTCGCATGTGGTCGACAAGCTCCGCGCGCAGGGCCACGAGCCGGTCATCTACGACCTGCGCCCCTCGCCCTGGCACGGGGTGGGCGGGACCGAGTCGATCGACACCGTGCTTGGCTCGATCACCGACCGCGAGGCACTCGAGCGGGCGCTCCACAGCTGCGACGCGGTCGCACACCTCGCGGCGGTCGCGGACGTCAACGACGTGCACGCCGAGCCCGAGGACGCCGAGCGGGTCAATGCCCGCGGGACGGTGACCGTGCTCGAGGCCGCCCGCCGCGCCGGCGTCAAGCGGATCGTCTACGCGAGCACGATCTGGGTGTATTCGGACTGCGAGCAGGAGGAGGTCGACGAGGACACGCTGCTGCCGCCGCCCTCGCATCTCTACACCAGCACAAAGCTCGCGGGCGAGCTGTACTGCAAGGCCTACCAGGAGCTTTACGGGATCGACTACACGATCCTGCGCTTCGGGATCCCCTATGGGCCTCGCGCGCGCGAGGCTGCCGTGATCCCGGCGTTCGTGAACAAGGCGTTCAAGGGCGAGCCGCTGACGCTCGCCGGCGACGGCGGCCAGTCGCGGCGGTTCGTATACGTCGAGGATCTCGCCGAGGGGGTCGCGCTTGGCCTCAGCGACGTCGCCAAGAACCGCGTCTACAACCTCGCGAGCGACGAGAACGTCACGATCAAGCAGATCGCCGTGCGCGTGCAGGAATTGCTCGGCGACGTGGAGATCGTCTACACGCCGGCGCGGCCGGGCGATTTCGGCGGGAAGATCGTGCTGTCGGACCGTGCCGAGCGAGAGCTCGGCTGGACGGCGCGAACGCCGTTCTCCGAAGGCGTCCGGCGCTACGTCGAGTGGCGCCAGGAGCAGGCCGCGCGGTCCGCTGAGCGCGAGGCGGCCGCGGTGATCCCGGCGGGCGAGCCCGATGCCGAGTCCGCGCCCCGCCACGTGCTGATCATCTCGGCCGACATCGGCGAGGGTCACGACCTGCCGGCGCGCGCGGTGGCGCGGGAGGTCCACGACGAGGATCCCGACGCCCTGGTGGCGATCGTCAACGGCCTGCCGGCGATGGGCTGGTTCCTGACCAAGCTCCTGCGCGAGAACTCGGAGTTCATGTTCCGTTGGGTGCCGTGGCTGTTCGACCTCCAGTACCGGCTGTTCATGGGCTTCGCGCCGACGCGGTGGTTCTCGATGAAGATGCTCACGCTGCTCGGCGGTCGCGGGCTGATGCGCCTGATCCGCGCGCACAACCCGGACGTGATCGTGTCGACGTACCCGGGGGTCACGGCGGTCCTGGGCGAGCTGCGGCGGACCGGGCGGTTGAAGGTACCGGTCTACTCGTCGATCACCGACCTCGCCGGCATGCAGTTCTGGGCCCATCCCGGTGTCGACCTGCATTTCGTCACCCATCCGGAGACGATCGAGGAGGTCGAGAGCATCGCGGGCCCCGGCAGCGTGCGCTGGGCCAAGCCGCCGACCTCGCCGGCGTTCCTGGCGGCGCGCTCGCGCGACGACGCCCGCCGCGCACTCGGCCTGCCGACCGACGATACGAAGGTGATTGCGGTGTCCGGCGGCGGCTGGGGTGTCGGGGACCTGCTCGGCGCCACCCGGGCTGCGCTCGAGGTGCCCGGCGCGCTCGTGCTGTGTCTGTGCGGGCGCAACGACAAGCTGCGCGCTCGCATCTCGAAGGAGCTCGGGGGCGAGCCGCGCCTGCGCGTGATGGGCTTCACCGACCGGATGGGCGACGTGCTCGCCGCGAGCGACGCACTCGTGCACTCGAGCGCCGGCCTGACCGTGCTCGAGGCGATCATCCGCGGCTGCCCGGTGATCTCCTACGGCTTCGGCTACGGCCACGTGCGCGTCTCGAACCAGGCGCTCGAGCGGTTCGGGCTCGCGCAGGTCGCACAGACGGTTCCGGACATCGGCCCCGCGCTCGGGCGTGCGCTGGAGCATCGTCCAGAGCCCAACGGCTCGTTCGCGCGCCGGCCGTCGACCGCGTCACTGATCCTCAGCGACGAGCGCCGCATGACGCCGCTCCCAACCTGGCGGGTGCGGACCGCGCGGGCCGCCGTGGCTGGAGTCGCGGCGCTCGCGATCGTGAGCTGGACGCTCACGACTGGCTCCTCCTACAGCCTCGTCTCGCACTTCGTGCACATGCGCCCGGTAACCGCGGTGACGACCGCCCGTCCCGAGGTGGGCGTGCTCGTCGACGCGCCGGCGAGCGAGATCCCGACGATCGCGAACTACCTGTCCGAGCGCGGAATCCGAGCGTCGTTCACGCTGAGTCAGGCCGCCGATCCGCAAGAGCCGACTGTCGTCGCCTACGGCGATCAAGGGGTGCCGCGGCTTCCGACGGGTGGTCTCGTCCGCTGGCTCGGGGCGCGCGGCCAGCTCCGCGACCTGATGGCGGAGCTCGGCTACGGCCACCACTTCCTGTATGCCTCGAGCGGTCCCACCGTCGGACAGTGGTGGATGGCCCATGGGGCCGGTGGCCGGCTCGTCGCCGGCGCGGTCCGGCTCCAGGACAGCGACGACAGCGTCGGGCACCTGCGCGCGGGCGAGGTAGTCGAGCTCGATTGCACGAGCACCAAGCAGGTGACGATGCTCGTCGGCAAGCTCGATCGCGGCCTCGTCACCTTCCACCTGCGCGCCGTACCCGTCGGTCAGCTCATCCGCGACGCCGGCTCGACCGTTTAGTGGTCGTCCCGTGCCGTTGCGGGGGCGCCACTAGATATTTAGGACCTGACGGGCGCGGTGCCCTCGTTGACACCGCGCCCGGACCCGGGTTCTGATCAGGTGAAGGCGATGGCGGTCGGCTCGGTGCCGAGGCCGGCCTGAGCCGTGTTGGTCACGGCGTTCGTCGTCGTGTCGATGATCGCGAGCGATCCCGACACATTGCACGCGACCCACAAGTAGCGATTGTCCGGGGCGAGCCCGATCGCGGTCGGGATCTGGTTGGGCTGGGTGAACGTCGTCACGGTGTCGGTGTAGGTGAACGAGCCGAGCGGGATCGTCTTCGTCACCCGCTGGGTCGCGGTGTTGATCACCGACACAGTGTTGTCGTTGGCGTTGGTCACGTACGCGCTCGAGCCGTCGGACTTGAACGCGGTGTTCCAGGGCGTGCTGCCGACCCCGATCCGGCCGACGGTGCGCAGCGACGAGGTCGCGAGCACGACGACCTGATCACGCTCGGAGTCGGTGATCCAGGCGTGCTTGCCGTCGGGCGTGACCGCGACCCCGTGCGGCTGATGGAGTCGCTCGGGGACCTTCCTGGCGCGGCCGCTTGCGGTGTTGATGACGTACAGGCCGTCGGCGCACGTCACGAACACCAGCGACCCGTCGAGGGATACGGTGACGATCTGGGGTGCCTCCCCAACGTCGATCGTGCCGGTCACCGCCTGGCTCGCGACGCTGACCACCGACACGGTCTGCGAGCCGCCAGGGCCCGTGTTCGGGCCGGTGTTGGCCACGTACGCCGTCTTGCCGTCGGGCGTAATCGCGATCCCGTGGGGATATATGCCGACCACGACCGTGCTGGTGATCTCGGGTCCCTTCGCCCCAGTGGTCGAGATCACCGACACCGTGTTGGTGCCCGACTCGGTCACCCAGACCTCGCTCCCGTCGGGCGTCGCCGCGGCCCCGTAGGGGTTGGTCGTTCCGCTCGAGACGGCCGAGGCCAGGGTGAATGTCGAGGTGTTGAAGATCCCGACGGCCCCGCCGACGATCGCCGGCACGTAGGCATACGTCGTGCCCACGATGAGCGGCTTCTCCGCCACCGCCTGGATCTTGGCGAGGTAGACCTGGTCGCCGCCATCGCGCTTGAAGTCGGCGCGGTGGGTGGTGCGGTTCTCCTCCAGGCGGCTCGTGGTCGCGGGCAGCGCCTTGCGCGAGCCCGAGCGCTCCCACGGGCGAGGCTGCGGGTTCCACGGCAGCCGCGGACGGCGCTTCTCCTGCACCGGCGGCGTCTGGGCGGCTCCCGGGATCGTCGGCGCGGGGAGCGTCTCGACCTCGTTCTCGGCGCGCCAGAAATCGCCGATCGTGTTCGGCAGCGTCTGCGGGAACGTCGTGGACTTGCCACCTGAGAACCCCAGAGCGGAGGTCAGATCGCCGAACGTCTGCCGGCGCCAGTCGGTGATGTTCGTCTCGCGGACGCCCGTGAAGCGCTCGAGGAGCTGGAGCACCGAGGTGTGGTCGAACTGCTCGCTGGCGACGTAGCCGCCAACCGTCCACGGCGAGACGATGAACGCCGGCACCCGGACGCCTCCGCCGATCGGCCAGTTCGGGGACGCTGGTGTGGTGTTCGCCTGGACGAACTCATCCTTTGTGCCGGCCGGCGGCAGCGGAGGCACGACGTGGTCGAACAGTCCGTCGTTCTCGTCGTAGTTGACGATGAACACGGTCTTTGACCACAGATCGCGGTTCTCGGCGACAGCGTTCAGCTTCGACGCGAGGTAGTTCGCGCCCGCGGCGGGCAGGTAGGCCGGGTGCTCGCTCTGACCCGAGGTCGGAACGATCCACGAGACGGTCGGCAGCTTGTTGTGCGTGGCGTCCCACTCGAACCGGTCGGGCGGGTAGATCGTCAGGGCGCCCTCGTACAGCGGCGAGCCGGGCTTTGCGGCCTGGTAAGCCTCGAAGAACTCCAGCACGTTGGTGCCGTAGTCGTCCTCCTCCTGGTAGATGCGCCAGCTGATCCCGGCCTCGGTCAGGCGCTCCGGGTAGGTCGTCCACGTGTACGGCGTTCCGGTGGCGGGACTCGGAACCACGTTCGAGATGAACGGGCCGCCGTTCTTGCCCTCTGGATCGATCATCCCGGTCATCAGGTACATGCGGTTGGGCCACGTCGGGCCGAGCAGCGAGCAGTGATAGTGGTCGCACACCGTGAACGTCTCGGCCAGCGCGAAGTGGAACGGGATGTCCTGGCGTTCGTAGTAACCCATCGTGTACGGGCCGTGGGCGTCGCCGTCGGCCATGAGGTGAGCGGGCAGCCAGTTGTTGTTGTACGCCGTGGTCGGCTGCCCAGCTGTCGTCGGCACCGTGATGTTCAGCGCGTCATGCTGGTAGTACCAGGCGTGGGAGGTGGACGGGATCGCCTGCGCGCTGGTCGACCTCGTGTCCAGGTGCCACGGGAGCAGGTAGCCGTCGGGGTTCTCACCCGGTCCCGATCCGGTGGGCTCGTACTGATAGAAGATCGACTTGCCCTGGACGGAGTTGAACGGCGGGGTGGGGTCGGTTTGGATCAGCGCGTTCGGGTCGCCGAATCCGGCGACCCCGCCGAGCGTCCCGAAGTAGTGGTCGAACGAGCGGTTCTCCTGCATGTGGATGACCACGTGCTTGACATCTTTGAGCGAGCCGCGTCGTGTTCCCTCGGCCGCGGCGCGGGCTAGCGCCGGTGGCAGCAATGAGGACGCGAGCACTCCTCCGGCACCGGCGGCGGCGGAGCTCAACAGACGACGGCGGGTTACCTCGGGCATGGAAAAGCCCCCCTTCGGGGTGGACGTCGAGATACGGGTTCGTTACCCACGCGCGCGGATTGCGACGCGAGAGTTTCACGCGGGACCGGCCGGCGGAGATGAAAGGAGTTTCACGCGGGACCGGCCGGCGGATCCTAGGCCCGGCCCGGGGGCCTAGGTGTTACCGCGATGCGACGACCGTGTTACCGACGTGTATTCAAATAACCGCCACCAGTGAACGCCGCGGGTGGGTGGCGCGGTGGCGGGCGGGAGGACGGGCGGGAGGGCGCGCGGGAGGGCGGGAGGGCGGGAGGGCGGGAGGGCGGGAGCTCCTACCAGTGAACGCCGCGGGTCGCCCGGACGAACGCGCGCTCCTCAGGCGTGGGCTCGTGGTCGGGCTGCTTCGTGTCACCCTCGGGGATCAGGTGGTAGGCGCGGTTGACGACGAGGTCCTGCGCGCCCGGCGCGACCGCGTAGGTCAGCTGCCCCAGGCTGCCGAGCATCGTGGCCATTCGCTTGGGCCGCTTGCGTATCGCCTCGGCGATCATGTGGCCGGCGTCCTTGGGCGACAGCGTCGGGAAGCGGTCGTAGATCTTCGTCGGCGCGATCATCGGCGTGCGCACGAGCGGCATGTACACGGTCGTGACGTGCACCCCGTCGTCGATGACCTCAGGCCCGATCGACCTCGAGAACGCATCGAGCGCGGCCTTCGACGCGACGTATGCAGAGAACCGGGGAGTGTTCATCTGCAACCCGATCGTCGAGATGTTGACGATGTGTCCCGATCCGCGCTCGCGCATCGTCGGCAGCAGGTTCAGGATCAGCTTGACCGCGGCGAAGTAGTTGAGCTGCATCGTCCGCTGGTAGTCGTGGAAGCGGTCATACGCCCGGTCGACCGAGCGCCGGATCGACTTGCCGGCGTTGTTGACGAGCACGTCAACGGCCCCGTGCTGCTCGAGCACCTCCGCGCACATCCGGTCGATGTCGTCGATGTCGGTCAGATCGCAGGTGTGCACGTAGGCAACGCCACCGAGCCCCTCGATCTCGTCCGCAACCTCCTGAAGCTGGTCCGCGCGCCGGGCGACGAGCAGCATCGTCCCGCCGGCCTCACCAATCTCGAGCGCCGCCGCCTTGCCGATCCCCTGCGACGCGCCCGTGATCATCACCGTCCGCCCGCTGACAGCGTCCTCGAGCGAGCGCGCGAGCACATCGCCGGCTCCGGGGATGCGCTGCCCGAATGCCCGTAGCGTCCGGATTCCGTCGGCGGCGAAGTCGAATGGATTGGGCGGCGCCATCGCGAACGTGACCGTACCATCGCCGAGTGCGCGCGGCGCCGCCGGTCGCCGGGACCGGCGCCGCCGGTCGCAGGCGTGCACGGCGGGCACTTGGGGCGGCGGCTTTTGGCGTGCGGGCGAACGTGGACCCTCTCCGGGTTCGTGATGCACCGGAATTCAGGGCGGATAACGTCTCACTCGACCACCCCGCGGCGCCGAATGTGCCCAAACTCGCGTATATCGCGATTTTCGGCGATCTCGGCAAATGCTCGTCGTCGAGTGTGCAGTTATCCGCCCTGCTCGCGCTCCGGGCTGTCGAATACCCGCGGCTCGGTCATCTCTGGCCCCGCGCTTCGCTCGCGAGGCTGCTCAAGGGTTCGGCTCAACCACACATCCATCCGAGCCGCATGCGAACATGCGTTCGCTCATGATCGCCTGCGTTCTACTACCTCGCTTCCAGCTCGCCGCCGCCCTGGAGGGGCGCGCAGAGCTGTTGCAGGCGCCCGCCGCGCTCGCGCCAGAGCCCGGCGGAACACAGCAGATCGGCGAGGTCTCGCTGTCGGCCGAGGCGTTCGGCGTCCATCCCGGGATGCGGCTGGGTGAGGCGCTGGCCCGTTGCCCTCGCCTCACGCTCGTCGCCCCCGATCCCGTGGGCGTCGCCGACTCCTGGGAGCGATTGCTGGTGCGCCTGGAATCGATCGGGGCGGCCGTCGAGCCCGAGCGACCGGGGCTTGTCTGCTTCGACGTGCGCGGGCTGTTGCGGTTGCACGGCGGCCTCGAGGGCGTTCTCTCCGCGGCACGCCGGAGCCTGCGCACGCCGGCTCGCTATGGAGTCGCGCCGTCGCGGTTCGCTGCGGTGGCGGCGGCGACCCGCGCCCGAGTCCGCCGGCCGGTGATCGTCTCCGGCGCTCGCAAGCAGGCGGGCGACTTCCTCGCACCGCTGCCGGTGGCGCTGCTGCGCGCCCGGCCGGCGCTGGCCGATATGCCCGAAGCGCTCGAACGCCTTGGGGTCGGCACCCTCGGTGAGCTGGCGGCGCTGGCGCCGGCTGCGCTCGCTGACCGGTTCGGCACGGCCGGTCTCCATGCCCACGAGCTGGCTAGCGGCGGCGACGGTGCGCTGCGTCCACGGCCCGCGCGCGAGTACCTGCGCGAGGCGCTCGAGCTGCCAGAGGCCGCATCGGGCATGCAGTTGGAGCGCGCGCTCGGGCTCCTGATCGATCGCCTGCTCGCGCGACGGGAGCGGCGCGGCCGGACGCTGCGGGCGGTCGTGCTGTCCGCGGTGCTCGTGGAGCAGGGCGGGACCTGGCGCGAGCAGGTCGTGTTTCGCGAGGCGCTGGCCGACCCGGTGAGGATGCGACTCGCGCTCGCGCCGCGGCTGGCGCTGATGCCGGCGCCGGCGCAGCAGCTGCGCCTCGCAGTCGAGCGGTTCGGGCCGCACGCCAGCGATCAGCGGGGGCTGTTGGACGATCCGGTCGCGGCCCGCAAGGCACGCCTGCGCGAGGCGATCCGTCAGACGCGAGCGGTCGCCGGCCCTGACGCCGCCCTGCGCGTGCTCGAAGTCGACCCCGAATCGCGCTTTCCCGAGCGGCGCGCGGTGCTGACCCCGTTCGAGGGATGACCACGCTCTATTTCCGCCGGCGTGCCGCGGCGCCATTACACACTTTTCGTGTATGGATTACACAGATCTTGTATTAGCGTTTCCGCGGAGACGTGCGTCGACCCGTCGGTCATCCGAGTGGGTCCAGGTCCCGGAGGTACGCCTGGAACAGCGGGTCGACGATCCGCCAGTCGGCCCGTGCCACGTGCTCGACGATGCCCGCGCGCAACAGCAGCTTCAGCACCCGGTCCCGGATCGCCGGCGGCAGTCGCCTGGGAACGGGCTCGCCTCTGGCCAGGGCACGAGCGACCTGGAGCGCGTTCTTGTGAAGCCTCCTGATGTGCTCGACGGTCTGCTCCATGGTGGGAAGGTCGCTGTCGAGTGCGGCGTCGTAGCCCAGCTGCACCACGTCGAGGTCGATATCGCGGCGATCGAGTTGGACGGAGACGAGATGGGTCTGCTGCGCAATCCGCATCGTCGCGCGCGGATGCTGTGCTCCCAGCTCCACGATCCGCGTGAGCGCCGGCGCCTCGATCGTGCAGTCGTCCGCCGAGAAGCGCTCGAGCAATCCTTGAGACCAGTCCTCGGCGGAGATGGGATGCAGCCGGTGGAAGCTCCCGAAGCCGCTGAACGCTCGATGCCCGGGGGCGAACAGATCACGCATGACGTGCTCGAGGCTGCCGGCGAACAGGAAGCTGACGCTGGGGCTGCGCTGGAACGCGGCCCGCATCCGCTTGGTGACGAGGTCGGGATCGCCATAGGGACGCCGCTCGCTAGCGACTTCCTGAAACTCGTCGAAGAACAAAACCAATCTCCGTCCGTCCGCGCGAGCGGCTCGCTCGGGCAGGTCGAGCGCCAGGTCGAGGGCGCGAACCGGATTCTGGGCGGCCCATCCCGGTGTGATCGCGAGCTCCACTCCGTCGCCGAGCTCGCCCTTGAGCTTGAGCACGGCGGCGGCCTGCGTCGCGTTCAGAGCTGCGCGACCGAGCTCCCTCGCCCGGTGCACGATGCGCCGGATCGGGGAGCGATTGGCGATCACCGCCACTGCCAGCGCCTCCGCCAGCTCGGCAGCGTCGGAGATCCGGAACAGGTCCAACCGAGCCGTGTAGCAGCCGCTGCGCTCTACGCGGCCGAGCGCTGCGTCGCACACGCTTGTCTTGCCCGTCCGTCGAGGTCCCGCGAGGATCAGGTTCGTCCCGTTCGCGAGCGCCGTCGCCACCTCCCGGACATCGTCGCCGCGGCCGATCAGCTGACTCGCGGGGATCGGAACGTCGGTGGGGAACAGGTCGCCGCTGGCTTGTCGCATGCTGCGTGGATCATATCAGTCTTACACTATATCTGTGTAATTATTACACGGATCGTGTGGTCGGGGTCGTGGGCGTGGCCGGGGTTGCGGTCGGGGGCGGTGGCGGGGTTGCGGTCGCGGTCAGGGTCGCGGGCGCGGTCGGGGTCGCGGTCGGGGGCCCTGCGATGACCGGGCCGCGCCGGCTGTCCGTTCCCCGTCGGGTCGCCGTCGCCGCCGGCGAGGAGGGTTGCCCGCTGACCGTCGACGGCCGAACCGTCGACTCGGTGCGCGAGTCATGGCTCGTGGAAGACCGCTGGTGGACCGATCGGCCGCTTCGCCGGCGCTACTGGGAGGTGGTCACGACGTGTGGCCGTGACGAGATCGTCTTCCACGACCTCGAGAAAGGGAGGTGGTGGAGGCAGCGCTGAACCCCGTCATAAACTGCACGCCTCATGGCTGACCCATCCGCGACCGCGCTCGATCCCGGACCTGTGGCCGTCGGCACCTGGAGCGGCGGGCGATTCATGCACTTCGGCGCGCCGCTCGACGACGAGCGGTTCGTGGCGCTGATCATGCCCGACGAGTCGATCCCGACCGTGATGACCGCGGACGTCTACGGCGCCGGCGAGGCGGACCGGATGCTCGGACGAGCGATCGCGGGTCGCCGGCGGAGCGACATGTGCATCGTCGGGGCCGTGGGCCACGACTTCTACGAGGGCGAGCGCGATGGCCCCAGGGGCTTCCCGCGCTTCACCGACCCCCGGCTGCGGGATGCGTCGGAGTACGCCGGCTATCTGCGGATGGCGACCGAGCGCAGCCTCGAGCGCTGCGGGATCGACAGCTTCGATCTGCTGCTGCTGCACAACCCCGACCGGATCGGCTACACCAGCGAGGCGGTGTGGGAGGGGATGGCGGCGCTGCGCGAGGCCGGCCTCACGCGCCTGATCGGTGTCGCGCCGGGTCCGGCCAACGGCTTCACGCTCGACCTGATCGACTGCCTCGAGCGGTTCGGTGGGCTGCTCGACTGGGCGATGATCATCCTCAACCCGCTCGAGCCCTGGCCCGGGGAGCTGTGCCTCGACGCCGCCGCGGCTGCCCAGGTGAAGGTGATCACGCGCGTGGTCGATTACGGCGGTCTGTTCTTCGACGACCTGGTGCCGGGTCAGGAGTTGGCGCGCCAAGACCACCGCAGCTTCCGGCCGGACGGCTGGATCGAGCGCGGCCGCGAGCGGCTCGAGCTGATGCGACCCGTGGCCGAGCGCGCGGAACTCACGATGATCCAGCTCGCGTGCCAGTGGAACCTGGCGCACGAACCGGTGGCGTGCGTCGTGCCGACGCTGATCCAGGAGGTCGGCGCCGGCGCTCGTCCGATCGAGCGCAAGCGCGCGGAGCTAGCGGCGCTCCCGGCCGAGATCCGGCTGACGGCCGAACATGTCGACGCCATCCGGTCAATCGGCGACAACACCGGCTGCATGGCGCTCAAAGGCGCGAGCCCCGAGCATTCCGGCGAGGAGCGGCCGGACCGCTGGGACCTCGACGATCATCTCACCGAGGTCGCCAGGCGGTGGGGAATCGCCCCCGAGCGCCAGCTCGTCAAGGTGGCGGGCTAGCGTGGACGAGAGCGGCCTGAGCTTCCGTCTGACCGGCGGCTGCGGATGCGGCGCTGTCCGCTTCGAGGTCACCGCGCCACCGGTGTCGGCGATCTACTGCCACTGCACCCGCTGCCAACGTCGCACCGGGACCGCCTCGTCGGTGAACGCGCGCCTCGAACCGGGCTCGTTCCAGATCACGAGCGGTGAGGACCGGCTGCGCTCGTGGGCGCCGGCGGACGGCGCCGCGAAGTACTTCTGCGGGGACTGCGGCTCGGCCTTGTTCAGCCGGAGCGGCGAGGAGCCGGCACGAGTCGGCGTCCGCCTCGGCGCGTTCGACGAGGATCCAGGGGTGCGTCCGAGCGCGCATCAGTTCGTCGCCTATGCGGCGGCGTGGCTGCCGATTCCCGACGACGGCTTGCCGCGCTATCCAGAGCGCCAGGTCGCGGACTGACCGCTACCGGTTGTCGCCGGGGTGACCGCTACCCGGCGTCGCGGACCGACCGCTACCGGGCGTCGCCGGGCTGAGCGCTACCGATCGTCCTGCTGCTCGGCGCGAACCCATTCGCAGCCGACGGACAGGTCTTCGACACCCATCGCTGCGGCCACGTTCAGCCACATGCCGTAACGGAAGAACTCGTCGATCCACTCGGACTCGGCGGCAGGCGCCAGGGCCTCCACGTGGGTCACGAGCCGCGCGTAGCACGCGCGTACGCGATCGCGGATCACCTCGTCGTCACAAGCGGCGTACGCCTGGTGCTGGAGCATCAGGTAGTCGCGGTTGGTGGAGAGCAGCTCTACGTACGCGTTGCCCATCGCCGCCTTGAGCACGTCGATGTCGGGCGGAGCCGTCGCCGGATCGAACTCCGCGGCGGCCCGAGTGAACACCTCCTGCACCCGCTCGAAGCACCGCTCGACGGCGGCCAGGAACAGCTCGCGCTTGCTGCCGAACAGGCTGAACACGTAGGGCTGAGCGACGCCGACCTCCCGGGCGATCCGGTCGACCGGCGTGCCGTGCAGCCCGCCATGCGCGAACTCGTGCACGGCCGCGTCGATCAGCGCGTCCCGGCGCTCGGCGGCCGGGATGCGCTGGCGGGGTGACTTCTGTTCAGTTCCATGTGTCGTTGCCATGAGTGTGACTCTCGATCCTAAGGCACGGTCAAGCGGTCAGTTGGTGGACGATCACGCGCTCAGGCCGGCGAGCTCTCGCTGGAACGCCTCGCCGGTGGTCATCGCTTCCTCGGCCGCGTGCGCCGAGGCCGAAGCCCGAGTGCTGAACGGGAGCACGGCCGCGATTAGTGCGCCGGCGGCCAGCACCGCCGCGCCGACCCAGAGCGCCGGCACGAGGCCGTCGACGTAGGCCTGGGGCGACAGGTAGCTGCCGTGGCTCGTGAACACGGTGGCGAGCACCGCGATGCCCAGCACGCCGCCGAGCTCGCGGATCGCGTTGGTGGCGCCCGACGCCTGCCCGGTCTGGGAGGTCCGCACCGAGGCCAGGACCGCGTTGGCCGAGGGCGCGAACACCAGGGCCATCCCGCTGCCGGCCAACGCGAACGGGATCACCAGGCTGGCATACGACTCACCGACGCCTGCCACGCTCGCCATCCAGCCGAGCGCGATCGCCTGCAGCGCCAGGCCGGCGACCATGAACAGCCGGCTGCCGTACCGCTCGGACATGAAGCCCGCGATCGGCGCCACGACCATCACCGCGCCGGTCCAGACCAGCAGCTTCACGCCCGCCTGTAGCGGCGTGTTATGCAGGACGTTCTGAAGGAACTGGCTCAGGAAGAAGATCGAGCCGAACATTCCGAAGTACATCGCGAGCGACACCGCGTTCGTGACCGCGAAGCCGCGGTTGGCGAAGAACTCCATCGGCAGCATCGGCTCGTCGGTGCGCAGCTCGTGGACGACGAACGCCAGCACGAGCACGGCGCCCGCGGTCAGCGAGATCAGGACCTCGGCGCTGCCCCAACCGAGGGACTGCGAGCGCACCAGGCCGAAGACCAGCCCGAACAGGCCGCTCGAGGCGAGTGCAAGCCCGGGGAGGTCGAGGTGCTTGACCGACCCATAGCTCTCGACGAGCCGGGCACGGGCGAGCGGAACCAGAGCCAGGCCGATGGGCACGTTGACCCAGAAGATCAGGTGCCAGGAGGCCGCCTGGGTGAGCGCGCCGCCGACGAGCGGGCCGGCCGCCACACCGATGCCGCTGATAGCCGACCACACGCCGAGCGCGAGTCCGCGCCGCTCGGGCGGGAACGCCTCGGCCAGCAGGGTCAGGGTCAGCGGCGTGACGATCGCGGCGCCGACGCCCTGGAGGGCCCGGGCGGCGATCAGGAAATCGATCGTGGGGGAGAGCGCCGCTGCCACCGATCCGGCGGTGAACACCGATATCCCGATCATGAACATCCGCTTCCGTCCGAACCGGTCACCGAGGGCCGCCCCAGTCAGCAGTAGGACCGCGTAGGCGAGCACGTAAGCGTTGACCGTCCACTCGAGCGTCTGGATCGACGCGCCGAGGTCGCGGTGGATGCTCGGGAGCGCGACGTTCACCACCAGGTTGTCGAGCACGGTCATGAACAGGCCGAGCGAGACGATCACGAGGGTCCAGAATCGACGGCTTGAGTTGATGGTCTGCGGCATGGCCTCATATCCCTTCTTAGTGAGTGCTAACTAGGCAGAACATTAGCAGCCACTAATAAGTTGTCAAGGGCGTCAGCGGATTTATGGCCGGGCGCGGGTGTTCGTAGGTCCGGGATCGCGTTGTACGGGGGCGGAACCGCCTGCAGAACGCGACATTTCACCCGTGGAGCTGAGGCCTTGCCGCGAACGCGTGGCTATGCTGCATGAGTCGGCAAAGGCCGGGCTCGCCGGCGCTGTTTGTCACGCTGTGCAGCCGGAGCCGTAGCCCCGGCCGGTGGGAGTCGGTCGGCGAGGTCAAAAAGGCGGGGCGTGAGCTCGCCGGCGCTGAGCGGCCAAGGCTCTTTACGCTCGCCCGACGCCCAGGTGGGTATCCCCTGTTTGGTGAGCAGGGGACTAACCGAACTGATCCGCGGTCGCGTGCGGGAGATCCGCGGCGGCGCTGGTGGCGCCGGCGACGGTCGCGGCGGCGCTGGTGGCGCTCGCGGTGGCGCCGATCGCGGTGGCGCTGTTGGCGTTCGCGGTGCCGGTGGTCGCGGCCGGGTCGAACTGAGCCACTGGGGCGGGCTCGACGGCCTCCGTGGGATCGCGGTGGCCGCGGTCCTGCTCTACCACGGCGGCGTCGCCTGGGCCCGCGGCGGGTTCCTCGGGGTCGAGGTGTTCTTCGTCCTGTCGGGGTTCCTGATCACCTCGCTGCTGCTGGCCGAGTGGGGGCGCTCGTCGGCGATCCGCCTCGGCGCGTTCTGGGCCCGGCGCGCGCGACGGCTGTTGCCGGCGCTGTTCTGCCTGGTCGCGGCGATCGGTCTCTATTACGCGGTGGCGGGGTCCGCGCAGGCGATTCCCGGTCTCAAGGGAGACGGCATCTCCGCGCTGATCTACTACAGCAACTGGCACCAGATCGCGGCGGGGACGAGCTACTTCGCGGCCACCGGGCCGGTGTCGCCGCTCGAGCACACGTGGTCGCTGGCGATCGAAGAGCAGTTCTACGTCGTGTGGCCGATCGTGCTCGCCGGCGTCTTGTGGCTCGCGAGCCGCGGCGCACGCGGATCGGGGCGGCGCCCGCTCCTCGTGCTGCTGGGCGTGTCAGTCACCGGCGCGGTTGCGTCGGCCGTCGACACCGCGCTGCTGTTCGCCGGCGGCAAGAACCTCGATCGCGTCTACTACGGAACCGACACGCGGGCGGCCAGCCTGCTGGTCGGGGCGTCGCTGGCGATCTGCCTCACGATCGCGCGGACCCGGGCCCAGGCGGCACGGAGCGTCGACGATGCTCCCGCGCTCCCGGACGCCGACGACTCGCCGGAGATTCCGCGCCGCGGCCGCGCCGGCGGGCGCCGAGACCGGGCGCTCGCGGCCGGCGCAGTGGTGGCACTCGGCGCAGTGCTCACGGCAGCCGCGATCGCCGACGGCTCGGATGGCTGGCTCTACCCCTATGGCCTACTCGCGCTCGACGGCGCCGTCGTGCTGCTGATCCTGGCGGCCGTGACCCAACCGGCGTCGCTCGCCGCCCGGGCGCTCGCTTACGCGCCGCTGCGCGCGCTCGGCAAGATCTCCTACGGGCTCTACCTGTGGCATTTCCCGCTGTTCCTGTGGCTGACGGCCGGCGTGGTCGGATTCGGCGGCACTCCGCTGCTGCTCGTCCGCCTCGGGGTCACGCTGGCCGTCAGCACCCTGTCTTACTTCCTGATCGAGCAGCCGATCCGCCAGCGCCGGCGGCCGACCTGGCTGATTCGGGCGCTGGCGCCGCTGGCGGCCGGTGGCGCGGTGGCGGCGCTGCTGCTCGCGTCAGCGGCGGACCAGCTGCCGGTCGGGGTTCCCGCTGCCGCCACCCTGCCGCAGCCGCCGCCGCAGCTTCGCGGCCACGACCCATCGTGCACGGTGGCGCTGAAGGACACGCCGGACTACGGCGTGGCACCCGTGCCCGAGAGCAAGGAGACCCAGTTCGTGTACACGGCACTGGGCTATCACAAGCTGACCTGGAGCGGGTCGGGCGAGAAGACCTTCCAGACGTGTCCGCCCAAGCGGGTGCTGATGGTCGGCGACTCGCTGGCGTTCACGCTCGGCGTGCCGTGGCTCGGCAACGAGGAGCGCTACGGCGTCGAGCTCGCGGATGCTGCGCTGCTGGGGTGTGCGTTCACCACCCAGGGCGAGCTCGACGTCGACGGCACCTGGGAGGCTCAGTCGGAGGGCTGTCCGACCGCCGCCGAGCACTGGGCCGCGGAGGCGAGCGCGATGCACGCTCAGGAGGTCGTGGTCGAGCTCGGGTACCGGGACACGCTCGACTGGAAGATCGACGGCAAGGTCGTCCACCTCGGCCAGCCGGCGTTCGACGCCTCTGTCCAAAAGCAGATCGACCGGTTCGTGCAGATCATGGGCGCCGACGGCAGGAAGATCCTGTTCCTGTCGATCCCCTATGTCGATCCGCCCAACCTCCCGAACGGCTCGCCGGCGCCGGCTGCCTCGCCCGCGCGCCACGCGCTGATCAACTCGATGCTCGAACAGGCCGCCCGCCGCCATCCCTCGACGGTGTCGGTGCTCGACATCGACCAGACGGTCTCGCCGGGGAACCACTACGACGCCAAGGTGAACGGACAGTTGTGCCGGTTCGACGGCGTCCACTTCAGCGCCTACTGCAGCGAGCTGCTCGAGCCTCGCGCGCTCGGCGAGGTTCGCAAGCTTCTCCGCTGACCCCGCCCTACGGACTCGGTGGGGCCCCCGCGTAGCTCCGCTGACGGGCGTGGCCGCGCGACCTGCTGGACGAGGTCCGAAAACTGGTCGGCTGACCGCGCCGTTACTTTCCCCAGAGTGCGTAGATATCTCTGGGTGCCCATAGCGTGTCTCGTGCTGCTGAGGATCGTCGGCGGCTCGCTGCTCGGCTCCGATTCGCCGGCCGCCGCGACCTCGGGGCCGGTCCCCGCAGGGAGCCATTGGATCGCGACCTGGGGCGCGAGCCCACAGGCGTCGACCGCGGGGAACCTATCGCGCGCCGGCTTCCGCGACGCGACGATTCGCGAGATCGTGCTGACCAGCGCCGGCGGCGTCAGGGTCAGGGTGCGGCTCACCAACGCATTCGGCGGTGCACCTCTGCGGATCGGCGCCGCGGCGATCGCGCGCGACGGCAGCGGCCCGAACACAGTTGCCGGCACCTCGCGCGCGCTGCTGTTCGCCGGCCGGCGCTCGGTCGTGATCCCGCCGGGCGCCGAGGAGACCAGCGATCCGGTCGCGCTCGCCATCAGACCGGCGACCCGGCTGGCGGTGAGCATCTTCCTCCCGCGCGCGACCGGCCCCGCCACCGAGCACGCCGACGCGCAGCAGGTCAACTTCGTCGCGGCCGGTGCCCACACCGCCGGCGCGGCCCACGCCTTCAAGGTCCGCACGCGCTCCTGGTACTTCCTCGCCGGCGTGGACGTGCTCGGTTCGCGTCACACCCTCGGCTCGGTCGTCGCGCTCGGCGACTCGATCACCGACGGCGTCGGTTCCCCGCTCGGCAAGAACGAGCGCTGGCCGAACGACCTCGCCGACCGGCTCGACGCCCTGTCGGGGGCGACGCTGGCGGTCGTCGACGAGGGGATCGGCGGCAACCGGGTCCTCAACAACTCGCTGTGCTGTGGCGTCAGCGCCGTCGCCCGGTTCCAGCGCGACGTGCTCGGTCAGCCCGGCGTCCGGGACGTGATCCTGCTCGAAGGGGTCAACGACATCGGCTACAGCCAGAGTCGCGGCCTGCTGACCGCGCCGCACACCAACGTCTCCGCGCTGCAAATCGTCGAGGGCTACGAGCGGATCATCACGCTCGCGCACACGGCGGGCCTGCGGGTGTTCGGCGCGACGTTGACGCCGTTCGAGGGTGCGCGCTATTGGACGCCGGCGGGCGAGGCCAAGCGCGAGGCGATCAACAACTGGATCCGCACGAGCGGCGCGTTCGACGGCGTGATCGACTTCGCGGCCGCCGTCGCTGACCCCAGCGATCCCGACCGGCTCAACCCCGCCTACGACAGCGGCGATCATCTGCATCCGAACGCGGCCGGATACCGGGCGATGGCCGCGGCCGTCGACCTCCCCGCCCTGCTCGCCACGGGCTAGAGCGCGATCCGCCGCCCCACTTCCGGTGCGGCGGCTCCGTCTGCCGGCGCGGGCTGTGAGTCCGCCGGCGCAGGCTGTGAGTCTGCCGGCGCAGGCTGTGAGTCTGCCGGCGCGGGCCGTGAGTCCGCCGGCGCGGCGCCTCCGTCCGCCTGAGCCGCCTCGGCGTCCAGGTCGCGCACGACCGGCTCGGCGTCGATCGCCTCGTCGAGACAGCGCAGGACATAGCCGTAGCGCAGCATGCGCTCGATTCGGTCCCGCCCCAGCTCTCGCCAGGTGAGCTCCTTCTGGAGCTGGCGCTGCAGCTTGTTCGCCGCGGTGGCGACGTAGCCGCTCCAGACCTCCTGCGGGAGCGTCATCACCGTCTCGAACTGCTCCGTTGCGATCGTCCGGACGGGATCGGCCAGCCGCTTGATCTCCGCCGGGTCCCCACCGATCCGCTCGACGTCGGGGCGGGCGGTGAGCCCGAACGCCGCCGGGCGGAGCGTCGGCTGCTCGGTCGGTTGGAGCAGCACCAGTCGAGACGCGTAGCCGGCCACGAGCGCGATCCGAAGGCCGCGTTGCGACTCCTCGCCTGCCTGCTGGCGGGCCGCGTAGGTCTCCACCAGCCGTAGGCCGAGCGGTGCAGTCACCGGGCTGAGCGTGTCGAGCCTGACGGCGGTGCCGGTGGCGGCCTGCCAGACCTCCTTGACCCATTTGCGAGCACTGCGCGACAGCGTCTTGTGCAGCTCACGGCGCGTCATTCGCCACGACTGTCGCTGGGCTCGTTGCAGCCCCCTCATCGGGCGCACCCTACCGACCGCCCAGGAGGCGTCGGCCGAGGTGGTCCCACAGCATCGCCCGCTGCCGCTCGGCCCAGACGGTCTCGCGCTTGCGGAGCGCTTCCTCGTCGGACGACCAGCGCTGCGGCCCGCCCAGGGCGTGGGTCAGCAGTTGCTGGTGCGCCGCCTTCTCGAGCAGGACCGCGCGGATGACCGCGTCGCGCACGTCCTTTCCCGCGGTCACGATCCCGTGGTTGACGAGCAGCAGCGCGTGCTGTTCGCCGAGAGCTGCGGCGACCTCGGCCCCCATCTCGGTGGTGACGATCAGCTCGGCGGTCCTCGTGTAGCGCGGCACGTCCGGCGGGACGAACAGCGTGCCGGCGTGAGACACGGGCCGAACGGGCTGCCCGCTCGCGCCGATCGCGATCGAGTGCGGAGGGTGGGAGTGGACCACGCTTCCCGCGTCGGGCCGCGCGCGCATGACCTCGGTGTGGATTGGCCACTCGACATGGAGCGGACAGTCGCCGACAAGCACCTCGCCGTCGAAGCCGACAAGGATGATCCGCTCCGCGGTGACCTCCTCGAACCCGAACGAGGCCGCCTTGATCCACACGCCCCGGCCCTCGGGATCGCGGGCGGATACGTGGCCCCAGATGAAGTCGTCGTGACCGTTGGCGCCGAGGATCCGGCAGCCGAGGGCGACCAGCTCACGGAGCTCGTCGATGGTTTCCGGCTCGGTCATGGCATACCTCCAATGTTTCCGGGTGAGCGATCTCGCCGTGGGCGATTATCAGGCCGGGAGTGCTCATCGGCGGAGAATGACATCCGCTGCGGATGGGAACATGTGTTCGATGTCGTACGTCGAACTCCACTGCCACTCGGCGTTCTCGTTCCTCGACGGCGCCTCGCTGCCCGACGAGATCGTCCCCGCCGCGCTCGAGCTTGGATACGAGGCGGTTGCGCTGACCGATCACAACTCGGTTTCGGGCTCGATGGAGTTCGCGGTGTCCGCGCGGGCACTCGGGTTGCGTCCGATCCACGGCGCCGAGGTCGACATTGCCGACGGTCGTCATCTAACGCTGCTCGTGGAGAACGCCGGCGGCTGGTCGAGCCTGTGCCGCATCCTGACACGCGCGCACGCCCACACGCGTGACAATGAAAACCCGCTCACCCGCCACCCGCCCGCCCGCCGCCGATCCGCGCCACCTTCGCAGGCGTTCGTCGAGCTGGCGGACGTCCTCAGCAACGCCGAGGGTCTGATCTGCCTGAGCGGTTGCGCGCTGCGGGGGGTGCACGACGAGTTCACGCTCAGGCGCCTGCTCGATGCGTTCGGACCCGATCGCCTCCGGGTCGAGCTGCAGCGGCCGTTCCTGCGCGACGATCGCGCCCGCAACCGGCGCCTCGAGCGAGTTGCGGCTCGGCTCGGTGTGCCGTGCGTGGCCACCGGGAACGTCCATGCGCACACGCGCGTTCGAGCCCCGCTTCAGGACGCGCTGGTGGCAGTGCGCCTGCACACCACGCTCGATGCCTCGGAGCCCGAGCGGCGAGGCAACTTCAGCCACGTGCTCGCCTCGCCGGCGGCGATGGCGAGTCGCTTTTCCGACCATCCCGAAGCGCTGGCGGAGACGGCGACGCTGGCGGAGCGGCTGCGGTTCGATCTGACCAGCGACCTCGGGTACCGCTATCCGGGGTCGGAGGACGTGGCGGCGATGCGCAAGCTCTCCGAGCTGTGTCAGTCGCGCCTGCAGGACCGATACGAGGGCGCCGGCGAGGTGCGCGGGAGCGCCGCCGCCCGTCTGGAGCAGGAGCTCCAGATCATCGAGAGGCTCGGTCTGCCCGGGTTCTTCCTCCTCCACCACGACATGCTGGAGCTGGCCCGGGAGGTGGCGCTCGAGGTGCGCGGACCGGGCAGTGTCCGCGGTCTGCTGCCGCCGGGGCGGGGACGCGGGTCGAGCGTGTCGTCGATCGTCTGCTTCCTGACCGGCCTCTCGCACGTCGACCCGATCGCCAACGACCTGCTGATCGGCCGGTTCCTGAACGAGGAGCTGACCTCGCTGCCCGACATCGACCTCGACTTCCCGCGCGACATCAGGGAGAAGCTGATCCCGCGGGTCCACGAGCGCTACGGGCGCGACCGCTCGGCGCTGGTGGCGGCCTTCCCGACCTACCGCGCCCGCGGGGCGATTCGCGAGCTCGGCAAGGCGCTGGGGCTGCCGCCGGGGGAGATCGAACGCGTGGCCCGGGGAAGCGAGGGATGGGACGCGCGAGAAGTGGACAAGGACATCGCCTCGGCGTTCGGCATCGAGCCCCGAAGGGCCGCCGAGAACGACGGCCGGCGGGGGGCGACGGGCCGCTGGGCGTGGCTCGCGCGTCTGGCCGCCGAAGCCCACGGACTGCCGCGCCACCTGAGTCAGCACTCCGGCGGGATGATCGTCGCCACCCGCTCGCTGCTCGACTGCTGCCCGATCGTGCCCGCGGCGATGGAGGGCCGCCAGATCGTTCAGTGGGACAAGGATTCCTGCTCGGACGCGGGGTTCCTGAAGATCGATCTGCTCGGACTCGGGATGCTCTCGGCGGTTGAGCGCTCGGTCGAGATGATCGCGCGTACTCGCGGCGAGGAGATCGACCTGAGCCGGATCCCCTATGACGATCCGGCCACCTACGAGTGCATCCAGAGCGCGGACACGACCGGCGTGTTCCAGATCGAGAGCCGGGCGCAGATGCAGTCGCTGTACCGCACTCGGCCGGAGAACCTCAAGGACATCACGATCCAGGTCGCGATCGTCCGGCCGGGGCCGATCCAGGGAGGCGCTGTCAATCCGTACATCGAGCGCCGACAGCGCCTGCGCGTCGATCCCGGCTACGAGATCCCCTACGACCATCCCTCGCTCGAGCCGGCTCTGCGCGAGACGCTCGGCTCGATCATCTTCCAGGACCAGGTGATCGAGGTGGCGATCGCGTTCGCCGGGTTCTCGCCGGGCGAGGCGGAGGGGCTGCGACGGGCGATGAGCCGCAAGCGCTCGGACGCTGCGATCGAGGCGTACCACAAGCGCTTCGTCGCCGGCGCGCGTCGCCGGCACGGGGTCGACGAGGAGACCGCGGAGCGGGTGTTCGCGATGGTCCGCGGCTTCTCGGGGTTCGGCTTTCCGAAGGCGCACGGCGCCGCCTTCGGCCTGCTCGCCTACCAATCGACCTGGCTGCGGGTCCACTACGGGCCGGAGTTCCTGTGCTCGCTGCTGAACGAGCAGCCGATGGGCTTCTATCCGCCCGACGCACTCGTCCACGAGGCCCAGCGGCGGGGAATCGAGGTCCTGCCGCCGGACGTCAACGAGAGCGCTGCCGGCTGTGAGATGGAGGGTGTGCGAGTTCGCATCGGCCTCGGCTACGTCCGCGGCGTCGCCGAGCATGAGGTGACTGAGCTGGTCGCGGTCCGGGAGGCGGGCGGGAGGTTTCGAACGCTCGCCGACCTCGCCTCACGGGCAAGCTCGAGCGCGTCCTCGCTGGAGATGCTCGCCTGGTCGGGGGCGTGCGACTCGCTTGTGCCCGGCGCGGCGGGATCGGCACGCCGCATCGCCTTGTGGCAGCTCGGCGTGGCGACGCCGGGGAGGAGGGTGCCCGGTGGAGTGCAGCTGGCGCTCCCACTGGACCTGCCGGCGCCACCCGAGCTGCGCGCGCTGACACCGTGGGAGTCGATGCTCGCCGACTACGGCACGATCGGGTTGACGTCGCATGCGCATCCGATCGCGTTGCTGCGAAACCGGCTGCCTGACGGCATTGCCACGAGCCGGGAACTCCAGGAGCTGCGGCATGGGACCCGACTCAAGGTGGGGGGCCTCGTGGTGGCGCGCCAGCGCCCCGGCACGGCCAATGGGATCGTGTTCGTGCTGCTCGAGGACGAGTTCGGGACGATCAACCTGATCGTCCCCGCCCCGGTCTACGAGCGCCACCGGTTGACGGTGAGGACCGAGCCGCTGATGATCGCCGAGGGCAAGTTGGAGCGGCATCCGGCGGCCGGCGGCGCGATCAACATCCTGGTCGATCAGCTCCAGCCGATCTCGGCTCCCGACCACCTGGTCGCCGAGATCAAGGACTTCTCGATGCTCGACGAGCAGGTGCGGCGGGGACTGGCGGAGCAGAGAAGCTCGCCCGAGACCGATGCCGAGGACTTCCGGGCCGTTGCTCCGCCGGTCATGAGCTTCGCATCGGGACGGCGGCGGTAGCGAATGCAACGGCCGCCGGTGATCCGTTCGCCGGGTCAGCGCGGTAAGGTGCCGCTCCGTGCTCGCCGTCCTTCTGTTTGCCGCCTTCTGGCTCGTGCTCGGCGTTGGAGTGCTTCTCCTCGGAGTTCGCGGCGGCCGCGGTCGCGCGGCCGCGAAGGAGCCCGGGTATCGCGGCCGACGCACGCTGGGCTGGGTCATGGCGATCATTTACATCGCCTTCGGGATCGCGCTCCCGACCGTGATCCTGCTCGGGAACCGCAATAACGCCAACGGCCAGGTCGGCGGGATCAAGCTGACCGCCGCCGAGCAGCGTGGGCGCGAGATCTTCGGCGAGAAGTGCTCGCTCTGCCACACGCTGGCCGCCGCCAACGCGGTCGGCAAGGTGGGCCCCAACCTCGACGTGATCCAGCCGACCGAGCAGCTCGTGCTGCACACGATCGCGAACGGATGCCTGCAGAATCCACCGTCAGGCAGCCAGGAGGCATGCCTCGGCGAAGGAACGATGCCTGCCGACGTTGTGCAAGGGGTCGACGCCACGGAGGTGGCGCAGTTCGTTAGCAAAGTCGCCGGCAACGAGTAGGTGCCGGCGCGCGGCGCGCGGTCGCACCCGCCGGCGCGTCGCTTCTCGCCGGCATCGAGAGGGGCTGGCGCACCCGCCGGCGCCGCTTCTCGCCGGCATCGAGTAGAGCGCGGGTCGCACCCGCCGGCGCGTCGTGCCGGTCCTGGCTGCACGACCAAGCCGCATCTTGCGCGGAAATGGTCAGGAATGAGACCGCGTTCCGTCCGCAGCCGATGTTAGGATCGCCGCTCGAAAAGCTGAATCCCGCGCCGCCCGACTTGTGTGGGCGGAGGGAGCGGGGGACCCAAGTTGTTTGGGGCGAATCGTGCCCGTCACGTAGCGCCATCTTTCGGCGCGAGCCCGTCAGCTAACCCCGTAAGTACGAGAAAGAGGTCGGCTGTATGCCCCAAGCTGGCGCTGCTGCGCGTCCGCGTCGGAACGTCGTACCGTGGTGGGAGGAGCTCGATAGCGAAGCTTTTCGCGAGTTCCGGGCTGCCTCGGACGCCGAGGCCAAGGCGAAGGCGGAGGCCAGGGCTAAGGCCGAGACCGAGGCCGACAAGGCGGCCGTTCTCTCATCCGAGCCCCAGCCCGAGCGCCAGGTGACCTGGGCGCCGCGCGCGGCCAACGGACGCCGCACCGTCTACATCACGGGCCGTGGCGTTGAGCAGAGTGTGCCCGTCGCCCGAAACCTGCCGGTCAATCGCCCGACGCTGCGCCGGCACGAGCGCGCCGGCTTCAAGCCCGACCGGACCGCCATGTGGGCCGTGCTGCTCGGGCTGCTGCTGATTCTCGTCGCGGCGACTAGCGCCCACGCGGCCGTCGTGGCGCACCTCGTGCGCTGACGCACCTCGCCGGCGCTCACGCTCCTCGCCGGCGACCCGCACCTCGCCGGCGCTAACGCTTCCCTCGGCGGCGACCCGCGCCTCGCCGGCGCCGGCACCCCCTCACACGAGCCCTTACGGAGCTCGCAGTCCGGGCTGATCCAGTCTTTATGGCCCGACGTATATAAGGAGTAGGGCCGGTAGTTCCGGCCCCGGTGGCGCGACTGTTGGGCGCACGCTAAGCCGCACAAAAAGTAGTGCGAACCCCACTTGTGCGCCCGCCCTGGCGCATCTAAACTTATCAAGCGTAAGCAGGTCTCGAAAGTGAAGGGCACGAGGCCCATCACTAAGCCCCCCTGGACCTCCTGGTGGTCAACTATGAAGACTTCGATGAGCAGATTCCAAATCCACGACGATCTGACCGCACCCGAGGGTTCGGTCCCGGTGCTGCGAGGCGCGCTCGCGACGGGCGGTCAGCTGCCGAACTTCCTTGGTGTGCTGGCGGGTTCGCCGGCGGCATTGCGGGCCTACGCCCGCTTCCGCTCCGAGCTGCGCCACGGCAAGCTGACGCTGCCGACGCTGGAGCGGATCGCGCTGGCGGTCGCCGAGTACTACCAGTCCGAGCCGGGCATCGCGATGCACTCGCGGACCGCCCGGGCGGCGGGGCTGGCGCTCGACGAGGTGGCGCTGGCGCGGCAGTTCAGCTCGAAGGATCACCGTGAGGCGGCGCTACTGCGCTACCTGCACGCGTTGCTCGAGGATCGCGGCCGTGCCCCGATGCACCTCCACGAGGAGGCGCGCGAGGCCGGCTGGGATGACGAGCAGATCCTGGAAGCGATCGCGACGCTCTCCCTCGAAGGGTTCACCGCGATGGTGAACGTGGCGGGAGATGTGCCCGTCGACGGTTCGAGTGAGGCATCGCGCGCGTTGCAAGCAGCGTAAGCTCTGACGAAGCAGATGGGAGCGCCCGGGGACACGGCCGAGTCTGATCGAGGCGACACCCGCTCGAATGGGTGCTGCCCGCTCTACCACGAGGCGGTGGAGCTGGTCGGCCGGCGGTGGACGGGCGCCATCCTTGCGGTCCTGATGGAGGGCGCGCTGCGCTTCTCCGAGATCGCCCAGGCGGTGCCCGAGCTGTCGGACCGGCTCCTGTCCGAGCGGATGAAGGAGCTCGAACGACGCGGGATGGTTGAGCGGACCGTGATCTCCGGTCCGCCGCTGAGGGTCGAATACGAGCTCTCCCAGATGGGGCGTGAGCTCGGGCCGGCGCTGGCGGAGATACAGCGGTGGGCCAACCGCTGGCTCGGCGAGCGGCAGCTTTCCGGCCGCATCTGACGCCCGCCGAGCAAGTAACGTTCGCCGCTCGATGGCGATTACAGCTTCCCCGCTGACCGCAGACGACGTCAAGGCGCTCGTGCAGGAGCGCGACATCCGGTTCATCCGGCTCTGGTTCACGGACATCCTCGGTCAGCTGAAGGCGTTCTCGATCAACGTCACCGAGCTGACCGACGCGTTCGAGGGCGGGATGGGTTTCGACGGCTCGTCGATCACCGGCTTCAACCCGATCGAGGAGTCGGACATGATCGCGATCCCGGACCCGACCACGTTCCGGATCCTCCCGTGGCGCCCCGAGGCGGAGGGGGTGGCGCGGATGTTCTGCGACATCCAGACCCCCGAGCGCACGCCGTACGAGGGGGACCCGCGCCACGTGCTCCGGCGCGCGGTCGAGCGGGCGAAGGCGATGGGGTTCGACCACTACTACGTCGGCCCCGAGCTCGAGTACTTCTACTTCAAGAGCTCGCGCTCGACCGAGGTGCTGGACGAGGGCGGCTACTTCGACCTGACCACGCTCGACGCCGGCTCGGACCTGCGGCGGGAGACCGTGCTCGCGCTCGACCAGCTCGGCATCCACACCGAGTACGCCCACCACGAGGTCGGCCCGAGCCAGCACGAGATCGACATGCGCTATTCGGATGCGCTGAAGATGGCCGACGACTGCATGACCTACCGGATCACGGTCAAGGAATACGCGATGAAGTACGGGCTGCACGCGACGTTCATGCCCAAGCCGCTGTTCGGCAAGAACGGCTCCGGCATGCACACTCACCAGTCGCTGTTCCGGGGCGAGCAGAACGCGTTCTTCGACGCTGAGGACCCGTACTACCTATCGGATGTGGGCAAGGCGTTCATCGCCGGCCAGCTCCACCACGCGCGCGAGATCTGCTCGATCTTCGCCCAGTGGGTCAACTCCTACAAGCGGCTCGTCCCGGGCTACGAGGCGCCGGTGTATCTGGCCTGGTCGCGGCGCAACCGCTCGGCGCTCGTGCGTGTGCCGATGTACCACCCGGGCCGCGAGCGGACCACGCGGATGGAGCTGCGCTGTCCGGACCCGGCGTGCAACCCGTACCTGACGTTCGCGGTCCTACTCCAGGCCGGCCTCGAGGGAATCGAGCACCGCTACGAGCTGCCCGACCCGATGGACACGAACCTGTACCACCTCTCCTCCGAGGAGCGCCGGCGGCTCGGGATCGAGCAGCTGCCGGCGACGCTCGGCGAAGCGATCGAGCTGACCGCCCAGTCGGAGCTGGTGCTGCGCTCGCTCGGCGAGCACATGTTCAACCGTTACATCGAGATCAAGCGCCAGGAGTGGGACGACTACAGGGTCCAGGTGACCCAGTGGGAGCTCGACCGCTACCTGTCGGTGCTCTAGCCACTCAGCGCCGCCGCGAGGTCCTCGGGCCTGGTCACCGGGGCTTGGCAGACGAACCGCTCGCACACGTACGCGGCGGCATGGCCATCGACCGGCTCGCGTCCTTCGAGCAGCGGCACGTCGACCAGCGGCTCGCCGGCGCTCGCCGTTGCTGCCCCCTCGCCGGCGGCGAGCACAAGGTGGGGGCGGTAGGCGTCGCGGACCACGCGCAGCAGCGAAGCCGCCTCGGACGAAGGACCCACGATCGCGACCTCCTTGACCGGCGCGAGGTAGAAGTCGGCGGCTCCGAGCAGGTGGCCGAACGCTCCCGGATGACGCGCCGCCAGCGGGAACAGCAGCCGCAGCACCCCGAGCGCGTGGCGCTCGTAGCGGCCATCGCCGGACAGCATCCCCAGCCGGAGCAGGCCGAACGCGGCCGCCGAGTTGCCCGACGGGATCGGGGAATCCTCGAGGTCCTTGCGCCGAGCCGCGAGCGGCTCGTGATCCGAGGCGGTCGTGAAGAAGCCGCCGCGCTCGGCGTCGGAAAAGCGCTCGATCAGCACGCCGGCGAGCGCTGTCGCCTCGCCGTACCACCTCGCGTCGCCGGTGGCCTCGTAGCACGAGATCAGCGCCTCGAGCAGGAACGCGTGATCCTCGAGGTACGCGTCGAGCCGTGCCTGGCCGTCCTTCCAGCTCCGCAGCAGCCGCCTATCGCCGTCGCGCAGATCGGCGAGCACGAACGACGCGCACTCGACGGCCGCCTCGACATAGTCCTCGCGTCCGAGCGCCGCGCCCGCCTCGGCCAGCGCCGAGATCATCAGCGCGTTCCACGCGGTCAGGCGCTTGTCGTCGAGCCCGGGGCGGACGCGCTCCGAGCGCACCTCGAGCAGCACCCGCTGGATCTCGGCCAGCTCCGGCAGCTCGGCCCCGCGCGCCTCGAGCACGTTCTGGCCGTGTTCGAAGTTCCCCCGCTCGCTCGCGCCGAAGTACGCGATCGCGACGTCGGCGAGGCCCAGCGGACCGAGCACCGATCGCAGCTCCTGCACCGTCCACACGTAGAACTTGCCCTCGACGCCCTCGGAGTCGGCGTCGAGCGCTGAGCAAAAGCCGCCCTCGGGGCCGCGCATCTCGCGCAGCGCCCAGTCGAGCGTCTCGCAGCAGACCCGCCGGAAGCGCTCATTGCCCGACGCCTGCCAGCCGTGCAGGTAGGCGCGCGCCAGCAGCGCGTTGTCGTAGAGCATCTTCTCGAAATGCGGGACGGTCCAGGTGGCGTCGACCGAGTAGCGCGCGAACCCGCCGCCGACCTGGTCGTAGATGCCGCCGCGGGCCATCGCCTCGAGCGTCTCCAGCGACATCTCGCGCTCCCCCCGCGCCAGCAACAGCTCGATCACCGAGGCCGGTGGGAACTTCGGCGCGCGTCCGAACCCGCCGTTGACCCGGTCGTACGTGCCCCACAGCGAGATCAGCGCGTCGCGCACGAGCTCCTGGGTGATCGGCTCGACCGACGGCTCGAGCCTGGCGGTCGCGCTGAGCGCCTCGACCATCCGCACTCCCTGGCTGAGGATCTGCTCGCGGCGATTGGTCCAGGCCTCGGCGACCCCGTCCAGCACCATCCGCCAGCTCGGCAGCCCGTGGCGGGATTCGGGTGGGAAGTACGTGCCGGCGTAGAACGGGACGCCGTCGGGCGTGAGGAACGCATTCAGCGGCCACCCGCCCTGCCCGGTCATCGCCTGGCAGGCCTCCATGCAGATCGCGTCGATGTCGGGCCGCTCCTCGCGGTCGACCTTCACGCACACGAACCGTTCGTTCATGACCGCGGCGATGTCCACGTCCTCGAACGATTCGTGCGCCATCACGTGGCACCAGTGGCACGCGGAGTAGCCGATCGAGACCAGCAGCGGCCGATCCTCGGCGCGCGCCCGCGCCAGCGCGTCATCACCCCACGGCTCCCAGGCGACCGGGTTGTCCTTGTGCTGCAGGAGGTACGGCGAGCTCTCGCCCCCGAGGCGGTTCGGCACCTCGTCAGGCTACCCCAGGGCAGACATGGGCAATACGCTGTGTCATCGCGCCATCTTAGGAGGAACCCCGTTGCCAGCCCACCGCGAGTCGATAAGCGCGCCCGGCGCCCCAGAAGCCGTCGGTCCGTACGTGCACGCCGTTCGCACTTCGGGCGACCTGTTGTTCTGCTCCGGGCAGATCCCGCTCGACCCGAAGTCCGGGGAGCTCGTCGGCGCGACTGCCGCGGACCAGGCCGGGCGCTGCCTGGAGAACCTTGCGGCGGTATGCGACGCGGCGGGCGCCACGCTCGGTGACGCGGTCCGCCTGACGGTCTACCTGACCGACATGAGCGCATTTGCCTCGGTCAACGAGGTGTACGAGTCGTTCTTCGAGTCCAATCCGCCGGCGCGCGTGGCGATCGCCGTCGTGGGTCTGCCGCGTGGCGCGCTGGTCGAGATCGACGCGGTGGTGGCGATCCCTGACTGACACGGCACAACCCCCTGGCGCGACCGCGCCGGTCGGCGCCGACGATGTACGCCGTGCCGCCGGGGTCCTCGCCGGGATCGTCCGCGAGACGCCGGTGCTCAGCTCGCGCACGCTCAGCGAGCGCTCCGGGGGCACCGTCGCGCTCAAGGCCGAGAACCTGCAGCGGACGGGCTCATTCAAGCTGCGCGGCGCATTCACGAAGCTCACCGCGCTCGGCGACACGTGCGCCGGGGGCGTGGTCTGCGGCAGCGCCGGCAACCACGCCCAAGCCGTCGCCTACGCGGCCCGGATGCGGGGAGTGCCGTGCTTCGTATTTATGCCGGAGGGCGCCCCGATCGCCAAGGTCGAAGCCGCGACGGGGCTCGGCGCGAACGTGCAGATGGTCGGCGCGACCGTCGACGAGGCGCTCGAGGCCGCCTACGAGCGGGCCGCCGCGGACGACCGGATGGCGTTCGTCCACCCGTTCGAGGATCCCCAGGTGATCGCGGGCCAGGGCACGCTCGGGCTCGAGCTGCTCGAGCAGGTGCCGGATCTGGCGCGCGTGATCGTGCCCGTCGGCGGCGGTGGGTTGGTCAGCGGCGTGGCGATCGCGGTCAAATCGGCGCGACCGTCGATCGAGGTGATCGGCGTCCAGGTAGCCGCCTGCGCTCCGGTGCGGGGATCGCTCGCCGCCGGCAAGCCGGTCCCGGTGCGCTCGGCGCTGACGATCGCCGACGGGATCGCGGTGAAGCGCCCAGGCGAGCTGACCCTGTCGCTGATCGACCGCTGGGTGGACGAGATGGTCACGGTCGAGGAGGACGAGGTCGCCGAGGCGATGGTGTTCCTGCTCGAGCGGGCCAAGCTCGTGGTCGAGGGCGCCGGCGCGGTAGGCGTCGCCGCGCTGCTGTCGGGCCGGCTGTCGGGCTCATCCCCGCCGGACGGGACGTCGATCGTCGTGCTCTCAGGCGGCAATGTCGACGCCGGGCTGCTGGCCGAGGTCGCGCGCCGGCACGAGAGCCAGGCGGGGCGGCGGCTCGTGCTGCTCGCGCGGCTGCCGGACCGCCCGGGCTCACTCGCGCGGCTGCTCGCGCTCGTCGGCGAGCGGGGCGCGAACCTGCTCAACGTCGAGCACATCCGCGAAGGGCTCGACCTGCACGTGCGGGAGACCGCGGTGCACCTGGTGCTCGAGACCCGCGGTCAGGCCCACGCCGAGCGCGTGACCGAGGCCGTGCGCGCCGCCGGGTACGACGAGCCGCGGACGATGCGGTAGTCCCGCGCCTGGGCGACGATCGCGTCGACGACGCGGCTCTGCTCGTCGGCCTCGGGGTGCCACTGAACTCCGAGCACGAACCGCCGACCGGGCGCCTCGATCGCCTCCGGCAGGTCGTCGATCATCGAGTGGCCGGTGACCTCGAGGCCGTCGCCAACGGTGGCGACCCCCTGGTGGTGGTGGGACTTGGTGCCGTGCAGCTCCTCTCCGGCAGCGCGCGCCGCGAGCGAGCCGGCGGTCAGCCGCACGTCGTGGTCGGAGCCGTCGAAGCTGCCGGGCGTGCGGCGGTGCTCCTCGTGGCCGAGCTCCTCGGGCAGGTGCTGGCGGAGCGTTCCCCCGTACGCCACGTTGAGCAGCTGCATGCCGCGGCAGATGCCGAGCACGGGCATGTCGCGCTCGACCGCGCGGGTGGCGAGCGCGAGCTCTGCGCGGTCGCGCTCGGGCACGAGATTGTGGGTCGCGGGGTGAGGGTCGGCGCCGTAGCAGGCGGGGTCGATGTCGTTGCCGCCCGCCAGGATCAGCCCGTCGAGCAGGTCGAGCATCTGATCCGGGTCCTCCTCGAAGACGCCGTCCGGCGGGATCATCACCGCGAGTCCGCCGGCGCGCTGGATCGCGTCGATGTAGCTGACGGCCAGCAGCGCGGCCTCGCGCCGGTCCCACACCCCCCAGTTCGCGTGGGCCACAGCCGTGCAGATCCCGATCACGGGCCGGTCTTCGGTCATCGCCCTCTTAGGCTAGCCCGCTGGATCTTTCCCGACGCCGTCTTCGGGAGCTCCTCGGCGAAATCGACGATCCGGGGGTACTTGTACGGCGCGGTCTGGAGCTTGACGTGCTCCTGGAGCTCGGCGGCGAGCGCCAGGCCGGGGGCGAACCCGTCGCGGAGGACGACCACGGCGCGCACGACCGCGCCCCGCTCCTCGTCGGGGGCGGCGACGACCGCCGCCTCCGCCACCGCCTGATGCGAGACGAGCGCCGACTCGACCTCGAACGGGCCAATCCGGTAGCCGGAGGAGATGATCAGGTCATCCCCGCGCCCCTCGAAGTACAGGTAGCCGTCGTCGTCGCGGCGCACCCGGTCACCGGTCCGCCACGGCCTGCCGGTCGGCGAGGGCGTGCCGTCGAGGTAGCCGACGAAGAACGTCGGGTCGGTCGCCGGGTTCGCCAGCACCAGCTCACCGTCGTCGACCCGCAGGTCGACTCCCGGCAGCGGCCGCCCCATCGACCCCGGGTGGACCGGCTCGCCAGGCGGGTTGCCAGTCAGCTGGCCGGTCTCGGTCTGGCCATAGCCGTCGCGGATCGCGAGCCCGATCTCTTCGGTGAACGTCCGGATCACCTCGGGATTCAGCGCCTCGCCGGCGGCCACCAGCGACCGCAGCGCCGGCAGCGGCCTGAGCTTGACGCGCTTGGCGATCACGCGGTACTCGGTCGGGGCCATGCACAGCACGTTGACCTCCTCAGACGCGAGCAGCTCGAGCCGCTGGGCGGGGTCGAACCGCTCGTCGTGCAGCAGCGCGGCCGCGCCCCGCAGCCACGGCGCGATGAACACGTTCCGAGCTGACTTGGACCAGCCGGTGGCGGCGGTGCACCACACGAGATCACCCCGACGGGCGTCGAGCCAGTGTTCGGCCTGGAGCAGCTGGCCGGGTAGGTAGCGCTGTCCGTGGACGATGCCGGTTGCCTCGCCGGTGGTGCCGCTCGTGAACGTGATCAGGCACGGGTCGTGCGGCTCGAGCTCGACCGGGGGGGACGGTTCGGCGTCGAACAGCGACTCGTCGGGGATCGTCACCACCGGGCATCCGGGACGCGCGCCCGACAGCTCGGGCAGGTTGCGCTCGTCGGCCACGATCAGCTTCGGGTTCGACGCGTCGATCCGCCGGGCGAGGTCCTTGGCCCGCAGCTGCTCGTTGCACGGAAGCGCCACGGCGCCGACCCGGAAGCAGGCGACCATCGTCAGCACCCACTCGGGCCGGCTGCCGATCACCGTCATCACGACGTCGCCGCGGCCGATGGCGTGCCGGGCGCTAAGCGTGCTCGCCAGGCGCGCACTGCGGTCGGCGACCTCGGCGAAGCTCCACTCGCGCCGGCGGCCGTCCCGCGCGAGCTCGATCAGCGCCGTCCGATCCGGCGCGGCGCCGTCGACGACGTCCCGAGCGAAGTTCATGCCCCGGGGCAGTGTGCCAGGATCGCATGGGTCGGGACTGTCATCACCGTGGTGAGCGCCTGGACGGCTGCGCGGCGGCCGAGTGGACGTCCATCAAACATTTGTCCAAATTTGTGACGTTTAGTGAAGATTCCGTCACAATCCCGGCTCGGCCGCCGGCGCAAGGGGGCCTAGACCGACTACATGCGGGTTCGGCTCCATCTGGAGCTCGTCAGCGGAGCTGACGATCGGTCTGGTTGCGGCCGGCGGCGGTTTTTTAAGAGTCTGTTCCCGTTCCGGGACAACCGCCTTGGTAAGCTCGCCAGGACATGGGGCTGATGACCGGAACCGGGCCGCTTTCGCGCGATCCAGCGGGGACTTTCAACTTCGAGCCGCCGCCTCCGGGTCGCGCGGTGTACATGGAGCCGTGCTTCAAGCGGGTCAGGGTCGTGGTCGGCGGCGAGACGATCGCCGACAGCCGGCGCACGCTGCTGCTGTCTGAGTCCGGACACCAGCCGCACTACTACTTCCCGCCCGAGGACGTCCGCTCGGACGTCCTCGAGCCCTCTGACCGGCACACCCGCTGCCCGAAGAAAGGCGAGGCGTCGTACCACACGATCCGCGCCGGCGACAAGGTCGTCGAGTCAGGCGCGTGGTACTACCCCGAGCCGCTCGAGGCGGCGGAGCCGATCGCAGGTCTGATCGCGTTCTACTGGGACCGCATGGACCAGTGGTTCGAGGAGGACGAGGAGGTGTTCGTCCATCCTCGCGACCCGTATCACCGGGTTGACGTGATCCCGACCTCGCGCCGCATCAAGATCTCGATCGACGGCGAGGTCCTGGCCGAGAGTACGCAGGCGATGGCGCTGTTCGAGTCCAACCTGCCGACGCGCTGGTACCTCCCGCGCGAGGACGTGTCCGCCGGGCTCGAGTCCACCGACACCGTCACGAGCTGCCCGTACAAGGGCACGGCCAGCTATTACGCGGTCCGGCGCGAGAACGGCGACACCGTCAAGGACCTCATCTGGTACTACGACGATCCGCTCCGCGCGGTCGATCGGATCGCCGGCAGGCTGTGCTTCTTCAACGAGCGCTGCGACGTCGAGGTAGACGGCGAGCTCGAGGGCCGGCCCGACACCACCTGGAAGCACGGGGTTAAGTCAGAGGCCCCTGCAGCCGCGCGCAGCTGACCCTCGCTGCCCGCCGGCTGGGTATTCTCGGCTGCTCCCTGAGACCCTGAGGAGCAACCACGACGATGGCGATCGCGACCCCCCACACCGACAGGACCGACGAGCAGAAGGCGATCTGCGAGATGGTGCGCCAGTTCGCCGACGAGCAGATCATCCCCAACGCCGAGCACTACGACCACGAGGACTCGTTCCCCGAGCCGATCGTCGAGCAGATGAAGGAGCTCGGGTTGTTCGGGGTCACGATCCCCGAGGAATTCGATGGGATGGGCCTCGACCTGACGACCTACGCGATGATCGTCGAGGAGCTCTCGCGCGGCTGGATCTCGATCTCGGGGATCGTCAACACGCACTTCATCGGGTCCTATCTGCTGATGAAGTTCGGCACCGACGAGCAGAAGCAGAAGTACCTGCCGAAGATGGCGACGGGCGAGATGCGCGCGGCGTTCTCGTTGAGCGAGCCCGAGCTGGGGTCAGACGTGGCGGCGATCAAGACCGCGGCCAAGAAGCTCGATGACGGCGACTACGAGATCAACGGCACGAAGATGTGGGTCACGAACGGGCTGCTGTCCTCGCTCGTGTTCGTCCTGGTTCGGACCGACCCGAACGCCGATCCCAAGCACCGCGGGCTGACCTGCTTCATCGCCGAGAAGGAGCCCGGGGTCAGCGAGAACACCGGCGAGTACAAGGGCTTCAACGTCCCGCCCAAGATCAAGAAGATGGGTTACAAGGGCGTCGAGTCGACCGAGCTCGTGTTCGACGGCTACCGCTGCCCGGCCGAGAACATCCTCGGCGGTGAGGACGCCGGCCTGAACAAGGGCTTCGGGCAGATGATGGACGCGCTCGAGCTCGGCCGGGTCAACGTCGCCGCCCGCGGCGTCGGGCTCGCCCAGCGCGCGCTCGAGCTCGCGCTGAAGTACAGCCAGGAGCGCAAGGCATTCGGCAAGCCGATCTCCCAGCACCAGGCGATCCAGTTCAAGCTCGCCGACATGGCCACCCAGATCGACGCCGCGCGCCTGCTCACGCATCGGGCGGCGCGGATGAAGGACGCCGGCGAGCGGTCGGACATCGAGGCCGGCATGGCCAAGCTGTTCGCGTCGGAGACCGGTCGCTTCTGCGCCGAGGAGTGCCTGCGGATCCACGGCGGCTACGGCTACTCCAAGGAGTACGAGATCGAGCGCATCTACCGCGACGCGCCGCTGCTCCTAATCGGCGAGGGGACCTCCGAGATCCAGCGGATGGTCATCGGCCGCAAGCTGCTCGAGCGCAATAAGATTTGAGCCCGCCCACCCACCCCCCACCACCATGGCCGACACCAAGTCCCTGATCGAGACCGCGGTCACAAGGTTCCTCGACGAGGTCCCGGCGCTCGCCAACCTCAAGCTGGTGGCGGGTCTGGAGCTACGCGCGCGCGGCGAGCCGCAGCTCTACCGGGTCGAGCTGCCCGGGCCAAAGGTGACCAAGGGCTTCGCGACCAATGCCAAGGTGAACATATCCGTGTCGCGCGCGTCCTTCAACGAGCTCGCGATCAAGGGTCACATTCGCGACTGGCGAGAGGCGTTCGAACACGGCGACGCAAAGGCGACCGGGATCGAGCAGGTGATGAAGCTGATCGTCAACGTGGTCGAGCGCCAGGAGGAGCGCTCGCGCCTACGGAAGGCTCACCACTAGCGCCGGGCGGCGAGCTCCTCGGCCTCTGACAGCTGCTCCTCGACGAGCGCGAGGCCGGCGTCCCAGAACCCGGGGTCCGTGAGGTCGATCCCGACGATCTCAGCCAGCTGCTCGGGGCTGCGCGAGCCGCCGGCCGAGAGCAGTTCGATGTAGCGCGGCACGAACGGATCGCCCTCGCGCAGGTAGCGGCTGTAGACCGACAGCGCCAGCAGCAGCCCGTACGCGTAGGCGTACACGTAGCCCGGCGTGTTCAGGAAGTGGGGCACGTAGGACCACCACATCCGGTAGCCGCCGGTGATCTCGACCGAGTCGCCGAACAGCTCCGCCTGCGTCTCGACCCACGTCTCGCAGAGCCTGTCGGCCGACAGCTCGCCCTCGGCGCGCCGGCGCGTGTGCGCGAGGTACTCGTAGCGGTTCATCGCCATCTGGCGGAACACGGTCGCGATCGCTCCGTCGACGCGCTCGGCGAGCAGGCCAAGGCGGCGCTCATCGTCGGTGGCCTCGGCGAGCAGGCGCCCGAACACGAGCTCTTCGCCGAACACCGACGCCGTCTCGGCGAGCGTCAGCGGCGTCGATTGGTGGAATACGCCTTGCGGCCGGGCGAGCGTGGCGTGCAGGCCGTGGCCGAGCTCGTGCGCCATCGTCAGCACGTCGCGACGCGTGGCAGTGAAGTTCAGCATCACGTACGGGTGTGCGCTCGGGACCGTGTAGGCGCAGAACGCGCCCCCGCGCTTGTGCGGTCGCGTGGGCGCGTCGATCCAGCGCTCGTCGAAGAACCGCCGGGTGACGTCGCCGGCGACCGGCGAGAACGACTGGTAGGTGTCGAGCACGAGGTCGCGCGCATCGCCGAACGAGTAGGAGACGTCCTTTGCGAGAACCGGCGCGGAGCGGTCGTAGTCGGCCAACCGCTCGACCCCGAGCAGCTTGGCCTTGAGCCGGTACCAGCGCTGGGGTATGTCGTAGCGGTTCCGGACGGCCTCGATCAACGCCATCACGGACTCGTCGGAGGCCTCGTTGGCGAGGTTACGGCTGGCCAGCCAGTTCGGGTAGCGGCGCAGCCGGTCCTCGACCGACTTGTCGTAGACGAGCGTGTTGTAGATGAACCCGCGCGTGCGCAGCCCCGGCTCGAGCGCGGCCGACACGGCGTCGGCGGCGGTCCGGCGGAGCTCGCGGTCGGGTGACTGCAGGCGGCTGAGCGCGACCTCGAGCGACAGCTCCTGGTCGTCGAGGTCGACGCGGATCGCGGCGCAGAGCTCGCCGAACAGCCGGCTCCAGGAGGCCTGGCTCGAGATCGACTTCTCGGCGAGGATCTTCTCCTCGGGCTCGGACAACAGGTGGGGGCGGTAGCGCCGGGCGCTGTGTAGGTGGTGGCGGTAGCGGTCGAGCTCGCCGGTGGCGAGCAACTCATCGGCGGTCTGATCGTCGACCGCGGCCCACTCGAGCTCGAAGAACAGCAGCTTGGTCTCGATCTCGGTGGCGCGCTCCTGAATGAGCTGCAGCAGCGCCCCGCGAGCGGGGTCGGCGGTGTCGGTGGCGAACTCGAGGCTCGCGAACGAGGCGGCGCGGCCGACGAGCTCGTTGATCTCCTCGAGCTCGTGCATCGCAACGCGGAGCCCGTCGGCGTTGAGCGCGGAGACCTTGCCGGCGTATGTCGACGCGAACTGCGACGCGCGGTCTCTCGCCTCCTCGAGTTGGCGCTCGGCACCGGCGCGGTCCTCGCCGTCCACGAGCGGGGCGAGGTCCCACTCGGTCTCGAGCAGCTCTGGGTCGGCGAGCAGGTCGGTAGCTGTGGTCATGGATACGGAGCTTACCTTCAGCTTTGCGGGCACCTGGCAACGTCGAGCGGACCGCGCAGCCGGAACACGACGATCGGCTGGCCCAGCGCCCGCTCGCTGAACACGCGTGTGGCGGCAGGGTCGGTCGCGGTCCAGCGGGTTTCGGGCGACGCGGTGAGCACGTTTGGGTGCCAAGGGTCGCGAGCGGGTGTAGTGATGAGGTATTTCAGGTGGTCGGAGTTCACCTGGGCCCGCCATCGAGCACAGCTGGCGATTGGCGTGAACGACCCATGCGGCCCGCGCTGCGCCACGTACTGCACGCGGTTGGAGTCGTCGAAGCCGTACAGCGGATAGGCGAAGAAGCCGCCGAACGTGCCGACGACGCCGACGCGCGCATCGTGGACCGTCCGGAACAGCGCCCACACCCTGGCCAGGTAGGACACGTCCGGCTGATACGCGTACCGGCCGCGGAGGTAGTGGCCCTGGACGCGGTAGCCGGTGGCGGCGCCCACGACGAGGACGAGCCCGATCGCGGCGGCGCCGACCGCGAGCGACACGCGAGCCCGTCGGCCGAGCGCGACCAGCCCGAGCACCGCAAGCGCCGCGACCCCGATCGCGATCGCGCCCGCCGCATGCGCCGAGGGCCACAGCTGCGGCTGCGCCACCGTGCCGGCGATGAGGATCGCGAGCACGACGACGACCCCGGTCCGCGCCGGCGGGTTTGAGAGCGCCGGGGCGAGCGGCGCCACCGCGAGCGCGAGCGCGAGCGCCGGCGCGAGGTAACGCAGGTTGAACGCGAACCCGAGCGGGTCGCCGGCGGGGCCGGCGGCGGTCTCCGGTGTGATCAGGTAGGCCGCGAGCGAGAACAGCGCGACGAACCCGAGCATCCGGACGAGCCCTCGGGAAGAAACTCGGAAATAGTCCGAGTTTCTTCCCGAGCGCCCCCCGGCGGGGGTGGCGCCGGCGGGGGTGGCGCCGTCGCGAGATGGGGCGGCGGCGCGCGGGAGCGTGCACAGGATCGGGCCGATGATCGCCACCGCCAGCACCGCCCACCACCAGCGGCCGAGTCCGGCCGCGAGCGCCGGCTGTGCGAACGCGCTCCAGAAGTGCGTGCTCGTCAGGTAATGCGCCACCGAAAATCCGGTGCCCTGCTGGAGCGGCGGCGCCGGCGTTGGCAGGATCCCCGCCACGCTCGTCCACGGCAGCGGGTTGCCGACCGCGATCAGGTTGCGGGCGTACCAGAACCCGCCGGCCAGGATCAGCGGCCCCAGCCACAGCCCGGCGCCGGCGAGCCGCCGGCCGCGTGGAGCGATCGCGATCACGCCGACGGTCAGCGCGAGCACCGGCGCGAGCACGGTCAGCTTCACGCCGACCGCGAGCCCCGCCGCGACCGCCGCCAGCACCCGCGCGGCGGGTCGCTCGGAGTCGCGCATCAACAGCGCCACCGCTGCCAGCAGGAAGAACAGCGCGACCACGTCGTTGGCGGCGCTGCCGGCCTGCGAGTAGTCCACCATCGTCGTCGCCATCGCGAGCGCCGCGCCGAGCATCGTGCCGGCGCCGACCCCGCGCGGGCGTCCGATGCAGTAGGCCGCGAGCAGCACCAGCCCGAGCCAGACGAGGTTCAGTCCGGGCGACAGCGTGTCGCGCCCGAGCAGCACGATCCCGAGGCCGTGGATCATCTCCGCGGTGGCGGGATAGAACGGCGTCAGGTACTCGACGTCGGTGAACCGCAGCCCCGTGACGCTCCCGGTCTGCGCAAAGCTCGCCGCCCACGGCAGGTGGTACCAGAGCGAGTCGAAGCCGCGGATCCCGACGTCGTAGGACTGGATCGTCAGCGCGCTCCACTCGGCGATCACGACCGCGCCGGCGAGCAGGGCGACCCCGACGGCGACCGCGGCGAGCGGCCCCGTCCCCGCGTGCGCATGCCGGTGGTGGCGAGCGACCTGCGTGTCGTTCAAACCCCACACGCCGGCGCCCCCGACGAGTGCGCACGCGATCACGATCGGGCCGAGCTCGAACAGCCCCACGGCTCCCAGCAGCTCGAGAATCCCAACGAGCAGCGCCAGCCCGATCACGGCCTCGGCCAGCCGCGCCGGCGCCCCCGTCCAGTCGCCGAGCCAGCGCCGGCGAACCGCGAACGCCGCGACCGTGAGCGCGCCGACCACGACCAGCAGCGCCGCGGCGCCGAGCACGTAGCGGGCGATGCTCGTGTTTACGCTCGCCACCAGAGGACGCGCTCGGACTCGAGCAACAGGACGGGACCGGCGGGCGGCCGCTCGCGATATTGCACGTAGCGCTCGGTCAGCGCCGCGATCGCCTCGGGCGCGTCGGCGGCGGCGAGGATCGCCACCGGGCCGATCGCCTGGACCCAGCAGAGGCGCGACCAGTCATCGTCGTAGTGGTCGACGGTCAGCGCCGCCCGGGGCCGGGCGCGCAGCCAGCGCACGCGCGCGAGCGCCTCGGCCGGGACCTGCTTGGGCTTGTGATCGATTGCGGTCACGATCGCCCCGCCGGCGAGCGCGTACGTCACGGGCAGCACTCGCGGTGCGCCTTCGTCGTCGGCGATTCCGAGTCTCGCCACCCGCGAGCTCTCGAGCAGCGCCCGGGCCCAACCGGGGAGCTCGGCTACGCTAGCGCTGCTTCCCATGACCGCGCGAAGACTAGGCGTCGCCGGCGCGCTTGCACTCGCCGCAACGTTGGCCGGCTGCGGCAGTAGCCAAGTCGCTCGCACCCCCACCGCCAGCGCCGTGCCGCTCGTGCCCGGCGCCCAGATCGGCACGCAGGTCCGCGAGTGCGACTCGGGCTCACACCCGTTCTGCACGATCGAGCTGGTCGTGCTCGACCACGGCTATCCGTCATCGGACATCCTCGCGCACGACGAGAGCCATGCGCTGCGCAAGGCGGGCTGGTCGCTCGCCGACGGCGACACCTCCACCGAGACCGCGGCGAATTCGCCGGGTCACAAACTGCGGCTGACCTACTCCACGGCCACCGACGATCTGCAGCAGATCGACCTCGGTCAGATCACGCGCCCGCGCCCGATCGCGCTCGCGCTGTCGAACTCGATCTTCGACCGCACGCCGGCGATGTCGATGATGCTCGAGGTCGGGGCGACGTGAGCTGCGTCAGGCGTCGCTGAGCACGAGCCGGCGGCCCGGCCCGACCGAGACCGCGCGGCGTCCGGCGAGCAGATCGCGCAGGTCGGCGCCGACCAGCTCCGAGCGCCAGCCCTCGAGCGTGCGCACGTCGGGCTCGGCCTCGCCGCGGCGGGCGGCGGCGACGATCAGCTCGAGCTCGTTGCGCGAAGCGATCAGCTCGTAGGCGAGGCCCGCGTCGAGCGCGCGAGCCCGCAGCAGCGCCTCGGCCAGCACGATCAGCGGCACGTCGTCGGGCTCCGAGCGGCCGCGTGGCTCGTCGCGCGGGATCGGCGCCGCCTTCATGCCGGCGGCGATCGCATCGAGCATCGCCGCGCCGCGTCGGCGGATCCCCGACGGGTGGATGCCACGGATCTGCTCGAGTGCGCCGAGGTTCGAGGGGTGGCGCTTGGCGAGCTCGACCAGGGCGGGGTCGCCGAGCACCGACCCGACCGGCCGATCCTCGTCGGACGCGGTGCGCTCGCGCCAGGCCGCGAGCTCGCGCGCGACCGCGCGGGCACGCGGGTCGAGCTGGCCGACGCGCGGGAGCCGCTCCCACGCCGAGTACGGGTCGCGCTCGTCGGTGGCGCCCTCGAGCCGGCGGCACTCCTCCCGCGCCCAGTTGAGCCGGCCGCTCTCGCGCAGCCGGCGCTGGATCTCGTCTGAAAGCTCGAGCAGGTGCGCGACGTCCTCGGCGGCATAGCTGAGCTGCTCGGCGGTCAGCGGCCGGGCGTCCCAGCGCGTGTAGCTCGCGGTCTTTCCGACCCGGCGGCCGAGCATCGTCCCGAGCAGGTTGCCGTAGCCGGTCTGCGCGCTCGCGCCGGCGAACCCCGCCGCCAGTTGCGTGTCGAAGATGTTCGTGATCTCGGTGTTCCACGCCCGGCGCAGGATCGCCACGTCCTGGCGGCCGGCGTGGAATACGACCTCGATCGCCGGGTCGGCGAGCAGCTGCGCGAGGGGTGTCACGTCGACCCCGTCGAGCGGGTCGATCAGCGAGATCCGCGGGTCCTCGTCGGGGTTATCGTCGTCGACCGCGATCTGCACCAGGCACAGGAGCGCCCGGTAGCGGCCCTCGGACATGAACTCGGTGTCGATCCCGATCCGGCCGTGCGCGCGGGCGGCGCTCGCCGCCGCCTTTACGTCCTCGGAGCTCGCCAGCGGCTCGGAGGTGTCGCGGCTGGCCTCGGTGCGCATCGAGGTTGAGACTACCCACCGCCGGGCATGGACGCCCGGCGGAACGGCCCCACGGATGACTCGCGAAGCGAGGCCCATCCAAACCATCGGCAATCCGACCTCCCTGGTAGGATATGACACCGATGATCTTCTCCTCGAAGGCCGAGTACGGCGTCCGCCTGATGGTCGAACTCGGGCGTCAGTCCCCTGAGCAGCCCACGAGCCTGAAGGCGATCGCCGACGCCGAGGGACTGCCGCTGGCGTACCTGGAGCAGGTGGTCGCCCGCCTGCGCAAGGCCGGCCTCGTCATGAGCGCCCGCGGCGCTCACGGCGGCTACTGGCTTTCGCGGCCGGCGGAGGAGATCGCGATGGTGGACGTGGTCCAGGCGCTCGAAGGGGCGATCGCCCCGATGGAGTGCTTCGTCCACGACCACACCGAGCGCGTGCTGTGCTCACATGAGCCCGACGCCGGGCGCGGGTGCGCGACCAAGCTGCTGTGGACGCGCGTGCAGGGCGGGATCATCCGCTCGCTGCAGACGACCACGCTCGCCGAGCTCGTCGAGTTCTCGCGGCGCACCGAGCGCGAACCCGCGCACGTCTAAGTTCGTTCGACAGAAAGTGGATATGGCAGACCTGGAAATCCAAAATCTTCACGTCCGCGCCGGTGAGAAGCAGATTCTGCGAGGCGTGGATCTGACCGTGGACAAGGGCGAGATCCACGCGCTGATGGGCCCCAACGGCTCGGGCAAGTCGACCCTCGCCAACGCGGTCATGGGCCATCCCGGGCTCGAGGTGACCGAGGGTCGCATCATTTTTCGTGGCGAGGACATCACCGGGGCCGATCCCGACGAGCGTGCGCGGATGGGTCTGTTCCTGGCGTTCCAGTACCCGGTCGCGGTGCCCGGCGTGACAGTCACCAAGTACCTGCGCACGGTGATGAACGCGCACCGCCAGGCTCACGGTGAGGAGCCGGTCCCGCTCAAGGACTTCCGCCAGACGGTCGAAGCCGCGATGAAGCTCACGAACGTTCCGCGCGATTTCTCGACCCGGTACCTGAACGAGGGCTTCTCGGGCGGCGAGAAGAAGCGGATGGAGATCCTCCAGCTCGCGCTCCAGAAGCCCGAGCTCGCGATCCTCGACGAGACCGACTCGGGGCTCGACATCGACGCCCTGCGGGTGGTCGCGAACGGCGTCAACGCCGTCGCCGGCCCGGACATGGGCGTGCTGATCATCACCCACTACCAGCGGATCCTGCACCTGGTTCAGCCGAGCCACGTGCACGTGATGTTCCAGGGCCGGATCGTGCGCGAGGGTGGCCCGGAGCTTGTCGACGCGCTCGAGGCCAAGGGCTACGCGTGGATCACCGACGAGATCGAGGCGGCGGCGTGATGACCGCGGTCTCGGGTCGCGCCGGTGTCCCCGTCGCGGTGGATGAGATCGCCGCGCAGTTCCCGACGCTGAGGAATCGCTCGTTCAACGGCCGGCCGGTCGCGTACCTCGACTCGGCGGCGACGTCCCAGACGCCGGATTCGGTGATCGACGCGATGACGTCGTACTACACGCACCACCGCGCGTCGATCCACCGCGGCGTGTACCCGCTCGCCGCGGAGGCGACCGATCTGTACGAGGGCGCCCGCGGCCGGATCGCCGAATGGCTCGGGTCGACGCCCGAGGAGACGATCTTCACGGCCAACGCCACCGCGGCGATCAACATGGTCGCCTACACGTGGGGGCGGCAGAACGTGCAGCGCGGCGACCTCGTGGTGCTGACCGAGATGGAGCACCACTCGAACATCGTCCCGTGGCAGCTGCTGTGCCAGGACCGCGAGGCCGAGCTGGCTTACGTCCCGGTGGGGGCGGACGGGTTCCTCGATCTCGACGCGTTCGACGCGCTGCTCGCGCGCGGACCGAAGCTCGTGGCGGTCGTCCACGTCTCGAACGTGCTCGGGACCATCAATCCCGTGGCGGAGATCGCGCGGCGGGCTCACGACGCCGGCGCGGTCGTGCTCGTCGACGGCACCCAGGCGGTGCCTCAGCTGCCGGTGTGGCTGCCCGACCTCGACGTCGACTTCTACGCCTGGACCGGCCATAAGGCATACGGCCCGACGGGGATCGGGGTCCTGCACGGGCGGCGCGCGCTGCTCGAGGAAATGCCGCCGTTCATCGGCGGCGGCCACATGATCCGCACGGTCGCCGCGAACGAGTCGACCTGGACCGACCTGCCGTGGAAGTTCGAGGCGGGAACCTCGCAGATCGCCGAGGCGATCGGGCTCGGCGCCGCGGTCGACTGGATCCGCGCGCTTGGCATCCCGGCGATCCGCTCGCACGAGCAGGCGCTCGTGACCGAGACTCTGGACCAGCTCTCGTCCTCCTCGTCGAAGGTCCCGGGCCTGACCGTTCAGGGTCCGGCCGGGTCGGCGGACCGGGGTGCGCTCGTGTCGTTCACGCTCGAGGGTGCCCATCCGCACGACATCGCGGACATCCTCGGGGGGCTCGGGGTGTGCGTGCGTGCCGGTCACCACTGCGCGCAGCCGCTGATGCGCTCGCTCGGCGTCCACGCGACGACGCGCGCGTCGTTCGCCGTGCACAACTCGAGCGAGGACGTGCAGCGGCTGATCGACGGCCTCGGGGTCGTGCGGCGGCGACTGCAGCTGGACTGAGCGCCGCAGCCCGGTCGCGGCTAGCCTGCGCACCGTGACGCCGATCAACCTCTACAGCGACACCCAGACTCGCCCCACCGACGGGATGCGGGCGGCGATCGCCGGCGCGGTCGTCGGCGACGAGCAGCGGGGCCTCGATCCGACGACCACCGCCCTGCAGGACCGCGTCGCGGAGCTGCTCGGCCACGAGGCGGGGCTGTTCCTGCCGAGCGGGACGATGTGCAATCAGATCGCGCTGCGCCTCCACGCGCGGCCGGGCGGCGACGAGCTCCTGCTCGACCGGACGGCGCACCCGATCACGTCCGAGGCCGGGGGGCCGGCGCAGGTGTCGGGGCTGATGATCAACATGCTCGACGGCGAAGGCGGCGTGTTCACGGCCTCGCAGCTCGAGGCGGCGATTCGGGCGCCTGGAAACCGGTATGCGCCGCGCTCGCGGGTGGTGTCGGTCGAGCAGACGAGCAACCGCGGGGGCGGCCGGGTATGGCCGCTCGAGACCGTGCGGGGGGTCGTTGAGGTCGCTCGTAGGCATGGGCTGCGAGCGCACATGGACGGCGCGCGCCTGCTGAACGCGGTGGTCGCGTCGGGCGTGCCGGCAGCGGATTACGCGGGCGGGTTCGACACAGCCTGGCTCGACTTCACCAAGGGGCTGGGCGCGCCCGTCGGGGCGGTGCTGGCCGGCGCGCGCGAGCTGATCGACGAGGCCTGGCGGTGGAAGCAGATGCTCGGCGGGGCGCTCCGGCAGTCGGGGATCCTGGCCGCCGGCTGCATGTACGCGCTCGACCACCACATAGACCGGCTCGCCGAGGACCACGCGAACGCCCAGCTGCTCGCTCGCGGGCTGGCGGGGCTGCCCGGCGTCCGTCTCGACCCGGCCGCGGTCGAGACGAACCTCGTCTTCTTCGAGGTCGACGACGCCCCCGGGCTCGTTCGTCGGATCGCCGACCGAGTCGAGATTCAGGCCTCCGGGCCGACCCAGATCCGGGCCGTGACGCACCTCGACGTATCGCGCGCGGACGTGGAGCTGGCGCTCGAGGCGTTTGCCGGCGAGCTCGGCTGACCGCGTTCTGGGACGCTTGGGAAGAAACGTCGGAATACTGGACGTTTCTTCCCAAACGGAGCGCGCCGGGCTCCCGCTACGCTAAACACAAATGGACGAGCTGTATCGCGAGAACATCCTCGATCACTACAAGCATCCGCACAACTGGAGCCCTCCGGAGGCGGAGATCGAGAGTCCCGATCTGGAGTTCCACGATCTGAACCCGTTGTGCGGGGATGAGCTGACGGTGCAGCTGGCGCTGGACGCCCAGGGGCAGATCGAGGACGTGCGGTTCCGGGGCCATGGGTGTGCGATCTCGCAGGCGGCGGCGTCGATGGCCTCGGACGAGGTCAAGGGCATGCAGGTGGATGAGCTGCTGAGGCTCGACCGGTCGTTTGTGCTCGACCTGCTCGGGATCGACATCTCGGCGACGCGGATGAAATGCGCGTTGCTGTCGCTCAAGGTGCTCAAAGGCGCCTCGCTCGGCCACGCCGCCGACTGGGAATCGGCTGCGTAGCGCCGCCAGGCACCTCGCCGAAGCAAATCCTATCTTCGCGCTAGGATTTGGGGTGTGCCGCAAGTGATCGAAGTGTGCCCCGTGGACGAGCTCAGGCCGGGCGAGATGCGCCTGGTCGAGTGGGAGGACCTCGAGATCGGCGTGTTCAACTGCGCCGGGACCGTGTACGCGATCGAGGACCGCTGCTCGCACGACAACGGCACGCTCGTCGAGGGCACGCTCGACGAGGAGGCGTGCACGATTGAATGCCCGCGACACGGGTCGCTGTTCGACCTGAAGACCGGTAAGCCGAAGACTTTGCCCGCGTACGTGCCAGTGGATACGTACCCGGTGATCATCGAAGACGAGACGATCAAGCTGGAGGTGGAGTAGTGGCCGTAGAGCTCACTGAGAACCAGCAACTGGCGGCGATCAACGCCGATTATGAGGAGCGCTACGGGTTCCGCGATGCGGAGAACTACCTGTACAAGGCGCCCAAGGGGCTTAACCGCGAGATCGTCGAGAAGATCTCGGAGTTCAAGTCCGAGCCGCAGTGGATGCGCGAGTTCCGCCTGAAGGCGCTCGACCATTTCCTGTCGCGTCCCCAGCCGACGTGGGGCTCGCCGCTGATGGCGGAGGTCGACTACGACAACATCCACTACTTCGTGCGTGCCTCAGAGAAGCCCGGCCGCTCGTGGGACGACGTGCCCGAGGACGTCAAGCGCACGTTCGACCGGCTCGGCATCCCCGAGGCCGAGCGCAAGTTCCTCTCAGGCGTTGGCGCCCAGTACGAGTCCGAGGTCGTTTACCACCAGGTGCACGAGGACCTCGCGAAGCAGGGCGTGATCTTCGTCGACATGGACACCGCGTTGCGCGAGCACGAGGACATCGTGCGCGAGTACTTCGCCACCATCATTCCGCCCAACGACAACAAGCTCGCGGCGCTCAACTCGGCGGTGTGGTCGGGCGGCTCGTTCGTGTTTGTGCCCGAGGGCGTGCATGTCGAGATGCCGCTCCAGGCCTACTTCCGGATCAACACCGAGAACATGGGCCAGTTCGAGCGCACGCTGATCATCGCGGAACCCGGCTCGTACGTGCACTACGTCGAGGGCTGCACCGCGCCGACGTACTCGTCGAACTCGCTGCACTCCGCGGTGGTCGAGCTGATCGCCAAGCCGGGCGCGCGGATTCGCTACACGACCGTGCAGAACTGGTCGACGAACGTGTTCAACCTCGTGACCAAGCGCGCGGTAGCGCACGAGGACGCAACCGTCGAGTGGGTCGACTGCAACCTCGGCTCGCGGCTGACGATGAAGTACCCGAGCGTGTACCTGGTTGGCGAGCGCGCGCACGGGGAGATCCTGTCCATCGCGTTTGCCGGCAAGGGCCAGCATCAGGACGCCGGCGGCAAGATCATCCACGCGGCGCCGAACACGACCTCGAACATCTTCGCCAAGTCGATCTCAAAGGACGGCGGGCGCGGCTCCTACCGCGGTCTGCTCGAGGTGGCCAAGGGCGCCCACGGCGCGCGCTCGAAGGTCGTGTGCGATGCGCTGCTGCTCGACGAGCACTCGCGCTCTGATACGTACCCGACAATCCGGATCGGCGAGGACGACGTCAACGTCGGCCACGAGGCCACCGTCTCGAAGGTCGGCGATGACCAGTTGTTCTACCTGATGTCGCATGGCATCCCGGAGGACGAGGCGTCGAAGCTGATCGTCAACGGGTTCATCGAGCCGATCACCAAGGAGCTCCCGATGGAGTACGCGGTCGAGATGAACCGTCTGATCGAGTTGCAGATGGAGGGCTCGATTGGGTAGCGCGCAGGCTCCCGCGCTCGAGCTGCCGACGTTCAAGGGCCGCCCGGGCTGGGAGTTCACGGACATCTCGGGTCTCGACCTGGCCGCGTACGAGCGGGTGGGCGGCGACGGCAGCGCCGGCGTCGACCCGCTGTGGGCGCTGCCGGATGCTGAGCTGCCCGCCGGCGTGATCGTCTCGACGCTTGACGCGCCCGAGCACAAGGAGCTGATCGAGCGCCACCTGGGTTCGCTGGTGTCCGGCGGCGACGACGTGTTCGTGGCGCTCAACGACGCCGGCGTGCGCGCCGGCGCGTTCGTCTACGTCCCACGCGGCGTGGCCCTGACCGAGCCGATCTCGCTGCGCAGCGTGCAGGCCCGCGCCGGAACGCTGCTCAACCAGCGGACGCTCGTGGTGCTCGAGGAGGGCGCGCAGGCCGAGGTGTGGGAGCAGTTCCTGTCCGGAGCCGCCGAGCTCGACGGCGTGTTCAACACGGTCACCGAGCTCGTGATCGGCGACAACGCGCGGCTTCGCTACGTGTGCGGCCAGGCTCTGTCGGAGAAGACCTGGATCTTCGGGGCCCAGCGCGCCGAGGTCGGGCGCGATGCGTCGCTCGACTGGGTGGCACTCGGGTTCGGCTCCGCGCGCGGCCACGTCCGGATGGAGACGCGGCTCGCCGGCGAGGGGTCAGAGGCGCGCGTCACCGGCGCCTACGCCAGCCACGCCCGCCAGCACATCGACTTCGACACCACGCAGGAGCACGCGGCGCCGAACACGACGTCGGACCTCGCGTTCCGCGGCGTGCTCGCGGGGCGCTCGACCGCGGTCTGGAAGGGCAACATCATCGTGGACCCCGGCGCGCAGAAGACCGACGCGTTCCAGGAGTCGCGCAACCTGCTGCTGTCAAAGCGCGCCCACGCCGACGCGATCCCGGGCCTCGAGATCCAGGCCAACGATGTGCGCTGCACGCACGCCGCCGCGGTGGCGCAGGTTGACCCCGAGCAGCTGTTCTACCTGCGCTCGCGTGGACTGCGCGAGGAGGTGGCGAAGCGGCTCGTGATCGAGGGCTTCCTGTCGGCGCTCGTCGAGCGCTTCGAGGCAGGCCCCGTGCGCGAGCGGCTCACCGAGGCGCTCGAGCTGCGGCTTGCGCTGATTCTCGGAGGAGACTAGGGACCCCGACCCCGGGGGGTCGGTTAACCGGCGGGCGCGAGCTCGTCGAGGGCCTCGAGCTCGTGCTCCTCGAGTTCGAGCTGGGCGGCCTCGAGGTTCTCCTCGAAGTGCGAGATCGAGCTCGTGCCCGGGATCGGCAGGATCACCGGCGAGTGTCCGAGCAGCCACGCGAGCGCGACCTGTCGCGCCGTCGCGTCATGGCCGCGCGCGATCTGATCGATGTCCCGGCCGCTCCTGGCGACGTCGCGGCCGCTGGCGATCGGCGCCCACGGTAGGAACGCGAGCTGCTGGCGCTCGCACTCCTCGAGGACGTCCTCCGACGCCCGGTCAAGGACGTTGTAGTGGTTCTGGACCGAGACGACCGTGACGATCTGCTGCGCCCGCTCGAGGTCCTCCAGCCCGACGTTGGACACGCCGATGTGGCGAATCTTGCCTTCGTCCTGGAGTTCGGCGAGCGCGCCGATCGAGTCCTCGATCGGCACCTTCGGGTCCACCGTGTGCAGCTGATAGAGGTCGATGCGCTCGAGCTTCAGTCGCCTGAGCGACGCCTCGCAGCAGCTCCGCAATCGCTCGGGCCGGCAGTTCGGGACCCAGTGGTTCGGGCCTGGCCGCTCGAGTCCACCCTTGGTGGCGATCACGAGGTTTTCCGGATAGGGCGCCAGCGCCTCGGCGATCAGGTTCTCGGAGACGTTGGGGCCGTAGGAGTCGGCGGTGTCGATCAGGTTCACGCCGGCCCCGACGACGCGGCGAAGCAGGTCGCGGCACGCCGAGCGGTCGGCAGGCTCGCCCCAGATCCCGTCGCCGGTGATCCGCATCGCGCCAAAGCCGAGGCGGTCGACCTCGAGGTCGCCGCCGAGGAGGAAGGTGTCGTTGTCGGGCATCGCGTGCGAGGTTACCGGCATCCAGCAGGCGTACGATGCCGCTCACGACCATGGCTCGGCAACCGGCAATGCTGATCCCGCTCGGCTACGGCAAGTTCGTGCGCGCCGACCGCGTGTTCGCGCTCTTACCGCTTGAGGGCCCAGACCGCGGCGACGGGCGGCGGACGCTCGTGTACGTCGAGGGGATCGAGGAACCGATCATCGCCTCGCGCTCAGAGGGCGCGATCGCGCGCGACGTTGCGGTCGCGTTCGGGCGGGGCTCTGGCCGGCTGCGGGACGGGGCGGAGCTGCCCGGCCAGGAAGCGCTGTTCTGAACTTGAGAGTTCTAAACCGCTCTGGACAAATGTTCTATTAGGGCCGCGCCGGCCGCTGCCGATAGCGGGAATACGAGTCCGACGGTCAGTGTCGCCAGGGGGCGTACGGCTGACACAACAGCGAGGTAGAAAATGCGTGGAAATTTCTACCGTCCAGGGAGGCGGCGGACAGGTTCGATTCTGCTGGCCGCGACCGCAGCGCTTGCGCTTGCGCTCGCAGTAGTGCTGGGATCGGCGGCGACGGCCTTGGCGAAGGCTCCCGTCCCGCAGGTACGTTCGTCGGTGGTCGTAGTGGCGCCGTCGCACTCACCAGCGGTGAGGCTGCCCATTGCGATCGCACACGCGGCCGGACACAAGATCGCGTGAGCGCGCGGATGGCGGCCACGTCGCGCGGGCTGCGGCAGAGCGAATTCGCCATATACGTGGCGGCGGTCGCGGGACTCGCGGCCGGGGCGCTCACCGTCCTGCCGTGGGTCAGCGACTGGCAGGTCGATGACCCGGTGCTGCTCGTGGCCCTGTCGGGGTTCGTGCTCGTGGGCGAACTGCTGCCGATCCCGGTGCCGCGCCGGCGAGGGCTCGCGCGGGTCACGATCTCGGCCGCGTTCGCGTTCGCGATCCTGCTGCGGTTCGGGCCTGGCCCCGCCGCGCTCGTGTACGTCGCAAGCTCGGTGATCGCCGACGCCGCCGCGCGCGTGTCGCCGCTCAAGATCCTGTTCAACGCGGCGCAGTATCTGCTCGCGATCGTTGCCGCCGCCGGCGTGCTGCTGCTCGCCCACTCGCTTCCGATGGGGCCGATCACCGGCTCCGAGCTGCCGATCGTGCTGGCCGCCGCGGCCGTGTTCTTCGCCACCAACCATGTGCTGGCGTGCGTGGCGGGCGCGTTGCTGGCCCGGGTGCCGATCGCCGCCTACCTGCGCGAGGACCTCGCGTTCCAGGCGTGGACCGCCGGCTGCGTGCTGGCGTTCGCACCGGCGCTGGTGGCGTCGGCTGACGCGAGCGTGGCGCTCGTGCCGGTGTGCTTCGTGCCGATGCTCGCGGTCTACTTCGGCGGGCGGCAGGCCGCGCTATCGAGCCATCGGGCCCACCACGACGCGCTCACCGGTCTCCCCAACCGCTCGGCGCTGTCGGAGACGCTCCAGTCCGCGCTCGGCGCCGCCGAACGCGAGCACCGCCCGCTCACGGTGATGCTGCTCGACCTCGACGACTTCAAGTCGATCAATGACACGCTCGGCCACGAGCTCGGGGACCTGACGATCCAGCGCGTCGCGCGGCGGCTGCGCCAGGTGGTCGGCGATTCGACCCTGCTAGCGCGGATCGGCGGCGACGAGTTCGCGCTGCTGATCGACGGCCGGCAGGCCGAGGCGGAGGTCCTCGCGGAGCGGCTGCTCGCGGCGCTCGAACATCCGCTCGAGGTCGACTCGGTGGGGCTGCACATCTGCGCGAGCATCGGGATCGCGTGCTTCCCGGAGCACGGCCGCACCTCGCCCGAGCTGATCCGTCACGCGGACGTCGCGATGTACTGGGCCAAGGACTCCGACGTCTCCTTCCACACCTACGCCGAGGAGGACGACGAGTACAGCATCGACCGGCTCGCGCTGGCGGCGCAGCTTCGCCGCGGGATCGAGCGCGGGGAGCTGGTCGTCCACTACCAGCCGAAGGTACCGCTCCAGGGCGGCCCGACGCTCGCCGCGGAGGCGCTCGTGCGCTGGAACCATCCTCAGCTCGGATGTATCGGCCCGGGCGGGTTCATCCCGCTCGCCGAGCAGACCGGCATCATCAAGCCGCTCACCGAGCGCGTGCTCCGGGACGCGCTCGAGCAGTGCAAGCAGTGGCGCCGCGACGGCCTAGAGGTGACCGTGTCGGTCAACGTGTCGACGCGCAGCCTGCTCGACCACGACCTGCTGACGATCATCGGGGCGCTACTGGCGCGGCTCGACCTGCACGCCTCGGCGCTCCAGCTCGAGATCACCGAGAGCCGGATCGTCGCCGACCTCCCGCGCGCCCGGGCGGCGCTCGAGGAGCTGCGCGCGATGGGCGTGATGATCGCGATCGACGACTTCGGCACCGGCTACTCGTCGCTGTCGCAGCTCCAGCAGCTGCCGGTCGACGAGATCAAGATCGACCGCTCGTTCGTGACGAGGATGGAGACCGACCGTCAGGACGCGGTGCTCGTCCACTCGATCATCGACCTCGGCCGCAACCTGGGCCTGCGGGTCACGGCCGAGGGCGTCGAGACCGAGAACGTCAAGGACGTCCTCGCCGAGCTCGGGTGCGATTACGCGCAGGGCTTTTACGTGGGGCGGCCGGTGGTGGCGCAGGAGTGCACGCGTTATTTGGCCCCACCCAGTCCGGGCCGCGCCAGCGCGCCCGTGATCGCGCTGGCATCCGCGCGGTAGCGGTGGCGGTGGCGGTGGCGGGGACCCGGTGGCGCGGCGGCGGGGACCCGGTGGCGCGGCGGCGGGGACCCGGTGGCGCGGGACCACGCTCTGTCGCGCCACGAACGGCGGGCACCTGGGGAGGGCGGTGGCGGTTGCCGGTCCGGGGCCTGCGAATCACATGCATAACCTGACAAACGCGGTCCACCGGGCAGACCGTGTCGGGTGGCGCATGCCCCACATGCAGTGAATGACAAGGTTCGGCCGGCGCGCGCCGATTGTCGGGTTATGCATGCTCCCGAGCGCCGCGCGGGGTTGCCGGCGCGGTATCGCGGTGGCGGGCGGGTTGCCGGAGACGCGGCTGGCGCGGTGGCGGGCGGGTTGCCGGAGACGCGGCTGGCGCGGTGGCGGGCGGGCTGCCGGAGACGCGGCTGGCGCGGTGGCGGGCGGGTTGCCGGAGGCGCGGGTGGCGCGGGTGCGCTAGCCCGCCACCTGCTGGTATAGCGAGGGAAGGTCGGGGTAGCCGCTCGAGGCCCAGCCAGAGTTCTGGAGCGCGGAGATCTGGGTCGAGGCCGGCTGGCCGGCGGCGCTCAGAATCCCCTGGATGCCGGAGCTGGCGGTCCCGTAGCCCGGGATCGTGTTCTGGCCCTTGAGCCAGCCGGCGGTGGCGTCGGCGGCGGTAGTCGGGTCGCTCCAGATCGAGTCGCTCGAGCCGTAGGTGGCGCTGTCGGTGTAGCCGATGTTGAGCCAGTCGTTGTTGTTCTGGCTCTGACGGGACTGGGCCGCGCCGCCGGACTCCTCGGCGAGCAGCCACGCCGAGACGACCTCCGGGTCCATGCCGGTGTCGGAGGCGAGCCGCGAGGCGAACTGCTGCTGGTCAGAGGTGAGCATCGACTGCGCGCTCGACGGCAGCGCTCCCCCGGTGCTCCCGATCGACGATGTCGAGCCGACGTCCTGTGCCTGGGCGAGGGCGTTGGCGAATGTCGACGACGACCCGGTGCCCGTGGACGAGGTCCCGGTCGTGGTTCCGGCCGCGCTCTGGGTGGAGGTGGCGGCGGCGACCGAGGGGTCGAACGCGGTCTGAAGGGAGGCGATCTGCGCCTGGATCTGCGAGACGCGGCTTACGGCATCGGTGTAGCTCATCGACAACCAAGTGATCGGCGGCAATCGGATTTGCTTGAACCTGCCGAGGGATGGAGTGGCTTCACGGGCCTCGAACCACCTGAGGAGGGGAACGTGGCGACAGCAGGCAGGACTGCATCCGTGGGGACCTCGCGACGAGAGCCCGCGCGCCTGGCGCGGGGGGTGCTGACGAACTTCGACATCTCGGCGGCGACGCCGGCGAACATCGCGCCGGCGATGAGCTTCTTCTTCGGGTTCGCGCTGATCGTCTCGACGGCCGGGATCGCCGCTCCGCTGACCGTGATCGCGGCGGCGATCGCGATCGGGTTGCTCGGCAACACACTCAGCCAGTTCTCACGCTCGCGGCCGTCGACCGGGTCATTCGTCACGTTCATCGGCCGGACGTTCGGCGGGTACTCGGCGGTCGTGGCGGCGGTCGTGCTGCGCCGGCTACAACCTCGCGGTCGCGTCGGTGGTGGCGATCTCCGGCGGGTGGACCGAGACGATCATCGAGCACTGCCTCAGCATCAAGATCCCCTGGCAGATCCTGACCGCACTGCTGACCGGCGGCGCGCTGTACCTGATCGTCGCCGGCGCGAAGCCGTCGACGAACGTGGCCGCGGTCTTCTTCGCGTTCGAGGCGGTGCTGCTGATCGTGATCTCGATCGCGCTGCTGATCCAGCACTCCGGAAGCATCAACCTCAAGCCGTTCGATCCGAGCAACCTGCACCGCGGCTTCTCGGGCCTGTCGCTCGGCTTCCCGCTCGCGGTGTACCTGTTCATCGGGTGGGAGAACTCGGCGGCGATGGCCGAGGAGACGCAGGATCCGCGGACGGCCGTGCCCAGGGCGGTGGTCACGAGCGTCGCGCTGGTCGCGGTGCTGTACATCTTCCTGTCCTACTCGACGGTCGTCGGCTTCAACAACAACGCGAGCGCGCTGTCCGCGGCGAGCGTGCCGATGGTCGACACGCCGCCGGGCGTCGCGAGCTTCCTGGCGTTCCTCGCGTATATCGCCGGGTTCACCTCGATCTGCTCGAGCCTGATCTCGGCCGCGAACTCGCAGGCCCGGATCATCTTCAGCTCCGGGCGCGAGGGGTTGCTGCCGAGCGTGACGGGCCGGGTGACCTCTAAGACCCACACTCCGTGGGTCGCGTTCGTCGTGTTCCTGGGCCTGGCGCTCGGTCTGGTCCATGTGTTCTGCCGGACCAGCAACCCGGCCGCCGTGGTCGTGTTCTTCGGCGAGATCGCGACGCTCGGGACGATCCTGGTGTCGCTGACCTAACTGGTCGCGAACCTCGCGCTGCCGGCGTACTTCCCGCGGTTCCATCCCGAGAAGTTCTCGCCCCTGACCCACCTGGTGCTGCCGCTGCTCGGGGCGGTGGCGATCGGCTATCCGCTGTATGAGCTGATCAAGCCGGGCCAGCCGGCGCCGTTCAACTCGTACGTGTGGATCGCGGGCGGGGTGCTCGTGGCCGCGCTCGCGTACGGGGCGTTCGTATACCGGCGCGACCCGGGGCTCGGAGAGCGGGTGGGATCGATCGTCGCCGACGCGGACTGAGCGCGGAGACGCCGCTCAGTCTCGGGCAGGGCTGAGGTAGCGGCGGTACCACTCGATCGTCCGCCGCAGGCCCTCGTCGAGGTCCACCCGAGGGGCCCAGCCAGACATCGTCCGCAGCTTGGAGGAGTCCACGTACTGATGGGTGATCTCCCCTTTCGGCGTGCCTCTGCCCAGCACGTCCGGCTCGACTCCGGTGCCTGCCATCTTGCACGTGCGCTCGACGACCTCGAGCACGGAGTAGGGCCGGTCGCCGCCGGCGTTGAACGCCTCGCCGGCGCCGCGTCCGTCCTGCACCAGCTTGGAGATGGCCAGGTAGGCGTCGACGGCATCCTCGACGTAGAGGTAGTCCCGCTCCGGCTTGCCATCGGAGCGGATCACCGGCCGGCGGCCCTCGATTGCGGCCAGAGCGGCCTCGGGCACGAGGCGTGACAGGTTGAGATCACCGCCGCCATAGAGGTTGGCGAACCGCGTGACCGCCACCGGCAGCTCGAACGTGTGCCAGTAGGAGCGGGCGATCATGTCGGTCGCCGCCTTGGAGACGTCGTATGGGTAGCGGGGCTGGAGCGGGAAGTCCTCCTGATAGGGGAGGCGGTCGTGGACCCCGTAGGCCTTGTCGGAGGCGGCGACCACCACCCGGCGAACCCCGAGGTGCCGGCAGGCCTCCAGCACCGTCCAGGTCCCGCGGATGTTCGTCTCGAACGTGGAAAGCGGCGCCGCGTTGGCGATCCCGACGATGGTCTGGGCGGCGAGATGGAACACGGTGTCGACCTCGTACTCGGCGAGCGCCCGCTCGATTAGCGCGGCGTTGCAGATGTCCCCGTGCACGACGTTCACGTAGCGCTCGGTTCCCTCGAGCGCGAGCGCAGAGCGGGCGACCGCGTCGCGTTTGAGCACGGTCGTGCGCGCCCCCTGCTCGACCAGCGCCTTGACGAGCCAGCTCCCAAGGAGGCCATAGCCGCCCGTGACGAACACGGAACGGCCGTTCATCCCCGCCGAGCTCAGACTGGCCTGCACGCGGCAGCATTATGCCTCTCGCCGTATGGCACCCGACGCGCGGGGGACGGTCTCGGCCAGGGAGCCTGGTGTGGGCCGGGCGAGGGCCTTGAGCGGCGCCTCAACTGTTGCGCACCGGTGCCGATCATCTCGGGTGATGTCCCTCGACACGACGCTCGCCCGCATCGCGCAGATCGAAAGCACGTTCGCCCCGGCGCCGGCGGCCGGCACTGCGGCCACGGGGTTGACCGACCCGGCGACCGGCGAGGAGCCGTCGACAACGTCCGGTCACGTGCCCGGTGAGCCCCCCAACAGCCACGCCGCTCCCCGGACCGTGGACTACATCGTCGTACAAGCCGGCGGCAAGGGGACGCGGCTGGAGCATCTGACCACGAACAAGCCCAAAGCGCTCGTGCCAGTCGAGAACCTGCCGATGATCTTTCACCTCTTCCGCAAGTTCCCGAGCAAGCGGTTCGTCGTCATTGCGGACTATCAGCGGGAAGTGTTGCGCGAGTACCTCGCTGCGTTCGCCGACGTCGAATATCAAGTCGTCGACGCTGCCGGGTCAGGGACGTGCGGCGGTGTCGCTCAGGCGTTGCCCCTGGTGCCCGAGGGCGAGCCGTTCATGCTCGTGTGGTCGGATCTGATCTTGCCGGCAGATTTCGAGCTACCGGCAGGGGACCGTGATTGGGTGGGAATCTCTCAGACGTTTGACTGTCGGTGGAGCCACACGGACGGCCGCTTTGTCGAAGAACGCTCACGCGAGCATGGAGTGGCGGGGCTGTTTGTGTTCCGGGACAAGTCCGCCCTATCGGACATCCCCGCGAGCGGAGAACTGGTCCGGTGGCTCCAGCAGAAGGGACATGCCTTCGACGAGCTTGGGCTCGCCGGGACCCGAGAGTTCGGATTACTGCCCGAGTACCAGTCGCTCGCTCTCGAGAAGACGCGCCCGTTCAACCGCGCCACCGTGGTCGGTGAGAGGTTCATCAAGGAGCCGCTCGATGAGCAGGGGCGCTCACTCGCGCGTCGTGAAGTTGGCTGGTACAGGCACGCGGTCAAGCTCGGCGTGAGCAGCATCCCCCAGCTCCACGAGTTCGAGCCGCTGACGATCGAGCGGATCGACGGCAAGAACATCTACGAGTACGCCCACCTGCCGTTGGACAGCAAGCGGGGGATCCTGGCTGACCTGACCGCGGCACTTCGCGAGCTTCACTCGCTGGAGTCGGCTCCCGCCAACTCGTTCAGCACCAGGGAGGCGTACTACGGGAAGACCGTCGAGCGCCTGAAGGCGGTACGTGACCTGATCCCGTTCACGGATCACAAGACGATCACCGTGAACGGCAGGGAGTGCCGCAACGTGTATTTCTATAAGCGTGATCTGGAGCGCGCGCTGGACGCACTGAGCGTCGAGCGGTTCGCTTTCATCCACGGAGACCCAACGTTCTCGAACCTGATGCTGCGCGGCGGCACGGAACCTGTGTTCATCGACCCGCGCGGCTACTTCGGGTACACGGAGCTGCACGGCGACCCGAGCTACGACTGGGCGAAGCTCTACTACTCGGTCGTCGGAAACTACGACCAGTTCAACCTCAAGAACTTCCGTCTGAGCCTCAACCCGGGGACCGTTGATCTGACGGTCGATTCCAACGGGTGGGAGAGCCTCGAGGGCGACCTGTTCGCGCTGAGCGGGGCTGATCCCCGCACGATCAAGCTCCTGCACGCTGTGATCTGGCTGTCGCTCACCACCTATGCGTGGCATGACTACGACTCGATTTGCGGGGCGTTCTACAACGGAATCTACTACCTGGAGGGGGCGCTGTGAGCCACGATTTTGATGAGACGCTCCGCATCCTCACCGGCGCGGTTCGCTCGCTTGATCCACGCGAGTTCGAGGCCCTTGAGAAAGACGCGATCGCCACACTCGCCCGCGGTAACAAGCTCGTCTTCTCCGGCCTCGGCAAGAACGTGCCGATCTGCGAGAAGATCGTCGGTACGCTCAACTCGGTGGGCTTGGCGGCAGCGTTCGTGCACACGAACTCGGCAGTCCACGGTGATCTCGGCGTGGTGCGTGACGGGGATCTCGTCGTCATCATGACCAAGAGCGGTGAAACAGCCGAGTCGGTGCATCTTTCGCGCCTACTGAGCAAGCGCGGATGCACGCAATGGCTCCTCACGTTCAATCGCGACAGCATCCTCCACCGGGAGATTCCCAAGCGCGTCGTGCTCGACCTGGAGCACGAGGGCGATGGTTGGAACATCTTGCCCAACAACTCCACGGTGTTGAACCTCATCGTCCTGCAAGGATTGGCGATGTCCCTCACCGAGCACTTCGGGGTGCCGATTGACGTGCTCCACGCCAACCATCCGGGTGGCGCGATCGGCGCGAAGCTTGATGCAGCGGAGCTGGACGCAGAGCTGGACGCACTGGAGCTCGATGCGGAGCTGGATGTGCTGAAGCTGGATGTCGCGCCCGGTGAGGAGCGGCCAACGCTGCAACTGGATCCCCTGCAATGAAGGAACTCGTCCTCTCCCCGCTCGGACATACGTGGTTCCTTGATCTTGACGGCACGCTCGTCAAGCACAACGGGCACCTCACGAATGGACAGGACAGTCTGCTGCCGGGAGCCGACGCTCTCCTTGCGCAGATCCCTGCCGATGACCTGGTAGTGATCGTGACCAGCCGGGCAGAGGCCTACCGTAAGGCGACAGAGCAGTTCCTTGCCGACCGCCGGATCCGGTACGACCACATCATCTTTGATGCGCCCTTCGGGGAACGGATCGTTGTCAACGACGCCAAGCCGTCCGGACTCAAGACCGCCGTTGCCCTCAACGGAACCCGCGATGAGGCGCCGAGCCTGCGGGTCCGCGTCGACGCAAGCCTGTGATCGTCCAGCGACTCATCGCGGCCTGGCGTGGACGTGCCGTCTGGATTCGCCTGCGCAAACGCTATGAGATTGACAACGGTGCGTATGTGGTCGCCTTCGTTGAGGACGACCACGCCCTCAACGAGGTCGCGCTAGGCCACGTCCAGGATCTGATCGCTGACCGGCGAGCGCGCGGCGTCGTGCTCGTCACAGACCAGGAGTGGGTGGCCGAACAGGCCGGCGAAGAAACGGAAGGGGTCCTGGGGGTCGAGCTTCTCGCGAATCGCGAAATCGAGTTCCTGCTCAGCTTCTACGAGCTGTACCAGTTCACGCCGAGGCTCTTCTTTGTGTCGCTCACGCGGCCGTACGGAAACCGCCTCTGGCAGATGGAGGGCGTGAACGGTCTCACCCTCGATGATCTGGTGTGCCTGTCGATGTACCGCATCCGGGGCTGGGCCGGCCAGGGAGTGACCTGTGCCTAGCGCCGGAGAAGCCCTGCGGCGTCAGGCGCGCCGCGTCTCCCGCCGCCGGTCTCTGCGTGGGAAGAAGGCGGTGCTGTTCGGCGCGTCCGTGCTTGCGGCCCAGGTGAAGGACGAGCTCGAAAGGCACGGCGTTCCCATCCACGCTGTGATCGACAACGACCCGGACAAGATCGGCCGGAACTATCAAGGTCTGCTCGTGCAGAGCCCAGAGGAGGTTCTCGTCCCGTTCAGCGACGAGTATGTCGTGATCGTGGTCGCTTTTGCCGCGGCGCGAGAGATGCTCCATCAGTTGGAGACGCTCGGCTATCGCAAGCGACGGCAGGCGTTTGTCCTCACGCCGCTGCGCCTAAATGAGTCGCTTACGTCTTTCGTGCGGTTTACCCCGCACCTCCTGCGCGGCCGTCTTACCTACAGGAAGTTGACCGGTGGCAACCCCGAGTCGACCCTCTTCATCGCTCCCTACGCCGGCACCGGGGACATGTATGTCATCGAGCTCTTCCTGCAGAGCTTTGTGGAGCGAGAGGGCATACGTGATTACAGCCTCGCTGTGGCAAGCAACGCGTGCGCCCAAGTCGCGCGGATGATGGGAGAGAGTCGCGTAGCCGTTGCCGATCAGGAAGCACTCAACAGTGTGATCTCCTACGGCAGGCTCATTCGCGCACGACCGACCTCGATCGTTGTGCTCAACGATGGATGGATGGGAGCACCGACAGAGTGGTTGCGCGGATACAAGGGACTCAACTTCGAGAAAATGTTCCGGCACACCGTCTTCGGCCTGGGAGACGAGATCGCGCCTCAGATCCCCCGAGCTTCTGCGACCAACGAAGCCGTGCTCAAGCTCTTCGACGAGCAGGGATTGGTACCTGGTCGCACGGTCGTGCTGTCGCCGTACGCGAACACGCTCTTTCATGTCCCGGATCAAGCCTTCTGGGCGAGGGTGGCTGCCCGTTGTGCCGAGCGCGGTCTGACGGTGTGCACCAACTGCGGTCCCAAGGAGCAGCCGCTTGCGGGAACCAAGGCCGCCCGCTTCCCTCTGTCTCTGGCCCCGGATCTCATCGAGACAGCGGGCTATTTCGTCGGCGTGCGCAGCGGGTTCTGTGACGTTGTGAGTGGTACCGCGAGCCGGAAGGTCGTTCTGTACGACAGGGAAGGCCGCTTCTACAAGGGCTCGTTTCACGAGTACTTCAGCCTGAGCGCGATGGGGCTGGGGCGGAACCTGCGCGAGGTTGAATACGGCGATGGCGATAAGGGGGACATCGTCACCGAGGTGATGGGGGGCCTGACGTGAGCGCGGTCACGGCCCTCATCTTCGCCGGAGGCACCGGCCAGCGCATGAGCACCAGCGCAACCCCGAAGCAGTTCCTGGAACTGCATGGCAAGCCGGTGATCATGTACACGATCGAGCACTTCGAACGCCACCCGGAAATCGACAGGATCGTGGTGGTATGCCTCGAGTCGTGGATCCATGAGCTGAAGCGGTTGCTGCGTCGCTATGACATCCACAAGGTGACGACGATCGTCGCCGGCGGCGCAACCGGTCACGCCTCGATCTACAACGGGCTGCTTGCGATGCGAGACACAGCCACCGACGACGACATCGTCCTGATCCACGACGGCGTACGCCCCCTGATCGACGAGCAGCTACTGACCGAGAACATCGCCGCCGTCCGCGAGCACGGGGCCGCCATCACCGTCGAGCGCGTGGTGGAGAGCGTCGTGCGGGTGGGGGCTTCCGGTGAAATCGTGGACGTGCCGCCCCGGGATGAGATGCACGTCGCCAAAGCCCCGCAGAGCTTCCGGTACGGGCTGATCTTCGAGCTGTACGCTTGGGCGGAGGCGGAGGGGGTCGCGACGATCGACTCCGCCCATCTCTGTCACCTGCGCGGGATCCGACCGCGCGTCGTCGCCAGTACGCCCAACAACATGAAGATCACAAAGCCTACGGACTACTACGTCTTCCGTGCGCTGTACGAGGCCTTGGAAAATCAGCAGATCCTGGCAGCGTGAACGGGGCGTGGCCGGTCCCAACCCCCGCCTGGTGAGTGTGCGTTGTGGCCGCGCCTGATGTGCTCAGAGACGATGTTGAGACAGCGCTGAACGATCCTGCGATCCCCTGGGACCGGTTTCGCGGCGCCACGGTCCTCGTGACGGGCGCGACGGGAATAATCGGGAAGGGGATCGCTCGGCTGCTCTGCGCGGCCAACGTCGCCGAGGGCCTGGATCTCACTATCGTGGCGCAGGGACGCGACGTCGGCAAAGGGCAAAGGCTCGAGGCTGAGCTCGGCGTCCGGTTCCTCGCGGCGGACGTACGCGAGCTCTCGCCGGCCACGAGTGGGTTGGACAAGGCCGACTTTGTCTTTCACGCGGCCGGGGTGACCTCATCGGCGCGCATGGTCGCCTGTCCCGAAGAGGTCCGCGCGACTGCGGTTGGCGGCACCCGCAACGTCCTCGACGTCGCTGTGGCATGCGGAGCAAGCAGCGTCGTCTGCGTGTCGTCGATGGAGGTGTACGGCCAGGGCCTGTCAGGCGTGGTTGCGGAGAGCGACCTCGGGCTCGTCGACCCCCACGACCCTCGCAGCAGCTACCCGGAGGGAAAGCGGCGAGCCGAGGCATTGAGCACCGCCTACGCCACGAAATACGGCCTGCACACGACGAATGCCCGCCTGGGTCTCACCTTCGGTGCCGGGGTTCCGAACGATCCCGACAACACCCGTGTCCCGTTGCAGTTCGCGCGTTCGGTGCTGGCCGGGCGTGACATCGAGCTGCACACCGACGGGGCCGGCCTGACCAACGTCTGCTATCTCGCGGATGCTGTACGCGCGCTTTTGCTGCTCGCCACCAAAGGTGCGGCCGGGGAGGCATACAACGTTGTCAACTCCCACGCCAGCATGACCATCCGGCAGATGGCGGAGGTGGTTGCCCGCGAGGTCGCCGGCGGGAAGATCAACGTCGTCGTCAACCCGCCCGAGGACATTGGAAGGCGGGGATATGCGCCGCCGTCCGCGTACCGCTTGTCCGCCGACAAGCTACTCGCGCTCGGCTGGGAGCCGCGCTACGGGATGGCGGAGATGTACCAACGGATGATCGCCTCCTGGCGGTCATGAAACCTGGAGCACGACCGACTCCCAACCTGGGAGCGCGAAGAAGTCAGCGACCTTGTAGGGAGTGGTGCTGTAGTGCGCGTCCGGGAAAACGTGGACCTTCCGGGCGCGAGCGGTGTGAACGACATCGCAGAGCCCGCTGCGCAGGCTGATGAAGGTGCCGGCGTGCTCAACGGCATCGAGCAGCTCCGGTATCGGAATCTCGAACGCCAGCGTCCCGGGTACCGGATCCTCGTCACCATGCACGACCGTTGCGACGACATCTCCGTGCGAGAGATGGCGCTCGGCGGTGCGCTCCCAGAACGACCATGAAACGGGCACGACACTCTTGGCATAAGGGGTCATCAGCACCCCCCGGCCCCGGGGAACCTCGCTTGCCCACGACGGGTCGGCGTGGCTGGCCTGCGCCGGCAAATCCCGCCTTGGGACGTGCGGTCGAGTCCGGGCCGACAGCTTGTAGACCAGTTCCCGGTACATGTCGGCAAACGCCACGAACCGTTCGTCGAGCGCCCGGACGGGCGCGCCGTCGCCATACGGGCGGTCGTGGTGGGCGATCGTCGCGTCCTGCGCTCCCCCATCCACAACGGCACCCACAAGGTCGTCCATCTCGACCTGCGTGAAGCTGTACACGTCCTCGTGCCCGAACAGCCGGGCGACCTGCCGGCATCCTTCGCCGACGACGACCACAACCGCGGGCAGAAGCCGACGGCCGCTGGCAGCAGAAGCCGGGAGGTATGCGAGAGCCCAGTACACGTCGCCGAGCGCGCCGAACGGACACACGACCAGATGGCGGTCCGGGTGGGCGACGCGGAGCTGATCGAGCAGCCGCGCGCCGCGATCACGGTCTCTGCCGGATGCCGCATCGGTTTCGATCGAAAGGGTGCCAACGCGGATGATGTCCCCCGCGTATCCCAGATCCAGCAGCTGCTGGCGCATCTCGCTGTGGAACCGCGAGGCGATCAGAACGACCGACGGCACATCGACGTCGGTGATCGCTCTCGGGGGGATGACGGGGACCCCATGCAGCGAGCCGCCCTGCTTTGCAGGGTTGTTGTCGAGGATCCCGGTGAGCATGATGTCGTAACGGCCCAGCCGCCTGCGCATCTGCTCGGTCGCGGCGGTGTGGCCGAACGCGTAGAGCGCAACGCCCTCGAGCCGGCCGGAGCGCTGCACTTCGTCGATCGCACTTTCAATGTCGGATGCCATGGCCAGCGGTCACGCATCCGTCAGACAGCTGATCACGTAATCGTGGATGTGCTGGCCCGCAGTGCCGTCCGAGTGCGCGGCGAGTGACGCGAAGTACTGATGCTGCCCGGGTACCCGACCGTCGGGCTGGCTCAGCATCCGGCGCAGGTACTCGATCGCGCCCTCGTAGACGAACCATTCAGGCCGAGCGTGCGCGGTCAGGGCACTGTTCGGGCCGCTGTCCGGAGGTCCCTCGGGCCGGGGCACGTTCGTTTCCACGTTGGCGTCCTGAATCACCATCGGCTTGCCGGTGAAGCCAAAGAGCTCGACGATCGAACTCCACTGACCGTAGTAGGCGTGGGTGTTCTGAATCGCCCGTTGCAGGTCCATCGAGGCGTCGACGATGACGCGGTCCGAACGCCTGGCCCGCTCCTCATACGCCGTGTAGACGGGCTCGATGTCAGGCACCATGCTGGTGATGCTCGCCCGCTCAAGGGGGTGAGGGCGCCACCACAGCATCAGATCCTCGCTCGCTTCCACCACGTCGAGGACCTCATGCAGCTTCCGCATGACGCCTTGACGGTCCGCGCCCAACAGCGTCGAGATCGAAGTCACCTGCAGAAGCCCGATCCTCCCGCTGATGCTCTCCGTCCAGTCCGGCGGAGGAGGGGATCCCGGCGTACGGACGTAGTCGAACTTCGGTGAACCAAGCGGCACGACCTTGTTGCTCGTCCACTTCTCGATGACCGCTTGGCCGATCTCTTCCGACTGCACGATCACCTTGTCGAACAGTTCGAAGCTCGGCGACTGGTACAGGTGCTCTCCTGCAGGTATCGCCGATACGTAGTACGGGACGTACACCAACAGGTCTGTATGCGGGCGCAGCTCTGCGCTATAGAACTGCGGAGCGACACTCGTGACGCGGTTATTGCCGTCATAGGGGTTGTGGACGTAGATCACGTCAGGATGCGTAGCTCGGAGATCGAACTCCGTATACGGCGTGACGGGAACCTCGGGGGGCAGGTCGTTCGTGTGGACGTGCCAGGCGCCAGCGCTGCCGTCCGGGAGGCGGTCCGCGTACGGGATCGGGACCACGATCGCCTCCACCCGGGGATCAGCTTGGGCGGCGGCCCAGATGGTGTGGAGACTGTCCCACATGGACGCGTTGTACGGCATGAACACGACCGTGTAGGAGATGTTCGTGTCGGCGAGGAGCCGCTGCTTGAACGCGCGGAGTTGACCAATCAGTTCGTGCTCTGCCGAGGTCGTGTCGGCACCGGCTGCGGTCAGCAGGCTTTCAGCTGTCCGCGCGATCAAGTCACGCGCACCCTCGTAGGCCGGCGCGTCGAGAAGAGGGACGGCCTCAAGAAGGTCGCTGGCCATCCTGCGCACCGACGCCGGCTCAAGGTAGGGGAACTGACGCGCGCCGTCGAGCATGCTATCGGCGACAGCCAGCAGCTGGTCACGCTCACGCTTGCGCAACGCGTGACCCTCCCGAGGGAGTCCAGGTCCTCAGCTCCCAGCCGGGATGCTGCTGAAGCCAGTCGTTACCAGATGTCTCGTGTTCCACTGGGAGAGGCTTACGCTCGAACGAGGTTCCGTGAAGCATGTGTGAAACCAGGACGGGCACGCGCGATCCTGGGCATCGGGGGTGGCCCGGTAACCCTGTAATCGGTCGTGCCGCGCGGAACTGAAGTCACGGCTTAAACCACGCGGAGACGGGCTGCGAGCAGCCCGTCTCCGCTTTCCGGTTCCCTCGATGAATCGGACGTGGTTATGTGGCCCGCGCGGTATGTAGGAGAGGCGCGGGCGGATTGTGCCCTCGGCGCCGGCAGCGAAGCTGCCACGCTCGAGCTTGGCTCGCCGGGCGCGGACGCATCGAGCGCCGCCGGCCCAGCGAAAACTTGGTTCGCCGGGCGCGGGCGACGCATCAAGCGCCGCCCGGCCCTGCGAAATGGGATTAGCCCGTGATCAGCTTCAGCACCAGCTGAGGCTGCGAGTTGGCCTGCGCGAGCATCGCCGTGCCGGCCTGCTGCAGCACCTGCTGCTGGGTCAACGTCGTCATCTCAGACGCCATGTTGACATCCTGGATGCTGCTCAGCGACGCGGACATGTTCTCCTGCGTCGTCGAGATCGACGTCGCGGTGTACTGGAGACGGTTCTGGACCGCGCCCAGCGTAGCCGCGAGCGACGAGATGTTGTTGATCGCCGTGCTGATGGCGCTCACCGCGCCGGTCTGGGCCAGGTTGAACACCGTACCGCCGGTCGCCGCCTGCGCCCATGAGAACGCCGAGGTCCCGAGGTTGCTCGTGCCCTCGATGTTCTGGAAGGACACCGCGAGCGTGTCGCTAGCGGCCGGGCCGACCTGGAAGGTCACGACGCCCGTTCCGCTTCCGGCGCTGCCGTCGAGCAGGTTGATGCCGTTGAACTGCACGGAGCCCTGCTGCCGGCCGATCTCCTGCGTGAGCTGGTTGACCTCGTCCTGGATGTCCGTCTTGTCCGTGGACGAAAGGTCGCCGTTCTGGTACTGCACGGCCAGCTCGCTGACACGCTGGAGCATGCTCTGGACGTTGTTCAGCGCGCTATCGGCGGTCTGGACCATCGAGGTCGCGTCGCTGACGTTCTGGCTAGCCTGCTGGAGCCCGTTGACCTGAGAGGTCAGGCCCTGGCTGATCGCGTAACCAGCGGCGTCATCCGCCGCGGAGTTGATCCGAAGACCCGAGGACAGGCGCTCCATCGCGGTCGAGACCGCGTCGCTCGAGTTATTCAGGCTGATCTGCGTCTGCATCGCAGACGTGTTGGTGAGAATCGAAAGGGACATCTTTTACACCTCCGTGGTGTGGTCGTTTGGGGTTGTCCCCCGGCTGCTCCTTGCTGCCGGTCTCTCCGGTTATCGCCCCCGATGCCGCGCACTTGAGGGGCGTCCAGAACGGTCTGGACACACCCGGGGAACCCCGTCAGATCAGGCGATTCCGGCTCCTGGAATCGGTTCGCGGCGCCCGGAATCAGGCGGCGGTGCCCGGGCGGATCAGGCCGTCACGCTGATGTGCAGGCCCGAGTCGTCGTCGTCGCCGGGGTCATCGAGGTAGTAATCGAATCCGTCGATCGAGGCGTGCGCCGCGGGAGCGGCGTCGGGTTGCTTACGCCGGCGGTTGTCCTGACCCGGGTTGCCCCGGGCGCCGTCCCGATCGACCCGGGCGGCGCTGGGCGCCGGCGTGATCGGCGGGATGTTCGGCGAGACGGGGACGATCGGATGGATCGGGTCCATGGCGGGCGGTCAGGCGTCTGTTACGAGCCGGCTCCGGCGGCTACCTGTGCCGGTGCGGCGTCGGCCGCGGGCTTCTGCGCGCGTGCCGGGATCAGGTCCGGGTCCGTGGTCAGCGGACTGCGCTCGAGTGCGGCCCGCAGCTCGGCGAGCACGAGGTGGCGCCAGACCGTGACCGCGCACATCCACGCGAGCATGTAGCCGACGATTCCGGCCACGAGCGCCCGAACCCCGACGTCGAACGTCGGCACGCCGGCCTTGTAACTGAGGTAGCCCGCGATGACGAAGCCGGCGATGCCGCCCCAGCCCTTGGCGCGGCGCACCTGGTACCGGGCGCGGGGATGGTTGGCGACGCTGGGAGCGAGCCCGGCGGACTCGTCCTTGCCCTTCTTCTTCTTGCCCTTCTCCTCGCCCTTCTCGGCGGACTTGTCGGCCTTCTTGCTCATCCTGCGCTCCTGTGATCAATGACTCGACCAACCTTGGCCAGCGCCTCGCGCTGGCGCTCGAACACGAAATGGATAAGGCGCTGGCGGTCGGTTCGCGAGATCTGCTCGAACACGAGCGCGCGGCGGCCCTCGTCGCCGGCGCGGACGACCTGGGCGTTGCCCTCGATCGGATTTCCCGCGCCGATGTTGAGGCTGAAGCGGACGCGCGTGCCGAGCGGGAGCTCGTCGGCGCCACTGAGCAGCATGCCGCCACCGCTGATGTCGATCGCGTGGACGCCGATCGGCGCGCCACCATGGTCCTTGGCCACCTCGACCGTCTGGGCGGAGGGCACGCGCACGAACTCGCGGCGTTGCGTGACCTCGGGCGCGGCCGACACGTCGAACCGCACGAGGTCGCGCTCCTGGATCACGGCTTGGCCGTGGAAGCGAACCAGGCCCCGGGGCGAGACGTACTCGAGCAGCAGCGGCTCGACCACGTCCTGAGACAGCTCGTCACCGGCGTCGAGCATCAACACCAGCATCAGGTAGTCGCCGCTCCGCTCGTACACCCGCACCGGAATGCGGCTGCCGACGGGTGTCGTCAGCTTGCCCTCCTTGCCGCCCACGTTGAGGCGGACAACGTTGTTGGTGGGCTCGGGCTCGGCGCTCATGGGAGCAGGCGTGCCGCCAGCGAGGACGGGTCTGCGGCCGACAGCGCGCCGTCGAGCTCGAGACCCTCGTGGATGTAGGCCACCGGCATGCCGCTGATATGGGCCAGCTCGGCGGCGATGCCGAGCTGATCGGCTTCGTCGGCGTGGGTGACGGCGATCCCGTCCGCGCCGAGCGCCGCGAAGCCCTCGATCAGCTTACGGGCGGCGTGCACGCTGAACGTCGCCGGGACGGCGATGTAGACCGCATCGAGCGACAGCGAGCGGAGCTCGCCGGCCATCGCCTCGACGCCGGCGGGATCGCGCGGGGTCACGCCGGCGGTGTCGATCACGACGAGGCCACCGTCGCGGCCGTGCTGGACGGGCGGTGCGGCCTCGGCGCCGACGGCGGCGCCCATGACCCAGACGTTCTGGCCCTTGAGCAGCTCCTTGAGGTCGCCGCCCCAATCGTCGCTGCCGAGCGACACGACGCTCGCGGCGAGCGTCGAGCCCTTGGCGTAGGCCGAGGCGAGCGCCGCCGAGCAGCGGGTCTTGCCGGCGCCGCCGGCGCCGACGAAGGCGACTGCGGCCCCGGTGGCGGGGAGCGGAGCGGGAGCGGGGATGATCGCGGCCAGCGTGGCCCGGACCGCGTCGCGCAGGCTGCCCTTCGCGAGCGGCGAGCGGTGCGCGGCGGCGGCGGTGATCAACTCGTGCGCCCAGGCGTCGCTGATGCCCTGGGAGGTCAGCTCCTGGGCGACGGCGGCGGCCTCGGCCGAGTCGAGCGCTCCGGCCTGCTTGGCGACCCAGGGGCTGGCGGCCGGCGGGACCGGCGCCGGTGCGGGGGCCGCTGCCGGGACCGCGAACGGGACCGGGGCGGGGGCGACGGGGGCGGGGATGGCGGCGGCCGGCGCTGGCGCTACCGGGGCGGGCGCGGGAGCCGGGGCCTCGACGGCCGGCGCGAAAGCCGCGGGGGCCTGAGCGACCGGCTCGGGCGCCGGGGCGACGGGCGCCGGGGCAGCGGGCGCGGAGGCCGGGACGGGCTCGGCGGCGATCGGGGCCGCGGCCTCGGGGGCGACCGGGGCCGGGACCGGGGCCTCGGGGGCGACGGGCTCGGGCGCCTCGTCAGGGGTCGGCAGGCCGCCGGCGGTCACGAGCTTGACCAGCTCTTCGATGTCGACGTGCGCCGCCGCCTGCTCGAGGCGGGTGACGAACGACTCCGCGGCGCCCTCGACAGGCGGGGTGGCGGCCGGCGGGGCGGGGATGGCGTTCTGGGGAGCGGGCGCAACCGTCGCGTCGGGCGCGGGGGCCTGCACGGCGGGGGCCTCGAACGCGGCGGGGGCCTCGGGGGCGGGGACGATGGCCTCGGGAGCGGGCACGGGAGCGGGCGCCACGGGCTCCTCGGCCGCCGGCGCCGGAAGCGCCGGAAGCGCCGGAAGCGAGTACTGCTCGTCGTCCGTCAGGTCCCAGCCGTTGACCGGCTCCTCCTCGTCGTAGATGTCGAGCCGCGGCGCGGCCTGGGCATCGACCTCGACGCACTTCTGGGCGAAGAAGCCGCCGACGCCGCCCATCAGACCCTCGCGCTGGCGGAGGATGATGGCGTCGGGGCCAAGCTCGGCGCGGATCTGGGGGATCAGGTCCTCGAGCTTGCGGCCGCGGTAGGTGCGCACGCCGCCCAGCTCTCGGTCGTGGCCGTTCGTGTGGGGCTCGGTGAGGGTACTCATGCGCTAACTACTCCTATGGTTTCGACGCCGATGCCTGGGGCGACTTCGTTGTAAGAACAGACGGGGAGGTGGGGCACGGATGATTCGAGGAGCCGGCGGACGTGGCGACGCACGCGCGCCGAGCAGAGCAGCACCGGACGGATCCCGCCACGCGCGGAAGCCTGGTCGGACTGGCTCTTGACGGCGGTGAGCACAGCCTGAGCCCGGGTGGGCTCCATCGCCAGGTACTCGCCGTCGCTGGTCTGGGTGATCGATGTCGCCAGCTCCTGCTCGATCGTCGGGTCGAGCGTGATCACGCGCAGCGTCTGCATGGGGTCCAGATGTGGTGCGGTGATCGCCCGGCCGAGCGCCTGACGCGCGTATTCGGCCAGCAGGCTGGGGTCGCGTGTGATGCGGGCCTTGTCGCCGACCGACTCGACGATAGCGCCAAGATCGCGGATCGAGACGCCCTCGGAGAGGAGACACTGCAACACACGCTGGATCTCGCCGAGCGAGAGAACATCGGGCACAACTTCCGTAACGACAGCTTCGTTGATTTCCTTTAGCTGATCGAGCAGCTGGCGTACGTCCTGCCGCGTCAGCAGGTGGGCGGCGTGCTTGCGGATGGTCTCGGTGAGGTGCGTCACGATCACCGATTCGCCGTCGACGACGGTGTATCCGAGAGCCTCGGCCTCGGCGTGCTGGGACGCCGGGATCCAGATCGCCGGGAGCCCGAACGCCGGCTCGGTGGTCGGGATTCCGGGCAGTTTCCCGACCGCGTCGCCCGGATCCATCGCGAGGTGGTGGCCGGCCATGATCGTGCCACGGGCCACGACCGTGCCGCGAACCTTGACCACGTACTCGTGCGAGTCGAGGTCGACCTCGTCGTGGATCCGGACCGGCGGGATCACCATGCCGAGCTCGGAGGCGATCTGGCGGCGGATCATCGACACGCGCCGGACCAGCGACCCGCCGGTGCGGCGGTCGACGAGCGGCACCAGGCCGAAGCCGATCCCGAGCTCGAGCGGATCGATCGAGAGCTCCTTGAGGACCTCCTCGCGCGGGGCGGCGGGCTTGTCGCCTTCCGTGGGAGCCGGGAGCGCGGCTACGGCGGCGGCCGCGGCGTCGATGTCGTCGGGCGTGCCGTTGCGGACCGACCAGCCGATCGCGGCCATGATCCCGCCGATGAACAGGAACGGCAGCTTCGGCAGGCCCGGAACCAGCGCGAACGCGCAGACAACGATCCCGGCCACGAGCGGCGCCTTCTTCTGGCGCAGGATCTGGTTGGCGAGGTCCGAGCCGAGGTCCTTCTCGGACGCCGAGCGGGTGACCAGGATGCCGGTCGCGACCGAGATCAGCAGCGCGGGGATCTGGGCGGCGAGGCCGTCGCCGACGGTTAGCATCGAATAGGTGTGGGTGGCATCCCCGAAGGCGATGTGGTGCTGCACCACGCCGACCACGATCCCGCCGATCAAGTTGATCCCGGTGATGATCACGGCCGCCATCGCGTCGCCCTTGACGAACTTCGAGGCACCGTCCATCGCGCCGTAGAAGTCGGCCTCGCGGGCGATCTCCAGGCGGCGGTGGCGCGCCTGCTGGTCGGTGATCAGCCCGGCGTTCAGGTCGGCGTCGATCGCCATCTGCTTACCGGGCATCGCGTCGAGGGTGAACCGGGCGGCAACCTCGGCGACGCGGCCGGCGCCGTTGGTCACGACCACGAACTGGATCACGATCAGGATCAGGAAGATCACGAGGCCGATCACGACGTCGCCCCCGACGACGAACTGGCCGAAGTCGCGGACGACGCTGCCGGCGTCGCCCTTGGTCAGGATCAGGCGCGTGACCGAAACGTTGATCGCCAGTCTGAACATCGTGGTCAGCAGCAGGAGGCTCGGGAACGCCGAGAACTCGAGCGGCTTGTTCAGGTACATCGTCGCCACCACGACCGCCAGCGCGGCCGAGATGTTGATCGTGATGAACAGGTCGAGCAGCATCGACGGCAGCGGGATGATCAGCATCGTCACGATCACGACGACGGCGACCGCCGCGACCAGGTCGGTGTGCTTCAGGAGCTTGCGGATCGCGTTCTCGTTCATGCGGCGGCCTTTCTACGCCCGGCCATCCGGTAGACGAACGCGAGCACCTGCGCCACTGCGGCGAACAGTTCGGCCGGGATCATCTGACCGATCTCGACCGACTTGTGCAGGGAGCGCGCCAGCGGGGGGTCGGGCACGATCGGGACGTTGTTCTCTTCGGCGATGCGCCGGATCTGCTTGGCCACGAGGTCCTGGCCCTTGGCGACCACGACCGGAGCCGGGTGGCTGCCGTCGTAGCTGAGCGCGACCGCGAAGTGCGTCGGGTTCGTGACGACCACGTCGGCCTGGGGGATCGCGGCCATCATGCGTGCACGGGCGGCCTGCATCTGGCGCCGGCGGATCGCACCGCGCACCTCGGGAGGCGATGACTGCTGCCGGTGCTCCTCCTTGATCTCGTGCTTGCTCATCTTCATCTGCTTGTTGTGGCGATAGCGCTGATAGGCGTAGTCGATGATCCCGATCAGCAGGTAGGCGATCGCGGCGCGCTCGGCGATGCCCAAGATGCTCGAGTTGATGAGCAGCCCGAGCGCGGCCGGCGGCGTGTCGACGCTCGCTCCGATATTCGTGAGCTGGGGAATCAGCGCCATCGCGACGACCACGCCGACCGCCAGTACCTTCGAGATCGCCTTGATGCCCTCGGTGACCGCTCGGATCCCGAAAATGTTCTTGGCCCCACTGACCGGGTTGATCTTCTTGAAGTCGGGCCTGATCGCGGTCATCGTGGGCCTGAACGAGACCTGGGCGACGTTCACGATCACGCCGGCGGCCACGCACAGGCCGGCGATCGGCGCGAGCGTGCCGAGGATCGTGTGCAGGGCCGCCGACATCAGCGCGTGGAGACCGGCGGCGCTGGTGGCCTCGCCGGGGTTGGAGATCTGCTTGAAGGTGGAGCGCATCGAGCCGCGGACGCCGGACACGATTGCCGGTCCAACGGCCACCAGGCCGATCAGCCCGGCCACGAGGACGACGGCGCCGTTCAGGTCCGTGCTCTTGGCGACCTGGCCCTTCTTGCGGGCCTCGCGCTTGCGCTTGGGTGTCGCCTTTTCTGTCTTGTCGTGATCGGCCATGGCAGGTGCTAGAAGGCGTGGAGCGCGGTAGCGACCGAGGTGTAGATCTGGCCCTGCAGCCAGCCGCCCAGGAACGGCAACGTCGCGGCGACCGCGACCAGTGAGACGCCGACCTTGAGCGGAAAGGCGACCGCGAACACGTTCATCTGCGGAACGACGCGCGAAACCATCCCGAACGCGACGTCGGTGATCAGCAGCGTCAGGACCACTGGAGCGGCCACCTCCAGCGCGGAGGTGAAGATCGAGGCGAACGACATCTCGGCGGCGTTCGCGAGCGATCCGAGTTGCGGCGCCTTGGTTAGCGGGATCAGCGTGAACGTCCGTGCCATGCCGCGCAGCATCCAGGCGTCCCCGCCGATCGCGATGAACAGCATCACCCCGATCAGGGCGTAGAGCTCAGCGAACACGCCGCCCGGGTTGCCGTTGATCGGGTCGACGGTGGCGCCGAAGGAGAAACCGGAGACGATGTCGGCGAGCCCGCCGGCGGTCTGCACCGCCGCCAGCAGCGCACCGATCGCGAATGCGAACAGAATCCCGACCAGCAGCTGCACGACCATCAGCCCCGCGACCTGCATCGGCTGGGTCGGGATGTGCTGGCCGTGCATGGCCAGACCAGTCAGCCCGAGCGTCAGCGCGACCGCGACGATGCCGCGCACCTGCGCGGGAATCTGCTTGGCCGAGAACAGCGGGGCCAGCAGGAACAGCGGGCTGACCCGCCCGAGCACGAGGAAGAACGCGGTTATCGACTGCCCGCCGCCCAACGCGGTGAGCACATGGCTGAGCGTCAGCTGGTTCATCCGATCAGTGACGGGATCGACATCCAGAGGTTCTGGGCGTAGGTGACCAGCTGGTCGAGCATCCACGGCCCGAGCACGACGATCAGCACCGCCACCCCGACGATCTTGGGGATGAACGACAGGCTCTGCTCCTGGATCGACGTGACCGCCTGGAAGATGCTCACGAGCAGGCCGATGATCAGCCCAAGGAGCAGGATCGGGCCGGCGATCTTCAGCGATAGCAACATCGCCTGGGTTGCGAGACTGACGACTGTGTCCTGATTCATGTCAGTGGAAGCTCGCGACCAGCGAGTGCGTGATCAGGTCCCAGCCGTCGACCAGGACGAACAGCAGAATCTTGAACGGCAGCGATATGAAGGAAGGGGGCAACATGATCATCCCCATTGACATCAGCGTCGAGGACACGATCAGGTCGATCAGGAGGAACGGCAGGAAGACCAAGAACCCGATCTCGAAGGCCGTCTTCAGCTCGCTCATGATGAACGCGGGGATCAGCACGTAGGTCGGGATCTGGGCGCGCGTCTGCGGCTGCGTCTTGAGATGGGCCAGGCTCACGAACAGCGACAGGTCCTGCGTGCGCGTCTGCTTGAACATGAACTGGCGCAGCGGCTCCTCCGCGCGGGAGATCGCCTGCGAGGTCGAGATCGCGTGCTGGGAGTAGGGGTCCCAGGCGTCTTTCTTGATCGCGCTGATCGTCGGCGCCATCACGAACAGGGTCAGGAACAGCGCGATCCCGATCAGCACCTGGTTGGGCGGTGTGGTCTGGGTCCCGAGTGCGCTGCGCACGAAGCTGAGGACGATCAGGATCCGCGTGAACCCGGTGACCGTGAACAGGATCGCCGGCAGGATCGAGATCCCGCCGATCAGCAGCAGGATCTGGAGCGCGTTGCTGGAGTCGACCTTCACGAGCGAGCTGTGATCCGCCGCAGGACGTCGAGCACCCGGTCCGAAGGCTTCTCGGCCTGGTCGAAGCTCGCGGGCTTCTCAGGCGGAACCTCGATACCAAGCGCGATCGCCTCTGCCTCGGAGTAGCTGCGGATGGGGGTGACGCCGTTCTCGGCGACTCCGACCACCAGCACCTCGCGGCCCGCGCGTACGACCGCGACCGAGCGGCCGCCGCCCAGTGGCAGGCTTGCCACCTGCGAGAGGCCGTGGCCCGTCGGGCGGGTCTTGCTCTTCTTTGCGTGCTTCATGATCCACGCGATTCCGTAGATCACCGCGATCACGATGAACAGGCCGACGATCGTGCGGACGATGCTCGCCCCGCCACCGCTGCTGGCGGCGGCATGCGTCGCCGCCGAGGTCGTGCTCAGATGCAGCGGGGTGTTCTCGCCCGTGGACTGGGCGAGCGCCTTGGCGCTCTCGACGTGCGACGCCACCACGCTCTTGGCGTGCGTGGTCGTCGCATCCGAGGTGGCGCCGAACGCAACCGCGGCATGCGTGAGTGTCAGGGCGCCGGCAAGGGCGACGCCACGTGTGAACGTAAGCGACTTCATCGAGGAAAAGGACTCCGAGGGAGAGTCCTTCCGGTAATCGGCCGCAACCACCGGGGGCTTGAGTCAGCCGCCGCGCGAGTGGGTAGGAACGGTAGGAATGGACGAAGTTACGCTGAATTGGTCGATCGCTGACGTCAAGGACGCCAAGCTGACCGTGCCGCTCGGGGGCGACATTCCGAAGGGCTGGAGGAAGAGCTTCGAGAGGACGGTGAAGCTGCTCGGGAGCGGGGATTGGGGCGAGATTCAGGTCAAGCGGGACAAGGTCCGGGTCAGCGACGTCGAACCGGGCAGTGAGGACAAGCTCCGGCACCACCTAGAGGCCGTCGTCGCCCAGGCTAATGCCGACCATGAGCGTGACGAGGACGAGGACGAGGCCCCGGACGCAGACGAATCGGAGCCCGGTGCCGGCGAAGAGGACGACGGTCCCGACGCCGACATGACCCGGCGCTTCCGCTCGTTTTAGGCACGTGCCTTAGGAGGATGGTCGCCGGCGCCTGACGGCGGCGCCTTGGCCTAGGCGAGCGCCTTGCCGACGGCCTCGAGCAGCTGCGCGGGCTGGAATGGCTTGACGACGAAGTCCTTCGCGCCCTTCTGGATCGACTCGATCACCTTGCTCTCCTGGCCGAGTGCGGAGCACATCAGCACGCGGGCACCGGGGTCGATCGCGATGATCTCGGCGAGCGCCTGAAGGCCGTCCTTCTCGGGCATGGTGATGTCGAGCGTCGTCAGCTCGGGGGACAGCGCCTGGAACTGCGCGACGGCTTCGGTGCCGTTGCCGGCCTCGCCGATCACCTCGTGACCGCCGGAAGCGAGCGCGTCGCTCACCACCCTACGCATGAACGCGGCGTCGTCGACTACCAGTACACGGGCCATCAGGTCACGGCTCCTTCCACTTCGGTTTCCATCACTTCGGGGGCTTGGGGTTGGGGGGCTTGGGGGACTGGGGCAGACATTGGGTCCCGGTCTTCTATCGGTAGATCGCCCTCGATTTGGAGCAATCCGGCCTCTGGCTCGACGTCTGCGCGAGCCTCGGGCTCCGTCGATCGGGCCAGGTCGAGCATGCGCAGCCCCTCGCTCTCGAGGCCGTCGAGCGACACGGCCCATTCGCCGTCCTCGGTGACCACGAGCTGGCCGCGCGCGAAGCGCGTCCCGTTCACGTATAGGTCGACGGGCGCGTCGGCCCCGCGGTCGAGATCTACGACCGCCCCGACCGGAAGCCCCAGGGCGGTCCCCAGCGGCATTCGCGAGCGCCCGAGCTCGGCCCAGACGCGCAGGCTGATCCCGCCCAGCGCCTCCTCGAGCGCGAGGCTGTGCGGGCTCGTGTCGACGAGCCCGCCGGCGTCAGCCGCCGACGAGCCGCCGGCCACCTTGTCGCCGGTCCGCTCTGCGGTCTCCTCGTCGATCGCGCGCACCATCCGCACGACGAACGCCCGGGGCACGAGCTGGATCAACCGGCATGCCTCGCCGGCGATCATGAACGTGGTCGAGGTCGCGTGAGGGGCGGTGCCGTAGACGTTGGCAGCCGCGCCTGGATCGTCGAGCACGCGCGTGTCGGGCGTCGAGATCTCGATCTCTTGGCCGAGCACGACGCCGATCGCGGCGGCCGCCGCGGCCATCGTCTGGTTGGCGGCCTCGGCGATCGCCGACATCTCGAGATCGGACAGCGTGGCCTCGGCATCCGGCTCGACCTCCTCCGCCGGCGCGCCCATCGCGGCCGCGAGCGTGCGGGCTCCGGCCGGCGTCAGCACGAAGATGTTGGCGCCGGTCACGCCATCGACGTAGGAGACACTCGAGGCGATCGAGCCGCGGGGGACGTTGGCGAACGGCGACGCGCCGTCTTCGAGCACCGTGACCTCGCCGCGCTCGACCGCACCGGGCGTGAACATCTCGAGCACCTTGGCAATCGCCTCGGCGGTCGAGGCGCCGAGCCGCATCAGCGCCTCGCGCGGGGTGATGTCCTGCTGGCTCATCCGAACTTCCTCTCGGTACCGGATACCTGGATCGCACGCCGGGCGCCGTTGGCGCCGGGCTGCGCCCGAGCGAGCTTCACGTTCTCGGCGAAGACGGTGACGCCCTGATCGGCCTGCGCGCCGAGCCGGATCAGGCTGCCCGGCCCGAGCGACAGGATCTGCTCGATCGGCAACTCGATCGCGGCGACCTCGGCGCGGAGCGTGACCGGAACGCCGGCCATCGCCCGCCCGATCTCGGCCGCGCCGGCCGACTCGGCCTCGGGCTCCCGCGCCTCCTTGCCAGACATGCGGTCGCTGACCGTGTCGATCGCGAGCCACGGGATCAGCAGCGCCATCGAGGCGGAGTGCTTGTTGATCCGGCTCTCGATCACGACCACGAACGTCGGCTCCGAGACAGCGGCGATCTGGCTGGTGTCGTTGTGCGTCTCGATCTCGACGATCGACAGCGTGATCCCGGCGAGGTCCTGCCACACGAGCGAAAGCTGGTGGACGAGCGACTCGAACAGGCGCTGGGTCAGCACGTTGTCGATCTCGCTGAACCGCCGCTCGCGGGGCGGCTTGTCGGCCGAGCCGCCGAGCAGGAGATCGAGGCACATCAGCACGAACGACTGCTCGACCGTGAACAGCATCCTCGTGCCGAGCGGCTGCACGTCGAGCGTGACGAACAGCGACCCGGTCGGCAGCTGCGACTGCGCGCCCGACCACGTTGCCTGCGCGCTGTTGATCGCCTCGAGCTCGACCGGGATGCGGAGCTCCGTGGAGAGCCTCGTGACCGACGTCTGGCAGAACGTGTCGATCGCCCGGGCGATCCGGCGCTGGTGGTCGCTCGTGAACTTGGTCGGCCGCGAGAAGTCGACTGTGCGCAGCCGCTGGCCGCGCCGGTGGGCCGGCACCGGTCCCTGATCGGGGACCTGGCCGTGCTTGGCCGCCTCCACCAGCGCGGCGACCTTGTCTCGATCCAGCATCTCACTCATCGCTCCACCCCCTGAAGAGTCTCGGCCCGGGCTCGGCGGCCGCGGGCGCCGGAGCCGTCGAGCAGCGTCGTGGAAACGCCGCCGGCCTCCTTGACCATGACCGTGCAGTCGCCGACCTCGACCCGCATCGTGCGTCCGCGCCTGCCGCCGGTCGCGGCGGCGCGCACTGACAAGCCGGATGCGGCCAGCTCGGTCCGGACCGCCTCCGCGTTGCGCGCGCCGATGTCGAGCTCGCCGAGCTCGAACATCCGCGCCCCGCCCGCGAGCACCGCCTCCAGGCGGCGCCGGCTGGCCCCGACCTCGCAAACGCGATCGATCAGCGCCGGCACCGCCAGGTCGGCGAACTTGCCGATCTGGCGATCGGTCTCGCTGGACTGAGGCAGCACGATATGGGCGAGTCCGGCGACCCCCGCGTACCGGTCGACCACGGCCAGCCCGATGCACGACCCGAGGCCGCGGGCGACGAGCTCGTCGCCTGATTGCTTGGACACTTCGATCTCTCCCATTCGTACTGATCCCATCGCTACGCAGTGAGGCCGAGCGGCGTCAGCAGGTCGGTCACGCCGCCGTCGGTCGGCAACAGGACAAAAGAGATCGAGCACGGCTCGTCGGCGACCTCGAGCTCGGAGTCGAGGACCAGCACGAGGTCGGTGGACTCAGCCTGGGACAGCGCGAGCGACGAGACGATCGCGCCCAGCATGTCGGTGGTCAGGTGCGGGGGGCACGGACCGAGGTTAAGCCCGGTCATCGATGCGAGCGCGTTCAGGCACGACGTCCCGAGGATGTTGCCGATCTCCCGCAGGGCCGAGTCGCCGATCTCGCTGCCGGCCTCGACGCCGAGCAGCCGGCACAGCGCCTCGGCGCCGTCGCAGGAGATCAGCAGGAGCACGAGCCCGTCGATGTCGCCCTCGAGCGGGATCACGACACTCGTGACCGACTCATCCGGGCTGCCGCACGCGTCGATCGCGTCGGCCAGCGGCAGCGCCAGCACGCGCGGCACGCTCAGCTCCACCTCGCGGCCCAGCATCTGCGAGAGCGCGGTCGCCGCGTTTCCAGAGGCGATGTTCGCCAGCTCCCGCAAAGCATCAAGCTGCAAGTCGGTGTAGCGAGGGGTCACTGATCAGGGCTCCTGTGTTCGGTGTGCAGTGGTTCTAGGCGGCGAGACTTATGGTGGCTGCGACGCTGTTCTCGGCAGCGAGCGCGTCGCAGTCGACGATCAACGCGATCCGGCCGTCGGCCAGCGCTGCGCCTCCGGACACGGGCTCGCCGTCGGAGACGATCGCCGGGAGCGGCCGGGTGACGAGCTCACGCTGGCCGACCAGGTCGTCCACGGCCAGTGCGAGGCGCCGGTCCTGGGTCCGGATGATCACGACGAACTCGTGCTCGAGGACGACGTCGCGACCGAACACCCGGGCGCCGTCGAGGAGCGGCAGCACGCCGTCCTCGAGCACCAGCATCGGCTTGCCCGCCACCGAGCGCACGATCTGCTCTGACAGGCGGTGCGTGCGTTCGATCCGGTCGAGCGGAATCGCGAACGGCGCGCCCGATACGTCGACCTGGAGGGCCGAGACGATCGCGAGCGTCAGCGGGAGGCGAATCTGGGCGTGTGTGCCGGCGCCGAGCGTTGAGTCGATCACGACCTCGCCGCCGAGCTGACGGATCTTCTCCCGGACCGCGTCCATCCCGACCCCGCGGCCGGAGATGTCGCTGGTCATTTCCGCGGTCGAGAAACCCGAGGTGAACAGCAGCTCGACGGCGCCGCGCATGTCGATCGCCGCGGCGGCCTCCTCGTCGATCATGCCGAGCGACACGGCCTTGCGGGCGATCGCGTGCGGGTCGATGCCGTTACCGTCGTCGCGGACCTCGATCACGACGCTGCCGCCGGCGTGGCGCGCGGCGATCTCGATCGTGCCCTGGCGCGGCTTGCCGGCCGCGAGGCGGTCCTCGGGCCGCTCCAGGCCGTGATCGACGGCGTTGCGGACGAGATGGACGAGCGGATCGCCGAGCGCGTCGACGACCGTGCGGTCGAGCTCGGTCTCGCTCCCGACGAGCTCGAGCTTCACTTCCTTGCCGAGCTTGGTCGAAAGGTCGCGGATCAGCCGTGGGAAGCGCAGGAACACGACATCGACCGGGATCATCCGGACCTGCATGACCATCGCCTGGAGCGCCTGGGAGCTGCGGGTCAGCTCCTGCACGGCATGCTGGAGACCCTCGACTTCGAGGTTCGCGGTCAGCGCCTCGACGGCGGTACGGTGGATCACGAGCTCGCCCATCGAGTGCATCAGCGCGTCGAGACGCTCGGCGTCCACGCGGACAGTGCGGGTCTGCGCAGTCTTGATCGGCGCTTTGGCGGGGTGCGCCACAGCGGGTGCGGGCGTCGGGGCGGGCTTGGCCTCGGCTGTTGGCGCCGGGGTGGCCTCGGCCTGTGGGGCGGACTCGACCTCGGGAGCGGGGAGGGGGACGGGGACCGGGGCGGGGGCCGGGGCTGCTTTGGCCTCGGGCTCGGCCGACTTGACCTCCACCGTGAACACCTCGGACACGCTGCGGACGTTGTCGGCGATCGTCTCGTCCTCGTGATCGCTCGCGATCCACGCGTCGATCTGGCGGCCTTGGAACTGCTCAACGGCGTCGGGCGTCGGCGCGCTGGCGAGGACCTCGCCGTGGTCGCCGAGCGCGGCCAGGACCATGTGAGCGCGCACGGCCGGCATCAGCACTGCCTCGGTGAGCGTGACCGTGACGCGGAGCACGCGGGCGCCGGCTTCCTGCGCCGCCAGCACCGCGGCGTGGTCGAGCGGGTCGGCGAGGCCGACGCGCGCCATCTCCTGCTCGGGAGTCCGGGGCCGCACGAGCGAGCGCAGGCGTGCGACGAGCGGCGCGGGATCGAGCGCCTCCTGCCCGTCGGCCTCGATCGACTCCGTCACCGCTGACAGCGCGTCCAGGCACGCGAACACGGTGTCGATGGCCTCGACCGGGAGCCCGTTGGTCCGCTGGCGCAGCAGCTCGAACACGTCCTCCATCGCGTGCGTCAGCGTGGCGACGGCGCTGAAGCCCATCGTCGCGCTCATGCCCTTGAGCGAGTGCGCGATGCGGAAGATCTCGTCGACCGTGGTGCGGTCCTTGGGGTTCGCCTCGAGTCGAACGATCGCGAGGTTCAGCTGCTCGAGGTGCTCGCGCGTCTCGGCTATGAACATCGGCATGTACTCGGAGGTGTCCATCACGACTTTCGGTAGATGAAGGGGGCGGTCGCCACTAGACCGAGCGACGCGGCATCGGAGATGCGCTCGGTTCCGCCGATCACGAGCACGCCCCCCGGCCGCAGTGCCTGGGCGAGCCTGGCGTGCAGCTCGTCCCTGATCTGATCGGCGAAGTAGATGACCGTGTTGCGACACATGATCAGTTCATAGCTCGACGCCGGCGGCTGGAGCTTGAGCAGGTCGCCCACCTCGAACTGGGTCATGGCCCGCAGCGACTGCTTGGCCAGCCACCCCGTGGGCGTCCGCTCGAACCACCGCTCCATCGCCGCGGCGGGGGCGCTGCGCGCGTCCTCGACGCTGAATTCGCCGGTCTTGGCGCGGGCCACCATGCGCTGATCGATGTCGGTTCCGAGGATCCGCACCGGCACGCCCGGGATCGCCTGGCTGCAGACGGCGGCAAGCGTGTAGGACTCGGCGCCGTACGAGCATCCGGCGCTCCAGGCCCGGAGGCGGCCGTTCGCGGCCAGGTTCTTGAGCAGGCCGCCCTCGAGCCGGACCCACTGGTCGGGGTGGCGCCACAGCTGCGAGACGTTGATCGTGACCCGATCGAGCAGGTCGTCGAGCAGTTGCTTGTCGCCCTTCAGCCGATCGAGCGAGTCCGTCAGCTTGACGTATCCAAGTCGCCCGAAGAACGAGCGCAGGCGCCGCTCCATCTGCGGCCGCTTGTACTGCGACAGGTCTATTCCGCACAGCCTGCGCAGCGCCTCGCAGAACGCGACGTAGTCGTCGGCGGCGACGAGGTCGCTCTTCGGGCCAGCAACCGTCGCGTCGTGGCCGCGGTGGCGGGTGATCGCGCTCCGCTGGAAGGCGCGGGTCTCGGGCTCGCTCATGCGCGCGCCTCGCTCACGATCGCATCCGCCAGGCGGCCGAGGTCGAGCACATCGTCGGCCAGTCCGGCGTCGACGATCGCCCGCGGCATCCCGTACACCGTGCAGCTGTCCTCGGACTCGACGAGGATCCGCCCGCCCCGGCGGCGCACCTCGCGCGCGCCGCGAAGACCGTCGTTGCCCATCCCGGTGAGCACCACGAGCAGCATTCGGTCGCCGTACACGCGGGCGGCGTCCTCGATCAGGAGGTCGGCGCGCGGGCGCAGGCCGCCGACCGCCGGCTCGTCGGTCAGGGTCGTGCGCCCGTCGGAGGCCAGGCGCAGATGGCGGCCGCCCGGCGCGAGAAGGGCGCTACCGGCGTCGAGTTTGTCGCCGCCGGCGGCTTCGCGAACGCTCAGGGCGCTGCCGGCGTCGAGGCGGGCCGCGAGCGACCCGGTGAAGCCGGCGGGCATGTGCTGAACGATCATGGTTCCGACGCCGAGCGGAGCGGGGAGGCTGGGCACGAGCGAGGCGAGCGCCCGCGGGCCACCGGTGGAGGTGGCGATCACGACCAGCTTCGCGCTCCTGGTGGCCGTCAGCGACCGCCTCGGGGCGAACCTGGCGCCGTCGTGAGCAGGAGCGGCGGACCGCAGCGGCACGAGCGTCGACCCGTTGTGGGCGCCGCGGCGCGCGCGGCGGGACGCGGCCGCGAGCTTGACCTTGGCGCCCAGGTTCTCGACGAACGAGTCGAGGCTCTCGTTGGCGGTCGGCTTCGAGACCAGGTCGAACGCGCCCTCGGCGAGTGCGTCGACCGCGCGCGCCCCGTGGGCGGCTGAGAACGCGGACACGACGACCACCGGGATGTTGCTATCCGCGCGAGCGCGCAGCGCGCGCAACACGCCGAGGCCGTCCAGGCCCGGCATCGTCAGATCGAGCGTCATCGCGTCAGGCCGCTCGCGCTCGCACATTGCGAGCGCCTCGTCTCCGTCGCGAGCGCTGCCCACCACCTCGACCCCGGCCCGTGTCAGCGAGCGCGTGACGATGTTGCGCATCAGAGCGCTGTCGTCGACGACGACGACCCGCGCCGGGGTGGTTGTTGGCATGTTTGGGTTTCTGGTGTTCGAGGGCTCAGGCGGCGAGCGCGGCGTCCGGCTCGGCGAAGATCGCGCTCGACTTGAGCAGCACGACGAGGCGGTCGTCGACCTTGGCGATCGAGTCGATCAGCGTCGTGTCCGCGCCGGGCGCGTCCTGCATCTGCTCGTCTTGCACCGTCAGGACCTCTTCGACGCCGTCGACGATCACGCCGGCGGTCTCGGATCCCGCCTCGACGATCACGATCTTGGTCTCCTCGGTGAGCTCGGACGGAACGCCGAGCCGAGTCGCAAGGTCGTACACGGGAACGATCCGGCCCCGCAGGCTGATCACGCCACGAACCCAGTCGGCGCGCGAGGCAACCGAGCGCGGCTCGGAGTAGCGGATGATCTCGTGGACCTGCTGAATCGGGAGCGCGTAGTGCTCGCTGCCCAGCGTGAACACGACCAGCTGGCGGGGGTTGGTATCTGGCATGACGGTTTGCTCCTTGCAGAATCAGACGAGCCGGGGTGGCGACGCCGTTCCCATCAGTGGGTTCGGTATTCCGGTACTCGTCACTTGCGGCGCCTAGCTTTAGCTTCCAACCCGGGGTGGCGGGGCCGGTGCCGGCGCTAGGCGTCGGCGCCGGCGGCGGGGTCGGCCACGGACTCCTGCCCGCCGATCGCCGGCTGCCCGAGGACCTCGGTGACGCGGAGCCCGAATTGCTCGTCGATCACCACGACCTCGCCCCGCGCGATCGCGGTGCCGTTGACGAGCAGATCGACCGGCTCGCCCGCCATCCGGTTGAGCGTGATGATCGAGCCCTGGCGGAGCTCGAGCGTTTCGCCGACGGTCATCCGGGTGCGGCCCATCTCGACGCTGAGGTCGACCGGCACGGCGCTCAGACGCCGCAGGTCGCCGACGCCGTTGACGGTGGGCGCGTGCTCGCCGCCATTCGACGGAAGCTGCTCGAGTTCGAGTCTCTCGCTCATCGCTGCACCTACTGGACGGCGACGTCTGTGAAGAAGACCTGGTCGACCTTCACGTCGGTCTCGGTCTTGATGTCGGACAGGATCTGCTGTTGGAGCTCGGTGCGTCCGGACTGGTCGATCAGCGCATTCGAGGTCTGGTTGGTGACCTCGTTGGTGATGATGGCCCGGATCACGGCCTCCTCGGGCAGCGTGCCGACCACGGCGCCGGCCGCGGGAGTGTTGTCGGCGCTGGCGCCGTCGCTCTGCCCGGGCGCCAGCTCGAGCGCGACCGTCAGCGTGGCGTAGTGCCCATCCTTGAGGTTGAGCGTGAACTGGTGGGGGAGGATGTAGATCACGCCGGCGATCTTGGGCTTGACGACCTTCGGCGGCATCAGCTTGCCCTTGGCGACGTAGCCGCCGCCGAGCAGGATGATCGGGAGGATGATCAGGATCTTCTTCTTCATTGGCTCGGTTTCAGGGTCGGGGGCGGGGTTCAGGATGGGGGTACGGGGTTCAGTCGCATCAGCACGATCTCGACGCGGCGGTTCTGCGCGCGCCCGGCGGCCGTTGCGTTGCTTGCAATCGGGTGCAGGTCGGCGTAACCGACCGCCCCGAGCCGATAGGCACTGACGCCCCGGCTGATCAGGAAGCGCACGACATTCGTCGCTCTCGTCGTCGACAGCTCCCAGTTGCTCGGGAACTGAGCGTTCGAGATCGGCTGATTGTCAGTGTGTCCTTCCACGGTGATCGGATGACTCTTGTCAAGGTTGAGCAGCTGGGCGACCTCTTGGAGCAGCTGGTCGGCACCGGGCTGGAGGGTGGCCGAGCCGGAGTGGAACAGGAGGTTGTCGGTGAGCACGCGGACGACCAGGCCGCGGCGCTCGACGATCGTCTGGACCTTGTCGCCGAAGCCGTGCGCCTTGGCATAGGCGTCCATCTGCGCCTTGAGCTTCTCGAACGTGTTCTGCTCGGCGACCGACGCGCTCATGCTGTTGAGTGCCGCCTGGAGGTCGGCCGAGTTCATCTGCCCTGAGGTAGAGCTGTTGGCCGAGCCGGTGCTGCTGCTCGACCGCGAGGTAGGCGTCGGGACCAGCGGTACGATCGACGGCACTTCGGCGGTGGCCGGCGTGCGGGCGCTGGTCGACTCCGAGCCTGCCTGCAGAATCGCGCGGCCGCCCGGCAGGACCGAGCCCGAGAACGCCGCCTTCAGCGACTGCTGGAGGACCTGGTACTTGGAGATGTTCACCGACGAGATCGAGAACAGCACCATGAACAGCGCGAACAGGAGCGTGAGCATGTCCGCGTAGGTCAGGAGCCAGCGCTCCTCGTTCTCGTGCTCGACCGCTCCTCCGCGACGCCCGCGCTTTCCGTGGGCGGCCATGGCTATGCCGCTTCCGCCTCGCGCTCGGGCATCGGCGTGACGTTGTCCCCGTCACCGGCGCCGTCGCGCTGGGCCGGCGGCACGAACGAGGTCAGCTTGTCGGCCACCACGCGCGGGTTGTCGCCGGCCTGGACCGAGAGGATGCCCTCCACGGTCAGTGTCCGCAGCTCGACCTCTTCGGACGAGAGCGCCTTGAGGCGGTTGGCCACCGGGAGGTAGAGCACGTTGGCGGACCCGACACCCATGAGGGTGGCGATGAACGCTGAGGAGATCGAAGGGCCGAGGGTCGCCGGCGCCGACAGGTTCTGGAGCACATGGACGAGCCCCATCACCGTGCCGATGATCCCGATCGTCGGGGCGAAGCCGCCGGCCTTCTCGAACGGGAGCACGCCGGCGTGGTGCCGGGCCGCCATCCCGTCGATCTCGGCGTCGAGGATGTCGCGCACGAGTTCGGGGTCGGTGCCGTCGACGACCAGCTGCAGGCCCTTCTTCGTGAACGCGTCGTCGATCTCGGCGATCTGGGCATCGAGCGCGAGGAGTCCCTCGCGACGAGCCTGCTCGGCGAGCGAGACGAGCAGGTTGACCCGCCCCTGGACGTCGAGCGGCTCGGCGTTGATGACCCGCTTGTAGAGCGAGGGGATCTTCTTCATCCCGTCCATGCCGACGCTCGCCATCGTCACGCCGCCGGTGCCGGCGATGATCAGCAGCAGCGCCGTCGGGTTCATGAACGCGGCCGGGCTGGTCCCGTCCATCATCGCGCTCATCAGGACGCCTACGATCGCGACAGCGATTCCTATGCCGGTTGCGGCCTTCATGACCCGGTCATCGGCCGGACTATGAAAACCTTCACCCCGCCTGAAGCGATTCCATGGGGGGTTCCGCGGAAAGTGCGGGCAGGCAGCGAGGTGCGCTCACACACGCTTGGAGTACTGCTATTCGACATTGAAGCTCAGGCGAGCTCGGACTGATCGATAAGCGCCGGACGGAGCGGCGAGACGGTCCCGCCGGCGTCCTCGCGCTGGTCCTGGCGGCGCTTCATGGCGCCGGCAAGGATCTCGACGCGATACGCGCGGACGGCCTGGCAGACGCGCTGGGGCGTCTCTGCGACGACGATCTTGGTCCCGGTCGCGAGCGTGATCACCGTGTCGGGGTGACCCTCGACGGTGACGATCAAGTCGGGGTTCAAATGGAAGAGCTCGAGCTTGTGCCCGAGTCGGTGCAAGGTGATCATTGTCAGTTCCTCGGTGTGAGAGAAGAAGGTGGCCGGTAATGGAACTCACCCACCCTGACCGGACGGGCGGCATCCCTCGATTGCCGCCCCTCCGCTCAGGGAGGGTGGGTCCCCGTCCTATTACTGCTTCATCTGGACGACCGTCTGCATCATCTGGTCGGCCGTGGTGATCGTGCTGGCGTTGGCCTGGTAGCCACGCTCAGCCTCGATCATGTTCGTGAACTCGGTGCCCATGTCGACGTTGGACTGCTCCAGCTCGCCGCTGATCGTCTGGCCGAAGTTGGCCGTTCCGGGCTGGCCGTCGTTCTCCGGGCCTGACGCCGCGGTGGCGCTCCACAGCGACCCGCCGTCGCGCTGCAGCCCGGCCTGGTTGGGGAAGGTGGCCAGCGAGATGTAGCCGGCGGTGATCGTGGTACCAGACGCGTTCTGGTAGTTGACGCTCCCGTCAGGGCCGATGGTGACATTGGTCGAGCCAGGCGGCACGACGATCGGCGTGTTGGCGGCGCCGGTACCGGTGGTGACCGGGGAGTAGGCGCCGGTGGTGGCGTTCTGCTGAGCGGCGTAGCCCTGCACGTACTGGCCGGTCTGGGTCGTGAGGTAACCGGACGCGTTGAATGTCAGGTCACCGGCACGGGTGTACTGGGTGGCGTCGAACGCCGGCGGGGTCGTCGCCACGTTGCCGTCGGCCACGCGCAGGAATCCGTTGCCCTGGATCGAGACGTCGGTGGCGTTGCCGGTCGACTCGACGCCGCCGGCGGTCATCACGTTGTCGATCGAGCCGACCTGGACGCCCAGGCCGACCTGGAGCGGGTTGGTGCCGGCGCTGTAACCGTTGGCGCTGGTGCCGGCCTGGACCAGCTGCGAGAGCTCGTCGGAGAACTCCGTGCTCTGAGCCTTGTAGCCGACCGTGTCGACGTTGGCCAGATTGTTGGCGGTCACGTCGAGCATCGTCTGGTGCGCATCGAGGCCGCTGATTGCGGCATACATCCCTGACATCATCGGGACATCCCTACCTTTCGCGGCATCCTCGGAGAGGTCCAGCCACTGTTGATTTTGACCGTGTCACTCATGCGATCACGGCACTGTCGATGTTGGTGAACACCTGCTGATGCATGTGCTCGGACCCCACCGCCGTGATGACGGTGTTGTTCGTGACGGACACCACATAGGCGGTTCCGTCGACAAAGACCACGGAGTCGCGCGAGCCTTTGCTGGCGGCGCGCTGAACCCCGTCCGTCAGCCGACCCAGCGTGGGCTGGTCGAGCTGAATCCCGCGCTGCTGAAGACGCTGCAGCGCATGACGGGAAAACTGAGGGGCGCTCGTCTGCTGGGAGAGCACATCCGAGAACGACGGCCCACTCGGCGCCTGAGCCCCTTGAGTACCTAAAGCGGGCGTGGCAGCCGGCTGCGTGGGGCCGACCAGACCCGGCGCGATCAGCGCCGCGTTGGGAACTACTGTGCTCACGAGACCTCGGTGACACTGTTGGGAGCGATCCCGGAAGTTCCGTTGATGGTCAGGGTCGGGCCCGAGGAGGTGATGTCGACGGCCTGCACCGTGCCGGTGTCAGTGGCGCCGCTCGTCGGGTCCGTGTAGTTGACGGTGTTGCCGATCAGCGACACTGCCGAGGCCGTGCTCTGCCCCGAGGCGATCGTCGCGGTCGACTGCGCGGTGTCGGTCTCCTGCTCGACCGAGGTGAACTGCGCGAGCTCGGTGACGAAGCTCATAGGGTCGCTGCTGTTCGGGTTCATCGGGTTCTGGTTCTGAAGCTCGGTCATCAGCATCTGCAGGAACTGGTCCTGGTTGATCGGCATGGCGCTCGAGCTCGAGCTCGTACCGCTGGTCCCGGTCGTGGCGGTCGTGCCGCCGGTGGTGGTCGAGGGGGTGGTGAAGCTCATCGGTGTCGTCCTTGTCTGATCGCGAGAAGTTGGTTCAGGCGAGCACGTTCACGAGCGTGCTGCCCGACAGGTTCGAAGTGCTCGTCGGCTCCACGGCGCCGGCGCCGCCGTCGGCGTCGATGTCGTTGCCGTCGGTCGTGTAGCCGGGTCCGGAGCTCTGGCCCCGATCCTGGGTCTGGGCCTGGCCGGCGTTCTCGCCACGCGCCTCGATGTTGAGGCTGAGCAAGTTCACGCCGGCGGACTGAAATGCCCGGCGAAGGTCGTCGCCGCCCTGCGACAGCGTGTCCGCGGCCGCCTGATGATCGGTGAGCACGTTGGCGGTCACGCCGTTCTCGGTGTGCTGCAGCTGGATGCGGATCGTGCCGAGCGAGGCCGGGGAGAGCTCGATCTGGGCGCTGGTGGCGCCCTGGCGCGCGCCCATCTCGACGGTCGCGCGGACCTGCTCGATCGCGTTCTCGAGCGTGACGCCGTAGCGCGTGGGCAGCGCCGTCGCCGTCGCCGTCGAAGCGGCCTGGGCGGCCGGGGCCGTCGGAGCCGCCGGCGCCACGTTCAGCGTGGGGTCGGTGGTCGTGAGGCTCGTCGGGGAGACGGCGGAGGTCGCCGGCGCCTGCGTGGCCGTCGAGCTGGCGTGGCTTGCCGACTGCGGCTGCTGCTGCGCGGCGGACGAGCCCGCGTCCTGCTGGCCGGCGGCATTCCCCTGGGAGCTGTTCGAGGTCGAAGCCTGCGCGGCGGCGCCGGTGCTCGCCGGCGCGGTCGCGGCCGTCGTGGCCGTCGTGGCTGAAGGCTGCTGCTGCGCGGCGGCCGGCGCGGGCTTGGCCCCGGCGGGGGTCGGCTGGGCCGCCGGCGCCTGAGTTGCCGCAGCGACCTGAGTCTGGGCGGACGCCAGCGCCTGCGCCACGGTGGTCGCCGGCGTGGTCGTCGTCCCCGGGGTCGGGGTCGTTGTCGCGCCGGCGGTTTGGGCGGTTGCCGCGCTCGCCGCATTCGCGGTGGCGGTGGCGGTGGCGGTCGCATTCGCGGTCGCATTCGCGGTCGTGGGCAGGGCGGGCGCGCCGGCCAGCGTGGCCGCTGCCACCTGGGCGCTCGCGGCGGTCGTGCCAGCGGTCGCGGCCGACGCGCTGTCGGCGATCGCCGCGACGCTGGCCGCGCTCGCTGCCGATGCGGAGGCCGCGGTGGAGGCCGTGCTCGCTGCGCCTGCCGGAGTGGCATCCGTCGCATTCACTACCCCGGCCGTGGCCGCGGTCAGCTGATCGGCGATCGACGCCTGGGCGGAGCCGGCGGCGGCTGAGGCCTGGGCGGCCGAGGCCTGCCCCGCGATCGTGGCGCCGGCCTGCGCGCTCTGGGCGGCGGCAGCGGCCACGCCGGTCACGTCGGTTGAGGTCTGGATGGTGGCGTCGCCGGCGGCGGCGGTGCCCGCGTGCGCGCGGGCGCCCTTGTGGCCGTGCCGGGCGCGGCCGGTGTGAGAGCCGGATCCTCCGGCGCTCTTGTTCTGGCCTTCCGCGACGGCGGTCCGGGCCACGTGGTTGTCGAGGACGCTGGTGAAGGGCGGTCCGGACGATTGATCTGGAAGGCCGCTCGCCCCTGCGCTCTGCGTCTGCGAGTCGGTGCTCGCGGGCGGGAGCGCCCCGCTGATACTGGATGTCATGCAGCTCTCCTTCGGAAGCCGTTGATCGCGATCTCGTCGAGCACCAGGCCCTCTTGGCGAGCGGCTTCGCGCTCGTGGTCGGCCCGGCGGTGCTCCTTCAGACGCTCGAGTGCCTGACGCTCCCGGGCCGCCTCGGTCAGGGCCGCGCGGCGCTGGGCGAGCTCGAGCTCGTGGCGCTGGAGGTCCTGGCGGGTGGCCTGATGGGCGCGCTCGGCACGCTCCAGGTAGGCCTGGCGCGCGAGCATCTCGGTGGCGCTGCTCGTGGCGCGGGTCGTGTCGACCTGGGCCGCACGCGCGCCGGCGAGCCGGGCTGCCGCGGCCTCCACCTCGTCCTCGGAATGGCGGTGGCGCATCATCGCGCCGGCGAGCTCCTGCTTGGCGGCGTCTTCATGCCGCTCGCGCAGGGCGCGCACGCGTTCGAGGCGAAAGCGGAACGAGGACCCGTTCATGGTCCTGTACTCGGCCGTCGCTCGCCGGGCCTAAGCGCGGGTGGACGCTTGTCCGAGTAGCCAGTTCGCGAACCGCTTGGGATGAAACGCTGAATAGTTCAGCGTTACTTCCCACGCGGCCCGCGCGGGCGGGGTACCGCAATCGCTCGGGATGAAACCCCGTCCATATGGGGGTTTCTTCCCGAGGCCCGTCTACGCGCGGAGCTGGAGGCCCGGGATCGCCGGCGCGGCCGGGGCGCCACCGACCGGCACCTGCCGTCCGGGGACCGCAGGCGGCCTCGCCGGCGGACCGTCGAGCACCTCGCCGGCGACCGGCATCCGGCGCGCGAGCTCGGCCGCCAGGCCAAGCAGGTGGGCATCGGCCTCGTCGACGATGCTCGGCTCGTCCACCCGCTGCTTGAGGAACGCGTCGATCGCCGGCCGCAGCGCGATCGCGGCGTCGAGCACCGGGTCGGTGCCGGGCTGGTAGGCGCCGATCGAGATCAGGTCCTCCTTCTCCCGGTACGCCGCCAGGGCCGAGCGCAGCCGGGTGCCCGCCTCGCGGACCTCCGGAGTGACGATCTCGCCGATCAGCCGCGACACGCTCTGCAACACGTCGATCGCCGGGTAGTGGCCCGAGTGCGCGAGTGAGCGCGTCAGCACCACGTGCCCGTCGAGGATCGACCGGACCGCGTCGGCGATCGGCTCGTTCATGTCGTCGCCGTCGACCAGCACCGTGTACAGACCGGTGATCGAGCCGGTGGCGCTGGTGCCGGCGCGCTCGAGCAGGCGCGGCAGCAGGGCGAACACCGAAGGCGTGTAGCCGCGGGTGGCGGGCGGCTCGCCGATCGCGAGCCCGACCTCGCGCTGGGCCATCGCAAACCGGGTCACCGAGTCCATCATCAGCATCACGTCGCGGCCCTGGTCGCGGAAGTGCTCGGCGATCGCGGTGGCGGTGAACGCCGCCCGGATCCGCACCAACGCGGGCTGGTCTGAGGTCGCCACGACCACGACCGAATGGGACAGCGCGTCGCCGAGGTCGCGCTCGATGAACTCGCGGACCTCACGGCCTCGCTCGCCGACGAGTGCGATCACGTTGACCTGAGCGCTCGTCGAGCGCGCGATCATCCCCATCAAAGACGACTTGCCGACGCCCGAGCCGGCGAAGATGCCGAGCCGCTGGCCCCGACCGCATGGCACAAGGGTGTCCATGGCGCGCACGCCCAGGCTGACGCGGTCAACAATCCGGGGTCGGGTTAGAGGATCCGGTGGCGCGCCGGTCGTGTCCCGCCAAGAGATGCCCGAAGGAGGGTCGAAGCCGTCGAGTGGGTTGCCGAGGCCGTCGATCACGCGGCCGAGCAACGGCTCGCCGACCGCCACGCGGAATGGGCGGCCCGTCGGGTGGACGCTCGTCCCGGGGCCGATCCCGTGGAGCTCGCCGAGCGGCATCAAGAGCGTGCGGCCACTGCGGAAGCCGACCACCTCGGTGGGAACAGAACCCCGCCCACCCAGCTCGCGGCCCTCCCCGACCATGCAGACCTCGCCGATCTCGACCTGAACCCCTGTGGCCTCGATGATCAGTCCGATCAGGTCGCTGACGCGGCCCACGCGGCGCGACAGGTCGGCGCCCTGGAGCGACCGCGCCGCGCGTGCAAATCCGCGGGTGCGGGGCGCGGCCTCAGCGGTCATCGTCGGCTTCGTCGTCGAGCGCGGACGGCTCGCGTGCCAGCGCGGCGGCGACGATCTCGCGGGCGCGGCCGAGCTGCGCGTCGATGCCAGAGTCGATCTCGCCGGACTCGGTCCGCGCGATCGCGCCGCCCCGGCCGATCCGCCGGTCGGACTGGACGGCGAGGTGCTCGATCCCGCCGAGCTCGGACTGCAGCCGGTCGACGCAATCGCTCACAAGCTCGAGGTCCTCCGGGTTCACAACCAGCGTCACCCGCCGGCGATCGGAAAGGTGGCGAAGCGCGTTCCGTCCCACGTCGAGCACGCGCTCGGGCTCGACCGACAGCGCGCCGGCCATGATCTGCTCGGCCAGGCGCAGCGCCATCTCGACCGCGTCCTGCTCGAGCTCGGCGATCATCTGCGCCTTCAGCTGCTCGATCGCCTCGAGCGAGGACGCCAGCGCGGCGACCGCGGGCTGGGCGTCGGTACGGGCCGCCGCGAGCCCCGCGGCGCGGCCTTCGGCCTCGCCGGCGGCCCACGCCTGCGCACGGATCTGCTCGGCCTCTGCGCGCACCGCGGACAGGACGTCGGCGATGCCGTCGCTCGTCCCCGCCGGCGGCGCGTCGAGCTGGCGGAAGGCGTAACTCGCCGCCGGAGTTGCGGGGCTAGACAACTGCATCTTCCTCGCCGCGCGAGAGCACCAGGGCGCCGGCCTCCTCGAGCTTGCGCACGATCGCCACGATCCGTCCCTGTGCCTCCTCGACGACGCGCTTGCGCTGCGGCGGCTGGTAGGCCATCTCCTCGACCAGCATCGTCGCGCCGCGCTCTGACATGTTCGACAGGATCCGCTCCTTGACGTCGTCGTTGACGCCGCGCAGCGCGAGCGCCAGGTCCTTCTGATCGGCCTCGCGGAGCACGAGCTGGATCGAGCGGTCGTCGAGCTTGACGATGTCCTCGAACACGAACAGCAGGCGCCGGACCTCGGCCGCGAGCTCCTCGTCGGCCTCGGTCAGCGAATCGAGCACGTTGCGCTCGGTCGAGCGGTCGGTGTGATTGAGGATCTCGGCGAGCGACTTGATCCCGCCGGCGGTCGAGTACTCCTGCTGGACGACGCTGTCGAGCTTCTTCTTCATCACGCTCTCGACCTGCTTGACGACGTCGGGGCTGGTTTCGCCCATCCGCGCGATCCGGACCGCGATCTCGGCCTGCTCGGGTCCGGGCAGGTTCGACAGGACCTGCGAGGCGAGCGTCGTGTGCAGGTTGGCGATCACGAGCGCCACCGTCTGGGGCGACTCGTTGCGCAGGAAGGTCACGAGCTGCTCGGCCGGCGTGCGGCGCAGGAACTCGAATGGCCGCATCTCGATCACGCTCGATAGCCGCCCGATGATCTCGAGCGCCCGCTCGGGACCGAGCGCCCGCTCTAGCACCTCGCGCGCATAATCGACGCCGCCCGCCAGCAGCGAGTCGTACGCCTCGACGGTGGCGGCAAGCTCCTCGAGCACGGTTGCCTGCGTGAGCTGGTCGACCCGCTGGAGCTTGGCCATCTCCAGCGACAGGGTCTCGATCTCGTCGTCGCGCAGGTGCTTGAACACCTCGGCGGCACGGTCGGGACCGAGCGACACGAGCAGCACGGCCGCCTTCTTGCGGCCCTTGATCTCGAGCTTGCGCTTGGCCGGTACCGGTGCGGCCGCGGCCGCCGCGGCGGGTGCCTGAGTCGGTGCCTTTTCCAGTTCAGCTGCCATCGTTTATCGATCCCCGCCCGCCCTAGTCCTCACTCATCCAGGCGCGGACCTGCTGGGCGACGCGATCAGGGTCGCGCTCGACCAGTTCCTCAACCTGGCGCTTGGGAACGTTAACCGGGGACCGCAGGCGCTTGACGTCGGTCTGCGCGTCGTCGCCGGACGCGAGCGCGGCAAGCGGACGCGGGGTCTCGAGCTCACGCAGCCAGGTGGGCTGGCCGGTGAAACCTTCCTTCTCGCGCCGGCGGATGCTGCGGCGCATGAAGAACAGGAACAGCAGGGCGCCGAAGCCGATCAGCGCGTACTTGGCGTAGCCGATCATCTTCGTGCTCGACGCCGGCGGGGGCGTTACGGCGGGCTTCGCGAACGCGATCTGGGAAACCGACAGGGTGTCGCCGCGCTTGAGGTTCAGGCCGACCGCGCCGGCCACCGCGCTCTTGATCGCCGGGATCGCCGACGCCGGCACCGACTTGTCGACCAGCACCGACACCGTCTGGTTGTTGACTGCACCCGGCGCGATCACCGCGTGCGTGACGGTCTTGTCCACACCGAACGTGGTGTTGTCGGACTTGTTCGCGTAGTTCGAGTTGCTGCTGCCCGAGCTCGCGGCGTAGGCCGGGACCGTGCCGGTCGTACCGGAGGCCGTCGGGCTCCCGCCCTTGAGCGTCTCGGTCTGCGTCTGCTGGGTCAGCGGCACGCCCTTGGTGCCGTAGGTGAGCGTGTCCGAGGTCGCCTGGTTGGCGTTCACGTTGGCGTTGACCATGACCTGGGCCTTGCCCTGGCCGAGCGTCTGAGCGAGCATGCCGGTGACCGCCGCGGCCGTGGTCGCGTCGTACTGCTGGTCGGCGGACTGCTGCGAGGTCCCGGAGCCGTCCGAGCTGTCGCCGCCCGACGCGGGCCACAGCAGCGCCCCGGTCGAGTCGGTGATCGTGACCTTCTGGTCGGACAGGCCCTGGACACTCGAGGCGACGAGCTCGGCGATGCCCTTGACAGAGCTCTGGTCGACGTTCCCCGAGTCAGACAGGAGCACCGAGGCGCTCGAGCTCTGGGTGTTGTCGCCGAACAGCTCGTCCTGCTGGTTGGGCAGCACGAGGTTCACCGTCGCGGAGTCGATGCCCTGGATCTGCTCGATCGTCTGGTCGAGCTGGCCCTCGAGCGCGCGCTGGTAGGTGACCTGCTGCTGGAAGTCCGAAGCGCCGAGCTGCGAACTGTTCAGCAGCTCGAAGCCGGGCTGCTGGCTGCCGACGCCGAGCAGGCCAGCGGTGGCGAGCGCGATCCGCGCCTGGCTCGTCTGGCTCGAGTCGACGGCGAGCGCGGTGCCGCCGTTCTGGATCTGGTAGGTGATTCCCTTGGACGACAGCGTCGTCGTGATCTTGCCCGTCTGCGCCGGATCGAGGCCGGTGAGGAGCGTGGAGTAGCTCGGGGCGGAGGCGAAGTGCATGATCACCACCAGGAATACGACTGCGGCCGCGGCCGAGCCGCCGACCATGGCCCAACCCTTGGGCGTGAGCTTCGAGATGAATTGACGAATGTCCATAGGTGGTGGGGGTGGGTGCGTGGGAACCTGGTCGGTGGGGGAGGGGGGCGGGGGCGGCGCGGTGCCGGGGCCTACATCTGGGTCTGGAAGACCTGATCGACGGCGTCGACCAGCTTGGTGCGGATCTGGGAGGCGAGATCCATCGCCAGTGACGCGTTCTCGACCGAGGTGATCGCCTGGGTCGGATCGGTGAGCTGCCCGGTGGCGAGCTGCTGCGACGCCGTCGTGGCGTTGGCCTGGCTCGTCTCGAGCGAGTTGATCGCCCCTGTAAGTGCGCTGCCGAAGCTGCCGTCGCCGCCACTCGCGGCGCTGGTGCCGGTCGTGCCGCTCTGGCCGAGCGAGCCGACCCCGCCGACGCTCCATTCACCTGCGCCGAGCGGCCCGACGGCTCCTGAGATCGCCGGGATCATTTCAGGAGATCCAGGGTCTTCTCGTACATGTCTTTGGCGGTGCTCATCGCGGTCACGTCTGACTCGTAGGACCGCGACTCGTCGATCATGTCGACCATCTCGTTGACTGGATTGACGTTCGGCATCTTCACGTAGCCCTGGGAGTTGGCCGACGGATTACCCGGGTCGTAGACCTGCTGGTCGGGCGTGGGGTCGTTGACGATCCCCGCGACCGCAACGCCGCCGGGCGTGGTGCCGCCACCGATCGACGAGCTCGCGCCGGCCGCGCCCATCGCGCCCGACAGGGCCGCGCTGAAGCCGCCGCCGCCGCCGACCTGCTGCAGGACCACGTCCTGCTCCTGGTATGGCTGCCCGTTCGCGCCCTGGGTGGTGTCGGCGTTGGCCAGGTTCTCGGACGTCACGTCCATGCGCACGCGCTCGGCGGTGAGGCCGGTGGCGGCGATGCTGATCGCGTCGAAGAAGCTCATCAGGACTCACCCATGCCCATGGCGCTCTCGAGGATCGACTCGCGCTGGGCCGCGACCTGAGTCAGCGTCTCGTACAGCAGACCGTTCTGGGAGAGCGCGGCCTCCTGCTGCTCGGGGCTGACGCCGTTGCCGTCGGCGCCTACGGACTGTGCCGTGGAGTAAGGCTGGTAGCTGACCGAGCTGAGCGGCTGCCCGGACTGGATCGCCGACGCGAGCGTGCTCTGGAAGTTCACGTCCTCGGGCTGGTAGCCCGGCGTGTCGACGTTCGCAAGGTTGTTCGTCAGAAGCGTCTGACGGAGCATCGAGCCGCTCATGGCTGACTCGAGGGCTTGCTGAGTGGTGTCAAGGAGGGACATACAGAGATCCGATGAAGACGCGCCCTCCTTGGGCTCGGTTACGACCCGATCCATCGAGTCCTTCCATGAATCGGCGTTTGCGGCCGATCCTTTAGCGTCTCGGCGGGCTAGCCGCCCGTCCTGCGGCGCGTGCGGTTGCGGGCCGTGACAGTAGGCGGGAGGGATTGCCCGCGAGCGCCGCAGGCCGGGCGTCCCAGCCCGCGTCCGGAGCTGTGAAGCGAACCCGGTCTGGATGGGGCACTCGGCCCCACGGACGCCGCCGCAGGCGGCCCAACCGACGCGCCCGGTCGCAGTAGCTACTTAGGCCAACGTGAACTGGCCGACGAGCCGTTCGAGCTCCTCGGCGGTGCGGGCGAGCTCGTTCGCGGACGCGGCGATCTCCTCGGTCGAGGCGCTCGTCTGCTGGGTCGAGGCGCTCACCTGCTCGGAGGACGCGCTCGATTCCTCGGCCACTGCGGCCACTGAGGTCATGCTGTCCTGGACGCGGCTGCCGGCGCTGGCGATCTCCTGGATCGACCCGGCGATTTGCTCGACGCGGTTGCCGACGTCCTGGACGGCAGCAGCGATGCGCGCAAACGCCGCACGCGCCTGCTCCACGGTGGCCGCGCTGTCCTCGGTCTGGCGAGCCCCGTCCTCGACGACTCCGACGACGCGGCGTGTCTGCAGCTGGATCTCCTGGATCAGGGTCGAGATCGAGGAGGCGGCGGACTGAGACTCTTCGGCCAGCTTGCGGACCTCCTCGGCGACGACCGCGAACCCGCGGCCCTGTTCGCCGACGCGGGCGGCCTCGATCGCGGCGTTCAGCGCGAGCAGGTTGGTCTGCTCGGCGATCCCCGTGATCGTGTCGACGATCACGCCGATCTGCTCGCTCTTGGCGTCGAGCGAACGGATCGCGGTGCTCGCCTCGGCGCTCGAGTCGCGAATCGCCTGCATCGCCTCGGTGGCCGAGGACACGGCCTGGGCGCCCTGCTCGGCGAGATCGCGGGCCTCGGCAGCGGCCTCGGCGGTCTGCTGCGCCCCGTCGGCGGACGCCTGGGAGGCCATCGCCACTTCGTCGGTGAGGATCTTCGCATCGGCGATCGAGCGAACCTGATCCTCGGCGCCGGCGGCCACGGAGACGACCGCCTGAGCGATCTCGCCGACGGCACGCCCGGCCTCCTCGGAGGTGTTCGCCATCTGTTGCGAGGACAGCGACAGCTGCTCGGAGGTGCTCGAGATCTCGCGCAGCATGCCGGCGACCTTCGCGCGGGTGGTGTTGTAGGCCGCGACGCTGCTCTCAGTCTTCTGGACCATCCCATTGAAGGTGCGGGTCAGCTTGCCGACCTCGTCCTTGCGATTGGTCGGGATCTCCTCGATCTGCGGTCGCACCTCGCGGGTGAGGTCCCCGCGGGAGATCGCCTCGAGCCCGTCCTCGAGCTCGGCGAGGGCGTCGGCGTCGAGGCTTCTGATCCCGTCGAGGAGCAGCGTGATACGGACGCTGAGGTCCCGCGAGATCGTGAGGCTGATCACGGCGGCGACCAGGACTGCCGCCAGCGCGACTGCCAGCATGAGCGACTTGGAGCTGCCCGTCCAGGCGAGCGCGATCGCGACCATGAACACGAGCGAGACCGCCATGAAGGCGACGATCAGCTGGCGGCGAACGGATGAGATCAGGAATGACACGGGGGCGGGTCCTTTCGGGACAACTGGACGGTCTGGTTGATCGGCCTCGCCCCCGGAAAGCTTGAGCCGAACAACGCCTCTCGGCGCACGCGGAGAAAGGGTCTAGGCAGCCTGCGCCGCGTGGGCAACGGGGGCGGGATTCCAGCCGACGATCTGGATGCTGGGATCCGCGGTGAGCGAGATGTCGACCGGGGCATCGGCGCCGCTGATCACGCGGACGACGGGGCGGTCGAGCGCAAGCTCGGACACGCTCACCACGACCGCGCGGCGGCCGTCGGTGAGCTCAACCTCGACGCCCGGAGGGAACGGGGCGACACGACGCGAGAACACCTCGGCGATCGTCGGGTCGAACTGGGTGCCTGCGCCGGCGAGGATCGCCTGCACGCCGACGTGGGCCGGCTTGGCGGGGGCGAACACGCGCTCGGAGGTGATCGCGTCGAACACGTCGGCGACCGCGGCGATCCGGGCCATCTCATGGATCTCGGTTCCGGCCTTGCCCTCGGGGTAGCCGGCGCCGTCCCAGCGCTCGTGGTGGCGCAGGATGCAGGCCTGGACCAGCGGGCACCAGGCGCCGGTGTCGCGGACCAGCTTGACGCCGGCCTTGGGGTGGGTCCTGACGATCTCCCACTCCTCCTCGGACAGCTTGCCCGGCTTGTTCAGGATCGCGTCGGGAATCGCGAGCTTGCCGATGTCGGACAGCAGCAGGCCCATTCCGAGGCGGAACAGGCGCTCCTCGTGCCGGTCGTCCTGGCGCTCGCCCTTGTAGTCGAGCCAGCCGTGCTCGGTGATCAGGCGGCGCCCGATCAGCAAGCCGAGTGCGGTCATGTCGATCGGGTGCTGAAGTACGTAGGCCTCGGCTGCGCACAGGTCGGACAGCACGACCGACTTCCCGTCGCTCTCCTCGATCTCGAGGAGGATCTGGTCGACGACGTCGGAGAGGTCGTCGGTGGCCTCGGGGTCGAGCGTGCGGCCCGCGGCGACGGAGCGCTTGGCCTCCTCGTACACGGCCGCGATCGCGCGCGTGGCCAGGCCGCGCGTCTGACCGCTGATCACCGGCTCGGCCTCGATGCCCCGGCTGAACTGATCCTCTACGTAGACGCCCTGGATGCCCGCCCGGTGCAGGTGCTCGATGAACCGGGCGTTGAGCTTGACGCCCGCGCGGAGCAGCGGGGCAGCGTCGTGTCCGGTGAGGATGTCACGCGCGAGCGTGGTGTCCTCTTGAAGGTTGGCAGTGGCTACGAGCCTCATGTTCCCGCAAATCGGCCGGAACGCCCGAACCTTTAATGCAGGCGAGGTATTGATCTAGGCCGTGGTCTCGACGTGCCGGAGCGCCTCGCGCGGGGGCGAGTAGCCGCGGACCGTGCGGCTAACGCGCTCGGTGTTCGCGAACTCGATCACCAGGGCCTCGCGGATGCGCAGGATCTCGATCTCCAGGCGCTTGTTCATCAGCGCCGCGCGCTGGAGTGCGGGGCGGGCGGAAGCGGGCGGAGTGTCGGGGAGGGTCGCGATCAGCGCGTCGCGCTCGGACTTGAGCGCGGCCAGCGCGTCGGGATCGCGGGTGCCGATGAGCTCGAGCTCGCGCTCGATCATCCGAGCGAGCGCCTCGTATGGCGCTGTCTCGGCGGAGGTCATTGTCCGGCGATGGTCGCCCACGCCTCGCGAAGCTCGCTGAGCAGGCCGCTGACCTGCTCGAGCTTGGTGTCGTCGCGATCGAAGCGGGCCTGCTGGAGATGGCGCAGGCAGAAGAGGTAGATCGCCTCGAGCCGCTCGGAGATCTCGCCCTGGTCCATGTCGAGTGCGTCGAGCAGGTGGCGGATGATGTCCTCGGCACGACGCAGCTTGCGGTGCGAGAGCTCGATCTGGCCGTCGCGCATCGCGACGCCGGCCTGGAACAGGAACCTCCGGGCGCCGTCGTAGAGCATCACGACGAGCACCTCCGGGGTAGCGCTCAGCACCGAGCTCTCGCGGTAGGCGACGTTGGGCGTGGCGGTGGGTGGCGTCATCGTGAGAGGGTCTCCTGGGCGGGTGGGAACTGTGCGTCCGTTCTCCCCAGTTGCTCGGCAGCGGGCGCGTGCTCTTGAGCCGCGCTGGCCGCTTTGCCGACCCTTACGGCGTCGGCAGGGACGCGATCTGGCTGGTCAGCCAACTGCTCGTCGACTGGCTGGACGAGAGCGCCGCTTCCATCTGAGCGAACTGCTGAACGAGCGAGGCCTGCTGCTGGCTGTTGGCCTGGTTCAGGTTGTCAATCTGGGTGCCGAGGTAGTTGATCTGGGTGCTGTCCCCCGCGATCCGCGTGGAGATCGTCCCTCCAGGCGAGGCCTCGCCTTCGACCAGGCTCGAGAACGAGATCGACCAGCTCTGGAGCATCGACTTGACCGCGCTTCCGTTGGTCGTCAGCGCCTGTGTCAGGGCGGTGGCGTCGAGCGTCAGGTTGCCGCTGATCGCGCTCGCAGAAGGGGCTCCGGTGCCGGAGGCGGCGCCGGTGCTGACGCCGGCGTCGAGCATGCTCGACATGCTCCCCGTCAGGCCGCCGACGGTCGCATCCATCTGCTCGCGCATGGTCGAGAGCAGCTGCTGGAGGTCGGAGTCGCCGAACAGCGTCCCCTGCGTGGGGTCGGAGCTCGACGGCGCCTGAGTCAGCTGGGTCTGGATCAGGTTGATCGCCGAGTTGTAGTCGGTGACGAACTGCTGCACGGCGGTCTGGATGTTCGTCGTGCTCGGCGCCGGCGATCCGACGGTGACGGTCACCGGATTCGACCCGGTGACGCCGTTCAGGCTGAGCGACACGCCGGGGATCGTCTGGGTTGCGCCCTGACCCTGGGTCGGCTGGGCGCTGCCGCCGAGCGAAGCGCCGGTGATCGTATTCGAGGACGAGTACTGCGGAGCTCCGCCGTTGATCGTGTACTCGGCATCGGTTCCCGGCACGTCAAAGCCGGCGTCGGTGAGCGCCCCGCCCGTATCGGAGACCTGGATGTAGTTGCCCGCGGGCTCGCCGGTCTGGCGATCAGAGAAGACGACGGTGGCCGGGCCGCCGTTCGACGACTCCTGGGTGACGGTCGCCCACACGCTCAGGTTCGAGTTGGAGTTGATCTCATTGACGAGGTCGTCGGCTGAGGCGCCGGCGGCCAGCGAGACCTGCTGGCCGTCGATCGTGACCGTGTCGGCCGAGCTCGGGCTGGTGAACGAGTAGGTCTTCTGGGAGGCACTCGCCAGCGCGGTCACCGAGATCTGGTAGCCGCCGACGACGGCGCCGTTGTTGGAGGTCGCGGTGGCGCCCACCAACGTCGGGTCGGTCGAGGTGATCGTCTGGGTGTTGGCGAACAGCGACGGGTTTCCGAGCGCCTGGGCGTCGTTGGCGACCGTCGTCAGCGCCGCCTGGATGCTCGTCAACTGCGTGTTCATCGCAGTCAGGCCGGTCTGCTGGTTGGTCAGGTTCGTCACCTGCTGCTGCTGGGTGGCCATCAGTGCGGACACGATCGCGTTCGTGTCCAGGCCGGAAGCCAGACCCGTGACCTGCAACTGCGACCCGGACCCGAGCGAGGACAGCTGGTCGCCGGTCTTGTACGCGCTGGAGCTCGTGCTCGAGCTGACGGATGAAGTTGACATGGCGAGTGAAACCTCTCTGGCGCTGGATTAGTTCGACGGAAGCGATCCGCCCGATGCGACGTCGAGAACCGTGCTCGCCGGGACCGTGAACAACAGGTTCCCGTGGACGTCGTGGACCTCGACAGACAGCTTGCCGGTTGCCTCGTTGACCTTGAAGCGCATTTCGCTGCCGCTCGCCTGCAGGTTGTGGTACGCCTGGTTGGCGACGCCGATCGCGTCATGCACCTCGTCGGGAGGGCTGGCAGGGATCGTGTCTACGGTCACCGTGTCCGCGGATTGCACGGACGGCGACGGCACGGCAGTTGGCCGCTGGGTCTTGGCCGCTGGGGCTGCGGCGGGCGTCCCGCCCACCGAACCGATATCGAAGCTCATTGCATTCCTCCTTGGATGCGTCGGTTCCTACCTATTGCGCGGGAATCCTTTCCGCTCAGGTGGGGTAATCGAGCGCATCGCTGAGAACTTGAGCGCCTCCTTAGCTTTCTGTTGAGTTGTCCGGTCCGTGGCCGAGGTCGGTCGCGGCCGGTTTGGGCCTTGGTTGCTCTACTTCGCCCCGACGAGCTCGGGGTTTCTGGGCGTGGAGCAGCGGGCGAGGACCTCGATCGCGCCGGCGCTGGAGGCGTCGTGCTTGAGCGCCTCGCCGGCGAACACCGCGGCGTCCTCGAGCTGTCCGTTCCCCTGCGCCACGCGGGCCAGCCCGAGTAGGGCGCGCGCGTCGGGACGGCCCTGGCAGACGGCCATCCACTCGCGAGCGGCCGACTGGAGGAAGCCATGCCTCAGGTACATCGAGCCCAGCAGCTCGCGCTGCTCGCGCTCGGGCAGCGCTGAGCGCTCGAGCAGCTTGGCCAGCTTCTCGAACGTGTCGAACTCGTGGGCGCCGAGCAGCGTCTCGAGGATCACGCCGAGCAGCGGGGTCGCCGCCACCGGGAGGCTTCGGAGCTGCTCGGGCTGCGGGTCGCTTGCGGCCTCGGCCCAGCCCGCAAACACCTCGAGCTCGGCGGCCGGGACGCCGGCGTGCGCTGCCCGTGTGGCCGCCGTCGTCGCCTCATCGAGGTCTCCCGAGGCGGTGAGGCTCCACAGCTCGATCCGGCAGGCGAGCCCGGCAAACGGGTCGTCGTCGGCGATCGGCGCCGCCGCTTGCGCGGCTTCCGTGTAGCTGCGCTGGTTCAGCAGCGTCTCGGCGAGCTGGACGCGGACCTGCGAGCTGGCAGGACGCGCGTTCAGGACCGCGCGGTACTGCGTCTCGGCGGCGGCCATCGCGCCGTGCCCGAAGAAGATCGTCGCGAGCACGAAGCGCGCGTCCGCGGTGAGCTCGGGGACGCGGGCCTCGATGTCGCTCGACACGGTCTCGGCCGGGGTGCCGCTCCGGAGTAGCACCGACGCATACGGGCCGATCACGCGGACGACGTTGGGATGCTCGGTGATGCACCAGTCGAGTAGCTCGCGCGCCGCATCGAGCTGGCCGCGACGCATGTAAACGTCGGCCAGCGCGACCCGGGGGCGGTACGTGCCGCCGCCGACCGCTGCGCCCAGGTGCGCCGGCGCGTCGCCCATCTCGATGCACCGCTGCCAGTAGGAGATCGCGTCGTCCTCGCGCCCGAGCGCGAGCGCCGCGAGCGCCTGCGAGTAGACCATGTCGGTGAAGCTCGGGAACTGCTGCAGGGCCTTGTCCGCACGCGTGATCGCGTCCTGCGCGCGGCCGCAGTTACACAGCGCGGTGACCAGCCGCTGCAGCAGCACCGGCACGTAGTCGCGGTCTTCCTGGCCCTGGCTCTCGATCAGGCTCCAGGCCCGCTCGAGCTCGATCAGCGCCGCGGCGTGGTCGCCGACGACGGAGTACTCGGTGCCGAGGTTGAAGTACATGAACGCGTCCGAGGGGCTCTCGGCCTGCTGGGCCTTGAGCAGGTCGAGGTTGCGCTGCGACTTCGCCTTGGCGTCGCGAACGGCGCCGAGGTAGCCGTAGTGCTCGATCCGCACCGAGGTCTGCTCGAGCCGGCCGGCGGCGTAGGTCGGCAGGTTGTGGGCGATCTGCTCGTGCAGCCGGCCCTCGAAGCGGTAGCTCGGGCGGTTGCGGAACACGCGAAGCGCGTTGTTCGTGATCGCGTCGCCGTCGCCGAGCTCGCCGGTGAAGCTGGTCTCGACGAGGTAGAACGCCTCGCGCCACGTGCGTCCGGTGAGCTCTCGTAGGCGGTCGACGTCTTCGGGGACAAGGACCTCGTCGGCGTCGAGGTAGATGATCCAGTCGCCGGTGGCGGCCTCGAAGGAGACGTTGCGGGCGTCGGAGAAGGAGCCGGTCCATTCCTTCTCGATGACGACCGCGCTGTATTCGCGGGCGATCTCGATCGTGCGGTCCTTCGATCCCGTGTCGACGATCACGATCTCGTCGACGGCGGGCGCCACCGCGGCCAGGCAGCGCGGGAGCATCTCCTCCTCGTCCTTGACGATCATGCACAAGCTGAGCTTCAGGTCCGTGGCCGGGCGGGCCTGCCTGGCGATGCTGCGGGCCCTGGCCGCCAGCGCCGGGACCGTGGCGTGAACGGGCTTCAGCGACCGGCCGCTCTGGCTGGCCTCGCGCCGGCGACGACCGAGCTCGTCGAGGTTGCGCTTGAGGTGGGGGAGGGCCGGATCGAGCAGCTGCGCGGCCTTGAACATCGCGTGGGCGGCGTCGAGGCTCCACAGCTCGTACAGGGCGACGCCGGCATAGATGCAGCAGCACCGGCTCGCGCGGCTCCTCCTCGAGCGCCGCGATCGCGCCGGCGGCGGCGGCGGCGTATCGCTGCGCCGCCTGCGACTCCGAGGTGGACTGACCAGCGGCGGACAGCCCCTCCTCGACCAGCCGCACGCGGGCGTGGTAGCGCGCCTGGGGGTCGTCGTGCTCGCCGGCGCTCTGGAAGAGCGACTGGTATGCCTTGAGGTCGTCGGTGGCGAAGTGCGTGCGCGCCTGGATGCCGAGCCGGGTGCCGAAGGCGCCACCGGACTCGGTGAGGCCGGCGCCGGGCAGCGCGACGCCCGCCGGGGTGCCGGCAGCGTCAGCAGGCGTGGATATGCCAGTGAGACGAAGGGCCATGCGAGGGAACCGCCTTTCGAGGGGAGGCCTCCGGGTACATCGGCACGTGGCGGGAAAGGTTGAGTGGCGGTGGCGGTTCGCGGGCGGTGGCGGTTCGTGGGTGGTGGTCGGTGGGTGGTGGCGGTGGGTGGGCGGTGGCGGTTCGTGGGCGGTGGCGGTTCGTGTGGGTGGTGGCGGTGGCGGTGGGCCGCGGGCCGTTTCGGGGGCGGTGGCGGTGCGGTGGCGGCCCGCGAGGGCGAATAACTCACCACTGGACCCGCCCCCGGGGGTGAACGGTGGTTCAGTCGGCTATGGCACGAGTTTCGCCACCCTCGCCGCCGGCACCACGTCGAGTGGCGAGTTTCTCGGCCTGCGCGACGCGCGACCCGGTCTAACCGCCGCGCCGCCGGGCTCGCTCACGTCCGCGGGCGCGACGCCTTGGCGTCGAGCAGATACGCCCACGCGAGCGTCTCCGCCACCGCGGTCCACAGCGCCGGCGGGACGTCGTCGCCGAGGTCGAGCGCGGCGAGCGCCTCGGCCAGCGCGGGATCGTGGCGCACGGGTACGCCGGCCTCGCGCGCGGCCGCGATGATGCGGTCCGCAACGAGACCCACACCGGTGGCGGTCACCTGCGGGGCGTGCTGCCCCTGTTCGTAGCTGAGCGCGGTGGCGCGCCGGCGCGGTGGCGGGGGCGGGTCGGGGGGCGGGTGGGAGGGCGGGTGGGGCACAGATTCCCCCGGCTCAGGCATACACGTCGAGCGGCTCGCGCCGCGGGGAGACGTCGACGGTGACCGGGCGCCCGATCGCCTGCGCCAAAGCGTCACGGAGCTTGCCGGCGTGGTCGAGCGCGAGGTCGAACGGGCTCGCCGGCGCCCACCGTCGCCGATACCCGCAGCGACGAGGGATCGAGTTCGAAGCGCAGGTCCATCGCCCCCAGGACGGGCGCGTCGTAGCGCAGGCTGAGCGAGTGCCGGTCCGCCGCCTGCGCCACCGGAACCGGAACCGCCACCGCCACCGCCGGCGTCGCGCTCGCTCACGTGCACGGTCCCGCCGCCCGGAAGCGGGACGGCGTCGGCCGGCGCCGCGGCCGCCGCCAGCCTGGTCGGACAGGCTCAGCTCGACCCGCTCGGCGCTCACGTGGCGTACGGTCAGGCGCAGCTCCTGGCCGGCCTGGATGTCCTTCGGCAGCGACGCGTCGATAACCGCGCCGGCGATGTTCAGCGATCCGCGCCCCAACCCGTCGGCGGTCACGACGCGCGCCATCAGCCCGCGGCCCGGGAGCGATCCGCAACTCCGTGCCGAGCACGGCCTTGATCAAACGAATGTCCACGTTGATCGGATCCATGGCTCAAGGATGATGAAGGACGGGCGAATACCCGGGGCGATGGATACCGGTCTCTACATCGCAGCGTCCGGAATGCTGGCCCAGCAGGTCAGGGAGGATCAGCTTGCGAACGACCTGTCGAACGCCTCCACGCCGGGGTACAAGACGGACGCCTCGGTGCAGCAGAGCTTCGGGTCGATGCTGCTCTCCAACACGACGACCGGTCAGCAGATCGGCTCGATCAACACGGGCGTGAAGCTCGGCACTCCGGTCACCGACCTGACCCCGGCGGCGCTCCACTCGACCGGCCAGCCGCTCGACTTCGGGATCGCCGGCACGGGCTTCTTCGCCGTCCGCACGCCGCAGGGCGTCCAATTCACCCGTGACGGGCAGTTCTCCGAGTCGGCCCAGGGCCTGCTCGTCGACGGTCAGGGCAACGACGTGCTGTCCCAGAACGGCGCCCCGATCGCGGTCAGCGCGCAGGGCACGGTTCCCGCCTCCTCGGTCGGGGCGTTCAACGTGACCAACCCGACCAAGCAGGGCTACAACTACTTCACGGGCGCGCCCGCCGGCCGCGCCAGCGGGATCGTCAAGCAGGGCGAGCTGGAGAACTCGGCCGTCGACCCGATCAACACGATGGTCAGCATGATCACGGCGACGCAGACCTACCAGGCCGGCGAGAACGCGATCCAGACGATCGACTCAACGATGCAGGAGAGCTCGCAGTCGGTGGGCTCGCTGGGAGGCTGATAGATGCTCGAAGGTCTTTACGCCGCCGCCTCGGGGATGGAGGCTCAGCAGACAGCAGTTCGACACCATCTCGAACGACATGGCGAACATCGACACGCCCGGCTACCAGTCGACGATCCTGGGCTTCCACGACCTGCTCTACAGCAGCGGTGACTACGGCTCGAATGTCGCCACGGGCGCCGGCGCCGAAGCCGAGGTCATGGGCCGCGACCAGACCCAGGGAGCGATCCAGCAGACCGGCCAGCCGCTCGACGTCGCGATCCAGGGCGAGGGCTACATCGAGGTCCGCCGGCCCGACGGCACGATCGGCCTGACCCGCAACGGCGCGCTCCAGCTCAACGACAAACGCCAGCTCACCAACCAGCAGGGCATGCTGGTGCAGCCGCCGATCACGATCCCGTCCGGCGTCGACCCCAGCCAGGTGTCGATCGAGTCGGACGGCACGGTTCAGGCCGGCAGCCAGAAGCTCGGCAAGATCTCGCTCGTCGACGTGCCCGCGCCCGATGGCCTCGTAGCCGACGGCGACAGCGTGTTCAGCGCAACCGCCGCCAGCGGCGCGATCAAGGCCGCCAAGAGCGCCTCGCTCCAGCAGGGCGCGCTCGAGGGCTCAAACGTCAACATGGGCACCGAGATGAGCGAGATGATGGCCGCCCAGCAGCAGTATTCGATGGGCAGCCAGGCGATCCAGTACCAGGCGCAGATGCTGCAGATCGCGAACGAGATCAAGCCGTGAGCATCCTGTCGGCATCGGGACTCAGCTCCTACGACCCGTCGCTCACGGCGGCCTCGTCGAGCTTGCCGCCGATCGACGCGGCGAACGAGCCGGCGGACATCCGCAACGGCAACGCCACCGCCCAGAAGGCCTACCAGGAGGCGTTCGGTTTCGAGGACATGCTCGTCCAGCAGCTGACGCAGGAACTCGCCTCGACCGTTACCAGCCCGGGCGACGACAGCTCGAGGCGACGACGGCTCGGATGACAGCTCGAGCGACTCGAGCGGCGGCATCCTCGGTTCCGATCCGAGCACGAGCGGGTTCGCGAGCATGATCCCGACCGCGCTCACCCAGAGCATCATGTCCAGCGGTGGCCTGGGGATCGCCCAGCAGCTCGCGCAGTCGATCGATCCGGCGATCGGGACGCCGCAGGGTGAGGCGACGACTTCCAGCACGACACCCAACACGACTTCCGGCACGACTGCGGGGGCGCAGTGATGGCGACGGCCGAGCTTCAAGCCCGGGCCGACGCCGCCCTGACCAACGAGGTGATCACCCATCTCGAGGCGCAGCTGGTCGCCGCGCGGCGGCTGCTCCAGGTGGTCCTCGAGCAGGGGGTGGCGATCCGCAATCGCGACGTCAAGAGCGTCGTGGCACTGACCGGCGTGCTCGGTGCCGAGCTCCACCACCGGCGGCAGCTCGAGACCGAGCGGATCGCGCTGCTAGAACGCGCGGGCGCCCGGCTCCTCGTCGCCGGCGCGTCGGTGAGCATGGCGATGCTCGAGACCCTGATGGACCCCGAGTCGGCGCTCCTTGCCGGCGCCCGGAGCGCCGAGCTCCGCGGCCTGCTCGAGGTCGTCCAGCGCGAGCACCACGTCAACCGGGCGCTGATGAGCCAGGAGCTGGCGTTCCTCGACCACCTGCTCAAGCTCGCGGGCATCGCCGGCGATGAGAGCTACAACGCCGGCGGCGACATGCTGGCGACGACCGCGGCGCAGACCACCGGCCACCGCGTGTTCGATCTCGAGGTATAAGCGATGACGATTCCGAGCTACATGGGCCTGCAGACCGCGCTCAGCGGGCTCGAGGCCGCGCAGGCCGCGATCGACACCACCGGCCAGAACATCGCCAACGCGAGCACGCCCGGCTACTCGCGCCAGACCGTGAACCTGACCGAGCGCAGCGCCCTGACGATCCCGGCGCTGTCGAGCGTCACCGGCGACGGCTCGCAGTTCGGGACCGGCGTCGACATCACCTCGATCACGCGGATCCGCGACACCTTCCTCGACAGCCAGTACCGGACGCAGAACAGCACCGAGAACGGCGACAACACCACCTCGACGATCCTCAGCCAGGCCCAGGCGGGGCTGAACGAGCCGAGCGCGAACGGTCTGTCCGGCGCGCTGAACCAGTTCTTCACAGACTGGAACACGCTGGCGTCAACTCCGGGCGACCAGGGCGCTCAGCAGGCGGTCATGGGTGACGGCGCCGCCGTCGCCGATCAGCTCAACACGCTGTCCGGGCAGATGAGCACGCTCGAGTCGCAGGTCACCAGCCAGTACAACACGCTGACCGACCCCAGCACAGGCGCGGTCGCGAACGACGCCAACGAGATCGCGCAGCTGAACGGCCAGATCGCCCAGGCGCAGGCCGCCGGCATCGACGCCAACGACCTCGAGGACCAGCGCGACAACGTCATCGACGACCTGTCCCAGTACTCGAACGTGAACGTCACCACCCAGTCGAACGGGATGGTGAACGTGAGCTTCGGCAATGCCGCACTCGCCGCCCAGCAGGGGACGACCGACGCGACGCCGCTCGTGAACGGAACCAGCGTCGATCTCACCGACAACCTGACCGACTCGAACCTGAGCGGCTCCGGCGGCACGCTCGGCTCGCTGCTCGGGCTGTACGACTCGACGACCGGCACCGGCAAGCTCGCGGACTACTCGACGACGCTCGACGGCATCGCCAACGACCTCGTCACGACGGTCAACAGCGCGATCTCCGGCGCCGACGCGAGCGGACCGAGCGCCACCCCGTTCTTCGATCCGACCGGCACCACCGCGGCCACGATCGCCGTCAACCCGAGCCTGACCTCGAACGGCACGACCCCGCCCTACACCGAGGACGAGGCCAACGCCGTCGCCGCCCTGAGCACTGGCACCGCCAGCCAGTCCTACAACGCGTTCGTCAGCCAGGTCGGCAGCGACGTGCAGTCGGCCCAGAACGCCCAGCAGACCTCGCAGTCGCTGCTGACCGCGATCGGCAGCCAGCGCCAGAGCATCTCCGGCGTCTCGCTCGACGAGGAGATGACCAACCTGATCCAGTACCAGCAGGCCTATCAGGCCTCGGCGCGGGTCATGAGCACGATCAACGACACGTTCAGCTCGCTGCTGGGCATGCTCTCGGGGTGATCTAGATGATCGGACGCATCACCAACCAGATGTCCGCGCAGATGACGCTGTCCGGCATCGAGACGGCGCTCGACCGCCTCGACACGACCCAGCAGGAGCTGTCGACGGGCAAGTCGATCAACCAGCCGTCCGACAACCCGTCCGGCACCGCGCTCACGCTCCAGCTCAACACCGAGCTGTCGAACCTGACGAGCTACTCGAACAACGTCACCGACGGCACCGGCTGGGCCACGGCGCAGAGCTCCGCGCTGACGCGACATCACGAACTCGGTCCAGCGGATCCGGGAGCTCACGGTCGAGGCCGCCAACGGCACCCAGAGCACGGCCGACATGCAGGCCTCCGCTCAGGAGGTCAACCAGCTGATCGACCAGATCAAGCAGGACGCCAACACCCAGTACAACGGCCAGTACGTGTTCTCGGGCTCCGCGACCTCGACCGAGCCGTACGCGTCGGGATCGAACGACACCTACGCCGGCAACACCGGACCAGGTGACCCGGACGATCGGCCCCAACACTTCGCTGACCGTGAACTCGAACCTGTCGGCAGTGCTCGGCAACGGCCAGACTGTCTCCGGCCAGCCGGCCGGCGACGGCCTGCTGCTGAACTCGCTACGCAACATCGCCGACGACATGCAGTCCGGCAACAGCTCCGCGGTGAACTCCGACCTCTCGTCGCTCGACACGAACCTCAACTCGCTCGACGGCCTGTCGGCCAACGTCGGCGCGGTCCAGGACCGGCTCCAGATGGCCGCGTCCCGGATCCAGACCCTTCAGACCAGCGACACGCAGGTCCTCTCGAACACCCAGGACGCCGACATGGCGTCGACCGAGATCAGCTACTCGACCCAGCAGGCGGCGCTCACCGCGGCCCTGCAGGCGGGCGCGAGCATCGTTCAGCAGTCGCTGATGAACTTCCTCGGCACCAGCTCCGGCTAGAGTAAGCCCCGCTTTGTCGCTCACGATCGAGAGTTCGCGCTTCGGGCGCGTGGAGATCGAGCCGGAAACGGTCATCGAGTTTCCCGAGGGCCTGATCGGCCTCGGCGGGTCTCGCTATGCGTTGCTGGCGAACGACCCCGACGCGCCCTTCATGTGGCTTCAGTCGCTGGAGGACCCGGCGCTGGCGCTGCCGGTGACCAACCCGCACCGGTTCTTTCAGGGGTTCGCGGTCGAGGTGATCGACGAGGACGTCGAGCGCCTCGGCTTCGACGGGTCGAGCGCGATGGACGTCTATGTGACTGTGCGCGCCGCGCCGGCGCTGGAGGACTTCACAGCCAACCTCAAGGCGCCGATCCTGGTGCGGTCTGGTCAGGCCTACCAGGTGATCAACCAGGCGCCCGGCTGTGAGCTCCGCGCGCCGCTGTTCGTCGCCCCCGACGGGGACAGCGCGCCGGACGCCGACCCGGCATGCTGAGAATCAGCCGCCGCGCCGGCGAGCGGATCATGCTCGGCGACGACACGATCATCGAGGTCCTCGAGGTCCGGGGCCAGACGGTCCGGATCGGGATCGACGCGCCCCGCGCGATACCGGTCTACCGCGAGGAGATCTGGCTCGAGGTCAAGAAAGAGAACCAGGCCGCCGCCGAGGCGGCGGCGACCGCAGAGCTGCCCGACGTGACCGGGCGGTTCGGCGGCTCTCAGCCGGAGGCATGACCAGAGGGCCCAGCCGGATGCTGGGCCGTGGTGACTGCCGGCGCGCGCGGAGCGGTCTCCCCTCACTCCTGAAGCGGAGCGTGCGCCGGCCCAGAGCCGGATGCGGTTACGCCACCTCGCTGAACAGCGCCTCGTCGGCTTCGAGCTCGACGCGCAGCTTCTTCGTGATCTGCCCGTGGATCTGGCAGACGCGGCTCTCGGTGACGCCGAGGATCTCGCCGATCTCGCGCAGGGTGAGGTTGTAGACGTAGAGGAGCACGGCGACCTTGCGCTCGCGCTCGGGCAGGCGCTCGAACGCCTTGCGGAAGCGGCTCTTGGCCTCGTCGCGCATCGCCGCGTGCTCGGGATCGCAGTCGCGGTCCTCCGAGTGCAGCGTGTCGATCCGCTCGATCGTGGTGTCGTCGTCGGCGAGGACCACGGTGTTGAGCGACCCGACGTGGGAGCGGGCGATGTCGTCCTGGCGCGTCCGCAGGTCGTTGGCCGAGATCCCGAGGGACTCGCCCAGCTCCTCGCGCGAAGGCTTGCGGCCGTACAGGCCGACGAACTGCTCGGAGGCCTTGTTGATGTCGCGGTCCCAGCGGCGCAGCGAGCGGGGGGCCCAGTCGTTGCGGCGGAGCTCGTCGAGCACCGCGCCGTGGATCCGGGTCCACGCGAACTGCTCGAGCGTGGCGCCCTTGTTGGGGTCATAGCGGTCGATCGACCGGATCAGGGCCTCCAGGCCGCACGAGATGAAGTCCTCCACCTCGCAACGGGCCGGGATCTCGCGCGCCTTCTTGTACACGATGTACTTGACCATCGGCGCGAACGTCAGGACCAGGCGGTCGCGAATCCGCGCATCGCCGCTCTGCTTGTACGCCTGCCACAGTTCGAGCGTCTCCTGCGCCGACATCCGGCCGCTCTTGTCCTTCTTCCGCATTTACAGGACTCCGTATTCTCGAGGGAAGTTTGGCCGCCGGGCTCAAGTTCCGGCTTGCGTGAATGACATCGGCCAAAGCGCGTCTGTATACATCCGCGCCGGCCCGCAACCCCGGTCCGTAGTTCCCCGCAACATGGCGCGCAATCGCTCACAAATCCTCCTCTTACGTGGCATCAACATCGGTCCGAACAAGCGGATTGCGATGCCGGAGCTGCGCGCGGTGCTCACCGACGCCGGGTTCAAGGACGTCCGCACGTACGTCCAGAGCGGCAACGTCGTGCTGACGTCGGGTGTGAGCGCGAACAAGCTCGGCGCTCAATCCGAGAAGCTGATCGCGGAGCGATTCGGGTTCGACGTCGACGTGATCGTGCGCACAGCCGACGAGCTCGCCGAGGTCGTCGCCCGCAACCCGCTCGCGGACGTGGCCGACAATCCCAAGCGATACCAGGTCAGCTTCCTCGACGGGGAGCCCGATCCGGAGGCGGTCGAGAAGATCGCCGCCGCGGCGGCTCCGACGGAGAGGCTCGTGGCGATCGGCCGCGAGCTGTACGCCTGGCATCCGGACGGGGTCGGGCGCTCGAAGATGTGGACCAAGCTCGCCGGTCACCACGCTCGGCGTCCGCGCCACCGCGCGCAACTGGACGACGGTGACGACGCTGCTCGAGATGGCGGGCGAGTCGTGAGCATGCGCCGCTACACGATCGCCGACGTGTTCACGGACGTGCCTCTGCAGGGCAACCAGGTCGCGGTGTTCACCGACGCGACCGGCCTGAGCGACGAGACCATGCAGCGCGCCGCGCGCGAGATGAACCTGTCAGAGACGGTGTTCGTGTTCCGAACCGAGGACCCGAACGCGCATCTGCGCGTGCGCATCTTCACGCCCGCCACCGAGCTTCCGTTCGCCGGCCACCCAGTACTCGGGACGGCGTTCGTGGTCGGCCGCGCGATGGGGTCGAACGTGGTCCGCCTGGAGACCGGCCTCGGGATCGTGCCCGTGACGCTCGAGCGCGCCGGCAATGGCGCGCTGACATACGGGGAGATGGAGCAGTTCGTGCCGGCGGTCGAGCCGTTCGATGCCGTCGACGAGCTGGTGGCGGCGCTCGGGGCGGCTCCGGACCACGGCGCGCTCCCGATCGAGGGGTATCCGCAACGGGCCGGTGCACGTGTACGTCGAGTTTCCGAGCGAGGACGCGGTCGCGGCGCTGAAGCCGGACATCGGCGCGCTCGAGCGCCTCGGCGACCTACGGGATCAACTGCTTCGCGGGCTCGGGCGAGCGGTGGAAGACGCGGATGTTCGGGCCGGCGCTGGGCGTGGCCGAGGATCCGGCCACCGGCTCGGCGGCCGGGCCGCTCGCCGTGCACCTGGCGCGGCACGGTCGGGTGCCGTTCGGGACCGAGATCGAGATCGTCCAGGGCGTCGAGATCGGGCGTCGGTCGGTGCTCCGCGCGCGGGTCGAGGGAAGCGCCGAGCGGATCGAGCGGGTGTTCGTCGGCGGGTCGGCGGTGATCGTGGCGCGCGGCGAGTACAGCCTGGAGTAGCGGCGGTTGAGTGGGGCCTCGCTGCGCTCGGCGTCCATGGGGCCGTGCGACCCCGTCCGGACGGGGTGGATGGCCCCACGGACGCCGCCGCAGCGCGGCCCCTTGTCCGAGTCGGCGGCGCGGTGGGATACTCGGACGACCGGTCCATCTCTTCTGGAGGTGACTCATGTCAGAACCGGCCAACGTCCTCGTCGTTGCGCATCAGACCGCGGCGACCCCGCGTTTGCTGGACGCGGTCCGGGCGCGCGCGCAGCGCAGTCCGGCCAGGTTCCATCTCGTGGTCCCACGACAGGCCCACGGAATGCACAAGTTCGTCGATCCGCAGGATGCCAGCGCGGATGAGGCCACCGAGGTACTGGCGGTGGCGCTGCCCAAGCTCTCCGACGCGGCCGGCCAGGAGGTCACCGGCAGCATCGGCGACGCCGAGCCGCTGATGGCGATCCACGACGCGGTCAACCTCGGCAGCTATGACGAGATCATCATCTCGACACTGCCGCTCGGCATGTCGCGCTGGTTGAAGCTCGACCTCGTGAGTAAGGCCCGCGGGCTGGGCTTGCCGGTCACGCACGTGGCGGCGGCGAGCAAGGTCGAGGCTGCCGCGGCCGTGTGACGCTTGGGGCGGGCCGCTCAAGGTCCGCCGCAGCAAAAAATCGATACGGGTGATTTAGCGGCGCTTGGGCCGGGGTAGAGGTATGGCTGAGGAGGAGAGCCATGCTGCGACTGCATCCCGGCACGATCGATTACATAATCATCGCGATCTACTTCGCGATGGTGCTCGGCATCGGGTTTGTCGCGCGACTGTCGATCAAGACCGATCTCGACTTCTTCCTGTCCGGGCGCTCGATGCCGGCATGGATCACGGGCCTGGCGTTCATCTCCGCGAACCTGGGCGCGCTCGAGATCCTCGGCCAGTCCGCCAACGGCGCCCAGTACGGCGTCTCTGCCGTTCACTACTACTGGATCGGCGCGGTCCCCGCGATGGTGTTCCTCGGGCTGGTGCTGATGCCGTTCTACTACGGGTCCAAGGTCCGCTCGGTGCCCGAGTACCTGCGGCTCCGTTTCGGCGATGCCGCGCACATCTTCAACGCGCTCACGTTCGCCGTCGCCACCGTGCTGATCGGCGGCGTCAACCTGTTCGCGCTGGCCCTGATCATCCACCTGCTGCTCGGCTGGCCCGTAGGCGGCTCGATCCTGGCCGCCGCGGCAATCGTGCTCATCTACATCACGCTCGGCGGCCTGACTTCGGCGATCTACAACGAGGTGCTCCAGTTCTTCGTGATCTGCGCCGCCCTGATACCGCTCACGCTGGTGGCGCTGCACTCGGTGGGCGGCTGGTCCGGGCTCGAACACCGGATCAAGGCGCTTCCCGCGCTCGGCAACGCCGGCCTGCACGCGTGGAAAGGCCTCGGCGTCCACCACGAGACCAATCCGCTGAAGGCGAACTGGATCGGGGTGGTGTTCGGTCTCGGCTTCGTCGTCAGCTTCGGCTACTGGACGACGAACTTCGCCGAGGTGCAGCGCGCCCTGTCGGCCAAGAACCTATCGGCCGCGCGGCGGACGCCGCTGATCGCCGCCTACCCGAAGATCTTCCTGCCGGCCATCATCATCCTGCCCGGTCTGATCGCTGTCGCCACCGTGCACGGCCTCGGCGTCGGCAAGAGCCTTTCTGTGCAGTACAACACCGCGATCCCGCATCTGATCGCCCAGTACTTCCCCCAGGGGATGCTCGGGATCGCGATCGTCGCGCTGATGGCGGCATTCATGGCCGGCGTGGCCGCGAACGTCACCGCGTTCAACACGGTCGTCACGTACGACCTGCTCCAGGATTACATCTGGAAGGACCGCGACCCGGCGTTCTACGTGCGCTGGGGCCGATTGATGACGATCGGCGGGATTCTCATCTCGATCGCCACGGCGTTCATCGCCAAGGGCTACTCGAACATGATGAATTACATCCAGACGCTGTTCTCGATCTTCAACGTGCCGCTGTTCACGACGTTCATCATCGCGCTGTTCTGGAAGCGTGCGACCGCGTGGGGCGGATTCTGGAGCCTCGTCGCCGGCACGGCGACCGCGTACGGGGTCAACCGCCTGGCGGCCTACCACGTGATCTTCCACTTCGGCTCGGCGCTGAGCGCGAGCTTCTGGCAGTCGATCTGGGCCTTCATCGTCGGCGCGGTGGTGCTGGTGGCGGTGTCGCTCGTGACCAAGCCCAAGCCCAAGGAGGAGTTGCGCGGGCTGGTCTGGGGAATGACGCGCAAGGAGGAGCGCGAGGTCAACGCCGACTCGCGCGATCGGCTGTGGTGGCGCTCGCCGGCGCTGCTGGGCGGCGTCGCGATCGCAATCGTGATCGCGCTGAACATCATCTTCATCTAGGAGTCGCTCGTGTCACCAACTTCCAAGCGCAGCCACTCGCCAAGTCCCTCGTCGCAAACGGAGCCGATGCAGCCGACCGGCGAGAGCGATGTGGACGAGGCCCAGGCGGCGCGGGCGGCCAACAAGTTCGACATCCGCCGGCTGATCGGCGGGCTGTTCTGCCTCTACTCGCTGATCCTGATCGCGCTCGGGGTGTTCGGCTCACACACGATCAAGAACAAGGCGGCCGGGATCAACATCGACCTGTGGACGGGCCTCGGGATGCTCGTGTTCGGGTTGCTGATGATCTACTGGGCGCTGAGCCGGCCGGTCGTGCCCGAGCCGTCCGAGACGCGTGGCCAGGGCTCCGGGCGGATCCGGCGGGCCCCGGCTACGTAGCTTGGTGGTTGGTCGTGGTTGGTCGCGCCGGGGCGACCGCGCGCTACTCGAGCGTGGCGTTCACGATGATCTCGACGCCGGCGAGCGCACGCGAGATCGGGCAGCCCTTGCCCGCATCGGCGGCGGCCTGCTCGAACGCCGCTTGATCGATTCCCGGCACGCGGCCCTTGACCGTCAGCTCCGACGTCGTGACGGTGGGCGCGCCGTCGCGCTCGTCGAGCGTCACCGTGGCGCTGACGTCGAGGTGCTCGGGCGGATTCCCGGCCTCGTTCAGGCCGTGCGCGAGCGCCATCGAGAAGCACGAGGAATGCGCCGCCGCGATCAGCTCCTCGGGGCTCGTCTTCCCATCTGAGCGCTGCGTCCGCGACGCCCAGGTGACGGGAAGCTCGCCGAGTGCCCCGCTGCCTGATGTCACGACACCGTTTCCGTGGGCGAGGTCGCCGTCCCAACCGGTCGTCGCCGTCCGCTCAGCCATCGGCATGTCTGCTCCTCCTAGTGGTGGTCGATCACGCGGTCGATCAGCCCGTACTCGACGGCCTCGTCGGCCTTGAAGAACCGGTCCCGCTCCATGTCGGTGTGCACCTGGTCGAAGGACTGCCCGGTGTGGTGCGCATAGATCTCGTCGATCCGCTGGCGGATGTTGAGGATCTCGCGGGCGTGGATCTCGATGTCGGTCGACTGGCCTTCGAAGCCGGCCGAGGGCTGGTGGATCAAGATGCGGCTGTTGGGCAGCGAGAAGCGCTTGCCCTTGGCTCCGCCGGTCAAAAGCAGCGACCCCATCGACATCGCGATCCCGATGCAGATCGTCTGGACGTCCGGCTTGATGAACTGCATCGTGTCGTAGATGGCGAGGCCCGAGTAGATCGAGCCGCCGGGACAGTTGATGTAGATCGAGATGTCCTTGTCGGGGTCCTGCGACTCCAGGTGGAGTAGCTGCGCGACCGTCAGGTTCGCGATCGTGTCGTCGATCGGCGTACCGAGGAAGACGATCCGCTCGTTCAACAGGCGGCTATAGATGTCGAACTCGCGCTCGCCTCGCGCGGTTCGTTCAATCACCATCGGAATCAGGGGCATGACTCCAGCGTAGTCGGTGCTGGGGTTGAGGCGCGGCGGGCGCTACGGAACGAGCACGGCGGTCCCCTCGAACCGCCCGGCGCGCAAATCCGACAGCGCCTGCTCGGCCTCTTCGAGCGGGTAGTTGGTGATGCTCGTCCTGATCGGCACTTCGCGGGCGAGCGCCAGCCACTCGTGACCATCCTGGCGCGTCAGGTTGGCGACCGAGCGGATCTTGTGTTCCCAGTAAAGGTCGTCGTATGGGAACGAAGGAATGTCGGTCATGTGGATGCCGGCGCACACGACCGTGCCGTCACGGTCGAGAGCCTTGAGCGCCTGCGGCACGAGCTCGCCGGCTGAGGCGAAGATGATCGCGGCGTCGAGCAGTTCGGGGGGCTGCTCGTCGCTCCCGCCCGCCCACGTGGCGCCCTGCTGTATTGCGAACGCCTGGGTGCGTTCATCGTCCGGACGCGTGAACGCGTAGACCTCGCGACCCTGGTGGACGGCCGCCTGGCAGATCATGTGGGCGGCCGAGCCGAATCCGTACAGCCCGAGCCGCTGCGCGTCCTCGGTCATACGCAGCGAGCGGTAACCGATCAGCCCACCGCACAGGAGCGGCGCCGCCTGCTCGTCGGTCAAGTCGTCGGGGAGCGGCAGGCAGTAGCGCTCATCGGCCACGGTCCACTCGGCGTAGCCGCCGTCGATGTCGCGTCCCGTGAAGCGCGCGGTGAGGCACAGGTTCTCGCGGCCGCTGGTGCAGTACTTGCAGGTCCCGTCGGTCCAGCCGAGCCAGGGCACACCGACCCGGCGGCCGTCGTCGGTGGTCCCGACGATCTGATGGCCGAGCACGACCGGGAGCTTGGTGGCCGGTATCTCCGCGTCGCGCAGGTGCAGATCGGTGCGGCACACGGCGCAGGCGCCGATCTTGAGGCGGAGTTGTCCCGGCCCCGGCTCGGGGTCGGGGAGCGTCGTGACCTTGAGCGGCTCGCCCTGGCGTTCGAGGATGACGGCGCGCATGGGTTTCGTTCCTGCGTTCCGCTTCTTCCTAGGGGACGGCGTCGAGCCACGCCTGGCGCGTCGTGTGGAGAGCCGGCGGCACGCCGTCATGGAGCTCGCGCCGGACCTCGCCCATCGTTCCGTAGCGCTCGGCGACCACGTTGTGCTGGTGGATCGTCTCGAGGTTCACCTGGCGGGCGGATACGAACGCCGCGTCGCCCAGTTGCGGAAACTCGTCGACCACACCGCGGATCATCTCGCGCACGCAATCCTCGACGAACCGCGGGCGGCGGTGCGCCTTCTCGACGACGTGTGCCTCGTCGGAGCGCTTCATCAGCTCGTAGATCTCGGAAGACATCGCGTGCTCGACGATCGCGAGCAGCGCGCTCGCATCGATCTCGTCGTCGCACAGCTCGGTGCATCCGATGTGGAGCGTTCCCAGGCCGCGCTGGTTGTGGGTGGCGACCGGGACCGCGTCGAGGATCTTGTCGATGTCGTCGTCGTCGAAGCCCTGACCCTCGAGGCGGATCCGGGCGTTGCCGGCGACGAGCTCCTGCGCGCAGGGACACGCGGTGATGCCCTGTGCGGTGACGCCGATAAGCCGGCGGGTGCCGACCTCGGTGCACGCCGCCGAGCCGTGGAGCGTGTACAGCTCCTGGGTCTGGATCCCGCTGACGGGGGCCGGCTTGTGCTCGGGGAAGCGCGCCTCGATGCTGACCTCCGCGCGGCGCGCGTGTTGCCGCGCCCGGACGAGCTGCGCGATGTGCTCGGCGAGCGTCTCGGCCTTGAACGTCGACTCGCCGAGGACGACCTCGCCGATCGCGTCGTTGACGACCTCCTCGAACCGCGACATGTGGGCGCCCTTCTGGTCGCCGCCGAGCTCGACGACGCATTCGAACCGCGCCGAGAACAGCTGCTCGGAGCCGTTCTGCCGGATCCGGATCACCTTCTCCACGCCGGTCACGCCGACGCGCGAAAGGCTCAGCTGGACCGCCGGCCGGCGGGCCTGAACGTCCGTTATGGAAACACTTGGCGAAGCGTTGGAGGCCATCGTGTTCCCTACAGGGTAATCAGACCAGCCTTCCGGGCTGGGGATACCCTGGACATCGACGGGGATTGTGGTATCACTCGTCTCCGGCGCAGTTGGGAGACATCGAGAGAGAGGGCTGACAGAGGCCCCAGGCCGGGGGCTTTCTCGAAGCGTGTCTACGGGAGGAGCTCCGGGGCGAGTGAGCGATAGCAAGGCGGTCCTACTTAGCGATGACGCTCCGATCACGGAGCTCGAAGAGCTGCGGCCGCTGATCGCAGAGGGGCAGGAGCGGGGTTTCCTGACCTTCGACGAGATCCGGACATGGCTCGAAGAGTCCGAGGTCAGCAAGGAGCAGGTGCAGGAGCTTCACGCCTATCTCGACGACCAGGGCATCGACGTCGTCGATGGCGACGGCCGTCCGGCGAAGTCGGAAGGCTCGAGCGTCGAGGCCAGCGCGGCCCAGGCCGCCGAGCCGCGGCCCGAACAGTCCAAGAAGGTCGAGATCGACCTGACCGTCGAGCCGAGTCTCGACTCGCTGCGGCTGTACCTGCGGTCGATCGGTCGCGTGCAGCTGCTGACCGCCGAGCAGGAGGTCGCGCTCGCGCGGCGCATCGAGCGCGGCGACATGATCGCCAAGCAGCGGATGATCGAGGCGAACCTGCGCCTCGTCGTGTCGATTGCCAAGTCTTATCTGGGCCGCGGGCTGACGTTCCTGGATCTGATCCAGGAGGGGTCGATGGGTCTGATCCGCGCGGTCGAGAAGTTCGACTACCGGCGCGGCTACAAGTTCTCCACGTACGCCACCTGGTGGATCCGCCAGGCCGTGACGCGCGCGATCGCCGACAAGGGCCGCACGATCCGGATCCCGGTCCACATGGTCGAGAAGCTCAACAAGGTCGTTCACGTCGAGCGCCAGCTGGTCCAGCAGCTTGGGCGCGAGCCCACCTCGGAGGAGATCGCCGCCGAGCTCGAGACCAACGTGCGCGAAGTCCGCGACGTGTTGCGCATGGCCCAGCAGCCGGTCTCGCTCGAGAAGCCGATCGGCGAGGAGGAGGAATCCGAGCTCGGTGACTTCGTCGAGGACCAGACCGCCGAGTCGCCGTTCGAGCTGGCCTCCGAGCGGCTGCGGCGGGAGAACCTGCGGCGTGCTCTGGCCGCTCTGCCCGAGCGCGAGCGCGAGGTGATCGAGATGCGCTTTGGCCTGACTGGCGAGCGTCCGTACACGCTCGAGGAGGTCGGGCGAGCGTTCAACGTCACCCGCGAGCGAATCCGCCAGATCGAGAACCACACGCTCAAGAAGCTCGAGGCGCTGCCCGAGGCGCAGCGCCTGCGTGACGCTTCGTAGCCGGGGCGTATCGCGCGACCGCGGTCCGTCGCCCGGCCGACGCCGCCCGCCCTCTCGAAATTGTTGCAGTTTTGGGGCAATTTGCAGGGGTTTTCGTCCGGTTGCCGGCGTATCATTCCCTCATGGAGTTGGTATGGACACCGCGGCGGCAGGGTGACGCAGGCGAGCTTTCGGCGATCCAGTGGCTGTTCCAGGCAGCGGCACATCATCTATGTGCCGCTGTTCTCTGACCCCGATTGCGACCTGATCGCCGACTTCGGCGACAAGGTTGACCGGGTCCAGGTGAAAACATCCGACTTGCTGGGCGAAGAGCCGGTTCGTCGTGGCCCTTTGCACGCGAGGCGGCAACCAGAGTTGGAATGGCATCGTCAAGCGGCTTGATGCCACGCGATGCGATGCCGTCTTCGTCCACGTTGGCGACGGGCGGCGCTGGTACATACCCGCGAGCGCGCTCGGAGGCGGCAGCGGGATCGTGCTCGGAGGTCCGAAGTACGCGGAGTACGAAGTCGAGCCTGGCCAGCCGCTTCAGGCGCGGGCGGCGCGCGCTGCAGCGGACGCTGGATAGGTTCCCGACGTTAGACTGAGCCCCCCTGGCGGGATTCCCGAGCGGTCAAAGGGGACGGGCTGTAAACCCGTTGGCTCAGCCTTCCCAGGTTCGAATCCTGGTCCCGCCATAGGCCTGTTTTAGGGGTTCGGTTAGCCTGTGCGCGCGATCCGATCGCGAGCCCTTCGAGCGCCACCGCGCCCCTCACCGGACGGATCGTGCGCCGGTGATGACCGCGGCTTCGCGACGATGTGAACGGGTGAATGGTGGGTATAACGAGCCCATCCAGGACGTTCGTACTCGCGGGAGGAAGTCACCTATGCGTCATCGCGCCGTCGCGATTGCAGTTGCCCTGATCGGTCTTGCCCTGACCGCCTCGCCGGCGGCTGCGGCACAGCTGCCGGTCGTCTACAACGGGGTTCTCGGGTACGCGCACGCGAGCCCGACGGCGAGCCCGCCCGGCGCCAACAACTGGTCATGCAAGCCTTCCACCGCTCACCCGGTGCCGGTGATTCTCGTGCACGGCACGTTCGCCGATATGGCCGACAGCTGGCAGGCGCTGTCGCCGCTGCTCTACAACAACGGCTATTGCGTGTTCGCGCTCAACTACGGCTCGTACGACGGCAGCGACTCACTCGGCGTGTACGCCACCGGCGACATCGCCGGGTCCGCCAAGCAGCTCTCGAGCTTCGTGAATAAGGTCCTGGCCGCGACGGGCGCCAAGAAGGTCGATCTGGTCGGTCATTCCCAGGGAGGCATGATGCCGCGCTACTACATCAAGAACCTCGGCGGGGCCTCGAAGGTGAATACGCTCGTCGGGCTCGCCCCGTCGAACCACGGCACGACGCTCGAAGGTCTGTTCACGCTCGCGAGCTATTTCCCAGGCGGCAGCTCATTGGTCGGGGCGGACTGTCCGGCCTGCCAGGAGCAGGAGGCGGGATCGAGCTTCATCACGAACCTGAACGCCGGCGGTGAGACCGCCCCCGGAGTCAACTACACGGTGATCGAGTCCGACAACGACGAGGTCGTCACGCCGTATACGTCGGCGTTCCTGGCGCCGGCGCCGAACGTCACCAACATCCTGCTGCAGAGCCAGTGCGCGCTTGATCAGGGCGAGCACCTGTCGATGCCGTACGACCACATCGCCGACGCTGACGTGCTGGCCGCGCTCGACCCCGCGCAGCCGCAGCATCCAGCGTGCACGCCGGTGGCGCCAGTGTCCGGCGGGTAGGCGGCGGCGCGCCGCTCAGCGATCGTAGGTCGCGATCACGCGCAGCGACAGGCCGGTCAGGATCGCGCCCAGCCCCACGATCACGAGCACGGCCACCGCGATCTGTCCGAGGTTCCAGCCGTCGATCACGAGCCCGCGCATACCGACGATCACGTAGCTCACCGGGTTGATCCGCGCGAGCGTCTCCATCAGCGGCGACAGGCGGTTGAACGGTACGAAGTTCGGCGTCAGGAACAGCAGCGGGAAGAACAGCAGGAAGCTCGACTGCGTCGCCTGCACGTTGCGGGTCTTCAGCGCAACCAGCAACCCGAAGCCCGCGTACGCCACCCCGAAGCCCGCCGCCAGGAGCACGATCGCGATCGCGCCCGGCACTCCGGTCTCGATTCGGGCGCCGAGCGCAATCCCCACCAACAAGACGAGCGAGGAGCTCGCGATCCCGCGGGCGAGGTCGGCGGTCAGGCGGCCGAAGATGATCGACGAGCGCCGAATCGGCGCGACCAGCAGCTTGTCGAAGTAGCCGAGGTCGATCTCGGTCACGAGTGCGAGGCCCGAGGTGGCGGTCGCGACCGCGAACATCAACGACACTGGAAGCTGGAAGGCGACGTAGCCCTGGCCGTTGAGGAACGGGGTGCGTGCTCGGGAACGTCTTCGACACCTGCCCGATGTTCACCACGAGGAAGAACAGCGGGATGAACAGCGTCGGGATCGTCGCCTCGGGATAGCGGACGATCTCGCGGGTGGCGCGGCGGCCCAGAAGTAGGACTTCGGTCATTTGCTCACCTCGGACGTCGCGGGCGTCTGCTGAGCCCGTTCCTGCCCTTCGAGCCGGCGGCCGGTCGCCTTCAGGAACACGTCGTCGAGCGACGGGCGGGCGACCGAGATCGCGCCCGCGCGGATCTGGTCGCGGTCGAGCCTGCGCACGATCTCGGCGATCGAGCCGGCGCCGTCCTCGACGTACAGCGCGAGACCGTCGCGCAGGGGCACCACGCGCTCGAGGCCCGGTAGCCCGGACACCGCGGCTTCGGTCGCCGCCACGTTCGCGCCCTCGACCGAGACCGAGACGACGTCGTGCCCCATCTCGGCTTTGAGCTGCTCGGGCGTGCCCTCGGCGACGATCTCGCCGTTGTCGATGATCGCGAGCCGATCGCACAGCTGGTCGGCCTCCTCGAGGTACTGAGTCGTGAGGAACACGGTCGCGCCGCCGGCGTTGATTCGCCGCACCTCGGCCCAGATCGCCAGCCGGGAGGCCGGATCCAAGCCCGTCGTGGGCTCATCCAGGAACAGAACCTCGGGCGAGTGGACGAGCGCGCTCGCGAGGTCGAGCCGGCGCTTCATCCCGCCGGAATACGTCTTCGTCCGCCGGTCGGCCGCCTCAGAGAGGCCGACCAGCTCGAGCAGCTCCTTGGTGCGAGACCCCGCCGCCTGCCCGGTGATCCCATACAGCCCGCACTGGAGCTCGAGCAGCTCGCGCCCGGTCTGCACCGGGTCGAGCCCGATCTCCTGCAGCGCCACGCCGATCCGTCGGCGCACCTCGGCGCCGTTCTCGACCACGTCGAGTCCGGCGACGGTGGCGCTTCCGGCCGTCGGCGGAAGCAGCGTGCACAGCATGCGGACCGTGGTCGTCTTGCCGGCGCCGTTCGGGCCGAGGAACCCGAACACTTCGCCGGCGGAGACGGTCAGGTCGATGTCGCGGACCGCCTCGATCCCGCCCTTGAACGTGCGCCGCAGAGAGCGCGCCGCGATCGCGGCGTCGGCGGCGTCAGCGATCGGGGCCGTCGCTTCGCGCCGCTCATAGTCAGTGGTTTCGAAAGTCATCGTCAACGGACCTTAGAGCCGAATCCGGTCAGGCCTTGACCTCTTCGGAACTACGACCGCGGCCGCCGGCAAAACTCATCGACCGCGTCAATCCGGTGTGGACGGTCACTATCCTCAGCCACCGATGGACTCGGACCAGGCCCGAGCCCGCGAGGTGATCCAGAACCGCGCGGATGATGTAGAGGAGTCCGCCGACCGACTTGCTCGGTTGCGCGGCGCTGTCGCGCGGCTCGACAGCGAGCCGTCCCTGATCTCGGCCGCGCGCCGGTTCCGCCAGCGACTGCCCGGGGACGAGAAGTTCGGCGATCCTCTTTCGACTGCCGGCCGCGCACCGGTGGAGGTGATCGGCCGTGGGGTTTCGGCCCTTCAGCCCGGGCGCGAAAGCGTCGCCAAGGAGCTCGGCCTGTCCGCCCTTCAGGTCTGGCAATCGCTATCCGAGGCGACCGGCCGCGGCCGCGGCGACCTCGAGATGGCGCTCCTGTTCACCGACCTCGTCGGGTTCTCGAACTGGGCGCTCGGCGCCGGCGACGCCGCCGTGCTCGACCTCCTGCGCGAGGTCGGAACCGCGGTCGAGGACGCGATCACCTCGCACGACGGCCGGATCGTCAAGCGGCTCGGTGACGGCCTGATGGCCACGTTCCTGAACGCCCAAGCCGCGGTCGACGCCGCCCTCGACGCGCAGGACGCCGTTCGAGGGATCGAGGTCGAGGGTTACTCACCGCGCCTGCGCGCAGGCGTCCATTGGGGGCGGCCGCGCAAGCTCGGCGGCGACTACCTCGGGGTGGACGTGAACGTTGCCGCCCGGGTCGTCTCAGCGGCCAAGGCAGACCAGGTGCTGATCTCGGACGTGCTACTGCCCCAGATCGATGGCGACCGGGTGCGCACCGGGAGGTCCAAGCGACTCCGCGCCCACGGCACGCCGTCGGATCTACGCGTCGTGAGGGTGACCCGCGCCTAGGGACAGCGCCTGCGGGGGGCCTAGCTCCTGTCCGTGCGGACCCGGTACCCTGGCATCCTCGCCCTCTTAGCTCAGCTGGTAGAGCACTTCCATGGTAAGGAGTTGAAGAGGGCGGGCGGGGCGGCGCATACACCCACTGTCAAGGGGCCTCGAGACGGGTCTGGCCGGGTCTGATCCGGTCTGATTTGAGAGACGCTTGAGGGATAATCCCTCACAGGCGAAGAGCAGGGCACGGGCTGTCGCTGCCAGTGATGCCACGGTGGCAGCCGTGGTCAGGTGTCTGGCGCTTCGCGGTCCGGTTGGAGCGACGGCTGCTGGTCTGATGTTGCTCCCGCCCAGAACATAAGCGACGGCTCGTCATACCAGCGGCTTGTGATGCCGAGGAGGCGAAGGCCGATCTTCTCGCAGACCCGGGCTGACCGCGCGTTGTCGAGGTGGGTCACGGCCCAGATCTCAGTGAGCCCGAGCTCAAAGCCGTATCTGAGCAGAGCACCGCCGGCTTCCGTCGCAAGTCCACGGCCCCAACTATCCGGGTGCAGGGTGCCACCCGATCTCGATCTCCCCTGCCCCGTCGGGAAGCGGCTTGAGCAGCACAGACCCGGCAGACCGTCCCGTCGCTCGTTCAACAACCGCCCACGAGCCGAACCGCGGATCGGCTATTCGCCGTTCCCGCATTCGCTCGAGCATCGCAGTGGCCTCCGCAGGATCTACCATCGGTCTTCCGCCGATCCAGCGTGCGACCTCCGGTCGTCGGTGCATGTCATAGAACCGATCAGCCTCGTCGAGGCGCCAAGGGCGCAGAACGAGCCGGTCGGTTTGGGCGATCGCTTCCTCGCTCATGCGTTGTCGAGGGTAGGGGGCTACGCTGTCAGCGATGTCGATCGAGACGCCCGAGGAGCTTGATCACCTGAAGGCTGCGGGACGCGTGGTCGCCAACGCGATCCGAGCGATGCGCCGCCACGTTCGCCCCGGGATCACCACACATGAACTCGATGTGATCGGGGCTCGGGTCTTCGAACACGCTGGAGCGCGATCCGGCCCACGCCTCGACTACGGGTTTCCTGGCACCAACTGCATCAGCGTCAACGACGAAGCGGTCCACGGCATCCCAGGCAACCGACGCCTACGCAAAGGTGATCTGGTCAAACTGGACGTAACTGCTGAGCTTGACGGCTTCTACGCCGACGCGTGCGTCTCGATCCCCGTCGGCGAGGCGCCCCGTTCGATTGTCAAGCTCGCCGCCGCCAGCCGCACCGCCCTCACCCGTGCGCTCGCGGCAGCGCGCGCAGGCGTTCCGATCAACCACGTCGGACGGGTGATCCAGTCGTCCGTCCAGAGCGATGGCTACTCAGTCTGTGCAGATCTCATGGGCCACAGCATCGGACGTCGCATCCACGAACCGCCCAACATCCCCAACTACGACGCGCCCGGATTTGATCAGCCCCTTACCGAAGGCCTCGTGATCACGATCGAGCCGATCATCGCCGCCGGCGCCGGAGCCGTCAGAGACGGCGGCGACGGGTGGACGATCACAACTTGCGACGGAAGTTACTCGGCCCACTCGGAGCACACCATCGTGATCACCGCCGGAGCTCCGCTGGTCCTCACCGCCTGAGCCCAGCACGAGCGCAGAAAGACTCGCCGCCGCGCCGCGTAGCCGTCGGTCAAGAGCTCGTCGCAAGGGATCCGTTGCCCGGCGCCTTGCTTTCTCTTCCGCTCGGGAATACCCCGGCCGTCGTCAGGCCCAGGGATACCCGTCGTGCTGCGGGAGGTCGTCAAGGATCTCGTACCACGATGCCTTAGAGCCGACGAACATGTGAGCCGTCGGTTTGAGACTCGGCTCGTCAACCAGCGACCCATACGGCACACGAATCTTGCCTTCGTAGCCTGTCCAGTACAACAACGAGAAGCACGCCCCACATCGGCTGGCGTGATGGCCCTGGGGATCGCCGTCCAGCAACAACGAGTCCTCGCCTCTCGTCACCCTGAGCTTTTCGGGCTCGATCTCGCCCCAAGGTAAAAACGCGGAGCCGGTCAACGCGCGACAGCGCGAGCAATGGCAGTTGTACGCCACCACAAATTCGTCCGCAACCTCGTAAGTCACAGCTCCGCAGGCACAGTGGCCGCTCAGCACGACCAAACTTCTAGCATGATGCGGCGAGCGCGGGGCTCTGCTGCACACCAGCTATTCCATTGGCTACGCGTTGATGCGGCGGCGCTGCCGGTTTGCCAGCATCTGGATCCCGGCGGTGGCACCTGCATCAGCCTCAGGGAGTGCAATCTGGCGTCCAAGGTGCCAGCCCCGCTCCGCGCGGCTTGCCCGCGTTGAGTCGTGACCTGAAGACCGTCGACCGCGTTGAAACGATCGCGGTTCCGCCCCGGCGGCAACGGGTGTGGGCTCAGCCGACCGGTCTTCTGTAGGTTGTGCTCGTCCGCAACGGCCAGGAGCAGCATGACCGGTACCGGATGGGTTGGTGACGACGAGTTTCGCAAGGCGCTCAGGCCGATGGTCGACGCGACTAGGAGTCTCACGGATGCGATCACGACGATGCGGTCGGAGCGCACACAGCCAGATGCCGGGTCGTTGGCGATGCGAGAAATCCAAGACGACGCGAGCTACGGAGCCCGCAGCGGCCTCGACCATCCGTTCACTGTCATCCACAGCCTCGGCGGCCTCACGCTGTTGGCCGCTACCGATCATGTCCGAGCGTATGGTGATGCGTTCGGCGAGAACGCCAACGGCGCGAAGATCTCGACCCACGCGCATCTGGTGGTAGCACGCGCGGCGTTGGAGGCTTCTGTGGTTAGCGCCTGGCTCAACGAGCCGGGTGTCGCCCGTGATGAGCGGATGAAGCGCGGCCTAAGCGAGTTCATCTACTCGGCCGTCGAGCAGCAGCGGGTTAGATATCAGCCTGGCGGGTGGGCACGGGCTCGCGAATGGATCGAGCACGCGACCAACCTCGGCTGGTCGGTCACCGACTGGGCGGGCAATACGTGGGGGCGCGACAGTCGCGGCGATCCCCAGGTGGACTGCGTGATGAGGCCAGGCATGCCCGTCGGCGTCCGAGACCTTCTGGTCGGTGACGAGGCAAGCAAAATCGGAAAGCTGGAGTGGAGTCGGCTCTCCGCCGTTAGTCACGCGACTTGGTGGGGGCTTACTTGGGCGATGGGCTTCGACGAGGCGGTGCGCAATCCGCTGACAGGCCTCGCGACTGTCCCAGTCGGGACAACGACATCTGGGGTAATGCTGCAGGCGGTCTGCATCTTGAAGGCGCTCCGGCGAGCAGCCGAGACTCGCTTTGACCTGATGGGTTGGCGTAGCGACGCCTGGGCGGAAGCCGTGCGTGGGTCAGTGACGCATGAAGGCGAGGTTCTGCACGTGCTGCGCGCAGCCATGCCCAACGAATTTGCCGCCGCCGACGCGGCCGACACGCCCCCCGGCTCTGTGACGGACGATTAGCGACGGCTCTGCGGCAACCGGGCCATTCGCTCGTCCGCACGAGCTCGTCCACAGCGATCACGCGCCGACACCTGCATCGCTCATGCGACAAGCATCCCGGCGGCCACGCGACGCGTCCTGGAATGCGCGCGGAAAGAGAGCATCATTCTCACTATCGCTATTGCGTCTTGGGATGGCCAGAGCTCGCGAGCGCAATGGCGACCATACGTGGAACTGCCCCGCCGGCCTAGGCGCCGTCCTTCTGGTGGCCGCAGGGTCTATGAGCCGCCGGGTAAGACAGCGCCAGGCAATTCGGCGGTGACGGGGACCCGTTCTAGCTCGCGATACAACGCCTTGATCGGAGTCGCGTAGACCTTTGCGACGAGGTCCTCGAAGTAGCGGGCGTAGTCCGGCACCCGCCGCCGCTCACGCTCGCGCTCTATGTAAGGTGCCAATGCTTTCCAGCATACGAGCACGGAGGGGCCCATCAACCCTGCCACGGCGTCAAGATCGATCATCTTGCGGTGGACCAGGAAGCCAAGATGATCGAGGTAGTGGCAAACGTTGACGGCGGGCTCACGCGCTTCGTCCGGTAGCTCGGATATCCCGAGCCTGGCATCGTGGTGGCGGAGCTCGCGGAGTACGTAGCGACGGTCCGGTTCGTATCGTCGGTACTCGCGGAAGAAGTCGAGATAGCCTCGCAGGGCATTTGCTTTACGTGCGGCGAGCAACGCTGGGATACCAAAGATCGCCAACAGGACCGTTCCGACCGCTGCAACGATCGAGATAATCAGCGCGGCTGGGTCGCTCCCTCTGCCATCGCAGTTAGAGCAAACGACATGGATGATCGCTGGCACGAAACGTCATGCTCTCAGCCCTTCCGGACATCGATGGGCCCGACTATCGTGTCGATTGACCGGCTCGCCGTGCGACGAGGATCGCGACGTCCCACCGACCCAAGGTCTTCAGCCTTCTGGTCGCGAGGCCCGGTCGTCTACCCCTTCCAACCGGAACCCGGCTCGGGTAATACCTGTCCGCTGCTGTCGCCCGTGATCACCTGGGAGGCGTCGGCGAAGGTCACGATCTCCGTGCCCTGAAGACTCGGGTTCGGCACACAGTGGTAGGGCAGACAGCCCTGACCAAGAGTAAGGCCGGCGCCGGTTAGCTGATCGGCCGCAGGCGCGCGAGGCGGGCGTGCAGCTCGTAGCGCTTGCCGGGCTCGCGGTCGAACACGAGGGTGACTGCTGGCCCGTCGGCGGCGGTGACCGTGGCGGCGCCACGGGTTGGATGCTCTACACGATCGTCGACGGACGGCTCGTACTCCTCCGGGGGAGTGGGCGTGGCGTGCGGTAGGGCTCGGGGTGGGAGCGGTTGGGGTGCCGGAGTGGGGGAGGGGAGGGTGACGATCGCTGCGTCGTCGTCGGGCGCGCTTGACCTGGTGACCCTTGCGTGCTCGGGAACGTGGTCGCGGTGCTCGCACGAGGTGTGCGGAAGCTCCTGCAGGAACCGTGAAGGCTGGGCGGTAATGACCTTGCCATACAGCACCCGTCTACGGGCGTGGGTGATGTGAAGCTCTGTCTGGGCGCGGGTAATCCCGACGTAGCAGAGCCGACGCTCCTCCTCGATGGCCTCGGGGTCTGCGCGCAGCGCGTGGTCGTGGGGAAATAGCTTCTCCTCGAGGCCAGCGAGGACCACAACGGGATATTCGAGTCCTTTGCTGGCGTGCAGCGTCATGAGGGTCACGTGGTCGCGCTCCGAGTCGAGGGCGTCGGTGTCGCCGGCGAGTGACATCGCCTCGAGGAAGTTGTTGAGCGTGCCGCCGTCGGGGTGCTTGGCGTCATAGCCGGCCGCGACGCTGAGTAGTTGCAGCAGGTTCTCGCGTCGGTTGTTGATGCGCTCGTCGTCAGTCTCGTCGGGTACTAGGCGGGTTCGCTCGTACAGGCGCTCGAGCAGGTTGGCGACGCCGGGATGTTCCTGGGTGAAGGCCAGGAGGTCGTCGATCAGCTCGAGGAACGCAAGCAGGCTGGTGCTGCGCGCGTGGCCGAGCGTGCGCGCGGCCGCCCGGGCGGCGGCGAGTAGCGCCGTTCCGGTTTCGGCGGCGATGATCCGAATGCTGTTGAGCGCGGCGTCGCCGAGGTTGCGCCTGGGGACGTTCAAGATCCGCGCGAAGGCCTCGTCGTCTGCCGGATTTGACAGCATGCGAAGATAGGCGATCGCGTCTTTGATCTCGGCCCGCTCATGGAACCGCAGCGCGCCCGGCATCTGGTAGGCAACGCCATCGGCGGAGAGGGCCTCCTCGAAGGGCTGCGACTGGCTGTTTGTCCGGTAGAGGATCGCGACGTCTGCGAAAGCACCGCCGGCGTCGCGGTGCTCGCGCGCGATCTGGACGGCGAGGGCGGCTTCGTCGTCTGAGGTCGCGAGCTCGTGCACTTGGATTGGCCTGCCCCCGGCCTTGTCGGTCCACAACGTCTTGGGGCGCCGTTGGGTGTTGTTGGCGATCACGGCGTTGGCGGCGTCGAGGATGGCCGCGCTGGAGCGGTAGTTCTGCTCGAGCTTGATTACGCCGGCGTCCGGGAAGTCGGTCTCGAAGCTCAGGATGTTGCGGATGTCGGCGCCCCGGAAGCTGTAGACGGCCTGGTCGATGTCCCCGACCGCCGTGAGGTTGCGCTGCGGTCCGACGAGCCGCTTGAGGAGCTCGTACTGCGCGTGGTTCGTGTCCTGGTACTCGTCGACGAGCACGTGTGCGAACCGTTGGCGGTAGTGCTCGGCGATCTCGTCGTGCTCGGCCAACAGCCGGTGCGCCACGAGGAGAAGATCGTCGAAGTCGAGCGCGTTGGCTCGCAATAGCTCGGCGTCGTAGGCGCGCCAGACGTTCGCGGTGGCCGCCGCGAGGTCGGGGGCCGGCTGCTGTGAGAGCCATTGCTCGACAGTGAGCATCTGGTTCTTGGCGCCGGAGATGGTGGCTTGCACCCCGCGCGCTCCGCCCCCGGGCTGTTCGCTGTCTTCTCCTGCTGTCGGGGCGAGGAGGCGTTTGATGACCCGGACGCTGTCGGAGGTGTCATAGATGGTGAAGTTGGGGCTGTAGCCGAGCGCCTGGCCGTCCCGGCGAAGGATGCGCGCGCACGCGGCGTGGAAAGTCATCACCCAGAGCCCTCGGCCGGACTGCCCGGTCAGGGCGCCCGCTCGGGCGCGCATTTCGTCGGCTGCCTTGTTGGTGAACGTGATGGCGAGGAGCTGGTGGGGCTTGGCGCGGCGAGTGGCAAGCAGCCAGGCGATGCGGTGGGTAAGCACGCGGGTCTTGCCCGAGCCCGCGCCCGCGAGGACGAGTAGCGGCCCGCCGGGGTGCTGCACCGCTTCGCGCTGCTGCGGGTTCATCCCGGCGAGAAGGTCGCCGCCGTCACTCGTCGCGGTGGAGCGCCGTGCGGGGTTCCCGCCAGGTTGGACGGCGGCCGGCTCAGGCATCGGGGGTGGTGAAGTCATCGACGGTCGTCTGACTGCCCGCTCTGATGGCGGCGTCTACTTCCAGCTCGAGCTGTGCGGTGAGGATGGGCGGGCACATCTCGTCAAAGGACCGCGGCTCGGGTGGTGCGGGCGCGAACAGCTGCTCTTGGCCGGCCAGGGGTTCCGGGACGAGACGCGGTAGACCGCGAGCGGGGATCATCGGCCGCCCGTCGTCGCGTGCGTGATCGTGTGCGCCGCGAGGACGGCGGCGCTGCCCGGGCCGGCGAGCACCGCGAGCGCGGCGATGAGCAGCGCGAGCGCGGCCGTGACGGGCAGGACACGGGGCAGCCTGGTCGCAAGCGCCATCGCGGCGAAGGCGGCGGTGATCAGCGCGAGGCGCCCGCCGAGCTCGGCGGAGACGACCGCGACCGCGACGACGATGGCAAGCAGACAGGAGACGGGGAGCAGCGGCGACGGCGGCGGCTCGAGGTAGTCGCGCTGATCGGCCGGGGCGTGGAACGGAAGGCGCATCACGCCACCCCAGCGATCTCGGCGGGTGCGCCAGCTACGGCGGAGTAGTCAGGGTCGTCGGCCATCCGCCGCAGCGTCGGGTCCTTGTAGTAGCGGCGCTGCTTGAACAGGGCGGGCGGGTATTGGGTGTGCACGAGGATTCCCTGCTCCTCGCCCAGGCGCTGCATGGCCTGTGCGGTCTGGATCTCCGGGTTGAACGTCTGATCGCCCGCGAGCTGGCCGACGAGACGGTTGACCTCGCTGACCGTTTCGCCATCGGTGTTTGACCCGAGGTAGATCTTCGCCTGCGACGCGGCGAGGATCTCGCGGGCGGCTTCTGAGCCGTACCGGTCTTGTATCTGCGAGACGGAGTGCCAGACGGTGATGAACCGGCTGTTGGGCAGCGACGCGGACATGATCCGGTTGATGTCCTGCAGCGGCGCGATTTGCGCGGCCTCGTCGAGAGCGAACATCGCCGAGACGGGAAGCTCGCGGCGGCGGTTGTACTGCTGGTCGAGGTAGTAGACCATCTCGGAGAGCATCATCACGATGATCGGGGCGAGCTGTTTCTGGTCATCGCGGTCGGCGATGAGGTAGAGGGTGTTGGAGCGCTCAACCCCGTCGGGACCCTTACCGAAGACCGCCTCCGGGGTAATGATCCGCCGCCCGGCGTCTTTGGCACGCCACGTCTCGGCGGTCGCGCGCGCGGCCGGGTTGCCGTACACCTTGAGGAACACGCGGGCGGTTCCGATGAGCCCGTCGAGCTGGCGCTCGTTGTAGGCGAAGGTGCCCTTGAGCTTGGCGATCGCCGCGGCGCACGCCCGCTGGACGGTCGGCTGGTTGGGGTGGGCGCGTCCGACCTGGTCGAGCAGGCTGATGGCGTCGTTGGGGTCCTTGCGCTCGAGCCAGTCGAACACGCTGACGATGGAGCCGTTCCTCGGCCACGCGGCGGCGTAGATGAGCGGCGCGAGGAGGTTTTCGGCCTCCTCGTTGAAGTAGTCCTGCGAGCCGCCGGTGGAGAGGCTGACCGCCCCGGTGAACCAGCGCGCGACGCGCAGGGCATGCCCCCAGTCCTTGCAGCCGTGGATCGGGTCGTAGAAGTCGGTGTCGCCGGAGAGGCTGAACGGATCCCACTGGAACACCTCGCCGAGTTCCCGGCGGCGGGTCATCGTGCGGTCGCGGACGTCGGTGCGTACCGAGGTGGAGACGACCGGGCCGGTGTGATCGAGTAGGGCGGGGATGATGATGCCGGCGGTCTTGCCCGAGCGGGGCGGCGCGATGACGAGCAGGTGTACGTTCTTTTGAACGGCGAGCCGGCGGCCTTGGTGGATGCCGACGACGATCTGGTCGGGCTGGCGGCGCTCGACGAGCAGGGGGGCGAGCGTGTGGGTGCGACCGTAGGTTCGCGGCGAGATGCCCCTGAGCTGCCACCACCGGCGGTCCGCGACCGGCTGGCTGGCGATCCGGTCAAGCCAGCGCAAGATGCCGGTCGCGACCGCGATTTCGCTCGCGAGCAGGAGCGCGATGGCAAGCCACCAACGGAGGTGGACGGCGGCCGCCTGGCGCACGAGGGGTGGCCAGTGGCGAGTGGCGTGCGCGACGCTGAAGGCCGTCCCGATCGTGACGATCAGCGCCCGCCCGTACGGCAGCCGGACCGACTGACCGGTGATCGCCCAGGTGGCGAGGACCGGCCCCGCCCACAGCGTGAACGCGAGCGCGCCGACCAGCGAGAAGCTCAGAACGACGATCGCGACGCGCTTCTCGGCCTTGATGCATTTGCGGTTCTGGTTCATCAGCGCGTCTACATCCCAAGACCGAGTGCTGGTGTGGCCGACAGGGATTGCTCGATCGCCGCTTCAGCGCGGAACATCGCGACCTTGCCGGCGAGCATCGACTGCTCGGGGCGAATGCCCGGGTCCGCGTCGTCGGCGACCGCGAAACGCAGGCGGTTAGCGGCCAGCTCACCGGCGAGCGCCTGCCAGCGCGCCGCGCCCGCCTCGGGGCGCGATCCGAGCGTGTCGGTGAGCCATTCGGGCTCGCGGGCGATCTCCTCCTCGACCGCCTTGCGCTGAAGCTCCGGGGTTTGGGCGAGGATCTGCTCGCGCGCCTCGACGAGCTCGAGCGCGCGGCGGGCGAGCTGGTCGCTGTCGGGCCCAAGCTCGGTGCGCAGGAGCTCCTGCTCGGCCGCGTTGAGCGCGAGGGCGTGGGCGGCCGGCCGGTGGCGCTGCCACTGTGCCCGCTCTCGTCGCTGCGAAAGCGGGGGCGTGCGGTCGGGGTCGTAGCCGTCGGGCAGCGAGCGGGCGAGCTGCGCGTGCTTCTCCTGAAGCTCCGCGAGGTCGAGCGCCCGCTGCATCCTTGGATCGGCGAGCGCCATGCCGACAGCGCCCGCTTGTGCGCGCGCGTCCAGATAGGCGTCGCGCGCCGGGGTTCCGTGGGCAGCCTCTGCGCCAGGCGTGAGCGCCTCGGCGGCTGCGGCCGGCGCGTGAATCGCCTGGTCCCTGGGCGGACGGCCGAGGGCCTGGTCGACGGCGGAGTCCACAACGCTCGCCGCTTCGTTCCAGTCCGGATACCGAAATTCGGGCACATCGTGCGGGTAGATGCCGTGATCGGCCGCCACGGGAACGACGCGGCGGAACTCGCGGTACTCGTCCACGGCGTTCTTCAGATGGTCCTCATGTTCGGCGAGCCGCCCGGCGATTTCCTCGACCTCCCAGCCCGGACGGTGGTTCTCGTGCGCCGCCATGACGGAACGGGTGATGCGGTGGTGGAGTGTCTGACCGAGGCCGAACTGGGTGTGCTGGGAGGGCACGACCTGAAGGCCGCGGTCGTAGGCGTCGAGCTGTAGCGCAAGCAGATGCCGGGACTCGAACGCACTTGCCTGGAGGTGGTCGAACCCCACGCCGTGCACGTAGTCGGGGTGCGAGAGCTTGTGTTCGTGGTAGGCCAGACGCGCCGCGAGGGCCCTCTGGGTGCCCGCGTGCAACTCGTCGGAGATGTGGTATGCCAGCTTGTCGTGAGGAGTGGTGGGGTCTTGCGCGGCGGCATGTTGGGCGATGAGGTCGCGGCAGCGGGCCTCGGTCTGAAGCATCCGTGCCGCGGCGAGGACTCGCTCACCCGCGACGTGCGCAGCGGCATCCTCATCGGGCAGCACCCGCGCGTCCTCCGACACGATGGTGGCGCGGCGCAGCATCCGATCGAGGTCGGCGCGGGGGGTGGTGTAGACGTAATCCGCGACCCCACCCGAGGACGCGATCCGAGCATCGAGGGCGGCGAGTAGCGATTCGCGCATGACGTGGCGCGCGGCCAATTCGGTGGGGGAGAGGGTGATGTAGGGGGTGTGTGCCACTTGAGTCTCCTCGTCGACGGGGCGTCGCTCGTAGGACGAGGTGAAACCCGCGTTTAGGAGAGAAATGCCCCGGACGCGTGTTCGCTCGGTCTTCAGCTGCGACGGGGCCGGGCTAGGTGGTGAGGCTCCCCGTGGGGGGCGCGCTCCAGTACGAGTGCCGTCCGTCCGACGGAGCCACCGGTGCCGGCCGGTTGTTGCTGCTGCCTGAGGCCTATACCGGTCACGGCTCTCGCGTGGCCGCTCTGCTCGGCGACCGGTAGCGCGGTTGTGCTCACGCTGGGCGACAAGCACTGGACTCCGGCCAGCCGCGTTCTTCCGCATGGCGAGGATCCGACAGTCCGGGCCGGCGCTGTCCGTCGTCGTCCGATTCGACAGTCTGCCCGCGGCGGGCGTGCTCGCGTTGGTGGTCGCGCGTGCCTAGGCATCGACCGGGCGCTGCGTGGGTCGCTCGGCGCTTATGGATTTCGGCCCAAACGAAACGAGGAGGGCCGTGATCATGAACCTCGCTGTTCGCCCTGCGCACGCAGTCAGCGTGGGACGCTTGGCCTCGTCAGGCTGAGCTGGATCAGTTGATTGCGCGGCCGACGGTCGGCCAGTGCGTTTGGCGTAGCTCGCGCTTCAGCACCTTGCCCGCCCCTGAGACGGGCAGCGCGTCAACCTGTTCGATGCTCCGTGGCAGCTTGTAGTTCGCGATGTGCTGGCGGCAGAAAGATCTGACCGCCTCGAGATCGATCTCGACACCATCGTTGCAGACGAGGACGGCGTGGACGCGCTCTCCCCAAAGATCATCAGGTATGCCGATTACGGCGGCTTGTCTGATTGATGGGTGTTTGACGAGGGCGTTCTCTACCTCGACCGAGTAGACGTTCTCGCCGCCCGTGACGATCATGTCCTTGAGTCGGTCTACCACGAACACGTATCCGCGATCGTCCATGTAGCCGGCATCGCCGGTGTGCATCCATCCCCCGCGGAGGGCAGCGGCCGTCTCCTCGGGCATATTCCAGTATCCGAGCATCACGTTGTCGCCCCGAACGACGATCTCGCCAACATTTCCCCGCGGCAGTTCGGTGTCGTTGGGATCGACGATTCGAACCTCGGCGTGCGCAGCGGCACGGCCGCATGACCTTGCGAGCGTCGGATCGCTGTGGTCCTCGCCTGTCAAAAGGGTCGCTACCGGTGCGAGCTCGGTCATCCCGTAGGCCTGTGTGAAGTTGGCGTTCGGCATGCTCTCTCGCGCGCGACGCAGCAGCGTTTCCGAAATCGGTGAGGCGCCGTACATGATGTGGCGCATCCCGTGCAGAGCATCGCCCGAAGCTTCTGGCACGTCTAGGAGCATCTGGATCATCGTAGGGACGAGTAGTGCGTCGGTGACGCGGTGCTCGGTGATCGCGTTTACGACGGCGGCGGCGGAAAACGAGGGAACGATGACGTGGGTTGACCCGGTCAGGTTGCCGATATTCCAAGCGGCGATGTCGGCGAGGTGGAACATCGGCGCGGCGTGCAGGAGCACGGCGGCACGCCCGAGGATCGGCGTCGTGATGAGGCTGCCCATCGCCGAGGTCAGGCACGCCTTGTGCGAAAGCATCACGCCCTTCGGACGGCCGGTGGTGCCGCCGGTATAGAACACTCCATAGAGGTCGTCACCGCCACGTCGCGCGTCGTCGACCGGACTCGCGCTGCCGAGCAGGTCTTCGTAGTCGACGGTGTCGACGGGTGCGTCCCCATCGCCGCAGAAGATCACGGTATGGACGTTTGGCGCAAGCTCCTGGAGCTCTGGGACTTTGGAGGCGAACGTGTCGTCGACCAGGAGCAGGTCTGTTTGGCAGTCGATCAGCGAGTAGGCCACCTCCGCCGGGCTCCACCGGATGTTCACTGGGTTGACGACGCCGCCGGCCCACGGCACCGCCAGCAAGAACTCGTGATAGCGGTCACTGTTGAGGGCGAAGATCCCGACGCGATCGCCCGGCCGAACTCCTAGCCCACGCAGCGCGCCGGCGAGTCGCCCAACGCGCTCGTAGGTCTCTTCGACCGTTCGCGTCCGCTCTCCGAACGCGGTCGCGATGCGTGCCGGGTCGCGCTGGAGTGCGCGATGAAGCGACTGCGTGAGGTACATCGGGATACTCTCTCCTCGCCAGCTTGTGAACCCCGATACGCCTAATCGAGGAGCCCAAGTGTGAGGCTAAGGTTGCAAAAAGTCAAGAGGTGTGGAAAGCTAAGTGAATAGCGATTCGTATGGAGGAGGAAGATGACGAAGGTTCTCGTGGCCGGCGTTGGGATGGTCCCATTCGCGACGCCGTCGAAGAGCGAGCCGTACAACGTGATGGCCTCGAAGGCGATCAGGCGGGCGCTTGACGACGCCGGTGCCGAACTCGATCAGATTGAGCAGGCATACGCCGGTTATGTATACGGCGACTCGACGAGCGGACAACGGGCGCTCTATTCCTTGGGGACCACCGGGATCCCAGTGGTCAACGTCAACAACAATTGCTCGACTGGCTCAACCGCCCTGTGGCTCGCGCGCCAGGCGGTCGCCTCGGGCGCGGCGGACTGCGTCCTCGCGTTTGGCTTTGAGCAGATGGAACGCGGGGCGCTCCAGGTCAAGTGGCCGGATCGGCCAAGCCCCTTTAGCTCGTTTATGGATGTTGCCGAGAGGCGCCAAGGCCAGAGCGAAGCGCCGTTTGCCGCCCAGTTGTTTGGAGGCGCGGGCGCGGCTTATGCCGAGACTCACGGGACCAAGGCGGAGACATTCGCGCAGATCTCGGTCAAAGCTCGGCAACACGCCGCTAACAACCCCTACGCGGTCTTCCGAAACCCCCTGACCGTTGAGGACGTCCTTGAGTCGCCGCAGGTCTTCGGGCCGTTGACGCGCCTCCAGTGCTGCCCACCGACATGTGGTGCTGCCGCTGCAGTCATCACGAGCGAGCGATTCAGGCGAGAGCACGGGCTGCGTGGGGGCGTTGCGATCGTCGCGCAGGCGATGACGAGCGACAAGTCGAACAGCTTCGACGGTGACCTGCCCCGTCTTGTCGGATACGACATGACGCGCCGCGCCGCAGACCAGGTCTATCGAGAGGCGGGTATCAGCCCACGGGAGATCAGGGTCGCCGAGATTCACGATTGCTTCACAACGAACGAGCTGCTCAGCTACGAGGCGCTGCGTCTGACCCCGGAGGGGTCCGCGGAGCAGTTCATCGCAGACGGGCAAAACACGTACGGCGGCCAGGTTGTTGTTAACCCGTCCGGCGGCCTCCTGGCGAAGGGGCACCCGCTAGGCGCGACCGGTCTCGCGCAGTGCGCCGAACTGACGTGGCAGCTGCGTGGCGAGGCCGACGCCAGGCAAGTCGACAATGTGTCGGTCGCGCTGCAGCACAACATCGGACTTGGCGGCGCAGCGGTTGTCACGCTCTACCAGGCCGTCGGCTGAACGATGGTTGGCGATTTGAAGCCGGCTAGTGCTGCGCCCTGCTCCGGAGTTGGTCGGGACTAATGGGGCCGGCTGAGGGTGGCCACTACGGCGTTCAAGTACGGAACGCGTGCCGTTCAGCCCCGGTCTCGATCCGGGCGACCCTTGCACGTGCCTCGGCCATACCGGCATCGATCGGCGCCGAGTGCGTCATCGTGGGCAAAGTTCCGGCATTCCAGTGTGCTCGGTTGCGCCGACTGCTCTGAGACGAGGCCGGCCTAGCGGCCTTGGCGCTGGGGTCGTGGTCACCGGCGGTGCCAGGACGGCGGCCGGCGGGGCGGTCGTTTCGAACTCAACAACGAAAGAAGCGAGAGAATGGGAAAGCTTGACGGGCGAGTCGCGGTCGTCACCGGTTCGGGACGCGGTATCGGACGTGCGATTGCGCTGAAGCTGGCCGATGACGGCGCCGCGGTCGTCGTCAACGATTTAGACGCGTCGCCCGCGGCAGACACCGTCCGCGACATCGAAACGGCTGGCGGCAGGGCCGTGTCTGTGCAGGGGAGCGTCACCGACGACGGCTTCGCCGAGCGTTTCGTGCAGACCGCGGTAGACGCGTTTGGTGGGCTCGACATCGTCATCAACAATGCCGGTTACACCTGGGACGCCGTCATTCAGAAGATGACCGATGAGCAGTGGGATGCCATGCTCGAGGTCCATCTGAAGGCGCCGTTCCGGATACTTCGCGCGGCCCAGCCAGTGATCGCTGCAGCGGTGAAGAAGGCGGTTGCTGCGGGCGACCGCGTCCCGTGTCGGAAGGTTGTGAACATTTCTTCGATAGCCGGCCTTGGCGGTAACCCAGGACAGGTGAACTACGCGGCGGCTAAGGCGGGTGTGACCGGGCTGACCAAGGCGCTGGCGAAGGAATGGGGCAGGTACAACGTCACGGTGAACACGGTCGCGTTCGGTCTAGTCCTGACGAGGCTTACACAGCCCGTTGCGGAGGGGGCCACAATCGACATACAGGGCCGCGAGCTCAAGGTCGGGGTCAGCGAGGGGCTCATGGCGTCGATGCAGGACGGAATCCCGCTTGGCCGGGTCGGGACTCCTGTCGACGCCGCTGGCGCCGTGTACCTCTTCTGTATTCCCGAGTCAGACTACATCAGCGCGCAAACCGTGGTGTGCGGCGGCGGCTTCAGCATTTGACGATGGACCGAAACATCTTCGAGGCCGAGCACTGGGACTATCGAGACGCCTCCCGAACATTCATGGCTCGCGAGGTCGTCCCCTACTACAGGCAGTGGGAGCGCGACGGGGTCGTCGCCCGGGAACTGTTCACGAAGGCGGCCGATCTGGGGGCATTTGCGGGGGTCCCGGAGGCGTTCGGGGGCGCCGGCATCAAGGACTTCCGGTACAACGCGATCCTGAGCGAGGAGGCTGCGGCCGCCGGTGTCGGGCCAGCGATCCTCGGGCCGGTGTTGCAGGCTGACGTCTGCATGCCCTATCTGCTCGAGCTCACCAACGAGGACCAGAAGGCTCGCTGGTTACCGGGTGCGGCAAGCGGTGAGACTATCGTCGCGATTGCGATGACCGAGCCTGGAACCGGATCGGACTTGGCTGGGATCAGGACGACCGCCGAGCGTCGGGGCGACTACTACGTCGTGAACGGCACCAAGACGTTCATCACCAACGGGATAAATGCCGACCTGATCATCACCGCGGTCCGGACGGCCGCTGACCCGCACCGCGGTTTGAGTCTCGTCGTTGTGGACGCATCCGCAGACGGCTTCACGCGAGGGCGCCGGCTCGAAAAGATCGGAATGCATGCCCAGGACACCGCCGAGCTCACGTATGCCGACGTCATGGTCCCTGTCGAGAACCGGCTTGGCGCCGAGGGCGCCGGTTTCTTTGGGCTGACGAACAACTTGCCGCGGGAACGATTGTCGCTGGCCGTTGCGGGGATCGCCGCAGCGCAAGCTGCGATCATCTCGACGATTGGGTATGTCCGCGAGCGTCGAGCGTTCGGGCGCACGATCGGCGACTTCCAGGCAACACGCTTCAAACTCGCCGAGCTCGTGACCGAGGTCGAGATCACCCAGAACTACATTGATCGTTGCATCGTTGAATTGAACTCAGGCAACCTGACGACGCATGACGCAGCAAAAGCAAAGCTTTGGGCAACCGAGGTTCAGGGCCGTGTCATCGATGCCTGTCTACAACTCCACGGCGGCTACGGCTACATGCTCGAGTACCCAATCGCCCGGGCGTACATCGACGCGCGCGCATCTCGGATATACGGCGGAACCACCGAGATCATGAAAGAAATCATCGGTCGGGCCCTGGAACTCGGCTAGGGTGTCCGTTGGTGTACGTCGATCGTCCGGCCCGGGGTAAGCGGGTCGCAAACCGGCGCGAGCTGATCGTTGCCGCCGCCGCCGAGCTGATCGCGGAACGCGGATTCGAGAACGTCAGCATGGGCGATATCGCCTCGGCCGTGGCGGTCGGACCGTCGGCGTTGTACCGACACTTCGCCGGCAAGGACGAGGTATTGGTGGCGGTAATCTCCGGGCTTATAGAGCGGCTCCGCGGAATCGTTGAAGAAACGACGACTCAGCCGCTAGGGCTGATCGAACGTATCGCCGCGTTCGCGTTGGAGGAGCGATCGGCTGGGATTCTTTGGCAGCGGGAGGCGCGCCATCTGACGGCGGCCGCCTACGCCCCGCTCCGCGCCGAAATGCGACGTTCGCGAGTCAGGATCGCGGAGGTCTTCCGGCAGGATCGGAACCTAACTGACCCAGACGCCGGCGCCCTCGCCGTGGCCGTGCTCGGCGTGCTGTTCAGCCCGTCCTTTCACCACATCGATCTGCCGAGACCCACGTTCGACAGGCTGTTGGTGCGCATGGCGGCGCGCATGTTCGAAGTGGATATGCGCTCATCGCCAGCTCCGCAGGTGCGCCCGCGGGGCGGACTTCCTCGGGTCGCCCGACGCGAGCAGATCCTCGGGATCGCCTTGCGATTGTTCGCGGAGCGGACCTTCGCTAGCGTCGGTTTAGAGGAGATTGCGGCGTCAGCTGGTCTCGCCGTCTCGAGCGTCTATAACCACTTCCCGGCCAAGGTCGACTTGCTTTCGGCCGCGCTGCTCCGCGGCAACGGCTATCTCCAGTTGACGCTCGAACAGGTGCTACGGGCAGCACCTGATGAGCGTCTCGCACTTGTTGCTCTGGTCGACGTCTACAGCAGCTTTGCGGTCGATCAACCGGCGATCGTCGACGTGCTGATCACGGAGATTCGCAGCCTGCCCGCAGTCGAGGCTGCGGCTCTCGTGGCTGCGCAGCGCGATTACGTCGCCGAATGGGTCCACCTGTATCGCGCAGTTCACCCGGAGGCCGATAGGGCCGAGGCTGCCGTCATCGTCCACGCCGCATTAATGCTTATCAACGACTTGGCACGCACCGCGGACGTGCGGAACCGTGAGGATGCGTACGAATTGCTGTCGGGGCTCGCACAGGCGGTGCTCGGGCTTCACCGGGAGTAATTCTGCGCGGCGACCTCTGACCAAAAACGGCCGTCCGCACAGGCGCTTGTCGTTCAGAGTCGCCGCGAGCAACTGTCGAGTGCGATCAACAAGACGAGTCAGCTGGCGGCTCGCGGGCTCAACGCGGAGGCCTTGCAACGCTGCGGGCGGCGCGGAGTCCGATGAGATCCGATGGTCGAGCTTGCCGTTCGTAACAAGGCGGCCCACCGACTTTGTTCGCGCTGGCCAGCGGGTTGATCACACCGCGACAAAGAGTGACCGGCGACGCCGATATTCGAACGGCCGCTGTGGCTAGAACGATTCGCTTCGGATTCCGCGATATCGCGGGGTGGTTTGAGTCGTTCAGGTTGCCTGGTCGTCGACTAGCATGCGCAGCAGCATGGTCCGGGCGAACGACCACTGCGAGTCGACGACATCGGCAGGGTGCCCGAGTAGGCGAAGCATCGCTAGCCCGCGAGCGGTGGCCAGCGCGGTGGCCCAGCGCGCGCCGAAATCCCCTCGGCGCGTTAGCTCCTGACCCAATAGGACGGTTGCCGAGTCCCGGAGCGCACGGCCGATCGATTGCTCCTCATCCGTCATCACTGGCGCAAGCTCAGGCTCATCGCGCGCCGCGAGAGAGACCTCGATGGCGGCTAGGAAAAGCCGGCCGCTGTACAGCTCGTAGACAACGTCGAGGGCGCGTTGAACACGGGCCGGACCACGCGGCACGGCTACGATTCGCTCCTTCAGCTCTGCGAGCTGGAGCCGGGAAAGGTGGCGGATGGCCTCCGTCACGAGAACGTTCTTGTGGGGGAAATACCGCTCTTGGGCCCCTCGCGAAACCCCGGCGCGATGAGCGACCGCAGAGGTAGTGAGGCGGGCATAGCCATGATCTACGAGTTCGTCGACCGCAGCGTCCAACAACTTCAGGCGGGTTGCGACGCTCCGCTCCTGTTTTGGCTCGGCTGGCCTGCGACGAAGGGCGCTCACAGGCCGAGGCCCTGGTCCGTGATTTTGCGTTCATTCTCAATCTCAGCCCCGCCTTGGCGGGCGGCTATTAGTGGGTGAGGAACCGAGGCTCTCATCTCGCACCCCCAGGCTTGACGCCAACCCCCGCCGTCTGGAGGTCGCCGAGCCCGATAGCGCCTGCTTCCTCCATTGCATTCCGTCCACCCCCGCTGAGACCTGACGAGGAGCGGTCCGGATCGATTGGATTGGACTTCACACGCGATAGCGTAGATGAGCAGTGGGCGGTGCGTCTCGGCCGCGAGATCGACACGGCGCTTTCGAACCACACGAACCACGTCGTCGTCGATCCCGCGCTTGACGCGGTAGGTCCGGAGTCTTCCCGGGTGGCGATCACCTTCTCCTCCCGGGGCTGAGACGGATTCCGCAGAGTCGTGCCGGATCCCCGACGAACCGGAGGATCGTCGTGCCGTCGGACATCGGCGCCGTCGACAACGACGATCAGCTCACAAAAAAAGCACGGCCGCTTTCTTTTGTGATAGCTTGTCGCCAAGGTCGAGGAGGACGAGAGTGATTGATCCATCCGTCAAGGGCAAAGAGCTCGGATCTGTGCGCTTCCCAGTGGAACGCAGCAAGCTCGCGGAGCTCGCGCGTTCGTTCCATGACGATGATCCGATTTGGTACGACCCGGAGGCTGCACGCGCAGCCGGCCTTGGTGAGATTCCCACGCCGCCCACCGTCACCGTACTCGCCGACCACTGGCATCGCGATGGCGCACTTGCCGCCGCGCTCGCTATCGGCGCAGATGTAGAGCGACTCCTCCACGGAGAGGTACGGTGGGATTACATCCGGCCGCTGCGAGCTGGCGACGAGCTCACGGCGACGGCGCGCGTCGCCGACGTGACGACACGAGAGGGCATACGCGGAGGCAGGATGACTATGGTCACCGTCGAGACGCAGTACATCGACGGCTACGGTGAATTAGCCGCACGGCGAACGGACGTCCTCATCGAAACGGGTGGTCGCTCGTGAGCACCGTCACCGATGTTCGCTCTATACCCGTCGACCCAGTCGTGCTGAACGAGGGTGATGAGATGCCAGTCTCCGCAGTCGGACCGCTGACTCGCACGGATTTCGTTCGATATGCGGGCGCGGGCGGAGATCTCAACCCCATCCACCACGACGAGCCGTTCGCCCGCAGCGCGGGCCTTCCGACGGTCTTCGCGATGGGGATGCTCCCCGCTGGGATGCTTGGTTCCCGTCTGGCGCGCTGGGTGGGACCGCTGAACTTACGGACCTTCTCGGTGCGCTTCACCGGCCAGGTCTGGCCCGGTGACGAGCTCTTCTTCCACGGACGGGTCATTGACGTGAAGCACTTCGAAGGCGAGCGAAGGGCCGACCTCGAGCTGAGCGTGACCCGGGATGGTGAGCACGTCATGCGCGGACACGCCAGCGCGACCGTGGCCGCCGAGAGCCGGTCAGCTCATTTCCCATCGGCTGATTTTACGGAGCCGGTTCGCCGTGTCTGATGCAGACGATTCCTCGTGCCGCTTGGGCGATTTGCCAGTATCGCACGCCCGCATGTTCACGTACGCGGCGTCGCACGATGGACAGCTCGCGCGAACGCGCTCGGAGCTGCAGACGATGATGGGCAACGACGGCGAGCCGCCTGACGAGCACATGAGGGAGTTGTGCCGGCGCCGATCGGGCTCAGCGCTCTGTCGGCCGAATTCAGGAAGGAGAGTCAATCGAACACGATGTTCTGCGGAGGGATCGACTGAGAGGTCGGTCGGGCTGGGGGAAGTGGGCGACCGAGTTGGACGGCCACGGAGCGGTTGAGATCCGATAGTGGTGATGCTGCCCGAGGTGGGCTGAACGGATTAAAGCGATTGAGCGTGCGAGTGAACGCCTCGCCGCTCATATGTATTGGCGAGAGCCTGATAGGAGAGAGAGAATGCTGGTATGCCATCGACCCTCGGTGAGGGTGTGGTTGCTGTCCGTGTGGGCAGTGGTGTTTTTGGCTTTGGTGTTCGTGGCCGGTGCTAACGCGACGGTCAGGCACGACGAGCCAGGAAGTCTGTCGATAACGTCGGTTTCGGAGCCTCATCCGAACCTGGTGAGCGGTGGTGAGGTGCTGCTTCGGATCACCGGCGCGGCGGACGGATCGGCACGAGACGTTCAGATTTCGCTGAACGGCACGTCGGTGACGCATGACTTCGCCGTGCAGTCTGACGGAAGTCTGCTGGGCCTCGTCACAGGCCTGCGCGACGGCACAAACTCCCTCGTGGCCTCGGCGTCGGCGTACGGCGGATGGTCGTCGCGGGATCAGCGTCCTGCCCGGCTGATTGTCGTGAATCATCCGATCACGGGGCCGATTTTCTCCGGGCCGCAGCAGCTGCCGTTCTATTGTCAGACGACGAGTTTCGGGTTGCCGGCTGCGTCGCAGCCTGAGTGTTCGGCGCCGACCCAGGTGTCCTACGAGTACAGGTCGACCGCCGGCAGCTATAAGCCGTGGCCGGTTGCGGGTGCGCCTGTCCCACCGTATCCGTCCGATCTCGCGACGACGACGGTCAACGGTCGATCGGTTCCCTATATCGTGCGTCTGGAGCAGGGGACGATCGATCGCGGGGTGTATCAGATCGCCGCGCTTTACGATGGGCACGATCCAAGCCCGTACACCCGTGACAGTAGTTGGAACGGGCGGCTGATCTACACCTTCGGTGGTGGTTATAACTCGGGGTACCATCAGGGCGCCTCGACGGGCAAGGTGATCAGCGCAGCGGCCGGCCCGGGAGGAGTCGATCTGTTCCTCAGCCAGGGCTATGCGGTCGCGTCCAACAGCCTGGACGTTCTCGGCAATCAGTCCAGCATCGTGATCTCGGCCGAAGCGGCGACGATGACCAAGGAGCACTTCATCGACGAATACGGATCACCTGTCTACACGATCGGGTGGGGCGGCTCCGGAGGCTCCGTCCAGCAGTACGGCGTTGCGGAGGCCTATCCCGGAATCGTGAACGGGATCATTCCCTCGCTCTCGCTACCGAACGCCGAAGGAACAACCGAGGACTATGTCAGCGACTGCCGGTTGCTCGACGACTACTTCGCGGCCAACCCTGGCTATACGCTGGCGCAGGAGACGGCGATCTCGGGCTATCGCAGCTACTCGACCTGCGGGGTCTTCGGCCAGACCGCCCCGTTCGTAAACAGCAACACTCCGTTCCTCAACTCCGTGGGGTCGCTTCAGCCGACCTCCGGCTGTGACGCGAGCATACCCACGACGGTGGCCGGCGACCCCACCACCCAGTGGAATGCGACGACCAACCCGAATGGCGTGAAGTGCGGGGTATTGCAGCAGCTTGTCAACCAGCTCGGGGTTGATCGCACGACCGGGTTTGCGAACAGCTACGTTGACAACGTCGGGGTGCAGTACGGTCTTGCCGCGCTGGACTCCGGGACGATCACCCCCGCCCAGTTCGCCGACCTCAACGCCAAGATCGGAGGCTGGAATTATCTAGGCGCTCCGACGTCGCAGCGTAGCGTGGCGAGCCCGACGGCGTTGCATGCGATGTATGGCGATGACCTGAACAATTGCCTTTGTCAGGGCCTCAGGACAACGGCGATCATCGACCAACGAGACGACGAGGACCTAAACCAAGGGCTGTACGCCATCCATCCGTCGGACGAGTCGTTCATCGCGCGTGCTCGCATGCAGGCCGCCGGCGACGCCGCGAACCAGGTGATCATCGAGGAAAACGACATCACAACCGACACGGTGCAACAGGCCAACGCCAACGCGTATGAGCTCGCGGCGATGAACCAGTGGTTGGGCAACGTGACCAGCGATTCGTCACGTCGGTCGGTGGAGGCGAAGCTCGCCTCGGACAAGCCGACGGGGCTTGCTGACGGGTGCTTCCTGAATGATCAGCAGACCTCGCCGACCCTGCAGCCGGGAGGCCTCACGGCCAGCGGCCGCAGCGGCCCGTGCGAATCGGCGTATCCGATCTACGGCGACGCGCGGATCGTCGCGGGACAGCAATACGCTCAATACGCTCTCAAATGTGCGCTCACGCCGATCGACTGGAGCTCGTACCCAGTTACCTTCACCGCCGCGGAGAAGGCCGAGCTGGAAAGCGCATTCCCGAACGGGGTGTGCGACTACAACCGGCCGGGGCCGGAGGAGCAGCCGCCGGTAGGCACGTGGCTGAACTACAGCAACGGGATCACTCCCTTCCAGGACGGGTGGCCGTCCAGCGGCACCTAACCGCAGTCTCAGGCTGAGCGGCTCCCTCGCTTATCGGGAGCCGCTCAGCGCTCTTCCACCCCCGCACCGCCGTGTTCGGGGGACTCAAGCTCCCCTGTCTCAAGGAGATTCAGTTGTCTTTGCCCACAAGCGATTGGCGTACGCTCGCCTGCCCAGATCCCGCGTCGCCGGCGACGCACCTTGTCCGCCGGTCCACTGACTGGGGCTCGTGTTGAGTCTGCTCGAGGTCGTTGACCTGCGCGTTGTCTACGGCGGTACCGTGCTCGCGCTGGAGCGAGCGTCGCTGGCCGTGCCAGAGGGCGGTGCGGTGGCGCTGCTCGGACCAAACGGAGCGGGCAAGACCACGCTTCTTCGGGCCGCGAGCGGCTTACTGGCGTACCACCACGGCGAGGTGAGATCCGGGGCGGTTCGATTCGACGGACGTTCGATCGCGCGTGCCGACGCGGCGCGTCTCGTCGCTCGCGGGATCGGCCAATGTCTCGAAGGTCGACGAGTGTTCGCGGACCTCACCGTCGCGGAGAATCTGCGCTGCGGGGCGTTCGTCCGACGCGCTCGGCCCTTCGCCAGCGCGCGCACTCAGGAGCTGTTGGGTCTCTTCCCAAGGCTTGCCGAGCGGCTCGACTGCCCGGCCGGTCTGTTGAGTGGGGGCGAGCAGCAGATGCTTGCGATCTCCAGAGCGCTGATGGGTCGACCGCGCCTACTTCTGTTGGACGAGCCGTCGCTCGGGCTCGCGCCGCTGGTGGTCGAAGAGATCGGGTCCGCTCTGCGGAAGGTCGTTGCGGACGGAACGGCGCTGCTGCTGGTCGATCAATCGACATCGTTGGCGCTGCGGGCGACCGACCACGCGTTCCTGATGGTCAACGGGCAGACGCGGGCGGACGGGGCGACCGCCGCGTTGCTGAGGGACGACCGCGTGCGCGAGTCGTATCTCGGCACCCGAGCCGGTTCTGATCAGATCCTCACTAAGACCGAGGCGCGATGAGCGCACCGGCGCTGACCGTGGAGGGCCTGGCTCTTCGCTTTGGTTCCGTGACGGCGTTTGAAGAGGTGTCGTTCGCGGTCGATGAGGGTGAGCTTCTCGCGATTATCGGTCCCAACGGGGCTGGGAAGACGTCACTGTTCAACGTATTGAGTCGGGTGTATGACCCTTCGGCCGGCTCAGCACGATTGGGGGACCATGACCTCCTACGGCTCCGTCCTCGCGACCTCGCGGGCGCCGGCGTGGCCCGTACGTTCCAGAACCTCGCGCTGTTCGGCGACCTCAGCGTGTTCGACAATGTGCTCATCGGCCGCCACCACCTGATGGCCTGCGGCGCACTCAGTGACGGCTTCTTGTTGCCGAGAGCGCGGCGCGAGGAGCGAGCACATCGTCAGGCGACCCGCAGGGCACTGGCGTCTGTCGGGATCGAGCGGCACGCCGACGAGCGCGCGTCGAAGCTGCCCTACGGGCTTCGCAAGCGGACGGAGCTCGCCCGAGCGTTGGCAATGGAGCCCCGCGTGCTACTCCTCGATGAACCGGTTGCCGGGATGAGTGAGGGCGAGCGGAGTGAGATCACGGAGTTAGTCCGGAGGGTGCATCGGGAGCAGCACCTGACCATTCTGCTGGTCGAGCATGACATGGGGATGGTGATGGGCGTCGCCGACCGAGTGCTGGTGTTGGACTTTGGACGCTCAGTCGTGTGCGACACACCCGAAGTCGTTCAGCGTGATCCCAGAGTGATCCGGGCCTATCTGGGCGAGGAGTTCGAAGCGGCATGACCCAGTTCCTGCAGCTTGCGTTCGACGGGCTGTCACTTGGGTGCGTATACGCGTTGATTGCGCTGGGGTTCACCGTGATCTACCGTGCGAGCGAGGTCATCAACTTCGCCCAGGGGGCGATGGTGCTGCTCAGTGCATATGTGATCTCGTGGCTGACCGTCAACGAGGGTAAGCCGTTCTTCGTGTCGGTCGCAATCACGATTGTCGCGCTAGCGGTCGCGGCAGGTGCGTTCCACAATTTACTGTTGCGGCGAGTTGTGACCGAGCGGCCGATCTTCGCGGTCGTGATGATCACGATCGGGCTCGGAACGGCGATCACCGCTGGGGTGGACGCAGTGTTCGGGTCGGGCACGCGCGTCCTGGGTGACCCTTGGGGCTCAACCGCAACCCACGAGGGATCGGTGGTGCTCGACTGGGTCAAACTTTGGGCGATCATCTGCGTCGCCGGCGTGCTGGTCGCGTTCTTCCTGTTCGACCGCTACAGCCGGTACGGGCTCGCAATGCGAGCCACGGCCTGCGATGAGGAAGCGGCACGCTCGGTGGGGATTCCCGTCGCCCGCGTGCAAGCAATCGCGTGGGCAGTAGCTGGCTCGCTTGCGGTTGTCGCCAGCGTTTTCCTCTCTGGCTATCCGAGCTCTCCCAACCCGAACCTCGGGGAATCTGCGCTGACTGCGTTCCCGGCGGTCATCCTGGGGGGCCTTGGCTCGCCAGGAGGCGCCGTAATCGGCGGAATCGTGATCGGCCTGGTGGAGGTGCTCGCAGCGGGCTATGACCCCTCGTGGCTGGGCAACGACTTCTACGAGATCGCGCCATACCTCGTGATGATTGTCGTGCTCCTGGCGCGGCCGTATGGCCTCTTTGGTGCCCGCCCCATGGACCGGCTGTAGTGCTTGGCGAGACGCGTGCAGCAGCGCCGCCCGAGCCGTCAGACATGGTGGCGCGCAAACGACGGGCGAAGCTGCTCTCCTTGACTGGACAAGGGGGGGTCTCGTTCCGCCGCGCGAAACTCGGGTGGGGCGCGGCGTGGCTCGCGGCGGCGGCGCTGCCCCTCGCGCTCTCTGACGGTCAGCTGAGCACGGCGACGTTCGTCGCGATCGGCGGAATCGGAACGCTCGGGTTAGGTGTGCTCACCGGGTTCGCCGGGCAGATCTCGCTCGGGCAAGCTTTCTTTCTCGGTGTCGGCGCCTACACGGCGGCGTGGCTTGGTGCGGACCACGGCTGGAATGCGATCTTGTGGATTCCTGCCGCAGGCGTGGTTGCCGGCGCGTTCGGTGCGCTCGTTGGGCCGACCGCCCTTCGCTTGCGAGGGCTTTACCTTGCGATCGTGACGCTCGGCCTGGTTTACATCGGCCAGAGCGTATTCACCAATGCGTCCGCGCTCACCGGCGGGCCGGAAGGGCGAGCGATGCCGACGGTCCACTTCGCGAGCTGGCTCGATTTTTCATCAGGTAACACGATCCGCGTAGGCAATCTGACGATCGATCACAACGGCCTCTATTACTACCTTTCGCTCGTGCTGCTAGGGGTGTCTGCCGCGTTCGTCTGGAACCTCAGTCGCACGCGTACGGGCCGAGCGATGCGCGCGATCCGCCAGCGGGAACTTGCAGCCGCCGTGCTAGGCATAGACGTCGCGCGAACCAAACTGACGGCCTTCGTGATCTCCTCGTTCCTGGCCGGCGTATGCGGCGCCCTGTTCGGATCGTTCATCTCATTCGCGCAGCCCAGCGACTGGAGCCTATCGCTCTCGATCCAGTACATCGCCGCGCTGATCGTGGGCGGCATGGGCACCGTGATGGGCCCAATAGTCGGCGCAATCGTCGTCTTTGGGCTCCCCGACGCCATCCAGAACCTCCCATTCGTGAGCCAGAACGGCGCCGGCGGTCTGTCCGCTTCGGACTTCTCCGCGATCGTTTACGGCGTACTCATTATCGGCTTCCTCGCGGTGGAGCCGAATGGCCTGATGGGTCTCGCTAGTCGTCTCTCGGCGCGAAACGGCCGCGTGAGCGCGCAAACCGCGACCGGCGCCCATGGAACGCCGCCCGATGAGAAAAGCCCGACACTCACAAAAGGAGAAGAAGGACAATGACGAACGCCCACCTCCGGCGCTTTGCGGCGCTCGGTAGCTGCACGGCTCTGCTCGCGATGGCAATCGGCGCCTGCGGCACCGCCAGCAGCACGACCGCGAGCAGCTCGTCCGCCGGTGCGACTTCCGCCTCGGTCGCAACTGGGCCCGGCATAGACTCGGCGACCAAGACGATTACGATTGGCGACATCGGCGCAATTACCGGTCCGGCTTCCCCACTGGGGATTCCAGCGCTCAACGGAACGAAGGCCGCCCTCGATGCCATCAACGCCGCCGGCGGAATCGACGGATGGAAGCTCAAGCTCCTCTTTAAGGACGCCGGGTATGTGCCGCAACAGCAGGTTCAGCAGTACGCAGCGATCAACCAACAAATCGCAATGCTTGAATCCTTCGGCAGCCCAACGACAAAGGCTATTCAATCGCAGGTTGACGCGGCCAAACTTGTGACCGCGCCCTTGTCATTTGACTCCGCCTGGGGCAAAGACCCGATCCTGGCGCCGGTTGGGACCCCGTATGCGCTCGACATCGCAAACGGCCTCCACTACCTCGTGACCGTCAAGCACCTTTCTCCGAAGGTGGGCGTCATCTACCAGAACGACGCGTACGGCACGGACGGGCTCCACGGCGCCGAGGTTGCGAGTAAGTACGACGAGATCAAACTGGTCGCCGTCGCGCCCGAGAATGTCGGTGACACCGACTTCACCGCGCAAGTCGAAAAGATGAAAGCCGCGGGTGCCAACATCGTGGTCGTCATCACCCTACCAAGTGCAACCGGCCCCATCGTCGGCACGGCCGCGTCGCTCGGCTATCACCCGACATACCTTCTTCAGGGGCCCGCATGGCTGGAGGCCCTGATGACTACCACCGGCGCACTCCACGCTAAGCCCACGCCGATCGCCCCCGTGTTGGCCGCGGGAACCTACGTTATGAGCTTCGCCGCGCCATGGGGAAGCAGCGCGCCCGGCATGCCAGCCATGCTCGCCGCGTGGAAGAAATACACCCCGAACCAGCTACCCAGCATCTACTACACCCTCTCCTACGCCCAGACCGAAGTCGTCGCCGCGATCCTGAAGAAAGCGATCGCCGACAAAGACCTCACCCGGAACGGCATCGCAAAAGCGCGCCGCGACGTCGGCAGCATCAACACCGGCGGCCTGACCAGCGCCGTCAGCTACACCCCAACACTCGGGCCACCCTCGAGCGACTCCATCATCAGCACCGTCGCACCCGACGTCGAAGGCTTCCTGAAGCCCGTCGCGACAGGGGTTACCAGCCCCGCCGACTCCGCGCTGGGCGGGTGACGAAACGCCACCAGAACGGAAAAGAACTATTCGGCGGTCACGATGGCGAACGAGCGCGCGCGTGTGCGGATCTGGTCGACGTCGTCGAGCGCGCCGCGCACAGCCGTTCGCCTTCGGCGTCGAGCTTTGCCCGCATCTCGCCCACGGCCTCACTACCCCGCCGCCCAACGGGTCGAGTGAGGGGCTCCGCACCCGCATGCTGTTCAGTCGCCGATCTCGAATCCCCGGTCCAGGTTCGCGCCTGGCTGTGGCTGGTCGAGGCCGACCTGGACGCGGAACCGTCCGATCGCGCGGCGCAGCGGGACGTCCGCGTGGCTGTAGCCGTTGTCGATCTCTCTGGTGATGCCGTTGCTGTCGCGCACGCCGATCATCTTGCGCCCGAGCGTCTCCCACTGTTCGGCGAGCTTGGGGTCGGCGGGCCGCTCGCCGAGCGTGCCGGTCAGCCACCGTGGTGAGGAGTCAAGCTCGAGCTGCTCGGCCACGCGCCGTGCTTCGAACGCGGCCTGCAGCAGCGCGGGATCGTCTGGGTTGGCCGTCAACTCCTCGATTGTGAAGCGGGCCTCGGCGCGCGCCGCGGCGAGCGGATCGCCCGTCGCCTGTCCCGTTGACGGGACAGGCGCGTCAGCCGTGCGGTCGATCGCGATCCCACGCAGCCGCTCGATCTCTGCCTGGGCGCGCGCGTCGACGTAGCGGCCGGCGAGGTCCTCGACTACCTCGCTCCACGCTTCGCGCAGCTTGCCGTCCCGTCGGGCTGGGTGCCGACCACGGTCACCCATCCGGGTTGCGCGGCGATGTGCTCGGCGATCGCTGCCGCCCGGGCGCGCGACCGTCTCGCGTTGCAGGGTCCCGAGGGACTGGGCGTGCCTGGCCTTCATGTTCAGGATGCCCTGCGGGTCGGGGTAGCGCGCGGTGATGCTCATCGCTGCGCGACGAGCAGCGTCTCCATGCTCTGGCGCTGCGCGAAGTCGAGGTCGTTCCCGTCGGCTTGCTGGTGGATCTCCTCGATCATCTCGACGGCGCGCTGCCAGTCGCGCGCCGCTTGCAGCGCGTCCTGCATCTGCTCGCTCTGGAAGGTGCGCTCGACGGTGTGGCGCTGGGCGAGTAGATCGGCGTAGGCGTCGAGGTGTCGCCCGCCGACCGGCTCGCCGCGTTGCATGCGGTGGAACGCCTCGCCGGCGAGCTGGTAGCGCCCCTCGCGGTAGCGCTCGATGTCGACCTGCAACTCGGCCTCGGCGTCGGCGTCGAGCTCGCCGTCGGCGCCGAGGTCAAGGCGTCCGTCGCGCGCGCGCTGTAGCAGCGCGGCTTCTTCGAGATCGCGCGTGTCCATCCGCGCCGCGAGCCGCCCGATCACCTTCTCAGGGTCGGTCTCGGCGTCCATCACGGTCGCGTATTCCTTGCGCTCCTCCTCGGCCTGCGTGTGCCCGGACACCAGGTAGACCCGCGTGGTCTGCTTGGCGCGCGAGAGCGCGGTGTAGGCCCACTCGCGCGAGAACTCGCCGGGCAGGCCGACGACACCGGCCCACTGAAGCGTCGCGCCCTGCGTGCCGTGCGCGGTCAGCGCGTAGGCGTGCTCGAGGTGCTCGCTGACGTACTTGACGTGCTCCGGGTCGTTCGCGTCGAACCGTCGCGTGTTGCCGTTGTCATCGGCGAGCGTCAGCCCGCTCTCGTCGAGCTCGACGATCGTCCCGAGCGTCCCGTTGTCGAGGTCATAGCCCTTGTGGTTGCGCCGGGCGATGACGCGATCGCCGAGGGCCCACTCAAGGTCCTCATCCTCAAAGCGCCCCATCGTCCTATGCCCGGTCAGGACACCCTGCTCTGCGAGCTGCTCGCGGATCATCCGGTTCAGCGCCGCGCGACGCGCGTTGTCATTGGTCACGAGCGCGATGTTGTTCATCCCGCGCGCATGCGCGAGCGGCGTGGCGCTCCCCTCAAGCGCGGCCTGCTGCGCGCGGTCGAGCATCGCGTCGCGCATCTGCATGAAGTCGGCGACCGCTTGCGCCATCGCCTCCTGGTTGGCGTCCTCGCCGGTGAAGATCTCAAGGTCGGGACGCTCAGCCCACGCGGCGAACCGGCCCTTGTTGAACTCGGCCGCCGCCTCGGCCCTGGCCACCTCATCGACTTCCTGATCGCCGAAGCGCTCGTCGAGGTAGCTCTGAAGCGTGTGCTGCTTGAACGTCAGGTACGCCGTGGCGTTGCCGCCGCGCAGCTTGGAGAGCGCGTCGATCTCGAGACGGTTGAGCTGACGGCGCACCTCGGAGAGCTTGTAGGCGCCGAGCTGGCGCGACAGCGCGGCGTGCATGCCGCCCGCGCGCACCGAGGTGAGCTGGTAGCTGTCGCCGATCAGTACGACCTTGACGCCGGCGTCCGCCATCGCGGTCGTGATCTTCGAGAGCAGCCGCGTGTCGGCCATGCCGGTCTCGTCGATGAACAGCACCGCGCGGGACGGGTCATCGAACGTTGAGCGGATCGCCTCGCGCGGACCCATCATCTCGAACTTGACCTCCCAAGCCGACAGCGTCCGCGGCCGCTCAAACCCGGCGTCGGCGAGCTCGCGCACCGCGCGGCCGGTCGGCCCGGCCGCGAACGCGCGGTACCCGCCGGTCTCGAACACGATTCGCATCGCGCCGGCGGTCGTGGTCTTGCCCGACCCGGCGAGCGCCTCGATGCTCGAGATCGCGTTGCCGTCGGCGGCGACCGCGCGCAGCACGCTCAACTGGTCCGGGTTGAGACTGTCAACGCCCGCCTGCCCCGCGTAGAAGTTCGCCAGGCCCTGCTCGATCGTGTCGGCGTCGACGATCGCGCGCCCGTCGGCGAGGCCTTCGACGGCGACCTCGACGATCCGCTGCTCGTGCTCGAGCAGCTCGACGGTCGTCTTCTTCTCCCGGAGCTTGTCGGTGCGAACGTCCACCACCTGGTCTGAGGCCATCACCGCGTCGACCGTCGCGTCGATGTCGGCCAGCCACGGCCCGACGCCCTGCGGTGCCGCGTTGGCGACCTCGATCACCACGTCCTTGCGCTCGAACGTGTTCTGGTTGGCGGTCACGCCGCCCGGCCCGAACGCGTGCGCCTGCACGGCCGCGACGGGGAACCGCTCGGTGCTCTCAAACGCCGGCATCTCCCGGTAGGCCGCGACGTCCGCCGGGGTCAGCCATTCGCTGGAGCGCAGCACGATCTCATCGCTCCACGCCTGCCCGAGATCGGCGTTCATGTCCTTCGGGTTGCGGGTCTGGCGCCACGTGGCATCGCGCAGCGCGCGGCCGGCGTGCATCCCCTGGGCGACGAACTCGGCCTCGACTTCGAGGATCTCGGCGCGCCGCTTGGACATCTCCGCCCGCAACTCAGCCGGAACAAGCTCCTCACAGATGTCGGCGAGGCCGTTCTCGACCGGGCCCCACTCCACCCACCGCTCGAGCTCGCGCAGTCTTGAGCGCAGCGCGAGCTGGTAGACCGCGCCGCCGGCCTTCGCGTGGTCGTAGATGTGCTCGGCCGCCAGCGCCGTGCACCGTCCGTCCGGCCCCTGCGCCCAGTTGCCGATCACATAGTGGGTGTGTAGATGCGGGTCCTGCAGCCGGTTCACGCGATGGCGGTAGCGAATCCCGACAAACCCGACGGCGCGATGCGTCCTCAGCGTGTCCTCGATCCCCTGCTCGAGGTCGGCCTTGCTGGCCTTGTGGCCGCGGACCACGCGGGCGCTGTCGCGCTCCATGTAGCCGATCGCCTGCTCGGCCGCCCACTCGTGCGCCGCCACGATGTTGCCCTGAAGCTCCGCGTCCCCGAGCGCGTACAGGATGCTCACCGACTTCGGCGCCGAGAACGTCAGGTCAAACCCGTGCACCCGCACGTTGCCCTTCATCGAGCGAAGCTGCTCGCCCGTCGCCGGGTCCTGCCCGGCGAACAGCCGCTCAAGGTTCTCCATGTTCGACTCGCCCGCCAGGCCGCGTGCCCGCGACCCGGCGCCGAAGAACTCGCCGGGAGCTTCGCCCGAGCCGGCGTAGTAGTCCTCGCGGCTCTTGGCGACCGACTCCTCGTAGTACTGCTGCTGCGCCTTGGCCGAGCCGATCTTCCCGATCGTTAGCACGCCAGCCCCCCGGGCAGGGCGGCGGTCACCTGAAACCGGCACGTCCAGTCACCCGAGCACGCGCACCCCCGGCCGCCCTTGACTGCTGTGGTGACGTGCCTTACCTGGCCCCGCTGCGACGATGTGCATCCTTGCACGGTGGGTAATTTAGCAGGCCCGGATCTTGATCCAACTGTGCAAACGCGAGGCGACGACCCGAAGGGGCGGCGCCGTGGCGGTTAGGGGTCAGCGGACCGCAGGTCCGCGGGGGAGCCGTTGGTGGTGGACGGTGCGAACGCCGGGTGCGCGGCCGTGCGTGAGGTGCGGGGGGTGCCGGTGTGAGCCGGGAAGGCCGCTGGGACCGGGGCGACCGGCGCCGCGCAGGGTGAGGCGGCCGGCGGTGGCGGGGCGGAGCCGTGGGTGGTGGGCGGCGGGCGTGGGGTGCGGGAGGCGCGTGGAGGGAGTGAACTTCGCGGCCGCGTTTCTCTCCTAAACGCGCACGTCGTCTCGTCCTAGGGGTGATGAATCCAACGAATGCGGAGGCGTGGTGATGTACGCAGCGAGCGCGTCCCCGACGGGCGGGCTGCCGAAGTTGCGAGTGGAGCTCGTGCCGAGCACATGCTGGTTGAGCAACGTGCGCTCCTACATGAGCGACCACTTCTGGCGCAGGCTCTCACAAGAGATCCTCGAGGAGAGCGATCGGCGCTGCCAGGTGTGCAAAGGGCGTGGCCGCCGCCACGCCGTCGAGTGCCACGAGGCGTGGCTCTACGATGACGAGCGGCGCGTGCAGATGCTGCTTCGACTCGAGGCGTTGTGTCCTATGTGTCACGCGGTCAAGCACCTCGGGCGCACGATCGCGCGGGGCAAGGAGGGGATGGCGGTCTACTGGCTGGCGAAGGTCAACGGCTGGGACGAGCGGACGGCCCGGCGCTACGTCGATGCGGTCTTCGAGCAGTGGAGCGCGCGCTCGAGGGTCGAGTGGACGCTCGACCTCAGAGTGCTCGGCGAGGTCTATGAGGTGCCGCTCGAGCGGCTGGGCGTGGGGAGCTTCGTGCTCTACCCGGCACAGCGGCGTCAGATGCAGCACGGCCGCGAGGCGAGCATGGAAGACGTGTACCAGCGCGACGGGACGGCGGTCCGATAAGGGCCGTCGCACCTCGCGCGCAAAGCGAACAAGAAAGGAAGGAACCGAAGTGCCCCGACAGACCAGAGAGACCGCCCTGCCAAAACCGTCCGCGCCGCCGATCGACTGGGAGAAGATCGCCCGGTCAGGCCGCGTGTGGGAGTTCATCGAGGGCGAGGACTTCACCGGGAAGGCGTCGAGCTTTCGTGCGCGCGCGAAGACCGCGGCGCGAAAGATCGGCGTGGACTTCGAGAGCGCGGAGGTTCAGCGCGGCGAGCAGACGGTGCTGAAGGTGCTGGCGTTCGTGGTGGCCGACAGCCGCCCGGGCGAGCCGGACGTGCCGCCGGCCGCGACGGCCGCGACGGCCGCGACGGCCGCGGATGACGCGGCGGTCGCGGGTGACGCGGCGGCCGGCATGGCGGCGGGGATGCCGTCGCGGACGCCGGGCGCGAGGGAGTGAGCGCGCCGTCGTGAGCAGCACGGGCGCGACCTCGCTCTATGCTCACGGCGCGGATCGCTGAGCTGCAGTGACTTGCCCCGCGAGCGTCCGCGAGCCGCGCGGCGCTCGCGGGCAAAAAAAGCCCGCCGTATGGCGGGTCTTCTCGTGTTCAGAGGAGAGAGTTGCGGGGCGTGCGTTCAGCGGGCCGAGGACTCCGGCAGGTCGTGAAGACGACGCAAAAAAGGGGGCCGCGATTCGCGGCCCCCTTGTCGGAGTTGGTGTGTTGTTGAGACGATGGTCGCTACGCGACCTCGGCCATCAGCATCGGGTCGCTGATCGCCGCGGTGGAGTCGGCCTCTGCGAGGTGCAGGTAGGTCGGCGCGTCGGCGTGGCAGGCCCGCATCGCCTCGGTGAGCGTGACCTGGTGGGCGAGGAGGAAGCCCTCAGGCGACTCGGCCTGCCAGGCGTTGAAGGGGTCCTCCCGCTGTAGCAGCGGCGTGCTGCGAATGGTGTAGACGGCGTGGTGCTCAAGTGGGCCGTCGGGCGCGACGAAGCGCGCGTGGTATTCCTTGCTGCTGACTCGCTTGAAGTGAAGGCACATCGCTATGCCTCCACTGCCGCGAGGTCTGCGGCGTCCGGCGCGGGGTTCTTGTGGCGCTTGATCTGCTCGGCGATGCGAAGCAGGATGCGGGCCGGGTTGCCGATCGCGTCGGGCTGGCCGTTGTGAAGCGCCTCCCAGTCGACGTGCTCGGTAGAGGCCTCGACGAGGTGTCCCTCGACGGTGGTGAGGTCACCAAGGTTGGTGCCCTCGGGAAGGTCGATGATGAGTTGCACGGTGGATCTCCTGTGGTCGGTGGGTAGTCCCGTAGCCACCCGCGTTGAGGAGTTGGGTGGCTACGGCAGTGGGGCGGCGCCGTGGCGCCGCCCCTCACCGCTGCTAGAAGGGGATGTCGTCCTCGCTCACGCCCGCGGCGACCGGCTCCGCGGGGGCCTCGGCCTGCGCGCTCGGCTTGCGGCCGAACTGCACGCGGTCGCCGATGACCTCGAGGTTGTAGACCTTGCCCTCGCCGTTGCCCGGGTCGTAGACGTTCTGCGAGAGGTGCCCCTCGATCAGGACCTCGGCGCCCTTGCGGAGGTACTGCGCCGCGTTCTCGGCGGTGGTGCCGAAGACCGTGACGTCGATGTAGTCGACCTTCTGGCGATCGCCGAAGCCGTAGTTGACGGCCACCACGAGACGGGTGCGGGCCTTGCCTGAGCTGGTCAGGGGCTGCGCGTCGCGTGCGAGGTTGCCCTGCAGGGTGATGCTGTTCTGGCTGATCATGTCCTGAGCCCTCCTGTGGGTCAGTTGGTTGTTTATGACGCGCGCATCTGCGCGCCAGCCGAGGGAGGGGTCAACTTGGAATCGCGTTCGGTCCGCCGGTCGCCGGCGTGCCCGTTTTGCTAGAAGCGGCGAAGCGCCTTGCCCGAAGGGTTCAGCGAAACGTGCGCGCCGGGGACGTAGCGAGCGCTTGCGCGAGCGCAGAGGCGGACTGGATGCGAATCCTGGTTGACCCCGCAGGAGGTGGCGCGAGTATGCAGCGAGGCATGAACAAACCGACTGGCCTTCAGGTGTGGTCAGAGGCGTGAGATCGGTCGCACCCCAACAGACTGTGGGCTCGCCTTGCGATGTGCGGGCTATCCAGCCTGGCCTTGCGCGACCCCGTGTTGGTGGCTGCCACTTTGATTGAGGCGTGCCGGAGTCGAGTACCCGATGTTGCGTGCGGGCCAGCCGCCGAACGGGGCGGTGCCTACGGGCGCCGGGGTCACATCGAGGGAGATCCCGAGCGTGTCTTCACTGGGGTCGGAAGTGGGCGGTCCCAGCCGTTGGGCATGAGAACGTAGACGTTCGGCAAGATCGTGCGCGCGGCGGCGTGGGCATGCGGTGGAACGCGGGGTGAGATGGAGCGCCCGCGTGAAGCGGTTAGGCGCGCCAGTACGCCTCCTCGCAGCTGTCGCTGCAGAACGTTGGGCTTCCGTCGCAGTAGGCGATGCCGACGAACTCCTCGCACACCACGCAAAGCATGCGGTCGTCCATGCGTTCGCACTCAAAGCACTTGTCCTTGCGACGCTCGTGGGGCGTCTCGAGCGGCTCGCCGCACGCGCAGTAGACGGGGTCGGTGACAGCGACCGTCCTGCGCGTCGGGCGGTCCGTGTCGGTATCGCGGGGGATTAGTTGCATGCTCATGTCGTGAACTTCTCGTTGTCGTCTGACCCGTCGCACTGGTCGTCGTCGTTCTCATCCTGCGAGCAGGCGTCGCAGAGCAACTGACCCGTGATGTTGTCCATTTCGTCTACGTGTCCGCACCCGTGACACGGTTCGAGGGATGCCAGGTAGTGCGGGTATGACTCCTCCATGCTTGGATCGCCGAGCCGGTTGGTGATAACAGACGTGGTGCTCATGCCGCCATCGCCTTCGCCTGACGACGCGCCGCGGCGCGCGCCTTGATCGCCTCGGGCCAGGTGCTTGCGCCGTACTTGACCATGACCTCGAACGGCGAGTCCTTGGTGGCCTTGGGTGCGAGCATCCTGGTGGCGCGCGCGTCGGTCAGCAGCGCCGCGCGTTCGAGCGGGCAGCGCTGGAGCCGGCGGGCCTCCTGCAGGTAGTCGGCTACGAGCGCGTTCATATGCGCGACGGCCGAGGTGCCGTCGGCGACCGGGTGGGCGTCGACGCAGCGCTCGATGAGGTAGGCGCGGGCGCCGCCGCCACGCTGCTGGGGCTCGTCGGTGAGTCGAACGTGTCCAAGGACCCGCTGCGCGTAGATGATCCGCACGGTGCCGTCAGGCAGCGCGTAGGAGCCCTGCTGGTGCTTGGGGGAGGTTCGCGTGTCGGGCAGGACCGGTGCGGTTGTGATGGTGCTCATCGTGTTGGTCTCGGTTGTGGGTTGACGGCCGGGTCAGGACCGCTGGCTGTTGCGCATAGCGATGAGGCGGTCCAGTTCGGCGCGAGCCTCCTCAGCGGTGGCGGCGGGCTTCTGCGGCAGTCCGAGCTGCCGCCGAAGGTCCGAGAGGTACTTCGCCTGCCGGGCGCTCGGGGCGGCGATGAGCTCGTCGATCAGCTCCTGTGCGAGATCGAACCGCGTCGGGATCTGAACCGGGATGCCCTTCTTCTCCGACAGTGACCGGATGTAGTCGAGCTGGCCGTCGGTGGCCTGGGGGATGAGCGTGTCGGCGCCCATGTTGTTGGCGTCGGCGGTCTGGACGCTGTAGGAGGCGTGTGAGCCGTATCCGACGGTTTCGGCGAACCGGCCGCCGGCGTACCGCCCGTCGCGGGTGCGCCGATCGTCGAGCGCGCGCTGGCGCTTCTCGGTCGGGGTGAGGGTCACCGGGCTCGGCTGGAACCTGATGGTCCGGTAGGAGCCGCGGCGGCGGGTGCCGCCTTCGAGCATCATCAGCCGGTCGAGCTCGCGATTGACGACGGCGCGGTCGGTGAGGTCGAGGTGGCCGATCGGACGGCGGTGCTTGGTGGCGAGCATCCGTAGCCTGGTGATCTGGTCGACGGCGGGGATCTCCTCGAGCGGGGTGTCCTGGTCGATGTGGACGCCGATGTTTCGGTAGTCGAGGATGCGCTTGGTGCGCCGGCGCTCGGCGCGATCGAGGTCTTCTTGATTGAGTGTGGTGGCCTTGCTCATGTGGTCTCTCCGTTCTGGGTCGTGGACGGCCATGACGCGCATTGAGCGGCCGGTTCCTCGGAGTGCCACTTGTCGAGCCGTTGAGCCGCGCCCGCTTGCGGGCGGAACCGGCGGCTTGCCGCCGGCGGCTCGATGGCTCGGCAGGTTGCGCGAGAATGAGGCCCGCCAGGGCCGGGCCGGCTGCTCAACTTGGCGGCATGGGTTAGTCCGCGACCCCAGGAGAGACGGAGCGCGGCCAGCAGTCAGCGCTCACAGCCAGTGGAAGCCAAGGAGCCAGCCACCACGTGGGGCACCCCCGCCCTGATCTGATCGCTGATCCGCCTCTGTGGATGGTGGTAGGTGCCGGCTCCGGGGTTCGGGCGTCTGCTGGAGAACTCGGATGGTTGCGGTTGCACACGAATAGCCCGGCTTTTGCCGGGCTGTGGCTACGTCTGTGTGGTTGGGTTGGCCGGCGGTGCGGCCAAGTGATGTGCGGCGCGCTGCGTCCTGCCGTGCTAGTTCAGGATGAAAGCGAACCGACTACACACTCCGCCCAACGACTGTGGCCAAGCTGGCGGAGCTTCGACGGGCCGATCAGCAGGCCAACTAAGTAAGCGAGCATCCGCCTCGACTCCGCTATGAGGCCGTCATGTCCACCCTTGAAGATGGACTGACCCAGGCGAGGCCGCAGGCGTTCTGGGGGTGAGGCAGCCGCGGATCAGCTACACCAAGCGTCGGCCCCTCCCGACCTCCCAGTGCGTGGCTGCACCGCGCAACAAGTACGCAGCAGCTTGCGCCCGGCGGCGTCTGCTCTGTTCAGCCGCAGGCTGGTGTGGGGGCGAGCCCAATCGCACGCACCCGAGCCCTCGTCCATCCGTCGAGCCGCTTGCTGACCCGATCGCACCCCGGTAAGTTGCCCTTTGCTCCGGGGGAGTCGTGCGCAGACAGACGCTCAGAAGAACCCGCTCCGAACTACACCGATCACTGGACGAGACCGACCGCGAGCTCGTCATGGAGTCGTGGTCAGCAACCGAGCGGGTCTTTAGGGAGCTGCGGTCACTCAGTCCGCTGACCACACTCCTCGGCCGCGCGTTCGCCGCCGGCTACGCAGAGAGTAAGCGCCTCAGGGGCGAGGAGGTCCCTCTTACCTTCTTCGCGGTGATGCTCGCCGGCTACGCAGCGCGGAGCCTGTTCGTAGACATCATCGGCCAACCCCTCCTCGACCCGCATACACCCCCGCTCGACCAATTGGTCGGGCGCGACTACGACTATGAGGATCCCGACACGAACGTCGCCGCTATCGAACTCCTGCGCGACCCGGTGTTCCAGCTGGTGTTCGCGGACTTCGGGACCGTGATGACGCTCTCGACGGAGTTGTGGGCCGGGTACATCTCGCTCGCGACCATGCAGCTACAAGCCAACCTCAAATCCCGCGCGGTTCCCGCCCGCTACCTCGACAGAGAGTGCATCGAGGGCATGCTGCGCTACGGCTACGTGCTGCGCTGTGTCGATGAGGCCCTGGGCGCCGAACCCGACCCTCCGAGAGCGCTAGGTCGGAGTGCCCGCGCTCGGACCAGGTGGGGTGTCCTCACGGACCGTCCTCTCTCGGCCCACTCGGACGACGAGCTTGCCGATGTGCTCTGGCAGGGAGCAAGGGTCGAGTGGAAGCGGATCGGCGACCTCGACGTGGAGATCGACCGCCAACTCTTCTGTGGTCCGGCCGTGTTGTTCGGCGAGCCCTGGAGCAGGCGGAGTGCCGTGGAAATGGATCTCGCGGCGACAATGGCACGGGTCGGCTGCCTGATCAGGGTGGCGGAGCTTGAGCTGTTCGACGATGCCTGGGATCGCGAGTGCCCTGAATGGGGCGCCCTCGCTCAGATCGTGGCGGACCTGATGCGCAAGGTGTTGGACGACGCCGAGGACGACGATGCGGGCTCCGGCGCCGGCATCGAGGGCGAGGGCGTGGGCGTCGAGGCCGAGGGCGAGGGCGTCGAGGCCGAGGGCGTGGGAGCGGGCGCCGGGACACTCACGAAGATGGACCGCGTGATCATGCGGACCGCCCATGTCTTTGCCTCCGACTCCGAATCCGTCGACACGCTGTTGGAGTCAACTCCGGGGCCGTCGCGCGCGGTGCGAGAGAAGACGTTCGAGCGGTGGCTAGGACCCGCAGAGGCCGAGGGAGCGGTGCCACCCGATCTCGATCGCGAGCAGCTCTCGCGGCTCGTCGCCTACGGGTACGCGGTCATGTTGACCCGTGAGATCCTCGGCCACTTCAACGGCAAGGGCGAGGCACGTCAGGACTGACGACTCCGGGGTCAGGGAGCGAGAGCAGCCACGCGCTAGCCGGCAGCTTCTGTACGTCCGCTTACAGGCGGTCTAGAAGCTCAGTCTTCTTCGGCTCGAACTCCTCCTCGGTGAGGATGCCCTGGTCGCGCAGCTGCGTGAGTTTGCGGATCTGATCCGGGATGTCGCCGTTGGTAGCTGCTTCGCTGGTCGCCGGCGCCGCAGGCTGTAGCTGCTTGCCGAGCACGTTGATCTTCACCGCGATCTCACGGGCAGCCTTTTGACGGTCGGGCGCGACCTCGGCTAGAAAGCCACCGTCCGTGCTCTCGACGGCCAAGTAGACGTCGCGGGTGTCCTTCTTCTTGGTCGCGCCCAACAACCCTGATGCCGCCCAGGGAAACTTCCCATTTGAAACGTAGTTGGACCCCGCAGTTTCCGGGGTGACAACTTGTTGGACCCGGCAACTAGATCGCCCCAACGCCCGTCGGATGTAGCCCGGTTGAGCCCTAACACCATCGGCATTGTTGCCGGCCCGTTTACGCCTGGAGCGGTCACGCCCCCTGCGTGGCCGCTTTTGTCGGCGACCGGTAGAACCGATGACCTCAAGATCGGTGCGCAGCACCGGCCAGCCGGCGTACTTCCGCATCGCGGGGATCCGACAGTCTGGGCGGGCGCTGCCCCTGGTCGTCCCATCCGGCAGCGACGAGGGTGTCGACGCCGGTGGCTGCTACGCCGGGCGAGCGACAGCCACGCGCGCTTGCAAGTCACCGCGAATCGGGCTGTGAGCAAGCACCTCGGCGTGTCCGGCGACTACGGAAAGCGGGGCCGCCGGCACGCCGGTCGCGGCCGACGGTCGGGGGATGCGCACCTTTGGCGAGAAGCACGTCGCTCACGCAGAGCGGGCAAACACCTGCCTTCGTGCTCGCGCGGTACTTGTGCTGGACGGCGCCAGCGTGGCTGCCTGTGTCCTGTTGGGGAAGCGCTTGGCGCCAGGATCGGCGCTCATATCGTGGTTCCTGCGCACCAGATGGAGTCATGTTGCGGTCGGGCTGGTCGTGGCCGCTTTCACCCGTGGCGCCTGTCCGGGCGTGGTTCATCGAGTCGCCCACCGAGGACTCCTGGCTATGCAAACTCGGGTACGCAGGCCCTTGCGGGAGTTGCGAGTTCGTTCCAACCCGACGCTGGCGCAGGCGGCGGTGACAGCTGTGCTTTCCGGGCGCGTGTTTGGTGGCGGTGATGGCTGGGAGTAGTCCCGTGCTCGCGGGAACGCGGTCGGGCTGCGGATCGCGGGGCGTGTCGGGCGGACTCAGGCCGATCCGTGAGGGGCAGGGGGAAAGCACGACTGTGGCCTCCTCGGGCGGGGGTTCGATGACTCGCCTCTTGCGTGGTGCTTGCGCCAACCGTGCCGCATTGCCTGGAGTGACGAGCCGGAGTCTCGCGCCGATCGCCACCGGATCATGCGGCGTTGACTGGTCACTGCAGGGGTCAGCAGTTGGTGACCGCGAATAGCGGCAGGCGATCGTCGGTTGCGGCAAGGGCGTGCGAGCCGCGTTGCGCGAAGGAGATGCCGGACCCGACGACGAGGTCCTTGATGGTGCGGGAGACCAGGATCTCGCCCGGCTGCGCACAGGCTTGGACGCGGTCGGCGATCTCGACCGAGAGTCCCGCGATGCCATCGTCGGCGAGTTCCACTTCGCCGGTGTGGATGCCGGCGCGGAACCGCATCCCGGTGGCGGCGGCATCTTCGCGGATCGCTGCGGCGCAGCGAATTGCTTGTCCTGGCGCGTCGAACGTGGCGAGAATGCGCTCGCCGTTGCTGCTCCGTACCAGGCCGCGGTGGGCCCGCACGCGTGAGGATGCCGTGCCGCCCTTCACCCCCGCGGCGCGGAGGATCGTGGTGAGAACCCGGGCGGGTTCTGCGGGGCCGGGTGCGGCCGCGAGCAGGTCTTCGATTTCCGAGAACAGCTCGTCGAGGTCTTCGCCTTCCGCGAACCGCAGCACGTGGTCTCCGGGCTGCTCGAAGTATCGGGCGCCGGGGATGTGCGACGCGAGGTAGCGTCCGTAGAACGGCGGGTTGATGCGATCTCCGAGCCGTTGGATGACGAGTGTCGGCACGTGGATCGCGGGCAACACGGCGCGCACGTCGATTTCGCGAATCAGCCGGAGCATCCGCAGGTATGCGCTCGGGCTGATAGTCATCCGCTCGAAACGGGCAAGCGCCGCTCGCGTCCGAGGCGAGCCTGAGCGGCTGGGGAGAAACCAGTCGATCGTTGCGCCCTGGCCCCATCGGTGTGTTGCGATCTCGTGCATCGCCGCGTACACCTCCTGCGCGCCAGGCCCACAAGGGTAGTCCGGTGCCGGAAACCAACGAGCGAAGGCTGACCCGAGGATCAGCGAGCTGACCTTCTCTGGGTAGGTGGCGGCGAACAGGATGCTCATCGGCGCGCCTTCCGAATAGCCAAACACGATCGCCCGCTCGGACGACGCCGCGGTCATCACGGCCTGCACGTCTTCGATCCGCTCCTCGAGCGAGGAGTCGCCAGGCGCCCGGTCCGAGAGTCCGGTGTCGCGCTTGTCGAACAGGATCAGCCGTCCGAGTGACGCGAGTCGCCGATAGAAAGCCACCGTCCCTGGATCCTCCCAGGCAAGCTCCACATGGCTCATCAGCCCGGGCACGAATAACACGTCACGCTCGCCGTCGCCCACGACCTGATAGGCGATGTGGACACCACCGCTTTCGACGTAGTACGTCTGCGGTGTTGCGTCGCCATCGCGGCCGGCTTTCCACGCGGTGCGGTACTCGAGCGTCGCGTCCTGGCGCAGGATTCGCATTTCGAGCTCGCGCAGCTCGGGTCCGGGCTCGATTCCGAGCTCATCCACCAGCGTGGATCGCAGCTCGCGGTACGCCCGCAGAGCTTCGGCCTGACGCCCGGAACGGTAGAGCACCAGCAACCGCTGATGCCAGAAGCGCTCGCGCAGCGGATGGTCCCTGGTCAGCGTCTCAAGCTCGGCGACCGTGTCCTGGTGCCGGCCGCACGCCAACAACGCGTCGATCCTCGACTCGAGCGCACCGAGGCGCTCCTCCTCGAGCCGCGCCTGTTCCACGCCGGCGAACGGCGCATCGTCGATGTCAGCCAACGCCAAGCCCCGCCACAGCGCCAGTGACTGATCAAGCAGCCGCACCGCGGCGTCGGCGTCTCCGCTCGCGAGCGCGCCTCGGCTCGCGATGACGAGCTGCTCGAACCGCAGAACGTCCAGTTCATCGGAGGCGACCCGCAGGCTGTAGCCAGGCGGGCGGGTCTGGAGCCGATCGCCCTGCGCCACCGTACGCAGCGCCTTGCGGAGCTCCGAGAGCCGGACCTGGAGATTCGCCGCGGCTCTATCGGGCGCCAGGTCAGGCCATAGCTCGTTAATCAGCACGTCGGCCGGCACCACTCGATTGGCATTCATCAGCAGCAGCGCCAACACCGCACGAGTCCGGGCACCGCCGACCGCCAGCCGCCGCTCACCCGCGACCACCTCCAGAGGACCAAGAATGCGGAACTCCACCGTGTCGCCTCTCATCCCGGCGAACCCGTACGCCAAGCCAGCGTACAGCCGCCCCCAGAGGCTACTCCGAGGGTCCGTAAGCCGTCAGTAATCGACTCGTGAGCGAGCAGAAACGGCCTCGCGTGACGATGCCGCGACCATCCAACACGCGCCCTGGAGGCAGCCATGAGCACCACTACCGTTAAGCAAACGACAGAGCCGGAGCAGGCGGCCGTGCCAACGCTCCTGCGAATGATCTGGGGAATCCACATCTCGCGCTGCGTGTACGCCGCGGCCGAGCTGGGGATCCCGGATCTCTTGGCCGACGGACCGCGCACCTCGGCCGAGCTGGCCCGGACCACCGAGACCCACGAGCCATCGCTCTACCGGGTGTTGCGGGCGCTCGCGGCACTGGGTGTATTCCAGGAGCTCGAACACCGCCGGTTCAGCCTCACCTCCATGGGTGAACGCCTGTGCACAGGGGCGCCGGCGGGAATGCGTTCCTGGGCGACGTTCCTGGAGGCCCTCGGCGGCGTACGGCCGTTCGCGCACATCCTCGAGACGGTTCGGACTGGCAGGCCCGGACGCGAGATCGAGTTCGGGATTGACCTGTTCGAGTTCCTCGCCCAGAACCCCGACGCGGCAACCGTGTTCGACGCCGCCATGTCCGAACGAACGGCAGCGTACGCGTCCAGCGTCGCCGATGCCTACGACTTCTCAGACGTTCGTACGGTCGTTGACCTTGGCGGCGGCACCGGGACCCTGCTGGTCGAGATCCTGCGCCGGCATACGCACTTGAGTGGCGTCCTCTTCGAGACTCCCACGGTTGCCGCTCGAGCCGACGCGGTGCTCGACGCGACCGACGTCGCCGATCGTTGCAAGCTGCTGGCAGGAGACTTCTTCGAGCGAGTTCCCGTCGGCGCCGACTGCTACGTGCTAGCGAACGTACTACACGACTGGGACGACGCACGATCGGTCGAGATCTTGCGTAACTGCCGCCAGGCGATGTCAGGCGCCGGCCGGATCCTGATCATCGAGCGCCTAATACCCGAAGACGGAACCGACCCGGTCCCCACCCTACTCAGCGACATCAACATGCTCGTCCTCACCGGAGGGCGAGAGCGCACCAACGCCGAATACAGCCAGCTGCTCACCACCGCGGAGCTGCAGCTCACCAGCGTCCAGCCGGTCGCACCCCCCTACGGCGTGATCGAAGGTCTGGCCGCGTGAACGTTCGTCCCGGCCCCACCTTTCAGCCGACCGTCCCCTTGCGAACCACAGGATTGGTTGCAAGGTGCGGTCGGCCTGCAATCACGGAGGAGCCAGAGCAGCCGTCCTCGTCGAGCTCAATGGCACTACTGGTCGCGAGCGGCGGCAGAACGGTCGCGCACATCGCTGGATCGAGACCCGCGAGAGCACGAGCACGCCAGGCCCACTGTGATCGCAGCTTGTGGGATGCGCGAAGAGCCATCGACCAGCCAGTCCGTCCTAAGTGCCGGCCGCCCGCTGCCAGCCCGGCGCTCGCTTCACGCGCATTGCACAACTGGGGTCCACTCGCCTCTGCCGGCGTACCGATCCACCTCGTGTCTATGTAGAGCCTTTGTCCGGCGAACCTCGGCGCGCTTCCGCGGTCGTCCATTGGGGAAGCGTCGCGGGGCGAACTGCCGCTCGAGCGTCGGCGGCTCCCGGTTGCACGACGCGCACAATTCGGTGATCGCCGAGGATCGCGCGCCCGGGCCTGAGGCGGCTCTCGCAACCGCGAGAAAGCAGGTCTATGACCCGAAGCCCGTCACCGTCCCGAGATTTTCGATGACGCCCGGGAGTCTCGAGATTGGCGAATACGGGGTTCTCTTTGGATCGCGCGCCGCGAGCCCTGCCTTCGTGCTTGCGCAGGCAGATGGAGCGGTCTGGCGGGTACGCCGAGGATTAGGTGGCCCCCGGAAGCGAATTCGGTGGCGGGGTCGTAGCGTCTCTCGAATGAGACGCGGGGATGGTGATGCGTGGTGCTTGACGGTGAGGACATGCGTGGTGTGAGGTCCGTGGTTGCCCGGAGGTTCCAGGCGGATCCCGAGCGTGCGATGGCGCCGGTTGACGCCGGCTGGGTTGGGCTGGGGGATGTCCGGGTCGGGTATGAGACGTTCGGTGAGGGCGAGGACACGGTTGTGTTGTTGCCGCCGTGGTCGATCGTCCATTCGCGTTTCTGGAAGGCTCAGGTCCCGTATCTCGCTCGCTATTTTCGGGTGGTCTCGTTTGACGCCCGGGGTAACGGGCGCTCTGATCGGCCGATCCGAGCCGATGACTACGCGGTCGCGGTTGAGGCCGAGCACGCGATCGCGGTGCTCGAGCATTTGGGCGTTGAGCATTGCGTGCTGGTCGCGCATTGCGGGGCGGCGCCGGTGGGGCTGCTTTTGTGCGTGGAGCAGCCTGAGCGGGTTGCGGGGGCGGTGTTCATGTCGCCGGCGCTGCCGCTTACGCCGCCGCTGCCCCAGCGCACCGCGTTTGACTTCGAGGCGGTGCTTCCCGAGTACGAGGGGTGGGCGAAATCAAACCGCCACTATTGGCGGGCGGACTTCCGGGGCTATCTGGAGTTCTTCTTCTCCCGCTGTTACACCGAGCCGCACTCGACCAAGCAGATCGAGGACTGCGTCCGCTGGGGACTGGAGACGTCGGGCGAGACGCTCGCGCTGACGATCGACGCCCCCGACCTCGACGGTGACCCTCACGAACTGCTCGGCCGCGTCCGGTGCCCGCTGCTTGTCACCCAGGGTGACGAGGACGCGATCGTGCCGCCGGATCGCGGGCCGGCGTTCGCTGAGGCAACGGGCGCCGAGCTGGTCGAGTTCGAAGGCGTAGGGCACTGCCCGCACTCGCGCCACCCGGTCCGTTTCAACCTGATCGTGCGCGATTTCGCCGAACGAGTCTTCGCGCGCCGCCAAGGTACGCGTGCGTGGAGGCGGGCGCTGCGGCGCCCGAAACGGGCGCTGCTTGTCTCCTCCCCGATTGGACTCGGGCACGCGTGGCGAGACGTCGCGATCGCGCGCGAGCTGCGCGTGCTCGTGCCGGAGCTCGAGATTGACTGGCTCGCCCAGGACCCCGTCACTCGCGTGCTCGAAGCGTGCGGCGAGCGCATCCATCCCGCTAGCAGGCTGCTGGCCAACGAATCCCGGCACATCGCCGCCGAGGCGCACGAACACGAACTGAACGTGTTCCAGGCTTGGCGGCGAATGGACGAGATCCTGCTCGCAAACTTCATGCTGTTCCACGACGTCGTCCGCGACGACCCATACGACCTGTGGATCGGCGATGAAGCGTGGGAGCTCGACTACTACTTACACGAGAACCCCGAGCTGAAGACGGCCCCATTCTGCTTTCTGACCGATTTCGTCGGCTGGCTGCCGATGCCCGAAGGCGGCGAACACGAAGCCCGCCTGACAGCCGACTACAACGCCGAGATGATCGAGCAGATCGCCCGCTTCCCCCGCGTGCGCGACAGAGCGATCTTCGTCGGCACCCCCGACGACATCGTCCCGGACCGATTCGGCGACGGACTACCCTCGATCAGGCCATGGGTCGAAGAGCACTTCGAGTTCTCGGGATACGTACTAGCGCCCGACGCCGCCCCGGCAGATTGCGCCCACGTTAGAGCAGAGCTCGAGTTTGCCCCCGAGGACCCCGTGTGCCTGGTCACCGTCGGCGGATCCGGGGTCGGCGCCGGCCTCGTGCGCCGGGTGATCGAAGCGCTCCCACACGCGCGCGAGTGCGTGCCCGGGCTGCGGATGATCGCGGTCTGCGGGCCGAGAATCGACCCAAGCACGCTGCCGGCCCGAGACGGCCTCGAGGTATTGCCCTACGTCGACCGCCTCTCGCGCCATCTCGCAGCCTGCGACATCGCGGTCGTGCAAGGCGGACTCACCACATGCATGGAACTAGCCGCCGCGAACACGCCATTCCTGTACTTCCCGCTACGCCGCCACTGCGAACAGAACATCCACGTCCGCCACCGACTCGAGCGTTACAACGCCGGCCAGGCGATGGACTACCAAGCCGAGACACCCCCATCCATCGGCACCGCCATCGCGAACGCCCTCAGCACCCCCAGCCACGCGGCGAGCGTCGAACGCGACGGCGCCGCCCGCGCCGCAACACTCATCGCTGACCTCCTCTAGAAAGAGGTCACCGGCGCCAAGACAAGTGTCGCCGCGACGAGAAGCGGAAGTGACGAGACCACGATTCAATGGTCCGGAGACCACCGCGACCGAACCGGACGCGCTCGTCTCGAGGCGGCACATTTGCCGCTGCAGTCAGACAGTCGCAGGTCGACGACCAGCAGGAGCAACCCCTCGTCGGTCGCAGCGGCTTCTTCGCGAAATGGTTGCAGAGAGCTGTCGTGAGCCAGCCGCTGCCCCGGACAAGGGGCGCAGACCCGCTTTCACTCCGCGGCGCACCTCATTGCCGCGCCGGCGACGCACCTGCGTTGCGCGGCCAGCGGGGCCGAGCAAGCCGGCGACGTGACGCGGCCGGCACCCGACCCGGCGGCGTGCTCGAGATCCGCGCAACCCAGGTCTGAGCCGAAACGAGGGGACGGACCCGCTTTCGGAATTTGCAGGGCTCGGCGCAGCGCGCCCTGCTTTCGGTGAAACGCGGTACGTCCCGTCGATCGTGGGCGGGGACCGGCGTGCGGACGTCACGGTGGGTGATCAAAGACCGCGACCAGATCGTTCTCGCTGGCCGCGATCGTCAGAGCCAGGGCGGCGGGCACCCCGGCGGCGGCCAGCGCCGCGGGCGATGGCTGCCGGTGGGCGCGCCGAGGGGGTCTGGACTGTCGCGCTGGCGGTGATGAGCCTTGGGTCGCCGCGGTGGCGGTGGTGCTGAGCTCGGGGGTGGGGCTCGCTGGCTGCTGTGGCGGTGGGTCGTGCGTCAGCGGCGCGAGCTTTCGCCGCGCGATCCGCGAGGCGATGAACGGGTGCTTGATCGATCGGTGGATCATGGCTTTGCGTTGTCGAGGGGGCAGCAGAGAAGACCGCCTGGCCTACGCTCGTCCTCCGGGCGGGCGCTGGCGCGGCTTGGGCCGGTAAATGAGACCCGCGGTCATCTCATCCCTCTCGAACGCTTCGGCTTAGGCTGGGCCGGCGCTGACCTCCAGTTCGGCGGCGGGCTGTGGCGCTCTGGGGCGGTCGCGTGGATGCTGGGGAGCGTGACCGCGAGCAGGATCGCGCCGCCGGCGAAGATGGCCGCCGATACCCAGAACGCGACCGTGTAGCCGTGCACCGTGGCGGCGCCGAGCACGTGCGCGGTTGGTGGCTTGCCGTGGGCGTAGGAGCGCAGCGCTGAGGCGAAGATCGTTGACAGAAGGGCGGTGCCGATCGCGCCGCACACCTGTTGCATGGTGTTGACCATCGCCGAGGCGACGCCGGCGTCCTGGCGCTCGACGCGGTAGGTGGCGGTGAAGATCGCGCAGCCCATCACCAGTCCCACGCCGAGGCCGAACAGGATCGTGCCGGGCAGCACGACGGCGACGTAGGTGGAGGTCGGAGTCAGCTGGGCCAGCCAGGCCATGCCGCCGGCCCCGAGAAGCATCCCGAGCGCCATCAGCGGCCGGGGTCCGAACCGGTCGCGCAGCTTGACGTTGGTCAGACCGGCGCTGACGGCGATCGCGGCCACCGTCGGCAAAAACGACAGCCCGACGACGATCGGGGAGTCGTGCCGGGTGCGCTGCAAAAAGTAGGTGAGAAACAAAAACGTGCCGAGCATCGCCAGGCCGGCGATCCCGATCGCCAGATATGAGCCGCCGCGGGCGCGGTCGACGATCACCCGCAGCGGCAGGAGGGGATGGCGTACCCGGGACTCGATCGCGACGAAGGCGACCAGCAGGACGGCGGCGGCGGCGAGCGGCGCGATCGTGAGCACCGCGCCCCAGGAGTGGGTCTCGGCGTTGGAGAACCCGTAGACCAGGGAGACCAGCCCACCGGACCAGGTCAGCGCTCCCGGCGCGTCAAATGAGGGACGGTTGGTCTGGCGCTCGTTGACCAACAGCCACAGGCCGCCGAGCGCGACGGGGACGGCCATGACGAGGTTGACGAGCAGGCTGTAGCGCCAGGACAGAAGCTGGGTGAGGATTCCGCCGAGCAAGAGACCGACTCCGCCGCCGCCGGCGGCGATTGCCGAGAACACCGCGAACGCCCGGTTGCGCTCCTTGCCGTCGGCGAACGTCGTGGTGAGCAGCCCGAGGGCGGAGGGGGCGAGCATCGCGCCGAACGCCCCCTGTGCGGCGCGTGCGGCGATCAGCATCCCGAACGATTGCGCGGTGCCGCCGACCGCCGACGCGACCGCGAACCCGATCGCTCCGCCGATGAACGTCCACCTGCGACCGAACAGGTCACCGATCCGCCCGCCGACCAACAACAGCGATCCGAACGACAGGGCGTAGGCGGTCACCACCCACTGACGCAGGTCGGTGGAGAAGTGAAGCGCGGTCTGTGCGGACGGGAGCGCGATGTTGACGATCGTGGCGTCGAGCACGACCATCAACTGGGCGATCCCGATGATCGCCAGGATCCACCACCGCCGTTCGTGCGGGGCAGACGGACGTTCGCGTCTGAGAAGACCCCTTCCCGGATTCTTGGTCGAATGTCCTCGGCTGCCGCGTGTGACAACCGCTGTCTGTGTCTGGAGGTTGGTCACGGCCGGCTCACCCAAGCATCCCGGTGATCATCTGATCGAGGTCGTGGTCGGAGAGCTCATCGGCGGCCTGGGCGATCGCCTTTGCATCGCCGAGCAAATACCGCGTCTGCGGGGTGTCAGCTGTGATCGCGTCGCTGATCACCTGCGCCGCGTCGACGGGCGTGAGGCCTCGCTCCTCGGCGGCTTTGGCCCGCTTGATCATCGTGGCCATCAGGGAGTCGTAGCGCTCGTGCTCGCCCATGGTCCAGTCGTCGCCCCGCTCTCGCATCGCCGCGGCCTGCTTGTCCCAGATGCTGGTCGCCACCGTGCCGGGCTCGATGACGATCACCGTGAGGCCGAAGCGACCGAGCTCGCGGCGCAGGACGTCGCTGAAGGCCTCGAGCGCGAACTTGGAGGCCGCATAGGGCCCGTAGGTCGGCAGGGCGACCAGGCCGCCGATCGAGCTGACGTTGACGACCCGGCCGTCTGCGGCCAGCAGGGCAGGCAGGAGCGCCTTGGTCACCGCGACGTGACCGAAGAAGTTGACCTCGAAGTGCTGGCGCCACTCATCGAGCGCGAGCGTCTCGATGGGCGCGTTGAGCGCGGCTCCGGCGTTGTTGACCAGCACCGAGACTGGCCGTCTGGACGGATCCTCCTCGACGCGTCTGACAACGGCGTCGATCTGATCCTGATCGGTGATGTCCAGGATTACCGGCTCGATGTTCTCACTGGCAAGCGCCTCACCGTCGGCGGGCTTGCGGACACCGGCTAGTACATGCCAGCCGCGCTGCGCGAGCAGCTTCGCGGTCTCGCGTCCCATCCCTGATGAGGCGCCGGTGACGATCGCGAGTTGGTCCTGAGTAGTCATTTGATACCTCCATCGATTGGTAATGAAAAGGGCACACGTCAGCGACGCGCTCAGCTCTGCTCTGGCTGGTAAGCCGCCAGTCGGCGGCTGCTTGCCCCGCCGGCGCTCGCGCTACAACCCGGCAGCCTCCAGGAGGTTCAGCCACACCTCTGAGCGCGTTGGGAACGGGGCGATCCCGTGGCGCAGCTGCTCGAGCGTCAGCTCGCCGACGACGGCGAACGTCGCCGCCTGGAGCATGTCCTGCACCTCGGAGCCCGTGAACGTCGCGCCGACGACGATCCGACGGTGCTTGTCGATCACCAGCTGCGAGGTGCCCTCGGCGCCTGCGCCCCAGAAGCTGCCGCCGGCGTTGGCTGAGGTGCCGACGGAGGCGATCTGCACGTCGATGCCGGCGTCGTGCGCGGTCTGTTGGGTGAGGCCGACGGCGGCTACCTGTGGCTGGGTGAACGTCACCCGCGGCGCGCCGGCGCCGTCGCCACGGTCCCAGAGCGCGGCATCGGAGTTGCCGCAGATCCGGTCGGCGGTCACACGGGCCTGGTGTTTGGCCATGTGGGTAAGCAGCGCGCGGCCGTTCGCGTCCCCAACGACCCAAAGCCAGTCGTGACCTGGGACCTGCAGGTGCTCATCGACGGGCAGGTAGCCGTGCTTGCCGGGCTGCAGGCCGATCGTGTCGAGGCCGAGCTGGTCTGAGTCGATGTGCCGTCCGACGGCGATGAGCAGCTCGTCGCCGGTGAACGAGCGGCCGTCTTGCAGCTGCACGGTCACCTCGCCGCCGCCGCCGGGACGCTTGACCTTCGCGACCTCGACGTTGGGCACGATCTCGGCGCCCTGTTCGCGCAGGCGAGCGGTGACCTGTTCGGCGGCCCACGGCTCTTCCTTGTCCAGCAGCTGCGTGCCGCGCGCCAGCAGGGTCACCTTTGCCCCGAGCGATGTGTAGGCCTGGGCCATCTCGGCCCCGACCACGCCGCCGCCGACGATCAGCAGGCGTCCGGGCACGCATTTGGAGGTTGTGGCCTCGCGGTTGGTCCACGGGTTGGCTTGCGACAGGCCCTCGATATCGGGCAGCGTCGGTTCAGAACCGATCGCGATGACTACCGCGAGCTTCGCCACAAGCGTGTTGTCGCCGACGGCGACGCGGTGTTTGCCGGCGATGCGCCCGTGGCCGCGGTACAGCGAGATGTCGTTGTCTTTTAGCCACGGCACTTGGTTTGAGTCGTCGAGGTCGGAGATGAGCGAGTCGCGGTGGTCGAGCACTGCCTGGACGGCGAGCTGGCCGTCGGTCGCCTCGCGGGCACCGGGTACGCGGCGGGTCTCGTCGAGGATCTCCCCCGGGTGCAGCAGCGCTTTGGATGGTATGCACGCGTAAAAGCCGCATTCGCCGCCGACGAGGCGCTCTTCCACGATCGCTGTGGAGAGCCCGGCGGCGGCGGTGCGACCGGCGAGAACCTCGCCGGCCGGCCCGGCGCCGATCACGATGACATCGAAATCAGGCATGACTACGCGGCCTTGAGCTCGCGGCTTGCGTGATCACGTCGGCGACGACGTCGGGGTGGCTGATCATGACCGCGTGCGCGGCGTCGAGCTCGGTGATCTGCGCCTCGGTACGGCCGGCCATGAACGTCTGCAGGTCGTGGTTGATCGCTCGGTCGTGCCGGGTGATCAGCACCCAGGAGGGGACTGAACGAAACGCCTCGTTGGTGACGGCTTCGGAGACGGCCTTGACGTTGGCGGGGCGCTGCACGATCGCGAGCTCCGCCGCGGTCTCGTCGTCGATGTCGCCGGCGAACGCGTCGTGGAAGCCGCCAGGGTCGATCGCGACTTCTGCGCCGTCGGGCACATCGACGGACACCAGCGGAAGCGGCGGACTGGATTGCGCGGCCAGTTGTCCGACCGTTTCGCCCTTGGTCGGGATGAACCCGGCGACGTACACCAGCGACCTGAGGTCAAACGCCGACGCGTCGACGTTGGTGATCAGCGCACCGCCGTAGGAGTGCCCGACGAGCACGACGGGCCCTTCGATCGTCGCCAGGTAGCTGGACAGATATGCGGTGTCGCTGACGAGCCCCTGCAGGGGATTGGCGATCGCGCGGACCGGATAGCCGCTCGCACGCAGCCGCTTGATCACGGCCGCCCAGCTGGACGAGTCAGCCCACGCACCGTGCACCAGGACGATCGTCGGCTTGGCGGACTGGACACCGGTTGTATCGGGGGTTGATGAGGTAGCGGACATGTTGTTTTCACCTTTCGGTTCTTCGGGTCTGAGGTATGGGTGTAGGCAGCCACCGGAAACGATGGTTCGTCTCACAGGGGCTCAAATCGGTGACCCCGCGTGAACGGGGCGCGGGTCGACGGCATCCGCGGGCCCCGGTTCGCCAGCGTGCGTGTGTGCGCCGGCCGCCGCGTACGCGTCGACGGCGTCGAGCGTCTCTGCATCGAGCAGCGCCCGGGTCAGGCTCTCCAGCTGGTCGCGGTGCTCGGCCACCAGTTGGGTGACCTCGGCGTGGGCGTTGTCGACGAGCCGGCGCACCTCGTCGTCGATCAGCCACTGCGTCTGCGGCGAGACCTCGCTTGCGCCCGCTAGCAGCGGCCCGTCGCCGTCGCCCGGGAGCACCGTGACCGGCCCGATGGCGTCGCTCATCCCCCATCGCCCGACCATCTGGCGGGCGATCTGAGTGAGCTGCTGGAGGTCTGACTCAGCGCCGGTGGTGATCGTGCCGTACACGATCTCCTCGGCAACGCGGCCACCCAGGGCAACGTTGATCTTGGCCTCGAGCTCTTCGCGCGAGTAGGAGACGCGGTCTGAGCACGGCGTCGACAGCGTCACCCCGAGCGCGCTGCCGCGGGGGATGATCGAAACCTTGCGGACCGGATCGGCGTCGGGCGTGAGCATCCCGACCAGCGCGTGTCCAGACTCGTGGTAGGCGGTGCGCTCGCGATCCTCGGGGCTGAGAACGATCCCGCGTGGCGAACCGAGCAACACCTTCTCCAGCGAATCGGTGAAGTCCGCCATCTGCACCTGGGTGTGCTGCCGGCGCGCTGCCAGCAACGCCGCTTCGTTGCACAAGTTGGCGAGATCGGCGCTGACCATGCCCGGGGTCGAGGACGCGAGCGCGTCGAGATCGACGTCGTCTGCGAGCGGCAGCGCGCGGGTGTGGGCCGCGAGGATCTGGCGGCGCCCGGCGCGGTCAGAAGGCGCCACCACGATCCGGCGGTCAAAACGCCCGGGACGTAGCAGCGCCTGATCGAGAACCTCCGGGCGGTTGGTGGCGCCGAGCACCACGACCGTCTCGTTTGACTCAAAGCCGTCCATCTCGGTCAGGATCTGGTCGAGTGTCTGCTCGCGCTCGTCGTTGGACCCGACCGAGACCGAGCCCTGGCGCGACCGGCCGATCGCGTCGAGCTCGTCGATAAAGACGATCGCCGGCGCGGCCTCCTTGGCCTTGGCGAACAGGTCGCGCGCCCGCGCGGCACCGACCCCGACGATCGCCTCGATGAACTCCGAGGCGGCGATCGAGAAGAACGCCGCGTGGGCCTCGCCGGCGACCGCGCGCGCGAGCAGCGTCTTGCCGGTGCCGGGCGGTCCGGATAACAGCGCCCCGTGCGGCATCCGGCCGCCGAGACGCTGATACGGGGCCGGGTCGCGCAGGAAGTCCACGATCTCGGTCAGCTCGGCCTTGGCCTCGTCGATCCCGGCCACGTCGGCAAACGTGACGCGGATCCGTGCGGGATCGATCCGACGCGCCTTCGAGCGGCCGAAGTTCCCCAACCCGCCCAGTCCGCCGGCGCCGCCGCGCTGCGCCCGGCGGGCGAGCAATATGAACAGCCCGACTAGCAGGAGCGTCGGCCCGAACCCCAACAGCAGCTCCGCCAGCGGCGAGGTGTGCGTGGACGTCGACCGGGCGTTGACCTCCACCCCCTTGGACTGCAGCTCGTGGGTCAGCTCGACGTTGTTCCAGAAGGTCGGGATCTCGGTCGAGAACAGCGTCGTTGGGGTCGCCTCGGCGTCGCCGGAAGGGAAGCGCTGCTTGCTGTTAAAGGTGCCCTGGATCGTGTCTCCGGTGGAGGAGATCGATCTGATCTGGCCGGCGTTGAGCTGGTTGACGAAGTACGGACTGAACGGCACCCTCACGCGCGGCTGACCGGCGGGCATCGCCAGCAGCACCGAACCCAAGTTCAGCGCCAGCAGCACCGCCACGAAGATCCAGAATCCGCGTAGCCGGTGCGGCGGGCGAGGCTTGTGCTGGTCGGGGGTGCCGCGCCCGTCGGGCGCCGGCGCGACCCGCCACCCTTGCTCGTCACGCGGCAGCGGCGACGGCGGGACCGTGTTTAGCGGCTGGCGCAGGCGCCGGTACAGACTTCGTGCGCTGTCCATCAGAGACCTCTCTGGCTTGATCGACTGTTTCCGCGGCTCAGCGGGTCGCTTGCGCGGCTTGCTCGGCGAGGCGGGCGACTGCCTCGGGATGGCTGATGTAGACGGCGTGCGAGCTGTCGATCTGGTAGGTGTGCGCGTGGATGCGGCGGGCCATGAGCCGCTCCAGGTCGGGCGCGATCGCCTTGTCCTGCTTGGCCACGAGATACCAACTGGGGATCGTCTTCCAGGCCGGCGTGACGGTGAGCTTGGCCGTGAACGCCGCGGCGCTGGTGGGTGGCTGGGTCGCGGCCAGGTCAGCGGCGACCCGCGGCGGCAGGTCAGCGGCGAACCGCGCGCGGAATTTCGACGGCTGCAGGTAGATGTCGGTTCGCGTCGTGTCGTTTGGTTGCTTGACCTTGATCGAGACGAGCGGAAGGGGGGCGATTGGGTGCGCGGCGCGCCTCATCAGCAGCTGGTTGAGGCGCTCACCGCGTGTCGGGGCGAACGCCGCGACGTAGACAAGTGCCTTGACCTGGGGGTCCCCGCTGGCGGCCTGCGTGATCACGGCGCCGCCGTAGGAGTGGCCGACCAGGATCTTGGGGCCCGGGATGCTGTCGATAAACGCACGGACGGTGTCGGCGTCGAACCGCAGTCCCAGCAACGGATCCGGGGCAGCGCGGACGGGGTAACCGTCACGGCGCAACCGGTCGATGACCCCGTCCCAGCCCGACGAGTCCGCAAACGCGCCATGCACGAGCACGACCGTCGGCTTGGGTGAGACGCCACGCGCCTGCGCAGTCGTGACCAAGGTGACCAACGCGAGGCCGACGGCGGCGAGCACAACGAGGGTGCGCAAGCGACCAAAACGTGAAGCGAACATGGTGTGAGTCCTCCAATGGGTTTGGTGGCGTGTGGTCGGCTAACGCCCAGCCGGCGCGGCACTGCGGGTACGGACCGCCGAGAGCAGGAACAGCACTGCCCCGAACGCCATGTAGCCGGCGACCATCGTGAAATGGACGTCGTCCTTTCCGGAGGCTGCGATGAAGGAGATGCCGGCGATCGCCGAGACTCCGCCGCTGACGATCAGCGGGAGCCGGCGGCCCTGGGAGCGGTGATGACGCACGGCCCGTGCGAACTGGATCGCGCCGGACACGGCCGCCCACGCGCCGAAGGCGACGAGCACGGCGCCGGAATCGGACGCAGATGCGGTCGCGATGATCGCGGCGACCGCCAGAGAGCTGAGCGCGGCGTTGATCCAAAGCCCACGTCCCGCCGCACCCATCCCGCGGGCCGTGACGACCGAGGCGAGCACGTCGATGATGGGATAGGACCCGATCAGAACGGCGGCCCCGATCGGAACAGCAGCGCTCGTGCTTGTGGTGTCGCCGCCGACGACAGCCACGAGCGCCGCCGCCCACACAAGGGCGAATACTGCTCGGACGGGCGCGACGTGCGAGGCATCCCGCGGACGCAATGCGTGCGACGCGAATCGATTGGCGGCAAACGAAGTAGACATGACAGAGGTCCTTTCGATCGTGGGTAACCAACGAGCTTCTTGAGCTCAGTAGCAAGAGAGAACGCTTGCTCTACGTCCACCTAAACACAGCTCGCCGCCCTTGTCAAGAGCGATCGCTCTCTCTTGCGTGCTAAGTTCGGTGGCATGCGAATCGCCGACCTCCCACCCGCCAAGTCCTCCGCAGCCCGCGAACGCCTTCTAGAGACCGCCAGACGGATCTTCTACGCCGAAGGCGTCAACACCGTCGGGGTGCAACGCATCATCGAGGAGGCGGGCGTGACCCTGGCCACCTTTTACCGCCACTTCCCCAGCAAGCAGGACCTCATCCTCGCCTACCTGCAATCCGTCCATGACGACTTCGAAAACCGCGCCACCGTCGCCGAACAGGCCTCCGAAACGCCCGGCGACGTCCTTACCTCGATCGGCAACAACATCACCGCGCAACTCACCGACCCCGGCTTTCGCGGCTGCGCGTTCATCAACGCCGCCTCGGAGTTCCAGGATCCCGACGGCCCGATCATGCGCGCCGTCCTCGCCCACCGCGCCTGGTTCTACGCACTCGTCCGCGACGCGTTCGCGACCGCCGGCCACCCACAGCCCGACGCCGCCGCCGGGCACTACATCATGCTTCGCGACGGAGCAACGACAGCCGGACATCTCGGCGATCCCGCCCAAGCCCGTGACACCTTCGACCGCGGCATCGCCGAACTGCTGCGCTTCACCGACGACCCCGCCGAGACCGACAACGCCTCGGCAGATCCCACGAACTCCTAGGCCGCCCGAACGTCAACCAAGACCCAGTCGCGATAGCCAAACCCCCAACGACGACGCAACCCCAGACCAGGCCCGTGCCGCCGCCAGCGCGGGTTCCCGGTCCGTCAGGGCCGGCCGGAGCTCGGCGCCGGGAACGGCAGCCGATGCGGACGCTTCCGGTCGAGCGGTTTAGCTGTCATTGAGGGCCACGGTGACCGCGTCACGCCGAACAGATCAGCCAGTTCAACAATGCTGCGCTCCCCGCGGGCCGCGAGCTTCTGCGCCTCAGTCGATGGACACGTCCGAGAATGCCCTTTCCCGGACACCGATCGAACGCTGGCCTCGAGCCGTACCAGCCGTGAAGCGCCAGAGCAACGCGGATTCTCGGGACCGTGCTTGACCGCGACGCAGATCCAGTTCGTTCCGGCCCGTCAATCTTGACCGCCGGTGCCAGAAAGCGGCAGTCAGCCCGTGGCTTCTCGGGGTGCCTGCTTCAACGAACGAGCAGCACTCTCGCTGCGGTTCCGGCGTGGCCGCGAGGCCTCTGCTCTCAGACACAGGGAGCCACGCGAACGCCGTACGTAGCAATGCCTGCGGCAGCACAAAGACAGGGCTCACGATGCGCGATCCGAGACACCCCGTATATCGCCGGCTGCGACGCCGGCCACGCCGTCGGCCCGGACGTCGTCGCCACGGTGCGCCCGAACGCCCTGCTTTCACTCTGGCGCGGGTATGCGGATCCGGCGCCGGAGGCCCGTCCGAGGCCCCGCTTTGACCCCATGAGAGGTCCGACCCGCGGAATCGCAAGAGACGCGCAATTCGCCGTGGCTGTCGGGCAAAGGGTGTCGTCCGGGCGGGTTATGAAGATTCCGGGATGGCTCAGAACTTCATTGCTTGCGGTGCGCCGGGATAAACCGGCATGGAGAAAGAGATGCGAGAGCTCGACGGCGAAGGATTAGCGATCCACGCTGGCCCCGAGTCATGCGTTCGTGTTCGTGAGGGCGCGGGCGAAGCGTTGATAGGGGTACGTGCGGGCTGGGCTATTGAGCCGCGTAAGTTGAATAAGGTTCGGGGTGCCGACGCCGTCGCAACGGGTGGAAGGCAACATCGGCAGCGGCGCTATCGCGAGTTGCTGCTGGACCCCGCGCGGTCTGAGAACCTGGGCACGTACGGAATCTCCATGCGCGAGAACCGGGAGGTCCCGCGACTACTCGTCCGGTCGGGCGGGTCGTGAGGGAAAGGTCTAGGCCGTAACCCCTCAATGCACGGTCGTGGGAAGTCAGACGGCCCCGTAGTACCTGCGAAGCCGCCGAACAACGCCACGTTGTGGCCGCGGAGGTGGTGGAGGAAAGGGGGCCGGCCAAGGGAAACGCGGTCAGCGAAACGCGCCCCGGACGCAGAGCCGGAGTGAGCGTGTGCAGTGAGCTGGGTCGCGTGCGCCAGGTGGCGCGGAAGGACAGGGATGCGCGATTCACCGCGCTCCTGCACCACGTGACCGTGGAGCGCTTGGAGGAGGCGTATCGGGCGATCAGCCCGGGCGCGGCTCCGGGCGTCGACGGCGTGACGTGGCGGGACTATGGGCAGGATCTCGAGGCGAACCTTCGGGATCTGCACGCCCGGGTCCACAGGGGCGCTTATCGAGCGAGGCCGTCTCGCAGGAGCTACATCCCGAAGGCCGACGGGCGGCTGCGGCCGCTCGGGGTCGCCTCGCTGGAGGACAAGATCGTCCAGCGGGCGCTGGTCGCGGTGTTGGAAGCGATCTACGAGCAGGACTTCCTCGGTTTCTCCTACGGGTTCCGGCCGGGGCGTTCACCGCATCAAGCGCTGGACGCGCTCGCTGTTGGAATCAAGCGCAGGAAGGTGAACTGGGTGCTCGACGCGGACATCCGCGACTACTTCACGAGCCTCGATCACTCGTGGCTTGGGAAGTTCCTCGAGCACCGAATCGCGGACAGGCGCGTCCTGCACCTGATCCAGAAATGGCTCAGGGCCGGAATCGTCGAGGACGGGCAATGGTCGGAGACCGATCAGGGAACGCCGCAAGGGGCGTTATGAGCAGCTGCTCATAACGCCCCATATGAGCAGCGCTGGGTTATGTGCAGCGTCGGCCTGGATCGCTTGCAGCGACGGGGTTTGACGGTCGAGCGCTGCGCATAACGCGGAGGTGGTTAGCGGAGGTTGGTGAGCCAGCTGAGCAGTTCGGGGTCCTGGTTCCATTCGGTGAGCTCGGCGCTGACGACCTGGTCGTAGACGGCTTCGAGGGCTTTGCGTTTCGCCTCGGTCGACGCGCGCGCGTAGATCTCGGTCGTGGAGAGGTCGACATGGCCGAGGATGTCGCGGATGTAGGGCAGCGGCACGCCCGCGTCGTAGAGATGGATCGCCCGACTGTGGCGCAGGACGTGGGGGCTGAGTTGCGCGTCGGTGAGCGTCGGGTCGGCTGCTTGGGCCTGGTATTTGCGAAGGATCCAAGCGATCCCGCCTCGGCTGAGTTTCGCGTGGTGTTGGTTGAAGAACACCGGGCGATCGTCATGGCCGGCCCTGTCGAGGTGGCGCTCGGCGAGGTAGGCGGCGAGCAGCGCCGCCGTGTTCGCGTCGATCGGGACATGCCGTGTTTTGCGGCCCTTGCCGGTCAGCGCGACCATCGCCGGGCCCTCGAGCCGGATGTCCCGGACTGTCAGATCGGCGGTCTCTTGGACGCGTGCGGCGGTGTCGTAGACGGTCGCCAGCAGGGTCGCGTCACGCCGGCCTTGGCGGGTGCGACGGTCGGGCAGGGCGAGCAACAGCCGGGTCTGCTCGACAGTCAGGTGCGCGATCGCCGGCTGGTCGTGCTTGCTCGAGGGGATCTGGAGGACGTCCTGGCAGCACGCCATCCGCGCCGGATCTTGGGTTTGCAGCCAGCGGAAGAACGAGCTGATCGCGGCGAGGCGCTGGTTGCACGTCGAGGTGCTGTTGTGCCGCTCGGTGCGCAGCCAGGCGAGCAATCCGGCGATCATGTCGACGTCGATCAGGTCGAGGGTGAGCCGCTCGGGCGGGATCGACCGCTCGTCACGCATGAAGCAGATCAGCAGCTTGAACGCGTCTCGATAGGAGACGATCGTGTTCGGTGAGCAGCCGCGCAGCCCGGCGAGATGATCGGTGAGATAGCGGCGCAGGCTGACCGCGAAATCAGTCGCCATGCGCTTGCCCTGCCGTCACTGGAGGCGGGACGATGTCGCCGAGCGTCTGCTTGACGCGGGCGGTGATGTCGGGGTAGGACTCCGCGGTCAGCCGCAGGTAGTAGGCGACATCGCCGATCGATGAGTGCCCCAGGTACGTTTGCAGGACCGGCAGCAGCGCATCAACGCTCTCGCCTCGCGCAAACCAGGCGCGCAGGTTGTTCACCGCCATCGTGTGACGCAGGTCATGACCGCGCGGGCCGTGCCCGCGGCCGCCGTGCGGGATCCGTGCCTGCCACAGAAACCGCCGGAAGTTGCGGTTGACGTTCATAAGCGTCAACGGCATACCCAGCGTCGCGCCGGGAAAGAACCACTCCCAGCCCGGCTGCCCGGCGAGCGTGGCGTGGTAGCCGACGAGCCGTTCACGCAACGGCTCTGAGACGGGCACCTGCCGGTCCTTGCCGCCTTTCGCGTCGCGGATCTGCAGCACGCCCGCGTCGATGTCGACATCCTCGACGCGCAGCAACCTGGCCTCCGAGCAGCGCAGCCCGCACGCGTAGATCGTGCGGAACAGGACCGGCATCACCAAGTGCCGGAACGGCACCTCCGAGCAGTAGCGGCACCGGTCAGTCTGCGCGAACAAGGCCGCCAATTCCTGATCGGTGTAGATGTGCGGGACGTAACGCGCGGGCTTCTCAAGCGCTCCCGCAGGCAGCACGTACGCGTCAACGCCGCGACGGTGAAACCATCGGGCGAGTTCCCTGACCGGCGCGATCAGACTGATCACGGTCGCCGGCTTCACCGGCCGCCGCCGCGCCGCGGCGATCCACGCCTCAACCGACGCTCGCGTGACCGTCTCCAGACCGGGAAACTCGCTGGCGCAGAACGCGTGAAAGCGCGCCAGCGCCCGCTCCTCGCTCACGTACTTGTAGCCAAGCGCGCGTTTCTCCGCGACCAGCTCCGCGATCGCGCCGGCGAGCTCGATCTCGCCGGTCATTGCGTCACCTCCTCTCGCGCGGGCTTGTCCGGATCCAGCGCGCACTTGGCCAACAGGCCGAGCGACGATTTCAGATAAACGCCGGTCGACTCGACGGACTGGTGGCCGAGAATGTCGGCGATCTGCTCGACCGGCGTGCCGTCCTCCATCAACCGGGTCGCGAGCGTGTGCCTGAGCGAGTGCATCCCGTGACGACGCTTCTCACTCACCGACACGTGCGCGACGCGAGCGTGCTTGACCAGGATCTGATGCAGGTGATCCTGATCGGAGAACGGGCCGATCGGAGCGGTATGCCGGATGAACACCTGCGGGCAATCGCTCGCCGGCCGGCCGTCGCGGACGTAATCGATGATCGCCCAGCCGACATCCCTCAACAACGGCAGCTCGACCCGCCCGCCGGTCTTCGCCTGCACCACCGAGAGTCGATTGCCGGGCCAGTCAAGATCAGCGAACTCCAGCCGTTTGACGTCGACGGCACGCAACCCGAGCCGGCAGATCAACAGCACGATCGCGTAATCGCGTTTCCCGGACGGGTTACCGCGATCGATCGCCTCCATCACCTTCGCGACGTCGGCCGGGTCCCAGACCGACGGCACCCTCGCCTGCTTGGTCGATCTGGCCGCCGGGACCGTCTCCAGCACCCCCGGGTCGGTCAGCCCGTCTGCTGCGGCGAACCGCAACAGCGACCTGACCGCGCACAGCTTGTGCTCCACTGTCTTCGGCGCATAGCCGGCCAGCGTCACAACGAACGCGCCGACCACTGCGCCGTCCAGCGCGGCCAGCCCACCGCGGCTCCCGGTGAACGCGAGGAACTCCCCAGCGACCGTGCCATACGCCCGGACCGTCGAGACCGCGCAACCATCGGCCCGCAGGCACGCCTGAAACCCGGCGAGGACCTCGGTGTGCTCGGCGCTGATCTTGCTCACGTTCCGGGAATAGCGGCGCAGCACCGACCCGTGAACGGCGAAGTCGTCGAGCATCGCCGCGACCCGGAACACGTAGACATCGGTCTGCTTCAGCGTCCCGGCCCGCTCCTTCGCAAAGAAGCCGCCGCACACCTCATCGACCCACGCCATCGCGACATCCAGCGAGAACTCCTGAACGCCCTGGGCCGCGAACCACCTCTCCAGACGCCGCCAATACCCGCGATACCACTTCAGCGTCGACGACTGGTAGCCCAAGCGCACCAACTCGGCATCCAACCCGGACACCAGATCACCAACAACAGCCATGACACCGACCTCCGATCACCAACGACCGGGCACCACACCCGAGCCGCGTGACCAGAGCCTCCCCCGGCGTTATGCGCAGCGCTCGACCGTCAACCCCACCCGCCGCAGGCGATCCAGGCCAACGCTGCACATAACCCGGCGCTGCTCATATGGAGCGTTATGAGCAGCTGCTCATAACGCCCCTTGCGGCGTGCCCGATGGTGTGGCGGTCACGGTGCCGAGTTCCGACATGACACCGGCGGCCAAGAACTTCCGGATCAGCGCCAGGACGCGCTTGTCGGTCACCCGACGGCGCACCTGTTCCATCAAGAGTCCGTGATGGAGCGCCCCGAAACAGTTCTCGACGTCGCCTTCTATCACCCACTCATAGCAGCCGGGTGGGTTGATGAACCGCCGCCCTTCCTCGATCGCGTCCTGGGCTCTGAGTCCGGGCCGAAATCCAAACGAGGTCGGACAGAAGTCCGCCTCGAAGATCGGCTCGAGCACGAGCTTGGCCGCCATCTGGACGATCCGGTCGCGCAGAGCGGGAATGCCCAGGCTTCTGACCTTCCCGGATCCGCGCTTGGGGATCTTGCGCTCGCGTACCGGCAGCGGGGCATAGGAGCCGTCGCGAAGCGCCTGTCTGAGCTCGCTCAGTACGTTCTCTACGCCTGTCTGCTCGATTCGCTTGCGCGTCTCACCATCGACACCGGCGGTCTTGGACCCCCGGTTGTGTTTCACCCGCTCCCACGCGACCACAAGGGTCGCGGGGTCGCAGAGGAGGTTGAACAGATCGCCGAAGCACTTGTTCTCGTCCTCTGCTGCCCAGCGGTGCAGCTTGGTCTGCCATCCCAGTACCCGCTCCTGCGCCAGCTCGACAGCAGGCAGCGGCGCGGGCGTATTCACGCCCGACCTCCCGAACGGCGTCTCAGGCTGCGGTCCTGCTGTCCGCCTTCGCCATGTGGACGGCTTTCCCGCCCTCGGACTACGAATGCGCGGACTCCGCCACGCCCCACGCCCATCAGCGGACATCGCGCCTTGCCGGGCCGCCACCGGCAGCCCGGCGCGCGCGGGGCGCTTCCCGCGTTCACCATGATCCGTTTGACCGGGTCGGCAACCGGCTCTACCGCTACAGCGCATCCGCCGGGCACTCGCAGCATCCCGTCGGCCACCACGCCCAGGTTCATTAGCCAGGCGTGGAGCGCGCCGCCGTCAATTAGGGCGGCGTCGTTGCTGTGGACGGCCCATGTCCGCCAGCTTTCGGGCCGTTTGTAGTGTCGAGCGGCTTCTACCACCGGATCGCTTTCGCTTTACCTTTCGGTCTTGCTTGCACGCACGCGGGCGTCTGGCAGTGCCGCCCGGCCGTCACGTTGTCGGGACGCTTGACCTCTGGCGCGCGATCCCGCGCCTCGGCCGTCCCCAGCTTCTCCGGGCCGCTGCATCAGCCCGGGGCCGGCACTCCCGCCGGCACGGATGAGATGTTTGATGTCCTTCATCTCCTCTCGCATGGCGCCTCGCGGCGCACGATGAACTACTACGGCCGGTTCTACCGGTCGGTGATCTATCCGCTCCTGCGGCGCGTCAGCATCTACCTGAGGCGCTGGGCTGGGAGGAAGTACCGACGGCTGCGAACCCTCACGCGGTTCAAGCGCTGGTGGGCTCGGGTGCTCGATCGAGCACCCGACCTGTTCGCGCACTGGCGATGGGTTCGCACGTGCTGAGCGGCCGGTGAGAAGAGCCCGGTGACGGGAGACTGTCACGCCGGGCGATTTCGCGGGTCAGGGTCGTCGATCGTCGCTTTCTTCCTTTGCCGAGGATCTGGATGTGGGCGCCGGTGCCGAGGTGAACGTCTGAGACGCGCAGGCCGGTGAGTTCGGAGACGCGCACCGCGGTCTGGATCATGAGCGCGAGCAGTGCGTGGTCGCGGCGGCCGAGCCAGGTGGTCTGGTCGGGCGCGGCGAGCAGCGCTTTGATCTCGGCGAGGTCGAGGTAGCTGACGGTGGTGTTCTCGTGGCGTTTGGTCGGGATGGCCATCACCCTGGCGATCGTGTGCGCGTGCTCGGGGTGCTCGAGCGCGCAGTAGCGGTAGAACGAGTGGATCGCGCCGAGGCGGGCGTTGCGCGTGCGAACCGTGTTGCCGCGCTCCTGCTCGAGGTGGGCGAGGAATGCGCCGATCAGCGGCGCGTCGAGATCGTCGAGATCGAGCTGGAATGGCTGCTTGCCGGTCCGCTCGTGCGCGAATGCGAGTAGCAACCTGAACGTGTCGCGGGTACAGACCATCAGATCGTGGGCGCGAAGCGAGAGCTCGAGCCACGCTGCGTTGGAGCTCGAACGCGTGGAAAGGAAGATGCGAGACGCCGGTTGCTTTCACGGTCTTGATGCGGTCTTCGACCTCGGCGTGCTGACGGTGGAGTCTGTTCCAGCGCGGCGAGATCGTCGCCGGGCTGGTCGGTGATGAAGCATTGGAAGCGGTGGCCGTCGAAGATCTGTGAACGAGAGCTGCGCGCCGGGGTGTGGGCGCTCGCGCCGTACGATCAATCGGGTGCCATCGGGCCAGTCCTCGAGGTTCACCTGACCGGTCAGCTCCGTCACCCACGCCCCGTCGCGCTGCTCACCGTCCGCGTTGATCGCCCGCCGCCACGCCGTTTCCGGGATCGCGAGGATCGCTTCACGCGTGGGTGTCTTGATCGCGTATCTGAGCGAGAACCGGATGTCCGTCTCGCGGCACGCGAACGCAAACTCATGACTGGCCCCCGCGGAGTCTGTGCGCGCCAGGATCTCCCCGTCCAGAGCCGACGGGGGTAGCTGCGCGAGCGCCAACTCCAGCACTCCGAGGTGATCGGCGGCGTTGTTCGCGCCAGCGTTCCCCGGACGCAGGACCGCGGCGAGCACCTCGCGGCCGCACGTGACCAGCAACGGGTTAAACCAAACCCGCCTTTGTAATGGCCCGCCGCAGCTCCTTCTCAGAATGCGAATCGACCGGCGTCGCGTCGAAATCAAGGATCACTTGATCAGGCGCCGCGCCCGCCACCCACGCCCGCGCCCGAGCACGCGCTCTGGCAGCACGGATCCCGGCGAGTTCGGCTTCGCCGACTGAGAGCAGCACCCGCCGTGCAGTCGAGACCGATGCGATCTCCCCGAACAGCGACGCCTGCCCAGCCAAAGCCGCAAGGTCCGAAACGCACCGGCCTCCATCCGCGAGCATCACCGCGAGATCGCCGAACACGCGCCCCGGATCATGGCCAGAGCGCCGCTCGCGCGTGCTGGCCAGCGCATCCGATAAACCATCCGACGAGCCCGAGCCGCGCCGCCACCAGCGGCAACAACGCCGTGCCCGCCCGCGACGACAAACCCATGCCGTCCGCCCTCACATTTACCGTCTTGAGGGTCGAACGTCTGCTCTCGTGCAGCGGGACCTCGCGCTGCTTTCGCTGTTTGCCCGCGCGGACATGCAACACGCCCCGGTGAAGATCGACGTTGGCGGTCCAGGCCGATCGCTTCTCCGGGCCGCATCCCGGTGACCGCCAACAGCCCGATCAGCGTCTCGTGCCGTGCCGCGCGCAGCGGCGGTTTGAGCCCGCGTGCGGCCGTCATCAACGCGGCGATCTCGCCGTCGGTGAAGATGTGCGGGGAGGCGTTGGCGAGTGCCGGTAACAGGTCGCTGCTTGGAATCTCGCTGGCGGGGTCGATCGTCGCCAGATGCCAGGCGACCGCGTGCGACCGAGAGCCGTTGGCGCCAGCGGTGCGGGTGTGCGTGGACCGGCTGCCGTGCCCAGGTGAGCGCCAGCTCGGTGGTGATCCGCTCGGCCCCGGCATGCTCGAGGAACTCGACGAACCGTTCCAGCAGCCGGCCGTCCTGTGGCATCTCGAACCCCAACCGGCGGCGGATGCGAAGGTATCGGCGAGCGCTTCGCGGCGAACTCATGCCGCGCCCCGACGGCCACGGCCGCGCGAGCGCTCGCAGCGCCGCCCGGTCGATCTTGGCGTAGATCGCGGTGGTCTTCTGCTCGCGGTGGCGCAGCACCTGCGCGATCTCTGCCAGCGACGCGCCGTGACGGAGCATCTCGGTCGCCGCGGTGTGCCGCAGCCGGTGCGCGCGACCCGCGGTAGCGGCCGGTCGCTGCCGCCCGCACGACCCACGCGACCGTGCACCTATCAAGCCCCCGCAGCGGTGCGGTCACGCGCAGAACAGCGCTCGGCCTCGCCCGCGGACGACGGCGCAATACGACACGACCGCCTCACCATATCGACCGGCAGCGGCAGGAGACCTGGCGGCTGCCCTTTCCGTGCACGAGCAGAGCCGGCCCGCCAGTCGACGTCGTCCAAGGTGATCGCGGCGACCTCGCTTGCGCGCAGCCCGAGCCGCGCCAACAGCAGCAGGATCGCGTATCGCGGCGACCGACCGTCCGGCGCCGGTCGCACTGGCCACAGCCGCTTGATCGCCGCCGGTCCAGCCGCGCGGAGCGTCGATCGCGCAGGTCCGCGACCGCTGGGACGGCCCACACCAACGGCAGCTCGATCACCCCAGCGAGGTGCAGGTAGCGCAGAACGACCTGAGCGCGCCCCAGATCCCGCGCGCCGGACACGCTGCGCCGCGGGCATTCGCGCACCAGAAACGCGGTCACGTCCGCCGCCGACAGCCGCTCCAAGCCAAGCCCATCCGAACCCTCCCAGCCAGCCAAGAACAGCCGGGCGGCCGGCTCGTACGCATCGAGCACCGTGTGCTGCGACAGCCTCCGCTCGACGAGCAGAAACCGACGGTAATCGGCCATCAGTTCCTCGAGCGGACCCTCTGGGACCGGCACGACCGCTGCCGACACGACGCCCAGCTCCCGCAGATACTCCAGCGGCAGCGCCATGCTCCTTGGTGAGACCCAGCTCACCAAACCCCGCGCACGCCGCGACCCAACGAACCGCGCCTCGTTCTCGGCCGTCAACCCGTCGACACCGAGCCCCTCGCGCTCGAGCCACCGGCTGAGCTGATCAAACTGACACATCCTGTCTGCGGTCGCCGACGATGAATACGCCCGCGATCGCAGCCACGCCTCAAACCCTGCCGCGAACGGCGCCAACGGCCCCGACACCACCGGCACCCACACCCGCCTGCCCATCGCTGCCTCCAGTCCGGATCGCACAACACGACCGACAAAGCCTCGACCGAACAGCCACGATTATGTTGAACGCATCACCGCCGGAAAATGCGCTGAGCGGCCAAAACGGGCCCGACCCCCGCCTGCTCAACATAACCGTCGCGTGACATACAACGTCAGTGAACAAGTCGGATCTGTGGGAGCCGGGGGCTGCAACGCCCCCGGCCACCCGACCACAGCCACTGGATCGCCGCCGAAACCGGCTGAGAGACCCAACTCAACCCGCGTCGGCACAAATCCACCCCCTCGGCTCCGCACGGAGCCATCCGGTGCCACAACTTTGCCCGACAGCCACCGCCAAATCCGCTACTCCATGCCTGGGTCTCACCCAGGCACGAGGACCAACGGAGCTTCTGCCCTCGGAGCCATGGTTACGGCGATTTGCGAGACGCAACCGATCCGGGAGCGGAGCCCTGCATTCGAGCTCTCGCGGGGACGCGACGGCGCCCGTTCATGCCCTGCGTAGTCCGATGGCAGCACTGTTCAGGCGGGCGGGCTATTTCCTCCTTCCGTGATTCCGTGGCTCAGCATTTCGAGGTGGTCATCCATCCTCCGGCAGCGTCTGAGCCGCCGAGTCCGACGACCTAGCCCCTGCATCGCGATGCCGATTGAGGAGCTGATGGTTGTCGTTCAGGGGCGTGGTTTCTCTGATAGCGGATAGCGGGAAGGTTGAGGTCGTAGAGGATCGCCATGATGCGGAGGGTGAAGCACGCGCCGGCGCCGAGCAGGCTGAACGCGAAACTGTCTCTGCCATGTCGCGCGGCGGAGACGGCGATGCCGGCGCCGATCAGCGCCGGTACGGCGGACAGGCCGCCCCGGAGGACTTCGGCCACGCGGCCGAGGAGCAGGTCGCGCATCATCCCACCCCCGATTCCGCTGATGGCGCGTAGGAGGACGGCCTCGGGCGCCGCGAGCCGGTAGTGCACCGCGACGCTCCCCTGTGACTGAGTTGAGTGAGAGGCCTGCAGCGTCGAGTACCTCGATGGCGCGCTCGATACGTTCGAGGAAGGGTGCGGCGATCAGAGTCAGCAGGGCCGCGCCGGCGAGGATCGCGAGGTAACGCCAGTCGCGGAACGTCGCCGGGGCGTACCGATCAGAGATCGCACATCACGGAGACCGCTAGCCCGACGACGGCAGCGATCACCAAGACGCCGAACGGGTCGAGCTTCGCACGTACTCCGGCGAGCCCCCCACTGAGGCCGAACACAAACGCTGCGCAAAGACTCAGTGTGACGGTGCCATCGGGTCGAACGCCTTGAGGGCCACGACTGCCGGCGACGGAATCACGATCAGTCGCCGGGGCCCGCAATGGGCGCCGGCGCGATCTCGGCGGCCCCACACCCGGGGTTACGCCTAAGTGGTGAATCGACCTTGGGCAACTGACGTCTCCCGCCTGGCCCATCCGCACGCAGTGTCTGAGATGACTCTTCACCGGAGAAGGTTCCGCGACCAGGGTTAGGACGGTCAGATCTCGTCAGGATCCGGCCACCGGCCACATGGCCGGCGGATCGGATCGTCGGTAACACCCTCGAACTCTCGCCGGGAATCACGCCGACGGCAGTAGAATTAGCGGATGCATCGCGTGGTTGCGCTTGTCGTGCCGGACGTGATCATCTTCGACCTGGCGATCCCTGCGGAGATCTTCGGGCGGGCGGTCGAGCGGGACCGTTACTCGTTCGCGGTCTGTACCGAGCACCCGGGGGGCGTTTCGTCCGCGTCAGGGTTCGATGTGCAGGTGGCCCAGGGTCTGGACGCGCTGGAGCACGCTGACACGGTGATCGTGCCGGGGTTCTTTCCCAGGGACGACCCATCGCTAGCCGTGATCGCCGCGCTTCGCAGCGCCGCGGGGCGTGGAGCCCGGATTGCGTCGGTGTGTGTGGGAGCGTTCGCCCTGGCGGCAGCGGGTCTGCTGGACGGCTGCAAAGCGACAACGCACTGGGAGTTCGCGGATGAGTTGGCAACGCGGTTTCCGACTGTCCAGGTCCTCCCGGAGGTGCTGTATGTCGACGAGGGGCAAGTTCTGACCAGCGCAGGGATCGCCGCCGGCATCGATCTGTGCCTTTACATGGTCCGAGGCGACTATGGGACAGTGGCGGCGACGGAGGTGTCCCGGCGGATGGTCACACCGGTTCACCGCCCCGGCGGTCAGGCGCAGTTCATGGAGCGACCCGTTCCAGAGGACGGGCCGGGTCTGGCTGCGACGCGCGCTTGGGCGATCTCGGGGATGCATCGCCCGCTGACGGTCACGGAGCTCGCGCGGCACGCAGGCTATTCCAGTCGGACCTTCGCGCGGCGCTTCGTCGCGGAGGTGGGCGTCACGCCGCTGCGGTGGCTGACCGCCGAGCGATTGGACGAGGCCCGGCGGCTGCTTGAAGCGACCGAGATCCCGATCGAAGAGGTCGCTCAGCGCTGCGGTCTGGGCACGGCCGCCAACCTTCGCCTGCATCTGGCGCGTGACACATCGACGACCCCGACCGCCTACCGGCGAGCGTTTCGCAGCAACGGCATCTCGAGGACCGATCCACGCCGCTCGGCGGCCGGCACCTAAAGCACATACAAGGATTCGAAGGGGTGCCATGCTTGAGATGCGCGACCATTGTGAGCGATGTGATCAGCCGCTGGCTGCCGACGGGCGGGCGATGATCTGCAGCTTCGAATGCACTTTCTGCACGACGTGCAGCACCGAGATGGCGGATACGTGCCCCAACTGCACGGGCCGCCTGGTTGCGCGCCCGCCTCGACCTTCGGTCTCAGCGCCCGCTGCCGCGGCACGGACTGGTCGGCTGTCCTATTGACGTGCGGCTGGCCGGCTCCGGCCAACGGGGGCGCGGCGTCGATGACGGCGGAATGCTGCTGCTATGTGGCAGCCTTACATCTTGTTGGGAGTGGTCGATCGACATAGCTTGCATCGCACACGGTCCCGAGGCTACGGCCCAGAAAGGCACTGTCATGTCGCAGATCGACCCGCTGCGTGCGCGCAACGCAGCGCTTGCCGCCACCGGCGGGCTCACCACCACTCACCCGCCCGATCGTGGACGAGACTGATTGCATGTCCACCATCACATTCATCACCGGGGCTAACAAAGGCCTTGGCTACGAGACAGCCCGCCGCCTCATCGAGCTCGGCCAAACGGTCGTCATCGGCGCCCGAGATCCGGAGCGCGGCCAGGCCGCCGCCGATCAACTCCGCGCCCGGTTCGTGGCAATCGATGTCACCGACGATGATTCGGTCGCCCTGGCCGCCGAAGACGTCGAGGCTCACGAAGGCCGCGTTGACGTGCTCATCAACAACGCCGGAATGCATGGTCCGCCCCCCGGGGCCGACGTCAACGCCCTTGACGGCCCCACGGCTACCACGGTCTTTCAGACCAACGTCATCGGCATCGTTCGGGTCACCCACGCGTTCCTGCTGTTGCTGCGGCGCTCGGAGCATCCGACCATCGTCAACCTCACCAGCGGCACAGGCTCAGTCGCCATCACCAGCGATCCCGACCGCGCCGAGTCACATGTGATGGCGCCCGCCTACACGGCCTCCAAGGCGGCGGTCACGATGCTCAGCCTCCAGTACGCCAAGGGACTGCCCGGCATCCGAGTCAACATCGCCGACCCCGGCTGGACCTCAACCGACCTCAACGGCCACAGCGGACCTCAGACCGTCACCGAAGGGACGGATGCGGTTGTCAGCCTCGCGACCGAGAGCCCCGACGCCGGCACCGGCCGCCTGATCGACCGCGACGGCCCGATCCGATGGTAAGCGAGAAAGCGAAGCCATTGACTGATCTGCAACAAATGAATGACGAAGTGACCTCCGGCGCCGCCGCTATGTCGGCCATCCTGATGAACGAGTTTCGGGGAGCCCGACGTCCTCACGGCTACGACTGCTACGTCTTCTCCGCTGGTGACGTGGCCGAGCATCCGAGCTCTAGCGCCGACCGCGGCGGGCGATACTCATCGGCGATCGTCTGTCGGGCGTCCGCCTGTGGGCTTAGGCAGGCTCAGTGCGTATCGAACACCGAGCATTCGGAACGAGAGGCAGGCGCCAGCACCAAGTAGCGCGTAGGCTCCGCTGTGGCTTCCAGCCGAAGCGGCGATCGCGGCGATGCTCGCTCCAAGCAGCGCGGGAATCGCGTAGAGATCCTGTCGTAAGACCGTCGGCACTTCGCGCAGCAGGACATCGCGGATCATCCCGCCGCCGATGGCCGTGATCGCTCCGACGATCGTGGCTTGGACTGCTCCCACCCCGTCGCTGAGCGCGGCCGTGGCCCCCGTTACGCAGAACAGCGACAACCCGAGCGCGTCCGCCACCTGCATACCCGGCTGGGCGGACTGCACCTGCTTGGGAAGCGCGATGCAGACGACGCCGGCTGCGCCGGCAGCAGCGAGATAACGCCAATCACGAAACGTCTGCGGAACAACCCCGATCAGCCAGTCTCGGAGGATCCCACCCGCGAGGGCGACCACGAACGCGAGCACCACGATCCCGAAGAGATCGAACCGGGCGTGCACGCCGGCAAGCCCACCGCTCAAGCCGAACGCGAACGTCCCAGCAAGTCCGAGTACCAAGAGCAGTGTGCTGGTGTGGCCGCCCGCATCAGCTGGCGTTGCGATAAGGATGGGCACAGGTCTGAGGCGGCTAACGGGCCGGATGAAAAGCCGTGAGTTGGCTCAGGATCCCGAAGGACGCCTGATAACCCCCTGCAGGTGATCTACGGCGACGTTGGCATGGACGCGTACGCTTGCTCGCAGCTCATCGTCATCGACGTAGAAACCCGGATTGTGCCTAGGCGCCGTGCCCCGGCCCCCCTCGATCGGCGCAAGGAACATATCGGGATCTGGTCGGGTGTCTTGGACGCGGAACATCATGTGTAGGTCGCAGAGCGTATTGGCGAAGACCGACACGTCGCCGTAGCCGAGCATCGGCGGGGCGTGAACGATCGAATCCTTGCCAACGACGCCCTCTATGGTCGGCATGGCGGCCTCCCTGCAGGCTTGCTTGTTGTCCACCGGCGAGCGTTCGCGAGATAGTCGCCGACTCGCGTAGAGCCGGGGTGGTTCGGCGCGGGGAAATGGTGAGCATCCGGGATAGCCGTCAACGAGATCGATCGAATTAGGTCGGCGCTTGGCTTGCCCGCCTGCCCCCGCGGCCGCGCGGCGAGCTCCGCTGGCGACGCAGCCGACTCGCGCATCCACCTGGACTAATCCAGCGGCGCCCGTATCGACGCCGATGAGCATCGCGGCTACGAGTCGACCCTGAGCGGCACTGGTGACCCGCGGCGCCTCGAGAGCCTGCGGCTCGGACGGGTTGATCAGAGGACCGGATCTCACTTGGACATGTCAGCGCTGATTTTTCGCGCAGTGTCGAGGCGCTGACGTCGGATCTTGGCCGTTGCCGCTTGGGCGGCTGCGAGAATCTCGGGGGGCGCGGTCTGCGGTGTGCCGCTGTTGAATGGTGGTTCGGGAGCGTAGACCATTTGCAACTGGATCTCCTGCGCGGCGTGGACGCCACGCAGGCGAGCGGCGACGGTGAGGGCCGCGTCGATTCCGGAAGTGACGCCCGCCGCGAAGACAATGTGCCCATCGATTACAACCCGCTCGTCGACCGGATCGGCCCCGAACAGGCTGAGGACCTCCAGCGCAGACCAATGGGTGGTCGCCCGCCGGCCGCGAAGTAGCCCGGCTGCGCCGAGCAGGAGCGCGCCTGTGCAGACCGAGAGCACGCATTGTGCGTTCTGCGTCTGCACACGCAGCCAGTTCAGCAGCCGCTCGTCGTGCATTAGATGCTCTTGGCCAAATCCGCCTGGGACGTGGAGCACGTCGAGTGGTGGGGCATCTTCGATCGATGAGTCGGGTGTCAGGCGCAGGCCCTGAATATCGCGCACCGGGTCCTCTGTCAGACCGTAGATCCGGTAGGTCGAGTTCGAGATACGGGAGAGCACCTCGAACGGGCCAGTCAGGTCGATCTGATCCAGACCGTCGTAGAGGAGTGCGCCGATTGCCAGGTGTGCGCCTGGCCTGGCTGCGGTGAGTTCGTCGGACATGCGGTCCTCCTGGTTTGGCTTACTCAGGCTCGACGATCGCGGTGACGATGCCGGTCTCCAGGTCATAGGCGTAGCCGCCGATCCGCACGTTTTCTATCCCCGGCTTCAGCTCGGGCGCGGAGCGAACCTTGTCGACGTCTTCGCGAACTGTCTTGGCGGGATCCAGCACGGCCAGGTGAAGGGCCGTCGCGTCATCCCAGCCGCCGCGAGCGACATATCCGGCGCGTAACTCGTCGTCGGCGAGCAGACCTGTACCACAGTCGGTGTGGTGAATGACTGCGATTTCGAACCAGCCTGCGTCCGGGGTCTTGTTCTCATGAAGATGGACGATCCAGGCGAGGTCCTTTATCACGGCGGGCGTGACCCGACCTCCGATGTTGCGCGCCACGATTGCGTCACCCAGTCCGAGATCGAGGATCACGGCGGGCTCTACTCGGGGATCGATACACGTAATGAGATACAGCTGCTTGAGCGGGATGAAGGGGATCTCTGGAACGTTGTCCTTGGCGTCAGTAGCTGCGAATGCGGCGTTGCGTTTCAACTGCGGGGCGAGATTTGAGGAGGGCATCTTCTGGGTCTCCGTTCGTGTGGATTAGGCGCGCACGAGGTTGATGGCGGCAGCTGTCGCCTCTTGAATGAGTTCGGTGACGGTGTCCGGGCGCGAGACCGGCACCGCGTGGGACGCCCGAACTTCTCTGGTAATTGATCCGGCTCGTTCGGCCATGAAGCGCAAGATCGCGGGCGGCAGCGAGCGGTCCGCGGTTGTGATGAGCGCCCGAGAGGGGATGGTGCCCCAAGTTGGACTTCCTGGCAATGTCTCGCCCAAGGCCGCAGGGTTGATCGGGCGCTGGCTGACCGCCATTACGGCAGCATCTTCAGGCTCTATATCGGCCCCGTAGACCTCGGCGAAGCGCTCCGGACGCATGGTCAGATCGTCTCCGCCCAGCTGGTTCGGCTGCACGTGGAGGCTCTCGGGTGTGAGCAGGCTGCCAGGAAACTTTGCGTTGAGCTCGCTGGCTGCTTCGCCTTGGTCTGGTTGGAAGGCCGCGACGTAGACGAGCTGTCTGATGTCCGCCGCAGGGGCGATTCGCGGATGCGAGATCACTGCTCCCGCATAGGAGTGAGCCACTAGCACGACCGGTCTCGTTACACCGTTGAGGACCCCGGCTAAGTATGTCGCGTCGGACTCCAACCCGCGCATCGGGAGTGCTGGAGCGAGTACGTCGGCGCCCGAAAGCTGAAGTCGCTGAGTCACGCCGTTCCACACCGACGCGTCGGTGAAGGCGCCGTGCACGAGCACGATCGTGGGGGATGGTTCAGGCATGAAGCTTCCTCTCTGGAGTCTTGAACCGTCATCAGATCGGCCGGACTTGTGGTCAGTGTTGCGTGGCGGTAGCGGGCTGGACTGCGGACGCAACGGCTGCGGCGATCTGAGCGTCTTGGGCGGGGGTGCCGCCGGCGATGCCGAGCGCACCGATGACGGCGCCGTCGACGGTGAGCGGGGATCCGCCGGTGATGTTGGTGAGCTTCAGGTTGGTCGCGAGCGGCAGCGCGTGGGCGAGTTCGTCGTTCATCGACCCTGTGGGGCGTCTGGTTGACGCGGCGGTGTTGGCTTTGACACGGCTTGAGTAGACGCTGTGAGGCATCGCCCCGTCGGCCTTCGCAAAAGCGACGAGGTTCATCGATGGGTCAACCACCGCGACTGAGATAGCGACGCCGAGTGACTTCCCTTCGGCGATCGCGTGTCCGATCGTGGTGAGGGCGGTGTCGACCGAGACAACCGATTGCTGGTAGCTGGTGGGCATGGTGATGCTCCTTTGAAATCTGCGGTGAGCAGGTTGGGCACGGCGCTCAGGAGGTTTGGATCGGGTGGCGGGCGGCAAACGCGGAGAACTCGGTGACGTCGCCCACCAGCGTGCGAGTACGTGCCATGTCGGCTTGGAAGGCCGGCAGCTTGGTGAACCAGTGGAACATCCTCCGGAAATCGTCGTCCTCGACCGCGTTTAGGGGCACGGGGTCGAAGTGCCCTGGACGGCCCTGCGCCTCGCCGAAGCTGTTCGCGATCGCCTCCGGGGTCCGCTCGTCGGTTGCGATCTCGACGGTATCGCCCTGGACTGCCGTCGGGTCAAGCAGGACGGTGGCGGCGGCTTTTCCGATGTCCTCCACAGCGATCATCTGCAACGGCACCCCAAGTGTGAGTGGCGCACGGACCACGACCTGGCTGTCCTCGATTGTTGGGATGAACAGGTTCAGGAAGTTGTCCATGAAGAAGGTCGGCCGGATGACGATGGTCGGAACACCAACCTCATGCAGGTACTGCTCAATCTGCCCCTTGCTCTCGAACTGCAGAATCCCTGTGGCGCGATCGGCAGCGCCAACGGAGGTGTAGACGAGGCGCGGGACCTGCGCGTCGTGCGCCGCGTCCGCGATTGCGCGACCGTGGGCGACTTCGCCCTCGGTGCCCCTTGGACCGGTGAACGTCGTCACGGCAAACACAGCGGCAGCACCGTCAAATCCACGGCGCAGCGACTCGCCGTCGTCCAGGTCGGCCACGGTGACCACGACGCCGCGCGCGGCGAGGTCACGGGCCTTGCCAGCGTCACGGACCACGGCGCGGACAGGCACGCCCCGATGTAGTAGTGCCGTCACGACGGCACCGCCCTGCTGCCCGGTCGCCCCGATGACGGCGATGGGTGCGGGGGTGGGGCTCATGTCGATCCTTTCGAGCGGTGGAGGAGCTGACTCATGGGAAGGAGTCTGCGCCGCTCACGCTCATCTAGCCAGTAGCACTAATGCCAACTTACGCTAGGATCGTGCCATGAAGCGTCATCGGGTCGTTGTACTGCTGATCGATGAGGCTCTTCCGCTGGACTCTGCGATGCCGATGCACCTTCTGGGGGGCGAGGCCTCGAAGTTCTATGATCTCTTTACCGCCAGTCACAACGGCAAACCGGTCGCGACCTCCGGCGGCGGGCTGGACCTGATCCCTAGTGGTGGTCTGGAGCTGTTGCGTAAGGCTCAGACGGTCATTGTGCCCGGCTACGGGCGGGCCTCAAGCACGAAGCTTGATCCGCTCACGCTCAACGCGTTGCGCGCGTCTGCGGAGCGTGGTGCTCGCATGGTGTCGATTTGCACCGGCGCGTTCGCGCTGGCCCAAGCGGGAATCCTCGACGGCATGTGCGCAACCACGCATTGGGCGTCGTGTGATGAGCTTGCCCGCCAGCACCCGACGGTCAGCGTCGATGCCTCGGTCCTGTTTGTCGATAACGACACGGTGCTGACATCGGGCGGCGTGACCGCCGGCATCGATCTGCTCTTATACATGTTGCGCAAGGACCTAGGCGGCTCGGTCGCCAACCACGTCGCCCGCCGCATCGTGTTTGTCCCGCACCGTGAAGGTGACCAGGCGCAGTTCATTGACACCAATTCGGTTCCGCCCGATGACAATGTGATCGCCGCGGCTCAGCAATGGATGCTGACCTCTCTGACAGCCCCGATCACGGTCGCGCAGATGGCCGACCAAGTCCACATGTCGCGGAGAAACTTCCACCGCCGATTTGTGGAGAAGACGTCGCTGACGCCACTGGTATGGCTGCACCAACAGCGGATCGCCCGAACCAAGGAACTGCTGGAGACCACTAGTCTCGGCATCGAGGAGATCGCCGCGTCCGTGGGACTGGGCTCCTCGGCGAATCTCCGCGTGCATTTCCACCGGGACGCGCACCTCTCGCCCACTCGTTACCGCCAGCTGTTCTCCCAAGACGACCCACACCCGACCTCAAATCGGCTCAGCGCTACCTACTCTGGCTGACGCCGGGACGAGATGAGGTCCCTGCGTCACGTCTGTGAGCTTCGGTCATCTCCCGGCGACTTCGTTCGCAGTCGCGGGCGGCGAGAAGCTGCCTCTGGGGTAGGTCGCGAGGGCCGGGTTGGCCCGATTCTTGCGTGTCATGGCACTACTGCCACTGGCATAACCCGAGACGATGCGACACGCTGTTCTGCATGGACCGAGTCGAGGTCGCCATCTATTCGCGTCGGGGCCGCACACATCCGCGTGGAGGATTAAGCCATCGTTGAGATCGAGACACGCGAGTTGGAGTACTTCGTTGCGGTCGCCGAGGAATTGCACTTCGGGCGCGCGGCGGACCGTCTCTCGATCGCCCAGCCAGCGCTTTCGAAGGCGATTCGACGCATCGAACTGCGGTTGGGCGAGCAGCTTCTCGAGCGGACGAGTCGGCATGTCGCCCTGACGCCGAGCGGCCTGGCGCTGCGCGATCATGGCCGGTCGGCCCTGGAGGCGGTCAACCTGGCGGTTTGCAGCGCCCGGCGTGCCGCAGAGGTCGACGTGCCCCTGCGTCTGGTCGTCAAGCCCGACGGCGATGTCGATCTCCTGCCCGGGATTCTCGATCAGTACGCGACGCGGTCGAAGACGCGAGAGGTCGAGATTCTGTTCGGCACGATCGCCGACCGAGGCAGACGGTTGCGTGAGGGTCGGGCGGACCTCGCGATTCTCTACGTCCCGCTCGACGACCTGACCGGTCTGGGCTATCGCCCGCTGCTGACTCTGGAGCCAGTCGCCGTTGTGGCCCGTGAGCATCGGCTCGCCCGGCGCGCGGCGATCGCGATGAGTGATCTGCAAGGCGAGATACTGCCGCGCTGGCAGGGCCTGGACGAGGATGGTGACGGGCCAGAGGTTGCCGACGCGGCGCAGTTGGCTCATCTCGTCGGGCTCGGGCGCTGCGTCGCGGTTCTGCCCCGGTCTGCGATCGGCTCTGCGGGGCCTGGCATTGTCTGTGTCCCGATTCTCGACGCCGAGCCGACCACCATCGTGCTCGCCTGGCTCGAGACATCGGCCTCCGATTCCGTCCTGGAATTCGTCGATGCCGCTGTGGAGGCCGTGAGTCAGAAGATACCGGTGGTCTGAGCGGCCGGCGGTATCGGCCGCTCAGGCTGCCGCCGCGGTGACCGGCGCGTGGTTGACCCAGACGACTTTGTAGGGATAGCGGGACTGCCAGCGGCCGATGAACGTCTCGAGCTCGGGAAGCGCCGACGCGGCCGCGAGCTGATCGAAATCGGAGAATTGCACCTGGGCGATCGCGCTGGCAACGAATACCGGAGCGTGCTCGTCCTCCGCAGCCGGTAGATGGGCATGATGCTCAAAGTTGGCGGCCCTGCCCCGGTCGACCATGAGCTGGCGAATCTCGCTGAAGAACTGGTCCCTTTCCTCAGCGGGCATTTCGACGGGGAATGAGAAGACGAGTGTGTGAGTGATCATGGTTGCAGCCAACCATCTGCCTCGGCCGGCGTCCAATACCGATCGCCCACGCGGCGATGCTCGGCCGGCATGGATCGCGACCGTCTAGCCCCGCCCCGCGGAGAGCGTGTGCGATCCATGCCTCGCGATCATCGAGCATTTCACCAACGGTCTTGGACACACCGGCACGCTCATGCTTGTGTGGGAAAGACACAAACAACCGGAGGGTGATCTCATGTCTGAAGTAGGGAATGTGGTTCTGGTGCATGGCGGATTCGTCGACGGGTCGGGCTGGCGCCGGGTGTATGACCATCTCACGGGGGAAGGTTTCAGGGTGAGCGTCGTCCAGAACCAGACGCTCTCGCTTGAGAGTGATGTCGAGACCGTGCGACAGGTGCTTGACCAGCAGGACGGTCCGGCGATCCTCGTCGGCCACTCCTACGGCGGCGCGGTTATCTCCGAGGCCGGTACGCACCCCGCAGTCGAGGGTCTCGTCTACGTGACAGCCTTTGCACTCGACCAAGGCGAGTCGGTCAGCAAGCTCATCGCCGACCCGCCTCCCGGTGCACCCGTCCCGCCGATCCTTCCTCCTCAGGACGGCTTCCTGTTCCTCGATCGCGAGAAGTTCGCCGAGTCATTCGCCGCGGACCTACCCGCGGGCGACGCCGCGTTCATGGCCGACTCCCAGGTCCCATGGGGTGTTGAAGCGTTGGATGGCGAGATCACCGAGCCGGCGTGGCGCAGCAAGCCCACCTGGTACCTAGTCGCGACCGATGACCGGATGATCCCGCCGCCGGCCCAGCGGATGATGGCCGATCGCGCCGGAGCCACCGTCGTGGAACAGGCCGGTAGCCATTCGGTCTATGTCTCCCAGCCGCAGGTCGTCGCCGCACTGATCAAGAGCGCCGCACAGAACTCGCGCTGATAGTCGTCGGTGAGCAAGACGCGAATGCCCTCCCAGCCATCCATCCAACAGACCTCAAAGCGACCAAGGACCTCGTCGGCGTCCGCCAGCACCCCGCGAGCAACCTCGACCCGCGCCTTATCTGAATAGATGCCATGTTGTTCGTTAGCAGTGCAGACCCCGATCTACTGTCCGCCGAGTGAGGCGCAGCACTTCGGCGAGGTTCTCCTCCTCATCGGTAACCCGATGCGTGCAGCCGCCACGTCGCCACCCGCTCAACTGCCGACAAAGGATCTGGCGGCGAGTCCGCGGCACGTACGCGGACCTACGGTCAGATGGCGCCAATCCGCCATCAGGCGACCCCATACCCAGCCGCCTAGGTCCCATCCGGAGCGATCGCATTCAAGCTCTCGCTCGGGGATCCGCGCGGCACCCGCTTTCAGTCATCCGCAAGCATCTACAACGCGGTCAACCCAGTTGCGCTTTGCGCGGCGAGCAGGGCGCTCGCAGCTCGAGAGCCGACCTCGACTCCGAAACGGATGTCTGAGACGCGGATCCCGCGGTGGCTGTCGCGCAAAGGCGTTGGGCCGCGGCCGAGCGGACGCTCGTGTGCGCGGAGCTGGTGATGGGCCCGTCGGGTAGGTCGGTGTGACCTCGGTCGGGGCCTTTTCAGGCCCCCAGAGCGACGATCTGGTGGCGGTGGAGCTTCGTGAGGTTGTGACTCATCGCGATCAATCGCCACTCAGTACGCACGGCCAACCTGCCTCTCCGGTGGAAGCGGTCGAAGCGTCGGTTGTGTTTGGTGTGACCGTAGACCGGCTCGATCGATCGTTGTCGTTTGCGGTACAGCTGCTTGCCGAGCTCGCTCCCGAGCACCCGCCGCATGAACGAGTAACGCCCGCCCGTCCAACCTGGTCTCTCTCCTTCGCGTTTGCCCGAGTCCGGCGGGATCAGCACCTGGATCCCATGCTCGGCGGTGACGCCGTCCATGTGCTGCTCGTTCCAATACTGCGCGTCAGCGACCGCGACCGTCGGCTTCTCGGTCTCACCCGCCTGCTCGAGCTCGCCCAGAGCGGCCTCGATCATCGGTCGCAGGTGCGAGAAGTCACCGGCGGCGGTGCTGATCTCGGCGGCGATCACGATCTGCTGCTCGTTGACGACCGCCTGCGCGTTGTAGCCCTGGATATAGCGGCGGTTGCCCTTCATCCGCCGCGAGTCCGGATCGGTCACATTCACCTCTCCCGGCGGGATCTCAGGCGGCGTGTACGGCTTCGGCGGCCCACCTATCCGCCGCGTGCCCCGCCGCTGCTCCCGCGAGGCCTCGTATGCCTCGTTGCCACGCAGTTCGGCGGCCAGGTTCTCCTCGAACTGTCGGGCAGCCACGCGAAGCCGCTTAGACCGAGACCGCGGGATGTGACCGGCCGTCTCCCAGCGCTCCTGCTCCAGCTGGCGATGCGCTTCCCGAAGCCACCCCTGCCGGCCCTGCGTCCGAGCGAGGATCCGCTCGGCGTCGAACCCATCCAGCGGATCACCGGACTCCTCCTCGACCCCCGCGTCCTCGTCGACCTCCGCCTCGGCGCTCTGCTCCTGCTCGAGCGCACGCGTCAACCACTCACGCCGAGCCGCCTCCGTGGAGAGCTCCGGCGGCATCTCATCACCCCGAGCATCACCATGCTGCTCATCCTCGGCGGCGTCAGTCGCGATCGCCTCCGCAATGATCTCCTTCGCGACCCGGTCGTAGTCAACATTGGCGTCACTATTCGCGCTAGCCGACAACTTCGTGCCGTCGACCGCCACCACCCCAGACCTCACCAGCCCAGCCTTCGCGCACAACCGCAGGACCGAGGTGAACAGCTCCGCCAACCGCTGCTGATGACGGACAATGAACCGAGCGATCGTCGCGTGATCAGGCACACGGTTCCCCGTGATCACCCGATAGGCAACGTCCTGTCGACAGTGACGCTCGATCGCGCGCGAGGACCGCACGTTCGTCGAGTAGGCGTACAACACCAAGCTCACCATCACCGACGGCTCATACGCCGCGCGGCCGTGGCCATCAGCGCGATAGTCCGCGTAGAACGCTTCCAGATCGAGACGATCGACGCTCTCGATCACGAACCACGCCAAGTGATCCGACGGCAGCCAATCCCGCAGCGACGGCGGCAACAAGAACGCCTGCTCACGATCACATTCGATGAAGTTCTGGGGCATGCCCGGAATCCCATCGGGCCGCCCGGACAGAACCCTTTCTGCGACAGCCACCGCGCAAAGGAGGTGAGTCGTCGGCGGCGGCACAATGCTCGCGACTGGATGAGAGCGGGTCTGCAGGATGGAGGGGGCCGTCATCGGCGTGCGGACGAATGGGACTGCACCGGGTTCGGCGGCCCCGCTTCCAGGCGCGAGCTGGCAGAGGTTGGCCGACGGCGTTTAGCTCATGAAGAACTGTTGGTAGATCAGGAAGATGTTCATCGCGCTGATGGCCGCGGCGATCGTCCAGGCGGAGGTCATGAGGATGCGGCCGTTGACGTGGACGCCCATGATGTCGCGGCGGCTGGTGAGCATCACTAGCGGGATGAGCGCGATCGGGATGCCGAACGAGAGCACGACTTGGCTGAGCACCAGCGCGTTGGTCGGGTTCATGCCGACGCCGATCACCACCAGCGCGGGGATCATCGTCAGCCCCCGGCGAAGGAACAGGGGAATCTTGCGGTTGATGAAGCCGGCCATCACGACCTGGCCGGCGTAGGTGCCGACGCTCGAGGACGAGGCGCCGGAGGCGAGCAGCGCGACCGCGAACGCGAGCGCGGCGCCGCCGCCGACCAGGTGCCCGAGCTGGAAGTGGGCCTGCTCGATCGTGCTCAGGCCTGAGAGCTCGGGGGTGTGAAAGAGCTTGGCGGCGACGGCGAGCATCGCCATGTTGACCACCCCGGCGAGCCCGAGCGCGATGTACACGTCGAGGCGCTCAAAGCGCAGCACACGCTTTTTCTCGCTGTCGTTGCGGGTCGGCATCCGCCCCTTGGTCAGCGCCGAGTGCAGGTAGATCACGTGCGGCATCACGGTCGCGCCGACGATCCCGACCGCGATGTAAAGCTCGGTGGTGCCGCCTTGCAGACCGGGGATCAGCCCGTGCAGCGACTCGTGCACGGAGGGTCCGATCCTCAGCGTCTCATACAGGAAGCCGGCGAAGATGATCCCCAGCAGCGCGCTGATCGCGAGCTCGAACTTCCGGAAGCCCAGCGCCTGCAGCCCGAGGATCCCGAACGCGATCACGCCGGTCATCAGCCCGGCCACGAACAGCGGCACCCCGAACAGCAGGTTCAGCCCGATCGCGCCGCCGAGAAACTCCGCGATGTCGGTCGACATCGCCATGATCTCGGCCTGCACCCACATCCCGAAGGTGAACGCGCGGTGGTACTTGTCGCGCACCATCTCGGGGTAGTTTTGGTCGGTGACGATCCCGAGCTTGGCCGATAGATACTGGATCAACATCGCGACCAGGTTCGCCGCCAGCACCACCCACAGCAGGATGTAGCCGAACTGCGCGCCGCCCGCCACGTTGGTGGCGAAGTTCCCTGGGTCGACGTAGGCGATCGACGCGACGAACGCGGGGCCGAGCATGAACAGCGTCGCGCGGAGCTTCCCGCGCGAGAGCAGACGATCGAGCGCGCTGGGGCCGAGCTCGCCGACGGGCACCTGGCCGGCGCCGGCGCCCTCGAGCGCGGGGACCGGAGGGCTCGGCGGCGGGGTCACCGCTCGCCCTCCCCGGTTTCGATCCGCATCGCGCGTGCGAGCTCGCCGCCGATCGGATGCTCACGCTGTCCGAAGCGCACGAACACCGGCCCGCCAAACGGCTGGCGACCCACGACCTCGAGGCGATCGCCGATCGCGATCCCCTGTGCCGCGAGGTAGCGCAGCATCTCCGGATCGGAATCAGACACGCGCACGAAGCGGCCGGCGCCACCCACCGCCAGGTCATTCAGGCTGCAAGTGGGGCGCTCGTCGATCTCGAACTCCGGTGTGGGGATCGGGTCGCCGTGCGGGTCAACCGACGGGTGACCCAGCCGCACGGCGATCAGCGCCTCGAGCTCCTCGGAGAGCACGTGCTCGAGCACCTCGGCCTCGGCATGGACGCGATCCCAGGACATCCCGAGCTCCTGCGCGAGGAACAGCTCCAGCAGGCGGTGGTGACGAAGCACCTCCAAAGCCACACGGCGACCCTCCTCGGTCAGCCGGATCCCGTGATATGGCTGATGCTCGACGATCCCGACCTCGGTCAGCTTGCGCACCATCCCCGACACGGACCCGGGTGTGACCCCGAGTCGTGCAGCGAGATCGTTGGTGGAGACCGCCGCGCCGGCGCGAGTCTCGAGCGCGTACACAGCCTTCGCATAATCCTGCATGGATGGCGAAAGAAATTCTTGGGCTGCCATCAGCTCAGAAATATGGCATGCCAAACAATTCTTGTCAAGCCGTCAAAACCGAGCGTTGACGACTAGGAGCTGGTGTCGGCGGCGGGGGGCTGCGTGGCGTGCAGCCGACCTGTCAACACAACGCGCGTTAGGATGAGAGCGTGCCAGATGACCGCTGCGACCTGCTGTGCCTCGACGTGCCGCGCGCAGAAGACATCCGCCGGCAGCTCGACGGCGCGACGATCGTCGACGCGGCCGCGCGAGGCAAGGCGCTCGGCGACCCGACACGCGTAACGATCGCCATGGCACTGCATGAGGGCGGGGAGCTATGCGTCTGTGACCTGGCCTGGATCACAAGCCGGCCAGAGAACCTCGTCGGCCACCACCTGCGGATACTCCGCGCCGCTGGCCTAGCAACCTCGCGAGGGGAGCACAAGATCGTCTTCTACGCGCTCACCGAGCTCGGCACCCGCCTGCTCGACACCCATCTCACACCGATCGCGGCCAGCCAATGAGCATCACCCCGATCGAGCTGCCGATCGCCCCAAGCGCTCAGCCCACACAGCAGCGGGTAGATCCCGGCGAGCGAGACCGGTTCATCAGCCGAGCCAAAGCACTGTCCTGGCTCTCACTGGCCTACATGACCGCCGAGGGCGCGATCGCGATCACCGCCGCGATCCTTGCCGGCTCGGTCGCGCTGCTCGGATTCGGCCTTGACTCCGCGATCGAAGCGCTCGCCTCGGTGATCGTGATCTGGCGCTTCACCGGATCGCGCCGACTCTCACACCACGCCGAACAACGAGCCGAACGGCTCGTCGCGATCAGCTTCTTCCTGCTCGCCCCATACATCGCCCAGGACGCGATCCGCGCGCTGATCAACGGCGAGCACCCCCACACCAGCTGGCTCGGGATCGGACTATCGATCTCGAGCATCATCGTCATGCCCCAACTCGGCAAAGCCAAGCACCGAATCGGCCAGCGCCTCGGCTCCGGCGCTACCGCCGGCGAAGGCACCCAGAACATGCTTTGCGCCTACCTCGCCGCGGGAGTGCTGACCGGGCTGGGGCTCAACGCCGCCTTCGGCCTCTGGTGGGCCGATCCCGCCGTCGCACTCGCGATCGCCGCGCTCGCGATCAAAGAAGGCCACCAAACCTGGCAGGGCGAAGGCTGCTGCACCTCCACGCCCCTCGTCGACAAAGGCGACGCTGGCTGCGACGACGACTGCTGCCACTAAACCCAACCTGCACGGACCGACCAGACGCCGCTCCGACGGCAGAGCGTTCCGCAAATCCGCGCGTTGCAGGGAAGGCCGTGCGGCGCTCGCGATGCTCGTGCCGGAAGCAGAGCAGGGCCGGAAGGCCACGACCGGCGGATGGCTGGTTGCTTGTCCACTGCGCGCAGACGACCGATGAGGACTGCGTTACCGCGCTGTTATGCGATCTCGGGTACAACGGTTTCCGTGCCCGCGAGCGAGCGCGCCACGTCGAGGACCGAACTGAACAGCCACCGCCAGAAGCGGTCGATCGCGATCGCTGCAGTCGGCTGCGCCGTCGTGATCGCTGGTTGTGGCTCGAGCTCCAAGCCGACTGGGTCGTCCAGCCCGTATGGCCCGGCCAGCTCGCCGGCGGCGATGTCGCGGTGCATGCGCGCCAACGGCGTGTCGGGCTTCCCGGACCCGCGACAGGGGCCGGGCGGTGGCGGCGTTGGATTCCCCGGCGGCCTGATCATCACCGGGAGTGACTCGATGGTCGTGATGGGGATTCCGTTCAGCGGGCCGGCGCTGCTCCACGCCGAGAAGGCCTGCAAGGAGTACCTGCCCCCCGGCGGCCCGCCGCCGGCGGTGTCTGAGAGCGAGAGGCTGGCGGCGATCGCCAACGCGGAGTGCATGCGCAAGCACGGCGTACCGAACTTCCCCGACCCGACGTTCTCAGGCGGGCAGGTCAACGCCGGGCTTGGCGGAGTCAACCCGCAATCGCCGGCGTTCAAGCAGGCCGCGGCGGCGTGTGGCGTGGGGCAACACTTCAGCGCCGGACCATAGACTCATTGGTTCACGGTCCTGCCCGCCGCGCCTCGGAATCGGTTTCCCCTCCCTGCCGCGCATTGCAGGTGCGACCGAGAAGCGGGGGACAGACCCGCTCTCCCGAATTGCGGGTCTCATCGCCGCGCGCCCTGCTATTGCGAATTCACGGGTATTCGGCACCGACCGCGACGACGACGACGGATCCGGGGCGGCTGAGAAACCCGGTGGTGGCGACGAGCAGGGCGGAGCCGATTTCGCCCGAGACACCTCTCGCGCATTCAAAGCGGGGCGCTGGACGGGCCTGAGGCGGCCTGTCCGCGGACCCGCGCCGGACCAAGAGCAGGGGCGTTCGGGTCGACCGTGCCGACGACGTCCGAGCCGACGGCGTGCCGCGACCTGCCGGTGGCGAATTCCGTGACTTCGGGTCGCCCCGGGCGAGACTCGCTCTCGTCCCGCCGCGGGTGCCCCGTCGGCTCGCTACCCGCGTGGCTCCAATTGTTCGATAGCGGCCAGGCCGCAGCGACGGCCGGCCTCGAGTGAGGGATGTATCGTTTGCCAACCTGTCGCTAGACGATGTATAGTCGTGCCGGTGGAACTACGACCGCCGAGTTATTTCGCGCTCGCCTCGCTGATCGACGGGCCGTTGCACGGGTACGCGATCATGCGCCGCGCGCGCGAGCTATCGGACGGCCGCGTGCGCCTCTCGACCGGCACGCTGTACGCGCTCCTCGACCGGGCGATCGGCGAGGAACTCGTGACCCCGGGCGAGGTGTACGTGCAGGGTGGCCGTCAGCGCCGCGATTACGCGCTGACAGCGGCTGGGCGCCTGGCGCTCGAGCTCGAGACCGAGCGGATGGCGAGCGCGGCTGGCGTCGTGTCGGCGAGGTTGCGCGCGAGCGCGCGGACGGCGCCGGCATGAGGGGCCGCGAGCTCGCGCAGGCGGCGCTGCGGTGCTATCCGCCGGCCACGCGTACGGCGCGCGGAGCGGAGATGCTCGACACGCTGCTTGAGGCCTCGGGTGATCGGCACGGCGTGTTCGTGTGCAACGTCGTGTCGCTCGTGACGGCGGGCTTGGGTGAGCGCGCGCGGGCGAACGCCCGGGTGAGCCCCGGCCGGACGATCGCGGAGGCGGCAAAGCTCGCGTCGGTCCTGTACGCGTGCCTGTGGCTCACGGCGGGTCTGGTGGTGTTGATCGAGCGGCGCGGATGGCATCACGAAAGCCAGGTCTCGTTTCACGTGGTCGGGCTGCTGATCGTCCTGTTGGCGTGGTCGCGAGGACGGCAGCGCCTCGCCGGCGTGATCGGCCTCGCGTGCACGGTGCTGCTGGTCGCCGTCTACCCACCAGATGTCTTGCTTCCAGTGTCGCTCGTGCAACCGATTCTGCCGGCATGCGGGTTTCTGATCATGGCGATCGCTCCGGCACGCGAGCGTCCGAGCACGGTCGCGCTCGCCGCGCTCGCCGCACTGGTTGTTGTGAGTGTGATCGTCGGCGCGAATACCGGCGGGTTCGGCCAGTTCATCGTGCTGGGCAGTGCCTCGATCGCCGGGCTGGCGGTATTTGCCGTGCAGCCACGGCTCGCGATCGCGGTCGCGATGATCTGGACGGCGATCGGGATCGAGCTGATCGCTTTCGGCGGCACACCGCCTGCGCCATCGAAGCTCCTGGTCGCCATCGCTCCGGCCGTGCTCGCGGCGACCGGCGCACGCGTGATCCGTCGCAGAGCGATCTGAACGGCATCCACGTCCGATGTGGCTCGTCACCGTGCAACGATCAACTCGCTGCAAGAGGGGCCTCATCCGGCCTCTGGTTCTCGCGTCGATCGCGTCCTTGCTGATCAGCGCTTGCGGATCCTCGTCGGGCTCGCCGAGCGCGCCAACCGTCGCGAGGTTAGGCGCGCCCTTGTACTGCCAAGGTGACCCCTGCTATACCCCGGAGCAATACCGGGTCGCGTATGGCATCCAGTCATTGTTGGACAGAGGAATCGACGGTCGTGGCGAGACGGTGACGGTCGTTGCTCCTGTTCCACCCCCGAACGCGGGTCCAACCGATATCCGTCGGGATCTGGAGAGCTTCGACAGAACTTTCCGGCTGCCCGCCGCGCGGATCGAGGTCGTGACCAGCCTCGGCGGCTCGGCCTCGCCGTGGCAGGCGACGGGGGAGGAGGTCGGCGACCTCGAGCACGTGCACGCGGTCGCTCCTGGCGCGACGCTGCGGGTGGTGCTGATTCCCTCTTCCGTCCTGCAAAGCGCCGCGAACGGGACGGCGGACATGCTCGCCGCGTTGAGGCTTGCCGTCTCCGAAACCGACGTGGCTTCGATCAGCTGGAGCTTGGGGGAGCACTACTTCACCAAGGCTCAGGTGGCCGAGATGCACTCCATCCTGCTGGGCGCGGAGGCCCATCACGTGACGGTTATCGGCAGCTCCGGCGATGCTGGCTGGTTCCCGACCCCTCGGGGATGGGGTGCTCAGGTCAAGGAGGTCAGCCTTCCGGCCTCCGACCCGCTGGTTCTTGGCGTTGGCGGCACCATTCTCACCGCGAATCCCAAGACCGGCGCCTACGTCAGCGAGACCGCCTGGCCAGATTCGGGTGGCGGCTTCAGCCACTTGTATGTACGCCCCGCCTACCAGGATGGCGTCGCTGGGATTTCAGAAGCGAGGGGCGTACCCGACGTCGCCGGCGACGCCGCTCAGGCCGGCGGCATGGCGCTCGTTTTCACGGAGGATGGCAGAGCATCGCTCCGTTCGCCGCCGGGGACGAGCGACTCCGCGCCACTGTGGGGAGGGCTTGTGGCGCTGGCCGACCAGTACGCCCATCGCGACCTCGGCTTCATCAACCCCGCGATCTACAGCATCGCGCGCAGCTCCAGCTATCACAGAGCATTTCACGACATCACAACCGACACAGCCGGCATCATCAACGGCTACCCGGCCACTCCCGGCTGGGACCCGGTGACGGGCTGGGGAACCCCCAACGCGCAGGAGCTCATCCCGCTTCTGGCCAGATTCGCCAAGCCAGGCACAACTTAGCCTCGATCCACGAAAGCGCCGGACAACCCGCAAGAAAGCAAGAAAGCCCGACCCGGAGACCCCGCAAATTCCGAGAGCAGGTCTGCCCGCATCGCGCAGTCCGGACGCGCTTTGCGCGGGTTGCATGCGCGTCGGAACCTCGGACGAGCCGCGACCTCCGGAGCCGACCCGCTGAGTAGCGGATCCCGCGCTGAGCAGCACGCGCGACGCCGGCACCGAGATGGGCGTCCGAACACGAACGCGGGTCTGGGGCTGGTCGTGATGCTTCGGGCCGAGCGTGGCTGCTTCTCGCGGCGAACCAGTCGTCGCCGGCTGTGCGACGCCCGCCGCTCGCCGACGTCGATTGGGGCACTCTTTGGGGTCGGGCTGGGAACTGGCTGGCGCGCTGCGGACACTTATAGGTATGAAGGCCTACTGTGACCGCGACGATCGCGAGCTGTGGTTCGCGGCAGGCGCGGATCGGGAGGCGTTTGGCGAGCTGTACGAGCGTCACGCGCAGGCGGTGTTCGCGTTCTGCGCGCGTCGGAGCGGCGACCTCGCGCTGGCGGATGATCTGACGAGCGTCGTGTTTCTGGAAGCGTGGCGGCGGCGGCGTTCGGTGCAGCTCGTCGGCACGAGCGTCCTGCCGTGGCTGCTGGGGACGGCGAATAACGTCCTGCGAAACCAGCGCAGGTCGTTGCGTCGGCACCGGGCGGCGCTGGCGCGCCTCTCGGTCGACGGGGCCTCGTCGAGCGGCGAGGACGAGGCGATCGCTCGGGTCGACGCGCAACGAGCGCTCTCCGCAGCGCTGCAAGAGGTCAATCGACTCCCGCCCGAACAGCGGGACGCGGTGAACCTGGTGCTGTGGGGCGGCCTCTCCTATGACGACGCGGCGCGCGCGCTTGGCGTGCCCGTCGGAACGGTGCGCTCGCGCATCGCGCGCGCACGCGCCACGCTCGGCGTGTCGCTGGCCCCGCTGCTGCCGCTCACGAACACGAAGCTGCCGCCCATCACAAACTCGAAGGAGTCCTGATGACCAACCTCACCCCACCGCCCGTGCCCGAGTTGAGCAGCGACTGGATCGCGGCGCGTCGCGACCATCTTGTGCGTGAGATCACGACGCCGCACCGCCAGCCGGTATCACGCCGCCTCGCCGTTAGAGGCGTCGGCGCGCTCGCTTCGGTCGGTGCGGCCACCGCGGTCGCGCTCGTCGCGTTCGGCGGGACGGGAGCGGCTAATGCGTTCGCAGGCTGGAGCGCGACCCCGACCACGCCCGCGAGCGGAGAGACATCCGCCGCGCTGGCGCAGTGCACGTCCCGGCTCGCGAGCCGCGGGCAGTCCGGCGTCCCGGCCGCAAGCTGGCAGGCGGTCGTGACCGACACGCGCGGGCCGTTCACGGCGATGATCCTGGACAGCGACAGCGTGACCGCGACGTGCCTCAGCGGACCGTCGTTCACGACCACCCAAGCCAGCAACGCCCAGGGCGGAGGAATGGTCCTGAGCCCCGGGTCCACGCCGCCCGCCGTGTCGATGCAGGGACTCGGCGCCCCAGGCTCCGGGCCAATCAGCCACGCCACGGAGTCACAGCTCACGCCCAACGGCGGGCAGCCGTGTAGGTTCTTGCAGGGGCAGGTCGCCGCCGACGTGACCGGGGTCACGCTCGTGCTCTCCGACGGCAGCAACGTGCAGGCGACCGTCGCAGACGGGTCGCTCGTAGCCTGGTGGCCGGGCACCGCGACCGCCACCTCGGCACAGCTGGCAAGCGCCTCCGGCACGACCACGCAACAGCTCGCCGTCCGCCCGCAGTCGCCGCCCACGAACTGAGAACGGTGCACGGGGCGGATTCCGGCCATCGACTGAGCGCACGACCCGGCAGGCTGCTGGTCGCGGTGCTCGCTGCCGCCAGCACCCTCACGCTCGTCGCGTGCGGCAGTTCGGGCGCAAAGCCGACCGTGTCCACCAGTCCTTACGGCCCAGCGAGCTCTCCGGCCGCCCTGTCGACGTGTATGCGCGCCAACGGCGTGTCACGGTTCCCCGATCCGATCGCTGGGCCCAGCGGGGCGGTGGGTTTGCCGCTGTCTGTGAACGCGGACGGGTCGCTGACGGCCGAAGGCAAGACCTTCGCGGGTCCGATGCTGCGATCAGCCGAGAAGACGTGCAAGGAGTACCTGCCGGGCGCCAGCGGACCGCCGCCCGCGCCCACCGCAACCCAGCTCAAGCAAGCGCTGGCGTTCGCCCACTGCATGCGCGCGCACGGTGTGCCGAACTTCCCCGACCCCAACGCGCAAGGTGTGTACAGCCCGTCCGGCCTCAACACCCAAGCGCCCGCGTTTCGATCCGCTGTGCGCGTCTGCGGTGCCGGCAGCAGGGGAATCTCGATCGGAGGCTGAACACGCCGCGCGTGGCTCGCTCATCGACGCGGCCATGGCTGACGCCATGCGGCGTGCGTGGGGCCAAGGATTGAACGCCCTGACTTGTCCGTTTCGGGGGTGCTCGGGAAAGACTCGCGCGGATAGCGTGCACTGCGACGACGACGCCTCCACCGCCGAACTCGAAGCATCCCGTACCAGCCAGATGCACGGATGTTGCAACCAGAGCAGTTGCGCTGTCGGCATCGGACACAACCAGCACGACACAACCAGCACGACGTCGGGTGCACGCGCCAGAACGAAAGCGGGACGGGACCCGCGCGCGGGTCGCGCACCTGCTCGTCGCGCCAGTTGCGAATCCCGCGCTGAGCGGGGCGCGCGCAGTCGCGGACGAGATGCCGTAGGACAACGAAGGCAGGTCTGCGTCGGTCGTTGCGAGCCGGCCCGAGCGCCGTCTCCTTCACGCCTCAGCTGGTCGCGCAGGTCCGGTGCCTGCTTCGCACCGAGATCGGTAGCGCGATCACGTGCGCCGCGGCCCCGCTGTGTGCTTGCAGCCGTGCGGAACGCCGGTTTTAGCTCATGAGGAACTGTTGGTAGATCAGGAAGATGTTCATCAGGCTGATCGCGATAGCGATCGTCCAGGCGGTGATTTGGAGAGTGCGGCCGTTGACGTGGGTGCCCATGATGTTGCGGCGGCCGGTGAGGAGCACGAGCGGCACGAGCGCGAGCGGGATTCCGAAGGAGAGCACGACTTGGCTGAGGACGAGGATGCTGGTGGGGTTCAAGCCGATGGCGAGCACGATGAGTGCGGGCGCCATCGTGATCGCGCGCCGGAGCGCGAGCGGGATTTGGAAGTTGATGAAGCCGGCCATCACGACCTGGGAGGTTGTCCCGGTCGTCGTGGAACTTTGGTGACGGCGGACCCGGGTGTCATGGTTGCACAATGAGGGTGGCGGTGAGCTCCTTCATGACGATGTTGCGGCGGCGGGTGAGGTCGTGTTCGATCGAGACGGCGAGGTTGGCGAGGCCACGGTAGCCCTGCACCTTGCGGAACCGGGTCTCGGCTTCGAGCATCCCGGCGGCGGTCCATCGCAGGCACATCTCTCCTGAGGTCCAGTGCTTGACGTTGCGGTTGATGACGCGGACGGTGGAGATCATCGACTCGATCGGGTTGGTCGACTGCAGCGTCTGCTTGAGCTTGCCGGTGATCCCGAGCCGGGTGACGGTCAATGTCTCTTCCATCCCTTCGCGGAGCGAGGCGGCAGCGCCAGGGTGGGTGCGATCGAGCTCGATCGCCAGGTTGTTGAGCTGCTCGAGCGCGGTGTCGTGGTCGGTCTCCTTCCACGCCCGGTGCAGCCTCGTCTTGACCGCGTCGCGGTCCCGTTCGGGGAGATGCTCGAGCACGTTGCGTTGCTTGTGCTGAACGCAGCGCTGGACCGGGACGTCGTTGCCGAACACCTGACGGATCGCCTTTCTGAGGCCCTTCGACCCGTCAATGACGAACAGCAGGCCCTGCTCGATGTCGAGCCCGCGGTCGACGAGGTCGGCCAGCAGCGCCGCGGTCACTGTCGCGTTCTCACTCGACCCGTCCCACAGCCCGAGCGCGAGCTTGTCGCCCTCGGTCGTGAGCCCGAGCGCGACGATGTTGGTGCGGCCGTGCAGCTCGATCCCGTCGAGCATGATCACCGCGAGGCGCAGGTCGGCGAGCGGGCGGTTCATCAGCTTCCACAGCAGATCGCGGGTGCGCTGCACGAACGCTCGGGACACCGCCGACTTCGACGTCGACCGGGCGTCGGCCTCCACCTCGGTCCCGACCGGCTCCTGCGCGCGGCGGTACTTGCGGGTCGAGACACCGGCCAGCATCCGCTCCAGCACGACATCCTCCAACTGGTCACGGTCGGCGAAGTGATCGTAGGTCGCCAGCGGCACCTCTGACTCGCTGTCCGCCGTGCGGACCCGCGGCCGCTCGACCCCCACACGCCGGCCGCCGAGCGTCACCTCCCCGTCCTCGTGGCCGTGACGAACCGCCGTCCGCTCCCGATTCCACCTCCCCTTCGGCCCGACGACCTCGTCGACCTCCTGCTCCAGCAGCTCCCTGAGCACGCCGAGCCCGACCTCGACCGACAACGCGAGCAGCCCCTCCCTCGCTGCCCCGACGAGCTGCCCCAATGCCTCCTGCACGCGCTCCGGGAGCACGCTCTCATCCTGCGTCGCCTCAGCGACCGGTACGTTGCACTTCACGGCGGTTCCTCCTTCGATCTTTGCCGGATCACCCGCCACGCTCCCACCAGGAGCGGACGGGGTGGAGGGACCGCCGTCACCTCAAAGTTCTACGAGCCCCGGGACAACCTCCGACCTGGCCGGCGTAGGTGCCGACGCTCGAGGAGGACGCGCCGGAAGCAAGCAGCGCGACGGCGAAGGCGAGCGCGGCGCCGCCGCCGATGAGGTGTCCAAACTGGGCGTGTGCTTGCTGGATCGTGCTCAGGCCTGAGAGCGCTGGGGTGTGGAACAGTTTGGCGGCGACGGCGAGCATCGCTAGGTTGACCAGGCCGGCGAGCCCGAGGGCGATGTACACGTCGAGTCGCTCGAAGCGCAGTACCCGCGTTTTCTCGCTGTCGTTGCGGGTTGGCATCCGGCCCTTGGTCAGCGCGGAGTGGAGGTAGATGACGTGCGGCATCACCGTCGCGCCGACGATTCCGACCGCGATGTACAGGTAGGTGGTGCCGTGGATGCTGGGGATCAGGCCGTGTAGCGAGCCGTGCACGGACGGTCCGATTTTGAGCGTTTCGTAGAGGAAGCCGGCGAAGATGATCCCGAGCAGGGCGCTGATCGCGAGCTCAAAGCGGCGGAAACCGAGCGCTTGCAGCCCGAGGATCCCGAACGCGATCACGCCGGTCATCAACCCCGCGGGGAACAGCGGCACGCCGAACAGCAGATTCAGGCCGATCGCGGCGCCGATGAACTCCGCGAGGTCGGTCGACATCGCCATGATCTCGGCCTGCACCCACATGCCCCAGGTGAACGCGCGGGGGAAGTGCTCGCGGACGACCTCCGGGTAGTTGTGGTCGGTGACGATCCCGAGCTTGGCCGACAGGTACTGGATCACCATCGCGACGAGGTTCGCCGCCAGCACGACCCACAGCAGCAGGTAGCCGAACTGCGCGCCGCCCTGCACGTTGGTCGCGAAGTTCCCTGGGTCGACGTACGCGATCGCGGCCACGAACGCCGGACCGAGCATGAACAGCGTCGCGCGGACCCTCCCGCGCGAGAGCAGGCGCTCAAGCGAGCTTTCCTCGAGCTCCTCATACAGCGGCAGCGTCTGGCCGGCGCCGGCGCCTTCGAGCGCAGGGATCCTGCCGCCGGGCGGTGGAGTCATCGCGCTTCCTCGGTCTCGATCCGCATCGCGCGCGCGAGCTCCCCGCCGATCGGATGCTCGCGCTCGCCGAAGCGCACGAACACCGGCCCGCCGAACGGCTGACGATCGACGACCTCGAGGCGCGCGTCGAGCGCGATGCCGTGCTCCGCGAGGTAGCGCAGCATCTCCGGGTCCGAGTCAGACACGCGTACGAAGCGTCCCGCCGCACCGACCGGCAACTCGTCCAGGCTGCGTGTCAGGCGCTCGTCGATCTCGAACTCAGCGGTGGGGATCGGATCGCCGTGCGGGTCGACCGCCGGGTCACCCAGGCGCGCGGCGATCAGCTGCTCGAGCTCCTCGGAGAGCACGTGCTCGAGCACCTCGGCCTCGGCATGCACGCGATCCCAGGACATCCCGAGCTCCTGGGCGAGGAACAGCTCGAGCAGGCGGTGATGGCGGAGCACCTCCAGCGCGACACGCCGACCCTCGGCGGTCAAGCGCACCCCGTGATACGGCTGGTGCTCGACGATCCCGACCTCCGTGAGCTTGCGCACCATCCCCGAAACCGAAGCGGGTGTCACGCCGAGCCGCGCCGCGAGATCGTTCGTCGAGACCGCCGCGCCGCCGCGAATCTCGAGCGCATACACCGCCTTCGCGTAGTCCTCAACCGATGCCGAAACTAATTGTTGTGATGACATGCAGGCGAAAATATGGCATGCCTAATTATTCTTGTCAAAGCGGCGAAACCCCTGCCAACCGCCCGTAGTTGTCGGCCGCGGCCCTGTCCGCAATCTCGTGTCAACGCAACGCGCGTTAGGATGACGGCGTGTCCGATGACCGCTGCGACCTGCTGTGCCTCGACCTCCCACGCGCGGAGGACATCCGCCAGCGCCTCGACGAGCCGGCGATCGCCGCCGCCGCCGCGCGCGGCAAGGCGCTGGGCGACCCAACGCGCGTGACGATCGCCGTGGCGCTACGCGAAGGCGCGGAGCTGTGCGTCTGTGACCTAGCGTGGATCACCGGCCGGCCCGAGAATCTCGTCGGCCACCACCTGCGCACCCTGCGCGCCGCTGGCCTCGCTAGCTCGCGCCGCGAGCACAAGATCGTCTTCTACACGCTCACCGAACTCGGCACCCGCCTGCTCGACACCTATCTCACGCCGACCGCAACCAGCCGATGAGCACCACCCAGATCGATCTCCCGATCGCCACCACCACTTCGGACGAACAGCTGCGCCTGGATCCCCGCGAGCGCGACCGGCTGATCCGCCGCGGCAAAGCGCTGTCCTGGCTATCCCTGGCGTACATGACCGCCGAGGGCGCGATCGCGATTACCGCCGCGCTGCTCGCCGGCTCGGTCGCGCTACTCGGCTTCGGCCTGGACTCCGCGATCGAGGCGCTCGCCTCGGTGATCGTGATCTGGCGCTTCACCGGCTCGCGCCGACTCTCACAAGCCGCCGAGCGACGCGCTGAGCGCCTCGTCGCGATCAGCTTCTTCCTCCTCGCCCCATACATCGCCCAAGACGCGATCCGCACCCTGATCGCCGGCCAGCACCCCCATACCAGCTGGCTCGGGATCGTACTATCTGTCGCCAGCATCATCACCATGCCCCTGCTCGGCAACGCGAAGCGCCAGATCGGCCAGCGCCTTGGCTCCGGCGCGACCACCGGCGAAGGCACCCAAAACCTGCTCTGCGCCTACCTCGCCGCAGGAGTGCTCGTAAGCCTCGCGCTCAACGCCGCCTTTGGCCTGTGGTGGGCGGACCCCGCGGTTGCGCTCGGGATCGCCGCGCTCGCGCTGCACGAAGGCCGCGAGACCTGGCGAGGAGAAGGCTGCTGCGCCGCCCCGGTGATCCCTGGTGAGCTGGCAGGCGCGTGCCACGAGGACTGTTGCGCCTGACACCCCACGACACGACCACGGCGGACATGCGCACGGCGTCTCCGCCCACGCGACGGGCACGCTCGCGCCGGTGTAGCAAAACGCGGTCACGGGTTGGACGTCCCGGCCCTGTTGAACGCTGCCCGTGTCGGACAAAGGCGGCCACGCGAGCGCCCCCACGATGCGCAATCCGGATTATCGGCTCGGGACTGCCGCTCGCTAGCGTGGTCGGATTCTCACGCCGCCGGGGGCGGTCCCCCGCCCGGGGCTCCGCCCGTGTTTGGCCTCCCCAAGCTACCCGTGGCGTCGACTTCGGCAGTGTCGAGCGCGATGGTGAACGTCGTCTTGAACCCGTGCTCGATCCGTCCGTTCACGTTTACGATGTTGGTGGCGAAGTCGGCCTGGGTCAGGACCGTATCGTTCTCGTCGGTGGTGGGATCCTTCTGCGGCGAGCGGGCGTTATACGGAGCTGTGCCCGTTAGGACCCGGTTGTTGTCGGCGTCTGAGAAGAAGATCTGGGTGGTGTAGCCGGCGATCGTCGCGCCACGGTGAGAAAGCTTGCGGACGCGGACATGGATATGGATCGCACGGCCGCTGTACCAGCCGGGCCAGATCGTCGTGAAGCCAACCTGGCCGCGGACGGGCTTATGGTTGAGCCCGCGGTCCTTGCCCGTGATCTGATAGCCGCGCAGCCAGTTGTCGCTGATCGTGTCCCCGCCGCTGGTGCCGCCTCCCGCCTGCTGCGAGGACTCATTGGAGTACAGGCCGTGCGCGTTGGCGTGCCAGATGTCGACAGCGACACCGTCCAGCGGCTTGCAACCCTTGTTCGCATCGACCACGTTGACCGTGAGACGCAGGGGAACGCCAGCCTGACGCCCGCCGCCGTGCGAGTTGGCGCGAACGTCCGAGCGGTGAAGCATCGTGTTGACCCAATAGGGGCCCTCTGTCAGCTCGGGAGTCGCCCTGGCGCACTCGTTCGCCGCGAGCGCGGTTCCGCCCAGCGCCTCGATGAGCGCTGGGCCGACGAGGTAGGCGGCGCCGAGGGCGCCCGCGCCTGTAAGCGCATTCCGTCGGGTTATCCGGTGTTCACTGCTCATGCTCGACGAGCCTCCTGATTTCTGGTCTGAGTTAGACGCACGTGGTTGAGCCGGTATCCAGCCGGCCCGGGGTCACGCGGGCTTGAGACGGAGGTCGAACTCCATCGTCGCTTTGCTTTCCACGCTCACGAACCCACCGACGCTCGGAGCGGTCATGTTGAACGCGCTCCAAGGGAACGTGAGCGAGCCGGCCGCTTCCAGCAGAGAACCTGAGAGGCGCAGCTCAACCGGAAGCGTCTCGGTTCTGGCCGTGCCGTGGATGTCGAACACGCCCGTCACCGCCACCCGGACGACGCTGCCGCCGAGCGCGCTGGCGGGAAGGACCACGGGCTTGGTGAGCTTGAACGTGGCCGTCGGGTAACTGTCGCTCTGCAACCCAATCGTGCGGATGTGCTGGTCGCGCATCGCTTGGTCGCTCTTGAGCGTGTTGACCGCCACCCTGAACGCCGCGGCCATGACCGTAATGACCCGACCTTGCTTGGTCACGCTGGCCGCGCCGGAGATGTCCGAGGTTCGCCCGACCGCGTCGTCCTCGGCGGGAAGGAACCCCAGCTTCTCCCTCACCCGATAGCCGGCCACCGAGCCGGTAGCGATCGCCCATCGACCCGCAAGCCCGCCGCTCGAGCTGACCGGAACCGCGACCGCACTCTTGCTGAGGCTCAACGGCTTGGGCGAAGAAGTCGGGAAGAGCACGAAGTACACGACGGCGAACCCCGCCACGGCGAGGGCCACGACAGCTCCAGCCGCGATCAGGACCAGCCGGCGAACCCTGCGGGGCCGTTTCAGCATTCCGTGAAGTCTCAGGGACGGCTGTAAGCGAGCCGTATGAGTCGCCCCAGGCGGCGAGGTTCATCGAAGCTCCAGCACGTCCCCCGACCCGATCGGGATGGGTAGCGAAACCCGAACCGCTCTCTTCAGCGCGGAATCAGCACCTCCTCCCCCGGCGTGGGTCGTCTGCTCTCGCGGTCTCCAAATCCGCGCTAAGCGCGTCTGCGGCAGATTGCGCCGAGATACGCGTGCGACAACAAGAGCAGGTCCCCGCCAGCCATGGTGATGGGACTTCGGTCTGACTGCCCGACGCCTCAGTGGTCACCGACGTACCGTGACTGCTCTGCTTAGCGTCGGGTAGCGCGGCGCCGCTCGGCGCCGCTCAAGGTCAGTTCGGCCGGGTCATTTGCGCGGGATTGTCGCGATGACGCGCCATCCGTCCGCGTGGGACCCGGCGTCGCAGGTTCCTCCGGCTAGCTCGACTCGGGCGCGCATGCCGTCGAGGCCGTGGCCGCCGCCGGTCGCAGCCAGCGGGCTGTCCACGACGGAGCCGCGCTCGTTGTCCACGATGACGATCACCTGGTGGTCTTCGTAGGTGAGGGTGACGTTGACCGCGGCGTTAGGCGCGTGCTTGGCGACGTTGGTGAGCGCCTCCTGGACCACGCGGTAGAGCGCGAGTGCCTCGTCGGCCCGGAGCGGACGGGAACGGCCCTCGACGCTCAGCGCGGCCTCCTGCAGGGCGCAGAGGCGGGCGATTTGCGTCTCAAGCGATAGCTTGTCGTCACGGAGGGCGCGAACGGCATCGCGAGCCTCCCGGAGCCCGTCGCCGACAAGGCCGTGCAGGGCGCTGACGCGGGCCCGCAGCGCCTCGGGAGAGTCTCCGGCGTTGAGGCGCGAGTCCAGCGCGGTGAGCTGGATCGAGACCGCGCCGAGGGTGTGAGCTAGGACGTCGTGAATCTCTCGCCCGAGCCGGTTGCGCTCGGTGGCCAGCTGCGCCTCGCGGTCAGCCAGCGCCGCGCGACGTTCAGCGGTCGCGAGCAGCGTCGCCTCTCGTCCACGCTCGAGCAGCTGCCGCCGCGCAACGGCCAGGACGATCCCGAGCAGGCCGGTCACGACGAGCGACGAGGTGTGTCCGGGGAGCGAGCCAGCTGCCAGGTTGGCGCCTATGAACCCGACGACGGCAGCCCCGAACACCGCCACAGCGGCCAACAGCGAGGACGAGAACGCCGTTGCCGCGGTGGCAACGAAGACGAAGAGCAAACCGGTGGGGTGCGCCGCGCCGCACACTCCGCCGGCCGCCGAGAGCGCGCTCAACGCCACCAGGGCTCGCCGACGATGATCCGCGGAGACGATCCACGCCAGCCACGCGATCCCGCTCACGGCCGCACTAATCAGCCCGGGCGTGTATTTCGACGAGTCGGGCGGCAGCGTCACAAGGACGAACGCGAGGCCGATGCCTAGTTCTCCCAGTCTTGCGATGAGGCGAATACGCGGCCTGGCGGTCATCGCGCTGACGCCGATTCCTACTACTGGCGATGGCGACCGACGCCCACCTTCGCTGCTCGTGGCGGGATGGGCCGGCGGCTGAGAAGCGCGCGTGCCCGCAGGTTCTCTCATCGCCTTCATCATGCCTGCTCGACGCTGGGATCTCAGCCGAAGGCGCGAAGTTCAACCCTGGTTGGAGCTGGCTCAGCAGAGCCGACCTTCGGCGGAGAGTTGCTCGTCGCCGACCAGGACTTGCTGAGCAGCCGCTCCGTCCCGGACTCCTCGACGATGATCGCCGCCGGAACAATGAGGCTCACCCGTTCGGGCATCACCGCTCGCGTTCGGGCGCGATCAGGCCACCTACCCTCGACGGCCTGAGCCGGCGCCGGCGTGTGGTCAGCGGAGGTGACAATCAGGCTGAAATCAACGCCGCCGGCGGCGTGTCGTTCATCGCGGCTGATCGAGATTCCAACTGTGGGTTGAGCGAGGCTCCACCCCTCTTGCTCGGACCCACCCCGTAAATCGACCCGCGGGACGATGTCAGGACGCCGCGAGCCGGGCATGATCGCTGCCGTCAAGGAGACCGTGATGGTCAACAGCGTGATGTCACAGCCCGTGTCAACGGACACCATGATCGCGGCCATCTGAACCATCGTCGCTGGCGTCGTCACGGTCTCATATCAACCACGTGGAGGTCTTTCCAATGATCATTGTCACCCTCATCAGGCTCATCAGCCGCTTCTTCAGCGGCCGCGGCCAAGGCGCGAATGCTCAGAGTGCACCCGCGTCGGGCCGATCACGGCGCGGCTGATCGCGCATGGGTGCCCCTCGGTGATCGATCCCGATACCGAGGCGCCTGCGGGCGATTCGGCTGGCGTTGTTGCACACCGGGACGTCCGTATCGCGAGTACCGTCCCACGGACTGATCGGCCGGGACGAAGATTCGGCGACATCCGGCGCGAGCTGTCTCGGCGGCCCGTAACGGTATCGCTCGTCGCGATCGCGATCCGCGCGCTCGCGCTTCTGGTCATCGTTGAACTAGCGGGCGCCCGGGCGGTCGGGCGCCCGCTCGAGCATCTGCATGCGGCATGGATCGGGGTTGTCGCAACGGCGCAGCTGTTGACCTATCCAGCCTACGTCCTCGCCTACCGGTCGGTGGCGCGGCTCGCCGTACCGACCCCTCTGGGCATCTCGACCGTCGCGCGGGTCGTGGTGGCGGGCTTCGGCCCTCTGGCGGTGTCGGGGGGGTTCGGGGTCGATAAGGACGCCCTGCATGCGTTTGAGGAGGAGCACGAGACAGGTGCTCAGGTGGGAGTCGCCGCGATGGCGACGATCGAATGGGCGGTGCTCGCTCCTGCGACGTGCGTGGTCGCGATCGTCCTGCTCGCGACCCAGTCGAACGTGTCGGGTTCGTTGGTGTGGCCGTGGGCGATCGGGCTTCCGGCTCTTGTCGGTTGTGCTCTGTGGGCCACCGCCCCCGGGCGCATCGAGAAGCTGTCGCAGCCGTGGGGCAGGCGGATCGATCTCCTTGCCCGTGTCCTCGCGGGGCTCGGCTCGGTAAGGACGATGGCGCGGCAACCGCGCCGGTACGCGGGAGCGTGGGGTGGTACCGCGCTCTACTGGACCGCGGAGATCTTTGCGCTCTACGCCGCTCTACGCGCGGCCGGTCTCAACCTCGGTATCGGGAGGTCGATCCTCGCGTACGCGACCGGATACCTCGCCTCTCGCCGTTCCCTCCCGCTGGGTGGGGCGGGGCTGACCGAGGCTCTGCTGGTGTATTCGCTTTATGAGTTACACCAGCCGCTCGGTCCAGCGATCGACGCCGTCATGATCTATCGCGTCTTCAACTTCCTGGTTGTGGTAATCCCGGCGCTGATCGCCTACCACGGGCTGCAGACGGTACCTGCCAAGCCTCGTGTCCAGTTCGAGGAGAACTGACGCTGAGCCGAAATCCAGAGAGCATGAGCTCGGTCCAGGTCTGAAGCCGACACTCGCTACTGAACTTGGGCACGCGATGACTTGGGAGGCCAAGTTCAACGGACGAGGCATGGCGCGTGGCGTTGGGCGGTGCTCGTCGAGCGGGGCGGGAGGGTAAAGGGCGCGTCTCCGTCGGGGGGCGTTGGATGCCTTGCTAGATCCGCCAAGAAGCCGCCCATTCTCGCGTGCCGTCCAAGCCTCCGGTCCAGGATGACCGATGCCACAAGCCGGAGTTTCATCGGCGTGAACTCAAGCTCTACCCCCTTTCTCGCGCGCATTGCGCTGCGATCACCGTTGGGGACGCCAACCTGACCGATGGCGCCACAGCCTCTATCACCCGGCTTCACCATCGAGTCATAGGCTGCCCCGCAATCGGCGGCGACATCGACGTCGTCCCGGCGTGCCATGAGCATGGCGACCGTGATAACCGGCACGACACTGGATCGTCGAAGTCGGCGGCAGACCTCAAAGCCGTCGATCCCCGGGAGCACGATGTCAAGTACCGCCCGGCGCGAGAGTGAGCGCCGCATCGAGGCCGCCCTCGCCGTCGTGCGGCTCCCGCTCGGTTCTGGCCGGGTGCTGGGCGCGAGCTTGAGCACATCGCGGATCCCCGGTCGTTCTTCTGACGGGCAGAATGCGAGGCAGTCCTGGAGCGTTTGATCGTGAGCCGGAATTGTGGTTACTCGGGCGCTGACCGTTAGCGGCGCTGCACGTCACACCGTGGCGAGCGCGATCTGTCGCCCGAGCTCCTTTCCACCGTTGGGTGGAGTGTCAGATCCACCCAACGCAGTGAGATCAACCCCCCGGACCGAACCTCAGACCGATGACACTCGTCCGCATCGTGGCCAGGATGACATCATGTCATTTTCAAAAGACGTCATCCTGTCGTTGGCCATCCTCGGGGTGGTTCTTGAGTCCGATCTTGGTCACAAGAAGATCGGCTGGTTTCGGATCGCACGCCCCATCATCGTCGCGGTCGCCATCGTCCCGTTGTTCTTCACCAGCCTGCCGACCTCCGGCAACAATCTCGCGTTGCAGGGGATCGGTGCGCTGCTCGGCCTCTCGCTTGGCCTGATCTCGGTTTCGCCTGCGTTCGTCTCGGTCGGCTTCGATCCGGAGTTTCAGAGCTGGTTGAACCGTGGCCGCGGCGAGCCGGGCAAACCGGCGGCTATCACCTACTCGGGGGTCAGGTACGCAGCGATCTGGATTGCGGCTACGGCTGCTCGTCTAGCGTTCGCCTGGACGTCAAAGCACGTGTTCCCGCATGCCCTCGGCGTGTTCATGATCAAGCACCAGCTGGTTGGCGACGCGCTGACCAACGCCCTCATCTTCCTGCCGCTCGGCATGGACGTGTTCCGCAGCGTTGGCCTGCTGGTGCGAGGGTCGAGCACTCTGCGCCGGGGTCGTCTCGAGGCGCCGATCTCGAACGCCGCATGAGGCGTCGAGCTCTCGAGCCGGTCTCGGTGATCATCGCGGATGATGAGGCGATGATCCGCGACGGCCTCATGGCCATCCTATCGACCGTCGATGACATCGTCGTGGTCGGGGTCGCCCAGGATGGCGCCGGCGCGGTGGCGCTGGCCGAGCACTATGAGGTCGATGTCGTTCTCATGGATCTGCGGATGCCGGGCACGGGTGGTCTCGAGGCCACCCGCGCGCTCGGTGCGAGCCGGCCTGGGACCGCCGTGGTCATCCTCACCACCTACGACGACGACGAGTCGGTCGCTGCCGCCCTGGAGGCCGGTGCCACCGGATATCTGACCAAGGACGCGAGCACCCAGGACATCCGCTGCGCGGTTCGAACGGCCGCGACCGATCGCCTGACCTCGTCCGCGGGCCGCGAGGCCACGCCGACGCACGAGACCTGAGCGCCGGCGGGACGCACGCCACTCGCCGGTGAGGACCGCCTTTCTCGCTGGGCCGCTGCCCGCTGAGAGCCCAGTGGCCCTGTATGGTGTCAGGCGGGAGGTCGTTGATTACTACCGCAACGCACGGTGCCCCGCCCGATGTTCGCTCGGCTCGCGTCCGATGTCGTACACCGGCTCGCTGCTGCATGACCTTGCTGTGCTTGCAGATCGCGGCGTCGAGCTTGACCGTGGCGGTTCGTTGTCGATGAGCGATCGCTCCGGCTCTGAGGCCATCAGGATCGTGATCGCCGACGATCAGGCTATCACCCGCGATGGGCTGAACACCATCCTCGCGGCGATGGACGGCGTCAGGGTCGTCGGCGTGGCCTCGGACGGCGCCGAGGCGATCGCACTGGCGAAGCGGGGCGAGGCCGATGTGGTGCTCATGGACCTGCGCATGCCGAAGGTCGATGGAATCGAGGCGACCCGCCGGCTTGTCCTCAGCAGGCCGGAGACGGCGATCGTGGTCCTGACGACCTACACCGACGACGAGTCGATTCTCGAGGCGCTCGCCGCCGGCGCGCGCGGCTATTTGACCAAGAACGCGACTGCCGAGGACATCCATCGCGCGCTGCGGGCGGCGGTTGCCGGCCAGGCCATCATGGACCAAGAGGTCCAGGCGCGTCTCGTCGACCATGCGACGGTGACCGAGCCTGACCTGGCCGACTCGCCCGGCCGGCTTCCTGACGGGCTCAGCGCTCGCGAGGGCGAGGTGCTCGCGCTGGTCGCCGAGGGTTTGTCCAACGCCGAGATTGCTGAGCGCCTCTTCATCAGCCGGGTGACCGTCAAGACTCATATCAACCAGATTCTGCGCAAGACCGGCTGCCGCGATCGGCCTCAGGCCATCCTGTACGCGCTTCGCAACGAGATCTCCGCTGCCCAGTAATGGCCCCTCCGGGTCGAGCGCAGCTTCTGGGTGGCGGTCTCGGCTCCCAACACGGGACCGCCGCCGGACACCTCGGGGCATGTCGGGCGGATGGTGCGCGCCCTACTCGACCACTGAGTCGTGGTCTTCGATGCGATCGAGCCAGTCGCCCAACAGGCGCTCCTCGTTGGCGCTGAGCGCCGATTGACCTGGCAGCGTCGCGCGCAGCGATCGAGCAGCGCCGCCACGCCCGGGTTGGCGAAGGACCGAGGTCTCGGTGGTGACGGCGGTGATCATCGCCTCGCGCATTGCCAGGACGAGCCCTTCGGGACGCTGCTGCTCGGTCAGTGATAGCCAGGTGAGCACGGTGCCGCGCGCGCTGGCTTGGAGGATGGCGGCGGCCAGGTTCTCGTCGACTCGCAGTCGACCCGCGGCGGCGACGCGGCGGATGCGCGCGAGCAGGATCTCCGAGGCGGTTCTCAAGACATCGATCATCCGGCCGGGTGAGGCCTCGTTGTGGATGAGCGTGTACAGCTCCGGGTTGGTGATCCCGAAATCGACCGCGAGGTCCCAGCCGGCACGGAGGTCCTCGATCGGATCCTCGTGGTGTTCTGTCGCGATCTTGCCCGTCACGAACGCGGCGTAGCCGTGTTCGGCGACGGCGGCTAAGAGACCGTCCTTGTCGCCGAACAGGGCGTAAATCGCAGGTGCGCGGACGCCCGCGCGCGCCGCGACGCCCCGCGTGGTCACGCCGTCGCGGCCCTCGGTCGCCAGCAGTTCGCTCGCGGCGCCGATCACCCGTTGTCGCGTCTGGTCGCGCCCGTTCGCCGGTGAACTGGTCGCTGCTCTCGGCGCTGTCTGGCGGTCCGCGTTAGTCATCTCCGGCCCGGTCTTCCGCTCGCGCGGACCGAGATCGCATCACACACGGGTGATCCATCGATCCAAGTATAGCCGTATCGCTGATACGATGCGTTGACATGAGAAACGCCGTATCAGTGATACGAACGTTCGCGTCGACCTTGAGGAGACATTCATGATCCTGATCACGGGAGCCACCGGTCAGCTCGGCCACACTGTCGTGCGCCGTCTGTTTGACCGTGTAGACGCGTCTGAGATCGCCGTGCTCGCCCGGGACCCGGCCAAGGCCAGGGATCTGCATGACCGTGGTGTCTCGGTGCGCGTCGGCGAGTACGACGACACCGACTCACTCGCGCGGGCGATCGACGGAGCCGATCGCGTTTTGCTGATCGCCAGCAACGAGCCTCAGCGACGCATGCAGCAGCACGAGAACGTGATCGACGCTGCGAAACGCGCCGGCGTTGAGTTACTTGGGTTCACCAGCCGCTCGCTGAACGACATCGAACGGTCGCGCAACGCACTGATGCGCCACTACTTCGAGACTGAGGAGCTCATCCGTCGCAGCGGCATGCCGTGCCTGCTGTTTCGCAATGCCCTGTATCTGGACACGATCCCCAACTATGTCGGCGGCGCACGCGTCCTCGAGACCGGGATCCGCGTTCCTGCCGGGGATGGCGCGGTTGCTTATGCCCTGCGCCGCGAGATGGGCGAAGCCCTCGCCAACGCGATGGTCGACCACACCGGCGCCTCGCGCACGTACGTCTTGGCCGCGCCGCACGCCTTCACCTTCGCCGACGTCGCCCAGGCTCTGAGCCAGGCCGCGGGGACAGATGTCGCGTACACCGACGTCAGGGATGAGGAGTACGTCGCCGAGACGATCGCGCGCGGCTTTCCGGAGCAGATGGCCCAGCGCACGCTGGGTTTCTTTGCCGACATCCGCGACAGCCAGCTCGACGAGACCAGCACCGACCTCGTGACACTGCTGGGACGCGAGCCAGCGAGCCTGCAGGACGGGCTGGGGGAGGTTTTCGATCTCGCGGCGACCGTCTGAGCCTCGAATCGACAGGCGACCCTCAGCGCCAATCTTGTTCGGTCCGCATTTCTCAGCGCGCACCCTACGCGCCGCGAGGCCCGTCGTGAGCGGGGCCGCGGTCGGTGTTGGGCGCTCGACCCCTGGGTCCAGTCAGGGGTCCACCCCCCGCGTGCAGGATCCACCCCCGAAACCAGCCCTGGCTCCGATGACGTCGCCGGCTGTCAAAGCCACCATGCGGCCATGTGCTGTTCAAAGACGTCGTGCGGTCGTTGGCGATTCTCGGATGTCGTGGAGTTCGATCTGGGCCGCTCGTTGGCTTCGGGTTCCGTGCCCGGTCGGGCCGTTACCCGGTTCGTGATCTGCCCAAGGTCCTCGACGGGCGCGCACGGCCGGCCGCCCGGGCGACGCGCTGCCCAGTGATCCGGCGGTCGACAGACCCCCTCGGGCGCGGGTCTAGCGAGGCGGACTTCGAGACCTCAACATCGACTGCGGCCGGCTCATGCTCACCATCATTGGACGGGCGATTGGATGGAACCGCCGTGACCGCCGATGCTGTTCCGCCGCCAGACATGGCCGCAGACGAGCCGGTGGTAGACGCTGCGAAGGCGGCGCACAGTCTCCGCAATGGGCTGATGTCGCTCGCGGCCCTCGCCGTGCTCGTGGTGGGATTGCTCCTGGCGGTTCCTGGCTTGCAAGGGGTCGGCAGCGGAGTGGCACGGATGCGGGCCGGATGGCTGCTCGTCGCGATCGGATGCGAGGCCGTCTCGTGCCTGGGCTATGTGTTGGCGTTCCTACAGGTGTTCGTGCGCGCTCCGATCCGGTTCGGCGCGCAGGTTGCCCTCTCAGAGCTGGCGTTCGGGGCCGCGGTCCCGCTCGGCGGGGTCGGCGGCGTCGCGGTCGGTAGCTGGCTACTGGTCGATCGCGGTGGGCCGGCCCATCGGGTCGAGGAGCGCTCGGCGGTGCTCTTCCTGTTGACGAGCGCGATCAACCTGATCACGCTGTTTCTCGCCGGCGGCGCGCTGGCGGTGGGGATCGTGCCCGGACCGCGCAACCCTCTTCTGAGCATCGTGCCGGCCGCTGTCGGGGTTGCCGTGTTCGTGGCGTTCTTGCTGGTGCCGCGGGTCACCGATCGTCTCGCACAGGTCAGGCACCCGGGCAAGATCCGCACCTTTTTGACGACAACCTCGGTCAGTATCCGCTCCACCGAGCAGATCCTGTGCTCCGCCGACTGGTGGATCATCGGGGCGTTCGCGTTCCTGTGGGCCGACATCGCGGTCCTCGTCGTGTGCTTCGCGGCGCTCGGCGTGCACCCACCGCTGGCGGCGATCGTGCTCGCGTATCAGATCGGCTATCTCTCGAATGTCATCCCGATCCCAGGCGGGATCGGCGTGCTCGACGGCAGCATGGTCGGGATGCTTGTGCTCTACGGCGTCGGCGCGACCTCGGCGACCGCCGCGTCGATCGTCTATCACGCCATCTCGCTCGGGGTTCCGACAGTGTGGGGCACGCTCGCCTACGCGATGGTGCGCCGCTCGCGACGCCAGCCGCTTCACCCCCGAGCACTCTCGCCACGACGAGCCAGACCACCAGATCTCGATTGACTGCGGTCCGCCGGTTTGTCGTCGGCGACCGCGTGCTCAGGGACTCGGCGCCGGAGTGTCGCTTAGTGGGTCGGGATATCGGCGGTGACCCGCCAGCCGTCCTGGGTGGGTCCGGCGACCAAGCTTCCGCCGGCTAGCTGGACTCGCTCGCGCATACCGACCAATCCGTACCCCGCGCCAGCCGACGCCAGCCGGCCTGATGCCTCGATATCCGGGCGTCCGTTGTCGACCCGGATGCTGACGACCTCTGCATCGCGGCTGAGCCGGACGGAAACCGGGGCGCTGGGAGCGTGCTTCTCGGCGTTGGTCAACGCCTCCTGGGCCACCCGGTAGAGAGCGAGCGTCGCGTCGGGTCTCAAAGCGCGAGCCTGCCCCCGGATGTCGAGTGCGGCGCCGTGGAGGTCGCACAGGTGTCTGAGGCGCGTCTCGAGGGGCAGGCCGTCCTCGCGCAGCGCGCGAACGGCGTCCCGTGCCTCGCTCAGCCCGTCGCCGACGAGGCGGTGGATGGCCCCGATACGGTCGCGCACGCTGTCCGGCGCATCGCCGGCAGCGACACGCGAATCGAGCGCGGTGAGCTGAATTGAGACGGCTCCGAGGGTATGCGCCAGAAGATCGTGAACCTCCCGCGCCAGTCGAACGCGCTCACTGATCAGCTCCGCCTCATGCCAAGCCAGCGCGGCTCGCTGCTCCGTGGTCGCGGTCGTCGTGAGCCGGGTTCTCGCTGGGATAGCTGACGCCGCCTGCTGTCGGTAACGATTTCCCAGCACGCCCACGACCCCCCGCGTGCGCACCCATCCCCTCAACCGGGCGACGCGGGACGATGTCACGGCGCCACGACGCTGGAAATCATGGATGCGCGCGTGTGGGTGAAGGGTCAGCAGACCGTGAACGTGGAATTCGCCGAAGAGGGATAAGTGCCGCGGATCCATCGGGCGTCTTCGACGTCGGCGATAGGACGATTGACAGCGTGAACCGTTCGATCCTGGTGCGCATCGGGCGGATGTCTCGTTCGATCCCTTAAGCCCGGCGCAGGGAACCCTTAAGCGGCCGCGTCGGGTCGGCGTCGCGCGCGAAGTCCGCGGGAGGCAGGCATCTGGATACTTGGGGCGATGACCCCACGGATCACTTCCGATCGATTCGTCGGCCGGGAGGGCGAACTGGCTGAGCTGACCGCCGCTGTCGAGGAGGCGGCATCGGGACGGCCGGCGCTGGTTCTGCTGAGTGGTGAGGCGGGGGTCGGCAAGACCCGGCTGACTGGCGAGTTCGAGCGCCGGATCGCACACGCGCCCGATCCCCCGCTGATCGTGCGCGGCGACGCCGTGCCGCCGAACCAGGGCGAGCTCCCGTTCGCCCCGCTGGTCGGCGCATTGCGCCCACTGATCCGCGACCGTCATCCCGCCGTCGACACGCTTGCTGAGAGCGACCGCACCCAGCTTGCGGCGCTGTGGCCAACGCTCAGCCCCCAGCCCAACCAGCCGGCGCCTAGCGATCAGGCCGACCGGCTACGCCTGTTCGAGTCGCTGCACGCTCTCATCACCGGCGCATGCGAGTCAAGCCCGATCGTCCTCGTGCTCGAGGATGGTCACTGGGCCGACACCTCGACGCTTGCGTTCGTCGATTTCCTCGTGCGCTCGATGCGCACGCAGCGCCTCGCCGTCGTGCTCACGTATCGAACCGACGAACCAAACCGACCCGACGCACTGCGCAGACTGCTGACAGAGCTGCATCGCCACGGGCGCGTGCGACACATCGAACTCGCGCCGTTTGACCGGGCCGAGCTCGGCGAGGCGCTCGCCGACATCCTCGGCACGGCGCCCGAGCCGGCGGCGCTCGCCCGCCTGCTGGAGCGCAGCGACGGCAACCCTCTGTATGCCGAGGAACTCCTCGCCGCGGGCCTCGACGGTCGCGGCGCCCTCCCGGAGTCGCTCAGCGACGCGTTTCTACAGCGCGTGGAGCGCCTCGGATCGACCGCCCGCCGCCTCACCGGGGCGGTCGCCGTCGGCGGCTCGCTCGATGAACCGGCGCTCGCCGCGGTCACCGGCCTGCCCGCCGCCGAGCTCGCCGAGGCGCTGCGTGAGGCGATCGCCGCCCAGGTGCTCGTCCCTGACGGGGCCGACGCGTTTCGTTTTCGGCACGCGCTGCTGCGCGAGACCGTCTACGACGACCTGCTACCCGGCCAGCGCAGTGCGCTTCACCTTGCGCTCGCCCATCACCGCGAGGGCGAGCTCGCCGACGCTACCGGCACGGACCGCGAATTCGAGCTCGGTCTGCAGGTCGCGGCTCAGTACGCCGCGGGCGGCGATCAGCCGGCAGCGTTGCGCGCGACCCTGCACGCGGCGGCTCTCGCCCGCCGGGCCCAGGCGGATGAATTGGCCGCCGACCTCCTCGCGGAAGCGCTCGAGCTCTGGCCCCGGGTGCCCCACGCGGAGGCGGTCGCCGGCACCGAGCTCGCCCAGCTGTTCGCCGACGCCGGAGCGATGCACGCGAACGCCGGGCGGGTGCGGCGCGCACACGAGCTGTTTGCGGCGGCGCTGGACGAGCTCGACGTCGATGCACAGCCGCGCCGCTGCGCTGCGATCCTGTTCGAGCGGGCCAGGACCGAGCAACAGCTCTACCGCTTGGACGCCGCAACCGCAAGCGTCGAGCGCGCGCTGGCGCTGACCGCCGATGACGACGCCGACCCGTTGCGCCTGACAATCCGGACGTGGTTGGTGACGCGGCAGGTTCACACTGGCCTGTACCGGGACGCCCTGCCCGAGCTCGAGGCGCTGCTGGCGACGGCCGTCGCCGCCGCCAACCGAGAGGCCGAGAGCGATCTGCTGCGCCTGCTCGGACTCGTGCTCACACGACTCGGAGAGCCCGAAGCAGGGCTGACGTCGATGCGACAGTCACTTGTGCTCGCCGAGGACGTCGGCGACGACGCCCGCGGATTGCACAGCACGTTCGACCTTGCTGCCCTGCTGAGCTGGACCGGGCGGCAACACGAGTCCGCCGGTGTTGTGCGCCGGGCGCTCGATGCGATGCCGGCAAGCCGTGTGGTCGAGCGAGGTCGGTTCCTGCTCCAGCTGGCGATGGCCACGTTCCGAGCCGGTGACTGGCAGGTCACCCGCGAGTGCCTCGATGCGATCACCGAAAAGCCCGGGCAAGTCCTCGCCCGAGGTCGTCTCATACGCGAGGCTGAACTGGAAGCCGGCATCGGCGATTCCGACCGGGCGCTCGCCTGCCTGCAGGCGAGCGCCGAGGAGGCCGGCCGCGCCCCCGACACCTTATTCTTTGCCCTACACGCGGCAGTCACCGCCGAGGTCCACGCCCGCCGCGGCGACGTGACCACCGCCGCGGAGGTCATCGAAAGCGCAACGCGGCGATTGCAGAGCTACCCCGACGAGGCGCTGCGCGCCGCCGACGTCCACGCGATCGCTGTGCGCGTCCATGCCGACCGCGCCCAGCGGGCCCGCGACCTCGCCAACGCTCCGGCACGCAAAGAGGCGATCGTGCGCGCGGAACAGCACCTCGCCCACCTCGAGGCGATCGAGGACACCGCCACCCCGTACGAGCATGCCCAGCTCGTGGAGGCGCGGGCAGATGTGGCGCGCGCTCGAGGCCTCGTACAGGCGCAGGACTGGGCGAGCACCGCCGCGGCGTGGAACGATCTCGAGATGCCGTACCCGGCGGCGGTCGCCCGGCTTCGCGAGGCGGAGTGCCGCCTGATCGACGATGACCGCGAGACCGCGAGCCTCGTCGCGGCCCGCGCGCTCGCGGTCGCCGAGCGCCTCGGCTCGCGTTGGCTTGCACAGGAGCTGCGCGGACTTGCCGATCGCGGGCGATTGTCGCTCTCAGACAGCGCCCACAAGCGTCGCACCCTGGACGACAACCCGTTCGACCTCACGGACCGCGAGCGCCAAGTACTCAAACGCCTCGCCCAGGGTGAAACCAATCGGCAGATCGGCCAGACGCTGTTCATCTCAGAGAAAACCGTCAGCGCCCACGTGTCGCGAATCCTCGCCAAGCTTGACGTTCGTGGACGGACCGAGGCGGCGACGATCGCACACCGCCACGGTCTCGCCGCGCCCGACCCGCAGGCCCCCGGCAGAGAAGCAGACAACCGTTGACGAGCGACCCCAACCAGGCATCTGGAACCTCCCGGCATCCCCGGCTTTGTCCGCGCGCACCTTCGAACGCGATCGTCTCGTCGATTAATGTGCGGCGGTCACCGTGACGTCAACTGTGCCGAGGCCCAGCGGCGATCGCCGGGCCGTGCTCCGGCGTGTCGGTAGTAACGGAACAGGGACGCCACCAGCGCTGAACGTATATGTCAGATGCGTAGGTGGCGATCGATTCGAGGATGACGCCCGCCCCACCGCCTTCGAACTAATGCTTCGGCACACTAATCGGGCACGGTCAGTGGGCCGTAGTCAGGTAGGCGGTAGCGGGCTGCTTCTCGCTGTCGCCGTGAGGCAGGAGGCCCTTGAGCGCGTCCACGGGTGGGCTGGCCTCTAGCTTGGCGACGCCGCGAACTACGCCGACCCCAAGGCTGCTATTGGGCAGGGCGATCCCCGCCGGTGCGGGCGGGAGCTTTTGGGCTGCCCTGACGCGGGGCCGCATCAGCAGCTCATAGCGCTGGAATGCAGCCCTGGGATCATCGCCGCGGCCGAGTTCGCCGGCGAGCAGGTAGGCGCCGATGAGGGCCAGGCTCGTACCCTGTCCGGTAAGGGGTGAGGGGGCGTACCCGGCGTCGCCGAGCAGTACGACACGTCCTTTGGACCAGGTCGGCGCGCGGACCTGTGCAACGGGCTGGAACTCCAGTGTTTCTCGGTCCAGGGCATTTAGGATCCGCTGGGACTGCCATCCGGCGTCGGCATAGCGTTCACGCAGCATCACTACCTGGTCGGCGCCGCCTCCGAGGTGAGGCTCGTGCTCTGAGCCCGCGTCAGGATCACGCACAGCGCCGGCCGTGGGCTCGGCGTCGGCTTGGGGCGCACTCCACGACCGTTACTCAGTCGCGGCCGGTGCGGCAGGTGGCGCGGGCGCAACGTCTGCCCACGATGCGCCACCCGGAGGCGGCGGCGGGAGCGCCAACTCGAGTAACCGCGCGGCGGCGAGCACGAGCGCGTCGTCGCCGGGACGGCCGACGAGCTGCAGCGACGCCGGTACAGACTCCCCCGATGGACACGGCAGCGCGATCGCGGGCCAGCCGAGCGCGTTGAACCCATGTGTCATCAGCGTCATTGACTCGCGAATGTCCCGGTCAGACGCCTCGGCGGCGGGCGCGAGGATCGGCAGCGTCGGGGTCAGCAGCAGGTCGACATCGTCCAGCGCGTCGAGCGCCTGCCGCCGGTATTGCTCGCGCGCGTTGCGCGAGGCGCGGGCGTCGTCCCAAGAAACCTCCAGGCAGGACCGCACCTTCGTGCGGACATCCGGGCTGTACTCGTCGCCGTGAGCAGCGAACAGCTCGCGGTGGGTGTCGGCGACCTCGGACATGAACCCGGCCGTGGACACCTCCGGGAACGGAAATTGCAGCGATCGGCGCTGCGGCAGACGGGCAGCGGCTCGCTGCACGCTCGCGCGTACGGTCTCATCGGCGTACTCGGTCCACGTGACGCCGATCGTCACATCGGCCAGATCCGCGAGATGACAAGGGGTCCAGCCCGGGGCGAACGCCGCCATCGTGTCGGCGCACGCTTGCGTTGAGCGCGCGATCGGTCCGGCGTGGTCAAAGCTTGGCGCCAACGGAAAGCAGCCTTCAAGCGACACGAGACCATGGGTCGGCTTGAAGCCGACAACCCCGCAGCACGCCGCCGGGATCCGAATCGACCCTCCCGAGTCGGTCCCGAGCGCGACCTGCGCCAGCCCCGCTGCCACCGCGGCCGCTGATCCGCCGCTTGACCCACCGGCCGTGCGCGAGCGGTCGAGTGGGTTGGGCACCGTCCCGTAGTGCGCGTTCTGCGAGGTGATCCCGTAGGCGAACTCGCACAGATTTGTCTTACCGACCACCCCGTAGCCGCTCGCCTCCAGACGCTTCACCGCGTCGGCGGAACGCTCGGGCACGTGGTCGGCAAAGATCCGCGACCCGTAGGTCGTCGTCAGACCGGCGGTGTCGAACAGGTCTTTGACCGCGAGCGCGATCCCCGGCGGACGATCGGCGGGCGTCGCGAGAAAGACCAGATCACCGTCGACATTCAAACCGACCATACGCCACGCGCGCTGACCCGTATCCCGCCAATCAGCGAGGTGCCGACCCGGAACTCCGCAGGATAATCAAACATCGACTTGTCGAGCTTTCTACGCATCCCGTCGCCAGCGCTTGGATCGCCTGAGATGCCCCAACGCGTCGTCAGCGGCCGGGACACGAACGACGATCCGGCCTCCGGATGCCCAGCGCGGTAGCCGGATATTGCTTCCCCTTTGTCGCCAGAGGAGCGCTCTGGTGCCACTCGCTGCCGTCAAAGGCCCATCGGGGTGCACTCGGCATAGTGCGACTGTCCCCATAGTCATGGTTACCTCACAGGAAGACAGCGACCGACCTGGAAGGTCGCCCTCCATATCGACAGGGGGTATTTCCAGGCCGAACGCTGTGGCTTGACAATCGAGAAGCAATGGATGCGAGCACTCCTCATCGATGCAGTCGATTTCCTACAACCGCTTTCAACGCGCGGTCGCGGTCCAGTGCCCGGCCCTCGTGCTTTCACTCGGGGCGCGCTGGGCCTAGTGCGGCCAGTGTCATCCACCACACGCTCGGGGAGAGCGGCCTACACCGCGGTATGTGCGACCGGGACGCGCTGTCCGTGGGCGATCTAGCCCATCGCAGGATGACGAGCCTTGAGAATGGCATGGCCGAATCGTGGCGACCCAAACCCCCGATTACATCGGAGCCAGGGCGGATCTCGGGGGTGGATCCTGGACACGGGGGGGTGGACCGGTCAGTCGATCCCAGGGTCGAGAGCCCAGCACAGGAGCGTGCCCCTGCCAAGACCGTCGGCGCAGTCAGCCGCCCAGCGGTATCCGCTGACAAACGGCCACCGCAACATCTCCGAGCGCGTAGGCGGACGCCGGGATGCTCTTCGCGGCCGCTCCGCGAAGGATCCGCCAGCGGACACCACCGGCCATCCGCGGCCGAGGTTCACCCAAGGTGGCGCGCCGTCGGCTTGCCGGCCGTGGGAAGCGCCGGGTGGTTGACATCCCGCCGAATGCCGATCTTCGCCCGTGTCGCGACGGGCGTCAGGTTTCGGCTGAATCCAGCCTGCGTAGCAGGTCGCGGAGGGTGCGGAGCTGGGCCTGGCTCAGGGTCGAGAAGGCGGCCGGCGGAGTCATGTAGAGCCGCTGCACAGCCTCGGCCAGCCGACGGCCCTGGTCGGTGAGCACGATGACCTTGACCCGACGATCGGTGGGGTGTGACTGTCGCGCGGCCAGCCCCCGTTCTTCGAGAGTGTCGATCAGCGAGGTGACGTAGGAGTTGTCGCAACCCATGCGCGCGGCGAGCTGTCGCATCGGCAGCGACCCGCTCAGCGGCAGAAATCGCAGCGCCTTCATCGGGCCGCCCGTGAGCCCAGTCTCGTGCATGAACTGGTGCTCGGCGGCGACCGTCTCCGGGTCGTTGTAGATCGAGCGGACATGCCGCCACGCCTCGGTGGCAAGGTCCTCGACGGGAGCGGCGACGGCCGGGGTCATGGAGACAACCATAGCGGGCGGGGGTAGATGACTTACAAAGTCAATGATTGACTCTATCAATGACTTGGTTTATTGTCTGCTGGCATGAGCCCTCGAGACGACCAGAAGCTCGTGGTTGCCGTGGTCTACGTCGCGGCGATGTTCATGGCCATCATGGACACGACCATCGTCAACGTGTCCCTCCCCGCCCTCGGCCGCGACTTCCATTCCCCAGCCGATAGCGTCGGGCTGGTCTCGATCGCCTATCTGGTCACCCTGGCGGTCTTCATTCCCGCCTCCGGGTGGCTCGGCGACCGTATCGGCGGCCGCCGGACACTGCTCGGGGCCATCAGCGTGTTCACAATCGGCTCGGCCCTGTGCGGTATGTCCACCAGCCTGGGCGAGCTGGTCGCGTTCCGCGTCCTGCAAGGCGCGGGCGGCGCCATCATGACCCCGGTCGGACTGGCAATGCTCTTCCGCGTCTACCCCCCGGCCGAACGGGTGCGCGTATCGAGCATCCTCGCCCTGGTCACCGGGCTTGCTCCTGCCATGGGGCCGGTGCTCGGAGGCGTGTCTACCACCTACGTGTCCTGGCGCTTGGCCTTCTTCGTCAACCTGCCGATCGGGATGGCCGCCTTCGCCTTTGGCGCGCTGTGGCTTGCCGACCACACGCAACCCGGCACCGGCCGTCTCGACCTCCCCGGTCTGGTGCTCTCCGGTCTTGGCCTGGGCAGCGCGATGTACGGCGTCTCAGAAGGACCGATCCAAGGCTGGGCCAGCGCCACGGTGCTGGTCGCCATCATCGTCGGCGTGTCGCTGCTCGTCGCGATGGTCGCCGTCGAGCTCCGCACGAGACACCCGCTCATCGACCTGCGCCTGTTCGCCAACCGCCTGTTCACCGCCTCGACCAGCCTCTACGCGCTGGGGTCGGTCGCCTATCTCGGAGCCCTCTACCTCGCCGCCCTCTTCTTCCAGGACGCGCTCGGTCTGTCCGCCGTTCAGGCCGGGCTGACCACATTCCCCTCGGCCCTGGGCACCATCGCCGGCGGCCAGATCGTGACCCGTGCGCTCTACTGGAGGTTCGGGCCTCGCCGGATCGCCGCTGCTGGGCTCCTACTCGTGGCCGCGACAATGGTCCTGATGGCCCAGGTCACCACCGCCACCAGCAGGTGGTTCGTGCTCCTCACCATGCTCGCCCTCGGCCTCGGCATCTCGTTGGTCTTCATCCCCGCACAGGCCGCCTCCATGGCCACCATCACCAAGACCCAGACCGGCCACGCGTCGGCGATCTACAACGCCGCCAAGCAACTCGGCGGTGCCGTCGGCGTGGCCCTGCTCACCACCGTGCTCGCCGCCGCCGGAGCAACCAGCCACGCCGCCAGCAACCTCAGGGGCTTTCACGACGGCTTCCTCGCAGCCGCCGCAGTGGCGCTGGGCACGGTTGCGGTCGCATTCACCGTCCGCGACGCCGACGCCGCTGCCACCATGGTCCCACGACAGCGCCGGGGCACCGCCCACGAGAGCAAGCCGCCAGAACTGGCCGCCAGAAAAGCCTGAAAGCACCGAAAGACGCTCAAGTTTTGACGACCTCCGATAGCAGTCCGATCGCGCTGACGAACACGACCGCTCGCGTGGGCGAAGCGGGTAGCGGGCGCAGGAGTTCTTGGCACTGGCGTCTGCATCGTCACCGAGCATGACGACGGTTACGTCGAGATCGAGAGTGAACTGGCGCCACTCCCGAGGCCCGATCCGTTTGCTCGAAGAATGGGTCGAGCTAACGCTGGAGGAACAAGAGCGGAAGCCTCGACCGGGCTAGAAAATTCCCTCCGGAGGGGACGACTAGCGACAGTTATGCAGCGGCTGCTACCCGGTCGCATCGTGTCCGAGGCCGCGGCGCAGGAGCCGGCCTCGGGCCGAGATCTTGCTCGCGTGGCGGCAACCGCTAACCAGGCTTCCGGTCTGTGACGAAAGAGCGACGAACTGGATGCCGCGGCCACGGCTTAGCGCGACCGCTGTCGGACCAGACGCGATCACGAAACCCGCTGGGGCTCCATGCCCGCGGGAGCACGATTGCAGGTCTGCGACCTGGGTGAGCGGCGCGCTCCGCAATTCGCCAAAGGTGCGCATCCCCCGACCGTCGGCCGCCCGGGGCCGTGACCGGCGTGCCGGCGGCCCCGCTTTCCGTAGTCGCCGGACACGCCGAGGTGCTTGCTCACAGCCCGATTCGCGGTGACTTGCAAGCGCGCGTGGCTGTCGCTCGCCCGGCGTAGCAGCCACCGGCGTCGACACCCGCGTCGCTGCCGGTTGGGACGGAGGCTGTTTCATAAAGCCGTTCCGTCTGGGGCGTTTAACACAATTCCTGGATGGCGCAGAACTTCATTGAGAGTCGGCGTGAGCAGGGGTTTTTGCTGCCGCCGGACGTGAGGGATTGGCTCGGGGCGGATCATCTGGCGTGGTTCGTGATCGATGCCGTCGAGCAGATGGATCTATCGGCGTTCTATGCGGCCTATCGGGCTGACGGTCACGGCCGGGCGGCGTATGAGCCGTCGCTGATGGTGGCCGTGATCTTGTTCGCGTTCGCGACCGGGGTGCGGTCCTCGCGCGCGATCGAGCGTCACTGCCGGGAGCATGTTGCTTTTCGCGTGATCACTGGGAACCTGGTTCCCGATCATGTGACTGTGGCGCGGTTCGTCTGCCGCCACCAGCAGGCGCTGTCGGGGCTGTTCACCGATGTGTTGCGGCTGTGCGAGAGGGCGGGGCTGATCAAGTCGGGGGTGGTGTCGATCGATGGCACCCGGATCGCGGGCAACGCGAACCCGGATGTCAACTTTCAGTTCGAGCAGATCGCCCGCGAGGTGTTGGCTGAGGTGAGGGCGACCGATGAGGCTGAGGATGAGGAGTTCGGGGAGGCGCGCGGTGATGAGCTGCCGGAGGAGCTGCGCACCGCGGAGGGGCGGCGCGAGTTCCTGCGCCAGGCGCGCCGCGAGCTGAAGTCCGACCGGCAGAGTGAGGAGTCCGAGCGGATCGAGGACGGGGACGGGGAGCCCGAGGCGGAGGAGCCATCGCGCGGGTCGACGCCGGCGTTCTCGTTCGAGAGCAGCAAGATCACCGACGCGGGTGGTGGCCGGCGGCGCTGGTTGCAGGAGGCCCGCGGCCAGCTTGAGCAGCATCGCTGGGATAGCCCGGATCCGATCGTTCGCTCGCATCGAGCGGCTGCTGTTGGCGCTGGAGCGCTTGGAGGCCGAGCTGGCCGCGCAGTGCGCGGGCAACGAGGCATATGAGAGTTATCGCAGGCAGGGGCGGATGCGCGACGGTCGTCGGTTCGGCCGCCCGCCCGATCCGCATCAGCCGCCGGAGGTTCCCGAGGGCAAGGTGAACATCACCGATCCGGACTCGCGTCCGATCCCGGTCGGGTTCGGTTTCGTGCAGGGGTATAACGCGCAGACCGCGGTCAACGAGCAGCAGGTCGTGCTCGCCGCCGAGATCACCAACCTGTCGACCGACTTCTCGCAGCTTTCCCCGATGGTTGCCGCCGTGCTCGGAGAGCTGGGGCGTGCCGGCATCGATCAGAAGCTGCTGGAGGCGGTCGCCGCCGACGCCGGCTACTGGAACGAGCAGCAGATGGACGACGTGGTCGCCAACCGGCACATCCCGGTGTTGGTCGCGCCCGACAAGGGCAGCCGCGAGACGCCCAAGCGTTGGGTGAACGAGCCCCGGGCCATCTGGATGCGAACTGTCCTGAAGTCAGACAACGGCCGTGAGCGATACGCGAAACGCAAACAGACGGTGGAGCCGCTCTACGGCGACACCAAACACAACAAGGGGTTCATCCGCTTTCACCGACGAGGCAGGATCAAGGTGCACACCGAGTTCCGGTTACTGATGATGACCCACAACCTCACCAAGGCCCATCGCGCCCGGATAGCCACCATGGCGGCCTGAAACGGCCCCCATCTGGTGACAACGGCCTTCACCGCGGGCACGCCACCAACGGCCTACCGACCAGCGAGTCGCGATCGCTAAGCCCGAGAACCTTTGAGAAACAGCCTCGACGAGCAGCACCAGCTACGAACCGGCTGCTGGATAGGTCCGCCGCTTCCGGTTCGACCCGGCGAATCGGGCGCCGACCTCGGGCACGAGATCTTGATCGCCCGTGGCGGGCAGGTCGCCGATCGCGCTGCTGCTCCGTGATCAAACGAGCCACGACGCGGATGCTCTCGACACCGCTCAACGCGATCGCTGTCGGACAAACGCGACCACGCTAAGGCCGATAGGCGAAAACTGCTCGCATCGAATCTGAGTAGCCGGTCCCGAGCCGCACAGCGGCTTGACGTCGAGGCGGCCACGAAGGGTCGTGCGCGAAGCACTCGAAGCTGCTCCGGGGTCCAACTACGTTTCACATGGCCAACTTCAATGAGCGGCAACAAACCCGAACGCCAGCAGCTTGGCGGGCGCGAACTGGGGATGAAGGCTGCGGTCGTGACCTCGGCGTGTGCTCCGGCCAGCGCACAGCTCTTATCCCGGTAGAGGATCCGGTCGTCGCGGATCACGACATAGTGCTGCACGAGACCTTCGTGTGGTGCCGATCGACGGCGCGCCGCTCACGCCGCGACTCCCGAAAGCGACTGGTCACCGATCGGGTAGTCCCAGGCGAAGCGCGCGCGCCGGGCGAACAGCTCGGCGTACGGGCCGGGACTGGCCTGCTCGATCAGGTCGTAGCTGCCATCGGGCTTGGTCGAATGGATACCGCGGCGCCCGCCTGCGGTTCGTGGCGCGCGCCAGCGCTGGACGCTGCCGGCGTTGTTGACCTGGAAGGGCAACGAGCCGCGGCGGCAGACGAGCAGGATCTCGTGTTGCGGGCGCGGGAACTTGCAGAGCCCGAAGGTCATCTTGTCCCACACGATCTCGGACACGACACCGAAGCCCCACGCCTGCGCGACCCGAGCGCCGATACCCTCGCGGTTGAAGCCGGCGGGCACCCAGAGGTAGAGATGCGCCTCGGCCTCTCCGAGTTCGGCGACGGGCAGCGCCTCGATCGCGTCGAGCGGCAGCGGCTCGTACGGGAAGAACGTCTCCCGGCCACGACGACCGTCCCTGGGCGCCAACGGGCGCGATCGGGCTCTCTGATCGCCGACCAGCGGCCAAGGGGGATCCGCGACGATGGTGCGGTATCTAGGGCTTGTCGAGAACGGGAGTGTGTCCACGAGAGTGACATGTGGTGAGGGTCGGTCCGAGTGGCCGCACGAGCGCCGTCCGGGACCGCGCCCGCATGAGCTTCGGGCACGGGTTATCGCCCCCCAGGAGCAACGGGCGCGGACGGGTTACTGCTCGTGCGGCCACCCGGCAGTCCCGCTGACCAGGCGGGACCGAGCCAGGCACCCGCCTCGCAGGGTGCAAGTCGGCGCTGCGTCGGGTGGCTGGCTCGGCCTCGCGGACCGCGGGGAAGAATTTGCGCCCCCGCCGCCGGGTTACGACGACGGAGGCGCGCTCTGTGGGGTGTAGGGTCGCGTGCGAGCTCAGCACGCAAGCATGGGAGCCGCCCCGGCAAGGTTTCCGCGGAGGGCAAGGGCGGTCTGGAGGGCCGTGGCGGTGATCGAGGCCTCGCCGGCGAGGTCGGCGATCGTCTGGGCGACCTGGAGAACCTGCTGGCGCCCGCGCGGGCTCAGCGAGCCGGTTTGGTAGGCGCGCTCGAGCGCCGCCTGCGCAGCGGCGGAGAGATCGGCCGGAAGGCTCCTCGTGACGGGAGCGGCGGGGACCTCGCACTCACGAGGGGCGGCATCCCGCTGTGCCTGGCGTTCGCGGGCCGCGAGGACACGAGCACGCAGCTGCGCAGACGACGGCCCGGGCGGAGCGGCCGCGACGTCGACAGCGGACGGAAGGTCGACGAAGATCGCGAAGTGATCCAGCAACGAGCCGGCAAGCCGGCGCCGGTGCCTGACGAGGGTCGCCGCGTCGCAGACGCACTGATCGGTCTTGCTGTAGCCGCAAGGGCACGGTGACACGGCGGCGACGAGTTGAAAGCGCGCCGGGAAGCGATACCCACGGCTGCCTCGAACGATTGACACGCCGTGGTCGGTGAGCGGGGCGCGGAGCGCGTCCAGGCTGGAGCGAGGAAAATCGACCAGGGAGTCCAAGTAGAGGACACCGTGGTGAGCGAGGGTTACCTCACCGGGCCGTACCGGGCTACCGCCGCCGACGAGCCCGGCGGTGCTGATGGTGTGATGCGGAGCGCGGAACGGGCGGTCCCGCTCGCGGCCGAGACCGGCCGCGTCGCGGATCGTCGCGACCTGCCGCTGCTCGCCGTCGGTGAGCTCGGGGAGGATCGAGACCAGACGGCGAGCGAGCATCGTCGCGCCCGAGCCCGGACCGCCGCGTAGCAGGACGTGATGCCCGCCGGCCGCCGCGACGGTCAGCGCGAAGATCGCCTCCTCGCAGCCGTGAATCTCGGCGAAGTCCGGCTGGGGCGCGGCGCTGACGGGTGCAGCAGAGACGTGACGGTTGCGGTCGCCGCCCGGTATCTCCTTGAGATGGGAGACGGGCTGCGACGGGATCGGCGCGAGGTCTTGCGGAAAGGGCGCGCCCGCGTAGAGGAGCATGCCCTGGCAGCCGCTCGAGCGGTGCTCGGCGGCGGCGGCGAGCACGCCGGGAAGCGGCCTGATATCTCCGCTCAGGGCCAGCGCGCCGTAGACGACGACGTCGGCGACTTGATCGGCGGCTATCTCCCCGGCGGCGGCCAGAACGGCGGCCGCGACCGCGAGCGAGATGGCGGGCGACGGCTGCCGCAGCGACGCGGGCGCGACGTTGACCGTGACGCGGCATTCCGGGAACCGGTAGCCGCTGTTGAGGATGCCGGCGCGCACGGTTTCGCGAAGCTCGCGGTTGGCCGCGTCGGTGAGGCCGACGACGGTGAACGACGGAAGCCCGGGCCGGACGTCGCATTCGACGGTGACGCGGCGGGCTTCGACGCCGTGGAGGACGTATGTGGCGCAGCGAGCAAGCATGGAGGTGATGAGCTCCTGGAGGTGCGGGTGTCGGGCGGCGCGAATGACGGCCACCGTGGTTAGGTGCGAGTGAGCGGCCCGGCGTTCGGCAGGCGGGCGTACGCCAGCGCGCCCGAGCGTTGCTGGGCGCTGCCGCTAGCTGGTGTTGAGGATCGGCGAGGGGATGCCCGACTGGGAGAGCGACCGCGGGGAGAGGCTCAACTCGCGTGGACGGCCCGCCGCGGATTCGGCGGGCCGTGCTGGTCGGGGACTAGGGCAGGGCGGCCGACGTTTCGGTCGGCCGCGTGCGCCTTCGAGGTGGTGGTGTGACGGGTTAGAACGGGATGTCGTCGTCGGACGCGGACGCCGGGAGGAAATCCGGTTCGTCGACCGGATTGTCGGCGCCCTGCGCGGAGTCGGCGCTGCTGGTGCCGTTGCCGCCGCCGAGGAACTTGACGTGCTCGGCGACGATCTCGACGGCCTGGCGCTTCTGGCCTTCGGTCTCGAACTCACGCCAGCGCAGGCGCCCGTCGACGGCGACGCCGCGGCCCTTGCTCAGGTGGCGGTGGCAGTTCTCGCCCTGGCCGCCCCAGACGGTCACGTCGAAGTAGTTGGGCCGGTCGCCCCACTCGCCGGTGGCGCTGTTACGGACCCGCTCGTTGACGGCGACGCGCAGCCGGCACACGTTCGTGGTGCCAGCCTGACGCAGCTCCGGATCGCGGGTTAGGTTGCCGGTGATCACTACGGTGTTGAGATCGGGCATGGGTGGTGTGGTCTCCTGGTTGGTTGTTGAACTACTGTCGCGTCGAGGTTCGACTGTCCCGCCCGAGGCCGCATCCGCGCACGCGGGTGCAAGCCTGAGAGGCGGGCAGTTCGGGCTTGCCGCGGCTGTGGTCGCTGGTGCTCATGCGCCGTTCGGGGTGTTGAGCCGGATCGGCATGAGGATTTGAGAGAGCTTGCCCGTGGCGTCGGTCAGCATGATCGGTCGCAGCGGGCTCAGTAGCCGCATTTCAACCGAGTCACCGCCGTACTGTGCGAGCGCCTGGGTGAGGAAGTCCGGGTTGATGCCGATCGTGAACGGAGGGCCGTCGTGCCGGATGTCTTCGACGACTTCGGCTGCCGACCCGATGTCGGCGGTGTCCGCCCGGCACTCCAGTCCGACGCCGTTGAATGCAAGAATGGCCGGCGTGTTGTTCTGACAGAGCAGGGCGACGCGCCTGATCGTCTCGTTCAGCGTGTCGGCGGGATAGGTGACGCTGAACTCGCACTCGGTGGGGATCAGCTGATCGGCGTTGGGGTAGTCGCCGCCGATCGTTCGCGTTGAGAGCGTGATCGAAGCGAACTGCATCACGAAGTTGCTCCCGGCTTCGCTGATGGTGAGGTGCTCTGCGCCGGCGACCTTCGAGAGCTTGGCAAGCTCCTGCAACGCACGGGCCGGGAGGGTGCGCTGAAACTCGCGAGTGGCGGGCGCGTCAAGCTCGGTCTGATAGACGGCGAGCCGGTAGGAGTCGGTGGCCATCGCGCGCAGGTCGGTGCCGGTCACGCGGATGTTGACGCCCGTGAGGAGCGGCCGGGACTCGTCCCGACTGGCGGAGTCCGCGACCCTGTCGATCGCGGCGATGAACGGCGCGAGCGGCAACTGTGAGGTGGTCGCCGGGTCGGGCTTTGGGAGTGTCGGGAAGTCCTCGATCCGCAGTGGGCGCAGATCAAACCGGGCCGAGCCCGACTCGATGCGAGCTGGCGAGTCGCCGGTGAGGCTGATCGTCACGGTCGTGCCGGGGCACGCCTTGACGACATCGAGAAGCAGTCGGGCGGGAAGCAGCAAACGCCCGGGCGTGTCGATCGATTCGGTGACCACGGGGAGCGTGATCGAAGTATCGAAGTCGGTGGCGCTGACGAGAGCGCCCGCTCCGGTGGCGTCGATCAGGGCACCCTGAGCGGCCTGGAGTGAGCTTGAACTGGTTGCGACGCGCGCGGCGACCGCGAGCGCGTTAGCGAGGTTTGATTTGGTGGCCGTGAGCTTCACCGGAGACTCCTGTAGGCGTTTTCGTTAGGAAAGGTGCGACGTTGTAGGGGTAGACGTAGAGGCGCTTGAGGCCGTCGCCGATGTTGTTGGCGACCGACGGGTTGCTGTATCCGCCCGAGTACTTCCACGGCTTGACGAACCCGAGGGAACGCCAGCCGTCCAGGCGGTAGAGGTTCCCGGCCTTGCCGGGAAGCGCGTAGGAGACGGCGGCCGCCACCGGCCAGTAGTCGCGCTCCCATCGCTGCGCGAGGTAGTCGCGCCACAGCCGCAACATCACCCGCATGATCCCGGGATGTTGGGGCGAGCGGGCGATCCGCCCAAGCTCAACTACCTCCCGGCGCGGGTAGCCGGCGGACCTCGCGCCGACAGTGGAGCCCGAGACGGCGACGGCCGCTGCCTCGCCGTCGACGGCGAGGCCGAAGTACTGTGCGCCGAACGGTCGGCGCCACTCGCCGAGCGGATGCTGCCAGTGGCGCAGCAGCGCGTTCGCGTCGGCTTTGGTGATCTCCGAGAGCAGCTCGACCTGGCCCTCGGGCCACGGCACGCCCGCGGGCCAAAGCATGCGGTCGAGCACGAGTTGCCCTTCGCTCGAGGCGACGGTTACGGGTGGAGATTGGATCGGAGCGGCTATCGACATGGGGTAGACGGTTTGGTGAACTCAGGCGGAAGGCAGGCTCTCGCGACGGCGCGCCCGGACCCGTGGAGAAGCAGTGCTGGCCGGCATCCATAGGACGTGGTCAGACGCGCGTTTGGGAGAGAAAGCGGCCGAAAAGTCGCGTGGGCCGCTGAAGGCGAGGTTGGGCGCTACGGGCGCTGGCCGGTCGAGCCGTATACGAGAACTTCGGTTGGGAGGCCAGAGAGGTGCTCGAGGATGAGGTGGCGCACATCGGGCCAGCTCAAGCCGCCCAGACCACAGCCGAGGGGTGGCACCGCGATCGAGTGGATGTCGTTGTCTCGGAGGATGCCTGGAAGGATCGTGAGCCCTGCGCGGACCCATTGGAGTTGCGAGGGGTCGCGCCAGTGGCGCTTGGTCGGGAAGTTGACGATCAGCGGTTGTCCGTCGCGCCGCCAGGTGCGGGGCCGGCCGGGCTGATACAAGCCGGCGCGGCATTGCGCTCGGTAGTCAGCGAACATCGCCGGGTACTGGTCGCGGAACTGCCTCGCGAGCCCGGCGCCCATGACTCCGACGCAGTTGACCGGGTTGACGAGCGCCTGCGCGCCGGAGGCGAACAGGTCGCCGCGACGGAAGGTGATGTTCGAGGGTGTCTCGGGACCGGTCACGGGGGTAGCTCAGGCCAGGGTGTAGAGGCGTAGTGCGGCGCGTTTCGCAGCATCGACGCGGGCGGGCGTGAAAGGACGGTTGACCCGAAAGAGCGGCTGCCAGCGGCGATAGCGGTCGCGGAGCATCGGGCAGCCAACGGGACGGCAGGAGAGGTATCCGCCCGGCCCGGCGATTACGACGAAGCGCCCGGGTGAGGCTTCTCGAGCGGTCGAGGTCATGGGTAGCGGGGTGTGAGGGAGCGACGTTGACGGCTGGCTCCTCGCGGCAGGGCCGGTCGCCCTGCCGATCAGACATGCTGTGGACACGCGGTTCCTCGGGGGAATCAGTCGGCGGTGGCGATGTAAGCGCGGACGCGCTCGAGGTGCTCGGGGCGGGCGAGGTTGAAGACCGGAATGGTGTGCGCGGCCGCGAGGCGAAGCGCCTGCCCAGTGCCGCCGGTCGAAGGCCCAGGGTTGGTGGTAGCGCCGTCCGGGGTCCAGCAGACAACGAAGGAGACGGGGTCCTGGAGGTCGCGGCCGAGGATCTGATGGCAGTTGCGCGCGTGAAGCGAGCGGGCGCCGCGGCCGAGCCGGTCCCACGCCGGATGGTGCGCGGCGGCCATCTGTACGGCCTCGGGCGAGGGCTGCGACTGTACGTAGCCGGCGGCGCAGCGGACCGAAGATTCAAAGCTCGGCCACGGCAGGTAGACCTCGGCGCGGGCTCCGGCGCCGCGCTCGAACGCCTGGTCGGCGCCAGGAGCGTGACCGGAGCGTAAAACGTAGCCGCGCCCGGCTAGCTGCGAAGCGAGCGCGGTGACGAGCTGGAGGACGGGCTCCGGGGTGCGGCGCGATCCGATGCCGGCGTACGCGCGCATCAGCAGGCCTCCGCGTCGTTGGCGAGCTCGAGCAGCACGTCGCCGTGGCACGGCCCGGGCTTGCACCAGCAGACCAGATCCTTGCCGCGAAGCTCGTGCAGCGCCGCCATCAGCTCGGGCTGCTCGACCACCCAGGGCCGATACGCGGCCACCGCCTCCTCTACGGTCGCGACGCGAAACCGTGCGAGCGTTCTACCCGAGAGGTGCGTGAAATCGTTGCCCCACTTCGATGGGCGGCCGATGTAAACGGCTCCGGGCGGGATCGTGTCGGTGCGCTTGTTCAGTACGCGCGGGGTGCGCTGGCTCATGTGTTCGCTCCTGTGGTCGTCGTGGCTGCGAAGGGCCAGACGCGCGGGCGCGCAGCCGCCGGTCAACCGAAGCGCAGCGAAGGCGCAGCCCCGCCAGGGGTTGAACGGCGGACCGGGCCCCGCATACTGGCCGAAGGCAGCCACCGACGACCACGGTGACGAGCCCGGCCTGCCCGCGAGCAGCCTTGACACACCCCGCGTTACGGGGCGTTGATGCGCTCAAAGTTCGCGTCGAGCATGTATGTCTCGCCTGAACAGCAGCGATAGATGCTGCGCGCGTGGTCGATGTCCTCGCAATGAATGAGCAACGGCTCCTCGTCGCGGTCCTCAGGGTCGATCTCGAGCACGAAGAAAGGCGCAGGCCAATAGGCGACCAGCGTATGCCCGTTGACTTCGAGTTTGTATCCGTTGGCGCTGGGCACGATTTCTCGCTCGCGTCGCCTTAGCTAGCGTGTTCGTAGGTCGGGAGCTCGTCGACCTCGGGCGCGTCGGCGTCGAGCAGGACCCAATTGCACTCGCGCGCGCGAGCGAAGCGCCAAAGCGTCACGATCGCGGTCGGGAGACGCTCGTAGTCAGCAAGCTGACCAGCTACGTCCTCCGGTACCCACAGCCACCAGCCGTCCGTGAACTTGCGGGCGATGACGCCGTCGATCGCGCCGAGATCTTGGAGCAGATCGGCCGGTAGATGGGCGGTGGACGCGTCGAGGTACTGGTGAACGTTCGGGTGAGGCATCACTTCCTCCGTGCTTGGCGTGAGGCGGCGTTATCGAGTGCTGCTAGTCGACCCGGACGGCCCAATCAGAGAAGCGCCGACCATCGAGCAGCTCCCAGGCACCGTCAACGAAGGTGGCGAACTCCAGCGAGCCGCGCTGATCCTCGTGCCTGAGCATGTCGTAGGTGCCTTCGATGTAGCCGACGATCTCGACCTCGGCCCGCTCGCAGGCGCGCCCAGTCTCGTCGTCTGCCATGAAGGCCTCTGAGCTGGTGAATGTGACGGTTGCCATTGGTGTCCTTGTGTTCGTCGCGTTCGATCGTCTTTAGTTCCCGGCCGTCCGCGTGCGGTGGGCCTTCTGGTAGACGTGCGCAGCGGCCGAGGTGAGCCTGGAGGCGATCTCGTCGCGAAGCGTGCCCTCGAGGTCGTACGCCTCGGGCGCGGGTACGTCGTCGTCCAGCAGCGCGGTGTCGAACGGGGCGGTGACGGTGATCTCACCGGTCAGGTCGTAGGGCGCGCCGTAGGTGGAGCCGTCGGCGAGCACGATGATCGCGGCGCGGGCCGGGCCGTCGTCGGCCTCCCATTCGGGAGTGACGTAGCGTACGGCGACGACGACGGCTTTCCAGAGCTGGCCGTTGCAGTCAGCAATGAGGCCGCGGGCGTCACCGATCGCCGCCGAGTCGGTGAGCTGGGCTATTTGCACCGCGCTGTCGCCCACGTGGGAGCCGCGTTCCTCGCTTCTACGGTACGTGTCCTTGGCGAGGCGTTGCAGCCTCGCGATCGTCTGAACCTGCTTGTCGGTGAGTGTCAGCATGCTGGGCTCCTACGGGTCGAACGTGAGAGTCGTGGGTGGGGATTGGCGGGCGGCGATGTACAGGTCGAGCGCCTCGCGCAGCACGTCGCTGATCGAAAGGCCGGTCGCGGCGATGTGCGCTGCGAGCCAGGGTGACTGCGCGGGTGTCGCGCGGAAACAAAGCTTGTTGGCCTGCGAGAACCCGACGGCCGGACGGGAGGTACAGGCGTCGGGTAGCTGACCTGGCGGCGTCATGGCGCCTACAGCTCGTCGATGACCGCCGGCCACACGGCGGCCGCCGCCTCGGCGAGGAGGTCGCCGATCGCCGGACCTTCGAGGTCGGGGTAATCCTCGAGCAGCTCGGTCCGGACGGCTTCGTAGCCGCGGCGGTATTGGTCGAGCGTTGCGACGCCGTCGGCGAGCGCGGAGTCATCGGCGTAGGACAAGAGCGAGTCCTCCGCCTGGGCGTAGGCGCGCTCAGCCATCTCGTTCCTGGGCAACGGGGGACCTCCTTGAGGCAACTGAAGTGGGGCTAGGGGAACAGGGTCAGCGCCGGCGGCGCCTGGCCGACCGCCGGGTGGTGGAAGTCGACGTCGAATCCGTATTTGGCGCCGTAGCGGGTGCGGAACGCCTTGATCGGCCGGTAGGCGCGATCCAGGTCGGCGGCGGTGAGGCCGTGGGCCGCGCCGCGCCGCTCGGCGCGGTCGGCGTCGGTGAGCAGTGCGACAAGCTGTTGCGCGGACCTGGCCGGCGCCTGCCAGTACGGCCATCCGTCGCTGCAGCCGTTGACGGCATCCTTGAGCGAGCAGAGGGTCCTCGCCGGGCAGGAGAGGATCGGGTCGGCGGCGAACCGCTCGACCCACGACTCGATTTCGTATTCGTTGGCGAATTGCACTAGATGGAGAGGCAGGAGTCGAGCGGGAGCGCCCGGTGTGGAAGGGGTGGGCGTTCCGCGACACATCGAGGCAGCCGGCGAGCCGGCTGCTTCAGTCAAAGCGGAAACGGCCGCCCCGGACCGGGGCGTGGGGCTTTAGCCGAAATCCTGAGAGGAGCGGACGCTGCCGTCGGGGTTGAACAGCGTCACTTCCAGGCCGAGCGGCGCTTGCTCGAGCTGTTCTGGCAGGTAGTGGAAGTGAACCTCGACGAACGCCTCATCTCCCGCCAGCAGCGGGCGATAAGCCATCGCGTCACCCGCGGGGGCGATGTGCCAGGACTTCAGGCCCAGGCCGGGACTTTCGGGCGACTCGATCCGGCCGATCGTGTCGATGATCGCGCGCGCCTGCGCGGGCGTCACGGGAACGTGGGCGATCGAGCCGGCGACGAGCACCTCGTCGACGGTGGGGAGTGCGGATGCCATCAGGTGATCCTCCTGGTCATGTGACTGTAGATGCAGACGCGGTGAGCCGCGGCCTCTCGGTTGGAGGGATCGCGCGGTCAGCAAAGGGTGCTGTCGTGCAGGCACGCGCCCGGCGGGACGCTCTTTATCGAGCGAGCGCGGCGGCGTGCCGCAGGTCAGTCGGTGATTCCGTGGCCGCGGTGCGGCTCGGCACCAGGCGGCGGCTGGGCGAGACCGACCTGCACGCGGAATTGGCCGATGGCGCGCCGCAGGGACACGTCCGCGCGGGCGAAGCCGCTGTCGAGCGGGTTGGCGATGCCGTGGCGGTCGCGTACCCCGAGGAGCTCGCGTCCCAGCCGGTCCCAACGCTGCGCGAGTTGAGGATCATCAGGCCGCTCACCGAGCGTGTCGATGAGCCACTGCGGCCGTGAGTCAAGCTCGAGCTGCTCGGCGGCGCGCTGCGCGTCAAACGAGGCCTGCAGAAGGGCGGGGTTGTCCGGGTCGGCCCGCAACGCGTCGAACCGGACCTTCGCCTCAACGCGCGCGAGCACGAGGCGATCCTGTCCGGCGTCCTGTGCGGCGACGGCGGGGAGCATCACCTCGGCGATGGCTTCGCGCAACGGCGAGTCGTTCCCGCGCATCGCCTCCACGGCGGCGGCGACGTTGCGGTCAGGCGACAGCCGCTCCCACGCGAGGTGATACCCGCGCTCGGCCGCGAGCTGGTGGATGAACGCTCGCTGCGCGCGGCCGTTGCCCTCGCGGAACGGATGCGCGGCGTTGATCTCGCCGAGGTAGTACGCGAGCCGGTCAGCGAGCCGGTCAGCGGGCAGGCCGCGGAGGTGGTGCTCGCGCGGCAGGGCGTCAAGGACCCCGGTGAGGTACGGCTCGATGCGGCCCGGCAGGGCGAACATCGTGTTCTCCTTGGCGATCGCGACCGTGCGCAGCTCACCGGCCCACGGGTACACGTCCCCGAAGATGTGGCGATGAAAGGCTTTCAGGTGGGCGAGGTCGTAGCGCCCGGGCAGCGGCCGAGCGCGAAGCTCCCATGCCCGCCACGCGCTGGCGTTGCGCTCGCGACGAGAAAGCTCGGTGGCGTCGCGCAGGCCGAAGTGGTTGCGCAGGACGTTGGTGCCCGGATAGACGTACGGGTCCTCGGCCATCGGGAGACTCTGGCGGTGACGGTCAGGCAGCCGACGCGGGGCGCGACCGCGGCGGCTTGCCGGCAGCGGCAGCCTTCGCGGCGGCGGCGAGATCGTCGGCGGTCATCTCGCCGCGAACCCACGCCTCGCCGGCGGCGATGACCTCGGGATCCGGCTCTGCGTCTTCGAGCCGCAGCGAGCCCAGCACGGAGACAAACTCTTGGCGACGATCGGTCATGACAATGATTCTAGGGGCGTGGTTGGCATCAGAGGATCAGGGAGGTTTGGGGGTCGGCCTGACGTGCGATGGTGGCTTTGAACGCGCGGCCGCACGTTGGGCAGCCGCCGTTGTTCATCGCGTAGTCGTCGCGCGGAATCGTGCCGATCCCGCGCTTGCCCTGGGTGCTGGCGACGATCTCGTCGAACAGGCCGTCGGGGGTGACGGTGTAGATGACCTCGTGCCGGGCGGACCACGGCTCGCGCTTGTAAGCGGCACCGCAGTCACAGGACCAGACCGGCAGCGAGCGCTGAAACTCCGCGTACCGCTCGGCTTCCCAGAGCAGGGCGAGCGTGAACCCGGTGTCGGCGAGGTGGCTGCCGGTGTTCGGTGTCGGCTGAAGATCGGGGGTGTAGAGGCGCTCGATGTCGGCGATCACTTTCGGATCGTCGCCGTCCTCGTCGACGTCGTACCAACCCTTCGCGCACATGTAGTCGAGCGCCGCTTCGATGATGATTTCGCGACGCTGCTCGGCGGTGAACTCGGTGGCGACGGGGGCGGGAGCGAACGGCGTCTCAGTCATCGCTGTCGGAGGGCCGGTTGGCGTCGGCGAGGGTGACGACAGCGTGCGGGTACGCGAGCACGAGCACGGGTGGCGGCGGGAGCGACGGGGGCACGATCAACGCGGCGAGGTCGAGGCTGTTGTCCTCGATGGTGAAGATGAGCGTGAGGCGCGGGATCTCGACGCACGCTCGGGACGCGGGGTTGATCGCTTGTTGGGTCGGCTCGGCGCCGGGCGCCCAGATGACGGCTGCGACCGTCGCGTCACGCGCCCGCCGGGATTGCGCGAGACGGACGGCGATGTTGCGGCTGAGCCCGCCGACGCTGGTGAGGTACACCGCGCCGGCGGGCAGGCCGAGCGCCGCGGCGAGGATCGAGGCGGCTGCGTTCCACTTGGTGGTGCTGGTGACGTGTGCGCGGACCGATGCGACCGCACCCGAGAGCTGCGCGGCGAGCTCGTCCGGGGAGGGCAGTGGATGCGCCGGGGCGTCGGGGACGCGCACGGGTGGCTGGCGCTGTGCGCGGCGGGCCGCGTCAGCGTCGGCGAGCGCGACGAGCCGCAGGGCCTCGCCGTCGGCCAGCTCCGGGTTGGCGGCAAGCGCCGCGGCGAGCAGGCGACGCAGCGCGCGGAGCTGCGCGTCGGTGAGCGTGCGGAACGGCGTCCGGCTCGCGCGGCGAGAGTCGCGGGTCATGATGTGGCTAGGCGGTTTCGCCGTGCAGGATGCGCCTGAGGCGACTGGCGATCCATTCGCCGACGGCAGGGGAGACGGCGTTCCCGAACCCGTCGACCTGGTCCCGCGCTGCCCCCCAGACCTGGAAGGAGCCCTTGTAGTCGGCGAAGTCGACGTCGAAACCGCAGCCGCGGCCGATCTCGTGGCTGGCCATCATCCGGAAGTAGCAGTCCTCGAGCTTGAGCTCAGCGAGCGCTTCGCGCCACTCGGCGGCGAGGATCGCGGTGGTGTCGCGAGCCGTGAGCGTGCCGAGCGGGTCGGTGACCGGGTGCGGTGCGGTCTCGGTGCCGTTGGAGCCGTTCTGCTTGTACCAGCCGGAGAACAGCATCCCTTGGGTGATCGCGGAGCCGACGACGGTGCCGAGCGGCCGATCGAGCGGATAGGCGCGGTAGCGCGCTTCGTCGAGCGTGCCGTTGCACTGCACGCGGCCAGCGGCGGTGAGTAGCCCGGGGATCTGGTCGCTGGTGACGGTCGGCATCGACTCGCCGACGGTTCTCGGCAGCGTGTTCTTCCGGAATGGGACGACGCCGCTGGAGAGGAGCGAGAGCCCACCGGAGCCGGCGTTGCCGACGATGGTCTCCATCGGCTCCCCGCTCCCGCGGCTGGTGCCGTTGGTGCGGTTGGGGAGCACTCGGGCGGCGAGCAGCCCGAGGGTCTCTGAGCCGCCTTGTGTGGGGAGGGGCTCGTCGACGCCGCGGCCGGCGCCCTGGAAGTTGTCGACCGCGATCGCGATCGGCGGGCTGATGATGCCGGTCTCCTGGGTGCCGGTCTGGGTCCACAGCGGCTGATCGAACCCGCGCGAGCGGCAGTTGGAGCCGGGACGCTCATAGGTGTTGCCGGCGGCCTGCATGAGAGCGCCGGTGGTGAGCAGCGCCTTCTCGTGCGTGGTGGTGACGGTGTTCATCGGGAGGGCGAGGGGCGCGCCGTCGCCGTTGTGACGGTGTGCGGCGATGACAGCACCGGCGCCCAGGCCGGTGTGCAGGAGCGCGGTCTCTTGCTGGCTGGTCTGGGTGCTCATCGGCTGCCACGGATGCCGCTCGACGCCGAACACGGACTTGCAGGGCATCAGCACGGCGGGGAACTCGGCGAACCGCTGGCGGCAGCGCTCCGCGCGGGCCATCGTCGGGGCGGCGAGGGGCTTGGTGCGCTCACCGATCTTGGTGCCGAGGTCGGTGAGGTCGAGCGCGTACAGGGACGGGGCGTACGGCGGCGTCACCTCGTTATGGCAGGACGGGCAGCGGTAGATGTACTGCTTTCCGTAGGTGACCAGGCCGGTGGGCGGGATACCGGTCTTCCACGTCCAGCACGCTTCCACGACGGTGTCGCAGTGAGCGCACCACGACTGGGGGCGATGGTCGAGGTCGGGGGTGGGGAGCTTCTTGTCCCAGAAGATCCAATAGCCGCGGTCGCGGGACTGAGGGACCCCGAAGAACATCGAGTTGAGGTACAGGACGCGATGGCGGTAGCCGAGGTTCTCGAACTGCTTGAGCCACCAGCGGTACGTGGACCCGTCGCCGACCTTCTGCTTGCCGGGAATCGCCGGACCCCACGACGACAGCTGGGTGGTGCACTCGACCAGGATCAGCAGCGGGTGATGCTGAGCGGCGTAATGGAGCACGCAGTTCGCCGTCGCGCGGTCACGCTCAGAGCGAGTGACCCGAGCGTCGTAGTCAGGATCGTCGAGATCGAACAGGTTCAGGCCCTGCGCGTACGCCTTCTGCGTGTTGGCCTGGCTGTGGTTGACACACGACACCCCGGCGACGAGCATGTCGCCGGCGGGGAGGTCGCGGGCCGAGTGGTAGTCGGCCGAGTCCTTGTCGACGAGATCGGCGATCCAGTGCTCGGCGTGGGGATGGTTGGCCTCGTGAACCCTGACCTTGTACTCGTTGTGGTTGGCGGCCATGATGGTCGTGAACCCGGCACGCTCGATGCCCTGCGTCAAGCCTCCGAAACCGGAGAACAGGTCGACGGCGACAAGGTCGTCGTGACCAAATCTGCGGACGCGTTTGGCGGGTCGGTGTTGAGCGGTCTTTGACATAAGAAGTGAGGTCTCCTGGTCGGCTCCGTGGTGCGGTGAGCCACGCCAGCCGAGCCCCGAAGGGGCGAGGCATGCTCAGGCGTGGCCGCGCCGCGGGGAGCCGCGAGACGCGGGCGGAGTAGCGGTCCTCAGGCGCTCAGGCGAGCGTCAGCTGCGGGTAGTCGAGGGCGCGCAGGCCCTCGTCGAGGTAGGTGTTGCGCCACCGCGCCCACTTCGTGCCGTCAACTGAGTCGACGCCGATCGACTCGGCGTAGCGCAGACGGCGCAGCGTGTTGACCCTGCCCATGTGCCCGTGTTTGCCGTGCTCTTTGCAGATCCGCACAATCCGCTGGGCTTGTGGGCCGAGCTTCCATTCGGTGTCGCCGCCGATGAAGACGGCGTCGAACACGTGCCACGGAGGGCTCATGTTCGGCCGCTCGCAGTCATTCTGCGCGACAAACGCGAGCGGTAGCCCGCGCCCACGCACCGCGTGCGCCCACGCGCCCCACAGCCGCGCCGTGGTGCGAGAGTCGGCGACGGCATCGGGGACCGTGACGAACAGCGGGCGGCCTTCCCAGCGTTCGCCGCGCCGCTCGTCCGTCGTTGGCCGTCCTTGGCGGCAGCGGGCCCTCGTTTGCAGAGTCGCCGCACGACGACCGCCGAGCTGGCGGCACCGAGTTAGCCGAGGCTCGCCCACGCGGCAAGCGGTCCGATCCGCTCGCTGTCGCAATGCCCGTAGAGCAGCAGGCCGAGTTTCGACACCGAAGTCCCGCTGCTGCAGGTCGTCCCGTACGGGAAGCGTGGCGCAACAAGGACGCGCTCAGCTTGCCCGCAGTTGACGGTTGTGCGCACACACCAAGGCTGCGAGCTCTGACGGGCATCGATCAGACAGCCGACTCCGCCACCGCAACCGTGGCAAAGGCATAGCGAGGCCGGAGCAGCCGCGAGAGCCGAAGCAGTCGCGGCGCGCCCAGACCGCGCACGCCTGGATGTGGGCGATCGCCGCAGGACATCAAGTTCGCTGGATCGCCAATCCCGAGCAAGCACTGTCACGTTCGTGCGTAGGCACGGACCGCACCGACGACCGCCGCGACTCTGATCACCGGGCTGTCGCTTCGCCAGGCGGAGCGGTCATCTCATCGTCCCCGGCACACCCGCTGCTCCGTCTCGTCCTGAGCGGCACTCGTGACTCAGACGCCCGGTCCGCCATAGCGAAGCAGGACTCTCTGGTAGACGCGGCTTACCGCTGGCTCATCAACCCAGCGAGAGGAGCCCGAAGTGGCGCGCCGTCGTGTTCGGATGGCCGGGGCTCATCGCGCAAGTCATCGAACAGCTCGTTTGAGACATCGCCATCCACCTGCGATCAACCGCGGATGTGAACAGCCGCTGGTTCGGTGATGGATCGGCTTCTGCGACGAGCCCTGCCTTCCGCGCGCAAGGGAGGGAAGTCGGCGGGTCCGGCCGAGATACTCGTGGCAGATGCAGAGCAGGGCTCGGTGACGGCCGACCGCTGCTGGTTTACGCCAGTGACGATCAAACACCCGGGTGAACGTCACTCCCGGCCGGCGACAGGCGGGGTATTTGCCGCGAAGATCTTCCCGGTCGAGGCATCGGGGGATTCCGCGGAGTCCCAGCGTCGGACATCCGCATCCCCGACGTGGAGTGAAAGTGGCAAACGCGAAGTTGCAGAGCGAATCGACGGACAGTTGGCCCTGGAGGCGAGGGCACCGAGCCACCAGATCGCTGACTGGCGCGAAGAGCTTGAGGCGGCAAACGATCGCCGTGCGCTGCGATCGTCGGTGGCATCGATCGGCGGCTTTCATCCGATGCAGGCGCCGAGGCCGGCCCGAGCACTTACCGCGGTCCCCTCGGCCGGTGAGCGTCGGCGGTTGGAGCGTGACCTGCACGACGGGGTCCAGAACGAGCTGGTGGCGCTGATCGTCAAGCTCGCGCTCGCACAGCAGGATCCCGAGACCCCTCCGGCGCTCGTGGAGATGCTGGCCGGGCTGGAAGCTCGTGCGCAGGCGGCGCTCGACTCGGTGCGCGACATCCCCCGCGGGATCTACCCTCCGCTGCTCGCCGACTTCGGCCTCGCGGAAGCGTTGCGTGCGCAGGCGGCGCGCGCAGCGGTCGACGTGAGTCTGGTCGGGAGCGCGCCTCGTGGCACCGAAGCAGCCGAGGAGGGCGTCTACTTCGCCTGCTTAGAGGCGATCCAGAACGCCGCAAAATACGCCGGCCGCGGAGCCGAGGTCACGCTCCGACCGCGCTACGACCAGGGATCGCTGAGGGCGTACATCTCAGACGACGGCCGTGGGTTCGATCCAGCTGGCACCCCGCAGAGCGCCGGCGTGCGGAACATCCGCGATCGCGTCGAGGACCTCGGCGGGGCGTTCAAGATCGCCTCCAGCCCCGGACACGGCACCATGCTGACCCTCTGGCTGCCGTGGCATGCGCCAGCCGATCGACGGCGATGAGCGAGGTCATCCTGCTGTCGCTGACCGCGTCGTTGAACCCGACGCTGGTCGCCGCGACCACCGTGATGCTGTTGCTCGATAAGCCCGCGAGGCTAATGGGGGGCTACCTGCTCGGGGCCTATCTGGCGAGCATCACGCTCGGACTCGTGATCGTGTTCTCGCTGTCGAACTCGAGCGCGACCAACACCACCGAGAACACGATCAGCCCGGCGGTCGACATCGGGCTGGGAGCGATCGCCTTGGCCATCGCGTTCGTCCTCTACACCGGCCGAGCCGAACGTCTGAGGCGGCGCCGGCGAGAGCGCAAGGCGGACAAGCCGGACAAGGGTCCGCCGCGCTGGCAGCGGGAGTTGAGCAAAGGATCGGCCAAAACCACCTTTGTCATCGGCGCGCTGCTCACGCTGCCCGGCGCCTCGTACCTGGCCGGTCTCCACCAGATCCACAAGCTCAAGTACTCGACCACCGCGACCGTGCTGCTGGTGGTCGGCTTCAATCTGGTGATGCTGTGGCTGCTCGAGGTCCCCCTCGCGTCCTTCCTGGTTGCTCCCGACTGGACGCCGCGGGCGATCGAGAGAGCCAAACGCTGGGTGAGCCGGCACGCCCACATGTTTGCCGTCCGGGGATTCACCGCCGTGGGGGCGCTGCTGATCATCAAGGGCGTAGCCGGACTGGTCGGGTGATGCGTGTCCGAGTAACCGAGCGCCACCCTCATGGCGCCATCGCGGCCGACGCGCGGGTTCGTGCTGGTGTCGCTTCTCGGCGGCGCCTGCGCCAGAAGGAATGTGCAGGCGCGACCGTCGGACCTGCATGTCCGCCTCGAGCAGTTCGGGCGCACCCCGCCTGCATGGCGTCCCGAGGCAAGCAACCGTGACCGGTCGAGAATTCGACCTGCAAGGCCTCGTGCCTCGAGCCGGCCAACTGAGGCGCTCGCGTCCGCTCGGGCCCGGTCCCCAATCTATGTGCGCGCTGATATTGGCACGGGCCACATCGCGGTGGCGCCACGCGCCGCGGGACGGCGGGTCGTGGGTCGGGCGGCCGCTCCCCGCGCCCATGCTTCATGCGCTTGGGGTGATGCGCGGGCGGCGGACGGCTCACATGATCCGCAGACGCCGGTTCGCTCCGACCCGGACCGGATCGGCCGCTAATCGAGACCCGGGCACGTCATCACAAGGAGCTGAGACATGAGCGCGATGAGCATCAAGTCGACTACCGCGGATGAGGTCGCCGAGCAGACAACACCACAGGGATCCGTCGAGAACGGCAAGGTCCCGCACCTCTCACTAGGAGAGCGTGCAGCTCGCGGTAAGGCCGAGCGGGCCGAGGTGCCGCGGGCTGTGCATGGCGAGTGGTCGGCGCCGTCGGCTCGTCGCGATCCAGTTGAGCTTCTGGAGGAGCAGGCCGGGTCACGCGTGCCGGAGCTAGTCCCGATCCGCTACGGGCGGATGCTGGTCTCGCCGTTTACGTTCTATCGCGGCGCCGCGTATCTGATGGCGGCGGACCTCGCTGGCGTCGAGAGAACCGGCCTGCGCGTCCAGCTGTGCGGTGACGCGCACCTGTCGAACTTCGGTGCGTTCGCCGCGCCGGATCGACGGTTGGTGTTCGACCTAAACGACTTCGACGAGACGCTACCCGGCCCGTTCGAGTGGGATCTCAAGCGTCTGGTTGCAAGCTTCGGGGTGGCCGGACGCGACCTCGGGTTTCCCGTCAAGGATCGCCGAAGGGTCAACCTGGCGGTGACGCGCGCGTATCGCGAGGCGATGAAGCGTCTCGCCGCGATGAAGACGTTCGATCTGTGGTACTCGCGCGTCGATGCCGAAGCGCTGATCGCCCAGTTTCGAAGCCAAGCGAGCGCGAGGCGTCGCAAGCTGATGAAGAAGAACCTCGCCAAGACGCGCGCGAAGGACAGCTTGCAGGCATTCGCCAAGCTCACGACGATCGTGGATGGGGAGCCACGGATCGTCAGCGACCCGCCGCTGATCGTGCCGATCGAGGACCTGTCCGACGGCGGAGATATCGAGGAGTTCGCACGGAGCGTGAACCGCGGCTACCGGCGCACGCTGCAGGGCGATCGTAAGCACCTCCTGGAGCGCTTCCGCTACGTGCACGCGGCCCGCAAGGTCGTGGGGGTGGGCAGCGTCGGCACGCGCGCGTGGATCATGCTCATGCTCGGCCGTGACAACGACGATCCGCTGTTCCTGCAGCTCAAGGAGGCCCAGCCCTCGGTGCTCGAGCCATTCCTCGGCAAGAGCCAGTACACAAGCCACGGCCAACGCGTCGTCGAGGGCCAGCGCCTGATGCAGGCTGCCAGCGACATCATGCTGGGATGGCACGGCGTCACGGGCCTCGACGGCGTCAAGCGCGACTTCTACTTCCGTCAGCTCTGGGACGAGAAGGGATCGGCGATCATAGAAGGCCTGAAACCCCGCGAGCTCGCCGTCTACGGCGAGCTCTGCGGCCGAACGCTAGCCCGCGGCCACGCCCGCTCCGGGGACGCGGTCACGATCAGCGCCTACCTCGGCTCAGGGGACGCCATGGACAGCGCGCTTGCCGACTTCGCCGAGCTCTACGCCGATCAGAACGAACTCGATTACGCCGCGCTCGCGGCCGCCGTCAAGAGCGGACGTGTCAAAGCCCAGACAGGGGTGTAGCCGACAGGACCGATCTGAGGTCGCCGGGGACGTTGGTCTAGCGCCCCCGCTCGAGGAGCGAAAACCGCAGCCGAGTGTCCGATCGGGCACCTACTCTGCCGACCGAACCGGCGTCTGACGGTGGCGCCGATGTCCGTGCTCCGGGCGATTTCGCGGTCGACCGACTTAGCTACGGGGCTCCAGCGGACGCTTGTAGACGCGGCGACAAGCGTCTCCACATCGGTGTCCACCGCTCCGCCGTTCGAGGCGAGTCAGTGACCGGTTAGATGGATGATGCCGACGCTGTCGAGGCCGTCGAGCACGAGTTGGACGGCGAGCGCCGCCAACAGGACGCCGAAGATCTTCTCCGTCACGAGCATGCGGCTCTCGTCGAGATGGTCACTTACCCGGTTGGCCCATCGGAACACGCCCACATCGAGCGCGAGCACCAGCGCGAGGACGCCGAGAACCATCGCAAAGACGGCCACCGAGTCCGCCTCGGCTGACAGGGTCACGAGTGCGACGATCCCGGCGGGATTCAAGAGGTAGGGAACGGCGAGCGGGAACACGGCAATGCGCATCGGATCGCGTTCTTTGGTGGCCTCGCCGCCGGGTTCGCCGGTCCCGAGCACCATCGTGATCGCGATGATGACGAGGATGATCCCCCCAGCGATCGATAGCGAGCCCGTGGAGAAGTGAAGCAGCCTGGACAGGAACTCGCCCAGTCCGACGAGGATCAGGGCAACGACGGCGGCGGTGGTCAGCATCTTGCGGACGATCAGCGCCTTAGTCGCCGCGTCGAGCGAGGCGGTGATCTCAACAAACGGCACGAGCGCGATCTTCGGACCGATCCCGATCAGCAACAGCAGGAAGGTGTCGATCACCAGATAGATGTCGACCGACGTGTGCTTCATCGCGCCAGTTTGCCTGTCACCGAGTGGGCGCGGCCTTGGGGGTTCGTCCGCGGTACGGCTGGCACGGGGGTGCTGCTCTCCGTGAGTGACCACGGCGTCTCGGACGGCCGGACTCTTGTCGCAACCGGGCCATGCCATCGCCGCCGCGTCGACGAGCGCCTGTGTCGGACGCGGCGATCACGCCCGTCCAGCCCGTTCGGTTTTGATGTGAGCGTGGCGGCGAATGTCATCGGTGGCTGGCCGCGGGGCCTGCTCGGCCTGTTTCCGGCTCGGCAAGGTCGGCCTCGACCCAGCCCCTGGGTGAGCGACTGCGTAGGTCCCGCGGCGACCGGCAAACATCATCTCTTCGGCGTCGCGGAGGGCTGCTCGGTTGGGATGCGGAGACTGAAGAACACGGCGATCAAGGCGATTACGGCCAGTACCGACAGGGATGACCGCAGCCCCGTGATGCGCGCGGTCGCGTTCTCGTCAACGATCGCATTCGCTGTTTGCGTGGGGACCCCGGCCTTATCGAGCGCCGTTTTTAGGTCGGCGTCGGAGACGAACGGGACCCCGCTGGCGAGTTCGACCTGGGCTTTGGACTTCACGTCGGCGGGCACCGCCGGGTTGTTCTGGATACCGGTCATAAACGATGTCGTGAGGGTGGCGATCAGCACGGCGCCGGCAAGCGCGGTGCCGATCGACGCGCCGAGGTTCGTAACCGTGTTCTGCAGGCCGCCGACCTCGCCGCTCTGCTGATCGGGCACCGATGACACGGTCACGGCCCCGAGTTGCGAAGCCAACGCTCCCACGCCGAGACCCGCGAGCAGCATCGGCCAGGTCACGATCCCGGGCCCCGCGCCCGCGTCAAGCGCGCCGACCATCACAACAATCCCGGCGAACAGCGCGAGAAAACCAACCTGAACAACCCGACGCGGCGACGCGTTCGGGAAGACCCTCGGGACGCCGGCGGCGGCCAGCAGCAGTGTGATCGACAGCGGCAGGAGCCGGACGCCCGTTTGGATCGCAGAGAGCCCGAGCGCGACGGACAGGAACAGGGGCACCGCAAAGAACAATCCGGCCTGCAGCAGATACTGAAAGAAAAACGAGGTCAGGCCGCCGCGGAGCGTCGGGTTCTTGAGGATTGCCGGGTTCACAAGCGGCTCTTGGCCGTGAGCGAGGCGGTGGTTTTCCCAGCCGATGAATAGACGTAGCACGACTCCGCCTCCGAGCACCAGCCAGATCGCCGGCGACAGGCCGAGCCACTCAGGGGCTCCCGGCTTAGGCTGGATGAACCCCCACGCCCCCGAGCGGAGGATTCCGAACACGATCAGCGCCAGCCCGAGCGCCGACAGCCCGGTCCCGACCAGATCGAGCTTCACTCGCGTCTCGGGAAGCGTGTCCGCCATCCGGCGGGCGAGGGCAAGAATCGCAATCACGACGAGTACCTCGCCGACGAACACCCACCGCCAGGACAGATACGTCGTGCACAGCCCGCCGATGAGTGGCCCCGCCGCGACGGCGATCGCGCCCGCCGAGGCGACCAGCCCGTACGCGCGTGGCCGCCCCGCGGGTGCGAAGTTGGACGCGACGAGTGCGACGATCGCCGGGAGAATCAGCGCGGCGCCCACCCCCTCTAGGAACGACCATCCCACAATCAACACGCCCAGGCTCGGCGAGAGGGCAGTCGTCAACGATCCACACCCATAGATGACACATCCGATCGAAAAGGCGCGCTTGCGACCGAGAATCTGACCGATCTTGCCGCCGGTGATCATCAACGACGCCATCACCAGCGTGTAAAGCGTGATCGCAGTCTGAATCCCGGTCACGTCCGTCCCCACGTCCTTAGCGACCGTCGCGATCGACACGTTCATCACCGAACTATCGAGCGTCATCAAAAACTGGCCCGCAGCCAGCGTCGCCAGCACGATCCCAGTCCCACCCGCCTCGCGCTTCGCCGCGTCCGCTGCGGGGTTCAGCGCTGCGTCGCCACTGGTCATCACGGGCCCAAACTCATCAGCGACGCACGGGATCGCCGACCCAAAGCCCGCCCCAGGTTGAGTGCGCTGCGAGCGATCCCCCTCTGTCGGGCGATGGCTTGTGCCGCCAACTTGTTGCTCTCGGTGAAAGTCGCAAAGGCGGGCCGGAGCTCAGCGACCTGTCCGATCTGCAGCTTGGTCGCCGTGCACGCCGAGACGGTCGGGATTACCTCGGCCGAGTATTCGTCTAGGACATCAGCCGCGAGGATAGAGCGGCGCTGGGCCACGTCGAGGGCGAGGACCACGGCGAGGACACCAGGGACCATCGCGAGACGGCGACTGAGTCGGCCTCGGCTGAGAGGATCACGAGCGCGACGATCCCGGCGCGACTGAGGAGGTGCGGGATCACGAGCCGGAACACGGCGATGCGCATCGGGTCGCGTTCTGTGATGGCCTTCGGGTTCCGCGCTCCCGCGGACCCTCGTGATAGCGATGATGAACAGGATGATCCCGCCGGCGATCGAGAGCGACGCGGTCGAGAAGTGAAGCAGCCTGGAGAGGAACTCGCCGAGCCCGACCAGGATCAGCGCAAGGACGGTGGCGGTGATCAGGATCTTCCGGACGATCAGGGTCTTGGTCGCCGCGTCGAGCGGGGCGGTGATCTCAACGAACGGCAGCAGCGCGATCTTCGAACCGATCCCGATCACAGCAGCAGGAAGGTGTCGATCACGAGGTAGATGTCGATCGACGCGTGCTTCATCGCACCAGCCTGCCGGCTGTCACTGAGTGGGCCGGGCCTTCGGGGATCCGTCCGGGGCGCCGCTAGGCGCGGCGGCACGGTCCTCCGGAGTCGGCGTCTGCCCGGCGACGGCGCCATCTCCGGCCGGGGACGCGGCAGCCGCCGGAGCGGAGATCAGCAAGGTGACCAGGTAGGAGACGACGACACCGACGATGATCAGCGGCTCGTCCCCGGTTCCGGCGTTGGCGGTGAGCAGCGTGGCGAGCACGATCGCCGTGAGCGGCAGCCGCAGTACCGCGGCGATCGCGGCGCCCATCCCGACGGCGACCGCCGGGGTCAGACTGAACCCAGGCAGGCGCGAGGCCATGATCCCGCCGGCCGCGGCGAGGAATAGCGCCGGGAACACCGGGCCGCCGCGGAAGCTCCCGAGCGACAGCATGTAGGCCAGGCCCTTGAAGACAATCACCAGCGCGAGCGCGCCAAGCGACCACGTCCCGGCCTGCGTGAGCAACCCCGGTAGCGCGTCCTGCCCGGAGAACAGGACCTCGTTGACGCTCTTGCCCGTGGCCCCATGGAACGCGATCGCGAGCCCCGCGATGATCAGACCGACGATCGGCAGCAGGATCACCATCCGTCGCACCACCAGGCGGTGGGTGGATAGCCCGCCCAGCATGATCGGTCTCGTGAGCACGGCGACCGCGATCGCCAGCGCGATCGTCCAGCCGAACTGGGCGATGTCCGGATGGCCGTAGTGCGGCAGCGGCAGCGGACCGAGCGCGTAATCGCGGCTGCTCAGCCCCGTGAACGACCCCATTCCGATCGAGACCAGCGTGCCGATCCCGGCGGCGAGCAGCCCGGGCAGCAGCACAAGCGGCAGCCGCGCCCCGCCGATCGCGGCCGCCTCGATCAGGATCACGGCCGCGATCAGCGGCGAGTCGAACACGAACGAAAGCGCGGCGACGCTCCCAGCCGCCGCGATCACCGCCAACGCCTGAGGCGGGACTGGCCTTCTCGCTAGGCGAATCGCCAGCACCGCCAGACCCGAACCCAGCGCCAGGAGCGGCCCCTCGGGGCCAAGCACGAGCCCGAAGCCCAGCCCCGCGAGGCCCGCGAGGATCACGCCGGGCAGATCAATCGGGTTCGTGAGCCCGCCTGCGGCGAGACCCCTGGCCGGCACGTGCCCGCCGTCTCCCGGCAACCGCGTGAT
>CAWJVJ010000023.1:0-31079 GCA_963846265.1 uncultured Solirubrobacterales bacterium
GCCGCTATTCGAGAACGCAAGCCCAGAGCAGGCGTGTCCCGAGCGGCACCGCAAGCTCTTGTATGTTCCGCTGGCCGTGGGGGCCCCGACACATGAGCCAGTACGCGACGCTTCTTCTCGCCCGTGTCAATCGGACCCGTGCCGGTTCGTAATCGCGTCGTCTCGAGCTCGCACCAGACGAGCCTCGTGCACGAGCACCTTCCCACCGACGACCTACTCGCCTATCACCGGGCGCGAGCGCGCGGCGGCGTCGGCGCGATCTTCATCGAGGCGACCGCCGTTCACCCGACCGGGCTCCTGACCGCGCACACGATAGGCGGCTACCTGCCCGAGATCGTGCCCGCCTACCGCCGACTCAGCGACGCCGTCCACGACGAGGGCGCCAGGATGTTCGCGCAGCTGTTCCACGGCGGACGGGAACTGATCGCCTCCTCCCCGAAGCCGGCGGCGGTCGCACCGTCAGCCGTGCCCAGCCTGCGCTTCAAGTCCGAGCCGCGCGCCCTGACCGCACGCGAGATCTCCGAGTTGATCGACGGGTATGCCATCTCCGCCCGCCACGCCGCCGACGGCGGCCTCGACGGCGTGGAGGTATCGATGGCGCACGGCTACCTCCCCGCCCAGTTCTTCTCGGCGCTCAGCAACCGCCGTACCGACCGGTACGGACTGAGCGCGCGGACGCGGTTCGCGATCGAGGTGTTGACGGCGATCCGGGAAGCCGCCCCCGACGGAACGAGCGTCGGCGCTCGCCTGTCGGGGGACGAGTTGGTGCCCGGCGGCCTGCGCCCCGGCGACTGCGCCGAGATCGCCGGCGAGCTCCACCGGGCGGGAGTGATCGACTTCATCTCGCTCGCGCTCGGGCATTCCGCCTTCCCGAGCGGCTCGACTTGGATCGCCCCGCCGCCGCCCGCCCCGCTCAATGCGATCGCCGATCCCGCGGCGTTGGTCCGCCGCGCCGTCCCCGAGGTCACGTTGATCGCGACCACCCGCGTGGTCGACCTCGACGATGCCGAACGGATCGTCGCCGCCGGCATCTGCGACCTCGTGGGGATGACCCGGGCCCAGATCGCCGACCCCGAGCTGATCGCCAAGACGGCCGCCGGTCGCCCCGAGACCGTGATCGAGTGCGTCGGTTGCAATCAGGCCTGCATCGGCCACTACCACGCCGGCGTCCCGATCGGATGCGCGGTCAACCCGCGTACGGGCCGAGAACGAACGCTCCCGGCTCTGGCATCGCGCCACCCCGGGCGACGAGTGCTCGTGATCGGCGGCGGGCCTGCCGGCGCCGCCGCTGCGCTCGAGGCCGCGGCCGCGCGGTGATGCGGTCACGCTCGTAGAACGCGAGCCCGAGATCGGCGGGCAACTGCGTCTCGCCGGTCTCGCACCGGCCCATCGCGAGCTGTGGGAGCGCTACCGCCGCTCGACCGTGGCCCGCCTCCACGCCGCCGCGGTCTCGGTGGAGACGTCAGTCGTCGCCGAGGCGGGGATGGCGGCGGACTTCGACGTCGTCGTGCTCGCGGCCGGGGCGCGCCAGTACACCCCGCCGATGCCGGACGCTCTGGAGTTCGAGGTCCGCGACGCGTGGGCCGTGATCCGAACGCCCCGCGTGGTCGCCGGGCCGGCGCTGGTGGCCGACTGGGGCGGCGGCTGGGACGGCCTCGACGCCGTCGAGCGACTGGCCGGACACGGCGTCGAGACCACGCTCGCGTGCGCGGCCCCGGTCCCCGGCGAGACGCTGCATCAATACCAGCGCAATCTCTACCTCGCGCGCCTCGACGAGCTCGGCGTCGAGATCCTGCATCACACCGAGCTGGCGGTGGAGGAGGGCGAGGTGAGGCTGCGGCACGTGTTCTCCGGACGCTCGGGAGCGCTGCCCGAGACGGCGACGCTGGTCCTGGCCCAGGGCCGCGAGCCGGTCGACGAGCTGTGGGCCGAGCTCGAGCACCATCCCGGAGCGGTCCGGGCCGGGGACGTGCTCGGACCGCGAACGCTCGAGGAGGCCGTCCTCGAGGGAACCCTGGCCGTCACGCCGCGAGAGCGGGCCGTGACCACACCGTGACGGCATGACCGAGGCACTAGTCATCGGCGGCGGGGTGGCGGGCCTGGTCGCCGCGCGTGAGCTCGCCACCGGCGGGCTGAGCGTCACGGTGCTCGAGGCGCGCGAGCGCCTCGGAGGGCGCTTGCTGCGCCGCCCGTTCGCCGGGACTGAGACGACGGTTGAGTTCGGCGGCGCCTGGTTCTCGGTCGCCGACATGAAGCCGCTCGCCCGCGAGCTCGAGCGCTACGGGCTCGGCGTCACGCACGATCCGCCGGCCGCCACGTACCGCTGGTTCAGCGGCGGGAGCATGCGCGACAGCGCGCCGGTGCCGCGTGAGGAGGGTCGCGCGCTCGAACGCGCGCTGTACGAGCTCGGCGCGGCTACGCGCCGGCTCGGACCCGGATTGCCGTCCTCGATCGGTCGATGACCTCGACGTCAGCGCCGGGCGCTGGCTCGCGGCGCTCGAGCTGCCGCTCGCCACGCACGAGTTCCTGCTCGCGTGGGCGGCGATGTACGGCGGCTGCGATCCCGACGACGTCGGGTTCCTGGCGCTGGCCAGCGACGTCGCGGCGTTCGGACACAGCGCCTATGCCATGTTCGACGGGATCGCCGAGCACCTCACGAACGGGACCGATGAGCTGGTGCACCGCCTCGCCGAGGATGCGGGCGCCGAAATCCGGCTCGCCACGCCGGTCACCCGCGTGGACCAGAGTGGCGGCGCTGTCACGGCGATCGCCGCCGACGGCGCGACCTACGGGGCAGATTGCGCGGTCCTCGCCCTACCGATCAACGCGCTCGACGGGATCGCGCTCGATCCGCCCTCCGATCCGCGGATCGCCGCCGCGGCCCGCACGGGCCAGCCATGTCGCTCGATGAAGATCTGGGCGCTGGTCGAGAATGTTCCGGCCGGCCTGCTGGCCGTGGGATGGGGCCCGCCGCTCCAGTGGCTCGGGAGCATCGATGAGGTCGACGGAGCGCAGCTGCTCGTCGGCTTTGCCCATGATCGGGCGGCGATCGACCCCGACGACCCCGCGAGCGTCCAGGCCGCGATCGAGTGCTATGCCCCCGGCGCGCGCGTCTTGGCTGTCGATTCGCACGACTGGAACGGCGACCCGTGGTCGCAAGGTGCGTGGGGCATGTGGCGCCCGGGTTGGGTTAGCGACGGGACGCTGACCGCGCTCGGATCGCGGCACGAGGCGCTCGCCTACGCGAGCTCCGATTACGCACCTGAGTGGCCGGGCTGGATCGCCGGCGCCGTCAGCGCCGGGCATCGCGCCGCGCGTCTATTACTCGAGGAGGGTCGATGACCGTAACTACCGCGAGCAGGCAGAGGACCGGCGGACACGTTGTCGTTGAGACGCTGGCTGCGCTCGGGGCGAACGTCGCATTCGGCGTGCCCGGCGTTCATGCGCTCGCGATATGGGAGGCGCTGCGGACCAGCGTTATCGTCAAGCCGGTCGTCACCCGCACCGAGCTTTGCGCGGGATTCGCCGCGGACGGGTACGCCCGCAGCTCGCGCCGAGCGGCGCCACTGTTGCTCTCGACGGGGCCGGGGGCGTTGAACTCGCTCACCGCGATGATGGAGGCGGCGAGCTCCCACGTGCCGGTGGTGGCGATCTCGAGCCAGATCCCGCGCGAGCTGCTCGGAACCCATCGCGGCTACCTGCACAAGCTCGACGGCCAGCTCGCATCGTTCGCCCCAATCGTCAAGCACGCCGCTCGGGCCGAGAGCGCCGAGGCGATTCCCGAGCTGCTGGCTCAGGCGTGGGCGGTCGCGACTGGCGCCGCCGCGCGGCCCCGCGTATCTGGAGATCCCCGTCGACGTGCTGCGCGCCGAGGCCGGAAACGTTCCGGTCGCAACGCTCGACCCCATACTCGCGACCGCGCGGCCGGCGCCAGCCGGCGCCACAGCGGACGCGGCCCGGCTGCTGGCGGGGGCCGAGCGACCTGTCCTGTGGGCTGGCGGCGGCGTGCTTCGGTCGGGCGGCAAGGCGGAGTTGCTCGCGCTCGCCGAGCGCCTCGACGCGCCGGTCGTGACCACGTTCATGGGCAAGGGCGCGATCGATGAGACACACCCACTCGCGGTCGGATCCGGCTGCGACGAGGCGGCCGTGCTCGAGCTGCTGGCCGGCGCCGACGTGGTGTTGTGCGTCGGCACCGAGCTCGGCGCCGACACCACCGCACAGTACGAATTGCGCTTCGGGGGCGCCCTGATCCACATCGACGCCGCGCCCGAGCGAATCGGCGTTAGCTATCCGGCGTTGCCACTCGTCGGGGATGCGCGGGCCACGCTCCTCGCGCTGGCCACCGCGCTGCCGACGCCGATCGACGGTAACGCTCGAGGCCGCGACGGCGCCGAGCGGGTGGCGCGCGTGCGCGACCGAATCGCCGCGGGTCTGGCAGCCCAATCTCGCGACGAAGAGCGTGCCCTGCTGGGGGCGATCGAGGCCGAGCTGCCCCCTGATGCCGTGACCGTCTGGGACATGACGATCCTCGCCTACTGGGCGGCCGCGCACATGCGCCTGGGCGCGGGGCAGCAATTCCTCTATCCGTTCGGGTCGGGCACGCTCGGGTACGCGTGGCCGGCGGCGATCGGCGCGGCCGTCGCGAATCCCGGCCGGAAGGTCCTCGCCGTCTGCGGCGACGGCGGGCTCGCCTATGGGCTGGCCGAGCTGGCCAGCGCCCGCCAGCACGCGGTCGACGCGACCCTGCTGGTGGTCGACGACGGCGGCTACGGGATCCTGCGCGAGTACCAGCGCGAAGACTTCGGCGAGACCGTCGCGGTCGACCTCGTGCAACCCGATCTGCTGCGAACCGCCGAGGCGTTCGGCGTTCCGGTGCGCAGCGGCGGCGCCGACGAGGCCGCCGACAACCTTGCGTGGGGGCTCGAGCAGAACGGGCCGGCGGTCGTCGTCGTGCGGGCCCGCTTGGCCTCGGCGCTGCCGACGCCATGAGCCGGGTGGTCCTGATCGACCCGGGCGAAGGCCTCGCGACCGTGCAGGAGGCCCTTCGCGAGCACCCGGAGGTGTCGGTCGATCAGACCCACGGCCTCCCGAGTGGCGCGGGCGTGCTCGCGCTGCTCGTGCCGCCGGAGATCGTGGTCGACGAGGCCGCCGTCGTTGGGCTGCCGGACCTGCGCATCGTCGCCGCGACCGCCACCGGCTATGACCACCTCGACCTCGCCGCGATCTCGGCCGCCGGCGCCTGGGCGACGCACTGCCCGGGCTATTGCACCGAGGAGGTGGCCGAGCACGCGATCGCCTTCGCGCTTGACCTCCTCCGCGGCGTGACGCTGCTCGACCGGTCGGTGCACGCGGGCGCCTGGGATCTGCACCAGGCGGCGCCGCGCCGGCTAAGCGGCGCCGTACTGGGGATCGTCGGCCTCGGGCGGATCGGCCGGGAGGTCGCGCGGCGAGCCCTCGCGCTCGAGATGCGAGTGCTCGGGTTCGATCCGGTGCTCTCGCCGGGGCAGCTCGACGGCATCGAGGTGCACGACCTCGGGGTCGTGCTGGCGCGCGCCGATGTCGTGACGCTCCACGCCATTCTCATCCCAGGCCAGCCTCCGCTGATCGGCGTCGCGGAGCTGGCGGCGATGCGGCCGGGCGCCTACCTGATCAACTGCGCTCGTGCCGGACTCGTCGATCGGGATGCGCTCGGGGCGGCGCTCGAGTCGGGCCGGCTCGCAGGATGCGCGCTCGACGTGCTTGCGAGCGAGCCCCCTGCCGCTGAGGAGCCAGAGCTGCGCTGGCCACGCACGTTGATCAACCCGCACGCGGCGTGGTACTCGCCGGCGGCGGCGACGGAGCCCTACCGGCGCGCCGGCGAGGCGGTCGCGGCCGTCCTGAATGGGCGTGAGCCGGCGGACGCACTCGCGCGCCCCGCCCTGACGCCGCGCTAGGAACGACGGCTAGGCCAGCGCCTCCGAGAACGACTCCCACACCATCCGGTGAAAGCGCGCGATAGCGCTCTCGCTGGCTGGCATCAGGCGCCCGTACGGAACCATCTGCGAACTGAGTCCCGGCTGCTGGAGCAGTACCGCATCGGTGTCCTCGAGCAGGGTCTGGTTCCACATCTCGACCCATTCCTCGGTCTGCTCTGGCCCGAGCTCGGGATGGACGTACATGTCCGCGATGAACCGGCACGTCTCGGGGCCGGTCGGCACGATGACCCCGGGGAACGCGACCCAATCATCTTGCACGATCGTCGATGTCGGCCACAGGAACATGTAGCGGAACTGGCGATCGCCCTCGCGCGCCGGATGCGCGTATTTCTTGGCGCGGGGGTTGTAGACGGTGAACTGGCCGAGCACGCGCTTGCCGTCCACGTACTCGTAGATGTCGGCGTTGTCATCGAACGCGTCGCTGAAGCTGTTCTTGTGGACCGTCGGGCAGTGGTAGCACTCGCTGGCGTTCTCGACCCACACCTTCCAGTTAGCCGGGACCTCGTAGGTGTAGCGGTCGTGATACCGATAGCTTTGGAAATCCAGCGCGCGCTCCTCCGCAAGCGGGAAGAACTCGGGGTAGGAGTCGCGCATGGATCGCGCGTCGGGGTCGGGATTCACGAACACCAGCCCGTTCCATGTCTCCACGGCCACCGGCAGCAGCGAGAACTCCTGTTTGTTGAAGCAACGCTCGCGCTCGCTGCGCGGAGCGGCGCGCAGGCTGCCGTCGAGGTTGTACGTCCAGGCGTGATATCCGCACTGCAACGTCGAGCGGTTGCCATCCCCGACCGCCACCGGGAACGCCCGGTGCCGGCATACGTTGATGAACCCGTGGAGGTCGCCCTGCTTGTCCAGGGTGACGACGACCGGCACGTGGCCGGCGCGGCAGACGATGTGATCGCCGGGACGGGCGAGCTTCGCGAGTGGGCCGGCGTACTGCCACGAGCGCGCGAAGATGTGCTCGAGCTCGAAGGCGTAGATGTCGGGATCGGAGTACCAGCGCGCGGGGAACGTCATGTCCCGTGACAGGGCCTCCTCCACCGCATCGAGGTCGATCCCGAGCTGGTCCACCGTCCTCGTCGCCATCTACTCCTCGCTTTCCGCACCACCCGAGCGCTACGAGCCCGCAATTCGCAAGCTCACCGCGAATATTTTGCGCAATCATATCGTGGACATCGCGGATCTTCGAGGATCTGGAGGATCGACACGGGAGGACGCATGACACGCTTACACGGACGGCGGCGATGACCGCACGCAAGCTCGACGACCTCGACCGCGCGATCATCTCGCAGCTCCAGGAGGACGGCCGCCGGCCGTTCCGCGCGATCGCCCGGTCGCTCGGCGTCGGCGAAGGAACCGTGCGCTTCCGCGCCACTCGCCTTCAGGAGGAGGGGATCCTGCGCATCCTGGCGTTCGCAGACCCGTTCGCCCTCGGCTATGCAGTCCAGGCGTCGGTGCTCGTCCGCGTCACCCCGACCGCGCACGCGCGCGTGGCCGAGACGCTCGCGGAGTGGCCGGAGGTCATGTACCTGTCTTCGTGCGCAGGCTCGGCCGATCTGTACATGCACATCATCTGCCGCGACCACGACGATCTGTGGCAGCTGCTCGCCGAGCGCCTCGGCGCGATCGAGGGTGTCCAGGGCACCGAGACGCTCATGGAGCTGCGGGTTCACAAGGCCCGCTACGTGTACCCCGGGCTCACCGACACGGTTCTGGGCAACGGCGACTGAACGGGGCCCGCGTCGGTGTGCGGCGCCGGCCCCCCGGCACCGCAAAACGCCCGATTCGGCCACGGCCGACCGGGCCGTCGAATTCCCCTGGCAGTTAGTTGACAGCCAGCGTCGGAGCGAATAGAAATCGCCATTCAAAACAGCCGTTTCGAACATGCGACAGGAGCCTGACCCCGCCGACATGACCAGCGTGCCGCCGCTCCGGCCGCTGGCTAAGGTGCGACGCCCCCAGATTCTCGCTAGCGCGGTCGAGCTGCTTCGCGAGCAGGGCTTGTGGAGCGTCCGCGTCTCGGATGTTGCCGAGCGCGCCGGGACCAGCGCCACCGGCGTCATCTACTACTTTGGGACCAAGCACGAGCTGTTCAAGGCGGCGATCTCCGACGCGGACTCCGCGTTCTACGACAGCGTCCGGCCCGAGCTCGACCGGCTCGAATCCGGCATCGAGCGTCTGGCCTGGCTGATCTCGCGCTCGAGCCGCAGCGAATGGGTGCTGTGGATGGACCTGTGGGTCTATGCGCGGCGCCACCCCGATCTGCTCCCGACCCACCGGGGTTTCAGCGAGCGCTGGTGCGCCGCGATCGCCGAGGTCGTGCGCCACGGCCAGGCGCGCAGCGAGTTTGCCGACGTCGACGCCGATGCGGTCGCGGCGCGATTGGCGGCGCTCATGGACGGGCTCGCGATCCACATGGTCAACGAGGATCCGGGGCGCACGCCCGAGCACTACGTCGAGATGTCGCTGACCGCCGCAGCGGCCGAGCTCCGCTGCGAGCTCGGCGCACTGCGCGCCGCCGCCGCGTCGGTCCCCGAGCCATGACCAGGGACCTACAACCGCTGTTCGCGCCCGCCTCGGTGGCGGTGGTCGGGGCGTCGGCGGACCCGCGCAAGTGGGGCAACTGGCTGGCCAGCCGCGCGCTGCGTGGCGAGCAGAGGCGCGCCGTCCACCTGGTCAACCATCGCGGTGGCGAGGTGCTCGGCCGGGACACGCATCGGTCATTGCTCGAGCTGGAGGCGCCGGTGGACCTCGTGCTGATCACGGTCCCCGAGGCGGCGCTCGAGTCGACCGTCGACGACGCGCTGGCGGCCGGCGCCCGCGCGGTCGTGGTGATCAGCGCCGGAACCGAGGGCAGCGGCCGTGACGTCGCGCTCGGCGCCAGGGTGCGTGACGCCGGGGCGGTGCTGGTTGGGCCCAACTGCCTGGGGATCTTCGACGCCGAATCCGAGCTCGAGCTCGCGTCCAACGACCTGCCGGCGGGGACGATCGCGCTGATCTCCCAAAGCGGCAACCTCGCGCTCGAGGTCAGCCTGCTCGCGCAGGAGGTCGGGCTCGGCTTCTCGCGGTTCGTGTCGCTCGGGAACCAGGCCGACCTGACGACCGCGGAGCTGATCGACGCGATGGCCGCGCACGAGCTGACGCAGGCGATCGCCCTATACGTCGAGGACTTCCGCGATGGCCGCGAGTTCGCCCGCGCGGCGGCGCGCGCGCAGGCCGCCGGCAAGCCGGTCGTCCTGCTCACGGTGTCCGGCGATGAGGCGGCGGCGCGCGCGATCCGCTCGCACACCGGGGCGCTGGCCAGCGACGAAGCCGCGATCGAGGCCGCCTGCCGCGCCGCCGGGATCGAACAGGTGAGCTCGCCGCGGCAGCTAATCGACGTCGTCCAGGGGCTGATCCGCGGGGTCCCGCCGCGCGGGCCACGGGTCGCGATCATGGGCGACGGCGGCGGGCACGGCGGGATCGCCGCCTCGCTCGTCGCGAAGGCCGGCTTGCAGGTGCCCGAGCTCAGCCCGTCCACGGTGGCGACGCTCCGCGAGCAGCTGCCGCCGAGCGCCTCCTGCTCGAACCCTGTGGATCTGGCGGGCGGCGGCGAGGCCGACATCCGGAACTTCGAACGTGTCGCCCGCACGCTGCTCGAATGCGGCGACGTCGACGCCGTGCTGCTGACCGGTTACTTCGGTGGTTACGGCGAATACGCCGAGGTGTTCGCCGACCCGGAGATGGCCACGGGCGCGGCGCTGGCCGAGCTGACCGCGGACGCCGGCCGTCCGCTGGTCGTGCAGACGATGTACGCATCCTCGCTGCCCGCGGACGCGCTGCGCCGCGGCGGCGTGCCCGTCTACCGAGCGATCGAGCACGCGGTCGACGCGCTGTCGCGCGTGGCGGCGCGACGGGACGCGCACGATCCGCACGACGTCCCGGCGCTCCCGGACCCGGCCGGGCCCGTGATCGACCGCGGCTACGAGGCGGCGCGGGCACTGCTGGCCGCCGGCGGGGTGCCGTTCGTCGCCCAGCGCACCGTTCACACCGCGACGGCCGCGCAGGTCGCGGCCGCCGAGATCGGTTTCCCGGTGGCACTCAAGGCGCTCGGAGCGGTGCACAAATCGGACACCGGCGGGGTCAAGCTCGGCCTGGCCGACGCCGAAGCGCTGGCGGCGGCGTACGCGGACGTCGGGGCGCGCCTTCATCCCGACGCGTTTTCGGTCGAGGCGATGGCGCCGCTCGAGCGCGGGGTCGAGCTACTGATCGGAGTGCGCTGGGACGCCCGCTTCGGGCCGGTGGCGCTGGTGGGGTCGGGCGGCGTGTACGCCGAAGTGCTGCGCGACGTGTCCGTCGCGCTCGCGCCCGTCACCCCCGCGCAAGCCGCCGCGATGCTTCGCAAGCTACGCGCGTTCCCGCTCCTCAACGGCGCGCGCGGCCGCACTGCGCTCGACGTCGACGCCGCGGCGGGCGCGCTGTCCGCGCTGTCGACGGTCGCCGCCGCACACCCCGAGATCGGCGAGCTCGAGGTCAACCCGCTGCTCGTGCTACCCGACGGTGCCCTCGGACTCGACGCGCGCATCGCTCTCAGACACCCAGCCGACTGACAGGAGACGCCCGTGGACTTCCGCTACACCCAGGAGCAGCTCGAGCTCCGCGACCGCGCGACCGCGCTTGCCCGCGAGATCATGGCTTACGAGGACGAGTGCGAGGAGCACCGCGGGCTGTCCGCCGAGTCGCTGTTCGAGATCCGCGAGCTCACCCTAAGTGCAAGCCTGGGCGCGATCAACATGCCGCTCGAGTGGGGCGGGCAGGGACTGTCGATCCTCGACCAGGTGATCGTCCAGGAACGTCTCGGCCAGCTCACGGGCGCGCTTTGGGACGCCGTCTGGAGACCGGCGAACGCGCTGCGCCGCTGCACCCCCGAGCAGCGCGAGCGCTACCTGCTGCCGGCGATCGCCGGCGAGCGCCGCGACTGCTTCGCGGTCACCGAAGAGAAGGCGGGCTCGGATCCCTCGCTGATCGAGACGGTGGCGAGCGCCGACGGAAACGGGGGCTTTCGCCTCACCGGCGAGAAGTGGTTCGTGACCGTCGGCGACGTCGCCGACTTCCTGATCGTCCAGGCGCTCGCCGGGCCGGGCCGCGCCCCGACCCTGTTCCTGGTCGACAAGAACCTCCCGGGCGTCAAGGTCAAGCGGACGCCGGCGTACATGCACTCGTTCGTGTTCGAGCACCCCGAGTTCGTGTTCGAGGACGTCGCGCTCGGCCCCGAGCAGGTGCTCGGCGAGGTCGGCGGCGGTTACGACCTGACCCGCGACTGGTTCGTCGAGGAGCGGCTGATGATCGCCGCGCGCGCCACCGGCGCGGCCGAGCGAGCCTTGACGCTCGCGTCCGAGTGGGCGAACGAGCGCGTCCAGTCCGGCGGGGTGATCGCCTCCCACCAGCTGATCGGCGCGATGATCGCCGACAGCGCGTGCGACATCGCGCTGTGCCGCACGCTTACCCACCAGGTGGCGTGGGAGGCCGACAACGCGATGCCGCGCAAACTGCTTCACGCCAAGGCCGCGATGGTCAAGCTGACCGCGTCGGAGGCGGCGGGGCGCGTGATCGACCGCGCCGTCCAGATCTTCGGCGGGCGCGGCTACATGCGCGAGAACCCGGTCGAGCGGCTTTACCGGGACACCCGCGTCGACCGGATCTGGGAGGGCACCTCGGAGATCCAGCGGATGATCATCGCCGGCGAGGCGCGCAAGCGCGGGCTCGACGGTCTGCTCCAGTACGGAGCGGCGCTGCCCGTCCAGGAGAGCGTCGGTGCCTGACGTGGTGACGCTCGAGCGCCACGAACATGCCTGCGTGGTCAGGCTGAACCGCCTGGAGAAGCTCAACGCGATCTCCGAGCAGGTCGAGCGCGAGCTGTGCGATGCGCTCGATCGGCCCGAGGTCCGTGACGCCCCGTGCGTGGTGTTCAACGGAGGACCCGAGGTGTTCTCCGCCGGCGCCGATCTGAGCGAGACGCGCGGCTACGCGCCGCACGAGATCCTCGCGACGTACCGAGGCACCGGCGACTTCGCCGAGCGCGTCGCCGATCTGGCGCAGCCGACGCTGAGCGCGATCGCCGGATACTGCATCGGCGGTGGGCTCGAGCTCGCGCTCGCGACCGACTTCCGGATCGCCGAGGACAACGCCGACTTCAGATTCCCGGAGGTGGCGCTGGGGATCCTGCCCAGCTGGGGCGGGACGCAGCGAGCGGTGCGACTGCTCGGACCGGCCCGAGCCAAGGAGCTGATCCTCCTGCGCGAACGCGTCGACGCGCACACGGCGCTGTCGCTCGGGCTTGTCACCGAGGTCGTCGGCGCCGGCGGCGCTCTGCCGCGAGCGCTCGAGTTGGCCGAACGCCTGAGCGGCCTGCCGCGCATAGCCGTGACCGTGACGAAGCAGGTGATCGACTCGCTCCCGGAGACGTCGCGGGCGGCGGGTCTCGGGCTCGAGCGCCTGGCCTACGGGCTGCTCGCGCAGAGCCAGGATGCGACCGAGGAGCTGACCCGGCGGTGGGCTCGATGAGCGCCTTCGCGCCACCGGCGCCGCTCACCGAGGAGCAGCTGGCAATTCAGGAGCTGTGTCGCGACTTCGCCGCGCGCGAGATCCGGCCGATCTCGCTGGCCGTGGACGAGGCCGACACCGAGGTGCCGTGGGAGCTGTGGCGAAAGGCCGCGGGGCTCGGGTTGACGTCGTTCATGCTCCCCGAGGAGTACGGCGGCGCCGGCATGACCGACTGCCTTACTTCATGCGTCGTGCAGGAGGAGCTCTCGCACGGCTGCTCAGGGATCGGCAACCTGGTCACTTCGAACGGGTTCTTCGCCGAGCCCGTGCTCGTGCTCGGCACCGAGGAGCAGAAGCGGCGGTGGCTCGAGCCGCTGGCCGGCGACGATCCGCCGGTGACCGCGCTGGCCACGACCGAGCCGCAGAGCGGCTCGGATGCCGCGTCGATCCGCACGCGCGCCCGCCGCGTCGACGGAGGCTACGTGCTATCGGGCCAGAAGGCCTGGATCTCGAACGGCGGCGTCGCCTCGTCGTATGTCGTGTTCACCACCGTCGATCCCGACCGCGGGTACCGGGGGATCACCGCGTTTCTGGTTGCGTCCAGCGACGACGGGCTGCGCTGCGGGCCGCCCATCCGGAAGATGGGCCAGCGCGCGATTCCCAACACCGAGGTGTTCCTCGACGACGTGTTCGTGCCCGACGATCGCCGGCTCGGCGATGAGGGCGAGGGCTTCTCAGGCCTGATGCAGACGTTCGACCGCAGCCGGGTGACGCTGGCCGCATCAGCCACCGGACTGGCGCGGGCCGCGCTCGAGTACGCCGTCGCGTACGCCCAGGAACGCGTCCAGTTCGGAAAGCCGATCGCCGAGCACCAGGCGGTGGCGTTCCGCCTCGCCGACATGGCGCTACGCGTGGACGCCTCGCGACTGTTGACGTGGCGGGCGGCGCAGATGCTGGATCGCGGCGAGCGCTCGACGGCGCAGGCGGCGATGGCCAAGCTGCACGCGTCCGAGACCGCGATGTGGTGCACGTGGGCGGCGGTTCAGACGCTCGGCGGCTGGGGCTACAGCCGCGAGTACCCGGTCGAGAAGTGGATGCGCGACGCCAAGCTCGAGGAGATCGAAGAGGGCACCTCCGACATCCAGCGGATGATCATCTCCCGGTCGCTCACCCGCCGCCCGACCTAGCGTTGCCAAGGCCGCGTTCGGTGGACGCCGGCGCGAGCCGCGGCCAGGGCGCCAGCGCCTCCCACGCCGCGGCCGCGCGCAACGCCAGCGCGTCGTCGAACCGCCGCGCCATGATCTGAAGGCCGATCGGCAGCCCGTCGTCGCCGAACCCGCACGGCACGGTCACGGCCGGCTGACCGGTCAGGTTGGCGGACAGGAGCAGGCTGGCCCAGTCGTCGTCCGTCGGCTCGAAGCGACGGCCCTCGATCTCCACCGGCGCGTTCAGACCGAGCTCGAATGCCGTGCTCTGCATCGTCGGGCTGAGCAGCAGGTCGTAGTCGGCGAAGAACTCGGACCAGGCGACGGTGTAGCGAGCGCGCTCGTGCATGGCCTCGATGTAGCGGACCGCCGGGATGTCGCCGGCGCGGATCATGTCGGCCGTGCCCGGCGTCATCTCCGCCTCGTGCTCGGCCAGCAGCGGGCCTTCGGACGCGAACCCCTCGGCGCCGGCAATCAGCACCCACAGAGCGGTCGGATCGCCGGTCGCGGGATACGCCTGGACCGGCGTCACACCGAGCGCGGCGAATCGCTCCACCGCGGCGGCGAACGCGCGGCGCACGTCGGGATCGACCGCGGCGAAGCCGCCGTCGGCCGAGTAGGCGACCCGGAGGCCCGACAGGTCCCCTCGAGCGCCGTCGGCGGCGGCGACGACGAAGTTCCGGTCGCCTCCCGGGTACGACATGTCGTCGGCCGGAGCGACGCCGGCCGTCACCTCGAGCAGCGCGGCGGCGTCCCGCACCGTGCGCGTCAGCGGCCCGATCACCGACAGCGTCTTCCAGCCCGGGAAGCCCGGCTCCTTGGGCACCAGCCCGAACGTCGGCTTGACGCCGACGAGCCCGCAGTACGAAGCCGGAATCCGCACCGATCCGCCGCCGTCGGTGCTCATCGCCCCCGGGGTCATGCCGGCGGCCACCGAAGCGCTGGCGCCGCCGCTTGAGCCGCCCGGCGTCCGCTCGCGGTCCCACGGGTTACGCGTGACTCCCCACAGCGCGTTGTCGGTGTAGCCCCGGTAGCAGAACTCCGGGTTGTTGGTCTTGCCGACGATCGTGGCCCCGGCGACCCGGATCCGCGCCACCGGCACGCAGTCGCGGTCGGGGACGAAGTCGCGGAGCGCCAGCGAGCCGTTTGTGGCGGGCGCGCCGCGCATCCACAGGGTGTCCTTGATCGATACCGGCACGCCGGCGAGCGCCCCGACGTCATCGCCGCGGGTCAGCGCGGCATCGACCGCCTCCGCGGTCGCGAGCGCCGAGTCGGCGAGCGTCACGGTGAACGCGCCTAGGTCGCCGTCGGCATCCTGGATGCGTGCCAGCGCCGCCTGCGCGATCTCGACCGCCGAGCAGGTGCGGCCGCGCACGGCCTGCGCGATCCCGACTCCGTCCAGCTCGGCATAAGTCTCGGGATTCATCGCTACCACGGGCTGCCGATCGCGACGGTGATCGTCTCGCCGCTGATCCCGCTCGCTCGCGGCCCGGCCAGGAAGCGGATCGTGTCGGCAACTTCCTCGGCGGTAGGCAGCCGGCCGGCCGCGTATTCCGCAGTCCGCCGTGCCCAGATCTCCTCGACGGAGACGCCCCGGCGCTCGGCGTGCAGCCGGGCCGCCGTCTCGGACATCTGGGTTCGTACCCAGCCCGGGTTGACCGCGTTGCAGGTGACCCTGTGAGGGGCGAGGTCGAGCGCCGCCGCGCGGACGAGCCCGATGACGCCGTGCTTGGACGCGCAATAGGCGGTCATGGCGGACCCGCCGAACAGCCCGGCAGTCGAGGCGACGACGATCACCCGCCCGCGCTCCGCGGCCACCATCTCGGGCGCCGCCAGCCGGATCAGCTCGAACGGAGCATGGAGGTTGATCGCCATCGAGGCGTGCCACACCGCCGAGTCCTGCTCCCACACACGCCGCTCCTCGCTCGAGCCGACGCCCGCGTTGCTGACCAGGATCTCGACCGGACCGAGGCGCCGACGCGTCTCCTCCACTGCCGCCCGGCAACCCTCGGCGGTACTGAGCGAGACCGCGAACGTCGAGATCGCGGGATGCGACGCCACCAGCTCGTCGAGCTCGGCAGTGGTGCGGGACACGCCCATCACGCGCGCTCCGGCGTCAGCCAGCGCCACCGCGGTCGCCCGGCCGATGCCGCGCCCAGCCCCGGTAACGAGCGCCACCTGTCCGTCGAGTTCGCGTTCACTCATACCAGGCCTCCGGTGCGAGTCGGATCATGGTTCTGAACTCCAGTTCGTGGGTGAAGATCAACCGCGCGCCGCGGTCGCGCTCGAGCTTCTCGAGCGCGACCCAGCTCGCCACCATCGCATCCGGGTTCCAGACCACACCCGGCAGACGGCGCGCGCGCATCGCCGCGTCGAGATAGCTGGCGTCGGCGGCGAGGACGAGCGGCCCGCTCGGCAGCTCAACGCACAGCGACTGGTGCCCCGGGGTGTGCCCCGGCGTCGGGATGATCGCGACCGCACCATCGCCGAAGATGTCGTCGCTGCCGTTGAGCTCTCGCCAGCGCAGCGGATGGTCGAAATCGTCGCGGTCATACAGCTCGCGTTGGTAGACGGCCGGCGCGTACGCGAACCGCAGCTCCGCCGCCTGAACCCAGACCGTCGCGTGCGGGAAGAACCGCAGTCCGCCGGCGTGGTCGTAGTGGAGGTGGGAGACGACCACGTGCTCGACCTCTTCGGCCCTCACGCCAGCGCGTGCGAGCAGGCTGACCACGTCGTCGGTCTCCCCAACCTCGATCCGCCCATCGCCCGTCGACTTCCACTTCGTGTGCAGGCCGGTGTCGAATAGCACGCGTCCGTGCGCGTGCTCGACCAGATACAGGAGATACGGGCCGTAGACCATGCGCGCGCCGCCCTGGTCGAGCGGGTCGTACACGCCCATCGGCGACCACTCGCCGCCGCAGTGGAAAGCGAGTACGCGCAACGCGGGCGCCCGGGACCGTCTCGCGGGCGCCGCCGCCGCGGTGACCGTGTCGCTCAAGTGCGATCCGACGCCGAGCCGCCGGGCGAGGTCGTCGAGCTCGGCGACGGTCACGGGGTCGAGCGCCACCACGTCCCCAGCGGCACGCCGGCGACGGTGCTCGAGCTCGCCGGGGATCAGGATCTCGCTTGCGCCGTCGCGTCGCCTAGCGCTCTTGATCCAGGCGATCAGCTCGGCGATCTCGGGGCGGCGCTGCTGGGCAGCGCCGCGAGCGTCGATCGCGATCAGCACGAACGCGTTGGCGAACGGCGGCGAGGCCGGGCCGCACAGGGCCACCGACGCCAGCAGGCCGACGATCAGCTCGAGCAGGACGATCAGCGAGTAGCCCTTGTGACTCCCGGCGCCGGCTCCGAGCGCCACCAGCGAGCCGCCGCCGAGATAGTCCGCGGGCCGCGTCGACGACCGACCGTCGGCGTCGAGCACCCACCCCACCGGGATCTCCGCGCCGATGTCGGCCGCGTAAAGGACCCGGCTCTCGGCCACCTCGCTGAGCGCCATGTCGAGCACGATCGGAAACTCTGGTCCCGGCACGGCCAGCGACAGCGGGTTGTTGGTCAAACGCCGTTCAAGGCCGCCGTGCGGGGCGATCTGCTGGTCGGCGCCCTGCGCGGTCACGAGCAGCATCGCGACGTGGCCCGCTGTGGCGAGCCTCTCGGTGTACTCGCCGAGCCGCCCGATGTGACCGGCGTTGCGGACCGCAAGCGCGGCGATCCCGTGCTCGCGCGCCCGGACAGCGGCCGTCTCGGCCACCTCGGCCGCAATCACCTGCCCGAATCCACGGTGGCCGTCTAACACCAGCAGACCGGAAGCGTCGAGGACGGTCTCGAGCTCGGCGCGGACGTCGATCTCCCCCGCTTGCGCCTGGCCGGCGTAGTAGGGCAGCTGCCGGACGCCGTGGGAGCGGTGACCGCACAGGTCGGCATCGACGAGCGCAGCGGCCACCCGTTCGGCGTCCCCCAAGCGTGCGCCGAGCGCGCCGACGAGGTCGGCCGCATGGCGCCGCAGGCCGTCGGCGCCGAACCGTGCCTCGGTCACGGGTGTGCCGCGAGCTCCAGGCTCGGCGCGTCGGCCAGCAGCTGGGCCGAGTAGTCGGTTTGCGGGCTGTCCAGCACCGCCTGGCCCTGCTCGACCACGCGGCCGTCGCGCAGGATCACCACGTCGTCGGCGAGGCTGCGAACCAGCGCCAGGTTGTGGGTGATCAGTACGAGCGTGAGTCCCCGCTCGGACTTGAGCCGGTGCAGCAGCTCGACGATCGCGGCCTGCACGGACACGTCGAGCGCCGAGGTCACCTCGTCGCAGACCAGCAGCTTCGGCTCGGACACCAACGCGCGGGCGATCGCCACGCGCTGCCGCTCCCCGCCGGACAGCTGGTCGGGATAGCGGTTCACATACTCCCCGCTCAGCGCGGCGTCCTCGAGCGCCGCGACGACGCGGCTCTCGCGTTCGGCCCGGGGCAGATCGAACAGCTCGCGCAGCGGCTGCTCGACCAGACGGCCCACGGTCTTGCGCGGGTTGAGCGAGGTGTATGGGTTCTGGAACACGTACTGCAACGAACGGATGACGTCACGCGGGCGCCGGCGACGGTCGTGCGCGAGCGCGTTCCCGTCGAACAAGATCGTGCCCGACCAGCTGCTGTGGAGCCCGACGATGCAGCGCGCCAGCGTTGTCTTGCCCGCCCCTGACTCGCCGACGACGGCCACGCAGCGCTGCGGACGGACGTCCACCGAGACGTCGTACAGCACCGGCTTGTCGACGTACGTCGCGTTCAGGGACTCGATCCGGAGCAGCGGGCTCTCGGCCTCCGCGAGCGGCAGGTGCTCGCGCAAAGGGAGCTCGCCGAGCGCGGGCAGCTGGGACACCTCCGCCGCGCGGATGCAGCGGGCCCAGTGCCCGCTGCCGTCGAGATCGTTCTTCGCGGGGAACTCGGTCTGGCAGGCGTCCTCGGCGAACTCGCAGCGCGCAGCGAAGAAGCATCCTGTGGGTCGCGCGCCTGGGCGCGGCGGCTGCCCCTCCATCCCCTCCAGCACATGGGCCCGGGTCGGCGACGGGATCGCCCGAAGCAAACCCCGGGTGTAGGGATGACCGGGGGAACGGAACACTCGTGCAGCGGCGCCGAACTCGACCAGACGACCGGCGTACATGACCCCGATCGTGTTGGCGATGTCGGCCACTACCGCGAGGTCGTGGCTCACATATACGGCGCCCACGCCGTAGATCCGGCACAGGCCACGGATCGAATCGAGCACGTGGCGCTGGGTCGTGACGTCGAGCCCCGTGGTCGGCTCGTCGAGCACGATCAGCTTCGGGCGGCAGGCGAACGCCATCGCCAGCATCACGCGCTGCTGCTGGCCGCCCGACAGCTGGTGTGGATAGGACTCGAGCGCTCTGGAAACCGAGTCGAGTCGGACCTCCAGCAGCAGCTCACCGATCCGTTCGTCCACCGAGCCCTCGGTTTGCTCGCCGGGGTGGGCGGCGAAGATCTCGCGGAGCTGGGTTCGGACTTTGAGCGCCGGATTGAGCGCGCTCGTCGGGTCCTGCGCCACGTATGCCACCGAGGCTCCCCGCAGACGCCGCAGCTCGGCGTCGGCCCGCCCGATCACCTCCTGGCCCTCGAGCAGCACGCTGCCGCCGGCGATCGTGAGCCCGCGGCGGGCGTAGCCCATGAGCGCCAGCGCCACCGTCGTCTTGCCCGAGCCGGACTCGCCCACGAGACCGAGCACCTCTCCGGTCCCGACCGTGAACGACACGTCGTCGACAACATCGGCCGCCGAGCCCGCCATCACCACCTTCAGGCGATCGACCGCGAGCAGTACGCGCGAGTCTTGGTCGGCGGGGGTGAGTAGCTCGCTCATCACGCGCTGCGGTCCAGAATGATGCCGGTTGCCAGCACCGCTTCCTCGGCTGGGCGATCGACGCCGAGCGACGCGCGTGCGATCGCGTCGGTGAACGTGTTCAGCCCGATCGTCAGGATCGCGATCAGCCCGGCCGGTACGATCACCGCCCACGGATTGACCACCAGTCCGATCCGGTTCTCGTTGATCATCAACCCCCAGTTGGCCGCCGGCGGCTGGATCCCGAAGCCGAGGAAGCTCAGGCCGGCGATGATCAGGATCGAGTACGTGAACCGGAGCCCGACCTCGACCATCACGACCGACATCAGGTTGGGCAGGATCTCGCCGGTCATCACGCGCCGGCCCGGAGTGTCCATCAGCTCGACGGCCTTGACGTAGTCGCGCTCGCACACGTCCAGCGCAACCGAGCGAATCACCCGGGCTACCTGCGGAGCGTGCGAGATCCCGACCGCGATGATGATCAGCCAGATCTTCGGGCCGAGCACGCTGACCAAGAGCAGCGCGAACACCAGCTGTGGGAACGCGAGGAACACGTCAACGATCCGCATGATGATCCCGTCGGTGAAACGGCCGTAGTAGGCCGCCGCGATCCCGAGCGCCACCCCCGCCGACACCCCGAGGGCGGTCGCGGCGGCGGCGATCGCCAGCAGCTTCCAGCCTCCGGCGAGGACTCGACTGAGGACATCACGGCCGAGGTCGTCACCGCCCAGCGGCGCCGACCCGGACGGCGTGGCAAAGGTTTCCGTGACCGGCGCGGTCGGCGAGTGTGGCGCGATGAACGGTCCGACGATCGCGACCAGCAGGACGAACCCGGCGATCGCCAGGCCGATCGTTCCGCGCCGGCTCCGCGCCGCACGACCGAGAATCACCAGCCACTCCGGGCGCGAGCTCATCCGCCCCACCCTCGGTACCGGAGTAACCGCCCCGATATCAGTCATCGAGTCGCCCTCCTACGCGGGCTGGCCAGCAGGGCGATCACGTCGGTCGTGATGTTCACGAACACGTAGAACGCGGCCAGGATCAGAACGATGAACTGGATCGTCGGGATGTCGCGATTCGAGACCGCGTCGACCAGCGCGGCGCCGATCCCCGGGTAGTTGAACACGTACTCGACGACCACGATGCCGCCCGCCAGATACAGCAGGTTCAATCCCACCACTTGGATCACCGGCGGCAGTGAGTTCGGCAGCGCGTGAACCAGCAGCACCCGCCACCGCGAGATTCCCTTCAGCTCCGCCATCTCGACGTAGTCACTCTCGAGCGCCTCGATCATCGCGCCGCGCACCATCCGGAAGATGTACGGGGCGATCACCAGTGAAAGTGTCGCGATCGGCAGGATCAGCGCGTTGACGATCGGACAATGGCGACGTACCCGGCGGGATCGCCGACACCGCCGGGAGGATGTGGAAAACGTTCACCGAGAACACGATCACGAGCGCGATCGCGACCACGAACTCAGGCAGCGCGGTGATCGTCAGCGCGATCACCGACGCGATGTGGTCAAACAGCTTGTCGCGGCGAGCCGCGGCGACGAGCCCGAGGATGCCCGCGATCAGAGTCCCGACGATTCCGGCTCCGATCACGAGCACCGCGGAGTTTTCAAGGCGCGGCCCGATCAGCGAGGACACCTTCTCGCCGTTGGCCAGCGAGGTACCGAAGTTGCCCTGCAAAACGCCGCCGATCCAGCTCCCGTACTGGCTGGTCAGCGGTCGATTGAGGTGCAGCTGCGCCTCGAGTGCCTGCAACCGTTGCGGCGTGGCGCTGTGCCCGAGCACGGCGTAAGCCGCATTGCCCGGCAGCGCCTGGGTCGCGAGGAAGATGACGATCGAGACCGCGAAAATCGTCAACAGCCCGAGCGCGATCCGCACCACCACCATCGACCAGACCGGATGGCGCCGGCTCCACGCACGCGCCGAGCGACGCGTCGCGCCGGGTCCCGGAGCAGGCAGCGGCGTCTCAGCAGCGACGCTCATTGCGGATCACTCCCGCGTGTGAGCATCAGGACTTCCAGATGTGTTCGAAGTCCCAGTTGTTGAACGACGAGCCGGTCTTCGACACCAGGATCCCGTTGACGTTCGGCAGGTAGCCGTCGATCACCGCCGGGAAGAACGGGATGATGTAACCACCCTCGTTGTAGTCGATCATCTGCATCTCGTGGGCGATCTCGGTCCGCATGTTCACGTCGAGCGTCGCCAGCGCCTGGTTGTAGAGGCTGATGTATTTCGAATTGTTGAAGTGGGTCTCGTTGAACGGTGAGCCCGGCAGTGTCGCCTGGTTGACCTGCGGGAAGTACGGCGAGTAGTACCAGTAGTCCTGGGCGAACACCCACTTCAGGTAATTCGGTCCGTAGAAGTCCGTGACGGTGACCTGGTCGAGCTTGGCGTTGATCCCAGCGGCGGCGGCCTGCTGCGCGTAGACCTGCGCCATGTTGATCACGCCCTGGGCGATGTCGCCGGTGACCAGCGTGAGCGATAGGTTTTCATGCCCGGCGGCCTTCAGCAGTGACTTGGCCTGCTCGGGGTCGTACTGACGCTGCGGAATGCTGTGGTCGTACTCCGGTGCCCAGATCCCGAAGATGTCGTTCCCGATCGTGCCGTGACCGCCGAACACGGTCTGGAGCATCTTCTCCCGGTCGACGGCCAGCCGGAAGGCCTGCCGCACGCGCACGTCGTTGAACGGCGCCTGGTCGACTCGCATAGTGAACGGATTCCACCCTCCACCGTCGAGATCACCACCTTCTTGCCGGAGCCGGTGACCGTGCCAATCGTCGACTGCGAGAGGAGGTTGACGACGTCTACCGAGCTCGAGAGCAGCGCGTTCACCTGGCTGGTCTCGTCGGCGTAGTCGGTCATGATCACCTGGTCGAGGTACGGGAGCGGCGAATTCCAGTAGTTCTCGTTCTTGGCCAGGATCGTCTGCTGGCCGGGGGTGAAGCTCTGCAGCTTGAACGGACCGGTGCCGATCGCCGTCTTGGGGTCAAAGCCCTCGGGAAGCACGTACACCGTGATGTTGTTGGCCAGGCTCTCGGGGAAGGTCGAGTACGGCTTCGAGAACGGCACGGTGATCGTGCGGTTGTCGAGCTTCTTCATCCCCGAGGCGATGATCCCGCTCAGCGCGTTCGCGGCCTCGCCGGGAGCCTTGGGATTCAGCACGCGGTTGATCGAGAAGATCAGGTCGTCGGCGGTGAGGTCCTTGCCGTTGTGGAAGGTGACGCCCTGGCGCAGGCGGATCGTCCACACGGTGGCGTCCTTGTTCGGCGTCATCTCCTCCGCGAGCCGGTAATACAACTGGGCATCGGCGGTCGTCCACACGAGGCCCTCGTAGAGGTTCGCCGCCCGGCAATAGTCGGTGTTGTTGACGATCGTGTTGGGATCGCACGTGTCGGAGCTCGAGCCGCCGGTCAGCCCGGCGTGGAGGGTGCCGCCGGGCTTGGGCGTGCCGGCGGACGCCGTGGATCCCGTGGTCGCGGCGCTCGACTTCGACGATGAGGATCCGCAGGCCGCGATCAGTCCTCCGGCTCCGACGGCGAGGCCACCCTTGGCGGCGGTCTCGAGCAGGCTGCGGCGAGTGATGAGGCTCATTGCGCTCCTTCGGGTTTGGGTGGCTGGGCCGCGATCGGCACCCGCGCCGCGGCCTCCTGCAGGTCGGACTCTCGGCACCCGAGCTCGATCGCGGCTGCCCTTCAGCGACATCGACACGTAGTGCTCGCGGGTCCGTCCGGGTTGCCCGAGCACCATGTGAACGGCGAGCCCCTCGCTCACGGCGGCGAGGCGAACCGCCACTTCATCGGCGTCGACCGGACCGAACTCGCCCCGCGCCTGCCCGTGGCGGATCGTCTCGGCGATCGCATCGCACCAGCTGGACTCGAACCCCCATTCGGCCGTCCGCACCTCCGGGCTCTGACGCGCCAGCAGCCACGTGTCGATCCACAACGGCCACTCGCTGAGGCTCGAGCGGACGATCAGACAGGCGAGGCGGTCGATCCCGCTCTCGAGCGCGGCGAGCTCCGGCCGGAGCGCCGCGTAGAAGGCCGCGTCCGCGTCAGCGACCGCGTGCCCGAACAGCTGGTCCTTGCTGGCGAAGTAATAGATGACGCTCGTCGGGCTCGTGCCGGCCCGCTCGGCCACGTCGACCACGCGGACGTTCGACAGTCCCTGCTCCCGAACCAGCTCGACCGTCGTGGCCAGGATCTCGGGCCGGCGTACGCGCGCAGGCGCGTCTACCCGCCGTTTCTGGACGGCTTGTTTGCGCGTCAATATCCCTCTCAACCTTCGTTCCAAACGGTCATTTGGAACGCCGTTTAAATAACGCCCCCGAGAGGGTGCTGTCAAGCGCTCCGCGCAAATTTGTACAAAGGGCCAATGAGGCCTTAACGCCGCAGCCGTCCGCGCCTCCGGCTGGCGGCCCGCTCCAGTCGGTTTCGGCGGTAACGGCTCCGGCTTGTAGGCTGCGCCCGGTGACACGGCCTCTCGGGATAGACGAGATTGTTCAGGGGGGGCTGTGCATCGGGTGCGGGTTGTGCGAGAGCCTTGCCGGCCGCGACCGCGTCGAGATCGTCACCACCAGCGACGGGCGCGAGCGTCCGTTGGCGCGTCAGCTGCTGGACGCCGGGCACCTGCGCACGATCAACGCGGTTTGCCCCGGCATGCGGGTCGAGGGCGCAGACCCGCGGAGGCTGGCCCCGGGGACCGCTGTCGATTCGATCTGGGGTCCGATCGCGACCGCCGTCCGCGGTCACGCCACCGATCCGGTCGTGCGCCACCGCGGATCCTCGGGCGGCGCGCTCACCGCCCTCGCCCAGTTCCTGCTCGCCTCGGGCCGCGTCGAGCTGATCCTCCACGTCGCCGCCTCGCGCGAGGCGCCGATGCGCAGCGCGCGCCACCTCAGCTTCGACCCGGTCGACGTGCTGGAGGCGTGTGGATCGCGGTACGGACCGGCTGCGCCGCTGCGCGATTTCCTGTCCGTGCTCGACCGCGGCCGCCCGTTTGCGTTGATCGGCAAGCCCTGCGACGTCGGCGCCGTCCGCAACCTGGCCCGGCTCGACGCGCGCGTCGACCGCTACATGCGCTACGCGCTCACCATGATCTGCGGCGGCGCGTCCGAGCTCGGCAAGTCGGAGGACGTCCTGCGCCGCTTCGGGGTCGACGAGCGAGACCTCACGCTGTTCCGCTACCGCGGTTACGGCAATCCAGGCGCGACCCGCATAGAGACGCGTGACGGGCGCGCGTACGAGCTGAGCTACGGCGAGATGTGGGAGGACGAGGCAACGTGGCGACTCCAGTCGCGCTGCAAGATCTGCCCCGACGCGATCGGCGAGGCCGCGGACATCGTGGTCGGCGACACGTGGCCCGACGCCACGCCGGTCGGCGAGGACGCCGGATGGGGTTCGATCATCGCGCGCACCACGGCAGGGACGGAGCTGCTCGAGGCGGCGGTGGCGGCCGACGTGATCACGGTGTGCGAGCCACTCGGGCCGCGCCAGCTCGACGACTTCAACCCGCATCAGGTGGCGAAGAAGCGGGCCGTCGGCGTGCGGCTGGCGGCGCTCCGCGCGCTCGGCCGGCCGGTGCCGCGGACACGCCGGCTGCGCACCGCCCGCCTGGCTGCCGCCGGCGGCGTCCGGTCGGCCGGCCGCGAGTTCCGCGGCACGGTCCGGCGCGCGCACAGCGGTCGACTCGGCGAGCGGGCGGTCGTCGAGGCGGCTCCCACACCAGAACCGGCGGCGATGCCATGAACGGTGACCCGATCCTGTTCGAGAAGCGCATCGAGATCCGCTGGGCGGACCTGGACGCGTTCCGTCACGTCAACAACGCGGTGTACCTCACGTACCTCGAAGAGGCGCGCGACGGCTGGCTGGCGACGATGGTGCCAGAGGGCAGATCGACGTGGGACTACGTACTGGCGCGGGTGGCGATTGACTTCCGGCGCGAGCTGCGTGAGGAGGATGAGCACGTGATCGCGTCGTGCCGGTTGCTCAAGCTCGGGCGCTCGAGCATCGTCACCCGCGAGGAGGTGCGCACGCTCGACGGCGAGCTGTCGGCCGAGGCCGAGTCCGTGATGGTCGCCCGGAACGCCGAGACCGGAGAGAAGCGAGTGCTCACGCCGGCGGAGCTCGAGTCGTTCGCGCGCGTCACCGCGCCGTAGGTCTCGCCGCTTCGATCCGCCGCCCCGCGCGGGCCGGACTGGGCAGCTCGGCGTGCTCGCCGATCAGCTCGAGCGCCCGCGCGCGCACGGCCCCGCGCGCCGGACCGACGCGGCCGCTCGCGGCGTCGACGTGGAGGAGGAGATGCTCGGCGGTGGCGGCCGGCCCCGCGTCTCCCCGCGCCGCCACCACATGGAATACGTGCAGACGCTTCTCATCGCCGCCGAGCAACTGGGTCGTCACGGTCACGTGGTCGCCGGCGCGGAGCTGGCCGATGTGGCATAGATGGGTCTCGACCGTGTAGTAGGAACCGGTCGACTCGAGGTAGTCGGCGTCCAGCCCAAGGCGAGCGAGCAGGGCGTCGGTGGCGTCGGCGGCGAGCTGCAGGTACCGGCTCTCGTGGACGTGCCCGTTGTAGTCGATCCAGTCCGCGGGTACCACGCGGGTGAGCGTCTGGAGCGGCGCGGGGGAGCCCGCCGGCGCTCCCCCGACCCGTCCGCCGGCGCAGACGGGGGTGCGGAATGGCGGACCGCGGCCAGGCGCATGAGCTCGCGCTCCCACTGCGCGAGCGTCGCGCCGGCGCCCTGCTCGTTCGCCCGCAGCGCCTGCAGCAGCGCGACCAGGCAGTCGTCGCGCATCTGCTCGAGCTCGGCGATCGAGCGGCCATGCGCCTGCGCGTCGGACTCTGCGCTCAGCTGATCCAGGAACTCGTCGGTCAGCTCGGGAACGTCGGTGAGCTTCGTCCACGGCCACTGCAGAGCGGGGCCGAACTGGGCCATGAAATGACGCATGCCCCGCTCGCCGCCGGCGATGCGATAGGTCAGGTACGGCCCCATGAACGCCATGCGCAGACCCGCTCCGTAGCGCAGCGCGTCGTCGACCTCGCCGACCGTGGCCACGCCGTCGTGCACGAGCCACAGCGCCTCGCGCCACAACGCCTCGAGCAGACGATCGGCGAGGAAACCGTCGATCTCCACGCGAACGGGGAGCGGGTGCATGCCGATGCCCGTGAACCACTCCGCGGCACGCTCGATCGTGTCCGCCGACGTGCGCGCACCGCCGGCCAGCTCGACGAGCGGGAGCAGGTACACCGGATTGAACGGGTGCGCGACCGTGAAGCGCTCGGGGTGATCCATGCCGGTCTGGAGCTCGGTGGGCAGCAGCCCCGAGGTGGACGAGCAAATCAGCGTGTCCGCCGCCGCTGCGCGGCTGGCCTGCGCCAGAAGCTCCTGCTTGAGGTCCATTCGTTCAGGCGCCGACTCGTGCACGACCGTCGCGTCGGCGACCGCCTCCGGCACGGTGTCGACGACCGTTAGCGTCCCCTCGGGCGGGAGTGGCGCGAGCGTGAGCCGCCCGATCGCTCGTCGCGCGCCGTCCAGCACGTCCTCGAGGCGGCCCGCGGCGTTCGGCGCCGGGTCGTAGAGGCGGACGTCGATGCCGGCGAGCAGGTAGCGCGCCGCCCAGCCGCCCCCGATCACACCGCCGCCGAGCAGCCCGACGGGCCCGCTCGTCTCAGCCATGCCGACGCAGGGCGAGGCGCTCGCGGACCGCGTCGGGCCCGAGCACGCCGACGTTGATCGACTCAAGGATCGCCACCGCCCGCTCGACGAGCTGCGCGTTAGTGGCGAGCTGACCCCGCTGCAGATAAAGGTTGTCCTCGAGCCCGACGCGCACGTTCGCGCCGACCAGCGGCGCCAGCGCGACGAATGGGAGTTGCATGCGCCCGATCGCAAACGCCGAGAAGTGGGCGCCGTCGGGGAGCCGGTTGACGAGCGCGAGCAACGTCTGGAGATCGTCGGGGGCTCCGTACGGAATGCCCATACAAAGCTGGATCAGCGCAGGAGCGTCGATCAGCCCCTCGGCGATGAGCTCGTGCACTAACACCAGCTGGCCGGTGTCGAACACCTCGAGCTCGGGCCGTACCCCCAGGTCCCTGACCCGGGACGCCATCGCCTTCAGCACCGCGGGCGTGTTGACCATGATGTAGTCGCCGCCGGCCGCGAAGTTCATCGTCCCGCAGTCGAGCGTGCAGATCTCGGGTCGCAGCTCCTCCACGTGGGCGAGCCGTTCGGCCGCCCCGGCCATGTCGGTGCCCTCGTCCTGGGGGGGCAGCGGCGCCTCCGCGGACCCGAGCACGAGGTCGCCGCCCATTCCCGCGGTGAGGTTGATGACCGGATCGATGTCCTCGGTGGCCCGGATCCGCTCGACGACGGCACGGTAGAGCGCGGTGTCGCGCGATCCGCTGCCGGTCTCCGGGTCGCGCACGTGGATGTGGACAACCGCGGCGCCGGCGCGCGCCGCGTCAATCGCCGACTCGGCGATCTGCTCGGGCGTGACCGGAACGTGCGGACTACGCGACACGGTGTCGCCGGCACCCGTGATCGCACACGTGATGAAGGCCTCGTTCAGCATCGACGGGCGAAAACCTTATTCGCTCCGCCACACGGCGGCGAACGACGCGATCCAGCCGGGCGTCACGCGGAAGGTGAGCTTCCCGATCCAGCCCGACGGCGGCAAGCTCGCCGGGCATGCCGAGCCACAATTGAGCGTGATCGCGTCCCACACCGTTCCGTGGAACGTGCCGGCGCACTAGGCGCGCGAGCGGCTCGGCGCGAGAACGACTCGCACATTGGTGCCCGCCTTCGACGGCGCGCCACCACGGTGGCGCTCCATTGGAAGCCGCCGCGGCACTCATGGTCGGCGAGCCGGCCGAGTACTCCGGCCTCGATCGGACAGCGCCCAGCACAGTCCGCCATCGCGGCGGTGTAAAGGGCGCTAAAGCTCGGGCTGCGCATGGCGGTTCTAAATACAGGCCATGAGCCGGCCCGTCTCGCACCCGCCGCGGGACTCGTGCGCGCGCGGCACTCGCCACTGACACGGCTATCCGCCGGAGAGCACAACGGACGATCGCTGCGGACTGTTCCGGGCAAGGCGGCGACAGGCTCAGGGCTGGCCCCTTCCCTGGACGCGGATTCGCCGTGAGCCCCTTGCATCTCCCCACTCCGCTTCTCTCGCCACCCGGCGCCGCTGGGCTGCGGCCCCGCGCGAGGCGACGTACCAATGGGCCAGGGCGACCGGCGCGCACCGCGTACAAGCCAGCGATCGTGCCCCGTTGCCCTTCTCAGGGCCACGGTCGCCGGCCACACTACACCCGCCCGCGAGCGCTGGCGCGCGCCCACCGCTGGCCGGCCGCCAATCGCCTCGTCGCCCCGCGGCCGCTTTGACGAATCACGGGGAATGTCGCCTGCCCGCTGGCGCACTCACCCATATGGGTGGAATGGACACGTCCGTCGGGACGGTTGGCCGTCACGTGGCCGGCGCTTTCGTGGCGAGCCGTTGCTGCCGACGTCGCCACGAGCTAGGACCCGAGGCGGCCGGGGTTGGCCGGCGATCGACCGTCATGGCCCCTATTAGCCCTGCGCGGCGATAGGGCGTCCAGGTCGGATTGACACCTCTCTCCCGGCGGCGTAGGGTTGACGCAGCGTCCGCTAGGAAGACTGCCAAACTGGCCGGAGTGGCGTTCGCGGCGGGGAAGGAGGGGGCCTATACAGAGCTGATGATGGAAGTTCGCGCCTGAAGCGCGGATAGCCCCCGTCGAGCCGGGACTGTCGCGGCGCTGACCTATACGGCTCGGTCAGTAGATACGTGAGGAGAGAGATGGGATTTGCTCGATTGTTTCGAGGACGCTGGCGTGTGTCCGGATGGCGCTCGTCGCAGCGGGTGTGATCGTCGCCGTGATCGCGGTGGCTTCGGCGGACCTTCCGCGAGACCGCCAGCGCACAGGTGACAGGCTGCGCGCCGGGTACTAGAGTTCAGACAGGGACGGGTCAGGTGTGCGGGACCACCGCCACGAACGGTGTGGAGGAGTGGCTTGGGATTCCGTAGCCGCGCCGCCGGTCGGGTCGCTGCGGTGGGCATCACCGCAGGCGCACCGGCGTGGACGACGATGCTGGAGGCGACGCAATTCGCGAATGAGTGCCCGCAGCCGGCCGTGAAGTCGGGGCCGTCGGCAGCGGGGTCGAGTGAGGATTGCCTGTACCTGAACGTTTTGTCCGGCCGGCGGCGGGACGAACCTGCCGGTGATGTTCCACATCCACCCCGGAGGTCTGTTCAAGGGCTCGGGGAATGGCGACTACTCGCTGATGGCGGCGACCGGCCATGAGGTGATCGTTTCGATCAACTACCGGCTGGGGATCTTCGGGTTCCTCGCCAACTCGGCGTTCGGTCGCATGCCGGCGACTATGGCCTCCAGGATCAGCAGTTCGCGATGCGCTGGGTGCAGCAGAACATCGCCGCGTTCGGCGGGAATCCGCATCGCGTGACGATCTTCGGCGAGTCGGGCGGCGCCTCGAGCGTGTGCGACCAGATCGCCTCACCGACGGCCCGCGGACTGTTCCAGGGAGCGATCGACGACAGCGGCGAGTACAACACGCTGTTCGGCGTCCCGGGCGTGCGGCCCGGCGGCTCGTACGACCTCGAGCCGCAGGACTGCAAGTCGTCCGTGCCACTCGAGCAGCAGGCCAACGGCATCGGCGCGGCGTTCGCGACCTCCGTCGGATGCGGCGCGGGCACGGCGAACGTTGCGGCATGCCTGCGGGCGCTGCCGACCGACGCGGTGCTCGAGGCTTCGGACACGCCGGGTGACGGGTACCAGTACGGCGGGCAGGGAACGGTCGGCCCGACGATCAACGGCACCACGCTCACGAACTCGCTCCGCCAGGCGCTCAAGACCGGCGACGTGAATCGAGTCCCGGTCATGATCGGGACCGAGCGCGACGAGGACCTCGTGGGCGAGCCGACCACCTCGACCGACTACGAGCAGAGGTCGAGGCCCAGTACGGCCGGTACGCCCGCGGCGTGCTGGCGCTGTATCCGCTGTCGCGGTTCGAGACGCCGTTCATCGCGTGGCGGACGCTCGCGGCCGACTCGGACACCGTCTGCCCGGCGGTCGTCACCGACGAGGACCTGTCGCGGTGGATGCCGGTGTACGGCTTCCTGATGAACGACAACGATCTGCCGCCCTACCAGGCGACGGGCACAAGGGACACGCCGGCCGGGGCGGCGCACGACAACCCTTGGAACTCGTATGAGACGCCGCAGGCGACGCCCCTCGACGCCGACCAGCAGGTGATGCAGGACGAGGAGATCGCGCGGATGACGACGTTCGCCCGCACGGGCAACCTGACCGCGCAAGGATTCGCGTTCGGGCCGAGTTCAATCGCTCGGGCGACGAGATGGAGCTCGAGCCTGCCGGCGACAGCGAGGTCATGTCGATCTCGCAGATCTCCGCCGACCACAACTGCCGCTTCTGGGACTCGATCTCCCCGGGAGTGGATCAGCAGGCACATAGGGGCTAACCCGCTGGGGAACGGAACGGAACGGAAC